>CAWHHY010000036.1:0-36258 GCA_963829305.1 uncultured Actinomycetota bacterium | reverse complement strand
CTCCGGGTCGTACACGCCCATGGCGGCGAGCAGCGCCTCGGGCCCCTGCAGCCGGTCCGAGCGGATCAGCTGCTGGTACTCCGGCTCGAACTCGTCGACAGCGGCGACGGTCTCCTCGGTCAGCCCGGGTCGGATGCCGCGCTCGTGGTGGCAGAACCGGATGAACGCCCGCAGCAGGTCCGGCGCGCGGGTCAGGTGCTCGACGTCTGCGACGATCTTGCGCGGGATCCAGTCGACCAGCAGGATCTCCACGGCCGTCGGGCTCCAGCGCATCGGGTCGCCCGGGCCGTAGCCGGTGCCGAACCAGAGCAGCGACGACAGCAGGTCGTCCGGGTCGTCGACGCCCTCGGCGAACGGGGACGCGCGGAACCGCCGCGCGAGATCGTCGACCGCGTCGTCGGGCCACTCCGGGCGCTCGTAGCCCGTCCCGCCGCCCGGCAGCAGCGAGGTCATCCACTCGACGAGCGGGCGGCACGCCGGCCACGTCTCGGTCTCCGTCGGCGGGATGGTCCGCGCGCCCCGCTCGACGGCCTCGGTGATCCGCACCTTCGCGTCGGCCGGGGAGAGCGGCCGGTCGGCCAGGTCGCAATCGCTCCCGCGGGCAGCGCGGACGGTGGCCACGATCTCGTCGAGCGGGCCGGGCACGACGAAGGCGTCCTGCACGATCGAGCCCGAGTTGTGCTCGATGAAGACCACCGCGGTGAGGGGGTGCCCGCCGGGCAGCGCGACCGACACGAGGACGTCGTCGCCGTCGCCGAGCGCATGGGTCACCTCGACCGCCTCGGGCTCGGCGACGGCCTTCGAGACCTCCGCGAGCCACTCCGGGAGCGCGTGGGCCCGGTCTGCGATCTCGCGCGACACCCGCCGCCGCAGCACGTCGTCGCCCGACAGCGCTGCTACGGCCGTGAGCAGCGCGCTCGTCTCCGACAGTGGCGCGGCGAAGAGCGACTCGAGCAGCTGCTCCCGCGTGGGCCGGTCGGGATCGGGGCGGAACGGATGGTCGGATCGACGGTCGACCACGTCGAGCAACGTGCTAGCCAGCTCGAGCAGCTCGAGCGGGTCGTCCCCGTCGAGCGCATCGGCGATCCGCTCGACGAGGTCGGGTTCCCTGCGCCGCTGTGGGCTGCGCCGTTTCGCCGTCCGCTGCTTCGGCCGGGTCGGGCGGGAGCGCCGAGAGCGCTTCGACATGCGCGGCAGGGTAGTCCGAACCACCGCGCTTGGTCCGGACGGGGGCCGGCCCGAGCGACGGCGGCGCTTAGCGATCGATCAGACGCTCTCCTCGGCGAGCCGCAGCGGCGTCACCGTCGCGGTGTGCGACTCCATGCTCGGGGCGAACAGGTCGTCGAACACCCGCGCCCGGTCGAACGCCAGCGCGTGCTCACGCCCACGCCACTCGAGGGCGCGCTTGTCGTGATCGGACATCTCCAGGACGACCCGGTCCAGGGCGTCCCGCAGGGCCGCCACGTCGCCGGCGTCGACGATCACTGCCGTGTCGCCGACCGCCTCGCCCGTGCCGCCGGTCAGCGTGGTGATCACGGGGCCGCCGCCCGTCAGCAGCTTCTCGGCCAGCGCGATCCCGAACGTCTCGACGAAGTCCGACTCCGGCTTCGTGGGCAGGGCGTAGGTCGCGCAGCCGCGCATGAGCAGCGGCTTCTCGTCGTCGTCGACGTCGGTGAGGAAGACGACGCGGTCGTCCCCCGCCGCCAGCGCGCGGACCTCCGACAGCGCCGTGCCCGTGCCCGCGATCACGAGCTTGACCCGGTCGCGCGCCCGGGACGTGGCGTACGCCTCGATGAGGTCGTGGACGCCCTTGGCCCGGGTCACCCGCGACAGGAACAGGACGTAGCCGTCGCGCTCCAGCCCACGCCGGGCGAGTGCGGCGTCCACCGCCGAGACGTCGACGTCGACGTAGGCCGAGGTGTCGATCGGCGGGTAGCTGACGGTCACTCGCCTGCGGCACTCCGCCGCGAACCGGGTGCCGCAGTGGAGGTCGACGGCCTCGGCCGCGAGGACGATCTCGTCCCGGGTGTAGCCGGAGACGGCCACGACCTCGTCGTGCGCGAGGAAGGTGGTCAGCAGGAACGCTGCCGCGCCGAACCGCCCCTCGCGCAGGCAGTTCTGCACCACGTTCGTGATGTCCGACCCCACCGCCTTGGCGATGGTGTGGACGTCCGGGTCGAAACCGGCGGCGCGGGCGGAGGTCACGGCGTCGATGACGACGTTGGCGTGCGGCACCAGGTACATGGCCAGGCACGTGGTCTGCACCGGCTCGGCCAGCAGCTCGACCAGCCGCCCGGTGAGCCCGGCCAGGTGGCGGCCGTCGGGCACCCGGTAGTCGCCCACGGGCTCGGGGCGCTCGACGGTGATCCCCGGGCTGTAGGGCTGCAAGCGGTCGAGCGGCTTGAGCGGCAGCCCGGTGGCCTGCAGCGTGGCGATCGGCCACGTCAGGAGCCGGACGTCGTCGAAGCCCCTCGTCAGCGCGACCTCGGCGAGGTTGCGGGCCTCGCCGGAGTGGCCGCAGATCACCGGGTCCGCCCGGACGACAATGACGAGCCTGCGTTGCGCGTACCTCATGTCGCACCTCCCGGGCGAGCGTCGGACAGGGACGGCGGGCGGGCGCAGCGCCCCCAGGGCGACGGCTCCGGGCCCAGCTCAAGGTGCAGGACGCCACCATTGTGCACATCCGCGGCGCGGATGTAAGTAGTCTCTAGTGGACGGCCGTTCAACGTCGCGGCCTGCACGTAGTGAACGGGAGGTGTCTCCTCGATCCCGTCGGCACCGACCGGGGTCTCCCGGTGCCCAGTGGTCTCGACCACGAACTCCCCGCCGTCCACCCGCAGTGCGGAGCGGGCGAAGGCGGGGGAGTTGACGAGGAACATGCTCTGTCCGGCGATCGGGAACAGCCCGAGCGACGCCCAGACGTACCAGGAGCTGAGCCCGCCCGAGTCGTCGTTGCCCGGCAGCCCCCCGGCTCCCGTGCCGAACCGCCAGGTCAGCGCCGCATGGACGACGTCTGCGGTCCGGTCCGGACGGCCGGCGTAGTGGTAGGCCCACGGCGCCTCCATGTCCGGCTCGTTGTTCAGCCCCTCGAACCGGTGGAGCCCGTAGCCCGCGGCCATCTCCGTGGGAAGGGGGCGGCGCCCGGGCTGGGTCACCGCGCCGGCGCCGAAGCCGAAGAACTCGTCGAGCATCGCGACGAACGCCTCGTCGCCGCCCGCGAGGGCGATCCGCGCACGCATGTCGTGCAGCAGCCGGAACGAGTAGTTCCACTTGCCGCCCTCGTAGAACTCGGAGTCGCGCAGCAGCCCGGTGGTCGGGTCGAAGGCGTTGACCCAGAGCCGGCTTCGTGCGTCCAGGTCGTCGGCCAGGCGCTTGTCACCCAGCGCCCGCGCGACCTTGGCCGTGCAGTGGTGGGCGTAGGCCAGGTCGAGCGTGTGCGTGATCGGGTGCACGACGCCGTGCTCGAAGAAGTCTTCGCCGTACAGACGCCGCAGGTCCGCCTCCATGTGGACCAGCGCCCAGGTCCAGTCGAGGCCGCCGAGGGCGAGGGAGTGCGCGTCGGCGAGCGCGGTGTGGGCGAGCGCGCTCGCCTGCCGGAAGAAGCGGTCCGCACCGCGGGCCATCCGGTAGCCGATCGGGAAGTTTCCCTCCTCCTCACAGACCCGGATCAGCGACTCCAGCAGGTCCGCGGCCCGGTTCGGCGTGATCGCCATCAGCAGCGGGATCTGGGTCTTGTAGATGTCCCACATCGTGCAGACGTCGAACGCGAACGGCCCCGGCGCCGGCCAGAACGGGCTCTCGTCGTCGCCGAAGCACGGCTTGATCAGCGAGTGGTAGAGCGCGGTCGACATGACCTGTCGCCGGGCGGGCGTGCCGCCCTCCACCCGGACCCGGTCGAGGTGGTCGTCCCAGCGGGCCTCGGTCCGCGCCCTGATGACGTCGAAGACCGGCGACGGATCGCCGCACTCGCGCCACAGGTTCTCGCGCGCCTGCTCGCAGCCGCGTAGCGAGAAACCCATGCGCACCTCGACGGGTTGCCCGGCCCGTCCGGGGCCCATGAAGAGCAGGCCGAAGGGACGCAGGGTGGTCTGGCGGATGCTGTCGAAGTCGAGCCGGGTGCCGCCCTCGATCAGGCGGCGGTCGTACCAGAGCATCTGCCGCCAGTTCGGGCTGTGCACCTCGAGGTACACCGACAGCGGCACACCCTCCATCACGACGGTGCCCTGCGCGCGGCCGTACCCCATGCTCTCGACGTGGGCGCGCAGCGGGACCGTCTGCCCGTACTCGATGGCGAGCCCGCCGCACGACAGGTCGAGCACGACCCGGGCACTGCGGGTCTCCGGGAACGTGTACCGGTGGACGGCCACCTTCTCGCCGACGGTGATCGCGCAGTGCACCCCGGTCTCCAGGGTCGCCGCGTAGTACCCGGGCGAGGCCGTCTCGTCGTTCAGCGTCCACGACTGGCCGAGGTCGTCCAGCGGCCCCACCATCGGCGTCACCCGCACGTAGTTGTAGTACTTGCGGATCGCGCCGGTGCCCGACTGCTGGAAGTGCGTGAACCCCGACGCCTGCGCCACCTCGAACATCTCGTCGGGCACGCCTTCGGTGTTCTTGCCGTACCGGCCGTAGCCGGTCGGGTACGCGCCCGAGAACGCGCAGGCGGACACCATGCCGAGCGGTGACGTCGCGCCCGGGTGCGTGTTGCCGACCTGCGGCTTGGGCCACCACCACGTCGCCGCCAGCCCGCTGGGGGGAGGGAGGCAGGTCGCGGCGGTACCGATGAAGGGATCAACTTCGTCGCGTATGGCCGGACTGTAGGACAGGGGACGGGCGCCGGCGGTTACGGCGAGGTGAACACGTCGGCGGTGATCGACCATCCGCCGTCCGAGTGGATCACTCCCCACATCGGACGATGGTCGACGCGATCAGCCTGGCCTAGCCTGAGAGGGCATTTCGAGACCCGTAGGGCGTGCCGTCACGCGGCCCGGGTTTGGAAATGTCCTCTCTGCAGACGGCGCGAGCACGGTCCTCGGGAGCGGCGTATGCATGTCGTGACGATCTCCGCCACCTACGGGGCCGGGGGTGCGCTCGTCGGCCCCGCGGTCGCCGAGCGGCTCGGTGTGCCGTTCGTGGATCGGGCGATTCCGGCGGCCGTGGCGGACGACCTGGGCATCACCCTCGACGACGCGCTGTCCCGCGACGAGCAGGTCGGGGGATGGTTGTCCCGGCTGCTGACGGCGACGGCGCCGCTCTCGGCCGAGTGGATGATCGGGCCGGACCACCCGCGGACGGTGCTGCTGTCGGACGCCGCGATCCTCCGCTGCACGGAGGGCGTGATCCGCAAGGCCGTCGGCGGGGAGGGCGGGGTCATCCTGGGCCGGGCGGCCGCGATCGTGCTGCGCGACCACCCCGGCGCCTTCCACGTCCGGCTCGACGGCGACCCGGACCGCCGCGTGCGGCAGGCCATGGCCGTGCAGGGGATGAGCGAGCGCGACGCGCGGGAGGCCATGGACCGCAACGACAGGGCGCGTACCGCCTACGTCCGGCACTTCTACGGCGCGGACGCCGCGAGCCCGCGGCACTACGACCTCGTCATCGACAGCACGCGCGTGCCGATCGAGACGTGCACCGAGATGATCGTGAGCGCTGCGAAGTCGTTCAGCAGGAAGAAGGGCTGACGAACCCGGCCATGCTCGGTCCCGGCCCGGCCTCAACCCGCCCCGGTCGGCTGCGTTCCACCGTTCAGGTCCGCGCCTGCGCCGGGCTTGGACCCGACGCCCGGGTTCGGGTCGACCTTCGGCCCGGTTCCGGGGTCCGTGCCGGTGCCGGTCCGGTGCCGGTCTTCGGTTCGGTGCCGGTCTTCGGTTCGGTGCCGGTCTTCGGTTCGGTGCCGGTCTTCGGTTCGGTGCCGGTCTTCGGTTCGGTGCCGGGCTCGGTTCCGGTGTGTGCTTCGGTGCCCGGCCCGGTGACGGAGTTGAGCGCAGGGTTGTCGCCGGTCCCGGGGGCCTGGCCGGTGGCCGGCCCACCGGTGGCACCGCCGACGTCCGGTGCACTCACGGCGTTCTGGCCCGTGCCGCCGGGGTGGTCGGCGCCCTGGTCCGGGATCGGCTGGACCGCGTTGTCCCCCGCCGGCCCGTGCGTGGCCGGATCGCTCGCCGGTCCACCTGCGCCGCCGTGTCGCAGTGATTTCTTGACCTTCTTCGCGGTCTCCGGATCGGCGGCGCGATCCTTGTCCCCGCTGGTGCCCCGCGGCCGCTTGACGACTTCGTTCGTGTCGGGCTCGACGACGACGAACTCGCTGACCTGCGCCGGCGCCTTGGCGATCACCGTGACCGCGTCGCCCGAGAAGCCGTTCCACGCCGCGCCCGTGTAGCGGGCAGACGTCTGCCGGTCCGGTTCACCGAGCGGGTTCCCGCAGTAGCAGCGGACGCGCGGCAGGCCTTGGGGGTCGACGAGCACCGCCGTGCCGGCCTGGAGCACCGACTGGAACGGCGTCGCGACGCCGTCCTTGAATCCGTGGTTGGTGACGGCGGTGTCGGTCCGGAGCGTCACCGGGGTCAGTGCCGCGAGGAAGGGGCTGACCTGTGCGAGCGGCACCTCCATGGCAGTCGCCCACGCTTGTGCCTTGGCCGGGTTCGCCTCGAGGTAGGTCCGGATGCCCTCGGCGTTGCAGGTGTCGCTGCGGGTGCCGCCGTACAGGCCGGGAGTGTCGCCGGTGACGGCGGCGGTGTTCTCCACGGCGGATCCGGACACCAGCGGCACGCCCGGGTTGCCGTTCGCCGGGACGAACGGCGGGAGGGCGCCGGTCGCCGCGACCGCCTCGCGGTGCACGGTCTCGCCCGACAGCGAGGTGACGATGACCGCGCCCGCTGAGACGATCATGAGCAGGGTGACGATGAGCACCGACGGTGTCCGTACGAGTCGTCGACGCCGCGTCGCCGCAGCGGAGGTCGGTCCACCGCCTTCCTGCTCGGCGTGCATCGGGCCGACGACCGCGGGCGGGCGCCAGTCCGGCGACGGCCCCGCCGGGGCCTCGGGTGCTCCGGTGGCGGCGGCCGCCGGATGTACGTCGGGGTCGGGCCGAGCGTCTGCCGGGGCGCCGGACGTCGCCTGCGACGTCGCGGCGGCGGCAGCGTGTACCCCGACGGTTCCTGCCGGGGCGCCGGCCGGCGCCGGTGGCGTGACGACAGTGGTAGCGGGGACGGCCGGCTGTGCGGCGGGGGTGTCCCGGATCGCCGCGCCCAGCGCGACGTCGTGCTTGGGGTGGTTGTCCAGCGCCAGCGGCCGCCCGAACGCCGCGGACAGCATCTCGCTCACCAGTGGGATCCGCGACGAGCCCCCGACCAGCACGATCGCCGCCAGGTCGCCCGCCTCGACCCCCGCCGCATCGAGCACCCGGCGGGTCGCCGCGACCGTCTCGCCGATCGCCGGGCGCAGCATGTCGTCGAGCTCGCCGCGGGTCAGCCGGACCGAGCGGGTGATGCCCGGCAGCGCCACCGGCACCACCGTGTCGACGCTGAACGACAGCACCTCCTTGGCCTCGACGCAGTCCCGCCGCAGCCGGGCCAGGGCGGTCGCGATGGCCGGGTCCGTGTCGTCGAGGTCCGCGACCTCCGGTCCCAGCGACGTCAGCACGTGACGGAACACGGCCTCGTCGAAGTCGATCCCGCCGAGGTGCTCGACTCCCTCCGGCGGACCCGCCAGCCGGAAGCCGGCACCCTCGCGGACGAGTACCGCCGCGTCGAACGTGCCTCCGCCCAGGTCGTACACCGCGACCCGGTCACCCTCGGCCACCCGGTCCCGCGACGCGTATGCGGTCGCCGCCGCCTCGGGTTCCATACGGGTGCTGGTTGCCGTTCCGCGCAGTCCGGCGAGCTCGATCGCCTGGCCCAGCAGGTCGCGTTTGAACGGCCCCCAGTTCGCCGGATGCGTCACGCAGACGTGCTCCGGCGGGCCGCCCTGGCGCTCGGTCGCGATCCCGACGACCCAGGCCAGTAACCGCGCCGACAGTGCCTGAGCCGAGAACGGCGACCCGCCCACCACCAGCGGCACCGGATCCCCGATGCGGCGCTTGAACTCCCGGACGACCCGCGACGGGTCGGCGGCGCCCTGCTGCTCGGCGGCCTCGCCGACGATGACCTCGCCGTCGTCGCGGATGAACACGACCGAGGGCACCTGCATCGCCCGGATGCCGAGCCCGAGCATCTCCACCCGGCCGTCGACGTTCACCGCCGCGGCCGTGTAGGTCGTACCGAGATCGACACCCAACCGGTAGCCCACAGTCGCCCCTTCTGCGCTACAGCCGAGAGCCCGTCGTCGGGGAGGCGGGCGTCTGCAGCGCCGGCACCCATGGTGCCACCGTGCGTGTTCGGGCTAACACGCGATGGCGTTACCGCTGCCGTCACACACCTGGTGCGGGCGCTACACCCCGCCCGGCAGGTGCGGCGGCCGCGCCCGGCGTGCGACACCGCGGGCGGTGTGCGGCGGCACCGTCCGTGGAGTGACACGGCCACCGCGGTGTGACACCACAACCGGGGTGCGGCGGCGTGGTCGGGATCCGGTTGCGGCGACGGGCGAGTGCTCGGCTCGGCTGTCGCACATCCAGTCGCCTGCCACACATCACGGCGGACCGTCGCACCCCGCCCGGCAGGTGCGGCGGCACCGCCCGGGGTGCGACGGCGCGGCCGGGGTGCGATGCCCGGTCAGCCGTGCGTCAGCGGCTCGGCTGCGGCGGCTTCCTCCCGAACCTGCCCCACCGCGGCGTCGACCTTCGGCATGAGCAGCCCGGCCACGACGGTGAGGACGGCGGCAACGAGAACGGCGAGGAACACCGCCGCACCGGACTCCGTGGCGGCGACCGGGTCGGTCGCCGCGCGCCCGGACGCCGCGATGACCCCGTTCGCGACGGCACCGAGGACGGCGGCACCCACCGCGCTGCCGATGGAGCGGGCGAACATGTTCGCCCCCGTGGCCACCCCGCGCTCGTGCCACGCGACGCTGGCCTGGGCGGCGATCAGCGAGGGGGAGGCGACGAGGCCCATCCCCAGGCCGGTGACGAAGCACGTCACCGCGACCACGATCACCGATGGCCGGTGCGCGAGCAGCGCGAGCGACCCGGTGCCCAGGACGGCGAGCCCCAGCCCGATGAGGACGGTCGGGCGGAACCCGAACCGCATGTAGAACAGCCGCCCGGACAGCGTCGCGGCGATCGGCCAGCCGATCGTCAGTGCGGCGAGGGCGAGGCCCGCGACGACGGGCGGCACGCCGAGCGCGCCCTGCAGGTAGGTGGGGACGTACGAGGTCAGCCCGATGAGGATCACGCCCACGCCGAGGGCGAGCGCGGTCGTCGTCGCGAGCAGGCGCCTGCGCAGCACCCAGGGCGGCAGGATCGGCTCGGCCGCGCGCCGCTCGACGAGAACGAACGCGCCGAGCAGCGCGGCACCGCCGGCGAACACGGCGATGCTGATCGGGGAGCTCCATGCCCAGGCCTGGCCGCCCTCCAGCACGCCGAGGATGGCCAGGGTCATGCCGCTGGTCAGCAGGACGGCGCCCAGGTAGTCGACGTGGTGCTCGCGGCGTTCCACGGTCTCGTGGAAGTTCCGCATGATCAGTCCCGCGGCGAGCAGGCAGAGCGGCACGTTGACAAAGAAGATCCACCGCCAGAGGCCGAGCTGCGCGAACACGCCACCGAGGGTCGGGCCGACCACCGACGACATCGCCCAGACGCTGGCGATGTAGCCCTGGGCGGTGGCGCGCTCGGCCACGGTGTAGATGTCGCCGGCGATCGTGATCGCGATCGGGGCGACCGCGCCGGCACCGAGGCCCTGCACGGCGCGGAAGGCGATGAGGGCCGGCATGCTCCACGCCACCCCGCACAGCACGCTGCCCACGAGGAACAGACCGATCCCGAGCAGGATGATCGGCTTACGCCCGACGGTGTCCGCGAGCTTGGCGTACACCGACACCGACACGGCCTGGGCCAGCAGGTACACCGAGAACAGCCACGGGAACTGCGCGAACCCGCCGACGTCGCGGACGATCGACGGCACCGCGGTCGCCAGGATCGTCGCGTCGATGGCGATCAGGCCGGTGGACACCATGAGGGCGAGCAGGACGGGCCCGCGCTCGGAGCGCAGGCCGACCCCGCTGCGGGAAAACGGGCTCACGCTGAGGTGCAAGGTGGTGTGCCGACCGGGCATTCCCGAGGTAGTCGGCCCGGCGGGGCTGCTAGCACGTTCTCGGGAGAGGCCGGCGGAGCGCGGCGGAACCCCTCCGGGTCGCTGTCATGATCGTCGCTTCTGCCCCATCACTTCGGCGCGCCCGAGGACGGGACCTTCTTCCTGAGGTCGACCTTCCACATCGCGGCCTCCATGATCTCGACGAGCTGCGCACGACCATTCGGAACGGTCCTGTAGTTGACGTTGACAATAGCGACGACGACGCCGTCGTCGTCGACCTCGACGATCCCGAGGGACTCGACAAGAGGCTCTCCCTCGAGCTGCCAGATGTACTCGATCGACGTGTTCTCACCCTGCTCCGGCTTGGGTTGCACCTGGCGCGACTTCCAGTGCCCGACCTCTCTTTCGTAGAACACCTGAGCGAAGTTCGACAACGTCGCGCGCTGCTTTCCCTCATCGGTCTTTCCGAGCTCGACGCCGGCCTGCCGCCTCTCGAAGGCAGGGGGTTTGCCGAATGCGGCCGCCGTGCCCGCGCCCCTGCGCAGCTTGTCGCGGAGGAACTTCTTCGGATCGAGGCCGGCCGACTCCTTGGTTCGCGCGTACTGGTGCAGCAGCGTTCTTGCCTCGGCGGCCGACTTGATGATTCCGGCCTTCTTGAGAGCGTCGAGCAGGTCGTTGGCTTCGTCCTTATCCATCTTCAGGCCGGCCATGAGATCCTGCAGCGCTCGTGCCGGATTGGCCCCCACCGCGACGGTGGCCCCGGGTTCGGAGACATCGAACGAGACACGAACCCTGTTGCCTGCGACGTCCCAGACTCCCATGTCCACGCCTTCGTGTTTGATCGTGGCCCGCGCTCCGGCTCGCGTGAACTCAGACCCTTCGCCTGCTCGTTGTACGAGCGGCGCCAGCGGACGCACGACCGGCGGACCGTGAACCGTCGGACTGTTCGCGCCGACGATGTGCACCTTCTCCGAAGCTGCCGTCCGCTCGTCCACGATCAGATCGAGCCTGCGTACCTTCTCGGTGGATCGGATCGAGGCGAGCTTGCGGCGGATTCCCTTCTCGTTCAGCGCCTTGTCGGCCAGAAGACCTTGTCCCTGCTCCATCGCCGTGTCGAGCGCAGCTCTGCGCTCTGCGGGCGATCGCTTCTCCGACTCGCCCGGGCCGAGCTTGCCCTTGGCCCACTGCTTCCCCGCCTCGACCTTCCCCTTCACCCACGCCTTCCCGGCGGCGACCTTCGCCTTGACCTTCCCGCTGATCCCCTTGATCCCACGGATGATCGGGCCGGCCAGCTTCAGCCCGGTCTTGATGACGAAGTCCAACGCCTTGGTGACCGGCTTCTGCAGGGTCTCGACGATCGCGCGGATCTTCTGCCCGATCCCGCCGAGCCCGACCAGGCTCGCCAGGAACCCGATGATGATCGGCACCATCTGACCCAGCACGTCGTTGATCTTGTTGACGACGCCGGAGACGTTGCCCTTGACGATGTCGGCGACCGAGTCGATGACGGTGTTGACGAACTTGAGGATCCGGCTTCCGTTGTCGACGAAGAACATCACGACGTCGTAGATCATCTTGCAGGCCTTGATGAACGCCGCCGCCGGGTTGAGCAGGCCGATGAGCCAGGTGATCCCCGCAGTGATGATCTTCGTGATGACGAAGTCCTTGACCTGCTCGAGGATCATCTCCTTGATGTCGCCGAGCTTCTCCAGCAGCATCTGCCACAGTCCGGCGACGCCCTGGGTGCGGAGCACCGAGAAGATCTGCACGCCCTTCTCGGCGGCCGCCATGGCCTTCTCGCCGATCTGCTTGACGAGCCGGTTGCGGATGTTCGTCCACGTCAGGCCGAACAGTGAGGCGAGCAGCTTGATGATGCCCATCAGGTCGAACTTGTCGGGCAGCTCGACCCCGGCTTCGGCCAGTGCCCCGAAGAGCCAGCTCATCAGGCCCTTGCGGAGGTGGTCGAGGATGTTGTCCTTGAACTTGAGGATGCCGCCCTTCACCCCGGCGATCAGGTTGCCCAGGAACTTGATCGGTGCCTTGACGATGTCGCCGATCACTCCGGCCGCGCGGGCGAGCACGCCGGTGAGCATCGAGACGAGCTCGCGGATAGTGTTGATGACGGCCTTGATCGCCCCGATGGCCTTGTCGACCAGGCCCTTGTTCTCGGCCTGCAGGGCCTCGATCCGCTCGTCGAGGCCTTTGCGCGCCTCGGTGTACTTCGTCGCGAGGGTGTCGACCACCGACTCCTGCTTGGCGTCGACATCGCTCTCCAACTGGGAGAAGCGGTCGCCGATCTCCTTGGATGCCTCGGAGCCGACGCCTTTCAGGTCGGTAGGAAGGCTCTTGACGTAGGCGGCGATGTCGGCGCGGCCCTTGGCAATCCGTTGCTTGGCCGCGGTCAGGTCGGTGGCGACGATGTCGGCGACCTTCGTGATCACCCCGTCCATCTGCTTGAGGTAGAGCTCGCGGCCGGCCGCGTAGAACTCGTTGACCTTCTCGGGCATCCCGAGCAGCTTGTCCTTGGCCCAGCGCAGCGGACCCAGCCATCCGCCGTAGCGGTCCTTCTTGTAGGCCGACATCTTGGCGTCGACGTAGGTCTCGAACGCCCGCCGTGCGGCCGCCTCGCCCTGGGTGAACGCCGCGTCAACCTTGGGGTCGAGCCCGTCGAGGAGCTTCTTCACGTCCGCCTCGGTCGCGGTGAAGATCCCCTGGATCTTCGTGGTGACCTCGGCCCGCTTCGCCTCGTCCTTCGTCTTGGTCTTGCCCTTTGCCGCGACCAGCGCCGCGAGCGCCGCACCCTTGCTGCTGTGCATGCCGGCGGCCGCCGTCGCGGTCTCCGCGCCCGCGTCGGCCTTGCTCTGCGCGACGACCTGCTTCTCGTCCTGGCGGTACTGCGCCGGCGCGGCGGTGGCGTGAGCGGCCGCGGCCTGCTTGTCGGCCAGCGCCTGCTGGAACTGCGGCTCGTTGGACTGCGCGAGCTGCTGCTCGCTGACCTCGCCCTGCGCCATCTCCTGGTTGGCCTCGTGAGTGCCGGCAGCCAGGTTGAGCTGCTCGGGCGGCGCGGGCTTGGGCGCCGCGCCCGCGCCCGCCACCGCCGGGACCGTGCCGGGTTGCTCGGGGGCCAGGGGGGTGACCGGCTTCGGGACGGCCTTCGACTGGTCCGGCGGAGCCTCGGCTGCGGCCTCGATGTCGCGCGCCTGCCCTTCCTTGCCGCCCGTCACCAGGCCGGCGACCTCACCCTTGACCTCGCCGGCCTTCCCGGACTCCTTGTAGTCGTCGGCCTCCTTGAGCGTCTTGGGCGACTTCGCCTCGATTGCCGCCTTCACCGCGGCGATGAAGGCCTTCTTGTCGAACGCCCCCGGCTGCTGGGCGTCCATCGTGTCGACCTTGGCCGCCTTGGCCTGACCGGCCAGGTCATCGGCTGGTGCCAGCGCTGCGTCCTGGGCCTCCTTCGCCTTGGCCGACGCGGGCGGGTGCGCCTTCTTCGCCGCCGCGACACCCTTGACGCTCGACGTGACCTGCCGGAAGGACGGGTCGTTCGCGGGCTTGACCCCGGACGGCGGCACCGGTGGAGCGAGCGCGCTGACCGCAGACGCGGACGCGGCCGACGCGATGGGCGCGGCAGGTGCGGGACCACCACTCGTCGGGGCCGTGGTGGAGCGGGCGCCACCGGCTGTGGGTGGCCCCCCGCGAGCGGTCGGCCGTGCCGGGGCTGCGGCCGCCTTCCCCAGCGGGCTGACCCGAGGGACCGGCTTCGGGGGCGGTACGGGCTTCTTCGCGGGCACCGACTCCGGCCCGAATCCCGTCCGCGTGACCGCGAGTGCGGACGCTGGCGGCTTGGTCCCTTCGAGGTCGACCGGCACACCCGCGGCCTTGGCGGCCCGCAGACCCTTCTCGACCGTGTCCACTGCCGGCTCGCCCTGGCGCACCTCGCGCAGTGCGGCGTCGATGTCCGTCACAGCAGACTCGCCGGGCGAGCGCATCCGCCCCGCCAACAATGCGTTCACCGCGGCGTTGCCGGCGCTGCGCTGCAACGCCAGCACGTTGCGCGGAACGTGGGATCCGCGACCGTTCCCGGCCTTCCGGGCCACCTCTGCAGAGGCGGTGTCGCGCTGCGCTGCAGCGGAATCCGGCGTTTTTCGCGCGCCGCCCATGGAACGAGACTCGCCGAGCAGGCCGATCCGGGATACCACCACTTAAGCAACTGTTCGGGCACTGACGGCTGCCCGAAAGGGCACCGGTCGAGGTTCTCGGGGGTTTACCCCACGTCGTGACGGGGGTGTTTCCGGCTCGCTCCGGGTGTGGGCCTCATCGTCGCGGGCCTGGTTCCGGAGCAGCGTGTGGACCAGCACGAACAGCCGACACGATCGCTTCGAGGAGGGTCGCATGTTCACCTCTGTCACGCCTCACCCGGTCATTCCGGAAGACGGTCCGGAGCGGAGCGGGCTGGCCCGCTTCTGGCACCAGGTCGGCCCCGGCAGCAGGAAGCGGTACGCGCGTGCGCGGATCGAGGCCGAGCGCCTGGCCGCGCTGCGCCACGAGTGGCAGGAGGCCTGTCGGCACGTCGGGCTGGGTCTGATGGTCTACACGCCGAGCGGGGTCACGGTGTCGGTGCCGCGCGTCGCTCGCGCCGACTTCGGGCCGCCCGCGTCGTTCACCGTCGCGCTGCGGCCGGGGCAGCGCGCTGCGGACATCAGGGCCGCGGCGCCCCGGCTGGCCCTCGCACTGGGCGTCGGCGGTCTCCGGGTCACCAGGCGGTCGCCGGGTTGGGTGGACGTCGTGGTGACCGGCCCGTGGTTCGAGTACGCCGACGGCGACGACGGCGGCTACCGGGACGACGGCCCGGGCGACCGGCGACGGCCGCCGGAGCTGCGCGTCGTGTAGTTCCTCGTCCGATGCCCCGGCGGCAGCCCGCACCTGGCGGGCGAGGACGTCGTCGATCCGCTCGTGGTCACGCCGCCGCCGGGCCAGCAGCAGCGGGTCGGCGAACTCCTCGTCCGGAATGACCATCAGCAACGCCTGCGGCAGGTCGTAGTAGGTCTGCAGGAACTCCCGCCGCGACGCGGACGTCCGGGGCAACCGGTCGAGTCGTCGGCCCATGGCCGCCGACACCGCGGCGATCGGGTCGGGCTCGGTCGTCATGCAGACCTCCTGAGCGCTTACCGGGCGCGTCGCCGTGGCCCCACCGTCCCGATGATCAGGCGCGTCGCCGAGACGCTCAGCCCGTCGTCGGGGACGCGCTGGTCTCGGTCGCGACCTCGAACGACATCTCCTGGGGCGGTGCGGTGAACCCGCCGTCGATCCCTGCCTGGAACGCCGGCATCAGCGTCCCGTCGCGGAACCGCTCCCAGCTCTCCTGGGAGTCGTGGGTGGCGAACACCGTCCATCCGTCCTCCGACGGGCCTGCGGCGTGGTACGTCTGCCCGGGCGGCAGGCCGCCGTCCGGGTGTACGACGGCGAGGACCGCTTCGTACTGTGACCGGGTGCCGCCGGGGAAGTGGTGAATGATCGCGTAGGGCATCGTGATGCTCCTGTCCTGTCGTTCGGCGGCCTGAAAGTACTCAGCACGCGGCTTCCGGCGGCTCCGTGTAGATCGCCGAAGCCGGATTTTCGTTCTTTCGAGGTAGCACCCCCATCCCCGCCCGGCGCGCCGCGCCCGAGATGGGGAACCGCCCCAGGTCGGATAGGAAGTTCTCCCGACGCGCCCCGGCGGTCCCCGCTCCTACCGTTCTCCCTGGTCACAGACCGCTGACCACCCGAGAGAACGGAGCACGACGATGGCCACCTTCCTCATCGAGCGCAACATCCCCGGCGCCTCGCAGCTCACGCCCGAGCAGCTGCGCGACATCGCCCGCACCTCCAACGAGGTCGTGGACGGCCTGGGCGTCGCCTACACCTGGCAGCACAGCTACGTGGCCGGCGACAAGATCTACTGCGTGCACGAGACGGACGAGGCCGACACCGTCCGTGAGCACGCCCAGCGGGGCGGCTTCCCGGCGGACGTCGTCGTCAAGGTCGCGGCCGTGTTCGGGCCCCAGACGGCGAGCTCCTGACGGACGCCCGATTCGGTTCGCCGACGTCGACACCGTCGAGGTGCTGGGGTCGGCGAACCGGCGTCGACTCAGGTCCGGTGCTGCACGACCCCGGCGTTGGGGATCAGGTTCCGCTCGAGGAGGGCATACGCCTCGGCGAGGTCGCGGATCCCCGACGGGCTGTTGGTCACCTTCGGTGCCGCCTTGAGGATCGCCTCGAGTACTGCCTCTCGGGCCTGCTCGCTGAGATTCTGCTCGACCATGGCGCGACGGTACTCGCGGAGGGCCCGAGAACCTGCGTGGGCGAGGCGCACTGCCCGGGGCGCGGTTCAGCTCCGGGGGTGGACGGCGCGGTGGGCCTCGAGGCTGCGCTGCAGGCCGGCGAGGACGACGTCGAGGCCTTCGTCGAGTTCCCGGGCGCCGTCGTAGATGGCGAGCTCCGCGGCGAGGGCGCGGATGCGCGGGAACTCGCGGGCGGGGAGCCGATGCAGGCCCAGCCGCAGCAGGTCGTCGGTCTCGTCGGGGTCGAGCACCCGCTCCTGCAGTTCGTTGAGCATGTGGCCGTAGAGGAACCCGATGTAGAGCCGGTAGGCGTGCAGCGCTCCGCGCTCGTCGAAGCCGGCCGTGGCGAACAGCTCCAGGAGGTCCTCCAGCGGGCTCAGCGTGCCCAGCGGGCGCAGGGCCAGCGGGGCGGCCAGCGGCCGGGTCACCAGGAGCGGGACGACGTGCGGATGGGCGAGGGTGAGTTCGCGGAACGCATGTGCGGTGCGGCGCAGGACATCGGCCCAGTCGCCGTCGCTCGCGACGGGCACCCGCAGGCGGACGAGCACGCGTTCCACGATCCCGTCGAGCAGGTCGTCCTTGCTGGCCGCGTAGCGGTAGAGGCGCATCGGGTCGCGGTCGAGCGCGGCGCCGAGCCGGCGCATGGACAGTGCCTCCACCCCGTCGGTGTCGACGATCCGCAGCGCGGCGTCGAGCACCTGGTCGCGGGTGAGCGCGCTGCGTCGCCGGATCCGCGAGCGCCGGGTCCCGGGCGCGGCGTCACCGGCCGGCGCAGGAGCGGTGTCGGTGGACCGTAGCCGGCTCTCGGCGTCCATCCGATGCCCCCGTCCGTCTCGGCCCGTCGGGCCTGCGCCGCCAGTGCCTGCTACGACGTAGCGCCTACACTGTAGCGCTCGATGTGCGAGAACCTCACCGACGGCCGGGAATCACCCGGCCGGCTCCGGGTCGCGCGGTTCGGCGTCGTAGACGGCGTCGAAGGCGACGGTGCGCAGTGAGCGGGTGAGTGAGCGGACGACGGTGAGCGCGTGGTACTTGTCCCCGACCTCCGGGCGCTCGCCGGCACGCTGGACGTCCTGCCACAGTGCGTCGACGTACTCCCAGACCAGCTGGCGTGCGTCCAACTGCTGCTGACGTGCCTCGCCGCTCATGTGCGTGAGGCGGGCACGGTCGAGGGAGGCGAAGGTCTCGACGAAGTGCGGAGGCCCAGCGGAGTCCATGTCGGGGTTCCTCGGCGGTGTGGTGTCACATGACCTGAACGGCTGCGGCCGAGGGTGTCACGGCACCCACACGCCGACCGCTCGGGGGCCGGCCACTCCGCAGAGCAGGGTGAAGGCGACGCGGTCGCCCGCTGTCAGGCTCTGTCGCCCGCCGCCGTCGATGTCGCTGGAGTGCACGTGGGCATCGTGCCCGCCATCTGGAGTTCCCCCGGCTGCGGTCGCTGGCCATCGAGCTCGCCGCCTACGACGGCGCGCAGGAGCTGGAGGAGGGCCTCGACGTCGTGCTCAGCGGGCTGCGCAGGCAGCTGGACGCGTCAGGATGAGCGGCAGCGGCGAAGCTCTTCCTGCCGGGGATCCGCGTACCACGATCGGCCTCCGTTTCCGGTGTCGGCCCGGCGAGCCCGGAGGCGAACCGTGTCGAGTCGCGCCGCTCATGCGGCGCAGCACGATTCGATCGACCGGGCCCGGCCGGAGCTCAGGTGGCCGTCCAGGGCCTGCGCAACGAACCGGGCGTCGTCGCCGACACCGTCGAGGAAGGTCGAGTTCCGCTTCCGCTGCCGCGGTAGCCCGAGGACGAACAGGCCGGGAGCGGGCGTCACCCCGCCGCGGTGCACGATCTCGCCCTGCGCGTCGAGCACCGGGACCTGCAACCACGGGTAGGACCGCCGGTAGCCGGTCGCCCACACCACGGTCGAGATCCCGCGGGCGGCCAGGTCCAGCTCGCGCGGCGCACCCGCGGGCGTCGCCGGCCGGAGCGGGTCAGCCGGCCCGGCGTCGTCGCCGTCGACCAGGGAGTCGAGGCGGGCGAGCAGCCGGGCCAGCCGGTCGTCGGCGGCGGACAGGTGGTGGCCCAGGTCGTCGGCGAACTGGGCGCGGGTGCCGTCGAGCCCGGTCAACCGGCCCGCCAACCGGATCCCGGCCCGCTGCAGGGTCGCGAGGTCGACCTCGCGCCGCTCCGGGCTGCCGAGGAGCTGGGCCGACGGCTCGGTCCGCCCGGCGCCGTCGCGGAGCGGACGGCGCAGCACGCCCAGCCGGTCGAGCCAGGCGTGGATGTCGCGGCCGCGGTGGGTGCGCGGGAGCCGGGTGTGCCGGCCCACCGCCAGCACGACGTCCCGGCCGTCCGCGCGCAGCTCCGCCGCCAGCTGCACCCCCGTCGCCGAGGCGCCGACGACCAGGACACCGCCACCGGGCAGCGCCGCGGGGTCGCGGTACCCGTCCGGGGTCAGCGAGGCCACGGCCGGGTGCAGGCCCGCGGCGACCGCGGGGACCCGTGGCCGCTGGCAGGCGCCGGTGGCCACGACCACGGCCCGGCAGGCGATCTCCCGGTCCGGGGTGAGCACGCGGTAGCCGCCGGCCGTGCGGCGGACCGTCCGGACGGGCGTGTCGTGCACGACGGGTGCCGCGATCGCCTCGGCGTAGCGCTGAAGGAAGGAGACCAGCGCGGGAACGGTCATGAACCCGTCCGGGTCGGGGCCCCGGTAGCGGGCTCCCGGCAGACGGCTCATCCAGTTGGGCGTGAGCAGCCGCAGCGATCGGCGTCGCTCGTCGCGCCAGCGCTGGGCGACCCGGCCGCGCTCGAGCACGACGTGGTCGACCCCCGCCTCGGTCAGGCATCGGCTCATCGCCAGCCCGGCCTGGCCGCCGCCGACGACGACGGTGTCGGTGCGCCACATCGCGTGCCTCCCTCCTCCGTGCCGGGGCCGGTGCGCGCAGCGACCGGCCTCGGCGCACTCAACCGACCGCGACCCGCACGTCGCAGGCGCTGGTCAGGACGTCGTAGACGGCCGAGCGGGCGGTGGCCTGCGCGACGATGCGGCGCAGCACCTCGGCGTCGGCATCGCCCTGGACGTCGAAGGAGACCCGGATACCGGAGTAGCCGTTGCGGACCTCGGGATCGATACCGAGGATGCCGCGCAGGTCCATGTCGCCCTCGACTGTCGAGCTGACCTCGGTCAGCCGCACCCCGCGGTTGGCGGCGACGCTCGCGATGCCCGCGGTGAGGCAGCCGGCGAGCGCGTGCAGCACGAACTCGATCGGCGTGGGGGCGTTGTCGTCGGCGGCGAACAGCTCGGGGTGGTCGGTGTCGTAGGTGAAGACCCGCCGGTGCGCCTGCTCGGCACCCGCGCCGTAGAAGTCCTCGAACGTCGTGGCGCTGTGGGTGCCGTCGACCCAGCGGTTGCGGGCGCGCCAGGTGAAGCGGGCTGCCTCGGGGGTGTCGGTCATCGCCTGCCGCGCCTCGCGGATCGCGTCGATCGCGACGCCGTTGGGCTGTGGGGTGGTCTCGACGGTGGTCATGGTCGCTCCTCGTCGTGCTTGTCGTAGGTGGCCCACCGGCGTGGTGGGTGCCATGACGATGACGTGGCGGCCGGCCGGGAACGTGGAGGTGAGGTGGAGAACGGAGGGAGAACGCTGCACCCGGATCTGCAGGTGGGCTCCACGCGGTCTCCACGTGCCCCGCCCCGCCCCGCCGGACTCTGGTGCCCATGCAGACGACAGCGACCGACACCGTCGAGCCGCGCCCGGCCGACCTCGACTGGCACCCCATCGGCGAGACCGTCCTCGGGATCTGGGCGCACCCCGACGACGAGGCCTACCTCTCGGCCGGGCTGATGGCCCGCGCCGTGCGCGCCGGCGGGCGGGTGGTGCTCCGGCACGCCACCCGCGGCGAGCGGGGCACACCCGACCCGGACACCTGGCCGCCCGACCGGCTGGCCATGGTGCGGGAGCGCGAGGCCGTGGCGAGCCTCGCGGAACTCGGCGTCACCGACCACGGCTTCCTCGGCCACACCGACGGCGGTTGCGCCGCGGTCGCCCCCGCCGCCGCCGTCGGCGGGCTGGCCAAGCTGATCGAGACGGTTCGGCCGGACGTGGTGGTGACCTTCGGCCCGGACGGGATCACAGGCCATCCCGACCACGTCACGGTATCGCGCTGGGTCACCGCGGCGTGGTGCGCCGCCGGGCACGGGCGCCTGCTGTACGCGGTGTCGACCCGGTCGTTCGCCCGCCGGTTCGCCACGGCGCACCGCCGCCTCGGGCTGACCTCGGTCGGCGCGACGATGCCCGACGACGTGGTCACGCTCGCGGTGCGCCTCACCGAGGAGGAGCTGGACCGCAAGCGGGCGGCACTCGCGGCGCACTCCAGCCAGACCGACGGCCTCGCCGCGACCATGGGCGAGCAGACCTACCGGCGCTGGTACGACGTGGAAGCTTTCCGCGCTCCCACCGTGGCCGAGCTGGACACCGCCACGGCGCGAACAGGGGTCGCGTCATGACCTCCCGAGCCGCTCCCGCCGTGTCGGTCCTCGCCACCCCGGTGACCGCCGACCCAGCACCGACGGTCCGCGACGCCGCGCTCCGCGTCGGGGCGCGCGCCGTGCTGCCGTACGCCGCGGGTCTCGCCCCGTTCGGGTTGGTGATCGGCGCGGCCGCCGACCGGTCCGAGGTCGGTGGGCTGCTGGGCTGGAGCACCGCCTGGCTGGTCTACGGCGGCTCCGCCCAGATCGCCCTGATCCGGATGCTCGACGCCGGAGCGGCGCCCCTCGCCGTGGTGGTCACCGTCGCGATGGTCAACCTGCGGCTGCTCGCCTACGCCACGGTGCTCGCCCCCGTCCTTCACACCGCCGGCCGCCTGCGGACCGTGGTCGCCTGCTACCTCGTCCTCGACCCGGTCTACGTGGTGACGACCGACGCGGGCCGGCTGGCCGACGTCGACCCCGCGTGGCGCCGACGGCACTACCTGGGGGCCGGGGCGGCGATGTGGGTCGCATGGGTCACGGCCTGTGGGGTTGGGACCCTGCTCGGGCCCGACGTCACCGCCGTGCTGCCGGTCGGGACGGTCGTCGACCTCGTGCTGGTCGCGATGGTCGCGATGGTCGCGCGGGACCGGAGCACCGGCGCCGCCGCAGTCGCCGGGTTCGCCGTCGGGCTACCCGCCTCCGTGCTGCCGGCCGGAACGGGGCCGGTCGTCGCCGGGATGCTGGTCATCGCCGTCGCGGCACTGCCGACAGGCCGCCGGAGCAGGCCGTGACCACCCTGCTCACCGTGCTCGCCGCCTCCGCCGTCAGCTTCGCGCTGCGGGCGGTGGTCCCGCTGGCCGCAGGCCGGCGCTCGCTGCCCGACCGCCCGGTCGCGCTGATCCGGCTGGCCGCCCCGACCGTCATGGCCGCGCTGCTCGCCGGGTCGCTGGCGGCCGCACCGTCCGCCGAGCTGCCACCGCGGCTCGTCGTGATCGGCGTCGGTCTCGCCGTCGCCGTGGCGACCCGCTCGGTCCCCCTGACTCTGGGCGCCGGTCATCGGTGCCCAGCTCCTGCTGATCCATCTCCTCCAGGGAGGCTTGACATGAAGAACGACTACGACGTGGTGGTGGTCGGGGCCCGCTGCGCCGGTGCGGCGACCGCGCTGCTGCTGGCCCGCGGTGGCCTGTCCGTGCTGGTCGTCGACCGCGCCCGGCCGGGCACCGACACCCTCTCCACGCACGCCCTGACCCGGCCGGGTGTGCTGGCGCTGCACCGCTGGGGGGTGCTCGACGCCGTGCGGGCCGCCGGGACTCCGCCGGTGCGCCGCGTCGTGCAGCACTACAGCGACTCGGCCCGGACCCCTCCGCACCGGACCCGGCACGGGGCGTGGGTGGTGGACGTGCCGATCCGCGCCGCGGGCGGTGTCGACGCGCTGTACGCGCCGCGGCGGTGGCTGCTCGACCGGCTGCTCGGCGAGGCCGCCGCGGCCGCGGGCGCCGAGGTCGCGCACGGCGTCACCGCCCGCGACCTGCTCGTCGACGGAGACCGGGTGGCCGGGGTGCGGATCGGGGGGCGCGGCGGCGACGTCCCGGTCCGGGCCGGGTTTGTCGTCGGCGCCGACGGCGTGCGGTCCGGGGTGGCGCGCCGGGTCGCGGCGCCGGTCGTGCAGCGGGGCCGGCACGCCACGGACACGGTCTACACCTACGTCGACGGGCTTCCCGACGACGCCTACCGCAACTGGTTCGTGCCCGGCGCGGCCGCCGGGCTGATCCCGACCAACAACGGCCGGGCCTGCGTCTGGGTCGGCGGGCCCGCCGGACTGCGGTGGCCCGGTACCCGGGCCGACCGGCTCGCCGACATCCTCGCCGCGGTCGCGCCCGACCTCGCCCGCGGGCTCGCCGCCCGGAGCACGCGCGGTCCGCACCCGGCCTACGCCGGGCCGCCCGGCTTCACCCGCCGCGTGCACGGCCCGGGCTGGGCGCTGGTCGGCGACGCCGCCCACTACACCGACCCCATCGGCGCGCACGGCATGACCGCCGCCCTGGTCGGCGCCGAGCTGCTGGCCCGGTCGCTGCTCACGGCGGCGGGCGGCGTGCCCGAGGCGGTCGCGCTGGCCGGCTACGCCCGCACCCACCGCCGGCTCACCGAGCCGATGGCCGCGGCGGTGGACCTGGCCGCGTCGCACCGGTGGGATGCGGCCGGGCTGCAGCGGGCTCATCTGGCGATGAACGAGGCGATGCGCGCGGAGTGGTCCCACCTGATCTCGCTCGGCGCGCTCGTACCGGCTCCGCCCGCCACCGCCGTCAACGCTCACCGTGCCGGGCGTTCGACCGCGGAACGTCGTCGGATGCCGTCCGGGTCTGTGCCGCCTGCGCCTACCTGCGCGGCGAGCGCATGCTGCTCGTCGTCGACAACTGCGAGCACGTCCTTCCGGCCGCGCGCCGCCTGCTGAGCCGCGTCTCGACGAGACAGAGGACACCCGCCTGCCGGCGACCAGCCGCAGCCCGCTCGGCCCGCAGCCCGCTCGGCCTGCGGGCCTACCTCCTGCGGCCGGTGGCGGTCAGAAGATCGGCCGCACGCGGTGGCCCGTCGCGACGGGGCCGGGGTCCGTGACCACGAGGGCGCGGCCCGAGCCGTGCAGCGCGGCCACGACGAGACCGGCGACCAGCGCGCCCGCCATGTCGACGAGCAGATGCAGGGCCAGGTTCGCCACGCCGTGCGTGGCCAGGACCGGCAGCGCGATCGACTCGAACCACCGGTAGGCCTCCCACACGCCGCCGACGACCAGCCCGATCAGCAGCGTCCGTCCCACGACCGACGCCCGCCTGCCCGGTTCTCCCAGCATGCCGACCGCAACGAGGACCCGGTTGAGGACGACCGCCGTGACACCCGTCGCCACCGCGTGCACGAGCCACACGATCGGGGTCGTCCCGTACCAGGTCGCCGTCGACGCCCACAGGGCCACCATCAGCGTCGAGCCGAAGGCGAGGTCCAGCGGGGCGGGAACGCCGCCCGTCGCACGCGGCACCATCAGGGCGAGCAGCACCAGCAGGAACCGGGCGCCCATCCCGAACGACGGGATCCCGACGAGCGCGGCAACCGCGGCGACCGCAGCCCCGACGCGCACCAGGTCGGCGAGAAGGCGGAACGGAACGGGGTGCGCGGTCATACCTACCGGCTTACTCCTGCGGGGTCGGCGCGGGCCCGGTGACGACCGTATCGTCAGCACCCCGTCAGGCGGACCGACATGCAGGTATGCTGCCCCTCGGGCCGGTGCGGGCGCGCACCGACGGTTCGGTGTACTTCTACGGCTTCGAGCCGGTCGCGCGACCGCGACCCGGCCGGCGTTGTCGCGCACGCCGTCCTGCCGCCGCCCGGTCCCCGGGTGGGTGTCAACCCGATCGATGAGGACGGCGGCTACATCATCGGGCACAACCTCGAGCCGTCGGTGTGCGGCGGCGGCATCACCGATTCCCGGTTCGTCGCCAACCAGACCATCACGGCGAAGAAGTGCGGCGTGGTGGCCAACCCGCAGCTCGGTGCGGGCCCGGACGAGTTCCAGATCGAGCCCAAGCCCGCTCCGGCCGCACCACCGGCATCGCGATCCCTCCGGACCGGCCGCTGAAGGCGGCCGTGGCCGGCGACGGTGCCCGGAGGGTGATGGTTGCCGCAGCGCCAGCCACACCGGACAATTCCCCCGTGCCTGGGGGAGTGCGTGGAAGCCGTCACCGGTGAGGTTCGTCTTCCACGACGTGGAGGTCGACGTGGCGCAGCGGCTGGTCCGCGTCGCCGGTGAGGCGGTCGCTCTCGAGCCGCAGGTGTTCGACGTGCTCACCCTGCTGATGCGCCACCGCGACCGCGTCGTCGGGAAGCCCGAGCTGCTGACCGAGGTGTGGGGGAGCCGGTTCGTCTCGGACTCGGCGCTGACCTCGCGCATCAAGTCCGCGCGCGCCGTGGTCGGGGACAACGGGCGTGAGCAGCACACGATCCGGACCGTCCACGGCCGGGGTTACCAGTTCGTGGCACCGGTCGAGGAGCGGCCGCCGGTTGCGCGCGCCGGTCCGCCGGGCGCCGCGAGGGCGGGCGCGGCGGGGCCGGCGGGCGTGCCGTTGCCCCAGGACGCGTTCTACGGACGCGACCGCGAGCTCGTCGAGCTCCGCGGGCTGGTCGCGCACTGCCGGTTCGTCACGATCGTGGGGCCGGGCGGCACCGGAAAGACCCGGCTGTCGCTCGAGCTGGCCCGCCGCCTCGACAGCGGGCCGCAACCAGCAGGCCCGGCTTCCGGCGCGTGGACGTTCGTCGACCTCGCCGAGGTCCGGGACCCCGAGGCGCTCGGGCAGGCGCTCGTGTCGGCGTTGGGCATCGAGGCGCCGTCCGTGGACGAGGTCGGTGCCGCCTGCGCCTACCTGCGCGGCGAGCGCATGCTGCTCGTCGTCGACAACTGCGAGCACGTCCTTCCGGCCGCCCGCCGTCTGGTGAGCCGCGTTCTCGACGAGACAGAGGACACCCACGTGCTGGCGACCAGCCGCAGCCCGCTGGGCCTGCGGGCCGAGCACGTCTGCCGGCTGCAGCCGCTGCCGGTGCCCGAGGAGGCGGGGTCCGCCGGACCCGACATCGTGACGAACCCGGCCGTCGCCCTGTTCCTGGACCGGGCGAAGCGCAACGCCGGCGAGATCCGGCTGGACGCACACGGCGCAGCCGACCTCGTGGCGCTCTGCCGAGCGCTCGACGGGCTGCCGCTGGCGCTGGAGCTGGCGGCCGGCCGCGCCGGAACTCTCGGGCTGCCCGACCTCCTGGCGCGCCTGGACCGCCGCCTCGACCTGCTCGGCGACGACCGCGTCGACACCTCGGCGCGCCACCGGTCGCTCCGCACCGCGCTGGAGTGGTCCTTCGAGCAGCTTGATCCGGCCTGCCAGCGGTTGTTCGACCACCTGTCCGTCTTCCCCGCCGGGCTCACGCTGGACGGCCTCGAGTGGCTCGTCGAGCGGCTCGCCCTGGACGTGGGAGGAGACACCTGGCGTGCCCTCGACCGGCTCGTGGCCACCTCGCTCGTCAACCGGGTCGAGTACCCGTCGGGGACCCGCTACGTGCAGCTGGAGACGATGCGCGCGTTCGGGTCCGAACGGTTGGCGGCTGACGGGCTCGCGCACGCCGCGCAGGGCGCGCAGGTGGAATGGACGCTCGCACTGCTGGCCGATCTCGCCCGGTCCGTGCGTTCGGACCGCGAGTGGCACTGGTGCGACCGGATCCGCCGCGAGCTGCCCAACATCCGCGTCGCCCGCCGGCGTCTGCGGGCGGAGGGCCGGTTCGCCGAGTTGGTCGAGGTCTCGGTCGACCTCTACGACTGGGTCCTGCTGCGCGACGTATCGGAGATCTGGGCGTGGGCCGACGAGCTTGCCGATCTCGACCTCGTCCCGTCCGACCGCGTCCGGGCCCTGACACTGGCGGCACAGGCCGCGTGGCGCCGCGGGCAGGTCGACCGGGCCGCGGAGCTGGCCACGCTCGCGGGGCAGCGGGCAGGCGACGACGTGTGGGCGGCCTCTCGCGCCGGGCTGTCGCTCGGTGTCGCCAAGGTCTTTCAGGGCGACCACGCCGCGGCGAGGGCGGCGTGGCTCGCCGCCCACGCGCTGGACGGCGAACTGATCTCGGGGGCCAACGCCGCCATCGCGACGGCCTACGGCGGTGACGTCGAACGGGCACGTGATCTCGCCGCGACGATGCACGGCCGGGCCGTCGAGGCCGGCTGGCCGACCGCGGTGGCCTGGTCGTCGTACATCTGCGGCGAGGTCGAGGCCGTCGCAGGCGACCCCTCGGCGCGGGCCTGGCTGGAGCGGGCCGTGGCCCGCGCGACCGCGATCGGCACGTCCTTCACCTACGGGGTCGCCAGTGTGACGCTCTGCTCGCTCATGGTCGCGGACGGGGACCTCGACGCCGCCGCCGGGACCTATCGGGACCTCATCACCCACTGGTTGCGGTCCGGGGAGTGGACGCAGCTGTGGACCACCCTGCGCAACGCCGTCGCGCTCCTCTCCGGTAGCGACCCCGCCCTCGCGCTCCTCGCCCTCGACATGGCCGACGACGACCCGCTGGCCGCCGAGCTCGACACCGAGGCGCGCACCGCCCGCGACGACCTGCGCCGTCGCCTCGTCGCCACGCTGGACGAGCATCAGGTCCGGCAGGTCGGGGTGGAGTGGCGGCTGACCGACCGGGTGGAGCTCGCCACCCGGGTGCGGGCGGCGCTCGCCGCCCGCTGAGCCCGTGCGACCGACCTGACCGCTCACGGGCGGCGGCGGAACCGGGCCCCCACCGGCCATGCCTGCGGGTGAGCAGGTGCACCGCCGGGTCCGCGGGCAGCAGCCGGCGCAGGCGCGAGAGGAGGTTCTGCAGCGCGGCCGGCGGCCGCCTGCGGTTGGCCGTCACCCCAGAGCTGATCGCAGAGCCGCTCCGCGCTGACGACGGCCCCGTTGCCCGCCACCGGCGCGGCGAGCAGCCTGCGCAGCCGTGCGGGGACCGAGTTAGGTGGCCGAGTCCACGATCTTCCAGTACGAGTTCTTGCGCACCACCCGGCCGTCGCGGAACTCCCAGTGGTCGCAGCCGCACACGCGCACCTGCTCGCCGTCGCCCCTCGTGCCGGTGAGAAGCCACTCCGAGACGCCGAAGTCGCCGCTCACCCAGTGCCGGTCATCGCCGTAGTGGAACGTCGGGAAGCCCGGTGAAGCGGGTGGCGAGGCCCTCCCTCACGGCCGCCTTGCCGGCGAGGCGCTGACCCCAGGGCTCGGGCCCTCTCGGCATGTCCAGCGAACAGTCCTCGGCGAAGAACTCCATGATCGCGTCCAGGTCGTGCGCGTTGAACGCGGCGGTGATCGCCTTCAGGTCTCGACCGACGCCCCGCCCCGATCTGTCATCACCGGCCCTCCCCCTGGTTGCGCTCATGTTCGAGTGAGGGTACGCCCTTCCCCTACCTCGGTCGGCGAAGATCGCCGGGAGGCAGGGGTGTCGGTCGCGCCGGCTCTCTGGCCGTGCTGGTCGCCGCCCTGGCGGTGCTGGGAGGGCTCCGCCCGCCCACGCGGCCCACGCCGCCCCTCAAGGACCCCTGTGATCGCCGGATCGTCGACGGAACCGGACAGGAATGTCGTCTCTGTCGACCGATCGACGATCACTATCCGACCCGACTGCTCGCCGACAGCAGCCTCACCCGTATCGCGCGAGCGGTGCGCTGGATCCGCGACCACTACGCGCAGTCGTTCCGTGTGGAGGACGTGGCGCAGCTGTCCGGCATGAGCGTGTCCGCCTTCTACCGCAACTTCCAGGCCGTCACCGCGATGAGCCCGATCCAGTTCCAGAAGCAGATCCGGCTGCAGGAGGCCAGGCTCCTGCTCGCCGCGCGCCCCACCGACGTCACCGGTGTCGGCCGCCTCGTCGGCTACGACAGCCCGTCGCAGTTCAGCCGTGAGTACCGGCGCCAGTTCGGCGCACCGCCGAGCCAGGACGCCGTCTCGCTGCGCGCCGCGCCGGCCCGGTGGTGAGCGCTGATGGTCGTTGCGGGAGTCAGAGGCCGAACTTCTGCCGGGCCTGCGGGGTCACCGGTGTGAACAGGTTGACCAGGTTCCCGTCGGGGTCGCGGAACAGGAACGACCGGTTGCCCCAAGGCGTCGTGGTGGGCTCGGTGACGACCTCCTCGACGACGCCGCGCAGCTTCTCGTGTACGGCGTCCACATCGTCCACCCGGTACTCGATGATCACCGAACGGTTCGCTCCCGACTCGGCGGAACCCTGGGCGAACAGCGGCACGGTCCGGGTGCTCGCGACGGCCAGCGTGCCCGATGCGGTCGCCAGCTCGGCGAAGTTCTCGTTGCCCCAGGTCGCCGTCGTGCCGGTGACCTGCTCGTAGAAGGCGACGAGCCGGGCGACGTCGTCGGTGATGATGCGGATCGAGACGAACTCCATGCTGCTCACTCCTCGTTCGTGGAGGCTCGCGCTTCACTCGGCGATCGGTCTACGCGGCACGCTATGACCAATACCGGACAGAACCTGCCCGGTATTGCTGCGATGATTTCTCCATGGCTCGTCCGACCTCGCGGGTGCTCGCCCTCCTGGGGTTCCTGCAGTCCGGAGGCACCCGGTCGGCGGCCGAGCTGGCCGACCGGCTCGCCGTCGACGAGCGCACCGTGCGCCGCTACGTCGACCACCTGCTCGACCTGGACGTGCCGGTCGAGGCGGTGCGCGGACGGTACGGCGGCTACCGGCTGGCCGCGGGCCACCGGATGCCGCCGCTGATGCTCGACGACGACGAGGCGCTCGCCGTGCTGCTCGGTCTGATCGCCGGACGCCGGGCGGGACTGCTGACAGCGTCCGGGACGGCGAGCGAGACGGCCGCGGCCAAGATCCGACGGATGCTCCCGGAGCGCCTGGCCGGCCGGCTCGACGCCCTGCTCGGCCAGGTCGCGTTCACCGGGCCGGTGCGGGAGGCGGCGGCGCCGGACGCGGGGGTCCTCCTCGCGCTGGCGGATGCCGTCCGGCACGGGCGACCGGTCCGGATGCGCTACGTCTCCGGCGACGGCCGGCGCAGCGATCGCACCATGCACCCGTACGGGCTGGTGGCGCACGCGGGGCGCTGGTACGTCCGCGGGCTGGACGTCGGGCGGGGCGAGGAGCGGACGTTCCGGGTGGACCGGATCGCCGACCCGAGATCACTGCCCGGCGCGTTCCGGCCCCCCTGGGTACGACCCGGCCGAACGTGTTCTCTCCGGGCTGGCCCGGACCCCGTACCGGCACGAGGTGTCGCTGCGCGTCCGGGCGACGGTCGAGGAGATCCGCACCCGCCTCCCCACGAGCGTGGTGACGATCGAGGAGCCACCGGAGGGCGAGTGGCGCCGGGTCACGCTGCGCGCGGAGCGAGTCGACTGGCTGCCGGGCGTGCTGGCCCTGCTCGACCGCCCGTTCGTCATCGAGCGTCCCGACGAGCTGCGGGATCTCGTGGGGAAGCTCGCTGAACAGCTGGCGCGGTCCGCGGCGGCGTCGTCCGGTCGCTGACCTCGCCGGGTCCGGCACTCGCGGAAGCGTCGGCGCCGAGCGCTCAGGCGAGGCAGCGGGTCGCTGGACCGTTGCGGTCATGGTGGGTCTCCGGTCGCTCGACGGATGATGACCGCACCGACGCTAGGAACGCCGCCTTCCTTCGACCTTCCGCGGGGACTTCCCCGCCCGGTCCGTTGGGTGACGGTGGGGCCTCCCCATCCGACTGATGTGTGTCACCTGACGTGGGGCTCGAGTGGATGAGAAGGTCCCTGATACCACGCAGAGCAACGAGCGCGGTACGGTGTGACACCATCTAACGTGTGACAGCATCTGGGGACGGCGGGCAGCCGATGGGACTGGGTCACCCGGACCACCCCCACGCCGCGAGTCGAGCCGGGGGCGCCGATCTCGCATGGCCTGCGGGATGTGAGTCAGCGCGTGCGGTGGCGGACGCCGTCCTGTACGAGGGTTACCTGCTCTACCCGTACCGGACGTCGTCCGAGAAGAATCGCGTGCGGTGGCAGTTCGGCGTGCTCGCACCCCGGGACTGGATCGAGGCGCGCGGCCCGGCCACGGAGACTGTCGCGGGCTCGGCGGACACGTGGCGGCAGCGAACCGAGTGCCTGCTGGAGGCCGGGGCGTCGGCGCGGCTGGGCGTGCGGCTGCGGTTCCTGCAGCTTCAGCACCGGTCCGTGCGACGACGCGGCGCGGACGGCGAGTTCACCGAGGTGGGCGAGCTGGAGGTGGACGGCGAGCGCCACCTGACGTTCGACGAGGCCGTGCCGCGGGAGTTCGACGTGGCCGTCCAGTGCGGCGATCTGGACGGGCGGGAGCACACCGAGCTGATCACCGTTCCCGGTGGTGAGGACACCGAGCAGTGGGGACGTGGCGCGGACGGTCGGGTGGTGCGCACCCGGTGGCCGCTGGCGGTGCGGCTGCGGCTGTCGATCGCGGACGCACCGGCGCCGTTCCCCGTGCGGCGGTTGCGGGTGGAGATCGAGAACGCGGTGACCGACCAGCCGGTCGACGTGGGGCGCGCCGAGGTGTTGCGCCGGTGCCTGATCGCCACCCATTGCCTGCTGAGCGTGCGGGACGGAGTCTTCCTGTCGCTGCTGGACCCGCCGGCCTGGGCGGACGCGGCCGCGAAGGAGTGCACGAACGTGCACACCTTCCCCGTGCTGGCAGGCGAGAGCGGCGGGCGGGACGTCGTGCTGTCCTCGCCGATCATCATGTACGACCACCCGGGGGTCGCGCCCGAGAGCCCGGGAGACCTGCACGACGCGTGCGAGATCGACGAGATCCTCACGCTGCGCACGATGACCCTGACAGACGAGGAGAAGCGCGAGGCCCGGGCCACCGACCCGAGGGCCAGGGCGATCGTGGACCGGGCCGACGTCATGCCCGAGGAGGTGTTCGCCCGGCTGCACGGCGCCGTGCGCTCGCTGCTCCCGGTGCCCGACGGCGTCGATGCGCCGGCTGACCCGCCGGCGCCGCCCGAGCGCGCGCCCCGGTGGTGGGACCCGGGCGCGGACGACTCGTTGTCGCCCGGCAGCGACGCGGTCGTCGTGGACGGGGTGCGCGTCGCGCGGGGGAGCAGGGTGCGTCTGCACCCGAGAACGGGCGGCACCGACGCCCACGACATGTTCCTCCAGGGCCGGACCGCGCGGGTCGAGGCCGTCCTGCTCGACGTGGACGACGAGCGGCACGTGGCCGTGGTGCTCGACGACGATCCGGGTGCGGACCTGCACGAGTGGTACGGGCGGTACCACTACTTCGCCCCGGCGGAACTGACACCCCTTGATACCGAGGTGGGCAGGACATGAAGAAATGATCATCCGGCCGCGCATCGTACCACCGGAATCCAGCCGACGGCCCCGCCACGGCAGGGAGCCCGACGACGGGCTCGGCGAGGAGCTCGGCCGGGAAGCCCGCAACGGCCGGGAGCCCGCCCGTGCGGAGCGGCCCACGAGCTTCGAGGAGATCCACGTCCTGTGGATCTCCGAGGGCATGAGCTGTGACGGCGACACCATCTCGATCACCGCGGCCGAGAAGCCCTCGCTCGAAGACGTCCTGCTGGGCCTCATCCCGGGGCTGCCCAAGGTTCACCTGCACAACAAGCTGCTGTCCCCGACCCAGGGCGGCGAGGACTTCCTGGCCCCGTTCCGCGCGGCCGCAGCCGGACGGCTCGAGCCGTTCATCCTGGTCATCGAGGGCTCGATCCCCAACCAGAACATCATCGAAGGCGACGGGTACTGGACCTCGTTCGGCAACGACCCCGACACCGGGCAGCCGTTGACCGTGAACTGGTGGATCGACCGGCTGGCCCCGAAGGCATGGGCGGTGATGGCGGTCGGCACCTGCGCCACCTACGGCGGGATCCACGCGATGGCCGGCAACCCGACCGGAGCCATGGGGCTGGGCGACTACCTGGGATGGGGTTTCGAGTCCGCAGGCGGGATGCCGATCGTGAACGTCCCGGGATGCCCGGTGCAGCCGGAGAACTTCATGGACACCCTGACCTGGATGCTCTACCACGCCGCAGGCACCGCGCCGCGACCGCCGCTGGACGGCATGCTCCGACCTGAGTGGATCTTCGAGCGGACCGTGCACGACGGCTGTGACCGGGCCAGCGACTACGAGCAGGGCAACTTCGCCACGGACTTCAACCAGCCGAAGTGCCACGCCAAGCTCGGCTGCTGGGGGCCGGTCGTCAACTGCAACGTGCCCAAACGTGGCTGGATCGGCGGGGTCGGCGGGTGCCCCAACGTCGGCGGCATCTGCATCGGCTGCACCATGCCCGGCTTCCCCGATGCGTTCATGCCGTTCATGGACGAGCCGGCCGGGGGCGAGCTCTCCTCCGCGATCATCAAGGAGTACGGCGACTTCGTCCACCGGATGCGTCGCATCACCGCCATGGCGCTGAACCTGGAGCCGGAGTGGCGGCACAACGGCCCTCACCTGACCAGCGGCTACGAGCCGCCTCGGCGTCCGCGCCCCCCGATCCCCGGTGCGGCGCCCACCCCGTCACGCCGAGCAGCGACCCCGAAGGAACCGACGGATGACCACTGGCAGTCCAGCTGGGCAGAAGCTCCCGCAGATCGTGGAGATGAACTGGGACCCGATCACGCGCATCATCGGGAACCTCGGCGTCTATACGAAGATCGACTTCGCTAACCGGGTCGTGACCGAATGCCACAGCACGTCGTCGCTGTTCCGCGGCTACTCGGTGTTCATGAAAGGCAAGGACCCGCGCGACGCCGGTTTCATCACCAGCCGGATCTGCGGCATCTGCGGGGACAACCACACGACCTGCTCGGTGTACGCCCAGAACATGGCCTATGGCATCACGCCGCCACCGCAGGCGGAGAACATCATCAATCTCGGCGAGGCCGCCGAGTACATGTTCGATCACACGATCTTCCAGGACAACATGGTGTTCGTGGACTTCTGCGAGGCCATGGTCAAGCAGACCAACCCGAGCGTGCTGGCCCGCGCGGAGAACACCGAGGCGCCCCACGCCGGGCTGCACGGCTACCGCACGATCGCGGACATCATGCGCTCGTTCAACCCGTTCGAAGGCGACTTCTACCGGCAGGCGTTGAAGGTGTCCCGGACGACCCGGGAGATGTTCTGCCTGATGGAGGGCCGCCACGTGCACCCGTCCACGGTCTATCCGGGCGGGGTGGGCACGACGCCCGGACCGACGCTGTTCACCGACTACATCTCGCGGTTGGTCAGCATCCTGGACTTCGTCAAGCGTTCCGTCGCGATGAACGACGACATCTTCGACTTCTTCTACGAGGCACTGCCCGGCTACGAGGAGGTGGGCAGGCGGCGCATTCTGCTCGCCTGCTGGGGCGCATTCCAGAACTCGGACGTCTGCGACTACCGCTACGAGACGATGAACGACTGGGGCAAGGCGATGTACGTCACGCCGGGCGTCGTGGTCGACGGCAAGCTCGTGACGAACAACCTGGTCGACATCAACCTGGGCATCCGGATCCTGCTGGGCAGCTCCTTCTACGGTGACTGGGTCAACGAGCAGCCCTTCGTCACCCACGACCCCTTGGGCAACCCGGTCGACATCCGCCACCCGTGGAACCAGACGACCCTGCCCGAACCGGGGAAGCGGGACTTCGACGACCGCTACAGCTGGGTGATGAGCCCACGGTGGCTGCACCCGGGGACCGGAGAGCATCTCGCGCTGGACACTGGCGGTGGCGCGTTCGCCCGGCTCTACACCACCGCGTTGTCCGGGTTGGTCGACACGCCGTACGTGAAGTCGACGGGGCACAGCGTGCAGATCTCGCTGCCGCGCAGCACCGAGCTGCCGGAGACCACGCTGGAGTGGAAGATCCCGAAGTGGTCGAACGCGCTGGAACGCGACCGCGCACGGGTGTACTTCGTCGCCTACGCCGCGGCCATGGCCATGCAGTTCGTCGAAGAGGGCCTGCGGCGCACCCGCGAGGGCGACCTGAGGGTGTTCACCAACTTCGACGTGCCCGACGACGCCGTCGGCTGCGGCTTCCACGAGGCGGTGCGCGGCGCGCTCTCCCACCACATGGTGATCAAGGACGGGGTGATCGCCAACTACCACCCGTACCCGCCCACGCCCTGGAACGGCAGCCCGCGCGACATCTACGGCACGCCCGGCCCCTACGAAGACGCGATCCAGGACATGCCGATCTTCGAGGAGAACGGGCCGGACGACTTCAAGGGCGTGGACATCATGCGTGCCGTGCGCAGCTTCGATCCGTGCCTGCCCTGCGGTGTGCACATGTACCTGGGCAACGGCAAGACCATCGAGACGCTGCACTCGCCGATGTTCGGAGCCACCCGTGGGTGACCCTGCGACGAACGCCCCGGCGACGAACGGCCCGGCGCTGACCCGCCTGGACGACCGCGCCGTGGGCATGCGGCTCGCGGCGCTCGACGAGCAGCTGGCGCAGCTCGAGACCACCCCCGGCCCGATCGGCGAGCTCGCCTTGGCGACGGTGTCCGGCCTGGCGGAGATCTACGGCCAGGCCCTCGCCCGTGCGCTCGACCTCGTCGATCCGGCGCTCCTCAACCGCATGCTCGGCGACGAGCTGATCGGACACCTCCTGGTACTGCACGGCATCCACCCCACGCCGCTCCGGTACCGGGCGTCCCGGGTGATCGAGGGGATGCGGTTGGCGGTGTCCGCCCGGGGCGCGGAGATCGAGCTGACGGGGGTGCACAACGGGGTGGCGACCCTGCGCCTGTCGCTGAAGGGATGCGGTACGGGCGCGGCCGGTATCGAGCAGGCGGTACGCGACGCGCTGCTGACCGCGGTACCGGAGCTGTCCGCCGTGACCTTCGTACCCGCCGAGCAGGCCAGCCGCGCGACCTTCGTACCGCTGGATGCGCTGATGCCGCCCGCCCCGTCCCCCCATCGGCGATGACCGGATGCGCTGGGCCGCATCATCCGCCGGGCCGGCCGTCCTCCGGAACCGGTGGGCGAGCGCTGCGACCTGTGCGCGGTGGAGCTGCCCGACCCGCATCGGCACCTGTTCGACACCGACCGCCACGAGATCCGCTGCGTCTGCCAGGCGTGCTCGCTGCTGTTCAACCGCGAGGCCGCCAGCGACGGGCACTACCGGCTCATCCCCCGCCGGCGCCTCCGCCTGCCGGACGTGCCCACCGCGGGTCTGGGCGTGCCGGTCGGCCTGGCATTCTTCATCCCCCGCTCCGACGGCACCGTCGACGCCCACTACCCCAGCCCCGCCGGGGCGACCCGCTGGGAGGTCGACCAGGCCGCGTGGCGCGACGTCGTCGCGCGCTGCCCGCCTCTGGCCGAGATGGCGCCGGAGGTGGAGGCGTTGCTGGTGAACATCGCTCGCGAACACTCCGATCACTGGATCGTGCCGATCGACGACTGCTTCGCACTCGTCACCCTCGTGCGAAAGGAATGGAGAGGACTGTCCGGCGGTACGCGCGTCTGGCCCGAGATCGAGCGGTTCTTCGCCGGCCTGACCGAGCAACGCCGCTGACGACCTGCGCTCCCGCCTCCGGAGACCGGTGAATGTCGTGATCGGTGTGGGGGGCAGGCGGCGCGTTCGCCGGGGGGACGGCGGCGCAGGCTCGGAATCTGGACGGCAGGGGAGAGGTAGGCCTGGTCCAGCGGGCTGACGTGCCGCAGCACGCTCCACCACCTCAGGGCGAAGCCTCCCGGGCGTTCTCAGGGGCGCACTCGCGGCGCAGGCTGGCGCCGTTGGTGCGGATGACCTCCGCGTACCAGTCGTAGGACTTCTTGGTGTGGCGCGCCAGGCTGCCG
>CAWHHY010000035.1:0-384961 GCA_963829305.1 uncultured Actinomycetota bacterium | reverse complement strand
GCCAAAAACCAAGCAGTGTACGTGGAAGACCTCGCCGTGTCGGGCTTGGCCCGGACCCGGCTTGCCCGCAGCGTGCACGACGCAGGCTGGGCGACGTTTACCGCGATGCTCGCGTACAAGGCGCGGCGGCACGGGCGCACGTTCGCCCGGGTGGACCGGTGGTTGCCGTCGACCCGGGCGTGCTCGGGGTGCGGGGCGGTCGGCGCCGCAAATGCCCTGCACGTGCGGGAGTGGACCTGCCCGTGCGGGGCGGTGCACGACCGGGACGTCAACGCCGCACGCAACGTCCTGGCCGCGGGACGCGCGGACAGCCCAACGCTCGTGGAGCTGGTGTCAGCCGGGGGCTCCGGTCCCGCAACCGGCCGTGAAGCGAGAACCCGCCGGGAGCACGGCATGAGCCGCGCAGACCGGAATCCCCGCCCTTCAGGGCGAGGAGGACGTCAAACGATGAGCATCTCCCTCGACGGCTACATCGAGGACGTGACCGGCGGCATCGCCTTCGCCGAGCCGGACGAGGAGGTGCACCGCTTCGCCAACCAGCAGACCCGTGAGACGGCGGCGCTGCACCTCCAGCGCCTTCTCGACCTCGCGCGACACCCACTTGGAATTGACCGTCGCCAGGCTGATCACGACGACGACGTGCGCCGCCTCGGTGATCGCTTTCTCGATGTCGGGGCAAGTTTGTTGCCGCCGCGCAGGTTGCGGGAGTCCACCCACACCGGCACGCCCTGCGCCTCCAGTCGCCGCCGCAGGTCGGCGACGAAGGCGTCGTCGGCCGAGGCGTGGGACACGAAGACCGTGCGCACCGGGCGGCCTCCCCAGAGCTCGACGTCGGGTCGGAGGGTCAACGTACGCGCGCCACCGACGTGCCCCTGAACCCACCGTCGTCCGTCGGCGCCGGGCTGTTAGCTCCCCTCATCGAGAGAAGGGAGGGCGGGCCGGTGCAGCCACGCGGTGAAGAACGCGTCGAGGTCCGTGGCGGCGTGCTGCCCGGCCAGGTCGACGAACTGCGCCGTCGTCACCGTCGCGTGGCGGTGCCGCGCCGTCCAGTCGCGCAGCAGTGCGAAGAAGCGCTCGTCGCCGATCCGGCCGCGCAGGGCGTGCAGCACCAGCGCGCCGCGCTTGTAGACCCGCTCGTCGAACATCCGCGCCACCCCCGGGTCGGCGAGGACGAGGTCGGCCGGCTTCGCCGCGACGCGCGCGTGCCACTCCCGGGCGTGTGCCGCGACGGTGCGGCCGCCGGACGACTCCGACCACAGCCATTCCGCGTAGGTCGCGAAGCCCTCGTTGAGCCAGATGTCGCGCCAGTCGGCGATCGTGAGGCTGTTGCCGAACCACTGGTGCGCCAGCTCGTGCGCGACGAGCCGCTCGTGGGTGCGCCGCCCGTCGACGTGGTTGGCCCCGAAGATCGACATGCCCTGGGCCTCGATCGGGTCCTCCAGCTCGTCGTCGGTGACGACGAGCTGGTACTCGGCGAACGGGTAGGGCCCGAAGAAGCCCTCGACAGGGCCGTCATGATCGCGGGATGCCGGCCGAAGGTCACGTGCGGCGAGCTTGACGAGCCGGGCGCGGGAGGTGCGCCACCTGCGGTATCGGGCCTCGGCGACCACGACCTTGTCGTACCGCCCGATCTGCACGCTGACCAGATACGACGCCGTCGGCTCCGCCCGCTCGTACACCCACGTCCGCGTGCCGGACGAGCGGCGTCGCGCGGTGAGCACGCCGGTGGCGGCGACCGTGTAGGGCGCCGCGGTCGTCACGGCGATGCGGTAGCGTCGCCTTGTCCGCGGGCTGGTCGTTGCACGGGAACCAGGACGGCGCGCCGACGGCTGGCTCGCGACGAGCGCGCCGTCGGTCAGCTCCTCCCAGCCGACGTCGCCCCATCGGCTGGAGACTGGTGTGGGCTCGCCGGAGTAGCGCACGTCGACGGTGAACCGGCCCGTGACCGGGTGGGCCGGGGTGACGTGCAGCTTGCCGCTGTCCCGCGGCGATCGTGACTGCGTGAACTTCGCCGGACGGCCGTCGACGAGCACGCGGGGCACCCGGAACGGCGGCGAGGTCGAGGCTGAACCGGCCAGCGGCGCGGCGGCCACGGCGGTGAGCACGGCCCGTCCGGCGAGCCGGTTGGCCGCGCGCTTGTAGTCGATGTCAAGGTCGTAGTGCTCGACCCGGTAGCCGCCGTTGCCGTGGGCGGGCAGGTACGAGTCGGTCGAGCGGGCCGCACCTGGCCGCCGGGCTTACGGCTCAGCGCCACGTCGTGATCGGGTTGCCCAGCCAGCGGGTCGCCGCGGGGACGGCGTCGCCGCGCGTGACCAGGGAGCCGGGGCCGACGGTCGTCCCCGCGCCGATGCCCGCGCCCGGCAGGATGATCCCGTTGGGCCCGAGCGTCGCGCCCTCGTCGATGCGCACCTCGTCCATGCTCATGATCCGATCATGGAACAGGTGGGTCTGCACGACACAGCCCCGGTTGACGGTGGCGCCGTCGCCGAGTCGCACCAGGTCGGACTCGGGCAGCCAGTACGTCTCCAGCCACACGCCGCGCCCGATGCTCGCGCCCATGCTCCGCAGCCACGCGGTCAGCAGGGGGGTGCCGCCCGCATGCCCGACCAGCCACGGCACCGCCAGCACCTCGACGAACGTGTCGGCCAGCTCGTTGCGCCACACGAACGAGCTCCACAGCGGATGCTCCACCGGCCCGAACCGGCCGACGAGCAGCCATTTCATCGCCGTCGTCACGCAGGCGGCGACGACGCCGGCGGCGAGCAGCAGCGGACCCGCGAGCACTGCGGCCACCACGAACCCGGCGCCGGCCTGGATCGCCATCAGCCCCCCGACGACGAGCACGGCGAGCGCGGCGGAGCACATCACCGGCACCACCCGGCACAGCTCGATCAGCCCGCGGGCGATCTTCAGCCGGCGCGGCGGGTGGAACGTGCGGCTGGCGTCGCCGCCGCTCGACGGCCCTGCGCAGCGGCATCGGCGGCAGGCCGAGCCACGAGGACCCCTTCTTCGCCTTTCGCGGCGTCGCGGACAGCACGCCGACGAGCCCGCGGTTGGGCACCGATCGACCCGGCGCGGTCATCCCCGAGTTGCCGAGGAACGCCTGCTTGCCGACCCGCGAGGGCGCCACGTGCATCCAGCCGCCGCCGAGCTCGTAGGTGCCGACCATCGTGTCGTCGGCCAGGAACGCGCCGTCCGCCGACCGTGGTCATCTTCGGCAGCGCGATCACCGTCGACGCCTCGACGCCGCGGCCGACCGTGGCGCCGAGCAGCCGCAGCCACGCGGCCGTGAACTGGCTGGAGTACAGCGGGAACAGGCCCGTGCGGGCCATGCCCATCAGCCGCTCGGTGGCCCAGACCTGCCAGCCCGCGCGGCTGTGCACCGGGTGGAAGCCCTCGGCCATGCCGATGCCGAGCAGGCGCACGCCGACCACGACGAGCACCGCGTACGTGACCAGGTAGGCCACCGTGGCGGGCGCGACCGTCAGCAGCGCCGCGCTCGTCGCCTCCGCGGGGGACGCCGTCCCTGCGACGCCGACCGCGACGATCGCCAGCGCAGGCAGCGCCGCCACCGCGGGCAGCAGCCCGAGCAGCATCGACGTGACGCCGTAGGCGAGCTCCCAGGAGCGCGAGCGCAACGGGCGGGTCGACGGCCAGCGCACGCCGGACTTGCCTGCCCGCCCCGCGGGCGAGCCCGCCCAGTGCTGACCGGCGGGGACCGCGCCGCGGACCGTGGACCCGGCCGCGACCTCGGCGCCCTTGCCGATCCGCGCGCCGGGCAGCAGCGTGCTGCGCGCGCCGACCGTGGCTCCGGCGCCGATCCGGATCTTGCCGATGCGCACGACGTCGCCGTCGACCCAGTAGCCGCCGAGGTCGACCTCCGGCGCGACGGCCGCGCCGCGCCCGATCTTGAGCAGGCCCGTCACGGGCGGTGCGGAGTGCAGGTCGACGTCGTTGCCGATCTTCGCGCCGAGCGCGCGGGCGTAACGGGTAGTCCACGACGCGCCCGAGACGCCGGTCGCGCCGGACAGCTCGGCGAGCCGGGTGGCCGCCCACAGCCGCACGTGCACCGAGCCTCCGCGCGGGTAGCTGCCGGGCCGCACGCCGCGCAGCAGCAGCCGGGCGCCGCCCGCGGCGATCCCGATCCGCCCGGCCGGGCTGAACAACACCAGCCAGGCCACCGCGAGCCACCACCACGGCACGGTCGGCGCCCAGGGAACGGCGACGGCGGCGACCGTCGAGATCGCCGCGGCGACGCTCGCCCAGCGCAGGCCGACCAGCGCCAGCATCGGGGCCATGAGCAGGGCCTGCGCGAGCGCGGCGCGGCGCGGCGTCGGCACCACGTCGCGCCGACGGTCCTGGTCGCGCCGAGCGCGTCCAGCCGGGTCGCGAGCGCGCCCAGCGTCGGGTGCAGGTAGACGTCGTCGACCGCGACCTGCGGGTGCCGGGTACGGATCCGCGCGACCAGCTGCGCCGCGGTGAGGCTGCCGCCGCCGTGGGTGAAGAAGTCGGCCTTCGGGTCGGACACTGCCGCGCCGAGGATCTCCGCCCAGCCGTCGGCCAGCCAGCCCTCGGTCGGGGTCAGCAGCCCCGCGGCGACGGGGTCGACACTGTTCGCCGCGGGGAGCGGCCACGGCAGCGCGTCCCGGTCGACCTTGCCCGAGGTGCGCGTCGGCAGGTCGTCGACCACCGCAAGCAGCGGCACCAGCGCGGCGGGCAGTTGCTCGCGTAGGGCGAGCACCGCGGCGTCGGTGTCCAGCTCGCCGTCGGGCACGAGGTAGCCCACCAGCACCTGGTTGCCGGCCCGGGTGCGGCGCACGGCAGCCGCAGCGCCGCGAACACCGGGCAGCGCGAGCAGCGCGGCGTCGACCTCGCCCAGCTCGATGCGCCGCCCGCCGAGCTTGACCTGCTCGTCGGCGCGCCCGAGGAACATCAGCCCGGCCTCGTCGGCGCGGACGACGTCGCCGCTGCGGTAGGCGCGGTCCCAGCCGAGCGCCGGCAGCGGGGCGAACCGCGCGGCGTCCCGGTCCGGGTCGAGGTACCGGGCGAGCCCGACCCCGCTGATCACCAGCTCGCCGCTCTCGCCCATCGCGACCGGCTCGCCCGAGCCGTCGACGACGGCGAGCGTCCCAACCGTCGAGCGGCATGCCGATCCGCACCGGCCCTGGCCGGTCAGCTGCGCGGCGCAGGCGACGACGGTGGCCTCGGTCGGCCCGTAGGTGTTCCAGACCTCGCGGCCCTCGACGGCGAGCCGCTCGGCCAGCTCCGGTGGGCACGCCTCGCCGCCGAGGATCAGCAGCCGGACCTCCTCAGCGCGTCGGCTGGCCACAACGCGGCGAGCGTCGGGACGGTGGAGACGACCGTGATGCGCGCGCCTCCAGCCACGGGCCGAGGTCGACGCCGGTGCGCACCGAGCGCCCGCGGCGCCGGGACCAGGCAGGCGCCGTGCCGCCAGGCGAGCCACATCTCCTCGCACGAGGCGTCGAAGGCGACCGACAGCCCCGCCAGCACCCGGTCGCCGGGCCCGATCGGGCTCGCCGGCGAGGAACAGGCTGGGCCTCGGCGTCGACGAACGCCGCGGCGGAGCGGTGGCTGACCGCGACCCCCTTCGGCGTGCCGGTCGAGCCGGAGGTGAAGATGATCCACGCGTCGTCACCGGGTCCGGGTGTGCCCGTCGTGCCCGTCGGTGCGCGGTAGTTCTTCAGGGATCCGTCGTCGCCGAGCACCGCGCACACCTCGGCCTCGCCGAACACGAGCTCGGCCCGCTCCGTCAGGGTCGTCGGCGTCGACGGGAACGTATGCGGCGCCTGTGGAGAGGACAGCGAGGATCGTGATGTACAGCTCGGCGGTGCCGGAGGAGATCCGGACGCCGACGCGGTCGCCGACCCCGATTCCGGCGCCGGTGAGGCGCCCCCGGACGGCGTCGATCTCCTCGGCCAGCTCGCGGTAGGTGAGCACGGTGCCGCCGGCGTCCACCGCGGCCTCGTCGGGATGCTTCGCGGCCGTCTCCGCGAGCACGTCGAGCAGGGTGCGGCGGGCGGGTTCAGGGGCAGCGGGGTAGAGCGCGGGGGTGCGGGTGAGCGCGAGCGTCACCGGGCACCGGCCGGGGTCGGCGCGGTTCGGGCACAACGAGGGCAGCGTGCAGCGCGCGGGCGCATGTCTCACCTTCCGGGTGAACGTGCTGTGTCGTCAGCCGGGTCGAGGATGGGCGCGGAATGGGCGGCACCACCCGGGGCACAGCGATCTCGCCGTCGATGTTAACGCCAGGTTTCCGTGCGGTCTCGGCGACGTGCGTGAGCTCACCCTCGCAGTGCGCGGGCGGCCCCGGCGCCTCGCCGAGCGAGTGGGTGCCGAGGAGAAGGGCTGTCAGCGCGGGGTAGACGGAGTGACGCGGACCCCGTGCGTGGCCTCCTCGGCGCGCAGAGCTCGACGAGCCACTCGCGGGCGCCCGGCCGGGTCGTCAACCGACCAACCCGAGGCGCGCGGGAAAGCCGACGGCCCGATGCGGCGCACTGGTGCTCGTGAACCGACACGGTGGCCCCAGCGGTTCAGGTCGGATGCCTCTACGCGCGGTTCAGACCGCGGGAGGATCCTGCAGCCGCAGGGAGTGCGACGGAGAGGGGCACCTACCCAGCGCGAAGGACGGAAACCATGATCGCCAATGACGAAGGCTCGAGATCCTCGACCGAGCGACCTGCCTCGAGTTGCTGGGTACCCATCAGGTCGGTCGGCTGGCCTGGGCAACCGTCGACGGTCGGGTGCACGTCCGGCCGGTCAACTACACCTTGGCAGGCGAGGACGTGATCGTCCGGACCCGGACGGGATCGATCCTCGCCGCGGCCCAGGCCAACCTGCAGATGACCTTCGAGGCCGACCACCTCGAACCAGGGGTGAAGGCAGGCTGGAGTGTCCTGATCGTCGGGCCCGCCGAGGACCTCGGTCGACGGCCGAGGCAGTGGGCCTGCGGGACTCGGTGCGCCTCTGGGCTCGCGGGACCCGCCCGCACGTGCTGCGCATCCGGGCCGGCGAGGTGACCGGCCGACGGCTGCATCCGGGCAACGGAGAGATCGTGATCGTCCGGTGGGAGCCGGACGTGGAGTGACCCCGGGCCGACCCGTCCTGGCCGCCGCGAGGTCGTCAGCGGACGCCGCCATCGGGTCAGAACGGGATGAATGGCACCACGACGGTCCGGAGAATGATCACTGCCAGGAACACCGCGGTGAACGCCAGATCGATGCTGACAGAACCGACTCGAACGGGCTTGAGTACCGTCGAGCCGGGGCGATCACGGGTTCGGTGATGCCGTGGGTGATCCGGCGGGCTTGGTAGAGGCCTGCGCCGGCGGTCGCCGGCGACAGCACGCCGACCCAGTCCACGACGATGCGGGCTACCAGGACGAGTTGGAACAGGACGAGGACGAGTCCGAGCAAGTCTGCGATCACCGCATGTCTCCTTCCGCTCGTCGTCGAGTGTCCTCCGCGCAGGTGAGAGCGAGCTGTGAGTTCGTCGAACGGGCGTTCAGGCGCGGGACGTCGGTGCGGTGAGCTCGGCCAGGTGGTGCAGCGAGTTGGCGAGATGCTCAGGGCCGAACGGCGGGAACTGGATGTACTCCCGGATGGACCGCGGCACTGCCGACCAGTCGTAGGTGAGCGTGACCGCGGTCTCGGACGGGCCGAGCGGCGCCAGGTCGTAACGCCAGATCCAGCCGCCGAACTCGAGCCCACCGTCGTCCTTCTCCTGCCCCGTCAGCCACCCGACGGCGCGCGGTGGGTCGAGCACCTGGACCTTGTTGGCCACCCGGTAGTCACCGTTCGGATGGTTGGGGTGATACATGTCCATCCGGAAGACCTGCCCCACCTCGGTCAGCGGCGCCCGGTCGACGGCTTCCTGACCCAGCCGGTGCCGTCGATCGCAGAATGGGTCGCCGGGTCCGCCAGCACCGCGAACACTCTGGCGGCGGGCACGGCGACAGTCAGGGTGGCGCTCACGTTGTCGTCGGCCATGGTGTGCAGGCTCCTTGTCGTCTCATCTCGCGCCTCCGCGGGCGCGGAAGGGGGACGTTCCCCACGTGCAGACGACGCGGCGAGGCGAAACCATCTGTCCTATGGGCGGACCTGCACCCGTGCCGATTACGCTGAGGCTGCAGCTGATCAGCTTCGGGCGCGGGGAGTGCGCGGTGGTACCTCGGGTCGAGTTGGTACCGGGAAGTGTTCGGAGGGTCTGTCAGCTCACGGGGAGTGGGATCGGCAGCGGAACACGTTCGCTCACAACCGCACCGAGACGCGGTTCGGGCTGGTCGGCACGACCTCGGCTCGTCCTTCGAACACGACGGCCGGTTGTGGTTCCTCTTCGGTGACACGTCGCCGGACGCCGAGCTCGGCGACAGTGTCGCGTGGACGACCGACCGGACGCCGGAGCCGGGATCCGGTTGCAGTTCATGACGGCGGGCTCCCGCTTCGTCTGTCCGCGGGTGTCGACCTCGGTCGGGCGTTCGGTGTCCACGAGGGCCTTCGAAGTGCCGCTCGACGGTTCGTCGGTGGCCATGTACGTGTTCCGGACTACCGAGCACTACCGGGAGGCAGGCCGGGAGGTGATGGGGCGGTCGGTCCTGACGCGGGCGGTGAACGGCGATCCCACGAATCTGTTGTGCCTGTCGACCTGTCGTCGCTCGCCGGCGGGAGTTTCGTCGACGTGTCGTGTGTCGTGGTGCGAAGACATGGTGTGGCAGGGCTGCCCTTCCGCCGGCCGGCGTTGCTTGGTGTGGGGCAGCGGGCTGCATCGGGCGAGCGACGCCCATCTTGCCTGTGTCCCGTTCGGCGCCATGAGAGCAGAGAGGCCGCCGGCAGTTCCCGGGCGCGGGCTCAAGGACCCTTCGCAGTGGCCGGCGTCGTCCGAGGACGACGCGAGTGACGCCGTAGGGCACTCTTCCGGCATCCTCGGCAGATCGGTGAGCTCTCGGCAACCTGGAACGCCCCTGGGCTTGTGGCCGCTGCTCTACAACGCCGGCTACCGCGCCCAGATCAACGCCCGCGTCGCCCAGCACCCGTGGGGGCCCTGGTCCGACCCGGTGGTCGTGTTCGACCCCGGTTGGGCCGGAAGCGGGTACGGCGAGTTCATGCACGTGCGGGATGCGCCGGACGGCCTGTCCGACCCGGGACGTGAGGACGAATGGGGTGGCGAGTACGGGCCGTACGTGATCGACCGCTACACGCGCGCCCTACCGGGAGGCCAGGCGGCGGTGTACTTCACCATGTCGACCTGGAACCCGTACAACGTCGTGGAGATGGCGATGATCCTCCACGGAGCTGTCCGCAGCTGACGCACGGACCGTGGAGGACCACTTGCGCGACATCTACGCCAAGCTCGGCTCGGGCTCCGCGGCGGCCGCTGCGTGGGCGGACCGGGGCGCGGCGGCGTCGACAGCGGCGCGCCTGCGGAGCCATCGCCGTGTGGTCATCGCGACCGCCAGTTGCAGGGCGACGGTCGCGACACCAGCCGCCGCGCCCAGGAGGATCGTCCAGCCGGCGGAGGAGCCCCAGGAGTGCGTGATGGCAACTGCCGCGGCGACCGACCCGGCACCGCCCACGAGAGCAGGCCAAAGCCCGGGGAGGCGGGACGGGGGCTGCAGCGCCCTCCCCTCGAACCACCCGGCCACCAGCGCCACGACCAACCCCCCGGTGGCGACGGCGACCCCGATGCCGATGCCGGGCACCGGGACCACAGCCGCGCACAGCATCGCCAGGCCGCCCACGGTGAGGTGCGCGCTGACCGGTAGTGACGTCCGCGGGAACCGGACCTGGTCGAGGAGGGCGACGGCGAGGTCCTCGCCGGCCGCGCTCAGCACGAGCATGCGCCCCTTGTCGACGACGCCTGTCAGGTAGGCATAGGTCGCGGCGCTCCGAATGAGGCTGTCCCGCAGCGCTCGCTTCGCATCGTCGGCCGTCACTGCCGGTGCGCCGAGCCGGGCCAGCAGGTCGCCATCGGTGGAGATCCGCCGATTCAGCTCCCGGCGGGCGCGGACGGGGAACCAGAACGGCGCCACCGTGCACAGCACGACCGCGATCACGGCGCTGCCGACCGCGAGGCCGGTCCAGAGGTTGGAGGGCTGCTGCGGGGTCCAGGCGAAGGCCCCCAGGGCGAGCAGGGCGTACAGGAGGCCGTAGACCACCGACCAGCCCGCAGACACGCCGGCCGGGTGGTTCACGGCGCGGGTCTTCCACGGCCGCTCGCCGTGCTTGTCCGGCATCGGTGCCTGCGTCCGCAGCCGCAGCCACCGCCCGGTCAGGAACGAGACGACAGCGCCGAAGGCGACCGCCACGCCGAGGAGCACCGAGAGCGGCGGGTGCGGCCCGATCCCGCCGGACCGGACGACCACGTAGGCGACCGCGGCCACGCCGGCCACCGGGGCGAGCACGCCGGATATCCGGAACGCGGCACGGGTGGAGCGGTCGCTCGCCGGGTCGGCGGGCCTGGCGCCGTGCCCGCCGACCCGTCGCCACCAGTGTGTGACGGTTGCGGCCGGGCTGAGCACCGGAGAAGGCAGGCTGGCGAGCAGGATCAGCGCGAGGACGAGCGCCAGCACGATACCGACGGTCCAGGCGGCCCGCGTCGCATCCTTGGTGTTGACAAGCATGTCACCTAACCCGACGGCGACCAGCGGCGATACCGGCGCCAGCAGGACGAGGCCGTGCAGCAGCGTGCCCGAGCGCATGGCGGCGTAGCCGAGGGCGCACAGCACGGCGCCGACGCCCAGCAGCGCCCCGGCAGGGGAGGCCGACCCGAGCAGCCCGAGCAGGCTCAGCGTCAGCAGCACGCCTCCGACCGTGAGACCGGCGAAGGCCAACGCGCGCGCAGCGGCGCCGCCCGCGGTCAGCCCGGTGATCACCCAGTAGGGCAGGAGCATGGCGCCGCGCAGTGTCCGGGTGACGGGTTTGGCCACGCGTCCCAGGCCGGAGCCGTCCGAGTCGAGCAGGGTGCTGGTCATGGCGGCGGCGGTGGCGGTTGTCCGGATGAGCTGGTCGCTCGTGGCCTCCTGCTCGAGTGACTCGCGCCCGATGCCGGCGGCGTCGAACGCCGCGAGTGCCCGGACGCCAACGTCGAGGCGTCGCCGGCCGGGGCCGTTAGTGATCTCGGTGAGCAGCTCATCTTTCTGGGCGAGGAAGATCTCGCCCCGCGACCGCGGGTCGGCGCCCGCGACGCGGTCGGCGCGGATCGCGGCGGCCAGGAGCGGCAGCTCCTCCAGGACGATGTCGACGTGCAGCCGTGCGGCGACGTAGTCGGCCAGCTTCGGCAGCGACGGCTGCGGGTCGTCGGGCTGGGCGAACAGCTGCTCCAGCTCCGCGCGGGCGGCGTTCCGCAACTGCGCGATCGCTGGAGGCACGCGGCCGGGGTAGAGGCAGGCGGTGATCTGCTCGATGGTCCGGTCGGCCGCGCAGCTTTGACCGGTGACGGCCTGGAGGCGCAGGAGCCGGTCCGGGGACAGAACGATCCGGGTGAGGATGGTCGCGGCGTCGAGCCGGCCCCAGATCCAGTCGTTGACCCGCCACGACCGCTTGAGGAACCCGCCGAAGCGCTGCAGCGCCAGCCCGGCCAGCTTGCCCGCGCCGCCGCGGGTCTGCTCGGCGAACCAATTCTCTGCGCGCAGGCTCAGCTGCACCAGGTCGATCGGCTGGGTGGAGCGCAGCCGATCGGCGTCGGTGACCATCGCCGTGGCTACCTCCAGCTGGAGCAGGCGCACCAGCAGCTCCGTCGGGTCCGGGTCCCCGCCGAGCAGGACGGCCCAGCCGGCGAGCCCGGCCGGCTTTCCACACCGCTCGTCCAGCATGATGAGGCGATCCAGGTGGGGCACGGCGTTGAGCAGGGCGGTGAGGACGGCGTCGACCAGGCGGCGCGCCGCCGCGCCCTCGGCCCCACCCCGCCCCCGGCCCTGGCGTCCGCGTAGTCGGTGAGGACGGACTTCCAGAAGTCGGCCGTCGGCTCCTGCGCGCCGTCGACCGACAATTCCAGCCAGAAGCGGTCCTGGATCCGGGCGAAGCTCGGCCCGGGCCGCGACGACGGCGGCCTGCACCTGGATCAGCAGCCGCAACCGTCTGTCTTCTCCCGGGCGACGCCGAGAGCACGGCGGGCGAGGTCGCCCGACCTCGTCGACCACCGCGATCGCGGTGCCCAGCCCCCACGGCCAGCCAGGTCCGGTGTCGGGCTCGGCGCCGGGTTCGGCGGCGGGCAGGAACGGCAGCGCGCCGCCGGGCTCGTGCGACCAGGTGTCGAAGGCCGCCGACACGGCGGACCGGATCCGCTGCGATGACCACAACAGGGGTCTGGGGGAATGCGCCACCCACTCCTTGCGGACCTGCCGGACCCGCAGCCGCCGGTAGTGCGGCCACAGCTCCTGGACGAGAATGTGCAGCGACTCCCGGTTCTTCAGCGCGGCGAGCACGTCGCTGCGCCCGTCGCGCCAGGCCGCGGCGTTGCGGTTGTGCGCGTCGATCTCTCTCGGCGAAGTTGCGGCTGCCCTGCCCGGTCAGCGCGGTGAGCAGCCCGGCGAGGGTGTCGATGACCGTGGGCGGGGCGTCGCGACCTGGCAGGCGTCTCGGGTGCCTCCAGCGGCGCGTGCGGGTGCACGAGCAGCATCACCCGCCGGGTCGGCCCGTCCGCAGGCGGCATCCGCGCGATGGCGTCGAGGGCGTAGCGGGTCGGCGTGTTGGCCAGCAGCCCCCCGTCGACGGTGAAGCGGGACCGGTCGACCATCGCTGCCTGGTCGGCCTCCGTCCAGCTCGCGTAGCGCACCATGTCCGGCCGGTCGCCGCCGGTCGTCGGCCGGGACGCCGACGGGGACGTAGCAGGGCTCGAACGCGACGGGGAAGCCGGCCGAGCAGCGCGCTGCGAGCGCCAGGGCGCGGGCTGCCCCGTCGGAGCGCAGCTCGTCATGGGAGAAGCGGAAGCGTCCGTCGTAGGCGATGTCCGGGATCCGCTGACCCAGCACGTCCACCGTGACGTTCTGCACACCGTCGAGCAGGGTGGTGGCCAGGGTGAGGTCGACCGGGCGGCCGGTGGGTTCGAACGCCGAGCTCAGCGCCGTCATCGCGATGTCGAGCTGCTCAAGGAAGAACTCATCGCCCTGCAGCAGCGAGGTCGGCTGCCCGCGGAAGGGTTTACGCAGCAGTGCGTCGATGTTACCCTGTTCGACCCACAGCCCGCGCAGCCGCGTCAGCTGCGCGGTCCCGTTGACCTGGCCCAGGGCCAGCGCCGCGCCGTTGATGCCGCCCGCCGAGGTCCCGGCGATCACGTCCGCGCGAGCCGTGCTCTCCACGGCGCCCAGCGCCGCCGCGTAGGCGCCGTCAGGCTCGGACTCTGCCCAGGTCAGCCGATTGAGCTCCTGGACGACGCCGCCCATCCACACCGCAAGGCTCACGCCCCCGTTGAGCACCACGGCGAGCCGGATCTCCTCGACCGGTGCCGATGTCATCGTCGCCGACGTCATCCTCAGCCCCCTGCCCGTCGTCCCTGATCGGACGTCGAGAGGAGTGCTCAGGTCCGCGCTTCGATACATGTGCGTTGTACGCAGTCCTGCGTACAACGGGGTTCGCGAGCCTGCTGATTCTCGCCCGGTGCGCAGAGGCCGGTTGCCACGTTGTCCGCCGCGATGAGGATGAGGGTGTCGGGATGGTCGTCACCGAGCGCTCGGCGGCTGCCGGGCAAGGGTGTCCTCGTCCAGTGCTCGGGCTTGCTGGTACTCGCCCAACTGACGCAGATCGGCGGCGAGCCTACTCGCCGAGATGAGAGTTTCCGGGTGGTCGGTGCCGAGTACCCGGCGGTAGCGGGCGAGGATGTCGTTCTGAAGATGGCAAGCCTGCTGATGCTCGCCCAGCGACCCCAGGGTGAGGCCGAGAAGGCTGGCCGAACGCAGTGTGTACGGGGTGGTCCTCGCCCAGAACTCGACGGAGACGGTTGAAGGTGTCGTTCTGCAATTGGTGGGCCTCCCGGTGCTCGCCGGAAGACTCCCAGGTTGAGGCCGAGGAAGCTTGCGATACGCAGTGTGATGGGGTGATCCTCGCCCAGGATTCGGCGGCCGCGAGTGAATGCGTCATGGTGAAGTCGACGGGCCAGCTGATGCTCACCCAAGGAGTCCAGGGTGAGGCCGAGGCCGCTCGCCAGGTGTAGTGTGATGAATTGGTCCTCGCCGAGTATTCGGCGGCTGCGGGTAAAGGTATCGGTCTGGAGTTGTCGGGCCCGCCGATATTCGCCGAGCGACCACAGGATCATTCCCAGGACGTGGGCCGAGGCCAGGGTGGTGGGGTGGTCCTCGCCGAGTATTCGGCGGCTGCGGGTGAGGGTGTCGTTCTGGAGCTGCCGAGGCGTGCTGATACTCGCCCGAGTGACCACATGGCCAGTCCGAGTTGGGTAGCCGGAGAGAATGGTGTCGGGGTGGTCCTCGCCGAGGATTCGGCGGCTGCGGGTGAAGGTGTCGTCCTGGAGCTGCCGTGCCTGCCGATAGTCGCCCAAGTACCACAAGAGCAGGCCGAGTTGGCTGGCCGAGGTGAGGGTGTCGGGGTGATCCTCGCCGAGGATGCGGCGCTGCCGGCTCAGCATCTCTTCCTGGAGTTCTCGGGCCTGCGGGTAGTTGCCCAATCCGAACAGGTCGTTGGCGAGTTGGCTGGCGGAGGTGAGGGTGTCGGGGTGCATCCTCGCCGAGGATTCGGCGGCGCCGGGTCAGCGTGTCCTCGTCGAGCGCGCGGGCCCGCTGGTACTCACCCAGGTACCACAGGTTCAGCGCCAGGTTGCTGGCCGAGGTGAGGGTGTCGGGGTGATCGTCACCGAACTTCGTCGCGCCGGACGTCGTAGGCGCGTTCGTAGGGTGCCAAGGCGGCCTGGGGCTCGCCGCGGGTCAGCAGGTAGGTCGCGGCGCGATCGAGCAGCCGGGTGGCGTCGGCCGGTACCGCGTCGAGGGCGGCATCGTGGCCGGCCGCGGCCAGGACGTGCGGCAACAACTGTCTCCACAGTGGCCACCCGCCCGGATCGGTGCGCACATTGCCGGGGGCGGTCCGGTCGAGCAGCCGTGACCACGCTCGCCGACCCAGTCAGCCGCCGCCGCCCCGTCCGATCCTCGGCTGCACGGGCGCGGAGCAGCGCTGCCGGGATCCGGTGCAGCTGGATGCCGTGCGGGGACACCGTCGCCATGCCCCGCCGGTGCAGGATTCGCGGTGCAGCGCGCCAGCACCAGCGGGTCGGTCGCGATCGGCCGCAGCTTCTCGGGGAGGGCGTCGGGGTGCTCGGTGAGCAGGCGTCAGCGGGACCGGCTCCGGACCGCACCACGCCACCAACGTCAGCAGGTCCAGCGCGGTCGGATCGTCGAGGGCGAGCCGGTCGAACGCCACCGCCCACGACGCGGCGACGGACTGCGGGTAGGCGCCGCCCGGGTCGTGGTCCAACACGTCGTGGGCCCGCTCGGCCAGCAGCCGCAGATACTTGTCCACGGCCATGCCGGTGTCGGCGAGCAGTGACCCGGCCTGCTCGACCGCCAGCGGCAGGTCACCGACCGCGTCGGCCACCCGATCCGCCTCGGCCTCGGTGAGGTCGGGTGCCAGCCGGCGCAGCAGCGCGATCGACTCGGCCCGGGTGAACTCCCGCACCCCCACACGTCGCGGCGATCCCGCGCCAGGCCGGGTTGCGCGAGGTGATCAGCACCTGGCCGGCCCCTCGGGCAGGAACCGGGACAGGGCGCGCGGGTCCTCGGCGTTGTCGAACACCACCAACCAGCGCTCCCGCCGCGCCAGCTCGCCCAGCAGCCGGGCCACCCCCACCCCGACCGGGGTGGTCGGCGGCCGTGAGGTCCAGGGCGAGGGCCAGCTCGGCCAGCCGCTCCGGGATCAACGCCGGATCCTCGGCCGGGACCCACCAGGCGATGTCGAACTCGTCGCGGTGGCGGTGGGCGTACTCGATCGCCGCGGTGGTCTTGCCGATCCCGCCCATCCCGGTCACCGCCTGCACCACCGCCGGCCCGCCCGACCGCAGCGCCGCCTCCAACTCGGCCAGCAGCTCGGCCCGCCCGGTGAACCCGCGCACCCGCGCCGGGATCGTCCACACCCGGCGCTCGACGGCGGTAGCTCGCTGCCGCGGTGGCGGCCGACTGCTGTTCCGGTCGGGGTAGCGCGGTCAGCGCCTGCAGCAACGCGGTCTCCAACTCCGCCGGGCTCGTCACCGTCGCGGTGGTCACGCCGCTGCCGGCCAGCGATCCCGGAATGCGTGCTGGCGCGCCCCGTGCTCCAGGTCCCCGAACATCGCCGCGGGGCCCTCGGTGTCCTCGCCGAGCAGGAACACCAACCGGGGTATGCCCCGCTGCTCGGCGGTCTCGTGCTCCAGCTCGGTGTAGGACACCTCCGGCCGGTCGCGCACCGGCGACCCGTACCGGAACCCGGCGATCAACACGTACACATCCGCCGCCGCGACCGCGTCCCGGCACACCTGCGCCGGCTTGTCGTCCCGCGCGGGGAAGTACGCCATGTCCGTCACCGCGTCCCCAGCCCTGAGCCACCGCGTCCTGCGCCGCCGCGACGAACGACCGCCCCGCCGGGAACCGCCGCAACTCCGACGTGTGCGACAAGAACACTCGCCGCGCGCGGCATCTCACTGGACATAGCTCACAGCCTCCCAACAATCACCCAGGGCGCGCGAACGGAATTCTGCAGGTCGGCGGCCTGGAACGCGTGGTCGGCATTGGTTCGAGATCTATTCCGCGTCACGCACCGCCGTCAGTTCGAGATGCTGACGTTCAGGTTTCCCGGGCGGGAGATCGACAGGTCCGACGGCGCCTCGGTCATCTCCTGCTGGATCTCCGCGAGGCGCTCGATCCACCGCTGCATCACGGCTGCCGCTGCCGGGTCGAGAGCCAGTTTCGGGATATCTGCGGTGAGCAGCATGTTGTACGGCTTCCAGGTCCCGATGATCGTCGCGACGAGGTCGAAGGCCCGCCGCTGGTCCATGTCCTCCCCGGACAGTGGCACCACCGTCGGAACGATCCAGCCGAGCGTCGAGTAATTCCACACGATGTTGTTGAGCACGTCGTGCTCGACCGTCGAGACGTGGATCAATGTGGCGCAGAGCCGGGCCAGCCACCGGAACGACACCGGCCGATCCGGGCGAGTGACACCATGGGGAAGGAGGCGATCGAGCTCCGCGATCCAGCACGTGAGCTGAGGGTCGGCGGCCACCGCCGCGTCCCCGGCGTAGTAGAGGTGCAGGTAGTCCTCGACGTACGCGGCGGTCGCCGCCCAGAGGCGCAGGACGTTGTCGCGGTAGGGGTAGGCGAACGGCGTCTCCGTGGTGCCGCGCCGGGCGAACTGGGTGTCCGGCTCGAAGTCCCAAAAGTCGTAGCGGGCGACGTGGTCATCGGCCATCCCGACCAGCACGGGCCCCTCGTGAGAGAAGATCGTCGAGGAGAACCCTCGCGGCCGCCCGACCTGGAACTCGGCGACCTCGACGTTGCCGATCAGCACGGTGTGGAAGCAGTGGTGCAGCAGGCGGCGGACGGGATGGCGGGCGCGCGAGTTCGTTCATGGTGGCCAGGGCGAATGACGTCAGCGTGGTCAGGTGGGTCGACAGGTTGTGGCGGAACGTCGTGAGGTCCTCGTTGAGCCCGGCCAGCACCGCGGCCCGGGCGAGATCCGTGGGCACGCCGTCCTGCTTCACCGAGACGGTGCCCAGGTGTCCGTCGTGCACCGCGAAGCGCGCCAGACCCCCGGGCGGGGCCAGCCCATCCCGGACGGGGTAGGCGTTCATCCAGCGCAGGTCGATCTCGTACGTCCCCTCACCGGCGCCGGATGCCGACCGCCGCAGGTAGGAGCCGAAGGGAGCGCGTACGGCGAGCTCGGCCAGCACGTCCGCCTCGGGCTGCGCGAGCTCGGGGGGCACCGCAGGTGCGGTCGGCCAGGCCCGCCGGTAGCCGAGCGGGTACACGACGGAGAGGAACGCGTCGATGTCGCGCGGGATCGGCGGGGTGTGCCGCGGAGCGAGCACCGTGAGCAGGTCGAGTACGCGCCGGCCGAGCCGAATGCTCCGCAGCCGGGGCGCCGCGCGGTCTTCCGCCGGGAAGGTCACCGGCTCGTACAGGCCGCGTATCGGCATGCCCGGATGCACCTCGGTGAACGCCCGGTACTCGACGCGGCCCTCGACCGGAGCCACAAGCGGAATGATCTCCGTCGCCCGGAACTCGTGCCACTCCTTGAGCGCGATGACGTTGCGGTAGAGCCAGAACCGCGCCTGGTCGACCAGGGCCGCGCCGAGCGCCCAGGAGTGTGCCGGTGCGGACGCCACGGCGGCAGGGATGCGGCTGGCGGTGCCGGTCTGGGGGGTACGGGTCGTCGTGTGAGTCACTGCTGGGCCTCCTGTCCTGGCACGGTCCACGGCGCGAAGGCGTTCTGCACGCCGCGCAGCGCCGGAGCGAGCCGGGGGTGGTGGCGCAGGAGGACCGAGCACATGTCGTTCTCCTCGATCCAGGCCATGCCCTCCGGCGTGTAGACCCGCGGGGTGAAGTCGGTGGTGAAGAAGCGGTCGCTCTTGAGCCGCCGCGACGCCATGAGGATGAAGATCCGGAATGTGGTGTCGCCGAACCCGAACCCGGCGGGCGGCTTCTCGGCGTAGAGCCCGACGGTCAGGTCGACGTCGTCGACGGTCGGGTACACGGCGCGCAGTTCGGCCGCGGTCTCCGGGTTGCCGGTGAGTTCTTCGAACGATGTGACCACCGGCAGGTGCAGCAGCCGGCGGAACGCGTTGTACCGCGGGACACCGCGCTCGCGGGAGCGGAGCAGGTCCACGGCGGCGAGGTCGATCGTGAGGCCGTCGTCCTCCGTGCGCACCAGGTGCTGCATGAATCGCGGGTGGTTGTGCAGGGTCACCGCGCCGGGGTGGGCCGTGCCCAGCGAGTAGAACAGGTCCGTCGCGCCATGGTGCTCGAGCAGCGGCCGGCTGCGCAGCCGGGCGCTGTCCATGAACGGGAGCGGTGTGCTGGTCTGCGGCTCGTCCACGGAGCGCAGCTGCAACTCGTCGGGAATGAGCGGATGCATGCGGTAGACCGCGACGAACTCCTCGGTGATGGAGTAAGGGGCGGAGTGGTGATCGGTGGGCGATCCGGGGATGCCGCTGAGGATCTCGCTGTCGGTCAGCCGCCCGTAGAGGGTGCGCACCTGCTCGCCGGCGAGGCCGAACCAGTTGGCTCGCATGCCGATCCGCAGTGCTGGCCGGTTCAGGATCGCGGTGGTCCACTCGACGGTGTGGATCTTGGCGATGAGCGCGGCGATGATCAGCCGGGCCTTATCGAACACCTCGTCGTCCGACCAGTCGCGGTAGTTCGCGGCGAGCATGTCGCAGACGGCGTTGTGCTCGCGCATGAACAGCGTGTGCAACAGCTCCAGCCCGGCCCACCAGCCGTCGAGGCCGCCGGAGCTGCCGAGCAGCGACGGGTCGATGTCGATCAGGTGGTCCGCCCCGATCGCGACCTTTCCCTTGCCCAGTCCTGGGCGGCGCACGGCGTCCTGGAACTCCTGCGTGCTGCCGTAGATCTGGGATGCGTCCCACCAGTGCGTCTCGGTGTTGACGAAGGTGCGCCGTACCTCGGTGTCCGCATTCGGGTCGCGCTTGGTCCGCGGCAGCGTGATCGGGTCGGTCGGCCAGTCGTCGCCGGGCGGGCGGGGGACCTCGAAAGGACACGTCGCGTCGGTGCCGTGGCTGAACCAGTCGCGGGTCTCGAACTGCAGCCACGCGGCGGCGAGCACGTTGAGCCCGGTGGCGGGGATCATCTGCGGTCCGCGGGCGAGCAGACGGGTGCTGACCAACCGCGGGTTGGGGGTGAGGACGTGCTCCGGGTCCTCCGGCTCGGTGTGTCTCAGGGGGACGTTGCGGCCGAACCGGGTTCCCGCCATGCCCATGGCCGGCGCGGACAGGTCGTTGTAGGAGCCGTCCGCCGAGCGCGCCGTGACGTACCGCTCCGGCGGCGCCGACGGCAGCGCAGGCATCGACGCGGCGTCGTTGGTGTCGAACAGGTTGTGCTCGCGCAGGTTGTTCCGAATGCCAATGATCAGCGCGAGCGAGACCGGGGTCGGGAGCCGGTCCCAGCGCCACCGTCGGTCGATCGCCTCGGCCAGCTTCGTGTAGAGGCGGGCCGCCGGGCGCCGCACCGGCCGCGGTGCAGGTCGGGCAGGCGCGCCGTCGACGACGGGTTCGTCGATCGGGTCGGCGGCGGGGCGGGGCGGGCTGGTTCGGGTCATCGGCGGGCACCATCCAGGCGGAGACGTGGTTGCACCACAAGGGAGCCTGTGAGCGGTCGGCTTGATACGCCGCGTGACGGGCGGGGCGCAGTTGCGCGTCAGCGCGGGCGGGCACCATCGACGAGGGCGGCTTCCGCATTGGTGAACAGCGCGGGCAGCATCGCCCGGATCGCGCCCACGACGACGTTGTCCCCTGTCGACAGGGCGGCCACCGAACCCATGCCCTTGGCCCGCATCCGGGCGCCGTCGGTGACGGCGTTGAGCATCTCGGCGACGTCGAGCCAGGTGTAACCCGGACGCAGCTCGAGCCCGTACCGCTGCGCGACCTGCTGGTAGAGCTCCGCCCAGTTGGTGAGCAGTTGCTCGTAGTTGGTCTTAAGGAACGTCTTGACCCGAGGGTGGTTCGGCAGCCCCACCCAGACGATCGTCTGCAGGCTCCACAGTGGATCCTCCAGGGTGGCGGCGAGGGCGGCGCGGGACATCTCGCGGATCAGGTCGGTGAGCGCGATGTCGGGCGGCAACGCCTCCAACGCACCGCGCATCACGCGGAGCTTCCGGGCCAGTAGCGCCGGGCGCATGAGGTAGGCGATCAGGTCTTCGGTGTAGCGGCTCTTGTATCTCCAGCGGTCCCGGAACATCCCTACCGTCAGCAGCTTCGGACGTTCCAGCGCCACGTCTTCCTGCTCCGCGCGCTCGATCAGGCGGGCCTGCGACAGGCCGGCGAACAGCCGGGTGCCGGCGTCGCGGTCGGCGAGCAAGTCCGGGCCGGGGTGGTCGAGCAGGTCGTCGTGGAGGAGGAGCAGCCCGATCTCGAGGAATGCGCGGGTCTCGAGGCTGTTCGCAATCTTCTTGCGGGTCGCGGGCCGGGCGTCCGCGCACACGTTGGACAGCACCGACGACAGGTCGTCGTCGGCCGGAAGCGGCGCACCCCGGTCGTCGATACCCCCAGCGTAGGACCTCCAGCCCTGGAGGTTCTGCGCCTGTGTGCCCACGGTCGGGATCGACCGGCGGGGCCGGAGCCCGCGGCCACAACCGCGGATGGGCTTGGACCCGTGCCGCCCCGGCCCTCGAGGGTGGTTCCCACCAGCGAAATGGCGCTCCAGATGGCGTCAGCCAGCGGAGGGACCGTGATGTTCGAGACCTCAGTTTCCGAGACGACCGTGTCCGACTCCACACTGTCTGAGACGAAAGCACCGGATCCGCGTAGACAGCTCGACGACCTGGTCGCCGGCGCGCGGCGAGGCGAGCGTGGGGCATGGGACGCGCTGGTCGAGCGGTACCGCCCGCTCGTCCGGGCTGTCGCGTCCGGCTACCGGCTCAACGTCCGTGACGTCGAGGACGTCGACCAGACGGTGTGGCTTCGCCTGATCGAGAACCTCGACCGCATCCGGGAGCCGCGGGCCCTGCCCAAGTGGCTGATCACAACGGCTGCCAACGAGTCCCGAAGGCTGACGCGCGCCAGACAGCGGACGCTCCTCATCGGCGTGCTGGACGAGCCCGTGCAGGAAAACGGGGCGGAGCCGCCGGGCGGGCCCGACACCGACCTGCTGCGCCGTGAGCTGGCCCAGACCGTGCAGCAGGGGCTCGCCGAGCTGCCGGTTGCGCAGCAGCAGCTGCTCAGGCTGCTCGTCGGCGAGCGACAGCTCAGCTATCGGGAGATCAGCCGCATCCTCGTCATCCCGGTCGGAAGCATCGGGCCGACCCGCGCCCGCGGCCTCGCCCGGCTCCGTGCAACCGTGGCGGTCCGGGAGTACGTGGCCTGCTAGCGCGTCCACCCGCAGCGATGCGCGTGCAGGGGTCGAGTCAGCCGGTGTTCGTGGCCCACAGTGGGTGACCGTCCTTGCGGTAGACCACCGTGTTGCCGTCGTCCTGGATTGCCAGGTAAGCCCCGGGAGAACCGGCGGTGTTCGACGCCCACACCGGCGCGTTGTGCAGGTCGTAGAGCACGATGTCGTGGCGGTTGCGCTCGGCCTGATCCGGCCCGGTCAGATCGCCTGCCGCCCGGGCGCTCGCCACGTCAGCTGTGGCGGAGTCCGTGTCACCCGCGGCGAGCGCGGCCCGCACGAGGACGAGCAGCAGCTCGACCCGCCGTGCCGGCGGTGCACCCAGCTCGTCGGGGCGGTGCAGCAACCCGTGCCCGAGCGCCCGGGCTGGTCCGGGCTTCCCGGCATGGGCGAGGACGGTCACCAGCACCTCCTCTGCCTCCGCGGCGACCGCGGACCCGGGCGAGGTCAGGAACCGCGCACGTTCGGCCGTCAGCTCGGCGCTGGCCAGTGCTCCACGGGCCAGGGCACGCTGAGCGCTCTTCGTCGTGAGCGCCGCGGCCTTCTCCCGGTCTCCGGCTCCTTCGGCGAGCTCGGCTGCCAGCTCGCACCATGGACCTGGCAGACCCGGGTGCGCCCGGTGCACCGCGACGAGCGCCCGCCCGGACAGCTCGGCCCGCTCCGGTGGCAGCAGCTCGGCGAGCACCGCTCACGGGTGAGGGCGTGGCGGAACCGGAACCGCTGGCCGTCCACGGCGACGAGCTGGGTCTCGACGGCTCGACGCAGCGACCCGACCACGGTCGCGCCGTCGACCGCAGCGACACCGGGAAGCAGGTCCCAGTCGAACCGCCGCCCCAGCACGGCCGCGGCGGCGAGCACGTGCCGGGCGTCCGGGTCGAGTGTTCGGAGCCGGGCGCCCAGCGATGCCGCAAAGCTGGCGGGTACCGACGGGGTGGGTAGCTGCTCGGCACGCCACCGCCCGTCCTCCCGCGTCAGCGCTCCCGACGTGACCAGCCCGGCCAGCAGCTCCTCGATCAGGAACGGCAGCCCGTCGCTGTGCTCGGCGACGAAGGCCGGCACGGCATGGTCCACCTCCTCGGCGCCGGACAGGCAGGCGCGCACCATGTCCGCGCAGTCACCGTCCGAGAGGGGAGCGAGGGGGAGGACCGTGCCGACCCGGCGGCTTCGCAGCCGGTCCAGCACGTCCGCGACGTGCGAGGGTCCGGCCGACCGGGTCGTGGCCAGGCACAGCACCCGCTCCGCGGCGAGGGTGTCGGCGAGGTAGTCGACGACCGCCAGCGTCTCCGGGTCCGCCCAGTGCAGGTCCTCGAGCACCAGCAGACACTCTGCGGCGCCGCCGAGCACCCGGAGCAGCCGGACCACCGCTTCGCCGACGAGTACGGGGGAGTTGTCGGCGCCGCCGGTCGTGTCGCCCGCGCCCCAGTCCGGCACGGGCCGGGCGAGCTGGCCGCCGAACCCGGTGAGCTCGGGTGAGTCCGGCGGCCGCTTTCCCCGGCTCGCGACCAGCATCGCCTCGCTCAACGGTCGGAACGGGAGCGGGGACCCCGCGGGAACCGCGCGGCCGGACAGGACGAGAACGCCGCGACCGGCGGCGAGCGCTGCTGCCTCCCGCGCCAGCCGCGACTTGCCGACGCCCGCCTCACCGACCAGTACGGCGACCCCACCTCGACCGTCGGCTGCGTCGGCGACGAGCCCGGCGAGGGCCGCCAGCTCGACCGAGCGGCCGACGACCACCGGACACAGAACACCGTCCACGCGCAGGAGTGTGGCTCATGTGACCGCCGCGATGCCTTCGGTGCTGACCAGCACCACGACGGAGCCCGCGCTGAGCCCGAGCGCTCCCGCCAGCTCCGGATCTTCGGCGGCCAACCGGAGGCCGGCGAGCGCTGCGGCCCCGCACGGCCCGACCGGCACGCCTGCGGCGTGCAGATCGTGGAGGGCGGATCGTGCCTGGTCCTCGCTCACCCTGACAGCCGCGTCCAGCCGGGACGAGATGACGGGCCAGGCGATCTCGGAGACGGTGCCGCAGTTCAGGCCGGCCATCGTGGTGGGCGACGAGGTGTCGACGGTGATCGGTCGTCCGGCGGCGAGCGATGCGGTGACGCAGGCGGCGGTGGCCGGCTCGACGGCGAGCACGCCCGGCCGGTCCGCCCGGGCTGGGGATCCGTAGTGCTCCAGGGCGGCCTGCAGCAGCGATCCCACTCCGGTGGGCACCGCCAGCACGTCGACCGCTGCGTCGATCTGGTCGTCGATCTCCGCGAACAGCGTGGAGTAGCCGTCGACGATCCACCGGGGAATGTCCTGGTAGCCGGGCCAGGAGGTGTCCTGTATCAGGACGTCGTCGGGCCGGCCGTCGACCGAGCGCGCCGCGGTCTGCACGACCTGGTCGTAGACCAGCGAGGTCCGGACCACGTCGGCTCCCTCGTCGGCGACGGCGTCGACCGCGGCCGAACCCACCCCGCTCGGCACATAGACGCGGGCTCGCACCCCCACCAGGCGGGCCATCCGGGCCACCGCCCGGCCGTGGTTGCCGTCGGTCGCGGTCACCAGTGTCAGGGCCGACCCGGCCATCCGGCGTCGCAGCTCATCGAGGGAGCCGGCAGGTGCGAGGTGTCCCGCCCGTGCGCTCAGCGCCCGATTGACCGCCCACGAGGCACCCAGGATCTTGAACGCCGGTAGCCCGAGCCGATCCGCCTCGTCCTTCACCCACACCTGCGCCACCCCGAGCGAGGCCGCAAGCCCGGGTAGACCGACCAGCGGGGTCGGCCGATACCCCGGCAGCGTCGCGTGGAACGCCCGCGCCATCTCCGGGACCGAGGCGCGGGCCGCGTCGGCGCGGTGGCGAGGACGCCGATCCCGACGGAGACCTGCGAAGCGGGCGGGGACCGGATCGGTCACGGAACACCTTCCCCTGAGCGCGGCCCGGAGCGGGCCCACACCCGCCGCATCGCCGGACACGTCGACCGCGGGCTGATCCGGCGGGCTCCGACTATGATGGGCGAAGTCGGAGCCTCCGTCCGGCTCATCACCCGGAGGTCGCAGGTCCACATCCTGCGCCCGCAACCGCCAATCACCACGTGAGGGACCCGATCGCCGACGGCGCTCGGGCGTTGATCGTGTGGGGTAGGAGAAGTTCGTGGCTCGAGGTGACCAGCGCCTACGGCGCGCTCACCGCACCGATCGTGCGTCGCAACGCCGTGCCCGCCCTCGCGACGCCGACGGCATCATCCCGGTGCTCGCGCGTACCGCGGGCGAGGTCGAGGCCGCAGCGCAGCGTGGGCGCGTGCTGCCCTCGGACCGGACGAAGTTCCAGGTCGTGGCGGTCCTGGCCCGCCAGGAGCGAGCCAGGGTGCGGACGGAGATCAGCAATGACGCCCGCCGGTCCGCGATGCTCAAGCGCCTCGACGGGATCGCGCTGATCCTCGCGCAGACCGCCACCCGCGACACGTCGTTGCTCGCGTTGCTCGCCGACGACGCCGTCCTGCCCGACGCGGCCCGGGCGCTCATGCGGAACCTGTTGCAGGACGCCGGGCTGGAGGCGGCTGCCCTGGAGGTCACGCCTCCGGAGCCGCCCGTCGCGCCCGCCACGCCTGAGCGGCGGGTGGTGCCGCAGGCCGTCGTGTCGCGCCAGATGGCCAACCCCTTCCTCGCCCCGGACTTCTCGGCCGCCAGGCCGAGCGCGGCGCCGGCCCGCCGCCTGGCCACCTGGGAGCTGCTCGGGCCGCTGTTCAGCTCGTTCGAACGGGCCGGCGGTGGCGCCTCGCCGTGCATGGCGCTGCCCGCGCCGTCGTCGCTGCAGGCGCCGGGCGGCCGCACGCTGATGCCCCACCAGGGGCAGCTGATCGCCGCGGCCGCCGCCGGACACCGAAGCTTCCTGCTCGCCGACGAACCGGGACTGGGCAAGACGGCGCAGGCACTGCTCGCCGCGCAGGCGGCGAACGCCTACCCGTTGCTGGTGGTCGTGCCGAACGTCGTCAAGACCAACTGGGCCCGCGAGGCCGCGCTCTGGACCCCCACCCGGTCGGCCACGGTGATCCACGGCAACGGCGACACGATGGACGGCTTCGCCGACATCGTGGTGGTCAACTACGAGGTGCTCGACCGCCATGTGGGCTGGATCGGCGATTTCGGCTTCCGTGGCATGGTCGTCGACGAGGCACACTTCATCAAGAACAAGAGCTCCCAGCGCTCGCAGAACGTGCTGCAGCTCTCCGAGAGCATCCGGTCCCGTGTCGCGCGGCCCCTTCTCATGGCCCTGACCGGGACCCCACTGATCAACGACATCGAAGACTTCCAGGCGATCTGGCAGTTCCTCGGCTGGATCGACGACACCAAGCCGCTCGCCGAGCTGATGGCGGCGCTCGAGGAGACCGGGCTGACCCCGGCGGACCCCGCGTTCTACCCCGCCGCCCGCCAGTGCGTGGTCGACCGCGGCATCGTCCGTCGCCGCAAGGTCGACGTTGCGGCAGACATCCCGGAGCGGCGGATCGCCGACCTTCCCGTCGAGCTGGACGACAAGGCCGCCCGGTCGATCCGGGAGGCCGAGCGGTCGCTCGCCCACCGGATGGTGGCGCAGTACGAGAACGCACTCGCCCGGCGCAGGTCCGGTTCCGTCGTCGAGGGGATCGACCATGACCTCGTGCGCAGAATCGCGACCCGGGAGCGGAAGGAGGCGACCACGGCCGCGGGCGAGGAGAACGTCTTCGCCATGATGCGGCGCATCGGCCGGGCGAAGGCCGGCCTCGCCGCGGACTACGCGGCTCAGCTGGCACGCAGCGCCGGCAAGGTCGTCTTCTTCGCCAAGCACGTCGACGTGATGGACGCCGCCGAGGCGGCATTCACCAAGGCCGGGATCCGATTCTCCTCGATCCGTGGTGATCAGACGCGGACGGTGAGACAGAAACAGATCGACGCGTTCGTGAAGGATCCCGCCGTCGCGATCGCCGTCTGTTCCCTGACCGCGGCCGGGGTCGGTATCAACCTGCAGGTCGCCTCGAACATCGTGCTCGCCGAGCTCTCCTGGACGGACGCGGAGCAGACCCAGGCCATCGACCGCAGCCACCGCATCGGTCAGACGGAGCCCGTCACCGCGTGGCGCATCATCGCCGCCCAGACGATCGACGCGAGGATCGCCGAGCTGATCGACAGCAAGGCGGGGCTCGCCGCGCGGGCGCTGGACGGTTCGGAGGACGAGGTGTCCTCCTCCGCCGACGTGCAACTCGAGGCCCTGGTGGCGTTGTTGACCGAAGCGTTGACGACGTCGCCGTAGCGCGGGTCGTAGACCCCGGGTCTCGCGGTCAGTGTCGCGAGCCGCCGCGCCCCTGTCCGCCGCCGCGTCCCTGCCCGTCAGCGGGAACGGCACCGGGTGCGAGCTCGCCGTTCGCACCCGGGGCCACACCGGCGGCCTGCACGCCGTGCCGACCCGGCCGCCCCTGTCCGGCTGCCTGCTGCTGTGCTGCCCGCTGCTGTGCTGCCCGTCGGGCGGCGGCCGCCTGCTGCTCCCGTGCGGCTTTCTGCTGGGCGCGCTCGGCGGCCGCTTCCTTCTGCGCCGCTTCCTGTTGCGCGGCCTTCCGAGCCTCGGCCTTCTGAGCCGCCCTTTCCTGGGCGGCCTCCTCTTGCGCGGCCTTCGCTTGCGCGGCCTTCTCAGCGGCGCGCCTCGCAGCCGCCTTCTCGGCATTGGCCTTCTCGGCTGCGGCTCTGTCCGATGCTCTCTTCTCGGCGGCCTTCTCCTCAGCGGCCTGACGGGCCGCAGCCTTCTGCCGCTCGGCAGCCTTCTGCCGCTCGGCTGCCTTCTGCTGTTCGGCTGCCTTCTGCTGTTCGGCGGCCTGACGAGCTGCTGCCTGACGAGCGGATGCCTTCTCCTGCTCTGCTTCCTTTGCCTGGTCGGCTGCCTCTTGTTGCTCGGCTGCCTTCTCGGCGACCTGACGTGCGGCTGCCTTCTCGGCGGCTTGCCGCTCCTCGCGCCTGGTCGGCTGCCTCTTGTTGCTCGGCTGCCTTCTCGGCGGCCTGCCGCTCCTCGGCGGCCTCACGTGCGGCCGCCTTCTGCTGTTCGGCTGCCTTCTGCTGTTCGGCCGCCTTCTCCTGTTCGGCAGCCTTCTGCTGTTCGACAGCCTTCTCGGCAGCGGCCTTCTGCTCCTCGGCCTGCTGTTGTCGGGCTGCCTTCGCTGCTACGGCCTCTTCCGCAGCCACCTGCTCGGCGGCGGCCTGGTTCGCCGCTATCCGCCGTTCGGTTGGCTGCTCGGCGGCCACCTTCTGCTCTGACGCTCGCTGTTCGGCGGCTCGCTGCTCGGCTGCCCGGTCGTCGACCGCCTGCTGGTCCGCCGCCCGCTGGTCCGCCGCCCGCTGCTCTGCTGCCCGCTTGTCCGCGTCCACTTTCTCGGCGGCTCGCTCGTCAGCCGCCTTCTCCTCGGCCGCCCTTTCCGCCTCCTCCTTCTCTGCAGCCTCCCGAGGGGCCACACGTCGCGCGTCCGCCTGACGGGCCGCGGCCGACTGCCGGCCGGCCTCCTCGCGCTCGTTCGCCTCCCGGGCGGTGGCCTGCGCCGCGACCCGTTCCACCGCGAGCCGGCGGGACACCGTCGTCTCGGCCGCCGCACGCCGTTCGGCCGCCGAGGCCACGGCGCGTGCCACCGCCGCACGTCGCTCGGCTGCCCGCGCCGCCGCTGTCGCCTCGTCCGCGGCCCGCTGCGCCGCGACCTCGTCCACCACGGTGGACGTGTGCTCGCGGGCGTCCGCAGCTACCCCGGCCAGGGGCAGATCCAGCGCCGGATCGACTCTCAGGACGGCCGCGCGCGCTATCGGAAGGGGTGGGGGGGAGGTTGCGTCGGACAGGCCGACCGCTGCTCGCGCCGCGCCCAGGGCTCTCAGGGGAACGGTCGTCCGTCCGGTGGCGACGGCCGTGGCGCTGACCGCGACCACGACGACCACCACGGCGAGCCCGAGCCGGCCCACCGCCCCCAGCATGTAGAGCACGTGCGTCCGCCGTGCTGTCACGTGGCCACGGTACGACAGAATGCGCGGAGTTGACGAATCGAAGCCGAACCGCGCAACGTACCGCGGATTGGGAGCGGCACAAGAGGTCAATCATCACATCGTGGTATGGCGACCCGTCGCTCGGCGAGAACCGGCACGTGGAGGTTCGCCCGACCCCGGCGCGGACCGTGGTCTCCGCCGGCTAGTGGTTGAGGTCGTCAGTTCGTGCGGTCGACGCGGGGTTAGCCACGGCTCGCGGCATCGAGGGCGCGCACGGTGAACCGATCGGGGGCGCGGCCCGCGCCCGTCGCCACGTCCGCGGCGATGTCGCCGATCAGTGGGGCGAACTTGGCGCCGTGCCCGGAGCAGGGGGAGACCAGCGTGATGCCGTCGGTGCCGTCGACGAGGAAGTCCTCGCTCGGAGTGCTCGTGAACAGGCAGGTCGTCTCGGCGTACGGCTCAGGGTGCAGGCCTGGCAGGTACCGCCGGACGTAGTCGACGATGCGCGCGCGGTTCGCCGGGTCGACGACCCCGTCCTGGTCGGCAGCCGAAACGATCCTCCGCCCGCCGAGGAACTCGGCGATCTTCTGCCCGCGGAACCCGGCGTCGCGGCCACCCGGCAGGCCGTAGGTCGAGATGGTGGGGCTCTTGTGGATGAAAGTCGGCCAGGAGGTCACCTCTTCGGTGCCGTCGGCGGCTGCACCGTCCCGGTAGGGGAAGTGGTAGGCGTTCTCCTGGCTGACCTGCAGCGGTGGCACGAGCGCGCGGAAGCTCGACGGCAGCGGGAGCCGGTCCAGGAGCGCGGGCAGCCACCCACCGGCGGTCACGACGATCCGTTCGGCGTCGAGCGTGCGGCCGTCGGCGGTCTCCAACCGGTACCCGGTGGCCGTGGCCTCGACCCGGGCGACCGGCCAGCCGGTGACGATCGGGGCGCCGTGGCGTTCGGCCTGCTCCAGCATCGCCCGCACCGTGCCCTCTGCATCGATGACCCCGGCACCGGGGTGCCAGAGGGTCTCGCTGTCGACGGCGATTCCCGACCACCGCGCCCGGGCGTCGTCGGCGCTCAGCAGCTCGTGCTCGACACCGACCGCCTCGAGGACCCCGGCGAGGGCGCGGGGATCACGCAGCGGTCCGAAGTCCAGTGCACCGGATGGTGTGATCAGCCGGCAATCACTGAGCCGTTCCAGCTCGTCGAAGCCCGCCTTGGCCGCCACGACGAGACGGACGTAGAAGGGGTCGGCGTAGACGTAGCGGAAGATGCGAGCCGATCCGTGGGAGCTGCCGTCGCGGGATGCGGGCTGAGTCCGTTCCACCAGCGTCACCTCGTGTCCGCGTCGGGCGAGGCTCCACGCGGTGGCGGCGCCCGCCAGACCGGCCCCGATGACGGCGTACTGCGACGAACTCACGGGCCCTCCTCGCTGCCGCTTGTCGAGCCCGTTGCCCAGCGCGGCCTTCTCCGACGGCCTCCAGAGGACCGTGTTGCCGTCAGCGCCGCAGTGGTCGGCAGATTGCGGTCAGGAGCATAGGGGTCAGATCACCGCGCGGATCGCGTGCTCGAAGCCGAGGACGTGCTTACGGGCGAGGTCGTCGGCACGGTCGGCGTCCCCGGCGGCGATGGCGCGCAGCAATGCCACGTGCTCGGCGACGACGTGCATGTCCGTCGTCGACAGGCGGTCGAGGAACATGCAGTGGATGCGCGTCGCCAGGTTGTCGTAGCGGATCAGGACGTCCTCGAGGTGCGGGTTGTTCGCGGCCCGGTAGATCGCCCGGTGCACGCTGAGATCCCAGCGCATCACCTCCGCCCGGTCGGTCCGGACGATGTCCAGGGCCTCGACCCGGGAGGCGAGCTCGTCGAGCTCGGCCCGCGTCGCGCGCGGGGCGCGCTCGGCCGCCCGCCGCGCCGCCAGGGGTTCGAGCTGTACCCGGATCTCCGAGACATGCGCCAGGTCCGCGATGTCCATACCGGTCGCGAACGTCCCTCGACGGGGATACGACACCACGAGCCGGTCGCCCTCGAGACGCTTCAACGCCTCGCGCACCGGGGTTCGGCCCACACCCAGCGACTTCGCCAGCTGGTCGTCGTCGATCGGCTCGCCGGGCTGGATGTCCAGCATGATCAGTTGGTCCCGGATGGCGAGATAGGCCCTGTCCGCCAGGGACGCCGGAGCTGAGTCCAGCTCGATGGGGGCAGCAGCCACGGATCAATCGTAAAGGCTGCTGGACCAGAAGTCTTGCTTCACTGGTGTGACCGACATACACTTGCCATCATATTGATATATCAGATTCTCAAGGCATTCTTGCGGAAGGCAGACGGATGACCATCAGCGCCTTCGACCTGTTCAAGGTCGGGATCGGCCCGTCCAGCTCACACACCGTCGGCCCGATGCGGGCCGCTTGCGCCTTCGCCCTCCGGCTCCAGGAGGAGGGACTGCTCGCGCGGGTCGCGCGGGTCCGGTGTGAGCTGTTCGGATCGCTCGGCGCGACCGGGCACGGGCACGGCAGCGTCAAGGCGGTCGTCCTGGGGCTGGAAGGTGAACGGCCCGAGCTCGTCGACCCGACCACGGCCGGCCCGCGCCTCGAGTCCGTCCGCCACGAGGGCAAGTTGTTGCTGGCCGGGGAGCACCCGATCGCGTTCTCCGTGGACGACGACGTCGTCCTGCACCGCCGCAAGCGTCTCGACTTCCACACCAACGGGATGACGTTCCGGGCGGTGGACGCCGACGGCGCGGAGCTGGAGCGGCGCGAGTACTACTCCGTGGGCGGCGGCTTCGTCCTCGACGAAGACGAAGCCGGCAACCGGGTGATCGTGGAGGACAGCACGCCTGTCCGCTACCCGTTCCACACCGGTGAGGAGCTGCTGGCACACGCCCGTGAGTCCGGCCTCCGGATCAGCGACATCATGCTCGCCAACGAGCTGTCCTGGCGCAGCGAGGCGGAGGTCCGCGAGGGTCTGCTGCACATCTGGTCGGTCATGCAAGAGTGCGTCGAGCGCGGCACCCGCACCCCCGGAGTGCTTCCCGGCGGCCTCAAGGTCCGCAGACGAGCTGCCGCGCTCCACGCCCAACTCGAGGCCCAGCGCGACGACACCGACCCGCTGCGGGCGATGGAGTGGGTGACTCTCTACGCGCTGGCGGTGAACGAGGAGAACGCCGCGGGCGGCCGAGTGGTCACGGCGCCGACCAACGGTGCCGCCGGGATCGTGCCGGCCGTCCTGCACTACTACCGGGACTTCCTCGATTCCTACTCCGACGACGGCGTGGTGCGGTTCCTCCTGACGGCGACCGCGATCGGGCTGTTGTTCAAGGAGAACGCCTCCATCTCCGGAGCCGAGGTCGGCTGCCAGGGTGAGGTGGGTTCGGCCTGCTCCATGGCGGCCGCCGGCCTCGCCGAGGTCATCGGCGGCACGCCGGAGCAGGTGGAGAACGCCGCCGAGATCGGTATCGAGCACAACCTCGGGCTCACGTGCGACCCTGTCGGCGGGTTGGTGCAGATCCCGTGCATCGAGCGCAACGCGGTCGGGTCGATCAAGGCCATCACCGCCGCGCGCATGGCCGTGCGCGGCGACGGCCGGCACCACGTCTCCTTGGACAAGGCCATCAAGACCATGCGGGAGACCGGTGCCGACATGAAGGACAAGTACAAGGAGACCGCCCGCGGCGGGCTGGCCCTCAACATCGTCGAATGCTGATCGTCGGACACCGGCCGCCGTGGGCCCGCTTCGACGACCTGCAGTCCGGGACGGCCGTGCGGTGTCCGACGCCGTACCGGGTGCTGGTCGCCGAGCGGCCCGACCAGGTCGTCGGGGTCCTCGCCGAGGTCGAGCGGGCGACGGACGCGGGCAGCTGGGCGTTCGGGTACGTCGCTTACGAGGCCGCGGCGGGGCTGGACCCGCACCTCCCCGTGCACCGTTCGGGCACGGTGGGCATGCCGCTCGTGTGGTTCGGCCTCTGCGACGAACCGACCCCGGTGCCACCCCTCGACACCACTGCGTCGGACCGGTCGCCTGCCCGTGCGCAGTGGCGCCCGACGTGGACGCCCGCGGAGCACGCGCGCGACGTCGCCCGCATCCGTGAACGCATCGCCGCGGGAGACACGTACCAGTGCAACCTGACCGTGCGGATGGCCGGACGGGTTCGCGGCGACCCGTTCGAGCTCTACCGCGATCTCGCCCTCGGCCAGCGGGGTGCCCACAACGCCTACCTCGACCTCGGCCGCTTCGCCGTCGCCAGCGCGAGCCCCGAGCTGTTCTTCCGGCGCACCGGCGACCAGCTCCTGCTGCGGCCCATGAAGGGGACCGCCCGGCGCGGCCGGCACCTGCACGAGGACCGGGTCCTGGCCCAACGGCTGCGTTCCAGCCCCAAGGAGCAGGCCGAGAACGTCATGATCGTCGATCTCCTGCGGAACGACGTGGCTCGCGTCGCCGAGACCGGGAGCGTCGCCGTGCCCGCGTTGTTCACCGTCGAACGCTACGAGACGGTGCTCCAGCTCACCTCGGACGTCACCGCACGCCTCCGGCCCGGAACCGGGCTGGTCGAGCTGTTCCGGGCGCTCTTCCCCTGCGGTTCGGTCACCGGAGCACCCAAGGCGAGCTCCATGGACGTCATCCGCTCGCTCGAACCGGGCCCCCGTGGCGTCTACTGCGGCGCGATCGGTCTCGTCGGCCCGCCCGACGCGCCGGTCCGGGCCGCGTTCAACGTGGCCATCCGGACCGCCGTCGTGGACACCGACTCCGGCGAGGCGGTCTACGGCACCGGCGGGGGGATCACCTGGGACTCCGAGCCGGCGGCGGAGCATGCGGAGGTTCTCGCCAAGGCGACCGTCCTCTCCGCCCACGTCCGGGAGTTCGAGCTGCTCGAAACCATGCGGTACGACCCGGACGGTGGTCTGCGCAACGGCGATCGCCATCTCCGCCGCATGGCGGAGTCCGCCGAGCACCTCGGGTTCCGGTTCGACCTGCCGACGGCGCTGCGAGCCCTGCGGTCGCGGCTCACGGGACGGGACGCGGCCCGGGTCCGGGTCCGGTTGCGCCGCACCGGAGCGATCGCCGTCGACGTGGAAGCGCTGCCCGCCACCCTCCCGGGGCCCATCCTCCTCGCGCTCGACGACGAACCGGTCGACCCGCTCGAGCGGTGGCTCCACCACAAGACGACCTTCCGGGAGCCCTACGACCGTCGCCGCCTGCGACGGCCCGACGTCGACGACGTCGTCATGGTCAACACACGCGGGGAGCTCACCGAGGTCACCCGGGCCACCCTCGCCGTGAAGGTCGACGGGACCTGGTGCACACCGCCACCGGAGTCCGGGTGCCTCCCGGGCGTCGAGCGCGCCCGCCTGCTCGACCTCGGCGTCCTTCATGAACGGGTGCTGCGGCGCACGGATCTGGACACGGCCCGGGGCCTGGCGGTGATCAGCTCACTGCGCGGCTGGCGGGACGCCCGGCTGCTGCTCACGGCCGCCGGTGCGACCGGCTCGGCGGCGGAGGGCGGCGACGACGTCCGCCCGGAGCGCCTCGGGCAGCGATGACCCACACTGCGGCGCGCGGACGGATACGACCGTGTGGCCCGACCGATGATTTTTCCGCGCCGTGCTGGTCGGTACGCCGAATACCGACTCACGGGGGCTGACGCCATGCGGAAACTGACCTTTGGCATGAACCTGAGCCTGGACGGCTACATCGCCGCGCCCGGCGACGACCTCGGCTGGAGCGTGCCGAGCGACGAGCTGTTCCAGTGGTGGTCCGACCGGGTGGGGGCGACCGGCCTGGCGCTGTATGGGCGCAAACTGTGGGAGACGATGAGTTCCCACTGGCCGACCGCCGACCAGCAGCCCGGCGCCACGCCGGCGGAGATCGAGTTCGCCCGCCGCTGGCAGGATATGCCGAAGGTGGTGTTCTCCTCCACGATCAGCACGGTCGACTGGAACACCCGCCTGGTCACCGGCGACGCGGTCACCGAGATCACCCGGCTCAAGGCCGAGGATGGCGGCCCTATTGACATCGGCGGCGCCACACTCGCCGCAGCGGCGATGCGGGCCGGGCTGATCGACGAGTACGTGCTGGCCACCGCACCGGTCTTGGTGGGCAGCGGCACGCCGTTCTTCACGGCCCTGGACAACTGGGTGAACCTGACCCTGGTGGAGACCCGGACGTTTCCCGAAGGCGTGGTCCTGACCAGGTACGAGACCAGGCACTGAGTGCCCGACGGACAGGCCACCGTCCGGGCCCGGCAGCGACCGGTCCATGCCCGCCTTGCCCGCGTCGACGAACCGGTCCCGCCAGTCTGGCGCACCTCGATGCGCTACAATCGAACACATGTTCGAAGACGCAAGCGCTGAGTCCCCGGCGGACTGTGGCGACTGCCCGCCCGACGACGACCTCGACGGGGCGCTGGAGCGACTGCTGGCCGACCCCGCCGCGGTCGCCGAACTGCCCCCGCCGGACTGGTCGTCTCCGGGGTGCTCGCTCGAGGAGTCGGATGAGCCGGTGTCCGGCTACGGCTCGTGTGAGCCCTCGGGGTGGCTGGCGTTGGATCTCGACGTGGTCGCCGCGGATCCGGCGCGGATGCCGGACGAGTCGCTGGTCGAGGCGATCGTCGGATTCGATCGGCTGGCCTCCTGGGCGGCCGCGCGGCAGGCCAGGTTGCTCGACGAGTTCGCCCGCCGCCGGCCGACGGACAGGGCGCCGCACTCGGCGCGGTGGGCGTGTGTGGGCAGCGAGTACGCCCCCGACGAGGTCGGGGTCGCGCTGCGGCTTTCGCGGGGTAGCGCGTGTGCCCGGATCGGGGTGGCCCGCCGCCTGCTGGAGACGCTGCCCGACACCCACGCCTTATGGGAGTCCGGTCTGATCGACACCGCCAAGGCGCGGGCGATCGACGATGCCACCGTGGTGCTGTCCGACGAGCACGCCGCCACGGTGCAAGCCGCGGTGCTCCCCAAGGCGCCGGAGCAGACCCTGGCCCAGCTCAAGGCTGCGCTGGCCCGGGCGGTGCTCGCCGCCGACCCGGGCGGTGCCGAGGAGCGGCATCGGGAGGCGCGGCGGGATCGGCGGGTGGTGGTCACCGCCGAGCCGGACGGGATGGGCACCCTGTGGGCGATGCTCACCGCGACCGACGCGGCCGGTGCGTTCACCTGGCTGACCCGGCTGGCCCGCGGCCTGGGTTCGGACGACCCGCGGTCGATGGACGCCCGCCGGGCCGACATCCTCGTCGCCATGCTCAACGGCCACCTCGTCACCAACCCCGACACCGGCGACGACGGGCTCCAGGGCGACGGGCCCAGCGGCGACAAGCCCGCTGCCGACAAGCCCGCTGCCGACGACCAGCCCGCTGGAGACCCCCTCGATATCGATGACACTGCCACCGGCGACACGGCCACAGGCGGTGATCCGGCCGGGGCGAGTGCGGGACGCCCGATCCACCCGGTCACCCCCGGCAAGCCGCTCATCCAGGTCGTCGTCGGCTACTCGACCCTGATCGGCGCCGACGACCAGCCCGCCGAGCTTGTCGGCCATGGCCCGATCCCCGCCTCGCTGGCCCGCGAGGTCGCCGCCGACGGGGTGTGGCGCCGGTTGATCACCGACCCGCTGTCGGGCACCCTGCTCGACCACGGCCGCACCACCTACCACCCACCCGCCGGGCTCGCCGACTTCGTCCGAGCCCGCGACGTCTACTGCCGATTCCCCGGCTGCCGGCGACGAGCCGCCGACGCCGAACTCGATCACGTCGTCGCCTGGTCCGACGGCGGCACCACCAGCGAGCAGAACCTCCACGGGTACTGCACCGGTCATCACCGGGTGAAGACCCATGCCCCGGGCTGGCAGGTCCAGGCCCACTCCGACGGCAGCCTCACCTGGACCACCCCCACCGGGCATCAGCACACCACCCGGGCGTACGACTACCGGGCCGCACCGCCACCGACACCCCCGCCGGTACCGGAGCCGACGCGCTCGGCACCCCCGGAACCCGATCCCGACCCGCCCCCGTTCTGAGACGCGCTCTTACTGGCGGTCAGTGGTGGTGCGGCCGGCGCGGTGGCGGAGGGCGGCGACGACGTCCGCCCGGAGCGCCAGGCAGTCGGCCGGAGCGGCACGGCACCCGGCTCGGTCGCCGGAACGCCGTCCGCGGCGACGGCCCACCCCTCGGGCAGGGGCGTGCCCTGTGCCGCGGCGTCGCGGACGGGGACGAACGCGGTGCTGCGCGAGGCCTGGTCGAGGACGGCTCGGCCGTCGAGGCGTCGTGCATGGCATCCAGATGGTCGAGGAGGGTGGGCCACCCCGACGACGCTCGTGCCGCGATCCTCGGCGAAGAGGGCCGCTTCGATGAGCAGTTCGGCGACCGGTCCACGGGCGCCGACGGCGTCGAGTGCCGCCAGGCAGAGGGCGCCGACCTCGTGGCGGTTCACGGCGGCGACGTCGGCCGGTCCATGTCGGGTGGCCACGACGGTCCTGTCAAGGTTGCACAGATATGTCAGTTCGTTCCCGTCCTACTACGCTGGCGTCATCCGTCAGAGTTCCGGGAGGCACGATGGGTAGCTCCGCCGACGCGGTTCCCGCAGCATCCGGGCAGGAACGGTTGGTGGACCAGGCGTACCGCCAGATCCGTGACGCCATCGTCGCGGTGCATCTGCAACCGGGTGCCCCGCTCGACGAGAAGGCGCTCAGCGCGTCGCTGGGGCTGGGGCTCACCCCGATCCGCGACGCGCTGAAGCGGCTGACGCTGGAGAAGCTCGCGGTCACCTATCCCCGGCGAGGCACCTTCGTCTCCCGGATCAACATCGCCGACGAGGCCCGCCTCACCGAGATCCGCGTGGAGCTCGAAGGACTCGCGGCGGCGCTGGCCGCCGAGCGGGCGACGGAGTCGGACCGTGCGACGCTGCTGGAGTTGCTCGACGACCTGGAGCACGGCAGTCACGAGCGCGCCGACCACACCGAGCTCGACGCCCGTGTGCACCGCGCGATCTACGCGGCCGCCCGTAACGAGTTCCTCGAGGCCACCCTCAACCAGTACGTCAACCTGGCCCTACGAATCTGGAACTTCTGCCTGCAGGAGCAGCTGGCCGGCGACGAGCACATCCGGAGCCAGCGGGCAGTCGTGGAGGCCATCGTCCGCGGGGATGCGCCGGCCGCGCGGATGGCCGCCGAACTGCACCTCATCGGGTTCTCCGAGGACGTGCGTTCGACGGTTCTCGCCACCCGTTCCTGATAACCGGAGCCCTTGAACCCGCCCCACGGAACCTCGTTCGCGAGCACCAGGTGGGCGTTCACCCACACCGTGCCGGCGTCCAGCTTCGAGGCCACGTCGTGGCTGCGCTGGGCGTCCTTGGTCCAGACCGACGCCGACAGGCCGTAGGGCACGGAGTTGGCACGGGTCACCGCCTCGTCCTCCTCGGTGAGGTCTCGACCGTGATGACCGGGCCGAAGATCTCCTCGCGGGCGGCCTCCGCGCCCTCTGGCACGTCGACGAGCACCGTCGGGGCGACGAAGTAGCCGTCGCCCGGGAGGGCCCCGCCGCCGATCGCGGCGCGCAAGCCCTCCGCCTTGGCCCGCTGCAGGTAGCCGGTGACCCGGTCGAAGTGGGCCTTCGACGTCAGCGGCCCGATCTCGACGTCGTCGCCGGCGCCGGGCTCGCCGACGACCATCGTGGCGACCTCCTTGACGAGCAGCTCGGCGAACTCGTCCGCCACCGACTCGTGGACCAGCACGCGGCAGGCGGCGCCGCACTCCTGGCCCGAGTTCCAGTAGCCGGCGGCACGCAACGCGGTCGCCGCGGCGGCCAGGTCGGCGTCCGGGAAGATGACCACCGGGGCCTTGCCGCCCAGCTCCAGGTGGACGCGCTTGAGCGACTCGGCGGCGGCGCGGGCCACGGCCTTGCCGCTCCGGACGGACCCGGTGAGCGCGATCATGGGGACGTCGGGGTGCTCGGCGAGCCGGGCTCCGACGACGGGGCCGTAGCCGGTCACGACGTTGAGGACGCCGGCCGGCAGGATGTCGGCCACGAGCTCGGCGAACTTCAGCGTGGTGAGCGGGGTCTGCTCCGACGGCTTGATGACCAGCGTGTTGCCGGCCGCCAGGATGGGCGCCACCTTCCAGGCGGCCATCAGCAGCGGGTAGTTCCACGGGGTCACGACCCCGACGACGCCCAGCGGCTCGCGCAGGATGATCGACAGGTGGTCCTCGGCGTAGCGCCCCGCCGCTGCGGAGGTGGGCGCCCGCAGCGCCCCGGCCATGAAGCGGAACGTGTCGATGGTCTGCGCCACGTCGTCCTGCGCGACCGCGGACGGCTTGCCGGTGTTGGCCGACTCCAGCCGGGCGAGGAGGTCGGCGTTCTCGGCAACCCGGTCGGCGACCCGGTGCAGCACCTCGGAGCGCTCCTCGGGCGTCAGCCGGCCCCACGCGTCCTTCGCGGCGTAGGCGGCGGCCACCGCGACGTCGGTGTCCTCGACCGTGCCCTCGGCGACCTGGGCGATCGTGCGCGCGGAGCTGGGGTCGACGACGTCGATGAACGTGCCGGATCGACCGGGCCGCAACGCTCCGTCGATGAAGTGCTGACCGGAAGGAAGCTCGCCCTCCTGCAGGAGGCTTCCCCTGGCCGGTACCCGCCGCACCGCCGCGGTGGTGGTTCCCATCGTCGCCTCCGTCGTTGTCGTCTTCGCCAGCTGCGCGATCCGGGCGGCCGCGTCGGGGTCGAGCTCGGCGAACGGAGGCCGCGGCGGCCCGACGGGGAAGCCCACCGCCGCCAGGCCGGCCTTGACCGCCGCGATGAACGGTTGATCCATGATCGCCTCGATGAGTGGGTAGATCTGTGCCCAGGTCTTCCGGGCCCCCTCGAGATCGCCTGTGCTCACCGCGTCGTAGACGGCCACGAGCTCGCTCGGCACGACGTTCGCCGTCCCCGCCATGACGCCTGCGGCGCCCTCGGCCAGAGCTGAGAGGAGCAGGCTGTCCCAGCCGACGAAGGTCGAGATGACGTCGCCGTACTTGTGGATCAGCACCGCCGACTGGGCCATGTCGACCGTCGTGTTCGTGATGTAGCGGATGTTCTCGACCTCGCGGGCGAGCGCGCCCACCGTGTCCGGGTGGAGGTCGACGCCCGTCGCGACCGGCAGGTTGTAGAGCATCACCGGGATGTCGACGGACCCGGCGACGGCGCGCAGGTAGGTCAGCGTCTCCTCGACCGACAGCGGCTCGTAGTAGGGCGCCACCGGCATGACCACGTCGGCCCCGACCGACTGCGCGTGCCGGGAGAGCCGGATGGCCTCGGCGGTGCTCGTGGCGCCCGTCTGCGCGATCACCGGCACGCGGCGCGCGGTCTGGTCGACGACGGTCTCGACCACCAGGCGCCGCTCGTCGACGGTCAACGCGCTGAACTCACCGGTGGAGCCGCACGCCACGACCCCGTGCACCCCCTCCCTCGATCGACCGGTCCACCAGGGCGCGCAGCAACGTCTCGTCGACACTGCCGTCCGCGGCGAAGGGGGTGGCGAGCGCGGTCAGGACCCCGCGCAGCTGCACTGTCATCTGTCTCTCCTTTTGAGGAACTGTCAGCCGGCGGCCAGCGGGAGGCCGCGGACCCCGCGCTGCTGGCGGTCGGTGGCGAGCAGGCTCGCGGCCTCCTGCGCGGCCGAGAAGCCGGTCGAGATCGCGGTCTCGGTGTAGAGCGTCCCGAGGTAGTCACCGGCCAGGACGACGTGGCTGCCGCGCCGCATCAGTGTCGGCTGGAGCGCACCCCGGCCCGGGAAGCAGTAGGGAGCGCCGGTCTCCCAGCGCTGGACCTGGGACTCGACGACGGAGCCGCCGAAGCCGCCGAGGACCTGGTTCAGGTCGTCGGTGTAGATGCGCAGGATCTCCTCGTCGCTCTTCGCGAGCAGCGTGCGTGCCAGGTCGGCCGGGGAGAACGTCATGATGCTGCTGCCCGGCTGCCGCGTCGTCTCGCCGCCCCGGACGAGGCTGGACTGGTTGAGCACGATGTTGAACGACCGCTTCGGGGTGGCGATGCCGTATGCGGCGTCCCACGGCTGCGGAGTCGACTCGCTCGTGAGGAACGCCGCGATCACGTAGGGGCCGTAGACCACCTTGCCGAGCGCCTCGCGGACGTCCTGGGGGAGGTCCACGGCGACCCGGTGGCGAGCTGCACACGGTCGCCCAGCGCGGTGGCGAGGCCCTGCGTCAGGGTGGACGGGCCACCCACGATGTTCCGGTTCAGGCCCTGGCCGATGTTCCACACGAGGCTGAAGTAGCCGATCCCGGCACCGGCGGAGATCTCGTGTGGGTCCGCGGCGGACCGGGTGACCGTCGGGTAGAACAGCGCGCCCGCGTCCTCCGGCAGGTCGCCCACGAAGTCCTGGAAGCTGCGGCCGTTCTCGAAGTCGTAGATCCGCTGCTGGCGACGGGCGGGGTCCTCACCGGGAGGCCGACGCACGATGCTCGCGTACCGCAGGACCTGCCGGCTGACCTTGATGCCGGCCCTGACGAGCGCGATGCGCGACGACGTCGACATGGGGATGCGGAACGGGTAGGTCGGCATCGGCCCTGTGAGCAGGAGCTTGCCGTTCATCGACAGGGCCGCCAACGCACCGGGCACCTGTCCCGCGGTGATGCCGGCCTCGTTCAGGAGGGCGTCGGTCGACGATCCCGGCCCGGCGAACTCGTGACCGCCCCAGTTCAGCCAGTACCGGCCGCGCCGCTCCGACCGGATCCGGCCGCCCACCCGGCTGCCGGACTCCAGGAGCACGGTGTCCCAGTACCGCAGCCTCCATCCGCGGCCAGGCCGGCGAGGCCACCGCGCCGACGATGACGACGTCCTTCATGCGGAAGTCCCTTCGGCCCTGGTCGACGCCGAGTGAGCGGGTGCGGACGGGAACGCCGTGGCGCAGAAGGTGGACGCCGTCGAGCACGTTCGAGGTCGCAAACGCTGGCATCTCACTGATATACTTGAGCAATGTAGGAGACGCGCTCGATGGTGTCAACGGGCACGCAGGAGAATGAGAGCCCACCCCGTTGAGGACGCCCGCGACCTGCAGAAGGGCCCGCAGTGACCGCTGAGCGATTCATCCCGTTCCGCAAGGCCAGCATCGTCACGATGTGTGTGGACGAGGTGCCGGCCGAGGAGCGGGAGTCGTTCCGGGCCTTCGTCGACCTGCTGGCGAGCCTGCTGCACCACGAGTTCCGCACCCGGCTCGAGGTGATCAAGGACACCTACCATCCGTTCAACCCGGACAGTGACACCCGCTCGATCGTCGAGCCCGGCCCGGACGAGCGGCAGGCGGCACAACAGCGTCTCGTCGACGAGCTCAGCGCCCTGGCCGAAGACGCGAATTTCGAGCGCATCAGCGTCGACGACCTGGGCCGCGCCTTCGCCGAGGAGTCGCTGATGAAAGTCCGCCTGGAGGCGGACTTCGACGATTTCGAGCAGATCGTGTTCTACCGGCGCGGCGAGCATCCTCGCCATGAAGAGGTGAAGCAGTTCCTCGGGCTGCGCCGCCGGACTCTCGAGTTCACCACGTACGGGAAGGTCCTCGTCTACGTCAAGTTCCAGGACGCGACCCACTTCGAGGTCAAGGGCAAGAAGGTCGACGACCTGCCGTTCACGCCAGGCTCGACGATCATCAAGCTGTTCCAGAACGTGCCCCGCGCGGACCTGGAGATGCTCTTTCCCAACGCGCAGGTGCGGATGCGTCCGATCGACAAGCTGCTGATCGGGGTTCCGGCGGCCGTGTCCGGGGTCATCGTGGTCGCCACCAAACTCATCGCGGCGCTGATCCCGGTGCTGTTGCTGCTGGGGTTCTGGGTCGGGCTGCGCCGGGAACCGGTCCAGCTCAACCAGGGCCAGCTCGTCGCCCTCGGTGCGGCCCTGATGGCCTTCGGCGGCTACGTGGTGCGCCAGTTCACCAAGTTCAAGACCCGCAAGATCCAGTTCATGAAGGCGCTGTCGGAGAACCTCTACTTCCGCAACCTCGACAACGACGCGGGCGTGTTCCACCACCTGCTGGATGCGGCCGAGGAGGAAGAGGTCAAGGAGGCCGTGCTCGCCTATCACTTCCTGCGGACCGCAGGCGGGCCGCTGACCGCCGCGGAGCTGGACAGCAGGATCGAGGAGTGGTTCACCCGGCGCTGGGATGCGTCGTTCGACTTCGAGGTCGACGACGGTCTCGCCAAGCTGCGCCGGTTGCGGCTGGTCGACGACGGCGGGCAGGGACGGCTGGACGCGGTGCGGTTGGACGAGGCCAAGCGCCGCCTGGACGAGATCTGGGACGACCTGTTCGCCTACAACGCGGCGCCGCGCGCGGTCGAGACCTGATCGCCGGCCGGGTGTTGCGCGGGCGTTCGAGTCGTACGCGTGAAGCGCTTGCCCTTCCCGACATCAGTTCGAAGACGCGTCACCGGAGGTGCGCTAATCGAGTCCACGGGTGTAGGAGGAACTCCGTGGTTTCGCACGCGACCATGTCACGCTGCCGCACCGATTCCCGGGATGGCCTTGACGGCGAACGCCCGATGAGGACGATCGAGCGGGTGGTGGCCTGGACCGTCGGCGGCTCGTGGGCCATGGTTCGCCGAGCAGCCCGTCGCTCGGCCCCGGTGATGCCATCGTGTTGAGGTATATGGCCCGAAGAATCGTCATCTGGCCTCTCATGATCGTTCTTGGCGACGAACCTCACCTACTTCCTCGCTAACGGGTTTCTCGACCCGAGGTCGAACTATCCGCAGTTGCGACCGCCTCGAACTCCAGAGCAGATCGACCACTCGCTGGCGCTGTACGACCTGAGTCCGGAAACCCGCTCATGGATCGCTGGTGGCACTGGATCACCCACATCGTGCTGCACTTGAACTGGGGACACTCCCCGACCGGGGAGCGGTCAACGACCAGGTCGCGCTTCCGGATCGGGGTCAGCGGCCAGCTGGTTCTGCTGTCGACGGTCCTGTCCACCGTCATCGGCGTCGCCCTGGGCGTCTACACCGCCGCGCGGCAGTACCGCTCGCCGACCGGTTGCCAGGGCCTCTCGGTCTCACGTTCAACATCCCCTTGCCGGTGGCCGCGCTGGCGGTCGTCCTGCTCGCGATCGCGCTCAACCAGTCGCTGGGCAGCACGCTGTTCTTCGTCGCGGGCGCGCAGTCCCCCGACGGTCTCCGGGTTCTGGCCGCTGTCGTGGACCGGCCACGGCACCCGGCCCTGCCGACCATCGCCCTGACCCTGATCAGCTACGCCGGCTACCACCTGCTGCAGCGCTCGCTGCTGCTGGACACATCAACGCCGACTACGTGCGCACGGCCCGGGCCAAGGGGCTGACCCGGCACCAGGCGATCCGCCGGCACGGGCTGCGGACCTCGCTCATCCCGGTCGCCACCCCGGTCGCGTTCACGATCCCGGCGCTGTTCACCGGCGCGGTGATCACCGAGACGGTCTTCGCCTGGGACGGCATGGGTAGTACTTCACGAAGACCATCAGCAAGAACGACGTGCACGGCGTCGTCGCTGTCGCCGCCTTCGGCGCCCTGATGACCGCGGTCGGCGCGATCCTCGCCGACCTCGCCGTCGTGGCCCTCGACCCCGGGTGAGGGTGAGCTGACGTGACCACCAACATGCCCGGCCTGCGGGCCCGAGGTCGACGCCGAGGCGACCGCGCCGAGCGAGGTCGAGCGGACGGGGCACGCGACGAGGCGGCTCTCGCCGGCGCGCTGTACCTGCGCCGGTTCCCGCGCAACAAGGGCGCTGGTCGGGCTGGTCCTCTTGTCCTGCTGATCCTGTTCGCCCTGTTCGGCTCGCTGCTCACCACCTACAAGTAGACCGACTTCACTTCGCCACCTGCCCTCGCCGCCGTCGCCGGACACCTGTTCGGCACCAACGGCGCCGGCAACGACATCTACGCGCAGCCGTGCACGGCCTGCACCGGTCGCTGATCATCGCGCTGATGGTGTCGCTGCTGACGACGGTCATCGCGCGGTCGTCGGCGCCGCCGCCGCCTACTTCGGCGGCATCGCCGAGCGGGTGATGCTCGAGTTCATCCACTTCCTGCTCGTCGTGCCCTCGTTCCTCATCCTCGCGCTGGTCTCGCACGGGCCCGCGGCGACTGGATGGTGCTGATCCTCGTGCTGACCCTCGTTCGGCTGGATGTTCAACGCCCGGGTGATCTGGTCGCTGGCCACCTCGCTGCGGGAGCGCGAGTACGTGCAGGCCGCCCGCTTCATGGGGGTCGGCTCGCTGCGCATCGTGGTGCGCCACCTCGATCCCGAACATCGGCTCGCTGCTCATCGTCTCGTTCACGCTCGGCGTGGTCTCGACCGTGCAGTCCGAGACGGCGCTGTCGTTCATCGGCTTCGGCGTGAAGCAGCCCGACGTCTCGCTGGGCTCGATGCTCGCGACGGCGCGAACACGCTGTCCAGCGCTCCCTGGCTGTTCTACTTCCCGGCCGGCCTGTACCCTGCTCACCGTGTCGATGGCGCTCATCGGCGACGGGCTGCGGGACGCCCTCGACCCCACCTCGCGCTCTGGGGGCCGCGCATGAGCCGACGCCACGTGCTGTCCGTGCGCGACCTGCAGGTCTCCTTCCCCTCGGAGGCCGGCCGGGTGGACGCCGTCCGCGGCGTCTCCTTCGACCTGCACCCGGGCCGCACGCTGGGCATCGTCGGCGAGTCCGGCTCGGGCAAGTCCGTCACCTCCATGGCCGTCATGGGCCTGCTGCCCGACTACGCCTCGGTGTCCGGCGTCGTCATGCTGAGCGACCAGAACCTGCTCGGCCTCGACGACCGGCAGATGTCGAAGATCCGCGGCCGCGGCTGGGCATGATCTTCCAGGACCCGCTGTCCTCGCTGACCCCGATCTTCAGCATCGGGCGCCAGCTCGTCGAGGCGCTCCAGATCCACCAGGACCTCGCCGGGGCCGCCTGGAAGCGCGCCGTGGAGCTGCTCGACCTGGTCGGCATCCCCAACCCCGCGGCGCGGGCCACGGTCTTCCCGCACGAGTTCTCCGGCGGCATGCGGCAGCGCGTGGTCATCGCCATGGCGATCGCCAACGACCCCGACCTGATCATCGCCGACGAGCCGACCACCGCGCTCGACGTCACCGTCCAGGCCCAGATCCTCGACGTCCTCAAGCCCGCGCAGCGCGAGACCGGCGCCGCGGTCATCATGATCACCCACGACCTCGGGGTGGTCGCCGGCACCGCCGACGACGTCATGGTGATGTACGCCGGCCGGCCGGTGGAGCAGGCGCCGGTGGACGAGCTGTTCGCCCGGCCGCGCATGCCGTACACCATCGGCCTGCTCGGCGCGATCCCCCGCGTGGACGCCGCGCGCGGGACGCCGCTGGTGCCGATCGCGGGCAACCCGCCGCTGCTGGTCGACCTGCCCCGGGCTGCCCGTTCGCACCCCGCTGCCCGCTCGCGGTGCGCCCGCCTGCGCCGAGGGGGAGCCGCGCGCTGCGCCGCCGGAATCGGGAGGCGGACGGCCGCCGGGCACACGGTCGCCTGCATCCGGGCCGACGAGATCGCGACGGCCGCATCGACGGCGCCCCCGTCTACCCCCTGCCCGCCGGCGCCCGAGTGACCGGGCCGGCCGCCGTGCCCCGGGAGCAGCGCCCGACCGTGCTCGAGCTCGACGGCGTCAGCAAGACCTTCCCGCTGCTCAAGGGCGCGCTGCTCAAGCGCCGGGTGGGCACGGTCTACGCCGTCAACGGCGTCGACCTCGACATCCGCGAGGGCGAGACGCTCGGCCTCGTCGGCGAGTCCGGCTGCGGCAAGACCACCACGCTGCTGGAGATCATGAGGCTGCGCCCGCCGGAGCACGGCACCATCCGGGTCGGCGGCGTGGACGTCGCCGGCGCTGCGCGGGCGGACGCGCGGAGCGCGACCTCCGCCGCGGCTGCAGATGGTCTTCCAGGACCCGATGGGCGCGCTGGACCCCCGCATGACCGTCTTCGACATCCTCGCCGAGCCGCTGCGCGCGCTCGGCGAGGCGGACCGCGCGACGATCGGCGGCGGGTCGCGAGCTGATGGAGCTGGTCGGGCTCGACCCCGAGCACGCGACCGCTTCCCGGCCGCCTTCTCCGGCGGGCAGCGGCAGCGCATCGGCATCGCCCGGGCGCTCGCCACCAACCCGCAGCTGCTGGTGCTCGACGAGCCGGTCTCGGCCCTGGACGTCTCGATCCAGGCCGGCGTCATCAACCTGCTCAACGACCTCAAGGCCGGCTCGGGCTGTCCTACCTCTTCGTCGCCCACGACCTGTCGGTGGTGCGGCACATCGCCGACCGGGTGGCGGTGATGTACCTGGGGCGGATCGTCGAGATCGGCGCGGCGGACGCGGTCTTCGACGACCCCCGGCACCCCTACACCGAGGCCCTGCTCTCCGCGATCCCGCTGCCCGACCCGGGCGGAACGCACCCGGGAGCGCATCCTGCTCAGCGGCGACCTGCCCAGCCCCACCGACGACGCCGGGCTGCCGGTTCGTCAGCCGGTGCCCGCTGCACCTGACCCTGACGGACCGGCAGCGAGAACTGCCGCGAGGTCACGCCGCCGCTGACCGGAGGGGAGGCCGGACCACGCAACGCCTGCCACTTCGCTGACAGCCCGAGCACGACGCCCGTGGGACGAGACACGCCTCCGCACCGAGGCCATGATGAGGATGATCGCACTGGGCGGTCGCGGCCGTCGCAGCGGCGCTGGTCGCCTGCAGTGGCGGCCCGGCACCAGCGCCGGGAACAAGGGGCGAGACCTCGCAATCCTTGCCGTGCTGACCCAGTACAACCCGCAGCCCTACGAGAACCTGAAGGACGGCGGCACCCTGACCACGTCGTCCCGGAGATCCGCCGCAGTTCAACACCTTCCAGAGCGACGGCACGCTCTACACGCTCGTGGCGCTGGTACAACCCGATCTGTCACTTCACCGCCGACGGCACGCGCGTTCAACCCGGACTACCTGACCGACGTCAAGCAGGAGACGGTCGACGGCAACACCAGGTCACCTACACGATCAACCCGAAGGCCACGTACAACGACGGCACGCCGATCGACTGGCGGTCGTTCGAGGCCACCTGGAAGGCCAGCAACGGCAAGGACAGGCCTACCTCGTCGAGCTCCACCGACGGCTACTCCCGGATCACCTCGGTGAAGCAGGGCACGGACGACCGGCAGGCCGTCGTGACCTTCCAGGGCATCTACGTGTGGTGGCAGGGCCTGTTCAACATGCTGTCAACCCCGAAGCCGCCGACGCCGCCGCCTTCAACAAGGGCTACGTGACAACCCGCACACGGAGTGGGGCGCGGGCCCCTACCAGCTGCAGAAGTTCGACGCGAAGAACGGCACGATCATCTTCGAGCCCAACCCGAAGTGGTGGGGGCAGCCGGGCAAGCTCGACACCCGGACGTTCGTGACGATGGAGGACTCGGCCAGCCTCAACGCGTTCAAGAACGGCCAGATCGACGCCGTCGACGTCGGCACCCGGGACCGGCTCACCCAGGTGCAGGGCCAGCAAGGCATCGACATCCGCAAGGGCCCGTCGCTGCAGCTGGACTACTTCACGCTCAACGGCCAGAGCCCGCTCCTGACCGACCCCCAGGTCCGCAAGGCCGTCTTCGAGGGCATCGACCGCGAGCAGATCGCGAAGATCCACTTCCACGGGCTGGACTACACCGCGGACCCGCCGGGCTCGTTGCTGCTCCTCCCCTTCCAGAAGGGCTACGCGGACAACTTCGGCAAGGTCGTCCAGTTCGACCCCGAGCAGGCGAAGAAGGACCTCGACGCGGCCGGCTGGACGGTCGGCCCGGACGGCGTCCGCGCGAAGAACGGACAGCCGCTGCGGTTCACCTACGTCAACACCGGTGACGACCCGGTCGGCAAGGCGGTCGCGGGCGGCACCGCGGCCATGCTGAAGAACGTCGGGGTGCAGTTGGACATCCGCCAGGTGCCCTCCGGCGACTTCTCGAAAATCATCACCGGCAAGCAGTTCGACATGTTCTACTCCGGCGTCACGCAGTCCGACCCGTTCGGGTTGGCCTACATCTGCCAGATCTACTGCTCCAACAGCGGACTGATCAAGTCCGGCGTGAACGACCCGAAGAACGACGAGCTGATCAGGTCGGTGAACACTCTGCCCACTCCCGAGCGAGCAGTACGCGAAGGCCGCCGAGGCCGAGACCGCCGCGCTGGCACCTACGGCGTGCTGCCGACGGTGAACCTCCCGGCGATCATCGCCGTCAAGACCGGGCTGGCCAACTACGGGGCCGGGCGGTTCTTCACCGCGACGCCCGAGATGATCGGCTGGCAGAAGTAGCAGCGGGATCGGCGGCTGCCCATGCGGCAGTGACGGGGTACGTCGGCGGGGTTTACCCGGTGCCGGCTTTCCGACATCTCCGCATCGGGCTGCGGCGGCACGCGCACGATAAAGGCCGCGCTCGGCCGCTCCGGTGGGGAAGAAACGCTCCAGGCTGAAGGCGATCCACTCGTCCTTCGACCGGGTGGTCGAACATGAGTGCCCTCGTGTAGTAGTCGACCCCCGCTACGGCCAGCGCTTTCCGTCGATGCTCGCATCCGGATAGAGGACGGAAGGGAAGTCAGCGGTCTGTGGAAGGATCGGCCGGGCCGATTTCGAAGGTCCGGGTCAGCGCCCGGGTGGGCGGCACGGCGGGAACAGCGAGCCACCGGTCGAGCACGATCGTCTCCGGGGCCGGTTGGCCGAGGGGCGCGACGCCGTCGAGGGGATCCACCCTCAGGTCCGTGGGTGGTGCGTCCCGATCGAACCGGCCGCCGCCGGTCACCACCAGACCGTCGTCCCACCGCGTGCCGTCGACCCGCTAGGGAGGCGGCGACGCCGCCTGGACCTGATGTACCGGGCGGGGAGGACAGTCCGGCGGCGGCGGCGGACAGGAAGGGCACGCGCCACTGCAGCCCGAAACGGAACCTGAGGTGCTTCGCCAGCGCCCAGGAAGTCCACCACCCCGTCGGGCTGGTACCGCTGCCCTCACGTCGCCCCCGTCCTGACGGACTAACGATGCGGACGATCGAGTCGACCGACTACACAGGGTAGAAGCCGCACCGTTCCGGGACAAGGATAGGTCCACGATGGGAGCAGATCGGGAGTCGCTCGGCAGCGCGAACGGCCACGGCCGGTCGCGCACCGACGCGGCGTGGGGGGCCCACGTCCCCGATCACGTGATCGCGCTGCTGCACGACCACCCCGACGGACGCCGATCACCGGGGGCGAGCCCACCGACGCCGTGGTGCTGGTGGCCGACGTCTCAGGCTTCACACGGATGAGCGAGGCGCTCGCGCGGTCCGGCCATTACGGCGTCGAGGAGCTCGGCGGGATCCTGAACGCCTGGTTCGATGCCATGAACGAGCGGATCAGGAACTACGGCGGTAGCCTCGCCGAGTTCGCGGGCGACGCGCTGATCGCGGAGTTCAACTGCAGCACGACGGCGCCACATGCGCAGCACAGCCGCGCCGTGCAGTGCGCGCTCGACATGCAGGCCGCAATGGTCCGGTTCCAACCCGTTGTGACCGGGGCGGGATCTTTCCGGCTGACGATGAAGGTCGGGCTCGCCGGCGGTCCGTTGCTGCGGACCGTCATGGGCGACCCGGCCGTTCGGGTCGGGTCCGTGCTTCTGGGCCCTGCCCTGCAGCAGGCCGTCGCCGCCGAGCACCGAGCACGCGGGAACGAGATCCTGGCGGCGGACGGGTTGCTCGAACCGGACCCCGGCAGCGAGTTCGTGGACCGGGATGGGCGTTGGTGGCTGGTGCGGGGATCGCGTCCGTCGCGGCGCCCGTGCACCCGGGCGCCGCCGTCCCTCGACGAGGAGGAAAGCGCCCGGCTAGCGCCCTTCCTCCATCCCGCCATCGCCGAGCGGCTGCGGTCGGGACGGCACGAGCTCGTGAACGAGCTCCGGACGGTCGCAGCCCTGTTCGTCGGGCTGCGGGCGATCCCCGTCGAGGACCAGCAGGCGGTGGCGGCCCTGCAGCGCTTCCTGGCCGCCGCGGTTCGCGTGATCGCGCACTACGGCGGCCACTTCCGCCACCTCGCCGCAGGCGACGCGGGGAGCGTGCTCGTGGCCTTCTTCGGGGCGCCGGTCAGCCACGAGGACGACGAAGAGCGTGCGGTCCGCTGCGGCCTGGAGCTGCTCGACCTCCCGGGCGGCCCGTACCGGGCGGGCCTGGCTACGGGGGCGGTTTACTGCGGCGAGGTCGGGACGGACGCCCGGCGTGAGTATGCGGTGATCGGTGACTCGGTCAATCTCGCGGCACGTCTCCTGGGCGCTGCCGGATGGTGGGCAGCTCCTCATCGACCGCGCGACGTACGAGCGGGTCCGCCAACACACCGTGCACGAGCGGCTCGCGCCCCTTGTCGTCAAGGGCAAGACCGGCCGGATCGACGTCTGGGCGGTGCGCTCGGTGCGGGAGCAGCGCGCCTCGCTGCCTGAGCCGGTGGCCGACCTGCCGTTAGTGGGCCGCGAGGCGGAGGTTGCCGGATCAGATCGCTCATCGACCGGGTGCGACGGCGATGAAGGCCATGTCGTCGTCCTGACCGGCGACGCCGGGATCGGGAAGTCACGCCTCGTCGCGGAGGTCGTGCGTTCGGCGAAGCGGAGCGGGTTTCGTGGTCTTCGGCGGCGCCTCCCGGTCGCACGCCAGGACGACCAGCTACCTGGTCTGGCGCTCGACCTGGCGAGATCTCCTGGGCCTGGACGCATCACTGCCGGTCGCGGAGCAGCAGACCTAGCTCGTGGACCGGTCGGCGCGGCACGCCAGTGACGCCGCACAGCGGGCGCCGCTGCTCGCGCCCGTCCTCAACCTCCCCCTGCCCGACAGCGCGCTGACCGCTCCGCTCGATCCGCGGACCCGGGACGGGTTGCTCCGGGCCCTCCTGCTCGCGTGCCTCGGCGACGTCGCGTCGACGACTCCGATCCTGCTCGTTCTCGAAGACTGCCACTGGATCGACCCGGCCTCGGCCGCCCTGCTGGAGTTCCTGGCCCGCAACACGGCGGACCGGTCGGTGCTGATCCTGGTCACCGCCCGCGGGAGGGTCGCTGACACTCCGACGGCGGCAGCGCTGTCCCAGCTTGCCCACTCCAGCGTGTTGCACCTGACGGACTTGCGTAGGCGCGAGGCCGAGTTGCTCATCGGTATGCATGTGCGGAAACGGTACCCGGATATCGCCGACGTCGACCGTGGTGTGATCGCCCGGATCGCCGAACAAGGCGATGGCAATCCCTTCTACCTCGAGGAGCTCGTCAACTACCTCCACGCAACGGGCGTGGATCTCCGGAATGCGCTGGCACTCGGCGCGCTCGAGCTCCCCAACGGGCTCCAACGCCTGCTGACGGCCGCCTCGACCAGCTCAGCGAGGGTGAGAAGGCGACGATCAAAGTGGCGAGCGTGATCGGGCGCCGCTTCCGCGCCAGTTGGATCGCGGACGCCTACCCGGGTGCGGGCGGTCCATCGGAGGTCGTGCGACACCTGGAGCGATTGCACGAGCTCGACCTGACACCGCGGCGTAGCGATGCACCCGACCCGGAATACCAGTTCAAGCACGCGATGACGCAGGAAACGGCATACCAGAGCCTGACCTTTCGCATGCGCGAGTCGCTGCATGAACGCGTCGGCATGTTGATCGAATCGGCCACCGCCGGGCGCCTCAGCCAGTACGCCGACGTGCTCGCCCACCACTACGGCCGAACCCAGCGGGTCGACAAGCAGCGGGTGTGGTTCCGCGCCGCAGGCGACGCGGCCAAGGCGGCATTCGCCAACGACACTGCCGTGGCCTACTACCAGCGCCTGTTGCCCCTCCTCCCAGATGCCGAGAGGGGCGAGGCGCTGATCGAGCTGGGCGGTGTCTGGCAGCTGACCGGCGAGTGGGCGGAGGCGGAGCGCGCCTACCGGAAGGCCATGGAGCTCGCCGCCAACGCCGGTCGCCCGGAGATCCTCGCCGCCGGTGAGCGGGACCTCGGCGACCTGTTCATGTACAACCGGTCGCACGCGGAAGCGGTGACCTGGCTGCGGCGGGCGGCCGATGGTTCGACGTCCTCGGCGACGGGGCGGGCCTGTCGCGGACTCTCGAATCCCTGACGTTCGCGCTGTACCGGCAGGGCGCCTACGGCGAAGCCCTCGCGACCGCCGAGCGGCACCGTACCCTGGCGACAGCGGCAGGCGATCTCCCCGGGCTCAGCAGCGCCCTCAGCACCACGGGCCTCGTGCGGCTGGAGACCGGCCATCCCCGCGAGGCGCGCGAGCTCCTCGAGGGGGCGCTTGACATGGCGACGAAGGCCGACGACCGGCTCCGCCAGCTCCACGCGGCCAACAACCTCACCCTGCTGCACATGCGCCACGGTGAGCACGGACCAGCCGTCATGCACGGCTTTCGGGCCTTCGAGGTTGCGCAGGAGATCGGCTTCCGCCAGACCGCGGCCTTGGTCGTCGGCAACCTGGGGGAGGTGTACCGGGACGAGGGCCACCACGTCCAAGCGACCCGGTGCTTCGCCTATGCGCTGCGGATCGCCTTGGACCTGCGCGCCTGGACCACCATCGGGGACCAGCTGGCGAACCTGGCCGCCACAGCGGCCTTCCAGGGGCTCGACTGCGAGGCAGAGCGGCTCTTCGACCGGGCGATCGCGATCGGCAGAAACCTCGACGCCCCATACCTGCTCTGCGGCTGGCTACACCGGCTGGCGACGCTCCAGGTCGATCAGGGCGGGTTCGAAGAGGCGGAGCGGCTGAACCAGGAAGCGCTCGAGATCGCCGAGGCCCACGGCGAGCGGGACTTCCGGATCCGCGCCGCCGTCCTCGAGCAGAGACTTCGCGCTGTCGTCGGCCGCGCACGTCCCGACGAGTCGATCGCCCACCTGCGGGAGTTGGAGGGCGTGTGCACCGAGCCGCACGAGCGGGGGCTGGTCCTCGCGGCTATCTGGCGCCTCGACCCGACGGCGGAGGCGGCCCGGTCCGCCGCGGCGGACCTGTATCGCGACCTGTACGAGCGGACGCCTGCGGTCGAGTACCGGGCTGCCTACGAATTCCTCACCGGCGTAGCCCTTCCGGCACGGCCTCCGCTCCCCCCGCTCCCGCCGCCTCTCGACGAGGAGACGGAGGACGTGGACGAGCTGCTGTGGCAGGCCGACTGCATCACGCCGCAGCTCATGGGCGCGCCGCAGGCGTCCGGTCAGGCTCCCTGGGGACCTGCGAGTGAGCGCAACGTCGGGATGGAGGGTGCGAACGCGTAGACGGCCCCGCTCGTCCAGACGAACCTGCCGAAGGGGATGTCTACCGACTTCTTGCCCTTCCGCCTGCGGACACCGGAATTTGTATTCGCGCCGATCAGCGGATCCGGACCGTCTTTGGCGCGCGGAGGCAGCGATTCGGGATTGTTCGCCCAGTTCCGCTGCAGGAACTCGAACTGGTTCTCGATGCTCCCCATGAAGGCGTTGAACGCCAAACCGTGCTCGACCGCGCCATCCGCGCCTTCCAACGGCGGCTCGACGTGCAGGGACCTCGTAAACGGGATGCCGCGCCGCAGCAACCGGTGGGTGCGATCGTCGAACGTACCGTTGCGCGGATTCGTCTTGCGCATATGTGCGTACCGCGGCGTCTGGTTCCCCCATTCATCGTTCTCGAACGTGAAGTGGTTGGAATTTCCGTCTTGCTCCGGGGCCGCAAGCGGTTTCCCGTCCAACGCGCGTCCGATCGCCGTCGCCGCCACGTCGTCCGCGGCCGACAACGGGGCGAGCTCTTTCATCTTCGCCTTCCAGCCGTCGACGTCCTGCCGCAGCCGGAGGAACACCTGGAACGATCCGTCACGCATCCACTCGGGCGGCCTGGATCGCCGAACATCCGGATAGGAGCCGCCCTGCCCGGTGTACCCCAGGGCAATTGGCCCGCGGCGATGATCGGCGTGCCGGGCTGGTCCTTCGCCTCAAGTCGCCTGTCCCGGACCGGCTTCTGCACCGGGGTGAAGCCACGGACTCCGGGTTGCGAGATGCCGTCCCGGAAGCCAAACGGTCCGATTCCGTATCCGTCCCGGACCTGACGTTCACAGTCCTGCCGCGACAGCACTGAGCCCGCAGGCCACCGCTAGGTCACGTTTCTCGTCCGCTACGTCGTCGAGCGTCTCGGGGTCGTCGGCCGCCACGGTCAGCAGTGCGTCGACAGATGTTGACGTGTACCGCCGACGACCCACTGCCTGGGGTCGCCACGAACTACGTCACCCACGACGGCGGGGGACATCGTTCGCGCTCCGTCGGACTCGCGGTCGACGAGCGGGCCTTGCAGGAATACGTCGAAGGCCACCAGGTCGTTCGCGAGGTCAGAATTCAAGACCACCAAGCCAGAAGAGGTGAAGCTCACCCCGATCCACTCGTCGTAGGAAGAAGTTGCTCGCCTCGGTCTTGCGCCTGTTGGCGATCGTGCCGTGCGCGACGACCTGCGAGGTAGTCGCAACTTCGTCGACGAGTTTCCCGAGCCAGCGTCGGGCCCCCTCCCGGTTGTTCATGAAGCTGATGAAGAGGAACCGCTGGTGCGGCTTGTTGAAGGAGGCGAGGATGTTGCCCTCAATGCTCTCGGACGCGCGAAGCGGCAAGCGATCTTCGGTTGCGACTTCTTCCTTTGCGTCTTCCGCCATGCCAGCTCACCTTTCCTGGGAGCCTCGCGTACTCGCAACGTCGACAGTAGTCCACCCTCAGCACGTGTCAATGGATTGCGCTACGAGCCGGTCGGCTGGTAAGCGCGACGGCATCTGACTGAGTTCTCATGAACGATCCGATGGTCAGGCGGGGGATCTCCCAGTCCCACTCCGGGTCGGCGGCCAACAGGAAGACGCATGCGCTCGAGGCCCCGCCGGCGGGTCGGCCCCATGCTGCCCACCGCTCTCCCAGCGCGGCCGAGATCGCCGCGATAGCTTGGCTGATCAGCATGGATCAGTTGTTCGAGCACTACTCTGTGTCGGTTTGGCAGCTTCGCAATGGTCCGCCGGATCGCTGCTCGGTCAACCCTCGTCGAGCACGATCTCCTCGGGCCCCGCCGATGAATCCGGGACGGCGTGAAGGGAATCCACGTCGTCGACGCAGACATACCGCCGTTCAAGGTTGCATCACGCGAGCGCCTCCCGACGGGCAACCACCGAAAGCCAGGACAGGCCGGAGCCCGGATCGCGGAGTCGATGGATGTGCAGCAACGCGGCCAGCATGGTCGACTGCACGACGTCGTCGGCCAGCTCGTGGGGCAGCCGATAGCTCCGGGCGATGTGGAAGAGCCACGGTCTGACTTGGCGGGTCAGATCGGTCATCGCCTCGGGGTCACCGTCCAGATGGCGTCGGATGCACATGGCCACCTGGTCGGCGAGGGTGGGCGTCGTCGTCGTGATTGTCGTGGGCATTGTCATTGACCTCACCGCGTCGGATCTGCCTGGCTCGTGCGCCGTGGGCGCGGACCCGACGCTAGGGAAGGACCGGTCCGTCGGATTGAGGAGCTGCAGCACAACGGACCTGTCATCTCGGTGCAGGTGAACCGGCAGCGCGTCACCGGGCTTCTGTCGCCGTATTGCTATGAGGTCCGGCGCGGGCGATCTAAGGTCGGCGGAGTGGGGCTGGGGAGCGCGAGCCGGGACGCCGAGCTCGAGCTCGCCGTGGAGGTCCTGAGGCGGACCGAAATCTTCCGGGCGCTGGACGACGATGCGCTGACCCGAACTCGCCGTCGCCTCTCGTCGGCGTACCTACGGCAAGGGGCAGTTCATCTTCTACCAGGGTGACTCCGGCGACACCCTGCTCGTGGTCCTGCGACGGACTGGTCAAGGTCGTCTTCACGTCCGAGACGGGGGAGGAGACGGTGTTCGTCACCCTCGGAGCCTGTGAGGTCGTCGGGCGAGATCGCGCTTCTGGACGGGAAGAGCCAGTTCAGCGTCGGTTGTTGCCGTGGAACCGACGACGGGCCTTCTCCTGACCCGCGCGACCGTTCTCGACGTCATGGCTGCGGCACCCGGTCGTCCTCGACGCGATGCTGCGCAGCCTCGGGACGGCGGTCGAGGAGACTCACCGAGCAGGCAGGCGACTTCGCGTTCCTCGACCTCGGCGGCCGCCTCGCGAAGGTGCTCCTTCGTCTCGCCGGAGACGAACCCCCCGAAGCGGTCGACGGCGCTCGTGCTGGACAGCGGCCTGTCACAGTCCGACCTCGCTGCGATGGTCGGGGCGAGCCGCCCGGCGGTCAACCGGGTGCTTCATTCGTTCGCGACCCGCGGCTTCATCAACGGTGAGCGGTCAGGTGATCGTCCTGCGCGACGTGGAGCTCTCCGCAAAACGTGCGAGTCCCTGAAGATTCCTCAAGAACGCGGAGCCGCGGGTGGTCCGGAAACCCGAAGGTTGTCGTGCATGACCACCGCGGTCTCGGTGTTGCTCCGGCGGCGATAGCACCCGATCTTCAAGAAGTTGCGGCGGTCGCTGGTGTACATCGTCTGACGGAACGTCCTCGGCACCGTCTGGACGCCGTTGACGAACGCCTCGACGAATCCCTCGTCCTTCTTCGGTGACCATTTGACGTGGATGACGACGTGCTCCCACGCGCCGGGGCGCACGGTCCAGACCGGGATCGGTTCCTGGATGTCGCCGTCGGCCTCCATCTCGAAGTACACCTTGTCGTCCGAGTGGACACTGAGCGCCAGCGGCGGCGACCCGTCTGGCGTGGTCCTGGTGCCACTGCATGATGATCGTCCAGGCGCGCGGTGTGGGCCAGTCCGGGTCGCCCAACCGGAAGTCGCACTCGTACCAGAGTTCGTCGGCGCCTGGTTTCCTGGCGTCCCACTCCTTTCCGAACGCGCTCAGCTCGGCCCGTTCGTCGTTGCCGACGACGGTGTCCCCGTCGCGGACCTCGGTCCGGAGGACGTGCGGGTGGTCCGGGCCCGCGTCGACGATCCGAAGTGAGTAACCCTTCTTCGGGTCGTAGGACGACGCCGCATGGCTGCCGAAGGCGCGCGTCTGCGCCGAGGTCCACTGGGAGAAGTCACCCACTCGAAACCCTCGAAGAATTTCTGCGTCGCGCCTACCACCACGCCGTTGACCCGCCGCCGGAGCCGGAGCTGCCGCCGGAGCCGGAGCCCGGAGCCGGAGCCGGAGCCGGAGCCGGAGCCGCCGGACGACACCGCATTTCGCGGTGCCGGATCCGGGTAGCCGGTGTGCCACACCTCCGAGTCGTACAGGTCGAGCACGAACGGCTCGCCCTGCTGGTCGCGCGAAGTCGTCGACTGGTGGTAGTTGCCGAACTTGAAGTAGTTGCCCGAGCCCGCCGTCGTACTTCTGGGTGGCCTTCGGGGTGGCCATGTCGTCCCAGTATTCTGGATGATCGTCGAGTCCCCCGGATCGGATCGTCTCGATCATCCACTCGTGGATCTCGCCCGGCGCCAGCGAGGTCGTCATGGTCCCCGGCCGCCCCTTGTCGCCGAAGGTCGAGACGACGTTCGCCCCCTCGACCCGGATCGTGGCCACGTCGTCGTCCGCATCGTGGATCTGCGCGATCACCGTGTGCGGTCGGCCCGGCGCCAGCCGGATGATCGCGCCGCGGCACCACACGTAGTGCCGACCCGACGTCGACGACCACGACGCCTTGTCCACACCGTTCGCCTTGAGCTCGCGGAACTCGGTGCGGGAGTGCGTCGAGTTCGGGGTGGTCGCGGCCCCGACGTACGAGGTCAACCGGATAGCGCCGACATCGGTTCGAGGGTCCGCGTAGCCCGGGACGACCATGTCGTCTTCGATGTCGGCGAGCGTGAAGTCGACGTGCTTGCCCTTCTTCCCGGGCGGGCCGTCGTTCTTGCGGTGAGTCCCGACACCCAGATTGACCTTCGTCAGGCCGGGTCGGACTTCCCGAGTCGCCAGGATCGCAGGCATCGTGGTCGGCAGGACCACGTCGTCCGCCTCACGGATCGACACGCTCTGTCCGGTCATGATCGGTCTCCGTTCTCGCCGCGGGAGGAATAGCGGCGAATTGCAGTTGTGCGACCTGCTCTGCCAGGGCGGCGAGCGCCCGTTGGGTGTCTGCGGCGCGCTGTTCGTCGGCGACGATGATCTGTTGAGCCTGGACGATGTCGCCGAAGCCGTTGCGGATGGTGTGGTTCCAGACGGCGGCGGCGATCTCGTCGGCGGTGGGCATGTCGTTTCGTCCGAGCTTGGCCTTCCAGACGTCGTACTCGTGCTTTCGCGTCCCGGCCGTATGCTCCGGCCCGGGGGCCTGATCCGTTGTAGGCACGGAATCCGTCTTGGACGCCACGTGTGCGGATGTGGTTGGCGAGGATCTCGAACCCGACCCGGCAATTGATCTCAAAGCGCCAGCAGCCGCCCAGGTCGTCGGCCCGCTGCTGGAAGGGCCCGAAGGTCAGTTGAGTGGGCCCGCAGCCCTGCCGGCCCGCGCGCCCTGCTCTTCACCGCTGCGGTGTATGCGCTGGGAGTCCGACTCGGTGACCAGCCCGCCCTTGGTATAGGTATTCGGAGCGACGACGACGTCGTCGTGGCCCCACACGTTGCGGCCCGCCGCCGCTTTCCTTGATCAGCAGCGTGGCCGCGGCGGCGAGGTCGTTTTCCCTGCGGCGATCGAGGCGACGTCGGCCGCCTGAAGGATGCCGCCCTGGGCCAGCACGGTGACGTCGGACATGACAAATGCTCGTCTTTCCGTCGGTAGCAAGGAGTCGCGATGCCAGGGCACATGCTGTGTCTGGCACGTCGCCACATAGATCGAATGATGCCGTCGGCTCAATCGCATGTCACTACGTAGTACTGCGTATCCGCGGATGACGTGAACGGCGTTGTCGAGCGCGTTCGGCTTCTGTCATGGTGGAGCCCGAAAAATGGTTGCCTGCGTCCGAACGACTGATCCTGATCGGTGATCCGGTCGACGAGGAGACGGGGACGAGGAATGATTCGTCAGAGGAACGGAGCCGTCGGGCGATGATGCTTCTCGATCTTGCTTATGCGGCCCGTCGAAGCGGGTTGACCGTCGTCGAGGAACCGGGCTGGCAGACCCGCGGGCATGGCTCCATGACCGCCGTGCAGTCGATCACCTGCCATCACACCGCGGGGCCGGCCACCGGCGACGCCCCCTCTCTCGCCGTCGTCCGGGACGGGCGCGGAGACCTCCCCGGCCCGCTCGCGCATCTGGTGCTCGCGCGCTCGGGCACCGTGCACGTGGTCGCCGCCGGGAGTCTGCTTCCACACCGGCCGCACGTGGGAACGTTGGCAGTCCAACCAGAATGCCGTCGGCATCGAGGCCGAGGCCACGGGCCACGACGTGTGGCCGGCAGCCCCAGTCGCGGCGTACGCGCGCCTCTGCCGTGCCCTTGCCGACCACTACGGCGTGCCGTTTGCCCGTGTACTCGGGCACCGAGAGGTCGCCAAGCCGGTCGGCCGCAAGGTCGACCCCAACTTCGACATGGCCGCATTCCGCGCGGCCGTCGCGTCTTCGGAGGATGACATGCCCACTGCCGACGAGATCGCTGCCGCCGTACTCGGGCGGCGCATCCGCAACTTCCACGGCGACACCGTGACTCTCCGAGCAGATCGTGGTCGCCACCGAGCAGCGGATCGCCGACGCACAGAGTCAGCTACGGGCCATCACCGAAGCGCTCAACGACCGCCTCGTCGACGACAACGCCTGACGCCACGGGCTGCGCGGCGGCGTCAGCCGGGGTGAGGGCCACGACCGCGGTGACGTCGTGTCGGCGGAGGGCGGCGACGAGCGCTCGAGCAGCGCCCGTTCGGTCGGGCCGAGCCGGGCGTCGGGCCGCCGCTCCACCGCCGAGACCGGTCGCGCGCCGTGCAGGGTGGCCCGGGCCCGCTGCCGCGCGCTGTTCACCGCGCCCACGGTCGTGCCCAACAGCTGTGCAGGCCTCGCCCGACGAGCAGCGCAGGACCTCGCAGAGGACCAGCACCGCGCGCTGCTTCGGCGGCAGCAGCTCGATGATCGTGCGACAGGCTCCTTCGACGGCTTCGCCCGTCTCCAGCAGCGCGTCGGGCCCGGGGTCGGTCGAGGCGGGCTCGGGTTGCCGGTCTGCACCGTCGGAGACATCCGGCCTGTCCGCCGGCACCGGTCTGCGGGCCCGCCGGCGGTCACGGCGCATCTCGTCCAGACACGCGTTGGTGGCGATCCGGTACAGCCAGGTGCGGAAGGTGGCTCGCCCGGCGAAGTTCGAGCGGGCTCGCCAGGCCCGCAGCAACGCCTCCTGCAGCGCGTCCTCGGCCCCGTCCGAGGAGGCCAGCATCCGTGCGGCAGTAGCCGTGCAGCTCGCCGCGGTGCCGCTGGACCAGCACGGTGAAGGCGGCATCGTCTCCAGCGAGGGCGCGGTCCACGACCGGATCGTCGGTGGGGTGCTCCGATCCGCCCGCGGGGCGCTCGGCGAGTGCGGCGGTCATCGCGCGCTCCGGTCCGACGGCTGCCGGGCCGGGACGGCCAGCGCGCGGGTCAGGCCGTCGAGTGCGGCGGCCGGGTGGTCGTGCGGCCAGATCAGCGCCACGTGCCGCAGCGGTGGCCAACCCTCGTCGGCCGCGAGCACGGCGACCCGCTCGGCCACTGCCGCGCCGGCACCGTCGCCGACCACCGCGATCCGGGCCGCGTCCACGCCGCAGTCTCGACGGCATGATCGGAAGCCCAGGACAGGGCGGCGAGCGCCTCGACCGCGTGTGCCGCCGGCACGGTCAGCACCACCGCGCCGAGGCGCGCGATCAGCTCGCCGACGAGGTCGTCATCGGTGCAGAACAGCACGACGAGGGGGGCGACGGTCGGGTCGGCGCACGGTGCGGGCCAGTGCACCCGCGCCCGGTTGTGCGGCGCGAGGTCGCGGAGCGCGACGTCGGCGACCCGGTACGCGCCGGCGGGGGTCGCTCGGGGGAGGCCATGACAGTAACCCTCGCGCCGGCACCCCGGCGAAGGGAAAGGCCGATCATGCATCGTGGCATCGGCGTAGGCGACGGCGTCGCCCACCGCGACGGCGACGTGGCCCGCCAGTTCTCGGCGACCTCGATCGCCTCGCCGGAGAATGCCGACGGAGTCCGGGAGGACTTCGCGAAGATCTTGACCAGGTCGAACTTCTCCTCGACCTGGGCGAGCGCGGCGTCGAAACGGGGTCGGTCCCCCGACCCGTCGCCGTTCGGCGCCGGCTCGTTCAGCGACGCGGTGTACGCCGCGCCCTGGGCCGACAGGGCCTCCAGCACGGCCTCGACGTCCAGGCCGAGATATCTGGCGATCTCGCTGGGCCGTGGGGCACGGCAGTGACGTTGTCCCAGCTCACCGGCAGCGTCGTAGATCATCGACTGCAGCGCACGCAGGCGTCGGTGCGTCCGGATCGGACTCGCCCGGTCCCGGAAGTACGGCAACACCTCTCCGCTGATCGTGGGAACCGCGAAGGACAGGAAGTCGACGCCGCGGCCCGGATCGAATCGGTCGACCGCCAGGACCAACCCCACCGACACCACTCCGGATCGGCGGTCGGACCATCCGGTGGGGCGGTCGCAGCGGCTGCTTGCTCAACCGCTGCTACTCTGGTCCCGCAGCTCCCGGGCAGCGGCGGGTCCCGGCTGTAGTAGACCCAATGACCTGACGGTTAATCCCGAAGGGCAGGTCCGTCCGCGACCGGCTCATGTCCGGCGCTCGCCCTGCACGTGGCGAGCCGCTGCGTGGGGCCGGTGAACCACGCGTGCCGAGCAATCCCGGGCCGGCGGTATCACGGCGACGGGGCGTCCGCTCTCCTCGGTGTGCCCGCCGGGGAGCGGCCCTCGACCGGGCGAGCGAGCGTGGCACGCGACGAATCCGAAATGAGCGAAGAGGTGTACGGCCAATGACCACGACCACCGTGCAGTCCGGCGACGCCGGCCCGGCACGACTAGGACGACGGCGACCAAGGCGTGGGTGGCAGCGGGGCTCAGTGCGCTTCTCGCCTTCCTGTCCTCGGTCGCCACTGCTCTGGGAGGTGCGGAGACGGGATTCGGGTCGATCACCGCGGGCCAGTGGGTCACCGCGGTCATCGCCGCCATCGTGGCGTTCGGCAGTGCAGCGGGACTGACGTACGCAGTTCCCAACAGGCTGAGGTAGCGGCTCAGGCGAACCAGCGCTCTTCCTGGGGCGACTACTACGCGGCCTCGATGTGGCGGGCGACCTGGGCGGCGAACCGGTCGGCCAGCACTATCGTGTAGTGGTTTGCGTCGGCCACGGTCTCGATCGTGATGTCGGGGCGGCGGCGGGCGGCCTCCGCGACGGCGTCCTCGCTGAGGAGGCCGGGGGCCTGCCCGAACATGCCGCGAGGTGCGCGCAGCAGCACGGTCGGGACTCGGAGAGCGTCCCAGGCAGCGAGGTAGTCCGCGGCCAGTACCAGCAGGTCGCGCCCGTCCTCGCGCACGGCGTCGCCGACGACCCGTGAGCGCATCTGCCCCGGCACCCCGGTGAGGTCCCAGCGCACGTAATCCGCGATGTCGTCGTTCCAGTCCGCGGCCAGCGCAGGGTGGGAGCGGAAGAAGTCGAGGTAGGCCTGCTCGGACTCGAAGGTCATGCTCAGCCTGTCGAGCGCCGGTCCGAGGGTGGCCGCGAGCACGTCGTCGACGCTGACGCCCTCGGGTGCCGGCGGGAAGGGCAGGCCACCGTCGACGAGCACCAGTCGCCGGAACAGCCCGGGTTCGGCGGACGCGGCCAGCAGCGCGATATACGCGCCCATACTGTGCCCGACCAGCACCGCTCCGGACTCCGCCGATCGGGAGCGCGCGACCGCACAGACATCCTCGACGTGACGGCGCAACCCGTACGGGCCGGGTAGCCCGGCGGCCGCCCCTCGGCCTCTCAGGTCGGGCGCCACGAGGGTCCACTCCGCCGAACAGCCGTCGGGCCACCGGAGGCCACTCCATCGCGGAGGCCGTGATGCCGTGGACGGCGACGACAAGCCGCGGGCCGTCGCCGAAGGTCAGCACCGGCAGCGTGCCCCCGGCTCCCGACGGAGGGCCGTTCGGTGAGGTCACGCTCGGCAGGGTGGCACGGTCGGGCCCGCCGGGCCACCCCCTGGGGTGCCTGGGGCGGCTCGATCCACGGGAGGTGGCGCAGTACGGCGCCGGAGGGGCTTCCTCCGCTGAGCGGCGGAGCAGAGCATGGGGTGAGCTCCATGACGGCGACGAGGCTCCGGAGGGAACGATGCGCCACACCCGCGCAGGATCCGGCTCCGCAGGCGGTGTCGCCGACCACGACCTCGACGCACTTCATCGGGTCTACGCCCTTCACGCGGCGGCGGCCGGCGTCTCCGCCGACGACGTGACGACGCTGCCCGCAGCGCTCCGGACGATCGTCCTGGCGCACCGACGGGTGGCGACCCAGCGGCCACGGGGCGAGTCGGTGGTCGGACACGAGCACTCCGGGCCCGGACGGCCGAACGTCCTTCGACGTCATCACGGACGAGATGCCGTTCGTCGTGGAGTCGCTGCTGGCGGGGTTCGCTCGCACCGAGGCGCACGTCAGGCGGGTGGTGCACCCCGTCGTCACCGTCCGCCGCGGCCAGTCAGGCGCTCTCGTCGAGGTACTTGCGAACCGGGACAGGCGCGGCCCGGCACGTCGACCGAGCTGTGGATCCGTGTCGATGTCGACCCGGTGCCGGTCGACGAAGCGCAGGAGATCGTGGCGGAGCTGCGATCCGTGCTTCAGGACGTGCGGGACGTCGCCGTCGACCAGGACAACCTCGTCGAGGTGGCACGGGTCGGTGGCCGCCGAGCTCGTCGACGCACATCCGTCCGACATGGACGAGGGAGACGTGCAGGACGCCGCACGGCTGATCGAGTGGCTCGTGGACGGGCGCTTCGCCCTCCTCGGCCATCGCCTCCACGACCACCGCGACCAGCAACCGGCCGCCTCGGGTCTCGGATTGCTGCGTCGCGAGGAGGTCGCCGGTCGCGTCCTCGACGGGGTCGCCCTCGACCCGAGCGAGGACGGCGACATCCTGGTGCTCACCCGGGCCGGCACGGCAAGTCGGGTGTTCCGGCCGGTACACCCCTCGGTCCTGGCCGTCCGCATCACTGACCGGATGGGACGCGCCGTTCGGGAACACCACTTCCTCGGCGCGCTCACGCGAGCCGCGCTGCACGAGGACGTGCTGGCGATTCCGAGGATCGGACGCCGGGTCCGGGCGTCGGTGCATCGGGCGGGGGTGCACCTGGAGTCGTACACGGGCCAGCGGATGCTCGAGGTGATCGCCGAGTACCCGCGGGAGGACCTGTTCTGGGCCGGCGAGGAGCTGCTGCACGATCTCGCTGCCGGCGTTCCGGCGCTGACCCAGCCGCGGCGGTTGCGTCTGCTCGTCGGACGAGAACCCTTCCGGCGGTTCTTCTCCTGCCTCGTCCATCTGCCACGAGACCGCTACTCCACTCGGGCACGGCAGGCGATGGAGGAGGTGTTGCTGCATGAGCTTCGCGGGTGGCGGATCGAGCACTCGGCTCGGATCGGTGGCGAGTCGAGGCTGGCCGCGGTGCACTTCACCGTGTACACGGCGGCGCCGAGCCTCTGGCCCGACCGGAACCGCCTGGAGGGCCAGCTCGCCGCCGCGATTCTCACGTGGGACGAGTGGGTGCTCGACGCGGCGGGCGCGCGCGACCAGGACGTCGTCGACCAGCTCGCCGGCGTTCCCGAGGCGTACAAGAGCGATGTCGACCCGGTCCAGGCCTTGGCCGATCTCCGGGTGATCCGGTCTCTGGGGAAGGATCCGGAGCTCCGGCTCTCGGTCGAGCCGGGCCCGATCGATGTCGAGATGAAGTTGCGGTTCTTCCTCGACGGGCGTGGCGTGACGCTGTCCGCCGTGCTGCCGGTGCTGCACAGCCTGGGAGTAGAGGTGCTCGACGAGCGGCCCTACGAGTTCGTGCAACCGGACGGTGGCCGCTGCTGGCTCTACACCTTCGGACTACGGGTCGACGAGGGGACCAGCGCCGAGATACGCACTCGGCCGATCGTCCTGTCCCGGGAGCTGTTCTGTGCTGCGTTCGCGGCGGCGTGGCGGGGTGAGGCGGAGTCCGACGGATTCAGCGCGCTGGTGCTGCGCACGGGGCTGGCGTGGCGTGAGGTGGCGGTGTTGCGCGCCGTACGCCCGGTACGCCCGCCAGCTCGGCAACCCGTATGGGGTCAAGTACATGGCCGACACGCTGCTGGCCCACCCGGCCGTGGCGCGGGCGCTGCTCGGTCTGTTCACCGCGCGCTTCGACCCGGTGCTGCAGGGGCAGCCCGAGGCCGAGGACGACGCGTTGGCCAGCGTGCTCAGGAGTTGATCGACGCGGTGACCGGGTTGGACGCCGACCGGATTCTGCGCGGTTTCCTGGGGATGATCGGTGCGACGTTGCGCACGAACTTCTATCGGGAGCGGCCGTTCCTGTCGTTCAAGATCGACCCGTCGGCGGTGCCGGACATGCCCGCTCCGCGGCCCCGGTTCGAGATCTTCGTGTACTCCCCCCGGGTCGAGGGCGTGCACCTGCGCTACGGGCCGGTCGCCCGCGGCGGGCTGCGCTGGAGTGACCGGCCGCAGGACTTCCGAACGGAGATCCTGGGCCTGGTCAAGGCGCAGGCGGTGAAGAACGCCGTGATCGTCCCGGTCGGGGCGAAGGGCGGGTTCGTGGTGCGCCGGCCGCGAGGCGGGTGGTCGACGAGGTCGTGGCCTGCTATCGGACGTTCATCTCCGGGCTGCTCGATGTCACCGACAATCTGGTCACCGGGCCGGATGGGCGCGCTGAGACTGTTCCGCCACCGGATGTGCGTGCGTCACGACGGGGATGACGCCTATCCGGTGGTGGCGGCGGACAAGGGCACCGCGCAACTCTGAGCGACACCGCCAACGGGATCAGTGCCGCACGCCCGGGTTCTGGCTCGACGATGCGTTCGCGTCGGGGGGCTCGCACGGGTCACGACCACAAAGCCACCGGGATTACCGCTCGCGGGGCCTGGGAGGTCACCCGGCGGAGCTTCCGGGAGCTGGGCATCGATCCCGAGGCCAATCCGATCACCGCGGTCGGGGTCGGGGACATGAGCGGGGGACGTGTTCGGCAACGGGATGCTGCTGCAGCCGCACGATGAAGGTGCTCGCGGCCTTCAACCACCTGCACATCTTCATCGATCCCCCGATCGGATCCCGTGCGCAGCTTCGACGAGCGGTCAAGCGGTTGTTCGACCTGCCGCGCTCGACCTGGCTCGACTACTCGCCGGGGGTGCTGTCTGTGAAGGCGGTGGGGTCTACCCGCGCAAGACCAAGTCGGTCGACCTCTCGCCCCGGGGCCCCGGAGCCTGCTGGGATTCTCCGGCCGAGCAGCGGGTCAACGGCTCGACCTAGGTCATCAGCGCCATCTTGCGGCTCGACGTCGACCTCTTGTGGATGGGCGGGATTGGGACCTACGTCAAGGCCAAGGAGGAGAGCCACGCCGAGGTCGGGGACAAGGCCAACGACGGGGTCCGGGTGGACGCGTCGGACCTGCGGTGCAAGGTCCTCGCCGAGGGGGCCAACCTCGCGATCACCGACGGGACGGTGGAGTTCGCCCGGGTCGGGGCGGTCAGAACTACAACGCCTTCCTCTCGACAACTCCGGAGGGAGTGGACACCTCGGACCACGAGGTGAACATCAAGATCCTGCTGAACCGGCTGGTCGCGGACGGCACGGTGGCACCGCGACGCGCGCGACGCGCTGCTGGTGGAGATGACCGACGAGGTCTGCCGCTCTGGTGCTCGCCGACAACCGCGCGCAGAACGCCGTACTCGGAATCAGCCGGGGCGACGCGGTGCACGATCGTGGACATACACGCCCGGATGGTGGCCGACCTCGTCGCGCGCCGGGCGCTCGATCCCGTCATCGAGGGGCTGCCCGACGCCGCAGGCTTCGCAGCCCGTCGGTGCGGCGGGTGAGGGGCTCTCGGGGCCGGAACTCGCCGTCGCTCCTGGCACACGCCAAGCTCGACGCCAAGTCCGCCGTACCTGCAGAGCGACCTGCCCGACCTGCCTGACGTCGAGAACCGGCTGACCAGCTACTTCCCTCCCGCGCTCACCGACCGGCCATCTCAGCCCACTCACCCAGCACCCGCTGCGCCGCGAGATCGTCGCCACGTCGCTCGTCAACCAGATGATCGACCGCAGCGGATTGACCTATGCGTTCGTCCTCGGTGAGGCCACGGGAGCCACACCGGCCGACGCACTGCGGGCCTTCCTCATCGTCTCGGCGGTCTTCGACCTGCCCGACCTGTGGGCCCGGATCGACGAGCTCCCCGGGGCCGTGCCGGTGGAACCGGTCGACGATGTCGTCCGCGAGACCCACCGGTTCCTCGTCCGGGCAGCGCAGTGGCTGCTGACGCGTCGCCCGCGACCGCTCTCGCTGTCCGCGGAGGTCCAGCAGTTCGCCCCGCTCGTGCGCGCCATGCGACTCCGGCTCCCCGAGCTGCTGGCCGGCCGCGAAGCCGAGGCGGTCCGGAGGCAGGTCGAGGGTCTCGCCGAGCGGGGAGTGCCGATGCCGCTGGCGCTGCACACGGCGGGTCTCCTGCCCGGCATCGGGCTGTTCGACGCCATCGAGGTCGCAGAACGGGTGCCGGGCGTTCCGCTCGAGGACATCGTGCGCATGTACTTCACCCTGAAGGATCGAGTGGGCTGACGAACCCGATCCAGGAGGCCCGATGGGTTCCGGGACCGGTCGGTGAACCATGCATTCGAGCAATCCGGGGGCGGCGGTATCACGGCGACCAGGGGTCGGCTCTGCTCGGTGTGCCGATGAACTGCCGGTCGACCGGGCGGGCGTGGCACGCGACGAAGCCGAAATGAGCGAAGAGGTGTACGGCCAATGACGACGACCACCGTGCAGTCCGGCGACGCCGGCGCGATCACGACCAGGACGACGGCGACAAAGGCATGGGTGGCAGCGGGGCTCAGTGCGCTTCTCGCCTTCCTGTCCTCCGTCGCCACCGCTCTGGGTGGTGCGCAAACGGGATTCGCCTCGATCACCGCAGGGCAGTGGGTCACCGCTGTCATCGCGGCCATCGTGGCGTTCGGCAGCGCCGCGGGACTGACCTACGCGGTACCCAACAGGCTGAAGTAGCGGCGCGGCATCCCCGTCACGGGGCCAAGGCGGGACCGTTGCGCCCGGATGATCAGCCAGGCCGGGACCGGGCTGATCGTCCGGCGGCTGCTCCGTCCCGGACGGCGCGATAGCACCCGGATGATCAGTGTGCTCCGCGCCGGATTGATCGTCGTCGGGCGGTAGTGGGGGCCGGGATGCGCCCCTGGGGTCCCGGATCAGCTCGACGCCGTCACGGACCACTGCCGTTGAGCAGTCGGTCCAGGGCGCTTCGTGCGGCGGCGTCGCGGGCGGCGATCCGGTTGAGGTCTTCGGCCAGCGTGTGCACCCACTCGTCGACCTGCACCGGCCGGCGGCTCCAGCACCACCCCGCGCACCACCTGCTGCACCTCGGCGTCCGGCCAGCCCCTGGTGGCGGCGCAGCTCCAGCCGCTTCTCCGGGCAAGCCGTCACCGGCACCGCGACCGGGGTGCCCGGGCGGCCGGCCAGCCGGTCGGCCAGCGACCTGTCGTAGTCGACGTCGACCATGCCCTCGGGCAGCGCATCGGCGAAGCTTCGTTGGTGAAGACGCGGACGAACATGCCCACGTCGGACAGGTCGGCCGACGCGGTGAGGGCCGAGGCGACCAGGTCGACCGGGTCGGGGCCGGGCGGTTCCAGGCTCACCGCTGGCTCCCGCTCCGTCAGGGGCAGCACGAGGGACGGCGTGGCGATCGTGTGGTCCTCGCGCAGCGGCCGCACCGCGGTGCCGATCGCGAAGAACTCCGTGGTGTGGCCGCCCCAGCGGTGCGGCAGCGACAGCAGCTGCACGCCGACGATCCCCTCGGCCGTCAGTGCCTCGGCCTCGGCCTGCATCCGGCTCATCGCCAGCTCGCGGGCGTCGTAGAGCGCCTCGGTGAACTGCGGGATCTCCACGTTCTGCCCGGTGTTGCCGATCGCCTGCCAGAACCGCTGGTGGGCGATGTGGTAGACGCAGCTGCCCATCACCATGCCCAGCGGCGCGTACCCGGCCTGCAGCAGGGTCCAGAAGTCCTGGCCCGACAGGTCGGAGGTGAACGGCTGGTTGCGGTTGTTGCGCCAGGAGAAGCCGTCCGGCGTCCGCGCGTGCGCCTCGTCGGCCTTGACCGCCGTCCCGACGGCGATGAACTCGGCGAGGTCGGAGCCGAACTCCTTGAACTCGATGTCCAGCCGCACGCCGACGATCCCGTCGGCGCCGAGGACGTCGGCCTCGGCCTCCATCCGGGTCATCGCGAGCTCGCGGGCGTGGTACATCGCCTGCGAGAGCGTGTCGAGCTCCTGGTTCTTGCTCCACCGGCCCATCTGGAAGCCCGACGTGGTAGATCGAGCTGCCGAGCACCAGCCCGAGCGGCCGGAAGCCGGCCTCCCGGACGAGCAGGAACTCGTTGACCGACAGATCCGAGGTGAACAGCGTCGTCCGCTGCCCCGGCCGCATCTCGGCGAGTCGCCGCAGCGCGTCCTCGGGTACGCCGAGCTCGTTGGCCTCGATCGTCATGGGGGCTCCGGAAGGGTCAGGCCCGCCGCAGCGGGAGGATGGTCAGGGCTCGGGTCGGCGCGGTGCGCCCCCGGTGGAAGCGGACGAGCGTCGTGCCGAAGACGGTGGACTCGGCGACGTGGTCGCGGTGGCCCTCGGCCGGCTCGTGCTCCCAGATGTGCAGGCCCATGTGCGACACGATCGCGCCCTCGGCACCGGCCCGGGAGGCGTGCTCGGCGAACCGGGCCGCGCGTCGTGCCGGACGTGCTGCACCAGTTCGGTGTAGCCGCGACACCTCGGTGTTCCGCCCCCAGGCGCGCGCCTGCTGCTGGGTGGCGTAGTCGTCGTGACGGACGGCGACCGAGATGCCGAAGGCGATCGACACCGGCACCCAGCCGGCGTGCAGCAGCTTCGCGACGTCGGCACCGGGCAGGTCCGTCACGAAGGGCCGCGGCGCGTGCACCGGGCCGGAGCGCGCGGACGGCGGTCCCCAGCGCGACGAACTCCCGGTTGTCCTGCCCGAGGTGCTCGACGGAGAGCCGGACGCCGACGACGCCGTCGGCGCCCATCGCCTGCGCCTCGGCGAGCATGCGGGCGATCGCGGTGTCGTAGCCGCGGTAGAGCGCGTCGACGTACGGCGCGAAGCCGGCGAACCGGGCGCCGGAGCCACTGGTGACGGTCCCGACGCCCCAGCCCGCGCCGGCCCGTAGCCCCGCAGCCGCCGAAGCCTGCCAGCCGATGTGCTCGACCATGCAGCCCATCACCTCGCCGACGGGCTCGAATCCCGCGACCTGCAGACCGGCGGCGGCCGGCGCGGTCAACAGCGACGTCCACGCCCCGCCCGCAGCGGCACGACGTGCACGCTCGGCGGCGATCGGGGGCAGCCCCTTCCCGTCCCAGTCGGCCACCACCCGAACAGTAGTCCGGTAGCCGCAGTCAGGGCGGCGATCAGGACCCGGTCGGTCCAGGTTCGAGGCCCCGGCGCGCCGTTCAGGGCACGGCGAGCCTCAGAACTGGACACTGGGCAGGTAGGCGCCCCGGGGCGTGGTGTGGAGGCCGACGCTCATCAGAGTCATCATGTGCACGACGTGCAGGCCCTGTTCCAGGCACCAGCGGAACAACTCGCCGTTGGTGGTCGGCACCAGGATTCCGGAGCCGTGGAAGCTGTCGGCGGCCAGGATGAGCGCCTTGAGGTCGGCGTCGCTCTCGCCCACGGCGTGGCCGGTGAAGCCCAGGTCGCTGGCGTAGCCGCTGATCTGGCCGTGGTGCTCGACTACCAGGCCGGTCCCGTGGGCGATCGCGTCCGCCATCTCTGCGGTGCGGCCGTGTCCGTGGACGCGGTGGCACACGACGGCGCAGGCGTCGAGGTCGGCGGTGGTGGCCTGCCGGACCTGGTGCCCCGGGATCTGGCCGGCGGGCGGCGTGCCCTGCATGCAGGCGAGGACGTCGCGGACGGTGAAGCCGAGCGTGGCGTAGAGCGACAGCGATCGGCTGTGGTACGCCGCCTGGAGCAGGCGTACCCCGGGAGCCTGCCGGTCGGTGGCGCGACGCAGGACGTCGAGCATCAAGGCTCGCCCGACGCCGCGGTTCTGGGCGGCGGGGTCGACGCTGACCGGTCCGACCCCGGCGATCGCGGAGCGTTCGTCCAGGAAGTTGCTGCCGACGACCTGGCCGTCGAGCTCGGCCACCACCGCGTAGATCTGCGGATGCGCGAGCATCGCCGATGCCACGTCGACCCCCACCTGGAGCGACGGGAAGTCCGAGGGGAATCCGTGCGCGGCGGCGATCGCGCCGAATGCGTCGTAACAGATTCGTCCGCAGACCTCGGCGTCGTCGCGGCGGCCCGGCCTGAGTTCGACCTTCATCACTCGCTCCCGTCCTGTACGCCCGTGAGTGTGCTCGACCCGGCTCGGCGGGGCAGGAGCTCGGCAGGTCGTCCCCCACGACATCCCGCGCGCCGAGCTCGCCGCGCTGAAGGCGGCGGGGGTCCTCGGCGTCACGCTCAACGCGGCCCTGCTGGGTGTCGAGTACTACGCCGACGCCGGTCCGCTGCTGGCCCACCTCGAAGCCCTCGACATGATCGCGGATGTTCAGGTGATCGACGACCAGCTCGTCGCGTTGTCGCCACTGTTGGAGCGCTCGTCGGTGCGGGTGCATTTCGATCATTGCGGGCGGCCCGACCCCACCGTGGGGACGGCGCCCGCAACCGCATCCTCTGGGACACCCCCTGCAGGGAGTTCGGCTCTCCCGGTGAGCGCGCGACCTGGTCTCCCACTCGCATTCAGCGGCCGAGGAGATCGGCGACGCCATGATCGACCAGCGGCCCGACCGCGAACCCGTGTGCTCGGCAGTGGTCCAGCACCCACGGCAGCGCGCCGACCGTCGCGCGCCACGAGCCGGGGGCGGCGGCGACGTCGGAGTCGTGCAGCAGGATGGTGCCGCCACCGGACAGGCCGCGGATAACCGTCGAGGCCACGGACGCGGGGGTCGCGCGCCGGGTCCAGTCCCGGCCCCAGCAGGTCCACAGCACCGGTTCGAGGCCGAGCCGCGACCCGGCCAGCAGCGCCGGCCCGGTCAAGACGCCGTACGGCGCACGCATGCGGCGCGGGCGGGTGCCGGTGTGCCGCTCGACCACCTCGACCGCACGGGCCAGGTCGTCGTACACGGCGTTCGGACCCCGGCGGAGCAGGCACCGGTGGTCCCACCCGTGCACGGCGACCTCGTGTCCGTCGTCGGCCAGTGCACGTCCGAGCCGGGGAGCGTGGGCCAGCTGTTCACCGAGCACGAAGAACGTCGCGCGGACCCGGTGGCGGCGCAGGACGGCGAGCACGAGCGGGGTCGCGTCGTGATGGGGTCCGTCGTCGAAGGTCAGCGCCACATGTCCCGGGTCACCGCGGCCCGCGATCCGGGGGGCGAGGGCATCGCGCACCGGGGGGAGGAACAGCGCCGCCGGTGCCGCGTGCGCTGCGGCGGCCAACGCCAGGCCTCCGACGACGGCCGTCCTCAGCATGCGGGCCGCGCCACCGCTGCCGACGCCGCGGGCAGAAGCGCCGCCAACGCGGCGTCGAGCTCCGCCCGGCGGGGGTCGACGACGACCGCGGTCCCGGCGGCGCCGGCGCACGTCAGGCCCTGGGCGAGGCCGCCGCGTGACCGGATCCACGGCACGAGACCCTCCGCGTCCAGCGCGGCCGCGTTCGTGCGTCCGTGGCCGGGCAGGCAGCGGTAGGTCAGCACCGGCACCTCGCTGGCCAGGGCCTCCGCGGCGGTCAGGCCGCCCGCGTTCTGGACGACGACGTCACACGACCGGATCAGGCCGGCCATGTCGTCGACCCAGCCCATGACATGGCGATGGCCGGACGCCACGAGGCGGGCCCGCAGCGGCCTCGTTGCGGCCGCAGGCGACCACCGGCGTGGCCAGCCCGGTCGCGGCGATGTCGGCCACGGTCCGCTCGACGTCACCGACACCCCACGAGCCGGACACGACGAGGGCGAGTCGCAGGCGGGCCGGCAGGTGGAACGCCTCCCGAAGCCGGTCTCGCTCGGCCGGCCCGGTCGCGGGCCGGAACCCCGTCGCGACGAGCGGCGGTACGACGACCGTCCGCCCGGCTCCGAGCCGGCGTGCCTGGCGAGCTGCGACGTCGGTCGGTGCCACGGTCAGCGCGGCGTGCCGGCTGATCGACAGGCGGTGGACGGAGGGATCGGTGAGGTGCACCACCAGCGGGGCGCGCAGCCGCCCCCTGGCCCGCGCACGCGCGAGTGCCTGGGTCGCCATCGGGTACGTCGACACCGCCAGCACCACGTCCGCGTCGACGAACCCCTCGAGCCGGCGGACGGCGAGCAGGGCGACACCGCTCCCCATCGGCGGTCAGCGCCCGGGTGTCCGGCGCGGCGAGCAGCCACCCCCAACTCCGGGGGGCGACCGTGAGCTGGAGCCGGTAGAAGCGACACAGCAAGTGACCCAGGCGGCCCGGGAGCAGGTCCAGGGCGTCCACGAGGTCGACCGTTCGGCCGGCGGTCCGAAGCCGCTGGGCCAGCTCGCGGGCGGCCCCGTCGTGCCCGCCCCCGACCGAGGCGGACACCACCACGACGCGCCCACCGGCCCCGGTGACCGTCGGTCGGGACCGGCGCTGCCGTCTCACGGTCATCCTGATGGGGCGGGACGCATGGCCTGTTCGATGTCCTTCGTCTGCTCGCGGGCGGACCCGTCCGGTCGCTGGGGGTTGACAGGTGCTCCTTCGGGGAGGCCACACGCACTGGAGGCCGCTGGGCTCAGTCTGGGGGGCCGAGGTGAGACGGCGGGAAGTCGTGGGTGCGAGCTGGGTAAGAGCCCGGATAGGGGCACCGTCGAACGGCTCAACGTGGTGCCGCCAGGCGGGCGTCCAGCTCGCCCTTCTCCGCCACCGGAATCCTCTCAGGGCCCGGTGCGGAGGGTGACCGCGAGGAAGTCGCGGTGGTCGGGCACGAGGTAGCGGTCCGCGGGCTTCACCATCGCCGGCAGCAGCTTCGTGGCGTCGAGCCCCGTCTGTGACGGGCGGATGATGGTGAACGTGACGGTCTTGGGGTGGATGTCGAGCTCCATGCCGCGCTGCACCCCGGCCGCGGTCATGGCGTCGGCGAGACCGGACAGCGTGAGCTGGTCGCCGGCGACGTAGATCAGGTTTCCGGACCGGTCGGTGCCGAGACCGGAGCGCCAGGTGAACTGGAACTGGTTGTGCGGGCTTCCCCAGGCTCCGGTCGCGTTGTCGGCCAGCCCGTCGAGCGGACGGCCATCGTCGACGATCAGATCCAGGTTCTGGCGGACGGCGGCGACGTCCGGGCCGAGATGGACGTCGCGACCCCACTGACCGACCGTGACCCGCCCCGACGTGTCGATGACCAGCGAGGCCGCCCCGTCCTGCAGCGGCACCAGGGACTTCCCGCCCGCGTAGAAGCCGCCGCGGCTGTCGGCCATCTTCCAGCCGGAGTTGAACACGGCCACCAGCCGGCTGCGCAGGTCGCGCGGGACCTGGGCGGCGGCCGCGCGTCGTCCCGGGGACGGGTTCGGCGGTGCCGGCGAACAGGTGCGTGCTGGTGAGGGACTGGTTCATCCAGGCGACGCCGACGATCTGGCTCGGGTAGTCGGCGTTCGGCCTGAAGTAGGCGCTGTAGAGCGCCGGAGTGGCACCGCCGTCCGGGTTCGGCACCCATTCGGCCTCGTGGGACAGAGCCGGCTGCCCGGCCAGCAGCGGCAGCGCCGGAGGCTGTGCCGTCGCTGGTTGGGCCGTCCGGCCTGCGGCCGGTGGTCCGGCCGGCCCGTCGTCGGTGGGCAGCGTTGCGGCCGCCGGAACAGCGCCCGTGGGCCGGTTGTGGGCGTACCACCAGTTCTCCGCGGTGTCGACGAGCGAGGCCGCCGCCGTGGTCGCGCATCCACTCGACGGAGGTCGTCTGCCAGTCGGCGGATCCCGGGGCGGTGAGCGCGGTGACGTACGACGCCGCCGGCGTTCCGAGCACCGCCACCGGGATGGCGATGGCCAGCGCGACGGCCAGCCGCCGCCGGGGCCGCCGCGGGTCGGAAGGGGAGCGGGGTCGATGCCCGTCCAGCAGCATGCGATGTCCTCTCCTCCGGGAGAGGCCAACACTGCGATGCACAGGATTCGCGGATCATGTGCGCGCGATGAGCCCGTTCTCATCTCCGCGCGGACCGGGCGATTCTTGTCGAGCCCTTACCCGGTTCTCGCCGGCCCGGAGTGGCGGCGACCTACCGTTCGTGCGACGGTCCACGTGGGCCGAGCTCCGAGGAGGACCGTGACCACCGTGCTCGCCCTGAACCCGCTCAGCGCGAACGACCTGCTGTCGTCGTTCGGCACGGTCGGTGTCCTGGTCGTGCTGTTCGCCGAGACCGGGCTGCTGATCGGGTTCTTCCTGCCCGGCGACTCGCTGCTGTTCACCGCCGGCCTGCTCGCGGCGACCGGCGCCGGGCGGGTGCACCTGAGCCTGCCGTGGGTGCTGGTGGCCGCGGCGGCCGGCGCGCTGGCCGGGGCGCAGGTCGGGTTCCTCATCGGGCGCCGCGCCGGTCGGGCCCTGCAGCGAGCGGGCCCGACCGGCCGAAGGTCGCCGACGGCATGCGGCGCGCCGAGGAGCTGTTCGCCCGGTACGGGCCGGCGAAGGCGATCGTCCTCGCCCGGTTCATCCCGGTCGTGCGCACCGTGCTCAACCCCGTCGCCGGTGCGCTGCACACCCCGCTGCGGACCTTCACCCTCTGGCAGGTCGTCGGGGGCCTTGTGTGGACGGTCGGGCTCGTGCTGGCCGGGTACGCCCTCGGGGCGTCCGTCCCCGGCGTCGACGCCTACCTGCTGCCCGTGATCGCCCTGATCGTCGTCGTCTCGCTGATCCCGCTCGTGCTGGAGGTCGGGCGGGAGCGGCGCCGCCGTGTCGGCCGCGCCGGCTGAGCGGGTCCTCATCGCACTCACATCATCGCCTTCCTATCGTGATGACGTGCGCGTCTGGTGGTCGAGGACGAGGTCCGGATGGCGGCCCTGCTCAAGCGCGGCCTCGAGGAGGACGGCTACGCCGTCGACGTCGCCTCGACCGGGCCGGACGCGTGTGGCAGGCGACCGAGTTCGACTACGACGCCGTCGTGCTGGACGCTCATGCTCCCCGGCCTGGACGGCTTCGAGGTCTGCCGGCAGCTGCGGGAGCAGGCCGGTGGGTGCCGGTCCTCATGCTGACCGCCCGGGACGCGCGTCGAGGACCGGGTCCGCGGGCTCGACGCCGGCGCCGACGACTACCTCGTCAAGCCCTTCAGCTTCGCCGAGCTCGCCGCCCGGCGTGCGCGCGCTCATCCGCCGCGGCGCGGTCGACCGGCCGACCGTGCTGCAGGTCGGCGACCTGCGGCTCGACCCGGCCCCCACCGGGCGTGGCGCGGCGGGACCGAGCTGCGCCTCTCGGCCAAGGAGTTCGCGCTGCTCGAGCTCTTCCTGCGGCACCCCGACGAGGTCCTCACCCGGACGCCGATCCTCGAGCACGTGTGGGACTTCGCCTACGACGGCGTCTCCAACGTCGTCGACCAGTACGTGCTCTACCTGCGGCGCAAGATCGACCGACCGTTCGGGCGCGACCAGCTCGAGACCGTCCGCGGCGCGGGCTACCGCCTGCGCGGCGAGGAACGGCGCCGGCGACCGTCCTACGGCGGGCCGGGCGACGGCTGAGGAGGCGCGATGCCGCTGCGGGTCCGCCTGGGTCTGTTCGCTCTGGGTACCGCCGCCTGGTCGCCGGGTCGGCCTTCCTCCTGCAGCTGCGGGCGAGCCTCGACACGACCCTCGACGCGGGGCTGCGGGACCAGTGCCGACGTCGCGGCGAGCTGGCGCGACGGCGTCGGGGCCGGCCGACCGGCGGGAACGCCGGTCCAGGTCCTCACGGCCGACGGCCGGGTGTCGTCGTCCGCCGGCACCGCCGCGCTGCTGACCGACACGCAGCGCCGCCGGCCCCCGCTGGCGGGCGACGTTCACAGCGCAGACGGGCGGACCGCACCCGGTGCTGGCCGCGCCCGCGCCGGCGCCGGCGCCCGGTCGTCGTGGCGTGGTGCCCGGACCGTGGTCTCCGACGTGGCCGTCGAGCGGGTCGAGCTGGCCCTGCTGGTCGCGGCGCCGATGGCGGTCCTCCTCGCCGGGGTCGGGGGGTGGCTGCTGGCCGGGGCGGCCCTGCGGCCCGTCGAGCGGATGCGCCGCGAGGCCGCGGCGATCAGCGAGCGCGACCTCGACCGCCGCCTCGGTGTGCCGCGACCCGAGACGAGCTCGCGGCACTGGCCACCACGATCAACGCGCTGCTCGACCGCCTCCAGGAGGCCCTGCGCCACGAACGGGGGTTCGTCGCCGACGCCGGGCACGAGCTGCGGACGCCCTGGCGATCCTGCGGGCGGAGCTCGAGCTCGCGCGCAGACCGGGCCGCAGTCGGGAGGCGCTCCTGGAGGCCGTCCACGGGGCCGGCCGAGAGACCGACCGGATGATCCACCTCGCCGAGGACCTCCTCCTGCTCGCCCGGGCCGAGGACGACCGCCGTTCCTCGTCTGCGCGGCTGTCCACGCCCGACCTGGGGCGCGCCGCGGCGCGCCGCGCGGCGACCCGGGCCGCCCGGGTGTCACGGTCGCGGTCCACGGCCGGCGCTCCTGGTGATCAACGGCGACCCCGACCGGCTCCGGCAGGCCCTGGACAACGTGCTGACAACGCCACCCACTCCCCGCGGGGTGGGGTCGTCGAGCTGAGCGACCGGCGTCCACGCCCCGGCGTGCTCACCATCGTCGCGACCGCGGCCCCGGCTTCCCCCTGGACTTCCTCCCCCACGCCTTCGAGCGCTTCCGGCGCGCCGATAACGCCCGCGGCCGCGGCGACGGCGGCTCGGGCCTCGGCCTGTCCATCACCGCGCGATCGTCCGGGCCCACGACGGAGGTCGAGGCCGCCAACCGGGACGGCGGCGGCGCCGCGGTGACCATCGAGCTGCCGGCGGTCATCGCCGACGGCACCCGTCCGGACCGGCCGCGCAGTGCCGTCAGCGGGGGACAGCCTCGGCGTGTGACCGCAGGAGGAGCGCGGCGGCCGTGAGCGCGACGAGCGAGCCGGCCAGCAGGCCGCCGCCCACATCGGACGGGTTTTTTTTTTTTTTTTTTTTTTTTTTTTTTTTTTTTTTTTTTTTTTTTTTTTTTTTTTTTTTTTTTTTTTTTTTTTTTTTTTTTTTTTTTTTTTTTTTTTTTTTTTTTTTTTTTTTTTTTTTTTTTTTTTTTTTTTTTTTTTTTTTTTTTTTTTTTTTTTTTTTTTTTTTTTTTTTTTTTTTTTTTTTTTTTTTTTTTTTTTTTTTTTTTTTTTTTTTTTTTTTTTTTTTTTTTTTTTTTTTTTTTTTTTTTTTTTTTTTTTTTTTTTTTTTTTTTTTTTTTTTTTTTTTTTTTTTTTTTTTTTTTTTTTTTTTTTTTTTTTTTTTTTTTTTTTTTTTTTTTTTTTTTTTTTTTTTTTTTTTTTTTTTTTTTTTTTTTTTTTTTTTTTTTTTTTTTTTTTTTTTTTTTTTTTTTTTTTTTTTTTTTTTTTTTTTTTTTTTTTTTTTTTTTTTTTTTTTTTTTTTTTTTTTTTTTTTTTTTTTTTTTTTTTTTTTTTTTTTTTTTTTTTTTTTTTTTTTTTTTTTTTTTTTTTAAAAAAAAAAAAAAAAAAAATGGTGGGGAGTGGGTAAGAGGTGGAGAAAAGATGTGGCGGGGGATGTCGAGACCGGCCCGCCGGCTCCGTCCCAGGGTGAGATGCGGCCACCGTGGCCGCACCGCACCGAGGAGACCGACCATGGCGAAGTACCTGCTGCTCAAGCACTACCGCGGCGCCCCCGAGCGCCGTCAACGACGTCCCGATGGACCAGTGGACGCCCGAGGAGATCGACGCCCACGTGCGGTACATGGACGACTTCGCCGCCCGGCTCGAGAGCACCGGGGAGTTCGTGGACGGCCAGGCGCTCTCGCCCGAGGGCACGTTCGTGCGCTACGACGGCGAGGGCCGTCCGCCGGTCACCGACGGCCCGTTCGCGGAGACCAAGGACCTGATCGCCGGGTGGATGGTGATCGACGTCGACACCTACGAGCGCGCGCTCGAGCTGGCCGGCGAGCTGTCGGCCGCGCCCGGGCGCCGGCGGCAAGCCGATCCACGAGTGGCTCGAGGTGCGCCCGTTCCTGACCGCGCCGCCCGACCGCTCACCGAGTGACCGGACCGGCAGTGCGACAGGTGATGGACGAACTGCTGCTGCGGGAGCTGACTCCCGCAGGTGATCGGCGTCCTCGTCCGTCGCGGGGCCGACTTCGCGACGGCCGAGGACGCCGTGCAGGAGGCTCTCGTCGCAGGCCGCGCCGACTGGCCGACCGCCGCCCGCCGACCCGAAGGGCTGGCTGGTCACGGTCGCCTGGCGCAGGTTCCTCGACGTCCGCGCGCCGAGGCGCTCGCGCCGCGGCCGCGAGCAGCGGGTCGTCGAGCCGAGCCGCCGCCCGGGCCGGCCGAGGCCGCGACGACACGCTGCAGCTGTACTTCCTGTGCGCGCACCCGTCGCTGACCCCGGCATCCGCGGTCGCGCTCACGCTGCGCGCTGTCGGCGGCCTGACGACGCGGCAGATCGCCCGGCCTACCTCGTGCCCGAGGCGACGATGGCGCAGCGGATCAGCCGCGCCAAGCGCACGGTCCGCGACGTCCGCTTCGACCAGCCGGGCGACCTGGCCACCGTCCTGCGGGTGCTCTACCTGGTCTTCAACGAGGGCTACACCGGCGACGTCGACCTGGCCGAAGAGGCGATCCGACTCGCCCGGCAGCTGTCGTCGATGACGAACGACGAGAGAGGCGGCGGGCCTGCTCGCGCTGATGCTGCTGCACCACGCCCGGCGACCAGCGCGGACGGCGCGACGGCGCCTCGTCCCACTGGCCGACCAGGACCGGACGCGCTGGGACACCGCGCTGATCGCCGAGGGCGTCGCGGTCCTGCAGGCCGCACTGGCCCGCGACCGGCTCGGCGAGTACCAGGCCCAGGCCGCGATCGCCGCCCTGCACGCCGACGCGCCGCGCGCCGAGGAGACCGACTGGGTGCAGATCGTCGAGCTGGTACGACGAGCTGCTCCGGCTCACCGGCACCCCGGTCGTGCGGCTCAACCGCGCCGTCGCGGTCGGTGAGGCCGACGGCCCGCGTGGCCGGGCTCGCGGCGCTCGCCGACGGTCGACCCGGGCTGCCCCGCCACGCCGCCGCGTCGGCGTACCTCCACGAGCGGGCCGGCGACCTGCCGACCGCGGCACGGCTCTACGCCGAGGCCGCCCGGCCGCCGCCGAACCCGCCGAGCGGGACCACCTCATCCGGCAGGCGGCGCGGCTCAGCCAGGCGCTGCGTCGCCCCTGATCTGCCCGTCGCCCCTGATCTTGTTCCAGACCGAGGACGCGCTTGATTTTTTTTTTTTTTTTTTTTTTTTTTTTTTTTTTTTTTTTTTTTTTTTTTTTTTTTTTTTTTTTTTTTTTTTTTTTTTTTTTTTTTTTTTTTTTTTTTTTTTTTTTTTTTTTTTTTTTTTTTTTTTTTTTTTTTTTTTTTTTTTTTTTTTTTTTTTTTTTTTTTTTTTTTTTTTTTTTTTTTTTTTTTTTTTTTTTTTTTTTTTTTTTTTTTTTTTTTTTTTTTTTTTTTTTTTTTTTTTTTTTTTTTTTTTTTTTTTTTTTTTTTTTTTTTTTTTTTTTTTTTTTTTTTTTTTTTTTTTTTTTTTTTTTTTTTTTTTTTTTTTTTTTTTTTTTTTTTTTTTTTTTTTTTTTTTTTTTTTTTTTTTTTTTTTTTTTTTTTTTTTTTTTTTTTTTTTTTTTTTTTTTTTTTTTTTTTTTTTTTTTTTTTTTTTTTTTTTTTTTTTTTTTTTTTTTTTTTTTTTTTTTTTTTTTTTTTTTTTTTTTTTTTTTTTTTTTTTTTTTTAAAAAAAAAAAAAAAAAAAAAAAAAAAAAAAAAAAAAAAAAAAAAAAAAAAAAAAAAAAAAAAAAAAAAAAAAAAAAAAAAAAAAAAAAAAAAAAAAAAAAAAAAAAAAAAAAAAAAAAAAAAAAAAAAAAAAAAAAAAAAAAAAAAAAAAAAAAAAAAAAAAAAAAAAAAAAAAAAAAAAAAAAAAAAAAAAAAAAAAAAAAAAAAAAAAAAAAAAAAAAAAAAAAAAAAAAAAAAAAAAAAAAAAAAAAAAAAAAAAAAAAAAAAAAAAAAAAAAAAAAAAAAAAAAAAAAAAAAAAAAAAAAAAAAAAAAAAAAAAAAAAAAAAAAAAAAAAAAAAAAAAAAAAAAAAAAAAAAAAAAAAAAAAATTTTTTTTTTTTTTTTTTTTTTTTTTTTTTTTTTTTTTTTTTTTTTTTTTTTTTTTTTTTTTTTTTTTTTTTTTTTTTTTTTTTTTTTTTTTTTTTTTTTTTTTTTTTTTTTTTTTTTTTTTTTTTTTTTTTTTTTTTTTTTTTTTTTTTTTTTTTTTTTTTTTTTTTTTTTTTTTTTTTTTTTTTTTTTTTTTTTTTTTTTTTTTTTTTTTTTTTTTTTTTTTTTTTTTTTTTTTTTTTTTTTTTTTTTTTTTTTTTTTTTTTTTTTTTTTTTTTTTTTTTTTTTTTTTTTTTTTTTTTTTTTTTTTTTTTTTTTTTTTTTTTTTTTTTTTTTTTTTTTTTTTTTTTTTTTTTTTTTTTTTTTTTTTTTTTTTTTTTTTTTTTTTTTTTTTTTTTTTTTTTTTTTTTTTTTTTTTTTTTTTTTTTTTTTTTTTTTTTTTTTTTTTTTTTTTTTTTTTTTTTTTTTTTTTTTTTTTTTTTTTTTTTTTTTTTTTTTTTTTTTTTTTTTTTTTTTTTTTTTTTTTTTTTTTTTTTTTTTTTTTTTTTTTTTTTTTTTTTTTTTTTTTTTTTTTTTTTTTTTTTTTTTTTTTTTTTTTTTTTTTTTTTTTTTTTTTTTTTTTTTTTTTTTTTTTTTTTTTTTTTTTTTTTTTTTTTTTTTTTTTTTTTTTTTTTTTTTTTTTTTTTTTTTTTTTTTTTTTTTTTTTTTTTTTTTTTTTTTTTTTTTTTTTTTTTTTTTTTTTTTTTTTTTTTTTTTTTTTTTTTTTTTTTTTTTTTTTTTTTTTTTTTTTTTTTTTTTTTTTTTTTTTTTTTTTTTTTTTTTTTTTTTTTTTTTTTTTTTTTTTTTTTTTTTTTTTTTTTTTTTTTTTTTTTTTTTTTTTTTTTTTTTTTTTTTTTTTTTTTTTTTTTTTTTTTTTTTTTTTTTTTTTTTTTTTTTTTTTTTTTTTTTTTTTTTCCCTTTTGACCGCGGCGAGCATGAGCACGAGGCAGCCCGCCGCCACCGCGAGCGTCGAGCCGGCGGGCGGCACTGCGCCGGTGCCCGCCGTCGGGCGGAGCGCCTTGAGCAGGCCGACCAGGCCGAGGCCGGTCAGCCCGACGCCCGACCACGTGCCTCCGCGCGGCCGGCGCCCCGTCAGCAGCCCTTCGGTGACGGTGGTGAAGACGATGCTGCTGGTCATCACGCTCTGCACCACGATGATCGGGCCCAGCGCGAGGGCGAGCATCTGCAGACCCAGCCCGGCGACCGCGGCCCCGGTACCGATCCACCGCCCACGGCCGGCGGGTGAGTGCGGTGACGAGGCGGGGATCGCCCGCGCCGTAGGACGGAACCGTGAGCGCGGCCAGCCGTTGGGCCGCGGCGGCGCTGCCGAGCAGTGCCGCCGCGGCCAGCGCGGCCGCGGCGGCCCCGACGACGGAGCTCACAAGAGGCTCATCAGAACCCGCTCGCCCGCACGGCGGCGTTCCCGGCCCCCGGTCCGCGCCCGCTCGATCTCCCGCACGACGACTGCGGCCGGATCGGCTCCGGCCGGCCAGGCCGGCATCGGCAGCGGCCGGGGCGTCGTCGACGCGAGCCGCTCGATCGTGTCGGCGAGCTGCTGCGGGTCGCGGGGCCAGCCCGCCACCCCGGCGCGGCGGTCGAGCACGGCGGCGTTCGCCCGACCGTGCCCGGGGATCGGCAGGTAGGTCACCGCCGGGGAATGGCGCCTTTTTCCTCGGTCAGGGACAGCCCCACCGCGTTGTACACCAGGAGATCCGCGGCCGCCATCAGGTCCGGCCTTGTCGTCACGCCAGCCCAGCGGCGTGACGCGCGGTTCCGCCCGCCCTCCGCCGCCGCAGCGCGCCTTTTTTTTCGCACAGCACAACGTTATTTGCCCGCGGGTGGTGCAGGATCGCCGCCACGGTGCGGGGGTTTTGGCCAAGTTCGAGCAGAGCCGGCGCCGATCAGCGCGCGCGACCGCAGGGGCGCGTCAGGGGCCAGGGAATCCCAGGGCTCAGACCGCAGTTTCGAGCGGCGGCTGCCGCGGTAGCCGACCGCGGGGCGCGTGGGGACCGGCGTTTTTTTTTGCCACGCCGTAGCGGGCCGCGTCGCGGGCGGTCGCCCGGGTGACGGTCAGATGCAGGTCGACGTCGGGGTGGCGCCGCAGCACGAGTGTGCGGCCGGATCGGTGAGGTGCGCGTGATCGAGACGTCCCGGACACCCGCCCCGTCGGGGAGAGGCGGCGCAGGTGGCGCCCAGGGTCTGCCCGGCCAGCGGGTAGGTCGAGACGACGACGTCGGCGCCCGCTGCCCAGCGGGCCATCTCCGGCCGTGCCAGCGCGCTCGTGAAGCGGGCGTTTACCGCGGCGGCCCGGGCCGCTCGAGCCGGCGGAACAACCCGTCGAAGACGGCTTTTAGGTGCTGCACGGTCGGGGCGTAGAGGTCGCGCAGCGCCACGCGCGCCGCGGCGGGGAGCGCGTCGAGGTAGTCGTGGACGGTGACGTCGACCCCCGAGGCGGCCAGTCGGCGAGCCAGCTCGCGGGCCGCGCCGTCGTGCCCCTGCCCGACGCTGGCGCCGACGACCACGATTCTTTTTCCCCCCCCCCCCCCCCCCCCCCCCCCCCCCCTTTTTTTTTTTTTTTTTTTTTTTTTTTTTTTTTTTTTTAAAAAAAAAAAAAAAAAAAAAAAAAAAAAAAAAAAAAAAAAAAAAAAAAAAAAAAAAAAAAAAAAAAAAAAAAAAAAAAAAAAAAAAAAAAAAAAAAAAAAAAAAAAAAAAAAAAAAAAAAAAAAAAAAAAAAAAAAAAAAAAAAAAAAAAAAAAAAAAAAAAAAAAAAAAAAAAAAAAAAAAAAAAAAAAAAAAAAAAAAAAAAAAAAAAAAAAAAAAAAAAAAAAAAAAAAAAAAAAAAAAAAAAAAAAAAAAAAAAAAAAAAAAAAAAAAAAAAAAAAAAAAAAAAAAAAAAAAAAAAAAAAAAAAAAAAAAAAAAAAAAAAAAAAAAAAAAAAAAAAAAAAAAAAAAAAAAAAAAAAAAAAAAAAAAAAAAAAAAAAAAAAAAAAAAAAAAAAAAAAAAAAAAAAAAAAAAAAAAAAAAAAAAAAAAAAAAAAAAAAAAAAAAAAAAAAAAAAAAAAAAAAAAAAAAAAAAAAAAAAAAAAAAAAAAAAAAAAAAAAAAAAAAAAAAAAAAAAAAAAAAAAAAAAAAAAAAAAAAAAAAAAAAAAAAAAAAAAAAAAAAAAAAAAAAAAAAAAAAAAAAAAAAAAAAAAAAAAAAAAAAAAAAAAAAAAAAAAAAAAAAAAAAAAAAAAAAAAAAAAAAAAAAAAAAAAAAAAAAAAAAAAAAAAAAAAAAAAAAAAAAAAAAAAAAAAAAAAAAAAAAAAAAAAAATTTTTTTTTTTTTTTTTTTTTTTTTTTTTTTTTTTTTTTTTTTTTTTTTTTTTTTTTTTTTTTTTTTTAAAAAAAAAAAAAAAAAAAAAAAAAAAAAAAAAAAAAAAAAGGGTGAAGCCGACCGTGGCGCCGCCGTCGGGTCGGTTTTCGCCGCACCCACCCGGCCGCCGTGCTTTTGGTCGACGATGGTGGCGACGATCGCCAGCCCCAGCCCCGAACCGGGGCGGCTCCACCGCGTCGTCCGACCGGTAGAAGCGGTCGAAGATGCGGGGCAGATCCTGCTTTCGTGGATGCCCGGGCCGTGGTCGTGCGACTTCCACCCGACCACCGGCGCAGGCGACCGAGTTTTTTTATCGGACCCATCGTGTTGATCGAACTTCGACCGCGTTCTCGACCAGGTTGTTGACCGCACGTTCCAGTGCGAGCGGATTCGACCGAGCACGACCGTGTCGTCCGTCGCCTACCTTGCACCCTTCGCGGCCGGCGCGCGCGCTTGCCCGGGTCGTCGACTCCGTGTGGCGACCAGCGGGCCGAGGTGGACCATCCTGCTCCGCCTCGTCGTCATTCGTCGATCCGTCGCGAGCTCGACCACCTCGTTCACCACGGGTGAGCTCTTTCTCGCTTTTCTCGCTCTCCAGGTCGTCGAGCACCTGCTGGCGCTAGTCGTTCTGGTGAGTTGATCTCCGACTCGACGCAGCGTGGACGCGTTCGTGCGCAGGCTGGTCAACGGCGTGCATCGCTGGTCTGCAGGCGTCCTGCACCAGGCGCTGCTGGTCCTTGCTTGGGCCGTGGCGAGGGCGGCGAGCATCTTCGTTGAACATTCGACGCCAGCCGGCCCGTCTTCGTCGTGAGCCGGCGACCGTGCACCTGTGACCTTCGATGCCGACATCGAGTCGGTCGAGAGCGTCCTCGGCGGCGCTGGCCAGCGCGCTGGAGGCGGCGGGTGATGCGCCGGGCCAGCAGCCAGCCGACGCCAGCCGCGATGACGAGCACGGCCGTCGCTGGCGAGGGCGATCTCGGTTCGCCATGTCCGCGAGCACGTGCTCGGGGTGTCCTCGACCTCGACGCCGACCTGCAGGGCGCCGCCGCCGTTGACCGTACGCCACGGTGAGGATCCGGTAGGACTCGCCGTCCGACGTCCGTCTCGGTCGACGTCGGTGGGCCGGCCGCGGGTCCCGCGGCGATCGCCAGGGTCGTCCCGGTCGACCGGCAGCCGGACAGCCGAGGCGACCGAGCGAGCGTGTACCGTCGCCGTCCGGTGCTGACGATGCTGCACGACGACTCGCCCTTTTCGGCCCTGAACGCCCGGGGTCGCGGCAGGCCGGCGCCGGCTTCGTTTTTACGTCGTTCGGACCGTACTTCCGGGGTTTTGACCGAAAATTGCAAGGAGCTTCGATCTGGCCTGGTAGATCGCGCTACGGTCGGCGGGGCTGTAGCCGAGCAGCCTCGACCGTCGCCGCCACCACGGCGGCGACGGTGGCGAAGGCGAAGGCGAGCGCGAAGCGGGTGCGCAGGTTCGCGCGCAGGTGCTCCCGCGCGGGCGCAAGCTCCAGGCTGTAGGCGCCGCGCCCACGGTGCGCGCAGCGTGTAGCCCGAGGCCAGCGGACGGTGTCGATGAGTTGCTGGGCGCATTTGTGGCCGTCGAGCTTGCGGCGCAGGGCGTTGATGTAGACCGCGAGGTTCTTCGAGTCGGGGCCGAAGTCGTAGTCCCAGATGTCCTCGTAGATGCGGGGAGCGCTCGAGCACGATCCCGTTGTTCAGCATGAGCAGCTCCAGCAGGTCGAACTCGGTCTTGGACAGCTCGCAGCTCCACACTCACCCCACCAGGAGCGACGGGCTGCCGGGTCGAGGCGGAGCTCAGCGACGCGCATTGTGGTCGTCGCCCTCGGCGCCGCGTCAGACCGGGCGCGGCGCGACGCAGCAGCGCGCGCACCCGGGCGAGCAGCTCCTCGAGGTCGAAGGGCTTGGGCAGGTAGTCGTCGGCACCGGCGTCCAGACCGGCGACCCGGTCCGGGGTCTCGAGCGCGCGGTGAGCATGAGGATGGGCGTCCGGTCGCCCTCGGCGCGCAGGACGCGACAGACGGTCGAGCCCGTCGACGCCGGCATCATCACGTCGACGACGACGGTCGATGTCTGCGCGCGGGTCCTGGTTAGCGCCGCGACGTGGTACATGACCATGTCGAACGTTGTAGCCCTCGACGTTCGAGCATGCGGGCAGGGACTCCCGGATGGCCCGGTCGTCGTCGACGATGAGAACGCTGTGCGGCACCGGACCATCATGCGGGCAGGCAGTCGTCCGCGCGGGGGCATCCCCCTCGTCCTCCGGTCGTGCCGCGTTCGGGGTTGTCATGGCCACCCTCCGCCTCCCGGACGATGGGTCCAGGCTCCTTGCCCGCCGTGAGGGGGCGACGTGACCGGGTTCGGAGCCGGGTAAGAGCCGGCGGCTCCGCCGCTAGGTGCGGGCGAGGATCGCGTAGGTGTCGCCGTCGGCGATCGACCGGTAGTGCGGTGCCAGCACCTGCCGGACGGCCGCCAGATCGGCCGGGCAGGCGACCACCTCGACGTACGGGGCGGCGGCGGGGAGCACCGCGGTGGCCACGTCGGGGACGTCGAGCGTGAGCACGGTGGCATCGGGGGGCGCGGAGCGGCGGGCGTGCACCAGGGAGGTCTCCTCGACGTTGACCCGCGCGGGTCCACCCTCGAGGGCGTGGTCCACGGCGAACCACTTGAGCACCGGCACGCCGGTGACCGGCCCGGCCGCGGGGTCGCAGCCGTACCGGGACGGAACCGTCAGGTCGAGGACGTCCGTAGTGGCGGGAACGGCCGCGTCGGTGGCGGCGTCGACCTGCGCGATCCGCTGCCCGACGTCGACGTACTCCACGAGGTGCAGCGCGACGACGACCACGGCGAGCGCCGGACCGAGGACCGTCAGGCGCAGACGCCCGCGCCGGTAAGGCAGCGCCGCGATCGCCAGGAGCAGCGCGGGCGCCACGAACCGCTCGTCCGGTTTGATCAGGTCGTTGACCGTGCTGATCGGCAGCAGGAGCGCCACGGCGGCCAGCGCGACGCTGACCCACAGCACCGGCCGGGTTGCCACGGCCGTCCCGATCGCCCGCACGTCGAGCCGGGCCAGGACGATCCCCACGAACGCGAGCGCGAGCGACACGTTGATCCAGAAGAGTGGGAGAGGCGGCGGGAAAGGATCCGACCGCAGGAAGAACTGCAGCGTCTCCGTCAGCGCGATGGCCTTCTCGCGCCACGACGGGTACAGCGTGATCCCGGTGCCGCCACGGTTGGCGAGCAGGTACCACGCGGAGAGGACGACTCCGGGTGACAGGGTGGCGACGAGCTGCCCCGCCGTCCGACGGCGGCCCTGCCGGGCGAGGACGAGCGCGTGCGCGAGGACGGCCAGCCCACCCATGATCCACGCGAGCAGGTGCGACAGGTACAGCAGCACACCCACGCCGGTCACGGCGAGCAGCGTTCTCCGGTGATCACCCGCCGGCCGGTCGGTGAGGCGGTGCAGCGTCGCCACGAGCACGAACATCAGGGCGAGACCGAACGCGTAGCTCAGGTAGCCCTTGTACAGGAAGAAGCCCATCGCCCAGGGGAACCCGAGGAACTCGACGACGGTGGGCCGCTGCTGGATCGTGCGCACGAGATGGCCGAACGCGCAGGCGAAGCCGAGCACGGTCACGACGACGAACACCCGGCCGGCGACCTCGATGGGCATGACCGCATCGAGGAGCCCGATGACCACCGGGGCGGCGAGGTTCGGTACGGGCACCGGGCTCAGGGAGTAGGCGTCCGCGATAGCACCCGAGCCCGGGTCGGCGCCGAACAGCAGGACGGCGACGACGTGACCCTGGAAGAGCCACTGGTAGTAGTCGTAGAACGGCAGGAACCCGGTACTGCACAGGACCGCCACCGTGGCCGCCGACAGCAGCAGCCACGCGGCGGTGAAGCCGTGGGGAGGGGCGAGAGCCGGCAGACGTCGCGCGGCCGCCGGGGCCGGCGGTCGTGCCGCGGTTGCGTCGGTCATCCGCCGCATCGTTGCAGGTGCCCTCCGGGAGGGCGCCAGGCGTTCCCGGAAGATGTCGCCAGGCTGTTCGCGAAGGGTGAAGCGCCGACGTGGTCGGATTCGGAGACCGGTAAGAAGTGCTGATGAGCAATCCGCACCGGAGGCGGACGGTGATGCCGCCGGCCGCGGTCAAGTCACCGGGCACGCGCTCAACCTTGTCACCGGGATCGTCACCGGGTGATCGTGCCGGGAACCGTTCCCCGACAGCAGAGGTGGTGGAAACCGATGGCGGAACCGACCGGCTCGAAGGAGACCGATCCTCGGACAGAAGCGGATCTAGCCCACCTCCGGCGCTGTGTCGACCTGGCGACCGAGGCGGTCGACGCGGGCGACGAACCGTTCGGGTCGGTGCTGGTCGCGGCGACAGGGGAGGTCCTGGCCGAGGACCGCAACCGGGTCGGGGCGGGCGACCCGACGCGGCATCCCGAGCTCGCCCTGGCGCAGTGGGCGGCGACCCACCTCAGGCCTGCCGAGCGTGCGACGGCGACCGTGTACACGTCCGGGGAGCACTGTCCGATGTGTGCCGCGGCGCACGGGTGGGTCGGTCTCGGGCGGATCGTGTACGCCACCTCCTCGGTGCAGCTGGCGGGCTGGCTCGCCGAGCTCGGTGTGGCACCGTCCCCGGTGCGTGCGCTGCCGATCCGGGAGATCGCGCCGCACGTCGTGGTCGACGGGCCGGAGCCGACCCTCGCCGCGCAGGTCCACGCACTGCACGCCCGCTTCCACGCCGCTCGCCCGGCGGGTGGGTGACCGGCGTCCGTGGGCGGCTCGACCGTCGTCATCGGGTGGGGTCTGGGCGTCGCACTGCTCGTGCTGACCGCGGTCGCGACGGCGGTGACGGGGTTCGCCGGGTTGGGCATCGCGCGGAGGGTCGCGACGGCCGCGGCGCGGGCGGTGCTCCAACTGGCGGTCGTGAGCGTGGTCATCGTCGCCGTCGTCCGGTCGCTGTGGCTCTCGCTCGGGTTCGTGCTGGTCATGCTCGCGGTTGCGGCGGCGACGTCGGCCCGGCGGATGACTCCGCACCGCAGCGGCCTGCTCGCGGGCGTGCCCATCGCGGCCGGCGCCGCCCCGGTGATCGCGATCGTCGTCCTGACCAGGGCGGTCCCGACGACCGGCATCGCGCTGGTGCCGGTGTGCGGGATCGTGATCGGCGGTGCGATGACGGCGACGTCGCTTGCGGGGCGCCGGGCCCTCGACGAGCTGGCCACGCGCCACGGCGAGTACGAGGCGGCGCTGTCGCTGGGCCTGACCGAGCGGGACGCGGCGACGGAGCTGGTCCGGCCCGCCGCGCGCCAGGCACTGGTGCCGGCGACGGACCAGACCCGCACCGTCGGGCTGGTGACGCTGCCGGGGGCCTTCGTGGGGGTGCTGATCGGCAGCGGGAATCCGGTGCAGGCCGGAGCCGCCCAGGTCCTGGTGCTGATCGGGCTCCTGGCGGCCGAGGCGGTGGCCGCCGTGGTGACCACCGAGCTGGTGGCCCGGGGACGGATCAGCCGGCTGGCTCCGGTCGCGGGGCGGTCGCCGGGGTGACGACGATGCTCGCGGCGTTCGCCGTGACGATGAGGCCGATGGCGAGCCAGTCGGTCGGCGCCAGGGTCTCGCCGAGGACGACGGTGCCGATCCCGGCGGCGACCACCGGGCTGACGGCCGACGACAGCAGACCCGCGGCCGCTGCGCAGGCCAGAGCGGCCGCGGATCGGGTCGTGGCCGTCGATCCGCGCACCGGCACCACCACCGCCGACCTCTGGCCACCCGACCGTCGCCTCCGGACCGAGGACACCCACGACGTCGACGATTGGCTCGCCGTCATCGCCACCGGACGCTGCGTCGGCGTGACCGCCGAGAGCACCCTCGCCCAGTACCGGCGTGGCGTCGATGACGCCTATGACCAGACAGACGGTCGCAGGGTGGTCCAGCTGCCGTCGTCGTGACACACAGGCACCGACACGACGTTCTCGAGCCCTCCGGCTTGCGCTCGTGATTTCGACGCTACTGAGAACGCCGGGAGTACGGTTGTTCCGGCTGCTCCGGGCGGGCGTCGCCATGTCATTCAGGTGGCCGATCGATGCTCGCTCATGGGCGCCATCGTGCGAGTTGGAGGGAGCGGGCCGGATGCGCGTCACCGCCGTGGACGAGGAGGCTCCCGACAGGGTCGAGCGTGCGCGAGCACAGGCCTCCGCGGCCGGTCTCGACGCGCTCCTCCTCTCGCCGGGCGCTGACCTTCGCTACCTGACCGGCTACCGGGCGTTGCCGCTCGAACGGCTGACGTGCTTGGTGGTGCGCGCCGAGCGTGATCCGGTGCTGGTTGTTCCCAGGCTCGAGCAGCCAGCGGCCGAGGCGTCCCCTGCGGGGTCGGCAGGCATCGATATCGCCGCGTGGTCGGAGGCCGAGGACCCCTACGACCTCGTCGCATCCCTTGTCCCCGGCGCCCGAGCGGTCGCCGTCGACAACCAGATGTGGGCCGAGAAGGTGTTGCGCTTTCGAGCGGCCATGCCCACCGTGGAGCAGCGACTCGCTGGCGATGTGCTGCGAGAGTTGCGCATGCGGAAGTCCGCCGTGGAAGTTGAGGCACTGCGGGAGGCCGCCGCGGCGATCGACCGGGTCCACGAGCGGGTGCCGGAGTTGGTGCGCGCGGGGCGCAGTGAGCGGGACGTCGGTGCGGATATTGCGGACGCGATCCGCGCTGAGGGGCACGCGAATGTCGACTTCGTCATCGTCGGCTCGGGCCCGAATGGCGCCAGCCCGCATCACGAGCTTTCCGACCGGGTGATCGAGCCTGGTGACCCGGTCGTTGTCGACATCGGGGGGACGACCAGCGCAGGCTACTGTTCGGACTCCACCCGTGTGTACGCCGTTGGCGAGCCGCCTGCGGATTTCCTCGCGGCCTACGGTGTGCTCGCGCGTGCGCAGGCGGACGCGGTTGCGCATGTCCGACCGGGAGTCACCTGCGCGTCAATTGACGCGGTGGCTCGCGACGCCATCGCCGACGCCGGGTACGGGGAGCGATTCGTCCACCGGACCGGGCACGGGATCGGGCTGCAAACCCACGAGGATCCCTACATCATCGCAGGCAACGAACACCCGCTCGAGCCGGGAATGGCGTTCTCCGTCGAGCCTGGCATCTATCTCCCTGGGCGTTATGGCGCGCGTATCGAGGACATCGTGGTGTGCGTGTCCGACGGCGTCGACGTGCTGAACCGGCGCCCACGCGAACTCCTCGTCGTTGCCTGCTGAGAAGAACGGGACGGCGGTTGGTCCTGCCCGTGTCGTCCTCGCCGGCTCTGTCAGCGGACGCCGCGCATCAGCTTCTTCACCGCCGGTGTGGCCGCCGCCAGGGCCACGCCCAACACAATCGCGGTGACGCCGATGAAGGAAAAGTACGGCACCTCGTTCTCGCGGTCGTAGTAACCGGCCAGGATGCCTGCCAGTGTGGTGCCCACCGAGATGGACAGGAAGAACAGGGCGACCATCTGGGTGCGGAACGCCTCCGGTGCCAGCTTGGTCGACACCGAAAGCCCGATCGGTGACAGGAACAGCTCGGCGCAGGTGAACAGGAACAGGATGAGCACGAGCGCGATCAGCGGCGTGCTGTTGGGCCCTCCACCGGAGAACGGGATGAACGTCAGGAATGCGACGCCCATGATCGCCAGACCGAGGGCGAACTTCATCGGCGAGCTCGGTTGCCGGGACCCCAGCTTCGTCCACACGGCGGCGAAGACGCCGGCGAAGATGATGATGAAGATGGGGTTGATGGACTGCACGAAGCTGGGCGGCATCACCCAGCCGAACAAGTTGCGGTCCAGGCTCTCCTTGGAGTAGATGGCCACAACCGTGAACTGCTGCTGGAACAGGGCCCAGAACGCCACGGATGCGATGTACAGCGGAATGAAGGCGAAGACCCTGCTGCGCTCCGTGGCGTCGACCCGGTGGCTGGTCAGGATCAGCGCGAAGTAGGCGATGGTGGCAACGATGGCCGTGCTGGCCATCACCACCGCCAGGTTGGCCGGGTTCACCAGGCCGCTGAACAACGCCACGACGATGACCACGAGCGCCGCGACCGCGATACCCACCCACATCCAGTACCTGCTTCTGGGCAGCGGGTTGGTGACGTGGTGCGCCTCGTCGGGCAGGTTCTTGCGGGTCATGGCGTACTGGGTGAGACCGATGGCCATCCCGACGGCGGCGGCCGCGAACCCGGCGTGGAAGCCCCAGTTCTGCTGTAGCCAGCCCGTGATCAGGGGACCCATCAGGGCGCCGATGTTGATGCCCATGTAGAAGATCGAGAACCCGGCGTCGCGGCGTTCGTCACCCTGCTCGTAGAGGGTGCCGACCAGGGACGTCGCGTTGGCTTTCAAACCACCGGAGCCGACACCGACCAGCACGAGGCCCGCAGTGAGGCCGATGGCTCCGGGCAGGACGGCCAGGGAGAGGTGCCCGAGCATGATGATGATCGCGGAGTAGAACAGCACGCGCTCGGAGCCCAGGATCCGGTCGGCGAGCCACGCGCCAAGGATGGTGGACAGGTACACACCGCCGCCGTAGGCCCCGACGAGCCCGGTGGCGATCTCGCGGTCGATGGCGAGTCCGCCTTCGGCGACCGAGAAGTACATGTAGTACAGCAGGATTCCCTGCATGCCGTAGAACGAGAACCGTTCCCACAGCTCGACGCTGAACAGGTTGGCCAGCATTCGAGGATGCCCGAAGAAGGACGCCCTCGTGTCGCTCGGAGCAGCTGCTCGGCCTGTACTCATAGCAGAGTGTGGCACTCCACGTCCAAGAAGTCATCAGCTGCGATGGCGCGCCGGGCCGTCGGAGGCACCCTCCTCGCCGACCGCGCCCCCGACCCGCATGGTTTGTTATCGCCGTCGGGATGCTGTCCGGTCTGCTCTGGCTGAGCGAGATCGTGCCGGACCCGCTTGCCGGAGCACCCTCACGCAGTGCGAGCGCGTGGAACGTCCCGACGAATCCGGTACACGCACTGGACCTGACACGGCGGCCGGCCCAGGCATTCCACGCGTTGCTGCGGCGTCGGCGCCGTCTTATCGTGGAGGCCGGAGCCGGTCGGCTCTGCTTTATGCCCTGGACCCCGGCGTATCGCCCGATACGACCCGCGGAGACGGGGCAGTGATGTCATGACCTCCACAGCGCCCAGACCGGCCTCGTCGGCCATCGAGGGGCCCGGCCCCCGCTCGCTCTTCGACGGACAGCGTACGACCGGTGAGCAACTGCTGGTCAAGGCCTTCGTGGTGGTGCCGCTGCTCGCCCTGCTGGCCGCTGTCCCGCTGGCCTGGGGCTGGGGGCTGAGCTGGGTCGACATCGGGCTGGCGGTGTCCTTCTACTTCCTCTCCGGCCTGGGCATCACGGTCGGGTTCCACCGCCACTTCACCCACCGCGCGTTCAAGGCCACCCGGGCGCTGAAGATCGGGCTGGCCATCACCGGGAGCATGGCCTTCCAGGGGCCGATCATCAACTGGGTGGCCGACCACCGCCGCCACCACGCCTTCACCGACAAGGAGGGCGACCCGCACTCGCCGTGGCTGTTCGGCACCAGCCCGCTCGCGGTGGCCAAGGGCTTCGTGCACGCCCACCTGAGCTGGCTGTTCGCCCGGGACAAGACGAATGCCGCGCGCTTCGCCCCGGACCTGCTGGCGGACCGCGATCTGCGGCGGGTGCATCGGCAGTTCATCGGCTGGTCGCTGGTCAGCCTGGCCGCTCCGGCCCTGCTCGGTGGGGTGATCACCTGGTCGTGGTGGGGTGCGCTGACGGGCTTCTTCTGGGCCGGGTTGGTGCGTCTCGCGGTGCTGAACCACGTCACCTGGTCGATCAACTCGATCTGTCACATGATCGGCTCCCGGCCGTTCACCGTGCGGGACCGTTCCACGAACTTCTGGCCACTGGCGATCGTGTCGATGGGCGAGTCCTGGCACAACTTCCACCACGCCGACCCGACCTCTGCGCGTCACGGCGTGCGGCGTGGTCAGCTGGACATGTCCGCCCGGTTGATCGCGATCTTCGAGAAGCTCGGGTGGGCCTACGACATCCGCTGGCCCACCGCCCGGCGGCTGGCCCGCCTCACCGAGCGCCGGCAGGGGGAGCCGGGAGACCCGGCGTGACCTGAGGGGCGCCGGGCGAGGCCCAGGCGGCGCTCCGCCCGCGACAATCGGCCGATGACCGACGAGACGCGCATTCCTGTCGACGGAGCCGGCCTGACCTGCTCGGACGTCGAGCGGGTGGCGCAGCGCCGGGCTTCGATCGCCGTGGACGCGGCGGCGTGGGGGCGCGTCCGGCGCGCTCATGAGACGGCGCTCGCCGCGAGCGCCGCCCGCCCCATCTACGGGCGGACCACCGGCGTCGGGGCCAACCGGGACGCGCTGGTCGGGACGGCCGAGGCGAGCGGCCACGACCTGCGCCTCCTGTTGAGCCACGCGGCCGCGGTGGGAGAGCGTCTCGACGCCCGCACGACCCGGGCGGCGATGCTGATCCGGCTCAACCAGCTCGCCGCGGGCGGCAGCGGCATCAACCCGCAGTTCCCCGAGGCGCTCGAGCACGCGCTGCGGACCGATGCCCTGCCGGCCGTGCACATCACCGGGACGATCGGGACCGGCGACCTCACCGCGCTGGCCGAGATCGCGCTCACCCTGATCGGCAGGCGGCCGTGGGTGCGCGGTCGCGTGCCGCCGGTCGCGGTCGGTCCCGGTGACGCGCTGGCGTTCATGTCGTCGAGCGCGGTGAGCCTGGCTCGGGCCGTGCTGGCCTGCGAGGAGCTCAGCCGCCTGCTGGCCGCGTCGCACGTCGTCGCGGCGCTGTCGTACTGCGCGCTGGGCGGTTCTGCGGAGGCGTTCGCCGCGGAGGTGCACGCGCGGCGGCCCCACCCCGGCGCCGTCCGTACCGCCGCGGAGATGCGGCGGATCCTCTGGCACGAGGGCGAGCGGAGCCCCGGTCGGCGGATCCAGGACCCGTTCGGCCTGCGGGCGTTCCCGCAGGTCCAGGGAGCGGCGTTGGACGGCGTCACGCAGCTCCGGCGCATCCTCGAGATCGAGATCAACGCCGCGGCGGAGAACCCGCTGGTCGACGCCGACTCCGGCGCGGTGTTCCACCACGGGCAGTTCTCCACGGCGTACCCGGCCCTGTCACTGGACCATGTCCGGGCGGCCGTGCACCACGTCGCGGAGCTCTGCGCGGCCCGGCTCGGCGACCTGGTGGAGCCGGACCTCACCGGTCTCCCGGCGTTCCTGGCGTCCGGCCCGGCGGGCAGCTCGGGGGTGATGATCCTGGAGTACGTCGCGCATGACGCGCTGGGCCGGTTGCGCCACTCGGCGGGACCGGTCACCCTCGGCACCGCGGTCATCTCCCGCGGGCTGGAGGACCACGCGAGCTTCTCCCCGCACGCCGCGGGCAGTGCGTTGGCGGCCGCAGCGGCGTACCGCACGATGCTCGCGTGTGAGCTGGTGGCGGCGACGCGGGCCCTGCGGATGGCCGGCACGCCCCCGCGCGGCACCGTGCTGGCGGCCGCGTTCGCCGAGGCGACCGACCGGCTCCCCGACATCCGCGCGGACCACCAGCTGAGCGACGAGATCCGGATCGCGGAGCGGCTGCTCGACGACCTCGCCGCCTCCTGACCGATCTCATCGATCGGGCGACGGGGAACGACTGCGCGCCCCCGGGTCGGCAACCCGCCTGGCTGGAAAGATGATGATGGGGCAGCAGGAGTACGCGGGGCGGGATCACCGCGCCGAGGCACGTTGAGGGGTGACGCCCAGCATGCAGCTGGTGAGCGGAACGTGCTGCGGACGTTCCTGGGTCGGGGACGAGCGTTCGCACTGCTGTGTTCGCACGCGGGGGTGCGGGGAGGTCTTCGACGACGTCGAGCTGTTCGACGCCCATCGCATCGTCGGGTGCTGCGTCAGCCCGTGGGTCATGGGCCTCGTCCAGACGAAGAACCGGATCTGGCTGCGGGTGCTGGACGGTTAGGTGTCGGACCTCCTCGGCGTCCATCACGGCCTGCAGCTCGCGCAGCACGATGTCGTCGATCTCAGCCAGATGATGGGCATGAACTGCAGGCCGCCGCGCGCCATGGCGGTCAGCAGTGCGGCGAGGTTGCCCGCGCTGAAGGCACGGATGCGGAACAGCGACAGGTCAACGTCGGATCGGCCACGCGGGTCTCGATGACGCAGAACGCGACGAGCAGCAGCACGCCCGCGGCGAGGCCGCCGAGGACGACGGGGTTGCCCCAGCCGGTCGGTGATCCGCCGTGGGGCTGGATGCCGCAGGTGATAGCGGCGAGCAACGACCCCGTTCCGGCGGCGAAGGTGATGTTGCCGCCCCAGTCGATCCGGGCCCGGCGCGGCGCGCGGACCTCGCGCCGGCTCCGGATCGACCACACCGTGCCGAACAGGCCGAACGGCACGCTGACCCAGAACACGGCCCGCCAGTCGATCTCGGCCAGCAGGCCGCCCGCGACGAGGCCGAGGAACTGCCCGGCCCGCGCAGCGATCTGGTTGACCCCCAGTGCGTCACGACGAGCATGGCCGAGACGAGCAGGTAGCCGAGGATCATCCACAGCAGGTAGCCGATGTTGCCCGGGGCGAGCGGGTCGAGCCCGACGCCGCGGAAGATCGTCGGCAGCGCGATGATCACGATGGCGCCGTCGAGGGCGGACATCAGCACGCCCAACGTGGTGTTGGAGAGCGCGACCCCACCGCTACCGGCCGCCGGGCGGGGCAACGGTCGTGGTCACAGCCGGTCGGCCAACCGCTCGAGCAGCGGGATCGCGTCGACCAGCCGGCGGCGCTCGTCGGCGGTGAAGCCGTCCGCGAGGGCCTGCGCGACGGCCAGGGAGCTGCGCGAGCGCCGGTCGGTCATCAGCCGCCTGCCCGCGGGAGTGATCGACATCAGCACCCGGCGCCCGTCCGCGGCATCGGGGCTGCGCGCCACCAGCCCGCGCTCGGCCAGCCCGGCGAGCCCGGCGAGCGTGACGCCCATGGCCTGGGGCCGCACCCGGTCCAGCTCGGCGAGGCACCCCGGGGTGGTCGGGCCGTCCCGGTCCAGCCGGGACAGCACCGACACCTCGGACAGCGTCGCCTCGCCGACGACGTGGCCCTGCCGCATGGTTGGCCTCCACTAGCCTGAGCGGCGTGAGGATCCGTCCGGTCGAGCTCGCCGGGATCAAGGCAGGCGTCCTCGATCTCGGCTTCCGCCGCTGGGATCGTCCGCGCGTGGTCGTCGGCACCCGGATGCGCACCGCCGTCGGACTGATCGAGGTCACCTCCGTCGAGCCCGTCGACGAGACCGCGATCACCGAGGAGGACGCGCGCCGTGCCGGCGCCCCGTCCCTCGACGCGTTGCGGCGCGGGCTGGCGGCCGGCGCGGACCGGCCGGTGTTCCGCGTCGGCCTGCGCTGGGCCGGTGACGACCCGCGCATCGCGTTGCGGGGGCGACCGCCGACGGAGACCGAGCTCGCCGACATCCGCGCCCGCCTGGATCGCCTCGACGCGGCGTCGCCCATCGGGCCGTGGACGCGGCGGACGCTGGCGATCGTGGACCGCTCACCCGAGGTCCGCGCGCCGGACCTCGCCGCCGAGCTCGGCCGCGACACGGCGTCGTTCAAGCGCGACGTCCGCAAGCTCAAGGAGCTGGGTCTGACGGAGTCGCTCGACATCGGCTACCGGCTCTCGCCCCGCGGCGAGGCGGTCGTCGACGACGGCGGCCCGTCGCGGGACCGGCCCGCGCCACCGACCGGTACCCGGCTGCCGAAGATCGGTGCCCCGGCTACGCGGGCGCTCACCGCTGCCGGACTCACGACCCTCGAAGCGGTGGCCGCGGTCCCGGAGCAGGAGCTCGCGGCCATGCACGGCGTCGGTCCGGTCGCTCTGACGGCGCTGCGGGCGGCCGTGGCGGAGCACGGCCTCGGCCGACAGGCCTGAGGCCGGCGGTGCCCGCGCCCACCACGGCGACCTCTCCGCGGACCTGACCGTCCGGACCTTCCGGCAGGCGTCGCCGTCGAGGGAACAACAGGAGGACTGCCCCCCGCCTCAGCGGAACGCCTCGGCGTGCTCGACGGCCCACTGCCGGAACGTCCGTGGTGCCCGGCCGAGCAACTCCTCGACGGTGGGATGCACCCGCGAGTCGTCGTAGGTGCCGTCGACGTAGTACCGGAAGAAGGCATCGACGTACGCCTCCGGCATCGCCCCGGTCATCTCGGCCCGGGCCTCGTCGTCGGTCTGGCCCTCGAACCGCAGGTCCCGGTCCAGCACCTCGGCGAGGATGGCCACCTGCTCGGCCGGGCGCAGCGGCTCCGGGCCGGTGAGCCGGTAGGCGGCCCCGTCGTGTCCGGGGCCGGTCAGTGTGGCGGCGGCGACGGCGCCGATGTCGGCGGGATCGATCGCGGCGATCGGCACGTCCGCGAACGGCGCACGCACGACGTCGCCCTCGCGCAGCTGGGGCAGCCAGCGCAGGGCGTTCGCCATGAAGCCGCTTGGCCGCAGGATCGTCCACGGCACGCCGGACCCGCGGACGACGGCCTCCGACTCCATGTTGTAGCGGGTGACCGCGTTGCTCTCCTCGCCGCCGACCACGGCACCGGACGAGAGCAGGACCACCCGCCCCACGCCGGCGGTCGCGATCTGGTCGAGCACGCCGGCCATGTCCGAGAACCCGGCGAGCAGGAACACGCCACGGGCGCCGTGCAGCGCCGCCGCGAGTGTCTCCGGCCGGTCGAGGTCACCCTCGACCACCTCCACGCCGTCCGGAAGCCCGGATGATTGCGGCGTCCGGGCCAGCGCCCGTACCGGTTCCTTCTGTTCCACGAGGGCGTCGACGACTTCGCCGCCGACGGTCCCGGTCGCTCCGGTCACGAGAATCATGAGTGCGGCCTCCGCAGATAGGGGTCGGTTCAGTCGGGGTGCAGTGCATGGTGGACCGAGGAGATGACGACGGAGCCCTCGCCGACGGGGGACGCGACCCGCTTGATCGAGTCGGCGCGGACGTCGCCGACGGCGAAGACGCCGGGGAGGCTGGTGGCGAGCAGACCCGGGCCGGCGTCGCCCGCCGCCGCAGGGCCGGTGAGGACGAAGCCGCGCTCGTCGAGCGCCACCGCGCCGTCGAGCCACTCGGTGTTCGGCACGGCCCCGAGCATCAGGAAGACCCCGGCCACGGGACGGGTCTCCGCCGCGCCGGTCTGCCGGTCCGTCCACGTCAGGCACTCGAGGTGGCGGTTGCCGTGCAGTGCGGTGATCTCGGTCGTGCGGTGCAGCGTGATCCGTTCGGGGACGGCCTCGATCCGGCTCACCAGGTAGTCCGACATGCTCGCGGCGAGGGACTCCCCGCGCACGAGCGTGTGCACGTGAGAGGCGGTGCGGGAGAGGAAGACGGCGGCCTGCCCGGCGGAGTTGCCGGCACCCACGACGACCGCCTCTTCGCCCTCGACCAGCCCGGCCTCGATAGCGGTCGCGGCGTAGTGGATGCCGGCTGCAGCGCGACCACGCGGCGGGGCACCACGATCCGGGCGCCGAACTTCTGCGCCTGCACCTGCGCTCGCTCGGCGAGTGCCTGGCCCGACACGCCCGTCGGGAAGCCCAGGTTGTTCTCGGTGAACAGGTCCAGCTCGCCGGTGAACTGGCGCTCGGCGTGCACGGTCATCACCTGCGGGGTGCCGTCCGGGCCGCGCTCGTAGATCTCCACGAACCCGGCCAGCACGAGGAAGAAGTCCGGACGGTGGAACACACCACATAGCGCATCTCGGCCACCTGGTCCCAATGAGGTCGCCGCGCCCGCCCACTCGGCAAGCGGTGCCGGCCACACACCGCGACGATCAGGTTCCGTCGACGTCGGTGCCCCGTGAGACCTTCTCCCACGCCACCAGCTCCTCGCGCACGGTGTCGAGGTGGGTGAGGATCGCGTCGACGGCGTCGCCCCCGAGCGGCAGCCGCAGCGGTGTCGTCTCGGCAGCGAGCGCCGCGCGGATCGCGGCCGCGGCCTTGGCCGGATCGCCGGGCTGCGCGCCGTCACCGCCCTCGACGAACCGCCTGGTCGCGCCCGCCGTCTCGGCGTAGACCGGGTTCTCGGCGCTCAGGACGGCCGCGCCGGGACCGAACAGGTTCGTGCGGAAGGCGCCGGGCTCCACCGCCATCACCGTGATCCCGAAGGGGGCGACCTCGGCGGCGAGCGCGTCGGCGACGGCCTCCAGGCCGAACTTCGTCGCGCAGTAGACGCCGAAGCCCGGCATCACCACCTGACCGCCGACGCTGCTCATCATCACGATCGCCCCGCTGCCCCGCTCGCGCATGTGCGGCAGCACCGCCCGGGTGAGCGCGAACGGCCCGAAGAGATGCAGGTCGAACAGGGTGCGCAGCTCGTCGTCCGTGGTCTCCTCGACCGCGCCGACCTGCGTACGGCCCGCGTTGTTGACGAGCACGTCGATGTGCCCGTGACGGGCGACGGCGTCGGCGATCGCGGACTCGGCCGCCGCCGTGTCGGTGACGTCGAGCGCGACGGGGTCGATCAGACCGGGGTACTTCTCGGCGAGCTCGTCCAACGCGGCGAGGCGCCGGACTGCGGCGACCACTGTCTCGCCCGCCTCGGCCGCGGCTTCGGTGATTGCCCGGCCGAAGCCGCTGCTGGCTCCGGTGACGAACCAGACCTGGGAGTCGGTCACTGGGGTACTCCTCGACACGGGGACAGGTCGCGAGCGCCACGCGGATCGGCAGGGCGAGCCCGGCCACGTGCGGTAGCGACGGCGGTACCCGCTGCGTCGACGCCCGCCGGGACTTACCCGGACGGGGTGGTGCGCCAACCGGACCGGGCGTACATCGTGCAGTGCACGGGGGTCCGCCGTCCGGGTGAACGGGGGCGCTCGCCGGAGCTCACGGCAGTAGCGCGAGCTTGCCGCCGGGGTGGCCGCTCTGCAACACCGCGAGTGCCTCGGGCGCGGCGTCGAGGGCGAACGTCCGGGCCACCGGGACGACGAGGCGGCCGTCGGCGGCCATGGCGATGAGCCGGGGCCGCGCCTGGGCGCGGAAGGCCGCGCTCGCCGGCGTCATGCCGCCGATGGCCAGAGTCCCGTCGCGTTGTGCGCGGGCGGCGGCGGCGATCGTCACGATCCGCTGCCGGTCGGCCACCAGCTCGAGCGAGACATCGCCCGCCTCGTCCGTGCCCACCGTGTCGAGCGCGGCGGCGAACCCGTCGGGCGCCGCGGCCCGCAGCCGGTCGGCGAGCCCGTCGCCGTACACGACGGGCTCCCCGCCGAACCGGCGCACCGTGTCGAAGCTGTGCTCGCTGGCCGTCCCGACGCAACGGACGCCGAGCTCGCGCGCCTGCTGCAGGACGCTGACACCGACCGCACCGGACGCGCCGTGCACGACCACGGTCTCGCCCGCCCGCGCCCCGGTCACGTGCAGCATCTCGGCGGCGGTCGTGCCGGCGAGCAGCAGGTTCGCGGCGGACGGGTGGTCGAGCCCCGGCGGCTTGGCGAACACGTCGGCCGCCGCGACGGTGACCCGCTCGGCGTACCCGCCGGAGATCCGGAACGCCAGCACCTCGTCGCCCGCGGCGCCACCGCCGGAGGCGATCTCCGTGTCCGGGCCCAGCGTCTCGATCACTCCGGACACCTCGAAGCCGATCGGCCACGGCAGCACCGACGGGTCGTTGTTCGGCCCCTTCGCGAACCGCTTGTGGTCGGCCGGGTTCATCCCGGCCGCTCGCACCGTGATCGTCACTTCGCCCTGACCCGGGTCGGGCACCTCCACGTCGACGAACTCCAGCACGTCGAGGCCACCGAAGTCCGTCGCCACCCACCGCTTCGCCATGACTCCAGCAAACACCCTCACCGGTGCTCTGATCGCCGGTTGGGTGACATGAGCTGCACGGGGGTAGCTGGTGTCACCGGAACGTCGATCTCTCCCGGTGCCGATGGCGACATCGGCGGCCGCGGGCCGACCTCGAGTTCTGCCAAACCGCCACGGGCGAGGTGGGTGGCCGTCGATGCTGGCCCCGTGTCGCTGGATGACCTGGTCTGCAGGCAGGGCGGTGTGCTCGCGCTGCGGCAGGCCGTGGCACGCGGCATGTCGGCAGCGACCGTGCAGCGACGGGCGCGGGAGGGAGCGTGGAGGCGACTTCATCCGGCGGTCTACCTGCTCGCCGGTCATCGGCTCACCGACGAGGCACGTGTCCGTGCGGCGTGGCTGTGGGCAGGCGAGGGCGCGGTGGTATCCGGCCCGGCGGCGGCCTACTGGCACGGCATGCTGGATCGGTCACCGCGGATCATCGAGCTCACGGTCCCGCGCGGGAGGTCCCCGCGGTGCCCGGACGGCGTGCGGGTACGACGACGTGATCTCGCAGCGATCGACGTCGTCGGCAATCGTGACCTGTGGCTCACCGCCGCGCCGCTGACAGCGCTGGAGACGGCGGTGGCGCTCGCCGACGGATCGGGCTTCCTCGACCGCGCGCTGCAGCGCCACGTCCGGTTCCCCACGGTCTACCGCGCCTACTGCCGCAACCTCGGCCGGCACGGGTCGTCCGCGGCGGGTCGGCTTCTGATCGCCGCAGCGGACCGGGCCGACTCTGCCGCCGAGCGGCTGCTGGTGCGTCTTCTGCGGGACGCCGGCATCGGCGGGTGGGTCCTGGGCCACCCGTTCGGGCCGTGGCGGATCGACCTGGCGTTCCCGCAGCAGAAGGTCGCGGTCGAGGTGGACGGGTGGGCGTGGCACGTCGACGCCGAACGCTTTCGCGCGGACCGCCGCAAGCAGAACGCTCTCGTGCGCGCGGGCTGGGATCCGCTGAGGTTCACCTGGCACGACCTCGACGCGCGGCCGGCGTCGGTCCTCGACGAGATCCGGGAAACCCTCCGCCTGGGCTGAAGCGCGGTCGGTCCTCCTCCGGGAAGATCGACGTTCCGGTGACATGAGCTGCACCCGTGCAGGTCATGTCACCCGACCGGCGATCAACCTGCTAATGGCTCACGAGCTCGTCGGCGACCCACCGTGCCACGTCGGCGGGGTAGGGGGCGGGCAGTCCGAGGACGAGGTGGCCGAAGCCGGCGTCGACCGCCCGGCCGATCGCGTCCCGGGTGTCGCCGGGCCGCTCGTAGAAGACCGGCAGGTGGATCGAGCGGGTGATCGAGGCGGGGTCGCGGCCGATCTCGGCGCAGTAGCGATCCAGCAGCGCGCTGCGGCGGACGACGTCGTCGATGTCACCGCCGGGGAGGTTCCACAGGTCGGCGTGCTCGGCGACCACGCGCAGCGTCGGCGACAAGCGTCCGCCGATGAGGATCGGCGGGTGGGGCCGTTGGACCGGCTTGGGGTTGCAGAACGCTCCGGTGAGCTGGACGTAGGTGCCGTCGAAGTCGAACGGCTCGGTGTCGGTCCACAACCGCCGGATCACCGTGCACGCCTCGGCGAGGCTCCCCACGGCGTGGGCGGAGTCGTGGAAGGGCAGCCCGTGTGCCTCGTACTCCCGGCGGGCCAGTGGGTGAGCACGCCGAGGCGCAGTCGCCGGGTCTGTGCGGCCAGCGCCGAGAGCAGCGTCCAGACCTCGAAGGTCGGTCCGTCCGGATCGCCGCCGATCGGCATGAGATATGCATCGGGGCGGACAGCGACCCGCGCTACGACGCGCGTCGACTCGTCGAGCTCCTCGTCTCAGGACTGCGCCGACCCGGGCCGTAGCTCGCGATCTGCCCTGCCCGCGCGCGATGCCGCGGCTGGGGGGAGTCGCAGGGTGAACCGGGCGCCCCGACCCGGTTTCCCATCTGCTCGTACCGAGCCGCCGTGGGCATGCGCGATCTCGCTCACCAGCGCCAGGCCGAGACCGAAGCGAGGTCGGGCACCGTGGTCGGCGTGCTGGGAACGGGTGAACAACGCATCCGCGGTGGAGGGCTCGAACCCGATCCCGGTGTCGGTCACGACCACCTCCGCCTGACCGTCGTGGATGCCGGTGTGCAGGTCGACGGTCCCGCCTGCGGGGGTGTGGGCGATGGCGTTGTCGACGAGGGCGGTCATCGCGCGGCGCAGCGCGGCCGGGTGCCCGGTGACCAGCAGCGGATCGACAGCGTCGGTGCTCGTGGTGTGGGAGAGGTGGACGTCGTGGGCGGCGGCGTGCGCGGCCATGCTCTGGCAGACCGCGGCAGCGACGACGTTCAGGTCGACGTGCTGCATGCGGCGGGGGTGGCGGTCGAGCTCGGCGGAGACCAGCAGGTCCTCGATCACGTCACCCAGGGCGCGGGTGTCGTCGACCAGGCCGTGCAGGCCGTGGGCGAGTGAGCTGTCGGGATCGAGGGACGGGGCGGCGGCCAGGATCTGTGCTCGGGTGTGCAGCACGGTCAGCGGGGCACGCAGCTCGTGGGAGGCGTCCGCGACGAACCGGCGTTGCAGGCGCAGCGCCCGCGCGAGCGGTGCCACGGCGCGCCGCGAGAGCAGCGCCGCCGCGGCGAGCGTGCCGGCCAGCCCGGTGGCCTCGGCCAGCAGGATGGCCTGCATCACCTCGTGCTGGTCCGCGCTCAGGCGCGCGAGATCACTCGCGATCGCCCAGCGCCGCTGGTCGGACCGTTGGATCAGCTGGATCCGGTAGGTGCCGGTGCCGGGGAGCGCGACGTCGTGCGGCTCGTTCAGGGCGGGGTCGTCCGGGGAGCCGTTGGCGGTGGTGGTCAGCAGCGCCCTGAGTGCCGGCGGCGCCGTGGGCGTGACGGCGACGGACCCGTCGTCCCGGGGTTGGGCCAGGGTGAAGCCGGGAGGTGGGTCGCCGACGTCGTCGGCGGCGGCCAGGATCTGCGCGAGCTCCCGGTCGAGCGCGGCGGACTGGTGCCGGTCGACCAGCACGAGCGCCACCCCGCCCATCATCAGCAGCACCAGGGTCATCCCCGCGGCGGTCAGCGCCACGCTGCGCCACCAGGCCCGCCGCAGCAGGACCCGGTCCTCCTGCGGCTGTCGGACAGGCGTCGCGCGTGGCCGGGCGGGCACCCCGGTCACGCCGTACCCCGGCGGTAGCCCAGACCGTGGACGGTGACGACGGCGTCCTTGCCGAGCTTACGGCGCAGGTAGCTGACATAAGTGTCGACGGCGCCGGGGGACTCGCCGTCGAAGACCCGCTCCAGCAGCTCGGCCCGGGTGAACACCCGGTTCGGGCGGGACGCCAGCACGGCCAACAGCCCGCACTCCCGCTCCGTCAGGTCGACGTCGGCCGGGTCGGCGGACCGGTCCGTGGAGCGGCTGCCGTCGTCGACGACCACCCGGCGCGCGGCGAGGTCCAGCCTGCGCCGCCCCAGCGGGAGGGACTCGGCCCGATCGGCGTGGCGGCGCAGCAACGCCCGCAGCCGCGCCAGCAGCTCGGGGACCTCGAAGGGCTTGGTCAGGTAGTCCTCCGCGCCCGCGTCGAGGCCCTCGACCCGGTCGTTCAGCGCGCCGCGCGCCGTGAGCACGAGGATGGGCGTCAGGATCCCGCGGGACCGCAGCCTGGTGATCAGGTCGACGCCCTCGATCCCGGGCAGGCCGCGATCGATCAGCAGCAACTCGTACTGGCGCGTCAGCCCCGCGTGCAGACCGGCCTGCCCGTCGGCGGCGATCTCGACGGCGAACCCCTGGCCGGTCAACAGCTCGTCGAGCAGCTCTGCCAGCCGGCGATCGTCCTCGACCACGAGGATCCGCGGTGCCAGGACTCGCGCGATGTCGCGGTCGGACGGCTCGGATGCGGACTGGGCGGCCACGCTCCCAGTGTGGCGGAATCCCGGGGGCAACCCCGCGTCCGGTCGTCGGCTCCCAGAAATCTCACAGAACCTGCGGCCACTCTCGAGTGCGAACAGGGACCCCGATCCGAGCGTCACCAGACTGTCGAGGAGAGATGCCGTCGATGAGTTCGACCTCCCCCGGAGCACAGCGGGAGCCGATGCATCCCCAGGAACGCCGGGATGCGGGCCACCGCCGCGCGCGACAGGTCACCGGATGGAGCGCCGCGGGCGGGACGGCGCTCGCTGTCGTCTTCGGCGTGATGTTCGCCGGCTCGACGCCGCCGGCCGCCGCCGGAGCGCCGGATCCCGACGCCGCATCGTCGGGCTCCGAAGGTGGCGGGGCGAATGCGGTGGTGCCGGCCCCGGCCCCTGCGCTCGACGCGCCCGCTCCGATGATCGACGTACCCGCCCCGACGGTCGCACCGTCGACCAAGCGCCACCGGAAGCTGTCCCCACCCGTCCAGGCACCGCAGGCCGCGGCACCGTCGCCGAAGCGGCACCACGCGTCGTCGGGGGCGTCGTGATCGTTGAGCAGACCCCGGAGTGGGTGATCCATCCGGCGCTGGGCACCACCGCCCGCCTCGTCGTCGCCGACCCGGACGGGCTCGCCGCCGCCCAGGACGTCCTGCACGACGAGCTGGCGGCGATCGACGCGGCGTGCAGCCGGTTCACCCCGCACTCGGAGATCTCCGCCGTGCACGAGCGGGCCGGGCGCGGGGTCGTCGTCGGGGCGCTGCTGGCCGAGGCGATCACCGTCGCGCTGCGTGCCGCCGAGCTGACCTACGGCCTCGTGGATCCGACGGTGGGCCGGGCCGTCCGGGCCCTGGGCTACGACCGCGACTTCTCCGCGATCGTCACGGACCCCGCCGACCCGGCGGCGCCGGCCGTGCCTGCCCCCGGGTGGTGGCGAGTGCGGTGGAACCCGGCCGACCGCGAGGTGCTCGTGCCGATCGGCGTCGAACTCGACCTCGGCGCCACGGCGAAGGCCCTGGCCGCCGACCGGATCGCCGTCCGTGCCGCCACCGCGGCGGGCTGTGGGGTGCTGGTCAGCCTGGGCGGGGATGTCCGCGCCGCCGGTGCGGCGCCACCGGGTGGCTGGCGGATCGCCATCGGCGACGACCACACCGAGGCACTCGTCGAACCCGACTCGACCGTCACCGTCGTCTCGGGCGCCATCGCCACGTCGGGAACCGCCGTCCGCACCTGGCGACGGGGCGGACGGAGCGTGCACCACATCGTCGACCCCCGCACGGGCGACGTGGCGGACCCGTGCTGGCGGACCGTGAGTGTCGCGGCCGCGACCTGCGTCGACGCGAACACCGGGAGCACCGCGGCGATCGTCATGGGTGCGCCCGCCCCGGAGTGGCTCGACCAGTGCCGCCTGCCGGCGCGGCTCGTCGCCCTCGACGGCACGGTCACGACCACCGCGGGCTGGGCTGAGACGGGACAGGGCTGAGATGGGACAGACCCTCTGGTTCGCCAGCCGCGGGACCGGCCTCGTCACCGCGCTGCTGCTGACGGCGACGACGGCGCTCGGCGCGATCCACACCGGGCGGGTCACCAGCGCGCGGTGGCCCCGTTTCACGCTGCATGCGGTGCACCGCAACCTGTCGCTGCTCACGCTCGCATTCCTGACCGTGCACGTCGCCTCGGCGATCATCGACCCCTACGCGGGGATCGCGTGGCTCGACGTCGTCGTGCCGTTCGTCTCCACGTACCACCCGTTCTGGCTCGGCCTGGGCGCGGTCGCGCTCGACCTGATTCTCGCCGTGGTGGTCACGAGCCTGCTCCGGCCGAGGATCGGACTGCGGCAGTGGCGGGTGGTCCACCTCTCGGCGTACGCGTTGTGGCCGGTCGCGATGCTGCACGGGGTCGGCATCGGCGGCGACGACACCCGGCTCGGCTGGGTGCTGGCCTTCTACCTGGCCTGCGCCGCCGCCGTGCTGGTCGCGGTCGTGCGCCGGCTGCTCGTCCGTGATCCCGATCGGGACGCTCGCCGACGGGCGTGGACGTCGTGAGCGCCACCGCGGGGGAGACCCGGAACGACGTCACGGCGGACGCCGCGGCCACGACGCGCTACCGGATGCGTCTGCTGGCCGGGTGGGCAGACACCGGGACGACAGCCGACCTCGCCGAGCACCACCGCCGCTACGTTCCCCTTCCGCTCGCCGCATTCGCCGGCCGGGGCGGCCCCGCGCGGCTGATCGGCCTCGTCGAGCGCTCCGGCCTGCGGGGACGCGGAGGTGGAGGCTTCCCGACCGCGCGCAAGCTCGCGGCCGTCGCGGCAGGACGCGGGCCGCGGACGGTCGTGGCGAACGGGTGCGAGGGCGACCCGGCCAGCGCCAAGGACCGGGTACTCATGGAGCTGGCACCGCACCTGGTGATCGACGGCATCCTGCTCGCGGCGCACGCCGTCGGCGCCACCGATGCGCTGCTGTGCGTCCACGAGCACAGCAGCGCGATCTCCGTGCTGGCTGCCGCGCTGAGCGAGCGCAGGGCGACGCGCACCGCGATCCGGATCGTCGAGGTGCCGCGCCGCTACGTCGCCAGCGAGGAGACCGCGCTGGTCGGCTTCCTCGACGGAGGTGGCGCCCGCCCGCGGGGCCGCATCCCACGCCCGACGGAACGGGGTGTCCGCGGCCGTCCGACGCTCGTCGACAACGTCGAGACCCTCGCCCATCTGGCGCTCATCGCCCGGCACGGCGACGCCTGGTTCCGCGCTGCCGGAACCGACGACTCGCCGGGCACCACGCTCGTCACCGTCGGCGGCGCGGTCAACGACCCCGGGGTGTACGAGATCGAGCTCGGCACCCCGATCGGCACGATCCTGCAGGTGGCGGGCGGTCCGTTCGTCCCTGTACAGGCAGTCCTCCTCGGTGGCCTCGGCGGCACCTGGCTCGGCCCGGAGGGTGTGACGATGCCCCTCTCGCACGCGGGCTGCCGCACCGCAGGCGCGGCCCTCGGCATCGCAGCGGTGGTCGCTCTGCCCGCAGCGGCCTGCGGGATCGCTGAGACCGCCCGGGTGCTGCGCTTCCTCGCCGACGAGTCCGCAGGCCAGTGCGGGCCGTGCATGTTCGGTCTGCCGGCCATCGCCGACGACATGGACGAGATCGCGCTGATGCCCGACCGCGCCGGTCGGGTGGCGGCCCGCCTCCGCTCCCGCCTGGGAGTGATCCCCGGCCGAGGCGCCTGCGCCCATCCCGACGGCGCCGTCCGGCTGGCGGCGTCGGCGCTGCGCGTGTTCGCCGACGACGTGGCCGGCCATGCCGCGAGCGGGCCGTGCCGCTGGGTCGGTCAACCGTCCTGGATGCCCGTCCCCGGTCCCGCCGGCCAGCGGCGATGAGGCCGCCGATGCGGCTGCGGGTCGAGCCGATCACCTGCCATGCCCACGGGATCTGCCGGGAGCTGTTGCCCGAGCTGATCCGGCTCGACGAGTGGGGCTACCCGGTCGTCGACGACCGCCCGGTGCCCGCCGCCCTGCTGACGTCCGCACGGGCGGCCGTCCGCTCGTGTCCCAGCCTCGCGCTCCGCCTGGATCGCCGGGCGTGACGTGACCGGAAGCGGGCGAGCGTCCTCGGGCCCCACAGCAGCGTGACCAGCACCGCGAGCACGACCAGGACCGGAGCCTGCGCCGATGTCGGGATGCTCGGCACGTACGCGGTGCAGAAGTTCGAGATGGCGTGCACGATGATGATCGCGAACACACTGCCGCCGGTGTTGGCGAACAACCAGGTCCAGAGCACGCGGAAGGCGAGAGCGCCGAAGAACCCGAGGACGATCAGAGTGCGGCCCTGGCCGCTCTGCACGATCGACGGGACGTGGAACCCCCACCACACGACGCCGAGGACGAGACTGCCACCCAGCGCGCCGAGCCGGCGCTGCAGCGGCTCGATGACATACCCGGACCAGCCCAGCTCCTCGCCGGCCGCCGCGAGCACGTAGACGGGGACGAACAGCAGCATCGTGGTCGCCGAGAGCGCCGGCTGGCGCTGGAACTGCCAGCCGGTGGCGACCATCAGGCCGTAGGTCGCCCCGAGGGTCACCACCGGGAGCAGCACCACAGGCACGTACCAGAGCTTGTTCCTGATCCTCGTGTGGTCGACCACCCTGCGGAGCAACCGCCGCACGCCGTCCGCCCCCTCGGCGCGGTACACGAGGATGAGCGCCGCGGTCGCCGGCACGAACGTGGCGACGAAGTCGGTCCAGGGCGCGTTCTTCGGCAGGCCGGACACGGGCACGACCCCGGCCAGGACGGGGAAGGGCGCGAAGAGCGCCACGGCCAGGGCGAAGAAGGCCAGCGGTGATCTTTTCTGTGCGGGTCGCGGCCCGGTCGGCAGGGATGCCATGGCACGGACGTTAGGACCGGGGAGCCTGCCGGCCATCACGCCAAGGTGGGATCGCCGGTGGGAACCGCGGGCGGGCGAGCACGTCCTCCACGTCGTCGTCAACCACGGCCCAGGCCCGGGGTCTGGTCGTAGGCGGCCTGGATCACCCGGAGGGTCTCCAGGGCGGCGGGCGCGTCGATCCAGAAGTGCTTCCCCGCGCGGACGTGCCGGTTCTCGACGTGGCCGTTGGTCGCGTGGAAGACCGACGGGACCGTGTCGCCCGCGACGGTGCGGTGCTGCAGCCGCAGGGCGGCGGTGTCCTCCACCTCGATGGCGTCCGCCAGCGCCAGCGTCGCGACGGTGCCGCGGACGTCGGTCACCGGGCCGACGAACCACTGCACCAGGTCGAGGGTGTGGATCGCCTGGTTCATCAGTACCCCGCCGCCGGCGGTGGCCCAGCGGCCGCGCCAGTCCCGGTGTGCGTAGTAGGCGGCGTCGCGGAACCAGTGCACGGATGCCCGGGCGCCCAGGATCCGACCCAGCCCACCGCGGTCGAGGATCTCCCGCAGCATCCGCGACGTGTCGTTGTAGCGGTTCTGGAAGCAGACGCCGAGGATCGCCGCGCTGTCCTCCGCGGCCACCGCGAGCCGCTCGCCGTCGTCGAGGGTGTGGGCGACGGGCTTCTCCAGCAGCACCGAGACGTCGCGGGCGAGGCATTCCGCCGCGAGGTCGGCGAGCCGGTGGTGCGGGGTGCAGACGTGCACGACGTCCGGCGCCCCGGCGTCGAGCATGTCCGTGAGGTCGCCGAAGCCCGGGCAGCCGGCGCGGGAGGCGGCCTCGGCGCGACGTGCCTCGTCGACGTCGCAGACGCCGACCGGCTCGACCCCACCGCACGCCGCCGCGTCGAGGATCGCGTCGAGATGGATCGCCGCGATGTCGCCGCAGCCGACGACGGCGACCCTCAGCCGGTCCGCGGTCACGGCCGGACTCCCCGTGGAAGCGTCGCCAGTGCCCAGTCGTAGGCGACCTGGTGACACTCGCGGAGCGGCAGCGACGGGACGTCGACCTCGATCATGTAGTCACCGGCGAAGTCGGCGGGGAACGCCGCGAGGCACGCGGTCAGATCGACGTCGCCGAGGCCCGGCTCGGCCCAGATCCGGCCCGGCTCCGTCGCCGTCTGGTAGTCGAGGTCGTCGGCCGACGCCGCGGCGATGCCGGCGGCGAAGGTGTCCTTGAGGTGCACCCCGACGATGCGGTCGGTGTAGTCCCGCAGCACCGCGGGCACGTCCATGCCCGCCCACGACATGTGCCCGGTGTCCGGGCCGAAGGCGAGCAGGTCCGGGCCGACCCCGTCCAGCGCCGCGCGCAGCTCGTGCTCGGTCTCCACCCAGCCGCCGACGTGCGGGTGCAGGGCGGCGGTGACCCCCTCGCCGCGCATCGCCGCGCAGCACAGCGCGATGCCGTCGACGACGACCGCCGAGACGGTCCGGGTCGAAGCCCTGGCCCACCGCGGGGTGGGCCCGCCGCGGAGAGCCGGGCGGCTCGATCGTCGAGATCATGCAGAACCGCTGGCCGAACGTCGCCTGCCGGGCCGCGAAGACCCGGGCGGCCTCCGCCTGCTCCCGGTGTGTGTCGCGGTCGGCGAACGAACCGCTGTAGAGACTCACTGCCGGCTCCAGGCCGAACGATGCGAGCCACGGCAGGTAGTCGGCAGCCGCCATGTCGTCGGGCACGTCCGCCTTGACCGCCGTGTAGCCGATCTCGGCCAACTCGGTGAACGCGGGGCCCAGCGTGCGGGTGGTCCGGTCCGGGACGCCCCCGGCGAGCCAGTAGGCGATCGGGTTGACGGCCAGGCGCGGCCCGCTGAGGTCGGTCATCGGGTACTCCCTACAGCGTGACGGGACGGCCGGACGCCGCCGACTCGTAGATCGCGAGGATCACCGACAGCGCCGTCCGGGCCTCGGTGGTCCCGACGCGCGGCGGGCGGCCGGTGGTCACGGCCGCGATGAAGTCGGCGAGCTGGCGGCGGTGCCCGAGGCCGAGCCCGCGGTCGTCCGGCCCGAGCGCGTCGTCGGCCGTGACCTGGTTCTCCGCGGTCGCCGCCTGCATGCCGATCTCGGGGGCGTCGCCGGGGTTGGCGTGGAAGAACACCAGTTCGTCGTCGGTGATGACGGCCGAGCCCTTGGAGCCGAAGACGCGCAGGCTGGCGTCGAGGCCGGGGTAGGCAGCGGTGGTGCCGTGGATGACGCCCAGCGCGCCCGAGGCGAACTTGACCACGGCGACGGCGGTGTCCTCGACCTCGATGCGCTCATGGGCCAGGCAGCCGGTGTAGGCGAACACCTCCACCGGGGTGCCGAGCGTGGTGATCATCAGGTTGATGGTGTGCACGGTCTGGTTCATGATCGCGCCGCCGCCGTCGAGCGCCCAGGTTCCGCGCCAGTCGCCGGAGTCGTAGTAGCTCTGCCCGCGCCACCAGGCGTGGGAGGCGATGGCCGAGGTGATGGTGCCGAGGTGGCCGTCGCGCACGGCCCGCTGGACCTTCTCGGTGGAGCGGTCGAAGCGGTGCTGGGAGATGACGGCGACGGTCTTCCCGGAGCGCTTCTCGGCGTCGATGATGCGGTCGGCCGCGGTCAGGGTGATGTCGATCGGCTTCTCGACCACGACGTGCTTGCCGGCGTCCAGGGCCGCCACGGCGCCCTCGGCGTGCACGCCGCTGGGCGTGCAGACGGTCACGGCGTCGATGTCGTCGCGCCGCAGCACAGCGTCCAGGTCGGTGGTGGCCTCGACCCCGTACCGGTCGGCCAGCTCCTGCGCCGTGGCCGGGTCGGCGTCGACGACGGTGACCAGCTCGGCGACGTCGGGCAGCTCGGCCAGTGCACGTGCGTGCGTCCTGCCGATCACGCCGGCGCCGACGAGGGCGAACCGGAGCTTCTGTGGCTGATTCCCCTGAGCACTCATGAGTACGCGATTCCTTCGCTGTCCAGAATGGCGGTGAACGCGCGGGTGGCGCGGGTGAAGTTCGCGGCCCCGGAGAGCGCGCCGAACTCGTTGTAGGTCCCGAGGTGCGGCTCCATCGAGAAGAAGCCGTCGAAACCGTCGGCGGCCAGGGCACGCACGGTCTCGCGGACCTGCCCGTCGCCCTCGCCTGCCGGGACGACGTCCCCGGTCGCGAGCAGCGCGTCCTTGATCTGGACGTAGACGGTGTACGGGCGGAGCGCCGCGTAGCCGTCGGTGAACGGGGTGACGCCCACCTGCACGTAGTTGGCGGGATCCCAGGCCAGCCGCAGGGCGGGGGAGCCGACCGACTCGACGATGTCGAGCACGCGGGCCGGGACGTCGCCGTAGATGTCCTTCTCGTTCTCGTGCAGCAGCACGATGCCGGTGGGCGCGGCCTTCTCGGCGAGCGCGTCCATCCGTCGGAGCACCTCGTCGCGGTACTGCTCCGGCGCCTGGTCCGGGCGCAGGAAGAACGAGAAGATCCGGATGAACGGGGCGCCGAGGCGCTGCGCGACTGCCAGGGCCCGGTCGGCCCGAAGCAGGTGGGCGTCGAAGTCGTCCTCAATGTTGATCTTGCCGATCGGTGAGCCGATGGACGACACCGCCAGGCCGTGCGCGGCCAGGAGTGCAGCCACCTCGTCGATCTGCTCGTCGGTCAGGTCCAGCACGTTGGTGCCCCAGGCACTGCGGAACTCGACGTGGGTGATGCCGAGGTCGTTCAGGGTCGCGAACTGGGTCTTCGGGTCGGGGTCGATCTCGTCGGCGAAGCCGGACAGGGTCCACATGGTGTTCTCCTTCTCAGACCGTGCCGTGGTCGCCGAGCACGGCGTGCTCGAGCTCGCGCTTGCGGGCCTCGGTCTCGTCGCGGACCTCGCGGAACCGCTGGTCCGTCAGCGGGTAGGTGATGAACACGATCATGGCGACGACCGCGGCGGCCGCCGGCACCAGCCCGAAGACGACCTTGATCGCCGTCAGTGCGGACTCCGGCTGCTCAGGAGCCGCGACCGCGGCCGTGGCCGAGACGTAGCCGCCCAGCGCAAGCGCCCACGCCGTCGCCGCGCCGCCGAGCGACTGGGTGAGCTTGCGGGTGAAGGAGAAGATCGCGTAGGTGGCGCCCTCGGACCGCGTGCCGGTCTTCCACTCGCCGTACTCGACGGTGTCGGGCTCGAGCGCGAACATCAGCGTGTTGATCAGCGAGAACCCGACGCCCTTGATGCCCAGGCAGAGCAGGGCGAACCAGACGAGGCCGTCCGGGGTGAGGAAGAGGCCGACGCCGCCGACGACGGTGAGGATGCCGGCGTACTGGAACAGGGTCTTCTTGCCGAACCGGTTGATCAGCTTCGGGATGAACGGCGTGACGATGACCTGGACGCCGGTGCTGAGAAGCGCGACCTGGAACGCGAGTGCCGCGTCGCCGAGAATGTACGTCGCGTAGTAGAGCGTGGCCCCGGTGACCGTGTAGAAGCCCAGCAGGTAGAAGAAGCTCGCACCGCAGAGAATGGCGAGCGGGCGGTTCTGGCGCAGGGTGGCGAAGGTTTCCTTGACCGTCACGCTGGGCGACCTCCGCACGACCTTCTCGTGGCACCAGAGGAAGGTCAGACCGAAGGCGATCGAGCCGAGCAGCACGAAGAGCAGGGTGATGTTGGTGAAGATGCTCTGTGCCTTGTCGAGGTAGACGTCCGGGTGGACGGACTGCGTCATGGCCGACGCCAGCGAGCCGTAGGGGATGTTCACCAGCGAGTACAGCAGGCCGAGCACGGCGTAGGTGAGGTAGACGTAGAGCAGCGTCGCGGCGTCGCCCAGGCCGCTCGGCACGTGGAAGGTCAGGAAGCTCATCACCAGCAGCGGCACGGCGAAGAACAGGATGAACGGGCGGAACTTGCCCCATCGGGTCATGGTAGTAGTAGAGAAGGAATGTCGAGCCGAGCGTGAATGCCAGGTTGCAGCCGAAGTCACCCAGGCCGTACCCGATGAGGGCGGTGATTTTCAGGGGACGGAGCGCCGCCTCCTGTTGCTGCGCGATCGCTGCAGTCATGACGTTCTCTCCTCGCTGAGGGAAGTGTCTTTTCGCGGGCCGGCGGGCTTTATTAGACGGTGGCGGTCGTCACGTCGGCAATCTGTTGCCAGGAGTTGCCCCCGCGTTCGCCGCCAGCTCGCGGGCCAGCGCCGTGACGGTGGCGTGCAGCCGCGCGTCGTCCGCGTCGAACCGGGCCAGCACGCGGCCCACGGCGTCGTCGAGGTCGCCCGCGGCGAGCGCGGTGAACTCGTCGGCCGCCACGTCGGCGACCGGGGCGCCCTGCCCGCGCAGGTGGCACACCCACGCGGCGAGCACCCGCGCCGCACCCGTCGGCACCCGGCGCTGCGCCAGGTCGGCCCGCACGGTCGGCAGGATGCGGATCGGCACCTTCTGGGAGCCGTCCGCGGCGATCTGGCGCAGCAGGTGGCGGATCCGCGGGTTCGCGTAGCGGTCCAGCAGCGCGGCGCGGTAGGCCGCGATGTCCTCGGCGGGAAGCGGCAGGTGCCGCGCGGCGTCGTCCCACCACTGCTCCACCCAGCCGCGTACGACGGGATCGGAGATCGCCTGCTCGACGGTCTCGTGGCCACGGATCGTCGCGGCGTAGGCCATGAGCGAGTGCGACCCGTTGAGCAGCCACAGCTTGCGGTGCTCCCACGGCACGACGTCGTCGACGAACCGCGCCCCGACGGCGTCCCACTGTGGGCGTCCGTGCGGGAACTCCCCGGACAGCACCCACTCGACGTAGGGCTCGGTGACGACCGGGACGGGGTCGTCCACCCCGGCCCGCTCCCGCACCGCCTCGCGGTCGTCGTCGGTGGTGTGCGGGGTGATCCGGTCGACCATCGTCGTCACGAACGACACGTGCTCCGCGATCCAGGCGGCGAGGCCGGGGTCGGCGGCCGCGGCCAGCTCCCCGACCACGCGGGCGACCATCGCGCCGTTGTCGGGGACGTTGTCGCAGGGCACGACGGCGACGCCCGGCAGGTCGTGCGCGCGGCGCACCGCGAGGCCGAGGGCGAGCTTGCCGGGGGCGGTGACCACGTCGGCGTCCGTGTCGTGTGCGCGCAGCGCGGCGATGTCCGCTTCGACCTCGGGGTCGTCGCGATCCAGGCCGCCGTCCGCGGCGCGCCGGTAGCCGGCCTCGGTGACGGTGGTGGTCACCAGCGCCAGCTCCGGGCGGGCGAAGCAGCGCCGCCAGTCGTCGAGCTCGGCCGAGACCGCGGAGACCGCAGACACCACTTCGGGACGGTCGCCGTCCGCGGCGCGCACCAGCAGCGTGTACAACCCGTCCTGGGCGGCCAGCTCGCGGGCGACGGCGCCGCGGCGGCCGGCGAAGGCGGCGATGCCCCAGTCGGCCGCGTCCGGGGCGTGCTCGGTGTACCAGGCCTGGTGGGCGCGGAAGAAGTTGCCGGGCCCGAGGTGGGCGATCCGGATCGGGGCGGCGGGGCGGCCGTCGCGGGCGCGGTCCAGCCGGCGCATGGTGGGTGTCGGGGTCTCGGTCACAGCTTGAACGCCACCTTCGGGTTGACGGCCACCAGGTCGTGCGCCGTCGCCAGCGCCTCGTCCTCGTCGAGGCGGTGCGTGGCGACCAGCTCGGCGAGGTAGCCGCAGTCGAGCCGGCGCGACATGTCGTGGCGGGCCGGGATGGAGCAGAACGCGCGGGTGTCGTCGATGAACCCCGAGGTGCGGCCGAACCCGGCGGTCTCGGTCACGGCGCCGCGGTAGCGGCGGATGGCCTCCGGGGCGTCGAGGAACCACCACGGCGCGCCGGCGTAGACGCTCGGGTAGAAGCCCGCCAGGGGCGCGATCTCCCGCGAGAACACGGTCTCGTCGAGGGTGAACAGCACGAGGTGGAAGCCGGTGGCCGTGCCGTAACGCTCCAGCAGCGGCTGGAGGCCCCGGGTGAACTCCATCGCGATGGGGATGTCGCACCCGACGTCCGCGCCGAACCGGTCGAGCGTCGGGGTGTGGTGGTTGCGGTACACGCCGGGGTGCAGCGTCATCACCAGGCCGTCGTCCACCGACATCCGCGCCATCTCCAGCAGCAGGTGGCGGCGCAGCGCCGTGGCCTGCACCGGAGTCGCCGTGCCCGTACGGGCCGCCGCGAAGATCCGCTCGGCGTCGGCCTGGTCCAGCGGGGCGGTGCCGGCGTCGGCGTGGCTGTGGTCGGCGGAGACGGCGCCGTGCGCGACGAAGTGGCGGCGCCGGTCCTCCAGCGCGGCGATGAAGCCCTTGTAGTCGGCGGTGTCGGTGTCGGCCGCGGCGCCGAGCGCGTCGACCAGCTCACGCCAGTCGGGCCGGCCCGGCTCCAGGTAGCGGTCGGGACGGAAGGTCGGCAGCACGCGGGTCGACACCGCGGCGTCGTCACGGATGGCCGCGTGGTGGGCCAGGTCGTCGCAGGGGTCGTCCGTGGTGGCCAGCACCTCGATGCCGAACCGCTGCAGCAGCGCCCGCGGCCGGAAGTCGGGCCGGGCCATCGTCTCCGCGACCTGGTCGTAGATCGCGTCGGCGGTGCTCGCAGACGGCCGCACGGTCACCCCGAAGATGTCGGCGAACTCGCTCTCCAGCCAGAACCGGCTCGGGGTGCCGCGGAACGCGTCCCAGTGGGTGCACAGCGCGCCGCCACGCCGCCCGGGCTCCGTCCGACGGCGTCGTGCCACCCGCCCCGAGGGTTTCCAACGCCACGCCGTGCGCGTGCAGCAGCCGGGTCACGTAGTGGTCCGGGGAGATCAGCAGCGAGGTCGGGTCCCCGAACGGGACGTCGTCGGCGATCCAGTCGGGCGGCACGTGCCCGTGCGGGGAGATGATCGGCAGGTCGCGCACCGCGGCGTAGAGCCGCCGGGCGATGCCGCGGGTCGTCGGGTCGGCGGGAAGGAGCCGATCCGGATGGAGCTGCAACGCTGCATCGGTCATCGCCCGATGGTCCGCCGCCGGGTGTGGTTCGGCAGAGTGGTTGCCGGAAGTTGCCAGGGCGGCTTGCCACGCTCCCAGCAGCGCCACAAGGTGGACGCATGACGCTCATCGGCGAGGTCCCGCCGGGCCTGGCGGCCTCGGCCGCCCAGGTCGGGGATGCGGCAACCGTCCTCGACGAGGACCAGGTCACGGGGTTCGTACAGGAGCAGCTCGCCGCGCACCCGTTCGACGGGCGCAGCGTCTGCGTGCTGGTGCCCGACGCGACCCGGACCTGCCCGCTGCCGCTGCTGCTGCGCGCGGTGCACGGCGCGCTGCACGGACGGGTCAGCCGGCTGACGGTGCTGGTCGCGCTGGGCACGCACGCGCCGATGGGGGAGGAGGCGCTGGCCGCCCACCTCGGCTACGCGCCCGGCCGGCTCGCGGACACCTATCCCGGCACCACGGTCGTCAACCACGAGTGGTGGAAGCCCGAGACGTTCGCCGACCTCGGCACGGTGCCGGCCTCCCGCATCGTCGAGCTGTCCGAGGGCCGGATGGACCTGGAGGTGCCGGTGCTGCTCAACCGCGCGGTCGTCGAGCACGACGTCGCGCTGGTGCTCGGCCCGGTGCTGCCGCACGAGGTCGTCGGGATCTCCGGCGGCAACAAGTACTTCTTCCCGGGCGTCGGCGGCCAGAAGATCATCGACGTCTCGCACTGGCTGGGTGCGCTGATCACCTCGGCAGAGATCATCGGCACCACCGGCATCACCCCGGTGCGGGCGCTGATCGACGACGGCGCGGCGCTCATCCCGTCGGAGAAGCTCGCGTTCTGTGCCGTGACGGCCGAGGTCGCGGACGGTGCGGTGGACGGCGCCGTGGACGCCACGGTCCGCTCACCGGCGCGGACCAGTGGGCTGCACTCGGTGTCGTTCGGCGACACCCGCGCGTCGTGGGCGAACGCGGCGCAGGTGTGCGCGGCGACCCACGTGACCTACCTGGACGCGCCGGTCCGCCGGGTGCTCTCGATCGTTCCCGCGATGTACGACGAGATCTGGACCGGCGCCAAAGGCTTCTACAAGCTGGAGCCGGTGGTCGCCGACGGCGGCGAGGTGATCCTCTACGCCCCGCACATCAGCGAGATCTCCTCCACGCACAAGGAGATCTACGACATCGGCTACCACTGCCGCGACTACTTCGTGAAGCAGTGGGACCGGTTCTCCCACGTGCACTGGGGCGTGCTGGCGCACTCGACGCACCTGCGCGGCGCGGGCACCTACGACGCGGACACCGGGGAGGAACGGCTGCGGGTGGCGGTGACGCTGGCGACGGCGATCCCCGAGGACGTCTGCCGCGCCGCGAACCTGGGCTACCTGGACCCGGCGTCGGTGGACGTGGCGGCGTTCGAGGCCGACCCGGACACGCTGGTCGTGCCGCGGGCGGGGGAGATGCTGTTCCGGCTGCGCTGAGGTGTCGCGCGGGGGCCGGTCGACTCGCGCACCACCAGCTTCACCGGCAGCACGAGGGTCTCGCCACGGCTCTTCGCTCCGGCGGCCAGCGCCAGGACGTTGCCGACGCCGAGTGCGCCTGCCTTGCGCATGGGCGCCGCGACGGTCGTCAGCGCCGGGTCCACGACGTCGGCGAGCAGCACGTTGTCGAACCCGACGACGCTCACGTCGCCGGGCACGTGCACCCCGAGCTGCGTGAGGCCCTTGATCGCGCCGATCGCGAGCGCGTCGTTGTAGGCGAGCACGGCCGTCGCGCCCTCGTCGGCGATCCGGCGCGCGGCGGCGTGTCCGGTGCGCATGGTCGGGTCGTCGTGCGGGTCGACGCGGCGCACCCGCAGCTCCAGCTCCTGCGCCGCCTCCCGCAGGGCCCGCCAGCGCATGCCCTCGGCCCAGCTGGCCTCCGGCCCCGCGAGGTAGGTGATCGTGTCGTGGCCGAGCATGCCCAGGTGCTCGACGGCGCACCGTATCCCGCGCGGGTTGTCCCCGACGATGCACGAGGTCTCGCTGATCTCGCGGTTCAGCAGCACGAGCGGCTTCTGCTTGGCGATCATCCGGATCGCGGAGTCGCTCATCCGCGAGCTCGCCAGCACGATGCCCTCGACGAGGTCCAGCGTCCGCTCGACGACCTCGCGCTCGACCGGGCCGGTCTCGGAGGTGTCGGAGAGCAGCAGCGCGTAGCCGGCCTTCCGGACGGCCTCCTCGGCGCCCTTGATGATCTCGCCGTAGAACGGGTTCGTGATGTCGGAGACCATCAGCGCGACGGCGCCGGTCTGCCGGCCGAGCGTGCCGGTGATCGGGCCGGTGCGGTAGCCGATCCGCTCGGCGGCGGCGAAGATCGCGCGGGCCGTCTCGGCGTTGACCCGCCCGGGGCGGGCGTAGGCCCGCGAGACCGTGGACGCAGCGACGCCGGCCTCGCGGGCAACGTCGTAGATCGTCGGGCGATCCCCCACCTCGCCGACCCTAGGTGGGCCGGGCTTGCGGGGGCAATCGGACAACATCTGGCAACCAGTTGCCGCCCCGCGGCGCTGCCTGCGTCAATGCCGGAGCGATCACGAGGACCGGTCGACGAGACCGCATGCTGCGCCCCCAGGACACCGCCACCCGCGAACGCAAGGGCTCGACGGGCTCGGCGTTTCCGCCTCGACCGACGCGTAGGGCGCGCTGCCTCGTGGGCACGGGCCGTTATTCGGTGTCCGGTCCACGGTGGGTGTGATTCGTGCCCTACGTCGCGACCCTGGGGCAGCGTCGGGCGTTGGCGCGGGCGTTCGGGTGTGCGCGGGTGGTTTTCAACGACGCGATTGCCGCCCGCCGCGCCGCCCGTGCGCCGGCGCGCCGTACCCGACGGACGCGGCGCTGTCGAAGGTATCGACCCGGCGAAGCGCACCCCGGAGCGGGCCTGGCTCGCCGAGGTGTCCGCGGTCGTGCTGCAGCAGGCGTTGGCCGACGCGAACACCGCTTACCGGAATTTCTTCGCCTCGGTGAAGGGCACACGGCAGGGCCGCAAGGTCGGTGCCCCGCGGTTCCGGTCCCGTAAGGATCGCGCGCAGTCGATCCGATTCACCAAGGCCGCCCGGTTTCGGGTCACGTCAGCTGGGCGGTCTGCGACTTCCCGGGATCGGCGACGTTGCGGTGCGCTGTCGCGCGAGCTACCCGGCGATCCGTCGTCGGTCACGGTGACCGTGGACGCGGCGGGCCGGTACCGGGCGTCGTTCGTCGTCGACGTCCCCGACCAACCGCTCCCGTCCGTCGATGCGGAGGCGGGGATCGACCTGGGGCTGGTGCACTTGGCGGTCTTCGGACGCGCGAAGGGCGACAGACCCGCGCGACGGCCCCAAGGCTCAGCGAGCGCCCCGCGCAGAAGGAATGCGCGCCGCCAGGGGCTCCGCCCGCCGGGAGCTTCGCGCGCGGCAAGATCGCCCGAGCCATGCCCGGGTGGCCGACGACCCGCAGGGACTGGTTGCACAGGCTGTCTACCTCCGTGGTTCGGAGAACCAGCGGATCGCGGCGGAGGACCTGGCCGCTGTCCGAGTTGGCCCGCACGCGGCCGGCCCGATCGTCGCCGACGCTGGCTGGTCGTCATTCCTCGTGATGCTCGACCGCAAGGCCCGCCGCGCAGGTCGCACGTTCGTGATGGTGAACCGCTGGTTCCCGTCGACCCGGGCGTGCTCGATTTGCGGGGCGATCGGCGGGACCAAGGCGCTGCACGTCCGTACCTGGACATGCGTGTGCGGGGCGGTGCACGACCGCGACGTGAATGCCGCACGCAACATCCTGGCCGCGGGACGCGCGGACAGGCCAACGCTCGTGGAGCTGGTGTCAGACGGGACCCCGGTCCCGCAACCGGCCGTGAAGCGAGAACCCGCCGGGAGCACCGCATGAGCGGCGCAGACCGGAATCCCCGCCCTTCCGGACGGGGAGGACTCACTACGGCTGGTATACGCACACGGGCCAGCTCGACAACGCGGAGGTGGCGCTCGAGGAGGAGCTCCGGGCCTGGGCGGGCGAGGGCAAGCCGATCATCATCACGGAGTACGGCGCCGACACCCTCCCCGGGCTGCACGGCGTGGTCGGGCAACCGTGGACCGAGGAGTACCAGGTCGACTACCTGGCCATGAACCACCGGGTGTTCGACCGCATCGACGCCGTCGTCGGCGAGCACGTCTGGAACTTCGCCGACTTCGCCACCACGCCGGGGATCATGCGCGTCGGGGGGAACAAGAAGGGCGTCTTCACCCGCGACCGCAACCCCAAGGCCGCCGCGTTCGCGCTGCGGCGGCGGTGGCGTAGGGAGGGCGACTGACGTTGTCCGGGGCTACGGTTCGGACCGACGGGAGGACGATGCAGGCGGAGCTCACCTTCGGTGCCGACCGGGCCGCGGTCGACCGGGTCACCCGGCAGCTGGCCGGGGTCGGCCGGCTGGGCGTGGCGTTCTCCGGCGGGGTCGACTCCGCGACGCTCCTGGCGCTGGCGGCCCGCGCGCTGGGTGCGGGGCAGGTCGTCGCCCTGCTCGGAGTGTCGCCCAGCCTCGCTGCGGACGAGCGCGCCGCGGCGCACGACGTCGCCCGGTTCGTCGGCGTGCCCGTCGTCGAGGTCGAGACCCGCGAGGGTGACCGGCCCGAGTACCGCGCGAACGGGCCCGACCGCTGCTTCCACTGCAAGGACGAGCTGTTCGCGACCATCGGTGCCGACGTGCTCGACCGGCACGGGCTCGACCGGATCGCCTACGGGGAGAACGCCGACGACATGCGCCGGCCCGACCGGCCCGGCGCGCAGGCGGCGACCCAGCACCACGTGCTGCGGCCGCTCGCGGATGCCGGCCTCGACAAGGCCGCCGTCCGGCGCGTCGCGCGGGTGCTCGGGCTGCCCTGCGCCGACAAGCCGGCGGCACCGTGCCTGGCGTCACGGATCCCGCACCACGAGCCGGTGACGCCGGCGAAGCTCGCCCAGGTCGCGGCCGCGGAGCGGGCTCTGCGGGCGCTCGGGTTCACCGACTGCCGGGTGCGCCACCACGGCGATGTCGCCCGCGTCGAACTGCCCGTCGGGGAGATCGCCCGCGCGTGCGCCGACCTGCGCGAGGACGTGCACCGCGCGGTCGTCGCCGCCGGCTTCCGATTCGTGGCGGTCGACCTCGCCGGGATCCAGTCCGGAGCGTTCACCCTCCCGTTCGTGACGGTGGGGCGTGAGTGACGGCGCCACCCCGGAGGAGGTGCTGGCCGGGTTCGCGGACCTCGACCTGGACCGCGCCCGCCGCCGCGGCTACCCGGAGGCCGTCTACTGCCCGGGCAAGACGCCCGAGCAGGTCGGGCTGATCGCGGTCGCCCTGCGCGAGCACGGGGCTGCCACGCTGTTCACCCGGGCCACAGCCGCGCACGCCGCCGCGGTGCTCGCGGAGCTTCCCAACGCCGCGCACGCCGCCGACTGCGGGCTGCTGGCCTGGCCACCCGACCCGCCGGACCCCGTCGGCGGCCGGGTCGTCGTGGTCGCCGCCGGCACCGCCGACCATCCCGTCGCCCGCGAGGCCCTGCTCACCGCCCGGCACCTCGGCCGCGCCGCTGAACTGATCATGGACGTCGGGGTGGCCGGGCTGCACCGGGTGCTGGGCCGGCTGGACGTGCTGCGCGCGGCGCGGGTGATCGTGGTGGTGGCCGGGATGGACGGGGCACTCCCCAGCGTGGTGGCCGGCCTGGTCGCGGCGCCAGTGGTGGCCGTGCCGACGTCGACCGGGTACGGCGCGTCGTTCGAGGGTCTCGCGCCCCTGCTCACGATGCTCAACAGCTGCGCGCCCGGGGTGGCGGTGGTCAACATCGACAACGGCTACGGCGCGGGACACCTGGCCGCTCAGATCGCGGCACCGTCCTGACCCGGTGACGCGCCCGTCCACGGCTCGCCGGGGCGGAGCCCGGCGGCGTCGGCCGCGGCGGTCGCCTCGTCGAGCACCTGCCGCACCGGGACGCCGCGGGCCCGGGCGAGCTCGGCCGCGTCCTCGAACTCCGCGGTGGCCGCCGCGATGCGGCCCGCCCGCAGCCCCACCTTGACCCGGACCTCGCCGCCGGGCAGCGCGACGGCACGCCAGGCGCGCGCCAAGCCGACGCGGGACACCGGCGTCTCGCGCACCCCCAGTGTCGAGGTCAGCGCGAAGATCGCGTCGCGGAGGGCGGCCCGCTCCGCGTCGGCGGTGAGGACGCACAGGGTGTGGGCCGGGCGGCCCTTCTTCATCAGGATCGGGACGAGCCACGCATCGGCGGCCCCGCCAGCCAGCAACGCGGGCAGCACCGTCGGCCACAGCCGGGGGTCCAGGTCGTCGACGTTCGTCTCCAGCACCCACATCTGCGACGTCGTCGGTGCCGCCCCGTCCGGGGCACCGAGCACCACGCGGACGACATTGGCCCGCCCCGCGGTGTCGCGCGTGCCCGCCCCGATCCCGACCGCCGCCACCGTGAGCGGAGGCAGCGCGCCACAGTCGTCGGCGAGGGCGCGCAGGAGAGCCATGCCGGTCGGCGTGGCGAGCTCGCCCTCGCCGCCCGCGCGGACCTGCCAGCCCCGGGCGAGCTCGAGGACCGCGGGCGGCGGCACCGGCAGGTCGCCGTGCGCCGCGCGGACGCGTCCGGACCCCACCGCCACGGGGCTCGCCGTGACGCGGCCGACGCCGAGGTCGGCGAGCGCCGCGCACACGCCGACGATGTCCGCGATCGCGTCCCACGACCCCACCTCGTGGAATGCGACGTCGTCGGGCGGGATGCCGTGCACGCGGCCCTCGGCGTCGGCGAGCCGGGCGAAGACCGCGAGCGCCGGATCCTTGATCGTCATGGGCAGGTCCGCCGACTCCAGCAGCGTCCGGATCCGCGTCCACGAGCGATGCGGGCGATCCTCGCCGAGGCTCTCCACGTCGACCTTGAGCGCGCGCAGCCCGGCCCGCGTCACTGTCCTCGTCCGCACGGCGACCTCGCCCGGCACAACGGCGCCGACCGCGGACCTGACCGCGTCAAGGGAGGCACCGGCGTCGAGCAGCGCGCCGAGCAGCATGTCTCCTGCGATGCCCGCCGAGGCGTCGACCCACAGGTGCGCAGCGGCGTCGGCGGTCATGCCCGAACGCTACGGCGCTGTCACGGTGCCGCTGCCGGGGCCCGCCGACGCCCTGGACGGGTGGTTGCGGGCGCTGGGCACGACCGTCAGTCGAAGTGGGTGCGGTCGGGTGCGGTGACCGCGTCGTGCAGGCGCAGTCGCATGGCCGGGTGCATGGTCAGCTCGGCAGCTGCGGCGGGATCACACCAGCGGGCCCCGTCGGTCTCGATCCCGTCCGGTCGCGGGTGCTCGCCGTCGGGGTCGGTGGGGACGGCGTGGAAGCAGAGGGCGAGTTGCTGGTGGATGCTGCCGTCGGGGTCGACCAGGACGTGGCTGGGGTCGCTGTAGACCCCGGAGAGCGCCGTGAGCTCGATCGAGATCCCGGACTCCTCGGCGACCTCCCGGACGACCGCCTGCCGGGCCGTCTCGCCGACCTCGACCCGGCCGCCGGGAAGCTCCCAGTTGCCGTCGTCGATGCGCCGGACCAGCAGGACCTGACCAGCATCGTTGCGGACCGCCGCGAACGCGGCAGGCAGCAGGTCGTGCGCGCGCGGCGCCCACGGATCCTGGTAGAACTCGTGCAGCCGCGTCACCGCTGGATTGTTGATCCGCTGCTCGGCACCGACAAGGAGCCGCCGCCCGATCGTCGGCAGGGCGGACCGAGTTTTCGCCGCGGGGTCGCCGTGCGTTCATCTTCCCGCGGGAACCGCGACCGGATCCCCGGGGAGCGGCGCGTGCTCCGCCTCTTGCACGAGTGCTCCTCGACGCGGATGGTTCGTAGTCGACGCCACCACCACTCGTCGGAGGTTTCGCGGATGGAAACGACGACCGGGTTGTCTGCCTTCCTGATCGACGTCGCCCTGGCGTTCACCACCGTGGTCGCCACCCTGGCCCTCCTGTGGGGCTGGTTCACGTGGCTGAGCACGAGGGCGCCGCGGCGCGACGTCGACGGCGCATCCGATCAGGCAGACACGCCGTCCATCGGTCGGGGCACGTGGGGCGAGCCCGACCTGGCTCCGCCGTCGATGTCGGCGTCGGCACGGGCGGAGACAGCCGAGCTGGAAGCGCTGTGGGAGCTACCTCCGCGCCGCGCCGACACCGGCCACACGTGAGGCCGAGGTGCTCAGGCCTCGTGCGTCTTCGCCGCCTCGATCCAGCCCTCGACCGCCTTCTCGGACAGCCCGACGACCTTCCCGTGTCGGGTCTCGATCATCTCCTTGAGCTTGGCGGCGTTGCGGTGTCGCAACTCCTTGATCGAGTCGACGCCGATCTCCTTGAGCATCGCTGCGTGCTTGGGGCCGATGCCTTTGAGTTCGGCGAGGTCGTTCTCCACAGCCACGACGGTCGTCCTTCCGATCGACTGCTTCCCAGGGAGATCAGCATGCCCGCTCGGGCGGATGCCTGCCACCTTTGAGGGTGCGTCGGCGTGGCGCTCGCCGTTCATCCACCCATCCGTGGCGCCTGCCCACCGGCCCCTCCGAAAAGGCTGTTGGCCCCTCCCGACCCGCGGTGGAATCGGCGATGCTCGGCTGCCACGGGGAAAGCCCACCTGGCGACGGAGGTGAGCGCGGTGCGGGGTGAACGGCACCGGCAGTCGCGTCCGGAACGGCTGCAGCGACGGTCCATCGACACCATCGAGGATCTGGTCACCTGGGCGCTGATCAGTCTCGCCCTGCTGACCGCGGTGCTGGCGGCCACGGTCGCGGCGCGCCGCTACGGGGAGTGGATGCACCGGGCCGAGATCGAGACGCGGGAGCGCACCCAGGTGCAGGCGGTGCTGCTCGAACCCGCTCCCCAGCTGTTCGCGGTCGACAGCCAGGGGCGAGCCGTGCGGCTGCTCCCGGCACCCGTTCCGGTCCGCTACACCGCGCCGGACGGCACCGAGCAGCTGGCGCAGGCGCACGTGATGGGACCACATCCCGCCGGCGTCACCGTCCCGATGTGGCTCGACCGTTCCGGCGAGCTCACCGGTGCACCCACTCGCGAAATCGACGCTGTGCGGCACGCGGCCGCGGGCGCTCTCGGCGTGCTGGCGATCGGAGCGGCCGTCCTCGTCTGCGCCGGGGCGGCGTGCCGCAGCGAACTGCAGCGGATCACCATGGCCCGCTGGGAGCGGGAGTGGGCGCGGGTCGAGCCGCAGTGGAGCGGGCGCACACCGTCATGAGCCGGGGGCCACCGCGCCGGCACGCCCCGAGCGACAGGTCACCCGTCCCATCGGATCCGCACCGTGACGCTCATGCCGGGGATCAGGGTGCTGTTCCCCGCGAAGGTGACGTCGGGATAGGCGTCGACGTGGATGTCGACCGGCTGCCCGACGTGCACGTCGCCGATCGCAGTCTCGTCGATCCGTGCGGTGACCCGCACTGCCGACAGGTCGTAGGCGACGGCCAGCTCCGCCCCGGCGGTGACGAGGTTTCCCTCGAACCCGGAGTCGACGACGACGGTGCCGTCGGCCAGCACCGCCGTGCGGGCTGCGGGCCCCAGCGTCCCGGAGCGTCGCCGCAGGGTGAAGGCGCCCAGGACCAGGGCGGCGACCGTCGCGCCGATCATGACGCCCAGGTCGCGCAGCAAGGTGTCGGTCAGCAGTGACGTCCGGCCGACCTCGCTGAGAGCATCGATGCTGTAGGTGAGCGGCAAGGCGTCGCTGATCGTCTGCAGCCAGTCCGCCATGTCCTCGCGGGGGACGAACAGCCCGCCCAGCAGGACCTGGGGCATGACGATGGCCGGCATGAACTGCACGGCCTGGAACTCGGTCGTGGCGAACGCGCTGCTGAGCAGGCCGAGGGCCATACCGAGCACCGCGCCGAGGATCGCCGTGGCGGCGACGAGCCAGGGGCTGCCCGGGGTGTACAGGCCCAGCAGCCCGTAGGCGGTCCCGCAGGTCACGGCGGCCTGAGCGGTCGCTGCCACGGCGAAGGCGATGCCGTAGCCGAGCAGCAGGTCGAGCTTGGCCATCGGCGTCGTCAGCAGCCGCTCGAGGGTTCCGCTCGTCCGCTCGCGCAGCATGCTCACGCTCGTGACGAGGAACATCGTGGTGAAGGGGAAGATCCCGAGCAGGCTCAGCGCCACCCGGTCGAACGCGGGGCGGGAGTCGAACATCTGGTTCGTCAGCACCAGCAGCAGGCTCGGCACGACGAGCAGGAGGGCGACGGTGCGCCGGTCGCCGCGCAGCTGCGCCAGCACCCGTCGCGCGGTGGCGGCGACGATCCGCGCGGACACGATCCGACGATGGTCAGTCACGGTGCCGCGCTGGTGGTCATGGGCCGTTGGCGCAGCGGGAGAGGTGGTCCGCCCGGCTCCTCGACGTCGAGCCCTCGCCGCGCCCGATCAGGCGCAGGAACGCCTCCTCCAGGTCGGCGGTGCCGGTGGCGGCCCGGATGGCGTCCGGTGCGTCGTCGGCGACCAGGCGCCCGTCGCGCATCAGCAGCAACCGGTCGCAGCGGCCGGCCTCGTCCATGACGTGGCTGGAGACGAACAGCGTCGTGCCCGCTGCGGCCAGGGCGTGGAAGCGCGCCCACAGGTCCTGGCGCAGCACGGGGTCCAGCCCCACGGTCGGCTCGTCGAGGACGAGCAGCTCGGGTGCGGCGAGCAGCGCGCAGGCCAGCGAGACCCGTGCCCGTTCCCCGCCCGACAGCGTGCCCACCTTCTGCGTCGCGCGGTCGGCGAGGCCGACCTCGGCCAGCGTCCGGTCGGCGGCGGCGCGCGACGTGACCGTAGAGGGCGGCGAAGTAGCGGGCGTTGTCCCGGGCCGAGAGGTCGCCGTAGACGGACGGGGTCTGGGTGACGTAGCCGACGCGGCGGCGCAGGGGCGGCGAGCCGGCCGGCATCCCGAGCACCCGGACCTCACCCCGGTCGATCCGCTGTACCCCGACGACGCAGCGCATGAGCGTGGTCTTGCCGCAGCCGCTCGGTCCGAGCAACCCCGTCACCTGCCCGGCCGGCACCGTGAACGACAGGCCGTCGAGGACGGGGCGGCCGCCCAGGGCGACGCCGACGTCGCGGACCTCGATCGCCGGGGTCATCGTCGTCCCCCTGTCGCCGTCGTCGCTGCACCGGGCGGCGCCGCCTGCCATGCCTCCGCCGCCCGGTGCAGCGAATCGGGCGAGCTCACCCGAGGTGCACACGGTCACCGCGTCCGGCCACGGGTCGGCCGCGGCGGCCATCGCACGCCCGATGGCGGCCGTCGCGTCCGAAGCGGTGGGGCCGCGGTCGGCGAGGCGTGCGGCCGCGACATCGGCAGGGACGCGGCACTCCAGGTAGATCAGGTCGCTGTGGGTACGTCGCGCCAGTTCGTCGGCGGCCGCCCGGTGCCGCGCGTGCGTCCACGACGCGTCGAGCACCACCGACTCGCCGCGGACGAGGAGCGTCCTCGGCCCGGTGCAGCAGCTGCGCGTAGAGCGCGTCGGTGCGTTCGGTGGTGTAGAGGCCCTCGCCGTAGGCGGCGGGGGCAGGCTGGGCGGGGGAGAGGCCGGCGAGCTCCTTGCGCACCCGGTCGCTGGAGAGCAGCACCGCGCCGAACCGGTCGGCCAGCGCCCCGCCGACGGTGGTCTTGCCCGTGCCGGGCAGCCCCCCGACGAGCGCGAGCCGCACGGCTCCGGCCTCGAGATGCCGCAGGCTGAGGTCGGCGTACTGCGCCGCGTCCGTCGCCGCGGCGGCGTCGCCCTGCTGGTGGCGCAGGCACGCGACCTTGGCCCGGACGAAGGCGCGGTAGGCCACGTAGTGGTGGCGCAGGGCCACCGGGGCGGGGTCCCCGGAGAACTCGACGTAGTCGTCCAGCCAGTCCTCGGCGACGTCGGGCCGGCCGAGCCGCTCCAGGTCCATGGCGAGGAACGCCACGTCGTCGAGGCCGTCGACGTAGCGGAGCTTGTCGTCGAACTCCAGGCAGTCCAGGGCGCGCGGGCCGTCGTCGAGGCAGAAGACGTCGTCGGCGATCAGGTCGCCGTGGCCGTCGACGATCCGCCCGTCGGCGCACCGGTCGGCGAACAGCGGAGCGCGGCCGGCCAGGAACCGGTCGGCCAGCCGGTCCACCGCGTCGACCGTCTCCGGCGCCGGCAGGTCGCGCTGCGCCCGTACCTGCTCGATGTTCGCCGCCCACCGGGCGCCGAGCGCGTCGCGGCTGCCCTCCGCGGTGACGTCGGGGTCGCGGCGGGCGGCGGCGTGGAAGGCGGCGACCGACCGCGCCAGGTCCCGCAGGTGGTCCCGGACCGGGGCGCCGGCCCGGACCAGGGTCGAGAGACGGCGGTCGTCGGGCATGCGCCGCATCACGACCAGGTGCTCGACGGGTGCGCCGTCGGCACCCCGGCCGGCCCACGGGGGAAGCTCGGCACCGGAGACACCGCTGACCCCCAGGTAGACGTCGGGGGCGAGCCGTCGGTTGAGCTCCACCTCCCGTCGGCACGCCGCCAGCCGGCGCTGGGGAGTGCTGAAGTCGAGGAAGGCGGTCGTCACCGGCTTCTTCATCTTGTACGCGTGGTCACCCACCAGGAACACGACCCCGATGTGCGTCTCCCGCATGTCGACCCACCGCGATTCGGTCACCACAGTTCACCCGTCACTCGGGTCGGGAGCGCACAGCCTCTGCGGCCGTCGTCAGGATGACGTGCAGCACGGCCATCATCAGCACCGGCCAGACCGGGAAGACCGGCGGTGAGGAAGGCCCTCGCGGGCGAGCTCGGTCGCCTGTGGGACGGTCCTGGACATTCGCGTCAGCAGTCCTGCTCGACGGTCGCGATGTCGGCGAAGGACCTGCGGGGGGTGGCGGGCAGGGGCGGCCCGACGGGCGACCAGCCGAGCCGCAGCACGATCTGGGGGCAGAGCGTCCCGGACAGCACGTCGTCGCGCAGGGTCCGGCGCGTCGCGCCGATCTCGAGCGGCTGGCTGAGGGGACAGGCCGCCAGGCCGAGCGTCGTGGCGGTGAGCAGCACCGCGCTCAGCGCCTCCCCGGCCCGCAGCCGGGAGAGCGTGTCGTCGGAGGCCGTGCCCAGCACGGCGAGCACCGCACCGTCCTGCCGGCCGAGGGGGTACGGGCCGATGTCACCCTCCGGGAAGTCACGGGAGGCGGGGATGCCGGCGGTTCTCGCGTGCAACAGGTTCGCGGCGGGGACGCCGTCGTCGCCGGCTCGACGGCCGGTCCACATCGCCAGCTCCGTCCCGTATCCCGGCATGTCCTTCTGCTGGGCCTCGGCCTCGCGAATCGCCTCCAGCAGCGCGGCCCGCGGCCCTCCGACGCCGACCATCCGCAGGATCGCACCCTGTCCGACGGCGGCGCCCTCCAGCTGGCGCTGCGAGTCCCCGGGGATCTGCCAGTCGCTGAAGGGGCGCCGGTCGGTCCGCCGACCGGTGATGGCGGCGGCGAGGTCGAGGTCCGCCTCGGTGGTCCTGCCCGGACTCAGCTCGAGGGTCGCCAGCCGGTCCGGTTCTCCGGGGTTCGGGATGCGGTGGACGGCCGCCCGGACGCCCACCGCGGCGAGGGCGACGCGGACGTGGTGGAGCGCGGCACCGCAGCTCACGGTCAGGTCCCTGCCGTCGGCGTCGGTGGCGGGTAGCCAGCGCGTCAGATCGGCGTTGAGGTGCACGACGTGCCGGCCGACCGTCCAGTGCCACGGCTGGCCGTTGTGCACCGACGGTGCATGGGACGCGAGCTCGATCGCGCTGCGAACGGTCCGGTGGTCGACCTTGTCGATAAGCATTCCGAGTCCCGTCGTCGGGCCGCAGCGAATGCGGGCGATTGCTCCTCGCCGACGAGACTGCGCTCCCGGTACCCGACGGCGTCACGGCCGCTCGGCCCGTCCCCGCGGGTACCGTCGGCACCAGTCGCCGAGCGGTCGTGCGCCGGTCTCGCCGCGCGGTACCCGTTCAGTCCTGGCTCTCCGGCCGGCCGTACCGGACGACCGTCACGGGGACGTACGCATGCACGACGCACTGCAGGCCGACCGATCCGAGCAGGGCACTGCGGAACCCGCCCCGCCCGCGGTGGCCCACGACCAGCAGGTCCGCGTCGCGGGACTGTTCCACCAGAACGTGACCCGGCGAGCCGCCGACGGCGTGGACCTCGACCGGGATGTCGGCCGAGGCGCCGCCGCGCCCGCGGACCACGTCGTCGACCATGTCCCGCCCGACCTTCTCGAGGCCGTTCGACAGCTCCTCGGCGAGGGACGGGGACATGCCGTACGCGGTCGCCCAGTAGTCGGTCTCGGGCATCGCCAACACGACGCGGACGGCGGCGCCTCGCCGCGCGGCTTCGTCGAGCGCGAACTCGAGCGCGGCGCGCGACCCGTCCGACCCGTCCACGCCGACGACGATCGTTCCCTGCGCCGTCATGGCGAACCTCCAGCTCTCATGATCGCTCTGTGGTGACGCTGCCGATGCTGCGCGGACTGCGGTGTCGGCCCACGAGGGCCGGACGTCCCGTCCGCACCGGTCCTCAGCCAGGACTCTTGGGCCTTCCGGCACCTTCGGCCGGTCGCCTGTGACGACCGCACACTTCCTCCCAGCCGACAGGGGAAAGGGTGGGACCAGCGATGGACGGGACGGCACTGGGAAGCATCATCGAGACGCTGCGCAGCACGACGGCGCGGCCGGGCCCCGGCGGCGACGCCGTCGCCCTGGCCGAGCTCGCCGACCTGATCGCGCTGACCGGATTCGTCGAGCAGCTCAACGAGCGGGCCAGGCTGCACCTCGCGCCGCGCCCGACCGTCACCTCGCACCTGGTCCAGGCCCAGGAACATCTCGCAGGCCTGCGCCGCACCCTGACCCACGCCACGGAGACGTTGGCGTACAACACCGCGCAGCGCTCCCCGCTCAGTGCCGCATGCTGAGTCCGACCGCATCCGGCCGGTGACCTCGGTGACCGGGTCCTCCGGCCCTACCGGAGGCCGTGGCGGAGCAGCGACGCTGTCGGCAGCACGCGGAACCGCGAGGTGTGCAGGAGAACAGGACTCGGGGACCGGCTTCGGGCAACGGCGCCCTCCCGGGACCTGACAACGGGCCGTGGCCGACGTCGAGAGACCGGCGGCCACGGCCTTTTCTGCGTGGCGCGTCGCTCGACCACCGACAGGAGGTGTCGGCGATGACCGGCACACCGGCGAATCTCGACCGGCTACTGCACGCGTGGCAGGCCCGGGTCACGGGGGGCGTGTCGCCGACCTCGCTGACCCTCGCGTTCCTGGACTGGGCGGTGCATCTGGCCGGCTCGCCGGGTGCACAGCAGCGCCTGGCGGACAAGGCGGTCCGCAAGACCGGACGCCTGGCGACGCACGTAGTCGAGCGTTGGCGCGATCCGGCCGCCCCCGCGTGTATCGAGCCGTTGCCGCAGGACCATCGGTTCGACGACCCCGCAGCTGGGCATGCTCGCCGACACCGAGGTCACGTTCCTGCTGACGAGCGGGGGCCACAACGCCGGGATCGTCAGCCCGCCCGGGCACCCGCACCGCAGCTACCGGGTGGCCACGCACCGGGAGGGCGAGCTCCGGCTGGACCCGGACACCTGGCAACAGGCCACGCCGGTGCACACCGGCTCGTGGTGGCCGTGTTGGCAGGAATGGCTGGCCGAGCGGTCCGCGCCACCGGCCGCGCCGCCGACCCTGGGCGCACCCGCGGCCGGATACCCGGTCCTCGGCGAGGCACCCGGCACCTACGTCCACGAGAAGTGAGCCGCCCGTGTCCGTCGACCCCCGGCCGGTCCGAGCGCTGCTCGTCGACGGCACGATCATCCGAGTACGGGCGCTCGACGACGCCGACGCGCAGCTCGTGGCAGCGTTCTACCGGGAACTGCCGGTGCGCGACCGGTACCTGCGTTTCTTCAGCGCGGGCGCCCTGCCCCCAGCCGAGGACCTGGTCGCGTCGCGGGGACCGACCGACCTGTCGCTGGGGGCGTTCCGCGATGAGGAGCTGATCGGTGTGGCGCAGTGCTACGGCACGCGTACCGATCCCTTGACGGCGGAGGTCGCGCTGGCCGTGGCCCACGGGGAGCAGACACTCGGCGTCGGAACGCTCCTGCTGGAGCACCTGGCCTCCCGCGCCCGGCGCAGAGGTGTGCGCCGCTTCGTCGCGGACGTGCTGCCCGAGAACGACCGCGTGCGGCAGGTGCTGACCGACGTCGGGCTGCCGGTGTGGCTGTCCGGCGACGGTGGCGAGGTCTCCGTCGAGCTCGACCTCGCTCCTGCCGGCGGGTACCCGGTCGCGCTCGCGGCGCGCGAGGAACGGGCGGACATCCGCAGCCTGTCTGCGGTCCTCGCGCCGCGGTCGGTGCTGGTCGTGGGTGCGGGCCGCGGGTCGGACTCGGTGGGCCACGCCGTACTGCGCAACGTGGTCCGGGCCGGTTTCCCCGGTCGCCTCGTCGCAGTGAACCCACATGCGACGCAGGTGTGCGGCGTCGACTGCCTCCGGTCGGTGGACGAGCTGACCGAGCCGGTCGACCTCGCCGTGCTCTGCGTTCCCTCGTCGGCGGTACCGAAGGTGGCCGAGCAGTGCGGGCGCAGGGGAGTGCGGGCACTGCTGGTGATCAGCTCGGGGCTGTCCGGTGAGCCCGCGCTGGCCACGGGCCTGCTCGACGCGGTCCGCCGGCACGACATGCGGATGGTCGGTCCGAACTGCCTCGGCATCGTCAACACCGATCCCGCGGTGCAGCTCGACGCCACGTTCGCCGAACCGGCACCCACCGGCGTCGTCGGGCTGGTCACCCAGTCCGGCGGAGTCGCGGTCGCGGTGCAGCAGGAGCTCGGCCGGCTGGGGCTGGGCGTGTCGACGGCGGTGTCGACGGGGGACAAGTACGACGTCAGCGGCAACGACATGCTGCTGTGGTGGCACGGCGACGAGCGCACCCGTGTGGCGGTGCTGTACCTGGAGTCGTTCGGCAACCCGCGCAAGTTCTCCCGCTTCGCCCGACGGCTCGCCGAGCGCATGCCGGTCGTGACGGTCCGGTCGGGCAGCTCCGCGGCCGGACAGCGGGCCGCGGCGTCGCACACCGCGTCCACGGCCACGCCGCGCGTGACCCGTGACGCGCTGTTCCGGCAGGCGGGCGTGCTGGCCGTCGACCGGATCGACGAGCTCACCGAGCTGGTCGCGACGCTGTCCTGGCAGCCGCTGCCGGCAGGCCGGCGGACAGCGATCGTCGTGAACGCCGGAGGGGTCGGCGTGCTCGCAGCGGACGCGTGCGAAGCGCACGGCCTGATCGTGGCGCCGCTGTCCGACCGGACGCAGCGGACATTACGACGCCTGCTGCCGCGCGGTGCCGCGACGGCCAACCCGGTGGACACCTCCGCGGTGGTGCCGCCGGACGTGTTCGCCTCCGCGGTGTCCGCCGTCCGCGTCGACCCGGGCGTGGACGCGGTCCTCGTGGCCACGGTGGCCACCGCGCTCACCGACCCCTTTCCCGGCGTCGCCTCCGCGGCGGCAGAGAAGGGCATTCCGGTCCTCGCGATCCGGCTCGGCCAGGCCGAGCACGTGACCGGGCTGTCCGTGCCCGGCGCGGGCGTGACCGTTCCCGTGTTCGCCGACGCCGCCGCCGCGGCCGCGGCGCTCGCGCGGGCGGCCACGCGCGGGGAGTGGCTGGCCCGGCCGCGGGGCACCGCGGGACCGCTCTCCGGGATCGACGACGGCCGGGCGGGCGGCGTCGTGGCCCGCTTCCTCGCCGGGCATCCGGAGGGTGGCTGGTTGGAGCCCGCACAGGTACAGGATGTTCTCGAGGCGTTCGGGCTCCCTGTCGTCCGGAGCACCGTCGTCGACGGGCGGGCCGGGGCCGTTGCGGCGTTCACCGCGGCAGGCGGCCCCGTGGCGATGAAGGCCGTCGTGGACGGTGTGCTGCACAAGTCCGCCGCGGGCGGTGTGCGACTGGGGCTCGACTCCGTCGAGTCGGTATGCCACGCGGCGGCGGAGTTCTCCGCACTGTTCGGGCCACGCCTGCGCGGGTGTCTGGTGCAGCCGATGGCGCCCGCAGGTCCCGAGCTGCTGGTGGGAGCGACCAGCGATCCTTCCTTCGGGCCGCTGGTCACGGTCGGGTTGGGCGGTACGGTGACGGATCTGGCGGCCGACCGGGCGCACTGCCTCGTGCCGTTGTCCGACGCGGACGCCGAGGAGATGCTCGTCGCCTTCCACGCCGGCGCCCGGCTGTTCGACGAGCACGGTGACTCCGCGGCGGCCCGCGCGGCCGTCGTCGACGTCGTCGTCCGGGTCGGACGTCTCGCCGAGCAGCTTCCCGACGTCGTCGAACTCGACCTCAACCCGCTGGTCGTCGGGGCGGAGGGCTGCGTGGTCGTCGACGCCCGGATCCGGGTGGCACCGGCAGTGGCCGTCGACCCCACGCTCCGTGCACTCGGCTTCTGATCGGGGGACCTGTGGTGGACAGAGGAAAAGCGCCGGGCGCGGTCGTCGTCGGCGTCGACGGATCGGCCGCCGACACCGCTGCCGTGCGGTGGGCCGTGCAGGAGGCGCACCGACGTCCGGCGCGGCTGTGGGTCGTGCACGCGCTGAGCCAGCGGCACAGCGGGGCCTTCCAGCGTGCGAACCCGGCGTTCGTCGCCGAGGAGCGGCGTGCCGCCGACGACGTCCTCGGCTCCGCCGTTCGACAGGCCCGCGCGCTGGCCGGCGACGTCGACGTCCACCCCGTGCTCGAGGCCGGCCGGCCGGCGGTGGTGCTGCTCCGGCGGGCAGCGGCGGCCGACCTCGTCGTACTGGGCTCGAAGGGCCGGGGCGGCTTCGCCGGCTTGCTGCTGGGTTCGACGTCCCTGCAGGTGGCGATGCACGCGTCCTGCCCGGTCGTCGTGCTCCGCGACCCCTGCACCGGCGCAGGCCCGGCGAGCGGACGAATCGTCGTCGGGGCCGACGGATCCCCGACCTCCGACAGCGCCCTGCGGTTCGCCTTCACGTGGGCGCAGCGCCACGGCCGGGGCCTGACCGTGGTGCGTGCCTGGGGCTCCCCGGCCATCTTCGTCGACGTCCCGGGCTCCGCGAAATGGGACCAGGTCGAGAAGGAGGAGCAGGCGGCGCTGTCCGAGACCCTGGTCCCGTGGCGTGACCGGTATCCCGAGGTCGACGTCCTGGAGAAGTCCGTCCTGGGGAACGCCGCAGCGCTGCTGGTGGACGAGTCGGCGACAGCCGAGCTCCTCGTGGTGGGCAGCCGCGGCCGCGGCGGGTTCGGCGGTCTCCTGCTCGGCTCGGTCAGCCACGCCGCCCTGCACCACGCCCACTGTCCCGTCGCCGTGGTACGGCGCTGACGACCCTGTAGCAGACGCGCTCACGGCTGCTCGGCGGCGGCCAGCTCGCGCTCGATGTCGGCCGTCGTGACCGCGAGCGCGGCGACCAACTGCGGGAGCACCGTCCGCGAGTACCGGGCCGTGGGAAGTGAGATCGACACGGCCGCCTCGGCGCGGCCCCCGACCGTCCGCACCGTCCGGCCGACGGCGGTGACCCCGGTCTCGGTCCGTCCGTTGTTGATGGAGAAGCCGCGTTCGCGCGCGAGGCGCATCTCGCGGCGCAACGCCTTCAGGTCGGGCCGCTCGTCGAGGCGGTCGGCCCAACGCTCGTCGGCGTAGACCGCGTCGAACTGCGCCGCCGGCAGGTCCGCGAGCAGGAGGACCCCGCCGGACGTCCGGTGCGCCGGGAAGACCATTCCTTCCCTGGGCTTCGCCGGGCTGTTCAGCGCGGGGAACGCGCTGGCGGCGATCCTGCTCGGGTTCATGAGCGTGACGGGCCTCGTCCTGGTCTACGCCCAACACCTGGCTGCCCGAGCTGATGAAGCGCGCAGGGTTCTCGACCCAGGGCTCGCTCGCCTTCCTGCTCGTGCTCAACGGCGGGGCCGTGGTCGGCGCGCTGATCGGGTCCCGGATCGCCGACCGGCTCGGACCCAAGCCGGTGGTCGCCGGGAGCTTCCTGATCGGGGCGATCGCGATCGCGCTGCTCACCCTGAGCCTCCCGATCGGTCTCCTGCTGCTGTTCGTCGCGATCGTCGGTCTGGGCACCAGCGGTACCCAGACCCTGATCTACGGCTTCGTGGCCAACTACTTCCGCACGAACGTCCGTGGCGCCGCCGTCGCGTGGTGTGCCGGGTTCGGCCGGCTCGGCGGAGTCGGCGGCCCGTTGCTCGGCGGCCTCCTGGTCACCGCGGGCCTGGCCCTGAACTCGATCTTCTACGTGCTCGGCGGGCTGGCCCTGTTGGGCGTGGTCCTCACGCTGCTGGTGCCGACCCGCTCGGTTCAGCCGGAGAGGTCGACGACGACCTTGAGCCCCTCGCGGCGTGCGGCCGTGGCGAACGCCTCCGGCGCGTCGTCCAGCGGGAACCGGTGCGAGGTCGACCACGACAGGTCCACCGACCCGCGGACGGCGAGCGTGATCGCCCGCCGGTAGGCGTCGGCGGTCATGCGCCGGACACAGGCCAGGGTCAGGCCCTTCCGGCGCATGGTCGAGGCGGTGAACGTGGTGGAGTCCTGGTCCGGGATGCCCGACCAGCACGATGCGGGCACCGGGCCGGACGAGGTCGGCGGCGCGCGCGAGCCCGTCGTCGACGCCGCTCACCTCGAACGCCGCGTCGCAGGTGCCGTCGAGGGCGGAACCGCGGACCACGTCCTCCGGTGCCAGTGCGGTCGTCGCCCCGGCGCGCAGGGCCGCCGCGCGGCGGTGGGGGAGCGGTTCGACCGCCACGACGTCGCATCCGGACAGGACCGCGAGCTGCACCAACAGCAGCCCGATCGGCCCGCAGCCGACCACCGCCACCGTCCAGCCGTGGCGCAGGTGTGCCAGGTCGGCCGAGTGGACCGCCACGCCGAGTGGTTCCAGCAACGACCCGGAGGCCGGGTCGTACCCGTCGGGCAGCAGGTGCAGCCTCCGGTCCGGCCAGGCCAGGAACTCCCGCAAGCCGCCGTCGGTGTCACCGTGGCCGGCGAAGTGCATCCGGGTGCACAGGTGCTCCAGCCCGGCGTCGCACTCGCGGCAGTGGCCGCAGGGCAGGGCGGGATCGAGCCCGACCGAGCGGCCGGCCAGCGGGCCGGAGACCACGACGCCGGCCATCTCGTGGCCGAGCACCAGCGGTCGGGAGATCGCGGCGTCGCCGATCGCGCCCGCGGCGAACCAGTGCAGGTCGGAGCCGCACAGTCCGACGGACGTCATGCGGACGAGGCTCTCCCCGGCCCCGACGACCGGGTCGGGCCTCTGCTCGACGCGGATGTCGCCGGGCGCGTGGAGGACGGCGCAACGCATGATCGGACCGGCTCCGCCGTCAGCCCCAGACGTCCTCGGCGACCTGGACGACCAGCCGCAGTTTGTCGACCTCCTGGTGGGGGTTGAGCACGTTGCCCTCGACGGTCGAGGAGAACCCGCACTGCGGGGAGAGACAGAGCTGGTCGAGCGGGACGTACTTGGCGGCCTCCTCGATCCGGCGCTTGAGCGCGTCGGGGTCCTCGAGGCGCCCGCGCTTCGTGGTCACCAGCCCGAGGACGACCTGCTTGCCAGGTGGCACGAAGCGCAGCGGGGCGAACCCGCCCGAGCGCTCGTCGTCGAACTCGCAGAAGAAGGCGTCGACGTCGAGCTCGCCGAACAGCTCCTCCGCGACGTAGTCGTAGCCGCCCTCGGCGATCCAGGACGAGCGGAAGTTGCCCCGGCACATGTGAGCGGCGATGCGCATTCCCTCGGGCCGGTCGGCGACCGCGGCATTGATGGTGCGGATGTTGCGCTCGTGCGTGTGCTCGGCGTCGTCGCCACGCTCGGCCAGGTGGGCACGCTGGCTGGGATCGTTGAGGCAGGCGAGGCTGGTGTCGTCGAGCTGCAGGTACCGGCAGCCCAGCCCGGCGAGGGCCCGGATCTCCTCCGCGTAGGCCGCCGAGAGGTCGGCCCAGAACTGATCGAGGTCCGGGTAGACGGTTCGGTCGACGGCGGCGGTGCCGCTGCGGAGGAGCACCATGCTCGGCGACGGCAGGGTCATCTTCGGCATCGCCGTGCGTACCTGCTCCGACAGGAACCGGAAGTCGTCGGTGAAGATCGGCTCGTCGAGGTGCAGCGGCGCGCGGACAGCCAGACCGGCGGCGATGAACTGACCGGTGCCCTCGTCGTTGCGGAACTGCACGACGAGTTCCTCGTCGGTCCGGACGACACCGCCGAGCCGGTAGATGAAGTCCATGTGCCACGACGTGCGGCGGAACTCCCCGTCGGTGGCCGTGCGCAGGCCGATGTCCTCCTGCAGCGCGACGACGTCGCGGATCGCCTCGTCCTCGACCGCGCGCAGGCGGGCGGCGTCGATCCGGCCTGCCGCGAAGTCGTGGCGGGCCTGCACCAGCGAGCGCGGGCGCAGCAGGCTCCCGACGTGGTCGGCCCGGAACGGCGGCTCGGTGCGGGGGTACATAGGCGTGCAACCTAGCGCCCCGTTCACCAACATTCACCCGGTGTCCGGGCCGATCGAACTCGCTTTTCCGGCTCTGTTCGTCAGGCGTCTTCAGAGGAGCGGACCGGTCGTGGAGCCGCGGGTCGGTGCGGGGGAGCTGCAGTCGGCGGGAACCGCCGGCGCCCCGCCGCAGCGGCGGGGCGCTCGCCGCCGCCGTCGACGACGGCCGGGGCGGTCGGTTCCTGCGCCGGCTGAGCTCGGTGTTCAGAACGTTGGTGGCGTGTCGAGGTCGGTGGGTTCGGCGTCGCCGTCCGGCGGCGACGGGGCTGGGTCGGGCGTCCACACGGTGAGCGAATCCGGTGCTGGTGGGGCCGGCTGATCATGCTGATGGTTGTCGGGTCCGGGACAGGGGTCGGGCAGCGGTGGCAGGACGGGCTCGGGGCGGACCGGGTATCGCCCGCCGAGTGGGCTGGTCCAGAGGAACGTGCCGGGGCTCGGTTGTCGGAGGGTCCAACCGGCTTGCCCTTTGAGGGTGTGGTCGTGGCGGCACAGCGGTGCCAGGTCGGCGGCGACGGTGGGCCCGCCGTGCCGGTGGTCGACGGTGTGGTCCTGGTCGCAGCGGGCGGGGCGGTGGCGGCAGCCGATGCCGACGCAGGTGCGGTCGCGGATCTGGGTGTGGCGGCGCAGCGCGGCACGGGGTAGCCGGTCGTCGGGGTGGGCGTCGAGGTCGCGCCCGTCGCGTTCGCGGTACCGGCGGGCGATGTCGGCCAGTAGGCCCGCCCAGCGCGCCACCGCAGGCCCCGCATCTTCGCCGCTGTTCGTGAGGGTGGCGAGAAGCGCCGCAGGTACCTGCAGCTCGACGATCCCGCCGGGTGGCCCGGTGGTGGCGCGCCCCGTGGGACGCCGCCGGGTGACGCCGTCGAACAGCAGCCGACCGATGTCGTCGGTGATGGCATAGCGCCACTCGGCGCGGTGTTGGCGGGCCACGACGGCGCGGGCGTGGGAGGCGGGGACCGGGCCGAGGCCGGGGATCTCGCCGGGTTGCTCGTCGTGGCCGAGCAAGGTGGACAGTGCCACCCGCACCTCGATGCCGACGCGTTGGTCGTCGCCAGTACCGGTGGGGTAGGACGCGCCCACCCCGCCGGCGTCGGTGGCCTGGTCGTCGCGGGTGCCGCTCGGTGGCAGGTTGTCGTCGCCGGGGTCGGGCGATGGTGGGCCGTCGTTGCCAGGACGGTGGGCGAGCAGATGGGTGATGATCTGGTCGCGGTCACGATTGTGAAGGGTGCCGTCGAGCAGCCCGGCCAGGATATCCACGCGGATCTGGTCGAGGGTGGAGGGATGGCCGGCGCGGCGGGCGGCGTGGGCCAGGAGGTCGATCCGCTCGACGGCGGCCTGCGCCTGGGCGGGGGACAGGCCGCGGGCGCAGAGCACGGCGGTGCCGTTCTCATCCAGCCAGGCGCAGACCGTGCGGTCGCGCAACGCCTTGTGGTAGCGGCGCTCGTAGTGCCCGGGATCGATGGCCGCCACCAGACGACGCAGCCGGGCGACGAGCTGGCCGGGGGTGAGTCGGCGGGCCAGCGGAAGCAGGACCGCGCAGACGGTGCTGGTCTGGGCCTCGGTGAGCCCGCTGAGGTGATCGGCGAAGACGCGCACCTTGGATCGGTCGAGGTCGCCGGCGAGGTGTGCCGCGTACACCTGAGGGAGGTCGTGCACGAGCTGCTCGGCGAGGTCGCACTCCCGGTCCGCCGCGCGCCGGGACCAGGCCAGGGCGGCGCGGATCTCGTCGGCGGCGTAGGGCACCGGGTGATCGAGCCGGTCTACGGCGTCGTCGTCGAAGGTGGGAGCGGCCCGCCCGATCTCAGCGATGACGCCGAGCAACCGGGCGGCTTCGTGGTTGGCCTGCCGGGACTGTGCGGCCAGCAGCGCCAACAGTTCGTTGTTGGACACATGGTTGACATCGATTCGGGCCAGGGCGGCGGCCAGTCGCGGGCCGGCCGGGATGCTCGCCAGGGCCGCGAAGCCGTCCGCCACCGCCATGTCATCCACCCCCGCCATCTCATCCATCACCGCCATGTCTCGAACATACATTCGACCACTGACAGTTCTGGGCACGCGACGGTCCGAACGGCGAGCGGCCACCTCTCGGTTCGGCGCCAAGCCTTCGGCCGTTCTTCTCCGAAGAACCCAGCACGCACGCAGACGTCCGGCCCCTCTGGCCGGGCCGCGGTGCGCAGGGTCGGGCGGGAGGCGCGATGGCGCAGCGGTGGGGTCCCGGGGCGCGGCTGTGCGCGACGGTCGTCGGCTGCCTGGTCGCCGGTGTCCTCGTGACGGGCGCGACCATGCCGGACCGCGGGGACGGCGTGACGCGGGTGCTGCAGCTGAACCTCTGCAACAGCGGCGACGCCGGCTGCTTCACGGGCCGGGCGGTCGACCGGGCGGTTGCGGTGATCCGTGCGGAGGAGCCCGACGTGGTCACCCTCAACGAGGTGTGCCAGGGCGACCTGCCCGTCCTGGAGCGGGCGCTCGCCGGCAGCGGGCGGGGTGGCGCGACCCTCTCGGCGTTTCGCGCAGCGGTGGACCGGCGCACCGGGGGCGCGGTCCGCTGTCGAAACGGACGGCAGTACGGGATCGGCATCGTGGCGCGGCTGCGCCCCGGCGCCGGCACCCATCCTGTGACCCTCGGCGGGATCTTCCCGATGCAGGACCTCAGCCAGCCGGAGCAGCGGGCCTGGCTGTGCGTCGGAGGGCTTTTCGCCGCGTGTACGACCCACCTGGCCAACTCCAGCCCGGCGGTGGCGCGTGCCCAGTGCGGCTACCTGCTCAGGTGGGCGGTCCCGGCGGCGCACCTGGGGACCACGGCCGTCGTGCTCGGTGGCGATCTCAACCTGCGGTTCGGCGGCGTCGCGGACGGGGAGTCGTGCATCCCCGCCGACAGCACACGGGTCGATGACAACGGCGTGCAGAACGTCGTGGCGACATCGGCGTTCGCGATCGCGGCTCGCCGGTTCGTCGACATGGACGGGACGACCGACCATCCAGGACTGCTGGTCGACCTGCGCGCTGCGGGATCTTCCCCGGTCGGGGGCATCCTCGCTAGCGTCGCCCCGTGACCCGCTGGACGCTCCCGCCCGACCGCATCCCCTCCGCGTGGTTCAACGTGGTGCCGCACCTGCCGACCCCGCTCGACCCGCCGCTGCATCCCGGGACGCGGGAGCCGGTCGGCCCGCAGGACCTGGCCCCGCTCTTCCCGGCGGCACTCATCGAGCAGGAGGTGAGCGCCGCCCCGTGGATCGACGTGCCCGGCGAGGTGCTCGACATCCTGCGCCTGTGGCGGCCGACCCCGCTCGTGCGCGCCGTCCGGCTCGAGAAGGCGCTGGGCACCCCGGCGCGCATCTACTTCAAGGACGAGTCGGTCTCCCCGGCGGGCAGTCACAAGCCCAACACCGCTGTGCCGCAGGCGTTCTACAACCATCTCGACGGCGTGCGCAGGCTGACCACCGAGACCGGGGCCGGGCAGTGGGGCACGGCGTTGGCGTTCGCCTGCGCGCAGTTCGATCTCGACCTCAAGGTCTACATGGTGCGGGCCTCGTACGAGCAGAAGCCCTACCGGCGGATCGCGATCGAGACCTGGGGCGGCGAGGTCGTGCCCTCACCGGTCGACGAGCCGGGGCATCCGGGCTCGCTCGGCTCGGCGATCTCGGACGCGGTCCGCGACTGCGTCGGCCGCGACGACACCCACTACGCGCTGGGCTCCGTGCTCAACCACGTCCTGCTGCACCAGACGGTGATCGGGCTCGAGGCCAAGGAGCAGCTCGAGCTCGCCGGTGAGCGGCTGCCCGACGTCGTCATCGCGCCGTGCGGTGGCGGGTCGAACCTCGGCGGGATCGCGTTCCCGTTCGTGCCGGACGCCGGTGTGCGGCTCCTCGCGGTCGAGCCGCTGTCGTGCCCTACGTTGACCCAGGGCCGCTTCGAGTACGACTTCGGCGACACGGCCGGGCTCACCCCGCTCATGCCGATGTACACCCTCGGGCACGACTTCATCCCGCCCGCGATCCACGCCGGCGGGCTGCGCTACCACGGCGACTCGCCGCTGGTCTCCGCGCTCGTGCGGGACGGGCGGATGGAGGCCGTCGCGTACCCGCAGGGCAAGGTGTTCGAGGCCGCCGTGCAGTTCGCCAAGGTGGAGGGCCGGATCCCGGCGCCGGAGTGCGGGCACGCGATCCGCGCGGCCGTCGACGAGGCCCTCGCCGCGAAGGAGACCGGCGAGGAGAAGGTCATCCTGTTCAACTACTGCGGCCACGGCTTCCTGGACCTGTCGGCGTACGACGACTACCGGGCCGGTCGCCTGGTCGACGAGCAGGGCTGAGCCGGGGCGGCGGCCTGCGCGCGCAGCGCGCGCTCCCGGTCGTCGAGCTGCTCGATCACGATGCGCCGCAACGCATGCGGGGCGTCGGCGTGATCACGCAGCCAGGCGCGGGCCTGCCGCACGATCGGGTGCTGCTCGGGCCGCTCGCCCGCGTCGAGCGAACCGCTGGGAAACAGCCCACGGGCGAGGATCGTGGCCATGGTCTGGCTGCGGCCGGCCCACCAGCGGGTGAGCGAGGCGAAGTAGCGCTCGGCATAGCCGGGCGCGGGCGGGTCGGCGGGCTGGGCGAAGCCGCGGACGAGCGCGCGCAGCTGGTCGTTGGTGACCGACTCGTCTGTGGTGGCGCGCTGCCAGGTCGCCTCACGGGCGGCGGTACCGGGACGGCTCGCGACCGCCAGCAGGTGGGCCCGCCGCCCGGTCATCGTGTCGTCCCTGGCCAGCGCGGCGTCCAGCTCGGTGGGCGACGCCGCGTCCTGCGCGGCCAGCGCCACCCAGCAGGCCCAGCGCAGGTCGGGGTCCACCGGCAGGTTCGCGGGCAGCGTGCTTCCGTCGAGCAGGCCGCGCACCGCGGCGACGCCGTCCGTGCTCGTGGCTGCGGCGCGGGTGAGGTGCCGGGCCCAGGTGAGCTGCGCATCCGATCCCGGCGCCGCGTCCTGCAGCCCGCGGCGGCAGGTCGCGACGAGGCGGGAGCGCGCCGCGGCCCGCTGCGCCGCCGGCAGGTAGTCCTCGATCGCGGTGCCGATCTCGGAAAGGACCGTGTCCAGCAGGTCGGCGGCCGGCTCCCGACCGACCTGGACGAAGGCGACGTCCAGGTAGTCGGACGCGGGCAGCTCGGCGTCGCGCACGGCGTTCCACAGCGCGGACCAGACGAGCGCGCGGCTCAGCGGCGCCGGGACCGCGGCCAGCCGCGCGCGGACGGTGGCCAGCGAGCCGGGGTCGAGGCGCACCTTCGTGTAGGTGAGGTCGTCGTCGTTGACCAGCACCAGCGCTGCCGGGCCGCCGACGGCCTCGGGCACCTCGGTCCGCGAGCCGACGACGTCGGTCGCGATCGACCGGGCCCGCGCCAGGCCGTCTCCGCTGGGCTCGTACAGGCCGATCACCACGTGGTGCGGGCGGTCGACGGGGGCGCCGGTCATCGCGTCGACGGCGTCTTGCGTGACCGCGAGCCGGGTGATCCGGCCGTCCGGGCCGGTCTCGACCACCGGGTCGAGCCGCGAGACCCCGGCCGTCTCCAGCCACGCCCACGACCAGGCGCGCAGGTCCCGGCCGGACGACCGCTCCAGGCAGTCGAGCAGGTCGGCCAGCTCGGTGTTGCGGTACGCGTGCCGGGCGAAGTAGTCGCGGGCGCCGGCGAAGAACTGCTCCTGCCCGACGTAGGCCATCAGCTGCTTGAGCACCGACGCGCCCTTCGCGTAGGTGATCCCGTCGAAGTTCTGCCGCGCCGCCTCGAGGTCGTCGACTCCTGCGACGATCGGGTGCGTTGTGGGCAGCTGGTCCTGGTGGTAGGCCCACGCCTTCCGCCGGCCGGCGAAGGTGACCCACGCGCCGTCGAACTCGGTCGCGGCCTCCGTGACGTGGTAGCCCATCAGGTCGGCGAACGACTCCTTCAGCCACGTGCCGTCCCACCAGCGCGGGGTCACCAGGTCGCCGAACCACATGTGGGCCATCTCGTGCAGGATCACCTCGGCCCGGCGGGCGCGGTCCGCTCGCGTCGCCGCGCCGCGATGGATGAAGCCCTCGGTGAAGGTGACGAGGCCGGGGTTCTCCATCGCGCCGATGTTGTACTCGGGGACGAAGATCGAGTCGTACTTGCCCCAGGGGTAGGGGAAACCGAAGGCGCGGTCGTAGAAGTCCAGGCCCTGCCGGGTGACGGTGACGATCGCATCGGGTTCGAGGTGCTCGGCCATCGATGCCCGGCAGAGCACCCCGAGCGGGACCTCGGGCGACCCGTCCCCACTCCTCCACACATCGGTGACACGGTGGTAGGGCCCGGCGGCCAGCGCCGTGAGGTAGGTCGACTGGGGTGGCGTCGGGGCGAACGTGACGGTCGCCGAGAGGCCGTCGTCCGTTCGGTCCCGCTCGGGTTGCCCGGACACGATCTGCCAGTCGCGCGGGGCGGTCACCACGAACGTGAACCGGGCCTTGAGATCGGGCTGCTCGAAGGTGGCGAACACCCGCCGCGCGTCGGTCGGCTCGAAATGCGTGTAGAGGTAGGTGGCTCCGTCGACGGGGTCGAGGAACCGGTGCAGCCCCTCGCCGCTGCGGCTGTAGCGGCACTCGGCCTCGACCACCAGCTCGTGCTCACCGCCGGTCGACAGCACCGGGAGGCGGGCCCCGTCGTACCCGCTGACGTCGAGGTCGTGGCCGTCGAGCCGGGCGGTGACGACCCGGTCGGCGATCAGGTCGACCCAGGTCTCCCCGTCCCGTGCGGTGAAGGCGATGGTGCTGCGCGAGGGGAACGTGGCGACGTCCGCGTCCGCGGCCCGGCTCAGGTCGAGCTCGACCCGGTAGCTCTCGACGCGGAGCGACTCCGCGCGCGTGCGGCACTCGGCGTGGGTCAGGTTCGGGGCGGAGGCCACGAACACATCATCCAGGAGGCCGGTGGGCCGCCCGCTCGGTGCGTCGGCCTCCAGCTCAGGAATCGGTGTCGACCGTGAGTTCTCGCCCGGACCCGGTGAGCTGGGCCGTCGACGCGGCGAAGTGGCGCAGGGTCGCGTCGACCGCGTCGGTGAACCGGCCGAGTGCGGTGCGGTCGAGGTCGTCGAGGCGGTCGCAGGCCGCGTGGTAGCAGGGGTCGAACTCCTTGCCGGCGCGTCCGCCCCATGCCTGGGCCTGCGCGTCGGTCTTGTCCTCGTCGTCGCCCGCGAGCACTCCTGCGGACGGGATGCCTGCGGTGACGAAGGCGGCGTAGTCCGACTCACCGTCGAAGCGGTCGCGGTCGGCGACGGCCCCGACCTGGGCGAGTTGGTCGGTGAGCATCTGCGCCACGGTCGCCGAGCCGTCGGGGCCGGCCTCGTCGCGGCGGCCGGTGCCGCCCTGGACGAAGTAGCCGGCGTTGGGCGAGGCGACCATGTCGAGGTTGACGTAGAGCGCGATCGCCGCGCGGCCGGCTCGGTCGAGCCCGTTGACGTAGCCGGTCGAGCCGTCCAGGTCGTCCTCCTCGGAACCCCAGAACGCCAGGCGGACCATCGCGGGGAAGCCGGGCGAGCCGCCCATCTGCTCGGCGATCTGCAGCAGCGACGCCACCCCGGAGCCGTTGTCGTTGACCCCCGGGCCCTCCGGGACGGAGTCGAGGTGCGCGCCGGCCATGACCACGTGCGTGGGGTCGCCGGTGCGGGTCTGGGCGACGACGTTGCGGTAGCCGCTGCCAGGCTCGCCCTCTACCTGGTAGATGGGGGTGGCGACGTCCCAGCCGGCGGCGCGCAGCACCGCGGCCACGTGGTCGACGGCCGCGTCGTAGCCGGGGCTCGGCGTGGAGCGGGTTCCCCCGGCGGCGTCGGTGATCCGCTGCAGCTCGGCGAGGTGCGCGTAAGCGCCGGCACCGGCGGGGCTGGTCGGGGCGGGGGCCGGCGCCGCGCAACCGGTCAGCACCCCTGCGGCCAGCACCGCCGCGACCAGCCGTCCGGTCGCCCTGCCGTGCATGCCGCCCCATTCGATGGCCCGAGCCGCGTCGATGGGGACGCTACAGCGGGTCCCGCGGTGGCCGGGCACCGTCCTCGACTGGTCAACCGCGGTGGCGTCTTCTCATGGTCACCGGCTCCGGGATGACCCGCTGGCGGGTGAAGCGATCTTGCAGTATTATCGAACACATGTTCGAAGAGGTGGCCGCCGACTCGCGTGAGGGTCATGGCTGCCACGTGCCCGACGACGAGTTTGACGATGAGTTCGACGGGGCGCTGGAGCGGCTGCTCGCCGACGCCGATGCCGACCTTGACAGGGTCCGTGATTGGCTGCCCCCGGAGTGGGACGATGCCGCGCCGGACGAGCCGCTGCTCGCCTTCGGCAGGTGCGAGCCCTCGGGGTGGCTGGCGCTGGACCTGGACTCGGCCACCGCGGATCCGGGCCGGCTGCCGGATGACGCGTTGATCGAGGCGATGGTCGGGTTCGACCGGCTCGGCTCGTGGGCGGCGGCGCGGCAGGCGCGGCTGCTCGACGAGCTGGCTCGCCGGCGTCCTGCGGACACGGCGCCGTATGCGGCGCGGTCGGCGGGGGTGGGCAGCGAGTACGCCCCGGACGAGGTCGGGGTCGCCCTGCACCTGTCCCGCGGCACCGCCTGCGCCCGGATCGGGCTGGCCTGCCGGCTCCTGGGCACCCTGCCCGACACCCACGCGCAGTGGGAGGCCGGGCAGATCGACACGGCGAAGGCCCGGGCGGTCGACGACGCCACCTGGATGCTGTCGCCGGAGTTGGCCCGCGCCGTGCAGGACCGGGTGCTGCCCCGGGCGCCGGAACAGACCCTGGCCCAGCTCAAGGCCGCCCTCGCGCGTGCGGTGATCGCCGCCGACCCCGACGGGGCGGAGGCGCGGCATCGTGAGGCCCGCCGGGATCGGCGGGTGGTGGTCACCGCCGAGCCGGACGGGATGGGCACGTTGTGGGCGATGCTCACCGCGACCGATGCGGCGGGGGCGTTCACGTGGCTGACCCGGCTGGCCCGCGGTCTGGGTGCTGATGATCCGCGGTCGATGGACGCCCGCCGCGCCGACCTCCTCGCCGCCCTGCTCAACGGCCGCCTGCTCTGCAGCAGTGACACCGACACCGACACCGCTTCCGGTGCCACCGACACCGCTTCCGGTGACAGCGAGGCCGTCGGCGGCGAGGCCGGCGGTGGATCACCTGACTTCACTGGCGGCGGCGCCGACCGCGCCGACCGCGCCGACCGTACTGATGTGGCGAACCGGCTGGGCCGGCCGATCCAGCCGGTGAACCCGGGCAAGCCGCTGGTCCAGGTCGTCGTGCCGTACTCCACGTTGACCGGGGCCGACGAGCAGCCCGCCGAGCTCGTCGGGCACGGCCCGATCCCCGCCTCCCTCGCCCGCGAGGCGGCCGCGGGCGGGGTGTGGCGCCGGCTGGTCACCGACCCGCTGTCGGGCACCCTGCTCGACCACGGCCGCACCACCTACCACCCACCGGCCGGGCTCGCCGATCACGTGAAGGCCCGCGACGTCCACTGCAGGTTCCCCGGCTGCCGCAGACGAGCCGCCGACGCCGAACTCGACCACATCGTGGCCTGGTCCGACGGCGGCCCCACCAGCGAACCCAACCTCGCCGCCTGCTGCACCCACCACCACCGGCTCAAGACCCACGCCGCAGGCTGGCACGTCCACGCCCACCCCGACGGCCGGCTGACCTGGACCACCCCCACCGGACACCGCCACACCACCGCGCCCCACGACTACCGACCCGACCCGGCGCCGGCGCCGACGCCGGCGCCGGCGACGGCGTCGACGCCCGAACCGCCCCGTCCCGCACGCGACGCCGACCACGGCCAACAACGTCGCCCCGACGGCCTCGATCCGGATCCGCCGCCCTTCTGACCGACCGGATCGCCGTGAACCCAGCGGACCGCCGCCGGGTGAACGCGGGCAGCTCAGCCGAGCCCTGCCAGCGCGGTCCGGGCACCGGGGGCCAGCTCGACCGGCGCGGTGTCGGCGGCGGTCTTCGGGTCGAGCTCCTTCGCCGCCGGGTGGACCTTCTCCAGATCGGCCTTCTTGTCGAACAGCAGTCGGGTCACCGCGCAGGCATCGCCCACGGGGAAGTCCTTGCGCACCAGCAGGAGGTTGGGCACCACGATCGTCTTGACGTCCGCAGGCGTGCTGTACGCCGCCGCTGGCACCGTGCCCTCGGCGTAGACCGGGTTGATCTCCTTCAGCTTCGGCAGCAGGCTGCTGATGTCGATGAACTCGACGCGGTTGCCTGCGGAGGTGAACAGGTCGGTCACGCCACCGGTGGGCAGGCCGCCGGACCAGACGAACCCGTCGATCGACCCGTCCTTCATCGCGTCGATTAGCAGGGCGGCGGCGGGCACGCAGAGCAGCCGCTGGACCCGGGTGGCCGGACCGACGAGCCAGCCGCCGGTCACCGCGGCCAGCGCACCGACCGCGACGATCGACACCGCGGTGGTCCACACGATCGACCAGACGTCGCCCTGCATGAGCAGGTGCGACCCGTTGTCGGTGATGACGAACGCGATCGGTGCGAGGAATGCCGGCAGCGTGTACTTCCAGGTCTGCCACATGGTCCCGATCGTGTTGCCACCCGTGATCGCGGCGGCGGCGACGGCCGCCAGGGCCGTCGGCGGGGTCACCTCGGACAACACGGCGTAGTAGAAGATGAACATCGCCGTCTCGGCCGGGCTGGCCCCCAGGGTCTGCAGGGCCGGCCCGATGACGACCCAGGCGATGATGAACGACGCGGTGACCGGTACTGCCAGGCCGAGCACGGCGATGGTGACGCCCGCGAACACGGCCGACAGGATCAGCACCCCGGTCGGGTTCTCGACGATCGCGCGCGCCGCACCCACGAGCAGGTCGGCCAGGCTCTGTCCGAGGCCGGTCTTCACGATGACCGACGTGATGATCCCGGCGGCGGCGCAGACGGACGCGACGGGCAGCACGCCGCGGACGCCGACCGAGAGCGCCCGGTAGAGATCGGCGCCGTAGGCGCCCACGGCGGCGGGGAACGGCCGGGGCGCGTCGGTGGGATCCATCGGGTCACGCCGGGACACCATCCGCTCGACCAGGCCGAAGGCCGCGGCGACGAGCGTCGCGTACACCACGGCCCGGAACGGCGGGATGTCCAGCGCGAGGAAGACGACGATCACGGCCAGGGAGAGGAAGTGGTAGCCGAAGCGGCGCAGCAGCTTTCCGGGAGGCGGGGTGGCGACGGGCACCGCGGCGGCGCCGAACCGACGCGAGTCGATCTCGACGGCCAGCACGATGCCGACGTAGTAGAGGATCGTGGGGATCGTGGCCCACAGCAGCACCTGCAGGTAGGGCACGCCGACGTACTCGGCGATGATGAACGCCGCGGCGCCGAGGGTGGGCGGCGACAGGATCGCCCCGATGCCCGCCGCGGCGAGCATCCCGCCCGCCTGTTCGCGCGGGTAGCCGGCGCGCCGCAGGACCGGCCACGCCACGGACCCGAGGCTGACCGCGGTCGCCGTGCCCGAGCCGGATACGGTGCCGAGCAGGAAGCCGGACAGCGTGACCGTGCGCCCGGGCGCCGAGCGCGACCGGCGGAACGTCGCGAAGCTGATGTCGATGAAGAACCGGCCCGCCCCGGTGGCGTCCAGGACCGCGCCGTAGATCGTGAACAGCACGATGTAGGTCGCGCACACGTCGAGCGGGATGCCGTAGAAGCCGGACTGGTCGTTGTAGAACCCGTTGATGATCTGGCTGAAGTCGAACCCGGCGTGGCTGATCGGCCAGGAGATCGGCAGGAAGCCGCCGTAGTAGGCGTAGAGGAAGAAGGCGATGCAGACCAGGGGGAGCACCGGCCCGGTTGTCCACCGGCAGGCCTCCAGCACCAGGAGGGTCAGCAGGGCGCCCATGACGACGTCCACGGTGCTCAGGGAGCCCTGCCGGTCGAGGAACGCGTCGAACCCGCCGCCTGCGTCGCCCCAGCCGATCGGCAGCACCGGGTAGAGCGCCACCAGCAGGGCCAGGCCGGCCAGCACCCAGTCCGGCGCCCCGGGCATGTCGCGCTCGTCCGCCGACGGCCTGCGGTGGGCCCGGTAGCAGACGAAGGCGAGCGGGAGCACCGCGGCCAGGAAAAGGATCAGGTAGTACTGGTTGCCCCGCTGCAGCGGCGCGAAGACCTGCCACAGCACGAAGACCGAGATCAGGAAGCACAGCGCGACGACCATCCGGTCGAGCCGCGGGGAGAGGCGGCGGCCGGGGCGTTCGTCGTCGTACTCGGCGATCAGCTCGTCCGCGGTGCGGGCGGAACGGCTCGACCTGCACCGCCGTTTCGCCCTCGCCCTCGCCCACGGCGGCGACCCGGATGATCCCGGCACGGCCGCGCGGCTGGCCCACCACTGGTACGAGGCCGACGACCCGGGGGAGGCGCTGCCCGCCGCGGTGGCCGCCGCCGAGGCCTCGCAGGCCATCCACGCCCATGCCGAGGCGCACCGGAACTGGCTGCGCGCAGCCGAGCTCGTCGACCGCGTGCGTGCGGCCGGCCGCGCGCACCCGACGGGCCTGCGCCGGACCGACTACCTGGACCGGGCCGCACGTGCCGCCGGCCTCGCCGGTGATCACGACCAGGCGGTCGCGCTGCTCGACCGGCTCCTCGACGACCCCGTGACGGGAGCCGGTCTGCCGTCGGCGCTGCTCACCGCGCGCCGGGGCGGCGCGCTCGCGGCCGCCGGGCGGGCGGGGGAGGCACAGCGCAGCTACCGTGCCGCCGCCGCGCTGCTGCCCTGCGGCGGCGCGGACGCCGAGCGCGCCCAGGTGATGGCCGGGTACGGCGCCGCGCTGCTGCACGCCCTGGATTTCGCCGGGGCACGCACCGTGGCCCTCGAGGCGCTCGAGCTCGCTCGGCGGGCCGGGGCGCACACGGTCGAGGCCAGGATCCTGGCCGTCGTCGGCTTCAGCTCGGCCTACCTCGACGACGCGGAGGCGGGGTCGGCGGCGATCGACGAGGCCCTGCTCGTGGCGGAGCGCACGGGTGAGCCAGAGGCCCTGGGCGAGGCGTACCTGCGCCGACGAGGCCGGCCGGGCGCTCGCGGAGGCATGGGATCGCGCGCCGACGGGGGCGGCGGCGCTCGACGTCCGGTTGGCGCGCTGCCGGGTCACGTTGGGTCAGGGTCGGCTGGAGGAGGCGGCCGCCGACCTCGAGGCCGTCGAGCTGCTCTGCGGGACGACGGCGGGACCGCGCCAGCGGATCCCGCTGCTCGTGCTGCTCGCGGCGCTGGAGCTGTGGCGCCGCGAGCCGGCCGCGGCACTGTGCCACGTCGGGGATGGGTTCGCCCTGGCCGAGGCGGGCGTGGGGGACATCTGGTCGATCGCTCCGCTCGTGTGGCACGGCACCCGCGCGTGGGCGGACCTCGCCACCGCGGGGCAGGCGCCGTCCCCGGCGGAGGTGGACCAGCTGCGGCACCACTGCGGGGAGCTGGCCCGGCGCGGGCCGACGACGGTTCCGGCGGTCCGCGCCGTGGTCGAGGCCTTCAGCCTGATGTGCGCGGCCGAGACCGCCCGCGCCGAGCACCGCGGCGATCCGGACATCTGGGCCCGCGCCGCCGGGCTGTGGGAGCGCCACCAGCACCCGTACCTCGCGGCGTACGCCCGACTGCGCCACGCCGAGACGCTCCTCGACCGCAGCCCGCGCAGCGCCGCCGCGGCCGGGGTGCTGCGGGAGGCTGAACGGGCCGCCCGCAACCTCGGCGCGCAACCCCTGCTGGACGACGTCGTCGATCTCGCCGCGCGGACCCGCGTCCCGCTCATCGAAGCCCCGCCGCAGGCCCCGCCGGGATACGGCAGGCGCGAAGTGCCGGTGCGGTCGGTTGCGCCGCTCAACCGCCCCAGATGTCCTCCACGAACCGGTCGGTCGTCCGCAGGCCGGCGAGCCAGGCCTGGGCGTCGGCCTCGCCGGTCCCGGTCTTGTCCCGGAAGATGCGGGTCAGGGCGCTCCGGACGCCCGGTGCGATCGTGGAGGCGTTGCCGCACACGAAGACCGCGGCGTCCTGGCGGAGCAGGTCCCACACCTCGTCCGCGCAGTCGAGCATGGCGTCCTGCACGTAGCGGCACGCGGCGTCGGTGGCGCGAGAGAAGGCGTTCTCGACGCGCACGAGGCCCCGGTCGGAGTAGCCGCGCAGCTCGTCGGCGTAGAGCAGGTCGACCTCCGCGTTGCGGCAGCCGAAGAACAGCAACGACGGGCCGACCGGAACTCCCTGGTCCTGGAGCGCGGCACGCTCCTGCAGGAAGCCGCGGAACGGCGCGAGCCCGGTCCCCGCCCCGATCATGATCATCGGAGTGTGCGGGTTCTCCGGCGGGTGGAACGCGATGCTGGGTGAGCGGACGAAGGTGAAGACGGTGCCGTTCTCCGGCAGTCCCGCCAGGTATCCCGAGCCGATCCCGGTGAACGTGCCGGCGCCGGAGCGGGCCGGGCTGCGCAGCACGCCGACGGTGATGCTGCAGGCGTCCGGGCTGGCCAGGGGCGAGGAGGAGATGGAGTAGTAGCGCGGGCGCAGCGGCGGCAGCATGTCGAGGAACTCCGCGAACGGCAGCGCGCAGGCCGGGAAGGCCTCCAGCAGGTCGAGCAGCGACCGGTTCGGGGCGTACACCTGGTCGCGGTAGTCGTCGCCGGCCAGCGCCTCGAGCGCGGCCTGCTGGCCTGCGTCCGTGGTGTGGCGGGCCAGGGTGGCGATGTCGTCGCGGCCCGCGACGTCCTGAAGCTCCACGCAGCTGCCGAGCACCCCGAGCAGCGGTGCGGGCTCGTCGATCGGCAGGTGGGTGTGCGAGCCGCTGTTCGGGATGATCGTGACGTACTGGCCGGCGTCGAGCCCGAACCGGGTGATCACCCGGCGGACGAGGTCGACGCCGTTCCGCGGCAACACCCCGAGGTGATCGCCCGTCTGGTACCCCGCGCCGCCGGTCAGGGCGATCTCGATGTGTCGCGTCGACCGTTCTGCGGGCTTGCCGTTCGTGCCGCCGAGCAGCTCGCGGTTCGCGCGCACGGTGGCGGGGCGCGCCTCGTAGGAGACGATGACCGGGTTGGTGACCTGGCGGTTGGTCAACGTGATCGACAGCCGCGGGCCGGCGGGCGCCGTCGCCTGGCCCACCTCGGCCGGCAGGTCCAGGGCGGTGGCCAGGTCGGACCAGAGCCCGCCGTGCCAGTCGCGGTAGGCGGCGTCGAAGTCGCCTGCCGCGTTGCCCTCGCCACGGTCGCGGACCCGGCGGCCGCCGTGGGCGGCGAGCGCGTCGTCGAGCAGCGTCGGCACGGCCTGGTAGGTCGCGGCCCACTCGGTGTTGCCGCAGCCGAAGACGGTGTAGGCGACGCCGTCCGCCGCGCCCTCGCCCGCGCCGCGGATCCAGCTGGAGAAGGCGGCGGCGTTGTCCGGGGGAGTCCCGTTGTAGGACGAGCAGACGATCAGCACGGCGCCGCCGCGGGGAAGATCGTCGACGTGGTCGTCCAGCGCGCCGAGGGTCACGTCGAAGCCGCGCTCGGTGCCCTCCTGCGCGAGCTTGGCGGCGATCGACTCCGCGGTGCCGAGGTTCGAGCCGAACAGCACCGACAGCGGCGTCCCGTGCCGGGCGACCAGTGGTGCGGCCGCGGTCGCCGGTGCCGTCGTCGGCACGCGGGAGGCGGCGGTCGGCTCCGGACCGGTCCGTTCGATCAGGACCCCGGGGCGGGGGCGGACGAGGATGTGGAAGTCGTCGGGCTTGATCGTGAGGGTGGTCTTCGTCTTGAGCTCGTAGTGCAGGTGGTCGACGAAGTCGAACCGCTGCACCAGCATGCCGAGCACCAGCAGCGCCTCCTGGATCGCGAACTGGCGGCCGATGCACGCCCGCGCGCCGGTGCCGAAGGGCTTGTAGGCGTTGGGCGGGATGGCGGTCATCCGCTCGGCGGCGGTGTGGTCGGGGTTGAACTCGGCCGCGTCCGGGCCCCAGACCTCGGTGTGCAGGTGCAACGCCTGGCTGAGGACGAGGATCGGGGTGTGCGCCGGGATCGCGTACCGGCCGCCGATCACGGTGTCCTCGAACGGCTGGCGGGTGAAGCCGGGCGCGGTCGGCCACAGGCGCAGGGTCTCGTCGAGGATCTGCCGGACGTACCGCAGGCGGTGGACCTGCTCGAAGGTGGGCGCCGCGGTGGTGCCGAACACCTCGTCGACCTCGGCGCGGGCGCGGTCGAGAACGTCCGGGTTGTTGAGCAGGTAGTAGATCGCGAACGAGAGCAGCCCCGAGGTCGTCTCGTGCCCGGCGATCAGGAAGGTGATGCACTGGGCCCGGATGTTCTCGTCGGGCAGCATCTCCCCGGTCTTCTTGTCGACGCCGGTGAGCATCCGTCCGAGCAGGTCGGTCGTGTCGGCCGCGTCGCCCCCCGGTCCATCCAGTACGGCGCGGCGCTCCGCGATGATCTGGTCGACCAGGTCGTTCATGAACGCCTGGTCCTCGTCGAGCTGGCGCTTCGCCCGGATCCGCAGGCGGGTCTGGACGGGCAGCTGGCGCATGCGGTTCTGCGACTCCTCCAGGACCCGGACCATCGCCTCGACGAACGGGTGCGGGGTCTCGCGGTAGAAGGAGTTGAACCGGTAGCCGAACCCGCAGAGCGCGATCGTGTCCAGCGTCAGCCGGGTCATGTCCGCCGGGACGTCGACCTCCTCACCCGGGTTGACCCGCGACCACTTGTCCATCAGCTGGTCGGCGAGGTCGAGCATCTTGGGCATGTAGTCGCGCATCGACTGCAGGCTGAACGGCGTCATGAGGATGTTGTGCGCGCGGGCCCAGAGCGGGTCGTCGGTGTCGGAGGTGAACAGTCCGTTGCCGGCGGCACCCGCGCGCAGGTTCGCCAGGCCACCGGCGACCTTCTTGTCGAACCGGGTGTCGTCGCAGACCTCGTCGACCAGGTCCGGACCCGACACGAACAGCCGCATCCCACCCGGAGTGGCGATCTTGAAGAGCGGCCCGTACTCCTGCGCCATCCGGACGAAGCCACCGAGCGGGTCGGCCCGGTCGATGTCGAAGGCGTTGCCGAGCAGCGGCAGGGGGCGCGGCCCAGGGATCTCCTCGAGCGGGCCGGAGGCGGCGTCGGTGTGCGTCGTGGTCATGGTCGGCTCCTCGGGGCCGTCGCGAAGCTCATCCATCGCCGTCCTCCCGGTCGGTCGTGTCGGAGTCACAGGGTGCGGCCAAGTCGATCTCCTCGAGCACCCTCAGCAGGTCGAGCACCCCCGTGAACGCGGTCGCCTCCGCGCCCGGAGGGTGGACGACACCCTCAAGACGCCCGTCGACGGTGCGGACGAGGTCGATCAGCAGTCTCACCGGCCCCTCCACTCACACGGTTCGGAGGCGTGCCCGAGGGTGCCGCGCCCGGGCGGCCGGGGAACTGTCAGGACCTTCCAGCGGACCTGCCAGTTGCGCTGTTCAGCCGCGCCGCGAGCTCGCGGCGGGAGGAGACGCCGAGCTTGGCGTAGATGTTGCTCAGGTGGAACGCGACGGTCCGGCCCGTGACGAACAGTGCGGCGCCGGCCTCCTGGTTCGTGCGGCCCTCCGCCACCAGGCGGGCGACGGCGAGCTCCTGCGGGGTGAGGTCGAAGGTCCCGCCCGCGGCCGGGGGGTGCAGCCCGGCGGCCCGCAGCAGGGCGTCGCAGCGCTCGAGGTACGGCGCCGCACCGAGCCGCTCCAGCCGGGCGTGGGCCGCCCGCAGCAGGTCGACGGCCGGGCGCCGCTCACCCGCGGCGAGCAGGTACCGCGCGTGCGCCATCTCGAGGCGGGCCCGGGGCAGCTCGGCGGGCACCTGCTCCGCCAGCGCCGCCGCCCGCGCGTAGGCCCGGCGCACCTCGGCGCCGGCCGCGGAGACCTCCGCGATCTCGCACCGCAGCCGGGCCGCCTCCAGCGCCGACCAGCCCGGCGGGCGCCCCGCCACGCGCTCCTCCAGCTCGGCGAGCGCGGCGTGCGCCTCGTCGGTCCGGCCGAGCCCGAGCAACGCCTCGACGCGCAGCGCCCGCCAGGGGAGCACCCCGACCCGGTCGACGGGGTCGTGGACGGCCGGGTCGGCGTAGCCCGCCAAGGCCTCGACCATCGCGGCATGGTCGCCGCGGGCCTGGGCGAGCACCGCCCGGGCCGTCGCGGCGTGCGCCCGCGCGCCCCACCAGGGCAGGAACTCCGCCGCCAGCGCCGCGGTCGAGACGCGTTCCTCGGCGGTCTCCCAGTCACCCCGGCCCGCCGCGACGTAGGCCGCCAGGGCGTTGGCGACGCCCGCGCCCAGCAGCACCCCCGCGTCGCGGACGAGTGACACCGCGAGCGCGCCGTTCGCGGCGGCGGCGTCCCAGTCGCCCAGCCGGTACTGCGCCTCCGCGAGGTGGCCGAGGACCATGATCCGTCCCTGCACCGACATCGGCGGTGCGCCGTCCCGCCCGACCGCGGTCAGGTTCGCTGTCGCGGCCGTGACGTCGTCGGCCCACAGCGCGAGGATGCCCGACATCGCCCGGGCCTCCTCGGCCTCGGCCAGGTCGGCCCCGGCCCGCCTGCGCGCCAGCTCGCGCTCCGCGTCGGTGTGCCTACCCTGCACGGCGAGCCCCAGGACGTGCACGAACCGCGCCAGCGCGACGACCTCCGGCGGTGCGTCCGACGGCGGCGACTGCGCCGCCAGCCCGGCGGCGGGGCCCGGATCGCCCTCGAGCAGGGACACCAGCGCGAGGTGGGCGGCGGCGACCGCGCGCCGCCCGGGGTCCGCGTCGGCGGTGTGCAGCGCGGCCGTCAGCGTCTCCCGCGCGGTGTCGAACCGCCCGGTCAGCGCTTCGAGCTGGCCGAGGACGCCGTCGAGCCCCGGTGTCGCGGGGCCCGCACGCAGGTCGGCTTCCGCGCGCATGGCCCGGGCGAGCTCGCCGCCGGCGAGCATCGCCCCGACGGCGAGGACGAGCCGGGCGCCCCGTTCCTCCGGCGTACCGCTCAGGTCGGCGGCCGCCGTGAGCCGGTCCGCGGCGTGGCGCCACCGGCGCGCGCGGACCTCCTCCCGGCCCAGGGAGGTGAGCTCGGCGGCGAGCACGGGATCCGGTCCGACGGCCGCGGCGACCCGGTGGTCCATCGCGGCGTCACCGCCGAGCAGCCCTGCCGCGGCCCGGTGCAGCGCGTGCCGGCGGCCGGGTGGCAGGTCGGCGTACACCGCCGCCCGGACCAGCTCGTGGGGGAAGGCGACGTGGTGCGCGGCGCCGGTCAGCACCTCGTCGAGCAGCCCCGCCCGGACCGCCTCGTCCAGCGCCGCGAGCGGGTCGGCCGGCGCGGCGAGCGCGACGACGTCGGACAGGGGCGAGCGCCTCCCGAGCACGGCCGTCGCCACGACCAGGTCCTGCGCCGGCCGCGTCAGCTTGGCCACCCGGACCAGCACGAGAGCCGCGAAGGAGCGGGGTGCGGGCAGGATCCGGGACGTGTCGACGAGCGCGTCGGCCGGGAGCTCGGTCAGCAGCGCCGTGGCGTGCAGCGGATGGCCGTCGGAGTGGTCACGAAGGCGCCTGCCGGCCTCGGGGGTCAGCGCCGGCCCGCCGACCGCGCCCGACAACGCGACGATGTCCTCGGCGTCGAGCCCCCCGAGCCGGATGCGGCGCACGAGGTGGTCCTGCGTCAGGCCGCGCTCCCACCACGCCGACTCGGGCGGGGTGTCGTCCCGCGCCGCGACCACGACGAGGACCTGGTCGCGGCGCAGCCGTCGCCCGAGGAACACGAGCGCCCGCGCCGTCGCGTCGTCGACCCACTGGGCGTCGTCGACCACGACGACCACCGGGCCCGCGGACTGCAGGGCGCCCAGGACGGTCAGCAGCTCGGCCCCCACCGCGAGCGGGTCCGCGTCCGGCGCGGGCCCCGCCGCGAGCAGCGGCCCGAGGAACCGGCGCGGCACGTCGCCGACCAGCTGGCCCAGCACCCCGAACGAGAGCCCGGTCTCGCCCTCGTCGCCGTCGCCCCGCAGGACGCGGACGTCGACACGGTCGTCGAGAAGGCGGCGGACGAGCGACGTCTTCCCGATGCCCGCGGGACCGCTCACCCACAGGACGCGTGGCTGCCCGGTCCGGACGCGGTCGAGCTCCGCGCCCATCGCGGCGAGCTCGCCGGACCGGCCGACGAACGTCTCCTTGCGGGACACACCCAGCAGTCTGTCCGCGCGGCGGCGCCAGGGGAACGGGCGTCACCACGTGGGGAACGTCAACCACCCGGTGTCACCGGTGGCCATCGGCCCTACCCTGAGCGCCGTGACCACCGCGACCGAGGCTGCGCAGCGTCTCGCGGCGGCGGTCGGCGACGGGAGGATCGACGCGTTGTGCGAGCGGCGGCGGGTTCGACTGCTCGCCCTGTTCGGCAGCACGGCCGCGGGCACGGCCACCGCTGACAGCGACCTGGACGTGGCGGTCGAGTGGCTGACCGGCGGCGATGTCGTCGAGCTCGTCGACGCCCTGACCGTGATCACCGGCTTCGACCGGATCGACGCCGCGGTCCTCAACGGCGCGGGTCCGGCCCTGCGCGCCCGTGCCCTCACCGGACGCGGGCTGTACGAGAACGAGCGCGGAGCATTCGCCGTCGCCCAGATGGCGGCACTCGCGGACTGGCGGGACACGGCGTGGCTGCGGCGGCTCGACCTCGAACGGATGGCCGAATGACGCCCCGCCGCATCGAGCTCGACGTCGTGTCGCGGCGGCTTCGGCTCATGGAGGAGTCCTTGCAGGATCTGCGGCTTCTCGCCGATCGTACGGCCGCCGACCTGGCCGGCGCGCCGCTCGAGCGTGCGGCGGCCGAACGCCTCGTCCAGGTTGTCGTCGACCTCGCGGTCGACATCAACAGTCACCTCGTCGTCGCCGCCGGAGCCCCCGCCCCCGAGACGGGTCGTGACTGCTTTCCTGCCGCCGCCGCGATCGGGGTACTCTCCGCCGATCTGGCGCAGCGCCTGGCTCCGTCGGCCGGTATGCGCAACCTGCTCGTCCGCCGGTACGGCGACGTCCGGTTGGACCTGCTGGCCGCCGGCATCGCCGGGACGCTCGATGCGTATCCCGTGTACATCCGGGAGGTCTCGGCCTACCTGCTGTCATGCGGTCGCTGATCATGACGAGCAGGAGCCCGCGGGAACGGATGGTGCGCAGCGCCGCCCTGCTCTTCCGCGAGCGCGGGGTCGGCGGGACCGGCATGCGGGACGTCGTGGAGCACGCCGAGGCGCCGCGCGGGTCGTTGCAGCACTACTTCCCCGGAGGCAAGGAGCAGCTGCTCGTCGAGGCGATGGCCTGGATGGCCGAGCGCGCGGCGCGCCCGCTGCGCGACGCGGTGGCCGCGCCCGTACCGCCCTCGCCCCGTCAGGTGGTGGACGGGCTGATCGACCGGTTCCGTGAGGTGATGACGCTGACCGGCTTCCGGGGTGGCTGCCCGATCGTCGCCGGGGTGGCCGACGCGTCGTGGGACAGCCCGGCCGTGACCGCCGGTGCGCGGAAGGCCTTCGCGACCTGGCTCACCCCGCTGCAACAGGCGCTGGAGCGCGGCGGCCTGCCCGCGGACCGGGCCGCGCGGATGGCGCTGCTGGTCGTCAGCGCGGCGGAGGGAGCCCTGGTCATCTGCCGCGCACGGGGGGATGCCACCGCGCTCGACGCAGTCCAGGAGGAGCTCGCGGTCCTGCTGGGGTGAACCCCGACTGCCGCTATGACGAACGTCATAGTGCGCGAGGTGCCCGCCGGCCGTAAGACCTGTCTATGACGGCTGTCATAGAACGGGCGGCGGAGTCGGCCGCGGTCGTGGTGGGGGAAGCGACCGCGGACACGGTGCGGGAGCTCGTCCGCAGCTGCTCGCCGGAGTCGTTGCAGGCGCGGTTCTCCCTGCCCGGTGCTCCGGATCCGGACAGGGCGTTCACGCGATACCGGCGCTACCTGCTGGCCGGACCACCGTGGGGGACGGCGGCCCTCGCGACGGTGAGTGATCGTCCGGTCGGGCTGCTCAACCTGGTGGTCGTCGCCGACGGCCTCGTCGAGGTCGGCCTGCTGGTCGCCGATCGATGGCAGGGACGCGGTGTCGCGACCGGCCTGCTCGCCGCTGAGCTGACCGGGCGGCGATGGGCCGGCTGGACGGTGCTGGCCGACGTCCGGTCCGACAACACGCCAGCACGTCGGCTGCTCGCCACGCAGCGGTGGGGCGTCTGTCGCCGCGTCGCCGCCGACGGCGAGCACCTCCAGTACGAGATCGTCGTCGGAGAGGCCGATCCGCGACGCTGACATCTGGCACACCCACATACGCTCGGCGACGCCCGCCGCTGGGCTCGTTCCTGCGCGCGGTGGCGTTCGCGTCGCTGTCCTAGCCGGTGCAGCGGCTGGCCGAGCAGCTGACCGCGGTGCACGACGGCATCCGGGAGTTCGGCTACTACCTCGCCCAGCGCCGCAAGGGCGAGGGCTCGTTGTGGGAGGGGGAGCGGTTCACGCGCCTGGAGCCGATCGAGCACCCCGTCGTCCGCGTGCACCCCGCGACCGGGCGCAAGTCGCTGTTCGTCAACCCGGGCTTCGCATCACCCTGCGGGGCGACGAGGTTCGGCGTGGAGACCCTGCTGTAGCCGCCCTCGGCAGAAGTGACACGCCGAGCCGCGGCGCCGCGATCATGCGGCGAGTTCCATGCCGACCAGTGACCGGTGCAGTCGCTTGAGCGTCCGGATCCGGGTCGGACCGATGCTTCCCATCGGCAGCCCCGTTCGCCGCGACACCTCGTCGTAGCTGATGACGGCGACTGGTAGAACAGCGCGTCCACGAGGAGCCGCTGCCGATCGTTGAGCTCGCCGGCGGCCTGCCGGACCGCGGCGGCGGTCTCGGCGGCGACCACGACGTCTTCGGGGGAGGGATCCCCGGCCGCCACCCCGTCGCCCGCCGACTCCCTGGCCACCTCCGGACGGGACCGGCGGAGGAACGCGGACGCCTCGCGGCGCGCGGTGGTCGCGAGCCAGGAACCGAGCTTCTCGGGATCGCGGATCGTTCCCCCGTACGCGAGAAGCCGTAACCAGGTGTTCTGCGCGACGTCCGCGGCGTCCGATTCCTGGAGCCGGAACTCCGCGGCGATCGATCGCACGAGTCGTGCATAGCGGTGACGATCTGCTCCCAGGCCGATCGGTCCCCGGAACGGGCGGCGAACAGCAAATCGGTCGTGGTCGACTCATATCGGACGTCGGTGGAAATCGACATCGACGGCTCCTCGGTTATTTCACATGTCCGATCGGGCGGTGCCGCGAAAGTGTCCGGCGGTTACCCGAGGGAGGGCGAGGGTGACGGCCCCAGAATCGGATGGCGATATCCCTACGACACGGTAGGGATCGCCCTACGCCGGGGCCGCGGCCATCGGGGCGGCGCGGCCCGCAGCGGCGTCCGGGAAGTGAGCCGGTCGGGGGCGGGCCGTTCGGGAGCGCGACGCGGTGCGTCCGGCACTGCCGCCGCCGCTGCCGACGGGACGAGCCTGGGCACATGGCCGGGTTGGATCGTCTGAGCGGGCCGGACCTCCTGATGCTGCAGTCGGAGGAGGCGGGCTGGCCGATGCACATCGGCGTCGTGGCGGTGCTCGACGGCGGCGCGTTGTCTGTCGACGGTGGTGGGCCTGGTCGACGCGAACGGCCGGTTCGACGTCGAGGCCGCGCGGCGGGCGGTGGGCCGGCGGCTGTACCGCGTGCCCCGGTTCCTCCAGGTGCTCCACGTGCCGCCGCGCCTCCTGGGGCCACCGGTGTGGGTGGACGCACCGGCCGTCGACCTCGCCCGGCACGTGCACGTCCGGCCCCTCGTGCCGCCGGCCGGCACCGCCCAGTTCGTCCAGGTAGTGGAGGAGCTGTGGAGTCCGCGGCTCGACCTCACGCGTCCCCCGTGGGAGATGTGGTTCCTGCCCGGGCTCACGGCCGGCCGGGTCGGGGTGCTCCTGAAGCTGCACCACGTCGTCGCCGACGGCGTCGGGGGAATGGCGCTGCTCGGTGCATTGCTCGACCGGGAGGTGACCGGGGAACCCCGTCCTTCCGATCGACCGCCTGTGCTGCCGCCGTCGACGTCCGCACTGCTGCGTGATCAGCTCCGCCGGCTGCGGCCCTCGGGCAGGGCGGTCGCCGCGGTCGCCCACCCCGTCGCTCTCGTGCGCGGGATGCAGCGGGCGTGGGCGGCGATGCGCGAGCTCGACGCCGTCCGGCGGAGGCCGCCGACGAGCCTGGATCGCGTCGTCGGGACGGGGCGCCGGCTGCGCGTCGTCAGCGGCCGCCTCGACCTTGCGCACGACGTCGCGCACGCACACGGCGCGACGGTGAACGACGTGCTGCTGGCGGCCGTCGCCGGAGGCCTGCGGGCGCTCCTGCACAGCCGCGGGGAGGACGTCCACGATCTCCGACCGCTCGCCTACGAGCCCGTCACGCTCCTGCTCCGACGCTCCGCGGCGGCCCGCCCCGACGGCGGCGGCATGATCTTCGTGCCCCTGCCCCTGGGCGTCGACGACCCCGTCGAGCAGCTCCGCCAGGTGGCGGTGGCCGCCGCAGGCTGCAAGCAGCACGTCATCCCCGCCCCGGCGGGCGGGCCGAACCGCAGCCGGCTCGTCCGCCGGCTGATGATGCGTTTCGCGGCGCGGCAGCGCTGGGCCGACGTGTACGTGGCCAACGTCCCCGGTCCGCGGTCGCCCTTGTACCTGGCCGGCGCGAACGTGCAGGAGCTGTACCCGGTCGTGCCCCTCGCAGGACGGGTGCCCGTCGGCGTCGGTGCGCTGTCCTACGCCGGCCGTCTCGGCATCACGGTCGTCGCGGACCGTGACGCCTGCCCCGACATCGAGATCTTCACCGACGGCCTGCGCGCGGCGCTGGCCGAGCTGGAACACGCCGCGTCGACCGCCGTGCGTCCCCCGGACACGGCGACCGCGGCCGGGCGCGAGAGGAGAGCACGCATATGAGCGACACCAGCAGGCGCACGAACGGCGTCCCGCTGCCCGCCCGCATCGACGACGGGCAGCGCACCCGTACGGTCCTGCCACCCGCCGTCGTGCCGGTGCAGCGCGGGCGCGGGCGCACGATCGGTGTCCTGGTCGCCGACGGCGAGGGCACGCGCTGGCAGCGGACGGTGGACGTCGAGGGCCTGGCGCGGCTCGGGATCGTCGCCGCCGCCGCGGTAGGTGTCGCCACGGCGGTGCACCGGCCCTCGGCCGAGTCGACCGGCTGTCCATGGGGCCGGGTGCTGGGTGAGCTTCCGTGGCTTCCCGGCGCCCAAGGGGGAGCGGCGCCGCCCGTGGTGGGCGGTGCTGCTGCGCGCCCATCGGGTCACCTGACGCACACGGCGACCGGAGACGCCCGGCGGCGCGCTCTGCGGCCATCAGCCTCTCTGAACGGGGTCCGGGCGCCCCACCCCGGTCCCTGACGCTCAAGCGCACCTCCGGTCGAGGGTGCGCGGGACGTCTCGCTGTCGCGCTGGCTGTGGCTGATCAAGTGGCTGCTGCTGGTGCCACACGTGGTGGTACTGATCTTCCTCTGGGTCGCGTTCGTGGTGCTGACCGTGATCGCATGGTTCGCCATCCTGATCACCGCCCGGTATCCGCGGGCGATCTTCGACTTCAATGTCGGTGTGCTGCGCTGGTCGTGGCGCGTCGCCTACTACGGCTACAGCGCGCTGGGTACCGACCGCTACCCGCCCTTCACCCTGGCCGACGTCCCCGACTACCCGGCCCGGCTCGACGTCGCCTACCCGCAGCGGCTCTCGCGGCCGCTGGCACTGGTCAAGTGGTGGCTGCTGGCGCTGCCGCATTACCTGGTCGTCGGGCTCTTCCTGGGCGGTACCGGGTCGGTGACCTGGCACTACGGCGACGCCGCCACCATCGATTCCGGAACCGGCCTGGTCGGGCTCCTGGTGTTCATCGCCGGGATCGCCCTGCTGTTCACCGCTCGCTACCCCGACGGGATCTTCGACGCGGTGCTCGGCATGGACCGCTGGGCGCTGCGGGTGGCGGCTTACGCGGCGCTGATGACGGACGTCTACCCGCCGTTCCGGCTCGACCAGGGCGGGAGCGAGCCCACTCCGGCCCCGCTGCCGCTCCTTCCGACCGACGGCGATCCGGCCGCCCCGACACCGGCCGCGGTCGGCTGACCCCTGACGTCCTGACCGCGGCAACCTCCGGCGCTTACTCAACCAGATGGTTGACAACGGCGGTGGCCGAGCCATACCCTTTATTCAACCGGTTGGTTGAGGAGGGGTCGTGGCAGAGCAGCTGTCCCGGCTCTTCGCAGCCCTGGCGGACCCGACCCGGCGCGACATCGTGGCGCGGCTCGCGGTCGGGGACGCCACGGTCGGCCAGCTCGCGGAGCCCTACGAGGTGAGCGTGCAGGCGGTCTCCAAGCACCTGAAGGTGCTGGAGGACGCCGGGCTGGTTAGCCGCAGCCGCGACGCCCAGCGGCGGCCGGTGCACCTCGAACCCGAGGTGCTGGAGCTGATGACGAGCTGGATCGAGCGGTACCGGCGCGCCGCCGAGGAGCGCTACCGCCGCCTGGACGCCGTGCTCGCCGAGATGAACGCAGACACCGAGATCAACGCAGACGAGGAGCAGACCCCATGAGCGAGCGCGACCGAGTCACACGCCCGCATCGAGGCCGACCCGACCGTTCCGGTCATCCACATCACCCGCGACTTCGCCGGGACCCCCGAGCAGCTGCTCCGGGCGCACACCGACCCGGAGCTCTTCGTCCGCTGGGTGGGCCCGGACGCGCTGCGCTCCCGCATCGATTACTGGGACGCGCGGACCGGCGGCAGCTGGCGCTACGTCGCGACCCGCGGCGACGACGAGTACGCCTTCCGCGGATGCTTCCACGAGGTCCGGCCGGACCGCATCGTGCAGACGTTCACCTGGGAGGGGATGCCGGACGCGGTGGCGCTCGAGACCCTCGTCTTCGAGGACCTGGGCGGCGGGCGCACCCGGCTGCACGCGTCGTCGCTCTGCGACAGCTTCGCCGCGCGGGACGGCTGGCTGCAGAGCGGCATGGAGGTCGGGATCAACGAGGGCTACGCGAAGCTCGACGGCCTGCTGCGCGACAGAGCCGTCTAGAGGTCGCCCGGGTCGCTTGCCCTGCGATCATCTCGAGGCGCTGGTCACTGCACCTGTAAGGTCGCGCCCGTTCTCGGGCCGGAGTTCGGCCGGCCGACGTCGCGGTTGCAGAGACCGCGGGCGGCTGCCGAGGATCGCACGCGGTCCGCGGCAGCGACGGGCCGCCGGTCCAGCTGCGGCACGGCTTCGCCGCAGAGCCACGTGATGTCGGCACCGGATCGCGCCCGAGCTGGCGCGCGAGCCACGGTCGTCGCGGCCGCCTGCGCGGCTCGGCAGGCCCGGACCGGCCGATGCCGGTGAACGAGACCCGCCGGGACGCGTGCCGGCGCCACCGCTGCCGCGCAAGTCGGGCCGGATGGCGGCGCTCGCTTCGCGCGGGTAACTGATCGGCGAGGACCGCGCGTTCCGGGTGGCGAACACCCCGGTGGCGCTGCCCACCCGGCCCGGGTGGAGCGGCTGCTCGCTGCTGGACGGCCGCCGACGTCGCGGATGTCGACGACCAGCAGGTCGCCGGCGCTCGCGCCGCCCTCCACCGCGTTCGGGCCGCGATCACGCCCGCCGAGCCGCCCGGCGCCTGCCAGCGGGTCGACCGCCCGGTCGTCGTGCGATCGCGTCGTCGAGCAGCTGGGCGGCGGCTCGACGCCGCCACGCGACCTGCGCGCTGCGGGAGTACGCCGAGCGGGTCTTCGCCGGGCCATGCCCGGCGGTCGTGGTCGAGGACTCCGCGCCGGCGCGTCGATCCGACCGTCGAGCACGACGCCGCGAGCGCCGCCGTCGGGCAGCGGATGCCGACCGTGCCTGCGTGCTCGTCGGGCGAGCGCGAGTGACCGCCGCGCCACCGGACCGTGCCGCTGGTCGCTCTGCGATCACGTCAGAGGCGGCTGGTCACTGCACCTGTAGGGTCGCGCGGGTGTTCGGGGCGGAGTTCGAGCCGATCGACGTCGTGGTTGCCAGAGATGGTGGAGCGGCCGTCCGGATCCATGCGGTCCGCGGCGGCGACGGGCCGCCTGTCCTGCTGCTGCTCGGCGTGACCTGCGTGCCCGGTCGGGTCGTGGAGAACCGGAAAAATACCGTCGAACAGGTGCGTGCGCGCGAGGCGCGGTCGTCGCACGATGTGTGCATGTCCGCGGAGCGCACGACGGCGCCACGCCCGGCGTCCACTGTGGGCGGCGTGCGACGAGGTGCCGGGTGACACAGAGCGTGTGTGCCGAGTGCGGCGAGGCCAGCCCGTCCGGAGTGCAGTTCTGCCCGTCGTGCGGTCACTACCTGTGGAGTTCCGACGGGCCGGTCGAGGAGCCCGCGGTCGACCTGCACGAGGTGAGCCCGGCCGTGCCGGCCGACCCGCCGCCGGTGAATCCGACCGCGTCGGCCGATCCACCGACCGCCTACACGGATCCGCCGACCGCGTACAGGGCCGTGTCGGCCGATCCGCCGACCGCGATCCTGCAGGGGCGGGTGCCCGCGCGCTCGACGCCGGAGGACCGGGTGCGTCCCGACCCGGTGCCCCCGGACCGGGTGCGCCCGGATCCGGTGCCCGCGGACCGGGGGAGGGTGGCGGAGCCGCGGAGGGACACCGCGCGCCCGCCCGAGGTGGTGGTGGCAGACGGCGATGTCGTGCTCCAGGCCGCCCGCAGCGGAGGCGTCGAGCTGCGGGTCAGGAACCCCTCGTCGATCGTCGAGGGGTACCGCGTCGAGTTCGAGCGGCCGCCGCCCTGGTTGTCGGTGACCGTGCCGGAGATCAGGCTGCTGCCCGGGGACCGCACGTCGGTGCGGATCGGGTTCGACGTGCGGCCGGCTACGCCGGTCGTCGCCCAGCGCCTGCGCCTGCGGGTGCGGGTGCGCCCGGAGAGCGACGAGCGGGTGCACGCGGACGTCGAGATCGCGCTGGTGGTACCGCGGATGGGCGGTCCGGTGAGGATCCGGACGGAGCCGGCCGTGGTGCGCGTGAAGGACGCGCTGCGCGGCCGGTTCACGGTGCACCTGGACAACCGCGGTGCCAACCACCCTCGCCGTGTCACGTTCTCCGGCTCGGACGACGAGGGGGTCGTGCGCTTCGAGTTCGACCCCGCGGTGGTCGAGGTCCCACCCGACGGTGGTGCCGCCGTCCAGGTGCGGGTCATGGCGCCGCCGCCCGCCGCCGGGGAACGGTCCGACCGCTCCCTCACCGTGCGCGCGATCGACGACGGGACGGAGCTCCCCGCCGTCGTACGGCTGATCCAGGAGACGTCGGCCGCGCCGGTCGAGGTCCCGGTGCGGCTCCGGTTGGAGCCGAGCGCGCTGCGCACCGACGACAGCCCCGTCGCCGAGCTGCAGGTCGTGGTGGACAACCGCGGGGGCAACCGGGAACGGCGCGTGCGCCTCGTCGGGCACGACCCGGAGAAGCGGATCGGGTTCGTGTTCCGGACCGTCGAGCTGTGGGTGCCGCCCGGCGTTGAACGCGCCACGCCCGCGCAGCTGCGTGCCCCGGCGCCGCCGGCCGGTGAGCAGGTGGACCGGACGTTCACGGTCACGGCCACCGACGGACGCCACGAGATCGAGTCGGCCGGGCACTGGGTGCAGCGGTCCGCCGTGTCGCCGATCACGACCGCGGCGATCCGGCTCGAACCCGAAGGCGTCCGCGTGCGCGACCGGCCGGACGCCCACCTGTCCGTCGTGGTCGACAACCAGCGCGGGACTCGCCCGCTACGCGTCCGCCTGTCGGGTCAGGATCCCGAGGGCGCGGTCCGGTTCGCCTTCCAGCCCGCGGTCCTCGACATCGGGCCCGGCCGGGTCGGGCGCGCGGACATGCAGGTGGTCGCGCCGCCGCCCCCGCACGGCGAGGAGAGCGTGCGGGCCCTTCGGGTGCGCGCAGTGGACGATCACGGAGCCGTCGAGGCGACCGGCGCGCTGCACCAGTACAGCTCGCCTGCGGCGATCTCGACGGCCCGGCTCACCCTCGAACCGCAGCGTGTCGTCACCCGCAACACCGGCACCGGGCGGCTGCGCGTGCAGCTCGACAACCGGGCAGGAGCGTTCCCGCTGGCGGCGCGCCTGTACGGCACCGACCCCGAACAGGTGGTCCGGTTCGCGTTCCGGCCGAGCACGCTCGAGATCGCACCGGGCCAGGTGGGTGTCGCGGACGTGCGGTTGTCGGCTCCCCGCCCGGACGGCGGCGAGACCCTGACCCGGCCGTTCACGGTCGTCGCCGACGACGGCCGGGGCGCCGTCGACGCGGCGGGCAGCTTCGTGCAGTCGGCCGGGGACCGGCGCCCGGTGTGGCGGGTGGTGCTCACCGTGCTCGGGGCGCTGCTCGTGGCCGTCGGCTGCTTCCGCGACTGGGTGGTCAACGATCCGGACTCCCTGCTGCCGGGCCTGTCGACGACCGCGGCGAGCATCCGGCGGGCGGCCGCCATCGGCGCGCCCGCCACCGCCCAAGAGGCGGCCGGGCTGATCCGGACGCTCGAGCCGATCGAGCGGACGCTCACCCTGCTGCTCGCCGGGCTCATGGTGTTCGGGCTCGTCGGATCCACGGGGCGGCTGACCCGGATGACCGGCGTGGTCGTGGCGCTGACGATGGTCGTTGTCGCGCTGTTCTGGCGCACCGCTGGGGCGTTCTCCCTCGCCGACGGGACGTTCCTGGTCGCGGTCGGCGGCCTCGTGGGCTTCGTCGGCGGCCTGTGCGTGCGGCGGTGAACGACGAGCACCTGCGCCGCCGCGCTCACCCCCCGTGAGCGCGGCGGCGCGCCGCCGGCGGTACTACTTGAGCGCCGAGCCGGTGCGCGGAGCGTCGCTCATGACGACGCAGGCGATCGTGTGGCCTGCGGTCCACGTCGTGTCGTCGGCCGGCACGAGCGTCCCTCTCGAGTAGGAAGGATCCGTGAGCGTGGCGTCCGCGACCTTCTGGCGCAGTTCGCCCTCGCAGTCCGCGGCGGCCCGGTTGGCCCGGACGTCGACCAGCGTGTCGGTGGGGGAGTACACGACCTTGGCGATCACCTGGTCGGTGTGCGGCGACGCGCACGGGACGGCCTCGACCGTGCTGATCGGCGTGCTGGTGCCCGGAGCGGGCGGGAGCTGGCCGGTGTTGTAGCAGTCGCCCGCCTGGAGGTCGAGAGCCGAGAGCGTGCCCGCCTCGCGGAACCCGACCTGGCCCGCCGCGTTCGTCGCCAGGTCGGCCTGTGCCGGGGCCGGGTACCGCTCGGGGCCCTGGAGCCCGATCACGGCGGCGAGGACGACCGCGCCCACGAACGCGCCGCCGAGTACGGGGAGGATCATCCGCTTCTTGCGCGCGGGGGCCGGGGCGGGAGGAGTGGTCGTCGACCCGCGCATTCCCGGCATCGAGCCGTAGTAGGTCGGGTACTGCATTCCGGCGGGCGCGCCGGGGTTGTACGTGAACGGCATTCCGGCGGGCGGGCCGTCGTTCGTCGGAAACGGGAATCCGGTCTGCGGGCCGTGGTTCGTCGGGTACGGCCCCGGGGGCGGGCTGAACGGGTTCATGATTCCTCCGAGCGGCGGCGCGCGCGTCACGATTCTTTTCGGATCGGTCGAGGCGCCGGTAGAGATATGCGATCGAGTTCGTGTGCCGCAATCGTCGCCCTGTTCCACGGGCCCGTCACTGGTGCGCTCCCACGGCCACGGTGGGGAGTGCCCCCGGAGGAGACGGGGGTGGGCCCCACCCGGGCGGGACGGGTGCGCCCTCCCCGCCGACCCGGCATGCTCAGGGCCCATGACGACCTCCGATCCCACCGCGGTGATCGCGAGCGCCCGCCGGCACGGCGTCGGTGATCTCCTGCACCGCACCGCGCGCCGCTACCCGGGCAAGCTCGCCGTCGTCGCCGGGGACCTGCGCGCCACGTACGAGGAGTTCGACATCGCCGTCAACCGGACCGCGCACGCGCTCACGGATCGGGGCCTGCGGCCGGGCGACCGCCTCGCGTTGCTGTCGCACAACTGCTGGGAGTTCGCCGTCGTCGCCTTCGCGACGGCCAAGCTCGGCGTGGTGCTGGTGCCGGTCAACTTCATGCTGACCGCGCCCGAGGTCGCCTACATCCTGCGCCACTCGGGCGCGCGGGGGATCGTCGCCGAGGACTCGCTGGTCCCCACGGTGGAGACGGCGCTGGCCGACGCCGGGGTGGCGAACGCGATCCGCGGCTGGATCGGACCGTCCGGCGCGGCGGCGCCCGCCGGCTGGGACGGCGTCGACGGCTGGTGGCGGGTCGGCCCCGCGGAGGCCCCGGACGTGCTGGTGGGCGACGACGACCCGGTGCGGCTGATGTACACCTCGGGCACGGAGTCGCGTCCGAAGGGCGTCCTGCTCTCCAGCCGCTCGCTGATCAGCCAGTACGTCAGCTGCGCGATCGACGGCGGGATGAGCACGGACGACGTCGAGGTCCACGCGCTGCCGATGTACCACTGCGCGCAGCTGGACTGCTTCTTCTCCGTCGACGTCTACCTCGGCGCGACCAGCGTGATCCTTCCCGGTCCCGACCCTGCGGCGCTGCTCGCGACGATCGCGCGGGAGCGGGTCACGAAGCTCTTCTGCCCGCCGACCGTGTGGATCTCGCTGCTGCGCCACCCCGACTTCGCCGCGACGGACCTGTCGTCGCTGCGCAAGGGCTACTACGGCGCCTCGCCGATGCCGATCGAGGTGCTGCGCGAGCTGCAGCGGCGGCTCCCGGACGTCGCGCTGTGGAACTTCTACGGGCAGACCGAGATGGCGCCGCTGGCGACCATCCTGCGTCCGCACGAGCAGCTGGAACGGGCCGGCAGCGCGGGCAGGGCGGCGATCAACGTCGAGACCCGGGTCGTCGACCTCGACGGCGTGCCGGTCCCGCCGGGCACGATCGGCGAGATCGTGCACCGCAGCCCGCACGCGGCGCTCGGCTACTACGCGGACGAGGCGAAGACCGCGGAGGCGTTCGCGGGTGGCTGGTTCCACTCCGGTGACCTGGGGGTGCTCGACGCCGACGGCTACCTGTCGGTCGTCGACCGCATGAAGGACATGATCAAGACCGGGGGCGAGAACGTCGCGGGCCGCGAGGTCGAGGAAGCCGTCTACCAGCTCGACGGGGTCGCCGAGGTGGCGGTGTTCGGCATCAGCCACCCGTACTGGGTGGAGGCGGTCGTGGCGGTGGTCGTGCCCAGGGCCGGGGTCGACCTCACCGCGGACGAGGTACACGCGCACGCCCGCGAGCGGCTCGCGGCGTTCAAGCGCCCGAAGTACGTGGTGTTCGCCGATGCACTGCCGAAGAACCCGAGCGGGAAGATCCTCAAGCGCGAGCTGCGGGCGACGTACGCCGCACTCGCGGCCGCAGACGGCTGACGCGCCCGTTCGACCAGAGGAGGAGGACGGCACGTGGATGCACCGAGCGGGCCCGCTGCAGGCCGCTGCCGCCGAGCTGTCGGCCCCCGACCTGGTGGCCGTCCGCGACCTGATCCTCGCCCACGTCCCGGACGTCGGCCCGCTGCGCGCGTCGCTGCTCGCGGGCGGCCGGTCGAACCTGACCTACGCGCTCACCGACGGCACCCACCGGTGGGTGCTGCGCCGCCCGCCGCTGGGCCACGTGCTCGCCACGGCCCACGACATGCGCCGGGAGTACCGGGTGCTGCGTGCCCTGGCACCCACCCCGGTGCCGGTCCCGCGGCACGGTGCTCGAGTATGCCGACGCGGACGTGCTCGGCGCCCCGTTCTACGTCATGGAGCGGGTCGACGGCGTCGTCTACCGGACCGCCGCCGACCTCGCCCTCCTCGACGCCGACGGCGCCCGCCGGCTCGGTCACGCGGTCGTGGACGCCCTCGCCGACCTGCACGTGATCGATCCGGCAGCGGTCGGCCTGGCCGACTTCGGGCGGCCGGACGGGTACCTGGCCCGCCAGGTGCGCCGGTGGACGGCGCAGCTCGCCGCGTCGCGGTCGCGCGAGGTCCCGGGCTTCGCCCTGCTGGCCGATCGCGTCGCCGGCACCGTGCCTGTCACGCAGCGGGCGTCGATCGTGCACGGCGACTACCGGCTGGACAACGCGATCGTCGCGGCCGACGACCCCGGTCGCCTCTGCGCAGTGCTGGACTGGGAGATGGCCGCTCTCGGCGACCCGCTCGCCGACCTCGCGCTGTTCGCCCTCTACTGGCAGGGCTGGGGCGTGCGGGACAACCCCATCGCGGCGACCCCGGCCGACCACGGCTTCCCGTCGGCCGCCGCGCTGACGCGGCGCTACGCCGAGCGCACCGGCCTCGACCTCGCCGACGGCGCCTGGTATTCGGCCTTCGCCTGCTTCAAGCTCGCCGTGATCTGCGAGGGCATCCACTACCGCCACGTGCAGGGCCTGACCGTCGGTGAGGGCTTCGACCGGATCGGCGCGCTCGTGCCGGCGATCGTCGGGCGGGGTCTCGCCGCGCTCGGGTCCTGATCGGCAAGCCTCAGGAGACTCGATGGACTTCGCCTTCGACGACCGCACCGAGCAGCTCCGCGGCGCGCTGCTGGCGTTCATGGACGCGCACGTCTACCCGGCCGAGCCGGAGTTCGAGCGCACCGACCCCGAGGCCCCGTTCTCCTGGGAACGCCCGAAGGTCATGGCGGAGCTGCGGGCCGAGGCACGCCGCCGCGGGCTGTGGAACCTGTTCCTGCCGGACGCCGAGCGCGGGGCGGGCCTGACGAACCTGCAGTACGCCCCGCTCGCCGAGATCACCGGACGGAGCCCACAGGTCGCCCCGGAGGCGCTCAACTGCGCCGCCCCGGACACCGGCAACATGGAGCTGCTGCACCTGCACGGCACCCCGGAACAGCAGCGACGGTGGCTCCTGCCACTGCTCGAGGCCGAGATCCGTTCGGCCTTCTCGATGACCGAGCCGGACGTCGCCTCGTCCGACGCGTCCAACATCGCGCTGCGGATGACGCCGACCGCCGACGGCGGGTTCGTCCTGGACGGCCGCAAGTGGTGGTCGACCGGCGCGATGAGCGGCGACTGCGCGCTGCTGGTCGTCATGGGGGTCAGCGAGCCCGACGCTCCCCGCCACCGGCGGCACTCGATCCTGCTGGTGCCGCGCGACACCCCGGGGGTGCAGATCCGGCGCGGCCTGTCGGCCTTCGGGTACTGGGACGAGACCCACGGCGGGCACGCCGAGGTGGCGTTCGACGAGGTGCGCGTGGGGCCCGAGGCCCTGCTCGGCGAGCGCGGGCGTGGCTTCGCGTTGGCCCAGGCCCGCCTGGGGCCGGGGCGCATCCACCACTGCATGCGCCTGATCGGGATGGCCGAGCGGGCGTTCGACCTGATGTGCCGGCGCGTTCTTCACCGAGTCGCGTTCGGCAGGCCGCTCGCCGAGCAGGGCGTGGTCCGGGAGACGATCGCGGACTGCCGGATCCGGCTGGAGCAGCTGCGGCTGCAGGTGCTGCGATGCGCCTGGTTGATCGACACGGTCGGCGCGCAGGACGCCGCGACCGAGATCTCGGCGATCAAGGTGGCCGCGCCGGCGACCGCGCAGTGGGTGATCGACAAGGCGATCCACGTCCACGGGGCGGGCGGGATGAGCGCCGACCACCCGCTGGCGATGCTCTGGGCCCAGGCCCGAGGGCTGCGGTTCGCCGACGGTCCGGACGAGGTCCATCGGATGGTGCTCGCCCGCCATGAGCTGGAGCGGTATCGGACCTGACATCGCACGGTTCACACCGTTGGCCGAATAGCTGACTACACCGAGTGTTTTGGGCCACCCGACAGTGCATACGGTGCTGCCCGGCTGCGGCATGCGGGACGGGGAGTCTGCATCGCGGTCACCCACGGTGAGAGGTCATGAGGGGGTACGACATGAGGTCCGCGAGGTGGAGGCTGCGCCCACGCGGCGCGCTCGTCGGCCTGTTGGCGTGTCTGGTGGTGCTGGCCGGGTGCTCGGCGACGGCGCCGTCGGGGCAGGCGCAGGCAGGGGCCGCCGCTGCACCGCCGGCGCCGTCGGCACCGGCCGCGGCAGCGCCCGGTGCCCCCGCGCCATCGTCGGCGGCCGAGGCCGGGACGGACGGGGCGCTCCGGCTGGAGGCGCTGCTCGGCCAGCACACGATCCAGGCCGGTGCCCTGATGCGCGGCCGGTTGCGCAACGACGAAGACTTCGCGCAGGCGGCGAACGCGGCGGTCGGGCAGAACACCGAGGACCTGGCCCAGCAGCTCGGGGCGCTGAGTGGTGTGGATGCGGCCAGGTTCCAGGGACTGTGGACCGACCACGTCACAGCGCTGGTCAACTACTCGCGCGGCCTGGCCACGAACGACGCGGCGGTCCGCGACGAGGCCCGCGCGCGACTCGACGCGCTGAACACCGAGATCGCCGACGTCGTCACCGGCCCACAAGGGCGGCTGGATCGCGACACGGTGCGCAAGGAGCTGAGCACGCACGTCGACCACCTGGTCACGCAGGCGGACGCCTACGCCGCGGGGGACTACGCGCGGGCCAACGCCGCGTACCGGGAGGCGTACCAGCACGCCTTCCGGCTCGGCGGCACGCTGGCCGACGGCGTGCTGCCACCTGATCAGGCCGCCGGGCTCGACACGCCGGCGTGGCAGCTGCGCTCGGAGATGACCAGGCTGCTCGGTGAGCACGTGGGCCTGGCGCTGGGCACGCTGCGGGCGGGCGCGACCAACGCTCCCGACTTCCCGGCGATGGTGGACTCCCTCAACGGCAACACGACCGACGTCACCGCCGCCGTCGGCAGCCTCTTCGGCGAGCCCGCCGCGTCGCAGTTCATGTCGTTGTGGGCCGACCACCTGGACCTGCTCGGCACCTACGCCGCGGACGTCGGCGCGGACAAGCAGAACCGCCGCCAGGCCGTCCAGGACGACCTGCACAACTGGCAGCAGCGGTTCGCGACGTTCATCGACACCGCCACGCAGAGCCGGGTGCCCGCACCCGACCTCGCCGCGGCCCTGCTGGGCCTCGACGACCTGCTGCTGCAGCAGGTCGACGCGTTCGCCGCCCGCGACTTCCCGCGGGCCCAGCAGCTGGCCAACCAGACCTACCCGCAGGTGTTCGGGCTCGCACGGAACATGGCCGACGCCTTCGGGGCGACGCTCGCGGCCCGGGCGCCGCAGGGCGGCGCGAAGACCGGCGCCGGTGGGATGGCGGCCGACCTCGTGCCGCCGGCCGCGGCGCCCCCGCCGGCCGCGCTACCCCCGCCGGCCGCCGCACCTGGTCCCTTCCGCTCGGTGCGGACCTACCAGGAGGTCGCGCCACCGGTCCGCCTGCGGATCCCCGCGGTACGGATCGACACGCCGCTGCAACGGCTCGGCCGGGCCGCGGACTCGACGGTCGAGGTACCCCGTGACGTCGGGGTTGCCGGCTGGTTCGCCGACGGGCCGCGACCCGGTCAGAACGGGCCGGCGGTGATCCTCGGTCACGTCGACTCGCGCACCGGCCCCGGCGTGTTCTACCCGCTCGCCGGACTGGCGGCGGGTACCGAGGTGCTGGTCGACCGCGCGGACGGCAGCACCGTCGCGTTCCGGGTGAGCGGTGTCGTGACCGTCCCGAAGTCCGGGTTCCCCACCGACCAGGTGTACGGGCCCACCCTGCAGTCGTCGCTGCGGCTCGTGACGTGCGGTGGCCCGTTCGACCGCGCAGCCGGGAGTTACCGCGACAATGTCATCGTCTCTGCCGACCCGGTGGTCTAGCCGGGCCCTCCTGCTCGTCGTCCTGCTCCTCCTGCCGGCACTGCTCGCCGCGCCCGGCGCGGCGGCGCAGCCACCGCTCGTCGCCGTCCCCGCCGGTAGCGCCGACGGCCAGGTCCGGCTGGTGGTGCAGGTGCCCGGTGGTCCGGTCCCGCCCGACGCCATCAGCGCCTCGGTGAACGGGAAATCCCAGGACGCCCGCGCCGAACCCCTGCTGTCCGGCCGGCTGGCGACGGCGCTGGTGGTCGACGCGTCCACCGATGGCGGCCCGATGCTGCCGGTCGGCCTCGCGGGCGGGGCGAACCTCGTGCTCGCGGCGCCACCGACGATGCGCAGCACGCTCGTCACCGATTCCACGCCACCGGTCGTCGCGCTGCCGTGGCCGTCGGGACCGGCGGACACGCTGCGCGCGCTCAGCGACGTGCGGGCCGGGGGAGCCCGGAGCACCGCCGCCGCGCTGGACCTGGCCGTCGCCCAGCTGCGGGCCGGGGCGACGGATCCGCGGCTCGTCGTGCTCTACACCGGCGCACCGGACGCCGGGGGCGAGCCCGCCGCGACCGTCGTCGAGCGGATGCGGGCGGCGGGCGTGGTGCTGGCGGTCGTCGGGTCGGGGGAGACGGCGTCGCCGTTCTGGACGGCCGTCGCCGAGGGCACCGGCGGGATGGCCGTGACCGCAGGGCCATCAGGGGTCATCGGCGCTTTCGACCAGGTCACGGCGGCGCTCGGCACGCGGTACCTGCTGACGTTCCCCGTGCCCGCGCAGCTCCCGGCCACCGTCTCGGTGCAGGTCGACACGGCCGGCGGCCCCCTGTCGACCGAGGCGACCGTGACACCGGCTGCGCCCCCGCCCGGCAGCGGTGGTTCCGGCCCGGTCGTCGCCGTGGTGATCGGCGGGATCATCGCGGTCGTCCTCGTCGCCGGTGCGGTCGTGCTGGTCCGAAGGCGGGCGGGCGGGCGGCGACCCGGCTCGGTGGTCGCGCCGGTCTGGGGCATCCCGCCGCTGCCCGCCGACCTCGTCGACCGCGCAGCGGTGCGGGCGGACGTGATGGCCGCGGTGCAGCGCGGCGCGCCGGTGTGGCTGCGGCCCCACCCCCACGTCGAGGGGCTGGGGACGACCACCGCGATGCTCGACTTCGCGCACCGGCACCGCGACCGCTATGACATCGCGTGGTGGGTCCCCGCGCGCGACGCCGACCTGGTGCCGGATCGGCTGGCCGAGCTCGCGGAGGCCCTCGGCCTGGCCACGGCCACGGATTCGGCGGAGCGGGCGGCCACGGCGCTGCTCGAGGCGCTGTCGCGGCGGAACCGGTGGTTGCTGGTCTTCGACGACGCCGCGGGCCCGCGGCAACTGGCGCGGTACCTGCCGGACGGTCCCGGCCACGTGCTGATCTCCTCGTCGGATGCGGGGTGGCAGGAACGGGCCTGCCCGGTGAGCGTGCCGGCGTTCACCCGCGCCGAGTCGGTGTCGCTGCTGCGTTCCCGGTGTCCCGACCTGTCCGCAGAGGCCGCGGACCGGGTCGCGGCGCGCCTGGACGACCTGCCGCTGGCGGTGGACCCGGCCGCGGCCGTGCTCGCCGACCCGGACACGGAGGTCGACGCCGTCCTCGACGCGCTACCGGGCGCGCCGGCGCCGTGGGAGTCGGTCTGGGATCTCGCGCGGGACCGGCTGGCCGCCGCCGACCCGGCCGCGCTCGCGCTGCTCACCCTTGCGGCCTGGCTGGGCCCGGCGCCGGTGCCCCTCGCACTGCTGACCGGCCATCCGGACGTCCTGCCCGAGCCGCTCGCCGGAGCGGCGCGCACCCCGGGGCTCGCCGACCACGCCGCCTTGCTCGATCGGCGTGGCCTGGCCCGGGTCACCGACGACGACCTCGTGCTGCACCCGATGGTCGCCGGGCTGCTCACCGACCGGACCGCGGCCGAGCACGCCGCCGACGGCGGGTGGGCGGCGATCGTCGTGCGCCTGCTGGCGGCCGCAGCCCCGGACCGTCCGGCCCGCGACCACAGCACCTGGCCGACCTGGCGGTGGTTGTTGCCGCACGTGGTCGCCGCGACGGACCCGGCCCGGCGGCTGGAGACCGTCGCCGCCGAGGTCGGCATGCTGCTCGGCGCCGCAGGCACCTACCTGGCGGCGCGCGGCCGCTCGCACGCCGCCCGTGCGCTGCTCGACGACGCGCACGAGTTCGACGTCGTCGCCCGGCTGCGGGCCGCCGGTGAGGCGCTGCCCGGGCAGCCCACGTCGGAACAAGCAGACGCGCGGTGAGGGCCGGCCTCACCGCGCGCTGAGTGCTGCGCCTGACGCAGGCAGGGCCTACGCAGGCAGGTCGCGCACGTACCGCCCGGGAGCCGGCTCGAGCACCGGGTTCACGCTGCTGCCCAGGGCAGTCGGTGCCGGTCGTTCGTCGCCCGAGCGGGCCTTGAGCCACTCGATCCACGGCTCCCACCAGCTACCGGTGTGCTTCTCCGCGCCCTTCAGCCACTGCTGCGGGTCGGGCCCCGGCGTGCCACCGGTCCAGTAGTGCGCCCTGGGGTTGCCCGGAGGGTTGACCAGGCTCGCGATGTGCCCGGAGTAGCTCAGCACGAACGTCGACTCGCCGCTGAGCAGCTGCGTGGTGCGGTAGCAGCCCATCCAGGGGGTGAGGTGGTCGGTGACCGCGCCGGTGACGAACGTCGGGATCTTGATCCGCTCGAGGTGCAGCGGCGTGCCCATCACGGAGAACGCGCCGGGCTTGGCCAGCCCGTTGGTCGCGAAGAGGTCGAGGAACTCGCAGTGCAGCGCCCCGGGCAGGTTGGTCCCGTCGGCGTTCCACGCCAGCACGTCGAACGCAGGTGGCTTGTCGCCCATCAGGTAGTTGTTGACCCAGTAGTTCCAGACCAGGTCGTCCGGGCGCATCCAGGTGAACGCGGCGCCCATCTGCCGGCTGCTGATGAGACCCTTCCGGCGTGACCGGGCCTGGGCGAAGCGCAGCAGGTGGGTGCTGGACATGGCGTTGATCGGCGCGCGGTCGCCGAACTCGAAGTCGAGCAGGGTGACCGCGTACGACATGCTGTGCACCCGCTCGTCACCGATCGCGGTGAGGTGGTTGAGCAGCGTGGTGGTGATGATGCCGCCGGCGCAGAAGCCGATCACGTTCACGTCGTCGCTGCCGCTGACCTCGCGCACGGTGTCGATCGCGTCGTTCACCCGCCGCGCGTAGCTGTCGAGGTTCCAGTCGCCCTGCTCGACGGTCGGGTTGCGCCAGCTGAGCAGGTAGGTCGAGATGCCGTTCTTCACGGCGTACTCGACGAAGCTGCGGCCCGGGCTGAGGTCGACGACGTAGAAGCGGTTGATCGGCGGCGGGATGATGAGCAGCGGCCGCGCGGACACCTGCTCGGTGGACGGCTGGTACTGCAGCACCTCGCCCATCGGGTCGCGCGCGACGACCGCACCGGGGCTGAGCGCGAGGTTACGACCCACCTCGAACGCGCCCGGCTCGACCATCCTCGGCATCCCGCCGTTGTTCCGCAGGTCGTCGACGAAGTGCCCGAGCCCGCGCGCCAGGCTGCGCCCGCCCGTGTCGAACGCGCGCTTGAGCGCGGCGGGGTTCATCGGGAGGTAGTTCGTCGGGGCGAGCGTGCTGATGAGGATGTTCGACGCGAACCGGGCCTGCTCGGCGCGGCGGGAGTCGTCCGTCTCCTCGGCGTAGTCCTCGACCACCTTGGTGAGCGCGCCCGCGGCGGCCAGGTAGCCGCGTTGGATCCGGTTGAAGAGCGGGTTGCCCGACCACGCCGGATCGCTGAAGCGCCGGTCTCCCTTGGCGGGGGCGACTTCCGAGCGGCCGACGGCGACGCGCGCGAGCTCGCCGCCCAACCGCACCGCCTCGCGGGTCACCGTCTGTCCATGGGTGAGCGGCGCAGCCAGGCCGCCGAGCGTCTCCCCGATCGAGGGGATGCCGAGCACCTCGCCGCCCTCTGGCTCCACAGTGACCTGTCCGTTCTCGGACCTGGTTGTTTCCGTGCTCACGGCCATCCTTCCGACGGGCGTCGCTGCCGATGTCGGCCGAACCGGGCCCTTCGGCCCGGTCACGGGGGACCGGACCGCAGGTGTGCGGCTCAAGCGTGAAAGGAACGCTAGACCAGGTAAGAGGGCCATGTCACGAGGGTGTGCGGTATATCATGCTAATGCTTGATATACCGCTCACGCTCGTACGGTGACGCGCACCGCAGAGTCGCGGTGCGCTCAAGCAGAGGAGAACGCAGATGGTGCGCGAATCCCAGGACCGGGTAGCAATCGTGACGGGAGGGGCGCGCGGCATCGGCGCGGGCATCTCTCGGCGGCTTGCCGCGGACGGCTTCGCCGTGGCGGTCCTCGACCTCGAGGAGGCCGGGGCGGAGGCGACTGCCAAGAGCATCGTGGCCGACGGCGGGCGGGCCGTGGGCATCGCGGTGGACGTCGCCGACGCGGAGTCGGTGTCCGCCGCGGTCGACCGGGTCGTCGCGGAGCTGGGGGCACCGACGGTGCTGGTCAACAACGCCGGCATCACCCGCGACAACATGCTGTTCAAGCTCACGGAAGACGACTGGGACACGGTCATGGCCGTGAACCTGCGCGGGCCGTTCCTCATGACCCGCGCCGCGCAGAAGTACATGACGGCCGCCAAGTGGGGTCGCATCGTGAACATCTCGAGCATCTCGGCTCTCGGCAACCGCGGGCAGGCCAACTACGCTGCCTCCAAGGCTGGCATTCAGGGCTTCACCAAGACCCTCGCCATCGAGCTGGGCAAGTTCGGTGTCACGGTCAACGCGATCGGTCCGGGCTTCGTCGACACCGAGATGACCCGCGGTATCGCCGAGCGCACGGGTATCCCGTTCGACGACATCGCGGCCACCTACTCGAAGGACATCCCGGTCGGCCGCGTCGGCAAGCCCGCCGACATCGCGGCGGTCGTGTCGTTCTTCGCGCGCGACGACGCCAGCTGGGTGTCCGGCCAGGTGATCTACGTGGCGGGTGGCCCCAAGGCCTGATCCCCGGGGTGGGCGAACGCAGGTTTCGGCCTGCGTTCGCTCACCCCGGGCGCACGATCGCGGTGATCCGTGCTCGCGTGATCGGCGAGGGTTAGGATCGTCCGCGGCAGGGAGGCCCGCACCGGGAGGTCCTGATGCTCGTCGTGCACGTGCATGTCCACGTCAGACCGGACGACGTCGAGACGTTCCTCGTCGAGACCCGGCGCAACGCCGAGGCATCGCGGCAGGAACCGGGAGTTCGGCGCTTCGACGTGCTGCAGGACGAGGGCGACCCCGCGCACGTCGTGCTCACCGAGGTCTACGTCGACCAGGCCGCCGCCGACGCGCACAAGCAGACGCCCCACTACGCGCGCTGGCGGGACGCGGTCGCCGGGATGATGGCGCAGCCGCGGGCGTCGACGCGGTTCACCGCCGTGTTCCCGGCCGAGGACGGCTGGTGAGCGAGCGCAGCGAGCGAACGATTCACCACAGCACTGCGTTCGACCTCGCTTTGCCGCGGAAGGTCGTGTTCGGCCCGGACCGCGCGGAGGAGCTCGCGGGACTGCTGCCCACCCTCGGCGCACGGGTGCTGCTCTGTACGGGCAGTGACCCGGCGCGTCACCGGCACCTGCTGGGCGACGTCGAGCCGGTCGCCGTCGCGCGGGTCACCCGCGAGCCGCTGGTGGACGACGCGCGGGCGGTGCTCGCGCAGGCGCGGGCCGCCGGTGCGGACGCCGTCGTCGCCATCGGCGGCGGCAGCGTCCTGGACCTGGCCAAGGCGGTCGCGGTGCTGCTCGGCAACGGGACGGACCCGATGGACCACCTCGAGGTCGTGGGCCGTGGGCTGCCGATCGAGCGGCCGTCCGTGCCGTACGTGGCGGTGCCCACCACGGCGGGCACCGGCGCCGAGGCGACCGCGAACGCGGTGCTGGGCTCGCCGGAGCACGGGCGCAAGGCGAGCATCCGCAGCCCGCACATGCTCGCGACCGTCGCACTGGTCGATCCGCTGCTCACGCTGGGCTGCCCGCCCGCCGTGACCGCGAGCAGCGGGCTGGACGCGTTGACCCAGTGCCTGGAGCCCTACGTCTCGCCCAAGGCCAACCCGGCGACCGACGCCGTCGCGGCCGAGGGACTGCGGCGCGGGGCGCGCTCGCTGCGCCGCGCCCACGACGACGGCGACGACCGGGCCGCCCGCGAGGACATGGCGCTCTGCAGCCTCTTCGGCGGGATCTCGCTGGCCAACGCCAAGCTCGGGGCGGTGCACGGCGTCGCGGGCGTGGTCGGCGGGATGGTCGACGCCCCGCATGGGGCGGTGTGCGCGGCGCTGCTCGCGCCGGTCGTCGAGGCGAACGTCCGCGCGCTGCACGACCGCGACCCGGACTCGCCCGCGCTCGACCGCTACGCCGCCGTCGCCCGGCTGCTCACCGGCCGCGACGACGCGACGGTCGATGACGCCGTGGCCTGGCTGCGCGAGACGGTGGTGGCACTCGACGTCCCGCCGCTGGGCGCGGTCGGGTTGCAGCCGGCGCAGTACGCGGAGGTCGCCGAGAAGTCGGCGAGGTCGAGCAGCATGCAGGGCAACCCGGTGGCCCTGACCGGCGACGAGCTCGTCGCAGTCCTAGAGGCCGCGGGCGGCCGGTAGCCGACCCCATCGGGCGACACACCTGCGATGTCGCGGTCGGCGGGCCTCGGCGCGGCTATAACCGTCTGATGGCCGACAGCCGCGGACGTACCCCGACCGGCGCGGGTCACGTCACACGATGGTCGCGTGTCCGCTGGGCGGTGGTCGTCGTGTCGTCCGTGGTGATCGTCGGCTGGGCGGTCCCGGCCGTGACGACCGAACGCGTGGCCGGGCACCCGTCGCCCGTCGATCTGGCCACCGACGTCTTCACCTCGGGCATGGCGACGCCCCGGGACGGCGACGACGGCTTGTGGCTGTCGTGGTCGCTCGTGGACACCGCGCGGGACCGGCGGGTCGGGTCGGCGAACAGCGACACCGACCGGACGAACTCCGAGTCGAGCATCAAGGCCTGGATCGCGGCCGACTACCTGCGGGTGGCGCAGGCCGAGGGCCGGGCCGTCACGAGCAGCGAGCGCGCCGACATCGCGGCGATGGTGCGCAGCAGCGACAACGCGGCCGCGCAGCGGCTGTACGAGGCGATGGGTGGCGATGCGATCCTGCGTCACCTGCGCTCGGTGTGCGGGGTGAGCGTCGCGACGTCGACCCCCGGATACTGGTCGCTCACCCAGGTCACCGCCGTGGACGCCACCCGGATCTTCACGTGCGTCCTGCGCAGCGCGCCGGCCTACCCGGGCGGCGACGACCTCCTGACCGACCTGCGGAGCGTGGACCCGGACGACGCCTTCGGGATCAAGACGGCGCTGCCGCCGACGACGACGGTCTCGATGAAGAACGGGTGGATGCCGCACTCGTCGACGACGGGGGAGTGGAACGTGAACTGCGTCGCGGCCTGGGACGACTACGTGCTCGCGGTCCTCACGCGCTATCCGGTCGCCCGCCCGCTGGCCTACGGCGCGGACGTGTGCCGGGACGTGACCGCCGCGCTCGTCGAGCGCCTCCGGTGACGTGAGCGGCGCTCACTTCTTCTTCTTGGGCATGTAGAGGTCGGTGATGGTGCCCTCGAAGGCCTCGGCGGCCATGGCCACGGTCTCGGACAGAGTCGGGTGCGGGTGGATGGTGAGGCCGACGTCGCTCGCGTCGGAGCCCATCTCGATGGCGTGGGCGGCTTCGGCGATGAGGTCGCCGGCGTTGGGTCCGACGATGCCGGCGCCGATGACGCGGTCGGTGGTCTCGTCGAACAGGACTTTGGTCATGCCTTCGTCGCGGCCCAGGGAGAGGGAGCGGCCGGAGGCGGCCCAGGGGAACACGCCCTTGCCGTACTTGACGCCGGCGGCCTTGGCCTCGTTCTCGGTGACCCCGACCCAGGCGACTTCGGGGTCGGTGTAGGCGACGCTGGGGATGACGGTGGCGTCGAAGTAGCTGGTGTGCCCGGCGCAGTTCTCGGCGGCGACCTTGCCTTCGTGGGTGGCTTTGTGGGCGAGCATGGGTTGGCCGACGACGTCGCCGATGGCGAAGATGTGCGCGACGTTGGTGCGTTGCTGCTTGTCGACCGGGACGTAGCCGCGCTCGTCGACGAACACCCCGGCGGCGTCGGCGCCGATGCACCTTCCCGTTGGGGCGGCGCCCGACGGCGACCAGCACCTTGTCGAAGGTGGCGGTCTCGGGCGCCTTCTGCTTGTCCTTGCTGGCGGTGGCGTCGAGGGTGACGGTGAGCCCGTCGGGGCCGGCGGTCATCGCGGTGACCTTGGTGCCCAGCCAGATCGCGTCGTAGTCCTTGGCGATCCGCTTCGTCAGCGGGGTGACCAGGTCCTTGTCCGCCCCGGGGATCAGCTGGTCCATCAGCTCGACCACCGAGATCTTCGAGCCGAGCTCGGAGTAGACCGTGGCCATCTCCAGGCCGATGATGCCGCCGCCGAGGACGAGGAGGCGTTCGGGGATGTCGTCGAGGTCCAGGGCGCCGGTGGAGTCGATGACGCGGGGGTCGTCGTGCGGGACGAACGGCAGGGTGACCGGCTCGGAGCCGGCGGCGATGATCGCGGAGTCGAACGAGACCGTGGTGGTCGACCCGTCGGGGCCGGTCACGCTGACCATGTTCGGCGAGGTGAAGGTGCCGGTGCCGACCAGGGTCTGGACTTTGCGTTGTTTGGCCAGGCCGGTCAGCCCGCCGGTGAGTCGGGTGACGACGCTGTCCTTCCACGCCCGCAGCGCGTCCAGGTCGATGGTGGGGGAGGCGAACGCCAGCCCGGCGTGGCTCATTTCTTTGGTTTCGGCGATGACTTTGGCGGCGTGTAGCAGGGCTTTGGAGGGGATGCAGCCGACGTTGAGGCAGACCCCGCCGAGCGGGCCGCGGGAGTCGATCATGACGACGCTGCTTGCCGAGGTCGGCGGCGCGGAACGCGGCGGTGTAGCCGCCGGGCCCGGCGCCCAGCACGAGTACCTCGGCGTGCAGGTCACCTTTCTGCCCGGTGTAGGGGGCCGGTGCGCCCACTGCCACCGGCTCCCGCTCCGGGGTGGGCGGCCCGGCCGACGACCCGTAGCCCGCAGGCGCCGTCAGCTCCTCGTCGAGCACGGGTTGTGGCTCGCGAGCGGCGCCGGCCTGGAAGACGCGGCCCCGCCGAGCCGGCGAGCCGGAGGCGGTGGGCGAGGTGTCGGTCATCGGTGGCTCCCGGGCCGGTAGCAGGGGCGGGTGGGGGACAGCGGTCAGGCGGCGCGCCGGCGGATCTGCCGCAGGACCTCCTCGAGGAAGTCCGCGGCGCCCTCGTCCGCGTGGTGGCCGGTGGTCGCACGAGCGACGGCGCGCGCTTCCGGGCGCGCGTTGCCCATCGCGACCGGTAGGCCGATCTCGCGCATCCAGACCACGTCGTTCTCCCCGTCACCGAGACCCACGGCGCGCGCGGGGTCGACGTCGAGCAGGTCGAAGACGAACGAGATCCCCGACCACTTCGTCGCCTCCGGGTCGGACAGCTCCCAGAACACGTCCATCGATCGGGTCGCGCGCGGCGTGAGCCGGGTGATCGCCGGCTGCGCGGCGTCCATCTCGGCCGGAGTGCCGTGGATCATCGCCTTGACGACGCCGTCCGGCATGTGCTCGGGCGCGGCGGCGACCTGCACGTCCGGGTCACCGAAGGCGATCAGGACGTCGCGCAGCCGCTCGGTCGTGGCGATGATGTCGCGCGCGGTCCACCACGTGAACGCGGCACCGGTCTCCTCGTGCACCCGGCGCAGCGCCGTCGCGTCCTGCGGGTCCATCGTCTGCACCCGCAGGTCGTCCCCGGAGCCCGGGTCGGTGACCACCGCACCGTTGCAGCTCACGCCCGGCGTGCGGAGGCTGACTGTCGCGGCGACGTCGAGCACGTTGGCCCGCGACCGGCCGGTGGCCAGGACCACCGGCACGCCGAGGCGCTCGATCCCGGCCATGGCCGCCTGCGTTCGCGGGGTGATCCGGTGGTCCGGCCCGGCAATGGTGCCGTCCACGTCGAGGACCACCGCGCTCGTCGCCATGAGGTCGGCGGGCGGGACGTCCATTTACGCGCCGGTGCCGAGCAGGGCCCCCAGGGCCAGCACCACCGTGGTCATCGGCCAGATCGCGGCCGCGGGCGGGTCGATATGGGTGTTGCCGTGGTCGTGCCAGAGCCGCGCGAACAGCTCGGCACACCATGCCGAGAGCATGCCGAACACGGCACCGATGATCGTCGCGACGACGGCGTTGCCGCCGACGATCGGCAGGAAGGTCAGCGCCCCGAGCCCCGCGATGATCGTGATGTGGTGGGTCACGGGGAAGCTCAGACCCAGGCTGAGGAACAGCAGCGACATCGCCGAGAGGCTGAAGAACACCAGGTTCGCCACCGATGCGATCACCGGGAAGAACTCGGCGAGCTTGATGCTCAGGCCGGCGGCCAGCAGGCCGGCGAACAGCCCCAGGACGGTGTTGGGCACGAGCTTCTCGTGCCAGCGGACCCAGGCGGCGTCGTCGCGTGGGGCGAAGCGGCCCCACCCTGCCCCATCGGGCAGGTTCCCGAAGATGCTCGATCGCCCGAACGCGAGACGGGCGACGAACGCCGAGAGGATCACCGTGAGCGCGACGCTGTCGGTGTGCGTGCCGAACCACGGGATCGTGGAGACCCCGAACTGCACGACGTAGCCGAGCATGCCGAACCCGGCCCCGACCAGCAGCACGTCGGGCCGCTCGATCGAGATGAGCGGCACGCCGATGTCCTTGCCGCCGACGTCCTTGCCGGTGCGGGCCGCGTACGCGGCGGCGGCCACACCGCCGGCGAACGCGATGTGCGGGCCGAAGACGGGGCCGAAGGCCACGAAGGTGAGGAAGTTGGTCCCCGCGCCCGCCATCGCGATCGCCAGTCCGGCGATCCCCATGAATCCGGTGAAGATGAAGGCATGCAGGGCGCCGATCGCGGCTGCGAAGAAACCACCGCCGGCAGCGAGCAGAAGTGCCAGTACGTCGAACGTCATGAGAGACCTTCCGTGCGCTTACGTCCTTGTAGCGACGACCGGGTGGGTGTTCGAGGGGCCCGCCCACGGTGGCGGCACCGAGCGGACCATAGCGGTCTATACAAGTGTGTACAAGTACTTGACCACGGGCGCCGAGCGTGCCTACGTTGCCTGGACCAGCGTGTGAGCGCCGCGCGGCCCGGCGGGCCCGGCGTTTCACGCCGTCACCTCACTCGACGACGAGGCGGGACTTCATGGCCAAGTACATTCTCGGAATCGACGAAGGCACGACCGGCGCGCGCGCATTCATCATCGACGACCAATGTGAGGTGCTCGGCCTCGCCTCGGCGGAGCTGACCCAGCACTACCCCCGCCCGGGCTGGATCGAGCACGACCCGATCGAGATCCTCAACGTCCAGCTCGAGGTCATCCGCGCCGCGCTGCGCCAGGCCAAGCTCCAGCCCTCCGACCTGTCCGCGGTCGCGCTGACCAACCAGCGGGAGACGGGCATCGTCTGGGAGAAGGACACCGGACGGCCCATCTACAACGCGGTGGTGTGGGCCTCCCGGCAGACGGTCGGCGTCGTCGAGCAGTGGGTCGACAAGGGCCACGGCGAGATGATCGAGCAGCGGACGGGTCTCATCCCGGACGCGTACTACACCGCCTCGAAGATCCGCTTCATCCTGGATGCCGTCCCGGGGGCCCAGGAGCGCGCCGAGCGCGGCGAGCTGCTCGCCGGCACCGTCGACACCTGGCTGATCTGGAACCTCACCGGCCGTCGGTCGTTCGTCACCGAGTTCTCGAACGCCTCGCGCACGATGATGTTCAACCTGGAGACGCGCGAGTGGGACGACGACCTGCTCAGCGCCTACAACATCCCCAAGCGCATGCTCGCCGACATCGTGCCGTCGGACACGATCGTCGGCGACATCGGGCCGACCTTCGGTGCGGACATCCCGATCGCGTCGAACCTCGGCGACCAGCAGGCCGGGCTGTTCGGGCAGGCGGCCTTCGCGCCCGGCCAGTCGAAGATGACCTACGGCACCGCGGGCGTGCTCAACATCAACTGCGGTGAGCAGCCGCAGCGGGTGGCGGGCCTGACCCCGAGCATGGCGTGGGGCGTGCAGGGCACGGTGGCCTACGAGATCGAGGGCGTCCTGTTCGCCATGGGCAAGACGATGCAGTGGTTGCGCGACGACCTCAAGCTCATCCACGCCGCGCCCGACTCGGAGTGGTACGCCGGCCAGGTGCCGAGCACGGACGGGGTGTACCTGGTCCCGGCCTTCACCGGCCTGTCCGCGCCCGACTGGGACCCGTACGCCCGCGCGGCGATCATCGGTATCAGCAATGCCACCACCCGCCTGCACGTGATCCGGGCCGCGGTGGAGTCGATGGTCTACCAGACCCGCGACGTCGTCGATGCGGCGCTGACCGGCGCGGACAACATCCGCATCCCCGAGCTGCGGGTGGACGGCGGCGCGGTGAAGAACAACTTCCTCTGCCAGCTGCAGGCCGACATGCTCGGCATCCCGGTGGTGCGGCCGAAGATCGCCGAGGCCACCGTCTTCGGCACCATGCTCATGGCCGGGCTCTCGACCGGGATCTTCAAGGACCTCCCGAGGTCGCCGGCATGTGGAAGGAGGACCGGCGGTTCGAGCCGTCGATGAGCCGCGACCAGGCCGACTCGATGTACGCCGGATGGCGCGCCGCGCGCGAGCTCACCAAGGGCTGGGCGCGCAACATCCCCGGGCAGGGCGGCTGATGCGGGGCCGTCCGGACCTGGACGAGCTCTCCCGGACGACCTACGACGTCGCGATCGTCGGTGCCGGCATCAACGGCGCCGCGATCGCGCGCGACGCCGCCCGGCGCGGGCTCTCGGTCGTGGTCGTGGACAAGGACGACGTCTGCTCCGGCACGTCCGCCTGGTCCAGCCGGCTGATCCACGGGGGCCTGCGGTACCTGGAGCACGGCGAGGTGGCGCTGGTCCACGAGTCGCTGCACGACCGCGAGCGGCTGCTGCACATCGCGCCGCACCTGGTCACGCCGATGCCCTTCGTCGTGCCGCTGTACCCGCACAACCACAAGCCGGCCTGGATGTTCCGGGCCGGCATGGTGGCCTTCGACGCCCTCTCGTTGCGCAAGTCGGTGCCGCGGCACCGCCGCCTCAACCGGAAGGCCGTCGCCGTCGAGCTGCCCTCGCTGCGCCGCGAGGGCTTCGCCGGTGCGCTGCGCTACTACGACGGCCAGGTCGTCTTCGCCGAGCGGCTCGTCCTGGAGACGCTGCTCTCGGCGGTCGACGCCGGGGCGCTCGCCCTGACCCACGCCGAGGTCACCCGGGTCGAGACCGACAGCGGCCGGGCGACCGGCCTGGCGGTGCGTGACCGCATCAGCGGCGTCGCTGCGACGTTGCGGGCCTCCGTCGTGGTCAACCCGTTCCCCGGTGCGCCGGACGTCACCGTCTACTACGAGGCCCGCTCGGACAACCGGCCGATCCTGGTGATCCCGTGGAACGGCAGGTACCTGATCGGTACCACCGACGACCGGTTCGACGGCGACCTCGACACCACCTCGGGCACCGAGGCCGAGATCGACTACCTGCTGGAGGAGACCAACTTCCTGCTCCCGCGGGCCAGGTTGACCCGTGCGTCGATCCGCTACACCTATGCCGGCGTCCGGCCGCTGCCGTACCGGCCCGGCGCCAAGCCCGGCTCGATCCCGCGCTCGCACCTCATCCTCACCCACGACGAGGTGGCGAACCTGGTGACGGTGGTCGGCGGCAAGCTCACGCCGCACCTCAGCCTGGGGCGCGAGGTCGTGGACAGGGTCGGCGCGCTGCTCGGCCGCGCGCTGCCGCCGTCGACGACCGACCACGAGCCGTTGCCCGGCGCCCCGGCCGACGGTGCCGACTGGCCGACGGAGGCCGCACGGCTGCGCGACGAGCTGCCGTGGCCGGACGACGTGGTCGACCGCCTGCTCGCGGTGTACGGCACCCGGTGCCGCGAGCTGCTTGCGCTCCACAGGCGCGACCCGGAGCTGGGCCGGGTGCTCGGTACGGGCCGCGGTGCGCTCGTCGCGGCCGAGGTGGTCGTCGCGGTGGAGCAGGAGGGCGCGGCGCACCTGACCGACATCCTGCACCGGCGGACCATGATCGGTCTGGAGCCGGGGTGGGGGCGCGAGATTCAGCGGGAGGTCGCCGAGCTGGCGGCACCGCTCCTGGGCTGGTCGGCGGACGACGTCCGGCGCGAGGTCGCGGACCACGACACGTACGTCGCCGAGCGCTTGCTCGGTGGGGTTGCCAGACCACTGAGCGGAGAGGAACCCGATGCTTCCCATGACGCTCGTCGGCTGCAGCGCGAAGAGCTATTTCACCGTTGAGCAGGCCACGGGGTGGGGTCCGCAGGTCGTCGACGGCGTGTCCGACGACCCCGCGGGGACGGACGGGCTGTTCGTGTGCCCGTCCTTCCCCCTCATCCCCACCCTGCTCGCCTCGTTCGGGGCAGCGGGCGGGCTGGTCGGCGCGCAGGACGTCTCGGTGCACCCGAGTGGCCCGTACACCGGCGAGGTCAGCGCCGAGGTGCTGGCGCAGCTGGGTGTCCGGCTCGTGATGGCCGGTCACCCCGAGCGGCGCCGCCTGTTCGGTGAGACCGACGACGTCGTGCGGCGCAAGGTCACCGCCGCGGCGACGGCCGGGATGGCGCCGATCCTCGTGGTGGGGGAGCAGGAGGAGGGTGAGTCCGCGGAGCGGGCCGTCGCCGCGCAGTTGGACGCCTGGCTCGCCGACCTGCCCCCCGAGGCGGACGTGCTCGTGGCCTACGAGCCCGCGTGGGCGATCGGCCGCCCGCAGCCCGCGCCACCCGGGCACGTCGCCTCGGCGACGCTCGCCGTGCGCGGGCTGCTCGACGGCCGCGTCCGCGCTCCCCGCGTGGTGTACGGGGGCAGTGCGCAGCCCGGCACGTTCGGCGGGATCCGTGATGCCGCAAGCGAACCCGCGGCGGTGCCGGACGGCGTGTTCATGGCCCGGTTCGGCCTCGACCCGAAGGACTTCCTGACCGTCGTCGCGGAGGTCCGGGGTCACGGCATCTCTTAGGTTGTCTATACAGGGCTATACAGGTAGCCTGCTGTCCGTTACAGGTCGCGCACTCGACGGAGAGTGCCGGAGCGAAGGGACCGACATGAGCATCGCCAAGACCGTCGACCTCGTCGTGGCTGCGAAGGAGGCCGGATACGCGGTCCCCGCGGTCAACATCGTCGACGATCTGTCGCTGCGTGCGGTGGTGACCGCCGCGGAGGAGGCACAGTCGCCGGTCATCATCCAGACCTCGGTCAAGACGGTGAAGAGCATCGGTGCCCCGCTGCTGTCGTCGATCTTCTCCTTCGCTGCGGAGTCGGCGTCCGTACCGGTGGCGCTGCACCTCGACCACTGCCCGGACCGCGCCTTCATCACCGTGGCGGTCGAGAACGGCTGGTCGTCGGTGCTGTTCGACGCCTCCGACCGGCCGCTCGAGCAGGCCTGGCAGGAGACGAAGGAGGTCGTCGCCGAGGCGCACGCCAAGGGCGTCGGCGTCGAGTGCGAGATCGAGAACATCGTCGGTGTCGAGGACGGCGTCGGGTCGGACGAGCCGGGCCACGCCTACAGCAACGAGCAGCTGGTCGAGGTCGTCACCACCACCGGGGCCGACCTGCTCGCCCCGCAGCTGGGCACCGCACACGGCCTCTACAAGGCCTCTCCCGTACTGCTGTACGACCGCGTCGCCGAGCTGGGCAAGCTGTCCCCGGTGCCGGTCGTGCTGCACGGCGGGACCGGCCTGACCGACGAGGACTTCCGCCGGTTCATCGCCAACGGCGTCGCGAAGGTCAACCTGTCGACCACGCTCAAGCTCGCCTACATGCGAGCGGCTCAGACGCACATCGCCGCGGCCGAGGTCACGGGCAAGTGGGAGCCGGTGAAGATGTTCGACGACATCACCGCCGCGGTGAAGGCGACGGTCGTCGAGCACATGCAGCAGCTGGGTAGCGCGGGTAAGGCGGCGGTGTCGGCATGAGCAGGGCACTGATCCTCGACTGCGACGGCGTGCTGGCCGACACCGAGCGCGACGGCCACCTGGTGGCCTTCAACCAGACCTTCGAGGAGCTGGGCTTCCCGTTCCGCTGGTCCGAGGACGAGTACGCCGACCTGCTGAAGATCGGCGGGGGGAAGGAGCGGATGCGCGGCTACCTCGCCGCCCACCCCGAGCTCGACCTCGGCTCCGGGGACGAGCTCGACGAGAAGATCGTCGCCGCGCACAAGCGCAAGAGCGAGATCTACATCCAGCTGGTCGACGAGGGCCGGCTGCCGGGCCGTCCGGGCGTCAAGCGGCTCGTCGAGGAGGCCCTCGACGCCGGGTGGCAGGTGGCCGTCGCCTCCACCTCCGCGGCGCGGAGCGTCGAGGCGGTGCTGCGTGCCGTCGTCGGCGAGCAGGCCAGGGCGCGGATGGCGGGCGTGTGGGCGGGCGACATCGTGCCGGCCAAGAAGCCCGCCCCCGACATCTACCTGCTGACGCTCAAGGAGCTCGGGCGCGAGCCGGACGAGGCCGTCGTCGTGGAGGACTCCGAGTCGGGCGCGCTGGCCGCGGCGAACGCCGGGCTACGGCACGTCGTCACGGTCAGCTCCTTCACCGGCGACGACCCGTTCCCGGCCGCCACCATCGTGGTGAGCGACCTGGGCGAGCCGGGCGCTCCGGCGCAGGTGCGCGCGGGCCTCGACGTCCGCAACGACGAGGGCGTCATCGACGTCGCCGCCCTCTCGCGAGTGCTGGACGAGGCGGACGCTCCCGCGTGAGTGCCCGGAAGGGGCGGTTACAGCTCGTCGCCTACTGGTCGTCGAGGTCGTAGTGGAACTGCAGCCGCAGCTTGTCACCCCGGAACAGGATCCGGGAGAACTCGAAGAGCCGCCCCTTCGGGTCCGCGATCTCGTGGCTGAGCAGCAGCAGGGGCGTGGTCCGGCGGATCTGGAGGGCCCTGGCCTCCTGGGCGTTGGGCAACGTCGACTCGAGGCCTTCGTTGACCTTGCTCATCCGCAGCTCGTGGTCCTCCTCGAGGATCACGCACAGCTGGCGGTCCACCAGGCCGTCGAGAGTGCGGGCGAGCCGTTCGGGTACGTAGGAGGTGTGCAGGCTGATCGGCTCGTCGTCCACGAGCAGTCGCACGCGGCGGATCTCGTGCACGCGCTCGCCGACCGGGATCCGCAGGGCCCGGGCCACGGGCTCGTCCGCCGGGACGACCTTGTCGGTGAGGACCTTCGTGGCGACGGCGTACCCCATGCCCTCGAGCTGCTCGCGGATCCCCTTGTAGGCGGGCGAGCGGGTGGAGATCTTGGGATGCGCGACGAAGGTGCCCTTGCCCTGCACGCGGAAGAGCAGGTTCTCGTTGACCAGTTGGGCGAGCACCTGCCGGGCGGTCATCCGGCTCACGCCGTAGAGCCGATTCAGTTCGTTCTCCGACGGGATCTTCTGTCCGGGCCGCCATTCGCCGCGTTCGATCCGGCCGCGAAGGAGGCTGGCCAGCTGCAGGTACAGCGGGATCGAAGCGTCGCGGTCGAGTGTCTCGCTGCCCACGTCGGAAACGGGCGCGATCATTGCATCCCTTCTGCCGAGTGGGACACGTTGTCCTCCGTTCGTCGGGCGGGTGCGCACCCAACCTTTTCGGTTCCAGCGTACCGATTCGGCTTCACCGCCCGACGCCCGACGGTCACCGGCCGTCGGGGCGGCGGGTTGCTCCCGCTCCACCGTGACTATTGCACGTCAGTCGACCCATCGCCTATACATGTACGTACTTGTTCGGCCTATCAGTGCCATGCCGTGATGCCGGTCATCCCATGACTCGGCCAGTCTCGACGACGAGAAGGAGCGGTCGCCGTCTCCTCGGCCTCCGCGCGTCGTCCCCGGGACCAGCCGGTCACCGGTGACGACGAGGAGAAACATGCCGGAGACAACGCCACTGCAGCCGCTCGCACCGTGGGTGGCGCTCGCATCCACGGACGCCGACTGGGACGCCCTCGACCCGCGGGTCCTCGACACGATGCTCGCCCAGCTGCATCTCGTCCGGACGTTCGAGGAGGAGGTGCTGGGGCTTGCGGGGCAGAAGCTGATCAACGGCCCGGCGCACGCGAGCATCGGCCAGGAGGCCGGCGCCGTGGGCTCGGTGCTCCCGCTGCTCGGCGCGGACCAGGTCAACGGCAGCCACCGCGGCCACCACCAGTTCCTCGCCAAGGCGATCGGCTACGTCGCGCCGGACGGTCTCGACCCCCGCAAGCCGCTTCCCGACACGGTGCGCGAGGTGCTGCACAAGAGCATGGCGGAGATCGCCGGGCTCAAGGACGGCTACTGCTACGGCCGCGGCGGCTCGATGCACCTGCAGTGGGTCGACGCCGGGGCGATGGGCACCAACGCGATCGTCGGCGGCGCCGTCCCCTTCGCCGCCGGGTTCGCGTTCGCCGACAAGTGGGCCGACACCGACAACGTCTCGGTCACCTACTTCGGCGACGGCGCCACGAACATCGGCTCGGTGCTGGAGACGATGAACCTCGCGGCCGCGTGGAAGCTCCCGGTTTGCTTCTTCATCGAGAACAACCAGTACGCCGTGTCGACGACGGTCCAGGAGGCGACCGGCGAGTCCCGACTCTCCGCGCGCGGGCTGGGCTTCGGCATCCCCAGCTGGCAGGTCGACGGCCAGGACGTCGTGGCGGTGTACCTCGCCATGCAGCAGGCCTGCGAGCACATGCGCAACGGCGGGGGCCCCACGGTCGTCGAGGCCGACACCTACCGCTACTTCCACCAGAACGGCCCGTTCCCGGGCAGCGCCTTCGGCTACCGCTCCAAGCTGGAGGAGTCGGCCTGGCGCGACCGCGACCCGATCGCCAAGATCGAGAGCCACCTCGTCCGCCGCGGCCTCTACACCGAGGACGAGCTCGCCGGGGTCCGCAAGTCGTTCAAGGCGGCGATGGGGGAGATCGGTGCGGGCCTGGTCGAGCCGGACCCCGACGGCAAGCCGGGCCAGCAGCGCATCCGGCCGGACCTGTGGCCGGACCCGGCGTTCCTCGACGTCGGCATCCGCGGGGACCTGTCGAGCCTGGAGGGGCTCACGGTGCGCGAGGAGGCCGACTTCGACGCGGACGAGCTCGAGCAGCGCAAGTTCGTCGACGTCATCGCCGACGTGATGGGCCACCGTATGGAGGAGGACTCGTCGATCGTCGTGATGGGCGAGGACGTCCACCGGCTCAACGGCGGATCGCGCGGGGCGACCAAGGGGCTCAAGGAGAAGTTCGACGAGCGCGTGCTCGGCACCCCGATCTCCGAGGCGGCGTTCAGCGGCCTCGGCGGCGGCCTCGCGCTGGACGGCCGGTACTACCCCGTCGTCGAGCTGATGTACGCCGACTTCATCTGGGTCGCGGCGGATCAGCTGTTCAACCAGATCGGCAAGGCCCGGCACATGTTCGGTGGCGACCACGACATGCCGCTGCTGCTGCGCATCAAGATCGGCACCGGCACTGGTTACGGCTCCCAGCACTCGATGGACCCGGCCGGCATCCTGGCCACGTCGGTCGGCTGGCGGATCATCGCGCCGTCCACGCCGCTGGACTACGTCGGCCTGGTCAACGCCGCGATGAAGCTGAAGGACCCGGTGGCCGTGCTCGAGCACGACGCCGACCTCTACAAGATCTCGGGCGCCGCGCCCAAGCACGACTTCGACTACATCCTGCCGCCCGGCGAGGCCGCCGTCCGACGCGCCGGGTCGGACGTCACGGTGATCAGCTACCTGTCGATGGTGCATCGCTGCCTCGACGCCGTCGCCGAGTCCGGCGTCGACGGGGAGGTCATCGACCTGCGCTGGCTGGACCGGGCGAGCCTCGACTGGGACACGATCGAGGCCAGCATCAAGAAGACCAACAAGGTGCTGATCGTCGAGCAGGGCTCGCTGCAGACGTCGTACGGCGGCTGGCTGGCCGACGAGATCCAGCGCCGGTACTTCGACTGGCTCGACGCGCCGATCGCACGTGTCCACGGCAGCGAGTCGTCGCCGAGCATCTCCAAGGTGCTCGAGGCCGCCGCGCTCGCGAGCACCGGCGACATCGTCGACGCCCTCCGCAGCATCTGACCCGGCCGCTTCCCCGGAGGAACGAGAGATGGCTACCTACTTCCGCATGCCCGGCGTGTCGGCAGACTCCGACGAGGCGGTCCTGGAGTCCTGGACCGTCGAGCAGGGGGCCCAGGTCGCGAGCGGGCAGACGATCGCCTCGGTCGAGACCGAGAAGGCCGTGGTCGACGTCGAGTCCGACATCGACGCGATCGTGCACACGCTCCTGGTGGGGAACGGCGCGACCGTCCCGGTCGGCGACCCCATCGCGATCCTGCTCGGCGTCGACGAGCCGGCCTCCGAGGCCGAGAAGCTGCTCACCGACCTGGGGGTCGGGGGTGCCCCGGCTGCGGGGACATCGGCTGCGGCGACACCTTCTGCGGGGACACCGGCGGCCGGGACGGAGACAGAGCTCGACGCCGCCGTGCAGGCGGCGCCCGAGGAGGCCGCCGCGCCGGACACCCCGGCTCCCGCGACGGCGTCGCCGCAGCACGTCGACGTCGGGGCCGCGCCGGCCGCGAACGGCGACGGGGGGCGCCGGTTCACCAGCCCGAGCGCGCGCCGCCTGGCTCGCGAGCTCGGCGTCGACATCGCCACGGTGAGCGGGACCGGGCCGAAGGGGCGGGTGGTCAACGCCGACGTCCGCGCCGCCGCCGAGGCCGCACCGGCGTCCGCCGCCCAGCCGGCCGCCGCCCAGCCCGCTGCCGCCCAGCCCGCTGCCGCCCAGCCCGCCGCCGCCCCGGCCGCTCCGGCTCCCGCTGCCGCCGCCGCGGCCGTGCCGGAGGGGTGGACCGCGGTGCCGCACACCCGGGTCCGCAGGATCATCGCGCAGCGGCTGCAGGAGTCCAAGACCACGGCGCCGCATTTCTACCTGCGGATGTCCGCACGGGTGGACACGCTGCTCGCGCTGCGCGCGCAGCTCAACGCCTCGGGCCGGGTCAAGGTCTCGGTCAACGACTTCATCGTCAAGGCCGCAGGCGCAGGCGCTGGTGGACGTGCCGGCGATGAACGTGGTGTGGACCGAGGAGGCCGTACTGCAGGCGCCCACGGCCGACGTCGCGGTCGCGGTGGCGAGCGAGAAGGGCCTGGTCACGCCGGTGATCCGGGACGTGGCCTCGCTGTCGCTCTCCGCGCTGTCGGCGAAGATCAAGGATGCGGCGGGCCGCGCGAACGAGGGCAGGCTGTCGACGGCCGACCTGCAGGGGGGCACGCTGACCGTCAGCAACCTCGGCATGTACGGCGTCGAGGAGTTCGACGCGATCATCAACCCGCCGCAGGCCGGGATCCTCGCCGTCGGTGCCGCCGTCCGGACGCCGGTGGTGGGGGACGGCGACACGCTGGAGATCGCCTCGGTGCTCTCGCTGGTGCTGTCGGTCGACCACCGGCCCGTCGACGGCACGGACGGCGCCCGGTGGCTCGCCCGGCTGAAGGAGCTGCTCGAAGACCCGATGCAGATCGTGGTGTGAGGCCGTGACCCACCTCGACCCGGGGCGGGCGGCTGCGTTCGCGGCAGCGCTGGGACGTGCCGCTGCGGGCGGTCGAGTCGGGGCCCGGTGCGCTGGCCGCCGTGCCCGCGGTGCTCGGCCGCTTCGTTCCCATCGCCGAGCTCGCACTCGTGGTCGACGGCACGCCGATGACCTACCGCGACGGGGACGTCCACGCCGCTGTGCGCCGGCTGCTGCCCGCCGGGACCCCGACCCGCACCGTGACGGCCGTGGGCGGGGACCACGGCCCGGTCCTCGACGAGGCCACCGTCGCCGCGGCCCTCGGCGCGGCGCGGGGGGCGTCGCTGCTGCTGGCCGTCGGCTCGGGCACCGTCGCCGACCTGGCCAAGCAGGTCGCGGCCGAGCTCGACGTCCCGGTGGTGGTCGTGCAGACCGCGGCGTCGGTCAACGGCTACGCCGACTCGCTGTCGGTGCTCGTGCGCAACGGGGCCAAGCGGACCGCGCCGAGCACCTGGCCCAGCGCGCTGGTCATCGACCACGACGTGCTGCGCGGCGCCCCGGACCGGCTGACCCGGGCCGGGGTCGGCGACGCGACCGCGGCCTGGACCGCCCCGGCCGACTGGTACCTGGCCTGCGCGTTGGGGCTCGACCGCGCGTTCGACGGCGGGGTGCTGCAGCCGGTGCTGGACGCCGCCGAGGGGCTGCTCACGGCCGACCCGGACACCCCGGAGGCGCTGACCGCGCTGGTCGACACCCTGACCCTGGGCGGGCTCTCGATCGGGGCGACCGGCACCACCGCGGGCCTGTCGGGCTGCGAGCACCTCGTCAGCCACCTGCTCGACATGGCCGCGATGGCCGATGGCACCGCGCACGACCTGCACGGGGCCCAGGTCGGTGTGGCGAGCGTGGTCGCCGCCGCGCTGTGGGAGGTCGCCCTCGAGGACGGCCTGGGGGCGCTGGACCCGTGGGCCCTCGCGCCGCCCGACGACCTGCGCGCGCAGGTGCACGCGTGCTGGATCGGGCTCGACCCGAGCGGTCGGGTGGGGGCCGAGTGCTGGGCCGCGGTCGAGCGGAAGTTCGCGACGTGGGCCGCGCGCCGCAGCGACACGGCCCGGTTCCTCGGTGGCTGGAGCGCGCACGAGGAGACCCTGCGCCGCTACGCCTTCCCGCCGGAGGTCCCGGCCCGGGCGCTGCACCGCTGGGGTGCGCCACTGCGCTTCGCCGACCTGACTCCGGCGGTGGACCCGCAGCGGGCCCGGTGGGCGCTGAGCTGCCTGCCGTTCATGCGTGACCGCTTCACCCTGGCCGACCTGCTGCTGCTGTCCGGCCGCTGGACCGACGAGCTCGTCGAGCGCGTCCTCGACCGTGCCGCCCGCGCCGGGGGCGGCCTGTAACCCCGAACTCCGTCCGACTCTTTGGCAAGAAGACAACGAGGTGTAGGCATGAGCGCTGGGCAGGCATTCGTCGGCATCGACGCCGGGACCACCGGCTGTACGGTCATGATCTTCGATGAGAACGGCAACCGCCTCGGGCAGGGCTACCAGGAGTACCCCTGCACGTCGCCCCGCGCGGGGTGGATCGAGCAGGACGCCGAGGCGGTGTGGGACGGCATCTGCGCCGCCTCCAAGGCCGCGGTGGCCGCGGCGAACCTGCCCGCGTCGGCGTACAGGTCGGTCGGGCTCTCCAGCCAGCGGGGCACGGTCCTCATGCTCGACGAGAACAAGAACAACCTCATGCCGTCGGTCGTCTGGAACGACGGGCGGGCGCTGAAGTACCAGGAGGAGTTCGGCAAGGAGATCTCGCCGGAGGACTACCAGACCCACACGGGCATGCAGCTGTCTCCGCTGTGGACCGCCGCCAAGATCGCGTGGCTGCGGGACAACGACCGTGACGTCTTCTCGCGCACCCGCTGGTTCGCCAACGGCCAGGAGTACTTCCTGCACCGCATGGGTGCGGAGGAGTGGGTCACCGACCCGGCGTCGCTGACGCTCAACGGCATGATGGAGATCGGCAAGCTCGACTGGAGCGACCGCATCCTCGCGCTGTGCGGCATCGACCGCGACCGCGTGCCACCGGTGGGCATCCCGTCCGGGCAGGCCGGCACGCTGTCGGCGACGGCCGCGGCCGAGACCGGGCTGCCCGCGGGCATCCCGATCTGCCGGGGCGCGGGCGACCAGCAGTGCGCGGCGATCGGCGCCGGCGTGGTGAACCAGGGGCAGGCCGAGTTCACCGTCGGCACCGCGGGCGTCATGGTCGCCCACCTCGACAGCCTGGACCGCATCCAGGGCCGCAACCTGTGGTGGGGCGGCCACGCCGTGCCCGGCGCCTGGGACATCGAGGGCGGCGCGTTCGCACTGGGCGCCTCCCTGAAGTGGTGGCGCGACAACCTCGGCGCCACCGAGCAGATCGCCGCCGACACCATCGGCGAGAGCGTCTACTCGCTGATGGTGAACAAGGCGCTGACGGCGCCGGCCGGGGCGAACGGCCTGCTGTTCCACTCCTTCCTCGCGAGCCAGGTCACGCCGTACTACGACGCCGCGTCGCGCGGCGGCTGGCTCGGCCTGGGCCTCTACCACGACCGCGCCGACATGCTCCGGGCGCTGCTGGAGGGCTGCGCGCACGAGATGCGCATGGTCGTCGACGCGTTCCAGTCCGACATCAGGGGCGGCATCACCGACCTGCGGCTGACCGGCGGCGGCACGAAGTCCGACGGCTTCGCCCAGGTCATGACCGACATCATCGGCCAGCCCACGAAGGTCACCCGCGAGCGCGAGTGCACCGTCTTCGGCGCCGCCATCCTGGGCGCCTTCGGTTCGGGTGCGTTCTCGTCGATCGACGAGGCGGTCGAGGCGATGGTGAACGTGGAGGGCGAGTTCGAGCCGAACGCTTCCACCAAGGATCTGTACGACGAGGCGAACGCCATCTACCGCGGCATGTACGAGGCGATCGCCAACGGCGGGCAGTACCAGAAGCTGAACGAGTTCTCGACCCGGTACTTCTGAGGGGGGAGGAGGCCGGGCGACTCAGGCGCCCGGCCGGACCTCCAGAACCACCTTGACGCCCTGCGCGACGAGCTCGATGCCCTTCTCCCACTCGTCCAGCGGCAACCGGGCACCGATCACCGGTTCGAGGTCGACGTGGCCGGACTCCACCAACCGCAGCGCCGTCTGGAAGCTGGAGGCCCGCTTTCCGCGGGACCCCACCAGCTCGAGCTCGTTGTTGATCAGTTTGTCGATGTCGACCGAGGGCGGCGTATGGAAGAACGCGACGAGCACGATCCGGCCGCCCTTGCGCAGCAGCGGGGCGACGCCCTCCAGCACGCCCGCGGCACCGCTGCACTCGAAGACGCTGTGGGCGCCGTAGCCGTCGGTCATCGACTTGACGACGGCCTCGACGTCCTCGGTCTCCGAGTCGACGGTGCGGTCGACGCCGAGGCGGCGGGCCAGCTCGAGGCGGTCCGCGTGCCGGCTGCGGCCGACGAGCACGACCGTCGCGCCCACGGCACGCGCCACCTGCGCGCACAGCAGCCCGATCGCGCCGGGACCGACGACGACGACCACCTCGCCCGCCAGCGACGGGCTCTGCTCGATCACGGCGTGCACCGACACCGCCAGCGGCTCGCTGAGCGAACCGGCGGCCATCGACAGCCCCTCGGGCAGCTTGTGCACGGTCTCCGCGGGCATCACCAGCTGGTCGGCCAGGCCACCGTCCACGGTGGTCCCGATGCCCAGCCGGTAGGGGCAGCGGTTGTACTCGCCCTTGAGGCAGTACTCGCAGTTCCCGCAGCGGTAGGCGTCGGTCTCGACCGTCACGCGGTCGCCGACCGCCAGGTGTGCCGTGACGTCCGGGGCGATCGCACTGATCGTCCCGGCCACCTCGTGCCCGAGCGTGCGCGGCACCTTCATGCCGTGGCCCCCGGCGATGGCGCTGCGGTCGGTCCCGCAGATCGCGACCGCGTGGACGTCGATGAGGACCGTGCCCGACGTGATCTGCGGAGGCGGGACCTCCTGGACGGCGACGTTGCCGGGGCCGGGAGCGAACTTCACCAGTGCGCGCACCGGGCGAAGATTACCGACTCACCTGCGGCTTCACCAGACATGTACATACACGTCTATTGCGCGATCGGGCGCGCGCCCGGCACACTCGGTCCGCCAGCGAACCGGTGTGACAGGACTCGATGCAGAGACTCAACGGGGGAGACGACATGCCAGACGGGTACATCCTCGGGTTGGACGCGGGGACGTCCGTGGTCAAGGCCGCGATCTTCGACCTGCAGGGCAACGAGCTCAGCCGGGGTGCCCGCAGCGTTCCCATCACCAACCCGGAGCCGCACCTGGCCGAGGAGGACATGCAGGAGGTGTGGGTCGCCGCGACCGAGGCGATCAGCCATGCGCTGGTCAACAGCTCCGTCCGCGCGGACCAGATCCTCGGCATCAGCGCCACCGGCCAGGGTGACGGCAGCTGGCTGATCGACCACGACGGCAAGCCGCGGGGTCCCGCGATCCTGTGGACCGACGGCCGGGCCGGCGAGATCGTCGACACCTGGAACACCGACGGGTCGATCACCCGCCAGTTCGACGTCAGCGGGTGCGGCCCCTACGCCGGCACGACGTCGGCGCTGCTGCGCTGGCGCCAGGAGAACCAGCCCGAGCTGCTCGACGGCGGGATCAACCTGTGGTGCAAGGACTGGGTCGAGTACAACCTGACCGGCGACGCCTCGACCGATCCGTCGGACGCCAGCCTGGCCGGGATCGACGCCCAGAACCGCCGCTACTCCGACAAGGTCTTCGAGGCCTTCGGCATCAACGAGCGGACCCGGGCGGCCCTGCCCCCGCTGCGCAACCCCACGGAGCTGTGCGGCAACGTCACCCGGCACGCCGCGCACGTCACCGGCCTGCGCGAGGGCACGCCGGTGTTCAAGGGCCAGATGGACATCACCGCGTCGTCGCTGGGTGTCGGCGTGGCCCGGCCCGGCGACTGCATGGCCGTCGTCGGCACGGCAGGAATCGTCACGGTGGCGACGAACGACCTGAGCACCGGGTTCCAGCCGCCGGATGTGGGCTGGGTCATCCCGCACGGCCCGGACACCTGGATCCGGGCGCTGGGCATGAGCAACTGCACGCCGAACCTCGACTGGTACCTGCGCGAGTTCGGCGAGCCGTTCCGCGAGGAGGCGGCGGCCCAGGCCCCCGAGGTCAACCTGTTCGCCTTCCTCGACGCCGGGATCAAGAAGACCCCGGTCGGCTCCGGCGGTGTGATCTTCCACGGGTACCTCGCCCCCGGCGGCGAGCGCGCGCCGTTCATCAAGCCCAGCGCGCGGGGGATGTTCAACGGCATCACCGGCAACCACACCCGCTGGCACCTGCTGCGCGCGGTGTACGAGGGCGTCGCCTACGGCATCCGGGACTGCCTCGACTCGATCCCGACCCAGGTCGACACCGTCCGGATGGCCGGTGGCGGCGCCAACAGCCCGGTCTGGGCGCAGATCTTCGCCGACGTCCTCGGCAGGCGGATCGTCGTCCCGGCCGGCTCGGAGTTCGGGGCGAAGGGTGCGGCGATCGTCGCCGGTGTCGGCCTCGGCGTCTTCGACAGCTACGAGGCCGGTGTGGACGCGACGGTCGAGATCGTGCGCGAGTACGAGCCCGACCGGGCGAAGACGGCGATCTACGACGACTTCTTCGGCATCTACCGTGAGCTGCGTGAGGCGACGATCAACAGCTGGGACAAGCTGCAGGCGGCCACGCGCCGGGCGGCGGCGCTGGCCTGACCACACGGCCGGCCGTGCCGACGGCGACGGCCGCCGGGAGCGCTGATGGCCGATCGCGGGCGCGCCGTTCCCCGGCGGCCCTCCCGGCCGTGGAGGCGGCGGACGACCAACCTCGCCCTGCTGGTCGTCCTCGTCTTCACCTTCGTCAGCGGCGCGGCCGCACAGGCGACGGGATCGCAGCGCGGCGCGTGGTGGGGCCCAGCCGCCGTTCCCGCCGACCTGAGAGGGTCGTGAGGAGCCGGGCCCCGGGCGACGGGTCGCGGGGCCGCTCGACAATGGCGGTATCTCACGCTGCAGGGGGAGTGATGGGTTTCTGGATCTGTGCGACCTGTGCCGTCGAGCACGCCGAACGCGTCGAGGTGTGCGCGATCTGCGCCGACGAGCGGCAGTGGGTGCCCGCCGACGGGCAGCGCTGGACCACGCTCGACGAGCTGGCGGCGGACGGCCGCCGGGTGGAGGTGACCGAGCTCGAGCCCGACCTGTTCGGGATCACGACGACCGAGAAGACCGGGATCGGGCAGACGGCCAAGCTCGTGCGCACGCCGTCGGGGAACCTGCTCTGGGACCCCATCGGGTACCTCGACTCCGACGGGGTGCGGCGTGTCCGCGACCTCGGTGAGGTCGCCGCCGTCGTGGCCAGCCACCCGCACATGTTCGGCGTCCAGGTCGAGTGGAGCCGGCAGCTCGGCGGTGTCCCGGTGCTGGTGGCGGAGGCGGACCGGGAGTGGGTCGCCCGCCCGGATCCGGCGATCCGGACCTGGTCGGGCCGGGTCGAGATCCTGCCCGGCGTCACCCTCTCCCAGCCCGGCGGCCACTTCCCGGGCAGCGCCGTCGCGCACTGGCTGGCCGCGGACGGCAAGGGCGTGCTCCTCAGCGGGGACACCGTGTTCGCCAACCCGGACCGCCGCTCCGTCGCGTTCATGCGCAGCTACCCGAACCATCTCCCCCTGTCCGCGGGTGTGACCGAGCGCGTCGCCCGCGCACTGGAGGAGTTCGACTTCGACCGGCTCTACGGCAACTTCGCGACCCGGATCGACGCCGACGCGCGGGCGGTCGTCCGCCGTTCGGCGGACCGCCACATCGGGTGGGTGCGGGGGGACTTCGACCACCTCACGTGACCGGCCGATCCTGCTTCACGGATCCTGCCCTTGTGCCCTATTGGGCGACGGTCCCGGTTCCTATCGTCTGGGGGATGGTGAGCGCGTGGGCGACGGGCTGGGTGCCGTCGCCGTGGTTCCTGGTGACACCGCCGCAGCCGGCCGACACCGCCGTCGAGCGGCCGCGACTCACCGCACTGCTCGACACCGCCGTCACGCGCCACCGGGTCACGGTCGTGACCGCGCCCGCGGGCTTCGGCAAGACCACCGCGCTCGCCGAGTGGGCCCGGGCGCGGCGCGGTCCGACGGCCTGGTTCTCCCTCAACCACTTCGACGTCCACGCCCGGCAGCTGCACCACGGGATCGTCACCGCCCTGCGCCGGCTCGCCGGGGACGTCGACGACGCCCGCTACGCACCACTGCTGACCCTGGGCCTCGACTCGCGCGACGTGCACGCGAGCGCGGGCGCGACGGTGCGCGCACTCCACGAGGTACCGGAACCCACCGTGCTCGTGGTCGACGACGTGCACCGGGCCGGCCCCGACGCAGGGGACGGCGTCCTCGGCGTGCTCGTCGCGCACGTCCCGCCGTCCGTGCACCTCGTCCTCGCCGGTCGGGAGGCGCCCGCCGTCCCGCTGCAGCCGCTCCGGGCGGCAGGCGAGCTCGGCGAGATCGGCCGCGACGACCTGGCCTTCACCGCCGGCGAGGTGCGCGCGGCGGCCGCGGCGCTGCGCCGGCCGGTCACCGCCGCGCACGCCGCGCAGCTCCGGAGCGAGGCGGCCGGCTGGCCCGCCGCGGTGCGGATGGCGCTCGTCGCGGGTATCACCGGCGCATACGGGCCCGACACCCTGCTTGCCGAGCACGTCGCCGAGCAGATCCTCCACGGCCTGCGCCCGGCGCTCGCCGACTTCGTCGTGGCGGCGACGACCTGCGGCACGCTGGATGCGTCCATCGCGGAGCAGCTGTCGGGGCAGCGGCCGGGCGCGGCGCTGCTGGGGGAGTGCCTGCGGTCGGGCCTGTTGCTCGACCACTTCACCGAGACCGACCGCGAGCCCGTCTACCGGTGGCACCCCGTCTTCGCGGCGCGGTGCCGCGCCGTCGTCGCCCGCCGCGACCCCGAGCGGGCGGACCGGCTGCACCGGGTCGCCGCCCGCGCCCTCGCCGCGGCCAACCCGCTGCGCGCGGTGATCCACGCCCGCCGCGGGAACGACCCCGCGCTCGCCCTGTTCCTGATCGAGGAGCACTGGCTCGAGCTGGTGCTGCGCGACGGGGCGGCGGCGGTCGAGGAGCTGTGCGAGGCGTTGCCGTCGCCGTGGAGGGACGACCCGATCGTGCTCCTCGTCCGCGCGTGCTGCAGCGAGGTCCGGCCGGACCGTGCGACGGCGTCGACGTTGCTCGAGCAGGCGCAGGCGCGGGCGCAGCGGGCCGGGATCGCGGGCGGTGACCGGTTCGCCGCCGCCCACGCGCTCACCGAGCTGTTCCTGGCCGAGGGGGACGCGAGCCTCGCGGCGGCGTGCGACCGGGTGGGTGCGCTGCTGCGCGGCCCGACCACCGGGTGGGGTCCGGTGATGCACGCCTGCGTGACGTTCCTCCTCGGGTGGACGGAGCTGCGCCTGCGCCGCGGCCCCGCACGGGCCGTCGACCTCCTGCGCGCCGCCGAGCGGGAGTGCCGGACGATCGGCCAGGAGGTCGTCCGCCGCCGCGCCGTGGCGAACCTCGCGCTCGCGCTCGCGCTGCAGGGGGCGCTGCGCGAGGCGCGGCGGGTGCTCGACCCGGTGATCGCCGACGGTCGCGGGCTCGCCGAGTGGACGAGCGCCGACGCCGGCGTCGAGTGGCTCACCGACGGCTTCCTCGCCTACTGGACCAACGACCTCGAGCGCGCGCAGCGCAGCCTGCGGATCGCCGCGGACTGCACGGACAACCCGCAGTCGTTCGCGGCGCTGGCCCGGGTCTTCGGCGTGTTCACCGCCGTCGCCCGCGACGAGCCGGACGCGCTGGCGGCCGCCGAGGAGGGGCTGCGCGCCGTGGCGGAGGGTCCGGGCCTCGGGGTGGCGTGGCAGGTCTACCAGCGGGTGGCCCGCGCGATGCTCGACCTCGACGCCGGTCGCCGCGAGCAGGCCGGGGCCGCGGTGCGCGCCGCCGACGACCTGACGGCGACGCCCCTCTGCGCGGCGCTGGCGGCGGAGGTCCTGCGCCGGTGCGGCGACCTCGGCGGCGCACTCGAGCGGCTCGCGGGCCTGCCCGCCGACCTGCCGTCCTACGTCGCGGTGAGTGCGCTGCTCACCCGCGCGCTGGCCGAGCACGGCGACGGTCCCCGCGCCGCCCTGCACATCGCGCTGGAGCACGTCCTCGCGGCGGCCGCGCCCGAGGGCGTGGTGCGGCCCTTCGCCGACCCGGACCCGCTCCTGCGCGAGGTGCTGGCCGATCACCGCGCCTGGGGCACCCGGCACGAGGCGTTCCTGGTGGCCTGCGCGGCGCGGGCGGTGCCCTGGAACAGCTGACCGGCGTCACAGCCCGACGTGGGCGTCGCTCACGCACGTCCGCGGGCTGGTTGCGGACGGCGCGGTGGGGGAGATCGTCGGCATCGGCGCGGCCGGTGCGTGGCAGCGCGACGCGTCCTACTACGCCCGGGCGCCCTGGGCGGGCCGCCGCGGCCTCGGGGGCGTGCCGGTCGTCGACGGTGCGCTGACCAACCCGTTCGCGCACGCGACCGCCACGGCGCTGGCCCTCGACGGCGACACCGGCGCGGACGGGCTGCGCGAGGTGGGCGTGGAGCTGTTCCGGGCCAACCCGATCGAGGCCGACGACACCTCCTGCCTGCGCCTGGTCACCGCGCGCGATACGACCATCACGGTCGCCGTCACCCTGTGCGCGACGCGCCTGCCCGACCGCGACGCACAGCGCGACGTACCCGAGCACGGCGACAGCGAGCTCGGTCCAGCCCGTCTGAGGGCGGGGCCGGACGGACGGGGTGGTGCCGGCTTCCCGTGTGGACATCGGTGGGGGGATCCTCCGGTGGCGGTGGGTCGACTGCGGCGCAGGGAATCCGGACCTCGTGCCCACCAGCCGCGGGCCGGGTTCGTCCCCGAGTGCCTCCTCCCATGGAGCGGGGCGGCGGGCCGGTGATACGCCTGAACAGCCGCGTACCGGTGGCCGCCTCGCCGTGGTCCGCGGCTCGGCGTGCCTGCTCCTCGGCGAGGCTCGCCGCAGGTGTGGGACGGGGTGCGCCGGCGCGGGCCGGTGTGCGCCGACGCGACGGGGAGGGCGGATGCGGTGCATCGGCCGGCCGGCGTCACACCCCGGCGCGGGTCGTCACACCCTCGGCACCGCTGCCACACCTGTTGGGCGGGGTGCGGCGGTCCGGCTGGGTGTGCGGGGCCGCGGGGAGGGTGTGACGGCGCGGGGGGATGTCGCGTTGCAGAGACGATGTGGCGGAGCGGGCGGCGCGGGTCCGACCACCCGCCGCCACCGGTCCGGCGCGACACTGCTCGGGTGCCGACGATCGACGACCAGCAGGAGCTCCGCCGCCGGGTCGGCGCCGCGCCCGTCGCCCGGCTCGCGACGGTGCGGCGCGACGGGAGCCCCCGGCTCGTCCCGATCACGTTCGCGCTGCTCGGGGAGCTGCTGTGCTTCGCCGTCGACGAGGTCAAGCCCAAGCGGGACGCCCGGCTCGCCCGCCTTCGTGACATCGCCCGCGACCCGCGCGTGACGCTCCTCGTCGACCACTACGACGCCGACTGGACGGCGCTGTGGTGGGTCCGGATCGACGGGACGGCGGCCGTGCACGCCGACGGGACGCTGCGCGAACGGGCGCTCGACGTGCTCGCCGGGAAGTACCCGCCCTACCGGGCCGCGCGCCCGGCCGGACCGGTCGTGATCGTCACGCCCCGGCGCTGGAGCGGGTGGTCGGCCCGCTGACTCGGTCGGCCATAGGTGATCGTTGCCCATCTCCGGCGCGCCGCGCGCTGCCACGCTGGGCGCATGACCGATCTGGACGTCCTCGCGCCCGACTTCGTCGAGGCCGCGCACACCCTCGTCTACTGCAGCGTGAGCACGGTCGACCGGGCCGGCCGCCCGCGCTCCCGCGTCATGCACCCGATCTGGGAGTGGGACGGGCACCGGCTGACCGGCTGGCTCGCCAGCACGCCGAGCCCCAAGATGGCCCACCTCGCCGGCCGTCCGTACGTCAGCTGCGCCTATCACGACGGGTGGGCGGTCGCCGTCGTGGCGGACAGCCGCATCGAGCCGATCACCGACGACGCGGGACGCACGCACGTCTGGGAGCTGTTCCGGTCGACGACGCCGCCACTGGGCTTCGACCCGGGAGCGATCGGTGTACCCGGCTGGGACGCGCCCACCGCGGCGGGGTTCGTGGTGGCCCGCGCACGCCGGTCGCGGCACCGTTCTCGGTGTCGGAGAGACCACCACCGAGGAGGACCCATGACCGCCACCGCCGAGACGACCGCCACGATCACCGAGACCGTCCGCAACAGCGTCGACACCGCGACGATGTTCGCGACGCTCGACGCCATCACGGCCCAACCCGAGATCGCGCAGTTCCGGTTCCGCGCCACCAACCGCTGGCTCGGCGGCGCGCACAACCGGTCGACGATCAAGGACTCCTACGCGGCCTGCGGGGAGGACACCAGCCGCACCGCGGCGTTCACGCTCGACGCCGGCGAGCCCGCGATCCTGCTGGGCACCGACACCGGCCCGAACCCGGCCGAGTACCTGCTGCACGCGCTCGCCGCCTGCGTGACGACGTCGCTGGTGGCGGCCACACTCGACCTGACACGAGGGCGCCTTCTTCTGGTTCACTCCCGCACGTGACCGAGAAGGACTCGCACATCGTCCTGCGCTTCCTCGCCGCGCCGATGGACATCACCTACGGCGGCACCGTCCACGGCGGGAAGCTGCTGGAGTGGATCGACAAGGCCGGCTACGCCTGTGCGGCGGGTTGGAGCGGTCGCTACTGCGTGACGGTCTACGTCGGTGACGTCCGCTTCACACGACCCGTCGCGATCGGCGAGCTGGTCGAGGTTGAGGCGCGGCTGGTGCACACCGGCCGGACGAGCATGCACATCCTCGTCGTCGTCTCGTCCGCCGACCCGAAGTCCGGGGAGTACACCGAGGCCACCCGGTGCATCACGGTCTTCGTGGCCGTCGACGGCGACGGGCGGCCGGTTGCCGTCCCGACCTTCACACCGCCGACCCCGGAGGCGGCCGAGCTGCATGCCGGCGCGCTGCGCAGCGCGCAGGTGCGGGCCGACATCGAGGCGTCCATGAAGGAGCAGTCCTACACCGGGGCCGGCACCGCCCTGGAGCGCACACTGCGGTTCCTCGCCGCCCCCTCCGACGTCAACTGGGGCGGGAAGGTGCACGGCGGCACGGTGATGCGCTGGATCGACGAGGCCGCCTACGTGTGCGCCGCCGGCTGGAACCGCGGGCCCACGATCGCCGTCTACGCGGGTGGCGTGCGGTTCTACCGCCCGCTGCTGATCGGGTCGGTCGTCGAGGTGCGGGCGCGGCTCGTGCACACCGGCGAGCACAGCATGCACATCTCCGTGCACGTCCGATCCGGCGACCCGAAGACCGTGGAGCGGGAGCTCACCACCCACTGCATGATGATCTTCGTGGCGCTCGACGAGGATCGGCGGTCGGCGCTGGTGCGGCAGTGGACGCCGGTGTCGGAGGAGGACGTCGCGCTCGACGGGCACGCCCGGCACCTGATCGAGCTGCGGGCACGCGCGGACCTGCTGGACCGGGAGCTGCCCCGCGCCGCGCGGTAGCGGGGTGCGTGCCCGGAGGCGTTGCCGTTCCGGCAACGCGACGTGCCGGACGACCGGCGGGGGAGCAGGGTGGACACCATGAGCGATCACGACACCAGGAGCGATCACGATGCCCCGGTGGACGAGCGGTTCACCGCGGCGTTCTGGGACGAGCGCTACGGTACCGCGGAGCGGCTGTGGAGCGGCGCGCCGAATACGCAGCTCGTCGCCGAGGCCGCGGACCTCGAGCCCGGCACGGCCCTGGACGCCGGCTGCGGGGAGGGCGGCGACGCGCACTGGCTCGCGGCCCGTGGCTGGCGGGTCACCGCACTGGACGTCTCGGCGGTGGCCCTGCGGCGGGGGGCCGCGCACGCGCCGCCCGGCGTCGCGGACCGGATCCGTTGGCAGCAGGCCGATTTCCGGACGTGGGAGCCGGGCGGCGAGGCGTTCGACCTGGTCAGTGCCCAGTTCCTGCACTTCCCCAGCGCGCTGCGGACGCGGGTGTACGCCAACCTGGCGGCCGCGGTCGCCCCCGGTGGCACCCTGCTGATCGTGGCGCACGAGCCGTCCGAGCTGCACACGGGCATGGGCCACGACCACCCCCCGGACATGTTCGTCAGCGCGCAGCAGCTCGCCGCCGACCTCGACCCGTCCGCATGGGAGGTGCTCGTCACGGACTCCCGTCCGCGCGTCGGGCGGACCGACGACGACCGGGAGGTGCCGATCTCCGACGCGGTCCTGCGGGCGCGGCGACGGTGAGCGTCAGTTACCCCACCTGTGGATCACCGCCTCGCTCCGCTGCGGCGCTGATCCACAGGACACGCTTAGCGGCCCTGCCACACCGGCGGGCGCTTGTCGAGGAACGCCTGCATGCCCTCCTGGGCGTCGCACGTGACGGCGTTCGTCGCCATGATCTCGCGCATCTCCTCGTAGGCCTGGGCCTGCGGGAGGTCGATCTGGCGGTAGAAGGCCTGCTTGCCGATGCGCAGCGTCAGCGGGCTCGCGTCCGCGATCGTCGCCGCGAGGGCGAGCGCCCGGGCGTCGACCTCGCCGGGCGCGACGACCTCGTTCACCAGCCCCCAGTCCGCGGCGGTGGCGGCGTCGATGACCTCGCCGGTGAGCAGCAGCTGCAGCGCGCGCTTGCGGCCGATCGCCCGGCTCACCGCGACCATGGGCGTGGAGCAGAACAGCCCGATCCGCACGCCCGGGGTGCCGAACACGGCCGTGGACGCGGCGACGGCGAGATCGCACGTGGCCACGAGCTGGCACCCGGCGGCGACGGCCGTGCCCTGCACCGCGGCGATCACGGGCTGGGGGACCTCCTGGACAGCCGTCATCATCTCGGTGCAGACGGCGAACACCTCGCGCTCGTCGTCGAGGGTCCGTCCCACCATCTCGCGCAGGTCGTGGCCCGCGGAGAAGGCGGGGCCGGCGGCCCGCACGACGATCGCCCCCACCTCGGGGGTCGCCGCGAGCTCGCGCAGCAGCGCGGTGAAGACCGTCATCGTGGTCACGGACAGGGGGTTGCGCTGTGCGGGGCGGTCCAGCGTGAGCACGCCGACGCCGTCGCGCACCTCCGCGGTCACGGGTGCCGAGCCCGTGCCGGTTGTCGCGGTGCCCGTCGCCGTCGTGCTGGTCGCCGTCGTGCTGGTCGCCGTCGTGCTGGTCGTCGTCACCGGCCCGACTCTGCTCGACAGGAGCGCCCGGGTCAACGAAGGTGAACGCCATGAGTGCCTGGCGCAACGGAGCCCCGAAGCCCGGCGACCGCGCTGAGCTCACCCGCACGGTCGGCCCGGACGACATCGCACTCTTCACCCGGATCAGCGGCGACCACAACCCGCTGCACTACGACGAGGCGGCCGCCCGCGCGTCACGGTTCGGCGAGATCGTCGTCCAGGGCGGGATCACCAGCGCGATCCTCAACGCGGTGGTCGCCGAGCGGCTCCCCGGGCCGGGCACGGTGTTCCTCAACGTCAACTGGAACTTCCGCGGCCCCGTCCGCCCCGGCGACGAGATCACCGGGGCGGTCGAGGTCGTCGAGGCCCGCGAGGACAAGCCCATCACCACGCTGCGGACGAGCGTGACCCGCGGCGACGGCACCGTGGTGCTGGACGGCACCGCCGTCTGCTACACGATGAGCCTCGACTAGAGCGGCTTGGTCTCCACCCGCGGGTACTCGGGCCGCCACATGGCTTGGTTGATCTGCTGGATCGGGTTGTCGAGCGGGAGTTGGGCGAGGCCCTCGGCCACGGCGGCCTCGGCGACGGCGATGGCGACCGCTGCCGAGACCGGGCGCAGGTCGGACACCGGTGGGAGCAGCGGCGCGCCCGGGCGGGTGGCGTTGGACAGTCCGGCGACGGCGTCGGCCGCCGCGGCGATGATGCGGTCGGTGATCCGGGATGCCCGCGCCACGGTCACGCCCAGCCCGAGCCCGGGGAAGACCAGGGCGTTGTTGGCCTGGGCGATGCGGTAGGTGATGCCGCCGAGCTCGACCGGTGCGAACGGGCTGCCGGTGGCGACCAGGGCCTGGCCGTCGGTCCAGGTGAGGATGTCGGCGGGCAGCGCCTCGGCCTTCGAGGTCGGGTTGGACAGCGGCATGATGATCGGCCGGCGGGTGTGCGCGGCCATGTCGCGGACCAGGGCCTCGGTGAACGCCCCGGCCTGGGTCGAGGTGCCGATCAGCATGGTCGGGTGGACCTGGGCGACGACGTCGGCGAGACCGACCGCGCGGCCGTCGGCCGACCAGCCGACCACCTCCGCGGCGGGCCGGGCGTAGGGCACCTGGAAGTCCCGCAGGCGCGGGTTGTCGTCGACGAGCAGCCCCCGGCTGCCCAGCGCCCAGAACCGCCGCGTGGCCTCCTCGTGGGAGAGGCCCTCGCGGACCATGACGTCGCGCATCATGTCCGCGATCCCCAGCCCGGCCGTCCCGGCCCCGTGGATCACCACCCGCTGGTCGCGCATCCGCCCGCCCGTGGCACGCACGGCGGCGAACGCGGCGGCCAGCACGACCGCGGCGGTGCCCTGCATGTCGTCGTTGAACGTGCACACCCGATCCGCGTACCGGTCCAGGATCCGTCGCGCGTTGGAGGCGCCGAAGTCCTCCCAGTGCAGCATCGCGTGCGGGAACAGCTTCTGGCACGCGGTCACGTAGGCGTCGATGAGCTCGTCGTAGCGGGCGTCGCGGACCCGGGCGTGCTGTTCGCCCAGGTACATCTGGTCGTTCAACAGTCTCAGGTTGTCCGTGCCCACGTCCAGCACCACCGGCAGCACCCGCGACGGGTGGATCCCGGCCGCGGCGGTGTAGACGGCGAGCTTGCCGACCGAGATCTCGATCCCACCCACGCCCTGGTCGCCGATCCCCAGGATGCCCTCGGAGTCCGTGGCCACGAGCAGGTCGACGTCGTCCGCCCCGAGCCCGGTGTTGCGCAACGCCAGCTCGACGTCCTCGGGGTGGTCGACCGACAGGTACACCCCGCGGGGGCGGCGGAACTCGTTGGAGAACTGCTCGATCGCCAACCCGACCGTCGGGGTGTAGACGATCGGCAGCATCTCCTCGATGTGCTCACTGAGCAGCTTGTAGAACAACACCTCGTTGCGGCTGCGCAGGTTGGTCAGGTACACCCACTTCCCCAGGTTCGTGGGCTGCCGGGAGTACTGCGCGTAGGTTCGCCGCAGCTGCCCGTCGAGGGTGCTCACGCCGGTCGGCAGGAGCCCGGTGAGCCCGAGTTCGTGACGCCGGGCGAGCGTGAACGCCGTCCCCTGGTTGATCATGGGAGTGCTCAGCACCGCCAGTCCGCGCGCCGAGATTCGTGCGGTGTAGGTGCCGTCGTCGGACCGGTCCAGCTCGTAGGCTCCCTCGAACACGTCCACGCTCCTTTGCGTCACGGCGGAACGGCGGCCGCAGCCATGTTCTTCGATTCTGGCGGGCCACCCGCCCCCACCCAACACCTCGCGTCGCGTCGCGTCACCCGGAAGGGTGCGGTCGGGAGCATTCGGGACCGGTAACGAGCCCTCCACACGGAGCGACGAGACTGCCGCGCGGGCCGGTCGGGCCGGTCGGACCACAGGGGGACCCACGGTGGGCTACGTCGAGCGGAACGCGAGCGGACGGACCGAGCTGCGCGTGCACGGTGTGGCGGGCACGGCGCCGGAGTCGGTGCTCCAGCATCCGCACGTCGAACAGCTCGCGGGGAACAAGGATGCGGGATTCTTCCGGCGGTGGTGGGAGGCCCGGTCGGTCTCGGCGGACTCGCCGCAGCACCGGCGGGAGGCGTACTCCTGGGGCGGGCTGACCTCCGGGGACAACCTCCGCGCGCTGTGGCTGCTCCTGTTGCCGTTCATGCTGCTCAACGTCGCCTTCTACATGGCGCCGTTCCGGCGGCCTCAGGAGTCGGACGAGCCGACGGGATCGCGCGAGCGGTGGACCGTCTGGCGACGTGGCTGGTGGACTACCCCGCGACGGGACCGGCGGCGCGACCGGTTCAGCGCGTCGGTGCAGCGGCTGCTGGCACTGTCGTTCACCGTCACCTTCACCCTGACCGCGATCACGGTGGCGATGGACCTGGTCGGCTGGAAGTGCGCGGCACCGGCGACGGGGGACGTCTGCGGGACCTCCTGGCTGGGCTGGCTGGACGCCGCCTGGCTGCGCGGGCGGCCAGGGCGGCAGGTGGCCGTGACCGCGCTCGTCCCGCTCGCGGTGGTCGGGCTGCTCTGGTGGCTCGCCGGCGCCACATGGGACACGATGGAGCGGGTCCGGCCCCCGGCCTCGGACACCGCCGTCCGCCCCGTCGAGATCGAGACACCGCTCGAGGATCGGGCGATGTGGAACGGCCGCGGCCCGGTCCGGCGGCTGCGGGCGGTGCACGTGGCCACCGGGCTCGCGCTGCCCGGCGTCTTCGCCCTCGCCCCTGTACAGGCGACCTCGGCCTGGCGGCCGACCGTCCTCCTCGCTCTGGTCGCCTTCCTGGTGGCGATGGTGGTCGTCGTCGTGCATCCCACGATCGCGCACCGGGAGCGGCCGTCCCGCGACACCGGCAAGGAGGACGACGACGAGCGGCGGAGCCCGTTCCGCTTCCTGCCCTGGTGCGCGCTCGCGCTGACCGTGCTCGGGCTCGCCGTGGCGGCGACGGGCACCGTGGCGGCGACGGGCACTCTGGCGGCGACGGGCTGCCGGCGCCGGCCGGCACCGCCGAGGTCCGGAGCACCCTGCCGTGGTTGGCGGGCGCGCTGCAGTGGACGTTCCTCGCCCAGGCCGTGCTGCTCGCGCTGCTCCTCGCGGCCTGCGCGAGCCTGAGGCGGCGGGCCCGACGGGCGGCGGCGGACGACGACACCGGAGAGAAGCGCCGGGTCGGCCTCCGGCCCGCGTGGCGCGGCTGTGCCATGCCCGCGATCGCGCTGCTCGCCTGGGTGCTCGCCGGCGCGTTCTCGGCGGGCATCGTCCTGCGCGCGGCAGAGACCCTCGGGACGCCCGTCGCCCCCGGGTACCAGGGGGACGACGCGTACCCCCTCGTCGTCCCGCTGGCCTATCGGTGGGTGGCCGCCGCCGCGTTCGCGCTGGCGGTCACGGCCGTGCTCTCCGCGGTGTTCGTCTGGGTGCGGCTGCGCCGGTGGAAGCAGATGACGGCCGATGTCGCGCAGGCCTACGGTGCCGCGCGGCGAGCGGACGAGAAGCGCACCGAGGAGATCGCCCGAGCGTGGGCCCGGGCGACGCTCCTGACCGGCGAGGCGCGGCGGGTGCTCGGTTTCCTGCTGGCCGTGGCCGCGGTCGTCGTGCTGGTGGCCGGCGTGTGCTTCGTGTTCTTCGGGGACAGCTGGGTGATCGACGAGCGCCTCGTCACCGCGGGCAACGCGGTGCTCAGCGCGTCCGTCCTCGGGCTGCTGTGGGTGGGCCGCCAGGCCTACCGGAACCCCGCACAGCGCCGGACCGTCGGCATCGTCTGGGACCTCGGCACGTTCTGGCCGCGGGCGGTGCACCCGCTGGCCCCGCCGTGCTACGCGGAACGCGCGGTCCCGGACCTGATCGGGCGCCTGGAGTACCTCACCGGCACCGGAACGGACGGCGCAGGCCAGGACGACGGTACGGTGCTGCTGTCGTGCCACTCCCAGGGCTCGGTCCTCGGCGCGGTGGTCCTCATGCAGGTCGGGACGCCGACGAGTGCGCGGACGGCGTTCCTCACCTACGGGTGCCCGCTGGCCCGGCTCTACGCCCGGTTCTTCCCCGCCTACTTCAGCGGCACGGCGCTCGACCGGCTCGGCGGGTTCCTGCGCGACGCCGACGCCGCCATCGACCCCGCCACCACCGGCGATGCTGCGGCCGACGGCCACCGCACCGCCGTGGCGGGCGCCGCCGAGCGCGCCACGTGGCGCTGGCGCAACCTGTACCGGCGCAGCGACCCGATCGGCGGGGCGGTGTTCGTCGACCGCCCGCCGGTGTGGTCGTCGGCGCGGGCCGACCCGGACGACGTCGACCGGCCGCTGCTCGACCCGGTGTTCGCCCGTTCCCCGGGCGACCCCTGCTCGCCGCCGATCCGCGGCCACTCGAACTACTTCGCCGACCCGGCCTTCGCCTGGACCACGGACGCCCTGCTGAGCGGCAGGCTTCCCCGCGCCGTCGTGCGCGAGCAGGCCACCTCCACCGGGGGCGCCGACGCGCGCGGAACGGCGTGACCGGGTCGGGCTCGCCCGCCGATTTCGCCAGCGACCTGCGCACCGCCGCCACCGGCACCACCGGCGGCGTCCACCGCGGCTCGCGCCCGCCGCGGTGCTGGCGCGCGATGTGCACGAGTTCCAGAACGAGCGCCAGAAGGATCAGTGGGATGCCGATCGACGCCGAGCAGATTCAGCGGGGGCAGGCTCAGCTCGTTCGTGCCCGACTCGGTCAGCTCGCCGCGCACCGCCTCCAGGGCCCGCACCCGCGAGCCGACGAGCAGGACCGGGCTGTCCACGGCGGCGTCGATCCCGACCGTGACCGCGTCGATGTCGACCTCCTCGACGCGGACGAGGGCGGGGGAGCGCGCGCGGATACCGCCCTTCACCGAGCTCATCGATACCCGCGAGATCGTGGTCGCCGCGCCCGCGGTCACGCCGGTGGTCGCGCCGACGATGGTGCCGCCGAGGATGCGGGCGTCCGGGCTGAACGAGCGCACCGCGTCGTTCTCGACGCCGACGGCCGAGAGGTCGTGCAGCGCCACACCGGACGTTCCGGCCGTCGCGACCACCCCGTCCCGGCCGCCGGTCAGTCGCAGGCCGACGGCGGTGACATCGTCGGCGCCGCGCTCGATCCGCACGCCGGTCTGCGTGTCGGTCACCGCCACGTCGCGCAGCTCCACTGCCGTACCGCCGATGGCGACGCCGGCCAGCTTGACAGCATCGAACGTAGAGGACTGCAGCACGAGGTGCGTCGTGGTTTTCTCGATGGCGACCCCGCGCCGTCCGCCTCGGACGGCCAGCCGGTCCAACGTCATCTCGGTGGAGCCGATGTGCGCGAACACCCCGACGGGCTCGTCGACCGCGGTCAGGCCGCTGACCGTGACGTTCGCGGACCGGCTCAGCTCGAGTCCGCCCGAGGTGTCGCCGATGGTATGCAGGTCCTCGAGGCGGACGTTCTGCAGCCGGACCGCCACGACCCCGAACCGGCCGTTGCCGGATGTGGTGATCCCGGTGATCGGGTGGTCCGTGGTCGTCCCGTCGAACCTGACGCCGTTGCCGCCGTTGCGCTCGGCCCGCACCCGGTTCACGGTGGTGCCGCGATCGCCGGACAGCTCGAGCCCGTCGGCCGTGGAGTCGGTGGCCGTGACGTCCTCGAGGTGGACGTCCTGCGTTCGCTGCAGCTGGAGGGCCGTCGTGTTGCGCGCGAAGGTGGCACGAACCAGGGAGCCGCCGGTGTCGGCGTGGAACGAGATCGCGGGTCGCGGCTCGGGAGCGTCACTGGCCGTGCCGAGGTCGGTCACCGTGACGTCGGTGGCGTCGAGCCGGCCGCCGCTCGACACCACGATGAACGGCCGGCCGGGTGCGGCAGGGGCGGGCTGCCCGGAGGCCGGGTCGGTGAGGCTTGTGGAGGTCACCGTGACGCCATGCAGGAGGATCCGCCCGCTGCCGGTGTAGATCGCGGCCGCCTCGGGCAGGGTCGCGCCGCCGGTGAGCCTCACGGTGCCGACGTCGCCCCCGATGTCGAGGACGACCCGCGGGGTGAGCACGACAGCGGCCGAGAGCACGGCGGTGCCGCCGTCGATCGTGAGCCACGACCGGGGGAGGTATCGGCTCATCGTCGTGAGCGTCAGAGGACCGATGCGCCGCGGCGCGCGCCGGGTCAGGCGGCCCTGGGTGACCAGGTCGAGGGTGTCGTCGCGGACGATCACCATCCGTGCGGGTCTGCCACGGGCCACCCAGGTGGCCCGCACGCGCTGGCCGGCCGCGGCGAGCTGGGCCGCCCGTCTCGCCGCGGCGGCCGCCGCTCGGGCCTGCCGCTCCGCCTCGGCAGCGCGCGCCTCTGCCGCCCTCTGCGGTGCGCTGCCCTGCCCGGTGCCGTCCGAGCTGCGCGGCGGGGACGGCGCGGAACGGGTCGGGGGCGCCGGTAGCGCCGCGGCGGCCGGAGGCAGCGACCACCCGCCCACGACGAGCGCAGCGGCGATCACCAACGGACACAGTGCACGGTTCGGCTGCACTCCGGTGCCTCCCCGGCCCCGGTACCCGTTCGTCGGCAGGACAGATGCCTGCTCGCATCCCCGGAGAAACGCTACGCCGTTATCGGTGAGCCGACGCACCGTTCGGCGCCGGCTCACCGCGCCGATCAGCGCGCAGGCGCGAACCGGTGTCGAGCGACCGTGCGGCGCCTCGCCTACGCAGTTGTACGTAGGCCGCGCCGGACGTCGTCCCCCTAGCCTGGTCGGGGACGCAGGCCGACGACTCCGCCGTCGCGCCACGGACCACCCGCGTCCGCTCCGCTGACCCGGCCGGAGGTTTCGCCATGCCCATGACCGTGATCAAGGGCGAGTACCGGGTGCTCGGCGCCGCGCCCGACGGCGACTCGATCCGGTTCTATCCCGACGCCGCCGACGCGTGGGAGCGGTCCGGCCTGCGGGTCCGGGCCAACGCCGCCGGAGGTGCGCAGTTGCGCCTGGAGGGCATCGACGCCCTGGAGACCCCCTACACACCCACGGTCGGTGACCTGCGGAACCTGCACCAGCCGCACGACCTCGGCCGGGCCGCCGCCGCGGAGCTGCTGCGCCTGCTCGGGTTCGACGATGTCCAGCGCGGTGCGAACGAGATCGTCAGCGCACCAACCACCAGCTGCTGGCCTCCGGCCTGGTGTACCCGACGTACTACAGCAAGCTCTTCGTCGACCTCCGGGCGGCGCTGAACCAGGCGGTCGCCGAGGCACGCGCCGCCGACCGCGGACGAAAGGGCGTCACGGTTGACGGCCTGGCCGTGCTCACCGACACCGCGGTGCTGCTGCCGAAGCTGTTCCGGCGGCTCGTCGACTACCTGTCGATCAACAGCGGCGACGTGTCGCTCGCCGGTCTGCCCACCTACCTCGCCACCCGCGACGACCGCGTGATCGTGGCCTCGACCGGGCAGGTCACCGGCTTCGACAACATCCTCGAGGTCGACGGGCAGACCGTCCTGGCGACCCGGCCGCCGGAGGACCTCGTCTTCCTCGAGGCGTGAGGCGTGCGCCGGACGGCGCTCGACAGGCGTCCGGTGACCGCCGATGATCGGGACCCGACGAAGGGAGGGTCCCCGATGGCCCCGACGCCGCTGATCATCTCGATCGACGGGCGCACGCCCGAGGTCGACGCGCAGGCGTGGGTCGCGCCGACCGCCGTCCTCGCCGGCGCGGTCACGCTCGGGGCGCAGGTGGGTGTCTGGTTCGGCACCGTCGTGCGCGCCGACACCGAGGCGATCACGATCGGGCCGCGGTCGAACCTGCAGGACGGCGTGGTCGTGCACGCCGACCCCGGCTTCCCGGTGACGGTCGGTGCCGGGGTCAGCGTGGGGCACCGGGCCGTGCTGCACGGCTGCACGGTCGGCGACGACGTGCTCGTCGGGATGGGCGCCGTCGTCCTCAACGGGGCGCGTGTCGGCGCGGGCACACTGATCGCCGCCGGCGCGGTGATCCTGGAGGGCGCCGAGATCCCGCCCGGCTCGCTGGTCGCAGGCCTCCCGGGCAAGGTCCGCCGCGACCTGACCGACGACGAGCGCGCCGCGATCCTCCGGAACGCCGAGACCTACTGCGGGCTGGCCCGGACGCACGCCGCAGCGGGGTGAGCAGCCGCCCTCGCCCCGCCTGCGCACGAGCCCGTCCGGGTGCGCACGCGGCGTAGTGTGCGGGACACCTGAGCGACCGGAGGTGGTCGTGGGAGCGCAGCGGTCCCGGCCGCAGACCGCGGTGCGGTCGGCGAACCACCCGGCGCGGTCGTCGGCCGTGGCCGTCCGCGAGCCCGGCCTCGTCGACGGGATCACCCGTCTCCAGCAGACCGCAGGCAACCGTGCGACGGCCGCACGGCTGGTCGCGATCCAACGTGACGCCGCGAAGCAGCCGGGTCCGGCCTCGTCGGTCAATCCGGACTACGACCGGGTCTACAAAGGCTACTGGTCGCTGATGCAGGATCTCCTGCACCTGAACGCGAAGGTCGTGTCGCTCATCCGGACGGACTGGACGGACGACCTGGGCCGCGGGCTCACCGAGCTCGGCGACCCCGCGACCGCCAAGCCCGCCGCGATCGCCGCGCTCCAGCAGCGGCTCACGGCCACCCGGGGAAACATCGAGGCGGAGGTCGCGGCGGCGAAGGCCGAGTGGAAGTCGCTGTGGGCGGAGTACAAGCAGGAGCGGGACGGGCTGGTCGGCGGCTCGGCGACCGACCTCGAGGCCCTGCGCCTGCTCGACCTGCGCGCCAAGGACGACCAGGGAAAGGTCTTCACGGCATATCAGTACCTCACCTTCGACGACATCGCCGGGCTGCAGACGATGCTCGCGAACAAGACCCACGTCCGGTGGGCCACCCACCAGGACGAGATCGAGTACCAGCGGCGCAAGAAGGCCGAGATGGCCAAGCTGCCGCACTACACCAGCTTCCGGATCCGCACCCTCGCAGGCGGTGCGGTGAGCGTCGGGCCGGTCGGGGGCGAGGTCACCACGGTCGAGCTGGTCGAGGTGGGCGGCCGGACCGGCATGCTCACGTTCGTGGCCGAGGGGCTCGCCCTCGGTTTCGAGGCGGGCGCGCAGGGGCCCCAGTCGTGGACGGACTTCACCACGCCGGAGCCCATGCGGTTGGAGCACTTCGCCTGCCCGGGGCGCGTGACCAGCGTCGGAGGGCACGTCATCTACGGCGCCACGTACTCGTGGGTCACCTTCTACCCGGTGGCACAGAAGACGGTGAAGATCGCCAGCTCCGGGCACGGGTGGGGGTTCGGCGGTGGCCTCTCGACCATCGCGGGCATCTGGAAGCTGCGCTCCACCGGCTGACCGGAGGGGACGAGATGCCCATCACCGCGGGTGTGCTCTCCTGTCGGGCGGCAACCTCGGCCGTCCGCGGCGCTGCTGGAAGGGGATCCCGTGACGCATCCGTTCCGGTTCGGGCTCGTCGCCGCCCCGCGCGGCACAGGCGAGCAGTGGATCGCCACCGCCCGGCGGGCTGCCAACCACGGCTTCGGCACGCTGCTCGTCCCGGACGGTCTCGCCCTGCACGCGCCGATGCCGGCCCTGGCCGTCGCGGCCACCGCCGTGCCGAGCCTGCGCGTGTGCCCGTTCGTGCTCGCCGCCCCGCTGCGCACCCCGCGGGCGGTCGCCTGGGAGGCGCACAGCATGTCCGCGCTCACCCATGGCCGGTTCGAGCTCGGTCTCGGCACCGGCCGACCGCAGGCCGCCGAGGAGGCCGCGCAGCTGGGGATGCCGTGGGGGAGCGGCGCGGAGCGGCTGGACCGGCTGCGGGAGACGGTGGCCGCGGTCCGTGCGCTCGACCCCGACCGGCGCATCCCGCTGCTGATCGCCGCCGCCGGGCCGCGGGCGCTGGCGCTGGCGGCCGCCGAGGCGGATGTCGTCACCCTCGCCGCGCCTCCCTCGACCCTGCGCCAGCAGGTCGGGGTGATGGCGGACCGGGTGCGGCAGCTGGCCGGCCCGCGGGCGGAGCAGCTGGAGCTGTCGATGAACGTCTTCGTGGTCGGCGACGAGGTGCCGCCCTGGATGGCGGGATTCGTGGACGATCCGGCCGCGCTGACCGGCGACACCCTCGCCTTCCTGCGCGGCTCGCCCCGGGACATGGCCGACGAGCTGCGCCGCCGCCGCGACGGGCTCGGCGTGACGTACTTCGCGGTCGGCGAGGCGTTCGCGGACCGGTTCGCGCCCGTCATCGAGCTGCTCACGGGCCGGGCGGACTGACCCCGGGACGACACGACGGTCCGGCTCGCCCTCGTTCCCGACTCCGTGACACGGCCGACGGAGAGAGCCGAACTATCGGACCGGGTCGCCGTGCGCCCGCTCGTGCCACGACCACCGGCGCTCGTCGGCGACCCGCCGCCAGTGCGCGGAGCGCACCGCGTCCGTCACGGTGACGGCAGCGGCGAGGAGGATCAGCAGGAGGAGGGCGGCGAGTGCAGCGGTGAGCATGGCGGTCATGTCCTTCGGCGGGGGAGAGGTGGGCCCTGCCGACCCTTCCCGCACGACGCCGACCGATCCGCGGAGTACGGCGGGTGCGGATGCGTAGTTCTGCACAGTCGGTATCCGCCCATTCGGGACGTGCCCAGCCGGGTTCTCACCGGTCGGACCGGTGGGACGTGGTCGTCGTCGGTGGCGGGCACAACGCGCTCACGGCCGCCGCCTACCTGGCTGCGCGCCGGCCGTCGGGTCCTCGTGCTGGAGCGGGCCGAGCAGGTCGGCGGTGCGGCCGTGTCGACGGCGGTGCGCGCCGCCGGGGCGCCGTTCCCGGGCGTGGCCGCGCGGCTGTCGCGCTACTCCTACCTGGTCAGCCTGCTGCCCCGGCTGATCGTCGACGACCTCGGTCTCGACGTCCGCCTCACGCGGCGTCGCGTGTCGTCCTACACCCCGGACCCCGCCGACCCGGCTCGCGGGCTGCTCGTCGCCGACGACGCGGACGCCACGCGTCGCTCGTTCGCGCGGGTCGGCGCGGCGGGGGACCACGCGGGCTGGACCGCGCTGTACGCCGGCACGCACCGCCTGGCGAGGGTGGTGTTCCCGACGCTGACCAGCCCCCTGCCCACCCGCACCGAGCTACGCGAACGGGTGGGCGACGACGCCCTGTGGACGGCGCTCGTCGAGCGCCCGCTCGGGGAGCGGATCACGGAGACGCTGCGCAGCGACCTGGTGCGCGGCGTGGTCGCGACCGACGGGCTCATCGGCACGCTCGCCCGCCTCGACGACCCGTCACGGGCCGCGAACCGGTGCTTCCTCTACCACGTGATCGGCAACGGGACCGGCCGCTGGGACGTTCCGGTCGGCGGGATGGGCACGGTGGCCGCGGCGCTGGAGCGGGCGGCGCGGGCCGCGGGCACCCGCATCGTCACCGGTGCCGAGGTGACCGCGATCGACCCCGCCGGCCGGGTCGCGTACACCCACCGCGGCGAGGACCGCACCGCGCGCGGTGACCGGGTACTGGCCGGCGTCGCGCCGTGGGTGCTGGAGCGGCTCTGCCCGGGAGCGTGGCCCGGGCCGAAACCGGTCGGGTCCCAGGTGAAGGTCAACCTGCTGCTCCGTCGGCTCCCCGCACTGCACGACCGCGCGGTGCCGACGGCGTCGGGCTTCGGCGGCACCCTGCACGTGAACGAGTCGTACGCACAGCTCGACCAGGCGTACACCGCGGCGCGGCGCGGCGCGGTGCCCGATCCGCTGCCGTGCGAGGCCTACTGCCACTCGCTGACCGACTCGACGATCTTCTCGCCCGAGCTGGCCGCGTCCGGCGCGCACGCGCTGACCGTCTTCGGCCTGCAGGTCCCGTCACCGACGGAGAGCGCCGACGCGTGGCGCACCCGTCTCGAGCGCGCCGTCCTCACCTCGCTGCGGTCGGTGCTCGCGGAGCCCGTCGAGGACCTCCTGGTCACCGATGCAGACGGGCGGCCCTGCCTCGAGACCCTCACGACCCTCGACCTGGAGCGCACCCTCGCGATGCCCGGTGGCCACATCTTCCACGGCGACCTCGCGTGGCCCTTCCTCGACGACGATGCGCCGCGCGACACTCCCGCCCGGCGGTGGGGTGTGGCGACCGGCCACCCCCGCGTCCTGCTGTGCGGCGCTGGTGCCGCGCGGGGCGGCGGGGTCAGCGGCATCGGCGGTCACAACGCCGCGATGGCGGTGCTGGCGGACGAGTGATCAGGACGGCGCGTCCGTCACCCGCGCATCCGGGCCCGGGAAGTAGACCGACTCGTGCCCGTCCTGCCAGCGCACCCGGTAGTGCCTGCGGTCGGCCTGGCCGATCACCTCGACGACCTCGCCGTGCCTGCGGGGTGAGTCCAGGGTGACGGACTCGATGACGATGTGGTCGCCGACCTCGGCTCGCATGGCTCCTCCGGTGCTCGGGCGGCCGCCGCGGGGGTGCCTGCGCAGGCCCCGGACCGCGTGCGGGGGGACGGCCATGCTCCTCCTGCGCACCCGGCTGCGGTAGGGCTGTTACTCCTGGGACCCCGCCGGCGATAACCCACATGTCGGATCGACTTCGGGGATCGTGGGTACAGCGAGGCTGTGCGCAGCGACGGGAGCGACATGGACGCGATACCGGGCGCGGGCGGTTCCGGCGCAGTGTTGGGGGGCCGGTACGAGATCGGGGCGCTCGTCGGGCTGGGTGGTACCGCGCGCGTGTACCGCGCTCGCGACGATGTCGGCGACACCACCGTCGCCGTGAAGATCTTCCCGGCCGGGTCGGGGGCCGGGCCGGGCGGTGACGGCAGCCAGGAGCTCGCCGTGTTGAGCGGGATGCGGCACCCCGCGCTGGTCGGTGTGCGCGACTCGGGGGTCGACGACGAGGGGCGCCCGTTCGTCGTCATGGACTTCGTCGAGGGGCAGAGCCTCGCCGCCCGCCTGCGCGACGGGGTGCTGTCCGTTCCAGCCGCGATCCAGCTCGGTGCGGTGCTCGCCGACGCGCTCGCGCACGTCCACGCACGCGGCATCGTGCACCGCGACGTCAAGCCGGGCAACGTGCTGCTCGACGGCGAGGGCCGTCCGCATCTGACCGACTTCGGCATCGCACGGCTCATCGACGCCACGCGCGTGACGGCCACCGGGCTGGTCGTCGGCACCGCGGCCTACATGGCGCCCGAGCAGGTGCGCGGCGAGGTCGTCGGCCCGCCCGCCGACGTCTACGCGTTGGGGCTGCTGCTGCTGGAGTCGGTCACGGGCCGCCGGGAGTTCGAGGGCGGCGCGCTGGAGTCGGCGATCGCCCGGTTACATCGCGACCCGGTCGTGCCCCCGGAGATCCCCGAGCCGCTGAGCTCGGCGATCCGGCGGATGACGGCGACGGATCCGGCGGAGCGGCCGGCGGCGTCGGGTGTCGCGGCCGTCCTGCGGGCACGTCCGCCCGCGGCCCGCCGCCCGCTCGACCGCCCTCTGACCCGGCGGCTGATCTCCGCCGGTGCGTTCGCGTCGCTGGCCGCGTCGGTGGTGGCGGGAATGGTGCTGCTCAGCGGTGCCGACAACTCCCCGAGTGCCGCGGGTACGCCGCCCGTGCAGGTGGCCGCACCGGACGCGGAGCCCGTCGGCGCGGCGCTGCCCGCCCCGTCGATCACGACGGCTCCGGTGGTCGACGCGCCGGTCGCCGTCGCGCCGACGTCGCAGCAGCGCCGCCCGGTGCCGGTCGCCCTCGCGAGGCGGGCCCGTCCCACGACTGTGACGCGCACCGTGGTGACCAGTGTCCCGAAGGACGCGGATGAGTCGACGAAGAGCCGCCCGCCCAAGAAGGACAAGGACAAGGACAAGAAGAAGGACAAGGACAAGAAGGACGACAAGGGGAAGCCCGACAAGCAAAAGGACGACGCGAAGGACGAGCCCAAGGACGACACCGGCGCTGACCAGGGTGGCGACACCACCGACAACGGCAGCGACCACCGCGGCAGCGGGAACAGCGGGAATGGCAACAGCGGGAATGGCAACAGCGGGAATGGGCGGCGGCCAGGGCGAGGACGGCTGACGGCATTCCTCGCCGCGAGACCCCACCGCAACGCGACGTCGGTGATGTACTTCGGCGGTGATTCCCGGCGATCGGGCGCGGTTCCTCGGCCGGGTGGCCGGGGACATGCGCCGCACCGCTCGTGCCGTGGGCGCCGCAGCCCCCGACAGGATCGGAGTCGGGCTGCGCGCCGCGGCGGCGGTCGTGCTGCCGCTGGGGGCCGGTGCCGCGGCCGGTCGACCCGCGCTCGGCGCCGCTGCGTCGTTCGGGACTCTGGCCGTGCTCTACGTTCCCCGGTCGCCGTACCGTTACCGGGCCCGGGTCGTGGGACGGATCGGCGTGGGGCTGGTCCTCGCGGTGCTGGTCGGCTCGCTCGCGGCGGGCCACGGAGCCGTCAGCGCGATCGTCGCCGGACTGGCGGCGGCGGTGGCCTCGTTCGTCTGCCAGGCTGCCGAGCTGCCACCGCCGCGCGAGCTGATGCCGGTGATGGCGGTGCTGGCCGCGACGGACATGCCCTCCGACCCGGGCGAGGCGGTGACCCGCGCCTGCCTCGCAGCGGGAGGTGGCCGGACGTGACCGGCGCCGTCGGCGCCGCCCTGCTCGCCCGGGCGCTCGACGACGCCCGGGCCGCGGGGGCCTGTGCCGCGCCGCCCCCGGTCCGGACGATGCCGCCGTGGCCGCGGCTGCACCGGCAGCTCGCCGCCGGGCTGCGCCGCCAGTCGGTCGTGCTGCCCTCCGCCGCGCGGATCGGGATCGCCGTGGCCGTCGGGGTCGGGCTGGGTCACGTACTGGGGCTCGGCCATGCCTACTGGGTGGGCCTCACCGCTGCCGCGGTGCTGCAGGGCAGCAACCTCGCCGTGACCCGCCGCCGGGTGGTGCACCGGGTGGCCGGCACCGTCTGCGGGGTCGGGCTGACGTTCGCGGTGCTCGGGTGGAATCCGCCGCTGTGGGTGGTCGTGCTCGCGGTCGCGGTCGCGCAGTTCGCTGTCGAGCTGGTCATCGCCACCCACTACGGGCTGGCGGTGACCGCGATCACCGTGCTGGCGCTGGGCCTGTTCCACCTCGGGACGCCCACGGAGGACGTCGGTGCGGCGCTGGTCGCGCGGCTGGTCGACACCGCGATCGGGGCGGCGCTGGCGCTGCTGCTGCGGCGGCTGCTGTGGCCGCGGGCGACGCTGGTGCGGCTGCCGCAGCGGCAGGCGCGGGTGGTGTCCGCGGCTCGTGCGGTGTTCGCGGCGGCGTGGTTCCCGGATACGGGGCGGGAGCTGGCGGGGCCGCGCCGCGCGCTGCAGGGCGAGCTGGCCGCGCTGCGCACGGTGAACGCCGACGCGCTCGCCGACGCGGGCGGGGCGGACGCCGGGTGGCCGGTGTCGGCCGCGGCGGAGGACCTCGCGTTCCTCGCGTTGTCGCTCCCGGCGCAGCGTCCGGCGCCGCCGCCCGCGGTCGCCGGAGCGTTCCTCGACCATCTCGACGCGCTCGGCGCGGCCCTCACCGGGCCGGGCCGGCCCCCGACCGGCACTCCGGCGCTGCCCGATCATCCCCGCACGGTGGCTGCGACCGCGGCCCTGACGACAGCGGTGGCGGACACCTGGGCGCGTTAGGTAGCAGGTCCCGTGGATGTCGTGCTCGGGAGTCGCCTGCGTGTCGTCCGGTCGGTGGACCCGCCGCGCGCGTCGGTCAGGCGGAGAGCTTCGCCGTCCCGGCCGGGGTGAGGCAGGCGGCCACGCGCTGGCCGACGGTCGCGGTGGCGCGCGGTGCGATGAGGCCGGCATGGGCGAGGCGGTGGGCGGCGGTCTGGTCGCAGCAGCAACGGCCGTCGATGAGCAGATCCGGTTCGGCACCGAAGACCAGCTCCGCGCTCCCCCGGGCGACCGCGCGCAAGATCGCGCGGTCCCGCCAGGACAGGGTCTCCCCGTCGATCACATCCGTGGTTGTGGCGTCCGAGCTCATGGAATCCGTACCGTCCGTACTCCCCGTCGTACGGCTCTCAGCGCCGCACGCTCCGTACGGAGGATCGCCCGTGCGGAAGAAGTGTTACGTAGGACACGCCGATCGGCGGTGTACATCCCGGCGCGATCACTGCATCCGCGCTGGGTGCCTGACTCCCGGTTATCCGAGCAGGGCGTCCAGGATCCGGGTGAGTGCGGCGCGGTCCGCGGGGGCGAGCCGGGCGAAGAACTCCTCGGCCTCGGCGGCGCGGGCCGACCGGATGGCGGCGGCGACCTCGTCGCCGCGCGGGGTCGGGGCGACCAGGGTGGCGCGCCGGTCGGCCGGATCGGGGTGGCGCTCGACGAGGCCGCGCGTCTCCAGGGCGTCGACGACCTCCGTCGCCGACCGGGGCGCGATGCGCAGGTGCTCGGACAGAGCGCCGAGCCGAACCGTGCCGTACCGGACGAGCACTCCCAGCGCGCGGGCCTGCGCCGGTGTGACGTCCCACGGGGCCAGGGCGGCCGCGGTCTGGGCGCGCAGCCGGCGTGACACCGCGCGGAACGTGTCGGCGAGCCCGTCCGGTGCGGACCGCGGCGCCGCCGGCGCCGGCGTCGTGGGCTCCTGCGGGGGCACGGGAACACCGTAGCAAGAAGCAGTGTTGTTGCCTCATGATGAGGTAACCTCAGTAACTCGACAGACAGGAGTGCTCTTTGGAGAGCGACTTCACCCGACCGTCCCGTCGGTCCACTGCCACCGCAGCGGAGAAGGCGCAGGCCCGCGAGGTCTCGCTGCGGCGCATCGCACGCCTGTTCGCCCCGCACCGCTGGTCCGTCGCCGCCGTCACCGCGTTGATCGTCGTGTCGTCGGTGGTGGCGATGGCCTCGCCCTTCCTGCTGCGCGCCGTCATCGACGACGCCCTTCCGCAGCGAGACCTCTCCCTGCTCGCCTGGCTGGTGACCGGAATGGTCGCCGTCGCCGGGGTGACCGCCGCGCTGGGCGTCGTCCAGACCTGGATCTCGACGACGGTCGGCCAGCAGGTCATGCACCGGCTGCGCACCGACGTGTTCGCGCACCTGCAGCGCCAGTCGGTCGCCTTCTTCACCCGCACCCGCACCGGCGAGGTGCAGTCGCGGATCACCAACGACATCGGCGGCATGCAGTCCGTCGTCACCTCCACCGCCACCTCGTTGGCCTCGAACCTCACCACCGCCGTCGCGACGCTCGTCGCGATGCTCGCGCTGAGCTGGCAGCTCACGCTGGTGTCCCTGCTCGTGCTGCCGCCGTCGATCTGGCTGACGCGCCGGGTCGCGCGCATGCGCCGGGCGATCACCGCCGCCCAGCAGCGCGAGCTGGCGGACCTCAACGTCACCGTCGACGAGGCCCTCTCGATCGGCGGGGTGCTGCTCTCGCGCACCACCGGCACCGGCCCGGCGCTGGTCGAGCGCTTCACTGCGTCGTCGGCCCGGCTGGTCGACCTCGAGCTGCGCGCGCAGCTCGCCGGGCGCTGGCGGATGGCCGCCACGACCGTCGTGTTCGCCGCCATCCCCGCGGTCATCTACCTCGGAGCGGGCCTGTTCCCGGCCGGGATGACGATCGGCACGCTGGTCGCGTTCACCGCGCTGCAGGCCGGGCTGTTCCGGCCGATCACCGGGCTGCTCAACGTCGGCGTGTCGCTGGTCAGCTCGCTCGCGCTGTTCGCGCGGATCTTCGAGTACCTCGACCTGCCCGTGGAGGTCGACGACCCCGCCGACCCCGTCGACGTCGACCCCGCCCGGATCCGCGGGGACCTGCGGATCGAGGACGTCACCCTGGCCTACCCGGGCAGCGACGTCGCGGCCGTCGCCGGCGTCACCCTCGACATCCCCGCGGGCTCGACGCTGGCCCTGGTGGGGGAGACGGGGTCGGGCAAGAGCACGCTCGCCGCACTCATCACCCGGCTGCACGACCCCGACGCCGGCCGGATCACGATCGACGGGATCGACCTGCGCGACCTCCGCCTGGCCGACCTCGCGCGGATCGTCGGCGTCGTCAGCCAGGAGACCTACCTGCTGCACGCCAGCGTCCGCGAGAACCTGCGCCACGTCCGCCCCGAGGCCACGGACGACGAGATCGAGGGCGCCGCGCGCGCCGCGCAGATCCACGACCTGATCGAGAGTCTCCCGGAGGGTTACGACACCCTCGTCGGCTCGCACGGCCACCGCTTCTCCGGTGGCGAGCGCCAGCGCATCGCCATCGCCCGCACGCTGCTGCGCGACCCGCGGGTGCTGGTGCTCGACGAAGCCACCAGCGCCCTGGACACCGCGACCGAGCGGGCCGTCCAGCGCGCGTTCGACGAGCTGGGCCGAGGCCGCACGACGATCACCATCGCGCACCGGCTCTCGACGGTTCGCAACGCGGACCGGATCGCGGTGCTGGACCACGGCCGGATCGTCGAGTCCGGCACGCACGACACCCTGGTGGCGCGGCGACGGCGCTACGCCACCCTCGCGCTGCGGGACCGAACGCTAGCTACAGGCTGTGATCGCGACCGTGGACGTCCGCAGCCAGGGATCACGGTGCACTGACGTCGGGAGCGGGGATCTTGCCGCGGTCACCGCCCCGGCATCGCCCCGCCGTAGTCGCTGTACCGGTACGGGTTCTCCACCAGCGCCGTCTCGGGGACGTCGGGGTTCATGCCCTTCTCCCACGCCTCGTCGCCGAGCGTGGTGCGCAGGTAGTCCACCGTCGCCTCGACCTCGCGCCGGGCGGCGGCGAGGTCGGCGTCCACGAGCCGGTGCTCGGACTTCACCACCCGTCCGTTCACCAGCACGGTGTGCACGTCGCCGCGCTGGGCCTGGAAGGCGACGTGACCGTGCGGGTTGAGGATCGGGAACGACACCGGTGAATGGTCGTTCTTGAGCAGCACCAGGTCCGCCTTCTTGCCGACCTCGACGCTGCCGAGGTCCGACCCGCGGCCCAGCGCCCGGGCGCCGCCGAGCGTGGCCCACTCGACGACCTGCTCGGCGCGCAGGGCGTGGTTGGTGACCGTGTTGCCCTTCGCGTGCGCCTCGAGGTGGTCGCGGGAGCGGTCGGCGCCCAGCGTGGAGCGCATCGCGGAGAACAGGTCGCCGCTCCACCACACGCTGGTGTCCATCGACAGCGACACCGGGATGCCGTGCGCCCGCAGCGCCCAGCTCGTCGGGTAGCCCTGGCCGGCGCTCTGCTCGCTCTCGGTGGCCAGCGACACGGAGCCGCCGGTGGCGGCGATCCGGTGGTAGGAGTCGGCGGACAGGGTCGAGGCGTGGACGAAGACGCTGGTCTCGTCCAGGAAGCCGGCCTCGTGGGCGAGGCGGATGCTGTCGTCGCTCGTCGCGCCCCACACCCCGGCGTGGGTCGTGACCGGGACGCCCAGCTCACGCGCCACCTCGTAGGCGGCCCGCTCCGGGAACGCCGGGTCGCCGGTGACGTCGAACGCCATCTGGAAGCCGAGCAGGTCGTCGTTCTCGTCGAGGCGGCGGCGGGCGAATGCCCGGAAGTCTGCGGAGGTGGCCCACTCCCACGGGGCCTGCTGGATGTTGCCGTAGGCGAGCACGAACCGGCCGGGGACCGCGCGCAGCGCGTCGACGGCGGCCTCGGCGTGGCCCGTGGTCTGCAGGCCGTGGGACCAGTCGACGCATGTGGTGACGCCGGCGTCGACGGCCTCCCACGCAGCGAGCAGGTTGCCGGCGTGCACGTCCTCGGGACGGAAGTGCCGGCCGGACTCCAGGTAGTACCAGACGAAGTACTGGGTGAGCGTCCAGTCGGCGCCATAGCCGCGCATCGCGGTCTGCCACATGTGCCTGTGGGTGTCGATCATCCCGGGCATGACGACGCCGCCGGAGGCGTCGATCTCCCGGGTGCCCTCGGGGACCGCCAGGTTCACCCCCGTCTCGGCGATCCGGTCGCCGGTGACGAGGACGTCGGTGTCCGGGAGAACCCGGTGGGTGGCGTCGACCGTCAGCACGGTCCCGCCCCGGAACACGACCGAACCGGCCCCCTGCGTCATTGCCGACCTCCTGGGACAACTCCGCACGGACGAGTGTCCGCAGCGCGGTCAGCGGTACTCTGAAGCCGCGGTGACGGCCGTGTCAAGGATCACGGGGCCTGCCGCCGGGAGGGGAGAGGCCATGCCGCGCGAGGGCGCCGGACCCGACTTCATCGAGGCCCTGGCCCGCGGCCTCGAGGTGATCGCGGCGTTCCGTCCCGGGCGGCCGGCGCCGACCCTCGCCGAGGTCGCCGCCGCGACGGGCCTGGCCCGCCCGACCGCCCGCCGGATCCTGCTGACCCTCGCGGAACTGGGTTACGTCCGCGCCGACGGCGGCACGTTCGCGCTCACGCCGCGGGTGCTCGAGCTCGGCGTCGCCTACGTCCGGTCGCAGGGCCTGTGGGAGATCGCCCGCCCGCACATGGAGCGGCTCGTGGCGGCTACCTCCGAGTCGTGCTCGGTCGCGCAGCTCGACGGGTCGGACATCGTGTACGTCGCCCGCGTGGCCGTGGCCAAGATCGTCGGGTTGTCCGTGCAGATCGGGACGCGGTTCCCGGCGTTGCCGACGTCGCTGGGGAAGGTGCTGCTCGCCGCGCTGCCGGTGGACGAGCTGGAGCGCGTGCTCGCCGAGCCCTCCCGCTCCGGGCTCACCCCGCGCTGGCAGCCGGACCGCGTCGAGCGGGACGCGGCGCTGCGCGAGGTCCGGGCGCGCGGCTGGGCGCTGACCGACGAGCAGCTCGCGCCCGGCATCCGCTCGGTCGCCGCGCCGCTGCGCGACGGGGCGGGCCGGGTCGTCGCGGCGCTGAACGTCAACGTGCACGCCGCGGAGACGCCGGTGGAGCGGCTCGTCGGCGAGCACCTGCCCCGGCTGCTGGCCGCAGCGGGCGAGATCAGTGCGGACCTCGCCCGGCTGGAGACCGTTCCGCAGGTGACCGTCGCCTCGTGACTGTGGCACGATCCCGGACAGTTGTCCGCATGCCGGAGAAGGGACCTGTGTCGTGCCCGACGCACCACCTGCGGGACCCCTGTCGGGCCTGCTCGTCGCGGACTTCTCCCGCGTGCTCGCCGGCCCGTACGCGACGATGCTGCTCGCCGACCTCGGCGCGGACGTCGTCAAGGTCGAGTCGCCGGACGGTGACGAGACGCGCACCTGGACCCCACCCGTGCGCGGCGAGGTCTCCACGTACTACCTGGGGATCAACCGCGGCAAGCGCTCGGTGGCGCTGGACCTGGGCGACCCCGCCGACCTCGATCTCGCCCACGAGCTGGCGCGCCGGGCGGACGTGCTGATCCAGAACTTCCGCCCCGGCGGCCTCGCCCGCTTCGGGCTGGACCACGCGGCCGTCAGCGCCGCGAACCCGGGGATCGTCTACGCCTCGATCAGCGGGTTCGGCACCGGGCCGGGTGCCCGGGTGCCGGGCTACGACCTCATGGTGCAGGCGGTGTCCGGCCTGATGAGCCTGACCGGGGACCCGGACGGGCCGCCCTACCGCGCCGGCATCTCCGTGTTCGACGTGATGGCCGGCAACCACGCGGTGATCGGCATCCTGGCCGCGCTGCGGCACCGGGAGGCGACGGGACGGGGCCAGCACGTGGAGGTCAACCTGCTGTCGTCGGCGCTGTCGGGCCTGGTCAACCACAGCTCGGCGTTCGTCGCAGGCGGTGTGGTGCCCTACCGCATGGGCAACGCGCACCCGAGCGTCTTCCCCTACGAACCGCTGCCGACCGCGGACCGCGACCTGATCATCGCCGCGGCCAACGACCGCCTCTTCCGCAAGCTGTGCGAGGTCCTCGACGTCCCGGAGGTCGCCGACGACCCGCGGTTCGCCCGCAACCGCGATCGCACCGTGAACCGGGCCGAGCTCAAGCCGATCCTGGTCGAGCGCCTCGCGACCCGCAGCGCAGACGAGTGGTTCGACCTGCTGGTCGCCGCCGGGGTGCCGTGCGGGCCGATCAACACGATCGACGGCGGGTTCGCCATGGCCGAGCAGTTCGCGCTGGACCCGGTGGTCACGGTGGGGGAGGGCGAGCGGGCGGTGCCGATGGCGCGGCACCCGATCACGCTCTCCGCGACGCCGGCCCGGTACGCGCTGCCGCCTCCGGAGCTGGACGAGCACGGTGCCGAGGTACGCAAGTGGCTGTCGTCGTGAACGAGTACCCGACGGCCCTGGGCGCCTCGTCCCGCGACGCGATCACGCTGCTCGGTCACGACCTCGCCCGGGACGTCATGGGCGAGGTCGGGTTCGGCGAGCTGGCGTTCTGGCTGGCCACCCAGCGCCGCCCCGATCCCGGCGAGGTGCGCGTGTTCGAGGCGGTGCTCGCGGCGCTGGCCGACCACGGCTTCACCCCGACCGCCATCGTCACACGGCTGACCTACCTGTCCGCGCCGGACTCGATCCAGGGCGCGCTGGCCGCCGGGCTGCTCGGCACGGGCTCGCGGTTCCTGGGGGTCACCGAGGACACCGGCCGGTTCCTGCACGACGTGCTGACTTCCACCGAGCTGCCGACCGACGACGCCGGCTGGGACGCGCTCGCGCTGCGCACCGTCACGGCACAGCGAGCGGGTGGGCGGTTCGTCCCCGGCCTGGGCCACCACGTCCACAAGGACGGCGACCCGCGCACGCCCCGGCTGATGCAGATCGCCCGCGAGGAGGGGCTGTTCGGGCCGCACCTTTCGCTGTTCGCCGCGATCGGGCGGGTGCACCCGCAGGTGCTCGGGAAGACGCTGCCGCTGAACGGGGCGGGCGTGTGCGGCGCGGCGCTGGCCGACCTCGGCCTGCCGTTGCCGCTGCTGCGCGGGTTCGCGCTGCTCGCCCGGACGGCCGGGCTGATCGGGCAGCTTGCCGAGGAGCTGCGCCACCCCGTCGCGAACGAGATCTTCCTCTCGGTGGACCTGCACAACCGCTCGGTCGCCCCCGACCCGTGGACCTCGGAGACCTGATGCGTGCTGCTCTGATCGAGACCCCCGGCTGGCCCGCGGTGCCCGGCGAACGCCCCGAGCCGACCCGCGGCGAGGGCGAGGTGCTGGTCGCGGTGTCCGCGGCGCCGATCGTGCCGCTGGACCGCCTGTGCGCCTCGGGCACCTCCTACTTCGGAGTGCCGTCGACACCGTACGTGCCCGGCGTGCAGGGCGTCGGGCTCGTGCTGGAGGGATCGGCCGGCCTGGCGAAGGGCACACCGGTCTGGTTCGCGACGACCGCGGGCATGCAGCCGGGCGACGGCAGCATGCGGGCGGTCGCCGCGGTCCCCGAGTCGGACGTCGTCGCGCTGGCGCCGGGCGCGGACCCCGTCCTGGTCGCGGCGCTCGGGCTCTCGGCGGTGGCGGCCTGGATGGCGCTGACCTTCCGCGGCGGCCTGACGGCGGGCGAGCGGGTGCTGGTGCTGGGCGCCGGGGGCGTGGTCGGCCAGGCCGCCGTCCAGCTCGCCCGATCCGCGGGCGCCGGGCGGATCGTCGCCGCGGCCCGCGGGGAGCGATCCCGGGAGCGGGCCCTCGCGCTGGGCGCGGACGTCGCGGTGCCGCTCGGCGACACCGACGACGTGGCCCGGCTGGCCGACCGGATGCGCGTCGACGGCCCGGTCGACCTGGTCGTGGACCCGCTGTTCGGCGCCCCGGCCGCCGCAGCACTGCGCGTGCTGCGCCCACACGGGCGCCTGGTCAACCTGGGCAGCTCGGCAGCGGAGACGGCGCCGATCGACTCGTCGACCCTGCGCAGCCGCTCGCTGCGCGTGCTCGGCTACACGAACAACGAGCTGACCCCCGCGCAGCGCGCCGGCGCCCTCGCGCACGTCGTCTCCGAGGTGCGCGCCGGCCGGCTCACCACCGCCCATGAACCCGTGCCGCTCGTGGACGTCGCCGCCGTGTGGGACCGCCCGGGCGACCGGATCGTCCTCGTGCCCTGAACCTGTTCGATCCCGAGGAGGCCCGCAGTGCCGCTCCCCGTTCTCCCCACGGCACTCGTCGGCAGCTACGCCCAGCCCGAGTGGCTGATCGACCGCGCGAAGCTCGCCGGCCGCTTCCCGCCCCGGGTGCGGGCGAAGGAGCTGTGGCGCGTGGAGCCCGCGCTGCTCGGGCAGGCCCAGGACGACGCGACCCGGCTCGCGATCCGCGCCCAGGAGCGCGCCGGGCTGGACCTGCTCACCGACGGCGAGATCCGACGGGAGAGCTACTCCAACCACTTCGCCACGGCGCTGGAGGGCGTCGACGTCGACAACCCGGGGACGGCGCTGGACCGCTCCGGGCATCCCAACCCGGTGCCCCGCATCGTCGGCCCGATCCACCGGCCGCACCCGGTGCAGGTCCGCGACCTGGAGTTCCTGCGCAGCCACACGGACCGGCCGGTGAAGATGACCGTGCCCGGGCCGTTCACGATGACGCAGCAGGCGCAGAACGACCACTACCCGGACCTCGAGTCGGCCGCGATGGACTACGCGAAGGCCGTGAACGCCGAGATCAAGGACCTCTTCGCCGCAGGGGCGGACGTCGTCCAGATCGACGAGCCCTACCTGCAGGCCCGCCCGGACGCCGCCCGCGCCTACGGGCTGGCCGCCGTGAACGCGGCCCTCGACGGCGTCGAGGGCACGACCGCGGTGCACCTGTGCTTCGGCTACGCGGCGATCATCCACGAGCGCCCGTCCGGCTACTCGTTCCTGCCGGAGCTGGCGGGCTGCCCGGCCGACCAGATCTCGATCGAGACCGCGCAGTCGGGGCTCGACCTGGGCGTGCTGGCCGACCTGTCCGACAAGACGATCATTCTTGGGGTGCTGGACCTGTCGAGGCCCGAGGTGGAGACCGCCGAGGTCGTCGCCGCACGGGTGCGCCGGGCCTACCCGTACCGGCCGGCGGAGCGGCTCGTGATCGCGCCGGACTGCGGGATGAAGTACCTCCCGCGGGAGTCGGCAGAGGGCAAGATGCGGGCCATGGTCGGCGCGGCGGCGCTGCTGCGTGCCGAGCTGTCGTGAGGAGGAGTGAGATGCAGCTGGTCACCGAGGAGAACATCACCGACCTCGCCGCGGCGCGCTGGGGCACCGCCCACGACCCGCGCCTCGCGGAGATCATGCAGGCGCTCGTGCGCCACCTGCACGAGTTCGCCCGCGAGGTGCGGCTCACCGAGCCCGAGTGGATGGCCGCGATCCAGTGGCTCACGCGCACCGGGCAGATCAGCGACGACAAGCGCGAGGAGTTCATCCTCGCCTCGGACGTGCTCGGCCTGTCGATGCTCGTCGTCCAGATGAACCACCACCTCGAGCCGGGCGCGACCCCCGCGACGGTGCTGGGTCCCTTCCACATCGAGGGCTCGCCCGAGCTCGCGTACGGCGCCGACATGTCGCAGGGCCTGCCCGGCACCCCGCTCTACATCAGCGGGACGGTCCGCGACATCGACGGCAAGGCCGTCGGCGGGGCCGTCCTGGACGTGTGGCAGGCGGACACGGACGGCGCGTACGAGGCGCAGCTGCCCGAGGTGGTTGGGGCCGACGAGGCGCGGCTGCGGGCCAAGTACGCCTCGAAGTCGGACGGGACCTACTGCGTCCGGACCATCGGGCCGCTCGGCTACAGCGTCCCGATGGACGGCCCGGTCGGCGACCTGATCGCGCGGACGGACATCAGCCACTTCCGCCCGGCGCACGTGCATTTCCTGCTGAACGTCCCCGGCTACGAGCCGCTGATCACCCACCTGTTCCAGAAGGGTGCGGAGTACCTCGACAGCGACGTCGTGTTCGGCACCAAGGCCGAGCTGGTGGTCGAGTTCGAGCCCCGGGAGCCGGGACCGACCCCGGACGGCGGTACGTCGGAGGTGCCGTGGCTGCTGGCGGTCTACGACTTCGTGCTCCAGCCCAAGGCCTGACCAAGAAGCCTTGACCACCCGGGCCCGCCGCTGGTTGGGTGATCGACGATCATCCGCCGGGGCCGCCGGCGGGAGCCGGGAGGGGCGCCATGGGCGACGTCCGATCAGCTGCTGCGATGCTCGGCGTGGCCGGTGCCCTCGTCCTGGCCGGCTGCGCCCCGGCCACGCCGAGCGGGACCGTACCGACGTCGGCCGCTCCCGCCACCGTCACGGTGACGGCGTCGCCCACCACGAGCCCGGCCGCCGGGAACGAGCCGGTGATCACGAGCTTCTCCGTCATCCCGGACGTCACCTGCTCCGGCACGACGTCGTCGGTGCCGATGGCGTGGTCGACGCGCAACGCGCAGACGGTGGCGTTCGAGGTCGACGGGGCGCCGGTGCCGGCCGGGGCCGGCTACCCGGTCAGCGGCACCGGCAACGTCGCCGTCCCCTGCGACGGCAAGGAACACGAGGTCGCCCTCGTCGCCGGCGGAGCGGGCGGCCGGGCCTCGGTGTCGCGGCAGGTCAACACGGCGACCTCCCCGCCGCCCGTGGGCGCGCCGCTGGTCACCCGGTTCCACATGCTCGAAGACGTGACGTGCCCCGGCGGCACCGCCGAGGTGGCCGCCGCGTGGGTGACGCAGAACGCGTCCGCCGTGAACTTCTCGGTCGACGGCCAGCCGCTCCCGGCCGCCGCCGGCTTCCCGACCACCGGCACCGGCAACATCGCGGTTCCCTGCGACGGCAACGACCACAAGGTGACGCTGACGGCCACCGGCACCGGGCCGGCGGCGGCGTCGTCGCGGTCGGTGAACACGACGGTGTCGACCTCCCCGCTCACACCGACGGCCCCGACCTCGGCGGCGCCCACCACCCGCTGAGGCGGGAGCTCAGCGCAGGAAGTCGACCAGCAGCGCCGCCAGCTCCTCCGGCGCGTCCAGCGGGATCCAGTGTCCGGCCCCCGTGATGCGGTGGTAACGCCACGGCCCCGCCACGATCCGCTGCGAGGCGAGCATCTGGGCCTCGCCGCAGCCGATGTCGCCGTCCGGGCCGCCCCCGCCGGAGCCTGCGCGGGTTCGGCGCGAGCGACCGGCCCGAGCGCCGCAGCGCCTCCTCGGCCACCCCCTCGAACAGGTCGGCCGGTCGGCGGACTACTTCGCGACCGGCAGGTTGGCGCGGCCCAGGCCCGCAGCAGCGCCCAGAGGTCCGCATCTCCGCCACCCCCCAGCAGCAGAGCACCTCCCCGCGCACCTTGTCGCGGTAGCTCGTCTGGCGCTCCAGCACGAGCACCTCGTAGCCGTCGCGGGCCAGCACTGTCGCGAGCGCCGCGCCGGCGATGCCACCCCCCACGATCGCGACGTCCACGGTCACGTCGGCATGTCCGTCCACCGGAGCCCCCTCGTCCGCACCGACGCCGGGCCCGGTCCCGGCCCGGCTCGCCACGACGACGGTCCCGCGACGGGGGCCGGGCCGCATCGGGGAGAACTACGTATTTCTCGGACCTGCAGAAGGTGCGCAGGCCGGGCAGGATCGGGCGCGATCGGGGTACCCCCGAGATCCGGCGCGACGAAGGAATGGGGCGACATGGGTTTCGGCAGGAGCGACACGGACGTCGTGATCTCGACGCCGCTGCGGACGGCGATCGGGACGTTCGGCGGCTCGTTGAAGGACGTACCGGCCACGGATCTGGGCGCGACGGTGGGCAAGGCGGTGCTCGAGCGCTCGGGGATCGACCCCGAGCGGGTCGACCAGGTCATCGTCGGCAACATCCTGTCGGCGGGGCAGGGCATGAACCCGGGCCGACAGGTCGGGGTGAAGAGCGGCGTCCCGGTCGCGGCGCCGGGCATCACGCTGAACCGGATGTGCGGCTCGGGGCTGCAGGCGGTCGTCAACGCGGGCCAGGAGATCGCCCTCGGTGACGCCGACGTGGTGCTCGCCGGCGGCATCGAGAACATGGACCAGGCACCGTTCCTCATGCCCAAAGGCCGCTACGGCTACCGGATGGGCATGCCGGACGCGAAGATCATCGACCACATGGTCTACGACGGCCTGTGGGACGTGTTCAACGACTACCACATGGGCACCACCGCGGAGAACGTCGCCGAGCGCTACCACATCACCCGCGAGGACTGCGACGCCTACGCCGCGCGCAGCCACCAGCTTGCGGCCAAGGCGCACAGCGAGGAGGTCTTCTCCGGCCAGATCGTGCCGGTGCAGATCAAGCAGAAGAAGGCGACCGTCGACTTCACGACCGACGAGCACATCCGGCCCGACGCGACGGCCGACGGGCTGGCCCGGCTGCGTCCGGTGTTCAAGAAGGACGGGCTGGTCACCGCCGCCAACGCCAGCGGGGTGAACGACGGCGCGGCCCTGATGCTCGTCGCGAGCAAGGCGAAGGCCGAGGAGCTGGGGCTTCCGGTGAGCGGCCGGCTCGTCTCCGCTGCGGTGAGCGGTGTGGACCCGGCGTACATGGGGATCGGCATGGTGCCCGCCTCGCTGCGGGCGCTCGAGAAGGCCGGGCTGACCGTCGACGACATCGACGTCGTCGAGGCGAACGAGGCGTTCGCGTCGGTCGCCCTCGCGGTGCAGCGCGAGCTGAAGGTGCCCGACGAGAAGATGAACCCGGTCGGCGGGGCCGTCGCGCTGGGACACCCCATCGGCGCGACCGGTGCCGTGCTGACGGTGAAGACCCTGCACGAGTTGGAGCGCCGGCAGGCCCGTTACGGGCTGGTGACCCTGTGCATCGGTGGTGGCATGGGGATCGCCGCGGTACTGGAGCGCGTCGCGTAGCGGAAGGTCGGCCGGCGCCGGGCGGGCGGCCGCCCGGCGTACGGCCGGTGACGGCCGCCGGTGCCCGTTACCCTCCCACGGGTGAACGACGTGGGCGGCACCGCAGGGGTGTCCGACGCGGGTCCCGACCTCTTCCTGGCCGGCGTCGAGCGCGCGCTGCAGCCGCTCGACGACCCGGCCGAGATCATGGCGACGGTGGCGCGGCTCGTGGGGGAGCGGCTGTCCTGCGACCGGTGCGCCTACGCCGAGGCGGAGCCGGACGAGGACCACTTCACGATGACCGGCAGCTACGCCCGCGGGCTCCCACCGCTGACGGGCCGGATGGCGATGTCCGACTTCAGCGCCGAGACCCTGCGCTGCATGCGGGCCGGCGAGCCCTACGTCGTCGCCGATGCGTTCGCCGACGCACGGGTGCTGCCCGAGCAGCGCGACATCTACCGGCGGACCGGGATCACCGCCGTCGTCTGCGTGCCGCTGCACAAGAGCGCCCGGTTCGTCGCCGCGATGGCCGTGCACCACGCCACGCCGCGCGCGTGGACGGCTACGGAGATCGCGCTGCTGACGACGGTCGTCGCCCGCTGCTGGGAGTCGCTGCAGCGGGTGCACGCCCTCAACGCGTTGCGGGAGAACGAGGAGCGCTACCGGCTGATCGTGGAGCAGGCCAGTGACGGGATCTGGCTCGCCGACGACGACGGCCGCTTCCTCGCCGCGAACCCGGCGGCCTGCACGCTGCTGGGCTGGTCGCACGACGAGCACCTCACGCTGAGCGTGCGCGACCTCGTCCGTCCCGGCGAGCAGCCGCGGCTGGCGGCGCTGTGGGGGGTGCTGCGGGCGGGTGGCTCGCGCACCGAGGTGTGGGACCTGCGGCGGCGGGACGGCACCTGGGTCGCGCTCGAGCTGAGCATGCGCTCGGCGGGGCCCGGCCGGATGCAGGCCATCGGCCGCGACATCACCGCGCGCCGGCGCGCCGAGGCCGAGCGCGAGCGGCTGCTGGAGCGGGAACGCTCGGCCAACCACCGGCTCCGGCTGCTGCAGGACGCCACCGCGGCGCTGTCGGCCGCCGCGACACCGCCGCAGGTCGGCGCCATCATGGTCACGCAGCTGCGGCAGCTGCTCGACGTCGAGTCGGTTGCGGCCTGGGAGCTGCGCGACGGTGTGCTGCTGGGCCTGGGGATGCAGAACTGGCCGGACGGGACCCGCGAGCGCTGGCAGCGCATGCCGCTCGACGCCGGCAATCCTGTGACGGATGCGGTGTCCCGGGTGGAGCAGGTGTGGCTCGCCGACGACGCCGAGTGGAGCGACCGGTACCCGGCGCAGCGGGCCACGCTGCAGAAGTACGGCTACACCGGGCTCGCGTGCCTGCCGCTGAGAGTGGGCTGGCACTGCCTCGGGGTCGCGGTCGCCTGCTTCACCGCACCCCGCGCGCCCGGACCCGAGGAGCGCGCGACCGCCACGGCCCTCGCCGACCAGTGTGCCCAGGCACTGCACCGGGCCGGACTGCTGGCGGCCGAGCGGCGGGCCCGGCGCTCGGCCGAGGAGTTCGGCCACCTCGTCGCCGCACTGTCCGGGGCGACCCGCCCGGACGACGTCGTCGACGTCGTCCTCGGGCAGGCGCAGGTGCTGGGCGCGACCGGTGCCGCGGTCGTCCTGCAGCAGGGCGGCCGGCTCGAGCCCGTCGGCGGGCACGGGACGTACGGCCCGCTCCCCGTGCTCCTCGCCGACGACCACCCGATCGCCCGAGCCGTCCGTACGCAGGAGCCGGAGTGGACGCCGGAGGTCGGCATGCCGCTCGCGCTGCCGCTGCCGCTGTCGGGCCGGGCGATCGGCGCCGTCGGCATGTGGTTCCCCGACGGGCCGCCGGACCTGGGCGACGACCGCCGCGCCGCGGTCCTCACCGTCGCGAGCCAGTGCGCGCAGGCGCTCGACCGAGCGCGGCTGCACCAGGCCGAGCACGAGGTCGCCGACGTCCTGCAGCGCAGCCTGCTCCCGGCCCGCCTGCCGCCGCTGGCCCGGCTGGCCGGTGCGGCCCGGTACACACCGGCCACGGAGCACGCGCTGTCCGGCGGTGACTGGTACGACATGCTGCAGGTCGGCAAGACCACGGTCGCGCTCGTCGTCGGCGATGTCGTCGGGCACGGGCCGCCCGCCGCGGCCGTCATGGGGCAGCTGCGCAGCGTGCTGGCGGCGCAGCTGCTCGACGGCTGTTCGCCCGCCTCCGCGCTCGAGCGGCTCGACCGGTTCGCCGCCCGCGTCGCCGGATCGGCCGGCAGCACCTGCGCATGCCTGCTCTACGACTGGTCGACCGGCGTGCTGCGCTGGGCACTGGCCGGGCATCCGCCGGTGCTGCTGGTCGGCGGCGCCGGCGGCGCACGCTTCCTGGGCGGCGTCGACACCGGCGGGTCGGGTGCCGTGCTCGGCGTGCGCGGCCGACGGCCCTACGCCGAGGGCAGCGCGGAGGTCGCGGCCGGTTCGTCGATCGTGCTCTACACCGACGGGCTCGTCGAACGCCGCGGCGAGCTTCTCGACACGGGCCTGGACCGGTTGGCGACGGCGGCAGTGGGCCTCGCCGGGCTGGGCCCCGCCGAGCTCGTCGCGGCGCTCGCGGAGGCGACGCTCGGCAATTCGGGCCCGGCCGACGACGTCGCGTTGCTGGTCGTGCGCGCTGTTCCCGCGCCGCTCGCGGGCCGGTTGCCGGCCCGCGGCGAGAGCATGCGGGTGCTGCGCCGGCTCGTGGCCGACTGGGAGCGGGCCGCCGGGCTGCCCGCCGAGCTCGCCGAGGACCTGGAGCTCGCCCTCGGCGAGGCGGGCGCGAACGCGGCGGAGCACGCTTATCCCGAGGCCGAGGGGGGCGAGTTCGAGTACACCGTCGCGCGGCGCGCGGACGGCGACATCGAGGTCACGGTGCGCGACCACGGCCGCTGGCGCCCGGCGCCGGTGGACAACGGTCATCGCGGACACGGGCTGCGCGTGATCGGGGCGATCGCCGCGGACCTGCAGATCGACCGCGGTCCCGACGGGACCCGCGTGCGCTTCCGGGTGCCGGTCCCGGCGCCGGAGTCACCGGCCGCACCGGCCCGGGTGCGGACCGCCGACCGGGTTGTCGGGGAACCGGCGTCGGTGCGGACCGTCGGCGGCAGGCTCGTCGTCACCGGCGACCTCGACCTCGACGGGCGCGACGCGATCGGTCCGGCGCTGCTGAGCGCGGCCGCCGGCGCCGCCCGGTGCGTCGTCGACCTGACCGCGGTGCGCTACCTGAGCAGCGCCGGCGTCGCGCTGCTCGCGGAGGCGGCGGCGCTCGCGGGGCCGAGGCTGTCGATCGTCGTGGCGCCGGGATCGGCGCCGGCGCGGGTGTGCGCGCTGACCGGCCTCGGGACCGCCGTCCCACTCACGGAGGCGGTGGGCGAGCCGGCCTCGCCGCCGACGAGCGGCACGCTCGTCGGATAGGTTCCGACGAAGGTGCCGCTCGTCCGCCAGCGGAATCGGTCAGCTCCGGACCTGCTCGCCAAGCCTCGCCCCCCGCAGGTTCATCGCGCCGGGCCTGCTGCACGCGGAGCTCGCGGCGATCCGCGAGTCGGGGGTGGCGCGGGAGCGGGAGGAGTCGAGTGTCGGCGTCACCTGCATCGCGGCCCCGGTGCTCGACGTCGACGGTGCGGCGGTGGCCGCCATCTCGATCACGGGGTGGATCAACCGGCTCGACCCGGACCGGCTGGCGCCCGCGGTGCGGACGGCGGCGCTGGGCGTGTCGCGGGTGCTGCGCGGGCGGCGCGCCTGACCGACGACGGGACTACTGTCCCTGGGCGACGGGGATGCGCGGAATACCTGGCCGGGCAGATTGTTGAGCGTGCAACCACAATGGAAAGGTGGAGGCATGACGACACCCACGATCGACGTCCGCCGCGCGGCCGACCGCTTCGCCACGCGCATCCCGTGGCTGGACTCGCACCACTCGTTCTCCTTCGGAGGTCACTACGACCCCGCCAACACCCACCACGGGCTGCTGCTGGTGAACAACGACGACATCGTCGCGCCGGGCACCGGGTTCGAGACGCACCCGCACCGCGACATGGAGATCGTCACCTGGGTGCTGCGCGGCTCGCTCGTGCACCAGGACTCCACCGGACACGCGGGCGTGATCTACCCGGGCCTGGCCCAGCGGATGAGCGCGGGCACCGGGATCCTGCACTCCGAGAAGAACGATGCGTGGCGACTGCAGGGCGAGCAGCACACCGACCCCGTGCACTTCGTGCAGATGTGGGTGGTGCCCGACGAGAACGGCATCGAGCCCGGCTACGCCCAGCACGAGATCGACGCCGAGCTCCTGTCCGGTGCGCTCGTCCCGGTGGCGTCCGGCATGCCCCAGCACGGCGACAGCGCGATCCGCATCGCGAACCGCTACGCCACGCTGCACGCCGCGCGGCTCGAGCCCGGGCAGTCGGTGAGGCTTCCCGACGCGCCCTACCTGCACCTGTTCGTCGCCCGCGGCGACGTGACGCTGGAGGGCGCGGGCGCGCTGGCGGCGGGCGACGCCGTGCGGTTCACCGCGACCGGCGGCCAGCGCGTGGCCGCGGTGGGCAGTGACCAATCCGAGATCCTGGTGTGGGAGATGCACGCGAGCCTCGCGGCCGCGTGAGGGAGGAGTGTCGACGATGACCACCGAGGAAGATGCCTACACGCGCGCGGACAAGACGTCGCTCATCACCGAGGAGCAGCGGCAGGCCTACACGACCGTGCGTGACCGGATCCGGGCCGAGTACCTGGTCTCCCGGGAGCACCGGCCGCCGACCACCGGCCGCGGCGTCCACCACGTCGCGCTGATCTGCCGGGACGTCGAGACGACGGTCGAGTGGTACCAGAACGTCGCCGGCTTCCCGGTGACGGTCCTGTTCGAGAACCGCGACCTCGCCGGGTCGACGCACTTCTTCTTCGACATCGGCAACGGCAACTGCCTGGCCTTCTTCGACCTGCCCGGCGTGGAGCCCGGTCCCTACGCGGAGGTGCTGGGCGGGCTGCACCACCTCGCGATCTCGGTGCCCGAGGAGCAGTGGCACGAGATCCGGGGACGGCTGGACGACCGGAAGATCCCGTACGCGATCCACTCCGGCTCGTCGATCTACACGACGGACCCGGACGGCGCGCGCATCGAGTTCCTGCACGACCCGCTGGGCGAGATGTACGGCAAGCCGACGACCTGAAGCGTCTGTCGTGGGCGACGATGGTGTCCATGAGCATCTCCCTGGAGCAGGCCCAGACCGTCGTCGCCGCCGCGCTGGCCCACGGCACCGAGCAGGGCTTCAACCCGCTGACCGTCGCCGTGCTCGACCCCGGGGGTGCCGTCGTCGCGCTGGCCCGCCAGGACGGCTCGGGCAACCTGCGCCCGGACCTCGCCGTCGCCAAGGCCTACGGCGTGCTCGCGCTGGGCATGACCAACCGCGCGATCGCCGCCCGCGCCGCCGACTCCCCGGAGTTCTTCACCTCGGTCGCCACCCTGGCCGGCGGGAAGATCCTCTCGGTGCCCGGCGGGGTGTTCGTCCGCGACGCCGCCGGCACGCTGCTCGGCGCCGTGGGGGTCACCGGCGACGCGTCGCTCAACGACGAGGCGGCCGCGGTGGCGGGCATCGAGGCGGCCGGCCTGGTCCCCGTCACGGGCGCCGAGGGCTGACTCAGGCGCCGTCGCCGCGGGCCTGGGCCTCGACCGCGTCGAACGCCTTGCGCGCGGCGATCAGCACCGGGTCCCACACCGGGGCGAACGGCGGGGCGTAGGAGAGGTCGAGCGAGAGGACCTCGTCCACGTCCATCTCGTTCCAGATCGCGGTCGCGAGGACGTCGATCCGCTTCGCGGCGTCCTCGCGGCCCACGATCTGAGCGCCGAGCAGCCGGCCGGTGCGCTGCTCCGCCAGGAGCTTGAGCCGGATCGGGGCCGCGCCGGGGAAGTAGCCGGCCCGCGTCGTCGAGTCGACCACGGCGGTGACGAACCGGTAGCCGGCCTCCTCGGCCTCCCGCTCCGAGAGGCCCGTGCGCGCCACCTCGAGGTTGCAGACCTTCGTGATGGCCGTGCCGATCACGCCGGGGAACGTGGCGTAGCCGCCACCGAGGTTGATGCCCGCGACCCGGCCCTGCTTGTTCGCGTGGGTGCCGAGTGCGACGACGACGCGCTGGCCGGACAGCCGGTGGACCGACTCCACGCAGTCACCCGCCGCCCATACCCCCGCGGCTTGAGTGCGCATCCGGTGGTCCACGGCGATGCCGCCCGAGGGACCGAGCGGGATCCCGGCGTCGCGGGCGAGCGCGACGTTCGGCCGCACGCCCAGCCCGAGCACCACCAGGTCGGCGGGCAGGCGCAGGCCGGACGCGGTGTGCACCGCAGCGGCGCGCCCGCCGTCGCCGGTCTCGATCTCGGCCGCCCCGTCCGAGAGCACGAGCTTCACACCCATCTTGCGCACGGCATCCGCGATGTACCGGCCGACGTCGGGATCGAAGGTGATGACGGGCGTCGCGGAACGGTCGACGACGGTGACGTCCAACCCGCGCACCTGGCAGGCCTCGGCCACCTCCAGCCCGATGTAGCCGCCACCGACGATCACGACGTGCCGCACGTGCCCGGCGTCCAGCTCGGCGCGCAGCGCGGCGCCGTCGTCGAGGGTCTGCACCCCGTAGACCCCGGCCGCGTCGATCCCCGGCACCGGCGGGCGCGCCGGGACGCTGCCGGTGGCGTAGACGAGGTCGTCGTACGGCTCGTCGTACTCGCGACCCGCGTCGAGGTCGCGGGCCCGCACGGTGCGCGCCGCCAGGTCGATCCCGACGACCTCGGTGCGCGTGCGCAGGTCGATGCCGTTGCGGCGGTGCTGCTCGGGAGCGCGGGACACGAGCTTGTCCATGTCGTCGACCGCACCGCTGATCCAGTAGGGGATGCCGCAGGCCGAGTACGAGGTGTAGCGCCCGCGCTCGAAGGCGACGATCTCCAGCTCGTCCGGGCCGCGACGCTTGCGCGCCTGGCTCGCGGCGCTCATCCCCGCCGCGTCGCCACCGATCACGACCAGCCGTCGGCTCATGGCGGAAACGCTAGTCCGATCGCGGGCGCGGCGCGGTCCGTGCCCGTCTGCGTGGACTTCCCGGGCGGTGGTCCCCCTCCCGGGCGACCGTAGGACAGGACGGCGGCGACGTCTGTGACCTCGCCGCGCCCGCCCTCGGGACGCATGAGGTGGTAGGTGAAGAGCACCTGGCCCGTGCGCAGCCGGTGGTACTCCTCGGCCGCGGTTCGTTGACCTTGAGCAGCAGGTCGGCGTCCGCCCAGACGGTGTCGGCGTCACGGACGATCCGCGCGCGATACTGCACGAGCTCGCCGCCCACGCCCGCGGCAGCATGGGCCCGGTCGTCACGCGGATCAGCGCGCTGCCCGACGAGCTCGACGTCTACGTCGTGGCGGGGGTGAACGACTACCTGCTGCACGTCGCCGTGGGCAGCACGCGCGACCTGCGCGACTTCGTGGCCGAGCACCTCAACCGCGACCCGACCGTGGCCTCGACGGAGACGAACCTGATCTTCGAGCACACCCGGGTAGCAGGGCGACGTTGACGGTCGCGTCGCGGGCCTTCGGTGCTGCTGCACGTTCCGTGTGACCGTCGCAGCTGCTGCAGCAGGTGCGACGCTCACCTGGGATGTGCGAAGGCGTGGACGGGATGCGGCAGCGTCGACCGGAAGGTGTGCGACCGGCGTTACCGGGTCCGGCTCGCGCACGGGTCGCCGGACGCGCGCGAGTGGCCCGGGCCGGGCGTGCACGTCAGCTACACCCACCTCGAGATGCACTGGCCCGTCCGCTGATCATGCTTACCGCTCTCCCTCGCTGCGCTCGGGTCGGCGCTGCGCCGCGGCGCTGTGACACTGATTCGCGCGCAAGACCGCCGCAGGTCAGCCCGATGCAGGGCAGGCCCGCCCGCTGCGCGGCCTCGACGTCCCACACGGTGTCGCCGACCACGACCGTGCGCTGCGGGTCGAGGCCGTGGTCGCGCATCGCCGTCGTCAGCAGGTCCGGTTCCGGCTTGCCCTGGTCCACGTCCGCGGAGGTGGTCGCGCCGGTAACGGCGTCGCCGGCGCCGATCGCCGGCAGCATCCACTTCAGGTCCGACTCCTGGCCGCTCGTGGCGAGGACGACCGCCAGGCCGCGGTCGGCACAGGTGCGCAGGAGGTCCGCGGTCTTCGGCAACGGCTTCACGTTCTCGCGCAGGGGCTCGTACCGCTTGCTGTGCGCGTCGACCGTCTTCTCGTCGTCCTCTCCTACCAGGCGGCGTACGAGGCCCTCGCTGGGCATGCCGATCACCCGGTGGATGGCACTCATCGCGATGGGGCCGTGCCCGGTGTCCTGGAAGGCCTGCCACCAGGCGAGCACGTGCAGGTAGTCGGTGTCGAGCAGCGTGCCGTCGACGTCGAGCAGCACCGCGGGGCGCAGGTCCGGCATCGGTGGGTCCTTCCGGGAGCATCGTGTCCGGTGGCGGGGTGTCTCGGTTCGTGGTGCGCGCGTCCACGACATTGTGTCCGGTGGTGCGGTGCGGTGGCGCTCGCTAGTGTTTCGGCGGGGTCCTCGCCACAGCGCCGTCGCCCCGAGGACGCCCCGCCTCCCCCTGGTGGCTTCCCGCGTCTTGGAGGATCGAGCGTGGCTGACCGTCCTCAGACCATCGCCTACCCGGCACCCGACGCGCGCCCGCGCCCGCGCGACGGCGAGCCGCTGGCGCCGCACGTCATCGTGCTGTTCGGCGCCACCGGCGACCTCGCCAAGCGCAAGCTGCTGCCCGGCATGGCGTACCTCGCGCAGTCGTCGCTCGCGCCGGACATCCGGGTCGTCGGCACGGCGATGGACGACATCGACACCGACGGGTTCCGGGCGCTCGCGCGCCGCTCCGTCGAGAGCTTCGGCACGCACAAGATCGACGACGTGGCCTGGGAGACCTTCGCGGACCGGCTGACCTACGTGCCGCAGGGCGCCGGACCCGAGGGCCTGACGGCGGCGGTCAAGGAGGCGGAGACACTGCTCGGGCCGGGCTGTCGGCGGCTGCACTACCTGTCGGTGCCGCCCAAGGCGGCCGAGGCCGTCATCGGGATGCTGCGCGACGCGGACCTGACCGAGAACGCCCGGGTCGTCATGGAGAAGCCGTTCGGCCACGACCTGACCAGCGCCGTGCGGCTCAACGACTTCGTGCACTCGGTGTTCGACGAGTCGCAGATCTTCCGCATCGACCACTTCCTCGGCAAGGAGGCGGCGCAGAACATCCTCGCGTTCCGCTTCGCGAACGGGCTGTTCGAACCGATCTGGAACCGCAACTTCATCGACCACGTCCAGATCGACATCCCCGAGACGCTCGGGCTGGACCAGCGGGCGAACTTCTACGAGTCCACCGGCGCCTACAAGGACATGGTCGTCACGCACCTGATGCAGGTGATGGCGTTCGTCGCGATGGAGCCGCCGACGGCGCTGGAACCGCGGGCGATCAGCGAGGAGAAGAACAAGGTCTTCCGCTCGATGCTGCCGATCGACCCGCGCAAGGTGGTCCGCGGCCAGTACGGCGGCTACCGCGAGGAGCCGGGGTGCGGTCGCGACTCGGACACCGAGACGTTCATCGCGCTGCGGGTCGACATCGACAACTGGCGTTGGGCGGGTGTGCCGTTCTACCTCCGCACCGGCAAGAAGATGGCCGAGGGCCTGCGCATCATCTCGATCGCGTTCAAGGAGGCGCCGCGGACGATGTTCCCGGCGAACTCCGGCGTCGGCGGCGAGGGCCCGGACCACCTGACGTTCGACCTCGCCGAGGACTCCCGGGTGTCGCTGTCGTTCTACGGCAAGCGGCCGGGGCCCGGGATGCGGCTGGAGAAGCTGTCGATGCAGTTCTCCACGCAGGAGACGGACCGGGCGGGCGACGTCCTCGAGGCCTACGAGCGGCTGATCCTCGACGCGATGCGCGGCGACCACACGCTGTTCACCACCGCGGACGGCATCGAGTCGCTGTGGGAGCGCTCGATGCCGCTGCTCGAGGACCCGCCGCCGGTCAAGTTCTACCCGCAGGGCAGCTGGGGGCCCAACGCGATCCACCAGCTGATCGCGCCGAACGCCTGGCGGCTGCCGTTCGAGCGGGCGTGGCGGGTGAAGAAGAGCTGACGGCCTGATCCTCCGCCCGTCGCTCCGTCCGTGTCCCGTCCGGGGACCAGGACGCGGCCCGGGCGTCGTCGGCGTGCCCGCCGAGTGTCCGCAGGAGACTGCCGCTCGCGGCGGCCCAGAACTGGACGATGCCACCGCTCTCGATCGTGGCAAGGCAGCGCCGTCCGGGGACAAAGCCAGCGCCTGCACTCGGGAAACAGGTTCGGTGAGGATGGTGCGGCCCGTGGGTGCGGCGATCCCGACGCGACCTCCGGCTTCTACGGTCGCCAGGCGGACGCCGTCCGGGGACCAGGCCGCTGCGGTGACCTCGCCTGCCTCCTCGGCGGACGTGCCGACGCCGACCGCCGGATTCCATATCCGCGGGCGGCTCCGGCGACGGCGGGCTCCGGCGTCACCTCGAGCAGCCGCTCGCACGCTCGCCGGATGGCGCGGTCGCGCTCCCCGGCATGATCGCCGATGAGACTCAGCGCGCCGTCCCGCTCGATGTCGTGCAGCCACTGCACCGTGGCCAGCTGGTCGCCGACCCGGCCCCGCGGCTATTCGAGCCCGCCGCCGTCCGTGGATGTCGTCCCGCTTCCAGCGGCCACGCGCGGTGGACCCGGTGCGGCGCGGCCAGGACCTGCACCTGAGCTTCGCCCCGGTCTGGTGTCGGGTGGTCGGGTACCGGGCCGTCGGACGTCGGCCACTCGGGGTTTGCGGCGGATGTGCTGATCGGGGTCGATCCAGCGGGGCGGCACGAACTCCGGCAACCCGTCGCGGATCCGGACGGCCCAACCCGACTCGTGCAGCACCCGATGGTGCCGGCCGCACAACATCACCAGATTGTTGATCTCGGTAGGCCCACCGTGCTGCCACTCGACCACGTGGTGCACCTCCGCCCACGAAGGCGGCCGGTCGCAACCGGGGAAGGCGCAGCCGCGGTCGCGTGCGGCGACCGCCCGGCGCAAGCCGTCCGGAATGGTGCGGGTCGCCCGGCCGACGTCCAGCGGTTGCCCGGCGCTGCCCAGGACCACCGGTACCACTGCGGCATCGCAACACAACCGGCGCAGCGCGGCCGGCGTCAACGCCCCACCGAGGTCGAGCACCGCTTCCCGAGCACGCTGCTCCAGGTCGTCGAGGGTGACGGTGACCGTCAACGTCGGGCGATGCCCACCGGTCTGCGGCAAGTCGCCGTGGGTCAGCACGTACCCGCACATCTCTCCGAGGGCGTCGGCGCGTCGTTGTGCCGTCGACCGGGGATCCTCGCTGCTGCGCGGCGCCGTCTTGGCCTCGATCAGCGTGGTGATCGCGCCCCACAGCGCCGCGTCGCCGAACCGGCCCGTGATCGTGCCCCCGCCGTCGCGCGCCGGAGTCAGGAACAGCTCGTTGACCGGCAGTGGGTCGTCCCGCGGCTCCGGGCCGTCCTGATCCAGCGTCGTGATCAGCTGGGTTGCGAACTTGTGCAGTTCGGCGGGCGTATGCCGCCCGGCGTGCTCCGCCAGGATCTCCTCTGTGCCGGCCCACACCTCGGGGGCAAGCCGCCCGGCCGCCTCGCTGCCGAGGATCTTCGTGACGACCTCGACGTGCCGCAGCCCGATCAGACAATCGACGAACACCGCCGCGGTGGCGGGCAGCCGCGGCGGCAGCACCGCGCCGTCCAGACCGACGCGCGGGCACACCTGCTCGGCGGCGACAACCCGCCGGTGGGCCTCGAACCGGTCCCACCCGACGAGGTCCACGAGCGCCCCGACCGTCGAGCGGTAGCCGCGCTCGGAGAAGACGCCGCGGCGCTGCAGCGTCGCCACCGCTTCCACGACGAGCCGGTCCAGCCGCCGGGCCACCGCTTCGGCCGCCGGAAGCAGCGCGACCAGCTCGTCGTCGCCCGCCGACACGACCACGCCAGCCAGCGCCTCCGCCTCCTGCACGAGGCGGCCGGCGGCTGCGTGGACGGTCCCGGTCACGAGCAAAGAGTCCCACGCACCACCGACAAAACAGGGCCTCGACCAGGACAGCGACTCGATGCGATGCGTGGCGACCACACGGTGTTCACCACCGCGGACGGCACCGAGTCGCTGTGGGAGCGGTCGACGGAGGGCGTAGTAACAACCTGAGCGGTTGAAGTCGCGGGACATCCTCCTGGTGGGGTGTGCGGGCTTGGAGTCCCAACCGCACCAGGAGGATGTCGTGTCCAACCGTAGTCGCCCTCGGTTGTCGCGGGGTGATCGTCGTCGTAACGAGAAGCTGGCCCGGTTGCGGGCGATCATCACGCGGGAGACCGCGGTGCTGGCGTTCGATCTGGCCGCGGACAAGCAGGTGTGCGCGGTGACCGACCCGGACTCGCGCGTTGTGGCCCGCCGGACGGTGCGGTGCAAGGCCTGGGAGCTGGCCGAGGCCGTGGCGTGGGGGCTGGCCCGGGCGGCCGAGGCCGGGTTCTCCTCGGTGGTGGTGGCGTGTGAGCCGACCGGGCACCGGTGGCGGGTGCTCGACCGGATCGCCGCGGAGCACGGGGTGGCGCTGGTGTGCGTGCAGCCGCTGCTGGTGGCCCGGGCGCGGGAGGCCGAGGACTTCACCCGCAATAAGAACGACGACACCGACGCGATGATCATCGCTCGGTTGGTGTGTGAGTTGCGCTGCTACCTACCCGAGCGGGCCGACCCGACCTGGGCCCGGCTGCGGCACCTGGGCGCGCGGCGGGCCGGGCTGGTCACCGCCGCCGGGGCGGCCCGCCAGCAGGTCCGGGATCTGCTCGAGTGCGCCTGGCCGGCGGTGCTGGACGCCGCCGCCCAGCCGTTGGACTCGGCGAGCTGGCGGGCCGCGGTCACCGTCGCGCTAGACCGCATCGGCGCCACCGGTGAGCTGGGCGTGCTCGGCCGGGCCGGGTGGGACGAGTTCGCGGCCGCGGTCCGCGCCGAGCTGGGCGCCACCCGCTGGTACTCGGTGATCGTGCGCGCGGTGTTCGACGCCGCCACCGACCCCGCCCACGCCACGGTCGGGGTCACCGCCCAGCGGGCCGGCGCGTGCGAACGGGTGGCGTTCGCCCTGGCCGACCTCGCCGCCCGCCGCACCGAGATCCTCGAGGTCGAGGCGCGGATGCTGCGCGTGCTCGACACCCTCGGGCTCACCGAGCTGGTCACCTCCATCCCCGGGGTGTCCGCGGTCGGCGCCGCGACGATCCTGGCCGAGACCGGCGACCCGACCCGGTTCAGCGCGGCCCGGGCGCTGGTCAAGCACGCCGGGCTGTGCCCGCGCGACAACGCCTCGGGCACCTACCAGGGCAAGACCGCGATCAGTGGCCGCGGCCGCCCCGAGCTGCGCCTGGCCGCCTGGCGCGCGGTGTTCGGCGCGCTGCGCCACAACCCCGTCCTGGCCGCCCGCCACGCCCACCTCACCGGCCGGGCCGACAACCCGCTCACCGACACCCAAGCCCGGGTCGCGGTCGCGGCCGGCCTGCTCCGCCAGCTGCACGCCGTGATCGTGACCCGCACCGCCTGGGACCCGGCCATCGCCGCCGGCCTCGACCGGCGCGAGCAGGGAGCCGCCACCGCCGCCTGAGCACCCGTGCTGCTGACCACCGGGCAGGGCGAGCTCGCATCGCCGTCGGGACCCCGAACCCGCAACTGACCATGAGCAGCCCCGCCCGTCTCCCACCAAGCCCGGATGAAGGCTGTCGGGAACAACCCGCTTGAACGCTACGTAGGGCCGGAGACGGGCGCGCGGCACCACCCGACCAACAGCACCCACCCCACACAAGAAGATCAACTCGGTGGCGTCCGCCACCGAGCCGACCCATCACGCCCAAAAACACCCAAACCCAGGACTTGACTTCGTCCTCATAGGTTGGTCAGGCCTTGTCGAACGTCGCCACCGCCCGCTTCGGCGCCGTGCGGCGCCAGGCTTCGACCACCAGCTCGCGCAGCTCGTCCGGGTCGACGCGGTCCAGCCGGATCGTCGTCCAGCCGTACCGGCCGACGTGCGAGGCGAGGCCGAACGTCTGCGGGTCGCCGCCGACCAGCGCCTCCTGGTCCTCGGGGGAGGCCTTCACCGTGGCGACCGCACCGTCGTCGCCCTCGTACATGCTCGCGAAGATCTTGTCCCGCACCCGGAACGTGGGGTGGCCCCAGGTCTCGCGCTCCTGCGCTCCCGGCAGGCCCAGTGCGAATTCACGGAGCTCGGCGGCGGTCACCATCGGCGCAGTATGGGCTCAGGCAGGGGCGGGCTGCACCACCTGGGCGACCACCCGGGCCGCCGCGCGGTCCAGCGCCGCGACGACGTCGTCCCGGGTCCGCCCACTGGCGTCGTTCCACCGGGCCAGCTCGCGCATGCGAGCGACGCGGACGTCGTGGGGGGCCGAGCGGCCGGCGGTCCGCCCGCCGAACACCTCGTCCCAGACGTAGGCCAGTGCCGGGCCCGTGTCGACGGCCAGGTCCGCACGGGGATCGCGGGCGCGGACCGCGAGGGCGACGGCGGCGACGACGCAGGCGCGCACCGAGCCGTCCGTGCCGTCGCCGGCGGCGCTGGTCCGCACCTGGGCGGGGGTCACCGCCCACCGGTTCTGCACCCATCCGGCCTCGACGATGTCGCGGGCCGCGCCGAGCACCGCCAGCACCTCGGCCGGCCGGTCGTGGTGGCGTGGCCGCGGGCTCCACCACCTGCGCGGTGGGGCGGGGGCAGGGCGGGTCGTCGTCGCGATCATGTCACTCCTCGCGGTCCGGGCGGTCCGGTTCATCGGGGCCGCCGCGCCAGTCCAGGCACAGCACCGTGGCGTCGTCGTGCAGCTCGCCGCCGGTGGCGTGCAGCACGGTCTCCGCGAGCTCGTAGACCAGCTCGCGGGGGTGGGTCCTCGCCTCGCGCCGCAGCATGCCCGGCAGGTCGAGGTCTTCCGCGTTGCGCTCCAGCATCCCGTCGGTGACCAGCACGATGCGGTCGCCGGGGCGGAGCTGCAGCTGGCGCAACCGCAGGTCGCGGCCGGGGTACAGGCCGAACGGCATGTCGATGTCGAGCTCGACCTCGCCCACCTGGCCCTCGCGGACGCGGTAGGGAAACGGGTGGCCGGCGTTGACGAAGGTCATCGTGCCGGTGTGCAGGTCCACCCGCGCCAGCTGGCCCGTCACGAACTGCCCGACCTGGGCGTGCGCCGCGAGCGCGTCATTGGCCGTCCGCGCCTGGCTCACGAGGTCCGCTCCGCGGCGTCGGCTGTTGCGCAGGCTGCCCAGCAGCACGCTCGCCAGCAGCGCGGCGTTGACGTCGTTGCCGACCGCGTCGGTCACCGACAGGTGCAGGGTGTCCCGGTCGAGCGAGTAGTCGAACGTGTCGCCGCCGACGGCGTTCGCGGGCTCCAGCCAGCCGGCGACGGTGAACCGTGCGGTCTCGCAGGTGTAGGAGCCCGGCAGCAGGCGGCGCTGGATCTCCGCCGCCAGCGAGAACGGCGACGTGTCCTGGGCCCAGTCCATGAGGTCCGAGTGCCGCCGGCTGGCGATGACGATGCGGGCCAGCGCCTCGGCGACCGCGGCGATATCGGCGAAGTCGACGGCGTGGGCCCCCCGCGGCAGGTGCAGGTCGATCACGCCGAGGGCGTCGCCGGTCTCCGTCACCGGCACGAGGATGCGGTCGCCACCGTCCTCCTCGATCCGCACGACCTGCTGGCGCCGCAGCACGCGCTCGTAGACCGTGCCGCGCAGGGGGATGACCGGGACCTCACCGGCCTCCTGCTGCACGCGGGCCGCGTTCGCACCGGAGCCGGCGAAGCGGACGACGGCCCGGTGCGTGACGTTGGTGATGAGGAACTCGACGTAGGTGGCTCCGGTGAGGGTGGCCAGGCCGTCGGCCATCACGTCGATGGCCTCCACCGGCGAGGCCGCGCACGTCGTGCGCAACACCTCCCGCAGGTCGACATGCGAGCGGTCGGCGATCGTCACGGTAGTGACCCTACGTCCGCGGGCGCGTCGCGCATCAGCCGTTCGTCGCAGCGAACCGGGTCAATGGGCGCGCGGACCCTGCGCACCCGCGATGTCCTCGTCGCTGAGCTCGATGCCGAGGTTGCGCTCCATCTCCTCCAGCGGAACCCCGCGCGTCTCGGGCATGACCTTCAGCACCCAGATCAGCTGGCCCACCATGCAGACGAAGAACAGCAGGAACGCCATGCCGCCGCCGAGTGCCGCGGCGATCGCCGGGAAGATCGACGACACCACGGCGGCGAACACCCAGTGCGTCAGGCTGCCCAGCGACTGGCCGCGGCCGCGGATGCGGTTGGGGAAGATCTCGGAGATGAACACCCAGATCACCGAGCCCTGGCCGAACGCGTGCGCGGCGATGAACACCACGAGGCCGCCCAGCACGAGGACGCTGGAGAAGCCGGAGAACTGCCCCTCGTACGCGAAGAACACCCCCGCGAGCACGCCGAGGCTGACGAGGTAGCCGATCGAGCCGATCAGCATGAGCTTGCGCCGCCCGATCTTGTCGATGACGCTCAGCGCGGCCATCGTGACGATCAGGTTGACCAGGCCGACGATGACGCTCTCCAGGGCGGCGGCGTTCTGACCCGCGCCCGCCGACCGAAAGATGTCGGGGGCGTAGTACAGGATCGCGTTGATCCCCGAGAGCTGGTTGAACGCGGCGATCGCGAAGGCCAGCAGGATGACCTTGCGGTTCTGGCGCTTGAAGAACGCGACCTGCCGCTGCCCGTGCTGGGCAGCGAGGCCTTCCTCGATCTCCCGGATCTCGAACTCGGCCTCCTCGCGGGACTGCGTAGTCCGCTCGACCACGGACACGGCCTCGTCCCGACGTCCGACCTGGAACAGCCACCGCGGGGTCTCCGGCACGGTGAACAGCAGCAGGAAGAAGATCGCTGCGGGAACGGCCATCACGGCGAACATCCAGCGCCAGGCGATCTCCGCGGGGAGCAGGCTGCCGATGATGAAGTTCGACAGGTAGGCCAGCAGGATCCCGAGCACGATGTTGAACTGCACGAGGCCGACCAGCCGACCCCGCAGCGCCGGCGGGGCGATCTCGGCGGTGTAGATGGGCGCCACGACCGAGGCCACCCCGACCCCGATGCCGCCGAGGAACCGGAAGATCTGGAAGAGCGCCAGGTTGGTCACGAAGGCGCTGCCCAGTGCGCCGACGAAGTACAGGATCCCGATCGCGAAGAGCACCTTCTTGCGGCCGTACCTGTCCACCGGCTTGCCGGCGGCCAGTGCCCCGAAGATGGTGCCGAGCAGGGCCGTCGCCACGGTGAAGCCGAGCCCGCCCGGACTCAGCTCGTAGACGCGGGTCAGCTGTTGGGTGGTGCCGGAGATCACCGCGGTGTCGAAGCCGAAGAGCAGGCCTCCGAGCGCCGCGACGATGGCACTGCGCAACACGAGTGCGTTCATCGCCCAGCTCCTTGGGTCGAGTACCGGTCGGTCTCCGAGCGTGAGCGTGTCTGGCGTCACACGTCAATGGGCTCCGCGGGCCACGGTCGCCGTCCAACGGGTGAAAACGCTTGCGGCCGATCAGGTCAGGTGGGCGCCGAACCAGTCGAGCACCTGCCGGTAGACCTGCGAGGCCGCCGCCTCGTTGTAGCGCGCACCCGTGTCGTTGAAGAACGCGTGGTCCACCCCGGGGACGGTCACCATCTCGTGGGTCAGCCCGGCCGCGGTGAGCGCGGCCTCCAGCTTGTCGCGGCCCGCGTTGACCCGGGCGTCCTTCTCGGCGAACACGCCCAGGACGGCGGCCTGCGACCCCGCGAAACTCGGCGCGTCCGGCGCCGGGCCGTAGAACGGGACCGCGGCCTTCAGCTCGGACGGGCCGGAGTCCAGCAGCTGCCACACCATGCCACCCCCGAAGCAGAACCCGATCACCCCCAGCGCGAGCCCGTCCGCCCGCCGGCTCAGCTCCGTCAGGCCGCTGCGCAGGTCGGTGACGAGATCGGCGGTGCTGATGGCGCCGAGCGCGGCGGTGGCGTCGGGGACGCCGGCGGTCCCGCCCGCGCGCGAGAGCAGGTCCGGGGCCAGGGCGCTGTACCCGTCACCGGCGAGGCGTCCGGCCACCGCGCGGATGTGGTCGGTCAGGCCGCGGTTCTCGTGGACGACCAGCACGGCGCCACGCGGGTTGTCCGCGGCCGCGTAGGCGCCGGACATCGTGCCGGTGCCGCCGGGGAAGGTGATGTCCTGGGTGCGGGCGCGTGCCGCGGCGACGTCGTAGTCCGGCGCGTCCGTCGGCGTCGCCGCGGCCGACGAGGCGGGCGGCGCGGGGGCGGCGCTCGGCGCCGATGCGGGGGGTGCCGCGCTGCTGCACGACGCGAGCAGGGTCGAGGCCGCAGCCGTCGTGAGCCCGAGGAGGCCGAGCTTGTGCAGGGCATCGCGCCGGGTCAGCAGGCCGTCGGCGTGGTCGAGCGCGATCTCCGTCGCGAGGTAGGTCCGCAGCGCCATGCGCGCACCGTAGTAATAGACGCTTCAAGATGCAGGGGCGGGGCGGCCGCCCCGCACGGAGTGCGGGGTGGACGCGTCGTGCCGGCGTCGATCGCAGCCTGTGTGTGATCGGGGGCCACCGCCCGGAGGTGGTTCCGGGCCCGCTGGTAGGAACAGCCCCGTGCCCCGGATCGAGGTCGACCTCCCCACTCCCGACGGACCCTGCCACGCCACCCTGCACGTCCCGGCCGACGGCCTGCCCGCGCCCGCCGCCATCCTGTTCCCGGACGCCGCGGGGCCGCGCGAGACCTTCCGGGCCGTCGCGGACCGCCTCGCCGACGACGGTTACACCGTGCTGTTGGCCGACGTGTACCACCGGCTGGGCGACTGGCGGCCGTTCGACGCCGCGACGGTGTTCTCCGACCCGCCGGAGCGGGAGCGGTTGATGACGATGGCGCGCAGCGTGACGGCGGAGATGACCGCCCGGGACGCCGGGGCGTTCCTCGCGTTCCTCGCAGGCCGCCCCGAGGTGGCCGGCCCGCGGGTCGGCGTGTTCGGCTACTGCATGGGCGGGCGGGCGGCGCTGCTGGTCGCCGGCCTGTTCCCGGACCGGGTCGGGGCGGCCGCGTCGTTCCACGGAGGCCGGCTGGCCGACGACGCCGATCCGGACAGCCCGCACCGCGTCGCCGACCGGGTGCAGGCGGGGGTGTACGTCGCCGCCGCGGAGAACGACGCGACGTTCCCGCCGGAGCAGTACGCGCGCCTGGAGGCCGCGTACACCGCGGCGGGCGTGCGGCACACGATGGAGGTCTATCCCGCGGCGCACGGGTTCGCGGTACCGGACAACCCGACGTACGACCCGGCGGCGGACGAGCGGCACCGGGCGGCGCTCGCGGCGCTGTTCGGCGCTCACCTGCAGGGCACCGGTGTGCCGCGGCAGGTCGCGGACCTGGACTTCACCGGTCTCGGGCCCGCGACGCCGTCGCCGTCGGCATGGGCGGACGAGGTGCTGTACTTCCTGCTCGTCGACCGGTTCTCCGACGGCCGGGAAGACGGCGTGCCCGACCTTACCGGCGCCGTCGTCGCCGGTGCGACGCCGCCGTGGCGGCCCGGTGACGAGGGCGCCGCGGTGCAGACCGACGCCGACGCGCAGGCGTGGCGCGCGGCCGGGGTGGGCTGGGTGGGCGGGACGCTCGCGGGGGTGCGCAGCAAGCTGGGCTATCTCGCCCGGCTCGGCGTCACCGCGCTGTGGGTCAGCCCCGTGCTCAGGCAGGCGGCGCCCGCACCCGGGGCCGTCGCGAACAACTACCACGGGTACGCGACGCAGGACTTCCTCACCGTCGATCCCCGGTTCGGCGACGCGGACGCGCTGCGCGCGCTGGTCGACGACGCGCACGCGGCGGGGCTGCGGGTGATCCTCGACGTCGTCCTGAACCACGCGGGCGACGTGTTCGCCTACGAGCCGACGGTGTTCGACGCGCGCTGGGACGGCCGTGAGTACCCGGTGGCGGGCTGGCGGACCCCGGCGGGCCTCGTGCCGTTCACGCCCGAGGCCGCCGCCGCGGCCTGGCCGGACGGCGCGGTGCACCCCGCCGAGCTGCACCCGCCGGAGAGCTTCACCCGCCGCGGCCGGATCGTCGACTGGAACCGGTACCCCGAGTACGTCGAGGGTGACTTCGAGGGCCTCAAGGACATCGCCCACGGCAGCGGCGGGCTCGACGACTACCGGCCGTCGCCCGCGCTCGTGGCGCTCACCCGGGCGTACTGCTGGTGGCTGGTGTTCGCCGACCTCGACGGGTTCCGGGTCGACGCCGTCAAGCACATGGATCGCGGCGCCACCCGGTACTTCGCCTCGGTCGTGCACGAGTTCGCGCAGTCGATCGGCAAGGACCGCTTCCTGCTGGTCGGCGAGATCACCGGGTCGCGCGAGGACGCGATCGCGACGATGGAGCTCACGGGGCTGGACGCGGCGCTGGGGCTCGCCGAGGTGCAGTCGCGGCTGGTGGGTGCGGCGACCGGCGCGGAGGACCCGGCCGGGTACTTCGCGTTGTTCCGCAACTCCGAACTGATCGGCAAGAACTCGCACACCTGGCTGCGGGACACGGTCGTCACGAACATCGACGACCACGACCTCGTCCGGCAGGGCGCGGTGAAGGCGCGGCTGGGCGCGACGGTCGACGGCCGGGCGCTGGCGCTCGGGACGGTGGCGCTCAACGTGCTGACGCTCGGGATCCCGTGCCTGTACTACGGCACCGAGCAGTGGCTCGACGGCAGCGGCGGCCCGCCGGCCGCGGACCGCTACATCCGTGAGGCGATGTTCGGAGGGGAGTTCGGCGCGTTCCGGTCGCGGGGCAGGCACGTGTTCGACGAGGCGGCGCCGCTGTACGCCGCGACCGCCGCGCTGCTCGCGCTGCGCCGCGCCGAGCCGGCCCTGCGGCGGGGGCGGCAGTACCTGCGGGAGATCTCCGCGGACGGGTTTGCGTTCGGCGTCCCGACGGGCTTCGGGGGCGCGGTGCGCAGCGTGGTGGCGTGGTCGCGCGTGCTGGACCGGCGTGAGGTGCTGTGCGCGATCAACACCGACCCGGCGCAGGAGCGGACGGCCTGGGTGACGGTGGATGCCGGGCTGCACGCGGCGGGGCAGTCGCTGGCGCTGCTGTACGGCAGTGCGCCGTCGCAGGCTGCCGAGGTGCCGGTGGAGGCGCGCAACGGGTGCGCGGTGGCGATCACCCTCCCCCCGGCGGGGGTGGCGGTGTACGGCTCGGGTCGGCGTCGGTGACCTCGAGCAGCCGGCGCCGGACATCGCGACCGTCGAGGAGCCTCCCGACCGCGGCGCGGTCGGGGTCGGCGAGGTAGGCGTCGTAGCCCGGCGCGGTCGGCGAACGACAGCAGGTGGATCTCGGTGCGGCCGTCGGCGGTGCGCAGGCGGCGGTCGAGCCGGCCGCCGTGACGCTCCAGCAGGGGCAGGACGCGGCGCTCGTAGGCCTCGAACGGTTCGACGGCGTCGGTGGCGAGGTCGATGACCAGCGCGAGCGTGATGGGCGCCTGCGGGACGACGGCCTCGGCCTCGATCTCCACCTTCCACCGCGGATCGAGCAGCGCGGAGACGGCGAGCATCGTGGCGGCGGGGCGGACGTGCCCGAAGACCGCGCCGTGCACGGCGCCGACCACGTCGGCGTCGGCGGGGTCGACCAGGAACATGCGGGTCCGGACCACGTCGGCGACGGTCGCCCCGGCCTCGGCGAGCGCGGCGTCGATGATCGCGAAGCAGCGGCGGGCCTGGAGGCCCGCGTCGTCGGGACACGAGCCGTCGGGGAAGACGGGGGTGGTGCCCGAGACGAGGACGCGGTCGCCGACGCGGACGGCGCGCGAGAACCCGATGGTGGGCTCGAAGGGGGAGCCGGAGGCGATGCGCTGGCGGGGCGAGGCGTCCATGCGTGATCGCTACAGCGCCGCCGCGGCGAACTGGGCCTCGTACAGCGCGTAGTAGGCGCCGTGCGCGGCCAGCAGCTCGTCGTGCGTGCCCTGCTCGATGATCCGGCCCGCGTCCATCACGAGGATCAGGTCCGCGTCGCGGATCGTGGAGAGCCGGTGGGCGATGACGAAACTCGTGCGGTCGCTGCGCAGCCGGGCCATCGCCCGCTGCACGAGCACCTCGGTGCGGGTGTCGACCGAGCTGGTGGCCTCGTCCAGGATCAGCAGCGACGGATCGGCCAGGAACGCCCGCGCGATGGTGATCAGCTGCTTCTCCCCGGCGCTGACCGCGCCGCCGTCGGAGTCGACGCGGGTGTCGTAGCCGTCCGGCAGGCTGCGGACGAACCGGTCGACGTAGGTCGCCCGGGCCGCGGCGAGCAGTTGCTCCTCGGTCGCCTCGGGGTTGCCGTAGGCGATGTTCTCCCGGATCGTTCCGCCGAACATCCAGGTGTCCTGCAGCACCATCCCGATCCCGGAGCGCAGGTCCGCGCGCGCCATCGTCGCGATGTCCACGCCGTCCAGCGTGATCCGGCCCCCGTCCAGCTCGTAGAAGCGCATCACGAGGTTCACCAGCGTGGTCTTGCCCGCGCCGGTCGGGCCCACGATCGCGACGGTCTGCCCGGGCTCGGCGTGAAGCGACAGGTCGTCGATCAGCGGGACGTCCGGTCGGTACCGGAACGACACGTGCTCGAAGGCCACCCGGCCACGTCGCTGCGCACGGACCGCGGGTACCGCCGGCTCGGGCACCTGCTCGGGGGCGTCGAGCAGCTCGAACACCCGCTCGGCCGAGGCCACTCCGGACTGCAGCAGGTTCGCCATGGACGCCACCTGGGTGAGCGGCTGGGTGAACTGCCGGGAGTACTGGATGAACGCCTGGACCTCGCCCAGGGTCATCGCCCCGGTCGCGACCCGCAGGGCCCCGATCACCGCCACCGCGACGTAGTTGAGGTTCCCGAGGAACATCATCGACGGCATGATGATCCCCGAGACGAACTGCGCCCGGTAGCTCGCGTCCCGCAGCTGCGCGTTCTTCGCCGCGAACGTCTCCTCGACCTCACCGCGCCGCCCGAACACCGTGACCAGCTCGTGCCCGGTGAACGCCTCCTCGATCTGCCCGTTCAGCTCGCCGGTGTAGCGCCACTGCGCGACGAACTCCCCCTGCGAGCGCCGCGCGATCGCCCGCGTCATCCACGTCGACAGCGGCACGGTCAGCAGCGCGATCACGGCGAGCAGCGGGGAGATCACCACCATCATCACGAGCACGCCGACCACCGTCAGGAGCGAGGTCAGCAGCTGGCTCATCGTCTGCTGCAGGCTTTGCGAGACGTTGTCGATGTCGTTGGTGACCCGGCTGAGCAGCTCGCCGCGGGCCCGGGAGTCGACGTAGCCCAGCGGGAGCCGGTGCAGCTTGTCCTCCACGTCCCGGCGCAGCGTGGCGATCGTGCGCTGCACGATGCCGTTGAGCAGCCAGCCCTGCAGGTACGCCAGCAGCGACGCCGCCACGTAGATCGCCACGACGAGCATCAGCACCCGCCCGAGCGCGGCGAAGTCCACGCCCGCGCCGGGCACGACGTTCTGCGACTCGATCAGGGTCGCTGTGGTGTCGTTGCCCGCGGCGCGCGCCTCGGCCGCCGCCTGGGCCGTCGAGAGGCCGGCGGGCAGCCCGCGGCCGAGCACACCGGCGAAGATGACGTCCGTCGCGTGGCCCAACACCACCGGTCCGACGACGTTCAGCGCGACGCTGGCGACGCCGAGGACGAGCACGACGATGACGCCGAGCCGCTCGGGGGCCAGGCGGCCCAGCAGCCGGCGCGTGGACGGGCCGAACGAGGAGGCCTTTTCTGTGGGCACCCCGATGCTCGCCCACGGCGGCCCGCCGCCGCCGGGACGGCGCTGTGCGGCCATGCCGCGCGCGGCGCGAGCGGTCTCGTCCGTACTCGGCGCGGTGGGGGTGGCGGACTCCGCGGCACCCGGTCCGGCGCTCGGTGCGGGCGCGCCGTTGCGGTTGGGGGCGCTCACGCCGCCTCCGCCGCGCTGAGCTGGGACTCGACGATCTCGGCGTACGTCGGGCACGTCGCCAGCAGCTCGTCGTGAGTGCCCAGGCCGACGACCGTGCCCGCGTCCAGCACGACGATCGTGTCCGCCCCGGTGATCGTCGAGACCCGCTGCGCGACGATCACCACTGTGGCGTCCGCCGTGACGGGACCGAGCGCGGCCCGCAGCCGGGCGTCGGTGGCGACGTCCAGGGCGGAGAACGAGTCGTCGAACAGGTAGATCGCGGGGCGGCGCACCAGGGCGCGGGCGATCGCCAGCCGCTGGCGCTGCCCGCCGGAGAGGTTGGTGCCGCCCTGCGCGACCGGCGCGTCCAGCCCTGCCGGCATCGCCCGGACGAAGTCGGCGGCCTGCGCGACCTCCAGGGCCGCCCACAGCTCGTCGTCCGTGGCGTCCGGCCGGCCGTGCCGGAGGTTCGACGCGACCGTGCCGGAGAACAGGTAGGGCCGCTGCGGGACGTAGCCGATGCGCCCGACCAGCTGTTGCGGGTCGAGCTCGCGCACGTCCACCCCGTCCACGGAGACCGATCCCGCGGAGACGTCGAACAGCCGCGGCACCAGCGACAGCAGCGTGGTCTTCCCCGAGCCGGTGCTGCCGACGACCGCGGTGGTGGCGCCCGGGCGCGCCGCGAAGGAGATCCCGTGCAGCACCGGGGCGTCCGCACCCGGGTAGCGGAACCCGACCCCGTCGAACACCAGCAGCCCGTCGCGGCGGCGCGCGGCCACGGGCGTCGCCGGGGGAGTGACCGAGGACCGCGTGTCCAGCACGTCGCCGATCCGCTCGGCGCACACCGCGGCCCGCGGGATCATCATCGCCATGAAGGTGGCCATCATGACCGCCATGAGGATCTGCAGCAGGTAGGCCAGGAACGCGGTCAGCGCGCCGATCTGCATCTGTCCGGCGTCCACCCGCAGCCCGCCGAACCAGAGCACGGCGACGCTGGACACGTTGAGCACCAGCAACACCACCGGGAAGATCAGCGCCTGCAGCCGGCCCGCGCTCGTGGCCACCGCCGTCAGGTCCGCGTTCGCCCTCCCGAACCGGGCGGTCTCCAGGGGCTCGCGGACGAACGCCCGCACCACCCGGATCCCGCCGAGCTGCTCGCGCAGCACCCGGTTGATCTCGTCGATCATCGTCTGCATCCGGCGGAACCGCGGCACCATCCGCGTCACGATCATCCCGACGGCCCCCGCCAGCACCGGCACGCACACCGCGACCAGCCACGACAGGCCCGCGTCCTCGTTCAGCGCCATCACGATCCCGCCGACGCACATGATCGGCGCGGCGACGAGCATCGTGCAGGAGGTGAGCACGAGCATCTGCACCTGCTGCACGTCGTTCGTGCACCGCGTGATCAGCGACGGGGCGCCGAAGCGGTTCACCTCCCGCGAGGAGAACTCGCCGACGCGGTGGAACACCGACGCGCGCACGTCCGCGCCGAAGCCCGTGGCGGTCCGCGAGCCGTGGTGCACCGCCGCGACCGAACAGGCCACCTGCACGAGGCTGATCAGCAGCATCATCCCGCCGAGCCGGAGGATCAGCCCGGTGTCGCCCGTGGCGATGCCCCGGTCGATGATCTGCGCGTTCAGGCTCGGCAGGTACAGCGAGGCGATCGTGCCGATCAGCTGCAACACGACGACCGCCATCAGCGGCCTTCGGTAGGGCCGCAGGCGGGTGCGCAGCAGGAGCGTGAGCACAGATGTCCTTCCGGGCTGTCGGGGGGCGTCGCCCCCGGGAGGCGACTCATCCGTCATACCACCCGGGTCCGACAGATCCCGTCGATATATACGGCCCCGGGGAGGCGGCCCCGGGGCCGGGGTCAGCCGTCGAGCACCGCGCGCACGACCGCCGTCGCCGCGCCGCGCAGCGCCGCCGCAGCACCGAGCGCGGACGTCCGCACCGCCACCGGGGAGCGCCACACCACCCGCCGGGCCAGCTCGTCCGCGACCGCCGCGCGCAGCACCGCACCCAGGCGCGGGTAGCCGCCGCCGAGGACGACGGTGGGCACGTCGAGCAGGTTCACCGCCCCCGCGAGCGCGACGCCCAGCGCATGACCACCCGTTCGCAGCGCCGCCTCCGCGGTGGGCTCGCGTCGGGCCGCGGCGTCGGCGAGGGCGTCGAGGTCGTCGACCGCCGCGGCGCGGCACAGGTCCTCGAGCCCGGCCGCGCGCTCGAGGCATCCGCGGCCGCCGCAGGTGCACGGCGGTCCGGCGGGGTCGACGACGACGTGGCCCAGCTCGCCCGCGCGGCCCCCGGACCCGCCGAACAGCCGTCCGCCGAGCACGATCCCCGCACCCACCCCGATCCCGCCGGAGACGTAGAGGAAGTCGTCGCCCGCTGCGCCTGCCCGGTGCTCGGCCAGCGCGGCGAGGTCGGCCTCGTTGCCGACGGACACGAGTGCGTCGCCGACGACCGGCTCGAGCACCGCGGCGGCCCGGGCGACGACGTTGACGTCGCGCCACAACGGGAGGTTCGGCGCGCGCTCCAGCACGCCGTCGGCGACCACCCCGGGGACCGCGATGCCGACACCCGCGATCGGCAGCCCGGCCTCGGCGACCACCTCCGCCGCCAGCGCGGCCGCCGCCCGGAGGCCGTCGGCGACCGGTCGGGTCCGGTGGCCGGACGCGGCGATCCGCTGCGCGCGGACCGCGCCGGTCAGGTCGACCACGCACGCGCCCACGGTGTCGACGCCGATCTCCACCCCGAGCCCGCCCGGCCCGGACCGGTTGAGCTGCAGCGGGCTGGCGGGACGGCCGGTCGCGCCGCGCGCTGCGGCGAGCTCGGCGACGAGCCCGGCCGCGAGCAGCTCCTCCACCAGCGACGACACCGTGCCCCGGGTGAGGCCGGTGCCTGCGGCGATCCGGGCGCGCGACACCGGCTCGTCCGTTGCGACGGTGCGCAGCACGAGGGCGCGGTTGTGCCGGCGCACGGTGTGCTGGCCCGCCGGTCGGGACGCGGTCACCGCCGCTCCCGGCCGTCGCCTGCGGCTCGCACCCAGGATGACGGGCCGGCACACAGGTCGTGACCTGTGTGCCGCACCGCGTACCTGTGTGCGAGCGCGCCGTGGGCGCGCGTGACGACCGGCGCGCGCCGACGGAGGACCCGTGTCACACCCGCGCCGCGGTGAGGTCGCGGACCTCCGCGTAGCGTGCCCGCACCGCGGGCGTCGGGTCGGCCTCGCGCACGACCGTTCCGGCCGGCTCCCACTCGGGGAGGTCGCCGCGCAGCACCCACGCCGCCTGGCGGGCCGCCCCGTCGGCGACGTACTCGCCCGGCGCCGGCACCACGACCGGTCTGCCGAGCACCGCCGGGGCGATGGCCTGCACGGCCGCCGACCGGGCGCCGCCACCGACCAGGAACACCCGCCGCACCGGCGCGCCGGCCACCTCGAGCGCGTCGACGGCGTCGGCGAGCCCGCACAGCAGCCCCTCCACCGCGGCGCGGGCCAGGTGCTCGCGGTGCGCCGTGCCCAGCGTCAGGCCGTGCAGCGCACCCGTCGCGTCGGGCCGGTTCGGCGTCCGCTCGCCCTCCAGGTAGGGCACCAGCGTCAGCCCGGCCGCCCCCGCCGGCGCGTTGAGCGCCAGTTCGGCCAGCCGGTCGTGGTCGACGCCGAGCAGCGTGGCGACGGCGTCGAGCACCCGTGCCGCGTTGAGGGTGCACACCAGCGGAAGGTGCTCGCCGGTGGCCGAGGCGAACCCCGCGATCGTGCCCGTGGGGTCCGCGGTGGCCACCTCGCTCACCGCGCACGCGACCCCGGACGTGCCGATCGACACCACGACGTCGCCCGGCACCGCACCGAGCCCGAGCGCGGCGGCGGCGTTGTCACCCGCCCCCGGTCCGAGCACCTGCCCGGTGGCGGCCGCTCCGGCCGCCTCGCCGGGCTGCAGGACGCGCGGCAGCGCGACGTCGCTGCGACCGAGCGCACGCTCCAGCAGGTCGGGCCGGTAGGCGTTCGTGACCCCGGACCAGTAGCCCGTGCCGCTCGCGTCGGAGCGGTCAGTGATCAGGTCGGCGAGGTCGCCGGTGTTCCCGAGCCCGCTGCGCAGCCGCCAGGTGAGCCAGTCGTGCGGTAGGCACACCGCGGCCGTCGCGGCGGCGTTGTCCTTCTCGTGGTCGGCGAGCCAGCGCAGCTTGGTGACGGTGAACGAGGCGACGGGCACGCTGCCGACGGCGTCGGCCCACTCCTGTGCCCCGAGCTCGGCCACGAGGTCGGCGGCCGCTCCCGCGGAGCGCGTGTCGTTCCAGAGCAACGCAGGCCGGACGACCGCGCCCGCCTCGTCGAGGCACACCATGCCGTGCTGCTGACCGCCCACGGCGATCGCCTCGACGCCGTCCAGCCCGCCGGCCGCCGTGATCGCGGTCCCGAGCGCGGCCTCCCACGCGGCCGGGTCGACCTCGGTGCCGTCCGGGTGCGGGGCGCGCCCCTGGCGGACGAGCTCCCCGGTGTCCGCGTCGCGGATGACGACGGTGCACGACTGCGTCGAGGACACGCCGGCGACCAGCTCATCGCACTCCCTCGCTCGCTCGGTCGGCATTCGACGAGCACGCTGTGACACTGATTCGCTCGCAAGCTCGCTCATCGCGCACCCAGCACGTGCTCGAGGGCGAGCTGGGCCACCCGGACGTAGCCGCAGCCGCGCTCGGCGGTCTTGTCGGCGTCGAAGTCCTCGAACGCGCTGCGGTCGGCGAGCAGGTCGGCGACGGTCTCGCCGGGCTTGAGCGTCGGCGTCGCGAGGTCCGCGACCCCGGCCGCGGCGAGCGCCTCGGCCACCGCGGGGTCGGCCCGGAACGCCGCCGCGCGCTCCTTGAGCAGAAGGTACGTGCGCATGTTGGCGGCGGCCGAGACCCACACGCCGTCGATGTCCTCGGTGCGCAGCGGCTTGTAGTCGAAGTGCCGCGGGCCCTCGTACAGCCTGGATCCGTTCTGGCTGGTCTCCAGCAGGTCGACCAGCGAGAACGCGTTCAGCAGGTCGCCGTGGCCGAAGACGAGGTCCTGGTCGTACTTGACCCCGCGCTGCCCGTTGAGGTCGATGTGGAAGAGCTTTCCCGCCCAGAGTGCCTGCGCGATGCCCGCCGTGAAGTTCAGCCCGGCCATCTGCTCGTGGCCGACCTCGGGGTTGAGGCCCACCATGTCGCCGTGCTCGAGTTCGGCGATGAACGCCAGCGCGTGCCCGACGGTCGGCAGCAGGATGTCGCCGCGCGGCTCGTTGGGCTTGGGCTCGATCGCGAACCGGATGCCGTAGCCCTGCTCCTTGACGTAGCCGGCGAGCAGGTCGATGCCCTCGCGGTAGCGGTCGAGCGCGGCGCGGATGTCCTTGGCCTGGTCGACCTCGGCGCCCTCGCGACCGCCCCAGAACACGTAGGTCGACGCGCCCAGCTCGGCGGCCAGGTCGAGGTTGCGGAGGATCTTGCGGAGCGCGAAGCGGCGCACGGAGCGGTCGTTGCTGGTGAACCCGCCGTCCTTGAAGACGGGGTGGGTGAACAGGTTGGTGGTCATCATCGGCACGGCGAGGCCGGTCTCGTCCAGGGCGGCGCGGAAGCGGGCGATCAGCCGGTCGCGCTCGGCGGCGTCCGTGCCGAAGGGGATGAGGTCGTCGTCGTGGAAGGTGACGCCGTAGGCGCCCAGCTCGGCGAGGCGGTGCACGGTCTCGACGGGGTCCAGCGCCGGCCGGGTGGCGTCGCCGAAGGGGTCGCGGGCCTGCCAGCCGACGGTCCAGAGTCCGAAGGTGAACTTGTCGTCCCGGGTGGGCTGGGGGGCCATGGCGACTCCTTTGTTCGGCCATCGTACAAACTCGTCGGGAGCGTAACGCCGTCGGCGGGCCCGCGGAAGGCGTCCCGATCAGCCCGCGAACTCCAGCACCGGCAGGCCGTGCACGCCCGGGAGGTCGACGCAGAACAGCGCGCCGGCGAGCGGCTGCGCGGCGCGCGCGTCGGCGTCGAGGCCCTCCCGGGACGTGGTGATGTAGAGCCGGTCCAGCGCGGGGCCGCCGAACGTGCACGCCGTGACCTGGGCGACCGGCAGGGGGACGACCGCGAGCAGGTCCCCGTCCGGGGCATAGCGGTGCACGGCCGCGCCCGCGAAGAGCGAAACCCACACGCAGCCCTGCGCGTCGACGGTCAACCCGTCCGGGAAGCCGGGGCCGTCGGCGATCGGGAAGGCCGTGCGGCGCCCGGTCAGCGTGCCGTCGCGGTGGTCGAAGACGTCGACATTCCGGGTCGGGGTGTCGACGTAGTAGGCACGCGCGCCGTCGGGGGAGAAGGCCAGCCCGTTGGAGATCGTGACGCCGTCGAGCACCTTGTCGACGGACAGGTCGGGAGCGAGCCGGTACAGGGCCCCGGCGCCCTCCCGTTCGTCGTAGGCCATGGAGCCGCACCAGAAGTTGCCCGCGGGGTCCGCGCCGCCCTCGTTCATCCGGACACTCGGGTCGTCCCAGATCTCGGGGAGACGGCGCTCGACCCGCAGGTCGGCGTCGAGGAGCGCGAAACCGCGCTGGTCGGCCAGGACGATCCCGCCGCCCCGGCGGGGCCGGAAGGCGGCCGCGACGGTGCCGACGTGCGTGCGGCGGACCTCGTCGGTGCCCACCAGCTCGAGGATGTCGCCGGCGTGCATGTCGACCCAGCGCACCCCGTCGAACGACGGGTGCCACACCGGCCCCTCGCCGTGGTCGGCGACGACGGGGGACACCGGACGGGCGGTGCGGACCGGGACGCCGGAGGGGACGTTGGCCTCGGGTGTGTTCGGGAACGTGAGCACGGGGCGGGCTACCCGGAGGCGGGCGGCTCCACGCGGGCGATGGGGCGCGGGCGGCGGAGGCGAAGCCCGGGTCGGCGGCGGAGTCCTGCCCGGCGACAGCATTCCATCCCGCGTCAGAGGCGCGTCATCGCTGTTCAGCCCTGCGCAGACAGCAACAGCGCGCCTCTCACCCGCTCAGGGCCGGCGGCTGCGCCGTGGTATGAGGAGGACCAGGCCCATGACGACGGTGAACAGCCCGATCACGAGCCACGCCGTGGAGCCGGTCATGAAGCTGCCGCCGACGACCCCGAACCCCTGCAGGGTCCACAGCCCTCCGAGCAGCACCAGCACGACGCCGATGATCCGGCCCGCCCACTGACCCATCACGCCTCCCTCGCGCGCTTGCGGCGCTTGCCCTCGTGCATGGCCGCCACCCGGGCCACGGGGATCGTGTGCCCGTGCTCGATCAGGTCGGCCGGGAGCTCCTGGGGCTCCGGTAGCGCCGCCGCCCAGGGATCGCCGCCCGCCAGGAGGTCCGGGGCGGTCGACACGGTGAAGTCGGCCGGGGTCACGTGCGGGAGGTCGGCCCAGGCCACCGGGAACGACACCGGAAGCCCCGGCCGGATCCGCGGGCTGTAGGCGGCGACGACCGTCGCGCCGATCGATCGGGTGGAGTCGAGGAAGACCTTGCCGGCGCGGTCCGCGCGGACGAACGCCGTGGTCGCGATCTCCGGGTCGAGCACCTCCGCGCGGGCGGCCAGGGCGCGGGTCGCGGCGGCGGAGTCCACGACCGGAACCGGGGTGATCGGCACGAACACGTGGACGCCCTTGCTGCCGCTGGTCTTGACGGCGCCGACCAGTCCCAGGTCGTCCAGCACCCGGCGGATCAGCATCGCCGCGCGGACGACGTTCGCCCAGTTGACGGAAACAGAGCCGTCGCCAGGCGGGTCGAGGTCCAGCACCAGGTGCGAGGCGTGCTGTTCCCCGGCCCGGATCAGTGCGGGGTGGTACTCGACGGCGCGCTGGTTGGCCAGCCACAGCAGCGTGCGGCGGTCGTCGCACAGCGGGTAGGCGACCTCGCGGTGCGACGCCTCGGCCCACACCGTCGTCCGGGCGATCCAGTCGGGCGCGTACTTCGGCAGGTTCTTCTGCATGAACGGCTGCTGCCCGGGACGCACCCGCATCACGGACAAGGCCCGTCCCGCGAGCGCGGGCAGGATCGCGTGGCGGGCGGCGTCCAGGTAGTCGACGAGGTCGCGCTTGGTGTGCTCGGCGCCGTCGAACAGCGGGCCGTCCAGGCTCGTCAGCTCGACGCCGTCACGGGTCTCTGCGGTCCGGGCGGCCATGCTGCAGCCTGGCACGGATCGGCGGTGCGCAGGCGCCGGAAGCCCTCGTCGAGCCCCACCCGCGGTGCCCAACCCAGCGCCGCGCGGGTCTCGCGCTGGTCGAACCAGTGCGCGGTCGACAGCTGCTCGGCGAGGAACCGGGTCATCGGCGGCTCGCGGCGCCAGAGCGTCTCCGCGACGGCGCCCGCGACGCGGGCGAGCCGGGCCGGCACGGAGACTCGGGGAGTCGGCGCGCCGACGGCGGCGCAGATCGACGCCAGCAGCTCGGCGACGGGCCGCGGCTCGCCGCCGGAGACGACGAGCACCCGCCCGTGCAGGTCGGGCGCCCGGTCGAGGGCGGCGACGAGCGCGTCGACCGCGTCGTCGACGTACGTCGTGTCGATCAGCGCGGTACCGGTGCCGACCACGGCCAGCCGCCCGGCCCGGGCCCGGGCGAGGATCCGGCCGACGAGCTGGGTGTCCCCGGGCCCCCACACCAGGTGCGGGCGCACGACGACGACCGCCGGGGGGTCGAGCGTCCGCCGTCCTTGCTCGGCGAGTCGAGCGTCCGGGTACGGCGCGTCGCGCGTCCCTGCCCGGCGAGTTGCGCGTGTGTGCACGGCGAGTTCTGCGTTCGAGCCCGGTGATCCGGCGACTCCTGCGGAGCGGGCGCTGTGGCGGGGGGCGTCGTCGAGACCCAGCACCGCCTGCTCTCCCAGCGCCTTGCTGCGGGCGTAGTGGCCGCGGGCCCCGCCGGGGTCCGCCGGGCCGGCTCCCGCGCCGATCAGGGCCTCGCCCGCGTTCGCCACCGACGGCGACGACACGTGCACGAACCGGGCCACCCCGGCGGCCCGCGCGGCGGCGAGCAGGTGCCCGGTGCCCGCGACGTTCGTCCGCGCGTAGTCCCGCCACGGCCCGACCACGTCGACCTTCGCGGCGAGGTGCACGACGGCGTCGTGCCCGGTGAGCGCCGCGTCCAGGGGTGCGTCGGGGTCGCCCAGGTCGGCGCGCACCTCGCGGAGGGGAAGCCCGGACGGCCGCCGCTGCAGCACGGTGACGTCGTCGCCCCGGGCGGCGAGCGCTAGCGCGACGGCACTGCCGAGCATCCCGCGCGCCCCGGTCACGAGCACTCTCACGGCGTCGACCCGTTCGCGGCGCGACGGCTCGGCTCGTCCGCCCCATTCCCGCCGGTGCACACCCCGCCGGGCTCGTGCATAGCGCGGGCGATGTGCACGGGCGCGTCGCGGTGTGCACGGGCGGCGGGCGTGTGCACGGGTGCGCCGCGGTGTGCGCGGGCGCCGGTCACGGGCGCCGCCCCGCTCGCTCGCCCGCCAGCACCCGGCCCGCCCACGCCGCCACCCGCGTGCGGTCGACCTTCGCCGCGTGCCGGATGTCGACGGGCAGGGCGTCGGCGACCAGCACCGCCGCCACCGAGACCCCCGCGACGGCGCGGACCGCGCTCGTCAGCGGAGCGACGGCCAGCAGCGGTGCCCCGGCGCGCCGGACCGCGATCCCCGGCTCGGCGACCACGACCACCACCACCTGTTGCGTCCCCGCCGGCCCGACCCCGACGACCGCCGCCGACGCGATGCCGTCGACCGCCTCGACCCGTTGCTCGATCCCGACCGGCGTCACCGGGCCCGCTGCCGTGTGGACCACGTGGACCAGGCGGCCCTCCACCCACAGCCGGCCCTCGGCGTCGAGGTGCCCGACGTCCCCGGTGCGGTGCCGGCCCGCCTCGCGCGCGCTGCGCCGCTGGACCGCCCACAGCTGGTCGTAGCGGTCCTTGACGTGCGGGGCGGCGATGCTGATCTCGCCGGTGACACCGGGCTCACGGGTGGGCTCCCCGTCGGTGGTCAGCGGGATCACCGCGACGTCGACCCCGGGCAGGGGCCGGCCGACGCACACCCCGTTGCCGGGCCCGGCGGCGTCGATCTCGGTCAGCGCGACGTCGGTCACCGGCAACGCCTCGGTCATCCCGTACGGCGTGTGCGCTGCGGCGTTCGGGAGCACGCCGCGCAGCGCGTGCAGCAGCGCCGCGGGCACCGGTGCGCCGGCCGAGACGACCCGGCGGACCCCGGCCAGGGCGCCGCGCTGAGTGGCGTCGAGCCCGGCGGCGGTGGCGACGACGGTGCGGAGCGCGGCGGGGGAGGCGAAGACGATCGTCGCGTCGACGGCGGCGACGGCGCGCGCCAGCGCCGCGGCGGTGAGGGCGCCCGGCTTCCGCGCCCGCGGCACGGCCGACGGGATTCCGAGCGCCGGGCCGTAGAGCGCGAACGGGGGGAAGGCGGCGACGAGCCGGTCGTCCCGGGTGATCCCGTACGCCGCGCGCAGGGCCGCGAGCTGCGCCCGCGCCTGCCGGTGCCGGTAGACCACGCCCTTCGCCGGACCGGTGGCGCCGGAGGTGAACAGGACCGCGGCCTCGTCGTCCGGCCCGGCCTCGACCGGGAGTACCGCGCCACCGTCCAGCAGTGCCCGTCCCCGCCGGGCGAGCGCCGCCAGCCCGACCGGCGAGCCGAGGACCCGCCGCAGCCCCGGCGGGACCGCCCCGGCCGCGATCCGGCTGCCCGGGATCCCCAGGGCGGCCGCCAGCACGAGGCCGGGAAAGGCACCGACGACGTGCGCGGGGTGCGCTCCGCGCAGGGCCCGCGCGAGCCCGGCGGCACCCAGCCCGGGGTCGGCCACCACGACGGACGCCCCGGCCCGCCAGCAGGCGTGCGCGGCGGCGGTCAGGTCGGCGCCGGGCGGGACGAGCAGCGCGACCCGGTCGCCGGGGGCCACCCCGTGCCCCGCGAGCCCGGCGGCCAGCTCGTGCACCCGCCGGACGAGCAGCTCCCACGAGATCGACCGGCCCCTGCCCGGCTCCACCACGGCGGGGGAGGGGTCGCCGACGCGGGACTCGAGCGCGGTCCACAGGTCAGGTGCGCCGTCCGATGCCGTCTTCTGGACCTGCGCGCGAGTCGGCACGTTCGCCGCCGCGAGTCGGCACGTTTGCCCATGCGAGTCGGCGTCGTCGGACCCGCGATGCCGGTCGGGGACGTGCTCCCCGATCCAGGCCCACGCGTCGGTGGCCGCCTCCGGTGCGTCCTCCACCACGAGGTGCGACGCCCGCTCGTAGCGATGGACGTCCGCGTGCGGGAGCCGCGCGCGCAGGTCGCGCAGGTAGCGGTCGGAGAACACCGGGTCGCGCGGCCCCCACACGAGCAGCGCCGGCACGTCGTCGAGCTTGCGGACCTCCTCGGCGATCTCGTCGAGCGTCGCGGCGCTGACGTGAGCCGGCTCGAGCGGGATGTCCGCGACGAACTCCTCGACCGCCCGCCGCCGATCCGCCGTCGCGTACGGCGCGGCGTACGCGTCGCGGACCGCCTCCGGCAGCGCAGGCCGCGACAGCGCCGTGGTGGCCCGCACGAACATCGGCGTCGTCCCGCACACCGCGTGCCGCAGCGCGGGCGTCCGGGCCAGGCGGATGAGCGGCGGCGCGGTGGCACCGGCCGGCTGGTGCACCGCCGTGTTGGCCAGCACGACCGCAAGGAGCCGGTCGCGGTGACGCACCGCCCAGCCCAGCGACACCGCACCGCCCCAGTCGTGCCCCGCGGTCACGACCGGGCCGGTGACGTCGAGCGCCGCGAGCACGGCGTCCAGGTCGTCGACACGGTCCGCGAGCGTTCGCGCCGGGCCCCGCTGCGAGAAGCCCATGCCGAGTTGGTCGACGGCCACCACCCGCCAGCCCTGCGGCGCGGCCGCGACGAACCGCCGCCACAGGTACGACCACGTCGGGTTGCCGTGGACGCACACCAGCGTGCCGTGCACCGCGCGCCCGTGGTCGAGCACGTGCCACGAGTGCCCGCGGGTGTCGGTGACCAGCCGCGACCAGGCGGGATCCAGGCCGGGAAACCCAGGCGGGGGGAGCGCGGCGCGCGTCACCACTCCAGCTCGGTGCAGCACGCGTTGAGGCCCGAGCCCACTCCCATGAGCAGCACCCGGTCGCCGGTCTGCAGGGAGTCGACCTGGGTCGCCAGGGTGAACGGGATCGACGCCGGCCCCATGTTGCCGCGCAGCGGGAACGACCGCGGCACCCGGTCGGAGTCGATCCCGATCGTGCGGCACATCGTCGCCGTGTGCACCTGGGAGACCTGGTGGGCGACGTAGCGGTCCATGTCCGCCCAGTCGAACTCGGCCCGAGCGTCGGTCCACAGGGCTTCCGAGATCGCCATCCCGGCGTCGAGCAGGGCCTTGGCGTCGGTGCTCATGCCGTTCATGTCCCCGATGCACAGCCCGTGATGCTCGGTCGCTGCGCGCAGCGCGCTGCCGACGAGCCGGTGCCCCTCCGGGTGCTCGTCGGCCCGGCCCAGCACCATCGCGGCGGCGCCCGACCCGAGCGTCAGCGTCGCGAACTGGCTGAGCACGTCCTCGCGGGTCGCGTCCGGGTGGGCGAGGCGCTCCAGGGTGTTCTCGTGGACCTCCCGCGCGCCCTCCCCGTCGACGACCAGCGCGTAGTCGATCCGACCCGCGTCGATCATCATGGCGGCGAGCTGCATGCCGTTGAGGAACCCGAGGCAGGCGTTGGCCACGTCGAAGTTCATGCACATCGGTGGCAGGCCGAGCGCGTGGTGCACGGCGACGGCGGCCGACGGTTCGAGGTGCGCGCGGCTCACCGAGCTGTCGACGAGCAGCCCGACCCGTGCGGGGTCGACCCCCGCCTCGGCGAGCGCCTTCGCGCCGGCCATGGCCGCGGCGTCGACGAAGCCCACATCGCGCGGCCACCAGCGGCGCTCCGTGATGCCGGCCAGGTTCTCCAGCAGCCCGGGGCGCAGCCCGACCCGCCGGTAGGTCGCGGCGAGCCGCTCGTCGAGCTCGACGGAGGTGACGACGTGCGGGGCGTCCACCCCGCAGACGGACAGCACCGTCGCGTTCGCGTAGCGCTGGGTGGCGTTGCCGCTCATGAACTGCCTTTCCTGGCCGGTGACATGTCCCCGTGGATACCACGCGAGCGGCCGTCCCCCGGTTCCCCGACGTGCCGCTCGTCTCCTGTTTCCCGCGGACGGGCCGGTCACACGTTGTGCCGGAGCACCGCGGGAGCGCGCCAGCCGAGCACGGCCTCGGTCACCGAGAGTGCCCGGCGGACCGCCCGGACGTCGTGCACCCGGACGATCCGAGCCCCGGCCAGCACGCACAGCACGACGGCGGCGAGCGTGCCCTCGGTCACCTCGCCGCGCGGGAGGTCGAGGGTCTCCTGCACGAAGTCCTTGTTCGACACCGACGCGAGCAGCGGGAACCCGAGCGTCGCGAGCTCGCCCATCCGCCGGGTCAGTTCGAGGGAGTGCAGCGTGTTCTTGTTGAGGTCGTGGCCGGGGTCGATGACGATCCGGTCCTTCCCGACGCCCGCCGCGATGGCCCGCCCGGCCCGGTCCAGCAGGTACGTCGCGACGTCGGCGACCACGTCGTCGTAGTGCGGCCGCGCGAGTCGCTGCCCCGGAGCGGCCCGGCTGTGGGTGACGACGAGCGTGGCTCCGGCGTCGGCCACCACCCGCGCCATCTGCGCGTCGTGCAGCCCGGAGGTGTCGTTGACGGCGTCCGCGCCTGCCCGCAGGGCGTGGCGGGCCACCTCGGCACGGAAGGTGTCGACGGAGATCACCGCGTCCGTTCCGGCCCGGACAGCCTCGACGACGGGCAGGAGCCGGTCGAGCTCGGCGCGCTCGTCCACCTTCTCCGCGATCGGGGAGAACGGGACCGCCCCGACGTCGACCCAGTCGGCGCCGTGCGCGACGGCCTGCAGCGCGGCGGCGACGGCCTTCTCCAGCGCGAACGTCGCGCCGCGGTCGTAGAAGGAGTCGACGGTGCGGTTGACGATCCCCATCACCGCGACCTGCCGGGAGAAGTCGAAGGTGCGCGCACCGATGGTGCGGACCGGGTCGCCCAGCTCCGGGTCGACGGTCGGGAAGTGCATGCAGGTCCTTCCCGGACGGGCAGGGCGTCCCGGCCACGATAACCGCCGGGTCCGGTTGCCGCCCTGCGATCGGGATATCCCGCGGTCGTGGTGACGGTGCGGCGCGTGACGACCGCCGGGACGGACGCGGTGTGGGCGGTGCTGGCGGACGGGTGGCGGCTGCCGGCATGGGTGGTCGGTGCGGCGCGGGTCGCCGCGGTGGACCGGACCTGGCCGACGGTGGGGTGATCGGGGCACGCAACGTCGAGACCCTGCGGCGGTTGGCGCTGCTGGCGGAGGCCGGCACACCCTGAGATCCGCTCGGGAGCCGTCACGATCGCGCTGTCGCACCCTGACCGCGCCGTCGCACCCCTGCCCGGGCTGGCGCACCTGCTGCACGGGGTGCGACCGTTGCGCCCGGGGTGCGGCGCCGCGAAGAGGGTGCGACCGGGGATCAGCCGTCGCGGTCCCGGGCCTCGCGGACCACCTGCGGCTCGTCCTCGAGGTCCAGCGCCGCCCCGATCAGCGCGAGATGGCTCAGGCCCTGCGGCAGGTTGCCCAGGAACGCGCCGTCCGCCGGGTCGATCATCTCGGCGAGCACTCCGACGTCGTTGGCCAGCGGCACCAGCTCGTCCATCAGCGTCCGGGCCTGCACGGTGCGGCCCACCGCGTGCAGCGCCGACACCGCCCAGAACGACGGCGCGACGAACGCGGCCTCCTCCTTCGCCGCGCCCGTGTAGCGGTACAGCAGCGGGCCGGCGCCGAGCTCGGCGCGCAGCGCGTCGATCGTCGACGACATGCGCGGGCCCACGTCGAAGCCGCTGCCGGCGTGCAGGAGGATCGAGGTGTCCAGCTCGTCCGTGCCCGGGTACCAGGTGAACGCGCCGCGGCTGTCGGACCAGCAGTGCTCGTGCACCCAGCGCCCGATCCGCTCCGCCTCGCTCGCCCACCGGGCGGCGTCGCCGGGGATCTGCCCCATCCGCGCCAGGTGGTAGGCGCACCGCAGGGCCTGCCAGCAGCTGAGCTTGGACGACGTGTAGTGCTCCTGGTGCGGGAGCTCCCACAGCCCGGCGTCGCGGTGGCGCCACACGTCGCACGCCTGGTCCGCCATCCCGGCCAGCAGGCGGCCCGTGCCGGCGTCGAGGACGTGCCCGTGGTCGACGTAGAGCCGGACCATGTCGAACACGTCACCGAACACCGACAGCTGCAGCTGGTCGACCGCCGCGTTCCCGACCACGACCGGTCCGATCCCGCGCCAGCCGGGGACCTCGGGGAACTCCGGCGGGGCGGGCAGCTCGCCGTCGAGGCGGTAGAACACCTGCATCTCGGGACCGTGCCGGTGGATCGCGTGCAGCAGCCAGCTGATCGCCGTCTGGGTCTCCTCGCGGAGCCCGAACCGGAACAGCGCCTTGAGTGTGTAGGCGGCGTCGCGGATCCAGGCGAAGCGGTAGTCCCAGTTCTTGGCGCCGTTCTGTCCGTGATCCGGTCGGCTCTCCGGCAGCGACGTCGTCGCCGCGGCGGCGATCGAGCCGCTCGGGGCGTGCAGCAGGAGCTTGAGCAGCAGCGCGCTGCGTGCGACGTCGTCCGCCCACGGTCCGGGAGCGCGGAACTGGCCGGACCACTGCTGCCAGGCGGCCACCGTGCGGTCCAGCCGCGCGTCGACCTCGCGCGGGGTGGACAGGTGCAGCGGCTCGGACTGCGACGCCGTCACGCCCACGAGGTGCCGGGAACCGGGGGCGGTGCGCAAGGTGCCGTGGACGGCCTGGTCGGTCACCTCGGTCTCGACCTCGCCGAGCAGCCGCACCGCCAGCGTCACGTCGTGAACGCGCAGGACGGTGCCGTGCACGGTGTCGTGCGCCCAGGGCGACGCCGAGTTCAGACAGGTGCCGGGGGCGACCGCGAACCGCATCGGGACCCGGCCCGCGACCCCCTCGACGCGGCGGGCGAGCTCCGTCCAGGGCAGCCGCCCGGCACCGCCGAGGTTCAGCGCGTCGACGACCCGGACCGTGCCGGACGCCGTGACGTGCGTGGTCTCGAGGACGTTCGTGCCCGGCAGGTAGCGCCGTACCGTGCGCGCGGGCTCGGCGGGGGCGAGCTCGAGCCGGCCGCCGTTCGGGGCGTCGAGGATCGCGGCGAACGTGGGGCAGGAGTCGAGGTCGGGGATCGGCCACCAGTCGATCCGGCCGTCGAGGGCGACGAGCGCGACGGTCCGGGTGTCGCCGATCGGGGCGTAGGAACGCAGGTCGGCGTAGCCGTCCAGGCGATCGGGACCGGCGTCGGACACCGCGGCGGGGTCGAGCTCGGGGGCGGGCATCGCGTTCCTTCCGCGGACGGGTGCGACCAGTGTTCCCCGCAACGCCGGTCCCGGCTGCAGCACCCGACCCCGATCGGGTGGCTGATCATTCCGATGGTGACGGCGGTGCGGTGACCGCGACCATCACGTCACGCTCGCGGCCGGGAGGGCTACGTGATCGGCCGGCTGTCGGGCCCGTCACCCCGACGTGCGCCACGGTCCGGTGACGGGGAGGATGAAAACACGTGACGCTCACCCGCCCGCGCTCCGGTGCCTCCCGCGCTGCGGGTGCCCCGGTCACCGTGCCACCGTTCCTGGTCGTCGCGGCGATCCTGCTGCTCGGCGTCAACCTCCGCGGGCCGATCGTCGCCGTCTCCCCGGTGTTGGACACGATCAGCGCCGACCTCGGCATCGGCGCCACGACGGCCGGGCTGCTCACCGGTCTGCCCGTGCTGTGCTTCGGCCTGGCCACCCCGGCGGCCTCGGCGTTGCTGGCACGCTTCGGGCTCGGGCACGGGGTGTCGATCTCGCTGGTCGTGCTCCTGGCAGGCATGCTGCTGCGGTCCGTCGACGGGCTCCCCACGGCGCTGGCGGGCACGCTGCTCATCGGCATCGCCATCACGGTCGGCAACGTGGCGGTCCCGGTGGTGATCGCCCGCGACCTGCCGCGTCGCGCGGGTCCCGTCCTGGGGGGCTACACCGCCGCGTTGAACGTCGGCTCGATGCTGACCCTCTCGCTGACGGTACCGCTCGCCTCGGCGCTGGGCTGGCGGACGGCGGTGGCGTCGTGGGGCGTGCTGGTGCTGGCGGCCCTGGCCCTCTGGGCGTACGCGACCCGCGGACCGATCCGCGACACGGCGGCCACGGCGAGCGGGGACGGCGAGGCGACCACGGACGGCGGGGACGACCGCGCCTGGTGGCGCCGACCGAGGGTGTGGCTGCTGACAGCCGCGTTCTCCGGGCAGGCCTTCGCGTACTACGGCGTCACGGCCTGGCTGCCGCTGCTGCTGCGTGACGAGCTCGGGATGGCCGCCGGTGCCGCCGGCTTGAGTGCGTCGATCTTCCAGATCGCGGCCCTGTTCGGAGCCTTCGGGGTGCCGGTGCTGCTGCGGGTGCTGCCCGGTCCGCGTGGTGTGGTGCTGATCGTCGCCGTGGCATGGGCCACCCTGCCGCTCGGGCTGCTGCTGGCGCCGTCGCTGTGGCCGGTGTGGTGTGCGGTGGGCGGGGCGGCCCAGGGCGGCGGCCTCGTGGCGGTCTTCTCGCTGGTCGTGCGGGCAGCGCGCGACCTGGCCGACAACCGCCGGATCTCCGCGCTGGTGCAGGGCGGTGGCTACGTCGTCGCGGCTGCCGGGCCGACGGTGGTGGGCGCCGTGCACGAGGCGACCGGGGGGTGGACCGCCCCGCTGCTGGTCGTCCTCGCGGCGATAGTGTTGCTGGGCACGGCCGGTGCCGCCTCGGCCAGACGGCAGTAGCTCAAACCTCGGTCAAGTTCGCGCGCGCCCGGCGAACCCGGCCTAACGTGGAGCTACGGGGCACACCCGCCCCGTTCGACGGAGGTCCGGTCGAGATGGACGTCTGGCTGGTCTGGTTGCTCCTCGCCGCCGCACTCGGCGTCGCGGAGCTGTTCACCCTGAGCGCCGCACTCGGGCTGCTCGGCGGGGCCGCGGCGGTCACCGCGGCGGCGGCCGCCCTCGGCGCGCCGGTGCCGGTGCAGCTGCTGGTGTTCGGCGCGGGCGCGGCGGCCGGCATCTGGCTCGTGCGGCCCGTCGTGCTGCGTCACCTGCACGCCCCACCGGTGCAGCAGTTCGGCGTGGACGCGCTGGTCGGGCGAACCGCCCAGGTGGTGCGCGAGATCAGCAGCCAGGGCGGCACCGTGCGGATCGACGGCGAGGAGTGGAGCGCGCGGCCGTGCGACCCGCACGACCCCGCGTACGTCATCCCGGCCGGGGCGACGGTCTCCGTCATGGCCATCCGCGGCGCCACCGCGCTCGTCTATCCACAGGAGTAGGTCATGGAACCGCTGCTGATCGTCGCGCTCGTCCTCGTGCTGTTCGTGGTGGCGGTGCTGGTGAAGGCCGTGCGGATCGTGCCGCAGGCGCGGGCCCGCAACGTCGAGCGGCTCGGCCGCTACCAACGCACGCTGACCCCCGGGCTGAACGTCGTGGTGCCGTTCGTCGACCGCGTCTACCCGGCGATCGACCTGCGCGAGCAGGTGGTGACCTTCGCGCCGCGGCCGGTGATCACCGAGGACAACCTGGTCGTCGAGATCGACACGGTGCTCTACTTCCAGGTCACCGACCCCCGCTCGGCCGCCTACGAGATCGCCAGCTACCTGCAGGCGGTCGAGCAGCTCACGGTCACCACCCTGCGCAACGTCGTCGGGTCGATGGACCTCGAGAGGACCCTCACCTCCCGCGACGAGATCAACAGCCGGCTGCGCGAAGTCCTCGACGAGGCCACCGGCAAGTGGGGGCTGCGGGTGAACCGGGTGGAGATCAAGGCCGTCGACCCGCCGAAGAGCATCAAGGACGCCATGGAGAAGCAGATGCGCGCCGAGCGCGACAAGCGCGCGTCGATCCTGACGGCCGAGGGCGCGCGGGCGAGCCAGATCCTCACCGCCGAGGGCGACAAGCAGGGCGCCATCCTGCGCGCCGAGGGTGAGCGGGCGGCCGCGATCCTGCGTGCCGAGGGCCAGGCCCGCAGCATCGACCAGGTCTTCACCGCCGTGCACCGCAACGACCTCGACCCGAAGGTGCTGGCCTACCAGTACCTGCAGACGCTGCCGGAGCTGGCCCGTGGCCAGGGGAACACGTTCTGGGTGATCCCGAGCGAGGTGACCTCGGCGCTGTCGGGCATCGCGCAGGCGTTCGGCCCCGGTTCCGGGGTGCCGTCGACCGCGGACGGGGCAGGCCACCGGACGACCGAAGCGCGGGGAACCGAGCCGGACCGTCCCGAACCCGCCGCGCCCGAATCCACCGCGCCCGAACTCGCTGCTCCCGGCCTCGCTGCTCCCGGCCTCGCTGCGCCTGAACTCGCTGCAGCCGGGCTCGACGAGCCCGAACTCGACGGGGCCGGGCGCAACGGAAGCGAGCGGGCGGGCACGGCCGGTTAGCCGTCGGTTTGGCGTGATCCGGTACTCCGGAGCTGCCGCGGGGGTGTCGCACAGTGCGACTGCTGCCGCGCAAGATCCGCGGTAACGTCCGCACGCCCGCCCTGTCCGTGAGAAAGGACACGCTTTCCATGATCTTCATCGTCGTCAAGTTCCCGGTGCGCCCCGAGAAGGCCGACGAGTGGGAGGCCCTCGCCACGCAGTACGCCCGCGACGTCAACTCCGAGGAGGGCAGCCTCTTCTACACGTGGCACCGCACCGTCGACGACCCCAACGAGTGGGTCTGCGTCGAGGGCTTCCGCGACCAGGACGCCGCTGTGGCGCACGTGAGCTCCGCCGCGTTCAAGAACTTCGTCGAGGTGGCCCCCGACCTCGTCTCCGCCCAGCCGAAGATCATCAACACCGCGATCGACCAGGACGACTGGGGTCCCATGGGGGAGATCAAGCCGCGCGAGTCCTGATCCACTCCGGCCGAGCGCGCCTCGCCGCCGGGGTGCGCTCGGCCGGAATCAGCGGGATCATCCCCGCGTGCCGTCCCCCGACATGCGGCCGCGGATCAGCTCCCCCTGGCCCGCGCACGCCGACCCGCCCCGGCGCAGCCCTGTCGACGAGTGCGCGGTGAGCGCCGAGTGAGCGCCGACGCGTACGACCTGCAGCGGTTCGTCGCCGCACAGGACCCGGTGTGGGACCGGGTCCGTGCCGAACTGGGTCGGGGCCGGAAGGCGAGCCACTGGATGTGGTTCGTGTTCCCGCAGCTCGCCGGCCTCGGGTCGAGCTCGACGGCCCGGGCGTACGCCGTGTCCGGGCTCGACGAGGCGCGGGCCTACCTCGCGCACCCGGTGCTCGGTCCGCGGCTGCGGGAGGCCGCCGAGCTGGCGGCCGCCGTCCAGGGGCGTACGGCGTCGGAGGTGTTCGGCTACCCCGACGACCTCAAGCTCCGGTCGTCCATGACGCTCTTCGCCCGCGCCGCGCCGCAGGATCCCGTCTTCACCGCGGTGCTCGATCGGTACTTCGGCGGCGACCCCGATCCGCGGACGCTCGAGCTGCTCGGATGATCGAAATTCGCACTCAGCATCACGACCAGCGGATACGTCACTCGGACGGGCGCTTGCGGGGGGCCCCGTCCGGCGGTGGACGTGCACCCCTGCTGCGCCGTGCGAGACGCCCGGTAGTGTGCCTGCCGCAGGAGGACCGTCCCGTACGGGTGAGTAGGTCCGGAGCAGGAGCGGCGCGAGCACATCGACCCGTTCGGGAGGACCGACCGTGGCTGACATGAGGTCCGTCTCCGAGCCCAGCTCGGTGGGCGGGAGCGCGATGGGCGGACGAGACCCGTGGGCCGGTTTCGCCGCCGGGCCCTCGTCGGGCTCCTACCCGACGCTCGGCAACGGCTCGGAGGCGCGCGGCGACGACCGGCCCGTGGCCGACCTGGCCCGCCGGCTGCAGGACCGGGTCGACGGCCAGGAGGCGTTGCTCGACCGCGTCGCCGTCCTCGCACAGCTCGCCGACGACCGCGCGCGGATCGCCGAGCTGCGCGACATCACCCGGCGCCTGCGCCGCGACAGCGAGGCGCTGCTGCTGCTGTGCGGGGCGGACCCGGGCGTGCACCGCGGTGCCCCGCACACCGTGCCCACCGTGCTCGGCGACGCCGTGGCCCTCGTGGACGAGCCGTCCCGGGTCGCGGTCGCCCGCGCACCGTCGGCGACGCTGGCCGGCAGCGCGGCCGTGGAGCTGCGGCACCTGGTCGCCGAGCTGGTCGACGAGGCCGCCGCGGCGTCGCCGGGAGCGCGGGTCGAGGTCGACGCCCGGCTGGAGCCCGACGGCGCTCTGGCCGTCGACGTGGTGGTGACCGGTCGTGGCTGGACCGACGCGCTGGGCGCCTCCCGCGGCACCGGCGGGGTGTCGGCGGTCGCGGAGCGGCTCGCCCGGCGCTCGACCGGCGGCATCAGGCTGGAGCGCCCGCTGATCGACCAGCGGGAGGGAGTGGTCGCCACCCTGCTCTGCCCGGCCGCCCTGATCACCCGGCCCGCCGGCAACGACCCCTGGTACCTGGCTGGCGACTCCGCCCACCTGATGACCTCGGCCCTGCCCGGATCGGCGCTCTACGGCCACGACGGGCCGCGCAACGGGGGCGACGAGCTGTTCGGCCCGCTGCCCACATCGGTCGGCGTCGTCGGGACGCCGATCTTCGAAGCCGTCGCGTCGGCGTGGTTCCGCGACGACGAGCGCGGGCCGGCGACGGACGACTGGGACACCGCGGGCGACCGCGAGTGGCGGGAGGCGTCCGCGCGCGCCACCCGCACGGATGCCCCGCAGACCACCGCCAGCGGCCTGCCGCGGCGCAGCCCGGGCGACCGCCTGGTGCCGCCGCCCCGCGCCTCCCGCCCGTCCGCGCCGCCCGACGAGCGGGTGCCCGAGCGGGTCCGCGACCGGCTGTCGACCTACCAGCGCGGCCTGCAGCAGGGCCGCCACCGCGCCGCCGACGCGGCGCCCGACTCCGACGCGTCGGAGGCGTGGATCGCCGACGGCTGGTAGCCGGGCGGCCGCCTGACCGGTCGGGCTGGACCGGACCCGTCAGGCGGCCGCCCGGCTCCGGCACATCCAGGGCCGGTACGCATCCGTCCGGCGTCGGGCCGGATAGCAGGGTGCGGCGACCCGCGCGCCGTTGGTGAGCCCGCGCCGCACCAGGGCGCGGGCGTGGGCACCGTCGACCTGGTCCACGCTGAGCTCCGCCTCACGCGCGAGCAGGAGGATCAGCAGCCGCGCACGCAGTGACAGACCGTCGAGGGGGAGGAACACGGACACTCCATCTCCTGCGGGCCACCCCGCGTCATCCGGCCGAGCAGACCGGGCACTCGTTCCTCGGCGTGGATCTTCGGGACGTTCCACGCCGTTCGAGTGACCTGGACGACAGAATCGCCTGCCGGTCTGCGGTCAGGAGGTGTCGGTGTCCGACGCAGTGCGTCGAGGAGCTGTCGTTCGAGGAGCTGCCCTCCGAGGAGCTGCCATCGGAGGAGCTGCCATCGGAGGAACTGCCGTCCGAGGACGTGTCCGCATCCGACGCGGTGTCGTCCGAGGAGGTGCCGGCCGCGGACGAGTCGTCCCCGCCGGCGTCCTGCTCCTCGCCATCGGCCGGCGTCGTCGTGCCGCCGCCGCCGTCCTCGTCGTCGGCGGACGGAGGGCTGTCGGCGTCGCCCGCGGTGTCGCCGTCGGAGCCGCTGTCATCGGTAGTGCCGTCCGGCGCCGAACCCGGGCCGCCGAGCGATCCGTCGACGATGTCCGAGCCGGTGACGGGCGGCGGCAGGTCGGGATTCGCGGTCGGCAGCAGGGGACGACGGACCGCGACGGCGTGCCGTCGTCCGCCCCGGAGCCGCGGTCGTCCCGGTCGGAGTCGCGGCTGGAGTCGCGGCGCGTGTCGTCCGACCGGCTCACCGCCGAGCGGTCGTCGGTGCTGCGGTCGTCGGTGCTGCGGTCGTCGGTGCTGCGGTCGTCGCCGCTCGACGACGATCCGGACTGCGTGGTGCCGTCACCCTGGTCGACGGCCGGCGCGCCGAGCGCCGCCGCGACGATCCCCGCACCGGACACCGCGGCGCTCCCGGGAAGCCCGGTGTCGATCGGGCCGTCGAGCAGGGCCGCCCGCAGCGGGGTACCGGCCGACTGCAATGCCGCCATCACCTGGCTCACCGGCGCGTCGGCGGCGGCGAGGGGCAGGGGCTCGGCCGGCGGGGGGACCGCGGCCGGCCCGGCGTCCGCCGCTTCGTCCACCCCGACGCCGGAGATGATCGCGCCGTCGCCGAGGGCGTTGCTGCCGAGCACGGTGGTGACGGCGAGCAGGGCACCCGCCGCGACCGCGGCCCGATGGGTCGACGTCCGGGCGCCGGCCTCGAGGAGGTCGCGCGCGCGGGGGACGAGCGGCCGGTCCACGGCATGCGCGGCGCGGTGCCCCTCCCGGCGGAGGAGGGAGCCGACGGAGACGAGGCCGTCCGGCTCGGGGTCGGGGGACGCGATGACGGGCCGCACGCGGGGAAGGTCGGGTGCGCGGCCGTGCCGGGGAGCGGCGGCGGATGCCACGTTCGACGCCTTTCGCGGGGGAGCGGGAGAGGGGTGTCGTCCTGCTGTCTATACGACAACACCGCCGATCACCACACGCGACACGCCCGTTTGGATCCTTGCCGTCGCCGGGCGACGGTGCGCACCCGACGTGCGTGACCGACCGCTCGACGCGCTCGGCTACCCCGTCCGGACGAGCGGCGTCATACCGACGGGCGTTCCGGACTCTCAGTGACGCGTGCTGGCGTGCCCTCGGATTTCACCCGGCCGGACCAGCCGGCCGCGGCGTGGGGTGTGGTCGAGGACTTCGCGGACGACCGACTCGGCCAGCCCGCCCGCCTGAAGACCGTGATCCCGCTCGGCGCAGACGGTCAGCTCGTGTGCGACGAGCCGGCCGAGCGGGCCCGGGTAGAGGTGCTCGGCGCGCCGCGCGGCCAACCGGGCGCGTGCCCGATCTCCACGGGCCGGCCCGCGGCCCGGCCGGTATCCCTCGTCGATCATCGCGTCCCCCCAGATCGCGTGACCGGGCCGCCCGCTGCGGACGGCTCTCTCCCGAGGCCCCTGTACCGGCCTCGGCATAAGGAGGCGCGGAAGCGGGCCGAGATACCTGCGTGCGGAGGGTCGATGGGCGGATTGTGCCTGTGGCACCCGGGTACAACCCTGGGTCCGGAACCGATCAGGAATACGCAAACGTCCGTACCGGGCGTTACCGTGAGTCCGCGGGTGTCCCGCCTGTGCCGAGCGGCGTATCGCGACCAACGGGGGTCAGCATGCGAGTACCTCATGCGGAGGCGGGAGCGGCTCCCCGGATTGTGGAGACGGCCGCTCGCGGCCGTCTTGTCGTCTGGGACACCCCGGGCCCCATCGGTGCGCCGACGCTGCTCCTGTTGCACGGCGTCACCCTGGATGCCGAGAGCAACTGGGGGGCCGCGATCCCGACCCTGGCGCAGAGCTTCCGCGTGCTGGCCCCGGACCTGCGCGGGCACGGAGCCGGCCCACCGGCCCGCGGACCGTACCGGCTGGAGGACTGTGCGGACGACGTCGCCGCCGTGGTCCAGGCGCTCGGCACGGGCCCCGTCGTCGTCGCCGGTTACTCGATGGGCGGCATGATCGCGCAGACGTTCTGGCGCCAGTACCCGGAGCTGACCGCGGGGCTCGTGCTCTGCGCGACGGCCCGCAACGTGTCGGGCTCCTACCTCGAGCAGCTGACGGCGATCACGTTGCCGTTCCTCGTCGGCGCGGTCGGTGCGATCCCTTCGGTGTTCCCGCTGCGCGCGGACCTGGTGGGCGGGCGCCTGCTCGGGGACGGGCTCGACCCCCGCATCCGCCGGTCCGTGCTCGCCCGCATGCGCCGCATGCCGCTGGTCACCGCGCTCGCCGCCATGCAGGCGGTGTGTCACTTCAGCTCGCACCAGTGGATCGGCGGTGTCGACGTCCCCTGCGCCGTGCTGGTCACCCGCCACGACAGCGTCGTCCCGTCGAGCCGCCAGATGCGCCTGGCCCGCGCGCTTCCCGCAGCCCGGGTCGTCGAGGTCGACGGCGACCACGACGTCTTCCTCGCCGCACCGGGGGCCTTCGCCCACGCGCTCGCCGTCGCCTGCCTCGCCGTCGTGGCCGCGGGGGACCGGCGGCCCGGTGGCACCGAACGCGCCAGCTGACCGCCGGGCGCACGAGGCGCCGGGCGACGGACCGGACGGTAACGCTGCGCGTACCCGTGGCGACCCCGGGTGCATGCGCCGCACCCGCACACGCCGCCGTGCCGCGCCGCTGCTGCCCGGGCGCCGGACGGACCGGCTCGAGGATCTCGCCGCCTGGGCGCTGACGTCGCTGGGCCTCTTCGCGGTGCTCGGGTCCGTGCTGCTCGGGCACGCCGCGTACGACGCCGCCCTGGGCCGCGGCGCACCGCCGAGCCCGGTGCGGGCAGTGCTGCTCGCCGACGCCCCGCGCGCGCCGGCGGCCGACCAGCGCGTCCCGACGCAGCAGCCGGCGCACGTGACGTGGACGGCCGCCGACGGTGCCGTGCACGTCGTCGAGGTACGGGTGCCCCCCGCGCTGCGGGCGGGGTCCGCGGTGACCGTGTGGCTCGACCGTGCCGGGCGGGTCGTCGCGGACCCGGCGGAGCGGTCGGCCGAGGCGATGGCCTTCGGGATCAGCGCGGCACTGGCGGTCGTCGCGCTGTCGTGGGCGGTGCTGAGCCTGTTGTGGTCGACGGTGTGCCGGCTGACCGCGGCCCGCAACGCCGCGGCGTGGGCCCGGGAGTGGGCCCGCGTCGAGCCGCGGTGGAGGCGTTCGTCGCTGTAGCGCGCCGTCTGACAGGCTGGCGGGCATGGGTTACGACGTTCGGGCGATCCGCGCCCACTTCCCGGCCTTGGCCGCGGGCGCGGCGCACTTCGACGGGCCGGGCGGGTCGCAGGTCCCCGACACCGTGGCCGCCGCCGTCGCCGGCACCCTGCTGTCGCCGCTGGCGAACCGCGGCTCGGTCACCGCCGCCGAACGGGCCGCGGACGCGGTCGTGCTGGCCGCCCGCGCGGCCATGGGCGACCTGCTCGGGGTCGACCCGCGCGGGATCGTGTTCGGTCGCAGCATGACGGCGCTGACCTTCGACCTCGCCCGCACCCTGTCCGCGACCTGGGGGCCTGACGCCGAGGTGATCGTCACCCGGCTCGACCACGACGCCAACATCCGGCCCTGGATCCGGGCGGCCGAGGCGGTCGGTGCGGCGGTGCGGTTCGCCGACTTCGACCCGCGCACGGCCGAGCTCACCGTGGCCGACGTGGCGCGCGAGCTGTCGTCGCGCACCCGCGTCGTCGCGGTCACCGGCGCGTCGAACCTGCTGGGCACCCGCCCGCCCGTCCCGCTGATCGCCGCGGCGACCCACGAGCGGGGCGCATTGGTCGTCGTCGACGGGGTCCACCTGACCGCGCACGCGCCCGTCGACGTCGCCGCGCTGGGCGCGGACTTCTACGCCTGCTCCCCGTACAAGTTCCTCGGCCCGCACTGCGGCGTGCTCGCCGCCGACCCGGACCTGCTGGAGTCGCTCACGCCCGAGAAGCTCGTGCCCTCGCCCGACTCCGTGCCCGAGCGCTTCGAGCTGGGCACGCTGCCCTACGAGCTGCTCGCCGGCACCACCGCCGCCGTCGACTTCCTCGCCGGGCTCGATGCGTCGGGGACGGGGAGCAGGCGGCAACGGCTGACGGCGAGCCTGACCGCCGTCGAGCGACACGAGGACCGGCTGCGGCACCGCATCGAGGAGGGGCTCGCGGTGCTGCCCGGCGTCGTCGTGCACTCCCGCGCCGCCTCCCGAACGCCGACGCTGCTGCTCTCGTTCCCCGGGCGCGACCCGCAGGACGCCTACCGGTTCCTCGCGGAGCGCGGTGTCAACGCCCCCGCCGGCACCTTCTACGCGCTGGAGGCCTCCCGCCGGCTCGGGTTCGGCGACCGCGGCTCCCTGCGTGTCGGTCTCGCCCCCTACACCGACGACGACGACGTCGACCGCTTGCTGGATGCCGTGGGCGAGTTCCTCGCCGATCCGTGATCCGGGGCGGCATCTCCGGTAGGACTACTGCCGTGGGCACAGGGAACGCATCGGAGACCGTGCGGGAGACCGAGCGCAAGTACGAGTCGGCCGAGCAGCCCGGCGCCGAGCTGATCGCCGCGCTGGCCGCGGCGACGGGGGGCGCCGCGCCCGCCGCGCCCACCCGGATCGACCTGTCGGCCACCTACTGGGACACCGCTGACCTGCGCCTGCTGCGCTCGCGGCTCACGCTGCGCCGCCGCGTCGGGGGCGACGACGCGGGGTGGCACCTCAAGCTTCCCGCCGGGGCGGACAGCCGCGACGAGGTCCGCCGCCCGCTGGGCCGCGCCCGCAAGCCGCCCGCCCCGCTGGTCGCGCTGAGCCGCGCCGCCCACCGGGACGCACCGCTGCGGCCCGTCGTCGAGCTCGAGACGGTCCGCCAGGAGTGGACGCTGACCGACGCGCAGGGCGAGGCCGTCGCGACCGTCACCGACGACCGGGTCACCGCCCGCACCCTCGACGCCGGGTCCGACGGCGGCACGGCCGTGGACACCGAACCCCTCGAGTGGGCCGAGATCGAGGTCGAGCTGGTCGGGCAGGGCACCCCGGACGTGCTCGACCGGATCGAGGACGCGCTGCTGCGCGCCGGGGTGCACCGGTCGGCGTCGGCCTCGAAATTGGGCCGGGTGCTCGCCGAGCGGGTCCCGCCCGGCCCGCCGCCGCCGGTCGCGAGCCCGGACGCGACGGCGGGCGCGGTCGTGCTCGCCTACGTGGCCGAGCAGGCCGAGACGATCCGCGCGACGGATCCGCAGGTCCGCCGCGACGCCCCGGAGGCGGTGCACGACATGCGCGTGGCCTGCCGGCGGATGCGCAGCTCCTTCCAGTCCTTCCGCGCGCTGCTCGACCGCAGCCGGACCGACGACCTCGTCGTGGAGCTGCGCTGGCTCGCGGGTGAGCTCGGCGGGGCCCGCGACCTGGAGGTCCAGGAGGCGCGGATCGTCGCGGACGTCGCCGCGCTGCCGCCCGAGCTCGCGCTCGGCCCGGTCGCCGCGCAGACCACGCGGTTCTTCGCCACCCGCCGGGCCTCGGCCGCCGCCACCGCCACCGCCGCCCTCGACAGCGACCGCTACCTCGCGCTGCTCGACGCCGTGGACGCGCTGCTGGCCGACCCGCCGCTGACCGACGACGCGGCCCGCCCCGCCGTCGAGGTCCTCCCGGAGCTGATCGGCAAGGCGGTGCGGCGCACGCGGAAGCACCTGCGGGCCGCCCACGCCCACCCGCCGGGGCACGAGCGCGACCTGGAGCTGCACGAGATGCGCAAGGCCGGCAAGCGGCTGCGCTACGCCGCCGAGGTGAGCGCGCCCGCACTGGGGAAGCCGGCGGACAAGCTGGTCAAGGCGGTCAAGGGGCTTCAGGAGCTGCTGGGCGAGCACCAGGACTCGTTCGTCGCCCGCGGGCTGCTGCGGGAGCTGGGCGCTGCCGCGGCGACCGAGGGGGCGAACGGGTTCGCGTTCGGCTGGCTGCTGCGCGACGAGCAGGCCCGAGCCGAGGGCGTGGAGGCCGACGTGGACGTGGCCTGGGCGGAGGTCCGGCGGCGGGCGCGGGCCCTCACCGGCTGACCGCCGAGGCTGATTGCTCCAGGTCGCTGAGCACGGCATGAACGGGGCCCCAGCACAGGGAGACTGTTTCGTGATCCGGCCTGAACTTCTCGAGCTGCTGACGTCGCGGGTGGATGTAATTCCGGAAGTTCCGCACCAGGTTGAGGAACGCGTGGGCGTCGAGGGCGATGTGGCCCTCCCGGTGCGCGGCGTCGAGAAGCGACTCGAGTCCGGCCTGATCCGGGCCGACTCGCTGGTTTCTGCGGTTGAGTAAAGCGACGTTCTCGTCCCGCCGGAGTAGTACCGCCAGCAGGACGCCCTCGACGAAGCTCCCGATGCCGATGACCGCCAGGAGGTGCGCTCCGGCGGACTGGGCGGCGCTGCTTTGCTCAGCGCGGTCGACCAGTATGTCCACGAGCTCACGGTCGTCAATTAATCGGGTGAGTCGTGAGGCCAGGTCGTCGGGCAATCCGAACACAGGCATGGACCCCACGGCGGCCCGTTCACCTACCACCGGTCTTCCGCCGACCAGGGTGATCGTCACGCCCTCGACCTCCAGGATGGCGTTCAGCCTCGCCCGGAACTCCTCAGCTATCTGCATGCTGCCGCCGTGCTCGCGAGGATCGCAGGCTCGACGCAGCACCTTCGCGATGTCCTCAGGACCGTCGGCGCGCTCCTCCAGTGCCTCGATGAGCCAGGGGATGCGGTAGGAACCGTCGTATTCCGGTGGGTCGGACCAGCCGGCGTGACGCAGCAGGCGTTCCAGTTCTCGACCGCGCCGTTCGTGTGGTCCCCCGGGATCACAGAGGATCTTGGCGATCTCCTCCAGGGTGCGTGGATCGAGTCGCTGCATCAGTGGCCGACCCGATCCAGCGCGGCGCCGCAGCGCTCGTCGATGCGGCGTCCGCGGCGGCGAAAACCGAGCTCGCCCCGCATCTGCGCCAACCGGGCATCTCGATCGAGCGGGAGCCCGTCCGATCTGATCCACTTCGCGACGGCGTCCAGCTCTGCGTCGCTGTAGCGATCGATCGTGCCGCGACCCGGCTCAATGGGCGGACGCGGATCCCGATGAACGGCTTGCGGCGTCGGCTTCTCGGATTGCTGTCGGGGCACAACGGTAGACCGTGGCCGTGTCAGCGCCTCGCGCCAGCACTGTTCGATGCGGTCGGCCTCGGTGGCACGATCGGCGAACCACGCGCTCGCCCATACGCGATGGAAGATCCATCCCATCCGCTCCAGGTGCTCCTGGCGCAATCGATCACGGTCCCGCACGCTCACGAGGTGGTGGTACGTGTCGCCGTCCAGTTCGAGTGCGAGGACGAGGCGTCCCGGCCGGTCCGGATCGGCAAGAGCGAAGTCGATGCGATAGCGACCGACGCCCCATTGCGCGAAAGCCGGGATGTGGCGCCGGTGAAGCTCGGCCAGAAGGTCCCGTTCGATCGGGTTGAGTTCCACGTCTTCGGCCCGGCCCACCTGGCGCGGCTCAGCGCCGGTGGCGGCGACGTGCAGGAAACGGCGCAGCATCTCCGGGCCCGAGCGGCGTGACTCGGGCTGGATCTCGTCGGGCGTGAATGCGCTCACGACATGCAAGAAGGTGCGTGCGCGGGAAACTGCCACATTCAGTCGGCGCTCGCCCCCCTCCTGGTTGATCGGTCCGAAGTACCTGCGCAGACGACCGTCCGCGCCTTTGGCTCGGCCGATGCTCAGCACAATCACATCGCGCTCGTCGCCCTGCACGGACTCGAGGCTTTTCACGAAGAGTCGGCGACGCGGACCAGCCATCCGCTGCTGGAACTCGGCCAGCGAGGGGTTCTCGATCGATGCTCGTCGTAATGCCGCTTCGATGCGCTCCTGGTGGTCGACGTTCGCCGTGATGACCCCGAGAGAGCGCTGAGGCTTTTTCACGGCGTGTTCTGCGACGAGCTCGACGACTCGGTGGATCTCCGCTTCGACCAGGCCGCCGGTTCCCGGCGCGGCATGGCCGTTCACGACATGCAGCTGCAGCGGCGACTTCTCTTGACGGCCCGGGAAGGTGAGCAGCGACCGTTCGTAGAACTCCTCATTGGAGAAGGCGATGAGTCGTTCGTCGGCGCTGCGGTAGTGCCATCGCAGCCGGAAGTCGGTGGGCACGAACGTCGCCAGGCACTTCAGGACGGACTCGAAATCGGTGACCGACGGAGTCGGATCGAGGTCGTCCGGCGAGCTGTCGTCGTCCGATGCGCCGCTCGCCAGGCGCCGGAAGTAGGTGCTGGGCGGCAACTGCTGATCATCTCCGGCTACCACCAGGCGGTCGCCGCGCATGATCGACGTCATCGCATCGACTGGTTCCACCTGGCTGGCCTCGTCGAAGACGACGATGTCGAACAAGCGTGCCGGTGGCAACAGCCGACTGACGACGATGGGAGACATCGCCCAGCAGGGCCGCGCGGCCAGTAGTACGTCCGGGGCCGCCGCGACGAGCTTCCGCAGTGGGATATGACCGCGTTTGCGGTTGGCCTCGCCGACCACCGTCCGGTTCTGGTCGGGGTGCAGGTCTCGGGCGTCCCGAAGCCGTTCGGCAACCCTACGCCGAATGCGAGCTGCATTGAGTCGCAGGTGCGTGGCGTCGAGGTCGTGAAACTCCGCCACGGTGGAGTCCTGCCGGGTTGCGCTGAACGCGGCCAGCTCCGGGGAATCGTGGCGGAAAACACGCAGGAGGGAGCTGTACCACGCGTGGAGTAAGGCCTGTTGCGCTTGCGCGGCATCGATATCCCGCTCCGCGAGAGAGTCGAGCAGGTCGGCTAGACCGTTCGATTCAAGTTCGGCACGGAGACGCGACAGTTCGGGCAGCCGGCGCAGCATCTCGTCTTCGTTGTGCAGCCGGGACATCGTCGCCTCGACCTGCTCGACCGGAACCGTGCTGGGTTCGCCCAGATTCGCCGAAAGCGCAATCGCAGCAATCTCGTCACGCAGCCGCGAGAAGGCCTGCAGCTCCCCGTTCGTGCCGATCACACGCGGTATGGCGGTCGGATCGCCGGTGATGTGTCGCCACGCCTCCCGCTGGTCGATCGCGGCTCGCAGCTCGGCGAACAACAACCGCGCCTCGGAAGGACCGCTACGGCGTCGTGCCTGAAGCTGCTGACGAATGCGGCGACGCTGCCACCAGCCGTCTGCGGTGGGATGTGATCGCCGCCAGGCCCGATCCCCGACAGCTGCACAGAGCCGATCCAGGTCGGGTCCGTGCACGTCCGACCCGTAGGTCGAGGCGGCGCGCTCGACGTCCGCCATCAGGGTGAGGGCCATGGTCCACCCGGCGAGGTCGAGCGGCCGGGGTAAACCGGCCTTTTCGACCAGCTCCAGCATGGCTCGCCGCGTCTGCTGCCATGCCCGGCCTGTCACTTTGTCCAGTCTGAGGAGCAACTCCTCCGCCTGCCGGGGATCCCGGATCTCCGCACGGGACCACGCCGAGTCACCTCGGCGGAGCGCCAAGCCACCGAGAGCGACGAAGTCCGCAAGCTGGCGCCGGAGGCTGTCGACAGCGCCGCGATCGAGTCGCTGCAGCACCGCCCGGGGCAACAACAGATGCTCGGAGCGGGCCGTAGCGGGTAGACCCAGGAGCTTCTGTTCGACGTCGTGCGCCGATAGCCCCCACGGCGCGCGCACCTCACACTTTTCTGTGGCATGACGAACGAGTGCCTTTCGACTCGCCGCGAGTGCGCGATGCACGTCCTCCACATCGGGGGGCAGAGCCGTGCTGAGCCGGTCGAGTGATTCCGAGACCTGGCGTGCGACCTCGCGGCGGGTGACTTGCTTGCCGTGCAGGTCAAGCACCAGTTCGGCAAGGCCGGCTTCGGCCAACCTCTCGGTCACGGCTTCGATGGCGGCACGTTTCTCGGTGACGAACAGAACGCGTTCACCTGCTGCGGCCGCAGCGGCGATCACATTGGCGATAGTCTGGCTCTTGCCGGTGCCGGGCGGGCCCTGGATGACCACATGCTGACCATCGAGCACCGCGCTGATCGCGCGGTGCTGAGAGGAGTCGGCATCGAGGACCAGGAATTCGTCCGCTGGCGCAATTTCGTCCGGGTTCGGCGAACGATAGCCAGTCGCCGCGTCGAGCAGAGCCTGCATCGCCGACCGATCGCCGGCCGCAGCGGCCACGACATCGTGCTCGGCAAGCAGTTCGGCCGAATTCCGCAGGTCCTCCAGCATCGGCAGCTTGTCGAAGGCGAAGCACCCGACGGTGACGCTCGGCGTCAGGTCGAGTAGGTGCGAGTGAGCCGCGAGAACGTCACGAATGACTGCGAAGGTTCCTTCGAGCTGAGCGTTCGCGTCGTCGGTGCCGTCAATCGCCGTCGCCAGTCGCTCACCCAGATCGGAGGGAAGGTCGATGCCATACCCCCGCTCCAGCGCTATTGGCAGCACCGGATTGAACTCCGGATCATCCTGAACGGTCAGCAGGAAGTCCGCCTCCGTCGTCGTCCGCGGCTCGATCCGGATCGACTGCAGCAGTAGTGGTGCACGAAGCGGCCGCTGCCCGGCCTTGCGTCCGCCGAGCGGTTCCATGCGGAGCAGGCCGCGCGAGATTCGGCCGACCTCGATACCCTGCTCCTCCGCGATCAGCGTGGCGCGCCTGCGCACGCTTCGCAGTCGTCGCGCCGCCAGTTCTCGCGCTTCGCTGCCATCGAACAGAGCGGTGAGCCGGGTGCCCCGGCCAGCGAGCAACCTCGCGAGCCCGTCCGGCGAGGCCGCAGTCAAATCGAGTGCCGACGTGCTGCGCTCCCGCAGGTGCAGCAGGGGGTTGTTGGGTGTCAGATCGACGAGCGTGTCGGCCCACTGTTGGGTACGAGAGCGCACGAGTTCCAGCCTGGATGCAGTGACCACGGTCGGCTACCCCTCCGACATGCACCGGCCGGCGTCGATCCCCCGGCGTTCACCATCCTGGTGAACATCGAAGCGTAACCGTGATTGCGTCCCGGGTCATGCCGCTGACTGGCTTACCAAGCTCTTCGAGGCGGGACAGCAGATTGTCCGAGTCGGTCCCCATCACCTCCGGCGTGATGGGCCGGGCGCAGTCTTGGGCCCGACCCGACCGTGTCGTCTGCTCCGACTCGGAGAACTTCACCTGCGGCCATGTGAGAGGCCCGGAATTGTCGGTGGTGGCCGCTAGCGTTCCGGGTGTGAGTTCAACCGCCGCTCCTGCTGCCTCCGCTGCGGCATCGACGGCCGAGGTAGTGGTCGAGCTGGCGGGGATGGTGGCCCGGTTGGGGGAGCTGACCGACGCCGCTGCAACGGATACCGCCGAGGGCGATGGGGCGGTCGATGCGGGACGCGTCGACCAGATCGCGTTGCTGGAGCGGGTGCAGGCCGCGGCGGCGGCCGCGCAGGCGGCGGTGAGCGTGAGGTTCGCCCGCTCGCAGGTCGCCACCCAGCAGCGGCAGATGCTGCGCGATCCGCGGGCGGTCGGGCGGGGTATCGCCGACCAGTTGGCGCTGGCCTGCCGGGTGCCGCCGAGCGAAGGTTCTCGGCGGCTGGGAATTGCGCGTGCGTTGTACGCGGAGCTGCCGGCCACCGCCGGGCTGTTGCGGGAGGGGCGGATCAGCTTCTACGTGGCGGGGCTGGTGGTGTTTGAGACGCGCCATCTCGATCCGGAGCGGCGCCGCGGGGTCGACGCGCAGCTGGCCGGGGAGCTGGGTGGGTGCGCGCCGCGGCAGGCGGCCGCCTTGGCCCGAAAGCTCGCGTATGCCGCTGACCCGGAGGGATTCGTGGCGCGGGGCCGCACGGCGTCGGATCGGCGGGTGGGGTTGCGTCCGGCGCCGGACACGATGAGCGTGCTGTCGGGATTCCTGCCGGTGGAGCAGGGTGTGGCGTGCTGGGCCGCGCTGCGCGCATATACCAACACGGTCAAGGGTGCCGGGGACTCGCGCACCCGGGATCAGATCATGGCCGACACCCTGGTCGAACGGATCACCGGGCAGGCCCGCGCCGGCGACATGCAGGCCGAGGTGGCCATCGTCATGCCGGTCGAGGCCCTGACCGGCCCCGCCAACTCCGGCACCGGCAGCGTCCGGGGTGCGGAATCGGGCGCGCCCGACGGTGGCGGCGTGCGCGCGGGCTCCGGCGGCGTCACGTCCGGTGTGGTGGCCGAGGTGCTGGGATACGGCCCGATCCCGCTCCCGCTGGCCCGGGAGATCCTCGCCGACTCCCGCGGGCGGCGCTGGTGGCGGCGGCTGTTCACCGCCCCGCACGGCGGCGTCATCGGCGGCGACCCCAGCCGCCGCTGCTTCGACGGCACTCTGGCCACCCTGATCGGCTACCGTGACGGCGGCCGCTGCCGGGAGCCGTTCTGCGCCGCCCCCGCCCGGCACACCGACCACATCGTCGCGCACCGGGCCGGCGGCCCGACCACGTTCAGCAACGGTCGCGCCACCTGTGTGCGTTCCAACCAGGTCCGGGAGATGCCCGGCTGGCAGGTCCGGCTCGTGCACGACGGGTGCGGCGAGCAGCCGCACACCGTCGTCACCGTCACCCCGACCGGGCACACCTACACCAGCCGCGCCGGGCCCGCTCCCTGACCAGCGCCCTCGGGCTGCACCCGCTTAGCGATCAGACTGGCGTGAAAGGGTAGCGCGGTTAGTTGCGTCGCAGTGAGCGTCCCCCCACGCCTCGCATGTCGGTCCACCATGGTCGAACTCCTCACCTCGGCGCCAGCAGCACCGGGCAGGGGGCGTGGTGCAGGGCGCTGTGCGCCACCAACCCCATACCGCCGGGCTGGACCGACCCCCGGCGCTCGGTCGCCCCGTGCTCGGTCCGCGGCCCGCCGACCACGAGCAGGTCCGCGTCGAGCTCCTCCCCGACGAGCTCGTGCGGACGTACCCGCAGGAGCTGCGTACTCGGGATGAGCTCGGCGTGCAATCGCACGGCCTGGGCGAGGGCCTGCCGGACGGCGGCGTCGAGCACGCGTGTGCCGTGCGCGACGGCCTTGTCGAGGTCCACGCTGCGCTGGCCGAACGAGCGGGGCACGGCGTGCACGAAGGTCAGCGCCCCCCCGCAGCCGGCCGCGCAGCGCACGGCGTCCTTAACCACCGCCGCGTCGTCCGGCAGATCCTGCAGCGCGGCGACGATGTGCGGCCGCCGCCCCTCCCCGTGCGGGGCGAAGGTGGGCGTGTCGGGGCGCAGCAGCAGCGCGCGGAGCCCCGGCGCCGCAGCGGCGGCCGCGGCCGCCGGACCCAGCCCGGTGTACCAGCGCAGCTGCCAGCCCCACAGGCGGGCCCAGGCCTCCGCCCAGTCCGGCATCTTCGGTTCCGTCTGCTGACGGCCGGCCTCCCCGGGCCCGACCACGACCAGGGCGCCGTCGTGCCGCGTACGCGGTCGGGACAGGGTGCTCGTGGACATCGGCCCTCCGGCCTCAAGACGTCGGTGCTCCGAGGAGTGGTGCGCGGATCCATTTGTTGCGACGTCACGTGAGCGCGGCGTGGCTGTACGTGCTGGTCTCAGTGTGCTCCGCCCGCCGCGTCCGGGACACCCCGCGAGCGGAATGGATCATGGGATCACCCGTTCGCGCTCAGACCCCGGGCTCGGCCGGAAGGACGCCGCGGCGGATCGCGTCGAGCAGGCCGGCGTGGTCGCGCTCGGTCTGGTCGGCGTAGCGGCGCGCGAACCGGCACAGCGCGATGACCGCCTTGTCCGAATGTCCCAGGTAGCCCGCGATCATCGACGCACCGCTCGTGCGGGCGTGACCCTTGGCCAGCAGCAACCCGCACACCCCGGCGTAGTCGGCCAGTGCGGCCGCGTCGAGGCCGTCCACGACCACCGCGCCCTTCATGTCGCGGAACTGGCGGACGTAGTACTGACGGTCGCCGACGGAGGTCCAGCCGAGCAGCGGGTCGGAGACCGTCTGCAGCGCCTTCTGGTACTCCACCACGCGCTGGCCCTGGTGGGCGTGCCAGGCCTGGTCACCGTGCACGAACCGGGCCACCACCGATCGGCGGGCCTGCTTGAGCTGCAGGAACAGGACGTCGTCCGAGCTGCTGCCCACGCAGAGCGCGAGGTAGGCGCGCAGCCCGACCGACCCGACGCCGACCACCTTGTGCGCGATGTCGACCACCCGGTAGCCGCCGAGCACCCGCGCCCACTGGGTGGACACCGTGCGCAGGTAGCCGTCGAGGGAGTCGACGAGCCGCTCGTACTGGGCGTCGTCGGGCCGGGTGATGAGCGGCGGGTCCGCGACGATCCGCCGGTCACCGTCGACCCCGCCGCCCTCGGTGAACCGGGGCAGCGCGCGGTCGCTGGTCTTGCGGCGCGCGCGACGTGCGGCCCGCTCGATCTCCTGCAGGGTCGCCGGATCGGTCGCGGCGCCGCGCAGCCGGTCGAGGTCGACCCGCTCGTAGGCGCGTTCCAGCAGGGGCTGCTCGGCCAGGTTCGCGAGGTGGTCGCGGTAGGCGCACACGCAGCGGGCCACCGCGTCGCCGCACTGCGCCTCCGTCGAGCCATTCTGCCGCCCGGCCATCCAGACGCTCGCGACCAGCCGGCGCACGTCCCACTCCCACGCCCCGGGGTGCGCCTCGTCGAAGTCGTTGAGGTCGAAGACCAGGTCCCGCTCGGGGGAGGCGTAGAAGCCGAAGTTGCTCAGGTGGGCGTCACCGCAGATGACCGGCAGGATGCCGGTCGCAGGCAGGCTCGCGAAGTCCTCGGCCATGATGGCCGCCGCACCGCGCAGGAAGGCGAACGGCGAGGCCGACATCCGGCCGATCCGCACCGGCACGAGCCGTGTGACCCGGCCATGGTTGGTGACCTTCACGAGGTCGACGGGGTCGAGCCGGTCGGAGGGAGGCTTCCAACGACCCAGGGCCGAGCGCGGCGCGCGCTTCCGCAGCTGTCGCCCCAGCGCGTACCGCTCGGCGCGCGGGGTGGAGGGTCGGCGCAGCGAGGCGAACGCCGCGGCGTCCGTGGCCTCGAGGACGAGGTGCGCCGGCGGGCCGCTGGTCTCCCCGTGCAGCTCCACGGCACGCAATATCGCAGAAACGCGCGGCCGGCGCAGGTGTCACCGTCCGGTCGCCACCCACCGGGCGATCGCCGGCGCGACGAGCAGCATCACGACGACCCGGAGCACCTGCACCGCGACGACGAACGCCACGTCGACACCCGAGGAGATCGCAGTCGCCAGCACCGCGTAGATCCCGCCGGGGGTGGTGGCGAGATAGCCCTCGAGCGGCGTGGCTCCGGTGAGCCGCGCCAGCAGCGCGCCCAGCGCCGCGCACGCCGCCACGACCGCCGCGATCAGCGCGACGGCCGCGGGGAGCAGCCCGGCCACCACCCGCAGGCTCTCCCGGGTGAACCGCACACCGGCCTGCCACCCGATCACCGCGTAAGCGAGCTCGACCAGCGCCGACGGCGGGACGGCGCCGCCACCGACCCCGGTCAGCGTGAGCACCAGCGCCACGGTCATCGGCCCGAGCAGCCCGCCTGCCGGAATCCGCAGCAGCCGGGCCAACGGGACGCCGACGACCCCGCACACCACCGTGAGCAGCAGCCCGAGGTACCACGGCGCCCTGCCGACGTCGGCCCCCGAGCCGGCGTCCGCGGACGCCCCGTAGACGGCGCCGGCGACCACCGGCATCGACACCGTGACGAGCACGACCCGCAGGTACTGCACGACGGCGACCACCCGGTCGTCACCGCCCAGCTCGCGGGTGACCGCCACCAGTCCCGACGCGCCGCCCGCGGTCAGCGCGAGCATCCCGGTGAGCGCCGACACGCCCGGGCGGCGGCCGAGCAGGAGCCCCGCGGCCATGCTCAGCGCCAGGGTCCCGGAGCCGACGAGCAGGACCGGCAGCCAGTCCCGGGCGACGGCGACGAGGGTCTCCGCCCGGGCCAGCACGCCGATCACCACCCCGACGACGGCCTGTGCGGAGATGTTCAGCGGCCGCGCCACTCGCCCCGGGGCGAGGCCGAGCAGCGCCAGCGCGCCAGCGCCGACGAGCCCGGCGAACAGGGCAGGTGAGGGCACCGCGAGCGCGTCGAGGGCGGCGGTGCCCGCGGCGGTGAGCGCGAGCAGCAGCGCCCACCGCGCGACGAGGCGCCGTCGCCCGGGCTCGTCCGGCGGCGGCGCCCCCGTCACGCCGGCGGCTCGGCCCGCAGGGCCAGCAGGGCGATGTCGTCGTCGTGCGCCTCGGCGGTGAACCGGTCGAGCGCGGCGAGCACCACCGTGAGCAGCCGCGCCGCCTGCCGCCCCGCGGCCGCGCCCCCGGCCCGCCGGAGCCGCTCGACGCCGAACTGCTCGTCGCCGCGGCGCCGCTCGGTGACACCGTCGGTGTAGAGCAGCAGGGTCTCGCCCGGGCGCAGGACGTGGGAGGTGCACGTCAGGTCGAGCCGCTCGACCAGCCCGACGGCGGTGCCGTGCACCCCGAGCAGGTCGACCCGGCCGTCGGGGCGCACCAGCAGCGGCTGCAGGTGCCCGGCGAGCACGAGCTGCACCTCGAGCTCGCGGCTCCCCGTTCCGCCGACGTCGCCTGCCTCGCGCAGGGTCACGAGCGCCGCGGCCAGGGTGGCGAACTGCAGCGGGTCGCCCGACTCGAGCATCACGTCGTTGAGCAGCTCGATCGCCCGCACCAGCGAGCGGCCCTCGCGGACCAGCACGCGCAGCACGTCGCGCATCAGCCCCGTGCGCGCCGCCGCGCCGGCGCCGGTGCCGCACACGTCGCCGATCGCGACCAGCCACTGGGCGGGGCCGACCGGGTAGACGTCGTAGAAGTCGCCCCCCACGTCGCTGCCCGTGCTCGCCGGGAGGTACTGCGCGGCCAGGTCCAGGCCCGGGACCACCGGGAGGGCGCGCGGCAGCAGCGCCCGCTGCAACGCCTGCGACACCCGCACGTGCGCGGCGGTGACCTGCGCGTTGTGCACCGCGAGCGCGGCGCGGCGGGCGACGTCGGCGATGAGCGCCACGTCCTCGGGGCCGTGCGGGCGGTCCATCGGGCGCCCGACCGTCAGCGTCCCCCGCGTGCTGGCGTGCGAGGTGAGCGGCACGGCGACGCCGTCGGTCGGCAGCCCGAACCGGACCGGTCCGGGCATCCCGGCGAGCAGCCCGGCCAGCCCGGCGCGCAGCTCGGGTGACGGGGTCAGGCCGTCGAGCGCCGCGCGCAGCTCGGGGAGCCGATCCTCGTCGGCGTGGGTGAGGGCGGCCAGCCGGAGCCGGCCCGCCTCGTCGACCAGGTGCACCGCGCACCAGGCCCCGAGCCGCGGGACGACGACCTGCGGCACAACCGCGACGGTCAGCTCGACGTCGAGCGACTGCCCCAGCAGCTCGCTGGTGTCGGCGAGGTAGGCCAGCCAGGCGCGGCGGCGCTGGTCCACCTCGCGCAGCCAGGCCGACTCGACGGCCATCGCGACGCGGTGGGCGACCAGCTCGGCCAGGTCCGCGGCGTCCGGCGCGGCCGGGGCGCCGTCGTGGGGACGGACGACGAGGCTCCCGCGCAGCGGCGCGGTGGTGGGCAGCGCGACGACCGTGGCGGCGTTCGTGGACGGCCCCACCTCGGGTAGCGGACCCGAGCGGGCGACGATGCGCGGCCCGGCGCCCGCGCCCTCGTCGACCTCGACGACCACGGCCTCGGCGTCGAGCACTTCCCGCAGCCTGCGGACGAGCTCGGCGACCAGCTCCGTGGCGTCGAGCCGGCCGGCGAGCTCGGCCGGCAGGTGCAGCAGCCGGCGCACCCGCGCCGACGGGACCCCCGCCACCGCGGCCTGCTCCACGGCGAGCTCGGCAGGTGGTGCGGCGGGGGCGACGTCGGCGGTCGCCACCGAGAACCATGTGCGGTGGGTGCCGTCCTGCTCGTGCCGGGTGCCCCACGCCGTCGCGAGCTTCGCCAGTAGCTGCAGCCCCCGACCGTGCGCGGCGGCCCGGCCGTAGCGGCGGCGCGGCTGGGCCAGGTGCTGCTCCAGCGGCCCGGCTCCGCGGTCGCTCACCGTGACGAGGACCTCGGCCGCGTCGATGCGCAGCGCGACCTCGTACTCGGTGCCGGCGTGCAGCACGGAGTTCTCGCAGAGCTCGCTCGCCAGCAGCACGACGGTGTCCGCGACGTCGTCCCGTCCGGCCTCGGTCAGCGCCGCCACCAGCATGCGCCGTGCGAGCCCGGGGGACCGCGCGTCGGGCGCCAGCCGGATTCGGCGCTCCTCGGGCACGGGCACACCGCCAGTCTGCACGGTCGCGCGCGGCGCGCATCCGGTGGTGGCAGGCGCAGTCGTGACGCGGTGGCACGGGGGCCTCCACGCATGGCCTACTCTGCGGTTTCGGTGTGGCGTGACGGAGGTGCAGGGCATGACGACGACCCACAACGGCGTCCCGCCGGTACCGGCCGTCGACGAGCCGACCGACGACGCCGTGGCAGCCGGGCTCGCCCAGGCCCTGCGCGCCGTGCGCCTCGGCCGCTTCGACACGCGCCTGCCGCGCGGGCTGAGCCGGGAGGTAGTCGAGGAGTTCGACGCGCTGGTCGGGCTGCTGGAGCGGCGCAACCGCGACCTGCTGCGGATCGGCCGGGTCGTCGGCCGCGAGGGCCGGATGCTGGAGCGGCTCAACGAGGAGGCCTACGACGGCGCGTGGGCCGAGGGCGTGCACGCGGTCAACGCCCTGATCGACGACCTCGGGCAGTCGGCCGCCGAGACGGCCCGGGTGATCGAGGCAGTCGCCCAGGGCGACCTGTCCCAGCACATGGCGCTCGAGATCGCCGGCCGCCCGCTGCGCGGGGAGTTCCTGCGGATCGGCCGCACGGTCAACACGATGGTGGACCAGCTGTCGTCGTTCGCCGACGAGGTCACCCGGGTCGCCCGCGAGGTCGGCATCGACGGGCGCCTCGGCGGGCAGGCCGCGGTGCGCGGTGTCTCGGGCACGTGGCGCGACCTCACCGACTCGGTGAACACGATGGCCAGCAACCTGACGGACCAGGTGCGCTCGATCTCGTCGGCGGCGACCGCGATCGCCCAGGGCGACCTGTCCCGCAAGATCACCGTCAGCGCGCGCGGCGAGGTCGCCGAGCTGGCGGAGACGATCAACGCGTTGACCGACACGCTGCGCCGCTTCGCCGACGAGGTCACCCGCGTCGCCCGCGAGGTGGGTACGGACGGGCGCCTGGGTGGGCAGGCCGCCGTGCCGAACGTCGCCGGGACGTGGAAGGACCTCACGGACGCGGTCAACCTGATGGCCGCGAACCTCACCGCGCAGGTCCGCGGCATCGCTCAGGTCGCGACGGCCGTCGCCACCGGCGACCTGTCGCAGAAGATCACCGTGGACGCGCGCGGGGAGATCCTGGAGCTCAAGGACACCGTCAACACGATGGTGGACCAGCTGTCGTCGTTCGCGGACGAGGTGACGCGCGTGGCCCGCGAGGTGGGCACCGAGGGCAACCTCGGTGGCCAGGCCCAGGTCCGCGGCGTCGCCGGCACCTGGCGCGACCTCACCGACAACGTCAACTCGATGGCCAGCAACCTGACCGGTCAGGTGCGCAACATCGCGCAGGTGACGACGGCGGTGGCGCGGGGCGACCTCTCGCAGAAGATCACCGTGGACGCGCGCGGGGAGATCCTCGAACTCAAGAACACCGTCAACACGATGGTGGACCAGCTCTCCAGCTTCGCCGACGAGGTGACGCGCGTGGCCCGCGAGGTGGGCACGGAGGGCAACCTCGGGGGTCAGGCGGAGGTGCGGGGCGTCGCGGGGACGTGGCGGGACCTGACCGAGAACGTGAACCAGCTCGCGGGGAACCTGACGGATCAGGTGCGCAACATCGCGCAGGTGACGACGGCGGTGGCGCGGGGTGACCTCTCGCAGAAGATCACCGTGGACGCGCGGGGCGAGATCCTCGAACTCAAGAACACCGTCAACACGATGGTGGACCAGCTGCGGTCGTTCGCCGACGAGGTCACGCGGGTGGCGCGCGAGGTGGGCACGGAGGGCAACCTCGGGGGTCAGGCGGAGGTGCGGGGCGTCGCGGGGACGTGGCGGGACCTGACCGAGAACGTGAACCAGCTCGCGGGGAACCTGACGGATCAGGTGCGCAACATCGCGCAGGTGACGACGGCGGTGGCGCGGGGTGACCTCTCGCAGAAGATCACCGTCGACGCGCGGGGCGAGATCCTCGAACTCAAGAACACCGTCAACACGATGGTGGACCAGCTGCGGTCGTTCGCGGACGAGGTCACCCGCGTGGCCCGCGAGGTGGGCACCGAGGGGACGCTCGGCGGGCAGGCGGAGGTGCGCGGGGTCGCCGGCACGTGGCGGGACCTGACCGAGAACGTCAACCAGCTCGCCTCGACGCTGACCACGCAGCTGCGCGCGATCTCGGCGGTGTCCACGGCGGTGGCCAGCGGCGACCTGTCCCCGCAGATCACGGTGGCGGCCCGCGGCGAGATCGCGGACCTCAAGGACACGATCAACCAGATGATCGCGGCGCTGCGCACCACGACCGAGGCCAACGCGCAGCAGGGCTGGCTCGACTCGAACCTGGCCCGTATCGGCGGCCTGCTGCAGGGCCAGCGCGACCTCGGCGAGGTCTGCTCGATGATCATGAATGAGGTCGCGCCGCTGGTGGACGCCCAGGTCGGCGCCTTCTTCCTGGCCGACCAGCCGGAGGTCGACCCGACGGCCCCCGGACGCGGGCACGCGCAGCGGCTGGTGATGTGCGCCGGCTACGCCGTCGTCCCGGCGTCCGCGGACGGCGGGCCGCCGGCGTTCCGGCTCGGCGAGGGCCTCGTCGGGCAGGTCGCTGCGGACGGGCGCCGGGTGCTGGTGGACGACGTCCCGCCCGGCTACCTGCCGATCCGCTCGGGGGTCGGCGCGACCCCGCCGCGGGCGGTGGTCGTGCTCCCGGTCCCGTTCGAGGGCCGCACCCTCGGCGTCATCGAGTTCGGGGCGGTGACCCCGTTCAGCGAGCTGCACCTGACCTTCCTCGAGCGCCTCGTCGTCACCATCGGCGTCGCGATCCGCACGATCCAGGCCAACCGGCGCACCGAGGAGCTGCTCGCGCAGTCGCAGGACCTGGCGGGGGAGCTGCAGACCCGCTCCGCGCAGCTGCAGCGCACCAACGCCGAGCTGGAGGAGAAGGCCGCGCAGCTCTCGGAGCAGAACCGCAACATCGAGATCAAGAACATGGAGATCGACGCGGCTCGGCGCGGCGTCGAGGAGAAGGCCCAGCAGCTCGCCGCCGCCAGCCAGTACAAGTCGGAGTTCCTGGCCAACATGAGCCACGAGCTGCGCACGCCACTCAACTCGCTGCTGCTGCTGTCGCGGTTGCTCGCCGACAACCCGGACGAGAACCTGAGCCCCCGCCAGATCGAGTTCGCCAGCACGATCCACAACGCGGGCTCGGACCTGCTGCGGCTCATCGACGACATCCTCGACCTGTCCAAGATCGAGGCGGGGCGCGTGGACGTCGAGCTCGTGTCGGTCGACCTCACGGAGCTGCGCGGTTTCGTCGAGCGCGCGTTCGGGCCCCAGGCCGAGCACAAGGGCCTCGAGCTGCGGATCGAGGCCGCCCCCGAGCTGCCCGCCGAGATCGTCACCGACGGGCGGCGGCTGCAGCAGATCCTGCGCAACCTGCTGTCGAACGCCATGAAGTTCACCGCGCACGGCAGCGTCGCGCTCGTCATGGGACCCGTCCCGCGCGGGGCGCACGGCCGGCCGGCCGACGGGCGGCCCATGGTCGCCTTCACCGTGCGCGACACCGGGATCGGCATCGCTCCCGACAAGCTGGCGATGATCTTCGAGGCGTTCCAGCAGGCCGACGGCACCACCAGCCGCAAGTACGGCGGCACGGGCCTGGGCCTGTCGATCAGCCGCGAGCTGGCCCGGCTGCTCGGCGGGGCCATCACCGTGTCGTCGCGGCTCGGCGTGGGCTCGGAGTTCACCCTGTACCTGCCCGACATCCCGCCCGCCGGTACGGCGCTGCGCCCCGCCACGCGCCGCGCGGGCGAGCTCGGGCCGGCCGAGCGCCCGACGCCGATGATCGTCGCCGTGCCCGAGCCCCGGCACGGCACCCGCCCCGTCCCGGCGCTGCGCGGCCGGACCGTCCTGATCGTCGACGACGACGTGCGCAACGTGTTCGCGCTGACCAGCGCACTCGAGCTGCACGGGCTGCGCGTGCTCTACTCCGACAACGGCGCCGACGGCATCGCGACGCTGCGCCACCACCCCGAGATCGACATCGTGCTGATGGACGCGATGATGCCCGACCTCGACGGCAACGAGACCACGCAGCGGATCCGCGCGCTGCCGGAGGGGGCGAACCTGCCCGTCGTGTTCCTGACGGCGAAGGCGATGCCCGGCGACCGGGAGAGCAGCCTCGCGGCCGGGGCGAGCGACTACGTCACCAAGCCGGTGGACCTCGACGAGCTGCTGGTCACCATCGCGTCGTGGATCGCGCCGGATGATCCCGACGCCGCACCGGACGCGGGGACGGCGTCGTGACGGGCTTCCGGCCCAAGGTGCTGGCCGTGGACGACCGCCGCGAGAACCTCGTGGCGCTGCAGGCGATCCTGGAGGGGCTGGCCGTCGAGGTCGTCACCGTCGGCGGTGGCGAGGACGCCCTCAAGAAGCTGCTGGTCGACGACTTCGCCGTGATCCTCCTCGACGCCCACATGCCCGGCATGGACGGCTTCGAGACAGCTGAGCACATCAAGCGCCGCGAACGCACGCGGCACGTGCCGATCCTGTTCCTGACCGCGATCGACTACGACCCGCACCTGGCCTTCCGCGGCTACCAGGCGGGGGCGGTGGACTACATCAGCAAGCCGTTCGACCCGTGGGTGCTGCGGTCGAAGGTGTCGGTGTTCGTCGACCTCTGGGCGATCCAGTCCCAGCTCGCGGCGCGCGCGGCCGAGAACGACGCGCTGGGGACCGCCGTGGACGACGTGCTGGACATGCTGGGTACGAACGGCACACCGGTCGCGGACCCGGCCGCGATGCTGGACCGGATCCGCACCCGGCTGGGGACCGCGCGCGCCGGCCTGGAGTGACGGCGGGACCATCGGCCCCTTCCCGAAGGGCCCCGTGTCGAGCGACGATGGTTACCTTCCTGTTACCGATGTATCTGACGTGGAGGCACCGGCGGTCCATGTCCCGCACTGACGCATTCACTCTCCTGGCCCTGGATGACGACCGTTGCATCGCCGACGCAGTCGCACGCCTCGAACGCGAGTTCGAGGGGGCGGTCCGGCGGCCCGCCATCGCTGAGGTGGTGCGCCGATGCCACCAGGACCTCGACGGCCCCCATCCGGCCGCGCTGCCAGAGCTCGTCGAGCGCCTGGCCCGCCAGCGCCTGTTGCAGGGCGGCTCGCCGGGCTGAGCCGCGCGCTCTGCACCAGGCGCAGACCCGACGGTCCTGCAGGTCCGTGGGGTAGCGAGCGGCCGCCGGGCTTCGGATGATCAGCTTCATCGACGCCGAGCTGATCGTGCGGGCCCCACGAGGCCGGAAACAGGGCCTGGCGGGCTCGGGTCGGCGGCCCTGTCACCGGCAGGGGGCGGTGATCGCTGTCACCGCGCGCTCCTGGCGGTCGATCGGCAAGCCGGCGCGTCCGCTGCTGGTCGATCACCACTCTCGACGCCAAACGGCGATCACCGCCCGGTCGCGTTCGCGCGGACGGTGGCCGGCCGCCGTGCGTGGCCAGGAAGGCCATGATCCATCTCAACGAGCTCGGCGACACATACTCAGATGCGGCGGTACCGGTCGGCGGCGTCCTGGTCGGCGCCGAGGTACTGGTCCTCCATGCGCTGGAGGGTGTCGTGAACGCGGCTGAGCTCCGCGCGGTACTGCTGCAGCGACCGGTACGACGAGTCGGGCGCCTCCATCGCTCGCCGGGTGTAGTGGGCGGCCACCTCGCCACTCGTCTCGTCGCCGAGCCAGGGTTGCGGCAAGATAGCCGCTCCGGCTGCAGTTCGGCAGAGCGCACGTCGACTTGCGTCGATCGCGGTCGCGAAGGCGGCGCGCAGCCTCAGCAATCATGTGAGGTTGCAGACGTCAGGATCTCCTGCGCTCGCCACTTGACCTCCCATCGGCGTCTCTGACCATCCTGGTAGGCTATGGGCTCGATGCCGGCGTCAGAGTGCCGCTCTCCGTGAATGAGTTCGCAGCTGTGAATTCAGCGTGCCAGCAGAGCGACGCAGCATGTGCGGCGGCGGCCGATTGGGCGCTCGATACGCAGAGTTCCGTCTGGGGAATCGGCGCCTGACGACTATCGGCTCCGGAACGTGGACATCGAGGAGCTGGCCGGGCGCGACATCGACCTCAACGCTGCAGTAGTCGGATGAATTGCGTCGGAGTCGCGATCGACGGCGGGGAAGCCGCCGACGTCGCTGCGCGGCACGTCGGCGTGCAGAGCGGCCGATCAGACCACCGCTCGATGCCGACGGTCGTCACGAGTCCGACTCCGCTCACGACCGACGAGGACTTCTCCGGAGAATGCCACGCATCGTGCATGTCGGCACATCGCCGTGGAACAACTCGACACGGGATCGTGCTCGAAGCCGCGGCTCGCTCGTCAAGTCCGAGCGCCCCCCGCTGCTCCGCCGTCAGCAGCGTGCACGGATCCACCCCGTCCAGGCGGATCTCCCGGGGGCGCGGGGGGAGCAGGACTCCCGTCGGCGCCGACGGCGTCCCCGCCACCACCGTGGTGCACCCGGCCGCGAGCAGGGCCGTCACGAGGAGGGGCGCGAGACGCACCGCGCGACGGTAACGCAGCGAGGATGCCGGCGCGTCGCACGCCGTGCGGGGCTGCAGCACACACCGTGCAGGGATGTCGCACACCGTGCAGGGCTGCCGCACCTGCTGGGCGGGGTGCGTCGACGCGCCGGGGTGTGCGGCGCGCGGTTAGCGTGGAGCCATGTCGACGGAGAGCGCCACCCGCTGCGCGGTCGTTGGCGGAGGCCCGGGCGGGGTGATGCTGGCCTACCTGCTGGCCCGGGCGGGCGTGCCGGTCACGCTGCTCGAATCCCGGCCGGACTTCGACCGTCGGTTCCGTGGCGACGCGCTGGCCCCGCCCGTGCTCGAGGTGCTCGACGAGCTCGGGCTCGCCGATCCGCTGCTCGCCGCCGTGCCGCACGGCACCGCGGACGCGTTCGTGTGGCGCACCCCTACCCGTGCCTACCGCCTGGCCGACTACCGGCGCGCGAGTGCGAAGTACCCGTACTACGCGCTGGTCCCGCAGGGCCGGTTCCTGCCGTTCGTGGTGGAGGAGGCAGCCCGCTTCCCGGGGTTCCGCGTCGAGATGGGGGCGCGGGCGTCCGCGCTGCTCCGTGACGGCGGCGGCCGCGTGGTCGGCGTCGAGTACACCCGTGGCGGAGCCCGGCAGCGGCTGCACGCGGACCTGGTCGTCGGCGCCGACGGGCGCAACTCGAAGATCCGGACGCTCTCGACGATCACCGCCACCGAGCTCGGCGCTCACCTGGACATCTGCTGGTACGAGGTGCCCCGCCGGGACAGCGACCCACCGCAGTCGGGCCTGGGGATCATCGCCGAGCCCGGCGCCTCGCTCGCGGTCCTCGGCCAGGCCGACAGCTGGCAGCTCGGCTACCTGATCCCCGCGGGGACGTTCCCGGCCCTGCGCGCGGGTGGGATCGGGCCGGTGGTCGGGGCGTTCCGCCGGCGGCTGCCCTGGCTCGGCGACCGGCTCGACGGGCTGAGCGAGGTCAACCAGCTCACCCTGCTCCCGGTGCGGATCACGTCGGTCGACCGATGGAGCGAGCCCGGTCTCCTCCTGATCGGCGACGCCGCGCACGTCATCTCGCCCGTCGGCGGGAACGGCCTCAACTTCGCGGTGCTCGACGCGGTGGAAGCGGCGAACCGGCTGGTCGGGCCCCTGCTGGCCGACCCGGTCGACCCGGACGCGGTGGATGCGGCGACCGCCGCCGTCGAGGCCGCCCGCCGTCCGCTGGTCGACCGCGACCAGCAGCAGCAGAAGCGCGCCGAGCGGGGTGCGGTGGACCGGCTGCGCACCGCCGATCCACGCCCCCCGCGCGTCCTGCGGGTGCTCTCGTCCCTGCCCGGCGTCGCCCTGCTGGTCGCGCGCCGGGGTGCCCGGGCGCTCGCCGCCCCGCCGATCGACGCCCGGATCCTGCGCTGACCCACCGCCGTGATCGGCCGTTGGGTGACATGAGCTGCACCGGTGCAGCTCATGTCACCGGTTCGACGATCACGAGCCGGGTGGGTCGTCACACCGTGAGCACCGCCTGGATGACGTGGCGGCGGCGCGCCGCGAGGTCCGCGAGCAGCGCCGGGCCCTCGGCCAGGGGCAGGACGTCCGTGATGACGTGTGCCCGCACCGCCCCGCCGTGGGCGCGCAGCAGCGCGATCGTCTCCGCCGACAGCCGCTCGCGGTCCCACATGTGCGCGGTGCCGCGCGGCACCCGGCCGATCTGCGCGGTGCGCACCCCGAGCCCGTTGTGGTGGAACTCGGCGCCCAGCTGCAGCGGCGCGCCGTCGTCGGTGTAGAAGGCCAGGTCGATCACGGTGCCCTGCGGCCGCAGCAACCGCAGTGCCAGCGCCAGCGCGGCGCTGCGGCCGCGGCACTGGAAGACGACGTCCGCCCCGCGGTCACCGGCGCCGCGCCGCCAGCGGGACTTGAGCGCGACGGCGACGTCGCCCTCGTCGGGGTCGAGGGCGGTCAGGCCCAGGCCTTCCGCGGCCGCCCGGCGCATGGGAGTGGGATCGAGCACCACGACCTCGTCCGCGCCGTGGTGCCGGGCGAAGAGGCCGGTGAGCAGGCCGACCACCCCGCCACCGACGACCGCCACCCGTCGCCCGCGGACGCCGTCGCCCAGCACCCGCACGTCGCGGCCGAACTCCTCCACCGCGGCGTGCAACAGCCCGTTCGCGCAGATCGGGCCCATGTGGGCCACGTAGATGCCGAGCAGCGGGTCCAGGTCGGGCGGCACGCGGACGATCCGGTCGCGCAGCGGGTCGGCGCGGTAGCCGGTGCGGTGCCCGTAGGTCATCGCGACGAGGTCGCCCACGGCGTACCCGAGGCCGTCGGGAACGTCGGTGACCTCGGCGACCTCCATGTAGCCCAGCCGCTCCACCGGATAGCCCGTGCCGGGCAGGTCGGTGCGGAACAGGCCGAGCTCCGGGTCGTGAGACGAGCTCAGCGCAGGGTTCGTGCCGGTGAAGAAGCTCAGCTCGGTGCCGGCGGACAGCCCGGTGTAGCGGGTGCGGACCGTCACGGGGCCGTCCGTGGCAGGTACCGGGCGGACGGCGGCGCGTCCCGGCTCCTCGACGACCAGCGCGAGGTCGGTGCCGGGCGGTGTGTGGTGCGGGCCGGCGGGGTGGTCGTGCGGAGCGGGGCGGTTCACCGGAGTCGCTCCGGCGCACCCGAGGCGGCGGACCGCGCGACAGCCGTCGCCAGCCGGTGGCTGCGCAGGGCCTCCTCGTAGTCGGGCGGCGAATGGAGCGGGTCGACCGGGCGGCCCGCCACCGCGTCGACGAACGCCCGGTCCGCGGCGACGCACGCCGTCCACCGGTCGAACTCCGCGCGGGAGGACACCACGCCGTCGTACACCTCCAGCCAATCCTCGCCGACGCCGACCACGAGCCCCTCCGCGACGATCTCGATGCCGGCGCGGTGCTTGGCGCCGAGCACCGAGGCGGTGCCGAGCGTGCCGACCGCCCCGTCGACGAACGACAGGAGCGCGACCACGGCGGCGTCGACGTCACCGCCGGGGACGGTGCCGCTCGCGCTGGCCTGCACCACCTCGACCTCGCCGACCAGTACCCTCGCCAGGTCCAGGAGGTGGATGGCCTGCTCCACGACGGGGCCGCCGGAACGGGCCTGGTGCAACCACCACGACACCGGCGGCACCTTGTCCCACCAGGTCCCGGAGACCAGCCGGATCGTGCGGTGGGCGAGCAGCTCCCGGGCGCGCGCCACCGGCTCCGCGCAGCGCCAGTGGTGGCCGACGCGGGTGAGCACGCCCGCACGGCGCAGGCGCGCGGCGATCGCCTCGGCGGTGGCCAGGTCCGTGGCGAGCGGCTTCTCCACGAACACCGCCACCCCGGAGTCCGCCACCTGCACCTCGGCCGAGGTCTCCGCGGGGTGGTGGGCGAACGGCGGCACGCAGACGTACACGGCGTCGAGGCCCTGTGCGAGCAGGGCCCCCACGCCGTCGACCGCCGCGGTGCCGAACTGCGTGCCGAAGGCCTCCGCCCGAGCGCGGTCGACGTCCGTGGCCGCGACGAGGGTGACGTCCTCGAACCCGGACAGGACCTGTGCGTGTCGCGTCGCGACGCCACCCGTTCCGACGAAGCCGATACGGCAAACGGGGTGGTTTGCCGGGTTTCTGGTCACCATGCGAGTTCCATACCTGGATTATCTCCGGGGGAAACGGGCACCGTGCCGCATATGACGATGACGGTGCTGGTGAACGCCGGACCATGGCTCTCCGTGCCGCCGCCCGGCTACGGCGGGATCGAGAACGTACTCGCGGCACTCGTGCCCGAGCTGCGCAAGCGCGGCGTGCGGGTGGTGCTCGCGACGGTCGGCAGCAGCACGCTGCCGGTCGAGGACCGGGTCGCGGTGTTCCCCGACGGGCGCTTCGCGGACCTGCAGCGGCCCTACAACCGGGTGATGGGCGTGGCGGCCGCCCACCTGCATCGCGTGGTGCGGGAGCTGCGCCGCCGCGACGACGTCGTCCTCGTGCACGACCACCAGGAGGCGTTCGGGCTCACCGTGCTCGCGGCGCTCGGCCGGAGCTGCCCGCCGGTGCTGCACACCCTGCACTGGGACCTGCGCAAGCACCCGGAGCTCTACGGCAACGTCGACGGCGGCGGTTCGCTGTGGGTGAACGGGGTGTCGTTCGCACAGCTCACCACGGCGCCGGCGGCGCTGCGGGCGCTCAGCGTCGGGCACGTGCACCTGTCCACCCCGCTCGCCGTGCACGCCGACCGCCGCCCGGCGGTGCGCAAGGGCGAGCACCTGGTCGTGATGGGGCGCGTGACGCGCTTCAAGGGCCAGGCCGTCGCGGCGCAGCTGGCCCACCGCACGGGCGCCGAGCTGGTGCTGGCCGGTCCGGTGGGGCCGCATCATCGCCCGGAGGAGCTCGCCGGGCCGGACGCGGACGAGGGCAACCCGGACGTCCGCTACTGGCGCGAGGAGGTCGAGCCGTTGGTCGACGGGCGGCTGGTGCGGTGGGTGGGCACGGTGGCGGGCGAGGAGCGCGACGAGCTGGTCGCCACGGCGCGCGCCTCGCTCGTCCCGATCGACTGGGAGGAGCCCGGCGGGACGGCGGTCGTCGAGTCGCTGGCGCTGGGCACGCCGGTGGTCGGGTTCCGCCGCGGGTGCCTGCCGGAACTGGTGGAGGACGGCCGCACCGGGCTGCTGGTCGACCCGGGCGACGCCGACGCGCTGGCCGTCGCGGCAGGGGAGGCGACCCGCCTGAACCCCGACGACTGCCGCCGCGAGGCCGCCCGGCGCTTCACCCCGTCCCGGATGGCCGACCGGTACCTGCGCCTCTACGACAAGGTGCTGCAACGCAGCGGGCGGCCGCGGATGCGCGACTCGCTCCGCAAAGGCGTCGGCGGCGCCTGAGCGCCCACGGCGTCCAGAAGCGGGAGCCGGTCTCCTCGGCACCCTCCGCCACGAGCGAGGGGCCCGACCACCGTGGTGGTCGGGCCCCTCGGGCGGGGTGGGCGTCAGCTCTTGAAGACGTCCTTGACCTTCTCCGCCGCCTGCTGCATGTTGCCCTTCGCCTGGTCGGCGTGGCCCTCGGCCTCGAGGTCGCGGTCGTCGGTCGCCCGGCCCATACCCTCCTTGACCTTGCCCTTCAGCTCGTCGCCCTTGGCGTCGATCTTGTCGTCCGTACCCATGGGGTCTCCCTCCGTCGGCTCTGCCCCCGGGCTACCCGGAGTCCGCGGCGCCTACACAGCGGGTGAGAGGCCGAGTCAGAGCCGGCCGGGCAGGGGGAGCAGCCGGCCGACGACCTGCCCGACGACCGTGTCGACGGGCACGGTGCCGAAGCTGCGGGAGTCGATCGAGTCGAACCGGTTGTCGCCGAGCAGGTACAGCTCGCCCGGCGGCACGACGTCCGGGCCGTAGTAGACGCCGTCGAGGAAGTCCGACGTGTAGTGCTCGGAGACCGGCCGCCCGTTGCGGACGAGGACGCCGTCCTCGAAGCCGATGGAGTCACCGCCGACGGCGACGACCCGCTTGACGATCAGGCCGTCACCGACCGGGTCGTGCACGACGACGATGTCGCCGATGCCCGGGTGGCGGCCCGCGTCGCGGTGGTCGAGAAGCAGGTGGTCGCCTGCCGAGATCGTCGGGGCCATGCTGTCCGACGGGACGCGGATGGCCTGGACCGGCAGCACACCGGAGACCAGCAGCACGGCCAGCGCCGCCACCAGGCACCCGACTCCGCGCAGCAACCACCGCGGCCAGCGGGCGCGGGGCGCGGCGGCCGAGGGTTCCGGCCCGGCGCTCACACCAGGCCCGTCGCCCACGCCACCCACAGCCCCACCCCGAGCAGCATCATCGTGGTGGTCGACCACCGGCGCAGCGGTTCGGGCAGCAGGGCCGGCGCGGTGGCGAGGGTGACCAGCTCGGCCAGCACGACCGCGGTGCCCAGGAGGTCGGGGTCCTGGGGACGGTCGTTGTGCACCGTGTGCACGCCACCGAACGGCAGGTTCACCGTGCGGCTCGCGACGTAGAGCAGGACGAGCCCGAGCGTGCCCAGCAGGACCGCGACCAGGAGGCCGGCGGCGGCCGTGCCGCGGCCGATCCGCCCGGCGACGACGACCTGCACGGCCGCCGCGACGAGGAAGAACGCGGTGATGCTCCAGCCGTGGCTCAGGTGCACGAGCGCGGCGACCACGTGTCCCGCGGCGGCGGCGTAGAGCCCGACGGCGGCGAGCAGGGCGGGTGAGGTGCGCAGGCGGGAAGTGGCTCCGGCCGTCGCGCTCGGGCTCACGTCGGTGGTCATCGCGCTGCTCCTGGGTGCCGGTCGTGGGGCGGGTGCTGGCCGGACCGCACCTACCGGCCCATCGGAGTCAGTCTGTGTGCGACGGGCTGCTCGGGGCAGCCGCACGTGGGGGTGGGACGGCCCCCGAGTTGGGGGGTACCGCCGCCTCCGGGGTGCCGTTCACCGCCGGCGTGCGCGCCTCCTCGGCGCGGGTCGGGCTCGCGGTCGGGGGAGCCGGGTCGACCGAGCCCGTGACCGGCACGGAGGCCAGCGCCACCGTGCCGCCCTCCGGGCGCGCCTCGATCGTCAGGCTGCCGCCCTGGTCCGCGATCCGGTCGATGAGCAGGCGCAGGCCGAGGTGGCCCTCGGCCCGCTTGTCGAGCTGGTCCGGGCGGATCCCGATCCCGTCGTCGGCCACCCGGAGCATCACCGACGGTGTCGGTGACGCCCGGTCCGGCCCCAGGTCGATCTCGACCGCCGACGCCTGGGCGTGCTTCGCGACGTTCGCCAGGGTCTCGCGGGCCACGCGGTACAGCACGGCCGCCACCTCCGACGAGGCGCCCGGCAGCTGCTCGGCCCGCACGTGCACGGTGACCCCGGACTCCCGCAGCGGCGTGGCGAGGTCGTCGATCGCCCCGGGGAGGCCCGCCCCGCTGAGGTCCGGGGGATAGATGTCGACCATCAGCCGGCGCAGCGACTCGACCGCGCCGCGCACGACCTTGCCCACGTGCTCCACGCCGGTGGACGCGGGCCCGTCGACCCGCCGGGCGACCGCCGCGAGGGCGTACCCGGCCCCGGCCAGATCCTGGACGACGCCGTCGTGCAGGTCCGCCGCGATCTGGCGGCGCTCCCGCTCCGACGCCGACAGCGCCCGCTCCAGCAGGGCCGCGCGCTCGGCCTCGTGCCCGGCGACCCGGCGGGCCAGGGACACCGTGATCGGGGTCTGGATGAGCTGCAGGAGGAGCAGCGCCCCGACGGCGAGCGGCACGATCCGCAGGACGAGGTTGTTCGCCGTGGTCTCCACGCGGTCGTAGCTGAGGTAGATCTCGAACGCCAGCGGTGCCTGCCCGGGCAGCCGCAGCGGCGCGTACACCTCGACGAACCGGTCGTCGCCGGGGATCGGCCCCGTCTCCGGCTCGGTCGTGACGTCCGAGGTCACCGCGCCGGCATCGATCGCCGCGGCGGCCTCTGGGGGGATCGGAAGGCGTTGCCCGATCTCGGTCACGTCGTCTGCGTAGATCACCGTGCCCGTGCGGTCCCAGACGTTGACCTCGGCGATGGAGCCGTCGCGGATCCGGTTCGCGACGGCGCGGTCCAGCTCCGGCCGCCGCGACACATCGCCGGCGAGCACCTCGCCGAGGAGCGGCGCCACCACGAGGTTCGCGGTGCGCTGTGCGACCCGCTCGGCGTCGCGCAGCGCCTCGTCCTGGGCGACCTGCCGGCCGACGAGCACGGCCCCGACCGCGACCACGGCGAGGACCAGTGCCGCGGCGCCGAGGTACGTGATGAGTGATCGTCGGATGCGCGGGTTGGTCCGCACCCCGGGACGGTCAGCCACCGTCGGACCGGTCGATGAGCCCGAGCCGCTGGGCCGTCACGACGGCCTCCAGCTGCGAGCTCACCCCGAGCTTGGACAGCAGCGACTTCACGTAGCCCCGGCAGGTGTGCAGGCTGATCCCGAGCACCCGGGCGATGGCCTTGGGGGCCATGCCCCGGTTGAGGCAGTGCAGCACGTCGCGCTCCCGCTGGGTGAGCTCGACACGCGGCGTGGAGATCGTCGGCTCGGGTGTCGACGTGGTGGAGCCGAACGCGGAGGCGGCCACCAGCATGCCGCCGTTCCGCGCTCGCCGGAGCACGTCGAGCATCTCGGGCAGCGACCCGTTCTTCGGGACGAACGCCGACGCGCCCGCCTGCGTCGCGCGCAGCACCCACTGGGGGTCGCGGTGCGCCGTGACCACCACGATGACCAGATCGGGGACCACCTCACGCAGCCGTCGCGTCGCGGCCAGCCCGTCCTGGCGGGGCATCTCGATGTCCATGACGACGATGTCCGGCTTCAGCTCGGCCGCCATCGCCACCGCCTCGGCCGCGCTGCCGGCGGTGCCGACGCAGTCGAGGTCCGGTTCGGAGGAGAGCGCCAGCGACAGCAGGTCCGCGAACGTCTTGTGGTCGTCAACGACCAGCACCCGGAGCGAGGCGGCCGCCGCACCGCCCGCCACGGAGCTCAGCGACGTAGTCATGCCTCACCATTCCCCGATTGATCGTCGCTCGCCGAACTCGTTCCGGTGATTCGTGGCGTTACAGGCCGAGTATTGGTCGCCCGCCCGCTTTGGTGGGTCCCTTCTCCTCAACGTGGAGGACCGGGACGAGAGGTCGTCACGCCAGGACGAGGCAGAACGGGTGGCCGGCAGGATCCAGGAAGACCCGGAACGTCTCACCCGGCTGTACCTCGTGCTTGCGGGCGCCGAGCGCGACGACCGCCGCCTCGCCGGCGTCGAGGTCGGCGACCTCGAGGTCCAGGTGGAGCTGCTGCGGGTGCTCCGCGCCCGGCCACTGCGGTGGTCGGTAGTCCGCGACCTGCTGGAAGGCGAGCGGGGAGGCGCCACCTGCGGGCGCGAGCTGCACCCAGTCGTCTTCGGTTGTCTCGATCGGAGCGCCGAGGACGGCGGAGTAGAAGGCGGCGAGGGCGGAGGGATCCGGGCAGTCGAGCGCGACGACCTGCAGGCGCGCGACGGCCGGGGAGGTGACACCGGTCGGCTCGGTCATGGCGCGACGGTAGCGGCGGCCACCGACAGAACCGCGCGGTCATCGGGATCACCCCGCCGCGTGATGCATATAGTGAGCATCGCTAATTACTTTGAGGCACACTGGACCGGTGAGCTCCCACGCACCCTGGTCCTGGGCCTCGGGCTGATCGTGGTGTTCGCGTTCCTCGCCGGTGCCTCGGACGGCATCGGCGCATCGTCGGCTTCCGGGCCGGCTGGGGCCTGGGCAACGCCCTGTTCATCGCGACATCCCTCGCGGTGATCGTCGGATCGGCGTCGGGCGGCTTCGCGGGCGCCATCGTGCTGTACGAGACCGCGCTGGGGGTCGGCATCGCCTGCGGCCCGCTGCTCGGGGCGCTGCTGGGTTCCTGGAGCCGGCGGGGCCCGTTCTTCGGCGTCTCGGTGCTGATGGCGCTGGCGCTGGTCGCGACCCTCGTCCTGGTGCCGCGAACCCCGAAACCCGCGCACGGGGCCGCGCTGGGCGAGCCGATCCGCGCGCTGCGCCACCGGGGCCTGATGACCATGGGCGTCACCGCGCTGCTCTACAACTGGGGCTTCTTCACGATGCTCGGCTACGTCCCGTTCCCGATGGGCCTGTCGATCTACGGACTGGGTGCGGTGTTCTTCGGCTGGGGTGTGCTGGTCGCCGTGTTCATCGGCATCAACAACACACTGACCACGCTCGCCACCGGGCATTCGCTGCTGAGCCGGGCCGACGAGGCGCTCGCGGCCGGGGAGGCCGCCCACGCCGGGGAGGCGGACCTCGACGCGGCCGAGCTCGAGGAGGTCCTCGAGGACGGTACGGGCGAGGCCGGGGCGCGGCGGCGGGCCGAGGTGGCCCCGCCCGCCCGGTGACCCGGTCCCGCCGATCCCGGGGGTTCACCGCCGGCGTGCCGGGTACGCGATCGGGGTGGACCTGCACTTCCTCTCCGAGTTGACCGAGACCCCCGGCCCCTACGCCACCGTCTACCTCGACGCCTCGCACGACAGTGCGGCCGCCGGGCGCGAGCTGGAACTGCGCTGGGCGGGGCACCGCACCGAACTGGCCGAGCAGGGCGCCGACGAGCCGACGCTCGGCGCGCTCGACCGCGCCGTCGCCGACGCCGACCCGGCGGTAGGCCGGGCGGGCCGCGTCCTCGTCGCCGCGGGCGGGCGCGTGCTGCTCGACCGCGTGCTGCCCGAGCCGCCGGGCCGTCCGGCCGCGACCTGGCGCTCGGCACCCGACGTACTGCCGCTCCTGCTCGACGCGCCCGAGCCGATGACCGCGGTCGTGGTCCGCGTCGACAAGCGCGGCGGGGAGATCCTGCTGGCCGGCGAGAACGATCCCCAGCGGGTCGACGAGGTCCGGGGCGACGAGCACCCGCTGCACAAGACCCGCGGCGGCGGCTGGAAGCACCTGAAGATGCAGCACACCGTCGAGAACACCTGGCGCTCGAACGTCGCGGCACTGGCCGAGCGGGTCGACGCCGAGGTGCGGCGAACCGGTGCCCGCGTGCTGGTGCTCGCGGGCGACGGGCAGTCCCGGGCGCTGCTGCGCGACGCGCTGGCCGAACGCTCGGCCTCGATCGCCGTCGATGTCGAGCACAGCGGCGGCCGCTCAGGCGCCGACGACGAGGAGCTGGCGAACGCCGTCGAGGCGGCCGCTCGCAACGTCGTCGACGCCGAGCGCCATGCCGTGCTCGACCGGCTCGACCAGGAGACGGGCCGCCCGGACGGCCTGGCGGTCGGCGGCCTCGAGCCCGTCCTGCAGGCCCTGCGCGCCCAGCAGGTGGACACGCTGCTGCTCGACGGCGGCGTCGAGCGACCGGGGACGCTGTGGGTCGGCGACTCGCCGAGCCAGGTGGCCACGGACGCGGAGCGGCTCCGCGGGCTGGGCAGCGAGCCGGTCGCACAGGTACCGGTCGACGCCGCGCTGCTCGCGGCCGCCGCCGCGTCGGGCGCCGCGTTCGAGCCGCTCGGCGGCGGGCGCACCGGGCTGGTCGGCAAGCCGGTCGAGGACGGCGTCGCAGTGCTGCTGCGCTACCCGCTGGTGACCCACCAGGGGCCCTGAGCTCCGGGACGGAACGGCCCGGCCCCCGCGGGGGCCGGGCCGTCGTCGTTGCGGGCGTCAGGCGCCGTTCGTGCTGCTCCGGACGGTGCCCGCGGCGTCCTGGGCGCGGCCCTGGACGTCCTGAGCCGCGAACCTGCCCTCGTCGGCCACCGTGTCCCTGGCGTCCTGGGCCGTCGACCGCACGGACTCGGCGGCCTGCTGGGCCGGCTCGCGGAGGTTCTCCCTCACCTCGGCCGCCACCTGCTGCGCCACCGGCTGCACCCTCTCCTGCGCCACCTGCTTGGCCTGGTCGGCGAGCTCCTGCTCGCGGCGCGTGGCCGGCAGCAGGGACGACACCAGCCAGCCGGCACCGAACGCGATGAGCCCGGCGGCCAGCGGGTTGCCCCGGGTCTGCCGCCGGATGGCGGCCGGTGCCTCCTGCACGGCACCTGCCGCCGTCGTCGCCGCGTCCTGGACGGTTCCGGCGGCGGAGGACGCCGCGTCCTGCACCGACGAGGCCGCGGATGAGGCCGTGCCGGACACCCGGTCCGTCGCGGTCGACGCGGCCGACTGGACGCTGCCACCCCCGGACCCGTGGCGGGCGTACGGATCGCTGCCCATGACCTTCTCCTTCAACCGTGTCGCGGTGTCGCGCGCACGGTCCACCCGGCGCTCGACGATCTTGCCCGGGGTGACCTTCTCGGTCAGCGCGTCGACGTCCTGGCTCAGCGCTGCCTGGGTCCGCTCGATCTCGCGGCGGATCTGCTCGGGATCGCTCGAGGTGGTCACCGATGTCCTCCTGCCTCGCCCTTGAGGGCGTCGGGAACGTTCTTCAGCGTGTCGACCGTGCGCTCGGGGGTGGGGTTGACCTCGCGGAGCTTCCTGCGCCCGCTGGAGTAGAGAACGGCGCCGACGATGCCCCAGACCACCGCGACGACCAGCGCGGACCAGCCGTTGCCGATCAGGTGGCCCAGCGCCCACCAGAGGCAGATCGACAGGAACAACACGGCCATGTAGCCGGCGAACCCGGCTGCGCCGAGCGCCCCGGCGGCCTTGCCCGTCTTGCTTACTTCGGCCTTGACCTCGGCCTGGGCGAGGGCGAACTCCTGACGCATGAGCGTCGACAGGTCGCGGGTGACGTTGCCGAACAGTTCGCCGACGGACACGCCGCCGACGTCCGCGTATGAGCCGGCCGGGTGCGATGTGGTGGCCGCCGTCCCGGACATCGGCGGCGCCGCGGCATGGGATCCACCCGGCGCGCTGACGGGACCCGGCGGCACGGCACCGCCCGGGTACGGGGTCGGTGGGTACTGGCCCGCCGGGTACTGCCCGCCGGGCCCCGCGTTCCGCGGGTGCTGCGGAGCGGTCACCGGAAGTCCCCGCGGCCGGTCCGGTCGGGGTCGTCGAGCGGGTCGCTCAGCGGGTCAGCGCTGCTGCCCCGTTCCCCGGCGGGACGTTCGAGGTCGTCGACGTACTCCCCGACGGTGCCTGCGGGCCGGTCGAGCGGGTCGGCCACGGGGACGTGCGGGGATGCCGGGGGCAGCGGAGCTGCAGGCGACGGGGGCAGGTGGGGCGGAACGGCCTGGCCCTGCGGCGGTGTCGGGGTGTCGAGCGGCGCCGCCGGCACCGGCGGGGGCACGTCGAGCCCGGCCGGGTAGGGCGACGGCGGGACCGCCGGTGTCCGGTACGTCGGTGCGGCCGCGAGGTGCTGCGGGGCGCGGTCGGAGTCGGTCCGGGCGGAGTCCACGGCTCCGCGGGTGAGCCGTCCGACGACCACTCCGGCGACCGCCGCGCCGAACAGGAACGCGCCGGGTCGCCGGCGGGCGAACGACCGCACCTCCTCGACGAGATCGCCGGGTTCCCGGCGGCCGAGCCAGTCGGCCAGGCGGTCCGCCCGGTCCGCGGCCTGCCGCGCGGCCTCCGACACGGTTCCGGACTGCTGTCCGCCGTCGGCCATCTCCCGCAGCTCCTGGCTCAGGGCCCGGATGCCGTCGGCGGCCTTCTGCTGGCCGGCGCGGGCCTGGTCCTGGACCTGGCCTCGGGCCTCGCCGACGAGGTCGCGCGCCTGTGCCTTGACTTCCTGCGCCACGTTGGAGGCCTGTTCGGCCGCCGTACCGGCGACCTGCCGTCCGGCGTCCGCCGCGGTGCGGCCGACCTCCGTGGCCTCGTCACGGGTCGCCTGTGTGGTGGGTCGCCCGGCGGGGGAGCCGGGCGCCGTGGCCGGCGGGTAACCGCCGATCTGCTGGCTCATCGCTGATGACTCCTGGTCTCGGGGTCGAGGGGTTCGACCAGACTGGCAACTACCCCGGGTGGGCGGCCGCAACCCTCTTCGATCACTCTTCGTCGTGAGTTGTGGCGCAGTGCTCACGCTGTCGAGCGGGGTGTGCCGAGACGCGGGCGAGTGGGTACGCCTCCGACATGGCCGACACCGATCCCGTCACCTCACCCGACACCGACCCCGCCTACGCGCAGGGTGACCAGGATGCGGAGGCGACGATGACAGCTCCCTCGGGGCCGCGTCCGGACGCCGCGACGCACCCCGACCCGTCGGACGAGTACGCGGACAAGCCCGCCGCGGAGGGCGACTCCTGAGAGGGGCGCGCTACGCCGACCGGACCCGCGGGGCGGACGCCCACAGGGCGCGGGCGAAGAGCACCGCGGGCACCCCCATCACCAGCCCGCCGACCACCGCCGAACCCGGCCGGTCGAAGAACAGGACGTGCGCGACCACGGACGACCCGTAGGCCCACAGGTAGAGCGCCGCCGCCGGGCCGGACGGTCGGTCGTGGCGGGGCAGCACCCGGTGAAGCGTCCCGACCATGGCCACGCCGACGAGCAGCCAGCCCGCGTAGTTCGTCAGCGGCACGCCTGGCACGAGCGGCAGCGCGGGGTGCGGGTGCGCCCACGTCCAGTGCCCGGCGTCGACCATCTGCGGGTCCAGGAACAGGTCCCATGCGGCCAGTGCCACGCCGCCGACCAGCGCCACCGGGAGGCGTCGGGCGAGCGCTCGGCCGACGACCAGCGCGGGCCAGGCCATCATCGTCCAGGCCAGCGGCACCACCGCGGGCACGCCGAGCACCTGCGCGCCGAGGTCGCCGGTGTAGGCGTAGGCGCCGAACGGGACGCCGGTGTGCACGCCGAGGGCCTCGACGAGCAGGCCACCCCCGCCCGCGACGGCGAGCAGCACGGCGGCCCCCCGCAGCCCGTGCACCCGCGCGGCGTCGGCCACCGAGGCCGCGCAGAACACGAGCACCGAGGCCACGGTGATCTCGGTGCGCACCGCGTCGGTCACCAACGGGTAGACGATCTGGACGAGCACCGTCGCACCGACCAGCCCCCACGGCAGCAGCACGCGCAGCGGCGGCACTGCGGCGCGGTGCCCGCCGAGCACCGCGCGGGGCAGCGGGACGGCGGTGGGACGGGACATCGGGGTCCTCCGGTGGGACGGGGCGCGTGCCGGTGGGGAGCCGGTCCGGCGGACCGATCTAGGCTCGCCGGGATGCCTCGATCCTGCCGGATCCTCCGCCGTCCCGCGTGCCGGGCCCGCTGCCGTGTCCCGCACCGCCACCCGGGTTCGCCGTGGTGACCACCGCTGCGGCGCGTGTGCTCGTGCGCGCGGGATCGGCGCTTGCGGTGCTCGGCACGCTGCACCAGGCGGTCAACCTCAGGGGGCTGCGCCGGCCGCCCGTCGACCCCCCGCTCGTGACCGAGCCGGTGACCGTGGCGCTGCCGGTCCGCGACGAGGCGCACCGTGTCGGTCCGACCCTGGCGGCGCTGCTGGGCCAGCGCGGTGTCGCCGACCTCGAGCTGCTCGTGCTGGACGACGGCTCGACGGACGGCACCGGGGACATCGTCCGGCGCGTGGCCGGCGGCGATCCCCGGGTGCGCCTCCTGCGCGGCAGCCCACCCCCGCGCGGCCTCCCGGGCAAGCCGCACGCCTGCGCGCAGCTCGCCGCCGCCGCCCGCGGAAGCGTGCTGGTGTTCGTCGACGCCGACGTGACGCTGGCGCCGCACGCCGTCGCGGCCGCCGTCGCGGTGCTGCGCGGCGCCGGGCTCGACCTGCTCTCGCCGTGGCCGCGCCAGCTCGCCGACGGCCCCGCCCGGCTCGTGCAGCCGCTGCTGCAGTGGTCGTGGATGGTGTCCCTGCCGCTGCGCCGCGCCGAGCGGTCCGCGCAGCCGGCCCTGTGCGCTGCGAACGGCCAGTTCCTCGTCGTCGACGCCGCCGCGCTGGCGCGGGCCGGTGGGTTCGCCGGGGTCGCCGCGGAGGTGCTCGACGACCTCGCGGTCGCCCGTGCGGTCAAGCGCTCCGGTGGGCGGGTCGGCGTGGCCGACGGCGCCGACCTCGCGGCGTGCCGCATGTACGACGGCTGGGCGGACCTGCGCGCCGGGTACCGCAAGTCGCTCTGGGCCGCGTTCGGGCCCGCCCCGGCGTCGGCGGCCGTCGCGGGCGCGCTGGCGCTGGCCTACCTGGTGCCGCCCCTGGCGGCCCTACGCGGGTCCCGCGCTGGGTTGATCGGCTACGCCGCAGCGGTGGTGAGCCGGGTGCTGGCCGCCGGCCACAGCGGTGGGCGCGCGTGGCCCGACGCGCTGGCCCACCCGGTCTCGGTGGCGGCGCTGCTCGGGCTGCTGGCGTCGTCGTGGCGCGGCCACCGGCGGGGCGAGCTGACGTGGAAGGGTCGACGGCTGAGCGGCGGCCGCGGCGGGGTGTCCTGACGTGGCGCGCGTCGTCGTGATCGGGGCCGGGGTCGGCGGCCTGGCCGCCGCCGCCCGGCTCGCGGCGCAGGGCCACCGGGTGGCGGTGCACGAGCGCGCCGCGACCCACGGCGGGAAGCTGGGGGAGTACCGCCGCGACGGGTTCACCTTCGACACGGGACCGTCGCTGCTCACCCTGCCGCAGGTGTTCACCGATCTGTTCGCCGCCACCGGCGGTCCCGCCGACCTGCAGATCGAGCCGGTCGATCCGGTCTGCGGCTACCGGTTCGCCGACGGCACCCGGCTGGACCTGCCGTTCGACGCGGCGGCCGTCCCGGCCGCGCTCGACGCCGCGCTCGGTCCGGGGTCCGGTGCGGCGTGGCAGGCGCTGCACGACCGTTCCGCCAGGCTGTGGGACCTCGTCGGCGAGCCGGTCCTGCACCGGCCCCTGCGCGCCCGCGACCTCGCGCGGTTCAGCGCCGGCCTGCGCGACCTGCGCGTGGTCGCGCCGTGGCTGACGGTGCGCAGGCTCGGTGAGCAGCTCCTTCCGGACCCGCGGCTGCGCATGTGGCTGGACCGGTACGCCACCTACTCGGGCTCGGACCCGCGCCGTGCCCCGTCGGTGCTGTCGGTGACGCCGTACGTCGAGCAGCGCTTCGGGGCGTGGTGGGTGCGCGGGGGCCTGCGCCGCCTGGGCGACGCGCTGCTGGAGCGCTGCCGGGCGCTCGGGGTTGCGGTGCACCTCGACTCCCCGGTCGCCGAGATCACGACGTCCGGGCGCCGGGTGTCGGGGGTGCGGCTGGCCGGCGGCCGGCCCGTGCCCGCGGACGTCGTCGTGTCCGACGCCGACGCCCGCGTCCTCTACGACCGGCTGCTCCCCGGGCGGGCAGTGGCAGTCCGGACCGTCCGGGCCGTGCTGCGCCGCGCGCCGGTGTCCGTGGCGGGGTTCGTCCTCCTGCTCGCCCTCGACGCGGCCGCCTGCTCCGGTCAGCCGGCTCACCGCATCTGGTTCCCGCCCGACTACGACGCCGAGTTCGACGCGCTGTTCCGCCGCCCCGCGCCCGTACCCGACCCGACCGTCTACGTGCACTCCCCGGCCGACCCGGCGATGGCGCCAGCCGGCGGGGAGGCGTGGTTCGTGCTGGTCAACGCCCCGGTGCACGACCCGGCAGGCGGGGTCGACTGGGATGCTCCGAGCCTGCGCGAGCGCTACGCGGACCGGGTGCTGGAGGTGCTGGCGTCCCGCGGCGAGGACGTCCGTGGCCGGGTCCGCTGGCGGGAGATCCGCACTCCTGCCGACCTCGAACGCGGCACCGCGGCACCCGGCGGGGCGATCTACGGGACCGCCTCGCACGGAATGCTCGCCGCGCTGCTCCGCCCGGCGAACCGGTCCCCGGTGCCGGGGCTCTACCTCGTTGGCGGGTCCGCGCACCCGGGAGGCGGGCTGCCGATCGTCGCCCTGTCCGCGAAGATCGTGGCCGACCTCGTCGGGCCGGCCTGAGCGCCGCGTTCGCTGCTCGGCGCCGCGCGGTTCAGGCGGGGTCGTCGTCGGGAAAGTGGCGCGGGGTCGTCCGGGCCACCCCGATCGAGAGGTGGACGAACCCGACCGCCGCGACCGCGACCCAGCCGATCGCGCAGACCGTCGCCCAGTTCCAGCCCGTCAGCGGGGTGCCGGCCGGCAGCGTGCCCGCGCCCAGGCAGGCGACCGCCGCCAGCACCAGCCGGGTCGGGCGCTCGGCCACGGTCAGCGCGCCGACACCGGGCATGCCGGCGGCGCCCGCACGGGCGCGGAGGTACTCGTGGAGCACGGTCAGGACCCCGGCGGCGATGCACCAGGCAGGCGGTGCACCGAGCACGGCCAGGGTAGCGACGAGGAGCAGGTCGCCGACGCGGTCGGCCACCGCATCCACGACGGCACCGAGCGGCCGCGCCCGGCCAGTGCGCAGCGCGACCGCGCCGTCGAGCCCGTCCAACACCCCGGCGAGGACGACGAGCGCCGCGGCGACCAGCGGCCACCGCCCGCTTTGTGCGGCGACGACCGCCGCGCCACCGGCGGCGGCGACCCCGGCGACGGAGAGCGCGTCGGGGGAGACCCGCGCGACCGGTCCGGCAGCGAGCCGCTGCACCCCGCGCAGCCACAGCCGGACCAGCGCCGAGGGCCGGATGCCGCCGTGCAGGGCGGCCCAGCCCTGCACGCCCGTCCGGGGCTGGTCGGCCGGGGCAGTACCGGTTCGGCGCCCGTGGGTCGGCGGGTGTCCGGTCACGGTCCCAGCGTGACACGCCGACCCCGCGGCGGCGGTGTGCGGTCATGGTGAGCCCGCTCGCCGGCCGATGTCGCTCGATGATGATGTTGGTGTGTGCGCCACGCCGACCGCGCGGCTTGTCGGTCGGGGCGGCATTGTGGAGGCGTGGACGAGCGGAGGGGCCCGCGGTGACGGCGACCGGTGGGCAAGCGGAGGCGCCCGCGGTGACGGCGACCGGAGCGGACGAGCGGCACGGTGCGGACGGGTCGGCGGAGCCGGGCGGGGCCACGGAGCGGGACGTGTCACCGCAGGCGGGTGGTGCCGCGGCGCAGAGTGCGGGGGCCGCGGGCCGGCCCCACCGCCCGCTCGGACGCGGCGCGCGCGAGCTCGTCCGCGGGCTCGGCCGGTCCCACCCCGACAGCGATCTCGCGTTGTGGGCGGCGGGGGCGACGTTCTTCGGCGTCATCGGGATCGTCCCGATCGTGCTGGTGTCGCTGCGGCTGGCGGCGGCGCTCGTCGGACCCGACCGGCTGGCCGACGGCGTCGCGGTCGCGGTCGCCGGGATCCCGCAGAGCCACGGCACGCCGGAGGCGCTGCGCATCCTGACCGCTACGGCCCTGACGATGACCCCGCTGCAGACCGCGGTCGTGCTGTTCCCGGCCAGCCTCTACGGGGAGGGCCTGCGGCGGGCGTTCCTGCAGCTCTCCCCGGAACGTCCCGACAAGTTCACCGGCTGGCGCGGCCGGCTGGCGCTGCTGCCGATCGTCGCCGTCGCCCCGGTGCTCGTGCTCGCGCTGCTGGCCGCCGGGCCGGTCGTCTCCCCGCTCTACCTCGCCGGGGGAAGCCGGCTGGTGCTCGGCGTGGTGATCGCCTTCCACGTCACCTTCGTGCTGCTGTGGATCGCGTTCCTGCTGCTCTACCGGCTGGTGGGGGCCGGGCGGATCGGGACGCGCGCGCTGGTGCTCGGCAGCTTCGCGAGCGGCTCGGTCGTCGCGGGCTTCCTGCAGGGGTTCCTGCTGTTCCTCGCCATCCCGGTCGACTGGGCGCTGCCCTTCGGCGGCCTGCCGGTGTTCGGAGCCGTCGCCGCGCTCGCGCTCTGGCTCTACCTCATCCACGTGCTGGTGCTGGTCGGCTACCGGCTCACGCTCGTGCTCGACGCCCGGTGGCGCCCCGCCGGTTCCTGAGACCTACTTCTTCCCAGGCTCGGGCGGGTCGGCGACCGTGTCGGCGGCCTCCGCCTGGCGCTCGCCCATCGGCACCGGCGATCCGGTCGTGGTGTCCTTCTTCGTCTGCTTCTCCGATTCGGCGTTGATCTCCGCGCCGAGCAGGATGATGTAGCTGGTCAGGTACAGCCACAGGAGCAGGACGACAACCCCGGCGAGCGCGCCGTACGTCTTGTTGTAGCTGCCGAAGTTGTTGACATAGAGGCTGAAGCCGAGGCTGGCCACCACCCAGAGCACCGCGGCCACCAGCGCACCGACGCTGGTCCACGTGAACTGCGGGGCATCGCGGTCCGGGGCCAGTCTGTACACCACGGCGAGCGCCACGATGATCAGAACAACGAGGAGCACCCAGCGGACCACCTGCACGATCACGTTGATGAACGTGCCGAGTTGCAGCGCGCTGAGCACCGGCGGGACCACGGCGACGAGCGCGAGCGTGAGCAGCACGAAAATGATCCCGCCGAGGGTGAGCAGGAGCGCGGTGCCGCGGAGCTTGACGAAGTTGCGGCTCTCCTGCTCGTCGTAGGCGATGTTGATCCCGGTCATCAGGCTGCTCGTGCCGCTCGACGCGCTCCACAGCGCGAGCAGGATCGAGATGGCGAGACTCCAGCTGAGTGCGCCGCCGCTCGTCTGGGTCAGCGAGACGATCTGGTCGCGCAGCAGCGGCTGGGCCGTCTCGGGCAGTGCCGCGATGACGCCCTCGGCCTGCTGGGCGATCGTCGCGGGATCGGCCACCAGTCCGAAGAGGCTGATGCCGGCGATCATGGCCGGGAAGATGGCGAGGAACGCGGCGTAGGCGATCCCGCCTGCCATGATCCCGAGGTTGTCCGCGGAGGACTCCTTGAACGCCCGCCGGGTCACCTGCCACCAGCCCTGGGGCGGGATCTGGGTGGGCAGCTCGGCCTCGTCCCCGGGACGGTTCGCGGAGTTCGTGGCGGGGCCGGTCGGCTCCTTCGCCCCGGTCTGGCCGTTCGTGCCGGTCGGAGCGGTCGCGCCGGTCGAGGCAGGCGGGACGCCCGGTTCGGCCGTCGCCACCTGCCCGTTAGCGTCGGACCCGCCCGGGCGGGGTGGACGAGGGCGGAACGGGTCGACGCGGGCCTGCCGCTCCGTCGACTGAGTCTTGCGCTTGCGCAGCGCGGCCAGGCCGACGACCGCCCACGCGAGCGCCGTGGCGCCCGGCACGCCGGAGGTGGAGCGGCCGGAGGGGTTGTCGGGCTGGGCGGAAGACGCGGACGACGGTGAGGACGTCGGGGGGCGGGACACGGGGCTCCTCCGGCGGTGATGACGGAACGGGACGGGATGGCGCCCCTGCGTCGGCGGGTAGCCGCTGCCGACGGTTCTCAACCCCCGGAAGTGCACCGGGCGGGGGCGCGACGGCCACTCCGCGCGGCGTCCCGGGGCGTGCGCGCGTCGGAACCGGTGCCGGACCCAGGTCGCCGCGCGGAGTCGCGGTCAGCCCTGTCCCACCGGCTCGAGGAGGTCGTTCTCCCGCACCGCGGCCAGCGCCAGGGTCCGGTATCCGTGCTCGGCGAACAGCACCGTGACGCGGTCGGGCTCGGTCGACATGACCACCCCGTCGCCCCACTCGGGGTGGCGCACCCTCGTGCGGGAGGCCAGCCCGTCGTCGGCGGCCGCGGAGTCCTCCGCCGGATCGGCGGCCCGGGCGGTACCGGCCTCGCAGCTGTCGCAGTGCCCGCACGGGTCGACGACCTGCTCCCCGAAGTAGCCCAGCAGCAGCCGGCGCCGGCAGTCGGTGGTCTCGGCGTAGCCGCGCATCATCTCGATCCGCGACCGCACCACGTCCCGCCGCTGCTCGGCGATCTCCGTCGCCCGCTCCACCGCCGCCCCGGCCGGCATCTCCGACCGGTGCAGGCACCCGTCGGGCCGCGTGACCACTGCGCCGGCCTGCTCCAGCAGGTTCACCGCCGCGGTGGTGCGCGCCGCCCCGAGCCCGCCGCGGGTGCGCAGCTCGGCCGGGGTGAGCGGGGCGTCCCCGAGGGCGTCGAGCACAGCGCGCAGCGCGGCCGGCTTGGGCCGGCGGGCGGTGAGGAAGCGCTGCAGGTTCAGGTCCGAGGCGTGGTGCAGCAGCAGCACCTCCGCAGGATCGCCGTCCCGCCCGGCCCGACCGATCTCCTGGTAGTAGGCGTCGAGCGAGGCGGGGGCTGCGGCGTGCAGCACGTAGCGGACGTCCGGCTTGTCGATGCCCATCCCGAACGCCGACGTCGCGACGACCACGTCCAGGCGGCCGTCGAGGAACCGCGCGTGCACGTCGTCGCGGTCGGCGCCCTTCATCCCCGCGTGGTACGCGGCGGCCCGGACACCACGGCCGCGCAGCTCGTCGGCGTAGGCGACGGTGTCCTTGCGGGTGGCGCAGTACACCAGGCCGGTACCGGTCCCTGAAGGTTCCTGCGCGGACAGGTCGGCGGTGCGCTCGACCACCTCGCGCCGGCGAAGGTCGTCGTCGTGGAACAGGTGCGCGGCCAGGTGCAGGTTCGGGCGGTCGAAGGAGGCGACGACCCGGGCCGGGTCGCGCAGGCCCAGCCGGGCCGCGATGTCGTCGCGGGTCGGGGGCGCGGCCGTCGCGGTCAGCGCGACCACCGGCGGGTGCCCGAGACGCTCGATCACCGGGCCCAGCCGCAGGTAGTCGGGCCGGAAGTCGTGCCCCCACTCGGAGACGCAGTGCGCCTCGTCGACGACGAACAGCGAGACGCCTGCCGCGTGCAGCGCCTCGACGATCTCGTCGTTGGCCAGCTGCTCGGGGGACAGGAACACGTACTCGGCGGTGCCGTCGCGCAGCTTCTCCCACGCCCGGCGGGTCTGCGCGGCCCGCTGGGCGGAGTTGATCACGACGGCGTCGGGTGCCTCGGTACCGGCGAGGCCCTCGCGCTGGTCGCGCTGCAGGGCGATCAGCGGTGAGACCACGACCGTCGGGCCGTCGAGGAGCAGGGCCGGCACCTGGTAGATCGCGGACTTCCCCGCGCCGGTCGGCAGCACCGCGAGGACGTCGCGGCCCTCGGTGAGTGGCTCCATCGCCGTCAGCTGCTCGGGGCGCAGCTGCGTCCAGCCGAAGGTCTCCTCGGCGATGCGGGAGAGCTCGTCGCGCGATCGTCTCGTCACGCGCCGCGTCCTACCCCGCGCGGAGGCACGCCAACCCGGCCCGGCCTCCGGAGCCCGTCGGGCGGTGGGGCCGGAGGGGGCAGCGGCTCACCTCAGCGGATCGTGCCCCCAGTTCATCAGCGAGTACCGCCACTTCGTCTCGCTCACATCACCCTTCGGGCGCTGCGCCAGGTGACGGTGGACGTAGCCGACGACCTTGCGCATGCGTTTCTAGTCCCCGTCGTCGAGGTCCGTCGTCGCCATGCGGGGCGGATACCCGCATCGTTCGGGGGTACCCGCGCGTTCGCCACCCCGCGGAGTGGTAGCGGAGGGTATACAAGGGGTGGGATTCCGCGACGGAGAGTAGCAGTCGTCGCAAGGGCGTTTGGCCGTGCTCAGCCGGGCCACTACCGGAGCATGCCCTCCGCTCCCCACGCGGCCGGCGTCCGTGCCGGCACGACCTCGTGAACGTCCTCCTCTGGCACGTGCACGGCTCCTGGACGACCGCGTTCGTGCACGGTCCGCACCGCTACCTGCTGCCCACGCTGCCCGAGCGCGGTCCGTGGGGCGGCGGGCGCCCGGCGGCCTGGAACTGGCCCGCCTCGGCGGTCGAGACCTCTCCGGAGGAGCTGGTCGACGCCGACGTCGACGTCGTGGTCCTGCAGCGGCCCGAGGAGATCGACCTCGCCGAGAGCTGGCTGGGCCGCCGGCCCGGGCGCGACGTGCCGGCCGTCTTCCTGGAGCACAACGCCCCCCGCGGCGGCCCGGCGGCGACCAGCCGGCACCCGATGGCCGACCGCGACGACCTGCTGCTCGTGCACGTCACGCACTTCAACGACCTGATGTGGGACGCGGGCTCCACCGCCACCACGGTCGTCGAGCACGGCATCGTCGACCCCGGGCACCGCTACACCGGCGAGCTCGAGGCCGCCGCCGTGTGCGTCAACGAGCCGGTCCGGCGGGGCCGGGTGACCGGCACCGACCTGCTGACCCGGTTCGCCCGTGCCGTCCCGCTCGACGTCTTCGGGATGGGCACGGACGGGCTCGGTGCGCACCTGGGCTGCGCCGAGGTCCGGACCGTCGGTGACCTGCCCCAGCACCTCATGCACGATCAGCTCGCCCGCCGGCGGGTCTACCTGCATCCGATGCGGTGGACCTCCTTGGGGCTCTCCCTGCTCGAGGCCATGCACCTGGGCATGCCGGTGGTCGCCCTCGCGACGACGGAGGCCCACGAGGCCGTACCGCCGGGCACCGGGGTCTGCTCCACCGACGTCGACCGCCTCGTGCGGGAGCTGCGCGCGTTGGCCGACGAGCCGGACCGGGCCCGGGCCGTCGGCGCGGCCGGTCGTGCGCACGTCCTGCACCGGTACGGCCTCGACCGGTTCCTCACCGGCTGGGACGCCGTCCTGGGCCGGGTCCTCGAGACACACGATCGGCGCGGCGCGCGACAGCCCGCCGTCGCCGGACGACCGGAAAGGAGGTGACGCCGGTGCGGATCGCGATGGTGTCCGAACACGCGAGCCCGTTGGCGGCAGTCGGCGGGGTCGACGCCGGCGGGCAGAACGTCCACGTCCTCGAACTGGGTACGGCGCTGGCCGGCGCCGGGCACGAGGTGACGGTCTGGACCCGCCGGACCGACGACGACACCCCGGACACCGTCACGGTGCGGCCCGGGATGACGGTGCGCACCGTGACCGCGGGCCCACGGGCGCCGGTCCCCAAGGACGAGCTCGTTCCCTACCTGCCCGCCTTCGCCCGCGTGCTGGGGGACGACTGGGCCGCGCAGCGGCCGGACGTCGTGCACGCGCACTTCTGGATGTCCGGCATGGCCGCGGTGTCCGCGGCAGCTCCGCTGGACCTGCCCGTCGTGCAGACCTTCCACGCCCTCGGCAGCGTCAAGCGCCGCCACCAGGGCGCCGACGACACCAGCCCGCCCGGCCGGGTCGCCGCCGAGCAGGCCGTCATCGGTCGCGTCGACCGCGTGATCGCCACCTGCACCGACGAGGTCTTCGAGCTCGCCCGCCTCGGCGCACCGCGCCGTCGGACCACCGTGGTGCCGTGCGGGGTCGACACGGCCGCCTTCTCGCCGGACGGGCCGGTGCACCCGCGCGCCGAGCGGCCCCGGATCGTCGTGCTGGGCCGCCTCGTCCGGCGCAAGGGCGTCGACGAGGTCATCGCGGCCCTGCGCCGGCTGCCGGGAGTCGAACTGCTGGTCGCCGGTGGTCCGGACGGCTCCGGCGAGCACAGCGCCGCACTGCACGGCGACCCCGACGCGCGGCGGTTGCGGCAGGCCGGGGCCGCCGCCGGGGTGGCGGACCGCGTCCGCCTGCTCGGCGCCGTCGCCCGGCCGGACGTGCCGGCGCTGCTGCGCTCGGCCGACGCCGTGGTCTGCGTGCCGTGGTACGAGCCGTTCGGGATCGTGCCGCTGGAGGCCATGGCGTGCGGGCGGCCGGTGGTCGCCAGCGCGGTCGGCGGGATCCAGGACACCGTCGTGGACCAGGTGACGGGCCTGCTCGTCCCCCCGCGCCGGCCCGACGCGGTGGCCGCCGCCCTGCGGACGCTGCTGGCGACGCCCACCCGGGCACTCGCGTTCGGCATCGCCGGCCGGGACCGCGTGCTGGCCCGCTACGGCTGGGACCGCATCGCGGACTGCACGCTCGCCGTGTACGAGGAGGTGCTCGCCGAGCGGGCGGGCAAGCCCGCACCGGACCGGATGGACGACGTGTCCCGCGAGCGCACGGACTTCCGGGACGATGACTCCGCGGTGCTCGGGGTGGCCCGGTGACCCCGGCGGCGCGACCCGCGCGGCGCCGCCCGGCCCACGGCGCGGCGGCTGCACCCGGGCCGCACCCAGCGGGCCGCGCCGACGAGCTCGCCGCGCTGCTGGCCGCGCACGTCGACCGGCTCGACCGAGCCCTCCCCGCGCTGCAGGCCGCCGCGCCCACCCTGGCACGCTGGGGCGAGGACCTCGGGCAGCGGCTGCTCGCCGGGAACCGGCTGCTCGCCGCGGGCAACGGGGGCAGCGCCGCGGAGGCGCAGCACCTGACCGCGGAGCTGGTCGGCCGGTTCGACGGCGACCGGCGCCCGCTGTCCGCGATCGCGCTGCACGCCGACACATCCAGCGTCAGCGCCATCGGCAACGACTACGGCTTCGTCCAGGTGTACGCGCGGCAGGTCCGCGCCCACGCGCGTCCGGGCGACGTCCTGCTGATGTTCTCCACCAGCGGGCGCAGCGAGAACCTCGTCGAGGCCGCGGCCGCCGCATCGGCGCTGAACGTGACGAGCTGGGCGGTCACCGGTCCGGGTCCCAACCCGTTGGCGGATGCCTGCGTCGATGCCGTGTGCCTGCCCGGGGACACCGCGACCGTGCAGGAGATGCACCTCGCCGCCCTGCACATGCTGTGCCGGGCGGTCGAGCGGGTGGTGGCCGACGCCCCGCCGGAGCCGGATGAGCGTGCGTTCGTCGACCGACCCCGCGTGGTGTCGTAACAGGAGCGGCCACCCGGTTCGTGCACACCCGCGCCGGCTCGTGCACATCCCGCACCAGGTGCACGGGTCGGCTGCGGTATGCACGAACGCCCTGACAGGCCCGGTCGCGGGCTCATCCGTCCCGGTCGGCCAGCCACTTCTGCACGAGATCGTCGTCCGCGTCGGTCACCGACCGCAGCGCGGTCAGGGTCGGGTGGCCGGCGCGCAGGAGCGCGCTGCCCGTGCCCTCCTCCGGCTCGTCGGACACCTCGATCTCGCCGAGGTGCAGGTCGCCGTCGCGAATCTCGTCGACCCTCGCCTGCACCGCGCCACCGCGGGCGAGGACCGCGTGCCGGAGGGGGCCGAGGTCGGCGACGGGCAACCCCGGGAGCTCCCGGGGCACGCGTCGAGCCCTTCCCGTCAGTCGGTGGGTGTCTCCGTCGGTGTCGGGGTGTCGTCCGAGGTGTCCCGGCGCGCCGCCGTCGACTCGCGGCCGAACTCCGCGGTCCGCAGGTCGTCGACCGGGTCCGCAGGGTGCAGATCCGATTCCGCCTGCTGCAGTGCCGACTCCGCGGAACCGCCCGGATCGGGGTTCTCCGTGTTCGCCATGCGCCGGGGTTACCCGTTCTCCCTGAAGATCACCTTGAGCGAGAGGGTGGCGACGCAGCGTCATTGACGCATCCACGATCCCTGCGTACGTTCCTGGACTCGTGGCTTACGACCCGCGGACCAGCACCGGAATCCCGACCGAGCCCGTGGGGTCGCTCCCGCGCCCCTCCGTGCTCCAACAGGCCTACGCCCGCTACGACGCCGGCGAGATCGGCAAGGACGAGCTCGTCGAGCAGCAGGAGGCGGCGGTCCGCGACTCGATCGAGCGGTTCGAGGCGACCGGTTCGCCGATCATCTCCGACGGCGAGCAGCGGTGGTCGAGCTTCGCGACGTACCCGATCACCGACACGCTCACCGGCACGGGTCTCGCCCCGACGCTGACGCTCCAGGGCGGACAGTACTTCGCGATCTTCGCCGACGGCCACAACCGGCCCCTGCCCCGGTTGGCGCGCGGCCCGTTCACGTACGTCAACTACGCCGCCGACTCGCTCGCGAAGTCGCTGCCGCTCGCCCACACGCCGATGAAGCAGGCCGTCATCTCCCCGTCGATGCTCGCGCTGCTCTACCCGCTGCGCGAGCCGGTAGAGGGCTACACGCGGGACGACTTCGAGGCCGCCCTGGTCGACGAGTGCGAGAAGGACATCCGTCAGGCGTTCGCGGCGGGCGCGGCCCGGGTGTCCGTCGACTTCACCGAGGGGCGCCTCGCGACCCGGGAGGACCCGCGCAACCCGTGGACGGGCGCCGGGCTGCTGCCGCACTTCGTCGAGCTGATCAACCGGGTGATGGCGCGCTTCACCGCGGACGAGCGCCGGTCGATCGGCGTCCACACCTGCCCCGGCGGCGACCGCGACTCCGTGCACTCCGCGGACGTGCCGTACGCGAACCTGCTGCCGGCGATGTTCGGGATCAACGCCGGCTACTTCCTCATCCAGATGGCCAGCGAGCGCGACAAGGACCCGGTGCTCGGGCTCATCGGGCAGAACCTGCGCGACGACGCGGAGGGCGTGGCGCAGACCGCCTACATCGGGGTGATCAACCCGCAGAACCCGCGCGTCGAGAGCCCGCAGGAGGTCGCGGAGGCCCTCATCCGCGCGGCGAACCACATCCCCAAGGAGCAGCTGGGCTCGACCGACGACTGCGGCTTCTCGCCGTTCTCGATCGACGAGAAGCCCAACCACGGCTCGCCCGACCACGCCCGGGACGTGGCGTTCCAGAAGATCCAGAACCGCGTCGAGGGCACCCGGTTGGCGGCGGAGAAGCTGGGTGTCTGACCCGATATCGGACCGGTGGCCGTCCGAAGTGGTCACCGGCCCGCTTCGCTGTGAGGCCCGTCACCTGCAGGTTATCGCGGAGAGTAGTACCCGTGACGGTGAGTAGCAGTTCGGTGAAGCGCGTTTGCCCGCCCGGGGACCCGGACACCTCCAGGCGTGCCTTCCCCCCGTCCGCCGCGCGCTGTGCTGTTCGATCGCGACGGCACCCTCGTCGTGGACGTGCCCTACTGCGCCGACCCGGCCCTCGTCACACCGGTACCGACGGCCCGGGCCGCACTCACCCTCCTGCGCGCGGCGGGGATCCGCATCGGCGTCGTCTCCAACCAGTCCGGGATCGCCCGCGGGCTGCTGGACCGCGTGCAGGTCGACGCGGTCAACCGCCGGGTCGACGCGCTGCTGGGCCCGTTCGACGTCTGGCAGGTCTGCCCGCACGGCCCTGACGACGGCTGCGGCTGCCGCAAGCCCGAGCCGGGCATGGTCCTGGCCGCGGCGAGCCGGCTCGGGGTCGCACCCGGGGACGTCGCCGTCGTCGGCGACATCGGCGCGGACGTCGGCGCGGCTCGCGCGGCGGGCTCCCGGTCGGTGCTGGTGCCCACCCCGGTGACGATGCCGGCGGAGGTCGAGGCAGCGCCGGTGGTGCGCCCCGACCTGCTCGCCGCCGTGCGGCACCTGCTCGGCGCGGAGGAGACGCCGGAGGTCGTCCCGGCCGGTGCGGAGGCCCGGTGAGGCTGCCGTGACGCACCGTGTGCTCGTCACCCGCCTCGACGGGGCCGGCGACGTCCTGCTCGCGGGACCGGCCGTCCGCGCCGTGGCCGCGGCCCGCGACACCGAGGTCACGCTGCTCTGCGGACCTGCGGGGGCCGCCGCGGCCCGGCTGCTGCCCGGGGTCGCGGACGTCGTGGTGTGGGCGAGCCCATGGGTGGTGAACCCCGCTCCGCCGATCGACCGGGCCGCGCTGGACCGCTTCGTCGACGGGCTCGCCGCCCGCGGCGTCGACGAGGCCGTGATCCTCACGTCCTTCCACCAGTCGCCGCTGCCCACCGCGCTGCTGCTGCGGCTCGCCGGCGTCGGGTGGATCACCGGCGCGTCGATCGACTATCCCGGCACCCTGCTCGACGTGCGGTTGCGGCCTGGCGGCGGCCCGGGCGACGACCTGCCCGAAGACCTTCCCGAGCCCGAGCGGGCGCTGGCGATCGCGGCCGCCGCCGGGTACCGCCTGCCGGCAGGCGATCCCGGCGGGCTCGCCGTGCTGCCCCCACCGCCGCTCGGTGACCTGCTCGCACCCGTGGCCGATCGGCCCTACGTGGTCCTGCACCCCGGCGCCGCCGTCGGCGCGCGGCGCTGGCCGGCCGGGCACCACCGGAGCGCGGCGGGGCTGCTCGCCGCCGACGGCCTCGCGGTCGTCGTCACCGGCGGTCCGGACGAGCGCGACCTCACCGCGGAGGTCGCGGCCGGCACCCCGGGCGCCGTCGACCTCGGCGGCCGCACCGGGCTCCCCGAGCTGTCCGCGGTGCTCGCCGGGGCGGCGGCGGTCGTCGTGGGCAACACGGGAGCCGCGCACCTGGCCGCCGCGGTGGGCACGCCGGTCGTGTCGCTGTTCGCGCCGGTCGTCCCGGCCGTGCGGTGGCGGCCCTACGGCGTCCGGCACGTGCTGCTCGGCGACCAGGAGGCGCCGTGCCGCGACACCCGGGCCCGGGACTGCCCCGTGCCCGGACATCCCTGCCTCGCCCGCGTCGAGCCCGACGACGTGCGCGACGCCGTGCGGCGGCTGCGCGCCGCACCCCCGGCCCGCGGGCGGCCCCGCACGGCGCGCCCGGCCCCGCTCTCCCCGACGGAAGGAACCCCGTGACCCAGGTACTCCCTACTGAGACCGCCGATTCCGCCGTGACCACGTCCGATGACAGGAACCCGGACCGCGTCGGCACGGTCGACCCCGGGCCCGCGTCGCGCGCGACCCGTGGCGTCGGCACCGTGCTCGTCACCGGCGCCGCGTCCGGCCTCGGGCGCGCCGTCGCCGCCGCGGTGACGGCCGCCGGTGGTCGCGCCCTGCTCGTGGACCGGGTGCCGGTCGATTGCCAAGAAGGTGATGCCGGCAGCCCCGAGGGCTCGCTCGCCGCCGTTGCCGACCTCGCCGACACGCGCGCCGCCGAGGACGCGATCCGTGCGCTGATCGAGCGCGCCGGCGGGGTGGACGCCGTGGTGACCGCGGCGGGCACGGACCGGTGCGGTGCCCTGGCCGACGTCCCCGCCGCGGAGTGGGAGCGCGTCGTGGCCGTCAACCTGTTCGGCACCGCCGCGGTCATCCGCGCCGCGCTGCCCGCGCTGAAACAGAGCCACGGAAAGATCGTCACCGTCGCCTCGACGCTGGGCCTGCGGGCCCTGCCCGACGCCAGCGCCTACTGCGCCTCGAAGTTCGGGGTCGTCGGGATGACCCGCGCACTGGCCACCGAGCTCGCCGGTCAGGTCGGGGTGACGCTGCTGGTCCCGGGCGGGATGGCGACGGCGTTCTTCGACGGGCGGCCCGACCAGTACAAACCCGGCCCGGATGCGCAGCTCAACGACCCCGCGGACGTCGCGGACGCCGTCGTGTTCGCGCTGACCCGGGCGAACGGGTGCGAGCTGCGGGAGATGGTGGTCTGCCAGTCCACCGAGCCGTCGTGGCCGTGAGCGGCCCGTTCCGCCACCCCGGCGCGGACCGCGGGGGCCCCGTCGACCTGGCGGCGGCCCGGCGGATCCTCGTCGTGCGCCCGGACAACATCGGCGACGTCGTCCTGCTCACCCCGGCGCTGCGGGCGCTGCGCGCGGCCGCCCCGCGGGCGTGGATCGAGCTGCTGGCGTCCCCCGCGGGCGCAAGCGCGGCGGCGATGATCCCCGAGCTGGACGGGGTGCTCACCGTGTCGCCGACGTGGCAGCAGCTCACCGCGCCGTCCGACGCCGCGGGCGCCGACGCGGCCGTCCGGGCCGAGCGGGAGCTGCTCGAGCGGCTCATCGCCGGCGGCTACGACGTGATGCTGGTGTTCACCTCGTTCTCCCAGTCGCCGTGGCCCGTGGCGCACCTCGGGCTGCTCGCCGGGATCGGGACGCGCGTCGTGCACTCGCGGGAGTTCGCGGGCGGCGTCGCCACGCACTGGGTGACCCCGCCGCCCGACGACACCCACCACGTCGACCGGTCGCTGCACCTGCTCGAGGCGATCGGCGTGCCGGCGCGGGGACGGACGCCGGCGCTGCGGGTCCCGGACGCGGCGTACGCGGCGGCGGACGAGCTGGCCGTCGCCGCCCTGCGCGGGCGGCCATCGTCCGGGGGCGCTCCATCGTCTGAGGGCCCCGCGCCGGCCGGGCGCCCCGAGCCGATCGGCGGCGCGCCGTCTGGGCTCCGCGGGTCGGCAGGGGAGCACCCGCGGGTCGCCCTGCTGGTGCCGGGGGCGTCGTGCGCGTCCCGGCGGTACCCGGCCGCGCGGTTCGGCGCCGCCGCGGCGGGGATCGCCGCGGCCGGGCTCCCGGTGCTGGTCTCCGGCACCGCGGCGGAGGCCGGCCTCGTCGAGCAGGTCGTCCGGGCGGCGGACGCGCCGGACGTCCGGGCGCTGCCCGCCACCGCCCTGCCGGTGTTCACCGCCCTCGTCGCGCGGGCGGCGGTCGCGCTGGTCAACAACTCCGGCGGCTTGCACCTCGCCGACGCGGTCGGCACTCCCGTCGTGGCGACGTACGCGGGGACCGAGCGACTCGGCGACGTCGCCCCGCGGGCGGTGCCGGCCGCGCTGCTGCAGGTCCCGACGCCGTGCTCGCCGTGCCGGCAGCTCGCCTGTCCGTTCCACCTCGAGTGCCTCGACGTCGCGCCGGAGCGGCTCGTCGCCGCGGCACTCCGGTTGGCGGCAGCCCCGGCCGCCGCACCCGCGATCCCCGGCCGCGCCGTCGCCCGCTCCGCCGCGGCCCCGCCCGGCGGCCCCCGCCCCGGCATCCACGGACCCGCCGCCGCCCCGTCCGGCGGCCCCGCATCGGACGTCCCCGCGTCCGCCAGCCCCCAGGAGGACCGATGGCCGCACATCCCGACCCCGTGGATCGCGTGACCCCGCCGACCCCGCCGGTCGTTCCGCCCGTCCCCGCCGGGCTGGCGAGCCGGATCGCCGACCGCGCCCCCCGCGTGCTCGTGCTCGGCGACGTGCTGCTCGACGGCTGGCTCTCCGGGCCGGCGCGGCGGCTCGGCCGGGACGGGCCGGTCCCGGTCGTCGAGCTCGTCGACAGCCACAGTGCCTGTGGCGGCGCCGCGAACACCGCGGCGAACCTCGCCGCGCTCGGCGCGACCGTCGACCTGCTCGCGGTGTTCGGCGACGACGGCGAGTCGCGCATCCTGCGCGGGCTCCTGGCCGACGCCGGCGTCCGCACCGACGCGTGCGTCATCGAGCTGGGCCGCACGACGCCGGTGAAGCGGCGGCTGGTCGCCGGCGGGCAGCAGGTGGCGCGCTACGACGTCGCCCCCGTGGCACCGCCGCGCCGGTCCACCCGATCGGCCCTGGCCGACGCGCTCACCGAGGCCCTGACGGCAACCGGTGGGGCGGGCCGGCCGGACGCCGTGCTCGTCGCGGACTACGGCCTCGGGTCGCTGACCGTCGAGGTCCGCGAGCGGCTCGTCGCGCTGCGCGACGAGATCCCGCTGCTGGTCGTCGACGGCCGCGACCCGCTGGGCTGGTGCGCCGCCCGCCCCGACGTCGTCACGCCCAACGCCGCGGAGGCGGCCGCGGTGCTCGGTGTCACCGAGCCGCTGCACGACCGCCCGGCGTGGGCCGCCGCGCAGCGCGACGCGCTGGTGGCGGCGTGCGGTGGCGCGGACGTGCTGCTCACGCTCGACGTCGACGGCGTGGTCCGCCTGCCCGCCGACCCGGCCGAGCCGGTGCAGCGCACCCGCGCCCACCCGACCGCGCAGTCCCGCGCGTGCGGGGCGGGCGACACGTTCACCGCCGCCTACACCGCGGCGCGGTGCACGGACCTGCCCCCACCGGTGGCGCTCGCGGTCGCTCAGGCCGCCGCGGACGTCGTCGTCGGCCGCGAGGAGACGGCCGTCTGCACCACGGGTGCCCTGACCGCGCAGCTGGCCGCGGCCGACCGCGGCGGGCTGCTCAGCCACCGCGACCTGCTCGCCGTCGTCGACGAGCACCGCCGCCACGGGCACCGCGTGGTGTTCACCAACGGCTGCTTCGACGTGCTGCACCGCGGGCACGTCACCTACCTCCGGCAGGCCCGGGCGCTGGGCGACCTGCTGGTGGTGGCGCTCAACAGCGACGACAGCGTCGTGCGGCTCAAGGGCCCGGAGCGTCCGGTGAACCCGCTCGCGGACCGGGCCGGGGTCGTCGGGGCGATCGAGTGCGTCGACCTCGTCACCGCGTTCAGCGAGGACACCCCGGCCGGGCTGATCGAGCTGGTGCGCCCGGAGATCTACGCCAAGGGCGGCGACTACACGCCGGAGATGCTGCCGGAGACGCCGATCGTCGAGCGCCTCGGCGGCCAGGTGCGCGTGCTGGACTACCTGTCCGACCACTCGACGACGGCCATCGTCACCCGGATACGCGCCACGCCGGCGGCCGAGGGGGTTCGGTGAGCGAGCGCAGCGAGAGAACCAGTGTCACAGCGCTTGGCGAAGCGTCGACCGAGCGCAGCGAGGAAGAGCGGTGAGCGCGCCCGCGCCGGCCCGCTCGACGCCGCGGGCCGACCCGCCGGTACCCGAGGTCGAGGTCCTCGTCCCGACCCGCAACCGCCCGGTCGAGCTGGCGACGACGCTCGCCGGGCTGGCCGCTCAGGAGCACCCGTTCGACGTCGTGATCAGCGACCAGTCCGACGGGCCGCCGTCGTTCGACACCCCGCCTGCGCAGACGATGCTGCGCGTGCTGCGGGCGGCCGGGCATCGGGTGCAGACGGTGGTGCATCCCGCGCGCCACGGCGTCGCCGAGCACCGGGCGGCGCTGCTGGCCCGCTCGACGGCCCGGTACGCGCTGTTCCTCGACGACGACATCTGGCTCGAGCCGGGCACGGTCGCGCGGCTGCACGAGGCGATCGCCGAGCTCGGCTGCGGGCTCGTCGGCGCCGCGATGCAGGGCGTGTCGTCCCTGCACGACCGCCGCCCCGCCCAGCTCGCCCCGTTCGAGCGGTGGGAGGGGCCCCCGGAGCCGGAGAGGATCGCCCCCGACACACCGGCCTGGGACCGCTGGATGCTGCACAACGCCGCGAACCCGCTGCACCTGGCCGAGGAGCACGTCCGGCCGGGGGAGCGGTGGGTGCCCTACAAGATCGCGTGGGTAGCCGGCTGCGTGCTCTACGACCGGGCGAAGCTCGACGCCGTCGGCGGGTTCGACTTCTGGCGCGACCTCCCGTCGGCGCACTGCGGCGAGGACGTCGTGGCCGAGCGCCGGGTGATGGCGCGGTTCGGCGGGGCCGGGATCCTGCCGTCGGGGGCCTACCACCTGGAGTCGCCGACGACGGTGCCCGACCGCGAGCACAACGCGAGCACCCTGCTGGCCGATCCGGCGCCGGAGGAGGAGGCGGGGGGTTTGCAGCAAGGTGGCCTTACTGCAACAGGATTGGAGCAGGGCCACCTTGCTGCGATCACCCGCCCCGCACGGGCCGACGGCCAGGCGCGGGCCGACGGCCGGACGCGGTCGTGAGCGCGCGGCGTCCGGTCGTCGTCATCGGCGACGCGCTGCTGGACGTCGACGTCGAGGGCACCGTCGACCGGCTCTGCCCCGACGCCCCCGCGCCGGTGCTCGCCGTCACCGCGGAGCACGCTCGGCCGGGTGGCGCCGGGCTCGCCGCCGCGCTGGTGGCGGGGCGCGGCTGCCCGGTCCGGCTGGTCACCGCGCTGGAGGCCGACGAGGCGGGGAACCGGCTGCGCGGGCTGCTCGACGGCGCGCTGACGCTGGTCACGGGGCCGGCGACCGGTGGCACCGTCGTGAAGTGCCGGTGGCGTACCGGCGGGCGGTCGTTGCTGCGGACCGATCGTGGTGCGGGGCGTCCGGCCCCCGGCTTTGGCGACGCGCTCGGCGCCGCAATGGACCGCGCGCTCGCCGACGCCGGCGCGGTGCTGGTGTCGGACTACGGCCGCGGTGTCGCGGCGGACCCGGCGGTGCGCGCCGCGCTCGCCCGGGCCGTGCGGCGCCGGGTGCCCGTGGTGTGGGACCCGCATCCGCGCGGCGCCGACCCGGTTCCGGGCGTCACGGTGGTCACGCCCAGCCTCGGCGAGGCCCGCCGCGCCGCCGGTGTCGACGCGCCCGGCTCCGGGGTGGGTGCGGCGCTCGCCCTCGGCGCGCAGCTCGTCGAGCGCTGGGACGTCCGGGCCGTCGCGGTCACCCTCGGCGCCCGCGGCGCTGCCGTGCGGCACCGGCACGGGGTGTGCGCGGCGGCCCCTGCGCCTGCCGTGGCGGAGACCGACCCGTGCGGGGCGGGCGACCACTTCGCCGGAGGGGTCGCCGCGGGACTCGCCGCCGGTGCGACCGTCGACGAGGCCGTGGCCGATGCGGTCACCGGCGCCGCGGACTTCGTGGCGCGCGGCGGAGGAGCCGCGGTGCGCCGGGTCGGCGATGCGTGGTGTCAGCCGGAGAGCGCCGTCATCGGCCGGAGGACGCCGGTCACCGACCTCGACGCCGCCCGGGCCCTCGTCGCGCGGGTCCGGTCGACGGGAGGGACGGTCGTCGCGACCGGCGGCGTGTTCGACCCGCTGCACCGGGGCCACACCGACAGCCTGGCCGCCGCCCGTGCGCTCGGTGACTGCCTGCTCGTGCTGGTGAACTCCGACGGGTCGGCCCGGCGGCGCAGCGGGGCCGCCGGGGCGCCCCTCGCTGAGCGGGTCGCCGCGCTGGCCGCCCTGGACGGTGTCGACGGGGTCGTCCCGTTCGAGGCCGACGACCCGCGGGCCGTCCTCGACGCGCTGCGCCCGGATCTCTGGGCGAAGGGCGGCGACCACGACCCGGCCGACCTCCCCGAGACCCCGCTGGTGCGCTCGTGGGGTGGAGAGGTCGTCGCGGTGCCGTACCGGGCGACGGCCGACGGACCGGCGCCGGCGGTGCTGCCGCGCCCCTGATCGTGCTCATCGTCGGCGCCGCGCGATCACCCGCGCCGGGGGTGTGGTGGCGTGGGCGTGGTGTGGTTCGGGCGTCCTCAGCGCGGGGTTGAGCCTCGGCTACCGGCCGGCCCGGCCCCGGCGGCCGCTGCGGCCGCCGCCAGCACCTCCTCGACGCCGATCGCGAGCAGCGCCGGGTCCGGCTCGTCGACGAACCGCGCTCCGAGCCTCTCGGCCGGGTGGGCGAGCGCGACGTGCGGTCCGTCGGCGGGCGGGCCCCAGTGGGCGGGGTCGACGGGGCCGAACAGCACCACGGACGGCGTGCGGTAGGCCGAGGCGAGATGGGCGATACCGGTGTCCCCACTGATCACCAGAGCGGCGCGGGCGACGAGATCGCACAACGCGCCGAGGTCGGTGCGGCCGCCCAGGACGCGGTCCACCGGGAGCCCGGCACGGCGAGCGACGGCGGCGGCGAGGTCGCGCTCGGCGTCGGAGCCCGTGACGAGGACCGGGGTCGATGGCCCGTCGAGGGCGGCGGCCACGGCCGCGAACCGCTCGGCGGGCCACCGCTTCGCCCCGAAGGCCGCGCCGGGGTGGACGAGGACCGGCGCAGGCGACACATCGGCGGTCGATGCGGCTCGCGCTGATCCTGTGTGGGTCGATCCGGCGAGGGTCGGTGACGCCAGACGAAGGTCGTCCGCGTCCGCCGGGATCCCGACCGCCTCCAGCAGCGCGCACCACCGCGCCCGTTCGTGCGGATGCGCGGCAGCGACGACGTCCCACTCGGGTCCCTCCCAGCCCGGACCCGCGTCCCTGCAGCGGAACCCGATCCGGCGGCGCGGGTTCAGCGCGTCGAGCGCGCGATGGCTCTGCGGGCCGGTGCCGTGCAGGTTGACCGCGACGTCGGGTGCGGCGCCCGCCCACGGCACGGCGGTCGGATCGGGTGTCGGCAGCACCCGGTCGACGCCCCCGATGCGCTCGATGAGCGGGGTCAATGCGGCGCTCGTCGCCAGCACGAGGCGATGCTCCGGGTGAGCCCGGCGCAGCGCGCGCAGTGCGGGAACGGCGACGAGCAGGTCGCCGATCTGCAGCGCGCGCAGGGCCAGGAGGGTGGGCCGTCGGTCGTCCGCCACGTGAACCCGATACCCCTCCCGCTCCGGCCCGACCCCACCGGCCGGGTGACCCACGTCCGGCTCGACGCCAGGCCCCGGCACCGGAGGAGCGTCGTCCGGGTCATCGCCGAACCCACCGCCAGGAGGCATGTGACTCACGGCGCGGGGTACGCACCCGGCGACGGCCGCCCGATCCCCCGCGTGCCGCTGCTCCCCACGGAAGGCCGACCCATGGACAGCTCGGACGGCGTGCGCCGCATCGCCGTGCTGCGGTGCAACGCCCTCGGCGACTACCTCATGGCCACCCCCGCGCTGGCGGCCCTGCGCGCCACGTTCCCCGCGGCCGAGATCACCCTTCTCGCCGCCCCATGGCACGCCGCGTTCCTCGCCGGGCGGCCCGGCCCGGTCGACCGGGTGCTCGTCGTGCCCCGAGTGCCGGGCCTCGCCGGCCAGCCGGCGGGGGCGCCGCCCGAGGAGGCCCTGCCAGAGTTCGTCGCGGACGCCCGCGCGTACCGCTACGACCTGGCCGTCCAGCTGCACGGGGGTGGCGCCGTATCGAACCCGCTCACCCGGGCGCTCGGGGCACGGTGGTCGATCGGGCTGCAGGCGGAGGGCGCGACGCCGCTGGACGCCACGGTGCCCTATCGCTACTACCAGTCGGAGGTGTCACGCTTCCTGGAGGTGGTCGGGCTCGTCGGCGCCGAGGGGCGGCCGGAGTACCCGGAGCTGGCGGTGTTCCCGCACGAGCGCGTCGCGGCGGCGGACCTGCTGCCCGACGACGGGCCGTGGGCCGCGCTGCACGCCGGGGCAGGCGACCCGCGCCGCCGCTGGCCGGCCGATCGGTTCGGGGCCGTCGCCGACGGGCTGGCCACCGCCGGGATTCGCCCGGTGCTCGTCGGTTCCGCGGCCGACGAGCCGACGAGCGCCGCCGTCCGCGCGGCCGCCCGAGCGGAGGTCCGCGACCTCACCGGGCACACCGACCTCGGCACCCTCGCCGCGGTGCTGCGGCGCTGCGCCGTCGTCGTCGCGAACGACTCGGGGCCGCTGCACCTTGCCCGGGCCGCCGGCGCCGCGACCGTCGAGCTGTACTGGTGCGGCAACGCGATCAACGCCGCGCCGACCACCCGCAGCAGGCACCGCCCCCTGCTGAGCTGGGTCGTGCACTGCCCGATGTGTGGCGTCGACACCAGCACCGCCGGCTTCCCGCACCGCCCCGGCGAAGGGTGTACGCACCGTCCCTCGTTCCTCGGCCAGATACCCGTCGGCGAGGTCGTCGACGAGGCCCTCGACCTTGCCGGGCGCTCGCCCGCCGAGGAGCTGCACGAAGCCGCGAGGAGTCCGTGGTGACCGCCGACCAGCACGGCCCGGCGGGAGTCGGCCGCGGCGAGACCGTGGACCTGCTTCCTGGCTGACCTGTTTCCGGATCTGCACGCCGGGTAGCCGCTCGGCATGCCCGCCGACACCCGCGGGGTCGACCCGGTCACGACCGCGCCGCAGCTCGACGACCTGGAGGGACTGCGGGCGGCCGCGCAGGGCTGCACCGGTTGCGAGCTCTGGGAGGCGGCCACGCAGACGGTCTTCGGCGCCGGGCCGGCGTCGGCCTGGCTGATGGTCGTGGGGGAGCAGCCCGGCGACCGCGAGGACCTCGCAGGGGAGCCGTTCGTCGGGCCCGCCGGCCGGCTGCTGGACCGCGCGCTGGAACAGGCCGGGATCACCCGGGACGAGACCTACGTGACGAACGCCGTGAAGCACTTCCGGTTCGAGCAGCGGGGCAGCCGGCGCATCCACAAGACCCCAGCGGTCGGGCACGTGCGCGCCTGCCGCCTGCTCGAAGTTCCGGATCACCGAGAGCCGGGGGACCGTGCTGGAGTGGGAGGGGGTCGCGCTGGTCCCGACCGTGCACCCGTCGGCGATCCTCCGCCTCGACCCCGCGGAGCGCGACGCCGCGTTCGACGCGCTGGTGGCCGACCTGCAGGTCGTGGCCGCGCAGCACGGCTGAGATCCCGACGGTCCGACGCGCACGCACCCGTGCCGTCAGGGCCCCTCGTCCGGCACGTCGACTCCCCATGCCGGCAGCACCCCGCCGCCGTCGCCCGGGTCGACCGGGGCACCGGTCAGGTTGACCAGCATCAACCCGTCATCGGCCCGGAACGCGACCAGGTCCCGGGTGGGTGAGCGCCCGATCTCGACCCGGCCCTCGGCGAGCCGCGGCACCAGCCACCGCCAGGCGGCAGTCAGCGGCGTCGGGCGGCCCCCGTCGGGCGTGGTGCTGTCGGTCCACAGCGCGGCGTACCGGAGCTCGTCGCCCTGCGGGCCCCACAGCATGCCCGCCCGCGCCCCCGTCTCCGCGAATGCCGCGACGGCGGCGAGGGTGGCCGCGGTGCTTGCCGGGCTCTCCGGACCGGCCGGGACTCCGTCGGGGACGTCCGCGTAGAACTCGGCCCACCAGATCGGCAGGTCCGTGCGGGTGCGCAGCCACCGGTCGACGGCCGCGTACTTCTGGGCGCCGACGTCGAGTGTGGGCGGGCGGGTGCCGTCCCGGGTCTTGGTGTTGCCGTCGACGGCCACGAAGTCGGCGCCGACCTTGTGCGTGAGCCAGTAGTCGACGACGTCGAGCGCCCGGTGGTCGATCGTGCCCCACGGCCCGTGCAGGTCCGACGCGTCCGGGCGCCCCGGGTCGAGGCTGGCGAGCACGACGTACGGACCGCCGACCGCCACGTCGGGCCGGACGGCCTTCACCGCGCGGTACACCGCGTTGTAGAGCGCCGTGTAGCCCTCCTGGTCCCAGCGGTTCAGGTCGCTCCGGTAGAAGCCCTTGAGCTCGTTCCACACCAGCACCCGTTCGACCTGCGGATACCGCTGGACGGCCGCCGCGGCGAGCGCGGCGAAGTCGGCGAAGTGCTCGGGCAGCGGGTCCTCCTCCAGCCGCGTCCAGTCGGTCGTCCCGGGCGCGCCGCCCTTCATCCAGTCGGGCGCGCAGCACAGCGTCAGCGTGACCCGTCCGCCGGTCTCGTCGCTGAGCCGCATGCGCCGGTCGAGGCTCTCCCAGTCGTACGTTCCGGGGGCGGGCTCCGGGTTCAGCGTGCCGAACCCCATGAGGTGGTGGTTCTGCCAGACGGCACCGTGGTCCCCGAGGATCGCGACGCCCCGGTGGCGGGCGGTGTCGGGCTCGTGAGGGTCGAGGCTGTGGCGGGTGTGGGTGACGCCCAGCTGCAGCCGGTCGGCCTGCGGGGTCCAGCGCCACTGCCCGGTCGGCGCGTCCGGGCCGGCGGCGGCGATGTCGGCCAGCGGTGCGGCCGACGTGCACGCCGCACCGGCCACGGCGAGCACGAGGGCGAGCACGACGGTGACGGCGGCGGTCCACCGGGGACGGGCGCGGCGGGGCGAGGGCACGGTGGATCCGATCGTCGGCGGCCGGCGGCGCGCCGATCCCGCGCACGCGGGACGCCCGCCGTTTCCCGGGCAAACGAGCCGGTCAGCGCCCGGTGACGCCCTCGGGCAGGCCGTGGTCGTGGGCCGACCGGTACCAGCCCTCCGTGGCGATCAGGTCGGCGTGCGCGCCCCGCTGGACGACGCGGCCGCCGACGACGACGGCCACCTCGTCGAACCGGGCGAGGTGCGACAGATCGTGAGTGATCAGCAGAACCGTGCGCCCCGTCGTGGCGGCGAGGATGTCGTCGAGCACCGCGTCCCGGGTGTCCGGGTCCAGATGCGTGGTCGGCTCGTCGAGCACCAGCACCTCGGGGTCGGCGAGCAGCGCGCGGGCCAGCGCGAGGCGCCCGCGCATCCCGCCGCTGAGCCGGGCGCCCTGCGGGCCGACCTCGGTGCCGAGCCCGTCGGGCAGCACCGTGACGGCGTCGGCGAGCCGGACCCGGCGCAGCACGTCCCACAGCTGGTCGTCGGTTGCGCTCGGCCGGGCCAGCAGCAGGTTGTCGCGCAGGCTCGCCGCGAACACGTGCGGGTCCTGCGGCATCCCGGACAGCAGGCGGCGGGTGTCGTCGGGATCGCGCCCGGTGACGTCGATCCCGTCGAGGTGCACGGTCCCGCCGTCGGGGTCGCGGAACCGGAACAGCACCTCGGCCAGCGTGCTCTTGCCGGCCCCGCTGGGCCCGACGACGGCGACGCGCCGGCCGGGGTGCAGGTCGAGGTCGAGCCCGTCGAGCGCCCACGGTTCCTGCGGCCCGTAGCGCACGCGCAGGTCGCGGATGCGCACTCCCGCGGCGCCGTCGGCGGGGCCCGATGTAGCGAAAGCGGCGTTCGGTGCGCTGGATGCAGCCAAAGCGGCTTTCGGTGCATCGCGGCCGCCGCCATCCCCGGCGCCGTCCGCGCGGGCCCGGACGGCCGGTGGCACGTCCAGCACGCCGAACAGCCGGGCTCCCGAGGCCCGCACGGCGCCGAGCCGGGCGGCGGCCGCAGGCAGCGGGGCGACGATCTCGAACGCCGCCAGCGCGGTCAGGACCAACACGGCCAGCGGGACGCTGGTCAGCGCGCCGTCGTGGACGGCGGCGACGGCGATCAGGAGCGTGCCCCACAGCGTCAGCCCCGCGATGAGGGCGAAGGCGCCGGCACCGAGCCCGAGCTGCGCGGCGTCGCGCCGGGCGATCCGGGTGAGCTCGGCGTCGGCGTCGGTGACGCGGGCGACGGCCCGGTCCATCGCGCCGTAGGCCAGGAGGTCGGGGACACCGTGCACGGTGTCGATCAGCGCGGTCGAGAGCTCGGCGCGGGCCGCCGCCGCCCGGCGACCGGGCCCGCGGCCCGCCAGGGCGGCGGCCACCGGCACGCCGACCCCGGCCAGCAGCAACCCCGCGGCGAGCAGCGCACCGCCGGGCACGAGCAGCGCGGTGCTCAGCGCCACCACCCCCGCCCCGGCGACCAGCGCCGCCGCGGGCGGGGTGAGCCCGCGCACGAGGAGGTCCTGCGTCGCGTCGGTGTCGCTGACGAGCCGGGTCACGAGATCGCCGGAGCGGAACCGGCGCACGGGCTCGGTGTGCGCGAGCCGGGCGTAGACGCGGGCGCGGGCGTCGGCGAGCGTGCGCAGCGCGGCGTCGTGGGTGATCAACCGCTCCAGGTAGCGGGTGACGCCGCGCAGGACGCCGAGCGCGCGGGTGGCCACAATCGCGATGCTGAGCAGGGTCAGCGGCGGCTGCGTCGCCGCCATGGCGATCAGCCACGCCGACACCGACAGCAACCCGACCCCCGACGCGGTGGCGGCCGCGCCGGCGAGCACGCCGAGGGCGAACCGCCCGGCGCGGGGCCGCCCGAGGGCGAACATCCGCAGCAGCGGGTCGCGGCCCCGACCCCACGGCGCCGGGGTCGGGGTCGGGGTCTCCGGGATCCCACCCACCGCACTCCGTCCCGGAGAGGTGAGGCCGGGCGAGCGCGCGGATCCGGCCTCGCCTCCCCGTTCGCTCCGCTCGTTCACGGCGTCACCCCCGACGGCACCACGACGCGGCCCGCCTCCAGCCGGACGGCCTCGTCCGCGAGGTCCGCCCATCCCGTGTCGTGGGCGACGACGATCCCCGTCGCGCCGTCGAGGAGCCGCGCGACCCCGGCGCGGACGGCCGCCGCGTTGTCCGGGTCGAGGTGCGCGGTGGGCTCGTCGAGCAGCACGAGCGAGGCGCCGTCAAGCCGCCGCAGGAAGGCCCGGGCGAGGGCGATCCGCTGGCGCTGGCCCGCCGACAGCCGGGTGCCGCGCTCGCCGAGCCGGGTGGCGTAGCCGTCCGGCAGCGCGGCGACGACGTCCGCGGCCTCGGCGAGCGCGACGGCCCGCTCGACGGCCGCGTCGTCGGCGTCGGGCACCCCGAGCCGCACGTTGTCGGCCACGCTGGCGTCGAACAGGTACGGCCGCTGCGGCAGCCACGCGATCCGGCGCCGCCACTCCTGCACCGGCAGGTCCGCCACGTCCGTCCCGTTCACCGTGATCAGCCCGCCGTCGGCGTCGGCGAACCGCAGCAGCACCGAGAGCAGGGTCGTCTTGCCCGCCCCGCTCGTCCCGGTCAGCAGCAGCGTCCGCCCGGCGGGGACCACCAGGTCGACGCCGTCCAGCGCCGGTGCGGTGCGCTCGGGATGGGTGAGGCGCACACCTTCGCAGCGCAGCTCCACCGGGCCCTCGGGCACGGCGGCGCCCCCGGCCCGGTCCCGGGGGACGCGGCCGGGCCGCTCGAGGACCGTGAAGACCTGCTCGGCGGCCGCCACCCCCTCCATGCTCGCGTGGAACCGCGCCCCGACCTCGCGCAGCGGCAGGTAGGCCTCCGGCGCGAGGATCAGCACGAGCAGCGCGGTCTCCAGGTCGAGCTGCCCGTAGAGCAGCCGGATCCCGATCTGCACGGCGACCAGCGCCACCGACAGCGTCGCGAGCAGCTCGAGCACCAGCGCCGAGAGGAACGCGATGCGCAGCGTGCGCATCGTCGCCTCGCGGTGCGCCTCGCTCGTCCGCCTGACCAGCGCGGCCTCGGCCCTGGCCCGCCGGAAGATCGCCAGTGTCGGCAGGCCCTCGACGGCGTCGAGGAAGTGGCCGCCGAGCCGGTTGAGCAGCCGCCACTGCTTGCGGGTGTGGTCCTGCGCCTGCCAGCCGACCAGCGCCATGAACAGGGGGATCAGCGGCAGGGTCAGCGCGATGATCAGCGCCGAGAGCCAGTCGGCGTCCAGCACGACGACGAGCACGGCGATCGGCACGAGCACGGCCAGCACCAGTTGCGGCAGGTAGCGCGCGACGTAGTCGTCGAGCGCGTCGAGCCCGCGCGTGGTCAGGGTCGCCAGCTCGCCGGGGTCGAGCGTCGCCGGGTCCGCCCCCGGGCCGGTCACGTGGGCCACCAAGCGGCGCCGCAGCTGGGATTTCACCGCCGCCGCGCTGCGCAGGGCCGCCGTCTCCGCCCCGTAGGCCAGCGCGGCGCGCGCGAGCGCGACCACTCCGACCAGGGCGACGACGCCGCCGACGTCGGTCCAGCTCCCGCCGGCGTCGAGCACGGGCGCCCGCGCCACCGCCCGGGCCACCAGCCACGCCTGCAGCAGGATCAGCGCGGTGAGGGCGACGCCGCAGGCGACGGTCACGCCCAGGTGCACCCGCACGGCGCGCGTGGTGCGGACCAGCCGGGGGTCGAGCGGCTTCACGTCTCTACCGTACGTAGAGATCCGTGCGGCGACATGGTCAGGTCATGTTCGCAGGACGACGAACTCCTCGCCCGCCTCGTCCACCACCGCCACGCCCGCGACCTGGTCCGGCGCGACGATCGCGGCCCCGTCGATCTGCGTGCCCTCGTGCTCGCCGCGGGCCGAGGAGAGCCAGGACGCGGCGACCTCGCGGCGCCCGTCGCGGATCATGACGACCACGCGGCAGGGCTTACCGGCCGGGATGCCCTTGACGTTGGCGGAGACCCGCACCCAGCCGGCTGCGGGGGTGATGACCGCTGCCATGCTCACCCCGGGCACCCCGTCGCCGCGCAGGGTGACCCCCGTGGCGGGAGCGGCGGTGGTGACGACGACAGGATCGGGAGCTGTCGCCCGGCCGACGGCGATCCCGCCGCCGGCGAGCACGGCCACGGCGGCCGCGGCCGCGGCGATGCGCGGGACGAGCCGACGCCGACGGTCGGCGGCGGCCTCGGCCCGGATCTGGCGCAGGGTGCGGTGCAGCACCAGGTCACCGTCGGGCGGCCCGTCCAGCAGGGCCTCCGGCGGCACCTCGCCGAGCAGATCGGTCACGGCGGTCAGGTCCTCCAGGTCGCGCCGGCAGGCCGCGCACCTCGCCAGGTGCTCCTCGACGGCGCGCGTGCGCCGCGGGTCGAGGAGCCCGAGCGCCAGTGCGCCCAGCTCGCCGGGGTCGTGCTCCTGCGGTCCGCCGTACGAGGATCTGGGGTGCGGGGAGCCGGGGTCGCCGGAGGCGTGCGGACCGCCCTCGGGAGGCATGCCGGGTGGAACAGTCGGACCGTTCATGCCGTCACACCTCCCTCGTTCACCACGTTCACGTTGAGCACCCCGTCCCGGTTCAACGAACGGCGCAACGCCTGCAACGCGTAGTAGGTGCGCGACTTGACGGTGCCGGTCGGGATGCCCAGCACCGACGCGGTCTCACCCAGGCTGCGGCCCTGGAAGTACAGCTGGTCGAGCACGCCGCGGTGGTCCTCGGACAGGCCCTCCAGCGCCTCGAGCACGGTCACCGACGCGACGACGCGGTCGGCGTGGTCGCGTTCGACCGCCGGTGTCGCGTCCGACTCGGCGACCTCCGCCGGCCGGGCCGCGCGGGCCCGGTGGCGGTCCGTCACCAGGTTGCGGATGACGGTCAGCAGCCAGCCGCGGATCGACCCCTTGCCGTTGGTGAGCACCTCCGGGTGCCGCCACGCGCGGATCAGAGCTTCCTGGACGACGTCCTCGGCGGCTGCGCGGTCGCCCAGGAGGCGTGTCGCATAAGCGAGCATCGCCCGTCCGTGCTCGCGGTACACCGCCTGGATCAGCGCCTCGTCACCGTCACGTGTCCGATCGGCGCGTCCGGTCTTCGCCATGCATACCCCATCCGTGGACCCCCCCACGTTGCCCCGAGGTGCGCGCGAAGACTAGCGGACCACAAGATTCCCCCAAGCTCGCCGGTGAACCATGTTGGCGTGTGAGCCGTGTCGATCGGCGAAACGTTCCCACCACGCAAGGAAGTTGATGACCTCGATGACCTCCACCCACCCGTCCGACGCGGACCCCGCCGCCCCTCTGAGCAGGCGCGCGGTCGTCGCCGGTGTCGGCGGCGTCGCCGCGGTGGGGCTGCTGACGGCGTGCGGCGGCGCCACTCCCGCGCCGGCCCCGGCGGCCCCCCCGTCGGCCGAACCCTCCGCCGCGACGAGCGGCGGTGCGACCCTGGCCGCGGCGTCCAGCATCCCGGTCGGCGGCGGCACCGTGTTCGCCGACAAGGACGTGGTGGTCACCCAGCCGACCGCGGGCGATTTCAAGGCGTTCTCGGCGACCTGCACGCACCAGGGGTGCAAGGTCAAGTCGGTGACCGACGGGCTGATCGTCTGCCCGTGCCACGGCAGCAAGTTCGCGATCGCCGACGGCTCGGTGTCCGCCGGGCCGGCCAAGGCGCCGCTGCCGGCGAAGTCGGTGAGCGTGGAGGGCGGCTCGATCGTCCTGGCCTGACGGCTCGCCTGCCTGGCCCGTGCTCAGGGCCTCACGTGGGCACGGGCCCGGTCAGGCCTCCTCGGCTCAGCCAGGCATCGGGTCACACCCGCATCTTCCGGTAGCTCACCGCCGCGAGGGCCGCGGCGATCGCGGTCATGGCCAGCAGCGCCAGCGCATGCGGCACCCACGCTCCACCCTCCATCTGCGCACGGACGAGCAGCGCGAGGTGGTAGGTCGGCAGGAACGGAGCGATCGCCGCCACGAACCCGGGCAGGATCGTGATCGGAAACCACAGCCCCGAGGCGATCACCATCGGGAACAGCAGCGCGTTCAGGATCGCCGCCGTCGCGTTCGAGGAGGCGACGAACCCGACCGCCAGGCCCAGGAGGGCGAACGGCAGGCCGCCCACCAGCAGCACCACGACCAGCCTCAGCCAGGCGGCGACACCGCCGGGCACGCCGCCGATCTCCAGCAGCGCCACTGCGGACAGTGCCACCACGACGGCCAGCGCATAGGGCAGGGCGGCGAGCACCTTCGCCGTGATCGTCGTCGCGACCGGCGCGGCGGAGACCTTCTTGACCCGCAGCCAGCCCCGCGTGCGCTCGTCGGCCACCGTGATCGCCGGGTTGAGCAACATCACCGAGACCACGCCGAAGGTGCCGTACCCGGCGAGGAGCCGGCCTGCCGTCCCGGAGCCCGAGCCGAAGATCGAGGCGAACAGGGCGAAGAACATCACCGGGAAGACGACGGAGAAGAACAGCGTGGTGGGCTCACGCAGGATCGTCCGCAGCCCCTCGGCCACCTCGACGCCGAGCACGCGCCACGGTGCGGCCCGGTCGTCGTGCGTCGGCCGGGTGATCGTCGTGCTCATGCCGCCTCCTGCCGGTCGGCGTCGTCGTCACCGGTCAGGGCGAGCAGGGCCCGCTCAAGGCTCGCGCCCTCCACCCGGAGGTCGGCCAGGCCCGAGTCCAGCGCCAGCCAGTCCCGCAGCACCCGCTCGGGCTCGGTCGTCGCGACGCGCACGTGCGGTCCGTCCCGGCTCACGCGCAGCACCCCGGGCAACGCCCGCAGCGCGCTGTCGTCCAGGGCCGTTCGTGCGGTGATCGTGCGGTCGGGCAGCCGCGCGGCCAACGCCGCAGGCGAGTCCTGCGCGGCCACCCGCCCGCGGTGCAGGACCACCACCCGGTCGGCCAGTGCGGAGGCCTCCTCCATGACATGGGTCGTGAGCACCACGCCGGCGCCCGTGTCGCGGCGGGCCGCGATCGTGCGGTGGAACGCGCGGCGGGCGGCGATGTCCAGCCCGACCGTCGGCTCGTCCAGCAGCAGCAGGTCGGGGTCGCCCACCAGCGCCATCGCGAGCGCGACCCGCTGTTGCTGGCCGCCCGACAGCGTGCCCGTGCGGCGGTCGACGAGCTCGGCGATGCCGACCTCGGCCACTACCGGCGTCGCCGCCGCGCCACGCCGCCCCGCCCGCACCGCCGCAGCCCGGACCACCTCGCCGACTTTCGCACTGCGCGGGAAGCCCATCGTCTGCTGCATCACGCCCAGACGCCGTCGGGTCGAGGCCCGCCGCGGGTCGCCGCCGCACACCCCGACCCGGCCGGCCTGCACCTCGAGCAGACCCGTCGCCAGACCGACCAGCGTCGTCTTGCCCGCCCCGTTCGGACCCAGCAGGGCGACGCACTCCCCGGGCCGGACGGACAGGTCGACCTCGTCGAGCGCCGTGAGGGCGCCGTACCGAAACGTCACGTCCTCGACCTCCAGCAGATGCCGCACACCCGCTACGGTTCCCCAGGAGTACTCGGCCGTCATCCCCCGTGATCCTGACGCTCGGCTGACGATCGGCCGCCCTGCTGGACCGGCCAGGGCAGACGGACATCCCTGTCGCACACGGTTCCGCCCGTCGACCACCGCTGAGGGGAGCGTGAGCATGTCCCGAGCCGCCACCACATGGAGCTTTCTCGCCGTGCTCGTCATGGCGGTGAGCCTCGGCCCGTCCTTCGCCCATCTGCTGGAAGCGCCACCCCGACTGACGGCGTGGCCGCCGGAGCTCTGGCGCGAGGCGACGGTGTTCCACGGCCAGTTCGCCTGGTTCGCCCTCGTCGGCGCGCCGCTCGACGTGGGTTCGATCCTGCTCGGCGCGGCGATGGCCGTCGTGCTCCGTCATCGACGGCCGGCCTTCGGGCTCGTGCTGGCCGCAACCGTCTGCTACGCCGTAAGCCTGGCGACGTGGCTTGCCGTCGTCGCGCCGATGAACGCGGTCCTCGCGCAGTGGGAGCCGGGGCCCGTTCCGGAGACGTTCGAGGCCGTGCGGAACCGCTGGGAGGCCGGTCACATCGCCATCACCGCGATCAAGTTCGCCGGTTTGTGCTGCGTGATCGCCGGTGCGCTGTCGCTGGGGCGGCAGGGCGCAGCGCAGGCGGAGCGGGCGCGACGTTAGCGGGCGCCGCAGGTCGCCGAGCAGACATCGGTCCGGCTGTGGCTCGCATCTCGACCCGCACCGGTGATCGCTGTCCCTGCATAGACTCCGCCCACCGCGCCTCCGGACGCCGTGGCCGCCGATCCCGGCGGGCGGCTCCGGCGGCCGGCCCGGGGCGGCAGGGGTGGAGGCGCATGAACACCACGCAGGTCGGCAGTGGAGCACTGGACCGCAGCGCACCCGACGAGCCGGAGGTGCTCGCGCTCGTCGACGGGCCCGCTCCGGACCGGGCGGCCTGGGTCGCGGCCGTGGACGCCGTGCTGCGCAAGGCGAGGCGGCTCGACGACGCCGCGCCGCCCGGGTCCGGGGTCGAGGCGCTGACCCGGGTGACCCCGGACGGCATCCCGGTGCTGCCGCTCTACACCGCGGCCGACGTCGCCGACCTGGCGGACGTCGGCGTGCCCGGGCGGCGGCCGTTCGTCCGGGGCGACCGGGCGCGCGGTGCGGTGCCCGACGGCTGGGACGTCCGGTCCTGGCACGCCGAACCGGACCCGACGGTCGCGCGCGAGGCCATCCTCACCGACCTCGCCAACGGTGCCGCGTCGGTCTGGCTCGCCGTCGGCGGGGCCGGCACCGCGGTCGCGGACCTCCCGGCGGTCCTGGACGGCGTCCTGCTCGACCTTGCGCCGGTCGTTCTCGATGCGGCCGACCCCGACGTGGGTGCGGCCGCGGCGCGGGCGTACCTGGACCTGGGCGCCGCCCGCGTCGGCCCGGCCGCCGTGCGCGGCACGCTGGGCCTCGACCCCGTCGGGGTTCGGGCCCGCACCGGCTCCGGCCCGGAGGTCGACTCTGCCGTTCCGATCGCCCTGCGGGCGTCGCGGGAGTCCCCGCTGGTGCGCGCGCTGGTCGCCGACGGCTTGCCGGTGCACGTCGCGGGCGGGTCGGACGCCAGGAGCTGGGCTACCTGCTCAGCGCGGGGGTGGCCTACCTGCGCGCGCTCACCGCGGCCGGCCTCGGCGCCGACGCCGCCGCCCGTCTGGTGGAGCTGCGGCTCGCCGCCACCGCCGAGCAGTTCCCGACGATCGCGAAGCTCCGTGCGGCGCGCCGCCTGTGGTCGCGGGTGCTGGAGGTGAGCGGGGCCGACCCCGCCACGGCGCCCGCCGTGCACGCCGTCGCGTCGCCGACGATGTACACCCGCCGCGACCCGTACGTGAACCTGCTGCGCGGCACCCTCGCCGGCTTCGCCGCCGGGGTCGGCGGCGCGGACGCCGTCACAGTGGCGCCGTTCGACGCCGCGCTCGGGGCGTCGACGCCGTTCTCCCGCCGGATCGCCCGCAACACCCAGTCGCTGCTGGTCATGGAGGCGCACCTGGCGCGCGTGGTCGACCCGGCAGGCGGGTCGTGGTTCGTCGAGTCGCTGACCGACGGGCTCGCCCGCGCCGCCTGGGCCTTCTTCCAGGAGCTCGAAGCCGCGGGCGGGGTGCTGGCGGCGCTCGACTCCGGGCTGGTCGCGGACCGCACCGCAGCCGTCCGCGCCGCCCGGGAGGCAGACGTCGCGACCCGCCGCACCCCGCTGACCGGCGTGAGCGAGTTCCCGGACCTGCACGAGAAGCCGGTCCCGCGCAGCGGCCCCGGCCTGCTCGCCGGGCTCGGGACGGCACCCGGCGGCCTTCCGGTGTACCGGCCCGCCGCCGCGTTCGAAGCCTGGCGGGACCGCTCCGATGCGATCCTGGCCGCCACGGGCGCGCGGCCGCGGGCCTTCCTCGCCACCCTCGGGCCGCTCGCCGCCCACGCCGCCCGGGCCGGTTTCACGCGAAACCTGCTGCACGCGGGCGGGATCGACACGGTCGACGCCGGGCCCACCGACGGCGTCGACGACGTCGTGGCCGCCTTCCGCGCGGCCGCCACGCCGGTCGCGGTGCTGTGCGCGACCGACGCGCTCTACACCGAGCGCGCCGCACCCGTCGTCGCCGCCCTGCGCTACGCCGGGGCCCGCCACGTCCTCCTCGCGGGGAAAGCCCGGGTGGACGGGCTCGACGGGCACCTGAACGCGGGCGGCGACGCCCTCGCGGTCCTGCGTGCGGTGTACGCGGTACTCGACCCGGAGGCGACGGCATGACGATCCCCGACTTCACCACCGTCCCACTCGACGGCTCGGCCGCATCGTCCGGCCTCGACGCCTGGAAAGCTGCCCTCGACGGGGCCGAACCGCCCACGTGGGACTCCCCGGAAGGCATCGGGATCCGGCCGCTCTACACCGCGGACGACACCGCCGGGCTCGATTTTCTCGAGACGTATCCGGGGATCGCGCCGTTCCTGCGCGGGCCCTACCCGACGATGTACACGAGCCAGCCGTGGACCGTGCGGCAGTACGCGGGGTTCTCGACGGCCGAGGAGTCGAACGCCTTCTACCGGCGCAACCTCGCCGCCGGGCAGAAGGGGCTGTCGATCGCGTTCGACCTGGCCACGCACCGCGGCTACGACTCCGACCACCCGAGGGTGGCGGGCGACGTCGGCATGGCCGGGGTGGCGATCGACTCGATCTACGACATGCGGCAGCTGTTCGACGGGATCCCGCTCGACACGATGTCGGTGTCGATGACGATGAACGGCGCGGTGCTGCCGGTGCTCGCGCTCTACGTCGTCGCGGCCGAGGAGCAGGGTGTCGCGCACGACAAGCTGACCGGGACCATCCAGAACGACATCCTCAAGGAGTTCATGGTCCGCAACACCTACATCTACCCGCCGCAGCCGTCGATGCAGATCATCTCCGACATCTTCGCCTACACCTCGCGGGAGATGCCGAAGTTCAACTCGATCTCCATCTCCGGCTACCACATCCAGGAAGCGGGGGCGACCGCCGACCTGGAGCTCGCCTACACGCTCGCGGACGGCGTGGAGTACCTGCGGGCCGGGATCGACGCCGGGTTGGACGTCGATGCGTTCGCGCCGCGGCTGTCGTTCTTCTGGGCGATCGGCATGAACTTCTTCATGGAGGTCGCGAAGCTCCGCGCCGCGCGGCTGCTGTGGGCGAAGCTGGTGCGGCAGTTCGGGCCGCGCAGCGACAAGTCGCTGTCGCTGCGGACGCATTCCCAGACCTCGGGCTGGTCGCTGACCGCGCAGGACGTGTTCAACAACGTGGTGCGCACCTGCGTCGAGGCGATGGCGGCGACGCAGGGGCACACCCAGTCGCTGCACACGAACGCCCTCGACGAGGCGCTGGCGCTGCCGACGGACTTCTCCGCCCGGATCGCGCGCAACACCCAGCTGCTGCTGCAACAGGAGTCGGGCACCACGCAGGTGATCGACCCCTGGGGTGGCAGCCACTACGTGGAGCGGCTGACCTACGACCTGGCCCGGCGGGCGTGGGCGCACATCACCGAGGTCGAGAAGGCCGGCGGGATGGCGCAGGCGATCGACGCCGGGATCCCGAAGCTGCGGGTGGAGGAAGCCGCGGCCCGCACGCAGGCGCGGATCGACTCCGGGCGCCAGCCGGTGATCGGGGTCAACAAGTTCGTCGTCACGGGGTCCGACCAGGAGATCGACGTCCTGCGGGTGGACAACGCCGGCGTCCGCACACAGCAGCTGGACAAGCTGCGCCGGCTGCGCGAGGAGCGCGACCAGCGCGCCGTCGACTCCGCGCTGACCGCGCTGACGAACGCCGCGGCGGCCAGCGCCGAGGGCTCGCCCCGCTCGCACGACGACAACCTGCTGGCCCTGTCCATCGCCGCGGCCCGGGCGAAGGCCACGGTCGGGGAGATCTCCGACGCGCTGGAGAAGGTGTTCGGGCGCCACGCCGGGCGGATCCGCATCATCTCCGGTGTGTACGCGAAGGAGGCGGGGGCCGGCCCCGCGGTGACCCGGGCCCGCGAGGCCGTCGCCGAGTTCGCCGCCGAGGAGGGACGCCAGCCGCGCATCCTCGTCGCGAAGATGGGGCAGGACGGGCACGACCGCGGCCAGAAGGTGATCGCGACCGCGTTCGCCGACCTCGGCTTCGACGTCGACGTCGGCCCGCTGTTCTCCACCCCCGGTGAGGTGGCCCGCCAGGCCGTCGAGGCGGACGTGCACGTCGTCGGGGTGTCGTCGCTGGCCGCGGGGCACCTCACGCTGGTGCCCGAGCTGCGCGCCGAGCTGGCCCGGCTGGAGCGGCCGGACATCATGGTCGTCGTCGGCGGCGTGATCCCGCCCGCGGACGTCCCGACCCTGCACGAGATGGGCGCGGCGGCGGTCTTCGGCCCGGGCACGGTGATCGCCGAGGCGGCGGTGGACCTGCTGGCGAAGCTCTCGGCCGCCCTCCACGGGCCCGCGGAGGATTGATGGCGCGCACTCCCGACGTTCCGGCGCTGGTCAAGGGGGTGCTCGACGGGTCGCGTGCCGTGCTGGCCCGGGCGATCACCCTGGTCGAGTCGCACCGTCCCGACCACCGCGCCGCGGCGCAGGAGCTGCTGCAGGAGCTGCTCCCGCGGGCCGGTGAGGCGCACCGCGTGGGGATCAGCGGGGTGCCCGGCGTCGGGAAGTCGACCTTCGTCGAGGCGCTCGGGACGCGGCTCACCGGAGCCGGGCACCGGGTGGCGGTCCTGGCGGTGGACCCGTCGTCCACCCGGACCGGCGGCTCGATCCTGGGCGACAAGACCCGGATGGCGCACCTGGCCGTCGACGAGAACGCGTTCGTCCGGCCCTCACCCAGCGCCGGCACGCTCGGCGGGGTCGCGCGCGCCACGCGGGAGACGATCGTGCTGATGGAGGCCGCGGGCTACGACATCGTGCTGGTGGAGACCGTCGGGGTCGGCCAGTCCGAGGTCGCCGTCGCGGGCATGGTCGACTCGTTCCTCCTCCTGACGATCGCGCGCACCGGGGACCAGCTGCAGGGCATCAAGAAGGGCATCCTCGAGCTCGCCGACGTCGTCGCGGTGAACAAGGCGGACGGCCCGCACGAGCGCGACGCCCGCGCCGCCGCCCGCGAGCTGGCCGGGGCGCTGCGGATGGTCACGCCGTCCGGGGCGACCTGGCGCCCGCCGGTGCTCGCGTGCAGCGCCCAGACCGGCGCGGGCCTGGACGAGGTGTGGGCCGCGGTGACCCGGCACCGCACCACCCTCGAGACGAGCGGGGAGCTCGCGGCCAAGCGCGCCGACCAGCAGGTCCAGTGGATGTGGACGACGGTCCGCGACCGGCTCATGGACCGGCTGCGCGACGACCCCGCGGTCCGCTCGATGATCCCGCGGCTGGAGGCGGCGGTCCGCGGCGGCGAGCTCACCGCGAGCCTGGCGGCCGACGCGGTGCTGGGCCGGTTGGGGGGGCAATGATCCCCCGCTACGGGTGCTGGTGGCCGTGATCGTCGGCTACGGGTGTCGAGGGCGGTCGCTGCGACCGCCTGCGCCCGCAGCCGGTGATCACGGTGTCCACGCCAGCCGTGAGCGCCCTTAGCGGGGGATCAAGCCGCCCGGTCCCCTGGGACGCCCGCCCACCCGTCACCCGACCCGCCGCGAGTCGCTTCCCAAGCTGGGCGGGGACGATCACTACAGTCGCTCACGTGCTCGCGGTCAGTCACGCCACCTCCGGTGCCGCACTCGGTCTCGCCGTCGCCGGGTTCGCGCCACGGATCGCGGACGTCGCGCCCAGCCCGGGCAGCGTCCTCACCTTCGCCGCAGTGTGCGCGGGAGCGGCGCTGCTGCCCGACCTCGACCACCCGGCGTCGGTCGCGACCCACCGGTTCTCGGTGTTCTCCTGGCTGGCCTGCCATGCCGTGCGGCCGCTGTCCGCCACGGTGTACAGCCTGACCCGCGGCCGCCGGGACCACGGCCGCGGCACCCACCGGGGCCTGACCCACACCGCGGTCGGGGCGGTGCTGCTCGGCCTCGGGGTGAACCTCGCCTCGGCCGCGTGGGGCACGCCGGTGCTGCTCGGCACCCTCTTCGTCTGCATCGCCCTGGCGATCAAGGGCCTCGACGCCCTCGTGCCGGGCCCGCCGTCGCTGGTGATCGCGGCGGGTCTCACCTACGCCGTGCAGGAGTGGGTGCCGGGAGGCACGGCCGGCACCGCGGGGTGGCTGGGTACTGCGGTCACGCTCGGGATGCTGGTCCACGCCGTGGGCGACGCCGTCACCGAGAGCGGGGCACCGCTGCTGTGGCCGGTGCCGATCCGCGGCCGGACGTGGTACCCGGTCGGCGGCCCCCGGGTCACCCGGTTCCGCACCGGGGGAGCGGTGGAGTCGTGGATCGTGGCCCCTGCGCTCACGGTCGGGACGCTGGTGCTCGCGGTCCTGGTCGTCCCCGGGGTCCTGCCGGTGTTCCTCGCGGTACGCGACCAGGTGCAGCGGCTCCTCGGCGGAGCCTGACCACCGTCGCCCCGGATCGTGCAGGATTCCCCCGTGACCCTGATCCCGCCCCGGCCCGTCATCGGCGTCCTGCACCCGGGCGCCATGGGTGCCGCCGTCGGCTCGGCGCTGCGGCCCCGCGCAGGCGCGGTCGTCTGGGCCGCCGCCGGCCGCAGCCAGGCCACGTCCAAGCGGGCCGAGCTGGCCGACCTCGTCGGGGTGCCGGACGTCGCCGCGCTGGCACGGCGGTCCGACGTCGTCATCTCCGTCTGCCCGCCGGACGCGGCCCGCGCGGTGGCCGACGAGGTGGCCGCCGCTCTCGACGGGCCGGACGGAGCGAACGCGGCGTCGGGTGCGTCTGACGCACCGAACGCGGCGTTCGCTCCGTCCGGCGGTGCCCGGCGGCCGATCTACGTCGACGCGAACGCGGTCTCTCCCGCGACCGTCCGCGCGATCGCCGACCGGCTCGGCGCGGACCGGGTCGTCGACGGCGCGATCATCGGCCCGCCGGCGTGGGAGCGCGGGCACACCGTGCTCTGGCTCTCCGGTGCGGCGGCCCGTGACGTCGCCGCCCTCTTCGCCGGGTCGCCGTTCGACGCCCGCGTGCTGGGCCCCGAGCTGGGCACCGCCAGCGCGCTCAAGGCGTGCTTCGCGCTGCAGAGCAAGGCGCTGCCGGCGATCTGGCTGGAGCTGGCCGCCGCGGCCCGCGGGTACGGCGTCGAGGAGGAGCTGCGCGGCGAGCTGGAGCGCCACGGTGTCGACCTCGCGGCGGCGCTACGCCGCGCGGCGGCCGGCGCGGAGAAGGCGTGGCGGTGGGCGGGGGAGATGGACGAGGCGGCGGACGCCGTGGCCGCCGCGGGCCTGCCCGACGGGTTCAGCCGGGCTGCAGCGGAGATCTACCGGCGCCTGGCCGACGGGCGGCTGACCCCGTAGGTCGGGTGTGCGTCACCAGGCCCGGTTCGACGCGCCGATGCTCTCCGGCAGCGCGGCCAGGACCGAGATCGGGCCGGTCGGGGTCGCCGCCGGCGCGCCCGCGTGCACCGTCCTGGCGGCGGCCACCCCACCGGCGATGAGCGCGGCACCGGCCGCCACGACGGCGACGGTGCGGGTGGCGGTGCGGGTGACCGAGCGGGTGACGGTGCCGGTGACGGCGGTACGGACGGTGCGGTGGGTGTCCCCGGTGCACTCCATGCGGTACTCCCTGATCGAGGGGCTGCGAAGATCCATTCTGGCGATCTTCAGCTTGGCGCCGCGCACCCGCGCCGTCGCGTGCCTGCCCGCGATCTCACCCGAACGTGTCCGGGGACGTGCCCTACCCCGACGGTCCGAAACGCTCCACGCGGATGAGCCGGGTCGGTACCCCGGCGGCGAGCAGCGCGGTCGTCGCGGCGTCGGCGAACCCCGTCGATCCGCACACGAACGCGGTCTCCCCCCCGCGCACCAGCGGGGCGACGTCGGTCGGCGCCAGGCGGCCGACGCCGCGCGGGTCGCCCGGCGGGGCCGCGCGGGTGTAGATGATGCTCGTCTCGGGACCGGGGAGCTCGTCGGCGAAGTACAGATCACCCGGGGTGCGCACCGACACGAGCAGGCGCACCAGGTCCGGACGGGCGGTGTTGCGGGCCAGCCGCAGCATCGCCATCAGGGGGGAGATGCCCGAGCCGCCCGCGACGAGCAGCGCAGGCGTGATCCCGTCCCAGGCGAAGAACCCCCCGATCGGGCCGCGCACGTCCAGCTCGTCGCCGGGCTGGACGACCTCGTGCAGGTAGGTCGAGACCTCGCCGTCGTCGAGCAGCTCGACGGTCAGGTCGATCACCGTCGAGCCGTCGGGACCCTCCGGTGGCGACGACAGTGAGTACGCGCGCGACGCGGTGTAGCCGTCGGGCGCGGTCAGCCGCAGCACGAAGTACTGCCCGGCCATGTGCCGCGTGCGGTGGGGCAGCTGGAGGCGGAAGGTCTTCGCCCGCGGTGTCTCGTCATGGATGGCGAGGACGCGCGCCGTCTGCCAGGAAATCGGGGCACCGGGTGCGGGCCCGGGCAGCGGGGCGGCCACGGGCGGGCCCGGCATGAGGGAGGACATCGTCAGTCCCCCTGGTAGCGCTGTTCCAGCCAGGGATCGCCCCGGTCATGATAGCCGTTGCGCTCCCAGAACCCCGGCTCGTCGTGGTCGAGCAGGCGCAGCCCCGCCACCCACTTGGCGCTCTTCCAGAAGTACAGGTGCGGCACCAGGAGCCGCGCCGGGCCGCCGTGCTCGGCCGTCAGCGCCCTCCCCTCGGCGTCCCACACGACCCACGCCTTGCCGTCCGTGACGTCGGCCAGCGGCAGGTTGGTGGTGTACCCGGTGTGGGAGAAGGCGACGACGTGCGTGGCCGACGGCTGCGGCCGCGCGGCGGCGAGCAGGGTGTCGACCGACACCCCGTCGAAGGTCATGCCGAGCTTGGACCAGGTCGTCACGCAGTGGATGTCGCCCGAGTAGCGCGACGGCGCCAGGGCGTGCATCTGCGCCCACGTCCACGTCGTGGGCTCGTCGACGAGCCCCTCGACGGTGAAGGTCCAACGGTCGGTGGTGAGGCGCGGCGTGGCCTCGGCGTGCAGCACGGGCCAGTCGTCGCGGGCGTCGTACTGGCCCGGCGGCAGCCGCGGGTCGCGCGCGGCACGGCTGCGGCCGAAGAATCCCCTGCTGGTGCCGGGCATGCTGCTCCTCGGTCTCGGGCGGCGAGTGGGTGCTGACACCCGTCGGCGCGCCGGCGCGCCGACGGGTGCCCCCACCCTTTCAGAGGCCACCGCGAAACCCCAGGGCGCGCAGGCCGGGTTTCGAGATGCCCTCTCAGACGGCGGGGCGCCGGGCCCCCAGCCAGCCCAGGACGGCGGCGACGCCGTCCTCGACGAACGCGCCGGGCTTGTCCGAACCGAACCGCTGCGCCGCGACGCCGCGCAGCCGCGCGCCGAGCAGCGCGGCACCGACCGCCCCGGCCGCGCCGACGAGCGCGGGCAGCACCGGGTCGTGCCCGTCGCGGCGGGCCTCGGCGACCGCAGCGGTCCCACCGAGCAGCACCCGGCCGCCCAACGCCGGGGGAGCGAGGCGGCTCGGCGTGGTCGGGAGCTTGTCGGCGACCAGCTCACCCAGCGCGAGCACCCCGCTGACCGCGGTCCCGGTGGTGCTGCCGAGCCCGGACGCGAGCCGGCCCCGGTCGCCCCGGGTGGAGGTCAGGGCGACGGCGGTGACGCCGACGGTGCTGCGCGAGCCGGAGGCGGCGCCGAGCGCGGCGGCCCGCAGCAAGGTGGGCAGCGGGGCGCGGGCCGAGGTCGTGCGCCCTTCCTCGGCGGCCGCGGCCGCGGTCAGGGTGGCGTGGGTGACCACGCCGTACACCAGATGCGGCACGGCGTCGCCCACCCAGTCGATCGCCGACCAGGTGCGCGGGTCGCTCACCCCGAGCGCGGCCAGGGGGACGTCGGACGCGGCCATCGCCGCCGCCCCCAACAGCGGACCGCCGACCGCGGTCGGGAGGCGCAGCCCTGCGCTCCGGAGCAGCCCGGCCAGCGCCCCCACCCCGACCCCGGCCGCGATCCCGGACAGCGGGCCCAGCCCGGCGAACCGGTTCCGCCGCTCGCGGCGGCTGCCGCCGACGTCGATCCCGGCCCGCCCGGCCAGGCGCGCGACCATCTGCTCGGGGGCATCGCTCGCGGGCCGCCCGCGCACGACCATGTCCAGGTAGGTGGCGGCGTTGAGGGCGGTCGTCCCGGCTGCGCCGGCCGCGGCGCCGCGCAGGAGCCCGCGCCACGGTGCGGGCCGGTCGGCGACGGCGCGGCGGGGGAGCGCGGACACCGGGGCCGGCACGCGCGCGGGGGAGGCCGGGGTGGCGGTGTGCGGATCGGTGGGCGTCGAGGGCGTCACGGCCTCGCGTACCCCGCCTCCGCGTCGACCAACCCGGCCCGGGCGCCTCGGTGCTCGTCGGCGACGGTCATCGGGCCGGCGCCGCGGGGAGCGGTGCCTACTGCGCGGCTGCGCCGGTGTCCGCGAGCAGGGCCTCGAGCCGGTCGAGGAACGGCAGCTGGCCGCGGACGACCGCGCGCCGCCCGTCGTCGAGCCCGAACCATCCGGCGCGGTCGATCTCCGGGAACTCCTGCAGGTGACCGGACCCGCGCGGCCACTCCAGCGTGAACGTGTTGCTGACGATCGCGCCGGCGTCGAGGTCACCTGCGAGCGCGAAGACGGTGAGCCGCTTGCCGCTGGGCTGGCGCACCGTGCCCAGCGGCACCGGGGTGCCGGCGGGCGGCGGGCTGCCGAGCTCCTCGGTGAACTCGCGCACGGCCGCCGCGAGCGGGTCGTCGTCCGCACCGTGCTCGCCCTTGGGGATCGACCAGGCGCCGGCGTCCTTGCGCGCCCAGAACGGCCCTCCCATGTGCCCGAGCAGGACCAGCGGCCCGGTCGGCCCGGCCCGGTGCAGCAGGATCCCCGCGCTGTGGACGACCACGGGGGCAGACTAGCCGCCCCCGCCGAGGGGCCTCCCGAGCAGCGGGGGGATCTGCTCCGCGGGCACCGGCACCGCGAAGAACCAGCCCTGCCCCATGTCGCAGCTGAGCGCGCGCAGGTGGGCGAACTGGTCCGCCGTCTCCACCGACTCCGCGGTCACCGTCAGCCCGAGCGTGTGCGCCAGCGCGATCACCAGCCCGACGACCTCGCGGTCGACCTGCTCGCCCCATTCCGCGCCGACGGCGGCGCCGGTCACGAACGGGCCGGCCAGCTTGAGCGCGTGCACCGGCAGCCGGCGCAGATAGGCGAAGTTGGAGTAGCCGGTGCCGAAGTCGTCGATGGCGATGCGCACCCCCATCCCCGCCAGTGCGTGCAGGGCGGCGAGCGAGCCGTCCGGGCTGCCCATCAGCGCGCTCTCGGTCAGCTCGAGCTGCAGCAGCTCGGCCGGCCACCCGGTCTCGTCGAGAACGGTGGCGACGTCGTCGACGAACGACTGCTCGCGCAGCTGCCGGGCCGCCACGTTCACGCTGATCAGCGGGCGCGTCGCCGGGTCCGCGGCGGCCCACCCGGCGGCGTGCCGGCACGCCTGCGTGAGCACCCACCGGCCCAGCGGCACGATGAACCCGCTGTCTTCGGCGAGCGGCACGAAGCGTCCGGGGTCGAGCCGCCTGCCGTCGGGCAGCGTCCAGCGGACGAGCGCCTCCAGCCCGACCGCCGTGCGGTCGGCCAGCTGCACCAGGGGCTGGTACACGAGGCTGAACTCGCCGCGGGCCAGCGCCTCGGGCATGCGGCCCGCGACCGCGAAGCGGTCGACGTCGCCGCGATGGCGGGCCTCGTCGAACACGGCGTACCGGTTGCGGCCGTCGGCCTTCGCCCAGTAGAGCGCGGTGTCAGCCGTCTTCATCAGCTCGGCGGCATCCTGTCCGCCGCCGGCGCGCACCACGCCGATGCTCGCCGACACGGAGACCTCGTGGTCGTCGAGCCACAGCGGGCGGCGCACGGCGCCCAGGACGGCCTGGGCCACCCGGCGCAGCGTGTCGGCGTCCGCGTCGCGTTCGACGAGGACCACGAACTCGTCGCCCCCCACGCGGGCCACCAGGTGCCGGGCACCGAGCGCCTCGGTCAGGTGGTGTGCCACGATCCGCAGCAGGGCGTCGCCCTTGTCGTGCCCCAGGGTGTCGTTGACCTCGGTGAACCCGTCGAGATCGAGGTAGCACACCCCCGGCCTCGTGCCGGCCTGCAACGCGCCGTCGAGCCGATCGAAGAACAAGGTGCGGTTGGGCAGGCCGGTGAGCGGGTCGTGCAGCGCCTGGTGCCGCAGCCGGGTCTGCAGGCGGTGCCGCTCGGTGACGTTCTCCATCACGGCGACCAGGTACTGCGGGTTGCCGTGCGGGTCGCGGCTGAGCGAGAGCTCGAGGTCGGTCCACACCTCGGAGCCGTCGGGGCGGGAGGACGACCGGTCCACCCGCAGGTGGTCCCGCTCGCCCGCGAGCAGCTCTGTGGTCCGGTCCCACAGGGTCGGCACGTCGTCGGGGTGGACGAACGTCGAGATCGTGCCGCCACGCAGCGCGCTCTCCGGCCGGCCGAGCATCTCGGCCAGCGCCCGGTTGACCTCGAGCACCCGGCCCTCGGTGTCGGCCAGCCCGATGCCGATCATCGCCTCGGCGAAGACCGTCCGGAACCGGGCCTCGCTGTCCCGGCGCGCCTGGTCCGCGGCTGCCCGCGCCGCGAGGGCGGCGCCACTCCGGCGCTCCTGCTCGCACCGGGTCCGCTCCTGAAGGGCCCGGGCATATCCGGCCGCGACGGCGCCCTGGAGGAGACCGAGGCGCTCGGCGTCGGCGGGCCTCCGCGCGGGCAGCTCACAGCCGAGCCGGGCCAGGGTCCGCTCGATCGAGCCGGTCTCGGTGAAGTGGGCGTCGACGAGCGCCTTGCCGACGCGCAGCGGTACCGCCCGGTCGAAGGTCTCGGCGGTGAAGGCCGCGACGAGGTCCGTGGCGAGGTCTCGGAGGAAGGCCACCAGTGCGCGCCGGTTCATCGGTACGACGCCGGTGCCCGCCAGGGCATCGGCCCAGGTGCGGGCGAGGTGGTCCGCCGTCGGGGGCGCTTGGCCGTCGGGGAACTGCACGATCGCCGCCTCGGCCGCCGGGGCTCAGTCCCGCCGCACGGCGCTCGGAGGGGTGAGGTCAACCTCGTACGGAGCGCACAACGGCCGGACGACCGACATCCGAACCCCCTCGGTCGGCGAAACTTGGACACACTACCGTGCCCGGCGGGTCACGGAGCGTCTCCGACGGGCGGTCGCGCCGGTGTCCCCTTCTGGCGCCCGCCGCGCTGCATGTCGCCGGTCGTGATGCGCCGCCCCGGGTCGATCAGCCGCTTCCACTTCGCCTGGGCGGCCTGCCGGCTGTTGAGCTGAGCCTGCACGGCGTCGGCGACCTGCGCCCAGGTCATCCCGTCCGAGCGCAGCTGGCGGATGAGGTCGCGTTCGTAGTAGTCGGCGAGCCGGCGCAGCTCCTGGACCATCGCGTACCAGGCAGCGGCCCCGTTGCGGGTGAGCGTGCCCTCCTTGGCCTTCACCTTGAGCTGGTCGATCTGCTTGGTGATCGACGGGTCACGGGTGATCTGCGGGTCGGCCCGGTCGAGCCAGCGCTGGGCCTCGTCGAACTTCATGTGACATCGATACGTTGACGCGGCCGGATGGTCAACGACCTGATGACGGCGTGTCGCATTCACGCATTGCTCGGGTCGGCCCCGTCGCCGTCGCCAAATCGTCACCGAGCCGCCCCGGCATCGTTGACGCTGCGTGCCCTACGCTTCGCGGCTAATCCGCCCGCGCCCCGCGGGCCCGTATTCTCCTGGGGCTGCGCAATGGGAGCGGATCAGCAGGTGACCGCCTCGTCTCCGGGCAGTTCTGCAATTCCGGATGTCTCCGTTGTGATGCCGGTCCACGACATGCCGCTGCCCTTGGTGCGCAAGGCCCTCAAGAGCGTCCGACGGCAGGACCACCGCGGCCCGATCGAGGTCGTCCTGTGGGACGACGGTTCGCGGGAACCGTCGTCGCGAGCGGCCTACGAGGCTATCGCCGGGTCATTCGCCGCCGCCGCCGAACCGGTCGGTGAACGGACGATCGTCACGGATGGCACCCGGGAGCAGCGGGGTATCGCGCTCGCCCGCAACGACGCCGTCCGCCGGGCCAGGTCGGAGTGGCTCATCTGGCTCGACGGCGACGACGAGCTGCCTCCCGATGCGATCAGCCGGCTGCTTGCCTCGGTACGAGGATCCGGGAACGCGTACGCCATCGGCCAGTGCCGGGTCGTCTACGCCGGAGGAGCGAGCCAGGTGCATCGCAACGACAAGTACCTGGCCGGATGGCTTCGGAACCGAGGATCGACGGCTGACCCGCTCGCCCAGGTGGTGTTCAACATGCACGGCGGGATCGTGCGTCGCGACCTGTTCGACCGCACCGGCGGATTCGACCCGTGGTTCAGCCATGCCGAACTCGTCGACTGGTTCCGGCGGTTGTTCCGGGCACTACCCCGACCAGATGCGTTCGACGTGCTGAACGCCGTCACCTACCTCTATCGCAAGCGGAAGGACTCCCACTCCTCGGACAGGGGGCTCGTCGAGCCCCAGCGCATCGCCGCCCTGCAGCGCTACGCCCGGGCGGAGGGGGTACCGCCCGCAGATCTGGACGCGCCGATGGTCAATGTCGAGACGGGATGCCCGGAGTACAAGCGAGTCGAGCTGGACCGCGGATCAGCTGGGTGCCAGCTCGTCGATCTCGAACCACCGCGCCCATGACGCGGACTCAGGAATCCGGGCGCGGCGCCGCCCGGCGTCACGGACGTCGTCGAAGCGGTCGCCCCAGTGCTCCGCCGGGGGTCCGCACCGGTGGTCGTACAGCAGGTTGAGGACCCGTGCCGTCAGGTGTCGCACTGCGTCGGCGACGAGATTGCGGTCGACGGTGGTCGCCCGTTGCTGATCCGCCGAGGGGCAGACGTCGGCGTCGTCGAGATGGGCGCGGACGATCGGCCGCTTGCGGTTCAGTTCCAGCGCGAGCTGCTCCAACTGCGTCTGCGCCTGGTCGATCCAGCGCACGCGCTCGTCGAAGATGCGCGCGGCCTGGGTGCGCAACCGCGGACCGTACGAGAGCACGACCACGAGCGTGTTGTCGTGGCGACCGTACTTCAGCAGGTCGGGAATGAGACTGGACATCGTGTCGGGACCTTCGGCGAGCGCCCACGCCATGTGCTCACGCGCCTCCCGCAGGCGCTCGACGCAGAAGCGCCTCTTCTCCTCGTGGCGATTGCGTGCGTGCGAGAAACCCTGGTAGCGGAGGTCCATGCTGCCGTAGCGCAGCGCCTCGGCCAGTAGCGCCGCCATGAGTTCGGCGTGCGCCCAGGGCGGCCCGAGCACGAGGATGCGCGAGGTCGACAGGTCCGGAAAGACGACGTCGTCCAGCGGGGTCCGATTACGTTCCTCGATGGGTAGCTCGATCGTCAGCGGCACTTTGCCCAGGTTCCACTGGGCGTCCGCCTCACGCCACATCATGCCGAACGAGCGCCAGATCCCGTCGGAGATGACGTTGTGTCGGATGTGGTCGCGCCGTTCATCGAGAGGCAGGCGCTCGATGTCGGCGGTTTTCTTGCGCTGCTTGCTGTGGTCGGGTTCCAGTGGTCGTAAGGCGATCAGCGAATGCAGGTGCAGCGGGCGAGAATGGCCGCGTACCACCGGCCAGATCGAGACCTGGTAGTCGAGCTTGTGGTGCAGAATGCGGTCAGCGATGATCGCTTCTCCCGAGCTCGGCACCGCGGCTTCGTTGAGCACACGGGCGATGAGGCGCGAGGCCTGCCGCACCTGCCGCGCCGCTGAGGCGATCGTCAAGGGAGCGTCGAGGCCCGGGGGTAGGAGACCGGCTGCGGCGAACAGCTCGTACTCCTCGACTCCCAGCAGCGCCGCGAAGCCGGGAACGCACTCGAGCAGCTGGTGCGACGGCTTCACGGGCTGGGCGCCGAACCAGCGGTAGAACAGGCTTCTCCCGATCGGGATGGTCTGGTCGCGCCGGCTGTACCACGCTGTCAGCCGGTCGTAGAGGTTGTTCGTGCTGGAGGGGACGTAACCGGCGCGGCTCTTGTCGGTGGCCAACTCGAGGATGCGGTCGCGCAACGCATTCATGTCGGCCACTGCCGGACTCTAACATGCCGTTCACGCATTCATGATCGTTAAACTTCGCCCGGGAGACGCCCCTGTCCGCATTCTGGACACATGTCCGCGGATGCCGTGGGCAGTGTCCCGGGCTCACACATGCGTCCTGACAGGGCGGCGGATGAGCGGTATTCCCGGACATGTCTCCCCGATCAGCAGAGTTGCTCCCGCCGGGCGTACAGACCGGAGCGGCCCGCGCCGGTCACGATCGTCGTGTCGGCTCACCCAGTGAAAGGGGGTGACGGGAGATGCTCGAATCGATCGTGGGATTCCTGGCGAAGGTCGCGTTCTGGGCCTTCCTCGTCGGAATCGGGTGCGGAATCTATCTCGGGATCCGGTACTGGCCCGAGCAACACGCGGGCGGCGCCGAAAGCTCCTGCCTCACCCCGGCACCGAATGTGCCGGTCGGCCTCGGGTCCCTCGGATAGGTCCGCACACAGGACCGGGGCTCCGCACACACGGCAGGACCTGTGTGCCGAACCCCGGCCGGACCTGTGTGCGAGCGGGGCTACAGGCCGCCGAGCGGCTCCACCGCCGTCACCCAGACGACCGCGGCGCCCTCCTCGTCCGACGCGGCCAGGTCGACCTCGGCGCTGATCGCCCAGTCGCGGTCGCCCGCGGGGTCGTCGAGGACCTGCCGCACGATCCACCGCTGCGGCTCCTCGGTGATCGTGAGGAACTGCGGCCCGCGGGCGTCGGGGCCGGTGCCGATGTCGGCGTGCTCGGTGAAGTACGGCTCGAGCGCGTCGCGCCAGCGCTCCGCGTCCCAGCCCGCCTGGCGGTCCAGCTCGCCCAGCAGGTCCCACCGGCGCAGGGCGGCCAGCTCCACGCGGCGGAACAGCGCGTTGCGCACCAGCACGCGGAAGGCGCGGATGTTGCGGGTGACGCCCTCGGGTCCCCTGTCCAGGGGCGGCCGGCCGTCCTCGACGGCGTCCTCACCCGCCGTGTCCATTCCTTGGGCTAGCTTCTCCCACTCGTCCAGCAGGCTGGAGTCGACCTGGCGCACCAGCTCGCCGAGCCACTCGACGACGTCGACCAGCTCCTCGGTCTTGGCCTCGTCCGGCACGGTCTGGCGCAGCGCCCGGTAGGTGTCGGCCAGGTAGCGCAGCACCAGGCCCTCGGAGCGGGCCAGCTGGTAGTGCCCGATGTACTCGACGAAGGTCATCGCCCGCTCGCTCATGTCGCGCACGACCGACTTCGGTGACAGCCGCGCGTCGGCCACCCACGGATGCGCGCGCCGGTAGGTCTCGAGCGCTCCGGTGAGCAGCTCGTCGAGCGGCTTGGGCCACGTCACGTCCTCGAGCAGCACCATGCGCTGGTCGTACTCGATGCCCTCGGCCTTCATCGCCGCGACGGCCTCGCCCTTGGCCTTGCTCTGCTGCGCGTAGAGCACCGGCCGGGGGTCGTCCAGCGTCGCCTCGACGACCGAGAGCACGTCCATCGGGTAGTCCGGCGACTCGCGGTCGAGCAGCTCGAGCGCGGCCAGCGCGAACGGCGACAGCGGCTGGTTGAGCGCGAAGTCGAGCTGCAGGTCGCCGACGATGCGGACGCGCCGTCCTTCCGGGTCGGGTTCGGGGAGCTCCTCGACGACCCCCGCCTCGCGCAGCCCGCGGTAGATCGAGATGGCGCGCAGGATGTGCTTCCGCTGGCGCTCGCGCGGCTCGTGGTTGTCCTCCAGCAGGTGGCGCATCGCGGCGAACGCGTCGCCCGGCCGGGAGATCACGTTGAGCACCATCGCGTGCGTGACCACGAAGTGGCTGGTCAACGCCTCGGGTTGGGCGTTCTGCAGGCGCTCGAAGGTCTTGTCCGACCAGTTGACGAACCCCTCCGGCGCCTTCTTGCGCACGATCCGGCGGCGCTTCTTGACGTCGTCACCGGCCCGCGCGAGCAGCCGGGCGTTCTCGACGTCGTGCTCGGGGGCCTGCGCGACGACGGTCCCGACGACGTCGTAGCCCGCCCGGCCCGCCCGCCCGGCGATCTGGTGGAACTCGCGGGCCTTGAGCCCGCGCGTGCGCACGCCGTCGTACTTGGTCAGGGCCGTGAACAGCACCGTGCGGATCGGCACGTTGATGCCGACGCCCAGGGTGTCGGTGCCGCAGATGACCTTGAGCAGGCCGGCCTGGGCGAGGGTCTCCACGAGCCGGCGGTAGCGGGGGAGCATCCCGGCGTGGTGCACGCCGATCCCGTGCCGCACCAGCCGCGACAGCGTCCGCCCGAAGCCCGCCGTGAACCGGAAGTTGCCGATCAGGTCCGCGATCGCCTGCTTCTCCTCGCGCGAGGTCACGTTGACGCTCATCAGCGCCTGCGCCCGCTCGACCGCCGAGGCCTGGGTGAAGTGCACGACGTAGACCGGGGCCTCGTGTGTCTGCAGCAGCTCGGTGATCGTCTCGTGCAGCGGGCTCAGGACGTACCGGTAGAGCAGCGGGACGGGCCGCTTCACCGACGTGACCAGCGCCGTCGGCCGCCCGGTCCGCCGCGTCAGGTCGTCGCGGAAGAACGTGACGTCCCCGAGCGTGGCCGACATGAGCAGGAACTGCGCCTGCGGCAGCTCGATCAGCGGCACCTGCCAGGCCCAGCCGCGGTCCGGGTCCGCGTAGAAGTGGAACTCGTCCATCACGACCGTGCCGACGTCGGCCCGGGCACCGCTGCGGAGCGCGATGTTCGCCAGGATCTCGGCCGTGCAGCAGATGATCGGCGCGGTCTCGTTCACCGCGGCGTCCCCGGTGAGCATCCCGACCTTCTCGGCGCCGAAGACGTCGATGAGCGCGAAGAACTTCTCGCTGACCAGCGCCTTGATCGGCGCGGTGTAGAAGGTCCGCTGCTCACGGGCCAGGGCGGCGGCGTGCGCGCCGATGGCCACCAGCGACTTCCCCGAGCCGGTCGGCGTCGAGAGGACCACGTTCGCGCCGGTGACGAGCTCCAGCAGCGCCTCCTCCTGGGCCGGGTAGAGCGAGATCCCCTGCTCCTCGAAGGCCCACTCGGCGAACACCTCCACCAGGACGTCGGGGTCGGGACCGGGTGGGAGGCGGTCGGTCAGCGTCATGGTTGAGCTCACGCCGACCCGGTGGTCGCATCGGACCGCACGATCAAGGTCAACTCGCAGGGTTGAAGTGGGCTCACAACCGCCGATCGTCCTCCCCGCGGCACTGCCGGGCGCGGGCGGGCGTCCGTTCGGGGACGGGGATGCCGCCGTCCGGCATCCACCCGTCACGCTGCGGCTACCGTGTGCGCCGTGCCGGGCAGTGGGGCGCCGCGGGTCGGCGCGGGAGCCGGGGGTGCGGGCTCCGCAGCGCCCCCCGGCGCGGTGCGCCCGGCGACGATGCCCGAGCTGGTCCCGCCGATGCTGGCCGCGCCCGGCCCACTGCCCGACGGCGGCGACTGGGTGGTCGAGTTCGCCTGGGAGGGCCTGCGCTGCCTCGCGCACGTCCGCCCGGACCGGGCACGGCTGCGCACGGTCAACGGACGCGACGTGACGTCGTCGTTCCCCGAGCTGGTCGAGCCGTTGACCCGGCGGGCACCGCGGGGCGGGATGGTGCTCGACGGCACCATCGTCGCGGTCGGCGAGGGTGGCCTGCCGCGGCGGCGGCTGCTGCAGCGGCGCACGGCGGCGGCGCGCCCCTCGGCGGCCGTGCTGCGGCGGACGCCGGTGGCGCTGATCGTCGGCGACCTGCTGTGGGTGGCCGGCCGGGACCTCGCGACCCTGCCCTACCACCGGCGCCGGGAGCTGCTCGAGAAGCTCGGCATCTCCGGACCGCCGGTCGTGATCTCCCCGACGTTCCCGGTCGCCGAGGCCGCGGCCGTCATGCGCACGGCCGAGGAGTACGGCGCCGAGGCGCTGCACGCCCGCCACCTCGACGCCCCGTACAAGGCCGGGCGGCGGCCGCGGTCCTGGGTGCGGGTCCCGTTGCGCCGGTCGGGGCAGGTGGTCGTCGGAGGCTGGACGCCGACGGACCCGCGCCGGCCGGACCGGGTCGGTGCGCTGCTGCTCGGTGTGCCCGACCCCGAGCCGGACCGGGGGCTGCGCTACGTGGGCCGGGCCGGTATCGGGGCGGGGGAGGAGCAGCGGGAGGTCGCGGCACAGCTGGCCCGGCTGAGCCGGACCGACTCGCCGTTCGGCGCGCCGCTGCCCGCCGGCGTCGGCCGCGACGCGCAGTGGGCCGAGCCCCGCCTGGTCGGGCGGGTCGAGTTCACCGACTGGACGGCCGACGGGCGGCTGCGCCTGCCCGCGTGGCGCGGGCTCCTCCCGCTCGGCGAGGACGCCCGGCGGCCGCTGCTCCGTCCGCCCGACACCCCCGCGGATCCGGTCGCCGGTGCCCCGGTCGTCCCCCGCCAGGAGAGCCGGACGGCGCCTCCGGAACCGGCGCAGGACATCGGTCCGGCGGCGGTGCGCGCGACCGAGGCCCGGCGGCTCGAGCAGCACTTCGTCTACAACGCCCTGAACACGATCGCCGCCCTGATGCGCACCGACCCCGCCCGGGCCCGTGAGCTGTTGCTGGGGTTCGCCGACCTGAACCGGGCCGCCGACCGGCCCGACGGCATACCCGGCACGCTCGGCGACGAGCTCGTCGCCGTGCGGGCCTACCTGCAGCTGGAGCAGGCGCGGTTCGGGCCGCGGCTGCAGGTCGAGATCGCCGTCGACGAGGAGCTGCACGCCCTGCCGATGGCGCCCCGCAAGGTGCTCGACGCGGTGCGCGCGGTGGTGCAGCAGCGGATCGAGCCGCGGCCCGGGGGCGGGACGGTGACGGTCACCGCCGAGCGGGCCGGAGCCGGGTGTCTCGTCCGGATCGGCGAGCGCGACGGGGACGGGTGCGGCGGGGAGCCGGTGGTGGTCGCGCCCGCCTGACGCCGCG
>CAWHHY010000034.1:0-35398 GCA_963829305.1 uncultured Actinomycetota bacterium | reverse complement strand
GCCGTGGCGAGGCCCAGCACCGCGAAGGATGCGCTGGTGACGACCAGTCCTGCGACAATGCCACCTGCCGCGCCGCTCAAAATTCATCACAGTGTCGACAACGCCCTGCGCGCCTGGCCGCACCGCCTGAGGAATCGACTCGGTCACCAACGCCGAGCCCGCCACCAACGCCGCAGACCACCCCAGTCCGAGCAGTACGAGGCCGGTGGCCAGCAAACCGGTCCGGTGCCCTGCAATCGTGCAGAAGACGGCGGATGAAATGAGGAGCAGTGCAGCCAACACGAGCACGCGTAGCCGACCTGCATGGTCGGCAAGCCAACCGAACAGCGGGCTCAGCGCATACATGCCCGCTACGTGCAAGCTGATCACCAGGCCAACGAGCTGGAGCGTTGCACCGCCGCGGTCCATGTGTACCGGTGTCATGGACATCAACCCGACCATGACCAAGTGCGATAGGGCAATCCCACCAGTCCCGAGCAGTGCGGGGTGTGAGGCGAACAACGCCGCCCGCACATCGGCTCCAGTCGGGACCGTTCCGGCTGTTCGCGCGCCGCAACCAGTGGCCCGTGCGCGCACTAGCGGGTCGGGGCGCAACCCCCACCAGGACAGGGCGGCGGCTAGCCCGAACATCATCGCGCACAACAGGAACGGCCCGGTCGTCGGCTTGAGATTAGCGAGACTGGCAATGGCCTGCACCGGTCCGGCCAAGTTCGGTCCGGCAACAGCCCCAAAGGTCGTTGCCCAAACAACCAGTGCCAAAGCGCGGGCCCGACGGTGCGGCTCTGCGAGATCTGTTGCTGCGAAGCGAGCCGCAAGGCTGGCTGCGGTACCGGCGCCGATGAGCACCAGGCATGCAAGTAGAGCGGTTGGGCTGCCGGTCGAGATCGCTACCGCCGCTGCGCAACCTCCCAGCGCTCCAGCACCGTAGCCGAGCCCGAGAGCAGGTCGCCGGCCCGACGATGCCGCGATGCGTGACAGGATGAGCGCGGCAACCGCCGTCCCGAGCACGGCGGCCGTCAATGCCATGCCCCCGACCAGCGCAGAGGCCGACAGCTGCGTCACCACCAACGTACTCACGGCGATCACCGTGGCCATGCCTACGCCAGCGAACACGGAGCTTGCGACCAACACGCTGATGACCCGGCGCTGCAACGCGGCGTTGGTTGTGATCACTGCCCCATTCTGCGGTCCCCCGTCAACTAATCATCGCGGTTTGCCATGATCATTTCCGGCTATTGGCTCGCCCTTCGTGCTTCGATCACCTTTCCTCGTCCAGGGCGCTGGTGTGTCCGGGCACGGCAAGTGCGGCCTGGTGGCAGACCTCGCCATGCTCATGAGCCATTTGCCGAGCCGCCGGGGAAGTTGGCCTCTCGACGTGGGGTCCGGCGCGCAGCAGGATGGGGAGTCCCTCGTCGGCTGATGGGGGCGTCGCAACTCGAACGGAGGGCTCCATGGAGTACACGGACGAGCAATTGGCTGACGTCTTCGAAGACGAAGCGATCAGAGATGTCACCGAGGTCGTTGTGGTCGTTGGGGCTTTTGCGTGATCCGGTCACGGTGACTGCTGATGATCATCGCCCGGTACGGTCGCCATGCCGTGCCGGGCTCCAGCATGCGCGACAACGATGAATGATGAGCACGCTTGAGCGATCGGCCTATCGGCGTGGCACCCACCGGGTCGTCGCCCCCGAGGTGACGTGGGCGCGGATTCGCCCGGAACTAGCAAACTATGGAATCACGCGGGTCGCCGACGTCACCGGGCTCGATCAGCTCGGCGTCCCGGTCTTCCAAGCCGTCCGACCAGCGGCCCGGACGGCTTGTCGGTGTCGCAAGGCAAGGGCGTTGAGCCAATGGCGGCGCGGGTGTCCGCGGCCATGGAGGCGATCGAGCTGTGGCACGCAGAACAGATCCCGGTTTGCGGTGATCTGGCGACACCGCGCGAATGCAGCCTTCCCTACCCCTTCGACCGACTCGATCTGGCATCTCACACCGCGGCCCACGCCGACCTGCCAATGCGCTGGCTGCCAGCGACGGGGCTCCTGTCCGGCGCCAGGACCGCAGTGCCGCTCGAGCTGGTCCGCCTCGACCACACCTACGCACCCGTGTGGGTGCCGCCCCTGTTCCGGGCCACCAGCAACGGGCTGGCCAGCGGCAACACCGTTGCTGAGGCGACCGTGCACGCGCTGGCCGAGTTGTGCGAGCGCGACATGCTCGCGACACTCCGCCTGCGTGACCCTCGCACATGGCGCAGGCTGAACATGAATACCGTTCCGGATCCGGACGTGGCAGCGATCGGCGAGTGCCTCGGCCGCGATGGCAGCATGGTTGAGGTCGTGGTCGTACACGACATCGCCCGCGCAAGCGGACCGGGATGCTTCGAGGCACGAATTCGCTCGCCCCTGCTGCCGGTCACGTTCACCGGGTCCGGCTGCCACCTTGATCCAACCGTTGCCCTCCTGCGGGCGCTCACCGAGGCCGCGCAGAGCCGGCTCGCCGCAATCGCTGGAGCACGCGACGATCTGCCATCTTTGCTCTATCGATCCCGCCCGGCCGCGCCGCTGGCTCCGCGTGCTGGCACCACGGCGCCGCTGCCGTGGCCTGACAGCGCAGCCGACCGTGCTGCGAGCGGCAACGTGTACACCGACCAAGGACTGCTCGTTGACGCCGTCGTCGAGCGAGCAGGGTACGAGCCGGCGCGCGTGACGCTGCATGACGAGGAGGTCGCCGTGGTCAAAGTGGTGGCGCCTGGCCTGCGGTTCGACGATCGAGTTGATATTTCTCGGCCCGCCGCGGGCGACGCGAGGTAAAGACAAGAGGATGACGACCGTCGTGTTCAGCGGGCCGTCGGTATCCGGCCGTGAGGTAGCCTCGCTCCTGCCCGGTGCGACAGTGGCCCCACCGGTTCGTCACGGCGATTTGCTGCGCCTCGACGTCGGCCCCGGCGACCGTGTCGTCATTGTGGATGGCGTCTTCCACCAATCCGCTTCTGTGCGGCACAAGGAGATTGGCGCTCTCCTTGCCGCGGGAGTGCAGGTGTGGGGAGTGGCCAGCATGGGCGCCCTGCGGGCCGCCGAACTCGGTCCGTACGGGATGCGGGGTGCCGGGACCGTGCACCGCCTCTACACCCTCGGCATCCTTGACCGCGACGACGAGGTCGCGGTGGTCCACACCGAGCCCGACCAGGGCAGTCGGGCGCTGACTGTGGCGCTGGTCAGCGTGCGGGTGCTCGCTCGCTGGCTGACCCGTAGGCGGCGCGTCACCACCGCCGTTGCGACCCAGCTGGTAGCTGCGGCCGACGAGCTACCCTTCCCCGAGCGAACCTGGACGGGAATCCTTGCCGCCGCCCGGCTTTCGGAGTCCGCCCGTGCAACCGTCGCCAAGGCGGTGCAGGCGCCCGCGGCCGAATGGGACGTCAAGGCACGCGATGCGCTGCGGCTGCTGCGCTGCCTCGCTACCGAGCCCGTTGCCGAAACGGCGTCAGTGCCGCGTGCGCTGCTGCCCCACACTGTGCACACGGAGCGGTGGTCACGGACTGCGCGCCCGGCCGACGACCGGCTTGTCACTGCTGCGGGGCTGTACGCGCTCGACTACCCGCTGCTGTACCGGCGCACGGTGCTCGGCCTCATCGGCGGTACAGAGCCCCTTGATGACCCGGCGCCCGCGCTGCAAGCCGTCGCCGCCCGCAACCTGACGCCTCGCGGTGACGATTCGTCCGGGGTGCTCAACCGGCTCGTTGCCGGCTACCGGTGGGCCGGGGGCCTGCCACCCACCCCAGCCTTGGCCGCCGCGGTAGCCGCAACCCCAGCCACAGCTATCTTGTCTGGTCTCGTGTCGGCGGCGGCCCAGCTCAACGCTCAGCTCGCCGCGCGCGGCCGCGACATCGCCACGGTGTCCAGGGCCGCCCTGCTGGCCGCGTTGTGCCGACGCTGGGAAATTGACGATCTTGACAGGGCGGCGGCTCTGCGCGGCTACCGCGACCTCGACGAGCTGGTCGAGCACACCCGCTGGCTCGCCCCGCAGCTTCTGCTCGCCCCGCCGCCGCCGATAGCCCTGTACGAGCCGCACGTGGGGGACGTCGTGACAGGCTCTTGAGCCTGTCCCGGCGCACATGGGGCCGGGTCGTGGAGCGCGAGGATCGCCCAGGTCTGTGCGGTGAGGAGGTGTCGCAAGGTGGGTCGGACAGTTGCGGGGCGGGGGTCGATTCCCGCGGTCTTGTACGAGGACGGGTGCCCGCGACCTAAGGTCGGTCGAGTGGGGCTGGGGAACGCGAGCCGGGACGTGGAGCTCGAGTTCGCCGTGGAGGTCCTGAGGGGAACTGAACTCTTCGGGATGCTGGACGACGATGCGCTCACCCGACTCGCCGCCGCCGGCAGGCGGCGTACGTACGGCAAGGGTCAGTTCATCTTCTACCAGGGTGACTCCGGCGACACATTGCTCGTGGTCTGCCGCGGACTCGTCAAGGTCGTCTTCACGTCCGAGGCGGGGGAGGAGACCGTGCTCGTCACTCTTGGCGACTGTGAGGTCGTCGGGCAGATCGCGCTTCTGGACGGGGCGGAGCGTTCGGCGTCGGTCGTTGCCGTGGAGCCGACGACGGGCCTGCTCCTGACCCGTACGACCGTTCTCGACGTCATGGTGCGGCACCCGGCCGTCCTCGACGCGATGCTGTGCAGCCTCGGCCGGATGGTCAGGAGACTCACCGAGCAGGCGGGCGACTTTGCCTTCCTCGACCTCGGCGGCCGACTCGCGAAGGTGCTCCTTCGTCTCGCCGGAGACCGGTCCGAAGCAGCGGACGGTATCGTGCTGGACCTCGGCCTCTCCCAGTCCGACCTCGCCGCGATGGTCGGCGCGAGCCGTCCGGCGGTGAACCGGGTGCTCCACTCGTTCGCGGCCCGTGGCCTCATCTCGGTCAACGGTCAGGTGATCGTCCTGCGCGACCTGGTGGCTCTCCGTCGACGTGCGAGTCCGTGAACCCCACGAATTCGCACGCTCTGTCCGGCCGTGATCAGTGTCCGTCCTCGTTGCGGGAGGAAAAGGCGGATTGCAGTCGTGCGACGTGTTCGGTCAGAGCGGCGAGCGTCTGTTGGATGTCTGCGGTACGTTTCTCTCCGGCAACGAGGATCTGTTGGGCCTGGACGGTGTCGCCGAAGCCGTTGCGGATGGCGTGACGCCAGACGGCGGCGGCGATCTCGTCGGCGGTCGGCATGTCGTCTCTCTCGAGCCTGGCCTTCCAGACGTCGTAGCGTGCTTTCGCATCCCGGCCGTAGGCTCCGGCGCGGGGGCCTGAGCCGTTGTAGGCACGGAATCCGTCTTGGACGCCACGTGTGCGGATGTGGTCGGCGAGGATGTCGAACCCGACCCGGCAGTTGATGTCGAAGCGCCAGCAGCCGCCGAGGTCGTCGGCACGCTGCTGGAACGGCCCGAAGGTCAGCTGGGTGGGCCCGCAGCCCTGCCGGCCCGCGCGACCTGCCCTCACCGCCGCGAGGTAGGCGGTGTAGTTCGACTCGGTGACCGGGCCGCCCTTGACATAGGTGTTCGGGGCGACGACGACGTCGTCGTGGCCCCACACGTTGCGTCCGCCACCGCTTTCCTTCACCAGCAGTGTGGCGGCGGCAGCGAGGTCGAGGCCAGCGGCCGCGGCGATCGAGACGACGTCCGCCGCCTGCAGAATGCCGCCCTGGGCCAGCACGGTGATATCGGACATGACAAATGCTCGTCTTTTCGTCGGCAGCAAGAAGTCGCGTATGTCAGGGACGGGCCGTGCCTGGCGCGTCGCCACAGGGATCGAATGGTGCCGCCCGCTCAACCGCATGTCTCTACGTAGTACTGCGTATCCGCGGATGACGGCAACGGCGTTGTCGAACGCATTCGACTCCTGTCATGGTGGGAGCAAGCGCGGCAAGCCAGGTGAATGGTGGCCGGCGGAGGAATGATTCGTCAGGGAACGGAGTCGTCGGCGATGATGCTTCTCGATCTTTCCGACGCGGCCCGCCGCAGTGGGTTGACAGTCGTCGAGGAACCGGGCTGGCGGACCCGCGGGCATGGCTCCATGACCGCCGTGCAGTCGATCATCTGCCATCACACCGCGGGGCCGGCGACCGGCGATGCCCCCTCTCTCGCCGTCGTCCGGGACGGGCGCGGAGATCTTCCCGGCCCGCTCGCGCATCTGGTGCTTGCGCGCTCGGGCACGGTGCACGTGGTCGCCGCGGGACTCTGCTTCCACACCGGCCGCACATGGGAGCGCTGGCAGTCCAACGGGAACGCAGTCGGCATCGAGGCCGAGGCCACGGGCCGCGACGCGTGGCCGGCTGCCCAGCACGCGGCGTACGCACGGCTCTGCCGCGCCCTCGCCGACCACTACGGCGTTCCGTACGACCGGGTACTCGGGCACCGCGAGGTCGCCAAGCCGGTCGGCCGCAAGGTCGACCCCAACTTCGACATGGCCGCATTCCGCGCGGCCGTCGCATCTTCGGAGGATGACATGCCTACTGCCGACGAGATCGCCGCCGCCGTGCTCGCGCGACACATCCGCAACTTCCACGGCGACACGGTGAGCCTCGAGCAGATCGTGGTCGCCACCGAGCAGAGGATCGCTGACGCACAGAGTCAGCTCCGGGCCATCGCGGACGCGCTCGGCGACCGGCTCGTCGACGACAAGGTCTGATCCCGGTCCGGCAACCCCACGGGCTGCGCGGCGTCCGCCTGGGCGAGGGCCACGACCGCGGTGACGTCGTGTCGGCGGAGGGCGTCGACGTAGCGCTCGAGCAGCGCGCGCTCGGTCGGGCCGAGCCGAGCGGGCGGCCGCCGTGCCACCGCCGAAACCGGTCGCGCGCCGTGCAGGGTGGCCCGGGCCCGCTGCCGCGCGCTGTTCACCGCGCCGACGGTCGTGCCCAGCAGCTGTGCCGCCTCGCCCGACGAGCAGCGCAGGACCTCGCAGAGGATCAGCACCGCGCGCTGCCTCGGCGGCAGCAGCTCGATGACCGTGCGACAGGCTCCTTCGACGGCTTCGCCCGTCTCCAGCAGCGCGTCGGGCCCGGGGTCGGCCGAGGCGGGCTCGGGTTGCCGGTCTGCTCCGTCGGAGGCATCCGGCCGGTTCGCCGGGACCGGTCTGCGGGGCCGCCAGCGGTCACGGCGCATCTCGTCCAGGCAGGCGTTGGTGGCAATCCGGTACAGCCACGTGCGGAAGGTGGCTCGCCCGGCGAAGTTCGAGCGGGCCCGCCAGGCCCTCAGCAATGCCTCCTGCAGCGCGTCCTCGGCCCCGTCCGAGGACGCCAGCAACCGCCGGCAGTAGCCGTGCAGCTCGCCGCGGTGCCGCTGGACCAGCACGGTGAAGGCGGCATCGTCCCCGGCGAGGGCGCGGTCCACGAGCGGATCGTCGATGGGGTGCGCCGTCCCTGCCGCGGGGCGTTCGGCGAGTGCGGCGGTCATCGCGCGCTCCGGTCGGACGGCCGGCGGGTCGGGACGGCCAGCGCGCGGGTCAGGTCGTCGAGTGCGGCGGCCGGGTGGTCGTGCGGCCAGATCAGCGCCACGTGTCGCAGCGGTGGCCAGCCCTCGTCGGCCGCGAGCTCGGCGACCCGCTCGGCCAGTGCCGCGCCGGCACCGTCACCGACCACCGCGATCCGAGCCGCGTCCACGCCGAGCTCGGCGGCATGATCGGTAGCCCAGGACAGGACGGCGAGCGCCTCGAAGGCGTGCCCCGCCGACACGGTCAGCACCACCGCGCCGAGGCGCGCGATGAGCTCGCCGACCAGGTCGTCATCGGCGGAGAACAGCACCACGAGGGCGGCGACGGTCCGGTCGGCGCACGGTGCGGGCCAGTGCACCCGCGCCCGGTTGTGCGGCGCGAGGTCGCGGAGCGCGACGTCGGCGACCCGGTACGCGCTGGTGGGTGTTCGGTCGGGGGAGGCCATGGCACGAACCCTCGCGCCGGCACCCGGGCGAAGGGAAAGGCCGATCACGCATGACGGCAGTGCACCGGATGCATCACCACGGAGCGGCCATCCCGGCGATGATGACGGTCATGGATGACGGCTCGCAGGAACGCGGTGGCAAGGTGCTCGTGCTCCCACCCGCCCCGGACGCGATCGAGCTGCGGCACCTGCGTGCGTTCGTGGCGGTCGCCGAGGAGCTCAACTTCGGGCGCGCCGCGACCCGGTTGTTCGTGTCCCAGCCCGCCCTGAGCCGGCAGATCCGCAGCCTGGAACGGCTCGTCGGCTGCGACCTGCTGCGCCGCTCCACGCATCGGGTCGAGCTGACGCTGGCCGGCGACGCGCTGCTCGACCGCGCGCGGCGCCTGCTGACCGATCTGGACGACGCGGTCTTCGCCACCCGTTCCGTCGGCGGCGACCTCGAGCGCCGGCTGGCCGCGGCCTGGGAACCCCTGGACGCCCTCACCGCCGCGAGCCCCGACCTGCAGGCGCTGCGCGATGCCGGCGAGCAGCTGCACGGGCAGTTCGAGATGGCCGCCGGGGTGTCGGTACGACCGGTGATCGCCGGTGGGGTGCCGGCGCTCCTGCTCTCGCCACGGCCGGAGCTCGCCCCGACGGTCCTGCTGCTCCACGGCGGCGGCTACGTCATGGGCTCCGCCTTCGGCTACCGGCACCTGGCCAGCGCGCTGGCCGCCGCCGCCGACGCGTGCGTGCTCGTGCCCGACTACCGGCTCGCCCCCGAGCACCCGTTCCCCGCAGCCATCGAGGACGCGGTGCGTACCTACCTCTGGATGCTGGACTCCGGGATCCCCGCGGACCAGATCGTCATCGCCGGTGACTCGGCGGGCGGCGGCCTCGCCCTGTCGGTGCAGACGACGCTCGCGCGGCAGGACCTTCCCCTGCCCGGCGGCACGGTGCTGTTCTGCCCGGCCGTCGACCTCAGCTACGACGAGGAGATCGAGCTGCCCACCGAGCCGCAGCCGGCGATCAGCGTCGCGCAGCTGCGCTCGTTCGCCGCCGCCTACCTCGGCGACACCTCAGCTCACGACGAGGTGGTCAACGCGCTGCGCGCCGACCTCACCGGATATCCGCCGATGTTGATTCAGGCCGGCACCGGGGACGTGCTGGGCAGGGACGCCCATCGCCTCGCCGAGCGCGCCACTGGCTGCGGTGTCGACGTGCAGTTCGAGCTCTACCCGGTGACCACGCACGACTTCCACCTGTTCTGGTCCTTCCTGCCCGAGGCCGCGGATGCGCTGGAGCAGGCGGGTGCGTTCGTCCGCCGGCTACGTGCGGGGGCCGGCGTACCCGGCGAACGATCCCGGACGCGCTGACAGCCGTTGACCTCAGGGCCACCCACTGTGTCGTGCTCAGCGCCCGGCGGGCCGGCTGACGTTGGCGACGATGCCGCGAGCGATCTCGCGCAGCTTGATGTTGCGGTTCTGTGAGGCTCTCGTCATGAGCGCAAATGCCGCTTCGGCGCTGCACCGGTTCTGCGCCATGACGACGCCCATCGCCTGGTCGATGACGGACCGGCTCGCCATGGCCGTCCTCATCTGCTCCACGAGCCTCGTGGCATCGGCGTAGGCGACGGCGTTGCCCACCGCGACGGCGACGTGGCCCGCCAGTTCCTCGGCGATCTCGATCGCCTCGGCGGAGAATGACGACGGAGTTCGGGAGTAGCAGTTGAGCGCGCCGATCACGTCGGTCTGGATCGGCAGGGGCACCGACAAGGAGCTCAGCACGCCACGCGACGCGACCTGCGCGGTGTAGTCGGGCCAGCGCGTCTCCTCCCGCATGTCGTCGACGAGCATCACCGTCCCGGTCCTGCCGGCGTCCATGCAGGGGCCGTAGCCGCGCTCGTACTGCAGCTCGTCGGCGTCCAGTGCCAGCTGGCCCTGGTATGCGGCGGTCCACCCCTTGTCGTCCCGCACGAGAGTCGTGGACACCGCATCCGCTCCAGCCAGGGCGCCTCGGGCGATGTCCACGAGCTGTTGCAGCACATCCTCCAGCGGGCCCTTGTCCAGCCGGACCCCGAGCAGTGCCGCCATCGTCGAGGTGGGCAGGCGAGACATGGTGTGCAGCCTACGTCCGGCGTGCCGCTGCGACCTCGGGCACTTGCGTCAGTCCGCGAGCAGCTGGACCCGCAGCTGGCTCAGTGTGCGCGAGAGCTGCCGCGAGACGTGCATCTGCGAGATGCCGACCTGCGCGCCGATCTCCGTCTGGGTGAGACCACCGAAGAACCGCAGAAGAAGGATCCGCCGCTCTCGGTCAGGGAGCTCGGCGAGCAGCGGCGCGAGGGCCTCGCGGTACTCGACCAGGTCGAACTTCTCCTCGACCTGGGCGAGGGCGGCCTCGAAGCGGGGTCGGTCCCCCGGCCCGCCGCCGTCCGGGGCCGGCTCGTCCAGCGACGCGGTGTACGCCGCGCCCTGGGCCGACAGCGCCTCCAGGACGGCCTCGACGTCCAGGCCGAGGTATCCGGCGATCTCGCTGGGCCGGGGGGCACGGCGGTGACGTTGTCCCAGCTCGGCGGCAGCGTCGTAGATCATCGACTGCAGCCCACGCAGGCGTCGAGGCGTGCGGATCGGACTCGCCCGGTCCCGGAAGTACCGCAACACCTCTCCACTGATCGTGGGAACCGCGAAGGACAAGAAGTCGGCGCCGCGGGCCGGATCGAACCGGTCGACCGCCAGGACCAACCCCACCGACGCCACCTGCTCGAGATCCTCAGGGTTGTCCCCGCGATGGACGTATCTCCGCGCGATGCGCCGTGCCACCGGCAGGTAGCCGGCGATCAACTCGTCGCGCAGCCGCTCGCGCCGCGGGTCACCCTCCGGCAGCGTCGCGCGCTCGGCGAACAGCGGTGCCAGGTGCTCGTAGCCACTCCGGATCGGCGGCCGGGCCACCGTGTCGCTGGTGCGCGCGAGTGATGCAGACATGGGCCACCTCGAGTACGAGTCATCGATGTGGCCGCCCTGTCGGACCGCTCACCACCCTACCCGCGCTTCCGGGCCGCGGCGACAAGCGCAGGACGACGGGTGCTGTGCGCCATGCGACGCCGTCCGGTGGGGCGGTCGCAGCGGCTGCTTGCTCAACCGCTGCGACCTTGGTCCCGCAGCTCCCGGGCAGCGGCGGGGTCCCGGCTGTAGTGGACCCAACGACCTGACGGTTAATCCCGGAGGGTGGGTCCGCCCGCGTGCCGAGCAATCCGTGGGGCGGCGGTATCACGGCGGCGAGGCGTCGGCTCTCCTCGGTGTGCCGCCGAGGAACTGCCGGTCGACCGGGTGAGCGTGGCACGCGACGAAGCCGAAAAACGAGCGAAGAGGTGTGCGGCCCATGACCACGACCACCGTGCAGTCCGGCGACGCCGGCCCGATCACGACCAGGACGACGGCGACCAAGGCGTGGGTGGCAGCAGGGCTCAGTGCGCTCCTCGCCTTCCTGTCCTCCGTTGCCACCGCGCTGGGTGGTGCGGAGACGGGGTTCGGTTCCATCACCGCGGGTCAGTGGGTCACCGCGGTGATCGCGGCGATCGTGGCGTTCGGCAGTGCAGCGGGACTGACCTACGCCGTTCCCAACAGGCAGAGGTAGCCGCTCAGGCGAAACCAGCGCCCTTCCTGGGGCGACTACGACCGGCCTCGATGTGGCGGGCGATCTGGGCGGCGAACCGGTCGGCCAGCACTATCGTGTAGTGATTCGCGTCGGCCACGGTCTCGATCGTGATGTCGGGGCGGCGGCGGGCGGCCTCCGCGACGGCCTCTTCGCTGAGGAGGCCGGGGGCCTGCCCGAACATGCCGCGAGGTGCGCGCAGCAGCACGGTCGGGACGCGGAGAGCGTCCCAGGCCGCGAGGAAGTCCGCGGCCAGTACCAGTAGGTCGCGCCCGTCGTCGCGCACGGCGTCGCCGACGACCCGTGAGCGCATCTGCCCCGGCACTCCGGTGAGGTCATAGCGCACGTAATCCGCGATGTCGTCGTTCCAGTCCGCGGTCAGCGCGGGGTGAGAGCGGAAGAAGTCGAGGTAAGCCTGCTCGGACTCGAAGGTCATGCTCAGCCTGTCGAGCGCCGGTCCGAGGGTGGCCGCGAGCACGTCGTCGACGCTGACGCCCTCGGGTGCCGGCGGGAAGGGCAGGCCACCGTCGACGAGCACCAGTCGCCGGAACAGCCCGGGCTCGGCGGACGCGGCCAGCAGCGCGATATACGCGCCCATGCTGTGCCCGACCAGCACCGCTCCGGATTCCGCCGACCGGGAGCGCGCGAGCGCACAGACATCCTCGACGTGACGGCGCAACCCGTACGGGCCGGGCAGCCCGGCGGCCGCCCCTCGGCCTCTCAGGTCGGGCGCCACGAGAGTCCACTCCGCCGACAGCCGTCGGGCCACCGGAGGCCACTCCATCGCCGAGGCTGTGATGCCGTGGACGGCGACGACAAGCCTCGGGCCGTCGCCGAAGGTCAGCACCGGCAAGGTGCCCCCGGCTCCCGACGGAGGGCCGCTCGGTGAGGTCACGCTCGGCAGGGTGACACGGCCGGGTCCGGCGGGCCACCCCGAGTGCGCGCGGCCACTGGCTCCGCGGAGGGAAGGGCGGCGCTCGTCGTCCGGCAGCTGCACATCACCGATTCCGAACAGCCGGACGCCGCGGGGCTCGGCCTCCTGCGGATCGACCCGGGCGAATCGGCCGTTCGGAGTGCCGTGCGCCGAGAACCGTCCGCCCGGTGCCAGCACCGCGAACGCCGCTTCGCCGACCGCACCGCCGATGTCGAGGTCAATGCCCGAGTCGCGCTCGACCGCGTCAGTCCACGCCACCGCGCATCCGCCAGGCGTCGACGACGAGCTCCGCGAGGCGCTCGGCGTCGACCCGGTCGAGCCGCACCATGACCAGCGGGAAATCGTCGTACGCCGGCGTGCTGAAGAACAGCTCCGGTTCGCCGAGCAGCAGCGCCTGCTTCTCGGCCTCGTCACCCACGTACAGCACCGCGATGTCGGTGCGGATCACGCGCCGCCTGCCCGGCACCCGCTCGGGATACGACCAGACGAAACCCTTGCCGCCGACCCGGAAGTCGAAGCCGTCGCTCGCGATCTCCTCGACACCCTCGAGCGCGAGGGCCAGCCGTCGAACCTGATCGGCGTCAGCCATCCTGGCCTCGCATGGCAGGAGCCTAGATGCGGGCCGTTCGCACGATCAGCTCGACCTCATCACTGACCGCCGCCGTTGAGCAGCCGGTCCAGAGCGGTCCGTGCGTCGGCGTCGCGGGCCGCGATCGTGTTGAGGTCCTCGGCGAGGGCGTGGAGCCACTGGTCGATGCCGACGGTCCGGCGGCTGATCACCACCCCGCGGACGACCTGGTGGATCTGCGCCTCCACGGCCCCGTGGGCGGCCTCGCGCAGGTGCAGCTCGCGGTCCGCGCCGTGCACGACCACCGCCACGGGTCGGCCCGCGCGACCGGACACGCGGTCGGCCAGCGAGCGGTGGTGGTCCACCTCGACCATCCCCGCGGGAAGCGCGTCGGCGAGCGCTCCGCTCAGGACCCTGGCGTAGGAGGCGACGTCGGCCCGGTCGGCGCGCAGGGTCGCGGCGAGCAGCTGCACGTCGAACATCGGGCCCAGCCCGTGCGGTTCACCCGGCTCGAGGGTCATCGTTCGGTGCTCACTGATCCGTCAGGGGCAGCACGAGCTGCGGAGTCGGGATGTGGTGGTCGGAACGCAGCGGGCGCACCGCCGTGCCGATCGCGAAGAACTCGGTGGTGTGGCCGCCCCAGCGGTGGCCGTGGGAGAGCAGCTGTACCCCGACGATGCCTTCCGCGTGGAACTGCTCGGCTTCGGCCTGCATGCGGCTCATCGCCAGCTCCCGGGCGTCGTAGAGCGCCTCGGTGAACTGCGGCAGCTCGACGTTCTGGCCGATGTTGCCCATCGCCTGCCAGAACCGCTGGTGGGCGACGTGGTAGACGCAGGTGCCCATCACCATGGCCAGCGGCGCGTAGCCGGCCTGGATCAGCGTCCAGAAGTCCTGTCCGGACAGGTCGGAGGTGAACGGCTGGTTGCGGTTGTTGCGCCACGACCCACCCTCGGGCGTGGGGTGGTCGGACTTCACAGCGGTGCCCACGGCGATGAACTCGGCAAGGTCGGTGCCGAACTCCTTGAACTCGATCTCCAGCCGCACCCCCACGATCCCGTCCGCGCCCAGCTGGTCCGCCTCGGCCTCCATCCGGGTCATCGCGAGCTCCCGGGCGTGGTACATGGCCTGCGACAGGGTGTCCAGCTCCTGGTTCTTGCTCCACCGGCCCATCTGGAACCCGACGTGGTAGATGCTCGACCCGAGCACCAGTCCGAGGGGACGGAACCCGGCCTCGCGGACCAGCAGGAACTCGTTGACCGACAGGTCCGAGGTGAACAGGCTGGTGGCCTGGCCCGGGCGCATCTCGGCCAGGCGACGCATCGCGTCCTCGGGGATTCCCAGCTGGGTCGGGTCGGCGGTCACGCGGTCTCCAGGGTGGTCAGCGCAGCGGAAGGTAGGTCAGCGAGCGGGTCGGGGCGGGCACCCCGCTGTGGAACCGCACCAGCGAGGTGCCGAAGATCGACGCCTCGGCGACATGGTCGCGGTGGTTCTCCCCGGGCTCGATCTCCCAGGTGCGCAGGTCCATCGACGACACGACGGCACCCTCGGCCCCGGCGGCCTGCACATGCCTGGCGAACAGCGAGCGGGCGTCGGCGCGGACGTAGCCGACCAGCTCCGTGTACCCCGCCACCTCGACGTTGCCCGCACCCCACGACGCCTGCCGCTGGGTGCGCCAGTCGTCGTGACGGATCGCGACGGAGATGCCGAACACCAGATCGGTCGGCATCCACCCGGCCGTCACCAGCTTCGCGACGTCCTGGCCGGGCAGGTGGGTGCTGAACGGCCGACGCGGCCGGACCGAGCCGCGGGCGCGCACGGCGGTGCCGAGAGCGACGAACTCGCGGGCGCGGGAGTCGAGGTGGTCCGTCTTCAGACCGACCCCGACGACGCCGTCCGCCCCGATCGTCGCGGCCTCCTCGAGCATCCGTGACATCGCGGTCTGGTAACCGTGGTTGAGCGCGTCGACGTAGGGGCCGTACCCGGTGAGCCGCCCCGCAGCGGCGACCGTGGTGCTGTTCCAACCCGCGAAGCCGCCTCCGTACATCCCGCAGCCCCGGTAGCCGGTCCATCCGACCTGCGACACGATCGAGCCCATCACCTCGCCGACGGGCTCGAATCCGGCGACCTGCAGGCCGGCGGCGGCCGGCGCGGTCAACAGCGACGTCCATGCCCCACCCGCGGCGGCACGACGCGCACGCTCGGCGGCGATCGGGGGCAGCCCCTGCCCGTCCCAGTCGGCCACCACCCGAACAGTAGTCCCGTGCCGGGCGCGAGTTACTGTTCGCGCTGTGACCAGGCCGGGGACGCCGCAGCCGGTGCGGATGGTCGACTGCCACGTCCACGTGTTCGACCCGGCACGCTTCCCCTACGCACCCGACGCCTACTACGCCCCGGCGGGGCAGGAGCTCGGCACGCCGGCCCGGCTGGCCGGGGTCCTCGACTGACACGGCGTGGACCATGCCGTGCTGGTCGGCCCCAACTCCGGCTACGGCGAGGACAACAGCTGCCTGCTCGACACGCTCGCAGCCGGCGAGGGGCGCTACCGAGGCATGGCGGTCGTCCCCAACGACATCCGGCGAACGGAGATCGCCGCACTGAAGGCGGCGGGAGTTCTCGGCGTCACGCTCAACGCGGCCCTGCTGGGTGTCGAGTACTACGCCGACGCCGGTCCGCTGCTGGCCCACCTCGAAGCCCTCGACGTGATCGCCGGACCAGCCCGCCAGCTTCCCGACCTCCGCGTTGATCGCTGCCACCGCCGATCGGGTCGCATCGTTCTCGAGTGAGGGCACCGGGCCGATGATGTGCCGTACGGCCGAACATCTGAGATCGTCTCGATTGATTCGAAGGCGCGTGACGTGAGGTGGTACGTGATTGTTCCGGTATCCGCCGTAACCCACGTTCCGACGAGTGTGGCGGGCAGGTCACGGTCAGAACTCTGGGGTGCGGCCGACATCGCGGAGACAACGAGTACGAGTAGGAGGAACGCGACGGAATGCAGTCGTTTCCGGTCGATACTGCATCCGATCTGCGCCGCCGTCACTCGTTCGTCCTTCGCAGTCGGCAACCACATGGATCGAACGGTAGGCCGGGCAGATGAAACCGCTCTGAGAAGTCGGATGAGATCTCGACGTGGCGCGGTGCGGAGGGAGAAGGGGTTGTAAACTATCGCGGTGGCGCGGCTTCTCCTGGTCGAGGACGACGAGACGATCGGACTGGCGCTCCGGACGAGCCTGACCGCGCACGGCCACGAGGTGCGGTGGGAGTCGACCGGGCACCGTGCCTCCCGAGCTGCGCAGGCGGAGCCCTTCGATCTGGTGCTGCTGGATCTGGGGCTGCCCGATCTCGACGGGGTCGCGGTGTGCCGGGAGCTGCGTAAAGCGCAGTGCAACGCCGTCATCGTGATCCTCACCGCGCGCGACGAGGAGATGGACGTCATCATCGGCCTGGAGGCCGGGGCGGACGACTATCTGACGAAGCCGATACGGCTGGCGGAGCTGCATGCCCGGATTCGGGCGCACCTCCGACGGGTCGACTCCGCCGGACGCCCGCAATCATTGGGTCGCGCAGCCCTGGGTGATGTGATCATCGATAGCGCGAGCCGCCGGGTGACCCTCGCCGGCACGGAGCTACCTCTCCGCGCGAAGGAGTACGAGTTGCTGGCTCGCCTGGCCGTACAGCCGGGCGTCGCCGTCAGTCGGGACACACTGATGGCCGACGTGTGGGACGAGAACTGGTTCGGTTCCACCAAGACCCTGGACGTGCATGTCGCAGCATTGCGTCGCCAGCTCGCCCAGGGGACGGACGGTGCCGTGATTCCGAAGATCGTGACGTTGCGCGGGCACGGCTACCGCCTCGACGTCCCGTCCGAGGACTGACCAGCCCACCCACGGGGATCATGCGGGGTTGCCGTCCTCGCACCCGGTCTCTCTGAGGGACGACGTGCTCCGATCCTCGAGCGGCAGCAGGATGGTGAAGGTCGGAGGCCGGGCCGAGGTCAGAGCGAGCCGACCGCCTTCGGCCTCGGCGAGGGTGCGCGCGAGGGCCAGCCCGATGCCGTGCCCGCCGGCCCGACCGTTGCGTCGGGAGATTAGCTCGGTCAGCGGGACGGCGATCCCACGACCGTCGTCGGAGACGTCGAGGGCGACCGCACCACCGACGTCCCGGACCGTCACGGCGATGCGGCCGGCTCCATGACGTACGGCGTTGTCGACGAGGACCGCGAGCACCTGGCGGACCGCGGCCGTGGAGGCGCCGACCGGCGGGACGTTCGGGTCGACCGCGATCTCCAGATCGCGGCCCGAACCGCGCAGCACGGGCCGCCATTGCCGATCGACCTCGTCGAGGAGTTCGCGCAGGTCGAGCCGGGCGCGGACCGGGCCGGTGTCGCGGGCGAGCGCGAGCAGGTCCTCGATCGTGCGCTGCAGCCCGTCGGCGGCACGGATCGCGTCCGTCATGGCGTTCCAGGGATCGACGGCTCGCTGCTCGAGCGCGCTCTCGAGGCTCAGCCGAAGCCCGGCCAGCGGTGTGCGCAACTGGTGCGAGGCGTCGGCGGTGAGGGCCCGCTCACGGGCCAGGAGCTCGCCGAGTCGTGTGGCGGTCGAGTCCAGGTCGACACCCACCGAGTCGATCTCGGAGATGCCGACGCGGGGAGAACGCGCGGTGAAGTCACCTTTCCCCAGGCGGCGGGCGGCGGCGGACAGCTGCTCGAGTGGGCCCGCGAGCCGACCCGCCTGGTGTCGAGCGACGATCCAGACTGCGGTCAGGGCCATGGTGGCGAGGGCGAGCATCGCCGCCCACACCAGGGCGATCTGCCCGTAGACCTCCGTCGGTGAGCTGAACACACGGATCGCCCCGGCTCGCGGGTCGTCGCCGATCACGGGCACAGCTACGGCCCCGTCGCCTTCGGTGTCGTGCCGGGAGTCGACGAGTGCCTCGGTGACCGTATGGTCGGCGACGTCGGGTCCTGTGCCGATGACCTTCACCCCGGTCCGGTCGTACAGGGCGACGTCGGCTTGCTCGGCGAAGGTCGGCAGATGCGGATCGCGACCGCGTGCGAGATCGACCGCGACGGTGAGGGCGGCGACGTTGGCGACCTGGCTGAGCTCGCCTTGCTCGTCGACCCCCTCCGGCAGTGCCACCGGATCAGAGTGGCGACACGCGCGGTGCCCGGATCCGGAAGGTACGCGCGAGTGAGTGCCGTGCCGATGGCGGGCAGCGCGGTCGCATCCGGGTACGACATGAACAGCGGACGGTAGTCCGGCTGGAACTTCGCCTTGAATGCGAGCAAGGTGCGGAAGCCGTAGGCCGGCTCCAGGGCGCGGCTGCTCAGATCGAGCAACCGGTCGACCGCACCCGTCTGCTCACCCCGGTCGCGGCGGGCGAGCGCGGGAGAGGCTGACGAACGCGGCCCCTCCTCCTGGATCCGGCCCGAGGGGTCAGGGGAGCGCGGTCGTCGGGGACGCCACGGAGACGACGGGTCCCTCGTCGCCGCCCCTTCCCCGTCGGTGGGCATCACGTCGGAGCTGGTAGACGAGCATTGCGGTGACGCACATCGCGAGCCACGCCCCGCCGAGCAGCCAGCCCGTCAGGACGTCAGTGAGCCAGTGCACGCCCAGGTACAGCCTGCTCACGCCGATGATCAGCACGCCCGCTACCGCCACGACGACGGTTCCGGTCCGCCAGGCACCGCGCCTGAGAAGCAGTAAGCCGATCACGGCGAGTACGCCGAGGACTGCGGTCGAACCCAGAGAGTGCCCTGAGGGAAGTGCGAACGTCGTCTCTGGCGTCAGCTGTTCGGTCAACGGCGGCCGCGCGCGCTCGTAGAGGTGCTTGAACCCGGTGTCGAGCGCGGCCGCGCCGAGGGCGGTGATCGCGACCATCACCGCGTGGGCCCGGCGACGGCGCATGATCAATACGACCACGGTCGCGACCGCCAGCACAGTCATCCCCACGGTTCCGCCGACGGCACTGGCTGCTCTCATCACCGCGGTGAGAACGCCGTCGCGGTGCCGTTCGATCCAGTCGAGTACCGGCCGGTCCCAGCGGGCGACGGCGGTTCCGTCCTCGACCGCGTCGACCACCGCGGCCTGGCACACGAGCAGCACCGCACCGATGCCGCCAACGACGCACGCCGGGGAGCTCAGCAGCCGGAGCCACCGTGAGCTGGAACTGACGCGGCCTAGCGCGACGAGCGAGACGAGCCACAGCGCCGCGAGTAGCGCGGCCACTACCAGACCGAGGTCAGCAAACCGCATTGCAGAACCTTTCACTTCCGACCGCCCGGGCACCGGCTACCGGGGCCTCGTCGGTCGACTCTTAGGTACCGGTTACCCGACGCAGGTCTTACCCATCCGAGACCACGGACCCGGTGCGCCCCTCGGCTGCGGGCCAGGGATGCCGGCACACGTCACGACGTTAGGACTGCGCTCCTTACCCGTTCGGCCGCCGCGGGTGAGGAGCAGGCAAAATCTGCTCGCCGGCCAGCTCCTGCTCCGCCGGCGCCGCCGGAGAACGAGTTCCGCCCTGCAAGTGTGGCTCGGCCGACTTCGACCCCGTCAACGTCGCCGGTGGTCGAGCGGCGGTCGGACACGGCTCGGCGGAACGCGCTGGCCTGCCCCTGGGCTCCGCATCGGCACGGTGGCGACCACGCCGTTCGGCCGACGGTCCGGGGCTGAGCCGGACGTGCCCGCGATCGTCGCCGAGATGGGCGTCGGCCGGCCGCGGACCGGCGTGCTCGCGAAGCCGTGGCGAGCGCCTCGATGTGGCGGCCGTCGCCGGGGGGCGCGGTGGCGGCCGCGCGGCGGGTGCGGCGACGACCGACCGTCGACCCCGGTCGGGACCGCACGAAAGCAGCACCACATCGTCACGTCGTAGGCGATGGCAATTCCTCCGCTGAGCAGAAGTGGGACCCCACTGGCGAGCAGGGGCCCTTCGAGCAGCAGGCTCGACGTCAGCGGGCTCGCCGATACGGCGACGCTGCGGGCCACGGTGGTCAGGCTGGCCGCTGCGACCCGCTGCTCTGGGGTGACGATCGCCGTGGTGAAGGCCTGCCGGGCGGGCACGTCGATCTTGGACAGCGCGTGGCGGACCAGCAGCAGCGCCGCGGCCCAGCCGAGGTCAGGGGCCGCGGGTACGCACAGCAGGAGCACGTTGGACACGAAGTGGGGCACGAGCATCGTCTGTAGCAGCCCCCGTCGGGCGGCCAGGACGGGCGCGAGCGCCTGGCTGAGTGCCGACAGGAGGTTGGTGGCAAAGAACAGCAGACCCAACTCGGCAGTCGACGCCCCGTAGCGCTGCTGGAACCACAGGGCCAGGACGGCCTGCACCGCCAGGCCGCCGGCGAACGCGTCGACGGCGAACAGTCCCGCGAGGCCGACCACCCGTCCGGCCGGACGCGCCCCGTCGACCGAGGCCTTCCCGGTCGGCGCGGCAGTCAGTCCACGTTCGGGTTCGGCGGCCGGTGTCAGGCGGCCGAAGAGGATCGCCGTCGCTGCGGCGAGCGCGGCGTAGATCCCGAACGCCAGATCGCCCGGCTCCGCGACGCTCTGCAGCCCGAGCCCGGCCGCGGCCAGGCCGCCGAGGGCCCCCGCAAGCAGCGCGCTCATCCCGTACCGCGCGAAGACGGCCGTGTGCCGCTCCGGCGGGCAGGTCTGGGCGATGATCGCCTGCTCCACTCCGCTGAACGGCGTGTTGTCGTTGGTCGACGGCGACACCGTGCCGACGAAGGCCGCGGCGAGAAGCAGCGGATAGGACTCCGAGACCTCGAAGACGACACCGGCCATGGCCATCAGCCCGGCGGAGAGCAGTAGCGAGGACCGGCGGCCGAAGCGGTCCGCGTACAGCCCCATGAGGATGCTCGCCACGACGGAGCCGGTGGCCGCGACCGCCAGGAGTATGCCGATGCGCGCCGGTGGGTCGCCGTCCTCGACCAGCATCTGTCCAAGCAGGACGCTCGTGCAGCCGTAGCCGAACGTGCGCAGCGCGCGCGCGACGACGACGAGGCGAGCGTCCGGGCTCACCCACCGGGGTCCGAGAGCCATTGCGACGATGTTCACGCAACGTACAACTGTCGTTACTCGTAGTGTAGCGAGGCGTACCGGGCAAGAACGTGGTTAAAAGAGACGGGCGGGGCAGCAAAATCGGCGACCCGCTGGCGCTGTCGGAGGTTGTATCGCCGATAGCCACTTGTGAAGGAGAGAGCATGGATCGCCGGGCTGTGCTGAGGGCTGTCCTCCTCGGGCCCCTGGCGGTCGCGGCGTGCGCGGCGCCTCCGGCCGGCGCGCCCGCGCCCGCTCCGGAGCCCTCGGCCCCTGACGTCCGGTCAGCGGCACCGGCGCCGGCCCGCCCGACCGGCGAGCTGGTACACGCCGGCACCGGTCGTCCGGAGGTGGCCCTGACATTCCACGGTGCCGGGGACGAGGCGCTCGCGCGACGGTTGCTCACTGTGCTGCACGACCGCGGTGCCGCTGGCACCGTCCTGGCCGTCGGGACGTGGCTGCAGCGCTACCCTGACGCCGGCCGGATGGTCGTCGGCCTGGGCCACGAGCTCGGAAACCACACATGGTCGCACCCGAACCTCGCGGCCCTCGACGAAGCCGGGGTGCGGGTGGAGATCGAGCGCTGCCGGGACCTGATCGCCGGGACCACCGGTGACCCCGGAGCCTTCTTCAGGCCATCGCAGGCGCAGCACGCGACACCGATCGTCCGGCGGGCAGCCGTGGCGGCGGGCTATCCGGCGGTGCTGTCCTTCGACGTCGACTCGCGGGATTTCACCGACCCCGGTGCCGCGCTGGTCCGGCGCAACGCGGCGGCCGTGACCGCCGGGGGAGTGGTGAGCCTGCACCTCGGCCATCCCGGCACACTGGACGCCCTGCCCGGGGTCCTCGATGACCTCGCCGCGCGCGGGCTGCGACCCGTCACCGCCTCGACGCTGTTTGCGTGAAAGGACTGGTCGTGTCGGGCCGATCCACGGTAGGCGGCATCGTCGCCGCCATTGTCCTGGTGTTGTTGGTGGCTTGCTCTCCGCCCACCCCGGAGCCTGCGGCGCGGGCCGTGCAGGCGACACAGGAGATCGCGGCGCCCACCCCCGCGCCTCCGACTGACGGCGTGCTGCCCGGCATGCCCCCCGTGACCGACCCGCATAACGTCTACGCCGCGGCTGGGGCGGGGATGCTGTCGCCCGCGGTGCGGGCGGCGAAACCGCTGGTCTACGTGCCGCACACGAAGTCGCGGGATGTGTGGGTGATCGACCCGACCACGTTCTCCGTGGTCGCCCGATATCCGGTCGGACGCGGCGAGCTGCAGCACGTGGTCCCGTCGTGGGACATGCGCACGCTCTACGCCAGCGACGATCTCGGCGACCAGCTGACTCCCTTCGACCCGACCACCGGCACGCCTGGGACGCCGATCCCGGTGACGGACCCGTACAACCTCTACTTCACCCCGGACGGGCGCTCGGCGGTGTCTGTCGCGGAGGCGCACCGCGAGCTGGTGTTCTACGACCCGCACACCTGGGCGGTGCAGGACACGCTGCCCACTCCGGACTGCGCGGGCATCGACCACGCCGACTTCACCCCCGACGGGCGTACGGCGGTGTTCACCTGTGAGTTCGCCGGCCGGGTCGCCGTGGTCGACGTCGCCGCGCACCGGCTGCTGCGCATGGTCGACATGCCGCACCGGAACACGACGATGGGTCCGCAGGACATCAAGCTGGCGCCCGACGGCTCGGTGTTCTACATCGCCGACAGCGACCAGAACGGGCTGTGGGTGCTCGACGGGGCCGCGACGAAGGTCGTTCGGGAGATCCCCACCGGCATGGGTGCGCACGGGCTCTACCTCTCGCGCGACGCGACGAAGCTCTACGTCACGAACCGGCATGAGGGCAGCGTCAGCGTGCTCGACGCCTACACCGGCGCGCCGCTGGCCAAGTGGACGATTCCCGGGGGTGGGAGCCCGGACATGGGCAACGTCACGGCCGACGGGACGCAGCTGTGGCTGTCCGGCCGCTACGACCGCAGCGTCTACGTGCTGTCCACGGCCGACGGCCGGCTCATCCACAAGATCCATGTGGGGAACGGACCGCACGGGCTGTGCGTGTGGCCCCAACCGGGCCGGTACTCCCTCGGCCACACCGGGATCACTCGTTGATGGGTCCGTAGTCGACAGCCGATCTCCTCGCCCGTTCGCCGTGATCGATCAGCGGCCCGACCGCGAACCCGTGGGCTCGGCAGTGGTCCAGCACCCACGGCAGCGCGCCGACGGTCGCACGCCACGAGCCGGGGGCGGCGGCGACGTCGGAGTCGTGCAGCAGGATGGTGCCGCCGCCGGACAGGCCGCGGATCACCGTCGAGGCCACGGACGCGGGGGTGGCGCGCCGGGTCCAGTCCCGGCCCCAACAGGTCCACAACACCGGTTCGAGGCCGAGTCGCGACGCGGCCAGCAGCGCCGGTCCGCTGAAGACGCCGTACGGCGCGCGCACCCAGCGTGGGCGGGTCCCGGCGTGCCGCTCGATCGTCGTGACCGTACGGGCCAGGTCGTCGTAGACCGCGCTCGGACCCCGGCGGAGCAGGCACCGGTGGTCCCATCCGTGCACGGCGACCTCGTGTCCGTCGTCGGCCAGTGCACGTCCGAGCCGGGGGGAGTGGGTCAGCTGTTCACCGAGCACGAAGAACGTCGCGCGAACCCGGTGGCGACGCAGGACGGCGAGCACGAGCGGGGTCGCGTCGGGATGGGGTCCGTCGTCGAAGGTCAGCGCCACATGGCCGGGGTCACCGCGGCCCGCGAGACTCGGGGCGAGGGTGTCGCGGACCGGGGGGAGGAACAGCGCCGCTGGTCCTGTGTGCGCTGCGGCGGCCAGTGTCAGGGTTGCGAGAGCGGTCGTCTTCAGCATGCGGGCCGCGCCACCGCCGCTGACGCCGCGGGTAGAAGCGCTGCCAACGCGGCGTCGAGCTCCGCCCGGCGGGGGTCGATGACGACTGGGGTTCCGGCGGCACCGGCGCAGGTCAGGCCCTGGGCGAGGCCGCCGCGCGACCGGATCCACGGCACGAGACCTTCCGCGTCGAGCGCGGCCGCGTTGGTGCGTCCGTGGCCGGGCAGGCAGCGGTAGGTCAGCACCGGCACGTGGCTGGCCAGGGCCTCGGCGGTGGTCAGTCCGCCTGCGTTCTGGACGACGACGTCACAGGACCGGATCAGGGCGGGCATGTCGTCGACCCAGCCCATGACATGGCGGTGGCCGGACGCGACGAGCCGGGCACGTAGCGCCTCGTTGTGCCCGCAGGCGATCACGGGCGTGGCCAGCCCGGTCGCGGCGATGTCGGTCACGGTCCGCTCGACGTCCCCGACACCCCACGAGCCGGAGACGACGAGGGCGAGTCGCAGGCGGCCCGGCAGGTGGAACGCCGCCCGAAGCCGGTCTCGTTCGGCCGGCCCGCTGGCGGGTCGGAACCCCGGCGCGACCAGCGGCGGTATGACGACCGTCGGGCCGGCCCCGAGCCGGCGTGCCTGGCGGGCCGCGACGTCGGTCGGTGCCACGGTCAGCGCAGCGTGCGGAGTGATCGACAGGCGGTGGACGGAGGGGTCGGTCAGGTGCACCACCAGCGGGGCGCGCAGCCGACCTCTGGCCCGGGCGCGCGCGAGTGCCTGGGTCGCCATCGGGTACGTCGACACCGCCAGCACCACGTCCGCGTCGACGATCTCCTCGAGCCGGCGGACGGCGAGCAGGGCGACACCGCTCGCCATCGCGGTCAGCGCCCGGGTGTCCAGCGCGGCGAGCAGCCACCCCCAACTCCGGGGGGCGACCGTGAGCTGGAGCCGGTAGAAGCGACACAGCAAGTGACCCAGGCGGCCCGGGAGCAGGTCCAGGGCGTCGACGAGGTCGACCGTGCGGCCGGCGGCCCGAAGCCGCTGGGCCAGCTCACGGGCCACCCCGTCGTGTCCGCCGCCGACCGAGGCCGACACGACCACGACGCGACCGCCGGCCCGGGTGACCGTCGGTCGGGACCGGAGCCGCCGTCTCCCGGTCATCCCGTTGCGACGGGATGGTCCACCCCGCCGGCCCGTCGCCGTGCGGTGATCACGACGTAGGCAGTGACGCCGAGGATCGCCAGCCCCCAGAGGACGGCGACCAGAGCGGTCGGGACGCCGAGGCCGCCGCGGAACGTCGGGCCGCCCATCCAGTCCGCGAACGACGCGCCCAGGGGGCGGGTCAGGACGTAGGCGGTCCAGAACGCGGCGACGTAGTTCAGACCGAACCAGCGGCGCGCCAGCACGGGCAGTGCGATCAGGCCGCAGAACAGGAAGCCGGAGACGAGGTTGCCCAGGTGCCAGGAGTCGGCGGTCAGGTCGCCGACGGCGGTGCCCAGGGCGAACGTGGCGACCACGGCGGCCCAGTAGAAGGCCTCGCGCCGGCCGCGGGTGATGCTCGCGAACGACAGCGTCCCCTCCAGCCGGTACCAGACCGCGAGGATCCCCAGAACGGCCAGCAGGTAGCCGGCGGAGGTGATCCAGAGCGGGATACCGAGGAAGTGGGGGATGTCGGCGGCCATCGTGCCGAAGACCCCGACCATGGCCACCGCCAGCCAGTACACGACAGGAACGTAGCGCTCCGCGCGGAACTGGACGACAAAACTCGCCATCAGGGCCAGGCCGGTCACCGCCACCGCGACGATGCCACCCCACCGGACCAGAGCGTCGGAGGCCGCCTCGCCCATCCCCGTGGTGAGGATCTTGAGGACCCAGAACGTCGCCGTGACCGCCGGAACCTTGCTCACGAGACCGCGAGCCGGCGTGCCGCCGGCTCGGGTCGGGGCGGGGATGTACTCGGTGGGCTGCATGTCCGGGTCGATGTCCTTCATCTGCTCGTGGGCGGGGCCGTCCGGTCGCCGGGGGAGCGGCAGGTGCTCCTTCGGGGAGGCGACAGGTACCGGAGAGGGCCAGTGGGGCTCAGTCTGGGCAGCCGTGGTGAGCCGGCCGGAAGTCGCGGGTGGGAGCTGGGTAAGAGATCAGACGGGCCGCCGCCGAACGGCTCACCGTAGTGCCGCCAGGAGGGCGTCCAGCGCGTCCTTCTCCGAGGCCGGGTTCGGGCTGGTCGAGCGCAGCTCGCGCAGCACGGTGTCGATCTTGCCGTCGATCGCCGTCCACGTGGCCGGGTCGCGGGGCTTGAGCTTTGCCTGTGCGTCGTCCCATGCGGTCTCGAGGTCGGTGACGCGGGCGGTGGCCCCGGACTGGTCGCCGCGGTCGAGCAGGTCGCGGGTGTCCTGGGGCCTCCGGGACCTTGCTCAGCAGGAGCCGGGTTCCGGGCGTGGCGGCGCGGTGGGTCGTCACGGGTTTCCTCTCAGGGAGCGGTGCGCAGGGTGACCGCGAGGAGGTCGCGGTGGCCGGTCAGGGAGCGATGCGCAGTGTGACCGCGAGGAAGTCGCGGTGGTCGGGCACAAGGTAGCGGTCCGCGGGCTTCACCATCGCCGGCAGGAGCTTCGTGGCGTCGAGCCCCTTGTGCGACGGGTGGATGATGTTGAACGTGACAGTCTTTGGGTGGATGTCGAGCTCCATGCCGCGCTGCACCCCAGCCGCGGTCATGGCGTCGGCGAGACCGGCCAGGGTGAGCTGGTCGCCGGCGACGTAGATCAGGTTTCCGGACCGGTCGTTACCGAGACCGGAGCGCCACGTGAACTGGAACTGGTTGTGCGCGCTGCCCCAGGCTCCGGTGGCGTTGTCGGCTAGCCCGTCGAGCGGACGGCCCTTGTCGACGATCAGATCCAAGTTCTGGCGGACGGCAGCGACGTCCGGGGCGAGATGGACGTCGCGACCCCACTGGCCGACCGTGACCCGCCCCGACGTGTCGATGACCAGCGAGGCCGCGCCGTCCTGCAACGGCACCAGGGACTTGCCGTCCGTGTAGAAGCCGCCGCGGCTGTCGGCCATCTTCCAGCCGGAGTTGAACACGGCCACCAGCCGGCTGCGCAGGTCGCGCGGGACCTGGGCGGCGGCCGGCGCCGTTCCGGGGACGGGTTCGGCGGTGCCGGCGAACAGGTGCGTGCTGGTGAGGGACTGGTTCATCCAGGCGACGCCGACGATCTGGCTCGGGTAGTCGGCGTTCGGCCTGAAGTAGGCGCTGTAGAGCGCCGGAGTGGCACCGCCGTCCGGGTTCGGCACCCATTCGGCCTCGTGGGACAGAGTCGGGTGCCCGGCCAGCAGCGGCAGCGCCAGAGGCTGTGCCGTCGCTGGTTGGGCCGTCGCTGGTTGGGCCGTCGCCGGTCGGGCCGGACCGCCTGCTGCCGGCGCTCCGGCCGGCCCGTCGTCCGTCGGTAGCGTTCCCGCCGCGGGACCAGCGCCCGTCGGCCGGTTGTGGGCGTACCACCAGTTCTCCACGGTGTCGACGAGCGGGCCGCCGCCGTGGTCGCGCACCCACTCGACGGAGGTCGTCTGCCAGTCGGCGGATCCCGGCGCGGTGAGCGCGGTGACGTACGACGCCGCCGGCACAGCGAGCACCGCCATCGGGATGGCGATGGCCAGCGCGACGGCCAGTCGGCGCCGGGGCCGCCGCGGGTCGGAAGGGGAGCGGGGTCGGTGCCCGTCCAGCAGCATGCGATGTCCTCTCCCCCGGCGAGAGGCCAACACTGCGATACGCGGGATTCGCTGATCATGTGCGCATGATGAGCCCGTTCTCATCTCCGCGCGCGGACCGGGCGATTCTTGTCGAGCCCTTACCCGGCTCTCGCCGGCCTCGGGTGGCGGCGACCTACCGTCGATGCGCCGGTCCGTCCGCGCCGACGACCGAGGAGGACCGTGAACACCATGCTCGCCCTGAACCCGCTCAGCGCGAACGACCTGCTGTCGTCGTTCGGCACGGTCGGTGTCCTGGTCGTGCTCTTCGCCGAGACCGGGCTGCTGATCGGGTTCTTCCTGCCCGGCGACTCGCTGCTGTTCACCGCCGGCCTGCTCGCGGCGACCGGCGCCGGACGGTTGCACCTGAGCCTGCCGTGGGTGCTGCTGGCCGCCGCGGCCGGCGCGCTGGTGGGCGCGCAGGTCGGGTTCCTCATCGGCCGCCGGGCCGGGCATGCCCTGCAGCAGCGGGCACGATCGCGCGCAGGATCGCCAACGGCATGCGGCGCGCCGAGGAGCTGTTCGTCCGGTACGGTCCGGCCAAGGCGATCGTCCTCGCCCGCTTCATCCCGGTCGTGCGTACCGTGCTCAACCCCGTCGCCGGTGCCCTGCACACCCCGCTACGGACCTTCACCCTCTGGCAGGTCGTCGGGGGCCTCGTGTGGACGGTCGGGCTCGTGCTGGCCGGGTACGCCCTCGGCGCGTCCGTCCCCGGCGTCGACGCCTACCTGCTACCCGTGATCGCCCTGATCGTCGTCGTCTCGCTGATCCCGCTCCTGCTGGAGGTCGTCCGGGAGCGGCGCCGCCGCGCCGGCCGCGCCGCCTGAGCGGGCTCGCACCTCAGATCGTGTCCTCGAGCTCGGTCGGAAGCGCGTCGAGTCGGCCGGAATCCGGATCGGGGTGCCCGGGTGTCGTCTCGCCCCCGGTGCGCCCGCACGAGTGGATCGCGGTTGGCGGCGGCGTCACACCCCTCGGCGTGCTGTCACACACCGCGTCGGGCTGTCACAGCTGTTGGGCAGGGTGTGGTGGTCAGCGCCGCCGTGCGACAGCCCGCCACGGGGTGCGCCAGCAGCGTCGGATGTCGACCGGCAGCCGACACCGCGCATTGTTCTCATCGCACTCACATCATCGCCTTCCTATCGTGATGACGTGCGCGTACTGGTCGTGGAGGACGAGCTGCGGATGGCGGCCCTGCTCAAGCGCGGCCTGCAGGAGGACGGGTACGCCGTCGACGTGGCCTCCACCGGCCCGGACGCGATCTGGCAGGCGACCGAGTTCGCCTACGACGCCGTCCTGCTCGACCTCATGCTGCCGGGCCTAGACGGTGTCGAGGTCTGCCGGCGGCTCCGTGAGGCAGGCCGGTGGGTTCCGGTGCTGATGCTGACCGCCCGGGACGCCGTCGAGGACCGGGTCCGCGGCCTGGACGCGGGCGCCGACGACTACCTGACCAAGCCCTTCAGCTTCGCCGAGCTCTCGGCCCGGGTGCGGGCGATGATCCGCCGCGGGGCGATCGAGCGGCCGACGGAGCTGCAGGTCGCCGACCTCCGGTTGGAGCCGGCCACCCGGAGGGCCTGGCGGGGCGAGGCCGAGCTGCGCCTCTCGGCCAAGGAGTTCGCCCTGCTCGAGCTCTTCCTCCGGCATCCCGACGAGGTGCTCACCCGGACCCGGATCCTGGAGCACGTGTGGGACTTCGCGTACGAGGGCGGTTCCAACGTCGTCGACCAGTACGTGCTCTACCTGCGACGCAAGATCGACCGACCGTTCGGGGTGGACCAGCTGGAGACCGTCCGCGGCGCGGGGTACCGCCTGCGCGGCGAACCGGTCCCGGCAGGCGTGTCCTGACCGCCGGGTCCTGACGACACAGAGAGCGGAGGAGCCCGGATGCCATTGCGGATGCGGCTGTCGCTGCTGTTCGCGCTGGCGACGGCGGTGGCCCTGGCGATCGCCGGGCTGGCCTTCGTCGCGCAGCTGCAGGTGAGCGTCGACGCGTCCCTGGACCCGGGGCTGCGCGCCCAGCTGGCCGACGTCGCCGACGACCTGGGTGCCGGCGACCCGGAGCCGCCCGGGCCGGCCACGCCGGTCCAGGTCGTCACCCCCGACGGCCGCGTGCTGTCGTCGTCCGCCGGCACCGCCGCGCTGCTGACCGACACGCAGCGCCGCCAGGCCCTCGATGGCGAGACGTCGTTCACCGCGCAGATCGGCGCGGACCGCACCCGTGTGCTGGCCGCGCCCGCGACCCGCGCCGGCGCCCCGGTCGTCGTGGCCGTGGCTGCCCGGACCGTGGTCTCCGACGTGGCCGTCGAGCGGGTCGAGCTGGCCCTGCTGCTCGCGGCACCCGTGGCGGTGCTGCTGGCCGGGGTCGGCGCGTGGCTGCTGGCCGGGGCGGCGCTGCGGCCCGTCGAGCGGATGCGGCGCGAGGCCGCGGAGATCAGCGACCGCGACCTCGACCGCCGCCTCGGTGTCCCCACCACCCGAGACGAGATCGCGGCACTGGGCACCACCATCAACGCGCTGCTCGCCCGCCTGCAGGAGGCCCTGCACCGCGAGCGCGGGTTCGTCGCCGACGCCGGACACGAGCTGCGGACGCCACTGGCGATCCTGCGCGCGGAGCTCGAGCTCGCGGCGCGGCCAGGCCGCAGTCGGGAGGCGCTCGTCGACGCGATCAACGAGGCCGGCGCGGAGACCGACCGGCTGATCCGGCTAGCCGAGGACATGCTGCTGCTCGCGCGGGCCGACAACCACCAGCCGTTCCTGCGTCTGCGGCGGCTGTCCGTGCCCGACCTGCTGCACGCCGCGGCGCGCGGCGCGGCGACCCGAGCCGCGGAGCGCGAGGTCACCGTCGCGGTCCACGTGCCGCCGGTCCTGGACGTCACAGCCGACCCCGACCGCCTGCGCCAGGCCGTGGACAACCTGCTCGACAACGCCACCCGGCACTCCCCGCGCGGTGGGGTCGTCGAGCTCAGCGCCGGCGTCGCGCGGCCCGGCGTGCTCACCATCGAGGTCGACGACCGCGGGCCGGGCTTCCCCGTGGACTTCCTGCCGCACGCCTTCGACCGGTTCCACCGCGCCGGTGACGCCCGCAGCCGCGACGACGGGGGCTCGGGCCTGGGCCTGTCCATCGTCCGCGCGATCGTCCGCGCCCACGGCGGGGAGGTCGCGGCGACCAACCGCGCCGGCGGCGGCGCCGCGGTGACCATCGAGCTGCCGGCGGTCGAGTCGCCGACGGCACTCGTCCGGACCGGCCGCGCAGTGCCGTCAGCGGGGGACAGCCTCGGCGTGTGACCGCAGGAGGAGCGCGGCGGCCGTGAGCGCGACGAGCGAGCCGGCCAGCAGGCCGCCGCCCACATCGGACGGGTGGTGGGGAGTGGGTAAGAGGTGGAGAAAAGATGTGGCGGGGGATGTCGAGACCGGCCCGCCGGCTCCGTCCCAGGGGCAGATGCGGCCACCGCGGCCGCACCCGACCAAGGAGACCACGATGGCGAAGTACCTGCTTCTCAAGCACTACCGCGGCGCCCCCGAGGCCGTCAACAACGTCCCGATGGACCAGTGGACCCCCCAGGAGGTCGAAGACCACGTGCGGTACATGGGCGACTTCGCCGCCCGGCTCGAGAGCACCGGTGAGTACGTCGACGGCCAGGCGCTCTCACCCGAGGGCACGTTCGTCCGGTACGACGGGGAGGGCCGGCCGCCGGTCACCGACGGGCCCTTCGCGGAGACCAAGGACCTGATCGCCGGCTGGATGGTGATCGACGTCGACTCCTACGACCGCGCGCTCGCGCTCGCCGGCGAGCTGTCGGCGGCCCCCGGAGCCGGCGGCAAGCCGATCCACGAGTGGCTCGAGCTGCGCCCGTTCCTGGGCGCGGCGCCGACGGTCGCCGAGTGTCATGGAAGGTAGGCCTATCAGCGAGCTCGCGAGCGAACCGATGTGTACGGCAGCGGACCGGCCAGGTCGGATCAGGTGGCAGATCAGGTGATGGACGAACTGCTGCTGCGGGAGCTGACTCCCGCGGTGATCGGCGTCCTCGTGCGTCGCGGGGTGGACTTCGCGACGGCCGAGGACGCCGTGCAGGAGGCTCTCCTGCAGGCCGCGCTGACCTGGCCGGACCGGCAGCCCGCCGACCCGAAGGGCTGGCTGGTCACGGTGGCGTGGCGCAAGTTCGTCGACGCCCACCGCGCCGAGGCCTCGCGTCGCGGCCGCGAGCAGCGGGTCGTCGATGCCGAGCCGCCGACCGGGCCGACCGAGGCCGCGGACGACACGTTGCAGCTCTTCTTCCTGTGCGCCCATCCGTCGCTGACCCGGGCGTCCGCGGTGGCCCTCACGCTGCGCGCCGTCGCCGGCCTGACCACCCGGCAGATCGCCCAGGCCTACCTCGTGCCGGAGGCGACGATGGCGCAGCGGATCAGCCGCGCCAAACGCACGGTCCGCGACGTGCGGTTCGACCAGCCGGGCGACCTGGCGACCGTGCTGCGGGTGCTGTACCTGGTCTTCAACGAGGGCTACACCGGCGACGTCGACCTTGCGGCCGAGGCGATCCGGCTCACCCGGCAGCTGGCGTCCCTGACCGATGGCGAGCAGACCGACCACGAGGAGACCGCGGGGCTGCTGGCGTTGATGCTGCTGCACCACGCCCGGCGACCGGCGCGGACCAGGAGCGACGGCAGCCTGGTCCCCCTGGCCGAGCAGGATCGCTCCCGCTGGGACACCGCGCTCATCGCCGAGGGCGTCGCCGTCCTGCAGGCGGCGCTGGGGCGCGACCGGCTCGGCGAGTTCCAGGCCCAGGCCGCCATCGCCGCCCTGCACGCCGACGCGCTGCGCGCCGAGGAGACCGACTGGGTGCAGATCGTCGGCTGGTACGACGAGCTGCTCCGGCTCACTGGAAGCCCGGTCGTGGCGCTCAACCGGGCCGTCGCGGTCGGTGAGGCGGACGGCCCGGTGGCCGGCCTCGCGGCCCTGGCCACCGTGGACCCGGGCCTGCCGCGCCACACCGCCGCCTCGGCGTACCTCCACGAGAAGGCGGGCGACCTGCCGACCGCGGCACGGCTGTACGCCGACGCCGCCCGGTCCGCCCCCAACCTCGCCGAACGTCACCACCTCATCCGGCAGGCGGCGCGGATCAGCCAGGCGCTGCGTCGCCCCTGATCTGCCCGTCGCCCCTGATCTGTTCCAGACCGAGGACGCGCTGACGTCCTCGGCGACGCTGGCCAGCGCCTCGAGGCGGCGGGTGATGCGCCGGGCCAGCAGCCAGCCGACACCTGCCGCGATGACGAGCACGGCGGTGCTGGCGAGGGCGATCTCGTTGGCCATGTCCGCGAGCACGTGCTCGGTGCCCTCCACCTCGACGCCGACCTGCAGGGCGCCGCCCGTTGACCGCGCCACGGTGAGGATCCGGTACGACTCGCCGTCGACGTCCGTCTCGGTGACGTCGGTGCGGCCGGCCGCGGGTCCCGCGGCGATCGCCAGGGTCGTCCCGGTCACCGGCAGCCGGACAGCCGAGGCGCCGAGCGGCGTGACCGTCCCGTCCGTCGATCTCCTGGTAGATCCGCTCGGCGGCGGCGCTGTAGCTGAGCAGCCCGACCCGTCGCCGCCACCACGGCGGCGACGGTGGCGAAGGCGAAGGCGAGCGCGAAGCGGGTGCGCAGGTTCGCGCGCAGGTGCTCCCGCGCCGCAAGCTCGCCGCCGCCGGCGCCCCGCCGGGCTCGGTGATGATCCCTCGGCGTCCTCACACTCGCCGCACTACTGACCTGGCTCTCATGATCCACCAGGCGCTCGCTAGGACGGTGATCCCCCGCTACGGGTGCCTATGGCAGCAGTAGCAGGTCATGATTGCCGGCTCAGGGTCACGGTGGTCGTCGCGACGACCACGTACACCCGGGACCCGCGATCACCGCCCTGGACGCCCGTAGCGGGGGATCATGGCCGCCCGACCCGCCAGCCAAGATCCAGCAGACGCTCGCTAGGTGCGGGCGAGGATCGCGTAGGTGTCGCCGTCGGCGATCGACCGGTAGTGCGGTGCCAGCACCTGCCGGACGGCCGCCAGATCGGCCGGGCAGGCGACCACCTCGACGTACGGGGCGGCGGCGGGGAGCACCGCGGTGGCCACGTCGGGGACGTCGAGCGTGAGCACGGTGGCATCGGGGGGCGCGGAGCGGCGGGCGTGCACCAGGGAGGTCTCCTCGACGTTGACCCGCGCGGGTCCACCCTCGAGGGCGTGGTCCACGGCGAACCACTTGAGCACCGGCACGCCGGTGACCGGCCCGGCCGCGGGGTCGCAGCCGTACCGGGACGGAACCGTCAGGTCGAGGACGTCCGTAGTGGCGGGAACGGCCGCGTCGGTGGCGGCGTCGACCTGCGCGATCCGCTGCCCGACGTCGACGTACTCCACGAGGTGCAGCGCGACGACGACCACGGCGAGCGCCGGACCGAGGACCGTCAGGCGCAGACGCCCGCGCCGGTAAGGCAGCGCCGCGATCGCCAGGAGCAGCGCGGGCGCCACGAACCGCTCGTCCGGTTTGATCAGGTCGTTGACCGTGCTGATCGGCAGCAGGAGCGCCACGGCGGCCAGCGCGACGCTGACCCACAGCACCGGCCGGGTTGCCACGGCCGTCCCGATCGCCCGCACGTCGAGCCGGGCCAGGACGATCCCCACGAACGCGAGCGCGAGCGACACGTTGATCCAGAAGAGTGGGAGAGGCGGCGGGAAAGGATCCGACCGCAGGAAGAACTGCAGCGTCTCCGTCAGCGCGATGGCCTTCTCGCGCCACGACGGGTACAGCGTGATCCCGGTGCCGCCACGGTTGGCGAGCAGGTACCACGCGGAGAGGACGACTCCGGGTGACAGGGTGGCGACGAGCTGCCCCGCCGTCCGACGGCGGCCCTGCCGGGCGAGGACGAGCGCGTGCGCGAGGACGGCCAGCCCACCCATGATCCACGCGAGCAGGTGCGACAGGTACAGCAGCACACCCACGCCGGTCACGGCGAGCAGCGTTCTCCGGTGATCACCCGCCGGCCGGTCGGTGAGGCGGTGCAGCGTCGCCACGAGCACGAACATCAGGGCGAGACCGAACGCGTAGCTCAGGTAGCCCTTGTACAGGAAGAAGCCCATCGCCCAGGGGAACCCGAGGAACTCGACGACGGTGGGCCGCTGCTGGATCGTGCGCACGAGATGGCCGAACGCGCAGGCGAAGCCGAGCACGGTCACGACGACGAACACCCGGCCGGCGACCTCGATGGGCATGACCGCATCGAGGAGCCCGATGACCACCGGGGCGGCGAGGTTCGGTACGGGCACCGGGCTCAGGGAGTAGGCGTCCGCGATAGCACCCGAGCCCGGGTCGGCGCCGAACAGCAGGACGGCGACGACGTGACCCTGGAAGAGCCACTGGTAGTAGTCGTAGAACGGCAGGAACCCGGTACTGCACAGGACCGCCACCGTGGCCGCCGACAGCAGCAGCCACGCGGCGGTGAAGCCGTGGGGAGGGGCGAGAGCCGGCAGACGTCGCGCGGCCGCCGGGGCCGGCGGTCGTGCCGCGGTTGCGTCGGTCATCCGCCGCATCGTTGCAGGTGCCCTCCGGGAGGGCGCCAGGTGTCCGGAAGATGTCGCCAGATGTTCGCGAAGGGTGAAGCGCCGACGTGGTCGGATTCGGAGACCGGTAAGAAGTGCTGATGAGCAATCCGCACCGGAGGCGGACGGTGATGCCGCCGGCCGCGGTCAACCTTGTCACCGGGATCGTCACCGGGTGATCGTGCCGGGAACCGTTCCCCGA
>CAWHHY010000033.1:0-88327 GCA_963829305.1 uncultured Actinomycetota bacterium | reverse complement strand
AGGTGAGCGCCCTGCTCACACTGCTCGTGGTGGTCGGGATCCTGGCGGGCCCGCTGTTCGGGGAGTTCGCCGCGCGGCACCCCATGCGCCGATCCCTTGTGGTGCTGACGGTGATCGCCGCCCACGCACTGGTGTGGGCCGCGGTCCTGCTCGTGCCGCCGCCGGCGCCCCGGTGTCTGCTCGTCGTGCTCGTGCTCGTGATCGTGATCGGCACCGGTGGGCCCGGCTCGATGATCGGCTTCGACTTCGCGCGCACGTTCAATCCGCGCTCGCGGCAGGGGCAGCGGTCGGGATCGTCAACGTGGGCGGCTTCGTCGCGTCCCTGCTGGTGGCCTGGGCGATCGGGGTCGTGCTGAGCCGGGTCGGCGGCTACACGCCGGAGGCGTTCCGGGCGGCGTGGACGGTGCAGTACGTCGTCTGGGCGTTCGCGGTGGTGGCGGTGCTCAGGTCCCGCCGGCTGGCGCGCCGCAAGTTGGCGGCGGAGGGCGTCGTGATCCTCCCGCTGTGGCAGGCGCTGGCGCAGTGGCGGAGCCGTCGGAAGTCCTGACCTCACCCGAGGTACTGGCCTGGCTCAAGGAGCGCCTGCGCGGCACCAACCCACGCATCCCGTCGGCAACCGCGATGATCAAGACGACGCCGCCGGGGCGCGGATCGCGGCTGCTCGACGTCGACCCCGCCGACGAGGTGCTGAGCCGGTACGCCGCGACGACCGCCGAGGGCGTACGTCACCTCGTCACCGGCGAGTTCGACGAGGCCGACCTCGGCGTCTCCTGCTACCACGCGAAGACCGGTGGGGTGGAGCTGTGGCTCAACCACCTCGTCGACGGCCCGGGCGAATACGTCGTGGTCGACATGACGGCGGGAGCCGACGCCTTCGCGTCGGGGCTGCGGAGGTCGGCGACGCGCTGCTCGGGTGCCTCGCGCCGTCGCCCTGGGTGCGCGCGGCCGAGCGCGGCGCCGTCGCGCCGGTCGGCCTGCTGGAGCCGGAGAACCTCGCAGTGCTCAGGACCGTTCTGGCAGCCCTCGACACGCGCGAACGCGACTGGGCCGCCTACCACTCCGCGACCGTGGCCTTCCATCTGCGCAAGGTGCTCGCCTTTCAAAACTGTCACCGCGTGGCGGCGTTCGCGCCGGCAGCGGTCGACTCGGCGGTCTACCGCGAGTTCGTCTCACCCCGCGGGCAGGTGCTGAACCAGGCGCCGGAGCTGCGGGACCGCTGAGGGTGCCGCCGCGCGCGTTCTGCGCCACTGCTCCCCGAGTGTCGCGAAAGCCACGTTCAGGACGTCTCGCGCCCTGAACGTGGCTTTCACGCGGGCCCCACATCGACTGTGGGCGCAGCGGAGCTCGGCGGCCCTACTCGGCCAGGAGGCGGTAGATCGTCTTGCGGGCCTCGGCCAGTGCCGCGCCCGCGGCGGTGATCTGCTCGCGCGTGCCCGCGGACATCACCTGGTGGGCGGCGGCGTGCAGCTGCGCGAGCTGCTCCCACAGCGCGGCTGCGTCGTCGTCGACGTCGCGGCCCGCGGCGTCCCACACCGCGTCGAGCTCGGCGCGGTGTTCCTCGACGTGGCTGGTGCCCGCCTCGGTCAAGTGGATGACGCGACGGCCCTCCACCTTCTCGATGCGGACCAGGCCCTCGTCCTCCAGCTGTGACACCGTCGGGTAGATCGACCCTGGGCTGGGCCGCCACACTCCGCCGGTGCGCTCGCCGATCTCCTGGATGATCTCGTAGCCGTGCCGCGGCTGCTCCGCGACGAGAGCGAGGACGGCGCTGCGGACGTCACCGCGTGGGGTGCGTCGGCCACGACGGCCGCCGCGTCCCGGGAATCCGCGGGGCGGGGCGCCCGGGCCGAAACCCGGACCGAATCCGGCCGCCATGCGGCGGCGGAAGTGGCCGCCGCGGCCGCGACCGTCGGTCGGACCCTCCGGCGGCTCGGGTGGTTCGGGTGGTTCCATGCGGGCCTCGGCGGCGCCGAAGCCGGGACCGGGGTGGCGGGGGCGGCGGTGCGGACGGCCGGGCCAGCCGGCCTCCCACGGGGGGTTCATGCTGCTCATGGGGGTTCTCCTTGGTTCTGTGCGAGACGAGTCGGACGACCCGTGTTCCATCGCGTGCCATCACGATATATCGCGATAGAGCCGAAATGCAACCCCTCTCCGGCAGGAAGCTGTCAGCCCAGCCCGCGGGTGTCGATGCCGCAGTGCTCGCTGATGTAGTCGCGCACCTGTTCGGCCGCCTGGACGTACTCCGGCGCCGTGAGCCTGCTGCGCAACTCCGCGTTGCCGGCGACCGCCGCCGTGTCGCCGTTCGCCGCCTCCAGCGCGTCGAGCTGCAGGTCGACCGCGGCGACCGACCGCTCGACGTCGGCCCGGACCTCACCCGGCGCGGTCGCCAGCACCTCCGCGTAGGCGCTGCGCACGGTCTCCGCCGCCGTCGTGAGCTGGTCGCGCGGCACCGTCCCCCCACGGGTGAGGAGGGTGGCGAGCGGCTGGGCCGCACGGGTGCCGGCGAGGACGGCGCTGCAGAAGTCACCGGGCCGGCTGCGGTCGGGACGCGGCGATGCGGGGGTGTCGGCGTCGGCGAGCGAACCGCCGCACCCGGCGAGGACGAGTGCGGCCGCGACGAGCGCCATCACCGGGGCAGGACTCGTGCGGCCCATCGAAGCGCTCCTGTGACAGCCGGGATGCCGGAACGGGCCGGTGGCGCCGGTCGGTGACGCTGCCGACGCTCGTCGCCGACGCCCGTCCGGCCTCAGCGTAATGGCGTGACCCGGTCGGCCCCGGGTGCGGTGCCCGGTGGTGGCGCCGCCCGGAGCAGCCGGGAACAGCGCGCCCGGAACCGGACGTTGAAGCAGACATGGCGACGTTTCGACCTCGGCGGGTGGCGGCTCTCACCGCTCTGTGGCGTGCAGTGGTGCGCGGGCAACGGCCCGGCGCGCCCGGGCTGGGCGACCGCTTCGCCGCCGTCCCGCGGATGGTGCGGGAGGCGGTCTCCGGCCGGTATGCCGCGCTGGGACGCGGGCGGCTGGCGCTGCTCGCCCTCGGGCTGGCCTACCTGATCTCCCCGGTCGACCTCGTGCCGGAGGCGGTGATCCCGCTGCTGGGCCTGGTCGACGACGGCGTCGTCGCGCTCTGGCTCGCGGGTGCCTTCCTCGCCGAGACCGACAACTACCTGCGCTGGGAGCGCTCCCAGCCGGTGATCGTGGAGGGGGACGCCAGGGCCGCGGCATGGTAGGACCAGGCCATGGACTCCATGCGTGCGATCGTGCAGCACGAATTCGGTGGCCCTGACGTCCTCCGGGTCGAGAGCCGGGCGGTGCCCGAGCCGGTGGCCACCGAGGTGCGGGTGCGGGTCGAGGCGGCCGGGGTGAACCCCGTGGACTGGAAGACCCGGGCCGGTAAGGGCGCGGCGGCGCAGTTCGGCCTGCCGCTGACGGTGGGCTGGGACGTGACGGGCATCGTCGACGCCGTCGGGCCCGGCGTCACCCGTTTCGCCGTCGGCGACCCGGTGTTCGGGATGCCGTGGTTCCCTCGACAGGCGGCCGCCTACGCCGAGTTCGTGACGGCCCCGTCGCGCCACTTCGCCCGCCGCCCCGACGTGCTCTCCGTCGAGCAGGCCGCGGGGCTGTCGCTGGCCGGGCTGACCGCCTGGCAGTGCCTGGTCGACATCGCGCAGGTGCAGCCGGGGCAGCGGGTGCTGATCCACGCCGCTGCCGGGGGAGTGGGCCACCTCGCCGTGCAGATCGCGAAGGCGCGCGGGGCCCACGTCATCGGTACCGCGTCCGCAGCCAAGCACGGCCTCCTTGCCGAGCTGGGCGTGGACGAGGCCGTTGACTACCGCAGCCAGAAGTTCGAAGACGTCGTCGAGCCGGTCGACGTGGTCTACGACCTGATCGGTGGCGACGTCGCGGAGCGCTCGCTGGACGTGCTGCGCCCGGACGGCATCCAGATCAGTCTCCCGTCGGCGGCCGCGGCGGCGGCCATTGAGGCCGCGCGCACGCGGGGCCTGCGGGCCGTCGGAATGTTGGTCGAGCCCGACGGCGACGGCCTCGAGGAACTGGCCGCGCTGGTCGAGGCCGGTCGGCTCCGGGTGCTCGTCGACGAGACGTTCCCGCTGGACGAGGCGGCCGACGCGCACCGGTACGGCGAGGAGGGCCGGACCACGGGGAAGATCGTGCTCACGGTGTGACCCGGCTCAGGTGCCGCACGACCGCGCTCCGACGAGCTCGGGATGTCCCGGTGAGGTGATCCGGACCGGGAGCAGACAACCGTGCACCGCACCGTCCGGCGTCACCACGAACTCCGCCACGGCCGACCGCGACCCGGCGTCGGACAGCGAGGGCCAGACGAAGTTGCCCAGTCCCCAGGCGATCGGCCGGTCGCGGTAGGAGCCGAGAGGCTGCAGCCGGTGCGCGTGGTGGCCGAAGACACCGTCCGCCCCGGCGTCGATCAGCGCGTGCGCCCGGGCGACGTCGTCGGCCCTGGGCTGCGTGTCGAGCTCGACGCCCCAGTGGACGGTGACGAACACGAGGTCCGCCACCTCGCCTGCCGCGCGGACGGCCGCCACCATCGCCGCGGTGTCGTCTCCGCTGGCCATGCCGGGGCGGCTCGGGCCCGCGAGCCAGTCGGCCGCCGGGACGACCCCGCCGAACCCCAGCACCGCGATCCGCCAGCCGTCACGTTCGACGACCGCCGGGGTTGAGGCCGCCCGCAGGTTCTCGCCGACCCCGACCGGGGCGATACCGCTGCTGCGCAGCCGTTCGACGGAGTCGAGCAGGGCATCCGGTCCGAAGTCGCCACTGTGGTTGTTGGCAAGGTTCGCCACGTCCACCCCGGCAGCCTGGGCGGCGGGCAGAGCTGCGGGGTCGCAGCGGAAGTTGAACTCCTTCGGCACGATCGTGCCGCGGTCCGAGACCGGGCACTCCATGTTCACGATCGTCAGGTCGTCGTCGGTGAACAGCCCGTGCAGCCCCGTCCAGGCGTGCTCGTAGCCGCGGGAGCGCAGGGCGGGGATGTAGGACGGGTCGAGGTTGACGTCACCTGTGCCGTGGATGACCAGCGTGCCGCGCGGCGCGTCGCTCGGCGGGGAACTCTCGAGCGCAACGGCGGCGGGTGCGGACGCGGCGGTCGCCGCGGCAGCGGCCGGCCCGACTGGTGGCTCGGTGGGCGCGGCGCACGCCGCGAGGAGTGCCAGTGCCGCGCCGACGAGCGCGGCCAGCGTGGACCGACCGAGGTGGGACAACGGTCGAATGCCGCCAGCCGACATGCACCGACGTTAGCGGGTACCCCTGACAGGATCGGGCCGCCGCGCCGCACGTGCGCGTGCCCCCGACGCCGCAGGGCCGCCGGTAACGGGCTTGTCGGCGATCAGCCGCAGTGTCACGAGCAGCCACGGCACCGCGAACGCGACGCTGGTGAGCACGTCGGTCGGGTGGTGGGCGCCCCGGTACAGCCGTGCGAAGGCGACGCCGACGACCAGGGCCACCGCGAGGGCGAGTACCACCCAGCGCCACCACGCGCGGGTGCCGCGCAGGACGAGTGCGGCGAGCGCGCCGTACAGGCAGACCGCAGCCGCGGTGTGGCCGGACGGGAAGCTCGACGTGGGCGGGAGCACGCCGTCGAGGTGCGGGACCGGCGGCCGGGGGCGCCCGACCACCGCTGCGGACGCAAGGAAGATCAACACCTCGCCGACCAGCACCGTTGCGATCACGAGCGAGGCGCGCCACCGACGGGTGATGACGAACGCGAGCACTGCCGCGACGATGCCGCTGACCACGATCACCTTGGTGTTGCCCATCTCCGCGAGCGGTGCGGAGACCGTGTCGAGCCACGGTACGCGGTGGTCGGCCAACCACTGCACGACGCCGACGTCGGCGCGCTCGAACGCGGTGCCCGTGCCCACGTGCACGATCAGCAGGCCGATCCCGACCACCGCGCCGAGCAGGAGGACCGCGGCGACGAGTAGCTGGGCGACCGTCGTCCACGGGTGCACGGGCGGCCGCTCGGGTGCGTGGTCGAGGTCGCCCGCGACCTCCGGGGCGAGCCCGTCGACCGCGGCCGGCACGGCCAGGCCGTCACCGCGGCGCCAGGCATGGAACGCCGTGGCCGTCACGAGCAGCCAGCCGGTGCCGACGAGCCAGCCGGCCAGCACGTCCGAGACGAAGTGGACCCCGAGCGCGATCCGGGTCAGCCCGACCACGACGACCACGGCCACGCCCACCGCCACCGCGATGCGCCGACGCCGGGGTGGGATGACCGGGAGCAGCACGAGCAGCGCCACCCCCACCCAGACGGTCGCGGCGAGCGTGTGCCCACTGGGGAACGACGGCCCACCGGCCGCCGCCACGGGCAGGTCGACGATCGGTCGCAGCCGGTCCACCAGCTGCTTGAGCAACGGGCTCAGCACGGCCGTGCCCAGCCCGGTGACGGCGACGTAGATCGCGAGCCGGTACCGGCGCCGGATGAGCAGCGCCACCGTCAACGTGGAGAGGACGATCCAGGCCGTGATCGCCGAGCCGGGTGCCGTGAGCACCTGGAGCACGGTGACGAGCCAGGGGCGCGGCGCGACGACCGTGTTCAGGCTTCCCGCCACGCCCTGGTCGAGGCGCGCCACCGGACCGGTGGCGATCCGCACCACGAGCGCGAGCAGCAGGGCGCCGAGGACGACTGCCACGAACCCGAGCGCGCTGCGCCGGGCGAAGCCGCCGATCTCGGCTGCGGGTTGCTCGTCGCCGGACCGCGCACCGGCGGACCGGGCGGCACCGGGTGGAGCAGGAATGGACGGCACCGGACGCCTCCGCTAGTCGAGGACCGCGCACCGCGCATGGTGCGCCTGGTCCAGCGTTCCCGTTATGGAGAGGTGTTACCCCGCGTCACCGATCGGCCCGGGGCGCGGGCTTCCGGACCGGTACGGCTCGGCATCGCGACGGGCCCCTGCCCCGGACCGGTACGTGCGCCAGGTGGTTCACGAACACGGCGTTTCCGCTCGACACGCCGTGTCTACCGCTCGCCGCGTCGATCCGTCCGGCCGTCTCACTCAGAGCAACCAGGGGTTCCCCGCGGCGCGCGACCGGTTAACGTAACCGCCGGATCGATCACGGCTCGATCACAGACCGGACACGGACCGCAACCCCCGATGCGGTCCGACCCGACCCCCGAGGGAAGTCCGGCCGAGCCCGTGGATCCGGAAGGAAAGGTAGTGGCACGGCACCGCTCCCCCCAGGGCCGGCGCACACACCTCGGGCTCCCGCTGCCGCCCCTCCCGGCGGCAGCGGGAGCGGGTGGTGGCGGTCGCATGGCCGCCCCGGCTTCCGCGGGCGTCGTCTCCGCTCCTCGAGTGATCGCTGCCGTGCTCGCCGGTGGTGCACTCGCCGCAGCGGGCCAGACCGCTCTGACTCGCGCCCTCCCCGTCGCGACCGACGGCGCGAACATGCTCAAGCTCAGCGTGCAGGAACTCGTCGGAACCGGCGCCGCGACCACCGCCGGAGCCGCTCAGGCCGCCCGCGCCGGTTCGATCGTCGCCCCGCTCATCACCCTCCCAGCCGCGGTCGCCCCCGCTGCCGAGCCACCGGTCGTCGGCGTCTCCGAGCTGGTCAAGGCGGCGCAGAGGCAGGCGCGGGGTGCCACCGACGCGCCGGCACCGGTCCAGGTGGCCGCTGCGGGCGACGTTCAGATGGTCACCGGGCGGGTCAGCTCCGGGTTCGGCACACGGTGGGGCCACAGCCACAACGGCATCGACATCGCCGCCCCGATCGGCACCCCCATCCGCGTCCCGCTGGCCGGTGAGGTGGTCGCCTCCGGCCCGGCCAGCGGGTTCGGGCTGTGGGTCCGGGTGCGTCACGACGACGGCACGGTCACCACGTACGGGCACGTCAACCGCTCGCTGGTCGCGGTGGGCGAACAGGTGACCGCTGGTGAGGAGATCGCCGAGGTGGGCAATCGCGGCCACTCGACCGGACCGCACCTTCACATGGAGGTGCGGACCCCCGCCGGCACTGTCGTCAACCCGCGCCCGTGGCTCGACGGGCACGGGATCGGCTACTAGTCAGTCGGCGGCCGAGGCCTGCGCCATCGGCTCGTCCGGGACGGGCGGCCGGTCCGGCGACCCGGTGACGAACATGTTCACCGCGCGGATCTTGTTCGTGGCGTCCAGCGCGGCCACCTTGTACGCCTCGGACAGCGTCGGATAGTTGAGGACCGTGTCGACCAGGTAGTTGACGGTGCCGCCACACCCCATGATCGCCTGGCCGATGTGCACCAGGTCCGTCGCGTTCGTGCCGAACACGTGCACACCCAGCAACGTCCGGTCCTCGGTGGAGACCAGCAGCTTGAGCATCCCGTAGGAGTCGCCGACGATCGCACCGCGCGCGAGCTCGCGGTAGCGCGACAGCCCGACCTCGTACGGCACGGCCTCCTTCGTCAGCTCCGCCTCGGTCTTCCCGCAGTAGGAGATCTCGGGAACGGTGTAGATGCCGATCGGCTGCAGGCCCCGCAGCTCGCGTGCCGGTTCGCCGAAGGCGTGGTAGGCGGCCAGCCGGCCCTGATCCATGCTCGTCGCGGCCAGCGCCGGGAAACCGATCACGTCTCCGACGGCGTAGATGTGCTCGATGTCCGTGCGGTAGTGCTCGTCGACCGTGATCCGGCCGCGACTGTCGGCCGACAGCCCCGCTTTCTCCAGGTGGAGCTCGTCGGTGACGCCCTGCCTGCCTGCGGAGTACATGACCATGTCCGCGGCGATGCGCTTGCCGCTCGCCAGACTGGTGACGGTGCCGCGTGGGGTGACCTCGACCTTCTCGACCTCCTCACCGAACCGGAAGGTCACAGCCTGGTCGCGCAGGTGGAACTTCAGCGACTCGACGACCTCCGGGTCGCAGAAGTCGAGCATCGCCGGGCGCTTCTCGACCACCGTCACCCGGGTGCCGAGTGCGGCGAACATCGAGGCGTACTCGATGCCGATCACGCCGGCGCCCACGACCACCAACGAGTTGGGCACTTGCTGAATCTGGAGCACGCTGTCCGAGTCGAGAACCCGCTCGTCGTCGAACTCGACGTGCGACGGGCGGGCGGGCCGGGTGCCCGTCGCGATGACGATCTTCTCCGCGGTGACGGTGTTGTGGTCGCCGCGCATGGTGCCGTGCACGCTGACGGTGTGCGGATCGTCGAAGCGGGCGGTGCCGCCGAGGATGTCGACGTGGTTGCGCAGCAGCTGGCTACGGATGATCTCCACTTCGCGGCTCACCACGTGCTGGGTGCGGGCCAGCAGGTCGCCGATGGTGATCTCGGACTTCACGCGGTAGCTGGCGCCGTACATGTCGCGCTGCGAGAAGCCTGTGAGGTAGAGGACGGCCTCGCGGAGGGTCTTCGACGGGATCGTGCCCGTGTTGACGCAGACCCCGCCCATCATGTCGCGACGCTCGGCGACCGCCACCCGCTTACCGAGCTTGGCCGCGCCGATGGCGGCCTTCTGCCCGCCCGGCCCTGACCCGATCACCAACAGGTCGTAGTCGTACACGGAGTCATCCCTTTCACGCCTGCGTGTGTCCACGTCGTCCCCCAGCCTCGCGACTCCGATGACGCCTCGGCAGACAGAGGACGTTAACACTGGGCGACGATGTCTGCGCCCGGCCGGACGGAGTTGTCCACAGGCGGAGCCCGTTCCCCGCTATCGGCGACGCGGGTCCGCCGGTTGTCCACAGCCGTCCGGAGCAGGGCTGGTGGCCGGGACCGCGGCGGCGGCAGCCTCGCCCCCATGTCACCTTCCGCATCGCCCGCCCCGGTCACCCGGCTGCGCAACCCCGGCGAGCTGCTCGCCGCACTGCCCTACCTCATCGGATTCCATCCGCGGGACTCGCTGCTGTTCATCGCGTTCGGCGGTAGCTCCGGGCGGCGTATCGAGCTGACGCAGCGCGTCGACCTGCCCCGGGCGGACGATGCGGCCGCCGTCTGCGGCGCTCTCGCGGCGAACACTCTGCGTGTGTCACCCGCCGGCGTTGCGGTGGTCGTGGTGGGCGGCGACCGGACGGTGGCAGGGGGAGTGCCCTTCGGCGGCCCCCCACCGCTCGCGGAGCTGGCGGCGGTCGCGGAGGCGACCCTGACGGCCCGCGGGGTGCCCGTGCAGTCGTGCACCTGGGCGGCGGGGACCGATACCGGCGCGGCCTGGGCCTGCTACGACGAGTGCGGCTGCCGCGGAGCTGTACCCGACGAGGGCACCACCCCGTTCGCCGCCACCGCGGTCGCCGCCGGTCTGGTGGCCCGCGCCGACCGCGGCGAGCTGGAGAAGCTCGTCGCGCCGACGACACCGGGCCGCCTCCGCCGCCGCGCACGGATGCTCACCCGCGCCATCGACACCGGCTCCGACCTGGACGCCCTGTGCGAGGCCCTCAGCACGGCCGGGCCGGACGGTCTGCCCGCCGGCACCGACGGCTCGCCGCTGTGTGGCGGTGACGCCGGTGCCGCGGGACCGACCGGGCACGCACTCGTGGAGAACGCGCTCGCGGACGCCGCGGCGGGGCGGTTGCGTCTCGACGACGCGCGGGTCGTCGCGCTCGCGCTGGCCTTGTCCGACCTGGAGGTGCGCGACGCGGCACTGGCTCGCTGCGCCAGGGCGGACGCGGACGGAGCCGAGCACCTGTGGGCCGCGCTCGTCCGGGAGACGCCGGATCCGGAGGCTGCCGAGCCCGCGGCGCTGCTTGCCGCGTGCGCGCTGCTGCGCGGTGACGGAGCGTTGGCCGGGATCGCGTTGGACCGGGCGGAGCAGGCGTGGCCCGGTCACCGGCTCACCGGGCTGCTGCGCGCGGTGTGGGCGGCGGGCATGCCGCCGGAACGTGTCCGCGATTGCTTCTGCCCTCCACCCGCCGCGGCGATGCCCATCCGGCGGGTGGCCGGCCGGAGCAAGCGACGGTCGCGGCGATGACGGCCACGGCGCCGGACCATCGGGTCAACCCGGTCGACGGGAGGCCGCTCGGAGGGTCGCCCTCGCCCGTCCGGCGGTCAGACCGGCAGGCGCTCCTGCGCGAAGCGCCAGGCGTCGGCGACGATGGTCAGCAGGTCCGTCTTCTCCGGATGCCAGCCCAGCGCCGCCGTCGCCGCCGCGCTGGACGCCACGAGCACGGCCGGGTCACCCGCGCGCCGCGGGACGACGTCGGCCGGGATAAGGCGCCCGGTCACCGTCCGGCAGGCCTCCACCACCTCGCGGACCGAGAAGCCGGCGCCGCTGCCGAGGTTGTAGATCGCGTGTTCGCCGGGGACCGCGTGCGTCAGCGCCAGCAGGTGCGCCGCCGCGAGGTCGTCGACATGGATGTAGTCGCGGATGCAGGTGCCGTCGGGGGTGGGCCAGTCGTCGCCGAAGATCTGGGCGCGCTCGCGCTGCCCGGACGCCACCTGGAGCACGAGAGGAATGAGATGGGTTTCCACCGCGTGCCGCTCGCCGAAACGGCCGTGCGCGCCGGCCACGTTGAAGTAACGCAGGCTCGTCGCGGCGAGTCCGTGTGCCCGCGCGTACGAGCCGATCGCATGGTCGATCGCAAGCTTGCTCGCCCCGTAGGGGTTCGTCGGCCGGGCCGGCGCGTCCTCGCGGATCGGCACCTCCTCGGGCTCGCCGTAGGTCGCCGCCGTCGAGGAGAACACCAGCCTCGGCGTGCCGTGACGGAGCATCGCGTCGAGCAGCTCGACGGCCGTGACGACGTTGCCGCGCCAGTACAGCTCGGGCCGCTGCACGCTCTCGCCGACCAGCGACTTCGCCGCGAAGTGCAGCACCCCGTCGAAGCCGTCCGCGAGCACCTCGTCCGCGGCCTCCGCGAGGTCGGCCTCGATGAACCGGGCCTCGGTCGGCACCGCGTCGCGGTGACCCGTCGACAGGTCGTCGAGCACGGCCACCTCGTGGCCGGCGTCCACCAGGTGCGCGGCACAGACACTGCCGACGTAACCGGCGCCACCGGTGACGAGCAGCTTCACGGACATCCTCCTCGGGACGGGTCGACCGGCTCGGCCCGCGCCATCGCCAGCACGGTCCAGCGGGCCCACCGTCTCACGGATGCCGGAGGGACCGGACGCGGGGATCGGTCGTCAGCGGGCCCGCACGAGCACCGCGTGCGCGACATTTGGGGCGACGGTGGTGGACACCCCGTCCGTGGTGCTCACCGGCACGGCATCACCGAACCGGGGGATGGCACCGACCTGCACGTCCTGGCCCGGCACCACCCCTGCACTCTTCAGCTCGATCATCAGCTCGGCGTCCACCTGGACGTGCTCGGCGATGCGCCGTACCTCCACCTGGCCACCGCCACGGCGGGCGAGCTCGTCCAGCCGTTGCAGCCCGGCCTCGAACGCGGCCGGCACAGGGATGGCCGCGGCCTCGCCCTCGACGACGTCCACGCCGTTCGTCGAGCGCTCCAGCTCGTCCAGCCCGGGGATCGGGTTGCCGTACGGCGACACCGTCGGGTTGTCCAGCAGCGCGACCAGCTTGCGCTCGACCGCCTCGCTCATCACGTGCTCCCAACGGCACGCCTCGGAGTGCACGTACTCCCACTCCAGCCCGATCACGTCGACGAGCAGCCGCTCGGCCAGGCGATGCTTGCGCATGACCGCCACCGCGCGCCCGCGACCCACGGCGGTGAGCTCCAGGTGCCGATCGCCGCCGACCACGACGAGGCCGTCGCGCTCCATGCGTGCCACGGTCTGGCTGACCGTCGGCCCGCTCTGCCCGAGGCGCTCGGCGATGCGTGCCCTCAGCGGGACGACGCCCTCCTCTTCGAGCTCGTAGATCGTTCGGAGGTACATCTCGGTGGTATCGATGAGCTCGTTCACAACCGGCCCCTTCGTTTCCCCCATGGTATCGGGACGATCCGGTCGGTGCCGTCGAGCCCGGCGGGCAGGATGGCACCCGTGACCTCCCCGACCCCGCAGTTCACGGCCCCGTTACTGGCGCCCGCCCGCCTCGCCGTCCTGCTCGACGGCCCGGCGCCCGGCCCCGCCCGGCCGGTGGTGCTCGACGTCCGGTGGCGCCTCGGCGGGCCGCCGGGACGTGCGGACCACGGGGCCGGGCATGTGCCAGGAGCGGTGTTCGTCGACCTCGACACCGAGCTGGCCGCGCCGCCGGGTGACGGCGGGCGGCACCCGCTGCCCGCGCCGGCCGTCCTGCAGGACGTGCTGCGCCGGGCCGGGGTGTCCCGCGGGTCCCGGGTGGTCGCCTACGACGACGACACCGGCGCGGTCGCCGCACGGGCGTGGTGGCTCCTGCGCTGGGCCGGGCTGCCGGCGGACCGGGTCGCAGTGCTCGACGGCGGGTTCCGGGCGTGGGTCGCGGAGGGCCTGCCGGTCACCGCGGCGCCGACCCGCCCGGCACCGGGTGACGTCGTCGTACACCCCGGCGGGATGCCGGTCGTCGACGCCGACGGCGCCGCGGAGCTGGCCCGCCACGGGGTGCTGCTCGACGCGCGGGCCGGGGCGCGCTACCGCGGGGAGATCGAGCCGGTCGACGCGCGGGCCGGACACGTCCCGGGGGCCCGCAACGCCCCGGCGACCGAGCACCTCGGCGCGGACGGTCGTTGGTTCCCGCCGGACGCGGTGGCGGCGCACTACGCCGCTCTGGGCGTCGGCGGCCATGACCGCGGGGCGGCCCAACCGGGCGCGATCACCCGGCCGGAACCCGGCGACCCGAGCGGCGCCGCCGTCGGCGCGTACTGCGGATCCGGGGTCAACGCCACCGCCGTCGTCCTCGCCCTGGAGTACGCGAGGCTCCGTCCCTCCACGCGCCCCGCCGCGCTGTACGCGGGGTCGTGGTCGCAGTGGTCCGCCGACCCGCGCCGCCCCGTCGCGACCGGCAGCGCGCCGTGACGGCCCCGGTCGGCCGCGGGGCGTCGGGACCTTCGACGGGTCCCCGACGGGTGTGCCATCGCCTAGGTTCCTGGCCATGAGCCCGCGAGTCGCAGTGGTGTGGACGCCGGAGTTCCTCACCTACCGTCTCAGCCCCGACCACCCCCTCAACCCCGTCCGGCTGGACCTGACGATCCGGCTGGCCGGCGAGCTCGGGGTGCTGGACGGGGTGGACCTCCTCGAGCCGGAGCCCGCGCCGGACACCGAGCTGCACCGGGCCCACGTCCCGTCGTACCTGGAGGCGGTTCGCCTGGCGCCGACGAAGGGCGACGACCCGGCACACGGGCTCGGCACGGACGACAACCCGATCTTCGAGGGGATGCACGAGGCGAGCTGTCTGGTCTGCGGTGGCTCACTCCTGGCGGCCCGCGAGATCGCGGAGGGCCGGGCGGACCGGGCGGTGAACATCGCCGGCGGGCTCCACCACGCCATGCGCGACCACGCTTCGGGCTTCTGCGTCTACAACGACTGTGCCGTGGCCATCTCCTGGCTGCTCGACCACGGCTTCGAGCGCATCGCGTACCTCGACGTCGACGTCCACCACGGCGACGGCGTGCAGGCCGCGTTCTACCACGACCCTCGGGTGCTGACGATCTCCCTGCACCAGCACCCGCTCACGCTGTGGCCGGGTACCGGGTGGCCGGCCGAGTACGGCGAGGGCGCGGCCGCGGGGTCCGCGGTGAACGTGGCGCTCCCACCCGGCACCGCGGACGCGGGCTGGTTGCGCGCCTTCCACGCTGTGGTGCCCTCGCTGCTCGAGGCGTTCCGTCCGCAGGTTCTGGTCACCCAGTGCGGTGCCGACACCCACGCGGAAGACCCGCTGGCGCACCTCCGCCTGTCCGTCGACGGCCACCGGGCGATCTACCGGGAGCTGCGCGGGCTCGCGGAGCGCACGGCGGGCGGCAAGTGGCTCGCTCTCGGCGGGGGCGGGTACGGCCTGTTCCGCGTGGTCCCGCGCTCGTGGACGCACCTGCTCGCGACCGTGCTCGACCGTGACGTCGACACGCAGACGCCGGTGCCGGACGGGTGGGTCGGCTACGCCTCCCGGCTCACCGGGCGGCCGCTGCCGACGGAGATGTCGGACGGTGTCGAGGTGGCCCACGAGCCGTGGGGCGAGGGCGCGGACCGGGTCGACGCCTCGGTGATCGACACGCGGCGGGCGGTGTTCCCGTTGCACGGTCTCGACCCGGACGATCCGCGCGACTAGCACGCACTGGCCTACGGTCCTGACGACCGGACACGAGCGGGAGGAGCACGACGATGGACGAGGCGCTCGCGGTGGACGCGTCCGCCCCGCCTGAGCCGGACTACCCGCGGCACTGGGAGGCCGACGTCGTCGCATCCGACGGCGGGGTGGTGCACCTGCGCCCGATCCTGCCGGGCGACGCCGACGCGATCGTGGCCTTCCACGCCCGGCTCTCCGAGCGGACCCGCTACCTGCGCTACTTCGGCCCGTACCCCCACATCTCCCCGCGGGACCTGGAGCGGTTCACCGTCGTCGACCACCATGCCCGCGTGGCACTGGTCGCCCTGCTCGGCAGCGAGATCATCGCGATCGGTCGCTACGAGGGCACGTACGGCCCGGACCGCACCGAGATCGTCGGTCCGGCGGAGGTCGCGTTCGTGGTGCGGGACGACCACCAGAGCCGAGGGCTCGGCTCGATCCTGCTCGAGCACCTCACCGCGGCCGGCCGCGAGCGGGGTGTGCGCCGCTTCGAGGCCGAGGTCCTGGCCGAGAACAGCCAGATGGTGCGGGTGTTCCGGGACGCCGGTTACCAGGTCAGCCGCGAGTTCGCCGACGGCGTGCTGCATCTCGAGTTCGACATCGACCCGACCGAGCGCTCGATGGAGGTCCGCGACGCCCGCGAGCAGCGCGCCGAGGCCCGCAGCGTGCACAACCTGCTGCACCCACGCTCGGTCGCCGTCATCGGCGCGTCGACCGACCCCGGCAAGATCGGCCACGCGGTGCTCCTCCACCTCCTGCGCGGCAACTTCGCCGGGCCGGTCTATCCGGTCAACCCGGAGGCGCGGTCGGTGCGCGGGGTGCGCGCCTACCCGGCGGTCACCGACATCCCGGACGACGTGGACCTCGCCGTGGTCGCGGTGCCGGCGGCAGGGATGGGCGACGTCATGGGCTCCTGCCTGGCGAAGGGGGTCAAGGCGCTCGTCGTGGTCAGCGCCGGGTTCGCCGACGCCGGGCCGGACGGGGTGAGCGCCCAGCGCCGGCTCGCCGAAGACGCCCGGGCGCACGGGATGCGGGTGGTGGGGCCGAACGCGCTGGGTGTCGCGAACACCGCCGCGCAGGTCCGGCTGAACGCCACACTCGCCCCGACGATGCCGGCGGCCGGCCGGGTGGGCTTCTTCAGCCAGTCCGGCGCGCTCGGCATCACGCTGCTGGCCGCCGCCGCCGAGCGCGGCCTGGGCCTGTCGACGTTCGTCTCCGCGGGCAACCGCGCGGACGTGTCCGGCAACGACGTCCTGCAGTACTGGCAGACCGACCCGGCCACGGATGTGGTGCTGCTGTACCTGGAGTCCTTCGGCAACCCCCGCAAGTTCGCCCGCCTGGCGCGCCGGCTCGCGCGCACGAAGCCGATCATCGCGGTGAAGAGCGGGCGGTGGACCGACGCCCCGACGGCCGCGGCGCTCTCGGCCCCCGTCGCGCCGGTGGACGAGACGCGGGTGCAGGCGCTCTTCGAGCACTCGGGTGTGATCCGCGTGCAGAACGTCACCCAGATGTTCGACACGGCCCAGCTCCTGGCCACCCAGCCACTGCCGACGGGCGGACGGGTCGCCGTCGTCAGCAACTCCACCGCGCTGAACCTGCTGGTGGTCGACGCCCTGAACGGCGAGGACCTGGTGGTGGCCGGTGACCCGGTGGATGCCGGAACGACGGTCAGCCCGGAGGACCTCGCCGCTGCCGTGAGCGCGGCCGGCCGGTCGGACGACGTCGACGCGTTGGTGGTGGTCTTCGTCCCGCCGCTGGCGATCTCCGGCACCGCGCACGCCGTGGCGCTGCGCCAGGTGGTGTCCGGCCTGGGCAAGCCGGTGGTCACGACGTTCCTGGCGACGCAGGGAATCGTTGGCGAGCACACCGTCCACGGGCCGGACGGCCAACCGGACCACCGCGCGGTGCCGAGCTACCCGACGCCCGAGCGGGCCGTCGCCGCGCTGGGCCGGGCCGTGCGGTATTCGCGCTGGCGCACCGCCCCGCCCGGAGAGATGGTCCGGCCGCCGGGCATCGACGTGCAGGGCGCGCGGGCGCTCGTCGAGCGGCACGACGGCAAGGTCGAGCACGTCCTCGACGACGACGAGCGCGTCGCGCTCCTGCGCTGCTACGGCATCGAGATGCTGCCGTTCCGGCGCACACACAGCGCCGCGGAGACCCTCGCCGTGGCGAACGAGCTCGGCTTCCCCGTGGCCATCAAGGCGACCGCCCCGCAGTGGCGGCACCGGGTGGACGGCGCGGGCGTCCGGCTGATGGTCATCACCCATCAGGGTGCCCGCCAGGCGTTCGCCGACCTGTCTCGGGCCTCGGGCCGAGACGAGGTCTACGTCCAGCGAATGGGGCCGCCCGGCACGTCGTGCGTGTTCGCCCTGCTCGACGATCCGACGTTCGGCTCGCTCCTGTCGTTCGGCCTGTCCGGCATGGCGTCGGAGCTGCTCGGCGACCGCGCGTATCGACCGTTGCCCCTGTCGACGGTGGACGCGGCCGAGCTGGTCCGCGAGCCCCGGGCGGCGCCGCTGTTGTCCGGTTACCGCGGCGAGCCGCCGGCCCGGCTGGACGCGCTGGAAGACCTCGCGCTGCGGCTGAACCGGCTGGCCGAGGACCTTCCCGAGGTCCGGTCGCTGGTGCTGGACCCGGTGCTGGCCGGGCCGGACGGCGTCGCCGTGTCCGGGTGCCGGGTGGTGATCGGCCCGCCGCCGACGCGCGAGGACGCGGGGCCCCGTCGGTTGCAGTGACGGGCGGCGAGACCGCGGTCCGCCGCCCCCGCTGGGGGTAGCCGGGCCTATCGCCGGAACGACACCTGCAGTGTCGGCGTCGAGGTCTCCGCGAAGAAGTCGTTGCCCTTGTCGTCCACCACCACGAACGCGGGGAAGTCCTCGACCTCGATCTTCCAGACCGCCTCCATACCCAGCTCCGGGTACTCCAGCACGTCCACGGACCGGATGCAGTCCTGGGCGAGCCGCGCCGCCGGGCCGCCGATCGACCCGAGGTAGAACCCGCCGTAGGTCGCGCACGCCGTGGTGACCTGCGTGCTGCGGTTGCCCTTCGCCAGCATCACCAGCGAGCCGCCCGCTGCCTGGAACTGCTCGACGTAGGAGTCCATCCGTCCGGCCGTCGTCGGGCCGAACGAGCCCGACGCGTAGCCCTCGGGCGTCTTGGCGGGCCCCGCGTAGTAGACGGGGTGGTCACGCAGGTAGGTGGGCATCGGCTCGCCCGCCTCCAGCCGTTCGGCGATCTTCGCGTGCGCGATGTCCCGGGCCACCACCAGCGGCCCGGTCAGCGACACCCGGGTCTTCACTGGCAGCGCCGAGAGCTGGTCGCGGATCTCGACCATCGGCCGGTTCAGGTCGATCCGGACGACCTCGTCCGCCTCGTCGAGGTGCTCATGGGTCACGTCGGGCAGGAACCGGGCCGGGTCGCGCTCCAGCTGCTCCAGGAAGACGCCGTCCGCCGTGATCTTCGCCTTGGCCTGTCGGTCCGCCGAGCACGACACCGCGATGCCGACCGGCAGCGATGCGCCGTGCCGGGGTAGGCGGATCACCCGGACGTCGTGGCAGAAGTACTTGCCGCCGAACTGCGCGCCGATGCCGAACCCGCGGGTCAGCTCCAGCACCTGCTGCTCCAGGTCCCGGTCGCGGAAGGCGTACCCCACCTCGGAGCCGGACTCGGGCAGCGTGTCCAGGTAGTGCGCCGACGCCAGCTTCGCGACCTTGAGGGTGAACTCCGCCGACATCCCGCCGACGACGATCGCCAGGTGGTAGGGCGGGCACGCCGCCGTACCCAGCGAGCGCAGCTTCTCGTCGAGGAAGGTCGCCAGTCGCTTCGGGTTCAGCAGCGCCTTGGTCTCCTGGTACAGAAAGGTCTTGTTGGCCGACCCGCCGCCCTTGGCCATCACCAGCAGCTCGTACCGCGGGGCGGCGCCCGGCACGCTGTACAGCTCGACCTGCGCGGGCAGGTTCGTGCCGGTGTTGCGCTCGTCCCAGAACGACGTGGGCGCCATCTGCGAGTAGCGCAGGTTGAGGGATTCGAAAGCCTCGAAGACCCCGCGGGAGATCGCCTCCTCGTCGTTCCCGCCGGTCAGCACGGTCTCGGTGCGCTTGCCGACGACGATCGCCGTGCCGGTGTCCTGACACATCGGCAGCACCCCGCCCGCGGAGACGCAGGCGTTGCGCAGCAGGTCCCTCGCGACGAAGCGGTCGTTCGCCGACGCCTCGGGGTCGTCGACGATCGCGCGCAGCTGGGCGAGGTGCGCCGGGCGCAGCAGGTGGGAGATGTCGCGGATGGCGGTGCGCACGAGCGCGGTCAGCGTCGCGGGCGGGACCTGGAGGAACTGGCGGCCGAGTGCGGGGACGTCGACCAGGTCGCCTGCCGGGAGGTCGAGACGGCGGTACTCGGTGGCGTCGGGGCCCAGGGGCAGCACGTCGGTGTGGTGGAACTCGGGCACTCCGTGACGATACGGGGCGTTCCCCGTCGAGCGTGGTGACCCGGGCCACCGCGGGCGCCCACGCGCGTAGCCTCGCCGAGGTGGCGGGATCCATTCTCGGGACGGCGGTCCGGCGGGTCGAGGACCCGGAGCTGATCACCGGGCGGGCGACCTACGTCGGCAACCTCGCGCTGCCGGGGGCCCTGCACCTGCACTTCGTGCGGTCGCCGATGGCGCACGCCGAGCTGGCCGGGATCGACACGGCCGCGGCAGCGGCAGCTCCGGGCGTCGTCGCCGTGTTCACCGCCGCGGACCTGCATCTTCCCGCCCACCACGGTCTGTTCATCGTGAACCCCCAGGTGCCGCGTCCACCGCTGGCGACCGATCGGGTGCGGTTCGTCGGCGAGGCCGTCGCCGTGGTCGTCGCCGAGAGCGCGGCGGCCGCCGCCGACGCCGCGGACCTCGTGGAGGTCGACTACACGCCGCTGCCCGCCGCCGTCGACGTCGAGGGGGCCGTGGCTCCGGGCGCGCCGCTGCAGTTCCCCGACCTCGGCTCGAACGTGGCCACCGGCATGCGCGCCCCCGACGGGCCCGACCCGCTGGACGGCGCGGACGTCGTCGTCCGGGCGCGCCTGGTCAACCAGCGGGTCGCGGTGGTGCCGATGGAGGGCAACGCCATCGCGGTGGCCCCCGGCAGTGACCGATCCGGCAGCCTCACCATCTGGGTCTCCACCCAGATGCCGCACGGCTTCCGCACCCAGGCCGCCGGGCTGTTCGACCTGCCCGAGGAGCAGGTGCGGGTCGTCGCCCCGCACGTCGGCGGTGCGTTCGGCGGCAAGGCCGGTGTGCTCGCCGAGCACACCGTCGCGATCGGGGTCGCCCGCGCTCTGGGCCGTCCGACCCGCTGGGTCGACACCCGCTCGGAGAACCTCGTGTCGATGCCGCACGGGCGCGGCCAGGTGGCCTGGTACGAGCTGGGCCTGCGGCGCGACGGCCGCATCACCGGCCTGCGGGCCCGCGTGCTGGGCGACGCCGGCGCGTACGCGGGCTTCGGCGGTGCCCTGGCGCTGGGCCCCACCTTCATGATGGCGCAGGGCACCTACGACATCCCGGCGATCGTCTACGACGCGGCGGCGGTGCTGACCAACACGACGCCGATGGGCGCCTTCCGGGGCGCCGGGCGGCCCGAGGCCGCGGCGCACCTCGAGCGGATGATGGACCTGGCCGCGGCGGAGCTGGGTCTGGACCCCGTCGAGATCCGGCGCCGCAACCTGCTCGCACCGGAGCGCTTCCCGTTCCGCACGCTGTCCGGGGTGACCTACGACGTCGGCGACTACGACCGTCCGCTGCGGCAGGCACTGGAGATCGCCGGCTACGACCGGCTGCGCGCGGAGCAGGCCGCCCGGCGGGCGGGGGGCGACCGGGTGCAGCTCGGCATCGGGGTCAGCGTGTACGTCGAGATCACGGCGGGCGGCGGCGGGGAGTTCGGTTCGGTCAGCGTGCACGCCGACGGCACCGCCACCATCACCGCAGGGACGTCCGGGCACGGCCAGGGCCACCCGACGGCGTTCTCGATGCTCGTCGCCGACCGGCTCGGGATCCCGCTCGAGAAGATCACGTTCGTCCAGTCCGACACCGCGCTCGTGCCGCGCGGCGGGGGCACCGGCGGATCGCGCTCGCTGCAGCTCGGCGGCGGTGCCGTGCACGCGGCGGCCGGGAAGGTGCTCGACCAGGCCCGCGAGCGGGCGGCGGAGCTGCTGGAGGCGGCCGTCGACGACATCGAGCTCACCGACGCCGGCGAGTTCGGGGTGCGCGGGGTGCCGGCCGCGACCGTCACCTGGGTGCAGGTGGCGGCGGGTGCGGACATCACCGCGGCGCACGACTCGGTGCAGGACGGGCCGACCTTCCCGTTCGGCGCGCACGTCGCCGTCGTCGAGGTCGACACCGAGACGGGGCGGGTCACCCCGGTGCGCCACGTCGCCGTCGACGACTGCGGCCGCATCCTCAACCCGCTCCTGGTCACCGGCCAGCAGCACGGCGGCCTGGCGCAGGGCATCGCGCAGGCCTTGTACGAGGAGGTCCGGTTCGACGCCGACGGGCAGCCGCTCACCGGCACGCTGGTCGACTACCACCTCCCCAGCGCCGCAGACCTGATCACGTTCGAGACCGCCAACACCGAGACTCCGACGCCGCTCAACGCGCTCGGCGCCAAGGGCATCGGCGAGTCGGCGACGATCGGGTCCACCCCGGCCGTGCAGAACGCGGTGGTCGACGCGCTGGCCCCACTCGGGGTGCGCCACATCGACCTGCCGTGCACGCCCGAGCGGGTGTGGCGGGCGATCCGTGACGCGCGGGCCGGTCGCGCCGCCGACCCGTGGCGCGAACCGCCCGCGGTGTTCGCCGGCCTGCCCGTCCGTGGCGCCGACGCCCCGGCGGACGAAGGGACGATCTGAACCTTCCGGCCAGCGGTGCCCGGTGGGCGTCGTGCTGTGCAGCGGAGGCAGACTGCGGGACGTGACCGTTCCACCACTGCCGACCGTCTCCACCCCCACCCGCCCCGGTGGTGACCGATGAGGCTCGCGACGATCCGTACCGCGACCGGCACCCGCGCCGTCCGCGTCGACGACACGCAGGCCGTCGAGACCGGCGACGCGGACGTCCGTGCACTCCTGGAGCGCACCGACTGGGCAGCGCACGCCGAGGCCGCCGCGGGTCCCGCGCACCCGGTCGACGGGCTGGACTACGCGCCGCTCGTGCCCGCGCCGGAGAAGATCCTCTGCGTCGGGCAGAACTATCGCGACCACATCGCCGAGATGGGCAACGAGCCGCCCGCGTACCCGACGATCTTCGCCAAGTTCGCCCCGGCGCTCGTGGGTGCCTATGACGACATCGTGCTGCCGTCGGTGTCGGACGCCGTCGACTACGAGGCCGAGCTCGCCGTCGTGATCGGCAGGTCGGTCCGGCATACCTCCCCGGAGCAGGCACCGGCCGCGGTCGCCGGCTACACCGTGCTCAACGACGTGAGCGTGCGCGACTGGCAGTTCCGCACCTCCGAGTTCCTGCAAGGCAAGACGTTCGAGCACACCACCCCTCTCGGGCCATGCCTGGTCACCCCGGACGAGCTGCCCGCGGGCAGCTGGGAGATCAGCACCGAGATCGACGGGGAGACCAGGCAGCGTTCGGACACGGGCCAGCTCGTGTTCGGCGTCGCCGATCTCGTCGCCTACCTCTCGACGATCCTCACGCTCAACCCGGGCGACGTCATCGCCACCGGGACGCCCGGGGGCGTGGGCCACGCCCGCAAGCCCCCGCGCTACCTCACCGACGGCGCGACGATGGTGACCGCGATCGCGGGGATCGGCAGCTGCCGCAACGTGTGCCGGGCCGAGACCGCCGTCTCGGGGACACCGTCGTGACCCCCACCAAAGAGCAGGCGTTGCCCTGGGCCGCCGACGGCGCCGCGTACCTGCGGGGGATGCTGACCCGGATGGGTGACGAGGCGTTCGCCAAGCCCTCGTCGCTGCCGAACTGGACCCGGGCGCACGTGCTGACCCACGTCGCCCGCAACGCCGACGCGCTGATCAACCTGCTGACCTGGGCCCGCACCGGTGTCCCGACCCCGCCCTACACCAGTCCCGAGCAGCGCATCGCGGACATCGAGGCTGGCGCCAAGCGCTCGCCCGCGGAGATCCGCGCCGACCTCGTCGCGTCGTCGGACCGGCTCGCCGCGGCGGTCCGGGAGATGCCGGAGGAGGCCTGGTCGGCGCGCGTGGACTTCCGGGGCCGCCGGATCCTGGCCTCGGACGTGCTGTGGCTGCGAGCACGCGAGGTGTGGATCCACACCATCGACCTCGACGCCGGAGCCTCGTTCAACGATCTGCCCCGGCCGATGCTGCGCGAGCTCCTCACCGATGCCGCCGTGACGATGGGCGCCCGCCCGGAGTTCCCGCGGCTGCTGCTCGTACCCACCGACGAGCCGCGGACGTGGACGGTGGGGGAGATGCCCGCGGGATCGGACGGGGGGCCGCTCGAGGTACGGGGGCCCGCCGCGGAGCTCGTGGCGTGGCTGCTCGGCCGGTCGAAGGGGCGTGACCTGCGTACCGCCGAGGGGAAGCGGCCCCCGGCGCTGCCGTCGTGGCTGTGAGGCCCGACTTCGGCGCGGTGCGCGCCGAGTTCGGCCTCCCCGACGGCTTCCCGTCCGCGGTGCTCGCCGAGGCCGCCGCGGCGGCGGTCGCGCGCCCCGCTGCGGAGCCGGACCGGCTCGACGCCACGGACGTCGAGCTGGTGACGATCGACCCGCCGGGGTCCAAGGACCTCGACCAGGCCGTCGGCGTCGTCCGGCGCGGCTCGGGGGACGGCGCAGGCTTCCGCGTGCACTACGCCATCGCCGATCTCGGTGCCGTCGTGGTTCCGGGCGCGGCGCTGGACACCGAGGTGCGCCGGCGCGGGCAGACGGTGTACCTGCCCGACGGCTCGGTGCCCCTGCACCCGCCCGTGCTCTCCGAGGACGCCGCAAGCCTGCTGCCCGACGGCCCGCGAGCGGCCGTGCTGTGGCGGCTCGACCTCGACGGCGCCGGCGAGCCGGTGTCGGTCGATGTACGGCGGGCGGTGGTCCGGTCGCGGGCCCGCCTCGACTACGCCGGCGTGCAGGCCTCCGTCGACGCCGGGCGGATCCATCCGGCGATCGCGGCGCTCCCGGAGGTCGGGCCGCTGCGCCGCGCCCTGGCCGTCCGCCGCGGGGCGATCGAGCTGGAGCTGCCCGAGCAGGAGGTCGTGCGCGCGCCCAGCACAGGGGGCATGACGGACGGCGGATGGACCGTCCGGGTCCGGCAGCGCACCCTCGTCGAGGACTGGAACGCGGAGATCTCGCTGCTCACCGGCACCACGGCCGCGCGGCTCATGCTGGACGCCGGGATCGGCGTCCTGCGCACCCTGCCCGCAGCGGGGCCCGAGGCCGTCACGGCACTGCGGGCGGTGGCCCGGGGGCTCGGGATCGAGTGGCCCGCGGCGCAGACCCCGGCCGAGCTGCTGTCGGCGCTGCCGCGCGACACCCCCGCCGCGCTGGCTCTGCGCCGGGCCGCGACGTCGCTGCTGCGCGGCGCCGGCTACACCGCATTCGACACCGCCGCCGGTGCGCCGCCGCCCGCCGACCCCGGCCACGCCGGGATCGGCGCGACGTACGCGCACGTCACGGCGCCGCTGCGGCGGCTCGTCGACCGGTTCGGCACAGAGGTGTGCCTCGCCGTGACGGCCGGTGCCGCCGTGCCCGACTGGCTGCGCGCGGCCCTGCCCGCCCTGCCCGGGACGATGGCGGCGTCCGACGCCGTCGCCGGTGCGGTGGGCCGGGCGTGCGTGGACCGGACGGAGGCCGCGCTGCTCGCGGACCGGGTCGGGGCGGAGTTCGATGTGGTCGTCCTGCGGGCGTCGACCGACTCGGCGCCCGGCGAGGTGTACCTGCACACGCCGCCCGTCCTGGCGCGGTGCACCGGAGCGCTGCGGCTGGGCGAGACGGCACGGGTCCGGTTGGTGGAGGCCGACCCCGTCACGGGTCGCATCGCCTTCACCACTGTCGGGTGACCGCGCTGTTTGGCAAGGTAAGCCTCGCTTCGCGTTCGTCGAGCGGTCGGGGGGTGCAGCGGTGCCGGATCGCACGGCCTTGTTCCGGTACGGGATCGAGCACGAGTCTGCGCTGCTGCGCCCGGACGGGACGTTCGCCGACTTCACGAACACGACGTTCGACGAGCTGCAGGACATCGTCGACGTGCTGCCCGAGGACCCGGCCGACCTGGCCGACCTGCGCGTCGGCGACGTGGGGATCAAGCGCAAGCGCTGGTACGTCGAGGGCTACGAGCGCTTCGACGAGCACGGCAGGCTGCTGCGCTGCGACCCGAAGGGCCTGGAGATCCGCACGCGGATTCATCCGTCGATCGAGGCGGCCACCGCCGCGCTCTGCGCCGACCAGCGGCGGCTCGACGACGCCGCGGCCGCGCGCGGGCTGGGCGTCACCGCGATCGGGTTCAACCCGGTGCGCTCCGAGTACGTGGTGGAGCCTGCGTTCAACGCGTGGGAGCGGGCGCACCGGCTGAGCTCGCCGGAGGAGCGGACGGCGCACCTGCACATGGTCACCTACGGGCCCGACCTGAACCTCTCGTGGGCGGGGTCGACCCCGGACGAGCTGATCGACGCGGCCCGCAAGCTGACCGCGCTGAGCCCGTACCTGGTGCCCCTGTCGTTCTCGTCGCCGTTCCGTGACGGGGAGCCGTGGGGCGGGCTGTCGGCCCGCACGGCTCTGCGCACCGGGGCCCGGCCCGCGGTGCTCGTGTTCCTCGCCGAGGGGGTGCCGCAGGTGCCGTCCGACCCGTCGCTCACCCAGCCCGCCCGGCTGGCCGCCGAGGTGGGTCGCCTCGAGTTCAAGGCATTCGACTCCTGCCCGGAGCCCGCGCTCTACGGTGAGCTGCTGAGCCTGCTGACCGGGCTCGTCCTGGACACCACCCTGGCGCAGCGCCGGACCACCCCGGACGCGACCCTGCACCGGCACGCGGCCCGGGTGAGCTACGCCGACGCGCCGCTGCGGGCCGGCGCGGAGCAGGCGTTCGACGCCGCAGCCGCGGCCCTCGCCGACCGCCCGGCCGACACCGCCCGGCTGCGGTCCCTGCGCGGCCGCTTCGACCGCGACGACTCCCCGGCCCGCGGAATGCTCGCCCGCTACGAGGCCGGCGAGCCCGTCGCGGGCCTCCACCGCGCCCGCGGTTCCCCGTCGCGCCCGTAACCCCGCGAGTCGGCACGTTCGCCGCCGCGAGTCGCCACGTTTGCCGCCGCGAGTCGGCACGTTCGTCCGCGGAACCCGGGCGCGGCGCAGCGCCGCGCCCGGGACCGGGCGTCAGCTGTAGGAGTGCTCCGTGTCCGGGTACTCCCCGCCGCGGACCTCCGCGGCATAGCGCTGGGCAGCGTCCAGCAGGATCGAACCCATGTCGGCGTACGGCTTGACGAACTTCGGTTTGCGACCGCGGTTCATCCCTGCCATGTCGGACCAGACCAGCACCTGTGCGTCGCAGTCCGGACCGGCGCCGATGCCGATCGTCGGGATCACCAGCTCGCCCGTCACGCGCTTGGCGACGTCCGCGGGCACCATCTCCAGCACCACCGCGAACGCTCCCGCCGACTGCAGCGCCAGCGCGTCCTCGATCAGGTGCTCACCCGCGTCTCCGCGGCCCTGGATCCGGAACCCGCCGAGCGCGTGCTCGCTCTGGGGGGTGAACCCGAGGTGGGCCATCACCGGGATGCCGGACCCCGCGAGGGCCTCGACCTGCGGCACGAACCGCGCCCCGCCCTCGAGCTTGACGGCGTGCGCCCCGCCTTCCTTCATGAACCGGAAGGCCGTGGTCAGGGCCTGCTCGGGGCCGATCTGGTAGCTGCCGAAGGGCAGGTCCGCGACGACGAGTGCGTTCTTCGTGCCGCGTACCACGGCCTTGACCAGCGGTACCATCTCGTCGACCGTCACGGGCAGGGTGTTGGCGTACCCGTAGACGTTGTTGGCGGCCGAGTCGCCGACGAGCAGCACGGGGATCCCGGCCTCGTCGAAGATCTCGGCGGTGTAGACGTCGTAGGCGGTGAGCATCGGCCAGCGCTCGCCGCGCTCTTTGAGTTCGCGCAGGTGGTGGATCCGCGTCCGCTTGGGCCTGCCGGTCGATGGGGCCGGGGCCCCGGAACGGTACGGCGGCGTGACCTCGTCCGCGTGAGATCGGTCGGGGGTCGTGGGCGCGCGGAAGCTGCCGTCAGACATCGTTGTCCTACCTCCCTCGAGGCCCTCCTCGGGTCCCCGGGTCGTCAGGTGATGACGGGCAAAGCGTGACACCTGCCGTGCCGTGAACGGGGGTCGCTGGGACGGAGATCACGCGGGCCTCAGGCGTCGGGTACCTGGGTGCGGATCTCCTCCAGCCAGATGCGCGCCGGCAGGTCCGACGGGGCCCGCCAGTCACCGCGCGGCGAGAGGGACCCGCCGTGGCTGACCTTCGGCCCGTTGGGCAGCGCGGAGCGCTTGAACTGGCTGAACTCGTAGAACCGCTGCGCGAAGACCCCGAGCCAGTGCTTGATCTCCGCGAGCGTGTACGACGGGCGTTTGTCGGCGGGGAAGCCGGGCGGCCAGGCGCCGGCCTCGGCGTCGTGCCACGCGTGCCACGCCAGGAACGCGATCTTGCTCGGGCGGAAGCCGTAGCGCAGCACGTGGAACAGGGTGAAGTCCTGCAGCGAGTAGGGGCCGACCTTCGCCTCGCTGCTCTGCGCCTCCTCGTCCTCCCCGGTGGGAACGAGCTCGGGGGTGATCTCCGTATCGAGGACGTCGAGCAGGACCTCGTTGACCTCGGCGTCGAACTGCTTGGTGTTCGCCACCCAGCGGATCAGGTGCTGGATCAGCGTCTTCGGCACACCACCGTTGACGTTGTAGTGCGACATCTGGTCGCCCACGCCGTAGGTGCACCAGCCGAGTGCCAGCTCCGACAGGTCGCCGGTGCCCAGCACGATCCCGCCGCGCTGGTTGGCGGCGCGGAACAGGTAGTCGGTGCGCAGCCCGGCCTGCACGTTCTCGAACGTGACGTCGTACAGCGGCTCGCCCGCGGAGAACGGGTGGCCGAGGTTGCGCAGCATCAGCCGCGCGGTCTCGGTGATGTCGAGCTCCTCGTAGGTGATCCCGAGGGACTCCATCAACCGCAGGGCGTTGCCCTTGGTCCGGGTGCCGGTGGCGAACCCGGGAAGGGTGAGCCCGATGATGTCGCTGCGCGGGCGGTTCTCGCGGTCCATCGCCTTCGCGGCGACGATCAGCGCGTGGGTCGAGTCGAGCCCACCGGAGACCCCGATGACGAGCTTGGGCTGCCCGATCGCCCGCATCCGCTGCTCCAGGCCCGCGACCTGGATGCTGTAGCCCTCGTAGCAGTCCTGCTCCAGCCGCGACGGGTCGGCCGGCACGAAGGGGAACCGCTCCAGCTCGCGGCGGAGCCCCAGATCACCCCTGGGCGGGTCGAGCGGGAACGGGACGGTCCGGAAGCCGTCGGTGCGCTCGGCGAAGGCGCGGCGGTTGTCGTCGAAGGTCCCCATCCGCAGCCGCTCGGCACGCAGCAGGTCGAGGTCGACGTCGGCGACCGAGTGCCGCGGGCCCCTGGGGAACCGCTCGGTGTCGGCGAGCAGGGTCCCGTTCTCCCAGATCATCGTCTGGCCGTCCCAGGCGAGGTCCGTGGACGACTCGCCCTCGCCGGCCGCCGCGTAGACGTACGCCGCCAGGCACCTGGCCGACGCCGACCGCGCCAGCAGGCCGCGCGACTCCGCGCGCCCGATGGTGATCGGGCTACCGGACAGGTTCGCCAGCACGGTCGCCCCGGCCAGCGCTGCCGTCGCGCTGGGCGGCACCGGCACCCACATGTCCTCGCAGATCTCGACGTGCAGGACGAACCCGGGCACGTCCTCGGCGGTGAACAGCAGGTCCGGCCCGAACGGCACCTCGGCGCCTGCCAGGTGGATCGTGCCGTGCAGGTCGTCGCCCGGCCCGACCTGGCGGCGTTCGTAGAACTCCCGGTAGGTCGGCAGGTACGACTTCGGTGCGACACCGAGGAGCCGTCCGCGGTGCACGACCGCGGCGACGTTGTGGATCCGGTTGCGGCCGCGGACGGGCAGGCCGACGACGAGCACCGGCAGCAGGTCCGCCGACTCCGCGACGACCTCGGCCAGCGCGTCCTCGGCCGCGTCGAGCAGGGTGTCCTGCAGGAGGATGTCCTCGATCGAGTAGCCCGTGAGCGTGAGTTCCGGGTAGATGACGAGCCCGACGCCCTCGTCGGCACACTCGCGAGCCGTCGCCAGGACGGCGGCGGCGTTGGCCGCGGGGTCGGCGATGACGGTGCGCAGCGTGGCGGCGGCGACGCGGAGGAAGCCGTGCCGGTACGGCGAGCGGAAGTCCGAGCTGTCGGGCATGGCCGAGACCGCGGTCCCTTCTGGTCGGCGTGCAGCGTGGACCGGAGTCTGCCTGAGAGCGGCCTCGCGGTCCTGCGGAAAGCAGCGAGCGAGCTTGCGAGCGAATCAATGTCACAGCGCTTACGCGCAGCGCCGAGCGAGCGCAGCGAGCGAGTGCGTGAGCGGGGAGTACCCATCACCTGCCTCGCGACGCCGGACGGCCCGGGATGCGACTCGCGCCGGCGAAAGTGCCGACTCGCGCCGGCGAAGGTGCCGACTCGCGCCGGCGAAGGTGCCGACTCGCGGAGGTGGCGCGGAGCGGCGGCCGACGGCGGGGGCCGCCGCGCTGGCATGCTGGCGCCGTGCGTCGCAGTCGTCGGACCGCTCCTGTCCTGCTCCTCGCCGCGGCGCTGACGGCCGTGGCCGCCTGCAACGCGCCCGCCCCCGCGGAGATCGCCGTACCGTCCTCGGGACCGGCCTCGACCGCGGCCCCGGCGAGCGTCGATGCCGTGCCGCCGGGGCTCGGGCGGTTCTACGCGCAGCGGCTCTCGTGGGGGCCGTGCGCCTCGTTCGCCGGCCCGGACGACCGGACCTCCTTCGCCGAGAAGCGCTACGACTGCGCGCGGCTGGAGGTCCCGCTCGACTACGCGAACCCCGAGGGCCGCACCGCCCAGCTCGGCGTGCTGCGCCTCAAGGCGGTCGGCGACAAGATCGGGTCGCTCGTGATCAACCCGGGTGGTCCGGGTGCGTCGGGCATGAGCGCCGTGCCGTCCCTGTTCGGCACCGGCGAGGGAGCCGACGGCCCGCTGCCGAAGCGGTTCGACGTCATCGGCCTCGACCCGCGCGGTGTCGGCGCCAGCACGCCCACGATCGACTGCCTCACCGACGGCGAGTGGGAGGTCGAGCGCGGCGACCTCGACGTCGACCCCTCCCCGGCCGGCGTCGCCCAGACCGAGGAGGAGAACCGGCAGTACGCGCAGCGCTGCACCGACCGCGTCGGCGCGGACGTCCTCGCCAACGTCGGCACCCGCGACGCCGCCCGTGACCTCGACGTCCTGCGGGCGGCGCTCGGCGACGCGAAGCTGACCTACCTCGGCTTCTCCTACGGCACCCGGCTCGGGTCGACCTACGCCGAGGACTTCCCGCAGAACGTCCGCGCGCTGGTCCTCGACGGTGCACTCGACCCGAGCCAGTCGACCGTCGACCGCTCCGTCGCCCAGGCCGCGGGCTTCCAGCAGGCCTTCGACGCGTTCGCCGCCGAGTGCGCCAAGCAGGGGAACTGCCCGCTCGGCAGGGACCCGAGCAAGGCGACCGCCGCCTTCCAGGCGCTCACCCGCCCCCTCGTCGACCGCCCGCTCGCCGTCGGCTCCCGCACGCTCACCTACCCCGATGCGATCACCGGGGTCACGCAGGCGCTCTACGTGTCGTCGGCGTGGCCCGCGCTGGCCCAGGGCATCTCCGGGCTCGCCAAGGGCGACGGCACGATCTTGTTGCTGCTCGCGGACCTCTACCTCGACCGGCACGCCGACGGTAGCTACGGCAACGCGATCGAGGCGTTCGACGTGATCAGCTGTGTCGACGAGGAGCGCACCACCGACCCCGCCGCCATCGCCGACGGCGCGGCCCGCGAGCTCGCCGCCGCCCCCTACCGCGACAGCGGGCGCGGGGTGGTCGCCGCCCGCGACAAGTGCGTGTTCTGGCCGGTCCCGCCGACGAGCACCCCGCACACGCCGCACGTGGCGGGCCTCCCTCCGACGGTGGTGGTGTCGACGACGGGCGACCCGGCGACGCCCTACGAGGCGGGCGTCGACCTGGCGAAGGCGCTCGGCGGCACGTTGTTGCGCGTCGAGGGCGAGCAGCACGGGGCGGTGCTCGCCGGCAGTTCGTGTGTCGACGACGCCGTGTCGGCCTACCTGGTCGACCTCACCATCCCGGCGAACGGGACCACGTGCCGACTCGCACCCTGACCTGCTCTGGTTCCTGACGAAACAGGTTCGTAACACGACCTTGCTCGTCACTCCACCTGCAGATCGCTGCCAAGCTCGCATGCGGCGTCGATCTGCAGGACACGCGTTAGGCTCGGCGACCATGGACCGCCAGCAGGAGTTCGTGCTGCGCACGCTCGAGGAACGCGACATCCGCTTCGTGCGGCTGTGGTTCACCGACGTGCTCGGCTATCTCAAGTCCGTGGCGGTGGCGCCCGCGGAGCTCGAAGGGGCCTTCGCCGAGGGCATCGGGTTCGACGGCTCGGCCATCGAGGGCTTCGCCCGCGTCTACGAGTCGGACATGGTCGCGCGCCCCGACCCGTCGACCTTCCAGGTGCTGCCCTGGGCCACCCCGACCGGTGACCACTACTCAGCCCGGATGTTCTGCGACATCGCGATGCCCGACGGCTCGCCGTCGTGGGCCGACCCCCGGCACGTCCTGCGCCGCGCGTTGTCCAAGGCGGGCGAGGCCGGCTTCACCTGCTACGTCCACCCCGAGATCGAGTTCTACCTGCTGCGCGAGATCAAGTCCGACGGCACCCCGCCGGTCGCCGCGGACTCCGGCGGGTACTTCGACCAGTCCAGCCACGACGTCGCCCCGCACTTCCGGCGCAACGCGATCGAGACGCTGGAGTCGATGGGCATCTCGGTGGAGTTCAGCCACCACGAGGGCGGCCCCGGGCAGCAGGAGATCGACCTGCGCTACGCCGACGCCCTGACCATGGCCGACAACATCATGACGTTCCGGTACGTGGTCAAGGAGGTCGCGATCACGCAGGGGGTGAGCGCGTCGTTCATGCCCAAGCCGTTCACCGACCATCCCGGGTCGGCCATGCACACCCACTTCTCGCTGTTCGAGGGCGACCGCAACGCCTTCCACGACCCCGACGACCCGTACGAGCTCTCCGACACCGGCAAGGCGTTCGTCGCCGGGGTGCTCCGGCACGCGAAGGAGATCACCGCGGTCACCAACCAGTGGGCGAACTCCTACAAGCGGCTGATCGTCGGCGGCGAGGCGCCCACGAACATCTGCTGGGGGCACGCGAACCGCTCCGCGCTGGTGCGGGTGCCGATGTACTCGCCGGGCAAGTCGTCGACGCGCCGGGTGGAGATCCGCACGCTGGACAGCGCGTGCAACCCGTACCTGGCCTACGCGGTGATCCTCGGGGCCGGCCTGCAGGGCATCCAGAAGGGCTACGAGCTGGCCCCGCCCACCGAGGACGACGTCTGGTCGCTGACGGAGACCGAGCGCCGCGCGATGGGCTACGAGTCGCTCCCGCAGAACCTGCACGAGTCGCTGGTGGCGATGGAGCACTCGGAGCTGGTGGCGGAGATCCTCGGCGAGCACGTGTTCGACTTCTTCCTGCGCAACAAGCGCGCAGAGTGGGACGCCTACCGCCGTCACGTGACGCCGTACGAGCTGGCCACGTATCTGCCGGTGCTCTGACGGGTCCCGCCCGCCGTGCCGGAGCGGCGTCGTCGCTCCGGTGCGGCCGGGCGTCGGCGCGTAGGGTCGGGGCATGCAGCCGACGATCTTCGTGCTGTTCGGCGCGACCGGTGACCTCGCCCGACGGATGGTGTTGCCGGCTTTCGCCGCGCTGGCCGCGGCCGATCTGCTGCCCGAGAAGTGGGTGCTGATCGGCAACGGCCGCAAGGCCGAGGACGACGCCTGGTTCGCCGATCACGTGCGCGACGTGCTGGACGACGACACGCTGTTCGACGCCGTGCACGAGCACCTGATGTTCGCGGGCAACGGCTTCTCCGCCGACGACGCCGGTGACCTGCCGGACACGATCGCGCGGGCCCGTGAGCAGGTCGGCGGGGACGCCCTGCTCGTGCACTACATCGCGCTGCCGCCGTCCACGTTCGAGCCGTACGTGCAGGCCCTCGACGCGCACGGGCTCGCGGCCGGGGCGCGGGTGGTGTTCGAGAAGCCGTACGGCACCAGCCCGGAGTCCTTCGCGCACCTCGAGCAGGTGGTCCACGGCGTCCTCGACGAGGACCAGGTGTACCGGCTCGACCACTTCCTCGGGAAGGAGGCGACGCAGAACCTGCACGTCCTGCGCTTCACGAACGCGATCGTCGGTGACGTCTGGTGCAACCGCGGTGTCGCGCAGGTGCAGATCGACGTTCCCGAGACGCTCGACATCGACGACCGCGCCGCGTTCTACGACGCGACCGGTGCCACCCTGGACATGGTGGTCACCCACCTGTTCCAGGTCGCCGCGGAGATCGCGATGGAGCCGCCTGCCTCGCTCGGGGCCGCCGACCTGCTCGAGGCCCGCGAGTCGGTGATCGCCTGCTTCCGCCCGCTTGATCCGGACGAGGTCGTGCTCGGCCAGTACGACGGCTACCGCGACGTCGAGGGCATTGCCAACGACTCCGACACCGACACGTTCATCGCCGCGCGGCTCTGGGTCGACACCGACCGCTGGCGCGGCGTGCCGTTCCTGCTGCGCACCGGCAAACGCCTCGCCGTCTCCGAGCAGCGGGTCACGCTCACGCTGACACGGCCGCCGGACGACCTGGTCGACGACCCGCCGCCCACGGCGATCAGCCTCTCGCTGAAGGGTTCCGGCGAGCTCGACATCACGGTGGTCATCAAGAAGCCGGGCCCGGACATCGCGTTCAGCAGCCGCGCCGCGCCGCTGCCGCTGACGGAGAGCGACGGCCCGGACCTCCCGGCGTACGCCACGCTGATCCGCGACGTCCTCGCCGGCGACCGGTCCCTGTTCACCTCCAGCGACGGGCTCGCTGCGGCCTGGCGGGTGATCTCCCCGCTGCTGGAGCACCGGCCGGACGTGCAGGGCTACGCCGCGGGGTCGTGGGGCCCCGCCGCCGCGACCGCGCTGGCCGGTCCCGGCGGGTGGTACCTCCGGTAGGGCCTCAGCGGGCTGCGCGGAAGAAGCCGTAACCGCCCAGCGGCATCGCTCCGTGCGCGACGACCGCGGAGTCGAGCAGGCCGGCCTTCTCGAAGGCGGCGAGCAGGGCGTCGGGGTCGGCGTGCGCGTGCAGCCCCGGGCGGCCGGTGTGCCCGTGCCCCCGGTCGCGGTGGAGATGGCCGACGCGCAGCAGGCGGCCTGCCCGTGACGGCGGGCTGCCGTCGATGTCGAGCAGGTGCAGGCGGCCGCCCGGCGCGAGCACACGCCGTACCTCGCGCAGCGCGTCGTGCTGCTGGTCCGCGGGCAGGTGGTGGAGCATGAACGCGGAGAGCACGCGGTCCACGCTCCCGTCCGGGTAGGGGAGCCGGTCGGCGTAGCCGCGGTCGAGCCGCAGCGTCACGCCCGCCCGCCGCGCCTTGCGCGTGGCGGTGGCCAGGACGGCCGGATCCGGGTCGACGCCGATCAGCGTCGCGCCGGGCACGGCCCGCGCGGCGAGCAGCAGGAGGTTCCCGGTGCCGCAGCCGATCTCCAGGACCGTGGCGCCGGGTTCGATGCCGGCTTGGGCGATCAGCCGCCAGTGCGCGTCGCGCACGCCGAGCAGCCGGGTGCACGGGTCGTAGAGCGGCAGCAGAGCGGTGCGCCCCATCGCCGGCAGGTAGGCGCGGTCGTCGACGGTCGCCACGGGGCCTCCATGTGGTACGAAGTTCGGGTGATAGATCGAGCATCCCCACGTCGTCGACGTGCGACAAGGGACGAACTGCGGGCGTGATGTCACGATCCGTGGACGTCTCGGCGGCTGTTCCGCTCATCGGCTACCCGCGCACCGCGGGGCTGCCCGCGATCTCCGTGCACCGCTGGACGCACCCCGGGACACCCCTGTCGGTACCCGGCGTCCACGCCCACGACTTCCTCGTGCTGATCTATGTCCAGGAGGGCGACCACACCCTGCGCGTCGACGGGCGGGACCGGACCCTGACCACCGGCGACGCCTTCGTCGTCGCCCCCGGCACGGTCGTCGCGCCGGCCCGGTCGCCGGTCACCGCCGCCGTCCGTGCCTGGGTGGTGTTCTTCCCGGCCGACGCCGTCGACCCTGCCGCGCCCACCTCCCTGGTCTCCTGGCGCATGCACCCGCTGCTGTCGCCGTTCGTCGGCGGCGCCCGCAGCGGGGGGCAGCACCTGCGGGTCCCGGCGGCCGAGCGCGCGCCGTTGCTGAGCCACCTCGCCGACCTCGACGCGGAGCTGCGCGAGCGGCGCGACGGGTACGCCGACGCCGCCCGCGCCCACCTCACGCTCCTGCTCGTCCAGCTCGGCCGCCTGGACCCCGGTATGCCGGCCGCGCCGGAGGTCGAGCCGCTGCTCGCCGCGGTGCTCGACCTGATCGACGACCGCTACCACGAGCCGATCTCGCTGCGCGACGTCGCCGACGCCGTCGGGCTCACCCCGGGGCACCTGACCACCGCGATCGGCCGCCGCACCGGCCGCACCGTCCAGCAGTGGATCAGCGAGCGGCGGATGCGGGAGGCGCGGCGGCTGCTCGCCGACACCGATCTCACCGTCGGCGAGATCGCGCGTCGCGTCGGGTACCGCGAAGCGGGCTACTTCGTCCGGCGGTTCCGTGCCGCGCACGGCGTGCCGCCCGCCACCTGGCGGCGCGCCGGCAGGCCGGCGTAATCGGGTTGCCACCAACGGTCACGCTGGACGGCATGGAGGTCGTCCCGCACACCGACGCCGGTTCCTTCGCCCGGCTCGCCCGCCCACTACTCGAGCCCGATCCCGTGCGTCACACCAGCATCCTGACCGTGCTCGACGGGGTGCGGACGGGGGCGTTCGACCCGACGGCGATGCTGACCGTGCACGAGGGCGACGGCGTCGTGGGTGCGCTGCTGCGCACCGCAGGACACCCGGCGCTGGTGTCGGCGGTCCCGTCGCGGTGTGCCGGCGCGGTCGTCGAGGCCCTGGTCGTGCGGGATCCGGAGGTCGAGGGCGTCCAGGGGCCGGCCGAGGAGGCCGAGGTCGTCGGCGCCGCGTGGTCGGCCCGGACCGGGGCCGGCGCCACCGTGGGGCTGCACATGCGGCTCTTCGCGCTCGACGAACTCGCGGCGCCCGCCCGAGTCGCCGGGGCGGCCCGCGCCGTCGGCCCGGACGACGCCCGCGGGCTGGACCTGCTCGCGCAGTGGCGCGCGGAGTTCGACCGGGAGATCGGCCGCACCTGGCAGCACGCACGCACCACCCGCGACGACGTGGTACGCGCCGTTGGGTCGGGCGCGGGCGAAATCGTCTGGGAGGTCGACGGCGAGCCGGTCGCCCAGGCGGCCGCCCGCGCCGTCGTCGCGGGCATGTCGCGGATCGGGCCCGTCTACACCCCGCCCGAGCACCGCGGCCGGGGCTACGCCGCCGCGGTCACCGCGGCGGCGGCCCGCTGGGCGCTCGGCAGCGGTGCCCGGCACGTGCTGCTCTACACCGACCTGGCCAACCCGACGACGAACCGGCTCTACCCCCGCCTGGGCTTCCGCCCGCGCTACGACGCGCTCGAACTGCACTTCGTGCCCGGGCGCGGTCGGTCGACCAGCTGATCGGCGGGCGGGCTGATCGTGCGGGTCGTATCCGGTCCCGCCCAGGCTGCGTTGCCGCCGGACGATCGGCGCACGGGTGAGCGGGCTGATCCGGGCGCTTCACGGGGCGGGTGCGGGCACCGGCGGCCCGCACCGGGCCAGCCGAGGCATATCGGTGGATGCCGCGGGTTTGGCAGGATCGCCGTGTGGTGTCGGGCGAGCGCAACGTGGCGTCGGTGTCGGGGGTGCCCGGACGAGGGGCGCCGCCCGGACGGCTGTCGACGGGCCGGCGCCCCAACGCGCTCGCCCGGCTCGGGCTGACCGGCCCGCGAGCCGAGGAGACGCTGCGGACACTGGGGTGGTGGGCGGACGACCAGCCCGCGCGGGGCGTCGAGAACGTCATGTGGGCCCTGGCCCGCAGCCCCGACCCGGACCTCGCGCTGCGGGCACTGGACCGGCTCGCGGGCGCGAACGCGCGCGAGTGGACGGCCTGCGACGCCGCGCTGCGCGACGACGTCGTGCTCCGCGGACGGCTGTTCGCCCTGCTCGGTGGCTCGACCGCGCTCGGCGACCACCTCGTCTCCCAACCCGACCGCTGGCGCAGGCTGACCGCGGCCGCCCCCGACGCGTGCACCGACGTCACCACCCGCACCGCGACGTTGCTGACGGCCGTCGGCGCGGACCCCGACGGCCCGCCGGCGGGAGCCCAGGGCGCCGCCGCCGCGTCGTTGCGCGACAGCGACGCCGTGAACGCCCTGCGCACCGCCTACCGCGACGAGATGCTCGCCCTCGCCGCCGCCGACCTCGCCGCCGTCAGCGAGCCGTCGCTGCCGATCCTGCCGCTCGAGGACGTCGCCGCGCAGCTCGCCGACCTGGCCACCGCGGCCCTGCGGGCGGCGCTCGCCGTCGCGCTCGCGGAGTCCGACGGCGAACCGGGCCGGCTCGCTGTCATCGCGATGGGCAAGACGGGTGGCGCGGAGCTGAACTACGTCAGCGACGTCGACGTCGTGTTCGTCGCCGAACCCGCGGACCAGGGGACCACCAAGCTGGCCGCCCGGATGATGCGCATCGCGGGGGAGGCGTGTTTCCCGGTCGACGCGAACCTGCGTCCCGAGGGACGGCAGGGCGCGCTGGTCCGCACGCTCGACGGGCACGTGGCCTACTACAAGCGGTGGGCCAAGACCTGGGAGTTCCAGGCGTTGCTCAAGGCGCGGCCGGTCGCGGGCGACCCCGACCTGGGCAAGGCCTACGCCGAGGCCGTCGCGCCGATGGTGTGGACGGCCGCGGGCCGGCCCGACTTCGTCGCGGACGTGCAGGCCATGCGCCGCCGCGTCGAGGAGCACGTGCGCCCGGACCACGCCGACCGCGAGCTCAAGCTCGGCCGCGGCGGGCTGCGCGACGTCGAGTTCGCCGTCCAGCTGCTCCAGCTCGTGCACGGCCGCGCCGATCCCGCGCTCCGCTCCCCGACGACGCTCGACGCGCTCGCCACCCTCTCGAGCCGCGGGTACGTCGGGCGCGACGACGGGGCGAACCTCGCCGCCTCGTACCGCTTCCTGCGGCTGCTGGAGCACCGGCTGCAGCTGCAGCGCATGCGCCGCACCCATCTGCTGCCCGCCGAGGACGACACGGACGCGCTGCGCTGGCTCGCGCGCGCCGCCAAGCTGCGGCCCGACGGGCGGCACGACGCCGTCGGGGTCCTGATCGAGGAGTGGCGGCGCAACGCCCGACGCGTCCGCCGCCTGCACGAGAAGCTGTTCTACCGGCCACTGCTCGACGCCGTGTCGCGGGTGTCCGACGCGGGCCTCTCCGCGGAGGCCGCGACCATCCGGCTCGGCGCGCTGGGGTGGGCGTCGCCCGAGGGCGCGCTGCACCACATCCGGGCGTTGACGGGCGGGGTGTCGCGGGCGGCCGCGATCCAGAAGGCGCTGCTGCCGGTGCTGCTCGACGAGCTCGCCCGCACCCCGGACCCGGACCGCGGGCTGCTGGCCTACCGCCGCGTGTCCGAGGCGCTCGCCCGCACCCCGTGGTACCTGCGCCTGCTGCGCGACGAGGGTCTGGTCGCCGAGCGGCTGATGCGGCTGCTGGGCACCTCCGCGCTGGTTCCGGACCTGCTCGTGCGTGCGCCCGAGGTGCTGCGGCTGCTCGCCGCGCCGGTCGCCGGCCAGCCCGACGAGCTGATCCGGGACCCGGCGAACGCCGCCGCGACCCTGCGCACGGCCGTCGGCCGCCAGCACGATCCGCACGCCGCCGCGACCACGGCCCGCTCGGCCCGCCGCCACGAGATGCTGCGGATCGCGTGCGCGGACCTGCTCGGCAAGATGGACGTCGAACAGGTCTGCAGCGGGCTCTCGGCAGTCTGGGCCGCGGTGCTGCAAGGCGTGCTCGCGTCCGGGCTACGCGCGCTCGGCGGGTCGACGCCACCGGCCCGGCTCGCCGTGATCGCGATGGGCCGGCTGGGCGGCGCTGAGCTGGGCTACGCCAGCGACGCGGACGTCCTGTTCGTCTGCGAGCCGCTCGACGGCGCCACGGATCACGAGGCCGCGAAGTTCGCCACGACCGTGGTCGAGACGGTCCGCCGCCAGCTCGGCAGCGCGAGCCCGGACCCGGCCCTGGTGATCGACGCCGACCTGCGCCCGGAGGGCCGATCCGGCCCGCTGGTCCGCACGCTGACCTCCTACCGGGAGTACTACGCGCGCTGGTCGGAGGTCTGGGAGGCCCAGGCGCTGGTCCGGGCCCGCCCGGTCGCGGGCGACACCGACCTCGGCCGCCGGTTCATCGAGCTCATCGACCCGATCCGCTATCCGGACGACGGCCTGACAACCGCGCAGATCACCGAAATCCGGCGGATCAAGGCACGGGTGGACGCGGAGCGGCTGCCCCGCGGCGCGGACCGGAACACCCACACCAAGCTCGGCCTCGGCGGCCTCGCGGACGTCGAGTGGACGATGCAGCTGCTGCAGCTGCAGCACGCAGGTGACATTCCGGAGCTGCGCACCACCGGCACCCTCGACGGCCTGCGTGAGGCGGCCGAGGCGGATCTGATCACCCACGACGACGCCGAGGAGCTGGCCGCGGGCTGGATGATGGCCACCCGCGCCCGCAACGCGATCATGCTCGTGCGCGGCAAGCCGGGTGACCAGCTGCCGCGCTCGGGCCGCGAGCTGGCCGCGGTCGCGACGGCGCTGGGCTACCCGCCGGACGGCGACCCGGGCGTGTTCCTCGACGACTACCGCCGCGCCACCCGCCGCGCCCGCGCGGTGGTGGAGCGGGTGTTCTACGGCTGGTGAGTCTCGGGGCGCGGCGGTCGGCGCGGTTGTGCCCGCACGATCAACCCAGCTGATCGTGCGGGACGAATCCCGTCGTGGCCGGCCCCAATTGCGCCCGCACGATCAGCGCACGCCGCCTGGAATCCACGTGAGACGGCGGGCGGGACGGGCTAGCGTGCCGCTGTGCCCTCCACCGAGCACCTCATCGCCTTCCTGCTCGCCGGCGTCGTGCTCGTCGCGATTCCCGGGCCGAGCGTGCTGTTCATCGTCGGGCGCGCCCTCGCGCACGGCCGCCGCGCGGCGCTCACCAGTGTCGCCGGCAACACGACCGGGGTCGTGCTGATCGTCCTCGCCGTCGCGCTCGGGATCGGCGCCGTCGCCGCGGCCTCGGCCGCGGTCTTCTCGGTGCTCAAGCTCGCCGGCGCGGCGTACCTCGCCTACCTCGGCGTGCAGACCTGGCGACACCGCGGCGACCTCGCCGTCGTGCTCGGCGGCGCGGGTGCGGCGCCCGGCCGTCGGGTCTTCTGGCAGGGCGTGGTCGTCGGCGCGACGAACCCGAAGGTGCTCGTGCTGTTCGTGGCTCTGCTGCCGCAGTTCACCGACCCCGCAACCGGGAGCCCGGCCACGCAGATGCTCGTGCTCGGGCTGCTGTTCGCCGTGCTCGCCGCGACGCTCGACAGCGTGTGGGGGCTGGCGGCGGGAGCCGCGCGCGACTGGTTCGCGACCTCACCCGCGCGCCTGCGCCGGGTCGGCGGCGCGGGTGGCTTGATGATGATCGGCCTGGGCGCCACCCTCGCCCTCACCGGCCGCCGCGACTGACGGAGGACGAGCCCGTTGCGGGTCAGCCGAAGCTGACCCCCTGTGCCAGCGGCAGGTCCCGCGAGTAGTTGACGGTGTTCGTCGCCCGCCGCATGTACGCGCGCCAGGCGTCCGAGCCCGACTCGCGGCCGCCGCCGGTCGTCTTCTCCCCGCCGAACGCACCGCCGATCTCCGCGCCCGAGGTCCCGATGTTGACGTTGACGATCCCGCAGTCCGAGCCGTCCGCCGCGAGGAACAGCTCGGCCTCGCGCTGCTCGCCGGTGAAGATCGACGACGACAGCCCCTGCGGCACGTCGTTGTGCAGCGCGATCGCCTCGGCCAGGTCGCGGTAGGTGAGCACGTAGAGGATCGGCGCGAACGTCTCGCGCCGGACCACCGCGGTCTGGCCCGGCATCGGCACGAGCGCCGGACGCACGTACACCCCGGGGCCCGCACCGACCCGCTCCCCGCCGGCGACGACGGTCCCGCCGTCGGCGACGGCCTCGGCGAGCGCCTCCCGCATCCGGTCGTGGGCGGCGGGGGAGTGCAGGGGGCCGACGAGCGTGCCGGGCTCGAACGGGTCGCCCACCGTCAGCGACCGGTAGGCCGCGGCCACCCGCTCGACGACGGCGTCAGCGACCGACTCGTGCACGATGATCCGCCGTAGCGTCGTGCACCGCTGGCCCGCGGTGCCGGCTGCGGAGAAGACGATGCCGCGCACGGCGAGGTCGAGGTCGGCCGACGGCGCCACGACGGCGGCGTTGTTGCCGCCCAGCTCGAGGATCGTCCGGCCGAAGCGCGCGGCCACCCGCGGCGCGATCGCGGCGCCCATCCGCTCCGACCCGGTCGCGCTGACCAGCGGGACGCGCGGGCTGTCGAGCAGCGGCGCGGCGCCGGCGGCGTCGGTGACGACCACGGTGTTGAGCCCGTCCGGCGCGCCGGCCTCGCGGGCGGCGCGGTCCAGCAACGCCGCGGCGGCGACGGCGACCAGCGGCGTGCGCTCCGACGGCTTCCACACCAGGGCGTTGCCGCACACCAGCGCGATCGCCGCGTTCCACGCCCACACCGCGCAGGGGAAGTTGAACGCCGAGATCACCCCGACGACCCCGAGCGGGTGCCAGGTCTCCATCAGCCGGTGCCCGGGCCGCTCCGAGGGCATCGTGCGACCCTCGAGCTGGCGGGAGAGACCCACGGCGAGGTCACAGATGTCGATCATCTCCTGGACCTCGCCCCGGGCCTCCGAGACGATCTTGCCGACCTCGATGCCGACCAGGTCCGCGAGCGCGTCCTGGTGCGCGGTCAACAGCTCGCCGAAGCGCTTGACCAGCCGGCCGCGCACCGGCGCCGGGACGGTGCGCCACTGCAGGAACGCGGCGTGCGCGCGGTCGATCGCCCGCTCGACGTCCGCGGTGCCCGCGAAGGGCACCGTCGCGACGGCCTCGCCGGTCACGGGGCTGACGACCTCGACCCGGCCGGTGCCCGGCAGCGTGTCGGGGTCGGCACCGCAGGCGCGCAGAGCGGTCGCGGCGCGCTCCCGCAGCTCGGCGGTCCGCGTCGGGGCGAGCGTCCCGGTCATCGGGTCTCCTCGGTGGTCGTCGGAAGGGTGGTCGTCGGGATGATCCGCACGCGGAGCGTCCGTGCGGCGGCGCGCAGCGAGGCGTCCTGCTGCGCGGTGTAGAGATCCATGGGGTCGTGCACGGTCGCGCCGAGCACCCCGGCCAGCCGTGCGAGGTCGTACTCCGGGGCGGCGCGGCCCTCGTCGCGGGTGCCCTCGCCACCGAGGTTGGACCGGAAGATGCCGGCGGCGGACCGCGGCAGGAAGTCTTCGTAGACGATCGGCTCGGGCACGAGGACCCCGGCGTCGACCAGCTCGCGCAGTTCTACGTCCCGCTGTTGTGTCGTGAAAGCCACGTTCAGGACGTCTGGCGCCTTGAACGTGGCTTTCAGGACATCCCGCGCCCGCCCGGGCGCGTCGGCGGTGGGTTCCGCGACCCGGTACATGAAGAACGCCAACCCCTGCTCCGCCAGCTCGCGTTCGGTCGCCGGCAGGTGCCGCCGCCACACCTCCCGGGCGCCGTCGGGTCCGCCGCCGCGCGCGTCGACCTCGGCGACCATCCGGTCGTAGAGCGCGCGCCCCCGCGGCGTCAGCGCGATCCCGCGTTGCTCGACCTCCCCGAACCGCACCCGCAACGCGCCGGTGCGCACCGACCCGTCGGGGTACCGGAACACCCGGTCCTCGGCGAGCGCGCGGAACGATGTCTGCCGCAGCAGCACGTCCGGGCCCTCCCACGCGGGCGGACCCTGGATCTCGTCGATCATCTCGATGCCGCGCGACCGCATCCGCGCCTGCAGCTCGTCGATGTCGAGCACGCGCGGCGTGAGGTGGTTGAGGTGCGTCGTCGGCACCCCGCCGATGTCCGCGGCGACCGACGAGATGGCCTCCAGATGGTCGTACCAGGCCCGGTCGACCGGGATCGACGACAGCGCGAACGCGGCCGTCGCGCGGCGCAGCAGCTCGTCCGCGGCGTCGTGGGGCAGGCCACCCTCGGCCGCGGCCCGGTCGGCGAGCGTCAGCAGCTCGGGTGGGAACAGCACCCGGTCGGCCAGGAACGCCTGCAGCCCGGCACGGGTGTCATCGTCGAAGTAGCGCGGGTCGTCGACGACCAGCATCGAGGTGAAGACCCGGAACGGGTTGCGGGCCAGCTCGTCCGCGTCGAGAGGGCGGAACGCCGTCGATACGACCGGCACCGCGCCCGGCCCGGCGTCGCGCAGATCGTAGAAGCCGACGGGGTGCATGCCGAACGCGGCGAACACCCGCGCGGCCTGAGCCAGTTCGCGCGGCGTGCCGACGCGGATCGCCCCGTGTCGCTCCGCGCTCACCCGCGCGACGCTGCCCAGCCGCTCGGCGTCGCCGCCGTCCCGGACCGCCACCTCGGCGTTGATCTCGCGTGTGACCTCGACCAGCGTCTCGTACGCGGGCACTTCCCGCCCGTACATGGCGGCCAGGCCCCGGGCGAAGGCGGCCCGTAGTTCCCACGTCACGACCACGAGGTCACCGTCCCAGGCCGGCCAGCACCCGGTCCAGGGCCGCCACTCCCGCCGCCAGCTCCTGCTCGGTGACCGTCAGCGCCGGGCGGAACCGCAGGCTGCGCGTACCGCAGCCGAGGACGATCACGCGCTCGTCCGTGCGCAGCAGCTCGACGACCTGGTCGCGCAGCGCCCGCGACTCCAGCGTCACCGCGCACATCAGCCCCCGCCCCCGCGGGTCCGTCACCGCGGGGTGCTGCTCGGCCAGGTTGCGCAGCATCGTCAGCAGCCGCCGCCCCAGCGCGGCGGCCCGCGGGATCAGCCCGTCGGCCTCCACGACCTCCAGGATGCGCCGGGCCCGCACCATGTCGGTGAGCCCACCGCCCCACGTGGAGTTGATCCGCGAGCTGACGGCGAAGACGTTGTCGGGCACCTCGTCCACCCGCCCGCCCGCCATCACGCCGCAGACCTGCGTCTTCTTGCCGAACGCGACGACGTCCGGGGTCAGCCCGAGCTGCTGGTAGGCCCACGCGGTGCCGGTCAGCCCGCAGCCCGTCTGCACCTCGTCGACGGCGAACAGCGCGTCGTGGGCGTGGCAGAGCTGCTGCAGCTCCTGGAGGAACTCGGGCCGGAAGTGGTGGTCGCCGCCCTCGCCCTGGATCGGCTCGACGATCGCGCAGGCGATGTCGTGCGGGTGCGCGGCGAAGGCCGCCTCGGCCTTCGCGAGCGCCGCCAGCTCCCGCTCCCGCTGCTCCTCGAGCGGGATCGCGGCGCGGACGTAGGGGTTGTCGATCCGCGGCCAGGCGAACATCGGGTAGCGGGCGGTCTTCACGGGATCGGTGTTCGTCAGCGACATCGTGTACCCGCTCCGGCCGTGGAACGCCTCGCGCAGGTGCAGCACGCGGGTGCCGCGGGCGGGGTCGATGCCGTGCGCCTCGTTCCACCGCGACTTCCAGTCGAACGCCACCTTGAGCGCGTTCTCGACGGCGAGCGCGCCACCCTCGACGAAGAACAGGTGCGGCAGGCCTGCGTCGCCGAGCACGCGGTCGAACGTGTCGACGAACCGCGCCATCTCGACGGTGTAGACGTCGGAGTTGCTGGGCTTGGTGAGCGCGGCCGTCAGCAACTCGGCGCGGAAGGCGGGATCGTGGGCGAGCCCGGGGTGGTTCATGCCGAGCGCGGACGAGGCGAAGAACGTGAACAGGTCGAGGTACTCGGTGCCGTTGCGGGCATCGACCAGCCACGAGCCGTGCGACCGCTCCAGATCGAGGACGAGATCGAACCCGTCGACGAGCAGGTGCCGGGCCAAGCGGGTGTGCACGTCCGCCGCGGCGGAGACGCGCTCGACGGCGAGGGTCATGCCACCATCGTACGACAAACTTCCTGTCATACGTCAATCTCACCGGAAAGTTTCCGGTTGACGTCGAACTGGTTACGCGTCCCCGGCAGTCGGCGGGCGGCGTTCGAAGAACGTCTGCAGCACGACCGTGGTGCGGGTGGCGACGTTCGCTCGCGCCCGGATCTCCTGCAGCACGCCCTCCAGGGCCCGTGGCGAGGCGGCGCGCACGAGCAGCAGGTAGTGCTCTACTCCGGCGACCGAGTAGCAGGCCTCGATGGCCCCGACCTCGGCCAGGCGCTGCGGGGCGTCGTCGGGCTGGGCCGGGTCGAGCGGGGTGATGGCGACGAACGCCGCCAGCGGCAACCCCAATGCCTCGAGGTCGACGGCGGCGGCGTACCCCGTGATCACGCCACGGGACTCCAGCCGCCGTACCCGTGCCTGGACCGCCGACACCGACAGGCCAGCCTCCGCGGCGAGTGTCGCGAGCGTCGCCCGGCCGTCCGCGGCGAGCAGCCGGACGAGGAGCGCGTCGGTGTCGTCGTCGAGGCCGTGGGTCACGGCTGGAGGCTAACGCGCGTCCTCGAGGATCGGCGTCGTGCCGGAGTACGGCGGAGATCTCAGGTGACGTCGGGGGCGCCGTCGGCGATCGGCAGACTGGCCGGGTGACCACCGACCTCGACAGCGCGTTGGGCACCGCGCTCGACACCGCGCTGGACGGCGTGCTCGCCACCGCCCGTGACCGCCCCGAGGTGCTCGCCGCCGCGGTGCTCGCACTGGTCGTCGTCGTGTGGACGGCGTCGTGGCGCGTCGCGCGCGGTGTGGTGACGATCGCTCACGAGGGCGGGCACGCGCTGGTCGCGGTGCTCGCCGGGCGAGGCCTGAGCGGGATCCGGCTGCACGCCGACACGTCCGGGGTCACGACCTCGACCGGCCGGGCCGGTGGCCTCGGCCTGGTGCTGACCTTCCTCGCCGGCTACCCGGCACCGGCCGTCCTGGGGCTGGTGGGCGCCCTGTTCGTCGCCACCGACCGGGCGGCGGCCTCGCTGTGGCTGGTCGTCGTGCTGCTCGTCGCGACGCTCGTGCAGGTCCGCAACGCCTACGGGGTGCTGCTGGTCCTGGTGACCGGCGGAGCCGTCGGAGCCGTGGCCTGGTGGGGCGACACGGCGCTGCGGGGCGCATTCGCGGCCGCGCTGTCGTGGTTCCTGCTGTTCGGCGCCCTGCGGTCGGTGCGCGAGCTGCAGCGCGGGCGCCGTCGCGGGGTGTCGCGGCTCGGTGACGAGTCGGATGCGGACGCGCTCGCCCGGCTCACCGGGGTTCCGGGCGGAATGTGGGCCGCGGTGTTCTGGCTCGCCGCGGTGACGGCCGTGATCACGGGCGCCTGGGTGCTGGTGAGAGGAATCGGGTGAGGTTGTGCGGGTCCGGTCGGGGGCGCGTGTCCACCCGACCGGACCCATCGATCTCGGCCCCGTCCACTCCCCGAACGGCCGAGCACGCGAACACATCCGGCCAGGAAGGGTCGGAGTGTGATGCGGAACACCTGAGGAGAGCTAAGCAACTCGGGGACGCCGTTGTCAATGCGCCCTTTGACCGACTCCGGGGCTCAGATCCCCTGGTGCTCGACGCGCACACGCGTCAGTCCCACGGCCGCGACGAGCCGCTCGGGCCAGTGGCGCGCGGTGCGCAGGACGACGGACCGTCCGTGCCGGTCGGCCATCCGCTCCAGCACGAGCAGGTTCCGGTGGTCCGCGAAATCCAGGCCCGTCGCGTCCACCACGATCTCCGACCCCCGGTCGTCCAGGCCCGCGCGGTCCACCGCGGCGGCGAGCAGGTCGACGGTCGTGAGGTCGAGCTCGCCGGACAGCGCAAGGTCCGCGTCCGGCGTGGCGTGCATCCGGAACGGTGCCTGCTCCGCGCTCCCGCCCGGATGCAGGCAGGCGAGCTGGGCGACGGTGTCGTCACCCAGCTTGGACCGCCGGTAGCCGCAGAGGGCGGAGAACGGGGCGAGCGTGATGTACCGGTCGATCTGGTGCTCGTAGCGGGCGAACGCGTCGAGCTGCGTGGGCGTGCGGACGAGCATCGTCGCGTCCGCCGCGACCCGCAGGCCCGTGAAACCGCTGGCCACCGCCTTCCGGGTGTCGACGTCGTACACCCCGACCTGCGTCCGGGCGTCCACGCATCTCTCGGTGCCTGCGTAGGTGCCCGAGACCTCAAGGACTTCGATGGCGCCGGGCCGTCGCGCCTCCTCGAGCCGCTCCAGCGGCGCCAGCTCGGCGCGCAGGGTCTCCTCGTCACCCGCAGCGATGTAACGCACGCGGCAACCACGCGCGAGGCCGTCAGCCAGGAACTCCACCGCGGCGGCGCGGAAATCGGCGTGGTCGTCGAACACCCAACACAGGTGACTGTGCGGCCGACCCACGCTCTGGCTTGCGCCGGAGTCGCCCACGCGCAAATCCTACGCAGAACTGACAGAGGGCCGCGCGGTCCATACGGTCTACGAGGGCGATCACCCGTGGCTTTCGACGACCCCCCGGATGAACGCCGCCTGCCCCGCATGCTGGATGTCGTCGTCCGCGACGCTGACCAGGCGAACGCCGAGCGTGACCGGGGGATCCCACCGGCGGTCGACGATCCGGTCCAGGTCGGCCTCACCGATCCCGTCGAGGTACTGCAGGGTCTGCTCGTGCACGGCGTCGTAGTACCCCAGCAGCAGGTCGGCGTCCGCGCGGACCGCGGCGACCTCGTCGCTGCCCTGCCCGTACCCGGTGGCGTGCGCGGCGAACGGGAGCCCGAACCGCGTGACCCAGCCTTGCGCCGTCCAGACCTGCTCGACGCCCGCGACGTCGGCGACGTGGTCGTCCTGCACCCGCGTGAGGTGCCAGACCAGCCAGGCGATCGAGTTCGCGCCGCCGTCCACGCGGTGGGTCACCGCCGCCTCGTCGAGGCCGTCGACGGCCCCGTGTACATCGGTCTTGACGCGGTCGAAGAGATCGCGCAGCAGGTCGATCGCGTTCATGACAGCGGCGCCCGGTAGAGGTAGCCACCTGCGTCGGTGTCGATCTCGGCGATCAGCCGGTTCACGTCGATCAGTCGGCCGCCGGGCCCCACCACGCCCTCGGCCGTGGGGTCGACCCCGAGGACGAACCGATCACCCACCTCGTTCTCGACCAGTGCCCAGAGCGCCACCGGGGCGCCGTCCTCGCCGGCACCACCACTGGTCCGCCAGCCGGGAGCCGCCGTCTCGATCTCGACGATCGTCCACGCCACCGCGCTACCGTGCCATGTGGATCGACGCCGTGCCAGCGGAGGGTGCCGGCGTCAGCGCGGGTTGGCTCGCCGGACGAGCCGGGGGAACCGGATGAACCGGCGCGGGCGCACCGGGCCGCCGACGCCGCGCGGGAGCAACGACCACGCGAAGGCGGTGACGACGACGCTCAGCAGCACCGCCCCGGCACCGAGCAGCCCGCCGGTGAGCACGGCGACGACCACGAGCGGGATGCCCACGACGACGAGCGCGGTCAGCGGGGCCGCGTTCGCCGACCGGTACCACCGGCGTCGTGGGGAACGCCACGCGCGGGCCCGGACCGGTTCGGGGGTCTCGAGCTGCAGCCGCTGTTCGAGATCGGCGATCATGGCCAGCTCGGACGGGCTGAGGGGGCGGCCCGCGGCGTCGTCGGGAATCACAGCAGGGAGATACCCGAACGTGTCCGCCTTCACCCCTGTCCGGGCGTGCCGCGGTCAGGCGCTGCGCTGCGCCGCACCCGGACCGGCTGCGCGCCCCGCGGAACCCGCCCGGCGGGCGTGCGGCTCGTCGGAGTCTTCCGGTTCGAACGCGTGGCCGTCGAGCACGTCGAGCCGGCGGAAGATGATTCCCTCCCGCAGCGCCCACGGGCAGAGCTCGAGCTGGGGGACGCGCAGCGCGCGCATCGCGGCCCGCGCGACGATCGCCCCGGCGACGAGCTGGTGTGCGCGGCCCGGGCTCACCCCCTTGAGCTCGGCGAGGTCGCGGGACGACATGCGGGTGACGAAGGCGAGCAGCTGGCCCAGCTCGGCCGCGGTCAGGACGGGCCGCCCCCCGGTCAGCCGGGCCAGCGAGCGGAAGGTCTTCGACGTGCCGACGGACAGGTCTGGGGCCCCTCCGCCGCGCAGTTGCCGGGCGACCGGGGCGAGCAGCGCGTCGGCGTGCGCCTCCAGCGCCGCGACCTCGGAACGCTCCGGTGGGTCGGCACGGAACCAGTCGCGGGTCGTCCGTCCGGCCCCCAGCGGAACCGACACCGCGACGTCCGGGTGCTCGTCGTCACCGGCGGCCAGCTCGAGCGATCCCCCGCCGATGTCGAGCACCAGCAGCCGGCCCGCGGACCAACCACACCAGCGTCGCGCGGCGAGGAACGTGTAGCGGGCCTCGTCCTCGCCCGGCAGCAGCCGCAGCATCACACCCGTCTCGGCCCGGACGCGGGCCGTCACCGCCGCGGAGTTCGTCGCGTCGCGCAGGGCTGAGGTCGCGAACGCGAGCACGTCGATGCAGCCCGCGTCGGCCGCCTGGGCCGCGGCCCGGGCGACGGCGTCGACCAGTGCAGCCGCACCCTCGCCGGTGAGCCGCCCGGCGGCGTCGATCCGCTCGGCGAGCCGCAGCTCGGTCTTCTCCGACGTCATCGGCGTGGGCCGGGCGCCCCGGTGAGCGTCGACCACGAGCAGGTGGACGGTGTTCGAGCCGACGTCCAGCACCCCGAGCCGCTTCGAACCGGTCACCTGCGCCCCCTCCCGGCTTCGAGGGCGAGACGCTACGCAGCGGAGGCGAACGGCGGCTGAACCCCGGGCGAACGAAGGCTACGCGGGCACCGGGCGCGCGCCGCGGCTACCGGGTCACCCCGCCGGCTCCCGCCACCGCCGCACACGGTCCTCCTCACGCCGGAGGTGGTCGACATCGGCGACACGTGCCGTGACCTCGGGTGATGCGGTGTGCTGGGCGACCGCACGCTCGGCCTCGGCCAGCTCACGCGCCGCCGCCGCGTCGGCGGGATCGGGGAACGTGGCCGGGAGCGCGGCCGGCACGTCCGCGATGTGACGTTCGCGACGGTAGGGGTTGTCGTCGGGCAGGTGCCCGGCGAAGCGGCCCCACGCGCCGAGGAACAGGAGCAGTGCCCCGGCGACGAAGCTGAACACCACGTTGGAGATCTGGAACGCCAGCAGGTTCAGCCGCGTGCCCAGCACGATCGCGTTCACGAGCCCGGAGAGCACGAACGCCGATCCGGCGATCACGAGAATCGTCGAGGCCGTTCGCCCGCCGCGGAGCCCGGCCGCGACCAGCACGGCCCCGACGGCGATGGAGATCACCGCGAGGAGGCCGTTCGACGAGAGCCCGAGCACGGTCCGCCCGGTGGTGGAGAACATCTCGGGCCCGGCCCCCAGCCCGAGGACGCCGAACCCGGCCAAGCCGACGCCGAACACGACGGCACCGACGCGGTGCAGATGATCGAGCGGGGTCACGGTGCCCCGCGAGGATGTGCGCATGGCGACTCACCCACTTCGCGGCGCTCCCGTACCGAGAGCGGAAGCACCTGCTGTCCACGGTTGATAGGGCATGCACCTCGGAGGCAGCACGCCGGGCCGCGGACGCTCGGCCTCGCTCCGTCGGAGCGGCAGGGCGGAGTCGGGCTCCGTGCGCCCGTCGGCGTGATGACCGGAGCGCGACGACGAGCTTACCGCTCGTCGGCGCCGGGCGCGCTCGTATCCGATCCGGCGGCAGAACGCCGCCGGCCCGGCCTCTCCACACGAGGGTGGAGGGACCGGGCCGGCGTGAGCACGCCGCGAGAACCCGTGTCAGCAGGTCACGCAGGTGAATCGATCAGACGTCGTAGTAGAGCGCGAACTCGTACGGGTGCGGACGCAGACGCAGCGGGTCGATCTCGTTCGTGCGCTTGAGGTCGATCCACGTCTCGATGAGGTCCGGGGTGAACACACCGCCTTCGAGCAGGTAGTCGTGGTCCTCCTCGAGGCGGTTGATGACCGCGTCCAGGCTGCCCGGCACCTGCGGGATGTCCTTGGCCTCCTCCGGCGGGAGCTCGTAGAGGTCCTTGTCGATCGGGGCGGGCGGCTCGATCTTGTTCTTGACGCCGTCCAGGCCGGCCATCATCATCGCGGCGAACGCCAGGTAGGGGTTGCCCGACGAGTCGGGGCAGCGGAACTCGAGGCGCTTGGCCTTGGGGTTGTTGCCCGACAGCGGGATCCGGATGCAGGCCGAGCGGTTGCGGGCCGAGTACACCAGGTTGACCGGGGCCTCGAAGCCCGGGACCAGGCGGTGGTAGGAGTTCACGGTCGGGTTGGTGAACGCCAGCAGGCTCGGGGCGTGGTGCAGGAGGCCGCCGATGTAGTAGCGCGCCATGTCCGACAGGCCGCCATAGCCGGCCTCGTCGTGGAACAGCGGCGAGCCGTCCTTCCACAGCGACTGGTGGGCGTGCATGCCCGAGCCGTTGTCGCCGAACAGCGGCTTCGGCATGAACGTCACGGTCTTGCCGGCGTGCCAAGCCGTGTTCTTGACGATGTACTTGAACAGCATGAGGTCGTCTGCCGAGTGCAGCAGGGTGTTGAAGCGGTAGTTGATCTCCGCCTGGCCCGCTGTGCCGACCTCGTGGTGCCCGCGCTCGATCCTGAAGTCGGCGTTGGTGAGGTTGGTGACCATGTCATCGCGGAGGTCCGCGTAGTGGTCCACCGGCGGCACCGGGAAGTACCCGCCCTTGAATGGAACCTTGTAGCCGAGATTGCCGCCGACCTCCTCGCGGCCGGTGTTCCACCAGCCCTCGACGGAGTCGATGTGGTGGGCGCTCTCGTAGGACTCGTACTTGAACCGCACGGAGTCGAAGATGTAGAACTCCGCCTCCGCGCCGAAGTAGCAGGTGTCCGCGATACCGGTGGAGGCGAGGAACTGCTCGGCCTTGCGGGCGACGTTGCGCGGGTCGCGGCTGTAGGGCTCGCCCGTGATCGGGTCGTGCACGAAGAAGTTCATGTTGAGCGTCTTGTGCTTGCGGAAGGGGTCCAGCCGTGCCGTCACCGGGTCCGGGAGCAGCGCCATGTCGGACTCGTTGATCGCCTGGAAGCCGCGCACCGAGGACCCGTCGAAGGCGATGCCGCCGTCGATGAAGTCCTGGTTGAACTCGGTCGCGGGGACGGTCAGGTGCTGCATGACGCCGGGCAGGTCGCAGAACCTGATGTCGACGTACTCGACCTTCTCGTCCGAGATGTACTTGAGTACCTCTTCGGAGTTGTTGAACACGCTCAGGGACTCCTTCGAGTGGATGCTGGTCGACGGCACGCTATGGGCGAGGTGTTGCCCGAACGTCACTCGTCAGTTTCCTGCAGGTTAACGGGGATCACGCCACAGTCCAGGGCTCTATCCTGGAGGCGTGGCCCGTTGGAGCGAGTCGTGGATGCCCGGAACCGCTGCGTACCCGGCGGGAGGCTACCCGGGGGAGCGGTTCGGCGTGCCGGAGACGGGCCCGGGATCGGCCGCGGGATTCGGCCGCAGGCTGGCGGCGCTGACGGTCGACTGGCTGCTCGGCTACCTCATCGCCGGGCTCTTCGCCGGGCCGGACGCGCTCGCGTCGCAGGAGTTCTCGTGGACGGTGCTGGGCGTCTGGTTCGTGCTCACGGCGGTGGCAGTAGCGGCCTTCGGCATCACGCCGGGTATGGCCGTGCTCGGCATCCGGGTGGCGTCGCTGCGGTCGACACTGGTCGGTGTGCCCCGGGCGCTGCTGCGGACGGCACTGCTCGCCCTGGTCCTGCCCGCACTGGCCCGTGACGGCGACGGGCGGGGCTGGCACGACCGGGCGGCGTCCACGATCGTCGTCCGCACCCGCGGCTGAGGCGCAACGAACGCCGGAGCTCAGCGGCGGCGGACGGTCCGCTGGACACTCCTCATCTTCGCCCCGGCGGGCAGCGGGCCCTTGGGCAGTGCCGCCGCCCGCGAGCCGAGCGCTGCGAGCCGCGTCTCGAGCGAGTCCATCTCGCCGGTGGAGATGTTCCGGGGCAGTTTCATGAGGTGGCGCTGGAGCTTGCCCAGCGGCACCTGGCCCTCGTCGTTGCCGACGACGATGTCGTAGATCGGGGTCTTGCCCACCACCCGCGCGTGGCGCTTCTTCTCCTGCGCCAGCAGGCCCTTGACCCGGTGCGGAGCGCCCTCGGCGACCAGGATGACGCCCGGCCGGCCGATCACGCGGTGCACGGCGTCGAGGTGCGTCGTGCCCGCGACTCCTGGGGTGACCCGCCACGAGCCCTTCATGTTCTCCAGCGCCCAGCCCGCGGCGCCCGGCTGGCCTTCGGCCTTGGAGTACACCGACCGCTGCACCCGCCTGCCGAAGATGCTCACCGCCGCCAGCACGCCCAGCGCGATGCCGATCGGCAGCACCAGCCACTGCACGCCGAAGATCAAGCCGATGCCGAAGACGACCAGGACGGCGAGCAGGAGCGCGCCGACCATCAGCGGGACGAGCTTCTTGTCCTCCCGCCGCTGGACCTTGAACGCCTCCCAGATCTGGCGCCGGCGCGCCTTGGACTCGGCCCGCTTCGCGGTACGGGCTTCCTTCTTCGCGGCCTTGTCGAGCTTGGGCTTGGCGGGCATAGCACCAGGATACGGGCGCGTCCCGACGATGTGACGCCGGTCGCGCGGCTCCGTTTCCCTACCGGGCGAGCAGCGAGCGTGCCTCCTGTCGCGCGGCGCCTTCCTGCGCGAGATGAGCCAGCGCGGGGGAGAGCTCCTCACCGCGATGCGCGACCGTCTGGGCGTACAGCCGACCCGCCCGGTACGACGACCGCACCAGCGGCCCGGCCATCACCCCGGCGAACCCGATCTTCTCGGCGATCTCGGAGTGCGCGACGAACTCCTGTGGCTTGACCCAGCGCTCGACCGGGTGGTGGCGCAGCGAGGGCCGCAGGTACTGGGTGATCGTGATGATCTCGCAGCCGGCGTCGTACAGGTCGTGCAGCGCGGCGGTCACCTCGTCGGGCGTCTCGCCCATGCCCAGGATCAGGTTGCTCTTGGTGACGAGCCCGGCCGCACGGGCCTTCGTCAGCACCTCCAGCGACCGGGCGTAGCGGAACGCCGGACGGATCCGCTTGAAGATCCGAGGAACCGTCTCGAGGTTGTGCGCGAGCACCTCCGGGCGGGCGTCGAACACCTCGCCGAGCTGGGCGTCGTCGGAGTTGAAGTCCGGGATGAGCAGCTCGACGCCGGTGCCCGGGTTGAGCTCGTGGATCTGCCGGACGGTCTCGGCGTACAGCCAGGCGCCGCCGTCGGGCAGGTCGTCACGGGCCACACCCGTGATCGTCGAGTAGCGCAGGCCCATCGTGCGGACGGACTCGGCGACGCGACGCGGCTCGTCGCGGTCCAGATCCGCGGGCTTGCCGGTGTCGATCTGGCAGAAGTCGCAGCGGCGCGTGCACTGGTCGCCCCCGATGAGGAAGGTGGCCTCGCGGTCCTCCCAGCACTCGTAGATGTTGGGGCAGCCGGCCTCCTCGCACACCGTGTGCAGGCCACCGGTGCGCACGAGCCCCTTGAGCTCGGAGTACTGCGGGCCGGTGTGGGCCCGGGTGCGGATCCACTCGGGCTTGCGCTCGATGGGGGTCGCGCTGTTGCGCACCTCGAGGCGAAGCAGCTTGCGTCCGTCCGGGGCGATCGTCACGGCAACCAGATTACGCTGCGATGTCGATGTCCGGCCGGACGAGACCGTAGCCTCGGAAGCGTGGATCTCCGCATCTTCACCGAGCCCCAGCAGGGGGCGACCTACGACGACCTGCTCCGGGTGGCACGGAAGGCGGAGGAGTGCGGTTTCGACGCGTTCTTCCGGTCCGACCACTTCCTCGCGATGGGGACGGCGGGTGAGCCGGGCCCGACCGACTCGTACGTGACCCTGGCCGGGCTGGCGAGGGAGACGTCGCGGATCCGGCTCGGCACGCTGGTCACGTCGGCGACCTTCCGCCTGCCCGGTCCGCTCGCGGTCGCGGCGGCGCAGGTCGACCAGATGTCGGGCGGCCGCCTCGAGGTGGGGCTGGGAACGGGGTGGTTCGAGGCCGAGCACCGGGCGTACGGCATCCCGTTCCCGTCGCTGAGCGAGCGATTCGATCGGCTGGCCGAGCAGCTGGAGATCCTCACCGGCCTGTGGGGGACGCCGCTGGGGGAGCGGTACTCGTTCACCGGCACGTACTACGCGATCGTCGACTCGCCCGCCCTGCCGAAGCCGGTGCAGCGACCGCATCCACCGGTGATCGTCGGAGGCAAGGGGAAGCGGCGCACCCCCGGGCTCGCCGCGCGGTTCGCCAGCGAGTTCAACGTCCCGTTCGCGTCCGTCGACGACGTCGCCGCGCAGTACGCCCGCGTCGACCGCGCCTGCACCGATGTCGGCCGCGATCCGGCGGAGCTGGTTCGCTCGGTGGCCCAGCTGACCTGCGTGGGTCGCGACGACGCCGAGGTGGAGCGGCGGGCGGCGGCGATCGGCCGCAAGGTCGACGAGCTCAACCCGTTCGATCTCGTCGGGACCGTGGCGCAGGTCGTGGACCAGCTCGGGACGTGGCGGGAGCGCACCGGGATGAGCCGCTTCTACCTGCAGGTCTTCGACCTGACCGACCTCGACCACCTCGAGCTGATCGCCGCCGAGGTGGCGCCGCAGCTCGGGTAGGTCTGCGCGCTACTGCAGGGCGGGGTGGAGGCGCAGGTCCAGGCCGGCGGGCGGGACCGCGCGGGTGACCGGGTGCTCCGCGATGGGCAGCGCACCGTCCAGCGCGGAGGCGACCGCGGTGGCCGTCGGCGCCCGCATCTCGTCCACGCTCACGTGCCGGCCGAGCTCCACGGCCAGCGACGTCACGCCGGCGTCGGTGATCCCGCAGGGCACGATCCGGTCGAACCAGGTCAGGTCGGGGTCGCAGTTGAGCGCGAAACCGTGCATGGTCACGCCGCCCTGCACCCGCACACCGATGGCGGCGACCTTGCGCTCGGGCCCGCGGTCGTCCGCGGACAGCCAGACGCCGGTGCGCCCGTCCACCCGACCGGCGCCCGGGAGACCCATGCCGGTGACCACGGCGATCAGCGCCTCCTCGAGGCGGCGAACGTACTCGACGACGTCCAGCGGGGTCGCGAGCGCCACGAGCGGGTAGCCGACGAGCTGGCCGGGACCGTGCCAGGTGATGAGGCCGCCACGGTCCACGTCGACGACGGGCGTGCCGTCCGTGGGCCGGTCCGCCGGGCGGGTCCGCTTGCCCGCGGTGTAGACCGGCGGGTGCTCGAGGAGCATGAGGACGTCCGGACCGGTGCCGTCGCGCCGGGCGGCAGCGTGCGCGCGCTGCGCGTCCCAGGCGGTGCGGTACTCGACGAGCCCGAGCTGTTCGACGTGCAGCGGTTCCCTGGCTGCCCGGCAGGATCCCGCGTGATCGTACCCCATACCGATCACGCTACGCCGTACCCCGCGCGTCCATCCCGGCGAACCCCGGCGTGGCCCAGCCGCTGTCCGGATCGGCGAAGACCCGCTGCATGTCGACGACGACGAGATGACGGCTCATGCCTCGTGGGCGCGGATGCGCGAGCGCTCGAGGATCAGGGTCCCGACGAACCCGACGGCCAGCGCGACGAGCACGCCCAGGTTGGCGTACGCCCACGCCCCGTCCCGACCGCCGAGCCCGAACGGCCCGAGCAGGGAGCCCTGCCAGGTCAGGATCTCGGCGTTGGAGTTCGTCACCAGGCCCCACCCCAGCACCGTCGCGACGGCGACCAGCGCCACGGCCGTCCACCGGACGCTGCCGTAGCGGCCCGCCGGGTCGTAGAGCTCGGGCTCGGCGTAGTCCCGCCGACGCAGTGCCACGTCGGCCAGCATCACCCCGGCCCAGGCGGCCACCGGCACCCCGAGCGTGTAGAGGAAGCCCTGGAACTGGACGACGAAGTCGTCGGCGAAGAAGACGACGTAGACCGTGCACAGCACCATGATCACGCCGTCGACGAAGGCGGCGGACCAGCGCGGGATGCGCAGCCCGAGCGTGAGCAGCGCGAGCCCGGACGAGTAGATGTCGAGCACCGCCCCGCCGACCAGCCCCAGCACCGCGACCACCGCGAACGGCACGAGGAACCAGGTCGGCAACACAGCAGCGCGAAACACAATGCACGGGAACGCTCAACTCGCGCCCACCCCGGACGAGTTGCGCGTTCCTGCACAGCGAGCTGAGCACGTCGGGGCACCCTGGGTGATCATCGAGCGGCGCGGCACAATGCCGGCTCGGTAGGCCGCCCCCTCCCCCACCCTCTCTTCCTTCCTTCTCTTCTTTTCCTCTTTTCTTTTTCTTTTTCTTTTTCCCTTCTTCTCCTTCTTCCTCTTCCTTCCCTTTCTTTTCCCTTTCCCTTTCTTTTTCTCTCCTTTCTTCTTCCCTTTCTCCTTTTCTTTCTTTTTTTTCCTCTTCCTTTTCTTTCTTCTTTCCTTCTTTTCTCTCTTCTTCTTTTTTCTCTTTTTTTCCTTTTCCCTCTTCTCTTCTCTCTTCCCTCCCTTTTTCTCTCTCTCCTCCTTAACCCTTCGTGATCGTTGAGCATCCGTGAGCGGTCAGACGCCGAGGTGGGCGAGGACCGCCTCGGCCGCGCGGCGGCCGCTCACCAGGGCGCCCTGCTGCGACGGGGTGTCGCGGTGGTCCCCGGCCACGAACAGGCCATCGCCCAGCGCAACGTCGCGCCTCAGCGGGCTGGCCGCGGGCAGGGCGGGCAGGGCGCGGGGGACCTCCGCGGTGTGCAGGTGCACCCAGTCGCCGGTCGGGACCCCGTAGAGCCGGCCCACCTCGCGGCGCACGGTCGGCTCCGGCATCCGGTCGGCCGTCCCGAGGAACGACGACGACACCAGCGCGCGCCGGTCACCGTCGGGGGAGTAGCCGGGCGCGGCCTCGGTGAGGACCACGGTGTTGGCGAGCGGCCCGCCGGTGCCGTCGAGGTGCAGCGTCGGCCCGGCGGCCGGCGGGGCCGGTGCGACGTGGTAGACGGTCGTCAGGGCGTGCATCCGGGGTGACGGGACGGCCGGGAGCAGCGCGGCGGCCGCCACCGGGTCCGTCGCCACGACGACGGCGCGCGCGGTGAGCTCGTCGCCGTCCACGCGCACGGCGCCGGCTCGGACGGTCTCGACGCGCCGCCCCAGCCGCAGCACGCCGTCCGGCAGGCGGGCCGCGAGCTGCGCAGGAAGCGCGCCCATGCCCGCGTTCGGCACGGCGATCGTGCCGATCGCGAACGCCCGCCAGACCAGCCGCACGTACGCCGCGGACGTCGCGAGCTCCGCCTCCCCGAGCACCCCGGACAGGAACGGCCGCAGCACCCGGTCGAGTACCGGCCCGCGCACACCGGCCGCCGCGAGGTCGGTGGCCGCGGACCGGCCGCCGAAGGCCGCGACCCGCCGCGGACCCCCCGCCAGCACCCGGGCCGTCCACGCCGCCAGCGTCGCCTTGTCGCGCAGCGGCACCAGCCGGTCGAGCGCCATGCGGGGCGCCAGCGCCGGGAGCCGCCGCGGGTCACCGTAGGTGTGCAGGCCGTCGTCACCACGGACGGCGGCTGCCGGCGCGAACGCCCGCAGGCCCAGCGTGTCGAGGTCCGCCGCGGCGCGCAGCGCGGGGTACGAGGTGTTGAGGACCTGGAAGCCGCGGTCGCAGCGGAAGCCGTCGACGACGTCCGTCGCGACCCGGCCGCCCGGCCGGTCCGCAGCCTCGAGCACCACCACGTCGAGCCCGCGCCGGCACAGGACCTGCGCCGCCCGCAGCCCGGCCAACCCGGCGCCGACCACCACGACGTCGTGCACACTCATCGCCTCCCTCGCTGCCCGTGGTCGACCCTGAGGGCCTGCTCGCGCATCTCAGGCCCGGTCCAGGGCCGCGGCGAGCGCCTCGTCGACGGTCCGGTGCCGGAACCGGTAGCCCGCGGCCTCCAGCTTCGCCGGCACGGCCCGCTGCCCGTAGAGCAGTATCTCCTCGCCCATCGACCCCGCCGAGAGTGCGGATCACGGCGGCCGGCACGGCGAGTGGCGCCGGCCGGCCGACCGCCTGCGCCAGCGCGGCGGTGAACTCGGCGTTCGTCACGGGCGTCGGCGCGACGAGGTTCACCGGGCCGTCGACCGAGCCGTCCTCCAGCAGGAAGCCGATCGCGCCGATCTCGTCGTCCAACGAGATCCACGGCATGTACTGCGTTCCATCGGCCGAGCCGGGCGCCCAGGGCGAACCGAAACGCCAGCTTCATCGCGCCGAGCATTCCGCCGGACGGCGACAGCACCGGCCCGGTGCGCAGCACGACCACCCGCGCACCCGCGTCCCGGGCGACCTGCGTCGCGGCCTCCCACTCGCGCACGACCTCCGGCAGGAACCCCGTTCCGGGTGGCCCCGACTCGTCCACTGTGACGCCGCCCGCGTTGCCGTAGTAGTGGATCCCGGACGCGCTCAGCATCGCCGGGACACCGTGCTCGGCGACGGCGCCGGCCAGTACCTCGGTCGGCACCACGCGGCTGTCGCGGATCGCCTGGCGGCGCGCGCCGCTCCACGGCCGGTCCGCGATGCCAACGCCGCCCAGGTTGACCACGGCGTCCACACCGTCGAACGTGCCCGGGTCGACGCGCCCGGCGGGCGGGTCCCAGCCCCGCTCGTCGGGTCCGGCGGGCTGCCTCCGGACCAGGCGCAGCACTTCGTGCCCGCCGGCCCGGAGGTGGGCGACAAGGGCGGTTCCGATCAAGCCGGACGAACCGGCCACGACGACGCGCACGCCGCGATCCTTTCGGCTCGGGCACCGGCGCGCGAGTCGGCGCGCCACTTCGCTCACCCGCTCGTGCCGCACGGAGCTGATCGTGTGGGGCGTATCCGGCGCCAGCGGAGGCCGATTGCCGCCCGGACGATCAGCTCGGAGCCGGGCAAGCTGATCGTCCGGGGCGTATCCGGGCGCTCTGAGGTCGGATTGCCGCCGGACGATCAGCCGATACCCGCGTCAGAGCCCCAGGTCCGCCTCGAACGCGCCCTCCTCGAGCCGCTCGCGGATGGCGGTGACGAAGCGGCCGGCGTCGGCGCCGTCGACGAGCCGGTGGTCGTAGGTCAGCGGCAGGTAGCAGACCGACCGGATCGAGATGACGTCTTCGCCGTCCGGGCCGGTGACCACCTTCGGCTCCTTGCTGATGGAGCCGGTGCCGAGGATCGCGACCTGGGGCTGGTTGATGATCGGGGTGTCGAACAGGGCGCCCGAGCTGCCGATGTTGGTGATCGTGAAGGTGCCGCCGGACAGCTCGTTCGGGCCGACCTTGTTGTCGCGGGTGCGCGTGGCGAGATCGGCGATGTGCCGGGCGAGGCCGGCGATGTTCAGCTCGTCCGCGTTCGTGATCACCGGGACGAGCAGGCCGCGCGGGGTGTCGACCGCGATGGCCAGGTGCACGGCCCCGTGGTAGGTCACCTCCTTGCTCTCCTCGTCGATCGAGGCATTGAGCTGCGGGTACTGCCTGAGCGCCTCGAGGGTCGCCTTCGCGAAGAACGGCAGGTAGGTGAGCTTGACGCCCTCGCGGCGCTCGAACTCCGCCTTGGCCTGCGCACGCAGCCGGGCGATGCGGGTGACGTCGACCTCCTGCACGGTGGTCAGCTGGGCCGACACCCGCAGCGACTCGGTCATCCGCTGTGCGATCACCTGACGCAGCCGCGGCAACTTGACCCTGCTGCCCGGCTCGGGGGCGCCCTTGGCCGGCGTGGGCTGCGGCCGGCGCTCCGGGGCCTGCGAGGCGGCGGCCGCCGGACGGGCCGGTGCCGCCTGCTCCTCCTCCTGCTCCGTCGCGCGGGCGGCGGCCTTCTCGGCGGCGGCCAGGACGTCCTGCTTGCGGATCCGGCCACCCACCCCGGAGCCCGAGAGCGTGGACAGGTCGACGCCGTTCTCGGCCGCGAGCTTGCGCACGAGCGGGGTCACGTACGGGGCTCGCGCCTCGCCGTCGTCCGCTGCCTCGCCGTCGCCGCTCGCGCCGTCGCCGGCCGCAGCGCGCTCCGACTCGGCGTCTGTCCGCTGCTCGGGAGGCTCCTGCGGGCTCTGCGGGGGCCTCCTGCTTGGGGGCCTCCTGCTTCGGAGTGTCCTTCTCGGGAGCCTCCTGTTCGGCTGCCGGCTCCGCCGACTCGTCCTCAGCCGGCTCGTCCTGCGCCGGGGCGTCCGACGAGCCGCCCTGGTCCTGGCTCGCCTGACCGGGGTCGCCGACCACCGCGAGCTCGGCGCCGACCTGCACGGTCTCGTCCTCACCCACCGTGATCGACAGCAGCGTGCCGGCGACCGGCGACGGGATCTCGGTGTCGACCTTGTCCGTCGAGACCTCGAGCAGCGGCTCGTCGACCTCCACGGTGTCGCCGACGTCCTTGAGCCACCGCGTCACGGTGCCCTCGGTGACGCTCTCGCCCAGCTCGGGCATCGTCACCGGCGTCCCCGAGCCACCCGACTTGCCCGAGCCGCCCGACGTGCCCGAGCCATCCGACTTGCTCGACGTGCCCGCGTCCTGCGCCGTGTCCGACCCCGCGTCGTCCGCAGGCTCGGCGGCCTGGTTCGGGTACTGCGGCGCGCCATCCGACCCGCCCGCAGGCTCGGCGTCCGCCTCGTCCTCGGCCGGCTCGGCGGCCTGCTGCTCGGCCTGGCCGTCCGACCCGCCGGACCCGCCGTCGCCGTCGCCGATCACCGCGAGGTCGCCGCCGACCTCCACGGTCTCGTCCTCGCCCGCGACGATCCGCTCGAGCACCCCGGCGGCCGGGGAGGGGATCTCGGTGTCGACCTTGTCGGTGGAGACCTCGAGCAGCGGCTCGTCGACCTCGACCCGGTCGCCCTCCTGCTTGAGCCAGCGGGTGACGGTGCCCTCGGTGACGCTCTCGCCGAGGGCGGGCATCTGGACGGTGAAGGCCATGGCGGGTCGGTGCTCCTGTTCTCGGGCCGGCGACGATGCGGGCTCAGGGGTGCGACTGGACTGTGCGGGGAGGCGGGTCAGCTGTGCGAGTGGAGGGGCTTGCCGGCCAGGGCGAGGTGGGCCTCGCCGAACGCCTCGTTCTGGGTCGGGTGCGCGTGGATCAGGGCGGCCACGTCGTCGGCCTCGGCGTCCCAGTTGTAGACCAGCTGCGCCTCCCCGATCAGCTCGCCGACCCGGGCACCGACCATGTGGATGCCCACGACCGGCCCCGGGGTCCCCGCGGCGCCCTGCTTGACCAGCTTGATCGCACCCTGGGTCTGCAGGATCTGCGACTTGCCGTTGCCCGCCAGGTCGTAGGTCAGGGTCTGCACCTCGCCGTAGCGCTCCTTGGCCTCGGCCTCGGTGAGTCCGACGGAGGCGACCTCGGGCTCGCAGTAGGTCACGCGCGGGATCCCCGTCTCGTCGATCACCGGCGGGTGGAGCCCGGCGATGTCCTCGGCCACGAAGATGCCCTGCTGGAAGCCGCGATGGGCGAGCTGCAGGCCGGGCACGATGTCGCCGACGGCGTAGACGTCCGGCAGGTTGGTGCGCAGCCGCTCGTCGGTGAGGACGAACCCGCGCTCCATGGTCACCCCGGCCTCCTCGTAGCCGTGCCCGGTCGTGTTCGGGCCGCGGCCGACCGCGACGAGCAGCAGGTCCGCCTCGATGTCCTCACCGGACTCGAGCGACACCGTGACCACGTCCTCGGTCTGCTTGGCGGCGGTGAACCGCACCCCGGTCCGGAACGTGATCTTACGCCGACGGAAGGCCCGCTCCAGCAGCTTGGAGGCGAACTCGTCTTCGTTCGGCACCAGCCGTGGCAGCGCCTCGACGATCGTGACCTCCGAGCCGAAGCTCTTGAACACCGACGCGAACTCCACGCCGATGACCCCGCCGCCGAGGATGACGATCCGCTGCGGCACCGAGTCGAGCCGGATGGCCTCCGTGCTGGTGATGATCCGGCCGCCGATCTCGAGGCCGGGCAGGGTGCGGGAGTAGCTGCCGGTCGCCAGCACGACCTTCTTGCCGACGTACCGCTCGCCGTCCACGTCGATCGCGTTCGGCGCGACGAACGTCCCGTCGCCGGCGACGAAGTTGATCTTACGGCTCTTCACGAGGCCCTGAAGGCCCTTGTAGAGCTTCGTGACGACGCCGTCCTTGTAGCTGTTCACCCCGGCCATGTCGATGCCGGCCAGCGAGCTCTTCACACCGATCTTGTCGCCCTCGCGGGCGGCGTCGGCCACCTCCGCGGCGTGCAGCAGGGCCTTCGTCGGGATGCAGCCCGAGTGCAGACAGGTGCCGCCCAGCTTGTCGCGTTCGACCAGCACCACCGACATCCCCAGCTCGGCGGCGCGCAGGGCGCAGGCGTACCCGCCCGACCCACCGCCGAGGATCACCAGGTCCGCGTTGTGCTCCGGCACGTCGACTCTCCCTCGAGTATCGCCAAGCCCGCGCCTGACCGCCGCGCGGGTCGTCGCCGCCCATCCTGTCACTTCCGCGACATCCGACGGGCGCACGGTCTCACCGGGAGAAAACCGGCCATCACGCACGTTGTTCCCGACAGCATCTCCGGCAGGGACGAAGGAGGCCGCATGGGACTGTGGACGCGGCTGCGTGGGCGTAGCCGGGCAGGGACGCTGCGGCGTTCGACCGCGGACGACGAGGCGCACCTGCGTGCGTGGGCGGCCGCACACGAGGGTGTCGAGGCGTTCGTCGAGCCGCGGACGACGGTCACGGACCACACGATCGTGCTGGTCGCGAAGGACGGCGAGTGGACGCGACGGCGGATCGGCGGACCGGACGGGGCGCGGAAGCTGGCGCGGTCGATGCGGATGCCGGTGTACGACGTGCAGATCGTCGGCTACCCGCAGCGGATGCGCGACCACGACGCCCGCCAGCGGATCCTGCGCGACCGCCAGCGTCGCCGCGACCTGGGCGCCTGAACGACGTCGAGGCCCCGGCCGGATGCTGCTGCGTACCCCGGGTTGTCCTGAAAGCCACGTTCAGGGCACGAGACGTCCTGAACGTGGCTTTCACGACACGACGGCCACGGACCGCAGCAGCCGCGACGCGGTCGGGCGTCAGCCGTTCTCGGCGATGTCCGTCAGCACCGCCGCCAGGGTCCGGACCGGGACGCCCGTGCCGCCCTTCGTCGTGTAGCCGTACGGCCCGGCCGTGTGGAACGACGGGCCGGCGATGTCGATGTGGGCCCACGGCAGCCCGTCCGGCACGAACTCGCGAAGGAAGATCCCTGCCGCCAGCATGCCGCCGTTGCGGTGCCCGGTCACGTTCGCGATGTCGGCCACCCGCGAGTCGAGCTCGCCGCGGATGTGGTCCGGGAACGGCATGGACCACGCGTCCTCACCGGTGTCCCGGGCCAGCACGGCGACCCGGTCGCGGAACACCTCGCTGCCCATCACCGCGGACGTGCGGAGCCCGAGCGCGACGAGCTGGGCACCGGTGAGCGTCGAGGTCTCGATCAGGTAGTCGGGCTCGTCCTCCAGGGCCCGGACGATCGCATCGGCCAGGATCAGCCGGCCCTCGGCGTCCGTGTTGAGCACCTCGACGGTCCGGCCGCCGTACATCCGCAGCACGTCGCCGGGCCGGTACGCCGTCGACGACGGCATGTTCTCGGCCATCGGGACGGTCGCCGTGACCGTCACGGGCAGTTCGAGCCGCGCGGCGAGCACCGTCGTCGCCACCACGGCAGCCGCCCCGGCCATGTCCGAGGTCATGTGGTCCATGTGCGCGGCGGGCTTGATCGAGATGCCGCCCGTGTCGAACGTGACGCCCTTGCCGACCAGCGCCACCGACGCCCGCCGCGACGGACCCCCCGACCAGCGCAGCCGCACCAGCCGGGGCTTGCGCGACGAGCCGCCGCCGACCCCGAGGATGCCGCCGTACCCGCCCGCCGCGAGCGCCGCGTCGTCGAGGACCTCGACCTCCAGGCCGGCGGCCTCGCCCAGCGCTGCGGCGCGCGCCGCGAAGGTCTCGGGGAACAGGTCGTTGGGTGGGGTGTTGACGAGGTCGCGCGCGGTGGTGACGGCCGTGGCGACCACCGTGGCCCTGCGCAGCACGGCCTCGGCGTCCCCGGCGTCCGTGGCGAGGGTGACCCGGCGCACCGGTGTGCGGCCCCGGGCGCTCTTGTACTCGGTGAAGGCGTAGGAGCCCAGGAGCGTGCCCTCGGCCGTCGCGGCGACGGCGTCGGCGCCGGGCCACGACAACGTGGTCACCGCGTGGTCGGTCCCGGCGAGCGCGCGGGCCGCGGACCCGGACGCGCGGCGCACCTGCTCGGCCGACGGGCCGTCGTCCCCGGCCGGGCCGAGCCCGACGGCGACGACCAGCGGTGCCGTGACCGTGCCCCGGGTCGGGATCCGGACGACCTCGTCCGCGCGGCCCGTCGCGCCCGCGAGGGCGAGCAGCTCCGCCAGCTCGCCGTCGAACGCGGCGTCCACGGCGGCCGCGCCCGGGGCGAGCCGGGGCGAGCCCTTCTCGCCGTCGGCGTCGGCACGGGCGGGCAGGACGCCGACCACGAGCGCGTCCGCGGCGGCCGTCGCGGCAGTGGTCCCGGCACCGCTCAGCAGATGCAGCTCGGTCATTGGGCTCCTGACGGATGGGAAGGTCACGGGAGCGGGTGCCCGGCGGCCGTGAAACCGCATCGAGATGCTAATGACACCGGGGTGCCGCTGATCACAGCAGGTCCGGGTGCGAGGGTGGACACGTGCCTCCGAGCGTCACGCGCCGACCGGGAACCGCGGATGCGGTCGTCCTCGGCCTCGCCGCGACGCTCGGCGCCGGCGTGTTCGGGGTCTGGGGTCCGGCGGCGGACGCGGCCGGGGCGTGGCTGCCGATGGCGGTCGTCGTCGCCGGGGTCGTGGCGCTGTGCGTCGCCGCGGCGGGCTCGGACGTGGCGCGGGCCCATCCGGGCGGTTGCGCAGTCGGTGGCACCGCGCTGCTGCCCGCCGGTCTCGCCCGCCTGGCCGGCCTCGCCCACCTCGTGGGGCGCGCCGCGGCCGGGGCCACGGCCGCGACCGTGTTCGGCAGTTACGTCCTGCCGAGCCGGCCGGTCCTCGCCGCCGTCGGGCTCGTCGTGGTGGTCACCGGGCTCGCGGTCGCGGGTGTCACCTGGACCGTCCGGAGCGCGTGGGCGCTGGTCGGCGGGGTCGGGGTCGTGCTGTTCGTGGCGGTACTCGTCGGGCTCGCCGGCGCGGGCGGCCGGCCGATCGACGAGTCCTCCGCGGTCTCCGCGGCGGCGCAGGCCGTGGTCCCGATCGGTCCCGTGTCGGCGGGGGCTCCGGGCCTGCTCACGGCGGCGGGGTTGCTGTTCTTCGCCTTCGTCGGCTTCGCGCGCCTGTTCCCGACCGGGGCGCAGCTCCCCGACCCGCGGCGGGCCGTCGGCCTGACGCTGGGCGTGGCCCTGCTCGTGCATCTCGCGGTCGCGGCGGCGCTGCTGTGCGGCCTCGGGGTCGACGCCGTGGCCACCGCCGCCGCCCCGCTCGCCGCGCTCGTCGATGCGGGCGGGGCGCCGGCGCTGGGCGTCCTGGTCCGGATCGGGGCGGCGGTGGCGTGCGGCTGCACGCTCCTGGCGGTGCTCGCGGGGGGCTCGCGCACCGCGGCGACGATGGCCGGCCGCGGCGAGCTGCCGCGCGTGCTGGCGACGCCGGGCCGCGGGGGCAGCCTGTGGCGGGCGGACCTGGTCGGCGGGGCCGCCGCAGTCGTCATCGTCGCGACGCTCGGGCCGGTCGGCGCGCTGACCGTGGCGTCGTGCGCGCTGCTGGTGCACTACGCGCTGGTCGGCATGGCCGCATTGCTGTTGCCGCAGACGGCGCGGAGCTGGCCGACGTCGGTGTTCGCGACCGGTTCGGTGCTGTGCGTGCTGCTGGCGCTGCTGCTCCCGGTGCAGGGGCTCGCGGTCACGACGGTGACGCTGGCGGTGCTGTGGGTGCTGGCGACGTTGAGCGCGCGCCGGTTTCGGCCCGAGTAGCGTCTCCGGCGTGGAGACCGCGTCGCTGATCACCGGCCCCCTGAACGACCGGCACGTCGCCCTCGGCGCGACGATGGGTGCATTCGGTGGGTGGTCGATGCCGATCTCCTACCCGGGCGGGTCCGTCGCCGAGCACACCGCGGTGCGCACCGCCGTCGGGATCTTCGACGTGAGCCACCTCGGCAAGGTCTCGGTCACCGGGGCCGGGGCGGCGGCGTTGGTGAACCGGTGCCTCACGGCGGACCTCGGCCGGATCGTCCCCGGTCAGGCCCAGTACACCCTCTGCTGCGCCGACGACGGCGGGGTCGTCGACGACCTGATCGTCTATCTCGTGACCCCGGACGAGCTGCTGCTCGTGCCGAACGCGGCCAACGCCGCGACGGTCGCGACGATGCTGCGGGCGGCGGCACCGGACGGGGTCGAGGTGGTGGACCGCCACGGGGAGCGCGCGGTGCTGGCCGTCCAGGGGCCACGCGCGGCGGAGGTGCTGGTCACGGTGCTGCCGGGGGCGGCGGGGCTCGCGGAGCTGTCCTACATGGCCTTCGCCGACGTCGCCGGGATCCGCGTCTGCCGCACCGGCTACACGGGGGAGCACGGCTACGAGCTGCTCGTCCCCGCAGAGGAGGCGCCCGAGGTCTGGGACGCCCTGCTCGCCGCGGCGGGCCCGCTCGACGGTCGGCCGTGCGGGCTGGCCGCCCGCGACACCCTGCGCACCGAGATGGGCTACCCCCTGCACGGCCAGGACCTCTCGCCGGAGATCACGCCCGTGCAGGCGGGCAGCGGGTGGGCCGTGGGCTGGACGAAGCCGGAGTTCTGGGGCCGTGCGGCGCTGCTGGCCGAGAAGGAGGCGGGCCCGGCGCGCCGGTTGCGGGGCCTGCGGGCGACGGGCCGCGGCGTCCCCCGGCCGGGGATGGCGGTGCTCGACGCGGCGGGGGAGCGGGTCGGCGTGACGACCTCGGGGACGTTCTCCCCGACGCTGAAGGCCGGGATCGCCCTGGCGCTGATCGACACGACCTCCGGCGTCGACGTGGACGACCCGGTGTCGGTCGACGTCCGCGGCCGGCCACTGGCGTGCACCGTCGTGAAGCCCCCGTTCGTGCCCTCCCACGTGCGCTGACGTCGATCGCCTCCGATTAACTCGGACGTCCGACGATTCCGGGTGGCGGGAGGCGCTACCGTCTGACCATGAGCGCGCAGTTCTCCCGTACCGCCCACCCCACCCCCCTGCCGCACGCCCAGCGGGCGGAGATCGTGGCGGCGCCGGGGTTCGGCAAGTACTTCACCGACCACATGATCACGATCCGGTGGACCCAGGACCGGGGCTGGCACGATGCGGCAGTGCGGCCGTACGGCCCGCTGACGCTGGACCCGGCGTCGATGGTGCTCCACTACGGGCAGGAGATCTTCGAGGGGCTCAAGGCCTACCGCCAGCCCGACGGGTCGATCGCCTCGTTCCGCCCGGACGCGAACGCCGCGCGGTTCCGCGCATCGGCGGCGCGGCTGGCGATGGCGCCGCTGCCCGACGAGCTGTTCCTCGCCTCGCTCGCGGAGCTGCTCGACGTGGACCGCGAGTGGGTGCCACCGGCAGGCGGCGAGGAGTCGATGTACCTGCGGCCGTTCATGGTGGCCGCCGAGGTCGGGCTCGGCGTGCGGCCGTCGGCCGAGTACCTGTACTGCGTGATCGCCTCGCCCGCCGGGCCGTACTTCCCCGGCGGCGTGAAGCCGGTCGACGTGTGGCTGAGTACGGACTACACGCGCGCCGCCCTCGGGGGCACCGGTACGGCCAAGTGCGGCGGCAACTACGCCGCCTCCCTGCTCCCTCAGGCACAGGGCGCCGAGCACGGCTGCGCGCAGGTGGTCTACCTCGACGCCGAGGAGCACCGCTGGATCGACGAGATGGGCTCGAACAACCTGTTCTTCGTCTACGGCTCGGGCGACCAGATCGAGGTCGTGACGCCCGCGCTGACCGGCAGCATCCTCCCTGGGATCACCCGCGACTCGCTGCTGGTGCTGGCCAAGGAGCTGGGCTGCGAGGTCACCGAGCGCCGCATCTCCTGGGACGAGTGGCGCGAGGGCGCGGCGGACGGCCGGATCACCGAGGTCTTCGGCTGCGGCACGGCGGCGGTGATCACCCCGATCGGCCGGGTGCGCCACCACGGCGGCGAGGTCGTGATCGGCGACGGCGAGCCCGGCCCCGTCGGCCTGCGGCTGCGCGGGATGCTCACCGACATCCAGCGCGGCACGGCCCCGGACACCCACTCCTGGATGCGCACGCTCGTGCCCGCCTGATGGGAGCTACCCGGCGGCGAGCACGGCCAGGGCGGCGGTGACGGCGACCTCGTTCGCGGCGCCCAGCACATCGCCGGTCATCCCGCCGAACCGGCGGTGGGTGTGCGCGGACAGCGCGATCACCAGCGCCGCCGCCACGGCGACGGCCAGCGGGCCCTGCCAGGGGCGCCCCGGGACGGCGGCGACCCCGGCCACGGCCAGCGCCGCCCACCACAGTGGCGCCACCCATGACGGCTGCGAGCCCGCCACCGTCGCGCCCAGCCCGCCCGGCCGGGCGGCGGGCACCTCTCGGCGCGCACACCAGGTGAATCCGGCGCGGCCCGTCGCCGCGGCCAGCGCCGTCGCCGCGATCGCGACGGCGGGACGTGCGCTGAGCGCGGTGAGTGCTGCGGCCTGCGTCCCGAGGGCGACCAGGAGCGCGACGACCGCGAACGCGCCCACCCCTCCTTCGCGCATCACCGCGAGCGCCCGCGCGGGCGGCCCGTAGCACCCGAGGCCGTCGGCGGTGTCGGCCAGCCCGTCGACGTGCATGCCGCGGGTGACCAGCGCCAGGAAACCGACGGCGAGCAGCCCGGCGGCCGGCACGCCGAGCGCCGCGCAGCCGATCAGCACCCCGCCCGCGGCCACCCCCAGCAACGCCCCGATGACGGGCGCCCAGCGGAGCGCACCCGCCGCGGCATGGTCCACGTCCGGCCCGGCGACCCGGACCGGCAGGACCGTGAGCCAGCTCAGCGCGAGGCGCAGCCCGCCCAGCTCACAAGTCCTCCTCGCTGACGCTCGTCGGCCTCGTTCGCGAGGCTGCTGCGTTGAACGGTGAGCTCGCAAGCTCGCTCACACCCCCGCGTGCGCCGCGGGGACGATCCCGCTGTCCGCTGCGGTGGCCGTCTCCGCGAGCAGCCGGGCGGCCATCGCCAGCAGCGGGACGGCGGCGACCGCGCCGGACCCGTCCTCCAGGCGCACCTGCAGGTCCAGCAGCGGGGTCAGCTCCAGGTGCTCGGCCGCCAGGCCCAGTGCCGGCTCGGGGGAGCGCTGGGCCAGCAGCCACCAGTCCCGGGCACCGGGGGCCAGCTCGTCGGCCACCAGCGCGGCGGCGACCGGCACGAGGCCGTCGAGCAGTACCGGGGTCCGCCGCACCGCGGCCTGGACGAGGAACCCGGCGAGCACCGCGAGGTCGGCCCCGCCCGCGACGCGCAGCAGGGCGAGCGGGTCACGGGCGTGCGGCCGGGCGCGGCGCAGGGCGTCGCGGATGGCCGCGGCCTTGCGCATCCACGTCTCGTCGTCGATCCCGCTCCCGCGGCCGACGACGGCCACCGGCTCCGCACCCGTGATCGCGGCGACCAGCACCGACGCCGGGGTCGTGGCGCCGACCCCGATGGCACCGGGCACGAGCAGGTCCGCCCCGGCGTCGACCTCGTCGTCCACGAGTGCCCGCCCGACGTCGACGGCGCGTTCGGTCTCGTCGTCGGTCAGCGCGTCCGTCCGGTCGATCCGACCCGTGCCGGCGCCGACGCGGTAGCGGGGGTCCGGCGCCAGCGGGCTGTCCGGGGCGGGGGCGTCGGGGGAGTGGTCGACGGCCACGTCGACGACCCGCAGCGACACCCCGGCGCCCAGCGCGAGCACCGCGACGGGCGTGGTGTGCTCCCGCGCCCCGATCACCCGGCGGGTCGTGACGTACGACGGGTAGGCGGAGACGCCCGCGGCGGCGACGCCGTGGTCGGCGGCCACGAGCACCACCCGGGGGCGGGCGGGGGGCCGCGGCGGGCACGCGCCCTGCACGGCCGCGAGCCAACAACCCAGCTCGGCCAGCCGGCCCAGCGCGCCGGCGGGCACCGCCAGCTCGTCGAACCGGGCGACCGCGGCGCGACGGGCCTCCGCGTCGGGCGAGGGGATCGGGTGCACGGGCCCATCCTGGCCCGCGCCGTGGTCGATGCGCCGTCCGGGCGCGCCGCGCCGCGGTGCTACCGGGATGCGGGCCAGTGCGCCGCCCTTCAGGAGAGCGGTGGTGAAGGGCCGAGCCGTGCCCTGGACGGGACCGGTTCTACTGCTCGATGTACTGCCGCACGATTAACGGCGGCGCGCCGCCGACCGATCCGGCGGAGTACGACCCGGATCACAGCCGTTGCGCGCGCCAGTAGTGGCGGACGAGGTCGGGGAACTCCTGCGCAACCGGCGGAAGGAGACGCCCTTGAGGCTGTTCACCAGTCGGGACAGGGCGAGCTTGGGTGGGAAGTCGACCAGCAGGTGCACGTCGGTCCGCGACCGTACGGTGCTCGTGTGCAGCTCCGGTACGCCTACCGCCTCGACCCGGCCCCGGGTCAACGGCGGGCGTTGGCGCGGGCGTTGGGGTGCGCCCGGGTGGTGTTCAACGACGCCGTCGCTGCCCGTCGGGCCGCGCACGACGCGGGCGCCCTTTACCCGACTGACGCGGCGCTGTCCAGGGCGCTCACGCAGGCGAAGCGGACCGGCGCGGGCGTGGCTGGCCGAGGTGTCCGCGGTGGTGCTGCAACAGGCCCTGGCCGATGCGAACACCGCCTACCGGAACTTCTTCGCCTCGCTCAAGGGCACGCGCAAGGGCCGACGTCTGGGGGCGCCCCGGTTCCGGTCCCGGCGGGACCGGGCGCAGTCGATCCGGTTCACCAAGGCGGCCCGGTTCCGGGTGCTGCCCAACGGGCGGCTGCGCCTTCCGGGCGTCGGAGACGTGCCGGTGCGCTGGTCCCGGGACCTGCCGTCCGAGCCGACATCGGTGACCGTCACCGTGGACGCGGCCGGGCGATACCACGCCTCGTTCGTCGTCGACGCCCCAGACCAGCCGCTGCCCCCGACCGGGCGGGAGGTGGGGATCGACCTGGGCCTGACGCACTTCGCGGTGCTGTCCGACGGCCGCAAGGTGGACAACCCGCGGATCGCCCGCAAGGCCGCTGCGAAGCTGCGCACCGCTCAGCGCGAGCTGGCCCGCCGCCGGAAGGGGTCGGCGCGGCGGGAGCGCTCGCGGCGGAAGGTCGCGCGCTGCCACGCCCGGGTCGGGAACACCCGCCGGGACTGGCTGCACAAGCTGTCCACCACGATCGTCCGCGAGAACCAAGCGGTGTACGTGGAGGATCTCGCCGTGTCCGGGCTGGCCCGCACCCGGGTCGACCGGTGGTTGCCGTCCACCCGGGCCTGCTCGGTGTGCGGGGCCATCGGCGCGGCCACGCCGTTGCCCGTCCGCACCTGGACCTGCGGGTGCGGGACCACGCACGACCGGGACGTCAACGCCGCCCGCAACATCCTCGCCGCCGGACGGGTGGAGAGCAGTGAAACGCTCGTGGAGCTGGTGTCAGCCGGGGCTTCGGTCCCGCAACCGGCCGTGAAACGAGAACCCGCCGGGAGCACGGCATGAGCCGCGCAGACCGGAATCCCCGCCCTTCACTTCAGGGCGGGGAGGACGTCAATTCAGCCGCAGGGGCAGCCCGGCCACCAGCAGCAGCACCTCGTCGCACACCGCGGCCAGTGCGGCGTTGAGCGCTCCCAACTCGTCACGGAACACCCGGCCCGCGCGCGTCGAGGGCACCACGCCCAGCCCGACCTCCGCCGACACCAGCACCACCCGCCCGCGGCACGACCCGACGGCGTCGACGAGCGCGGCGACGTGGTCGCCGACGACGGCGGGCACGTCGGTCCGCTCCCAGGCCTGCGCGTCGTCGAGCACGCCGGTCAGCCAGGTGGCGAGGTCGTCGACGAGGAACGGGGCGCCGGGCTCGGCGGCGCGCAGGAGGGCCGGTACGTCCGGTTCCTCCACCGTCGTCCAGCAGGCGGGCCTCCGGGTGCGGTGCGCCGCGATCCGCGCGTCCCATTCGGCGTCACCGGGCTGTCGCCGCGCGGTCGCCAGGTAGCGCACCGGCGCGTCCGGGGGAAGCAGGCCCTCGGCGTAGGTGGACTTCCCCGACCGCGTCCCACCCAGGACCAGGGTCGCCGCTACGGGTTCGCTCCGCGCTGGACCCGCGGCTTCGGCATCCGCAGCCGCCGCGGCTGCGTCGCCCGGGTGAACGCGTACCAGCCGGTGCCCAGTGCGCTCACGTCTTCGTTCGGGAACTTCGCACGCACGCTCCGCGTGGTGCTCAGCCCGAGGTAGACGCCCTCGGCGATCATCACCATCAGCATCGCGAGGCTGAACAGGCTCATGTACTGCTGCACGGCGGGCACCGGTACGAGCACCGACGCCACGACCACCAGCGCCAGCGGCATGAACAGCCCGAGGAGGTGCGGCCGCGAGTCGACGACGTCCCGGACGTAGGCCCGCACCGCACCGCGGTCGCGGGGTGGCAGGTACTTGTCCTCGCCTCGCGCCATCCCGGCCCGGCGCCGCTCGGCCTCGCGCCGACGTTGCTCCCGCCGCTCCTCCTTGGGAGGACGGTTCGCCTTCGCGAACTTCGCCGCCTCGCGCTGGGTCTTGGGGGGAGCGGGTGCGGGACCGCGGCGGCGGTTCTCGGCCTCCCGGCGCTTCGGGGTCGGCCGGCCCTTCGCCGCGGTGCCGCCCGCGACCCGGACGGACTCGGCCGTCGGTTGCGCCGCCGAGGCCTCGGCGGCCTTCCCGGTCGACGAGCCGGTGGGCGACGAGCCGGTGGGCGACGAGCCGGTGGGCGACGAGCCGGTGGGCGACGAGGAGCGACGCAGCAGACTCACGCGTCCCAGCGTAACGGGCCGTCGCATGTCCACGGGCCCGCCGGACGGGACGAATCGGTCTCCGTCCGATCACGGCAGGGTCGGGCGCCCGTGCCGGGCTCCGCAGAAGCCGGCGAACGGGTCGGATCGCAGGTGGGCGGCATCACGGGTGCGCTGCCCCCGTGTTCTGTCGGTGCCCGGGCTTATCATGGGACCTGAGCAATCCTCGGAGAGGACATCCTGCCGACAGGCCGGCGGGAACAGACCGGGGACCGCGCGTAGTTGGGAGAGCCATGACCGTCGAGAACACCGTCGAGCCCGCAACCGCGGCGCCCGCAGAGACACACGGCGTCGAGCTCACGGACGGGGCCGCGATCAAGGCCCGCACGCTGCTCGAGCAGGAGGGTCGCGACGACATGCACCTGCGCATCGCCGTGCAGCCCGGGGGCTGCGCCGGCCTGCGCTACCAGCTGTTCTTCGACGACCGCGAGCTGGACGGCGACCTGTTCCGCGACTTCCAGGGCCTGCGCGTGGGCGTGGACCGGATGAGCGCGCCGTACCTGCAGGGAGCGGTGATCGACTTCGTCGACACCATCGAGAAGCAGGGCTTCACGATCGACAACCCGAATGCGGGCGGCTCCTGCGCCTGCGGCGACTCGTTCAACTGAGCAATCCCACGGGACGGGCCCGGGTCACGCCATGACGCCTGTGTGAGGCGACCGGGGCCCGTCACGTTGCGGCCTCCGGGCGTCGGCCACCCGGTAGGCTGACGTTTCGTGCCTATCGCCGTGACGGGGTCCATCGCGACCGACCACCTGACGCACTTCCCGGGCCGGTTCGCAGACCAGCTCCTCGCCGACCAGATCGACCGCGTCTCGCTCTCCTTTCTCGTCGACGACCTCGTCATCAAGCGTGGCGGGGTCGCCGGCAACATCGCTTACGCGCTCGGCGTGCTCGGGCATGCCCCGCTCCTCGTCGGCGCAGTGGGCGCCGACTTCGCCGAGTACCGCACCTGGCTCACCGACCACGGCGTCGACTGCTCCGGCGTGCTGGTCTGCGACGACGTGCAGACCGCCCGCTTCATGTGCACCACGGACGACGACATGCGCCAGATCGCGTCGTTCTACGCCGGCGCGATGGCCCGGGCCCGCGAGATCGACCTCAGGCCCGTCGCGGAGCGCGGCCTGGACATCGTGCTGATCGGCGCGAACGACCCCGAGGGCATGCTGCGGCACACCGACCAGTGCCGTGAGCTGGGGATCCCGTTCGCGGCAGACCCGTCGCAGCAGCTGGCCCGGATGGAGGGGGCGCCGATCCGCCGGCTCGTGGACGGTGCCCGCTACCTGCTCAGCAACGACTACGAGTGGGAGTTGCTGCTGCAGAAGACCGGCTGGACGGAGGCCGACGTCGCGCAGCGCATCGACATCCGGATCACCACGCACAGCGAGAAGGGCGTCGAGATCGCCGGTCGGGACGGCACCGCCCTCAAGATCGGCGCGGTGCCCGCGACCCGGCTGGTCGACCCCACGGGGGTCGGTGACGGCTTCCGGGCGGGTTTCCTCGCCGGTGTCGACGGCGGCCTGTCGCTGGAGCGGGCCGCGCAGCTCGGCGCGCTGATCGCGGTCCTCGTCCTGGAGACCGACGGCCCCCAGGACTGGACCTGGGACCGTGCCAGCGCGTTGGAACGCGTCGGTGACGCCTACGGCCCGGACGCCATGGCCGAGATCGCCGCCGTCGTGCCCGCCTGACCGCGCGTCAGGTCCAGCTCCCAGTCGGTCACCCGGGTGATCATGTCCTCGCGGGCCTGCAACGCCAGCCGGGCCCGTCCGGCGGCCCGGGCGCCCGCGGTGAGGTGGGCGAGCAGGCGTGTGCCGATTTCCGTCGGGTCAGAGCATCACCGGGTACGCCGGCTCCGGCACCTCGGGCCGGAGCCGCTCCTCGACGAAGATCCCGTGCCACAGCAGGAACACCAGCAGCGTCCAGATGCGACGGCTGTGGTCCACCGACCCGTCGCGGTGAGCGTCGATCAGGCGCTGGACGGCGCCGAGGTCGACGAGGTGGTCGGCCTGCGAGTCACGGACGATGCTGCGCGCCCAGTCGTACATCTCGTCGCGCAGCCAGTGCCGGATCGGCACCGGGAAACCGAGCTTGCGCCGGTGCAGCACGTGCCCGGGCACGATGCCCTCGAGCGCGTGGCGCAGCGCCAGCTTCGTCGTCCCTTCCGCCACCTTCTCCGACCGCGGCAGCGTCGACGCGACGGCGAACACCTCGGGGTCGAGGAACGGCACCCGCAGCTCCAGCGAGTTCGCCATCGTCATCTTGTCCGCCTTGACGAGGATGTCGCCGCGCAGCCACGTGAACAGGTCGACGTGCTGCATCCGCGCCACCGGGTCCCACTCGACGGACTCGGCGTAGTGCGCCGCGGTGATGTCGATGTGCCCGCGCCGCGGGTCGTAGCGGCGCAGGACGCCGCGGAGCTGGTCGTCGCGGAAGATCCGGGCGTTGCCGTAGTAGCGCTGCTCCAGCGGCAGGGCGCCGCGGCGCAGCAGATCCTTGCCGCGCATCCCCTCCGGCAGGTGCCGCGACGCCTCGCCGAGCAGCCCGCGCAGCGCGCCCGGCACCTTCTCGAACGGCGCCAGCGACAGCGGCTCCTTGTAGATCGTGTAGCCGCCGAACAGCTCGTCCGCACCCTCCCCGGACAGCACCACCTTGACGTGGCGGCGGGCCTCACGGGCGATGAACCAGAGCGGCACCAGCGCCGGGTCTGCCACCGGGTCGTCGAGGTACCAGACGATCAGCGGCAGCGCCTCCATCATCTCGTCCGGCTTGACCGTGCGGATGACGTGCCGGACGCCGATCGCCGCGGCCGACTCGGCGGCCACGTCCACCTCCGAGTAGCCCTCGCGCTCGAAGCCCGTGGTGAACGTGATCAGGTCCGGGTTGTGCTCCTTCGCCAGCGCCGCGATGGCCGTGGAGTCGATCCCGCCGGAGAGGAACGCGCCCACGGTGACGTCGGCGCGCATGTGCTTGGCCACCGAGTCGCGCAGGACGTCGGCCACCGCGGTGGCGGCGACCCGCCCGGTGGGCCCGGTCTCGCTGAACCGCGGGGTGAAGTAGCGCTCCTGCTCCACCTCGCCGCCGGGCCGGACCGTGAACGAGCAGCCCGACTCGATCCGCCGCACCGACCGGTGCAGGGTCGCCGGCTCCGGCACGTACTGCAGGATCAGGTAGTGCTGCAGGGCGGGCTCGTCCAGGCTGCCGGGGGTGCCCTCGGGCAGGCCGAGTGCACCCGTCAGCTCCAGCAGGCTCTTCTTCTCGCTCGAGAACGCCACACCGCTCGGGCCGGCGGCCATGAACAGCGGCTTGATCCCGAACGGGTCGCGCGCGCCGAACAGCACCCGCTCCTGGGCGTCCCAGATGAGGAACGCGAACATCCCGCGCAGGCGCGACACCGACGACGGGCCCCAGTGGTGGTAGGCGGCGACGATCGCCTCGGTGTCGCCGTCGGTCGCGAACGTGGCCCCGTGCTCGCGGGCCAGCTCGTCGCGCAGCTCGAGGTAGTTGTAGATCTCGCCGTTGAACACGATCGTGTAACGGCCGTCGTCGTACCGCAGCGGCTGATGCGAGCCCGCCACGTCGATGATCGACAGGCGGTTGAACCCGAACACGACGTCCGGATCGTGCCACGTGCCGCTTTCGTCCGGACCGCGGTGGCGCGCGCAGCGCAGAGCCGCCGCGACGGGACCCGCGCGCCGGTCCGCGTCCGCGCCGGAGGTCAACAGTCCCAGTAGCCCGCACACGGCTACCGAGTATGCCGAGCGGGTCCGACGCGGCGGCGCGCCGCACCCGGGAGGCGAATAGGGGGCGTGCTCGGCTACTCTCCCGACAGGCCGTAGAAGGTGCACCGCGACCTGGGACGACGGCCACCCCGTGGGACGGGGCTCGGGTGGTAGCCAAGGCTGTGGGACGAGTCGAGGGAGCGCGAGCAGTGGGCCGAGCACAGCGCGGGGGGCACCGCAGCGGGTTCGGGCGGGCGGCGAGGCTCGCGGCGCTGGCCGCGGCGGCGGTGCCGCTCCTCACGGGGTGCTCGGTCGACGAGGTACTGCGGTTCGGCTGGCCGATCGGGGTGACGCCCCAGGCCACGTACATGCGCGAGTTCTGGACCTGGTCCTGCATCGCGGCGCTCGTGATCGGGGCGATCACCTGGGGCGCGATGTTCTGGGCGATGATCTTCCACCGCAAGCGTGCGGGCGACTCGGACGTGCCTCCGCGGCAGACGCAGTACAACCTGCCCATCGAGATCATCTTCACCGTCGTCCCGACGATCATCGTGGCGGTGCTCTTCGCCTTCACGGTGCAGGTGCAGAACAACGTCACGGGCGAGGATCCGGCGCCGGACCTCAAGGTGGACATCACCGCTTTCCAGTGGAACTGGCAGTTCACCTACCCCGACACGCGGACGCCCACGGGCGCCCCGGTCACCACGATCGGAACGGCCGACACGATCCCGCTCCTGGTGCTGCCGACGAATCAGTCGATCCAGTTCACCCAGCACAGCAACGACGTGGTCCACAGCTTCTGGGTGCCGGAGTTCCTGTTCAAGCGTGACGTCTTCCCGATGCCGGAGAAGAACGACCAGGAGAACGTCTGGCGGGTCGACCAGATCGACCGCGAGGGCGCCTTCGTCGGCCGGTGCGCGGAGCTGTGCGGCGCCTACCACTCGGTGATGAACTTCGAGGTGCGCGCGCTGAACCCGGACCTGTTCGCCCGATACCTGCAGCTGCGGCAGCAGGTCAACCCGGCCACGAACGCCTCCTTCACCGCGGGCGAGGCGCTGCAGGCGCTGAACTGCGGGCAGTGGTGCGCGCCGGCGGCGGTCACCACCTACCCGTTCAAGACGAACCGCACCGCGCGGTCGGCGGCCCAGCCGCCGACCGGTAGCTGAGCCCGGGAGGAAGTCCAGATGAAGGTCGAAGCCCGGATCTTCGAGCTCCTGACGATCTTCTTCTTCGTCGTCGGGACGCTCTACTTGGTCCTCTCGCAGGAGCCGGCCGGCAGTGCCGCGCTGTACCTGACCGGTGGCCTGGCGCTGATCGTCGGCACCTACTTCCGGTTCGTCGCCCGCCGCCTCGAGACACCGCGGCCCGAGGACAACCCGGCGGGGGAGGTCTCGGACGGCGCGGGTGACGTCGGCTTCTTCTCGCCGGGGAGCTACTGGCCGATCATGCTGGCCGGCGCGGTGGCGCTGACCGCGCTCTCGCTCGCGTTCATGTACTTCTGGGCCGTGGCGATCTCGATCATCATCCTGCTGATCTGCGTCGGCGGCCTGGTGTTCGAGTACCACATCCGCCCGGCCGACCACTGACGCATTCGCTAACGGGCAGGGGTCACGGCGGGATCGCCGTGACCCCTGTTCCGTTCCCGGCCGGTGTCGCGATCAGCCGGCGGAGCTCGTCGGCGCGGTCGTCGTGCTGCTGGTCGCCGTGGTCGCCGTGCTCGTCGCGGTGACGGCGGACGAGGTGGTGCCGGCGAAAGGTGTGGTCGTGGCGGTGTTCGTCTCGCCCGTCGTGATGGCGGTGGCCGAGCCGGAGCCGTCGACCGGGTAGTAGCGAACCCAGTCCACCTGCATCTCCGACTGCCGCACCGCGCCGCCGGCGCTGCCCGGGAACCAGTCGAGCTGCAGGGTGAGGTGCATGGGCCCGGGCGGCAGCGCGTCGGCCCGGGTCGTCGAGAACCACGCCACGCCGTCGACGTAGCCGGTGATCGTCGTGGGTGTCCACTCGACGGCCCAGTTGTGCCACTGGGTCGCGTCGATCACCTTCTCGCCGTGCAGCTGGTGGTCCGCCTTCCCGTAGTGGAGGAAGAAGTCGGTCTTCTGCCGGGTCGCGTCGCTGATCTCCATGAAGTCGACCTCGCCGCCGGCCGGCCCGTTCTCGGCGTCGGGCCACAGCAGCATGACGGCGTTGTAGGTCGGGTCGGCGACCGGCGACTTGACCCGGGCCTCCCAGCGGCCGTACTTCGCGCCTCCGAGGCGCCAGGCCATGCCGCCGGTGGTCCCGTTCGGGTCGCCGGTGATCGTGAGAATTCCGTCGTCGGACACGGTCACCGCGGACGGGGAGCGTCGGCCGTTGCCGGCGTGGCCCGGACCGTCGTAGACACCCCAGTTCGACAGGGTGCCGTCGAAGTCCTCGACGCCCGCGGGGGTGCCCCAGGCGAACGTGTCGGCCGCCGTCGCGGTGGCATCGGTGGTCGGGCTGTCGGTGGTCGGGCTGTCGGTGTCCCCGTCGTCCGTGACGCCGCTGTTCCCCCCGTTGTCGACCTGGTTGCCGGTATCGCCGTCCGACGAGCCGCTGTCCGAGCCGTCGTCGCTGGACCCGATGCTGGATCCGTCGTCCGACGACGTCTCGCTGGTCGTCTCGCTGGTGATCGTGCTGGTCGCGGTGGCGGTGTCCGCCGTCGTGGTGTCCGCCGTCGTGGTGTCCGACGTCGCGGGGGACGTCGGCGGGCTCGCGGTGGTCGGCGGGGTCACCGCGGCCGAGCCGTTCGCCGTCGCCCCCGCGGCCGAGCCGGAGGAGGTGCCGACGATGCCCGAGGAGGCCCCGACGATGCCCGAGCCCGCGGTCGCCGCCGGCGTGCCCATCGGGATGAGCGCCCGCGCCTCGGCGGCCGCCAGGAGCTCGGCGTCCGGCATGCAGTCCGTGATCGCATAGCCGACGGCGATGGCCCGGGCAGCGTCGTTGGAGAGCGCCGGATCCGTGGTTGCCGTGCCGACCGTCAGGGGGCACGCGACCCCCGTATCGGCCACCGGGGCGATCTGCGCAGGTGCGGCGAGGAGCGGGCCGTGGTGCGGCGCCATGCTCCCGAACGCGAGGAGCGCGGCTGCGGCAACCCGCCGACCCGCCTCCAGGCCACCGACCATCTCTGATTCCTCCCGTGCACAGACGGTCCAGCGCCTCGCACGCTCGTCCGGCTCGATGGTGGCCGTCCACCTCCCGGCGCGACATCCCGATTGTTCGGGGGGCGTAACCCCTCAAGCCCGGGAGTCGACATCTTCCGCGACGGTGTTATGCCGCACCCCCAGGATGAGGGGGATCGCGCACCCCCGATGGCGGCTTACGGGGTCGGTGCGGTTCCGCGAACCTGGTGGTCGCAGGTGGTCAAGTTCAGCGGGGGGAACCGGACGGATGCCCGACAACGATCAGCACCGGGGCGTCGAGGCTCGCGGTGCCGACCATTCCGGTGCTGGTCGGGGCAGGGGAGTCCGGATCGGCCGTACCGCGGTCACGGGATGGGCGCTCGCCTCGGTCCTGGTCGTCGCCGGGTTCGGCACGGCGATGGGTGCCACACCGGTCGCCGTCGCGCAGCCCGTTGCGGTCGCCGACGCCACGGACACAGCCGGGACCCCCGCCGGGGCTGTCGGCCTCGACCCCCTCGCCCTGCTGCCTACGGCAGATCCGGTCAGCCCGTCCGCGGTACTGCCGGACCTGCCGACGATCGGCCCGGCGCCCTCGCCGGCCGCCACCGAGACCGCCGCACCGCAGGCCGGTACGGGCGGCGTCATCGCCTCGGTGCCCGGGGCCCAGCTGCGCCGGGCAGAGTTCACGACGGACGCCCCGGACGTCCGCGCCGCCGCCGCCATCAGGACGGCGCTCGCCCAGATCGGGCTCCCGTACGTCTGGGGCGGCAACGGGCCCACCAACGGCGACGCCGGCTTCGACTGCTCGGGCCTGACGACCTTCAGCTACGCGAGCGCCGGTGTGTCGCTGCCGCGCACCGCGCACACCCAGTACAACACCGGCCCGCACGTCCCCGACGGCGCGCCCCTGCAGCCCGGCGACCTCGTGTTCTACGGGACGACGGCGCGCGTGCACCACGTTGGCATGTACCTCGGTGCCGGTCGCATGGTCAACGCCCCGACGTTCGGCAAGCCGGTCCAGGTCGCCTTCTACCGCTACCGCGGCGACGACTACCTCGGCGCCACCCGCCCGGCCGCGTCTCCCGGCTCGCTGACGAGCGGCATCCTGCCCTTCGTCGACCCCGCCACGTTGCCCGCCGTGCCGCGGTCGGCTCCGGAGCAGATCTTCACCGCACCGACGGCGCCGATGGTCGCGCTGCCCCAGCCCGGCGACCCGACCCTCCCCCCCGAGCAGGTGTCGGCCGCCCAGTCGGTCCAGGAGGCCGACGCCGTGTCCGTGGCGACCGCGGCCGCGCGGTCCGCTGCCGTCGCCGGAGCGACGACGTCGACGTCCGCCCCGGTCACGACCGTGGTTGCGGCCGGCCCCCCCACCACGGGAACAGCCACCGCGGGTGCGGCGACCTCGACGACCCCGTCGACCGCCACTGCCGTGGCCGGGACGACGACCTCGACGACCGCCCCGGTGACGTCGACGACGACCACAACCCCGGCCCCGGCCCCGGCCCAGCAGGTCGTCGTCGGTTCGAGCACCGCCACCACCACGCTCACGTCGACGGCGACCCCGCCACCCGTCACGACGAAGGCGGCGACGTCGAGCACGAAGAAGGCCGCTGTGGTGCCGAAGACCACCACTCCGAAGATCACCACTCCGAAGACCACTGTGGCGCCGGTGACCACTGCGTCGAAGTCCACGACGGCGTCGAAGACCACGACGGCGTCGAAGACGACCACGGCGGACGACACCAGTACCGCGAAGGCGGTGAAGACCACCGCCGAGGACGACGCCACGACGACGGAGAAGTCCACCGAGACGTCCGAGAGCGACTCGAGTAAGTCAGACTCGGGCAGCTCGGAGCAGCTCGGGCAGCTCGGATAGCTCGGGCAGCTCGGATAGCTCGGGCAGCTCGGAACTCGGAGCTAGCCCAGATCAGCTCGGCCGCGAGAGGGTGCTCCGCCAGTCAGCCGCGCAGGTCGAGGACGACTTCGGTGGGTGCCCCGGTCCGTACCCGCACGTCCACGACCCACTCCTGCCGGTACCGGTGACACGCGGCGAAGACGCCCTCCCCGTCGCAGGCGGCCGCGACGGCGTCCACCTGCAGCAGTCCGGACCCGCCGAGCCGCAGCTCCCGCTCCAGACCGGGTGCCGTCCCCGCGCCGGCCGCCAGGAGCCCGTCGGGGGCCGTGACGGTCAGCGAGGTGGGCTCGCCGAACCGGCGGTCGACGTGCTGCCCCTCGGGTGGGCTGAACCGGACCCGCAGGGTGACCGGCCCGGGCGCCACCTCGGCGGTCACCCGCGGCGGCGCGGCCTGAGCGTGGAGGTGCGCCGGTAGCGGCACCCGCACGAGGCGGTGCGCGGCCGACTCCACGACGACGAGATTCGCACCGAGGACATGCCCCGGGTCGGGTCCGTCGACGAGCACGTCCGACGGTTCCGCCAGCCCGTCGGCCAGGGTGCTCACGACCCGCGTCGCCGGGTCGTAGTGGCGGACCGCGCCGTTGTAGGTGTCGGCGACGGCGACCGATCCGTCGGGCAGCATCGCGACGCCGAGCGGGTGCTGCAGGAGCGCGGGCGGCTCGCCGAAGGCCGGACCGTCCCGCAGCCCGAAGTCGAACAGCCCCTGACCGACGGCGGTCGTCGCCCGCGGCCCGGCGGCACGGTCGACCGTGCGCAGGGCCGACGACTCCGCGTCCGCCACCCACAGTGCGTCGCCGTCCGCCGCGAGCCCGGACGGCTGCGCGAAGAACGCCTCGCCCGGGCCACCGTCGCGAAGTCCCTCGTCGGCGGTTCCGAGCAGCACGGTGAGCGTCGCCGCGACCGGGTCGAACGTCCACAGCTGGTGGCAGCCCGCCATGGCGACCACGACGTGCCCGTCCCACCACGCGACGTCCCACGGCGTCGAGAGCGGGGTGGCGTGCGGGACCGTCGTCGCGGGTGCGACCCGGGTGCGCAGTTGCGCTCCTGTGCCGGCGACGGTCGTCACCGCGCCGTCGGCCAGGCGCACCCCGCGCAGCGTGTGGTTGCCGGAGTCGGCCACCACCAGGTCGTAGCCCACGGCGTCGGCGACTGCGGGCGGCAGCAGCGCGAGCCCGAGCGGCTCGGCGAACCGGGCGGTGTCGCCGGTGCCGTCGCGCAGGCCGCGGCCACCGCCGATCGTCCGGCGCACGGTGTCGAGGTCGGGGGCGAGCTCGACGAGCCGGTGGTGGCCGGTGTCGGCGACGAGCAGCGCCCCGTCGGCCAGCCGGACCGCCTTCCCCGGGAACCGCAGGGTCCCCGAGCTGTCGCCGTCGGCCGCGGGGGCTGGGGCCGCGAACAGCGGACCGCGCCGCAGTGCGTCGCCGTGCTCCTCCACCAGCTCGTCCACCAGCGCCGAGAGTTCCGGGCCGTGGCCCTCCCCGCTCATCTGTGCGACGACGTACCCGCGCGCGTCGACCAGTACCAGCGTCGGCCACGCGTGCACGGCGTAGGCGTCCCAGGTGACCAGGTCGGCGTCGTCGAGCACGGGGTGGCGGACGTCGTGGCGGCGCACCGCGGCGGCGACGGCCTCGGGCTGTGCCTCGTGCGGGAACTTGGGGGAGTGGACGCCCAGCACCACCAGCGCGTCACCGTGCCGCTGTTCCAGCACCGCGAGCTCGTCGAGCACCCGCAGGCAGTTCACGCAGCCCGCCGTCCAGAAGTCCAGCAGCACGATCCGGCCGCGCAGCTGCTCCGGTCCGATCTCGCGCCCACCGGTGTTCAGCCAGCGCCGCCCGCGCAGCGCCGGGGCCCGCACCCGCGACCGTCGCCGCCCCGTCCGATCCTGCCCCGTCCGATCCTGCACGGATCAGCCAACGCCACGACCGCTTACCGTGTTCCTGATCGGGGCGCCTCGAACGGGTGTCACCGATCCGACGAAATGGTGCCGAGAATGCGCAGCGTCGTCGCTCCTCACCATGTCGGACGAACATCGGGAAAGGTTGTCAGGCGTTGTTTGGTGATACCGCCCGACGGCCCATTCCCGTGTCGCCGACAACCCGATGTCGGCACCGAGGCCGGTCCCAGCTGGTGCCCCCTGATGGGACCGGCCTCACCCTAATTCCCGACCCGATGCCTTGTCTGGTGGCCGGCCATTCCGCCAGCAGCGCACCGTAGAGGGTCGAGCGGTCACACTCGGTCCCCGGCCTCGTCTCTCCGGCTGCCGTCACCGCAGCCGGCGGGGGCCCGCGTCCTCGGATGTCGGCGGCGCCCCGACCACGATGCGCGCCCCCGACACGACGGCCCCGTCGGGTCCGGCGAGCACGGGGTCGAGCACCAGCGACCGGACCTCGGGCAGGTCCTGGGCCAGCCGGTTGAGCCGTAGCACCAGGTCCTCCAGCGCGTCCAGCCGGGCAGGCGGCTCGCCGCGGTAGCCCGACAGCAGCGGGGCCGCCCGGGGTTCGCGGATCAGCTCGGCGGCGTCGACCGTGGACAGCGGAACCGGCCGGTAGGCCCGGTCGCCGAGCAGCTCGCTTGCCATCCCGGAGAGCCCGAACGACAGGAGCGAGCCGAACCACGGGTCGTCGAGCAGCGCGACGACGCAGGAGATGCCCGGGCCCATCTCCTGCACGTACACCTCGTCGCGCTCGCAGTCGCGGGACAGGTCGGCGAAGGCCTGGCGGGCGCCCTGGGGAGTCACGACCATCAGCCGCACGCCCGCGCCGTCGACCTGGTGCTGCCACTGCTCGGCGGTGGCTTTGATCGCCACGGGGAAACCGAGCTCGCTCGCGGCGGCGACCGCCTCCGCCGCGCTGCCCACTCGCCGGAACGGCAGCATCGTGATCCCGTAGCAGCGCAGCAGCGCCACGCGTTCCTCGTCGTCGAGCACGTGCTCGCGCTCGCCCTCGTGGCGGTCGACGAGCGCCCGCGCGTCCTGCACGTCGATCCTGGGTGGCCGGACGGTCTCGCCGGGCGGTGCCGCGCGCCAGCGCGCGTAGCGCACCGCGCGTCTGAGCGCCTCGACGGCCCGCTCTGGCGTGGGGTAGCTGGGCACCGACCCGCGGACGGGCACACCGTCGCGGTCGAGGACCGCGAGCTCGCGGTCGAGGACCGCGAGCTCGCCGAGCATCCCGTGGGTGCCCAGGAACGTGGTGACGACGGGCTTGCCCAACCCGGCCACCGCCTCGCGCAGCGCCTCGGCGTGCGCTGTGCCGGACATCGCCAGCGGTGAGACGAACACCACCACCAGTGCGTCGACGTCGTCGGACCGGCCGGCCGCGCCGACCGCGGCGGCCAGGCCCTCGGGGCTCACGGTCGCCCCGGCGTCGACCGGGTCACCCGCCAGCACCAGGTCCTCGCCGTGCAGCTCGTCGACCACCAGCAGATTGAGCGTGGTGGAGTTGCCGACCACCGCGACCCGCCCGCCCGCCGGCAGAGGTTGGTAGGCCAGCAGCTGGGCGACGTCGAACATCTGCGGCACATTCTGCACCCGGATGACGCCCGAGTGCTCGAACAGCGCTTGGACCCTGCTCTCATCGACCGGCGCCACAGTGGACGCCAGCGTCGTCGGGGTCCTCGCCCAGCGGCCGCTCTTCACCGTCACGATCGGCTTCGTGCGCGCGAGCCGGCGGGCCAAGCGGGTGAACTTGCGCGGGTTGCCGAACGACTCCATGTACAGCAGCACGACGTCCGTAGCGGGATCGGTCTGCCAGTACTGCAGCACGTCGTTGCCCGACAGGTCCGCGCGGTAGCCGGCCGAGACGAAGGTCGACAGGCCCAGCCCGCGCCCGGCGGCCGCCGCGAGCAGGGTGATGCTCAGCGCGCCGGACTGGCTGAAGAAACCCACCCGGCCGGCCGGGGGCAGGGCCGGGGCCAGCGTGGCGTTGAGCCGGACCTGCGGATCGGTGTTCGCGACCCCGAGCGCGTTCGGGCCCACCACCCGCATCCCGTGCGCGCGGGCCTCCTCCACGAGCCGGCGCTGGGCGCTCACCCCGCCCGGGCCGGCGTCGGCGAAGCCGCCGCTGAGCACGACCAGTGCCTTGACGCCCTTGGCGAGGCAGGAGTCCATGACCTCGCTCAGCACGGCCGCCGGCACGGCGACCACGGCGAGGTCCACGTCGTTCGGGATCTCCGTCACCGCCGCATACGCGTGGACGCCGCGGACGGAGCGGGCCCCGGGGTTGACCGGGTACACCGGCCCGGCGAAGTTGCCGCGCAGCAGGTGCAGCAGCACCCCGTGGCCGATCTTCCGGGGATCCGTGGAGGCGCCGATCACGGCCACCGAGCGCGGGTGCAGCACGTTGTGCACGCTGCGTGCCTCGGCGCACTGCTCGCGGGCGTCCCGGACCTCCAACGACCGTTCGGTGGGGTCGACGTCGAACTCCAGGTGCAGCACGCCCTCGTCGAACTCGCGGCTGAGCTCGAAGCCCGCGTCCCGAAACACCCGCGTCATCTGGGTGTTCTGCCCCAGGACCTCGGCCTCGAAGCGGCGCACGCCACGCTCCCGGGCGGCCGCGGCGAGGTGCTCGAGCAGGATCGAACCCAGCCCGCGGCTCTGGTGGTCGTCGCGGACGACGAACGCGACCTCCGCCGGGCCGACGATCTCGATGCCGTCCGGGCCGTACGTGCCCTCGTAGCAGCCCACGGCGATGACCTCGGCGCCGAGCAGGACGACCAGCGCCACCCGGGCGTGATGGTCGACGACGGTGAGATGCTCCAGCTCGCCCGGGGGGATGTGCGGGTGCGCCCCGAAGTAGCGCATGTAGCGGGTGCGCTCGGAGAGCCGGGAGTGGAACTCCACGACCGCGTCCGCATCGCTCGGCAGGATCGGGCGCAGGTGCACCACACCGCCGTCCCACGCCACCACGTCGGCCTCCCAGTGCCGCGGGTACGCCGGTGCGGACGAGGCCGCCTGCGCGTCCGGTGTGGGTGGGGCCGCCCCGTCGACCGCGAGCGCTTCGTCCATCCTGTTCTCCTGCCCATGATGTCTCCGTGGGTGCGCGGCCCGATCAGTCGCGCGGATCGTGAGGGTCAAGGCCGTGCAGCGGGAACACGGCCCGGCGCGTTTCGAGGATCGCGACGTCCACCCGGTCCGTACCGGTCAGCCACGGCGCGTGCGCCATGTCGGCCCCGTCGGTCATCTCGGTGGGCAGTGTGCGGCTGGTGAGCCGGGAGGCGTACGCGACCCAGCTTGGGGGCACCGGGCGGCGCGGGTCGAGATCGCGGTCCAGCACGGTGGCGAGCAGGTGCGTCCACGATCGCGGTACCACCCGGTAGAGCGCGTAGCCGCCGCCGCCCAGGGCGAGCCACCGTCCC
>CAWHHY010000032.1:0-75157 GCA_963829305.1 uncultured Actinomycetota bacterium | reverse complement strand
GCCCCCCGCCGGGTCGACGCCGGACGTCGCTGTTGTCACTGGGACGTCATCGACAGGTCGTCCCCAAGTCGGGTGAGAGCCGCCCGGGGCGGGTAGCGAAGAGGCATGGTCTCGGAGCCACACGACTGGACCGTCCCCGCTCCTCTGCGCGCGCTGCTGTGGTGGCCGCCGCTGGCCTTCCTGCTCGTGCTGCTCGAGCCCACCGCCGCGGCCCTCTCGATCGCGGCGACCGGCGCGGCGCTGGCCGTCCTCGGAGCCGTCGGCACGACGGTCGGCCGCATGATCGCGCGCCGGCGGACCGCGCCTGACCGGCCCGCGACCCCCGCCGTCACCATCGCGGACCGCGCGGTGCCGAGGCGGTCGAGCAGCGGGCCGCCTGAGTGTGGAAGAACTGAGCCCCACCACGGCTCGCCTCGGACCGCACGTCGGAGCGCCGGATTTCCCTCGATCGGGTGGCAACCGATCCGCACCCGCACCCGATGCGTCCCTCCTTCCTTGTACCGAGCACGTGGTGCGCAACCGCGCGCAGCGAGATGGAACGAGGGAGCTCCCCATGGCAATTCTCGACGACTTCAGCACCCTGGTGCCCAGCGGTCGCGGCGGTAACGGCGGTCCCGGCCGTCCCGACGGTCCCGACGGCCGGCCCGGTTCGCGTCCCGAGCGGGACAGGAACGACCGCTCGCACAGCGAGTCGTGGAACAAGAGCCGCGGCCACAAGGCGTGGGGTAAGGGCAAGCACGGCGCGAAGGACTGCTGAGCTGAGCCCGACAGCGGTGGCCCCATTCGCGTTCGCGGGTGGGGCCGCCGCGTTTCCCCGACCGTCGAGATAGGCCGCCCCCCACCATCGTGGCAGCAGTTCGAGAACTCCCCGACACCGGGCGCCCCGCGGACGCGCCGCCCGCTCCGCGATGTACGCGGAGTCGCGCAGCTCCCTGGTCGACGCCGCTCCGGCGCTGTCCGTCCGCCAGGTCTTCACGCGCTTCTGGCCCCTGACCAGACCGTTCCGCCTCCGCCTCGCGGTCTGCCTGCTCTTCGTCGGGGTCGGGCCCGCGATGGACGCCGTGGGAATCTGGATCTTCAAGATCCTCGTCGACGACGTGCTCACTCCCCGCGACTTCTCGCTGTTCCCGCTGATCGCCGCGGCCTACATCGGCATCGCGGTGGCGGGCGGCTTGCTGTCGTTCGTCGACGACTACCTGTGCACCTGGGTCGGGGAGCGGTTCGTCCTGAGCCTGCGCACCAACCTGTTCGCCCACCTGCACCGGATGTCGCTCGGGTTCTTCGAGCGCCGTCAGCTCGGCGACCTGATGTCGCGCATCTCCAGCGACGTCAACGCGATCGAGCAGTTGGTGCTCTCCGGGGTCATGCAGGTGATCGCGCACAGCGTCAAGATCCTGATCTTCGGCGGGCTGCTGTTCTACCTGAACTGGAAGCTCACGCTCGCCTCGCTGATCGCCGCGCCGCTGTTCGCGCTGGCGTCGCGCTACTTCTCCACGCGCATCAAGGCGGCGTCACGGGAGAAGCGGCGGCGGACCGGGACGATCGCGGCGGTCGCCGAGGAGAGCCTGAGCAACGCCGCGCTGGTCCAGGCCTACGACCGCCAGGCATCGGAGACCAAGCGCTTCCACGCCGAGAACCTCGGCGCGTTCGCCGCGCAGATGGTGGCCACGCGCCTGCGGGCGACGTTCGGCCCGTTCATCGACCTGCTCGAGACGGCAGCGGTGCTGCTGGTGATCGGCATCGGCATCTGGCAGCTGGCCGCGGGGTCGATGACGCTCGGCGGGCTGCTGGTGTTCATGGCCTACCTGGCCCAGCTCTACGGGCCGATCCGGGCGTTCGGCGGCCTGGCCACCACCGCCTACGCCGCCAGCGCCGGTGCAGAGCGGATCATCGAGGTCCTCGACGAGAAGCCGTCGGTGGTCGACCCGGTCAACCCGCGCCCGTTCGGCCGAGCGCACGGCGCCCTCAGCGTCGACAACCTCACCTTCACCTACCCCGGCGTCGACGCACCGTCGCTCCGCGACGTGCGCTTCACGATCGCCCCGGGCCAGAAGCTCGCCGTGGTGGGGGCCAGCGGCGCGGGCAAGACGACGCTGACGAAGCTGCTGTTGCGCTTCTACGACCCCGACCGCGGCCGGGTCACCCTCGACGGGGTGGACCTTCGCGAGCTGTCGCTGGCCGACCTGCGCCGCAACCTCGCCGCCGTGCTGCAGGAGACGCTGGTCTTCGACGGCACGGTCCGCGACAACATCCTCTGGGGACGGCCCGAGGCCCGCGAACGCGACGTCGTCGCGGCGGCGATCGCGGCGGACGCGCACGACTTCATCTCCGCCCTGCCCGACGGCTACGACACCCGCATCGGGCAGCGCGGCCGGATGCTGTCGGGCGGCCAGCGGCAGCGGCTGGCGATCGCCCGGGCGATGATCCGCAACGCGCCGGTCCTGCTGCTCGACGAGCCGACGACCGGGCTCGACGCCGGCTCCGCCGAGCGCGTGCTCACGCCGCTGCGGCGGCTGATGGCGGGCCGGACCTCCCTGATCATCAGCCACAACCTGCTGACCGTGACCGATGCGGACCAGATCCTCTACCTGGAGAAGGGACGCGTCACGGCGGCGGGCACGCACGTCCAGCTGCTGTCGACGTCACCGGGCTACGCGCAGCTTTACCGCATGCATCATGGGCCGGTCGCCCCGCGGCCGGCGCCGCGTCCCGGGCCGCACGTGCAGCCGCACCCGCACCCGCACCGGCCGCTGCCCCGGCCGACCACATTCGCGCCCCCGGAGATCGACACGGTGAAGACGCGGCAGCACGAGCGGGGCTCGGCGTGACGGCGCCCGAGATCGTCGAGGAGCCGCCGCTCGCGCAGGGCGCCGAGGTCGTCCCCGGCTACCCCGTGGCCGACCACCTGCGCCGCGGCGAGGACTACGACACGTACATCGCGTGGAGCACCGCCCGCTACAGCCACTGCGTCGTGAAGACCGTGCGCCCGGACCGGGCGCGGGCAGGCGGCCGTGCGGCGCAGCCCTGGTGCGCGAGGGCCGGCTGCTGCTGGGTGCCAGCCATCCGCACCTGGTGCGTGCCTACGAGCTGCACGCCCCGCGCACCGGTACGCCTGCACTGGTCCTCGAAGCTCTCGCAGGCCCGTCGCTCGTCCGCGCTGCTCGCCGAGCACGCGCGACTGCCGCAACCGCTGCTCGGCCACCTCGGTCAGCACCTCTGCTCCGCCGCCCGTTACCTACACAGCCGCGGGCACCTGCACCTGGACATCAAGCCGAGCAACATCATCGTCAGCGGGGGCGCCGCCCGGCTGATCGACCTCGGACTGTCCCGCCCGCCCGGGCCGTGCCGCGCGGGGGTCGGCACGGCCCGGAACATGGCGCCCGAACAGGCGCTCGGTGAGCCGGTCAGCGCGGCGACGGACACCTGGGGCATCGGGCTGGTGCTCTACGAGGCCGCGACGGGGCACCGGCCCTTCGGCGACGGCGGGGACATGTGGTCGTGCCGCTGCGGCGAGGACGACTGCAGCTGGAGCGAGCCGCGGTACCTGCAGCTCGAACGCCGCGCGCCGAAGGTCCGGGCACGGCGGCGGCTACCGGTGGAGGTGGCGGCGGCGATCGACGCCTGCCTGGACCGCGACCCGGCCCGGCGTCCCACGCTCGACGCGCTGGGCGACGCGCTGGGCGGCCTGCTTCCGTAGAGAGGCGGCCGAGGTTCGCAGCATGGTGGCTCTACTGCACTCCGACCGCAGTATGGCCACCATGCTGGCATCCTGGGCGCCCACCCGAGATCGCGCGCAGCGCGGCGAAGAGGATCTCGCGGCGCAGGGTGAAGCCGAGCTGCTCGTAGAGCCGGATCCCGGCGGCGTTCGTGGCGGCCGCGTGCAGGAACGGCACGTCGCCGCGCTCCCGGACCACCGCGCCGACCGCCCGCACCAACCGGCCCGCCAGGCCCTGCCCGCGCTGCGCCGGGTCGGTGCACACCGCGCTGATCTCGCCCCACCCCGGCGGGCGCATCCGCTCCCCGGCCATCGCCACGAGCGCCCCGCCGCGGCGGATGCCGAGGTAGGTGCCGAGGGTGATCGTGCGGGGCCCGAACGGGCCAGGCTGGGTGCGGGCGACCAGGTCGAGCATCTCCGGGACGTCGCCGGGCCCGAGCCGGACGGCCTCGGGGTCGGCCCGGACGGCGAGCCCGGAGCCGTCCATCTGCACTCCGGGGATCGCCCCGACCAGCTCCCACCCGGATGGCGGCTCGTCGGGGGCGGCCGGCACGACCACCGTTCCGTCCTCCCCCGTCAGCGCCGCGAGGTCGTCCCACGCCGGGCCCGGGCCGGGGACGGCGGCGAACGGCGAGACGTCGGCCGGGTACCGCGCGGCGCGGCCGTTCCGGACGGCCAGGTGGGCCTGCGGGCCGGTCAGCGCCGACCACAACGGGTTGTCGAGGGGATGAACCACGTCCTGGGAAACCTCGGGGGGCACCCGAGGCTTCCCGTCGGAGAACGCCGGACGCGGGAGCCGGCGCGCCCCTTCTCACATCGCGGCGACTGCCTTTGCCGCGCTCCGCAGCCGGAACGCCCACACGACGTAGACCACGCCGAACACCAGCGCGAACACCCCGATCACCCACAGCAGCGCGAGCGCGCCCGCCGCAGGCGAGGAGATCAGCACGACGCCGAAGAGGATGCCGACGATCCCGCCGACCAGCAGCCACCCCCACGACGTCGAGCCGTGCCGTCGCGCCTGGAAGGCCTCGACGATCTCCGTCACGCCGAGCACGATGCTCCACACGGCGATGATGAACACGAGCGCGAGGACCGTCGGACCGGGCCAGAACAGCGCGATCAGGCCCGCGATCAGCGACACCACGCCCTGCGCGACGTGCCAGCCCCAGTGCGAGGTGCGGCGGTGCCGGAAGCCGACGGCGAGCGCCGCCACCCCGTCCATGATCGCGTAGAACCCGAAGACGTACACGAGGGCCAGCAGCGCGGCCGCGGGCGAGAACAGGGCGTACAGGCCGAACAGAACCGCCAGCACGCCCCGGATCAACACCAGCCACCACAGTGCCTTGACGGCCTGGGTCGCGTCGGTCGAGGTCATTTCCCGTCTCCTTCCCCGGAAGGGGGCCGACGCTAGTGCGCACGGAAACGGGTGCGGTCGCGCGCAGGTCACGATCGCGAGAACTCCACCCGGCAGAGTGCCGAACAGCCCCGTCCGGGGCGAGCTCGGCCGCGTTCCTCAGCGGGCATGCACCGCCACGTCGTCGGGCTTGCCGTACTCCTCCCGCAGCGCCGGCAGCAGCTCCCGGGCGGCGAACGACACGAACTCGGCCTGGGTCTGCCCGCCGATCTGCACCAGTGCGACGTGGGTGAAGCCGGCGTCGACGAAGGGGCGGACGGCCTCGACATGCGCCGCGACGTCCGGCCCGCAGGGGATCGCCTCGGCGACGTCGTCGGGCCGCACGAACTGCGTCGCCGCCGCGAACCCGGAGGTGCCCGGCAGCTCGGCGTTGACCTTCCACCCACCCGCGAACCAGCGGAACTGGTCGTGCGCGGTCGCCACGGCGGCGTCGCGGTCGGGCCCCCAGGAGATGGGCTGCTGCCCGATCTTCGGCAGCTGCACGCCCGCCGCGTCGTCGAAACCCGTGACGAGCGAGGGCTCCGGCTCGACGGCGACCATCGCGTCGGCGATCGGGGCGAAGGTCTCCACCGACTGGCTGCCCGACACCGCCACCGCGATCGGCACCCGGCTCTGCGGCAGGTCCCAGAGCTTCGCGGAGTCGACGCGGTAGTGCTGCCCGTCCGTGCTGACGTAGCCGCCCTCGAACAGCCGGGAGATGATCTCGACGGCCTCGGTGAGCATCTCGTGGCGCACGTTCGCGGGCGGCCAGCCGCGCCCGACCACGTGCTCGTTGAGGTTCTCGCCCGCGCCCAGCCCGAGCACGAAGCGGTCGTCACCGGCCAGCAGCGCGACGGTCGCCGCCTGCTGGGCGACGACGGCCGGGTGGTAGCGCATGATCGGGCAGGTCACGTAGGTCATCAGCGGCACGCGCCGGGTCGCGGTCGCGACCGCGCCGAGCACGGCCCAGGCGTTGGGCGCGTGGCCCTGGGCGTCGAGCCACGGGAAGTAGTGATCACTGATGACCTCGAAGTCGAAGCCCGCCTGTTCGGCGGCCACGGCGTCGGAGACGAGCTCGCGCGGACCGCGCTGCTCGCACATGAGGGTGTAGCCGAAGGCGACCATGCCGCGTCCTTCCATCGATCGGGGGATGGCCGCCATGTACCCCGTGTGAGCGCGATCAGACCTCCGGTTGTCGCCGCGACGGCCGGGGTAGCCCGCCCGCATGGCAGTCGAACACGTGGACGACGAGCTGTGGAACGAGTTCCACCGCGTGGTGAACATGACGTCGCATGAGCTGCGCGACTGGCTCCTGACCCGCTCGGTGGACGAGGACGGCGCGGTCGAACCCGGCACCCAGGGCGGCGTCGGCACCCCGACCGGCCAGGAGGTGCTGCGGATCCTCGGCAAGCGGCGCACCGACCTCACGTCGGAGGACGAGCGCGTGATGCGCAACGTGGTTGCAGCGGGTCACCGAGCAGCGCCGCGACGACCTCGAGCCGACGGCGGGCGAGGCGCACTGGCGGTACCGGCTGATGTCGATGGGACACGACCCGCTCAAGCCGGTCGGGTAGAGCGGCCACAGGTGATCACCGTGGGCGTCGCTGCAGGGTGGAGCGCACCGCTTCCGGGCGACGCTCGCGGCGATCTTCCCACCCCAGGGCGAGGCTCGCGGTGATCTACAGCGGAGGGAGTTTCTGGGCGCGGCCGATCAGGGGGGCCAGCGGGTCGCCGGCCTCACGGACGCGCTCGGGGACGTCGCGCACCGTCCAGCGGTCCGGCGCCAGGTCGGGGTCGTCGAGCTCCTCCCACGTGATCGGCACCGACACGGGAGCGCCCGCCCGCGGCCGGACGCTCCACGGCGCGACCAGCGTCTTGTTGACCACGTTCTGGGTGTAGTCCAGCCGCGCCCGCCCACCGCGCCGGTCCTTGGTCCACTCCCAGCTGACCAGCTCGGGCACCGTGTTGCCGACCGCCTTCGACACCTTCTCCACCCAGCCCCGCGTGTCGGAGTAGGTGTAGCCCGGCGCCACCGGCACCCAGATCTGGATGCCGCGCTGCCCGGTGACCTTGGGCATGCCCTCGACGCCGAGATGCCCCAGCGCCGTGCGGAACAACCGGGCGAGCACGAGGACCTGGGCGAACGTCGTCTTCGTTCCCGGGTCGATGTCGATCAGAGCCCAGGCCGGCCGGCGGACGTCGGGAAGGCGGCCCGTCCACGGGTGCAGCTCCACGGCGGCGAGGTTGGCCAGCCACGCCAGCGTCGGTACGCCGTCGACGAGGACGCGCCACTCCGCCGTGTCCGGACCGGGGTCGTCGTCGTGCCACCGCGTCACCCAGTCCGGCGTCCCCGCCGGCAGCTCCTGCTGCCAGAAACCCTGGCGGTCGACGCCCTCGGGGTACCGGTGCAGGTTGACCGGCCGCCCGGCGAGGTAGGGCAGCAGCAGCGGCCCGACCGTCGCGTAGTGCCGCACCAGCTCGCGCTTGGTGACGGGCGGCTCGCCGTCCCGCCCGGGGAAGAGCACCTTGTCGAGGTTGGTGAGCTTGACGTCGCGGCCGGCGACCGACCACGGGCCGTTGCGGCGGATCCCGTCGAGGGCGGCCAGCTCGTCGTCGGTCGGCGGCTCCGACGCGCCCGCGCCCAGCCTGACCTCGGCCTCCGCGGCCGCCACGCCGCTCTGCCACAGCGCGTCCGGGGCGGCGGCGACCTCGTCGTTCGTGCGGCCGCTGAGCACCGAGTGGGGATGGTCGTCGGCGGTCCAGCCGTGCCGGGCGTGCTCGTCGTTCTTGTGGACGAGCAGCCACTCGTCCTTCCCGGTACGGCCGCGCCGGATCAACGCGAACCGGCCCGCCAGCTTCTCGCCGGTCAGGTCGAAGTGCAGTTCCCCGTCCCGGATCGCGGTGACCGGGTCGTCGGTGTGTGCGGGCGTCCACGTGCCGCGGTCCCAGACGATCACGTCACCCCCGCCGTACTGCCCACGCGGGATGACGCCCTCGAAGTCGGCGTACTCCAACGGGTGGTCCTCGACGTGCACGGCCAGCTGCCGCGCCGCCGGGTCGAGCGACGGGCCGCGGGGCACCGCCCAGCTCGCGAGCACGCCGTCGACCTCGAGACGGAAGTCGTAGTGCAGCCGCCGCGCCCGGTGGCGCTGGACGACGAAGCGCGCTCCCCCGGCGTCGGCGGCGGCGCCCTGGGGTTCTGCGGTCACGGCGAAGTCGCGCTTGGCGCGGTACTCGCGCAGCTTCTCCCCGCCCGGCTCACCCTTCCGTGGCACGCAGAATGTGTACCCGACGACGATGACAAGCATGTCATTCGGCAGGACGGTCGGATCGTCCCTGCTTGACGCCGGGAGACCGGGCCGGTACGAGTGACCTTCGCGGCAGCACCCGCCGCCCGGCCTAACACTGCGACGAACGGGGGGCGTCATGCCTCGCGATGGGTACGACGTCGTCATCGTCGGAGGCGGATCGGCCGGCTGTGCGGTGGCCAACCGGTTGTCGGTGGACCCGTCCACGCGGGTGCTGGTGCTGGAGGCGGGCCGCAGCGACTACCCGTGGGACGTGTTCGTCCACATGCCCGCCGCGCTGACGTTCCCCAGTGGCAGCCGGTTCTACGACTGGCGCTACGAGTCCGAGCCGGAGCCGCACATGGGCGGCAGGCGGATCCCGCACGCCCGGGGAAAGGTGCTCGGCGGCTCCAGCAGCATCAACGGGATGATCTTCCAGCGCGGCAACCCGCTGGACTACGAGCGGTGGGCGGCCGATCCCGGGATGGCCACCTGGGACTACGCCCACTGCCTGCCCTACTTCATCCGCATGGAGAACTGCCTGGCCGCCGCGTCCGACGACGAGTTCCGCGGGCACAGCGGGCCGCTCGTGCTCGAACGCGGGCCCGCCGCCAATCCGCTGTTCGGCGCCTTCCTGCAGGCGGCGCAAGAGGCGGGCTACCCGCTCACCGACGACGTCAACGGGTACCGCCAGGAGGGCTTCGCCCGGTTCGACCGCAACGTCCACCACGGGCGGCGGCTGTCCGCGGCCCGCGCGTACCTGCACCCCGTGATGTCGCGGCCCAACCTCGACGTCCGCACGGGCGCCCTGGTGACGAAGGTGTGCTTCGACGGCACCCGCGCGGTCGGCGTCGAGTACTCGCACTGGGGCAGGCCCGTCCGACGGGTGGACGCGGGCGAGGTCATCCTGTGCGGCGGGGCGATCAACTCGCCCCAGCTGCTGCAGCTGTCGGGCGTGGGCGAACCCGGGCTGCTGCGCGGGCTGGGCATCCCGGTGGTCGCCGACCTCCCCGGCGTCGGCGAGAACCTCCAGGACCACCTGGAGGTCTACGTGCAGCACGCCTGCACACAGCCGGTGTCGATGCAGCCCTACCTGGCCAAACGGCACTGGCCCGGTACCGGTGCACGGTGGCTCTTCCTGCGCAGCGGCCCCGGCGCCACCAACCATTTCGAGGCGGGCGGCTTCGTCCGCAGCAACGACGACGTGGACTACCCGAACCTGATGTTCCACTTCCTGCCGATCGCGGTGCGCTACGACGGCACGCCGATCGCGGCCGATCACGGCTACCAGGTGCACATCGGTCCGATGTACTCCGACGCCCGCGGCACCTGCACGATCACCAGCACGGATCCGCGCACGCACCCCGCCCTGCGGTTCAACTACCTGTCCACCGACCAGGACCGTCGGGAGTGGGTGGAGGCGCTCCAGGTGACCCGGGACATCCTCGGGCAGCCCGCCCTGCGGGCGTTCGACGGCGGAGAGCTCTCCCCCGGCCCGGAGGTGGAGTCGGACGAGCAGATCCTCGACTGGGTCGCCCGGGACGCGGAGACCGCGCTGCACCCGAGCTGCACGGCCGCCATGGGCGCCGGTCCGATGTCGGTCGTCGACCCGCTCACGATGCGGGTGCACGGCACCAGCGGGCTGCGGGTGGTCGACGCCTCGGTGATGCCCTACGTCACCAACGGCAACATCTACGCGCCGGTGATGATGGTGGCCGAGAAGGCCGCCGACATCATCCTCGGCAACACGCCCCTGCCACCGGTGAAGGCCGCGTTCTACCGGCACCGCGCGGGGTGACGAGCGCGCAGCGCATGATCGCCCGCTACGGGTGGTCATGGCTGTGTGGTAACGGGCGCGCAGCGCATGATCGCCCGCTACGGGTGGTCGTGGCTGTGTGACCGCCGAAGATCCCCGTTGGTGGGCCCACACGGTCGTCGCCACGACCCAGCACACCCGCAACCGACGATCACCACCTCACCCGCAGCCCCCTACACCCGTAGCGGGGGATCACCTCGGCGACGAGTCGACGCGCTCTGCGAGGTCGCGATGTCCCTGCGACTCAGAACCACCGCGCGGGCGCGGGCGCCGTGTTGTGCCAGATGTGCTTCTGCTCCTGGTACTCGTGCAGCCCCGTCGGACCCAGCTCGCGGCCGTTGCCGGAGCGCTTCATGCCGCCCCACTCCGCGCCCGGCACGTACGGCCCGAAGTCGTTGATCCAGACGGTGCCGTGGCGCAGCGCCGCGGCCACCCGGTGGGCTCGCGCCGCGTTGCGGGACCACACCGCGCCGGCCAGGCCGTAGGTCGTGTCGTTGCCGAGCTCGACGGCCTCGTGCTCGGTGCGGAACCGCTCGACGGTCAGCAGCGGCCCGAAGGTCTCCTCCCGCACCACGCGCATGCCGCGGTGGCAGCCGTCCAGCACCGTGGGGCGGTAGAAGTAGCCCTGGGCCAGCTCGGGTGCGTCGGGGCGGCATCCACCCGCCATCACCCTGGCGCCCTCCGCCCGGGCCGACGCGACGAAGTCCTCGATCTTCGCCCGGTGCGCCTCCGAGACGAGCGGGCCGGTCTGGCTGGCCGGGTCGAGTCCGTTGCCGATCCGGATCGCGTCGGCGCGCGAGGCGAGCTCGGCGACCACCGCGTCCGCGACCGACTCCTCGACGATCAGGCGCGCCCCGGCCGAGCACACCTGCCCGGAGTGCAGGAAGACGGCGGTGAGCGCGTTGTCGACGACCGTCTCGAACCCCTCGCCGTCGAGCGCATCGGCGAACACGATGTTCGGGTTCTTCCCGCCCAGCTCCACGGCGACCCGCTTCACGGTCGCCGCCGAGGCCCGGATGATCGCCTGCCCGGTGGCGAGGCCACCGGTGAAGCTGACCATGTCCACGTCCCCGTGCTCGGCCAGGGGTGCACCGACCGACGGCCCGGTGCCGAGCAGGATGTTGACCACACCCGGCGGGACGCCCGCCTCCTCCGCGAGGCGCACGAGCAGCACGGACGTCAACGGCGTGACCTCGCTGGGCTTGATCACGCAGGTGCACCCGGCGGCGAGCGCGGGCGCGAGCTTCCACGACAGCTGCAGCAGGGGGTAGTTCCACGGCGTGATCAGCACGCATACCCCGACCGGCTCGTGCGCGATGCGGGAGAGCACGTGCGGCACGCCGACGTCGACGGTCCGGCCCTCCTGGGTGGCGGCGAGGTCGGCGTAGTACCGGAACACCGCCGTCACGTCGTCGATGTCGATGCGGCTCTCGACGAGCGTCTTGCCCGTGTCGAGCGTCTCGATGCGGGCGAGGTGCTCCTTGTCGCGCTGGAGCAGGTCCGCGATGCGGCGCAGGACCCCGGCCCGCTCCGCGACTGGGGCGGCCCGCCAGCCGCGGGGGTCGTCGAACGCGGCTCGGGCGGCGGCGACCGCGGCCTCGACGTCGTCGGGGCCGGCCTGGTCGATCGTCTCGACGACGCTCGCGTCGAACGGGTTGAGCACGTCGGCCGTCCCGCCGGAGCCGGCGGTCCATTTCCCGTCCACGAACAGGTTCGGCACGCTGTGATCGTCTCCAAGAGTCACGCGAGGTCAAGGTGGGTCGAGCGGCGCTCGTGTCCGATGGCCTCGGACACGAGGCGCCGCTCGCGCGACGAGCGGGTTTAGGCCTGGGCGGCCTGGATCCAGGCGTTGACCTTGTCCGGGTTGGCGTCGACCCACTTCTGCGCGGCCTGCTCCGGGTCCATCTTGTCCTCGGCGATGGACTTCGCGACCAGGTTCTGGTCCTCGTTGGTCCAATTGAACGCCTTGACCAGCTTGTAGCCCGGGCTGTTGCCCTCGACGAACGTGGTCGCGACGATCTTGTTCAGGTCATACTTGGGATAGTCGCAGGCGATCTTCGCCGGGTCGGCGTCGCAGCCCTCGGTGTACGGGGGCAGGTTCACCTTGACCAGCGGCACCTCGGACATGAACCACTGCGGCTCGTAGAAGTAGCCGAGCAGCGGCTTCTTGTTCGCCTCGGCCTGGCGGAACGCCTGGATCAACGCGGCCTCGCTGCCGGCGTACACGACCTTGTAGTTCAGGTTCAGGTTCTTGACCAGTGCCTCGTCGTTGGTGACGAACGACGGGTCGCCGTCCAGCAGCTGCCCCTGTCCCCCCGACTCCGTGGTCTTGAACATGTCGGCGTACTTGTTGAGGTTGTTCCAGTCGGTGATGTCCGGGTGCTGCTGGGCCAGCCACGGCGGCACGTACCAGCCGATGATGCCGATGTTGCCGTTCGGCCCGGCGTCCTGGGCCGTCTTCTGGTCGGTGATGTACTTCTGCACGAGGTCCGGGTGGCCCCAGTTCTCGATCACCACGTCGACCTCACCGTTGCCCATGCCCTGCCAGGCGACCTCCTCCTTGACGTTCTTGTACTCGACCTCGCAGCCCAGCTTGCTCTTGGCGACGTAGCCGACCACGTGCGCGGACGCCTCGTAGCCGACCCAGGGGTTGATCGCCATGTTGAGCTTGCCGCAGTTCGCGGCCTGGCCTCCGCCGCCGCTGGGCGCCGGGGCGTTCTGGATGTTGCCGCCGCCACAGGCGGCCAGGGACAGGCCCAGCACCGCCATGAGCGCGGCGCGTCGGACAGCTCTCAGTTTCACCGGGGTTCCTCCTGATCAGCGCCGGCCGTAGCGGGCCGCGGCGTATTGGGCGACTCGGTCGAGCATGATCCCCAGGGCCGTGATGGCGATGCCTGCGGCCAGCCCCTTGCCGAACAGCTGGCCCTGGGAGAACCCGGCGACCACGTAGTAGCCGAGGCCGCCCCCACCGACCAGGCCGCCGATGACCACCATCGACAGCACGTACAGCAAGCCCTGGTTGGACGCCAGCACCACGGCCGCCTTTGCCATCGGCAGCTGCACCCTGCTGATCATCTGCCAGGCCGTGGTGCCTGACGCGCGCGCGGCCTCCACCGACGTCGGTGACACGCCCCGGATGCCGTCGGCGATCAGCTTGGTGGCCACGGGCACACCGAACGCGACGGCGGCCACGATCGCGGTGAACCGGCTGGTGCCGAACAGCGCCAGTGCAGGCACCAGGTAGACGAACGGCGGGATGGTCTGGAAGGCGTCCAGGAACGGCCGCACCGCGGTGTCGGCCCGCCGATTGCGGCCCATCCACACCCCGACGACCACCGCGAAGACGATCACCGCCAGGGTCGCGACGAGGGTGGTGGCGAGGGTCTTCATGGCCTCGTTCCACATCCCGGTGCCCAGGATGACGAGTAGGCAGGCCAGCGTGATCGCCGTGGGCCGCCAGCCGCCCGCCAGGTAGGCGAGGGCGAGCAGGACCAGGCTCATCAGCCACCACGGCGAGTCCGCGAGCAACGACTGCAACGGGTTGAGCAGCACCGTGCTGACGATGTTGGTGATAGCCGCGGTGAACCCGGACACCGTGCTCACCAGCCCGTCGGTGAACGCGGTGACCGCGACCGCCAGCGGCGCGCCGAGGTCGGGCTCCGCCGGGAACTGAGCCAGCTGCAGGTACAACCGGGACAGGTAGACGCAGACCAGCGCGACGACCCCGCCCGCGATGAGCGCGATCCGGCGGGTGCGCGGGTTCTCGCCCCTGCGGGTGGCCACCTCGGCCCGTTCGCTGGCCGCGGTGGTGGTGCGGTCCAGCACGATCGCCATGATCACGATCGCGATGCCGCTGACGAAGGCGTTGCCGATGTCCAGGCTCTGCAGCGCTTGGGCCACCGGCTGACCCAGCCCCGGTCCATTGATCAGGGCCGCGATGGTGGCCATGGACAGTGCGGCCATCGTGCACTGGTTCAGACCCACGATGATGGTCCGACGGGCCATCGGCAGCTGCACCGTGCGCAGCGTCTGCCACCGGCTGGCGCCCATCGAGCGCACGGCCTCGATGGTCGTCGGGGACACCGTGCGGATGCCGTGTGCGGTGATCCGGGTCAACGGCGGCACCGCGTAGATCAGCGTGACGACCACGGCCGAGGCCGGGCCGATGCCGAACACCAGCACCAGCGGGGCCAGATAGGCGAAGGACGGCATGGTCTGCATCGCGTCCAGGATGGGTGTGATCACCGCCGAGGCCCGGCGGCTGCCGGCCATCCAGATGCCCATCGGAATCCCGATGATCACGCACAGCAGCACCGCCACGGACGTGATGATCAGCGTGTCGATGGCCTCTGGCCAGTAGCCGAGGAAGCCGAACAGCAGCAGCCCGCCCAGCACCAGCACCGCCGAACGCCACCCGGCCAGCGCGTAGGCCAGCCAGGTGAAGATCGCGACGACGCCGAGCCAGCCGATCTCGGGCACCGGCCGCGGGAAGGACGGCTGGCTGAGCAGCTGGCGCAGACCGGTGACGGTCGCGTCGATCACAGCGCTGATGCCGCCGATGATGTACTCGAAGAAGAAGCTGTCCGCGCGGGCCTGGTCGAACGCGTCCCGGATGCCGTTGAGCCACTCGTGGAAGCCGGTCAGCTCGGCGCCGCCGATCTCCAGGGTGGCCGTGCCCCGCCAGATCGCCCAGCCAAGCACCCAGACCACGAGCACGCCCAGCGCCAGAAGGCCGTTCCCCGGCCGCCGCAGCGACCGGCCGCGACCGGGTGACGGCGCAGGCGGGGTCGGTGGCCGCTCCAGCGTGGTGGTCATTGCGCCGCGCCCTGCTGGGCGGGAACGTGCTCGTCGGTCAACGTCGGGTGATCGGCGCCCCCGGGCTCCCCGATGACGTCGTCCTCGGCCACCACCACACGCAGGATGTCATCGTCGTCGACCACACCGAGCATCTCGTCGCCGTCGAAGACGCGGACCGGGTGCTCGGCGTCGAGCACACCGCGGGCGGCCTCGCGGATGATCCGGTCGGCGGGCATCGCAGGCCCGTCCAGCGACTCGCCGGGCCGCGCCGGGCGCGTCACCCAGCGCAGCGTCAGCACGTGCGAACGCGGCACCTCGGAGACGAAGTCGCGCACGTAGTCGTCCGCGGGGGTGCCGACCACCTGAGCGGGCGTGCCGACCTGCACGATCTCTCCGTCGCGCATGATCAGGATTCGGTCGCCGAGCTTGAGCGCCTCCTGCAGGTCGTGCGTGATGAAGATCATCGTCTTGCCGACCTCTTCGTGCAGCCGGATGACCTCGTTCTGCATGTCCCGGCGGATCAGCGGGTCGAGCGCGGAGAACGGCTCGTCGAACATCATCACCTGCGGGTCGACGGCCAGCGCCCGGGCCAGCCCGACGCGTTGCTGCATGCCGCCGGAGAGCTGGTCGGGGTAGGACTCCTCGTACCCGGTCAGCCCCACCAGGTCGACCATGTCCTTGGCCCGGGCCCGGCGCTTCGCCTTGTCCTCGCCGCGCACCTCCAACGGGTAGGACACGTTGTCGATCACCTTGCGGTGCGGCAGCAGGCCGAAGTGCTGGAACACCATCGACACGTGGTGCCTGCGCAGCTCGCGCAGCTGGACGTCGTTGGCGCCGGTGATCTCCTCACCGTTCATCACCACATGCCCGGAGGTGGGCTCGATGAGCCGGGTGAGCAGCCGGATCAGGGTGGACTTGCCCGAGCCGGACAGGCCCATCACCACGAACACCTCGCCGGGCGCCACCTCGAACGAGACGTCCTTGACGGCCATCACGCAGCCGGTCTTGGTCTGCAGGTCCTTGCGCGACAGGTCCGCATCCGAGGTGCCGATGATCTTGTCGGCCCCGTTTCCGAAGATCTTCCACAGGCTGTCCACGACCAGCGCGGCGTCATGTGCGGACGATGTCATCGATGTCCTCCACCGGGGTAGAGCTGGGCTCGCGTTGATCCTGTCCGTCTGGACGGGTACGTCAAGCTTTGAGTTCGAATTGAGGCGCAGGGTGCCTGGGAAACGATCGGAGCTACCCGCCGACGAACTGCTCGACGGCCTTCTCGAGGAGGATGTCGCCGACGACGACCACCTCCAGCGGCAGGCCGAGCAGCCCGGCCGCCCGCTCCGCCGCCGCGCGGGCGCGGGCGGTCGGGTGCTGGGCCAGCCACACCACCCGGCGGTAGTGGCCGAAGTAGTCGTCGCGCAGCTCCGGGAACCGGTCGAGGCCGAGCTCGACGACGACCGAGCGGTGGAACGACGTCGCGAGGTAGTCGGTGAGCACGTAGGTGCCGGGTTCGGCCTCGAGCAGCGCGCGCATCCGCGCGGCACCGGCGAACACCTCGTAGCAGTCGGTGCCGGGCAGGCGGGGCACCGCGAGCCGGGCACACACGTCGTCGAGCGCCCCGTAGGTCCCGCAGTCGGCGTAGGCCACCGCCACCCGCCCGTACCGGGGCCGCAGCTCACCCACGCGCCGCTCGACCGCGGCGGCGATCCGCTCCGGCCGGTTGTGCAGCAGGGGCGGCAGCGGGTGCACGTCGACCGGCCAGCCCCGGAGGGCGGCGACGTCGGCGACGTGCCGGGCGATCGCCCCGCATGCCACGACGGCGACCCGACCGGAGTCAGAAGGTGAGGCGGTCGACGAACCGGTCGTTGAAGTCGGCGCGGTCGGAGAGCTCGACATAGTGCACCTCCTCCAGCAGCGCCTGCGCCGCCGCCCGCTCGCGCAGCGACAGCAGGGCCATCTTCGCCCCCTCCCCTGCCACGTTGCCGGCACTGACGATGCGCAGCAGCGCGACGTCGGGCACCAGTCCGATCCGCACGGCGCTGGCCGGGGACAGGTAGCTGCCGAACGACCCGGCGAGCAGCACCTGGGCGACGTCCGCGGCGGTCAGCCCCTGCTCCTCCAGGAGCAGCATCCACCCGGTGGCGATCGCCGCCTTGGCGAACTGGAGCTCGCGGATGTCACGCTGGGACAGGTAGAGCCAGCGCGTCGGGCCGTCGGTGTCGCTGCCGGGCTCGTCGCCCAGGAAGGCGAGGACGAACACCCGCTCCTGGCCGACCTGCCGCAGCCGCGCGCCCAGCCCGGGCGGCACGCCCGGGGCTGTCGGGCGCGACGAGGCGCCCGGAGGCGTCGACGAGCCCGGCGGCGACCATGGCCGCGACGGCGTCGACGAGGCCGGAGCCGGCCAGCCCGACCGGGGCCACGTCGCCGATGACCTGCAGCAGCACGTCCTCGTCGCTGATCTTCACGCCCTCGACCGCGCCCGGGGCGGCCCGCATCCCGCAGCGGATGGCCGCGCCTTCGAACGCCGGCCCGGCGGGCGCGGCGGTCGCGAGCAGGCGGTCGCCCGCGGCGAGCAGGATCTCGCAGTTCGTGCCGATGTCGATGAACAGCCGGATCCGCCGGTCGCGGTCCATCCCGGAGGCGAGCGCGCCCGCGACGATGTCGCCGCCGACGTAGGCGCCGAGCGCCGGGAACACGTACGCCCGGGCCCGCGGGTGCACGGCGACACCGAGGTCGGCGGCGGCGAGATCGTCGAAGGACCGGGAAGCCATGACGAACGGGGCGACCCCCAGCGACTCGGGGGACAGGCCCAGCGCGAGGTGGACCATCGTGGCGTTGCCCGCCAGCGCGATCTCGTAGACCTCGCGCCGGTCGACGCCGCCGTCGGCGCACACCTCACCCACGAGCTGGTCGAGGCCCTCGTGGGCCAGCGCGGTGAGCCGACCGAGCGCGTCCGGGTCCATCATCGTCGCGCTGATCCGCGTGATCACGTCCGCGCCGTAGGGCTGCTGGGGGTTGAGCAGGGACGCGACGGCGACCGGGGTGCCGGTGGCCAGGTCCAGCAGGGTCGCGACGACGGTCGTCGTACCGAGGTCGAACGCGATGCCGAACAGGCGCTCGCTCGTGTCGCCCGGCTCGACGCCGACGAGCACGTCGTCGACCACGACGGCGGTCACGGCCCAGTCGGCCTGATCCTCGTTGAGGGCACGCAGCACCCGGGCCAGGTCCCGCACCGCAGGCAGGCCCACCCGCAGCTCCAGGTCCGGCAGCGCGTCCCGCAGCCGTTCGAGGTCCGTGCGCTGGTCCGCGAGCGTCGGCTCGGGCAGCGTCACGCAGCGCTTCTGCACGGCGGGACGCAGGATCACCTGCCGCCCGACGCCCACCGTGGCCGCCTTCGGCCTCGTGACCAGGGGTGGCACCTCGACCCGGAGGTCCTGCTCGGCCCGCGCGCGGCAGGCCAGCCGCCAGCCGGCGCGCAGCTCGTCGGGGCTGAACGCGCGTGGGTCGAGCCGCGACACCGGGACGTCGCCCTCGACGACCCGCATCCGGCACTTCTTGCACGTGCCGTGCCCGCCGCAGGTGGAGTCGACGGCGATGCCGTTCCAGCTCGCGGCGTCGAACAGGGTGGCGCCCGCGGGCACGCGCACCTCGCGCGGCCGGCCCCTGTCTGGGTCGAAGCGGATGCTCACCCGATCCGGCGGAGGAGGCTCGGACGGGGGCGGATCCGGCAGGGCAGTCACCGGCTCAGTTCCCCGCCGCGGCCTTCGCGGCTGCGGCCGCCGCGCGGGACCGCGCGATCCAGGCGGCACCCCACTCGTCGTTGCCGAGCAGCAGGTCCGCGGCCTTGACCGCCTCGACGATCTGCGGCGCGCGCACGTCCATGATCGCGCTGGTCAGCCCGCACTGCATCGCCATCGGCAGGAACGTCGCCCCCAGGGCGTGGCGGCCGGGCATGCCGAACGAGACGTTCGACGCACCCAGGGTCATGTTCAGGTCGAACTCGTCGTGGATCAGCTCGATGGTCCGCAGTGTCGTGTTGACCAGCGTGGTGTCCGCCCCGATCGGCATCGCCAGCGGGTCGATGACGATGTCCTCGATCGGGATCTCGTACTCGCCGACCGCGATGTCGAGGATCTTCTTCGTGATCTCCAGCCGGCGCTCCGGCTCGTCCGGGATCTCGTCCTCCTCGTTGGGCAGGGCGATCACCGCGGCCCCGTGCCGCTTGACGATCGGGAGGATCGCGTCCATCCGCTCCCGCTCGCCGGTGATCGAGTTCACCAGCGCCTTGCCCTGGTACGCCGCGAGCCCGGCCTCCAGGGCCTCGATGACCGAGGAGTCGATGCAGAGCGGGAGATCGGTGAGCTCCTGCACCAGCGTGATGGCCTTGGCGAGCAGCTCGGCCTCGTCGGCGAGCGGGACGCCCATGTTGACGTCGAGCATCGTCGCGCCACCGGCGACCTGCTGCTCGACGTCGACCGCGATCCGCGAGAGGTCGCCGCGGCGCAGCTGCTCGGCGAAGATCTTGCGGCCGGTCGGGTTGAGGCGCTCCCCGATGAGGCAGAACGGCTGGTCCCCGCCGATGACGACCTCGCGGGTGGCCGAGCGCAACACGGTGTGCATGATCAGACTCCTACGGCGGCGCGGCGGGCGGCGAGCAGTTCCTTGGCCTTGCGGACCGCGGTGGCGGCGTCGGCGGCGTACCCGTCGGCCCCCACGGCGTCGGCGTACTCCTGGGTGACGGGGGCGCCACCGACCATCACGATCACCTGGTCGCGCAGGCCGGCCTTCTGCAGCGCGTTGATGTTGGCCTTGAACATCGGCATCGTGGTGGTGAGGAACGCGGAGAAGCCCACGATGTCGGGCTTGTGCTCCTGGATCCCGGCGATCACCTTGTCCGGCCCGACCTGCACGCCGAGGTCGATCACGTGGAAGCCCGCGCCCTCCAGCATGATGTTCACGAGGTTCTTGCCGATGTCGTGCACGTCGCCCTTGACGGTGCTCATCAGGAACGTGCCGACGGTCTGGGCGCCGGTCTCGGCGAGCAGCGGGCGCAGGATGTCCAGCGCGCCGCTCATCGCCTTGCCGGCCACCAGCATCTCGGGCACGAAGAAGTCGCCGCGCTCGAAGCGGGCGCCGACCTCCTCCAGCGAGGGGATCAGCGCGTCGAACAGCATCGTCTCCGGCGTGAGGCCCGTGGCGAGCCCCTCCTGGGTCAGCTCGAGCACGCGCGGCTTGTTGCCGACCAGGGTCTCGTCGTAGAGCCCGCGCAGGATCCCGGCGTGGTCCGTCATACCGACCCTTCCTTCATGCCCAAACCATCCTTGACACCGAGTCGTCCTTCCGGGCGAGGTTGGTGGCCCAGCAGCGCCGACAGGCCGCGGAGTTCGGCGACGAGGAGGTCGCCGAGCTTGGTGATGCCGTACTCGTTGACGCGGTTCGTCGGTCCGGAGACCGACACGGCGGCGACGACGGTGCCGTCGACGGTCCGCACGGGCGCACCGACGGCGGTGAGCCCCAGCTCCAGCTCGTCCAGCGACGCCGCCCAGCCCCGGCGGCGCACCTCGACGAGGGCGTGGTCGAACTGTGCGCGGTCCACCGGGGAGTGCGCGGTGCGGCGCTCCAGGTTCCCGAGCGGGGGCGGGAGCGCGCCGAAGGCGTAGAGCACCTTGCCCAGCGCCGTGCAGTGCGCGGGCACGTCCACGCCGACCCAGTTCGCAGCACCGATCAGGTAGCGGCTGTCGACCTGGTCGATCTGGACGAGCGCACCGCCGCGCGGAACGGCGAGGTTCACGGTCTCCCGCGACAGCTCCGACAGGTGCTCCATGGTGGGGCGGGCGAGCTCGGACAGGTCGTGCAGCGCGCTGGGCCGGGCGGCGTGCAGGGAGAACAGCGCGCCCGGACGGAACGCCCCGGCCCGGTCGCGGTGCACCAGCCGGCTGCGCTCCAGGGCCTGCAGGAGCCGGGATGTCGTGGACTTCGCCAGCCCGAGCTCGTCGACGAGCGAGCTGAAGGTGCGCGGCGTCCCGGACTCGACGATCAGGCTGAGCAGGGCGCTGGCGCGTTCGACGGCCTGGCTGCCGGTCTGGGTCGCCATGGGGTCCGCCTCAAAGTTCTACAATATGGAACCGCTGTTCCGTGAATTGCGGTTACTGTGACGCCGGTCGCCCGGCTCGTCAAGAGGCTGGCGCGCAAGAGCCCAGATCCTCGAACACAGCCCGTCACTGAGCGGAGAACCGCATGTTCCGCAACGGAATGCCGCGCTACGAGATCCTCTCCGAGGACGCGATGAGCACGCTCGACTCGGGCTGGCGCCGGCTGGTCTCGGAGATCGGCGTGGAGTTCGGTGACGCGCGGGCGCTGGAGCTGTTCCGCCAGGCCGGGCAGAAGGTCGAGGGCTCCGGCGACGAGGGCGGGGTCGTCTGTTTCGACCCCGACTTCGTGCTCGAGCAGGTCGCCAAGGCGCCCCGGTCGTTCGACGTGCAGGCCCGCAACCCCGCCAACAGCGTGCACATCGGCGACGACTCCATGGCGTTCGGCGCCGTGTACGGGCCGCCCTTCGTGCGCGAGGGCGAGGTGCGCCGGGACGCCTCGATGGACGACTTCCGCAACTTCACCCGCCTCTCGCAGAGCTTCTCCGTGCTCGACTCGGCGGGCGGCATCATCTGCGAGCCGGAGAACACGCCGCTCGACTCGCGGCATCTGGACATGACCTTCGCGCTGCAGACGCTCACCGACAAGATCTACATGGGCAACGTGGTCTCCGGGGTGAACGCCGCGGACACCCTGGCGATGACCGAGATCCTCTTCGGCGGCCGGGAGACGATCGAGCGGACGCCGGCGACCATCTCGCTGATCAACTGCAACTCCCCCCTGCGCTGGGACGAGCGCATGCTCGAGGCGCAGTTCGCCTACAGCGAGGCCAACCAGGCCGTCGTGATCACGCCGTTCCTGCTGATGGGCGCCATGTCGCCGGTGTCGATCCCGGCGACGCTGGTCCAGCAGATGGCCGAGGCGCTCACGGGGATCGCGCTGTCCCAGCTCATCCGCCCGGGCTGCCCGGTGATCTTCGGATCGTTCCTGTCGAACATCGACATGCAGTCCGGGTCACCCTGCTTCGGCACGCCGGAGTCGGCGATCGGGCTGCTGTGCACCGGGCAGATCGCGCGCCGCTTCGGGCTGCCGGTGCGCTCGGGCGGCGGGCTCACGTCGAGCCAGACCGCCGACGCGCAGGCGGGCTACGAGTCGTTGATGACCATGCTCCCGACCTTCCTCGCGGGCATCAACTGGGTGATGCACTCCGCCGGCTGGCTGGAGGGCGGGCTGGTGGCGAGCTACGAGAAGTTCGTGCTCGACGTGCAGGTCCTGGAGATGCTGCAGCAGGAGTTCACCCCGCTGGAGATCGACGAGGCGTCGCTGGCCTTCGGCGCGCACGACGAGGTCCGCCACGGCGGCCACTTCCTCGGCGCCGCCCACACCATGGAACGGTTCCGCACCTGCTTCTACCGGCCGTTCGTGAACAGCTCGGACAACTACGACCGGTGGATGCGCAACGGTGCGAAGGACGCCGCCGCCCGCGCCCGCGACGTCGCAGCCAAGAAGCTCGACGAGTACGAGCCCCCGCCGCTGGACGATGCGGTGCGCGAGGAGCTGGCCGAGTACGTGACCCGCCGCCGCCGCGAGCTCGGCGACTGAAGAAGAGGACGACCATGGCTGCATCTGATGCTCGCTCCGCAAGCTCCGCTCGTTCGGTTCCTTCGACCGCCCGCGTCGTCGTCATCGGCGCGGGCATCGTCGGCAACAGCCTCGTGCACCATCTCGCGCAGCTCGGCTGGCGCGACATCGTCCAGATCGACAAGGGCCCGCTGCCCAACCCGGGCGGCTCGACCGGGCATGCCTCGAACTTCATCTTCCCGGTCGACCACTCCCGCGAGCTGGCCGACCTCACCCTGGACTCGATGCGCCAGTACAAGGAGCTGGGCGTGTTCACCGAGTCCGGGGGCTACGAGGTCGCCCGGACCGAGGAGCGGATGGAGGAGCTGCGCCGGCGGATGTCGTCGGCGCGGGCGTGGGGTGTCCCGGCCGAGCTGGTGACCCCGGACCACGTCGTCGAGCGCGTCCCGTTCCTGGACAAGGACAAGATCCTCGGCGCGTTCTGGTGCCCGTCGGTCGGCGTGGTCGACTCGCTGCGCGCGGGCACGCTGTTCCGCGAGTCCGCGCTGGCGCTCGGCGCGCTCACCGTGGTGTCGACCGTCGAGGTGGTCGGCATGGACGTCGAGCAGGGCCGGATCCGGCGGGTCCGCACCACCGGCGGCGACATCGAGGCCGAGACCGTCGTGATCGCCTGCGGCGTGTGGAGCCCGAAGCTGGCGAAGATGGCGGGCGCGTCGATCCCGCTCACCCCCGCCGTGCACCAGATGATCTCGGTGGGACCGATCCCGCAGCTTGCCGATCGGCCGGGCGAGATCTCGTTCCCGATCGTCCGAGACATGGACACGTTCTGCTACGAGCGCCAGCACGGTGCCGACATGGAGGTGGGCTCCTACGCCCACCGCGCGATCCTCTACGACGCCGACGAGATCCCGTCGATCGAGCAGTCCAAGCTCTCCCCCACCGAGCTGCCGTTCACGGCCGACGACTTCGACCCGCAGCTGGAGCAGGCCTTCGAGCTCATGCCGGACGCGCTCGGCGCCGACGGGGCCGAGATCCGCTACGCGATCAACGGCCTGCTCTCGCTGACCCCGGACGGCGGGCCGCTGCTCGGTGAGACGCCCGAGGTCAAGGGCCTGTGGTCGGCGGCCGCGGTGTGGATCAAGGAGGGCCCCGGCGTCGGGCGGGCCGTCGCCGAGTGGATGACCCACGGCCACTCCGAGATCGACGTGCACCACGCCGACATCGCGCGGTTCTACCCCCACCAGCGCACCCGGGCCTATGTGCGGTCCCGCACGTCGGAGGCGTTCAACAAGACCTACGGCATCGTGCACCCCGGCGAGCAGTGGTCCGGCGAGCGCGGCAAGCGCCTCGCGCCGATGCACGCGGCCCAGGTCGCGGCCGGGGCCGAGTTCTTCGAGACCGTCGGGTGGGAGCGGCCGTTCTGGTACAAGTCCAACGAGGCGTTGCTCGGCGAGTACGGCGACCGGGTCCTGCCGCGCGAGCACGAATGGGACGCGCGCTGGTGGTCCCCGATCATCAACGCCGAGCACCTCGCGATGCGCGAGCGCGCGGGCATCGTGGACCTGTCCGCGTTCGCCGTCTTCGACGTCGTCGGGACGGCCGCGGCGCAGGCCGTGCAGGGCGTCGTCGTCGCCCAGGCCGACGTGGCCGACGGCCGGGTCATCTACACGCCGGTACTCGACCCGAAGGGCGACTTCCGCTCGGACCTCACCGTGATGCGGCTCGCCCACGACCGCTACCGCGTGGTCACCGGCGGCCTGCACGGCATGGCGGACCTCAAGTGGTTCGCCGACCACCTGCCCGCCGGCGCCGCCGTCGTGGACCAGACCTCGGCGTTCACCACGATCGGGCTGTGGGGCCCGCGGGCCCGCGACATCCTGGGGCGCCTCACCGATGCCGACATCTCCCACGCCGGGTTCCCGTTCCTCACCTGCCGGCCCATCGAGCTGGGCAACGTCGAGGTGCTGGCCTCACGGATCTCCTACGTCGGCGAGCTGGGCTGGGAGCTCTACGTCCCGATGGAGCAGGGCGCGCGGGTGTGGGACCTGCTGCACGAGGCCGGGCGGCCCGACGGGGCCGTCCCGGTCGGGATCGGCGTCTACGGCACCACCGGGCGGCTGGAGAAGGGCTACCGGGCCTACGGGTTCGAGCTCGACGGCGAGCGGACGATCGTCGAGGCCGGGATGGCGCGCCCGAAGGTCAAGAACGCCGACTTCGTGGGCCGCGAGGCCTACCTCGCGCAGCGGGAGGCCGCACCGCAGACCGTGCTGTGCACGATGACCGTCGACGACCACACGTCGGCCGGCGGGGGGAAGCGCTACATGCTCGGCGGCGAGCCGATCCTCACCCGCGACGGCGGCACGCTGACCGACGGGCACGGCCGCCACCCGTACGTCACGTCGGCCGGGTCGGCGCCGTCGCTGGGCGCGCACGTGCTCATGGCGTACCTGCCGCCGGACCAGGCCGTGGTCGGCAACGGGCTCGCCGTGTCCTACATGGAGGAGCTCTACCCGGTGACGGTGCGCAGCAACGACGCCACCCCGCTGTTCGACCCGACCAACGAGCGGATCAAGGGCTAGCGATGACCAACGTACTGGTGTGCATCAAGCGGGTGCCCGACGTCGCGGGCGAGGTGGCGCTGACCGGCGACGAGCAGGCCGTCGACGCCCGGCACGTCGGGTTCACGGTCAGCGCGCACGAGAACTGTGCGGTCGAGCTGGCCGTGCGGATCGCCGCCGACACCGGCGGGACGGCGACCGTGCTGACCCTCGGCACGGACGACGCGGTCGAGCAACTGCGGAGCGTGCTGGGGCTGGGCTGCTCGGCGGCGGTGCTGATCGAGGCCGATCCGGCCGGGTACGGGCCCGCCGACGTCGCCCGGGAGATCGCCGCCGTCGTTCAGGGCGGCGGCCCTGCTGGATCCGATTGGGACCTGGTGCTACTCGGCAACGACGCCGCCGACACCGGCGACTTCCAGGTCGGGATCCGGCTTGCCTACGCGCTGGGCCGGCCGGTGGTCAACGGGGCAAGCATGGTCGTGGTCACCGGCGACACCGCGACGGCGCACGTCGCCGGGCCGGACGGCGTCGAGACCTACCAGGTGCCGCTGCCCGCGGTCGTCACCGTGCTGGAGGGCGGGGTCGAGCCGCGCTACCCGACGATCTCGGGTCGGATGAAGGCGAAGAAGGTGAAGATCGAGACGGTGGAGCCGCAGCGGGAGCCGGCCGGCTCCGGCCGGCGGCGGCTCGTGCTGCCGCCCGCGCAGCCGAGTGCGGTCGAGGTGCTCGGCGAGGGACCGGACGCGGCGAAGGCCGTGGTCGACCTGCTGGAGAAGCTGGGGGTGGCGCGATGATCCTCGTGTTCGTCGAGACCGATGCAACCGGAGCGAGCGAGGTGTCACGGGAGACCGTCACCTTCGCCCGCACCCTCGCCGAGCGGGCGGGCGGGCCGGTGCACGCGGTCGTCGTCGGCGCCCGCCCGGACGGGCTGGTCGACCAGCTCGGCGCCTACGGTGTCACCGAGGTCCACCACGCCACCGGCGACGCCCTCTCGTCCTACGGCGGCGCGGCGTGGGCGGCGGCCGTGCAGGCCGCGGTGGCGACCACCGACGCCGATACCGTCGTCGCGCCCGGTACCCCGCGCGGTATGGAGGTGGCGGCCCACCTGGCCACGCGCCTCGACGTGCCGATGGCGGCCAACGTGGTGGGCGTCGGCGAGGGCCCCGCCGAAGGCGCAGAAGGTGCACAGCCGCTGCGGGTCACCCGCCAGGTCGTGGGCGGCTCGGTCCTCGAGGAGATGGACCTGCCGCAGCGCCCCGCCGTGCTCACGGTCGCGGGCCACGCCGTCGTCGACGAGCCCGGTGTACCGACCACCGCGACGCTGCGGGAGTTCTCTCCGGAGATCGCGGAGGCGGACCTGGTGGCGCGGGTGGTGTCGGTCGAGCCCGCGGCGGAGGACCTGTCGAGCGCCGCGTTGACCTCCGCGCGGGTCGTCGTGGGCGCCGGGCGTGGGGCCGGGTCCGCGGACGGGTTCGACGCCACCGCGGAGCTGGCGGAGCTGCTCGGCGGTGCGCTCGGGGTCTCCCGCGTGGTGACCAGCCTGGGCTGGCGCCCGCACCAGGAGCAGATCGGCCAGACCGGGAGCCGCATCTCCCCCGACGTCTACATCCCCTGCGGCATCAGCGGGGCCATCCAGCACTGGGCCGGCTGCGCGAGCTCGAAGACGATCCTGGCGATCAACACCGACGAGAACGCGCCGATGGTCACCAAGGCGTCCTACGCGGTGATCGGCGACATGCACGAGGTCGTTCCCGCGATCAACGCCGAGATCCGGCGACGGCGAGGCTGACCGATGGAGCTTGCACCGATGGACGCCGGGCCACCGGAGGACGACACCGTGGGGGCCGTGCTGCGGGAGATGATGGCGCGCTTCAGCGTGGAGATCACGCCACGCGAGGCGCCCTCGCTCCCGCCACTGCACGACGTCCTGCCGGCCGGGACGGCCGTGTACCTCACGTTCCTGCCGAACACCCCCTGGAAGCAGACCGTGGCGACGGCGCGTTCGGTCCGTGAGGCCGGGATGCGCCCGGTGCCGCACCTGGCAGCGCGCGCGGTGCCCGACCGCCCCACGCTCCGGCGCATGCTCGCCGACGTCGCCGCGGTCGGCGTCGAGGACCTGCTGGTCATCGCCGGGTCCCTGGCCACGCCGGTCGGGCAGTTCCACGAGGCGGCGCAGATCCTCGACACGGGTTACCTCGAGGACGCCGGCATCCGCCGCGTCGGCATCGTGGGGCATCCGGAGGGCCATCCCGACGTCGACGACGACGTGCTTGACCGAGCGCTCGTGGCGAAGTGCCGCATCGCCCGGGAGCGCGGCCTCGACCTGCACCTCGTCACCCAGTTCTCCTTCGCCCCGGAGCCGATCCTCGAGTGGGAGCGCGGGATCCGCGCGATGGGCGTCGACGTGCCCGTGCACGTCGGCCTGCCCGGCCTCACCTCGTCGACCCGCCTGCTGCGGTTCGGCCTGCGGTGCGGCGTGGGTGCGTCGCTGAAGGTGCTCCGGCAACAGGCAGGCGGCGTGCTCAAGCTCGCCAGCTCCGCCGTCCACCACCCGGACGTCACCCTCGTCGGCATCGCGTCGGCGGTGGCTGCCGATCCGGCCAGCCTGCTGCGGGGAATCCACTTCTTCCCGTTCGGCGCGCTCGCGCCCACCGCCGCGTGGGCGATCGACATCCGCGACGGCCGCTTCGAAGTGGACGACCGCGACCGCCTGCGGGTCACCGCCTAAACCTGTCCGTCTCCACGATCGACCCGGAGTCCCCCGATGACCCTCCTGCCCGACCTGCAGATCGCCCGGACCGCCTCGCTCAAGCCGCTCGACGGCATCGCCGCTGCCATGGGCATCGGCAGCCACCTGCTCGAGGCCTACGGCGAGCACGTCGCCAAGATCAAGCTGTCGGCGATCGACGAGCTCGCGGACCGTCCGAAGGCGAAGTACGTGGTGGTGTCCGCGGTGACGCCGACGCCGCTGGGCGAGGGCAAGACCACGACCACGGTCGGCCTCGGGCAGGCGCTGTGCGGGATCGGGCGGCAGGCCACGGTGGCGATCCGGCAGCCGTCGATGGGCCCGACGTTCGGGATCAAGGGCGGGGCGGCCGGCGGCGGCTACAGCCAGGTCGTGCCCATGGACGTGCTCAACCTGCACCTGACCGGTGACTTCCACGCGGTCACCGCCGCGCACAACCTGCTGTCGGCGGTCCTGGACAACCATCTCTACCAGGGCAACCCGTCCGGGATCGACCCGCACGACATCACCTGGCGGCGGGTGCTCGACGTCAACGACCGCGCGCTGCGCAACGTGATCGTCGGCCTCGGCAGCAAGATGGACGGGATCCCGCGCCAGACGGGGTTCGACATCACCGCGGCGAGCGAGGTCATGGCGATCTTCGCGCTCGCCCGCTCGCTCCACGAGATGCGCGAGCGGTTCGGGCGCATCGTGGTGGGCTACACGAAGAACCGCACGCCGGTCACCGCGGAGGACATCGGCGGCGCGGGCGCGATGACGGTCATCATGCGGGACGCGTTGAAGCCCAACCTCATGCAGACGCTGGAGAACACGCCGGTCCTCGTGCACGCCGGGCCGTTCGGCAACATCGCCCACGGGAACTCGTCGGTGGTGGCCGACCTGATCGGCATCCACGGCGGCGACTTCCTCGTCACCGAAGCCGGGTTCGGGGCCGACATGGGCGCGGAGCGGTTCTTCAACATCAAGTGCCGGGCGTCGGGTCTCACACCGGATGCCGCGGTGGTGGTCGCGACCGTCCGGGCGCTCAAGGCGCACTCGGGACGACACAAGATCGTCGCCGGTCGGCCGCTGCCGGAGGCGCTGCTGGCCGAGAACCCGGACGAGGTCCACGTCGGCGGGGCGAACCTGCGCAAGCAGATCGAGAACATCCGGCTGCACGGGGTGTCGCCGATCGTCGCGATCAACGCGTTCCCCGGCGACCACCCGTCGGAGCACGCGGCGATCGCCGAGATCGCGCAGGAGATGGGCGCGCGGGTGGCTGTCTGCACGCACTTCGCCGACGGCGGCCGCGGGGCCCGGGAGCTGGCCGAGGCGGTCGCCGAGGCGGCCGACGAGCCGTCGGACTTCAGGTTCCTCTACCCGGACTCGGCGACGCTCAAGGAGAAGATCGAGACGATCGCGACGAAGATCTACGGCGCCGACGGGGTGGACTACGACCTGACGGCCTCACGCCAGCTCGCGACCTACGAGGCGAACGGCTACGGCAACCTCCCGGTCTGCATCGCCAAGACCCACCTGTCGCTGTCGTCCGACGCGTCGCTCAAGGGGGCTCCGACGGGCTGGCGCCTGCCGGTCCGGGAGGTGCGGGCCTCGGTCGGTGCCGGGTTCATCTACCCGATCTGCGGCGACATGCGCACCATGCCCGGCCTCGGCGCCACCCCGGCGGCCCATCTGGTCGACATCGACCGGGACGGCAACATCATCAACCTGTCGTGAGAACGCACCCATGCCGCGCTGTCACACCCCGAGTCGGACTGTCACAGCTGTTGTGCGAGGTGCGACGGTCGCCGTCGCTGTGTGACGGCCGGGCAGGGGTGCGACCTGAGGGTCGTCCGGCCAGTTGTCGCCGCGGTCCTCGGGCGCGCCGGCGACCTGCCGGGCGGCCTGCAGGGCCATGGCCCCCAACCGCGCGAACGTCTGTTCCGGCACCCGTTCCCGGGGTCCCCAGATGCTGAGCACCGCCAAGGGGCGCCCGCTGCGGTCGAGCACCGGGGCCGACACCCCGTAGAGGGACGACTCCAGCTCGCCCGCGCACGTCCCGTAGCCGCGTGCCCGGGTGGCGGCGAGCTCGGCGGCGAGCGCCTCCGGGGAGGTGATCGTGGCGTCCGTGAATGCCGGCAGCTCCTCGGCGAGCACCCGGCTCACCTCTGCGGCGGGGAGGAACGCGAGTAGCGCCTTGCCCGTCGAGGTGGCGTGCAACGGCACGGTGCGACCGAGCCAGCCGGCCGTCAGCACCGCGGTCGGCCTGACCTCGTCGACGTAGGTCAGACCACCCACGCCCGGCATCGCCAGCGACGCCGTCTCACCGGTCTCCCGGCTCAGGCGTTCCAGAGCCGGGTGGGCGGCCGCGATGACGGCACCGGACCCTGCCGCGCCACCGAGCTCGAGGGCGGTCAGCCCGAGTGAGTACCGGCCGGTCGTCCCGTCGACAGCCACCATGCCGCGGGCCTGCAGAGTCTTGAGCAGCCGCCACGCGGTCGCCCGGTTGAGGCCGCAGACCCGCGCCAGCGCGGGGACGCCGGCCGCGGCGGGGCCTGCCGCCGCGACGGCCAGCAGGAGATCGACCGCGCGGTCGACCGACTGGATCCGAGCCGTCCCCTCGCGTGCCGTCACGGCGAACCTCCTCATCCCTCGGCGTCCTGGCCGCCCCTTGACAGGATGTGACCCACGTCTCTACGTTCGCAACGTTCCGAAGGGGTTCGCATCATGCGAAATGATGGCCGGCCGCACTCCGGTATCTCGCGAGCCCCAGGCGACGCTCCGCCCGACCCGTCGGGACGTCCTGAAGCTCGGCATGGTCGCCGCCGCCGGCATGGTCGGGCTCACGGGCCTGACGGCGTGCGGTGCCGTGCCGGAGAAGCCGGACCAGAGCAGGCCCCAGCTGCGCGGCGGGAGCTACAGCCACGGCGCGACCGGCGGCGGACTCAAGGACACGCTGGAGCCGTACTTCCCGGTGACGAATCCGGACATCGCCCGCTGCCTGCAGCTCTACGAGCCGCTGCTGCGCTGGAACGCCCAGTACGAGATCGAGCCGTCGGTGGCCGAGGCGGCGACGCCGAACGGGACAACACGCAGTGGACGGTCCGGCTGCGCGACGGGGTGGAGTTCCACAACGGCAAGACGCTGACGGCCGAGGACGTCATGTTCAGCCTCGGGAAGGTCACCGACCCGAAGAAGCCGGGGTCCGGCGGCACCGAGCTGGCCAAGATCCTGGAGCTGAACAACTCGAAGATCGTCGATCCGAAGACGATTCTGCTGCAGCTCAACCAGCCCTACGCCGTGCTCGACCAGCTCCTGGCCGAGTACACGGTCGGCATCCTCCCGACCAGCTTCGACGTCAGCCGGCCGGTCGGCACCGGCCCGTTCAGCTACAACAGGTTCGTCCCCGGCCAGCTGTCGCAGTTCGACCGGTTCGCCAACTACTGGGACGGCCCGCCCTTCGTCGACGAACTGATCATCTACGACTTCGCAGACGACGCCGCCAAGGTCAACGCGCTGCTCGCGGGCCAGGTCCAGAGCGTGGACAACCTGCCCAGCTACCTGGCGGGCACGATCGAGCAACAGGGTGCGTCGCCGTTGGTCTCGGAGACCGGGGCGTGGGTGCCGTTCACGATGCGGGTGGACGCCGCGCCGTTCTCCGACGTGCGGGTCAGGCAGGCGCTGCGGCTGATCGTGGACCGGCAGCAGATGATCGACCAGGCGCTCAACGGCTTCGGCATCCTCGGCAACGACCTGTACTCCCCGTTCGACCCGGCCTACGCGCGAGACCTGCCACAGCGCGTGCAGGACATCGACCAGGCCAGGTCGCTGCTGAAGCAGGCCGGCCAGGAGAACCTCGACGTCGAGCTGGTGACCTCGTCGGCGGTGGGCGCCGGCGCGGTGGAGTCGGCCAACCTGTTCGTCGAGCAGGCCCGCAAGGCGGGGGTCGCGGTGCGGCTGACCAAGGCCGACGCCACGCTTCTACGGCGACCGCTACCTGTCCTGGAACTTCGCCCAGGACTTCTGGAACACCCGCAACTACGTTCCGCAGGTGGCCACGTCGTCGGTGAAGGGCGCGACATACAACGAGACCCACTTCGACGACCCGCAGTTCACCGCGCTGATCGACCAGGCCAAGCGCGAGCCCGACCAGGCCAAGCGCAACCGAGCTGCTGCACGACGCGCAGGAGATCGAGTACAACACCGGCGGTTTCATCATCTGGGGCTTCCGCCAGCCATCGACGCGTACTCGAACCTGGTGCAGGGTCTGCAACCGCACCGCTATCTGCCGCTGCGGAACTTCGGGTTCAAGCGTCTCCTCCGTCCTTTCGTCGCGCCACCAACATAAGGCGCTGGAGGAGGTAGCTGACCGATGGCTGGCCGGCGCCGCGCCTGGGTGTCGTGGATCGCTCGCCGGCTCCGGCTGCCGTCTCACCTTGTGGCTGGTCTCGGTCCTGGTCTTCATCGCCACACTGACGCTGGCTGACCCGGTACGGGCCATCCTGGGCCGCGACTACAACTCCGACCTGGCGCGGGTGGCCGAGCTCACCGCGCAGCTGGACCTCGACCAGTCGCTGATCGTCGCGCTACTTCCACTGGCTGGGCGGCCTGCTCACCGGCGACCTCGGCACCTCCATCGCCAACCGGCAGCCGGTCGGCGAGCTCGATCGGCGACAACATGGTGAACTCGGCTGGTGCTGGTGCTCCTCGTCGGCGCTCGTGATGATCCCGGTGGCCTTCGGCATCGCGATGGTCTCGGCGAACTACCGGCGCCGTCGTCCCGACACGATCATCCAGACCGTCCTGCTCATGCTCGCGGCGCTGCCGGAGTTCGTGCCGGCATCCTGCTGGTGGCGATCTTCTCCACCACCGTGTTCCACTGGCTGCCGGCGGTCACCATCACGTCGCCCGGCGCGCAGCCCTGGGGCGAGCCGAAGGCGATGATCCTGCCGGTGCCCACGCTGGTGCTCGCGGTGGCTCCCGTACGTCTCCCGCATCGTGCGCTCCACGCCTGCTCGAAGTGCTCGACAGCGACTACGTCGAGCTGGCCCGCCTCAAGGGCATCCCGGAGCGGGTGGTGATGCGCAAGCACGCGCTGCTCAACGCGATCGTGCCGGGCATCCAGGTGATCGCGCTCCAGCTGGCCTGGCTGGCCGGCGGCGTGGTACTCGTCGAGACGCTGTTCAACTACCCGGGCTCGGCAACCAGCTCGTCGACTCGGTGCGGAACCCCGACGTGCCGATGGTCCAGGCGCTGACCATGATCATCGCCGGCGTCTACGTCGTGGTGAACCTCGTCGCCGACCTGCTCTCGATCCTGCTCACCCCCCGAGCGAGGACGGCGATCTCGTCATGAGCACGCATGAGCGCGGCGCTGCCACCCGCGGCCAGCCCGGTCGACCTTCCAGAAGGCGCTGCGGCAGAAGCGCTTCGTTCGGCTCGGATCATCGCTGCTCCTGGTGGCGCTCTTCGCCGATCTCGCGCCCGTTGCTTCGCGCCGTACGGCGAGAACGAGGTCGGTCGGCCCGCCCTATCCGCAAGGACGGCTTCCTCGGCACCGACTACCTCGGCCAGGACGTGCTCTCGCCGGCTGATGTACGGCGGCACCGGGATCCTCGTCATCGCGCTCCTCGGCCACCGTGCTCGGCATGGTGCTCGGGCATCGCTCATCGGCGTGGTCGCGGCCTACGGCGGGCGGCTGGTGGGACGAGGTGATCATGCGCCTCAACGACGTGCTGCTGTCCTTCCCGCAGATCCTGCTGGCGCTGCTCGTGCTCACCGCCATCGACCAGCCCGACGCGTGGATGCATCGTCGCCCTCGTCGGCGTCTCGAACGCCCCGCGCGTCGCGCGCCTCGCGCGCGGCGTGGCGCTCGGGCATCGTCTCCCGCGACTTCGTCATCGCGGCCGAGGCCCTCGGCGAGAGGCGACAGCCGGGTGATCGTGGCCGAGGTGCTGCCGAACATGAACGCTCCCCTGCTGGCCGAGGCCGGCCTGCGGCTGACCTTCTCCATCGCCCTGGTCGCGCGTCGCTCGGGTTCCTCGGCTTCACCACCGACCCCGGAGCGCGCCAACTGGGGGCAGATGATCAACGAGAACCGGCTGGCGCTGGCCACCCAGCCCTGGGCGGTGCTGGCGCCCGTGCTGGTCATCGCGCTTGTTCACCATCGGCACCAACCTGATGGCCGACGGCATCGCCCAGGTCCCCAGCGAGGGGTGACGACTCATGACGCTGCCGCGAGCAGGACCCGACGCGCGACTCGCACCGGCGGGCTCGCCGTCGAGGACCTCGCGCGTCGGCCTCACCGGCGTCGCGGCGTCGACGTCGTCGACGACATCGACCTCGTCATGCGCCCCGGCGAGGTCGTCGGCCTGGTCGGCGAGTCCGGCTGCGGCAAGACCACGGTCGGCACGGCGCTGCTCGGCTACGCCCGGGCCGGTGCCGATCATCGAGCGCGGCAAGGTGCTCTTCGAGGACCAGGACGTCCTCGGCCTGCCCTGGCAGCGAGGTCCGCCAGCTGCGCGGCGAGGAGATCGCCTACGTGCCCCAGGACCCCGCGTCCGCGCTCAACCCCGCCATCCGCATCGGCAAGCAGATCGTCGAGCTGCTGGAGCTGCGCGGCATCGGCACCGCCGAGAGCCGGCTCCAAGGCGCCCGCGACGGCCTGGCCGAGGTGGGCCTGCCCAACGACGACGAGTTCCTGCGCCGCTACCCCCACCAGCTCTCCGGCGGCCAGGTGCAGCGCGTCGCGCTGGCGATGGCGTTCCTGCCCAAGCCCAAGGTGCTCGTGCTCGACGAGCCGACCACCGGCCTCGACGTCACCACCCAGGGCATGGTGCTGCAGACCATGGGCGAGCTGTGCCGCACCCACGGCATCGCGGCGCTCTACGTCACCCACGACCTGGCCGTGATCGCCAACATCGCCGACCGGGTCGCCGTGATGTACGCCGGCCAGATCGCCGAGCTCGGCCCGCGACGCGATCTTCGGCACCCCGCGCACCCCTACACCCGCGCGCTGCTGGACTCGATCCCGCACCTCAGCCAGGCCCGCGCCCTGAGCGGCATCCCCGGGCCGACGCCGGCGCCCGGGTCCCGTCCGTCCGGCTGCCGGTTCAACGACCGCTGCGAGTTCGCCAGTCGACGCGGCCGCGGAGCGTGCCGCGAGCTGCCCCACGGTCACGCCCGGACCACTCGGTGCGCTGCATCCGGGCCGGCGAGATCGGCACCTGGGACATCTCCCGCGGCGACGTGCCCGACACCGACCCCGACAAGCCGCGCGAGCATCATCCTCAACGATCGAGGGCCTCGGCGTCTTCTACGGCCACAAGCAGGTCGTCCACGACGTGAGCTTCGACCTCGGCAAGGCCGAGGTCGTCGCGCTGGTCGGCGAGTCGGGCACCGGCAAGACCACGATCTCCCGGTGCGTCGGCGGCCTGCACAAGGAGTGGACCGGCGACGATCGCCTTCGAGGGCAGCCGCTCGGCCACGGCTCGCGCAAGCGCAGCGCGCTGGACCGCAAGCGGATCCAGTACATCTTCCAGAACCCCTACCTCTCGCTGAACCCGCGGCTGACCATCGAGCAGATCGTCAAGCGGCCGATGGAGCTGTTCGGGATCGCCTAGGGCAAGGAGGCCACCGACCGCGTGGTGGAGCTGCTCGACCAGGTCGCCCTGGGGCCGGCCATGCTGAAGTACCAGGCCAGCCGGCTCTCCGGCGGCGAGCGCCAGCGGGTCGCCATCGCCGGCGCTTGCCGCTGAGCCGGACCTGCTGGTCTGCGACGAGATCACCTCGGCGCTCGACGTGTCGGTGCAGGGCTCGATCGTCGCGCTGCTCGAGGCGCTGCGGATGAAGCGCGGCATCAGCATGCTGTTCGTGACCCACAACCTCGCGCTGGTGCGCTCCATCGCCGCGCGCGTGCAGATCCTCGACGCCGGGCCGCATCGTCGAGTCGGGCCGATCCCGCTCGTCGAGGTGCATGGACTCCCCGAAGGAGGAGTACCACCCGCCACGCTGCCGGCGACAGTCCGCCCGGATCGACAGCCGTGGCGCGCCGGTAGTGCGGCCAGGTCCCTGCACCCCTCCGCAGGCGGTCCCACTGACTCTCCCGTCTGCGAGTTCACCGAGCCGCGTAGCCTCGACCTCGGCCGGGACGCCGACCAGGTGCACCTGGTCGACCCGGCGTCGGCCTGGCTCTGGAGCTCGACCTGCTCGCCACGCGAGGTCGGCGCAGACGGCCCGATGATCCCTCCACGCGCGCGAGGCGCCGGTCGCCGAACACGTGGTGCCGGTACTTCACGGCACCAAGTCACGTGTCGCGCGAAGCGCCGTGTCCACCGGTGCGTGATGCCGCCGGCCGTCACTGTCGGTCCGCGATCGTCGGTGCTCGTGAGCAGCTCCGCTCGCCTACCGCGCTGGCCCGACCCCGTGCCAGCGGCATGCGCTCGGCGCAGGCGTTCGGGTGCGCGCAAGTGGTGTTCACCGACGCGATCGCCGCACGCCGGGCCGCGCGCGGGCGGGTCCGACCTCCTGACCGACGCCGCCCGGTCGAGGGGCTCACCGCTGCGAGCCGGACCCCGGCAGCGAGCGTGGCTCGGCCGAGGTCGCCGCCGGGTGCCGCAGCAGGCCTTGGCCGAGGCGAGCACGCCTACCGGACTTCTTCGCCTCGGCGCGGGCACGCGTACGGGCCCCAACTCGGCGGCCGTGGTTCCGGTCCCGGCAGGACCGGGCCCAGCGTCGTCACCAGCCGCCCGTTCACGGGTCAGCGACTCGGGTCGGCTGCGGTGCCCGGGACGACGACGGCCGGGCGCTGGTCGGGGGCGTGCCCGGGGCGTCGTGCGTGCGGTGCGTGTGGACGCGACCGGCCGCTATCGCGCCTCGATGGCCGTCGGGAGGCTGGCCTACGAGGCCCAGCGTGCTGGCCGCTCGTTCGTGACTGTGAAACCAGCTGGTTTCCATCGACCTGAGCGTGCCGCGGAGTGCAGGGCGCCTCGGCGTAGCGAAGCCCCAGCACGTCCGCGCCTGGCCTGCTGGGCGAGCCGACCCTGACGGGGTGCACGCTGCGAGGAACTTCCGGCCGCGGGACGCGCGGACGGTCACGCCTGCCGAGCTGGTGTCAGCCGCGCCGCCGGTCCAGTCGGCTGTGACAGCATGGAACTCACCGCGACACGGCGTGAGCCGCGCACCCGGTTCCCGCCGTTCACGGCAGGGGGACGTCGACACTGGTGGCCCCCACGACGACGACGGCGCACGTCCTCGTCAAGACCGTCGACCTGGCCGCTACCCGCGCCGCCCACGCGCGCAGCCGCGACCTGACCTACGCCACGCCCCCGCCCGTTGTCGACACGGTCGCCACCGCATCACGGGGGATGGTCAAGACGATGAACAGCAAGGTCATCATCACCTGCGCCCTGACCGGCGCCGGCGACACGGTCGGCAGTCCGAGCACGTGCCCGTGACCCCCGAGCAGATCGCCGAGTCCGGCATCGAGGCGGCCCGGGCGGGCGCGGCCATCGTCCACGTCCACGTGCGCGAACCCGAGACGGCGCAGGGCTCGCGCGAGGTCGCGCTCTACCGCGAGGTCGTCGAACGGATCCGCGACAGCGGCGTCGACGTCATCATCAACACCACCGCCGGCATGGGCGGCGACCTGGTGCTCGACCCGCGACGACCCGACGAGCTTCGCCGAGGGCACCGACCTGGTCAGCGGCGTCGAGCGGCTCGAGCACGTCGAAAGCTGCTGCCCGACATCTGCACGCTCGACTGCGGCAGCCTGAACTTCGGCGAGGGCAGCCTGGTCTACGTCAGCACCCCCGGACATGCGCGCGAGGGCGCCAAGCGCATCCAGGAGCTGGCGTGCGGCCCGAGCTGGAGATCTTCGACACCGGCCACCTGTGGTTCGCCGCAGCTCGTCGCCGAGGGCCTGATCGACGACCCGCCGCTGTTCCAGCTCTGCATGGGCATCCCCTACGGCGCTCCGGCCGACCCCGGCTCTGCTGGCCGCGATGGTCGCACAGCTGCCCGTGCGGCGCGGTGTGGGCCTCGTTCGCCATCGGCCGCATGCAGATGCCGTGGGTGGCGCAGTCGGTGCTGCTCGGCGGCCACGTGCGGGTCGGGCTGGAGGACAACCTCTACCTCGGCCGGGGCGTGCGGCCACCAACGCCCAGCTCGTCGAGCAGGCGCCGTCACGATCATCGAGGCGATGGGCGCCGCGGTCGCGACGCCCGGACGAGGCCCGCGAGATCCTCGCGTTGCGGCCCAGAAGCTGACCGATCGCATCGCGCCCGATCGGGTCCGCACCGTCGCCTGTGTGGGAGCGGGGGTCATCGGCGGCGGCTGGGTGGCGTACTTCCTGGCGCGCGGCTTCGCCGTCGCGCCTTCGACCCGGCGCCGGAGGCCGAGGCGCGGCTGCGCGGTCTCGTCGACGCGGCGTGGCCCGCGCTCACCGAGCTGGGGCTGACGCCGGGCGCGACGTGGACCGTTTGACCGTCGCGCCCGACCTCGCCGCCGCCGTCGCCGATGCCGACGTCGTGCAGGAGAGCGCGCCCGAGCACTTGGACCTCAAGCGGAGCCTGCTCGCCGCGATCGACGCCGCGACGCCGGAACGACGTCGTCGTGGCGTCGTCCACCTCGGGCTTCGGTATGACCGAGATGGCGGTCGAGGCGCGGACGCCGCACCGGCTGGTGGTGGCCCATCCGTTCAACCCGCCGTATCTCATCCCGCTGGTCGAGGTCGTGGGCGGCGAGAAGACCGCCGGCCGACGTCGTGACGTGGACGGCGGCGTTCTTCCGACACTCGGCAAGTCCGTCATCACGATGGATCGGGAGGTGCCCGGGTTCATCGCCAACCGGCTGCAGGAGGCGCTGTGGCGGGAGGCGCTGCACATGGTGGCGAACGGGGAGGCCACGGTCGAGCAGATCGACGCGTCGATCATCGAGGGGCCGGGGCTGCGGTGGGCGTTCCACGGGCCGATGCTCACGTTCCACCTCGCGGGCGGCCCGGGCGGCATGGCGCACATGCTCGACCACTTCGGGCCGTCGCTGCTCTCGCCGTGGACCCGGCTGGCCGCACCCGACCTCACGCCCGAGCTGCGCGACGGGTGGTGCGCGGCTGCGCGGACGAGGCCGGGTCGCGCAGCTATCGCCGACCTGGTGCGTGAGCGGGACCGCGCGCTCGTCGACCTGCTGCGCGTGCTCGGGAAGGCGCCTGGCAGCCAGGTCAACGGCAATGCCGAGCCGCTGACGTGGGCGGAGGACGTCCGCCCGGAGTGGATCGACTACAACGGGCACCTGTCCGAGGGCTACTACGTGCTGGTGTTCGGTTTCGCGAACGACGCCGCGATGGTCGCGCTCGGCATGACGTCCGACTATCTGGCCGAGACGGCCACGTCGCTCTTCACGCTCGAGGCGCACGTCCGCTACCTCGACCAGGTGCCCGCCGGGCGCGCAGCTGGACGTGCGTACCTCGGTGATCGGCGTGACCGGCAAGCTGCTGTGGCTCTGGCACGAGATGTGGTCCGAGGAGCGGCTGCGGGCGACGGAGGAGGCGCTCATGGTGCACGTCGACACCGCCGCGGGGCGGGCGAGCCCGTTCCCCGACGACCTGCGGGCCCGCGCCGAGGCCCTGCTGGTGCCACCGCCGGAGCACGCGTCGCGGCGCATCGCCGTGGGGTGAGCGATGGATCTCGAACTGACGGTCGAGCAGCGGGCCGTGGTGGAGACCACCCGGACGTTCGTGCAGCGCGAGCTGGTGCCGCACGAGGACGAGGTCGAGCGGAGCGGCGTGCTCGACCCGGGGTTGCTGCGCCGGCTGCGCGACACGGCGATCCAGGCCGGGCTCTACGCGGCCAACATGCCCGAGGAGGTGGGCGGCGGCGGCCTCGACACCCTGGACTGGATGCTCATGGAACGCGAGCTCGGCCACACCGGCTACGCGTTGCAGATGCTCGCCGTCGCCCGGCCGTCCCGGATCCTGCTGGCCTGCGAGGGCGACCAGCGCGAGAGCCACCTACGGCCGGTGGTGGCCGGCGAGCGCACCGAGTGCCTCGCGATGACCGAGCCGGAGGCGGGCTCGGACCTGCGCGGCATGCGCACCCGGGCGGTCCGCGACGGCGCCGACTGGCTCATCACGGGAACCAAGCACTTCATCAGCCACGCCGACGCGGCCGACTTCGTGATCCTCTTCGCTGCGACCGGGGAGCAGAGCCCGGGCGCCGACGCACCCCGCCGCGCCGAGATCACCGCGTTCCTGGTCGACACCGACACACCCGGGCTCGCCGTGCTGCCCGGCTACCGCAGCGTCTCGCATCGCGGCTACGAGAACTCGGTACTGGTCTTCGACGGCTGCCGGGTGCCGGGTTCGGCGGTGCTGGGCGGGGTCGGGTGCGGCTTCGACGTGGCCACCACCTGGCTGGGCACGACCCGCCTGCAGGTCGCGGCGAGCTGCCTGGGCCGGGCGCGCCGCGCGCTCGACCTGGCCGTCCGCCATGCGGCGACCCGGCGCCGGTTCGGCCGGCCCATCGGGCGCAACCAGGCAGTGGCGTTCAAGCTCGCCGACATGAGCACGGCGCTGGAGTCCGCGACGTGGCTGACCTGGCGCGCGGCCTGGCTCGTCGACGCCCGCCGCTGACCGATCCGGCGGTCGACCCCGCGATCGCGATGGCCAAGCTCGCCGCGACCGAGATGCTCGGCGATGTCGCCGACGAGGCGCTGCAGATCCACGGCGGGATGGGCCTGATGGACGAGCTCGCGCTGGAGCGGATCTGGCGGGACGCCAGGGTCGAGCGGATCTGGGACGGGACCTCGGAGATCCAGCGGCACATCGTCTCGCGGTCGATGCTGCGAGCGCACGGTGGCTGAGCCGCCCATGGACACGGTGGCTGAGCTCGGCCGGTTGCTGGCGCCGCGCTCGATCACTGTCGTCGGGAGCTCCCGGGTGTGCGCGCGGGTGGTCGAGCAGAACCGGGCGCTGGGGTTCCGGGGACCGATCCGGCCGGTGCATCCGACCCTCGCGACGATCGCCGGAGAGCAGGCCATCCCTCACATCACGGACCTCCCCGACGCCCCGGACGCGGCGTTCGTCGCCGTGCCCGCGGCTCGATGCGCGGAGGTGGTGGCCGAGCTCGCCGCGACGGGCTGCGGCGGTGCCGTCGTGTACAGCTCGGGCTTCGCCGAGACGGGCCCGAGCGGGGTGGCACGGCAACGTGACCTGCTCGCCGCCGCGGGGTCGATGCCGCTCCTCGGCCCGAACTGCTACGGCGTGGTCAACTACGCCGCGCAGGCACTGATCTGGCCGGACCAGCACGGCGGGGTCGGGTTGGCCGCCGGTGAGCGCGGCGTCGCCGTCGTGTCCCAGTCGTCGTCGATCGCCATCAGCGTGACCATGGCCGACATCGGGCTCCCGCTGCACTCCGTCGTCGCCGTCGGCAACGCCGCACAACTCGGCGTGGCGCAGGTCGGCGCGGCGCTCGTGGAGTGCGAGCGGGTCTCCGCGCTCGGGCTGATCGTGTAGTCGCTGGCGGACCTGCGGGCGTGGGAGACGCTGGCCGCCCGGGCACGGGAGCGCCGGATCGGGCTGGTCGCGCTCGTGCTGGGCCGCAGCGAGCAGGCCCGCCGGGCGGTGATCACGCACACCGCCTCGCTGACGGCCGACGCCGCGGTCGGCGCGGAGTTCCTCCGGCGCACCGGGATCAGCCCACCGGACGTGGCGATGGCGGCGATCGCCGCCGCCGCTCGCGTCGGGCAGGCCTGGGCGGGGCCGGCCGCACCGCCCGTCGCCGGTCCGGACGGGACGGGGCAGCGGCGCTCCGCTGTCGGGCACACCACCCGACGAGGCGGTGGCCAAGCGGCTGCTCCGCGACCACGGCGTGCCGGTGCCCGACGGCGTGGTCTGTGTGAGCCCCGACGCCGCGGTCGGCGCGGCGGCCGGGCTGCCGGCCCGGTCGCGCTGAAGGGCGTCGGCGTCGCCCACAAGACCGAGCAGCACGCCGTCCTCCTCGATCCGGCCGACGTGGGGGCCGCCGCCGCCGAGCTGCTGGCCCGCTTCCCGGCCGTGCTGGTCGAGCGGCTCGTCGCCGACGGAGTCGCCGAGCTGCTCGTCGGGGTGCACACCGACGCGGTGTTCGGCCGGGTGCTCACCCTGGGCACCGGCGGCGTCCTGACGGAGCTCGTGCGCGACGTCGCCCAGGTGCTCCTGCCCGCCGACGCGCGGGACATCCGCCGCGCCCTGCTCGGCCTGCGCTGCGCTCCCCTGCTCACCGGGTGCCGGGGCGCACCGGCCGCGGACGTCGACGAGCTGGTCGCCGTCGTCGAGCGGGTGGTCGAGCTGGTCCTCGGCACGCCGGAGGTGGTCACGCTGGAGATCAACCCGTTGATCGTCACGGCGACAGGTGCGTGGGCCTGCGACGCGCTCCTCGTCACGTCGGGAGATGCGCCGTGAGCGACGCGGTGCGGACCAGGCGGCTGGGGGGCGTTCTCGAGGTCACCCTGGACCGGCCGCCTGCCAATGCGATCGACCTGGCCACCTCGCGGGCGATGGGCGAGGTCTTCGCCGCCTTCCGGGACAGCCGCGACCTGCGGGTCGCCGTGCTGCGCACCGGGGGTGCACGGTTCTTCAGCGCGGGATGGGACCTCAAGGCGGCCGCGGCGGGAGACGCCGTGGACGGCGACTACGGGATCGGTGGCTTCGGCGGCATCCAGGAGCTGCCGCGGCTCGACAAGCCGGTCATCGCCCTCGTCGAGGGCATGGCGGTCGGCGGAGGGTTCGAGCTGGTCCTGTCCTGTGACCTGATCTACGCAGCCGACACCGCGTCCTTCGCGCTGCCGGAGATCAACGCGGGGACCCTCGCCGACGCGGCGACGCTGCGGCTGCCCACCCGGATGCCGCACCACATCGCCATGGAGCTGCTGCTCACGGGTCGCTGGATGGGCGCGGCCGAAGCACACCGGTGGGGGCTGGTCAACGAGGTGCATCCGCCGTCGCTGCTCGCGGACCGGGTGCTGGAGGTGGCCGCCCGGCTGGCCGAGGGACCGCCGCTGGTGTTCGCGGCGATCAAGGAGGTGCAGCGGGAGAGCGAGCGCCTGTCCTTCGCCGAGGCCATGCGGCGGATCGCGACCGGCGGCTTTCCGGCGGTCGCGACCCTGTACGCGTCGGAGGACCAGCGGGAAGGGGCCACGGCGTTCGCCGAGAAGCGGCGGCCCGTGTGGAGAGGGCGTTGAGGTGTCGGGAGCGCACGGGCACGGGCACGGCTGCGCTGCCGATCACCATCGGGGCGAGTACACCGAGCGGCAGCGGGCCGATCTCGACATGGTGCTGGCGTTCAACCACCGGCTGGCTCGGCGATCGACGACAACATCGACGTCACCGATACCGTCGCCGCGCTCGACCCCGATCCGCTGCGGTACATGTGGGTCGACGAGGGCGACGGGCAGATCCCTGCCCAGCTCGCCAAGGCCGCGGCGGTGCTCGACCACGCGCCGCATCTGGCCGGCCAGATGCGGAAGCCCGCGCGACCCTTCCCCGCAGCCGCAACGCGTCCCGCCCCACCATCGCCGCCCGCGGTGACCACCGTGATCGCCTGGCTGGAGTGGCAGGAGGACCGCGGCGACCGGCTGGTGGCCGAGGTGACAGGGTCGGCGCCGTCGTCACGGAGCCCGAGGACCTGTTCCGACCGACGGCGGCCGTCACCGCCGACGGTGTCCCGTGGCTGGTCTTCGGCCGGTCCGGTGGCGCGGTGGGCGTGTGGGCCTCCCGCTTCGTCGACGGCCGGTGGAGCGACCCGGAACCGGTCAGCGACACCGACGGCCCCTCGTTCAACCAGGAGGTCGCCGCCTCCGAGGACGGCGGCCTGCAGGTGTGCTGGCAGGGCCGGGCAGGTGGCCGGTTCGCGGTCTTCGCCCGGCGGTGGAACGGCGCGGGTGGGAAGCGACGGCCCGGGTACCCCAGAGAATCGAGCGGCGGACTTCGGGCAACGTGTGGGACCCGGCCTCGCGATCCGCCGACGGGGGCGTCGCCTACGCCTGGACCGAGTACCGTCGACGGCAGCTACGCCGTCGCGGTGCGCCCATCGACGCGCGCGGCGTCGCCGGCCCGGTCCGGCGGCCTCACCGGCGGCAGCGACTACGCGCTGCACCCCAGCCTGGCCACGACCACGGCGGCCGCCTGTGGTGCGCTTTCGACGTGGTCTCGGTGCAGGGCCACGGCGGGAGCGGGCCCACCCGGCTGCGCCCGCGGCCCGGAGGCGACGGGTGGGCCCCGTCGACCTCGACGGCCCCGAGGGCGTGCGCGAGCCGGGCGCAGCGTGCCGCCGGAGCTGCTGCCCGAGGTCCACGCGGACTGCGGGTCGTCTGGGTCACGCGTGACGGACTGGTGGAGCCGCCCGGCGAGCTCGCGCCGGGCTCAACGTGGTCCCCTCCGCGCTGCCCCGGCTGCAGGCCACCGCCGACGGGGGCCTCGTCGTCGGTATCGGTCCACCGCCAGCTACCGCTGATGACGTACTACTGGGAGGCCGCGGCGCAGGTGCTCGGCCCGGACGGCTGGCGGCCGCCGGTGACGTTCGGCGGGACCGACGCGACGCTGGAGGAGGTTCGCTCGCCGCCGGGCCGGCCGGCGCGTGCTCGCCACCCAGGCCGACGGACGCCTGTCGCGCGCCCTGCACTGGAGCGAGGGCTTCGGCGGGCGCGAGTGCCCCTACCTCGCCGATCACCACGGCGCGGTCATCTGGCACGGCGTCCACGGCGCCGGACGGGTCGTGCTCACCGCCGTCGCGTCGGCGGGTCCCGCCGACGGCCGCGGCGGGCACCGGCGGCGTCGATCGTCTCCGACGCGGCGGAGGGAGGCCCGCCGGTGGGCCGGAGCCGAGGCGCGCCGGGACTTGGCTCCCGGTCGACGGGCTTCGCGCTCTACTGGGGCGACCTGCACCGCCACTCGCTCGTCAGCCGCTGCACGTCCGGCGACGAACCCTCGCTGGAGGACTTCTACCGCTACGCGTGGGACGTCAACGAGTACGACTTCTGGGCGGTCACCGATCACGCCGAGAACTCGACCTCCTACCAGTGGTGGAGCATCCAGAAGATCGCCGACCTGCTGCACGTGCCCGGCCGCTTCGTGCCGCTCTACGGCTTCGAGTGGACCTCGGCGGAACACGGCCACCAGAACGTCATCTACGGCGACGTCGCGCGCGGGGCCCCGATCTTCTCCGCTTTCGCCGAGGGCAGCACGACCCCGGACGGGCTCTGGCGGGGGCTGGCCGCGCACCCGCAGTTCCCGGCCATCACGATCCCGCACCACCCCGGCTCGGCGATGGTGCACAACGACTGGGACTACCACGACCCCGGCTTCAGCCGGCTCGTCGAGGTCTTCCAGGCGTGCCGCGGCAACTACGAGTCGGAGACCTGCTTCCGGCAGTACTCCGACGGCACCGCCACCGGCACGTTCATGCTCGACGGGCTCCGGCGGGGCCACCGTTTCGGCCTCATCGCCTCCTCCGACCACGGCCACGGCAGGCCACGGCCAGCTATGTCGCGGTGCTCGCCCGGTCGCTGTCGCGTTCCGAGATCTTCGAGGCTTTGTGGTCGCGCCGGACCTGCGCTGCCACGACCCGCGGCGTGCTCGCCGTCCTCCGGCTCGGGCCGCACCTGATGGGCGAGGAGCTCGAGTGGCCCGGTGCCCGGCCGCTGACCGTGCACGCCCGCGGCTACACCGACTCGCCCGGATCGACATCCTGCGGGACGGCCGGATTGTGCACTTGCTGCGCGGCGAGCCGCGGCTGCCGCCGGGCCACCGCCGGGTCGACCTCAGGGTGGAATGGGGGCAGGCGGACACGACGACCTGCTGGGACGGGCGGCTGTCGGTGGAGGGCGGCCGGCTCGTGCTGCCCGACCACGTCGGCCCCGAGGTCGTGGCCATGGACTCCGACGGCGTGCAGTGGCGGCACGTCACGCACAGCTTCGGCGAGCCCTACGGGGCGCAGCGCGGCGGCGTCGAGGTCAGTGTCTGCGGCCCGGCCGACGCGCAGGTGATCGTCGACTGCGCGGGCCGGTCCCTCCGGATCCGGCTGGCCGAGCTGGCCGAACGCCTGGCCCGCGGCCCGTTCGTGCCCGACGACGAGCCGGGTCGGCCCGGCAGGCTTGCCCTCCAGCCCGCCGTCGGCGCCCTGCTCGGCCTCGGCGCCCGCGCCCTCGACGTCTCCTTCCGTGACGACGAGCCGCTCCGCGACCCCGCCTTCTACTACGCGCGGGCGTTCCAGGTGGACGGCGAGCTGGCCTGGTCGTCGCCCCTCTGGGTGCGGCCGGAGCCCTACGCCCGATGATCCTCCGCTCGGGACGACCAGGGCTCCTCGCAGGGCGCTGACGGTCCCGAGCGCGGGATCACCGGCCTTCGAGCAGCGTCCGGCGGATCCCGTCGCGAACCTGCGCGGCGCGGAGGAGCAGACCGTCGACGGACCCGACGGCGGCGACGAGGCGCTCGGCCTCCGCGGTGCCGCGACGGGGCCCGATGTCGGCCTCGACGTTCGTGCGGCTGATGCTCAGCCCCGCGGCTGCGGCATCGGCGGCCGCCGCCACGTCGGCGAGGAGGGCACCGCTCCCGACCTCGGCCATCCGCTCGCACAGCCCGACGAGCTCCGCACCGACCGCGACGAGCTCGGCAGGCGGACCCGCGGCGGCGAGGAGGGCGTCGGCGATCGCCGCCGCACGCCGTGCCCGCTCGGCGTCGCTGGATCGGGGGAGCGCGTAGGCGGCGGCGACCACGTCGACGAGACCGGCGTCGGCGTCGGCCAGCCGCAGCGCCGCCTCGCGCACGTCCTTCGCGCGCGCGATGACCCCCGCCGCGCGATCCGGCTCGAGGCGGAACCGGGCCACCATCTCCAGCAGTGCCGCGCCCTGCGCCAGGTTCAGTGCGGCGACGGCGGCGCCGGCAGGCGTCGGGTGCCGGGCCCCCAGGCGGTCGAGATAGGTGTCGATGCTCCAGCTCCTCACCCCCCCACGCTAGTGGCGGGCAGCGGGCGGGAGGCGCCGGAGGCCGCCAGGCCGAGGGTCAGGGCCGCGACCACGACGAACAGGGCGCTCAGGATGCCCACGTGCTGGGCCAGCACACCGATCAGCGGCGGCCCGGCGAGGAACGCGGTGTAGCCGATCGAGCTCACCACCGAGACGCGGAAGGCCGCGCGCTCCGGGTCGTCGGCCGCCGCGCTCATCCCGACGGGGAAGCCGAGCGCGGCGCCGAAGCCCCAGAGCACGGCGCCGGCGATCGCCACGGGCGCAGAGCCACCGAGCAGCACGAGCAACAGGCCGGCGAGGCCGAGCACGGCCGTGGCCCGCAGGGTCGCGACGCGGCCGTAGCGTTCGAGCGCCGCGCCACCGACCATGCGCGCGACGGTCATCGCCGCGACGAACACGCCGAAGCCGATCGCGCCGACCGTCTCTGTCGTGCCGTAGCCGTCGACCATCGCCACGGCCATCCAGTCGTTCGCCGACCCCTCGGTGAACGCGAAACCCAGCACCATGAGGCCCACGACGAGCGTCCTCGGCTCCCGCCACGCGGTCAGCACACCGGAGCGGCGCGTCGTTCCCTCCTCCGCCTCGGCGTGGTCGGCCAGGAACATCCGCGTCGCGACGGCCATCGACACCGGCGCCACGACGGCCACCACGAAGACCTGCACCGAGAGCGGCACTCCGGTGGCCGCCGAGGCGGCACCGATCCCGGCCCCGGCGACCGTCCCCAGGCTGAAGCCCCCGTGCAGCCTCGGCATCAGCGACCGGCCCAGGCGGCGCTCGACCGCCGCGCCTTCGACGTTCATCGCGACGTCCCAGACCCCGATGCCCAGCCCGACGAGTGCCATACTTGGTACGGCCAGCGGCACCGAGACCAGCAGCAGCGCGACGCCGAGGCCGGCCAGGCCGACCCCGACGCTCAGCGAGCCGGCAACCACCGCGGCCCGCGCGCCGAGGCGGTGCACGATCGGCCCGGACAGCGGCAGCCCCGCGATCGACCCGACCGACACGCACAGCAGCAGCAGGCCCAGCTGCGCGGACGACAGCCCGAGGGTGTCGCGCACCGCGGGTGTCCGGGAGATCCAGGAGGCGAAGCACAGGCCGTTGACCAGGAAGGCCACCGCCACGGCGGTGCGGGCGTGCCGGGCCGTCGGCGACACCTGCAGATCGGTCACGACACGCACCTTACTATCGAATCGATTCGACGACCACGGTACGCCGGCTCCCCGCCGGCCTCAACCCGATACCGTCGACGCGTGGTACACCGCGTCGCACCCGGTCGGCCCACCCTGGCCGCCGTCGCCGCCCGGGCGGGGGTGTCGCCGTCCACGGCGTCGCTCACGTTCGCTGCCAGCCCGCGGGTCGCTCCCGCGACGCGGGACCGGGTCCTCGCCGCGGCCGCCGAGCTCGGCTACGCCGGTCCGGATCCGATCGCCGCGTCGCTGCGCCGGGGACGGACCGGGGTGATCGGCGCCTTCGTCGGCGAGCGCTTGCTCTACGCCTTCCGCGACCCCGTCGCCGTCCAGTTGCTCGACGGGATCACCGAGGTGCTCGGCGGGCACGGCGTCGGGCTGCTCCTGCTGGCGGGGGACGCCGGCAGGCCCGCGGCGGACCAGCTCGCCCGCATCCCGCTGGACGCCGCCATCTTCGCCACCTGCGGCCTGGAGGACGACCCGGCCCTGGACCTGCTGCGCGCCCGCGGGGTCCCCATCGTCGGGGTGGAGGGCCCCGTCGCCGACGACGTCGTGCTGATCGACATCGATGACCGCGCCGGAACCGCGCAGCTCGCCGCGCACCTGCGCGACCTGGGACACCGCCGGGTCGCCGTCGTCGCCATGCCGCTGCGCCTCGACGGCACGCGTGGCCCGGTCGACGCGGCGCGCCGCGCCCGGGTGCACTACCGGGACGTGCGGCACCGGATCGAGGGAGTCGAGGACGTGTTCGGGCCGGTGCCCGTCCTCGAGACGGCGAGCAACGCCGTCGACGAAGGCGAGACGGCCGGGCGGACGTTGCTGGACGTGCCCGCCGACGTGCGGCCGACCGCCGTGGTCGCGCAGAGCGACGTCCTGGCCGCCGGGGTGCTGCAGGCGGCGGCCGGGCTGGGGCTGACCGTCCCCGACGACGTGAGCGTCGTGGGGTTCGACGGCGCGGACCTGCCCTGGCTGGGCGCCGTGCAGCTGACGACCGTCGTCCAGCCGACCGATGCGAAGGGCCGCGCCGCCGCCGCCGCGGCGATGGCGCTGGTGGCGGGCGAGCGGCCCGACGGCGTGCTGCTCCCGGTCTCGCTGCGGGTGGGGACCACCAGCGGCCCGCCGCCGACACCCTGAGCACGCGCGGCTCCGCAGGTGCTGCCGGGAACGGCGGAGGTTGCAATACGGCTCCGAGGTGCGGTCGTCGCGCAGCTGTGGGTAACCGGCTCGTACGGTGGCACCTGTGCCACCGACCACCAGGAAAGACGGAGGCAGGATGGCGAGCGGCGAGCGAGTGCCCCTGGCGCGGGAGACGGCCACGGCGCCGCCGCCGCCCCCGCCGCAGACCCGGATGCGCAGCGTGGTGCACAGCGGCCGGCTCGACGACGAGGTCCCGGACGTGGTGCCGCGCATCCTGCGGGTCAGCGCCGCACTGGGATGGCGGCTGCTGGTGGTGGTCGCCGCGCTCTACGTGATCGGGATCGTCGTGTCGTACGTGGCGGCGGTGGTCGTCCCGGTCGCGATCGCCCTGCTGCTGGCCGCGCTGCTGGCCCCGGCCGTGCACCAGCTCCAGGTCCGGCAGGTGCCGCGCGGGCTGGCCACCGCGCTCGTGCTCATCGGCGGTCTGGCCCTGCTCGGTGGCGTGCTGGCGTTCGTCGTGGTGACGTTCGTGCGCGGCGTTCCCGACCTGGCCTCGCAGCTGACCGCCAGCATCAACGACATCGCGGGCTGGCTGCGCACCGGGCCCCTGAAGCTGAGCGACACCCAGCTCAGCCGCTTCCAGGCCGAGATCCTCAACACGCTCAGCGCGAACCAGGCGTCGATCACCGCGGGCGCGCTGACCACGGCCGCCACCGCCGCCGAGACGCTCACCGAGATCCTCCTCGTCGTCTTCACCCTGATCTTCTTCCTGCACGGCGGCCTGGCGATCTGGCAGTTCCTGCTGGGCATCGTGCCGAACCGGGTGCGGAACCGGGTGGACGTGGCGGGGCGCCGCGGCCTGGCCGCGCTCGTCAGCTATGTGCGTGCCACGGCGGTCGTCGCGACGGTAGACGCGCTGGCGATCGGGATCGCCCTGGCCGTGCTCGGGATCCCGCTGGCCGTGCCGCTGGCCGCGCTGGTCTTCCTCGGCGCGTTCATCCCCATCATCGGCGCGGTGGTCGCCGGCGCCGTGGCGGTGATGATCGCGCTGGTCGCGCAGGGTCTGGTGTCGGCGCTGATCGTGCTGGGAGTCGTCATCGCCGTGATGCAGCTGGAGAGCCACGTCCTGCAACCCCTGCTGCTGGGGCGCGCCGTGAAGCTGCACCCGCTGGCGGTCGTGCTGTCGATCGCGACGGGCCTGCTCGTCGGCGGGATCGCGGGCGCGCTGCTCGCCGTCCCCCTGCTGGCGGTGCTCAACTCGGGGATCCGCTCGCTGCTCAGCGAGGCGGACGAGCACGTCGACCCGGAGGACGTGCACACCAGCGAGCCGGAGGACTCGGGCCCGGACGAGCCGGACCTCGAGCGCCAGCCCGGCCTCACGTCGTGACACCAGGCCGGGGTCCGGCCCAGATGTAGCGAAAGCGGCTTTCGGTGCACTGAACGCACCCAAAGCCGCTTTCGGTACACCTCAGCCGTGGCGACGGTGCCCGGCGAAGAAGCGGACCATCTCCGCGGACGCGTCGGGGCCGGCCGGATCCGTGTACGAGCCGCCGGTGACGCCGCCCGACCAGGCATGGCCCGAGCCGTGCACGGTCCACAGCTCGCCGACCGCCACACCGTCGCGGCGCACGACGACGCGGGTCGCGGGGCGGCCGGGGCCGCGCTCGACGAGCGTGTCGCCGCGCACCTGCCCGCCGGTGAACTGCTCGACGACGCGGACGGCGTTGTCGGCGGCGACGGTCGGGTCCGCGTCGCCGTGGAAGGCGATCACCGGGACCGGCCGGTCCAGCGGCCGCGCCCGCGGCGCCGCGCGCATGGCGGCGAGGCCGGACGCGAGGTCGGAGGCGGAGCCCTGCGGCAGCCCCGAGTGCACGCCCACGGCGGCGAAGACATCCGGGTACGCGGCCCCCAGCACCGCGGCCATCGCCGCACCGGCCGAGAACCCTGCGACGTACACCCGGTCGCGGTCGACCGCGTGCCCCGCCGCGATCTCGCCCACGATCCCGGCGAGGATCGACGACTCCCCGGCACCGCGGCGCTGGTCGGCAGGCTTGAACCAGTTCCAGTACCGCATCGGGTTCGCGGAAGTGACCTGCTCGGGGTAGACGACGAGGAACCCGTGCTCCTGCGCCAGCTCGCTCATGCCCGTGGCGGCGGCGAAGTCGTCGGCGGTCTGCGTGCCGCCGTGCAGCATCACGACCAGCGGCCGCGGGCCGGTCCCGGTGGTGGGCACGTAGAGCGTGTACGGCCGGGCACCGGCTGCGCCCCGGTGGACCGCGTGCAGGGTCTCGCCCGGGAGTGCCGGAACCGACGGACCCCGCGCGCCACCGGGCGATTCGAGCAGGTCCCGCAGCTTCTCAAGGCCGGGCAGGTCCCCGAGGCCGGCGCCGCCTCGCGCGCCCGGGAACGTGGGCGCCCCCGCGGACGGCGGCAGGTGCGTCCGCACACCGTCGGCGACCTTGGCCAGCTGCCCGCGCAGCAGCTCCCGCAGCCCCCCGGTCGTGCACCGAGGCCCGGGGACGTGCGACGCGGGGCCGCCGTCGACGCCCGGCTCGGAGTCGGCCGGCGACCCTCCTGTGCCCGGAGGGGCACCCGGCGGGTGGTCGTCGCGCAGGCGTTCCTCGTCGATCACGATCTCACCCGGCACCACGGGCACGGGGGCGGCGCCGCCGAGCGTTTGCTGGATCAGGGCCGTCGCCTCGGCGAGACGGCCGGCCCGGGTCAGGGCCGTCGCTTCCCTCATGGCGTCCAGGTGCTCACGGTTCACGATCGTCTCCTTGTGTCCGTTGCGTCAGGTGGGTCAGACGGTGCGCGGGGCGAGGGCGGCCTTGACCGCCGGGCTCGCCCGGAAGGCGCCGAGCACCTCGACGGCCGAGATCGTCGCCAGCGCCAGCTCCGGGCTGACGTCGGGCGCGATCGTGGCCAGGCCGAGGACCCGGATCTCGACGGTCCGCCCGGCACGCGCCAACTCCTCCAGCTCGTGGCGGGTGAGCGTCAGGGTGCCGAGCGTCAGCGTCCGGCGGGCGACGGTCTGGTCGACCGCCGCCGCCCGGGTGGCGAGCTGGGCGCGGATCGCCGATCGGATGAAATCGGTCCGGTTCGCGTAGAAGCCCTCGGCCACCAGAAGGTCGATCTGACCGAGGTCGACCGGCCCGAGATTGACCGTGATCTTTTCGCTCTTCTCGATCTCGCCCGCGGCCATCGAATCCCTTCCTGCCATCCCGACACCATCTTGCTACCACCCGCAGGGATGGTCGCGCCAGTCGCTCCGCCGCGTCGCCCGTGTAAGCCACGCCGCGCCAGAAGCTCTGACCCCGCTCCTCCGGCCGCATGCGCGAGGTGCGAGAACCAGGCGCGCCGTCACACGGCGGCGGTTGCCGGGCAGCCTGTCCGGGCACTTGTCCGGTACGTATCCACCACGGACCGGGACACTGGTCCGGTACCGCACCACTGCGCCAGCGCGAGGAGGCCCGATGACCACGGGACGCTCCCCCGAGCCCGTACCGGTGCGGGTGCCGGACACCGCGCAGGCGTCACCCGCCCCCTCTTCTACCGGGGGCCCGCTGGCCGCCGCTCTCGTCGCGCTGCGCGAGGCCACCGCCGCCACCCGCTTCGCGCTCGACATCCCGGGCGCCGAAGGAGCGCGGGAGTCCGGCGCCGAGCTCGTCCGGCAGCTCGACGACTACGTGCTGCCCCGCCTGCGCCGCCTGGACGCCCCGCTGCTCACCGTCGTCGGCGGCTCCACCGGGGCCGGCAAGTCGACGGTCGTGAACAGCCTGGTCCGCGAGCAGGTCACCCCGTCCGGGGTGCTGCGCCCCACCACCCGCTCCCCCGTGCTCGTCTGCCACCCCGACGACCTGCGCTGGTTCTCCGACACCCGCGTGCTGCCCGAGCTGACCCGTACCAGTGACTCCACCTGTGGATCTCCGCCTTGCTCCGCTGCGGCGTTGCCCCACAGGACAAGCGTTGGGGGCACCGGCACCGACCACCGCACGTTGCAGCTCGTCACGTCGCCGTCGCTGGACCCGGGGCTCGCCTTCCTCGACGCCCCGGACATCGACTCCGTCGTGACCGCCAACCGGCGGCTCGCGACGCAACTGCTCGCCGCCGCCGACCTGTGGCTGTTCGTCACCACCGCCGCCCGCTACGCCGACGCCGTGCCGTGGGACGTCCTGCAGACCGCCCAGGAGCGCGGCACCGCGCTGGCGATGCTGCTCGACCGGGTACCGCAGGGCGCCGAGGACGACATCACGGCGCACCTGCAGGAGATGCTCGCCGCACACGGCCTGGCCGGTGCGCCGCTGTTCGTCGTTCCCGAGACGACCCTGCACGACGGCCTGCTGCCCGACCCCGTCGTCGCCCCGCTCCGCGGCTGGTTCTCCGACCTGGCACGCGACGCCGCCCACCGGGCCGCGGTCGTGCGCCGCACGCTGGACGGGGCGCTGGACAGCCTCCGCCCGCGCACCGCCGGCCTCGCCGCCCAGGCCCGGGCCCAGGTCGACGCCGCGGCCCGGCTGCGGGCCGATGCCCACGCCGCGTACGTGGGCGCGGTCGCCGAGGTCGACGAAGGCATGCGCGACGGCTCGCTGCTGCGCGGGGAGGTCCTGGCGCGCTGGCAGGAGTTCGTCGGCACCGGGGAGCTGCTGCGCACGCTGCAGGACCGGGTGGGCCGGCTCCGGGACCGGCTCACCGCGGCGATCACCGGCCGGCCCCAGCCGGGCACCGAGCTGACCGCGGCGCTGGAGTCGGGCGTGGCGCTGCTCGTCGACGCAGCCGCGGAACGGGCCGCGGAGCGGGCCGCGACGTCGTGGCGGACCAGCGCCGCGGGAACGGCCCTGCTCAGGGGCACCGACGCGCGGCTCGACCGCTCGTCACCGAACCTGCGCGACGCCATCGAGCGCACCGTGCGCGACTGGCAGGGCGCGGTGCTCGACCTGGTTCGTCGGGAGGGTGCGGGCCGCCGGACGAACGCCCGGATCGCGGCGTACGGGGTGAACGCGACCGGCCTGATCGTCATGATCGCCGTGTTCGCCAGCACCGCGTTCATCCCCACCGGCGCCGAGGTCGGGGTCGCAGGCGGGACGACCCTGCTGTCCCAGAAGGTGCTCGAGGCGTTGTTCGGCGACCAGGCCGTCCGGCGGCTGGCCGACGAAGCCCGCGCCGACCTGCGCGAGCGGGTGGACGCCCTGCTTGCCTCCGAGGAGTCGCGGTTCGCCGAGCTGCTCGCCGCGCACGCCACCGACCCTCGCGACGCCGAGGCGCTCGAGCGGGCGGCCGCCGCCGTCGAGGAGGCCCGGTGACGCTCCTGCCCGGTCGGCGCGCCGAGCGCACCGACGACGCCGCGGAGGCGGTCGCCTCCCGGCTGCGCGCCCTGGACCGCGTCGTCGAGCTCGGCGAGGGCCGGCTCGACGACGCGCTGCTCGCCCCCGCCCGGGAGCTGTCGCGGCGCGCCGGTGAGCGCATGCGGCTGTCGGGGACGCACACCGTCGTCGCCCTGGCCGGAGCCACCGGCAGTGGCAAGTCGTCGCTGTTCAACGCGTTGGCCGGGGCGCAGGTGTCGCTTCCCGGCGTGCGCAGGCCGACGACCGGCGTGGCGCACGCGGCGGTGTGGGACGCCGCAGGCGCGGGCCCGCTGCTGGACTGGCTCGAGATCCCCCGCCGGCACGCCCTCGAACCGCAGGACGACCTGCGCGGACTCGTGCTGCTCGACCTGCCCGACCACGACTCGACGGAGGTGGCGCACCGGCTGGAGGTCGACCGGCTCGTCGCCCTGGTCGACGTGCTCGTCTGGGTGCTCGACCCGCAGAAGTACGCGGACGCCGCGATCCACGACCGGTACCTGCGCCCACTCGCCCGCCACGGCGACGTCATGGTCGTGGTGCTCAACCAGGTGGACCGGCTCGCCCCCGCGGACGTCCCGGACGCCGTGTCCGACGTCCGGCGGCTGCTGGCCGACGACGGCCTGCCGGACGTGCCGGTGCTGCCCGTGTCGGCGACCGCCGGAACAGGCCTCGACCGGCTGCGCGACGTGCTGACCGGCGCCGTCGCCGCGCACCGGGCCGCGCTCCGGCGGATCGCCGCGGACCTGGACACCGTGAGCGCAACGCTCGCGGCGGTGGTCGGTGGTCCCGCCCGGGACGACGTCGACGGCGGGGCGCAGCGCGCGCTCGTCGCCGCGCTGGGAGCGGCGGCCGGGATTCCCGCGGTCGGTGCGGCGGTGCAGCGGGCAGCGGTCCACCGGGCGGTCGCGTCGACCGGCTTCCCGTTCACCCGCTGGCTGCGCCGCCTGCGCCCGGACCCGCTGCGGCGGCTGCACCTCGACCGGGCGCGGACGAAGGCGGTGACGGCGGGAACCGACGACCTCGTCCCGACCTCGCAGCGGACCTCCCTGCCCGCGACGGGTGCCGTCGAGCGGTCACGGGTGGAGCTGGCGCTGCGCCGCCTGGCCGACGACGCCGCGGCGGGCCTGCCCGACCCGTGGCCGGACGCCGTACGCGACGCCGCCCGCTCCCGAGCCGGCGACCTGGCCGACTCGCTGGACCGGGCCGTCGCCGCCACCGACCTCGGCCTGGCGCGCAAGCCGCTGTGGTGGCGGGGGTTCGGCCTCCTGCAGGCGCTGCTCGCGGCGACGGCGGTGGCAGGTGGGCTGTGGTTGGCCGGCCTCTACGCGCTCACCGTGCTGCGGCTGCCCGAGCCGGAACCACCGCAGGTCGGGATCGTGCCGCTGCCGACGGTGCTGCTGCTCGGCGGCCTGCTGGCCGGGGTGCTGCTCGCGCTGCTGGCCCGTGGGCTGGCCGTGATCGGCGCACGCCGGCGCCGGGCCCGGGCGGAGGCGCGGCTCCGGGAGTCCGTGGCGGACGTGGCGGAGAACCTGGTGCTGGCTCCGGTGCGGGCGGAGCTGGCGGCGTACTCGTCCCTCCGGGGGGCGGTGGCGGCGCTCCGTCGCTGATCCGGCTCCGCTGGTCCCGCGCCCGTCAGGGGGCGGGTGCAGGTGGCGGGGCGAAGTTCACCGTGACGGCCTCGTAGCCCAATCCCTGCGCCAGGCCGGTGAGCATGGCGCGGGTGTTGTCGGCGGCCCGCGTCGTCAGGTCGCTCTGTGCGGCCGCCGCGTCCAGCTTCGTGGCGGCCAGCTTGTAGAGCTCGCTGTCGTCGCGCGGGTTGTCGCTCACGGCGTCCTCGACGCGCTGCACCAGGCCGCGCTCGCGGCCGACGATCCGGGTCTGCGCAGGATCGAGCGTCGCCGAGGTGAGCGTGGGTGCGGGCAGGCTGATCGTGGCGCTGCGCCGGTCGTCCGACACGCGGATCGCGTCCGGGCCCAGGCCGGAGAAGTCGACACGGGCGTCGACGGTGCCCGTCGCGAACAGCGTCGACCGCTCGCCACTGATCACCGACGGCAGGTACGGGCTGTCCTGCTCGACGTCGACGAGCACCTGGTAGCTGCCGCTCGCCGCGTGGTAATCGGACACGTCACGCATCGCCAGCAGCAGGGCGGCCGGGCTGCGGTCGACCGTCTGGGCCGCGGGCGGGTCCGGCATCCACCGGTCCACCGCCTCCGTGATACCGAACCCGACCGGCACCAGCAGGGCCACCCCCGCGACCGCGCCGACGAGCATGGCCCGTCGGCGCCGGCGGGTGCTCCGGGACGACGGGATGGGGGCGGGCTGCAGCATCGTCGGCAATGGCCCTCCAAGAGGCGTGGAGAAGGTCACGGCTTTGTCACAGCGTGCAACGCCATGTACCCAGGTGTCATTCCCCCGTACCGGTACGCCGGTCGCTGGTGCATCCGGACGATGGCGGCGGCACATGGTGCGGGAGGAACACCCACGGCCCGTCCGGGGTTGGACTCCCCATGGCCACCGTCGAGTCGACCACAGAGAACTTCACGGACGTCGTCGACGCCCCCGGCACCGTGTTCGTCGACTTCTGGGCGGAGTGGTGCGGCCCCTGCCGCCAGTTCGGGCCCGTGTTCGAGCAGGCAGCGGAGCGGCACGGCGACATCACCTTCGGCAAGGTCGACACCGAGGCCCAGATCGAGATCGCTCAGGCGTTCGGCATCTCCTCGATCCCCACCGTGATGGCCGTGCGCGACGGGGTTGTCCTCTACGCCGAGCCCGGTGCCCTGCCGGCCACCGCCCTCGAGGACCTCATCGGCCAGGTCCGGGCCCTGGACATGGACGACGTGCGGCGCCGGGTCACCGCGCAGCAGGGCGGCACGGACTGAGGGTTCAGCCGTCGAGCGTGCCGGGGCCGCCCGGCCTCGTCGCGGGTCCACCACTGCATCCGTGCCGGGCGTCGGCGAGCACGTCCGGCGCGACGACGAGACCTCGCCGACGAGCGGTGAGCGCGGCACGTCGAGGATCTGGCGGACGGGCCCGTTGATCGGCGCGACGTCCGCCGCGGCCGGCGCCGCGCCCTGGGAGAACGGCAGCAGGAGCTGGTTGGCGACCCCGCCCAGGCCGTCGACGGCCGCGAACGTGGTCTCGCAGAGCGCGACGACCCGGTCGGCCAGTTCGGCCACCGTCGGTGCCGAGGTGGTGGGCAGGCGGACCTCCCTACAGAGGACGTTGAGAAACCGGGTTCCACGCCCCGCGCGCCGGCCGGTTTCTCAACGCCCTCTCACTCGCCGTCCGGGTCGAGCTCGCCGAGCAGGCCGAGCTGCAACGCGCTCGCCCGGGCCAGCGCAGCGTAGACGTGCGCGACGGCCTGGGCACGTGCTCGCTGACCGTCGCCCGCCGCCACCGCCTCGACGATGGCCGGGCGCTGGCGCACCTGCTCGACCTGGCCCGCGGGGGTGGCGGTGAGCAGCCAAAGCAGCGGCCCGACCTCGGTCTGCAGCGCGATCTCGGCGCGGGTGAGCCGCGGGGACTGCGCCGCAGCGGCGAGTTCCACGTGGAACCGCGACTCGGCCCGGCGGCGCCCCCCCGCGTCGGCGGCCCGTTCGAGCTCGGCGACGCCGTCGGCGAGCAGGGCGACGTCCTGCTCCCCCGCGCGGTCCGAGCCAGCCGCCGCGAGGCCCGCGACAGCGACGAGCGGCTGCGCCAACCCGCGCAGCTCCGACGGGCTCACGGCACGCAGCCGCTCGTGCAGGGCGGCGGCGCTCCCGCGCACGTCGCGAACGAAGCTGCCGCCCCCGCGACCCCGCCGGGTCACGACCAGCCCCTGTTCACGCAGGATCGTCGCCCCCGCGCACGGTCACCGGGGAGACACCGAAGGTGTCGGCCAGCTCGGTCTCGCTCGGCAGCTGCTCGTTCGGGGACAGCAGGCCCAGCGCGATCCCGTCGGCGAGGCGGCGGACGACGGCGTCGGCGCGGCGACCCGTCTGGAGCGCCGCGAACACCGCCGCCCGGCCACCGTCGCTGCGCATCTGCCTCCCCTTCGGAGCGGGTCACGATGTTGCCACAGCATCTTGACCACTAAACATATGAAGTCATAGGTTTTTGCGGCAGTGCGTCGGCCAGGGGCGTCGCGGGATCCAGGTGGATGCATCGCAAGGCGGAGGAGCCGCCGAGGACCCCGGGGGTATCGGCGGCGACGAACGCGGCCGTCAGGCGCGGCCGTCGCGCGGAACGGCACGTTCCGTCGAGGGTCGACGCGCCTGGCGGTTGCGGGCAGCCGCGAGGCGCCGCCTGGGCCCGCGAGGGCCCGGCGGACGTCGCGGGCCCCCGCGCAGGGAGGAGGAGCCGTGGCGGAGCGCCCACCGGCCATCTCCCTGCGTGGCGTGCGCAAGGAGTTCCCCGGCGGCGTCGTCGCCGTCCACGGGCTCGACCTCGATATCGCCGACGGTGAGTTCGTGACGCTGCTCGGCCCGTCCGGTTCCGGCAAGACGACCGTCCTGCGGATGATCGCCGGGTTCGAGCGGCCGACCGCCGGCACCGTCAGCCTGCGCTCGGCCACGACGCTGACCGCCGCCCCGCCGTTCGAGCGCGACGTGCACACCGTCTTCCAGAACTACGCGCTCTTCCCGCACCTGTCGGTACGCCGCAACGTCGAGTACCCGCTGCGAATCGCGAAGGTCCCCGGGGCGCAGCGGCGCGAGCGTGCGATGGAGGCGCTGGCCACCGTGCGGCTGGAGGAGATGGCGGTCCGGTCGCCCACAGCGCTGTCGGGTGGCCAGCGACAGCGAGTCGCCCTGGCCCGCGCGCTGGTCGGACGCCCGTCCGTGCTCCTGCTCGACGAACCGCTCGGCGCACTCGACCTCAAACTGCGCGAGCAGATGCAGGTCGAACTGCAGCAGATCCAGCGTGCCGCCGGCATCACGTTCGTGCTCGTCACCCACGACCAGGACGAGGCACTCACCCTCGCGGACCGGATCGTCGTGTTCGACGCGGGCCGCGTCGAACAGGTGGGCCCGGCCAAGGAGGTGTACGAGCGGCCCGCGACACCGTTCGTCGCCGGCTTCGTCGGCACGTCGAACCTGCTGCTTCCCGACGCCGCGCAGGCGCTGCTCGGCCGCGACGGCACGTGGAGCGTGCGCCCCGAGAAGATCGGCGTCACCGGCCCCGCCGACGACCCGCCGCCCGATACGACGACGGCGGTCGGCATCGTCGACGAGATCGTCTATACCCGCGTGATGACCCGCCGCCGGTCGCGCTCGAGGCACCGGACCTGACGGGCGCGGCGCGGCTCACGGTGTGGTCAACGACGGCCACAGCCGGCGGCCCCCCGAGCGTGGCGAGGCCGTGCGCCTGTTCTGGCGTCCCGAGCACGAGGTGCCGGTGGCATGACACCCTCTGTGTCAACCTCAGCTGGTCGCCTTCGTCGTGGTCGGGTTCGCGGTGGCCGCGTGTACGGCCCGGCCCCCCACGCGTCAAGGACGCTGCGCGCCCCTGTGGGGCCGGCTGCGCCGGTCCTGGACCCGCGGGCCCCTGCCGGTCCTGGGCAGCGCGAAGTCGCGGGCAGGGCGGTGCCCTGCCCGCTGGGAGGCGGCCACCGCGGTGCTCGGGTCGCGGTGGGTCGCTGCTCAGGCGGCCGTCTGGTGCTTGGCGAGCTCGGCGGCATTGCCGTGTCGGACGGGGTCGTAGGGAACACCGTCGACCCAGCAGCGGTAGATCACCCGGATCCAGGCGCGGGCCAGTACCCGCACGGCGTGGGGGTGGTCGTGGCCGCGGGCCAGCGCGTCAGTGTAGATCTTCGCCGCCCACGGGCTGGCGTGGCGGCTGTTGTCGGCGAAGCTGGTGATCGCTATGCGGAAGCGCTTGTTGCAGGCCCAGCGGAAGTGCACGGCGCGGTGCTTGCCGGACTGGTTGGTCACCGGGCAGGCTCCGGCGAGGGCCGCGATGGCGTCCGGGCCGTCGTAGGCTTGCCGGCAGTCGCCCCACTCGGCGAGCATCTGGGCGGCGTTGATCTGACCCGACCTTGGCAGCGACGTGAAGATCTTGGCGTCCGGGTGCTCCCCGAGGTGGGCGACGACGGACCGGTCGAGGTCCTTGCGGGCGGCGCCGAGCGCGGTCAGGACCGCGACCAGGGCGAGCACGGCGTCACGGACGGCCTCGACGAGGGTTTCGTCGGTCGTGCCGGCCGGTGCGGCGCGCAGCCGGTGAAGCAGCTCGGCCGGGGTGCGGCGCCCGCAGTAGCCGTGCTTGGTGCAGAACGCGGCATCCGTTTCTCGCCCAGCCGCTGAGCGTGCGCGGCGGTGGGGTAGCGGGTCAGGAATGCCAGCGCGATCGTCGACTCGACGTCGGCGAAGATCTCCTTGGCGCCGGGCCAGTGCGCGTCCAGCAGCGCGGACAGCTGGTTGGTCGCCGCGATGCGCATCTCGACGAGGTCGTCGCGGGTGCGGACCACGGTGCGCAGCGCCTTGGTCTCGGCGGTGTAGGGGGTCGCGGGGCGCAGTCGGTGGGCACGCAGCCGCAGGTACTCGGCGATCACCGCGGCGTCCCCGGCGTCGGACTTCGCGCCCGAGAGGACCTCCCCGTCGCGCCAGGTCTTGATCGCGTTCGGGCTGACCGGCACCACCGGATGCCCGGCCTGCAGCAGCGCATCGACCAGCCGCCCGTCGGGGCGTTCGATCCCCACCGGCACCTCACCGCGATCGGGGTCGAGCCGACCCAAGCGGGTCAGCAGCTCGGCGAAGCCCTCGGCGGTGTGCGCGATGGTGAACTCGGCCTTGATCGTGCCGGCTCCGTCGAGGACGCACACCGCGTGTGTCTCGGCGGCCCAGTCGACACCGACGTAGAACCGGCATTCAGGCAAGACCATCAGAACTCCTCACAGTGGCAGCGACGACCCGGCGAGGAGGCCGATCACCGGGCGGTCACTGACTGGCGCTCTGCGGCGCGTCCCTCTGTCGCCGGTCCACAGTCCCGCAAGAACCGGGGGCGGCGGTGTCATGCGGGCCCTCAACGGGCGACCACCACGGGCCGTCACCCCGGCTCTCGCCGGATCCCAACAACGAACACCTTGCCGGTGCCCACAAGGAGGGTCCACCAGTGACCACAGTCGAGGTGCGGAGCGGCCCGGCGCTGCCGCAGGAGCGGCGGCTCGTCACCGAGATCCCCGGACCGGCCTCGCGGGCATGGACGGCGCGGCGGGAGGCCGCGGTGTCGTCGGCGGTGTCGGTGACGATGCCGGTGTTCGCCGTCGCCGCGGGTGGCGGGGTGGTCGTGGACGCCGACGGCAACTCGTTGATCGACTTCGGCTCCGGGATCGCGGTGACGACGGTCGGCAACGCGGCGCCCCGGGTCGTCGCCGCCGTTCAGGAGCAGGTGGAGCGGTTCACCCACACCTGCTTCATGATCACGCCGTACGCCGGGTACGTGGAGGTCGCCGAGGCGCTGAACGCCCTCACGCCCGGCGACCACGACAAGCGCACGGCCCTGTTCAACTCGGGCGCCGAGGCCGTCGAGAACGCGGTGAAGATCGCCCGGCTGGCGACGGGCAGGTCCGCGGTCGCGGCGTTCGACCACGCCTACCACGGGCGGACCAACCTCACGATGGCGCTGACGGCCAAGGCGATGCCGTACAAGCTGGGGTTCGGACCGTTCGCGCCCGAGGTCTACCGGGCGCCGCTGTCGTACCCGTTCCACGACGGCCTCTCCGGCGAGGCCGCGGCGGCGCGGGCGATCTCGGTGCTGGACAAGCAGGTCGGGGCGACGCAGCTGGCCGCGGTGATCGTCGAGCCGATCCAGGGCGAGGGCGGGTTCATCGTGCCCGCGCCGGGTTCCTTCCCGCGCTGGTGGCGTGGTGCCGCGAGCACGGGATCGTGTTCATCGCGGACGAGGTGCAGAGCGGGTTCGCCCGCACGGGCGCGATGTTCGCCTGCGAGCACGAGGGCATCGTCCCGGACCTGGTGACCACGGCGAAGGGCATCGCCGGCGGGCTGCCGCTGGCCGGGGTCACCGGCCGCACGGAGATCATGAACGCGCCGCACGGCGGCGGTGTCGGGGGCACGTTCGGCGGCAACCCGTTGGCCTGCGCCGCGGCGCTCGCGGCGATGCGCACGATCGAGGACGACGGGCTCGTCGAGCGCGCCCGCGCGATCGAGTCGGTCGCGCTGCCGCGATTGGCGGCACTGGCCGAGCGCGACCGGCGGATCGGCGACGTCCGCGGCCGGGGGCGATGCTGGCCGTCGAGCTGGTCGACCCGTCGTCCGGCGAACCGGAGGCGGCGCTGGCGAAAGCCGTCGCCGCGGCGGCGCACGCCCGGGGTCTGATCCTGCTGACCTGCGGCACCTACGGCAGCGTGCTGCGGCTGCTGCCGCCGCTGTCGATGCCGGAGCACCTGCTGGCGGAGGGCCTCGACGTCCTGGAGGAGGCGTTCGGCACGGCGACCTGACACGCGAGTCGGCACCTTTGCCGGCGCGAGTCGGCACCTTTGCCCGCGCGAGTCTGCGCCGTCGAGCAGACCTACTCGAACCGCGCCGGGTCCCCCGCGCCGTAACGGACGATCTCCGGCTCGTCGCCCGAGAGGTCGACGACCGTGGTCGGCTCCGTGCCGCAGTCGCCGGAGTCGACGACGGCGTCGACGCCCGTGTCGAGCTCGCTCCTTGATCTCCCAGCCCTGGGTCAGCGGCTCCTCGTAGCCCGGCAGCAGCAGCGTCGACGACAGCAGCGGCTCGCCCAGCTCGGCGAGCATCGCCTGCGCCACGACGTGGGCCGGGATGCGCACCCCGACGGTCTTCTTGCGCGGGTGCAGCAGCCGTCGCGGCACCTCCCTGGTGGCGGGGAGGATGAACGTGTAGCTGCCCGGCGTCGCCGCCTTCACCGCGCGGAACACCGCGTTGCTCACGTGCACGAACTGGCCGAGCTGGGCGAAGTCCCGGCACACCAGCGTGAAGTGGTGACGGTCGTCGAGCTTGCGGATCGTGCGGATCCGGTCGATTCCCTCGCGGTCGCCGACCTGGCAGCCCAGCGCGTAGCAGGAGTCGGTCGGGTAGGCCACGAGGCCGCCGCCGCGGACGAGGTCGACGATCTGGCCGATCACGCGCCGCTGCGGATCCACGGGATGAACGTCGAAGTACCGCGCCATGGCGGGCAGAGTAGGCCGCCTTGAGAGGTGGGTGCTGCGGCGCATGCCCGCGCACCTCTCCGGGCACCCCGGCCCCATGACCGAAGCACTCCGCCCGCACGGCATCGAGCCGCGCGAGCTCAGCGACGACGACCTCGTCCGCGAGGTGACCCACCTGCACGAGACCCGCCACGACGCGATGCGCGGCGCCGGCGAGTCGGCGTTCGAGGTGCACACCGAGCGCATGCTCGCCCTGGAGCAGGAGTACATCCGCCGCTTCCCCGAGGACTCCGCCCCGGACCCGTTGCGCACCCGCGCCGGGTCCCGGGAGGACGCGGGCCAGCCCGTCCCCGGCCGCAACCTCGGCACCTCCCCCGGCTGATCGCGGCGTGCCGCGAGGCCGTGGGGCGCGACCAGGGAGTGTCCAACGGATCTTGAGCGGCGGGCCGCCGCTCAAGATCCCCCGCTACGGCGCTCAAGATCCCCCGCTACGGGTGTCCAGGGCAGCGTGATCACGGGTTGCGGGTGCACGCGGTCGTCGCTGCAACCACCCTCACCCGCAGCCGGCGATCAAGAGGGCTACCGCTGCCGTAGGCACCCTTAGCGGGGGATCACCAGCTCAGCGCCTCGGGTGGAAGGCGTGGACGACGGCGGCCATGTCCTTGTCGCCATGACCCGCCGTGTCCGCCGTCCGGAACGCTGCCGCCACCGCTTCGACCACGCCGTCGTGCACGTCCACACCGCGCATCGCCGCGGCGATCAGGCCGAGGTCCTTGACGACCCCGCTCACCGCGAACGACGTCGGGAACTCGCCCGCGATCATCGACTTGCCCTTGAGCTGGGCGTACGGCAGGTCCAGCGGGCCGCCGGCGATGACGTCGAGGAACAGCTGCGGGTCCAGCCCGAGTGCCCCGGCCAGCGCGATCGCCTGACCCGTGCCCGCCGTCACCATCGTCACCCAGGAGTTCGCGACCAGCTTCAGCTTGTGCCCCTCGACCGGGCTGCTCCCCCACCCAGATCGTCTTCGACCCGATCGCGTCGAACACCGGCGTCACGGCGTCGCGCAGCGTCGACGGCCCGCTCGCCAGCACCGTCAGCGTCCCCTGCTCGGCGGGCGCCTTGGTGCCGAGCACGGGCGCGTCGAGGAAGGCGACGCCGTTGCGGGCCGCGAGCGCGGCCAGCCGTTCGGTGCCCTCCAGCCCGACCGTCGACATCTGCACCCAGACCGCGTCCGGCGCCATGGCCGGCAGCGCCTCCTCCATCACCTGGGCCACCGAGTCGGCGTCGTACAGCATCGTCACCACCACGTCCGCGCCCGCGACGGCCTCGGCCCCGTCCGTCGCGATCCGCGCGCCGGCGTCGGCGAGCGGGCGGGCCCGGTCCGGGCTGCGGTTCCAGACGGTCACGTCCAGCCCGGCACCGATGAGGTTGCGGGCCATGCCCGCGCCCATGATGCCGGTGCCGAGCACGGTCACGGTCTTCGTCACGAGATCCTCCGCATGTCGTCGACGGGCCCGCCGACCGTCTTACCCCGCCCGGACGGCGCTCACCCCGTCAGGAGCTGCTGAACGCCGCGTCGAACGCCGCCGCGGGCGGGTCGAACGCCAGCCGGCGCACGAACTCCAGCGCCTCCGGCGCGCCGACCAGCCGGTCCATGCCGGCGTCCTCCCACTCGACCGAGATCGGGCCCGTCGTAGCCGATGGTGTTGAGCATCCGGAAGCACGCCTCCCACGGCACGTCGCCGTGCCCGGTCGAGACGAAGTCCCAGCCGCGCCGCGGGTCCGCCCACGCCAGGTGCGACCCCAGCCGCCCGTTGCGGCCGTTGCCGACCTGCCGCTTCGCGTCCTTGCAGTCGACGTGGTAGATCCGGTCCTGGAAGTCCCAGAGGAACGCCGACCGGGTCGAGGTCCTGCCAGACGAAGTGGCTCGGGTCCCAGTTCAGCCCGAACGCCTCCCGGTGCCCGATCGCCTCCAGCGCGCGCACGGTCGTCCAGTAGTCGTAGGCGATCTCGCTGGGGTGCACCTCGTGGGCGAACCGCACGCCCGACCTCGTCGAACACGTCGAGGATCGGGTTCCACCGGTCGGCGAAGTCGCGGTAGCCGCGCTCGACCATCGACTCGGGCACCGGCGGGAACATCGCCACGGTCTTCCAGATCTTCGAGCCGGTGAAGCCGACGACGGTGTCGACGCCGAGCTGCGCGGCGGCCCGGGCGGTGTCCTTCATCTCCTCGGCGGCCCGCTGCCGCACGCCCTCGGGGTCGCCGTCGCCCCAGACCCGGGCGGGCAGGATGCCGCGGTGCCGCTCGTCGATCGGGTCGTCGCAGACGGCCTGGCCCGTTGAGGTGGTTGGAGATCGCGAAGACCTTCAGGCCGTACTTGCTCGAGCAGCGTCGAGGCGCTCCGCGACGTAGGAGTCGTCGTCGACGGCCGCGCCACGACGTCGAAGTGGTCGCCCCAGCAGGCGATCTCCAGGCCGTCGTAGCCCCAGCCGCGAGGCCAGCCGGCACACCTCCTCGAACGGCAGGTCGGCCCACTGGCCGGTGAACAGCGTGATCGGTCGGGCCATCAGCTGTCCTGCCTGCGTCGACGGGTCGGCGGACTCGGTCGCCGTGGTCCAGACGGCGCTGTCCGTCGCGCGGCGACTGCGCTCGACGGCGTCCAGCACCCGCTGCACCTGCAGGCCGTCGGCGAAGGACGGCGCCGGGTCGCGCGCCCTCGGCCGATGGCGGTGACCAGGTCGCACGACCTGGTGGGTGAAGCGTGTGCTCGTAGCCGAGGCCGTGGCCGGGCGGCCACCAGGCGGCCGACGTAGGGGTGGTCGGCTCGGTGACGAGGATCCGGCGGAAGCCCGGCGGTGTCGCCGGGTCGTCGTCGCCGTCGTAGAACTGCAGGTCGTTCATGTCGCTCGAAGTCGAAGGCCAGCGAGCCGCGCGAGCCGTTGATCTCGATGCCGCATGCGCGTTCTTGCGGCCCGGTGGCGAACCGGGTGGCCTCGAAGGTGGCCAGCGCGCCGCCGGCGAAGCGGCCGAGGAACAGCGCGGCGTCGTCGACGGTGACCGGTGCCGCGTCCCGGTGCCCGCCGGACGCCGGCAGCCCGCGAGCCGGCGCGCGGCCGGCAGCGGCCGCTCCTTGACGAACGTCTCGGTCAGCGCGCTGACCCCGGTGAGCAGCTGCACCGGTGACGAACTGGGCGAGGTCGACGATGTGCGCGCCGATGTCGCCGAGCGCGCCGGACCCGGCCTTGTCCTTCTGCAGCCGCCAGACCAGCGGGGACTCCGGGTCGACGATCCAGTCCTGCAGGTACTGCGCGCGCACGTGCCGGATCTCGCCGAGCCGCCCCTCGGCGACCAGCTGCCGGGCCAGCGCCGACCGCCGGCACCCGCCGGTAGTTGAAGCCGACCATCGACCGGCACCCCGCGGCCCGCGGCCGCGCTCCGCGGCGGCGGCCATCGCCCGCGCCTCCGCGACGGTGTTGGCCAGCGGCTTCTCGCACAGCACGTGCTTGCCGGCCGTCGAGCGCGGCGATGGCGATCTCGGCGTGGGTGTCGCCGGGCGTGCAGATGTCGACCAGGTCGATGTCGTCGCGGCTCGAGCAGCGCCGCGCCAGTCGGTCTCGACGTACCGCCCAGCCGAGCCGGTCGGCGGCCGCGGCGACGCCGCGTCGCGTCGCGGCCGGCAGAGCACCGCCATGTCCGGGCCGCAGCGGCAGGTCGAAGAACCGGGGGGCGGTGCGCCAGGCCTGGGAGTGGGCGGCGCCCATGAAGGCGTAGCCGACCATGCCGACGCCGAGGCGGGGCCGTCATGCGGATGCTCCTGGCGGCCCTCGAGCGTGCGGGTACGGCGCCGCGTTCGCGGTCGTCACCCGGGCGGCGTCAGGACTCGAAGCGCGGCGGCAGGTACTCGTCGACGTTCTCCTTGGTGACGGCCGGCGCGTTCAGGCACGATCGATGCGGGACCTCGAGCTCGACCAGGTCGCCCATGCCCTTGCCCTGGGCGACCAGCCGGGCCAGCGCGATCGCCGACGGCGGCCATCGTCGGCGGGTAGGTGACCGTCGCCTTGAGCACGGTGTTGTCGGCCTTGATGGCCCGCATGGCGTTCGCCGAGCCGGCGCCGCCGACCATGAAGAACTCGTCGCGGCCGGCCTGCTTGATCGCGGCCAGCACGCCGATGCCCTGGTCGTCGTCGTGGTTCCACAGCGCGTCGAGCTGCGGCGCGGCCTGCAGCAGGTTGGCGGCGACGCGCCTGGCCGCCCTGCGACGGTGAACTCCGCGGCCTGACCGCGGTTGCCGACCTTCAAGCCCGTAGTCGGCCAGCGCGTCGGCGAAGCCCTGGCTGCGGTCCTGGGTCAGCGGCAGGATGTCGATGCCGGCGATCTCGGCGATGATCGGCGTCGGCGCGTTGTCGCTCGAGCTGCTCGCCGATGTAGGTGCCGGCGCGTCGACGCCCATGCCGTAGTTGTCGCCCCGCGATCCAGCGGCCGGTACGGCGAGCGGGCTGGCGAAGACTCGCGGTCCAGGTTGATCACCGGGATGCCGGCCTCCATGGCCTGCAGTGCGACCTGCGGTGAGCTGCGCTGCCGTCGTTGGGCAGCAGCACGATGCGCGTCGACCTTCGTGTTGATCAGCGTCTCGACCGTGGCGATCTGCTGGGTGATGTCGTTGGTCGGCCTCGGCCGACCACGAACGTCGACGTCCGGGTACTTCGCCGGCCTGGGCCTTGGCGTTGCTCGGTGATGCGCGGCGATCCAGCCGTGGTCGGCAGCGGGCGCGGAGAAGCCGATGGTGACCGGTCTTGCCCGGCTCGGCGTTGATGCGCCGCCGGCCACCCGGTGTTGCCGCGGCCGGTCGCCGGTCGCCGCCGCGGCGGCGGCGTGTTGCTCGTGCAGCGCGCGCCGAGCGACGGCGCCGGCGCCGACGGCGAGGGCGCCGGCGAGGAAGCCGCGCTGGCGGTCGAGCGAGCTGGATCGGGGTCGTCATGCGGATGGTCGGGCATGCGTCGCGCGCTCCTTCGGGCGTGCTGGTGCGCCGACGGGTCGTGGGTCGAGCGTCAGGTGGCGCGGCGCGCCGGGCGCGGCTGCTGGAACAGCACGGCGGCGACGATGATCACGCCCTTGGCGATGTTCTGGACCTCGGTCGCCAGGTTGTTGAGCGATGAACAGGTTGGTGATCGTCGGTGAAGATCGAGCACGCCGAGGATGGAGCCGATCATGCGTGCCGCGGCCGCCGGTCAGCAGCGTGCCGCCGATGATCGACGGCGGCGATGGCGTCGAGCTCGTAGAGCTTGCCGTGGGTGCTCGAGCCCGTCGTGGTCAGGCGAGGCGATCATGATCGCGGCGATGCCGCAGCAGAGCCCGGAGAGCACGTACAGCAGCATGGTGTGCCGGCGCACGTCGATGCCGGCCAGCCGGGCGGCCTCGGGGTTGCCGCCGATCGCGAAGGTCCGCCGGCCGAAGGTGGTGCGGTTGAGCAGCACCCACGCCGACCACGGCGACCAGCGGCGAAGATGTAGACCAGCAGCGGGATGCCGAGCACGTCCGGCGTGGCGAGATGGCGGTGATGGTCGGGTCGGTGACGATCTGGGTGCGGCTTGCCCGAGATCTGCTCGGCCAGGCCGCGGGCGGAGACCAGCATGGCCAGCGTGGCGATGAACGGCGACGATCCGCCCGTAGGCGATGAGGACCCCGTTGACCAGCCCGCACCCGGCGCCCACCGCGCAGCGCGCAGAAGACCATGACCGACCGGGCCCGTAGCGACTGGGTGGCCAGCGTGGTCGCCCAGACCGACGGCCAGCGCCATCGACCGTGCCGACCGACAGGTCGATGCCGCCGCCGATGATCACGAAGGTCATGCCGACGGTGATCACGCCGATCACCGACGGCCGAGGTGCAGGATCGTGAGCAGGTTGCCGGTGTCGCGAACGCTGTCCGGCGGTCGACGACGCCGATGACGCACCAGCAGCGACGAGCACGGCGACGAGGCCGAGGTTGCGCCCGGCGCGCCGTGTCCAGCACCCGCGCGAGCGGCCGACGGGCGGTCCGCCTGCGCGCGCCGCCTGCTCCACCCGGTCCCTGCTCGGCGGCGGGTGGCACCGTGCCGCCTGCGAGTCGCCGTTCGTCACCGCGACTCGCTCCGCGCTGCCGGCCCTCCATGACGAGGTCGAGCACCGCGTGCCTCGTCGAGCTCGGCCGGCGGCGCCTCGCGCACGACGCCGCCCGTCCCGCACGACCAGCACGCGGTCGGCCAGGCCGAGCACCTCCGGCACCTCGCTGGAGACCAGCAGGACGGCGACGCCCGCGTCGGCCAGCCGCGCGGATCAGCGGCGTAGATCTCGGCTGCGCGCGCCGACGTCGACGCCGCGGGTCGGCTCGTCGAGCAGCAGCACCCGGCACGCCGCGCAGCAGCCAGCGCGCGAGCACGACCTTCTGCTGGTTGCCGCCGGACAGCGTGCGCACCGGCCGGTCGGGGTCGGCCGGGCGCACGTCCAGCTGCGCGGCGTCGACCTCGGCCGCCGCCGCGGCTCGGCGCCGCCGCGTCGAGGAAGCCCGCCCGGGCGAAGCGGCCGAACGCCGGCGAGCGAGACGTTGCGGTAGACCGGCTCGCCCAGCAGCAGGCGCCTGGCTCTTGCGCTCCTCGGGGGCCAGCCCCATGCCGGCCCGCACCGCCGCGCGGCACCGACCCCGGCGCGCAGCCGTCGGCCGCGCGACCGCGACGGAGCCCGCCGGTCGGGCGGCGCGGCGCCGTAGACCGTCTCCAGGATCTCCGAGCGGCCGGAGCCCGACCAGCCCGGCGAGGCCGACGATCTCGCCGGCGCGCACGCGTGAACGAGACGTCGGCGAACTCGCCGCGCCGGCTCGAGCCCCTCGACCTCGAGCACGGCCTCGGCCGCGGGCGGCGAGCCCGGCGCTCGCGGGAAGACGTACTCGATGGTCGCGGCCGGTCATCAGCCGGATCACCTCGGCGGTCGGCGTGTCGCGGCGCGGGCAGGTCGCGGGCGACGGTGCGGCCGTCCTTGAGCACGGTCACCCGGTCGCCGATCTCGCGGATCTCCTCCAGCCGGTGGCGAGATGTAGACGACCGCGACGCCCGCCGGCGGTGAGCTCGCGGATCACGCGGAACAGGTTGTCGACCTCGTCGGGGTCCAGCACCGCCGACGGCTCGTCCATGACGATCAGCCGGGCGTCGCGCGACAGCGCCCGCGCCATGCTGACGATCTGCTTGCCCGCCGCCGACAGCCGGCCCGACCTCGCGGCGCGGGCGGGATCTCGGGGTGGCCGAGCCGGCGCCAGCAGCTGCCCGGGCCGCGTCCGCGCGCCGCCCGCGGCCGGCTGAACCCGACCGCGGCCGGGCTCGTGGCCGAGGAAGACGTTCTCGGCGACCGACGAGCCCGTCGACCAGGTCGAGCTCCTGGTAGATGGTGGCGATGCCGGCGCGCGTCGCGCGTCGTGCGGCGAGCCGAAGGCGACCGGCTCGCCCGCCCAACGGATCTCGCCCTGCGTCCGGCCGGTGGGCCCCGGCGAGCACCTTGATGAGCGTCGACTTGCCGGCGCCGTTCTGGCCCAGCAGGCAGTGCACCTCGCCCGCGGCGACATCGAGGTCGACGCTCGTCGAGCGCACGGACGCCGGGGAACTCCTTGACGATGCCGCGCATCTGCAGCAGCGGACGTGCGTCGTCCGGCTCTCCATGATCGGGCCGGGGGCGCTCGGTGTCCGCCATGCCTCCACCTCGTCGTGCGGGGACGTGGGCGGGACATTAGAAGCGTTGACCAGTGCCGTACAACAACCGAATAATGCCTTCTCGTGTCATTTAACGGTCGAAATGCGGATCCGTCGCCCCTCCCGCTCCTGCGGCTCAGCGCGCCCGCCCTCTCGGCCCGTCTCGACGGTCCCGTCACGCTCAGCACGCTGGCCCGCCTCGTCGCCTCCGGCGCCGCGGTCAGCAAGGCCGACCTCGTGCAGGCGGCCGGGCTCGCCCGCACGACCGTGAGCAACGGGGTCGACGAGCTGCTCCACCGCGGCGTGCTCCGGGTGGTCGGCACACGGCCCACACCGGGGCGCGGCCGCCCGGCCGACCGGCTCGCGCTCTCCCCGGGCGGCGGGCACGTGCTGGTCGCCGACCTCGGTGCACACGGCGCACACCTCGCCGTCGTCGACCTGAGCCAGACCATGCGGGCCCACGGGCACGTCGACATCGACGTCGACGAGGGGCCCGACGCGGTGCTCGCCGCCGTCGAGTCGCGCCTGCGCGCGCTGCGGGCGCAGGTACCCGGTGACGCCCCCGCGCGGGCGGTGGTGATCGGCGTGCCCGGTCCCGTCGACGGCCGCCACGGCATCCCGGTCCGGCCACCGATCATGCCGGGCTGGCACGCCTACCCCGTCGCCGCGCGCCTGCGCGGCACGTTCGGCTGCCCGGTGCTGCTGGAGAACGACGTGAACCTGCGCGCGCTCGGCGAGGCCCGGGCGCTCCCACCCGACCAGGCGCCGCTGCTGTTCGTCAAGGTCGGCACCGGGATCGGGGGCGGCCTGATCACCGGTGCCGGCGAGCTGCATCACGGCGCGGACGGTGCGGCGGGCGACATCGGGCACGTCCGGGTGCGCGGCGGACCCGACGTGCGGTGCGTCTGCGGCAACGTCGGCTGCATCGAGGCGCTGGCCTCGGCGGGCGCGATCGCCCGGCGGCTCGGGGCGGAGAGCGGCGGCGAGGCGACCATCGCCGACGTCCGCGCCCTCGTCGCCCGGGGCGACCCGACGGTGCTGCGGCTCGTGCGGGAGGCCGCCGAGCTCATCGGCGAGGTCGTCGCCACCCTCGTGCACTTCTACAACCCGGCGCGGGTCACCATCGGCGGGTCCGTCGCCGCCGCGAGCGACGACCTGCTCGCCGGGATCCGCAGCGTCGTCTACCAGCGGGCCCTGCCGCTCGCCACCCGCAACCTCGTGCTGGCCAACAGCGTGCTGGGCGAGTTCGCAGGCGTCGCGGGGGCCACGGTGCTCGGGATCGAGCGGGCGCTGTCGGCGGACGGCATCGGCGTGCTCATCGACGCGGCCGGGTGAGGCTTCCCGCTCGGCGGCACTCCGCTTGACGGGGCCCACGGCGGCCAGGAGGCTCGGCCCCGCGATCGCCGGGCGACGACTGCCCGGCGCAGGTGCGGGAGGAGAACCGGTGGCACGTCATCCGGAACAGCGGATCGCCGGAGCGCCCATCTCGTGGGGTGTCTGCGAGGTCCCCGGCTGGGGGCACCAGCTCTCGCCCCAGCGAGTGCTCACCGAGATGCGCGAGGTCGGTCTCGCGGCCACCGAGGTCGGCCCCGACGGCTTCCTCCCCGCGGATCCGGCGAAGCTCGCCCATACCCTCGCCGAGCACGATCTGCACGCCGTCGGCGGGTTCGTGCCGGTGGTGCTGCACGTCCCCGGGCACGACCCGGCCCCCGCCGTCGACCGGGTGCTCGACGGGTTCGTCGCGGCCGGGGCGACGACGCTCGTCCTGGCTGCCGACAGTGGCCTGACCGGCTACGACTCGCGCCCGGAACTGGACGACCAGGGCTGGGCGACGCTGCTGGGCAACCTGGACCGGCTCGCCAGCGCTCGCCGCGGACCGCGGGATCGCGGCCGTGCTGCATCCGCACGTCGGGACCATGGTCGAGGGCCCCGACGACGTGCAGAAGGTGCTCGACGGCTCCGGCATCGCGCTCTGCCTGGACACCGGGCACCTGCTGATCGGCGGCACGGACCCGGCGGAGCTGACCCGGCAGGTGCCCGAGCGGATCGCGCACACGCACATGAAGGACGTCGACAACCGCTTCGCCCGGCGCGTGCAGGGTGGGGAGCTGACCTACACCGAGGCCGTCCGCGAGGGGATGTACCGGCCGCTCGGATCGGGCGACGTCGACGTGGCGGCGATCGTGGGCTACCTGGAGGGCCACGGCTACGACGGGTGGTACGTCCTGGAGCAGGACACGATCCTGCCCGGCGACCCGTCGGGCGAGGGCCCGGTCACGGATGTGCGGGCCAGCGTGGAGTACCTGCGGGGGCTCTTCGCGAAGGCCGGGCGTTGAGCGGGGATCCCCTACGCTCGATGGAATCACTGCGGATCGGCGTGCTCGGCGCCGCCCGGATCACCGAGCTCTCGCTGATCGGTCCCGCGCAGGCGACCGGCGACCGGCTCGTCGCGGTCGCAGCCCGTGACCGGTCGCGCGCCGAGGCGTTCGCGGCCCGCCACGGTGTCGAACGGGTCGTCGACTCCTACGCCGCGCTGCTGGACGACCCGGAGGTGGAGGTCGTCTACAACCCGCTCGCGAACGCCCTGCACGGCCCGTGGAACCTCGCGGCCGCCCGGGCGGGCAAGCACGTGCTGACCGAGAAGCCGTCCGCGAGCAACGCCGACGAGGCCCGCGAGGTCCGCGACGTCGCGGACAAGGCCGGCGTGACGGTGATGGAGGGCTTCCACTACCCGTACCACCCCCTGCACGCGCGGCTGCTCGAGCTGGCGCACGTCCGGGGAACTGGGCGAGGTGCGCGAGGTGGAGATCCACATGGTGATGCCGGCGCCGGACGACGGCGACCCCCGCTGGCGGCTCGACCTCGCCGGCGGCGGGCTGATGGACGTCGGCTGCTACGCGGTGCACGCGCTGCGGATGCTCGCCTCCGCGCTCGGCGGGGCGCCCCGGATGGTCGGCGCCCGGGCCGGGGAGCGCGACCCGGGCGTCGACGCGTGGCTCGACGCCGACCTCGAACTGCCCGGCGGTGTGCCGGCGACGATGCGCAGCGGGATGACCGCGCCGGAGTTCGACTTCAGCTACCGGCTGGTGGGCTCGCGCGGCACGGCGTACGCGCCGGAGTTCGCCCGCCCGCACCTGGGCGACACGATCGAGGTGACCGGCCCGGACGGGACGCGGGTCGAGGAGCTGGGCCGCCGCTCCTCGTACACCTACCAGCTCGAGGCCCTGGCGGCGCACCTGCGCGACGGAACGCCGCTGATCACCGACGCGGACGACGCGGTGGCGAACATGGAGCTGGTCGACGAGGTCTACCGCGCCGCCGGCCTGGCCCCCCGCCCCCGGCTCGCCCAGCCCGACTGACGCCATCGGCGTGCACGAACGCCCAACTCGCGTACGCAGGTGCAGAACTCGCGTGCACAGACGCAAGACTCGCGCCCACCTGCCGCGAGTCTTGCGCTCCTGCACGCGAGTCGCTCGGCGCCTGGGCGGTACCGGCGGCACTCGCGGCCCTGGCGTGGTTGCCGCGGACGCGGGGCACACCCGCCCGCCCGCCTCGCCACGCCCGGCCGGTCGCTGCTGCGCGACCCGCTGGCCTGGCAGCTGACGATCTTCTTCGGCCTGCAGTCGCTGTCGTTCTACGCGGTGCTCGGCTGGCTGCCGTCGATGTACCGCGACTTCGGCGCCACACCCGCCGTCGCCGGGTTCCTGCTGTCGTTCTCC
>CAWHHY010000031.1:0-69923 GCA_963829305.1 uncultured Actinomycetota bacterium | reverse complement strand
GGGCCGCCGGCTGGGGGCGCCGCGGTTCCGGTCCAAGCGGGACCGGGCCCAGTCGATCCGGTTCACCAAGGCCGCCCGGTTCCGGGTCACCTCCGCCGGGCGGCTGCGGCTGCCCGGGATCGGCGACGTCCCGGTCCGCTGGTCGCGCAGCCTGCCCGGCGAGGCGTCGTCGGTGACGGTCACGGTGGACGCCGCGGGCCGGTATCACGCCTCGTTCGTGGTGGAGGTCGACGACCAGCCGCTCCTCTCGACGGACCGGGGAGTCGGGATCGATCTGGGTTTGACCCACTTCGCGGTTCTGTCGGACGGCCGCAAGGTGGACAACCCGCGCATCGCGCGGAAGGCGGCCCGGAAGCTGCGGCGGGCACAGCAGGAGCTGTCCCGCCGACAGCGCGGCTCGAAGAACCGGGCCACGTCGGTCCGCAAGGTCGCACGGTGTCATGCCCGGGTCGGGGATACCCGCCGGGACTGGCTGCACAAGCTGTCGACCACCATCGTTCAGGAGAACCAACTGATCGCGGTGGAAGACCTCGCCGTGTCCGGCCTGGCCCGCACCCGGCTCGCCCGCAGCGTGCACGACGCGGGCTGGTCGACGTTCGTGGCGATGTTGGAGTACAAGGCCCGCCGAGCGGGCCGCACGTTCGCCCGGGTCGACCGGTGGTTCCCTTCCACCCGGGCATGCTCGGCGTGTGGGGCCATCGGCGAGGCCAAGCCCCTGCACGTGCGGGAGTGGACCTGTCCCTGCGGCGCGGGCCACGACCGAGACCTCAACGCCGCACGCAACATCCTGGCCGCGGGACGCGCGGACAGCCCAACGCTCGTGGAGCTGGTGTCAGCCGGGGCCCCGGTCCCGCAACCGGCCGTGAAGCGAGAACCCGCCGGGAGCACGGCATGAGCCGCGCAGACCGGAATCCCCGCCCTTCAGAGCGGGGAGGACGTCAATACGTGGTGTTCCGGTTCGTCGTCATCTGGCGCTGGAACCTGCGCACCCCGGGCCGCGAGCTGGAGAACGACACCGAGGCCACCGAGGCCGCGGAGTCCACCGAGTCGCCCAAGGCCGCCTGAGCGCCGGTATCCAGAGGAGTGAACCCCATGTCGGACCTGATCCTGCGCGGCACGGTGATCACCGGCGGCCGCCGGATCGACGACGGGATCGTCGCGGTCACCGGCGACCGCATCGGCTGGGTCGGCCCGACGGCCGACTGGACGGAGGCGGGGACGCCGCCTCCGTCCGACCGGCTGCTGCTTCCCGGGCTCGTGGACGTCCACTGCCACGGCGGGGCCGGCCACGGTTTCCCGGAGGCGGACACGGCCGGTGCACAGGGAGCGGTGGCCCACCACCGTGCCCACGGCACGACGACCCAGCTCGCGAGCCTGGTCTCCGCGCCGCCGGCGGTGCTCGCCCGGCGGGTCGCCGCGCTGGCCCCGCTCGTCGCCGACGGCCTGCTGGCCGGCCTGCACCTGGAGGGCCCCTTCCTCGCCGCCGCACGGTGCGGTGCGCAGGACCCCGCTGCCCTCCGGCCGGGCGACCCCGCGGTGCTGCGCGAGGTGCTCGACGCGGCACCCGGCGCGGTCGCCACGATGACCCTGGCCCCGGAGACGGCGCGCTTCGCCGACCTGCTCGCGGTGCTCGCCGAGCACGGCGTCGTCCCGAGCCTGGGGCACACCGACGCCACCGCCGCGGCGACCACCGCGGCGGTCCGCGCGGCGCGCGCCATCACCGGGGAGCGGCTGTCCGCCACCCACCTGTTCAACGCGATGCCGCCGCTGCACCACCGCTCCCCCGGTCCCGTGGCCGCGTGCCTGGCCGCCGCAGCGCGCGGGGAGATGGTGGTCGAGCTGGTCGCCGACGGCGTGCACCTGGCCGACGACACGGTCGCCACCGTGTTCGACCTCGTCGGACCCGGCCAGATCGCCCTGGTGACCGACGCGATGGCCGCGGCCGGGATGCCCGACGGCGACTACCCGCTCGGCTCCATGCCCGTCGCCGTCCGCGCCGGCGTGGCCCGGCTGCGCACCCCCGACGGGCTCGGCGCGATCGCCGGCGGCACGGCCCACATGGTCGACCTCGTCCGCCGCGCGGTGCACCACGCGGGGGTCGACCTGCGCGCCGCGGTCACGGCGGCGAGCGCCACCCCGGCGACGTTGCTGGGCCTGGCCCACGAGGTCGGGGACCTGCGGGCGGGCCTGCGCGCCGACGTCCTCGTCACCGACCCCGACCTCGACCCGGTCGCCGTCCTCGCCGCCGGCGCGTGGGTACCGCGACCGACGCTTGTTGACGCCTGAAGGAGGCACCATGGAGATCGTCATCGTTCCCACCCCGGCCGACGGCGGGCGCATCGTCGCCGACGTCGTCGCCCGCGCGCTCGCCGGACCCGGCCCCGTCAACCTCGGGCTGGCCACCGGGTCGTCGCCCCTGCTGGCCTACGCGGAGCTGATCCGCCGGCACCGCGAGGACGGCCTGTCGTTCGCCGGCGCCTCGGCCTACCTGCTCGACGAGTACGTGGGGCTGCCGGCCGGCCATCCCCAGTCCTACCGCCAGGTGATCCGCCACGAGCTCACCGACCACGTCGACATCGACCCGGCCCGCGTGCACGGCCCGGACGGCACCCACCCCGACCCGGTCAAGGCCGCCGCGGAGTACGAGCAGCTGCTCACCGGCGCCGGGCCGATCCGGGTGCAGCTGCTCGGGATCGGCACCAACGGCCACATCGGGTTCAACGAGCCCAGCTCGTCGCTGGCGTCCACCACCCGGATCAAGACCCTCGCGAGCCGCACCCGGGCCGACAACGCCCGGTTCTTCAGCCAGAACGGACGGTGCGGCGCCCAGGACGTGCCCCGCCACGTGCTCACCCAGGGCCTCGGCACCATCCGCCGGGCCGAGCACCTCGTGCTCACCGCGTCGGGCACGCACAAGGCCGCCGCCGTCGCCGCAGCGGTGGAGGGCCCGCTGACGGCGTCGTGCCCGGCGTCGGTGCTGCAGCTGCATCCGCACGCCACCGTCGTCGTCGACGAGGCCGCGGCGTCCCGCGGCAGAGCACGAGCAACTGCGCACAGCCAGTAGGGCGGCCGTCCTGCGGATGAGTCAGCCGAGGAGCTCTCCCCCGGCGACATGATCCCGGGCGAGCGGCAGCTGTGCACCGACCACGGCGTCAGCCGCATCACCGTGCGCGCGGCGGTGGGGCAGCTGGTCAACGCGGGCCTGCTCGTCCGCATCCACGGCAAGGGGACCTTCGTCGCCGCCCGCACCGCCCGGTCGCGGCTGCACCTGGCGTCGTTCAACGACGACATGCGCCGGCTCGGCCTCACGCCCTCGACCGAGGTGCTCGACGTCGAACGCGGCATCCCGCCCGCCGCCACCGTGGAGGCGCTCGGACTGCGGCCGGGGGAGCAGGCGATCCGGGTGCGGCGGCTGCGGCTGGCCGACGGCGCGCCGATGTCGGTCGACGACGCCTGGTACAGCGCCGCGCTCGCACCGGACCTCGACACCGCACCCCTGACCGGATCGGTGTACGAGCTGCTGCGCGAACGCTACGACGTCACGATCGACCACGCCGAGCAGACGGTGGCCGCGACCGAGGCGGGCGACGAGTACGGCGCTCTGCTCGGCCTCGACCCCGCCCGGCCGGTGCTGCTGTTCGACCGGGTGTCGTTCGCCGGCGACCGGCGCGTCGAGCACTGCTGCTCGCGCTACCGCGGCGACCGCTACGAGATCGTCATGGCGGTCGACGGGAAGTAGCCGTGCTGGTCACTCCACCTGCAGGTCGACGGCTTGCTCCGCGGCGCCGCCGACCTGCAGGACACGCTTTAGTTAGCGCCGCGCCCGGAGGTAGTTCGCCACGACCTCGGCGCCCAGCCCGTCCAGCGTCGGCGCCACGACCCTCCCCCCGCACCGCCGCGCCACCGAGTCGATGAACCGCGCCAGCCGCGGGTCGTCGCCGAGCCGGAAGAACGTGAACGACGCGCGCAGGCCGGTCAGCCGGTCCACCTCCCCCACGGTCGCCGCCAGGGTCTGCGGGGAGGGCGGGTAGTCGAAGGCGGCGAAGCCGTCGCGCTCGAGGTGCGCGGTCGGCTCGCCGTCGGTCACCACGAGCACGACGGGCTGGGCGTCCGGGTGCCGCTTGAGGTGTTGGCCGGCCAGCAACAGGGCGTGGTGCAGGTTCGTGCCCTGCTCGTAGGCACCCTCCAGGCCGATCAGCTCACCCAGCGCGACATCCCGGGCGTGCCGGCCGAACGTGATCAGCTTCAGCGCGTCGCCGCGGAACCGGGTGGAGACGAGCTGGTGCAGGGCCAGCGCGGTGCGCTTCATCGGCACCCAGCGCCCGTCCTGGACCATCGACCACGAGGTGTCGACGCACAGGGCCACGGCGGCGCGGCTGCGCTGCTCGGTCTCGACGATCTCCACGTCCGTGACGTCGAGCCGGCGCGGGTCGCCGGCCGCGCGGCGCAGCGCGGCGTTGGTCAGCGTGCGGGGAACGTGCCAGGCCTCGGTGTCCCCGAACGCCCACGGCCGGGTCGCCCCGGTCGGTTCACCCGCGGCCCCGGCGCGGCGGGTCTCCCGCTCGCCCCCGCGGTTGCTCAGCTGGTCCACGACGTCGCGCAGCGCGGACTCCCCCAGCCGCCGCAGCGCCTTCGGGGAGAGCCGCAACGAACCGTCGGGCATCCGCTCGAAGAGCCCCTGGCGGCGCAGCTCGCGTTCCAGCTCGGCCAGCGCGCGGGCGTCGACGCGGGCCTGCTCGCCCAGCTGGGCCTCCAGCGCGTCGAGGTCGATGTCCTCCAGCGTCGCGCCGGGGTAGGACTGCGACAGCTGCTCGGCCAGCGCGTCGAGCCGGCCCAGCTCCTCCATCGCGCGGGTGGCCTCGCCCATGCCCAGCGGGTTGTCGCCGCGGAAACGGCCCGGCGACGTCCAGTCCTCCCCCGGCCGCATGCCCTGCAGCTGCGCGTCGAGCTGGGCCAGCGCCTGCGCCAGGCGGGGGTCGCCGAACGCCTGCTGGGACAGCTCGGCCAGCTCGGCGCGCTGCTCGGCGCTCATCGAGTTGAGCATCCGCTGCGCGGCCGCGGCCCGCTGAGCCAGCAGGTCGACCAGCTCGTCGGTGTTCTGCGGGTTCTCGGGGAAGAACTCGCCGTGCTTGCGCATGAACTCGGCGAACTGCTGCTGCGTGTTCTGTCCCTGCGCGTGGTTCGCGAGCAGGGAGTTCAGGTCGTCGAGCATCTCCCGGATCCGCTCGACGTCGCCCGGGGTGATGTTCTGCATCGCCTGCTTCATCCCGGCGAAGCGCTGGTCGAGCATCTCCCGGCCGAGCAGGTCCCGGATCTCCTGGTAGGCCTCGCGGGCCTCGGCGGAGCGCCAGTCGTAGGAGTCGAGCTCGCGCACCGCACCACCCGTGTCCGACGGCAGCGCGTCGAGCTGCATCTCGCGGAAGCGGGCGTCGTCGGAGTCCTCGTTGGCCAAGGCGGTGCGCTCGGCCTCCAGCGCGCGTGCCAGCAGCTCGCGGACCTCCTGCAGGGTGCCGTCGAGCCGGTTGTCGCGCTGCAGCCGGCTGCGCCGCTGCCACACCTGGCGGGTCAGGTCGTCCAGGCCGCGCCTGCCCTCCATGCCGCGGCGCAGCAGCTCGCGCAGCGCCGCGCGCGGCGAGGAGCCCTCCATGACGTCGCGGCCGACGGCGTCCAGGGCCGTGCGCAGGTCGACGGGCGGGGCGAGGGGGTCGGGTCCGTCGGTGTAGGGGCCGTAGGCGTACCGGCGGTCGTGACGGGGCACGCTCCCGAGGCTACGCCGCGGATCCGGCCGGGCACCCCACCTGCGGAACGCGCATCAGGCACCGACGTCGAGGATCGTCACCGTCCCGTCCCGCAGGTTCGTGACGTAGGCGCGGCGGCCGTCGGGTGCCATCGCGACGCTGGTGGGGCGCTGCCCGGTCGGCACGGTCGCGGTGACCTGGTTGGTCGCGGTGTCGAAGACCTGGATCGTGTCGGCGTCGACGGCGGCCACGTAGCCGTGCCTGCCGTCGGCGGCGAGCGAGACGTCCTGCGGGTGGGTCCCCGGTCGGGACGGTCGCCACCACCGCGTCGCGGGTGGTGTCGGTGACCGTGAGGGTGTTGTCGTCGTAGTTGACGTTGTAGACGTACGGCAGGTCCGGGTGGGCGAGGACGCTGTGCGGGCTGGCCCCGACGGGCACGGTCGTGAGCACCCGGTCGGTGGCCGTGTCGATCACCGAGATGACGTTGGACTCGTGGTTCGCCGCATAGAGCCGCGTGCCGTCGCGGGAGACGTCGACCCAGTGCGGGTTGGGCGCGACGGCGATCGTGTCGACGACGGCGGCGCGCGCGGTGTCGATCACCGAGATCGAGCTGGAGTCGTGGTTGGGCACGTAGACGCGGGTGCCGTCGGGCAGCACGTCCAGCGCGAAGGGCCGCACGCCGACCGGGATCCGGGCGGTGAACTGCGCGGTCGCCGTGTCGAGCACACCGACCTCGTTCACCGCGCCGTCGTCGGAGTAGATGCTCACGTAGGCGCGCGCGCCGTCCGGGGAGAAGGCGACGAACTGCGGGCCGCCGTCCGGCACCGGGATCCGGCCGGTGACGACGTTGCGGACGGTGTCGAAGACGGTCACCGTGCCGGAGGCCCGGCTGGCGATGTAGGCGTAGGCCCCGTTGGGGGCGATCTCCATGTAGCCCGGGGCGGCGCCGACCGGCACGGTGGCGACGACGGTCGGGACGGCGGCGCTGGCGGCGACCGCGGATGCCGCGGGTGGCGCCACGGCGGGCGCTGCTGTACGCGGGACGAGCGCGAACGCCGCCGCCACACCCCCGACGATGACGAGCACCACGGCGAGCAGGGCGACAAGCCGGCCCCGACGGCGCGGCGCGGGCTCGCCGGCCACCGCGCGGTCGCCGGTCGGGGGGTCGATGGCGGGCCGGTCCTGGGCGGATCGGCCGTGGGCGGATCGGCTGTGGGCGGATCGGCTGTGGGCGGGCCGGCCGTGGGCCGGCTCCTCCACGGGAGGGGCCGTGACCGGGAAGGGCTCGGTGAACAGCGGCGCCGAGACCCGCGTCCGCGCCGAGTCGGTGTCCCGGCGCAGTGCCGCGGTGTCGGAGAGACCGGGCGGCCCAGCCGGTGCCGGAGCCGTCCCGGCGGACGGTGCCTCGGCGGACGGTGGCGCCACGAGGTCCCGTTGCACAGGCGCCTCCGGTGGTTCCGGGGCGTCTTCCGGTTCTGCGGCGTCCGGTTCCCCACGAGCGTCGGGTTCTTCGGGGGGAGCCGCCGCGGCGGGGGCGACCGTGGCGCCCCCGAGCCAGCCCGGCACGGTCTCGGCCTCCTCGTCAGGGGCAGGTTCGTCGGGGGCGGGACGTGCGTCGAGGTCCTCGGTCGCGACGAACAGCTGCTCGTCACCCGGGCGACGCCGCTGGGTGGGCTGGGCCGGCCGGGGTACGTCGGCGGGCTCGCTCTCACGGTGGGCTTCGTCCGGCGGCTCCGACCGGGCGTCGTCCGGCGAGGGCTCGCCGACCGTGTCCCGCCCGTCCGTGACGACGCCGGACGCCTCGACCCGCTCGTCGTGCCGGCCGTCGACCGCCTCGGCGGCGTGTTCCTCGATTCGTAACTGCCCGACTTCGCGCATCAATGCTCCACCACTCCGGTATCCCGCGCGGCGGGACCGGGGAGGTCGCGGCCTACCGGAGGCTGCGGGTCACCGCCGCGGGCGGCCCGACCGGTGCCGGGCCGCCGCGACGGTAACGGCACGACGCGGCCGGACCACGGCGCAGCGCGTTCGGCGGTGCGCTACGTGCGCTCAACGTCGATTCGTCCGGCCGAAGCGGGCGGTGGTCAGCCGTAGGTGACCGTCTCGTCGTCGCTCTCGTCCTTGGCGAGCTTGCGGGTGAGGAACAGGTACTCCAGCGCCAGCTCGGCCGCCGAGGCCATCGGGCCGGGGTCCTCGGTGCCGCCCGCGTCGAGGCGCCGGGCGATCTCCGTCAGCACGGCCACCCGAGGCAGGGCGGACACGACGACGGCGGCCGGCACCCGCTCCCCCGTGCGCACCGGCGACCGCGACACCGCCTCGGCCAGCGGGGTCAGGTCGAGCCCGCGCAGGCGGGCGCGGGCGGTGTCGGCGGTCGCGCGGCGCAGCAGGTGCGTCAGGGTCTCGGCCTCGCGGCCCTCCTCGCCGGAGGCGAACTCCAGCTTGCCGCGCAGCACGTCCGGCACCGACTCGAGGTCGACCGGCCGGGCCGTCGCGTGCGGCTCCCCGGCCACCGCCGCACGGCGCAGCGCCGCCGCGGCGACGGTCTCGGCCGCGGCGACGGAGAACCGCGCCGACACCCCGGACCCCTGGTCGACCGCACTCGACTCCCGCAGCGCCCGGGTGAACCGGGCGAGGATCTCCAGCAGGAACATCGGTACGGGGGCGACGAGGTCGGCCTCCTGGCCCATCACCGCCAGCTCGTCGGTGAGCTCCAGCGGGTAGTGGGTGCGCACCTCCGCGCCGAAGCGGTCCTTGAGCGGGGTGATGATCCGGCCGCGGTTCGTGTAGTCCTCGGGGTTCGCGCTGGCCACCAGCAGCACGTCCAGCGGCAGCCGCAGCGTGTAGCCGCGGACCTGGATGTCGCGCTCCTCCATCACGTTGAGGAGCGAGACCTGGATGCGTTCGGCGAGGTCGGGCAGCTCGTTGATCGCGACGATGCCGCGGTGCGCCCGCGGGACGAGCCCGTAGTGGATCGTCTCGGGGTCGCCGAGCGAGCGGCCCTCGGCGACCTTGACCGGGTCGACGTCGCCGATGAGGTCCGCGACCGCCGTGTCCGGGGTGGCGAGCTTCTCGGTGTAGCGCTCGCTGCGGTGCCGCCACTCGACGGGCAGGTCGTCGCCCAGCTCGGCGGCCCGGCGGCGGGACAGCGGCGTGATCGGGTGCAGGGGGTGCTCGCCCAGCTCGGCGCCGGCGATCACCGGGGTCCACTCGTCGAGCAGGCCGGCCAGCGCGCGCAGCAAACGGGTCTTGCCCTGGCCGCGCTCGCCGAGCAGGACGACGTCGTGCCCGGCGAGCAGGGCACGTTCGAGCTGCGGGAGGACGGTGGACTCGAAGCCGAGGATGCCCGGCCACGGGTCGCGGCCCGCGCGCAGGGCGGCGAGCAGGTTGTCGCGGATCTCGGTCTTGACGCTGTGGGGGGCGCCGTACTCCGACGCACGCAGGGCGCCGAGGGTGCGGGGAAGGTGTGCGGGGGCTGTCAGGGGCACGCGAGTCACGCTACGCCGCGATGTGGCGGCCGGCGCCCCGATCGCTGGCGGCTCCGGCAACGCGCGGTGGCGTCGTGAAAGCCACGTTCAGGACGTCTCCCGCCCTGAACGTGGCCTTCAGGACACACCGGCGTGCCCGCAGGACCGTCGGGGCGCAGCGGTCGGGCAGCGGGACCGCCCAGGACCGATCATGCTGAGGCCATGTCGACCGTCGCCGTCACCGGCAGCAGCGGGAAGCTCGGCCGCCACGTCGTCGCGCACCTCGCCGACCACGGGCACCGCGTGATCGCGCTGGACCGCACACCGGACCCGCACTCCCCCGCCGCCGCGTTCGTCCGGGTGGACCTCACTGACACCGGGCAGGTCCTCGAGGCGCTCACCGGGGTCGACGACGTGCACGACGGCCTCGACGCCGTGGTGCATCTCGCCGCGATCCCCGCGCCCGGCCTGACCACGAACGGCGCCACGTTCGCGAACAACATCGCCGCCACCCACAACGTGTTCGCCGCCGCTCGGCGCGCGGGCATCCGCACCGTCGTCTGGGCCTCCAGCGAGACCGTGCTCGGGCTGCCGTTCGGCAACCGATCCGGCCACGACGCGTCACATCAGGACCCGCCCCCGTACATCCCCGTCGACGAGGAGTACCCGCCCCGGCCGAACAGCACCTACTCGCTGGTCAAGACGCTGGAGGAGGAGATGGCCCGCCAGTTCTGCCGCTGGGTGCCCGAGCTGGCGATGGTCGGGCTGCGCTTCTCCAACGTCATGGACCCCGACGACTACGCGCGGTTCCCCGCGTTCGACGCCGACCCGCGGACGCGCAGCTGGAACCTGTGGGGCTACATCGACGGCCGCGACGGGGCGCAGGCGGTGCGCCGTGCGCTCGAGTACTGCGCGGCCGGCCACACCGGCGTCGAGGTCTTCGTGATCGCCAACGCCGACACGGTCATGTCCCGGCCGAGCGCCGAACTGGCCGCAGAGGTCTTCCCCGACGTGCCGGTGACCCGGCCGCTGGGCGAGCACGAGACGCTGCTGTCGATCGACAAGGCACGCCGGGTGCTCGGCTACGCACCCGAGCACAGCTGGCGCGACGCGCCGCCGTCGGGCTGATCCTGGGGCGCGGTGTCCGGCCGGTCCCGGGACGGGTGCCGCCCCGCGACCGTGGACGCTCGTCAGGTGATCGGCGTCCCCCCGGTCGCCCCGAGCACCTGCGCGGTCATGTACCCCGACTCGCCCGAGGCCAGGAACACGTAGAACGGCGCGAGCTCGGCCGGTTGCGCGGCCCGGCCCAGCGGTGTCTGGGCGCCGAACTCGCCGAGGTGCTCGCCGGGGATGGTGGCCGGGATCAGCGGCGTCCACACCGGGCCCGGTGCGACCGAGTTGACCCGGATGCCCTTCTCGGCGAGCTGGGCGGCCAGGCCCTTGGTGAAGGTGACGATGCCGCCCTTGGTGGTGGCGTAGTCGAGCAGGTGCGGCGAGGGGTTGAACGCCTGCACCGACGACGAGGTGATGATGCTGCCGCCCGGCGGGATGTGCGGGAGCGCCGCCTTGCACAGCCAGAACAGCGCGTAGAGGTTGGTCTTGACCACCCGGTCGAGCTGCTCGGTGGTGATGTCCTCCAGGCCACCCGGGGCCGACATCTGGTGTGCTGCGTTGCTGACCAGCACGTCGATGCGCCCGAACGCGTCGACGGCCCGCTGCACCACGGCCAGGCACGTGGCCTCCTCGACCAGGTCCCCGGGTACCGCGACGGCCGTGCGGCCGGCCTCCTCGACGAGCCGGACTGTCTCCTGCCCGTCCTTCTCCTCCTCGGGCAGGTAGGAGATCAGCACGTCCGCGCCCTCCCGGGCGAAGGCGAGCGCCACGGCTCGCCCGATGCCCGAGTCACCGCCGGTGATCACGGCCTTCCGGCCCGCCAGCCGACCCGAGCCGCGGTAGGTCTGCTCCCCGTGGTCGGGCCGGACGTCCATCTCGCCCGTGAGTCCGGGGTGCTCGACCTCCTTCTCGCCGCTGCCCGGCGCCGGATGGCGGGTGGTGGGATCCTCCGCGCGGAACTGGTCGCCGCTCGCCTTCTCGGGCACGTCTCGTCCTCCGGTGCTCTCGTGATGTCGACGTCCCGGACCGTGTTCCCCGCGCGAACGCTCCGAAGCGCCACCCGTCGCACTGACGAACGTGCCGACTCGCGGCGGCAAACGTGGCGACTCGCGGCGGCAAACGTGGCGACTCGCGCTCAGGGGACGAGCAGCGCCAGGGGCGGCAGGGCGACCAGCGCGGCGGCGGCGAGCCGGACCAGCGCCGACACCGGCCCGGGCAGGGGCGCGGGCGGGGTGGTGATCCGGTCGAGGCGGCGGTCGAGCGCGGTGACGAACGACCCGAGCGCCGCCGCGGGGGCGGCACCCCCGACGGTGCGCAGCGCGCAGGCCAGCTCCGCGGGTCGGGTGTGGGCGGCCGCGACGTCGTCGGCCCGCATCTCGACCAGCGCGGCCACCGCGATCTGGGCGCGGACCATCCCCTGCACGAACGGGGCGGTCGCCCCCCACGCGACGAACGGCAGCACCACGAGGTCGTGGCGTTCGCGCAGGTGGGCGCGCTCGTGGGCGAGCACGGCGACGACCTGGGCCGGGTCCAGCGCCCGCAGCGTGCCGACCGAGAGCACCAGGCGGGAGCGCCGGCCCGGCAGGCAGTAGGCGACGGGCGCGGCGTGGTCGAGCACGTGGGCGCCGGGCACCGCGGGCCAGGGTGTGGCGAGCACGTCGAGCAGGTCGCAGTGGCGGCGCCGCGCGCGCAGGGTGCGCACCGTCGTCACCGCCATCACGCCGAGCAGCCAGCAGGCCAGGCCGGTCCCGAGGGCGAGCCCGAGCAGGTGGCTCGGGCCGACGGCGAGCACCGCACCCGGGTCGGCCCCGAGCACGGCGAGTGCGCTGCGCAGGTCCGGGCCCAGCGGGGCGAGGCCGAACACGGCGCCGGCGCCGACCAGGGCCAGCCCGCCGACCAGCCCGACCGCCTGCCACACGAGCAGCGCCCCGACGGGGTCGCGGGCCGGCCAGCGCGCGTCCGCGAGGGCGCGGCTCACCGGTTCGGCGAGCACCACCCCGAGCACCAGCAGCCCCAGCGCCGCGACCTCCACGTCCGCGATCGTCTCAGGTCCGGGTCAGTCCAGCAGGTCGCGTAGCCGGGCGCGTTCCTCAGGCGGGATGGAGCCGACGAAGCGGGCGAGCGCCGCGCTGCGGTCCGCCGCGGTGTCCAGCGCGACGTTCATCAGCTCGGCGACGTGGTCCTCCCGGCTGCCGACCGCGCAGTAGTGGTGGGCGCGCCCGTCGCGCTCACGGGTGACCAGGCCCTTGCGCTGCAGCCGACCGAGCACCGTCAGCACGGTGGTCGTGGCGGGGTTCGTGGTGAGCCCCTCCTGGACGTCGCGGGCCGTCAAGGTGCCCGGCGCAGCCCACAAGCGCTCCATCACGGCCCGCTCCAGCTCGCCCAGGTTCGGCACGGGGATAATTCTACGCTCTGCCGCCTACGGCTCTACGTCCCGTAGAGCGACACGGGGGCACCCGGTCGGGCTATACCCCGGTCACACGATCTGCACCGCGTCGCCGACCTGCAGGTAGGTGAAGAACGCGCGCGCGTCCTCCTCGTCGAGCTTGACGCAGCCCGCCGAGGCGGTTTCGGGGTTGCCCTCATGGAAGGCGATGCCGCCGTCAGCGAAGAACACCGACCAGGGCATCTGCACGAGGAACTCCCGGCTGGTGTAGGTCGGCGCCTTCCACTGCACGGTGAAGCTGCCGCGCGGCGTGGGGTTCTCCTCGTCGCCCGGTGTGACCGTCACCGGGCCGCGGACGACGCGACCGTTGTCGAGCAGCCACGCGTGGTCCGCGCCGAGCTCGACGCACGCCCGGACCGTCGGCAGGCACGGCGGCACCTCGGGGACGGGCACGCCCTGCTCGCGGGCGAACCCGTCGGGGTCGGCGGGCACTGCGGGGGTCGTCAGCAGCGACTGGGTGGCGGGTGCCGCGGGGGTGCCCGCGAGCAGCGCCGGGTCGGCGGCGCTCACGCCCGCGAGCACGACGCCGGCGACGAGGACGATCACCGCGGCCACCGCCGCCCGCAGCCCGCGGCGGCTCGCCCTTCCCCGGTACGGCATGCGCTGTCCCCCTTCTGCTCAGGAGGAAAACGAGCCACACCGCGGGCGGGCGACGAGGTTGCCCGGATCGGATGAACAACCCGGCCAGCACCCTCCTAGGGCCAGCCGCCCGCGGTCGACGGCGGCCGGGCGACGAGGGCGGCGCACCGCTCGCGGGCCTGCGACGCGACCCAGTCCTGCGGCAGGGCGGCTCCCTGGGCCCGGGCCTGTGCCACCAGGTCGGCCAGCGCGTCGGCCTGCGCGCCGGTGAGTCCCCGCTCCTGGTAGTCGAAACCCCGGTCGGGGGCGCCGCGCAGGTCCTCGTCGGCCCAGTAGGTGAGCTGCGCGGCGCAGGCGGCGACGGGATCGGGCCGCGGCGGGGTGCTCGGCGGCGCCGATGCGGGCACCGTCGCGCCGCAGCCCGTGACGGTGAGCACCCCGGCGAGCACCCCGGTCAGCAGCACCGCGGCCGGTGTCGTCCCGTCGGCCGTCATCGCCGCATTCTGGCAGGCTGGGCCGGTCGGCGACCGCGGGGAGGCGTGCAGTGACCGAACCGGTCGGACCCGCCGACCTACGGATGGGGACGCCCGCGGCCCGGTGGGTGCTGCTCACGACCGTGCTCGGCTCGGGAGTGGTCATGCTCGACGGCACCGTCGTCAACGTGGCGCTGGAGCGGATCGGTGCGGACCTCGGCGCGAGCTTCGGTGGCCTGCAGTGGACCGTCAACGCCTACACCCTGACGCTGGCCTCGTTGATCCTGCTCGGCGGCTCCCTGGGCGACCGGTTCGGGCGCCGCCGCGTGTTCGTGATCGGCGTGGTGTGGTTCGCGGTCGCGTCGCTGCTCTGCGGGTCGGCGCCGAACCTGGAGCTGCTCGTCGCGGGCCGGGCCCTGCAGGGCGTCGGCGGCGCGCTGCTGACCCCGGGCAGCCTGGCGCTGATCTCCGCGTCGTTCCGCGGCCCGGACCGGGCCGCGGCGATCGGCGCCTGGTCGGGGCTGGGCGGGATCGCCGGAGCGGTCGGCCCGTTCGTCGGCGGCTGGCTGGTCGAGTGGACCTGGCGGGCGGTGTTCCTGATCAACCTGCCGCTGGCCGCGCTGGTGGTCGTCGTCGCGCTCCGGCACGTGCCCGAGAGCCGTGACCCCGAGGCGGCCCCCGGTCTGGACATCCCGGGCACCGTGCTCGCGGCGGCGGCGCTGGCGGCGCTGACCTGGTCGCTGACCGTCCTCGGCGCGGACGGTGCGGCCGCGGTGCCGCTGGCCGTGCTGGCGGCGGGGCTGGTCGCGCTCGCCGCGTTCGTCGCCGTAGAGCACTGGTCACCGCATCCGCTCGTGCCGCCGCAGCTGTTCGCCGACCGCCAGTTCACCGCGGCGAACGTGGCGACGCTGCTGGTCTACGGGGCGCTCGGCGTCGTCTTCCTGCTGCTGGTGCTGCAGCTGCAGATCGTCGCCGGGTTCAGCCCGACCGCCGCCGGCGCGGCGCTGCTGCCGGTCACGGCGATCATGCTCGTGTTCTCGGCGCGGACCGGGGCCCTCGCGGAGCGGATCGGGCCACGGCTGCCGATGACGGCTCGGACCGCTGACCGGCGCGGCCGGCCTGCTCCTGCTGCGCCGCGTCGGGCCGGACGCGAGCTGGGTGGTGGACGTGCTGCCCGCCGTCCTGGTCTTCGGGGCCGGGCTGGCGCTCACCGTCGCACCGCTGACCGCGACCGTGCTCGCCTCGGCCCCCGACCGGTTCGTCGGCGCCGCGTCCGGGGTGAACAACGCCGTCGCGCGGGCGGCCGGGCTCCTCTCGGTCGCCGTGATACCGGGGCTGGCCGGGATCAGCGGCACGGTCTACACCGACCCGGTGGCGTTCGACGCCGGGTTCCGGGCGGCGATGCTCATCTCCGCCGGGCTGCTGGCCGCGGCGGGCATGGTGTCCTACCTGCTGGTCCGGCGCCCGGACCCGGCCCCGGTGGGCGAGCGCGTGCCGGTCGAACGGTGCCATCACTGCGGGACCGCCGCCCCGCAGGCCCACCCGGCCGACGCCCGGCGCTAGCCGTCCAGGTCGAGCGCAGAGGCGAGTTCGCGCAGGCCGGGCAGCGGGTCGGCGCCGGGCGGGGTGAGCAGCTGCAGGCAGACGTGGTCCGCGCCGGCGTCGAGGTGCGCGCGGATCCCGGCCGCGACGGTGGCCGCGTCACCGTGCACGACGAGCGCGTCGATCAGCGCGTCGCTGCCGCCGTCGGCGAGGTCGGCGTCGGACCAGCCCAGCCGCCTGAGGTTGCTCGTGTAGTTGCGCAGGTGCAGGTAGGGGCGGTCGACGGCGGGCCGGCCGAGCGCGCGGGCCGCGACGGGGTCGGTGTCGACCACCACCTTCTGCTCCGGGGCGAGCAGCGGGCCCTCCCCGAGGATCTCGCGGGCGCGGCGCGTGTGCTCCGGCGTCGTGAGATAGGGGTGCGCCCCCGCCGTGCGCTCGGCGGCCAGCGCCAGCACCTTGGGCCCGAGCGCGGCGAGCACCCGGTCCTCGACGGGCACGCCCTCGGCGTCGAGGACGTCGAGGTAGTCGACGATCGTGTCGTAGGGGCTGCGGTACTCCTGCGTGGCCTCGGGATGGCCGATGCCGACGCCGAGCAGGAAACGGCCGGGGTGGGCCGCGGTGATCCGGTGGTGCGACGCCGCGACCTCGGTGGCAGGCGCGCTCCACATGTTCACGATGCCGGTGGCGACGGCGAGTCGGCTGGTGGCGTCGAGCAGCTCCTCGGGGAGGAACAGGTCCGCGGGCGGGGACCCGCCGATCCAGATCGCCCCGTAGCCGAGCGCCTCGACCTCCTTCGCCAGGCGCGGGGTGAGGTGGTCACGACGCCGCCAGATCCCGATGCGGCCCAGTTCGACGGTCATATCGGCGCCAACCCACCCGCTGTGGCCGGCATTCCGGGCGCGCCCGGACGTAGCGAAAGCGGCGTTCGCTGCATCTACCGCACCGAACGCCGCTTTCGCTGCATCCGCCGGCGCGGGTCGGGGCGCGGGCGGGGTCGGGTGCACCTAGGCTCGCTCGCGTGCTCGGCTCCCCCTCCCTCACCTCCCGGGCCGCGCCGCTGCGCATGCGCCCCCGCGTCGTCGTGGCCCCTGACCCCCGGCTGCCACGCACCGTCCCGGACGCGACCGAGGCCGTCGTCGTCGGCGGCGGGATCGCCGGGGTCAGCGCCGCGGTGGTGCTGGCCGAGCGGGGGGTGGCCGTCACGCTGCTCGAGGCGGCGCCGACGCTGGGCGGGCGGCTCGGTGCCTGGCCGCACACGCTGCCCGACGGCACGGACCAGGTCGTCGAGCACGGCTTCCACGCCTTCTTCCGCCACTACTACACGTGGCGCGACGTGCTGCGCCGGATCGACCCGGAGCTCGCGTTCCTCCGGCCCGTCGGGGGCTACCCGGTGCTGTCGCGCACCTGGGCGCCCGAAGACCTCACCGGGCTGCCCGCGGCGCCGCCGCTGAACCTGCTGGCGTTGTTCGCCCGCTCCCCCAGCCTCGGTCTGCGCGACCTGTTCGGCTCGGACACCGGGCTCGCCTCCGAGCTCCTCGCCTACGACCGCGACCGGACCACCGCCCTGTTCGACGGCATGCCCGCCGCCGCGTTCCTGCGCGGGCTGGGCATGTCGGACCGGGCGCAGGCGATGCTGTTCGAGGCGTTCGCCCGCTCGTTCTTCGCGCAGCCGGGCGCCCTGTCGGCAGGCGAGCTGATCGCGATGTTCCACTACTACTTCCTCGGCAACCCGGAGGGCATCGGGTTCGACGCGCCCGACACCGACTACCTGACCTGCATCTGGGCGCCCTTCGCCGCGTACCTGGACAAGCACGGGGCGGTCGTGCGCACCGCGACCCCGGCCCGGACGATCGCGCCGGCCGAGGGCCACCGCTGGCGGGTCGGGACCGACGACGGCGCCCTCACGACGCGTCACCTCGTGCTCGCCACCGAGCCCGGCGCCCTGCGCGACCTGTTCGCCGCCTCGCCGGACGCCGCGGCGACCGCTCCGCGACTGGCCGGGAAGGCCGCCGGGGTCGCGGTGGCACCCCCGTTCGCCGTGACCCGGCTGTGGCTCGACCGCGACGTCGCGCCCGAGCGTCCCACGTTCAGCGCGGTCAGCCGGGAGCCGACGCTGGACTCGATCACCGTGTACTCGCGGCTGGAGCGCCCGTCGGCGCAGTGGGCGACGCGCACCGGCGGGTCGGTCGTCGAGCTGCACTCCTACGCCTGCACGGCCCCGGACGTCGACACGGCGACGGCCCGGATGCGGGCCGAGCTGGCGGCGCTGTGGCCGGAGACGGCGGACGCGGGGGTCGTCCACCTGCAGCAGCGGATGGAGGCAACGGCCCCGACGTTCCCGCCGGGCGGGGCCGGCAGCCGACCGACGCCGAGCGGTGAGGCGCGCGGGATCCGGGTGGCGGGTGACCACGTCGAGACGCCGTTCCTCACGGGCCTCATGGAGCGCGCCGCGGCGAGCGGGGTGCTGGCGGCGAACGACGTGCTCGCCGAGGTCGACGCGGGACCGGAGCCGATCCGGGGGGTCCCCCAGCGGGGCCTGCTCGCCGGCCTGTTGCGGGAGCGCCCCCGCCGCCGCACCTGACCGGGAGCCGCCCCGCCCGGCGAGTCGAGCGTTCGTGCCCGCCGAGTTGTGGGTCGGCCGGGCGCGCTGATCGTCCGGGCCGTATCGGGACGGACCCGGCGCGATGTGCTCCCGGATGATCAGTTGGCCGGGCTCGTCAGGCCCAGCAGGCCTCTCACCACCCGGTCCAGCGGCGGTCGCAGCCATGCGGCCAGCGCGTCGGTATCCCGTGGCCCGCGCACCAGCGCCGTGTACACGAGCCCGTCGAGCACCGCCGCCACCTCCTCGGCGGCCGCGTCCGGTTCGGCGACACCGGCCCTGGCCAGCAGTGCGGCCCCTCGTCGCCGGATCGTGTCCCCACCCGCGACCAGCTCGACGCGCAGGGCGGGGTCGCGGACGGCGGCGAGGCTCAGCTCGTAGCGGGCCAGGGTGCGCTGCCGCTCCACGGTGGCCATCCGGACCCCGACTGTCGTGAGCGCCGCCGCGAGGACGGCGGGCAGGTCCCGCCCGGCGTTCAGCACGGCGGCGTCCACCGTTGCGACGCCCTCGGCGAGATCCCGCTCGACCAGCCGCTGTAAGCATCCGGCGACGAGGGCGGCCCGGCTGCGGAAGTAGTACGACGTGCTGCCGGCCGGCAGACCGGCGGCGGTGTCGACCGCCCGGTGGGTCAGCCCGCGCATGCCCTGCTCCGCCAGCACCGCCAGCGCGCCGTCGAGGATGGCCGTCCGTCGGTCCACGCCCACTCCGCTCTACTTCTGTAGAGGATGTCGCGCTACGCTGGCCTCTACAGGAGTAGAGGGTATGGGGTGCACATGGACGTCGTGGTGGTCGGGGCCGGACTGGGCGGGCTCGCCGCGGCGACGGCCCTGCACCGGGCCGGGCACGCGGTCACCGTGCTCGAACGCGGCGCGGAGCTCCGGGAATCTGGCGCCGGCATCGGGCTCATGCCCAACGGAGTCCGGGCCCTCGACGCACTCGGGCTCGGCAGTCCCGTCCGGGAACGCGCGACGCCGATGCCGGCAGGCGGTGGACTCCGCGACCGCCGCGGGCGGGCGGTGCTCGCCGTCGACCAGGAGGCGATCGAGGCCCGGGCGGGCGCCCCCCTCGTCGTGGTGGACCGCACCTGGCTGCACCGCCTCCTCGCCGCCGCGCTCCCGGCAGGCACCGTGCGCACGAGCTCCCCGGTCGACTCCGTGCTCGACGACGGCGGGCGCGCCCACCTCGCCGTGGACGGCGCGCAGCCGGCGCGGGACGGCGTGCTCCACCCGCCGGGACGCCGGAGGGTCGGGCTCTCGACCTCGGTGGCCGGTAGCCCGCGAACGGGTCCTCAGGAGGCCGCGCACCCGACCGGTGTCCCGTTCACGCACGTCACGGCGGATCTGGTCGTCGTCGCCGACGGCGCGGGCAGCCGGCTTCGTGCTGCGCTGTTCCCGGACCACCCCGGGCTGGAGGGCTCCGGGGAGTGCGCGGCCCGGGCTCTGGCTCCCGCGGGACTCGCCGTCGAGCCGGTGCCGGGCGAGCTGCTCGACCACCGCACGGGCGAGCGGTTCGGCTGCATGCTGCTGGCCGACGGCCGGACCTACTGGTACGCCACCTGGTCCGCCGCGCACCCGGTCCCCGCTGAGCCCGGCGCGCGTCTCGCCGCGCTGCGCGCCCGCCACACCGACTGGCACCCGACTGTCGGCGCGCTGCTGGCCGCCACCGACCCGGCTGCGGTGCACGTCACCGAGACCGTCCGGCTGGTCGCGCCGCTGCCCGCCCTCGCCGTCGGGCGGATCGCCCTGCTCGGCGACGCCGCCCACGCCATGACCCCCGACCTCGGGCAGGGCGGCTGCCAGGCGTTCGAGGACGCCGTGACCCTCGGCGCGCTCCTCGGCGGTGCGGAACCCGCGGACGTCCCCGCGGCGCTCGCCCGCTACGACGCGCTTCGTCGGCCGCGGACGACCGCGGTGGCGCGGCAGGCCCGGCGGATGAACCGGCTGCTCCGGCTACGCGGCCCGGCGGGGCGGCTGCGCGACGGGGCGCTGCGCGCGGTGCCGCAGGCCCTGGCCACGCCGGCGCTGGCCCGGCAGTTCGCCTTCGACGCCCCGCCGTCCTGAACGCGGTGCGACAGGCGGGGGCGGAGTCGCGGTCGGTCAGGCCGGGCGGGTCGCGCGCTCGCGGGCCAGCAGGACCACCGCGCCGACCGTCTGCACCACCAGCCACGCCAGCGCCACACCCGTGATCCCCAACACCGGCATCAGCAGCCACGACGCCACCAGCACCGCCACCGCCAGCGACCCGGGCACCAGCACCAGCACCCGCATCCGCTGCTGCACCCGCGCCTGCGCGATCGTCGAGGCCGTGACCACCTGCGGGATCGCCGACAACGCCGCCAGCGCCAGCGCCCAGGCGCCCTGCTGCGCGTAGTGCTCGCCGAACAGCCACAGCACGGGGTACGCGCCCACCGACAGCACCACCGCCGCGGGCACCACCAGCGCCAGCGACCGGCGCACCATCGCGCGGCGGGCCGCGGCGGCCCGGGCCGGGTCGCCCGCCGTGTGCGCGATCATCGACTGGCCCATGCCGGACGGGATGAGGTAGAGCGAGATCGTGATCGTCCACACGATCCCGTACACCGCGGCGTCGGCGGCGCCCAGCCGGGCGAGCACCAGCGCCGGCAGCCCGTTCATCGCGACCTGCCAGAGCGTCGCCCCGGCGTAGTCGCTGCGGACGAACCGCGCGACGACCCTCGGGCGCACGGGTTCGACCGGTTCCCCGGTCGCCTGCTGCGGGATGGCGCGCAGCAGCAGCCACGCGTTCACCGCCGCCACGATCAGGACCGTCGCCACCACCCAGGAGACGGCGATCCCGAAGACGTACGACAGACCCACCGCCGTCCCGAGCAGCCCCATCTTCAGCAGGGCGAACACGAGGTTCTCGACCGGCACGACCGTCGCGCGCTTGAGCGCGGTGAGCAGGTAGTCCTGCATCGTGAAGATCGCCCACACCGGGGTGGCGACGGCGAAGAACACCAGCAGCGGGCCGTAGCCGACCGCGTCGACCATCTCCGGGGCCCACCACGGTGTGCCCGCCGCGTACCCGAGGCCCACCAGCGCCGCCACCGTCGACGCCACCGCGTAGCAGGCCAGCATCAACCGGCGGGTGTGCCGCCCGGCGACCGGGCCGAACCGCAGCAGCGCCTGGGTGAGGTTGAGGTGCGCGATCCCGCCGAGCAGCTGCATCGTCGACAGCGCCACGGAGTTGACGCCGACGGTCGCCGGGGCGAACAGGCGCGCGGCGGCCACCCAGTACAGCAGCCCCACCGCCGACGTGAGCCCGGAGCTGAGCACCAGCGCGAGCCCGTCGCGGGCGACCGGGTTGATCCTGCCCGCGGCGATCCTGGACGGGGAGAGCCGCGCCAGCCGGCCGGCGGGCAGGGTCACCTTCTCGTCCACCCGCACGGCGCCAGACTATCCAACACGGACTGTGCACCCGCCCCGGCCCGGTGGCAGCATCGGCGCATGCCCGAGACTTCCGCAGGTCCCGACTCCGCAGGACTCGATCGGGAGCAGGCCGTCCTCGGCGCCGTCCCGACCGGGTTGCTCGTCGGAGGCACGTGGCGCCCCGCCACCTCGGGGGCCACGCTGGCCGTCGACGACCCCGCCACCGGCAAGACCCTCGTCGAGGTGGCGAACGCCTCCCCCGACGACGGGCGGGCCGCCCTCGACGCCGCCGTCGCCGCGCAGCCCGGTTTCGCCGCGCTGCCACCGCGCGAACGCGGGGAGATCCTGCGCCGCGCCTACGAACTGATCATGTCCCGGGTCGACGACCTCGCCCTGCTGATGACGTTGGAGATGGGCAAGCCGCTGGCCGAGTCGAAGGGCGAGGTCGCCTACGCCGCGGAGTTCTTCCGCTGGTTCGCCGAGGAGGCCGTGCGCATCGACGGGCAGTACGCGGTGGCCCCGAACGGCGCGAGCCGCTTCCTGGTCATGCGCCAGCCCGTCGGCGTCTGCCTGCTGGTCACGCCCTGGAACTTCCCCATGGCCATGGGCACCCGCAAGATCGGTCCCGCCGTCGCCGCCGGCTGCACCATGGTCATCAAGCCCGCGCAGCAGACCCCGCTGTCCATGCACGCCCTCGCCGCGATCCTCGCCGAGGCCGGCCTGCCCGACGGCGTGCTCAACGTCGTGACCACCTCCAGCGCGGGGAAGGTCATGGAGCCGTTGATCCGCGACGGCCGGGCCCGCAAGCTGTCGTTCACCGGGTCGACGGCGGTCGGCCGCACCCTGCTGGAGCAGGCCGCGGACAAGGTCCTGCGCACCTCGATGGAGCTTGGCGGCAACGCCCCGTTCGTCGTGTTCGGCGACGCGGACCTCGACGCCGCCGTCGACGGGGCGATGACGGCCAAGATGCGCAACATGGGCGAGGCGTGCACCGCGGCCAACCGCTTCCTCGTGCACCGCTCGGTGGCCGACGCCTTCGCCGACCGGCTCGCCGAGCGGATGGCGGCCCTGCGCTTGGGCCGGGGCACCGACGACGGGGTGCAGGTCGGTCCGCTGGTCGACGCGCCGAGCCGGGAGAAGGTCGTCGAGCTCGTCGGCGACGCCGTCGGGCACGGCGCGACCGTCCGGGTCGGCGGTGACGCCGTGGACGGTCCCGGCTGGTTCTACCGGCCCACGGTGCTCACCGGCGTCCCGCTCGACGCGCGGCTGACCAAGGAGGAGATCTTCGGGCCGGTGGCGCCGATCAGCGTGTTCGACACCGATGACGAAGCCGTCGCCGCGGCCAACGACACCGAGTTCGGGCTGGTCAGCTACCTCTACACCGAGAACCTGGCGCGGGCGCTGCGGGTCAGCGAGGCGCTGGAGTCCGGCATGGTCGGGCTCAACACCGGGCTCGTCAGCAACCCCGCCGCCCCGTTCGGCGGCATCAAGCAGTCCGGCCTCGGCCGCGAGGGCGGGTCCGTCGGCATCGACGAGTACCTGGAGACCAAGTACGTGGCGCTGGGGCTCAAGGGCTGACGTTCAGGTCCCCGAGTCCCCGTCCGGCCCCGACTGCGCGTCCGGCCCCGACTGCGCGTCCGGCCCCGACTGTCCGTCCGGCACCGGCTCCGGCTCGGGGGCGGCGGTGGTGGGCGCCCGGGTCACCGGCGCACGCGCGGCGGGAGCGCGAGTCGCAGGGGCTCGGGTGGCCGGGGCCCGCACGGCCGGCGCACGGGTCGCGGGGGCCCGGGTCGTCGCCGGGGCCGGGGTGGTCGGAGCGGGGGCCGGCGGGGCGACGGCGGCCGGCTCCGGGGGGCTCGCCGTGGTCGTGGGCACGGCCGGCGCCGTGGTGAGGTCCTCCGCGTTCGCGGCGTCCTCGAGCGCCTGCGCCTGCGCCGGGTGCAGCACCAGGTAGACCAGCCGCGCGCCGCCGTTCACCGTGACCAGCCCGACGACCAGCGCGACGGCCAGCCCGCAGGCACCGGTGAGCACCGTGACCTTGACCGGGGTCCGGCCCAGCGTGGCGTGCCCGGTCTCCACCACCCACGCCCGCGCACCCAGCAGCGCCAGCAGCAGCCCGAGCGACGCCCACACCCACCCGTCGGCAGTCATCCGGCCCCCGCCGGACGGCCGGCGACCACCGGCTCAGTTGCCAACGCCGGCCCCCGTCGGCGGCGCGCTGACCACCGTCGGCGCGGTCTTCACCAGCACGGCGTTGGACCCGTTCTGGTACCGGATGCGGTACTCCCCCGCCGCGACCAGCTCGTCGACGACCTGCCGCGACCAGCCCGGCGGGCGGTTGTCCAGCACGACACCCTTCTTCTCCGTCGAGGTGTAGACGAGCAGGACGTCCGGTTCGTCGTCCAGGATGCAGCGGGTGAAGTCCGAGGCGACCTTCTTCGCGCTGTCCTTGCAGGTGGCGATCTCGCCCTCGCGCTCGTAGACGCCGACGCCCTGCATCGCGTACGGGCCGGTGTCGTCGAGCGGCACGATCTTGCTGCCCTGCGGGGTCTCGGCGAACGCCGCCCGCGTCATCGTGATGTCCTCCGGGGTGACGACCATGTAGGCCTCGTTGCCCCCGCGGATGAGCACCAGCACCGGGAACAGCGCCAGCATCCCGACGGCCAGCAGCTTCTCCCGGCCCCGGCCCCCGCGGCGGACGTAGGAGCGCAACGCGTCCGCGCCGAGGATCGTGAGCACCGGCAGCCCGTAGAGCACGATGCGCAGGAACAGCTCACCGCCGTAGCTCTGCACCGCGGCGAACGCCATCGGCACCGCGGCGAGGAAGATCGGGACGAGGTCGCGGCGGCGGCGCCAGTACACCCAGGCGCCGGCGATCGCGAGCAGCCACGTCAGGCCGGGCACCGCGATCCGCAGCAGCTTGACGGCGACCTGCCCGACGTCGCCGGCCAGCCGGTCCGCGATGCCGGTCTGCAGGGCGTTGCCGTCGTCGCCGCTGCCGAGCAGCAGCCCGATCTGGCTCATCCAGAAGTCGCGGGCGCCGATGATGACGTACACGACCACGGCGAAGATCGCGACGAGCACGAGACCGCGGCCCCGGAACCGCCCCACCACGGCCAGCAGCGTCAGCTGGCCGATGATCGCGAACGGGGTGAGCTGGTGCTCCGGGGCCAGCGCGATCAGGCACAGGGCCGCGCAGAAGTAGATGAGCAGCAGCTGCCGGGGCGGCAACGTCGGCCGGTTCGGCGGGGTCATCGCCGCGACCGCCCAGCGGCGCAGCAGCCGCAGCCGGGGCGCCCCGGGGTGCGGCGCCGGCCAGCCCGGCACCCCCGCGGCGTCCGTGCGCCGGGTCGCCAGGGGGCCCAGCGCGAAGGTCAGCACCGTCAGCAGCAGGACGATGCCGATCGCCTGCGGCGAGAAGTAGTCCTGCTCGATCCAGTTGAGCCCGACGAACAGCCAGGCCGCGGCCCAGGGCGCCCGGGTGCCACCGAGCATCGACCGGGCCAGCGCGTACACGCCGGTCGCCCAGACGAGCACCACCACGGGTGGGAACCAGCGCAGCACCACGTCGAGGTCGGCCGCCCCGGCGGCGTCGCGGAACCACGCCCACTGGGCGAAGAACGCGGGCCAGAAGAAGCGGGCGTCGATGTCCGGTGGGGGCACGCCGTCGCCGGCGATCGCATCGACGAAGCCGACGATGACGTAGGACGTGGTGAACCGGGCCACCGGTTCCACGACCGACGGCAGGCCGGTGCTGCACAGCACGAGCACCCCGGTCGCCGTCGCGAGCATCGGCACCCGCGGGCGGGGCATCCACAGCTCGGCCAGGCACGCGCCCACCGCGCAGGCCAGCGCCGCCCACGCCACCGGGCTCAGCACCGTCGCCAGGCCCCAGCCGTCGAGGGCGTCGAGGTCCGTGGTCGCCGCCGCGACCGGCAGCAGCGCGAGCGCGAGCAGCACCAGCGCCGGTGAGCACCACCGTCTGCGGCGCGCCACCGGGGGGCCGGGCTGCGGCGACGGGGGCGCCGGGTCGGCCGCGGGGCCACCGCCGGGCGGGGCGACCGGCAGCCCGGGCATGACGACGGTCGCCGGCTCCGCGTACCGGGCCGGTGACCCGGCCCCCTCGTGCGACCCGCCCGGCTCCGGAGTGGCGAACACGGCCGTCTCCGCCTCCGGCCGGTGCCGGGGCGCCGGTTCCGGCGAGGGCGCCGATGCACCGGCACGGGAACCCGCACCACCGGGGGGATGGTCCCCCGGGTGCCGGGTTCCCGTCGTCGTCACAGCTGCTCCTCCGGTCGGGTGCGGCTCCAGGTCGGGAACGGCACGAGCACGGCCACGCAGCACGCTACCTGGACCAGGGCGTAGGCGGCCGCCACGGGCAGCAGGACGGTCCCCGCGGTCGCGGACGACAATCCGGACAAGCCGGTCGCGGCGACCGCGGCGACGGAGAGGCCGACGACGAGCAGCGTCGGCACGGTGGTGTACAGGTGCAGCCGCGCCGAGGACCAGGCCCGCCCGGCGGCCTCGAGCGCACCCAGCTCGTGCACGACGACGAGCCGGAACGCCGCGCCGGCCAGCAGCACCCGCAGGACGTCCGCCGCGGCGGCGTAGTCCGGGCCGAACACGCCCAGCAGGGGGCCCGCCCCGGCGGCGACCACCGCGAGCGCCGGCCCGAGGGCCGCCAGCAGCCGGCGCCGGCTCGTGCCGCCCGCACGGCCCAGCATCCACACCGCGGCGAGGTCGACCGCGGTGACCACCTGCCAGGCGACGAAGAACACCATCCCCGGCCCGGGCCCCAGGCCCAGCACGACGAGCAGGGGCGCCACCTGGTGCAGCAGGGTCGCCCCGAGCCGGGCCACGGCCATCGGGCCGAGCACCCGCGGCGGGGCCGCGGTCTCCACCCGGCGGCCGTGCCGGCGGGCGAGCACGGCGACGGCGGCGGACCCGGGCAGCATCCACAGCAGCACCGGCGCCAGCCAGGCGGCGGCCACCCAGCCGGCCCACCCGTGATTCCCTCCCGGATCGACGCCGCCGGCCGGCGGGCCGCCCAGCAGCACGCCCACCGCGAGGATCAGGGCGATGCGCCCGACGACCAGCACCGCCACGTGCGCGGTCGCCCACCACGGCCGGTCCAGCGCGACCACCACCCCGTCGAACACCGCGCCCGCCGCCCACGCGGCCGTCGCGGCGGCGACCAGGAGCACGCCGAGCCAGGGCGGCCCGGGCAGCAGCGCGCTCAGCGTCGCGGCCGGCCCGGGCACGAGCACCGCGAGCACGCCCCCCACGCCCGCACCGAGCGCGACGGCGGCCGCGAGGCTGCGCACCACCACCCGGCCGGCCTGCCGCCCGGCGGCAGGGAGCCGCGGCACCAGCGCCGCGCCCCGGTCCGGTCGGGCCACGCAGGCGGCGACGGCGACGACGGCGACCACCGCCACGGCCGCGCCGAGCCGGTCCGGGGCCACGGTCCGGGCGGCGAGCAGCCAGCCCGCCAGGCTGCCCAGCGCCCCCAGCGCGGACGCGGCGGCCAGCACACGGCCGTCACCGAGCGCGCCCCCGCCTGCCGGGGTGACCGAGCGCAGGCGCGGCACCGTGGCCGCCACCGGGTCGTCACCGGGGATGCTCGTCACGGCGGGCATGACGCGGGTGGGGTCGATCGTCACGGTCGGCGGGTCCGCGCACGGGTCGGGCCGCTCCGGGCGCCCGGTCGCCGACGTGTCGGGCCGCGAGACCGGCGCCCGCAGCACCCGCACCGTCGGATCCTGGGGTGAGGCCGGCGGGGCACTCATCGCACTCCCTCGCTGCGCTCGGTCAGCGCTTCGCGCACACGCTGCGACACTCGTTCGCTCGCACGCTCGCTCACTGCGCGACCACGGCGTGGCGCAGCAGGAACGGCACGCTCAGCAGGGTGGTCACGTACAGCGCCCCGGTGGGCGCCCACCAGCCGGTCATGACCATCGCCTGCCCGATCAGCAGGGTGGTCGCCACCCCGACGCCGACGGTGAGCAGCCACACGTGCGCCGCGGGCGCGCGCCGCAGGAAGCCCGCCGCGGCCCAGCCCGGGCCCAGCAGCAGGAACGCGATCGTCACGACCAGGCGAGCCTGACCCGCCACCCCGCCGGTCACCTGCAGCAGCGACAGCGCGCAGGCCGCCACGCCCACCAGGACCAGCAGGACGGCGACCGCACGCCGCGCCGTCCGGGCCCGGCTCAGCTCCCCGGAGGAGGGCGCGGAAGAAGGCGCGGGGGAAGGCGCCGAGGGGTGCACGGTCACCGGCATGCTCCGTTCGTCACCGGCTCACCGCCGGAGAGGGCTCGTCACAGGAGGGTCGCACCGGTCGGGTCGGCTCCTCCTCCAGGGCGTAACGAACGCCGGAGCGATCACGGTTCGCCGGGGTGCCCGCCACGGGTCCCGGGCCGCTCGTGGGGGCGGGCCGACGGGCCCGCCGCCCGCCCGGGACCGGGCTCGCCCGCGCCGTCCCGGGGCTCGCGCGGCGTCACCGGGATCCCCCCGGCCGGAGTGAGCGCCGGCTCGCCGCGCTTCCCGGTGCCGAACCGGTCCGGCCCGAAGCCCCGTCCGCCGTACAGGTCCACGTCGTAGCCGGCCGGGTCGTAGGACTCCGGGCCGTGAGAGTTACGCGCGTACGCCGGTGTCCCGACCGTGTCGAACCGCGGTGCGCGCCGTTCCCCGCCCCAGGCCCGCAGTGCCACCGCCCGTCGCCGCTCGGCGGCGAGCGTGCGCAGCACCCGGGTGCCGTCGGTGAAGGTGCGCAGGTTCGTCCGCCCGAAGATGCGTTGGCGTTCGACGGAGGGGACTTCGGTGATGCGCAGGCCGGCGGCGGCGATGCGGCAGTTGAGGACGGTTTCGATTTCGAAGCCGTCGCCCCAGAGCATGCCGTCGGGGGGTGCGGGGGTGGTGGGGTCGGGGAGGTCGAGCAGGGGGAGCAGGTCGGCCCAGAAGGCGTTGTAGCCGTAGCAGAGGTCGGTGTAGCTGGTGCCGAACAGGGCGTTGGCGACGCCGTTGAGGCCGGCGTTGCCGGTGCGGCGGAGCAGGGTGATGTCGTCGCTGCCGCCGCCGGGGGCGAAGCGGGAGCCTTTGGCGAAGTCGGCGCCGGCGACCAGGGCGGCGACGAAGGCGGGGATTTCGGCGGGGTCGGCGGAGCCGTCGGCGTCGAACATGACGATGACGTCGCCGGTGGCGGCGGCGAAGCCGCAGGCCATGGCGTTGCCTTTGCCTTTGCGGGTTTGGGTGAGGGCTCGTACCCATGGCAGGGTGCGGCGCGCTGCGCCGATCGAGTCGTCGGTCGAGTGCCCGTCGACCACGATGATCTCGTGCACGGCGGGGCGTACCGCGGCGATCGCGGGGAGCACGACCTCGAGGTTGCGGGCCTCGTTGCGGGTCGGCACCACCACGGTGACCCGTGGTTTGCCGCTGCGCTGCATCGTCGTTCTCCCCCCCACCGCCACCTCGGTGCGCGTTGAACCAACGTCCGCCCGGCACCGCCCGCGCGGTGCCTCGCTCCCCGGGTACGCGGGGCCCCGACCGAGCCCTGCCCGGTCCGCACGAATGCTCCTGTCCATGGGGCCCATTGCGGAGTGACGGTACAAGTCCGGCACGGCCCGGCTCCGGCGACCCTGTCACCACGGAATCGGTCGAGAACACCGGACCGCACCGCCTGGTGCACGGGAACTCGACGACGGATCCGGCGCCCGACCGGTGAGCCCGCCGCCGGCGGGTCACCCGTCGGGCCGACGCGGGCGGACGGTAGCGTCGGGCACTTCGACGGGCCCGGTTCGCGACCAGACCGAGGGCCGGCCCGCGTCGACCACGAACGTTCTGCGCACGACCGTGCGCCCGGGTGGGGCCGGGCGCGGGCGGGCGCCCCGGCGCCAGGAGACCACCGAACGATGCCAGCGCTGCCGAGCGTGTCCGTGTGCATCCCGGTCTACCGCGGCGAGCAGTTCCTCGCCGAGACCATCCGCAGCGTCCTCGACCAGACCTACCGCGACTTCGAGCTCGTCGTCCTGGACAACGCCAGCCCCGACGACTCGGGGCGGATCGCCCGCTCGTTCGGCGATCACCGCATCCGGGTCGAGACCAACCTCACGACCCTGCCCCAGCCGGAGAACTGGCGTGAGGCGGTGCGGCTGTGCCGGGCCCCGCTGATCAAGCTGGTGTGCGCCGACGACCTGCTGCACCCGCGCTGCCTGGAGTACCAGGTCGGCCCGATGGAGGCCGACCCCGGGCTCGCGGTGGTCGCCGCGCGCCGGCACATGATCGACGAACGCAGCCGGGTGCTGGTCCCCCGCCGCGGCCTGATCGGGCTGACCGGGGTGCGTTCCAGCGTCGAGGTCGCGCGGCACGTGGTGCGCAGCGGCGCGAACCCGATCGGCGAGCCCGGCGGCGTGCTGTTCCGCCGCGCGCACTACTTCGCCGTCGGCGGGTGGCGCCCCGACCACCGCTTCGTGATGGACCTCGACCTGTGGATCCGGCTCCTGCAGCACGGGGAGTTCCTCGGGCTGCCCGAGACCCTCGCCGCGTTCCGCATCGGCCAGGACAGCCTCTCGGCCGACAACGAGACCACCATCTACGCCGAGCAGAAGGCCTACATCGAGGAACTCGGTACCACCCCCCACCTGCAGGTCCGCGCGTCGGACATGCTCATGGGGCGGATGCGCGCCCCCCTGGGCCGGGCGCGGCGCCGCGCGCTGTTCCGGATGTCGCGCTCCGCGGCGCGCCGGGACGAGCGGCTGCAGCACGCGACGGCAGGCACCTGACCTTTTGTCGCACATCTTTTGCAGCTGGCACGGATACGCGCTTAGCTTGACCCGGTCCGGTCACCCCGCACGGGTGCACCAGCCGGGTGAGAGGAGCGCACCGTGGTCGACGCCGGCGCAGTGGGAGGCGACGGGAACCCCGTACTGACCGTCGCCATGCACATGAGCGACGGGCTGGTGAACGCCCCGACCGCCGCGGTGTTCGGGCTCGTCGCCGCGATCGGGCTCGCGATCGCGGCGAGCCGGGCCCGGGCCGACCTCGACGAGCGCACCGCCCCGATGGCCGGGCTCGTCACCGCCTTCGTCTTCGCCGTCCAAATGATCAACTTCCCGATCCTGCCCGGCGCCAGCGGCCACCTGCTCGGCGGCGCGCTGGTGGCGATCCTGGTCGGACCGTGGGTCGGGTCCCTGTGCATCGCGATCGTGCTGGTCGTGCAGGCGCTGCTGTTCGCCGACGGCGGCCTGACCGCGCTCGGCATGAACATCACGAACATGGCCCTGGTGGGCACGTTCACCGGCTACGCCGTCGCGTACGCGCTGCGCCGGTTCGCCGCGCGCTCCCGCACCGGCCTGCTCGTCACCGCCTTCGTCGCCGCACTGGTCGGTACCGTCGTCGCGTCCCTGGCCTTCGTCCTCGAGTACGCCATCGGCGGCGCGGGCGGCGCCGGCCTGAGCACGGTGTTCACGCTGATGGTCGGGCTGCACGTGCTCGTCGGCATCGGCGAAGGGATCATCACGGCGGCCACCGTCGGCGCCGTCGCGGCCGTCCGCCCCGACCTCGTGTACCTGCTGCGCGGCACCCGCCCCGCGGTCACCCTGCGCCTCCCCCGCGAGGGGGAGCGATGAGCGCACCCCGTTCCCGGTTCCTGCTCGGCTTCCTGCTCGCCGCGCTCGTCATCGCCGGCGGCCTGTCCTCCCTCGCCAGCCCCGACCCCGACGGCCTCGACTCGGTCACCCTGCACGGCTGCACCGTCAGCGAGACCGCACACGGCGCACAGCTCGACGGCACCTGCATCGCCCAGCACGCCACCGATCACGCGATGGCCGCCGGCCCGCTCGCCGGCTACGCCGTCGGCGGCCACGCGGGCACCACCGGCCTCGCCGGGATCGTCGGGGTCCTGGTGACCGCGCTGGCCGCGGGACTGCTCTTCCGGGTCCTCCGCCGGCCCGGCACGCGATCCGGGAAGGGCTGACCCGCCGTGGGCGCGGGCCACGCCCATCCGCTGTACCTGCCCGGCCGCTCCCCGGTGCACCGGCTGCCCGCCGAGGTGAAGATCGTCGCCGCGCTGCTCGGCGCGATCTGCGTCGTCGCGACACCGCGCGCGGCGTTCGGCATGTTCGCCGGGCACCTGGCGGTGCTCGCCGTCGTGTGGGGAATCGCCAGGATCCCGCCCGGCTGGATCCTGCGCCGCGCGGTGATCGAGCTGCCGTTCGTCGTGCTCGCGGTGCTGCTGCCTTTCACCGGGCCCGACCCGCGGATCGACGTGCTCGGGGTCGCGCTCTCCGAGCCCGGCCTGCTCGGCGCCTGGAACATCGTGGTGAAGGGCACGCTCGGCGTGCTGATCTCACTCACCCTGGCGGCCACCACCCCGCTGCGCGACCTGCTGCAGGGCATGCAGCGGCTGCACGCCCCCGCACTGGTCGTGACCATCGCCACCCTCATGCTCCGCTACGCCGACCTGATCGTCGCCGAGGCCGGCCGGATGCGCCGGGCCCGGCTGTCCCGCGGGCACGACCCCCGGTTCCTGTGGCAGGTCGGCGCCACCGCCCGCGGGATCGGCGCGCTGTTCATCCGCGCCTACGAACGCGGCGAGCGGGTGCACCTCGCCATGCTCTCCCGCGGCTTCGACGGGGCGCTGCCGCAGGCCGCCGAGGGCGCCCCCAGCCGCCGCCAGTGGGTCGCGGGCCTGGCCCCCGCCGGGGTGGCCGTCCTGCTGGCCGCCGCCGGTTGGAGCGTCGGGTGAGCGAGCGCAGCGAGCGGGCGAGTGTCCAGGACACGACCGACGACCGGTCCTCCCGGCCGCCGTCCCTGGACGTCCGCGGCGTGGCCTTCGCCTACCCCGACGGACACCAGGCCCTGCACGGGGTCGACCTGCGCGTCGAGCCGGGTGAGCGGGTCGCGCTGCTCGGGCCGAACGGGGCGGGAAAGACGACACTCGTGCTGCACCTCAACGGCATCCTGCGCGCCGGTGCCGGCAGCGTGAGCGTCGGCGGCCTACCGGTGCAGCCCGCGACCCTGCGGGAGATCCGCCGCCGGGTCGGGATCGTCTTCCAGGACCCCGACGACCAGCTGTTCATGCCGACGGTCGGCGACGACGTCGCCTTCGGCCCCGCCAACTTCGGCGTGACCGGCCCCGCGCTGCGGGAACGGGTCGACGCCGCGCTCGCCGCCGTCGACATGCTCGCCCACCGCGACCGCTCCCCGCTGCACCTGTCCGGCGGGCAGCGCCGACGGGTCGCGCTGGCCACCGTGCTCGCGTGCCGGCCGGAGATCCTCGTGCTCGACGAACCCTCGTCCAACCTCGACCCCGTCGCCCGCCGCGAGCTCGCCGAGGTGCTGCTCGGCCTCGGCGACCGGGGTTGGGGCACCAGCATGCTCATGGTCACCCACGACCTGCCCTACGCCCTGCAGCTGTGCCCGCGCAGCGTGGTCCTCGACGACGGTGTGATCGTGGCCGACGGGCCGACCCGCGAGCTGCTCGCCGATCCGGCGCTGCTCGCCCGCCACCGCCTCGAGCTGCCGTTCGGGTTCACCCTGACCTGACGGGACGATCAGCCGCGGGGCGGCGGGGACGGGTAGCCCGGCCGTGCCGGGCCGTTCTCACCCGGCTCCGGGCCGTCCGCGGCGGGACCGTCACCCGGCACCGGCGACGACTCGGCCGTGCCGTTCCCGAACGGTGTGGTGGGCGCGGTCGCCGGATGCGGCCGGGGCGACGCGGCCGGCGTCCCCGGCGGGAGCCCCTGCGGCGGCGGGTACGGCCGGTCGGACGGAGGCGGCGGGATCGACGGCGGCACCGGCAGGGGCGGCACCGACCCGGGTGTGGCCTCGCCGAGGTCGGGCACGCCCGGCGGCGGCACCGCCCGGCGCGCCTGCGCCTCCGCGTCCGCGACGGCCCGCGCGATCTCCGGGTTCGGCGCGGTGTCGAACCAGTCGCGCACCGACTCGTCGTCGTCCTCCGGCCGGCCCGCCGGCACGTCGTCGGCCGGGGACGGCTCGAACCGGAACACCCCGTCCTCCCCCGGCGCGCCCAGCATCCGGGTGAAGCCCTCCAGCGCCTTGCCGAAGTCGCTGGGCACCATCCACACCTTGTTCGCCTCGCCCCGGGCCATCTCCGGCAGCGTCTGCAGGTACTGATACGCCAGCAGCTCCGGCGTCGGCCGGCCCGCCTTGATCGCCGCGAACACCTTCTCGATCGCCTTCGCCTCGCCCTGGGCCTGCAGGTACTGCGCCGCCCGCTCGCCCTGGGCCCGCAGGATGCGCGACTGCCGGTCGGCCTCCGCCTCGAGGATCGCGGCCTGCTTGCGGCCCTCCGCGGTGAGGATCTGGGCCTGCTTCTGCCCCTCCGCGCTGCGGATCGCCGACTCCCGCTGCCCCTCCGCGGTCAGGATGGTCGCCCGCTTCTCGCGGTCCGCCTTCATCTGCCGCTCCATCGACTCCTGGATCGACGGCGGCGGGTCGATGGCCTTGATCTCGACCCGGCCCACCCGGATGCCCCAGCCACCGGTGGCCTTGTCCAGCTCGCCGCGGAGCTTGTCGTTGATCTCGTCACGCGAGGTCAACGTGCCCTCCAGGCTCATCCCGCCGACCACGTTGCGCAGCGTCGTGATCGTGATCTGCTCCACGCCCACGATGTAGTCGTTGATCTCGTAGACCGCGGCCTTGGGGTCGAGCACCTGGTAGTAGACGACGGTGTCGATGTTCACCGTCAGGTTGTCCTGAGTGATCACCGGCTGGGGCGGGAACGACACCACCTGCTCGCGCAGGTCGATGCGTGCCCGGATGCGGTCGATGAACGGCACCAGGAACGCCAGCCCGGGCGTCTGCGTGCGCTGATAGCGGCCGAGCCGTTCGATCACCGCGGCCTGCGCCTGCGGGATGATCTGCACCGCCTTGACCACGGACACGATCACCAGCAGCACGAACAGCAGGACGACGACGAGCAGAACGGTGCTTCCGTCCATGCTGTCCCTCCCTCTCCGGCGGACCGACCGACACGCGCGCCGCCGCCGCGCCGGTCACGCCCCGGATCCTGCCAGAACCGATGCCCGCGTCACGGGCAGGCGTCGCCGACGGTCACGAAGTCGATCAGCCGCTCCACGGCGCCGATCAGCGGCGTCTCCAGGTCCCGGTAGCTGCGCACCGCCCCCAGCACCCGCCGGGCCCCGTCGGCCGGATCACCCCAGCCCAACGCCGCGCACACACCGGTCTTCCAGTCCGTCCCGCGCGGTACCGCCGGCCACGCCCGGATCCCGACGACGGACGGCTTCACCGCCTGCCACACGTCGACGAACGGATGGCCGGTGACGAGCACGTCCGGCCCCGCCACGGCATGCGCCGCCCGGGTCTCCTTGCTGCCCTCCACGAGGTGGTCGACGAGGATCCCCAACCGCCGGTGCGGCGCCGGACCGAAGTCGGCGACCACCGCGGCGAGGTCGTCCATCCCGTGCATCGGCTCGACGACCACACCCTCCACCCGCAGGTCGTGCCCCCACACCGTCTCGACGAGCGCCGCGTCGTGGATCCCCTCGACCCAGATCCGGCTCGCCCGCGCCGTGCGCGCCGCGAGGTTCGCGACCTTCACCGACCCCGACGCCGAGATCACCGGCCCCGCCGCGGCCGGCGGGGGGACGACCAGCGTGGCGGGCAGGCCGTCGACGAGGAACGCCGCGGGCCGCAGCGGGAACACCCGGTGCCGGCCGTGCCGGTCCTCCAGCGTCACCTCGCGGACATCGACCCGCACCACCGCCCCGCAGAACCCGCTGGCCGGATCCTCCACGACCGTGCCCCGCTCCGCGGGGACCTCCGGGATGTGGCGCCTGCGGACGATCCGGGCACCGTCGGCCCCGAACGCCCCCCGGTAGTCGTGCGTGCGGGAAGCGGCGTCGCGCGGGGCCATCGCCCGGTTCTACCGCGCCCGGCTCGCCCGGCCGCCGCGACACGCCGCGAACCCGGAAGCCGGGCGCGACGGTTCCGACACGCCGTCGGCCCCGTTCCGGCCCATGACCAGCAACTACCCACCGTGGTCGCACTCACCCGCACCGTAGGCGTGCCGACGGGCGGGCCAATGGTTAGCCTGACGCCCGTGCCCTGCGCCTCCGCGACGTTCACCGTGTGGTCCTCGGCCTGGTTGGCCGGTGCCGCGGCCCCCGACGACGTGCTCGACGCGCTCGGCCCGTGGGGGCAGCTGCACGACGTCGTGACGACGGACACGGACACCGCACGCACCCACTCGCTGTCCGCCCCCGGCACACCGCCCGGCTCGGTGACCTTCCTGCTGGCCGCCCTGCGCCGCGCCGCCCCCCGCGGCCCCGGCCGCGTCGTGCTGCCCGCCCCCGGTGACCCCCGCGGCCTGCCCGGCCCCGGACCGTTCAGCCGCGCCGCGATGGCCGCCGCCGAGGGCGTGCTGTTCACCGACGCCGGCCTCGGCATCGTGCCCAGCACCGCCGCGGACGGCGTGCTGCGCTGGACCGTGCACCCGGTGCCCGACCCCGGTCCCGCACCCGAACACGTCGCCCTCCCCCAGGCCGAACGCGACCTGCGCGACCAGGTCCGCCAGTCCGCCTCGGTGCTCACCTCGCTCGGCGTCGCCCGCCACCGACCCGGGGTGCGTGAGGAGATCGCCGCCAAGCTGCGCGCCCGCCCCCGCACCCTGTGGCCCGCCGGCATGCCCGCCCCCGCGCTGCGCGTGCTCCAGCACGCCGACGAGGTCGAGGCGATCCTCGCCGCCGCGTCCGTGGACGAGCCCGGCGGTGCCCTCTCGGCGTCCGCGGCCGCCGCCCGCCGCGAGGCCCTGCGCCCACTGGAGACCGCCGTGCGCGTCGCCCGCCGCGCTGCGGTGACCGAGGCCGTCCGCGTCCTGGCCGCCAGCCCCATGGTCTGAGAGGGCATTTCGAAAGCCGGCCCGCGCGCTTGCGCGCACCGGGGGTTTTGAAATGCTCTCTTCGAGGCCGGCTACTCGTCCTCGAGCAGCGCCTCCAGCGCCGGCAGCGCCGCCGCCAGCGTCGCCCGCTGCACCGTGTCCAGGCGGCCCAGCCGGCGCGCCACCAGCGCCGTGCGATGGCTGCGCACCTCCGCGAGCCGCCGCTCCCCCTCGCCCGACAGCGTCACCAGCACCCCGCGCGCGTCCTGCGGGTCCGGCGTCCGCACCACCAGCCCCTGCTCGTCCAGCGCCGTCAGCACCCGGCTCATCGTCGGCACACTCACCGCCTCCCGGCGCGCCAGCTCCGAGAGCCGCAGCGGCCCATGCTCCTCGACCGTCACCATCGCCGAGAGCTGCAACGGCGGCACCGACTCCCGCCCGTCGATCCGGATCCGCCGGTTCAGCCGCCCGACCACGAGCCGCAGCCGCGCCGCGAGCTCGCTCTCCTCGATCACGCCGATGTCGCCGGTGTCGCCGGTGTCCCGGCCGGACGCGCCGTTCACCTGCCCATCGTGCCAGCCGCGATCACGCCTTCCGCAGCCGCACCTGCGTCACCTGGTGCTCCGGGCCCTTCCGCAGCACCAGCGTCGCCCGCCCCCGCGTCGGGAAGATGTTGTACTCCAGGTTCGGCCCGTTGATCTCCGCCCAGATCTGCTCCGCCCGCACCACCGCCGCCGCCTCGTCCATCTCCGCGTACCGGCGGAAGTACGAGCTCGGGTTCCGGAACGCCGTCTCCCGCAGCCGCAGGAACCGTTCCACGTACCAGCGCCGGATGTCGTCGGCGGCCGCGTCGACGTACACGGAGAAGTCGATGAAGTCGCTCACCACCAGCGCCGCCCCCGCCGGCGCCGGCTGCAGCACGTTCAGCCCCTCCAGCAGCAGGATGTCCGGCCGGTGGATGACCGTCTGCTCCCCCGCCACGATGTCGTAGGTCAGATGCGAGTACACCGGCGCCGCCACCCGCGGCTTGCCCGCCTTCACCTCCGTGACGAACCGCAGCAGCGCACGCCGGTCGTAGGACTCCGGGAACCCCTTGCGCTCCATCAGCCCCCGACGCTCGAGCTCCGCGTTCGGCCACAGGAACCCGTCGGTCGTCACCAGCTCCACCCGCGGGTGCTGCGGCCACCGGGCCAGCAACAGCGCCAGCAGCCGCGCCGTCGTCGACTTCCCGACCGACACCGAGCCCGCGACCCCGATCACGAACGGCGTCCGCGCGTCGTGCGCCCCCAGGAACGTCCGGTACGCCCGGTACAGCCGCCCGCTCTCCTGCACGTGCAGGGTCAGCAGCCGCGACAGCGGCAGGTACACCTCCCGCACCTCGGTGAGGTCGACCTCGTCCCCGACGCTGCGCAGCCGCGCCAGCTCGTCCGCCGTCAGCGGAAGCGGCACGTTCTCCCCCAGCCGCGCCCACGCCACCCGGTCGAAGTCCGCGAACGGACCCTCGGCTCCGTCGAGGGACATCTCCTCGGCCTCCGAGCCGTCCCGCACCGTCCGGGTCGCCCTCATGGCCGCAGAACCTAGGCGCTCCCCCGCCCGCGCGCGGGCCGAGGTGACGCGCGCGACTGAACCGGCACCGGAGCCGACGCGCCGTACTCGCCCGCACTCGCCGCCGAGCGGTGCCGCGAAACCGCCCACCCCGACCTACACTGGCCCACTCGGACCCCGGGACACCCCGGAGGAGGAGCACCCCGTGCCCACCGCACGCACCGCCGACCTGGGCTCCAGACCACGACCGGGTCCACGGACCCGGTACCCCCCGCAGAATTCCTGGCAACCCGGACGGCACCGATGACCGTCCTGGTCCCCGCGCTCGGCCTGCTCGCCGTCGTCGCCCTCACCCTCGGCACCGCCATCGCCGTCGCATCCGAGTTCTCCCTCACCGCCCTGGAACGCAGCCGCGTCGACCGGCACGCCGCCACCGTCGGCGACCGCCGGGCCCGCGCCGTCGCCCGCGCCCACCGCAACCTGTCCTTCCAGCTCTCCGGCTGCCAGCTGGCCATCACGATCACGACGCTGGTCACCGGCTACATCGCCGAGCCCGCCGTCGCCTCGCTCATCCGCCCCGGCCTCGCCGCGGTGGGCGTGCCCGACCGGTTCACCGGCGGCCTCGCCACCACCCTCGCCCTCCTGCTCGCCACCGCCCTGTCCATGATCTTCGGCGAGCTCGTCCCCAAGAACGTCGCGATCGCCGACCCCCTGCGCACGGCCCGCGCCGTCGTCTGGCTGCAGGCCGGCTTCGCCCGCTCGCTGAGCAGGCTCATCGCCGCCCTCAACGCCGCCGCCAACGCCATCGTCCGCAGCCTCGGCGTCGAGCCGATCGAGGAGCTGCGCTCGGCCCGCTCCCCCGACGAGCTCGGCTCGCTGGTCCGCGCGAGCGGCCGCCGCGGCACCCTCGACGCCGCCACCGCCTCCCTGATGGACCGGTCCCTGCGGTTCACCGAGCGCATCGCCGAGGACCTCATGACACCCCGCACCCGGGTCATGACCCTCGCCGCCGACGACACCCTGGCCGACCTCGTCGCCGAGGCCCGCCGCACCGGTATCTCCCGCTTCCCCGTCGTCGTCGCCGACGACCCCGACACCGTGCTCGGCGTCGTCCACGTCAAGCAGGCCATCGCGGTGCCCGCGGCGGCCCGCGCCGGCGCCGCACTGCGCGACCACGTCCGGCCCGTGCCCACCGTCCCCCAGTCCCTCGACGGGGACGCGCTGATGACCACCCTGCGCGGCGCCGGCCTGCAGCTCGCCGTCGTCGTCGACGAGTACGGCGGCGTCGCCGGGATCGTCACCCTCGAGGACGTGCTCGAGGAGATCGTCGGCGACGTCCAGGACGAGCACGACGTCGACGGCGCCTCCGGGGTGCGCCCCTTCGGCCGCGACGCCTGGCTCGTGTCCGGGCTCCTGCGCACCGACGAGGTCAACGAGGCGACCGGCTTCCCCATCCCGCCCGGCGACTACGAGACCCTCGCCGGGCTGGTGCTGGCCCGGCTGGGCCGCATCCCGGACGTGGGCGACGGCCTGGTCGTCGACGGCTGGCAGCTCACGGTGGTCCGCCGCGACCGCAACCGGGTCGCCGAGCTGCGGCTGCACCGCCCACCCGAACCGGGGACCGCGGCGTGACCGAGCTTGCGAGGTCACCGTTCGACACAGCACCTGGGGGCACGGTGTCGCCGAGCGTCAGCGAGGAGGCAGCGTGACCGAGCTTGCGAGGTCACCGTTCGACACAGCACCTGGGGGCACGGTGTCGCCGAGCGTCAGCGAGGAGGCACCGTGACCGAGCTGCTCGCCCTCCTCACCGCGATGCTGCTGCTCGCCGGCAACGCCTTCTTCGTCGGCGCCGAGTTCGCGCTCATCTCGGCGCGCCGCGACCGCCTCGACACCCTCGCCGCCGGGAGCGGCCGGACGGCGCTGGCCGCCCGCACCGTCCTGCGGGCCACCGGGCGGTTACCGCAGATGCTGGCGGCGTCCCAGCTCGCGATCACCGTGTTCTCGCTGCTGCTCGGCCGCCTCGGGGAGCCCGCGGTCGCGCACCTGCTGGAGCGGCCGATGACCCTGCTCGGGCTGCCCGAGGCCGCCGTGGCGCCGGTGGCGCTGGCCGTGGCGCTGATGCTGGTCGTGGTCGCGCACATGCTGTTGGGCGAGATGGTGCCCCGCAACATCGCCCTCGCCGGCCCCGAGCGCGCGGCGATGCTCCTCGTGCCGCCGTTCCTCCTGTTCACCACGGCCGCCGGCCCCGTGGTGACCCTGTTCAACCGGATCGCCCAGGTCGTGCTGCGCCTGCTGCGGGTGCGGCCCCGAGCCGAGCTCGAAGCCGCGTTCACCTCGGGCGAGCTTGCCGTGCTGATCGCCGAGTCCCGCCGCGAGGGCCTGCTCGACGACGCCGAGACCGACCGCCTCACCCGCACCCTGCACGCAGCGGACGCCACGGTCGCGGACGTCCTCGTGCCTCGCGACGACCTGGTGTCCCTGCCCCCGCAGCCCCGGGTCGGCGACGTCACGGCCGCGGTGGCCGCCACCGGGTTCTCCCGGTTCCCGGTCCGCTCCGCCTCCGGCGACAGCTGGCTCGGGTATCTGCACGTGAAGGACGTCCTCGACCTGGTCGACGACGGCGCGGGGACGGGGACGGGGACGGGCGCGGCGGACGCCACACCGGTCCCCCCGCAGCGCATCCGCGGGTTGCCCGAGGTGCCGACCACCGCCCGCCTCGACCACGCGGTGTCGGTGCTGCGCGGTTCCCGCGCCCACCTCGCCCGGGCGATCGACCCGACCGGCGCCACCGCCGGCCTGGTCGCCCTGGAGGACCTGGTCGAGGTGTTCGTCGGCACCGTGCGCGACGCAACGCACCGGCAGGGCTGACCGGCCCCTTGTGGGCCGGTCAGCCCTGCCGGTTGTTCGGTCTGCCGACGGAGTCGTCGATTGATCGACTTTTCGAACGCGTCAATGAATCAACGACACAGGAGGGGGAGCCGTGAACGGACCCCGCTCCCGCGCGGCCAGGGCGGCACGATGTTCGCCGGCGTGGCGCCGAGGCCGGTCGGCCGCGCGCCACCCGTCGATGAGCCGCACCCCGCCCGCGGTGTCGCACGGCTCCGCCGACCATCACAGCCCGCACAGCAGGTGCGCCGGCCGTGCAGGGTGCGCGGCGGCACGGTCAGGGTGCGCCGGCGGGCGGACCGCCGCGGCGGGAAGCGGCGCTCCGCGACACCGCCGCACGCCATCTCGGGCCGTCACACCCGCTCTCCGACCCGCACACCCCGCACAGCGGCTGTGATGGCCCCACGGGTTATGCGACAGCCGAGTCGGGGTGCGACAGCCGGACCGGAGGGTGCCGCTGTCGCACGTCGTCCCAGTTCACGCCCATCGTGCCTGCTGACGCACCGCGTCCAGGCTGACGCACGCCGGCTCGGCTGACGCACCCCGTGGCGCGCTGGTGCACCCGGCACAGCAAGTGCGGCGGTCGCACGGGCTGTGCGTCAGCCGAACCGGCGTGCGACAGGCTCCGCCCCTCTCCCCGTGTGGCCCGCTCTCCCACCTCCGCCCACTCCCCCTGCTCCGCACCCCGCCCGCGGTGCGTCAATGATTCGTTGCCCGCGAAGGGGGAGCGCGCCGACGTCGGCGCGGGCCGGCGCTCGCCTCGGCGCCGGTACCGTCGATGCGTGACCGCCCGACCCGATGCCCTCGTCTCCCCCGCAACGAAACTCGGCGCGGGCGCGATCACGGCGGGCTCGGCGCCAGCGCGCGACGACGTGCTCGACGGGCCCACCTGGCGGGCGCGGGCCGCGGCGCACCGCGCGCGGATGGAGCGCTGGACCCTCCCCCACCGCGAGCGACGCCGGCGCCACGAGGCGCACCCCGTGCTCGACTTCCTGTTCACCTACTACTCCCACCGCCCCGCGCAGCTGGAGCAGTGGCACCCCGGACCGGGCGTCGCCCTGCGCGAGGCCGACGCGTTCCTCGCCGTGCCCGGCCACGTCCGCCGGCCCGACGGCACCGTCGCGCTCGACCGGGCCGCCCTCCCCGACCGGCACCGGACGACCGCCGCATTCGTCCGCGCCCTGCTCGTCGCCACCGCGTCCCGGCCGGCGCGGCTGAGCTGCTTCGGCCTGCACGAGTGGGCGATGGTCTACCGGACCGACTCACCCCGCCACTCCGCGGTCCCCCTGCGACTGGGCGCCCCCGGCACCGACGAGGTCGTCGAGTCGCTTCCCGTGCACTGCACCCACCACGACGCCTACCGGTTCTTCACCGCCGCCGCGCGCCCCCGCAACGCCGTCGCCCCCACCCGGGCCGGCCAGGTGGCGCTCGAGCAGCCCGGCTGCCTGCACGCGACCATGGACCTCTACAAGTGGGCGTACAAGCTCTCCCCCGCCACCCCCGGGGACCTGCTGGCCGACTGCTTCACCCTCGCCGCGGACGTCCGCGAGCTCGACATGCGCGCAAGCCCCTACGACCTCGCCGACCTCGGCCACCCGCCCGTCCGGATCGAGACGGCGGCCGGCCGCGCCGAGTACGCCCGCGCCCAGGCCGGCTTCGCCCGTCGCGCCGCCCCGCTGCGCGACCGCCTGATCGACCTCTGCGACGCCCTGCTCGCTTGACCTCCACCGGGCTCCAGGTTGCACGCTGAACATCGTGACCGTGTTCAGCCCGGCCGAACTGGCCTACCTGCGCTCCCAGAAGCTCGGTCGACTGGCCACTGTCGGCCCGGACGGTGCGCCGCAGGTCCGGCCGGTCGGGTTCGCCGTCGACGCGGAGACCGGCACCATCGACATCATCGGCCGGGACAACCCGGCCACCCAGAAGTGGCGCAACGTCGTGCGCGACGGGCGGGTCGCCCTGGTCGTCGACGACCTCGCCCCCGGCGGCGGCTGGCACCCGCGGGCCGTCGAGGTGCGCGGGCGGGCCGAGGCCCTGCCGGACGCGGTGTCCACGGCCTTCCCGGGCGCCCGGCCCGGCGTGATCCGCATCCACCCGGAGCGGGTTCTCGCCTTCGGGATCGAGGCAGACGCCCCCGCCTCCCGCCCGGTCGACAGGTGACACCACCCGGCGCCGTTCCGGACGGAAAGAACCGTGCACGCGGCGAGCACCGGGACCCTGACGCGTACGCCGGGCCGCGGGCTCGCCGCCACCGCGTCAGATGTGCGCGGGCACCGGCTCCCCCGGGTTCCCCTCCGGCGCCGCGAACGCCGCCACCGGCGGGCAGGAGCACACGAGGTTGCGGTCGCCGTGCGCGCCGTCGACGCGCCGCACCGGCGGCCACACCTTGCGGTCGTGCACGCCGGGCGTGACCCCCGTCGGGTACGCGGCGAGCTCCCGCGGGTACGGGTGGTCCCACTTGTCGACCAGGCAGGCCGCGGTGTGCGGGGCGCCGCGGAGCGGGTTGTCGTCCACCGGCCACTCCCCCGCCGCGACCCGGTCGATCTCCCCGCGGATCCCGACCATCGCGTCGACGAACCGGTCGATCTCGGCGAGGTCCTCGCTCTCCGTGGGCTCCACCATCAGCGTCCCCGCGACCGGGAACGACATCGTCGGCGCGTGCAGGCCGTAGTCGGCCAGTCGTTTGGCGACGTCGTCGACCGTCACACCCGTCGTCTTCGTGATCCGCCGCAGGTCGAGGATGCACTCGTGGGCGACGAACCCGGTCCCACCCGCGCCGGCCCCGCCCGATCCGACACCGCCGTGGTCACGGCCCGCGTAGAGGACCGGGAAGTGCTCCTGCAGCCGGCGCGCGACGTAGTTCGCCGCCGCCACGGCCTGAAGCGTCGCCCGCCGCAGGCCGGCGAACCCCATCATCCGCACGTACATCCACGAGATCGGCAGCACGCCCGGGCTGCCGTACGGCGCCGCCGACACCGCGCCGACACGCACGCCGCCCGTGCCCTCGGCGCCCGGTAGGAACGGCGCGAGGTGCGCGGCCACCGCGACCGGCCCGACGCCCGGGCCGCCGCCGCCGTGCGGGATGCAGAACGTCTTGTGCAGGTTCAGGTGCGACACGTCGCCCCCGAACGCCCCCGGCCGGGCCAGCCCGAGGAGCGCATTCAGGTTGGCCCCGTCGACGTAGACCTGGCCGCCCGCCTCGTGCACGGCCGCGCACACCGCGCCGACCTCGGCTTCGTACACCCCGTGCGTCGACGGATAGGTGATCATCAGCGCGGCGAGGGTGTCGCGGTGCTCCGCGACCTTCGCGCGCAGGTCGGCGAGGTCGACGTCGCCCTGCACCGAGGTCGCGACGACCACGACGCGCATGCCGGCCATGACCGCCGACGCCGCGTTCGTGCCGTGCGCGCTCGCCGGGATCAGGCACACGTCCCGGTGCCCCTCGCCCCGCGACCGGTGGTACGCGGCGATCGCCAGCAGCCCGGCCAGCTCGCCCTGGCTGCCCGCGTTGGGCTGCAGCGAGACCGCGGCGTAGCCGGTCAGCGCCGCAAGCCAGCGCTCCAGGTCCGCGATCATCACCAGTGAGCCCGCCACGTCGTCGCGGGGTGCGAACGGGTGCAGGTCCGCGAACTCCGGCCAGCTGATCGGCTCCATCTCCGCGGCCGCGTTGAGCTTCATCGTGCACGAGCCGAGCGGGATCATCGTGCGGTCCAGCGCGAGGTCGGCGTCGGCGAGCCGGCGCAGCCAGCGCATGAGCGAGGTCTCGCTGCGGTGCTCGTGGAACACCGGATGCGTCAGGTACTCGCTGGTCCGGAGCAGCCGCGCCGGCAGGGCGTCCGCGGTCCCGACGTCCAGTGCGGTGGCGTCGGCCGCGACGCCGAACGCCGCCCACACCGAGCCCAGGTGCGCCACGGTCGTCAGCTCCGAGCAGGCGATCCCGACGGTGTCGGCGTCCACCCGTCGCACCGCGACGCCGGCGGCGTGCGCGGCCGCGACGACGGCGTCCGCCCGGCCCGGCACGCGTGCCTGCACCGTGTCGAAGAACGTCCCGTGCACGACCTCGACGCCACCCGCCCGCAGCCCGGCCGCGAGCACCGCCGCCATCCGGTGGCAGCGCTGCGCGATGGTGCGCAGGCCGTCGGGGCCGTGGTGGACCGCGTAGCAGGCGGCGACGACGGCGAGCAGGACCTGCGCCGTGCAGATGTTGCTGGTCGCCTTCTCCCGGCGGATGTGCTGCTCGCGGGTCTGCAACGCCAGCCGTAGCGCCGGGTTGCCGTCGGCGTCGCGGGACAGCCCGACGAGCCTGCCCGGCAGCTGCCGGGCGAACGCCTGGCGCACCGACAGGTAGCCCGCATGCGGCCCGCCGAAGCCCAGCGGCACCCCGAAGCGCTGGGAGGTGCCGACGACGGCGTCCGCCCCCAGCTCGCCGGGCGGGGTCAGCAACGTCAGCGCCAGCAGGTCCGCGGCCACGGCGACCAGGCCACCGCGCCCGTGCGCCTCCTCGATCAGCGCCGACGGGTCGCGCACCACCCCGGACGCCGCCGGGTACGACAGCAGCAGCCCGAACAGCTCGCCGTCGGGCAGCCCCTCATCGAGGTCGGCGACCACCAGGTCGATGCCCAGCGGCTCGGCCCGCGTGCGCAGCACCTGGAGCGTCTGCGGCAACGTGTCCGCGTCGACGACGAAGCGAGCACTCTTCGCCTTCCCCGCCCGCCGCAGGAGCGTCATGGCCTCCGCGGCCGCCGTCGCCTCGTCCAGCAGCGACGCGCCGGCGACCGGCAGGCCGGTGAGGTCGGCGACCAGGGTCTGGAAGGTCAGTAGCGCCTCCAGCCGGCCCTGGCTGATCTCGGGCTGGTAGGGCGTGTAGGCGGTGTACCAGGCCGGGTTCTCCAGCACGTTGCGCCGGATCGCCGGCGGGGTGACCGTGCCGCTGTAGCCCAGCCCGATCATGGGCACGGTCACGTGGTTGCGGTCGGCGAGCGCGCGCAGCTCCGCGAGGGCCTCCGCCTCCGAGGCGGGCGCCGGCAGCGCCGCGCCGGCCTCCCCGTCCCGGTCGCGGATCGCCGCGGGCAGCGCCCGGTCGGCCAGCTCGTCGAGCGAGGCGACGCCGATGGCGGCGAGCATGGTCGCGAGCTCGTTCGGGCGCGGCCCGATGTGCCGGTCGACGAACGGCACGCCGTGCTCGAGCTCGTGCAGCGTCGGGCGGGGTGCCTCGGAATGCTCGGAACGGCTCACGACGGGCCTCTCGGTCGGGGTCGCTCGGCTGTTAACGGCGAGCAGGGCGACCACAGGGCGAACCACATGCAGGGCGGAACCGCCCTCCCCCTCTGTCCTCACCCGGCGACCGGGCGCCTGAGAGATTCACCGGGCCCGACCTCCGTCGGCGCTGGCCCGGCTTTCCCCGTCGGCGGACGGCGGCATCGCTGCCCTCGTCGCTTTCCAGAGGCGTCTTCCCCGCGCGGTCCTGGGGCCTGAGAGGTTCCGGGGAGGAGTTGCTCCTTCGGCGCCCGGCGCGTGTCCGGACTCTCCCGCGCGGGGTCGTCGACCGCCTTCTCATCGTAGCCGGGCCCCGGACACGGGCGTCGTGCCGTCCGACACCCGCCGGGCCTCAGATCGCCGCCCGGAACCGCCGGCCGCGGATGTAGCGAAAGCGGCTTTCGGTGCACTCAACGCACTCAAAGCCGCTTTCGCTACATCACGGACGCCTCCCGCAGCCGCTCGATCCGCGGCCCGGCTCCCGGCTGGCCGCGCCGCCGGGAGCCGGGCCGCGCGGTGCGTCAATGAATCGTTGTCAGTGAGACGCGCGGCGGCGCCCCCACCTGCCTGATTCCTAGCTGATCGCCCGCCTCGACCGGCGGCGGGAGAGCTCGTCCTCGGGGGCGTCGTCCACCGACCCGCCGTCCGCGCGCTCCATCGGGAAGTCGCGGATCGACCCGCTGATCTCCCGCATCGCCCCGCTCACCGCGATGCCGAACACCCCCTGCCCGCCCTGCAGCAGGTCGACGACCTCCTCGGGCGAGGCGCACTCGTACACCGTGGTGCCGTCGCTGAACAGCGTGATCCCGGCGAGGTCCCGGATCCCCCGCCTGCGCAGGTGCTCCACCGCCACCCGGATGTTCTGCAGCGAGACACCCGCGTCGAGCAGCCGCTTGACGATCTTCAGGACGAGCACGTCCTTGAACGAGTACAGGCGCTGGCTGCCCGATCCCGCCGCGCCGCGGATCGAGGGCACGACCAACCCGGTACGCGCCCAGTAGTCGAGCTGGCGGTAGGTGATCCCGACGACCTGGCATGCGGTGGGGCCGCGGAAGCCGACGAGCTGGTCCGGCATCCCGTCGAACCCGTCGTCGAACAGGGGGTCGGGAAACAGCTCGCCTTGCCCGGGCACTTCCGGAACCCCGCTCGCGCCGAGCCCTGTGGGCACGTCGGACGGAGGGGTCTGCACCGCTCTCCTCCTCACCCGGGACCGTCCGGACGGCCGACCGTGACCCGGCGGCCACCCGCAACAGCCCGTTCGAGGCTGACGGTAAGCGCGCCACAGCACGCCGTCAACGCGGCGCGCCGCCGCTGATCACCCGGGGGCGGGCATGTCGGCGCACCGACCACCCCGCCGCGCAACCTTCCGGTTCAACGGGCGCCGCGGAAGTCTTCCGGCGAGATGGAGTCGAGGAACTCGCGGAACTTCTCCACCTCGTCCTCCTGCTCGTCCGGAATCACGAGGCCGGCCTCGGCGAGCACGCTCTCCTCGGCGTGGATCGGCACCCCGACCCGCAGCGCGAGCGCCACCGAGTCGCTCGGCCGCGCCGAGACCTTCACCCCGCCGTCGAAGACCAACTCGGCGTAGAAGGTGCCCTCCTGCAGGTCCGTGATCCGCACCTGCTCCAGCCGCCGGCCCAGGGCGCCGACGACGTCCTTGAGCAGGTCGTGCGTCAGCGGCCGGGCCGGCTTGACGCCCTGCTGCTCGAGGGCGATCGCGGTGGCCTCCACCGAGCCGATCCAGATCGGCAGGTAACGGTCACCGTGGGTCTCGCGCAACAGGAGGATGGGTTGGTTCGCGGGCAGTTCGACTCGGACTCCCACGACGCGCATCTCGCTCACGCGTGTTCCTCCTCCTGACGGTCCTCCGTCTCACGCCGCCACGGCCCCGCCCGGGGAGGGTCCGTAACGGCGTCCGACACTGTCGACGCTACACGGGCGACACCGTGGGCGCGCGCCTCCGGACGGGCGGAGACGGGCGCGTCAGGCGTCTCCCCAGTTGGAGCCCCGCGGCCCGGTGAGGAACACCAGCCGGAACTTGCCGATCTGCACCTCGTCGCCGTTGGTCAGGACCGCCGTGTCGACCGGCTCCCTGTTCACGTACGTGCCGTTCAGGCTGCCGACGTCCACCACGACGAAGTCGCCCGCGTCGCGCCGGAACTCGGCGTGCCGCCGCGAGACGGTGACGTCGTCGAGGAAGATGTCGCTGTCGGGGTGCCGGCCGGCGCTCGTCGTGGTGCGGTCCAGCAGGAACCGCGAGCCCGCGTTGGGCCCGCGCTTGACCACCAGCAATGCCGACCCCGCCGGCAGCGCGTCGACCCCCGACACCGACTGCTCCGGCGCGGGCGGCTCCGCCTCGGCGAGGAAGTCGGCCCGGAAGACGGACGTCGTCTCCGGGGCGCGCTCGGGGGGCACGCCGGGCCCGTCGTTCGTGGTCACCTCGCGGTCTCCTCCTGCACTAGCGCCACCGCGACAGGGCGGTGCGGTTTCGCGTCTCAACCTACCGTGCGGCACCCGCGCCGGACGGGTCGGTCCGCGGCTGGTCCGGCCTGCGGAAGCCGTCCGGGGGTGCGGTGATCAGTCGTCGTCGGTCAGGCGGTCGTAGGCGGCCGCGTCGAGCAGGCCGTCGAGCTGGCCCGACTCGACGGGACGCAGGTCGATCATCCAGCCGCCGCCGTAGGGCTCCTGGTTGACCAGCTCCGGCTCGTCCACCAGCGCCTCGTTCACCGCGACGACCTCGCCCGCGACCGGCGGGTAGATCTCCGAGACCGACTTCGTGGACTCCACCGTGCCGCAGGCGTCCCCGGCCGCGACCGTGTCACCGACGGCGGGTAGCTCGACGAGCACGACGTCCCCGAGCTGCCGCTGCGCGTAGTCGGTGATCCCCACCCGCACCACGCCGTCGGCCGTCTCGCGCGCCCACTCGTGATCCTCCGTGTAGCGCAGGTCGTCGGGAGTCATGGCGGCAGCCTACGACCCACGTGATCAGCGCCGTCGGCCCGGTGCCCGCGCAGCGCGAGCACGAACTCGGCGAGGTACACCAGCCCGGAGTAGAGGTAGAGGGCCGTCCCCCACACCGCCAAGGCGTAACCGACGGGGCGCGCGAGCGGGGCGACGGCCGAGGCCCCGACGCCGAGCAGCAGCCACGGGAAGGCGTAGAGCAGCAGGAACGTCGCGCTCTTGCCCAGGTAGGTGATACGGAACGGGGCGTACCCCCGGGCCCGCAGGACGGGCAGACAGGCCGCGAGCACGAGGTCTCTGGCGACAAGGACGAGGACGGCCCACCAGGGCACCACGTCGCGCACGGCGAGCGCCACCAGCGCGGCGAGGATATAGAGCCGGTCGACGGCAGGGTCGAGCAGCGCCCCGAGCGTCGAGTACTGGTTGAGCAGGCGCGCCAGCTTGCCGTCGAGCCAGTCGGTGACACCCCCGACCATCAGCACGACCAGCGCCCAGCCGTCGGCGTGGGGGCCGAGCAGGAGCCAGAGGAACAGCGGCACCCCGGCCAGCCGGAGCAGGCTCAGCAGGTTCGGCACCGTGAGCACGCGCCCGGTCGGCACCGGTGCCGGGGAGGTCGCCGGGGCACCGCGGGACGGGGAGGACTCGCGGGCCACGCCCGGAGGGTACGGCCGGGGGACGCGCTGACGCTCCCCTCAGCGGTCATTCACCGGACCCGGCCGGCCCGGGCCCGGGAAATCGGCCTCGTCAACCGGCGACCGTCCGGTAGGCCGTTCACCTCCCCGGGTACCCAGCTCGGCGCAGGGGGAGGACACTTCGTCGCGAGAACGTCGGCGATGCCGCGTGCCGGCGACAAGATCGACACGGACGGTGCTAGCGGCGCCACGCAACGCTTCCGAGCAGGTGACACATGCGCACGACCACGGTGGACGATCCGTCCGCCGTGCACGCGTGCGCGGTACCGGGCAGCGACGAGCAGCTCTGGGAGATGACCGCGCGCTTCCTGGGCATCGGCCTCGCCGCCGGGGAGCAGGTGGTCTACCTCTCCGACGGCACCGCGGACGCCGTGCTGGAGCGGCTCGTCGACGACCGCGTCCCGGTCGACCGCCCGCTGGCGGACGGCCAGCTGACGATCGTGGACCCCGAGAGCACGCGCGCCTCGATGCGGGTCCCGGTGCGCGACGCGGCCGGGGCACTGGCCGCGATGGTGGACGGCGCGGTCGACGCCGGCTACACCGGGCTGCGGGTCACCGGCCAGCTCAGCTCGGGGGCGCACCGGTCCGCCGGGCCGAGTCTGGCCGACTACGACGGCATCATCGACACCGTGCTCGCCGGGCGCCCGGGGCGGGTGCTGTGCCTCTACGACCGCCACCGCTTCACCGACGGAGTGATCGAGCGGATGCGCGCGCTGCACCGCATCGAGATCGAGGCGACCGCGCTCTACGACGACGGCCTGCTGCGCGTCACCCGGCTGGCCCCGTTCCGCATGCGGCTGGCCGGCGAGGTGGACCACAGCAACCGGCCCGTCATCGCCCGGATGGTCGCGACGACGCTGGACGACGCGCTGCGCTCCGACAGTGCGCCCGCGGCCCTCGAGCTCGACCTGTCGTCGCTGCGGTTCCTCGACATCGCGGGCGCCGTGGGTCTGGTGCACGCCGCCGAGGAGTTCCCCGAGGTCCACCGGCTCGCCCTGACCGGCGTGCGGCCGGGCGTGCTGCGGGCGCTCGACCGGTGCGGGGCCCCGTTCGCCGCCCAGCTCGACGTCTCCGCGCACCCCGGTGTCTCGCAGGGCTTCCGGTGCCCGGGCGCGGCCGGCACCCGCGGTGCCCGGATACCGCCGAAGGCGCCGGGGGCACGGACGCGATGAGGGTCGAGACCACCCGCACGGCCGGGGCCGTCCGGTTGCGCCACGCGGTCGCGTACACCGGCTCGGCGGCCGACGTCGTCGCCCGCGCCACACCGTTCGTCGCCGCCGCCCGCGGCCGCCACGAGCCGGTCGCGCTGGCGGTGCGCCCCGCGACCGCGCGGGCGCTCGCCGACGTGCCGCCGGCAGACGGACTGCCCGGCCCGACGGGGGGCGACAACGCGGCGACGGTCGTGCTCGCCCTCACCATCGGCCCGGACCACTCCGGGCAGACGCTGGCCACCCGGTGGGCGCGAGAGCTGCGGGCGCTCACCCGCGGGCGTGGCGGGATCACCGTGATCGTCGAGCACGACCCGGACCTCGACGGGCTGGACGGCGGGTTCTGGACCGAGCTCGACGCCGCGCTGAACGTGGCCCTGGCCGACGTCGCGGCGACGGTGCTCTGCCTCTATCCCCAGCTGCCCCTGCACCTCGAGGTCGCCGACGGTGCCCGGCGCAACCACCCGCTGGTGCTGGTCGACGGCGCCCTGCGGCACAACCCCGAGCACCGGGGCGCACGGGAGGTGCTGACCGACCGCGGCGGCGTGCCCGCACCTGTCCTGCTCGGGCCCCCGGACCAGCGGATGGGCTTCGACACGTGGCAGCTCGTCGACGTGCGCGACACCGTGGCTCGGGCGGCCAGGGCGGCGGGCTGCGACCGGGACCGGGTGGCCGACCTGGTGCTGGCCGTCAACGAGGTGGCCACGAACGCCGTGGAGCACGGCAGCGGGGACGCCCACCTCGCGCTGTGGACGGGCAGCCGCGAGCTGCTGTGCGAGGTGCACGACGGAGGGCAGTTGGTCGATCCCCTGCCGGGACTGCGGGCCCCGCACCCGTCGGTCCCACGCGGCCGCGGCCTGTGGATCGCCCGCCAACTGTGCGACCTGCTGCACGTGTGGGCGGACGACGCGGGCACCCACGTCCGCATCCGGGCCCTGCCGTGATCACCCCGCCGCGCGCCGGTAGGGTCCGGCAAGGTACGCAAACACATGTCACCCGGATGTACGTACCGTTCAGGTGAATGTGACGAGAAAGCCTCTTGGCAACATCGGGTCAGCGAGGAAGACTCCCCCGAGGACCCGACGCACACGCCACGGCCGCCACGCCGGAGGCCCTCGGAGCGCGCCCGGGTCACCACGCCGCACCGCCCTGCCGCCCATCACCGCTGCACCACGATCACGGGGACACCCATGCTTGTCGATCAACGACGATCCCGCTCGGACCTGCACCGCGTCACGGTGCTCGGTTCCTTCTCCGTCACTGCGCACGGCGAGCCCGTGCCACTGGAGTCGGACGCCCGGCGGGTCGTCGCGTACCTTGCCGTGCACCGCCGCCCCCAACGCTGTACGGCTCTGGCCGCCGACCTGTGGCCCGGCGTACCCGGCGCCGCCGCCCTGCTCGACGCGTCGCTCGCGGCCGCGGCCACGCTCGTGACGGACGCCGTCGACGGCACCGTCGCCCTCGACCCCGCCGTGGCCGTCGACCTCGACGAGGCGATGGCCCTGGTCCGCGCGCTGGCCACCGTCCCCGGCCACCCCGACAGCGTGCCCGCCGACCTGCCGGTCGCGACCGCCCTGCTCGGCGCGGACATCCTGCCCGACTGGACCGAGGCCTGGCTCCCCGTCGAGCGCGAGCGGTTCCGCCAGATCCGGCTCAACGCCCTCGAGGAGCTCAGCTCCGCGCTGACCGCGTCCGGCCGGTTCGCCGACGCCGTCGTCACCGCCCGAGCGGCCGTGCACACCGCCCCCAGCCGCGAGGGCGCCCGCCGCGCGCTGATCGAGGCGCACCTCGCCCAGGGCGACATCGCCGAGGCCGTCGCGGAGTACGACGAGTACCAGGAGCTGCTGCGCAGCAGCGTCGGCGCACCCCCGCTGTCCGGGTTCGACGGGGCGTTCGGCCTCGACGCCCTGTTCCCGCCGGTGCCCGCCTGGCCGGTCCTGCGCGTCCGGCGCCACACCGAGCGGGTGCCCGTGGCGGCCCCCGGGCTGCGCACGGTGCGCAGCACCCGTCGGCTCGTGTCCGGCGGATCGGTGCCCGGCACCACCCGCTGAGCTGTGACCGCTGCAGACCGATCCGCAGGACGGTGTCGCCCGTCCGGTGTTCGGGTACGTGGCGTCCATGCGTGGAACGTCCGAACCTGACATCGAGCCCGACCCGCACCTCGCCGGTGCCCGTGAGACCGGCGGCGTGCCCGACGGCCACCCTGCCGACAGCACCGAGGGCGACGCGCCGGGCACCACCGGCACCGACGAGAACGAGGAGTTCGTCGGCCGGGCGGCCGGCCGCGACCTCGGCTACGCCGGGGAGACGGGCGCCGAGGCGCGGGACGAAGCGGGAGAGGTGAACCCGTGACCACACCCACCGGCGAGCTGACCGGCTTCGCCAAGCTGATCTACAAGCCGTTCGGGACGGTGTTCGGCATCATGGGCGGCCTGCTGGCCGGCAAGGTGTTCGGCATCATCTGGAAGAGGATCTCGAACGAGCCGGAGACCCCGGCGCCGCTGTCCGAGGACTACAGCACGCGCGAGGTGCTGATCGCGGCCACGATCCAAGGCGCGGTCTTCGGTCTGATCACCACCGCCGTCAACCGCTACGGCATCAAGGGATACCGGAAGTTCCTCAACTCCAAGGGCTGACGGCCGGGACGCCTCCGGTCGTCTCCGGGGGCGTGAGCGATCGTCAGGCGACCAGGCTGCGCACGATGAGGGCGGCCGCACTCGCCGCGCACAGGCTGAGCAGGCCGATCCGAACCGATCCGTGGTCGAGGTGGCGCCGCAACGGCCCGGACAGTAGGAAGCCGAGCACGACGACCGGGGTCATCACCGCGGCGACCATGAGGTCCCGGGCCAGCATCTGGCCGGTCGCCGCGAGCCCGACGATCGAGAACGCCGCCCCGAGCACGAAGTAGACGCCCAGCGTGGCGCGGAGGGTGTCGGTGGCGTGGTGCTGGTAGATCAGCGCCAGCGGTGGGCCGCCGATCGAGCTGACCGTCCCGGTGATCCCCGAGACGACCCCGGCCCCGAGCAAGGTGCTCGGTGTGGTCGGCATCCGCACCGTGCGCACGGTCAGGGCTACCGCGACCAGCACGACGACGCCGACAAGGATGTGCAGCACCCTGACCGACAGCACCGACACCAGCCACACGCCGATCGCGGTTCCGGGAATCCGCCCCGCAAGTGCCCAGCGTGGCTCCGATGAGCACGGCCGCGACGAGGGCGATCAGGGCCCAGAGCCCGAGGCCGAACATCAGGGGGACCTGCCGACGCTCAGCCGAGGGTGCGCAGCTTCGGGAGCACGTCGTCGGCGAACTGGGTGAGGAACCGTTCCTGGTCGTGGCCCGGCCCGTGGAACACCAGGTGGTTGAGCCCGGCGTCGAGATAGGGCTTGATCTGTGCCACCGCCTCGTCCGGGTCCGAGGCCACGATCCACCGCTGCGCGACCTGCTCGATCGGCAGCTCGTCGGCCAGCCGCTCCATCTCCGCCGCGGAGTCCACGCTGTGCTTCTGCTCGGGCGTGAGCGACAACGGTGCCCAGAACCGGCAGTTCTCCAACGCCCGCTCGTGGTCCCGGTCGTACGACATCTTGATCTCGATCGTCCGGTCGATCTGCGCCGCGTCGCGCCCCGCCGCCTGCGCGCCCTCCTCGACCGCCGGCAACAGCTTGTCCGTGTAGAGCTCCATCCCCTTGCCCGAGGTGCAGATGAACCCGTCACCGGACCGGCCCGCGTACTTCGCCACCACCGGACCGCCCGCGGCGATGTACACCGGCACGGGATGCTCGGGCTTGTCGTACACCGTCGCGTCGACCGTCCGGTAGAACTCGCCCTCGAAGCTGACCCCGTCCTCGGTCCACAGCTGCCGCATCAGCCGCACCGCCTCGCGCAGCCGCGCGAACCGGCCCTTGAAGTCCGGCCAGTCGGCGCCGGTCACGGCGGTCTCGTTCAGCGCCTCGCCGGTGCCGAGGCCGAGCACGATGCGGTCCGGGTACAGGCACGCCATCGTCGCGAACGCCTGCGCGATCACCGCAGGGTTGTACCGGAACGTCGCGGTCAACACGCTCGTACCGAGCACGACCCGCTCCGTGCGCTCCCCCACCGCCGTCATGAACGCCAGCGAGAACGGCGCGTGCCCGCCCGTGTGCCGCCACGGCTGGTAGTGGTCCGACACCCACACGCTGTCCAGCCCGACCTGCTCGGCCCGCACCGCGTACTCCACCAGCTCCCGCGGCCCGAACTGCTCAGCCGACGCCTTGTAGCCGATCCGCAGAGGTGGCACCTACTCCGTCCTCTCCCTAGCCCGCCCGGCGGGCGGCTCCCGCTCCTTGCTACACCGCGGGCCCGCGCGCCGCGACCCCGGGCGAGCCGCTTCAGGCACGCACCCGCTCGTTCCCCGGGTCGTACAGAGGACCCCGGACGACCTCGGCGTCCACCCACCCGCCGTCGACCTCCACCTCGACCACGCTGCCGACGCCGCAGGCGACCGGCAGCAGCGCGTAGGCGATCGAGCGGGCGACGGTGAAGCCGTAGCCGCCGGACGTGACGAAACCCAGCACGTCGACGGGGTCGCCGGGCGCGCGCACCGGCTCGCCACCCAGCGCGACGGCCCGCGGGTCGGAGACCACCAGGCAACGCAGCCGCCGCACCGGGCCGCGGGCGCGGGCACTCGCCAGCGCCGCCGCCCCGGCGTACCCGTCGCCAGGACGCACCGCGAAGCCGAGGCCCGCCTCGTCCGGCGTGGTGTCGCGGGTGACGTCGGATCCCCAGACCCGGTAGCCCTTCTCCAGCCGCAGGCTCTCGATCGCCCGGTAGCCCGCGGGCCGCAGCCCGTGCGGGGCCCCGGCCTCGACGAGCGTGCGCCACAGCCCCGCGCCGTACTCCGTCGGGCAGTACAGCTCCCAGCCGAGCTCGCCGACGTAGGTCACCCGCAGCGCGCGGACCGGGACGTCGCCGACCGTCGTCTCCTGCAGGGTCAGGTACGGGAACGCCGCGTTCGACAGGTCCGCCGGCGTGAGCGGGGCCAGCACGTCGCGCGCCCGCGGACCCCACAGCCCGAAGCACGCCCACGCCCCGCTGACGTCCGTGATCCGCGCCGCGCTCCCCGTCTCCCGGGCCCGGTCGCGCAGCCACGCCAGGTCGTGGCGCCCCGACGCGGTGCCGGTCACCACCAGGAACGCGTCCGGCGCCACGCGGCTCACGGTGACGTCCATCGCGACGCCGCCCCGGTCGTCGAGCGCCTGGGTGTACGCGAGCGAGCCCGGCGGCCCGTCGACCCGTCCCGCGAACACGTGGGCGACGAAGGCCGCGGCCTCCGGGCCGGTGATCTCGATCTTGGCGAAGGACGACTCGTCGAACAGCGCCGCGGCCTCGCGGGCGGCCCGGTGCTCGGGCAGCACCCAGGGCGACCAGCCGTGCCCCGCCCAGCCCCGCGGTGCCCCGTCGTCGGCGGCCGCGCCGCTGCCCTGCGCCCCGTCTTCGCGGGCGTAGTACTCCACGCGCTCCCACCCGGCCTTCTCGCCGAACACCGCGCCGTGCGCCGCGTGCCACGGGTAGGCGGGCGAGGTGCGCAGCGGGCGTCCCGCCCGGCGCTGGCTGCCCGGGGGCCGGATGTCGTAGTACGACTCGTAGTTCTCGACGACGCGGGCCAGCGTGTAGCCCGGCGAGCGGTACTCCGATCCGAACCGCCGACGTCCATGTGCCACAGGTCGAGCCCGGGGTCGCCGTCGAGGATCCACGCGGCCACGACCTGCCCGATCCCGCCCGCGCCGGCGATGCCGTGCGCGCAGAACCCGGCGGCGACGAAGAAGCCGCCCACCTCGGTCTCGCCGAGGCAGAACTCGTTGTCCGGGGTGAAGCCCTCGGGCCCGTTGACCATCGTGCGGACGCCGGTGTCGGCCAGTACCGGCACGCGGACCTGGGCGTTCTCGACGATCTCGGCGAACCGGTCCCAGTCGGCGGGCAGCAGCCGTCCGTTGAAGTCGGCCGGGACGGCGTCGAACGAGCGGGCCGTGGCGGTGAAGGGCGCGCTCTGGCGCTCGTAGCCGCCCATGACCAGCCCCTCGACCTCCTGGCGGTAGTAGACGAGCAGGTCGGGGTCGCGCAGCGACGGCAACGGGCCGGTCCCGGCGGGCAGGAACGGCTCGGTGACGACGTACTGGTGCGACATCGGCACGATCGGCACCCGGACGCCGGCGAGGCGGGCGATCTCGGCGGCGAACATGCCGCCGCAGTCGACGACCACCTCGCACTCGACATCCCCGCGGTCGGTGCGCACGCCCGTCACCCGGCCCTCGTGCGTGGTGATCGCCGTGACGCGGGTGCGCTGCGCGATCGTCACCCCGCCGGCACGGGCCGACGCGGCCAGCGCGTAGCACAGCCGCGCCGGGTCGACCTGCCCGTCGGTCGGGGTGTACGCCGCGCCGAGGACGCCGTCGGTGGACATCAGCGGGAACTTCTCGGCGGCCTCCTTCGCCGAGACCAGTTCCAGCGGCAGGCCCGCGCGCCGCGCCCACGCCGCCTGGCGGCGGATCTCCTCCAGCCGCAGCGGGCTGGACGCCAGCCGCAGCGACCCGGACTCCACCCAGCCCGGCGCGCCGTCGCCGCCGGCCTCCTCCAGCCGCCGGTACAGCGCCGCGGACCAGGCGTTCATCCGGGTCAGCGCGGGGTCGGCCCGCAGCTGGCCGACCAGGCCGGCGGAGTGGAAGGTCGACCCGCTGGTCAGCTCGGCGCGCTCGACGAGCAGCACGTCGCGCTCGCCGCGCTCGGCGAGGTGGTGCGCCACGCTCGCCCCGCCCACGCCGCCGCCGATGATCACGATGCGGGCCCGGGCGGGCAGGGTGGCGGGGGACGTCCCCGCAGATGCGTCGGCCACGTCGCCACCGTAGATCGCCGGCGCGGACGGCACCGGTGCACACCGCGCCGTGCGGGTGCACCGCGGGGTGTGCACCGGGCCACGCGGCACCTACCCTGCCCGGGTGGATCACGCCGCGCCGCCGCACCCGGTCACCCCAGCCGACGCCGTCCCGCTGGGCGACGACCCCGAGATCACGGCGCTGCTCGACTCGATCCCGGTCACCGCGGAGCACCCCCGCACGGTCACCGACCTGCCCGGTGGCCTGACCAACCGCAACCTCAAGGTCAGCACCCCGTCCGCGACGGTCGTCGTGCGCATTCCCGGCCCGGGCTCCGAGCTGCTGGAGATCGACCGCGACGCCGAGTACCGCAACAGCGTGGCCGCGGCACAGGCGGGCGTCGGGCCACAAGTGGTGCACCACCGCCCGGGGGAGGGCATCAGCGTCGAGTTCCTGCCCGGCCGCGCGTTGACCGACGACGACCTGGCGGACCCGGAGATCCTCGCGCTGGTCGCCACGGCGTGCCGGAGGCTGCACGCGGGGCCGCGGTTCGTCGGCGAGTTCGACATGTTCGCCGTCCAGGCCCGCTACCGGGACATCGTCGCGCGCCACGGCTTCCGGGTGCCCGACCGCTACGACGACTTCACCCCCTCCGTCGACCGCATCCGGGCCGCCCTGGGCCCGCGGCGGACCGTGCCGTGCCACAACGACCTGCTCGCGGGCAACCTCCTGGTGGTGCCGGACGGGGTCGGCGGCGAGGAGGTCCGGATCGTCGACTACGAGTACTCCGGGAACAACGACCCCTGCTTCGAGCTGGGCAACATCTGGAGCGAGGCGACGCTGCCGCGGGAGCTGCTCGACGTGCTCGTCGCCGCCTACTTCGGCCGGGAGCGGCCGGACCAGGTGGCCCGGGCGCGGCTGTTCGCGCTCATGTCGCAGTACGGCTGGACGCTCTGGGCCTCGATCATGGACGGGTCCAGCTCCCTGGACTTCGACTTCTGGGAGTGGGGGATGCAGAAGTACGAACGTGCGGTCGCCACGTTCGACGGGCCGGAGTTCGAGAGCCTGCTCGACGCCGCGGCCGCCGGGGAGGACCGACCCTGACCGCCCCCGTCATCGGTATCACCGCGGCCCTCGAGCGTTCCCGGCACGGCGTGTGGGAGCGCGACGCGGTGCTGCTCGCCCGCACCTACGTCGACATCGTCCTCGCCGCGGGCGGCGTGCCCGTGCTGCTGCCCCCGACGGCGGACGCGGCCCGGGCCGTCGACCGCGTGGACGCCGTGCTCCTCAGCGGCGGCCGCGACGTCGCCCCCGACCGCTACGGCGCTGCCCCGCACCCCGCCGCCGGTCTCCCCCACCCGGAGCGGGACACGGCCGAGCTGGTCGTCCTGGACCGGGCGCTGGAGCTGGACCTGCCGGTGCTGGGGGTCTGCCGGGGCGCGCAGCTGCTCAACGTCGCGCTCGGCGGCACACTGCACCAGCACCTGCCGGACGTCGTCGGCCACGACGGGCACAACCCGACACCGGGCGTGTTCACCGACGTCAACGTCCGGCTCGACCCGGCCGGACGCGTCGGGGCCGTCGTCGGGCCGCACGTGCGGGTGCGGTGCCACCACCACCAGGCCGTCGACCGGCTCGCGCCGGGCCTGGTCGCGACCGGTTGGGCCGCGGACGGCACGGTCGAGGCGGTGGAGCTGGCCGGGGACGACCCGGCGCGCCCGTTCGTCGTCGGGGTCCAGTGGCACCCGGAGGAGGACGCGGCCGACGTCCGGTTGGTCGCGGCCCTGGTCGCCGCCGCCCGCCGCACGTGACGTCCTCGCCCGAGAACGCGCGCGCCGGTTCGACAGCTCGCGGTGCTACTCCCCCAGCCGGTGCAGCACCGGGGGCAGCGGCGCGCGGTGGACGACCGTGAGCCGCTGGGTGGCCCGGGTCAGGGCGACGTAGAGGTCGTTGAGGCCGCGCGGCGACTCCGCGACGAGCTCCGCCGGCTCGACCAGCACGACGGCGTCGAACTCCAGCCCCTTCGCAGCGGAGACAGGCAGCACCACCACCGGCGCGTCGAGGTCCGGCTCCCCGGAGCCGTCGCCGCCGACGTCCGGAAGCACCCGCGCGCGCAGGTCGGCCACCCGGGCGGTCGGGGCCAGCACCGCGACCCGGCCGGCCGGCATCTCGCCCGCGTCGTCCGCGTCCCCGTCGCCCAGGCCTGGCGCATCGTCGACGAGCACGGCGGCGACGGCGTCGGCCAACCCCCGGCCGGCCGGTACCCCGTCAGCGAGCACCGACCGCGGCGGCACGCCCGTCGCCCGGACCGACCGCGGCGCGGCCAGCGTCGGGTCGATCGCGGCGAGGACGTCGTCGGCCACCGCGGCGATCTCCGCGGGGGTCCGGTAGTTCACGGTGAGCTGCTCGAGCTTGAACCGCTTCGCCACGAACGGCCCGAGCGCGTCCTGCCACGACGCCGCGCCGGCAAGGTCGCCGGTCTGGGCGATGTCGCCGACGATCGTCATCGACCGGGTCGGGCACCGGCGCATGATCAGCCGCCAGGCCATCGCCGAGAGCTCCTGCGCCTCGTCGACGATCACATGGCCGTAGGTCCACTCGCGGTCCGCCGCGGCCCGGTCCGCGGTGGAGTCGTAGCGGCGCACCCGCTGGCGCTGCGCGAGCCGGTCCGCGTCGACGATGTCCGTGGCGCGCAGCAGCTCCGGGTCGAGGTCCTCCTCGAGGTCGAGCACGTCCAGCACGCCCTGGGCGTACATGACCTCCTCGCGCAGGGCAGCCGCCTCGCGGGCCCGCTGCTCGGAGCCGTCGTCGCCGAGCAGCTCGGCGGCCTCGTCGAGCAGCGGGACGTCCGCGGGGGTCCAGCACAGGTCGGCGGGGGTGTCCGCGGGGGGCTCGGGGCGGGCGAGCCGCTCCCGGTCCGCGGCGGGCAGCCGGCGGGCGACCGAGCTGAGGCGCCGCCCGTCGGCGAACAGGTCGGTGAGCAGCTGCTCCGGCGACAGGGTCGGCCACAGCGCGTCCAGCTCGCGGGTCAGCTCCCGGCTCTCGGCCAGCTCGTCGCGGATGTCGGACAGGTCGCCCGCGTCCAGCAGGCCGCGCGAGCCCGGGCCGGCCAGGTTGCGCGCCACCTGCTCGGCGAGCAGCCGCACCGCCTCCCGGTGGAAGATCCGCTTGGCCTCGTTGTGCGGGCGGCGGGACCGCCGCGCCCGGGAGCGGGCGGCATTGGCCAGGTCCCGGTCCAGCCGCACTCGCTGCTGCTCGACGACCAGCTCGACCGGGCGCCGCGGCACCTGCTGACGGTCCCGGACCGCCGCAGCCACGACCCCTGCCATCTCGGGGCGGCCCTTCACCTCGGCGACCTCCGGCGCCTCGGCGCGGCGGGCGTCCAGGCCCGGGAACAGCTGCCCGACCGTGCCGAGCACGACGCTGGTCTCCCCCAGCGAGGGCAGCACCTGCCCGATGTAGCGCAGGAAGGTGGCGTTCGGACCGACGACCAGGACGCCGCGGCGGGCCAGCCGGTCGCGGTGGGTGTAGAGCAGGTAGGCCGCCCGGTGCAGCGCGACGGCGGTCTTGCCCGTTCCCGGCCCGCCCTGCACTACCAGCACCCCGGACGGCGTCGCCCGGATGATCCGGTCCTGCTCGGCCTGGATCGTCGCGACGATGTCGCCCATCCGGCCGGTGCGCCGGGCGGTCACGGCCGCCATCAGCGCGGCCTCGCTGGTCAGCCCGGTGCTGCTGCCGGCCGCGGCGGCGTCGTCGAGGTCGAGCACCTCGTCGTCGACGGCCACGACCTCGCGGCGGCGCGTGCGCAGGTGCCGGCGGCGGCGCATGCCCTCGGGCGACGCGGCGGTGGCGGTGTAGAACGGCTGCGCCGCCGGCGCGCGCCAGTCCATCAGGAGCGGCTCGTACTCGCGCTCCTCGTCGAGCAGGCCCAGGCGCCCGATGTAGCGCCGCTCCCCCGTCTCGGTGTCGAGCCGCCCGAACGCCAGGCCGTGCTCGGCCGCGCGCAGCGCCGCGAGCCGGTCGGTGTACATCGCGGCAGCGGCGTCGCGCTCGGTCAGAGCCTGCGGGGTGCCGACGGTCTCGTCGTGCAGGACCGACTGGAGCCGGCGTGCGGTGTCGGCGCGGCGCTCGTCGAGCCGGTCGTAGAGCATGGCGACGTAGCGCCGCTCGTAGCCGAGGCCGTCGACGTCACCGCGACCGTCGTCGGCGGAACCGTTCTCCGCGCCGTCCCCGGTGGGCCGGGTGCCTCCGGGGCCGAGCACTGGTGAGGCGCTGTGGGACACCGTGCGGTTTCACCCTTCGAGCCGGGGGACGATGATCGCCGTCGGCGGCGCCTGCCGCGGGACGACGACCTACGAACCTACCAGCGCGGGTGTTTTCGCACCGGTGGCCGCGGGTAGCTTCCCGAGTGGTCCTCCCCGTCTCCGGCCCATCGGTGTGGGCGCCGTGACCGACCAGTCGCGCGACTCCGACTACGCCCACCTCACGCCGCTGTTCGCCGAGCTCGCCGCGCTGCCCCCGGACCACCCGGACCGGGCGGCGCTGCGCAACAAGCTCGTCACGGGCTACCTCCCGGTCGTCCAGCACATCGCGCGCCGGTTCGCCGGCCGGGGCGAGCCGGTCGACGACCTCGAGCAGGCGGGCACGGTCGGGCTCCTCAACGCGGTCGACCGCTTCGAGCCGGACCGCGGCATCGACTTCCTGTCCTACGCCGTCCCGACGATCACCGGCGAGGTGCGCAGGCACTTCCGCGACCGCACCTGGTCCATGCGGGTGCCCCGGCGCCTCAAGGACCTGCAGAGCTCGATCAACAGCACCGTGAGCCAGCTGAGCCAGGAGCTCAACCGGGCCCCCCGGCCGAGTGAGATCGCCGCGCGCCTGGGCATCTCGGCCGAGGAGGTCGTCGAGGGGCTCGACGCGCAGCAGGCCTACCGCAGCACGTCGCTCGACGAGCTGGTGTCCGGCGCGGACACCTCGCTGGCCGACACCCTGGGAACCGCGGACGCGGAGCTGGACAAGGTCGAGTACCGCCAGACGCTGGCGCCGCTGCTCGACGAGCTGCCGGAGCGGGAGCGGACGATCCTCGTGCTGCGCTTCTTCGGCAACATGACCCAGACCCAGATCGCGGACCGCGTGGGGATCTCGCAGATGCACGTGTCACGGCTGCTCGCGCAGACCGTCGCGGGCCTGCGGCGGAAGATGCTCAGTGACGACTGACACGGTGACGACCGACACGGGGTGAACAACCTCTGAACCGCTTCTGAGCAGTTTTGCCGGAGGTCGCCCGGGTACGCCAGAACCATGACCACGAACGTTCTGGAGAGCATCGACGTCCACGTCCCCGTCCGCACCGCCTACAACCAGTGGACGCAGTTCGAGTCGTTCCCGCAGTTCATGGAGGGTGTGGAGCGGATCGACCAGATCAGCCCCACGAAGACGCACTGGGTCACGAAGATCGCCGGCGTGACGCGCGAGTTCGACGCCGAGGTCACCGAGCAGCACCCCGACGAGCGGGTGGCCTGGACCACCGAGGACGGTACCCACCAGTCCGGCGTGGTGACCTTCCACCGGATCGACGACGGCACCACCCGCGTGACGCTGCAGCTCGACCACGACCCGCAGGGCATCGTCGAGAAGGCCGGCGACGCGCTGGGCATCGTCCAGCGCCGCGTCAAGGGTGACCTCGCGAACTTCAAGAAGTTCATCGAGGCGCGCGGCGCGGAGGAGGGCGGCTGGCGCGCCGACGTCGACGCCTCGCCGCAGAGCGGCGTCTGACCGGGCAGTCGCCCGGCCGACCGGCCGGCCCACAGTGAGCGAACGCGGCGTCCGTGCATCTACTGCACCGAACGCCGCGTTCGCTCCGTCTCAGGGGGCGGGTGTCACTCCTCGTCGTCGCCGTCCGCGCCGTCCGAGTCGCCGTGGTTGCGGTTGCGGATGGGTAGCGGCAGCACGAACCACAGCCCGACCAGGACGAGCAGCACGGCCGCCGACGACCACAGGGCGAACGACCGACCCACGACGACGTCCAGGACCAGCAGCAGCGCGCCCACGAGGGTCAGGGCGAGCGACGCCAGGCCGATGACGAACAGCCGGTGGCCGATGCGCACGGTGACGGCCTTGACGCCGCGCCCGAACAGCACCCGGTGGATCGCGGCGGGCGCGACCAGCAAACCGGTCGTCACGCTGGTCAGAAGCAGCGTCACGACGTAGGTCCACCGCTGGAACTCGTTGATGCGACCGAACCGCTCGGTGAACGACAGCGAGAGCAGGAACGCGAAGAGGATCTGCACCCCGATCTGCGCGACGCGCACCTCCTGAAGCATCTCGGCCAGGTTGCGGTCGGCCCGCTCAAGCGGCCCCTCGCCGCGGTCGTCGACGGGGCCCGAGCCACCTGTCCTGGCCTCCGACACGTCCGGAGCGTACCCGAAATGTCCGGGTACGCTCCGGCGCGCGTTCACGTGGCGCTCACCCGGCAGCGTCCTGCCCGTGGACCGGGTGGCGACCCTCCGCGAACTCCTCGACGATCTTCGAGCAGAACGCGTCGAGGTCGCCGGGGTTGCGGCTGGACACCAGCCCCTCATCGGTGACGACCTCCTCGTCGACCCACTTGGCCCCGGCGTTGGTCAGGTCCGTGCGCAGGCTCGGGTACGAGGTCAACGTCCGGCCCTCGACCACGCCGGCGTCGATCAGCGTCCACGGACCGTGGCAGATGACGCCCACCGGCTTGCCCGCCCGGACGATCTCCTGCACGAAGGAGCGCACGGCGCCGTCCATCCGCAGCCGGTCCGCGTTCACCGTGCCGCCGGGCAGGATCAGTGCGTCGTAGTCGGACGGCGACGCCTGCGCCGCCGTCACGTCGACCGTGACCGTCGAGGCGGGCTCGAGGTCGTGGTTCATCGCCTGGATCGCGCCGTCCTCCAGCGACACGACGTCCACCCGGGCGCCCTCCGCCGTCACCGCGTCACGGGGGCGGACGAGCTCGGCCTCCTCGACACCGTCCGTCGCGAGGATCGCGATCCGCTTGCCGTCCAGCTTGCCGGCCATCACTGCTCCTTCTCTGCTCGCGTTCGTGGTCCGGGTAACCCGCGCCCCGGCAGGCAAACGGGTGTGGGTGCGGCGGCGCCGGGTAACCGGCCGGCATGGCCGAGACCTTCAGCAGGGGCGACCACGTCACGTGGAAGAGCCACGGCGGGACCGCCGAAGGCACCGTCGAGAAGAAGATCACCGAGGACACGGAGGCGGCCGGGCGCACCGTGCGGGCGTCGAAGGACGACCCGCAGTACCTCGTGAAGAGCCAGAAGAGCGGCGGCGAGGCCGTCCACAAGCCCGGCGCCCTGAAGAAGGACTAGCGCCCACAGCGCGGTGATGTAGCGAAAGCGGCGTTGGGTGCGTCTACCGCACTGAACGCCGCTTTCGCTACATCCGGGCGCGCGCTCAGCCCTTGAGCAGCTCCACCACCGCGAGCTCCAACACGGCCCGGGTCGCGTCGTCGGCGGGTAGTCCCGCCTCGCAGCCCTCCAGCTTCTGCAACGCCGGCAGCACCGTGTGGCCCTCGGCGAACCGCTCCAGCACCCGCGGGTCCACGTAGGACGAGCGGGCCACCGTCGGGGTGTTGCCCAGGTGCTCGGAGACCTGCTTCACCGCGCCGGTGACGATCCGCTTGCGACCCCGCTCGCTGCCCGGCACGCCCCTCTCGGCGGCCCCTGCGGCGAGCGCCACGGCGGCCAGCACCGTCGCGTTCCAGGTACGCAGGTCCTTGCAGGTGTACTCCTCGCCAGCGAGCTCCTTGACCGCACCGTTGAGGTCCGCGGTCTTCACGTCGCACCAGTCACGCTTGATCTTGTAGGCGAGCAGCTCCTCGCCGCCGCCCTTGCGGCGCAGCAGGGAGCCGACGACGCGGTGCAGCAGCGGGTCGCGCAGCGCGACGCTGCGCGGGACGTTGCCCTTGGCCGGGTAGGAGAACAGGACGGCGCCGCGCTTGAGGCTGACGTGCTCGCGGCGCAGGGTCGCCAGGCCGAAGGTGCCGTCCTCGTCGTCGTCGCCGGGCGCGTACTGCTCGCCACCGGCGCGGAACACCCCGACGTCGAGCATCCGGACGGCGGCGGCGAGCACCCGGTCCCGGCCGAGGCCCGGCTCACCGAGCCGCCGGACGATCTCGTCGCGGACGTCGCCGAGCTTGGCGCCGAGGGTCAGCACGCGGTCGTACTTGACCACGTCGCGGGCCCGGCGCCACTCGTCGTGGTAGCGGTACTGGCGGCGGCCGGCCGCGTCGGTGCCCACGGCCTGGATGTGGCCCTGCGGGTCGGGGCTGATCCACACGTCCCGCCAGGCAGGCGGGATCACCAGTGCCTTGAGCCGGGCGATCTCGGCGTGGTCGGTGATCACCGCGCCGGACGCGTCGTGGTAGCTGAAGCCCCGGCCGCGGCGACGCCGCGTGACCCCGGGCCCGGCGGGATCCACCCGGACCAGGTCAGCGGGACAGTCGTCGGCTGCCGTCACGGGCGGGTCGTACCCCCCGCGCGACACGATGAACCACTGCTGAACCGGCCGGCCGGCCCGTTCCCCCGTACCCGGGCCGAGCTACCCGCCGACGGGCAGCGCGTCGGCGTGCTCGCGGCAGGTGGCGACCTCCGGGCGCGCCTCGAGGCGCTCGTCGTCGATCTCCACGCCGCACACGGCGCACCGGCCGTAGGTGCCCTCGTCGAGCCGGACGAGGGCGTCCTGCACGCGGCGCCGCTGCAGCTCGACGGTCCGGACGAGGCCCTCGCTCTCCATCCGGTTCGTGACCTCGGTGCCGAAGTCGGCCGGGTGCTGGGTCGTGCCCGCCTCGTTCGCCGCGAGGTCGCCGGACGCCGACTCGGCCGCGGACGACGCGGCGAACTCGGCCCGGTCGCCGAGCTCCTCGAGCTCGGCGGTCAGCAGCGCGCGGGCGTGGTCGGGGTTCACGGGAGTCCTTCCGTCGGGGACAGGACCGCGCACCGGTGAGGCGGGCGCGGTGGCACGGAGCAGAACCCGGCGATACCCGCGCGCTCCTCCGGCCAACCCCCCGGCAGGTCCGCGGTCGCCCCTCAGCCGCCCGGGTGCCGGGCCTGCGGGGCCCGCCCGTACGGCTGCTCGACGGGGTCGACCAGGGGCGGCTCCGGCACCGGGCGCACCACCGGGGCCTCGGCCAGCGCCAACGGCTCGCCGTGGTGGCGCAGCCGCATCGGTGGCCCGCTGACCAGCCGGTACTCGGCCTCGTCCGCAGTGATCGACACCCGCAGCTGCCGACCCTGCCAGCCCAGCCCGAACGAGATCTTGCTCAGTGCCGCGGGCAGCTGCGGGGCGAACGCCAGCCCGGTGGAGTCGAACTCGATGCCCCCGAACCCGGCGACCACGGCGTTCCAGGTGCCCGCCATCGAGGCGATGTGGACGCCGTGGTCAGTGTTGCCCGCCAGGTTGTTCAGGTCGACCAGCGCGGACTCGGCGAAGTAGTCGAAGGCCAGGTCGAGGTGCCCGGTGCGGGCCGCGACCACCGCCTGCGTGCACGCCGACAGCGACGAGTCGCGCACCGTCACCGCCTCGTAGTAGGCGAAGTTGCGGGCCATCTGCTCGGAGGTGAAGGCGTCGGGCCGCAGCTGCATCGCGAGCACCAGGTCGGCCTGCTTGATGACCTGTTTGCGGTACAGGTCGAAGTACGGGTAGTTGAGGAGCAGGGGGTACTTGTCGGCCGGGGTGTTCCCGAAGTCCCACACCTCGTGGTGGGTGAAGCCCTCGCTCTGCGGGTGCACGCCGAGCACCTCGTCGAACGGGATGCGCATCGACTTCGCGGCGTCGCGCCAGCTGGCCATCTCCTCGGCGTTCACCCCCAGCCGGGCAGCGGCGCGAGCGTGCCGGGCGGCCGCCTCGGCGGCGTAGCGGAGGTTCAGCTGAGCCATGAGGTTGGTGTAGACGTTGTTGTCGACGATCGCGGTGTACTCGTCGGGCCCGGTGACGCCGTCGATGCGGAACTCGCCGGCCGAGTCGTGGTGGCCGAGTGAACGCCACAGCCGGGCGGTGGCGATGAGCAGCTCGAGCCCGACCTCGCGCTCGAACTCGGTGTCACCGGTGATCAGCACGTGCCGGCGGACGGCGTCGGCGATGTCCGCGTTGATGTGGAACGCGGCCGTCCCGGCCGGCCAGTAGCCGGAGCACTCCTGGCCGCGGATCGTGCGCCAGGGGAACGTGGCGCCGCTCAGGCCCAGCTGCTGGGCCCGCTCGCGGGCCAGCGGCAGGATCGACTGGCGCCAGCGCAGGGCGTCCGCCGCGGCGTCGGGCTGGAGGTGGCTGAGCACCGGCAGGCAGAACGTCTCGGTGTCCCAGAACGTGTGGCCGTCATAGCCCGGCCCGGTCAGGCCCTTGGCTCCGATCGCCCGGCGCTCCGCCCGCGCGCCCGCCTGCAGCACGTGGAAGACCGCGACGCGGACGGCCTGCTGCAGCTCGGCGTCGCCGTCGATCTCGACGTCCGCCGTGGTCCAGAACTCGTCGAGGAACGTGCGCTGCTCGCTGCGCAACCCCTCCCAGCCGGTGTAGCGGGCGGCCGCGAGACCGGCCCGGACCTGGTCGTGCACGGCAGGCAGGGACCGCCGCGACGACCAGCCGTAGGCCAGGTACTTGACCACGCGCAGCACGGTGCCGGGCTCCAGCCGGCAGATGACCGTGGTACGGCCGATGTCCTCGCTGGCCTCGGAAGTGATCTTGGTGCCCTCGGGGCCGCGCACCTCGTGGTCCATCGCCGCGGCCACGCGCAGCCCGGAGTGGCGGGTGTGGTGGACCAGCGTCGCGCCGGCGTCGTCGCTGCGATGCTGTTCGGAGACCAGCGGGTTGAGCAGGGCGGCCTCGACGCGCGGGTCCCCACCGGAGGACGTGGGCAGCTGCTCGTTGGCCACCAGCTCGGACTGGACGACGATCAGCGCCTGGTCCTCGACCTCGACCTCGTAGCAGATCGCCGCGACGGCGCGCTGGGTCAGCGAGACCAGCCGCTCGCTGCGCACCTTGACCGTCTTGCCCGCCGGGCTGCTCCAGCGGACCTCGCGGGTCAGCGTGCCCGACTGCAGGTCCAGCACGCGCTGGTGGCGGTGCACCTGGCCGTAGCGCAGGTCGAACGGCTCGTCGTCCACCAGCAACCGGATGATCTTGCCGTTGGTGACATTGATGATCGTCTGGCCCGACTCCGGGTAGCCGTAACCCGCCCTCGGCGTACGGCAGCGGCCGCCGCTCGTAGAAGGAGTTGAGGTAGGTGCCCGGCGTGGCGTGCGGCTCCCCCTCGTCGAGGTTGCCGCGCAGGCCCATGTGGCCGTTGGACAGCGCGAAGACGGTCTCGGTGACGCCGAGGGACTCCATGTCGAGCGACGGCTCGCGCACGATCCACGGCTCGACGGTGAACGGGCGTCCAGGATCGGGACTCATCGGTTCCCCTCCAGGAGATCGTGCCCCAGAAGATCGGCGAGGTCGGCGACGACGACGTCCGCACCGTGCTCGCGCAGCGCGTCGGCCTGCCCGAGCCGGTCCACGCCGACGACGAAGCCGAACCCGCCCGCCTTCCCTGCCGCGACGCCGGCGAGGGCGTCCTCGAACACCACGGCCTGCTCCTTCGGCACGTCCAGGTCCGCCGCCGCGGCGAGGAACGTGTCGGGCGCGGGCTTGCCCGGCAGGTGCCGCTGCTTCGCGACCACCCCGTCGACCCGATGGTCGATCAGGTCGGCGAGCCCGGCGACCTGCAGCACCACCTCGGCGTTCGCCGACGACGACACCACGGCGGTCACCAGGCCCGCGTCCCGCACGGCGTGCAGGTAGCGCACGGACCCAGGGTAGACGTCGACGCCGTCGGTGCGGATCTTCTCGTGGACGAGCTCGTTCTTGCGGGTCGCCAGCCCGTTGATCGTCTCGTCGTCCGGCCCGTCGGTCGCCTCCCCCTCCGGCAGCGTGATGCCCCGGGAGGCCAGGAAGGCGCGGGTGCCGTCCAGGCGCGGCTTGCCGTCGACGTACGGGCCGTAGTCGGTCTTGACGTCGAACGGTTCGAACGGGGCTCCCGCGCGCTCGGCATGCTCGCGCAGGAAGTCGTCGAACATCTGCTTCCACGCCGCCGCGTGCACGCTGGCGGTGTCGGTGAGCACCCCGTCGAGGTCGAAGAGGCAGGCGCGGGTCACGTCGGGAAGGCCGAGCATGTCGCGCAACCTACCGACTCCCGGTTTCCTGCGCGTCACGCCCTGTGGATCATCACGCGCGGGCCTGGGTGCACACCGCGCAGGCTCGTGCACATCGGAGCCGGCTCGTGCACACCGTGGGGCGTGTGCACGAGTGGGCGGGGCCGACGC
>CAWHHY010000030.1:0-5046 GCA_963829305.1 uncultured Actinomycetota bacterium | reverse complement strand
TGGGAACGCGATCGCCGCGGTGGCTGCTCGGCGGGGTCGTCAGGCGGCCGCGAGGGCGCTCACGTCGAGCGGTGTGTCCGCGGTGGTGTACCACTCGTAGATCCCGACGATCGAGCGCGGCTGGTCGCGGATCGCGCGGCGGATCTTCTCCAGGCGCCGCACCTTGGTGCGCAGGATCACCTCGATGCGCCCCTGCGGATCACCGAACGGGGTGCCGTGGCCGGGTAGCACCGTGCGTGGCCGCAGGTCGGCGACGGCCCGCAGCGACGTCAGGTAGCTGCGCAGCGGGTCCGCGTCGAACCCGCGCTCGAAGGTCACCGGCGGGGTGATGCCGGGCAGCAGGTGGTCGCCGGACAGCAGCGTCCGCTGCGCCGGGGACCACAGGCAGACGTGGCCGTCATCGTGTGCATCGCCAGCTCGGCACCGGTCAGCTCCATCAGCCGCCCGGCCAGGCCGTAGTGGTCGATGTGCGCCTGGGTGACCACGACGCGGCCGACGCGGCCAGCGCGTAGCCGGCGCCCTCCAGCCCGGCCTCGAGGGCCGCGAGGCCGCCGTCGGGGAGATCGGGCCGCCACACCCCGATGAGCTCGAGTACCTTCTCGACGGTCACGGCGACATCATCGCGGTGGCCCGGCTGGCGTGGGGCCGCCTCCCGCTCGCCGGAACAGCGGGAGGTTTCGTGGCGCGCGGGGTTCAGCGAGCAGCATCCGTATTCCGCATCGTGTCATCGCCATTTCGGATGGAGCACGCGGAGAATGCACGACGCGCCGTCGCCACTGCCCGCGACGACCATTCCCGGCGCATTCCTGCGACTGACGATGAAGGAATCGGCAAGGGATCCGCCGGGAACGCGACGAGCCGGCGTCGTCAGCCGGCGGACTCCTGCTCCACCTCGCCGGACGGCGTGTGGGGGGCGCGCGCATTCCGCCGCCAGGAGGGATGCAGCTCACGCGTGAGCCCGTGCGCGGCGAGCGTCAGCACCGGGGTCACCGTCGCGATCGTGTCCGCGGAGAGGTCGTCGACCTCGACCTCGACCGCCGCGAGCGCGATGTCGCCGGGGCCGAGCACGGGCACCGCGACGGTCCGGACGTGCGCGCTGAGCTCACCCCGGTCGAGCGCACAACCGTCGCACCGGACGCGATGCAGGGCGTGGTGGAGCTGGTCAGGGCGGGTCAGAGTGCGTGGGGTGAAACCGGGCAACGACGCCGTTCCGACCCGCCGCAGGACGTCGGCGGGCGCGAACGCCAGGAGCGCCTTGCCCAGGGCCGTGGCATGGGCGGGCCTGCGGGCGGCCGGGGAGAAGGACGTCACCGGGATGTGGCCGGGCGCCTTCTCGATGTAGCCGACCTCCAACCCGTGCAGCACGCCCAGCCGCGCCGGCAGGTGCAGGGCCTCCACGAGGTCCTCGACGACGTGCGGGGCGCGCTCGACCAGGGTGGGTGGCCGCGGAGCCGGGTCCGTGAGGTCGCGCAGAGCGGGGCCGATCCGGAATCCCCCACCGGAGCTGCGCTGCAGGAACTCGGTCGCCGTCAGTTCGGCCGCGAGCCGGTGCGTGGTGGACACCGGCAGCCCGCTGTGGCGGGCGAGCTCGGTGAGCTGCTGGACACTTCCCGAGGTGAACGACGTCAGAATCGCCGCGAGTTTGGCCGTCACCGACCGCCCCTGATCCGCCGCGTTCCCCGCCATGCCACCTCCGGTCGTCATCGACCTCACGGACCATAAATGGATGGCCGATCACGCGCACGACTCGTGCCCGATCCGTGACCCCGCTGAATCGCGGCCCGGGCCCTCCCGGTCACCCGCCTCCGTCTGCCGTCGCCTGCGCGTCCTTCTCCTGCTTCTCCGCGAGGGTGACGTCGCCGGCGGCCCAATGGGTCAGCGGCACCTCCGTGACCACCACCCGGACGCTCGACGGCGGCGCGTCGAGCGACTCCGCGATCGCCGCGGTCACGGCGCTGATCATCGTGCGGATCGTCTCGGGCGGTCGGCCTTCCCGGATGGACACGAACGCGATGGGCACGGTGGCTCCTCGAGGTTCGGGATCGACAGGTGCGATGACCGCCTACCCCGATGGCTGCTCGGTCAACAGGGCAGCCAGCTGCCGGCGTCGGCCGACACCGAGCTTCTGGAAGACGTTGCGCAGGTGGTACTCGACCGTCTTGACGCTGACGACCAGCTCCGCGGCGATCTCCCGGTTCGTCCGCCCCGCAGCCGCGAGGCGGGCGACGACGAGCTCCTGCGAGGTGAGCAGGCCGCCCCGACCACCCCGCGGAGCGGGGTGCAGGCCCGAGCCGGCGAGCTCGGTGCGGCACCGCTCGGCGTAGGGACGCGCGCCCAGCCGCTCGAAGGTGGCCAGCGCGGCGGTGAGCAGCTCCACCGCCCGTCGGCGCTGCCCGACCCGCCGCAGGAAACCCCCCGCCGCCAGCTCGACCTTCGCCCGTTCGAACGGCAGCGCCACCCGGCCGGCCGCCTCCAGTGCCCGCTCGAACGCCTCTGCCGCCCGCTCGGGCCGGCCCAGCGCCGCCTCGACCCGCCCGCGGGCCCGCGCCAGCCGCGCCACCGAGGACGCCCTGCCGCGCGCCGCCTCCGCGCTGCGGCCGACGCCGACCAGCCCCTCGGCGTAGAGGTCCTGCCACGCCCAGAAGCCGGGCTCGTCCAAACCGCTCGTAGCCCCCCGGGTACCGCCCAGCGGCCCCGTCCAGTGTCGCCTCGGCGGCGACCCACTCCCCCCGCGCTGCGGGCACCTGCACGGCGATGCCGACCACCGTCGACCAGGTGAAGCCCCAGTCCGCCTCGTCGTTGACGGCCACGGCGCGTTCGGCGTGGCCCACGGCGTCGTCCCAAGGCCCGGCGAGGTACTCGGCCCGTGCCAGGTACCCCAGCGCGAACGCCGCGATGTTGAGGATGCCCAGCTCATAGGCCCGGTTCCCGACGGCGGCGAGATCCGCCCGCGCACCGTCCAGGTCGTCGTCGACCAGGCGCAGGACCCCCCGCGCCGAGCGGGGCTGAAGCCAGCCCACCTCCGGGTCGTCCGCGTCGCCCTCCGCGCCGCCGACGCCCTCGACAGCCGCGAACGCATCGGAGACGCGTCCCAGGTACCCGAGACCGTGCGCCAGGTACGTCCGCGCGGTGCGGCCCACGGCGCCGCCGGGCCCGGTGAGCTCCAGGGCGCGCCGGCACCAGTCGACGGTGCCTTCGCCGTCGAGCCGGCCGAAGTGGTGCACCGCGCTCTGCAGGGCGATCGTCGCGGACACCTCGTCGTCGGGGGAGCCCGCAGCGAGCTGCTTCCACGCGCTCTCGTACATCTCCTGTGCCGCGTCCGGGTCGTCGCGCGCCATCGCCACCGTGCCCAGCACGCTGTCGCGCAGCGGGCTCGGCGGGAGGGCGCGCAGCTCCTCGGTGAACGTCGCGGCCGTCACGGCGTCGCCGGTCTGCAGCATCCAGGTCAGTGCGACGAGCAGCCTCCGGCGGCCCTCCTCGCGGTCCGGACACAGCCGGCCGGACGTCACGAGGTGTCGCGTGGCACTCGGCCACTCCTGCCGTGCCGCCGCACGGTGAGCGAACCCTGCGAGGTCGTCGGCGAGCGCGGCGTCGAGTGCAGGGGCGGCCGCGACCCGGTGGTGCAGCACCGCGACCTCGTCGTCGACGAGCCGGGCGGCGGCAAGGTGCAGCGCCGTGCGCCGGGCCGGGCCGAGTGCGTCGTGCAGGGCGGACCGGACGAGCGGGTGGGGGAACGCCAGCGTCCAGGGGTGGCGCGCGGTGTCCGCGACCAGCAGGCCGCGCCGCACGGCCTCGTCGACGGCCTGCACCGACTCGGTGACCCCGCCGACGGCCGCCGCGAGCGGCAGTGCCGCCCGGACGCCCAGCACGGCCGCGGCGTCGAGCAGGTCGCGGGTCTCGGCCCCACAGGCGGCGTAGCGGTCGCCGACCAGCAGCCGGAACGAGCGCGGTGACGGCAGGGGCTTCCCCGCGTCGGTCCACAGCCTGGGAGGGCTCTCGTCGAGCACCGCGCGGACGTGCAGCGGGTTGCCGTGCGTCCCGTCGCGCAGCCGCCGAGCGGCCCGGGAGGGGAGCGACGCGACCCCCAGCGCCCTCGCGAGCTCCCGCAGCTCGTGCTCGTCGAGGCCCGGCACGCGCGACGGCACCGTGGTGGCCCGAGACGATCCTGCGCAGGCTCTCCGGCAGCTCGGCGACGGCGTCGTCGCGCACCGCGAGCAGCACCAGCACCTGGTCGGCGACGAGCCTGCGCAACGCGAAGACGAGGGCGCGCACGGACGGCTGGTCCGCCCAGTGCAGGTCGTCGACGACGAGCAGCACCGGCCCCGACGTCTCCAGCTCACCGAGCAGCTCGAGCAGCCGGCTGCCGGCGGGAAACGGCTCCGCGGACGGTTGGGCCGACACCGCGGCCAGGGCCTGACCCGCCAGGCCCGCGGAGCGCGCCAGCTGGTCGAGGACGCCGTACGCGAGCAGCGTCTCCGCCTCCTCGCCGCTCGCCCGAAGAACCGTGGGTGGTCGGCTCCCCTCCCGCCTCCGCGACGAACCGCTCGATCAGCGCGGTCTTTCCGATCCCCGCCGGACCCTGGACCTCGACGACCCGCGGGCGCCCCGCACGGGCGTCGGCGAGCCGCGCGTGGAGGACGTCGAGCTCCTCCGTGCGACCGACGAACGTGTGCATGGCGGACCCCCGGTCGTTCGACGGGGTCGTGGACGGCCGCACCGGAGCGGTCCGGCACCGTGGACTGCGACCCTACTCCCGCACGGGCACCGCGGACGGGACCGGCGCGGTCCGGGTGTGACCCGGCAGTAGCGCGGGGATGACCTCACGGACCTCGTGCGATGCGTGCGGAACGGGTACCGCCCCGGCGGGTGTCGGCGCGGCCAGGACCTCGCAGAGCAGCTCCCGGCCCAGCTCGGTGGCCGGCAGGGCGTCGTACCAGTAGGCGCTGACGCGACGGACCATCCCGGGCTCCGCCAGCGACAGCAGGACGGTCTCGCCGTCGACGTGGGCACCGTGCGCGGCGACCCCGGTCAGGATCCCGACGCCGA
>CAWHHY010000029.1:0-5980 GCA_963829305.1 uncultured Actinomycetota bacterium | reverse complement strand
AACCACCCGGTGTCACCACCGGAGGCCGCTACCATGACAACCGTCATGACGAACAGGGGCCCGCGGGAACGGATGGTGCGCAGCGCCGCCCTGCTCTTCCGCGAGCGCGGGGTCGGCGGGACCGGCATGCGGGACGTCGTGGAGCACGCCGAGGCGCCGCGCGGGTCGTTGCAGCACTACTTCCCCGGCGGCAAGGAGCAACTGCTCGTCGAGGCGATGGCCTGGATGGCCGAGCGCGCGGCGCGCCCGCTGCACGCCGCGCTGGCCGCGCCCGTACCGCCCTCGCCCGGCGAGGTGGTGGACGGTCTGCTCGACCGGTTCCGTGAGGTGATGACGCTGACCGGCTTCCGGGGTGGCTGCCCGATCGTCGCCGGGGTGGCCGACGCGTCGTGGGACAGTCCGGCCGTGACCGCCGGGGCGCGGGAGGCGTTCGCGACGTGGCTCACCCCGCTGCAGGCGGCGCTGGGGCGCGGCGGCCTGCCCGCGGACCGGGCCGGTCGGATCGCGCTGCTGGTGGTCAGCGCGGCGGAGGGAGCCCTGGTCATCTGCCGCGCGCGCGGCGACGCCGGCGCGCTCGACGCCGTCCAGGAGGAGCTCGCGATCCTGCTGCGTGCCGCGGTGTGAGCCACCCGTCCGCCCGCTATGACGAGCGTCATACTGCGCGCCGTGCTCCCCGGGGGTAAGACCTGTCTATGACGGTTGTCATAGAGCGGGCGACGGAGTCGGACGCGATCGTGCTGGGAGAGGCGACCGCGGACGCGGTGCGGGAGCTCGTTCGCCACTGCTCGCCGGGGTCCTTGAGGACGCGCTTCTCCCTGCCCGGCGCGCCGGATCCGGACCGGGTGTTCACCCGCTACCGGCGCTACCTGTTGGCCGGCCCCCCGTCGGGGACGACAACCCTCGCGACGGTCCGTGGTCGTCCGGTCGGGCTGCTCAACCTCGGGATCGTCGCCGACGGCATCGTCGAGGTCGGCCTGCTCGCTGCTGATCGATGGCAGCGGCGCGGTGTGGCGACGAGCCTGCTCGCCGCCGAGCTGACCAGGCCGCGGTGGGCGGGCTGGACGGTGCTGGCCGACGTCAGGGCGGACAACACGCCCGCGCGCCGGCTGCTCGCTGCGCAGCGGTGGGGCGTCTGCCGCCGCGTCGCCGCCGACGGCGAGCACCTGCAGTACGAGATCGTCGTCCGGGGACGCTCCCTGGTCCACCAGACCTACGGGGACGCGCAGCAGGGCTGGTTCGTCCCGACCTACGCGACCGAGCCCGGACAGCCGCTGGCCGGCTGACGAGCGTCACCCAGCTCAACGACTATGCCGCCGCTGTGGACAACAAGCTGGTGGACGCCGACCCGAGCTTCATCACCACACAGCAGAACGCCAGGCGCCTGAAGGGCTACGGCCTCACGCTGCAGAAGGTGCAGGGGTGGCTGGCGACGACCTGACCGCCGAGCGGCCGATCACGCGGCGAGCTCCGCTGCGGACAGCGTCCGGTGGAGTCGCTTGAGGGTCCGGATCCGGGTCGGGCCGATGCTTCCCATCGGCAGCCCCGTTCGCCGCGACACCTCGTCGTAGCTGATCGGTGACTGGTAGAACAGCGCGTCCACGAGGAGCCGCTGCCGATCGTTGAGCTCGCCGGCGGCCCGCCGGACCGCGGCGGCCGTGTCGGCGGCGACGACGACGTCCTCGGGGGAGGGATCCCCGGCGGCCATCCCGGCGCCCGCCGACTCGCTCGCCACCTCCGGACGGGACCGGCGGAGGAACGCACACGCCTCGCGGCGCGCGGTGGTCGCGAGCCAGGAACCGAGCTTCTCGGGATCCCGGATCGTCCCCCCGTGCGCGAGGAGCCGTAACCACGTGTTCTGCGCGACGTCCGCGGCGTCCGATTCCTGGAGCCGGAACTCCGCGCCGATCGATCGCACGAGTCGTGCATACCGGTGGACGATCTGCTCCCAGGCCGATCGGTCCCCGGAACGGGCCGCGCGCAGCAAATCCGTCGTGGTCGACTCATATCGGACGTCGGTCGGAATCGACATCGACGGCTCCCTCGGCTATTTCATGGTGCGATCGGGCGGTGCCGCGAAAGTGTCCGGCCGTTGCCCGAGCAAGGGCGAGGGTGACGACCCCAGAATCGGATGGCGATATCCCTACGACGCGGTAGGGATCGCCCTACACCGGCCATCGGCTGTCGGGGCGGCGGGCCCTCTCCGGCGTCCGGGAGCGTGAGCCGGTCGGGGGCGGGCCGTTCGGGACCGCGGCGCGGTGCGTCCGGCACTGCCGCTGCCACTGCCGACGGGACGAGCCTGGGCACATGGCCGGGTTGGATCGTCTGAGCGGGCCGGACCTCCTGATGCTGCAGTCGGAGGAGGCGGGCTGGCCGATGCACATCGGCGTCGTGGCGGTGCTCGACGGCGGCGCGTTCGTCGACGGTGGTGGCCTGGTCGACGCGAACGGCCGGTTCGACGTCGAGGCCGCGCGGCGGGCGGTGGGCCGGCGGCTGTACCGCGTGCCCCGGTTCCTCCAGGTGCTCCACGTGCCGCCGCGCCTCCTGGGGCCACCGGTGTGGGTGGACGCACCGGCCGTCGACCTCGCCCGGCACGTGCACGTCCGGCCCCTCATGCCGCCGGCCGGCACCGCCCAGTTCGTCCAGGTAGTGGAGGAGCTGTGGAGTCCGCGGCTCGACCTCACGCGTCCCCCGTGGGAGATGTGGTTCCTGCCCGGGCTCACGGCCGGCCGGGTCGGGGTGCTCCTGAAGCTGCACCACGTCGTCGCCGACGGCGTCGGGGGAATGGCGCTGCTCGGTGCATTGCTCGACCGGGAGGTGACCGGGGAACCCCGTCCTTCCGATCGACCGCATGTGCTGCCGCCGTCGACGTCCGCACTGCTGCGTGATCAGCTCCGCCGGCTGCGGCCCTCGGGCAGGGCGGTCGCCGCGGTCGCCCACCCCGTCGCTCTCGTGCGCGGGATGCAGCGGGCGTGGGCGGCGATGCGCGAGCTCGACGCCGTCCGGCGGAGGCCGCCGACGAGCCTGGACCGCGTCGTCGGGCCGGGGCGCCGGCTGCGCGTCGTCAGCGGCCGCCTCGACCTTGCGCACGACGTCGCGCACGCACACGGCGCGACGGTGAACGACGTGCTGCTGGCGGCCGTCGCCGGAGGCCTGCGGGCGCTCCTGCACAGCCGCGGGGAGGACGTCCACGATCTCCGACCGCTCGCCTACGAGCCCGTCACGCTCCTGCTCCGACGCTCCGGGGCGGCCCGCCCCGCCGGCGGCGGCATGATCTTCGTGCCCCTGCCCCTGGGCGTCGACGACCCCGTCGAGCAGCTCCGCCAGGTGGCGGTGGCCGCCGCAGGCTGCAAGCAGCACGTCATCCCCGCCCCGGCGGGCGGGCCGAACCGCAGCCGGCTCGTCCGCCGGCTCATGATGCGTTTCGCGGCGCGGCAGCGCTGGGCCGACGTGTACGTGGCCAACGTCCCGGGTCCGCGGTCGCCCTTGTACCTGGCCGGCGCGAAAGTGCAGGAGCTGTACCCGGTCGTGCCCCTCGCAGGACGGGTGCCCGTCGGCGTCGGTGCGCTGTCCTACGCCGGCCGTCTCGGCATCACGGTCGTCGCGGACCGTGACGCCTGCCCCGACATCGAGGTCTTCACCGACGGCCTGCGCGCGGCGCTGGCCGAGCTGGAACACGCCGCGTCGAGCGCCGAGCGTCCGCCGGACACGGTGACCGCGGCCGGGCGCGAGAAAAGAGCACACAGATGAGCGACACCAGCAGGCGCACGAACGGCGTCCCGCTGCCCGCCCGGATCGACGACGGGCAACGCCTCCGCACGGTCCTGCCACCCGCCGTCGTGCCGGTACAGCGCGGGCGCGGGCGCACGATCGGCGTCCTGGTCGCCGACGGCGAGGGCACGCGCTGGCAGCGGACCGTGGACGTCGAGGGCCTGGCGCGGCTCGGGATCGTCGCCGCCGCCGCGGCGGGGGTCGCTACCGCGGTGCGCCGGCCCTCCGCCGAATCGACCGGCTGTCCATGGGGCCGGGTGGCTGGGTGAGCTTCCGGGGCTTCCCGGCGCGCAAGGGGGAGCGGCGCCGCCCGTGCCGTGCAGGCGACCTGATCGGCCTGCCGGAGATCCGCGAGCTGGAGCGGCGGTCGGCACGTCCTGACCGCGGAACGGCGTACTCAACCAGATGGTTGACAACGGCGGTGACCGAGCCCTACCCTTTATTCAACCGGTTGGTTGAGGAGGGATCGTGGCAGATCAGCTGTCCCGGCTCTTCGCAGCCCTGGCGGACCCGACCCGGCGCGACATCGTGGCGCGGCTCGCGGCCGGGGACGCCACGGTCGGCCAGCTCGCGGAGCCCTACGAGGTGAGCGTGCAGGCGGTCTCCAAGCACCTGAAGGTGCTGGAGGACGCCGGGCTGGTCAGCCGCAGCCGCGACGCCCAGCGGCGGCCGGTGCACCTCGAACCCGAGGTGCTGGAGCTGATGACGAGCTGGGTCGAGCGGTACCGGCGCGCCGCCGAGGAGCGCTACCGCCGCCTGGACGCCGTGCTCGCCGAGATGAACGCAGACACCGAGATGAACGCAGACGAGGAGCAGACCCCATGAGCGAGCTTGCGAGCGAATCAGTGTCACACGCCCGCATCGAGGCCGACCCGACCGTTCCGGTCATCCACATCACCCGCGACTTCGCCGGGACCCCCGAGCAGCTGCTCCGGGCCCACACCGACCCGGAGCTCTTCGTCCGCTGGGTGGGCCCGGACTCGCTGCGCTCCCGCATCGATTACTGGGACGCGCGGACCGGCGGCAGCTGGCGCTACGTCGCGACCCGCGGCGACGACGAGTACGCCTTCCGCGGGTGCTTCCACGAGGTCCGGCCGGACCGCATCGTGCAGACGTTCACCTGGGAGGGGATGCCGGACGCGGTGGCGCTCGAGACCCTCGTCTTCGAGGACCTGGGCGGCGGGCGCACCCGGCTGCACGCGTCGTCGCTCTGCGACAGCTTCGCCGCGCGGGACGGCTGGCTGCAGAGCGGCATGGAGGTCGGGATCAACGAGGGCTACGCGAAGCTCGACGGCCTGCTGCGCGACAGAGCCGTCTAGAAGGACGCACAGCCGTCTAGAAGCTCGCCCGCGGCACTCCCTGCCCGGGGTCGATCTGGTGCGGCCCGCCCTTCCCGGGCCGTACGCGGCCTCGCCGGCGACGCGGTCGAAGTCGGCCCCGGTCAGGCTGCCGAGGATCGCCGAGTCGGGCAGCGGCGGCAGGGCCAGCGGCGGCACCCGCTGCGGGTCCGTGTCGATCAGCGCCTGCTCGCGGGCGTTCCACCGGGCCAGCAGCTCCGCCGACGGGGCGGTGCCCATCAGGCCCGGGTGGACGATGCCGGTGAACGAGACCCCCGGGACGTGGCGTGACGTCGCCACCCCGCCGCGGAAGTCCCAGATCACCTTGTACGCGTCGGGGAACTGCTCGGTGAGGAAGCCGCCGCCGTTCTGGGTGGCGAACACCCCGGTGTAGCCCCACCCCTGCCCGGCCAGCGGGCCGGAGTCCTCCTGCGGGATCGGGCCGACGTCGAGGATGTCGACGATCAGCAGGTCGCCGGGCTCGGCGCCCTCCACCGCGATCGGGCCGCTGAGCACGTGCACGCCGGGCAGCGGGGCGTCCCGGACGTCGTCGGCCGAGTCGTCGTTGTGGATCGCGCCGTCGAACCACTCCCGGCAGTCCACCCGGAACACGTCCCCGGGGCGGACATGCACCTGGGCGGGGATGTCGGGATGCCAGCGGTTGTGGCCGACGACGGCCTGGTCCGTGAACCTCTTCGTCGAGTCGAGCGGAAAGACGACCTTCGGCACCCCGACCTCCTCTGTCGCGCGATGACCGCCTCGCCAGCGTGGTGGTGCTCTGCGATCACGTCAAGGCGCTGGTCACTGCACCTGTAGGGTCGCGCGGGTGTTCGGGGCGGAGTTCGAGCCGATCGACGTCGTGGTTGCCAGAGATG
>CAWHHY010000028.1:0-311227 GCA_963829305.1 uncultured Actinomycetota bacterium | reverse complement strand
TTGCGTGTGCCTCTCACCGAGGCGAAGAAGTTCCGGTACGCGGTGTTCGCATCCGCCAGCGCCTGTTGCAGCACGACCGAGGACACCTCGGCCAGCCACGCTCGCTGCGGGGCCCGCTTCGCCGCGGTCAACGCCTTCGACAGCGCCGCATCACTCGGGTACGGCTCGCCCTGCTCGTATGCGGCGCGGCGAGCTGCGATCGCGTCGTTGAACACCACCCGCGCACAGCCGAACGCCCGCGCCAACGCGATCCGCTGCCCCGGGGTGGGGTTGAGGCGGTAGGCGTACCGGAGCTGCACACGAGCACCGTACGGTCGCGGACCGACAAGAACGGCCTGCGCCCCGGCGGGCACCGCGCGTTCCCGCTCCACGCGCACGTGGTGTTCGTGACGACGTACCGACACCGCGTCATCGGAGACCGGCACCTCGCGCGGATGGAACAGATCATTCGGGCCGTCTGCGCCGACTTCGACGTCGAGCTGGTCGAGGTCGACGGCGAGGCCTACCACGTGCACCTGCTGGTCGACTTCCCGCCCAAGCTCGCCCTGTCCCGACTGGTGAACAGCCTCAAGGGTGTCTCGTCTCGCCGACTGCGCCAGGAGTTCCCCGACCTCGCCCGGCACTACTGGCGCGCCCAGCGGCTGTAGTCATGGTGGGTCTCCGGGTCATCATGGCCTCGGTCGGGCACGGTCGTCGGCCTGGCCGGCGTGCCGGACCCGGTGTTCGCGCAGGCGCTCGTCGGGTCCGGCACCGCGGTCGAGCCGGCCGACGGCGCCGGGGTCGTCACGGTCGTCGCCCCCGTCGCGGGCAACCTCATGAAGGTCCACCCGCACGCGTTCGTCGTGCTCACCCCCGACGGGGTCGGGGTGCTGGTGCACCTGGGCATCGACACCGTCCACCTGGGCGGCGAGGGCTTCACCCTGCACCGCGCCGAGGGCGACGACGTCGCCCAGGGCGCACCGGTGGGGTCGTTCGACGTGGCCCTGGTGCGGGGGAAGGACCTCTCGGCGGTCTGCCCGGTGGTCGTGCTCGACTCGCCGGCCGGGGCGGTCGCGGCCGGTACCGGCCACATGGTCGACGCCGGAGAGCCGCTGTTCACCTATTCGACGGACCGGTAACCGACCGACCTCGGACCGCATCCGCAGCGACCGACTGTCTCCGGAGCCGGAGACAGTCGTCACCGGTGTGTGGTTCCGCCGTCGGCGTCTGCTTACTGTGTTCGGCAATGAGGCGCAGGCGCATCGGCATCGACGTCGGAGGCACCGGCATCAAGGGCGCCGTCGTCGACCTCGGTTCCGCTGCGCAGCATCCCGAGGATTACCAAGCCACACCCACTCCCGCGACACCGGACGCGGTCGCCGCGGCCGTGGCGGGAATGGTCGATCCGTGGGAATGCGGGGGACGGCTCGGGATCGCGTTGCCCTTCACGGTGGAAGACGGCGTCGCCCGCACTGCGGGCAACATTTCGTCCGAATGGATCGGGATGAACGCGGAGACGCTGTTCGAGGCGGCGCTCGGTCGGATGGTCGTGGTGCTGAACGACACCGACGCCGCCGGGATCGCCGAGGCGCGCTACGGCGCGGCCGATCATCCGGGCACGGTGCTGGTCCTCACCTTCGGCACCGGAATCGGCAGCGCGGTACTGCGTGGCGGCAAGCTGGAACCGAACACCGAGCTCGGCCAGCTGTACGTCGACGGTCAGATCGCGGACGGATACGCGTCGCTCTCCGCGCTACGGAGCGAGCGGCTTCCGTGGCCGGAGTGGATCGGCCGGGCCAATCGATTCCTCCAGGTCGTCGAGGAGCACGACCACTACGACCTCATCGTGATCGGCGGTGGTCTCACCCACGAGTCCGCGCACTGGGAGGGGCAGCTCATCACCCGCGCACCGCTCCGGCGGGCCCGGTTCTTCAACCGGGCCGGGGTGGTCGGCGCGGCGATCGCGGCGGAACACGGCATCCACGGGGTGTTCCGGCCCCCGGAACCCGAGCGGACCTGATGGCCGCCCGTGCGCGCCTGTGCTATCGATGCTTGAGCAGTTCCGGCGACGACAGCGCGGCACCCGGGGCCGGTCGCTCGGTGCCATGCGGCCTCAGGAGGACGTAGCAGGGCACCGGCCGGGCGTGAACGGGTTGCCCCTTGAGCTCGTCGCACAGCAGGTCGTCGGGGATGGTGCGCGCAGCGGCCCGGGCGTAGTCGGCGACGAGGGGCACGGTGAGGAACCCCTCGGCCGTGGTTGCGAGCTGTGCGTCACCGGCGGCACCCAGCACGATGGCATCGCGGACCTCGAACCGTCGGCGCAGCATCCGGGCGGCCTCGGCGACCGTGATACCCCTGCTGCGGTGCGACTTCTCGACGACCAGGAGGACCACGTCGCCGTTCGCGGCCAGGCCCATCACCGTCATCGGGTGTCGCACCAACTGCTCGCCGGCGTTGATCAGTGTCCGGACGAACTCGCTGATCACGCGGTGGCCGTCCAGGCGGGTGGCGCCGAGGTTGAACAGCAGGCCGGGATCCCACGCCTTCTCGCCATGCTGCTCCCAGACCGTCCTCCCGTGCCGGATCAGCGGGAATCCAGAGAGTCCGCACCGGGGAAGGTCGCGTACCGCTCGCAGGTCCATCTCGGTGGTGTCGCCTGCTTCTTTCGGTTTGCCGTGGAGCTGGATGTCGACGATCTGGAAACCGGAGGGACCGGGCAGGAAGAACGCGTGGAGACCGCTGACATGATTGGGCAGGTCACCGTCGTCGAAGATCGGCCCCTTGGGCTTGAACCGGAGCTGCTTGCGGCGGATGACGAACTGGTTTCCCCACCAGCCCACGTTGTTGCCGTTGAGAAGAATGGCCGGGGTGGCTGACTCTCGCAGGCCGCGGAGTACGTCGGCCAGATACTGTCCCGGCCGTTGCTGGTAGGAGGCCCCGGTGAGGTCCGGGCGCGTAACGGTGTGTCGAAAGTCGAGGTCGAGGACGTCCTTGTCCTCGCGGACCGTCATCCCGAACCGCCCGCTCTTGATGACGAGCACCTGGGCGACCAGCTGGCACTGCGGGTTGCCGAGCTGACTGCTGACTTGGTAGCGCTCGTAGCTGTCGGTGCGGACGTGTGCTGCGAAGTGGAACTGCCGCGCCTTCTTGGTTTCGGTCTTCGTACCGGTACCAGTCGGCGGCACGGCTTCTCCTCGCGCGTCGGGAGCATCAGCCCGGCGCTGCCTGCCCCCGACAAGCGGCCGGATGGCGCCGAACTGTAGCGGACTCCCCAAACAGACACGGTCCGGCAGGGTCGGGGGCGGCGTTTCCGTGCTGACTCACCGCCGGGCACCGGCCTTGTCCGGTGCCCGGCGGGAGTTCATGTCGTGCGGCGCCATTCCCGGTGTCAGGCGCGAAGCTGGTCTGCGGTTCCGAAATGCGGGCTGGTGATGCCGAAGCGTTCCAGGGCGACCAGAGCCGCCCCGTGAGCTCCTTCGTCACCCTCGATCGGGCGTCGCCGGATCGGGCCGCCCTGGTAGGCGTCGTACGCCACCCACTTCTCGAAGTTCTCGAGGCTCCCGAAGTAGGCGTCGCCGGCGCGGGTGCTCTTCGTCACCAGGCAGGCGGGGCCGTAGATCGCCCAGGAGGTCGGATTCGCGATCACCTGCACCGTCGCGATCCCGCGCGCGAGGTCGCGTCCCGCCGTCCGGAACACCGCGATCGCCGGTTCGCTGTGCGGATCGGACGGTTCGGCGAGAGCGACCGCGCACTCGATGTCGTCGACGTCCTGGCCGGTGACCTCCTTGACGCGCTCGAGGATCGCATGCGTGCCGGCGGTGGCTTCGAGGCAGCCCCGCTTGCCGCACAGGCACGGTGCCCCGTCCTCGTGCAGCGTGAAGTTGCCGATCTCCATCGGCATGCGCATCGCCACGTCTCCGTTGATGATCAGCTTGGCTCCGATGCCCTGGGAGATGAGGATCACCGCGCGGCACCGCTCGTCCGGCGACGGGTAGAACCACCGGTCGTACGTCGCGTAGCCGACGACGTCGTTCAGCACGTGGGTACGCAGCCCGGTCAGCCGCTCCACGTCCTCGGCCAGCGGGACGTCCTTCCACCGGGCTGCCCGGCCGGTGCTGTCGCACTTGTGGAAGTGGTGCACGACCCCCGTCGCGGGAAGAACGGGCCCCCCGATCTGCACCCCGAGATGCACGTCCGTACCAGCGATCACCGCCTGGTGCTGGCGCCGGATGTCGTCCACAAGGGCGGCGATTCCGGCCGTGACTGCTCCCGGCGACATCACGAACTGCTGCCGCTGCTCGCGTTCGATGATCTCCCCGTCGGCTCCCGCTAGCACCGCCCGCAGCTCGCCGGGCAGGATCTCGATCCCGATGGCCAGCCCCGTCAGGCGCCGCCACGCGCGCACCCGGGAGTCGCGGACCGATTCACCGAGGTGCACCTCACGCTCGGCGTCGCCCTCGCACACCATCTCGTCCGCCGCCCGACACAGCGTCTCACCCAGCAGGTGGCGCGCTGCCTGCGCGGCGGGAGAGTAGGGGTGCGTGGTGAAGCCGGTCAGGCACAGCGAGGTCGGAAAAGCCTCGCTGTCGGTTGCGGTGCCGTCGAACTCGATGCACAGCAGATCGTCGACGACGCGGTCGGAGGCGGGCTCGAGCGGGAGGACGTCGACGATCAGAGCGTCGTCCTCGACGATGTGGCGCAGCCGAACGACCGGGTACCGGTACCAAGTGTTCCGCACGGCCCATCGTCGGGTGAAGCGCACCGCCCGCTCACTGCGCGAGATGTGTGACAGGACGGGCATCGGTCTTCCCCGGCGCGCGTGCCGCGCCGAACTCGTGGTCGGGCAGCTCAGCGGACATCACGGACGACCCTCCGTCTCGAAAATGCGGTCGATCTTCTTGTGGACGCCCTCGACGATTTGTATGACCTCGTCGTTGGAGCGGTTCACGTGCGGTGCGGCGGCGGCGGTGGTGCCGTGCTTGCGCCACGCGCGCACGACGAGGACCTCCTCGGCGGTGAGGCCGAAGAGCTCCTCGATCTTGCGGGTGCCGCGCTCGTACTCCTTGCGCACGGCGGCGTGGCTGCGGTGGACGAGCTCGGCGAAATCCTTGAGCGACATGTCGACACCGGTACAGCGCAAGGCGACGGCCTGCGCCTCGTGCGACTGTCAGGCCCAGCTCGACCAGGTGTTTGATGTCGAGGGTTACCAGCCCCGGATGCTCGGGAGCCGGGTGGCGGGCACTGATCTCGTGCTCGATGGCCTCGAGGTCCTCCGGGCCGATGCTCTCCTCCCGGCCGCGACGGCGCAGCATGTCCTTGGCGGTCCAGTCGACGCGGCTGCCGAGCCAGGTCCGCACGCCGCGGTTGCCCTCGTCGACCGTCGTGCTGCGGCGGAGCATGCTCAGCATCAGCTCCTGACACAGCTCGTCGGCGTCGAGGCGGAAGTGGTAGGCCGTGTGCTTCACGCGGTTGCGCAGCCACTCACCCTGGACACACAGCAAGCGCTCGATCCGCTCCGCGGCGGGATTGGGTTCCGCGACAGGTCGTCGATGCCGGCGCAGGACGTCGCGCGGATCGGTAGGACGCGGATGAGCGGGATCGGGTACGGCAGAGGTCGGGTGGGCGCTGGCAGGTGACACGGACCACCTCCGAGGTCGACGCAGACTGCGCTACGCGACCCAGTCCCGGCCGTGTGACGAATGTGGGCCGGCTCACAGTCGACTCGCGGCCCCCCGGCCGTGGAGCAGGCGGACGGTGGTGGTCGTCCTGCTCGTCAAATACGCGCCGGCGGCGCGCCGATGTGACAACAAATCCGGTCACGTTCCGCGAAAGCGTCCCGTATCTCCCAAGGGCGGTTCGAGGGGAACCGCCCGCCTGCGGAGGTCGCGATGAACAGCTTGCCCGCCAACTTCCCGGAGATCTCGATCCTGCTCGCGCTGCTGCTGACGGTGGTCTTCTGGAACGTCGTGCGGCTGGTCCTGGCCGTGCTCGCCGCCGGGTTCGTCCTGCTCGTCATGGTCGGCATGGCCGGCTACGGCGTGGTCGAGCTGCTCGCGTCATGAGGGAGATTCCGTATCTCCCGCCGGCGCTCGGGGCTCTGAGTGAGGGAGTTCCCGACACCGGAGGAGTGCTGACGCATGGCCGACACACCACAGCGACTGAGCCGCGTCCTGACCGACCTGCACCACGGGGGCCGGGCCGTCGCCGGCCCGGACCCGGACCCGGCCGCCGAGCTGGTCGCGGGGGACGCCGCCGCCCTGACCGAGGTCATCCGGGACGCCTCGCCGCCGCCGCTGGAGGCCATCTCGACGCCGTTCGGTTACCTGTTCGAGGGCCTGAAGAAGGCCTACCCCGCGGCGCACCTGCCTGTGGAACCGGCGAGCGCGGTCGTGGCCGGGCTCAAGGCCCTCGGGTCGGCGATGGTGGACGCACCACCGGACGAGGAGCCGAACTCCCCGATCCCGCCCGTGTACACCTACTGGGGGCAGTTCGTCGACCACGACCTCACCGCGAACACCGACCGTGACGCGGTTGTCGGGATCGACGGCGACCCATTGACCCCGATCGAGCCGGCGCTGGTGCCCGGCACGCTGCGCAACCTCCGTGAGCCCGCCCTGAATCTCGACTCCGTTTATGGCAACGGTCCCGGGGCGCCGGACGTCGACACCGAGGTCCCCTACAACGGAATCAAGCTGCGGACCGGCGACCTCACCGTGCTCAACGCCCCGATCTTCGCCGTCGTGCCCGGCGCCGACCTTCCCCGCGTGGCGGCCACGGGCAAAGCACGGGTCGGCGACTCGCGCAATGACGAGAACCTCATCGTTGCCCAGTTGCACCTCGCGTTTCTCAAGTTCCACAACGCGGCCGTCGACTGGGTGACCGCCAACGAGCAGCACCTCACCGACGACGATGCGCGTTTCGCCCGGGCGCGCGAACTCACCCGGTGGCACTACCAGTGGATCGTGGTCGAAGACTTCCTGCGCACCGTCGCACTTGACTCGGTGGTCGACGAGGCCCTCGCTTTACCCGAGCAGGTCGTGAACGCCAAGGGCAAGGTGTTCATGCCGCTGGAGCACTCGGTGGCGGCCTACCGCTTCGGGCACAGCATGGTGCGCGCACAGTACGACCACAACGAGAACTTCGGACGCAACCTCGACGGCTCCGAGAAGTCGCCGCCGGTGCGGGCGACGTTCGCCCAGTTGTTCCAATTCACCGGCAACGACGTCATCCAGGGCGCCGACGCGCAGCCCGGGGAGTTCGCGTTCGCCACGCTGCCGGACAACTGGCCGATCCGCTGGACGCGGTTCACCGAGAGGGACCCCGCCTTCCCGGACCGGTTCGCCCGCAAGATCGACACGCACCTCTCGCCGCCGCTCACCGACCTGTCGAACGAGGGCAACGGCCCGCAGTTCAGCGTGCGGGTCCGGCGGATCCTCAAGCGCCTCGCGGTCCGCAATCTGTTGCGCGGCTACCGGCTCGGCCTCCCGACCGGTCAGGCCGTCGCCTCCGCGCTTGGGGTGAAGCCGCTGACCGAGGCGGAGCTGCTCGACGGTGACCAGGGTGTCGCGGATGCACTCGTCGACGGGGGCTTCCTCGAGGCCACGCCGCTGTGGTTCTACGTGCTCAAGGAGGCCGAGGTGAGGGAGCAGGGCAAGCACCTGGGCGAGGTCGGCAGCCGGATCGTGTGCACGACGATCATCGGTCAGATCAAGGCGGACACCGGCTCCTACCTCAACCGGTCCGGTCCAGCCTGGACCCCGGCCGACGGGGTCACGCTCCCGAGCGGGGGCGTGGTGAACTCGATCAAGACATTCCTGGAGTTCGCCGGCGTGCAGATCTGACCCGATCGTGAGGGTGCCCGCCGTGACGCTCCGTCGCGGCGGGCCCGTCACGTAAGTTGGAGCCCATGCAGACCTGGGCCCCGGTCGACATCCCCCACCTGCAGGGCAGCGGCCCGCCGCTCCGCCTGCACGACACGTCCACCGGCGAGGTCGAGATCACCGCGCCCGGGCCCGAGGCGCTCATGTACGTCTGCGGGATCACCCCCTACGACGCCACCCACCTCGGGCATGCCGCGACCTACCTGGCCTTCGACCTGGTCAACCGGTACTGGCGCGACCGGGGCCACGACGTCGCCTACGTCCAGAACATCACCGACATCGACGAGCCGTTGCTCGAGCGCGCCGCCCGCGACCAGGACGACTGGGTGGTGCTCGGCATGCGCGAGACCGCGCTGTTCCGGGAAGACATGGAGGCGCTGCGGGTCGTGCCGCCGCGGCACTACATCGGGGCGGTCGAGGCGATGGGCGAGATCGCCGAGCTGGTCGGCAAGCTGCTCGCCGAGGGCGCGGCCTACCGCGTCGACGACCCGCAGTTCCCGGACGTCTACTTCGACAGTGCGGCGACCGGGCACTTCGGCTACGAGAGCCGCTACGACGAGGAGACCATGATCCGGCTGTCCCGCGAGCGCGGCGGCGACCCGGACCGGCCCGGCAAGCGGCACCCGACGGACGCGCTGCTGTGGCGGACGGCCCGCGACGGTGAGCCGTCGTGGGAGAGCGACCTCGGCCCGGGTCGTCCCGGCTGGCACGTCGAGTGCGCGGCGATCGCCCTGAACCGGCTCGGCTCGCAGATCGACGTGAACGGCGGCGGGTCGGACCTGATCTTCCCGCACCACGAGTGCGGGGCGGCCCATGCCGAGGCGCACACCGGCGTCCATCCCTTCGCGAAGCACTACGTGCACGCCGGGATGATCGGGCTGGACGGCGAGAAGATGAGCAAGAGCCGCGGCAACCTGGTGTTCGTCTCCAAGCTGCGCAGCCAGGGGGTCGACCCGAACGCGATCCGCCTGGCCCTGCTCGCCGGGCACTACCGCAGCGACCGGCCGTGGACGGCGGGCCTGCTCACCGTCGCGCAGGAGCGGCTCGAGACGTGGCGCGCCGCGCTCGCGCGCGACACCGGCCCGGAGGGGGCGGCCCTCGTCGCCGCGCTCCGCGACCGGTTGGCCGACGACCTCGACACCCCCGGCGCGCTCGCGGCCGTCGACACCTGGGCGGCGGGCGAGGGGGACGACGCGACGGCGCCGGGCCTGGTCCGCGACGCGGTCGACGCCCTGCTCGGGGTCGCGCTGTAGCGAGTCCGACGTCGACGGTCAGTCGGGTGGCTCGACGGCGCCGGTGTCGTCGGCGACGTCCTCGTCGTCGGGCTCGACGCGCTCGATCTGCTCGCCCGTGGGCAGCGGATCGCCGACGATCTCGTCGACGTCGGGGGTGCCGGGCGGGCGCGGCGGATCGGTGGTGAGCTCGTCGTGAGGCTCGGGCATGACCTGATCTACCCCGTCCCGCCCCGGATCACCACACGACGCGGGTCGGGGCGAGCTCGCCGTGATCAGACCCCGCCGCCCTGCCCGCGCCGGCGCAGGTAGCGCTCGAAGTCTGCCGCGATCTCGTCGCCGCTGGCCTTCGACAGGTCGTCGTCGTCCGCGGTCGCCTCGGCCTGCTCCTCGAGCTGGCGGACGTACTCGCGCACCTCGTCGTCCGCCTCCGCCATCTCGCTGACCGTGCGTTCCCATTCCTCGGCCTGGTCCGGCAGCGCCCCCAGCGGCACCTCGACGTCGAGGACCTCCTCGATGCGGTGCAGCAGCGCGACAGCCGCCTTCGGGACGCGGGCCTGCGAGACGTAGTGCGGCACGGACGCCCAGAACGAGATGGCCGGGATGCCGGCTTCGACGCAGGCGTTCTGGAAGACCCCGACGATCCCCGTCGGGCCCTGGTAGCTGGTGGGCTCCACGCGCAGCTCCGACGCCGAGACCGCGTCGTAGGAGGTGCCGCTGACCGGCGTGGGGCGGGTGTGCGGCGTGTCGGTGAGCAGCGCGCCGAGCGTGATGACCTTCGTCACGCCGAGCCGCTCGACGTACCCGAGCAGCTCCGCGCAGAACGCGCGCCACCGCAGGTTCGGTTCGATCCCGTTGACGAGCACGACGTGCCGCTCGGTGCCCGGGATCTGCGCCACCGACAGCCGGGTGGTCTGCCACTCGATGCGCCGGGTGACCCCGTCGGCCAGCTTGACGTGTGGCCGCGTGACCTGGAAGTCGTAGTAGTCCTCAGGGTCGACCGACGCCAGCGGTGTCGCGTCCCAGGTGAGCTCGAGGTGCTCCAGTGCGGTGCTCGCGGCCTCCCCGGCGTCGTTCCAGCCCTCGAACGCGGCGATCATCACCGGGTCGACGAGCGTGGGTACGGTGTCTTCGGGACCGGTGCTCGGCTCGCGGTCGGTCATCGGACCAGCCTACGGCGCCGGGCGTCCGGCGGAGGGACGGAGGGCCCGCCGGTAACCTTTCAGGGTGCCCGCCGACTTCTCCGACGTGCAGAACCTGCCGTCCGACTCCCGCTTCCTCGACGTCCTCCACGAGCGTGTCATGGTCGCCGACGGGGCGATGGGCACCATGCTGCAGGATGCCGGCGAACGCGGCGACCTGGTGTTCGACGACTTCGCGGGCCTCGAGGGCTGCAACGAGATCCTCAACGACACGCGCCCGGACGTCGTCGCCGACATCCACCGGGCCTACTTCGCCGCGGGTGCGGACGCGGTGGAGACCAACACCTTCGGCGCGAACCTGCCCAACCTCGCGGACTACGGCATCGCGGACCGGATCCGGGAGCTCGCCGAGAAGGGGGCGCGGATCGCCCGGGAGGTGGCCGACGAGATGTCGGGGCCGGACCGGCCGCGGTTCGTCCTCGGCTCGGTCGGTCCGGGCACCAAGCTGCCGACGCTGGGCCACGAGTCCTACGCCCGACTGCGCGACGCCTACACAGAGTGCGGCCGCGGGTTGATCGCCGGCGGCAGCGACGCGCTGGTCGTCGAGACCTGCCAGGACCTGCTGCAGGTCAAGGCCGCGGTGCTGGGGCTGCGCCGGGCGATGGTCGCCGAGGGCCGCCGCGTCCCGATCGTCACCAACGTGACGGTGGAGACCACGGGCACGATGCTCCTGGGCAGCGAGATCGGGGCGGCCCTGACGGCGATCGAGCCGCTCGGGGTGGACCTCATCGGGCTCAACTGTGCCACCGGTCCTGCGGAGATGAGCGAGCACCTGCGCACGCTCGCCAAGCACGCGCGCATCCCGCTGTCGGTGATGCCGAACGCCGGCCTGCCGCAGCTGGGCCCGCGCGGCGCGGAGTACCCGCTGACCCCGGACGAGCTGGCCGAGGCACTCACCGGGTTCGTCCGCGACTACGGGTTGCGGCTGGTCGGCGGCTGCTGCGGGACGACCCCGGCGCACGTGCGCGCCGTCGCCGACGCCATCCCGTCGGTGACGCCCGCGCGGCGCCACCCGCGCCCGGAGCCCGGCGTCAGCTCGCTCTACGCGCCGGTCCCGTTCCGGCAGGACACCTCGGTGCTCATGGTGGGAGAGCGGACCAACGCCAACGGCAGCAAGGCCTTCCGCGAGGCGATGCTCGCCGAGCGGTGGGACGACTGCGTCGCGATGGCCCGCGAGCAGACCCGCGACGGCGCGCACCTGATCGACCTCAACGTCGACTACGTCGGGCGCGACGGCGCCGCGGACATGGCGGAGCTGGCCGGCCGGCTGGCCACCGCGTCCACCCTGCCGATCATGCTCGACTCCACCGAGCCGGACGTGCTGCGCGCCGGCCTGGAGCGCCTGGGCGGCCGCTCGATCGTCAACTCGGTCAACTACGAGGACGGAGACGGGCCCGGCTCGCGCTTCCAGCGGACGATGGCGCTGGTCCGCGAGCACGGCGCCGCGGTCGTCGCGCTGTGCATCGACGAGGAGGGCCAGGCGCGCACCGTCGACTGGAAGGTCCGGATCGCGGACCGGCTCATCCGCGACCTGACGACCAACCACGGCATGCACGTCGAGGACATCGTCGTCGACACCCTGACCTTCCCGATCACCACCGGGCAGGAGGAGGTCCGCCGGGACGCGCTGGAGACGATCGAGGCGATCCGCGAGCTCAAACGCCGGCACTCCGGGGTGCAGACCACGCTGGGCATCTCGAACGTGTCGTTCGGGCTCAACGCCGCCGCCCGGCAGGTGCTGAACTCGGTGTTCCTGCACGAGTGCGTGAACGCCGGGCTGGACACCGCGATCGTGTCGGCGGCGAAGATCCTGCCGATGGCCAAGATCGACGACGAGCGGCGCTCGGTCGCGCTCGACCTCGTGTACGACCGGCGCAGGCCCGGCTACGACCCGCTGAACCGCTTCATGGAGCTGTTCGAGGGCGTCACCGCCGCGGCTGCGAAGGCGGGCCGCGCGGAGGAGCTGGCGGCGCTGCCGCTGTTCGAGCGCCTGGAACGCCGGATCGTCGACGGCGAGCGGAACGGGCTGGAGCCGGACCTGGACGCCGCGCTGGAGCAGCGCCCCGCCCTGGAGATCATCAACGACACGCTGCTGTCGGGGATGAAGACCGTCGGCGAGCTGTTCGGGTCCGGGCAGATGCAGCTCCCGTTCGTGCTCCAGTCCGCCGAGGTGATGAAGAACGCGGTGGCCCATCTCGAGCCGCACATGGAGAAGACCGACAGCCAGGGCAAAGGCACGATCGTGCTGGCCACGGTCAAGGGCGACGTCCACGACATCGGCAAGAACCTCGTCGACATCATCCTCAGCAACAACGGCTATACCGTCGTCAACCTCGGCATCAAGCAGCCGATCTCGACCATCCTCACCGCCGCCGAGGAGCACCGCGCCGACGCCGTGGGCATGTCGGGCCTGCTGGTCAAGTCGACGGTGGTGATGAAGGAGAACCTGCAGGAGATGAACTCCCGCGGGGTCGCCGCGAAGCTCCCGGTGCTCCTCGGCGGTGCGGCACTGACCCGCTCCTACGTGGAGAACGACCTCAGCGAGGTCTACGAGGGCCGCGTCGACTACGCCCGCGACGCCTTCGAGGGCCTGCGGCTGATGGACGCGACGATGGCCCGCGCCCGCGGCGCCGCGCCGGCGATCGACGAGGCCGAGGAGGCGAAGCGGGCCGAGCGCAAGGCTCGCCACGAGCGGTCGCAGCGGGTCGCCGCGCGCCGGAAGGCCGCCGAGGCCGAGGTGGCCGGGCCGCTCCCGGAGCGTTCGGACGTCGCGCTGGACAACCCGATCCCCACCCCGCCGTTCTGGGGCACCCGGGTCGTCAAGGGCCTCGCCGTGGCCGAGTACGCCGGGCTCGTCGACGAGCGCGCCCTGTTCCTGGGCCAGTGGGGCCTGCGCGGGTCCCGCGCCGGGGACGGGCCTTCCTACGAGGACCTCGTCGAGACCCAGGGCCGACCGCGGCTGCGGTACTGGCTGGACCGGCTGGCCACCGAGGGCGTGCTGTCGGGGGCGGCCGTGGTCTACGGCTACTTCCCGGCCGTCGCCGAGGGCGACACGCTGGTGGTGCTCGACGAGCCGCGGGCGGACGCAGGGGAGCGGACCCGCTTCACCTTCCCCCGCCAGCGCCGCGACCGGAACCTGTGCCTGGCCGACTTCTGGCGGCCCCGCGCGCTGGCCGTCGCCGCCGGCGAGGTGGACGTGCTGCCGCTGCACCTGGTCACGATGGGGCAGCCCATCGCGGACTACGCGAACGAACTGTTCGCCAAGGACGCCTACCGCGACTACCTCGAGGTGCACGGCCTGGGCGTGCAGCTCACCGAGGCGTTGGCCGAGTACTGGCACCGGCGGATCCGCGAGGAGCTCACGTTCCCGACGACGGGTGCACCCGTCGCGGCCGAGGACCCCGCGGACGTCGAGGAGTACTTCAAGCTCGGCTACCGCGGTGCCCGCTACTCGCTGGGCTACGGCGCCTGCCCGAACCTCGACGACCGGACCAAGTTCGTCGATCTGCTACAGCCCGGGCGCATCGGCGTCGCGCTGTCCGAGGAGCTGCAGCTGCACCCCGAGCAGTCCACGGACGCGCTCGTCGCCCACCACCCGGAGGCCAAGTACTTCAATGCCGGCTGATCACTCGCGCGGATCGTGTCCTGAAAGCCACGTTCAGGGCGCCACACGTCCTGAACGTGGCTTTCAGGACAACCCCAGCGCCCGCCCGGCGGCGGTGCTGTGGGACATGGACGGCACGCTGATCGACTCCGAGCGGCTGTGGGACGTCTCGTTGCAGGACACCGCCCGGGAGCTCGGCGGAGCGCTGAGCGACCGGTCACGCGACGCGCTCGTCGGGGTCGACATCGACACGAGCATCGTCGTGCTGCTCGGCGACGTCGGCATGCCCGCCACCCCCGAGCAGATCGCGTGGACCTACGAGCGCCTCGTCGCGCGGACCGAGGAGCTGTTCACCGCGGGCGAGGTCGACTGGCGGCCCGGCGCCCGCGCCGCCCTGCGCACCGTGCGAGCCGCCGCGATACCGACGGCGTTGGTGACCAACAGCCTGCGCCGGATCACCGAGCTCGCCCTTGACGGCATCGGCCGGGAGTTCTTCGACGTCACCGTCTGCGGTGACGAGGTCGCGGAAGGCAAGCCCGCACCCGATCCCTACCGGCGGGCCGCCGAGCTGCTCGGCGTCCCGGTGCAGCGGTGCGTGGCCGTCGAGGACTCGCCGAACGGCGCGCTGGCCGCCGAACGCGCCGGCGCCGCGGTCCTCGTCGTGCCGTGCGAGGTGGCGGTGCCGACCGGGCCGCGGCGCACGTTTCGTGACGACCTCGTGGGGCTGACCGCGGCCGAGCTGGGCGCGGTGTTGCGGGCGGCGTCCGACGCGGACGAGGAGCGGGTGGCCTGACGGCGCGTCCGGCGGTTCTCGACGACGACCCCGATACCGCTCGGCCCGACGAGCGGTCCGGCGCCGGACCGCCACACCTGCCCCGGGGCCGTCCGTCCATCCGGCGCATCCGGCTGTCCGGCGGTCTCAGCACGCGTACCCCGATGGTCAGGTAACGGATGCGACGACGGACACTGTGAGCGACAGGTGGAACCCTCAGGAAACCGACCCCGGGATGTGTGTGACCGTGAAGACGTTCGACGAGCTGTTCGCCGAGCTGACCGAGAAGGCGGCCACCCGCCCCACCGGATCCGGGACCGTGGCCGCGCTCGACGCCGGGGTGCACGCCCAGGGAAAGAAGCTCCTCGAGGAGGCTGGCGAGGTCTGGCTGGCCGCCGAGCACGAGCCGGACGACGCGCTCGCCGAGGAGATCTCCCAGCTTCTCTACCGCGCCCAGGTCATCATGATCGGGCGCGGCCTGAACCTCGCAGATGTCTACAAGTACCTCTGAATCCGCACCCCGCTGTATCCGCTTGACCGCACGGTGCCCATGAGCACTGGCAAGGAGAAACCCGATGCTCCGCGTCGCACTCCCCAACAAGGGAACCCTCGCCGAACCCGCCGCGACGATGATGCGCGAGGCCGGGTACCGGCAACGTTCCGACCCGCGCGACCTGAGCATCGCGGACGAGGAGAACGACATCGAGTTCTTCTACCTGCGCCCCAAGGACATCGCGACCTATGTCGGGTCCGGTGACCTGCAGCTCGGCGTGACCGGTGCGGACCTCAAGGAGGAGTCGGGCAGCCAGGTGCAGAGCCTGCTCGAGCTGGGCTTCGGCGCCTCCAAGTTCCGGTACGCCGCGCTCGACGACGGGGAGATCAAGACCGTCGTCGACCTCGAGGGCAAGCGGATCGCCACCTCGTACCCGCGCCTGGTGCGCGCGCACCTGGCGCGGGCCCGGGTCCGCGCCGAGATCGTCAAGCTCGACGGTGCGGTGGAGATCTCCGTGCACCTGGGGCTGGCCGACGCCGTCGCGGATGTCGTGTCGTCCGGCCGCACCCTGCGCCAGCACGGTCTCATCGTGATCGGCGAGCCGATCGCCGAGAGCGAGGCCACGTTGATCGAGCGCGAACCCCGTCCGGACCGCGAGCAGACCGCCGAGGTCGCCGCGATGAAGCGGGTGTTCACCGAGCGGTTGCGCGGCGTGGTGCTGGCCCGCCAGTACCTGATGATGGAGTACGACTGCCCGAAGACGGTCAAGGATGCGGCCGTGAAGATCACTCCCGGCCTGCAGGCGCCGACGATCTCGCCCCTCGACGACGACAAGTGGGTGGCCGTGCGGTCCATGGTCAAGCGGACGAAGGCGAACAAGGTCATGGACCAGCTCGCCGCGTTGGGGGCCAAGGCCATTCTCACCACCGACATCCGTTCGTGCCGCGCGCTCAAGACGAACGGGTCGGACTGACCGCGGGTTCGGGCCAGCCCGGATAGGGCGGCGGCACCCCGTCCCACGCCGGGCACAGCGGCTTGTAGCCGCACCACCCGCACGACGGGCCCGGGTTCGGCCGGAAGTCACCGGTGCGGCCCGCGGTGCGGATCGCCGCCCAGATCGCCTCCAGGGTGCCGGCGAAGCGGCGCAACTGGGCCTCGTCCGGGGTGTAGTGCAGCACCTCGGGGCCGGTCAGGTACAGCAGCCGCAGCTCCGTCGGCATCACGCCGCGCAAGATCAGCAACGCCAGCGCGTAGAACTTCATCTGGAACAGCGCCCTCGCCTCGGCGATCGGCCGGGGTGCGCTGCCGGTCTTGTAGTCGACCACCCGGATGGTGGCGCCGTCCGTCCCCGTGCGGTCGACCCGATCGACGTACCCGCGCAGCAGCAGCCCGGACTCCAGCTCGACCTCGACGAGCAGCTCCCGGGCCTCCGGTTCGAGCAGGCGCGGGTCCTCGAGGGCGAAGTAGGCGTCGAGCAGCCGCCCGGCGCTCGCCAGCCAAGCCTGGGGGTCAGTGCTCGGCACGCGGGCGGTGCTGCCCGCGCCGGTATCGGCGGGCGACGCCCGTGCCGCATCGCTCGACGGCCGTGCCGCATCGCTTGATGCCTCGGGCGATGCCGTCGCCTTCTCCCTCGGTCCGGTGCCGTCGCCGAACAGCGCGGCCGCGAGCCCGGGATCGTCTTCACACAACCGCGCCCACGTCGGGCCGAGGAGCGCCCGCGCGGCCTCCGGCGTGCGCTCCCCGGCCGGCAGCAGGAACAGCCGCTCCAGCACCGCGTGCACCAGCGTGCCGCGGACCTGGGCTGAGGTCGGCACCTCGGGCAGTCGGTCGATCGCCCGGAACCGGTACAGCAGCGGGCACTGCTTGAAGTCGTTCGCGCGCGACGGCGAGAGCGCGGGGCGCCGCGGGACGTCGCCCGGCTCCCCGGGCGGGGCGAGCCCCTCCGGCCCGGCGGTGCACTGCGTCTGCGCCATGCCGGTCACGGTAGGGCAGGGGTACGACAGTTCCGCCACGGCGCCGAGCATCGCGGTCGACTCCGCGCCGGCCCCCGCCCCTGAGCTCGACCCCGACATCGCGCCCGGTCCCCGACATCGCAGAAGCGCACGTCCCGCGAGGTCCGCAGGGTGACGCGGAGGGCGGCCACGCGGTGCCGCCCGCGGTCGCGGCGCTACGGTGACCGCGATGAACCGCCTGCCGAGGTTCGGCATCGCCGCCCGGGCCCGCATCGTCGCCGCTCTCGCGGCCGGCGTCACCGTCGGCGGATGCGGGTCGTCCACGCCGTCCGCCCCGGCACCGCCGATCTTGAGCGCGACCGCGGTGCCCACCCCGTCGCCTGCGCCCCCCTCGCCCGTAACCCCGTCGACGTCGGCCCCGCGCGCCCCGCTCGCACCGGTGACGGCGCCGGCCCCCGGCAACGGGACCGCCGAGGACCGGGCCGCGGTCGAGACCGTGTTCCGCACCTATCTGCGCGCCGTCGCCGACGGCGACTTCGCCACGGCTTGTGCGCTCAACGCCCCGGAGACCAACCAACGGCTTCTCGACGAGCTGGCCCGTCGCGGCACCCCGGCCCCGACCTGCGAGGCCGCCATCGCGACCCTCTACGCCGGGTCCGGTGTCGCCCAGGGCGCGGCGAGGATCGCCGACACGCTGTCGGTCGAGCGGGTCGACGTCGACGGTGACGCCGCGACCGTGGCCTGGTCGGTGGAGGTGTCGGGCAGGCGGCCCGTGGTGACGAACGCGCTGCGCCGCGTCGGCGGGCAGTGGCGGCTGCTGCCCACACCCGACCCCACCGGCTGACCACCACACCGGTCCCGCACCCGGGACGAGGTCCGCCGGCGGCGCACCTCGGGACCGGCCCGCAGCGCGATCGTTCGGCCCGGATAGCGTGGCCGTCGTGTCCGAACTGCTCGACCCACCGCTCCGCGACCCCGAACCCGACGAGGCCGTGCCGGCGACCGGTTCCGACACGACCGATGCCGCCGCCCGGTCCGCCTCGCGGAGACCGCGGCGTCCGCGCCCGCCGACGGCCGCAACGGTGGCCCGCGCCCGGATCCGCTCGCCCGCGGCGGCCCCTTCCGCGCCGGTGACCGCGTTCAGCTCACCGATCCCAAGGGCCGCCGCTACACCCTCACGCTGGAGGAAGGCGGGCAGTATCACACCCACCGCGGCGGTCTGGCCCACGACGACCTGATCGGCAAGCCGGAGGGCAGCGTCGTCGTGTCCCCCGTCGGCACGCCCTACCTGGCGTTGCGCCCGCTGCTGGCCGACTACGTGCTGTCGATGCCCCGCGGTGCGCAGGTCATCTACCCGAAGGACGCCGCGCAGATCCTGATGTGGGGCGACATCTTCCCCGGTGCCCGCGTGCTGGAGGCCGGCGCCGGGTCGGGAGCGCTGACCTGCTCGTTGCTGCAGGCGGTGGGGCCGGCCGGTGTGGTGATCTCCTACGAGATCCGGGACGACCACCTGCACCACGCGCGGCGCAACGTCGAGACGTTCTTCGGTCAGGTTCCGCCGAACTGGGCCCTCCGGTCGGGTGACCTCAACGGCCACGACGGCGCCGCGGAGCCCGCCGACCGGGTTGTGCTCGACATGCTGGCGCCGTGGGAGTGCCTCGACACGGTCCGGGCTGCGCTCGTGCCCGGCGGCGTCCTCGTCGGTTACGTAGCGACAACGACCCAGCTCTCCCGGCTGACCGAGGCCCTGCGCGAACAGCAGTGCTGGACCGAGCCCCAGGCCTGGGAATCGCTGGTCCGGCCCTGGCATGTGGTGGGCCTCGCGGTCCGGCCGGAGCATCGCATGATCGGTCACACAGCGTTCCTGGTGACGGCCCGTAGGCTGGCCGACGGGGTCGTTCCGCCCCGACCACAGCGCCGTCCGACCAGTCGCTGACACCGTTCGGAGCAGTTCGGCACGTCGGGTCCGTCACGAGAGAGGAACGACGACGCCGCGTCAAGGTGCCGTCCGGCTGAGTGATGGATCACCGGTTCGCCGCAGCATGCCGAACCTCGTTCGCAGGTACCGTATGGAAACGGAACACGGAGGGAGGATGCCGTGAACCACTACGACGGTCCCGGCAGACATGGCCCGGGCGACGCGCACGGTCATGGCGAACTCAGCCCGACTGAGGCCGCCGCCCAGATCCGCTTCCTCGAAGAAGAGGTCGCGCTCCTACGGCGCAAGATCACCGAATCCCCGCGGCACGTCCGCATCCTGGAGCAGCGGCTCGCCGAGTCAGCCGGACGCCTCGCGCAGCTGTCGGCCCGCAACGAGAAGCTCACCGAGACCCTCAAGGAGGCGCGGGCCCAGCTCGTCGCGCTCCGCGAGGAGGTCGACCGGCTGGCGCAGCCGCCCAGCGGGTACGGCGTTTTCCTGGCCCGGTTCCCCGACGAGACCGTGGACGTGTTCACCTCCGGCCGGCGCATGCGGGTCGCGGTGTCCCCGGCGGTCGAGGGCGAGACGCTGCAGGCCGGGCAGACCGTGCGGCTCAACGAGGCGCTCACCGTCGTCGAAGCCGGCGACTACGAGCGCACCGGCGAGGTGTGCGGGCTGCGTGAGGTCCTGTCGGAGCCGACCGTCGAGCTCGCCGGCCGCGCGCTGGTCGTCGGGCACGCGGACGAGGAGCGGGTGGTGTGGCTCGCCGCGCCGCTGACCCTCCCACCGGACGACCCGGCGTTCGTCCCGCTCAAGCCGGGCGACTCGCTGCTGGTCGACACCAAGGCCGGCTACGCCTACGAGCGGGTGCCGAAGGCCGAGGTCGAGGACCTCGTGCTGGAGGAGGTGCCGGACGTCGCCTACGAGGACATCGGCGGCCTGTTCCGGCAGATCGAGCAGATCCGCGACGCGGTCGAGCTGCCGTTCCTGCACGCCGAGCTGTTCCGCGAGTACGAGCTGCGGCCGCCCAAGGGCGTGCTGCTCTACGGCCCGCCCGGCTGCGGCAAGACGCTCATCGCGAAGGCGGTGGCGAACTCGCTGGCCAAGAAGGTCGCGGCGGCGCGCGGGGACAACCCGAACGAGGCGAAGTCGTTCTTCCTCAACATCAAGGGCCCGGAGCTGCTCAACAAGTTCGTCGGCGAGACCGAGCGGCACATCCGGCTGATCTTCCAGCGGGCCCGGGAGAAGGCCTCGGCCGGCACCCCGGTGATCGTGTTCTTCGACGAGATGGACTCGATCTTCCGCACCCGCGGATCGGGCGTGTCCAGCGACGTCGAGACGACGATCGTGCCCCAGCTGCTCAGCGAGATCGACGGCGTCGAGGGCCTGGAGAACGTCATCGTCATCGGCGCCTCGAACCGGGAAGACATGATCGACCCGGCGATCCTGCGGCCCGGACGGCTCGACGTGAAGATCAAGATCGAGCGGCCGGACGCCGAGGCGGCGCAGGACATCTTCTCCAAGTACCTGACGAAGACGCTACCGATCCACGACGACGACCTGGCCGAGTTCGCGGGCGACCGCAAGTCGTGCGTGAGCGCGATGATCCAGCGCGTGGTCGAGCGGATGTACGACGAGACCGAGGAGAACCGGTTCCTGGAGGTCACCTACGCCAACGGTGACAAGGAGACCTTGTACTTCAAGGACTTCAACTCCGGGGCGATGATCCAGAACATCGTGGACCGGTCGAAGAAGGCGGCGATCAAGTCGGTGCTCGAGACCGGGCAGCCCGGCCTGCGCGTGCAGCACCTGCTGGACGCGATCGTCGACGAGTTCGCCGAGAACGAGGACCTGCCCAACACCACGAACCCGGACGACTGGGCGCGGATCTCGGGCAAGAAGGGCGAGCGGATCGTCTACATCCGGACCCTGGTCACGGGCAAGAACGCGGAGTCGGGTCGGGCGATCGACACCGCGAGCAACACCGGCCAGTACCTGTAGCACCGCACGTCCCGGTGGCCCGGTCCCTCTCGAGGGGCCGGGCCACCGGCGCGTGCGGGCTCACCCGTCGGACAGGTCGGCCGCGGTCCGGGCCTCGGACGACGAGCCGGCGACGACGGGCAGCGTGCTCGTGTCCATGGGATGTTCCTCAGCCGGTGTGGGCGACGAGCGCATCGACGACGAGCCCGATGTGCTGCGGTGGGAGGTCGTGGCCGGTGTGGGGGAGCACCAGCAGGGTCGCGCCGGGTATCGCGTCGGCGAGGGCCTGCCCGTGCGGCAGCGGGTGCACGGGATCGACGTCGCCGTGCACGACGAGCGTGGGCACCGCGATGTCGGCGGGCCCCCCGCGCGGGGGCCGTCGATCCGCATGGCGAAATGGTTGACCAGCGCCGCGTCGAGGCAGACGGTGCGGGCCACGTCGGCAGCCGCGAGACGACGGGTCGCCACAGCGTCGAAGAACGGCGAGGGGCCCGCGAAGGCGCGCATCAGCAGCACGATGTCGTCGACGGGATCGTCGGCGGTCGGCCGGGACAGGAACGCGGGCGACATCGGCGGCAGGTCGTCGGCACCGGTGGTGGTGCCGACGAGCGTGAGCGTCGCGACCCGCTCCGGATGGTCCAGCGCGGCGACCATGGCGACCCCGCCGCCCATCGAGCGTCCGACCACGTGTGCGTCCGGGACGGCCAGCGCGTCCAGCAGCCCGACGGCGTCGTCGGCGAGGTCGCGCAGCGAGTACGGCGGGCGGCCGGGCGGGTAGTGCGTCGAGCGCCCGGTGTCGCGGTTGTCGTAGCGGACCACATGGCGCCCGCGGTCGGCGAGCGCGGCGCAGAACGCCTGCGGCCACCACAGCATCGAGGCGCACGCCCCGTGGATGAGCAGGATTGTCGGGTCGGACGGGGAGCCGAAGGTCTCGACGCACAGGTCGACCTCGCCCACCGAGAGGAGACGTACCGTCATGCCGGGCCGTCCTTCAGCACGCCGCGGACCTCGTCGACCGTGACGGTCGCGGGATCGAAGTCCGTCAGCCACCAGGTCGCGCCCGCTGCCGCGAACGCGGCGACGTCCGCACCCGCTGACAGGCCGACGACCAGGTCGAAGGGGCCGGTCGAGCCGCCGCGCAGCTCGTCGAGCGCCGCAGCGACCGCGGCTAGCTCGTCGGGGTGCGCCACGTTGACGGGGAAGAAGCCCTCTCGGGTCGCGGCGCGGCGCAGCGGCCGGGTGTGTCCCGGGAACCCGGCCGTCCACACGGGTATCGGGCGGGCCGGGTAGAAGGTCAACCCGTCGAGCACGTAGTGCTCACCGCGGTACTGCACCGGAGTGCCCGACCAGGCCGCGTCGAGCACGGTCAGGTGCTCATCGAGCATGGCGGCGCGGCGCCGGTCGTCGCACTCCTCACCGGTGCCGGAGAACTCGCGGCCGAACCGGTCGCTGCCCAGCCCGACGCCGAGCACCAGCCGGCCGCCGCTGAGCCGGTCCAGCGTCACGGTCTCCCGCGCGACCTTCGCCGGCCGCCGGCGCGCCAGCGGCGTGACCATGGGACCGAACAGGAGCCGTTCGGTGACCGTGGCCGCAGCGGCGAACGTGATCCACGGGTCGGCCACCTCGCGGACGGGCGCCCGCCAATGCGTGTGGTCCCAGACGAACAGGCCGTGCCAGCCCGCCTCCTCGGCCTCGGCGGCGAGCCGGACGACCACGGCGGGGTCGGCGAGCTCGTCGAACAGGGGCAACCACAGCGCGGAGTGCATGGGCACGACGCTAGGAGGACCCGGTGGATCCCGGAAGTACCGGTCAGCGTGCAGAACATGGGTACCACTTCGCCCGACCTGTACCTCGCCGTCGACCGCGGCCGCGGGGTGCGCGCGCAGGTCGAGGCCGGCATCCGGGCGGCGGTCCGCGGGGGTCGCCTACCCGCGGGGACGCGCCTGCCGTCGACCCGGGCGTTGGCCGCGGACCTGGGCGTGACCCGGCGGGTCGTCGTGGAGGCCGACGACCAGCTGGCCGCCGAGGGGTACGTGTCCGCCCGGCAGGGCGCGGGAACCGTGGTGAACGCCCTGCCCCGGCGCGGCGGGGCGGCGCCGGTGGCGGAGGCGGCCCCGCCGCTCGTCGTCGACTTCCGGCCGGGACGCCCCGATCCCGCGCTGTTCCCCCGTGCGGCCTGGGCCCGGGCCACCCGCGCGGCGTCCGCCGGTCTGGGGGCGGCCGAGCTGGACGGCACGGACCGGCGCGGGCTGCCGGCGCTGCGCACCGCGCTCGCGGAGTACCTGGGGCGGGTCCGCGGCGTCGACGCGCACCCGGACCGGATCGTGGTCTGCTCGAGCTTCGGGCACGCCGTCGACCTGCTGGTACGGGTGCTGCCGGGGCACCGCTTCGCCGTCGAGGAGCCCGGCTACCCGGTGCCGCGCAACCGCCTGCTCCGTGACGGGCGCCGGGTCGACCCGGTCGCCGTCGACGGCGAGGGGCTGGTTGTGGACGCGCTGCGCCGGACCGCGGCGCGGGCCGCGGTGGTCACGCCGGCGCATCAGAGTCCGACCGGTGTCGCGATGAGCCCGCCGCGGCGCAGCGCGCTCGTGGCGTGGGCCCGGGACGTGAACGGTTACATCGTCGAGGACGACTTCGACGCCGAGTTCCGCTACGACCGACGCCCGGTCGGGGCGCTGCAGGGCCTCGCGCCCGAGCGCGTCGTCTACTGCGGCACCACGGCCAAGACACTGGCCACCGGGCTGCGCCTCGGGTGGGCGGTCCTCCCGGGGGCGCTGGTCGACGACGTGGTCGCGCTGCGGGCCGACACCGACGGGGCGACGTCGACGATCCTGCAGGCGACGTTCGCGCAGCTGCTGCGGTCCGGCGACCTCGACCGGCACCTGCGCCGCAGCCGGCGGGTGCACCGGGTGCGCCGCGACGCGGTCGTCGCCGCCGTGTGCCGGTGGCTGCCGCAGGCGACGGTCGGCGGCATCGCCGCCGGGTTGAACGTCGTGCTGGACCTTCCCGACGGCACCGACGAGCAGGCGGTGGTCGCGCGGGCGGTGGAGCGCGGGGTCGGGGTCTACCCGCGCAGGTGGTTCACGGCCGACCCCGGCGGCACCCGGCCCGGGCTCGTGCTCGGATACGGCACCGTGCCCCCGGAGCAGGCCGGGCGGGGGGTGCGCGTGCTCGGCGAGGTCGTCGCCGGCGGGTAGCGCCCGTATGCAGCGAAAGCGGCGTTCGGTGCACTCAACGCACTCAACGCCGCTTTCGCTGCATACGCGTCGCCGCGGCAGACTGGCGGCGTGCCGGAGCCCTGCCCCTGCGGTCTGCCCGCGAGCTATGACGCGTGCTGCGGCCGGTTCCACCGCGGCGACAGCGCGGCTCCGACCGCCGAGCTGCTGATGCGGTCCCGGTACGCCGCTTTCGCCGTCGGTGACGCCGACTACCTGCGCGCCACCTGGCACCCGGACACCCGGCCGCGGCGCGTGTCGCTCGACCCCGAGGACCGGTGGACGAGGCTGGAGGTGCTGGGCAGCACGGGCGGCGGGCTGTTCGACTCCGCCGGCACCGTCGCGTTCCGCGCCCACCACCGGACCGGGGTGGTCGCGGAGGACAGCGCCTTCGACCGGACGGGTGGCCGCTGGTTCTACAGGGGACCGGTGTCCGATCCGTTCACGACGCCGCCGCGCCGCCGGCCGTAGCGTCGCCGCATGATCACAGACGCGAAACCGGCCTTGGTGGGCATCGTGGTCGCCGACATGGCGCGCGCGCTCGCGTTCTACCGCCTGCTGGGCCTGGACATCCCGGCAACCGCGGACGCGGAGCCGCATGTCGACGTCGGTCTCCCGGGTGGGCTGCGGCTGGCGTTCGACACCGAGGAGACGATCGCGAGCTTCCATCCCGCGTGGAAGCCGGGTACGGGCGGCCGGGTGAGCCTGGCCTTCGCGCTGCCCGATCCCGCCGCGGTCGACGCCGCGTATGACCAGCTCACCGCGGCCGGCCACCACGGCGAGCTGGCGCCGTTCGACGCGTTCTGGGGGATGCGGTACGCGACGGTCCACGACCCGGACGGCACGGGTGTCGACCTGTTCGCGCTGCTCCCCGGCGGTTCTTCGACCGGCTGAGCGCCGGCCAGGAGCGGTCCAGCGGCGGTCCGGCACGGAGCGGCGCCCGACCGAGCGGTCATGACCAGGCTGGGCCCGCTCTGCCGCACCTTCCGCGGCGTCGCCACACACCGACTCCGGTCGTCGCACCCCGCTCAGCAGGTGCGACAGCCCTACTTGCTGTGTGACGACGCCATCCGGGCCGGGGAGACGCCCCCGAACGCGCGGACATCCCGGGACAGGTGCGGCTGGTCGGCGTACCCGGCCCGGGCGGCGACCTCGGCCGGGGCCACCCCGGCCCGCAGCAGGGCGACCGCCCGACGGAACCGCAGCACCCGGCGCAGCACAGACGGCCCGTAGCCGAACGCGGTGAGGCAGCGGCGGTGCAGGGTGCGGGTGGTCCAGCCGAGGTCGTCCGCGGTCTCCGCGGCCGAGCCACCGCCGGCAAGCCGCCGCGCGGCCGTGCGCAGCCCGGGTTCGGGCGCGGCACCCGGGAGCCGGGCCGCGAGGGCGGTGAGGACCGGTGCGGCGGGCGCGCCCGCGGCCAGTGCCGCGACGCCGCGCCGGGCGAGTGCGGGGTGCAGCGCGTCCAGCGGAACCCGGGCGTCACGCAAGGCCGCGGCCGGCACGTCGAGCAACGCGGGCAGAACCCCGGGAAGGAACCGCAGCCCGCTCGCCGCGACGCCCGCCCTCCGCTCGAACGGGTGCGGCGCGGTGTCCGGCCCGGCGACGAACAGCTCCGCGCCGGACCAGACGAGGTCCATGCAGCCGTCGGGCAGCACGTCGATCACCTCGGGCGCGGCCGGCGCCGCCGAGGTCCACACGCACTCGGCGAGGCCGCGCCACCGAAGCGGCACGGGGTGCTCCCGGTAGCCCACGGGACCGACGGTAGCGCGCACGCCGGGCGCGATGCTCCGATGCACCGAAAGTGGCGTTCGGTGCATCCACCGCCGACCGGCGCCCGCAAGACGTGCCGACTCGCGGCGGCAAACGTGCCGACTCGCGGCGGCAAACGTGCCGACTCGCGGCGGATGGGCCGGCCGGGGCGTCAGCTCGACGCGCACCCGGAGTCGGACCGGAACCGGACTAGTCGGACCGGAACCGAGCCGGAACGAGCGAACGCGGCGTCGGGTGCATCTGACGCACCGAACGCCGCGTTCGCTCAGGGGGATGGCAGGCCCCGGTCAGGACTGGCGCAGAACCGCCTCGATCTCCAGGGCGACCTGGACCTTCTCGCTCACGACGACCCCGCCGCCGTCGAGCGGCATCGAGATGTCGACGCCGAAGTCGCTGCGGTTGATCGTGGTGGTGGCCGAGAAGCCGGCGCGGGTGCCGCCGTAGGCGTCCGGGCCGAAGCCGTTGACCTCGAGGGAGAAGGTGACGGGCCGGGTCACGCCCTTGATCGTCAGCTCGCCGTCGAGGGCGTAGTCGTCGCCGTCGGGGCGGATGGCGGCGCTGCGGAACGACCACGTCGGGTGGGTCTCGACCTCGAAGAAGTCGGCGGTGCGGATGTGGCCGTCGCGCTGGGCGTTGCCGGTGTCCACGGAGCTGGCGTCGACGGTGGCGGTCACCACCGACTCGGTGAACTCCGGCGCGGTCACGATCTCACCGCTGAACGTGCCGAGACGACCGCGTACCTTGCTCACCATCATGTGCCGCACGGTGAAGGAGACATCGGAGTGCACCGGGTCGATGTCCCAGGTGCCGACCACGTAGCCAGGAATCCGGGTGGTGGTGGAGGCAGTCATGGCGACCTTCCTAGATAGTTGAACTCTCAGCGATTGAGAGTGATACTATCTCTAACGCGTTGATGGCTCAACTATTTCCGGAGGGTTCGACCGTGACCGCCGACACACGCTGGCTGGACAACGACGAGCAAGCGACATGGCGTGCCTTCCTCACCGCCCAGCGCCTGCTGTTCGACCGCCTCGAGCGCCAGTTGCAGCGCGACGCCGGGCTCCCGCACGCCTACTACGAGATCCTCGTCCGCCTCTCCGAGGCACCGGACCGGACGCTGCGGATGAGCCAGCTCGCCGACTCGTCGCTGTCGTCGCGCAGCCGGCTCTCCCATGCCGTCGCACGCCTGGAGACGGCGGGCTGGGTGCGCCGCCGGGCGTGTGCCGAGGACCGGCGCGGGGCGTTCGCCGAGCTCACGCCCGAAGGCCTGGCCAAGCTGGAGGAGGCGGCGCCCGGGCACGTCGAGGCCGTCAGGGCCGACCTGTTCGACGCCCTCGACCGTGACCAGCAACGCGTGCTGCGCGAGATCAGCGACGCCCTGGTCGCCCACCTGTCCGACACGGCGGTCTGGCCCGTGGAGAGCGACACACGTGCCGACGCCGGGTAGTCGCTACCTCCCGCCGGCGTCCTGGTCGGCGAACCAGCGCTCGACGAGCATCCGGCCGTCCGGCACGAACGGCCACGCCGGATCCGCCAGCCGCGCCCGCAGCGCAGCGACCGGCATCCACCACCCGTCGGCGACCTCCTCAGGCTGGTGGCGCACGGGTCCGTCGTAGCGCGCCTCGAAGGCGAACAGGTGGCTGCGCAGGCCGCCCGGGCCCTCGTCGTAGACCAGCGTGAACAGCGGCGTGAGCGGCGCGCCGGTCACACCGAGCTCCTCGGCCAGCTCCCGTGCCGCGGTGCCGGCCGGGTCCTCGCCGGGCCCGATCACCCCGCCCGCCCAGCAGTCGTGCAGCCCGGGCATCACCAGCTTTGTCGCCGACCGCCGGTGGACGTAGACACAGCTCCCGTCACCGCTGCGCAGCAGCACCCCGCCCACCCCGTGCCACAGCGACCGCGCGTACACCTCGCCGCGCGGCGCGACGCCCACCACCGCGCCCGCCTCGTCGTAGACGGCGACGGCCTCCGCCGCGGGATCGACCTGCATGACGCCATCATCGCCACTGCGTTCTCACGCGCGGCGACCAGTCATGACGGCGTCGCCCACCAGGACACGCGTTACGCTCGCGGCATGACTGGCGCTAGCAGGACGGCCCGGCTGTGTTCGATGAGGGTGGCCCGCCCGTGACGGCCCGGCGCATCATGGGCACCGAGGTCGAGTACGGGATCTCCGTGCCCGGCGATCCCACGGCCAACCCGGTGATCACCTCGACCCAGGTCGTGCTGGCCTACGCGGCGGCCGCGGACATCCCGCGCTCGCGCCGGGCCCGCTGGGACTACGAGGTGGAGTCGCCGCTGCGCGACGCGCGCGGGTTCGACCTGTCCGCGCCCACCATGGCCTCGCCCAACGAGTCCGAGCTCGACGACCTCGGCGCCGCCAACGTCATCCTCACCAACGGCGCCCGGCTCTACGTCGACCACGCCCACCCCGAGTTCTCCACGCCCGAGGTCCTCACCCCGCGCGACGTCGTCATCTGGGACAAGGCGGGGGAGCGGGTGATGGAGGAGGCCGCGATGCGCGCCGCCACCGTCCCCGGCGCCCCGCGCATGCAGCTGTACAAGAACAACGTGGACGGCAAGGGCGCCAGCTACGGCTCCCACGAGAACTACCTCATGGCCCGCCAGACCACGTTCCCGTCGATCGTGGCGGGGCTCACGCCGTTCTTCGTCTCCCGGCAGGTGATCGTCGGCGCCGGCCGGGTCGGGCGGGGCGCCTCCGGTGACGAGGCGGGCTACCAGCTCTCGCAGCGCAGCGACTACATCGAGGTCGAGGTCGGCCTGGAGACCACGCTCAAGCGCGGGATCATCAACACCCGCGACGAGCCGCACGCCGACGCCGACAAGTACCGCCGCCTGCACGTGATCATCGGCGACGCGAACCTGTCGGAGTACTCGACGCTGCTCAAGGTCGGCACCACCGCGCTGGTCCTCGACATGATCGAGAAGGGCGTCCGGTTCGACGAGCTGCGGCTGGCTGAGCCCGTCCGGTCGGTCCACCGGATCAGCCACGACCCGTCGCTGAAGACGACGATCGAGCTGACCGACGGCCGCAAGGTCACCGGTCTGGACCTGCAGCGGGCCTACTTCGAGAAGGCCGCCAAGCACGTCGAGAACACCCTCGGAGCCGACGTCGACGCGGACACCGCCGAGGTCCTGGAGCTGTGGGGCACGGTCCTGGACGACCTGACCCGGGACCCGCTGGGCTGCGCGGACCGCCTCGACTGGCCGGCGAAGCTGCGCCTGCTCGAGGGCTACCGCGAGCGTGACGGGCTGACCTGGGACGCGCCGCGGCTGCAGCTGGTCGACCTGCAGTACGCGGACGTGCGGATGGGCAAGGGCCTCTACAACCGCCTCGTCACGCGTGGCTCGATGACGCGGCTGGTCGACGAGGACACCGTGGTGGCCGCGATGACGACCCCGCCGACCGACACCCGTGCCTACTTCCGCGGCCGCTGCCTGGAGCGCTACCCCACGCAGGTCGCGGCCGCGTCCTGGGACTCGGTGATCTTCGATCTGGGCCGCGAGTCGCTGGTGCGCATCCCCACCCTGGAGCCGATGCGGGGCACCCGCCGGCACGTGGGCGAGCTCATCGACGCCTCGCGCACGGCAGAGGAGCTGGTGGAGGCGCTCACCCGCGGCTGAGTGCCCGTCGTGGGCCGCGCGACCGGCAGACCGTCGGCGTGAGCACGGCCTCGCGCTTTTCGTCGGTCTCCTCGGTAGGGTTCGAGTACCGGATCCCACCGGGCGCCCCGTCGGTCCGGGGCGTGCGGTGGGACAGGCCCGAGGAGGAGACGTCATGTCGCAGGAGCAGACCAAGCGTCAGGGCGGCGGTGGCGGGGACGACGAAGACGGCGCGGGCGCCGAGGCGTCCGGACAGGAGCGGCGGGAGAAGCTCGGGGAGGACGTCGACACGATCCTCGACGAGATCGACGACGTGCTCGAGGAGAACGCCGAAGACTTCGTCCGCGCCTACGTCCAGAAGGGCGGCGAGTAGCCTCCCCCTACCGGAGGGACGAGGCCGGGAGAGACCCGCCGTCGGCGCCGGTTCGATGTTCGGCCCCGGTCTCGTCCCCCCGTCGGCCCCCGCGCACGCGGGGGCCGGGCTCGTACCACCCTCATCCGTCCCCGCTGTCGTAGATCGAGAGGCACATGTCGTTCCCCGAGCCCCGGCTGCCGAACCCCAGCGTGCTCGGCACGGGCGTGCAGCCCGGCTGCACCTCGTTCACGGACTACCTGGCGGCCACGGCCCCGCACCTGCTCCCCGGCCGGATGCCCGAGGGGATCGACCTGCGGGGGCACACCGCGGCCCCGCGTACACCGGGCCTGGACGTGCCGCACGGCACCACCATCGTCGCGCTGACCTTCGCCGGCGGGGTCGTCATCGCCGGCGACCGGCGCGCCACGATGGGCAACATGATCGCCCAGCGCGACATCGAGAAGGTGTTCATCACCGACTCGTTCTCCGCCGTCGGGATCGCCGGGTCGGCCGGCATCGCGGTCGAGATGGTGCGGCTGTTCACCGTCCAGCTCGAGCACTACGAGAAGATCGAGGGCGTCCCGCTGTCGCTCGACGGCAAGGCGAACCAGCTGGCCGCGATGGTCCGCGGGAACCTCGGCGCCGCCCTGCAGGGCTTCGTCGTCATCCCGCTGTTCGCCGGGTACGACACGGACGCCGCGGACCCGGCGACGGCCGGGCGAATCGTCACGTTCGACGCGACCGGCGGCCGCTACGAGGAGAAGCTGGGCTTCCACGCGGTCGGCTCCGGCTCGGTGTTCGCCCGCGGAGCGCTCAAGAAGCTGCACGACCCCGCCGCGGACTTGGGCGGCGCGGTCCGCACGGCCGTCGAGTCGCTCTACGACGCCGCGGACGACGACTCCGCGACGGGCGGGCCGGACCTCATCCGCCACATCTACCCGGTCGTGGTCTCGATCACCGGCGACGGCGCGGTGCGCCACCCGGACGCCGACATCGCCGAGGTCACCACGGCCGTGGTGACCGGCCGCACCACGCGGCCCGGCGGCTGACTTCCTCCGTGCCCCCGCTGCTCTCCTCCCCTGCGCACCCTGGAGCCGCCCCGTGACGATGCCGTTCTACTCCTCCGTCGACCAGCTCCTGCGCGACCGCTCGGAGCTGGCCCGCAAGGGGATCGCCCGTGGCCGCAGCGTCGTGGTGCTCACCTTCGCCGACGGTGTGCTGTTCGTCGCGGAGAACCACTCGCCGTCGCTGCGCAAGGTCTCGGAGATCTACGACCGGATCGGGTTCGCGGCCGTCGGCCGGTACAACGAGTTCGAGTCGCTGCGCACCAACGGCGTCCGGCTCGCGGACGTCCGCGGCTACTCCTACGACCGGCGCGACGTCACCGGCCGTTGGCTGGCCAACGCCTACGCCCAGTTCCTCGGGCCCTCGTTCATCGAGCAGCAGAAGCCGTTCGAGGTCGAGCTGTGCGTCGCCGAGGTCGGGACGGAGCCGGCGGGCGACCAGCTCTACCGGATCACCTACGACGGCTCGATCACGGACGAGCCGCAGTTCGTGGTGATGGGCGGGCAGACCGACCCGATCAGCTCCAGCCTCCGCGGCTCCTACCAGACCGGCGCCGCGCTGGCCGACGCCCTGGCGGTGGCCGTCAAGGCTCTGCAGTCGGCGCCGGCACCCGGTCCCGCGAGCAACGGTCCCGCCGCGGCGCGCGTGCTCGGGGTGAGTGCACTGGAGGTCGCGGTGCTGGACCGCGCGCGGCTGCCGCGCCGGGCGTTCCGGCGGATCACCGGGGCGACGCTGCGCGGCCTGCTGCCCGCGGAGAACCGGGGCTCCCCGGATGCGGACCAGGAGACGGGCGGGGACGACGCACCGGCGGCGAGCGGCGCGGAGGACGGCACCGCCTGATCAGATCCCGACGCGGTGGGTCCAGCGGCCGCCGAGCAGCGTGCCGACCACCGGCATGGTGCGCAGGGTCGCGGCGGGCACCGCCGCCGGGTCCAGGTCGGTGACGCACAGGTCGGCGCGGCGGCCCACCTGCACCGGGCCGTCGGGCCCCGTGGACGCGGCGAGCGCGACCGGCAGCGGGATCTCCTGCTCGGGGTGCCACGACGGCCGGTCGTCACCGCTGCGGTGCACCGCGGCCGCGATCGTGATCCACGGGTCGAGCGGCGCCACGGGCGCGTCGGAGCCGAGAATGATCTCGACGCCGGCGTCGAGCAACGTGCGGAAGGGGAAGGCGCGGCCGGTGCGTCCCGCCCAGAGCCGGTCGGCGACGTCGCGGTCGTCGAGCACGTGCGCCGGCTGCACGCTGGCCACCACCCCGAGCGCGGCGAACCGCGCCGGGTCGACGTCGCGCAGGAGCTGAGCGTGCTCGATGCGCCGACCCGGCGCTGCGGCTTCCCCGACACCGGCCGTCGTGGCGAGGGCGGCGAAGGTGTCGAGCACGAGCGCGTTGGCCCGGTCGCCGATCGCGTGCACCGCCGCGCCGATCCCGTGGCGGGCGGCGCGCCGCAGGAGCGGCAGCAGCTCGTCCGGCCCCACCAGCAACACACCGCGGGCCTGCGCCCCGGTCAGCCCGGGGTAGGGGTCGTCGCAGCAGGCCGTGCGGGTGTTGAGCGAGCCGTCGGTGACGACCTTGAGCGACCCCATCGTCAGCAATCCGCCGGTACCCGGCACGACGTCGCCGCTGCGCAGACCGCGGGCGATCGGCCCGTCCGAGCCGTCCAGCGCCTCCGGCCACACCGACGCCACCACCCGCAGCGCGTCGGCGCCCCCGGCGATCCGCGCGGTCCAGGCGTCGAGCTGCCACGGCGCCTCGTAGTCGACGATCCCGACCACGCCCCGCGCCGCCGCGGCCCGGCCCGCGTCGGCACACCAGCGGTCGATCACGGCAGACGGGGACCGCACGTCGATCATGATCGGCATCCAGTCCCGCTCGCGGACCAGCCCGCTGGGATGGCCCGCCATGCCGTAGCGGGTGGCGGCGGCGGAGTTGAGCCAGCAGCAGTGCAGGTCTGCGGCCACCAGCACGACCGGTACGGCACCGGTGACCCGGTCGAGCAGGTCGCGGTGCGGCGCGTCGGGCCACAGCGCGTCCCGGAACCCGTGCCCGACCAGCACTGTTCCCAGCTCGGGCGGGTCCGTCCGCAGCCGGGTGGCGACCAGCTCCGTCGCCTCGGCCGCGGAGCGGGCCGGCCCGAGATCGAGGCGACGGCGGGCGAGCGTCCACTGGTCGAAGTGCACGTGCGCGTCCCACAACCCGGGCAGCAGCGCCCGCCCGTCGAGATCGACGACCTGCGCGCCCCCCGGCGCGGGCAGGTCCGAGCCGATGGCGGCGACCGTGCCGGCCTCGACGAGGACGTCGGTCACCGTGCCGTCGAGCGCGGCGGACCGCAGCAGGACCGCGGGGTCGGGCATCGATCTCCTTCCCGGGGGCGCGTGGGCCTTGACCTCGACCGTGGTCCAGGTCGCATCGTGGGGTATGGCCGAGCTGAACCACACCATCGTCGCAAGCCCCGACCGCTGGGCCGGAGCCCGCTTCCTCACCGAGATCCTCGGGTTGCCGGAGCCGGTCGGCTTCGGCCCGTTCGCGGTCGTGACCATGGCGAACGGGGTGAGCCTGGACTTCATGGAGTCGACCGAGGTCGTCCCGCAGCACTACGCGTTCCTCGTCGGCGACGACGAGTTCGCCGCGACGGCGCAGCGGCTGCGGGAGCGCGGGCTGCCGACGTGGGCGGATCCCTGGCACGGTCAGGAGGGGGAGAACCACAACGACGGCGGTCGGGGGCTCTACTTCGACTCGCCGGAGGGGCACAACCTGGAGATCATCACTCGACCGTACGGGTCGGGCGGCTGACCGGCTACGGAGAACCCGCGAACGATGATCGTTGTCAGCGTCGCCTCACGGTCGCGTCGGCAGCCGTGGCGCGACCCTCGCGGCGATCACCGCCCGGGCCGGTCAGGTTCAGTCGTCCGTCGCGACTGTGGCGACGGGGCGACCGTTTGCGCAGGTCAGGTTCACCTCGATGCGCGTCTGCCCTGCGCGGAACCGGACCCGCGGCCCGCGGTCATCGTCCTCGGTCTGCACCCGGAACCCCTGCGCCGGGGTCGCCGACACCACCTCGGGCCGATCACCAGTGCAGCGGGCGAGCACCGTCCCGCCCGCGGTGGCGAGCACCTCTGGCACGGCGGGCGGGCCGACCGGAGGGGCGGCGGCCGCCGTTCCCGGGGCCGGCGTCGCCGGGTCGGCCGACGCCAGCCGGGCGTCGACCTCGGCCGGGGTCAGCGGCTCCTGGCCCGGCCCGAGCAGGCCCGCCCCGATCGCGCCCACCGCCGTGAGACCGACGACCAGGGCTGCGCCGACCGCCGCGGCCCACGCCGCGACGCCGGCCACTACACGGGTGCGCGCGCTCGACACCGCCCCAGCATGCCGCGCCGAGACTGTGGCGCGGCTCAACACCGCCCTAACGGGACGCTAAGTCGGCCCGCCGCCGCGGCCGGGTGCCCTATCGTCCGCGGGGTGGCCCAGGTCCTGGTCGTCGAGGACGACCCGACGATCCGCACCGCGCTCGTGCGCGGGCTGACCGAGCGAGGTCACGCCGTCGCCTCCGCCCCGACCGGGCTGGCCGGGCTCGAGCACGCCGTCGGGCACCGCCCGGACGTCGTCGTGCTCGACCTCGGGCTCCCCGACGTCGACGGCGCGGCGGTACTGCGGATGCTCCGCGGCGTCAGCCGGGTCCCGGTCGTCGTCGCCACAGCCCGCGACGACGAGGCCGAGATCGTCGCGGTGCTCGACGCGGGCGCCGACGACTACGTCGTGAAGCCCTTCAGCGCGGCGCAGCTCGACGCGCGGATCCGCGCCGTCCTGCGCCGCGGGGCGGGCGAGGGACCCGCGGACACCGAGGTCGTGGTCGGCGGGCTGCGGATCGACCCGCGCACCCGGCAGGCCGGCATCGACGGCCGCCCGCTGGAGCTCACGCCCCGCGAGTTCGACCTGCTGCACTACCTCGCGGCCCGCGCCGGGCGCGTCGTGAGCAAGCGCGAGCTGCTCACCGAGGTCTGGCAGCTGCCCTACGGCGGCGCGGACAAGACCGTCGACGTCCACCTCTCGTGGCTGCGCCGCAAGCTCGGCGAGACCGCGCAGGAGGCGCGCTACCTGCACAGCGTCCGTGGGGTCGGGGTGCGCATCGCCGCGCCCGGCCCCGCCGTCGACACGCCCGCGGCCGATTCGTCCCTGCGCTCCGGGGACTGACCGGTGCGCAGGCGGGTGCTGCTGCTCGTCGCGGCCACGACCTCGCTGGTGCTGGTCGCGTTCCTCGTACCGCTGGCGCTGCTCGTCCGCACCGTCGCGTCCGAACGCGCCGTGCTCGCCGCGACGGCGGACGCCCAGGCGCTGACCGCGCTGGTCGCCGTCGCGGACCCCGCCGCGCTCGCCGTGGCGGTCGCCCAGGTCGACGCGACGTCGCCGGCCCAGGTCAGCGTGTTCCCCGCCGACGGTCCGGTGCTCGGCGCGCCGGCGCCGCGCACGCCGCTGGTGGAGCTCGCCGCGCGGGGGAGCAGCGCGTCCGGGATCGTCGACGGCGGCCGGGAGATCGTCTTCGCGGTGCGCGACCCGGCCGGGCGCACCGGTGTGATCCGCACCTTCGTCACCGACGCCGCGCTCGCCGCGGGCGTCGGCCGGGCCTGGCTGCTGCTCGCCGGGCTCGGGGTCGCGCTCCTGGGGGTGAGCCTGCTCGTCGCGGACGGGCTCGCGCGCAGCCTGGTGCGGGCGACGATCGACGTGGCGTCCGTGTCGCACCGGCTGGCCCACGGCGAGCTCGACGCCCGGGCCGACCCGGACGCGCCGGTCGAGGTCGGAGTGGTGGCCGCCGCGTTGAACACGCTGGCGGGTCGGATCGGTGAGCTGCTGCGCGAGGAGCGGGAGACCGTCGCCGATCTCTCGCACCGCGTCCGCACCCCGCTCACCGCGCTGCGGCTCGACGCCGAGGCCCTGCCGCGCGCCGAGGACGCGGTCAAGATCGGGGCCGGGGTGGACGCGGTGCAGCGCGCGGTCACCTCGGTGATCGACGCTGCCCGCCGGCGCGCCACCGACGCCGCGGGGTGCGATGCCACCGCGGTGGTGGCCGACCGGGTCGCGTTCTGGTCGGTGCTGGCCGAGGACACCGACCGCGACGTCCGTACCGACGTCGGCCCCGGCCCGCTGCCTGTCGCGGTGGGCCGAGCCGACCTCGAGGCCCTGGTCGACGCGCTGCTCGGCAACGTGTTCGCGCACACGCCGGACGGCACCGCCTTCGCCGTCCAGCTCGGCCCGCGGCCGGGCGGAGGGGCCCGACTGCTCGTCGCCGACGCCGGTCCCGGGCTGCGCGGAGGAGCCGACGTCCTGCGCCGGGGCGCGAGCGGCGGCGGGTCCACCGGCCTGGGCCTCGACATCGCCCGCCGCACCGCCGAGCAGGCAGGCGGCGGACTCACGCTGGGCCGCTCGGCGCGGGGTGGGCTGGCCGTGACGGTCGACCTGGGCCAGCTGTCCTGACCTCGCCGCCCCGACCCCAGCGCCAACGCCACGCACCCGGCGCCTGCCGCAGCCGGCGCGGTGTGGCAGGCGGGGGCGCGCCGCCGGGTTCGTGGGCGGTGTCGAGAGGCGCGGGCCGAGCGGGTCGGGGTCCTTAGCCGGGCGTTAGGGCTCGGACAGCGCGGGCACAGCGTGCCCGGCGCGAACGTGGATCCCGACGGACAACGACTCCGAAAGGACCTCCCGATGACCAGGACCCGCGTTCTCGCCGCCCTCCTCGCCGGCCTCACCCTCGCCGGCCTCGGCACGGCCGCCACCGCGCTCGGCAGCGACGACCCCGCTTCCGCGCCGGCGCCGGTGACCGTCGTCGCCAAGACCCGCGCGGCGACGACTCCTGCCCCGGCCACCGACGCCGTCTCCGCCGACGAGGCCGGCGCGCGTGCCGTCGCCCACCTCGGCGGCGGCACCGTGTCCACGGTCGAGCGGGAGGTCGAGCGCGGGCGCGCCGTCTGGAAGGTCGACGTCCGCCGCGACAGCCTGATCACCGAGGCGCACGTCGACGTCGCGACCGGCACGGTCACCCGCACCAGGAACGACGACCGGACCGGCGACGACCGGAGCGACGACCACGGCGGCCGCCACGGCAGCGACGACGGCGCCGGCCACGACCGCTTCGACGACAAGGGCGGCGATCGCTGACGGGATGGGGCTGGGGCTCGCCGCCGGGCCCCGGCAGCACCCGACGCCGCGCACCAGCGCGGACCTCGTGTACCGAATCGCAGAACTCGCGGACAGAAACGCGAAACTCGGGTACCGGAACGCGCAACTCGCCGTAGGAACACGAGCCGGGGGTCAGGGCCGGGCGTCGACCGGTCGCACGTCGTCGGACATCGCGGCGCGCCGGATCTCCAGCTCCCGCCGCTGCTCGGCCAGCGCCGCCTCCACGGCGGCGCGGACGGCGGCGGTCGAGACCTCCGGGTCGACCGCGCGGGCGGCGACCAGGGCGCGCGCCGAGACCGAAATGCTCATCATGTCCATCGTCTCCGGATTGCTGCGGGAGAGCGCCGGCACGGCCCGGTCAGGACCGTGCCGGCAGGTCGGGGGCGGTGGCCCCCAGCGCTATCGCGCCCGGGGAAGCGGGGCGTTAACCGCCGTGACCGGCCTCACCCCACGTACGGCCGCGGCCGCCCGGACCAGCGCCGCTCGTCGCGTCGGTAGACCGGCACCCGCCCCGCCGCCACCCGGAACGTGTAGCGGCCGCTGTACTCGACGACCTCCCCGTCGGTCGCCAGCATCCCGGGTACCTGCAGCACGACGTCCAGCTCCTCCACCTCGCGCTGCCCGTAGACGCGGCTGTGCCCGAGCGCCCCGAGGATCAGGGCGGAGATCACCCGCAGCCGGGAGAACCGGACGTCGGCGCGCATCCACCGCACGTCGAGCAGCCCCGAGTCCAGCGTCGGCCGCCACGCCGGCACCATGCCGCGGGGGTGGTACGGGCCGTTGCCGACGAACAGGAACCACACCGTGCGCCACTCGCCGAGGAACCGCACGTGCACCGGCCGCGCCCGGCGCAGGACGACCATCAGGGCCGCGGCGAACGCCGGCCACTTGCCCCACCGCGGCTGCCAGTGCTCCCGCAGCCGCACGAGCTCCGGGTAGGAGCCGATGCTCGCGGTGTTGAGGAACGTCCTGATCCGCACGACCTCGTCGTCCGAGCCCGTCCGCGGGTGGACCTCCACCACCCCGAGGTCGACGGCGACGGCCTGCCCGGCGCGCGTGGCGTCGTCGACCTCCTGCAGGTCGTAGACACCGACGTCGCGGGCGAAGTGGTTGAGCGTGCCCAGCGGCACCACCACCAGCGGCAGCCCGTAACGCTCCGCGACCGCGGCCCCGGCACCGACCGACCCGTCGCCGCCGGCCACCCCCAACGCCTTGATCCGGGACCCGATCTCGTCGCCGCGGCGGGCGAGCGCGGCCTCGAGCTGCACGTCGATGCCGCGGCCGCGCTGCACGGTGAGGATCTCCGCGCGGGGCAGGACGCGGGCGATGTCGGCGACGGGGTCGTAGGTCGGGTCCCCGGAGAACTGGTTGACCATCATCAGCAGGCCCTCACCGTCGGGGAGCGCCGGCACGCTGTCGACCGGGCGGGCCCGCGCCTCGTCGGTGCGGCGCACCGGCCACCAGCGCCGGGTGAGCGCAGCGACGCCGACGCCCAGCGCGGCACCGGCGGCGACGTCGGAGGCCCAGTGCGCGCCCACGTGCACGCGCGAGTAGCCGACCGCCGCCGCGACCGGGGCGAGCGCCAGCCCCAGCCGGGGGCTCTCCAGGCCCACCGCGGTGGCGAACGCCGCGGCCGAGGCCGCGTGCCCCGACGGGAACGACGACGATGTGGGCGGCGACGACAGTGACGCCAGCTTGTGGTAGGCGGGCAGCTCGGACGCGGCCGGGCGGCGCCGGGGTAGCAGCGGCTTGCAGACCGCGTTCGAGCTGCTGCTGGCCAGAGCGATGGCCAGCACGCCTCGGGCCGCGGCCTTGCGGGTCGCGCCGCGGCGCAGCGCCAGCACGCCGGCGACTGCGCCCCACAGAACGCTGTGGTTCGCCGCCGTCGTCAGGGCCTTCATCACGGTGTCGAGCCGGCTCGGCGGCAGCGCCGCGATGCACCGCGTAATGCCGCGGTCGACGTCGTTGACCGGGTCGACCACCTGGAGGAGCCGCTTCATCGCGCAGACCCTAACGCGAGTCCTGGATCACCGCCGCGGCACAGCGTGGCCGGTGCAGCTGCGGCCGCACCGGCCGCCGTCCGTCACTCGGCGCAACCGCCGTCACGTGCGGTGATGTGACGGCAGGGAAACGGCCGCTCGCAGTGGTGCCCCCGGGCCCCGTGCACCGCTTAGGCTGGTGAGCATGCAACGGCGGATCTTCGGTCTCGAGACCGAGTTCGGGGTCACGTGCACCTTCCATGGCCAGCGGCGCCTGTCCCCGGACGAGGTGGCGCGCTACCTGTTCCGCCGGGTCGTGTCGTGGGGCCGGTCGTCGAACGTGTTCCTGCGCAACGGTGCCCGGCTCTACCTGGACGTGGGCAGCCACCCGGAGTACGCCACCGCCGAGTGCGACTCGCTGTCCCAGCTCGTCGCCCACGACAAGGCCGGCGAACGGATCCTCGAAGACCTCCTGGTCGACGCCGAGCGGCGGCTGGTCGACGAGGGCATCGGCGGTGACATCTACCTGTTCAAGAACAACACCGACTCCGCGGGCAACTCCTACGGCTGCCACGAGAACTACCTGGTCGCGCGGGCCGGGGAGTTCTCCCGGATCGCCGACGTGCTGCTGCCCTTCCTCGTCACCCGCCAGCTCATCTGCGGCGCGGGCAAGGTGCTGCAGACCCCGCGCGGCGCCGTCTACTGCCTGAGCCAGCGCGCCGAGCACATCTGGGAGGGCGTCTCCAGCGCCACCACCCGGTCGCGGCCGATCATCAACACGCGCGACGAGCCGCACGCCGACGCCGAGCGCTACCGCCGCCTGCACGTGATCGTCGGCGACTCGAACATGAGCGAGGTGACGACGCTGCTCAAGGTGGGGTCGGCGCACCTGGTGCTGGAGATGGTCGAGGCCGGGGTCCAGTTCCGCGACTTCACCCTGGACAACCCGATCCGCGCCATCCGCGAGATCAGCCACGACCTCACCGGCCGGCGTACCGTGCGGCTCGCCGGCGGCCGGGAGGCCAGCGCGCTGGACATCCAGCGCGAGTACCACACCCGTGCCGTCGACCACGTCGCCGCCCGGGGCTCGGCGCTGCCGGACCGCACCATCACCCGGGTGCTCGACCTGTGGGGTCGCACGCTGGACGCCGTCGAGGCCCAGAACCTGTCGCTGATCGACCGCGAGATCGACTGGGCCATCAAGCACCGGCTCGTCGAGCGCTACCGCGCACGCAACGACCTGGACCTGTCCAGCGCCCGCGTCGCCCAGCTGGACCTGGCCTACCACGACATCCGCCGCGGACGCGGCCTGTTCGACCTGCTGCAGCGCAAGGGCATGGTCGAGCGGGTCACCGACGACGGGGAGATCGAGCTGGCGAAGGACTCCCCGCCGCAGACCACGCGGGCCAAGCTGCGCGGCGACTTCATCGCCGCCGCCCAGGCCGCCGGGCGCGACTTCACCGTCGACTGGGTGCACCTCAAGCTCAACGACCAGGCCCAGCGCACCGTGCTGTGCAAGGACCCGTTCCGGTCGGTCGACGAGCGCGTGGACCGGTTGATCGCCTCGCTGTAGGCGCGCGCCCACACCGAGCGAAAGCGGCGTCGGCAGCGGGATGGGCGAGTGGGACACAGGTCGGGTCCGGAGCCGCGTGGTGACCCGCTCGGCGTCGGGTGGCCCGGGTGTCGTCTCGCCTCCGGTGCGCCCGCACGGGTGGATCGCCGTTGGCGTCACACCCTTTGCGTGCTGTCGCACATCGCGTCGGGCTGTCACAGCTGTTGTGCAGGGTGCAGCGGTCACCGACGCCGTGCGACAGCCCGCCACGGGGTGCGCCGGCAGCGTCGGACGACGGCATCGCCGCATCCCTGGCCGCATCACCGCACCCTGCGCGGCGCCGTCACACCCCATCCCGCGGGCGCAGCCCGGCCCGCGCGGTCGCCGTTTTCGCTCGGCCGGGGCGGGGGGCCTACTTCTCTCCGAGATAGCGGGCGCGCAGGGCGGCCAGCTCGTCCTGCACCGCCGCCGAGGTGACGCTCTCGTCGTTGCGGCCCGGCTCGATGCCCATCGCCCGCAGCAGCGCGGTCGCCGGGACGGCCGGGTCGCCGGTCTCGCCGAGCACGGGGTGCAGCCCGTTCTCGGCCAGGTGGTGGAACACCAGGTTCACCACGGTCCACGGGTTGAAGGTCTCCCGCGCTCCCTCGCCCTGCGCCATGCTCATGTCCGAGAGAGTCGGCCGGACACGACACGTGGTCAACGGGGTGTCGCAGGATGAGACGGCGGCCCCGTCTTCCCAGGTCGGCACCGAGCCAGCGGCCGCCGCCGTACGATGCCGGGGTGTCCTCCGCCCGGGCCGAGCGTCTGGTGAACCTGGTGCTCTGCCTGCTGTCCACCCGGCAGTTCCTGCCCGCCGAGAAGATCCGCGCCACCGTCCCCGGCTACGCCGACGCCGCGACGGACGAGGCGTTCTTCCGCATGTTCGAGCGCGACAAGACCGAGCTGCGCGAGCTGGGCGTCCCGCTGGAGACCGGCCGCAACTCCGGGTTCGACACCGCCGACGGCTACCGGATCGCCCGTCACGACTACGAGCTGGGCGAGATCGACCTCGAACCCGACGAGGCGGCCGCCGTCGCGCTGGCCGCCCGGCTGTGGGACACCCCGGACCTGGCCGGGGCGGCGCACGGCGCGGTGCTCAAGCTGCGAGCCGCCGGGGTGGAGGTCGAGGAGACCGGTGGGCCGGTGCAGGCCCGGGTGCGGGCGGTCGAGCCGGCGTTCGGGCCCCTGCTGGCGGCCGTGCAGGCCGGTCAGGTGGTGACGTTCCCGCACCGCCGCGGCGGCCCGACCGGCGAGGTCAGCCGGCGGACCGTGGAGCCGTGGGGGGTCGTGTCGGCGCGAGGCCGCTGGTACCTGGTGGGCCACGACCGCGATCGAGCGGACGTGCGCTCGTTCCGGCTCTCCCGGATCGCGGGGCCGGTGACGACGCTCGGGCCACCGGAGGCCGTGCAGGTGCCCGCCGGGGTGGACCTGCTCGCGGTCGTCGACCGCGGGGTGGCGCCACCGCCGGTGATCGGAACGGCGCGGCTGTGGGTCGCGGCCGGTCGGGCGAACGGCCTGCGCCGGCTGGGCCGGACGGTGCGGCCCGCCGACGGCGGCGACGAGCTGGAGATCGACCTGCGCAGCCTGGACACCGTCGCCCGGTGGGTCGCCGGCTACGGGCCGGACGTGGTGGTGCTGCACCCGCCGGATCTCGTGGCCGCGGTGCGGCGGGTCTGGGCGGGGGTCGCCGCGGCGCACGCGGGCGCCCTCGCCGCCGATTCCCCCGCCGACGGGCTGGGCGCGGGGTGGCGTGAGGCGGTCCGGTGACGGGCTCCGGTCTCACCGAGCGGCTCCCGCGGCTGCTGTCGCTCGTGCCCTACCTGCTCGCCCGGCCCGGGATCCCGCTCGCCGACGTCGCCGCCGACTTCGGGATCGGGGAGCGCCAACTGCGCCGGGACCTCGAGCTGCTGTGGATGTGCGGGCTGCCCGGCTACGGACCGGGCGACCTGGTCGACCTGTCGTTCGCCGGCGACACCGTCACCGTCACCGAGGACGCCGGCATGCGCCGTCCGCTGCGGCTCACCACCGCGGAGGGCACCGCGCTGCTCGTCGCGCTGCGCACCCTGGGCGACCTGCCCGGGATGGTCGACACGAACGCCGTGCTGCGCGCGACGGCGAAGATCGAGCGGGCCGTCGGGGACGCGGGGGCGGGCGGGGTCGCCGTCGAGGTCTCCCGGCAGGAGCAGGCCACCACCGCCGTGATCCGTGAGGGCCTGGAGGCCGGCCGTGCGCTGACGATCCGCTACTACACGGCGGGCCGTGACGACGTCACCCGCCGTACCGTCGACCCGATGCGGCTGCTGCTCGTCGAGGGGCGCGGCTACCTCGAGGCGTGGTGCCGGCGGGCGGGGGCGGTGCGCCTGTTCCGGCTGGACCGCGTGGACGACGTCGCCGTGCTCGACGAACCCGCCGCCGCCCCGCCGGACGCCGAACCGACGGACCTGTCGGCGGGGGTGTTCCCGGCGCGCCCCGAGCACGGCAGCGCGGTGCTGCTGCTGGAGCCGTGGGCGCGCTGGGTGGCCGAGTACTACCCGGTGGAGCAGGTGGTGGAGCTGCCCGCCGAGCCGGGCGACGGGGCGACCGGGCATGATCACGGCACCCGGGGCGACGGCCGGGCCCGGGTGCTGCTGCGCTACGCCGACCCGGCCTGGCTGGTGCGGCTGGTGCTGGGGCTGGGCGGAGGAGCGCAGATCCTCGAACCGGCCGAGCTGGCCGCGGAGGTGGCGCGGCGGGCGGCGCAGGCGTTGGCCCGGGCCGACGGGAGCGGAACGGGGGCGGGGCGATGACGGGTGTCGTGGGGGCGCTGGTGGCGCTCGCCGTCGTGGTGGCGCTGGTGCTCGTGCTGGCGGTCCGCCCGCACGTGCGCCGGCTGGCCCGGAGCGTGGCGGTGCTGCGTACGGACACCGCGACCAGGCTGGACCGGCTGCGGGCGATCCGCGCGGAACGCCCCCAAAGTACGGCAGTCGGGACCTCCTCCATTGGGGGCCGCGGACACCACCGCGCGGTGGAGACCGCGCCGTAGACTCGGTCGCAACGAATCACCTACCCGTGCGGGCCGGCCGGCCGGCACGCAACGACCCCGGAGGCGGAAGCGATGCCAGGCGGCTGGGAATGGCTGATCATCATCGGCGTGCTGGTGCTGCTCTTCGGCGCCAAGCGGCTGCCCGAGATGGCACGGTCGGTGGGCCAGTCGGCCCGCGTGTTCAAGGGTGAGATGAAGGGGCTCAAGGACGACGACGGCCGCACCACGGCCCAGGCCGCACCGCAGTCCGACACCCGGCCCGCCGCGCCTGCCGAGCCCACCGCGCTGCCGCCGGTCACCAACTCGGCGAACGGCACGACCCCGGACGTGGCCGCTACCGCTCCGCCGCCGGCCGAGCCCGTCCGGCGCGACGCGGACCGCTGACCCGCGCACGGTGAAGTCCCCGGTACGGGCCCTGGGGCGGCTGCGTCCGGGCCGCCGCCGTCAGGTGAACCCCGACGGCACGATGACGCTGATCGAGCACCTGTTCGAGCTGCGGAACCGCCTCGGCATCTCGCTGGTCGTGATCGGGCTCACCACGATCTTCGGCTACATCTGGTTCGGCGTCGGCCTGTTCGGCACACCGAGCCTCGGCGAGATCCTCAAGGCCCCCTACTGTTCCATCCCGGCTGCCTCACGGGCCACGTTCACCGTGGACGGCTCGTGCACCCTGCTGGGCACCGGCCCGTTCGACCAGTTCAACCTCCGGCTCAAGGTCGCGACCACCGCCGGGGTGGTGCTGGCCTGCCCGGTGTGGCTCTACCAGCTGTGGCAGTTCATCACCCCTGGGCTCTACGCGAAGGAACGCCGCTACGCGCTGAGCTTCGTCTCGGCCGCGTCCGTGCTGTTCGTCACCGGCGCCGTGCTGGCCTACTTCGTCATCACGCAGGGCCTGGCCTTCCTGCTCACCATCGGCGGCGAGATCCAGACCACCGCGCTGACCGGCCACGACTACTTCGGCTTCCTCATCGCCCTACTGATCATCTTCGGGGTCAGCTTCGAGATCCCGTTGCTGGTGGTGGCGCTGAACCTCGTCGGGGTGCTCAGCTACGCCCGCCTCCGGGCCTGGCGGCGCGGGCTGATCTTCGGTCTGTTCGTCTTCGCCGCGATCGCCACCCCCGGCCAGGACCCGTTCTCGATGCTGGCGCTGGCGCTCGCGCTGGTGCTGCTGTTCGAACTGGCGATCCAGATCGCCCGACTGAACGACAAGCGCCGCTCCCGCCGCCGCGCCGAGCAGGGCTGGGACAGCTGGGACCCCGACTCCCCGTCGCCGATCGACACCTCGCCCAGCGACATCGACACCACCCCGTCGCGGATCCCGCACACCGAGGAGCCCGTGCGGGTCGCCCCGTCGGCCGCGTACGACTCGTCCCACCAGGCGGACCACGCCGACCCGACCTCGGTCTGGGAGGCCTGGGACCCCAGCCGGCCCGCGCCGACGACCGACCCACCGTCCCGCCTCGACGACGTGACCTAGGAGTGACGCCGATCCGGCGTCAGTGCGGCTCCGAGGTGCGGGCGCCGGGTGTGTGTCACTGTGGAGGGGTGAGCACGACCCCCGCCCCGGCGGAGGCCTACGCGGCCGCCCGGGACCGCGCCGCCCGTCCTCGGCTCGCCGAGTTCGCCGGTTCCCTTCCGTTCACCCTCGACGGCTTCCAGCGCACCGCGTGCTCCGCGCTGGAAGACGGCCACGGCGTGCTCGTGTGCGCTCCGACCGGGGCCGGGAAGACCGTGGTCGGCGAGTTCGCCGTGCACCTCGCGCTCGCGCACGGCCTGCGGTGCTTCTACACCACGCCGATCAAGGCGCTGAGCAACCAGAAGTACGCCGACCTCGTCGCCCGCCACGGCGCCGCCGCCGTCGGCCTGCTCACCGGCGACACCAGCGTCAACGGCGACGCCCAGGTGGTGGTGATGACCACCGAGGTGCTGCGCAACATGATCTATGCGCGGTCCGGGCAGCTCGAGCGGCTCGGCTTCGTGGTGATGGACGAGGTGCACTACCTGGCCGACCGGTTCCGCGGCGCGGTGTGGGAGGAGGTGATCCTCCAGCTGCCCGAGCATGTCGCGCTGGTCAGCCTGTCGGCGACGGTGAGCAACGCCGAGGAGTTCGGCGACTGGCTGGTGACCGTCCGCGGCGACACCACGGTCGTCGTCGACGAGCACCGGCCGGTGCCGCTGTGGCAGCACATGATGGTCGGCAACCGGCTGCTCGACCTCTTCGCGTTGGACCCCGGTACCTACGGCGAGCTTCAGGTCGATCCGGAGCTGGTCCGTGCCACCCGCGACCTGGACCGGCAGGCCACCACCGCGGTCTGGGACCGGGCGCGCCGTACGCGCGGCGCGGCGCCGTCCAGGCGGGTCGGCTTCCGGCCGCCGTCGCGGATCACCGTGCTGGACCGGCTGGACCGCGACGGGCTGCTCCCGGCGATCACCTTCGTGTTCAGCCGCGCAGGCTGCGACGCCGCCGTGGCCCAGTGCGTGCGTGCCGGGCTGCGGCTGACCACCGAGGACGAGGTCGCCGAGATCCGCCGGGTCGTCGAGCGCCGCACCGGTGACCTGCCGCAGGCCGACCTGGGCGTGCTGGGCTACTGGGAGTGGCGCGAGGCGCTCGAGCGGGGGGTCGCCGCACACCATGCGGGGCTGCTGCCGGCGTTCAAGGAGACCGTCGAGGAGCTGTTCGTCCGCGGGCTGGTGCGGGCCGTCTTCGCCACCGAGACCCTCGCGCTGGGCATCAACATGCCCGCCCGCACCGTCGTGCTCGAGCGGCTGGTCAAGTTCAACGGCGAGGCGCACGCCGAGCTGACCCCCGGCGAGTACACCCAGCTCACCGGGCGGGCCGGGCGCCGGGGCATCGACGTCGAGGGCCACGCCGTGGTGGTCTGGCAGCCCGGGGTGGACCCGGAGCAGGTCGCCGGCCTGGCCTCGACCCGCACGTACCCGCTGCGCAGCTCCTTCCGGCCCGGCTACAACATGGCCGTCAACCTCGTCGGCCGCCTCGGCGTCGCGGCGGCCCGCGAGCTGCTCGAGCAGTCGTTCGGCCAGTTCCAGGCGGACCGGTCGGTGGTCGGGCTGGCCCGGCGGATCGAACGCAACACCGAGACCCTCGCCGGGTACGCGGGCTCGATGCGCTGTCACCTCGGCGACTTCGCCGAGTACGCCGCGCTGCGCCGCACGCGTCGGCGAGCGGGAGAAGGCGCTGCGCCGGCAGGGGCAGGCCGAGCAGCGTGACGCCACGACGGACGCGCTGCGCGCGCTGCGGCCCGGCGACGTCATCGCGGTGCCGGGCGGGCGGCGCGCCGGACTGGCCGTCGTCCTGGACCCCGGCGTGAACAACGGGGACGAGCCGCGGCCGCTGGTGCTCACCGAGGACCGCTGGGCCGGGCGCCTGTCCGCCGCGGACTTCCCCACCCCGGTCACGGCGCTGGGTCGGATGCGGCTACCCAAGAACGTCAACCACCGGGCACCCGCGGTGCGCCGCGACCTCGCGTCGTCGCTGCGCAACACCGGCATCGCCGCTCCGGCGACGGCGCAGCGCGGCCGGTCGGGGAAGGGCCCCCGCGGCTCCGCCGCGGACGACCCGGAGCTCGCGACGCTGCGCCGTGCCCTGCGCGCGCACCCCTGCCACGGCTGCGACGACCGGGAGGCGCACGCACGCTGGGCCGAGCGGCACGCCCGGTTGGAGCGCGAGACCGAGCAGCTGCGGCAGAAGGTCCGCGCCACCACCCACACCCTGGCGCGGCAGTTCGACCGGATCCGCGCTCTGCTGGGCGAACGGGGCTACCTCGACGGGGAGCAGGTCACCGCCGAGGGGGAGCGGTTGGCCCGGCTGTGGGGCGAGTCGGACCTGCTCGCGGCCGAGTGCCTGCGGCACGGAGTCTGGGACGGCCTGGAGCCCGCCGAGCTGGCCGCGGTCGCGTCCGCGCTGGTCTACGAGTCGCGCCGCGACCTCGGGCCGGTCCCGCGGGTGCCCACGGGACCGGTGTCGGAGGCGCTGGCCGCCACCGTGCGGCTGTGGGCCGGGCTGGAGGCCGACGAGCGCCGGCACCGGGTCGAGCGCACCCGCGAGCCCGACCTCGGGTTCGCCTGGCCGATGCACCGGTGGGCGCGCGGCGAGTCGCTGTCCGCGGTGCTCACGGCCGCGGAGCAGAACGGTGTCGACCTGTCGGCGGGCGACTTCGTCCGCTGGTGCCGCCAGGTGCTGGACCTGCTGGACCAGATCGCGGACGTCGCCGGGCGCGGCACCCCGGTCGGGCAGGCCGCCGCGACCGCGGCGCGGTCGGTGCGGCGCGGGGTCGTGGCGGCCGGCACGGCCTGAGCGGCCGCGCCGGCGGGGATCCGGCGGCCCTCCGGGCGACCGTGGACCAGGCGTCCGGCGCACACCTGCCGTGTCCCGGGCGGATCGCCTGCGCAGGTGATGGCGGGTGTGCTTGGATCGCGCCGGATCGGCCGACGAGGAGGGGACGCCGGTGAGTGAGCGAACCAACGTCACAGCGTCCCGCCCGGTGACGTTCGACGACGGGCCGGCCGAGCGCAGCGAGGGAGCGCGGTGAGCGAGGGAACCGGTGTCACAGCGCTTGGCGAAGCGTCGACCGAGCGCAGCGAGGGAGTGCCGTGAGCGAGCGCAGCGAGGGAACCGTGTCACAGCGCTTGGCGAAGCGTCGACCGAGCGCAGCGAGGGAGTGCCGTGAGCGAGCGCAGCGAGGGAACCGGTGTCACAGCGCTTGGCGAAGCGTCGACCGAGCGCAGCGAGGGAGTGCGGTGAGCAGGCCCTACGATCCCGAACCGTACGGCCGGTCGTCGCCCGCGCCCGGCCCACCCGCGGACGAGCCGACCGGCGCGTGGGGGCGCCCGCCCGCAGGTGGCTGGGGCGGCGACCCGGAGCCCGGCCGCGGTGACGGGTATGGCGACGAGCCGCAGTACGGCTGGCGGCCGCAGAACGAGCCGTCGTGGAACCAGAACAGGCAGACCCGCTCCCGGGTGTCGGCCCGGCAGCGCGGCCGGCGGCGGCTGCTCGTCGCGATCGTCGCCGCGCTCGTCGTCGTGGTGGTGTTCGTGCTCGGTTTCGTCACCCCGGGATGGTTCGTGACCAGGGTCTTCGACGCGGGTGCCGTGCAGGCGGGCGTGGCGAAGGTGCTCGCCGACGACTACGCGACCGACGGCGTCGCGGATGTCCGGTGTCCGCAGAACGTGCAGGTCACGACGGGTGCGACGTTCACCTGCGACGCCACCATCGACGGCGACCCCGTCACGATCCCGATCACGGTGACCGACGACCGCGGCGCCTACCAGGTGGGGCGGCCGGCCTGAGCGGGCACCCGGTCCGCCCCCTCGCCGACGGCGAACTCCGCGCCGCGAACGACCTGTTCGGCGGCTCGCTGCACAGCACGCCGGTCGACGACGCGCGGTGGGCCCGCCGGCGCGGGTCGTACACGCCGGGGCGCACGTTCGGGGCGTTCGACCCGGACGGCCGGCTCGTCGGGACAACGATGTCCTACCCGTCGCGCACCGTGGTGCCGGGCGGCGCGGTGCTGCCGCTGGCGGCGGTGACCCGCGTGGGAGTGCGGACCGACCGCACCCGCCGGGGCCTGGCCACCGCGCTGATGCGTGCCCAGCTCGACGACCTGCGCGCCCGCGGCGACGTCCTCGCGCTGCTGTGGGCGATCGAGAGCGGCATCTACGGCCGGTACGGCTACGGCGTCGCCACCCGGGCGCGCACCGTCCGAGTGCGCGCGTCGCGGGCGGCGCTGCGGCCTCAGGCGCCCGCGGGCGGGACGGTCCGGGTGCTGGACCGGGCCGAGTTCGTCCCCGTCCTGTCCGCCGTCCACGACACGCTCGCCCTGCGCCGCCCGGGCGGGATCACCCGCACCCCGGGCTGGTGGGAGGTCTATGCGGACCGCCACGTCGACGACGCGCTGCTGGCGGCCGTGCACACCGACCAGGACGGGTTCGACGACGGGTTCGCGGTGGCCGTCGCACGCGGGGACGGCCCGTTCGCACCCGGATCATCCGGCGCAGACGGCAGCGGGTACACACTGCACGTCGAGGACCTGCACGTCGCCGACGCCCACTCCGCGGCAGGCCTGTGGCGGTTCCTGCTCGGCGTCGACCTGATCGCCCACGTCGAGGCGGCCGTGCCGGTGGACGACCCGCTGGACCTGCTGCTCGCCGATCCGCGCGACGCGGTGGTCACCGGACTGGCCGACGAGACCTGGCTGCGGCTCGTCGACGTGCCCGCCGCGCTGGCCGCGCGCTCCTTCGGGGCCGGCGCCGCGCCGCTGCTGCTCGCCGTGCACGACCCGCTGCTGGCGGACAACGCCGGGGTCTACCGGATCGCGGGGGAGGGGGCCGAGCGCGTCGGTCCGCTGGGCGCCTGCGAGCCGGAGCTGTCGTGCGGCGTCGCCGCGCTCGCGCCGGCCTACCTCGGCGACCGCAGCCCGTCGACGCTGGCCGCGACGGGCTGGTGGACGGTGCACGACCCCACCGCCCCGGCCCGGGCGGACGCGCTGTTCACCACGGCGCCGCGCGCCGTGGTGCGGCACCCACTTCTGACCATCCCTGCTCCCCGGCGCCTCCTCACCGCCGCCTCGCGCGCCGTTCCTCAGCCGGACGTCTCCCGCACGCCCGCGGTTCCCGCGCACCGCACGATGTTCGCGACCGTGAACGTGGTGGGGCTGTCAGCGTCCCGCCTTGGCCAGCGCCGCGACCAGCCGCTCCACCGTGCCGCCCAGCGCCCACCGCTCCGCCAGCTCGGCCAGCCTCGCGGGGTCCACCGGGGCCGCCGGCACGGGGTCGGGCCGGCCCGTCCGGACGGGCGCGTCCAGCGCCACCCGCACCACCGGCTCCACGACCGCGAGGTACGGCCCCGCTGCGGCGAGCTTGGTGCGGACGGGCGGGCTGAGCCGGGTGTCGGAGCGGTCGTCGATCGCCGCACGCAGCTCGGCCCACGACCCGAAGCGCCCCACCAGCGTCGCCGCGGTCTTCGCCCCGATTCCGGGGACCCCCGGCAGCCCGTCCGACGGGTCGCCGCGCAGCATCGCCATCTCCGCGTACGCCTCGCCGGCGCGGTCCGCCGGCACGCCGTACTTGGCGGCGACCTCCGGTGGCCCGAGGATCTCCGCCTTGGCCAGCCCGCGCCCGACGTAGACCAGCCTGATGGGGGTCGGCTCGTCGCGCACGACCTGCATGAGGTCGCGGTCGCCGCTGACCACCTCGACCGGGTCGGCCTTCTCCGCGGCGCACAGGGTGCCGATGACGTCGTCGGCCTCGTGGCCGTCGGCGCCCGCAGTGGCCAGTCCCGCGGCGGCGAGCACGTCCAGGATCACCGGCACCTGGGGGCTCAGCCCGTCCGGCACCACCTCCGGGATCCCGGCCGGGGCCGTCTCGGGTTCGCCCGCCACCCGGTGCGCCTTGTAGGAGGGCAGCGCGTTCACCCGGAAGGCGGGCCGCCACTCCAGGTCCAGGCAGGCCACCAGCCGCGCCGGGCGACGCTCCGTGAGCAGCCGCGACACCATGTCGCAGAACCCGCGCACGGCGTTGACCGGCGTCCCGTCCGGCGCCCGGATCGACTCGGGAACGCCGTAGAAGGCGCGGAAGTACAGGCTGGCGGCGTCGAGCAGCATCAGCGGGCGGGCCACGGTCCCGCAGTGTGCCAGTGCGGCTGCCCGGCGGTGCCGTTCGGTCGCGCGTCGCACGCCGACCACGGCGTCGCACCGCCTGCGCGACCGCCGCAGCTGCTGTGCGGGGTGCGGCGGTCCGATCCGGTGTGTGACGGCGGATCCGGGGTGCACCGGCGCGACGTGGGATCGCCGACGGGCGGCCCGGGTGGCCGGGATCACACAGGGTGTCGGGGCATACTGCGGCACATGACTGCGGGCCACCCGACTCCGGCCGTTCCCACCGCGCTGCTCGCCGACCGCATCCGTCGGGCGGGCGACGTCGCCGCGGACCACGGCGTCGACCTTCTGCTGGTCACCCCGGGCACCGACCTGCGCTATCTCCTCGACGCGGACGGCGCGAGCCACGAACGGCTCACCTGCCTCGTGCTGCCCGCATCCGGGCACCGCGCACCGCCCGCGCTGGTCGTGCCGCGGCTCGAGGCCCCGGGCTGGGCCGGGCTGCCGCTGGCCGACCTCGGCGTCGAGGTCGTCACCTGGAACGACGGTGAAGACCCGTACCTGCTGGTCAGTGACCTCGCCGGCGGACCGACCCGGCTCGCCGTGGCCGACGCGATGCCCGCGAAGCACGTGTTCGGGTTGCGCGAGGCCCTCCCCGAGGCCGCGCAGACCCTCGCCGGGCCGATCGTGAGCGAGCTGCGGATGCGCAAGGACGCCGCGGAGGTCGGAGCAGCTGCGCGCCGCGGGCGCCGCGATCGACCGCGTGCACGCCCGCATGGGCGAGTTCCTCAAGGCGGGCCGCACCGAGGCGCAGGTCGGCGCGGACATCGCCGCGGCGATCGTGGAGGAGGGCCACACTGCGGCCGCGTTCGTCATCGTCGGCTCCGGCCCGAACGGAGCCAGCCCGCACCACGACGTGTCGGACCGGGTGATCGAGAGCGGCGACGTCGTGGTCGTCGACATCGGCGGCCCGCTGCCCAGCGGCTACTACTCCGACTCCACGCGCACGTACGCCGTCGGCGCCGAACCGCCCGCCCGGGTCCAGGAAGCCTACGCAGCCCTGCAGGACGCGCAGGAGCGCGCCGTCGCCGCCGTCCGGCCCGGGGTGCCCGCCGAGCTGGTCGACGCCGCGGCCCGGGCCCGGCTCACCGACGCGGGGCTCGGCGAGCGATTCCTGCACCGCACCGGCCACGGCATCGGGCTCGACGTGCACGAAGACCCCTACATCGTCGGCGGCAACACCACGATGTTGGAGCCGGGGATGGCGTTCAGCATCGAGCCGGGGATCTACCTCGACGGCGACTGGGGCGCCCGGATCGAGGACATCGTCGTGGTGACCGGCGACGGCTGCGAGCGGCTGAACACCCGCCCGCGCGACCTGGTCGTCCTCTAGTACCGGGTGGGCCTCCTGGACTCGGTCAGGCGGCCGACGCCGGGGACGTTTCGGGCGGGCCTGCGGTGGTGTGCAGGTGGCCGTCCGCCCCCACCCGGCAGGCCGCGGTCGCGTCGGGCGCCCGCAGGAACTCCCCGACGCAGCGGCCCAGCTCCGCGTGCCCGGCGGCCGACGGATGGAACGACTCCTGCGCGAGGTGGATGCCGAACGCGTCGAGCCCGCCGTAGACCAGGGCGTTCGGGTCGACGGTCAGCCGGCGCTGCCACTCCTCGTCGGCGAGCACCCGGCTGCACGCCTCCCGGCCCTCGGTCGCCCGGGACAGGTCGAGGAACCGCACCCCCGCGTCCGCGGCGACCGTGCGCAGGGTCTGCGACAGCTGGGGGAACGCCACCGTTCGCGCCCACGCGGCGTCCGGGCGGCTGTAGGGGCAGCCCTGCGCGGCGGGCACACCGATCATGCGTTCGGTCCACGGCGCCGCGTAGGAAGCCAGCACCAGCGTGTAGCCGGTGTCGGCGTACCCGGCCCCGCGCATCGCCGCGCGCACGTCGGCCACGGCAGCTGTGACCTTCGGGGCCATCGCCGCGAGCCGCGCGGGCCACTGCGGGCCCACCGTGTCGCGGCAGCCGGGCACCGCCGGGTCGAGGAACGCGCGGACGCAGGCGATCCCGGTCGGCACCAGCGCCGGGTCGTCGTTCCCGCCGACTTGCAGCACGACGGCCGTGACCCGCACCTGCCCGGCCAGCACACCCAGCCGCTGCGCCTGCGACCCCTCGCCGTAGCGGCCGCCTCCACCACCCTGGCTGACGTCGGCGGCGCGCGCGCCCGAGCAGGCCAGGTTCACCGATTCGTCGGTGACGCCGAGCCGGTGCACGTACGCGTGCGCCGAGCGGTGGCACCAGTTGCCGGCTTCGCCGCGGGTGCCGGGCTCGTAGTCACCCGCGCCCTCCCCGGAGGCGGCGCTGTCGCCGAGGGCGACGACGGTCGTCGGGCCGGCGGGCGGCAGCACCGCGGCATGCCAGTCCGTCGTGGGGGCGGCGGCGGCCGGGGCCGCGAGCGCGACGAGCGCCGCGGCCGCGAGGACGGAGACGGCGGTGACGCGCCGGGGGAGGAGCACGGCCGGGACGCTAGACCGGCCGTACCCGGCCGACCAGCACGTTCACCCGGCACCGGCGCGAGGACACCCGGCCCGGGGACGTGCTCCGCACACGCCGTGAGCGGTCTCTGCGCCGATCGGGCGACCGGGTGTCCGGGTGGGGTCGATCCGGGAACCCCGGGATCGTCTCCGGGCGTTCCCGGAGGTGCCGGCCTCCTGTGACGCGCAGGATGGACCGCAGACGGCGAGATCCGCCGTCGACTCGAGAGGAGCCCACGAGTGGCATCGACCCTGACCCGGCCGCGAGAGGGCGCCGTGATCGCCGGCGTGTGCGCCGGCCTCGCGGAGCGGTTCGGCTGGAGCCCGTTCGCGGTCCGGCTCGTCTTCCTGTTGTCCTGCCTGCTGCCCGGACCGCAGTTCATCATCTACCTGGTGCTGTGGGTGATCATGCCCCGCCGCCCGTACTGAGCGTGACGCAGGTTGATCACCCCTTCCGCAGGGCGCGCTCGCCGAGCAAGGTGAGCGTCGCCTCGGGGGTCAGCGGGTGGAACGGGCCGCCGCGCACGTCGCGGTAGGCCCGCTCCAGCGGTGAGCGCCGGTAGAACGCCGCCCCGCCGGCCACCTCCAGCGCGGTGTCGACGACGGCCCGCGCCTCCACGACGGCGTGCCGCTTGGCGGTCATCACCGTGGCCAGCGTGTCCTCGTCCATGGCCGGGTCGTCACCGAACTCGGCGACGGCGCCCTGCAACGCCCACCGCGCCACCCGCAGCCGCGCCCGCATCTCGCCGATCTGGCGCACCGCCGCGGGCGCGGGCTCGCCGCGGCGCGCGGCCAGCCGCACCGCCTCGTCGCAGGCCCCCCGGGCCACCCCCAGGTACGCGGCCCCGACCACCGGCGCGAAGTGGATCGCCGCGGCCAGCAGAGGGCCGGTGAGCGCCCCGTACGGCCGCTGCCCGATCACCTTCTCCGCGGGCAGGAACACTCCGTCGAAGACGACGTCGTGGCTCGCCGTCCCGCGCATGCCCAGCGTGTCCCAGGTCTCGACGATCGAGACCCCGGCAGCGGACAGCGGCACTCCGGCGTGCAGCACGACGGCGTCCGGGCCGGGTTCGCCGAGCGTGGCCGATGTCGAGATCACGCCGGCGACCGGCGCCTGGCTGCAGAACTGCTTGCGCCCGTCCAGCCGGTACCCGCCGGGCACGGCGACGGCCGTCGTGGACGGGCAGACCCAGTCGGATCCCCCGCTGGTGGCCAGCACCAGGCCGTCGTCGGCGATCTTGCGGAGCACTCCCTCCGCGTCCGGGGCGCCGCGCCGCCACCGCCAGCGCTGCAGGAGCGTCAGGTACAGGTGCATGGCCGCGGACAGGGCAGCCGCACCGGAGCGGCTGCCGAGCTCCTCCTCGGCCAGCATCACCTGCCGCGTCGACGCGCCGAGCCCGCCCAGCTCGGTCGGCACCGGCAGGCGCAGGTAACCGCAGGCGTGCATCTCGTCGTAGGCCTCGGCCACGAAGGTGGCGTCGCGGTCGTGCCCGGCGTCGAACTCGCGGGCGACGCGGCCGACCCGGGCGGCGAGGGCCACGACGTCGTCGTCGGTCAGGCTGGTCGGAACGGCAGCGGGAGTGAAGGTTGTCATGCCGCGAGGGTTCCGCCGCGCGGATTCGCAGAATAGTTCTGTATCTGCACCGGTGTCCGGTCCATCATCGAGGCGTGTCGCGTTACGGGCAGTACTGCCCCATCACCCGGGCGCTCGAGGTGTTGGGCGACCGCTGGACGCTGCTCGTGGTCCGGGACCTGCTGGTCGGGGCGCGGCGGTTCAACGAGCTCGCCCGCGGACTGCCCGGCATGTCCCGCGGTCTGCTGTCCAAGCGGTTGGACCAGCTCGAACGCGACGGCCTCGTCGAGCGCGCCGACGGTGGCTACCAGCCGACGCCGGCCTGTGAGGAGCTGCGGCCCCTGATCTTCGGCCTCGCCGAGTGGGGGGCGCGGTGGGCGTTCGGCGAGCCGCGGCCGGACGAGCTGGACCCGACGGTGCTGATGTGGTCGATCCGCGGCGGGATCGACCCGGACCAACTGCTCGACGGTGGGTCGGCCGGTGGACGGAGGGTGCCGCACGTGCGCGTGCCCGACGCGCGCCGGAGCCGATTCTGGTTCGTCGCCACGCCCGGCGACGTGTCGCTGTGCTTCACCGACCCCGGCTTCGAGGTGGACGTGACCGTCGAGTCGTCGCTCGGCGTGCTCTACCGGGTCTGGCTCGGTGGGCTGGACCTGCCCGCGGCCGTCCGCGATGGCCTGGTGACGCTCACCGGCCGGCGGGAGACGGTGCGCCGGCTACCCGGCGCGCTGCGGCTGAGCCCGGCGGCTCCCTACGTGCAGAGGGCGGGGGAGCGGGCCACTCCGGCCGCCAGTGTGACCGGATAGTTCCGCTCATTCGGGTTGACCCCCGCGCGGCCGGCCGGCCGTGTGTGGCACACTACTGCCCGTGATCGCTCGGACCAGCCCGCCGCTCGGCGTCGGCTGCTGTCCGGGGTGCTGTCGCTGTCGTCGTCACGGCTGACACTCCCGGTCCCGTCCGTCCCCGCCGCGTCCGCGGCCCGCACGAGTCTGCGATCACCTCATGAGCGCCCCCGAACTGCCCCGTACGTCCCCGGTCCGGCCGGGCCTGAACACTCCTGACCTGCCCACTCCTGACCTGCGCGGCCACACGGTCCTGGTCCTGCACGCCCACCCCGACGACGAGGCGATCTTCACCGGGCTGACGCTGCGCCGCCTCGCCGACGCGGGCGCCCGCACCGTGCTGGTCGTCGCCACGGACGGTGACCTGGGCGGCTCCCGGGTACCTCTGCGCCGCGGCGAGACCGTCGGGCAGCGCCGTCGCGCCGAGCTCGAGGAGGTCGCCGGGATGCTCGGCGTGGCCCGCCTCGTGCGGCTCGGCCACCGGGACTCCGGCCTGCCCGGTTGGCCCGACGCCGCGCACCGCCGCGCGCTCGTGGCGGCGGACCCGCTCGTGCTCGCCCGCCAGGTCGCCGAGATCGCCGACGCCGAGGGCGCCGCCACCGTGGTGCACGACGACGAGCAGGGCATCTACGGCCACCCAGACCACCGCGCGACCTGGCGGATCGGGTCGACGGCCGCCGAGCTGGTGGGCGCCACCGGCTACGCGGTCACGATCGACCGCGAGCACCTGCACGTCGTCGCCCGCGACGGCCACCTCGTGCACGGCGCGGCCCGCGCGGCGGCCGTCGACTACGGGCGGGTCACCGCGGAGATCGCGCTGGCCGTCACCGGCACCCCGGCCGACGTCGACCACAAGCGCGCCGCGATCCTCGCCCACGCGAGCCAGGTCGGGCCCGACGACGTCCCGCAGGAGACCTTCGCGGCGGCCTACGGCTACGAGTGGTACCGCCGAACCGGCGCCTCCGGCGTGCTGGACCACCTCGGGAACGCCCACCTCGTCGCAGTCTGACCGCCGGGCCGATGTAGTGAAAGCGGCGTTCGGTGCGTTCAGTGCACTGAAAGCCGCTTTCGCTACATCGATGCCCGCCCGCACCGCACCGAGCGTCGGCCCGTGCCGTCGCCACGTACGCTCGCCGCGTGGTAGCGCCCACCGCAGATCAACCGGTGCCGGGAGAGGGCGGCACCGCGTGGCGCCGGCGGCTGCCCGGCCGGCGGCTCGCCGCATTCCTCGCCCGCGCTACGGCCGCCGCCGGGGGAGGGGTGCTGCTGTACCTCGGGTTCGCCCCGCGCACCCTGTGGTGGCTGGCGCTGCCGGCGTTCGGGCTCCTCGGCGTGACCGTGCACGGCCGCCGGGCCCGGGCCGGGTTCGGCTACGGCGCGCTGTTCGGGCTGGGGTTCCTGCTGCCGCTGCTGCGCTGGACCGGCATCTACGTCGGCCCGGTGCCGTGGCTGGCGCTCTCGGCCGCCGAGGCGGTGTTCGTCGGGGCCGCGGGCGCCGGGATGGCCACGGTGTCGCGGCTGCGCGGCGCCCCGGTGTGGGCGGCGGCGGTGTGGGTCGGCGCGGAGGCGCTGCGGGCGCGCGTGCCGTTCGGCGGCTTCCCGTGGGGGCGCGTCGCCTTCGGCCAACCCGACGGGCCGCTGCTCCCCGTGGCCGCCGTCGGCGGGGCGCCGCTGCTGTCGTTCCTCACCGTGCTGGCCGGCCTCGCGCTGGGAGAGGCCGGGCGGCGCCTGGCCCGGCGGGAGGTGCGCGCCGCCGTCGTGCCCGCGCTGGTCGCGCTCGTCGCACTGGCGACCGGCCCGCTGGCCGCGTTGCTCCCACCCGCCGGCTCGCCGCCGGTGCGCACCGTGACGATCGCGGCCGTGCAGGGCAACGTGCCGCGGCTCGGCCTGGACTTCAACGCGCAGCGCCGGGCGGTGCTCGACAACCACGTGCGCGTCACCGAGCAGCTCGCCGCGGACGTCGCCGCCGGTCGCCGCCCACAGCCGGACGTGGTGCTGTGGCCGGAGAACGCCTCGGACATCGACCCGCTGCGCAACCCCGACGCCGCCGCGGCGATCGACCGGGCCGCCCGCGCCGTGGGCGTGCCGATCGTGCTGGGCACGGTGCTGGCCGGCCCGGAGGACACAGCGACGAACTCGGTGCTGGTCTGGGCGCCCGGGGTCGGTGTCGTCGACCGCACCGACAAGCGGCGGGTCCAGCCCTTCGGTGAGTACCTGCCGTGGCGGCCGTTCTTCCGGCTGCTGTCCGAGTACGCCGACCGGGCGGGGAACTTCGTGCCGGGCACCGGAGCGGGGGCCGTCGACGCGGCGGGTGTCCGGCTGGGGATCGCGATCTGCTGGGAGATCGCCTTCGACGACCTGGTCGCCGACAGCGTCGCCGCCGGGGCGCAGGTCCTGGCGGTGCCGAGCAACAACGCGACATTCGGGCGCAGCGACATGACCTACCAGCAGCTGGCGATGTCCCGCGTGCGGGCCGTCGAGCACGACCGCGCCGTGCTGGTCGTGACCACCAGCGGGGTCAGCGCCACGATCGCCCCCGACGGCACCGTCACCGCCACGACCAGCACGTTCACCCCCGATGTGCTGGTCGACGCAACCCCGCTGCGGGCCACCACTACGCTCGCAGGGCGACTGCGGGCCGTCCCTGAGTGGGCACTGCTGGCAGCCGGACTGGCAGGGGTCGGGCTGGCCCGCGGTCGACGGGCAGGCCGTCCGACCCGACGGCTCGCACGATCACGGCGCGCAGGGCGGGCCGGCGCAGGAGAGGACGAGGATGGCTGAGGGGTCGGCGGGGTCGGTGCTGGTGGTGATCCCGACCTACAACGAGCGCGACAACATCGAGCCGCTGCTCGCACGGCTGCACACCGCCGTGCCGGAGGCCGACGCCCTGATCGTCGACGACGGCAGCCCGGACGGTACCGGTGAGCTGGCGGACAAGCTGGCCGCGGACGACCCGCGCGTGCGCGTGTTGCACCGCACCGCCAAGGCCGGGCTCGGCGCCGCGTACCTGGCCGGCTTCGCCGTCGCGCTGCAGGGCGAGTACCGGGTGGTCGTCGAGATGGACGCCGACGGCAGCCACGCCCCCGAGGACCTGCCGTCGCTGCTCGCCGCGCTGGACGGTCCGGACGGGGCGGACGTCGTGCTCGGGTCCCGCTACGTGGCGGGCGGCCAGGTGCTCAACTGGCCCGCCTACCGCAACTGGATCTCCCGCACCGGGAACCTGTACTCCCGGCTCGCGCTCGGGGTGCGCATCCGCGACATCACCGGCGGGTACCGCGTCTTCCGCCGCGGCGTGCTGGAGGCGCTGACGCTGGACGAGGTCGAGTCGCAGGGCTACTGCTTCCAGATCGACCTGGCGTGGCGGGCCCTGCAGGCCGGGTTCCGCGTCGTCGAGGTGCCGATCACGTTCACCGAGCGGGAGCGCGGCGCGTCCAAGATGAGCAACGCCATCGTCGCCGAGGCGCTGTGGAAGGTCACGCAGTGGGGGGTGGAGCGGCGCTGGCGGCGGCTCCGCAGGCGAGGCGCGCCGGTCGGCAGCGACACCTGACACGACGAAAGGGCCGGACCACCATGTGGCCCGGCCCTGTGTCTACTTCTCCCTGGCAGTCATTCTCCCCGGCAGTCACTGCCTGCCCGAAAGACGATCCGCCCCCTCGGCGATCCCGCCTCCTGCGGCTCCTCGAAGCCCGCTCAGGCGATCTCGGCGCGACGCTCGGCAAGCAGCTCGAGGCGCTCGTTGAGCAGCACCTCCAGGTCCGCGACCGAGCGGCGCTCCAGGAGCATGTCCCAGTGCGTGCGCGGCGGCTTGACCTTCTTCTGCTCGGGCGGTGCGCCGTCGACCAGCCGGGAGATGCTGCCGTGCAGGCGACACTCCCAGGTGGCCGGGATCTCGGCGTCGTTCGCGAACGGCACGTCGAACTCGTGTCCGCGCGGGCAGGCGTAGCGCATCGACTGCCGCGGCGCGAGGTCGTGGTTACGGTCGGTCTCGTAGCTGACGGCTCCGAGCCGGCTGCCACGAAGCACGCGGTCGGCCATGGCTTTCCCTCCCGTTTTCCCTACTCCGAGGGTGTTTCCCCCGGACCTCCGAGGGTGTTTCCCCCGGACGCAACACCAGGTGTAACGTCGGTGTCACTGTCGTTTCTTCCCGTGGGCGGGGAGCCGCTGTCGGCGCGCAGACGTGCCGACGGCATGGCCGTGCCCTGAATCCTTAGTGTGCCCGAAGTGAACGGCTCCCACACGCCAGTGTGACAAGTTACGCCCCGATGACGGGGAAGTCGCCCACTGTTCACACGCGGACACGCGCCTGGCGGTTCACCCGGAGGCCGTCGCGGCCGTGTCCACCGGCGGCCGCACCGGCCACAGGGCCGCGAGCCCGGCCGCCAGCACCACGATGATGCCGACGATCCCGGCCCGGTCCGAGCCGAAGGAATACGTGAACACCCCCACCAGCGTCGGTGCGAGGAACGAGACGGCCCGCCCGGTGGTGGCGTAGAGCCCGAACATCTCACCCTCGCGGCCGGGCGGGGCGAGGCGGCACAGGTAGGTCCGCGACGACGACTGGGCGGGCCCGACGAACAGGCACAGCCCCAGCCCGAACACCCAGAACGCGGCCGGACCGGAGACGAACAGCAGCACCACCGCACACGCGATCATGCCCAGCAGCGACCCGACGATCACCGACTTCGGCCCGACGCGGTCGTCGATCCGCCCGGCGGTCAGCGCGCCCACCGCCGAGACCACGTTCGCGACGACCCCGAAGACGAGCACGTCGCCCTGACCGATGCCGTAGACGGTCACCGCCAGCACCGCACCGAAGGTGAACACCGCCGCCAGCCCGTCGCGGAACAACGCCGAGGCGCCCAGGAACCAGACCGTGTGCCGGTCGGCCCGGTAGAGCACACGCAGGTCGTGCATCAGCGCCCGGTAGGAGGCGGCGACCCCGGCGGCCGGGCGGCGGTCGGGCGAGGGCGGGGTCTCGGGCACCGCCACCAGCATCGGCACGGCGAACACCGCGAACCACGCCGCGGCCACCAGCGCGACGAGCCGGATGTTCCAGCCGTCCGCGGCCGGTACCTGAAGCAACCCGCGCAACGGCCCGTCGCCTGCGATGAACCCCAGGTACACCCCGAGCAGCAGGACGATCCCGCCGAAGTAGCCCATGGCCCAGCCGAACCCGGAGACCCGGCCCATCGTCGCCGGCGTCGAGACCTGCCGCAGCACCGCGTTGTACGACACCGACGCCAGCTCGAAGAAGATCGACCCGAGCCCGAGCAGCGCCAGCCCGAGCGCCAGGTAGCGGTGGTCGTCGCGGACCGCGACCAGCCCGGCCATCGTCGCGACGGTCGCGGCCGTCCACACCCCGACGGCGCGTCGCCGCCGGCCCGCCGCGTCGGCCCGGGCCCCGAGCACCGGGGCCAGGAGCGCGAGCACCAGCCCGGCCAGCCCGATCGACCACGCCAGCCAGCTGTTGGCGCTCACCCCGCCGGGCAGGTCGTCCCCGACGGTGTCGGTCAGGTACACCGAGAACACGAAGGTGAGGATCACGGTGTTGTAGGCCGCCGAGCCCCAGTCCCACAGGCCCCAGGCGAGCACCTGCCCGCGCGTGGCAGCGGCGGCTGTGCTCACCGCACTCCCTCGCTGCGCTCGGTCGACGCTTCGCGAAGCGCTGTGACACTGGTTCGCTCGCTCCGCTCGCTCACCGCCGCACCCTACGGCCAGGTCCCCCGGGTCCGGAGCAGGTCCCGCAGCAGGTCCGGCCGGTCGGTGAGGATCCCGTCGGCGCCCCGGTCGAGCAGCCCGCCCATCACGGCGGGGTCGTCGACGGTCCACACGTGCACCTCGCGGCCGCTCTCGTGGCTGACACGCAGCACGTCGGCGTCGACGACCGTCACTCCGGCGAACCGGTGGGGGAGCTGGGCCAGGTCACCGCGCACCGTCGCGAGCCGTCCGGTCCGCACCCGCGGCGGGCGCCGCCGCCCGCCCGGCCGGGCCGTCTCCCGCCGGGTCCAGCCGCGCATCCGCAGCCCGACGACCGCGGTGTGGCCCATCGAGGTGAACAGCGGCGCGCCGTGCGCCCGGGCGAGCCGGCGGGCCACCCGCAGCCACGGGTCGTGGTAGCCGGCGAGGCACACGCGGTCCCAGGCGTCGAGCTCGGCCAGCACGGCCAGCACGGGCCGCACCGCCGCGCCGGACTTCAGCTCGACGGTGACCCGGGTGTCGGGCAGGGCGGCGAGCACGTCGTGCAGGTGCGGGATCGGCTCGCACCGGTGCGCGCCCCGGACTCGCACCCGGTCGAGCTCGGACGCGGTGCGCGCGGCGAGCGGGCCGGCGGCGTCGGTGGTGCGGTCCAGGGTGCGGTCGTGGTGCACCACGGCGACGCCGTCCGCGGTGGCGTGGACGTCGAGCTCCAGGTAGGTGAACCCCTCGTCGACGGCGCGGCGGAACGCGGCCGTCGTGTTCTCCAGCCCGGCGAGCTCGTCGAGGTGCCAGCCGCGGTGGGCGTAGGCGCGCGGGTAGGGGCCGTCGAGGTACGGGTGCAGGGTGGGCGGGCGCCCGGACGGACGCGACACCGGCATGGGTCCCAGCGTACGGGTCCGCCGATGGAGCGAACGCCGCGTTCGGGGCGGACATGGCACCATCGCGGTCGTGACCACCAGACCGGGGGAGGCGGAGCGCCTGCGCGACCTCGCACGCCTGCGCCGCGTGCGCGACCGGATCGACCGGGAGTACGCCCAGCCGCTGGACGTCGAGGCGCTCGCCCGCGGCGCGCACATGTCGGCCGGGCACCTCAGCCGCGCGTTCCGGCTCGCCTACGGCGAGTCGCCCTACGCCTATCTGATGACGCGGCGGATCGAGCGCGCGATGGCGCTGCTGCGCCGGGGCGACCTCAGCGTCACGGAGGTCTGCTTCGCGGTCGGCTGCTCGTCGCTGGGGACCTTCAGCACCCGCTTCACCGAGCTGGTCGGCGTGCCGCCCAGCGTCTACCGGCGCGACGCGGCGGACGACGCGGCGGGCATCCCGCCGTGCGTCGCCAAACAGGTGACCAGACCGATCAGGAATCGAGAAGCGCGGGCCCGCGAGCCGCACCTAGCGTGATCGCCATGGACCTCACCATTCACACGACCTTCCTCCCGCAGACCGACCCCGAGGCCGCCCTGGCCTTCTACCGCGACACCCTCGGCTTCGAGGTCCGCAACGACGTCGGCTACGGCGGGTTGCGCTGGATCACGGTCGGCCCCGCCGACCAGCCCGGCACGTCCATCGTGCTGTACCCGCCGGAGGCCGACCCCGGCGTCACCGACGACGAGCGCCGCACCATCGCCGAGATGATGGCCAAGGGCACCTACGCCCGGCTCATCCTGGCCACCAAGGACCTCGACGGCACGTTCGAGCGGCTGCAGGCCGGCGACGCCGAGGTCGTCCAGGAGCCGACCGAGCAGCCGTACGGCGTCCGCGACTGCGCCTTCCGCGATCCCGCGGGCAACCACATCCGCATCAACGAGCTGCGCTGAGGCGGCTGGGCGACAGAGGGAGAATCGATGACCACGGCCACGCGGACGGAGACAGCTTCGGCCGGCGGATCGCATCCGGCCGACAGCCACGACCTGATCCGTGTGCACGGCGCCCGCGAGAACAACCTCAAGGACTTGCACGTCGAGCTGCCGAAGCGCCGGCTGACCGTGTTCACCGGCGTCTCCGGCTCGGGCAAGAGCTCGCTGGTGTTCGACACGATCGCCGCGGAGTCGCAGCGGCTGATCAACGAGACCTACAGCGCGTTCGTGCAGGGCTTCATGCCCACGCTGGCACGGCCCGACGTCGACGTCCTCGACGGGCTGACCACCGCGATCATCGTGGACCAGCAGCGGATGGGGGCCGACGTCCGCTCCACGGTCGGCACCGCCACCGACGCCAACGCGATGCTGCGGATCCTGTTCAGCCGGCTCGGGCAGCCGCACATCGGCTCGCCGCAGGCGTTCTCCTTCAACGTGGCCTCGATCAGTGGAGCGGGCGCCGTCACCCTGGAACGCGGCGGGCAGAAGGTCAAGGAGCGGCGCGAGTTCAGCATCACCGGTGGCATGTGCCCGCGCTGCGAGGGCCGGGGGTCGGTCACCGACATCGACCTGACGGCGCTGTACGACGACAGCAAGTCGCTCAACGAGGGCGCGCTCACCATCCCCGGCTACAGCATGGACGGCTGGTACGGGCGCATCTACCGCGGCTGCGGCTTCTTCGACCCGGACAAACCGATCGCGAAGTACACGAAGCGGGAGCTCAACGACCTCCTGTACAAGGAGCCGACCAAGATCAAGGTCGAGGGGATCAACCTGACCTACGCGGGGCTGATCCCGCAGATCCAGAAGTCGTACCTGGCCAAGGACGTCGACGCGCTGCAGCCGCACATCCGCGCCTTCGTCGAGCGGGCGGTCACCTTCACCACCTGCCCCGAGTGCGACGGGACCCGGCTGAGCGAGGCGGCCCGGTCGTCGAAGATCCAGGGCATCAGCATCGCCGACGCCTGCGCGATGCAGATCAGCGACCTGGCCACGTGGGCCCGCGGCCTCGCCGAGCCGTCGGTGGCGCCGCTGCTGGCGACGCTGCAGCGCACGCTCGACTCGTTCGTGGAGATCGGGCTCGGCTACCTCTCGCTCAACCGGCCGTCGGGCACGCTGTCGGGCGGCGAGGCGCAGCGCACCAAGATGATCCGGCACCTCGGGTCGTCCCTCACCGACGTCACCTACGTGTTCGACGAGCCGACGATCGGGCTGCATCCCCACGACATCGCGCGGATGAACGAGCTGCTGCTGCAGCTGCGGGACAAGGGCAACACGGTGCTCGTCGTCGAACACAAGCCCGAGGCCATCGCGATCGCGGACCACGTGGTCGACCTCGGCCCGGGCGCCGGCGCCGACGGCGGCCAGGTGATGTTCGAGGGCACCCTCGACGGGTTGCGGGCCAGCGGGACGCTCACCGGGCGCCACCTGGACGACCGCGCCTGCCTGAAGACCTCGGTGCGCACGCCGTCCGGGACGCTCCCGGTGCGCGGGGCCACCACCCACAACCTGCGCGGAGTCGACGTCGACATCCCGCTCGGCGTGCTCGTCGTCGTGACCGGGGTGGCCGGCTCGGGGAAGAGCTCGCTGATCCACGGTTCGGTGTCCGGGCGGGACGGCGTGGTGGCCGTCGACCAGACCCCGATCCGGGGCTCGCGGCGGAGCAACCCGGCGACCTACACCGGGCTGCTCGACCCGATCCGCAAGGCGTTCGCGAAGGCCAACGGCGTGAAGCCGGCCCTGTTCAGCGCCAACTCCGAGGGCGCCTGCCCCACCTGCAACGGCGCCGGGGTCATCTACACCGACCTGGCGATGATGGCGGGTGTCGCCACCACCTGCGAGGAGTGCGAGGGGAAGCGGTTCCAGGCGGCGGTGCTGGAGTACCACCTCGGCGGGAAGGACATCAGCGAGGTGCTCGCGATGTCGGTGTCCGAAGCCGAGGAGTTCTTCGGCGCCGGCGAGGCCCGCACCCCGGCCGCGCACGCCGTCCTCGACCGGCTCGCCGACGTCGGGCTCGGCTACCTCAGCCTCGGCCAGCCGCTCACGACGCTGTCCGGAGGGGAGCGGCAGCGGCTCAAGCTCGCGACCCGCATGGGGGAGAAGGGCGGCGTGTACGTCCTCGACGAGCCGACCAGCGGCCTGCACCTCGCCGACGTGGAGCAACTGCTCGGCCTGCTCGACCGGCTCGTCGACGCGGGCAAGTCGGTGATCGTCATCGAGCACCACCAGGCGGTCATGGCGCACGCCGACTGGATCATCGACCTCGGCCCGGGTGCCGGCCACGACGGCGGCCGGATCGTCTTCGAGGGCACGCCCGCCGACCTCGTCGCCGCCCGATCCACCCTGACCGGCGAGCACCTCGCCGCGTACGTCGGCGGGTGACCGGACTGCGCCGTGCGTTCAGAGCGCAGAGCGCAGGTGTGGTCCGCGGAACGTTCTCGGCCGTCGTTATGACACGTTTCAACGCGCAGACGGCCCCCGGGGGAAGCCCCGGGGGCCGTTCCGCTCAGGCGAGCCTCAGCTCGTCACCTCCTCGCACGACGTGCGCTTCTCGTCGCCGCCGCAGGTGTCGAACCCGCTGCGACCGTCAGCGGTGTCGAAGCCGGAACCACCGTTGAGTGTGTCGTTCTTCGAGCCGCCGACGAGGATGTCGTTGCCCGAGCCACGTTGGAGCCCATCGGGATCCGCGGTGTTGCGGGATCCGCGGTGTTGTTGCGGATCTCGTCGTCGCTGGAAAGGCCGAGGACCTCCATGCGCGTGATGCCCGAGCAGCGCACGATGGTCGAGGTGAGGAGCGTGCAGTTGTTCCCGCTCGTGACGCTGGCCGGGTTGGTGGTGATCCGCAAGCCCGATAATTGTCGTTATGACAGTCGAAGCGAGTTCAGGGGTCAGGTTGTCCAGGAAGTGGCGCACCATCATGCCGACCCCGGCCCATCCGTCGACATCTCGACCTCTCCCCCGCCGGCCCGACATCTCGTCTGCCGCGGCGTGTGCGTCTGTGACGACGGTGCTGTCCTCGACCGGGCCGGGCGCGGCGGTAACCGTGGCCGCTGCGCCCGCGGCGCCGGCGCTGGCCGACACGAAGGCGAACGGGAACGGCGCCCCCAAGCGCTGACTGGCTGGATACTGGCGACGTGCGCCAGATGCTCTGTCCCGTTCTGATTGGGCGGGACGAGGAGGTCCAGCTTCTGCGGGATGCGCTGGACGCTGTGCCGACCGCGCACGGCAGTACCTGGTTCGTCGCGGGGGAGGCGGGCGTCGGCAAGTCCCGACTCGTCCGCGAGATATCGCGGAACGCGCTGGCGCGCGGCATGACGGTGCTCACCGGTCGGGCCGTGTCCGGCGGCGTGCCGGTGGCGTTCCGCCCGCTCGCGGAGGCTGTGCTGAGCGGGCTGCGCCGCCATGACGTCCTCGAGCTGCCCGAGTTGCGGCCGTTCCGGGTCGCCCTCGGGCGGCTGCTACCACAAGTCCCACCGCATGGACCGGTCGCCGACGCCGAGTCGCCGCTGGTCCTCAGCGAAGGACTGCTGCGACTGCTCCGAGCACTTGCCGACGGGCACAGCTGCCTGCTGGTCCTGGAGGATCTGCAGTGGGCCGACCGCGAGACGCTGGCCGTGCTGGAGTACCTGGCCGACAACGTCGCCGCCGAGCGGATCGCCTGCATCGGCACACTCCGCTCCGCGGAGGGCGGATTCGGGGCGGAGTCCATCGGCACGCTGGTCGGCCGGCGCGCGGCGCGCGTCGTCGAGCTGCGCCGCCTCAGTGCTGCCGCGACCGTCGATCTGGCCCGAGCCTGCGTGGGCGGCTCCGAACTCCCGGCCGAGGTCGAGGACCTTCTCGTCGCGGGCTCGGACGGCCTGCCCTTTCTGGTCGAGGAGCTGCTCGCCGGTCTCATCGGGGACGGCGTGCTGGTCGAGCAGGACGGGCGCTGGTCAGCGGTGGGCCCGCTCGAGTGGCGGGTGCCACCCACGTTCGCCGACGCCGTCGACCGACGCCTGGTCGCGCTGCCGGTTCGGACGCAAAGCGTCCTGCATGCCGCCGCGACGCTCGGCCGCCGCTTCGACTGGTTCCTGCTCGCCGCGATCACCGGCCTGGACGAGGTCGAGGTGATCGCGGCGTTGCGGCAGGCCGTCGGGGCGCAGCTGTTGACCGGCGACGAGAACGGCTTCCGGTTCCGGCATGCCTTGACCCGCGACGCCGTGCTCGGTGACCTGGTCGCGCCGCAGCGAGCTGGCCTCGCAGCGCGGGCGTTGGCGGCCGTCCAGCAAGCCCAACCCGCATTGCCCGGCGCCTGGTGCGAGCTGGCCGCTGAGCTCGCGGAGTTGGCCGGCGACGAGCCGCGCGCCGCGGAGCTGCTGCTCGACACCGCACGCCGCGCGATGACCACGGGCGCACTGGCGACCGCCGAGACCACTCTTGACCACGCCAGGCGTCTGGTCGCCGACGACCCGCCGCTGCTCGTGCGCATCGACGACGTCCTCACCGATGTGCTCGCCCAGGCCGGCTACGTCGACCGTGCCTTCGAGGTCGGCGACCGACTGCTGGCCAGGCTCGACCTGGCATCCCACCTGCCCTCGGGCGGCGCCGAGCTGCACCTTCGGCTGGCCAGGGCAGCGGTGGCAGCTGGCCGTTGGAGCCTCGCGACGGAGCATCTCGCCGCCGCACGGAGCACTCCGCCGTTCGCGAGCATCGCGCCCGCCGGCTGGACGGCGCGGATCGACGCGCTGGGTGCGCAGGTCGCCCTTGGCGAGGGACGCCTGGACGAGGCCGGTGAGCTGGCGGCAGGCGCGCTTCGGGGAGCCGAGCGCGCGGGGCTGCCGGACACCACCTGCGAGGCACTGGAGGTGAGTGGGCGGGTCGCCCGCCAGCGCGACCTGGATGCGGCCGAAGCGGCATTCGGTCGCGGGCTGGCAGTCGCTACTGCTCATGGCCTGGAGGTGTGGCGCCTGCGGGCGCTGCACGAGCTGGGCACGGTCGACCAGCTGCGTACGGAGAGCGTGGAACGGCTGGAGCTGGCTCGTGATCTTGCGGTCGAGGCAGGCGCGCCGGCCCTGGTTGCCACGCTCGACCTCCAGGTTGCCGCAGGCTTCGTCAAGCAGTTCCGGCCCGAGGATGGTCTGGCGGCCGCCGAGGCCTGCGCCGACGTGTCGCGGCGGCTGCACCTCGCCACGCTGCCCATGGCGTTGGTGCTTCAGGCGGCCGCGTACGCCCAGCGGGGCAACGCCGAGCTGATGGAGACGAGATTGGCCGAGGCGCTCGCCCTGGAGCCGGACGGACTCGACGTGCAGGGCAGCGCCTGGGGTCACTGCCGGGCGACCCTGTCCCTGCTCACCGAGACCCGTGACCGGGCCATCTCCGAGATGGCCACCGGTGCGCGGCTGTTGCAGCGTTCGCGGGCGACCGTGGCACCGCCCTTTCTCGGCCTCCACGTGCTGCTGCTCGCGGCGGCCGGCGAGGAGGAGCAGTGCCGGGCCGAAGCCGAGCGCGTCCGGGCCGCGGGCGCGACCCGACACCGGATCGTCGCCAGCCTGCTGGGCTACGCCGACGCCGTCCTGCTCGGCCGGGCGGGCCGCGCCGACGAGGCCGATGCCGCACTCGCCCTCGCGGACGCGGGCATGGGGCCACTGGTGGCGTGGTACCGCCAGTACGGGCGCCGGGTGGCCGCCGAGTGTGCGTTGGCCGACGGATGGGGGACGCCCGTGCCGTGGTTGCGGGAGGCCGCGGCGTACTTCGCCGCCCGCGGCGATCAGGCGGTTGCCGCCGCGTGCCGTGCGCTGTTGCGCGACGCAGGGGCGCCGGTCCCGCGCGCCGGCCGGGGGGATTCGGTCCTGCCGGCGGCGCTGCGCGCGATGGGAGTCACCCACCGCGAGGCTGACGTGCTGGTGTTGGTGAGCGAAGGCCTGACCAACCGGGAGATCGCCACTCGCATGCACCTGTCGCCGCGCACGGTCGAGAAGCACGTCGCCGGCCTGCTCGCCAAGACCGGGTGCCGTCGCCGGGCGCAGCTGGCTGGGTATTCCGCACGCCTGCTTGGGTAGGCGCCCGACCGCTGATCGGGTTGTTCACCCGACGCGTGGACAGGTGGCACGGCGACAAGCTCAGGCCGTGCTCAGCGAGAGCACCGCCCGGAATCGGGATGACGCCACGACACCAGGAACCTCACCATGGCCGACTCAGCCACCGCGTTTCCCGCTGCCATCCACCACGTAGCCCTCACCGTCACCGACCTGGCGAGCAGCCGGGCCTGGTACCGGCGCCTCCTGGGTGCCGACCCCGTCATCGACGAGGACGTCCCCCGCCTGCCGGGCCACCACAAGGGCTTCCACCACACGATCTTCGTGCTGTCCGGCGGCGTCGTCCTCGCGCTGCACGCCCACCAGGACGGTGTTCGGACGCACCGGTTCGACGAGTTGCGCCCCGGGCTCGACCACGTCGGCTTCAGCTGCGGCGATCGTGGCGAACTGGAGCGCTTCCGGGACCGCCTGGACCAGCTGGGGATTTCGAACGGCGGGATCGCCGACGACGAGCTCGGCCACGCCCTGTCCTTCCGCGACCCGGACGGCACCGCGCTCGAGTTCTGGGCACCCCGCCCCGACCCCGGCAACCGGTGACTCCCGTGGCTGCCGTGACGAGGTCCGACGTCGACCTCTCAGCACGACTCGACGCCATCCTGCAGGCTGCCGTCGAGCAGGGCTCGGTCCCGCATGTCGTCGCCGTCGCGGCGGACACCGAGGGCGTGATCTACGCAGGCGCGGCCGGGCCGCTGGCGGTCGGGCGCCCGGTCCCGGTCGAGGTCGACAGCATCTTCCGGATCGCGTCGATGACCAAGATGGTCTGCACCGTTGCCGCACTACAGTTGCGAGAACGCGGGATCCTGGACATCGACGCGCCGGTCGAGGACTACTGCCCGCGTTTCGCCGCCGTTCGAGTGCTCGACGGCTTCCACGGGGACCAGCCGCGCCTGCGTCCGCCAGCGACTCGCGCGACCGTGCGGCAACTGCTCACCCACACCGCAGGCCTGGCGTACGGGCAGTGGAACGCCGACCTGGTGCGATGGGACGCGGCCGCCGGCACCGGCGACTCGCTGGACGCGCCACTGATGACCGACCCCGGCACCCGCTTCGAGTACGGGCTGAGCATGGACTGGCTGGGGGTGGTGGTCGAGGCGGTCAGCGGGAAATCGCTGGATGCCTACCTCGCCGAGCACGTCCTCGGACCGCTCGGGATGACCTCCACTGCGTTCGTGGTTGGCGAGGACCAGCTCAGCCGGTGCGTTCCCGTCCACGTCGGGGACGGTGCCGGGAGGTGGGTGGCGACCGACATCGACTGGGGCCGGCAGTCGCGCTGGTCCGGCGGACACGGCCTGTACTCCACGCCCCGGGACTACCTGCGGTTCCAGCGGATGCTGCTCGGCGGTGGAACCCTGTCGGGGGTGACGATCCTCGAACCGGCCTCGGTGCGGCAGGCGTTCGCCGATCAGCTCGGCGATCTTCGGCCAGCGGCGGTGATGAGCACCACCGATCCGAAGTGGAGTTGCGACGTCGTCACCGGCGCGGGGACGACGTGGGGTTGGGGTGTGCAGCTCGACACCCGCGGCGCGCCTGGAATGCGGGCACGGGGCAGTGGCGGCTGGATGGGGATCTTCAACACCCGGTTCTGGGTGGACCCGCGCAGCGGGCTCGCCGCCGCCGTCTACACCCAGTGCCTACCGTTCTGCGCGCCGGAACCGCTCGGGACGTTTGCGGATGTCGAACGGGCGCTCTACGCCCGCCAGGCGGCTGTTCTGCAATCATGAGCGCGGTGTCCCCCGCGGATTCCGCCGGACCGCCACGCCACGGGCGGCTGTCTGCGACGTCGTGGTCGATGTGGCGCGGAATAAGGCGCTCTAGCATTTTCCCGCCTGCGCGGCGTCCCGGAAGGGATACCCCGACTAGCTAGGTCGGCTACCACGGCCGGACCATCCCGATGACCAACGAACGCGCCTGCGGCAACGCTCGTGCCGTCGCCGAACTCAGGATGCGGACCCTGCTCGAACGCGCCGGCTGACCACCGCCCCGCCCATGATCAGCTCATTCGGGACATGAGCTGCACCGGCGCGGCCCATGTCCCAATCCTGACGATCTTTCGCCAAAGATGGCGGGGCCTGCTGCCGCGCTGGCCAGGGGACGCGTCTGTGTGGCCAGCGGGCAGGGCGACGCCCGCGGCTGCCTGCACGCGGCGCTGGCGGGCTTCGCGCAGGCGCAACTACCGATGGAGCTGGCAATCACGCGGCTGGAGCTGGCGCGGGCGCAGGCGCACGCACCGCAGGTCGCGACAACCGATACGACGTCATCGTGGTGGGCGCGCGCTGCGCGGGCTCCCCGATCGCGATGCTGCTGGCCCGGCGTGGCCACCGGGTCCTGGTCGTCGACGCGGCGTCCGAGGCGGGGGCCGAGGTTCGGGAGGGCTTCGCCGTCACCGACCACGACAAGCCGCGACTGCAGTGCAGCTACTACACCTACTAGACCTGCTGGCGAAGCTCGGGCTGCGCAACCGCGCCCAGCGGCCTACGCCACCCGGCACAAGCCAGCCGGTGAGTGAGGGATCTCCCCGATACTTCCGCGCTCGTGCGTCCACATCCTGGGTCCCTACCTGCGGACCGGGAGCCAGACATGAGCGATCGGCGCCGGGCTGCCCAACGTCGAGATCGGCGAGCGGCTGTTCATCACCCGCAAGACCGTCGAGCACCACGTGGGCAACCTGACCGTGGTCGGGGTTTTTCCTGGTCAGCTGCTTGCCGCTGTTGGGCAACAGGTCATGTTGCGACATGATAACGAACGACGCTGATGTGATTTGACAGGCCGATCGGAGCAAGATCTGCTGTCGTCGACGGGTCTGTCGATCAGTGTCATCGCACGTCAGAGCCGTCTCCCGCCCACCGCAGGGGTTGCGCGAACCGCCTGCGTGGAAATCCGCGCTAACCTAACCGGCGACGGGCAGGACGGCGCGCCCGGACACGGGGTGTTCGACCGATCGTGGTCACCGCGGGCGCGTGGGACGTCCCGCCGGCGTGGACCGCGCAGCCGCGCCGGGCGGGCGGCTCGTGGTCCCACTGCGGTGGCGGGGCCAGACCCGCTGCGCCGCGTTCGTCCACGAGCCCGACGGCGTGCTGCGCTGCGACGGTCTCACGCTGTGCGGGTTCATCCCGCTGACCGGGCCGGACGGCGAGCGCCGCGCCCTCCTCGACGACGACGGCGTCGGCCTCGTGTGGGATATCGACCAGCCCGTCGACCCCGCCCGGCTGGCTGGCGTGCTCGACGAGCCGGGTGTCATTTGCTGGTCCGGCGTCTGCGTCGGCCCGCAGGAGCCGATTGACGGGGCATGGCTGCGGCTGGCCGTGGAGGAGCCGGGTGCTGTGGGGCTGCGGGCCGCGCGACCACGCGCATCCCGTCTCCAAGGTTGGTGGCGGTGGACGCACTCCACAACAGCCAGAACCGACGGGGCTGGATCGACGTCTGTGTCATCTCGTTCTTGACCGACGCCGCCCTCCTCGCCGAGGCCGGCATCCCGGCCGTGCTCTTCGGCGTCGACGGCGCCGGCGCCCACGCCGCCTCGGAGTGGGTGGATCTCGACTCGCTTCGCGCCGCCACCCGAGCCCTGGAGCGCGCCGTCTCCGCATGGAGCGGCTGACCGCGCCGGTCCGACGGCACGGCCCCGGCGCCCGCGACCCCGAACCGCAGGCCCGGCGCCCGCGGCTTCTACGGAGGTTTGCCGGCCGACCTGGTGACCGTGTCCCGCTCGCGCACACCTTCGGCTGCTCGCGCACAGGTTCCCCCGTGGGTGCCGAACCCCGACGCTGTGTGCGAACCCGTCGACACAGCTCGAGCAGGCGGTCAGGCCTCCCCCGACCGAGCCCAGAGGTTGATGCCCGCATCGACGGCGTGCTCGTCGATCCGGGCCAGCTCGGCGTCGTCGAAGTGGAGCTTCTCCAGCGCGCCGAGGTTGTCGTCGAGCTGGGCGACGCTGCTGGCGCCGACGATCACCGACGTCACCCGCTCGTCGCGCAGCGCCCACGCCAGCGCCATCTGCGCGAGGGTCTGGCCACGCTCCTTCGCCATCGCGTTCAGCGCGCGGACGTGCTCGAGGTTCTTGTCGCTCAGCAGGTCCGGCGACAGCGACGACTCCCGGGAGGCCCGGGAGCCCTCCGGGATCCCGCCGAGGTACTTGCTCGTCAGCATGCCCTGCGCGAGCGGCGAGAAGGCGATGCAGCCCACGCCGGTCTCCCCCAGCACGTCGAGCAGCTCCTCCTCGATCCAGCGGTTGAGCATCGAGTACGACGGCTGGTGGATCAGCAGCGGCGTGCCCAGCTCGTTCAGGATGCGCACGGCCTCGCGGGTGCGGTCCGGGCCGTAGGAGGAGATGCCGGCGTAGAGGGCCTTGCCGGAGCGGACGGCGGTGTCGAGCGCCCCCATCGTCTCCTCGAGCGGCGTGGTCGGGTCGAAGCGGTGGCTGTAGAAGATGTCGACGTAGTCGACGCCCATCCGGCGCAGCGACTGGTCCAGGCTGGCGAGCACGTACTTGCGGCTGCCACCGCCCTGCCCGTAGGGGCCCGGCCACATGTCATAACCGGCTTTGGTCGAGAGGATCAGCTCGTCGCGGAACGGGCGGAAGTCCTGGGCGAAGAGCGTGCCGAAGTTGGCCTCGGCGCTGCCGTAGGGAGGGCCGTAGTTGTTGGCGAGGTCGAAGTGGGTGACGCCCCGGTCGAAGGCGCGGCGCAGGGTGGCGCGCTGGGTGTCCAGGGAACGGTCGTCGCCGAAGTTGTGCCACAGCCCGAGCGAGATCACCGGCAGGTCCAGGCCGCTGCGCCCGCAGCGGCGGAAGGTGGTTCCGGACTCGAATCCGGCGTAGCGGTCGCGGTCGGGGTCATAGGGCGGGGGCGTGGCCATGACCGCCATCCTGGCAGCTCTCCCCCGGCGATGCGGCCTCTACGGCGCCGTCACCGTCCGCACGGTCAGCTGCGGGCCGGGCGGTGTGCCCGCGCACCCGGTGCCGGCGGTGGGCACGAACAGCGAGGCGGTGTCGCCCGGCGGGTAGACCCGCAGGCCGCGCACGGGAGTCGGCTGGCAGGCGGTCGCGTCGAAGTTCGCGACCTGCACGAACTGCACCAGGGCCACCGCCTGTCCGCCGGGCCGCAGCACCACCTCGGCGGCCCGCTCCCCCGTCTCCTGTGCCGCCGGGCCGACCTGGTGGCCGTCGTCACCCGCCACGTACGACACCCCGGGGAACCCGCGCAGCTCGCAGGCGTGGCTCCCCGTGTTGGTGAACACGAGCGGTCGGGTCACCGAGCCGGCGGCGGCGTCGCCCTGTCCGAGCGTGGCGGACAGCTCGGCGGCGGTGCAGCGCGGCGTGCCTGCGCCGGTCGGTGCGTTGGCGGCCCGGCCGGAGCTCGCCGGACGGGACTCGGTCGGGGCCGGCGCCGTCACCGTGACCGTCGTGGGAGCCGGCGTCGGCGCGGCCGGCGCCCCGCAGCCCGCGGTGAGAACCCCCAGCGCCACACCCAGCACCGCCCACGTCCGGCCCACCGCACCACTCCTCCGCCGAGGATCCACCGATGGAGATCCACTGCTGCACATCGTGCCGCCGCCGGGGTCCGAACGGCGGGCGCCGCGCCCTACCCTGGTGGGGTGTCCGCCACGCGGTTGCTGGTGCTCGGGGTCGTCCGGGGCTACGGCCGCGTGCACGGCTACCGCGTGGGCGCGGACCTGCTGTCGTGGGGCGCGGGCGAGTGGGCGAACGTCAAGTGGGGGTCGATCTACCACGCGCTGCGGCAGGCGACCCGCGCCGGTCTCCTGCGCGACCACGACGACGTCCCCGGGCGCACCGACTACGAGCTCACCGAGCGGGGCGAAGCCGAGTTCCGCCGCCTCCTGCGCGACGCCCTGCGCCACCCCCAGCCCCGGCCGGACCTGCTCGGGGCCGCGCTGGCGCTGCTGCCCGCGCTGACCCGGGACGACGCACTCGTGCTGCTGCGCGAGCGGTTGGCGACCCTGGAGCAGCGGCGGGAGAAGGCACGGGTCCAGCTCGACGAGTGGACCGAGCCACTGCACGTCCGCGAGCTGTTCGGGCTGTGGGAGGCGACCGCCGCCGGCGGGTCGGAGTGGACGCGCGGGCTCGTCGCGCGGCTGGAGGACGGCGCCTACCCGATGGCCGGCGAGCCCGGATCACCGGGCCGCGCAGGCAGCTGGCCGTCGCTCGACGCCTGACGAGCGACGGGTTTGCACCGATCGCCCGACTGGGAGCACACTCGGTTACTCAAGTTTGAACACAGGGAGGACCGTGGCCGAGAAGATCGCTCCGCCCCGCTGGCTCAAGCCCTTCAACGCCGTCGTGCTCGCGGCCCGACGGGTCGGCCTCGGGTGGACCCGCGAGCTGCCCGTCCTCGTCCTTCCCGGGCGGAAGACCGGCAAGCTCCGCCACACCCCGGTGTCCGTGCTGGATCTCGACGGGCACCGCTACCTGCTCGCCGGGTTCCCCGGTGCCGACTGGGCCGCCAACGCCCGCGTCGCCGGGGTCGGCATCCTCGCCGTCGGCCGGCGCAACGAGCGGGTGCGGCTGGTCGAGCTCTCCCCCGCCGACGCCGAGCCGGTACTGCGCGCCTGGCCGGTCCGCATCCCGCAAGGCGCGAAGATCATGCGCGACGGGGGCGTCGTCCCCGACCTGGAGCCCGACACGTTCGCCGCGCTCGCCGGGCGCTGCGCGGTCTTCCGGATCGACGCCGTATGACCGGGGAGTACATCGAGGTCACCGGCGCCCGGGAGAACAACCTGCAGAACGTGTCGGTGCGCGTGCCCAAGCGGGCCATCACCGTCGCGCTCAGACCCAGTCGTCGCTTGCCTCGATCCCGATCGCCGCCGAGGCCCAGCGCCAGCTCAACGAGACGTTCTCCGCGTTCGTCCGCGGGTTCCTGCCCAAGCTCGGCCAGCCCGACGCCGACCTCATCACGAACCTGTCCACCGCGATCGTCGTCGACCAGCGCCGGCTCGGCGGCGGGTCCCGCTCCACGCTGGGGACGGTCACCGACGTCAACTCCTTCCTGCGGCTGCTCTGGTCGCGGCGCAGCAGCCCGCACGTCGGCGCGGGCTTCGCGTTCTCGTTCAACGAGCCGCAGGGCATGTGCCCGGAGTGCAACGGCATCGGCCGGGTTCACGACCTCGGTGCGCTGCCCCGCGTGCGACGGCACCCGGCTGAACGAGGCCGCCCGCACCGCGCAGGTCGACGGCCACACCCTCCCCCGGGTCGACGCGCTGCCCCTGACCGACCTGCACGCGCTGCTGCCCACCCTGCGCACCGCCGCGGTCGGGCCGCTGGTCGACGAGGCCGTCGCGCGGGTCGGCGCCCTCGTCGACATGGGCCTGGGCTACCTCACCCTGGACCGGGAGACCTCGACGCTGTCCGGCCGGGAGTCCCAGCGGGTCAAGATGGTCCGCCACCTCGGGTCGTCGCTGGTCGACGTCATGTACGTGTTCGACGAACCCACCATCGGGCTGCACCCCCGTGACGTCGGCCGGATGAACACCCTGCTGCACCGGCTGCGCGACAAGGGCAACACCGTGCTCGTCGTCGAGCACGACACGGACGTCATCACCGCCGCGGACCACGTGATCGAGCCCGGCCCGCGGGCCGGGACCGACGGCGGCCGGGTCGTCTACGCGGGCGACGTCGCCGGGCTCGCCGGCTCCGGCACTCTCACGGGCGAGTTCCTGCACCGGCCGGTGCGGGTGAAACATGAGGTTCGCTCTCCGACCGGAGCGCTGCAGCTCAAGGACGCGACGGCGTACAACCTGCGCGGGTTCGACCTCGACGTCCCGCTCGGTGTGCTGGTTGCCGACTGGTGACCGACCTCGGCCCGGACGGCGGCGACGCCGGGGGCGCGGTGGTGTTCACCGGAACCCCGGCGGAACTGTGCACGGCACCCGGCTCGCACACCGGCGCGCATCTCGCCCGCCACGCGACGGCCTGATCCGCGCTCAGGTCAATCCGGCAAGATCGGCGTGCGCGGTACGTCCGGGTTGCTCGGGCAACCCGGGAGACCCGCTCATGCCGATCTTCGGCCGAATCGGTCACGCGGTGAGCGGTAGGGTGCGCCGTTCCGGCCGTCGGATCTGGGAGGACGCCGCATGCCTGTCCCGGCACCGTCGCTGCGCGACCTGCTCGACCGGGCCGTCGCGGCCGGCATCCTCGATGCCGACCAGGCCGCGGCCGTCGCAGCCCTCGACGCCCGGCCGGCGGCCCGGCGCGGGGCGGTGCTGGCCGAGGTCCTCGGCTACGTCGGGGGCGCGCTGGCGGTCGTCGCGGCGCTGTTCCTCGGCGCCGAGCTGTGGGACGAGCTCGGGCCGTGGCCGCGCGTGCTGCTGCTCGCCGCCGTCGCCGTGGCGTGTCTGGTGGGTGGCGCGGCCCTCGCCGGTCGGGACGGTGCGCCGGGCCGGCTCGGCGGGTTCCTGTGGGCGGCGGCCGTCGTCGCCGTGGCGGGCACCGCGGGGGTGTGGGCCGACGGCCTGGCCGACGTCGCGCCGGGCACGGCGGCGCTCGTCGCGGCGGGGGCCGCCCTGGCCGTGGCGGCGGTGCTGTGGTGGCGGCGGCCCGCGGTGCTGCAGCACGTCGCGACGTTCACCGCAGCGGCGGCGACGCTGCTGACGGCCGTCGACCGGATCGGTGACGGTGCGTTCGACTGGGGCGGCCCGCTGCTCTGGGGGTTCGGGCTCGCCTGGCTGGCCGCCTCCGCCCTGCCTCCGGCGGAGCGGCTCCACGAGTCCGCGCCGATCATGGCGGCGGGTGGGACCGACGAACCGGCAACGGGTGCGCGACGGCCGGGCCCCCGGGCCGGCGGGATCTGGGCGCCCGCGGAGCCGGGCTGGGTGCTGGGCGCCCTGGCCGTCGTGGTCGGCCCGCTGTTCGCGCAGAGTGGGCGTGCCACATGGCTCGTCGTCGGATCCCTCGGCGCCGCCGCGCTGGTCGTCGCCGGGGTACGGGCCCGGCGCCCCTGGGTCGCGGCGGTGGGCATCGGCGGCGTGTTCGTGTCGGTGCCGCTGGCCGTCGCGGAGCTGTTCGACGCCCGCCTCGGCCCCCTGGTCGGGATCCTCGCGGTCGGTCTGGCCCTCGTCGCGGCCGCGGTGGTCCTCACGCGGCGCGCCGCCCGGTGATCATGCCGGCCCACCGGCCGTCCAGGGCGGTGTGCCGGCTCCCAGCCCTACCGGTCGGTCGGGTTCGTGCGTGCCGCCGAGGGTCCGGCTGCGGGCGGTCGGACCGTGACCCTGCCGGTCGCTCTCCTGCTCGTCGTCGCCGGGTTCGCGGCCGGGCTCTCCGGCACCGTCGCCGGGCTTGCGTCGCTGTTCTCCTACCCGGCGCTGCTCGCCGCGGGGCTGACTCCGCTGGCCGCCAACGTGACCAACACGGTCGCGCTCACGGCCACCACCGTCGGTGCCGTCGCCGGCAGTCGGGCCGAGCTCACCGGGCAGGGACCCGCGTTGCGCCGCTACGCCCCGGTCGTGCTGCTCGGCGGTGCCGCCGGCGCCGCGGTGCTCCTGCTCGCCCCGGCCGGAACCTTCGAGGCGGTCGTGCCCTGGTTGATCGCCGCGGCGTCGGTCGTGCTGCTCCTGCAGCCGCGGATCCGCCTCGCCGCCGAGCGGCGGACGGCCGGTCGCGACGGTCGCGTGCACCTGTCGACCTCGGTCGGCCTGTTCGCCGTGTCCGTCTACGGCGGCTACTTCGGGGCCGCCGCGGGAGTGCTGATGCTCGCGGTGCTGCTGGTCAGCCTGCCGGTGTCGCTGCTGGACGGCAATGCGCTCAAGAACGTGCTGCTCGGGCTCGCCAACACCACCGCGGCCCTCGGGTTCGCCGTGCTCGGGCCGGTCGACTGGGCCGCGGTGCTGCCGCTCGCGCTCGGGCTGTTGGCCGGCGCGCGGCTGGGCCCCGTGCTCGCCCGCCGGCTGCCCGCGACCGCACTGCGGGTCGGGATCGGCGTCGCCGGGCTCGGGCTGGCCGCCGCGATCGGTCTCGGCCTGCTCTGAGCTCGGTGCGGCACGCTCACCCGGGTCCGGCCACCACCCGTCGCACCCCACCGGACATCGCCCGTACCAGCGCCTCGAGGGGACCTCGCCGGCCGGCGGCCCGCACCGTCACCCCGATCGTCAGCGCCGCCAGCAGGTGCGTCACCAGCAGGGCCCCCGCCGACGTCCCGACCGCCTGCGCCGCCTCGACCGGGAACAGCGCCAGCGCGGTGACGTGCAGCGTGTACAGCGTCAACGGCATCGCCCCGACAGCGGCGAGCGGCCACACCAGCAGCGGCGCGGCGCGGGCCAGCAGCAGCATCACCCCCAGCACCATGAGCGCGGTGCCCGTCGTGTGCGCGAGGTCGAACGGCGTGCCCGTGTGCGGGGCCTCGACGGCGAGCCACCACCAGGTGTCCGTGGGCACGGTGCCGTACCGGCGTTCGGCGAGATCCGAGCCGAGCACCTGAGCGCCGCCGACCGGGCCCAGCAGCAGCGCCGACCCCGCCCACGCCGCCACCGCCACCGCGGCTCCCCCGCCGACCAGCGCGGCCCCGACCCGCGGCGACCGCAGGTCCAGCCGCCCCACCGCCATCCCCGCCAGCAGATAGGCCAGCCAGGGCAGCACCGGGTAGTAGCCGGTCAACGTGAGCTCGCGCAGCAGTCCGCCGGGCGCGGCGAGCGCGACGAACCCCGGCTGGTCGCCGGGCCCGGCCTCCCGACCCTCGCGCAGCACGTGGCTCGCCACCGGCCCGAGCACGCACCACACCGCTGCCAGCACCCCCAGGGTGCGTGCGCGCAGCCGGACCAGCGGTGTCGCGAGCCAGAACAGCAGCCCGTAGTAGGCGAGGATCACCGCCACCGGCGGATCCAGCTCGACAAGCGCCAACCCGACCAGCGCCACCAGCGCGCCGCGCACCAGCAGCCCGGCGGCGGCCGCCACGTGCGGACGCCCGCGGGCGGGCGGTGTCCGGCCCCCGGTGCTCAGCGCGACCCCGACCCCGGCGAGCACCGCGAACAGCGCCGACGCCCGACCGGCTGCCACCGCCCCCGCAAGGGTCTCGGCACCGGCCGCGGTCATCACGGGCAGGATGTGCACCGACGCCATCCCGACGAGCGCGACGGCTCGTGCGGCGTCGACGCCGTCGAGCCGTCGTCGTTCGCCGGCGCGGTGAGCGGACGCCCGGTGTTCGGGGGCACCGTCGTCGGGGGTGACCGGCGCAGGCAGGCCTCGACGCCGGGCCGGCTCGTCGCCGTCGTCGGGGGTGACCGGCGCAGGCCGGCCCGGTTCCCGCGGTGCCGTCACCGGCCGGCCGGACCGGCCGTCACGGGACCGTCGGGGCGGGCTCCGATCGACCGCAGCCAGTCGTCCAGTGCCCGGTGGACCTCGCGCAGCGGCGGCCGGCGGGCCGGGTCGTCGTGCAGCGCGGCGCGCAGCAGCGTCAGGTGCGCCGACCGGCGCGGAAGGTGCGTCGGCGGCCCGCCGAGCGCGGCCGCACGCAGCCCGGAGACCGCGTCCGCGTGGTCGCCGCGCGGCGGCTGCCCGCACAGGGCGTAGCCGACGGTGGCCGCCAGCTGCCAGGAGTCGGACTGCGCGGTCGCCCGGGCGCCCGCGGCGACCTCGGGGGGCAGGAAGTCGGGGGTGCCCAGCACGAACCCGGTGGCCGTCAGCGTCGCGTCGCCGGTCTTGCGGGCGATCCCGAAGTCGATCAGGTGGGCCTGGCCGTCGGCGTCCAGGACGATGTTGCCCGGCTTGACGTCGCGGTGCAGCACCCCGTGCCCGTGTGCCGCGTCCAGCGCGCCGGCGATGCTCGACCAGACGCGGGCGGCAGCGACGTCGTCCAGGGTGCCCCGGGTGCGGACGAGCTCGCCGAGCGACTCGCCGCGCACGTACTCCATCACGATCACCATGCCGTCGAGCTCGGCCAGTCCCGGGTCGCTGTCGGCGGGCACCAGGTCGTGGATCTGGACGCAGTGCGGGTGGCGCACGGTCGCCAGCGCGTGCGCCTCGCGGCGGATCCGCTCCTCGGTCTCGGCGTCCCGGACGTGGGCCGCCTTGAGCGCCACCGTGTGCCCCAGACGGGCGTCGTGGGCGAGCCACACCCGCCCGAACCCGCCCGACCCCAGGCGCCGGACCAGCCGGAACCGGGCCGGGCCGGTGGGGCGTGACCGGGCGGCCGCCGCGCCGTTCGCCCCCACGACGCCGGGTGCCATCCGCGGCACTGCGCCGGGGGCGACGAGGGTCGGGGTGGGCCCCGCCGCGCGCGCCGGACGCGGGGCGACCGCGCCGGGGGCGGACTGCGCCGACACCACCGGCTCGGGGGCACGGGCGGCGAACCGGGCCGCGAGCCGCTCACCGAACCCACCCGGCCGGCCGGCCGCCGCGCCCGCGGCGTCCGGGGCGGGCCGCCTCCCCGACGCACCGCCAGCCGAGCCGGCCGGGAACCCCGACGAGGGAGCCCGGGCGGCCGACCCCGGAGCGGGCCGGCCCGCGGGTCCGTTCCCGGGTCGCGCGGCCACGGACCGGTGCACCACCGCCCAGCTCGGCGTGCCGAGCGAGAGCACGGCCGGCATCCCGAGGAACGCCCCCGCCGCCGCACCCAGCCACAGGTGCGCCGCCGAGCCGGCCGGCACCTTCGTCGTCAGTGCCGCCACCGCGAGCATCGGCAGCCAGAAGAACCGGGCGGGCCAGCGCGGGCCGCGGCGCAGCGCCAGCCGCGCCGACGCCGCCGTGAACAGCGCCGCCACCGCGGGCAGCCCCACGAGCGCCAGCAGCGCCAGCCCCGAGCGCACCGGACCGGCCGCCGTGAACGCCGCGGCGACGCTGCCCCGTCCCAGGTAGCTGCTCTGGGCGCCGACCACGCACACCGTCGAGTCCAGATCACGCAGCTGCCGGGCCGTCAGCCCCGGAACGGGACCGCTGCCCGCCGCCGCGGCGAAGACCCGGCCCGTGGCGAGGAACACCAGCAGCGGCAGCACCCCGCAGGCCAGCAGCCCGGTCCCGGCGAGCACCGCCGACCCGGCCGGCCCGTATCGCGACCCGATCCGGCGCCGCCACAGCGCCACCGCCGCGGCGCCGGCCGCCGGCAGCAGCCCCACCGCCACACCCAGCAGGGTCACCGCCCACGGCCACCCGCCCGGGCACACCGCATCCGCGGTCAGCCCGTGCAGCCTGGCGAGCAGTGATGCGACCAGCGCGGTGAGCGCGTCCACTCCCGCCCTCCCCCCGCGGTGGCCCCCAACGACGTCCTGCCGGGCCAGGCCCGTGTTCCCACTATGGCATCACCGCGACGGGCGTCACCGCGACGGCCGTCAGCGGCGATCACCACCCACCCGGTCCGGGCCCCCGTCGTGGGCGGGACGGCCGTCACCCGGCTCTCCGCCCGATTCGTCACCCGGTTCCTGCTGGGCCTGCCCGTCGCGGGGCTCGGCCACACCGTTGCGGGCGCCCACCTGGTCGTCGTGCGGCGCGGCGGGGTGACGCTGCCCGTAGCGCATCTGGTCCAGCACCGCCGCGGCGACGTCGGGCCGCTCCCGCACGGCCCGCTCGAGCACGGCGACGTCCGGGCTCAGCAGGAGGTCGGGCAGCTCGTCGGGCACCACCGATCCCGTTGCCGCGGCGATCCCGGATCCGGCAGCCGCCGTGCCGTCCCCGGGCACCGCACTCACCTTCTCCGTGGCCCGGGCCAGCCGGTTGCGCCGGTCGCGCAGCCCCACCGGCCACAGGGACTGGATGGACGCGTTGAAGTGCGCGCCGAGCACGATCGCCATGCCGATGAAGAACGTGCCCAGCAGGAACGCGATCGGCGCGGCCAGCGCGCCGTAGGTGTAGCCGGTGCCGGTCAACCAGTCCAGGTACACCCGCAGCCCGGTCGCGCCGAGCAGGAACACCACCGCCGCGAGCAGCGCGCCGGGCAGACCCCGGTACCAGGGCGGCTTGAGCGGCAGGGCGATCTTGTACAGGGTCGTCAGGGCCAGCAGCAGCACCAGCCCGATCACCACGGGGGAGAGCAGGAAGTCCAGCAGCGGCCGCGCCGTCGGCTGCCACGACTCCGGCAGGAACCGGGCGGGCCGCTCGGGCCCGATCGCCACGATCGGCAGCGCCACGATCCCGGTCACCAGCCCCAGGGCGTAGAGCAGCAGGGCAAGCAGGCGCTGCCACACCGGGTTGCGCAGCAGGTACTGCTCGTGCGCCCGGGTGATCGCATCGACGAACGACGACATCGCCGACGACCCCGACCACAGCGAGATCACGAACCCGACCGAGACGACCTCGGCGCGCGCGTTGGTGAGGATGTCGGCCACCGTCGGGGCGATGATGTCCTCCACCGCCTCCCGGCTGAACACCCGCCCGGCCAGGTCGACGACCTGCTCCTGAACCGCGGTGACGGTGTCCGGCCCGTACAGGTCGCCCACGTAGCTGAGGATGCCGAACAGCCCCAGCAGCAGCGGCGGCAGCGACAGCGTCTGCCAGAACGCGGCCGCGGCCGCCTCGCTGAAGATGTTGTCGTCCCAGGCCCGCACCAGCGTGCGGGTGACGAGCTTGCGCCCGCGGCGGCGTCGGACCGGTGGACCCGACGGCCCGGCGTCTGTCGGTCCCGCGTGGGTCGACCCGGGAGCGGTCGACCCAACCTCGGCCGGCTCAGGGCCGGTCATCGCCGCCGGCCCGTCCGTGCACGGTGAACGCCAGCAACCCGGAGCCGTCAGCGTCCGGGTCGACGTCGACCCGCACGTCGTCGCCGGCCGCGACCTGCCCCGCGAGCAGCATCCGCGACAGCTGTCGGTCCACCTCGCGGGCCACCGTCCGGCGCAACGGCCGTGCCCCCAGCGCCGGACCACCGTCCCCGCGCCCGGCCAGCCACACCATCGCCGCATCGGTCACCGCGAGGCCGATTCCCTGCGTCCCCAGCCGGCCCCGGGTCTCGGCCAGCACCATGCCGGTGATCGCGGCCAGCGCGGACGGCGACAACGGGGCGAACAGCACCACCTCGTCGACCCGGTTCACCAGCTCGGGCCGCAGCACCACGCGCGCCAGCGCCAGTACGGGCTCCCGCACCGCCTCGACGTCCCCGCCCGGCGCGCCGAGGATCAGCTCCGCGCCCAGGTTGCTGGTCAGCACCACCACGGCGTGCGTGGCGTCGACGCTGCGCCCGTGGGAGTCGGTCAACCGGCCCGCGTCCAGCAGCGCCAGCAGCGCGCCGGTCACCTCCCGGTGCGCCTTCTCCACCTCGTCGAACAGCAGCACCGCGTACGGGTCGCGGCGCAGCGCCTCGGTCAGCTGCCCCGGCTCGTCGTGGCCGACGTGCCCGGGCGGTGCCCCGAGCAGCCGCGTCAGGCTCGAGGCGTCGGCGAACTCGCCCATGTCGAACCGCACCGGCTCGCTACCGTGCAACGCGTCCGACAGGGCCCGCGCCAGCTCCGTCTTCCCCACCCCAGGCGGTCCGACGAACAGCAGCGACCCCACCGGTCGGCCCGGCGCGGCCAAGCCGGCCCGCCCGGACCGCACGGCGTCCGCGACCGCCCCCACCGCCGCGTCCTGGCCCACGACCCGACGGGCCAGCACGTCCTCGAGGCCCAGCAGCCGTTCCCGGTCCGCCGCGCCGACCGCGTCCACCCGGGCCACCGGGATGCCCGTGGCACGGGCGACGGCGGCGGCCACGTCGTCGCGGGTGAGCTCGGGCTGTGCCCCGGCAACCGGTGCGGCCTCCCGGGCCGTCGCCAGCTGTGCCGCCACCGCGTCCAGCTCGCGGGTGAGCGCCTCGGCCCGCTCGTAGTCCTCGGCGTCGACGGCGATGTCACGGGCCCGGCTGAGCTGCTCGAACCGCTCCTCCAGCCCGACCGCCGGCCCCGCCGCCGGTGCCGGCGCCCGCAGCCGGACCCGGGCGGCGGCCCGGTCGATCAGGTCGATCGCCTTGTCCGGCAGGAACCGGTCGCGCACGTACCGGTCGGACAGGGTCGCCGCCGCGTCCAGTGCCGCGTCGGAGATCACGACGCCGTGGTGGCGCTCGTAGCGGTCCCGCAGCCCCCGCAGGATCGCCACGGTCTGCTCCACGGTCGGCTCAGGCACGCGGACCGGCTCGAACCGCCGCTCCAGCGCCGGGTCACGCTCGATGTGGCGGCGGTACTCCCGCAGCGTCGTCGCCCCGATCATCTGCAGCTCGCCGCGGGCCAGCGCCGGCTTGAGGATCGTGCCGGCGTCCATCGCGCCGCCCTCGGCCGCGCCCGCCCCGACGACGGCGTGCAGCTCGTCGACGAACACCACCACCGACCGCCGCGCCGCCACCACCTCGTCGATCACCGAGGTGAGCCGCTGCTCGAACTCCCCGCGGTACTTCGTGCCGGCGACCATCCCGGCGAGATCCAGTGCCACCACCCGGAGGTCGCGCAGGCCGTCGGGCACCTCGCCCGCGACGATCCGCGCCGCGATGCCCTCCACGATCGCGGTCTTGCCCACCCCGGGGTCGCCCAGCAGCACGGGGTTGTTCTTCGTCCGCCGCGCCAGGACCTCCAGCACGGCGTCGATCTCCTCGTCGCGGCCCACCACCGGGTCCAGGGCGCCGTCGCGGGCAGCCGCGGTGAGATCGCGGCCGTGGCGGTCCAGCCGGGGAGTCGCCGCCCGCCGGCGCGGGCCGGTGCGGGGTGGTCCGGGGCTCGCGGCCGGGCCCCGCTCGTCATGCCCCAGCCCCTGCTCCAGACCCGCGACGAGCCGGCCGACGAGATCCTCGAGCGGCCCGAACGCCCCGCCGAACGGTTGGTCGCCCTCGCGGAACGGCTTGTCGGGCATGACGCCCCTCCCCTGCACACCTGCCTGCACATCCGCACAGGCCTCACCAGCGATGGTGCCTGTCCGCGGCCCACAGTGCAGCCTCCGTGCCCGGTCGGTTCGGAGTCGAGGCGAATCCGTCACGATGGGCCGTCCGCGGGCCGCACCGGCCCGGGTGCGTGCCCCCGGCCACGGTCCCCCTGCCCGGAGCCGAGCGGTGATCAGCGTCGCGGTGACATGACCTGCAGAGGTGCAGCTCATGTCACCCGTCTGCTGATCACGGCAGGACCTGACAGCGCGGCGGCCGCCACGAGCGGTGTCAGCCGGCGGGCGGAGCCGCCAGGGCGTCGACGAGGAGGGCGCGCAGCTCGTCCGGGGCCAGCGCGCGCAGGCGAGCCGCGGACAGCTCCGCCCGGGCGGCCTCGAGCTCCGTCCGCAGCCGGCCGGCCTCGGCGTCGGCGCGGGCGCGCAGCGCCGACTCCGACTCCACCCGCTCCAGGGTCGCCCGCAGCCCGCCCTCCGCGGCGCGGCGGGCCTCGTCCGCGGCCGTGCCGGCGCGGGCGGCGTCGGCGGCCCGGCGGTCGGCGGCGTCGCGGGCGGTGACGGCCGCGGCCACCTTGTCCCGGGCGTCGACCTCGGCGGCGGCCGCCGAGGCGCGCAGCTCACCCGCCTCCTCACGCAGGCGGTCGTTCTCCGCGCGCAGCTCGGCGAGCTCGGCGCGCAGCTCGGCCGCGCGGGCCAGGGCGGAGTCGCGTTCGGCGGCGGCCCGCTCGGCACGTGCGCCCGCGGCTGTCACCTGCTCCCCCGCCGCCGCGGCCCGCGCGTCCGCGGCGGCCCGGGCGTCGGCCGCCTCCGCGGCGGCCTGCTTCGCCGCCCCCAGCGCCTCGGTCGCCTCCAGGGCCTGTCGGGCCGCGGCCGCCGCCCGGCGCACTGCCTCCTCACGGTCCGCAGCGGCCTGTTCGGCCGCGGTCCGCGCCTGGTGCGCCTGCTCGTCGGCCCGCTCCCGGGCGGCCTCGGCCGCCACCCGCTCGGCGTCGGACTCCGCGGCCCGCCGGTGCGCGACCTCGACGGCCGCGACCGCGTCGCGCTGCACCTCGTCCAGCCGCGCCGTCACCACGCCCAGCGCCGCGGCGAGCTCGGCCACCGGGGCCTGCACCGCGTCGACGTGCTCGCGCAACCGGTCGGCGTCGAGCCGGAACGCCGTGCCGCCGCCGTCGAGGCCGAGCGCGTCGAGGGCGTCGCGTTCGTTGCGCGCCATCTGCGCGCAGGTGCGGCCCCCCTCCCAGCGCGTGTCGCGGCAGAACGCGCGCGGGCGGCCGCCTTGGGGTCCGGGAGGGGGGAGCTCGGCGCGGCAGCGGCTGTAACTGCAGCGAGGGGCGGTGTCGATCACGCGCTGGACGGTATCAGTTGATTCTGACAAACCGGAAACCCGGTTAGCAGTTTGATGAACTTCAACCAGCTACCAACGAAACCGGTGTTTTGTTGGACGATGGAGGCTGATCTGGCGCGAGATTGCGGACCTGCTGTCACGTCTCACCGCGACGAACTGCGCCGACAGCTCGACACCGACGTCGTCCTGGTCTGCCGGTCCGGCCAGCGCGCCGAGCGGGCCGAGCGGACGCTGGCGGCGACGGGCTTGTCCGGTGTGCATGTTCTGGTCGAGGGCCTCAGCGGCTCGCGCACGACCTCTACGCCGAGTTCGCCGCCCGCTACGACGACCCCGTCTTCGACCGGATCGCGGCATCCGAGACACGCCACCTCGAGCCTTCCGGGCCTTGTTCGCCCGCTACGGCATCGTCGACCCGACCGCCGGGCAGGCTGCGGGCAGCTTCAGTGATGCGACCGTCAAGGCCACCTATGACCGCCTGCTCGCCGAAGGCCTCACCGGCGAGCCCGCCGCCCTCGGAGTCGGCCGGACCGTGGAGACGACCGACATCGCCGACCTGCGGGCCGCCGCCGAGGGCCTGACCGCCCCGGACGTGCAGCGGGTGTACCAGCAGCTGCTGAACGCATCGCAGCAGCACCTGGCCGCGTTCGAGTACCGGCGCTGACGCAGGCGATGGGTGGCCTCTGTCCGCGGTCGCCGGGGCGAAGGACCCGTGCCGGGTGAGGCGGCGACGGACCACGCTGGCAGCCGAGCCGGAATCCCGGCTCACGCGCGACTGATCCGCGACGCGGTCGGCGGCACCGACGAGGACCTGGTGATCTTCTGCGGCTCCGGGGCGACGGCGGCGGTGAACAAGCTGGTCGCCATCCTGGAGCTGCGCCTCCCGGCCGGGCTGGCCACCCGCTACGGGCTCGTCGAGGCGATCCCGGCCACCGAGCGGCCGGTGGTGTTCCTCGGGCCCTACGAACACCACTCCAACGAGCTCCCGTGGCGGGAGTCGATCGCCGACGTCGTCGTCATCGACGAGGACGCGCACGGCCACATCGACCTCGACCAGCTGGCCGAGCGGCTCACGCACTACGCAGGCCGCCCGCTGCTCATCGGCAGCTTCAGCGCCGCGTCCAACGTCACCGGCGTGCTCTCCGACGCCGACCGCATCGCGGCGCTGCTGCACGAGCACGGCGCCCTGTCGTTCTGGGACTACGCCGCGGCCGGACCCTACGTGCCGATCCGGATGCGCGAGACCACGGCCGGGCGCGGTGACCACAAGGACGCCGTGTTCCTGTCCCCGCACAAGTTCGTCGGCGGCCCCCAGACGCCGGGTGTCCTGGTGGTGCGCAGGAAACTGGTCCGCAACGCGGTCCCGACCACGGTGGGCGGCGGCACTGTCGCGTTCGTCGACCCGCTCGGGCACCGCTACCTCGACGATCCGGTGGCCCGCGAGGAGGGCGGCACCCCGGCCATCATCGAGTCCATCCGCGCCGGGCTGGTCTTCGCCGTGAAGGACGCCGTGGGCACCGACTCGATCCGGCAGCGGGAAGAGCAGCTGTGGCAGCACGCCTTCGGCCGGTGGCAGTCAAACTCGAACATCGACGTCCTCGGCCACCCGCAGGCCCGCCGTCTATCCATCGTGTCCTTCCGCATCCGGGTCGCCGGACGTCACCTGCACCACAACTACGTCGTCGCTCTGCTCAACGACCTGTTCGGCATCCAGGCCCGCGGCGGCTGCTCCTGCGCAGGCCCCTACGGCCACCGGCTGCTGGCCATCGGCCCGGAGCACTCGCACGCTTACCGGCACGAGGTCGGCGTCGGCTGCGAGGGTGTGAAACCCGGCTGGACCAGGATCAACTTCCACTACCTCGTCTCCGACGCCGTGCGCGACTACCTCACCGACGCCGTGGACCTGCTCGCCCGGTACGGCCACCGGCTGCTGACCGACTACCGCTTCGACCCGCACACCGGCCTCTGGCGGCACCACACCGGACTCGGCGACCCGCCGCTGCGCCTCGCCGACGTCCACTACACCGCGGCCGGTATCACCAGCCCCGACACGCACCCGACCCTGGGGGAGAGCGCGCTCGCCGACCACCTCCGCGAGGCCCACGCGCTGCTGGCCGCCCGCTCCGACGACATCCCCGACGGGGCAACCGGGCTGTCCGCCGAGTTCGAGGCGCTGCGCTGGTTCCACCTACCGCCGCAGTGCCTCGATCCCCCGACCCCTGAGCACCGGTTATCGCTCGGCCTAGCATCCGGCGATGGACCTTCGGCGTAGCATCCGGACACCTGGCGGTGACTTGCGCGTCGGCCCCCTCGCCGTCCTCACCGCAACCTAGGCCAGCGAGAGGAAGAGCTTCTCCAGCTTGCCGCGGTCGATGGCGCCCTGCTCACCCGCCACGATGCACTGCTCCAGCCCGGAGGCGATGATCGCGAACCCGGCCTTGTCCAGCGCCCGCGACACCGCCGCGAGCTGGGTGATCACGTCCTCACAGTCCCGGCCCTCCTGCAGCATCCTGATCACGCCGCCGAGCTGGCCTTCGGCCCGCCGCAGCCGGTTGACCACGGAACCGATCGCATCGGTATCGAGCTGCATCCCGACCCTTCCTCCAGATACCCACGGGCGTATCCGCGGCGAGGCTCACGGTACGCGGCGAATCCACGACCGTTCGGGACGCCGAGCACTGGACGCAGGAAACAGCCGCCCCGTCGCTGAGCAACTCGAACGCGACACCGGCCAGCACCACCCGACGCGAGGACGACCGCCGGCATCATCGGTCACCACCGCCGGTCAGCTCGGCGACGACGCCGGGCAGGTCGCAGGACGCGGTGCGGTTCCACGGCATCCGCGCCAGCGCCATCCCCATCGCGCAGGTTCCGGTGAGCGCGGCGACGACCAGGCCGGCGCCGAGCAAGGCGGAGAACCACTGCATACCAGGGACGGCCAGGCTGGCGAGCACGCCGAGCAGCACCAGGCTGCCGACGATCAACCGCACCTGGCGCTCGATGTCCCAGCTGGGACGGCCGCGGTTGACTGGGGCGCCTGTTCCCTCCCAGCCGCTGAGGCCCTCGACCAGAACATGCACACCGGACAGGCCCGTCGCCGCCAGCGTCCGCTCGGCCCGCTCGGCGCGCTGGCCGGACCGGCAGACCAGGACGACGTCGGTGTCGAGGTGCCGGCGCAGTTCGTCGCGGTGCTCACTCAACAGGTCCAGCGGCACGTTGTAGGAGCCCGGGATGTGCACCGCCGCGAACTCCGCCGGCGTGCGGACGTCGATCACGCGGGGCGGGGTCGCCGACCGCATCCATTCGTCGAGACCCACCGCATCGACTCGCGCAGGGTGGTTCATGCGGCACGCCCTCGGGACGAGGTGGCCACCGCGAGACCCGCGGCGAGGGCCCGGTCGAACTCGTCGTCCACCGCGACCACCTCGTGGCCGCGGGCCTGGAGCAACGCGGCGACGACGCCGGCGCGGTAGCCGCCCGCGCAGTGCACCCACACCGGACCCGGCGGGACCTCGTCGAGCCGGTCCAGCAGCTCGTGGATCGGGATGTGGGTCGAGCCGGGGATCCACGCTGCCGCCCGTTCCTCGTTGCGCCGCACATCGAGCACGGCGGGAGCATCGGCACCAGCCCGTGCCCCGGCCAGCTCGTCGAACGAGGCCCGACGGTAGGTGGCGAGCGGGACGAAGCCTGCCCAGTCGCGCGGGCCGCCGACCGCGGCGGCCGCCGGCCGGTCGATCCCGATACGGACCAGCTCGCGCTGCGCCTCGGCGACCGCGTCGACGGTCGCGCCGAGCAGCGTCACCGGGGTCCCCCAGGGGATCAGCCAGCCCAGGTAGGTCACGAACTGGCCGTCGAGCGGGAAGCTCAGACTGCCTGCCAGGTGCCCGGCCGCGAACGCGGTGCCAGCGCGCAGGTCGACCACCCACTCCCCCGCCTCGATCCGGGCACGCAGCTCGGCAGGATCGGCGAGCGTAGGCGGCGACAGGTCGGGCGCCGCAGGCCCGGCGAGGTTGGCAGGCGCCATGTGGGCGTAGTAGGCAGGGTGCGCGTCCAAACCAGCCAGCAACTCCTCGACGAAGGCGCGCTCGTCGCGCAGCAACACCGGGTTGACCACGCGCTCCCGACCGATCGTGCTGGTGGCGGCATCGCTCTGGGTGGCCGAGCAGAAGCTGCCGAACCCGTGGGTGGGATACACCGCGGTGTCGTCGGGCAGCTCGTCGGCCAGCCGCCGCGCGGAGCGCCACTGGGCGCGCACGAGTGCGTCGGTGTGATCGGGACCGAGCAGGTCGGGACGCCCGGTGGACCCGTACAGCAGCGAGCCACCGGTGAACACCGCGACCGGGCGACCGCCGTGCGAGACCGCGTAGGCCAGGTGGGTGTGCGTGTGACCGGGCGTGTGCAGCACCCGCACGGTCATGGCACCCACCTGCACGACATCGCCGTCACGCACCCCGACCCGGTCGAAGCCGACCGGGTCGTCGGCGTTGACCAGGTACGCCGCACCGGCCGCCCGGGCCAGCGCATACCCGCCGGTGACGTAGTCGTTGTGGATGTGCGTCTCGACAACGTGCGAGATCCGCACCCCGGCCCGCGCGGCCGCCGCGAACACCCGGTCGACGTCTCGCTGCGGGTCGACCACCAGGGCGACCTCGCCGTCGTGCACCAGGTAGCTGCGATCCCCGAGACCGGGCGTCTCGATCGGCACGACCGCGACCGCTGGGCTCATGAGCCTCTCACCTCGTATACCTAGGGGGGTATCTACGCATACTGTAACAGACATGCCCTGGGGGGTATTTCCTGACGCTGCTGCGCGGAGAGATGACGCCTGGCGGTAGCCCGCACCAGCAGACCGCCGACTCTGCGCTCGTCGCCGTCGGACACCGCATCCCGATCGAACGCCACCTCGTCGGCGGCGACCACCGACTGAGGTGCGCCAGTTCCAGCCCTCCGGTGAGTCGTCGCCCAGTTCGCGGACCTCGATCATGTCGACGGACGGGCTCGTCGACGGCCTCCCTTGCCGACGCTGCCTAATGACCGTACATTCCGGAGGTATTCGTACCGAAGGATGGGATCCGACATGGCTCGGCGGCGCTCACCCGCTCCAGCGCAGCGGCGGCCTGTTGTGGCAGCAGCTGCTCGCGGACCTGCGCCGCCGCCTTGCCGATGGGGAGTTCGCCGCCGCCTTTCCCGGCGAGCTCGCCTTGGTTGCCGAGTACCAGGTCAGCCGCCAGACCGTGCGCCAGGCACTGCGCCAGCTGCGCGACGACGGCGTCGTCGTGGCCGCCCGCGGACGGCAATCGCGGGTGACGCCGGTGGAGATCGAACAGCCCGTCGGGGCCTTGTACAGCCTGTTCGCCTCGGTGGAGGCGACCGGGCAGGAGCAGCGCAGCATCGTGCACACCCTCGACATCCGCGCCGACGGCGTGATCGCCGCCCGGCTCGGACTCGAGGAGTCCACTCCGCTCGTGTTCCTGGAACGCCTGCGGCTCGCCGGCGGGGAGCCGCTGGCCGTCGACCGGGTCTGGCTGCCGGCACACCTGGCCGGACCACTGCTCGACGCCGACCTCACCCACACCGCCCTCTACACCGAGTACCGCCGCCGCTGCGGGATCGCGCTGACCGGCGGACAGGAGCACATCCGCGCCGTCGTGCCCACGCCCGCGGAACGGCTGCTGCTCGCCGTCGGCCCCGACACCGCCGCGTTCGCCATCGACCGACTCGGCCTCGCCGACAACCAGCCGGTCGAGTGGCGCCACACCCTGATCCGCGGCGACCGGTTCGGCATCACGGCCGACTTCACCGCCCGCGACGGCTACCGCCTGGCCCTCGCGCCCCGCCCCTGACCACGGCCCGACCGGAAGGACAGGTCATGCCCAAGCCCGACCGCATCGCACAAGTCGACCCCACCGAGACCGCCCGGCTCATCGCCGACGGCGCGCTGCTGCTCGACGTCCGCGAGCCCGACGAATGGTCCGCCGGCCACGCGCCCGAGGCCGTCCACGTCCCCCTCGGCCAGCTCGACCCCGCCACGCTGCCACGCGACCGGGTCGTCGTCGCCATCTGCCGGTCGGGCAACCGCTCAGGCACGGCCGCCCGTCAGCTCGTGGCAGGCGGCGTCGACGCCCGCAACCTCGCCGGCGGCATGAAGGCCTGGGCCGCTGACGGTCACCCGGTTCGCCGCGACGACGGCCGACCGGGCACGGTCGCCTGATGTCCGCCATCACATCCCAGGCGAGTCTGCTCACCGGCGCGGCGGCATGCGGCTCCGGCGGCGGGGCGTGATCTGATGCTTGCTCTGGCCGCACTACTCGGGCTCGTCATGGGCGCCGTCATCGGCGGCCTGGGCGGCGGCGGCGGGGTCCTCACGGTACCCGCACTGGTCTACCTCCTGGGCCAGTCGGCCCAGGACGCGACCACAGCGAGCGTGGTCGTCGTCGGCATCACCGCCGCGGCAGGCGTCCTTGCCCGCGCCCGTACCGGAGGCATCGACTGGCGGATCGGTCTGGTGTTCGGTGTCGTCGGGCTCCCGGCCGCGTGGCTGGGCACCGTCGTGAACAATCGCGTCACCCAGTCGACCCTGATGCTCGCCTTCGCAGGGCTGACCCTGGTCGCCGCGGCGGCGATGCTGCTCCACGCCCGGGGCACCCGACCAGTAACCGAGCCAGCCAGTCAGGACGCCCCTCCGAACCGCGACCTGGCCGAGAACATCGCTGACGAGCACCACGACGCCCCACAGGCGGGCGCCTTCGAGGCCGGGGCGTGCGGTCGCAACGTGACCGCGGTGGCGCGTGACGCCTATGCAGGCCCCCTCCTCATCACCGCGACCAAGGTCGCCCTCGGTGGCGCCGCGGTTGGCTTCCTCACCGGCTTCCTCGGAGTCGGCGGCGGATTCCTCGTCGTGCCAGCCCTGGTGATCATGCTGCGGATGCCCATGACATTCGCGATCGGCACATCGCTACTGATCATCGCGCTGAACTCGGCCTCGTCGATGATCTCCCGCATCGGCGTCGCGCACCTCGACTGGCGGATCATCGTGCCGTTCACCCTGGGCGCCGTAGCCGGGACCCTCGCCGGCAAGCGCGTGGCGGACCGGTTCTCCGGCCGCACCCTCGGCATCGCCTTCGCGTGGCTGCTCATCGCGGTCGGTTTGTTCGTCGGCATCCAGAACCTACTAACCCTCTGACCTGATCAGCAGCGGTCCACCACACGGCGTCACGGAGCACGTCAGGGGACGCTCTCGTCGGCCTGCTCATCGATGGCGCCGCCGGGCGACCGCGGGCACGGGTGCGGGTGCGGGTGCTCGCGCACACCTCCCGGACCGGGCCCGTTCCCGAGCCAGAGCGTGACCACCGACCCCGGCCTGACCGTTCGCCCGGAGCGGGCTTCTGGTCCAGGACGACGGCGCCACGCATCCCCGCGATCGGCGGCGGTGCGTGCCGATCTCGGTCCGGCAGCCTCACACCCACCGCTACCTCCCGGTCGAACTCCCAGCTCCGAGCGACGGACGCGCACGTATACCGGGCAGCGTGAAGGCCGCGACCGGCGTCCGGCTTGACAACTCGCTTCGCCGCGTGCGGCGCGGCACCGGTCCTCGCCCTCGTCGGCACGACGCCGGGATAGTCGTGACCGGCGCTAATGCCTGGCGTGTTTGCCTGCTCCGGCCGGCGTTTCCGGCCGACCGGCCCGCCGACTGTGCAGGGCCACGTGCTCGGTGTGCGCGGGCGTCGACACAAGACCGATGCCGGCCGCGAGCAGCAGCGCCCCGGCCAGCACGAGAACCGCTCCGGTCCAGCCACCAGCCCGCAGCAGGGCCGCGCTCGCCGGGACGATCGCTGCGAGCGGCATGAGGAGCATGCCAGCCACGACTGCGACCCGCCGCACCGGACGTTCGACCGACGCCGTCCGTCCAGCAGGGTTTGTCCCAAGCGTCTTGCCGGCTGTGGCGGTGTCTCCCGTTCTGGTGTTCTCGGTCGCCCGCTGTTCCTGGGGAGTACTCGCGGTCATCTCCACCACCACCGTCGTTCGAAGCTCGTGGAAAGAGCGTCCCGGGACAGGCCGCTGTCGGTCAGGGGGATCGGACCCGACTTCTCGGGGACGAGGGCCCCTGCCGGTGGGGCGGGGAAGCCCCGACCTTCCCTCACGTCGCGGTTCGCCCGTCCGGCGCCGACCGCACGCGGGGAATGCTGCCCGGTCTCCATCCGTCGAAGAACAGTCTTGACCCGGCGTCGGGTGGCAGGGCCGAAAGTCCCGTCCCGCTCGCGGCGAAGGGCTGCATCGTCCACGACGGGCCACCCGGCATCGTCGGTCCGGGTCCTCACGCCGTGGTCCGGTCGCCCCGAAGTGACGTCGAATGGACTCGTGGAGACGCACACGAAGGCGCGTTCACCCGGCTCGCACGGACTGCCAGCCCACGAGATCGTGCTCCTGCTGGAGACCGACGCCCGCAGTGGTCTGAGCGAGGCGAAGGCGGCAGAGCGGCTCGAGAGCTACGGGCCGAACGTGCTGCCGGCCGTGGCGCCGACGTCGCCCCTGGTACGGCTGCTCCGGCAGCTCAGCTCGCCCCTCGTGCTCATCCTGCTGGTGTCGGGCGGGGTGGCCCTGGTGCTGGGCGAGCCGGTCGACGCGGCGGTCATCTTCGGCGTGGTGGCGGTCAACGCCGTCATCGGCTACCTGCAGGAGGCGCAGCGCCGAGGCAGCCCTGGACGCGTTGCGGTCGATGGTGCGCACGCGGGCCCGAGTGGTGCGCGACGGCCGGGCGCGGCACGTCCCGTCGGAGGAGCTCGTGCCGGGCGACCTCGTGCTGGTCGAGGCCGGCGACAAGGTGCCGGCGGACCTGCGGCTGATCCACCACGCCGAGCTGCGGGTCGACGAGTCGGCGCTGACCGGGGAGTCGCTCCCGACCGCGAAGGACGAGAACGCGCTGCCCACGGCGACATCGGTCGCGGACCGCCACAACATGCTCTACTCCGGCACCCTCGTCACGAGCGGGACCGGCACCGGGACGGTGGTCGCCACCGGCGCGGGAACCGAGCTCGGCGAGATCCACCGGCTCGTCGGCCACGCCGAGACCGTGGCGACGCCCCTGACCCGGAAAATCGCGCGGTTCAGCACGGCTCCTGACGGTGGTGATCCTGGGCTCGCCGCGCTGACCTTCGCCGTCGGCATCGCACGCGGCGAGGGAGTGGCCGAGATGTTCACCGCGGCCGTTGCGCTCGCGGTCGGCGCGATCCCGGAGGGCCTGCCCGCCGCCGTCACGATCACCCTCGCGATCGGCGTGGCCCGGATGGCCCACCGGGGGGCGGTCATCCGCCGCCTGCCCGCGGTGGAGACCCTCGGCAGCACGACCGTCATCTGCACGGACAAGACCGGCACTCTCACCGAGAACCAGATGACCGTCCGCACCGTGTGGACGCCCGCCGCGACCTACACCCTGACCGGCTCGGGCTACGCGACCGAGGGCAGCCTGGTCGGTCCGACCGGCGAACCCGCCGACGCAGCGGCGGACCAGGCGCTGCTGGTGGACGCTCGCCGTCGGCGCGAGCTGCAACGACGCCGCGGTCACGGTGCAGGACGGACGCCCGGCCATCGTGGGGGACCCGACCGAGGGCGCGATGCTGGTTGCCGCCGCAAGGCCGGTGTCGGGCTCGACGGCTGGCGGCGGACCACGACGATCCCGTTCAGCGCGGGCCGCCGCTACATGGCCACGCTGCACGTCGACCGGGACCGGCGGCGCGCGGCAGTGCTGGTCAAGGGGGCCGTGGAGCGGGTGCTGGAGCTGTGCGCCGCGCAAATGCTCCCCAACGGCGGCACCCAACGGCTGGACCGCGAGAACGCCCGCCACGCGGCCGAGCAGCTCGCCGGCGAGGGGATGCGGGTACTGGCTGTTGCGAGCCGGGATGTAGACGCCGGCTTCCGGCTGGACGACGAGAAGGCCCTGGCCGGGACCCTGACCTTCATCGGCCTGCAGGCGATGCTCGACCCGCCCCGCCCGGCGGCGATCGCGGCGGTGCAGGCATGCCGGCCGGACCGCCCCGTGGTCACCTACTGCGCCGCCGGCTACCGCTCCAGCGTCGCAGCCTCGCTGCTGCGCCGGGCAGGCCACACCGACGTCTCCGACCTGCTCGGCGGGTACTGCGCCTGGGCCGCACTCGCGCAACCGGTCGGATGACGCCACGGCCACCGCGGATCGAGGTCCGAGCCCAGGCTCTGGCCACGTAAAGCGGCGGCCCGGCCGGACCGGGCCGAGCGAGCCTGAGTGAGGCCGCTCGGCCCGGTCGCAGCCCCCGATCCGGCTCGACCCGACCACCTCGACGGGAGGACCATGATGAGCGACTCGCCCCACCCCGCGAACCTGCCCGCCAGCGCGCGCCACCGGTGGCCGGCGGCGAGCAGGAGCGGAGCCGGAGCCGGTCGAGTCACGCGGGGCCGGCCACGAGAAGTGCGTGCCCGTGACCGGCCCACACGTCGACGACCGCACGCTCGCGCGCCTGCTGCATGACCTCAACGTCGCCGGCGACTGGCACGACGAACCGTGAATCCCCGAGAACGACGTCACCGAGTGGAGGCTTCATGGACGCAACCGGGTGGGACGAGCGGTACGCCGCCTCCGACCTCGTCTGGTCGGCGGGCCCAAACCGCACCGTGGCCGACGAAGTCGGCGGCCTGACGGCGGGAGCCGCGTTGGACCTGGGCGCCGGTGAGGGCCGCAACGCGTTGTGGCTGGCCGAGCAGGGCTGGACGGTGACCGCGGTCGACTTCTCCGCCGTCGGGCTGGACAAGGCCCGGGCGATCGCCCGACAGCGCCGGCTGCAGCTCACCACGGTCGTCGCGGACGTCACCCGCTACCACCCGGAGCAGACCTACGACCTCGTGCTGATCGCCTACCTGCAGCTTCCCTGGACCGAGCTGCAGAAAGTACTGGCCACCGCCGCCACCGCGCTCACCCCCGGTGGCACCCTGCTGCTGGTCGCCCATGACCTGACCAATCTCGCCGAGGGCGTCGGCGGGCCGCAGGATCCCGCAGTCCTGCAGACCCCCGACCAGGTCGTGGCCGCACTCCCCGGCTTGCGGATCCAGAAGGCCGAACGGGTCAGGCGCCCGGTCGAGATCGACGGGACGACACGGCACGCGATCGACACCCTGGTCCGGGCCAGCGCCCCGGCAGCGACCACCGCTACATCGATGCCACGGCGATGACCATGGCGTTCGCCGAGTCGCTGATTCGAACCCGAGGAGTCGAGGAGGAGAGGACCTGGCGGCCGCTTGACATGGAGGGGAGCCATGAATGGTCGCTCTCACCCGAGCGTGGCTACAGCTGGACGCACGTCGGAAGTGCCACTACTCAAAGTGGCACCAGCTCAAGGAGGCTGAGGATGCCGCGACGATTCAAAGCTCGGCTGCGGGCGGTCATCGGCATCGCGCTCATCACTGCCTGGAGTCTCGTCATCGTCTCGGGCGTCGTGCTGTGGGCCGCACCGCAGGGCCCACGCTCGGGCCGACAGGAGCTCCTTTTCGGACTCGCGAAGCGAGAGTGGGGCGACGTGCACTTGTGGCTCAGCCTCGCAGCGTTGGCCGTCACGGCTGTCCATGTCGCGGTGAACAGGGGGATGCTGCGCTCGGCCATGCGGTCCTTGATCCACTCGCCGCCCGGAGCGCGCTGAGGGTGAATTCTGGGCGGTGAGGGCCACCCACCGGAGGGTGTGGCTCCTCTGAGTGACCGGCGCGCCCCACCTCGGGCCCAGCCCGGCACACCGGCCGTGCCGCCCGCTCAGGTCACTCCAGAGGAGCCACATCCAACTGAATTCGTGCAGTTCAGCACCGACCAATCGGGCCGGGGAACAGTGCAATCGGGTAGGGGCAAAGCAGCCGGAGCAACCGTCGTCGGGCCGGCCCTCGTTGTCACCGCAGTCGCCGTCGCCGTGGTTCTCTGGGTGGCCCGCCGTGTGGCTCGCGGAGCCAGGACCCAGGAAGCACCATCAGTCGTGGGGCGACGGACTGTGGTGGGCCCTCACCACCCTCACCACAGTCGGCTACGGAGATCACGTGCCGTCACCTCGTCGGCGGCACGACCCCGACGGGACTGGTCGCGGAGCATGGATTCGGCGCGCACGCTGGAGTCGCCCTCACCGTCGCGCGGCCGCAGCGGCGACCGGGCACGCCGTCGAGCTCGAGGCGAAGTCGATCGAGCAACGAGTGGAAGCCCGCTTCGACAACCTGCACGACCGGCTGACCCGCATCGAGGAGCAACTCCAGCGGCTCGCGAGCCGAACGGGAGACGGCGCACCGGCTGGTACTTCCCGCCAGCCGAACCGACGAGCTCGACGCCCTCCGCAGAGAACTCATTCCAGAGTAGGTGAGCTCCCGATGTGCGGTCAACATCGTCGGCCATGCCCGGCGGCTCACCGGCGTCGACCGCCTGGATGCCCGACGCTGGACCTGGTCCGGCGACGACGCCTGACCCCGACCGGCGCCCCGACCGACCGACGGACGGGATCCCGGGCCCTGCACCGGCTGGCGCGCCCAGCACACACTCGCCGCCGCCCTGCCCGAGGCGTGGATTCCCAGCGGCAGCGGCACGGCCGTCCGGCTCGCCGCCCCGCCGGACCGAGGATGACACCGCGGCACACAAGAAGCCGGACCGCCGCGCTGCTGGGCACTGCGGCCGGCGGGTGGTCGAGATCGTCACCTACGTCGTGAGCATCAGTGACGGCACCACGATCAAGTGTGCGGACCAGCTCGTTCTGTCTCACGTCCTGAGTCCGGGAAGGGATGATCCTTCGGGTTAGTCGGCGCGGCGGCGTTTACGAGGAAGACGGTGTCGCGCCAGGCCGTGGTGTTGGCCGATGCTGTTCACGCGTACACCGAGGGTGCGGAAGCCTGCGGGTTGGTGCCGTGGCTGGTCCAGCGAGGCCGAAGCCCGCGCGCTTCGCGACGGCTTCGCGCTGATTCGCCCGACTTCTGGCAGCAACTGTGGTGGGCCGTTCTGGTGGATGTACCGCTCGGCCTCGAGAAGATCGAGTGTCCGGTGATCCTCGCCCAAGGCACCATCGGCATGATGTCGACCGCACAGACCCTGCTACCTCACCATGGTCCCGGGTCCCGCTTGCAGCCACTGCTCGGAGGCTGCCACGCGCCCACACTCCGACGCACTGGGCGCGATCCTCGGACTGGTACGCCAGGCGCCGCGGCAGCCTGATCGACGTTCGAGCACGGCGGCGGGTACGAGGCGCTGCACCGCCTCGAGCAGACCTTCTACGACAGCGTGCTCACCGATCCGCTCCTGCAGCCGCTGTTCGGCGCCGGGCAACCCAGCACGTCCGACCACCTCACTGCCTTCACCGCCGAGTCCTTCGGCGGCCCCGACCGGTTCACTCGCGAACTCGGCTTCGCCCATCTCATCGCCGTCCACCGCGGCTTGCACATCACCGAGGAGCAGCGGCAGCGTTTCGTCGCCCTCTACGCCGCGGCGCTCGACACGGTCGACTGGCGCCCCGACCGGCACCGGGTGACCATTTCTCTATGAACAAGGTCCGGCGCGATCCGCCTCGCCAGCTCGACCACCTGCACCGGACCGGGGCCGTCGCGTTCGGCCTCGGCCTCGGCGCCTTCGGGGTGCTCGGTTTCGTCAACCAGCTCGACATGTTCTCGACCACCGGCCGGCCGGTGCTCGGGCTGTCCAGCAACGGTTTGCTGTCGACGATCTCGGTGGTCGTCGCCGCGATCCTCATCGCCGCGGGCCTGCGCGGGGGGCGCACCGCCTCCACCGTGCTGGTCGTCGTCGGCGCGGCCTTCGTGGCGTCCGGCCTGGTGAACACGCTGGTGCTGGGCACGCCGCTGAACCTGCTGGCGTTCCGCATCCCGAACGTCGTGTTCAGCTTCGTCGCAGGAGCACTGCTGCTGTTCCTCGGCGCCTGGGGCCGGTTCACCGGGCGACTCCCCGACGACAACCCCTACCACCGCGAACGACACCAGGACGAGTCGCTCGAGGCGCTACCCGCCACCTTCCGCGACCCCGGCGACATCGCCGCGGCCCGTGAGCTCGCCGAGGCCGAGCGCGCCGTCGCCCAGCACACGGCGCCGCCCGACGTGGTGGCCCGGATCGACGCCCTGCGCGACGTCCGCCGGCCCGAGGAGCGGGTGCAGTGCTGGCGGGCGAGCCACGCCTGACGGCGCCCGACGAGCAGCGCACCGGCACGACGAGAACGGAACCCGACGTGACCACAGCACCCGGCCGTCCCACCCGGCCGCCCGAGTCCGTGTGGGACTACCCGCGCCCGCCGCGCGCCGAGCCCGACGACCGCCGCGCCATCCTGCGCCACGGCGGCGTGGTCGTCGCCGACACCACCGATCTGGTCCGCATCCTCGAGACCAGCCACCCGCCCACGTTCTACCTCCCCCGCAGCGCGTTCGGCGCCTACCTGCACCCGGCCCGGCGGACGACGTCCTGCGAGTGGAAGGGCACCGCCCGCTACATCGACGTGATCGTGCCCGGCGTCGCCCCACTACGGGACGTCGGCTGGTGGTACCCGGAGCCCGACCGCCGGTACCCGCAGCTGCGCGACCGGGTGGCCGTCTACGCCGGACCGTTCGACGAGATCACCCTCGACGGCGAGCGGGTCGTGCCGCAACCCGGCGGGTTCTACGGCGGGTGGATCACCGGCGAGATCGTCGGCCCGGTCAAGGGCGGTCCGGGCACCTGGGGCTGGTGACCGGCGGGTCGCGGGCCCCGGCGGGCACCCGCCGCGGGAGGATCCACCGGTGGACACTGACGCGGCCGTGGCGGTCTGGGAGGCCCTCGCGGACCAGGCCGCGCCGCCCGACCTGCATGCCGGGGACTGGCCCGGCGTCGCCGACCCCGACGCGCTGCGCGCCCAGCTCGCCGACTGGCTCGCCCAGTACGCCAACGCCGGCACCCGGCGCACCTACGCCTACGCGCTGGGCCTGCCGGTCGCCTGGGTCGACCTGATCGGCGCGGCGGTCCCCGCCCCGGCGAAGACCGCCACCACTCCGCCCCCCGCGCCCCGCGGCCCGCTGCACCACCTCGCCTGGTTCCGCTGGTGCGCCGCGCGCGCCCTCGACCCCCGCGCCGCGACCGGACGCGACGTCAAGGCCTGGCTGCACGCCCTCGACGCCGCCGGCGCGAGCCGCCGGACCCGTCAGCGGATGCTCTCCACGCTCTCGGCCCTCTACGGCCACCTCACCGAGACCGGCGCGGTCGCAGCCAACCCCGCCGCGCTGCACCGCGGCCGCCTCGGCCTGTCCAGCACCGCCCGCGACGCCTCCCCCACCGTCCGCCTCACCGCCGCCCAGCTCGGTGTGCTGCTGCGTGCGGCGGGCGGGCTGCCGCACACCCGCGACCCCCGGCTGCACCGCCTCTACGCCACCCGCGCCGTCGCGTTCGTCGCCCTGCTCACCCTCGGCCTGCGGATCTCCGAGCTGGTCGGGCTCGACCGCCGCGACCTGTACCGCAGCGGCGGCGACGACGTGCTGCGCGTGCTCGGCAAGGGTGGGCACCACCGCGAGGTCTACGTCACCGAGCTGGTCGCGTCGGCCCTGGCCGAGTACCTGGCCGAGCGCGACCGGGTCGCGGGCGCCGCCGCCCCGGCACGGCGGGGTCGCACCGCGGCGGTGGCGAGCCCCCTGGTCGCCACCCGCGACGGCGGCCGCTGCGCCCGCGCCGACCTCTACACGCTGCTCCGCCGGATCGCCGCGCACGCCGGGCCCGAGCTGGACGGCGCCGCGGACCGGGTCCACCCGCACGCCCTGCGCCACGCCTACGTGACGATCGCGCTCGAGCAGGACGCCCGCATCCACCACGTGCAGGCCGACGTCGGACACGCGTCGATCGCCACCACCCAGCACTACGACCGCGGCTTGCGCACCCGGGCCACCACCGCCGCGGACCTGGTCGCCGCCGCCATCGCCGAATCGCTCAGCACCGACCAGCAGGTCTCTCGATCAGAGCCTTGACAGGATCTGCAGTGCGGACTAGAACAAGAGGTGCAGTTCCGGACCGTTTCATGACACGGCGGAGGTGATCGCCTGACTGAGTACAGAGCATCGAGATCATCGGAACAACTGTCATGACGACGGGCCCGGCCTCTTCGGCCGGGCCCTCTATTTTGTCGGAGGAGCGACGCGACAGGTGACCGGAGGCGTGTCCCGGCTCGACGACGAGGACTACCCCGCCGTGACGATGGGTCAGGCGGCCGAACTGCTCGAGGTGCAGCCTGCGTTCCTGCGCAGCCTCGACGCCGCCGGCGTCGTCACCCCGTACCGATCCGGCGGAGGGCACCGCCGGTACTCGCGCCGCCAGCTCGCGACGGCCGCTCGGATGCGGGCCCTGTTCGACGACGGGCTGAACCTCGACGCCGCCGCCCGCATCGTGGCCCTGCAGGACGAGCTGCAGGCGTCCCGGGCGCGGATCACCGAGCTGGAACGCCGCCTCGCCCGGATCGACCCCGACGAAGCGGACACGGGCTGAGAACGCAGCGACCGGATGGGCCGAGGCCGGGAACCAGGCACGTCAGTCTCGACACGCCGCAGGCCCCGGCCTCGGTCACCGTCCCGCCACGGCATGCCGTGGCGGGACCCTACGTGGGTCAGAGCCGCTCGAACACCGCCGCGATGCCCTGGCCGCCGCCGATGCACATCGTCACCAGCGCGTAGCGGCCACCCGTGCGGTGCAGCTCGTAGATCGCCTTGACCGTCAGGAACGCGCCGGACGCGCCGACGGGGTGGCCCAGCGCGATCGCGCCGCCGTTCGGGTTGGTCTTCTTCGAGTCCAGCTCGAGCCCGCGGGCCACGGCGATGGCCTGCGCCGCGAAGGCCTCGTTCGACTCGATCACGTCGATCGAGTCGAGCCCCATGCCCGCCTTCTCCATCGCGAGCTTCGTCGCCGGGATCGGGCCCTCACCCATGAGGTGGTTCGGCACGCCCGCGACCGCGTACGACACCAGCCGCGCCAGCGGCTTCGCGTTCGCCTTGCTCGCCACCTCCGCGTCGGCGAGGACGAGGAACGCCGCGGCGTCGTTGATCCCCGAGGCGTTGCCCGCGGTGACCGTGCCGTCCTTCTTGAACGCCGTGCGCAACTTCGCCAGCGTCTCGACGGTGGTGGCGGGCTTGACGTGCTCGTCCATGTCGAAGGTGACCTCGCCCTTGCGGGTCTTCTTCACGATCGGGACGATCTGCTCCTTGAAGCGGCCCTCGGCGATCGCCGCGGCGGCCCGGCGCTGCGACTCGGCGGCCAGCTCGTCCTGCTCCTCGCGGCTGATCCCCCACTTCTCGGCCAGGTTCTCCGCCGTGATACCCATGTGCCCGACGCCGAACGGGTCGGTCAGCGCCGACACCATCGAGTCGAGCACCTCCGTGTTGCCCATGCGTGTGCCCTTGCGCATCGCCGTCGACATGTAGACCCCGCGCGACATCACCTCGACGCCGCCGCCGATGCCGCAGTCGCAGTCACCGAGCAGGATGTTCTGCGCCGTGGTGACGATCGCCCTGCAGGCCCGAGGAGCACAGCCGGTTCACCGCCATCGCCACCGACTCCATCGGCAGACCGGCCTGGATGGACGCGACTCGCGCGACGTAGGGGTAGCGCCAGTCGGTGGGGATGCAGTTGCCCACCGTCACGTAGTTGATCCGAGCCGGGTCCACGCCGGAGCGCGTCACGGCCTCCTTCATCACCGTGCCGCCCAGCTCGTGGGGCTCGATGTCCGACAGCCCACCGAGGAAGGTCCCAATCGCCGACCGCACGGCCGACAGCACCACTACGTCCCGATTACTCATGTCCCGGTCTCCTCATCGCCCCGTTGCGCGCCGCCGCCGCTGTCCAGACCGAGTCCGTCGCGCGACGGCGCGGCCCCTGGTCGCCCGACCCTAACTCGGCGACGGCCCGCGGTCACGATGACGAACGGCCCTACCTTCCGGCAGGACGCCGGGTAGGTGCACAGCAGTCGACCGCGCACGGCATGCCGTTGACGGCGCAGCCCGCGGACGGCACGTCCGCCGAGAGGCGGCGCGGCGCGGCGGCGTCGGTGTGCTCGGCGACCAGCTCGACCACCATGTCCGCGAACCGCGGGTCCGGGCCCGCCGTCGCCGCACGGGCGAACGCGATGCCCAGCTCCTGCGCGCGCTCCCGGGCCTCGGTGTCGAGATCCCAGATGACCTCGACGTGGTCGGAGACGAACCCGACCGGAGCGACGACCACGGCCGGGACGCCCGCCGCGGCCACCGTCTCGAGGTGGTCCACGACGTCCGGTCCCAGCCACGGGACCTGCGGCGGACCGGACCGCGACTGCCAGACGACGTCGAAATCGACCAGGCCCAGCTCCGCCGCCACCAGCCGGGCCGCGTCGGCGACCTGCCGGGAGTAGCGGTGCCCACCGTCGGACGGCGTGCCCGCGGCGGCGTCCGCGGCGGTCGGCACCGAGTGCGCCGTGAACACCAGCCGGGCCCGGTCACGGACCGCGGCGGGAAGCGTGTCGCGAGCGGCGCGCACCGCGTCCGCGTTCGCCGCGACGAACGCGGGGTGGTCGAAGAAGTGCCGCAGCTTCACCAGCTCCGGCGCACCGTCCCCGACCGCCTTGCGGGCCCGTGCGATGTCCTCGTGGTACTGCCGGCACGCCGAGTAGCCGCCGTAGGCACTTGTGGCGAACACCACTGCGCGACGCACCCCGTCCCGGGCCATCTCGGCGACGGTGTCCTCGATCAGCGGATGCCAGTTGCGGTTGCCGAAGTACACCGGCAGGTCCGTGCGCTCCCGCACGGCCGCGATCAGCTCCCGGTTACGCGCGTTGAGCGGGCTGACCCCGCCGAAGTGCCGGTAGTGCTCCTCGACGGCGTCGAGCCGCTCCGGCGGCACGCCGCGGCCCCGGACGACGTTCTCCAGGAACGGGCGCACCTCGTCGAGCCCCTCCGGGCCGCCGAAGGACAGGACGAGCAGGGCGTCGACGGGGCCCTGCGTGGACGGGACGGGATCGAGCACGGCTCCGATTCAACACCGCCGGTCCGGACCGCCGCGCGGCAGCGCCGGGGCGTCAGACCCCGACCGCGTGGAACCCGCCGTCCGCCCACACCATCGACCCGGTCGTCACCGGCAGCCAGTCGCTCAGCAGCGCGCACACCGTCTTCGCCACCGGCACCGGGTCGTTCACGTCCCAGCCCAGCGGCGCCCGGTCGTCCCACGCGTCCTCGAAGGCCGAGAACCCGGGGATCGACTTCGCCGCCATCGTCTTCACCGGGCCCGCCGCGACGAGGTTCACCCGGATCCCCTTCGGCCCCAGGTCACGGGCCAGGTACCGGGTGACCGACTCCAGCGTCGACTTCGCCACGCCCATCCAGTCGTAGGCCGGCCACGCCTGGCGGTTGTCGAAGTCCATGCCGACGATCGACGCACCCGCACTCAGCAGCGGCAGCGTCGCCGTGGCCAGCGACTTCAACGAGTAGGCACTGACCTGGATGGTCGACGCCACGTCCACCCAGGGGGCGTTCAGGAACGCGCCCTCGCCCAGGCAGGTCTGCGGGGCGAACCCGATCGAGTGCAGGACACCGTCGAGCCCCGGGTTCTCCCCCAGATGCTCGGCGAGCCGGCCGGCCAGGCTGTCGAGCTGCTCCTGGTTCGAGACGTCCAGCTCGACGACCGGCGCGGGCTGCGGGAGCCGCTGGGCGATCCGCTCGACGAGCCGCAGCCGCCCGAACCCGGTGAGCACGACCTGCGCGCCCTGCTCCTGCGCGATCTTCGCGGCGTGGAACGCCAGCGAGGCGTCGGTGATCACGCCGGTGATCAACAGGCGCTTGCCGTCGAGCAGTCCCATGTCTCTCCTATCCGGCGCCGGCAGCTCAGTGGCCCGTTGCCGCTAGTGCCCCATACCGAGGCCGCCGTCGACCGGGATGATCGCACCCGTCACGTAGGCGGCGCCGTCCGAGCCCAGCCACGTCACGGCCGCGGCGACCTCCTCCGGCGTGGCGTAACGGCCCAGCGGCACCTGCCCGAGGATCTCGGCGCGGCGCGCGTCGGGCAGGGCACGGGTCATGTCCGTGTCGACGAACCCGGGCGCGACGACGTTCGCGGTGATCCCCCGCGACCCCAGCTCCCGCGCGACCGACCGGGCCAGCCCGATCAGGCCCGACTTCGACGCCGCATAGTTGACCTGCCCGGCCGAGCCCGCCAGCCCCACGACCGACGACACGAAGATCATCCGGCCGGCGCGGGCCTTGAGCATCGCCCGCGACGCGCGCTTCGCGACCCGGTAGGCGGCGGTGAGGTTCGCGTCGACCACCCGACTGAACGACTCCTCGCTCATCCGCATCAGCAGCCCGTCGTCGGTGATCCCGGCGTTGGACACCAGCACCTGCACCGGCCCGTGCTCGGCCTCGACCACGCCGAACGCGGCGTCCACGGCGGAGGTGTCGGTGACGTCGCAGGGCACCGCGAGCAGCCCCTCGGGGAGGTCCGTGACCGGGCTGCGGTGGGTCACCGCCACCTTGTCGCCCTGCGCGGCGAACGCCCGCGCGATCGCCAGCCCGATTCCCCGGTTTCCCCCGGTCACCAGCACGCTGCGTCCGTCCGCCACGGCGCAGAGCCTAAACGGATCTGATCCCTGAACCGGACCCAGGGCAACCGGACTCAGGGCAGGCGCCGCCCGAGGGCCAGGCCCGCGCCGATCCCGGCGACCAGCAGCAGCGCACCGCCCATCATCCACGGCCGGCTCGCGTCCACCCGCCGCATCTCGTAGCCGATCTGCTCGCCCAGCTCGGCGTAGACCTGCCGCAGCTCCCCCTCGCTGGCGGCGGTGAAGAACTGCCCGCCCGACAGCTCGGCGATCTCCCGCATCGACGCGTCGTCCACGGCCACCGACGTGCGGTCGCCGTCGATCTCGATCGAGCCGTAGTCGGTGCCGAACGAGATGGTCGACACCGGCACCTTCGCCTCGGCGGCCTTGTGGGCTGCGGTGAACGCCCCGCGCGGCTCGTTCTCACCGTCGGGCCCCGGCACGGTCTGCTTGCCGTCGCTCATCAGCACGATCCGCGCAGGCGGCGGCCCGTCCTGGGTCCCGGAGACGGACTGGGAGAACGTCTCGATCGATGACATCGCCGCGAAGATCGCCTCGCCGGTCGCGGTGGACTCCGACAGCTGCAGCGAGTCGACGGCCCGCTTGACCGCCGCGCGGTCCGTCGTCGGCGACACCAGCACCGCCGCGGTGCCCGCGAACGCCACCAGGCCGAGGTTCACCCCCGGTGTCAGCTGGTCTGCGAACGCCTTCGCCGCAGCCTGCGCCGCCGCCAGACGGGTCGGTTCCACGTCCGTGGCCTGCATCGACAGCGACACGTCGATCACCAGCACGACCGTCGCCCGGTTGCGCGGCACCCGCGCCTCGGCCGTCGGGCCGGCCAACGCGACCGTCAGCAGGGTCAGCGCGAGGATCAACGCGAGGGCCGGGAGGTGCCGCAGCCGTCCCGGGCGGTCCGGGGCGACCCGGTCCAGCAGCTCCAGGTTCGTGAACGCGAGCGTGTCGCGGCGGCGGCGGCGCAGCAGCAGGAGGTAGCCGACGGCCAGCGCGACGACGGCGACGAGCAGCAGCAGCCACCAGGGCGTGGCGAACGACATCACGGCCTGATCACAGCGCTCATCCCCCCGACCACGTGCGCTTGCGCGCGAGGACGAACCGGACCATGTCGGCCACCCAGTCGGAGTCGGTGCGCAGCCGCAGGTGCGCCGCCCCGCACCGGCGCAGCGCCACCGCCACCCGGTCGCGGTGCGCGGAGGCGGCCGCGGCGAACTCCCGGCACAGCAGCGGCGTGGTCTGCACCTCGCGCTGGCGGCCGGTCTCGGGGTCGGCGAGCACGACGGTGCCGACGTCGGGCAGCTCCAGCTCCCGCGGGTCGAGGACCTCGACGGCGAGCAGCTCGTGGCGCGCCGACAGCGCCCGCATCGCGCGTTCCCACTCGGGCTCGCCGAGGAAGTCGGAGACCACGACGGCCAGCCCGCGCCGCCGCGGCGGACGGCGCAGCGCCTCGACGGCCGAGGCGAGATCGCCGCGCGTGCCGACCGGTGCGCGCGGGGTGCGGGCGACCCGCCGCAGCATCCCCCGCGCGTGCTCCACGCCGCCGCGGGCCGGGATCCGCACAGTCTGCTCGCCCGTGCTGACCACCACGCCGATCCGGTTGCCGCCCCCGGCCGTCAGGTGGGTGACGGCCGCGAGCGCGGCGACGGCCAGGTCCCGCTTCTCGCACGCCGCCGTGCCGAAGTCGAGGCTGGCCGACAGGTCCATCACCACCCAGGTCTCGAGCTCCCGGTCCGCCACCGTCTGCCGCACGTGCGGCAGGGTCGTGCGGGCGGTGACCGCCCAGTCCATCCGGCGCACGTCGTCGCCGGGCTGGTAGATCCGGGCCTCCCCCGGCTCGCTGCCCGGCCCGGGCACCAGCCCGAGGTGGTTGCCCTGGAGAAGCCCGTCGAGCCGGCCGCGGACCGTCAGCTCCAGCGACCGCAGCGCGGCCTCGATCCGGCCTTCGCGCAGCGACGGTGGCGTGCTCGGGGTGCGGCGCACGCGCGCGTCGGTGACACCCGGCTCGGGCCGTCGGACGTCTTCGAGATGCCCCTCCTGGCGCCCCGGATGGGCGGCGCCCCCGGGCGGTGCCGGCGCCGTCACGACGGCCTGATCACAGTCACGTCGCGGCACCCGCCGGGGTGTAGCCGGCCTGCGGGGGTGCCGCCTGCGGGCGGGCGGTGACCTGCGGGAGCGGGACCGTCGCCAGGACCCTGCCGACGATGTGGTCGACCGGCACCGAGTCGGCCACCGCGTCGTAGGACAGCACCAACCGGTGCCGCAGCACGTCCGGCGCGACGTCGAGCACGTCCTGGGGCAGCACGTAGTCGCGACCGCGGATCAGCGCCAGCGCCCGGGCGGCGCCGACGATGCCCAGCGTGGCGCGCGGCGACGCGCCGTAGGCGACCCAGCTCGCGACGTCGCCCAGCCCGTGCTCGGCAGGCGTGCGCGTGGCGACCACGAGCCGCACCACGTAGTCGACGAGCGCATGGTGGACGAACACGCGCGACGCGACGCCCTGCAGCCGGACCAGCTCCTCCGGCCCCATGACCTGCTGCGCGACCGGCGGCTCGGCGCCCATCCGGTAGACGATCTCGCGCTCCTCCTCCAGCCCCGGGTAGTCCACGATGATCTTGAAGAGGAAGCGGTCGCGCTGCGCCTCGGGCAGCGGGTACACGCCCTCGTTCTCGATCGGGTTCTGGGTGGCGAGCACCAGGAACGGGTCGGGCATGGGGAACGTGCGCCCGCCGATCGACACGTGCCGCTCCGCCATCACCTCCAGCATCGCCGACTGCACCTTCGCCGGTGCGCGGTTGATCTCGTCCGCGAGCACGAAGTTCGCCACCACCGGGCCGAGCTCGACGTCGAACTCCTCGCGGCCCTGCCGGTAGATGCGGGTGCCCAGGATGTCGGCGGGCACCAGGTCCGGGGTGAACTGCAGGCGGGCGAACGTGCCGCCGACGACCCGGGCGACCGTCTCCACCGCGAGCGTCTTCGCCACCCCGGGCACGCCCTCGAGCAGCAGGTGCCCGCGCGCGAGCAGGCCGACGAGCATCCGCTCGACCAGCCGGTCCTGCCCGACGATCACGCGCTTGATCTCGAACACCACACGTTCGAGCAGCTCGCCGTCGTGCGCGGGGGCGGTCACGGATGGGGCCATCGTTCTCCCTCGGGGCACTCGGGTGAGCACGCGCTCGCGCTCACCCAGCAGCCTCGCCCGCACACGGTGTGACGGAGGTGAACTCGCCTCACACCACCGGGCCCGTAACGACACACGTACCCGCGACCGACCTCTCCCTCGTGGCGCACACGCCTGCTCGGTAACCCGTCGCGAGCTGCGGAATCCCCTCGTGGAGCGGGGGCCGTCTGCGGCAGAGTGGGCGTCGGTCCCCCTGCCCGCCCGCCGCCTTCCCGGGAGCGATCCGTGAGCCTGCTCGGTGCCTTCCACCGCGGCCCCCGCCGCCGCGGCCTGGCGGGCATCATCGGGCCCGTCCTGCGCCCCGCCGACCCCGGCTACGCCGCCGAGATCGCCGCGTTCAGCACCACCGTCCCCCGCCGGCCCGGCATCGTCGTCGGCGCGCAGTGCGAGGACGACGTCGTCGCCGCCGTCGTGGGCGCCGGCGCCGACGGGCTGCCGGTCGGGGTCAAGGGGGCAGGCCACGGCACCACCGCCGACCCGAGCGCCCCCGTGCTGATCTCGACCCGCCGCCTCGACGCCGTGGCGGTCGACCCGCGGGCCCGGACCGCGCGCGTCGGGGCGGGCGCCACCTGGGCGCAGGTCGTCGCCGCCGCCGCGCCGCACGGTCTGACGGCGCTGGTCCCCTCCTCGACCCGGGTCGGTGTCGCCGGCTACACCCTCGGCGGCGGCCTGGGCCTGCTCGGCCGCCGGTACGGCTTCGCCGCGGACCACCTGCGCCGCCTGCGCCTCGTCACCGCCGACGGGCGGCCGCACGAGATCGACGCCGACCGCGCGCCGGAACTGCACTGGGCGCTGCGCGGGGCGGGCCGGAGCGGGTTCGGCGTCGTCACCGAAATGGAGTTCGAGCTCTTCCCGCTCGCCCGGCTCTACGGGGGCGGGATCGTCTGGCCCGGCGCCGCCGCCGCGGACGTCCTGCACGCCTGGCGGGAATGGGCGCCGACGCTGCCCGACGACGCCGGGACGTCGGTGGCGCTGCTGCGCGTGCCGCGCGACGCCGCCTGGCCGGCGCCACTGCACAACCGGACGGTGGTGCACGTGCGCTTCGCCGGGGCCGACGTCGACGCCGTCTCCGGCGCCGCGCTCCTCGCCCCGATGCGCGCGGTCGGCTCAGCGGTGCTCGACGAGGTCGGCGAGCTCCCGCCCACCGCGACCGACGCCGTGCACCGCGAGCCGACGTCCCCGGTGCCGGTCCACGACGGCGGGGCGGCGCTGCGCGACCTGCCCGCCGCCGCCGTCGACGCGCTGCTCGACGTCGCGGACGTCGACATCGGCGGGTCCGTGACGACGATGGAGCTGCGCCTGCTCGGCGGAGCGCTGGGGCGGCCCGCGGCGGTGCCGTCCGCCGTCGCGGGGCGGGGAACCGGGTTCGCGCTGCACGTGCAGGCGCGCCTGACCGCGCCGGTGCACGCCACCGCGGCCGTGGACGTTGCCGGGGGGCAGGGCGGCGGCGTCCGGGCGGCGGTCACCGCGGTCGTCGACGCCGTCGCGCCGTGGTCGCTCGGCGCCGCCCTGCCGACCTTCGCCGGGGCGGGCGAGCCGGACGCCCTGTGGTCCCCCCGCGATCGCGCCCGCCTGCACCTGCTGCGCCGGGCCGTCGACGGGGACGGCATGTTCGCCGCCCCACCCGCACCCTGACCCGGGCCGCCACACCTGCGGCGCGCGGCCGTCACAGCAGGCGCGTGGCCTGAGGCAGGAGACCGGCGCGGCGCAGCGGCACGATGCGCACGTTCGCGCCGGTGTAGGGCGCCTCCACCATGTTGCCGCCCCCGATGTACATCGCGACGTGGTGGATCGGCGCCCCGGGCCGCTTGTAGAAGACCAGGTCACCCGCCCGCAGGTCGGACACCGGGACCTTGCGGCCCGCGTTGAACTGGTTGCGGCTGACCCGGGGCAGCGCCACGCCGGCGCCGCTGTAGGCATAGAGCATCAGCCCGGAGCAGTCGAAGCCGATCCGGTTCAGGGGGGAACCCAGCCCGTCCGGGATCCCCCTCGTGGGTCCGCGGCCGCTGCCCCCTCCCCACACGTACTGCACGCCGACCTGCGAGAGCGCGCGATCGATCACACGCTGCACCGTGCCGCCGCGGGCCGGCCGGGGGAAGGCGGGGAGGTGGACGCCCGGCGCGGCGGGGCGGTCGAGGAGGGAGAGGCGCTCGGCCGCCTCCCGCCGGGCGGCCTCCTCCCGTGCCGCCTGCTCGGCCGCCATCTGCCGCTGCCACGCCCGGAACCGGTCGCGTTGCGCGTGCAGGCCGGCGTCGCGGGCCTCGGCCGCGTCCAGCTGGGCCTGCACGCCCGCCCGCTGGGCGTCGAGATCGGCCAGCGCGCGGGCCTGCTCCTGCGCGGCGGCGTCCGCGGCGGCCAGTGCCGCGTCCGACGCCTGTTTCGCCGCGGTCGCGGCAGTCCGCCGGGCCTCGGCCTCGGCCCGAGCGGCCTTCGCGGTCGACTCGGCGTTTGCCCGGGCGACCCGCGCGCGCTCCAGCCCGTCGCGTGCGGCGAGCTCCGAACGCGCGACGATCTCGCTGTACTCGGCGCGCGCGACCAGGTCGGCCGGGTCCTGCGCGCCGGTGAGCAGCCCGAACGGCCCGGTGTCGAGGCCCTCCTGGTAGGTGGCGGAGACGAAGACGTCCATGCGCGCCCGCGCGTCGTCGACGGCCGCGGTCGCGGCATCGGTGGCGACCGTGGCCTCCTCGGCACGCCGGGTCGCCTGCGCGGCGGCGGCCTGCGCGGCGGTCAGGTCGTCGAGCGCGGCCTCCGCGTCCTCGCGCCGGGCGGCCAGGTCGGCCTGGAGGTCGTCGGTGCGGGAGTCGAGATCGGCGAGACGGGCCGTGAGCTGCCCCACCTCGGCGGCGCGGGCGCTCACCTGCTCCCGGCTGCGGGCCAGGGCACCGTCGCCGGGATCGGCCGGTGGCGGCGCCGCCACCGCGGTGCCCGTTCCGGCCAGCACCACGCCGACCACGAGCGCACCGAGCAGCGCGGTTGCACCCCGTCGCACCAGACCCCCTCCCGCCGCCCGAGTCGACGCGCCGGGCGCGGCGGGAGCCTGCCATCCGGAAGGCGTCGGTGCGGGCAGCGCGCGGGGCGCCGGACCCCCGTCCACCCGGGCGAGGGACGCGAATGCCCCGAGCGGGCGGAGCTGCCGCTCGACCTCTTAGCAGTACGAGCGTACTGTTAAGTTCTCGGGACTCGTGGTGCCCCCGACCAGGGTCGTGCGCAAGACTCCCGGGAAGCATCCCCACCGACGCCCACCACCGCAGGAGGACTGCCATCGTGGCCAGCACCGACAGCTTCGGAGCGAAGGGAACCATCCAGGCAGGCGGAGCCGAGCACGAGATCTTCCGGCTCTCCGCCGTCGAGGGCGCCGAGCGGCTGCCGTTCAGCCTCAAGGTGCTGCTCGAGAACCTGCTGCGCACCGAGGACGGTGCGAACGTCACCGCCGACCACATCCGTGCCCTCGCCGGCTGGGACCCGACCGCGGAGCCGGACACCGAGATCCAGTTCACCCCGGCCCGGGTGATCATGCAGGACTTCACCGGTGTCCCGTGCGTGGTCGATCTCGCCACCATGCGCGAGGCCGTCACCGAGCTCGGCGGCGACCCGTCGAAGGTCAACCCGCTCGCTCCCGCCGAGCTGGTCATCGACCACTCGGTGATCATCGACGTCTTCGGCAGACCAGATGCGTTCGAGCGCAACGTCGACTTCGAGTACAGCCGCAACAAGGAGCGCTACCAGTTCCTCCGGTGGGGCCAGGGCGCCTTCGACGAGTTCAAGGTCGTCCCGCCCGGAACCGGGATCGTGCACCAGGTCAACATCGAGCACCTCGCGCGCGTGGTGATGACGCGCAACGGTCAGGCCTACCCCGACACGCTCGTCGGCACCGACTCGCACACCACGATGGTCAACGGCCTGGGCGTGCTCGGCTGGGGCGTCGGGGGCATCGAGGCCGAGGCCGCGATGCTCGGCCAACCCGTGTCGATGCTCATCCCCAAGGTCGTCGGGTTCAAGCTGACCGGCGAGATCCCGCCGGGCGCGACCGCCACCGACGTCGTGCTCACGATCACCGAGATGCTGCGCCGGCAGGGCGTGGTCGGCAAGTTCGTCGAGTTCTACGGCGAGGGCGTCGGCGCGGTGCCGCTGGCCAACCGGGCCACGATCGGCAACATGAGCCCCGAGTTCGGCTCCACCGCCGCGATCTTCCCGATCGACGACGAGACCGTCCGCTACCTCAAGCTCACCGGCCGCCCGGCCGCGCAGCTGGAGCTCGTCGAGGCCTACGCCAAGGAGCAGGGCCTGTGGCACGACCCGGCCCGCGAGCCGGTCTTCTCCGAGAGCCTCGAGCTCGACCTGTCCACGGTCGTCCCGTCGATCGCCGGGCCCAAGCGCCCGCAGGACCGCATCGAGCTCTCGTCGGCCAAGCAGGCCTTCCGGTCCGTCCTGGTCGACTACGCCGGCACGCCGGACCAGAACGACCCGGACGACGCCGCGTCGACCCGGCACCCCTCCGTCGACGAGTCGGTCGAGGAGACCTTCCCGGCCAGCGACCCGGCCGCACCCGGCAGCCAGTCCGAGGACGAGGCCCCGCACCAGTCGGTGTTCTCGGCCGCCGAGGGAGCGGACGGCCGGGCGAGCCGGCCGGTGACCGTCACCCTCGCCGACGGCGCCTCCTTCGAGCTGGACCACGGCGCCGTCGTGATCTCCTCGATCACCTCGTGCACCAACACCTCGAACCCGTCGGTCATGCTCGGCGCCGCCCTGCTGGCCAAGAACGCCGTCGACCGGGGCCTCACGGTCAAGCCGTGGGTGAAGACGTCGATGGCGCCCGGCTCCAAGGTCGTCACCGACTACTACGAGCGGGCCGGCCTCTGGCCGTACCTGGAGAAGCTGGGCTACCACCTGGTCGGCTACGGCTGCACCACCTGCATCGGCAACTCCGGGCCGCTGGCCGAGGAGATCTCGGCCGGGGTCAACGAGGGCGACCTCGCCGTGGTCTCCGTGCTGTCGGGCAACCGGAACTTCGAGGGCCGGATCAACCCGGACATCAAGATGAACTACCTGGCCAGCCCGCCGCTCGTGATCGCCTACGGGCTCGCCGGCACCATGGACTTCGACTTCGAGACCCAGCCGCTGGGCACCGCACCCGACGGCAGCGAGGTCTACCTGCGCGACATCTGGCCGACGGCCAAGGACGTCCAGGACACGATCGACAGCTCGATCACCCAGGAGATGTTCACCAAGGACTACGCCGACGTGTTCGCCGGGGACGAGCGCTGGCGCTCGCTGCCCACACCCGAGGGCAAGACGTTCGCGTGGGACCCGGAGTCGACCTACGTCCGCAAGCCCCCGTACTTCGAGGGCATGGCGCCGGACCCGTCCCCGGTCACGGACATCTCCGGCGCGCGGGTGCTGGCCAAGCTCGGCGACTCGGTGACCACGGACCACATCTCCCCCGCCGGCTCGATCAAGGCCGACACCCCGGCCGGGACGTACCTCATCGAGCACGGCGTGCAGAAGCGCGACTTCAACTCCTACGGCTCCCGCCGCGGCAACCACGAGGTCATGATCCGCGGCACCTTCGCCAACATCCGGCTGCGCAACCAGCTCCTCGACAATGTGAGCGGCGGGTACACCCGCGACTTCACCCAGGACGGCGCGCCGCAGGCGTTCATCTACGACGCCGCGCAGAACTACGCCGCGGCCGGCATCCCGCTGGTCGTACTGGGCGGCAAGGAGTACGGCTCGGGGTCGTCGCGCGACTGGGCGGCCAAGGGCACCGCGCTGCTGGGCGTCAGGGCGGTGATCGTGGAGTCCTACGAGCGGATCCACCGGTCCAACCTGATCGGCATGGGCGTGCTCCCGCTGCAGTTCCCGGCCGGCGAGACGGCGGAGTCGCTGGGCCTCGACGGCACCGAGACGTTCGACTTCTCGGGCGTCACCGCCCTCAACGACGGCACCACCCCGCGGACCGTGCACGTGACGGCGACCAGGGAGGGTGGCGAGAAGGTCGAGTTCGACGCGGTGGTCCGCATCGACACCCCCGGTGAGGCCGACTACTACCGCAACGGCGGGATCATGCAGTACGTGCTGCGCGGCATGCTGCGCAGCTGATCATCGGCGCCGTAACGCGCCCTCCCCGCACGATCTGACGGCGGGTGCCCGGATCTTCCGGGCACCCGCCGTTGTCGTCGGCACCTCGGCAAGGCCGGCCCCACCTCGCCGAGGTGGGGCCGTGTCGTCAATGAACGATGGTCGTTTCGATAGCGTCATCGAATCATTGACATTAGGAGTCAGTGGCGGAGTCCCGGAGCGACGGCACCTCAGCCCTTCTCGGCGCCGCTCGTCAACCCCTCGACCAGCAGCCGCTCCGCGAGGAAGAACAGCAGCACGATCGGCAGCGTGAGCAGCACCGACCCGGCCATCAGCACGGTGGTCGGGATCTCGATGCTGCCGGCGAGCTGAGCCAACCCGAGCGACACCGTCCACCGCGGGCGGTTCTCGGCCAGGAAGAGCAGCGCGAACAGGAACTCGTTCCAGGCGATCATGAACACGTACAGGGCGTTCGAGACGACCGCGGGCATCGCCAGCGGCAGGCTGATCCGGCGGAGGATCGTCCAGCGCGACGCCCCGTCCATGGCCGCGGCCTGCTCCAAGGACACCGGTACGGTCTCGAAGTAGTTGCGCAGCATGTAGATCGAGAGCGGCACCGTCTGCGCCACGTAGACGACCACCAGCCCGACCAGCGACCCGCGCAGCCCGATCGCGGAGAAGAAGACGAACAGCGGCACCGCGAGCAGGATCGCCGGGAAGAGGTAGACGGCGAGGAACAGCGCGCTCACCTGGCGGCGTCCGAAGAACTCCAGACGGCTGATCGCGTACGCGCCGGGGACCGCGGCCAGCAACGTGAACACCACCGTGAGCACGGCGAGGATCGCGCTGTTGCGCAGGAACACCAGGAAGCCCTGGCCGCCCTCCTCCTCGGAGACGAGCACCTGCACGTAGGTGCTCCAGTCGAACTCGGCGGGCCACAGCAGCGCGGGGCGGAGCACCACCTCGTCCAGGCTGCGCAGCGACAGCACCACCATGTAGTACATCGGGAACAGCGTCGCCACCAGGAGCACGGCGATGACGACCCAGCGCAGCACCCCGAACACGAGCGTTTCCGCACGGTCGCGGCTCCAGCGACGTCGAGCCGGTGCCGCCGGCCGGGTGGGGGCGGCGCTCGCGGGCAGGGTGCGCGTCACGTCTGATCTCCCGTCGGGCGGCCGACGAACCGGAAATAGAGCCCCACGAGCACCATGAGGATGAGCGCGAGCACCAGGGCCTGCGCCGACGCCGCACCGACGTCGCCGCGGGAGGTGAGCAGGTAGTACACCCGCACGCTGACCACCTGGGTGCCGGCTCCACCGCCGGTGAGCAGGTAGATGTCGTCGAACTCGTTGAACGTGAAGATGAACCTGAGCACGGCCAGCAGCGCAATGGTCGGCAGGAGCTGGGGGAACACCACGTAACGAAACCGCTGGCTGACCGTGGCCCCGTCCATCTGCGCCGCCTTCTCCAGGTCGCGGGGCAACGCCTGGATGCGGGCGGTGAGGAACAGGAAGGCGAACGGGAAGTACCGCCACGCCTCGAACGTCATCACGGTCAGCAGGGCCACGGGCACCGTGAACTCGATCCCGAGCACGGTGACGTCCGCCGAGCGCTGCGACAGGAACGCGATGGGGTCGTCCCACCCGAACACCTCGGTGCCGATCGCGTTGACGATGCCGAACTGGGGGCTCAGCATCGTCTGCCACACGAACGTGACCGCCACGACCGGCGCCACGTAGGGCAGCAGCATCGACGCGCGCACGAAGGTGCGCCCACGGAACGCCCCGCGCAGCGCCAGCGTGGCCGCCAGGCCGATACCGATCGACGACACCGTGCCCACCACCGAGAACAGCAGGGTGGTGCGCAGCGCCGCCCAGAACCCCGGCGAGCTGAACACGCCGATGAAGTTGTCGAGGGTGAACGCACCGAACAACCCGCGGCGGCGCAGGTCGATCAGCCGCAGGTCCTCGAAGGCGAGCACGACCGTCCACAGGATCGGGACGACGACCACGGCCACCACGATCACGAGCGTCGGCGCCAGCAGCAGCTGCCCGAACCGGGCGTCGCGCTGGGCGAGCGTGCGCGATCGCCCTCCGCCCCCGTCCGGAATCGGCTCGACCGGCACGTTCTCGTGCCGGGTCTGCTCGTCCGGCCCACGCTCCACCGGCTGGGACACCGACTCCCTCGCACGCTCGTTCATCGCAGCGAGTCCTGCAGCTCGGTCACCGTCACCGTCGCCTCCTGTGCCGCCTCGGCCGGATCGATCTCCCCCGAGGTCATCGCGGCGATCGCCTGCGGCACCGGCAGCTCGCCCAGCGTCGCCCCCACCAGCGCCCCCTGTCCCTGCGTGATCCCCCACCGGCGGAACGTGCCGACGCTGCCGGCAAGGGCGTCGAGCACCGGCGCCGGGTACAGCTCGTCCAACGGCACCCTCCGGTCGACGCCCGCCGGCAGCGTCCGCCACGCGTCCACGAACCGCGTGGGCTCCTCCGGCGTGCCCGACCGCGTCGGGAACTTGCCCTCGGGAGCCGAGCCCAGGGAGTCGAGATAGCCGTCGGACATCATGAACTCGATGAACCGCGCCGCCGGGCCCGCGTTCGCGTCCGCCAGCACCGCCCAGGACTGCACCTCGCCGAACTGCGCGGGCTCGCGCCCGTCCGGACCGGTCAGCGCGGTGACGATGCCGGTGTTGTCGACCAGGAACCGCGGGTCGGCCACGCACTGCGGGCAGCTGGGTGCGGCGTCGTCGCGCAGCCCGGCCAGCTCGTCCAGGATGAACGACGACCAGATCACCATCGCGGCCTTGCCGGCGAAGTAGGTGGCCCGTGTGGTGTCGACGTCCTGGGCGCCCGCCACGGAGTGGTTGCGGATGAGGTCGTCGTAGAAGGCGAAGGCGTCCACGCACGCGGGGCTGTCGAGCGCGACCCGGCCGCCTTCGTCCACCATCTCGCAGCCGTTGGCCAGCGCCAGGTGCTCGAAGGTCTGCTGGGTGAAGGCGTCGCCGGCGATGGTGGCGCCGACGAACCCGGCGACCTCGTCGGTGTTCAGCTTCGTCGCGGCGGCCGTGATCTCGGCGTAGGTGCGCGGCTCGGGAAGCCCCGCGGCGGCGAACAGGTCGCGGCGGTAGAGCAGCAGCTGCGGCCACGCCTCGCTGGGCACCGCGAGCTGCGCGTTCCCGTCGCGGGTGAGCTCAAGGGCCCGCGCCGAGAAGGTCTCGGGCCCCAGAGCGGCCAGCGCCTGCCCGGTGGCGGCGGGGTCGAGAAGCTCGTTCGCGGCCAGCGAGCGGACCGCGGCCAGCGGCAGCGAGCCGACGACGTCCGGCAGGACCCCCGACGCGGCCGAGGCGGTGACCAGCTGGGTGAACTGGTTCTCGTCGACACCCACCATCTCGACGGTGATGCCCGTGGCCTGCGTGAACCGCTCGGCCACCGACCGGATGGCGGCCAGCCGCTCCGGCAGGTTCTCCAACGTCCAGACCACGAGGTGGTTCGGATCGCGCGGCGGTGGGGCACAGCCCGCGGCGAGGACCGCGAGCAATGTCAGCACGGCTGCCAGCGGGCCGGCGGTGCGTGTCGTCATCGACCTCTTCCCCCCGAAGTGTGATCGGAGGCTAGACGTCGACCCCGACAGTTTCGAGTGGTGACGCTGAGTCAGTGGAGCGAGAGCGGGTCACGGCCGTCCCAGGTGCCTGTCGAGCCCAGCGGGGTGAACCGGGCGAACAGCTCCTCGCCGTACCAGCCCTCCTCCCGGGTGCGGCGCACCACCGCCCGGTGCTCGGGGCTGCGGGCGAAGGCAGCGACCGCGGCGGCGTCGGACCAGATGCTGAACGTGGCCTGCAGCCCGACGGGCGCCTCCCCGATGCTGACGGCCGCCAACAGCCCGCGTGCGCTCGCCAGCTCGTCCGACACCGACGGGCGGGACCCGCGGAACCGGTGCCACCGCGACGGACGGACGGTGGCGCGGGTGAGGACGACGACCGGCCCGCCGCGGAGCGGCGCCGGGGAGCCCCGGCGACGGCTCGCCACGGCATCGCGTGCAGGCGGCCCCCCGGAGTCGCCCGGCTGTTCCTCGACCGCGGCGGCTTCTGCACCGGTCTCCGGACCGACCGGCAGTCGCGGCCGACGCAGGTCGGCGAGCACGTCGCGTCCGCCCCACCGGCCATGGCCGGACCGCAGCGCGAGGCTTACGCCGTATACCTCGCCCCCACCAGCCCCCACCTGGGCCGTCCGCGCCGCGAACCAGCCGTCCTCGAAGGCGGCGAGCGCGGCCGCGTCCTCCCAGACCGCGAAGATCGCGGTGCGGGCGAGGTCCGCGCCCATCGCGGTGGCGCCGCGGCCGGTGCCGAGCAACCGCGCGAAGCGCAGGCCCGGGGTGCCATGCAGCCGCAGCCGGTCCGTGCCGAGGCGGGCGAGCGCGACCGGCGCCCGCCACAGCGGCTCGCGGACCAGGTGGAACGACGCCACGCCCGTCGGCAGGCCCTCGTCGACGGCGTCGGACTGCACGTCCCCATCCTCGCCGACGGACTCCCGGCTTGCGCAGCGGTCCCTGCGCGCCTCCCGGCTCCCGGGCGAAAGGCGACGCAGGGCCGGACGACGGCGCGTCGGGACGGGGTTACGCGGCGACGGCCAGGGTGAGGGCGAAGCGCTCCTGCGGGTCGACCCAGGTCCGCTCGGGCCGCAGGCGGGCTGCGGTCAACTCGGCGGACAGGCCGTCGAGGCGGAACTTGGCCGAGATCTCCGTGCGCATCTCCTCCCCCGCGGCGAACTCGACGACGAGCCCGAGGTCGCGCACCGTCACCGCCATCGGGCGCTCCGCGCGCAGCCGCATCTCGATCCACTCCCGCTCCGCGTCCCAGAGCGCGAGGTGGGCGAACGCGTCGACCTGCAGGTCTGCATGCAGCTCGCGGTTGAGCACGTGGAGGACGTTGCGGTTGAACTCGGCCGTCACCCCCGCGGCGTCGTCGTAGGCGGCCACCAGCACGGCCGGGGCCGTGACCAGCGCCGCACCGAGCAGCAGGTGCTCACCCTGGCGCAGCGCGGCCCGCACCCGGGCGAGGAACGTGGCCCGCTGCGCCGGTTCGAGGTTGCCGATCGTGCCGCCCAGGAAGGCGACGAGCCGCCGATCCGTGGTCGCGCCGGGTCCTTCGTGGCCTTCGCGGGGCAGCCGGTCCAGGTGGGCGGTGAAGTCGCCCACGACGCCGTGCAGCACCAGAGCCGGGTAGCGCGCGGCCAGCGCGTCCAGCGCCTCACGCAACGCGGCCACGCTGACGTCGAGCGGGACGTAGCGGCCCAGCGTCCCGGCGCCGGTGAGGGCGTCGAGCAGCAGCCGCGTCTTCGCCGACGACCCCGACCCGAGCTCGACCAGCGTGGTGGCCCCCGTCAGCGCGGCGATCTCGTCGACGTGCGCGGTGAGCAGCGCCGCCTCGGTGCGCGTCGGGAAGTACTCGGGCAGCGCGGTGATCTCCTCGAACAGCGCGCTGCCGCGCGCGTCGTAGAAGTACTTCGGCGGCAGCTGTTTAGCGCGTGATGTCAGCCCGAGCAGCACGTCCGTGCACAGCGCGGCTCGGGCGTCGTCCGGGGTGAGGTGGACGTCGACGCGGGCGGTTCGGGTGGCCATGCGACTCCCCCAAGCGTGTTGTGTGTTCCAGCCGGGCACCTGCCCCTCATGCGGCCGGCACACCCGCGGCGGGTGCGCCGGCATCCAGCGGCCGGATGTCGCAGCGCTGCGGCGTGGCGACCACCAGGCTCCGGTCCGGCACGGCCACCCAACCGGTGCTCGCGTCCGACGGCTCGGACGCCACCGTGACCGACCCCTCTCCCCTCCGGACCGACAGCGCATGCGTCCAGGTGGTGGCCCAGATCGCGGTGCCGTCGGTGAGCAGCAGGTTCAGCCGGGAACCGGGGGCCGCGCCGTCGACGGAGCGCACGACGTCGACCAGGACGGACGCCGGGTCGTCGCGCGCCCGAAGACGGTGTCGGACCAGCGCCCACAGCAGCGCCGAATCGGTGGGGGCGTCCAGTGTCAGCAGGTCTGCGACCGGCAGCCCCGCAGCCGGCCCCGCCACCGCCGCCGGCCACCCTCGAACCACCCCGTTGTGGCTGAACAGCCAGCGGCCCTCAGCGAACGGCGCCGCCGCAGTGGAGGTGACCGGCATACCCGGTGTCGCCGAGCGCACCGCGGCGAGCACCCCGGTGGCGGAGGTGACCGCGGCGAGCGCGGCGAACCCGGTGTCCGCCCAGAGCGGGCGGTCGCTGCGGTAGCGCGCCGGTCCGGCATCGACATGGGCGGCCGGATCGACATTCGGGCCGCCGTGCGATGCCGCGTCCGGCGCTGCTCCGCCCGCCGCTGCGACCGGCGCGTACCAGCCCGCCCCGAACCCGTCCGCGTTCACCGTGCCGCCGCCGCGCATGTCCGACGGCGCGTACGACTGGTGCAGCAGGCTGTGCGGCGCATCGAGCAGCAGCGGGGCGAGCCTCGCGGGTGGGCCGATGTAGGCCAGGTGCCGGCACACGTCAGCCGACCTCCGGGTCCACCGCCGGCTTCGCATCCCGCGCGCAGCGGAACCCGGAGAAGATCTGCCGGCGGACGGGGTGGTCCCAGTTGCGGAACGTGCCGCGGATCGCCGCGGCGTCCGTGCCGAACGAGCCCCCGCGCAGCACGCGGTAGTCGCCACCGAAGAACACCTGCGAGTACTCCGGATACGGGAAGACGGTGAACCCCGGGTAGGGATGCCAGCCCGAGCTGGTCCACTCCCACACGTCGCCGACCAGTTGGTGCACCCCCAGCGGTGACGCCCCCGCGGCGTAGGCGCCCACCGGCGCGGGACGCAGGTGACGCTGCCCGAGGTTCGCGTGCGCGGGCGTCGGATCGTCGTCGCCCCAGGGGAAACGCCGGGATCGGCCCGTCGCAGGGTCGAAGCGCGCTGCCTTCTCCCACTCGGCCTCGGTGGGCAGCCGCTTGCCCGCCCATGCCGCGTACGCCTCCGCCTCGAAGAAGCACATGTGACACACCGGCTCGTCCGCCCGCACCGGCTCGAGCACACCGAACCGGCGCCGCCACCACACGTCGCCGTCGCGCGTCCAGAACTGCGGTGCGACCAGCCCGGCCTCGATCTTGTGCGTCCAGCCGCGCTCGCTCCACCAACGTGGGTCGTCGTAGCCGCCGGCGTCGACGAACGCCGCGTACGCGCCGTTCGTCACCGGGACGGTGTCGATCCAGAAGGCGGGCAGGTCCACGACGTGGGCGGGACGCTCGTTGTCCAGGGCCCACGGCTCGGTGTCCGTGCCCATCGTGAACGGCCCCGCGGGAACGAGCACCTCGGCGGCCGCAGGTGCTGCGGCGGGCTCCGGCGGGGGTGGGGCGTGCAGCACGGGCGCGCCGGTGCGCAACTGGTGCGTGGCCAGCATCGTCTCGTCGTGCTGCTGCTCGTGCTGCACGATCATCCCGAAGGCAAAGCCCTGGTCCAGCAGCCGCCTGCCGCGCAGCGGGCTGGTGCCGAGGGTGTCGAGCGCCTTCTCCCGCACCTCCGCCACGTAGGCGCGCGCCTCCGCCGGGCTGAGCAACGGCAGCTCGACCCGGCTGGCCCGGGCGTGTTGGAACGCGTCGTACAGCCCGTCGATCTCCGGACGCAGCGGCTCACGGCCGCCGACGTCGCGCACCAGCCACAGCTCCTCCTGGCTGCCGACATGTGCGAGGTCCCACACCAGCGGTGACATCAGAGGCGAATGCTGGGCGACCAGGTCGGCCTCGTCGACGGCCTCGGTGAGGTCGCGGGTGCGGGCCCGGGCCCGTTCGAGGAGGTCGGCCACCCGGGTGCGCAACGCGTCGGTGTCCTGGTCAGTGGGCTGGGGGGCGCCGGGCAGGGGCCCGGGGTCGGTGACGGTCATACGCGTGCCTCCTCGGGGACGTCGGCCGGGCCGGCCGGGGATGTGTCACCGGCGTCGGCGGCACGGTGTGCACCGCCGGCAGGTCCGGCATGGCGGGGGCCGGTGGTGTGCAGGTCGGCGGGGCACAGCCCGCGCCGCACGCGGCGTTCCAGCATCACGGCCAGATCAGCGACGAGCCACGACGGTGCGTCCAGCCGGGGCAGCGTGGCCACGGCCAGCTCGAACACCGTGACTGCCGCGCGCTGCAGCACCCGGTCCGCCAGCCCATGGCGGGCGGCCGACACCCAGCGGCCGACTGTGGGCTCGCACGCCTGCCGCGCGCGGTCCGTCACAGCCGGGTCGGTGAGCAGCGCCGCCAGCACGGCCGCCGGGAGCGCCCACCGGCGGCCCGGTTGGGCGTCGAGGTAGCGGACCTCCAGGTGGCCGCGTGGGCGTACCGGCGGGAAGAGGGTGGAGATGTGGTAGTCGAGGTCCGCGGTCGTCGGCGGAGGCAGCTCCGCCTGCCCGCGGATCCAGGCCGCGAACGTGACGCCGGGCGGTGCGTCCCACCGCCCGTCGGAGCGCCGGACGCACAACAACTCGGTGTCGAGGACCCGCCGAGCCCACGCGGCCGCCGGATCGCCCCGCACCGACGGCGGCGGAGCGGTGCGCTGCGGATCGAGCGTGAGCCACGCAGCGAGCCGCGACGACTTCCACCCGGTGCGCCGGCCGTGCAGCACCGGCGAGTTCGCGAACGCCCCGACCAGAACCGGGCCCAGGGCGTGCACGGCATCCCAGCGACGCGCGACGTCGGCAGCCTCCCCCGCATCGACGCACACCTGCACGGCGGCGGTGGAGCACATCCCGCTGCGGCCCCACGGGCCGACCCGGTCGAAGCGGCGTTCCATCGCGCGGTAGCGGGGAAGGTCGAGCACCCGGCGGGCGGGGCGCACCGGGTCCGCGGCGTGCGGGGAGACGGCGATGCCGTGGGCGGCGAGGCGATCGTGGAGCACCTCGGCGTCCGCGGCGACCGTGCGGACGAGAGTGCCGAAGGGCGCCAGTGGCGGGCTGGCCAGTTCCACCTGGCCACCGGGTTCGACGGTGACCGTGCAACCGCCCGGCAGGGGGCGTGCCGGGGATCGCGGGTCGAGCGAGGGCGGGGCGTACGGCCCGAGCGCCGTGCGCAGCACTCGCGGGATCCAGCGGGGCGGCGGGATCGGCGGCGTGGTGCACCAGCCATTCGAGCTCCACCCCCACCAGCCGCGGTGGGCCGTGCTTGAAACAGACCGAGGCGACATAGCGCTCGGCGTCGTCCTGGGTGCGCAACACCTGTGTCGTCTCCTTCTGGGACGCCTCATCTCCCGTCATGCTTCGGACGCTACCCCCGGCCACCGACAGTTTCTCGTCCATCGACGGCCGCCCGGCCGGGCAGGACGACGAGGGATCACTCCACCTGTGGGTCCCCGCCCCACTCCGCTGCGACGTTGATCCACAGGACACGCATTAGGGTGGGCGGGTGCCCCGGGTCAGCCGCGACCATCTCGCCGCCCGGCGGCAGCAGATCCTCGACGGCGCCCGGGCGTGCTTCACGCGGTTCGGCTACGAGGGCGCGACGGTGCGCCGACTGGAGCAGAGCACCGGTCTGTCCCGCGGGGCGATCTTCCATCACTACCGGGACAAGGACGCGCTGTTCCTCGCGCTCGCCGAGCAGGACGCCGAGCGGATGGCCGACGTCGTCGCCGCGCAGGGGCTCGTCCAGGTGATGCGCGAGCTGCTGGCGCATCCGGACGGCGACGAGCGCGGCTGGCTGGGCACGCGGCTGGAGGTGTCCCGCCGGTTGCGCACGGATCCCGAGTTCCAGGAGCGCTGGTGTGCCCACTCCGCCGCACTGACCGCCGCGACCCGGGCCCGGCTCGAGCGGCAGGCCGCCGCAGGCGCGGTGCGCGACGACGTCCCCGTCCCGGTGCTCGCCCGCTACCTCGACCTCGTCCTGGAGGGACTGGTGTCGCACCTGGCTCAGGGGCTGCCGGTGGATGAGCTCGACGCCGTGCTCGACCTGGTGGAGAGCGCGGTCCGGCGCGAGGAGCGCGCGAACCCGCCAGCTAGTTCGCGGAAGGCGGCGGACCGGGAGGTCGAGCAGCTCCAGCGCAGGCGCCAGCACGTCGTCCACCGTGATGTCGCCCAGCACGCTGGCCTCGTGCCCGCAGGGTTCGTCGACGTAGTCCTCACCGCACACCACGCACCGGCTCTGCCACGAGACGAGCACCCGGTGCCGCGCACGGAACAGCGGGGACACGTCGACGAGGTTGGCCCGCGTGAACACCCCGACCGTGGCCGTGCCGACCGCCTCCGCCAGGTGCCGCGGGCCCGAGTCGTTTCCGATGAACAGGTCCGCGCTCTCCAGCACCCCGACGAGGCCGCCGACGGAGAGCCGGCCGGACAGGTCGACGGCTCGGCCGGCCGCCGCTCCGAGGCCCGCGCGGATCTCGTCGACGAGGGGCGCGTCGCCGGACCCCCCGAGCAGGACGATCCGTGCCCCGAGCGCGTCCAGGGCGGCGCCGAGCTCCCCGAGCCGCCGGGGCAGCCAGCGCCGGCGCGGGTCCGTGGCCCCGGGATGCACGGCGACGACCGGACCGCGGTCCACCCCGGCCAGCGCGTCCGCGGCCTCGGCTCGATCCCGGGCGGTCACCGCCACTCGCGGCCGCAGGCACACGGGCTCCACGCCCACCAGCGAGACGACCTCCAGCCAGCGCATCAGGTCGTGCTGGAACGCGGTCCACGGCACCGTCCGGTCGAGCGGGGCCGCTCCGGGCGCGCGGCTCCCGGCCGTGATCCGAGCGCCGAAGCGCAGCAAGAGCGGGTTGGCGTTGCGGCCACCACCGTGCAGCTGGATCCCGAGGTCGAAGCGTCGGGCCCGCAGGACCGCGCAGAACTCCTCGACGACGTCGGGCGGGTCGTCCGGCGGCCCGTCCGGACCGGGCTCCCCGCGCACACCGGCGACCCGGGGAGCCGCCAGGACCTCGTCCACCGGGGAGGGGCGCCCGTCGAGCAACGCCGCGACCGGCGGCGAGGTCACCAGCGTGATCACCGCGTCCGGGTACGCCGCACGCAACGCGGCCAGCGCGGGCTGCGCCACGACGTAGTCACCGAGGCCGTTGGCGCGCAGTACGACGATCCGCCGCACCGCGGGCAGCAGGCCGTCCGGAACCGCGGGGGTGTGCGTCACCCCGCGCCGGTTCCCGATCGGCCGCGCCCCTATTCGGGTTCCCGCCGAGATCACCTCGGCGCGCGCCGGCCGGTCAGGCAGAGCGGGCCGGCCGGGGCCTGCAGATGGGCGAGCACGCGCTCGACGGCGGCCAGGTCGTCCGGCGGCAGCGTCTGCAGCAGCTGCCGGGTGTCGCCCAGCATCCGCTCGGCCCGCTGGGCGACCCGGCGGCCCTCGCCCGTCGGCGTCACGATCCGCACCCGCCGGTCGTCCGGATGCCGGGCCCGAAGGACGAGACCGTGCCGTTCGAGGTCGTCGACGACCGTGCTCGCGTACGGGCGGTCCCGACCGGGTCGCCGCCTGTCCACTCACCGCTCTCCCCCGCTCGTCCTGACGGTCCCCGCGCTCCACTGTGCACGGCGAGACCTGGGTATTCCTTCAGCTCACGGGTGTCGCAGCCGGTGCCGGCGCCGCGACCTCGAACCGCGCGGCCGTCCGCTGCGCGGTGGACCGGGCCCAGCTCGTCGTGGCGGCCAGTCCCAGGCCCAGCACCGCCAAGCCGCACCCGATGACGACGATCCACGCCGGGCGGGCGGCGTCGGCGAACCCGGTCGTCATCGAGGCGCCGAGCTGAGCTGTGACCAGCGAGCCCAGCACGGCCACCCCGAGGGCGGATCCCACCTGCCGGCTCGTCGACGCCACTCCGGCCGCGACGCCTGCCTGTGCCAGCGGCATGCCCGACACCGCGGTGTTCGTGATCGGCGCGTTGATCATCCCGAACCCGATGCCGAACACCACGTACGCCGCGACGACCAGGAGGAGGGGCGTGTCGGTGTCCAACGGCAGCAGCAGGAACCCGCTCGCGGCGATGCCCAGACCGCCGATCACCAGCGGAAGCCGGGTGCCGCTGCGGGCCACGAGCCGGCCCGAGATCGGGGGCAGCAGCGCCGTCATCGCGGCCATCGGCAAGGTGAGCAGCCCCGCATGCAGCGGGGAGAAGCCGCGAACGTCCTGCAGGTAGAGCGCGTTGAGGAAGAGGAACCCGGCGAAGGCGGCGAACGCGGCGACGGCGGTGAGCGTCGCGGCCGAGAACGGCACGCTCGCGAAGAACCGCGGGTCCAGCAGGGGCTCGGCCCGCCGCGACTCGACGAGCAGCAACCCGACCAGCGCCGCCGCGGCCGCCACGAACGACCCGACGATCAGCGGACTGCCCCAGCCGCGCCCGGGGCCTTCGATGATCCCGAACGTGACACCCGCGAGCAGCACGATCATCAAGAGCTGGCCCGCCGCGTCGAACCGCGGGGGCGCGGGGTCCGCGACTCGGGGACGAACCGCACCGTCAACACGACGACGGCCACGACCACCGGGACGTTGAGCCAGAACACCGACCGCCAGCCCACGGCGTCCACCAGCACCCCGCCGACCAGCGGGCCCAGGGCCATCGACAGGCCGATCACCCCGCCCCAGACGCCGATCGCCTTGGCGCGCTCGGAGCGGTCCGTGAAGACGTTGGTGATGATCGACATGGCGACGGGGTTGAGCATGGACCCACCGACCGCCTGCAATGCCCGGAACGCGATCAACCAGCCGGTGCTCGGAGCGAGGCTGCACAGCAGCGAGCCGACGCCGAACAGGGTGAGCCCGGTCTGGAACGTGCGGCGACGGCCGACCCGGTCCCCGGTCGACCCACCCAGCATCAGCAGGCTCGCGAGAACCAGCGTGTAGGCGTCGATCACCCATTGCAGCTCGGACAGCGACGACCCGAGGTCGCGCCGGATCGACGGCAGCGCCAGGTTCACGATGGTGTTGTCGAGCCCGACGATGAACAGGCTCGAACAACAGATGGCGAGAACCAGCATCCGCCGGCGGCGGGTCAGGTCGGGCACGGACTTACCTCGTTCGGCCGGTGCGGCGGTCGTGAGCATTGCTTACGACAACGCCCGGATGGGGCGCGAATTCCGCGCCCGCCGGCCGGAGGTGCACAAGGTCACAGCCCGGCAGGAGGCAGGCCACGTCATCGACGGCCCCCGACTCGGCGAACCGGTCTCGGCGAACCGAGTCTCGGCGAACCGGGACTCGGCGAACTGCGTCCGGTACAGCGCCGCGTAGCGCCCGTCGGCGTCGATCAGGTCGTCGTGCGTGCCACGCTCCACCACCCGCCCGGCCTCGACCACCGCGATCTCGTCGGCCGCACGCACGGTCGAGAGCCGGTGCGCGATCACGATCGCGGTACGGCCCTCCAGCGCCTCGACCAGGGCCGCCTGCACGGCGACCTCGGACTCGGAGTCGAGGTGCGCGGTGGCCTCGTCCAGGATCACCACCCGCGGCCGGGCGAGGAGCAGCCGGGCGATCGTCAGCCGCTGCCGTTCGCCGCCCGAGAGCCGGTACCCGCGCTCGCCCACCACCGTCTCCAGGCCGTCCGGCAGCGCGTCGAGCAGGTCGCCGAGCCGGGCGCGTCGCAGCGCGTCGGCCAGCTCGGCGTCGCCCGCCTCGGGGGCGGCGTAGCGCAGGTTCGCCGCGATCGTGTCGTGGAAGAGGTGCCCGTCCTGGGTCACGACCCCGACCGCACCCCGCAGGGCGGCGAACGACAGGTCCCGCACGTCCACGCCCGACAGCTCGACCGCGCCCCGGTCGACGTCGTAGAGGCGCGGGATCAGCGCCGCGATGGTCGACTTGCCCGCCCCCGACGGCCCCACCAGCGCCAGCAGCCGGCCGCCGCCGACCTCCAGGTCGATCCCGTGCAGCACCTCGGCGTTCACCCGGCTGTCGAGCACCGCGACGTCTTCCAGCGACGCCAGCGACACCCGCTCCGCGCCCGGGTACGCGAAGTGCACGTCGCGGAGGCGGACGGAGACGGGTCCGGCCGGCAACGGCCGCGGATCCGGCCGCTCGGTGATGAGCGGCTGCAGGTCGAGCACCTCGAAGACCCGTTCGAACGAGACGAGCGCGGTCATGACGTCCACCCGCGCGTTCGCCAGCGCCGTCATCGGCGTGTAGAGCCGGGTGAGCAGCAACGCCAGGGTGACGACCGTGCCCGGCGCGATCGCGCCGGTGACGGCCAGGTAGCCGCCGAGGCCGTAGACCAGCGCCTGGGCGAGCGCCGAGACGAGCGAGAGCGCCGTGACGAAGACCCGCGACACCATCGCCGTGCGCACCCCGATGTCGCGCACCCGCTCGGCGCGGTCGCCGAACTCGCGGGCCTCCTCCTCGGGCCGGCCGAACAGCTTCACCAGCGTCGCGCCCGGCGCGGAGAACCGCTCGGTCATCCGGCTGCTCATCTGGGCGTTGAGATCCGCCGACTCGCGACGCAGGTCCGCGATCCGCCTGCCCATCCGCCGCGCGGGCAGCACGAAGATCGGCAGCAGCACGAGCGCCAGCACCGTGACCTGCCAGGCGAGCCCGATCATCACGGCCAGGGCGAGGGTGAGCTGGATGATGTTGCTCAGCACGCTGGCGAGCGTCGAGGTGATCGCCGACTGCGCCCCGATGACGTCGCTGTTGAGCCGGCTGACCAGCGCGCCGGTGCGGGTGCGGGTGAAGAACGCCACCGGCATTCGCTGGACGTGGGTGTACACGGCCTTACGGAGGTCGACGATCAGGCCCTCCCCGATCCTCGACGAGAACCACCGCGACACCAGGCCGGTCACCGCCTCGAGGACGGCGAGCGCCGCGATACCACCGGCCAGCCCCACGACGGTCGCCGCTGCGGCTGAGACCTGCCCACCCGCCACGATCGCGTTCACCACTCGGCCCGCCAGCACCGGGGTCGCCACGCCGATCCCGGCCCCGACGACGGTGAGCAGCAGGAACGCCAGCAGCCAGCGGCGATAGGGCTGCGCGAACCGCCAGATCCGGCCGACCGTGCCCGGACGGATCGACCGCGGCGCGTCCGCCGCCCGCGCGGCACCGCGCATCAGCCCCCACGGCCGGTCCATCGGCGCCCCTCTCCCCCGCACGTGCACGCCATGGTTACACCGTTTCATCCGGTTCCCCGCGGCCGCACGTCGGATGCTGCCCGAGACCCCCGACAAGTTTCGGGTCGGCGATCGATTGACGATTCGTCACGTCATTGAATCATTGACAATATGACGGGCAGACCGATGCCGTTTCTCCACGCTGCTCGACCAGCCCGGGGTGACACCGCCCGGGTCCGGGACCGGCCGGGCGGCATCACCCGCGGACGACCGACGCTGCGCCCACGGTTACCCCTCATTGCGGCGGGCGCAGAGCCTGTCCAGGTCGCCCGTCTTCCGTTCGGGCTACCTGCTCGTACCCCGTCCGGTTACGAGGGCTTCTTCGTCCGGGTGGCACCACCGCGTCCTCGCAGCACCACTCCCGACTCGCTGAGGACGCGGTGCACGAACCCGTACGACCGCCCTGTCGACTCGGCCAGGGCACGGATGCTCGCGCCCTTCTCGTACTTCTTCTTCAGATCAGCGGCGAGCTTGTCCCGTGTGCTGCCGGTGATCCGGGCACCCTTCTTCAGGTCGGCCACGACGAATGGACCTCCTCCATTGCCCCCACTCGGGCGCATCTCGCGGACGCCCCTCGCGAACGTCACGCGACATCGGGGCCGGTCCGCCCCTCCGTGGGTCAATGATCGACGACACACGCACCGCTGGCCACCAGTCACGATGCGGATCGGTGAACGGTTCGTCCGAACGGATCACGCAGTCGGGTGATCAGCGGAACCTCGGGGGCCTCGGCACGTCGCCGGAGGCGTGAGGTCGGACAACTGAGCGTGGATGGCCCGCTTCGGCTCATGGCCCTGGCCCCACGCCCCGTCAGGCGAGCTGAACGAGCTCCAGGTAGTCGGCCGACCAGTGGTCCTCGGTGCCGTCCGGCAGCACGATGACCTTGTCCGGCGACAGCGCCTCCACCGCTCCCGGGTCGTGGGTGACGAGCACGACCGCGCCGGCGAAGTGCCGCAGGGCGTCGAGCACCTGCTCGCGGCTCGCCGGGTCCAGGTTGTTCGTGGGCTCGTCCAGGAGCAGGACGTTCGCGGCGCTCGACACCAGCCCGGCCAGCGCGAGCCGCGTCCGCTCGCCGCCCGAGAGCGTGCCCGCACGCTGCTCGAGCTGCTCCCCGCTGAACATGAACGCTCCCAGCAGGGTGCGCAGCTGCTGCTCCGGGGTGTCCGGCGAGGCGTGCCGGACGTTCTCCCAGACCGTCGCCGCCATGTCGAGCGTGTCGTGCTCCTGCGCGAAGTAGCCCATCCGCAGCCCGTGCCCGGGGACGACCTCCCCCGCGTCGGGCGTCTCGGTGCCGGCAAGCAGCCGGAGCAGGGTGGTCTTGCCCGCGCCGTTCAGGCCCAGGACGACGACCTTCGCGCCCTTTGTCGACGGCCAGGTCCACCCCGGTGAACACCTCGAGCGACCCGTAGGCCTTCGACAGGCCCTCCGCGGTGAGCGGCGTGCGCCCGCACGGGGCGGGGTTCGGGAAGCGGATCCGCGCGACCTTGTCGTTGCGGCGCTGGGGCTCCAGTCCGGCCAGCAGCTCGTCCGCGCGGCGCGCCATGTTCTTGGCCGCCACGGCCTTGGTCGCCTTCGCGCCCATCTTCGCCGCCTGCAGGTGCAACGCCGACGCCTTCTTCTCGGCATTCGCGCGCTCGCGGCGACGGCGCTTCTCGTCGGTCGCCCGCGCCTCCTGGTAGCGGCGCCAGTCCATGTTGTAGACGTCGACCTCGCCGCGGGTGGCGTCGAGGAACCACACCTTGTTGACCACCGCGGCGAGCAGTTCGGTGTCGTGGCTGATCACGACGAGCCCGCCCTCGTGGGCGGAGAGGAACGAGCGCAGCCACGTGATCGAGTCGGCGTCGAGGTGGTTCGTGGGTTCGTCGAGCAGCAGCGTCGTCGCGCTGGGCGCTCCCCCGCCACCGCCGTCGGAGGCCGCGAACAGGATCCGGGCGAGCTCGACGCGGCGCCGCTGGCCCCCCGAGAGCGTCTGCATCGTCTGGGTGAGCACGCGGTCCGGCAGACCGAGGTTCGCGCAGATCCGCGCGGCGTCGCTCTCCGCGGCGTAGCCGCCGAGCGCGGAGAACCGCTCCTCGATGCGCCCGTACTCGCGGACGGCCCCGTGCTGCGCTCCGTCGACGAGCTCGGACATCTTGGCCTGCGCCTTCTCCATCTCGCGCAGCAGGTGGTCCAGCCCGCGGGCCGAGAGCACCCGGTCCTTGGCGGTGACCGTGAGGTCGCCCTCGCGCGGGTCCTGCGGCAGGTAGCCGACCGGCCCGTTCGCGGTGACCGTGCCCGCATACGGCTCGCCCTCGCCCGCGAGCACCCGCATCGAGGTGGTCTTGCCAGCGCCGTTGCGGCCGACGAGGCCGATCCGGTCGCCGGACTGCACCCGCAGCGTGGCATCGGACAGGAGGATGCGGGACCCGGCACGGAGTTCCAGGTCGGTCGCGGTGATCACAGGGCTCCAGGAGGGCGACGACAGAGGGCGGCGGCCGAGGGCGCTACCCGTTCCGGGCCACGGATCCAGTTTACCGGCTCGCACGGGCAGGCCCCGGACCGTCCACCGGAGCACCCCCGCGCGCAGATCCCCTACGGTGGCGCCCATGCCCGACCTCACCTCGCTCGCCGGTCGGGCGGCGCTGGTCACGGGGGCGAGCCGCGGGATCGGCCGGGCGGTCGCCGCCGAGCTGCTCGGCCGCGGCGCGTCGGTCACGATCACCGGGCGCAGGGCGGACGAGCTGGCCGCCGCGGCCGCCGAGCTCGTCGCCGGACCGGCGGGGGGCGACGCGTCCCGGGTGCTCGCTGTGCCCGGCAACGCGGGCGACCCCGCAGCCCGGGCCGAGGCCGTCGACGCCACGATGGCGACGTTCGGCGGGCTCGCGGTCGTGGTCAACAACGCCGGTGTGAACCCGCAGTTCGGGCCGCTCGTGGACGCCGACCTCGAGGCCGTGCGCAAGGTCTTCGACGTCAACGTGCTCGCCGCGCTGGGCTTCGTGCAGCTCGCGCACCGCGCGTGGATGGGTGTGCACGGTGGCGCGGTGGTCAACATGGCCTCGGTGGCGGGCCTGCGCTCGACGCGGGACATCGGCGCGTACGGGGCGGCCAAGGCGGCGCTGATCCGGCTGACCGAGGAGCTGGCCTGGCAGCTCGGGCCGCGGGTGCGGGTCAACGCCGTCGCACCGGCCGTCGTGCGGACCCGGTTCTCGACGGCGCTCTACACCGGCCGCGAGGAGGAGGTCGCGGCGGCGTACCCGCTGGGCCGGCTGGGCACGCCGGAGGACGTGGCCGGGCTGGTCGGCTTCCTCGTCTCGGACGCGGCGTCCTGGATCACGGGTGAGACGGTGCGCGTGGACGGGGGGCTGCTCGCCACCGGCGGCCTCGGCTGAGCGTCGGCGAACCGGGGACCGTCACGAGCGTCGCCGGACGGTCCCACGATCGACCACCGCACGACGCCCGTCGCGATCATCATGGCTCCCGGACCACGATCTCGACGGCCAGGGCGCGGCGGGCGGCCTCGTCGAGCACCGCACGACGGGGCTCGGGGACGTCGAGCACCCGCGGCTCGGCCCGGGCCAGCAGTGCGGCGAGGCGCCGGTCGGCGCGCAGGTCGTCGAGGGCGGCAACATCGCCGCCGAGGACGACCGCATCCAGGGTCGGGGCGACCGGCAGCAGGAACCGGGCGACGGCGTCGGCCGCCGCGTCCAGAGCGACGCGCGCCTGGTTGTCACGCCGTCGCGCGAACCGCCCCGACGACGACCCGCCTTTGCGGTTGCGTCCGTGGACGGGCCGGGCCCCGGTCGTCGAGGTCTCCACGATGCCGCCGACCGCGACCCCGATGCTGTACCCGCCGAGCCGGACGAGGACGATCCCGATCCGGCGGGGAACGGCGAGGTGGGCGTGCAGGGCGTCGAGCACGGCGGCAGCGGGCTGCTCGACCCGCAGCCGGCTGGTGGCGGGCTCGACGGCGTCACGCGGCCCGGCCGGCTCGGCACCCGGTCCGACCGTTGCGGGCTCGACGGCATCGCCCGGTCCGGTCGGCGCGGCGCTCGCCATCACGCCACGGGGCAGGCCGCCGAACGGCACGACGACCTCTGCCGACGCCCCGTCCGCCGCCGCGAGTCGCACTTCCCGCCCGGTGCACCGGACGCCGATCAGACCGCCGTGACGGGCTGCGAACCGGTCGAACCAGCCCAGCAGCCGCTCGGGCTCCACCTCGATGGCCCGACCTCCGCCGGCCACGTCCCGGGTGCGCGCCATCCGCGCACCCTATGCGCGGCTCAGCCCGACGGAGCCCGCACGGGTGCCACCACGCGGTGATCTCGACGACCCGGCCGTCGTGCAGGTCGCCGCGTCGCGGTGTGCCCGGTACAACTGGCGGGTGCGCTCCCCCGATCCCGCCTCCGGGCGTCGACCCCCGGCCGGCGAACCCGGGGCGGTGTACGACATCGCGGTCGTCGGTGCCGGACCGGCGGGCCGGGCACTCGCGGGCGCCTGCGCCCTGCGTGGGCTGCGCACCGCGCTGGTCGACCCCGATCCGCGGCGGCCCTGGCGGCTCACCTACGGCGCCTGGTCCGACGAGCTCCCCGCCGATCTTCCCGAGACCGCCGTCGCCGCCCGCGCACGCGGCCGGGCCGTCGCGCTGACCACACGGGAGCTCGGCTGGGAGTACGCCGTCCTGGACGTCGCGGGGTTGCGCGCCCACCTCGACACCGGCCTGTCCGGCGTGACGGTGGTCGCCGGGCGGGTGGTGCACCGCGACGGCGTCGGCGTCGTGCTGGCCGACGGCACCACCGTGGCGGCCCTGGTCGTCGTCGACGCCGGCGGCTATCGCCAACCGCTGCGGCACCCTGCCGGCACCGGTGGATCGGCGGGGACCCGTCCGGCCGCGGAGCAGACGGCGTACGGCGTGCTCGTGGACGAGCGGGAGGCCGCCGCGGTCGTCGCGCCGGGAACCGCTCTGTTCATGGACTGGCGGCCACCGCTCGGTGACCTCGCAAGCCGGGAGTCCGGAATCGCCGGATGGCCCACGTTCCTCTACGCGGTGCCGGTGGGCGGCGGCCGCGTGCTGCTGGAGGAGACGTCGCTGGCCCGCCGACCCGGCCTGCCGATGCCGGCCCTGCGGGACCGGCTGCTCGCCCGCCTCGCCCGGTACGCCATCACGCCGTCGCCGGACGCCGAGGTCGAGCGGGTCCACTTCCCCGTCGACACCGCCCGCCACCGCGCCCCGGGCGTCGTCGGGTTCGGCGCGGCGGCGCCGCTCATGCACCCGGCCACCGGGTTCAGCGTCGCCACAGCACTCCGCCTGGCCCCGACCGTCGCCGACGCGCTCACCGCGCACCTGCCCGGGGATCCGCGGGCCGCTCGTGCGGCGGCCCGCGCGGTCGTCTGGTCACCCGCCGCGCGGGCCGTGCACCTGCTGCGCCGCCGCGGCCTGGAGGCGTTGCTGCGGATGCCTCCCGAGGAGGTGCCCGCCTTCTTCGAGGTGTTCTTCGAGCTGCCGGAACCGCACCGCTGGGCCTACCTCACCGGCCGCGACGACCTCACCGCGACCGTGGCCGCCATGAACGCCCTCTTCGGCCGGGCAGGCTGGCGGCTGCGCCGCCGCCTCGTCGGCCCCGCGCTGCGCCCGGCGCTGCGCGGCAACGCCGCCGTCCCCGCGCCCTGAACGGGGCCGGGCCGCAGCCGAGGAGCAAACCGCTTCCGGCGGGGACAGGACGCGCGAGCGCGCCCCGCGCCTCACACGCGGAAGCCGAGCGCCCGCAGCTGCTCGCGCCCGTCTTCGGTGATCTTCTCCGGACCCCACGGCGGCATCCACACCCAGTTGATGCGTATGTCGTCCACCAAGCCCCCGGACACCAGCGCGGCACGCGCCTGGTCCTCGATCACGTCGGTCAGCGGGCACGCCGCGGAGGTCAGGGTCATGTCGATCGTGGCGACCCGGGAGTCGACCGCGATCCCGTACACGAGCCCGAGGTCCACGACGTTGATCCCCAGCTCGGGGTCGACGACGTCACGCATCGCCTCCTCGAGGTCGTCGAGTTCCGCCGCCGTGCCGGCCGCAGGCGCGGCGGGCGGCTCCGGCATCCCGGCAGCGCCGCGGACGACCTCTTCCTCGACGGCGGTGCGGTTTTCCACGCTCATGCGTTCTCCCTCGCTGTACTCCCGGACCCTGCCATGCCGGACCCTGCAACGCCGGACCCCGTACTCCCGGACCCGGGTTCCCCTGCCGCCACTCCCCGGGAGACGGCGTCCTTGAACGCCATCCACCCCAGCAGCGCGCACTTCACCCGCGCCGGGTAGCGGGCGACGCCGGCGAAGGCCACGCCGTCGCCGAGCACGTCCTCGTCCGGCTCGACCTGCCCGCGGCCCTGCGCCATCTCCTGGAACGCCGCGAGCACCGTCAGGGAGTCCGCGACGGACCGGCCGATGACCAGGTCCGTCAGCACCGACGCCGACGCCTGGCTGATCGAGCAGCCCAGCGTCTCGTGGGAGACATCGCTGACGGTGTCCCCGTCCAGGGCCACCCGCAGCGTGATCTCGTCCCCGCACGTGGGGTTGATCTGGAACGACTCGGCGTCGAACGGCTCCCGCAGACCCGCCCCGTGCGGCGACCGGTAGTGGTCCAGGATGATCTCCTGGTACATCTGCTCCAGTTTCACCGGCTAGCTCACCCCGAAGAACTCGCGGGCCGCGTGCACGCCGTCCACCAGCGCGGCCACCTCCTTCGGCGTGTTGTACACGCCGAAGGTGGCGCGGACCGTCGCGGCCACCCCGAACCGGCGATGCAGCGGCCATGCGCAGTGGTGACCCACCCGCACGGCCACGCCGCGGTCGTCGAGCACCTGCCCCACGTCGTGAGCGTGCACGCCGTCGACGACGAACGACACCGCCCCTCCGCGGGACTCCAGGTTCGCCGGACCGACGAGCCGCACGCCGGGCACGGAGCGCAGCCCGTCGAGCGCCGCGGCCGTCAGCGCCCCCTCGTGCGCCGCCACGGCCTCCATCCCGATGCCGGTGAGATAGTCGACGGCCGCCCCGAGGCCGACGGCCTGCGACGTCATCGGCACGCCCGCCTCGAACCGCTGCGGCGGCGGGGCGTAGGTCGACCCCTCCATCCGCACCAGCTCGATCATGGAACCGCCAGTGAGGAACGGCGGCATCGCCGCGAGCAGCTCGCCCCGGCCCCACAGCACGCCCACCCCGGACGGGCCGAGCATCTTGTGGCCCGAGAAGGCGGCGAAGTCGACACCCAGCGCGGTGAGGTTCACCGGCTGGTGCGGCACCGACTGGCAGGCGTCGAGCACGGTCAGTGCCCCGACCGCCCGCGCCCGCGACACCAGCTCCGCGACCGGCAGGACCGTGCCGAGAACGTTGGACTGGTGCGCGAACGCCACGACCTTCGTGCGCTGCGACAGCTCGAGCGAGTCGAGGTCGAGGCGCCCGTCGTCGGTCACGCGGTACCAGCGCAGGACCGCGCCGGTGCGCCGGCACAGCTCCTGCCAGGGTACGAGGTTCGCGTGGTGCTCCAGCTCGGTGACGACGATCTCGTCGCCGGGCTCGAGCGCGAACCGCGCCGACTCGGGGCCCAGGGCGGTGCGGATCGACGCGTTCGAGAACGCGTAGGCGACGAGGTTGATCCCCTCGGTGGCGTTCTTCGTGAACACCACCTCGTTCGGGTCCGCCCCGACGAACGCCGCGATCCGGGCGCGCGCCGACTCGTACGCGTCGGTGGCCTCCTCGGCGAGCTGGTGCGCGCCACGGTGCACGGCCGCGTTGTGCTGCTCCAGGAACGCGCGCTCGGCGTCCAGCACCTGCCGCGGCCGCTGCGCGGTCGCCCCCGAGTCCAGGTAGACCAGGGGGCGGCCGTCGCGGACGGTCCGCGACAGGATCGGGAAGTCGGCCCGGATCGCGGCGACGTCGAGGACCGCCGGCGCCAGGGTGGTCATCAGACGGTGGCGGACGCTGCGGCGGGTTCCGGCGCGCCCGTGTACTTCACGTACCCCTCGGCCTCGAGCTCATCGGCCAGCTCCGGACCTCCGGACTTGACGATCCGGCCGCCCGCGAAGACGTGCACGACGTCCGGGGTGATGTGGTTGAGGATGCGCGTGTAGTGCGTGATCAGCAGGACGCCGACGTCGCCGGACGCCTTGTAGCGGTTCACGCCCTCGCTGACGACGCGCAGCGCGTCGACGTCCAGGCCGGAGTCGGTCTCGTCCAGGATCGCGATCTTCGGCTGGAGCAGAGCGAGCTGCAGCACCTCGTGGCGCTTCTTCTCCCCGCCGGAGAAGCCCTCGTTGACGTTGCGCTCGGCGAAGTCCGGGTCGATGTCGAGGTCGGCCATCGCCTGCTTGACCTCCTTGACCCAGGTGCGCAGCTTGGGCGCCTCGCCCCGGACGGCGGTGGCGGCGGAGCGCAGGAAGTTCGCCGTCGACACGCCCGGCACCTCGACCGGGTACTGCATGGCCAGGAACAGACCCGCCCGGGCGCGCTCGTCGACGGTCATGGCGAGGACGTCCTGTTTGATCCCGTCACCGCCGTCCAGCGTCACGGTGCCGCGGGTGATCGTGTACTTCGGGTGCCCGGCGATCGCGTAGGCAAGCGTCGACTTGCCCGAGCCGTTCGGGCCCATGATCGCGTGGGTCTCGCCGGCGCGGACCGTGAGGTCGACGCCGCGGAGGATCTCCTTGGCGCCGCCTTCGACGGCCACGTCGACGTGCAGGTCGCTGATCTCCAGCGTGGACATATGTTCGGTGCTCCGTGTGGTGGGAGGGGTCATGATCCGGTGACGGCGAGCTCGGCCTCGATGGCCGCCTCCAGCCGTTCACGCAACTCGGGAAGGGGGAGGCGGGCGAGGATCTCCCCGAAGAACCCGCGGACGACCAGCCGCCGCGCGACGTCTTCCGGGATGCCTCGGCTCTGCAGGTAGAACAGCTGCTCGTCGTCGAACCGCCCGGTCGCGCTGGCGTGGCCGGCGCCGGTGATCTCGCCGGTCTCGATCTCCAGGTTCGGCACCGAGTCGGCCCGTGCGCGCTCGGTGAGCACGAGGTTGCGGTTGAACTCGAAGGTCTCGGTGTTCTCCGCCGCCGCCCGGATCAGGACGTCGCCGATCCAGACCGTGTGCGCCCCGTCGCCCTGCAGGGCGTTCTTGTAGAGCACGTTCGACCGGCAGTTCGGCACCGCGTGATCCACGAGGAGGCGCTGCTCGAGGTGCTGCCCGGCGTCGGCGTAGCCCAGCCCGACCAGCTCCACGTCGCCGCCCGGCCCGCGGAACACGACCGTCGGGCTGATCCGCACCAGGTCACCACCCAGCGCCACCGAGATCACCTTCAGGGTGGCGTCGCGCCCCAGCGACAGGTGCTGGGCACCGACGTGCACGGCGTCGTCCGCCCACTCGTCGGTGACGACCAGCGTCAGCCGCGCCCCGTCGGCCAGGACGACCTCCAGGTTGTCGGCCAGCGCGCCCGACCCGACGTGGGTGAGCACGACCGTCGCCTCCGCGAACGGGCGGGTGCGCAGCTGCAGGTGCGCGGCCGCCGAGGCGCCCGCGCCCGGGCCGGTGACGGTGACGTCGAGCGGCGCGGGACGGCCGTCGAGCGTCACGATCGTGACGTCCGGCGCCGCCGACCACGCCTGGGCGGCGACGCGGTCCGCCGGCACCCCGCCCTCGCCGACCCGGGCGTCGTCGCGGCTCACCCGCTCGACGGTGACGCCCTCGCCGGCGCCGGCGATCTCGACGACCGCCACGCCGGACAGCGGCGCGGAGCCGTCGTGCAGGCCGTGCAGGCGGCGCAGCGGGGTGAACCGCCAGTTCTCCTCGCGGCCGCCCGGGACCTCGAACGCGTCGACGTCGTAGGACGTGAACCGCTCCCCCGCCGAGGCGGCCGGGATCTCGCCCTGGCCCTCCTTGGCGCCCTTCAGCTCGGGAGCCAGACCGGCAACTTCAACGCCCGTCATCCGACCGCGCCCTCCATCTGCAGCTCGATCAGCCGGTTCAGCTCGAGCGCGTACTCCATGGGCAGCTCGCGCGCGATGGGCTCGACGAACCCGCGCACGACCATCGCCATGGCCTCGTCCTCGGTCAGCCCGCGGCTCATCAGGTAGAAGAGCTGGTCGTCGCTGACCTTCGACACCGTGGCCTCGTGGCCCATCGACACGTCGTCCGTCCGCACGTCCACGTACGGATACGTGTCCGAGCGGCTGATCGTGTCGACCAGCAGCGCATCGCACTTCACCGTGGAGCGGCTGTGGTGCGCGTTCGGGTTCACCCGCACCAGGCCGCGGTAGGACGTCCGGCCACCGCCGCGGGCGACGGACTTGCTGATGATCGTCGACGACGTGTGCGGCGCCAGGTGCGTCATCTTCGCCCCGGCGTCCTGGTGCTGCCCCTCGCCCGCGAACGCGATCGACAGGACCTCACCCTTGGCGTGCTCGCCCATGAGCAGCACGGCCGGGTACTTCATCGTGACCTTGGAGCCGAGGTTGCCGTCGACCCACTCCATGGTCGCGCCCGCCTCGGCCTTCGCGCGCTTCGTCACGAGGTTGTAGACGTTGTTCGACCAGTTCTGGATCGTCGTGTAGCGGCAACGGCCGCCCTTCTTCACGATGATCTCGACCACCGCCGAGTGCAGCGAGTCCGACTTGTAGATCGGCGCCGTGCAGCCCTCGACGTAGTGCACGTAGGCACCCTCGTCGACGATGATCAGCGTGCGCTCGAACTGGCCCATGTTCTCGGTGTTGATCCGGAAGTAGGCCTGCAGCGGGATGTCGACGTGCACGCCCGGCGGCACGTAGATGAACGACCCGCCCGACCACACCGCCGAGTTCAGCGCGGAGAACTTGTTGTCCCCGCTCGGGATGACCGAGCCGAAGTACTCCCGGAACAGCTCCGGCTGCTCGCGCAGCGCGGTGTCGGTGTCCAGGAAGATCACGCCCTGCTGCTCCAGGTCCTCGCGGATCTGGTGGTACACGACCTCGGACTCGTACTGCGCGGCGACACCGGACACCAGGCGGGCCTTCTCGGCCTCCGGGATGCCCAGCTTGTCGTAGGTGTTCTTGATGTCGGCCGGGAGGTCGTCCCAGGTGGCGGCCTGCTTCTCCGTGGAACGCACGAAGTACTTGATGTTGTCGAAGTCGATGCCCGACAGGTCCGCGCCCCAGCGCGGCATGGGCTTCTTCTCGAACAGGCCCAGTGCCTTCAGGCGGAACTCGAGCATCCACGCGGGCTCGTTCTTCAGCCGGGAGATGTCGGCGACGACATCGGCCGAGAGACCCCGGCGCGCCGTGGAACCCGCGATGTCCGAGTCGGACCAGCCGAAGTCGTAACGGCCGAGCGTCGCGAGCGTCTCCTCCTGCGTGAGGGTGCCGCCCTTGTCCGGGGCGTTGACCTCAGGAGCGGTCGTCATGCGGACTGCCTCCCTGTCGTCCCGCCCCCGTGGGCGGGATGGTGGTGGGTGCGTCTGATCCGACCGCCGGTGGGCCGCCGGGCACGGAGTGCGCGGCGGACCCGCGAGCGGCGGATCGGTCACTGCCGAGGCGTTCGGGTGCCTCGAGCGGGACGTGGGTGGTGCACACGGCGTCGCCGCGCGCGATGGTGGCCAGGCGCTGCACGTGCGTGCCGAGCAGCTCGGCGAAGGCGCGGGTCTCGGCCTCACACAGCTGCGGGAACTCCGTGGCCACATGGGCGATCGGGCAGTGGTGCTGGCACAGCTGCACGCCCCGGTGCCTGCCGCTGCCGACCTCGCGGATCTGCGCGGCGTAGCCCCGGGCGGCCAGCACGTCCGCCAGGGCGGCGACCCGGGCCTGCGGCTCCCCCGGCCCGACGACCTGCGACGCGGCGGGGCCGATCAGGTCCGTGATGCGCTGGGTGGCGAAACCGTCGAGCGCCTGCTCGCCCGCGTGCGCGGCGAGGAAGCGCAGCGCCGAGACGGCGAGGTCGTCGTAACCGTGCCCGAACCGGGCCCGCCCGGCGTCGGTGAGCAGGTAGTGCCGTGCCGGGCGCCCCCGACCGCGCGGGCCGCGCCGAGGTGCGTCGCGCAGCTCGGCCTCGCCCGCCTCGATCAGCGCGTCCAGATGTCGGCGGACCGCAGGCGCCGACAGCGAAAGCTCGGCCGCGACCGCCGCCGCGGTGCACGGCCCCTGCTCCATCAGCAGCCGGGCGACGGCGGTGCGGGTGCGGCCCTCGGTGTGGCCTGCTTCAGCACCGCTGCCGGGACCGGCGTCGGCACCCGGGCCCCGGCGCACGGGGGCCGGGTCCAGGACGGGAGCCGGGACGCTGCTTTTCACAACACCAGTGTTACCTATATCCGTACGATCGGCAAAGCCGACCCCCCTGTGAGGGGAGGCCGGGTGAGCGGGCTCACTGTCGGACCCGGTCGCTACCCTGCGGACATGTCGCGGGTCGGGTTGGGCACCCCGCCGCCGGCCAGTCCTGCACTGCAGGTGGGGGCGCCGGAGGCCGGACCCTCGACGGTCCGCGACCCGGCCCGGATCCCGCGGCGGCTGGGGCTCACCGGCGCGCTGATGATGGGCATCGGCGCGCTCGGGGCCGGGGCGCTGCCCGTACCGAACCCGCTGTTCGGGCTCCGGGTGATCAGCCTGCCCGCGCGCAACGCCACCGCCGCGATCGCGATCACCTACGCCGGCATGGGCATGCTGGTGCTGGCCTGGCTGTGGATCGGGCAGATGCTGCGCGCCCGTGGGGCGGTGGCCCCGGCGCCGGACCGCACCCAGCTCGCCCGCACCGGGCTGCTGTGGGCGCTGCCGCTCGCGCTCGCGCCTCCGATGTTCTCCAAGGACGTCTACAGCTACCTCGCGCAGAGCGCGATCACCGCACGCGGCCTCGATCCGTACTCGCTCGGGCCTGCGGCGGCGTTGGGCGTCGACGACCCGCTCACCCGCACGATCCCGACGATCTGGCGAGACACCCCGGCCCCGTACGGCCCGCTGTTCCTCATGCTCGGCCGCGGCATCACCGCGCTCACCGGCTCGGACGTGATCCAGGGGGTGTACGCCCACCGCGTCCTCGCCCTGTGCGGCGTGGCACTGATCATCTGGGCGCTGCCGCGGCTGGCCCACCGCTGCGACCTCGACGCCGGCCTCGTGCTCTGGCTCGGCGCTGCGAACCCGCTCGTGCTGTTCCACCTCGTCAGCGGCATCCACAACGAGGGCCTGATGATCGGGCTCATGCTCGCGGGGGTCGAGCTGGTGCTGCGCGCCCTCGACCGCGCGTCGGGGTCCCTGCGCGATCCGCGGTTCGTGCTCGGCGTGGTGGTCGTCTCCCTGGGGGCCGCGGTCAAGCTCCCGGCGCTCCTGGCCCTGGGCTTCGTCGGGATGGCGGCGGCGCGACGACGCGGCGGGCGGGTACGGGACGTCGCGGTGGTCGCGGCGGTGTCGGGCGCGATCGCGGCCGCGGTGTTCGTCGTGCTCGGCGTCGGCACCGGGCTGGGGTTCGGCTGGACGCGCACGCTTGGCACCGCGAACGTCATCCGCAGCTGGATGTCGCTGGCGACGGACCTGGGTCAGCTCTCGGGTCAGGTCGGGATCCTCGCCGGTCTCGGCGACCACACCGACACGGTGCTCACGATCACCCGCGGGTTCGGCGGGCTCCTCGCCGGGCTGCTGTGCCTGCGGCTGCTGCTGCTCGTGCTGCGCGGGCGGCTGGACCCGGTGACGGGGCTGGGCGTCGGCCTGGGAGCGGTCGTGCTGCTCGGGCCGGTGGTACACCCCTGGTACCTGCTGTGGGCGGCGATCCCGCTCGCCGCCACCCGCGGGATGCCGCGGCACCGGCGCGCCGCCCTGGCGGCGTCGGCCCTGCTCGCGGTCATGCTGCCCCCGACGGGTTCCGACTTCGCGTTCCGGTCGTTCCAGCTGCCGCTGGCGATCCTCGCCGGGATCGTCATCCTCGCGGTCGCGCTGCTGGTCGTCCGGCGGGAGCTGCGCGCGGCCGGGCCGTCCGTCCCCGGGAACGTCCTGGACGACGTCGGGCCCGCCATCGTCGGCGGCGATCTCGGCGGAGCACCCCTCGACGCGCGACCCGCCCCGGCCTCCACCGGGGAGCCGCTGCCCCGGCCGGACGTCGCCGGTCCCCCGTCCCCGACCGGGCCCCGGGCGCCGACCTGACGGGTGGTCTGTGGATCTACGCCGCAGGGAGCACGGCGGAGATCCACAGGTGGAACTACTAGACTTGTCGACCGTGAGCCCGCTCCCGCGCCGACCCGATCCCGGCTCCGCGGGGCCACCGGTCGTGTCCGTCCGCGGGCTGGTGAAGCGCTACGGCTCCGTCACCGCGGTCGACGGGCTGGACCTGGCGCTCGCGCCGGCCTCGGTACTCGCCCTGCTCGGCCCGAACGGCGCCGGGAAGTCGACCACCGTCGACGTCTGCACGGGTTTCGCCACCGCGGACGCGGGCGAGGTCCGCGTGCTCGGCACCGACCCGGCCGGGGCCCCCGAGGCACTGCGCGCCCGCATCGGCGTGATGCCGCAGGGCGGTGGGGCCTATCCGGGGGTGCGGGCCGGGGAGATGCTCCGGCTGGTCGCGGCGTGCGCGGCGGACCCGCTGGACCCGGCCTGGCTGATCGACGTCCTCGGGCTGGGCGGCTGCGCCCGGACGCCGTACAAGCGGCTCTCCGGCGGCCAGCAACAGCGGCTGGCGCTGGGCTGTGCGATCGTCGGGCGACCCGAGCTGGTGTTCCTCGACGAGCCCACGGCGGGGCTGGACCCGCAGGGTCGGCGGCTGGTGTGGGAGCTGGTGGACGCGCTGCGCCGCGACGGCGTCGCGGTCCTGCTGACCACCCACCTCATGGAGGAGGCGGAGGCGCTGGCCGACCACGTGGTGATCGTCGACGACGGGCGGGTCGTCGCCGAAGGCAGCCCGGCCGCGCTCACCACCGGCGGCGACCAGGAGCTGCGGTTCCGCGCCCGTCCCGGGATGGACGTGGCGGGTCTGGCCACGGCGCTGCCCGCCGGCTACCGGGCGGCGGAGACGCTCGCCGGCCGGTACGTCGTGCAGGGCCGGATCGACCCGGCGGTGCTCTCGTCGATCACCGGCTGGTGCGCGGCGCAGGGTGCGCTGGCCGACGACGTGCAGGTCGCCCGGCGGAGTCTCGAAGACGTGTTCCTGGAGCTGACCGGCCGGGAGCTGCGCCCGTGAGGACACCATTCCCACCCGGGACGTTCACCCCGCGACCGGGAGCCGGCGCGCCGGGCGCGATGTTCGCCGCGCAGGCGGTAACCGAGCTGCGGCTGGCGCTGCGCAACGGCGAGCAGGTGCTGCTCACGCTCGTCATCCCCGTGCTGCTGCTGGTCGGGCTCACCGTGCTCGACGTCGTCCCGCTGCCCGAACCCCGCGTCGCCGCCGTCACGCCCTCTGTGCTCGCGCTCGCGGTGATGTCGACGGCGTTCACCAGCCAGGCCATCGCGCTGGGCTTCGACCGGCGCTACGGGGTGATCCGGCGGCTCGCGGCGACGGCGTTGCCGCGCTGGCTGCTCGTGGCGGGCCGGCTCGCGGCGGTGCTCGCGACCGTCGCCGTCCAGGTCGTGGTGCTCGCCGCGCTCGCCGCGGTGCTCGGCTGGCGACCGGCCGCCGCGGGCCTGGGCTGGGCGTTGCTGCTGGTGCTGCTCGGCTGCGCCGCCTTCGGGGCGCTGGGCCTGCTGCTCGGGGGCACGCTGCGGGCCGACGTCGTGCTGGCGGTCGCGAACGCCGTGTGGTTCGTGCTGCTGCTGGCCGGCGGGATCGTCGTTCCCCTGGACCGGCTGCCCGGGCCGGTCGCCGCGACGGCCGCGCTGCTGCCCTCGGGGGCGCTGGCCGAGGGGCTGCGGACGGTGCTGACCACGGGTTCCGGCCCGGGCGCTGGGCCCGTGCTGGTCCTCGTCGCCTGGACGGCCGCGGGCACCGCACTCGCGGTCCGGACCGTCCGCCTGCGCTGATCCCGCACCCCGGACCTTACGATCGGCGCGTGGCCCGACCCGCGCTCCTCGACCGCCTCGTCCCCGTCCCGCCCGCCGTCGTGCGCCGCCTGGCGGTCGCCGCCGTGATCGCGCAGGCCGGCATCGCGGTCACAGGGTCGATCGTGCGCGTCACCGGGTCCGGGCTGGGCTGCCCGACCTGGCCGCAGTGCTTCCCCGGCAGCCTCGTACCGACCCCCCATCCGGAGGTCGCCGCGCTGCACCAGTGGGTGGAGTTCGGCAACCGGCTGCTCACGTTCGCGGTCGTGGCGGTCACCGGGCTGTGCTTCCTCGCCGCCCTGGGGACCCGGCCGCGCCGTCCGCGGCTGGTCCGGCTGGCCCTGCTGCAGCCGCTCGGCGTGGTCGCGCAGGCTGTGATCGGCGGGTTCACCGTGCTGCTCGGGCTCGTGTGGTGGAGCGTCAGCGTGCACTTCCTCGTCTCGATGGCGCTCGTGTGGCTCGCGGTGGTGCTCGTGGACGCGGCCACGCCATCACCAGGCTCGCCGACTTCCGAGGCGGCCGGCGGTCAGGCGGCAGGGCTTCGCCTGACGACGGCGTCCGGCGAGGGCGAGGGGCCGCCGCGGCCCGTCGTGCCCCGGGCCGTGCGCGCCCTGACGGGGACCTCCACGGCCGTGCTCGGGGCGCTGCTGCTCGCCGGCACCTTCGTCACTGCCGCGGGCCCGCACTCGGGCGACGCCGACACGCCGCGGCTGGCCATCGGGGTTCCGGCCATGGCACAGCTGCACGCGGACCTGCTGTTCGGCTACCTCGGCCTGCTCGTCGGGCTGGGCTTCGCGCTGCGTGCCGTCACCGCACCGGCCGGGCTGCTGCGGCGCTACGCGGTGCTGGTGGCGGCGGTCCTTCTGCAGGGCGTCGTCGGTGGGGTGCAGTACGCCCTGGGGGTGCCCGAGGCGCTGGCGTCGCTGCACGTCCTCGGCGCGGCGCTCGTGACGGTCGCGGCGGCCGCGTTGTGGACGGGCACCGCGCCGCGCGGGCCGGCGGAGTCGCCTCCCACCCCGCCCCGTCCAGGGGACGCCACCCCCGCAGAGCCGCCCCCGCCGCGCGGCGCGACGTCGCCGGACGTCGCGGACCGGCCGGCCCTCGCCGAACGGAGCTGACATGCGTGCCGTGCAGATGACCGCCACCGGCGGCCCGGACGTCCTCGTGCCCGCCGACCTGCCCGACCCGCGGCCTGGCCGGGGCGAGCTGCTCGTCGACGTCGCCGTTGCCGGCGTGAACTACATCGACACCTACCACCGGCGCGGCGTCTACCCCGTCGACCTGCCGCTCGTGCCCGGCCAGGAAGGGGCGGGGCGGGTGGCGGCGCTCGGCGGCGGAGACACGGGCGGGTTCGCCGTCGGCGACCGGGTGGTCTGGGCGAACATCCCCGGCGGCTACGCGGAACGCGTGGCCGTGCCGGCCGAGGCGGCCGTCGCGGTCCCGGACGCGATCCCCGATGACGTCGCCGTCGGCGCGTACCTGCAGGGCATGACGGCCCACTTCCTCGTCTCCGACTGCGCCCCCGTCGGCCCCGGCGACTCCGTCCTCGTGCACGCGGCGGCGGGCGGCGTCGGGCTGCTGCTCACGCAGTTCGCCACGGCACGCGGCGCCCGCGTGCTGGGGACCGTCTCCACGGCGGAGAAGGCGGAGCTCGTCCGTACTGCGGGAGCCGCGGAGGTGCTCCTGTCGGGTGACGACCTGGCCGCGCGGGTCCGCGACCTGACCGGCGGGACCGGGGTCGCCGTGGCGTTCGACGGCGTCGGCCGCGACACCTTCGACGCGAGCCTGGCCAGCCTGCGCCGCCGCGGCATGCTCGTGCTCTTCGGGGCCGCCAGCGGGCCGGTGCCGCCGGTCGACCCGCAGCGGCTCAACCGGGCCGGCTCGGTGTACCTCACGCGCCCGACGCTGCACCACTACGTCGCCACCCGCGAGGAGCTCACCGCCCGCGCCGCGGCCGTGTTCGCCGCGGTCGCGGACGGGAGCCTGCGGGTCCGGATCGGGCACCGCTACCCGCTCGACCTCGCCGCCGACGCCCACCGCGACCTCGAGGGCCGGCGCACCACCGGAAAGGTGCTCCTCGTCCCGTGACGCGGGAGGCGACTCCGCGCGGCCGTCGTGGTCCCGCGGCGCCCGGAACCCGTGAGCGACCCGGGATGGCGCGCGCTGTGGAGCGGAAGGGGAGGCTGCATCGGTGACCGACGCCCCTGCCGACGCACCCACGCCGTTTCACGACCTCGCCGCCTTCACCGCGCTCCCCCGGTGCGCGGGCCTCGTGCTCTCCCCCGACGGCAGCCGGCTGGTCACCGCGGTCTCCACGCCCGACGCCGACGGCACGCGCTACCGCACCGCGCTGTGGGAGGTCGACCCCGCAGGTGCCCGGCCGGCCCGGCAGCTGACCCGCGGCGATCCCGGGGAGCACGACCCCGTGTTCACACCGGGCGGCGACCTGCTGTTCCTCTCCGCGCGGCCCGCGCCGGGGGCGTCGGGCGACGACCCGCCCGCGGCGCTGTGGCGCCTGCCCGCAACCGGCGGGGAGGCCCGGCCTGCGGGCACCCGCCCCGGCGGGCTGGCCGGGCCGGTCGTCGCCCGCCACGCGGGCACGGTCGTCGCCACCTCGGCGACGCTGCCCGGTGCCGGCACCGCCGACGACGACGCGGCGCGGCGGGCGGCCCGGGCGACCGCCAAGGTGACCGCGATCCTGCACGAGGGCGCGTCGGTCCGGTTCTGGGACCACGACCTCGGCCCGGACCGGCCACGGCTGCTCGCGGCGTCGCCCGCCGACGAGAGTCCGATCTGGATCGACCTCACACCGACCGCGGGAGCGGCGCTCGAGCAGGCGGCGTTCGACGTCACCCCGGACGGGTCGACGGTGCTCACGACCTGGCGGGTCGACGAACCGTACGGCGCGTCCCGGCGGGCGCTGGTCGCGCTGGACGTCCCGTCCGACGGGCACCACGCCGCCCACCGCGTGCTCCTCGACGACCCCGACCACACCGTCGACGGGCCTGTCGCCGTCTCCCCCGACGGCCGCTGGGTCGCCTGCCTGCGCACCCGTCGCACGTCGGCCCTCGAGCCTCCCGACGTGCGCTGCGTCGTCGTTCCCGTCGACGGCGGCGCACCGCGCGACATCGCGCCGGGCTGGGACCGCTGGGTCACCGACCTCGCGTGGACACCCGACTCCGCGGCCCTCGTCGTGACCGCCGACGACGCCGGCCGCGCGCCGCTGCACCGCATCGACCTCGCCACCGGGACCGTCGCCCGGCTCACCGACGACGATGGTGCCTATTCCAACCCGGTGGTCGGACCGGACGGCGCCGTGTACGCGCTGCGCAGCGCCGTCGACGCCCCGCCCGCCCCGGTCCGGCTCGGTCCCGAGGGCCAGGTGCCCCGATCCCCGACACCCCTGCCCCCGCCGGCCCCGGCGCCCCCGCTACCGGGCACCCTCACCGAGGTCACGACCACGGCCCGGGACGGCACGGACCTGCGGGCCTGGCTCGTGCTGCCCGACGGTGCAGCGGCCAGCACCCCCGCGCCGCTGCTGCTGTGGATCCACGGCGGTCCGCTGAGCAGCTGGAACGGCTGGCACTGGCGGTGGAATCCCTGGGTGATGGCCGCGCACGGCTACGCGGTGCTGCTCCCCGACCCCGCGCTGTCCACCGGGTACGGGCGCGCGTTCGTCACCCGCGGGTGGGGCCGCTGGGGTGCGGAGCCCTCCACCGACGTCCTCGCGCTCACCGACGCCGCCGAGCGCCTCCCGGAGATCGACGCCGGCCGCACGGCCGCGATGGGCGGCTCGTTCGGCGGCTACCTGGCCAACTGGCTCGCCGGGCACACCGACCGCTTCACCGCCGTCGTCACGCACGCGAGCCTGTGGGCGCTCGACCAGTTCGTCCCCACGACCGACGCCCCGGACTACTGGCGCCGCGAGCTCACCCCGCAGGTCCGGGCGGAGTACAGCCCGCACCGGCACGCCGACGCGATCCGCACGCCGATGCTGGTGATCCACGGCGACCGCGACCACCGGGTGCCGATCGGCGAGGCGCTGCGGCTGTGGTCCGACCTGATGGACAATTGCTCCGATCAGGTGCCGCACAAGTTCCTGTACTTCCCCGACGAGAACCACTGGGTGCTGCGGCCGTCACACGTCCGGCTCTGGTACGCCACCGTGCTCGCGTTCCTCGCCCACCACGTGAACGGGGCCGACTGGGTGGTCCCGGATCTGCTGCGGTGAGGGGTTGTGCCTCTCTCGGGCCTGGGTACGCCAGTGGTGCGGACCCGCATCGAGGCGGGCCGCACGAGAAGGAGGTCGTACATGGCTCCGAACGGCAACCGCATCGTGGTCTACAAGGGCCCCGGCCAGGTCGCTGTCGAGACCGTCGACTACCCGAAGCTGGAGGTTCCGCCCGACGTCGCCTCGGCCACGGGGATGAGCCGCAAGGCCGACCACGCGGTCATCCTGCGCAACGTCTCGACGAACATCTGCGGCAGCGACCAGCACATGGTCCGCGGCCGCACCACTGCCCCGGTGGGCCAGACCCTCGGGCACGAGATCACCGGTGAGGTGGTCGAGAAGGGCTCGGACGTGCAGTTCCTCGAGGTCGGGGACATCTGCTCGGTCCCGTTCAACATCGCCTGCGGCCGCTGTCGCAACTGCCGCGAGGGCGCGACCGGTGTCTGCCTGAACGTCAACCCCGCCCGCGCCGGCTCGGCGTACGGCTACGTCGACATGGGCGGCTGGCTCGGCGGCCAGGCCGAGTACGTCATGGTGCCCTTCGCCGACTTCAACCTGCTGAAGTTCCCGGACCGCGACCAGGCGCTGGAGAAGATCCGCGACCTCACGATGCTCTCGGACATCTTCCCCACCGGCTACCACGGCTGCTACAGCGCCGGGGTGACCACCGGCTCCACCGTGTACGTCGCGGGCGCCGGCCCGGTCGGGCTCGCCGCGGCGCACTCGGCGCAGCTGCTCGGCGCGGCCGTCGTGATCGTCGGCGACCTGAACAAGGAGCGGCTGCAGCAGGCGCGCTCGTTCGGCTGCGAGACCGTCGACATCTCGGAGAACACCCCGTTGGAGGAGCAGGTCCGCGAGATCCTCGGGATCAACGAGGTCGACTGCGCGGTCGACGCCGTGGGCTTCGAGGCCTCGGCGCACGGCGGCGGTGGGGAGGCCCCGGCAACCGTGCTCAACTCGGTGATGGCCCTGACCCGCGCAGGCGGCCGACTGGGCATCCCCGGCCTCTACGTGACCGGTGACCCGGGCGCGGCCGACGACGACGCGAAAGAGGGCACGCTCAAGGTGCGGCTCGGTCTCGGCTGGGCCAAGAGCCACGCGTTCGTCACGGGCCAGTGCCCGGTGCTCAAGTACAACCGCGGCCTGATGATGAGCATCCTGCACGACAAGGCGCAGATCGCGAAGGCCGTCAACGCCACCGTCATCTCGCTGGACGACGCCCCGCGCGGCTACCAGGAGTTCGACAAGGGTTCCGCCAAGAAGTACGTCATCGACCCGAACGGCCTGATCCCCGCGGCGTAACGGTCGCGGCCTGATGTAGCGAAAGCGGCGTTCGGTGCGCTGAGTGCACTCAACGCCGCTTTCGCTACATGCTCCGCGGCGCGGCGGCGGTCAGAAGGGGACGCCGCCGAGGACGGGCAGACCCACGGCGGCGTCCACCGCGATCGCCGCGAACAGCCCGCACAGGTACATGTTCGACAGGTGGAAGAGCGTCATCGGGGCGACCTCACGGCCTGCGACCACGCCGGCGTGCAGCCGGTGCGCGCGGAACAGGAAGAACGCACCGAACGCGACGGCGGCCACCGCGTAGATCCACGAGGTCGCGGGCACCAGCAGCAGCGACCACACCGCCATCACCCACGCGTAGACCACGATCCGACGCGAGACCTGCTCCGGGGTGGCCACCACCGGTAGCATCGGCACGCCGGCGGCGGCGTAGTCGTCGCGGTAGCGCATCGCCAGCGCCCAGAAGTGCGGCGGCGTCCAGAAGAAGATCACACCGAACATCACCAGCGCGGGCCAGCCGACGGTGCCGGTCACCGCCGCCCAGCCGATCACCACCGGCATGCAGCCCGCCGCGCCGCCCCACACGATGTTCTGCGACGTCCGACGCTTGAGGATCAGCGTGTAGACCAGGACGTAGAAGGCGATGGCCGTCAGCGCCAGGCCCGCCGCGAGCTGGTTCGTGGTCAGCCACAGCCAGACTGTGCTCAGCGCAGCCAGGACCAGGCCGAACACCAGCGCGTGCGACGGCGGGACCTGCCCCTTGGCCAGCGGCCGCCGCGCGGTGCGCTTCATCTTGACGTCGATGTCGGCGTCGATCACGCAGTTGAGCGCGTGCGCGCTCGCGGCGGCGGCGGCGCCGCCGACCAGCGTGGCGAGGATCAGCGGGACGGGCGGGACACCGCGCTCGGCGAGGAACATCGCGGGGACGGTGACGACGAGCAGCTGCTCGATGATCCGGGTCTTGGTGAGGCCGACGTAGGCGCGGACGGTGTCGGGGACACGTGCCAGCACCTGCCGCACCCGCCCTCGGGGCCGCACCGGCCGCGAGGTCGGGGCCGGTGCGGATCCCGGACGGGAGACGGGCACGCTCACCGCATTCCCTCGCTGACGCTCGGTCGGCCCAGGGAAATCGGGCTGAGTGCGCATGCGCTGTGCTGAACTGCTCGCTCGCTCCGCTCGCTCACCGGGTGGCTACCTCGCTCAGGGGTCTCGCTCGGAACCGCTCGCCGCGGTTCTACAGCCGGTCGATGGTAACCGCTCGACCGGCGCCGCGGGGGTCCCGGGGGGACGGGTCACGACGACGGCGAACACCGCGCGAATAGATCCGCACGGTTCGGGGCAAGCCCAGATGCAGGACCGCCTCACGTGACTAGTCTGAACGGGGCCCGGCGCAGCGCCGCCCCGCCCGCGCAGCCACGCTCGAGGACCGCCGACCCCAGGGAGTGCCCGCCGTGCCCGAGACCGACATCGACGCGCTGACCCGGGCGAGCGTCCCGGACGACTGGACGGAGCTGGACCGGCGCGCCGTCGACACCGTGCGGGTGCTGGCCGCGGACGCCGTGCAGAAGGTCGGCAACGGCCACCCCGGCACCGCGATGAGCCTCGCCCCGCTGGCGTACGCCCTGTTCCAGCGCGTGATGCGGCACGACCCCACCGACCCCGACTGGATCGGCCGCGACCGGTTCGTGCTCTCTGCCGGGCACTCCAGCCTCACCCTCTACATCCAGCTGTACTACTCCGGCTACGGCCTGGAGCTCGCCGACCTCGAGGCCCTGCGCACCTGGGGCAGCAAGACCCCGGGCCACCCGGAGCACCGGCACACCCCGGGCGTCGAGATCACCACCGGCCCGCTGGGGCAGGGCCTCGCCGCCGCGGTCGGCATGGCGATGGCCGCCCGCCGCGAGCGGGGCCTGTTCGACCCGGAGCCGGCGCTGGGCGAGAGCCCCTTCGACCACCAGATCTACGTGATCGCCAGCGACGGTGACATCGAAGAGGGCGTCACCTCCGAGGCGTCGTCCCTGGCAGGCACGCAGCAGCTGGGCAACCTCACGGTGATCTACGACGAGAACAAGATCTCCATCGAGGACGACACGACGATCGCGCTGAGCGAGGACACCGCGAAGCGGTACGAGGCCTACGGCTGGCACGTCCAGGTCGTCGAGGGCGGCGAGAACGTCACGGGCATCCTCGAGGCGCTCCAGAACGCCAGGGCCGAGACCGAGCGGCCGTCGTTCATCCTGCTGCGCACGGTGATCGCCTTCCCGGCGCCCAAGGCCATGAACACCGGCAAGGCGCACGGCTCCGCGCTCGGCGACGCGGAGGTGCGCGCGGTCAAGGAGGTCCTCGGCTTCGACCCGGACAAGACCTTCGAGGTGTCGGACGAGGTGCTCGCCCACGCTCGCAAGGTCGTCACACGCGGGAAGAAGGCGCACGAGGAGTGGACCGCGCAGTACGAGGCGTGGGCCGCCCGCGAGCCCGAGCGCACGGAGCTGCTCGACCGGATGCTCGGCCGCGACCTCCCCATCGGCTGGGAGAAGGCGCTGCCGTCGTGGGAACCGGACAAGAAGGGGCTGGCCACCCGTAAGGCCTCCGGCGAGGTGCTCAAGGCCCTGGCGGACGTGCTGCCGGAGTTGTGGGGCGGCTCGGCGGACCTCGCCGAGAGCAACAACACCACGATGGAGGGCGCGAACTCGTTCGGCCCGAAGTCGATCGCCACGAAGATGTGGGACGCGGAGCCTTACGGCCGCACCCTGCACTTCGGCGTCCGCGAGCACGCGATGGGCGCGATCCTCAACGGCATCGCGCTGCATGGGCCCACCCGCCCCTACGGGGGCACCTTCCTGACGTTCAGCGACTACATGCGCGGTGCCGTGCGGCTCGCCGCGGTGATGAAGGCGCCGGTCATCTACGTGTGGACGCACGACTCGATCGGCCTCGGCGAGGACGGCCCGACCCACCAGCCGATCGAGCACCTGGCCGCGCTGCGGGCGATCCCGAACCTCGCCATGGTGCGCCCGGGCGACGCGAACGAGACCGCGTACGCCTGGAAGGCGATCCTGGAGAACCCCGAGGGCCCCAAGGGGATCGCGCTGACCCGCCAGAACATCCCTGTCCTCGAGGGCACGTCCGCCGAGGGCGTCGCACGGGGCGGCTACGTCCTCGCCGAGGCGTCGAACGGCGATCCGCAGCTCGTGATCATCGGCACGGGTTCGGAGCTGCAGATCGCGGTCGACGCCCGCGAGGTGCTGGAGGGCGACGGCATCCCCACGCGGGTCGTGTCGATGCCGTGCATGGACTGGTTCGCGGCCCAGGACCAGGAGTACCGCGACTCCGTGCTGCCGCCGTCGGTGCGGGCGCGGGTCTCGGTCGAGGCCGGGATCGCGATGCCGTGGTACCGGTGGGTCGGTGACGCTGGCGAGATCGTCTCGATCGAGCACTACGGAGCCAGCGCGGACTACCAGACTCTGTTCCGCGAGTTCGGCTTCACCACCGAGCACGTCGTCACCGCCGCCCGCACCAGCCTCGATCGCGTCTCCCCCGAGATCGTGTGACCGACAACGTCCGACCAGACCCCACCCAGCGAGAGGAGCCACTCATGGCCCCCAACGAGAGGCTCGCCGCGCTGTCGGCGGCGGGCGTGTCCATCTGGCTCGACGACCTGTCCCGCGAGCGGCTGACCAGCGGCAACCTCCAAGAACTGATCACCGACAAGAGCGTCGTCGGGGTCACCACCAACCCGACGATCTTCGCGGCCGCGGTGGCGAAGGGGCAGGCGTATGACGCGCAGGTCCGTGAGCTGGCCGCCCGCGGCGCGTCGATCGACGACACCGTCCGTGAGATCACGGTCGGTGACGTCCAGCAGGCCTGCGACGTGTTCTCCGGGACGTGGGAGCACAGCGGCGGTGTCGACGGCCGGGTCTCGCTGGAGGTCAGCCCGCTGCTCGCGCGCGACACCGAGGCCACCGTGGCCGAGGCGCTGGACCTGTGGAAGGCCGTGGACCGGCCCAACCTGCTGGTCAAGATCCCGGCCACCCAGGAGGGCCTGCCGGCGATCACCCGTGCGCTGGCCGAGGGGGTCAGCATCAACGTCACGCTGATCTTCTCCGTCGAGCGCTACCGCGACGTGATGACGGCCTACATGGAGGGCCTGGAGCAGGCCGCCGCGAACGGGCAGACCCTGGCGGGCATCGCCTCGGTGGCCAGCTTCTTCGTCTCCCGCGTCGACACCGAGATCGACAAGCGGCTGGAGAAGATCGGCACGGACGAGGCCCTGGCGCTGCGCGGTAAGGCCGGCGTCGCGAACTCCCGGCTCGCCTACGCCGCGTTCCAGGAGGTCTTCCAGGGCAAGCGGTGGGCGTCGCTGACCGCGCAGGGCGCCAAGCCGCAGCGCCCGCTGTGGGCCTCGACCGGGGTGAAGAACCCCGACTACTCCGACACCATGTACATCACCGAGCTGACCGTCGCCGACACCGTCAACACGATGCCGGAGAAGACCCTCCTCGCGTTCGCCGACCACGGCGAGGTCGACGGCGACCAGGTCACCGGCACCGCCGCGCAGGCGCAGGAGGTGTTCGACGCCCTCGAGCGGGCCGGTGTCGACCTCACCGACGTGTTCCGCACGCTGGAGGACGAGGGCGTCGAGAAGTTCGAGCAGTCGTGGACGGAGCTGCTCGACACCGTCAAGAGCCAGCTCGACTCCGCGACATGAGCCCGGCGCACTGACGCCGGACCACGGCCGGGTGTCCGCCTCGCGGGCACCCGGCCCGCCGTTCCGAACGCCCGGGTGTCCGTCCGGTGACGATCACGGAACCCGCGCGGCGACGCCGCCGGGGACTGAGCAGGATGTGCAGCGGGGCCCGCATCGGGGCGCGACGAGTGGCCTCCCGAACCGACGAGAGCTGGGGGTGACGCGATGACCGCGGCGAGGACCGGAAGGCGAGCTCAGCTCGACGGCTGGACGAACCCGCTGCGCGACGCGCGCGACAAGCGGCTGCCGCGGATCGCGGGGCCGTGCGGCCTGGTGATCTTCGGAGTGACCGGCGACCTGTCGCGCAAGAAGCTGATGCCGGCGATCTACGACCTGGCCAACCGCGGCCTCCTGCCGCCGGGCTTCGCGCTGACCGGGTTCGCCCGCCGCGACTGGGACGCGCAGGACTTCGGCCAGGTCGTCCACGACGCCGTCCGCGAGCACGCCCGCACCCCGTTCCGGCAGAACGTGTGGGACCGCCTCGCCGAGGGGTTCCGGTTCGTGCCGGGCAGCTTCGGCGACGACGAGTCGTTCGACCGCCTGGAGAAGACCGTTCAGGACCTCGACCGGGTCCGCGGCACCGGCGGCAACCACGCGTTCTACCTGTCCATCCCCCCGGCGTCGTTCCCGGTGGTGTGCAAGCAGCTCGCCCGGTCCGGCCTCTCGGCCCAGGACGGCGACCAGTGGCGGCGGGTCGTCATCGAGAAGCCGTTCGGGCACGACCTGGCGTCGGCGGTCGAGCTCAACGAGATCGTCAACGACGTCTTCCCCGAGGAGTCGGTGTTCCGCATCGACCACTACCTCGGCAAGGAGACCGTCCAGAACATCCTGGCGTTGCGGTTCGCCAACCAGCTCTTCGAGCCGATCTGGAACAGCCACTACGTGGACCACGTGCAGATCACGATGGCCGAGGACATCGGCCTGGGCGGGCGCGCGGGCTACTACGACGGCATCGGTGCGGCCCGCGACGTCATCCAGAACCACCTCCTGCAGCTGCTGGCGTTCATCGCGCTGGAGGAGCCCACCTCGTTCTCCGCCCGCCGGCTGCGCGCCGAGAAGATCAAGGTCCTCAACGCCACCCGCCTCGTGTACCCCCTGGAGGAGACCACGGCGCGGGGCCAGTACACCGGCGGCTGGCAGGGCGGCGAGCTCGTGCGCGGCCTCAAGGAGGAGGAGGGCTTCGACCCGAACTCCAAGACCGAGACGTACGCGGCGATCACCTGCGAGGTCGCGACCCGACGCTGGGCCGGCGTGCCGTTCTACCTGCGCACCGGCAAGCGGCTGGGAAGGCGGGTCACCGAGATCGCCGTGGTGTTCAAGCGGGCCCCGCACCTGCCGTTCGACGCGACCATGACCGAGGAGCTCGGCCAGAACGCGTTCGTCGTCCGGGTGCAGCCCGACGAGGGCGTCACGATGCGGTTCGGGTCGAAGGTGCCGGGCAACCAGATGGAGGTCCGCGACGTCACGATGGACTTCGGCTACGGCACGTCGTTCACCGAGTCGTCCCCCGAGGCCTACGAGCGGCTGATCCTGGACGTCCTGCTCGGCGAGCCGTCGCTGTTCCCGGTGAACGAGGAGGTCGAGCGGTCGTGGGAGATCCTCGACCCGGTGATCGAGCACTGGGCGTCGCTGCCCGAGGGCCCCGACCCGTACGCCGCGGGCAGCTGGGGGCCGGTGTCGGCGGACCAGATGCTGGCCCGCACCGGCCGGCACTGGCGCAGGCCGTGAGCCCGACACGGCGGAGCCCGGGCACCATCCACCTCGAAGGGACGTTGCGGTGATCGTCGATCTGCCCTCGAGCACCGTTTCGGCGGTGAACAAGAAGCTCGTCGACCTGCGGGAGAGCGGTGGTGTGCTCGCGCTCGGGCGGGTGCTGACGCTGGTGATCGTCACCGACGACGGGGGCGGCATCGAGCGGGCCATCGAGGCGGGCAACTCCGCGAGCCGCGAGCACCCCTGCCGGGTGATCGTGCTCGCCCGCGGCCAGCGCCGCGCCGCCGCTCGGCTCGACGCGCAGATCCGCGTCGGCGGCGACGCCGGGGCCAGCGAGGTCGTCGTCCTGCGCGGCTACGGCGCGCTCGCCGCCGAGGAGGCCGGTGCCGGCATGGTGATGCCGCTGCTGCTGCCCGACGCCCCGGTGGTGGCGTGGTGGCCCGGCGAGGCACCCGCGGTCCCGTCGACCGACGCCATCGGCCGGCTCGCCGCCCGGCGGATCACGGACGCGCTGTCGGCGAGGAACCCGGTGCGGGCGTTCGAGCAGCGCCGGGCCAGCCACGCCGCGGGCGACACCGATCTCGTGTGGACGCGGCTGACCCAGTGGCGGGCGCTGCTCGCCGCGGCACTCGACTTCCCCCCGCACGACACCATCACCTCGGCGGCGGTCAGCGGGGAGGCGATCTCGCCGTCGACGGACCTCATGGCCGGCTGGCTGGCCGCCCGGCTCGGCGTCAAGGTGCGCCGGTCCCGGGCGGACGGCGCCGGGATGGTGTCCGTGCGCCTGGAGCGCCGCTCCGGGCCGGTCGAGCTGATCCGGCCGGACGGGCGCACCGGCACGCTGCGCCAGCCCGGGCAGCCGGACCGGCTCATCGCGCTGGCCCGACGCACCGTGCCGGACTGCCTCGCCGAGGAGCTGCGCCGGCTGGACCCGGACGAGGTGTACGGCGAGGCCCTGGTCGGGATCGGGCAGATCTCGCGCGGACGGTCGTCGTCCGCCAAGTCGTCAACGGGCCGGTCGGGAACGTCCGCGGCGTCGAACGGCGCGCCGGAGAAGCCCTCGGCGGCGGGCGGCGACCAGGGATGAGCCGCCGCGACATCGTCGTCCACGCGAACCCGGACGTGCTCGCCGCCGCCGCGGCCGCCCGGCTCGTCACGCGGCTCGTCGACGTGCAGGCCGCCGGGCGGGTGCCCCGGTTGGTGCTCACGGGCGGCGGGATCGGGACCGCCCTGCTCGAGCACCTGGCGCAGGGCCCGGCGCACGACGCCGTCGACTGGGCGCACGTCGAGTTCTACTGGGGCGACGAGCGGTTCCTGCCGCCCGGCGACCCCGAGCGCAACGAGACGGGCGCCCGGCAGGCCCTGCTCGACCACCTGCCCGTCGACCCGGCGCGGGTGCATGCGATGGGCGCCGACACCGGTACCGGCCCGTCGGGTGCCGAAGCCGCCGCCCAGGCCTACGCGGATCTCCTCGCCCGGGACGCCCGCCCGGAGGACCACGGGCCCGTGCCCACCTTCGACGTCACCCTCCTGGGCATGGGCGGCGAGGGGCACACGGCGTCGATCTTCCCGCACTCGCCCGCCGTCTACGAGACCGAGCGCACCGTCGTCGCGGTGCACGGCTGCCCCAAGCCGCCGCCGACGCGCGTGTCGCTGACGCTCCCCGCGATCCGCCGGTCCACCGAGGTCTGGATCCTCGCGACCGGCGACGCCAAGGCCGGGGCGGTGGCGCTCGCGCTCAGCGGCGCGGGCGAGGTCGCGATCCCGGTCGCCGGGGCGACGGGGACGCACCGCACACTGTGGCTGCTCGACCGCGCCGCGGCGGCGAAGCTGCCCCGCGACCTCGGTCCGCCGGTCGCCTGAGACGGCCCTCGCACCCGATGCTGCACCTCGTCGTCGACGCCGCGAACGTGGTGGGCTCGCGCCCCGACGGCTGGTGGCGCGACCGTGCCGGGGCCGCTCGGCGGCTCGCCGGCAGCATCGTCGCGGTGCTCGTCTCCCGCCCCGAAGACCTCGTGGAGCTGCTCGACGGCACCACCCCGGACTCGGCCGAGACGGCGGGCTCGGACCTCGCGGTCGCGGCCGTGCAGGTGCACCTCGTGCTCGAGGGCGCGGCAGGCGCCGTCGAGGACATGCCGACCCATCCCCTGCTGGACGTCGTCCACGCCCCGGCGGACGGCGACAGCGCGATCGTCGACCTGGTCGGGGGGCTCGTCGGCGGGCCGGGGCGGGTGCTGGTCGTGACGGCCGACCGCGCGCTGCGGGCCCGCGTCCACGCCGCCGGTGCGGAGGTCACCGGCCCCGGCACATTCCGGGCGGCCCTACCTGAGGCCGGCCCACCTCATACGCATAGCCGGTGATCACACCCGACTCCTCCAACGATCACCTTGCTGCGACGCAAGCTGATCGTGCGGGAGCTCAGCTCGGCCTTATGAGATCAGGTCCGGCCGTGCTCCGCCCTAGAGCTCGCGGGAGGCCCGCAGGCGGCCCAACGCCTCTTCGAGGATCGCCGCGCCGTCAGCGTCGCTGCGGCGCTCCTTCACGTACGCAAGGTGCGTCTTGTACGGCTCGGTGCGCGGCGGGGCGGGCGGGTTCTCGGTGTCCCGGCCCGCGGGCAGTCCGCACCGCGGGCAGTCCCACAGCTCGGGGACGTCCGCCTCGGAGGCGAATGACGGAGTAGTGAGGTGCCCGTTCGAGCAGTGGTACGACACCCTGGCGCGGGGCGCTGTCTCCCCCCGCTCGGACTCACCCATGGGTCCCGCGCCCACGCGCGTACCACGGATCGCGTTACCGCCGGCCATCGCCCTTGCCTCCCGAAACCGAAGTGATCGAAACCGCCTTCAGACGCCGGCCTTGACCAGCAGTCCTGTGCCGATGATGGCGATGATCCAGATGGCCGCCACGAACAGCGTCATCCGGTCCAGGTTCTTCTCCACCACGCTGGAGCCCGACAGGCTCGACTGCACGCCGCCGCCGAACAGGGTGGACAGGCCGCCGCCACGGCCGCGGTGCAGCAGGATCAGGAGCACGAGCAGAACGCTCGAGACGATCAGCACGATCTGCAGTGCGAGTTGCATCCCATCCTCATTCCCACGCCCGGGAGGACCAGGGTACCGGCGGACCTGCGGTACGGGCGCCCCCGGGGTCGGGACATCCGTAACGCAGGACTCGGCCGGCCGGATGACGGTGTTACGACGGCGGCCGGCCCGGTGGATCTCGTCGTCGACCCACCGGGCCGGTGCTCGTCGTGAACAACTAGGGCAGCGGGCCACCCGCGGCGATCGCGCACAGCTGCGCGAAGCCGTCGGCGTCCAGGCTGGCCCCGCCGACGAGCGCGCCGTCCACATCGGTCTGCGCGACGATCTCGCCGACGTTGCCCGGCTTCACCGAGCCGCCGTACAGCACCCGGATCCCGGCGGCGATCTCCTCGCCGTACTTCCCGGCCAGGGCCTGTCGGATCGCGGCACACACCTCCTGGGCGTCCGCGGCGCTCGCCACGCGCCCCGTGCCGATCGCCCACACCGGCTCGTAGGCGACGACCAGCGTCTGCGCGTGCTGGCTCGACACCTTCTCGAGCCCGGCGAGCAGCTGGGCGGTGGTGTGCTCGACGTGGCGGCCCGCCTCCCGCACCGGTAGCCCCTCCCCGACGCACAGGATCGGCACGATGCCGTGTTTCACGGCCGCGTGCACCTTGCGGTTGACCAGGGCGTCGTCCTCCCTGTGGAGCTCCCGGCGCTCCGAGTGCCCGGCGAGGACGTAGCGACAGCCGAGCTTGGCGAGCATCACGCCCGACACATCGCCGGTGTAGGCACCCGACACGTGCGGCGACAGGTCCTGCGCCCCGTGCACCATCTTCAACCGGTCGCCGTCGATGAGCGTCTGCACGCTCCGGATGTGGGTGAACGGCGGCAGCACCGCCACCTCGACCCGCTTGTAGTACTTCTCGGGCAGCGCGAACGCGAGCTTCTGCACCAGGGCGATGGCCTCGAGGTGGTTGAGGTTCATCTTCCAGTTGCCCGCGATCAGCGGCGTCCGGGCCATCAGGTGCCCTCCAAGATGGCGATCCCCGGGAGCTCCTTGCCCTCCAGGTACTCCAGCGACGCGCCGCCGCCGGTGGAGATGTGGGAGAACCCGTCCTCGGGCAGGCGCAGCGCGCGCACGGCCGCGGCCGAGTCGCCGCCGCCGACCACGCTGAACGCCCCCTTCGCGGTGGCGTCGACGATCATCTGCGCGACGCCGCGGGTGCCCTCGGCGAACGGGGCCAGCTCGAACACGCCCATCGGGCCGTTCCAGAACACGGTCTTCGCGCTCGCCAGCACCTGCCCGAACGCCTCGACCGACTCCGGCCCGATGTCCAGGCCCTTCCACCCGTCGGGGATCTTCTCGACCGGCACCGTGCGGGTGTTCGCCTCGGCCGAGAACTCGTCGGCGACCACCACGTCGACCGGCAGCACGATCTTCCCGGACTCCAGCAGGCGCCGGCAGTTGGTGATCTGGTCGGCCTCCAGCAGCGAGTCACCCACACCGAGACCCTGCGCCGCCAGGAAGGTGAAGCACATCCCGCCACCCACGAGCAGCGAGTCGACCTGAGGCAGCAGCGACTCGATGACCAGCAGCTTGTCCGACACCTTCGACCCACCGAGCACTACCGCGTAGGGCCGCTGCGGGTCCTGGGTCAGCTTGCGCAGCACCTCGACCTCGCTGCGCACCAGTCCCCCGGTGTAGGCGGGCAGGAGCTGCGCGACGTCGTAGACCGAGGCCTGCTTGCGGTGCACCACCCCGAACCCGTCGGAGACGAACGCCCCGGTCGGGCCGGCCAGTGCCGCCAGCTCGGCGGCCAACGCGGCTCGCTCGGCGGCGTCCTTGCTCGTCTCGCGTGGGTCGAAGCGGATGTTCTCCAGCAGCACGACACCACCGTCGGTCAGCGCGCCGGCCGCCGCGGTGGCCTCGTCCCCGTGGTTCGCGAGGGTGACCTCCGCGCCGAGCAACTCGCCCAACCGGCCCGCGACCGGGGCCAGCGAGTACCTCGCGTTGTCCGCACCGGGCTTGGGGCGGCCGAGGTGAGCCGTGACCACCACCCGGGCACCGGCGTCGAGCAGAGCGCGGATCGTGGGCGCCGAGGCCCGGATCCGGCCGTCGTCGGTGATGGTCGCGCCGCCTGATTCGTCGCTGAGGGGGACGTTGAGGTCCGAGCGCACCAGCACGGTGCGCCCGGACACGCCCTCGGCGACGAGGTCGTCGAGAGTTTTCACTCGCGGTCCTCTCAGAGCTTCGACGCGACCAGGCCGGTGATGTCGACGAGCCGGTTGCTGTAGCCCCACTCGTTGTCGTACCACCCCACGACCTTCACCAGGTTGCCGATCACCTTCGTCAACCCCGAGTCGAAGATGCACGACGACGGGTCCGTCACGATGTCGGTGGACACGATCGGGGCGTCGGTGAACGTGAGGTAGCCCTTCAGCGGACCCTCGGCCGCGGCCGCCCGGTAGGCCTCGGTGATGTCGGCGACCGACACCTCGTCGCGCACCTGGACGGTCAGGTCCGTCGCCGAGCCGGTGGGGGTGGGCACGCGGATCGCATAGCCGTCGAGCTTGCCCTTCAGGTGCGGCATCACCAGCCCGATCGCCTTCGCCGCACCCGTGCTCGTCGGCACCATGTTCAGCGCCGCGGCCCGCGCCCGCCGCAGGTCCTTGTGCGGCCCGTCCTGCAGGTTCTGATCCTGCGTGTAGGCGTGGATCGTGGTCATCAGACCCCGCTCGATGCCCGCCAGGTCGTCGAGCACCTTCGCCAGCGGTCCGAGGCAGTTCGTCGTGCACGAGGCGTTCGAGATGACGTCCTGCGTGCCGTCGTACTCGGAGTCGTTGACGCCCATCACCACGGTGATGTCCTCACCGGTCGCCGGCGCCGAGATGATCACCTTCTTGGCCCCGGCCTCCAGGTGCTTGGCGGCCGCATCCCGCTTGGTGAAGATGCCCGTCGACTCGATCACCACGTCGACGTCCAGGTCCTTCCACGGCAACGTCGCAGGGTCCCGCACCGCCAGGCCCTTGAAGCCCTTGCCGTCGACCACGATGTCCTCGTCGGTCGCCGACACGTCGTACGGCAGCCGACCCAGGATCGAGTCGTACTTGAGCAGATGAGCGAGGGACTTGTTGTCGGTGATGTCGTTCACCGCGACGATCTCGATGTCCGACGTCCCCGCCGCCTTCTGCGCGTCCACCGCTCGCCAGAAGTTGCGGCCGATCCGGCCGAACCCGTTCACACCCACGCGCACGGTCATGCGTGCTCCTCGCTTCCTCGCAGCTCGCTGTCGTCTCGCAGCGCTGTTGCCGTGGTACCGGTCGATGCCCTCGGTACCGGGGTCGCGCCGTCACGATCACCCTATCCACCCGCACCGACACCCGCCGCTCCCGCGACGCGACCCGCACCCGTGCGGTGGTGCCGGCGGACGAACGACCCGTACGGGGACGATCCCACCCGTTCGGGACGGGCGGGGAAACGGCGGCATCACCTCCGACGACGAGACAGTGCAGGACCAGACGGCGCAGGACGGCCCGCCGACCGGCGCCCACCACGACAAGGAGACGAGCCCGCACATGATCCCGAGCTTCGAGCGCTCGAACGCGCTGCAGGCGCGCCTGCACCACGTCGTCCCGGGCGGCGCGCACACGTTCGCGAAGGGCGCCGACCAGTACCCCGAGGGCATGGCGCCGGTGCTGGTCCGCGGGGAGGGCGCGCGGGTGTGGGACGTCGACGGCAACGAGTTCGTCGAGTACGGCATGGGCATGCGCGCGGTGACCCTGGGACACGGGTACGCGCCCGTGCTCGACGCCGTGCGGGCCGTGCTGGCCGACGGGGTCTCGTTCAGCCGCCCCACCGTGCTGGAGTTGGCGGCGGCCGAGGACTTCCTGGCGGTCGTGCCCGGTGCGGACATGGTCAAGTTCTGCAAGAACGCCTCCGACGCGACGAGCGCCGCACTGCGGCTGGCCCGCGCCGCGACCGGGCGCGAGATCGTCGCGATGTGCGCGGACCAGCCGTACTTCTCCTCGCAGGACTGGTTCGTCGGCACCCTCCCGATGAGCACGGGGGTGCCGGCGGCGGTGCGTTCGCTGGTCCGGGGGTTCCGCTACAACGACCTGGCGTCGTTGCAGGCGATCCTCGAGTCCGAGCCGGTGGCGTGCGTCATCCTCGAGGCCGCGTCGGCGCTAACCGAGCCGGAGCCGGGCTTTCTCGAGGGCGTCCGGGCGTTGTGCGACCGGCACGGCGCCGTCCTCGTGTTCGACGAGACGATCACGGGCTTCCGCTGGGCCGCGGGCGGCGCGCAGGCGGTGTACGGCGTCGTCCCGGACCTGTCGACGTGGGGCAAGGCGATGGGCAACGGGTTCTCGATCGCGGCGCTCGCCGGGCGGCGGGAGCTGATGGAGCTCGGCGGCCTGCGCACGGCCCTGCCGCGGGCGTTCGTGCTGTCGAGCACGAACGGCGCGGAGACGACGGGGCTGGCGGCCTTCCGCGCAGTCGTGCGCGCCTACACCGACCCGGCGGCGCCCGACCCGGTCGCGGTCATGGAGCGGCAGGGGCGGGCCCTGGCCGACGGGGTCAACGCGGCGGCCGCCGAGGCCGGCATCGGGGAGCACCTGTCCGTGCTGGGCCGCCCCTCCTGCCTGATCTTCCGCACCGCCGACGCCACAGGCAGCCCGTCGCAGGCGATGCGCACGCTGTTCCTGCAGGAGATCCTGCGACACGGGGTGCTCGGGCAGTCGTACGTGATCTCGGCGGCGCACACCGACTCGGACGTCGCGCAGACCGTCGCCGCCGCACGCAGCGCGATGCCGGCCTATCGCAAGGCGCTGGAGACCGGCCGGCCCGAGGAGCTGTTCGGCGGGCGGCCGGTCGCCCCGGCACATCGGCTGATGGCCGAGCCGCGCCGGCTGGTCCCGGCCGTCCCGGAGGCCCGCTCCCCCGAGCCCCATGCATGTTTGGCGGATCAACGCCGCCAGGCGGAGATCCGTCAGTGAGGTGTCAGTTCACGCCTCTTCCAGCATCTCCGCGGTGACCGCCGACTCGGTGTCCGGGATACCGAGGTCGGCTGCGCGCTTGTCGGCCATGTGCAGCAGGCGGCGGATCCGCCCGGCGACCGCGTCCTTGGTCATCGGCGGATCGGCGAGCTGACCGAGCTCCTCCAGCGAGGCCTGGGTGTGCTCGACGCGCAGCCGGCCGGCGGCCAGCAGGTGCGTCGGCACGTCGTCGCCGAGGATGTCCAGCGCACGGGCCACGCGCGCGGCGGCGGCCACCGCGGCGCGGGCCGAGCGGCGCAGGTTCGCGTCGTCGAAGTTGGCGAGCCGGTTCGCGGTGGCCCGGACCTCGCGGCGCATCCGCCGCTCCTCCCAGGCCAGCATGCTCTCGTGCGCCCCCATTCGGGTGAGCAGGGCGCTGATGGCGTCACCGTCGCGGATCACCACCCGGTCCGCGCCCCGCACCTCGCGCGCCTTCGCCGTGACTCCGAGCCTGCGCGCGGCGCCGACGAGTGCCAGCGCCGCCTCCGGCCCCGGGCAGGTGACCTCGAGGGCGGAACTGCGACCTGGTTCGGTGAGTGACCCGTGCGCGAGGAACGCGCCCCGCCACGCGGCCTCGGCGTCGCACACGCCGCCCGACACCACGGGCGGAGGCAGGCCACGCACCGGGCGCCCGCGGGCGTCGAGCAGGCCGGTCTGGCGGGCCAGCCCCTCGCCGTCGCGGACCACCCGGATCACGTAGCGCGCGCTGCGCCGCAGGCCGCCCGCGCTGATCACGTGCGCTTCGCACACGTGGCCGTAGAGCTCGTGGATCTCGCGGCGCAGCCGGCGCGCCACGGAGCCGGTGTCGACCTCGGCCTCGACGACGACGCGGCCGCCGACGATGTGCAGACCACCGGCGAACCGCAGCAGCGCGGCCACCTCCGCGCGCCGGCAGCACGGCTTGCTCATCGCGAGCCTGCTCAGCTCGTCCTTCACCGCCGACGTCATCGCCACGTGCGGCACCTCCCCCTGCTCCCCCTCGTGCACTCCGTGCCGTCCCCCCTGCTCGTCACGTCGGGCGTCGCCCTCCCGCCCCGGCCGGCAGCCCGGCCGCCGCCCGCGCCGGGTCCGGCACCGCGAGGACCGCTTGCAGCGCGTCCGCGAGGGCAAGGGGGTCGTGCCGCGGTGTCGTCGGGTCCGTCGCGGCGATCGGCGCCAGGTGGACCCGCCCGCGCGGCGCGAGCAGCGCCGCCGCCGCCCGCTGCAGCCGGTCCGGCACCGGGACCGACCCGGTGTCCGCGAGGACGGCGTCCACCCGCAGGTCCGGAGCGTGCTCGGCGAGCACGGCCAGGTGCTGTTCCGGGGAGAACCCGGCGGTCTCCCCGGGCTCCGGCGCCAGGTTCAGCACGATCACCTTCCGGGCAGCGCTGGACACGAGCGCGTCGCGTAGCTCGGGCACGAGCAGGTGTGGCAGGACGCTGGTGAACCAGGAACCGGGGCCCAGCAGCAGCAGGTCCGCGGACCGTACCGCCGCGAGGGCGGGGCTGCAGGCCTGCGGCCGCTCGGGGAGCAGCCGGACCCGGCGTACCCGCCCGGGGGTGGACGCGACGGCGACCTGCCCCCGGATGCGGTGCGCGCGATGCGGGTCGTCGTCCTCGAGGCCCGTCACCTCAGCCTCGATGTCCAATGGCTCGCATGCCATCGGCAGTACCCGGCCACGGGCCCCGACCAACGCGCCGACCTCGTCCAGCGCCGTCACCGGGTCGTCCAGGACCTCCATGAGGCCCGCGAGCAGGAGGTTCCCGACGGCGTGCCCGGCGAGGGCACCGGTGCCCCCGAAGCGGTGCTGCAGGAGGCGGATCCAGGTGCCTCGCCGGTGGCGGCGCGGTCGGCCGGGCCGCCACCAGCGGCGAGCTGCTCCCCGGCCAGCGCGGCGAGCGCCATGCGCAGGTCACCGGGCGGGAGCAGGCCCAGCTCACGCCGCAGGCGGCCGGACGAGCCCCCGTCGTCGGCGACGGTGACGATGGCGGTGACGGGCCCGGCGACGCCCCGGTCGGCGAGCATGCGCAGTGCGGACAGCGTGGCGTGCAGACCGTGCCCGCCGCCGAGAGCGACGGCCGCGAGCGGCTTGTTCGGTCCATCGGGCTCCGCCGCGAGCGGTCCGGTGGACCCGGCCGCGAGCGATCCCTGATCCGGCGCGAGGCGTCCGCCCCGCACTCCGTGCGGGGCGGACGCGTCGTGGCCGGATCGATTACTGTTCACTCGCGGCCCAGGTCGCGGTGGGTCACGCGCACCGCCATGCCGTCCACCTCGGCCAGCCGGCGACCGAGCTCCTCGCTGATCGCGACGCTGCGGTGCTTGCCGCCGGTGCAGCCGACGGCGAGGGTCAGGTAGCGCTTGCCCTCCCGCCGGTATCCGCCGCTCACCAGCGCCAGCAGCTCCAGGTAGCGGTCGACGAACTCCAGCGCGCCCGCCTGGCTCAGCACGTAGTCGCGGACGTCGTCGTCGCGGCCGGTGTGGTTGCGCAGCTCGGGGATCCAGTGCGGGTTGGGCAGGAACCGCAGGTCCACGACCAGGTCCGCGTCCATCGGCAGGCCGTACTTGAACCCGAACGAGACGATGCTGACCCGGGTGGCCTGCGGAACGTGTTCCCCGAAGGCCCGCTCGAGCAGCAGGCGCAGCGCCGGGACGGCGACGGTGGACGTGTCGACGATGAGGTCCGCGGCATCGCGCAGCGGGCCGAGCAGCGCGCGTTCGGCGGCGATGCCGTCGACGAGCCGGCCGTCGCCCTGTAGCGGGTGGCTGCGCCGGACCTGCTCGAACCGGCGGACGAGCACGGGGTCCGACGCCTCGAGGAACAGCAGCCGCGGCCGGTAGCCACGGGCGTCGAGGTCCTTGAGGACCGCCCCGAGGTCCGCGCTGAACGCGCGGCTGCGCACGTCCATGACCACGGCGATGCGGGTGACGTCGCCCTGGGCGCGGGCCCCGAGGTCGACCATCGTGGCGATCAGCTCGGGAGGCAGGTTGTCGACGACGAACCAGCCCAGGTCCTCGAGCACCTTCGCCGCAGTGCTCCGGCCGGCCCCGGACAGTCCGCTGACCAGCGTCACCTCGATGCCGTGCGGATGCTCCGGCGGTGCCGCAGGATGCTCGGTCATGCATTCTCCTCGGTGCCGGAGGTGTCGGGAGCGGGGTCGCCTGCCGATCCGTGCAGCGCGGTCAGGACCGCGACGGCCGTCCGACGCCCGAACCCGGGGACGGCGGCGATCTCGTCGACGCCCGCGGCCCGCAGCTTGCGGACCGACCCGAAGTGTTTGAGCAGCGCGGTCCGTCGCGACGGGCCGAGCCCGGGGACGCCGTCGAGCGCGGAGGCCGTCATGCCCTTGGAACGACGCTGGCGGTGGTAGGTGATGGCGAACCGGTGCGCCTCGTCCCGGATCCGCTGCAACAGGTACAGCCCCTCGCTGGTGCGCGAGAGGATGACCGGGTCGGGATCGGCCGGCAGCCAGACCTCCTCCAGGCGCTTGGCCAGCCCGCAGACCGCGACGTCGGTGATCCCGAGCTCGGCAAGCACGTCCGCGGCCGCCTCGACCTGCGGGGCCCCGCCGTCGACGACGTACAGGTTCGGTGGGTAGGCGAACCGGCGCGGTCGGCCGGTGGTCGGATCGATGCCCGGGCGTACCGTCGGGATATCCGTGAAGGGGTCGATGTCGCCCGAGTCGTCCGGGGCACCGCGACCGTTACCGCCTGCTCCCGTCCCACCTGTCGTTTCGGCCAGGTGCCTGCGGAAACGTCTGCGGGTGACCTCGGCGATCGCGGCGACGTCCCCGCCGTCGGCGCCCCCGCGGATCTCGAAGCGACGGTAGTCCGACTTGCGCGCCAACCCGTCCTCGAACACGACCAGTGAGGCGACGACGTCCGTGCCCTGCACGTGCGAGACGTCCACGCACTCGATGCGCAGCGGTGCGCTGTCGAGCCCGAGCGCGTCCTGGATCTCCTGAAGCGCCGCCGAGCGGGCCGTGAGATCGCCGGCCCGGCGCAGCTTGTGCTGGGCGAACGCCTCCTTGGCGTTGCGCTCGACGGTCTCGGCCAGCGCCCTCTTGTCGCCGCGCTGGGGGACGCGGATCTGGACGCGGGAGCCGCGCAGCGTGCACAGCCACTCGGCCAGCGCGTCGACGTCCGGGGGCAGTTCAGGGACGAGGATCTCGCGCGGCACGGGCTGGCCCGCGTCGTCCGCCGACTCGGCGAGTGCCGCCTGCTCGCCGTAGAACTGGGTGAGGAACCGCTCGACGAGCGCGGGCGTCTCGGTCGGCTCGACCTTGTCGATCACCCACCCGCGCTGGCCGCGGACCCGGCCGCCACGCACGTGGAAGACCTGCACCGCGGCCTCCAGCTCGTCCTGCGCGAAGGCGACGACGTCGGCGTCCGTCCCGTCACCCAGAACGACGGCCTGGCGTTCCATGGCGCGGCGCAGCGCCCCGAGATCGTCGCGCAGCCGCGCCGCCCGCTCGAACTCCAGCGCCTCCGCGGCGGACTCCATGCGGCGTTCCAGCTCGCGCACGAGCCGGTCCGTCCGGCCGGAGAGGAACTCGCAGAAGTCGTCGACGATGTCGCGGTGCTCGTCCGCGCTCACCCGGCCGACGCAGGGTGCGGAGCACTTGTCGATGTAGCCGAGCAGGCACGGCCGCCCGATCTGGCCGTGCCTGCGGAACACGCCTGCACTGCAGGTACGTGCCGGGAACACCCGGAGCAGCAGGTCGAGCGTCTCCCGGATCGCCCAGGCGTGCGCGTACGGGCCGAAGTAGCGCACCCCCTTGCGGCGGGGCCCGCGGTAGACGTGCAACCGCGGGAACTCCTCACCCACCGTCACCGCGAGCACGGGGTAGGTCTTGTCGTCGCGGTAGCGGACGTTGAACCGCGGGTCGAACTCCTTGATCCAGTTGTACTCGAGCTGCAGCGCCTCGACCTCGGTGCCGACCACCGTCCACTGCACCCGTGCCGCCGAGGTCACCATCTGGCGCGTCCGCGGATGCAGGTGGGCGAGGTCGGCGAAGTACGAGTTCAGCCGACTGCGCAGGCTCTTGGCCTTGCCGACGTAGATCACGCGCCCCGCCGCGTCGGAGAAGCGGTAGACCCCGGGCTCCTCGGGGACGGAGCCCGGGGCGGGACGGTACGTGGCGGGATCGGCCATGGCCCTTCCAGCGTAGGACGGGGGTCCGACACTCCGGGCCGGCACCGGGCCTCCCGCGCCGAGAAGCGCGGTGTAGGGGGCGGACGGCGGGTTGCGCCGCGCTGCGCCGGCGCGGTCACGGAACTGTCGGTGCAGTCCGGTACAGCTGTGCCCGACCGAACAGCCGTTCGACGCATGAGGGGGTCGGGATGGACCGGACGACGGGCACGCTGGGGCGTATCCGCAAGCTGCTGGCGCGGGCCGAGCGGGCGGGGACGCCCGCGGAGGCACAGGCCTGCACGGACAAGGCGGTCGAGCTGATGGCCCGGCACGGGATCGACATGGCGCTGCTGGCGGCGGCGCAGCCGGGCGTGGACGAGATCGGCGCAACCCGGGTGGAGGTGGCCGATCCCTACAGCGCGGGGAAGGCGCGGCTACTCGGGTGGACGGCCTCGGCCCTGCGCTGCCGCGCTGTGCTGCACGAGCTCCGGGGCCCGCGCCACCGCGGTCGCGGCCGGATCGGCGCGGTCACCGTGTTCGGGTTCGCGTCGGACCGTGAGCGGGTCGAGGTGCTGTTCACCTCGTTGCTCCTGCAGGCGCAGACGCAGCTCGTGGCGCAGCGGCCGCCGCATCCGGACGAGTCGGTGGCGGCGTACCGGCGCTCGTGGCTGCACGGGTTCGCCGTGCGGGTGCACCGGCGGCTGGTCGAGGCCGAACGCCGCGCCGAGGAGCGAGCCGGGCAGGTGTCCGCGGACGGTCCGGGCGTGCCCGGCGGCGCGGAGCTGGTGCTCGCGGACCGGCGCAGCCGGGTGGAGCAGGCCTACGCCGAGGCGTTCCCCGCTCTCGACCGGGGCAGGCCGTCGGTGCTGTCGGGCAGCGGGTTCGCGGCGGGCGCGGCCGCAGGCGACGCGGCGGACCTGGGGGCCGGTGCGCTGCACGGGCGCCCCGTGTTGGAGGCGTGACGTGGGCGCGGCGGCATTCCGGCACACGCTGCGGCGGGCGGCCTCACGCCGGCAGGTTGAGCAACCGGATCACGGTGTCGTCGAGCCGCTCGGCCACCACGTGCGGCCGGTCGACGACGTCGGGCACCCAGCCCTCCAGGCGGGTGGCGAGCGCGCCGACGAGGCCGGCCCGGACGGCGCCGTGCACGTCCCACGAGTGCGCAGCGAGCAGCGCGGTGCGCTCCGGTGGCGAGTCCACCGTCTCGCATCCCCACCGGTAGGTTCGCGGTGCGGGCTTGAACGCCCTCACCGCCTGGGTCGACAGCACCTCGCGCAGGTAGGTGCGCAGACCGGCGCGATCGAGAGCCGCCGCGGCCACCGCCGGGTCACCGTGGGTGAACGCGTACACGGGCACCCGTGCACGGGTGAGCTGCAGCAGGGCCGGCTCGACGTCCGGGTGTGGCGGCAGCTCGCGCAGGCCGCCCAGCACGTGCTCGACGGCCTCGGGCGACAGCCCCGGGCCCGCGACGGTGCGCAACGCGGCACGGGCGACGTCACCGAACGGCGGAGCGGCACCGCACAGGGTGAGCGCCATCCCGTCGCGCAGGGTGCGGGTGAAGAACAGCCGGTACTCCTCGGCGGGGCGGCCCACGTCGACGAAGCGGCTGCCCAGCGCGTCGACGCGCAGCATCGTCTCGAAGACGTCGACGAGCACCACGCGCGGACGGCGCGCGGGCGCCCGCTCCACCTCGGTCTCCACTGCACTCTCCGCGGTCGTCCGGGCCGCCATCGGATGCCCTCCTCGTCGTCGTCACGGGCCGCCCACCGGCGACGGCAACCATGGACGGCGCCGCGGTGCGCCCCCCACGCCGTCACGCAGAGCGGATCCGGATCAGTGCCCGGGGGCGCCGATCATCGCATCGTGTACACGATCGGGCGACGCGGCGGAAGGGAACGGTCGCGGATCGTGATCTGCGAGTGTCCGCAGCAACCGCCGCACCGCCAGTCCGCGCAGCGGGGCGAGGGCGTAGCCGGGATAGCTGGCGAGCCAGGTGGCGCTCCCCAGGCTCACCGCGTCGGCGCCGGCCCAGAAGTACTCGCGGCAGTCGTCCACGGTCCTGATCCCGCCGGTCGCGACGATCGGCAGGGTGATCCCCGCGTCGCGCAGCTCGGCGACCACCCGCAACCCGATCGGTTTGACGGCCCGGCCGGACAAGCCGCCGAACCGGTTGGCCAGCAGGGGTTGCCCGGTGCGCGGGTCGAGGCGCAGCGCCTTGACGGTGTTGATGGCGGTGAGCCCGGCGACGCCCGCGCGGGCGGCCTGGGCGGCGTTGCGCAGGTAGTCGTAGTCCGGCGAGAGCTTCAGCAACACGGGGTGGTTGCTGCGCGGCACCGCCTCGTCGAGCACGTCCTGGAGGATCGAGGAGAAGTCGAAGTTGACGTTGTGACACGACACGTTCAGCTCGACGGCAGCGATGTCGCCCGCCGGAACCGCGGCGTTGACCCGGTCGACCAGGGTCACGAACTCCTCCGTGGAGAACCCGCCGAGGGAGATGATCGTCCACTGGTCGCGGGTGCGGGGGTAGTAGTCGCGCAGGTAGGCGTCGATGCCCACGTTGCACCAGCCGAAGGCGTTGACGAAGCCGGCGTCGGTGCGGCGCAGCACGGTGCCGTAGCGGCGCAGCAGGCCGGGCAGCTCGCGCAGGGGCCAGCGGTCACGGGTGGTGAAGTGCCCCTCGCGGGGTTCCACCGTCAGGGTCCGGGTCGTGACGGCGCCGAACTCGGACAGGGGCACGAACAGGGACACCGGGCTCATGCCGTACGGCACGAGCGGGGAGTTGGCGACGCCGTAGCCCAGCAGGCTGGACGCGGTCACCACCCGGTTGCGCAGCACGATGTCACCGATCCGCACGCCCTCTCCCGGGCCGGGGCCGACGCTGCTGGACGGGGTCGTGCGAGGTGCGGTCAGGAGGGATGTCGTCTTGCGGGGGCCGGTCAGCCGAGTGCGGAGCACGGCCCGATGCTACGTGCGGCCGGAACGGGCACTGTCGTCACCGGACGCCGGTGGGGGCTCTGCGGGTGGTGGCGTCCCGGGCAGGTCGGTGACCTCGGGCACGGACGCGTGCGCGGCGTGCAGGGCCCGGAGCCCGCGGATCGCCTCGACCGCCCGCATCCCGTCGACGGCCTGCACGGCCAGCATGGGCACGTACTCGTAGTCCGGCAGGTCCAACCGCGCCCACGAGGCGCCGTCGGGGAACGACACCGCCCGCACCAGCTCCCAGGGCAGGTACCGCGGCCACCCGGTGTTGCGGACCTCCACGCCGTCGGCATCCGCCCGCACGCGCGGACGGGCCAGCAGCAGGATGCCGCCCGCGAGGAGCACTCCGAGGAGCACCATCGCGACCTGGTCTGCGAACCGGAAGACCACGCCGGTGTCCGTGGTGCGCAGCACCGAGGCGACCGCGGTGAATGCGGCCACCACCGCGATGGCGCACACCCAGGCCGCGCGCCGCACACGCCGGGGCCGCACCACGAGCACCGCGCCACGCGGCGGCCGTCCGTCAGGGGCCAACGGGGTGGGCTGCCGCCGACGGAGCGGAGGAGTCCTGCTCGACCTCATCCTTCGGTGGCCGCCGACGCCGAGGCGGAGGACGCCGCGCGCAGTGCACGCAGTGCGTTGGCGGTCACCAACGCGGCCACGCAGGCCTCCGCCCCCTTGTCCTCCTTGGAACCGGGAGCGCCCGACCGTTCCACGGCCTGGGCGTGGGTGTTACAGGTCAGCACCCCGTTGCCGACGGGGGTGCGCTCGTCGAGGGCCACGCGCGTCAGGCCCGCGGTCACCGCGTCGCACACGTACTCGAAGTGCGGTGTGCCACCGCGCACCACCACGCCGAGCGCGACCACGGCGTCGTGGCTGCGCGCCAGCTCCTGGCACACCACCGGCAGCTCGATCGTGCCGGGCACCCGGACGACCGTGGGCTGCTCGACACCCGCCTTGCCGGCCACGGCCAGCGCCCTCTCGAGGAGCACGTCGACGATCTCGGCGTGCCACCGCGTCGCTGCCACGGCCAGGCGCAGACCGGTCGCGTCGGGCACCTCCAGGGCTGGACGTCCGTCGCCACTCATGACATTCCCTCGCCGTTCTCGCGGTTGCCCGCCATGGATGGGTCCCCCACCTTCAGGTGCCCACCACCGTACCGAGCCACGGACGGCGGGGAACCGCTCACCGCACTCCCTCGCTGCGCTCGGTCGGGCGCTTCGCGCGGGCGCGGTGACATTGGTTCGCTCGCAAGCTCGCTCACCGCACTCCCTCGCTGCGCTCGGTCGGGCGCTTCGCGCGGGCGCGGTGACATTGGTTCGCTCGCAAGCTCGCTCACCGCACTCCCTCGCTGCGCTCGGTCGGGCGCTTCGCGCGGGCGCGGTGACATTGGTTCGCTCGCAAGCTCGCTCACCAGGGGATGCCCGCCCGACCCGACCGCGGGGGACGCGGCGTCTCCGGGTCGGCATCGTCCGGCAGATCGGGCAGGTCGTGGCCCATGCGGTCGCGCTTGGTGGTCAGGTAGCGCAGGTTCTCCGGCACGGCCCGCACCGGCAGCCGCACCCGGCCCACCACGCGCAGGCCCCATCCCTCCAGGCCGGCCCGCTTGTCGGGGTTGTTGGTGAGCAGCCGCATGGACCGCACCCCGAGGTCGCAGAGGATCTGTGCGCCGGTGCCGTAGTCACGGGCGTCGGCGGGCAGCCCGAGCGCGAGGTTCGCGTCGACGGTGTCCGCACCCGCCTCCTGCAGCTGGTAGGCCTGCAGCTTGTGCAGGAGGCCGATGCCGCGCCCCTCGTGCCCGCGCATGTAGAGCACCACCCCGCGGCCCTCGGCGGCGACGGCGGCCAGCGCGGCGTCGAGCTGCGGGCCGCAGTCGCAGCGCAGCGAGCCGAACACGTCCCCGGTGAGGCACTCGGAGTGCACCCGCACCAACACGTCCTCGCCGTCGTCGGTGGCCCCGTTGAGGTTGCCGACGTCGCCGCGGACCAGCGCGATATGCTCGATACCGTCGAGCAGGGAGTCGAAGCCGTAAGCGACGAACTCGCCGTGCGGCGTCGGGATCCGGGCCTGCGCGACGCGCACCACGTGCTTCTCGGTGTGGCGCCGATGGGCGATCAGCTGCGCGATGCTGATCAGGGCCAGGTCGTGGTCCTCGGCGAACACCCGCAGCTCGTCGCCGCGGGCCATGTCGCCCTGCTCCTTCTGCGAGACGATCTCGCACAGCGCCCCGACCGGGGCGAGCCCGGCGAGCCGGGCGAGGTCGACGGCGGCCTCGGTGTGCCCGGGCCGCCGCAGCACGCCGCCCTCGCGGGCGCGCAACGGCAGCACGTGCCCCGGCCGCACGAGGTCACCGGCCACCGCGTTCCGGTCGGCCAGCAGCGCGATGGTCCGGGCCCGGTCCGCGGCCGAGATGCCGGTGGTGATCCCGGTCTTGGCGTCGACGGTCACGGTGAAGGCGGTACGGAAGCTGTCGAGGTTGGTGTGGTGCATCGGCGGCAGGTCCAGCCGCTCGCAGTCCGCCTCGGTGAGAGCCACGCAGATGTAGCCCGACGTGTAGCGCACCATGAACGACACCAGCTCCGGCGTCGCCTTCTCGGCCGCGAAGATCAGGTCGCCCTCGTTCTCGCGGTCCGCGTCGTCGACCACCACCACTGGCCGGCCCGCGGCCAGGTCCGCCAGCGCCCGTCCGACCGAGGCGAACCCGGTGTCCGCGTCGACACCCTGCGGAGCCGCCATGGGCGCAGCGCCGGAGGGGGCCGCTGCCTCCGGCGGACCGGTCACCGTCAGCCCCCCCGCCGGGACGCCGGCCCGTTCACCCGCCACCCCAGTCATCTGGCTCCCTCGCTTCGCTCGGTCGGCCCGGCATACCCGGCCGTGAGCCGCTCGACGTACTTGGCGACCACGTCCACCTCGAGGTTGACGGTATCCCCCACGGCCCGCGATCCGAGTGTGGTGTGGGCCAGCGTCGTCGGGATCAGCGCCACCGAGAACGACGCACCGTCGGTGCCGGCGACGGTCAGCGACACCCCGTCCACGGTGATGGACCCCTTCTCCACCACGTACCGGGCCAGGCTGCCGGGCAGGCTGAAGGACAGCTCGTCGCTGCGCGCACCGGGGTCGCGACGCAGCAGGGTGCCGACGCCGTCGACATGCCCCTGCACGATGTGCCCGCCGAGGCGCCCACCCACCGCGACGGCACGTTCCAGGTTGACCTGGGTGCCCGTCCGCACGTCCGCCAGGCTCGTGCGCGCCAGCGTCTCGGGCACCAGCTCGACCCGGAAGGCGCCACCCCCGGCATCGTCGGCGGGGTCGTCGGCGGCGTCCCCGACCCCACCGGCCGGCTTCCCCGGCGGCTCCACCGCGGTCACAGTCAGGCAGACCCCGCTCACGGCGATCGAGTCGCCGTGGCGCGCATCGGCCGACACCGTCGGACCACGGACCGTGAGCTCCAACACCTCGTCGGTGCGGCGCACGGCCACCACCTCGCCGATCTCCTCCACGATGCCGGTGAACACCTACACCGCCCCTTTCCGCAGCGTGCCCTCGTGCAGCGTCGCCTCGTGCAGCGGGCTCCCGTCCGTCCCCGGCACGGCGGACCCCGATACCGCGGACCCCGCCCGGGCCGGACCCGCGCCGTTCACGGTGCGCTCCGGTCGCGCGTCGACGAGCACGTCCACGCCGACCCGGCGCACCTCGTCCACCTGCAACCGCGCGATGTCGGCGATCGTTCCCACCCCCGCGTCGTGCAGCGCCGCCGGCCCGGCCCCCAGCAGCGCCGGGGCGAGGTACGCGAGCACCCGGTCCACCCGGTGCGCGGCGACGAACGCGCCGGCGAGCCGCGGCCCACCCTCGAGCAGCACGTCCACCACACCGCGATCGTGCAGCGCGGCCAGCACCGCGTCCGGGTCGTGGGTGCGCAGGTGCAGCACGTCCGGGGCGTCCAGTGCGAACCCGGACGGGACGTCGCGGTACCCGACCACCACCCGCAGTGGGCTGCGCTCGCGCAGGGATCCGTCGGGGCGACGCGCGGTCAGCGACGGGTCGTCGGCGAGCACGGTGCCCGTGCCCACGACGATCGCGTCCATGCCGGCCCGCAGCGCGTGCACCTCGGCGCGGGCGTCCGCACCGGTGATCCAGCGGCTGGTGCCGTCCGCGGCGGCGCTGCGCCCGTCCAGGGTGGCGGCGAGCTTCCAGGTGACGTGCGGTCGGCCGCTACGCACGGCGTGCAGCCACGCCCGAAGCGGCCCGCGGGCGACCTCGTCACCCAGCACCCCCTCGCGGACGGCGACACCGCCGGCGCGCAGCACGGCGGCGCCACCGCCCGCGGTCGGGTGTGGGTCGCGCACCGCGAAGACGACCGTCGCCACGCCGGCTGCGGCGAGCGCCTCCGTGCACGGCGGGGTGCGGCCGTGGTGCGCGCACGGCTCGAGGGTGACGACCACGGTGCCGGCCCGGGCCCGCGGGCCCGCCTCGCGCAGGGCGATCACCTCGGCGTGCGGACCCCCCGGCGGTGCCGTGGCCCCGACCCCCACGACGACGCCCGCGGCGTCGAGCACCACCGCGCCGACCGGCGGGTTCGGGCTCGTCGTTCCGTGCACGGCGACGGACGCGGCGAGCGCCCGGCGCATCGCGCCGACGAGGGTCGCGCCCGTCGCCGGCGTGGCAGGGTCGGGGTCGGCGGCAGGGTCGTGCGGGACGGCGCCGCGGAGCGGCCGGGTCATGTCGTGCTCACGGCTTCCGGTCCGCACGACGGGCACCGCCCCGGCGGCTCATGCGGTCCACCGGTGCGGGGTGGCGCCCCGCACCCGCTCGCGCAGCAGGGCAACGGCTCGGCCCGGGTCGTCGGCCTCGTACACCGCCGAGCCGGCGACGAAGCAGTCGACCCCGGCCTCGGCCGCGGCCTCGATGGTGTCGCCGTTGATCCCGCCGTCGATCTCCACGATCAGCCGCAGGTGCCCCGTGTCGACCAACCGGCGTGCCGCCCGGACCTTGTCGAGCACCTCCGGCATGAAGCTCTGCCCGCCGAACCCGGGCTCGACGCTCATCACGAGCAGCGTGTCGAAGTGGCGCAGGGTCTCGACGTGCGGCTCCAGCGGCGTGCCCGGCTTGAGGGAGAGACCAGCCAGGGCACCGGCCGCCCGCAGGTCCTTCGCCAGGGCGACGGGGTCGGCGGCGGCCTCGACGTGCACGGTGACGTTGTGGACGCCGGCCTCGGCGTACCCGACGGCCCACCGGTCCGGGTCGTCGATCATCAGGTGGCAGTCGAGCGGCACGTCGGTCGCCGCCAGCAGCGCCTTCACCACCGGCAGTCCCAGTGTGAGATTCGGCACGAAGTGCGCGTCCATCACGTCGACATGCAACCAGTCGGCGCCGTTCCCGCCCGCGTCCGCGACGGCCGCGGCCTCGTCGGCCAGCCGCGCGAAGTCCGCCGAGAGGATGCTCGGAGCGATCATCGGGTGCACGTCGCGAGGGTACGCCGCGCCGTTGCCCGCGTCCGGTGTACCGGTGCGCGGGCGGCCCTCGACCAGCCGCTGCCGGGGATCAGCCGCTGCGGCGCAGCAAGGCCAGGAACATCGCGTCCGTGCCGTGCCGGTGCGGCCACAGCTGCACCGCGGGGCCCGGGCCGAGATCGGGCACGTCCGGCAGGTACGCGCGGGCGTCGAGCTGCTCGACGGCGATCCCCTCCCCGTCGACCGCCTGCTTGCCGCGGCGACGGCTCACGGCCGCCACGACGCCCACGGTCTCCGCCAGGTGCGGCGAGCACGTGACGTAGGCGACCACCCCGCCGGGACGCACGTGCCGCAGCGCTGCCGCGAGCAGCTCGCGCTGCAGCCGGGTCAGCTCCGCGACGTCCTCGGGGCGGCGCCGCCACCGCGCCTCCGGCCGGCGGCGCAGGGCCCCGAGGCCGGTGCACGGCGCGTCGACCAGCACGCGGTCGAAGGCCGCGTCGGGCAGCGGCGCGCTGCGGCCGTCCGCGACGTGCACGGTGACGGGCAGCCCGTCGACGGCGCGCCGCACCAGCTCGGCACGGTGCTCGGCAGGCTCCACGGCGTCCAGGGTGCCGCCCTCCAGGGCGACCAGCCCGCCCAGCAGCGCGGACTTGCCGCCCGGACCGGCGCACAGGTCGAGCCACCGGTGCCCGTCGCCGTCGACCGGGACGCGCGTCAGCGCCAGCGCCACGAGCTGGCTGCCCTCGTCCTGCACCACGGCGAGGCCCTCGCGCACGGCGTCCAGGTCCCCGACGTCGCCGCCCCCTGGTTCGAGGTGCACCCCGTAGGGGGAGTACGGGGCCGGCTCGCCCCCGGTGACCAGCGCCAGTTCCTCGGCGGTGATCTCACCGGGCCGGGCGAGCAGGTGCACGGTAGGGCGCGCGTCGTCCGCGGCGAGCGCCGCGTCGAGCTCCTCGTCCGCCTGGGCGCCGAGCGCGTCCGCGAACGCCTGCGCGACCCACCGCGGGTGCGCGTGCGCGAACGCCGCGTGCCCGACCGCGTCCTCCTTCGGGTCCGGAGCGAGCTGCTCGACCCAGGCATCCTCGGCGTGCTCGGCGATCCGGCGGAGCACGGCGTTGACGAAGCCCGCCGAGCGCGAGCCCGCGTCGACGCGCACGAGCTCGACGGTCGTGTCGACCGCCGCGTGCGGCGGTACGCGGGTACGCAGCAGCTGGTAGGCACCCAGGCGCAGGGCGTCGAGCAGCGGGGGCTCGATGCGGTGCAGCGGGCGTTCGGTACAGGCGTCGATCACGGCGTCGAGCAGCCCCTGGGCGCGCAGCGTGCCGTAGCCGAGCTCGGTGGCCAGCGCGGCGTCGCGGTCGCGCAGCCCGTGCCGCCGCAGGATCGCCGGGAGCGCCAGGTTGGCGTAGGCGTTCCGGACGCGGACGGCGGTCAGCAGCTCCAGTGCGGCCATCCGGGCCGGGTCGAGCTCCGGCGGCCGCGACGGCCCCTGGCGGCCGCGCGGCGGCCCGGCCCCGCGGGGACCCGCGGGACGGCCCCGCTGCGGGCGCCCGGAACGGCGGGGCTCCCGGGGGTTCCGCTCGGTCACCGGGACCACCGCCGCGTCGCGGCGCCGACGGACGTGCCCGCCACGGGCACGCCAGCGGCGGGACGACCGGACCAGCCGCTCATCGCACTCCCTCGCTGCGCTCGGCCGGCCCAGGGGGTTTCAACACTGTCGCGCGGGCGCTGTGACACTGACTCGCTCGCAAGCTCGCTCATCCGAGCACCTCGCCGGGCGTGATGCGCACCCCGCGCGCCCAGTCGGCCGCAGGCATGGGGCGCCGCCCGACGGGGCGGACCTCGCCCAGCACCACCGCGCCCGCCGCCGTCCCGGCCAGCACCCGCCGCTTCTCGACGTGCAGCTCGCCGGGCTTGAGTTCACACGCGCCTGCGGGGTCCGCGGGGAGCACCGGCCCGAGCCCCAGCCGCTCACCGCGGAAGGTCGTCCAGGCGCCGGGGTCGGGGGTCACGGACCGGACGAGCCGGTCCACGGCCGCGGTCGGCGCCGCCCAGTCGACCTGCGCGTCCGCGACCGCGACCTTCGGGGCATGCGAGACGCCGTCGGCGGGCTGCGGGCGTGGGTCGAGCGTGCCGTCTGCGATCCCGTCGATCGTCGCCGCCAGCAACACGGCCCCGGAGCGGGCCAGCCTGCCCAGCAGGTCGCCTGCCGTGTCGGTCGGCGCGACGGCCTCGGTCACCACGCCGTACACCGGCCCGGTGTCGAGCCCTTCCTCCAGCCGGAACGTGGCCGCGCCGGTGATCTCGTCGCCGTGCCGCACGGCGGCCTGCACCGGCGCGGCACCCCGCCACGCGGGCAGCAGGGAGAAGTGCAGGTTGACCCACCCGTACCGCGGCACGTCCAGCGCGGCCCGGGGGACGAGCGCGCCGTAGGCGACGACCGCGCAGCAGTCGGGCGCGAGCGCGCGCAGGGTGTCGAGGAACTCCGGGTCGGACGGCCGCCGCGGGGTGAGCACCGGGAGCCCGGCCTCGTCGGCCAGTGCCCCGACCGGCGACCGGACCACCCGCCGCCCGCGCCCGGCAGGGGCGTCCGGCCGGGTCAGCACGGCCACGACCTCGTGCCGGGAGTCCAGCAGAGCGCGCAGCGACGGGACAGCCGCCTCGGGCGTGCCCGCGAACAGCAGGCGCAGCCGCGTGCCGGACCCGCTCGGCCGCACTCCCTCGCTGCGCTCGGTCGACGCCATCACCGGACCTTCCCGAACAGCGGATGGGGGCTGACCTTCACCAGCGGGGGCGGTCCGGCGAACCACGCGGCGGAGCGGATCTCGGCCATGGCCGTCTTGCGCGTCTCCGGGTCGAGGCGGTCGACGAACAACACGCCGTCCAGGTGGTCCACCTCGTGCTGGATGCAGCGGGCGAGTGTCTCGCTGCCCTCGACCGTGACCGGTTCGCCGTACATGTCGAACCCCCGCGCGACCACCGTCAGGTGCCGGCGGCAGTCCCAGGACAGCTTGGGAATCGACAGGCAGCCCTCCGGGCCGAACTGCTCCTCGTCACCGACCGGCTCGAAGGTCGGGTTGACCAGGTGCCCGGAGAATCCGCCGCAGTCGTAGGTGAACACCCGCAGCCCGACGCCGAGCTGCGGGGCGGCGAGGCCGACACCGCGCTCCTCGTGCATCGTGTCGGTCAGGTCCGCGACCAGCCGGCGCAGCTCGGCGTCGAAGGTCGTCACCGCCGCGGCGGGGGTGCGCAGCACCGGATCGCCGAAGAGCCGGACGGGCTGGACGGACACGGGTCTCCTTCGACTCGGGGGGCGACCGCGGATCCCGCTGCGGGGGCGCGATCCCGGAGGACGGTGGACACGGGTCGTCGGGCAACGGGTGTCGCCGCCGGCAAGGTGGTGCGGCAGGGACGACCCGATTCTGCCACGTCGTGATGCCCGCTCGTCCCGCCACGTCGTGGCCGCGACTCGGCGGGCCCGGACGCGCCGCCGGTCAGCCGACCTCGGGCGGGTCCAGTCGCACCCGGACCGAGTCGGGCGCCTTGCGCGCCGAGCGCTGGGCCGCCACCGCGGCGAGCGCCGTCGCCAACGCGCGGCCCTGCGCGCGCGGCACGCGCACCAGGGCTCGTTCGCGGGGCGGCGCAGCAGGGTCCGAGCCGGGTTCGGGGTCCAGCTCGACGGGGCCGAGCACCTCGACGTCCGGGGGCCGCGGCCCGCCGGGGGTCCCGTCGCCGAGCAGGGTGTCGACGACCTCGGCCACGGCGGAGGCGGCGCCCTCCACGGACGCCATCCGCACCGCGGGCGGGAACCCGACCTCCGTCCGCGCTGCCAGCTCGGCGGCCGCGTGCCACGCCGGATCCCACCGGACGAGGGCCTGCACCGGCGGCAACCCCGCGTCCGCGACGACCACCACCCGCCCCAGGCGCCCGCCATCGGCGGCCGGCACCACCAGCGCCGCCGCGCCCATCCAGCGCCGGAGGGTCTCCTCGGCCACCCGCAGGTCGGGGCGGGACAGCATCGCCCACCCGTCGAGCAGCAACGCCGCGCCGTACCCGCCCTCCGCGGGTGGCTCCGCACCGGGTGTGGCGACCACCAGGTCAGGCCGGCCGGGCACGCGGTCCAGCACCGGAACGCTCCCACCCGACGTGCGTACCGTCGCGCCCGGGAACGCGCGGCCCAGCTCCTCCGCGGTGCGCCCGGCCCCGACGACCCCTGCCCGCAGCCGCCGCGACGCGCACACTGGGCAGCGGAACGCCGGCTCCGTCCGGCCGCACCATCGGCAGTGCGGCAGCCCGGCCCCGGCCGGGTCCTGCCGCTCCCCCGACCGACCCTGCGACGGCGGACCGTCCCCCGCAGGCGCGGACCGGCCGTTGCCCGGGCCGGACTCGGCCCGCGCGGCGCCGTTCAGGCTCAGTGGGCCGGCACAGTGGCGGCACCGCGCGGTCTCGCGGCACTGCGCGCACGCCAACCACGGCAGGTACCCGGCCCGCGGCACCTGCACCAGCACCGGCCGGCCCGCGGTCAGCGCGGCGCGTGCGGCCTCGAACGCCACGGCGGGCAGGCGGGCGGCGCCCTGGTCCGGGTCGCGCGCGACCTGGTTGCCGGTCTCGTTCAGGGCCGTGACCCGGGGGGCCGCCGCGCGGACGGTCGCCCGGTCCGCGACCACGTCACGGGCCCACCCCGACTCGACCAGGACCTGCGCCTCCGCGGTGCGGGCGAACCCGCCCACGAGCAGCGCCGCGCCGGCCGCGTGCGCACGCAGCACCAGCACGTCGCGGACGTGCGGGTAGGGCGCGCGCGGCTCGGCGTGCAGGTCGTCGCCGTCGTCCCAGACGGCCAGCAGCCCCGGCCGGTCCAGAGGGGCGAACACGGCCGAGCGGGTGCCCACCACGACCCGCACGGCGCCGCGCCGGACCGTCAGCCACCGCCGGTAGCGCTCGGCAGGCCCGAGCTCGGCGGTGAGGGCGACGACGTCCCGCTCCCCCAGCCGCGCCGTGCACGCCGCATGCAGGGCGGCGACGTCGCGCTGGTCGGGCACGAGGAGCAGCGCACCCCGGCCCGCTCGCACGGTGGCGGCGGCGACGTCGGCCAGCCGGTCGGCCCACGACTCGCCCGGCAGCGCCTGCCAGACCGCGTGCGCGGTCCGGCCTGCGGCCAGCGCGTCGAGCAACGCGGGCCCGCGGGGATAGCGGGCCCAGGCCTGCGGCCCGTCCTGCCCCGGCAGCCCGTCCTGCACTGAGACCCGGTCCTGGTCCGCGACGCGGGCGTCACCGGAGACGAGCGGCACCTCGGCTTCCACCCGCGCGTGCCGCGGGGGAACGGCCAGGCGCAGGACGTCCGCCAGCACCCCCGCGTACCGGTCGGCGACCGCCCGGCACAGGCCCGCGACCTCGGCCGTCAGCACGGGTTCCGGCGACACCACCTTGTCCACCCAGGCCAGGCGGCCGGCGTGGTCGGTGTCGGCGACGCGCTCCAGCAGGAACCCGTCGACCAGCCGCCCGGCGAACCGGACCCGCACCCGCACGCCGGGCGCCGCCGCCTCGTCGAGGTGGGCGGGCACCCGGTAGTCGAAGGGCCGGTCGAGGTGGGCGAGCGCGACGTCCACGGCGATCCGGGCGACAGGCAGGGTCGCGGCAGGGCGCCACTCCCCCCGCGCGCGGGTCGCTCGCGTCACCGCTCCTCCTCCGCCGGGCCGTGCGGTCCCGGTGGCGCTTCAGGACCGCAACGCTCCAGGACAGCAGCACCCGGCGCGCCGGGTCGCATCCTGCCCGCGCGGCCCCGGCCACTGGAGGGTCACCCCTCGACGATCTCCGCGAGCGTCGCCCGACGGCGGTTGCTCCCGCCACCCGGCGACGCCGGTGCAGATCACGCGTCCAGGCCCGTAGCGCCCGCCGTCACACCGATCCCGGTGGCGCCCTACCGTCGGCGGACGAGGCGTCACATCCCGAGGGCGGCCGCCAATGCGTCTGCGCGGTCCGTGCGCTCCCACGGCAGGTCGACGTCCGTCCGCCCGAAGTGCCCGTACGCCGCCGTCGGCGCGTAGATCGGCCGCAGCAGGTCCAGGTCGCGGATGATCGCCGCCGGCCGCAGGTCGAACACATCGGTGATCGCGCTCTGGATCCGCAGCGGGTCGACCCGCTCCGTGCCGAACGTCTCCACGAACAGGCCTACCGGGGCCGCCTTGCCGATGGCGTAGGCCACCTGGACCTCGATCCGGTCGGCCAGCCCCGCCGCCACGACGTTCTTCGCCACCCAGCGCATCGCGTACGCGGCCGACCGGTCGACCTTCGACGGGTCCTTGCCCGAGAAGGCGCCGCCGCCGTGCCGCGCGAAGCCGCCGTAGGTGTCGACGATGATCTTGCGGCCGGTCAGGCCCGCGTCACCCATCGGGCCGCCGACGACGAACCGCCCGGTCGGGTTGACCAGCAACCGCACGTCCGAGCAGTCGAGCGCCAGCTCCGCGATCTCCGGGCCCACCACCTGCTCGCGGATGTCCGGCGCGAGCATCCCGTCGAGGTCGATGTCCGCGGCGTGCTGGGTGGAGACCACGACGGTGTCCAGGCGCACGGCCTTGTCGCCGTCGTACTCGATCGTCACCTGCGTCTTGCCGTCCGGCCGCAGGTAGGGCAGCACACCCCGCTTGCGGGCCTCCGTCAGCCGCCGGGCCAGGCGGTGGGCCAGCGCGATCGGCAGCGGGAGCAGCTCGGGGGTGTCGGTGTTCGCGTAGCCGAACATCAGGCCCTGGTCGCCGGCACCCTGGCGGTCGATCTCGTCGTCCGCCGACTCGACCCGGCTCTCGTAGGCGGTGTCCACGCCCTGGGCGATGTCGGGGGACTGCGCCCCGATCGCCACGTTCACGCCGCACGACGCGCCGTCGAAGCCCTTGGCCGACGAGTCGTAGCCGATCTCCAGGATCCGGTCGCGCACCAGCCCGGGAATGTCGACATAGCCGCTCGTGGTGACCTCACCGGCGACATGCACCTGACCGGTGGTCACCATGGTCTCCACCGCCACCCGGCTCAGCCGGTCCTGCTCGAGCAGTGCATCGAGGATGCTGTCACTGATCGCGTCACACATCTTGTCCGGATGACCCTCGGTCACCGACTCGCTCGTGAACAACCGTCGACCTGCGTTCGCCACGCCGTGCTCCGTCCTCATCTGCGCTCAAGCGGCCCTGCGCTCAACCGGCTGGAAGCCTAATCCAGCATCCGGCACCGGCTCCCGCGCTGTTCTCGAGTGTGCCGTCCGGTTCTCGTCCCCGATGTCGTCAAGGTTACGGGTGTCCGGGAGGCCGCTCACCCACCGCAGCGTCCGCCCGCGTTCGTCACCACTTCCGGTGATCCGCGCCGAAGGTGGCGAATCGGTAACGGCGACGCTCGTTGGGCGGCCCGACAGCGCCTTGCTGTCGACCGTCTCACCCGAAGGACGACTCCCATGAACTTCCGCAACCGTCCCGCTCGCGTCGCGGCGGCCACCGGGGCCGTCGTGGTGGCCGGCGCGGCCACGATGCTGGCCGTGGCAGCCGGCACCGCATCGGCCGACGAGCCCGGCCGCTGCGTGCAGAACGTCAACATCCGCGAGGAGCCCGACGCGCAGTCCCGGATCGTCGCGCTCTGCGAGGCGGGCACCAAGGTCCAGCTCGGCGACGAGCGCGACGGATGGGTCCACATCGACGAGCTGGGCGGCTGGGCGTCCAAGGACTTCGTCAAGCCCGACGAGTCGACTGCCCGCAGCGACAGCTCGAGCGGGGACCACTCCGACGGCGTGGACGGGCACTCGTCGCGCGACGGAGACAGCAGCGGCTCGTCCGACAGCGACTCATCCGGGAGCGGTTCGCACGGCAGCGGCTCCCACGGCAGCGGCTCCCACGGCAGCGGCTCTCACGAGAGCGACTCCGGCGACGGGGAGCACTCCTCGGGCGCCGGCGGCGCCGACGACGCCCACCTCGACGGCCTGCTGGGCTGACCGGCAGACCAACCGGGCGGGCGCGCCCGGCCCTCGGTCGGGCACTCGCCGGGCGGCCCGACCGGGTCAGGAGGGGCGGGTCAGGAGGGGCGGGTCAGCAGCGCCGCGACGGCGTCCCAGACGCGCGACGCCAGCAGCCCTTTAGACCCCGTCGCCAGCTCGGCCTCGCTGCCGTCCGCGCCGAGCAGCCAGCCGGCGTTGTCGAGGACCTCGAACGCCCGGCCGTCACCGACGGCGTTGACCACCAGCAGGTCCGCCCCCTTCCGGGCGAGCTTGGCCCGCCCGTGGTGCAGGACGTCGCCGGTGTCGTCGCCGGTCTCGGCGGCGAACCCGACGACTACCTGGCCGGGGGACCGCGTCGCGGTGAGCTCGACGAGGATGTCCGGGTTGCGGGTCAACGCCAGCGGTTCGGGGTCCGTCGACCCCTTCTTGATCTTGTTGGCGGCGAACGCCTCCGGCCGGAAGTCGGCGACCGCCGCGGCCATCACGACCGCGTCGGCGCCCTTCGCGGCGGCGAGCACCGCCTCGCGCAGCTCGCGCGCCGAGCCTGCGCGCACCACGTCCACTGCCGCCGGGTCGGTCAGGTCCGCCGTGTGCGCGGCGACCAGCGTCACCGATGCTCCGCGCTGCGCCGCGACGCGGGCCAGCGCGTAGCCCTGCCGGCCCGACGACCGGTTCCCGAGGAACCGCACGGGATCCAGCGCCTCGCGGGTGCCGCCCGCCGAGACGACCACCCGCCGGCCGGTGAGGTCACGCGGCAGCGCGTCGGGCCGCTCCAGCAGCAACCGAGCCAGCTCGGCGATCTCGGCGGGCTCGGGCAGCCGGCCGGGACCGGTGTCGCGGCCGGTGAGCCGGCCCGAGGCCGGCTCCATGACCACGGACCCGCGGCGACGCAGGAGCGCCACGTTGTCCCGCGTGGCCGGGTGCTCCCACATCTCGGTGTGCATCGCGGGGACGAACAGCACCGGGCAGCGGGCTGTCAGCAGCGCGGCGGTGAGGAGGTCGTCCGCACGGCCGGACGCGGCGCGCGACAGCAGGTCCGCCGTCGCCGGCGCGACGACCACGAGGTCCGCCTCCTGGCCGAGCTTGACGTGCGGGACCGCCGGGACGTCCGCGAACACCCCGACGTGCACCGGCTGCCCGGACAGCGCCTCGAACGTGGCGGCGCCGACGAACTCGAGCGCCGACGCCGTGGGCACCACGCGGACCACGTGGCCGGTCTCGGTCAGCCGCCGGAGCAGCTCGCACGCCTTGTACGCGGCGATCCCGCCTGCGACACCGAGCAGGACGCGGGGGCCGACAGGTTCGGTCACGACGCCCGACCGGCCCGGGGGCTACTCGGCGCCCTCGGTGTGCTCGAGGAGCCCCGCCTGGATCTCGCGCATGGCGATCGACAGCGGCTTCTCGCGCGGGCCCGGCTCGACGAGCGGACCGACGTACTCGAGCAGGCCCTCGCCGAGCTGCGAGTAGTAGTCGTTGATCTGGCGCGCCCGCTTGGCCGCGAAGATGACCAGGGCGTACTTGCTGCTCACCTGGTCCAGCAGGTCGTCGATCGGGGGGTTGGTGATGCCCTCGGGCGTGGAACCGGCGGGTGCGCCGGTCAGCGGCATGCTCACTCAGGAACTCCTGTGATCGGGGGGGCACCGGCCGGGACGACGGCGCTGTTCTGAACGGCAGCGCTACCGGATCCGGGACCGACCAGCAAGTCTACCAACCGCGCGACGACCGTCCGCAGGTCGTCGTTCACCACGACGACGTCGAACTCGTGGCAGGAGGCCATCTCCTCCCGCGCGGTCTCGATCCGGCGGGCGAACTGGGCATCGGTCTCGGTGCCGCGGCTCTGGAGCCGCCGGACGAGCTCGTCGAACGTGGGTGGCGCGAGGAAGACGGTCACCGACTCGGGCATCGCGGCCTTGACCGCGCGGGCGCCGTGCAGGTCGACCTCGACGAGCACGGGTCGCCCGGCGCCGAGCGCCTCCTCGACGGGCGCGCGCGGGGTGCCCGACCGCTGCAGGCCGCCGTGGATCTCGGCCCACTCGAGCAGCTCCCCGCGGGCGATCAGGTCGTCGAAGCCTGCGATCCCGACGAACCGGTAGTCGCGGCCGTCGACCTCACCCGGTCGGGGGTCGCGTGTCGTCGCCGACACGCTGAAGTAGAGCTCGGGCAGGGCGGCCCGCAGGCCCGCCACCACGCTGCTCTTGCCGACGCCGGAGGGGCCGGCCAGGACGATCAGCCGGCCCCTCCGGGGGTCGTGCGCAGCGGTCACGCCCGCTCCCGTGTCGCAGTGATCACTATTCGGATCACGACTCGGGAGTCACGACTCGAAGTCGGCCAGCAGCGCCTTGCGCTGCCGGTCGCCCAAGCCGCGCAGGCGCCTGCTCGGCGCGATCTCCAGCCGCTCCATGATCTGGGCGGCGCGGACCTTGCCGACACCCGGCATGGCTTCGAGCAACGCCGAAACCTTCATCTTGCCGAGGACCTCGTCGCTGTCGGACTGCGTCAGAACCTCCTTGAGAGTGGTTCCGCCGCGCTTGAGCCGGTCCTTCAGCTCGGCCCGGGTCCGACGCGCCGCGGCCGCCTTCTCCAACGCGGCAGCGCGCTGTTCCTCGGTCAGCTGGGGAAGGGCCACGGTCTCCTCCGTCGTTCTGTGCAACTCGCACGGCACCGGGTGGGTCCGGCGCCGTATCCCGCCTCCCGCGGGGCCTCCCCGTCGGGTGTATCCGAACGTACTCACGGACGGTGGATTTGGGAAAACGGGGGTCCACCTGGTGGTTCTCCGTCGCGCTCACCCGGACGGGCGACGAGGCCGCCGACCCCGCCGTGCGGTCGACACCCACCGCTGGGCGCACGGCGGTATCTCTGCGGACGCCACTTTCCGTGTCTGAGTGACCGCTCGGCGTGTCCGGTCGGCCGCCGAATTCGGGAAAGCGACGTTCTTCGGGGCAACGGACCGGTGGGCGCAGAACGCCGCCTGCCTGGCTGGCTGCTACCGGAGAGCGCGCAGGGTGGCGGGGCAGAGGTCTTCCTTGTTCAGGTACGTCGCGGCACCGCAGGTGGTGGCCTCGGGCGGCAGATCGGCCGCGGCGTAGGTGGAGAGCAGCACCACGGTCGTCTCCGGGTGCGAGGCGACGATCCGGCGGGTCGCCTCGATGCCGCTCATCCCCGGCAGGTTGATGTCCATGAGCACGACCCCCGGCCGCACGCGCTCGGCCGCGAGCACCGCGTCCTCACCCGTCTCGGCCTCCGCCGCCACCCGCCAGCCGCCGACCAGGCCGACGACCGTCCGGGCGACCGACCGGAAGGGACGCTGGTCATCGACGATCAGCACGTCCACCGGATCCTCCGTCACGAGCCCAGATTGCGTCACGGTCCGACGCGCCCTCCAGGGTGGTAGTACCCCCTCGGCAAGCCAGATACGTGACGCCACACACGTCGTGCCGGACCGGTGTGGCGGGTCAGTGCAGGGGGCTCTGCGCGGCGGCGAGCTGGTCACGCAGGGCCTGCGCCGCTGCCCGGACGCGGGCCGGGTTTGGGCCCGCCGCCAGCACCGACCGTGACGCCGACGGCAGCACCACCCCACGCACGCCCGCGAACCGGGCCGCCAGATCCGCGGGGGTGGCGCCCTGCGCGCCGAGGCCCGGTGCCAGCACCGCACCCGACAGCGTCGACAGGTCCAGCCCGTGCTCCGCGGTGGCCCCCACGACGACGCCCACCGGCCCCAAGGCCGGGAGTCCGGTCCCATCGCCGAGCTCGACGGCGCCCGCCTGCGTGTGCTCCCGGGCCGCCACCGCGGCCAGGGCGTCCCTGTTCGCCGCCGCTGCGGCGTCGACGATCCCCTGCGCCACGGACCGGCCCGCCCGGTCGGCGAGCTGGACCTCCGCGCCCTCGACGTTGGACGTGCGGGCGAGGACGAACACCCCGCGCCCGGCATCGTCCGCAGTCCGGATCGCCGAGGTCAGCGAGCCGAACCCGAGGTAGGGCGAGACCGTCACGGCGTCGGCCCCGAGCGGTGCTCCGACGGCCAGGTAGGCGTCGGCGTAGCCGTCCATGGTCGAGCCGATGTCGCCGCGCTTGACGTCGAGCAGCGACAGCGTCGCGGGCGATCCGGGAAGTGCCTGGGCCGCCAACCCGGCGAGCACCTTCTCCAGCACCGCGATGCCGGGCGATCCGTGCCGCTCGAAGAACGCCGACTGCGGCTTGACGACCGCGACGTACCCGGCGAGGGCGTCGACGCAGGTCAGCGCGAAGCGCTCCAGGCCGCGCGCGTCGTCGGCCAACCCCCACTCGGCCAGCAGGGCCGGGTGCGGGTCGATCCCGACGCACAGCGGCCCGTGCGTGGCGACCGCCGCCGCCAGCCGCTCCCCGAACGATGCGCGTGGCCCCGTCACGTCGACTCCTTTACGCACATCGGAGCTGTTCCGGCTCCGGGTCCGGACTCATGAGCGGGCCTTCCGCAGCGCGGCGTGCATGTCCTGCAGGGACCGCACCCCGATCCCGTCGCCGCGGGCCGCCTCGATGCCCTGCACCGCCGCGGCGGCGCCCTGCACGGTGGTGATGCACGGGATCCCGCGCGCCACCGCCGCCGAGCGGATCTCGTAGCCGTCGATGCGAGGGCCGGAGTTGCCGTACGGGGTGTTCACGATCAGGTCGATCCGGCCGTCCAGGATCAGGTCGAGCACGGTCTCGTCGCCCGGCGCGCCCTCGAAGTGCTTGCGGACGACGGTCGTGGCGATGCCGTGGCGGCGCAGCACGTCCGCGGTGCCGCCGGTGGCCATCACCTCGAAGCCGAGGTCGGCCAACCGCCGGGCCGGGAACACCATCGCCCGCTTGTCGCGGTCCGCGACCGAGACGAACACCCGCCCGCCCGTCGGCAGCGACCCGTACGAGGCCGCCTGCGACTTCGCGAACGCCGGGCCGAACGAGGCGTCGATGCCCATGACCTCGCCCGTCGACTTCATCTCCGGGCCGAGCAGCGGGTCCACCCCGTGGCCTGCCGGGGTGCGGAACCGGTTGAACGGCAGCACCGCCTCCTTGACGGCGATCGGCGCGTCCACCGGCTGCTCACCGCCGTCACCCTCGGCCGGGAGCAGCCCCTCGGCCCGCAGGTCCGCGATCGAGGCGCCGAGCATGATCCGGGCGGCCGCCTTCGCCAGCGGCACCGCCGTCGCCTTCGAGACGAACGGCACGGTGCGCGACGCCCGCGGGTTGGCCTCCAGCACGTAGAGCGTCTCGCCGTGCAGGGCGTACTGGACGTTGAGCAGCCCCCGCACGCCGACGCCGTGGGCGATCGCCTCGGTCGAGCGGCGCACGTTCGCCAGCACGCTGCGGCCGAGCGTGACCGGCGGCAGCGTGCAGCAGGAGTCGCCGGAGTGCACCCCGGCCTCCTCGATGTGCTCCATCACGCCGCCGATGAACACCTCGCGGCCGTCGCACAGGGCGTCGACGTCGATCTCGATCGCGTCGTCGAGGAACCGGTCGACGAGCACCGGGCGCTCCGGGCTGATCGCCGTCGCGCGGGCGATGTAGCCGGCCAGCGTGGCGTCGTCGTAGACGATCTCCATGCCGCGCCCGCCCAGCACGTACGACGGCCGCACCAGCACCGGGTAGCCGATCCGCGCGGCGATCGCCTGCGCGTCGTCGAACGAGGTCGCGGTACCGAAAGCGGGTGCGGGCAGGCCGGCCTTCCGCAGGACCTCGCCGAACGCGCCGCGGTCCTCGGCGAGGTCGATCGCCGCCGCGGACGTGCCCACCACCGGGACCCCGGCGGCGGTGAGGCGGTCGGCGAGCGCCAGCGGCGTCTGGCCGCCGAGCTGCACGATCACCCCGGCGACCGTCCCGGACTCCTGCTCGGCGTGCACGACCTCGAGCACGTCCTCGAAGGTCAGCGGCTCGAAGTAGAGCCGGTCCGCGGTGTCGTAGTCCGTGGAGACGGTCTCCGGGTTGCAGTTGACCATCACGGTCTCGAACCCCGCCTCGCGCAACGCCATCACCGCGTGCACGCAGGAGTAGTCGAACTCGATGCCCTGGCCGATCCGGTTCGGCCCCGAGCCGAGGATCAGCACCTTCGGGCGCTCGGGCTGCGGGGCGATCTCCGACTCGGCCGCCGGGTCGGTCTCGTAGGCGCTGTAGTGGTACGGCGTGCGCGCCGCGAACTCGGCAGCGCACGTGTCGACGGTCTTGTAGACCGGCCGGATGCCGAGCCGGTGGCGCAGCGTCCGCACCCCGTCCTCACCGGCGAACTCCGGGCGCAGCACGGCGAGCTGGCGGTCCGAGACGCCGGCCCGCTTGGCCCGGCGCAGCAGCGGCTCGTCGAGCACCGGGGCCGCTTCGATCTCGGCCCGCAGCTCGGTGAGCGCGGCGATCTGGTCGAGGAACCACGGGTCGATCCCGGTGCGCGCCGCCAGGTCCCCGACGCTGCTCCCGTCGCGCAGCGCCCGCTCGACGGCGTAGATCCGCCCCTCGGTGGGGAACGCGGGGTCGGCGGGCTCGGCCGGGTCCGGCGTGACCCAGAACCCGCCCCGGCCGTCCTCCATCGACCGCAGCGCCTTGCCCAGCGCCTCGGCGAACGAGCGGCCGAGCGCCATCGCCTCGCCGACGCTCTTCATCGTGGTGGTCAGCTCGGGGTCCGCGCCCGGGAACTTCTCGAAAGCGAACCGCGGCACCTTGACCACGACGTAGTCCAGCGTCGGTTCGAAGGCCGCAGGCGTCTCACCCGTGATGTCGTTGCGGATCTCGTCCAGGGTGTAGCCGACGGCCAGCTTCGCCGCGATCTTCGCGATCGGGAAGCCCGTGGCCTTGGAGGCCAGCGCGGACGACCGCGACACCCGCGGGTTCATCTCGATGACGACCAGCCGGCCCGTCCCCGGGTGTACGGCGAACTGGATGTTGCAACCGCCCGTGTCGACCCCCACCGCGCGCAGCACCGCGATGCCGACGTCGCGCATGTGCTGGTACTCGCGGTCGGTCAGCGTCATCGCCGGCGCGACGGTGATCGAGTCGCCGGTGTGCACGCCCATCGGGTCCAGGTTCTCGATGGAGCAGACGACCACGACGTTGTCGTGGCGGTCGCGCATCAGCTCGAGCTCGTACTCCTTCCAGCCGAGCACCGACTCCTCGATGAGCACCTCGTGCACCGGCGACGCCGCGAGGCCACCGCCGGCGAGGCGGTCGAGGTCGCCGGGCGTGTGCGCCAGGCCCGAGCCCAGGCCGCCCATCGTGAACGACGGCCGGATCACCACGGGCAGGCCGAGGTCGGCGACGGCGGCGCGCACCTCGTCCATCGAGTGGCAGACGGCGCTGCGCGGCACGTCGCCCCCGACGGCCTGCACGATCTCCTTGAACTTCAACCGGTCCTCGCCGCGCTGGATCGCGTCGATGTCCGCGCCGATCAGCTCGACGCCGTAGCGCTGCAACACGCCGTTCTCGTGCAGGGCGACGGCCGTGTTCAGCGCGGTCTGCCCGCCCAGGGTCGCGAGGAGCGCGTCGGGGCGCTCGGCCGCGATCACCTTCTCGACGAACTCCGGGGTCACCGGCTCGACGTAGGTGGCGTCGGCGAACTCGGGGTCCGTCATGATCGTCGCCGGGTTGGAGTTGACCAGTGACACGCGCAGGCCCTCGGCGCGCAGCACGCGGCAGGCCTGGGTGCCGGAGTAGTCGAACTCGGCGGCCTGGCCGATCACGATCGGCCCGGAGCCGATCACCAGCACGTGCCGGAGGTCGTCGCGGCGGGGCATCAGCGGCCCTTCCCAGTGGTGTTCTGCGCGCTCTGCATGAGCTCGGTGAACCTGTCGAAGAGGTCCGCGGCGTCGTGCGGCCCGGCGGCGGCCTCGGGGTGGTACTGCACGCTGAACGCCGGGGTGTCGAGCAACGCCAGGCCCTCGACACAGCCGTCGTTCGGGCAGGTGTGGGTGATCTGGGCGGGGCCGAACGGGGTGTCGAACCGCTCCCCCGCCTCGCCCTCGACGGCGAACCCGTGGTTCTGCGCGGTGATCGACACCGTGCCGGTGGCGTGCTCGATCACGGGGATGTTGATGCCCCGGTGGCCGTAGCGCAGCTTGTAGGTCCCCCGGCCCAGCGCGCGGGCGAGGATCTGGTTGCCGAAGCAGATGCCGAACAGCGGGATCCGGCGCTCGAGCACCCGGCGGGTGAGCGCGACGGGCACGTCCGCGGTCGCCGGGTCGCCCGGGCCGTTGGCCAGGAAGAACCCGTCCGGGGCCAGCTCCTCGATCCGCTCGATCGGGGTGTGGGCGGGCAGCACGTGGGTCTCGACGCCGCGCGCGGCGAACATCCGCGGGGTGTTCGACTTGATCCCGACATCCAGCGCCGCGACCCGGAACCGGGTCGCCCCGTCGGCGGGCACGACGTACTCGCGCGGCGTGGTGACGGCGCCGTAGAGGTCCGCGCCGAGCATCGACGGGCCCGAGCGCACCCGGTCGACCAGCTCGGCGTCCGGGGCGAGGGAGTCACCGGAGAACACGCCGGCCTTCATCGCTCCCCGCTCGCGCAGGTGCCGGACCAGCGCGCGGGTGTCGATCCCCGCCAGGCCGACGATCCCCTGGTGCTCCAGCGCGTCGGGCAGCGACCGGCGGGAGCGCCAGCTCGACGCCGTCCGCGACGGGTCGCGCACCACGTAGCCGGCCACCTGGATGTGTGCCGACTCGTCGTCCTCGTCGTTCCAGCCGGTGTTGCCGATCTGCGGGGCGGTCGCCACGACGATCTGGCCGTGGTAGCTGGGGTCGGTCAGCGTCTCCTGGTAGCCGGTCATCGCCGTGCAGAACACGGCCTCGCCGAGGGTCTGGCCGACGGCGCCGTAGCGCTCGCCGCGGAAGACCCGGCCGTCCTCGAGCACCAGCACTGCAGGCCCACTCATCCCGTGACCTTCCCGTTGCGCCCTGCGTCCACGGGCACTTCCACTCCGTTGCGCGCCGCGTCCAGGGGCGCCACCACGCCGTTGCGCGCCGTGATCCGACCGCGCAGCACCGTCGCGGCCACCGTCGCCGGCAGCCGCATGCCCTCGTAGGGCGTGTTCGTCGAGCGGCTCGCCAGCCCCGCGCCGCGCACCGTCCAGATCCCGTCCGGGTCGACGAGGCAGAACGTGGCCGGCTCGCCTGCCGCGATCGGGCGTCCCTGGTCGGCCAGGCCGCCGATCTCCGCGGGGCGCTCGGACATCACGCGGGCGACACCGCGCCAGTCCAGCATCCCCGTCTCGACGCAGGCGGCGACGACCACCGACAGGGCTGTCTGCAGCCCCAGCATGCCCGGCCGGGCCGCCGCCCACTCGGTGTCCTTGTACTGCGTGGCGTGCGGGGCGTGGTCGGTGGCCACGACGTCGATCACCCCCTCGGCGAGTGCCGCGCGCATCGCGGCGGTGTCGTCGCCCGTGCGCAGCGGCGGGTTGACCTTGTGCACGGGGTCGTAGTCGCGCAGCGCCGCGTCGGTGAGGAGCAGGTGGTGCGGGGTGACCTCGGCGGTGACGCGCACGCCGGCGGCCTTGGCGGTCCGCAGCACGGCGACCGTGTGGGCCGACGACACGTGGCAGACGTGCAGCCGCGCCCCGGCCTCGCGGGCCAGCGCGCAGTCGCGGGCGACGATCGTCTCCTCCGCCGCAGCAGGCCACCCGGCCAGCCCGAGCTGCGCCGCGACGACGCCCTCGTGCGCCTGCGCGCCCGCGGTGAGCCGGTGGTCCTCGGCGTGCTGGGCGATCACCGCGTCGAGCGAGGAGGCGTACTCCAGTGCCCGGCGCATGACGACGGGGTCGTGCACGCACCGGCCGTCGTCGGAGAACACCCGCACCCGGGCGCGGGAGGCGGCCATCGTGCCGAGCTCGGCCATCCGCTCACCCCCGAGCCCGACCGTGACCGCGCCGACGGGGTGCACGTCGACCAGCCCGACCTCCTCCCCGAGGCGGTGCACGTGCTCGACGACGACGGCGGAGTCGGCCACCGGGTCCGTGTTCGGCATCGCGAAGACCGCGGTGTAGCCGCCGAGGGCGGCGGCGGCGGAACCGGTGGCGACGGTCTCGGACTCCTCACCGCCGGGTTCGCGCAGGTGGGTGTGCAGGTCGACGAGGCCGGGGAGCAGCACGAGGCCGTCGGCGTCGAGGGTCTCTGCCGACGTCCCCGATGCCGGTCCGGCAAGGCCCGGCCCGATCTCGACGACGACACCGTCGCGGACCAGGACGTCGACGGGCTCGCCCTCGCCGTAGGGCCGGGCGGAGCGGATCAACAGGTCCGCGCTCATCGAGCACCCTCCGTCGTGGGCCGCGAGGTTGTCGTGAAAGCCACGTTCAGGACGTGAGGCGCCCTGAACGTGGCTTTCAGGACACGAGCAGGGCGTACGGCGGTCATGCGGCAGCTCCCGCGAGCAGGTGGTAGAGGACGGCCATGCGCACGTGCACCCCGTTCTGCACCTGCGCCAGCACGGCGCTCGACGCGGCGTCCGCCACCGCAGGCGCGATCTCCATGCCGCGCACCATCGGCCCCGGGTGCAGCACCACGGCGTGCTCGGGCAGCAGCGCGGCACGGCGTTCGGACAGCCCGTAGCGCACCGCGTATTCCCGCGACGACGGGAAGAACGCGCCGTGCATCCGCTCGGCCTGCACCCGCAGCATCATCACCGCGTCCAGGCCCGGCAGCTCGCCCTCGAGCGCGTCGCCCACCCGGCACGGCCACGCCTCGACGCCGACCGGCAGCAGCGTCGGCGGCGCCACGAGCACCACCTCGGCGCCCAGCGTCGCGAGCAGGAAGACGTTCGAGCGGGCGACCCGGCTGTGCAGCACGTCCCCGACGATCCCGATCCGCCGCCCGGCGATCCCGCCGAGCCGGTCGCGCACCGTCGCGGCATCCAGGAGCGCCTGGGTGGGGTGTTCGTGGGTCCCGTCGCCGGCGTTGACCACGCTGGTGGCCGACCCCGGACCGGTCGGCCCGACCGCGCCCGCCGCCGCGTCGCGGTCCGCCCAGTGCGCCATCCGGTGCGCCGCGCCGGAGGCCGGGTGGCGCACGACGATGCAGTCGGCACCGATCGCGGCCAGCGTCGCGGCGGTGTCGCGCAGGGACTCCCCCTTGCCGACCGACGACCCGCTCGCCGACACGTTGATCGTGTCCGCACTCATCCACTTGCCCGCGACCTCGAACGAGACGCGGGTGCGCGTGGAGTTCTCGTAGAACATCGTGACGACCGTGCGTCCGCGCAGCGTCGGCAGCTTGCGCACCTCCCGGCCCAGCAGCGCCTGCTTGAGCCGGTCCGCGGTGTCGAGCAGCCCGGTCGCGGACCCGGCGTCCAGGTCGGTCACCGACAGGAGGTGCCTCACGAGCCCGCCTCTGCGCCCTCGGTGCTCTCGGCGGCGCGGCGCAGCGCCACCCCGTCGCGACCGTCGGTCTCGGTCAACAGCACGACGATCGACTCGCCCTGCGCGGTGGGGACGTTCTTGCCGACGTAGTCGGCGCGGATCGGCAGCTCGCGGTGCCCGCGGTCGACGAGCACGGCCAGCTGGACCGCGCGCGGACGCCCGTGCTCGCCCAGCGCGTCGAGCGCGGCGCGCACCGTCCGGCCGGAGAACAACACGTCGTCGACCAGCACGACCAGCCGGTCGTCGAGGCCGCCGTCGGGCAACGCGGTGTCGCCGAGCGGGCGGGCGGGGCCGCGGCGCAGGTCGTCGCGGTAGAGGGTGGGGTCGACCGTGCCGACGGCGGGGGTGACGCCGGTGAACTCGGCGATCGCCGCGGCCAGCCTGCGGGCGAGGACCGCTCCGCCGGTGGGGATGCCGACGATCACGAGCTGGTCGGGGTTGTCCGGCCCGAAGGCGGTCTTCTCGATGATCTGGTGCGCGATGCGCGCGACGGTGCGGGTGACGTCGGCGGCGCTGAACAGCTCCCGGTCGGGAGCGGCGGTGCGCCTGGCGTCCCCGCGGCGATCGGTCGCCACGGAACTCTCCTTCCCCGCCTCACCGGACGGGCTTAAAGGAACGGACCCGACCGCCGTCGCGGGACGGACCCGGGCGGCACCGGGCCGCCGTCGCCGACCGTATACCAGTTGTCGCCACGGGCTCCGCGAGGGGACGTCTCGACGCCGCGGTGGTCGCGTTCGGTACACACCGGACCCGTTCCGGACCGCACGCCGCACCCTCAGGTAACGCCCAGATCACCGATGTCGATCAGCCGTTCGAGTGGACTCGGCCTGTTCGGACCGCTTGAAGGGCTTCGCGGCTTGACCAGACGCGGAGCACCACCGAGGATTACTCTCCGTATCGATCGGGTGCGTCCGGGTGGCCGCGGTCTGCGGGGGGCACCACCAGGGGCACCGGAGGCCGGGGCCCCGCGCGCCGGTCGCACGCACCATGCAGCTCTCGACGTCGGTCCCGCGGCCGACGCCAGCGAAGAAGGAGGTCGCCACATGGGCGACTACGCCAAGGCGCTCGGCAGCAAGCTGCGCGCCATCCGACAGCAACAGGGCTTGTCGCTGCACGGGGTGGAGCAGAAGTCGGGTGGCCGCTGGAAGGCGGTCGTGGTGGGCTCCTACGAGCGCGGCGACCGGGCCGTCACTGTGCAGAAGCTGGCCGAGCTCGCCGACTTCTACGGCGTCCCGGTCGCGGAACTGCTCCCGGAGGGCCGCGTCCCGTCCGGCTCCGAGCCCGCCACGAAGATCGTTATCAATCTGGAACGCCTGCAGCAGCTGCCCGCCGACAAGGTCGGCCCGCTCGCCCGCTACGCCGCCGCGATCCAGAGCCAGCGCGGCGACTACAACGGCAAGGTCCTCTCGATCCGGGCGGAGGACCTGCGCTCGCTGGCGATCATCTACGACAAGACGCCGGGCGAGCTGACCGACCAGCTCATCGACTGGGGCGTCCTGCCCCCCGAGGCCCGCCCCGTCGGCTGACGCACTGACGAGACCGGGGGCCGCCCACCAACGGCCGGTTCCCGGTCTTGTCACTGCGGAGCGATGGCCGGCCGGCCCCCGGCCGTCCCGCTCGTGAGCCCGGTCTCGTCAGCCCGGACGCGCGGTGGCGCGCGCTCGGAGCGACGGCGCGTGACCGGCCCGCCCTCCAGGAAGGGCCCGCGCACCTCGCGCGGCGCCGTCACACACCGCGTGAAGCCGGCACACCCGGCGCAGCAGGTGCGCCGGCCCGACGAGATGCGCGACTGCATGCACGGCAGGTGACACCGCTGTCGTGGCCACCATCGACCGTCGCAGCCCTCGCGGCGTCGTCACACGCCGAGCGAGGCCGCCGCACCCCGCACAGCAGGTGCGCCGGCCCGACGAGATGCGCGCCGGCACGCGTGGTCGTGACGCGGTCACCGGCGGCGCCCCGAGGTCATGACGAGGGGTCAGTCGGTGGCCGCGACCGCGGCCGGCCGAGCCTGGGCTGCACCCGTCGCCCGCGCCCGCCGCCGCGCCGCGAGGGCGATTCCGACGCCGACCGCCGCCATCGCCGCCCCGACCGCGGGCGGCGCCGCGTAGCCCAGCCCGGCGGCCAGCACCACGCCGCCGAGTGCCGCGCCCAGCGCGTTCGCGATGTTGAAACCCGACTGCATCGACGCCGATGCCAGGACGGGTGCTTCCCGTGCGGCGTCGACCACCACCGTCTGCACCACCGGCACCAGCGCGAGGCTCAGCGCGCCGACCGCGAATGCGGCGACCGGTGCGAGCACCCGCGAGTGCACCGCGGCAACCGCACCGAGCAGCACCACCGCCTGCGCACCGAGCACGACGACGGCAGCGCGCAGGCTGTCCATGCGGTCGGCGAGGCGGCCGCCCAGGACCGTCCCCGCCGTCATGCCGAGACCCAGGAGCGCGAGCATCACCGGGACCGCCGCGGGTGACCAGCCGGTGACCTCTCGTCATCGGCGCGATGTAGGTGGAGAACGTGAAGAGGCCCCCGCAGCCGAACACGACCATGGCGAGCGCGAGCAGCACCGCGGGCCGGCGGAACACCGCGAGCTCGGCCCGCAGCCCGACCGCCGCGCCGCCACCGCCCGCGTCCCGCGGCACGGTCAGCAGCATCCCGGCGACGCACAGCAGCGCGACGCCGGCGATCAGCGCGAACGCCAGGCGCCAGCCGACCACGCCGCCGAACACGGTCGCCGCCGGCACGCCGACCAGGTTGGCGACGGTGAGCCCGAGGAACAGCCAGCCGACCGCCGACGCCCGGCGCGCCGGGCCGGCCAGGTCGGCGGCGACCAGCGCGGCAAGGCCGAAGAACGCCCCGTGCGGCAGCCCGCTGAGGAACCGGGCCGCGAGCAGGGTGCCGAAGCCGGGCGCGAGCGCGGCAGTCACTCCACCTGTGGATCACCGCCTCGCTCCGCTGCGGCGCTGATCCACAGGACAGGCTTCGGCCCGTTGCCGACGGCGAACAGGCCCATGAAAGCCAGCAGCAGCGTGCGGCGCGACCGGCGCGCCCCCACCGCGGTGAGCAGCGGTGCGCCGACGACCACCCCGACCGCGTAGGCCGTGACGAGGTTGCCCGCGGTGGGCACCGAGACCGCCAGATCGGTCGCGACCTGCGGCAGCAGGCCCATGATCGCGAACTCGGTCAGGCCGATCGCGAATGCCCCGAGGGCCATGGTGAGGATTGCGGCACGCACTCCGTCCACGCTAGACCGGTCATCGAATCGAATCGATAGGCGATGACGTGGCGTTCGTCGCTCAGCGCGGTGCACCCCGCGCCGGCTACCGCAAGCGCGCAGTGCAGGAAACCGGCGCGATGTCACGAACCGGCGCGAGTGAGAGGGCGGCGAGACGTCAGGAAGCCGACGACGGGTCAGGAAGCCGGCGCGACGTCGACGGGTCGCGCGCAGACCTTCGGCTCACTCACGCCGCGGGCGGGCGCGTCAGCGGGTGGTACGCAGGTAGACGGCGAGGTCGGCGATGCGGCTCAGCACGCCGTTGAGGAAGCGTGGGGAGTCGTCCGTCGACAGCGTCCGGGCCAGCTCGACGGCCTCGGTGATCGCCACGGGGTCGTCGATCTCGTCCACCCACAGCAGCTCGAACACGGCGATCCGCAGCAGGTTCCGGTCGACGGCGGGCATCCGGGCCACCGTCCAGCCCTCGGCGTGCTCGGCGAGCAGCTGGTCGATCCGGTCGCGGTGCGCGACGACGCCCTCGACGAGCATCGCCGCGTAGTCCGAGACCGGCGGTGCATCGTCGGTCTCGCGGCGCTGCACGAGGACCCCGCGAGGGTCGACGTCGCGCGCCTCGGACTCGAAGAGGATGTCGAGCGCGCGTTTGCGCGCCTTCGTGCGGGCCCTGGGCATGCCGGCCGGCTCAGGACACCCGGCCGAGGTACCGGCCGTCACGGGTGTCGACCTTCACCTTCTCGCCGGTCGAGAGGAACAGCGGCACCTGGATCTCGGCGCCGGTCTCCAGCGTGGCCGGCTTGGTGCCGCCGGTGGAGCGGTCGCCCTGCAGGCCGGGGTCGGTGTGGGAGATCACCAGCTCGACGGAGGTGGGGAGCTCGATGTAGAGCGGAACCCCGTCGTGCGTCGCGACCATCGCCGTCTGGTTCTCCAGGAGGTAGTTCGCGGCGTCGCCGACCGTCGACTCCGGGATCGGGATCTGGTCGAAGGTGTCGCCGTCCATGAAGACGAAGTCCGCACCGTCGCGGTAGAGGTAGGTCATGTCGCGCCGGTCCACGGTGGCGGTGTCGACCTTCGTACCGGCGTTGAAGGTCCTGTCGACGACCTTGCCGGTGAGCACGTTCTTCAGGGTGGTGCGCACGAACGCACCACCCTTGCCGGGCTTGACGTGCTGGAACGCCGTGATCGCCCAGAGCTGGCCGTCGAGGTTGAGCACCAGGCCGTTCTTCAGGTCGTTCGTCGTCGCCACGGGCGGTATCTCCTGCGTCTGCTGCGGGGGCGCGGTCTGGTCACGCGCCGGATGTGTCGGTGCCGGCGCCCGGACCGGCGCCGTCGTCTCCGCCGAGCCTACCCGGACCGGCACATCCCTCCCCCAGTGCCCGGTCAGGCGGCGACCGCGTGCACCACCTCGACGGTCACCGACACGTCCTGCGTGCCCGGCTGGATCGGGACAGCCGCCTGCGCCGCCGCGCTGTCCCGGGTGATCGGGACCGGAGGCTGGTTCCCGCTCACCTCCGTGATCGACAGGATCGGCCCGAGGCCCACGTCCGCGGCGTCGGCGAGCTGGCGGGCCTGGGTCACGGCCTGCCGGACGGCGTCGGCGCGGGCCTGGGCCCGCGGCTGCGCGTCGTCGTCGATCCCGAAGGCGATCTGCTGCACGCGCACGGCGTCGCCCGCGGCCTGCGCGGCGGCGTCGACGAGCGCTCCGGCCCCGGCGATGTCGCGCAGCGTCGCCGTGACCTCGTTGGTCACCTCGTAGCCGCTGATCCGGCCGTCGGCCTCGAACGTCGGCGAGATCGACAGGCCGCTGGTGCGCAGGTCCTCGTCGGCGACGCCGCGGCCGCGCAGGACGTCGAGCAGGCCGCCGGCGCGGGTGTTGTTGTCGGCCAAGGCGTCGGCCGCGGACGCCGCGCGAGTCTGCACGCCGAGGACGACCGTCAGCGTGTCCGGAGTGCCTGCAACGGTGCCGACGCCCCGGGTGGTGATGCTCGTCCGGTCCGGCGCCGCTCGGCCGAGCTCGGGTGTCGTACCCGACGCGCACCCGGCGAGCAGGAGGACGCCGGCGACGACGGCGATGCGGGTCAGGGCACGGGACATGGCGATGGCCTTTCGGTCGACGTGCCGACAGGACGGAGGAACCAGGGCGGCCGGTTGCATGCCGAGCGGCGCGCGCCACCCTCCCGCGCCTACCCGATCTCGAGCAGCTCGCGCGGGGAGCGGGTGAGCAGCTCGGGCGTGCCGTCACGGACGATCAGGGTGTCCTCGATCCGCACCCCGCCGCGCCCGGGCAGGTACACCCCGGGCTCGACGGTGACGACCATGCCCGCCTGCAGCACACCGGTCCCGGTCGGGCCGAGCAGCGGCGGCTCGTGGATCTGCAGGCCGACACCGTGCCCCAGCCCGTGCACGAACTCGTCGCCGTACCCCGCGCCCGCGACCACCTCGCGGGCGGCGGCGTCGACGTCGACGACCTGCGCCCCGGGGGTCAGCCGGCCCCGCCCCACCTCCTGGGCGGCCGCGACGAGCGCGTGCAGGTCACGCTGCCAGCCTGCGGCCCTGCCGAGCACCACGGTGCGGGTCATGTCGGAGTGGTAGCCGTCGACCAGCGCGCCGAAGTCCATCTTCACCAGGTCCCCGCGGCGCATCGACGAGTCCGTCGGACGGTGGTGCGGCACCGCGGAGTGCGGACCGGCGGCGACGATCGTCGCGAACGACGGCCCCTCGGCGCCGCGCGCTCGCATGCGCGTCTCCAGGTCGTAGGAGACGTCCCGCTCGCTGCGGCCGGGCCGCAGGCCACCCGCCGCGATCAGGTCGGCGAGCGCGGAGTCGGCGACGGCGCACGCAGCGCGCAGCGCGGCGATCTCGGTCTCGTCCTTGACCAGCCGCAGGCGACCCACCAGACCCGGCGTGCGGTGCAGCAGCACGGTGTCGCCCGCGACGTCGACCAGCGCCTCGTGCTGGTCGACGGTGACCACGTCCGACTCGAAGCCCAGCCGGGACACCCCCAGGTCGTCCGCCGACCTCGCCAGCACGAGGGCACCGCCGCGGTCGATCACCCGCTCCAGGTCGCCGACCTCCTTGGCGCTCTGGGCGTCGTACCGCCCGTCCGTGCAGAAGCGACTGGCCGCGTCGCCGTCGACGTGCAGCAGGAGCGTCGCGTTGGAACCGGTGAACCCGGTCAGATACCGGACGTTCACCAGATCCGTGACCAGCAGTGCTTCGACGTCGGCGGCGCGCAGCAGGCCGCGCAGTGCCGCGCGGCGGGAGGCGTGGGACACGCGCGAAAGCCTACGGCTCGGACGCCGCGGGCAGGCCCAGCACCTGCCGGACGAGCTGCGGCACGAGTGCGTCGCGGGCACCGCGGTAGCCGAACTCGGCGTAGGCGATCAGCTCCCGGGCGGCGAGCTCGCCGAGCGGACCGGGTACCGCCCGGCGGGCGTGCGCGGCCGCGGCCCGCAACCGGGAGATCTCGTGCGCGGCCATCCGCGGCGCGGGCGACGTGGGGACGGCAGACATGGGCACCTCCGATGACGGTGATGGGCCGGCACGGCTGGCCGACCCGTCATGAGGAGGGCGGAGGCGCCCGCTGGATACCAGGCGCGGATCCGCCGGCAGCCCACCGCGGGCCGAGTGGGCGGATCCGGGCCCCGTATCGGCCGGATGATCAGCTATGTGCGGGGTGAGCTGATCGTCCGGGGCCCAAGTGGGCGGATCCGGGCGCGATGTCGGCCGGATGATCAGCTATGCGCGGGTCGGGCTGATCGTCCGGGGGTTGGGTGGGCCGATCCGGCGCCGATACCGGCCGGATGATCAGCTCTCGCGGCAAACTACAGGTCGTCGCGGACACGCGCTGGCAGTAGGTGGTGTGCTTGCTGCGCTCCGCTCGGGCCCCGCAGGCCCTGCGATTGGTCGGGAGGCGATTACGGGTACCCGCCCGCATGCGCATCGGCACCAGCATCGGCATGATCGCCGTCGGCCTCATCCTCGCGCTGGCCGTGCCGTTTGATCTCGGCACCATCAACCTGCAGCTGGCGGGCTGGATCCTCGCCGCGGTCGGCCTGCTCGGCTTGATCGCGAGCGTCGCGATCTCCCGGCGGGCCGTGGTGTCGCGGCGCGCGGTGTACCCACCGGACGAGCGCTTCTGAGCCTCCGGGGGCCCGACGTGCCGTCAGCGGGGGCTTACCGACCGACCACCGCGTAGGCCCGTTCGAGCAGGTCACGGTCGGGGTCCTCCAGCCGGCCCGGTACACCCAGGCCGTCGAGGACCACGAACCGCAGCTTTCCGCTGCGGGCCTTCTTGTCGCCGTGCATGGTCGCGATGAGCTCGTCGAGGACGCCCGGGCTGTAGTTCACCGGAAGGCCGAGCGCCGCGAGCAGGCGGCGGTGGCGGTCGGCCGTGGCGTCGTCGAGCCGGCCCGCGGCCCGTGCCAGCTCCGCGGCGAACACCAGCCCGACGCTCACGGCGTTGCCGTGCCGCCAGCGGTAGGCCTCGCGGCGCTCGATGGCGTGCCCGAGGGTGTGGCCGTAGTTGAGGATCTCCCGCAGGTGTGACTCGCGCAGGTCCGCGCTCACGACGTCCGCCTTCACCCGGATCGCACGGCGGACCAGCTCGGGCAGCACGGGACCGGCCGGGTCGAGTGCCGCCGCCGGATCGGCCTCGATCAGGTCCAGGATCACCGGGTCCGCGATGAACCCCGCTTTGACGATCTCCGCGGAGCCCGGGACCAGCTCGTCCGCCGGCAGCGTCTGCAGGGTCTCGAGGTCGACGAGGACGGCCGACGGCTCGTGGAACGCGCCGACCAGGTTCTTGCCTGCGGCGGTGTTGATGCCGGTCTTCCCGCCCACGGCCGCGTCGACCATGGCCAGCAGCGTGGTGGGGACGTGCACGACCCTGACTCCGCGCATCCATGTCGCGGCGACGAACCCGGCCAGATCCGTCACCGCTCCCCCGCCGAGCCCGACGACCACGTCGGAGCGGGTGAGCCCGGCCTGCCCGCACACCTCCCAGCAGAAGCCCGCGACGGCCAGCGACTTGCCCTCCTCCGCGTCGGGCACCTCGACGCGGTGCGCATCGACGCCGGACGCCTCGAGCTGTTTCCGCGCGGCCTCGGCGGCGTCGGTGAGAGCGGGCTGGTGGACGATGAGCGCCCGCCCGGCGCCGAGCCCCGCCACGGTGGCGGCGAGACGGTCGCGCACCGCGCGGCCGACCAGGACCGGATAGGGCTGGTCGGCACCGACCTCGATGCGGGCGATCCCCCCGTCGGGACCGGCAGGCCGTCCGTCGTCGCGCTGTGACACCGATTCGCTCGCACGCTCCCTCACCGGCACGACCCTACGAGACCGGTGCCGACACACCGGTCCGGGTCAGGTGAGATCAGGGGTGCTGGCGGACGAACGGATCGGGCAGCGGCATACCCGCGGCCGGCGTGGGCACGTCCAGCGGGTCCGCGGCCGGCGTGGCGCGCGGGGTGCCGTGCGGCGGGGTCGGCTCCAGCGCGGCGCGCACCACCGCGTCGTCCAGGGCTCCCGGGTGGGCCTGTGCCACCTCGACGAGCACCGCCCGCGCGACCTGGTTCGCGCTGCGCCGTGACGTGTCGACCTCGACGGTCGCGACCTCGCGGTACAGCGGGGCGCGGGCGTCGAGCAGCGCCTTGAAGGTGGCGCGCGGGTTCACGCCCGCCAGCAGCGGCCGCGCCGTCGACATTCCGGTGCGCCGGATCCCGTCGGCGAGCCCGACCCACAGCAGCACCACGCGGTGGCCGCGCAGGCGTTCGCGGGTGGACGCGGCCAGCACGGACCCGCCACCGAGCGCGAGCACGCCGCGGGCGGCGGCGAGGGCTTCGGCCACGACCTCACGCTCCAGCGCCCGGAAGGCGTCCTCGCCGTCCTCGGTGAACATCGCCGCGATCGGCTTGCCGGCGCGCTCCACGATCAGCGCGTCCACGTCGGTGAACGTCACCCCGATCCGCCGGGCCAGCACACGGCCGACCGTCGTCTTGCCGGCACCGGGCGGCCCGACCAGGACCAGAACGGGACGGCCCTGCGCCGGACCTTCTTCGGGACTCACGACGGTCCAGCGTAGAGGACGCGGGCGCACTCACCGACCGGTATCTCGCGCCTCCTCCGGTCGGCCCGGCCTGGGACGCACGTCGGCGAGCGGGTCAGCCGCGGCCCGCCTCCAGATAGGCTCGGGCGTTGCGGCGGGTCTCCGCGAGGGAGTCGCCGCCGAACTTCTCCAGCGCCGCGTCGGCCAGCACCAGCGCCACCATCGCCTCCGCGACGACCCCGGCCCTCGGCACCGCGCACGCATCGGAACGCTGATGGATCGCGGTGGCCGCCTCCCCGGTCGCGACGTCGACCGTGCGCAGCGCGCGCGGCACCGTCGAGATCGGCTTCATCGCCACCCGCACCCGCACCGGCTCGCCGTTGGTCATCCCTCCCTCGATGCCGCCGGCCCGGTTGGACAGTCTCCTGACCGGAGGGACGACGCCGGGAGACCCCGTGGACTCGTCCGGTCGCGCGTGCGATCCCGGCCTCGTCTCCTCGTCCGCGTCACCGGGCAGCATCTCGTCGTGAGCGGCGCTGCCCCGCCGGTGCGCGGTGCGGAAGCCGTCGCCGATCTCGACACCCTTCATCGCCTGGATCCCCATCAGCGCCCCCGCCAGCCGCGCATCGAGACGCCGGTCTGAGTGCACGTACGAGCCGAGCCCCACCGGCAGTCCGTACGCGATCACCTCGATGACGCCACCGAGCGTGTCGGCGTCGTCGTGTGCGGCGTCGATCTCCGCCATCATCGCGGCGGCGGTCGCCTCGTTGAACGCGCGAACCGGGCTCGCGTCCACCTGCTCCAGATCCCCGGGACCCGGCACCGGCTCGTCGTCAGGGGCGTCGACCGCTCCGATCGCCACGACGTGGGAGACGATCTCGACGCCCAGGGCCTGCCGCAGGAACGCCTTCGCGACGGTGCCGAGCACGACCCGCGACGCGGTCTCCCGCGCGCTGGCCCGCTCCAGCACGGGCCGGGCGTCGGCGAAGCCGTACTTCGTCATCCCCGCCAGATCGGCGTGCCCCGGCCGGGGCCGCGTCAGCGGTGCGTTGCGGGCGCGGTTGGCGATCAGCTCCGGGTCGACGGGGTCGGCGGCCATCACCGTCTCCCATTTCGGCCACTCGGTGTTGCCGATGCGCACCGCGACCGGTCCGCCCTGGGTCACCCCGTGCCGGACCCCACCGATCACCTCGAGCTCGTCGGCCTCGAACGACATCCGCGGGCTGCGGCCGTGCCCGAGCTTGCGCCGGCCAGCTCGGTGGTCAGCTCCTTGGTGGTGATCTCCACGCCGGCGACCATGCCCTCGAGCACGGCGACCAGCGCAGGACCGTGGGACTCCCCGGCGGTGATCCAGCGCAGCACGTCCTCATCATCCCCCTGCCGTCCCTGCCAGCGGGCACCGCGGTGCCCCCGACGCGCCTCTCACGGACCCCGGGCGCCCACGGTGGTCACCAGCAGGCCGGCCACGAGCATCGACGGGCCGTGCGGCACCGCGCCGCCCCGACCACGCATCGCAGCATCACCGCCGCGAGCACGGCGCTCAGGAGCGCGGCGACCACACCGGCCGCCACCAAGGCCGCCCACGATGCGGCGGCGAGCACGGCGCCGAGCGGCGCGGCCAGCTTGACGTCGCCGGCCCCCAGCGCCGACGGTGCCGCGAGGTGCACCGCGGCGTACGCCGCGAACGCCACCACCGCGCCCACCCCCGCGCGCAGCACCACCTCGGGGCCGAGCGGCGCGAGCAACAGCAGCGCCAGCGGCAGCGCGGGCAGGGTCAGTGCGTCAGGCAGGCGGTGGTGCCGGAGGTCCACCGCACCGGCGGCAACCGCGAGCCAGCCCACCCCGAGCAGCACCGGCAGCCACAGCACGGGCACGACGCCCGCCCCGGCGGCGGCACCGACCGCGCCCCACGCGAGCGCAACCCCGAGCTCGCACCACGGGGGCGGCACCCGGGCCCCACGTCGGAGCCGGCGCAGCAGCAGCCGGGCGCCGGCACCGGCGAGCAGGCCCGCGGCGGCGAGCAGGGCGGCCACGGTCAGGCCGCAGAGCAGGCGGTGCAGGTCGGTGGAATGCGGTCATGACGCCAGGCTGCAGCGGCGGCCCCCAGTGCCACCAGGGGTGTCGGGCCGGCTGTGGACGGGCCTGGCCGGATGTGGACAGCGCCCACCACGAAGACCGGAGACGAACGGTCCTGTCGTCCTTACGTGCTAGGCCTAGTGCCCTCGTCGACGACACGTCCGGCTGATAACACCGTCGGAGATCGAGTCGAGCCCTCATCCTGACGCCGGAGGTCGACGTGGTCTTGACGATGCCGGTCGTGGCGGCCGCCGCGGTGGGCGCACTGCTGCTGCTGGTCGCCGCCTGGCGGTCGGTGCGGCGCGTTCGCCACCATCGCCCACGAGTCCGGACACGTGGTCGTCGGGATCCTCACCGGGCACAGGATCCTGCTCTTCGAGGTGACCAACGGGAACGCGGGCGCGCACGCAGCCGGAGACGAGGCGCTGGGGCCCGGGCTCGGATCCTCATGGTCCTTCGCCGGCTACGTCACGCCTCCGCTCCTCGGGCTCGGCGGCGCGGCGCTCCTCGACGCGGGGCAGATCCTGCCGCTGCTCTGGACGGCCGTCGTCCTACTGGTCCTGACCCTGTTCAAGGCCGAGCGGGAGTGGACGACGTTCGTGGTGCTGCTCCTGGCGGCCGGCCACCGGCTACGTCGCGCTGTACGGAGACGCCGATGCTGCAGGCGGGCTCTGGCGGCCGGGCTCGTGTGGCTGCTGCTGTTCGGCGGCGCTGCGGACGCGGTGCGGCCGGCACGCAGAGAAGGACACCGATCCCGACCGCCTCTTCCGCGACACGCTCATTCCGCGGACGCTGTGGAAGCCGGGCTTCATCGTGGTCGCGATCGTGCTGTCTGTGGAAGGGCGCCCAGCTCATGGTTCCGTAGGAGCGCGTGCCGTACAGCTGCCCGCGGAGCTCGTCGCGTGACGGCGCCAACCCGGTGCGCTTCCCTCTTGACAGCGGTTCCCGCAGGTCGAAGCATGATCCCGTCGTCCGCCTGCTCCCCCGGCGGCGACCGCACGAGGACGACCGGCCCGGTACGCCGTGCACGACAGGCGCTGCAGGCGACCGGTTGTGGCCCCCGTCCCCGAACCGGGAGCGCGCCATGGCGTTCGACCCCGCTCTTCTCGCCCTCTTCGCGGAGCTGCGCGGCGGCAGCCTGATCACGCTGAAGCGCGACGGGCGCCCGCAGGCGTCGGTGGTCATCCACGTGTGGGATCCCGCCCGCCGGGCGGTGCTCATCTCGGTGACCGACGACCGCGCCAAGACCCGCAACCTGCGCCGCGACCCGCGGGCGAGCTACCAGGTCGTCACCCCGGACCTGACCGCGTGGGCCGTCGGCGAGGGCTTCGCCGAGCTGACCCCGCCCGCGGCGGACCCCCAGGACGACACGGTCGAGGCGCTCGTCGACCTCTACCGTCGGCTGGCCGGGGAGCACCCGGACTGGCCGGAGTACCGGGCGGCGATGGTCGCCGACCGGCGCGTCGTGCTCACGCTGGCGTTCGAGCGCGTGTACGGCGCCGTCCGGCAGCGCTGATTCCCTCCACAAGCGGTCGAGTCCGGCTCACGGGCCGCCCGGCGCCGGGACCAGGGAGCCCGGCTCGGCCGCGACCGTCCCGCGGGACCGATCCTCGGCACCGGCCGCACCGCGGCCCTGGGCGTCGAGCACGGCCGCCACCGCGGAGGGCGTCCCGACCGCCATCAGCACCTCCCCGGGGCCGTCGAGCGCCGACCACGCCCAGCGGACATCGGGGGTCTCCCCGCGGCGGCCGGAGAGGGTCGTGGCAACGTCCGCCCCGGCGCGCACGAGCGTCCCGACCGACCGGGCCCCACCGGTACCCGCCGGCCCGCAGAGACTCGGGTCGGCCCCGTCGAGCAGTGTGGTGTGCGCGAGCAGCGGCACGCCGTCGACGGCGACGTGCGTGGTCCCGGCGTACCGGCCGCCGCGCTGCCCGTGCCGACCGAGCACGACGATCTCCCGCACGGTGGCCACGGCACCCGCGGCCAGCACGACCCGCACCGTCGACTCCAGACCCGCCCCGTCGCTCACCACCGTCGGCTCCGGCGCCCAGTGCACCCGGGCGCTCACCCCGACCTGCAGCTCGACCGTCCACCGCGCCGGCGCGTCGGTCGCGGCCCCCGGCTGCACGAGCGTCGCGCCCGCACTGTGCACGGCGAGCCGTGCCCCCGGGCCGACGTCGACGGACAGTGCGAGGTCGTCGCCGCCGAGCGGTCCGCCCGCGGCGTGGACCAGGTGCACCCGCTCGTCGCCGCCGGTCGGGCGCAGGACCACCGGCCAGCCGGGCACCCACCGAAGGGCCTGCCGACCGGCGGCACGCTCGACGGTCAGCCGCGTCACCGCCCGGATCCCGGCCCTCACGTGCGCCGGGCCGTCACGACCGGCGAGCCCGCACCAGCGTGGTGACCCACGCCACGACCGGCCCCGCGTCCGGCTGCTCCCGCAGCGACACCAGCATCGTCGGCCGGTCCTCGCGCAGCCGCTCGGCGTCCGTGCGCATCACCTCGAGATCGGCTCCCACCAGCGGGGCGAGGTCCGTCTTGTTGATCACCAGGAGGTCCGAGCGGATGACGCCCGGGCCGCCTTTGCGTGGCACCTTGTCCCCGCCTGCGACGTCGACGACGAAGATCTGCTTGTCGACGAGCCCGTAGCTGAACGTGGCGGTGAGGTTGTCGCCGCCGCTCTCGACGAGCACGAGGTCCGGGTCGTGCAGCGCGACCAGTTCGTCGACGGCGTCGAGGTTCGCGGTGATGTCGTCACGGATCGCGGTGTGGGGACAGCAGCCGGTCTGTACGGCGCGGATCCGCTCGTCGGGCAGCACACCGTGGCGACGCAGGAAGTCGGCGTCCTCGGTGGTGTAGATGTCGTTGGTTACCACCGCCAGCGACATCTGGTCGCGCAGTGTGCGACACAGCGCGGCGACGAGGGCGGTCTTGCCGCCGCCGACGGGGCCGCCGATCCCGATCCGGACGGCGCGGCCCGGCGCGGCCGGTAGCGGGACATGGGCGTGCGTTCCGTTGATCCCCGAGAGCAGGTCGTCACGATGCAAAGAGGGTCGCCTCCGATGCGCGGTGCAGTTCGGCCAGGACGTCGGTCAGGGCGCTGCCCTCGGTCGGCAGCAGTGCCGGGTCGCCCGCGGCGACGGCGGCGCGGCCCAGCGTGGCCGCATCGGCGGCCACGGGCTCGGCGGACCTCGCCACGGCGGCGGTGACGGCAGTGACCCGTAGCGGGTCGAGCCCCAGGAGCCGGACCGCCGCCGTGGCGGCCCCGCCGACGAGGTGGTGCAGCGCGAGGGCCGCCGCCTGGGCCGGGTCGGCCCCGGCCGCGGCCGCGGCGGCGCCGAGCACGAGCGGGTGGTGCACGCGCGGGAGCGCGCGGAGCGCGGCGACGGCGGGGGTCGGGAAGGCCAGCGACACGGTCCGCAGCAGCGCCGCGCCCTGGGCTCGCGACGCCGCCCGCAGGGCAGCGGACGGGGCGCGGGCCGACACCGCGGCGTCCCAACGCGCCCAGCCCGCGTCGTCGCCCGTGTCCTGAAAGCCACGTTCAGGGCGTGTGGTGTCCTGAAAGTGGCTTTCAGGACACCGCGGCGGAGCCGCAACCGCGCAGGCCGCCGCCGCGGCGGCGGCGACCACCCGGCCGCCGGTGCGTACGCGCCCCTCCAGGAAGAGCGCCAGTTCCTCGGCGGTGCGCACCAGCCCGCGGTCCACCAGGGCCTCGACGCCGCCCGAGTGCCCGTGGCCGCCCGACGGCAGCCGCGAGTCGGCGAGCAGGAACAGCGGAAGCATCGGAGACGAACGTACCGGTCCACTGTTTCTGGCAGATCACCGATCTGGGCGTCGCGGGCGGTCCGGGACCGGCACCCGGGAGAGCACGGGGCTCTCGTCCGTCCGGACCACCCACCTCACACGGGTGCCGTACTCGACAGCGTAGGTTCGTTGTCGTGACCTGCATGAACCGCGACACCGAGGAGGCGGCCCCGGGAGCCGTACGGGCTCCCCGCCGTCGGCGTGGGCCAGGCCGCCCGGTGCTCGGCCTCTGCCTCCTGCTCCTCGCGATCTGGGCGACCGCCTGCGGGACGAGCGGTCCGGCCCCGGCGCCGCAGGTGACCGGCAGGCCGCTGGGCGACTCGTTCGTGGCGGTCGACGCCCTCGGTTTCCCGGTGGTGTCCAAGGCGGCCGTGACGGGCACCACCCCTCAGGGCACGACGACCGTCGACGCCACCACCGACACGGTCGGCCGGCTCACCGCGAGCGTCCCGGTTCCCGACGGCTACCAGGGGCCGCTGGACGTGAAGGTGACGGTCGGGGGCACAGCGGCGACGACGACCGTCACCGCCGGCGGGGGCCCCGGCGAGGAACCCGCGGACGACGCGGGCGTCCGCCCGCTCGGTGACGTCCAGTGCACGACGACGGCCGACGTGAACTCGCCGCCCTCGGCGAGCCCGGGCGCGGTCATCTGCCTCACCGGCGACTCGTCGGCACGGTTGACCATCGACCACGGCGGCACCGCGCGGTCGCCCGTCACCTACTCGGGAGGCGGGGACACGACCGTGCAGGGGATCGATGTGACCGCCGACAACGTCATCGTCCAGGGTTTCACCTCGAAGGACGCGAACAACATGGGCGCGCGGCTGCAGGGGGACAACATCACGTTCCGGGACAACACGATCACGCACCCCGTGTACGACGGCGACGACACCGACGGCATGCGCTTCTTCGGCAACGACATCACGATCCTGCACAACACGATCAGCGACGTCAGCGACGGGTCGGACTGTGACGACCATGTCTGCGGTGACGGGCCGCACCCCGACTGCATGCAGACCTTCTACAGCGACACCTACCCGACCAGCAGCAACATCACGATCGAGGGCAACCGCTGCGAGAAGACGGCCGCGCAGTGCCTGATCGCGGAAGGTCCGCAGATCCCGGACGAGGGCGTGAACGGGCCGGGAGCGAGCACGGGCTGGACGTTCTACGACAACTACTGCGAGACGGGCGCCGCGCAGTCCGTGCAGTTCAAGAACGTCACCGGCGTCACGGTCGCCGACAACTTCTTCGACGGGAAGAACAACAAGGCCATCTCGTTGTCCGACGGCTCGGTCGGTGCCCATGTCGGCGGGAACAAGCTCGGTCCGGACACGCCGAAGCTGATCACCTTCGACGACGACACGGTGTCCGCCGGGTACATCGGACCACAGCCCGACGAGCGCTAGCCGCTCAGAACAGGAAGTACCGCTGGGCCATCGGCAGTACCTCCGCGGGTGCCGGCTCCACGACCTCGCCGTCGACCCGCACCGTGAACGTGTCGGGCTCGACCTCGATCGTCGGCAGCGCGTCGTTGTTCGGCATGTCCGCCTTCGTGAGCCGCCGGGTGTCGCGCACCGGCACCAGCCGCCGCCGCACGTCCAACCGGTCGGCGAGCCCGCCCTCGAGCGCCAGCGACGCGACGAAGTGCACCGACGTGGCCGCCGCCGTCACCCCGTCCGCCCCGAACATCGGGCGCGGCAGCACCGGCTGCGGCGTCGGGATCGAGGCGTTCGCGTCACCCATCGCCGCGTACACGATCATCCCGCCCTTGATGACCAGCGAGGGCTTCACCCCGAAGAAGGCCGGCGCGTAGAGCACCAGGTCCGCGAGCTTCCCCGGCTCGACCGAGCCGACCTCGCCGTCGAGCCCGTGCGCGATCGCCGGGCAGATCGTGTACTTCGCGACGTAGCGCCGCGCCCGCAGGTTGTCCGCGGGCCCGTCGCCGGGCAGCGCGCCCCACCGCAACTTGGCGACGTGCGCGGTCTGCCACGTCCGCAGCGGCACCTCGCCCACCCGGCCCATCGCCTGCGAGTCCGAGCCGATCATGGAGATCGCGCCGATGTCGTGCAGCAGGTCCTCGGCCGCGATCGTCGACGGCCGGATCCGGGACTCGGCGAACGCCAGGTCCTCGGGCACCGTCGGCTTGAGGTGGTGGCAGACCATGAGCATGTCGAGGTGCTCGTCGACGGTGTTCACCGTGTGCGGCCGGGTCGGGTTCGTCGACGACGGCAGCACGTGCGGCTGCCCCGCGACGGTGATGATGTCCGGTGCGTGGCCGCCGCCTGCGCCCTCCGTGTGGTAGGCGTGGATGCCCCGGCCGGCGATCGCGGCGAGGGTGTCCTGGACGTAGCCGGCCTCGTTGAGCGTGTCGGTGTGGATCGCGACCTGCACGCCGGTCTGATCGGCCACCCGCAGGCAGGCGTCGATCGCGGCGGGCGTCGAGCCCCAGTCCTCATGCAGCTTGAAACCCGAGATCCCGGTGAGCACCTGCTCGTGCAGCGCCTCGTGCCCGACGGTGTTGCCCTTGCCGAGCAGCGCGATGTTGATCGGCCAGGCGTCGAGCGACTCCAGCATGCGCGCCACGTACCAGGCGCCGGGGGTGACGGTGGTGGCCTTCGTGCCGTCCGCCGGGCCGGTGCCGCCCGCGATCCAGGTTGTCACCCCCGAACCGAGCGCCTCGGGGATCTGGGTCGGGGAGATGAGGTGGACGTGGCAGTCCACCCCGCCCGCGGTGAGGATCATCCCGTTCCCGGCGACGATCTCCGTCGACGGCCCGATCACCAGGTCCGGATGCACCCCGTCCATCGTGTCCGGGTTGCCGGCCTTGCCCAGCGCGACGATCCGCCCGTCGCGCACACCGACGTCCGCCTTGACGACGCCCCAGTGGTCGACCACGACCGCGCCGGTGATCACCAGGTCGGGGGTGCCCTCGCCGCGGGTGGCCCGGGCCTGCCCCATCGACTCGCGGATGACCTTGCCGCCGCCGAAGACGACCTCGTCGCCGCCCTGCGGCCCGCGGCAGCGGTCCTCGGTGACCTCCACGAACAGGTCGGTGTCGGCGAGCCGGATCCGGTCGCCCACGGTGGGCCCGTACAGCTCCGCGTAACGGGCGCGGTCGATCAGCCAGGGTCCGTCGGTCACGGGTGGCCCCCTTCGGCGAGTCGCAGCCCGGGCACGGTCTTCGTGCCGCCCAGCTCCACCAGCTCGACGGTCTTCTCCACACCGGGCTCGAAGCGCACGGCCGTGCCGGCCGGCACCGCGAGCCGCCTGCCCTGCGCGGCGTCGCGGTCGAACAGCAGCGCCGGGTTGGCGGCCGCGAAGTGGTAGTGCGACCCCACCTGCACGGGCCGGTCACCCGAGTTGACCACCAGCACGGAGGTTCGAGCCCGGTCGATCACGACCGGCTCGTCCGGGTGGGTGTACTCCCCCGGGATCACTGGACGGGCCGGTGGACGGTGACGAGCTTGGTGCCGTCCGGGAACGTCGCCTCGACCTGCACCGAGGAGATCATCTCCGGTACGCCCTCCATCACGTCGTCGCGGGTGAGCACCTGCTGCCCGCCGGACATGAGCTCGGCGACACTCCGGCCGTCGCGGGCGCCCTCCAGCACCCACGAGCTGATCAGCGCGACGGTCTCGGGATAGTTGAGCTTGAGCCCGCGATCGCGGCGCTGCTGCGCCAGCCCCGCGGCGACGTGCAGCAGGAGCCTTTCCTGCTCGTGCGGCGTCAGCAGCACTCGTGCCTCCCACTGTCCGGTCCTGATCCGCGATCACGCTAGGAACGCCGTGTTCCGCGCACGTGTCACGCGTGTTACGCGTTCACGGGCCCGGTGCATGTCGCCGTCCGTTCGGGGGAGGATTCCACGGTGGACGACGCACGAGGAGGCCGGCTCGCCGCGGCGGTCATCCGGGTCGAGATCGGCGACGGGCGGGCCGAGCTGGTGGCCGACCCGTACCGCCCGTCGGCGTGGACGCTGCTGATCGACGACACCGCGCAGAGCCACGTCGACCTCGCCGACCCCACGCATCTGGAGTTCGAGTACGTCCGCCGGACCGGCCACCTGCTCGACGCGCTCGACCCTCCGCCGCCCGCCCCGCTGCGCGTCCTGCATCTCGGCGGCGGGGCGTGGACGCTGCCTCGCTACGTCGCCGCCACCCGTCCCGGCTCGGTGCAGCGGGTCGTGGAGCTCGACGGCGCGCTGGTCGAGCTGGTGCGCTGCCGGCTGCCCGCGGACGGAATGGGGCTCGACGTGCAGGTCGTCGACGCCCGCGCCGGACTCGCGGCCGAGCCGGCGGCCGCGTACGACGTCGTGCTGCTCGACGTCTATGCCAGCGCCCGCATCCCCGCGCACCTGACCTCGGTGGAGTTCGTGACGGACGTGGCGCGCGTGCTGCGCCCCGGCGGCTGCTACGTCGCGAACCTCGCCGACGGCGCGGGCGCGCGCACCGTGGCGCAGCGGCGGACGCCGCTGGACTTCGCCCGGGGGCAGGCCGCGACCGCGGCGGCGGTGTTCGCCGACGTCGCGATCGTCGCGGCACCGGACGTGCTGCACGGCCGCCGGTTCGGCAACGTCGTGCTGGTCGCCGGCGGTGGGGACCGGCAGGACCTGCCGCTGGTCGAGGTGGCCCGGCGGGTGGCGGCCGACCCCTTCCCGGCACGGGTCGAGCCGGGTGCGGTCTTCGCCGCGGGGGCCGAGGTCGTCACCGACGCGACGGCCGTCCCGTCGCCCCGGCCGCCCCGTGGCATGTTCGGGCAGTGAGGCTGCGCGGGACGGCCCGGGCCTCAGAACGCGCCGTTGGCCACGGCCTCGGCGACGTTGCGGTTGTGCTCCTCGAGCGTCGCCGCGAAGCACGACGACCCGTCCGGCTGGCAGCGCACGAAGTACTGCCACGGCCCCTCGGCCGGGGCCAGGGCGGCCTCGACCGCGGCCTTACCGGGCGCCGCGATCGGCGTCGGCGGCAGGCCCGCGACCGCGTAGCTGTTGTACGGACCCGGCTTGGCCCGGTCGTTGGCGTTCGTGCGCAGGGCCTGCAGGTCGAGCGGGTAGTTGACGGTCGAGTCCAGCTGGAGGCGCTGCCCGGCGCCGAGCCGGTTGTAGAGCACCCGCGCGACCTTGGGCATGTCGGCGGTGATGCCCTCCTTCTCCACCAGCGACGACACGATGAGCACCTTGTAGGGCGTGTAGCCGATGTCGCGGGCACCGCTGACCAGCCCATCGGCCTCCAGCCGGGTCACCGACGCCGCGAGCACCCCGCGCAGCACGTCCAGCGCCGGGACGCCGGGCTTGACGTCGTAGACACCGGGGACGAGCAGGCCCTCCAGGCGTCGCCGAGGCTCGGCCTTCGCGACGTCCTCGCGCGCCCATGCCGGAACGCCCAGGTCCGCGAGGTCGGTCTGCGACATCGCCGTGCGCAGCTCGTCGCTGCTGACGCACTGCCGCTGCGCGCCGATCTCCGCGCACGTGGCGTTCGAGATCAGCGTCAGCACCCCGGGAACCGTGGAGCCGTCCGGGTTGCTGGTGTCGTCCAGCTGCACGCCGCCGCGGATCTCGAGCTGGCCGACGCGGGCGGCGGGATCGAGCAGGCGCGCGACGGCGGCGTTACCCGACATCTGGACGCGCATCGCGTAGTAGCCGGGCTGCACCGCGAGGATGCGTGGCTCCGATGCGGCCGCCCGGGTGAACGCTTCCACGCTCTTGACGACGTCGGCACGCTGCAGCGCGCCGCCGATCTGGGCGCCGGTGGCGCCGTCGGCGACCTGGACGACCACCGCCGCCCCGCCGTCGCCGTCGTAGTCCGGAACGCCGAAGAACTCCTCGTAAAGCAGGTAGCCGCCGCCGATCAAGCCGCCGACCAGCAGCAACACCGCGAGCGCCGCTGCGGCGAGGCGCCTGCGCCGCCGCTTGGCCCGCTGCCGCAGCTCCGCCCGGCGGGCCGCCAGCTCCTCGCGGCGCGACGGGAACACCTCCGCGCGGCGCGTCACAGGAGCGCCGCGCAACGGCCGGACGGGTGGTGGTCGGCGTTACCGATCCGTTTCACAACGTCGGAGCGTAACCGCCGCACGGCGTCGTCGCCGATGCCCCCCGGCGACGATCCCGGTCAGTGACGCGCATCGAGCCAGCCCTGCAGGATCGCGACGGCTGCGGCCTGGTCGACGACGGCCCGCTGACGGCGTCCCTTCCGGCCGCTCTCCCGCATCTGGCGGGTGGCGACGACCGTCGTCAGGCGCTCGTCGGAGAAGGCGACCGGAACGCCGGCGTCCAGCCGCGCGGTCAGCGCCGTCGCGAACTCGCGGGCGGCCTCGGCGGCCGGGCCCTCCCGCCCGGCCAGGGTCCGCGGGAGGCCGACGACGACCCCCACGACGTCGTGCTCGGCGACGAGCCCGGCGATCGTGTCGAGATCCGAGCCGCGCGCCACGTCCCGGGCGACGGTGGCCAGCGGGGTGGCCAGCACGCCGTCCGGGTCGCTGAGCGCCACGCCGACGCGCACGGCGCCGACGTCGATCCCCAGCCGCCGCCCGCGCGTCACCGGGGCCTCTCCGGGCCCGCACGATCGGCGCTGTGGCTCCGCAGTGCGGATGCGGGCTCCGACGGGTCGAGCACGGCGGTCAGGCCGCGGCGAGTGCCCGGCGCAGCGCGTCGAGCGCGGCCGGCACACCGGACGGGTCCGACCCGCCACCCTGGGCGAGGTCCGGCTTCCCGCCCCCGCGGCCGCCGACCGCGGGCGCGAAGGCGGGCACCAGCTTCCCGGCGGCGAGGCCCCGGTCGCGGGCGGCCGCCGTCGTCGCGACCACGAACGACACCTTCGCGTCCGTGGTGGAGAACAGGGCCACCACACCGGGACGGGCGCCGAGCCGGCCCCGGACGTCCGCCGTCAGCGCACGCAGGTCGGTGCCGCTCACCCCCTCCGGCACCGCGGCGGCGACCAGCGCGATCCCGCCGACGTCCTCGGCACCGGCGACCAGCGCCCCGGCCGACGACAGCACGGCGTCCGCGCGGACCTTCTCCAGCTCCCGCTCGGCCGCCCGCAGTCGCTCGACCACGCCGCCGATCCGCTCCGGCAGCTCCTCGGGCCGTGCCTTGAACTGCTCGGCGAGCTGGCTGACGAGCACGTGCTCGCGGGCGAGGTAGCGGAAGGCGTCGATGCCGACCAGCGCCTCGACGCGGCGCACCCCGGAACCGATCGAGCTCTCCGAGAGCAGCTTGACCAGCCCGAGCTGCCCGGAGCGGTGCACGTGGGTGCCGCCGCACAGCTCGCGGGAGTAGTCGCCGATCTCCACGACGCGGACCTGGTCGCCGTACTTCTCACCGAACAACGCCATCGCGCCGAGGCGGCGGGCCTCGTCCTGGGTCGTCACGAAGGCGCGCACCTCCTCGTCGTCCTGCAGCACGGAGTTGACCTCGTCCTCGACCTCGTTCAGCACCGACGACGGCACCGCCCCCGCGGGCGAGGTGAAGTCGAACCGCAGCCGGCCGGGGGCGTTGAGCGACCCGGCCTGCGCGGCCGCGTCACCCAGGTGCTTGCGCATACCGGCGTGCACGAGGTGCGTGGCCGAGTGCGAGCGCGACACCGCGCCGCGGCGGCCGGTGTCGACCTCGGCGGAGACCACCGCGTCCACGGTGGCCTCACCCTCGGTGACGGTGCCGCGGTGCACGACCAGGCCGGTCACGGGGCTCTGCACGTCGTCCACGCGGACGGCGAAGCCGTCGCCCCGGATCACGCCGGTGTCGGCCTGCTGGCCACCGCCCTCGGCGTAGAACGGGGTGCGGTCCAGCACGACCTCGACCGTGGTGCCCGCACCGGCGGCCGGCACCCCGGCGCCGTCCACGACGAGCCCGACGATCCGCGACTCGCTGACCAGGTCCGTGTAGCCGAGGAACTCGGTGTCGCCGCCGTCGTCGAGCACGGCGCGGTAGGCGCCCATGTCACCGTGGCCGGTCTTGCGGGCCTTCGCGTCGGCCTTCGCCCGGGAGCGCTGCTCGTCCATGAGCCTGCGGAAGCCCTGCTCGTCCACGGTGAGCCCGGCCTCGGACGCCATCTCCAGCGTGAGGTCGATGGGGAAACCGTAGGTGTCGTGCAGCTGGAAGGCCTTGTCGCCTGCCAGCTGCGCGCCCCCGGCCCGCTTCGTGTCCGTCACCGCGGTGTCGAAGATCCGGGAGCCAGTCACGAGGGTGGCGAGGAAGGCCTCCTCCTCGGCCCGGACGACGGCCGAGATCCGCTCGAAGTCGGTGGTCAGCTCCGGGTACGACGGGCTCATCTCGGCGCGGACGACCTCGGCGAAGCTCTGCAGCACCGGCTCGGTCACCCCGAGCAGCCGGGCCGAGCGCACGATCCGGCGCAGCAGCCGGCGCAGCACGTACCCGCGGCCCTCGTTGGACGGCGTCACCCCGTCACCGATGATCATGACGCCGGAGCGGGCGTGGTCCGCGATCACCCGGAACCGCACGTCGTCTGTCGGGTCGGCGCCGTAGCGGCGGCCGGACAGCTGCTCGGCACGGCCGATCACCGGGCGGACGAGGTCCGTCTCGTAGACGGACTCGACGCCCTGCAGCAGGGTGGCGACGCGCTCGACGCCCATCCCCGTGTCGATGTTCTTGCGGGGCAGCACCCCGATCGGGGGGTGGTCGTCCTTGGGACTCAGCTCGCCCCGCACGTCCTGCATGAAGACGAGGTTCCAGATCTCGAGGTACCGGTCCTCGTCCGCCTCCGGGCCGCCGTCGCGGCCGTGCTCCGGCCCGCGGTCGTAGTAGATCTCCGAGCAGGGGCCGCCGGGGCCGGGAACGCCCATGTCCCAGTAGTTGTCCTTGCCACTGCGGCGCTGGATCCGCTCGGCAGGAACGCCGGCGACCCGCCGCCACAGGTCGGCGGCCTCGTCGTCGCTGCGGTACACGGTGACCCAGATCCGATCCGGGTCGAACCCGAAGCCGCCCTCGGCCTGGCTGCCCGTGACCAGCTGCCAGGCGTGCTCGATCGCGCCCTGCTTGAAGTAGTCGCCGAAGGAGAAGTTCCCGGCCATCTGGAAGAACGTGTTGTGCCGGGTGGTCCGGCCCACCTCGTCGATGTCACCGGTGCGCACGCACTTCTGGATCGACGTGGCCCGGGGGTAGGGCGCGGGGGCCTCGCCGAGGAAGTACGGCTTGAACTGCACCATCCCGGCGTTGACGAACAGCAGCGTCGGGTCGTCGAGGATGAGCGAGGCGCTCGGCACGCGGGTGTGGCCGGAACGCACGAAGTGGTCGGTGAAGCGGCGGACGATCTCGTGGGTCTGCACGGTCTTGCCTTCTCGGTCTTGACCCGTCCGGACGGGTCCGTCAGGGCGAGGCGGTGGGGGCCAGTCAGCGGGTACGGCAGGGGCGGCGTCGTGCTGGGCGGTCGCGGCGACCGGCCGGGCCGGGGTCAGGCCCCTGCCCGGCGCGCTCGAGCCTGCGGATCGCTCGGAGGGTCCGCCAGCGCCTCACCGAGCGTCGGTACGCCGGCACCGGTGCGCCGCTCGAGCAGGTCCGTCAGCTCCTGCTCACGGGCCTGCATCCCGGCCCGGACCTCGGCACCGAACGCACCCAGCCCGGCACCCAGCTCACGCAGACCGTCGGCCAGGTTCGCGCCGACGCCGGCGGCGGTGAGGTTCTGCGCGGCCTCGGTGGCGCGGCGGGTCAGGTAGGCCCCGGCGGCGAGCCCGACGCCGAGCCAGAACAGGCGCTTCATCGGCGCCGTCCCCGACGGCCACGACGCCGCGCGTGCGCCCCGGCGTCCTTGCCCTCCCGGCGGGCCTTGACGGCCTTGCTGAGCCCGTAGGACAGGGCGGCGACGCGCACGAGCGGGCCGCCGAGCGTCGCGGTGAACAGCGAGGTGAGGACCGAGACGTTCGTGCTCACCGTGCGCGCCCCTGCGGTGATGCCGTCGACGCGTTCGAGCTGGGTGTTGACCTGACGCAGCGTGGTCTGCGCGTCGTCGAGCAGCGGCGCGCTCCCCTCGTGCGCCTTGCGGATCGCCACGGTGGCCTCGTCCAGGGTGCGCCCCAGCTTGAGCAGGGGGACGGCCATGAGAAGCACGAGGACGACGAACGCCCCGGCGGCGACCAGCGCAGCGATCTGACCAGCCGACACGTGGCCTCCTCCTGTTCGACGTCGCTGCCGTCGACGCCCGCGGTGATCGCCGACAGGCTACTCCTCGGCACCGTTCCCGCTGCGTGGACCCACGCGGCGCGGCAGAGCCCCCGACGTGCCGGTGCCGGCCCGGGCGATCCCGGACCGGCACCGTTCGGAGAGGAGTACGTGGGTGGCGCGGACGCCTCAGGTCCGCTTGTACGGCGTCGGCCTGCGCGGGGCGGGGACGGCGACGACCGGCTCCGGCACCCGGACCGACGAAGAGCGCTGCCATGGCGTCGATCGCGGAGTCGTCCGCCGCCGCGACGTCCGGGTCGATGTCCAGCTCGTGGAAGCCGGGCTCGTCCGGGACCGGGTCGACCAGGTCGTCCGCGGAGGCGTCGACGGGGTCGCCGTCCGCTGCGGCGTGGTCGACCCGCAGCCGCTCGGCGACCGCGAGCCCGCGGGCCCCCGACTCGCCCAGAAGGATCTTGCGGAGCCGGCCCAGCGCCCTGTGCTGCGTGACCCGAACGGCGCCGGGAGTCGACCGGACCGCCTGCGCGGTCTCCTCCGCCGACAGCCCGACCGCCAGCCGCAGCACCAGGACCTCGCGCTGACGGGGAGTCAGGTGCGCGAGGAGCTTGCCCAGCCGGGCGGACATCTCGGCGGCGAGCAGGCGGTGCTCGGGGCCGTCCGCGGTGACCGGGCCGTCCGGCAGGTCCGCCACCGGCTCGGCGCGGTTGCGCCCGATCGCCCGGAAGGCGTCGGTCACCTTGTGCGCGGCGATGCCGTAGACGAAGGCCCGGAACGACAGACCCTTGAGCTGGTAGTTCGGCAGGGCGCCGACGACCGCCACGCAGACATCCTGCGCGACGTCGTCGGCGGAGCCCATGAGCGACTCCTGGCGCCCGAGGCGGGCGCGGCAGTACTTCAGCACGAGCGGATGGATCAGCGCGAGAAGGTCGTCGCGGGCCCGGGTGTCGCCACCGACCGCGCCTGCGACCAGCGTGTCGATCATCGTGCGGGCGTCGGTCTCCCCCTCGGGTGGGGAGATCGGCTGGTCCGGGCCGGGCGGAATCAGGCTGTGGATTCCGGTGGCCGGGACGGTGAACCCTGCAGCGGGCAGCGCCGTGGTGGCTGTGATAGCTGTGACGGCCGTGCCCGAGATGGGCGTGAGTGGGGTGGTGGTGCGAATGCGGGCGTCGTGTCCTCGAACGGACAGGCCGGCGGTCATCGGATCGTGGCAGGACAGGTCATCGTCGGGTTCCCCTCCCGGACGAGGTGGCGCGAGGCCACTTCGGTCAACACCCGCCGAGCGCCCGGGCGACCCGGTGCCGGCGGACCATGCTGCGAGGAGGAGTGGCGCGCGAGCCGGGAAGTTACGTTTTCCCCGACGATGCCCCGACCCGAACTACCTACTCCCCCGGTCTCGCCCGGTCGTGCCCTACCGGTTCGAGATCCCTGCTCGGTGTGAGCGCCCCCATCTTGGGCGACTCCCCAATTTGAGTCAAGTGCAGATCGGGCCATGAACGGTTACTCTGCGGTCACGATGGAGACGTCCGACCCCTTACGGGAGCGCGCATCAGAGTCGCGAGCCCGCGCCGCGCAGACGAAGCGTGACCGGACGCGAGCGGCCCTGTTGGGCGCGGCGGACCCGGCCTTCGCCGCCCGCGGGTGGGCCCGGACCCGCGTCGAGGACATCGCGTCGGCCGCCGGCGTCAGCAACGCGACGGCCTACAACCACTTCCCCAGCAAGCACGCCCTGATCGGCCACGTCTACGCGCCGCTCGTGCATCCGTTGCGCACGCAGGCCTACCGCGACATCGCCACGGGCCGGCCGGTGGTCCCCGCGCTGATCGACCACCTGCGTGCGCTGGTGCGGATCGCCTGGCGCAATCGCGGGCTCACCGCCGCGCTCTCGGCCGGGATCGCCGACTACTCGATCAAGGTCGGACGCCCCGCGGACCCGCACGACGAGAACGACCCGCGCGTGCTCGCCCCGATCGGCGACGTCGCGATCGAGCTGATCGCCCGCGGCCAGCGGACGGGCGAGCTGCGGCCGTGGCCGTCCGCCGTGGAGATCGGCACGATGATCGTCGACCTGCTGTTGATCCGCGCCGTCGGCCGCCCGCACGACCCGCCGGAGGTCACCGCCGAACTGATGCTGACGCTGCTGTTCGGCGCCCTGCGTCCGGAGCTGCTGACCGAGGCCGGCCCGCAGGCCCGCCCCTTCCGCTACTGACCCGCCCGTTCCTGGGTCTCAGCCCAGGTCGGCGAGCACCGCGGCGAGCGCGTCGACGGCGAGGGCGATCTCGTCGACCGTCGCGACGAGCGGCGGGGACATGCGCAGCGTCGCGCCGTGCGTGTCCTTGGCCAGCACCCCGCGGCGGGCCAGGGCCGCACACACCGCCCGGCCGTCGCCCAGCCGCGGGTCGACGTCGATCCCCGCCCAGGGCCCAGCCGTACGCACCGCGACGACCCCGTGCCCGACGAGTGCGTCGAGCCGCGCCGCCAGCTCACGGCCCAGGTCACGCGCGTGGGCGAGCACGGCCGGGTCGCCGAGGAGGTCGACCACCGCACTGCCGACCGCGCACGCGAGCGGGTTGCCCCCGAACGTGCTGCCGTGCTGGCCGGGCCGCAGCACGCCGAGCACCGCCTCGTCCGCGACCACCGCCGAGAGCGGCACGATCCCCCCGCCGAGCGCCTTGCCCAGGAGGTAGACGTCGGCGTCGACGCCCGCGCGCCGGGTCGCCAGCAGGTGCCCGGTGCGCCCGAGGCCCGACTGCACCTCGTCGGCCACCATCAGCGCGCCGGCCCGGTCACAGATCCGCCGCACGTCCGCGAGGTAGCGGGGCGGGGGGACGACGACCCCGGCCTCGCCCTGGACCGGCTCCAGCAGCACCGCCACGGTGTCCGGCGTCATCGCGGCCGCCAGCGCGTCGGCGTCCCCGAACGGCACCACGTCGAAGCCGGGAGTGAACGGGCCGAATCCGCCGCGGGCGTCCGGGTCCGTCGAGAACCCGACGATCGTGGTGGTGCGTCCGTGGAAGCCGCCGGCCATCACGATGATGCGCGCCCGGTCCTCCGGCACCCCGCGAACCTCGTAGCCCCACTTGCGGGCGACCTTGATCCCGCTCTCGACCGCCTCGGCACCGGTGTTCATCGGCAGGACCATCTGCTTGCCGAGCAACCCGCCGAGGGCCGCGCAGAACGGGCCGATCCGGTCGTTGCCGAACGCGCGGCTGGTGAGGGTGACCCGGTCGAGCTGGCGGTGTGCCGCGGCCACGAGCGCGGGGTGGCGATGGCCGAAGTTGAGCGCCGAGTAGCCGGCCAGGCAGTCGAGGTAGCGGCGGCCGTCGACGTCGGTCACCCACGCTCCCTCGGCGTCGGTCACGACCACCGGGAGCGGGTGGTAGTTGTGAGCCGAGTGGCGCTCCATGAGCTCCTCGTGCCACGCCGTCGCCGTGGACGGCGTCTCGGGCCCGCGGCCCGGCAGGGTGACGGTCATGAGCGCACCTCCAGCGTGCAGCACTTCGGTCCGCCGCCGCCCTTCAGCAGCTCGGACAGGTCGACCGGGACGGGCACGAACCCGCGCTCGGCCACCGCGGCGGCCAGCCGGGTGGCCCGGACGGGCAGCACGACGTGCCGCCCGTCGGACACCGCATTCAGCCCGAGGACCGCTGCGTCGGTCGCCTCCGCGACCACCGCGTCCGGGAAGCGTTCCCGCAGCAGCGCCCGCGAGGCCGGGCGGAACGCCTCGGGCAGCCAGGCGATCGTCGTCGCGTCGAGCACGGCGACCGCGGTGTCGAGGTGGTAGTAGCGCGGTTCGACGAGCTCCAGCGACACGACCTCGCGGCCGAACACGCGGGCGGCCTCGGCGTGGGCGCGCGGGTCGGTGCGGAAGCCGTGACCGGCGAGGATGAGGTCGCCGACGACGAGCAGGTCGCCCTCGCCCTCGTTGACGAACTCCGGCTCGACGACGTGCGCCGCGGCGCGGCGGAACCACGTGGCGTGGGCGACGGCCTCGGCCGCGCGCTGCGGATGCCGGAAACGTGCGGCCAGCACGGTTCCGTCGACGACGGTGGCGCCGTTGGCCGCGTACACCATGTCGGGCAGGCCGGGCATCGGTGCGAGCAAGTCCACGCGATGCCCCAGGTCGAGGTAGGTCCGACGCAGCGCGTCCCACTGCGCGAGGGCGCGGCACCGGTCGACGTCGACCCCGGGCTGCATCCACGGGTTGATCGCGTACTCGACCGTGAAGTACGTGGGCGGGCACATGAGGTAGTGGCGGGGGGTCGCGGTCCGGACCGGGGTCCGAGCCCCGACGGAGACCGGGTCGGGAACGACTGCGGTCATGGGGCGCTCCTCGGAGGGGTCGAAGGGGCGGCCGCGACGTCGGGGCCCGGCTACTCCACGGTAAGCACGAGCCTTGTGCACGAACAATCACCAACGTTGCCGGTTGGCAGTCGTTCGTTGCGCAGATTGCCGCTGGACATACGAACCGTTGCGTGGACGGTCCCGGCGACGGCCGGCATGGTCGCCCTGCCACAGCACGCCCGCCGCGCGACACCACCGGGTCGGCCGGCCGGGCGGTGCGCCGTCAGGGCGCCGGGTGCAACGGGGTCACCGCGCGCCGCAGCAGCGCCGACAGCACGAGCACCGACTTCGTGCGGGCCACGAACCGCTGCGACCCGATCTGCTCCAGCACCCGCTCGAAGTGGTGCATGTCGGCGGCGACGATCCGCAGCAGCGCGTCGGCCTCACCCGAGATCGTGCTCGCGTCGACGACCTCCGGGAACCGCTCGACGGCGTCCCGGATGGCCTGCGGCGGCGTGCTGGCCCGGCAGTACAGCTCGACGTAACCCTCGACAGTCCACCCCAGTGCCCCCGGCTCCAGGCGCACGGTGAACCCGCCGATCGCACCGCCCGACCGCAGCCGGTCCACGCGACGCTTGACCGCCGACGCCGTGAGCCCGACGCGGCCGCCGATGTCGGCGAAGCTGCGGCGGGCGTCCTCGACGAGCAGGGTGATGATCTTCTCGTCGACGGCGTCGAGGTGCACGGCACTCATCTCACCACCGGCGGCGGCTGATGGTGGAATGGCGCGATGACCGGTTCCCCGTTCCGTGCCGGATCCTTCAGTGCCGGATCCTTCAGTGCCGGATCCTTCAGGGTCGACTCCGAGGTCGGACGCCTGCGCCAGGTGATCCTGCACCGCCCTGGCAGCGAGTTGCTCCGCCTGACGCCCGGCAACAAGGACCGGCTGCTCTTCGACGACGTGCTGTGGGTGCACCGCGCCCAGCACGAGCACGACCGCTTCGCCGAGGTGCTGCGCGACCAGGGCGTCACCGTGCACCTGTTCGCCGACCTGCTGCGACGCACCCTCGAGGAGCCCGACGCCCGCCGGCACGTCCTGGACCGGATCTTCGACGAGCGCGTGTACGGCCCCATGGCCATCGACGCCCTGCGCAACGCCTTCGACGGCTTCGACTGCGACACGCTGACCGAGCACCTGATCGCCGGCATCACCAAGCGCGAGCTGCTCGACCGCATCCCCGAGCCGCGTTCCATCGTCCTGCACGCCCTCGGGCCCGACGACTTCGTGCTGGAGCCGCTGCCCAACCACCTCTACACGCGCGACGCCTCGGCCTGGATCGGCACCGGCGTGTCGATCAACAGCATGCAGAAGCTGGCGCGGGTCCGGGAGACGGCGAACTACGAGGCGATCTACCGCTGGCACCCCCTGTTCGCCGACGCCGGCTTCCCGGTGTGGTCGGCCGGCACGACGAACGGTGTCGCGACGACCGAGGGCGGCGACATCCTCGTCATCGGCCAGGGTGCGGTGCTGGTCGGGATGAGCGAGCGGACGACCGCAGCCGGGGTCGAGCGCCTCGCCCGGCAGCTGTTCGCGGGCGGGGAGGTGACGCGGATGGTCGCGGTGCGGCTCCCGGCGACCCGGTCGATGATGCACCTCGACACCGTGATGACCATGGTCGACCCCGGCACGTTCACCAAGTACGCCGGCCTCGGGATGCTGCCCACGTACACGGTGGAGCCGGGCGACTCGGAGAAGGAGCTGACGGTCACCGACCACGCCCCGGAGCGGATGCACGACGCGATAGCCGACGCGCTGGGCCTGTCGGAGATCCGGGTCCTGACCACCGACCAGGACGTCCACGCGGCAGAGCGCGAGCAGTGGGACGACGGGTGCAACGCGCTGGCCATCGCGCCCGGCGTTGTCGTCACCTACGAGCGCAACGAGGCGACGAACACCCACCTGCGCGCGAACGGGATCGAGGTGCTGGAGATCCCGGGCGGGGAGCTGGGCCGCGGCCGCGGCGGGCCCCGGTGCATGAGCTGCCCGATCGAGCGGGACCCGCTGTAGCCCGGGCGCGGTGCGGCCGCAGTCCAGGGGCCTGCGGCCGTTGCAGCAAGGTGGCCCTGCTCCAATCCGATTGCAGCATGGCCACCTTGCTGCAATCCCGGCCGACCACCGCACTGTCGCTCCGCCACGGAGGGCTCAGCCGCGCTCAGGGCGCTCCCCCCGGACCACCCGGCGCAGCTTGGGCAACCGCTCCGCCAGCACCCGCTCCGCGCCGTGGGTCGTCGGCCGGTAGTAGTCGCGGCCGACCAGCCCGTCGGGCGGGTACTGCTGGGTGGCGACGGCACCGTCCACGTCGTGCGGGTAGCGGTAGCCGACCGCGTTGCCCAGCTTCTGCGCTCCCACGTAGTGCCCGTCGCGCAGGTGCGGCGGGACCGGGCCCGCGGCGCCGGCGCGCACGTCCGCCAGTGCGGCGTCGATCGCCGTGACGACGGCGTTCGACTTCGGCGCCGTCGCCAGGTGCACCGTGACCTGCGCGAGCGCGATCCGGGCCTCCGGCAGCCCGACGAGCGCGACGACCTGCGCCGCCGCCACCGCCGCAGGCAGCGCCGACGGATCCGCCAGGCCGATGTCCTCGCTCGCGTGCACCATCAGCCGCCGCGCGACGAACCGCGGGTCCTCCCCCGCCACGAGCATCCGGGCAAGGTAGTGCAGCGCCGCGTCCGGGTCACTGCCGCGGATCGATTTGATGAACGCGCTGATCACGTCGTAGTGCTGGTCACCGGCGCGGTCGTAGCGCACGGTCGCCTCGGTGACCGCCCGCTCGACCGCGGGGACGTCGACGGTGCTCTCCCCCGCCGCCGCCACGCCGTCAGCCGCCGCTTCCAGCGCCGTCAGCGCCCGGCGCGCGTCTCCGGTCGAGAGCCGGACGAGCGCGTCCTCGGCCTCCGAGGTCAGGGTGACCACCCCGCCCAGGCCGCGGGGGTCGGCGACGGACCGGCGCAGGAGGGTGCGCACGTCGTCGTCGGACAGCGGCTGCAACGACAGCACCAACGAGCGCGACAGCAGGGGCGCGACGACGGAGAACGACGGGTTCTCCGTCGTTGCCGCAACGAGCAGCACCAGGCGGTCTTCGACCGCCCCGAGCAGCGCGTCCTGCTGCGTCTTCGAGAACCGGTGCACCTCGTCGACGAACAGCACCGTCTGCTGGCCGAGCCGGTCGCGACGGCGCCGGGCGTCGTCGATCACCGTGCGCAGCTCCCGGACTCCCGACGACAGCGCCGAGAGCGCGACGAAGTGCCGATTCCCGACGCCCGCCAGCAGCCGCGCCAGCGTGGTCTTACCGGTGCCGGGCGGGCCGTAGAGCAGTACCGATGCCGCCGCTCCGCCCTCGACGAGGCGGCGCAGCGGCGCGCCGGGCCGCAGCAGGTGCGCCTGCCCGACCACCTCGTCCAGCGACCGCGGCCGCATCCGCACGGCCAGCGGCGCGGTGGCCGCCGGCACCGCGGCCGCGGGCGGGTCCGGTTCCTGCAGGTCGAACAGGCCGTCGGTACTCATCGCCGTCCAGCCTGCCACCGCCCAGGCCGTCGAGGCTCATTGCACCTGTGGACCACCCTTCCACGCTCAGGGCCGGTCGAGCTCCGCGGCCAGCGCCGGCGTGGTGATCGCCGGGTTCTCCCGGTTCCGCAGTGTCGCGTAGGTGACCACCGCGACGCCGACCGAGGCGAACGTGACCGGCAGGGACAGGATGTTGCGCAGGAGGTCCGACACGAACCCCTCGGGGCCGACCAGGGCGGACACGATCGCGCCGACGATCGCGGAGTAGACGAGCGCGGCGAGTAGGAAGGTGAGCAGGCGCCCGAGCGTCTGCCCGAAGGCGGGGTTGACGAGCGCGAACGTCCGGCCGATCCCGGCCCGCTCGAACATGATCACGCCGGTCAGCGTGGCGGCGAAGACGACGATCAGGTAGAGGCCCGGGATGATCAGCACCAGGCCGAGCAGGACGAGGAGCCCGGCGAGCAGGCCCCAGCCCAGCAGCGGCAGCGCCCGGCCCGCCGCGAACGTGAGCGCCGGTCCGGCACCGATCTCCTGCCCGGACGCCTGCTTGCCGACGACGTAGACCGACGCACCCTGGGCGAGCAGGGAGACCACGAACAGGATGAGGGCGCCGAGCCCGCTGACGATCCACGCGCCGATCGACAGCGCCCGAGAGTCGGTCACGGCGGCCGCGGTGACGCCCGCGGCGATGAGCATGCCGGGCACCACCGTGGCGAGCTGGATGATCAGCAGCGGCTGCCAGCTGCGGGTGAGCACGCCGATGACCTTGGCCCACCAGTCGGAGAAGGATGTCGCCACGAGCGGGTCCGCGGTGGCGTACGCGGGCTGGCCGCCGGGGTAGGCCCCCTGCGGGTACTGGCCGCCGGGGTACTGGCCGCCGGAGTACGGCGGCGGGTACTCCCCAGCCGGGTACTGGGGCGGCGGCGGGTACTGCCCCGCGGGGTACTGGTTGCCCGGGTACTGGTTGCCGGGGTACTGCCCACCCGGGTGCTGATTGCCGGGGTACTGATTGCCCGGGTACTGATTGCCCGGGGTACTGACCGGGATCGGGCGACGGGCCGCCGTGGGGCGGACCGGCGTCGGGGCGTGGCTGCTCGCCACTGCCCGGATACGGCGGGGATGTCGACATGCCACCCGACCGTAGGGGCCACTCCTCCTGCGGGAACCGCCCGCGGCCGGTTGTCACCGGTTCGTGACCCGTCCTTCCCCCGCAGGATGCCGGGCTCGCATCACATAGGGTCGGGGCGTGCGGGAGATCCTGGAACTGCTCGAGCGCGACGCGCACCTGTCCCACGACACCATCGCGACGATGACCGGACTGCCGGTCGAGCAGGTCACGGCGCAGGTGGCGCAGTGGCAGTCGACCGGGGTCATCCGGCGCTACACCGCCGTCATCGACTGGGATCGCGCCGCCGCCGACGGTCCCGACGACATCCCGGAGATCGTCACCGCCTTCATCGACGTCTCGGTCGCCCCCGCCCGGTCCGTCGGGTTCGACGACGTGGCCCAGCGGATCTCCCGCTTCCCCGAGGTACGCAGCGTCTACCTCGTCTCGGGCGGCCACGACCTGCGCTGCACCGTGACCGGGCGCAGCATCCGCGCCGTCTCCGACTTCGTCTCGCAGAAGCTCTCGACGATCGAGCGCGTGCGGGCCACCGCCACCCACTTCGTGCTCAAGGCCTACAAGCGCGACGGGGTCGCCTTCGCCGAGCCCGAGGCCGACCACCGCCTGCGGGTGACCCCCTAGGAGTCGAGGCTGCAGTGAAGCCGCTCAACGACGTCATCACCGCCTGTCCCCCCTCGGGCATCCGGCGGTTCTTCGACATCGCCGCCGAGATGGACGACGTCATCTCCCTCGGCGTCGGCGAACCCGACTTCGTCACCCCGTGGCGGATCCGCGAGGCCGGGATCTACGCCCTCGAGAACGGTTACACCACCTACACCTCCAACGCGGGCCTGCCGAAGCTGCGCAGGCTGATCTGTGCCGACCTGGCTGCCCGCTACGACGCGCACTACGCGTGGGACACCGAATGCCTGATCACGACGGGTGTCTCCGAGGGCCTGGACCTGGCGTTGCGGGTGCTGCTCAACCCCGGCGACGAGGTGATCGTCCCCGAGCCCTGCTACGTCGCGTACGAACCGTGCGTGCGGTTCGCCGGAGGCGTGCCGGTACGGGTGCCGACCCGGTGGGAGGACGATTTCGCCGTCGACGCCGCGCGGGTCGCCGAGGCGGTGACCCCGCGCACGAAGGCGATCCTGCTCGGCTCGCCGGCGAACCCGACCGGCGCGGTGCAGCCCCGGTCGTCCCTGGAGGCGCTGGTGGCGCTCGCCCGGGAACGCGACCTCTACCTCGTCTCCGACGAGATCTACGACCGCCTCACCTACGAGGGCCGCCACACCTGCCTGGGTGCGCTGCCTGGAGCCCGCGAGCGGACGGTGGTGCTCGGCGGGTTCTCCAAGGCGCAGGCGATGACCGGTTGGCGGGTCGGGTGGATCTGTGCGCCCGAGGCCGTTGCGCAGCTGTGCGTGCGCGTGCACCAGTACACGATGCTGTGCGCCCCGCACGTCTCCCAGCTCGCCGCCGTCGAGGCACTCGAGCACGCCGAGGACGACGTGGCCGCGATGGTGGCGGACTACGACCGCCGCCGGCGGGTGTTCGTCAAGGGCCTGCGAGAGCTCGGCCTGGACTGCCCGGAGCCGGCGGGCGCGTTCTACGCGTTCCCCTCGATCCGTCGCTCCGGGCTGGACTCGGAGACCTTCGCCGAGCGTCTGTTGCACGAGCATCAGGTGGCGGTGGTGCCGGGCAACGTGTTCGGCCCGTCCGGCGAGGGCCACGTGCGGTGCTCCTACGCCACGGCGCTGCCGCTGCTGGAGGAGGCGCTGGAGCGCATGGGACGGTTCCTGGCGTCGCTGGGCTGACGAGACCGTCAGAGGACATTTCGAAACCCCCAGGGCGTGCAGGCACGCGGCCCGGATTCGAAATGCCCTCTCAGATCACCGTGACGCTGCGAGCACGTTTCGACACGCCGACATCACGCGTGTCCGGTGGTCACCCGCGCCCCCGCTGCGCCATCCTCGGTGAATGGACGCCCATTCCCACCTCGCCGTCGACCCACCCTGCCCGGGCTGCGGCCGCCGGCGCACCGCGGACGACACCCGCGGCCTGGCATGGAGCAGCGAGCACGCGCCGGACGGCACGGTGACCTTCGTCTGCCCGGCGTGCACGCGCGCCGACATCTTCCGGATCGAGGCCGGGCTGCCGGACCCGCAGCGCCGCAGGCCCGCGGCCTGACCCCGGCTCCTCAGGCCACGGAGCGCAGAGCGGGGAAGAGCGCCAGCCGCTCGGGCGCGTCGGGGAACCGCCTGCGCAGGGCCGCGACGACCGCGGCGGCGAGCTCCGCCGTCGGCCCCCGGCCGCCGTCGGCCGCCGCCGTGCCCAGCTCCTGCCAGTAGTGCGCCAGGGCGGTGCTGATCCGGGGCGACCGCGCCGCGTCGGGACCGATCGGGACATCGCGCCCCGGGGCGCCCCGCTGGGGTAGCCGCGGCAGCAGCCACCAGGTGCAGAGCCAGACCCACAACACCTGCGCATCGAGCAGGCGGCGGGCCAGGCGCTCCGGTTCGTCCAGCTCGGGCCACACGCCGGCGATCTCCGTGCGCCACGCCTCGACCAGCGCCGCCGCCAACCCCGCCGGCAACGCGAAACTCGCCTCGCAGGCCGGGAACGGGACCCGGAAGTAGGCGGCGTCCAGCACGATGTCGCGGAAGCAGCCCCATTCGAAGTCGACGAACCGGACACCGCGGCTGGTCACGAGGTTGTTGTCCGGGCAGGTGTCGGACGGGCTGAACGCCCGGTAGCGGGTGCCGCCGAGCAGTCGGACGGTCTCGTGGGCCTGCCCGACGGCATCGGGCCCGACTCGCACCCCGAGCCGCTCGTCGAGCAGGCCGGGCACCCCGGCCAGGGCGGCGCGGGCCTCTTCGGCCATCGGGTCGCGCCAGGCCCGCTCGCCCTGGCGCCGCAGCAGCGCCCCGAAGTCGCTCTCCCGACCGGCCGTCGCCGCCTGCATCCGGCCCAGCGCGCGGGCCCAGCCGAGCAGGCACCGCTGCGCGGCGGCGGCGTCGGGCCCGAACAGCTTGTCCGCCAACGTCGAGCTGCGCCCGAGGTCCTCCAGCACGAGCAGCCGCGCGTCGGGGTCGTGCGCGATGAGCACGGGGCTGGACCGGTCGTCGGCGGGAAGCGCGGTGAACAGCTGGCAGCTGGCGACCTCGTAGTGGAACGGGTCCGGCCGGTCCGGGGCCGGATCGGCGACGTAGTGCTTCACCACCAGGGTGCGCGGTAGCGAGAACGGGTTGCGTGCAACGCGGGCCCGGGCCACGACCGATCGGTCGCTACCGCCGAGGTCCTCAGGATCGGCCAGGACGATGCCCGCACCGGCACGTTTGCTCAACACGCGCTCGGCGGCCGCCAGCGCGGCGAGCACCGGCCTGGGAGGGTCGCCCAGGTCGTGAACCATCGTCGTCGACCCTACCCCCGCTCGATGCGCCGAGTGATTCTCCGCGCACATCCATCGGCCCGCTCGGCCGCGGCCGGTCAGCTCGGCGCGGCGACGTCCGGGGCCGTCGGCGGCTCCGCCGGGCGGACGGGGGGTGTGACGTCGACCCCCGCCTCGCGGCGCTGTTCCGGCGTGATCGGTGCCGGTGCCGAGGTGAGCGGGTCGAACCCGTTGCCCGTCTTCGGGAACGCGATCACCTCGCGCAGCGACTCCGCACCGGCGAGCAGCATGCAGGTGCGGTCCCAGCCGAACGCGATCCCGCCGTGCGGCGGCGGCCCGAACTGGAACGCGTCGAGCAGGAAGCCGAACTTCTCCCGCTGCTCGCGCTCGCCCATCCCGAGCAGCGCGAACACCCGTTCCTGCACGTCCGAGCGGTGGATACGGATCGACCCGCCGCCGATCTCGTTGCCGTTGCAGACGATGTCGTAGGCGTAGGCCAGTGCGTTCGCCGGGTCGTCCTCGAACCGGTCGATCCAGTGGTCGTTCGGCGAGGTGAACGGGTGGTGCACGGCCGTCCATCCCAGCTCGTTCCCCTTGTCGTCCCGCACCCGTTCGAACATGGGGGCGTCCACGACCCACACGAACGACCAGGCACTCTCGTCGACGAGCCCGCACCGGCGGGCGATCTCCCCGCGCGCGGCGCCGAGGAGTGCACGCGCGTCCGCGGGGTGTCCGGCGCCGAAGAAGATCGCATCGCCCGACTCGGCGCCGGCGGCCTTGGCGAGGCCGTCGCGCTCGGCGTCCGACAGGTTCTTGGCCACCGGACCGCCGAGCGTGCCGTCGTCGCCGACCGTCACGTAGGCCAGCCCGCGGGCACCCCGCTGGCGCGCCCACTCCTGCCAGGCGTCGAACTGCCGGCGCGGCTGGCTCCCCCCGCCCGGCATCACCACGGCACCCACGTACGGAGCCTGGAAGACGCGGAAGGGGGTGTCCGAGAAGTACTCGGTGAGGTCGGTGAGCTCGACCGCGAACCGCAGGTCCGGCTTGTCCGTGCCGTAGCGGGCCATCGCCTCGGCATAGGTGAGCCGCGGGATCGGTCGGGGGATCTCGTGGCCGGCCAGCTCTGACCACAGGGCGCCGACGATCGCCTCGCCCAGCTCGATGACGTCGTCCTGCTCGACGAAGCTCATCTCGATGTCGAGCTGGGTGAACTCCGGCTGCCGGTCGGCGCGGAAGTCTTCGTCGCGGTAGCAGCGGGCGATCTGGTAGTAGCGCTCCGCACCGGCGACCATGAGCAGCTGTTTGAACAGCTGCGGGCTCTGCGGCAGCGCGTACCAGGAGCCGGGCTTGAGGCGGGCGGGCACGAGGAAGTCGCGGGCGCCTTCCGGGGTGGAACGGGTGAGCGTGGGCGTCTCGACCTCGATGAAGTCGCGCTCCTGCATGACCTCCCGCGCGATCCGGTTGGCCTCGCTGCGCAGGCGCAGGGCGGCGGCCGGGCCGGACCGGCGCAGGTCCAGGTAGCGGTACCGCAGCCGGACCTCCTCGCCGACCTCGCTGTACTCGTCGACCGGGAAGGGCAGCGGCGCCGACTCCGACAGCACCGTCAGCGTGGTGGCGGTGATCTCGACGGCGCCGGTGGGCAGCTCCGGGTTCTCGTTGCCCGCGGGGCGGGCGACGACCTCGCCGACGACCTGAATGCAGAACTCCGCCCGTAGCCGGTGCGCTCCCCCCGTGGGGTCCTGCGCCGTCATCGCCTCCGGGGCCAGCTGGCCCTCGCGGAACACGACCTGGACGGAACCGGAGCGGTCCCGCAGATCGATGAAGATCACGCCGCCGTGGTCGCGGCGGCGGGCCACCCACCCGGCGAGGGTCACGGTCTGTCCGACGTACTCGGCGCGCAGGGTGCCGGCGTCGTGCGTGCGCATCACGGTTCGAGGCTATCCGGGCGGCCCGGGTGACCGGCCACCAGGTTTCCGGCGCGCGACCGGTGGCGGTCGTGCGCCGATCACCGCTCACAGCAGCGTCAGCTGGGATGGCTGCGCCGGCACCTCCGGGGACGGCGCATCGTCATCGCCGCTCGAGCCGACAGGCGCGGCGCGGACTTCGGCGGCGAGCGCGCGATGCAGCCCGATCGAGCCGGGCACGGCGCCTGCCGCGCCGGGCACCGACGCCTGTGTTGCCGGGAGCGGGGCGACCTCGCTCGTGAGCCGGTGGCGGCGCAGCAGCGGTGCCACGCGCTCGGCGAGGGCACGCCGGTACGCCGCGTCCACGTACGACCCCCGCCGGTAGAGCCGCGCGTACGGCTCGACCAGGGCCGGGTGCTCGCGCGCCAGCCAGGCCTGGAACCACTCGCGGGCACCCGGCCGCAGGTGCAGCGCCAGCACCGTCGCCCCGGTGGCGCCGGCGGCCGCGATCCGGGCGAGCAGGGCGTCCAGCGCCTCGGTCGAGTCGGTGAGCAACGGCAGCACCGGGGCGACCATCACCCCGCACGGCAGCCCCGCGTCGATGATCCGGCGAACCAGCTGCAGTCGGGCCTCGGGTGACGGCGCGCCGGGTTCGAGCCGAGCCTGCAGCTCCCGGTCCAGCAGAGCGATCGAAACGCCCAGCCCGACCGGGACGTCCGCCGAGGCGGCCCGCAGCCGGGGCAGGTCCCGGCTGAGGACTGTGCCCTTGGTCAGCACCGAGAACGGCGTGCCGGAGTGGGCCAGCGCGTCCACGATGGCCGGCATCAGCCGGTAGCGACCCTCCGCACGCTGGTAGGGATCGGTGTTGGTCCCCATCGCCACCGGCTCCCGCTGCCAGCGCGGTGCCCGCAGCTCACGCTCGAGCACCCGTGCCACGTTCACCTTGACCACGATCTGGCGGTCGAAGTCCGCGCCGGCGTCGAGGTCGAGGTAGGTGTGGGTGTTGCGCGCGAAGCAGTTGTGGCTGACCACGCCCTCGGCGACGAAGTCGCCGGTGCCGGTGGTGATGTCGAACATCGGAACCGTCGCACCGGCCGGGGAGATGTCGACGACCTCCAGGCCCGGGTCGCCGTCGACCAGGGCGTCGGCCAGCCCACGCACGCGGCTGACTGCGGGGTCGGCGACGGTGAGGAACCGCAGGAGCTCCCGACCGCCGCCCTCCAGGCGCAGGTGCCGGACCGACGGTGACCGCCGCTCCGCACGCGGCGTGCACCTCGTGGCGGCGGACGTCGCGGCCTCGACCTTCTCGACGAGGAAGGAGAACCCGAGGCGGTGCAGCGCCCCGGTGGCCAGCCCCACGAGCTCCTCGTCCGCCGTGCTCAGCCGGAGAACGCCCTCGGTGGTGGTGCCCGCGGCGTCGGCCATGCCACCGAGCAGTCCCGCGCACCAGTCGTCGTCCGGGTCGGGCGGACGACGCAGGCCGACCCGGCCGGGCCCGGGCGGTGGCACCGCCCGGGCAGCCCACCCGGCATCTCCGACCGCGGTTCCGCGCTCCTGTCCGGTAGCACCGACGCGGACGAGCCTGCGACGCAGGAGGCTGCCCGCGCGCGCCGGAGGCTGGGGTGACGTGGGGGCACCGGCGCGCGGACGAACATGATCGGCCGCCTCGACAGCGAGGAGGTGGTGGGCCCGGCCGAGCGCCTCCAGCTCGAGGCGCTCCGACGGGAAGGCCTGGTCGATCCGGCCGTCGCGGACCCGCATCCGCCCCGCCGTGTCCGCACGGACCAGGCCGTGCAGGTAACCCTGCCGGTAGGACGAGGTGTGGACTCGGGGAGCGGGCAGCGCGCCCGGACCGAGCAGGACGTCGCCCCGGCGTAGCCGTCGGCGGCGCCCTGCCCGGCACCACCCGGGCGCCACGTGCCGCCATCCCCGCCGGGTCAGGAAGCGGTGCTCGCCACTGGCCACCAGCGTGGTGCCGTCCGCGAGCGTGACCCGGTGCGCGGCCTTCGTCGTCGACCAGTGTGCGAGCACCGGGGTCGGCACGTAGCGGCGCGCTCCGACGGCGTCCACCGCCGTACCCAGCACGGCCTCGCCGGGCCGCAGATCGGCGATGGGACGGGTGCGACCGTCGGCGAGCAGCACGCGCGTCGCCCCGTCCAGGCAGTAGACGCAGGCGTGGCCACAGCCGCGGTAGGGGTTCACGGTCCAGCGGAAGGGCACCGGCGAGTCGCCCGGTACCCGGTTCAGCGCGGATTTCGCCTCGACCTCGTGGAACGTGACACCGGCGAACTCCGGCACGCGTACGGTGCGCAGCAGCCCGCGCAGGCCGGGTAGGGCCAGCTCGCTGCCAACCCCGTCGTCCAGGACTTGCTGGGCACTCCATCGCATGGCAACATTCGAACACATGTTCGAAGCGACGGCAAGTCCCGGGTCCCAGTTCGACGTGACCGTGCCGCCTGCGCCACGCTGCCGACATGTCCGACGCTGCACGCGATCCCGCGCCCCTGACCCTCGTCGTGATGGGGGTGTCCGGGGTGGGGAAGACCTCGGTCGCGCACGCGCTGGTGGAGCGCACCGGCTGGGCCTTCCAGGAGGGCGACGACCTCCACCCCGAGGCGAACCGCGCCAAGATGGCCGCGGGCACCCCGCTGACCGACGACGACAGGTGGCCGTGGCTGCGCCTCATCGCCGCGTGGATCGGCGAGCAGGAGGCGGCCGGGCAGGGAGCCGTCGTCACCTGCTCCGCGCTCCGCCGCAGCTACCGGGACCTGCTGTCCGACGGCCACCCGTCGGTCCGCTTCGTGCACCTGCAGGCGTCGGAGGGAGTGCTGACCGAGCGGGTCACGGGCCGTCATCACGAGTACATGCCGCCCGCGCTGCTGCGCAGCCAGCTCGAGACGCTCGAACCCCTCGCCGACGACGAGCCGGGGGTGCGTGTGGAGACCGACGGCGGTCCGGACGCCGTGGCCGACCGTGCACTGGAGAGGCTCGCGGACGAAGCGTGACGCGGTGCCCGACGTGATCGTCGGCGGACGGGCCGGCGGGCGGCGGACGCCCACCGGGTCGCGGGCAGGATGGGCCGGTGCCCCGACCCGCTGCGGACCGCGACCGGGCCGCGCGGTCGGGCGCAGCACAGCATGGCCGCGTCGTCGTCGAGCCACCGACCGTGCCGTTGACCGTCACCGGGTCCACCCAGGATGTCGGGCACGGGCACGGGCACGGGCAGGCCGCGCCGGCGGGCCGCCGGGTCCGGGTGCTGCTCGCCGCGCTGCTCGTGCCCTGCGCCCTCGCCGCCCTGGTCGGCCTCGTCGTCCTCCACCCCACCGGAGGATCGACACCCGCGGCCGGGACGGCCCTGCTACAGCCGGTGCGTGGCCAGGTCACCGCCGTCGAGGCCACCGACTGTTCCCCGGGCGACGGGCAGGGACGGTGTGCCGCGCTCGTCGTCGCGATGACGGACGGGCCCCGCGCAGGCCGCGACCTGGTCCAGCTCGTGCCGATCGAGCCCGGCACGCCACGCTTCACAGTCGGCGATCCCGTCGTGCTCGGCTGGTCGGGCGGCAACCCCGACGACCCCGGCTCGTACCAGGTCGTCGACTTCCAGCGCGGCGGATCGCTGGCCTGGCTCGCGGCGCTGTTCGCCGCCGCGGTGCTGGTCCTCGGGCGCTGGCGCGGACTCGCCGCCCTGGCCGCGCTCGCCGTCAGCTTCGGGGTGCTGCTGCTGTTCGTGCTGCCGGCGATCCTGGACGGCCGGAGCCCGCTGGCGGTCGCCGTCGTCGGCGCCGGTGTGATCATGTTCGCGGTGCTGTACCTGACGCACGGGCTGTCGGCACGGACGTCGACCGCCGTGCTCGGCACGCTGGTGTCCCTCGCGCTGATCGGCCTCCTCGGTGCCGTGTTCTCCGCCGCCTCCCGGCTGACCGGGCTGGACGACCAGACCACGGCGCTCGTGGCCTCGCTCGGCACCGGCGTCGACGCCCGCGGGCTGGTCCTGGCCGGCATGGTCATCGGAGCGCTCGGGGTGCTCGACGACGTCACGGTCACCCAGACCAGCGCGGTGTGGGAGCTTCGCCGCGCCAACCCGCAGCTGCATGCCCGGGCGCTGTACCGGGCCGCCATGAGGATCGGACGCGACCACGTCGCCTCGGCGGTGAACACCCTCGTGCTCGCCTACGCCGGGGCGTCGTTGCCGCTGCTGTTGCTGTTCAGCCTCTCGGGCAGGAGCCTCGGCGACGTCGCGACCAGCCAGGACGTCGCCACGGAGATCGTCAGGACGCTGGTGGGCAGCATCGGGCTCGTGGCGTCGGTGCCGGTCACCACCGCGGTCGCGGCGCTGGTGGCGTGCCGGGAACGGGAGGAACCGAAGGGGGAGGTCGGCGGGCGAGCAGGGTCGCCTCGCCGTCGCGCTCGCGGTCGAGCAGCGTCTCGAGGTCGCTGAACGCCGCGCGCAGCTCCCCCGGCAGTGCCCGGAACGGGCCCGGTGCGGCGTCGACCTCGGACAGCACGGTGACCGCGAGCAGCCCGCCCGGGGCCAGGGCGGCGACGAGGTCGGTGTACCGGCGCGGGTCGCGGAACAGCTGGCACACCACCACGTCGTACGGCCCCCGGCAGTCCGCCGGCAGGCCGGCGTCCAGGTCGTGGGCGATCCAGCGGATCCGACCCGTGACCCCGGCAGCGGCGGCGAGCCGCGCACCGGCGGCCAGCCCGACCGGGGAGACGTCGACGGCGTCGACCGCGAGGCCGCGCCGGGCCAGCCACACCGCGACGCCGCCGCGCCCACAGGCCACGTCCAGGGCCCGTCCGGACACGGGGAAGCACGCGGTGAGCTCGGCCGCGCCGGCCAGGACACCCGGCGGGGCCACGCCCGCCGGGGCCGCAGCGGCGTGCCGGGCGTCCCACCGGACCCGGTCGTCGCCGCTCACGCCCACTCCCGTCGAGCTCGGTACGCGATGTGCGTGAGGCGCTGAACGATCGGTCCGCTCACCGCACTCCCTCGCTGCGCTCGGGAGGCGCTGCGCGCACGCGCTGTGTCCGATGGTTCGCTCGCTGGCGCTCGCTCACCGCACTCCCTCGCTGCGCTCGGGAGGCGCTGCGCGCACGCGCTGTGTCCGATGGTTCGCTCGCTGGCGCTCGCTCACCGCACTCCCTCGCTGCGCTCGGTTGGCTTCGCCAGGCACTGTCGCTGATTGTGAGCTCGCGCGTGGAGCCCGCGCAGCGGTGGTCGGCCGCACCGATCCGGTACTCGTCGCCGCCCGGCGTACGAGCGGGACGGCGAGTGGGACGCTGGTCGGGTCCAGAGCCCACTAGCGGCACGCTCGGCGTCTGCGTGGCGTCGGGTGGCCCGGGTGTGGTCTCGCCCCCGGGTGCGCCCGCACAAGTGGATCACCATTGGCGTCACACCCTTCGCGTGCTGTCGCACACCGCGTCGGGCTGTCACAGCTGTTGTGCAGGGTGCGGCGGTCACCGACGCCGTGCGACAGCCCGCCACGGGGTGCCGGCAGCGTCGGACCACAGCACCGCCACACCCCTGGCAGCATCACCGCACCCCGGACGGCGCCGTCACACCCCACGCCGCCGTCACACCCCACCCCGCGGTCACGGCCTGCGGCAGTGGGTGGAGACAGGCGACCGCACCGGCAACCCGACGCCTCGCATCGACCGGGGCCGCCCACACCGTGCCCACGCGTTCGACATACCGTTCTCACAGCGGCGTGACGTACGCCCCGGTCAGCCCCCCGTCGACGAGGAAGTTCGACGCCGTGACGAAGGACGCGTCGTCGCTGGCGAGGAACGCCACGGCGGCCGCGATCTCCGACGGCTCCGCGAAACGGCCCAGCGGCACGTGCACGAGCCGGCGGGCGGCGCGCTCGGGGTCCTTGGCGAACAGCTCCATGAGCAGCGGCGTCGCCACCGGCCCCGGCGAGAGCGCGTTCACCCGCACGCCCTGGCGGGCGAACTGAACGCCCAGCTCGCGCGTCATCGCCAGCACCCCGCCCTTGCTCGCCGTGTAGGAGATCTGCGAGGTCGCGGCGCCCATCGTCGCGACGAAGGACGCCGTGTTGACGATCGAGCCCTTGCCCCGCTCGAGCATGTACGGCAGCACGGCCTTGCATCCGAGGTAGACCGAGGTCAGGTTGACGTCCTGGACGCGGCGCCACGCGTCGAGCCCGGTCTCGAGGATCGAGTCGTCGTCCGGTGGCGAGATCCCGGCGTTGTGGAACGCGACGTCGATCCGGCCGTACGCCTCGTGGGTCTGCGCGTAGATCCGCTCGTTGTCCTCCGGGCTGGTCACGTCCGCTGCGACGAACATCCCGCCGAGCTCGTCCGCCAGCGCCTTCCCGGCCTCGGCGTCGAGGTCGACGACGACCACCGTGGCGCCCTCGGCCGCCAGCCGCTGCGCCGTGGCGCGGCCGATCCCGCCGGCACCGCCCGTGATGACGGCGACCCGGTCCGCGAACCGCTGCACGCGTTGCTCCCTACTCCCCGGCTTTCGGCATTCAGTCGTCGGCGAAGAAGACGTTCTTGACCTCGGTGAACGAGTCCAGCGCGTCCGGCCCGAGCTCGCGTCCCAGTCCGGAGCGCTTGAACCCGCCGAACGGCGTCGAGTACCGCACCGACGAGTGCGAGTTCACCGACAGGTTGCCGCTCTCCACGCCGCGGGCGACGCGCAGCGCGCGGCCGAGATCCCGCGTCCAGATCGACCCGGACAGGCCGTACTCGGTGTCGTTGGCCAGCGCGACGGCCTCGGCCTCGTCGTCGAACGGCAACACCGCCACGACCGGGCCGAAGACCTCCTCGCGCCAGACCGGGTCCGCCGTCGAGCGCGGCAGCACCACCGTCGGCGGGTACCAGAACCCGGGCCCCGCCGGTGCGCTACCGCGGAACGCGACGTCCACCGGGGCACCGCCGGCGTCGGCACCGCCCTCGACGAAACCGCGGACCCGGTCCCGCTGGCCCGCGCTGATCAGCGGGCCCATGTCGACGTCCGTCGTCGCCGGCGGCCCGACCCGGAGCCCGGTGACGGCGGGTTCCAGCAGCTCCAGGAACCGGTCGTACACCGTGCGCTCGACCAGGATCCGCGAGCGCGCGCAACAGTCCTGGCCCGCGTTGTCGAACACGCCCGCGGGCGCGCTCGCCGCCGCCCGCTCGACGTCCGCGTCGGCGAAGACGATGTTCGCCGACTTGCCGCCGAGCTCGAGGGTGACCCGTTTGACCTGGTCCGCAGCCTGGCGCAGGATGCGCGTGCCGACCTCGGTCGAGCCGGTGAACACGATCTTGCGAACCTGCTCGTGGGTGACCAGCCGCTCCCCGACCACCGATCCCTTGCCCGGCAGCACCGTGAACACTCCCGGCGGGAGGCCCGCCTCGCGTCCCAGCTCGGCCAGCCGCAGTGCCGTCAGCGGGGTGAGCTCCGCCGGCTTGAGCACGACCGTGTTTCCCGCCGCCAGCGCGGGCGCGAACCCCCACCCGGCGATCGGCATGGGAAAGTTCCACGGGACGATGATCCCGACGACGCCGAGCGGCTCGCGGAACGTGACGTCCATGCCTCCTGCCACCGGGATCTGGCGGCCGAACAGCCGCTCGGGGGCGGCCGCGTAGTAGTCCAGCACGTCGCGGACGTTGCCGGCCTCCCAGCGCGCGTTGCCGACGGTGTGCCCGGCACCGCGCACCTCCAGCTCCGCCAGCTCGTCGACGTGGGCGTCCACGACGGCGGCGAAGCGGCGCAGCAGCCGGGCCCGGTCCGCGGGCGCGACCGCACGCCAGGGGGGCCCCGCGGCGACGGCCCGGGCGACGGCCTCGTCCACCTGCGCGACATCGAGCGACTCGACCTCGGAGACGACCTCCTCGGTCGCGGGGTCGAGGACCTGGTGAGAGCTCATCAGAACCGCTCGAACCCCCGCTTGCGCTCCCAGTCCGTGACCACGGCCTCGAAGGCCTCGAGCTCGACGTCCGCGGCCCGCAGGTAGTGCGCGACGACGTCCTTGCCGAACGCCGCCTCGGCCAGCTCGGACGACGCGAACTCCTCCCGCGCGGCGCGCAGCGTGCTCGGGACGCGGGCGGAGTCGGCCTCGTAGGCGTTGCCGGTGAAGGCGGGCTCCAGTTCCAGCTCGTTGCGGACCCCGTGCAGGCCCCCGGCGAGCATCGCGGCCTGCGCCAGGTAGGGGTTGACGTCACCACCCGGCACCCGGTTCTCCACCCGCAGCCCGGCGCCGTGCCCGACGACCCGCAGGGCGCAGGTCCGGTTGTCCTCACCCCACGCGACGGCCGTCGGCGCGAACGACCCGGGCTGGTAGCGCTTGTAGGAGTTCACGCTCGGCGCGTAGAGCAGGGTGAACTCGCGCAGTGTCGCGAGAACGCCGGCGACGAAGCTCGAGAAGACCCGGCTCCGGTCCTGCCCGTCGGCGAACACGATCCCGCCGTCCGTGCCCCGCAGGCTCATGTGCACGTGGCACGAGTTGCCCTCGCGCTCGTCGTACTTGGCCATGAACGTCAGGGACTTGCCGTGCTTCGCCGCCAGCTCCTTCGCCGCGGCCTTGAACACCACGTGGTTGTCCGCGGTCCGCAGCACCTCGTCGTAGCGGAACGCGATCTCGTGCTGGCCGAAGTTGCACTCGCCCTTCGACGACTCCACCGTCAGCCCCGCGCCGTACATGGCGTTGCGGATGTCGCGCATCAGCGGCTCGTCCTCGCTGGTGCCGAGGATCGAGTAGTCGACGTTGTACCGCGTGGAGCCGGTCAGGCCCTGGTAGTTCGCGTCGAACGCGTCCTGGAAGGAGTCGCGGAACACGATGAACTCCAGCTCGGTGCCGCCGAGGGCGGTGAACCCGAGCCGCTGCGCCTCGTCGACCTGGGCCCGGAGCACCTGCCGGGGCGACTGGCGGACCGGGGTGCCGTCGAGCCAGGACAGGTCGCACTGGACCATCGCCGACGAGGGCAGCCACGGCGCACGGCGCAGCGTCGTCGCGTCCGGGGTGATGAGGAAGTCGCCGTAACCCTGCTCCCACGACGACATCTCGTAGCCGGAGACGGTGTTCATGTCGACGTCCACGGCGAGCAGGTAGTTGCAGCCCTCCATGCCGTGGGTTGCGACCTCGTCCAGGAAGTAGGGGGCGTGGACGCGCTTGCCCTGCAGCCGACCCTGCATGTCGGTGAAGACGACCAGCACGGTGTCGACGTCCCCGGACTCCACGCGCTCGGTCAGCTCGTGGGTGGACAGCGACTGCTGGCGGCTGGGGCGCTGGGAGGTGGGGCGCTGGGAGGTGGGGTGCTGGGGCATCGCAGGGTCTTCCTCTCGTCCCGGGACCTCGTGGCGGAACACTACGCGAGATCCACAGGGGGAAAGGACTAGCCCAGCGCGGCGACCACCGCGTCGACGGCACCGTCCAGCGGCACCGGCGTCTGGTCCCCCGTCGCCAGGTCCTTGAGCCCGACCTGCCCGGCCTCGAGGTCGCGCTCGCCCAGCACCAGGGCGAACCGCGCCCCGGAGCGGTCGGCGGCCTTCATCGCGCCCTTGAGCCCGCGCCCGCCGTAGGCGAGGTCGACCCGCACCCCGGCCCGCCGCAGGCCGGCCGCGATCACCACCAGCCGGCTGCGCGCCGCGTCGCCCAGGGGCACGCCGAAGACCTCGCAGCGCGCCTCCGACCACGGTGCAGCCAGTCCCCTGATGCCCTCCACCCGGCAGGCCAGGAGCGTCCGGTCGACACCGATGCCGTAGCCGACCCCCGACAGCGGCTGCCCGCCGAGCACCGCCATCAGGCCGTCGTAACGCCCGCCGCCGCCGATCCCGGACTGCGCACCGAGCCCGTCGTGGACGAACTCGAACGTCGTCTTCGTGTAGTAGTCGAGCCCGCGCACCATCCGCGGGTTCTCGACGTAGGCCACGCCCAGGTCGTCGAGGTGCTGCTTCACGGCCGCGTGGTGGGCGGCCGACGCAGGCGAGAGGTGGTCCACCAGCAGCGGCGCCTCGGCGACGAGGGCGTGGACCTCGGGACGCTTGTCGTCGAGCACCCGCAACGGGTTGAGCTGCGCGCGGTGCCGGGTGGGCTCGTCGAGGTCGAGGCCGGCGAGGAAGTCGCGCAGCAGCTCCCCGTAGGCCGGACGGCAGTCGGCGTCGCCGAGGGAGGTCAGCTCCAGCCGGTACCCCGTGAGCCCGAGGGCCCGGAAGCCCTCGTCCGCGACCGCGATCACCTCGGCGTCCAGCGCGGGGTCGTCCACGCCGATCGCCTCGACCCCCACCTGCTGCAGCTGCCGGTAGCGGCCTGCCTGCGGGCGCTCGTAGCGGAAGAACGGGCCCGCGTAGCGCAGCTTCACCGGCAGTCCGGCCCGGTCGAGGCCGTGCTCGATCACCGCCCGGACCACCCCGGCGGTGCCCTCCGGACGCAGGGTCACCGAACGGTCTCCCCGGTCGGCGAAGGTGTACATCTCCTTGCTGACGACGTCGGTCGACTCGCCGACCCCCCGGGCGTAGAGGCCGGTCTCCTCGAACACCGGCAGCTCGATCAGCCCGTAGCCGGCCCGGTCGGCCGCGGTCTGCAACGTGCTCCGGACGTACTCGAATCCGGCCGACTCGGGAGGGAAGTACTCCGGGACGCCCTTGGGCGCGGCGAACGACGTCGGTCGCTCCGGCACGGGGCCCGAACCTCTCTGTACTCCGGTGCCCGCTGCCGTGCTCGATCCTGCAACCGTCACAGCCCCCGCCTCCGCGCCGGAGCGTCCAGGCCCACGAGGTACGGGTTCGACGCCCGCTCCCGCCCGATCGTGGTGGCCGGGCCGTGTCCGGGCAGCACGTAGGTGCCGTCGTCGCGGGTCAGCAGCTTGTCGCGCAGGCTGCGCATCATCAGCTCGGTATCGCCGCCCGGGAGGTCGGTGCGCCCGATCGAGCCGGCGAACAGCGTGTCGCCGGCGAGGACCACCTCGACACCCTCCTCGGTGGTGGTGCCGAACACGATCGACCCCGGCGTGTGCCCCGGGGTGTGGTCGACGCGCAGCGCGAGCCCGGCGAGCTCGAGCTGCGCGCCGTCGTCGAGGGTGCGGACCTCGCGCGGCTCGCGCATCTCCAGCCGGCCGCCGAAGAACGCGAGCGCATCGCGGGACATCCCCTTCAGCGGATCGGCCAGCATCGCCCGGTCGTCGGGGTGGATGAACGCCGGCACGTCGTGGCCGTCACAGACCGGGGCGACGGAGAACGTGTGGTCGAAGTGCCCGTGCGTCAGCAGCACCGCGACGGGCGTGAGCCGGTGCTCCGCGAGGAGTTCCTCCAGCGGCTCGACGGCCTCCTGGCCGGGGTCGACCACGACGCACGCCTCCCCCGGGCCGGGGGCCAGCACGTAGCAGTTGGTCTGGAAGGCCCCTGCAGGGAAGCCGGCGACGAGCACGCCACCAGCCTAATGCGTGTCCCTGGAGATCAACCCGGGGCGGAGAGCCACGGGGCCTCACCCGGCCCTCAGGTCCGCATCGGTAGGGTCGCCCGCAACAGGAGGGATGCACGTGGCGACGAACCAGATGCGACGTGACGCGGCCAAGCGCAAGCTGGCCAGCCAGCAGGCGCGGCGGGCCCAGCAGGCCGCCAGGCGGCGCCGGATCGCCGTGATCAGCTCGGCCGCCGTCGTCGTGATCGTGCTCGTGGCCGTCGTGGCGCTGTCCACGATCGGCCGCGGCGGCGACGACGCCCCCGCCTCGGCGGCTCCCTCCGACGCCGCGACCGCCACGTCGGCCGCCGCCCAGCCGGTCGCGAGCGGCCCGGGGACGTGCGCCTACCCGTCCGACGGCAGCGCTGCGAAGCAGAACACCCCGCCACCCACCGAGGGCGTGTCGAGCGAGGGCACGGTGTCGGTGGCGCTGGCCACCTCGGCTGGTCCGATCGGCCTCACCCTGAACCGCGCCGAGGCGCCGTGCACGGTCAACAGCTTCGTCAGCCTCGCGGGGCAGGGCTACTTCGACGGCACCGGCTGCCACCGCCTCACCACCGGCGAGGGCCTCAAGGTGCTGCAGTGCGGCGACCCGACCGGCACCGGGACCGGCGGCCCGGGCTACACGATCCCGGACGAGGCGCCCACCACCCTGGCCGCGGCACCGTCGGGCCAAGGCACCGTGACCTACCCGCGCGGCACCGTCGCCATGGCCAAGACCGCGCAGCCGAACTCGGGCGGCAGCCAGTTCTTCCTCGTCTACGCCGACTCGACGCTGCCGCCGCAGTACACCGTCTTCGGCACGATCGACGACGCCGGCCTGACCGCGATCGACAAGGTGGCCGCCGCGGGTACGGACGACAGCAACGGCTCGGGTGACGGCAAGCCGAAGGCGCCGATCGAGATTCAGTCGGCCGAGGTCTCCTGAGGTCTCGCCCCCGGGTGGCGGCCGCGCGGCTCAGGCCGCCGACGTCACGCGGTACACGTCGTAGACACCCTCGACGTTGCGCACCGCCCGCAGCAGGTGCCCGAGGTGCTTGGGGTCACCCATCTCGAACGTGAACCGGGAGACGGCCACCCGGTCGCGCGAGGTCTGCACCGACGCCGACAGGATGTTGACCTTCTCGTCGGCCAGCACCTTCGTGACGTCCGAGAGCAGCCGGTGCCGGTCGAGCGCCTCCACCTGGATCGCCACGAGGAACACGGAGGCGGGCGACACCGACCACGCGACGTCGACCAGCCGCTCCGACCGCGCCTGAAGGTCTCCGGCGTTCGTGCAGTCGGTGCGGTGCACGCTGACACCGCCGCCACGGGTGACGAAGCCGAGGATGTCGTCGCCCGGAACGGGCGTGCAGCAGCGGGCGAGCTTGGTGTAGAGCCCGTCGACGGCACCGTCGTCGCCACGCACCACGACCCCGGCGTCGCCGACGGACTTGCGCTGGCGGACCGTCGACGGCGTCGCCCGCTCGGCGAGCTCCTCCTCGGCGTCCTCGACCCCGCCGAGCAGCGCCACCAGCCGCTGCACCACGTGCCGCGCCGAGACGTGGCCCTCCCCGACCGCGGCGTAGAGTCCCGACAGGTCCGGGAAGTGCAGCTCACGGGCCAGCGCCGCCATCGCGTCCGCCGACACCAGCCGCTGCAGCGGCATGCCGGTGCGGCGCGCCTCGCGGGTGATGGCGTCCTTGCCGGTGTCGATGGCCTCCTCGCGGCGCTCCTTGGCGAACCAGTGCTTGATCTTCGTCTTGGCCCGCGGCGAGGCGACGAACCCCAGCCAGTCTCGGCTCGGCCCGGCCGTCTCGGCCTTGCTCGTGAAGATCTCGACGACGTCCCCGGACTCCAGCCGCCGTTCCAGCGCGACCAGGCGTCCGTTGACCCGCGAGCCGATGCACCGGTGCCCGACCTCGGTGTGCACCGCGTAGGCCAGGTCCACGGGCGTCGACCCCATCGGCAACGTGATCACGTCGCCCTTGGGGGTGAAGACGAAGATCTCCTTGGCTGCCAGGTCGAAGCGCAGCGACTCCAGGAAGTCGCCGGGGTCCGCCGCCTCACGCTGCCAGTCGAGGAGCTGGCGCATCCACGCCATCTCGTCGACGTCGACCGCCTGACCGCGGCCGGTCGTGGCGCCGCGGGTCTCCTTGTAGCGCCAGTGCGCCGCGATGCCGTACTCGGCGGTGCGGTGCATCTCGTGCGTGCGGATCTGCACCTCGAGCGGCTTGCCGTCCGGTCCGATCACGGTGGTGTGCAGCGACTGGTACACGCCGAACCGCGGCTGGGCGATGTAGTCCTTGAACCGCCCGGGCATCGGCTGCCACAACGCGTGCACCATGCCCATGGAGGCGTAGCAGTCGCGCACCTCGTCCACCAGCACCCGCACGCCGACCAGGTCGTGGATGTCGTCGAAGTCGCGGCCCTTGACGATCATCTTGCGGTAGATGGAGTAGTAGTGCTTGGGCCGGCCCTCGACGGTCGCGGCGATCCGCGCCGAGTCGAGCTGCTCGGTGACCTCGTCGATGACCTGCTTGAGGTAGGTGTCCCGGGACGGCGCCCGGGTGGCGACCAGCCGGACGATCTCCGAGTACTTCTTCGGGTGCAGGATCGCGAAGGACAGGTCCTCCAGCTCCCACTTGACCGTGGCCATCCCGAGCCGGTGCGCCAGCGGGGCGAGCACCTCGAGGGTCTCCCGCGCCTTCTTCTCCTGCTTCTCCGGGGAGAGGAAACGCATCGTGCGCATGTTGTGCAGCCGGTCGCTGAGCTTGATGACCAGCACCCGCGGGTCGCGAGCCATCGCGACCACCATCTTGCGGATAGTCTCGGCCTCCGCCGCGTTGCCCAGCTCGACCTTGTCCAGCTTCGTGACGCCGTCGACGAGGTGCGCCACCTCCTCGCCGAAATCGCCGCGCAGCCGCTCCAGCGAGTAGTCGGTGTCCTCGACGGTGTCGTGCAGCAGCGCCGCGACGAGCGTCGTCGTGTCCATGCCCAGCTCGGCCAGGATCGTCGCCACGGCCAGCGGGTGGGTGATGTACGGATCGCCCGACTTGCGCTTCTGGCCCGCGTGCCGGGCGTCGGCGACGTCGTAGGCGCGTTGCAGCAGCGCCAGGTCCGCCTTCGGGTGCAGGATGCGGTGCACCGTGGCGAGCGGTTCCAGGACCGGCTCGACCGCACCCGGGCGTTGCGGGGACATCCGCCGGGCGAGGCGGGCGCGCACGCGCTTGGTGGCCGAGGTCTTGGGCGGAGCGGCGGGCGACGAGGGGGGTGGGGCCGGGCTCGGGACGACCGGAGCCGCAGCGCGCACCGTGACATCCTCAGGGATGTCCGGGACCGGCGGCGCGGCCGGTTGCAGGTCGGTCATGCGCAGCCCTCCACCTCTCGAAGGATAGCCCGCATCGGACCGCCGCCGCCCGGTCCCCCAGGCTCACGGTGGAATGGCCTCAGTAGGCCAGCAGCGCGTGCACCGGGATCGCGCCGAGCCGCGCGCGCCCGCCCAGGTCCACCAGCTCGATCATCGCTGCGAACCCGACGACCTCGGCGCCGGCCGCGATCACCAGGTCGCAGGCCGCCGCGGCCGTGCCCCCGGTGGCCAGCACGTCGTCGATGACGAACACCCGCGCCCCGGCCTCCACCGCGTCGGCGGGAAGCTCCAGCGTCGCGGTGCCGTACTCCAGGTCGTAGCTGCGCGACGCGGCGACGCGGGGCAGCTTGCCCGCCTTGCGAACGGGCACGATGCCCGTGCCCGCCGTCAGCGCCGCGGCAGCGCCGAGCAGGAACCCGCGCGCCTCGACGCCGACGACGACGTCTGCCGCACCGGACAGCGCCGCGAGCGCCAGGGAGACGGCCGTGAAGGCCTGCCCGTCGGCCAGCACCGGGGTGATGTCGCGGAACACGACCCCCGGCTCCGGGAAGTCGGGGACGGCACGGACCAGGGCGGACACCCGCGCCAGCGGGTCGTCGTCGTGGACGACGACCGCACCGTGGGTCATCGGCGTCTCTTCCCCGTCGGTCGCGTCCCCTTGCCGGTCGGCCGCTGGGTGGCGGTACGGGCCCCGGCGGTGCGGGCCGGGACGCCCGCCGCGGCGGCCATGGCCCGCTCCCGCCGCCGCTCACCGGCCAGCGCCTCGTCGCTCAGGTCCGCCTCGTCGCCCGTGGATTCGCCGGTCTCCCCCGACGCGGCGGTGACCAGCCGGGCGCGGCGGGCGGCGACCCGGCGCGCCTGCTCGCGGATGCGGGGGTCGCGCTGCTTGAGGTCGACCAGGATGGGGGTCGCCAGCAGCACCGACGACGCCGCGCCCGCCAGGATGCCGACGATCTGCACGAGCGCGAGGTCGGCGAGCGTGCCGACCCCGAGCAGCCCGACGCCGACGACCATCAGGCCCAGCACGGGCAGCACCGCGATCAGCGAGGTGTTGATCGAGCGCATCAGCGTCTGGTTCAGCGCGAGGTTGGCCGCCTCGGCGTAGGTCCGGCGGGTGAGGCCGAGCAGCCCCCGCGTGTTCTCCTTGACCTTGTCGAACACCACGACGGTGTCGTAGAGCGAGAAGCCCAGGATCGTGAGCAGGCCGATCGCCGTGGCGGGCGTGACCTCGAACCCGACGAGCGAGTAGACGCCCATCGTCACCACCACGTCGTGGACGAGGGCGACCAGCGCGGCGACGGCCATCGCACGTTCGAAGTAGAACGCCAGGAAGATCGTGACGAGCACCAGGAACACCGCGAGCGCGATGAGCGCCTGCCGGGTGATCTGGCCGCCCCAGGTCCCGCTGACGTCGGTGATGCTGATCGCTGACACGGAGGGCTGGCCGCCGCTGCCGACCGGCTGGAAGTGGTCGAACAGGGCCTGTCGAAGCGCGATGATCTGGCCGGCGTCCAGCGGCTCCGAGCGGATCAACACCGACGCGGAGGCACCCTGGCCGATGGTCTGCACCGCCGCGGGCTCCTGCCCGATCGCTTGCTCGTAGACGCCCCGGACATCCTCGACCGTGGCCGGCGCCGCGACTCCGGCCGCCGGGAACTGCACCTGCGTGCCGCCGGTGAAGTCGATGCCCAGGTTGAAGCCCCGGAAGACGATCGAACCGACGCACACCAGGATGAGGGTGCCGAACAGGGCGTACCACAGCTTGCGCTTTCCGACGACGTCGAAGGCGCCGGTGCCGGTGTAGAGGCGCGTCAGGAAACCGGCCCTCGCCCGGCCGTCCCGCCGCACGGTCGTATCGGCCATCTCAGCCTCCCTTGACGGCCGCGGCGCGGCGGGCCGCGCCGATCCGCGCCACCGAACCGAGCCCGGACCAGGCCGGGCTGCTGAACACACGGTTGTTCGACGCCAGCGCCACCAGCGGGTGCGTCACGAGGAACACGACCAGCAGGTCGAGCACGGTCGACATGCCGAGGGTGAACGCGAAGCCCTTCACCTGGCCGACCGCCAGGATGTACAGCACGGCGGCGGCCAGGAAGCTGACGGCGTCCGCGGACAGGATCGTCCGCCGGGCCCGCACCCACGCCCGCGGCACCGCCGACCGGAAGCTGCGGCCCTCGCGGACCTCGTCCTTCATGCGTTCGAAGAAGATCACGAACGAGTCGGCGGTGATGCCGATCGCCACGATGAATCCCGGCGACACCGGCGAGGTCCAGCGTGAAGCCGACCCAGCGCCCGAGCAGCACCAGCACGGCGTAGACGACCAGGCCCGACAGCACCAGCGACAGGATCGTCAGCACGCCCAGCGCCCGGTAGTAGAACAGGCAGTACACGAACACCAGCGCGAGCCCGACGCCGCCCGCGATCAGGCCGGCCTGCAGCGAGGCGAGCCCCAGGGTCGCCGACACCGTCTGGGCCTCGGACGACTCGAACGACAGCGGCAGCGAGCCGTACCGCAGGATGCCGGCGAGGTTCTGCGCCTCGGCCTGGCTGAACTGGCCCGTGATCTGCGTCGTGCCGAAGATCGGGCCCTGGATCGTGGGGGCGGAGACGACCTCGCCGTCGAGCACGAAGGCGACGTTCTTGCCGACGTTCTTCGACGTGTAGTCGCCCCAGATCGCCGCGCCGTCGCTCTTGAAGGTCACGTCGATGACCCAGCCGGCGCCCTGGCTGTTCTGCGCGGCCTGCGCGGTCGAGATCTGGGTGCCCTCCAGGAAGCTCGGGCCGAGCACGTACTTCTCGGTGCCGTCCTGGTTGCAGCTGACCAGCGGCAGCGTCGGGTCGTCATAGCCGCGCAGCGGATCGGTGGCCGCGCAGTCGAGCGCCTGCAGGGCCTGGGCCTGCACGGACGCGTCCATGCTCTGGCGCGTCGCGCGGGCCGCGTCGATCGCGGCGGCCACGGCCGGGTCGGCCGGGGTCGCGGCGGCGGGCGCCGGTGTGGCCGGGGGCGGCGTCGACGGCGGCGTAGCCGGCAGGGGCTGCGCGAGCGCGACGGGCGCGACGTCCCGGGTGTCGACCGGGGCGTCACCGGCGGCCCCCTGCGGGGGGAGCGTCGTGCCGGTCGGGGTGTCCGTGGCCGGAGCGTCCGTGTTCGGGGCGTCCGTGGCGGGCTGGGTCGGCGCGGTCGCCGGCATCGCGGCCACCGGGCCGCCGACCACCTCGCGGAACCGAAGCTGCGCCGTCTGCCCGAGCGACCGGGCCTGGTCGCCCTCCTCGCCCGGCACCGTGATCGTGATGTTGGTGCCGTCCAGGACGACCTCGGCGCCACTCACGCCCAGGCCGTTCACGCGCTGTTCGATGATCGACTGCGCCTGCAGGAGCTGCTCGCGCGGCGGCTCACCGCCCGACTCGGTGCGCGCTGTCAGCGTGACCCGGGTGCCACCCTGCAGATCGATGCCGAGCTTGGGTGTGGCCTTGTCACCGGTGAAGAACACCAGTGCGTAGAGCACGACGACGATCCCGGCGAACGCCGCCAGGTGGCGCCAGGGCCGGATGCGCCCGGGAGTGGATGCCACGGTCTCTCTTCCTGCGTGTGCCGGTCGTCCCTGCGAAAAGCTGGGCTACGAGCGCGACGTGCCGTTCGCGTCGTGGGGGGTGTCGACCGTCGCTGTCGTCTCGACGTCCCGCACCCCGGTGCCCACCGGGTCGTCGGCCGCGACGCCGTCCGACCCGACCGCAGCGGTGTCCGCGGCGACGGCGTCCGAGGTCGCGGTGTCCGACGCGGAGGCGTCGAGCACCCGCTCGCGGATCGCCGCACGCAGCCAGGTGGTCACGACGCCGTCGGCGATCTCCAGGTCCACCGTGTCTTCGTACGAGGCATCAACGATGGTGCCGCGCAGGCCGGACGTGGTGGTGACGACGTCACCGACCTCGAGGGCCGACTGGAGCTGCTGCTGCTCGTGCATCTGCCGGCGCTGCTTGCGTCCCGACAGGAAGATCGGGATGAACAAGAGCAGGATGAGCAGGGGGAACAGCAGGCCGCCGAGTGAGTCCATGATCTCCGTCGCTTCTGCGTGATAACGCCTGTCACTGTCGCGTGTCGGTGGAGCGAGTCTGCCAGCCGACCCATCAGAAGAGCGCAGGAGGGGCCGATCCAGGGACGTCGGGCGGTGGTGACACCCCGAGGTGCGCCCACGCCGCCGCCGTCGCCACCCGGCCCCGTGGAGTGCGTGCCAGCATCCCGACCCGCACCAGAAACGGCTCGCAGACCTCCTCGACGGTACCGGGATCCTCGCCCACCGCCACTGCCAGCGTCGACACGCCGACGGGACCGCCTCCGAACCCGCGCACCAGCGCACCCAGGACCGCGCGGTCCAGCCGGTCCAGGCCGAGCTCGTCGACGTCGTAGACGGCCAGCGCGGCGCGGGCCACGGCACGGGTGACGGTGCCGTCCGCGCGGACCTCGGCGAAGTCGCGGACGCGGCGCAGCAGCCGGTTCGCGATGCGCGGTGTGCCGCGGGAACGTCCGGCGATCTCCTCGGCACCGTCGGGTCGCAGGTCGACCCCGAGGATCACCGCCGCCCGGCGCAGCACACGCTCCAGCTCGTCCGGCTCGTAGAACTCCATGTGTGCGGTGAACCCGAACCGGTCGCGCAGCGGTCCGGTGAGCGCCCCGGACCGGGTCGTGGCCCCCACCAGCGTGAACGGGGCGATGTCGAGCGGGATGCTCGTCGCGCCGGGGCCCTTGCCGACGACGACGTCCACGCGGAAGTCCTCCATCGCGAGGTAGAGCATCTCCTCGGCGGGGCGCGCGATGCGGTGGATCTCGTCGATGAACAGGACGTCGCCGGGGACGAGGTTGGACAGCATCGCCGCGAGGTCGCCTGCGCGTTCCAGGGCCGGCCCGCTGGTGAGGCGGATGGCCGCGCCCAGCTCGACGGCGACGATCATCGCGAGGCTGGTCTTGCCGAGCCCGGGCGGGCCGGACAACAGGATGTGGTCGGGCGGGTCGCCGCGGCGGCGCGACGCCTCGAGCACCAGCTCGAGCTGCTCTCGCACGCGCGGCTGGCCGACGAACTCGGCAAGCCGCCGCGGCCGGAGCGTGGCCTCGACGTCGAGGTCTTCGGGCTGTGCGGCGGCGCCCGTCACGGGTTCGGTCACGGGCACTCCCGGGGTCGCTCTCCCCCGCGCCGGTGACCCGTCGGTGCCGGCCCGGCCTGCGCTGCGGTGCATCCGACGCGAGCGATCATCGGGCGCGCCCCAGGCGGCTCAGTGCCGCGCGCAGAGCGGTCGACGCGTCGGTGCCCCCGTTCTCCGCGAGCACGGCGTCCACCGCCTGCTCGGCGGGCTTCACCGGGAACCCGAGCCCGAGCAGGGCCTCGACGACCTGGTCGCGCAGCCCACCCGCCGCCGCGGGAGTGCTCGGGACCGGGGCCGGGGCCACGACCTTGTCGCGCAGCTCCAGCACCATCCGCTCCGCGCCCTTGCGGCCGATTCCCGGGACCCGCGTCAGCGCGGTCGCGTCACCGTCGGCCAGGGCGCGGCGCAGCGCGTCCGGGTCGAGCACCGCCAGCGTCGCCAGCGCCAGCCGCGGCCCGACCCCGCTGACCGTCTGCAGGAGCGTGAACAGGTCGCGCTCCTCGGCGTCGGCGAACCCGAACAGGGTCAGCGAGTCCTCCCGGACCACGAGCGACGTCGCCAGCCGCGCCTGGTCGCCCCGCCGCAGCCCGGCGAGCGTCGCGGGCGTGGCGTGCACGGCCAGCCCGACCCCGCCCACGTCGACGACGGCGTGGTCCAGCCCGATCTCGAGCACCTCCCCCCGAACGGCCGCGATCACGATGCGCCCTCCCCCTCGCCCGCCCTGCTCATGACCGGTCCGTCCGCATCTCCGCGGCCGCGGCGGCGAGCCGGGCCCGGTGCCGGCGTGCGAGCTCCGCCGACCGCTCCCGCGCCTGGGCCATCCGGTCCAGCATCGGAGCACGCCAGCAATGGCAGATCGCCAGCGCGAGGGCGTCGGCGGCGTCGGCGGGCCGCGGTGCCTCGGCGAGCCCGAGTAGGCGGGTCACCATGGCGGCGACCTGCTCCTTCCCGGCCCGACCCTCACCGGTGACGGCCGCCTTCACCTCGCTGGGCGTGTGAAAGGCGACAGGCAGCCCGGCCCGGGCCGCGAGCAGCGCGACCACCCCGCTCGCCTGGGCCGTGCCCATCACCGTGCGCACGTTGTGCTGGCTGAACACGCGCTCGACGGCGACGACGTCCGGGCGGTGCCGGGTGATCCAGCGTTCGACCTCGTCGCCGACCGCGAGCAGGCGAGTCGCGAGTGGCACATCGGCCGCGGTCCGCACGACGTCGACGGCGACGTAGCGGACCTCGCGCCCGCCGCCGACCCCGCCGTCGACCACGCCGAGCCCGCACCGGGTCAACCCCGGGTCGACGCCGAGCACCCGCACCCGCGATCTCCGTCCTGCCGAGCGAACAGCCGTTCGACGGGGAGGCTACCGGTGGGCGTGCAGCCGGCTTCCGGGGCGCGCCGGAGTCGCACCCGGCCCCATCGGGTCGACGTCGTGATCCTCGAGGCGCGAGTCGCCACGTTTGCCGCCGCGAGTCGGCACGTTTGCCGGCGCGAGTCGCCACACCAAACACGACCCCGACTGACGGAAGTGCGAACTCAGGCTGACAAACGTGCCGACTCGCGCGTTCACCGGGCGCGGGGATCAGTGAAGGAGATCAGCGGGCGGGGTGAGGGCGGCGACGGGGCCGTCGAGCCAGGCGGTCACCTCATCCCGGTTGCGCAATCGCACCACCGTCGGTCGGTCGGTCGAGGCGAGCACCTGGTGCACGCGGGCGGCGGTCTTGGGATGGGTGCGCCAGGACCAGCGCAGGATGTGGTCCCGATCGGTGAGCAGCGTCCACAGCGGTGGTTCGACGTTGCCGTTCCACAGCTCGACGCGCCGCAACCGCCGGCGGAGGGTGCGCGGCACGATCTGGCGCATCACGGCCGCGCGGGTCAGGTCGAGCCAGACCAGCAGGTCCGCGCGGCCCAGCAGGAGTGGGCGGACCACGGAGTACTGCCACTCGGTGACCCACTCCTCGCGCGCGGCCAGAGCGGCGACGTCGTCGGCGAACTCCGGGCGCGGCACCCAGCCGGGACCGTGGTAGAGCCCGTCGATGTCGGTGTGCGGGATGCCGAGACGAACCGCGAGGGCGGCGGCGACGGTGGTCTTCCCCGCACCGGAGGTGCCGGTGACGAGGATCCGACGGGGACGGACGGGCAGCGGGTCGTTCCACTCCAGCAGCTGCACCCGGGCATCGTCGACCGTGCCGGACACAGATGTCGACCGGGTTCGACCTCAGTGCGCGGCCTGGTCCCAGCTGCGCCCGTAGCCCACCGACACCTCCAGCGGAACCGACAGTGCGTGTGCCGCGCCCATCTCCCGGCGCACCAGCTCCTCCACGACCCCCCGCTCGCCCTCGGCGACCTCGAGCACCAGCTCGTCGTGGACCTGCAGCAGCATCCGGCTGCGCATCCCCTCCGCGGCGAGCGCCCGGTGCACGTTGAGCATCGCGACCTTGATGATGTCCGCCGCGCTGCCCTGGATCGGGGCGTTGAGCGCCATCCGCTCGGCCATCTCGCGGCGCTGCCGGTTGTCCGTGGTCAGGTCCGGCAGGTAGCGGCGCCTGCCGAGGATCGTCTCGGTGTAGCCGTCCTTCCGCGCCTGGTCGACCACCCCGCCGAGGTAGTCACGCACACCGCCGAAGGTCTGGAAGTAATCGTCCATCAAGCCGCGGGCCTCCTCCGTGGAGATCCGCAGCTGGTTGCTCAGCCCGAAGGCGGACAGCCCGTACGCCAGGCCGTAGTTCATCGCCTTGATCTTGGCGCGGCGTTCGGGCCCGACCTCCGCGGCGTCCACCCCGAACACCCGCGCGGCGGTCTCGGCGTGGAAGTCGTGATGGCTGCGGAAGGCCTCGATCAAGGCCTCGTCACCCGACAGGTGCGCCATGATCCGCATCTCGATCTGGCTGTAGTCGACCGTCATCAACTCGGTGAACCCGTCACCGACGACGAAGGTGTCGCGGATCCGCCGCCCTGCCGCCGTGCGGATGGGCACGTTCTGCAGGTTCGGCTCCGTCGACGACAGCCGGCCGGTGGCGGCGATCGTCTGGCTGTAGGTGGTGTGGATGCGCCCGTCGTCGGCGATCGACTTGAGCAATCCCTCGACGGTGACCTTGAGCCGCGTCGCGTCGCGGTGCACCAGGAGGTGTGACAGGAACGGGTGCTCGGTCTGCTCGAACAGCGTCTGCAGCGCGTCGGCGTCGGTCGTGTAGCCGGTCTTGGTGCGCTTGGTCTTGGGCATGCTCAGCTCGTCGAACAGCACCACCTGCAGCTGCTTCGGCGACCCGAGGTTGATCTCCTTGCCGATCACGCCGTACGCGTCCTGCGCGGCCTGCTTGACCTGCGCGGCGAACTCGGCCTCCAGCTCGGCCAGGGCCTCGCGGTCGACGGCGACGCCGGCGGTCTCGAGGTCGGCCAGCACACCCTGCAACGGCAGCTCCAGCTCGGCGAGCAGCCGCGTGCCCCCGAGCCGGGCCAGCTCGGCGTCCAGAGCGTCGGCCAGCTCGGCCACTGCCGACGCGGAGACGATCTGCGCCTGCGCTCGTGCCGCGTCGGCCTCCTCCTCGCCGCCGAGCAGGGACAGCTGGCCGTTCTCCGGCTCGCTCTCGGCGCGCAGCTCGCGACGCAGGTAGCGCAGCGCGAGGTCGGCGAGGTCGAAGCTGCGCTGCCCCGGCCGGGCCAGGTACGCGGCCAGCGCGGTGTCGCTGGTCAGGCCGTTGAGATCCCAGCCGCGGGCGCGCAGGCCATGGAGGGCGGCCTTGACATCGTGTGCCGCCTTGGGCACCGACGCGTCGGCCAACCACTCCCCCAGCGCCGCCTCGTCGTCCGGCAGGAGCGTGCGTACGTCGAGGTACGCGGCCTGGGCCGCCCCGGCCGACGCCCCGGCGGCGCGCGCCTCCAGCGACGGCTCCCCGGCAGCGAGCGCGATCCCGTCGATGTCGCGGTCCGCCCACGTGGCCAGCCGCCCGTGCACGGCGATCCCGACCCGGCGCCCGTCGCGGGCGTGCGCGTCGAGCCACGCCCGCACCGTGCCGGGCTCGAGCGCCCCGCCCTCGACGTTGAAGCCCTCCTCCGCCTCCGGCTCGGCGCTCGTCAGCGTGGCGAACAGGCGCTCGCGCAGCACGCGGAACTCCAGCTCGTCGAACAACCGGTGCACGGCCTCGCGGTCCCACGGGCGGGCCACCAGGTCGTCCGGTGCGGCATCGAGCGGGACGTCCCGGATCAGCTCGGTGAGCTGACGGTTCAGCAGCACGTGCGCGAGGTGCGCGCGCAGGGCGTCGCCGGCCTTGCCCTTGACCTCGTCCACCCGGTCCGTCAGCGCCTCCAGCGAACCGAACTCGCGCACCCACTTGGCGGCCGTCTTCTCGCCGACGCCCGGGATGCTGGGCAGGTTGTCGCTGGGGTCGCCGCGCAGCGCCGCGAAGTCCGGGTACTGCGTCGGGGTGAGCCCGTAGCGGGTCATCACCGCGTCCGGGTCGATCCGGCCGAGCTCGGAGACCCCGCGTGTGGGGTAGAGCACCGTGACGTTCTCGCTGACCAGCTGGAACGCGTCACGGTCGCCCGTGGTCACCAGCACCCGGTAGCCCTGTGCCTCGGCCTGCGTCGCGAGGGTGGCGATGATGTCGTCCGCCTCGAAGTTGTCGACCGCGAAGAACGGGATCGCCAGCGCCGTGAGGACGTCCTTGATGAGGTCGACCTGGCCGCGGAAGTCGTCGGGCGTCGAGCTCCGGTTGGCCTTGTAGTCGGAGAACCGCTCCGAGCGGAACGTGGTGCGCGAGACGTCGAACGCCACGCCGACGTGCGTGGGCGCCTCGTCCCGCAGGAGGTTGATGAGCATGGCCGTGAAGCCGTAGACGGCGTTCGTGGTCTGCCCGGTGCCGGTGCGGAAGTTCTCCGCCGGCAAGGCGAAGAACGCCCGGTAGGCGAGCGAGTGGCCGTCGAGGAGGAGCAGTCGGCGCTCTCCTACCGGGTGCGTGATCGGCGGCGTCTGCTTCGAGGCCGTCGTTCTCGAAGCTGGGGTACGGGTGGTGGGGCTCATCGGTTCGTGAGTCTAGGACTGCCCACCGACAGTTCCCGGTGGGGCGACCGGCACTCGTCCCGACCGGACCGCCATCATGGCCAGGTCGCGCTCGACCTGCGACGCCAGCTCGACGACCTGCGCCGCCAGGTGGCCGGTGGACCGCCGGACCCGCCTCCGGCGCAGCGACCGTCCGCGGTGCTGTGGGTCGACGACCGACCGGAGAACAACGCGCTGCTCATCGGCCAGCTGATGACCGGCGGCGTCCGCGTGGACACCGCGCGGACCACGGCCGAGGGCCCGGCACTGGCGAGCGGCCACGACTGCGGCGCGGTGATCAGCGACATGGGGCGCCGCGAGGACGGGAGCTACCGGACGACCGCAGGCCTCGACCTGGCGCGGGCGCTGCGCGCCGCGGGCGACGACACCCCGCTGCTCGTGTTCACCAGCGGTCGGGCTGTCCGCGAGCACGCCGCCGAGGCGCGGGCGGCAGGCGCACAGGCGGTGACGTCCTCCGGCGTCGATCTCATCGCTTTCCTCCGCGAGAACGGCGTTCTCGCGTGACACATCCCGCTGAGCTCCTCGGCTACGCGTCGACCTCTTCGAGCACCTTGTCGCTGACGTCGAAATTCGCGTAGACGTTCTGCACCTCGTCGCTGTCTTCCAGCGCCTCGATCAGCTTGAACACCTTGCGCGCGCCCTCGGCGTCCAGCGGGATCTGCATGGAGGGCAGGAACGTCGGGTCCGCGGAGTCGTAGTCGATCCCGGCCTCCTGCAGCGCGGTGCGGACCGGGATGAGGTCCGTGGCCTCGGAGACGATCTCGAAGCTCTCGCCGAGGTCGTTCACCTCCTCGGCGCCCGCCTCCAGGACGGCGAGCAGCACGTCGTCCTCGCTGAGGCCGACCTTCGGCACGATCACGACGCCCTTGCGGGTGAACAGGTACGCCACCGACCCGGGGTCGGCCATCGTGCCGCCGTTGCGGGTCATGGCGAGCCGGACCTCGGTGGCCGCCCGGTTGCGGTTGTCGGTGAGGCACTCGACGAGGACCGCGACGCCGTTCGGGCCGTAGCCCTCGTAGGTGATCGTCTGGTAGTCGGCCCCGCCGGCGTCGGCCCCCGACCCGCGCTTGACGGCGCGGTCGATGTTGTCGTTGGGGACCGAGCTCTTCTTGGCCTTCTGGATGGCGTCGTAGAGCGTGGGGTTGCCGTCCGGGTCACCGCCGCCGGTGCGTGCGGCGACCTCGATGTTCTTGATCAACTTGGCGAACATCTTGCCGCGGCGGGCGTCGATCACGGCCTTCTTGTGCTTGGTCGTCGCCCACTTGGAGTGGCCGCTCATGATGTCCTCCCTGGTGCACAGATCCTGACAATCCTAGCGAGGCCGAGCAGTGCGGCAGCGGGGGCGCGGGAAGCAAGCCGGAGCAGGGCGACCGGGGTTGCAGCAAGGTGGCCCTACACCACACCGATTGGAGCAGGGCCACCCTGCTGCAATCGCTGGGAAGCACGCCAGCGTTCACAACTGCACACAGTTCCCACCGATACGCCCCCCACCGGCCGGCCGTTCATGACGATGCTGCGCATGGCACGTGGTTTCACGAACCTGTCACGCGAGCACCTTCGCGCCGCTGCGCATGACGGCGTCGTTACGGCACGGGCGCTCGTCGCACTGGGTGTTCCGGAGTCGACCGTTTACCACCGGTGCCGGGACGGCGGCCCCTGGCAGCGCCTCGCACCCGGCATCATCCTGATGACCACCGGGCATCCGACGACCGGACAGCTCGTCACGGCAGCCCTGCTGCACGGGGGCCGGGACACCGTCCTCACCGGCCTGGAGGCGTGCAGACGACATGGTGTCCGACGCGGCCCAGCTCCACAGCCACCGCTCCACGTCCTTGTTCCCCACGACAGGCAGGTCCGGAGCGCGGCACATATCCAGGTTGAGCGCAGCCGCCGCATGCCTGCAGCCGTTGTTCGAGGCGGGGTGCCCCTCGCCCCGGTACCGCGCGCAGTCATCGATGCCGCCCGTCGTCTGCGCGACGCGCGGGAGATCACCGAGTTGATCGCCGACCCAGTGCAGCGAGGACTGTGCACGGTGGCACATCTCGGAATCGAGCTCGCTGAATGCGGGCGCCGGGGCAGCGCGACGCCGCGGCGCATCCTCCGTGAGGTCGGTGCCGGAATTCGCTCCGCCGCGGAGGCCGACGCCAGGCGCCTGTGGCGGCGGTCGGGCCTACCCGAGCCGTGGTGGAACACGCCCGTTCACGATCTGTCTGGCCGGTTCCTCGGAACCGCGGACGCCTGGTTCGACGAGGTGGCTCTTGCCTGGGAGATCAACTCGCTGGCATGGCACCTCAACCCGATCGACTACGAACGCGAGCAGGAGCGGACGGCGCGCTTCGTCGCCGCGGGCGTGCCCGTGCTGCCGACCCAGCCGGCACGGATGCACTCCGACGGCCGTGCGGTTCTCGATGAGCTGTGCGCGGCATACATGCACGCCGCCTCTCGGCCCAGACCCCCGGTACTCGCGACCCGTCCGAGCTGATCCGCGAATTGCAGCAGGGTGGCCCTGCTCCAATCCGAGTGCAGTAAGGCCACCTTGCTGCAATCCCCCGCATCCAGCCAGCCCGCACCCAGCCAGCCTGCGCACGCGCCCACCCAGCACACGCCCACCCAGCACGGCCCCTCCGATCCTGCGCGTGCTGCTCAGGCCGCGGCGGCGACCTCCCGCACCATCGCGCAGAACAGCGCGTGCACCCGCAGGTCGCCCGTGATCTCCGGGTGGAACGACGTCGCCAGCACCGGCCCCTGGCGCACCGCCACCGGGCGGCCCGCCGCGGCGCCCGCGTCCGTCCCCGTCAGCGTCAGGCGCGGCACCGTCGCCAGCACCTGCACCCCGGGGCCCACCGTCTCCACCCATGGCGCCCGGATGAAGACCGCCCGGACCGGGCCGCCGGGTACGCCGTCCACCTGCAGGTCGGCCTCGAACGAGTCGACCTGCCGGCCGAACGCGTTGCGCCGCACCACCACGTCCAGCCCGCCGAGCTGCTGCTGGTCCGGCCGCCCGTCCAGGATCTGCGACGCGAGCAGGATCATCCCGGCACACGACCCGTAGGCCGGCATGCCGGACGCGATCCGGTTCCGCAGCGGGTCGAGCAGCTCGAAGGTCTCCAGGAGGCGGCTGATCGTCGTCGACTCGCCGCCCGGGATCACCAGCGCGTCGACGGCGTCGAGCTCGGCCGGCCGGCGCACCGGCACGGCCCGCAGCCCGCACGACGACACCGCGGCGACGTGCTCGCGGACGTCGCCCTGCAGGGCCAGCACTCCGATCACCGGGGACACATCCCCAGGATAGTTACGCGCCGACGACCCGGGCCGCGCCCCGCACCGCCGTCGCGACGGCCTTCGCCACCGCCGGGTCGAACACGCTCGGCACAATGAACGACGGGTTCGGTTCGGTCACGACGTCCGCGATCGCCGTGGACGCGGCGAGGAGCATCGCGTCGGTGATGTCGCGCGCCTGCGCGTCGAGCAGCCCGCGGAAGATGCCGGGGAACGCGAGCACGTTGTTGATCTGGTTCGGGTAGTCCGACCGGCCGGTGGCGACGACCGCGGCGTGCCGGGCCGCGACGCCCGGGTCGACCTCGGGGTCCGGGTTCGCCAGAGCGAACACGATCGCCCGGTCCGCCATCGTCGCGAGCTCCGCCGCCCCGAACAGGTTCGGCGCCGACACCCCGATGAACACGTCCGCCCCGACCAGTGCGTCGGCCAGCGTGCCGGCGATACGCCCCACGTTCGTGTGCTCGGCGAGCCAGGCGAGGTTGTCGTCGAGCCCGGGCCGGTCCGGGTGCACGATCCCGTCGACGTCGACGGCCAGCACCTCCCCGGGCTTCGACGTCTCCAGCAACCGGATGATCGCCGATCCCGCGGCGCCCGCCCCGCAGACGACGATCCGGCAGTCGGTGAGCTCCTTGCCCACCACCCGAAGGGCGTTGCGCAGCGCGCCGAGCACCACCACCGCGGTGCCGTGCTGGTCGTCGTGGAAGACCGGGATGTCGAGCAGCTCACGCAGCCGTGACTCGATCGCGAAGCACCGCGGGGCGGCGATGTCCTCGAGGTTGATCCCGCCGTAGCCCGGCGCGAGGATCTGGACGGTCCGGATGATCTCCTCGGTGTCCTGCGTGTCGAGGCACACCGGCCACGCATCGACCCCGCCGAACCGCTTGAACAGCGCCGCCTTGCCCTCCATCACCGGCATCGCCGCGGCCGCGCCGAGGTTGCCCAGCCCGAGCACGGCCGAGCCGTCGGTGACCACCGCGACGGTGTTGCGCTTGATCGTCAGCCGCCGCGCGTCGTCCGGGTTCGCCGCGATCGCCTGGCAGACCCGGGCCACACCGGGGGTGTAGGCGCGCGAGAGGTCGTCCCGGGTGCGCAGCGCGACCTTCGACTGCACCTCCAGCTTCCCGCCGAGGTGGAGCAGGAATGTCCGGTCGGAGACCTTGCGGACCCGCACCCCGGACAGCGCCTCCAGCGCGTCGGTGATCTCCCGGCCGTGGCCCTCGTTCAGGGCGTTGCAGCTGATGTCGACGACCAGCGTCGCGGTGTGCGACTCCACGACGTCGAACGCCGTGACCACGCCCCCGACCTGCCCGATCGCGACCGTGAGATCACCCGCCGCGCTCGCCGAGGCGGGCACCTCGACGCGGGCGGTGATGGCGTATCCGGGTCCGGGGACGGGCACGGCCGGACCCTACCGCCGCACCGCGCACGGCCGTGGGCCCACCCGGTAGGAGGCCTTCGGGGCTTGTGGGGCGGCACCGCGCGGGTGTGTGATCGCAGGCACACTAGAGCGGCGTGGAGGTGGTCGTCCATGACGGTCAGAGCAGGCAGGGCAGGGTCGCGCGCGGGAGCGGGAGCAGGGGGGACCGCACCGACGGTGCTCGACCCCGCCCGGATCCGCAATGTCGTCCTCGTCGGACCCTCGGGTGCGGGGAAGACGACGCTCGTCGAAGCCCTCCTCGCACACACGGGCACGATCCCCCGGGCGGGCACCGTCGTCGACGGCGGCACCGTCTGCGACCACGACCCCGCGGCCGTCCGCCAGCAACGCTCGGTCGCGCTGGCCGTCGCTCCCCTCATGCACGCCGCGCCGGACGGCGCCGACACGAAGATCAATTTGATCGACACCCCCGGCTACGGCGACTTCGTCGGCGAGCTGCGGGCCGGGTTGCGCGCGGCCGACGCCGCGTTGTTCGTCGTGCCCGCCTCCGCAGGCCGGGAGGGCGCGATCGACCCGGCGACGGTCACCCAGTGGGAGGAGTGCGCGGCCGTCGGGATGCCGCGTGCCGTCGTCGTCTCCCGGTGCGACCACCCGCGCGGTGACGTCGAGGCGACGGTCGCCGCATGCCAGGACGCCTTCGGGGTGGGTGTGGCACCGCTCTACCTGCCGCTCCGGGACGGCGCTGTGCTGAGCGACCTGTACGGACTGATCAGCCAGACCCCCGAGGGCGCCGCGCCTCCCGACGCCGACGACGCCCGCGCCGCCCTGCTCGAGGGGATCATCGAGCAGTCCGAGGACGAGACGCTCATGGAGCGCTACCTCGACGGCGAGGAGATCGACACCGCCACGTTGATCGACGACCTGGAGACCGCCGTCGCCCGTGGCTCCTTCCACCCTGTCGTTCCCGTCTGCGCGATGGGCGGCGTCGGACTGGACGCGCTGCTGGAGCTGCTCGTCGGCGGGTTCCCGTCGCCGCTGGAGCACCCGCTCCCCCGCGTCTCCGGGATCGACGGCTCCACGCGCCCCCCGCTGACCGCGGACCCGGACGGGCCGCTCGCGGCCGAGGTCGTCCGCACCTCCGCGGACGCCTACGTGGGCCGGGTGTCGCTGGTGCGGGTGTTCTCCGGGACGCTGCGGCCCGAGACCTCGGTGCACGTCAGCGGGCACGTCCCCCGGCCGACCACGGAGGGCGACGACACCTCCGACGAAGGCGGCCACGACGCCGACGAGCGGCTCGCGCACGTCTACGCCCCGCTCGGTGCCCAGCTCCGCGAGGTCGAGGCGTGCGTCGCCGGCGACATCGCCGCGCTGACCAAGCTCGGCAGCGCCGAGACCGGCGACACCGTCTCCGCCGCGGCGGACCCGCTGCTGCTGTCGTGCTGGAACCTGCCCGACCCGCTGCTGCCGGTCGCGGTCGTCGCCCGCAGCCGGGCCGACGAGGACGCGCTGGGCCGGTCGCTGGCCCGGCTCGTCGCCGCGGACCCGACGCTGCGCCTCGAGCGCAACCCCGAGACGCACCAGACGGTGCTGTGGTGCATGGGAGAGGCGCACGCGGACGTCGTGCTGTCCCGGCTGCGGGCCAGCGGCGCCGAGGTCGACACCGAGCCGGTGAAGGTGCCGCTGCGCGCCACGATCCGCAGCGCGGCGCGGGTGACCGGGCGCCACGTCAAGCAGTCCGGCGGCCACGGTCAGTACGCCGTGTGTCACGTCGAGTTCGAGCCCCTGCCGCGCGGGTCCGGGTTCGAGTTCGTGTCCCACGTCGTCGGCGGGTCGGTGCCGACCCAGTTCATCCCGAGTGTCGAGAAGGGCATCCGCAGCCAGCTCGAGCGGGGGCTGACCGACGAGCATCACCCGGTCGTCGACGTGCGGGCGACGCTGGTGGACGGCAAGGCGCACAGCGTCGACTCCTCGGACGCCGCGTTCCAGACCGCCGGCGCGCTGGCGCTGCGCGAGGCGGGGCAGGCGTGCGGCACGCTGCTGCTCGAACCGCTCGACGAGGTGGCCGTGACCATTCCGGACGACCACCTCGGCACCGTGTTGGGCGACCTCTCCGGACGCCGTGGGCGCGTGCTGGGCACGGACGTCGCGGGCCTCGGACGGACGGTGGTGCGGGCGGAGGTGCCGTGCACCGAGCTGCTGCGCTACGCGGTCGACCTGCGGGCGATGACGTCGGGGACCGCGTCGTTCACCCGGCGGCGGGCGCGGTACGAGGTGGCGCCGAGCAGCTGATCGCCGCGGTCACTCGACGCCGAGCGCGCGCAGCCCCGCCGCCGTCCCGGCGGCGAGGACCACCACGACGACGAACGGTGCGCGCCGCCACGCGGCGAGTCCGCCGACCAGGACCCCGACCGGCCGGGCCCAGCCCGCGAAGGCGTCGCCGTCGAGCAGCGCGCTGACGGTGACCAGGGCGACGAGGAGCCCGGTCGCGCCGAGGTCGACGTACCGCTGGACGCGGGCCGGCATGCGGAGCCGGTCGCGCAGGACGAGCCCGGCGAGGCGCAACGAGTAGGTGGCGGCGGCCAGCACGATCAGCGCGGTCCAGGTCACCGGCCGGTCCCGGGCGGTGCGGCGGGGGGCTCGTCCTCGTCGGCAGGCGGCTCTCGGGGCGGCTGCTCCGGGCCCGAGGCCGGATCGGCCGACCGGGGTGCGGGCGGGGTGCCGGCGACGAGCAGCCCCAGCAGCCCCGCGAGCACCGGCAGCCCGGTCGGCAGCACCCGCGTCGCCAGCAGCGCGACCACGGCGGCCGTCAGCGCGACCCGTCGGGCGTCGCGACGGCGCAGCCCGGGCAGCAGCAGGGCCAGCAGTCCCGCGGGGAACGCGGCGTCGACCCCGAACGCGGCGGGGTCCGGCACCGCCGACCCGGCGAGCATCCCGGCGATCGTCCCGAGGTTCCACGCGGTGTAGAGCAGGATCCCGCACAACCAGAACGCCGCCCGGGCCCGCGGCCCCGACGGGCGCGCCCGGGAGAAGGCGACGGTCTCGTCGGTGATCAGCTGCGCGCCGGCGAGCCGGGCGACCCACCCGCCGCCGACCGTCTCGCCCACCGCCAGTCCGAAGGGCAGGAGCCGCAGGTTCAGCAGGAACCCCGCGGCCACCGCCGCCACGACGCTTCCCCCGGCCGCCACGACCGCGACGACCAGGAACTGCGCGCCGCCCGCGAACACCAGCACCGACATCCCGACGATGAGCAGCGGCGGTACGCCGCCGGCCGCGGCGAGGGCACCGAAGGAGGCCCCGACGACGGCGATCGCCGCCACCAGGGCGAGGGCGTCGCGGAGGTCGCCGCGGTGGACGGCACCGAACGGGGAGCGCACCCGATCATCCCGGACCACGCGCGCGTCCCCGTCAAGCCGGAATCACCGAACCTGCACGCCCCGTGCACGATCGCTCACCCCTCGCCGAACACGGACGCGCAACTCGCGTATGCCAGCGCAAGACTCGCGTATACGCCAGCGCAAGACTCGCGTGGGGTGGGGGCGAGTTGCGCGCTGAGGTACACGAGTTCTGCGTTCGGGTACGCGGGGCGGCGTGCTCGACCTGTCGATCAGCGGCGGCCACCGCGGGGCGCCGCGCGGCCCGTCTCGGCCGGGCTCAGCGCGTACTGCTTCACCCAGTCGACCTGCATCGTCGAGGTCTTCACCGTGCCGCGGCCCGACCGGGGGAACCAGTCGAGCTGGATGCACAGGTGCATCGGGCCGGGCGGGAAGATCTCCGTGCGCTCGGTGCGCCACCACTCCTTGCCGTCGAGGTACGTCGCGATGTACGTCGGCGTCCACTCGACGGCCCAGTTGTGCCACTGCGTGGCGTCCGCGACGACGCTGCCCGAGATCTGCTTGTTGCTCTTCCCGTAGTGCAGGAAGACGTTGGTCTTCTGCCGCGTGTGGTCCATCATCTCCATGAAGTCGATCTCGCCGCCGACCGGGAAGTCCTCGGCGTCGGGCCACAGCAGCAGCAGCGCGTTGTACGACGGGTCGCTCGCCGGCGCGCGTACCCGGCCCTCCCAACGGCCGTAGCGCTGGCCGCCGCCCCACTCCATCCCGGCGGTGTCGCCCGCCGAGTTGCCGGTGATGGTCAGCACGCCGTCACGCACGCTCACCGCAGAGGGCGTGCGTCGCCCGTTCCCGGCGTGCCCCGGGCCGTCGTAGACGTTCCACGTGGATCCGAGGCGCGTGCCGTCGAACTCCTCGACGCGCGTCGGCTCGCCCCAGTCCTGCTGGGCCGCGGCGCTGCGCGTGTACCCGGCGGACCGGCGCGGTGCGGGTGGGCAGTCCTGGCCGGGTGCGCGGCGCGCGCCCGCCTGCACGTCGAGGGTCACCGTCACTCCGAGCACCGCGAGCAGCCGCGCGACCGGGCCCTGACCGCCACGATCGCCGACACCGACGCAACCCGGCTCTCGGGGCGGCTCGGCCGCGACGGCGGGCGCGGCGCCGGCGACCAGCGCCAGTGTGAGCAGCCCACCCACTGTCGCCAACCGCCGTGTACTGCGGGTCGTCAGCAGCCCCATGGTCTCCCCTGCCGTCGCCGAAACCGGACGACAGGGACGTTAGGGGGAGGCGGTTACTCCGGCTGGCCCAGTAACACTCTCGGGCGCAGAAGAGAACCCGAACCGGTCGAACTCAGAAAAGACGGTTGATACGAGCGGTCACCAGCCGCGGTCCGCGTACCGCTGCGCGGCAGGGACGTCCGCGATGTTGATACCCACCATGGCCTCGCCCAACCCGCGGGAGACCTTCGCGACCACATCGGGGTCGTCGTGGAAGGTGGTGGCCTTGACGATGGCCTCGGCGCGCCGGGCCGGATCGCCGGACTTGAAGATGCCCGACCCCACGAACACGCCCTCGGCGCCCAGCTGCATCATCATCGCCGCGTCGGCGGGAGTCGCGATGCCGCCTGCGGTGAACAGCACCACCGGCAGCTTCCCGGCCCGCGCCACCTCGGCCACGATCTCGTACGGGGCCCGCAGCTCCTTGGCCGCGACGTACAGCTCCGCCTCGTCCAGCGCGCCCAGCCGGCGGAGCTCGGCGCGGATGGCGCGCATGTGCCGGGTGGCCTCGACGACGTTGCCGGTGCCGGCCTCGCCCTTCGACCGGATCATCGCGGCGCCCTCGGCGATGCGCCGCAGCGCCTCGCCGAGGTTGGTCGCGCCGCACACGAACGGCACGGTGAACGCCCACTTGTCGATGTGGTGGGCCTCGTCGGCCGGGGTGAGGACCTCGGACTCGTCCACGTAGTCGACGCCGATCGACTGCAGTACCTGGGCCTCGACGAAGTGCCCGATGCGGGCCTTCGCCATCACGGGGATCGAGACGGCGTCGATGATCCCCTGCACCATGTCGGGGTCGCTCATCCGCGCGACGCCACCCTGGGCGCGGATGTCGGCGGGCACACGCTCCAGCGCCATCACCGCGACGGCGCCGGCGTCCTCGGCGATCTTCGCCTGCTCGGGCGTGACCACATCCATGATCACGCCGCCCTTGAGCATCTCGGCCATCCCCCGCTTCACGCGGGAGGTGCCCAGCTGGGGGGCGGCGGACGGGATCTGGTCGAGCGACACGGTGTTTCCCTCTCGGCTCTCGGGGTCGGCCCACCGATGGTACGTCAGGCGGGCCGGGCCGATCCCGTTCCCGTTCGCGCGCGAGTGGACACCGTCGCCCCGGACGGGGACGGCCGCCACGGTGGGGGCTCCGCGATCTCGAAGTAGGCGGGCGCGGGGGCCGTGCCCGCGAGGCGCAGCCACCGCACGAGCCGGCGCGAGCGCAGGTCGAGGGTGTCGCGGACGGCGTCGTTGTGCACGCGCCGGCCGATCAGGACGGACTGCTCGACGTCCGCGAGCTCGACGGCGAGCCCCGCGGGCAGCGTGTCGCGATCGACGCCGGCAAGCCGGCGGGTGAGCGTGTTCTCCGCCACCTCGCAGCGGTCGAGACCGGCTCCTGCCACGCGCAGGGCCGCCCGACACGCGTCGAGGGAGTCGCGGGCTGCGCCGGCCAGTGCCGCCGCGGCGACGGCGGGCAGGGTGACGACCTCCCCGCCGGCCGGTACCGCCACGGCCGCGGCCGGGATGGGGACCTCGCCTCCGGGCCGCGGAGCGGCGGCGAGCGCGTCGGCCACCCGCAGTGCGGTGGCCGCACGGCGGTCCAGCGCGTCTGCGAGGCCGGCGCGGGCGGCGTCCGTGCGGCGGTGCAACCGGTCCAGCCGTCGAGCCCGGACCACGCAGATCCAGGTGACGACGGCCAGCAGCAGCAGCGCCACGACGACGACCGCCCAGGCGGTGGGCGTCAGTTCGGGCACCAGCACGCCCAGGTTCGGTGCCCTCACCGGCTGCTCGCGGCGGTCCGGCCGGGCACCCGGCGGGGATCGGCCGCGATGGCGGCCCGGTAGACGCGCAGCACATCCGCCGCGACGACCGGCCAGTCGAAGGCGGCGGCGCGGGCCTGGGCGGCGGCCCCGAGCGCGAGCCGCCGCTGCGGATCGTCGAGCAGTGCGGCCAGCGCGGAGGCGAGCCCGCGGGCGTCGCCGGTGGGGAACAGCACGCCAGCCTCCGTACCCGGACGGCCGCCGTCGGAACCCCGGTCGAGCTGCAGCACGGCCCGGAACGCCCCGAGGTCGCTGGCCAGCACCGCGGCGCCGGCGGCCATCGCCTCGGTGAGCACCATCCCGAAACTCTCACCACCGGTGTTCGGCGCGCAGTAGACGTCCATCGAGCGCAGCGCCGCCGCCTTGGTGAGGTCGTCGACACCGCCGAGGATGTCGAGCCGGTCGGCGAGACCAGGGCCGGCGTCGCGGCGCAGGGCGTCCGGGTCGCCGCGGCCGACGACGAGCAGCCGCAGGTCCGGGCGCTGGGGCACGAGCAGGCGCAGCGCGTCGAGCAGCACCGCGATCCCCTTGCGCGGCTCGCCGAACCGGCCGAGGAACCCGACCGTGAGCCCGTCTCGCGGGTAGCCCGGCAGCAACGGGCCGTCGGCGAACAGCGCGACGTCCACGCCGTTGGGGATCTCGACCGCGTCACCGCCGAGGTGCTCGACCTGTACCCGGCGGGCCATCGGCGACACCGCGATCCGCGCCGTCACCTTCTCCATCAGCGCGTTGATCGGCCGGGCGAACACCAGTGTCGCCCGCGAGCGCTCCGTCGACGTGTGGAACGTGGCGACGATCGGGCCCTCGGCCTCGAACAGCGCCAGCGACGACAGGCTGAACGTGCCGGGTTCGTGCAGATGCAGCACGTCGAAGGTGTGCTCGGCGAGCCAGCGCCGCACGCGGGCGTACGAGACGGGGCCGAACGTGATCCGGGCGACCGACCCGTTGTACGGCACGCTCACGGCCCGCCCGGCCGGTGTGACGAACGCGGGCAGCGGCGACTCGCCCGCCGGTCGCTCGTCGTCCGCGGGGGCGAGGACCGAGACCGAGTGGCCGAGCGCGATCAGCGCCCGCGCCAGGTCGAGGACGTGCGACTGGACACCGCCGGGCACGTCCAGCGAGTACGGGCACACGATGCCGATCCGCAGGGCCGTCATCGGCCACCGCGCAGGTCCGCGGTCCACACCCGCTGCAGCATGTGCCAGTCCTGCGGGGCCGTCGCGATGAGCGCGGCCAGCGCGTCGGCCAGCGTCTGCGTGGCCGTCGCGATGCCGTCGCGGCCGGCGTTCACGGGCACCGGGATCGGGTCGCCGAGGGTCGCGGCCCAGCCGTCCGGCGTGAACGACGGGAACGCCGGGACGAGCAGCGCACCGGTGCGCGCGGCGAGCCGGGCAGGCCCCGACGGCAGCTTCGCAGTCTCGCCGAAGAACGACACCTCGAGTCCCGAGGCACTCAGGTCGCGGTCCGCGACCAGGCAGACCAGGCCGCCCGCGCGCAGCCGCTCGGCCAGAGTCCGGTACACGACCGGGCCGTCGCCCACCGCCAGCACCTCGAAGCCGAGCCCCTCCCGGAAGGCCACGAACCGGCGGAACAGCGACTCCGGGCGCAGCCGTTCGACCACCGTGGTGAACCGGGCGGGCCGGCCGTGGCGTCGCTGCGACTCGACGAACCACAGCCCGGCGAGGTCCCAGTTGCCGCTGTGCGGCAACGCCGCGACGACACCGCGGCCCTGTTCCAGCGCCTCGAACAGGGGGGCCATGCCGGTCACGTTCGGGTCCATCCGGGCCAGCACCGCCGCGCGGTCCATGGACGGCAACCGGAAGGCCTCGCACCAGTAGCGGGCGTAGCTGCGTAGCCCCGCCCGCACCAACGCGTCCAGCTCCTCGGGCGGGGCGGCGGGCACGACCCTGCGCAGGTTCGCCCGCAACCGTCGGACCCCGGGGCCGTCCCGGCGGGCGGCGAGGTCCGCCCCGCGCCGGAACGCCTCGCGGGCGACGGGCTCGGGCAGGCCCCGGACGACGCGCCAGCCGGCGGCGAACCCGGCGTCGGTGAGCGCTCCGGCGAGGTCGGGGGCCCACTGAAAGTCGATATGGCGCCGGGCCAGCGTCGCCGTCCACCGGTTGCGGGCGGCGGCGCGCTGCCCACGCAGCGCGACGAAGCCCCGCGTCCGCTGTGCGGCGGCGCGCCAGGTCGGGGACGCGGCAGGCGCGCCCGGCGCGGAACCGGCAATCCCTGCCGCGGCGGGCCGGGGTACCGCAGCCGGATGCGGTGCCCGGTGTGGCACCTCGTCCACGGCCCCGCCGCCCGGTGCGGTCACGTGACCGTCCCCCGGGCCTGCGCTGCCGCGATCTCGCGGGCCGACCGGTGCACGGCGACGATGCGCTGCCCGACCGTCCAGACGGACGCCGCGGCGAGCAGCCACAGCGCCGTGGCGAGCGCGTACGGGATGCCCAGCCCCTCGAAGCCGGTGCCGACCAGCGATGCGATCAGGCGCTCCGGCCGCTCGACGAGGCCGCCATCCGCCGTCAGACCCGCGCCCTCGGCACGCGCCTTGATGTAGGAGATGACCTGTCCGGCGACCAGGCACACCAACGCCGCCACGCCCAGGGCCTGCTGGCCGCTGGCCAGGCACCACCATGTGATCGCGGCGAACAGCACGCCGTCGGCGATCCGGTCGCAGACCGAGTCGAGCACCGCCCCGAACGGCGTGCTGAACCCCCGGGCGCGCGCCATCGCGCCGTCGATCATGTCGAACAGCACGAAGACGGTGGCCAGCAGCGCGCCGAGGAACAGCTGTCCGCGTGGGATGAACCACGCCGCCGATACCGCTGTGCCGACCGTGCCGGCGACGGTGACCGCATCCGGGGAGACGCCGCGGGCGACGAGCCAGCGTCCGACCGGGGTGGTGACCCGGCTGACGTGCGCTCGCGCGAAGAGGTTGAGCATTGACTCCTGCTCGGTGCCGGGCGGTGGGCTGTCCAGAGTAGCCCGGTGCTAGTCCGGACGACCGCCGTGCCCGGTGACGTGTGTCGCTCCCGCCTCCGTCCGCGCGCGGGCCTCGTCCGCCGCGGCCTCGGGCCAGGCCTCGGCGAGCAACCTGCGCGTCTCCGACAGGAGCTGCGGGATGACCTTGGTCTGCCCGATCACCGCGATGAAGTTGGCGTCGCCGCCCCAGCGGGGAACGACGTGCTGGTGCAGGTGGTCGGCCAGGGAGCCGCCCGCGACGGCGCCGAGGTTCAGGCCCACGTTGAACGCGTGCGGGGCGGACACCGTGCGCAGGGCCCGCAGCGCGGTGCGGGTCACGGTCATCAGCTCCGCGGACTCGGCGTCGTCGAGGTCTTCCAGCCCCGCCACATGCCGGTAGGGCACCACCATGAGATGCCCGGGGTTGTAGGGGTGCAGGTTCAGCACCGCGTACACCGTCGCGCCGCGGGTGACCACCAGCCCGTCGTCGTCGGGCAGCGTCGGGATGCGGCAGAACGGGCAGCCCTGCTCGGCCTCCGAGGTCGCCGAGACGATGTAGGCCAGCCGGTGCGGCGTCCAGAGCCGGCGGAACCGGTCCGGGGTGCCGACGCCGTCGCGCGGTTCGAGCACCGGCTCCCCCGTGCCGACATCCCCCGTGTCCGGTTCTCCCGTGTCCGCCGAGGGCTCCGCCGCCTCCGGAGACCCCACCGCGTCCACCACGAGCCCGATCCTAGGCCGTGACGTCCGCGCTGCGAGGCCTACCGGGCCACGGCCGGCACGCCGCCCGGAGCGCGGAACACCTCGGCGTCCGGCGACGTGTTCTCCCGCCGCCGGACCCAGTCGACGAGCGTGGCGACGGCGGACTCCACCGGCACCCCGTTGAGCTGGGACCCGTCGCGGAAGCGGAAGCTGACGGCACCGGCCTCGGCGTCCCGTGCCCCCGCCAGCAGCAGGAACGGCACCTTCTGGAGGGTGTGGGTGCGGATCTTCTTCTGCATCCGGTCGTCGCCCGCGTCGACCTCGACGCGGACGCCCTGTGCCCGCAGCGCGGCGGCGACGCCCTCGACGAAGGGCACCTGCTCCCCGGTCACCGGGATCGCGACCGCCTGCACGGGCGCGAGCCAGGCGGGGAACGCGCCCGCGTAGTGCTCGGTGAGGATGCCGAAGAACCGCTCGATCGACCCGAACAGCGCCCGGTGGATCATGATCGGCTCCTGGCGGGAACCGTCGGACGCGGTGTACTCCAGACCGAACAGGCCCGGCTCCATGAGGTCGACCTGGATGGTCGAGAGCTGCCAGGTGCGGCCGATGGCGTCCTTGGCCTGCACGCTGATCTTCGGCGCGTAGAACGCGGCGCCGCCCGGGTCGAGCACCAGCTCCAGGCCCGACGCCTCGGCCGCCTCGCGCAGCGCGTCGGTGGCCAGCGCCCAGTCCTCGTCGCTACCGATCGACTTCTCCGGGTCGCGGGTGGACAGCTCGAGGTAGAACTCGTCCAGGCCGTAGTCGCGCAGCAGGTCGAGCACGAACTGCAACAGGGAGCGGATCTCGCCCTGCATCTGCTCGCGGGTGCAGTAGATGTGCGCGTCGTCCTGGGTGAAGCCGCGAGCGCGGGTCAGCCCGTGCACCACACCCGACTTCTCGTACCGGTACACGCTGCCGAACTCGAACAGCCGCAGCGGCAGTTCGCGGTAACTGCGACCGCGCGACCGGAAGATCAGGTTGTGCATGGGGCAGTTCATCGGCTTGAGGTAGTAGTCCTGCCCCGGCTTGCGGACCGTGCCGTCCGCGTTCAGCTCGGCGTCGAGGTGCATGGGCGGGTACATGCCCTCGGCGTACCAGGCGAGGTGCCCGGAGGTCTCGAACAGCTGCCCCTTGGTGATGTGCGGGGTGTTGACGAACTCGTAGCCCGCCTCCTCGTGGCGGCGCCGGCTGTAGTCCTCCAGCTCCTTGCGGATCACCCCGCCCTTGGGGTGGAAGACCGCGAGGCCCGAGCCGATCTCGTCCGGGAACGAGAACAGGTCCAGCTCCGCGCCGAGGCGGCGGTGGTCGCGCCGCTCGGCCTCGGCGATCTGGTGCAGGTGCGCCTCCAGCGCCTCCTGGCTCTCCCACGCCGTGCCGTAGACGCGCTGCAGCTGCTTGTTCTTCTCGTTGCCCCGCCAGTACGCGGCGGCGGTGCGCATGAGCCTGAAGGCCGGGATGTGGCGGGTGGTCGGCACGTGCGGGCCGCGGCACAGGTCGCTCCACACGACCTCGCCGGTGTGCGCGTGCAGGTTGTCGTACGCGGTGAGCTCGCCGGAGGCGTCGACCTCCATCACCTCGTCGTCGGTCTCCGCGGCGGTACCGCCCTTGAGGTCGATCAGCTCCAGCTTGTAGGGCTCGTCCGCCAGCTCCTTGCGGGCCTCGTCCAGCGAGTCGTAACGGCGCCGGGAGAACCGCTGGCCGGACTTGATGATCTTCTTCATCGCCGACTCGAGCTTCGCCAGGTCGTCCGGCGTGAAGGGCTGCGCGACGTCGAAGTCGTAGTAGAAGCCGTCCCTGACCGGCGGCCCGATGCCGAGCTTGGCCGCGGGGTGCAGCTGCTGCACGGCCTGCGCGAGGACGTGTGCGGCGGAGTGCCGGATCACGCTGCGCCCCGCGTCGGTGTCGGCGGCGACCGGCTCGACGTCCACGGCGGAGTCGGGCACCCAGGCGAGGTCGCGCAGGGTGCCGGCGTCGTCGCGGACCACGACGACGGCCTCGCTACCGGTCGTGGGCAGGCCCGCCTCCCGGACGGCGGCGCCCGCGGTTGTCCCGGCCGGCACCCGGACGGGAGCGGACGCGGGACGAACGGCGGGGGCGGACACGGGGACCTCCGGGGAAGTACGTCGAAAAGGACGCTTCCGATGCTAGGCCGTGTCCCGGAGGCCCCCGTGGTCGGCGTGCCGGTCAGGGCCGGGGGGTGCGCGATGGTGCCGGCAGTGCCGCGGGCGGGGACGGTGGCCGGGGCGGCCCGCTCGACGCGGCGGCCGACCCGGTCGCGGTGGAACCCGCCACCGGCCTGCGGGCCGCCGGGCGATCGGCGACCGGCGGACCGGCCGCCTGCTGCCCGGGCAGCAGGAGCACGGGGTCCGGCTCCGGACTCAGGAGCACCGGGCCGGGCTCCGAGCCACGCGGTGCCGGCGTGCCTACCGGCTCCGAGCCACGCGGTGCCGGCGTGCCTACCGGCTCCAGGCCGCGACGTCCCGGCATGCCCACGGGCTCCGAGCCCCAGGGTCCCGGCATACGCGCCTGTTCCGGGCCACGCGGACCCGGCATACCCATCGGCCCGGCCCCGCGCGGCGCCGGCATCCCTCCCTGGTCCGGACCGGGCGGCCGGGCGCCGCCCGACGGCCGGGAGCCCAAGCCCATCGGGACCAGACCTGACCCGGATTCGGGGTGGGCGGGCACGTCCGGACCCGGGGGGTCGAACGACCACCCGCCGCCGAGCGGGCGTCGGGTCATCGACGGGCCGGCCGTCAACGCGTCGACCGACACCGCCTCCAGCCGCTTGCGCACGCGGTCGAGCACGCGCTGGGGCCCGTTCACGACGACTGCCAGAACCAGCCGGTCGCCGTACGGGTCCGGCACCGTACGGAGCAGGTGCCGGGCCCCGCCGTCCGCACCGAGGACGACCTCGCAGGTACCGGGTGCTCCCCCGCCCGCGGGCCAGGAATGCAACAGCGCCAGGGCGGTGCGGACGATCTCGGCGTGCTGCGCGCCGATCAGTTCCAGGTCCGGGGACCCGGTGGTCGCGTCCGTCGCGGCGGCGGACCAGGCGTCGAGCACCATGCCGCTGTCGACGTCGACCAGGGCTGCGGCGACGATTCGCACGTCACGCAGCAGTGGTCCGAGCACGACGGCGATGCCGTCCGCCCGGATGTTCACCACGTGGCGGTGGCGTCCCACGAACGCCCCCGCAGCCCGCTCGCGCAACCCGCGGTCGATCAGCGGTGACCGGCGCTCGACGGGAAGAACGCCTGGTTGTCACCGCGACCGTTCGGACCCGTCGTCGGGTTGCCCATGAAGAACTCCTGCTCGATGACCCGCAGGTCGCGCCGCGCCATCGCGAGGTTCGCCTGGGCCTTGTTGAGCACCAGGTACAGGAACAGCTTCTCGTCCCCTGCGCCCTGAACCGGGCGGATCAGGTGGTACTGGCTGCCGAGGGTGATGAGGATGTCCTCGATCGTCTCGTTGCGCAGGCCCAGCTTCTGCATGACGTCGAGCTTGGCCCGCATCACCTCGCTGTTGCCCGGCGCGGCGACGTCGAGGTCGAACTCGGCGCTCCCGCCCCGCGACCCGAGGGTCATTCCGCTCTCGTAGTCGACGATGGCGACGGCAAACGCGCCCTTGATGTTGGCCGCCATGTCCAGGGTGTGTTCGATGTTGTTCATGGTGCTGCCTCCAGCAAGCCGACTCCTCGCTCGGGGAAGGGCGGGGGGATCGGCGGTGAATCGGGGAAGCACAGCGTAACCCGTCGCTTGCACAGCGTTGAACTGGGCCACCAGTTCTGATGATTTTCGCACTCTGCCGGGTCGCGCGACTACGGAGCGTGTCGCTCTTCGTCAGGTCATCCTGCGGAGACCGGCGATGAGGCGACGCAGCGTGCCCGGATCCCGGGCCCACGACTGGCCGAGGACCGCCGGCATCGCGAACCCCTCCGGCGCCGGCTCGCCCGGTGCGTCGACGGCCCCGACCGGGCCTGCCTCGGACCGCTGCCGGACCGGTCCGGCGTCCGACGCCGAGCGGGTGGACGCACGCCGGGGCAGCGGGATCTGACGCGTGGTGCCGGGCCGCGCGCGGCCCGCGGGCGTGTCGCCGGACGACGGCGAGCCCGACGACGGCGGTCCGGACGACCGCGAGCCCGACGACCGCGAGCCCGACGACCGCAAGCCGGTCGAGCGGGCAGTCGGCGTCGCCGCCGCGCGGGACGCGTCCGTATCGGTGGACGACCGTGAAGAGCCCGCTCCGGTCGCGCCCGACGGCGCCGACGCAGCGGTCCGACGCACCCCGCGGGCGGGTGTCGAGGGAGGTGCGAGGGCCGCGGGCACGCGCGACGGCGGCGCGGGAGGCGTCGCGGCGACCGAACGGGACCGCGCCGCGGGCGCCGTGGCCTCCGAACGGGACCGCGCGGCCGGGACCGCGGGAGCTGCGGGGGGCGTCGCGGGCACCGCGCCTCCCGCGAGCCGGACGGTGGCCAGCTCGCGGCGGGCTGCGGCCAGGTTCGACCGGCTCCGGTCGAGCCGCAGGTACACCAACACGGACGCGTCCGGTCCGATCGGGCGGACGAGGTGGTAGGAGCGGCGGCCGGTGATCATGACGTCGTCCAGCTCGTCCCCCGAGGTGGAGTCGAACATGGCCGCCACGGCCGTGCCCCACCGCGGCACCGAGTAGGGCACCACTCCTTCGGAGTCCCCGGAGGCCGACTCCCCCTGGCCCACCTCGGCGAGCACCCGGCCGCTGTCGCGTTCCACGACGCAGGAGTAGGTAGCCCCGGGCAGACGGAGCAGAGAGTGCAGTGCGTCCGCGAGCGCCATCACCATATTGTGACCCCTCGCCCACGCTACGCAGTCGCGGGGACCCCCGCCGGGCGTGGCGCATCCCGGATCGGTCGACGCGCGGACCAGGCGGACACGGAGCGTGCACGGTGGGTGATCGCCGGGAAGAGCGCGGTGCGTGCCGGCGTTGCCCGCGACGTGGTGCCACTCTCCGTTCTCGACCTCGCCCCCATCGGCTCGCACTCGACCGCGACGACGGCCCTCGCCACCAGCACGCAGCTGGTCCGGCTCGCCGAGGAGCTCGGCTTCCGGCGGTACTGGGTCGCCGAGCACCACGGGATGCCCGGTATCGCGAGCTCGGCACCCGCCGTCCTGATCGCCCACCTGGCCGCCGTGACGGAGCGCATCCGGGTCGGCTCGGGCGGTGTGATGTTGCCCAACCATCAGCCGCTCGTCATCGCCGAGCAGTTCGGCACGCTCGACGCGCTGCACCCCGGACGGATCGACCTCGGTATCGGCCGTGCCCCCGGCACGGATCAGCGCACCGCACGCGCCCTGCGCCGGGGCACCGCCGCGCTGGGCGCCGACGACTTCCCCGAGCAGCTGGGCGAGCTGCTCGCCTACTTCCGCGGCGACGGGCCCGTCATGGCGGTGCCCGCCCAGGGCCAGGACCCGGCGGTGTGGCTGCTCGGGTCGAGCGGCTACAGCGCCCAGCTGGCCGGGCTCATGGGTCTGCCCTTCGCCTTCGCGCACCACTTCAGCAGCGAGAACACGCTGCCCGCGCTGGAGCTGTACCGGCGGATGTTCCGGCCGTCCGAGGTGCTCGACGCGCCGTACGCCCTGATCGCCGCGTCCGTGTTGTGTGCCCCGGACGACGCCGAGGCCCACCGGCTCGCCCTGCCGTCGGCCCTGCAGTTCCTGCAGCTGCGCCTCGGCAGGCCCGGGCCGGTGCCGACGCCGGAGGAGGCAGCCGCCTACCCCTACACGGCCGAGGAGCGCGGCTTCGTGGAAGACCGGCTCGCGGGCCAGGTCATCGGCTCGCCGGAGACGGTCCGCGCCGGCGTCACCGAACTCGTCGAGCGGACGGGGGTGGACGAGCTCATGGTCGTCACGAGCACCCACGACGGCGCGGACCGCCTGCGCTCGTACCGTCTCCTCACCGAAGCGCTGGCCCCTGCGGCCACTCCGGCGACGAGCGGCACGACCGCCGGATGATCAGTGGTCCGCCGCGATAGCTGATCGTCCAGCGGCACTTCCGCCGCTCCACACCCCGATCGGGTGATCACCGACCCGGGCCCGCACCGCGTGTCGGTACGGCCCCGTTTGACCGGGCGACATCGGTCCGGCGACCGGCGACGGGAGGGCACTCGTGTGCGCTGCCGAGCCGCCCCCCGGATCCGGCGCGCGCCGACATTCCCGCGGCCGGTCGGCGGGAGTCGGCTGGTGGCAGCCACCCGCCCGGTCCGCGCACCCCGTGCTGGCGGCCGAGCCGCCCGGCCGCGTCCGCAGGCGGGCCCCGCAGGCGGGCCGCGCCCCGGCCGACGCGCTGACCACCCCCGTCGGCCCGGCGCTGCGCGGCGAGGTGCTCGCTGCGCTCGACCGCGGCGCACCGCCCCGCGGGAGCCGGACACCGCAGGCTGCCGGCACGAGCCGGTCCGGTTCCGGGTCCTCCCGCCGGCCGGAGCCGGGCCGCGCCGCAGCGCCCCGCGGCCGCCTCCCGCTGCTCTCCCGCCTACCCCGGAACCGTCGACGCGTGCTGCAGCTCCTGGCCGCCGCGCTCGGGGTCGCCGCGCTCGCCCCCGTCGTCGCCTTCCTGCTCGGGTACGTGTTCTTCGCCGTCCCGACCCCCGACGACGCCGTCAACAACCAGGTCGCGCTGATCTCCTACGCCGACGGCAGCCAGCTCACCCGGCTCGTGCCCGAGCAGGGCAACCGGATGGTCGTCCCGGTCGACCAGGTGCCCCCGTACGTCCGGGAGGCCGTGCTGGCGGCGGAGGACCGGTCGTTCTACTCCAACCCCGGTTTCGACCTGACCGGCATCGTGCGCGCCGCGTTCAACCAGCTGCGCGGCGGTGTCGGAGGTGGCTCGACGATCACGCAGCAGTACGTCAAGAACACCCTCGTCGGCGACGAGGCGACGCTGTGGCGCAAGTACCGGGAGATGGTCCTCGCGGTCAAGATCTCCCAGGAGCGCAGCAAGGACGAGATCCTCGGCGACTACCTCAACGCGATCTACTTCGGGCGGGGCGCCTACGGGATCCAGTCGGCCGCCCACGCCTACTTCGGCAAGTCGGTGACCGAGCTCACCCCGGCCGAGGGCGCGCTGCTCGCGGGGTTGATCCAGTCACCGTCGCGCTGGGACCCCGCGCTCAACCCGGACAAGGCCGAGCAGCGCTGGACCTTCGTCCTCGACGGCATGGTCGCCCAGGGCTGGCTCTCCCGGGCCGAGCGCGACGCGGCCGTCTTCCCGCCGACCGTACCCCGCAAGCCGTCGACGGGCGGCATCCCGGCCGACGCCCGGGGGCACGTCGTCACGGCGGTCCGGGCCGAGCTCGAGGACCTGGGCATCACCGAGCAGGAGCTGAGCCAGGCCGGCCTGCGGATCACCACGACGGTCGACCCGGGCCGGCAGCGGGCGGCCGTCGAGGCGGCACACGCGGGGTTGGCCCGGCAGCCGGTGAACCTGCGCAGCGCGATGGTGGCCGTCGACCCGGCGACCGGCGGGGTGCTCGCCTACTACGGCGGCGACAACGGCGCCGGCCTGGACTACGCGCGCGTCCGGCGGCTGGCGGGCTCGACGTTCAAGCCCTTCGTCGTGCTCGCCGGGCTGCGCGCGGACCCGCCGATCGGGCTCGGCGAGACCTTCGACGGCGCGGCCCGGCCGGGGCTGCGCAACGCCGAGGGCGCCGAGTGCGCGCGGTGCGACCTCAAGCAGGCCATGACCGTGTCGAACAACGTGGTGTTCAGCGTCCTGGCGCGGCGGGTCGGTCCGCAGAAGGTGGCCGACGCCGCCCGCGCGGCGGGGATCACGTCGCCGCTGGACGACCCGAACGAGGGCATCGCGCTGGGCAACAAGGAGGTCAGCACGCTCGAGTTGGCGTCGGCGTACGCGACCATCGCGGACGGGGGCGTGTGGCGCCCCCCGCACCTGGTGTCGCAGGTGCTCACCGCCGACGGCCGGGTGCTCTACCAGGCGAGCCCGGAGGGTGAGCGGCGGTTCCCCGAGCAGGTCGCGCGCAACGTGACCGAGGCCATGCTGGCCGTCGCCGACCGGGACGGGCTCGGGTTGGGGCGGCGGCCCGTCGCGGCGAAGACCGGCACCGTGCAGTCGCGGTTCCCCGGTGAGAACAACGACGCGTGGATGGCCGGGTTCACCCCGCAGCTGGCGGCGTCGGTGTGGATGGGCACTGACCGCAACTCCCCGATCCGCACCGCGTCCGGCGACCCGATCAGCGGCCGGACACTGCCCGGCGAGGTGTGGCAGGGGTTCATGGCCTCGGCGCTGCACGACGCCCCGGCGGAGCCGTTCACCCCGTTCCGCCCGCTGGGCACACCACCGTCGGAGGCGCCGCCGAACTCCCCGGTCACCCCGACCGCGCCGCCCACCGCCGCACGGTCGTCGGCGGCTCCGGCGGGCGAACCCGGGCCCGAGGACTTGCCCGACGGGGACGACCCGGCGGTCGACCCCGGCGTCGACGGCGATCCCGCGCACGGCGACCCGGCCCACTCGGACCCGGCCCACTCGGACCCAGCCCACGACGACCCCGCCCGTGAGGGCGACGAGGCCGAGGCGGCCCCGGCCGACCGGCTCCCGTCGGCGAGCGTCCCGGCCTCGGCTCCGGGGGACCGGGAGCGGGCCGAACCGGACGCGGGCCTCACCGGGTCCGGGGTGCCGGCCGTCGGCTGACTCCGGGCCCTGCGATGGGGAGGCCGGTGCTCAGATCGCCCCGGCAGACGGGGCGGCGCCGCGCAGGCCGGTCTCCAGCACCGCGCTGGGGACCAGCAGGTCGGCGCGGTCCCGGGTGGCCTCGATCAACGCGGCGTTCGGCTCGTCCACCGCCGCGACCCACGCCACCGCCTCGTCGGGCGCCTTACCGAACCGCACGTGGCGGGCGTGCAGCCGCTCGAGCCGCACGTCGTCGCGCAGCGCGCAGAACCACACCTCGTCCAGCAGCGGGCGCAGCGCGGGCCACCGCCCCGTGTCCAGGAGGAGGTAGTTGCCCTCCGTGACCACCAGCCGGGCGGCCGGCAACACCGGGATCGCGCCCGCGAGCGGCTGCTCCAGGGTGCGCTCGAACGCCGGTGCGTACATCACCCCGTCCTCCTGGCCCCGCAGCCGGGCCAGCAGCGCGACGTAGCCCCCGGCGTCGAAGGTGTCCGGAGCCCCCTTGGCGTGCCGCAGGCCGAGCCGTTCGAGCTCGACGTCCGCCAGGTGGTAGCCGTCCATCGGCACGTGCGCGACCCAGTCGGCGCCCGCCCCGGGCGGGGGGTCCGCGCGCAGCGCGGCGAGCAGCGCCTCGGCCAGCGTCGACTTGCCCGAACCCGGGCTGCCGACGATGCCCAGCACCGCGCGGCGGCCCGGCGTGACGAGGCCACGGGCGCGGGTCACGAGGTCGGCGAACGTGATCACGACGTCAACGATGGTGTGTGGAACGGCGACCTCGCAAGCTCGCTCAGCGCTGCACCCGCAGCGCGAGGACGACCATGTCGTCGCCGGTGTCGGCGGTCGTGCCGCGGACGAGGTGGTCGCACAGGTCGGACAACGGCAGGTTCCTGCCACGGCGGACGAGGTCGAGCAGGTCGACGGTGGCGGTGTCGTGGGGGTCGTTGCGGCGCTCGACCAGACCGTCGGTGTAGAGCAGCAGGGTCGCACCCGGCTCGAGCTCCACCTCGCGGTCCACCCGCGGCCGCTCCGGCGCCACCCCCAGCACCACCCCCACGCCGCCGCGCAGCAGCACCGGCTCCCCGCCCGGCGACACCAGCACCGGGGGCGGGTGGCCGGCGTTGGCCCACCGGAACAGGGTGCGGCCGGCCTGGCGGCACACCCGGCCGAACAGCAGCGTGGTGAAGCCGGTGACGTCCAGCCGGGACGCCACGCGGTCCAGCCGCCGCACGACGTCCGAGGGCGCGGCCGGGGGGTCGCTGCCGGTCTCGTAGGCCAGCGCCCGCAGCATGCTGCGCAGCTGGCCCATCGTGGCGGCGGCCGACAGGTCGTGTCCCGCGACGTCGCCGACGCCCACCGCCAGATCGCCGTCGGGCAGGTCGAACGCGTCGTACCAGTCGCCGCCGACCTCCAGGTCCGTCGCCGCGGGCAGGTACCGGGCCTGCAGCTCGACCCCGGGGTGGGTCGGCGGGGCGGTGAGCATCGCCGCCTGCAGCGCCAGCGACACCTGGCGGGTCTGTTGGAAGTGCTCCGCGTGCTCGACGGCGACCGACGCCCGCGCCGCCAGCTCGACGACGAGCGCGCGGTCGTCCTCGCTGAAGGCCGGACGCCGCCCGCACGCGATGAACAGCAGCGCCGCGACCACGACACCCCGCGAGACGACCGGCGCGACCAGCATCGACCTGATCCCGATCTGCGCGGCCCACCGGCGCTGCTCCGGGGGGCCGTAGAAGGCCTGCTCCCGCGGCACCGGCACGGGGACGAGCACGGAGCTGCCCGTGCGCACGCAGCGCGCGATGGGATGGCTGGAGCCGAAGGAGAACCGCTCGTCGTTCGCGGGCGACGGGATCACCCCCTCGGCCGTCCGGGTGACCGACCGGCGACCGGCGACCGGGCCCGCGCCGGGGCGCACGGGGTCGATCAGGTACACCCGGCAGATGTCGGCGAACTCCGGCACGACCGACTCGGCCAGCGCCGTCAGCTCCTCCTCCGGCTCGTGCACGGCGCCCACGGCGCTCGTGGCCCTGGCGAGCACGGCGAGCCGCTGGCGGGCGCGGACCTCGTCGTCGACGTCGGTGTCGGTGCCCACCCACTCGACGACCACCCCGGCGACGCGCACCGGCACCGCGCGGGTGCGGAACCAGCGGTAGCCGCGCTCGGTGCACAGCCGGTACGTACAGGTGACGACCTCTGCGCCGTCCGCGATCGCGCGGCGCCAGGCGCCGCGCACGTCGTCGCGGTGCATCGGGTCGACCGCGTCGAGGAACCCCCACCCGCGGTAGTCCTCGACGTCCTGTCCGGTGATCGCCCGCAGCGCCGGGGAGTCGTGGACAGCACTGCCATCGGGCTCGCGGATCCACACGGCGGCGCTGGTTGCCTCGACCAGCCCCTGGTAGCGGATCAGGGCACGCTCGCGCTCGGCGGCCAGCGCGTCGACCTCGCGGCGGGTGCGCGCCGTCGCCGTCACGTCGACGACCACGAGGCCGACGCCGACGATGGCGTCGTCCGGGGAGCGCACCGGATAGAAGTAGAGCCGCCACTCCTGCAACGGACCGCGACCGTGCCAGAGCCGGCCCTGTACGGGGACGTCGAACCGGGACCGGCCGTCGGCGAGCACCGCGCGCAAGCCGGCGGCCATCTGCACGCCCACCGGCCCGTGCACGGCCTCGGGGGTGCGGCCGAGGCGCTCCTCGACGGTGCCGCCCGCGGTGTCGAGGATGGCGCCGTTCACGCGGCGGTACCGCAGCTCCGAGTCGAAGAACGCCAGGCCCACCGGAGCGGTCTCCCACAGCGCGTCGAGCAGCGCGAACGCCTCGTCGCCCGCTCGGGTGTCGTCGACCTCCTGTAGCACCCCGACCAGGACCGGTCCCCCGGGGTCGGGCACAGGTTCGGCGCGGAAGTAGAGGGTCGCCCCGCTCTCGACGTCCGCCGGGATGCGGCCGCGGAACGGGCGCCCGGCGAGCAGCTCGTCGCGGATGCGCCGGGCGGTCGGTGCGTCGAGCGGGAGGCCGGCGAGGCCGTCGCGGGCGACCCGGGCGCGCTCCCAGCCGGTCAGGCGCTCCGCACGGGAGTTCCACAGGAGCACCCGGCCGTCGCCCGAGAACGCGAACACCCCGACCGGCAGATGCTCGACCACCCGGGTCAGCAGGTCGTGGGGCTGCATCGTCCTCCGCGGGAGCCGAGCGCCGACGGGCGCACCGGCAATCGTAGGGGCGCTCGGACGGAGCGGACCAGCACCGTCGACCCGTTGCGGACCGTCCGTGACGGATCCGTGACGTCGGGTGTGCACCAGGGCCCTAGGGTGTGCTGACGAAGGCGCCTGTCTCCCGGCGCCGGACCGGCCAGGGCGTCGCCGGTCCGGCGGCGGGGTCGCCCCGCAGCCACCGGGCAGCGAGCAGCATCGTGCCCAGGACGGCCGGGACGTACATGTTCTCGCCGAGCCAGTGCAGCGGCTGGCTCTGCAGGTGGGCGACCCAGATGATGCCGTTCGCGCCGGGCGGTTCGTCCACCTGCGACCGCAGCGGCCACGTCAGGAGCATCAGGGTCCACGCCGGGAGCAGGCCTGCAGCGACGGTCTGGACCCGGCCGTCCGTGCGCAGCACGACGTCCAGCAGCACCGGCAGGAGCACCGCGACCCACACCCAGTGATGCGACCAGGACACCGGGGAGACCAGCAGCGCGGTGAACGCGACGGTCACCACCGCGACCGCCTCCTCGCCGCGGCGGTGTGCGAGCCGGGCGAGGGCCAGGCCCGCCACGGTGATCACCAGGGCCACCAGCACCCACATCGCGGTCGCGCCGACCGTGTCGCCGAAGCTGCGCAGCAGGAAGCCGCGCACGGACTGGTTCGCGACGAAGCCGGGGCCCGTCGCGGCCGCGACCCGCGACGAGTCGAGGAACAGGCCGTTCAGCCAGAAGGCGGAGGACGCGTCCGGCGCGGTCACCCACCCGGCGAGCGTCATCACCGCGAACGCCGCGGCGGCCACGGCGGCCGCGCGGAAGCGGCGGGTCAGCACCAGGTACACGACGAAGATCCCCGGGACGAGCTTGCAGGCCGTCGCCACGCCGATTCCGGCGCCCTTGGCCCAGACCCGGTCGGGTGTCGCCAGATCGGCGACGACCAGCAGCATCAGGAACGCGTTGACCTGGCCGAGGGAGAGGTTCGAGCTGATCGGCTCGAGCCACAGCGCCAGCCCGGTGACGGCGCCGGCCGCCCCGACCCGGCCGGCGGCCCCGCGGTAACCCATCAGCCCCGTGGCGAACCAGATCGTCAGGAACACGGCGGCGATGCTCAGCGCCGTCATGACGTGCAGCGCCCCGGTCGCTTCGAGCCACGCCAGCGGTGTGAGCAGCGACAACGTGACCGGCGGGTAGGTGTAGGGCAGACCGAGCGCGAACGTCAGGTCGTACACCGGGCGGCCCGCGCGGAACGCCTGGACGGCCTCGCGGTAGATGTCGAGATCGAGCCCCACAGCGGGGACGTAGCGCCGGTACTGCACATACGCGACCACGGATGCGAGGAACGCGCCGAGCCCCGGCAGGAGGAACCAGGCGGGCACGGTGGTCACAGGACGCGACCGCCCGGCGGCAGGCAGCACGGCGGCATGCTAGTGCCGCCTCACGCAGATCCGCTCGATATGGAGCTCCGCGACGGCCGTGTCGGACGGTCCGGTTCCGGTCTCCCTATCGCCGCGTGAGCGGAAACTGTCGGTGCGTCGGCCTACGGTGCCGCCATGCGAACGACAGCTGTCCCGGGCGGCCGCTGATGGTCGCGCGGATCGGTCAGTGGACGCTGGATGTGCAGGATGTCGCGCGGATGGCGCGGTTCTGGGCGGCGGCGCTGGGCTACCGGATCGACGACGACGGCCAGCATCTCTGGCCGCCGCCCGAGGCCGGGCGGTACGCACCGAGCGTGTGGCTCCAGCGAGTCGACGAGCCGACACCGGGCAAGAACCGGGGCCATCCGGATCTGTCGCCGGAGGGTGGCGGAGCCGCCGAGGTGCAGCGGCTGCTCGCCCTGGGTGCGCGGAGGGTCGAGGTCGGACAGACGGGCGCGGAGGGGTTCGTGGTGCTCGCCGATCCCGAGGGCAACGAGTTCTGCGTGTTCCGGGAACCGCGCGGTGGGTGACCACGACGATCCTCGGGCGGCCGGCCCGCCGCCGGATCCGCTGACGCGGCTGCGGGCGATCTGCCTCGCCCTGCCCGAAACGACCGAGAAGGTCAGCCACGGCGAGCCGACCTGGTTCGTGCGCAAGGTGTTCGTGACCTTCGCCGGGCGCCACCACGACGACCGCGTGGCGTTCTGGTGCGCCGCCCCACCGGGCGTGCAGGAGGCGTTGGTGGGCAGCGAGCCGCAGCGGTTCTTCCGGCCGCCGTACGTCGGCGGGCGGGGCTGGCTGGGGGTGTACCTGGACGTACCGGGGGTCGACTGGGCGGAGATCGCCGAGATCGTCACCGATGCGTACCGGACGGTCGCGCCGAAGCGGCTGGCCGACACGCTGGACGACGCCGGTCCCGGGCGGCCGGGCGGTCCGGGACCGTAGGGTCGTCGACGTGGCGCGCGTCCCCGCGATCGAGCTGGCTCCCGGAGTCGTCCGGATTCCGACCATCGGCGCTGCGGCGACGAACTCCTTCGCGCTCGTCGACGAAGGCGGATCGGTGACGCTCGTCGACTGCGGGGTGAAGCGGGCCCCGGCCCGGATCGTGGCCGGGCTGCGCGCCATCGGGCGCCACCCGGGTGACGTCGTCCGGATCGTGCTCACCCACGCGCACAGCGAGCACGCCGGCGGGGCCGCGGAGATGGCCGCACGCACCGGCGCGCCGGTCGCGGTGCACGAGCGCGACGCGCCGTACGCCGAGGCCGGCCGGGCGCCGGACTTCGACCCGTCGCTGCTCGCCGGCCGCCTGATGACGCGGCTCCCGGCCGGGGGGTTCCCGCCGGTGGCCGTCGGAGAGCGGTTGTCGGACGGGCAGGTGCTCGACGTCGGCGGCGGGCTGCGGGTCGTGGCCACGCCCGGGCACACCCCGGGCCACGTCTCGCTGCTGCACGCGCCCTCGGCCACGCTGATCACCGGCGACGCGCTGTTCAACGTCCGGCAGCTGCGGTACAGCCCTCGCCCGCTCTGCACGGACTTCCGGCTCAACGAGCAGACGGCGCACGTCCTCGGCGAGATCGAGTACGAGCGCGTCGCGTTCACGCACGGCACCGAGATCACCGACGGCGCCCGGGACGCGGTGCGCGGCTTCCTGGCCGAGGTCGCCGGTGCCTGAGCCGGCGCCGCTCATCCTCTCCGCCGTGCTCGACGCCCGCGTGCAGCGCCGGCTCGACGCCCTGCGCCGGGCGCACTTCCCACCCCACCGCAACCACCTCGACGCCCACGTCACCCTGTTCCACCATCTGCCGGGCGCCGAGCAGGACGCGGTGGCGGCGGCCGTCGGGGCGGCGGTGCGTGGACGCCCGGCACCGCTGGTGGACGTCACGGGCGTGCGTTTCCTCGGCCACGGGGTCGCGATCGCGCTCGCCTCGCCCGGGTTGGCGGCGGTCCGTGCCGGGCTCGCGCAGTGCTGGGGTTCCTGGCTGACCGCGCAGGACCGTACGAAGCGCGACCTGCACGTCACCGTGCAGAACAAGGTCACGCCGCAGGAGGCGCGCGGGCTGCACAGTGAGCTGGCCGCCGCGTTCGTCCCCGAGCGCACGCGGGCGGTCGCGCTCGCGCTGTGGCGTTACCGGGGAGGCCCCTGGGAACCGGTCGCACGGCTCGCCTTCGACGGGGAAGAACCGTCGCCGGAAGGGAGTTGCCCGAGCGAGACGTCCGGGTCCCCGCAGGGGGCCATCGGCCGACAACCCGGGAGCTGACGATGACCACGCACACCGAGTCCGTCGATTCGGAGCCCACCGTGCTCGACGTCGCGGAGTCGTCGCGCTTCGAGATCCGTGTCGACGGCCGCCTGGCGGGGTTGGCGCAGTACCACATGAAGGACCCCGGGCTCATCGTGTTCACCCACACCGAGATCGACGACGCCTACGAGGGTCGCGGGCTCGGGTCGACGCTGATCCGCGCGGCGCTCGACACGGCGCGCAGCCGCGGCCTCCCGGTCCGTCCGGACTGCCCGTTCGTCCGCGCGTACATCGGCCGTCACTCCGACTACCTCGACCTCGTGCCGGTCGACCTCCGCGCCCGACTCGGCCTCTGACCCCACACTGTCGGCACCTTCGTCCTGCCGAATGACTGCCGACGCCGTCCACTCGCGCCGGCAAAGGTGCCGACTCGCGCCGGCAAAGGTGCCGACTCGCGCTGATCAGGCGGTGTGGGCGGAGGTGTCGGGGTGCGGTCGTAGGGTGGCGGGATGCTCGTGGTGCACGCCCTGTGGTCGCCGGGGCGGGGCGTGCTGCTGTGGGCCGAAGACGGGGAGCGGCCCGCCACCGGGCGCAGCCGGGCCCTGCGCACCGCCCGCCCGCACCCGTTCGCCGTGCCCGCCGCCGCGCTGGCGACCCTGCACCCCGGCACGCCCACCCAGGTCACGCTCCTGCTCCCGGCCCACGCCGGCGGCCCGCTGGCGTCCCCCGGGCTCGTCCGCTCCGCACCCGGTCCCGCGCCCCGCGGGACACCCGAGCTGCGGGCGTGGGCCGTGCCCGCGGTCGCCGTGGACCCGGCGGAACTCGACGACCCGGCGGAGGAGCTGCGCTACGGCGCGTCGGTCGCGCACGTGCGGGCCGTCGTCGCGTTCGCGGACGACCTCGCCCGCCGCGGCCATGTGCTGCCGACCCTGGAGCGGGCCGCTTCCGGGGCGCGCGCCCGCTGGCGGCCCGTCGTGCAGGGCATCGACCAGGCCGCGGTCGAGGCGCTCGTCGCCACGATGCCTCCGGTCGCCAGAGCCGAGCCCGCCGGCACCGCGAACCTCCCCGCCGACCCGGCCGCGCTCGTCGCGGACGCGCTGGACGTCCTGGTCGACGGCGCCGTCCGCGATCGGCTCGCCCGCGCCGGTGTCGCGCACCGCGGTGGGCAGGGCGCCGTCGACGCCTGGCTGACCGCGCTCACCTCCCCCGACGACCGGCTGCCCGCCCGCACGGCGCTCCGCCCGCTGGCCGAGGCCGTAGCGGCATGGGACGCCGTCGGCACCGAACCGCCCGGCGCCGCCCGCGCGTGTTTCCGGCTCGCCGAGGTCCGGGCCCTGTCCGAGGAACAGGACGACACCGGTGACGGCACGCGCTGGCGGCTGGAGTTCCTCCTGCAGTCCAGCAGCGACCCGAGCCTGCTCGTCGCCGCGACGCAGGTGTGGGCCGGTGCGGCGGACCGCCTCTTCGCTCGGCCTCGCTCCGCTCGGCCGGCTCAGAGGCACGGCGCTGTGTCTGATGGTTCGCTCCAGCTCGCTCACGGGCGGCCCCCAGGAGGTGCTGCTCGCCGAGCTCGGCCGGGCCGCCCGCGTCTACCCGCCGCTCGCCGTCGCCCTGCAGACCGCCCGCCCCGACGGGCTCGACCTGAGCCCGGAGGGCGCCCACCACGTGCTCGTCGCCGGCGCCGCGCTGCTCGTCGACGCCGGGTTCGCGGTGCAGCTGCCCGCCGGCTGGGACGGCGCCCGCCGGGTCGGGCTGCGGCTGTCCGCCCGCAGCACGCCCGCGCAGGGCGTCGTCGTGCGCGGCGGGCTGGGCCGCGAGCAGGTCGCCGCCTTCCGCTGGTCGCTGGCCGTCGGCGACGGCGCCGATGCCACCCTCGACGAGGAGGAGATCGCCGCCCTCGTCGCCGCGAAGGCCCCGCTGGTGCGGCTGCGCGGGGCCTGGGTGAGCGTGGACCGGGCCGCGCTGCACCGTGGCCTCGAGTTCCTCCGCCGCGGGGACCGTCGGCCGCCGACTGCCGCCGACGTGCTCGCGCTCGCCGCGGGCGGCCCGGCCGACGACCTGCCCCTGCCGCTGACCGGCATCGACGCGGCCGGCTGGCTCGGCGACCTGCTCGCCGGGACCGCGGACAGGACGTTGACCCCGGTCGCGCCGCCCGCCACGTTCACCGCGCAGCTGCGGCCCTACCAGCAGCGCGGAGTGGCCTGGCTGGCGTTCCTCTCCTCGCTCGGGTTGGGCGCCTGCCTGGCCGACGACATGGGCTTGGGCAAGACCGTCCAGCTGCTCGCGCTCGAGTCCGTCGACCGCGACGGGACGCAGCCGGGCCCGACACTGCTGCTCTGCCCCATGTCGATGGTCGGCACGTGGGAGCGCGAGGCCGCCCGCTTCGTCCCGGACCTGCGGGTGCGCGCCCACCACGGCCCCGGCCGGCCTCGCGGCGACGACCTGTGCGCGGCCCTCGCGGACACCGACCTCCTGGTCACTACCTACGCGACCGCCGCACGCGACGCCGACGACCTCGCCGAGGTCGACTGGCACCGGCTCGTCCTCGACGAGGCCCAGGCCGTGAAGAACGCCCGCTCGCTGCCGGCCCGCGCCGTCCGCCGGTTCCGGGCCCGGCACCGCGTCGCGCTCACCGGCACCCCGGTGGAGAACCGCCTCGCCGAGCTCTGGGCGATCATGGACGTGCTCAACCCGGGCATCCTCGGCACCGCCGAGCGGTTCCGGACGCGTTTCGCCATCCCCGTCGAGCGGCACGGGAACACCGACGCCGCGGAGCTGCTGCGCCGCACCACCCGCCCCTACCTGCTGCGCCGGGTCAAGACCGACCCGACGATCGTGGACGACCTCCCCGACAAGATCGAGATCACGCAGCACTACCGGCTGACCCGCGAGCAGGCCTCGCTCTACCGCACGATCGTCGACGACATGCTGGAGAAGATCGAAGACTCCACCGGCATCGCCCGGCGCGGCAACGTGCTGGCGGCGATGACCAAGCTCAAGCAGGTCTGCAACCACCCGGCGCTGCTGCTGCACGACGGCTCGCCGATCGGCCGCCGCTCCGGCAAGGTCGTGCGGCTCGAGGAGATCCTCGCCGAGGTCCTCGCGGAGGGCGACCGCGCCCTGTGCTTCACCCAGTTCGCCGAGTTCGGGCACCTGCTCGTCCCGCACCTGTCGGCCCGGCTCGACACGGAGATCGCGTTCCTGCACGGCGGCGTCCCGCGGCGGCGGCGCGAGGAGATCGTGCAACGGTTCCAGGCCGGCGACGGGCCCCCCGTCCTGCTCGCGTCGCTGAAGGCGGGCGGAACCGGGCTGACGCTGACGGCCGCGACGCACGTCGTGCACCTCGACCGCTGGTGGAACCCGGCCGTCGAGCAGCAGGCCACGGACCGCGCCTACCGGATCGGGCAGCGCCGGACCGTGCAGGTCCGCACGTTCTCCTGCCCGGGCACCATCGAGGAGCGGATCGACGCGCTGGTGCGGTCCAAGCGCGCGCTCTCCGAGCTGGTCGTCGGCGACGGCGAGGGCTGGCTCACCGAGCTGTCCACGGCCACGCTGCGCGAGCTGTTCGCCCTCGGCGCCGAGGCGGGGCAGGACGACGACGCAGGTCAGGACGAGGGGGCGGGTCGGGACGACGGGGCCGAGCCGGTGCGGGTCGCCGGATGAGCCCGCCCCCGGGGAGGAGCCCGCGCAGCTGGGCGGACGACGGCGAGGCCACGGCGGAGCCCGCGTGCGAGCTTGCGAGCGCGCAATGGGCAGAGCGCCCGGCAACGCCGTTCTGGCGGGCCGCTCCCCCCGCGAAGGCACGATCCGTCCGCGGGGGCATCCAGATCAACGCCACCCGCGGCCCCGTGGCGCGCACCTGGTGGTCGGCCCGCTTCCTGGCGGTGCTGGAGGCCGCCGGGGTCGGCGGCCGGCTCGCTCGCGGCCGCACGTACGCCCGCAAGGGGCAGACCGTGTCCCTGCAGGTCGACGCGGGTGCGGCCACCGCCCGGGTGCAGGGCAGCGCCCCGCGCCCGTACCGGGTGCGGATCGGGGTCCCGACGCTGGACAAGGCGCAGTGGACCGCCGTGCTCGACGCGCTGGCCGCGGACGCGTCCCTGACCGCGGCAATGCTGGCGGGCGAGCTGCCGCGGGAGGTCGAGGACGTCGTCGGGGCGCAGGGCGTGGCGCTGTTCCCCGCCGGCCGGGGCGACCTCGCCATGGACTGCACCTGCCCGGACGCCACGGTGCCGTGCAAGCACCTCGCAGCGGTGTTCTACCTGCTCGCCGAGCGGTTCGACGCCGACCCGTTCGCGGTGCTCGCGCTGCGCGGCCGCGACCGCGAGACCGTGCTCGACGAGCTGCGCGCCCGCCGCACCCGGTCGCCCGAGCCCCCGCCGCTCCCGACGGACGCCGCCGCGTTCTTCGCGGGCGGATCACCGGAGCTCCCGGTCGGACCGCCCACGCCGCCGGACGCGCTGCTCGACCGGGTGCCGGCGCTCCCGCTGGCGGTGCGCGGCCGCGACGTCGTCGAGCTGCTCCGCCCGCTCTACCGGGCCCTCGGCGACGTGTAGCGCGCGCCGGCACTGAGCGAACGTCGCGTCCACTCGCGGCGGGGTCGGCGTGGCAGCCTCCCACGCCGTCACACCCCGGCCACGCCACCGCACCCCGAGTAGGGCCGCCGCACCTGCTGGGCAGGCTGTGACGGCCCGACGAGGTGTGCGCCGGCCTGGACACGGTGCGACCGCACCCCGCCCACCCGACCCATCACACCGCGCGACGCGCCCGCGGCGCTGACACAACCCGCGCGCCCCACGTCTCCTGCGAATCAGCGCGTCTACGGGGCGGGACGGAGATCCACAGTTGCCGACGCGTGGGCTGTGCACCCGGTGGTTCGAGCCCGACCGTCGGCCTCGATGCGCTACCGGGCGTCGAAGAAGGTGGGCGGCAGCGTCGCCGGGCCCGACCCCACGGGCCGCGACACCGGCTCGGCCGGGACCCGCGCGAGCACCTCGTCGTAGACCCCGCGCAGCCGCACCGCCCAGCCCCTGGCCTCGAACGTCGCGAGGAAGTGCCCCCGCGCCCCCTTCGCCAGCCGCGCCCGCAGCGCGGGGTCCGACGCGAGCCGCACGACGGCGTCCGCGATCGAGTCGGCAGCCAGCGGCACGAGCAGCCCCGTGTCGCGCGTCACGATCTCCGGGACGCCGCCGACGTGCGAGGCCACCGGGGGAACGCCCAGCGCGACCGCCCGGATCAGCGGCAGCGGCAGCGCGCCCGAACGCGCGGTGTGCAGGAACAGGTCGGCGGAGCCGATCACGTCCCGGGCCGGGTCGTGCGGGGCCCGAGGCTCGAAGTGGACCCGGGCGGCGAGCACCTCGTCCGACTCGACGCGCGACACCAGCCACGGCCGCAGCGGCCCGTCGCCGAGCAGGACGACGGTCAGGGGGACGCTCGGGGGCACCGCGCTCACCGCGTCGAGCAGCAGGTCCTGGCCCTGGCCGCGGCGCATCGGAGCGGCGGAGACGGCGAGGATGCCGTCGTCGGCGACACCGCGCGCGCTCCGCACCCGCGCGCGCTCGTCCGCAGACACCAGGCCGGGGTCCGCGATGCCGTTGGGCACGATCACCAGGCCGCGGTCGGTCCCGGAGAACCGCCGGTAGCGCTCGCGCTGCAGGTGCGAGATCGCGACCGTCCGCGCCGCCACCCGGCGCCGCAGCAGGATCTTCGCGGTACGCCGGAGCCGGTCCGCGGGGTTCGTGGGCAGGTTCTCGACCGTGTAGAGGGTCGACACCAGCGGCAGCGCCGGGCCGCGCCCGAGCCGGGTGGCGAGGCCCCCGGTGACATCCGCGTTCCGGCGGTGCGTGTGCACCAGGTCGACGCCGTGCTCGCGCAGCACCCGGGCCGTCTGCCGCACCGCACGCGGGTCCCACGGGGCCAGCCCCAGCTCGACGACCGGGACCCCGAGGCGCCGCAGCCGGGAGACCTCCCACCGGTCACCGGACGATCCGAGCACCACCACGACGGGCTCGACGCCGGTGGTGCTGGAGACGGCCGCGAGGTCCACGAGCTCGTCACCCGGGCCGCCGTCCTCGATGAAGGAGCTGACGAGGTGGGCAACCTTCACGGCGAGGCCTCCGTGGATGATCACGAACGGGTGGGTGGACCTCAGACGATACCGATCCGGTCGCCTATGCGATCGCGCAGCGTGGTCCTTGACCAGCCGCTTACCCGCGGCCGTGGAAGTGCGGGCCGGCCGGCCCCGCGCACGTCGGCGGCCACGGGACCGGGCGGACGGCCCGGCGCCCGCCCCGGGTCACGGGCGCCGGGTATGACCATCCTCACGGCCGGGCCGTGCGGTACCCCGGATGATCAGCGTTGCGGACGACGAGCTGATCGTCCGGACGTGTGGTCGGTCTGCGGCCAGGAGTCATTGCCCGGGCGAGCCGGCCCGGCGTGATGCGGGCGCCTTGTCCTGGGCCGCCGCCACCCGCTCCTGCAGCCGCGCCCGCACCTCGTCCGGGGTGTACGCCCGGCGGCGGCGCTCGGCCCGGGCCGCGACGACCCCCGTTGCGGCCACCCCCGCCAGCCCTGCCACGCCGAGCAGCTTGCACAGCGAGCCCCACGGGATCCGGTGCCGCGACATGGGTCCTAAGTTTGCCGCATGACCCAGGCCGACCGCGTCCGGCGCCTCCGACGGTCCGTGGGCGTCGCGCTCGACCTCGACTCCGCGGCCGCGCTGACCCGCACCGGTGACCTCTGGCTCTTCCGCGGCCGAAGCGGAGCGGACCGGGCGATCCAGCAGTTCACGAACGCGCCGGTCAACCACGTCGGCATGGCCGTCGTGCTCGACGACCTGCCACCGCTTCTCTGGCACGCGGAGCTGGGCCGCGCCCTGCCCGATGCCTGGTCGGGACGCCGGCAACGGGGGGTGCAACTGCACGACCTGCACGCCGCCGTACTCCAGTGGGGCCGCCGGTACGGCCAGCGAGCCTGGCTGCGCCAGCTGTCCGGACCCGCCGAGCCCGCGGTCACCTCCGAGATGGAGGACGCCCTGCTGCGCACGATCGCCCGGCTCGACGGCACCCCGTTCCCGTCGATGGCCCGGCTGGCCGGACGGTGGCTGCGCGGGCGGCTCCCGGCCCGGCGCCGCCGCGGCGACTCGCCCACCCGTGGCGCACCCGAGGACGGCGCACCCGAGGACGGCACCTTCGAGAGTGCCTACTGCGCGGAGGTCGTCGCCGTCACCTACGAGGACATGGGCCTGCTGCCGCCGGACCGTCGCCCGCACTGGTACGACCCGGGCCGGTTCTGGAGCGGTGACGGGCTCACCCTCCGCGACGGCTACGCCCTGGGCCGCGAGATCGCCGTGACCCTGCCGCCCGACTGAGCGGCCTCACCGCTCCCCCAGGCGCCGCCGGAGCTCGCAGACCTGGCCGATCGCGTCGCCGAGGAAGCGCTGCACGACGGCCAGCTCCCCGACCGAGTACGCTACGACGATCTCGTCCATGGCGGCGTCGAGAGGCCCGCAGAACGCGCCGAGGAGGACCGTCGCGCTGTCCGCGCGGTGCAGCGTCAGCCGGCGCCGGTCCCGGTCGTCGCGCACGCGCCGGACGTGGCCGGCACGCTCCAGCCGGTCCACGACGGCCGTGGTCGCGCCGGAGGAGATGCCGAGACGCTCGCCGAGATCACCGGGCGTCAGCGGACTGCCGACCCGGTCGCCGTGGACGACGGCGAGCAACGCGGCCCAGTCGGTCGGATGCATGCCGTGCCGTTCGGCGAAGGCCCGTCCCAGCTGCACGGCCTCGACCGCATACTGCTGCAGCAGCCGGACCAGCTCGGGACGGGCGTCGGTCGCGGCGGCGGGCGGGGAGTCCACGGGCGCGCACTCTACAGTCGTCCGACCTCACTGCCCGCCGAGGTAATTGATCGTCCGAGACATCGGGCGCCGGACCGCCCGGCCGCAGGGTGCTCCACCCCGTCCGGGCGGTCCGGCGCGACGCGACGCGCGCACCGGCACCGCCGCGGCGAGAACCTTCCTAGGCTGGACCCATGCACCTGCGGTCCCTCGTCCCGACCGCGGCGATCGCCCTCGCCGCGGTGACCCTCAGCCGCGCGGCGCTCGGCCTGCCGACGGCGCTGGGCGCTCCCGCGCCCCGGTTGCGCGACACGGCGGACCGCGCAGCCGCGGCCGGCTCGGGTCACGCGGCGGACGGTCGGTTCCACAACACCCTGCCCGACGAGGTCGTCACCCGCGGCGCGCTGCTCTCCGTGCTCCGCGCGATGCTGACGCGGGGACCGATCGGAAGCCCCGCCGCGCCGGTCCCGCTCGCGGCGGACCCGGCACCGGCCACGCCGGCACCGCTGGCACTGACCTGGTACGGGCACTCGTCGGTGCTGCTGGAGGTCGACGGTCACCGGGTGCTCGCCGACCCGGTCTGGGGCGAGCGGGTCTCGCCGTCGCCGACCATCGGTCCTCGACGGCTGCACCCGGCGCCGGTGCCGCTGTCCGCGCTCCCGCCCGTCGACGCCGTCGTGCTCTCCCACGACCACTACGACCACCTCGACCTGCCCACTGTGCGCGCCCTGCTGCTGGCCGGGGAGGCGCCGTTCGTGGTCCCGCTCGGGCTGGGCAACCACCTGCGCCGCTGGGGGGTGCCGGACGCCCGCGTCGTCGAGCTCGACTGGGACGAGTCCGTCCAGGTCGGCGGCCTGACCCTCACGTGCACGGAGGCCCGGCACTTCTCCGGGCGCGGGCTGCGCCGCAACACCACGCTCTGGTCGTCGTGGGTCGTCAGCGGGCGGGCGCACCGGGCGTTCTTCGGCGGCGACACCGGTTACACCCCGGCCTTCGCCGACCTCGGTCGCGCCCACGGTCCGTTCGACCTCACCGTGCTGCCGATCGGGGCCTACAGCGAGCGGTGGCCGTTGATCCACATGAACCCGGAGGAGGCCGTGCAGGCCCACCAGGACCTCGCGGGCGACCGCCCGGCGCTGCTCATGCCGATCCACTGGGCGACGTTCAACCTCGGTTTCCACCCGTGGGTGGAGCCCGTGCAGCGGCTGCGCGCGGCCGCGCAGGCAGCCGGGGTCCGCATCGCCGTGCCCCGTCCGGGCGAGCGGCTCGACGCGACAGCCCCTCCCCCGCCGACCGACTGGTGGACCGCCGTCGGATGAAAAGGGCGCGTCCGGTCGCGCCGATATCGACAATGGCGGGCGGCCTCACCTATTGTGGCCGAGGGGGTAATTGAGCAAGATCGACCATCTCGGTATCGCGCTCCGCGGAACACACGTCGCCCGATCCGCACCAGCGGGCTGGCCCCGGCGTGCCCGCGAGCGTGCGGCAATGGCACGGGGGACGGCACGTGGCGAAGCAGAGGACAGTCATCCTGGTCGACGACCTCGACGGCGGCGAGGCCACGGAGCAGGTGCAGTTCGCGGTGGACGGCAGATCGTACGAGATCGACCTCTCCGCCGAGAACAGTGCCAAATTGCGCGAGGCGCTCGCACCGTACATTTCCGCGGCGCGCCGACGAAGTGGGCGGCGCTCGAGCTACGTGTCCACCGCGCCGGCCCGTCCCACGTCGGACCGCGAGCACAACCAGTCCATTCGCGAATGGGCCGCGACGCAGGGCATGAAGATCTCCGAGCGCGGCCGGATCCCGTCGACCGTGCTCGAGGCGTATCGCGCTGCCCACTGAAGGCTCCCTTTTTCGGGAGGTACCCACCTAGTCTCGACAGGGTGACCGACCTCGATCCTGACGAGTTCCGCAGGCTGGGCCACGCCGTCGTCGACTGGGTGGCCGCGTACCGCGCCGGGCTGCCCGACCGCCCGGTGCGTCCCGAGGTCGTCCCCGGTCAGGTTCGCGCGGGGCTGCCGGACCTGCTCCCGGAGCACCCGCAGCCGCTCGAGACGCTGCTCGGCACCCTCGACGGCGTCGTCGCCCCCGCGACGCTGCACTGGCAGCACCCGGCGTTCTTCGGCTACTTCCCGGCGAACGCGGCGCTGGCCTCCCTGCTCGGTGACCTCCTCTCGGGCGGCCTGGGCGGCCAGGGGATGCTCTGGTCGACCGCCCCCGCCGGGACCGAGATGGAGCAGGCCCTGCTCGACGGCCTCGCGGGCGCGATCGGGCTCGGCCCGGAGTTCACCGTCGCGGGCGGCGGAGGTGGCACGATCGCGGACTCCGCGTCGTCCGCCGCGCTCGTCGCATTGCTCGCGGCCCTGCACCGCACCTCGGGCGGCCGGTGGCGCGAGGAGGGTGTCGACGGCCGCGAGTGCGTCTACGTCAGCGCCGAGACGCACTCCTCGTTGGCCAAGGCGGCGCGGGTGGCCGGGCTCGGCGGCCGCGCGCTGCGCGTCGTCGACCCCGCTCAGGGCACGGTCGCGATGTCGCCCGACGCACTCGCCGCGCAGCTGAGCGCCGACGTCGCCGCCGGACTGCGCCCGGTGCTGGTGTGCCCGACCGTCGGCACCACCGGAACCGGCGCCGTCGACCCCGTCCGCGCCGTCGCCACCCTCGCCCGCGAGCACGGCGCCTGGGTGCACGTCGACGCCGCCTGGGCCGGGGTCGCCGCGCTGTGCCCCGAGCACCGCGACCTGCTCGACGGCGTCGAGCTCGCCGACTCGTTCTGCACCGACGCCCACAAGTGGCTGCTCACCGCGTTCGACGCCTCGCTGCTCTGGGTGCGCGACGCCCGCGCCCTGCCCGCCGCGTTGTCGATCACCCCGGAGTACCTGCGCAACGCCGCGAGCGACTCGGGTGCGGTCGTGGACTTCCGCGACTGGCAGGTCTCCCTCGGCCGTCGCTTCCGGGCGCTCAAGCTGTGGACCGTGTTGCACACCCACGGGCTCGAGGGCCTGCGCACCCACATCCGCGGGCACGTCGCGCTGGCCGCCGGACTGGCCGACCGGGTGGCGGCCGAGCCCGGCTTCGCGCTCGCGGCACCGCCCTCGCTCGCCCTGGTGTGCCTGCGGTGCGACACCGGCGAGCCCGACGCCGACGACCGCGCCACCCGCGCGCTGCTCGCCGCCGTCAACACCTCCGGGCGGGCGTTCCTCACCCACACGGTGGTGGACGGGCGCTACGCGATCCGGGTGGCGATCGGCGGGGTCACGACCGGGGCCGCGGACGTCGACGCGCTGTGGGACCTCCTGCGGTCGACGGCCGCAGCGCTGCACGCGGCGCCGAGCGACAGGGTGGCGGGGTAGCTCCCGGCTGTCGCACACCTGGTGAGACCGTCACACCCAGCGCAACATGTGCGGCGGTGCGTCGCGGGGTGCGACGGCGCAGCGGGCGTGCGACAGCGGCTCGGTGCCGCTCGTCGCGGCACCGCTCACACGCCGACCAGGTCCTCGGTGAGCTCGGCCGCCCCCTCGGCCGCCGGGGGGCTCGCGATCAGCTCGGTGCGCAGGTCGTGCGCACCGTCGGCGCGGGTCGCCTCGTAGTAGAGCCGGTAACCGCCGTCGGGCAGGGCGACGACCGACAGGTAGCGCAGCCCGCGCCGCCCCTCGGGCGACTCCGCGACCGGTGCGTCGCCGACCGCGGCGAAGATCGTGCTGCGGGAGGTCGAGCGGGTGCACGAGGCCCAGAGATGCCACAGGCCGGTGCGGTGGATCACCACCGGGTCCTTGACGGCGTGGTGGTCGCTGCCGGGCAGCACGGTGCGCCGCGGGGCGTCGACCAGGCCCGCAGGCGTGTCGGCCTCCAGCACGTCGACCCACCAGCGCTTGGAGCCCGGCGTCGCGCAGCTCACGTAGAGCCGCCACCGGCCCTCGGGCGTGTGGACGAGGGCGGGGCGCTCCAGCGACTCCGCCCCGAAGCGGTCCTTCGTCACTTCCGCGACGGGCTCGAACCGCACGCCGTCGGTGCTGCGTGCCACGACGTTCGCCATGCTGGGGGCGCCCGACCAGAAGTGGCAACCGCACCCCCCGCTTGACGACCGCGGCGAGGTCCGCCTAGCGTCCCCCTCAGGTCATGAGCGCCAGCGCCAAGCCCCGGCTCGCTGGCCGGCAACCCTCCTCCGCGGTGGGGTGCTCCGGGTGACGACCAGGCCGTCGCGGCACCGCCGACGGCAAGCGCGGACCCGTCGGGGTCCCCATTGCGGAAGGACCCGCTGACGATGACGCTCACCCTCGACCGGCCCACCACCTCCCTGCCGCGCCCGGTGGGCGCGGGGACCCGGGTCCCGCTGGTCACCGGCGGGACGGCCGAGTACGCCAACCTCGACCTCGCCGCCAGCGCGCCTGCCCTCGAGCCGGTCGCCGCGCACGTCGCGGACGTCCTGCCACTGCTGTCGAGCGTGCACCGCGGCGCGGGCCACCTCTCGCAGGTCAGCACCGCGCTGCTGGAGCGGGCCCGCGAGTGCGTCGGCGAGTTCGTGGGGTTCCGGCCCGAGGGCGACGTCGTCGTGTTCACCCGCAACACCACGGACGCGCTGAACCTGCTGGCCGCGGCCGTCCCCGGGCCGGTGTTGTGCCTGGACGTCGAGCATCACGCCAACCTGCTGCCCTGGCGCTCACGGACACACCGCACGCTGCCGGCGGCCGCGACCGTCGCGCAGACCCTGGCCGACCTCGACGCCGCGCTGCGGGCGCACCCGACGGCGCTGCTCACCGTCACCGGGGCGTCCAACGTCACCGGCGAGGTGCTGCCGCTGGAGCGGATCGTCGCGATCGCGCACGGCGCGGGCGCTCGCGTGGCCGTCGACGCCGCACAGCTCGCCCCGCACCGCCGGGTCGACCTCGCCGCGACCGGCGTGGACTACGTGGCGCTGTCCGGGCACAAGCTCTACGCGCCCTTCGGCGCGGGGGCGCTGGTCGGGCGCCGCGACTGGCTCGACGCCGCGACGCCCTACCTCGCCGGCGGGGGCGCCGTGACCCGGGTCGACCTCGACGAGGCGACCTGGGCACCCGCGCCGCACCGGCACGAGGCGGGCACCCCGAACGTCCTCGGCATCGCCGCGCTCGCCCAGGCCTGCCGGACGCTCGCGCCGGTCCTGGACGGGCCGGGGCCGGCCCACGAGCGCCTCCTGTTCGACCGGCTCGCGGCCGGTCTGGCGACGGTGCCCGGGGTGACCCTGCTCGAGATCTGGCCCGACAGCACGGATCGGGTGGCGGTGCAGAGCTTCACGGTCGCGGGCCACCCCGCCGGTCGCGTCGCCGCGTACCTGTCGGCCGAGCACGGCATCGGGGTGCGGGACGGCCGGTTCTGCGCCCACCCGCTGCTGGAGCGGCTGTGCGGGGGCGCGGACGGCACCGACGGGACCGCGGTGCGCGCCAGCATCGGGCTGGGCACCACGGCCGAGCACGTGGACCGGCTGGTCACCGCCCTGCACGCGCTCGTCACCCGGGGACCGGGCTGGACCTACGCTCCGGTCGACGGCCGGTGGGCGCCGACGCCGGATCCGCGCGAGCGCGACCCGCTGGGCGTCGGCATCCCCGGGGCGACCGGCACCGGATGCGGCCGGGCCACCTGAGCCCGGGTCGCGCTACAGCTCCGTCGTGCCGGCGGCGACCACGTTCCCGGCCTCCGGCTCCCGGTCCACCGGCACCGGGTGGCGCAGCAGCACGCGGCTGCCTCGGGAGTCGTGGTGGATCAGCACCGCCTCGGCCATGGAGCTCATCAGCGGGATGCCCCGCCCCCGATCGGCGAGACCGTCGACTGCGGGCGGCTCGGCCGGCGGTACCCAGTTGCCGTGGTCGACGACCTCGACGCACAACGTGCCGGGTTCGGTCCACAGGGTCAGCTCGACGACCCCGGAGCGCCCCGGCCCGTAGGCGTGGCGGACGGCGTTCGCCGCCGCCTCGTCGACGGCCAGCACCACGCCTGCGGTCTCGTCGTCGGTGAGCGCGAGCGGGGCGAGCCAGCCCCCCAACTCGCGACGGATCACCGACAACTGGGCCGGGTCGGCGGGCCAGCTGCGGTGTACGAACTCGACTCGGCCGTTCTCGGGCACGTGTCGTCCTCTCTCTGCGCGTCTTTCCCGTGAGGTGTCTGTCCGTGAGGCACCGGCTCGGCGGAAGCAGGCGGGCACCGCCTGCACGGGGACGCCGTCTGCCTGGGCTCGCGGGACCCTCGGGTTGGGCTTTCTCGTGACTCACGGCCGGGTGCGACCGCCGACCTCTCCTCAGATGGTCCCCGCGCCCGCTCCACCGGAAACGCCGCCCACCGCGTACAACCCACCGCTGGTCCGGTCGCCGGTCGTGGCCGTCGACCCACCGATCCCTGCGCGGCCCGACCCCTCCCCGCGATAGTCTCTGTGACCACCCCGGTACGCTCAGTGATCATTCCCCTGCTCCCCACCACCAGAGGAGGACGAGAACGATGTCCGACTCCCGGATCGGGGGGCGCCCCGTCGCGGATGGTCAGGATCCCGTTTACGAGATCGCCCGCGAACTGGTCGGCGTCCTTCCGTTCGGCGCGCGCGGCGACACGGTCGCCCGCTGCACCCGGCTCACCGAGCGCGTCGAGGTCGAGCGCGCCGTCGGCACCATCGTCGAGGCGATCGAGTCGGTCACCGGCCCGGTGCTCCTGCCCGAGCACCATTCCGAGCCGGTGGCACCCGCCGTGGTCCGGCGCATGCTGCACGTGCTGCTGGCCACACGAGACCTCGGCTGGCCCGGGCCGGACGCCCCCTTGAGCGTGCGCCGGGTCGCAGCGGCGGACCTGTTCTTCGACGCCACGCAGACGGTGCTCGGCGACGACGACTGGAAGGGCCCGGACGGCCTCGAGTTCGCCCTGCTGCGCATGCTCGCCGGACGGATCTGCCGGATCGCCCCGCTGCCC
>CAWHHY010000027.1:0-95713 GCA_963829305.1 uncultured Actinomycetota bacterium | reverse complement strand
CTGTAAATCCGTCGCGAAAGCTACAGAGGTTCGAATCCTCTACCCGCCACCACCACCCCGAACGGCCCCTGACCAGCAGAAACACGGTCAGGGGCCGATTTCGTGCTGTCCGGCTGTGTCCGGCCGTAGACCACTGGTTCCGGGTGTTCACGGACCATGCACGGACCGATCTTGGTCCCGTCCGGCGCGCAGGGCCTCCTCGACCCGGCGGCGCACGGCGTCCTCCTGGCCCGCGATGCACTTGGCATAGACCCGCAGCAAGACGTCGACGCTGTGCCCGGCCCACTGAGCTACCCGGGGTGCCGGCACACCGCCGTTAAGCCACGTGAGACGGCCGCATGCCTCAGGTCATAGGGCCGACGCGCGAGCGGGGAGGCGTACTCGTCCGGGGAGAGCGCGGCGGCTCGGGCTCGGTCCCAGTCGGGCCCGTAGACGCTCTCCGCGAGCGGACCGCCACGGGTGCCGCGGAACAGCCGGCCGTCCGGCGTCGTGCCGTGCTCGGACAGGTGGGTGTGCAGCAGCGCGGTCAGCTCGGGCGGGCACGGCACGATCCGGACCTCATCCACGCCCTGGTGCTTGAGTTGGCGAGACTCCCGACGTGTGCCGCCCTCGCTCCACGCCCGGCCCGCCGCCGGTGCCGATGTGCTCAGATACAGCTCACCCCCTCCCGTGCGGGGGAGCGTCAACGCTTCCTTGCGCAGATCCACCGCCTCGCCCGGGCGCAGCGCGGCGTAGTACATGACCCCGAAGAACGCCACCAGCGACGCCCGCTGCGTACGCACGCCGTCGAGCAGCGCCCAGGCCTGAGCGTGGTTGATCACCACCCGCGGGTTCACCGCCTCGGTCAGCTTCGGTGCCCGCCACTTGATCGCCGGGATCGGGTTGGTCGGCAGGTGGCCCAGCTCGACCGCGTACTCCAGCGCGTTGTAGAAGATCGCCCGCTTGCGGCTCACCGTGGATGCCGCCGCCGGCCGACCGTCCATCCGCAAGGCCAGGGCGTCGAGCGCCGGCCGCAACACCGCCGGGTCGGCCAGATCCCGCACCGGCCGCGTGTTCGCCGCCACCCACCGCTGCACTCGCAGCAACCGATCTTCCGGCGGGCCGGCCGCCCGCGCCCGTGCGTTGAACGACCGCCCGTAGAGCAGCTGCCGAACGGTCGCCGCACTCGGCCGGCTCTTGGCATCGACGAACAGGACCGGGGTGACCGTGGCCAACGACTCGGCGATGCCCTGCCGGCTCTTGCCCGCCGCGTGCGGCCACTTCATGTCGACATAGGCGTAGGCGTGGTCGTACCAGCTCGTGACCGACTCCTCGGGACGCAGCCGAACCCGTCGCTGGCACCGTTATGACGATGTCGCCTCGCGGGGAGGGCAGGACCTGGCGAGCGAAGTCGCGTTCGGCACAACGGGGCGGGCAACCTGCCCCAGGAGCAGCTTGTATCCGCGGGCGTAGCGGCGAAGGCGGTCGAACGCGGTGTCCATGATCAGCTGGCCGTACTGACCGAGGACGCCCTTGGCCTGTTCGACGACGCGGCTATTCAGCGTTGCTGAGCGGTGATGCATGAGTTCGGTGGCCTCAGGTCCTGATGCCGATCTCCCGCGCCGTTCGGCAGCCAGGAACGCCATGGTGCTCACGCCCGTGGGAGGTGGCGGCGGCGTACCCCGCGTAAGCCGCGGAGAACGATCGTGGCCCTGGGCGCTGTCGAATGGGGGTGGTGACCAAGCGGGCGGCGTCGTCTACCGTGTCGGCCAGCAGCATGGTGTCGTCGAGCCCGGCGATCTCAAGCACCCGCCGAACGAGTCGCGGGGCGGCGGCGAGCGCGAGACGGGCGTCGGCCCGGGTGAGCCGGTCGCGAAAGTCGACCAACTCGGTCACGCCCGCGGCGGACAGCAGTTGCACCCCGGACAGATCCAGGACGGTGCTGGAGTCGGGCACCGACAGCAGACGACGGCGCAGGGACGGGGCCGTCGCGACGTCGATTTCACCGGCCACGGTGACCAGCGTCGGCGGAGTCTGCGGGATGGAGGTTCGCACCAGCAGTGCGGACATGGCTCACCTCGGCCACTTCTCGGGCATGGATCAGAAGTGGCCGCGCTGCGGGACCGACGGCAACGGTACGGTAGATACCCAGGCCCCGCCAACGCTGCAGATGTGGGACCCTGAAGAGGTTGGAGGCACTCCGCGCCCGTCAGGCCTGTGGCGAGCCGTCTTTGATTCGCCATAATCCGCAGCCCGGTTCCCCGCGAGCCCGCTGCCAGACGGGCCGTGCTCCGTGCCTGATCAGACCACTTCCGGCAGCAAGTCCGGATCCGTGCCGGACGCTGCGACGCCCAAGTTGACCGAGGCGGGCTCGGCGGCCGCCGAGTTACTGCAGTTGCTGTTGGCGACCGAGGACATCACCGACTTCCTCGACGAGCTGGCCAGCTTGACCACGAAGGTGCTGCCTGGCGAGCTGTCCTGCGGGATCACCATGCGCCGCGGACGCGGCGCGATGACGATGGCCAGCAGCGACACCCGCGCCAGCCAGGTCGACGAAATCCAGTACAGCCACAACCAAGGCCCCTGCCTGCACGCCCTTGCCACCGGCCAGGTGACCGTGGTCGACGACCTCGCCTCCGACGACCGATGGGGCGGCTACCAGATGCCGGCCCTGGGCCACGGAGTCCGCTCGTCGCTGTCACTGCCCCTGCACACCGACAGCGAAGTGGTCGGGGCGCTGAACATCTACGCCACCCGACCGCGGACATTCGGACCGCCGGAGCTGCTCGTCGGCGGGCGCTTCGCCGACGAGGCATCCCGAGCGCTCACGTTGGCCGTGCGGTTGGCCGAGCGCAGTGAGATGTCTGCGCACCTGCAGGCCGCGTTGGCCTCCCGCGCAGTGATCGACCAAGCCCTCGGAATCATCATGAGCCAGAACCGCTGCACCCCCGACGAGGCGTTCGAGGTGCTGCGCACCGCCTCGCAGAACCGCAACGTCAAGCTCCGCGACATCGCCGCCGACATGGTCACCGCCGTCACCGGACATCCTCCCACCGACAAGCCCCGCTTCTCCTGACCCGCCGAGCAGCCCTGCTACGGGTCCGTCGTCGGGTCTGCCCCACGGCAACCGACCGGCGGATCGCGGCGCGCGTATGCCCGGGTAGCGTATGAAGCGGTCCAGCAGTGCGGCCACTCGATGACGCAAGTCCGAGGAGGCCCATGTCTGCACCGACGGTTCACGCCACGACCGCGACCGACCCCAGGACCGCTGTCCACCCATCGGCGTAGCCGCAGCCGGCGCCGCCGGTGCCGCGATGCCGGGGGCGGTGACCGTGCCTGAGCTGGCAGATCCCGGGCAGCGGCCGGCGTACCGCAACGGGTGCACCTGGCCCCGCTGTTCGCCGAGCATGCCGCACTGCCCGAGGGGCACCCGCACCGCGAACGGCTGCGCACCGAGCTGATCGCCGGGTACCTGCCCGTCGCCCGGAACGTCGCGCGCAGGTACGGCAGCCGGGGCGAGCCGACCCAGGATGTGGAGCAGGTCGCGTCGATGGGTTTGGTCCTGGCCGTGGACCGGTTCGACCCCGGGCGCGAAATCGACTTCCTGTCCTTCGCCATCCCCACGATCAACGGGGAGGTGCTGCGCTACTTCCGCGATCGGGTCCACACGATGCGCACGCCCCGTCGTCTGCGTGAGTTGCAGTCACGGATCCACGACGCCGCCGCCGAACTCTCCCAGCGTGACGGGCGCGCCCCCCGGCCGAGCGAGATCGCCCGACAACTCAAGCTGGACATCGAGACGATCCTCGAAGCGCTGGCGGCCCACGATGTGGCCCACACGGCATCCTTGGACGAGCTGGGATGGCGTGACGAGGGCGGGGCCTCGAGGGACGGGGGTCGGTTCGCCGCCGCGCTCGGGCAGACCGAGCCGGAGTTCGACCTGGTCGAGCACCGCGAGGGCCTCGCACCGCTGCTCGCGGCGCTGCCCGAGCGCGAACGAAAGATTCTGTTGCTGCGGTTCTTCGGCGGACTCACCCAGACCGAGATCGCCGCCCAGGTCGGGCTCTCCCAGATGCACATCTCGCGCCTGCTCACCCGCACCCTGACCCGCTTGCGCCACCAACTGGCCACGGACTGACCCCCCGACGGGCTGAGCCGAGGGCTGCGGGCAGCGCAGACGTTGTCCCCCGGCACCAACGGTGCACGGCCTGCTCGGCGGTTATGCATTGCCGGGCATGCCGGGTGGGGGGAGCGGTGCAGCGTGGCCCGCTCCTCCCACCACTACGCCTCCGTGCCGCTGTCGTCGTCATGCTCGATCCGGATTCCCGGGTGACGCGGTGGCAGGCGGCTGCCGGGTGATCCTCGGGTGTGAGCGGCACAGGGCGGCCGGCGCGTGTCGCGGCAGGTGCTCTGTGAGGCATCAGTGCCCGGGCCGTGGGTAAGTACGACGCGGGTCGGTGGCGTTCCCGGGTACGCACGGTCACGGGCCGATTTCGTGCCGTCCGGCTGCTGACGGCCATTGTCGAGACGGGGCGTGCCTCAGGTCGTAGGGCCGACGCGCGAGCGGGGGACACGTACTCCTCGGGGGAAGCGCGCCGGCGTCCGGGCCGACCGCCGTCCGGCTACCCGGCCTCACCGCCGTCACAGCTCGTCGGCCCTACGGCAAGCTCGTCAGCGCATCGGGCGATGCCCTCCCGGATCAACCGGCCGTACGGGTCGTCCCCAAGGACTCCCACGGCGTCCTGCGCCCGCCTCAGGTGTTCCCGAGCCTGCTGCCAGTCCCCGAGCCTGCGGTAGTCGTCGGCGAGGCTTGCATACAGAGACGGGTAGAACCCCGCCACGCTCAGCGACCCGTGGTAGTGCTGCGCCCGCTCGTCGGTGACCTCTCCGGCGGCTGCCAGCGCACGCAGGTCCCACATCAACTCGGCCTTGACGTCCGACTGCACATCGGCCGCGAAGTGCGCCAGCACGCACCGGTGGAACGGATCCCCCTGCGGGCCGATCTCATCCCAGATCTCGGTCAGCCGCCAGCGCGCAGCATCACCATCCCCAGCCCGTCCCAGCTCGACCGCATCGGTGATCTGGACCATCACCGGGTCCTGCTGCTCATCGGCCACCCGCTGCCCCTCCTCGCGCGCCCGGAGGCTAGCGGCGCCCACCGACAGTTCCGGCGGCACGCAAGGCCTGGGCAAGAACACGCGGGTCGGGTAGCCCCGGCGCATCGCTGCGCCGGGGGCCCCTCAGATGGCCATGGTGCTGGCGCACCGCTCGCGGGTGTATGAAACTCGGGACACGTCACCCGCCGACGTCGCCAATTCTTGGTACGGGTTGAGTCCGACCCTCAGATTGACGCTGGATCTGGCCCCGGTGGGGACCCCGGGTTGCTGCCTGTGAGCGCGAGTCTCAGAATCCTGATCTTCATGCCGGATCCGCGGGTGCCCGACGACGGTCCCACCGGCGGGTTCTTCGAGGACGCCGGGGTGGTGCCCTGGTGACGGGCGCGGTCTTCCCGTCAGCGCTGGACCCGTTCCACCTCGCGACGGCGCGTCGCGCCGGCAGAGGCGAGGACCAGCAGGAGCGCTGACTGGCCGAGAACCCCAGGCGCGAGGGTCGGCGCCGGCCCCACCGTCTTCGTCACGGCCAACCACCACTGCTGCACGACCGGAAGCGTCTCCCAGCTCTCCGAATAGCGTTGATCCAGCGCACCGGACTCGTAGTTGACCAGTACGTGGTCGACAACCCCGTAGGTGGCGGCACCGAGGACGAGTACGGCGAGCATGCGAGCGGCAGGTAGGCCTCGGCCGCCCGGGATCACCAGTAGCGCGAGGGCAACCGTGAGGACAGCCAGGGCGATCCACGGGACCAGTTGTTCGGTCCCGTTCCAATGGCGTTCGGTGGCCAGATCGAAGGCGGTGGCGAGGATGCCGACGGCGGTCAGCGCGACGAGGCCGCGGCGCACGAGCACCACGACGTCCGTGCCACTCGGCCTGAACGGGTGTCTCACGGGGTGAGCGCCGAGACGATCTTGTCAGTCGTCTCCTGGCCGGGGTTGTACTTGACGAGGTTGTCGCGCAGCTTGGTGAGGTTCGCGTCGTCGGTGGGGTAGGGGCGGTATTCGACGACCTCCTCAGCCCAGCGATCGGCGTTGCTGACACCGGCGCTGTCCAGCGCCGAGGCGATCTCCTCCTCGGACGCCGTGTTCGCCGAGACCTTCGAGCCGGCTGCGGCGGTGTCGTCGTCCGCCGCCGTGTCGTCGTCGGAGGAGGTCGGTTCGGCGGCCGAGGACGCCGGCGCCGTCGCGGCCGGTGCCGTAGCCGCGCCGCCGCAGGCCGACAGGCCAAGAGCGAGAACCGCTGCGGCGCCGGTGGTCAGCAGTCGTGTCGTGGTGGTGGTCACGCGTTCTCCTGTTCGGGATCGTGCAAATGCCCGACAGAGTGTCCACGGTTCACTGTGAAGAACCTGAGGGAGCAACCTCGCCCACCGTTCGGCCTAGTGTGTGGAATCGGTCCGCGACGAGATCACCACCGCCGTTCACGCCGCGAACTGCACCAGCGACAGGTTGTTGCCGTCCGGGTCGAGGAACCACGCCACCTTCGAGCCGTCCGGAGCGCTCCACACACCCCGACCGTCCTGCTCGACACCGTCGTAACGGGCGAACACCACGCCCCGCCCGGCCAGCTCGTCGACGGCCGATTCGATGTCGTCGACCCGCCACGCGAGGACCGAGTACGGCGCCGGCGTCGGCGTCCCGACCCCGGTGAGCCGGAGCAGCGTGCCGTGCGCGTCGACCGTTACCGCGTGGGAGTCCTCGCCGACAACGGCAAGCCCGAGAACGCTGCCGTAGAAAGCCCGTGCCTGCTCCAGGTCGGCGACGCCGATCAGCGCCACGAGGTCGGACGAACCCAGCATCGAACACCTCCGATGTCGGAGCCGGCGACGCTAGTCCTGCCTCCGCAGCTCGGACAACAGCCGGTTCGCCCGCACCGGAATCGGTTCGCGCCGTGGCTCGATCTCCCCGGACGGGACGACGTCCGCGACCTGCCCGCCGTCTCTGACTCTCCGTCAATCGCCGGTCACGAGCCGCACGCATATTGGGTGTTCGCGAGCGATGACAACGGGGGTCTGGAGGAGGAGCGTGAGGGAGCAGGCTCCGTACTGGCGCATCCGACCTCGGACGGCGACTGCACTGCTCGCCGATGACAAGGAGCGCCTTGCGGTGATCACATTTCTCGGCACCATCATATTCGCGGTCATCATCGGCATCGGTTCTCTCGACGGCAGGAGCGGGCTGGCCCTGCTCGGGAAGTACACGACGCCGGGGACGGTGGGTCGCCGCGCGCGGCCGGGTCCGGGCGACCGGCGTGGAGAGGGTCCGGCCCCGCGCTGAGGGAGGCACTCGGCACGAGCGAGCGCCCGGGGCCAGGCCAGCTACTCAGGGTCGGCGTCGAGCAGCGCCCAGACGATCTTGCCGCCGGCAGAGGGGGACACGCCCCAGCCGCGGCTCAATCCTTGGACGATGAGCAGGCCGTACCGCCGGTCACACGGGGTCGCGATGTGCGGGCGGCCCTCGGTGATCGGCCTGCTGTCGCGCACGGCGATCTGCAGGTGTCTCCGGTCGAGCGCGAGATGCAGGACGCTCGCGGTGTCCGCGTGGTAGACGGCGTTGCTCACGAGCTCCGTCGCCACCGTCGCCGCCGCGTCGTACACACCGTCGTCGAGCTCCCAGTCCACGCACATCGACGCCACCGCCGAACGGGCGAGTCCCGGTGCCGTCGAGTCGCACGGCAACTCGTGGTCGCGGGCCACCCGCGAGGGCCGCGTGTCGAGCAGGAGGTGGGCCCCGGCGAGCGTCGACGCCAGCGGCACCGTCAGATGCACGCGCGCGGCCTGCAGGATCCTGGCCGTGAGCGGGTCCGGCCGCGCCAGCACCAGGCGGGCCAGCGGCCAGCCGCCCGCGTCCGCGAGCGCGGCGGTGAACACCTGGACCACCGGGTCGGACTCGACGGTCGCTTCGGACAGGTCCACGACCACCCGCCCGCGGTCGAGCAGCTGCGTCCACAACGTCCGCCGGAGAGCAGCGTCTCCCGACGTCGAGGGGAGAACGCCCCGGACAGCGAGGACCACGTGATCGTTCCGGTCGCCCTGGCGGAGCCTCACCTCGCAGCCGCGCTCGGGCCGGGTGTGGCCGGTGACGGAGCCGTCGGCCGACGCGTCGCGGATCATCGGCCCCCCCGGTAGGTCACACCGTCAAGTCCGTCATACGGACGCAGCGTCGGCCGCCGAGGTCAGGGGCAGGTCGAAACTCTCGAGAGAGTACCCCGGCATTGGACCGTGATCACTTGACCCCGTACGGTGAGCGGGCGGATTGCCCCAGACCCTGGTGATCGCTCATCGACGTTCCGTCAGATCCCGGGAGCCGCTTCTTCTCTTTCACCGTCGTGGCTCCGACAGATGATCGGCGATTTCTGAGCGCATCGATCGGCGGAGCTGTGGGTGTCGCCGTCGGTCGCGCTGAGAACCCCGCGGGTAGGGGGAGCCGTCGGTGGCCGTGGAGCGCCGAGGGGAGTGGTTCACGGCCACCGGCGGGTGTCGGCGGGTACGCGGTTGCCCCGGCTCGGACGGCGTCAGCGAGGCTCGCCTGGTCGCCCGGTTCTCGGTGCGAGGACCTCGGTGAGGTCGAACTCCTTCTCGACGATCCGCCGCGCCACGTCGCTGATCTTGAGGTTGCGGCTGCGGGCGAAGCGGCGTAGCCCCTGGAAGGCATCGGCCGGGGTCAGGTCGCCGTACTGCGCCAGAACGCCCTTGGCCTGCTCGATGATGACGCGATTGTTGAGCGCGGACTGCAGCTGCTCGTTGAGCACCTCGCTGCGCCGGATCGCCCGCTCCTGCAAGATGCCGATCGTCGCCACATCCGCCAGTGCCTGGCCGAGCGCGAGGTCCAGCTCGGGAAGCGGACCGGGCACGTTGCCGAACAGGTTCAATGCACCGATCGCCCGACCCCGTAGCCGCAGTGGTAGCGCGTGGATCGAGCGGAAGTCCCCGCGGTGTGCGACTGCCGCCGCGAATGTCGGCCACCGGCCCGCGGCCTCGGTGAGGTCGGCCACGCTCACCGGTGCGGCCGTCTGGAAGCAGTCGAGGCAGGGGCCCTCGTCGCTCTGGAGCTGCAACAACTCCATGACGTGCGCGGCCTCGTCGGACGCGGCGACCGCACGCAGCTCCCGGCAGGCGTCGCCCAGCATGATGCCGGCCGCGTCGGCCGACAGGAGCTCCACACAGAAGCCGGCCAATCGGTCCAGCAGGTCGATGACGTCATATTCATCGACCAGGGTGTCCGCCAGGGTGACGAACGCACGACTGACGGATTCCTCGCGCTCGCCCAGTGGTCGGTTCATCGCAGACACCCCTCGCGCGATCCCATCGCTACTCCATGCTCTCGCTGAACGCCAATCGGCGGGCCACGACATCGCGGGCCACGTCGATGAGTAACCGGTCGTGCACGAACGCGTGCGCCCGCATCCGGGACAGCGCATCCGCGGCGCTGATATCCAGTTGTACCGACACCATCCCGGTCGCCTGGTGGACCTCGGCGCGATGGGCAACAGCATGATCGAGCCAGCCCTCGCCGCCGTGGTCCGGCTCGGTGCGCAGCCCGAGCATCATCAGCGCCGCCGTGTCGGCGGTGCTGATCGCATCGCGAAGCTGGTCGTCGGTCAGCGATCCGGGCTCTCGGCGGTACAGGTCGAGCACCCCCAGGTTGACCGCACCCCACTGCAGCGGCAGCGCGAAGAGCGCCTGCACCGGGCTGCGCTCCATCACCGCTGCGGCGAACACCGGCCACCGGGCAACCTCGCTGCCGTGCTGCAGGTCCGGGACCAGCACCGGGCTGCCGGTCCGCGCGGCCTCCATGCACGCACCCTCGCTCAGGGTGAACTGGAGATCCTCCAGCAACTCCGCGATCGCGTCCGTCGCCGCCAGTGTCTGCCGAGCAACGCTGCGGGTCAGCAACGAGATCGCCGCGCCGTCGACGTCGAGCCCGTCGACACACGCCCGACAGATCTGCATCGCCAACTCCCGATCGTCGACACCGTCCCGAACGATCGCCAGCAGCGCCTTCGTCACCGCACCGAGCTCAGCCATCGGCGTGCCGTCCGGATCGGACACGATGCGGATTGATCGTCACCAGCTCATCCCGCCAAGTGCTTCCGACGGAGCGGAGCGCGACAGGGACTAGATCGAGCACCGGATTTCCGGGTCACCCTACTCGTCGCGGCGCCGGCCGAGCGATCAGGCGGCGCCGCCTGCGACGTGGAGCGCGGGGTCGGAGCGTCCTGGTAAGGGATGACGCAGGAGCACCCGTGTCCCACGGGCGTCGTAGTGGATCGAGACGACGGCCAGGAGCTTCTGCATGATCTCGATCCCTCGGCCCCGTCCCGTGGATTGGTTCGAGGGAACCCGCCATGCTCCGTGATCCACGATCTCGATGCAGACCGCGCGTGCCTCGGTCCAGAAGGTCAACTCGACGGTGTCGCCCGGGGTCGGCGTGAGGTAGGCGTGTTCGACGCTGTTGCTCGCGGCCTCGCTCGCGGCAAGCACGAGATCGTCTTGAACGTCTTCCGTCAGGTTCAGTGGGGCTAGCCAGCTGTGCACCTGCGCGCGGATCGATACCAGCTGACCGGGGTGCGCCGGCCACATCAGATGAGCGAACGCAGCCACTCCGCGCATTTCGGCCGAACCTGCTTCGCGCATTCCCGCCCCCGGCATACCGTGCTGTCAGCATCTCTCTGAGGAAGAGCGCTGCCGGGGTCTAGAGCAAACTGCGCAACCTGCGTCTTTGGGCTGTACCCGCTGCCGACGCCTGCCCAAACGGGCTCGCGACGACGCACGGAGACGAGCGGGACCGGCCCCGGGTGCGAGGGGGCGTCACCGGGACCGGCCCCGCACCCAGATCGTGCTCTTGTCTCCGACCGTTACACGGTCGAGAGATTCGCGTCTGCCGGTGGAATGACTAGCCCAGCGTCTCGAACGGCGCCGCGTACCGGAACGTCCCGGTCGGCCGGCCGACCAGGACGAGGACCTGGAAGTGGCGCCCCCACCCCCAGCGCGGGCACGTCGTCCAACCGGGCCCGCGTCGCGACGACGTGCCCGACCACGTTGCCGTCGCCGACCGCGACCAGAGAGAGGCCGGGCAGCCAGCCCGCGTCGGCGCGCAGCGCGTCGACCAACGCGGCCTCGGCCGGCTCGCCACCTCCGAACGCCGCCCGGTGCATGGTGCGGATCGCGGCGGCATCAGCGGGCCCTTCGGGGCGCACCCGCAGAACCCTCATCGGACCGCCAGCGCCGCGGCCCGGCCCGCCCGGCGCCCTCCGAACAGGCAACCCCCGAGGAACGTGCCCTCCAGGGCTCGGTAGCCGTGCACCCCGCCACCTCCGAACCCGGCCACCTCGCCCGCCGCGTACAGCCCGTCGATCGGTGCTCCGGCCGCGTCCAGCACCCGGGACGACAGGTCCGTCTGCAGCCCGCCGAGGCTCTTGCGGGTCAGGACGTGGAGGCGGACGGCGACCAGCGGGCCCACCGCGGGATCGAGGATCCGGTGCGGTTCGGCGGTACGGAGCAGGCGGTCGCCGCGGTGCCGGCGGGCGTTGTGGATTGCCATCACCTGCACGTCCTTGGTGAACGGGTTCGCCAGCTCGCGGTCCCGGGCGACGATCTGCCGCTCCAGCTCGCGGAGGTCGATCAAGGGCGCCTCGGCCAGGGCGTTCATGCCCGCGACGAGCTCCGGCAGCGAGTCCGCGACGACGAAGTCCGTGCCGCGGTCGAGGAAGGCGCGAACCGGAGCGGCGGGACCGGGACGGACGCGCCTGAGCACGCCGGACAGGCTCCGCCCGGTCAGATCGGGGTTCTGCTCCGACCCGGACAGGGCGAACTCCTTCTCGAGAATCTTCATGGTCAGCACGAACCAGGAGTGGTCGTGGCCGGTAGCCCGCAGCGCCGCAAGGGTCCCGAGCGTGTCGAACCCCGGGAAGTTCGGCGCGGGCAGCCGGCGACCCCGGGCGTCGAACCACAGGGCCGAAGGCCCCGGCAGGATCCGGATGCCGTGCCGCGCCCAGATCGGGTCCCAGTTCTCGACGCCCTCGGTGTAGTGCCACATGCGGTCGCGGTTCACCAGCCGCGCGCCGGCCTTCTCGGCGATCGCAAGCATCCGCCCGTCGACGTGCGCCGGCACTCCGGAGATCATCCGCTCGGGCGGGGAGCCGAGCCGGTCCGGCCAGAACGCCCGCACCAGATCGTGGTCGGCGCCGATGCCGCCGGACGTGACGAGCACGGCCTGCGCCCGCAGGGCGAACGTGCCGACCTGCTCCCGGGAACTCGCCCGGCCGCGCGGTGTGGTGCTGTGGGCCAGCACGGTGCCGGTCACGCCGTCGACCGCACCCGCGGCGGTGGTGAGGCCGTCGACGCGGTGCCGGAAGCGCAGCTCGACGCGACCCTCGGCGACGGCCCGCCGCACTCGCCGCACGAACGGCTCCAGCAGCCCCGGCCCGGTGCCCCAGACGACATGGAACCGCGGCACCGAGTTCCCGTGCCCGTCCGCGAGGTGGCCGCCGCGCTCGGCCCAGCCGACGACCGGAAAGAAGCGGACGCCCAGCGCGTGCAGCCAGGCACGCTGCTCGCCGCACGCGAAGTCGACGTAGGCGGTGGCCCACTGGCGCGCCCAGTGGTCCTCGCCGCCGGGGTCGTCGACGCCGCGGTCGAACGCGGCGCTCCCGAGCCAGTCCTGCATCGCGAGGTCGAGCGAGTCGCGGATGCCCATGCGTCGCTGCTCCGGCGAGTCGACGAGGAAGAGCCCGCCGAACGACCAGAACGCCTGCCCGCCCAGTGACGCCTCGGGCTCCTGGTCCACGACGACGACCCGGCGACCCGCGTCGGCGAGTTCGGCCGTGGCGACCAGCCCGGCGAGCCCGGCCCCGACCACGACGACGTCGGCGTCCACGGCGGGCACGCTACTCGCAGCCGACGCCGGGCTCCCCGCCTCTGTCCAGGCCGTAGATGTCCTTCCCGATGACCCGCACCGGCCCCTTCACGTACGCCGGGCCGTCGCCCCTGCCGCCCGCACAGTCCACATCGCGCGCGATCGGCACGCAGCCGCTGTAGTTCGGGTCGCAACCGGACGGCTCTTGTTCCGGCTCCGCTGTCTGCGCCGGCTTCGGTGCGGCCTGGACCGTCCGGGGCGCGGGCTTGGACGTTGTCGCCGATGCCCGGGTCACCGGCTCGTCGACGGCGTCGTCGGCCGGGGTCGGGCTGGACACCGGCGCCGGCAGGAGGGCACGGGAGTAGGTGGACGGTGCCGCGGCCGCGGCCGCGGTCGGCAGCGGCGAGACGGTGGCGGGCGGGTTGTCCCGGGAGGCGTTGCCGAGGGCGGAGGCGACGGTCAGAGTCCCGATCACTGCGGCCGTCACCCATAGCGCGCGGTGAGACCGTCGCCGTTCGGGTTCGGGCGCGACCGTGGTCACGGTCGTCGGCGGGTGCGGGATGGCGATCGTCGGTGCCGGTGGCCTCGGCCGCGGTACGACGTGCGGAGCGATTGTCGTGGGAGTCGGCGCGGTGGCCGAAGGCTGAATGGCCGGAGGCTGGGTGACCGGGATCCCGGCGGTCGTCGGCCCCGCGGGCAACCGGAGCTCGACCTGGGTCCCGCGGGCGTCGTCGTGCAGCAGCGCCTCGCAGCCCGCGCGGTACCCCCGGGCCGTCAGGTGGTCGACCACCGGCCGGTAGCGCTGCGCCATCAGGCGGGTCAGCTCCCCGACGCGCCGGCCGTCGAGCACGACCTCGAGCCCGTCCTGACCAGCGTGCTTTCCCGAGGCGATCGGGCAGGGCCGCAGTTCGACGATCGCCGGCCCGGTGCGTCCGGACAGAACGTCCTGGTGGTGCTCCTCGCGGGTCACGGTCACGGCGCGCTCGGCCGCCAGCAGCACGAGGTCGGTCGGGATGCTCCCGTCGGTGGGCGAAGTGGCGAACGGCATTCAGCACTCCGATGTGCACGGGACGATCTGGACGTCGTCGACGTCGCGGGGCGTCGTAGCGTTGTTACCGAACGTCATCAGATCGAAGTACTGGCGGTCTCAGGGCCGCGCGTTCGGGCACCTCGCGGTGTCGTCGGGCCGACAGATGACCGGAGCCGTCGCCGCGGCAGGATGGGCCGAGGTGGCGGTGCTGCCCTGCATCAGCGACACGAGCAGCAGCACGCCGGCGAGGCCCGCGGTCACCCAGAGCACCCGGCGCCGCTGGCTGCGGGTGAGGCGGGGGGCGGGGTCGTCGGGTTGCCCGAACCGGGTGGGTGGGCGCGCCGGCAGCGGGGATCGGCGGCGCGGTGCGGACGGCTGCAGGCGCTGCTCCTCGTTCCTCGGCCCGGTCAACGGAGCCGCCGCACGCGGGCGCGGGACGGTGTCGGGACGGGGTCGGCGCGGCGTGGGGCAGCGGACGGCCGGAACGGTCGCGGCGAGCCGGACCGTCCGCGCGAGAGCGGCCGGGGTCCGCTGCCGAGGGCCGCCCGGCGCCGCGCAGGGCGCTTCGTGCGGAACGCAGGTCGCGGGCGGGCCGAGATGCAGAGTCAGGGTCGCGGCGTCGCCGGTGCGGGCCGCGAGGGCCGGGCAGCTGCCCGTGCGCCCGCGAGCGGCGAGCCGGACGAGGACCGGCCGGTAGGCGGCGGAGTCCGCCACGGACAGGCGCCCCACCGGGGTCGGCCCGAGCGGGCCAAGCGCCTCGATCACGATGGCCTCGCCGCTCACTCGCAGGGCGACCCGCAGCGGCCCGGGCGGCAGCGACGCCGTCGCGACGGCGGCGACGCGGCCGCCGGGGGACAGGGGAACCAGCTGCATGCGGCGCTCCATGGGCCGGTATCGACATTGGCATGATCGATGTCGCGGTCCGCAAGATCTTTATTACTCCTCGTACCTGAATTACCGTACGGAGCGGAGCTTTGCGCGGTTCGTCGTCTTCCGTCGCGACTGTCGGGCGCGGACCACCTGATCGGGTGCGGAGCGGACGACTGCGTCACGACCGGTGGCGGGTAGATCCTAGAACTGGTCCGTTCGACCGAGGGTGTTGCGTCGAGAGGAGTACGCAGATGCAGGTGCGACGAGCGAGGGGCAGCATCCTGGCGGCGCTGCTCGGCCTGGCCGTTCTTCCCGCGGCGTTGCCCCTCGGACTTCCCGTCGGCCCGCAGGCCGTCGATGTGTTCGTCGACGTCTCCGGCGCGGCCGGCACGCTCCTGGTCGTCCGGCACGGCGGAACCGCGCCCGTCACCGTCGACACGACCGTGCTCACCGGTCCGGCCGTTCGGGGCTGGTGGGTGGACGGCATCACCGGGGCGAACGTCGACGTCGGCGCGCTGACCCGGGGTCCCGCCGTCACGCTTCATCCCCCGGACACCGGCGACGGCGCGGCCCACGACTGGACGCTCGTGATCGTCGACATGACCCGCGGTCTCGTTCCGCCCGCCTGAGACGGTGTTCTGTGGATCGACGCAGCCGCTGGTCTCACGCCCGACGACGAGGTCACGCGCCGCGGGTAGGGTCGGCCGCGTGGCCCTGATCAAGGTGGACGCGGAGCCCGCCGAGGTCGGGTTCGACGCCTCGCGGCTCGCGCGCATCGACCGGCACTTCCGGCGCTACGTCGACGACGGCCTGCTCGCCGGGTGGACGGTCGCGGTCAGCCGTCGGGGGCGCGTCGCGTACCTGTCCCACCAGGGGATGCGCGACCTCGACGCCGGGCTGCCGGTGACGGACGACACGATCTGGCGCATCTACTCGATGACGAAGCCGATCACGTCGGTCGCGGCCATGATGCTCTACGAGGAGGGTGCGCTGGAGCTGACCGACCCGGTGGCGCGCTTCATCCCGTCCTTCGCCGACGTCCGCGTCTACAGTTCCGGGCCGGCCCTGAACCCGTGGACGGTCCCGGCCACCGAGCCCGTCCGCATCTGGCACCTGCTCACCCACACGTCCGGGCTCACCTACGGCTTCCACCACGCGCACCCCGTCGACGAGATGTACCGCCTGAACGGCTTCGACTTCTCCAGTCCGCCCGGCGCGGACCTCGCCACCGCGTGCGACCTGCTCGCCGAGCTCCCTCTGCTGTTCCAGCCGGGCACCGAGTGGAACTACGGGGTCTCGACGGACGTGCTGGGCCGGGTCGTCGAGGTCGCCTCGGGGCAGCCCTTCGACACGTTCCTCGCCGAGAAAATCCTGGGCCCGCTGGGCATGGACGAGACCGGGTGGTCGGTCGACGACGCGAACCTCGACCGGCTGGCCACGCTCTACATGCGCGGACAGGACGGCGGCCTCACGGCGAACACGGCGCTCGGCGAGGGGGTGACCCGCCCACCGCTGCTGCACGCCGGCGGGGGAGGGTTGGTGTCGACGGTGGGGGACTACCACCGCTTCACCCAGATGCTGCTGCGCGGCGGTGAGCTCGACGGCGTCCGGCTGCTCGGCCCGCGGACCGTCGCCTTCATGACCCGCAACCACCTTCCCGGCAACGCAGATCTGGAGCAGATCGGGCGCCCGATCTTCGCCGAGTCGGCGTTCCGCGGAGTCGGCTTCGGTCTGGGCTTCTCCACGGTCGTCGACGTGACCGCAGGCAAGGTGCTCACCAGCCCGGGGGAGTACGCGTGGGGCGGGATGGCCAGCACGGCGTTCTACATCGACCCCGTCGAGCAGGTCACCGCCATGTTCTTCACACAGTTCCTGCCGTCGAGCGCCTACCCGATCCGTCCGCGCCTGCGCGCGCTGGTCGCGCAGGCGTTGGTCGACTGAGGCTCCACTGCGATCAGAAGGGTTGAGAAGGGATCAAGATGGGACTGATGTTCGCGGTCGTCCGGATCGCGGTCGTCGCGGCCGCGCTGTGGGTGGCGAGCGTCCTCGTCCCCGGGATCGACATCACCGGCAGGAGCACGGGGCTGCTGATCGCGGAGCTCCTCGGGGTCGCGGCGATCTTCGTGGTGGTCGAGGAGCTGGTGAAGCCGGTCATCAAGACCCTTGGCTGCCTGTTCTACGCGCTGACGCTCGGGCTGATCGGGCTCGTGGTGAACGCCCTGCTGCTCCTGCTCGTCGGGTGGCTGGCAGACCGGCTGGGCCTCCCGTTCGTCGTCGCCGGGTTCTGGGCGGCGTTCTGGGGCGCGATCGTGATCTCGGTGGTGTCCGCTGTGCTGCACCTCCTGATCCCGAACCGGCTCGACGCGCGCTGACCGTCACACGGGCCAGGTCTCGCGTCGCCACGCCGCGTCCCAGAACATCCACTCGTAGCGCGAGGTCACGGTCATGTGCTCGCGCATCAGGGCGAGCTCGCGGGGCGATGCGGCGGCGCCGACCCGGTCGGTCAGCTCCAGCACGGCGTCGACGACGGCCTGGAACTCCTCGCTGCCGTACATCGCGATCCACCGGGCGTAGAGCGGATCGGGGGAGCCGGCACCCAGCAGCTCCTCGCCGACGCGGGCGTAGATCCAGTAGCAGGGCAGCACGGCGGCGACGGCCTCGGCGAACGACCCGCCGTGGGCCGTTGCGAGCAGGTAGCTGACATAGGCGCGGGTGGTCGGGGCGACCGGCTCGGCCGCCGCGGCCTCGGCGGTCAGGCCCGAGATCGGCCAGCAGCGCTGCGTGCAGACCCTGCTCGGCGGCGATCGCGCCGCCCGCGTGGGCACCGAACATCACGGTGTCGCGCGGCTCCTCGCGCCCGGGCCCCGCAGAGGGCCAGCGCGCGGGCGTAACCGCGCAAGTAGTGGGCGTCCTGGACGATGTAGTGGCGAAACGCCTCGCGCGGCAGCGAGCCGTCGGTCAGCCCGGTGACGAACGGGTGGCACAGGATCGCGGCGTACACATCGTCGACGTCGGACCAGAGAAGATCGCGGGTTCGCGGTCGGAGATCCGGGGCGGCCACGCCGGCACGGTAACCCGAGAGCGGCGCGTCGTGACCGCACGGGCACGGGTTGTGTTCGAAGAGTGAGATGACGGTCACTGTTCGACTACAATCTGCTCGAAGTGGGCCCTCCGTGCCGCACGATTGAGGTTCCCACGGGCAGCGACTCAACGCTGAGAGCGTGCCGCACCGCATCGCACCGCGGAGGTGAGTCGGAATGAGCCCCGTACCCATGGATCATCACGAGAAGATGCGGCTTCGGGCAGCCGCCTTCCGCGTCACCCGGCTCTATCCGGGTCCAGTCGGCGAGCTGCTCTCGCGTGAGTTGCTGACCTGGGAGGAGTTCGGCTACCGGCTCGGGGGCGGCCAGCTCGTGATGCGGCTCGTGGACCACGTCCTCAAGGCCCCGCTCGCCCAGGGCGACGCGGCCTGACCCCGGTCGACGGCGGTACCCCTCACGGCCTCGCCGTCGTCGCACCCGTCGGCATCGGCTCGCCGTCCACGACGCCGAGCACCGTCGCCGTCACCACGAGGAGCGCCGCGAGGGTGATCGCCGTGCCGAGGCGGGCGACCGCGTCGAAGGCCGTGCTCAGTGGTGTGTGGGCCGGCAGGACGAGCTTCTTCGCGACGGCCGGGGGTCGATGCCCGAAGTCCGGCGGGGTCGGCGCGATCCACACCGTCCGGCCGTCGGACGGAGCGTCGACGGGTCGGGCGTGGGGGGCGTGCTGCGGGCGCGACGGGTGCGTCGGCGCGGACATGGGGACCACCGGAGTGCTCGACGGGCGGGGGGCCGTACGACCCGATGATCGTTCCCGGGACGGCGGGCGTTAGCGCATCGCCCCGACCGTCGCGGGTCCGAATCGGCCCGAGGTAGGCTGACGTCTGAGAATCATCGTCAGTCCGAGGAGTGCCGAGCTGTGCCACCGCCCCCCCGCCGGACCCCGAAGCGCAAGGTCAACCCGCTGCACGCCAAGCGGGTCGCGGACGTCGACTGGAAGGACATCACGCTGCTGCGGACGTTCATCTCGGACCGCGGGAAGATCCGTGCGCGTCGGGTGACCGGCCTGACCCCTCAGCAGCAGCGCCAGGTCGCGACCGCGATCCGCAACGCGCGGGAGATGGCCTTGCTGCCCTACCCGCGCGCCGGCCGAGGCTGACGTCGCCGCACCACCCCGCGACGGGCCCGTTTCCACGCCGCTCGCGGGGTTGTGTAGCATCGTCCACGCCCCCCGGGAGGTTCTCCCGAGGGCTGTGCCGCCCCTTTAGCTCAGTCGGCAGAGCGTCTCCATGGTAAGGAGAAGGTCTACGGTTCGATTCCGTAAAGGGGCTCAGGCGAGTCGAGCCGTGTTCATCTGAACAGGGGTCGTTCTCGCGAAGCGGTGTAGCTCAGTCGGTAGAGCAAGCGGCTCATAATCGCTGTGTCGCCGGTTCAAGTCCGGCCACCGCTACCAGGCTGACCAGTACCGATAAGGCAAGCAGGAGGCACCCGCGATGGCGAAGGCCACCGACGTCCGGCCGAAGATCACGCTGGCGTGCGAGGTGTGCAAGCACCGCAACTACATCACCAAGAAGAACCGGCGGAACGACCCCGACCGGCTCACGATCAAGAAGTACTGCCCGAACTGCAACCTGCATCGCGATCACCGCGAGACCAGGTGATCGCGGAGTACGTCGGCCGCGCCCTGCCCCCGACCCGGCCCTACCTGGTCGGACGGGAGAAGGTGCGGGAGTTCGCCCTCGCCGTCGGCGAGGGCGCTTCCGTCTGTACCGACCTCGACGCGGCACTCACCGCCGGGCATCCGGACCTGGTGGCGCCGCCCACGTTCGCGGTCACGTTCACCATCCCGCTGATGGAGGCGTTCCTCCGCGACCCGGCGGTCGGCTGGGACTACGCGCACATGGTCCACGGCGAGCAGTCGTTCGTCCTGCACCGTCCGCTCTATGCGGGCGACGAGGTCGTCACCACCCTGCACGTGGACGAGCTGCGCCCGCGCGCGGGGAACCTGTTCCTCACGTTGCGGGCCGAGGTGGCGGACGCCGCAGGCGAGCCCGTCCTGACGGCGGTCTCGCTGATGGTCACCGCCGCCCCGGCGCAGTCCGCGGAGGTGCCCGCGTGACGGCGGCAGCCCTCGGCCCGGGTGACGCGCTCCCGGCGCTGTCGCTGCGGCTGACGCGCGCGGACCTCGTCCGCTACGCCGGCGCGTCCGGCGACTTCAACCCGATCCACTGGAACGAGCGGTTCGCCGTCGGCGTGGGCCTGCCGAACGTGATCGCCCACGGCATGCTGACGATGGCGCTCGCCGGCCGCCTGGTCACGCACTGGATCGGCGACCCCGGAGCCGTGGTCGGCTATGCAGCCCGCTTCACCCGGCCCGTCGTCGTCCCGGACGACGACGAGGGCATCACGCTCGATGTCACCGGCACCGTGAAGGCGGTCGACGACGAGGGCGACATCCGCGTCGCCACCGTCGCGATCACGGCTGCGGTGGACGGGAAGACGGTGCTGGCCCGCGCGACTGCCCGCGTCCGTCTCCCCGTCTGAGATTCCGCGCCTACTTCGCCTCGGCGAGCAGCGCGCCCATCCGCTCGACGCCTGTGCGGAGGTCGTCGTCGGCCAGGGCGTAGGACAGGCGCAGGAAGCCCGGAGTGCCGAACGCCTCGCCCGGGACCACCGCCACCTCGGCGTGCTCCAGGATCGCGGCCGCGAGCCCGACGGTGTCGTCGATGCGGGTGCCGCGCAGCTCGGTGCCGATCAGTTCCTGGACGGCCGGGTAGGCATAGAACGCCCCGCGCGGGGTCGGGCACTGCACGCCCGGGATCGCCGAGAGCAGCTCGACGATCGTGCGCCGGCGCCGGTCGAACGCCGCGCGCATCTCCGCGACCGCGTCCAGCGACCCGGAGACGGCCTCCAGCGCGGCGCGCTGGGCCACGTTGCACACGTTCGAGCTGAGGTGGCTCTGCAGGTTCGTCGCCGCCTTGACGACGTCCGCGGGGCCCGCCATCCACCCGACCCGCCAGCCGGTCATCGCGTACGTCTTCGCGACACCGTTGAGCACGACGCACGTGTCCGCGAGCTCCGGAACCGCCACCGGCATCGAGACCGCCTCGGCGCCGTCGTAGACCAGGTGCTCGTAGATCTCGTCGGTGATCACCCAGACGCCGTGCTCGACAGCCCAGCGCCCCACCGCCTCGGTCAGCTCACGGGACGCCACCGAGCCGGTCGGGTTCGACGGCGAGCACCACAGCAGCGCTTTCGTGCGCGGCGTGCGTGCGGCCTCCAGCTGCTCGACCGAGGGCAGGTAGTCGGCGTCCGGCCCGGTCGTGACCACGACCGGCACGCCACCGGCCAGCGTGATCGCCTCGGGGTAGGTGGTCCAGTACGGCGCAGGCAGGACCACCTCGTCACCGGGATCGATCAGGGTCGCGAAGGCCTGGTAGACGGCCTGCTTGCCGCCGTTGGTGATCAGCACCTGGGCGGCCGAGAGCTCGAGACCGCTGTCGCGCCTCGTCTTCTCGGCGACGGCCGCGCGCAGCTCGGGCAGCCCGGCGGCGGGGGTGTAGCGGTGGTTCTTCGGGTCCGCGCACGCGGCCTGCGCGGCGGCGACGATCGGTGCGGGCGTCGGGAAGTCGGGCTCGCCCGCGCCGAACCCGATGACCGGCCGGCCGGCCGCCTTCAGCGCCTTGGCTTTGGCGTCGACCGCCAACGTCGCCGACTCGGCGATGCCGCCGATTCGTGCGGAGATCCGGTGCCGGACGTGCGGTTCCGTGAGTGAGGGAGGTGCTGCGGTACCCATGCCGGCATCCTCCTCCAACGGGTGGCGGTGGCTCGTCGTGGGGCGCCGGGCCAGCCCCGGGAACCGGCGTGGCGTGGTGCCGTACACTTTCCTGTGGCACGTGGGCCGCAGGTCCACGGACGCGCGCCCGACGCGCGCGGAGCCGGCCAAGGGGTGTAGCTCAATTGGCAGAGCAGCGGTCTCCAAAACCGCAGGTTGCAGGTTCAAGTCCTGTCGCCCCTGCATCGGACGAGCGCAGTGGGCAGGGTAAGGGCGTCAACACGGCAGTGTCAGCGAGGAGATCGGCGTGAGCGAGGAGCGCGAGGCGGAGCCGGGGCGGGAGCGCCCGCGGACCGCCGCGGACCGCCGGGCGCGGCGGTCGGACGCGACGCCCGCCGGCTCGGGCGGGACACGGGCCCGCGGTACCGCCGTCCGCGAGGGCGGTCGGCAGGGCAAGGGCTCGTTGCCGAGCAGGTTCGTCCGCTTCCTGCGTGAGGTCGTCGCCGAGCTGCGCAAGGTCATCTGGCCGACGCGCAACCAGCTGGTGACGTACACGATCGTCGTGCTGGTCTTCGTGTCGTTCATGGTCGCGCTGGTCTCACTGATGGACTACCTGTTCGGGCGGGGCGTGCTGTTCCTGTTCGGTACCTGACCACCCCGACCGACCCGCGACGAGTGCAAACGAGGAATTGACGTGACGACCCAGGACGGCGGCCTTCGGCCCGCCGACATCGAGACCGCAGAAGGCACGAACGGCGCGACCGCATCCGAGCAGGACGTCGACGTCGAGGTCGCCAACGGGGCGGACGTGGCGTCGCACTCCTCCACCGGCGCCGACGACGACCCCGCCGGTGCGGACGATGTGCTGGCCGAGGACGTGGTGGCCGATGCGGAGCCGGTCGAGCCCGTCGAGATCGACCCCGCCGAGGAGATGCGAGCCGCACTGCGCCGCGCCCCCGGCGACTGGTACGTCGTGCACTCCTACGCCGGCTACGAGAACAAGGTGAAGACCAATCTCGAGACCCGGGTGCAGACCCTGGACGTCGAGGACTACATCTTCCAGGTCGAGGTGCCCACCGAGGAGGTCACCGAGATCAAGAACGGCCAGCGCAAGCAGGTGCAGCGCAAGGTCCTGCCCGGCTACATCCTGGTCAGGATGGAGCTCAACGACCAGTCGTGGGGCGCGGTCCGCAACACCCCCGGCGTCACCGGCTTCGTGGGGGCCACCTCCAAGCCGTCGCCGCTGACGATCGACGAGGTCGTGAAGTTCCTGCTGCCGCGCACCGAGGCTGCCAAGCCGGCCGCGGCAGGCCGTGCCGGTGCCGGCACCGGGGCCGCTGCGGGCTCGGGCAAGGCCACCGTCGAGGTCGACTTCGAGGTCGGCGAGTCGGTCACCGTGATGGACGGCCCGTTCGCGACGCTGCCGGCGACGATCAGCGAGGTCAACGTCGACGCGCAGAAGGTCAAGGTCCTGGTTTCGATCTTCGGTCGGGAGACCCCGGTCGAGCTCGCCTTCTCCCAGGTCTCCAAGATCTGACATCCCGGCCGCGGCAGGCAGGTCCGCGGCATGCAGCAACCACTCGAAGGAAAAGCGAGATGCCCCCCAAGAAGCGGAAGCTCTCCGCGATCGTCAAGCTCCAGATCAAGGCCGGGGCCGCGACCCCGGCCCCGCCGGTCGGCCCCGCGCTGGGTCAGCACGGCGTCAACATCATGGAGTTCTGCAAGGCCTACAACGCGGCCACCGAGTCGCAGCGCGGCGACATCGTGCCGGTCGAGATCTCGGTGTACGAGGACCGGTCGTTCACCTTCGCGCTGAAGACCCCGCCCGCCGCGCGCCTGCTGCTCAAGGCGGCCGGTGTCGACAAGGGCAGCGGCGAGCCGCACCGCACCAAGGTCGCCTCGGTGACCATGGACCAGGTGCGCCAGATCGCCCAGACCAAGATGGCCGACCTGAACGCGAACGACATCGACCAGGCCGCCAAGATCATCGCCGGTACCGCCCGGTCCATGGGAATCACCGTCACGGGCTGACCCGTTGTAGACGAGTGCTCCACCCCGAACGCGTGGGAGAGCCTGGCGCGGCTCGCACCACGACCCTGACTGAGAAGACGAAGGACAGCCATGAAGCGCAGCAAGATCTACCGCAAGAACGCCGAGCTGGTGGACCGCACGCGGCTCTACAGCCCGCTGCAGGCCGCGAACCTGGCCAAGGAGACCGGCGGGACGTCGAAGATGGACCCCACCGTCGAGGTCGCGATGCGCCTGGGTGTGGACCCGCGCAAGGCGGACCAGATGGTCCGCGGCACCGTGAACCTGCCTCACGGCACCGGCAAGACCGCCCGTGTGATCGTCTTCGCGACCGGGGACAAGGCCGCCGAGGCCGAGGCCGCCGGAGCGGACGTCGTCGGTGCGGAAGACCTGATCGAGCGCATCCAGGGCGGGTGGCTGGAGTTCGACGCCGCCATCGCCACCCCGGACCAGATGGCCAAGGTCGGGCGTATCGCCCGCATCCTCGGCCCGCGCGGCCTCATGCCGAACCCGAAGACCGGCACCGTCACCCCGGACGTCACCAAGGCGGTCCAGGACATCAAGGGCGGTAAGATCAACTTCCGGGTGGACAAGCAGGCCAACCTGCACTTCGTCATCGGCAAGGCGTCGTTCCCCACCGAGAAGCTGGTGGAGAACTACGGCGCGGCGCTCGACGAGATCCTGCGGGCCAAGCCGTCGGCCGCGAAGGGCCGCTTCCTGAAGAAGGTCACGGTCTCGACGACGACGGGCCCGGGCATCCCCGTCGACCCGAACCGCACCCGCAACCTGCTGGTGGACGACACACCGTCCGGCTGAGCGAACACCCGACCCGCACCCCGTCGCCCCGAGTGGGCCGCGGGGTGTCGTCGTGTTTCCGGCGGCCGGCGATTGCAGCAAGGTGGCCCTGCACCAGACCGATTGCAGTAAGGCCACTTTGCTGCAATCCCGGCGCCGACCGCTCCGGCGATCAGCGCCCCCAGTCGGCCAGCACCGTCTCGACGTCCTCCGGCTCCGCAGGCGGCCCGGGCAGCGTCGCGGGGGTGCGCGAGAACCGCGGGGCCGGGGCCGCCTGCCGCACGCCGTCCGGAGCCACGATCGTCCCTCGCGCCTGAAGGTGCGGGTGGTCGGCGACCTCGTCGAGCGCCAGCACCGGTGTCACGCACGCCTCCGTGCCCTCGAACACGGCCGCCCACTCGTCGCGCGTCCGGGTCGCGAACGCGGCCGTGAACCGTTCCCGCAGCACCGGGTACCCCGCGACGTCGCCCTGCGCCGGCAGCGTCGTCGGGTCGAGGCCGAGTCCGTCGAGCAGCTGGGCGTAGAACCGCGGTTCCAGCGCGCCGATGGCGACGTGCCGGCCGTCGGCGCAGGTGTAGGTGTCGTAGTAGGGCGTGCCGCCATCCAGGAGGTTGGCCTCCCGCTCGTCGGCCCAGTGGCCCTGACCGTAGAACGCCCAGGTCATCTGCATGAGCAGGCTCGCCCCGTCGACCATCGCGGCGTCGACGACCTGGCCGCGGCCCGACGAGCGCGCCTCCAGCAGCGCCGCGAGGACGCCGACGAGCAGCAGCATGGAGCCGCCGCCGAAGTCGCCGACGAGGTTCAGCGGCGGCACCGGTCGTTCGCCGGCCCGGCCGATCGCGTGCAGCGCACCGGTGAGCGACACGTAGTTGATGTCGTGCCCGGCCTGACGCGCCATCGGACCGTCCTGGCCCCACCCGGTCATGCGGCCGTAGACCAGCCGCGGGTTGCGGGCGTGGCAGTCGGCCGGCCCGACCCCGAGGCGTTCGGCGACCCCCGGCCGGTAGCCCTCGATCAGGATGTCTGCGTGGTCGACGAGGCGCAGCACCGTGTCGCGACCCGCGGGATCCTTGAGGTCGGCCCCTACCCGGCGGCGGCCGCGCAGGGTCGGGTCGGGCCGATCCGGGTCACCGAGCCGCAGTGCCCCGCCCGGCCGGTCGACGCGCACGACGTCGGCCCCGAGATCGGCGAGCACCATGGCCGCGTGCGGACCCGGTCCGATCCCGGCCAGCTCCACGACCCGCACGCCGCGCAACGGCCCCGTTCCCGTTCCCACCCAGATCTCTCCGTTCCTGCCAGGTCGGCTATCGCGCACCCTCGGCCTGACGAACGTGCCGGCTCGCGCAGGCAGACGTGCCGACTCGCGTGGTGTCAGGCGACGGCGACGGGCTCGGTCTCGGGATGCGACTCGTCGAGGGTGTGCCATGCCGCGACGAGGCGATCGAGCGCGGGCTCCACGCGGTCGCGGCGCAAGGTGTACGGCACGCGCAGGTAGCGCTCGAACGCGCCCGCGAGCCCGAAGCGGGGACCGGCGGCGAGCAGGACGTCCTGGCGGCGGGCGGCGCCGACCAGTCGGCTCGACACCGGTGCCCCGAGGTCCACCCACAGGCTCAGCCCGCCGGTCGGGTGCGACGGGCGCCAGCTCGGGAAGGCGTCGCCGAGGCGGCCGAGCAGGTGGTCGCGGGCCCCGGTCAGCTCCGCCCGGCGGGCCTGCACCACGGGTCCCAGGTCGTCGATCAACCGGGCCGCGATCAGCTGCTCCAGTACCGGGCCGCCGAGGTCGGTCGCGGCGCGCAGGGCGGCCAGCCTGCGGATCGTCGGCGCGGCGGTGCGGATCCAGCCGATGCGCAGGCCGCCCCACAGCACCTTGGCCGCCGACCCGATGGTGATCACCAGGGCGGAGTCGGGGGCACCGTGCGCGGCGACCGGTAACTCGCTCGATCCGACGAGGGTCAGCTCGGCGAGCGTCTCGTCGATCAGCAGGGGTGTGCCGGTGCGGCGGGCCAGCGCGACCAGCCGTTCGCGTCCCGCACCGTCGAGCAGCGCCCCGGTCGGGTTCTGGTGGTCGGGCACCAGGTAGGCCAGCCGCGGGGCGGCGTCGCGCATGGCTGCGGTCACCAGGTCCAGGTCCCACGCGTCGGCTCCGGCGGAGTCGAGGTCGAGGGGTACCGGGACGCACCGCGCGCCGCGGGCGTGCACGGCGTCGAGCGCGTTCGGGTAGGTCGGGTGCTCGACGAGCACCCGGTCGCCGGGCGTGGTGAGGGCGGCGAGCACCAGCGCGATCGCGGCCTGCCCCCCGGCGGTGACCAGCACCTGGTCCGCGGTGGTGGGCAGGCCTCGTGCGGTGAACCGGCGCGCGATCGCCGCGCGCAGTGCTGGGCAGGCCGAGCAGGTCGTACCCGTGCCCGGAGAGGTGGGCGTCGAGGTCCTCGACGGCCGAAGCCGCCGCCGCGCGCAGCTCGGTCGCCGGAGCGGCGAGGGAGGCGTGCGCGAGGTCGTAGAGGGTGCGGTCGCCGTGGGGCGAGAAGGGCGAACTCACGCCGGAGGCCGCGATCCCGGGCGGCAGCTGCGTCCAGCTGCCGGCGCCGCGCCGGCTGTGCAGGATCCCGGCCTCCCGCAGCACCTCGTAGGCGGCGGCGACCGTCGTCCTGCTGACGTCGAGGGCCGCAGCGAGCTCCCGCTCCGCGGGCACGCGCATCTGCAGCGGTAGCCGTCCGTCGAGCACCAGCAGACGGACCCGGTCGGCGAGCGCCGCGGTCAACCCCCGCCCTCCGGGTGGCCGCCAATCACCGAGCAGCCGTGCGAAGCTGCGGGCACCGATGCGGCGGTCCACCTCGTCGCCGTCATCGCCATGTGGTCCACTCTCGCCTAATTGGCTGTACAGGACCAGGCCGGTGGAGAGCATGCTTCGCCACATGGATACCTCGCTCTGGTTGCTCCCGGTCCTGCTCGTCGCGATCGCAGTCGCGGCACCCCGATACGGCGTCGACTCGCGCGACAGCTATGACTGGAACCGTCGCTTCGGTCCGCCCGACCCACCGCTGCCGATGGCCTCCCGGCGCCGGTCCACCCCGGCCGCGGACCTCGCCGCACTGGCCCGGCTGATCCACCGGGCCACCTCGCGCGGCGCGGTCAGCGCACCGGCAGCGGAGCCGACTGCCAGACACCGCGGCTGAGCAGCTGCACGGTGTTGCCCAGGCGGTCGCGGCGCTCGACCCTGTAGCCGTACCGCCCGGGCTGCCAGGCCTCTTGCGTCGCGAGCGCGCCCAGCTGCGTCGTCGCCCATCGCTGCCACCCGGCGACGGTGGTCGGCGGCGGCTGCAGCAACTCCGCTCAGCGACGGTCCGCGCGAGCGGCCAGCAGCACCGCGACCGCCAGCAAGAGTGCGCCGGCCGTGCCGGTCACGCCGAGCCGCTCGCCGAGCACGGCCGCCGCCAGCATCGCGGCCGTCAGCGGTTCCAGCAGGGCCAGCACGGCACCCGTTCCCGGAGAAGTGCCCGCACCCAGCCCACGGAAGTACGCCGAGTAGGGCAGCACGGCGAACAAGGCGAGCAGCCCGACACCGGCGAACGTCACCGGGAAGGCCATCGTGCCGAGCACGGCTGCGGGAACGGCCAACAGCAGCCCGCCGACGACGAACGACGCACCGGTCGCAACCATCGGGTCGAGCCCCGGCACGGTCCGGGAGCCGACCAGCGTCATCACCGCGAAGGCGGAACCGGCGAACACGGCCGCCGCGGCACCCGCTGCCGCGGCGAGCGGGTCTGCTCCGGTGGTGGGAAACCCGACCAGCAGGCCGAGCCCGAGCAGAGCCAGGACGACGACCGGTACCGATCCTCGAGGGGCGCTGCCCCGCAGCGTCTCGACGACGACCACGACCACCGGGGCGGTCCCGATCGTGACCAGCGTTGCCAGCCCGACGGTCGTCAGCAAGACCGCCGTGAAGTAGCACGCCTGGAAGGCGGGGTTGACCGCCCCCGTCGGGGAGGCCACCACCCCGATTGACGTAGACTGGTCGTAGTTCCACCGAAGACCGCAGGTCTGCATCCCGTGAGGGATGTACGAAGGCCCCGCACGAGCGGGCGGCCCGCGCAGGAGGACGAGGTCGTGCCGGGCGCCCGGATCTCCGAGTGCGCCTGCTTCCGCCCCGTGCCTGCGCGCGGGGCGTTCGTCTTCTCCCGGGTCCGGACGTGGTGGTTCACCCTGCCGAGCAATCTGGCAACCCGAGAGGAGGCAAGGGATGGCACGACCCGACAAGGTCGCGGCGGTCGCCGAGATCGCCGACGAGTTCCGGGGCGCGTCCGCCTCGGTCGTCACCGAGTACCGCGGCCTCACGGTGGCGCAGCTGACGAGGCTGCGTCGCACGCTGGGGCCGGACGTGTCCTACCGCATCGCCAAGAACACCCTGGTGAAGCGGGCGGCGCAGGACGCCGGTGTCGACGGCCTCGACGCCCTGCTGACCGGTCCCACGGCGATCGCGTTCGTCACCGGCGAGCCGGTCGACGCGACCAAGGCCCTGCGCGACTTCGCGAAGGACAACAAGGCCCTGGTCATCAAGGGCGGCTTCATGGACGGCAACGCGCTGTCCGTGGACGAGGTCAACCGCATCGCGGACCTCGAGTCGCGCGAGGTCCTGCTGGCCAAGTTGGCCGGCGCGATGAAGGGCAACCTGAGCAAGGCGGCCGGCCTGTTCGCCGCTCCTGCGTCGCAGGTCGCACGGCTGGCCCAGGCGCTGGCCGACAAGCGCGCCGAGGCCGAGAAGGCCGGCGCCCCCGCGGGCGACGCGGCCGACGACGCCGAGAGCTGAGCACCCCCACCCCCCGCGCCCGCGGGCGCACCCACACCTGAAAGAGGAACCACGATGGCGAAGCTGTCGACCGACGAGCTGCTCGACGCGTTCAAGGACATGACGCTGCTCGAGCTCTCGGAGTTCGTGAAGAAGTTCGAAGACACGTTCGAGGTCACCGCGGCCGCGCCGGTCGCCGTGGCCGCTGCCGGTCCCGCTGCCGCCCCGGCCGAGGTCGTCGAGGAGAAGGACGAGTTCAACGTCGTCCTCGAGGCCGCGGGCGAGAAGAAGATCCAGGTCATCAAGGTCGTCCGCGAGCTCGTCTCGGGTCTGGGCCTCAAGGAGGCCAAGGACCTCGTCGAGTCCGCCCCGAAGCCGATCCTGGAGGGCGTGCCGAAGGAGGCCGCCGAGGCCGCGCAGGCCAAGCTGCAGGAGGCCGGCGCCAAGGTCAGCCTGGCCTGATCGCCGCCGCCCCACGCGAGCGGCTGCACGCACCACAACGTCGACCGGGACGGCGCCCCAGCGTGGGACGCCGTCCCGGTCGTGCGTTTGCGCCGCAGGCGCGACCGCACCCGCCGTGACGCCCCGGGCCTCGAGACAGTGCGCCGAACGGTGAAGTCGTGATGGTCCCCGCAGGTCACCGCCGGTGGTCGCATCAGAGGTGACGAAACGGGCGTCGCGGAGAGTCGACGAGCTGCGGGTCACGGCGTCCACCGGCGACAACCGTCCGGTCGTCCCCCGAAAGGGACCACTTACCGACGCGTAGTGTCTTGACTCGGTGCGCCGGTCAGGTCACTCTTAGGTCTCGGTGGTTCCCTGGGCGCCTGCGTCCTGATCGTCCAGGAGACCTCACTCGACAGCGGCTGCGTTTGCGGCTAGACTGCCTCTTTGCGCTGCCCTCGTCCAGGTTTGCGCGCGTATGTGGGGGTCTCTCGCTTGCCGAGTGCTCCGACGTGTGCCCGGAAACCTGGTCGAGAGCCGTGCATCGACAACAGACGGCGAGCACGCAGGTCCGCACACCCCGTGCCTCCCGACCCGGGTTCCCCTGCCGGGCGAGGCGACCACGGTAGCGCGCGGATCCGGTGTTCGCCAGACGAGAGCGTAGTTCTCGGAAGGACGCATCTTGGCTTCGTCCCGCGCCACCACGACCCCCGCGACCACCTCGGACCACCTGGCGCTTCCCGGAGCGCCAACCCGGGTCTCCTTCGCGAAGATCCGCGAGCCCCTGCGGGTGCCCGACCTGCTCGACCTGCAGACCCAGTCGTTCGAGTGGCTGGTCGGCGACGAGGCGTGGTTCCAGCGTCGCATCGATGCCGGCGACGAGAGCCCGGTCGGCGGTCTCGAGGAGATCCTCACCGAGATCTCGCCGATCGAAGACTTCTCCGGCTCGATGTCGCTGTCCTTCTCCGACCCACGCTTCGACGAGGTCAAGGCCTCCGTCGAGGAGTGCAAGGACAAGGACATGACGTACGCGGCTCCGCTGTTCGTCACCGCGGAGTTCACCAACAACACCACCGGCGAGATCAAGTCTCAGACGGTCTTCATGGGCGACTTCCCTGTGATGACCGACAAGGGCACCTTCATCATCAACGGCACCGAGCGTGTCGTCGTCTCGCAGCTGGTCCGCTCGCCGGGCATCTACTTCGACCACAACATCGACAAGACCACCGAGAAGGACGTCTACTCGGTCAAGATCATCCCCAGCCGCGGCGCGTGGCTGGAGTTCGACGTCGACAAGCGCGACACCGTCGGCGTCCGGATCGACCGCAAGCGTCGCCAGCCGGTCACCGTGCTGCTCAAGGCCCTGGGCTGGACGGCCGAGCAGGTCTCGGCCCGTTTCGGGTTCTCCGAGACGATGATGGCCACCCTGGAGAAGGACCACACGGCCGGCCAGGACGAGGCCCTGCTCGACATCTACCGGAAGCTGCGCCCGGGCGAGCCGCCCACGCGCGAGAGCGCGCAGACGCTCCTGGAGAACCTGTTCTTCAAGGACAAGCGCTACGACCTCGCGAAGGTCGGCCGGTACAAGGCCAACAAGAAGCTCGGGCTGTCGATCCCGAACGAGGTCGGCACGCTGACCGAGGAGGACATCGCCACCACCATCGAGTACCTCGTCCGGCTGCACGCCGGCGACAAGACGATGGTGTCCGGGGCGGTCGACGGCCAGGGCGGCGCCGAGATCCCGGTCGAGACAGACGACATCGACCACTTCGGCAACCGGCGCCTGCGCACCGTGGGCGAGCTGATCCAGAACCAGATCCGGGTCGGCCTCTCGCGCATGGAGCGCGTCGTCCGCGAGCGGATGACCACGCAGGACGTCGAGGCGATCACGCCGCAGACCTTGATCAACATTCGGCCGGTCGTGGCCGCGATCAAGGAGTTCTTCGGCACCTCGCAGCTGTCCCAGTTCATGGACCAGACCAACCCGCTGGCCGGCCTGACGCACAAGCGGCGTCTGTCCGCGCTGGGCCCGGGCGGTCTGTCCCGTGAGCGGGCGGGCTTCGAGGTCCGCGACGTGCACCACAGCCACTACGGCCGCATGTGTCCGATCGAGACCCCGGAAGGCCCGAACATCGGCCTGATCGGGTCGCTGTCGAGCTTCGCGCAGGTCAACCCGTTCGGCTTCATCCAGACGCCGTACCGGAAGGTCGAGCATGGCATCGCCACCGGGCAGATCGACTACCTGACCGCGGACGAGGAAGACCGCTTCGTCATCGCGCAGGCGAACGAGCCGCTGAACGACGACGGCTCGTTCACCAGCGACCGTGTGCTGGTCCGCCGCAAGGGCGGCGAGGTCGACTACATCCCGCCGACGGCCGTCGACTACATCGACGTCTCGCCGCGCCAGATGGTGTCGGTCGCGACGGCGATGATCCCGTTCCTCGAGCACGACGACGCCAACCGCGCCCTGATGGGCGCGAACATGCAGCGCCAGGCAGTGCCGCTGCTCCGCTCCGAGTCGCCGCTGGTCGGCACCGGCATGGAGCTGCGCGCCGCGGTCGACGCCGGCGACGTGGTCGTGGCCGAGAAGGCCGGTGTCGTCGAGGAGCTGTGCGCCGACTTCATCACGGTCATGGCCGACGACGGCTCGCGCCAGACCTACCGGCTGCACAAGTTCCGCCGCAGCAACCAGGGCACCTGCACGAACCAGAAGCCGATCGTGGACGAGGGTGCGCGGGTCGAGGTGGGCCAGGTGCTCGCCGACGGGCCGTGCACCGAGGACGGCGAGATGGCCCTGGGCAAGAACCTGCTCGTGGCGATCATGCCGTGGGAGGGCCACAACTACGAGGACGCGATCATCCTCTCGCAGCGCCTGGTGCAGGACGACGTGCTGACGTCGATCCACATCGAGGAGCACGAGATCGACGCCCGCGACACCAAGCTGGGCGCCGAGGAGATCACGCGGGACATCCCGAACGTCTCCGAGGAGGTCCTGGCGGACCTCGACGAGCGCGGCATCATCCGGATCGGCGCCGAGGTCCAGCCCGGCGACATCCTGGTCGGCAAGGTCACGCCCAAGGGCGAGACGGAGCTGACTCCGGAGGAGCGGCTGCTCCGCGCGATCTTCGGCGAGAAGGCGCGCGAGGTTCGCGACACCTCGCTGAAGGTCCCGCACGGCGAGACGGGCAAGGTCATCGGCATCCGGGTGTTCTCCCGCGACGACGACGACGAGCTCGCGCCCGGCGTGAACGAGCTGGTCCGCGTGTACGTGGCTCAGAAGCGCAAGATCTCGGACGGCGACAAGCTGGCCGGGCGGCACGGCAACAAGGGCGTGATCGGCAAGATCCTGCCCGCCGAGGACATGCCGTTCCTGCCGGACGGCACCCCGGTCGACATCATCCTGAACACGCACGGTGTGCCGCGACGGATGAACATCGGCCAGGTCCTGGAGACCCACCTCGGGTGGATCGCCAAGACCGGCTGGGACATCGATGGCCAGCCCGAGTGGGCGTCCGCGCTGCCCGACGAGCTCTACTCCGCGCCTCCCGGCACGAACACGGCCACGCCGGTGTTCGACGGGGCCAAGGAGCACGAGATCACCGGCCTGCTCGGCTCGACGCTGCCGAACCGCGACGGCGAGCGCATGGTCGGTGCGGACGGGAAAGCCCAGCTGTTCGACGGGCGTTCCGGCGAGCCGTACCCGTTCCCGGTGGCCGTCGGCTACATGTACATCCTCAAGCTGCTGCACCTGGTCGACGACAAGATCCACGCCCGGTCGACCGGCCCGTACTCGATGATCACGCAGCAGCCGCTGGGCGGTAAGGCCCAGTTCGGCGGCCAGCGGTTCGGTGAGATGGAGTGCTGGGCGATGCAGGCCTACGGCGCTGCCTACACGCTGCAGGAGCTGCTCACGATCAAGTCGGACGACGTGGTAGGCCGGGTCAAGGTCTACGAGGCGATCGTCAAGGGCGAGAACATCCCCGAGCCCGGGATCCCCGAGTCGTTCAAGGTGCTCCTCAAGGAGCTCCAGTCGCTGTGTCTGAACGTGGAGGTGCTGTCGTCGGACGGCGCCACGATCGAGATGCGCGACACGGACGACGAAGACCTCGAGCGCGCGGCGGCGAACCTCGGCATCAACCTGTCCAGCCGTCCCGGCTCGGACTCGATGACCGTCGACGACGTCGTCAACTGACCCGCCCGTAGCCGAAGCATTTCTGAAGAGAATTCTCTTCTGGGGAAACAGAGGACTCACATAGTGCTCGACGTCAACTTCTTCGACGAGCTGCGCATCGGCCTGGCGACCGCCGAGGACATCCGCCAGTGGTCGCACGGCGAGGTCAAGAAGCCCGAGACCATCAACTACCGCACCCTCAAGCCGGAGAAGGACGGGCTCTTCTGCGAGAAGATCTTCGGTCCGACCCGGGACTGGGAGTGCTACTGCGGTAAGTACAAGCGCGTCCGGTTCAAGGGCATCATCTGCGAGCGCTGCGGCGTGGAGGTCACGCGCGCCAAGGTGCGTCGTGAGCGGATGGGTCATATCGAGCTGGCCGCTCCCGTCACACACATCTGGTACTTCAAGGGCGTCCCGAGCCGGCTGGGCTACCTGCTCGACCTGGCCCCCAAGGACCTCGAGAAGATCATCTACTTCGCGGCCTACGTGATCACGTCGGTCAACAAGGACCAGCGACACACGGACCTCTCGACGCTCGAGAACGAGATGGTCGTGGAGCGCAAGCGCGTCGAGCAGCGCCGCGACGCGGACGTCGAGGCCCGTGCCCAGAAGCTGGAGCAGGACCTCGCCGAGCTCGAGCGCGAGGGCGCGAAGAGCGACGTGCGTCGCAAGGTCAAGGAGGGTGGCGAGCGCGAGATGCGCCAGCTCCGCGACCGGGCCCAGCGTGAGCTGGACCGGCTCGAGGAGATCTGGACGTCGTTCGTCAAGCTCGACACCCAGCAGCTGATCCCGGACGAGGGGATCTACCGCGAGCTCTACGACCGGTACGGCGACTACTTCACCGGCTCCATGGGGGCCGAGGCGATCCAGACGCTGCTGCAGAACTTCGACATCGCGGCCGAGGCCGAGAACCTGCGGGAGACCATCCGCAGCGGCAAGGGCCAGAAGAAGCTCCGCGCGCTCAAGCGGCTCAAGGTCGTCGCGGCGTTCCAGGCCACCGGCAACTCGCCGATGGGCATGGTGCTCGACTGCGTGCCGGTCATCCCGCCGGACCTGCGGCCCATGGTGCAGCTCGACGGTGGCCGGTTCGCCACGAGCGACCTGAACGACCTGTACCGCCGTGTGATCAACCGCAACAACCGCCTCAAGAGGCTGATCGACCTCGGCGCGCCCGAGATCATCGTCAACAACGAGAAGCGGATGCTGCAGGAGGCCGTGGACGCGCTGTTCGACAACGGCCGGCGCGGTCGTCCGGTCACCGGTCCGGGCAACCGTCCGCTCAAGTCGCTGTCTGACCTGCTCAAGGGCAAGCAGGGCCGGTTCCGCCAGAACCTGCTCGGCAAGCGTGTCGACTACTCCGGCCGTTCGGTCATCGTCGTCGGCCCGCAGCTCAAGCTGCACCAGTGCGGCCTGCCCAAGCAGATGGCGCTGGAGCTGTTCAAGCCGTTCGTGATGAAGCGCCTGGTCGACCTGAACCACGCGCAGAACATCAAGTCGGCCAAGCGGATGGTCGAGCGCGGTCGCTCGCAGGTGTGGGATGTGCTCGAAGAGGTCATCTCCGAGCACCCCGTGCTGCTCAACCGGGCGCCGACGCTGCACCGCCTCGGCATCCAGGCCTTCGAGCCGCAGCTGGTGGAGGGCAAGGCCATCCAGCTGCACCCGCTGGTCTGCGAGGCGTTCAACGCCGACTTCGACGGCGACCAGATGGCGGTGCACCTGCCGCTGTCGGCCGAGGCGCAGTCCGAGGCCCGGGTGCTGATGCTCTCGAGCAACAACATCCTCTCGCCCGCGTCGGGCCGCCCGCTGGCGATGCCCCGGCTGGACATGGTGACCGGTCTGTACCACCTCACCCGCGAGCGCCCCGGCGCTCTCGGCGAGGGCCAGTCCTTCTCCTCGTCCGCCGAGGCGATCATGGCCTACGACCGCAAGGTGCTGCACCTGCAGGCGCCGGTGCGGATCCGGCTGACGGGCGTCGTCCCGCCGGCAGAGATCTACCCGACGCTGCGCGAGGCCGGCTGGGAGCCGGGTGAGCAGTGGACGGCGCAGACCACGCTGGGTCGGGTGCTGTTCAACGAGCTGCTCCCGAGCGACTACCCGTTCGTCAACGACGCGCTGCCCAAGAAGCGCCAGGCCGCGATCATCAACGACCTGGCCGAGCGGTACTCGATGACCGAGGTCGCGCAGGTCCTCGACCGCCTCAAGGACGCCGGGTTCTACTGGGCGACCCGGTCCGGCGTCACCATCGCGATCGACGACGTCGTGGTCCCGCCGAACAAGCAGGCGATCCTCGACGGGTACGAGGCGAAGGCGGACCAGGTCAACCGTCGGTACCAGCGCGGTGCGCTCTCCCACCAGGAGCGCAACGACGAGATGGTCAAGATCTGGAGCCAGGCGTCCGAAGAGGTCGCCAAGGCGATGGAGGACAACTTCCCCGCGGACAACCCGATCCCGCTGATCGTGCAGTCGGGCGCGGCGGGCAACATGACCCAGGTCCGGCAGCTCGCCGGGATGCGTGGTCTGGTGGCCAACCCGAAGGGCGAGTACATCCCTCGCCCGATCAAGGCCAACTTCCGCGAGGGCCTGTCCGTGCTGGAGTACTTCATCTCCACGCACGGCACCCGCAAGGGCCTGGCCGACACCGCGCTGCGGACGGCCGACTCCGGGTACCTGACCCGGCGCCTGGTCGACGTGTCGCAGGACGTCATCGTCCGCGAGGTCGACTGCGGCACCGAGCGCGCGATCACGATGCCGGTCACGGAGGAGACCGCGGACGGCCGGCTCATCCCGCACCGGTACATCCGGACCAGCGTCTACGCCCGTACCTCGGCGGAAGACGTGGTCGGCCCGGACGGCGAGCTCGTGGTGGCCAAGGGTGACGATCTCGGTGACCCGGCCCTGGACGCCCTGGTGGCGGCCGGCGTCCGGCAGATCAAGGTGCGCAGCGCCCTGACCTGCACCTCGGCCACCGGTATCTGCGGCATGTGCTACGGCCGCTCGATGGCCACCGGCAAGCTGGTGGACGTCGGCGAGGCGGTCGGCATCGTCGCGGCGCAGTCGATCGGTGAGCCCGGCACGCAGCTGACGATGCGTACCTTCCACACCGGTGGCGTGGCGGGCGACGACATCACCACAGGTCTGCCGCGTGTCCAGGAGCTGTTCGAGGCCCGCGTGCCGCGCGGCAAGGCGCCCATCGCCGATGTCGACGGCCGCATCCGGATCGAAGACGGCGACCGCTTCTGGAAGATCACGTTGATCCCGGACGACGGGAGCGACGAGATCGTCTACGAGAAGCTGTCGAAGCGTCAGTGGCTGGCGATGACCGTCGTCGACGGCCAGGAGCGGCCGCTGGCGGACGGCGACCACGTGACGGTCGGCCAGCTGCTGCTCGAGGGCACGGCGGACCCGCACGAGGTGCTGCGCGTCATGGGCCCGCGCGAGGTGCAGCTGCACCTGGTGCGTGAGGTGCAGAAGGTGTACCGCACGCAGAGCGTGGACATCCACGACAAGCACATCGAGGTGATCGTCCGGCAGATGGTCCGCCGGGTCACGATCATCGACTCGGGTTCCACCGAGTTCCTGCCCGGTGGCCTGATCGACCGGATGGACTTCGAGACCTCGAACCGCCGGGTGGTCGCCGAGGGCGGCGAGCCGGCCTCGGGTCGTCCGGTGCTGATGGGGATCACGAAGGCCTCGCTGGCGACGGAGTCGTGGCTGTCCGCGGCGTCGTTCCAGGAGACCACCCGGATCCTCACCGATGCCGCGATCAACGGAAAGCGCGACAAGCTCGTCGGGCTCAAGGAGAACGTGATCATCGGCAAGCTGATCCCGGCCGGTACGGGCATCAGCCGGTACCGCAACATCCAGGTCCAGCCGACCGAGGAGGCCCGTGCGGCCGCCTACGCGCTGCCGAACTACGACGACGGCTACTACAGCCCGGACGTGTTCGGCACGGGCACCGGTGCCGCTGTACCCCTGGACGACTACGACTTCGGCCGCGACTACCGCTAGGTGGCGCATCCGCCCGGACGGCGACGGTCGTCCGGGCGGCCCGAAGCACGGTCCAACGCATGTCCTGAGGATCGACGCCGCCGCGGAGCAAGGCGAAGATCCACAGGTGAGATGACTGACGGGGCCGGACACCGCTCTCCCGTGGCGGTGGCCGGCCCCGTCCGGCGTTCCGGGCCGGGTCGTCTCCGGGTCAGAGCACCAGCGGCACGACGGCGAGTTGGACGCTGACCCGCAACGGTGCGGTCTCACACCCCGTCCGCGCCGTTGCCTACCGCGTCGGGCTGTCGCAGATGTTGTGAAGGGTGTGACGGTCACCGTGCCTGTGTGACGGCACTGGCCGGGGTGCGCAGGAGCGTCCGCGGTCCGGACGCCGGCCGGCGTGAACTCCGCGATCGCCAACTCCGCAGGTCGACCGTGTGATCCCAGTGCGCGGAGTGCAGGACGGGGCCAGGTGCCGCGCAGCCCGTGGTCGTCGACGACCCGGCGCAGTCGGCGCTGGATGTCCGGCGGCGGGGTGAACCGCCTGCTCCACCGGTGCTGGGGGCGAAAGGAGGAGATGTGCGACGGCACGTCGCAGGCTGCGCCGGGATAGGCGTTCTCCCGCCATACCCCGCCGACGTCGGCGAGGGTCGCTGCCACACCCCCGAGATACGGAATGAACCAACTGGGCATCGCGTTATGCCCGACGTGAAGAGAGCCCGCCGCCACCCGGATCCGGGGAGGCCTGCCTACGTCCGGTAGTACAACGGCGGACGGCATGGGCAGCGGCGAGCGGGTGGTGGCGAGCGGCGAGCGGGCGTGCCCTCTTGCCATGCGTGCGGTCGTGCGGCACTCTGCGTGCAAACCCGGCCCCGGCCACCCCGGACCCGCTTTGACCCCCCTCTCGCGGGACGGGTACTCTGTGGTCTTGCGCTCGACCTGGTCGGGCCGATCTGCGTGCCCGATGGCCGCTGCACCCGCTTCGCGGGGGTGGCAGGTCGGTGGACGCGCGGGCCCTGCCACGTTCGGGAAGGTTCCCCCGGTCTCGTCCGTACGGCGTGCAGGGGCGCGACACGCCCGACCTCGGGGGAGGGAGGTCGGTGCAGCCGACCGCTCCGACGAGGACGAGCACCGACCGATCGAGCACGACCTGACTTACGACAGCACGCGGTTTCGACTGCACAGAGGGAAGAAGCAAACGGTCCATGCCCACGATCCAGCAGCTGGTCCGCAAGGGCCGTCAGGACAAGGTCGCGAAGACCAAGACCGCGGCGCTCAAGGGCAGCCCGCAGCGCCGCGGGGTGTGCACGCGCGTGTACACCACGACGCCCAAGAAGCCGAACTCGGCGCTACGCAAGGTCGCCCGCGTGAAGCTGTCGAGCCAGATCGAGGTCACGGCCTACATCCCCGGTGAGGGCCACAACCTGCAGGAGCACTCCATCGTGCTCGTGCGCGGCGGCCGGGTGAAGGACCTGCCCGGCGTCCGCTACAAGGTCATCCGCGGCTCGCTGGACACCCAGGGTGTGAAGAACCGCAAGCAGTCGCGCAGCCGCTACGGTGCGAAGAAGGAGAAGAGCTGATGCCTCGCAAGGGCCCTGCTCCCAAGCGGCCGCTGGTCAACGACCCGGTCTACAGCTCGCCGCTGGTCACTCAGCTGGTGAACAAGGTGTTGAAGGACGGCAAGCGCAGCCTTGCCGAGCGCATCGTGTACGCCGCCCTCGAGGGCACCCGCGACAAGACCGGCACGGACCCTGTCGTCACGCTGAAGCGGGCGATGGACAACGTGCGTCCGGCGCTGGAGGTCAAGAGCCGCCGCGTCGGTGGCGCCACCTATCAGGTCCCCGTCGAGGTGCGTGCGCCGCGGCAGACCACGCTGGCGCTGCGCTGGCTGGTCAGCTACGCCGGCCAGCGCCGCGAGAAGACCATGGTCGAGCGCCTGATGAACGAGCTGCTCGACGCGAGCAACGGCCTCGGCGCCAGTGTCAAGCGGCGCGAGGACATGCACAAGATGGCGGAGTCCAACAAGGCCTTCGCCCACTACCGCTGGTGACGGGCCGATCGTCCGCGCCAACCGCTGAGGAGAGCTGAGACGTGGCACGGGACGTGCTGACGGACCTGACGCGGGTCCGAAACATCGGCATCATGGCGCACATCGACGCCGGCAAGACCACCACCACCGAGCGGATCCTGTACTACACCGGGATCAACTACAAGATCGGTGAGGTGCACGACGGCGCCGCCACGATGGACTGGATGGAGGAGGAGCAGAAGCGCGGCATCACGATCACGTCGGCCGCGACGACCTGCTTCTGGAAAGACCACCAGATCAACATCATCGACACTCCCGGGCACGTCGACTTCACCGTCGAGGTGGAGCGCAACCTGCGGGTGCTCGACGGCGCGGTTGCGGTGTTCGACGGCAAGGAGGGGGTCGAGCCGCAGTCCGAGCAGGTCTGGCGGCAGGCCACGAAGTACGACGTCCCGCGCATCTGCTTCGTCAACAAGATGGACAAGCTCGGTGCGGACTTCTACTTCACCGTGCGGACGATCCAGGACCGTCTCGGCGCCAAGCCGCTGCCGATCCAGCTGCCGATCGGTACCGAGAGCGACTTCATCGGGATCGTGGACCTCGTAGAGATGCGCGCGCTGACCTGGCGCGGCGAGGTCGCCAAGGGTGAGGACTACACCATCGAGGCGATCCCGGCCGATATGGCCGACGTGGTCGCCGAGTACCGGGAGAAGCTCGTCGAGGCCGTCGCCGAGACCGACGACGACCTGATGGAGACCTACCTCGGCGGCGAGGAGCTGACCACCGAGCAGATCAAGGCGGGCATCCGCCGGATCGTCAACGAGCGCCTGGCCTACCCGGTGCTCTGCGGCTCGGCGTTCAAGAACAAGGGCGTCCAGCCCATGCTCGACGCCGTGATCGACTACCTGCCGTCGCCGTACGACCTGCCGCCGGTCGAGGGCACGCTGCCGGACGGGGAGACCCCGGCCAGCCGCGCTCCCCGGAAGGACGAGCCGTTCTCGGCGCTGGCGTTCAAGATCGCTGCGCACCCGTTCTTCGGCAAGCTCACCTACATCCGGGTGTACTCGGGCCGGGTCGCCGCGGGCTCCCAGGTCGTCAACTCGACCAAGGACCGCAAGGAGCGCATCGGGAAGATCTTCCAGATGCACGCCAACAAGGAGAACCCGGTCGACGAGGCCCTGGTGGGCCACATCTACGCGGTGATCGGGCTCAAGGACACGACCACGGGCGAGACGCTCTGCGACCCACAGGCGCCGATCGTCCTGGAGTCGATGACCTTCCCGGACCCGGTCATCCAGGTGGCGGTCGAGCCGAAGACCAAGGCGGACCAGGAGAAGCTGGGCATCGCGATCCAGCGCCTCGCCGAGGAGGACCCCACGTTCCAGGTCAGCCTGGACCAGGAGTCCGGCCAGACGATCCTCGCCGGCATGGGCGAGCTCCACCTCGAGGTGCTCGTCAACCGGATGAAGAGCGACTACCGGGTCGAGGCCAACATCGGTAAGCCGCAGGTGGCCTACCGCGAGACGATCCGCCGCACGGTGGACAAGTACGAGTACACCCACAAGAAGCAGACGGGTGGCTCGGGCCAGTTCGCCCGCGTGATCATCAAGCTGGAGCCGCTCGACACGGCCGATGGCGCGCTGTACGAGTTCGACAACAAGGTCTCCGGCGGCCGCATCCCGCGGGAGTACATCCCGTCGGTGGACGCCGGTGCACAGGACGCCATGCAGTACGGCGTGCTGGCGGGCTACCCGCTGACAGGCATCAAGCTGACGCTGCTGGACGGCCAGTACCACGAGGTCGACTCGTCGGAGATGGCGTTCAAGGTCGCCGGCTCGATGGCGCTCAAGGAGGCTGCGCGCAAGGCCGACCCGGCCCTGCTCGAGCCGATGATGGCCGTTGAGGTCACCACGCCCGAGGACTACATGGGCGACGTGATCGGCGACCTGAACTCCCGCCGCGGCCAGATCCAGGCCATGGAGGAGCGGGCAGGCGCCCGGATCGTCAAGGCGCTCGTCCCGCTGTCGGAGATGTTCGGCTACGTCGGCGACCTCCGGTCGCGGACCCAGGGCCGGGCGAACTACACGATGGTCTTCGACTCCTACGCCGAGGTCCCGACCAACGTGGCCAAGGAGATCATCTCCAAGGCCACCGGCGAGTAGGACCCCCCTGCCGCGGGCCCGCACAGGGCCCGCGGCAGACTCGCACCACACAGCTCCACCCCCAAGCTCCAGCACAGACCTGCCGTCAGCACGGCGGAGAACATTTCAGTCCAGGAGGATCCCCCAGTGGCGAAGGCGAAGTTCGAGCGGACCAAGCCGCACGTCAACATCGGCACCATCGGTCACATCGACCACGGCAAGACCACGCTGACGGCGGCCATCACCAAGGTTCTGCACGACAAGTACCCCCAGCTGAACGCCGTCTCGGCGTTCGACCAGATCGACAAGGCTCCCGAGGAGCGCCAGCGCGGCATCACGATCTCGATCGCGCATGTCGAGTACCAGACCGAGAAGCGGCACTACGCGCACGTCGACTGCCCCGGTCACGCTGACTACATCAAGAACATGATCACGGGTGCCGCCCAGATGGACGGCGCGATCCTCGTGGTCGCCGCCACGGACGGCCCGATGCCGCAGACCCGCGAGCACGTGCTACTCGCCCGCCAGGTCGGCGTGCCCTACATCGTGGTCGCGCTCAACAAGGCGGACATGGTGGACGACGAGGAGATCCTCGAGCTCGTCGAGCTCGAGGTGCGCGAGCTGCTGTCCGCGCAGGAGTACCCGGGCGACGACCTGCCGGTCGTGCAGGTCTCCGCACTGAAGGCGCTCGAGGGCGACCCGAAGTGGAGCGAGAAGCTGCTCGAGCTGATGGACGCGGTCGACGAGTCCATCCCGGAGCCGGAGCGCGACATCGCGAAGCCGTTCCTGATGCCGGTGGAGGACGTCTTCACCATCACCGGTCGCGGCACGGTGGTCACCGGACGCATCGAGCGCGGCATCGTCAAGGTGAACGAGTCGGTGGAGATCCTCGGCATTCGGCCGAAGGCGACCACCACCACGGTGACCGGCGTCGAGATGTTCCGCAAGATCCTCGACGAGGGTCGCGCCGGTGAGAACGTGGGCCTGCTGCTGCGCGGTGTGAAGCGTGAGGACGTGGAGCGCGGCCAGGTCGTGGCCAAGCCGGGCTCGATCACCCCGCACACCGAGTTCGAGGGCCAGGTCTACATCCTGTCCAAGGACGAGGGCGGCCGCCACACGCCGTTCTTCAACAACTACCGTCCGCAGTTCTACTTCCGGACGACGGACGTGACCGGCGTGGTGACGCTGCCCAGCGGCACCGAGATGGTCATGCCCGGTGACAACACCTCGATGAGCGTCTCGCTGATCCAGCCGATCGCCATGGAGGAGGGCCTGCAGTTCGCCATCCGCGAGGGTGGTCGGACCGTCGGCGCCGGCCAGGTCACCAAGATCAACAAGTAAGCGCGAGGGTCTCAGCCCTCGGCGAGACCCCGGTTGGGGGTGCCACACCTCGGTGTGGCATCCTTGACGGGTTGGACGTCGGACTCCGGCGCGCGCGGGTGAGGTTTCACCACTTCCGCGTGCGCCGGATCCACGTCAGCCCCCCGAACTGCGGGCGCCCTCTCGGGCGCCGGTGATCCGGGGACGAGTCCGCGAGTCAGGGTGTCGTATGTCTTCACACCGCGACACACCCGACCTCGTGGACCGGAGGCCCGCCCGCGGGTGAGACCGCACCGACGAGGACCTGCAGGTTCTCGGCGAGGGCTCCCTGCGCGGGTCCGGCCCGGACACGCACACCTTGCGGTAGGAAGAGAAGGACGACCGACGACCATGGCGGGACAAAAGATCCGCATCAGGCTCAAGGCCTACGACCACGAGGCGATCGACGCATCCGCTCGGAAGATCGTCGAGACGGTGACGCGCACCGGGGCCCGGGTCGTCGGGCCGGTGCCGCTGCCGACCGAGAAGAACGTGTACTGCGTCATCCGCTCGCCGCACAAGTACAAGGACTCGCGCGAGCACTTCGAGATGCGCACCCACAAGCGGCTCATCGACATCCTCGACCCGACGCCGAAGACGGTGGACGCGCTCATGCGCATCGACCTGCCGGCGTCCGTCGACGTCAACATCCAGTAAGGCTGACGGGACGATGACGACTGTTTCGAATTCCAAGCCGACCAGGCAGGTAACCGGGATCCTGGGCGCCAAGCTCGGGATGACCCAGGTCTTCGACGAGAACAACCGGGTCGTGCCGGTCACCGTCATCCAGGCGGGCCCGAACGTGGTGACGCAGGTGCGCACCCCGGAGAAGGACGGCTACCCCGCGGTGCAGCTCGCCTTCGGCGCGATCGACCCGCGCAAGGTGAACAAGCCGGAGACCGGGCACTTCACCAAGGCCGGCACCACGCCGCGCCGCCACCTCGTGGAGCTGCGCACCAGCGACGCCGGTGAGTACGCGATCGGCCAGGAGATCACTGCGACCGTTTTCGAAGCCGGCTCGGTGGTCGACGTGGTCGGCACCAGCAAGGGCAAGGGCACCGCGGGTGTCATGAAGCGCCACGGCTTCCACGGTCTCGGTGCGAGCCACGGCACGCAGCGCAAGCACCGCTCGCCGGGCTCCATCGGCGGCTGCGCCACCCCGGGCCGGGTCTTCAAGGGCCTGCGGATGGCCGGTCGTATGGGCAACGCCCGCGTGACCACCCAGAACCTCACCGTGCACCGGGTCGACGCGGAGAACGGGCTGCTGCTCATCAAGGGCGCCGTGCCCGGTCCCCGCGGCGGCCTGCTGCTGGTGAAGACCGCTGCCAAGAAGGGCGGTGCGCAGTGAGCACCAGCATCGAGGTCAAGAACGCGGACGGGACCGCCGCAGGCGACTCCGTCGAGCTGCCGGACCACGTCTTCGATGCACCGGCCAACATCGCGCTGATGCACCAGGTCGTCGTGGGTCAGCTGGCTGCGGCCCGCCAGGGCACGCACTCCACGAAGACTCGCGGCGAGGTCCGGGGCGGCGGCAAGAAGCCGTACCGGCAGAAGGGCACGGGCCGGGCCCGCCAGGGCTCCACTCGTGCACCGCAGTTCGCGGGCGGCGGCATCTCGCACGGCCCCGTGCCGCGCGACTACACGCAGAAGACCCCCAAGAAGATGAAGGCCGCCGCGCTGCGCGGTGCGCTGTCCGACCGGGCTCGTGCGGGCGCGGTGCAGGTGGTCTCCTCGCTCGTCGACGGCGACGCGCCGTCGACGAAGGCGGCGCGCAAGGTCGTCGAGGGCCTCCTCACGGGTGTCGAGGGCACGACCGAGCGCACCCGGGTGCTCGCGGTCATCGGCCGCGACGACAGCGTGAGCCTGCTGAGCCTGCGCAACCTGCCGCAGGTGCACATCCTGTGGCCGGACCAGCTCAACACCTATGACGTGCTGGTCAACGATGTCGTGCTGTTCACCAGCGCGGCCCTGGAGACGTTCCTCGCCGGCCCGATCGCCGCGTCGACGCGCCGCTCGCGCGCGGCCGAGCAGGGCGAGAAGGAGGCAGCGAAGTGATCCCCGACCCGCGGGACATCCTGCTCGCGCCGGTGGTCTCGGAGAAGAGCTACGGGCTGCTCGAGGAGCGCCAGTACACCTTCATCGTGCGGCCGGACGCCAACAAGACCCAGATCAAGATCGCCGTGGAGAAGGTGTTCGGCGTCAAGGTGCTCAGCGTGAACACGCTGAACCGCCCGGGCAAGCGCAAGCGCACCCGCACCGGCTACGGCAAGCGCAAGGACACCAAGCGCGCGATCGTCACGCTCTCCCAGGAGAGCCGGACGATCGACGTGTTCGGTGGCCCGGCGAGCTGAGGGGCTAAGAGAACATGGGCATCCGCAAGTACAAGCCGACCACCCCCGGCCGCCGCGGCTCGAGCGTCTCGGACTTCGCCGAGATCACGCGGTCCACGCCGGAGAAGTCGCTCGTCCGTCCGCTGCACGGCAAGGGCGGCCGGAACGTCCACGGCAAGGTGACGACCCGCCACCAGGGCGGTGGTCACAAGCGGGCGTACCGGCTGATCGACTTCCGGCGCAACGACAAGGACGGCGTGCCGGCCACGGTCGCGCACATCGAGTACGACCCGAACCGCACCAGCCGGATCGCGCTGCTGCACTACGCGGACGGCGAGAAGCGCTACATCATCGCGCCGGCCCGCCTGCGGCAGGGCGACAAGGTGGAGGCAGGCCCCCGGGCCGACATCAAGGTCGGCAACAACCTGCCGCTGCGCAACATCCCGACCGGCACCGTGGTGCACGCGATCGAGCTCCGCCCGGGTGGCGGTGCCAAGATCGCCCGCTCGGCCGGTTCCGGCGTGCAGCTCGTGGCCAAGGACGGCCCATACGCGCAGCTGCGCATGCCGTCCGGCGAGATCCGCAACGTCGACGTCCGCTGTCGCGCGACCGTCGGCGAGGTGGGCAACGCCGAGCACAGCAACATCAACTGGGGTAAGGCGGGCCGCATGCGGTGGAAGGGCAAGCGCCCGACCGTCCGCGGTGTCGCGATGAACCCGGTCGACCACCCGCACGGCGGTGGTGAGGGCAAGACCTCCGGTGGTCGCCACCCGGTCAACCCCTCGGGCAAGCCGGAAGGCCGCACCCGCCGCACCAAGCCGTCCGACAAGTTGATCGTCCGCCGGCGCCGTACCGGCAAGAAGCGCTGAGCAGGGAGGTAAAGATGCCGCGCAGCCTGAAGAAGGGCCCCTTCGTGGACGACCACCTGCTCAAGAAGGTGGACGTCCTCAACGAATCCGGCAAGAAGACCGTGATCCGGACCTGGTCCCGCCGGTCCACCATCATCCCGGACATGATCGGCCACACGATTGCGGTGCACGACGGCCGCAAGCACGTGCCGGTGTTCGTGTCCGACTCGATGGTCGGCCACAAGCTGGGGGAGTTCGCCCCAACCCGGACCTTCCGGGGCCATATCAAGGACGACCGCAAGGCGCGCAGGCGCTGAGTTCGAGCAGACGAAGGAGAGGGAAGTCATGACGGAGATGCCGCCCAGAGCCCTGTCGCGGTGCTCGAGCCCGCTCGGGCCCGTGCCATCGCGAAGTACGTCCACATGTCGCCGACGAAGGTGCGGCGCGTCGTCGCGATGATCAAGGGCCGCCCCGTGGCGGAGGCCCTGGACATCCTGCGGTTCACCCCGCACGCCGCGGCGCGCCCGCTGTTCAAGGTCGTCGCCAGTGCGGCCGCGAACGCGGAGAACAACCTGGACCTGGACCGCGACACCCTCGTGGTGGCCGCGGCCTACGCCGACGAGGGCCCGACGCTGAAGCGCATCCGGCCGCGTGCCCAGGGCCGCGCCTACCGGATCCGCAAGCGCACGAGCCACATCACCGTCGAGGTCGAGTCCGTGCCCGCCAAGACCGGGCGCGGCGGACGCGGCGGTGCGAAGGGGAGGGCCCGCTGATGGGTCAGAAGATCAACCCGCACGGGTTCCGGCTCGGGATCACCACCGACTGGAAGTCGCGCTGGTTCGCGGACAAGCAGTACGCGGAGTACGTGAAGGAAGACGTCGAGATCCGCCGCATGCTCTCCAAGGGCATGGAGCGGGCCGGCATCTCCAAGGTCGAGATCGAGCGCACCCGGGACCGCGTGCGGGTGGACATCCACACCGCGCGCCCGGGCATCGTGATCGGCCGGCGGGGTGCCGAGGCGGACCGCATCCGTGGCCAGCTCGAGAAGCTGACCAAGAAGCAGGTCCAGCTCAACATCCTCGAGGTCAAGAACGCCGAGTCGGACGCGCAGCTCGTCGCGCAGGGCGTCGCCGAGCAGCTGAGCAACCGTGTGGCGTTCCGCCGCGCGATGCGCAAGGCGATCCAGTCGGCCATGCGCAGCCCGCAGGTCAAGGGCATCCGGGTGCAGTGCTCGGGCCGCCTGGGTGGCGCGGAGATGTCGCGCTCGGAGTTCTACCGCGAGGGTCGCGTTCCGCTGCACACGCTGCGCGCGGACATCGACTACGGCCTGTTCGAGGCCCGCACCACCTTCGGCCGCATCGGCGTGAAGGTGTGGATCTACAAGGGCGACGTCGTCGGTGGCCGCCGCGAGGGTGTGCCGGCCGCGCCGAGCGCGGATCGGGCTCCGCGGCGTGAGCGTCCGCAGCGCCGCCGGTCGGGTGCCTCGGGCACCACGTCGGCCGGGACCGAGGCCGGGCGGGCCGCCGCCGAGCGCGCCGACGCCCCGGACAACAGCGGTGGCATCGCGACCATCGAGGCGGACCAGCGCTCGCTCGGGCAACGCAGCTGCAGGGTGGGGAGGCATAGTCATGCTGATCCCCCGCAAGGTCAAGCACCGCAAGCAGCACCGGCCGCACCGCACCGGCGCGGCCTCCGGTGGCACCCGTGTCACGTTCGGCGACCTCGGCATCCAGGCGCTGGAGCCTGCGTACGTGACGAACCGGCAGATCGAGTCGGCGCGTATCGCGATCAACCGGCACATCCGCCGTGGTGGCAAGGTCTGGATCAACATCTTCCCGGACCGGCCGCTGACCAAGAAGCCGGCCGAGACCCGCATGGGTTCCGGTAAGGGCTCGCCGGAGTTCTGGATCGCCAACGTCAAGCCGGGCCGCATCCTGTTCGAGATGAGCTACCCGAACGAGCAGACCGCGCGCGAGGCGCTGCGCCGCGCGATCCACAAGCTGCCGATGAAGTGCCGGATCGTGACCCGTGAGGGTGGTGACATCTGATGGCGCGCGGTACCGCGACGACGGCCGCCGACCTGCGCGAGCTGACCGACGAGGAGCTCGTGCTGCGGGTCCGGGAGGCCAAGGAGGAGCTGTTCAACCTCCGATTCCAGATGGCCACCGGGCAGCTGGACAACAACCAGCGGCTGCGCACCGTCCGCCACGACATCGCGCGGGTCTACACGGTGATGCGGGAGCGCGAGCTCGGGTTGTCCAGCGCGCCTCAGGAGATGGGTGAAGTGTCATGACCGAGCGACTCGACTCGAGTTCGAAGCCGCGCGGGGAGCGAAAGGTCCGTGAGGGACTGGTCGTGTCCGACAAGATGGACAAGACGATCGTGGTCAGCCTCGAGGATCGGGTGAAGCACCCGCTGTACGGCAAGGTCATCCGGCGGACCAGCAAGGTCAAGGCGCATGACGAGGCCAACACGGCCGGCGTCGGCGACCGGGTCCGCCTGATGGAGACGCGGCCGCTGTCGGCGACGAAGCGCTGGCGGCTCGTCGAGATCCTGGAGAAGGCGAAGTGATCCAGCAGGAGTCGCGGCTTCGCGTCGCGGACAACACCGGTGCCAAGGAGATCCTCTGCATCCGGGTGCTGGGCGGCTCGGCGCGGCGCTACGCCGGCATCGGCGACATCATCGTCGCCACGGTGAAGGAAGCCATCCCGGGCGCCGGGGTGAAGCGCGGTGACGTCGTCAAGGCCGTCATCGTGCGCACCGTCAAGGAGAAGCGCCGGCCGGACGGCTCCTACATCCGGTTCGACGAGAACGCCGCCGTGCTGATCAAGCACGGACGGCGAGCCGCGGGGGACCCGCATCTTCGGCCCGGTCGGTCGCGAGCTTCGCGACAAGCGGTTCATGAAGATCATCTCCCTCGCGCCGGAGGTGTTGTAGAAGCAAGATGAAGGTCAAGAAGGGCGACACGCGTCCTGGTGATCGCCGGCAAGGACAAGGGCGCCAAGGGCAAGGTCATCCAGGCCTACCCGACGCGTGACCGGGTGCTCGTCGAGGGCGTCAACCGGATCAAGAAGCACACCCGGGTGAGCCAGAACCAGCGCGGCGCGCAGTCGGGCGGGATCGTCACCCAGGAGGCGCCGATCCACGTCTCGAACGTGATGGTGATCGACTCCGACGGCAAGCCGGCGCGCCTGGGCAAGAAGACCACGGACGACGGCAAGCGGGTCCGGATCTCCCGGCGCAACGGGAAGGAGATCTGATGACCACGGCAGAACGCGTCGCGCCGCGGCTCAAGCAGCGCTACCGCGACGAGATCCGTGACGGGCTGCAGGAGCAGTTCGGCTACGGCAACGTCATGCAGATCCCGGGTGTCGTCAAGGTCGTCGTCAACATGGGTGTCGGCGACGCCGCCCGCGACGCCAAGCTGATCGACGGCGCGGTTCGCGACCTGGCCACGATCACCGGCCAGAAGCCGCAGGTCCGCCGGGCGACCAAGTCCATCGCGCAGTTCAAGCTGCGCGAGGGCATGCCGATCGGCGCGAAGGTCACGCTGCGCGGCGACCGGATGTGGGAGTTCCTGGACCGGCTGTTGACGATCGCGCTGCCGCGTATCCGTGACTTCCGCGGCCTGTCGCCGACCCAGTTCGACGGCCGGGGCAACTACACGTTCGGTCTCACGGAGCAGTCGATGTTCCACGAGATCAACCCGGACAGCATCGACCGCCCGCGCGGCATGGACATCACCGTCGTCACGACGGCGACAACGGACGAGGAGGGCCGGGCGCTGCTGCGCCGTCTGGGCTTCCCGTTCAGGGAGGCATGAGATGGCCAAGAAGGCCCTCGTCATCAAGGCCGCGGCCAAGCCGAAGTTCAAGGTCCGCGGCTACACCCGCTGCCAGAAGTGCGGGCGTCCCCGCGCGGTGCTGCGCAAGTTCGGGCTGTGCCGCATCTGTGTCCGACAGATGGCGCACCGCGGCGAACTGCCCGGCGTCAGCAAGAGCAGCTGGTAACTGTGACCGATCCGGACGCGACGCGTCCGCCCCGCACTGTGACCGATCCGGCCACGACGCGTCCACCCCGCACTCCGTGCGGAGCGGCCGCCCCGCGCCGGATCACAAGCGGGCCGGCCGCCCCGCACCGGATCAACAAACCCGAATCGCCGTAGGCCCTGCTCCGCCCCTCCGGGACACCCGGATCCGGGGGAGCGGGGAACCGCGGCGGGAAAGTGACCACGTCACCATGACGATGACCGATCCGATCGCAGACATGCTCACGCGTCTGCGCAACGCGAACTCGGCCTACCACGACCAGGTCGTGATGCCGCACTCGAAGCTGAAGGTGGCGATCGCCGAGATCCTGCAGCGCGAGGGCTACATCGCGTCGCACCGCACCGAGGACGCCGAGGTCGGCAAGACCCTGGTGATCGAGCTCAAGTACGGGCGCAACCGCGAGCGCAGCATCGCGGGCCTGCGCCGGGTGTCCAAGCCCGGCCTGCGGGTCTACGCGAAGTCGACCAACCTGCCCCGGGTCCTCGGGGGCCTGGGTGTCGCGATCATCTCGACGTCGAACGGTCTCCAGACCGAGCGGCAGGCGCACAAGAACGGCGTGGGCGGCGAAGTCCTCGCCTACGTCTGGTGAGGGGTTAGAACTATGTCCCGCATCGGGAAGCTTCCGATCACCGTGCCGTCCGGGGTGGACGTGGCCATCGACGGCCGCACGGTGACGGTCAAGGGGCCGAAGGGCACCCTGTCGCACACGGTGGTCGAGCCCATCAGCATCGAGCGTGCCGACGACGGCACGGTGCAGCTCAAGCGGCCGGACGACGAGCGGCGCAGCAAGGCCATGCACGGCCTGTCGCGTTCGCTCGTCCAGAACCTCGTCACCGGCGTGACCGACGGCTACGAGAAGAAGCTGGAGATCGTCGGCGTCGGCTACCGCGTCGCGCTGCGCGGGGCGAACCTCGAGTTCGCCCTCGGCTTCAGCCACCCGGTCGTGGTCGAGCCACCTGCCGGCGTCACCTTTGCCGTCGAGGCCCCCACGCGGTTCTCCGTGTCGGGCATCGACAAGCAGCTGGTCGGCGAGACCGCCGCGAACATCCGCAAGATCCGCAAGCCGGAGCCGTACAAGGGCAAGGGCGTGCGGTACGCCGGCGAGGTCGTCCGGCGCAAGGTCGGAAAGACGGGTAAGTGATCATGGCCGATACACTTTCTGCCAACGCGAAGAAGCGCACCGCGTCCCGCGTCTCGCTGGAGCGGCGCCGCTCGCGCACCCGTCGGCACGCCCGCCTGCGCAAGAAGGTCAGCGGCACCCCGGCGCGTCCGCGCCTGGTGGTCAACCGCAGCTCGCGGCACATGGTGGCCCAGCTGATCGACGACGTGGCCGGCCACACGCTGGCGGCGGCGTCCACTCTGGAGACCGACGTCCGGGCGCTCGAGGGCGACAAGAAGGCGAAGGCCGCGAAGGTCGGGGAGCTGCTCGCCGCCCGTGCCCGCGAGGCCGGGGTGACCGCGGTCGTGTTCGACCGGGGTGGCTACCTCTACCACGGCCGGATCGCCGCGCTCGCCGACGCCGCCCGTGAGGGCGGTCTGGAGTTCTAGATGATGGTCCAGTACAAGATCAAGATGATGGAAGGGAACGCCTGATGCCGGGACGTGCACGGCGTGACGGCGGGGGCCCCGGGGGTGGCAGCGGCGACAACCGCGACCGCCGGGACCGCCGCGACGGGGGCCGTGGCGGGGCGGCCCAGGACAAGACCCCGTACATCGAGCGCCTGGTGACGATCAACCGTGTCGCCAAGGTGGTCAAGGGCGGCCGGCGCTTCAGCTTCACCGCGCTGATGATCGTCGGCGACGGCGACGGCCTGGTGGGCGTCGGCTACGGCAAGGCCAAGGAGGTGCCGGCGGCGATCGCCAAGGGTGTCGAGGAGGCGAAGAAGAACTTCTTCCGCGTCCCGCGCATCGGCGGCACGATCGTCCACCGCGTGCAGGGTGAGGCGGCCGCGGGCGTGGTCATGCTGCGCCCGGCCAGCCCCGGTACCGGCGTCATCGCCGGTGGCCCGGTGCGTGCCGTGCTGGAGTGTGCTGGCGTCCACGACATCCTCAGCAAGTCGCTCGGCAGCGACAACGCGATCAACATCGTGCACGCCACGGTGGCCGCGCTGAAGCAGATCCAGCGTCCCGAGGAGGTCGCGGCCCGCCGCGGCCTGCCGCTGGAGGACGTCGCTCCCGCCAAGATGCTGCGCGACCGGGCTGCGGCCGCGCAGGCTGCGAGGTGACCCGGTGGCGACACTGAAGATCACCCAGGTGCGCAGCGCGATCGGTGGCAAGCAGAACCAGCGAGCCACGCTTCTCTCGCTCGGGCTGCGCAAGATCAGCCAGTCCGTGGAGCGCGACGACACGCCGCAGATCCGCGGCATGATCCGCACGGTCCGCCACCTCGTGACCGTGGAGGAGGTGTCCTGATGACGATCAAGATTCACGACCTGCGTCCCGCCGCGGGCGCCAAGACCGCCAAGAGGCGCGTCGGTCGAGGTGAGGGCGGCAAGGGCGGCAAGACCGCCGGCCGCGGTACCAAGGGCACGGGCGCTCGCAAGAACGTCCCTGCCGGCTTCGAGGGCGGGCAGATGCCGCTGCACATGCGGCTGCCCAAGCTCAAGGGCTTCCGCAACCGTTTCCGGGTGGAGTTCCAGGTCGTCAACGTGGGCGATCTCGGCACGCTGTTCCCCGACGGCGGCACGGTGGGTCCGGAGGAGCTGGCCGAGGCCGGCGCCGTCCGGCGCAACAAGCCCGTCAAGGTCCTCGGCAACGGCGACCTCGGCGTCGCGCTGACGGTCAGCGCGCACGCGTTCTCCGGCAGTGCCCGCGACAAGATCACCGGTGCGGGCGGCTCGGTCACCGAGCTCTAGGCAAGCCCACGTCTTCCCGCCGCCGCGGAGCGGGCGGGCAGACGGGTGGCCAGCACAGTCGACGGCACGGACCGGCACTCCGTCAGGGGCGCCGGTCCGTGCCGTATCGGCTCATGCGCCGCTGTTAGAGTCGCTCTCGCCGGTCGGGTCGTCGGTCCGCCGGTGAGCGACGGCGGTCTCGCCGGTCGTCGGGCCCCTGCGCCCGGAGTCACTACAGGAGGATGTCGGTGCTCAGCGCTTTCCGGTCGGCCCTGACCACGCCGGACCTCCGGAAGAAGATTCTCTTCACGCTCGGGATGGTCGCGGTCTACCGTCTAGGCGCCGCGATCCCGGCGCCCGGGGTGTCGTACCCGAACGTCCAGGAGTGCATCCGGCAGGTCGAAGGCGGAGAGAACTCCAGCGTCTACTCGCTGATCAACCTGTTCTCCGGCGGGGCGCTGCTCCAGCTGTCGATCTTCGCGTTGGGCATCATGCCCTACATCACGGCCAGCATCATCGTGCAGCTGCTGACCGTGGTCATCCCGCGGTTCGAGCAGCTGAAGAAGGAAGGGCAGTCGGGTCAGAACAAGCTGACCCAGTACACCCGCTACCTGACGGTCGCGCTGGCGATCCTGCAGTCCACCGGCATCGTGGCATTGGCCGACCGCGGGCAGCTGTTCGGCAACTGCACCCAGCCGGTCATCCCCGAATCCAGCATCTTCACGCTTTCGATCATCGTCGTCACGATGACGGCGGGGACCGCAGTGATCATGTGGCTGGGCGAGCAGGTCACCGAGCGCGGGATCGGCAACGGCATGTCGCTGCTGATCTTCTCGTCGATCGCCGCCCGGATCCTCGCCGAAGGGCGCAACATCCTGTCGAACTCCGGCGGGCTGGTCTTCGCCGGCGTCTGCGTGTTCGGCCTGGCAATCATCGCGAGCGTCGTCTTCGTCGAGCAGGGCCAGCGGCGCATCCCCGTCCAGTACGCCAAGCGCATGGTCGGGCGGCGCATGTACGGCGGCACGTCGACCTATCTGCCGCTCAAGGTGAACCAGGCCGGCGTCATCCCGGTGATCTTCGGATCGTCGCTGCTCTACCTGCCCGACCTGATCTCCCGGCTGGCCGGTTCGGAGGGCGGGGCGTTCCAGCGGTTCGTGCAGACCTATCTGGTCGACCAGTCGAACTGGCTGCACATCATCCTCTACATCGCGCTGATCATCTTCTTCACGTACTTCTACGTCGGGATCACGTTCAACCCCGACGAGCGGGCGGATGAGATGAAGAAGTTCGGCGGGTTCATCCCGGGCATCCGGCCCGGCAGGCCGACGGCGGAGTACCTGAACTTCGTGCTCTCGCGCATCACGCTGCCCGGCTCGCTCTATCTGGGGATCATCGCGGTGCTGCCCAACTTCTTCCTCGGCATCACCGGCAGCGGCCGGAACCAGAACTTCCCGTTCGGCGGCACCGCGGTGCTGATCATGGTCGGGGTCGGCCTCGACACGGTCAAGCAGATCGAGAGCCAGCTCATGCAGCGCAATTACGAAGGATTCCTGCGCTAACGTCAGGACAGCCACCGTCGGCGCTCAGGCCGTCGGGATCGTGTCGAGGCTCCTGTCGCGTCGAGGTGTGGAGGAAACGTGCGGTTGGTTCTTGTGGGTCCGCCGGGGGCGGGCAAGGGCACGCAGGCGGAACGGTTGGCCGAGCGGCTCGACGTGCCCCACATCTCCACCGGTGACCTGTTTCGCGCGAACCTCAAGCAGATGACGCGGCTGGGCGTCGAGGCCAAGCGCTACATGGACGCCGGCGACCTGGTGCCGGACGAGGTGACCTGCGGTATGGTCCGCGCCCGCCTGGCCGAGCCCGACACCGCGAAGGGCTTCATCCTCGACGGTTTCCCGCGCACGCTGCCGCAGGCCGACGCGCTGGACATCATGCTCGAGGAGCTGGGCGTCGACCTCGACGCCATCGTCGAGCTCGCGGTGCCGGACGACGTCGTGGTCGAGCGGCTGCTCGGCCGCGGTCGCAGCGACGACACCGAAGAGGTCATCCGCAACCGGCAGAAGGTCTACCGCGACGAGACCGCCCCGCTGCTCGACCACTACCACGCCAAGCTCGTGAGTGTTGAAGCCGTCGGGTCCATCGAGGAGATCACGGAGCGGCTCGCGGACGCGCTGCCGCACCGCTAGCGACCGGAGCGAGGGAATACGGTGAGCGAGCGTCGCGAGCGGACCAGTGGCGCAACGCCGACCGGGTGCGACGGGGGAGCGCGATGACCGGCAGCACACGGGGCGGGGTGCGCGCGGTGCTCGCCCGCTGGCGTGGCCGTGACATCGAGCTCAAGACCCCGGTCGAGATCGACGCCATGCGGGTCGCCGGCGCCCTCGTCGCCCGGGCCCTGGCCGCCGTGACCGACGCCGCGCGGCCCGGGGTGAGCACCGGTGAGCTCGACGCGATCGCCGAGCAGGTCATCCGGGACGGTGGCGGTGTGCCGTCCTTCCTCGGCTACCACGGCTACCCGGCGTCGATCTGCGCATCCGTGAACGAGCAGATCGTGCACGGCATCCCCGCGGCCACCCAGCTCCTCGCGGACGGCGATCTGCTGTCGGTCGACTGCGGGGCGATCGTCGAGGGCTGGCACGGCGACGCCGCCGTCACCATCGCCATCGGTGCCGGCGCACCGGCCGACCTCGCCCTGTCGGCCGCGTGCCGGGACGCCCTGGAGGCGGGGATCGCGGCCGTCCGGGCCGGCGCGCGGCTCAGCGACGTCTCGCACGCCGTGCAGACCGCGACCGAGGCCGCCGGTCACCGGGACGGCGTCACCTACGGCATTGTCGAGGAGTACGGCGGTCACGGCATCGGCACGGCCATGCACATGGACCCGTTCCTGGCCAACCACGGCGCCCCCGGGCAGGGCCCGCGGCTGGTCGTGGGCATGGCGCTGGCCGTCGAACCGATGCTGACGGCCGGAGACCCGGAGACCCGTGAGCTCGACGACGGATGGACGGTCGTCACGGCGGACGGCAGCCGGGCCGCGCACTGGGAGCACACGGTCGCCGTGACCGACGACGGCCCGCGAATCCTCACCCTCCCGGCGGACTGACGCGCGCTCGTGCCGGACCGGGTGGTAGGCGGGGCGACGAGGTGCTGGTGGGGTTGTGCGTGACCCGGGAGGGATGCACGTGATGGCGTCGGGGCTGATGGCCGTCGGGACGTCCGGGGACCTGCTGGCGGACACGGCGATCCTCGTGCTGGCCGGGTTCGTCGGGTTCGCGGCGATCTCCAAGGTGCCCAACACGTTGCACACACCGCTGATGTCGGGCACGAGCGCGATCCACGGGATCGTGCTGCTCGGCGGGATCGTCGTACTCGGACGGCTCGAGAACCCCTCGCCGTTCGACGCGATCGTCCTCGTGGCGGCGATCGCCTTCGGCATGATCAACATTGTGGGCGGGTTCCTCGTCACCGACCGGATGCTGGGCACGTTCAAGCCCGAGCGGTCGGTGCACCGCACCGAGGACGGCCGGGATTGACGGTCGTCCCCCTTCTCTACATCGTCGCGTTCGCGCTGCTCATCCTCGGCCTGTCCGGACTCACCGGGCCGCGGACGGCGGTGCGCGGCAACAAGATCGCTGCGGTCGGCATGCTCGTGGCGGTGCTCGCGACGCTGCTCATGGTGCGCCACAACTGGCTGCTGATCCTCGCGGGGCTCGTGGTCGGCGCGGCGCTGGGCGTGCCGTCGGCGCGGCGGGCGCCGATGTCGGCCCTACCGCAGATGGTGGCACTGTTCAACGGCGTCGGCGGCGCCGCGGTCGCCCTCATCGCGTGGTCGGAGTTCCGCACCACGGACGCGTTCACCGGCGAGCCGCTGTACGTCGTGATCGCCTCCCTGTTCGGCGCGATCGTCGGCTCGGTGTCGTTCTGGGGCTCGTTCGTGGCGTTCGGCAAGCTCCAGGAGATTCTGCCCGGCCGCCCGCTCGGGTTGGGCCGAGCACAGCAGGCGGTGAATCTGCTGCTGCTGGCCGGGGCCGCGGCCTGCGCGGCGTCGGCGGCGATCGGCGGCGCGGAGCCGTGGATGGTCGGGCTCCTGGTCTTCGCCGCCGCGCTCGGCGTCATGGTGGTGCTGCCCATCGGCGGCGCCGACATGCCCGTGGTGATCTCCCTGCTGAACGCGTTGACCGGGCTGTCGGCCGCCGCGGCCGGTCTGGCGTTGGGCAACACGGCGATGATCGTCGCCGGGATGATCGTGGGGGCGTCTGGCGCCACCCTCACCAACCTCATGGCGACCACAATGAACCGCTCGATCCCGGCGATCGTCGCGGGCGGGTTCGAGGGGGCCGCGCCGGCGCCCGACGTGGACGGCGGCGCGAACCGCCACGTCACCGCCACCACGGCCGCCGACGCGGCGATCCGCATGATCCATGCCTCGCAGGTGATCGTCGTGCCGGGGTACGGGATGGCTGTCGCCCAGGCCCAGCACGCGGTCAAGGACATGGCTGATTTGCTGGAGGAGCGCGGCGTCGAGGTCAAGTACGCGATCCACCCCGTCGCCGGCCGGATGCCGGGGCACATGAACGTCCTGCTGGCCGAGGCGGACGTGCCCTACGACGCGCTGCGCCGGACGGATGAGATCAACGACGAGTTCCCGCGCACCGACGTCGCCCTCGTGATCGGTGCGAACGACGTCACCAACCCGGCCGCGTGCACCGATCCCGGATCACCCCTCCACGGCATGCCCATCCTGGACGTCGACCGCAGCCGCTCGGTGATTGTGCTCAAGCGGTCGATGAACACCGGCTTCGCCGGCATCGACAACCCGCTCTTCTCCGCGCCGCACACCGTGATGCTCTTCGGCGACGCCAGGAGCTCGGTCATGGAGGTGACCGAGGAGCTCAAGGCTCTCTAGCGTGTGTCTCGCTCAGAAACCGATCAAACGTGCAAAGCGGGCAACAGGTATGGGTGGGGTCGGCTCGCGGTTCTCACGCGGATCGGTAAAGTTCTGCCAGCCGAACTCGACGGGCGTGCCATTCGATCCTCGGGTGGCGCCGACGGCGCCTCCCCAGCAAAGGAGTTCCCCCATGCCCGATTCGCGACATGAGCACGCGCCGCCGGGGGAATGGACATCACCGTCGGGAAGGTGTCCGGCGTACCGACGATGATCACTGCAATCGTTGTGTCCGGAGCCACACACGGTCTGGGTGTGGTTCGCAGCCTTGGCCGGCAGGGCGTCTCCGTCACCGTCGTCAGCTACGACAAACGCGACATCGCGCCGAGCTCACGATTTGTCCGCCAGGTCCTCCGGGCGCCGCACCCGGACAAGGACGAGGCGCAGTTCGTCAGGGTGCTGCTCGAAGCGGCCCATCGCAGCCCGGGATCGCTGCTGATCCCCGCCTCCGACGCCGCGCTGGGCACCGTCGCCCGGCACAAGACGAGCCTGGAGGACGCCGGGCTGATCGTGGCGAGCGACGACGCGGAGGTGACCGAGACCCTGTTGAACAAGGCAAAGACGTTCGCGCTCGCTCGCTCCGCCGGTGTCCCCGGCCCGGTCACCTTCGCGCCGTCGAACGAAGAGGATGTGCGTCGGTTCTGTGAGTCCGCGGAGTTTCCCGCCGTGCTCAAGCCGGAGCTCAGCCACATCTACCGCGAGCTCGTCGGCGTCAAGTGGACGCGGGTCGACAGCACGGAGGAAGCCCTGCGGGCTTACGCGGTCGCCCGGTCGCACTCGCTCGAGGTGGTGCTCCAGGAATTCATTCCGGGCGACGAGCAGTGCGGCGCCGTCTACAACTCGTATTTCTGGAACGGCGAGCCGCTGGTCGAGTTCACCTCCAGGAAGGTCCGGAACTCACCGCCCGACACGGGATCACCGTCGGTCGTGGTGAGCGAGTGGATGCCGGAGGTCGCTGAAGAGGGTCGCCGTCTCCTCCGCGCGGCGAAGTTCTCGGGCTACTCGTGCACCGAGTTCAAGCGGGACCCACGGGACGGCCAGTACAAGGTGATGGAGGTGAACGCCCGCCACAACCTGTCGTCGTTGCTCGCGACCCGGTGCGGGCTGAACTTCGCCTGGATGCAGTACCAGCACATGGTCGACGGCATCGTGCCGGTCCAGCGCGACTACGAGCAGGGCATCTACTGGATCGACGTCACGCGCGACCTGCAGAACCTCAGGCACTACACACGTCGGCCCGACTACTCCCTCGGCGAGTTCTTCGCGCCCTACCGGCGAAAGTGCATCTTCGCGGTGCTGGACCTCCACGATGTCGGGCCTGCCGCCGCGCGGGCGTTCGACACCCTGCGCGTCGCCACCGACAGGATCCGGAGGAAGGCGCGCCGGGCGACGCGGGGCCAGGTCGCAGGCGATCCGGCAGCGTGACGCGCCAGGCGGTGCGGGGATGGGGTCAGAGCCGGTGGCGTCCCCCGCCGGCTTGTTCGGCGACGTCCTGGCCGATCGTCCGCGGCATGACCACGCGCAGCAGTGCGAGGTACACCCCCGCCATGACCCACCGCACCACGACCGTCGAGACGACGATCCCGATCGGTCCGAACCACAGGTAGAACGCCGCGTCGAGCGCGGCGTTCAGCACGACAGTGGCGATGGCGATCCACAGCATGAAGTGCTGCTTGCGGCTCACCACGAGCAGTCGCGTGCCCACGACGTTGAACCCGTGGGCCGGCACCGACAGCATCACCAGGGCGCCCCACCAGAACCCCTGGGTCCAGTCCGCCGGGAGCAGCCCCGACGCCAGCGCAACGGCGCATCCCAACACCCCGGCGACGGTCAGCACGGCGACCGCCACCCCGAGAACACGCGCGTCGCGTCGCAGCAGTCGCCCCGCCCGGTCGGCCTCCATCGCAGGCAGCCGCGCCCACGTGGCGACCCGGCGGTAGACGAACGTCAGCGAGAAGAACTGGGCCGCGGCATACATCAGCCGGTCCGCCATCTCGTACGCGGAGATGAAGCCCGCGCCCGACGACGTCAGGAACATCCGGTCCACGGCTGGTCCGAGCTGGGTCACCCCTGAGGAGGCGGCCTGGGGGACCAGGCCGTACGCGGGCATGACATCGGCGTGCTCCTGCGCCTCGGGCACCTGCGCACGCCGCAACCGGCGGCAGGACACCAGCAGGATGACGCCCCGGATCGCCTCTCCCGCTGGCAGGGCCGCCGCGACCAGCCACAACGGTGCACTCGGCCAGGCGAGGAGGAGCACGGCGGGCACGAACGACCGCATGGCCTGGACCGCGACGGGGACGACCGGTGCACCGCGGGCCACGCACTCCCCGGACAGCATGCTGGCGACCGCGGACAGCACCGGTGCCGCCGTGACGACGGCGACGAGGGCGAGGAACTCCCCCCGGTCGGGCGACCGGCTCGCGTAGGCGACGGCGAGCACGGGAGTGACCAGCACGGTCAGCACGAGCGCGAACCGCACGACACGCCAGCGGAACGCGCGCACGGCGGCACGGCTGGGCTCGGCATGTCGGCCGAGCAACCGGCCGTACTCGGCGATCGTGGTCAGGTCCACCGCCGAGCTGACGATCACGGCCTGGGTGATCGCGACCGACAGCGCCAGCAGCAGGACGTCGGAGCCGCGCGGACTCAGCACCAGCGCGGCGACGAACGGGAGCGTGAACCCAGGGAGCGATCCGACGACCGCCGCCACCGCGCTCGACAGGTCCTTCCTCACCGGCGTCTGCCACAGCCGCACGAGTGCACAGCACGTCGCCGGGCACCGGCGATCTCGGGACCACCCATCCGTCTAGGGGGTCGCAGGGGCCGGCGAGTCCGGGAAGAAGACCTCCCGCACCACGCGCGGTGCACTCAGCGCCGCGACGGCGTCGGTCACCTTCGTGCGGTCGAGGCCTCGGGCGGCCCGGATCGCGTCGGCCAGCTCCTCCGGATCCCGCCCGTACACGAAGCCCGAGACCCCCTGCTGGATCAGGCCGCCGGTGTCGCTGCCCTCGGTCACGACGGCGGGCAGCCCCGCGGCCATGGCCTCCACCAGCACGCGCGGGAAGCCTTCGTAGCCGGCGTGGGAGGTCATGAGGAACACGGCGGAGCGGCTCCGTGCCTCGGCGACGTCGACCGGGGACAGCCGACCCCTCAGCGTGATCCGGCGACCCACGTCGGGCGGCAGCCCGGCGATCTGCGCCTCGATGGTGGGACGCAGAGTCCCGGAGCCGACCACCTCGAGCGTCCACGGCTCCGCGCCGTCCTCCCGGACGAGGGCCGCAAAGGCGTCGACGGCCAGCGCGGGATCCTTAGGAACCTCCAGCCGTCCGACCCAGACGACGCCGTACGGGTTGGGCTCATCGGCCGGGGGGGCCGAGATGGCGGGGTCGAACCACGTGGGCGCGGACACCGTGCGCGGGTTCCACCGTCGCACCTTCTCGGCGTAGGCCGGGTTGAACACGATGACCCGTAGCGCCCGCCGCACGATCGACCGGTCCAGCCGCTCGTGCAGCCCGCCGAGGAGCCGCCAGAACGAGTCGGACGTCGGCCCGAGCAGGCCGCGCTCCTGGGTGTGGATGCAGTAGACCAGCGGACCCCGGAACAGCAGTCGGGTGAAGAGGCCGACATCCACCCGATGTGCCTGGACGGATGCGGCGCGCGGGATCCGCGTCCGGTAGCGCAGCAGACCCGCGATGAGGCGCGCGGAGTAGGGGACATTGCCTTTGGGGCGTGCGGTGTCGATGCGCGCGACGGGAAGGAACCAGATTTGCCGGTCACCACGCTGCACTCGCTGCCAACGCCCCAGCGGACGGTTGGTCGAGCCTGAGGTGTCGATACCCACGACGCCGAGCGCGACGTCGGACGGGGCGTAGGTGAGGACGCCCCGCAGGCATGTGTCGATGCCACCGATCGTCACGGCGCGCCTGGGGTCGTACTGCTGCACGATCAGGCGGTCGATCTCGCCGTCTCGTGGCGCGTCACCCATCGCAGCGTCCGCTGAGTGCTCGCCGACGCGCTCCGGGTGCCTCCGCCGCCTCCATGGCCCGATCATCCCGCCCCCTCCGAATGTGGCGACGTCCCTGCTCGTGCTACCTGTCGGCACGTCGGAAACGACGGTACCCGGACCCTCCGGGTGGCCTGCGGGCACGGTTCGGTGCCGGCGCCGCCCACCGACCGCTGCATCGCTGATCAGACGGTCATCGTCGCGGTTGCCCCGCGCCGACCGGCTCCGCCCGAACGACCTCCAGCGGATGGGCCAGCTCGTCCCGGGGCAGGCGCCAGGCCAGCAGCGCGGCCACCGCGAGCACCGGCGGCACCACCGCGGCGACTGCGAACGCCGCGGGAATCCCGATCCGCTCTCCGATCGGGCCGGCCAGCGCCATCGACACCGGCATGAGCGCGAGCGAGACGAAGAAGTCGAGGCTCGACACCCGCCCGAGCAGATGCGTCGGCACACGGCGCTGGAGCAGGGTGCCCCAGATGACCATCGCGGCGGCGTCCGTGAGACCCACGACGAGGCTCGCTGCGACCATGACCCAGAGCAGTGTGGACAGGCCGAACGCGAGCATCGGCAGCGCGCCCAGGCCCCAGCACAGCAGCATCACGGTCAGGTACCGGCGCGGCAGGCGCGTCGACGACACGAGCAGCGCCCCGACAGCGCTGCCCACGCCGTAGGCCGCCAGCACCAGGGAGAGGGCGGCGGGGCCGGCGCCGACCCGGTCGCGGACCGCGAACGGCAACAGCACCTCGATGGGGCCCATGACGACCAGGACGTACAGGATGGCGAAGGCCAGCGTGGCGAACAGCCACCCGGTACGGAACAGGTACGCGAAGCCCTCGGCGAGCTGGCGTCGTACCGACGGCTCGGTCGCGTCCCGGCTTTCCGCGGTGGGGCGCGGGACGGGTCGCATCGCCGTCAACGGCAGCAGGGCGCCCAGGTACGCGACGCCGGCCCCCAGCAGTGCGACCTGCGGGGAGAAGGCCGCGACCAGCAGCCCGGCCAGCGCAGGCCCGGCCGCCTGCTGGGCGAGCGGACGCAGCATCCCCTCGATGCCGTTCGCGGCGAGCAGCTCGTCCGCGGGAAGCAGCGCGGGTACCACCGCCGACCACGTCGGGTAGTAGAAGCCGCCCGCCGCGCCGACGAGGAACGCCGGCGCCGCGAGGGACCACACCGGCAGCGCACCGGCAAGGGCGAGGACGCCGGTGGCGGCCGGGACAGCCGTGCGCACCGCCTCCACGCCCAGCAGCACGGCGCGTTTCGGGAAGCGGTCGGCCGCCACGCCGCCCATCAGCACGGCGACGACCAAACCTAGGCTCGTCGCCGCAGCCACCACCGACAGGTCCGACGGACCGCCGCCCGACCCGATGACCTGCCACACGAGGGCGACGAGCCACAGCCCGTCGGCGAGCAGCGAGGCCGACCCCGACGCGATCAGCAGCCGGAACTCGCGGTGCCGGATCGGGCGCAGCGGACGGGGCAGGCTGTGACCGATCCGGCCACGACGTGTCCGCCCCGCACTCCGTGCGGGGCGGCCGCCCCGCGCCGGATCAACGCGGCCGACGCCCTCGGACACCGTCGTTCCTCTCGTCGTGGATGCGACGCACGGTAGGCGCCGACCCCGACACTTTTCGCGGGCATTTCGGCGCCGCGTCGCCGCCCTACCTCAGACGCACGTGCTGAGGACCGAGCGCGTCCACGCTCGGCACGCCCAGGAGCTGGAGCGTGCGGACGATGTCGGCCCGGAGGATCTCGGCGGTCTTCGCCACGCCGGCGCGCCCGCCCGCCATCAGTCCGTACAGGTACGCCCGCCCGACGAGCACGGCCGTGGCCCCCAGCGCAACGGCCGCGACGACGTCGCCGCCGTTTGTCACACCGGTGTCCACGAGCACCTCGGCCCGCCCGCTCAACGCCTGGACGGCGGGCTCCACCAGCTCCAACGGCACGGGAGCGCGGTCGAGCTGTCGGCCGCCGTGGTTGGACAGCAGGACGCCGTCCGCGCCCGCGCCCACCACGCGGAGGGCGTCGTCGACGCTCTGCACTCCCTTGATCACGAGCTTGCCGGGCCAGATGTCGCGGAGCCACTCGACGTCGGCCAACGTCAGTGCGGGATCGAAGACCTGGTTGATCATCTGCTCCGGGGTGCCCCCGGTCGCGAGGGTCGAGAACGTCAGGGGTTCGGTGGTGAGCAGGTCGAACCACCAGCTCGGATGCAGCGCGCCATCGAGGAACGTGCGCATCGAGAGCGCGGGCGGGATCGACAGACCGTTGCGGACGTCGCGTAGCCGTGCTCCGCCGACGGGCGTGTCCACCGTGAGCATGAGCGTGTCGTAGCCGGCGGCTGCGGCGCGCTGGACGAGATCCTTGCCGAACGACCGGTCACGCCACAGGTAGAGCTGGAACCACAGACGGGCGGAGGGCGCGGAGGCGGCCAGGTCCTCGATGCTGGTGGTCCCCACGGTCGACAGGGCGTAGGGGACGCCGACCTCCTGCGCCACCGACGCCACCGCGCGCTCGCCCTCGGTGTGCATCATCCGGGTGAAGCCGGTCGGGGCGAACACGAACGGGAGGGCCGAACGTCGGCCGAGGATGTCGCGGCCGGTGTCGATGGTCGACACGTCGCGCAGCACCGACGGGCGGAACTCGATCCTCGCGAACGCCTCCCGAGCCCGGCGGAGCGACTGCTCGCCGTCGGCGGCCCCGTCGCAGTAGTCGAACACCGCGCGCGGGGTGCGCCGCCGGGCGATCGCCCGGAGGTCGGCGACGGCGGCTGCACGGCGCAGCCGCCGGGTGGCAGCGTCGCGAACGAACGGGGCGGGCCGCAGGAGCGGAGCGAGCTCGGCGGGTCGGGGCAGGCGACGCTGGGCCATTCCCGCAGCGTAGGGTCGATTCGGCCGCCGAGTCGCCCCTCGAGATGGGCCCCAGTGGCTCGACTCCGGCGGGTGCGGCTGCCGCGCCTACCCCACGCGCGGCAGGTGAGGCAAGCGACGTACACTGGTGTTTCGCGCGTGCCCGTAGGGCCCGTCCCGTCGTGCCTCCCGCACTCCACGGTTCTGGGTTGTGGCGTGCCCGCGAGCAAGGACCGACACCACTTCTGTCACGGAACGCGGAGGACATGGCCAAGAAGGACGGGGCGATCGAGGTCGAGGGCCGGGTCGTCGAACCCCTGCCGAACGCGATGTTCCGCGTGGAGCTGGAGAACGGACACCGGGTCCTGGCCCACATCAGCGGGAAGATGCGGCAGCACTACATCCGGATCCTCCCCGAGGACCGGGTGGTGGTCGAGCTGTCGCCGTACGACCTGACCCGCGGCCGCATCGTCTACCGCTACAAGTGACGCATCGCTCCCGGCGACCGCCGGGAGCGCTACCGAGAACAGGATCGACGACGTGAAGGTCAACCCGAGCGTCAAGAAGATCTGCGACAAGTGCAAGGTGATCCGCCGTCACGGGCGGGTCATGGTGATCTGCGAGAACCTGCGCCACAAGCAGCGCCAGGGCTGAGTAGCGCGGAGCACCATCCAGCGCACGTCGCGGTCGTCTGACCGCAGCACCACAGAGGAACCCGACGAACCTGCCGCGCCATCGGGCGCGGTCCGCCCCCGGGACCGGGCCGGGGCCCGGCCGCTGCGCGGCCGGGACGGTCGTCGGGAGTACCCGGCACAACGACAGGAGCACCCCGCCGCATGGCACGTCTCGCCGGCGTCGACCTCCCCCGCGACAAGCGGATGGAGGTCGCGCTCACCTATATCTACGGGATCGGACGCACCCGGTCGAAGGAGATCCTCAACGCCACGGGGATCGGCTACGACCTGCGCACGAAGGACCTGACCGACGAGGATCTCGTCGCACTGCGCGAGTACATCGAGAGCAACTTCCGGGTCGAGGGCGACCTGCGCCGCGAGGTGCAGGCGGACATCCGCCGGAAGATCGAGATCGGCTGCTACCAGGGGATCCGGCACCGCCGGGGCCTGCCGGTGCGCGGCCAGCGGACCAAGACCAACGCCCGCAGCCGCAAGGGTCCGAAGAAGACCGTCGCCGGCAAGAAGAAGGCAGGTAAGAAGTAATGCCGCCCCGCAGCCGTACGGCGGCCGGACCGAAGAAGGTCCGCCGCAAGGAGAAGAAGAACGTCGCGCACGGCCACGCGCACATCAAGAGCACCTTCAACAACACGATCGTGTCCATCACGGACCCGACCGGTGCGGTGATCGCGTGGGCCTCGGCGGGTCACGTCGGGTTCAAGGGCTCGCGCAAGTCCACGCCGTTCGCGGCGCAGATGGCCGCCGAGAGCGCCGCCCGCAAGGCCGCCGAGCACGGCATGAAGAAGGTCGACGTGTTCGTCAAGGGTCCCGGCTCCGGCCGGGAGACCGCGATTCGTTCGCTGCAGGCCGCCGGCCTCGAGGTGGGCACGATTTCCGACGTCACCCCGCAGCCGCACAACGGCTGCCGCCCGCCCAAGCGGCGCCGGGTCTAGGGGAGAGGAGCAACCAGACATGGCTCGCTACACCGGCCCCATGACCCGCAAGTCCCGCCGGCTGAAGGTCGACCTCGTCGGCGGAGACCAGGCTTTCGAGCGTCGCCCGTACCCGCCCGGCCAGCACGGCCGGATCCGGATCAAGGAGACCGAGTACCTCCTGCAGATGCAGGAGAAGCAGAAGGCCCGCTTCGCGTACGGCGTGCTCGAGCGGCAGTTCCGCCGCTACTACGAGGAGGCCAACCGTCGCCAGGGCAAGACCGGCGACAACCTGCTCCAGATCCTCGAGTCGCGCCTGGACAACGTCGTGTACCGCGCGGGTCTCGCCCGCACCCGGCGCATGGCCCGTCAGCTGGTGAACCACGGCCACTTCCTGGTCAACGGGAAGAAGGTCGACATCCCCAGCTTCCGGGTGTCGCAGTGGGACGTCATCGACGTCAAGCCGAAGTCGATGCCGACCGACCCCTTCATCATCGCCAAGGAGCTGGTGGGCGACCGGCCGATCCCGGCCTGGCTGCAGGTCGTGCCCAGCAGCCTGCGCATCCTCGTGCACCAGCTCCCGGAGCGTGCGCAGATCGACACGCAGGTCACCGAGCAGCTGATCGTCGAGCTCTACTCCAAGTAAGGGGTAGCGCTCGATCCCCCGGCCCTGCAGTGGGGCCGGGGGCTCACTGCGGCATCAAATAGTGGGTGCCGCGGCAAACCGAATGGAGAAACACCTGTGCTGATCTCTCAGCGCCCTGCCCTGACCGAGGACACGGTCGCCGACACCCGGTCGCGGTTCGTCATCGAGCCGCTGGAGCCGGGATTCGGCTACACGCTGGGCAACTCGCTCCGGCGCACCCTTCTGTCGTCCATCCCCGGCGCGGCCGTGACCAGCATCCGCATCGACGGCGTGCTGCACGAGTTCACCACCGTCCCGGGCGTCAAGGAGGACGTCACCGACATCATCCTGAACCTCAAGGAGCTCGTCGTGAGCTCCGAGGAGGACGAGCCGGTCACCATGTACCTGCGCAAGCAGGGCCCCGGCCCGGTGACGGCCGGCGACATCGTGCCGCCCGCGGGCGTCACCGTGCACAACCCGGACCTGCACATCGCCACCCTGAACGACAAGGGCCGCCTCGAGGTCGAGCTGGTCGTCGAGCGGGGCCGCGGGTACGTGCCGGCCCAGCAGAACAAGGCCACCGGTGCCGAGATCGGCCGCATCCCGGTCGACTCGATCTACTCGCCGGTGCTGAAGGTGACCTACAAGGTCGAGGCCACCCGCGTCGAGCAGCGCACCGACTTCGACCGCCTCGTGCTGGACGTCGAGACCAAGCCGTCGATGACCCCGCGGGACGCGCTGGCCTCGGCCGGCAAGACCCTCGTGGAGCTCTTCGGCCTGGCCCGCGAGCTGAACGTCGACGCAGAGGGCATCGAGATCGGCCCGTCGCCGCAGGAGGCCGACACCATCGCCGCCTTCGCGATGCCGATCGAGGAGCTCGACCTGACGGTCCGTTCCTACAACTGCCTCAAGCGCGAGGGCATCCACACCGTCGGCGAACTGGTGGGCCGCAGCGAGGCCGACCTGCTCGACATCCGCAACTTCGGTGCGAAGTCGATCGACGAGGTCAAGATGAAGCTCGTCGGGCTCGGCCTCGCGCTCAAGGACAGCCCGCCCGGGTTCGACCCGACCGTGGCGGCCACGGACTACACCACGGACACGTTCGACCCGGACCAGCCGTTCGGTGACGACGGCCAGGACTACGCAGAAACGGAGCAGCTGTAGCGATGCCTCAGCCCACCAAGGGCGCCCGCCTCGGCGGCTCGCCCGCGCACCAGCGGCTGATCCTGGCCAACCTGGCGACTTCGCTGTTCCAGCACGGCAAGATCACCACGACCGAGGCCAAGGCGAAGCGGCTGCGCCCGTACGCCGAGCGCCTGATCACCAAGGCCAAGCGCGGCGACCTGCACAACCGCCGCGAGATCCAGAAGGTGATCCGGGATCGGGAGACCGTGCACCGCTTGATGCACGAGATCGGCCCGTTCTTCGCCGACCGCAACGGCGGTTACACGCGCATCACCAAGACGCTGGCGCGTCAGGGCGACAACGCCCCGATGGCCGTGATCGAGCTGGTGTCGCAGAAGACCGTCACGGACGAGGCGGACCGGGCCCGGCGCGTTGCCGGGTCGCAGCGCCGCCAGCCGGCCACCGCGGCGGCTCCGGCCGCGGCGGAGACGGGCCCGACAACCGGGGAGAACGCCGTCGACGAGGCCGAGGGCGCTTCGGCGACCGCGGCCGAGACGGCGGCAGACGCACCGGCAGCGGATGGCCCGGCGGCCGACGCACCGGCCGAGGAGAGCACCTCGACCGCGAACGCGCCGTACGGCGAGGGCAGCCACGCCCCGCTGGCCGACCCGTCCGAGGCGCCGGACGGCTTCCCGATCAAGGGTAACGAGGACTCGAAGATCTACCACGTTCCCGAGTCGCCGCACTACGAGCGGACCGTGGCCGAGGTCTGGTTCGCGACGCCGGAGGCCGCCGAGGCCGCCGGGTTCGAGCCGCCTGCACCGAGGTCCTGAACCACCGGCACGTGAGCGAGCCCGCCGTCCCCCCAACGCATGTCGGTGGGGTAGGGGACGGCGGGCTCGTCGCCGTTCCGGCCGCGTTCCCCGGGGCTCCCGTGCCCGAGCCGCACCGAGATGCGAGGTACCGGCTCGACATCGCCTACGACGGCACCGACTTCTCCGGCTGGGCCGCCCAGCCCGGGCGGCGCACCGTGGCCGGGGTGCTCACCGATGCGCTGGCCGTGATCCTGCGGGTACCCGTCGCGCTGACGGTGGCCGGGCGGACCGACGCCGGCGTGCACGCCACCGGGCAGGTCGCCTCCGCGGACCTGCCCGCCGACGTCGACCCCGTCCGGCTCGTGCGCCGCTTGGCCCGGCTGCTGCCCGCCGACGTGCGGGTCACCGCCGTCACGCCCGTGCCGGTGGAGTTCGACGCCCGGTTCGCGGCACTGAGCCGTCACTACCGCTACCGGATCGCCACAGCGCCCTGGGGCGCGGACCCGTTGCGTGCTCGCGACACGCTGGCCTGGCCGCATCCGCTGGATCTCGACGCCGTCGCGGCCGCGTCCGCCGGGTTGCTCGGCGAGCACGACTTCGCCGCGTTCTGCAAGCGCCGGGAGGGCGCGACGACGGTGCGGGCGCTGCAGCGCCTGGAGTGGACCCGCGGGCCGGACGGAATCGTCGAGGCGGTGGTGTCGGCCGATGCCTTCTGCCACTCGATGGTCCGCAGTCTGGTCGGGGCGCTGCTCGACGTGGGCCGCGGCCGCCGCGCTGTCGAGTGGCCGGCCGGCCTGCTCCTGCGGGCGGAGCGGGCGTCGGACGTGGGGGTGGCGCCCGCTCACGGGCTGACGCTCGTCGGTGTCGACTACCCGCCGGACGCCGAACTGGCCGCCCGGGCAGCGGTGACGCGCCGGCTGCGGGTGCCGGGCGGCGCTTGACGTCCTCCCCGCCGTGGGCGGCGGGGATTCCGGTCTGCGCGGCTCATGCCGTGCTCCCGGCGGGTTCTCGCTTCACGGCCGGTTGCGGGACCGGGGTCCCGGCTGACACCAGCTCCACGAGCGTTTCTCTACTCTCGGCGCGTCCCGCCGCGAGGATGTTCTTGGCCGCGTTGTGATCGCGGTCGTGGACGGCGCCGCACGGGCAGGTCCAGTTCCGCACGTGCAGGGGCTTGGCCTCGCCGATGGCCCCGCACGCCGAGCACGCCCGGGTGGACGGGAACCAGCGCCCGACTCGGGCGCGGGAACCAGCGCCCGACTCGGGCGAACCTCCGCCCGTGCCGCCGCGCCTTATAGTCAAGCATCGCCACGAACGTCGACCAGCCCGCGTCGGCGACAGACCGGGCCAGCCGAGTCCGAGCGAGGCCGGACACGGCGAGGTCTCCCACGTACGCAGCTTGCACCACCGCCCTGACGGGCGGCGCGCTGATGTAGGCCGCATTCCGGTAACAGCGGGGTGCTCGGAAACCTGTTCGCAACGGCGGGTCGGTTGCCGGGAGCGGCGGCCGCCCCGCAGAGTGTCGTCGTGCCCGACACCGACCTCACCGCACTGCTCGGCAGCGCCCTCGACATCGCCCTCGACGAGGCCCGCGCCGGGCTCGCGGAGGGCGGCATCCCGATCGGGGCCGCCCTGTTCGCCGCCGACGGAACGCTCCTGGGCCGCGGCCACAACCGGCGCGTTCAGGACGGCGACCCGTCGATGCACGCCGAGACGGCCGCGTTCCGTGCGGCCGGGCGCCAACGCGACTACCGCAAGACCGTCATGGTGACGACCCTGTCGCCCTGCTGGTACTGCAGTGGGCTGGTCCGGCAGTTCGGCATCGGTGCCGTCGTGATCGGGGAGTCGCGCACGTTCACCGGCGGGCACGACTGGCTGGCCGAGCACGGGGTCGAGGTCACGCTGCTCGACGACGACCGCTGCGTGTCGCTGATGGAGGACTTCATCGCGGCCCGGCCGGAGCTGTGGCACGAGGACATCGGAGAGGCGCCCTGATGCCGGCGAACGCGATCCCCACGGTCGATCTCGACACCTGGCGAGCCGATCCTGCGGCCGTCGCCACGCAGGTGGACACGGCGTTGCGGCGGGCGGGCTTCCTGCTGGTCACCGGCCACGGCGTCGACGCCGCCCTGCGGGCAGGTGTGCGGGCGGCGGCGCGGCGGTTCTTCGCCCTGCCCGACGAGGTCAAGCAGCGGTACGCGGTGCGCATCGGCGGGCGCGGATGGCTCGCTCCGGGCGTCGAGGCGAACGCGCTCGTCGAGGGCACGGAGACCCCGCCGGACCTCAAGGAGTCGTTCGCCGTCGGGCCGGACACGCCGACCGGGGACGCGGCCGTGGACGCGGTGTGGTTCCCGCCGAACGTCTGGCCGGCCGAGGGGTCGTCCGCGACGCGGCGCATCGCCGAGGCCCGCCGACGGTCAGTACCGGATCGGGCCGCACACCGACTTCGGCACGGTCACCGTGCTCGACCGGGAGCCGGGAGCGGGCGGGCTGCAGGTGTTCGGCACCGCAGCTGATGACCCCGATGGTTCGGGCGTCTGGCAGGACGCCCCGTACGACCCGGACGCGCTGACGGTCAACATCGGCGACCTGCTCGCTCTCCGCACTCCCTCGCTGCGCTCGGTCGACGCTTCGCGAACGCGCTGTGACACTGGTTCGCTCGCTCCGCTCGCTTACGGGACCGGGCTGCGGTGGAGCTCGGGCCGCCACCGCGTGCTGCCGCCGCAGGCCGCGCATCCGGACGAGGAACTGATGTCCCTGGTGTTCTTCTACGAGCTGGACCACGACGCCGTCGTCACCCCGCTGGCGCCGCCGGTGGGCCGGCGGGGCGGCCTCGACCCGGTGGTGACCGCACCGTTCATCCGCGAGCGCCTCGACGCCATCTCGGTGGGCTGACTCGACCCTGACGAGCCGGTTCCCGGGGGGTGTTTCCCGAAACGACCTCGGGGACGCGTCCGCCCGGTTAGCGTGCCGAGCGTGGCTCCTCCCAGCCCGGCCACCCGCGACCAGGTCGACGCCTATCGGTTCGGCCTGCGCCGGTGGGAGGCCGCCCTGGTGCGGGGTGATCCGGTGCCGCTGCACGAGCAGGTCCGCGCACAGCGCCGGGCCGTCGCAGCCGGGATCGTGTTGGGTGTGCTCGGGCTTGCCGCGGCACTGGTGTCGGCGGTCGTCGCCCCGCGTCCGGCGTGGCGTACGCAGGACCTGGTGGTCGGCACGCCGTCGGGCGCGCTGTACGTCGTCGCGCACGATCCGGACCGTCTGGTGCCGGTCGCGAACGCCGTCGCGGGTCGGCTCGTGCTCGCTGCGCTGCGCTCGGCGCCGGTGCTCACCGACCCGGTGCTCGTCGACGACGGGACGCTCGCAGAGGCGCCGCGAACCGCGGCCGCCGCCGTCGCCGGAGCGGTGGGGGCGGATCCGCAGCGGCGCGTCGTGCCGCGCTGGGCGGTGTGCGACGAGGCCACCCCCACCGGCCGGTTGCTCGGCACGACCGTGCTCGCCGGGGTCGCTGCGGGGTCGGAGGAGCCGGCCGGCGTCCTGCTCGCCGTGCCCGGCGGCGCGACGTGGCTGGTCACCGGCGGGCACCGGCACCGGGTCGACCTCGGGGACGCCGCGGTCCGGACCGCGCTCGGGCTCACCGGCCGGGCCGCCCGGCCCGCGTCCCCGGGCCTGGTCTCGGCCCTGCCCGAGGGACCGCCGCTGGTCAGACCGGTCGTGCCCGATGCGGGCGCACCCGGGCCGCGCGGCCTGCGCGCACGGGTCGGTGACATCGTGTCGAGCCGTCCCGCCGGGGCGGCTCCGCGCTATCACGTGGTGCTCGACCGGGGTCTGCAGGAGGTCCCACCGCTGGTTGCGGACGTGCTGGCCGCGGCCTCCGGGAACGCGGTGACCGGGATCGGCCCCGAGCTGATCGCCGACCTTCCCCCGGTCCACCGGCTCGACGTGGCCGGCTGGCCCGCCGTCGCCCCGACACTGAGGGAGCCCGCCGAGGCTCCTGTGACCTGCTGGACCTGGTCGGGAGAGCCGGGGGCGGACCCGGTGGGCGGCGTGCACCTCGGCCGGATGCCGGGAGCGGAGCCGACCGTCGTACTCGCCGCCGCGGACGGCCCCGGCGCACGGGTGGACGCGGTCGCGGTGGGCGCCGGTGGGGCCGTGCGCGCGACCGCACCGGGCGTTCCGGCCGGAGCGGGCACGGTGTGGCTCGTGTCGGCGAGCGGCGTCGCCAACGGGGTCGCGGACGAGGCATCGGCGGCCGCGCTCGGGATGACAGATCCCGCGCCGGCCCCGGAGGCGGCGCTGCGGCTCCTGCCCACCGGCCCGGTGCTGGACGTCGCGGGGGCAACCGGGGCCGTGGACGTCCCGGCTCGATGACGAGCGGCATGGTCGGCGCAGGGGCCGCGGCGAGCGTGCTGCTCAGCCGAGGGGCGGTGGGCCCGTCCGGTGACGCAGTGCGGCGGCCGCCGCGGCCGTGACCGCCAGCAGGACCGCGAGCGCCGTGAGCGGCCATCGCGCCGCCCGTTTCGGCGATGCGGGCACGGCGAGCACCCCCGTCGCACCGCCGCCCGGCACGGCGAACACCGCGGGTTCGACGGTCAGCGCGGCGACGGGGTCGACGACCCCGGAGCCGACCGCCTCGTCGCGCCCGGCGGCCGGGCGGCGGGCCGTCCCGGTGATGCGGTCCACGACCTCACGGGCGGTCAGGCCAGGGCGGCGCTCGCGGATCAGCGCGGCGAGGCCGGCGACGAGCGGGGCGGCGAAGCTGGTGCCGTCCAGCGGCGGTCCGGTGCCCCCGTCCACGCTCAACGAGCGCACGCCCGTGCCGGGGGCGGCCACGTCGACCCACGGCCCCCGGGCGGTGAACCGCGCGGGCCGGTCGTCCGGGCCGACCGCGCCCACGGTGAGCACGCCGTCCTCCCATCCGGGGAGCGATACGAGGTCTGGGCGGTCCGCGGCGCACCCGCCGCTGTCGACGTTGCCGGCCGCCGCCACGACCACGACGTCCGCGACGGCGGCCGCCCGGAGCGCGGAGCGCAGCGGTGCGCCCTCGACGGCGGCCTGCTCGACAGGCAGGCACACCGCGCCGGAGATGTTGACGACCGTGGCTCCGGCGCCGACCGCCTCCCGCAGTGCCGTCGCCAGCGAGCGCAGGTCGCCCGCGGGCCGCCCGTCCGGTCCGGCGACCGTCGGGCTGAACTGGCGCAGCGCGAGGATCCGGGCCCCGGGAGCAACCCCGGCCGAGCCGTCCCGCGGGTCCGGAGCGGCTCCGATCAGCCCGGCGACGGCGGTGCCGTGGCCATCGCAGTCGGCGAGCCCGTCACCGCCCGCGAGGAGGTCGTCCAGCCCGACCAGCCGGCCGGCGAGCCGCGGATGCGGGGCCACCCCAGTGTCGATCACCGCGACGCGCTGACCGCGCCCGGTCGCCAGCGCATGCAGAGCGGGCAGACGCAACCGCTCGGCCAGGGCGGGCTCGACGGGGCCTGCCACCGCCGCCGGAGGAGCGCAGCGGACGGGTGGGGCAGGGGGCGCGGGGAACGGGGCGAGCAACGCGAGCACCGCGGCGACCGCCGTTCCCGCACTCACAGCCCGCGCACCAGTGCGAACACGCCCGCCGCCGCGAGGGCGAGCGGGACCACGGCCGCGGCGAGGACGCCCTCGACCAGTTCCACGGCCCGGCGGGCCACGGGCGAGCCGGTGGCCGTCGCACCCGCCGTCGCGATCGTGATCCCCGCGGCGCCGAGCAGGATCAGGGCGCCGCCCAGGCGCCCGGCCGGACCGGCGGCGACCGCGCCGAGTCCGACCAGGGCGGCTCCGGCCGCCGACCCGGTCGACAGGTGGACCCGGGCGATCGTCGGATCGGCGAACCCGCGGGCGCGCAGCAGCAGTACCGCTGCGACGGCGGCGGCGAGCGCCGGGCCCGTCCATCCCGCCCACCCGCCGGTGGCAGCGAGTGGCGCCGCGGTGGCGGCGACCACCGCGAAGCCCCCGGACAGCCCGGCGAGCTGGGCCTGGGCCAGCCGGGCGCGGGCGGCGAGTTCAGTGGGAGGAAGCACGTCCGGACCCGTGTCCGCGGCGACCAGCCCGGCGGCGTCCGTGGCGACGACGGGCCTGGGCAGGCCGGACAACCGCAGCGTCACCCTCGGCAGCACCGGCCCGGTGCAGAGCGCGGCGGCAGCGACGACGGCGGCGATCACGGGGACGGCGACGTCGAACTGCAGGCGGGCGACCGCCGCCGCAGCGGTCAGCACCGCGACCACGCCGGCGCCGACGAGTGTGGGGACCACCGCCCGGGCGGCGACCTGGGCGAGCGCGGCCGCGGTCCCGGCCGCCACCGCGGCCGCCAGCAGCGATGCGGCGCTCGGCGGTCCTGGCAGGGCGGCCCAGCCGGCTGCCGCGGCGAGCGGTACCGCGCAGAGGGCGGGAACCAGAGCCGCCGCCCGCGAGGTCGGGGGATCGTCGTCTCGGCCGTTCGCGCGCCGGCCGAGCAGCGCCGTCCAGACGATCGCCGCCAGCGCGGCGGCACCCGCGAGCGCGCCGGCCGTCCAGGCGTAGCCGGTGGGTGTCGCGCCGGCCAGCAGCAGGGCGCCGACGGGCACGGCGACGGCCGGCACGATCATGCGCCCGCCGGGCCGACCCGGCCGACGGGCCGCCGCGGAGGGCGCGGTGAGCGCCGCCAGCGCGTCGACGGGATCGTCGAACACCGGCGCCGGCGGAGGCGGGGCGGCCGGGCCGAGCCGCAGCAGCTCCCCGTCGAGAACGCCGATGTCGTCCAGCGTGGCGCCCGGCGCAGGCGCGCCGCCGGTCGGCCCGGTGAGGCGCCACGGCACCGGCCGGCCCGGGTCGCCCTGCTCGCCGAGCAGCTCCATCAACATCGGCACCAGGTCGGCGACCGGGACGTCGACCGGCAGGGCGACGTCGGCACGGCTGCCGGGGGTGAGCACGGTCAGCCGGCAGTAGACGGGCGGGACGCGCACGGAACCTCCTGAGCGGGTCGTGACCCGGGACCGTCGCCGGTTCTGCGGAACGGCCACGAACTGTCGGTGCGGCTGCCTACTATCGCCGCGCTGCGGTCCCCCGCGGGGCCGTTTCGCAGAAGTCGCAGGCGCGGCCGTGTACCGGGCCCGCACCGCAGGAACGGAGGCGCGATGCCCACGGTCGAGGTGCCGCGGCCGCCGCGCGCCGTCCCGCGGATGCCCGGCGGCGAGCTCGCGATCGAACCGCCACCCGAGCCCGAGCGGCCCGTCCCGCCCGCGCTCCTCGCCCGGTTGCTGCCCGGGGTGATGCTGCTGGGCTCGGTCGGATTCGTCGCGCTGGGTCCGCGCGATCCGTCGTCGCTGCTGTTCGGCGGCATGTTCGCGTTGTCGACGGTCGGGATGCTGCTCGTCGGCGGTGGAGGGCGAAGCGCAGGTCAGCGGCAGGCGGTGGTGGACGAGGAGCGGCGAGACTACCTGCGGTACCTGGCAACGACCCGCCGGCGGGTCCGGGTCGTCGTCGCGGAGCAGAGGGCGGCCCTGGAGCACGTGCATCCTGATCCCGCCGCCTGGCCCACAGTGCTCGCAGCCGGGCGGCTGTGGGAACGGCGCAGCACCGACCCCGACTTCGGCCTGCTGCGCACGGGCACTGGCGCGCAGCGGCTGGCCACCGCACTGATCGCACCGCAGACCGGTCCGGTGGACGGGCTCGAGCCGGTGACGGCGCTGGCCCTGCGCCGCTTCCTGCGGGCGCACGCGATCGTCCCCGAACTCCCGGTCGCACTGTCGCTGCGCGGGACCGCGGCCATCTGGCTCGAGGCGGCGCCCGGCGCCGGGCCCGAGCACGCCCGCGCACTGGCCCGGGCGCTGGTCGCGCAGTACGTGCTGTGGCACGGCCCCACGGACGCGCTGCTCGCCGTCGTCGCCCCCGCCTACCTGGCACCGGAGTGGGAGTGGGTCAAGTGGCTGCCGCACGCTGCACATCCGCGGCTCAGCGACGCCGTCGGGCCGATACGGATGATCACGGCCCGGGCCGACGACGTCCGGCACTGGTGGGAGGCCGAGCTGGCGGGCCGGGCCCCGGGCACCGGAGCGGCGGAGCCGCACCTGCTCGTGGTCGTCGACGACGCGGCCGGCCCCGGCTCGTGGGCCGCGGTCGCGGGCACGACGGTGCTGCGGGTGGGGACGCCACCCGGCCGGCGGCCGACGCCCGCCGTGGTGCGCCTGCTCGTCGGGCCGAACGAGCTGTCGTGGACGGACGGGGCCGGCGGCGTCGGTGCCGTCGGCAGGCCGGATGCGTTGCCGGTCGCCGAGGCCACGGCGTTGGCCCGTCGGCTCGCCCGGTACCGGGCCGCGAGCGCCGGCCCCCTGGCCGGTCCGGAGTCGGCCGCCGGCCTGCCCGAGCTGCTCGGCCTCGCGCGGAGTGCGCCCCGCGCAGTCACCCCGGAGGCCGTCGAGGTGCTGCGGGTGGACCGCCGCCGCCAGCCGGCGGCCCGGTTGTGTGTGCCGATCGGGGTGGACGACGCGGGGGTGCCGGTGGCGCTGGACCTCAAGGAGTCCGCCCAGGGCGGCAGCGGGCCCCACGGCCTGTGCATCGGCGCCACGGGGTCGGGGAAGAGCGAGCTGCTGCGGACGCTGGTACTGGGCCTGATCGCCACCCACTCGTCGGACGAGCTGAACCTCGTGCTGGTCGACTTCAAGGGCGGTGCCACCTTCCTCGGCCTCGGCAGCCTCCCGCACGTCTCCGCAGTGATCACCAACCTGGCGGACGAGCTGCACCTGGTCGATCGGATGGCTGACGCGCTGGAGGGTGAGCTCACCCGGCGCCAGGAGCTACTGCGGGCCGCGGGAAACCTCACCGGGGTGGCCGAGTACGCGGCAGCGCGCCGCTCTCTCGGGCGAGAGCTGCCCCCGCTGCCGGCGCTGCTGGTCGTCGTCGACGAGTTCTCCGAGCTGCTCGCCCAGCGTCCGGAGCTCGTCGATCTCCTCGGGACGATCGGGCGGCTCGGCCGATCCCTCGGGATCCACCTGCTGCTCGCGTCGCAGCGGCTCGACGAGGGCCGGCTGCGCGGGCTCGATTCGCACCTCTCCTACCGGATCGCGCTGCGCACCTTCTCCGCTGCAGAGTCGCGCGCTGTCCTGGGGGTGCCCGACGCCCACCGGTTGCCGCCCGCGCCCGGCTCGGCCTTCCTCGCCACGGGGACGGGTGAGCTGGTCCGGTTCCGGGCCGCGTACGTCTCCGGCCCGATCGCCGGCCCGCCGGTCCGGACCGTGGCGGGCCCTTCGGCGCCGCACAGGGCCCACCGCTTCCGTGTCGGGCCGGTGGGGCCGGACGGCGCAGGGCCGCCGCCGGAGGCGCAGCCGGACGGCCCCACGGTGCTCGACACGATGATCGCGGCGATGGTCGGGCGGGGACCGGCGGCACACCGGGTGTGGTTGCCTCCACTGGATGCGGCGCCACCCCTCGACCAGGTGCTCGGCGTGCCTGCGGTCCGGCCGGGCCGGGGCCTCGCGGTACCCGGGTCCGGCGGGACGCTGCGGGTGCCCGTCGGTGTGATCGACCGGCCGTACCTGCAGCGCCGCGACCCGTTGACGATCGACCTCGCGAACGCCGCCGGTCACCTCGCCGTGGTCGGCGGGCCGCGGGCGGGCAAGTCCGGGGCGGTGCGAACGGTCGTGCTGGCCCTCGCCCTCACCCACCGGCCGGACGAGCTCGGCGTGCACGTCATCGACTTCGGCGGCGGTGGGCTGTCGGTGCTGGCCGGTCTGCCCCACGTCGGCACGGTCACGGACCGGCAGCACCCGGACGTCGTTCGTCGGGTCGTCGCCGAGGCGGAGGCCGTGCTGGACCGGCGGGAGCGGCTGTTCCGGGCGGCCGCTGTCGGATCGGTCGAGCAGTTCCGGGCCCGCAGAGCGGCGGGTGAGTTTCCCGCGGAGGCCGCCACGGACGTCCTGCTTGTGGTCGACGGCTACCTCGTGCTGCGCGGCGAGTTCGACGACCTGGAGGCCCGGCTGCTGCCGCTCGCCGCGCAGGGGCTCTCGTACGGCCTGCATCTGGTGATGACGGCGAGCCGTTGGAGCGAGCTGCGGCCTGCGCTGAAGGACGTCCTCGGCAGCCGCCTCGAGCTGCGGTTGGGCGAGCCGGCCGAGTCCGAGGTGGACCGCCGCCGGGCGGCTGCGGTGCCCGCACGTCCGGGACACGGCCTGGCTGCGGACGGTGCACCGATGGTGCTGGCGGCCCCGTGGCTGTCGACCGGCGGCACCGAGGCGGACGACGACCGTGACACGGGCGGCCTCGTGGCCGCCGTCGCCGACGCGTGGGCCGGCCCGTCGTTCACCCCGGTCGCGATTCTGCCCGAGCTGGTGCACCTCGACGACGTCCCCGCGGTCGCCGTGGACGGTGCCGGGCGCGGCGAGGGCAGCATTCCGATCGGTCTCGACGAGGAGGGCCTCGTCCCGGTCGGGGTCGATCTGGGTGCGGACCCGCACCTGGTGTGCTTCGCGGACGCGGAGAGCGGCAAGACCACCCTGTTGCGCGTGGTCGCGAACGGGCTGGTTACGCGGTACGCGCCGGACGAGCTGCGCATCGTGGTCGTCGACTACCGCCGGGGGCTGCTCGGCGCCGTCCCCGCCGCGCACCTGCTCGCCTACGCGAGTTCGGCCGACACGGCGGCGGAGGCAGCCCACGACATCGCGGCGTCCCTGCGCGGACGGCTGCCGGGCCCGACCGTCGGCCAGCGTGAGCTGCGGGAACGCAGCTGGTGGAGCGGCCCGGAGGTGGTGGTGCTCGTGGACGACTACGACCTCGTCGCCCCCGGTGGCGCGGCTGGCAACCCGCTGCTGCCGCTCCTGGAGTTCCTGCCGCAGGCCAAGGACGTCGGGCTGCATGTGGTCGTCACCCGGCGCTGCGGCGGGGCGTCCCGGGCGCTGTTCGATCCGTTGCTCGGTCGGCTCCGCGAGCTCGCCGTCCCGGGGCTGGTGATGAACGGCAGCTCGGACGAGGGTGCGCTGGTCGGCACCGTCAGGCCGCGGCCGCTGCCACCGGGGCGTGGCACGCTCGTCGACCGGCGACGCGGCAACCGCGGCGTCCAGCTCGCGTGGCTTCCGGCCGAGCCGGACATCGAGCCCGGACAGGCCGGCCCGTGAACCGCGTGGCCGTGTCGGCAGGGAGCGCGTGGGTGCGCGTGGCGGTCGACGACCCCCGTCCGCGGCTGCTCGCGGAGCTGCCGGCGGTGGGCGATGTCTCCGGAGTGCTCTCGGCCGGGCTGACGGCGCTGCTGGACCGGCCCGCGGAGGAACTGATCGTCGTGCAGGGCGCCGGCCCGCCGCCTGCGGTGCCGCCGGATGTCGCAGCGGTCGTGCGGGTCGTGCCGGCGGCCGTCGCGGCGCTGGGGTGCCACCTGGCCGACACCGTGGACGCCGCGGTCGTGCCGGCGGACGTCGTGGTCGTCGACGCCGGGCGGTCCGGAACCGACGTCGTGCGGGTCTCGGGCGGGCGCGTCCTGACCGCCTGCCGGGTCCCCGTGGGCGGCACGGTCCTTGACGGCGTCACGGCCGAGCTCCTGGGCGTGCGCGGAACCGTGGACCTGGCCAGGGCGCGAGCCGTGCGCGAGGACCTCTCGCTGCTGCCGCTGGTGCGTGGGGGCGAGCCTCCCGCCGATCTGGGCGCCGAGGCGGTGCGCTGCGCGCTGGTCCCGCCGCTGGCGGCCGTCGTCGCGGCTGTCCGGACGGTCGTGGACGGCGCCGGTCCCGGGCGGTCGCCCCCGGTGCTCCTGATCGGCGGGGTCGCCCGGACCCCACTGCTCGCGGAGCTGCTCGACGCCGCCGGGGTGCTCGACGTGCGCGTGGTCGAGCGGCCGGACGCCGCCGCGGTGGTCGGCGCGCTGCGGCTGCCCGCGCAGCTGCTGGGGCCGCCAGTGGCTATGAGCCCGGCGGCCCGGTCGGTGACCGGGTCGCAGGCCGCCTTTCCGGGATCACCTGTTCTCGGATCACCTTCTCCGGAGTCACCGCTCGACGCCCGAGGGGCCCGGTCAACGGCGCCCGCGCCGTACTGGCTGCCGCCCGTCGCTCCCGCCCGACACCGCCCGCTGCGGGCGCTGGCCGCCGGCGCCGCGGCAGCCGTCGCCCTGGCGGGGCTGTACGTGATGGACACCGCGCTGCCCGCGGGCGGCCCGGTCCCGCTCACTGCAGCCGGTGACCTCGTCCAGTACGGCTACGCGGTGCGGATTCCGGTGGGGTGGGCACACACGGGCGGATTGCCGGAGCGCCGGCGCAGCCTCCTGACACCCGCCGGCGCGCCCGACGGCAGCGACCTGATCTCCGTCGAGCGCACGCTGCTCGGGTACGACGCCGAGGCCGAGCCGCAGCGCGCCCGCGCCGAGCTGCGGGCGGAGTTCGACCGCGCGGTGGCCGGGGGCGCACCGCTCACCGGGTTCGACGGCGACGCCCGGTTCGCGGGCCGGACCGTCGTGACCTACCGGGAGACCGCTCGCGGCACGGACCGGGCCGAGGTCGACTGGTACGTGGTTCTCGACGGCGAGGCGCAGCTCAGCGTCGGCTGCCGGCACACCGCTGCCGGAGCCACCGGGGTCACGGCGGCGTGCGCCACGGTCGTCGACTCGCTGCACCGCACGACCTGAGAGGACACGTCGACACCAGCCCTCGGCGTGCCCTGCGAGGAGCACGTTCGCAGTCGCACACGGTTTCCCCGAACGCCCCCGCGGGTCGGGGTCCTGCTGCGAGTGTGGTCACGACACCACCGCACGGCAGCACCGGGACACGGACCGGGGAAGTGGAGGACGACATGGCGGACGGACGCGACACGGTCGGGTCGGGAGCCGGCGGGTTCGGCACCACCGTCGAGGAGATGGCGCGTGCCGGACGGCAGGTACTCACGGTCGACAGCGAGGTGCAGGCCGACCTCGCGGCACTGCGCGGGCAGTTGGCCCCCCTGCAGGGCGCCTGGATGGGCGAGGCGGCGACCGCCTTCGCCGCCCTCATGGCCCGCTGGGACGCCGACGCCCGCGCGCTCGGCGAGGCGCTGCGCGCCATCGGCGAGGCGATCCAAGGGTCGGGGCGTACCTACCAGCAGCAGGAGGACGCCCAACACTCCGGGTTGTCCGCGATCCGCGCGGCGCTCGGCTGAGCAGGCGAGGGAGAACACGATGGGGGAGATCAAGGTGACCTTCGGGGCGCTCGAGGCGGCCCGCGCGGACGTCGTGGGTACGGCGGCCCGGATCGCGGCGCGGCTCGACGACCTGCGCCGTGCGGTGGTCCCGCTCGCGGCGACCTGGGACGGGCAGGCCGCACAGGGATACCGGGACCGGCAGCGGCAGTGGGACGTCGCGGCGGCGGACCTGACCCGGGTGCTCGCCGACGTCGGCCGGGCGCTCGGGGCGGCCGAGGCGGGCTACCGAGCCGCGGAGACCGCCAACGCGAACCTGTGGCGGTCCAGGTGAGGGCTCCGCTCCGCGGGCCCGTGGTGTGGTGTCGGTCGCCAGGGGGGTGATTTGAAGTCGCCCGCAGGCGACGGGTACCCTCGACCATCGATGTGCGGCGAGCGCGCAACCAGTGGTGCGTGCCTGCACGCACCGGGCCCGAGAAACCGGGTCCGGGCCGCCCAGCCGCAGCGACAGGCAGCACACGAGCCCAGAACGACGAGGTAGATCCGTGCCCACGTACAGCCCCAAGCCCGGCGAGATCACCCGCGCCTGGCACGTGATCGATGCCACGGACGTGGTGCTCGGCCGGCTCGCCTCCCAGGCCGCCACGCTCCTGCGTGGCAAGCACAAGCCCACCTACGCGCCGCACATGGACACGGGCGACTTCGTGATCATCGTGAACGCGGAGAAGATCTCCGTCGCGCAGAGCAAGCGGGACAACGAATTCGTCTACCGGCACAGCGGCTACCCGGGCGGTCTCCGCAAGCGCTCCGTCGGCGAGATGATCGAGAAGCACCCGGACCGGCTGGTCGAGAAGGCCGTGAAGGGCATGCTCCCGAAGAACCGGCTCGGCCGTGCGATGGGCAAGAAGCTCAAGGTGTACGCCGGCCCGGCGCACCCGCACACGGCGCAGAAGCCCGTCGACTACCAGATCACCCAGGTCGCTCAGTGAGTGAGACGACCGGTACCGAGTACCCGGAAGAGGGACAGCCCGTGACCACCCCCGAGCCCGAGATCGAGGCCGTCGAGGAGGCCGCCGTCGAGGCCGAGGCGCTTGACCTCGCCGACGCCGCCGACGAGTACGAGGCCGAGGTCGGGAACGCCGCCGAGATCCCCGTCGTCTACACCGAGCGCCCCGTGCAGACCGTCGGCCGCCGCAAGGAGGCCGTGGTCCGGGTCCGCCTGATGCCCGGCACCGGCAAGTTCACCCTGAACGGCAAGAGCCTGGAGACCTACTTCCCGAACAAGCTGCACCAGCAGCTCATCCGGGAGCCCCTGGTCACGGTCGAGAAGACCGACCGGTTCGACATCTTCGCGAACCTGCAGGGCGGCGGCACCTCCGGCCAGGCCGGTGCGTTGCGGCTGGCCATCGCCCGCGCCCTCATCGAGGTCGACTCCGAGGACCGCCCGCCGCTCAAGCGTGCCGGCTTCCTCACCCGGGACGCCCGGGCGACGGAGCGCAAGAAGTACGGCCTGAAGAAGGCGCGTAAGGCGCCGCAGTACAGCAAGCGCTGATCGCAGGCGTGCGACGGCTCTTCGGCACGGACGGCGTCCGCGGGCTGGCCAACGGTGAGGTGCTCACTCCTGAGCTCTCCCTCTCGTTGGCCGCCTCGGCGGCGCGCGTGCTCGCAGAACGCGACCGGACCCATCGGCCCGTCGCCGTGGTCGGCCGCGACCCCCGCGCCAGCGGGGAGATGCTCGAGGCAGCCGTGGTCGCCGGGCTCGCCTCCGCCGGCGCGGACGCCGTGCGGGTGGGCGTGCTGCCCACCCCAGCGGTCGCCCATCTCGTGGACGCGCTGCGCGCGGACCTGGGCGTGATGATCTCGGCGTCGCACAACGCCATGCCGGACAACGGCATCAAGCTCTTCGCGGCGGGCGGCCACAAGTTGCCGGATGCCGTCGAGCTCGCCGTCGAGGAGGGGCTCGGCGCGCCGTTCACCCGGCCCACCGGCGCCCGGATCGGCCGCGTGCGCGATCTTCTGGACGCCGAGCCGCGGTACGTGGCGCACCTGCTGGCGAGCACCCCGCAATCGCTGTCCGGGCTGCGTGTGGTCGTCGACTGTGCCTACGGCGCGGCGTCGACGGCCGCCCCCGACTGCTACGCGCGCGCCGGCGCGGAGGTCATCGCGCTGCACGCGGACCCGGACGGGCTCAACATCAACGACGGCGTCGGCTCGACCCACCTCGCGCCGCTGCGCGCGGCGGTACGGGCGCACGGCGCGGACCTGGGCATCGCCCACGACGGCGACGCCGACCGCTGCCTGGCCGTCGACGCGGACGGGCGCGACGTCGACGGCGACCAGATCATGGCGGTGATGGCCCTCGCGATGCACGAGGCCGGCGAACTCGTCGACGACACCCTGGTCGCCACCGTCATGAGCAACCTGGGCCTGCACCTCGCGATGCGGGGGCACGGCATCTCGTTGCGGACCACTCAGGTCGGTGACCGGTACGTGCTGGAGGAGCTGCGCGCGGGCGGTTTCGCGCTCGGCGGCGAGCAGTCGGGGCACGTCGTGCTGCCCGCGCACGCCACCACCGGCGACGGGCTGCTGACGGCCCTGCGCATGATGGCCCGCATGGCCCAGACCGGCAAGAGCCTCGCCGACCTCGCCGGTGTCGTGACGGTCCTGCCGCAGGTGCTGGAGAACGTCCGGGTGGCCGACAAGGACGCCGTCGCCGCCTCGCCGACCGTCCAGCAGGCCGTGTCCGCCGCCGAGGCACGCCTCGGCGGCACCGGCCGGGTGCTGCTACGGCCCTCGGGCACGGAGCAGCTGGTACGGGTGATGGTCGAGGCACCGACGATCGAGGAGGCCCGCGGCGTCGCCGCCGAGCTGAGCGCGGTCGTCGCGGCGAGCTGATCGGGCCGTTTTTTCTGGAACGACCGCGGGGGCCGGGTGCGGTGGGGCACCATCGACCGGTGTCCCCTGAGCTGCATGCCGACGTCGCCGCACTGCGCGCGGCCCGGAGGTCGGTCGAGACGCTGCGCGCCGCGCTGCGACCCGGCGCACTGGATCCCGTGGACCTGGCCGCCCTCGTCGCGGAGCCCGGGACCGCGGCGCTCGTCGCCGAGCACGATCGCCTGGTCGCCACCGTCGTGCGGGCGGCCCGCGAGCTCGCCGAGCTGGACCTCGCACTCGAGACGGCCGTGGTCGGGCTGGAGGCGGCGGAGTCGCACGCGCTCCGGTCGCTGACCGGCGCGGACCGGTGACGTCCCCGGAGCGGCCCGAGCTGGAGCGGGTCCGGAACTGGTCGGTCGGTCTCGCGGCCGCGCTCGGCACCGCCGCCGGGGAGGTCGGCGACCTCGCGCGACGGCTCGGCGCGGGTTGGCCGGATCACCACGGCCGGGAGTGGAGTGAGCGGCTGCTGACGCTGCGGACCGGCCTCGAGCGTGACACCGACGCGGCCGTCCACCTGGGACAGGCGGTCGACCGGGTGCTGGACGGGCCGGTCGGCCCGGCGACGGGCCCGCGGCTCGGCAGCACCGCCGCACGGCGCGCGGACGACGAGCGTGGCGTCCGGATCCCGCGTCTGGACGACCCGGGCGACGGCTGACCGGGCGCGTCAGGAGCGGGTGATCAGCTCGGTGCCCTTGACCTTGCCCTCCACCAGCACGTCGCCCCGGTCCTCGCCGACGAGGTGGTGCAGCAGGAACGCCGTGACGAGCGCGCGGGTCAGCTGCCGTGTCTTCGCGCTCGGACTGCCGGTGAGCAGGACGTCGCTCCAGTGGCGCCCGTCGAGGAACCCCGTGTGCTCGGCCTTGCGGAGGGTGCGCAGCCAGACGGGGCCGCCTGCCGCCGCGGCGATCGGCTCGGCGTGCCCGGCGGCCGGCGCGACCATGTCGCGGCCCGCAGCGATGTGCAACGTCGGCGCGGTCACCCGGCGGGCGGCGTCGAGCGCGGAGGGCCGCGTCTGCGCGACCGCGATCGCGACGACCGCCGCCACCCGAGGCATGTCCGCGGCGGCGAGCAGTGCGGCACCGCCGCCGATACCGTGCCCGGCCAGCGCGGTCCGCCGGGCGTCCACGCTGATCTTCCCCTCGCCCAGCCGAACCCCGACGCACACCTCCAGCGCGGTCCGCAGGTCTGCGGCGAACCGCGCGTGGCTGGGCAGCGGGCCGCGCTGGCTGTCCGGGGCAGCGACGACGACACCCCACGAGGCGAGGTGGCGCAGCAGCCCGGCATAGCGGTCGACGGGCTGGAGCCAGTCGTGCCCGAACGCGACGGCGGGCAGCCCCAGCCCTTCTGCGGGCGCGAACACGACGCCCGGCACTCCGACCATGCCGAGGTCGCCGCGCAACACCTCGTGCGGGCCCGTGTCGGCGAGCCGCGACACCGCCTCGCGCGCGTTGCTCACCTCGGGCGGTCGGGCGAACGCGCTGGTGGGGCTCACAGCGTTGCACCGTACCGCCGACGATCACCTCCGGCCCAGCGTGGTGGGCGCCATCGCGTAACACACGCCCGACCTGCGGTAACGATGATCGGCACGGCGACGATGCGGGAGGAGACGGTGGCCGAATGGACCTGGGAGAAGCGATGGCGCTCGGGCTGGGTCGATCGCTGAGCCGTTCCGTGGCGGCCCTCCTCCTGGTCGGTGCCCTCGGCGGCTGTGCCGGCGCCCGGCTCGACGACGCCGACCTCGTCGCGACCCTGCGCGCGGAGCTCGAACGCCACGGCGTGCGCGCTGACGACCTGCGCTGCCCGGGCGACCTGCGGGCCGAGGTCGGGGAATCCGTGCGGTGCACGTTCACCATCGACGGTCAGCCGGTCGACGCCGTCGCGCGGATCACGGCGGTGAATGGTGACACCGTCACCTATGACGTGCACACCGAGGCGCGCCCGGTGACGAAGGACGTGCTCGAACGGTCGGTGGCGCAGAAGCTCGAGCAGGCCGGAGTGCCCGCGGGTACTGCGAGCTGCGCGGGCGACCTGCCGGCGCAGGTCGGTGCGACGGTGGGGTGCACACTGTCCGGCCCGGACGGTGTGTCGACCTGGACCGTGACAGCCACCTCCGTGGACGGCGGTAAGATCGACTACTCCATCGAGCAGGCGGGTCCCACATGATCAGCAGCTTGGGCCGGTTGGCGGCGGTGCTCGCGACGGCGCTCGCGGCGGTCGCCGCTCTCACGGCGTGCGGCAAGGTCGCCACGGACGACAGCGTCGAGGAGCAGATCAAGAGCCAGCTCGGCACCGACAGCTCGGACTGCCCGACCGACCTGAAGGGCGAGCAGGGCCAGTCGATCCTCTGCAAGGCCACCAAGGGCGACGAGGCCTTCGACGTCAAGGTCACCGTCACCTCGGTGTCCGGCGACACCATCAACTTCATGATCGAGCGGGTCGGCGGACCCGTCGCCGCCACGACGGCGCCCGCAGCCACCGCTGTCGCGCCGACCGTCGCCGGGAAGTCCGTCGCGCAGAGCGTCCTCACCCAGCTCGCGGCCGACGGCAAGCAGGTCGACGAGGTGAGCTGCCCGGACCTGCCCGCGACGGTCGGGGCGTCGGAGCGGTGCACCCTCAAGGCCGGCGCCGACAGCTACGGCGTGACCGTCACGGTGACGGGCGTGCAGGGCACGGACGTCAAGTTCGACATCCAGGTGGACCAGACACCGACGACCGCGCCGTCGCGGTGAGGTTGCCGGAAGAACGCTAACGTCGCCACGTGCGCGAGGTCTTCACGGTCGAGCAGGTACGCACCGCGGAACGGACGGTGCTGGCGCGAGTGCCGGCGGGTGCTCTGATGCGTCGCGCCGCGTTCGGGCTCGCCGTGGTGGCGCGCACGATGCTCGCCGACCGCGGTGGTCGGCGCGTCGCGCTGCTCGTGGGGGCGGGCGACAACGGCGGTGACGCCCTGTGGGCCGGTGCCGAGCTGCGGCGCCGGGCCGTCGGCGTCACCGCGGTGCTCCTCGATCCGCAGCGGGCCCACGCGGAGGGGCTCGCCGCTCTGCGCCGGGCCGGTGGCCGCAGCGTCCCGGCCGGTCCCGAGGCGGCTGCGGCGATCGCGCGCGCCGACCTCGTCCTCGACGGCGTCGTCGGCCTCTCCGGGCGTGGACCGCTGCGCCCGGCCGCGGCCGAGCTCGTCACCGTCGCGGACCGCGGCGGGATCCCGGTGCTGGCCGTCGACTCGCCCAGCGGCGTGGATCCCGACACGGGGACCGTCGACGGTCCGGCCGTGACGGCCGCCGCAACCGTCACGTTCGGCGCGTTCAAGCCCGTGCACGTGCTGGCCGCTCATCGCTGCGGTCCGGTGCACCTGGTCGACATCGGGCTCGGACCGGAGCTGCCGGAGCCCCATGCGGTCGTCCTCGGCGAGGCGGACGTGGCGGCACGCTGGCCGGTGCCCGGCCCGACCGACGACAAGTACACCCAGGGCGTGGTGGGCGTCGCGGCCGGGTCCGCGACCTACCCGGGAGCCGCCGTGCTGGCGTCAGGGGCCGCCGTGCTGGCGACCAGCGGGATGGTGCGCTACGCCGGGACGGCCGCCGACCTCGTCCGGGCCCGGTGGCCGGAGGTCATCGCCACCGACGACATCGCCGACGCCGGGCAGACCCAGGCGTGGGCGGTCGGGCCTGGGATCGGGACCGACGACGCCGGCCGGGCGCTGCTCGCGGCGGTGCTGGACCGTGACGTCCCGGTGTGCGTCGACGCCGACGGGGTGACGCTGCTCGGTCGGTACGCGGATCTGCGGGGCGCGGTCGCCCGCCGGCCGGTCGTGACCACCCCGCACGACCGGGAGTTCGCTCGGGTCGCGGGTGAGGTGGGTCCGGACCGGATCAGGGCCGCACGGCGGGCCGCGGCGGCGCTGCAGGTGACGGTGCTGCTCAAGGGCAACGCCACGGTCGTCGCGGACCCGGACGGCCGGACGCTCGTGCACCCGTCGACGACGTCGTGGGCGGCCACGGCGGGTTCCGGTGACGTGCTGACCGGGATCGTCGGCGCGCTGCTGGCCGCGGGCCTGGAGCCGTGGTGGGCGGCGGGGTGCGGTGCGTTCGTGCACGCCCGGGCCGCCGAGCTGGCGGCCGACGGCGCCCCGGTCCCGTCGTCGGCGATCCAGGGGTCGATCCCGGCGGCGATCAGATCGGTCCGCGCCACGAGCTGACAACCCCGGTGCGCTCCGACATCCGGCGCTCGGGAGCGGCCGGGTCGATCGCGCGGCGGAAGGCTCGCGGGGGCGGATGGGAGGATGGGACGTATGGCCGATCCGTCCTCCGTTCCGGGCGCCGCCGCCCGGGTCGAGTCGGTGGTCGACCTCGCCGCGGTACGCCAGAACGTCCGGGTGCTCACCGCCGCCTCTCCCGGGGCCGCGCTCATGGCGGTGGTCAAGGCGGACGGGTACGGGCACGGGGCCGTGCCGGTCGCCCGGGCCGCGCTCGACGCCGGGGCGACCTGGCTAGGCGTCTGCACCCTGGACGAGGCGCTCGCGCTGCGCGGCGCAGGGATCACCGCGCCCGTGCTGTCGTGGCTGCACCTGCCGGATGAGGACTTCACGCCCGCCGTGGCCGCGGGGATCGACCTGTCCGCCGCGTCTCGGGCCCACCTGGCCGGCGTGCTCGACGGCGCGCGCCGAGCCGGCCGCCCCGCGCGGGTGCACCTCAAGGTCGACACCGGCCTGAGCCGCAACGGCGCCGCCCTCGCCGACTGGCCGGACCTGCTCGACGACGCCGCGAAGGCCGCGGCCGAGGGTGCATGCGAGGTCGTGGCGGTGTGGTCGCACCTCGCGCACGCCGACATCCCCGACCACCCGATGCTCGACGTCCAGGCCGCGCGGCTGACCGCGGCGTGGCGCGCGGCGGTCGACCGCGGCCTGGCGCCGATCCGGCACCTCGCCAACTCCGCGGCCACGCTGACCCGGCATGACCTGCACTTCGACCTGGTCCGCCCGGGCATCGCCGTCTACGGGCTGGACCCGCTCGAGCGTCCGGTCGGGCAGAGCCCGCTGCGCCCGGCCATGACGCTGGCCGCGCGCGTCGTGCTGGTCAAGCGGGTACCGGCGGGGGAGGGCGTCTCCTACGGGCACGCGTGGACGGCCGAGACGGACACCACGCTCGCGCTCGTCCCGATCGGGTATGCCGACGGTGTGCCGCGGCGACTGAACGTCGACGGCCGGATGCGAGTGCTGCTCGGCGGCCGCCTGCGACCGGTCGTCGGGCGGGTCTGCATGGACCAGGTGGTCGTCGACTGCGGCCCGGCGTGTGGGGAGGACGAGGTGGCAGTGGGCGACCGCGCAGTGCTGTTCGGACCCGGGGACGGGGGCGAGCCGACCGCGCAGGACTGGGCGGACGAGCTCGGCACGATCCACTACGAGGTCGTCACCGGGGTGCACGGGAACCGGGTGCGGCGCTCGGTGGTCGACACCGGTGCAGGCGACGAGGGCCGGGCATGACCCGCCGACGGGCCTGGCAGGCCGTCGGCGTCGCCGGAGGGCTGGCCGGTGCCGCCGCCACGGGCGCGGCCGTCAGCGTGGCCGCCCGCAAGCGCCATCGTGACACCCTCGACCGCCACACGCTGGCCACCCAGCTGTCGACCGGCGCTGACGGCACCGGGGCGCTGCCCGCCGGTGTCGCATCGTCGGTGACCGCGGACGACGGGGTCCGGCTCTCCTGTGAGGAGATCGAGCCGCCGCCCGGCCTGCCCGCCGACGTCACCGTCGTGCTCGTGCACGGCTTCGCGCTCGACCGGCGCACCTGGCACTTCCAGCGCCGCTTCCTGGCCGACCTCGGCGAGCCCGTGCTCCGGCAGGTGATCTACGACCAGCGCAGCCACGGGCGCTCCGAGCGGGCACCGCGGGGTTTTTTTACACCAGTTTCTCCCGCAGCTTGGCGCTGGTGAAGTCCATCAAGGCCACCACGATCACGATGATCGCGACCACCGTCCCGGCTTTGTGGTACTGCAGCGAGCCAAAGTACGTGTACAGGGTCAAACCGATCCCGCCGCCGCCGGCGAAGCCGATGATCGTGGCCATGCGGATATTGATATCCCACTGGTAAATGAGGTAAGACACAAAGGGCGGCACGATCTGCGGCAGGATGGCGTAATTCACGACCTGCAGGATGTTCGCCCCGGTCGCCGTGATCGCTTCGATCGGCCCAGGGTCGATATTCTCGATCGCCTCCGAGAACAACTTCCCCATCAAGGCGAAGGTGGTCACAGATAGAGCCAGCATGCCGGCGAACGGCCCGATGCCCACCCAAAACACAAAGATCGCCACGTACAACAGGGCTTCGATCGAGCGCAACACGTTGAAGATCGAGCGCACCAGCACGTAGACCCAGGCTGTAGCCGGGGAGCGGCCCGTCAGGTTGCGCGCGGCCAGGAAGCTGAAGGGCAGGGCAAAGATCGCGCCCAGGGTGGTGGCCAGCATGGCCTGGAAGATCGTCACCAGGATCTGCTGGAGCACGGAGTTGAGGATGGCGGGGGTCAGGTCGATTCTCAGGAAATCGCCCACCAGGCGCAGGAAGGTAGGCGCCGGCTCGAACAGGGCCGCCGGATTGACCTCAGACACGACCCAGCAGTAGGCAAACGCCACCAGCCCAAGGATGACCAGGATGGAAGTTCTCAATATCTTGGGCCAGCGCCGGCCAGTTTCCGGGGTTTCACGCGGCTGGTCGCGCAGGATGTTGTCGCGCCAGCGGGCGCTGATGTAATCGACGATGATGATCACCACCGCCACCGCCCACAGAGCGGCGCCGTATTGGGGGTAGGCTCCCAGGCGGATGGTCTCCACCACGAAAAACCCGATCCCGCCCCCGGCCACAAAGCCGACGACCGTCGCTGAGCGCATGTTGATATCCCAGCGCAACAGGGTATAGGCCAGGAAGGGCGGCACGATCTGGGGGATGATCGCGTAGCGGATGACCTGCAGCAGGTTGGCGCCGGTGGCCCGCACCGCTTCCACCGGGCCGGGATCGATGTGCTCGATCTCTTCCGAAAACAGCTTGGCCAGGGCGGCGATCGAATGGATGGTCAGGGCCAGCATGCCGGCGAACGAGCCCAACCCCACCCACACCACCAGGATTAACCCCCACACAATCGTATCCACCGCCCGGATGATGTTGAGCAGGGCGCGCATCACGTAGTAAATGACGCTGCCGCCGGGCACGCGCGACATCACGTTGTGCGCCGCCAGGAAGCTGAAGGGGATGGCCAGGATGGTGGAGAAGATCGTCGCCAGCAGCCCCATGGCAATGGTTTCGATCAGGGTGCCCGGCACGTACTGTTTTATTTCGACGCTGTTCTGGGCCCAGCCCACCACGACCATCCATCTGGGTGGCAGTCTACTTTTACCCGGCCGATGATGTCCAGCATATTATCGCTGACCCGGATCACCCCCTGCGCCGGGCGCCCGGCCAGCTAGTCGCCAATGGCGCCCGCCAGGCAGTCCCAGGCGCAGATCTGATCTTCGCCGTTAATGTTGATCGTCAAAATATCCGGGTTGGCCAGGTCTTTCACGACCAGTTGCGCATTATGGATGCGCGTAACCAGGCGGTCAAGTTTCACATCAGTTACATTCCAGGCGATGACGTACAGGATCACCACTGCGAACAGGACCCCAAACAGGGTGCTGTACGTTTTTCCGGTCACCAGGCTGCGCGCATCCAGCACGTTCCACAGCCAGAACAGGATAAACGGCAGCCACAGCCAGGTGGTGGTCAGCGAGCCGATTTCCACCTGGCCAACTCTTATGCACCAGCGACCAGTTGACCAGGTATCCGAGAATGGGGGTCAAGAAAAATAACCATCCCGCGCCAGCGCCGGCCCAGGATAAACTGACCCAGGCCGGGAATGACCAGCGATGACCAGGAGGCCAGAACGGATGAATTGGAAGGATCGAGAGTTTGGTTGAATGGGGTCATGAATGATTTCTTATGAGGTGATAGCACTGCCCGGCGGCAGCCCGCGCGACAAAAAGCATATTCTAAATTACGGAGATTCTTTCGGCTTCTTGCCCGTAGATCGCCTTAAATTGGGCGTCGTCGATCTCGTTCGGACTGCCTTCAAACACCAGTTTGCCATCTTTCAGGGCAATGACCCGGGTGGCATAGCGGTGGACCAGGTCCAGGAAGTGCAGGCTGCACAATACTGTGATGCCGCGCTCTTTATTGAGCTGTTCGAGGTATTTGCAAAATGGAATGGGCCAGGACCGGGTCCAGCGAGGCCACCGGTTCATCTGCCAGGACCACTTTCGGTTCCTGCATCAGGGCCCGGGCGATGCCCACCCGCTGCTGCTGCCCGCCGGAGAGCGAATCGGCGCGCACGTGGGCCTTTTCCAGCAGGCCGACCTGTTCCAGGCTGGCGACGGCCCGCTCGTGGTCCTCTGCCGAAAACACGCCTAACAGGCTGGATAAGGTGCCCACGTAGCCCAGGCGTCCGGTCAGCACGTTGGTCATGACCGAGGAGCGTTTCACCAGGTTGAACTGCTGGAAGATCATCCCGATCTGGCGCCGGATGCGCCGGATTTCGGCGCCCTTGGCGGCGGTGACTTCCACATCGTCCATAAATATTTTGCCGGAAGTGGGTTCGACCAGACGGTTGATACAGCGCAGCAGGGTCGATTTGCCGGAACCGCTCAGCCCGATGATCACCAGGAACTCGCCGTCGGCGACCTCGAAGCTGACGTCGGTCAGAGCCTGCGTTCCATTAGGGTAGACCTTGGTAAGGTTTTCTATTCTTAGCATGGTTAATTATATACAATCTGAGAATTCTCGGGATTTATTTTAATAAGAATGGTCACCAATTCAAAAATTATGTTTGATCGGGTAAAAAATAACTGGCAGATCCTGCGATCTGCCAGTCATTTATTGGAAGATTACTTGACCAGCGGCGGGATCTACGCCAGCTTTCTTCAGAACTGCGGCGAAGTCATCGTAGAAGGTCGCGTCGATCTTCTGGAAGGCGTCGACGGAGTACAGACCGCGCAAAACAGCGTTGCCGCCCGGGTCCTTGGACATGGCCAGCAGGCCATCGGCGATGGCGGTCTGGAAAGCGGGATCCAGAGTCTTGACGAACTGCACGCCGTCATTGGGGATTCTGTCGGTATCCGCGAAAACGACCACTTTTTCGGTGATGTCCGGATACTTGCCCTGCAGGTTCGTCGCGGCATCGGTTAAGACATTGATGTAGGTCACACCTGCATCGCAGTCGCCATTGTAAACGGCGACGGCTACGTTGGGGTGGGAGCCGGCGTTCTGTACGGCCTTGAAGTCTGTCTCGGGGTCGATGCCATTGGCCTTGAGCACGATGTTGGGGACGATGTAACCGGAAGTGGAGTTCGGATCGACGAAGCAGAAGGTCTTGCCCTTCAGATCGGCAAAGTCTTGATGCCGCGGATACGTTGGCGATGAACTGGCCCTTATAGAAAGGTTCCAGTTGGCCGCGAGGGCTTTGTCGGGGTCCAGAGCATTGGTGCTGTATTTGCGCAGCACTGCCAGGGCGGGCACGATCTGGTACTTCTGCTCGGCCAGCAGGACCGAGAAGGTGTTCAGGAAGCCTACCTGGGCCTTTTCGGCGCCCATGGCTTCGATCGAGGCGCCAAAGGAGGTGCCAACTTCGATCTTGAAGCTCAGCCCGGTCATCTTGCCCAGGCAGTCGGCGATGTCGTTACCGGCCTTGGTGATCTTGCCCGTATCGCCCGAGGGGACGAAGGTGATCACGATCGGTTTATCGGGAGAGCCCAACTCACCGGCCTTGGCCGTGGGCGGGATTGGCCATCGGGGCGCAGGCGGGCGCCGGCACAGTCGGCGCTACGGTTGCCGCCGGGGCAGTGGTAGCCGCAGGAGCAGACGTGGCTGGGACAGCGGTCGGCTCGGCTGTGGCCGCCGGGGCACAGGCCGCCAGCAGCATCGAAAAGGCGACCAGGACTATAAAGAATATACGTACGTGTTTCATACTATATTCTCCTTCTTCTTTTGAACTATTGAAAATTGGAACTACTTATATTTAGTATATCACCATCATTATTTTTGGAGGGTCTGGTATGTTGACTCTTAGATTAGAACGATCTCTGCCATTACACCCTGGGGTGAATGCTGTCCAACCTGTTTCTCTTTATACTATAGCCATCCGGATGCAATGGATGGGGGGAGTTTTGTGAGGCGAAGCCTCACCCCCCGAATTCACTTTATAAGTTGGCCGCGCTGCGCGGGCCACGCACTATGAGTGATGTGGTTGTGTGAAATCGCAAA
>CAWHHY010000026.1:0-22944 GCA_963829305.1 uncultured Actinomycetota bacterium | reverse complement strand
GTCGGCGAGCCGGTGGAAGAAGATATTGACGAACGTGGTGGTGCGGCCGGGCGCTGGGCTCCGCCAGGACTGCGCGGCGTCGACGACGGGCACGGACCGGCCAAGGGTCACGGTGCCGCCTGCGAGGACGGCCGCACCGACGAGAAGAGCGCCGCGAAGGCGCAGGAAGCGTCGTCGGGGGCTGCGGTCGGTCCGGCTGCGGCCGGCCGCGCGGTGGTGGGCTGGCTGTTTCGGCACGGGTCACCTCTCCGAGGGTGATCGCATTCGGCCGGCTGTCCGCACGTGCGGACGGAGCGGGGAGCGAGCCGGTCGGGGTGCGTCCTACGTCGGTGGGTGACCATAGGGAGGCGTCGGAGCGCCAGCGGCTTTCCTGAGAGAGCTGGTTGCTCGTGAACCGGTCGAAGGGCGACCGTGGGCGCTGAGTGGCAAGCGATCCACCGAACGGCAGGAGCTGCGCTGCGCTCAATGGCACTCGAATTCTCAGAATGCCTTTAAGGGTGATTCGTCCGGGTCGACCATCCCGCTGGTCACGGCAAACGCACCATTCAGCCCTGGAACCGCTTGTTCGGGTCCGTGGGCGCCCGGCTGTGCAAGATCCGCTGATGGCGGTCAGTGTGCAGCGGGCAGCGTCGGCCGATTGGGCTATGGGGGGCCGTGGCGATCGGTATCGGCGGGATGGTCGGTGGCGGGATCTTCGCCGTGCTCGGACTGTCCGTGCAGCTGGCCGAGGGCGGTGCGCCCGTGGCGTTCCTGATCGCCGGAGTGATCGCTCTGCTCACTGCGCGCTCATATGCGCTCCTCTCCCGGTCGTACCCGAGCCGCGGCGGCACTGTCACGTTTGTCAACCGGGCCTCGGCACCGGCCTGTTCAGTGGATCGGTGAACATCCTGCTGTGGATCAGCTACATCGTTATGCTCGCGCTCTACGCGCAGGCATTCGGCAGCTACGGTGCGAGCTTCCTGCCCCGCGAATCGGTGCTGTGGAAACACGTGCTGCTCAGCGGGGCGATCGTGGCGATCACGGCGCTGAACGTGGTCGGCGCCGCGGCGGTGGCCCGCTCCGAACGGGTCATCGTCGCAGTCAAGATCGCCATATTGGCGTCCTTCGTCGTGGTCGGGGTCGCGGCGTCACGCCCAGCCGCATCGCGCCCGCGGCCTGGGGTACGCCGCTGGCTGTCATTGCGGGCGGGATGATCATTTCCTCGCTTACGAGGGATTCGAACTGATCGCGAACGCCGCCGAGGACGTCCCGGACGCCGGCCGCACACTCACCGCCGCGTACTACATCTCGGTCGTCTTCGTGATCGCGCTCCTCCTGGCCAACCTGCTGGACCTGCAGAGCATCTCGGTCATGGGCAGTGCCGGCTTCCTGATCATTTTCGCGGTGGTGAACGCCGCCGAGGCGGTGACCTCCCGCGAGCGGGGCTCCCGCCGCTGGATCTCCGTGACCGCCGCCGTAGCGTGTCTGACCGTGCTCGTCTCGCGCAGCCGGGTCCGCGACGTCGCGGTCCTCGCGGGCATGGTCGCCTGCGCGGTAATCGGCGAGGCCGCGTTCCGTCGTGCGCGTGGCGGGAGTGAGGTCCCCGATGGCTCGACGGAGGGCTGATCGACGACGCGAGTGCTTACGCGAGCCTTACGGATCATCGGCTCCGGATGCACCGGGTCGGAGCGTGGCTAGCGTCGAGTCGTGCGCATTCTGATCACTGGCGGGGCCGGGTTCGTCGGGTCACACGTCGCGGACCGGCTCGCCGACGAGGGGCACGAGCCGCTCCTGCTCGACGCGCTGCTCCCGCAGGCCCACGGCGACGATCCGCCGCCGGAGACCGAGCGCTACGAGCTGGTCCGCGGGGACGTCCGCGACGCCGACCTGCTGGCCCGGCTGCTGCCCGGGGTCGACGCGGTGTGCCACCAGGCCGCGATGGTCGGGCACGGCGTCGACCCGGCCGACGCGCCCGGCTACGCCGCGCACAACGATCTCGGCACCGCCGTCCTGCTCGCCGCCATGCACGCCGCAGGACGCCGCCGGCTGGTGCTGGCCGGCTCGATGGTCGTCTACGGCGAGGGCCGCTACGACTGCCCCGAGCACGGCCTCGTGCGGCCCGGGCCGCGCACGCGGGCCGACCTCGACGCGGGACGGTTCGAGCCGCCGTGCCCCCGTTGCGGCCGCGATCTGGTCCCCGGGCTCGTCGCGGAGGACACGCCGTTCGACCCGCGCAGTACCTACGCCGCGACCAAGGCCGCCCAGGAGTACCTGGTCGGGGCGTGGGCGCGGCAGACCGGTGGGACGGCGTGGTCGTTGCGCTACCACAACATCTACGGCCCGCGGATGCCGCGGGACACCCCGTACGCCGGCGTCGCGTCGATCTTCCGGTCGGCGTTGGAGCGGGGGGAGGCGCCCCGGGTCCTGGAGGACGGCTGCCAGCGCCGCGACTTCGTGCACGTCACGGACGTCGCTGCGGCCAACGTCCGCGCGCTGACCACCGACCCGCCCGCGGGCGCCCTCACCGCCGTCAACGTCTGCTCGGGGGAGCCCCACACGGTCGGCGACCTGGCGGGCGCGCTCGCCGCGGCGACCGCAGGCCCCGAGCCCGTGGTCGTCGGCGGCGCCCGGCCCGGGGACGTGCGCCATGTCGTCGCCGATCCGGCCCGGGCCGCGTCGTTGCTCGGGTTCCGGGCCGCGGTGCGCTTCGCCGCGGGGGTGCGCGCCTTCGCCACCGACCCACTGCGCGTCCCGGCCCGGAGGGTCGACGTCACCGAACGGTAAGCGGCAGAGACCCGTCCGTGAGACCCTCACGGCCCGAAGATCGGGACGTGGACGGCGATCCCGAGATCATTCTTCCCTGCCTGGACGAGGCCGACGCGCTGCCGGTCGTGCTGGCCGCGCTGCCTGCAGGCTGGCCCGTGCTGGTCGTGGACAACGGCTCCACCGACGCCACCGCGGCGGTCGCCCGCGCGCTCGGCGCCCGGGTCGTCACCGAGCCGCGGCGCGGGTACGGCGCCGCCGTGCACGCGGGGCTGGAGGCGGCGCAGGCCGAGCTCGTCGCCGTGCTCGACGGTGACGGCTCGATCGATCCCGGCGTGCTGCCGGGCATGGCCGCCGTGGTCGCCGCGGGCGAGGCCGACCTGGCGGTCGGGAGGCGGGTGCCGCAGGCCCGGGCGTGGCCCTGGCACGCCCGGGCCGGCAACGCCGTGATCGCCGCGACGCTGCGGCGCCGCGGCGTGCCGGTCCACGACCTGGCCCCCGTCCGCGTGGCGAGCCGCGCCGCGCTGCTCGGGCTGGGCGTCGCCGACCGGAGCTTCGGCTACCCGCTCGAGCTGCTGTTGCGCGCCGGGGCGGCGGGATGGCGGATCCGCGAGGTCCCCGTGCCCTACCGGCCCCGGGCCGGCGGCCGGTCGAAGGTCTCGGGGTCGCTGCGCGGCACGGTCCGGGCGGCCCGGGACATGGCGGGGCTGCTGCGATGAGGGAACCAGAGGTGTGTCCTGCGGATCAACGCCGCAGCGGAGCAAAGCGGAGATCCACCGGGCCGACCCTCGCGCTGCTGGTGCTCGCCAAGGCGCCCGAGGCCGGCCGCGTCAAGACCCGGCTGTGCCCACCCCTGACCCTCGAGGAGGCGGCTGACCTCGCCGCGGCCGCGCTGCTGGACACGCTCGGTGCGGTGCGTGCGGTCCACGGCGGCCGGGTCGTCGTCGCCCTGGCCGGGCGGCTGTCCGCGGCGGCCCGCGCGGGCGAGCTGGCGGCCGAGCTGCGCGGCGTTGCGACCCGGCACCAGCGGGGCCCGGACCTGGGGCACCGCATCGCGGCTGCGCACGGCGAGGTCGCCTGCCTGCTGCCCGGCTGCCCGGTGCTGCAGCTCGGGATGGACACCCCGCAGGTCGAGCCCGGCCTGCTCACCGAGGCTGCCGGGCCGCTGCGGCGCGGCACCGTCGACGCGGTGCTCGGCCCGGCCGCCGACGGGGGCTGGTGGGCGTTGGGGCTGCGGGACCCGCGGGCCGCGGCGGTGATCGCCGGGGTACCGACCTCGCGCGACGACACGGGGGAGCGGACCGCCCACGCGCTGCGGGCCGCGGGGCTGCGGGTGGGCCTGCTGCCGGAGCTGACCGACGTCGACACGGCCGCCGACGCGGCGGTCGTGGCGCGGCTCGCGCCCGGGACCCGGTTCGCGGCGGCCGTCGCCGGGCTGCCGGCCCTGTCCGGCGACCCGTCGTCCCCGGTCGGGAGCGCCTGGTGCTGAGCCCCGACGTGCAGCCCGTCTGGGCGGCCGAGCCGATCCGCACCGTCCCGTCCGTCGACCTCGTGCGGGCCTTCGATCCTGCCCTGGCCGGGGCGTCCGCGCGGCTCGTTCGCGACGACGGTGTCGAGCTCGACCTCGCGGTGCCGCGGTGGCGCCGGTCCGCCGACGGCCAGGACCGCTGGCTGCTCGACCGCTGCACCGGTCCGGTGATCGACCTCGGGTGCGGGCCCGGACGCCTCGTGTCCGCGCTGGGGGAGCGCGGCGTGCCGGCGCTGGGGGTTGACCTCTCCGCGGTCGCGCAGCGGCTGTGCCGGCGGCGGCGCACGCCGATGGTCCGCCGGGACGTGTTCGACCCGCTGCCGGGCGAGGGCACCTGGGGCCAGGTGCTGCTGGCCGACGGCAACATCGGCATCGGGGGCGACCCGCTGCGTCTGCTGCACCGGGCCACCCGGCTGCTCCGGCCCGGTGGGAACCTGCTGGTGGAGACCGACGCCACTCCCGACCTGCTGTGGTGCGGCACCGTGCGGCTCCGCACCGCGGCCGGTACGGGCGCTCCGCTGCCGTGGGCGTGCGCGGGTGCGGATGCGCTGGTCCGCCTCGGGGCGACGCTCGGGCTGCGCCGGACCGCCTGCTACCGGGGGGTCCGCAGCTTCGTCGAGCTCACGTCCGGGCAGGCGTCCGCGCCGGGCGCCGCAGCGGCAGGGTGAGCTCGAAACGGCAGCCTGGGCCGGAGTTCACGACCGAGAGCCGGCCGCCGTGCGCCTCGGTCAGGGCGCGGGCGATGGCCAGCCCCAGCCCGGCCCCCGAGTCCGGGCCGGGGGTGCGGGCGGCGGCCCCCCGGTAGCCGACGTCGAAGATCCGGTCGAGGTCCGACTCCGGGATGCCGCCGCAGCCGTCCTGGACCCGCAGCCACGCCTCGGCTCCGGTCGTGCCCGCCGACAGCGCGACGCGGGCCCCGGCCGGGGTGTGCCGCACGGCGTTGGACAGCAGGTTGCGGACCACGCGGGTCAGCTCGGTGTCGCTGCCCGCCACGGTCGGCCAGCGGTCCGGCTCGTCCGCGACCACCTCCACCCCGGCGGCCGCCGCGGCCGCCGCCTCGGCGGCGACGGCGTCGGAGACGACCTCGCCGAGCGCGAGCGGGACGAGCTCGAGCCGCAGGGCGGCCGAGGTGGCCCGGGAGAGCTGGAACAGGTCGTCGACCATGGCCGCCAGCCGGATGGTCTCCCGCCGGACGCGTGCGAGGTAGTCGGCGACCTCGTCCGGCCGGTGCACGACCCCGTCGGCGAGCGCGTCGACCATGCCCCGGATCCCCGCCATCGGGGAGCGCAGGTCGTGGCTCATCCACCCCACCAGCTCGCGGCGGGCGGCCTCGGCCTGGCGCTCCGCCTCCCGGGCCTCCCGTTGCCACAGCGCGTCCCGGGCGAAGCCCCGCCCGAGCAGCGCGGCGACGGGCACGGTGACCGCGGCGACCACTCCGACCACCGCGAGGGTGCCGGCGAGCTGCGGGGTGTACATGAAGCCACTGACCGCGACGACCCCGGCGAGCGCGGCCACGAGCGGGACCAGCGCCAGCGTCGTCATGGCGGCCGTCACCGAGCGGCGGCGCATGCGATGCAGGAGCAGGCCGCCGAGCGCGGTCACCGGCAGGGCGAACAGCAGCGCTGCGGGCAGGGCGTGCGCCAGCTCGGTGAGCACGTCACCCTTCCCGGGCGCCGGACGTGCCGGGGTCGTAGCGGTAGCCGGTGCCCCAGATCGTGGCGATCCGCCGCGGCTGCGTCGGGTCCGCCTCGACCTTCTCCCGCAGCCGGCGGACGTGGACGGTGACGGTGGACTGGTCCCCGAACTCCCAGCCCCATACCTGCGCGAGCAGCTCCGCGCGGGTGAAGGCCCGGCCGGGGTGCGCCAGGAGGAACGCGAGCAGGTCGAACTCCCGGGAGGTCAGCGCGAGCTCCGCCCCGGCCAGGGCCGCGCGGCGGGCGGCGGTGTCCACCCGCAGGTCCCCGTCCACCAGCGGCCCCCCGGCCGCGGACGGGGAGCCGTTGCGGCGCAGCACGGACCCGACCCGCAGCACGAGCTCTCGGGGGCTGAACGGCTTGCTCACGTAGTCGTCGGCGCCCAGCTCCAGGCCGCGGATCCGGTCGTCCTCCTCGCCGAGCGCGGTCAACATGACGATCGCGGGCGGCTTCTGCCCGGCGCGCAGCGCCCGGCACACGTCGAGCCCGCTGGTGCCCGGCAGCATCAGGTCCAGCACGACGGCGTCCGGCCGGTCGCGCGCGGCGGCCTCCAGGGCGCCCTCCCCGTCTGCGGCGAGGTCGACCCGGTACCCGGCGTCGCCGAGGTACCGGGCGACGACGTCGCGAACGGTCGCGTCGTCGTCCACCACGAGCACGCGGTCGGCCATCTCACCAGCGTAGTCACCCGGAGGGGCGTCGCCGGCGGACGTCATCGAACGGTAAGGCCGAGCGCAGGTCCCCTCATCGCCCGCGGTCCTACGGTCGACCCGTGACGCGCACCGAGCCCGGACAGGACCGACCCACGGCGTCGTGGGGGGCGCCGTGGGATCCGGCCGTCCGGGCGCTGGAGCGTCACCGCCCGCCGCTGCCGCGGTTCCGCAGCCCGCTGCGCGGGCCCTGGCTGACCTCCGTCTTCGGCGCCGTGTTGCTCGCGGCGCTGCCCGTCGTGATCGTCACGGGCCTGCTCAGCTACGTGGCCTACGGGCCGCAGTTCGGGCAGGCCATCCCGGGCGATGTCGGCGTCCTGCACCTGCCCTGGTTCGACTGGCCCGCCTCGCCGTCATGGCTCTACCGGCTCACCCAGGGCCTGCACGTCGGGCTCGGACTGGTGCTGGTCCCGGTCGTGCTGGCGAAGCTCTGGTCGGTCGCGCCGAAGCTGTTCGCGTGGCCGCCGGTCCGCTCGCCCGCGCAGGCGCTCGAACGCCTGTCGTTGCTGCTGCTCGTGGGCGGGATCCTGTTCGAGATCATCACCGGGCTGCTGAACATCCAGTACGACTACGTGTTCGGCTTCAGCTTCTACGCCGCCCACTACGTCGGCGCCTGGGTGTTCCTCGGCGCCTTCGTCGCGCACGTCGCGCTCAAGCTGCCGCACATGGTGCGCGGGCTGCGATCCCGGTCGCTGCGCGCCGAGCTGCGCACCTCGACGGCCGCCACCCGGCCCGAGGAGCCCGACCCGTACGGCCTCGTCGCTCCGACCCCGGCGGAGCCCACGATCAGCCGGCGCGGCGCGCTCGCGCTCGTCGGCGGCGGGTCACTGCTCGTCGCGGTGCTGACCGCCGGCCAGACCCTCGGCGGCCCGCTGCGCAGCCTGGCGGTCCTGCTGCCCCGCGGGCGCAACTCGGCCGCCGCCGACGGCGGGCCGAACGACTTCCCGGTCAACAAGACGTTCGCGGTGACAGGGATCGAGCCCGGTGCCCTCGGCGCCACATGGCGGCTCGACCTCACCGGGGGGGCTGCGCTCGTCCGGCTCGACCGCGACGCCCTGGCCGCGCAGCCGCAGCACACCGCGACGCTCCCGATCGCGTGCGTCGAGGGCTGGTCGACGACCCAGACCTGGACCGGGGTCCGGCTGCGTGACCTCGCGGCGCTGGCCGGCGTGCCCGAACCCGCGAGCGCGGTGGTGCGCTCGCTGGAGAACGGCCCGTTCGCGCAGGCGACGCTCACGTCGGGCCAGGTGCTGCATCCGGACGCGCTGCTCGCGCTCGGCGTCAACGGCGCGCCGCTCGGTCCGGACCACGGCTACCCGGCCCGGGTCGTCGTCCCGGCGCTGCCCGGCGTGCACAACACCAAGTGGGTCCGCTCGATCGAGTTCCGGAGCTCCTGATGCGCCACCGTTTCGAGGCGCTCTACGGCGCCGGCCCCGGCCACCTCGCCGTCCTCCTGCTGAGCGTCGCCGTGGCCGGCTACGCCGCGTCGATCGTGGCGGGCGACCCGCTGTGGCCGTGGATGGCCGTCTGGTTCGTCGCCGCCGTCGTCGGGCACGACGGGGTGCTGTCCCCGCTCGCTGCCGGGGCCGACACCGTGCTGCAGGCCGTCCTGCGCCGCCTTCCCCGCGTTCGCCCGACCACCGTGAACTACGTCCGGGTGCCGGCGCTGGGGGCCGCGCTGACGTTGCTGATGTTCCTGCCGGGCATCATCCGGCAGGGCGAACCCGTGGTCGTCGGCCAGACCGGGCTCGACCAGAGCCCGTTCCTCGGCCGCTGGCTGCTGCTCGTCGCCGCGATGGCGGCGGTGTCCGCGCTGGTCTACGGAGTGCGCCGGCTCACCAGACGGTGAACTCAGACGGTGCTGCCGACCACCATGAACTGTGCACCGCGACCGACGACCGAAAGAGCTGCGCCGGTGAGCAGGCTCTCCACCAGATGTAGACGCAACACGTCGTCGGTGGGCTGAGCGTCTTCCCGGTGCTCAGCCAGCCGCCGATAGCTCGACAGCGAGATGTGGGGCTGAACCACCATCACACGAGCCGGCGCGGTCGCGTCCCTGAGCTCGAGTGCCTCTAGTAGATCGGACCGGTCGGGAACGCGGCGCCCGTAGCTCCAGCTCGCCTTGCCCGGCGCCCCATCGGTGAGCCGTCGACGGAGCGCTTCCACGTCGGTCACGAAGTGCAGATTCTTCACCGCCTGAGCAACCACGACCTGGTACGGCACGACCGCTACACCGCGGCGGTGGCCGTCGCCGTGCGCCGCCTTGACGTGCACCAGCGTCAGCAACCCGGCCGGGTCGACGTGCACGAAGTCGGCGACCTCGCCTGGTCCGTCGTCGCAGGTGAGCCAGCCATCTCCGAACCGCTGGACCACCCACCCGAACAACGAGTCGTCTCCGTGCTCGGCAATCCTCGCGTGGACGTCACCGGACGGCTTCTCGATGCGGATGCGAAAGCCGTCGAAGGACGCCCATGACCAGCCCGCGAACGGACTCGACCGGATCCGGCTACTGATCATGTCTCCGTGCATGTAGGCGTGCCCGGACCGGTAGCGGACGATCAGGCGGTCTTTCATACGCAGCAGCGCGTCGCGCACGCGTCTGGTCGTCAGCTCGTCGCTCGGTGTGCCTGGCCGCAATCCGAGATCGAGGTGACGTCGGCCGTTGCGGTCCGTGACACTTCCGCCGAGATGACCGCTCGTGCCGCCGTCGAGCCCGACGTCGATGGTGAAGGCGGTGGCGTTCCCGCGTGAGGTGACCCGCAGGGTCGCGCGGTGCAGGAGGTCCACAGCAGTTCGGAGGCGGTCCAGGTCGGCGGCCACCTCGGGAAGGTCCTCGACGTCGGGCACGCCGACCTCGTACGCCCCGGACACCGCGGAGAGGTCGGGCACGCGTCCCGCGAGGACCGGGTAGACGTCCGGCGTGTCAGGTGGGAGGGCTCTCGCGACGCGCACCTCGGCGAAGAGCTCCGCGACGGCCACGAGGAAGTCGTTCAGGGAGTCGCAGCGCCTGGACCACACGAGGCCGCGGCTCGGGGTGGTGCCGACGTTTCCGGTGAGGACGACCCGGTCCGGACTCGGCGGCATCTCGGCCCGGCCCGCGGCGAGACCGTACGTGCCGTCCGCATGCGGGTTGAGGACGTCCTGCAGACGTCGACCCGCGTATGCCTTGCTGTCTGGCTTTGCGGCGAGGGGAGCGTGCGCGCCGCTGAGCCAGAGCCCTTTCGTCTCTCCGGCCAGGAAAGCGCGCTGGAGCACGGGATCGGGAACCCGGCGGACGCGACGTCCCGGCTTGTCGAGCCAGGACTGCAGGCTGTCGGACCATGCGCCGTCGACGAGAACGGCGATCAGGTCGCCCCCCGAGGCGAGCACCGACAGGGCGTGGCTGACGTCGGTGAGCGATCCGTCTGGTGTGTGCCAGGACGGCGGTCGTTCGACCCGGTGCACGAACGGAACGGCCTTCTCGATGCCGTCGGACACGGTGGTGCTTCCCTCCAGGCCCTCGCTCACCAGCACGACCTGTGCGCGGCTGCGCGGGGACGCCGGCCGGCGCAGGTACTGCCGGATCTCGTCGAACGCCGTCGCGGTGTCGCCGCCCGCGGCCTGCAGCACGACCACGGACAGGTACGGCCTCAGAACGCCGGGCGAGATCGTCGATACGGACATGAGCGCCTCCGCTCCTCGCGGCCGACCCGGGTGGTCGACCGGTGCGACGAACGATGCGGCCCGCGAAGCGCACCTGTCGAGTTTCACCACTGAGAAGCGGGCTTCTCAGTGAGTGGCGTCAGCGAAAGAGTCGAATGCCCTACTGTCTGTCGGGCCCCACCGGAAGGAGGTGCGCCATGGTGGCACAGCGCTCGACGGTGACCCTGCAGGACATTGCCGACCTGGCGCACGTACGCCGGCACGTGGTGACGATGTGGCGCGGCCGTCCGCGCGTCCGCGGCCGGAACATCCCGTTTCCCGACGCGGTCTCGTCGGTCGACAGCATCGAGCGGTTCGACCGCGACGAGATCGTGGCCTACCTGGAGGACACCGGGCGAGGCAACAACGCCGAGGCCCGGCAGGACGCGCCGGCGCTGGCGGTTCCGGACGGCATCGGTGTCGAGGACGCCATCACCCTGCTGTGCCTGCGGACGCTCGGCGGCACGGAGTTGGAAGACCTGACCGTCGCCGAGCTGGCCGATCTCGCCGGGCAGGTCGATCCGGAGGACCGCTTTCTGGCCCGCGAGGTGCGGGCGATCGCCGGCGCGACCGGGCTCGCGCGCTACGTCGACGATCTGATGGCCGTGTCCTACGGCCCGCCCGACGGGCTCGCTCGACTGGACGCGGGCAGGCTGCGCCGGCAGGAACACGAGCGGGGCCTGTCTGGTACGGCGGTCGCGTTGCTTGGCGCGGTCACGGCCGCGGCCCGGATCCATCTGGCAGGTGAGGCAATCGCGCTGGCGCCGTCCATGGACGACTGGCAGCTGACCAACGCCCTCGCCGAGGGTTTCGCCGGGATCACCCTCCCCGCCGAAACGCGCGCCGCCCGGCGGCGGGCCCTGATCAACCGCATCGAGCTGGTCGAGGACGCGGACGGGCAGGTGCGGGTGCTGTCGTTGATCGGCCTCGCGGAGCGGAACGCGCTGGAGGCCGCCGATCTTCTGGTCGTCTCGCTCGAACCCACCGATGTCGGGGTCGTCCTGGGTCCGGCTTCGGTGCTGTGCGACCCGCTGCTCGGTGAGGCGGCGCGGCGCCGGACGCAGACGCTCAGGGCAGGCAACCTCGCGATGGCGCTGCGGCTGCCGCGCGGGCTGTGGAAGGCCGCGCACCGACAGAGCCTCGCGGTCTGGGTGCTCAGCGGGATACCCGACGCGAAGCGCTGGGTGAGCCTGGCCGACCTGGGGACCGCGACGGTCGACCTCGAGGACCTCGGCTCCGACGTCCTGGCTGCGCTGGCGGGGACGCAGCGCCGCGCCTACCGCTACGCGCGTCGTGTCGATCCGAGCGTCGTGCTTGCCGGCGTCGAGGTCCTGCCTCGCGGGGTTCGAGCGACGCGGATCCTCGCCGCCGATCCCGACACCCACCTCGACCGCATCCAGGCCGCGACGCTCATCACGAGCCTCCCGCTCACCGGCTTCGACGTCGCGGTAGCACCGGCTCCCGGTCAGGTCGTGCCCCGACAGTGCTCGCTCGGCGAGCTGAAGGCGTCCCGGCAGCTGACGGTGCTGCGCGGCAACCGCATCGACGCCGGACATGCCGATCCCGCGGGGACCGTGCCGGTGCTCGCGGCCGACGGCAGCACCGACGGCCTGCGGCTCGAACCGTTCGACGCGGCCCGGGTCTATCCGCGCGCGACCCGTACCGAGCCCGGGGACGTGGTCTTCCTCGACGGCCGCCAGCCGCGGGCGCGGGTGGACGTCACCGGGCGCGCTCGTCGCTGCACCGAGCCGGGTCCTGCGGCTGGGGCCGGGAGTACCGGTCGGGCCGCGCGCGCTCGCCGCGATCGTCTTGGGATGCACGGAAAGCCCGGCCTCCGGATTCTTCGTGCTGGCGATGTCGGCCGCGACTCGATCAACCCTGCGGGCAGTGATTTCGTGTCGGACGAGTTCCGCGGATCGATCGGACCGAAGGCATCCCAGCCGGTCGATGTCGTCTTGACCACGAAGGGGAGCGTCGGCCGCGTTGCCGTCGTCCCGTTGGATATGGAGCAGGTGGTCTACAGCCCTCAGCTCTGCTACTTCCGTGTCCTCGACCCGACCCGCCTTTTACCTGGCTTCCTCTTCGCGTGTTCCGGAGCGACGACCTCCAGCGTCAGGCCGAGGCTCGGATGTTCAAGAGCAACATGGCGCCGTACATCAACTTGGCGGACATCCAGTCGAGGGTCATGCGTCTGGCGTCGCCCGCGGATCAGCACCGGATCGGCGAGTCCCAGGCGGCCCTGGAGCGCGCGGCGCAGGCGGCACTACACGAGAACGGCATTCTCGCCCAGACATGCGACGAGCTGCTGCCCCTGCTCATGTCCGGCAAGCTCCGCGTCCGCGACGCCGAGCGCGTCGCGGGTCGGGTGTTCTGACCCGACCCGGCCAGTCACTTGCCACTGGCGCGGTGTGGCACAGTCAAGTGGCTGAGTGTGGCAGAGTGTGGCTGAGTCTGAGCGTGGACGGTGGAGACGAGCACACTGATCGAGCGTCTGCGGCGGCTCGGCGTCGAGCCACCCGACGTCGAGGTGAAGTCCGCCGGAGGTGGCCTGCCCACCTCGGTGTCCGAGACCATCAGTGCGTTCGCCAATGGTACGGGCGGCACACTGCTCATCGGTATCGACGAGGCTGCGGGGTTCGTTCCGGCGGTCGGCTTCGACGCCCGCCGCGATCCGCGACGCACTAAAAAAAAAAAAAAAAAAAAAAAAAAAAAAAAAAAAAAAAAAAAAAAAAAAAATCGACCCCTGGTGACGTGTGGCTCCGGAGGAGGCTTCGGTGGGTACCAGCCCGAGGTAGGCGCCGATCGTGCGGCGTGGACCCGGTGCCAGTCCCGATCTCCACCGCGAGCCCGAACGCGGTCAACGTGGCCACCCCGCGCAGGCAGCCCAGCGGATAACCACCGGGGTGAACTCGCTGTCGGCGGCCATCTGGATGATCGCGGCGTCGAGCCGGTCCCGCCGCGCCGTGGTGGCCAGCATGGTGTCGTAGGCGATGTCGAACGCGGTGCCCAACCCTGGCGTGTCGAACACCGATTCCCGGCGCTGGGCGCGCGGCCGCCGGTCGTGCAGGGCGGTCCAGGGCGCCCCGCTGGAGTAGACGATCCCCTGGCGCAGCAGCAGTTTCGACAACCGATGCCGCGCCGACATCAGGTCCCCGCGGACGTCCTCGCGGGCACGGACCAGATCCCGCGCCGCCTCCTGCTCCACGCTGGGCACCGTCACCGCCACGATCTCGCCCAGGTGCAGCAACCGGGCCAGATGCCCGGGAATCGCGCATATCGGTCTTGACCCGATCCCCCGACGGACGCTGCAGCTTCGACGGCGCCGCGACCAGGCAGTCGATGCCTTCCGCGGTGAGGAACCGGGCCAGCCCGAACCCCGTCGGTCCGGCTTCGTAGGTCACCGCGACACGGCGACCCTCGAATCCAGGTGATGATCTCGCCGTGATCCGGGCACAACCGGCGCTCGAACAACTCCCCGGTCTGCCCGTCCAAGCCGCACGCCACCACCGAACGCGCGTGCACGTCCAACCCAACACTCGTACGATTCGCCAGCACTGGGGCCTCCCACATCTGTGGCTCTACCGGCCAGGACCCACTCCTGCCCAGCAACCCACGATCACATGTGGCGAGGCCCCAGCCCGGACCTCCATACCGTCTCGCCGACGCGTGCGCCAACAAGGTCGAACCGCCCTGCCGGGCGTCGATCGAGATCGAGAAGCTCGAGGGCGCGCTGGTGGTCCGGCTCGACGTTCCCGAACTCGACCCGGTCGAGAAGCCGTGCTTCGTCCGCACCCGTGGCGCCTACGGCGGCTCGTTCATCCGCGGTGGCGACGGCGACCGGCGCCTGTCGCACTACGAGGTCACCCAGCTGCTCTCCAACCGCACCCAGCCCGTCTTCGACCGCGACGCGGTGCCTCGTGCCTCGGCAGCCGACCTGGACGCGCGAACTGGTCGCGGCCTACCTCGTCCGTATCCGTAAGCGCTCTCCGGCGTTCCGGAAGACCGAGGACGAGCGCCTCCTGCTCCGCCTCGGCGTGTTGACTCATTGATGCGGACGGTGTCGTGCGCCCGACAGTCGCAGGATTGCTCTGCTTCGGCGAGTACCCGCAGGAGTTCTTTCCGCAGTTGTTCGTGTCGTTCGTCGTACTGCCGCGACTACGTATGGGCGAAACCGGGCCGGACGGGCGCCGCTTCCTCGACAACGCGACCATCACCGGGCCGATCCCGGCGATGGTCGCGGACGTGGTCGCCGTCGCGATCCGGAACATGCGGGTCGGCGCGATCATCACCGGCATCGGCCGGGAGGACCGCTACGACTACCCGCTCGACGTGATCCGCGAGCTGATCGTGAACGCGCTCATGCACCGCGACTACAGCCCGGACGCGCAGGGCGCGCAGGTGCAGGTCGAGTTGTACCCCGATCGCCTGGTCGTCCGCAGCCCGGGTGGCCTGTACGGGCCGATCACCGTCGCCGAACTTGGGTCGGAGAGTCGTCTCTCGACGTCACGCAACCGGACGTTGGCCGCCATGCTCGCCGACGTCGAGGATCTCGTCTCGCGTGGCGAGCCGCTCTGCGAGAACCGCGGCTCGGGTCTGCTCGGCGTGATGGCCGAGCTGCGGCGGGTCGGCATGAGCCCGCCCGAGTTCGACGCCCCACCCTCGCACGTGACGGTGACGGTGCCCCAGCACGCGCTGCTTGCGCCCGACACCGTCGCGTGGATCGGCTCCCTGCGTCAAGCAGGTCTGACCGACGCGCAGCACCTCGCGCTGGCCATGATGCGCAGCACGGGACGCGTGACCAACGCCATGCTGCAGGCGTGGGGGGTCGATCGGGTCTCCGCAGGGGCAGCGCTCAAGGACCTCGTCGGGCGAGGCATCGCCGTGAACAGCGGCGGTCGGCGGTACGCCAGCTACCGCCTCGTCCGCTCACTGCCTACGCCAACGCATGATCGGCCGATCGACTCCCCGAACGGAGTGGAGGCCGAGCTCGACGCCGTCATCCAGGTGATTCGGGCCGGCAGCACCACGACCAGCGCGGTGACCGAACGCCTCGGTCTACCGCGGTGGACCGTCGTCCGGCGGCTCGCCACCTTGGTCGAGCGAGGGCTGATCACCCGAACATCTCCAGTGCACAGCAGCAGGCAGAGCTACCGGCTCGTCGACCCGGAGGAGAGCTGATGGTCAGCGAAGCCGACTGGGAGCTCATCGCACTGGAGTGCCTGGCTGAGCACTCCTGGGAACCGAAGCCCGGCCAGGCGATCGCACCGGGCACCGACGGCGGCCGGCCGTCCTGGGACGATCTCGTGCTCCGCGGCCCCCTTCTCGCGGCGATGCACCGGCTCAACCCGCTCGGGCCCGCCGTCTACCTGGAGCAGGCGCTGACCGAGATCGTGGCGCCGCAGTCCCAGGACGCGATCGCGGAGAACTACCGGCTGCACCGGGTCCTCGTGCACGGCTACCGCGGGGTGAACTACATCGACTCCGACGGGATCGAGCAGAACCCCACGATCCGGCTCGTCAGCCACCGGGTCGAGGACAACGAGTGGCGGGCGGTCAACCAGGTCACTGTGCGGTCGAAGGATGTGCAGCGGCGGTTCGACGTCGTGCTCTACCTCAACGGGATGCCGGTGGTTGTCGTCGAGCTGAAGAACGCCGGGTCGAAGCACGCCGACCATCGCGAAGGCGCACGCCCAGCTCGCGACCTACCTCGACGAGTTCCCGACGGCCTTCCGGTTCTGTGTGTTCACGGTCGTCAGCGACGGCCTCACCGCCCGCTACGGCACGCCGTTCACGCCGCTCAACCACTACTCGCCGTGGAACGTCGACGACGACGGGCGTCCCGTCAAGCCCGGCACCGACGTGGCCGACGACCGGATCGGTGTCGAGCTGGAGCTCCTTATCGATGGGCTCGGCAACCCGGAGCGGTTCCTGCAGATCCAGCGCAACTTCGTCGCGTTCGACGAGGATTCGGGTGTCCTCGCGAAACGGATCGCGAAGCCGCACCAGTACTTCGCGGTCACCAAGGCCGTCGCCACCACGGTCGCGGCGGCGACGAGCAACGGCAAGGCGGGCGTCGTCTGGCACACCCAGGGCTCGGGCAAGTCGATGGAGATGGAGCTCTATGCCCACCTCGTCGCGCTGCAGCCCACGTTGAAGAACCCCACGCTCATCGTCGTCACCGACCGCACCGAGCTCGACACCCAGCTCTTCGAGACGTTCAACCGTTCCCGCCTGCTGACCGAGACCCCGATCCAGGTGCCGTCCCGCGACGCGCTGCGAGCCGCGCTGCGCGACCGGGTCACCGGCGGCATCTACTTCACGACACTGCAGAAGTTCGGACGCACCCGAGCCGAGCGCGACGCCGGGCTCGACCACCCGCAGCTCTCCGACCGGCGCAACATCGTCGTGATCGTCGACGAGGCGCACCGCAGCCACTACGACCACATCGACGGCTTCGCCCGCAGCATCCGCGACGCCCTTCCCCGCGCCACGTTCATCGCCTTCACCGGCACGCCGCTCTCCTTCGCCGACCGCGACACGCAGGAGGTGTTCGGCGCGGTCATCGACACCTACGACCTCACCCGCGCGGTCGACGACGGCGCCACGGTGCCGGTCCGCTTCGAGCCACGGCTGATCTCGGTGCAGCTGGCGGGCGACGTCACGGAGAAACAGCTCGACGAAGCCGCCGACGAGGCGACCCTCGGGCTCGACGACGTCGAGCGGGCGAAGATCGAGAAGTCGGTAGCCGTGATCAACGCCGTGTACGGCGCACCGGCCCGGCTGAAGGCGCTGGCCGCAGACCTCGTCGCGCACTGGGAACGCCGCTCGGCCGCGATGGCGCCGTTCCTCGGAGTGCCCGGCAAGGCATTCGTCGTCGGTGCCACGCGGGAGATCTGCGCCCGGCTGTACGAAGAGATCGTCGCGCTGCGGCCGGAGTGGCACGGCGACACCGACAGCACCGGCGTCGTGAAGGTCGTCTACTCCGGGTCGGCGTCGGATCCCGGGCTGATCCGCAAGCACGTGCGTCGCGGCTCGGACGTCAAGGTCATCCAGAACCGGCATCCGGGACGAGGACGACCCGCTGCAGATCGTGATCGTCAAGGACATGATGCTCACCGGCTTCGACGGGCCACCGCTGCACACGCTCTACCTGGACCGGCCGCTTAAGGGGCGCTGCTGATGCAGGCCCTCGCCCGGGTCAACCGCACGTTCCGCGGCAAACCCGACGGTCTGCTCGTGGCGTACGCGCCGCTGGCGGAGAACCTGGAGAAGGCGCTCGCCGAGTACACCGAGAGCGACCGAACGACCAAGCCCGTCGGCCGGGACGTCGACGAGGCCGCGGTGGAGACCCGGCGGCTGGTTGAGCTGCTCGACGCGCTCTGCGCGGGATTCGGTTGGCGGGCCAAGCTGGGAGGCAGCGACCCCGCGGTCTGGTTCAAGACCGCGACCGCGCTCGCCAACTGGCTGCGCTCACCCACGACACCGGGCAACCAAGTAGAGGGCGGCGTCGGGGACGAAGCCGAGCCCGTCGGTCAGCGTTTCCGCAAGCTGGTCGCGCCAGCTCGCCCGATGGTGGTCGGTGGCCTCGGGCCGCGAGACGCTCGCCGACCTGTGGCCGGCAGTGCAGTTCTACGAGCAGGTCCGGGTCTTCATGGCGAAGCTCGACGCCGCCGAGCGGCAGGCCGCCGGAGAGCCGGTGCCCGAGGAGATCCAGCGACTGCTCTCCGACCTCGTGGCGACCTCCACGATGACCGGGCGGGTCCTCGACATCTACGAAGCAGCCGGGATGCCGAAGCCGTCGCTGTCGGACCTGAGCCCGACGTTCCAGCTACAGGCACAAAGAGCCGAGAATCCTCATCTCGCCATCGAGGCGCTGCGCAACCTGCTCACTGCAGAGTCCGCCACCGTCACGCGCAACAACGTGATTCGGCAGCGCGCCTTCTCGGAGCGGATCAAGGAGCTGATGAACCGCTACACCAACCAGCAGCTCACCTCCGCCGAGGTGATCGCCGAGCTGATCGAGCTTGCCAAGGAGGTCGCCGCCGAAGGCAACCGCGGGCAGCGGTTCGCCCCGCCCCTGAACGACGACGAGCTGGCCTTCTACGACGCGGTCAGCACCAACCCCTCGGCCGTCGAGCTGCAGGGTGAGGATGTTCTCGCGCAGATCGCGCGCGAGCTGGTGGCCGTCATGCGCCGTGACGTCAAGACCGACTGGATGGTCCGCGACGACGTCCGCGCCAAGCTCCGCTCCTCGATCAAGCGACTACTCGTGAAGTACAAGTACCCGCCCGACAAGCAGCAGGGCGCAATCCGACTGGTCATTGAGCAGATGGAAGCGATGGCTCCGCGGTACGCGGCGTGACGACATCCGGAGGTCGAGGATCCACAGGCACCTCCTCCCACGTGCCGGGACACGGCTCACCAGACGGTGAGCAGCAGGTGGTTGACCGCCAGCGCGAGCAGCGCCTGGGCGCCCAGCCATGTCCTCACCGAGAAGCCCCCGCCTGGCGGCGTCGGCCTCTCGGACATGCTTTGGCCACGCGGCCGCGGCAGTAGCGCGCACGGCACCACCAGCCACACCGCGAACGGCAGCCAGATCCGCTCAACCTCGGCCTTGGACAGCCCGGTGAGGTCGGCGACGACGACCGCCGCCAGCGCCGCGAGCACCAGCAGCGCAGCCGCGGGGGGAAGCGCCCCCTCGAGCTTCGTGCGGGGCGCGACGACCGCCCGGCGGACCCCCGCCCAGACCGCCGGGCCGACTGCGAACGAGAACGCCGCGAGGTTCGCCCACACGAAGTAGGAGTAGGGCCTGCTCGCCGCGATGCTCGCGGCGTAGATCACGCGGACGTGGCTGAACCCGGTGAACCACCAGAACCCGGCCGCGGTGAAGGCGACGACGACGGCGGCCGCCCCGGCTCCGGCGAGCACTGCCGCCCGCCACCGGCGCGTCACCGCCAGGACGGCGGCCGGCAGGAACAGCCCCAACGCCAGCCCGTACGAGAGGTAGAGCGTGGAGCCGAGCAGCACCCCGCCGGCTGACCGCGGCCGTGTCCGCCCGCACCCCGCGGCCGGTGGCGCCCACGGCGAGCAGCGCCACCCCCCACGCCAGCACGGCCGCGAACATGCCATCCGCCGACACCCCGACCCACACCGCACCGGGCAGCAGCACCCCGAACGGCAGCGCCGCCCGCGCCACGTCCTCGGCGCCGAGCGCGCGCAGCGTCACCGCGACCGCGGCGCACGCCGACGCCCCGACCAGCACGGTCACCAGACCGGCGGCCCCGCCACCGCCGAGGCCGATCCGGTCGAGCACCACGTAGAACAGGAACACGCCTGGCGGATGGGCGCCCACGTGCGTGGTCCAGTGCACCGGCTGGTCGGTGAGGATGTGGTCGGCGAACGTCGCGAGCATGTCCCGCACGCCGGCGACCCGCGGCACGTCGTGCAGGTACTCCTCGCCGCTGGAGAGCCGCTCGACCACACCGCGTTGCCAGCCGTCGACCAGCGCGAGCGTCAGCGTCCACACGACCGCCGTCACCCACGCCGCGGGGATCAGCCGCCGCCATGGCAGCGTCGCCGCCAGCGACGGCCCCCACCCGGCGACCACGACCGCCGTGACGACGGCGACGGGCGTGCCCGGGCCCACGTGCGGCAGCCACTGCGCGAGCAGCGGGGGGAAGGGCAGCAGCAGGTTCGTCCCGCCGGCCAGGAGCAGCCGGCCCACGACCGCGGCGGCCACGACGAGCACCACCGCCGCCGCGACCGCGGTGCCGTCGCCCACGGGGCCGGCGCGGGAACGCGCCTCGACCCCGATCCGGTCCCGGATACCGGTCACGGGCGGTCCGCGCGCGACCGGACGTGCTCGGCGACGGCGGCCAGCTGGGCCGCGAGCCGGGCACGCACGTCGGGGTCGTCGACGGTGCCGGCCGGCCCGACGACGTCCCGCCCGACCGGGATCCGTACGCAGGCGTGCTCGATGACGTCGGCGTCCACGTATCCCAGCACCGTCGCCAACGTCGCCTCGGCGCCGGCTCCCCGGCCCAGGTTCCCCACGTTGATCCACGCCGCCGGTGTCCGGTACAGCTCGCCGCTCCCGACGAGCCAGTCGATCGCGTTCTTGAAGCTCCCGGGGAGGGTGCCTGCGTACTCGGGTGTGCAGAACACGACGGCGTCGGCCGACGCCAGCAGCAGCCGCAGCGCGGTGACGGCCGCAGCAGGCTCGGCCTCATCGTCCGGAACGAAGGCGGGGAGGTCGACGAGCCGCTCCCAGAGGGTGGCGACGACGCCGGGGACCTCCAGCTCGGCGACGGTGCGCAGCGCGGCGGTGTTCGTTGACCCTGCCCGCGTGCTGCCCGAGATGAGGACGACGTACACGGGATCGCCGGACTCGGTCATCGGACTCCTATCGGCGGATACCCCGGCGTTCACGCAGGGGAGGAAGCCGCTCTCTCCGTGGGGGTAGACAGGAGCCTCACATGGCGACGTGCTACCGTGTGAGGCATGTCGGGGCGGGTGGTGAAGCGGGCGTTCAAGTACCGTTTCTATCCGTCCGACCAGCAGGCCCAGGAGCTGAATCGCACGTTCGGCTGCGTGCGGAAGGTCTACAACCTGGCCCTGGAAGCCCGCACGAAGGCCTGGTACACCGAGCAGCGGCGAGTCACCTACGTGCAGACCTCGGCGCTGCTCACCGAGTGGAAGCGCGACCCTGAGCTGGCGTTCCTGTCGAGGTGTCGTCCGTGCCGCTGCAACAGGGGCTCCGTCACCTGCAGACGGCATTCGTGAACTTCTGGGGCAAGCGCGCGAAGTACCCGACGTTCAAGAGCAAGCGGCGCTCGCGGGCGTCGGCGGAGTACACCCGGTCGGCGTTCCGCTTCCGCGACGGCGCGCTGACGCTGGCGAAGATGACCGAGCCGCTCGAAATCCGCTGGTCCCGGCCCCTGCCCGACGGTGCCGAGCCCAGCACGGTGACCGTGTCGCGGGACGCGGCCGGGCGCTGGCACGTGTCCCTGCTGTGCGAGGTCACCGTCCAGGACGGTCCACCGACGGATGCCGTGGTCGGGATCGATGCGGGGATCACCTCGCTGGTCACCCTGTCCACCGGGGAGAAGGTCACCAACCCGCGCCACGAGCGCCGCGACCGGGCCCGCCTCGCCCGGGCGCAGCGCGCGCACGCCCGCAAGCAGCGCGGGTCGGCGAACCGGGAGAAGGCCCGTCGGAAGGTGGCCCGGGTGCACGCCCGGATCACCGACCGGCGCCGTGACCACCTGCACAAACTGACGACTCGACTCGTCCGCGAGAACCAAGCGGTCGTGATCGAGGACCTGCAGGTCGCCAACATGCTCGGCAACCACTGCCTGGCCCGCGCCATCTCGGACGCGGGCTGGCGGGAGCTGCGGGGCATGGTGGAGTACAAGTGCCGGTGGTACGGCCGCGACCTGGTCGTGGTCGACCGCTGGTTCCCCTCGTCGAAGGTGTGCTCCGCGTGCGGGGCCGTCCGGGACGGGCTGCCGCTGCACGTGCGGGAGTGGACGTGCCGCTGCGGGGCGCGCCACGACCGCGACGTCAACGCGGCCCGCACCATTCGTGCCGCCGGGCTGGCGGTGCTCGCCTGTGGAGACGGTGTCAGACCTGCGCGCGCGGAAGCGCACGCAGGCAGTCGTCAGTGAAGCAGGAACCCTCCCGGGCGACCGGGAGAATCCCCGCCGTTCACGGCGGGGAGAAGTCAACGATGTGCGCCCTTCGTGTCGTGTCGTGTCGGTGTCGGGTGTCGGCTTCCACGACGTCCTCCCTGTCCCGCTGGTTGTTCCACTGTGCCCGGAGGCGATCAGCAGGCCGGGGAACGACCGCTTACGCAAGGCTTACGGCGGGTGAACCGGGCTTGCCTACGCCGACATTCTCGAGTCGTATCCGCGAGTGGCGCGTAACGGGAGCCGTGTCCGCGGACACCAGGCAGGCACCTGACGAGACCCCGGAGGTCGAGATGGACGAGCACGCGGTGGTGGCGACCCGCCACTCCCTGCACGCGGTGGCCGAGCGTCTGCTCGCCGGGCCGCAGTACAGGGAGAACGGCGAGATCCGGCTGCAGGTGACGCCGGGTGGCTTCGGGCAGTTCGCCGGGCCGCTGCGGGTCGAGGGCGCCGAGATCGTCGGTGCGGGCACGAGGGTTCCGCTGCGGGGCAGGATCGGCGACCTCGTGGCCGCGCTCGGTGTCGAGGCCGGCGAGCCCGCCGACCTGTACGCCGAGCACGCCGAGTTCGGCGCGGACGACGAGCTGGCCGTCGACCCGGCCGCGGCAACTCTGCTGCTCGACTGGTTCGCTCGCGGCGATCGGGCGATGCGGTCGTTCGCGCCGTCCGAGGAGCCGATCCTCTGGCCGGAGCACTTCGACCTGGGCATCGCGCTGGACGAGGTCAACTACGGCGTGTCGCCGGGCGACAGCGGCCACCCGCTGCCGTACGCCTACGTCGGGCCGTGGACGCCCCGCGAGGGGGAGTTCTGGAACGCGTCGTTCGGTGCGGTCCGGACGGCCGAGCAGCTCCCCGACGCCGACGCCGTGGCCGCCTTCTTCGCCGCGCGCGTGTGCAAGCGCGCG
>CAWHHY010000025.1:0-405212 GCA_963829305.1 uncultured Actinomycetota bacterium | reverse complement strand
CCTCGCACTTGAGGAACAGTGACCATCCGAATATCGACTGAAGGTCGACGTAGAGATCTTCCTCGTTGAAGTCTTGTGCACTGGAGATGACTGTCACGATGCCCCCTTCAGCCACTGCAGAACGGCGTGACGAGGTGTCTTGCACAGCTCGCTCCTTGTCGCCGCCTCCGCCGCGATCGGCAGGTGCCGCCCGTACACCCTCGGGTTCGACCCCCGGCGCTCCTGGCGCGCGAGCAGTTCAGCCGCCAACCGCCGTCCCGGCAGGGCGCCGTATACGTGGGGTCGGATCGTCGTTGCAAGATCATCTACGGGCGTCATTGGATCCCCCTGCAGCCGCTGGTACGTGAGCACTGCCCGTCCGCGTTCCCCCGAGAACCACTGCGACCTGTGAGCCACTGTCGGCCGGCCTTGCTCGTGGGCCAGAGAATCGCGAGGCCGGCGGCCGCCACCAGTAAGGCGACAATGCCCGGGTCGACCGCGCCGTCGGAGCGCGCGGGATCATCAGGCGGATTGGCCGAGATGGCCCAGACGGTGACGACGACGCCGGCCAGTACCAGCGCGCCACCCAGCGGGGCCACCAGGCGGGCCCCGTACGGCGCGGTCTTCTCGACAATCATCACGCCGGTGAGCGCGAGCATCCACAGGTCCCTGGTTAGCCCCTGAACCGAACATGATCAGCATTAGCGCCCAGCAGCACCCCAGGCACAGCACGCCGTGGCGGACACCCAGCGTCCAGCCTCCGCGGACACCGCGGCGGTAGTGCTGCCAGAGGAATGCCCACGGGCTGCGGCATGCCGTCAGGCACGCGTGCTTCAAGCGGCTGAACTGGAAGAGGCCGGCCACGACGAGCGTGGCCCCCAGCACCAGCTCGGAGGGTGCCACTGGCCACGTGCGCATCCGCACGAGTGCAGCCACTCCGCTGTCGCCCATCATCGCCACCGCGGCGAACCCGCTCCAGATCGCCAGGTATCCGCACAGGAACGCGAGCCGCGTCACGACCGGGTGTGGGACGTGGGCTGTGAGCGGCACGAACAACCGCACCAGCGGGTACCAGACCGTCGGCAGCATCATCGCCCCGGCCATCACCAGCCAGGCGGCGAAGGCTGTGGCCGCTGAAAACGACAGCCGCCTCGTCACCCCGACCGGGGCCACGGCGTCGTGGCAGCCCCCGCCTATACCGGCGAGGATGAGCCCGGCGGTGAGGGTCCAGCATGCTCCCGCCAGCACCCAGACGGCGACGGCAGGGTCGCGGCCGGTCCGGGGCGGCGTGGGAGGGGAGGCGAGACCGGACATGTCAGCCGGAGAACCGGAACAAGCCCGGACGGCGTCGCGCCCCGAGACCGCGACGTCGGGCAGCCCGTGTCTGCTGCCGTCGCGGCGGAACCGGTCGGCCTTGGCCAAGAACGCGGACGCCCCCGGGATGGTGCAGAAGGCCGTGTCGTGCAGCGTGGTGTTCAGCCCGGTCGCGCCCAGGAACGGCGCCATCCGTGCCTCGGCCACGTCTCCCACCCGGATGTGACCCCGGCCGTCGACGACGTCGAAGACGATCGGTACCCGCTCGACGGCCACGACCTCAGCGACGAGCGCCGCGAGATCGGCGATCGGGCCACCGAGCCGACCGCTGAACACGTCGAGCAAGCACTCCTGCTGCTGCGGTGTGCACCGGTCGTCGACCAGTATCGCGGCTCTCCAGTTCCCGGCGAGCACGTTCCCGGGGATGTGCACGGACAGGCACAGGCACCGGTCGGAGACGTCGACGCCCACGACCGTCCCTCGGTCGACGTACCAACCCAGGATCGAGTCGCACGTCCCGTCCCCGTCCGGGTCCTCGCCGACCCAGCACGGGCACAGGACGTTGCAGGTGCACACCTCCAGCAACCTGCCCTCCACCGCGTAGGACGTCGTCTTCGCGGCAGTGGACATGTCGCCTCCTCAGGTCACCGGGCGACAGTGGTACGCCCGCTGCCAGGGGCCGCGGTATCGGGAGAACCATCTAGGGGTCTCGCCCCTGCGTCCATACGGCGGTGCTTGCCTAGCCCGGCTGCTCGGCGGCGCTGACGCGAGCCGCGACCTCGGCCCGGTTCCGGGCGCCAAGCTTCTGGATGATGTTGTGCACATGCGTCTCGGTGGTCTTCTCGGCGATCCCGAGTACCCGCCCGATCTGCCGATTGGTCGACCCGCGTGCGACGAGGCGCGCCACCTGCTGCTCACGCACGGTGAGCGAGTCTCCGGGGAGTGCGTAGCCGTCACGCGTCCGAGCGATCGGAGCAATGGCCGACAGCTTCCGCGGCGTCTCCGGCGTCCGGCTGGGGCGGGGGAACCGGGCGGCCTCCTGCTCCCGGCAAGCACAGCCCATCAGCGACACAGCTCCGAGGCATGTCGCGACGCCCGGGCCCGTGCGGGGGCGCCCCGCGGCAACCCCGAGCCTCGGCCAGGAGCCGCGCCGCGCCGTCCACCGCTCGCGCGCATCTCCACCGTCAGCAATGCCAGGTCGCGCACGCCACCGCGCGCGCGTCACCCATCTCCCGGACCGGCGACAGGCTCTCCCGCAGGTGGCCGCCGCGCCGTCGGCGTCGCCCCGATGACGGGCGAGCAACGCCAGCTCGTAGCGAGTCCAGGCGACACCCGGCGTCTGCCGAGCTCGGAGAACAGTTCGGTGCGCGAGCGGATGGCCGCCGGTCTGGTCGTGATGGCCACGGGCCTTTGCCACGGGCCGAGGAACGCCGTGGCTATGGCCGTGCTCCGCTGGTCCCTCATCGACCGCCAGCACGCCGGGGAAGCAGGGTGTCTGCATCGCCGAGATCGCCGCGTCCCAGCGCCAGTACGGCCCGCGATCAGCAGGCGCGGGTGAGCGAGTGAGCCCGCCTCCCTGTGACGTAACCGGGAGTTGACGACGACGAGCGCGCGGTCCAGGGTTGCCAGGCCATCGCCGAGCCGGCCCCGCGGGTCGGCGTACCAGCCCAGCGCGGAGCCGAGCGGCAACGACAGACCGGCGTCGGCGGCGGCCGTCGCATGAGTCAGCGCCTTCGGAGGTTTCCCTGCGCGAAGCGGACGGAGTCCACCAGGCCCTCGGCCGGCCTCACCGATGGCCGTCTCGATCAGACGGCGAGGCCGCGAAGTACCGGGCGTGCCGGCCGGTGACCGCCTCCTCCTCGCCGTGCTCCTCAGCAGTTCGCAGGCGTACTCCCGAGGCTCTCAGCATCGGAACTCGGTGGCGCCGTCGGGCCGGATCCGCCGGTGCAGCAGGCTCTTGTCGACCAGCGACGAGATGGTGGCGACCGGGTCGTCGAGGTCGCACACCTCCCCGGCGGCATCGAGGGTCGCACCGCCGACGAACACCGACAGCCGGCGGAACGCGGCCCGCTCGTCCGGCTTGAGCAGGTCGTGGCTCCACGCCAAGGCCGCGCGCAGCGTCCGGTGCCGCCGGGGGACGTCGCGAGCGCTGTTGATCAGAATGCTCATGCGGTGGCGCAGCCGGAAGGTCAGCTCGCCGGGTGTGAAGAGCTTGAGGCGTGCGGCGGCCAGCTCCAATGCCAGCGGCAGTCCGTCCAGCCGGGCACAGATCTCGCGAGTGCCGCGCGGTTGTCCGGCGTCACGGTGAATTCTGGGTCGAACCGGCGCACGCACTGCACCAGCATCTCGACCGCCGGAGCCGTGATCGGCCCGTCCAGGTCGTCGTCGTCCGGCAGCCCGAGCGGACGCACCGGGATCTCCGCGTTCGGCCCGCAGGTGCAGCCGTTCCCGGCTCGTCATCAGCAGTGTGAGCCCGGGGATCCAGCGAGCGCCGCAGCCAGTGCAGGCCCGGCGTCGAGCAGGTGTTCGAAGTTGTCGACGACGAGGAGCATGGTCCTGTCGCCCAGCGCCCGGACAAGCTGATCAGTTGCCTCCGCAGTGCCGACGCCGGCGAGGCAGGCCGCCTCTAGCACCGCTGCAGTGACCAGCGGCGGATCCCGGACGTCGGTGAGGTCCACGAACGCCACGCCGTCCGGGAAACGTGAGGCTGCCGCCGCCGCCACGGCGATCGCGAGCCGCGTCTTGCCGACGCCGGGTGGACCGGTGAGCGTGAGCAGCCGCGTGTCGGGATCGGCCAGCAGCCGGTCGAGGGCCGCCACGTCGTCGTCCCGCCCGACGAGCGCATCCGTCGGCGTGGGGAGCGAACGATGTTCCCCACGGGCGGGAGCCCATACCCGTCACGTCGCCACGAGCCGTCCCCCTTGGGCCGTCGAAGACGGCCCCCATTGCCCGTCCCTGGCAATTCCTCGCCCCCTCGACGAATGCATGCCAACAAAGGGATATGGCACGGGCGCCCGGTCCCGCGCCACGTCCCCTCACCCGTCGATGCGAAGTCGAGAATTTCGACATCCGCGCTCGTCCTGAGCCCCAACTCCGCGAGCAGTCGACTCGAAAATCGTATCGATCGTGCACTTTCCGTCACCGGCGACACGTGTGCCAGCGTACGTTCGCCACGATGAACGTCGCTCACGAAGACCCCCCGTGGGCAGCGAAGCGTACGCCCGGTCATCACTCGTGAACACCCCCAGACGGCTGCGAGCCGATCTCGTTCAGAGATACCTGAGAGGTAGCTGAGATCAATTAATGCAACCGATTCCGATCGCCCGAGCTTGGTTTTGTGATCCTTTCTGGCATCGATCGGGTCCTATTGAGGAGTTGCTGCCATTATGGCGGAGTTGTGTTCTGTCCACTTCGGACCCTGTCCGTGGCCGCGGACCTGCACTTCCCTCGCCGTCGGGATCGCCTGGTCGCGGCGCACGGGGTTTGGTCTTCGGCCCCGCGGGAAGGAAGCGCTGTGCGCATCGCCATGGTGCAGGGCCAGGCCGACCCCGAGCGGGACGGCGTCGCCGACTACGTCCGCCACCTCACCGCCGCCCTGCGCGACCTCGGCGAGGAGGTCATCCCCGTGCCCGTCCTCGGGCCACGGGAGGCCGCCGAGCGGCTGCACGCCCTGAAACCCGACCTCGCGCACGTCCAGTTCGCGCCCTCGGCGTTCGGCTTCTCCGCGCGTCCCGGGCTGCTGCCGAACAAGATGCGCGGTCTGCCCTTCGTCACCACCCTGCACGAGTACGGCTGGTGGGCCTCCCCGCGGTGGGTGCCGGGTGCGGTGTGGCGGCCGCTGGAGCGGGCCCGGCTGTGGGACCGCGAGACCTGGCGCTTCGTCCCCCGCAGCAGCGCGGTGCTCACCACGAACGCCGGCCACTCGCGCGTGCTGCAGGACCGGTTCGGCCGCACGGCCGTGCAGGTGCCGCTCGCTCCCAACGTGCCGGATCTGTGGGTGGGCGGGGATGCACCGGACCGCGCCGAAGCCCGGCGCCGCATCGGCGTGCCCGCCGACGCCCAGGTCGTCGCGTTCTTCGGGTTCGTGCACCCGGTCAAGGGCCTGCGCTACCTCATCGAGGCGCTGGCCCGGCTGCGCGGCGCCGGTCGCGACCGCCTCCACCTGCTGATCCTCGGCGGCTTCACCTCGCTTGCCCTGCCGGAGCACGAGGCCCGGGCCTTCCGCGAGGAACTCATCGCGTGGACGCCGCACGTGTGGCGTCGCCCGGCACGTCACGATCACCGGGCGCCTGCCGGCCAAGGAGGTCTCAGCCGCCCTGCACGGCGCCGACCTCGCCGCCTTCCCGTTCACCGCAGGCGCCACCACCAAGAGCGGCGCGCTGCTCTCGGCGTTCGCGCACGGCCTGCCCACCCTGGTCACCGCCGCGGACCCGGCCGACCCCGACCTCGTCGACGGCACGTCGGTCGTGGTCGCTCCCCGGGTCCGGGACGCGCTGGTGCTCGTCCAGGGCCTGGCCCGGCTGCTCGACGACGAGCCGCTACGTCGTAAGGTGGCCGCGGGAGGTTCGGCCCTGATGGCCGGCCGCTCGTGGGAGGAGATCGCCGCCACGCACCGCGCGGTCTACTCCGAGGTGCTGCGTGACCAGGAGTGACATGCCTGATCAAGAGCGGATCCCGCCGGAGGGACCAGACCGGGTGACGGTCGGACGCACGGCCGTGGTCTCCCCGGTCCGTCCGGCGCGGATTCTCGTCGTCGATCTCCTCGGCGGCCTCGGTGACCTCGTCATGGTCCTCCCCGTGATCCACGCCCTGCATCGTCGGCATCCCGGCGCCGAGCTGCGCGTGCTCACCCACCAGCCCGGCGACGTCCTGCTCCGTCACGACCCGGCGGTCACGACCGTCACGTGCGCGGAGCGCGGCAGGGAGCGGCCCGCCGTGCTCGCCGAGCTGGACCGGTGGCGCCCGGACCTCGTCGTCTCCACCACCCGCTACGACGGCATCGCCGACGCGATCGAGGAGCTCGCCCCGCAGTCGGTCACGAACCTGTGGCGCAGCCCGCCCGCCGACGAGCCGGTCGGCGCCCGCTACCTGCGGATCCTCGCGAGCGAGCACGTGATCGATCCGCGTGACGTCGACCTGCAGCCCCGCATCGTGCTCACCGACGCCGAGGGCATCGAGGGCGAACAGGTGCTCGACGACGAGGTCCGGCCGGTCGTCCTGGTGCCTGCGGCGGGGATGGCGGTCAAGCAGTGGCCGCACTGGCGGCAGCTGGCGACGGCGCTGGCCGGCCGCGCGTTCGTCGCCGGTGAGCCCTACGTGCTCGACGCCTGGCGCGGCGGCCCGGCCCGGCTGCTGCCGCCGCTGTCGTTGCGCGAGCTGGCGGCCGTGTTCGCGGCGGTGGGCCGGCGGGGTGGCGTCGTCGTCGGCGGCGACACGGGCCCGATGCGGGTGGCCGCGGCCGTCGGCGCGCGCACCGTCGGGATCTTCGGCCCGACCGCGGCCGCCCGGTACGGCCTGGGTCCGCTCGGCGTCGACCTTCAGGGTGTGCCCGAATGCCCGCACCGCCTTCCCACCTCGATCACCGAGCAGGTGTGCTGGTGGGAGGCGCGGTGCCCGCTCTCGCCGGTCGGTCCGGCGTGCATGGCCGACGTGACGCCGGACCGCGTGCTCGACCTGGTGCCGGTGCCGGTGCTGCGCTAGGGGTGTCACGGTGGATGGAGGACCAGCCCGCCGCCGTGGCACGACCGTACGCAGATGTGCGTAGCGATAGGCAGGTGCGCGCAAGGGCCGGGTTCGGCACGCTGATCCGCATCGGAGGTGGTGCGGGATGAGGGTCGCCGACCTGCGGGCGCACGAAGACGTTCTGGGCTTCCGGCCCGAAGACGCCGTGCGCTGGCTCTCGCCCGGCGAGCTGTGGCGGGCCGGGGTCAAGGTGGTGCTGTCGTCGGTCTTCGCCAGCTACGCGGACAAACGCGAGGTGCAGGAGGCGCTCCAGCCCACGCCGCTCGCGGTGCGGCGTGCGGCGAGCGGCGAGCTGTGGCTGGACTTCGTCGCCGACCTGGGCGACGGGTTCGACGCCACCTCCACCATTGCCGGATTGCTCGCGGCCGACACGCTCGAGCCTGGACCACCGGGGGACGGAGAGCCGGTCGGGCCGCTGCCCCGCGCCTCCGTGCTCGTGCTGGGGGGCGACGAGGTCTACCCCACGGCCTCGGCGCGCGAGTACGACAACCGCATGAAAGGCCCCTACCGGGCCGCACTGCCGGACGCTTCGGACGCGCCGTCGATGTTCGTGCTGCCGGGGAACCACGACTGGTACGACGGGCTCACGTCGTTCCTGCGGATGTTCGCGCAGGGGCGGTCGATCGGTGGCTGGCGGACCCGGCAGACCCGCAGCTACTTCGCCGTCCAGCTGCCTCACCGGTGGTGGCTCGTGGGCCTGGACACCCAGTTCGGCAGCGAGCTCGACGCGCCCCAGCTGCGGTACTTCACGCGCTTCCTGACCGCCGAGCTGCAGCCGGGCGACAGCGTGATCCTCTGCTCCGCGACCCCGACGTGGGTGACCACCGCGGACGAGCAGCACCGTGACGCCTTCAACTCGCTGCACTGGTTCGACCGCAACTACATCCGGACCCGGCACGACGAGGAGGGGCTGATCGAGCAGACGGGCGCGTCCGTCCGCCTGTGGATCACCGGCGACACCCACCACTACGCGCGGTTCGCGGAGCGCTGGAAGGACGAGGTCGCCACACCGGACAACGCGGAGCAGGAGGCGGGGACCGAGCCGGTGCTGCCTCCGGACGCGCAGCGACGGCAGATGGTGACGTGCGGTCTCGGCGGGGCGTACCTGTCGGCGACCCACGACCTGCCCGACGTGCTGCCGCTGCCGCCGGCGAAGTCGCGGGTGCTGCAGAAGGGTGAGGAGCCGACGACTTTCGCCCGGGCGGACGTGTGCTACCCGGACCGCGACACCTCCGCCCGCTGGTCGCGCCGGCTCGCGGCGCCGTGGTCGCGGTACTGGTTGCCCCGGCGTAACCCCGGCTTCGGGATGATGGCCGCTGGGGTGCACGTCGGCCTGCTCCTGGCGTTGAGCACCCTGCTCGGGCTGGTCGGGGACCGGACCCCGGTTTCCGCGGTGCGCGCGGCCACGGTCGGCGCGACGTTCACCCTGAGCGTGCGTGTCATGATCATCGCCACGGCGGTGCTGCTCCTGCCCTGGGCGGTGCGACTGATCCGCTCGCGCGGGCGCAGGAGGTGCACCCCGTCCACGGCTGTCGCCGCGGTGCTCCTGCAGTTGCTGGTCGCGGAGGGGGTACTGCTCGCGCTGGTGGCCGCCGACCTGTCCGGACTGGGGTCGGGCTGGGTGGTGGCGGTCGGCGCGGCCTGGGCGGCGGCCGTCGGCTGGGTGTTCGGCAGCGAGGCGTTCGCGCTGTACGTGCTGCTCGCCCGGCACGGCCAGGCGTTCGGCTGGCAGATGTCGGGCCAGGCCGTGGAGGACTGCAAGGGCTTCGTGCGGATGCGCCTCGCCCCGGACGGCACGCTCACCCTGTACCCGCTGGTGGTGGACGAGGTGTGCCACGACTGGGAGCTCGAGCCGAGCCCGATCCTCGGGACGCGACCGGTCCCCGCGTCGGGGCTGCCGGTGCCGCGGCTGCTGGAGGCGCCGGTGGTGATCGCCCCGACCGTCCGAGCTCCCGTCGCCGAGCCGGTCGTCGCCGAGCCCGCCGGCGTCCAGCCCGGGGTCGTCGAGCAGGGTGGAGTCGCGCAGGTCGTCGTCGAGCCCGCCGCCGTCGAGCCCGCCGTCCGGCAGGTCGGCGCTCAGCCGACCGGCCAGACGTAGGGCAGCTCCGGGTGCCGGGCAGGGCAGGAAGGTCTGCACCGGTCAGCGCCCCACGCCGCCTGATCGGGTCTCGGGCACCACGAGCGTCACGACCCGCACCAGCGACGGCGTCTGCGGCGTCGAGCCGAACCCGAACCGCACCGCCGGGTCGACCGGCGCAAGGCCGCCCTGATCGGCGCCCTCCCAGGTGATCCGGGCCCCGGCGAGGGATTGCACGTCCAGGGCGGCGTAGTACTCGCGCCGTCCCCGGCCGGCGCTGCCGCGGGTCCGGACGCCCGGCAGCACGCGACGCGCCACGACGTCGACGACAGTGATCCAGGCCGGGGCCGTGGCCAGCGGCCGCGGGACCGCCCGCAGCAGCACGCCGAGCGCGGTGCGGCGGCCGGTCGTGAACTCCAGATCGAGCAGACCGGCGGTCACCCGCCAACGGTTCCCGGCGACGGTCGTGGTCACGGGTGTGCAGCGCACCTCGTCGAACGTGTACGTCGCGGCGACGAACTCCGCGACCCGCTCGTCGGGGGCCAGCAGGATCCGGTGCCCGTCGGGCCGCTCGACCATGACGTCGGTGAACGGCCCGAGCGGTGACGACGGCCAGTGGCCGACGACGACCCGCAGCCCGGCGGGGCTCCCGAGACCGGCGATGCACCCGTCGAACCGATCAGCCACCCCCGGTGTGTGACCGCCCCGCCGACCCCCAAACCCGCCCACCCCGATCCGCGAGTCGCCACGTTTGCCGCCGCGAGTCGGCACGTTCGTCTGGGCGAGTCGCCACCATTGCCAGCGCAAGTTGGGCATCGGACGGGTCGGGCATTCCGCCCGGCGCCGCGGACGTGCCGGACGGCCCGAACGGGTGCTGACACCCCGGCGCCTCCGGCGGGCGGCTGCGTATCGTGCAAATCGACACGCCGTCCTCAACCGGGCGGGTGAGCGACGCAGCGCCGACCGAGTGCAGCGAGGGAGAGCGATGAGCGGTGACGACCGGGGTGGCCCTCGAGGCCCCGCTGGGCCGTGGCGCCGTCCCACCACCCCCGCCTCGCCGCCACGCCCGCCCGCCCCACCGCCTCCCGCCTGGTCGGCGGGCCCGACCCGACCCCTGCGCCGCGGTACCCCGCCGCCCCCGCCGCGAGCACGCCCGCCGCAGCCCACCGCGGTGATGCCGACCGCCGAGGCGAGCCCTCCGCGCGTCCCGGACCGCCCGCCCGTCCTCCCGCCGCGCCGCCCGCCCGCCCCGCCCGTTGTCCGGGCTCCGCGGCGCCCCCGACGTTGGGGTCGCAAGTTGCGTGTCCTGCTACTCGTCCTGCTGCTCGCGGTCGTCGGGTTCGGCGTCTGGGTCGACACCTCGCTCAACCGCGTCGACGCCCTGCCCGCCGACAGCGCGGGAACGGGGTCGGGCACGAACTGGCTGATCGTCGGCTCGGACAGCCGCGCCGGCCTGACGTCCGAGCAGGAGAAGGAACTGGCCACCGGCGGCGACGTCGGGCAGCGCACGGACACGATCATGCTGCTGCACAGCGGCAGCAGCGGCCCGGTCCTGGTGAGCATCCCGCGCGACTCCTACGTCCCCATCGCCGGTCACGGTCGCAACAAGCTCAACGCCGCCTACGCCTTCGGCGGCGCGCCGCTGCTGGTCAGCACCGTCGAGGCGGCCACAGGGCTGCGGATCGACCACTACGCCGAGATCGGGTTCGGCGGATTCGTCGGAGCCGTGGACGCCGTCGGCGGCGTCGAGCTGTGCGTGCCCCAGGCGATCAAGGACCCGAAGGCGGCGCTGAACATCAAGGCGGGCTGCCAGGAGCTCGACGGCGCCACCGCGCTGGGCTACGTGCGCACCCGGGCCACCGCCGGCTCGGACTTCGACCGGGTGGAGCGGCAGCGTGCGTTCCTGTCGGCGCTGGTCAAGAAGGCGACGTCGCCTGCGACGTTGGTGAACCCGCTCCGGGTCGTCCCGCTGACGTCCGCGGTGACGGCGGCTATCACCGTGGACCAGAGCGACCACGTGTGGAACCTCGCTGGCCTCGGTCTCGCGATGCGCGGAATCTCGTCGGGGGACGGCGTCACCACCACGGTGCCGGTCGGCTCCACGCCGACGATCGGCGGCCAGTCGGTCGTGCAGTGGGACAAGAACCGCGCGTCTGCGTTGTTCACCGCCCTGAAGAACGACGAGAAGCCGACGGGCCGCGCCCTCGGCCCCTGACCGTCAGGCGGGCTTGCGGGTGCGCTTGCGGGCGGCCGGCTTGTCGTCGTCGGCCTTCTTCTTGGTCGACGACCGCCGCGCGGGCTTCGCCGGCGCGGGCTCCTCGGCCGCCGCCTCGCCCGACTCACTGCGACCGGACGACGCCTTCGCCGCCTCGACGCTGCGCTGGAGGGCCGTCAGCAGGTCCGTCATGCTGTCGCCCGCGTCGTCCACCGGCGCGGGGGCCACCGGCGCCGGCCGCGCGTCGCCCGTGGTCTTCTTCCGCTCGATCAGCGCGACGACGGCCTCGCGGTACTCGTCGTGGAAGGCCGTGGCGTCGAAGTCGGCACCCAGGCTCTCCACCAGAGACGCGGCCATCTTCTGCTCCTGCGGGCGCAGGTCGACGTCCGCTTCGAGGATTTCGAAGTCCGGCTCGCGCACCTCGTCGGGCCACAGCATCGTCTGCAGCACGATCGCCTTGTCCCGAACGCGCAGCAGCGCCATCGTCTCCCGCTGGCGCAGCGCCACCTTCACCACGGCCATCCGGTCGGTCTGCACCAGCGCCTCGCGCAGCAGCGCGTACGGCTTCGCGGCCTTCGGGTCCGGTTCCAGGTAGTAGCTCTTGTCGAACAGCAGCGGGTCGATCTGATCCGCCGGGACGAACTCCACGACGTCGATCTCGTGGCCGGTCGCGACGGGCAGCGAGTCGAGGTCCTCCTCGCTGAGGGTGATCAGCTCACCCTCCTCGGTCTCGAAGCCCTTGACGATGTCGGCGTACTCGACCTCCTGCCCGTCGAGCGAGCAGGTCCGCTTGTACTTGATCCGGCCGCCGTCGGCCGCGTGGACCTGGTGGAACCGGATGTCGTGGTTCGTCGTCGCCGCATACGCCTTGACGGGGACACTCACCAGCCCGAACGACACGGCGCCGCTCCACATCGCGCGCATCCGGCTCGACCTCCCCGATCGGCTGTTATACGAAAAATGCTGTTCAGTGCCAGCATGACGGCGTGCAGCCCATGCTCGCCACCCCTGGGGACCTCCCGGTGGGACCGGAATGGGTCTACGAGGTGGAGTGGGACGGGCTGCGGGTGCTCGCGGAGGTCGCCGACGGCGGGCTGCGGCTGGTCACCCCGGAGGGCCATGACGTCACGCCCTGCTTCCCCGAGCTGGCCGGACTGACCCACCTCGTGCCCGACGTCGTGCTCGACGGCACGGTGGTGATGCTCACGCGCGGGCGGCCCGACGCCGACGCGCTCGCCGCCCGGCTGCGTGGGGACCCGCCCGGACCGCACGCGACGTTGATGCTCTCCGACATTCTCCGGCTCTACGGCGTAGAGCTGCACGACAGGCCGCAGGACGAGCGCCGCGCCACGCTCGAGCGACTCGATCTGGACCGGACGCCTGGCGTGGTGCTGTCGCCCGTCTACAGTGACGGAACGGCCCTGCGGGCCGCGACGGTGCAGCGCGGCCTACCGGGCGTGCTCGCCAAGCGCCGCGACGCGCCGTACCGGGCGGGGCCGGCGACCGCCTGGGTGCGTGTCGGCAACGGGCGCCCGGTCAGCGGACGCTGACCGGAAGGGGGTGTGCCGAAAGGCCACCGGGCGGGCAGGATCCGGCCATGCGGGTACGACGAGGCAGTGTGCGACGGCGCAAGGTGCCGCCCGGAGTGAAGGGGCTCTCATGACGGGGCTGGTCACCTGGCGGGCGGACGACGGCCGCGGGATCGAGGGAACTCGCCTGCTCATGAGCGGCCGCGGGTTGCGGGCGCTGGGCCGGATGGTGCGCGCAGGCGACGGAACCGCGGACCCCGCGTTCACGGGCTCCTACCGCCTCGACGCGGGGGACAGCGGCCGGGTGCGCCGGATCGCGGTGACGAGCGCGACGGCCGGGCGGGAACGCCACCTCACGCTCAACCGGACCGACGACGGCTTCTGGCTCATCGACACCGGGTCAGGCACCGGCCGATCGGACTTCCAGGGAGCCGTGGACGTGGACCTCGCGTTCTCCCCGATGTTCAACACCCTGCCGATCCGCCGGCTCGGTCTGCACCGCAACCGCGGCGACCATGTGATCGCCGTGGCGTTCGTGTCGCTGCCCGACCTGACGGTGGAGGTCGTCGAGCAGCGCTACCGCACGGTCTCGACGCTGGGTGAGGGCGAGTGGCCGGGCCAGGCCACGGTGGAGTTCGCGTCGGACGCGTTCACCGCGGAGATCGTCGTGGACGCCGAGGGCGTGGTGCTGAGCTATCCGGGGGTCGCCTCGCGGATGCCGGGCCCGGCGGCCGCGACGACCTGATCCCGCGCGCGGCCAGCTCGTCGGAACGGAGGCCGCGAGTCAGGCCCAGCCCGTGACGACCTCGCCCAGCCGACCGATCTCGCGCAGCACCGCCAGCGCGTCCGGCCCCGCCAACGACACCCGGTGCTCGAGCGGTTCACGCGTCGCGGACCAGCGCATCCGGCCCGCGTACCCGGCCTTCACCGTCGCGGCGAGTCCGCCCGTCGACGCGAGCGCCCCGCGCATGACGCCCAGGCGCCCGAGCGCGTCGTCCACCGCGGCCAGGAGCGCGTCGCGGTTGCCCTCGCACATCGCGAGCACCAGCTCGGGACGGGTGCCGGCCACCCGCGTGCCGTCGGCGAACGACGACGCGGCGAGCGCAAGTGGCAGGTCGTCGCCCGGTTCCCCCGCGCCCACCGCCGCGAGCACCGCCGCCAACAGGTGCGGCAGGTGCGAGACCCGGGCGACGGCCAGGTCGTGCTCGTCGGCGGCGGCGGGGACGACCCGCGCTCCGCAGGCCCAGGCCAGCTCGGCGACGTCGCGCCACACGTCGAGGTCGAGCCCGTCGTCCGCGGCCACCACCCAGGCCGCCCCGGTGAACAGCTCGGCGTCGCCTGCCGCCCAGCCCGACTCGGCCGTGCCGGCCATCGGATGCCCGCCCACGTAGCGGGCGCTCGGGGCGTACCGGTCGACGGCGTCCGCGACCGCGACCTTGACGCTCACCGCGTCGGTCAGCCTGCAGGTGGGAGCGATGGCGTCGACGCGGCGCAGGACGTCCGGCACGGCCGGTAGGGGCACGGCGAGCACGACGAGCGCGTCGGAGTCCGCGGCGCGGCGCAGGGCGGCGTCGGTGTTGATCGTGACGTCGAAGCCGTCCGCGCAGGCCTGTGCGGCGGTCCCCTCCGAGGCGCTGGCGCCCCAGACCGTCCGGCCGGCCTTCTCCGCGGCCCGCAGCAGGGACCCACCGATCAACCCGGACCCGACCACGCAGACCGCACGCTCCGCCACGACCGGTGAGGCTACGCCGTTCGGTCGCAACGCCCGCCGGCCCACCCAGGCCCCACCCCGATGTAGCGAAAGCGGCTTTCAGTGCGTTGAGTGCACCGAACGCCGCTTTCGCTACATCCGCGCCCCGCGCCCCGCGCCCGTGGCCCAGGCGTCAGCGCCGAGCCGACTCGATCGCCGCCGCCACCCGCAGGATCCCGCGCTCCTCCAGCCGCACCCCGACGACCTGCACGCCGACCGGCAGCCCGTCCGGTGTGTCCACCGGCGCCGGGACCGACACTGCGGGCCAGCCCGACAGGTTGAACGGCAGGTTCAGCGCCAGCAGCGCCGGGCGGACCTGCACGCCGTCGACCTCGGCCTGCCCGATGGGCGTGGCGCGCAGCCGGGTCGTCGCGAGCACGAGCACGTCGACGCCCTCGACGGCGGCCCGGAACTCCGGGACCAGCCGGCGGCGCGTGCGCTGGGCGTCGATGTAGTCCTTCGCGGGCTGGCCGGCGAAGGAGAGCAGCCGCTCCCGGATGAGCGGCTGGTAGTCGTCCGGCCGCTCCGCCAACCATGGCGCGTGCGTCGCGTACGCCTCCGCGCCGACGATCACCGGATAGGTCGTGGCCAGCTCGTCGATCATCGGCGTCCGGACCTCGACGACCTGCGCTCCCGCCTTCTCCAGCGCTGCGACCGCCGCCGCCACGCCCTCGGCGATCACCGGGTCGACCGGCCGCCAGTAGTCGTCCACCGGCACCCCGACCCGCATGCCGACGACGCCCGGCGTCGGAATGCCCCCTCCGGTGCCCTCCGCGCGGTCGAGGACGTCCCACGCGACGGCGGCGCTGTGCGTGTCGGCCGTCAAGAGGCCGACGTGGTCCAGCGACTCCGCGAGCGGGAAGACGCCTACCGTGCTCACGTGCCCGAACGCCGGCTTGAGCCCGACCACCCCGCAGTGCGCGGCGGGCGTGCGGACGCTGCAACCCGTGTCGGTGCCCAGTGCCAGCGGCACGTATCCGGCGGCGACCGCGGCGGCCGAGCCCGACGACGAGCCGCCGGTGATCCGCGTGGGGTCGTGCGGATTGCGGGCCGGCCCGGTGGCCGAGACGTCGCCGGTGGGGCCGTGCGCGAACTCCTGGGTGTGCAGCTTCGCGACGACGACCGCACCGGCCGCGCGCAACCGGGCGACCGCGGGGGAGTCCGCGGCGGCAGGCGGTGCCTCGGCCAGCACGTTCGAGCCGCAGCGGGTCGGCAGCCCCGCGACGTCGATGAGGTCCTTCACCCCGAGGGCGACACCGTGCAGCGGCCCCCGCCACCGCCCCTGCGCCAGCTCCTCGGTCAGCGCCGCGGCGGCGGCGAGCGCGCCCTCGCGATCCAGGGTGACGACGGCGTTGTACGGGTCCGCGGCGAGGCGGTCCAGGGCGTCGGTGACGTGCTCGGTGGGCGACAGCTCGCCCGAGCGGATGGCCATGCCGAGGGAGCGGAGGTCGGTCACGGGTGGTTCCTACCCGCGCAGGGCGTCGAGTGCCAGCGCCGCGTACACCGCGGCGCCCGCCGCCATCGCCGACTCGTCGAAGATCACGCGGTTGCTGTGGTTCGGCGGCGCCGTCGCCGGGTCGGCCTGCGGCGGGCAGGCGCCGAGGAACGCCAGCGCGCCCGGCACCTTCTGCAGCACGTAGGAGAAGTCCTCGGCGCCCATGATCGGGCTCGGCATCGTCACCACGCGCCTGCGGCCCAGCACCTCGCCCGCGACCCCGACCATCCGGCGGACCGCGGTCTCGTCGTTCACCGTCACCGGGTAGCCCGGCTCGATCTCGACGGCCGCACTGCACCCGTGGGCGAGCGCGATGTGCCGGCAGACCCGCCGGATCTCCTCGTGCAGCAGCGAGCGGACCGGTTCGGACAGCGTCCGCAGCGTGCCCTCCATGAGCGCCGACTCCGGGATCACGTTGTTCGTCGTCCCCGCGACGATCCGGGCGATGGTCAGCACCGCCGGATGGTGGGCGTCGACCCGGCGGGTCAGCGCCGTCTGCAGCGCCCCGACCATCGCCGCGGCCGCCGGCACCGGATCCAGCGCGTCGTGCGGCGCCGAGGCGTGTCCGCCGCGGCCGGTGACCCGCACCCGGATCGCGTCCGCCGCCGCCATCAACGACCCGGGGCGGGTGTGCAGCTCGCCGGCCGGCAGGGTCGCGCTCACGTGCAGCGCGTACGCGGCCACCGGCCGTCCGCCCGGCCCGTGCCGGTCCAGCAGCCCCTCGTCGATCATGATGCGGGCGCCGTGGTAGCCCTCCTCGCCGGGCTGGAACATCAGCAGCACCCGCCCCGCGAGCTGCTCGCGTCGGGCGGCGAGCAGCCGGGCGGCGGTGGCGAGCATCGCGACGTGCGTGTCGTGGCCGCAGGCGTGCATCGCGCCGTCGACCTGGGAACGGAAGGGAAGGCCCGCGTCCTCCTGCAGGGGGAGCGCGTCCATGTCGGCCCGCAGCAGCACCGTCGACCCGGGCCGGGCGCCCTCGAGGATGGCGACGATCGACGTCGTCGCGCGGCCGTGGTGCACCTGCACCGGCAGGTTGGCCAGCTCGGCGACGACGGCGTCGCGCGTCCGGGGCAGGTTCAGCCCCAGCTCGGGGTGGCGGTGCAGCGCCCGCCGCAACGCCACGGTGCGCGGCTGCAGCCGCCGCGCCTGTTCGCCGAGCCCGGCGAGCTGGGGGTCGGCCGAGCGCATGAGCCGATCCTGGCATCCCGCCCAATGCGGTGAACGAGCGACATCCTTCTGTGGCTTTGTGCACAGGCCGCGGGGGCCTACCGTAGGCACATGGCCGTGCAGAGCGCGAAGGCGCTGCCGGGGGTGCGGGACGACGCGCTCCCGGGCTTTGCCGTGGCCGCGATCCGGGAGGACGGGCGCTGGCGGTGCGCCCGCATGGACCCGGACTCGCTGGTCGACCTCGACGCCGCCATCACCGAGCTGCGCGGCCTGCGCTCCACCGGCGCGGTGCTCGGACTGCTCGACGTGGACGACGAGTTCTTCGTACTGCTCCGCCCCGTCCCCGGCGGCGTGGCGCTGATGGTGTCCGACGCCGCCGCGGCGCTCGACTACGACGTCGCCGCGGACGTCCTGGACCTGCTGCGCGTCGACCTGCCCCCGGACGACGACGCGTTGGACGACGTGTGGCCCGAAGGCGACCTGAGCATCCTGGCCGACCTCGGCCTGCCGGCGGACGAGCTGGAGGTGCTCGCGTCGCAGATCGAGCTCTACCCGGACGAGCAGTTGGCCGCGATCGGCCGCCGCTGCGGGTTCGGCGACGCGCTGGCCGAGGTCGTCGACGTCCCGTGATCCTCTGACTGTCCTCTGGTGAACGGCCTCCTGTGACGTACCGGGACGTGCACGCCGCCGACGAGGCGCTCGTCCGGCGTGCGCTGGAACTGGCGCTCGTGGCCCCGCGGACGGGCGACGTCCCCGTCGGGGCCGTCATCGTGGACGCCGACGGGCGCGAGCTGGCGGCCGGCTGCAACGCGCGCGAGGCGCTCGGCGACCCGACCGCGCACGCCGAGGTGCTCGCTCTGCGGGCCGCGGCGGCGGCCCGGGGTGAGTGGCGGCTCGACGGCTGCACACTGGCCGTGACCGTGGAGCCGTGCACGATGTGCGCCGGAGCGATCGGCCTGGCCCGGGTGTCACGGGTCGTGTTCGGGGCGTGGGAGCCGCGCACCGGTGCGGTCGGCTCGCTCTGGGACGTCCTGCGCGACCGGCGGCTCAACCACCGGCCCGAGGTGGTCGGCGGCGTGCTGGAGGCCGAGTGCGCCGCGCTGATGGAGTCGTTCTTCCTGCTCCACCGGGAGGTGCCGTGAGCGCACCGACCCCGACGTTGCGCGTCGGCGCCTATGCCGTGTGCCTGCGCGACGGCGCCGTGCTGCTCGCCCGCTTGATCGGCGCCGACCCGCCCCTCTGGACCCTGCCCGGCGGCGGCCTCGACCACGGTGAGGACCCGCGTGACGGTGCGATCCGCGAGGTCGAGGAGGAGACCGGCTATCGGGTGGAGCTGCGGCAGCTGCTCACCGTCGAGTCGTTCCGGTGGCTGCTCGACCGGGCCGACGGCCCGGTCGACCACCAGGCCATCTGCGTGATCTACACGGCTGAGGTCGTCGGCGGCGAGCTGCGCGACGAGATCGGCGGCAGCACCGACACCGCCGCGTGGATCCCGCTCGAGTCCGTGCCGGACCTGACCGCGGGGCGGTCTGGTGGACATCGGGCTCGCGGTGGCGGGGTACCTCCCGGCGCCGGGCGACGGGGCGGTCGGCTAAGCTTCTCGGCGGTAGCGTGTCCGAGCGGCCGAAGGAGCACGCCTCGAAAGCGTGTGACGTGCAAGCGTCCGTGGGTTCAAATCCCACCGCTACCGCCAGCCTGACCAGGCAAAACGCCGGGACGATCCAGATCGGGGATCGCCCGGCGTTCGCCGTCTAGTCTCACTTCTAGTCTCAATCGTCGTCCGCTGGCCCTTCGCTGGCCTGCCAGATCAGGCCGCCGACACGTCCGGCGATGTCACGTTGAACCGCGGCGGTGACGTGCTGGTAGCGCGCCGCCATGGCCGTGTTCGACCAGCCCATCACGCCCATGACTGCTCGCTCCGGAACGCCGAGCAGGAGCAGCACCGTGGCCGCAGTGTGCCGGGCGTCGTGAAGCCGGCCGTCGCGGACACCAGCCCGGTTGAGGAGCTTCTTCCAATCCGTCCAGTCCGTGCGCGGGTTCAGGGGCGCGCCGGTCGGGCTCGCGAACACCCAGCCGCCGTCGGTCCAGAGCTGTGCCGCTCTGGCCCGCTCCCGGTCCTGCTCCGCGCGGTGGTGCGGAGCAGCTCGACGAGCTGGTCCACGCCCGGCGATCCCGAGCCAGCCCCCGAGGCTTAGCGGGCCCCGCGTGGCTCTGCGATGCCTGTCACCTACACCAGGCTTACGTTATCTAGCCGCAGGACGGCGACGACCTGCGTGTTCAGATCTTCCATACCTGTTCAAGGCGGCGCCCTGCGGGCGCCGCGCGGCGCTGTGCCTGATGCAGCCGCCAGCGCTCGCGCGGAGCGTGCGGCCTGCCGGCCGACCCCGCGCGCCGCGCGGCTGCAACTCAAAGCCGCCGCCCTGAGACGTCTGACATTTGCAAGAGCCCAAGCCGCTGGGGAAAGGGGGAGGGTGGGTGGAGGGGGGGGGGGGGGGGGGGGGGTGGGGGCCAGAGACAGGGCGGAGGGGGGTGGGGTTGCGAGCCTGGGGTGGGGAGGGAATGGGGGGGTGGGGGGGGAGAGGGGAGGGGGGGGGGGGGGGCACGGGGGTGCGGGGGGGGGGGGGGGGGGGGGGGCGGGGGGGGGGGGCGCGGCGGGGGGGGGGAGGAGGGAGGGGGAGGGAGTGGGGGCGCGGGCGGGGGGGGGCGGGCGGGGACGGGCGGGGAGCACAGAGGGAGCAGTGGCGGGGGGGGGGTGTGTCGCGCGGAGCGGCAGGAGCACCGGCAGGAAGGGGGGGACGGGACCGGAAGACCGGCGTCTGGGGACGGGCGCGAGGGTAGGCGGGCGGCAGGGTAGGGTCGGCGGGCGGCGGACAGGGGGGGGCAGGCGGCGAGAGGTCAGATGGGCTCACGCTAAGAGCGAGAGAAGGGAAGGAGGGAGAGAAGGAGAGGGGGCGGCGGCCCGTCCGACGCGGGGCCGCCGGCGTGAAGGGAGGAGGACGGGCGAGCGGGGACGCGGACGGTTCCAGACCCGCCACGACAGACAGAAGAGAGGGGAGGAGACCGGCGGAGGAGGGGAGTCGGAGGAGAGGGGAGGGAGGAGAGCAGGGCGGAGCCGCACAGACCAAGGCAAGCCAGGGTGGGCGGTGAGGGGAGGCGGAGGACGGTATATTCGGCGGGTCGCCCGGGACAGCGTAGGGGGGGAGCGTGCCAGGCCCCAGTTCCCCCCCCGGGCGGAAGGAAGTAAGAGCGTGGGCGATGTCATAAACGGCGTACAACCCCGCACCGATGCTCCCTCGCCGCACCAGGACTAGGAACGCGTACCGCGACGTCGTACCCCAGCCTCTAGTTGCGGCGGCGAACGCGGGATCCGACGCTGGCCGCTCCTTGAACGGACTCGGATTCATCACCACTTGACGACTCGCACTGCGGCCCATTCGCCGACCCAGCCACAGAACCTCCGATGGACGGCCGAAACCGACCCACCGGATAAGCGGGCTATCTGCGTACACCGGCCGTTGCTCGTGACCGGATTGGAAGTGACCCGCGGAAGTGACCCCGCCTACGCCCAGGGACGACAGAGTTCGTCGCGGTCGTTAGGGTAGCAGGGAGACGTCCACGGCATCGAGGTCGGCCTGCACAGCGGCGTCAAGGATGCTCCACCAGCGGCGCGACTCCACCTGCGGAGTTCGGGAACAGCGCGGACACTGGAACGTGTAGGACGACCGCCCAGTCAAGCTTCTTGGCGTCGCCTCGTCGCCCATTGGCGGCGAGAACCAGAGAAGCGCATGGCTCATCCCGCTCGTTCCATTGGAGTGCCGCCACGCCCTCGTGAGCAGAACCTCTTCGTGCTGCCCGCGATCTGAACACACGACAGGCATGGAGTAGTGCCCTTCCTGACCGCCTCGAGTGAACCGTCTACGGCGATTAGCTGGGCTTAAGCGGCAAAGCCGTCATGATCGAGTCAATTGTGGTGTCAGGGAGTCGCCTGCTGGCTGGTGTCATGCGGCGAGGTGGGCGTAGTGGGCGAGTTCGTCGAAGGCGGCCTGGTAGGCGCGGTCGGCGGCGCGTAGCCGGGATGGGGCGGGCGGGTCGGGGTCGGTGATCTCGGCCAGTCCGGTGCGCAGTAGATGGTCGTGGGCGTGGGTGAACAGCAGCGCCGTGTGAGCCCGGTGTCGGTGATCTGGTAGCGGCGGGAACGGGGGACGCGTGTGATCAGCCCGTGGGCACGTAGTCGTCGCAGGTCGTAGGTCATCTTCCCGGCCGTGATGTCCTCGGGCGGGGTGCCGAGGAGGGGCGCGACAAGGGTGCGCAGCTCACGGTTGGTGAATCCGTGGGGAAGCAGCCGGTGGATGAGCAGGGCCTGCAACAGGGCGTGGGCGCGGGGGTCACCGAAGCGCAGCCCGGGGATGCGGGCGCCGGTGTCGGTGAGGATCGGCGCGGTCAGGTCGGTGAACGCTTGGGCACCGCGGATCGGGTCGTGGCTGAGGCGTTGGACGCCGAGCAGGCGCCGGTTGGCGGTGAAGCCGATCTGCCGCAGCGCGGGCAGGTTCGTCAGCCGTTTCGACAGCCGGAAGTCGCGGGTGTCGTTGATCGTGGTTTCGGTGCGCAGCGCCCGTCCTTCCTTGTGGTACTGCTTGACCTTGGTGTTCTTGTAGTCGACGTGCAGCGACGGGATGACCCCGTCGGTGATGACCCGGGTGCGGAACCGACCCGGGGTCGCGGAGCGGCCCTTGCCGATGATGTGTCGTCGAAGACCAGGCTGACCTGGTCGGGGCGGCCGATGTCGAGGTTGTCGTGCAGACCTGCTCAAAGAGATCCGCCCGGAGACCGGGCGGTCGAGCATCTGGGTCAGCGAGAACTCCGCCTGCAGGATCGACAGCTCATACCGGTAGCCGGCGGTCTCGTCCTCAGGGGTGAAGGGGTTGGGCAGGATCGCCAGCCATTTGCGCAGCAGCGCGTCGATGTGTTCCGGGCCGAGGCTGTCGCAGATCTCCTGCACCCGGGCCACGTCGGCCGGGTCGTCGAAGGAGGCGAACCCGTTGTCCAGCGGGGTGAACCCGATCCCGGCCTTCGCGGCCTGGCGCTTGGCCCACTCGTTGCCGTTGATACACAGCTTGGCGGTGTAGGGGAAGTAGGTGCTGAACTTGAGGAAGAACGGGCCGAAGTCGGCGTCCACGCAGTAGAAGTAGAAGAAGTTGATGAACGCCGAGGAGCGGACCAGCCAGGCGTAGCTACCCCCGGTCACCGGGTTGCGCCGGCGCTGGGTGCGCCACACCCCGGCCTTCTCCTGGGCCCGGCCGACGAACAGCACCCCCTCGTCGTCGGTGAACTTCGCCAGGAACTCCTGCGCGAGGTCGTCCTTGCGCTGGCCCTTGGCAAACGACACCAGGTCCAGGCCGCGGGCGGCGACGAAGCCGTGGATATCGGCGACGAACGCCTTGGTCATCGGGTCCATCAACGCCGTGGAGGCGTAGTGATAGCCGCGGTGGCCGACGAAGAACCCCTGGACGCCGCCGCCGTAGGCCAACCGGGGCTGCCACACGTTGAGATACATCCGGTCGATCGACTCCACCTCGAAGACCACATGCTCGTCGAGGACATCAGCGACGCTGCGCGCTACCGTCATGGCTGGCTCCGGTCGACGGGCGGCCAGCACGGCTCACCAACCGCTCCGAGCGGTTCATACACCGGACCGGCCCGCCGGTCACGGTCTCAATCCCGCCGGCCGGAGCCCCGACGCCGACGCGACCAGCCGATGCACGCCTTCGGGCATGGGGCGAAGCCCGGCTAGGGTTCGTGTGACCGGTCGGCGGACCGTCTCCTCCTGCGCTGTCCGGCACAGCAGCAAGGTACAAGAGCGGAGTGCTGCCCTCGCCGGGCCGGCAGATCTCCGGGATGGTGGCGTGCCATCCCGTCGACCTCCCGGAGGGCTACCACACGGTCGCCCGCGCGGTCGGACTGACGTCACTGTCGACGGGATGCCACGCGAGCCCGAGTGCATTTGCGTGGACAAACTCGGAGCGAACCACCTACGAGCACCCGTCACAGCCCGAGACGCGCTAGCAGGACCGACGCAGGTCAAGCAGCATGCGACGCATCACCCGTCAGCAGCCGACAGCCCGCGTCCGCGTTCGGGACGAAGAGGTCGCATTGCCGAATCGCTACGTATAGGAATCAAGCGCGCCGCATGCGGCGGGCGCAGGCCGGGCCCGCTCGGCTCGCGCACTCTGCCTCAGGCCCGTGCGCGGCCGGCGGACCGGCGATCTGCGACATCGCGTGCCTGCTCGGCAGGACCTCATCCGCCGGCCAACGCTTCGACGCCCTTCGACACTCGTCCTGAACGTCAGGAATGCCGGGTGCGCTTGGGCGCACAACTGACGGTCACTCGGGGCAGACCCGGTCCTGCGATCGGGCGCGCGATGATGTAATCTGGTTTCCCAGCGCGTCGGCCTGCTGGTGCTGGCCCAAGCGCGCGTAAAAATTACGGGCGAGATTGCCTGGCCGAGGTGAGGGTGTCGGGGGTGGTCGTCGCCGATTATCCGCCGGCGCCGGTTGAGGGTGTCCTCCTTTAGAGTCGCGAGCCTGCTGGTACTCGCCAAGAGCGTACAGGACCAACGCGAGGTTGTTGGCCGAGCCGAGGGTGTCGGGGTGGTCGTCGCCGAGTCTGGCCCGGCCGCTGCTATAGGCGCGCCGTAACAGCGGAAGCGCCGCCTGGGGTTCCCCGCGCGCCTGCCGGTAGCTGCCGGCGCGGTCGAGCAGCCACCACCGCTCCTCGGTGACCTCGTCGACCCGGCGGTCGGGATCGGTGGCGGCGAGCACGTGCGGCAGGAGCATCTGCCACCGCGGCCACGCCGTCGGATTGTTCCACGGTCGGCCGGAAGCGCCCCGGCACAAGAGCCGGACTACCACCCCGGCCCAGCCGCCCGCTGCCCCCGGTGCCTGGCCGCGGGTGCGGGCACGCAGCTGGCCGCAGGAACCCGGTGCAGCTGAATGCCGTGGGCGGTGACCGTGGCCATTGCCCGCCGCGACAGAATCTGCATGCCTCGGGTCAGCGCTACCGGATCTCTCGACCGTGTCGCGAGCCGGTCGGGCACCTCGGCGGGTGGTCGGTGAGCAGGGTCCACGGCACCGGTTCCGGCCCGCACCAGGCGATCAGCGTGAGCAGGTCCAGCGCAGCCGGGTCGTCGGCGGCGAGCCGGTCAAACGCCACCGCCCACGCCGCGGCCACCGACACCGGATACGCCCCACCCCAGTCATGGGCCAGCAGCTCGCCAGCCCGCTCGCGCAGCAGCCGCAGGTAGACCTCGACGTCGAGCCCGGCGTCGCTCAGCATCGAGCCGGCCTGCTCGACCGCCAGGGGCAGGTCCCCTACCGCCGCCGCGACCCGATCCGCCTCCGCCTCGCTCAGCCCGGGGGCGACCTTGCGCAGCAGCTCCACCGACTCGCCTCGGCGGAACTCCGCACCCCCACCGCCGCGGCCAGCCCCCCGCCACCCCGGGTTCCGCGAGGTGATCAGCACCCGACCCGGGCCGTGCGGCAGCAGCGGCGCGAGCGCGCGCGGGTCCTCGGCGTTGTCGAACACCACCAGCCACCGCTCCCGCCCGACCAGCGCCCCCAGCAGGCGGCGCCACCGCGACTCCGGGCGGCTCCGTCGCGTCGACCAGTCCAGCGCTCGGGCCAGCTCGGCCAGCCGCTCCGGCACCAGCGCCGGATCCTCGGCCGGCACCCACCACGCCACTCGAACTCCTCGGCGTGCCGGTGGGCGTACTCGACCGCCGTCGCGGTCTTCCCGACCCCACCATCCCGGTCACCGCACACACCACCGCCTGCCCGCCCGACCCGAGCGCGGCCTCCACCTCCGGCGAGCAGCCCGTCCCGGCCGGTGAACTCCCGCACCCGCGCCGGAATCGTCCACACCCGCCGCACCCGACACACCCGCCGGCTGCGGCGGGCGCCGACAGTTCGGTCAACGCCTGCAGCACCGCGGTCTCCAGGCACTGTCACCGCGGCAGGGTACGGCGTGGACGGACGTCACCACCTGCGTGGCGGACGCCGACCGGTGCCCCGACAGCACAATGCTGCAACCGTCGACCAAGTACGTCGGCGGCATGGAGGTCGAGCGACCCGCGCCGACCGGCACGCTCGTGCTCGCCCCGCCGGAGAACCACGGTGGCTGGGAGTGTGGCCGCTCGGGTAAGGCGGGTCAGCATGCGGTGGCGCGCTCCCCAGCAGCGATGAACCCCGCACCTCGTCGGCGATGTCCCGATCAAGGCCGTCCGACATCGAGTCGATGCCTTCGGCCGACGCGACGAGCAGAGCGGCCACTACGAGGAAGGGAGCAGGGGCCATGCGACGAGCGTGCGATACGCCTCGACCGTCCACGGGTCAGCCACGGTCACCACCGTCCGCGTGCGCCAGCAGATCAGCAGCGGTACCGCGACACCCGGTCGGGTTCCCAAGCTGACGATGCGATGCCGGGCCCGGTCGCGGGCACCGCGTCGGCCACCAGCCATGAGGACAGCGGGGGGTAGACCAACGGTGGGTGGGCAGCTCGCTGCTTGAGGTCCAATGGACCGCAGAGAGTGGCCCTGCGACCCTTCTCCGGTCCTTACCCCTGCCGCACTGTGGCGGGGATCTGTGGAGGCGCGATGCTCGACCAACCCCTCGCTCGACAGGCAGTGACGCCACCGAGCGAAGCTTCGAGCGGACGTCCGGGTCGAGCAGGCGCGCGAAGTCCAGCAGGCGCGCGAGCGGCTGCGCGGCGACATCACGGACGCCGGTTTGGACCCTCGTCGTGATGACGCTGCCATCCATCGACGCCGCCGGCACCGGCTACGGGAATGCACACCGACACGCCGACCGAGGCGTCCTGATCAAGCGCGAGGTCTGCGACACCTTGCACCTGTGGCCGCAACCATGACCGAACCGGTCCGGCCGCGGCACATGGCGCGGAGCACGGGCGTGACGGGCTCCAGCGAGTCTGGACGGAAACGGACCGGTTGGTCGGCAGCGGCGCCTGCTACACCGTGTTCGGCCTCGGCCTGGCCTATCTCCCGGCCACGGTAGCCGGGCTTGTCGACAGCGGCCTCGACGCCCCGATCCGCGACCCGTACCTCGCCATCATGGAACTCCTGATCATCCCGCTGCCATCGGACTGGTCGTCGCCTTCGCCGCTGTCCACTCCTACGCCCCCCACGCGACCCGAACGTTCAGTCTCGGCGCGCTCGTGCTGGTTGGAATGAGCGCGGGAATGACCGTTGGCGTCCACTCTGTCGTCCTGACCGTAGGCCGACATCCGCAGCTTGCCGCGCTTCCCGGCGCCGCTCTCCTGTTCTCCTGGACGTGGCCATCGGTCGTCTACGCCCTCGACATCGCCGCCTGGGACCTGTGCCTGGGAGTCGCGCTCCTGCTCGCGGCACCCGTCTTCGCACCGGGGCCCCGGTCCGGCCCGGTTCGGCGCGGCCTGGTGGTCAGTGGAGTCCTGTGCCTCGCCGGGCTCCTCGGCGTCTTGCTCAACAACTGAACGTGCGCAACATCGGCATCGTGGGCTACGCCGTCGTGTTGCCCATCGTCATGCTCCTCATGGGACGGTTGTTCGCTGACACCCGGCCGACGACGGAGAGTTGAACCGGCCCCGACGGCGCCTGCTGCAGCTCCCGGAACACGTTGGACCGGCCCAGCCCGGGCGATGGTCGGCAACCGTCGGCGGCCGACGGTTCACCGAGACAAGAACAACCTCGGGCTTCGCCCGAGAACCCGGCGCCGCGGCGGAGATCAGGAGAAGCGCACCGGAAGTGGTGATTTCCTCCCGCCTGTCACGAGGTGATGATCTTCGCTAGCCTCGGCCGGTCATCGTCCACGCCGCGCCGGCCGCATCAAGAGCGGCGCAGTGCGGGGACCCCGAGCCCACACAGCACCGTCGCTACGCGATGCCCTCCGGGCACCCTTGACCCGACCACCACGACGAGCAGAGCGGCCATACCCCGAAGCCGGGCAGGAGCAGGTTCCGTGCGATGAGCGTGCGATACGACCCGGCCTTCCACGGTCAGCCACGGTCACTACCGGCAACGCTCGCCAGCAGGTCAGCGCCGGTGCCACGACTACCGGTCGGATTCCCAAGCTGCTGTGCGTCGTCGCAACAACATCGACCGACGTGCGTCTGCTCGCCGAGTCGATCGGGCTGGCGTGACACTGCACCGATCTTCGCGCCACAGTGGTGCGTCCGTCGGTCGCTCTGATCCATAGGCTCGGAACTTCGGCCGATCGGCCGAAGGCGGCAGCGGGCCCGGCGAGGATACTCAAGCGCCCCGGCACAGCATCTCGTGCCGAGATCGGAGGCATCTGATGTACGTGCGGGTCACACGTGGTCGATTTGAGCCCGAGCAAGCGGTTGCCGTCGCGGCCCTATCGTCTGAGATTGCCGACGCGATTAAGGTATTGCCCGGCTTCGTTGCCTACCAAGGAGGGATGAGCCGGGACGCTGGAACGATCGTCGCGATCAGTACCTGGGAAGACAAGGGCTCGGCTGAGTTCCCTCGTGACAAGCTCGGTGACGTCCTCGGCCGGATCAGGGAGCTGATCCAGCTGGAGGCTGCTGAGATCTTCGAGGTGATGGTGACAGCCTGACTCCTCGCCGGGAGCACGCGCGATCCGCGAGCGATCGTCGAGCACGCGGTCGACCGGCTCACGCTCATGATCTCGACGCGTACTACGCCTTGCTCGCCGAGGACGTCTGTACGCCGCCAGATCCGTCAGACATGGTCGCGAGGAGGCGCCAGCGTTCGACCAGCGTGTCTGGGAGTCGGTTCCCGACCGCTACTGCCGCACAGTCGAGAAGCTCCTCGTCGAACGTGGCCGTGGCCGAACGGCTGCGCCGGGTAAGAGCAAGTGCATGCCCTCGCCGGGCGGGTAGATCAACAGGATGGTTGCCTGCCCCGACGACCTCCCAGAGGGCACCACACGGCTACACCACTGTCCACGGGATGGCACTGGCAAGCAACGGAGCGGCGGCAGGCCCAGGTTGTGACCAGATCTATGACCAGGACGTCCCGAAAGAGCTCGGAACAGGCCGTTCCAGGTGAGACACATCCGGCATCGGCTGCAAGTCGTGCCAACGCCGACGGCACGCCGGTGAGACGCGGCGAGCCATCCTGGTCCTGACTCACAACCCAGACGTCGCTCAGGGCGTCGGCCCGCTGGCGACTGGTTGCAGTTCCGGTTGCAGTCGTGGGTGTTTGCGCACGGTCGTCACGGCTTCGGTCATGTGCTGGCCGGCCGGGCGAGGGCGGGTGGCACTGGGTGAACAGCGATCGTCAGACTTGGAAAGCGTGTTGGGTTCACGCCCTCGCGGGTTCGAATCCCGCATCCTCCGCCGTGCTGACCAGCGGCGACTTCGGGTTCTCCTCTCCCCGGGAGGTCCGAGGTCGGTCGCGGCGGGTGCAGTGATGGTTACCTGGGAGTGTCGCCAAGTAGAGCGCCATTCACCCCTTCGCGCCGTCGACGGACGCAGCATCGGCTACCCGACCGTCGGAACGAGGAGCGGCATTGACCTCAACGAGGCACACTCCAACGGGCGCTGCTGGCCCCAAGCTCATCTGGCACATTCAGTTCGCCGTCGCGTTCGCCGCGTCGAGAAAGGTCCACGAGAAGCGCCGCCGTCGGTGTTCGGATCGAGGTGAGCAGCGCATGAAGCTGCAGCGGGGACAGGTTGCCGTCGTCACGGGTGCGGCGAGCGGCATCGGGCTAGCGCTGGCCGAGCGCTTCGCGAGTGCGGGGCTGTCGGTCGTCCTGGCTGATGTCGAGGCCGGGCAGCTGGCCTCGGCCGAGGCGTCGGTCCGGCCGCAGGGCGTCGAGGCGTTGACGCGTGCAGACCGACGTCAGCAGTCCCGAGTCCGTGCACGCCCTCGCCGAGGCCACGGTCGAGCGGTTCGGGGCAGTCGCACATCGTCTGCAACAACGCCGGCGTTTCCAGTGCTGGGAGACCCCTGGTTCGGCCCCATCTCGAGTGTGGCAGTGGGTGATGGGCGTCAACTTCTGGGGCGTCGTTCACGGGTGCCGCGCGTTCCTGCCGCTACTCACCCAGCGCGGCGGCGGTCACATCGTCAACACCGCGTCGATCGCCGGGCTCCTGCCCGGGACTCGGGCCCGCGTACGACGCGAGCAAGCACGCCGTCGTCGCGATCAGCGAAGACCTCCACCACATGGTGAGGATGGTCGGGCTGCCGGTCGGCGTGAGCGTCGTGTGCCCGGGATGGGTGCACACCTCCATCCTCGACGCCGACCGCAACTGGCCCCCTGAGCTCGGCGAGCGACCCCAGCCGAACGCCGGCACCGCGACGATCGCCGGCCACTACCGGAAGGCCGTCGACAACGGTCTGGCTCCTGCCACCGTGGCCGACGCCGTGATCGATGCCGTGGAGCACGGCCGCTTCTGGGTCTTCCCTCAGCAGGAGTTCCTCGACCTCGCCGTGCGGCGCTTCAACATGATCGCCGAGCGCAGGGAGCCGACGCCTGCGGACCAGATCCCAGGAATGCCGCCCCGAAGTCAACTCGTCGCCGAGGTCAGGGCGGCACTGGGCCTCAGCGCATCGTCCTGACACGGCCTCGCCCGGCGCAGTTCGTGGCCGGCGGAGGCCAGCCAGGTGCGCCCCATCCCGAGTGACCGCCAGCGGGCCGGTCGGGGCGGTCGGGGATCGCAGACCGGAAACGCAGCGGGTCGCCAGGCTTGGTGTGGGGCTCGCTGGGACGGCAACGATGACGGCAACGCAGGCTGACGAGCACGGTTCTGGCTGAACGGCTATGCACAGCTCATCGGCGCGAAGGCGGTCCTGACCCGAGCCCCGCTACGTTTTGAAAGCGAGAGCGCCCCGCATCGCAGGCAAGTCCTCTGGATGACCAGACGCGTGTCACCCCGTCGACCTTCCGAGGGCTATCACGCGCGCGCTCGCCCCAGGCAGAGCTGCAGGGCCAGTGATCGCGCTACCTGGGGGTGACGTGCCCTATGGCGCACTTGACGAGCGGCCGCGGAGTGCTACCTTCTTTATACCCCCCGGGGGTATCGAGAGATGAGGAGGTCAGCATGCCGCGGGGACCAAGCACGGGCATGAGCACCACGCGGGCCCGACCGGATACGCGTCGGTGCCCTGGTCGGTCGCGGCATCGGCGACGCTGCACTGCTTGACCGGGTGTGCGATCGGTGAGGTGCTGGGCATGGTGATCGGCACCGCCGTCGGGCTGTCGAACGCCGCGACGGTGGTCCTCTCGGTCGCGCTGGCGTTCGTGTTCGGCTACGCGCTGACGATGCGCGGGGTGCTGCGCGCGGGTGTCCGGTTCGGCGCCGCGTTGAAGATCGCGCTGGCCGCGGACACGGTGTCGATCGTCGTGATGGAGATCGTCGACAACGCGATCGTGCTCAGCGTTCCCGGGGCCATGGAGGCCGGTCTGGCGAGCTGGTTGTTCTGGGCGTCGCTGGCATTCGCCCTCGTTGTCGCGTTCGTGGTCACGGTGCCGGTGAACCGGTGGATGATCGGCCGCGGCAAGGGCCACGCCGTCGTGCACGCCTACCACCACTGACGGAGAGCGGGATGACTCTGCTGGGCAGGTCCGCGCCGGACGCGTCGTCGGTCCGCGGCGGCACGGCACGGACGATCGCGCGGCGTCCGGCCGGGAGTCCTGCTGGGGTTGGTCCTCGTGCTCGCACTGCTCGCCGGCGTCGGCGCGGTCTACCAGGCTGTCGCGACCGGCCGTGCCCAACGCGCCCAGCCGGCCCCGGGCGTCCTGGTCGACGTCGGCGGGCACCGGCTGCACCTCGCCTGCAGCGGCGTAGGCAGCCCGACCGTGGTCCTCGACGCCGCGCTCGGGAACATGTCCGCCCATTGGGCGCTGGTGCAGCAGGAGGTCGCGAGGACGACCCGGGTGTGCGCCTACGACCGGGCCGGTCTGGGGTGGAGCGAGCCCGGCCCCGGGCCGCGAGACGCCGCGCACATCACCAGCGAGTTGCACACGCTGCTCGGCAACGCCGGAATCCCCGGCCCGTACGTCATGGTCGGGCACTCGTTCGGTGGCCTCTACACGCAGCTGTACGCCGCGCGGTACGCAGACCAGGTCGCGGGCGTCGTGCTGGTCGAGTCGTCCCACCCGCAGCAGTTCACCCGGCTGCCGGACGGGCCGCAGAACTACGACAGGCCCGGCGGCTGTACACCGTCGCCCCGGTCCTGGCATGGCTGGGTGTGGTGCGGCTGTTCGACCTCAGCGCACCGCCACCGGGTCTGCCGGCGGGGCAGCGCGCGCAGATCGACGCGTGGGCCGGCTCGACCCGACACGTCGCCACCACGGCCGAGGAGTTCCGGGCCGCCCCGGACACCATGGCGCAGGCGGGCGCGGTCCGCGGCCTGGGCAACCTGCCGCTGGCCGTGGTCAGCGCCGGCGAGCAGAGCCCTCAATGGCTCGCCCTGCAGAACGAACTCGCCGCTCTGTCGACCAACAGCAGCCACCATGTGGTCGACGGCGCGACCCACACCTCCGTCGTCGACGACCCCGGTCACGCCCGGGTGACCAGCGCCGCCATCGTGGAGGTCGTCGACGCCGTACGGAACAACCGCCCGCTCGCGCGATAGCACCACCGCCGCCGACACCCAGCCCACTCAGCTCAGAAGGATCGTCATGAACAGCGCAGCACTCGACCGCAAATCGGTGCGCATATCCGCCACATTGCTGCTCGTGGGACAGCTCCTGTACATCGTCATCACGCAGATGCATGCCGGTGGGGATGCCAACAACCACCCTGCCATATTCGCCGCATATGCCAGAAGCGGGATCTGGACGGCCGTCCACGTCGGCCAGTTCGCGGCCACAGCGATCTTGCTCGCGGGGCTCTTCGCCTTGTCCTCCGCCCTGGATGTCCAGGCTGGCACGGCGAGATGGGCGGCTCGATTCGGTGCCGCCGCGGCGGCAGTGGCGCTGGCGCTGTACGGCGTGGTCATGGCGGTCGACGGGGTCGCGCTCAAGCAGGCCGTGAACGCCTGGGCCAGCGCCCCGGACGCCGAGAAGGCGGCACGCTTCGCCAGCGCCGAGGCGATCCGCTGGATCGAGTGGGGGGCGCGCAGCTACCAGAACTTCGCGCTGGGCCTCGCGCTGCTGCTGCTCGCCGCCGCGGTCGGGCGGACGGCTGGGCTCCCGCGGCCGATCGCCTACCTCATGGGGCTCTCCGGCCTCACCTACCTGGCACAGGGCTGGGTGGCCGGAACCGACGGCTTCACCCGCACACACGACGTGCTCATCGTGCTGGCCTGGGTCCTGAACCTGGCCTGGATGATCTGGCTGGCCGTTGTCGCCCGGCGGGCGCAGGATCTTGAGTCCGCGTCGCCGGGCAGTGAAGGCGCCAGTCGCGGCGACGCTTGACCCACTCGACCCCGTCAAGGCAAACGATCTTCGCTAGTCTCAGTCGTAGTCTCGTTCATCCCCGTCCGGGCGGGTCCGTTGACGTCGGCTGCAGGTGTGACGGCGCAGGCCGAGACGCCAGCGACCGTGGCCGTACGGCCGTCGGCAGACCTCGAAAGCGTGTGAGGTGCAAGCGGTCGTGGGTTCAAATCCCACCGCTACCGCCAGCCTGACCAGGCACAACGCCGGGCCTCTCGATTACGGAGAGCCCGGCGTTCGCCGTTTTGTTGCAGTTCCGGTTCCGGTTGGAGTTGAGCGCGCTACGCGGCCGGTGGGACTGTCGGCAGCGCCCTCGGGTGCGGCTGGCGGGATCGTCCAGTCTCCGACCTGATCGACAACCTCGCGCCGCACGGTGTCGACGACGTGCGACGAGAACTTCCCCGGGGCTGTTGGGCGGCAGCGGCTCAAGGAGCAACAGAAGAAGCTCGACGGGCTGCTCCTGAAGAGCCCGGAAGCGGCCGACGGCGTCGTACGCGAGGCCAAGGAGACAGTGGACGAGCTGCAGGCGCGGCGCCGTGAGGTGAGCCGACAGGACAAGTACACGGATCTGCCCGGAGAGCTGCGGCAGCAGCAGATCGCGCTGATCGACGACCACCTGCGCGACTTTCGAGGGATCCACGAACGAGCGCTCAAGGTCGCGCTCAAGACCGGTCGTGGTGAGAGTGCCGACGCGACCCGGGCCAGCTCGCCAACCCGAGCTCGTACGCCGACCTGACACCGGACCAACGTGAGGCCTACCAGCCCCGCGACCGGACGACCGTGTTGCAGAACGACATCGACACCACGCGAAGGCAGATCTTCGACGGGTCGAAGGCCGTCCACCGCGGCGACAGAGCGTGGCGATCGGAGTGACCTCGAAGCAGCTAAAGACCGCGTCGTGGAAGGCGAAGATCTCGGCGGCGTACGAGCTGGACAAGCGCCAGATGCAGCTCAAGGCGAAGTCCGACGAGCTCCGCGAGGCATGGAACAACGAGACCACACCCCAGGGCAGGCTCGAGAAGCTGCGTGCGCTTGCCGCCTGCCTCGACGAGCGACTGAAGCTCATGCGGGTGCAGTTGTTCGACGTCCAGGAGGCCGCCGCCGCCATCAAACCGATCACGACACCGGGTGCGATGGCCGCCGCTCCCGAGTTCTGGGCGTCGATCTCGGGCGACGAACTGTCGGAGGATTGATCGGCTGCTGGTGATCCTGCCCGGTGTCCGCGGATCCAGCGGCGAACTCAGGCGGTGGAGGCGGACGTCGACTGCTCGCCCGCACCCGCGATGAAGTCGATGGCCTCGTTCAGCCCGATCATCTGCAACCGGGCGTCGCGGTTGCGCAGGGTTGCTCCGGTCTCGGCGAGCAGGCTGAACAGCGCTGACGGGAAGTCGGTCATACCGGTGAAATCGATCACGAGGGTGGTGACCTGCGCGGCGAGCTCGGCGCGGCAGCGCTGGCGCAACAGGTCCAGCCCCTCGCGGTTCAGGTCACCCGCGACGTTGAGGACGCCGAGCCGATCACGCTGGACGGTGTGCGGCTCGTTGCGGATCACGAGGGCCTCGATGCTTGGGGTAGCGGCCAGCGACTGCCGGGGCGGACGGAAACGGGCACCGAGGTCCGGGGCGGCACCGCTTGAAAGCGCAAATGTGCTCCGTCAACCATCTGGGCGTCAAGTCCACCGGTACCCGGTGCTCGTCTCCTTCCCTCCCGTTCGCGCAGGTCCGAGCTGTGAGAATGCCGTCGCGGAAGTCGTCGGGGCGGGCCGCTCATCGCCGTTGGCAGCCGCCGCCTGCGGTGTGCCGTCGACCCGGTCCTGGGTCCACGGACGAGCTCGTCGGTGATCGGGCTGTCCGGGGCGACGATGCCGCCGTGATCCCGGTCCGGCACCCGCCAGTACTCCAGGCTCGGCCCGGCCGCACACCGCTCATCCACGTACGTCTCGTTGACCTCGGGGTACACGACGACGTCGGCCAGTCCCTGCCCGATGAGCAGTGGCACGCCGATCGGGCGTCCGGGGCGTTCTCCTTCAGATGCTGCCCGAATGGACCGGCGGTCGGGTCGGTCAGGACTTGCGCGCCGTTGAGCTGCTTCGTCAGATCCTGCAGCGCCGGGATGTCCTTCGGGTCGAACTGGCACAGGTCGGCGATCCGCCGCGCGATGTCGCGGGCCTCGGGGCGAACCACGTCGTCGAACGTCACATCCGGGTAGTACTGGCTGTAGGCGGTCGCCAGGAAGGGGCCGAGCCGAGCACCCGACGAATCGCCGCCGTGCATCGTCATGATCTTGGCCATGTTGCTGGCCGGAGCGAACGCGGCCACACCGGTGATGGGGACCCCACACAACGGTGCGGCTGTCCAGCGTGAGCTCGCGCATCTGCTGGGCGGCACGTGTCGCATCGAGCGCGCTGCGCATCTCACCCTCACCGATGAGGTACGGGTGCACGCCCTCGGCGTTCGGGGCGTAGTCGGTGGCGACCAGCACCCAGCCCTTGGCGACGACCTGGTCCGACGCGGGGACGCCCTCGAACGGGTTGGACACCGTGGAGGGCATGCGCTTCTGCTCGATGCCCACCGTCCCGTGCTCCCACGTGATCACCGGACGCGGGCCCGGCGGGGGCCCTGCGGGCGCGAGCACCGTGGCCACCGCCGTCGCGGGCGAGCCGTCAGGGAACGTCGTGGTGTACAGGATCCGCCACGCCCGCGCGTTCGCCGGCAGGATCCGGCCACGGGTCATGAATCGTTGTAGCTGGGGCGGGCGACCACGGCAAGGGCCGATGATCTCCGCACAGTTCCGGCCGACCGCCGGAGCGAAGTGAGATGCGTGCTGCACTTGCTGGAGATCGCCCCGGCCCGGATCTAGCGTCGCCGCAGACCCCAGCGTTGTGATCGGAGTGCCATGTCGAGCGTCGCCCTCGCCCCGCCCCGCCGTGTTCTGGCCGACGTCGTTCCCGGCGGAGCCGTGCGCGACATCGCGCTCGTCGCCGGATCTGCGGCTTTCGTCGGCCTCGCAGCGCAGGTCGCCCTCCCGCTGCCGTTCACGCCCGTCCCGCTCAGCGGCCAGACGTTCGCCGTGCTCCTCTCGGTGGCCGCACTCGGTCCCGCCCGGGGCGCGCTGGGCATGCTCCTCTATGCCGTCGCCGGCGTGGCGGGGCTGCCGTGGTTCGCGGGCCAGCAGTCCGGATGGGGCATTCCGTCGTTCGGCTATGTGCTGGGCTTCGTGCTCGCGGCCGTGGTCGTCGGCGCCCTGGCCCGGCGCGGCGCGGACCGGACCGTCGCGCGCACGGCCGGCCTCATGGTCGTCGGCAACCTGTGCATCTACGCGGTCGGCGTGCCCTGGCTGATGGCGAGCATCGGCACCGGCCTCGGGCACGCCCTGGTGCTGGGCGTCGCACCGTTCCTCGTCGGGGACGCCGTGAAGATCCTGCTCGCGAGCCTGCTGCTGCCGGCCGCGTGGCGGCTGGTGCAGTAGGGGAGTCTGTCGGTTGGCGGTTCGGTCCCGCCCGTGTCAGAGCGGGCACCAGGTCGTCGACGTCCGCGGCAGGGAGGTGTCGTCGTACGTCACGAGCGAGAGGTCCGCCACGGAGAGCGGCACGAACACCGGGGCCGCCGCCAGCTCGTGCCGGATCACCGGCGCGACGTGTGCGGTCGGACCGCCGGTCACCTCGCCGAGAACCAGGTAGACGTCCGGATCGTCCCCGTAGCTGTGGGTGACGCCGAACTCGGCACAGCGCAGCCGCAGCTCGGCGAGGATGCGTTGCGGCTCACCACCGACGAGGGGCCATCCGATGAGCACGACCTTGCTGCCGTACACGCCGACCATCCGCTCGTGCAACGGCAACCCGCGGCTGCGCCACCGTCGGTCGCCGGGGGCGAAGCCGCCGAACCGGATGGTCCACGGCGGCGACAGCGCCTTGCGCAGGTGCGCGGCCAGCGGTTCGGGATCGAACGGGGCGGGCGCGCTTTCCAGGCCGATCAGAGTGGCGTGCACCTGGGCGGGGTCGCGGGGTGTGAACGTGTCGCCGAGCAGCCGGCCTGCGCCGTCCTGGACGCGCTCGACCAGCAGCGCGAGCTCCTCGGGCAGCGTCTCGTACCAGGCGACGACCGTGCTGCGGGACGGGTCGTCGATCACGGTCGGACACCGACCACGGCGGTACCGTCCAGCTCGTCGGACCGCTCCACCCGCGGTTCCAGCCCGGCCGCGGCGACCGCAGCGGCGGTCAGCGGGGCCTGCCGCTCGCTCGTCTCGATCAGCAGGCTGCCACCGGGGGCGAGCCAGCGGGGCGCCGCGGCGGCAACGCGCCGCTGGACGTCGAGCCCGTCCGCGCCACCGTCGAGGGCCACCCGCGGTTCGTGGTCACGGGCCTCGGGCGGCATCAGCGCGATCGCGTCGGTGGGCACGTAGGGCGCGTTCGCGACCACGACGGCGACCCGTCCCTGCAGCGACGCCGGCAGGGGTGCGTCGAGGTCTCCCTCGTACACCCGCGCCGTCGCCGAGGTTGCGGCGGGCGCACGCCACGGCAGCGGGCTCGATGTCGACGGCGTGCGGCACGATCCCGGGCACCGCCGCAACCAGGGCGGTGGCCACCGCGGCGGCGCCGCAGCACAGCTCGACCACGACGTCGCCCGGCCGCAGGAGCGGTGTCGCCAGCCGGACCAGCAGCTCGGTCCGCCGCCGCGGCACGAAGACCCCCGGGCCGACGGCGATCCGCATGCCGCAGAACTCCGCCCAGCCCAGCACGTGCTCCAGCGGCTCGCCGGCGACCCGGCGCGCGACGCGAGCCGGCCAGATCGGCGGGGGAGCGGGCGGAGCTCGACGAGCAGGCGCGCCTCGTCCTCGGCGAAGACGCAGCCCGCCGCGCGCAAGGCGGCGGTGACGTCGGCGAGCGGGAGGGTCGGCAAGGGCCCGACGCTACTCGGCGCCCCCGTGCGCGGTGATCGCCGTACACGCGCTTCGACGCATGATCGGTCACGCCTCACACGCCCGACCGATCGACCGCAGTAAGCGCGCTGATCGACGATCAGCCGCCGCCGGCCAGTAGCGTCGCGCCGGTGCTCGACGCCCACCGCCAGACCGCGTCCGCGCTCCGGCTGGAGTGGGGGCCCACCGGTGCGGCAGCGGTCGGCCCCGGCTGCGCGGTCGCGGTGGTCGTCGACGTCCTCAGCTTCACCACGACGGTGACGGTCGCGGCCGATCGCGGCATCGCCGTGCTGCCGCACCGCTGGGAGAACGACGACGCCGCGCGTGTCGTCGCCGTGGCGAACGACGCCGTCCTGGCCGTCGGGCGGTCCCGCGCGCGGCCCGGTCAGGTGAGCCTCTCGCCGGGCACCGTGCGGCGGGCCCACGACCTGCGCCGGCTGGTGCTGCCGTCGCCGAACGGCTCGGCGATCAGCGCCGGGCTCGCCCGCGAGGTCCCCGTGGTCGTCGCGGTAAGCCTGCGCAACCGACACGCGGTGGCCGCGTGGCTGCTCGACCGGTATGCCGCGGACGACTCGAACGTGGCCATCATCTGTTCCGGCGAGCGCTGGCCCGACGGCACCCTGCGGCCCGCCGTCGAGGACCTCTGGGGTGCAGGCGCACTCGTCGACGTGTTGATCGCGGGCGGGTGGCGCGACGTCGCCCCGGAGGCCGTCGCGGCGGGGGCCGCCTTCCGGGCCGTGCAGGGCGATGTCGGCGCGGCGGTGCGGGCGTGTGCGAGCGGGCGTGAGTTGATCGACGCCGGCTTCCCCGACGACGTCGAGATCGCGGCCGAGCTGGACCGCAGCGCGTCGGTGCCCGTGCTGCGCGACGGCGCGTTCCGGGTGTGAGTCAGCGGCGTCCGCGGGTCTGGACGTAGCCCCAGCCCGGGGTGTCGACGGTGTGCCGGCGGGTGCGGGCGTTCCACGACCAGCGGCCCAGCTGGACGCCCCACGAGCTGAACCCGCGCTCGGTGACGTGGATGCGGATCGGGCCGAGGCGCAGCGTGCGGTGCAGGCGGAACTTCACGAATCCTCCAGATCGGTCATCCGGAGAACGTGTGTGGCACGGTGACGAGTTCCCGACGAGCAACTCGCCGTGCTGGAACGCGCAAACTCGCCGAGGGCGGGCGCATCCCGCAGCGGCGGCTACGCTCGCGATCATGCGGGAGAGCGTCGACGCGGGCACGGCGGAGCGGCTCAACGCACTGACCGGCGGCCACTTTCCGGGACTGATCGGGTTCACCGTCGTCGAGGCACACGACGACGGGCTGACCGCGCGCATGCCCGTGCGCCCCGATCTGCTGGCCCCCAACGGCTACCTGCACGCGGCGACGGTGGTCGGGCTCGCGGACACGGCCTGCGGCTTCGGCTGCCGGCTGGTGCTGCCCGAGGGGGCGACGGGGTTCACGACGATCGAGCTGAAGGCGAACTTCCTCGGCACGGTGCGCGACGGCGCGGTCGTCTGCCGCGCCCGGCTCGCGCACGGCGGCCGGACCACGCAGGTGTGGGACGCGACCGTGACCGCCGAGGAGACGGGCCGGACGCTGGCGCTCTTCCGCTGCACCCAGGCGATTCTTTGGCCGCGCTGAGCGCGGTGCTCAGAGCGCCTGTACCCGGCGCACGTCGAGGTCGTGGAAGACCGCCTCGCCCTCGCAGAGTTCACGGAGCTGCTCGGCGAACCGACTCGTTGCTGGATGTTTCGAGTTGGCCATCGCCGACTCGAAGTCCGGGAACCCCACGATTTGTATGTAGCGGTCCGGGGCGTTGCGATCCGCACCTGTGACCGCCCACTGGGCGGTCCGATCGGCGCCGATCTCGTCCTGCCAGCGGTCCTCGACGTCCTGGAACTCGGGCAGTCGCGTCGTGCGGAACTCGATCACCTGCACGAAGGCGCCCTCGCCGACGGTGAGGGCCGCGACCTCCGGGGCGAGCGCGGCGCGCAGTCCCGCGCGCAGCTCCTCGCCGTCGGTGTGGCCGTGGACGTCGATGGCGTGCGCGGTGGCCGCGCGCAGCACCTCGTCCTCCTCGCCGCTGATGGTCAGGCTGCAGCCCGACTCGCTGGGTACGGCGCGGCAGTCGATCGTCACTCTGGACATGGTCGCCTCCTCCGGTGGACGGTGCCCGTCCGGATGGGGCGGCCACGCCCGCGCGGCCGCATTCCGGCCGGCAGGACATTGCACCGCCGGGCGAAGGTATGTGTCGAGACACCGTTCGGGGTCCCCCGATGGAGCGACGCTTTCGCTCCGGTCACTGGGCCCCAGTCCGTCCCGAATGAAGCGAAAGTGGCATTCGGTGCATCTACCGCACCCAAAGCCACTTTCGCTCATTTCGGCATCAGCCCGGCCGAGCGGACGATCAGGACTGCAGGTCGTACACCGTCTGCCCGCCCACCGTCGTCGCGGCGTAGTTCGCCGCCACCCACTCGGCGATCTGGCTGCTCGTGCTGTCCGAGTCGCCGCCCGGGCCCCCGCCTTGGCCTCCGCCGATGTAGTAGGAGATCTGCCCGGAGGCGACGTCGGCCTGGAACTGCTCGAGGGTGACCGCACTGTCCGACCCACCCCAGCCACCCGTCGACATCACGGCCGTGCCGGTCGCGAGCTCCAGCGAGGCCGCGGTCTGCGAGGTCGCGACCGCTGCGGACCACGTGCCGTCCGTGGCCGTGAGCAGCGCGGTCAGCTCGCTGTTCGTGCCCCGAACCCACCCCCGCCGTTGCCGCTCCCGCCGAGGATGCGGCCCAGACCGTTGTAGCCCAGGGCCAGCTCCAGCAGCGAGTTCGTCGTCGAGCCGCCGATGGAGGGCCGCGAGTCGGCAGGCCACAGCTCGACCAGGGCGATGAACCAGCCGGCCGAGACGATCATCGAGCCGAGCACCGCGAGCAACTGCATCAGTCGCGTGCGCAGCCGCGGCGGGCCGGCGACCAGGTAGGCGAGCCCGAACGCCGGCACGACCAGCAGGGCCTGGCCCATCTTCGTGAGGAACCCGAAGCCGACGGCGGCACCGGCGGCGACCAGCCACCAGGTGGAGGCGCGGACGGTGACGGCGTCGATCGCCCGCACCGTCGCGTACGCCCCGGTGACGAGCAGCAGGACCAGCAGCGCGTCGGGGTTGTCGAAGCGGAACATCAGCACGGCGGCGGGTGTCAGCGCCAGCGCGGCGCCCGCGAGCAGGCCTGCGACGGGCCCCGCCCAGCGACGGACGGCCGCGTGCAGCAGGGCGACGGACCCGACGCCCATCAGCGCCTGCGGCACGAGCAGGCTCCAGGAGCTGAAGCCGAAGATCCGCGCACTGAGCGTCATCACCCACAGCGACGCCGGGGGCTTGTCGACAGTGATCGCGTTGCCGGAGTCCAGCGAGCCGAACAGCCAGGCCGTCCACGACTGCGTGCCGGCCTGCACGGCTGCGGCGTAGAAGTCGTTGGCGTAGCCCGATGCCGACAGGTTCCACAGGTAGAGCACGGCGGTCCCGACCAGCAGCGCGAGCAGCGCCGGGCGCTCCCAGCGGGAGCGCATGGGGGACGGGCCGGACCGGCGGTGGTTCCTCGGCGTGGACCGGCGGGGCCAGGTCGCGGCGAGGCCCGACGGCGCGGAGCCGGGCGGTCTGGGCAAGGTCGAGGTGTGCACGGGGTTCTCCCAACTCGGTTCCCCACCAGGTTGGGCCGCTGCGCTGTCGCGTCCCTGTGCGGATCCTGTGCGCCTCCTGTGGCCGGAACGCGCAGAAGCCGGGCGCCCGCGAGGGGTGCCCGGCTCCTGCCAGCGTCAGACGCGGTCAGAGAGTTCGACGACCGCGCACGCCACGCCGTGCGTACACGTTTGCCGCGATGACCACACCGATCGCGGCGACCACGACCTGCACCAACAGTTCCAGCCAGTCGATGCCCGGCGTCGAGGTCGAGATGCCGAGAACGTTCGCGAGCCAGGTGCCGATGAACGCGGCCACGATACCCACGACGATCGTCAGCCAGATCGGAATCGGCTGGCGGCCCGGAACGACCAGTCGGCCCAACGCGCCGATGATCGCACCGATGATGATCGCCGTGATGATGCCCGTGACGGTCATTGTTCCTCCGTCTGCTCCAGGGGCCTATGCACGGCCCGTGTAGTCGCGGAGTGCCCGATCGGAGCGCGAAGCATTCACATCCGAAGTGTGACGTCACTGATCGTGACCTGATCGTGTTCGGTCGGTGGCTGTCTCCGCGCTCCTCCGCGACGCCTTCCACCAGGCCGTCAGCCGTTCGTGTACCGGCTCGTCACCGGCGACACGACCTTGCGGCGGATCGCGCGAGCCGGGGCCCTAGGTGAGCCGGCCCGCCTCCACGACGTGGGTGAGGAAGCGTCGGGTCCGCTCGTGGAGCGGGTCGCCGAGTACCTGCGCCGGCGGCCCGGACTCCAGCACCCGACCGCCGTCGAGGAAGCAGACGGTGTCGGCGACCTGCTTGGCGAACCCCATCTCGTGGGTGGCCATGAGGATCGTCATCCCGCTCGCCGCCAGCTCCCGGACGATCGCGAGCACCTCGCCGACGAGCTCAGGGTCGAGCGCTGAGGTGATCTCGTCGAGCAGCAGCAGCCGGGGCCGCACCGCCAGCGCACGTGCGATCGCCACGCGCTGCTGCTGCCCGCCGGACAGCCGGTCCGGGTGGGCGCCGGCGAACGCGTCGAGCCCGACCCGGCCCAGCAGGTCGCGGGCCCGGTCCTCGGCCTCTGCGGCACCGAGGCCGTGCACGACACGCGGCGCGAGCGTGACGTTGTGCAGCACGGTCATGTGCGGGAAGAGGTTGAACGCCTGGAAGACGATGCCCATCCGGCGTTGCGCGGCCGCGACGTCCGCCCGCGGATCGGAGACGTCGACGCCGTCGAGCAGCACCTGCCCGTCGTCGATCTCCTCGAGCAGGTCGACGCACCGCAGCAGGGTCGACTTGCCCGACCCCGACGAGCCGATCAGCGTGACGACCCGGTGCTCCTCGACGGTCAGGTCGACGCCGCGCAGCACGGGCGTGTCGCCGTACCTCTTGACCAGGCCCCGCACCTCCAGGACGGGCGTGTTCACTCGGCCTCCCCGCTCGCTCACACCAAGCCCTGCCGGCGCGCGGCCCGGGCCGCCACGGTGTCCGCGATCCGCCCGGTCGGCACCGCGAGCAGGATGAACAGCACCGCCGCCACCACGTACGGCGTGAAGTTGAACGTGCGCGCCGACGCGATCTGCGCGGCCCGGATCGCGTCCACCGCGCCGAGCACCGAGATCAGCCCGACATCCTTCTGCAACGCGACGAAGTCGTTGAGCAGCGGCGGCAGCACCCGCCGGACGGCCTGGGGGAGGATCACCAGCCGCATCGACTGGCGGTGGGTGAGCCCGAGCGAGCGCGCCGCCGCCCGCTGCGAGGGATGGATCGACTCGATCCCTGCCCGGAAGACCTCGGCGACGTAGGCGGAGTAGACGAGGACCAGGGTGATCGTGCCGAGCACCGCGGTGCTGGTGGGGACGCCCTGCAGCCGCAGCGCGGGCACCCCGAAACCGATGAGGTAGAGCGCGATCAGGAGCGGGACGCCGCGGAACAGGTCGACGTACCCGGTCGCGAGTGCGCGCAGGGGGAAGAACACCGGGCCGCGCAGGGTACGCAGCACCGCGATCAGCAGGCCCAGCGCGAGCACGCCGACCTCGGTGACGACCAGCACCCGGATGTTGAGCCACAGCCCCTCGAGGATCGCCGGCAGCGAGGACCAGGCGATCGCGGGATCGAGGAACGTCGCCCGGACGCGCGGCCAGCCGGGCGTGCTGGTGACGCCGACGGCCACGACGGCCGCGAACACGACCGTCGAGACGAGTGCGACGAGCGTGGAGCGGCGGGCCCGCGAGCGTCGGTAGGCGAGCCGCTCGCGGGCCAGCGGGCTGAGGTCAGGAGGCGCTCCTGCGCTCACCGCTCGGCCCCCGTCGTGTCCTGAAAGCCACGTTCAGGGCGCGTCGCGTCCTCAACGTGGCTTTCACGACACGGTCTTGCGCCGCGCACGGGCTCCGCCCGCGGGCTCACGCCAGCTCGGGGGCGCTGCCCGCCGCCGTCAGCCATTGCTTCTCCAACGCCGTCAGCGTCCCCGCGGACCGCAGCGCGTCCACCGCCTCCGACACGCACGACGTCAGCGGGCTGCCCTTGTCGAGCACCGCGCCGAACTGCTCGGGCGTGCCAGTGCCGGCCGGCAGCTGCCCGACGATCTTGGCGTTCTGGAGCTCGGCCGAGGTGATGAAGAAGGCGGTCGGGAGGTCGACGACGATCGCGTCCACCTGCCCGTTCGACAGCGCCAGCTTCGCGTCGTCGTTCGTGTTGAACACCGACGCCGGGGTGGTCGGTTTGATCACGTTGTTGATCGCGTCGTAGCTGGTGGTGCCGACCTGAGCGCCCAGCCGGGCACCCGCGAGGCCGGTGAGGTTCGTGCTGCTGGCGAACGGGTTGTCGGAGAGCGCGACCACGGCCTGCTTGACGTCGTAGTAGGGCGCCGAGAAGTCGACGGCCTGCTTGCGCTCGTCGGTGATCGAGAACTCGGTGAGGTTGAGGTCGAAGGGTTTCGGGCCGGGCTGGATCGCGGCGTTGAACGGCACGCGGGTCCAGGCGACCTTGTCCTTCGGGTAGCCGAGCTGGTCGGCGATCGCGTAGGCGACCGCACTCTCGAAGCCCTGCCCGTTCTCGGGCGCGTCGTCGACGTACCAGGGCTGGTAGACGGGCTGATCCGTGCCGACCGTCAGCGTGCCCGCGGCCACGGTCGGCAGCGCGCCCTTCGCGCACCCCTGCCCTCCGGTGGTCGCCGACGCCGACGGGCCGGTCGCGCTCGGCGTACCGGTGGGCGCGCAGGCGGCCGCAAGGAGGGTGGCGGCGAGGAGCAGCCCGGCTCGGCTCAGGATCGTCACGCGGGGATTGTGCAGTGTGCGCACCTCCGGCGTGGGCAACGATGGGATGAAGATCGCGCCCTCAGTCCTGCCGCGTCGCGAACCACCGGATCCAGCGCCGTTGCCCCGGGGTCTCCACGGCGTGCCGCCGGTAGTTCCGGCGCGTCCAGGCGACGACATCGTCGACCGGACAGCCCGCAAGGACGCCCATGCAGGCGATGACCGTGCCGGTGCGGCCGATGCCGCCCCCGCAGGCGACCTCGACACGGCGCCCGGCCCGTGCCTGCTCGTAGGCACGGACGATGGCGGCGGCGGCACGGTCCGCGTCGCGCGGAGTGCGGAAATCCGGCCAGTCGATCCACTCGGCGGACCACTCCGGCTCCCACCCTCCGGGTTTCCCGAGATACAGCCCGAACTCGGGCAGCGGGCCCGGGGGCAGCGGTTCGCGCCGCCCGCGCCCCCGCACGGCCGTGCCGTCGGGCAGCAGGATCGCGCCGACGAGTCCGGTCACGACGCCAGCCTGCCGCACCACATCCCGCCGCCGCCCCCCGAGCCGCCCCGTTCGCCTGCGCGAGTCGGCACCTTTGCCTGCGCGAGTCCTTACGTTTGCTGGCGCGAGTCGGCACCTCTGCTGAGGAAGCCGGTGGTCCGGTCGCCCCAACTGCGCAGCTCTCCGGGCGTTCGCGCGACGGACAACGCGGAGCCGGGAATGAGGTCGTGCAGCCGCTCCGCAGTCGCGACGGGGTGTGCCGGGTCGCCGTCCCAGGCCAGGATGAGCGTCGGCCGTCGGATGGCGGCGATCGCCTCGGGGGCGGGCAGATCCGACGCCGCGGCCCCGCGCAGGACCGTCGGCAGCAGCGCCTCGTCGATGTCGACCGGCCCCTCGGGCGCCTCGGCGAGCACCGCCGGCCGCGGCTGTGCCCGCCTGCCCCGCAGGAACGCCTCCTTCCCGTTTCGCTCGACGAACAGCGCACCGGCGCGGTAGACGCCGGCCTGTGCAGCGCGCGCGGCCCACGCGGTCGGCGGGCAGGTGAGCACGAGCCTGTCGAAGCGGTCGGGGGCGAGCGTCACCGCGTGCAGCAGGGTGGCCGTCCCCATCGACGACCCGATGCCGCTGACCGCGTCGTCGACCCCCAGCACGTCCAGGAGCCCGAGCAGATCGCGGGCGAGGTTGGGCCACGCGTACTCGCTCTCGGCCTTCCCCCCACCGGACCGGCCGTGGCCGCGCGCGTCGTAGCGAACCACCCGCCGCCCGGCCCGGATCAGCGGGCCGGGATCGAACGCTCCCGTCGCGTCGTCGGCGGCGCGGCTGCCGGTGAGACCGTGGAGGCGGACGACGAGCGGCCCGGAGCCCTCGTCGTCGTAGGCGATCCGCGTACCGCGCACCAGGGCGTCCATGAGATCCATTCTCCGGACGCGGACAGCGAGCCGGGCAGACGCGACGCCGCATCGCCGCACACGAGTGCGGCGACGGTCGCGGCGGCCTGCGAGCTGCTAGCGCGGGAGACCGCGTCGGGCGTAGAGGTTGGCGGCGAGGATGACGCCGCCTGCGGCGAGGACGATCTGGATGATCAGTTCGATCCAGTCGAAGCCGCGGGTGTCGGCGACGCCCAGGATGCGGGCGATGAATGTGCCGATGAGTGCGGCGACGATGCCGACGACGATCGTCAGCCAGATCGGGATGTTCTGCTTTCCGGGCACGACGAGGCGCCCCAGTGCTCCGATGATGAGGCCTACCACGATGGCGCTGATGATGCCGGTGACGGTCATGATGTGCTCCCAGGGATCGTCATGTGAGGCCGGACCTGCACGATGACATGCCGGGACGACATGACGATCGATTCTGACGTCACAGCTTCCCAACAGCTCCGTAACTCCTGGTGATCGTGAGGCTGCGCGTCCAGGAGGAGGACAGGCGATCTGCCGGCGCCATCGGAAGCCGAGTCCGACAACGCGGGCGCCATCGGCCCAGGCCGACACGATCCTGGCGACGGGCCCTCTACCTGAACATCTGTGACACAGGTCATCTGATACGAGTCACAGCGGACACTGCGTCCCGTGGGATGCCGCACGCGGCAACGCACGCGGTCCAGCTCATTCCACCGAAGTGGCGGAGTGGCGCAGCTGGTGCTCGGCCATCATGACCGCACCAATACTGCAGCCTGATCTGACTCCACGATGTCGGATTCCCCGATTAGTCGAAGCAAAATTCGCCGTGCTGCACACCCAGTCTGAACGCACGCCACTCGTCGAGCGTGAGCCGCATGGGTTCGGTCTCCGGGAACCTGCTGTTGCGCAGAAGAACCCACTCGCCGATGTGTGCGACCTCCAGGCAGGCCCCTTCTCCGGAGAACGTGCTTTTCGTGAACTTCGGATCTTCCCCAACGCTGGGTCGATTCAACGCGCCCCTCCCACCCCAACCGGCCTCGGAGAGTGTAAACCGCCTGGAGGCCACGTCGTGACGTTCGCGGCGAGGCTACGTCTTGACGATCTTTTCGGCGTGCTCCTCCAGCAGGGCTATGCTCTCGTCGCGGGACCGAACGCGCTCCCAGAGTTGATCGACGATCTTCGAGTACCGCGTCACGTCGGCCGGTCTCTCAAGATAGATGGCGCCCGCCTGACCCTCCAGGTAGACGACGTCCTGATCACCCGCATCGGCGAAATGGATGATCGAGAACGGGCTGCCGAGGCCGGGGTAGGCGCCGCTGCGCAGGCCCATGATGCGGACTCGGACATTCTCGTGGGACACGATCGTGTCGCGTAGCGCGTGAAGCTGGTCACGCATGATGTCGCCCCCACCGATAGGCCGCATCAGCGCCGACTCATCGATGATCACCCGTAGGTCGAGTGGATCCGGGTCGCGGTTCAGCACCTTCTGTCGTTCCATCCGTAGCTGCACCATGCGAGCGCGCTCCTGCGGCGACCGCCCCGGCGAGAGGTCCCGAATCAAGGCGTCGGCGTAGTCCTCGGTCTGCAGTAGCCCGTGAATGAGGTCGCCTTCGTAGCTCTGGAGCATCGTTGCGCCCTGCTCGAGGGCGATATAGCGGCCGATGTGCTCGGGAAGTCGTTCGTCGCCGAGGTCCTTGTAGTCGTTCCACCAGCCCTGGCTCTGCCCCTCGGAGGCGAGCTCGAGCAGCTCCTCGTACACGACCTCTTCCTGCTGGACCCCGTAGAGGCGCAGCAGGTCACGAACATCGCGCTGTTTGGGCACGCCGCGTCCGGTCTCCAGGCGGCTGATCTTGGCCTCCGAGCACTCGAGTTCCTCGGCGGCCTGCTCGATCGTCTTGTTGGACATCGTTCGGAGCCGACGCAGTTCAGCTCCCAGACGACGCCGGGTGACGACAGGACTGTGCGCCACGGTGCTCCTTGGTCCCTCGCGGTGGTGCTACGCCGTACGCGTTTGGCTTAGCGTGTCGGCGCCATCAGATCATGAAGAGTTTCATCGTGTCACTTTGGCTCGTGCATCGACACGATGAATGTTACGTCGGATCAGCCATCAGTGTAGTTACACGACGTGCTTGCACCGTGCTCGGGCAGCCGCCTCCGAGGGAGGGTAGGGCCGACGTGTCCTCGTGCAAGTACATCGTGCACGACGAGTGTGCCAGGATGCGGTGCGACGAGCAACTTGCAAGTATGTGGTGTAGGTAACGCGTGCGGTGGGAACCATGCAAGTGCAGGGTGCATGTGGACAGTGAACCGTCACTGTGACACGCTGCACATGACTTGACACCATGCAGGAGGTGAGGATGTGAATCTCTGTGTCATCCTCGTCGGCTCCGCAGTCTTGCTCTTGCTTGCCGCGTCGGGAGGCTGCGTCGACGGCCAAGCTCGCGACAGTGCATGGAGGAACGTCGCAGCCGAACGTCGGGCCAACCGGGAGGAGCGGCAGCGGCTGGCGGCGATCGTCGACACGCTCGCGCAGGAGGCCGGGGCGTGCCAGTGCCCCGTGTGCCGCATGGTCCGGTGGATGTCGGGTCAGGGTGACGAGCCGCAGGGTCGAGCCCGATGACCATTGTCGTCTCGAAAGCGCTGCTCGGCCTCGGCCCGGCACGTCTTGAGGAGGAATCATGAGAGCCGGAGAGTGGACGGCTCTGCTGACCGCGATCGCCGGCGTTCTCGCCGCACTCGCGGCCATCCCTGCTGCCGGCTACCGCGTCGTCGTCCTCCTGGCTGCGGCGCTGCTCATCCTGCTGGCGTTGCTGATCGCATTCTGTCGTCGCGGCGCGTGCGACCAACGTTCACGATCGCGACCCCCCGTCCTGACCAGGTGATCGTCGATAGTGGTCGAGGAGTCGTCATCAGTGGGTCCGTACGGGACCTCCACGCCGACACTCTCTGGGTCTTCGAGGAGGGGTCGATCAGCGGGCGACGGGTATGGATCTTCGGGGGTGAGGCGCTGGTGAACGGCGACAGTTGGAGCTTCGACTACGAGCCGGGAGCGGGGCGGTTCGACAGGGTCCGTCGGGTTCTCTCGGTCGTCCGGGCGGATCGCAACGGTGAGAGGCAGCTTCGAAGTGTCAGGCCCGACGACGCAGGGCGACTTGTCCTGTACGACCCCGTACCCGGCGGGTGCGTGCTGCTTGGTCAGATTTCGATGTTCCTGCCGGCCCAGCCACAGCGCGCGACGGCTCCTGACGAGGACGCCGGGCCCACCCTTAAGGCGGACGGCCCGGCGTCGTCGGCGCTCTGAAGAGCGGAGGATGCGGGATTCGAACCCGCGAGGGCGTGAACCCAACACGCTTTCCAAGCGTGCGCCATAGGCCTCTAGGCGAATCCTCCGTATCGGAGCTTAGCCTCCTCGCCGCGGCCGCCGGCCACCGGTCTATGCTCTGAAGCGGGCCCCGCGCGGCGTCCATCCTGTGAACTCCCCCAGGGCCGGAAGGCAGCAAGGGTCAACGGGCTCTGGCGGGTGCGCGGGGTCCGCCTTCTTCGTGGGTACCGCCCCACCGCAGGCTCCGCGGTCGGTAGCCTCGCCTCGTGGCGCTGGCTCTGTACCGGAAGTACCGTCCGGCGCGGTTCGCCGACGTCGTCGGGCAAGAGCACGTCACCGCGCCGTTGCGCATCGCGCTCAAGGCCGGGCGGATCAACCACGCGTACCTGTTCTCCGGGCCCCGCGGCTGCGGCAAGACGTCGTCGGCGCGTATCCTCGCCCGCTCGCTGAACTGCGAGCAGGGCCCGACACCGGACCCGTGCGGCGTGTGTTCCTCGTGTGTCGCGCTGGCGCCGGAGGGGCCGGGGAACATCGACGTCGTCGAGCTGGACGCGGCGTCGCACGGCGGCGTCGACGACGCCCGCGAGCTGCGGGACCGGGCGTTCTACGCGCCGGCCGAATCGCGCTACCGGGTGTTCATCGTCGACGAGGCACACATGGTCACCACGCAGGGCTTCAACGCCCTGCTGAAGATCGTCGAGGAACCCCCGGACCACCTCGTCTTCGTGTTCGCCACCACCGAGCCGGAGAAGGTGCTGTCGACGATCCGGTCGCGCACGCACCACTATCCGTTCCGGCTGATCCCGCCGGGCACCCTGCGCGGCCTCCTGGAGCGCATCTGCGCCGAGGAGAGCGCGGTCGTCGCGCCGGCGGTGTTCCCGCTCGTCCTGCGCGCGGGCGGCGGGTCGGCCCGCGACACCCTGTCGGTGCTCGACCAACTCATTGCCGGCGCGGGGCCGGAGGGGGTCACCTACGAGCGGGCGGTGGCGCTGCTCGGCGTCACGGACGTCGCGCTGATCGACGACGTCGTGGACGCGCTGGCGGCGGGCGACCGGGCAGCCGTGTTCGAGACCGTCGACCGGCTCGTCGAGGCCGGGCTGGACCCACGTAGGTTCGCCGCGGACCTGCTCCAGCGGCTGCGCGACCTGACGCTCGTCCAGGCGATCCCGGACGCCGCGCAGCGCGGCCTCGTGGACGTCGGTGCGGACGAGGCCGAGCGCATGGTGGAGCAGGCGGCCCGGCTGGGCCCCGCGACGCTGGTGCGTTACGGCGAGATCCTGCACGCGGGCCTGATCGAGATGCGCGGAGCGACGGCGCCACGCCTGCTGCTGGAACTGCTGTGTGCACGGATGTTGCTGCCGGCGGCGTCGACGGGAGAGCCCGCGCTGCTGGAGCGGCTCGAACGGATCGAGCGCCGCGCGTCGATCGCACCCGCTGCGGTGCCGCACGGGGAGAGCGCGGCGGCCCCTCCGCCCGGGCCGGATGCGACCCAGTCGGGTGCGGCTCGGCGGACGTTCGTGCGCTCCAGACGGGCCGGGAGCGAGCCGTCGCCGGACGGAGAGACGGCCGGATCGGCTCGTGCCGCGGGGATGGACGTCAGCTGGAGCGACCGGATCGGCTCGTGCCCCGGGGACGGATGTCGCGGGAGCGACCCGATCGCCGGGTACCGACGAGCCGGCAGATGCAGCAGCGACGGACCGGGCCGCTGCGGACACGGTGGAGCGCCCCGAGCCCGTGGGCGCGGCCGTCGGTGAGGCTCCGAACGGCGCCGCGGTGAACCGGGCTCCTGAGCGGGCCGAAGCGACCGGACCCGACCCCGCGCCTGACGTCGCGGCGGAGCCTTCCGAACCAGCGCCGGCAACTGCCGACGACCGTGCGCCTGCTCCGCCGACCTCGCCCGGGCGCTCGGGCGGGCAGGCGGCGGATCAGCCCACACCGCAGTCGCTCGGCGAACCTGCCGCATCGACCTCGCTCGACGCCGCCGCCGTCCGGCGGGTCTGGTCGGAGATCCTCGCCGCCGCCAAGCAGCGCAGCCGCAGCACTGGAGCGCTGATGGTCAACGCGACCGTTCGCGCCGTCGACGGCGACGTGCTCGTGCTCACGATCGGCTCCGAGCCGCTCGCCCGCCGCCTGTCGGAGCAGCGCAACACCGACGTCATCGCCGACGCCCTGCACGCCGTGCTCGGCGTGCGCTGGCGGGTGCGCTGCGACCACGGCGACGCCGCACCGCCCCCCGCGCGACCTGCGGCAAGCCGAACGTCCGCTCCACCGCAGCGGCCGTCCCGTCCCGCGCCGACGCGCCCCGCTCCCACTCGCCGTTCGGCCCCTGACGACGGTGAGCCGCTCCCGCCGGAGCCGCCGGACGAGGAGGCCCCGCCGGAGGACGAGGAGGCGATGATGGCCGAGGCCGCCGCGGACGCCGCGGCCCCGACCGTCCGCCGCGACCCCGAGGAGGTCGCGATCGAGCTGCTGAGCGCCCAGCTCGGCGCGACCGCCATCGAGCGGCGCTGATCCGTCCTCCGCGATCCTCGTGGGAGTCGCTCGTCGCGTCCCCGTGATCGAGCTGAGCGTCGCCGGCGGGTTGCCAGCACAGCCGTGGTGCAACGCTCGCGGTGATCAGACGCCTCGTGATCCGCTCGACCGTCGCCCCACGGTTGTCGTCACAGCCCCGGCGCGACGTTCGCGGCGATCACAACCCGAGGAACCGCAGGATCCCGTCCGCGATCGCCGCCGCGTAGCGGTCCCGGCCCGCCGCCGACGTCACGACCGCCGCTTCGGCGGCGTTGCGCATGTTCGCGCACTCGACCAGCGCGGTCGGGCGCGTGGACAGGTTCAGCCCGGCGAGGTCGGTACGCGGGGACAGGCCGTCGCGGCCGATGTAGGTCGAGCGGGGGAACCCGGCGGCGCTCAGGCCGTCGCGCAGGTCGGTGGCGAGCGTGCGGGCCGGCCCGCGCTGGGCCGCGTTGAGCGGCGGGTCGGAGTACGCCACGTGGAAGCCCTTGCCCGACGGAGCGGCGCCGTCGGCGTGGATCGACACGACGGCGTCGGCGTCGGCCTGGTCGCCGGCGCGCCCGCGCTCGTCGACGCACGGGCCCACGCCGTGGTCGTCGGTGCGGGTCAGCACGACACGGACGCCACGCGCACTCAGGCGTTGCGCCACGCGCTGCGCGACGTCGAAGGTGAAGGCGTGCTCGGCGTAGCCGGCGTCCGTTGAGGTCCCCGTCGTGTTGCAGGCCTTCGTGCCCCCGCGGCCGTCGGGAACCTGGCGGTTGATCGCCGCAGGGGCACCGGCGTTGCCTCCGTTGTGCCCGGGGTCGAGGACGACGACGCGGGCGCGCGCGGAGGTCGCGGCGGCGGAGACCGTCGTCGACGGGCTCGGGGACACGGGTGCGGCGCTCGTCGGCCCGGCCACGGTGGTCGGGACGGCAGGAGTCGCGGAGGGTGCGGCTGGGGGTGTCGGCGGTGTCGGCGAGCAGGCGGCCAGGACGAGCACGGCGACGACGGTGCCGGGCCGGAGGAGGGAGCGCAGTAGGGCGGGCACGCCGCGAAGCCTGCCACCAGCCTCACCTGGCGATCTCCGCCGTGCTCCGCTGCGGCGTCGGTCCGGGAGGACCCGCGTTAGGCTGGCTGGCAGCAGACCCGCGCAGATGCGGGTGACGACGCGAGGAGACCGCGAGTGCAACCGGGCCAGCCCGACCTGCAGATGATCATGCAGCAGGCGCAGAAGATGCAGGAGCAGCTCATCGCAGCGCAGGCCGAACTCGCCTCCGCCGAGGTGACCGGGCAGGCGGGCAACGGACTGGTGCAGGTGACCATGACCGCCGCCGGCGAGGTGCTCGCCGTTCGGATAGATCCGCAGGTCGTCGATCCCGACGACGTCGACACCCTCCAGGATCTCGTGGTCGGTGCGCTGCAGGACGTCGCGCGGGCGGCGCAGCAGCTGCAGGCGGAGAAGATGGGCCCGCTGGCCGGTGGCCTGGGCGGCGAGGCGGGTGGGCTCGGCCTGCCCGGCTTCTAGAGCGCCGAGGATCTCAATGTTCGAGGGCCCGGTCCAGGACCTGATCGACGAGCTGGGCCGGCTGCCCGGGGTCGGGCCGAAGAGCGCGCAGCGCATCGCCTTCCACCTGCTGGCCGCGGACCCCGCCGACGTGTCGCGGCTGCAGGACGTCCTGCAGAAGGTGAAGCAGGGCGTGCGGTTCTGCGAGGTGTGCGGCAACGTCGCTGCGGCGCAGCGTTGTCGCTACTGCTCCGACGCTCGGCGTGACCCGACGATCGTCTGCGTCGTGGAGGAGCCGAAGGACGTGCTCGCGGTGGAGCGAACCCGCGAGTTCAAGGGCCGCTACCACGTCCTCGGTGGTGCGCTGGACCCGCTGGCCGGCGTCGGGCCCGACTCGCTGCGCATCCGTGAGCTGCTCGCCCGGCTGGGCGGAACGGGGCCTGCGGCCGACGAGGCCGACATCGCGGAGGTCATCATCGCCACCGACCCCAACACCGAGGGGGAGGCGACGGCCACCTATCTGGTGCGCCTGCTGCGCGACTTCCCCGGCCTGTCGGTCACACGTCCCGCCTCGGGCCTCCCGATGGGCGGCGACCTCGAGTTCGCCGACGAACTGACGCTAGGCCGGGCCCTCTCCGGCCGCCGAACGTTGTAAGTCCTGCCCGGCGGCCGGGGGCGTCGCGGTGGTTGATCAGAAGCCCGGGAAGCGGTTCCGGGCCGTGGTGAGGCGCTCCTCGCGCCGGCGCTGTTCCCAGTCCGCCCGGCGCTCCCGGGCGATCCCGCGCCATGTGCCGGCCTGCGTGGCATCGACGATGCCGACGAGGGCGGCCAGAACGATCAGTGCAACGAGCCCGATGGCCAGAACCGCGATCACGGTGACCACCCCCGCCCGTCGAATCGGCTACCGGTGGTTGGCGTCGACTTCATCCGCGTTCCCCTCGCCGTAGTCTCCTGCGCCGGCTGGTTGCCGGGAGGTCGCTGTGCCCGAGCAGTAGCGGGCAGAGGGACGGACCGAGGCGGCCCGGGTCGCGGGCGTCGGTCCGGTGGTGCGAGCGGAGGAGGAGTGCAGGTGACGGGGATGCACGATTGCCTCCTTCCGGGGGCGGGAGCGGAGGGAGCTCCGTCCGCCACCAGGATCGCCTACGGAACGCGTCTGTGCAATTGCATACGGATGAGATTGCAGTAGAACGGACCGGATGGTGCAGTACGCGGAACGGAGGGTGCCTCGTGGTCGCTGCCGGACCGGCCGGACCCCGACGACGGCTCGGTGCCGAGCTCCGTCGGCTGCGGACGGGCAAGGGTCTGCACCTCGACGAGGTCGCCGGCCAGCTGCGGTGCTCCACCTCGAAGATCTCCCGGCTGGAGACGGGGAAGGGCATCCCGAAGGCGGCCGACGTCCGTGCGCTGATCCGCCTCTACGACGTCACGGGCGAGACCGAGCGCGAGATGCTCCTGCGGCTGGTGCGGGAGAGCCGCACGGAGGGCTGGTGGGCGTCGTACATCGACGGCGTGCAGCCCGAGAGGTTCTTCCTCGACGTGCCCGGTCGCTACGCCGCGCTCGAGACCGACGCGGTGGCGCTGCGGTCGTTCGATTTCGGTACTCTTCACGGCCTGCTCCAGATTCCCGACTACGCGCGGGCCGTCCTCTCGGCGCAGCTGCCGCACCACTCGGCGCAGGAGATCGAGCAGCTGGTCGAGCTGCGTCTGCGGCGCCAGGATCGGCTCCGGGGCCCCGACCCGTTGCGATTCACCGTCGTCGTGGACGAGTCACTGCTCTACCGCGTGGTCGGCAGCCCCGCCGTCATGGCCGCGCAGATGCGCCATCTCCTCGACCTCATGCAGGAATCGCACGTCGTCGTCCGGGTGCTGCCGCTCACCGCAGGTGTGCGCCGGGCTCACATGGCCCACTTCATGCTGCTGGAAATCCCGGATGATCTAGGGTCCGACCTCGTCTACATCGAGGGTCACGCAGGGGAGACGTTCCTGGAGGCCCGCACCGATGTGGACCTGTACCGGGACGTCTTCGACGACGCGCTCGCCCGCTCCCTCGATGCGGGTGCGTCGGGGAAGACCATCGGCGACAGCGCGGCCCACTTCGCTCCCCCCGGGAAGGCTCCTCTGTGATGGATTTCCGCGTCAGCAGCTACTGCAGCTTCGGCAACTGCGTCGAGGTCGGCCGGTCGCCTGAGGGCACCGTCGTGGTGCAGGACACCAAGGACCGCGCGCAGGCGCCGCTGACCTTCACCGACGAGGAGTGGGTCGCGTTCGTGGCCGGGGTGAAGGCCGGGGAGTTCGACTTCGCCTGACCCGTCAGCCGGGAATGCGGGTCGTCGCCACGCGGGACAGCAGGGCGCCGAGCACGAGGGCGACCGGCAGCGCGAGCAGCGCACCGGTCAGCGGGTTGTGGGTGACGGCGCCGCCGGCGAAGCCGAGCAGCACGAACATCGCGGACCACAGCGCGGCGCCGATCGTCGACGCGGCGACCACCGGGCCCAGTCGCATCCGCAGCGCCCCGCACAGCAGCGTCGCGGCCACCACGCCGAACGGCACGAAGTACGACGGCACGATCACGGCCGGCCCGATCAGTCGTGCCCGTGACTCGATCCACTCGACGGCCCGTGCGCCGGACTCCCGGCGCTTCAGGCGACTCAGGAACGCCGGGCCGGCCATGCGGCCGAGCGCGTACTTGGTGAGGTCACTGGCCAGCGAGCCGGTCGCGGCCGCGGCGACGACGAGCGGCAGGTGCAGCGCGCCGGTTGCCGCGTAGGAGCCGGCGCCGACGAGCACCGGCTCGGCGGGCGCGAACGGGATGCTCGCCCAGCCGAGCACCAGCAGGTACGCGGCGAGCGGGGTCACCGGGAGTCGCACCAGACCGACGGTACCCGGCGCTGGTCACCCGTCCGGGAGCACCGCCACCCATGGTCGGCCAACGGTTGTCACTGTCTGTCGGCGAACGTCCGGTGCAGTCGACACCACCGGGCGTCGCCGTGTGTCCCCCGGCCACACGGCGACGCCCGGCCCGTACCGGCGACCGGCGGTGACCGGCGCGCCGGAACCGGGCCGCGCCGCCGGCGCGAGGCGGAACGACAGCTCCTCGAGCAGCGGGCGCCGCTTGGTGTTCTGGAACGCCGCGATTCGCCAGGCCCCGTCCGGGCGGCGGACGATCGTGTAGGTCTGGACCTTGCCCAGCCTCTCCGGCCGTCCGCCCTTGAAGGTGTCGCCGCTGCTGGTGAGCACTGCGGTGTCCGGGCCGTAGAACCGGACGTCGAGGATGTCGTTGGCGATCCGGGTGCCGCGCAGCGGCCGGGCGAACAGGGCCCGATGGCTCTCGACGATCTCGGCCCGCCCCCGGTACCGGGTGCCGAGGAACGTCGTGTACGTGGCGTCCGACGTGAAGAGGGCGCCGTACGCGTCGGCATCGTGGCGGGCCCAGGCGTCTTCCAGGGCGTACACCAGCAGCATGACGGCGGTCCGGTCGTCGTTCATGCCGTCGACCCTAGAAAGTGACCGGCCCAGCGGTAAGGGCCAATTCTCTATCGTTCGAATGGGCCACTTCGGCCTACGCTGCCCGCGTGGAGCTGCACATCAGCCTCGACGGTCCGGGGGACCTGTCCACCAAGATGTACGACCAGATCCGGGCGGCGATCGTGGCAGGGCGGGTGCAGCCGGGGCAGCGGCTGCCGTCGACCCGGGAGCTGGCAGGCCGGCTGGCGGTCTCGCGGACGACCGTCGGCGTGGCCTTCGACCGGCTGCTCGCCGAGGGCTTCGTGAACGGTCGGGTCGGCGCGGGGACGTTCGTCAGCGCCACGCCCCACCCGTACACGGACGAGCGGCCGGCCACCTCGCCGCTGCGTCCGCGTCCGGTCTGGGACGGCTTGTACGAGCCCCTCGTGATGAGCGACCTCGACGCCGACTTCGACTTCCGCTCCGGTGTCCCGGACGCCTCCCGCTTCCCGTACTCCACCTGGCGTGCGCTCGTGGCCGAGCAGCTCCGGCCGGGCGCCGTCGGCTCGGCGGCCCACATCGACCCGGCCGGCGTCGGTGCGCTGCGGACCGCGATCGCCCGGCACGTCGGCGTCGCCCGCGCGGTGCGGGCAGTGCCCGACGACGTCTTCGTCACCAGCGGCAGCCAGCAGGCGGTCGACCTGATCGCCCGGGTCCTGGTCGAACCGGGGGAGCGGGTCGCCGTGGAGGACCCCGGCTACCGGCCGGCGCGTGGGGTGTTCACCGCGCACGGAGCGCGGGTGGTGGGGGTGCCCGTCGACGCCGAGGGCCTCGTGACCGACGCTCTGCCCGACGATGCGCGCCTGGTCTACGTGACTCCGGCGCACCAGTTCCCGCTCGGCGTGGCGATGTCGTTGCGCCGGCGCCTGGCGCTGCTCGCCTGGGCCGAGCGCACCGGCGCCGCGATCGTCGAAGACGACTACGACAGCGAGTACCGCTACGGCGGCCGGCCCCTGGAGCCGCTGCACGGTCTGGACCACACCGGGCGGGTGCTGTACGTCGGGTCGTTCTCCAAGGTGCTGCTGCCCACGCTGCGGCTCGGCTTCGTCGTCGCCCCACCTCCGCTGCACGATGCGCTGCGCAAGGCCAAGCACCTCACCGACTGGCACACCCAGGTGCCGCTGCAGGCGGCCGCGGCCCGGTTCGTCGCGGACGGGCATCTCACCCGGCACATCCGGCGCATGCGAGCCGTCTACGCCCCGCGACACCAGATGATCCAGGCTGCGCTCACCGGCCCGCTCGCGGCGCACCTCCGGGTGATCCCGTCGGCGGCCGGGCTGCACGTCGCCGCACTCCTGCGGACCGGCGGTGACGACACGGCCGTCGTCACGCGGGCACTCGCGCGCGACGTCGCGTTGCAGCCGTTGTCGCACTTCCGGATCGGGACCGACGGGCCGCAGGGTCTCGTCCTCGGCTACGGCGCGATCCCGACCGAGCACATCGACGAGGGCCTCCGGCGACTCGCCGAATGCCTGGAGTAAGGGCCTACCGCATCGCCCGGTTCACCGCCGACACGACGGCCTTCAGTGACGCGCTGACGATCGAGCCGTTCACACCCACGCCCCACAGCACGGTGTCCTCCACCGCGCACTCGACGTACGCCGCCGCGCGGGCGTCGTCGCCTGCCGACATCGCGTGCTCGTGGTAGTCGAACACCCGCACGTCGAAGCCGATCCCGGCCAGCGCATCGACGAACGCCGCGATCGGACCGTTGCCCGACCCCGTGATCTCGTGGACGTCGCTCTCCACCCGGACCGTCGCGAGGATCTCGGTCGTGCCCTCGCCGTCCGACGAGATGCGGTGCCGCATCAGCTTCAGCGGGGTGACGCGCTCGAGGTACTCGGCGTCGAAGACGTCGCGCATCTCCTTGGGTGAGACCTCGCCGCCCGCGGAGTCGGTGACCTGCTGGATCACCTTCGAGAACTCGACCTGCAGCCGGCGCGGCAGCTCCATCTGGTGCTCGGTCTTCATGACGTAGGCGACGCCGCCCTTGCCGGACTGGCTGTTCACCCGGATCACGGCCTCGTACGTCCGGCCGATGTCCTTGGGGTCGACCGGCAGGTACGGGACCTCCCACGGGTGGTCGTCGATGTCGTGGCCGGCCTCGGCGGCCGCCGCGCGCATGGCGTCGAACCCCTTGTTGATCGCGTCCTGGTGGCTGCCGGAGAACGCCGTGTAGACCAGGTCGCCGCCCCACGGGTGGCGCTCGTGGACGGGCAGCTGGTTGCAGTACTCGACGGTGCGGCGGATGTCGTCGATGTCGGAGAAGTCGATCTGCGGGTCGATGCCCTGGGTGAAGAGGTTCATCCCGAGCGTCACCAGGTCCACGTTGCCGGTGCGCTCGCCGTTGCCGAACAGGCACCCCTCGATCCGGTCCGCGCCGGCCTGGTAGCCCAGCTCGGCGGCGGCGACACCGGTGCCGCGGTCGTTGTGCGGGTGCAGCGAGAGCACGATCCCGTCGCGCCGTTCCAGGCGGCGGTGCATCCATTCGATCGAGTCGGCGTAGACGTTCGGGGTGGCCATCTCGACGGTCGCCGGCAGGTTGACGATCATCGGCGACTCGGGGGTCGGCTGCCAGATCGCGGAGACGGCGTTGCAGACCTCGACGGCGTACTCCAGCTCGGTGCCGGTGTACGACTCGGGCGAGTACTGGAAGCGCCAGTCGGTGTCGGGGTACTTCTCGCTGAAGCGGGCGACGTCCTCGGCGCCGTTCTCGGCGATCTTGCGGATGCCCAGGCGGTCCGACCGGAAGACGACCCGCCGCTGCAGGATCGACGTCGAGTTGTACAGGTGCACGATCGCCCGCGGTGCGCCCTCGCAGGCCTCGAACGTGCGCTCGATCAGCTCGGGACGGGCCTGGGTGAGCACCTGGATCGTGACGTCGTCCGGGATGGCGTCAGTGGCGATGATCTCGCGGACGAAGTCGAAGTCCGTCTGGCTCGCCGACGGGAAGCCGACCTCGATCTCCTTGTAGCCCATGCGGACGAGCAGTTCGAACATGCGCCGCTTGCGGGCGGGGCTCATGGGGTCGATCAGGGCCTGGTTGCCGTCGCGCAGGTCCACCGCGCACCACAGCGGTGCCTTGGTGATCCGCGTGTCCGGCCAGGTGCGGTCGGGCAGGGACACGGGCTCGACCAGGTCGTGGAACGACTTGTAGCGGTGGACGGGCATCTGCGACGTGCGCTGGACGTTCCAGGCGGGCTGGCCCGCGGGAATCGGGCCGTCCGGGGTGCGTCCGCGGCTGGGCGCGGGAATGGGATGGCTCACGGCGAGGCTCCAGGAGGGTGTGCCGGATCAGGACGAGACCGGCGCACGCGCCACCACCGCGACGAGGGGCCGGTCGGTCAGACCCCGCCGCGGCAGCGAAGAAGCAGTCGCACCATGGCGCCGAGGGTAGCCCCACACCCCCCGCCACGGGCAAGGCGGGGACGCGTGTACGTCACCCGACAGTGGTCGATCTGGCACGATGGCGGGCCGGTGCAGGCAGTTCGCGCGGACGACGTGGGGAGGGTCACCGGTGGTGGGAGCTACGGCCCGGGGCGCCAATGCGGTGGCCCGGGTGCTGCGCACGATCGGCTACACCATCGTCGCGGTGCTGATGCTGCACATCGTCCTCACGCTGCTGCAGGCCAACCCGGCCAACGTCGTCGCCGCGCTGATCGCCCGGCTGGCGGCGACGTTCGACCTGGGCTTGTCGAACCTCTTCCTGCCCGGCGACCCGATGCTCGCCGTGCTGCTCAACTACGGTGCCGCCGCGCTGGCCTGGCTGCTGATCACGGCCGTCGTGGTCCGGCTGGCGTCGAGAATCGGGTGAAACGGGCGAGCCCGATCCTGTCGGACCTGAACGGTAGAGTGACCGTCCGACCGGGCTCCCCCTGAGGAGCTTGAAGAGCGAACCCCGGGGAGGTCGGCGGTGGCCCTCGTCGTGCAGAAGTACGGCGGATCGTCGGTCCAGGACGCCGACCGCATCAAGCGGGTCGCCGAGCGGATCGTCCGTACGCACAAGGAGGGCAACGACGTCGTCGTGGTCGTCTCCGCGATGGGCGACACCACGGACGAGCTGCTCGACCTCGCCGAGCAGGTCTGTGACGATCTTCTTGGCCACGCGCCGCCCCCCCGCGAGATGGACATGCTGCTCACCGCGGGCGAGCGGATCAGCAACGCGCTGGTCGCGATGGCGATCTCCGCACTCGGTGCCAAGGCGATCTCGTTCACCGGATCCCAGGCCGGGATGATCACGACGGCGAAGCACGGCGACGCCCGGATCGTGCAGGTCACCCCGCACCGGCTGCGGAAGGCCCTGGACGAGGGCAACATCGTGCTCGTCGCCGGGTTCCAAGGTGTGAGCCAGGACAGCAAGGACGTCACCACACTGGGCCGGGGTGGCAGCGACACCACCGCCGTCGCGCTCGCCGCCGCGCTGGAGGCCGACGTCTGCGAGATCTACACGGACGTCGACGGGATCTTCTCGGCAGACCCGCGGATCGTGGCGAACGCGCGCCTGGTGGCCGACATCACCTACGAGGAGATGCTCGAGATGGCGGCCAGCGGGGCGAAGGTCCTGCACCTGCGCGCGGTCGAGTACGCGCGCCGCTACCAGGTCCCGCTGCGCGTGCGCAGCTCGTACAACGAGAAGCCGGGCAGCCTCGTCGCCGGCTCCATCGAGGAGATCCCCGTGGAAGACGCGATCATCACCGGCGTGGCGCACGACCGGTCCGAGGCCAAGATCACGATCGTGGGCGTGCCCGACACCCCCGGGATGGCGGCGCGGATCTTCCGGACGGTGGCGGACGCCGAGATCAACATCGACATGGTCCTGCAGAACATCAGCCGGCAGGGCGAGGGCCAGACGGACATCACGTTCACGCTGCCCCGCACGGACGCCCCGCGGGCCGTCGCCGCGTTGCGCGCCGGGCAGGCCGAGATCGGCTTCGGTGACCTGCTCGCGGACGGCAACGTGGGCAAGGTCTCGCTGGTCGGGGCCGGGATGCGCAACCACCCGGGCGTCACGGCGACCTTCTGCGAGGCGCTGTCGGCGGTGGGGATCAACATCGAGACGATGAACACCTCCGAGATCCGCATCTCGGTGATCTGCCGCGAGGAGCAGCTCGACGACGCCGTGCGCGCTCTGCACGCGGCCTTCGAACTGGGCGGGGACGAGCTCGCCGTCGTGCACGCGGGAACGGGGCGTTAGTGAGCGAGCTTGCGAGCGAACCATCAGACACAGCATGGGCGCGAAGCGCCGACCGAGCGCAGCGAGGGAGCGCGATGGCAGTGCAGGATCCACCGGGCAACGGACCGGTCGTCGCGATCGTCGGGGCCACGGGGGCCGTCGGCACCACGATGATCGACATCATCGAGGCGCGCGAGAGCGTGCCGTGGAGCGAGATCCGCCTCGTGGCCTCGCCGCGCTCGGCCGGCAAGGTCATCCGCGTGCGTGGTGCGGACCTCACCGTGCAGGTGCTGGCACCCGAGGTCTTCGACGGCGTGGACATCGCGCTCTTCGACGTGCCGGACGAGGTCAGCGCGCAGTGGGCGCCCATCGCCGCGGAGCGCGGCGCCGTTGTGGTCGACAACTCCGGCGCCTTCCGGATGGACCCCGACGTGCCGCTGGTCGTGCCCGAAGTCAACGCTGCGAACGCTTCCGACAGGCCCAAGGGGATCATCGCGAACCCCAACTGCACCACCCTGTCGATGATGGCGGTGCTGGGCGCGCTGCACCGCGAGTTCACGCTCGAGTCGCTGGTCGTCGCGTCGTACCAGGCGGCGTCGGGCGCGGGGCAGCCCGGGATAGATCGGCTGCACGGCGAGATCGCGGCCGTTGCGGGCAAGGACGTGGGCGTGCGCGGCGGCGACGTCGCCGCGGCGATCGCCGAGGCGGGCCTGGCGGGGGCGTCACCGTTCCCGGCGCCGCTGGCGCTGAACGTCGTGCCCTGGGCAGGCTCCCTCAAGGACGATGGATGGTCGTCCGAGGAGCTGAAGGTGCGCAACGAGTCGCGCAAGATCCTCGGCATCGCCGATCTCAAGGTGTCGGCGACGTGCGTCCGCGTCCCGGTCGTCACCACGCACTCGCTCGTGGTGCACGCGGCGTTCGCCCGCGAGGTGTCGGTCGAGGCGGCGCGCAAGGTGCTCGCCGAGCAGCCGACCGTCGTGCTGCGCGACGACCCGGCGTCGGGCGAGTTCCCGACCCCCGCGGACGTCGTCGGCGAGGATCCCACCTACGTCGGCCGGATCCGGCAGGCGCTCGACTTCCCGAACACGCTCGAGCTGTTCGTGTGCGGCGACAACCTGCGCAAGGGTGCGGCGCTCAACACCTACGAGATCGCCGAAACGGTGGCCGCCGGGCTGTAATTCCTGGCACAGCACGACGCGACCAGGGCGGGTCGCCGCGTTTCATGACGCGACGGCCCGCTCTGGTCGTCGTGAGGGAGGAGAGCCGAGTTGTCAATCGAGGAGCTCATCCGGCGCTACGAGGCGGGTGGCGGTCGCCTTGCGAAGGCGAGTGCCGAGGGTCTCGCGGTGCCACCCGCGCTGCACACCGTCGTGCTCACCTGCATGGACTCGCGGCTCGACGTCTTCGCGCTGTTCGGCCTGCAGATGGGCGAGGTGCACGTGCTGCGCAACGCCGGCGGCGTGGTCACCGACGACGTCGTCCGCTCGCTGACGATCAGCCAGCGCAAGCTGGAGACCCGCGAGATCCTGCTGATGCAGCATGCCGGCTGCGGCCTCGGCACCTTCACCGACGAGGACTTCTCCGAGGAGCTGGCGAACGAGGTCGGGATGCGGCCCCCCTGGCGCACCCACGCTTTCCGCGACCCGCTGGTGAGCGTGCGCCGCGACATGGCCCAGCTGCGCCACAACCCGTTCCTGTTGCCCGGTACCCGGGTCCGCGGCTTCGTCGTCGACATCGAGACCTTCGACCTCGAGGAGGTCTTCATCGAGGAGGGCGCCCCGTCCGTGGTCCGGACGCCGGCGCTGGGCATGCCGCAGGTCAGCTAGGCAGCAGCAGGAGCCGGGCAAGCACGGCACGGTGATCGCTGCCGGGGATGTCGTGCACCGACACGGTCTCCGGGGTGATCCCACCGCGGACGAGGACGTGGTCGATCTGCGTGCCCAGCCACCGCGGCGAGCGGCTCGGCCAGGTGCCCACCAGCCCCTCCCCGGCGCGCTCGGCCGCGTCCGTGCATCCCGTCGTTGCGGAGCGGAAGACCGAGTGGTCGAGCGTGCTGTTGAAGTCACCCGCGACGATCACCGGGCCGGACTGCGCGCCCGCGCACCAGCGGCCCACCGCCGCCAGGTCGCTGCGCCACTGGGGCACGGCACCGGGGGTGGGGGCGACGGCGTGGAACGCGACGAACCGCAGGGTGCCCAGCCCGCCACCCGAGACCGTGAGGGAGGGGAATCCCGTCGAGCGGTCCACCTGGACGGCGACGTCACCCAGGTCGCTGCGGACCGCCGCCGTGACCCCTTGGACGTCGCGGCCTCCGTTCCTGGGACGGAGAGAACCGGTAGTCGGGCACCAGCGGGGCGAGCTTGTCCCGGAAACGCCCCGCCGACTCGGGCAGGGCGATCAGGTCGGGCTTCGTGTCGCGGATCAGCGTGGCGAGGGCGTCGACGTCCGCCTGGCCCTCGTAGGTGTTGAAGGTCAGCACCGTGAGCGCGGGCCGGGTGGGCGCGTCGGGTTCGGGAACGGTCACGCCGGCCAGCCCCCGCGGCGCCACCATGACGATGCCGACCGCGGCCACCGCGAGCAGGCCCACGGCGAGCGTCCAGCCCCGCTTGCGGACCCCCGCCGCGACGGTGGCACCGACCGCGAGCACCAGCAGCCCGGTGAGCAGTGTCGGGCGGAACGCCGCGAGCTGGGCGAAGGGGCTACGCCCGTCGAGGCCCAGCAGGTCCGGCACCACGCCGACGGCCGCCGCGGCGACGACCAGCAGAGCGAACACGAGTCGTACGGGATGGACGGGGGTGCGCGTGCGGCCGGGCAGCTCATCGGGGAGGGCACTCATCGTTCTCCAGTCTGCCCGAGCTGCCTGTGCTTGCGCTGAGACGGCAACGCGGCGTGCCCCGGACGAGGGAACCTGTCGCATAGTTCTGCGCGACGGTCGCCGGGCCACCTACGGTCGGCGTGTGGGGGCGACGCGGGGGTTCGCCCGGCCGGATGCTGGTGGTCGGGGTACGGGTAATCGGGATGTGCGGCGGCGCAGGCTCGGGTGGCGGGCCCGGGTGGGGGTCGCGTTGATGACGTCCGGCGCGGTGCTCGCCGGGTGCACGGCGACCGACGCCATCCGCGAGGTCATTGCGACGCCGCGGCTCGGCGCACCCGCCGACCCCGCGACCGTCCTCGCGCCCACCGCACCGGTGCCGCTCGCGGTGGCGGCCAGCGCCGCGCTGTACACGAGCGCACCCGTCGTGGTGCTGGCCGCCGACGGCGACGCCGGCGGGCAGGCCGGCGCTGCCTCGGCCGCGGTCGCGCTGGGCGCGCCCATGCTGCTCACCCCCGGCGCGTCCGCCGACCCCGCCGACGCGACGGCGGTCGCCGGCGAGGTCGCCCGCCTGGGTCCGCAGGCGCTGCTGGCGGTCGGGCAGGGCGCCCAGGAGTGGGCCGCGCAGAAGGCCGGCGGGCCACGGGTCGTTCCCGCGGCTCCCGAGGCGCTCGCCGGGCTGATCAAGGTGGATGTGCGGTCGGCGCGCGCGGTCGACCCGAGCACGCTCACCGACGCCGTCGGTGGTCTGGACCGCGCGAAACCCGAGCTGCTGACGGTGGCTACGGCGACCGTGACGCCACCCGTGGCCGCCGGGCCCAGCTCGGCACCGGTCGGCCCCGTCGCCGAGGCCGTGCCCGACCTTCCGGCGACCACTCCTGCGCAGCCCCTCGCCGGGCTGGTCGTGCTGGCACGCTCCGGCAGCGACCAGGTCGCGCCCGCGGCCACCGCCCGTGCCGCCGGGGTGCCGGTCGACGTGCTGCGGACGCCGGACCCCCGCGGGAGCGGCGCCCTCATCACGATGCTGTCGTCCGCGCCCGAGGAGAAGGTGCTGGCGCTGGGCGGCGGCTTCGGGACCGTCGACCAGCTCGGGCAGCGGCTCGCCGTCGTCCGCACCGGCGTTCAGCTGCCCGGAGGCGGCCAGCTGGCGTTCCCCGGCCGGCGGATGGTCGCCCTCTACGGCACCCCGGGCACCGCCGCGCTCGGCTCCCTGGGCGAGCAGGATCTCAACGGCTCGATCGCGCGCGTCAAGGACCTCGTCGCGCAGTACCAGCCGCACTCCGACGTGCCGGTCGTCCCGGCCTTCGAGATCATCACGACGGTCGCGGCCGGACAGCCGGGGGCCGACGGCGACTACTCGAACGAGGTCGAGATCGCCAAGATCCGGCCCTACGTCGACGCCGCGAAGGCCGCGGGCGCCTACGTGATGCTCGACCTGCAGCCGGGCCGCAGCGACTTCCTCACCCAGGCCAAGCGCTACCAGGAGCTGCTCATGGAGCCCCACGTCGGCCTCGCGCTGGACCCGGAGTGGCGACTGCAGCCGGGACAGGTGCACCGCGTGCAGATCGGGTCGGTGAACGTCGACGAGATCAACCGGGTCGGCGACTGGCTCGCGGGCGTGGTCCGGGACGCCCACCTGCCGCAGAAGGTGCTGATGCTGCACCAGTTCCGCACCTCGATGATCGTCGGTCGGGAGCGGCTGAACACGGCGCACGACGAGCTCGCGGTCATGGTGCACGCCGACGGGTTCGGCACGCAGGGCATGAAGCGCGACACCTGGAACACCTTGCGGGCGGACTCGCCGAACGTCTACTGGGGCTGGAAGAACTTCATCGACGAGGACCGGCCGATGCTCGACCCGACCCAGACGATGCAGGTCAGCCCGGACATCGTCTTCGTCTCGTACCAGTAGGCGGATCTCTCACCCACCCATCGGGTGAGAGATCCGGAGTTGTGCCACGCTCTCCGCTCACCCGACCGGAGGGACCGACGATGACCGACGCGCCGTGGTGGCGTTCTGCGGTGGTCTACCAGATCTACCCCCGCAGCTTCGCCGACTCCGACGGCGACGGGATCGGCGACCTGCGCGGGATCATCGACCGGGTCGACCATCTCGCCCGGCTCGGCGTGGACGTCGTATGGCTCTCCCCGATCTACCCCTCGCCGCAGGACGACGCCGGCTACGACATCAGCGACTACGAGAACGTCGACCCCACCTTCGGCAGCCTGGCCGACGTCGACGAGCTGATCGCGGCACTGCACGGCCGCGGCATCAGGCTGGTCATGGACCTCGTCGTCAACCACACCAGCGACGAGCACTCGTGGTTCGTCGAGTCGCGCTCGGACCCGCGCAGCGACAAACGCGACTGGTACTTCTGGCGGCCGCCCCGCCCGAGAATGGAGCCGGGGCGGCCGGGCGCGGAGCCGACGAACTGGGTGTCGTTCTTCTCGGGGCCCGCCTGGGAGTACGACCCGAGGTCCGGCGAGTACTACCTGCACCTCTTCGCTCGCAAGCAGCCCGACCTGAACTGGGAGAACCCCCAGGTCCGGGCCGCGGTGTACCGGATGATGCGCGGCTGGGTGGAGCGCGGCGTCGACGGCTTCCGGATGGACGTCGTCAACTTCATCTCCAAGGTCGTGGGCCCGGACGGCGCCCTGCCCGACGGGATCGTGACCGCCGCGACGTCGCCCTACGGCGACGGCTCGGCCGGGTTCATCTGCGGGCCGCGCATCCACGAGTTCCTCGCCGAGATGCACCGCGAGGTGTTCGCCGGGCTCGACGAGGCACCGATCACGGTCGGGGAGATGCCCGGGGTGACCGTCGAGCAGGCCGTGCTGTTCACCGACCCGGCCCGGGCCGAGGTCGACATGGTCTTCCAGTTCGAGCACGTGGCGCTGGACCAGGGCGCCTCCAAGTGGGACGTGCGCCCGTTCCGGCTGCGGGACCTCAAGGCGTCGTTCGGCCGCTGGCAGGCGGGGCTGGCCGCGACCGGCTGGAACAGCCTGTACTGGAACAACCACGACCAGCCGCGGATCGTGTCGCGCTGGGGCGACGACGGCGCGTACCGGGTGCAGTCGGCGACGATGCTCGCGACGGTGCTGCACCTGCACCGCGGCACGCCCTACGTGTACCAGGGCGAGGAGCTCGGCATGCGCAACATGCCGTTCGGCTCGATCGCCGACTTCCGCGACATCGAGTCGCTCAACCACTACGCCGTCGCCGTCGCGCGCGGGGAGGAGCCGGAGCACGTGCTCGCCGCGCTGCGGGCGATGGGCCGCGACAACGCCCGCACCCCCGTCCAGTGGGACGCCTCGCCGCACGCCGGGTTCACCACCGGCATCCCGTGGATCGCCGTCAACCCCGACTACCCGGAGGTGAACGCGGCGGCGCAGGTCGACGACCCCGGCTCGGTCTTCTCGCACTACCGCCGGCTGATCTCGCTCCGGCACACCGAGCCCACGGTGGCCCACGGCGACTTCACGATGCTGCTGCCCGACGACGACGCCGTGTACGCGTTCACCCGCCGGTACTCCGACGAGCGGGGCGAGGTCGAGCTGCTGGTGCTGGGCAACTTCACCGGCGAGAAGGTGGATGCCGAGATCGACGGATGGGCCGGGGCGGAGCTCGTGCTGGGCAACTACCCGGACGCCTCCGGGCGGTACGCGGACGGCTCGGGCGCGCCGTACGACGGCGATCTACGCGCGCTGCGGCCGTGGGAGGCGCGGGTGCACCGGCGCACGCTCGTGTCCTGAAAGCCACGTTCAAGGCGGGAGACGTCCTGAACGTGGCTTTCAGGACAACCCCGGTCGCGGGTCAGGCCATCGCGGCCGGGGCCTCCAGCGGGACGTTGAGCTGCAGCGTCCCGTCCGCGAGCACCGCCGTCGGACGCAGGCCGGCCCGGCGCAGCAGCCGGGTGATCCGCACCTCGTCCGCGGGCACGGTGCCGATCAGCTCGCGCATCCCCAGCTCCTCGGCCGTCTCCGCGACGCGCCGCACCAGCGCGGTGCCCAGGCCCCGGTGCTGCCAGGTGTCCTCGACCAGCACCCCGAAGGTCGCGGTGGGGGTGGGCGACACGGGGTCGGCCAGGCGTAGGTCCGCCAGGCCGACCGCGCTGCCGCCGTCGCGGGTCAGCGCGAGGACCGAGCGCCCGCCGACCGGGTCGACGAGCGCGCGCAGCTGCTGCGGGTTCAGGCGGGGGGAGGGGCTGAGAAACCGCGCGCGCCGGGACGCCGGCGAGCAGCGCGCGTGCAGCGCGTCCACGAGCGGCACGTCCGACGGCCCCGCCTCGCGGAGCAGCACCTCGGAGCCGTCGTGCAGCAGCAGCATCGTGTCGAGCGCCGGCTCCTGCGTGGGCGCCGTCATCGACAGCTGGGCGGACAGCTCGAGCAGCGCGGCCGCGCGCGACAGCTCGGTGGCGGTGAACGGCCAGGCCCGGCCGAGCAGCAGCTGCTGCGCGCCGACCCGGATCGGGTGCGTGTGCAGGTCCGGGGCCGGCGCCGCGGCCGGGTCGACGAGCCGGGCGTGCAGCAGCGTCGCGACCGCGCGCGGCGCGCTCCCCGGGTCCGCCGCCACCATCCGGGCCAGGGCCAGGGCGGTGGTGACCGGGTCCGACAGCTCCGTCGCGTCCGCCCGGACGTGCAGGGTGCAGGGCGCCTTCACGCGGGCCGCGGCCATGATCAGGACGGATGGGTCGATGCCCTCGGGCACCCGGACCAGCAGCTCGTCGGTGACCGAGCCGCGGTCCGTCGGCTCACCGACGACGTGCACCGAGAGGATGTTGCAGCCTGCGGCGCCGACCGCCGTGGCCAGCTCGCCGAGCCGGCCCGGTCTGTCCTCCAGCTCAACGTGAACGCGCCACAGCGCCACGACGCCACCTCCTCGGGGACCACTCCATCGTTGTCGCCCTGCGTTACCACCTTGCTAACACAGCATGACGCACACGTTTGCCTCGCGTGCTCAGCCTCACGCATTCGAGAGTGGGCAGTCGCCTCGGTCCACCGCGTTCCGCGAGGTCGTGCTCCCGGTGTCAGAGGCCGCAGGCCCGGCGGGCGAACGCGACCTCGGTGGCGGCGTGCCGCATCGTCTCCTCGACGACGAGTGAACCGTGACCCGCGTCGAACCGGCTGACCTCGTACGTCGCCCCCCGGGCCGCCAGCGCGTCGAGGTAGTTGTCGATCTGGCGGATCGGGCAGCGGGGGTCGTTCTCCCCGGCCAGCAGGAGCACGGGCGCGGCCACGGCGTCGACGTAGGTCAGCGGCGACGACTCGCGGTACACCTCGGGCCGCTGCTCGGGGGAGCCGCCGAACAGCGCCCGGTCGAACGCGCGCAGCTGTTCCATCTCGTCGGCGTAGGCGGCGAGGTAGTCGGCCACGGGAACGCCGGCCAGCACCCCTGCCCACCGTGCGGGCTGCGTCCCTGCGGCCAGCAGCGCCAGGTAGCCGCCCCACGACCAGCCCTCCACCACGGTCCGTTCCGGGTCGACGATCCCCTCGGCCACGCAGGCGTCGACGACGGCCGCGACGTCCTCCAGCTCGGTCAGCCCCGGGCGGCCCTCGATGGCGTCCCGCCAGGCGCTGCCGTAGCCCGTCGAGCCGCGGTAGTTGATCTCGACGACCGTGAACCCCGCGTCCACCCACAGGGCCCGGACCGCGGAGAAGCGGTCTTCGTCGGCGGCGTGCGGGCCGCCGTGCAGGCTGACGACCGCGGGCGCCGGTCCGGTCGCGCCCTCGGGCCGGGCGACGAGGGCGTGCACCGGCCCGCCCGGGCCCTCCACCCACAGGTCCTCGACCGGCACCGAGCACGGCGGACGATCACCCGGCGGCGTGATCAGCACGCGGTCCATGCCGCCGGGGTGCAGCGCGCGGACGGTCGGCGGCTCCGCGGCCGACGAGCAGGAGTACTCGACCGTGCCGTCCGGACGGACCTCGGCCGAACCCACGCAGCCGGGCGCGGTGGGCAGGGCGGTCAGCTCGCCGGTCGCGAGGTCGTAGCGGTACAGCCGGGTGCGCGCCGCGTGCGTGTGCCAGACGAGCAGCGCTGTCGCGTCGGGGGCGAAGTCGGCTGCGAGCTCGCCGGGCAGGTCGATCGCGAGCTCGGTCTCCGTCCCGGCGGCGACGTCCCAGACCAGCAGCTCCTCGCGGCCGCGGCGCTCGTGCAGGAGCAGCAACCGCTGGTCGCCCGGGACGGGGGCGAAGGCGAGCGGGGTGAGGCCGCGTCCCGGACCGTCGGACTTCTCGGCGACGGCACTCCCGTCCGCGGTGCGGAGGATCCGGACGGCCGGGTGGCGCGAGTCACCGTGCTCGGAGTGGGAGATCGCCAGCAACGTCTCGTCGTCGGAGAGGGCACCGACGCCTGCGTCCTCGGCGTGTGCGTACACGACCTGTGCGGGCGCGTCGGTCGTCTGGTCCCGGAGCCAGATACGGGTGCCGGCGTCGGTAGAGGTGCCGACGGCGACGAGCCGGCGGCCGATCGCGAGGCCGGCCGGGTAGCCGTCCTCGACGCCGGGCAGGGCCGGGACCGGCTCGGTGCCGGACGCCCGGCTCCCGCGCCGCGCCGGCTCCCCTGGGCCCGTCGTCCCCGGGCCCGCCGGTGCTCGCGGCCCGGCCGCGCGGCCGGCGAAGGCCTCCGTGACCCAGTGCCCGAACTCGTCGCCGTCGGTGTCGGCGAACCACCAGATGCTCCTCCCGTCCGGTGGCATCGTGGCGAGGTGCGTACCCGCGCGACGGTCGGTGACCTGCCGGTGCGTGTCGGTGGCCCGGTCCCAGGCGTAGACCTCGATCGTGCCGGTGGCGTTGGAGGTGTAGACGTTGCGGTCCGGCGCGTCACGGGCCCACACGGGACGCGACATGCGGGTCGCGGTGAATCGCGCCCGCCACCGCTCCTCGCGCGCGTCGTCGGCGAAGAGCCGGTCCGGGACGGCGGCGACCGGATGCGTGGGTGCGCTCACCCGGTCGATCCTGCCGCACCCGGCTCCGCCTGCTGCGGCGAGCGGCCAGATCGGGGCTCCTACAGTGATGGGGTGCGTGCCCGGCGGGATCACCGTGCCGCGCTGCTCGTGGTGCTGGTCCGAGCAGCCCTGCTCGCGGCGTTCGTCGCGCTGCTGCTCCCGGCGGCGCCCACACCGGCGTTCGCGCATGCCGGCGGCCTCACCTCGGCGCCCAGCGAGGCCCGCATGCTCGCCGTCGAGCCACCCGTACCCGGGCTCGGCGTGCAGGCCGTCGAGTTCGGCGCACGGCTGCGGATCGACAACGACACCGCGGTGCCGGTGGTCGTCGAGCCGCTGCCCGGGTCGGCGCTCTCCGGGCTCCCGACCGTCGCCCCCGGGGGGCGAGCGTGGTGGTCGGATCCGCGGATCACGGCCGCCGCGGCGCACGCGCGGCCACCGGGCGAGCGGCTCGCCTGGGCCGTGCCGCTGCGGGTCGGGGACGAGGCGGTCACCGTCCACGGCGAGCAGTACTGGCCCCCACCACCGCCCGCCGCGCTGTGGTGGACCGTCGCGCTGGCGGCACTCGCTGTCCCGCTGGTGGCCGTAACGCGCGGCGCGGGGCGGCGGTGGGGCGCCGTCGCGCTGAGCGTCGCGACGGGCGTGGTCGCGGTCGCGCACCTGCTGCACGTCGTCGGGTCCGCCCTGGTCCCACAGGATCGGGCGTTCGTCGCGATGCTGCTCAGCGCCGCCGGGTACGCGCTTTTGGGCTGGCCGCTGGCCGCCGCGGGCGTGTGGCTGACGGTGCGCCGGCGTCCGGCCGGCCCGTTGCTGTGCTGCGCCGCGGGCGGGCTGTTCGCGATCGTGATCGCCCCGGTGGACGCCTTCACCTTGATCGACGCGGTCGTCCCGTTCGCCTGGGGCGCGACCTTCGATCGCGTGCTGGTGGCGCTGACCCTCGGCGGCGGGTTCGGGGTGGCCGCCGCGGGGGTGACGGTGCTGCGCCGCACGGCGCCGGCACCCGGTCCGGCAGGGGAGTAGCCCATGATCCAGGTCTTGCTCGCCCATGGCGTCGGCGAGGTGCGCGGCCTGCCGCTGCCCGGCGAGCTCGTGCTGCAGACCGGCGGTGTGGTCGTCCTGTTCTCGTTCCTGGCCGTCGCGCTGCTCTGGCGGGCACCCCGCTTCGCGGGACCGGACGTGGCGCGCGACTCCGTGCCCGCGACGCCCGGCGTTGGTGGCGCCGCCCCGATCCCCCGCGAGTCGCCACCTTTGCCGGCGCGAGTCGGCACGTTCGACAGCCCGAGTTGGCGGTTCGGGCAGGTCGTGATGCTGCTGCTCGCGACCGCCGTCATCACCTTCGGGTTCCTCGGCCCCCAGGACGACGAGGCCAACCCCGCCCCGCGGGCGCTCTACGTGCTGCTGTGGGTGGGCCTCGTGCCGCTCTCGCTGCTGCTCGGGCCCGTCTGGCGGGCCGTCAACCCGCTGCGCGCGCTGCACCGCCTGCTGGCCCCGCTGCGCCGCCGTCCCACGCGGCCGCTTCCCGATGTGGGGTACGAACCCGCCGCGGTCGGGCTGGCGGCCTTCGTCTGGCTGGAACTCGTCGCTCCGATGCGCGACGTCCCCGCCGTCGTCGCGACCTTCCTGCTGCTCTACGCCGCGATCCACACCGCGGCGGCGCTGCGCTACGGCCCGGGCTGGTTCGACCGCGGCGAGACCTTCGAGGCCTACTCGTCCCTGGTCGGAGCGCTGGCTCCGCTCGCCTGGGATCACGGCCCCCGGCTGCGGAACCCGTTGCGCGGCCTGGCAGCGGTGCGCCCGGCGCCCGGGCTCGTCGCCTTCGTCGCGGTGTGGTGGGGCTCGACGGTATTCGACGGGCTGAGCGGCTGGCCCGGGTGGGCGCAGGCCCGGAACCTGCTGCCGGTGCCGGCCGCCGTCGTCGACACGCTCGTGCTCGTCGCGCTGGTCGGCATCGTGGCGTTGCTCTACCGCCTCGCGACCGGCCGGCTCGCGGCTGCGCTGGTGCCCACCCTCGTCCCGATCGCCACCGGCTACACGATCGCGCACTACCTGACGTTGCTGCTGGTGGAGGGCCCGCGCGCGCTCAGCCAGCTGGTGGCGCCGCTGCACGAGCTCGGCGAGGCGGTCGCGGTCCCGCACCCGGGTCTCGTCGCCGCCGTCCAGATCGGCGCGGTGCTGGCGGGCCACGTCGTCGCCGTCGTCGTCGCGCACGACCGCTGCCTCGCGCTGCTGCCCCCGCACCGCAGGCTCGCCGACCAGATTCCGCTCGTCCTGCTCATGGTCGCCTACACGATGGTCGGGCTGTTCCTCCTCGTGATCGCCTGACGACCCGAGATCACCAGCTCAGCTCGGTGCAGTGCGTGTGTGCACCCGGCGGCTCGACCTGCACCGTGAAGTGCGGCAGGCCGTGCCCGTCGGCCAGCAGACGCCGCGCCGCGGACAGCACCGTGCCCGGGTCGGACTCCGCGTCGATCGACAGGTGCGCCGAGCCCACCTCCATGCCGGAGGTCAGCGTCCAGACGTGCACGTCGTGCACGTCGTGCACTCCCGGCAGGGCTGCCAGCTCGACGCGCATCTGCTTCACGTCGACGTGCGCGGGCGCGGCCTGCACGAGGATCCGCACCGCCTGGCACCCCAGGCCGATCGCCCGCGGCACGACGAAGACGCCGATCGCGATGGCGACCAGCGGGTCGGCGTACCCCCAGCCGGTGATCAGCATGACGGCGCCGGCGAGGAGCACGCCGACGGAGCCGAGCATGTCGGCGAGCACCTCGAGGTAGGCCCCGCGCAGGTTGAGGCTCTCCTTCGCGCCGTCGCGGAGCAGCCTGAAGACCAGGACGTTCGCCGCGAGGCCAGCGGCCGCGGTGAGCATCAACGGCAGTCCCGGGATATCGGGCGGGGCGACGAACCGGCGCACGGCCTCGATCACCACCCACACCGCGACCCCGCAGAGCAGCACGGCGTTCGCGAGCGCGGCCAGCACCTCGGCGCGGTAGAGCCCGAACGTGCGGCGGTCCGACGTCCCGGCCCCGCGCGCGGCCGAGATCGCGGCCAGGGCCATGCCGACGCCCAGGACGTCGGTGAACATGTGCCCGGCGTCGGACAGCAGGGCCAGCGACGACGTCGCGAGGCCGACGACGACCTCGATGGCCAGGAAAGCCAGCAGGACGCCCAGCGAGATCCACAACCGGCGGACGTGCCGCCCGCCCGCACTGGCCTCGCTCGGGCGGCCGTGCCCATGTCCTGCACCCACCGCCGCACTATATATGCGTGCTCGTGCATGAGTGAATTCAGTGCCATCATCGACGGGGTGACGGAGCCGACACCCCCGGTGCCCTCCGACGACATGCGCGTCTCGGACGCCGAGCGGGCGCAGGTCCAGGACCGGCTGCGCCGGGCGCACGACGTGGGCCAGCTCGATCTGACCGAGTTCGACGAGCGCGTGCGCTCCGTCTGGGCCTCCCGCACCCGCGGCGAGCTGGCGCGCATCACCGCGGACCTGCCCGCGCCACCGCCCGACCCGGAGCGCGCGGGAGTGTTCAGCCCGACCCCCGGCGGCATGGCGATGCGGGTGCTCACGCTCGTGTGGCTCAGCATCGTGGTCGTCAACCTGACCGTCTGGGGGATCGTCTCGCTGACCGTGGACGGGCCGGTCTACCCCTGGTGGCTGTGGGTCGCAGGCCCGACGGGATCGGTGCTGGCCGTGCTCTACGCGGCGGGCATCGGCCGACCTCGCCGGTGATCCGCCACCGGTCGTGCGTCACCGCCGGGCGCACGGCTCATCCCGACGGGCGTGTCCCGTGGCCCATCCGGAAGGCCGGTGCGATCGAATCCCTGGCGCCACGGCCCCGAGCGGCCCGGCGGAGGGGGACGTGTGATGAACGATCCGGGCCGGTACCCCCGTGGTACCGGGAAGCCCGCGGAGCCCCAGCCGGAACGTAGCGAGATCGACAACCTGCTGCGGGCCGTCGCCCGCGGTGACGACGCCGCCTTCACCCGGCTCTACGACCTGCTCGCGCCGCGCGTGTTCGGGCTGGCCCGCCGGGTGCTGCGGGACCCGGCGCAGGCCGAGGAGATGGCCCAGGAGGTGCTCGTCGAGGTCTGGCGCACCGCGAGCCGGTTCGACGCCGAGCGGGGCAGCGGGCTCTCGTGGGTGCTCACCATCGCGCACCGCCGCACGGTGGACCGCGTGCGCTCCGAGCAGGCCGCGTCCGACCGCCTGCAGAAGGTCGCCGCCGCGTCGGTGCAGGTGCCCTACGACGAGGTCGCCGACCAGGTGGGCGCCCGGTTGGAGCGCCAGCAGGTCCGCCGCTGCCTCGACGGTCTCACCGAGCTGCAGCGGCAGGCGATCACCCTCGCCTACTACGGCGGTCACACCTACCGCGAGGTGGCGACGCTGCTGGACGCCGCCCTGCCCACCGTCAAGACCCGGATGCGGGACGGTCTGATCCGCCTGCGGGACTGCCTGAACGTCGAGGTGACCCGATGACGAGCCCGGACATCCACGCCCTCGGTGGCGCGTACGCGCTCGACGCGGTGGACGACCTCGAGCGCGCCGCGTTCGACCGCCACCTCGCCGAGTGCGACGCCTGCACCGTCGAGGTCGCCGAGTACCGCGAGACGGTGACGCGCCTCGCCGAGGGCTCCTGGTCCGTGCCGCCGCCGCGGATGCGCGAGCAGGTGCTCGCTCGCGCGGCCGCCACGCCCCAGCTGCCCCCGAACGGGCACCGGCGCGGCGTCGCGTCGCCGGTGGCCCGCTGGCGTCGGCTCGCCGCGGCCGCCGCGGTCGTCGGTGTGCTCGGCATCGGCGCGGCCGCGACGACCTACGCGGTGCAGGAGCAGCGCCTCGACGACCAGCGGACCGCCGTCGCGCTGGCCCAGCAGCAGGCCGACCGCATCCAGGCGGTGCTGGCGGCGCCGGACGCGGCGCTGCATGCGGGCGACCTCACCGGCGGCGGCCGGGTGACCGTCGTCGTCGTCCGACACGCAGGACGCCGGCGTCGTCGTGCTGGCCGACGCACCGGCACCGGGCCCGGACCGGGCCTACCAGCTCTGGCTCGTCCCGACGGGCAGCGTCACGCCGGTCTCCGCCGGTCTGCTGCCGGCAGGCCAGGCGCAGGCGACCGAGCTGATCGAGGGAGTGCGCGGACGCGCCGTGTTCGCCGTTTCCCTGGAACCGGCCGGCGGTTCCCCGGCGCCCTCCACCACACCATTGGTGGGAATTTCTCTGGCCTGACACCCATCCCTCCCGACATTCCCCTCCGAATACCTCTCGAGCCACCGTCGACGGTGGCGCCGGAGTTCGGAGGGAAATGTCATGGTCAGTCACGCGGGATCGCGGACGATCGCCGGTCGGTCGATCAACGGCGTGGTCGCGCTCGCCTTCGGGGCGGTCTTCGTGGTCGTCGGCCTCGCGGGCTTCCTGGTGTCCGGCGGCCACCCGGCCGTCGGCCCGAGCGGCGGGGCGCTGCTGGGATTGTTCCAGGTCAACGTGCTGCACAACGTCGTCCATCTGGCGATAGGGGTCGTGCTCATCGCCGCGGCGCTGCGCGGTGACCGGGCCGGCGCGGACCGCGAACCGGGCCTTCGGCGTGCTCTACCTCGTGCTCTTCGTGGCCGGCCTCTTCCTCGTGGGAACGGGCCTGAACCTCGTCGCCCTGAACGCGAGCGACAACATTCTGCACCTCGTCCTCGGCATCGCTCTCGCCGGGGTCGGATTCGGCGCCGACCGGCACTGAACCCGGCGTCACCCGAACGTGTCCCATCCGCTTTCCCTGCAGCCTCGAACCATCGGACAACAGTCCATTCCTCGGAAAGGTTCTCCCATGCGTGCCCTGAAACTTGCCTCCTTCGCCGCGGCCGCCGTCTGCACCGTCTCGCTCTCGGCCTGTGGCGGCGGAGCCGCCCCGGCCACGTCCGCGCCCGCCCCGCCCGCCCCGGCTGCGGCTCCGATGGCGCCGCGTCGATGGCCCCGTCCGGCTCGGCCATGGCCGCGAGTGACGAGTTCGGCGCAGGCTGTGCCGCCGTCCCCACCGACGCGTCGAACCCCGGCAGCTTCGCCGCCATGGCCAAGGTGCCCGTCGCGACCGCGGCGTCCGGGAACCCGGTGCTGTCCACGCTGGTCACCGCGGTGAAGAAGGCGAACCTGGTCGACTCGCTCAACAGCGCGAAGGGCATCACCGTCTTCGCCCCGGCCAACACCGCGTTCGAGAAGATCCCGAGCGCCACCCTCAACGGGGTCCTCAACGACAACGACCAGCTGACCAAGGTCCTCACCTACCACGTGGTGCCCGGGCGGCTGTCGCCCGACCAGCTCGCCGGCACGCACAAGACGCTCGAGGGCCAGGACCTGATGGTCGCCGGCAGCGGCACCGCCTTCACCGTCAACGGCAACTCGTCGGTGGTGTGCGGCAACGTGCAGACCGAGAACGCGACCGTCTACATCGTCGACACCGTGCTCATGCCCACCTTCCTGAGGGGCTGACGCTGCTGACGAACTGGGCGCCTCGGGGCCCGTCGCGCGCTGCGGCGGGCCCCGAGGTGTATCCAGGGGAGGGGATGTCATGAACCGATCCGGATTACCCGCCCTGGCGGGGCTGCTCGCGGTGGCGGCCGGGCGCGGCCGTGGCCGAGCTGGTGGCGGCGCTGCTCGGCCGCCCGCAGGCCGGCACGGTGGTCGCCGTCGGAGCCGTGCTGGTCGACGCCGCGCCGACGCCGGCCAAGGAGTTCGCGGTCGCGACGCTGGGCACGGCCGACAAGCCCGTGCTGCTCGGCGGGATCGCCGTCGTGCTGGCGGTGCTCGCTGCGGGGCTGGGGGTCGTCGCCTTCCGCAACCGGATCGCCGGCCTGGCTGGGGTGGCGGTCCTGGGGCTGGTGGGGGTGGCCGCGGCGGTGACCCGCCCAGCGGCGGAGCTCGTCGACGCCCTGCCGTCGCTGGTCGGGGGTCTGGTCATCGCCGGCGCGCTGCTGCTGTTGTTGCGCCCGCTGCAGCCCGCCCCGAGTGAGCGAAAGCGGCGTTTGGGTGCACTCAGACGCACCGAAAGCCGCTGTTCGGTACATGCGGATCGGGCCTCGGCGGCCGCTGCGGCGGGGTCGCGACGACCGGGCCGCTCCTCCGGACGAGCCCGCGGGCGGCGCCGTGGACCGGCGGGCGTTCCTCGGCGCCGCCGCGCTCGTCGCCGTCGGCGCCGCGGCCACCGGGGGAGTCGCCGCGCTGCTCGGCCGGTCCGCCACCAGCACCCGCGTACGCGAGTCGGTGCGGCTCCCCGCGCCCACCGAGCCCGCTCCGCCGCTCCCCGCAGGCCTCGAGCCCGGCTTCGTGACCGCCAACGCCGACTTCTACCGCGTCGACACCGCCCTGACCGTGCCGCGCGTCGATCTCGACTCCTGGCGGCTCACGATCGGCGGGATGGTCGACTCACCCGCCGAGCTGTCGTTCGCCGAGCTGCTCGACCGCCCGCTCGTCGAGCGCGTCGTCACCCTCAACTGCGTGTCCAACGAGGTCGGCGGCCCCTACATCGGCACCGCCCGCTGGCTCGGCGTCCCGCTGGCTCCGCTGCTGCGCGAGGTCGGTGTCCGGTCCGGTGCGGATCAGCTGCTCGCCCGCTCCGTCGACGGCATGACGATCGGCAGCCCGATGGCCGCGCTGTTCGACGGGCGCGAGCCGCTGCTCTGCGTGGGGATGAACGGAGACCCGCTGCCGCCGGAGCACGGCTTCCCCGTGCGCATGCTCACGCCCGGGCTCTACGGCTACGTCGGCGCCTGCAAGTGGCTGCGCGAGCTGGAGGCCACCACGTTCGCCGACGTCGACGCGTACTGGGTGGAGCGCGGCTGGGCGCCGCAGGGCACGGTGAAGACCGCGTCGCGGATCGACCGGCCCGCGCCGTTCGCCCCGCTCACCGCCGGTGTCGTGCCGGTCGCGGGCGTGGCGTGGGCCCAGGGCCGCGGGATCCGCGCCGTCGAGGTGCGGGTCGACGACGGCGGGTGGCAGCCGGCGACCCTGCTGCCCGTGCCGTCGGTCGACACGTGGGTGCAGTGGCGCTACGACTGGCCGGCCACCGCCGGCTCCCACGCGCTCTCGGTGCGGGCGACGGACAGCACCGGCGCAGTCCAGCCGGAGGAGCGCGTCGACCCCTTCCCTGACGGCGCCACCGGCTGGCACACCATCACGGTGTCGGTCGGCTAGCTCGCCGCGAGCACCTGCTGCTCGCGACGGGCACCGCGCTCGACCAGCGCACCGAACACCAGCCCGAGCACGGACCACAGCACGGCGTGCACGCCGAGCGCGGCGATCCGGAAGTCGTAGAGCACCGTCGCCGGGAAGCCGTCCGGCGTCTCGCTCACGGCCGGCAGCAACGCCCCGCCGACCGCCACCACCAGCAGGTAGGCGACGGCGGCCACGATCGTGGCGTTCCACGTCCCGAGCCGGGCCGCGAGGTTCTTGCCCAGTGCGGTGGCGAGCGCCGCGACGAGCACGGAGAACAGCAGCATCACCAGGTAGAGGCCGGTGCGCTGGCCGATCGAGCCGCCGTCCGACGACCCCGGCGGGTTGCCCGGGTACTTGAGGAACGGCACCAGCACGACGACCGCGAACCCGACCGCCGCAAGGACGAGCGCCGCGGCGCGGGGCCGGGCGGGTCCGACGCGGCCGCGAATGGCCGCGTACACGAGGGCGAGGATCCCGCCGATCGCCACCGCGTAGACCAGCACGCCGACGAGCAGCCCGACGGTGCTCTGGACGCCGCGGCTGACCAGCTCCTCGCCGCCGTGGCCGTGCATGCCCTGCTCCTCGAACGCGATGCCGCCGTTCACGCCGGGCTCACCGAACAGGTAGGCGAACACGAACGCCGCGACACCGGCGGCGAGGCCCGCGAGCATCCCGCGGACGAGCAGCGCGCGGACCACGCCTGTGCTGGACGCGGGGCTGCCGGTCAGTGGCACGGGAACGCCAGCAGGTGGCGGCCGTCGTGGACGAACTCGTGGATCAGCGAGCCGGGCACCAGCGACGTCGCGCCCTGGTCCAGCCCCACCAGGTAGAGCAGGCCCAGCAGGAGCACGCCGGCGAACAGCGCCCAGGGCAGCAGCTCCCGCAGCGGCAGCGGAGCGGGGGCCACCCGCGCGGTGGGAACGGCGGCGTTCTGCGACATGACGGCCTCTCGGGTCTGCTGGCACGTGGAGCGCCTGCGAGCATCGTTCGGGGCGGCAACCCCTGTCAACGGCTGGGGGTGTGAGCAGCCTCCTTCGGGGGACGTGTGGTTGAGGCTCCGTCAGGACGCGGGGGCGGTGCGGTGGTGCCACGGACTACCAGCCGTGGCGGCACCACCTGCTCCCGCTCGCCCACCGCGGTGCCGTCGAGACGCGCGACGGCCCGGGCCACCGCCAGCTCGGTCATCGTCGCGGCGTCCTGGGCGATCGTCGTGAGGTCGACGTGCGACAGCCGCGCCAGGCGGCTGTCGTCGAACCCCACCGCACTCATCGCTCTCCCTCGCTGCGCTCGGTCGGCGCTTCGCGATGAAGCGCTGTGTCGATCGATTCGCTCGCTGCGCTCGCTCATGTCCCCCGGGACCGCCACCCCCGCGCCGCGCAGGACGTCCAGCACGCCCGTGGCGCACCGGTCGTTGAAGACGGTGACGGCGGTCGGCGTGCGGGGACCGGTCATCTCGAGCAGGGCGCGGGCCGCGGAGGCGCCGTCGTCCTCGGTCAGCCCGCCGGGCACCATCAGCGCGTTGCTCCCCAGGCCGTGCCGGTGCAGCGCGTCGGTGTAGCCGCGGCGGCGCTCGGCCGCCCCCGGGGCCCGGCCGCCGTCGACGTGCGCGATGCGCCGGTGCCCGAGCTCGACGAGGTGGTCCACGGCCTGCTCGAGCCCGGCCGCGTCGTCCGTGCGCACGACGTCCACCGCCCGGTTCCGCACCGCGCGGGCGACGACCACCACCGGGAGCCGGGCCGCGAGTGTCACCAGGTAGGCCGTCGGCGCCTGCGGGCCGAGCAGCACCAGCGCCTCGCAGCGGTCCTGCAGCAGGCTCCCCACTGCGCGCTCCTCGTCGCGCCCAGGCGTCACCGCGCTCAGCGCCAGCTCGTAGCCCACCCGGTCCGCCGCCGCGTACAGCCCGCCCACCAGGTCGCCGTGGAAGGCGTGCTGCACGCCGAACACCACGCCGAGTAGCCGGCTGCGGCTGCGGCGCAGCAACCGGGCGCGGATGTCGGGGCGGTAGCCTAGCTCGTCCGCGATGGCCAGCACTCGCTCCCGAGTCGCCGCGCTCGCGCCGGGCACCTCCCGCATGACGATCGACACCAGCGCCGTCGAGACGCCGGCACGCGCCGCGACGTCCGCGAGAGTGGGGCGCCGATCCATGCCGGCCACACTACTAGAACGTTCTATTGACGAAAAGGGCACGGGGATGCACGCTTACCCCTATAACGTTCTAGGCAGGAGGAGACCGATGGTGGACGTACGGGTGGCCCTGATCGGGTCGGGGCGGATGGGTGCCTTCCACGGCGAGACGCTGGCCCGGCGGATCCCGGGGGTGCGGCTCGCCGCGGTGACCGACCCGGCGCCGGGCGCGGCCGAGCGGCTCGCGGCCGAGCTGGGGGCGGACACGGCGTACACGGACGCGGCGGAGGCGTTCGCGAGCCCGGAGGTCGACGCCGTGGTGATCGCCGCGCCGGCGCGGTTCCACGCCGACCTCGTCGTGGCGGCCGCCACCGCGGGCAAGGGCGTGTTCTGCGAGAAGCCGATGGGGCTGCAGCTGGCGGACGTGGACCGGGCGATCGACGCCGCGCGCGCCGCCGGTGTCGTGCTGCAGGTCGGCTTCAACCGCCGCTTCGCCGCCGACTGGCGTGCCGCCCGGGCCCTGCTGGACGACGGCACGCTCGGCACCCCGCGGCTGGTGCGCTCCGTGACCCGCGACCCCGGCGGCTTCGACCCGTCCCGCGTCGCGCCGAACACGATCTTCAACGAGACCCTGATCCACGACTTCGACGCGCTGCGGTTCCTCAACCCCGGCGCCGAGGCCGTCGAGGTGTACGCCACCGCGGACGCGCTGGTGGAGCCCGAGTGGCGCGACAAGGGCCTGCTCGACACCGCGCTGGTCGTCGTGAAGTTCGACAACGGCGCCACGGGTGTGGCCGAGGCCTGCTTCGAGGCCACGTACGGCTACGACGTGCGGGGCGAGGTGTTCGGCTCGGGCGGCATGGCGACGATGGGCGACGGCCGCCGCACCGGCATGGTCTTCTCCGGTGCCCCCGGGCGGCTGGTCGACACCGTGCGCAGCGACCAGGAGCTGCTGCCCGACGCCTATGTCGCGGAGCTCGCGGCGTTCGCCGACGCGGTGCGCACCGGCACCCCCGCCTCCGTGACCGGCGAGGACGCCCGTGCCGCGCTCGCGATCGCCCTGGCCGCGGCCGAGTCCGTGCGCGCCGGGCGTCCGGTCCGGATCGACGAGGTGGCGAAATGAGTTTCCGGCTGGCGGTCTCCGCCGAGATGGTGTTCGTCGACCTGCCGTTCCTCGAGCGGGTCCGACGGATCGCCGACGCGGGCTACGAGGTGGAGATCTGGGACTGGACCAGGAAGGACGTCGACGCACTCGCCCGCACCGGTGCCACGTTCTCGTCGATGACCGGCTACATCACCGGCACGCTCGCCGACCCGGACGGGGCGGAGGAGCTGCTCCGGACGGCCGCGGAGTCGCTGAAGGTCGCCGAGAAGCTCGACTGCCCGCGCCTCAACGTGCACGGGACGGGGCTCGATCCGCAGGGGCTGCCGGTACTCCCGTCCGAGGTCGTCACGCCCGCCATGTGGCTGCAGGCCGTGAAGACCCTGAGCCGGCTCGCCGAGCTGGGTGAGCGGGCCGGGCGGGTGTTCACGCTGGAGAACCTCAACACGGCCGTCGACCATCCCGGCACGCCGTTCGCCAAGGCTGCCGACACCCTCGCGCTGGTGGAGGCCGTCGACAGCCCGCACCTCGCGCTCAACCTCGACCTTTACCACGCCCAGATCGGCGAGGGGAACCTCGTGCAGCTCGTCGAGCGCGCGCTGGGTTCGATCGGCGAGATCCAGGTCGCCGACGTTCCCGGGCGCTGCGAGCCAGGCACCGGGGAGATCCACTACCCGGCGGTGGCGGCGGCGCTTCACCGCCTCGGCTACGACGGTGTCGTGGGCCTCGAGGGCTGGGCGTCGGGCGACCCCGAGCTGGCGCTGGAGCGGTTCCGGTCGGCGTTCACGGTCTGAGAACGCGTCATCGACTCGGTCGGGAGCGCGTCACGTCGGCCGGAATCCGGATCGGGGTGGCGGCACCGGTGGTCGGCCGCGTCGATCCGGTACTCATCGCCGCCTGTTGCACGAACGGGGATGGGCGAGTGGGACACGGGTCGGGTCCGGAGCCGAGTGGTGACCCGCTCGGCGGCTGCGCGGGGTCGGGTGGCACGGGTAGTCGTCTCGCCCCGGTGCACCGGCATGAGTGGATCGCCGTTGGCGTCACACCCTTCGCGTGCTGGCGCACACCGGGTCGGACTGTCACAGCTGTTGGGCAGGGCGCGGCGGTCACCGACGCCGTGCGACAGCCCGCGACGGGGTGTGCCAGCAAGGTCGGACCACGGCATCACCGCATCCCGTGCGGCGCCGTCACACCCCTACCCAGCCGTCACACCCCACCCTGCCGTCGAGAGAGGCGACCGCACCGGCCACCCGACGCGCGCCCGCCACGTCGACCGGCGGCCACACCACGCATCCCGCGTTCGAAGTCACCTTTCTGAGAGGACGGAACCCTGCACGCCCGGTTCCGAAATCTCCGGGAGGCTCACGGTCCCGAGTAGAAGTACGCCTCCGGCGGCAGGTTGAGCGAGGCCCCCAGGTGGGCGAGCAGGATCGTGAGACCGATCCAGCCCATCGCGAGGCCCACGACGGAGGTGTCGCGGTTGGTCGCGCCGTCCTGGGCGTAGCGCAGGAAGCCGACGGCGCCCAGCACCACCGCCGCGAGGACGAGAAACCAGGCGACGGCGTGCCCGAAGGGCGCCAGGGTGAGCAGGAGCCCGCTCAGCCCGGCCCCGAAGCCGTACGAGCCGAACCGGTTGCCGGCGACGAGGTAGGGCGGCAGCTCGCGCAGCCCCGGGGCCACGGGTTCGGTGGGGGAGCGGGTGTCGATGGGATCGTCCACGGGTCGCCTCTCGATCGGTCTTCACCCATGGTGTCGGGGCGACGGGGGTCCCGTTGCGGTTTCGTGATGTGACTCCTGTCGGCCGCCCGGCCGCGGCGACGACCGGTCGAGGTGCCGTCCAACGTCGTGCGGGCCGCCACCCATCGGCCGCTCGTCGTGGGCGACGCCCTCTCGGCCGAGACCCGACGGATGCGGCGTCGGGCCGGTAACGATCGGGCGGCCGGCTGATCCGGGTCGATACGGTGCCCCACGATGGCAACCGCGACCGGGGTCCTGGACCCGCCCGCCCGCCCGTTCACCCGCGTCGGGGCCTGGCTCCCGCCGCTCCTGCTCGTGGTGGCGTCGGTCCTCGCCCGCCTGCCCGCGCTCGTCAACGCCCGCGGCGTGAACTCCGACGCCGCCGTCGTCGGGTTGCAGGCGATCCACGTCCTGCACGGCGAGTGGTCGTGGTTCCTGTGGGGCGCGGGCTACCAGGCGTCGCTCGACGCGGCGCTGGTCGCCGCGGCGTTCGCGGTCACCGGGCCGTCGGCGCTGACGCTCATGGTCGTGCCGCTGATCGGATACCTGGTCCTCGTCGTCCTGACCTACGACGTGCTCCGCCGCGCCGTCGGGCGGGGAAGCGCGGCCGTCGCGTGCCTGCCGCTGGTGTTCGCACCACAGCCGATCAACGGCGTCGCGCTGTACGCGCCGCGGCAGTGGGCCATCACCACCACCGTGCTCGCCGTGTGGCTCGCGTCGCGAGCGTGCGGTCGCCGGGCCTCGCTATGGCTGGCGGGAAGCGGGTTCGTGGCGGGGTTCGCGGTCTACCTCGACCTGTTCACGCTGCAGATGATGCCCGCTGTCGGCGTGTTCGCGCTGTGGTGCGCATTCACCGCGACGCGGGGCGAGCTGCGCGTTCCGCTGCAGCGTGCGCGCGCCGTCGGCGCCCTCCTGCTCGGGCTCGCCGCCGGCGTCGCCGTGATCGCCTGGTCGCGGGCGCAGCCGGTGGCCGACGGGGCCAAGGCCGGCCTGACGCTGGACAAGATCGGTGCCAGCTGGACGCTGATGGTCGACCAGTGCCTGCCCTACCTGCTGGGCGTGAAGGTGTTCGTGCAGGACCCGGTGACGCTGGAGCATCACCTGTGGCCCGCGCCGTGGCCGCTGCAGGTGATCCAGGCAGCGGCAGCGTGCACGTTCGCGGTGGCTGTCTGCTGGGCGGCCGTCGCGGTCGTCGGGCGGATCGGCCCCGTCGCCGTCCGCGGGCTCGGGGCGCTCGGCCTGATCGGCACCGCGGCGTCGATCGGAGGGTTCCTCGTCTCGACGATGCCCGCGGACCTGCTGTCGGCCCGTTACCTCGCCCCGATCGTCTGGTTCGCCCCGTTCACGCTGGCGCCCGCGGCCCACGCGCTGGGGACGCGGTGGTTCGCCGTCGGGATCGCGCCGCTCGTCGTGGCCGTCGGGGTCGGCGGTTGGTTCGCGTACGCGCCCTACGTGCAGGACGGGATCCCGGTGCGCGACGCGCGCGGCGTCGCGCACGACGAGGTCGTGCTGGCCGACGCGCTCCGGGCGCAGGGCATCCACTACGCGGCGGCCCAGTACTGGCTGGCCTACCGGCTCACTTTCCTGTTCGACGAAGACCCGGTGGTCGTGCCCGTCGCCATAGCCGACGACCGGTACCGGCCTTACGTCGACGGGTTCGCCGCCGCGCCCGTCGTCGCCTACGTGTTCCACCCGTCGGAGCCGCGGGCGCGGCCGGAGGCCGTCGAGGCCCAGCTCGACGCCGAGCGCGCGACCTACCGGCGCGAGGAGATCGCGGGGTTCACGGTGCTGGTGGTGCAACGCTGACGCGGGCCGCCCGCCGACCCGTCTCCCATGCCCGCTCGGCCGGCTCCGCCGCTGCGACCGCCACGCACAGCGCGCCGATCACGAAGAAGTAGTAGTTCGCGAAAGCCTGCTTGTTCAGCACGAAGAACGCCAGGAACAGCGCGGACACGCCCAGCGCGAACCCCGCCGGCGTCCGGGCCGCCCGCCACAGCGCCAGGACCATCACCACCGCCGCGACCGCGAACGCCACCCCTGTCCCGAACGGCGGCTGCCGGTTCGGACCGGTGAGCAGGCCGAGGTAGCTCAGGGCCTCGGGCCGGAACGGCTGGTAGAACTGCAGCTCGACGACGGCCCGCAGGAACCCGGTCGGTTCCCAGAGGGCCAGTGGCAGCGTCACGACGGCGGCCACGACGACCGCGGGCACCGCCGTCCGGCGGAACCCCGCGAACGTCATCGGCGGCCGCCCGACCAGCAGCGCGAGGGGCAGCGCCAGCACCGCGTACTGCTTCACTGCGAGGAACAGCCCCAGCGCGAACGGGGCGACGCGCGGGTGCCGCGCCGCGCACCACACCGTCGCCGCGAGGAACAGCACGACGAACGGCTCGGTCCAGCTCTGCTCCAGCACGAACAGGTTCCGCGGGGTGAACAGGTAGAGCCCGGCCGCGAGGGCGCCGAGCCGGCCCGCCCGCGTGTACGCCATGAACGCCGCCGCCAGCGTCATCGCGCCGAGCTGGGCGTACCGGACGTCCCCGCCGATCCACGCGCCCAGCACCGACAGGAACACGCTGAGCGGCGGGTAGACGAACCCGAAGGTGAGGCGGCCGCCGACCACCATCCCCGGCCCGTAGTAGGCGCCCGTCGGGTACGGGTTGGGGAAGGTGATCGCGTAAGGGTCGACCCCGGCGAGCAGGGCGGCGACCGAGTCACGCTGGAACATGTAGACGTCGATCATCGGCCACGGCTGCGGCAGGATCCTGATCGTCCAGATCCCCAGCGCCAGGTGCGTCCCCAGCAGGACCAGAACGGCGACGTTCCGCACGATCCGGCGCCCCACCAGGATCGCGAACGCCGCGACCACGACGACCACCGCGGCGAGCAGGAACGGCGGGCGCCACTCCGGCACCAGGGAGAACGGGCGGGCCGGCACCCGCTGTTGCATGGCCCAGAGCTGCCAGGCCAGCGCCGCCACCAGGATCGGCGGCAACGCCCGGGCGAGCGTGGCCTCGACCGTGCGGTGGGTGGGCAGCACGACGGCGAGCAGCACCGCGACGACCGCGACCGTCAGCCAGACGAATGCGGCGGGCCGGCCGTAGCCGTCGGCGACCTGCACCGCCGCCCCGACGGCGACGGCCCCGAGCGCGGTGAGGAAGGCCGTGAGCCGCGAGTCGGCTCTCACCCGTGCGGGTGCTCGCTGCGCGACCGGGAGTCTTCGAGCACGAAACGGACGTTCGGGGTGCAGTCGGCCACCACGAAGATCTGATAGGAGAACAGCGTCCGGCTCAGCCGGATGAGCAGCTGGTTCAGGCGCACCGCGGCCCGTCCCAGCGCCCCGTCGCCGAGGACCTTCGGCCACGGAGCCGGGACGCCGCGCACCTCGCGCAGGCGGAAGCCCGAGTCGACGAGGAGCCGCTTCAGGCTGCGGAAGGTGAACAGCCGGGTGTGGGTGCGGTCCAGGATCCCCGCGTTGCCGTAGTTGAACTGCCCGAACAGCAACATCAGCCGCTGGGTGGCGAACGCGACGTTCGGGGTGGTGAGCACGAGGGTCCGGGGGCCGTAGTCGAACTGGTCGACGAGCTGGTCGAGGAACTGCTCGGGGTCCTTCAGGTGCTCGATCACGTCGAGCATCAGCAGGTGGTCGTACTTGCGGGCGTCGAAGACCGGCGGGTCGTCGAGGTTCTGCTGGAGGACCTCGACGTCGCCGGGCGCGTCCGGCGCCGGGAACTGGTCGACGACCGTGACCTCGCAGCCCTTGGCCACCAGCTCCTGGGCCATCCGGCCGGGGCCGGCGCCGATGTCGAGCACGCGACTGCCCGGGGGCACGGCGTCGAGCGCGAACTGGTGGCTGCTCGGGTAGCCGAGCTTGACGTCGTAATGGCTGTTCGCGTGGTCGTCCGACACGGGCTCGAAGCGGCGTTGGTTGAACACCCCGAGGCCGTGGGCGACCCGCTGGAACGTCGTCATCATGACGTCCTTGGCGTACCGGACGCCGTCGACGTAGCAGATCTCGTCACCGTAGTGCGTGGGGATCGGCACCTCGGCGATCTTCTGCTGCGCGTTGAGCAGCTGGATGATGATCTCGGTGTCGAAGTGGAAGTCGTCGGAGTTGAGCGCGAAGCGGATCCGGCGCAGCGCCGGCACCGCATAGGCGCGGTAACCGCTGTGGAACTCGCTGAGCCGGGTCCGCAGCAGCGCGTTCTGCATCGCCGTGAGGACCCGGTTGCCGACGTACTTGTAGAGGGGCATCCCCCCGCGCAGCGCGCCGAACGGCGTCATCATCCGGCTGCCGAACACGGCGTCCGCGCCGTCGCGCAGCGGGGCGAGCAGCTGCGGCATCTCCTCGGGCGCGTACTGGCCGTCGCCGTGCAGGAGGACCACGACGTCGAACCCGTGCTCGATCGCGAACGTGTAGCCGATCTTCTGGTTGCCGCCGTAACCCTGGTTGAGCTCGTTGCGCAGCACCGTCATCCGGATCTCGGGATGCGCCTGCTGGTACTCGCGGCCGAGCGCGAACGTGCGGTCTTCCGACGCGTCGTCGACGACCAGGATCTCGCAGTCGTAGTCGTCGCGGACCTCGGCCGGAATGCGCTCCAGCACGGACGTCAAGGTCGACTCGGCGTAGTAGGCGACGATGAAGACGAGCAGCCGAGGCCGTAGGTCCGACATGGTCCGAGAGTAGCGGGCGGTTCCGGTAGACCCGTCGGCCGTAACGGACAGGACGGTAACGATCGGGCGGGTCAGCCCGGCTCGCGCCGGATCTCCGGCGCCGGAGCATCGGCTTCAGTGCTTGCGGACGACGTGCTCCGAGGCACCGTCTCGCCACACCGTCACGTCCATGTGCCCGCCGCCGACCTCGACCGCGGCCGCGCCGACGAGGTGCGAGGCGAAGAAGTGGTCGAACGTGCGACCGCGCAGGTCGAAGCCGGTCTCCGCGTACAGGTGCTCCGCGTAGCGCTGGTGCAGGTCCTCGTCGTGCACGTCCTCGACGGTGCCCCACACCTTCGCATCACCGTCGGCGACATGGGTGTCGACCGTGGCGGTGTGCAGCGCGAACCGCGGGTCTACGAGGAGGTCGCGGAACTTCGCCGTACCCGGCATCCCGCCGATCCACAGCGTGCCCTCGAAGAGCCGCGGCTCCATCGGGCTGATCCGCGGGAACCCGTCCGGCCGCAGGGTCGCGAGCATGCACAGGCCGCCGGCGGCCGCGTGGCGGCGGACGAAGATCTCGGCGATCCGCGGGGCGGCCGTGGCGAACTCCTCCCAGGTGGCCACGGCCGCGGACAGTAGCGGCGACGGGCGCCGGGTGCATACCGTCTACGCGTGCTGCTCACCGCCGCGGGTACCGTGCTGCTGCTCGTCGACTTCCAGCAACGGCTGGTGCCCGTGATCCACGACAGCGAGACCGTGGTCGCCCGCGCCGTCCGGGTCGCGGAGGCGGCGCAGCTGCTCGGGGTGCCGGTGTGCGCGACCGAGCAGTACCCGGCCGGGCTGGGCCCGACCGTGGCGGAGCTGGCCGGCCACCCGCAGAACGTCGTCGCGAAGACGCGGTTCTCGGGCGCGGCGGACCCGACGCTCCTGCCCCCGACGGCGCGCGAGGTCGTCGTCGCGGGCGTCGAGGCGCACGTCTGCGTGCTGCAGACGGTGGCCGAGCTGCTGGAGTCCGAGCGCCGCGTCGTCGTGGTGGCGGACGCCGTGGGCTCCCGCGACCCGGCAGACCGCGACGCCGCGCTCGCGCGGATGCGGGCGCACGGGGCAGAGGTCGTGACGTCGGAGATGGTGCTGTTCGAGTGGCTGCGCGACTCGATGCACCCGCGGTTCCGCGAGGTGCAGAAGCTGCTGCGGTGACGACACCGAGCGCCGCCGCCCGGCGTGGCGTCCGCGACCGACGACGCACCTGCAGGAACCATGGGTGGCGTTCGTTACATCCGACGTCCGCGCCCCATCCCCTTGGTGACATGGCGTCGAATGCCTGGGCATGCTGGACCGCATCGGCTACTTCCCGAGCCGGCCCACATGCCGTCACGAGGGGAAGACCGCACCGATGCCCCGGAACCTGCGCAGGGACCGCGCTGACGCCGATCTCCTCCGCCGTACCGCCGCTCGCCTGCGTGACGACCCCGACGGTGCCCGGCGCGCCGGTGTGACCTGCACCGAAGACGCCCTGGCCCTCGCCGCCCTGCTCGACCTGCTGGCGATGGAGCTCCCGCACCTCGACGCCGTGATGCGGCTCATGATCGTCGAGTCGTGCGGCCGCCTGCTGGACTGACCTTCACGCTAGTAGCGGTGTCGAGCGAGGCGAAGGCCGCCGTGCCGGGTCGTCCCGGAGATCGTGGTCAGCGCGGGCACCATCTCGCTGGTCACGACACCGTGTTCGCGCGTGAGGTCGTCGATGATCGAGAAGGAAGCAGCGATCCGCTCGGGTGAGTCGATGACGATCGTGAGCATCGGTACCCGTCGGCCGAGCTGGAACAGGCGGTCGCCCTGCGGACGGCGGCTCCCGGCGAAGCCCCAGACGCCCCGTATGGCGGTGGCGCCGCGGGCACCGGACCGGCGGAGCTCCTGCACGATCGCTCGGTGGACGGGGCGGCCATCGCTGAGGGAGCCTTCCGAGGTGTAGATCATCAGCTTCTGCCACATCGCCATGCCGTGGCTGTCCGTGGCGGGAAGGGCGTGCGGCGAGTCGACGAGCTGTCCATCGCGCTTGCACACGCGCACGCGCTCCAACGTGATCAATGGTCGGGTGAGGAGGGCCCCGAGCTCGGGCAGCACCCGTCCGATGCGCTCTCCCTCGCCGACCGCAATGACCATCATGGGGACGTCGACGTTCCCAGCGAAGAACCGCGCCCGCTTGCGGTCACCGTGCCGGGTGCCGTCGACGCCCAGCAGCGCGCTCGCGCCGGCTATCCCGTGCCGGTGCAGCAGGTCGCAGACCGCGACGAAGGCCAGCACCCGGCCGACGCGTTCACGTCGGCCGATGTAGAGGGTCAGTTTGGTGGCTTCGTGCAGGTCCTCGGGCAGTACGACCGGGCCGATCTCGCCGCGGAGCATCCTGGCCCGCTCCAGGGTGATCAGGCCGCTGTGCTGAACGGTGCGCAGCTCGTCGAGCACCGCCTCGACCCGGGGCCGGGTGTCGATCGCCACCGACACCACCGGCAGGTCTTCCGACAGGCTCAGCAGCCGGTCCGAGCGCATGTGGTGCTTGAGCCCGAAACCCTCGACGCCGCGCAGAAGAATGCTGCTGGCGACGCCGTGCCGTCCGAACAGGTCCACCTGCGCGTCGGCCAGGAACTGCCCGTCGATCCGATGCCGCTCGCCGAAGTACGTGGTGAGCTTGAGGCAGTCCTCGGTCACAGGTGCGCCCCCGCCCACCGGCCGGCGGCGGCGAAGGCGACCCCGGCCAGCACGCTGATGGCCAGGTTCGCGATGAGATAGCGCACCTGGCGGTCCTCGCCGAGACGTTGGGTCTCGAACATCCACGTGGAGAACGTGGTGTACGAGCCGACCGCAGCCGTGCCGGCGAGCAGTGCTCCCTCGGGGGCGAGCGCGAGCCCGGTCAGGAAGCCGAGCACCGCGGCGCCGGACAGGTTGACGATCAGGGTGCCGTAGGGGAAGGAGCGGCCGAGCCGCGCGGACACCGCCCCGTCGACCAGGAACCGCAGGACCGCACCGCAGCCACCGATGAGGACGACGCCCACCCACACCGCCGGGTTCACGCGCGCACCCGCACGCGACGCACCATCGACGTGGCGATCTGGATCGCCGCGTAGCCACCTGCCAGGCTCGCCGCCGTGTATCCGAGCGCCAGGCCGAAGTAGCGCGCGTCCAGCATCCTGACGATCTCCACCTGCATCGTGGAGAACGTCGTCAAACCGCCGCACACGCCTGTTCCCAGCATCGGGCGGCGATAGCTCGACAACGGCAGACGCTCCTGCAGCCGCGTGGTGAAGTAGCCCAGCAGGAAGGCGCCGAGAATGTTCACCGCGAACGTCGGCCACGGCCACTGCGCCCCGGAGACCGGAAATGCGGAGCTCAGCGCCGCGCGGGCGGCCGTGCCGAGCGCGCCCCCGGCGAAGACCGCCGCCACGAGCCGGCGGTCAGGCATGCGAACCGGGCCGCCCTGCCGTGTCATCCAGGTTCTGAGCAGCCATCGGGCCGGAGCCTACGCCGGAGACTGTCCGGTCTTGGCGGCCCGACGAGGTGTGCGACGGCGCCGTTGGGTGCGACACGAGTGCTGTCTCGTCGCCGCCGCACCCCAGGCAGGCTGTCACACAGCGAGTGCGGCCCTCACACCCTGCACGGCAGGTGCGTCGGCCCCACGAGGTGCGCGGCGGCGGGCGTGAGGTGCGACGGCACCACCCTGGGACGAGCCGTCACCCTTGCTGCTTGCCGCCGAAAACGTCGATGAGACCGCGCAGTCGTTCACGTCGACCCTTGAGGTTCTGACGATAGACGGGGTTATCCGTGTGCCCGATCTCGGAAGTCAGACGATCGAGCGCGGTGACCAAGACGTCTTTGAGCAGTTCAACATCGTCGTCGGACAGATCGAGTTGCATCGGGTCCTCCTGCTCAGTGACCTGAGTTTCGGTGTCGGGGGCCGCTGACCCTACCCGTGTCCGGGTGTCGTCCAGCCCGATAGATCCGGTGAGTTGCCGGCCATCGCGTGGATGCCGCCACCACCCAGGCCCGGGGGACAGCTCGTGACGAGCCGCTGACCAGGCCGTTTGATTTGGTCGGGGTGACAGGATTTGAACCTGCGACCTCTTCGTCCCGAACGAAGCGCGCTACCAAGCTGCGCCACACCCCGATAGCCCGCGATGTCCTGCGGGCCGCGGCCGAGTCTAGCCGACGTCCGCGGCTGCCTCCGCGCGGGTGTCCGCCATCGACACCGGGCCGGCCGGGCGGGCGACGAGGGTCAGCAGGCTGGCCTCGGGCGGGCAGCAGAACCGGGCGGGGGCGAACGGGGAGGTGCCCAGCCCGGCGGACACGTGCAGGCGCATGTGGCTGCCCCAGCGGGAGGCGCCACGGGCGCGGGACCGGTCGAGGCCGCAGTTGGTGACGATCGCTCCGTAGCCGGGAAGGCGGAGCTGGCCGCCGTGGGTGTGGCCGGCGAGAACCAGGTCGTATCCGTCGGCGGCGAAGGCGTCGAGGACGCGGGGCTCGGGGGAGTGGGTCAGGCCGAGCTTGAGCGTGGCGTCGGTGTCGGGTTTGCCGGCGACGAGGTCGTAGCGGTCCTGCCGGATGTGCGGGTCGTCCACGCCCGCAACGGCGATCCTGACACCGGCCACGTCCATCGCCAGGCGGGTGTGGGTGGCGTCGTGCCATCCGCGCTCGATCAGCGCCGCGCGCAGGTCCCGCCACGGCAGGGCGCCGCCGTGCACCTGCTTCTGCCAGGCGGGGAGCAGGTACCGGGCGGGGTTCTTGAAGGTCGGGCCGAAGTAGTCGTTGCTGCCCCACACGAAGACCCCGGGTAGCGAGAGGAGCGGATCCAGCGCGGCGAGGACGCCGGGTACGGCCCGGGCATGGGCGAGATTGTCCCCGGTGTCGACGACGAGATCCGGTTCCAGCTCCGCGAGCGAGGCGACCCAGCGCTGCTTCGAGCGCTGGCCGGGGGTCAGGTGCAGGTCCGACAGGTGCAGGACCGTGATGTCGCGCGTGCCGGGAGGCAGGACCGGGAGCGTCGCCTCCCGCAGGGTCCAACGCCGCCGCTCGATGCCGGATGCGTAGAGGGCCGTGGCCGCTCCGGCGGCGACGACTCCGGTGGCGGCCCGTGCCCATCTGTTCACCGTTGCAGGGTACGTGTGGACTACCGTCGCGACGTGAGTGAGCCCGCGAGCTCACCGTTCACCAGTAGCCGACGAGCGACAGCGAGGAGGATCCATGAGCACCCTCAAGGAACGCCTCCGCGCCGACCTCACCTCGGCGATGAAGGCACGCGACGAGCTGGTCAAGTCCACTCTGCGGATGACGCTGACGGCGGTGCACACCGTCGAGGTGGCGGGCACGCACGCGCGGGAGCTCGACGACGCCGAGGTTCTCCAGGTCATCACCAGGGAAGCCAAGAAGCGCGCGGAATCGGCCGAGGCGTTCTCCGCCGCGGGGCGTGACGAGCTGGCGGCGCAGGAGCGCGCCGAGGGCGAGATCCTGGCGCGGTACCTGCCGCAGCAGCTCGGCGACGACGAGCTCGCCGCGCTCGCCCGGGACGCGGTGGCCGCGGTGCAGGCCGAGACGGGGCAGGCGCCGGGCCCGCGGCAGATGGGCCAGGTCATGAAGAAGGCACAGGCGGCCGCGGCGGGCCGGGCGGACGGCAAGCGGATGTCGGCGGCGGTGAAGGCGCTGCTGGCGGCGCCGCAGTAGCCGGGCGAACGACGGCGGCGCACTGGCGACGCTGCGGACGGGGTGCGCCCGCGACCGCTACTTCGTCGAGGGCGCCTTCTTGCGCGCCGGTGCCTTCCTCGTCGCGGCCGGCTTCTTGGCGGGAGCCTTCTTCGGCGTCGGGGCCTTGGCGCGGCGCTCGGCCAGCAGCTCCGCGGCGCGCTCGTCCGTGATCTCCTCGACGCTGTCGCCCTTGCGCAGCGACGCGTTCGTCTCGCCGTCCGTCACGTACGGCCCGAACCGGCCGTCCTTGATCACCATCGGCTTGCCGGTCGCGGCGTCTGCGCCCAGCTCGCGCAGCGGAGGCGTGGCCGCCGCCGTGCGCCGCCCCCGTTGCTTGGGCTGCCGGTAGATCTCCAGCGCCTCGTCCAGGGTGACGGTGAACAGCTGGTCTTCGCTGGTCAACGACCGGGAGTCCGTGCCCTTCTTGAGGTACGGCCCGTAGCGCCCGTTCTGCGCGGTGATCTCCTCGCCGCCCTCGGGGTCGATGCCCACCACGCGCGGCAGCGTCAGCAGCTGGACGGCCTGCTCCAGCGTCACCGTCTCCACCGACATGTCCTTGAACAGCGACCCGGTCCGCGGCTTGGCCTTCTTCTTGGGCGAGGCGTCGGAGGTGTCGGGCAGAATCTCCGTGACGTACGGCCCGTACCGGCCGTCCTTCGCGACGATCTCGTTCCCGGTCAGCGGGTCGACGCCGAGCGAGCGCCCCTCCTGCGGAACGGCGAACAGCTGCTCGGCGACCTCGGCCGTCAGTTCGTCCGGCGGCAGGTCGTCGGGCAGGTTCGCGCGCTGGGACACCCCGTCGCGCACCCGCTCCAGGTACGGCCCGTACCGCCCGACCCGCACCACGACGTCGTCGAACATCGGTATCGAGTTGATCTCGCGGGCGTCGATCTCCTCGAGGTTCACGCCGACCAGCTTCTTGAGGCCGCCCGCGCGGGCCACCGACCCCTCGCTGCCCTGCGCGCCGCCGAAGTAGAAGCCGTTGAGCCAGGCCGTGCGCGAGTCCGTGCCCGAGGCGATCGAGTCGAGCTCGTCCTCCATCGCGGCGGTGAAGTCGTAGTCGACCAGCCGTCCGAAGTGGTGCTCCAGCAGGCCGATCACCGCGAAGGCGATCCAGGACGGCACCAGCGCGCTGCCCTTCTTCCACACGTAGCCGCGGTCCTGGATCGTCTTGATGATCGACGCGTACGTCGACGGCCGCCCGATCCCCAGTTCCTCCAGTGCCTTGACCAGGCTGGCCTCGGTGTAGCGGGCGGGCGGATTCGTGGTGTGGCCGTCCGGCCGCAGCTCGACGGCGGTCAGCGCCTGGCCCTGGGTCAGCTCCGGCAGGCGCGACTCGGCGTCGTCCGCCTCGCCGCCCGCCTGGTCGTCGACGGTCTCGACGTAGGCCTTCAGGAAACCGGCGAACGTGATCGTGCGCCCGGACGCGGCGAACACGCACTCCTCGCCGGTTCCGGCGGTCCCGGTGATCCGCACGCTGACCGTGGTGCCGCGCGCGTCCGCCATCTGGGAGGCGACCGTGCGCTGCCAGATCAGCTCGTACAGCCGGAAGTCGTCGCCGTCGACCTCACGGGCCACCTGCCCCGGGGTGCGGAACGTCTCCCCGGACGGCCGGATGGCCTCGTGCGCCTCCTGCGCGTTCTTGACCTTGCGGGTGTACTGCCGTGGGGTCGGGGAGACGTAGGCGTCACCGTAGAGCTCCCGCGCCTGCGCGCGTGCGGCGTTGATCGCCGACTCCGACAGCGTGGTCGAGTCGGTACGCATGTAGGTGATGTAGCCGTTCTCGTACAGCCGCTGGGCCGAGCGCATCGTGCGTTCCGCCGAGAAGCGCAGCTTGCGGCTCGCCTCCTGCTGCAGCGTCGAGGTCATGAACGGCGCGTAGGGCTTGCGCGTGTAGGGCCGCGACTCGACGGACGTGACGGCCAGGTCGCGGCCGTGCAACGCCTCGGCGAGGCGGCGCGCGCTGCCCTCGTCGAGCACGCGGGTGTCACCGCGCAGCTGTCCGTCCGGGCCGAAGTCGCGGCCGGTGGCGATGCGGTCTCCGTCGACGGTGACCAGGCGCGCCGGGAACGTGCGCGGCGTCGCCTGCGCACCCGCGTCGAGGGTCGCGGCGATGTCCCAGTAGCCGGCGGCGACGAACGCCATCCGCTCGCGCTCGCGCTGCACGATGATCCGCGTGGCCACCGACTGCACCCGGCCCGCCGACAGCCGCGGCATGACCTTCTTCCACAGCACCGGGGAGACCTCGTAGCCGTAGAGGCGGTCCAGGATGCGGCGGGTCTCCTGCGCGTCGACGAGGTCCTGGTCGAGATCGCGCAGGTTCGCGGCGGCCGCGCGGATGGCGGGCTCGGTGATCTCGTGGAACACCATCCGCCGGACCGGCACCTTCGGCTTGAGGGTGTCGAGCAGGTGCCAGGCGATGGCCTCGCCCTCGCGGTCCGGGTCCGTGGCGAGCAGCAGTTCGTCGACGCTCTTGAGCGCGTCGCGTAGCTCGGAGACCTTGCCCCGCTTCTCCGGCGTCACGATGTAGAGCGGCTGGAACTGGTTGTCGACGTCCACGCCGAGCCGGGCCCATGCCTCGCCCTTGTACTTGGCGGGGACGTCCGCGGCACCACGCGGAAGATCCCGGATGTGGCCGACTGACGACTCGACGACGTAGTTGCTGCCCAGGTAGGGCGCGATCTTCTTGGCCTTGGTCGGCGACTCGACGATCACCAAGCGGCGCGTCGGACGGCTGGTAGCAGCGGCGGGGGGCGTGGCGGAACGCCGGCCGCCGCCCGCCTTGCGCGTGGGCGCTGTCGGCTGGGTGTCGGTCGTCGGGCTCGTTCCGGTCGTCACGTCGTACTCACTCCATTGTCCGCCGCGTGCGGCACCTCATGTGTTCGTCTCCGTGGCCGCCAGTATCCACGGACGGAGGGACTCCTCCCGTAGCGCACGCCACGTGTTCCTTCTGTCACACTCCGCGCGTCGTCGGTCGGACGGACGGGAGCGTAACCGCGCTGTCAACGGTCCGTGCCACCCCTGCCTCCGGCCACTCGTCCGGAGCAAGACCGGTGGGCGGGCCTCCGACCAGCTCCAGGAAGCGCCGGATGCGCCGGTTGCCGGTGATCCGGAGCGCGGTCGCGCGGCCGCTCCGGGCCGGTGAGATGCCGGCCCGCGTCGCCGCGGCGATCAATGCCAGATGGGTCTGTGGTGCGTGCGGGTCGAGCAGAAGGTCGATGCCCCGGCCGTCCCAACGACCCGCTGCGGCCATCCACACCCGCAACACGGCCCCGTCCAGCTGCATTCCCGCCGGCACGGTCTTGACCGCGCCCAGGGTCCAGCTCTGCGCCAGACCGACCAGGTCGCGGCGGAACGCGGTGCGGACTGCGGTCGCCCCGCTCTCGGTCACCGCCGGCTCGGCGTCGATGCCCACCGCGACGCACGCGGCGACGACCACCGGCGCCCGCCGGGGGTCGGCCAGCACCACGGACAGTCGCGCCGTGTCGCCCGAGCCGAACCGCACGATCTGGCCTGGGCCGCACAGCAGGCCCGCGAGGTCGCCCGGCCGCGGCGGGCGGGCGCCTGCTGAGAAGAGCGAGAGCTGTGACACGGAGGACACGGGGCGCACGGTAGAACACGCGTTCGACGAGAGGTAGTGGGGCCACACCGGTGGTCAGCCCGGCGGGTTGCTGCTCTGCGCCGAGAGCTGCTGGCAGTTGGCCGCCTTCGCCGCTGCCTTCTGCAACCGGGGGGAGGCGCTGAGGTCGGCGAGCGCGTCCGGCGCGCTGATCTGCCCGAGCTGGTTCTCGGCGTCGGTGATCGTCGCGAGGAACGCCTGCGGGTCGTCCGGGTCGGCGGAGTCGACTTTCGCCTTGGCCCCGGTGATGTCGGTCTCCAGCTTGGTCAGTACGTCGTTGATGCGGGCCACGGCCTCGTCGCCGCCGCCGACCGGGGACCGGCCGACCTGCCCGAGCTGGGCGCGGCTCTGCTGCAGGCCGGTGATGATGCTCGTGAGGTAGTCGGTGAGCTTCTGCTTGATGCCGGGCAGGTTCGGGGTGTCGCCGAACTGTGGTTGGGCCAGCGCCGGGCCGGTGAAGGTCAGCAGGGAGCCGCACACCCGGTCCACCCACAGGACCGGGTCGCTGCCCGGCCCCTCGGTGGGGGCGGGCGCCGGGTCTGCGGCCGGGGTGCCCGCGACGGTCGCCGTACAGCCGGTTCCGAGCAGCACGGCACTGAGTACGGCGACGAGCGCCAGGCGGCGCGGGCGGGGCGCGGAAGGCATATGCCGCTCCGGGGTCGAGGACGCGGACCTCGGTAGTGTGCCCCGCCCCGTCGCCCGGTGCAGGCGCCGGGGCCCGCGGCGCGCCGGGCCACAGCAGGTGGAGTGACGGAACGACGACGGCCCCCACCCAGGGAGGGTGGGGGCCGTCGGTCAGCGCTCGGGATGTGGAGGAACCGCCAGGCGCGAGACCTGGTTCCCCACGCCTCTCAGCTCAGCTGACGGGGTCGACTGCCGGGGTGTCGGCGATCGAGGTGGTGCGCCGCTTGGTGACGACCACCGCGGCGACGATGATCGCCACGGCGACGGCGGCGATGGCCAGCCGAAGGCCCAGGTTGGCGTCGACGCCGACCGAGAAGGTCACGATGGCCGGGGCGATCAGCACCGAGACCAGGTTCATCACCTTGATCAGCGGGTTGATCGCGGGGCCTGCGGTGTCCTTGAACGGGTCGCCGACGGTGTCGCCGATGACCGTGGCGGCGTGCGCCTCCGAGCCCTTGCCGCCGTGGTGGCCATCCTCGACCAGCTTCTTGCCGTTGTCCCAGGCGCCACCCGAGTTGGCCAGGAAGATGGCCATCAGGGTGCCGGTCGCGATGGCGCCGGCCAAGTAGCCGGCCAGCGGGCCGACGCCCAGACCGAAGCCGACTGCGATCGGGGCGAAGATCGCCAGCAGGCCGGGGGTGGCCAGCTCGCGCAACGAGTCGCGCGTGCAGATGTCCACGACGCGGCTGTAGTCCGGACGTTCCGAGTAGTCCATGATCCCGGGGTGGTCGCGGAACTGCCGGCGCACCTCGAACACGATCGCGCCGGCGGCCCGGGTGACGGCGTTGATCGCGAGGCCCGAGAACATGAACACCACCGAGGCGCCGATGATCACGCCGACCAGGGTGTTCGGGCTGAACACCTCGAAGAAGAACCCGGAGCCGGCCTGGTCGATCGCGACGTTGGCCGTGCGCAGGGCGGTGTTGATCGCGTCGCGGTACGAGCCGAACAGGGCGGTGGCGGCGAGCACCGCCGTCGCGATCGCGATGCCCTTGGTGATCGCCTTCGTGGTGTTCCCGACCGCGTCGAGCTCGGTCAGGATCTCGACGCCGGCGCCGGTGACGTCGCCCGACATCTCGGCGATGCCCTGGGCGTTGTCGCTGACCGGGCCGAAGGTGTCCATCGCGACGATCACGCCGACAGTGGTCAGCAGGCCGGTGCCGGCGAGGGCCACGGCGAACAGCGACACGACGATCGAGCCCGACAGCAGGAACGCGCCGTAGACCGCGGCGCTGATCACGAGCGCGGTGTAGACCGCCGACTCGAAGCCGATCGAGATGCCGGAGAGGATCACCGTGGCCGCACCAGTGCGCGACGACTCGCCGACGTCCCGGACAGGCTTGTGCTCGGTGCCGGTGAAGTAGCCGGTCAGCCACAGGATGACGCCGGCCAGCACGATGCCGATGATCACGGCGACCGAGGCGATGACCCGCGGGTCCGCAGTCAGCCCTACCACGCTGTCGTCGGTCGGGTTGACCAGCTCCGCGAAGCTGCCCGGCAGGTAGGTGAAGGCCGCGATGACGCACAGCACGGCCGAGATCAGCGCCGAGATGTAGAAGCTGCGGTTGATCGCCTTCAGACCGCCCTCGCCCTCGCGGACCCGGGTGATGAAGATACCGATCACGGCGGTGAGCACGCCGATGGCCGGGACGATCAGCGGGAAGAGCAGACCCTGCAGGCCGAACGCCGCGGTGCCCAGGATGAGGGCGGCGACGAGCATCACGGCATAGGACTCGAACAGGTCCGCGGCCATGCCCGCGCAGTCGCCGACGTTGTCGCCGACGTTGTCCGCGATGGTGGCGGCGTTGCGCGGGTCGTCCTCCGGGATGCCCTGCTCGACCTTGCCGACGAGGTCCGCGCCCACGTCGGCGGCCTTGGTGAAGATGCCGCCACCGACACGCATGAACATCGCCAGCAGGGCCGCGCCGAAGCCGAAGCCCTCCAGCACGCGGGGGGCCTGGCCGGCGTAGACGAGCACGACGACGGCCGCGCCGAACAGCCCGAGTCCAACCGTGAACATGCCGACTGCGCCACCGGTGCGGAACGCGATGCGGGTGGCCTTCTCCCGCCCGCGCTCCTCGCGGGCCGCCGCGGCGACGCGGATGTTCGCCCGTGTGGCGAGCCACATACCGACGTAACCGATCGTCGCGGAGAACACCGCGCCGATCACGAAGAAGATGGACCGGCCGATGCGCTCGCCGATATCGTTGGCGGGTAGCGCGAACAGCAGGACGAAGACCACGACGACGAAGATGCCGAGCGTGCGGAACTGGCGGTTGAGATAGGCACTGGCGCCTTCCTGGACCGCTCGGCCGATCTCCTGCATCTTGGCGGTGCCCTGGCCGGCGGCCAGCACCTCCCGGAGCAGGACGAAGCCGATGGCCAGGGCGGCGAGGGCCACCACCGCGACCACACCGACGACGATGCGGTCACTCGCGGCGAGCTCGAGGCTCGGCGCGATTGTGGCGGACATGTTCATCCGTCCTCCTGGTTCATGGGAACACTGCGCCCAGGGAACGTGACGGCACCCCTGGCGTCGGGCGCCCTAGGCCGCGCGTCAAGATGCGGCGAGGGCGCGTGCAGTGTAAATGGCCTGCTGGGGCAAGTTGCCGGGGGACGTCGGTCACATCCCCGGCCATGGATCGATGCAGAATTGCTGGGGCACGGAAGAGAGGCGAACCCGGACGGTGTCACGTACGTGAGGACAACGTGATCACCAGGCGCGGATGGCGCGAGACGCTGCGTCCGGCGCTGTGCACGCTGCTCGTGTTGGCGGCCGTGGTGCCCCTGCTCGTGACCGACAGCGGCCCTCTCGCGCAGGCGGTGGCCAGCGCAGCCGCTGCACCGTCGACCGAGGCCGTCCCCATCCCGGACGATGCGCCGATCCTGGCCCCCGAGCCTCCGCCGGTGCAGCGCGGGCTCGCGCAGGCGGCCGTGAACGCGGCACAGGAGCAGGCGTCGTCCTCGACGGACCTCGGTGTCGCGGTGTTCGACCGGAGCACGGGCGAGCTGGCGGTCGGCAAGCGGGGGCACGAGCGGTTCTACACCGCATCCCTGTCCAAGCTGATCGTCATCGTCGACGTGCTCGACCGGCGGCGGACCGAGGGGCTGCGGGTCACCGACGACGATCTGAAGCTCGTCGCGCGGGCGCTCGGGCCCAGCGACGACAGCGCGATGAGCGCGCTGTGGGAGAAGTTCGACGGAGCCGGGGCGCCCGCGCGGGTGAGTGCGAAGCTCGGCCTCGAGGGCACGGCGGCACCCCGCCGGTTCGGCCAGTGGGGCGAGGTCGAGGTGACCCCGGCCGACTACGCGACCCTGTGGAAGTACGTGCTCGACGACATGCCCGACGACGACCGGGCCCTGCTGATCTCGGACATGAAGGCCGCACCCTCGACGGCCAAGGACGGCTTCGACCAGGCATTCGGACTGCTGGCGCCCGACATCCGCAGGGACGGGTCGGGCGCGGTGGCCAAGCAGGGCTGGATGTGCTGCTTCTCCGGCCAGTACTACCTGCACACCGCGGGCGTCGTGGACCCGGAGGAGCGCTTCGTCGTGGTGCTGCTGACCCGCCAGCCGCGAACGGAGGGCTGGCCGTCGGCCCGGGCGGAACAGACCGTGATCGCGACGAAGGCGGTCGCGGCGCTGGGCTGAGCGGGCGACCGCGGCCGTTCCTCCGCATGCCTCTCGTCGGGCCGCCGTTGCGTCGAGTTGTCGGTGGCGTGTGCGAACCTCGACGGGATGACCGGACAGGTGTGGGAGGTCGCGCGGTCCCGGTCCGGCTCCGGCCGGGCCGGGCGGCTGCTGGAACGCGTGCTCGCCGGGAGCGAATCCTGCCCATCCGGTGAGGCCGACGGTCCGCTGCGTCATGCCGTCCACCTGCCGCCCCGGCCCGGATGCACCGCCGACTGGCCCGAGTGGGTGCCACCCGAGGTGCGCGCGGCCTTCGTCGAGCGGGGCGTACGGCAGCCCTGGAGCCACCAGGCGCGGGCCGCCGTCCTGGCGTACACCGGACGAGATGTCGTGGTGGCGACCGGCACGGCGTCGGGGAAGTCGCTGGCCTACCAGCTGCCGGTACTGGCGACCTTCGCCGCGGACCGGCGCGCCACGGCCCTGTACCTCTCGCCCACCAAGGCGCTTGCCGCGGACCAGCTGCGGGCGCTCGCGGCGCTCGACCTCCCGGACGTGCGTGCCGCGCCCTACGACGGCGACACGCCGCTCGCCGAGCGCGACTGGGCCCGCCAGCACGGGCGGTGGCTGTTCAGCAACCCCGACATGCTGCACCGCTCCCTGCTGCCGCAGCACGCCCGCTGGGCGAGCTATCTGCGCCGCCTGCGCTATGTCGTGCTGGACGAGTGCCACACCTACCGCGGGCTGTTCGGCTCGCACGTGGCGCTCCTGCTGCGCCGCCTGCTGCGGGTCTGCGCCCGGTACGGAGCGCATCCGACGATCGTGCTGGCGTCGGCGACGGTGGCGGACCCGGCGGCCTTCGCGACCCGGCTGGTCGGGCGGGAGGTCGTGGCCGTGAGCGACGACGGGTCGCCCACTGCGGGCCGCACGGTCGCGCTGTGGGAGCCGCCCCTGCTCGAGGAGCTGACGGGCGAGAACGGCGCGCCGGTGCGGCGATCCGCGGGCGCGGAATCGGCGCGGATGCTGGCGGACCTCGTCATCGAAGGTGCGCGCACGCTGGCCTTCGTCCGTTCGCGTCGTGGTGCGGAGTTGACGGCGCTCGGCGCGCAGCGGGTGCTCGCCGAGGTGGAGCCGGCGCTGGTGGCCCGGGTGTCGCCCTACCGGGGCGGCTACCTGCCGGAGGAGCGGCGGGCGCTGGAGGCCGCCCTGGTCCGCGGTGACCTCCTGGGCGTGGCCACCACGAACGCGCTGGAGCTCGGCGTCGACATCGCCGGGCTGGACGCCGTAGTCGTGGCCGGCTTCCCCGGGACCCGGGCCTCCTTCTGGCAGCAGGCCGGCCGGGCCGGCCGCGGCCGAAACGAGGCGCTGGTGGTGCTGGTGGCCCGCGACGACCCGCTCGACACCTATCTCGTCCACCATCCCGACGCCCTGCTCGGCGCCCCGGTGGAAGGCTGCGTCCTCGATCCCACCAATCCGTATGTGCTCGCCCCACACCTGGCCTGCGCTGCGGCCGAGCTGCCGCTGACCGAGGCGGACGTCGACGCGCTCGGCGGCCCGGCGGCCGCCGCGGTGCTGGCCGAGCTGGTGGCCGACGGGGTGCTGCGCCGCAGGCCCACGGCGTGGTTCTGGCCGTCGTCGGCGCACGGCCCTGCCGGGTCGGTGGACCTGCGCGGGGCCGGGCAGGGGCAGGTCGCAGTGGTCGAGGTCGACACGGGCCGGATGCTCGGCACGGTGGAGGGCGCCGCCGCGCCCGCGAGCGTTCATCCGGGCGCGGTGTACCTGCACCGGGGTGAGAGCTACGTCGTCGACGACCTCGATCTGGACGCCCGGCTCGCCCTGGTGCACGCCGCCGCACCGGACTGGCGAACGGACGCCCGGTCGACGGCGGACGTCGCCGTGGTGCGGGTGACCGAGCACCGCGACCACGGCACTGTCCGCGTGTCGTTCGGCGAGGTCAGCGTCACCACGCAGGTGACCGCCTATCAGCGCCGCACGCCGGACGGCGTCGTGCTGGAGACCGTGCCGCTGGACATGCCCGAGCAGACGCTCGCGACGCGCGCCGTCTGGTACGACGTCGACGACGGCGCGCTGCTCGGCGCGGGTCTGCCGGCGGTGCGCATCCCCGGCGCCCTGCACGCCGCCGAGCACGCCGCAATCGGGCTGTTGCCCCTGTTCGCGACCTGCGACCGGTGGGACATCGGCGGGATGTCGACACTCGTCCACCCGCACACCGGCTGCGCGACCGTCTTCGTCCACGACGGCCACCCGGGCGGCGCAGGGTTCGCCGAGCGCGGCCATGCCGTGCTCGTGTCCTGGCTGACGGCCACCCGCGCGGCGATCGTCGACTGCGAGTGCCGGGCCGGTTGCCCGTCGTGCGTGCAGTCGCCCAAGTGCGGCAACGGCAACGCTCCGCTCGACAAGGCCGGTGCCGTGACGGTGCTCGGCGTGGTACTCGAGGCCGTGAGCGGCCGTTCGTAGGCTGTCACGATCTCCCGGCGGATCTTCGGCCACCGCCGGCCGGCCCGTCGGGGGCCGAGCCGGCCAGCGGTGGCCGCGGCGCGGTGGAGCCGGTCGGGGGTGGGCGTCCGAGGGACGCGCCGACCCCACCGCAGACTGGGGAGCGACATCGTGGTCGCTAGTCCGGCGTGTGCCGAACCGTCGAGCGGAATCCAGTAGGCCCCGCGGTGGCCCGCCACGCCAGCGACGGTCGCCGATCGGCCCGATGGCAACGGTGAACGCGAAGCGCCGGCGCCTTCGCGCGACGGCTGGTGATCGTCTTGACCGGCGTGCTGTTCTGCTCCGACGGACGTCCGTTCAACCGTCTCCGCCGACCGCTCGGCGTGATCTACAAGCGCATTGTGGAAGCCGACCCGTGCGCGCGTGCTATCGGGGTTCTGAAATGCCTGCGGTAAGGCGGCTCCGGTGTCGCCGAACGGTCCCGGTGGCGGCGCCAGCGGCGGTTGCGTTGGGCCGGCGCGCGCCCGGGCGCGGGCGGTCATGGCACCGAAGACCGTTGCACGTAGTGCCACTTCGACCTCCACGACGGCTTCCACGCCGCGCACCCGGCACACGACGACTCGGCCGCCGCTGCCGGCGGCCACGTCACCCGCTCGACGACAGGCCACGGCCTCGCCGCGCACCGCCTGCCCGGCCGCGGCGAGCGCGGCCAGGTCCGCGGCGGCCTCGGCGCGGTGGCGCCCCCCGACGGCACCGACCAGACCGAGCACTGCGGACAGCACCGCGACCAGGGCCGCGACGGTGATCGCCGCCCACACGGTCGCCGATCCACGGTCCACCGCATCGGACCCCGGCTCGGCGGCCGCCAGCGCCCGGCCACCCGGACGTGTCACGGTCCGCCACCCGTCGTCGACACGTCCGCGTCGGGTGGCGAGGCGCCGACCGGTATCCCACTGCCCCCGAGCACGGTTCCTGCTTCGAGCACCGCGACCGCCCGGCCGACGACGTGGACGGGCAGCAGCCGGACCGGTGCGGCGGTCACCTCGGCGACTGCTTCGTCGCCGCGCACCGTCAGCTCGATGCGGGCACCGGCCGGCGCCAGGTGTGCCGCGACGGTCCGTCCGCGGTCCGGCTCGCCACGGGCGGCCAGCCGGACCAGCTCGCGGGCTGCGTCCGTGCAGCGCACCGACGCGGCCGCGGCGCCGATCGCGCCGAGGGCGAGCGCGGCGACCAGGGTGAGGCTGCACAGGGCGAGCGCCGCCTCGATGGTGACCGCTCCGCGGTCCGAGCGTCGGCCCGAATCGCTCCTCCCGATCTGCCCGGCTCGTGCCGGCAGTGCGCCGGTGAGGAGGTTCGTCGGGGCTGCGTCAGAACCCCGCCGTGAGCGCCCTCTGCACGAGCTGGGTGAGGGCGGCCGTGACCGAGTCGCCGGTGACGACGCTGTACAGCAGGGCAGCGAAGCCCGCGGCGGCCACGCAGCCGATGGCGTATTCGACCGTCGACATTCCTGCGTCGTCGCGCCGCATTCGGGCAAGCCGGCCACAGGGGAACCGGGAACCCGGTTGCGCCGCCGCGTCGGCGCCGGGATCGCCGCGGCGGCGGGACCGGAGGTCGATCCGCGGTGCACGGGAGCGGCCATCGACGGCCCGGTGGATGCGTCGGCGCGGCAGGGTGGACAGGGACATGCGTTCCTCCTGGTGGGGATGGGGTCGAGGACGGTCGGGCTGGTCACCATCGCGGAAGCACCTCTCCGGCGAGGCCGATCACGACCGGTGCGACTCCGAGCACGAGGAAGGCCGGAAGGAAGCACAGGCCGAGCGGGGCGGCGATCAGGACACCGGCACGCTGCGCTCGCGCCTCGGCGATGTCGGTGAGCGTCTCGCGCACCCGGGTGCTCTCGGCGCGCGCGGTACGGGCGAGTGCGGCGCCGGTGGCGGCCGACCGGGCCGCGGCGCGGGCGAACGCGGCGGCCGCAGGGTGGTCCTGAACGACGCGCCAGGCCTCCGCCGGATCCGCGCCGAGTTCGAGTAGGCCGGCGACCCGTCGCAGCGCGAGGCCGGTGGAGCCGTCGAGCGACGCTGCCGCCGCGGCCACCGCCGATGCCACCGGCAGGCCTGCCTCCAGACAGACCGCCATCCCGGCCCAGGCGGCGGCGAGCTCGACGTCGTCGTCAGCGCGCGCCGGACGCCTGCCGAGCCGGTGGAGCAGCGCCGGTAGGCCACATCCGCCGGCTGCCGCGACCAGCGCTACCGGCGGCGATCCGGTGATCGCCCAGGCGAGCAGTCCCACGGCGAGGCCGCCGAGCACCATCTCTCGGACGCGGCCGTGGTCGCCGCGGGTGTCGGTCCCGCTGGCCGGGCCGGAGATCGTGCCCCGGAGGCGCCCCGATCCCGGCCGGCCGGACACCAGCAGCAGCGCTGCGGCCAGTGCGAGGGCGGCAAGCGGCTCGTTCATCGCGGCACCGCAGACCGGAGAACCGCGCGGGCCCACGCCGCCCCTGCGGCGGCCAGCCCGACACCGGACACCACGAGCACCTGGCCCAGCACGCCCGAACGCAGCACCTGGAGTGGTCCGGCGCCCACCAGCTCGCCCAGGAGGATGCCCAGCACGGGCAGCCCGGTCAGCACAGCTGCCGTGGCCCGCGGGCCCGCCAGCGCGGCACCGACCCGGCCCGCGTAGGCGAGCCGCCATCGCAGGTCCGCGTGCACACCGGCGAGGAGGTCAGCGAGGGGGACACCGTGACGTTCGGCGAGCGCCCACGCGCCTGCGACGCGCCGCAGATCGCGGGCGACCTCCGGCCGTCGCGCCGCCGCCGCCTCGAGCGCCGCGGGCACCCCGTCGCCGAGCGCCGCGGCCGTCGCGGCCGGGAGGAGTACGGCGCTCGCCGGCTCCGGGTCGGTCGCCGCCCCCTGCAGCGCCGTGGTCGGATGCGCGCCCGCGCGCAGCTCCTCGACGATGCGGTCGAGCGCCGCCGCGAGGGCCGCCGACGTCGCGGCCGCCGCGCGGTCGCGCCGCCCACGCGACCGCACGTTCCGGCACGTCACCGCGCCGGCGGCGCCCACCACCGCGCCGGCCGGGCCGAGTGCGAGCAGCCCGGCGAGCGCCCCGGCCACCACCACGACGGCCACGGGCAGTACCCGGGCGACGCGCGGTCCGGCCGGCCGCCGCTGCACCGCGGCCAACCGCAGGGGGGCCGTGCGGCCGGGAAAGGTGACCACGGCCAGGGCGAGCGCTAGGCATGCGACCGCGAGTGCCGGCCTCACCATCGGACCTGCACCTCCCGATCGCCGGCGAGGCCCGGCCGGTGCGCGGCGCCGGTGGCCGGGGACGTCACGCCCGCCACGGGATCGGCACCTCCCGCTCGGCGAGGACAGTGCCGAGCGCCGAGCGCCCTTCGGCCCAGCCACCGGCGCGTGTCCACGCGGGAACGACCTCGACCACGGCACCGGCCCGGACCGGCACCCCGACGGCGTCCAGGACCCGCGCCCCGGACCGGAGCCTGCGCATGTGCAGGACGACCTGGACCGCGGCGGCGAACTGGCTGTGCAGCGCCGCGCGGGACAGGCCGCCCGTCGCGGCGAGTGCTTCCAGCCGCGCGGGGACCTCGCGCGCCGAGTTGGCGTGCAGGGTGCCGGCCCCACCCTCGTGGCCGGTGTTCATCGCCGACAGCAGGTCACAGACCTCGGCGCCGCGCACCTCGCCCACGACCAGGCGGTCCGGCCGCATCCGCAAGGCATGCCGGACCAGGTCGCGCAGCGGCACCCCGCCCGCGCCCTCGATGTTCGCGGCGCGCGCGACGAGCCGGACGACGTGTGGGTGCCGCGGGCGAAGCTCCTCGCTGTCTTCCACCAGGACGATCCGCTCACGCGCCTCCACCTCGCCCAACAGGGCGTTGAGCAGCGTTGTCTTCCCCGTGCCCGTGCCACCGGACACCAGCAGCGCCAGTCGGCTGGCCACCACGGACCGCAGGAGGGCGACGGCGGTGGCGTCCAGGGCGCCACCGGCCCGCAGGGCGGCGAGATCGTGGGCGGCAGGCCGCAGCACGCGCAGCGACAGGCAGGTGCCGTCCACGGCGATCGGCGCCAGGACCGCGTGCACCCGGACCCCGGCATCGGCGAGCCACCCGTCGACGCACGGGCTCGCGTCGTCAAGGCGACGGCCGGCGGCCAGGGCGAGCCGCTGGGCCAGCCGCCGGACGGCGGCCTCGTCGGAGAGACGGACTCCGGCGCGTTCCAGCCCCGCGCCCCGCTCCACCCACACGATGCCCCCGCCGCCCACGAGGACGTCCGTGGTGCGCGGGTCGCGCAGCAACTCGTCGAGGGGACCGGCCCCCACGAACTCCTGCCGGAGGACCCGCAGTGCAGCGAGCACGTCGAGGTCCGTCGTCACCCCGCCGGTCTCTGCGCGGACGGCGGCCGCGACGGCGGCCGGCGTCGGGAGACCGCCTGCGGCGGCGAGCCGGGTGCGCACTCGGTCGACGAGCAAGGGGTCCACGTGCGGCAGTTCCGGTGCGCCCTCGTCCCGGTGCAGCTCGACCCCGACCGGCCTCGTCACGACGCCCGCCCTGCTGCCGCGGTGCGCAGCGCGGCCAGCACCGCCGTCGCGGCGGTGGCCAGCGGGCCGCGGCAACGACCCGGTGCCTCGCCGCGCTCCACCATGCGCGCCAGCCCCCGTTCCGCCCGCATCGCCGCGACCAGCGGCAGATCGAGCGCCGTCGCGACCTCGTCCGGGGCGATGCCGCCCGGTGCGGGACCACGCACGACCAGCCCGGTGGACGGACACCCGTGCTCGGCCACGACCGCCACCACGCGCGCCGCCGCCGCACACGACCGCACGTCCGCGGGCACCACCAGGACGGTGAAGTCGGCAACCTTGAGGGCAGCGACGGCGGCCTCGGTCGGGTAGCGCGGGAGGTCGCAGACCACCGTCTCGCCCGCCCGGCGGCCGGCGTCCAGCACCGATGCCACCGCGTCCGGGGAGGGTCCGTGCGCCGACCGGTCGCACGACAGCACGGCCAGGCCGCCCCGGGGGTCGAGGTCCGGTGCCGGAAGTGCCGCATGCAGGGCACTCGCCGGAACCCGGCCCACCCCGGTGCCGACCCCGGGCCAGCGCAGGCCGCCCAGGTCTTCCGCCCCGAGCACGAGGTCCAGGCCGCCACCGAGGGGGTCGCAGTCGACGAGCAGCACCCGGTCGCCGCTCCGGGCTGCCTGCACGGCCGTCGCCACCGCGAACACGGATGCGCCGGCGCCACCCCGACCCCCGACGACGGCGAGCACGGCGCCGTCGCCGCCCCCGCCCTCCACGGCCTGCGCAAGTGCGGCCACCAGCCACGGTTCCGCCTCCGGCAGTGAGATCACGTGTTCGGCCCCCACCGCCACCGCGTGCTTCCACGCCTCGGGCGGTGGCTCGCCCGAGACCGCCACGATGACGCCCGCCCGTCGCGGGAGCCCGCTGTCCGCACATGCTCGGGCCGACGACGCGTCGAGCAGGACGAGCGGAGCGACCGGCCAGCGCCGGCGGGCCTCGGTCGGGTCGAGTGCGCGGACGACCTCGCACCCGGCCGCCGCGGCCGTCCGGAGCACGGTGTCGAGGACGTCCGGATCGGACACCATCACCAGCCCGCGCCGACCGCCCCCCGGTCCCGCCGGGTCCTCCGCCTGCTCGCCCTGCCGTCGTCCGCGCACCTGGGCCTCCCCCTCGCTGTCCGGCCCGCCCCGGGCCGCACGTCAAGCCTGGGGCCGCGCGGGACCTCCGGACCGACGAGTTGGTCCGCTGTGGATGGCGCCGGTCGGATGTGGACAACTCGGGGGATCCGACGAGGCGGCGCGCTGATGCGTCGGTGCGATGCGGCAGGATGGCGTGGTGTCCGGCGTGATCGGGGTGACACGCGCATCCCCGCAATCGTCGGCATCGACAACCGATGCGGCGTACGCGGTCTCGTCGCGAGGAACGATCCGCCCACGGGGAACGAACTGGACAGCCCCCGTCAGGGGGGATTGACGGGGGCCGTCGGCGGTTCAGCTCCGGGGGGTTGAGCTGAACCTCACCCGGGCTTGCCGGGCAGTCAACTGTAGCTCGATCGGGCCCTTGCCCGCGACGTCCGGCCATGATTGCGCTGAGCGGTTGCATGGCGTCCACCTGCGGATCCCTGCCGAGACACCCGTCCCCGCCACCGTCGGTCGATCTGGCAAGCTCGCTTGACATGTCCGGTCCGTCATCGAACTCGCCCGCGGCTGCGGCGTTCTTCGACCTGGACAAGACGATCATCGCCGGGTCGAGTGCGCTCGCCTTCAGCCGGCCCTTCCGGCGGCAGGGTCTGATCACCCGCCGCGCTGCACTGCGCAGTGGCTACGCCCAGCTTCTGATCATGGTGTCCGGCGCGGACGCCGCGACGGTGGAGGCCCTGCGCCGGCGCATCACCGCCCTGTGCACCGGGTGGGAGGTCGCCCAGATCCGCGCGATCGTGGCCGAGATGCTGCATGAGATCGTCGAACCCCTCGTCTACGCCGAGGCCGCGGAGCTCATCGCCGAGCACCGGGCGAACGGCGACGAGGTCGTGGTGCTGTCCGCATCGGGGCTGGAGGTCGTCGAGCCGATCGCCGCGCTCGTCGGTGCCGACCGCTGCCAGGCCACCCGTATGGCGGTCCGCAACGGGCGCTACACCGGGGAGATCGAGCTCTACCTCTACGGCGAGCAGAAGGCGCAGGCTGCTCGCGACATCGCCACCGCGCGGGGGTACCGGCTGGCGGACTGCCGCGCGTACTCCGACTCGATCACCGACCTGCCACTGCTCGAGGCGGTCGGACACCCGACGGTGGTCAACCCGGATCGTGCCCTCCGCCGGGTCGCCGCGGAGCGCGGCTGGCCGATCCTGACCTTCGCGATCCCCGTCGCCCTGCGCCCGCGGATCCGGCCGGCCACGGCTGCGGCGGTCGCGGGCGCCGGGCTGGGTGCGGTAGCCCTCGTCGGCGCCGGGTGGTACGGGCTGCGTCGCCACCGCTGAATCGCGCGGCACTCTCACTGTGCGTCACTTGACTGAGCTGAACCGGTGCACCCGCCGAGAGGTCTTGCCCCGCGCGGGGAAGGCGATTACAAAGTGGTCACGGACTCCTGGCCGGCCAGGGGCGGTGCGGCAGAGAAGCACCCGTCCTCCCCGACCCGGGCTCCGTGTGCGAGGACCGGGCCCTCCACGCGCGGCACGCCGCGGGAGGCATGTCGTCGTGGGCCTGCGTATCGGGACGCCGGACGCCGAGGCCACCATCACGACACGTAGTGCACGCCTGGATCCCGGGTACTCGTACGCAGCCGGGCGGCGCCTCTCGGGGCGCCGCCCGACTCATGTGCAGGTGCTCCCACGCTTCAGTGGTTCCACCTGCTCAGCGGGCCTCGGCGATCGACCGCCCCTCGCGCGCGCCCGCCTCCCATTGCGCGCAGCAGTGCCGCACCCACGCCGCGATCCCGTCGGCGGTCCCGCCCGCGAACCCGGCGGCCGTGTCCCGGTACTCGCGCTGTCGCCGCAGGTGCCCGACCTCCGGCACCGCGAGTGCCTTCGGGTCCAGCCCGGTCGCCACGGCGGTCAGCCGGGCCGCCGCGCGGGCCACCACACCGTCCGCGGAACGGAAGGGTGACAAGGCCAGCAGCTCGCCGTGCACGACGGCGACGACCACCGGTGCCGGTGCCGCGGTCCCGCCCGCGACCAGGTCCGCGAGCAGCGCGAGGCGCGCCGAGACGTCGGCCCCCGCCCGGGGGCGTCCCAGCTCGGCCTCGCCGACGAGGTCAGCCGCCGCGAGCACGTGGAGCCGGGCGAGTGCCTGGAGCGGGGACGTCCGCCAGACGCCCAGCAGTCGGCCCTGTTCCTCGGCGACGCGCACGGCACCGGCCAGCACCGGGCCCACCCCGTCGCCGTCCGCCCGGGGAAGGGGCGCACCGTCCAGCGCCGCCGACGCCCGCGCCGCCCGCAGGCTCGCCTCCGCCGCGGTCACCGGCCATCCGCGGCGGTTCGCCGGGTGGTTGTGCAGTACGACGAGCGCCTCGCGGGCCCGTTCGACGGCCGCAGCGACCCCGGGCAGGGCGACGATCGGCGCGAGCGGATCTGTCAGGAACGTCACTCCGATAGGGTCTCAAGCCCGTATGAACCTGCCCGGCAGGACGGTGCGCATCGGTGCCTTTGCGCATTACGGTCATCCTTTCCACACCGGGCGATGTCGCCGAGGCGTCCGGCGCCCCACGACAAGGAGGCCACAGGAGATGTCGGGAGCCACACTTGACAATCTCTCCACCGAGAGCCGCAGTTTCCCGCCGCCGGAAGGTTTCGCCGAGCAGGCCAACGCCACCGAAGAGTGGTACAAGCGCGCCGACGCCGACCGCGACGGGTTCTGGGCCGAGCAGGCGCAGCGGTTGACCTGGGCGGAGCCGTTCGGGCAAGTGCTCGACTGGCAGCCCCCGTTCGCCAAGTGGTTCGTCGACGGCAAGCTCAACGTCGCCTACAACTGCGTCGACCGCCACGTCGAGGCCGGGCACGGCGAGCAGGTCGCGTTCCACTGGGAGGGCGAGCCGGGCGACTCGCGCACGATCACCTACGCAGAACTCCAGCGCGAGGTGTGCCAGGCCGCGAACGCGCTGACCGAGCTCGGCGTCGTCGCGGGCGACCGGGTCGCGATCCAGCTGCCGATGATCCCCGAGGCCGCCATCTCGATGCTGGCCTGCGCGCGGTTGGGTGCGGCGCACAGCGTCGTCTTCGGCGGGTTCTCGCCGGGGGCGCTCAAGGCGCGTGTGCTGGACGCCGAGGCCAAGCTGCTGATCACGTCGGACGGCCAGTACCGGCGCGGCCAGCCTGCGCCGATGAAGGAGAACACCGACGAGGCCGTGGCGGACACGCCGTCGATCGAGCACGTCCTCGTCGTCAAGCGCACGGAGACCGAGGTGCCGTGGACCGAGGGTCGCGACGTCTGGTGGCACGAGATCGTCGGCCGGCAGTCCGAGACGCACGAGCCCGAGGCGTTCGACGCCGAGCAGCCGCTGTTCATCCTCTACACGTCCGGGACGACGGGGACGCCGAAGGGCATCCTGCACACCTCCGGCGGCTTCCTCACCCAGGCCGCGTACACCCACCACGTCGTGTTCGACCACAAGCCCGGCGAGAGCGTCTACTGGTGCACGGCCGACATCGGCTGGGTGACCGGGCACAGCTACATCGTCTACGGACCGTTGGCGAACCGGGCGACGTCGGTGATGTACGAAGGCACGCCGAACACCCCGCACCAGGGTCGGCACTGGGAGATCATCCAGAAGTACGGCGTCACGATCTACTACACCGCCCCGACGCTGATCCGCACATTCATGAAGTGGGGCAGCGAGATCCCGGACAAGTACGATCTGTCGTCGCTGCGGGTGCTCGGCAGCGTGGGCGAGCCGATCAACCCCGAGGCCTGGATGTGGTACCGGGAGAACATCGGCCACAACAAGTGCCCGATCGTCGACACCTGGTGGCAGACCGAGACCGGCGCCATCATGATCGCCCCGCTGCCGGGCGTCACCAACTGCAAGCCGGGCTCGGCGATGCGTCCGCTGCCCGGTATCGGCGCCGAGATCGTCACCGAGGAGGCACAGCCGGTCGGCCCGGGCGGCGGCGGCTACCTCGTCCTGGACAAGCCGTGGCCGGCGATGCTGCGCGGCATCTGGCGCGACGAGGAACGCTACAGGGACACCTACTGGAGCCGGTACGCCGATCAGGGCTACTACTTCGCGGGCGACGGCGCGAAGTACGACAGCGACGGTGCGATCTGGCTGCTCGGGCGCGTGGACGACGTCATGAACGTCTCCGGACACCGGATTTCGACCACGGAGATCGAGTCCGCACTGGTCAGCCACCCGACGGTGGCCGAGGCGGCGGTCGTCGGCGCCTCGGACGCGACCACCGGCCAGGCGATCGTCGCGTTCGTGATCCTCCGCGGCAACGCCGCGTACGACGAATCGACGAGCGAGGCCGTCCTCAAGGAGCTGCGCGACCACGTCGCCAAGGAGATCGGCCCGATCGCCAAACCGCGTCAGATCATGGTCGTCGAGGAGCTGCCGAAGACCCGCTCCGGCAAGATCATGCGTCGGCTGCTGCGCGACATCGCGGAGAAGCGCGAGGTCGGTGACGTCACGACACTGGCCGACTCGTCGGTGATGAACCTGATCTCCGCCGGACTCAGCCAGGGCAAGTCGGAGGACTAGTCACGTCACCTGAGGATCGGCGCCGTGCTCCGCTGCGGCGCCGATCCCCAGGACACGCATGGTCACGACACGCATGGACGGGTGACCCGCCGCATGGCCGAGGGTGACCTCCCGATCCGGGGACCGCTGGTGCTGCCCGCTCGCGAGCTGCACTGGCGGTTCTCCCGTTCGTCCGGGCCGGGCGGGCAGGGAGTGAACACGGCTGACTCGCGCGTCGAGCTGTCGTTCGACCTCGCCCGATCGCCCTCGTTCCCGCCGCACCTGCGCAAGCGGGCGGAGCGCCGGTTGGCGCCCCGGCTCGTCGACGGGGTGCTGACGCTCGTCGCGTCGGAGCACCGCGGCCAGCTGCGCAACCGGGAGGCGGCCCGCGAGCGGCTGGCGCAGACGCTGCGGGCGGCGCTGGCTCCCGACCCGCCGGCTCGGCGTCCCACCCGCCCGACCACGGGCTCGAAGCGGCGCCGCCTGGAGGCCAAGGCCCGTCGCGGGGCGGTCAAGCGCCTGCGCGGCCGCCCCACGGATTGACCCGCGAGCAGCGACGTTCGCCGGCCTGAGTCCGCGTTTCGGCGGTCTCGAATTGCCGACTCGCGCCGGCAAAGGTGCCGACTCGCGGCGGCGAACGTGCCGACTCGCGGGGACGCGCGCGGTCCGGGTGGGACGGGGACGGGGCGGACGTGGCACGATGGCGCCCCGATCCACGTCAAGATCTACGTCAGGTTTCGTGCAGGAGGACTGCGGTGGCCAGCCCGACCAGCCCCAGCGGGGCGGACGTCCCGCCCGTGCTCCCCTCGATCCCGCTCGCGCCCGAGACGGCGCCGCGCGCGGACGACAAGTCGATCGGCGCGCTGGTCACCGACGTCACCACGCAGTTGAGCAACCTGGTGCGGGCCGAGGTCGAGCTCGCCAAGGCCGAGGTCACTGCAGAGGTCCGCAAGGGCGTCACCGGCAGCGTGTTCTTCGCCGTCGCCGGCGCGATCGGCCTGTTCAGCCTCTTCTATTTCTTCTTCGCCCTGGCCGAGCTGCTCTCCCTCTGGTTCCTCCGGTGGGTGGCGTTCGGCATCGTCTTCGTCCTGATGGTGCTGGTTGCCGCGCTGTTCGGGTTCCTCGGCTACCGGAAGGTCCGCAAGATCCGCAAGCCGGAGCGGACGATCGAGAGCCTCCGCGAGTCGGCCGACATGTTGCAGCACCTGGGTCGTTCCGACGGGCCCCCCGAGCTGGACGCCCCGAGCGGCGCGTCGGCGCGCTGACCGGACCCCGAAGCGGTGCTGCGGCGACGTGGCCGCCCGTCCCCCGACGCCTCGTCGGTCCGGCTCCCCGGGCCGTGGCAGCATCGTGACGTCTCCGCGAACGGCATCCGCCTGCACCTCGCGGAGTGCGGCGACCCGGGTGCACCGCTCGTCGTGCTCCTGCACGGCTTCCCCGAGTTCTGGTGGACCTGGCGTCGCCAGCTGCCCGCCCTCGCGGACGCGGGCTTCCACGCCGTCGCCGTGGACCTGCGCGGCTACGGCGACTCGGACAAGCCCCCGCGCGGCTACGACCTGTGGACGCTCGCCGGTGACGTCGCCGGCCTGATCCGCGCACTCGGCGAGCCCTCGGCCCGGGTCGTCGGCCACGGTTGGGGCGGCATGATCGGGTGGACGGTCACCGCGTTGCACCCCCGCCTCGTCGCCGCGCTCGCGGTGCTCGGCGCACCGCACCCCCTCGCCGTCCGGCGCGCGGTGGTGCGCGACCCGGCCGGGCAGGGTCGCGCTCTGTTGGGCCGGCGGGGCCGCGTGCTCGCCGCCCAGGTGCCGCGCCGGCCCGAGCGGTGGCTGCGGACCGACGAGAGCGAGCACGTCGAGCGCCTCATGCGGCAGCGGGCCGGGGCGGCCTGGGCGGACACCGACGACTTCACCGTCAGCGTCGAGGGCAACCGGCGGGCGATGCAGGTGGCCGGCGTGGCGCACTCCGCACTCGAGTACTACCGCTGGGCGGTCCGGTCCCAGGTGCGGGCGGAGGGCCGCCGGTTCGCCGCGGCCGTCGACCGCCCGCCGACGGTGCCGGTGCTGCAGGTCCACGGCGCGGACGACCCGTACCTGACGGCGGGTACCGCCGAGGCGTCCCGGCGCTGGGGCGGCCCGCAGCTGCGCTGCGAGCTGCTCCCCGGGACCGGGCACTTCCCGCACGAGGAGCAACCATCCGCGACGGCCTCACTGCTGCTCGACTTCCTCCCGCGCTGACCCCCAGTGGGTGGGCCGCGCAAGCCGGTCCGGGATCCGCGTCGAGGCATCGCCCACCGCCGACTGGAGCTGGCCTCGGGTGAGGAACAGCGCGCCGGTGAGGTCGGCACCGTGCAGGTCCGCCGCGCGCAGGTCGGCGCCGATGAGGTCGGCGTCGCGCAGGTCGGCGGCGCGCAGGTCCGCCCCGATGAGCAGCGCGCCGCGGAGGTCGGCGCCGGGCATGCGGGCCGCCCGCAGGTCCGCGCCCACGAGATCACGGCGGGCCAGGACGGTGCCGGGCCGGAGCGTGCCCCGGGCCGGGGGCCGGCCGCGGTGCGCCGCCCGCACGAGCGCGCTCGCCCGGCGCAGCAGCGGGTCGACCGCGGCGCGCTCGGCGTCGACGTCCACCGCCCGCAGGGCGTCGGGCGTCCCGCGGGTGAGCCGGGTGATCCGGTCGGTGGCGGCGCGGGCCGCGTCGCGCACGGGCGCCGCGCGTTCCTGCACCTCCGCGAGGTACCAGAGCAGCTCGTGCAGCGCGCGGACGATCGGCAGCAGCGTGAACATCGCCGGTTCACGCCCGCCCCCGCCGAAGGTCACCTGGACGACGTGCTGGCCGGCGCCGAAGCAGTCGTACGCCACGCAGCCCGGGAAACCGAGTGGGCGCAGCCGCGCGTGGATCCCGCAGCGGTCGTCCGCGCCGAGGTGGGTGCACGGCTGCCCGGCGGGCTTGTCGACGGCGAAGTCCGCCGACGCGCCGAAGCCGGGCCCGACGCAGCACAGCGCGCGGCATCGGGCGCAGTCGGCCTGCAGTACGGTCGGCGGGTCACTCGGCGGCATCGCGGTCCAGGGTCGCCTCCTCGAGGTCGAGCTCGCGCATCACCCGGCGCAGCACCTCGTCGTCGATCTCGCCCGCGTCGCGCTGCGCGACGAACTCCGATCGCGTCGTGCGCAGCATCTCGCGGCGCAGCCGCCGGTAGACCGTGCTCGGCGCCTCCCCGGTCTCTGCCTCCGGCCGGCCCAGCTGCTCCCACGCGCTGTTGGCCCGCATCTGCGTCATGTGGCGCAGCTTCATCGCGGCGTGGCCCGCCGGGCTGTCCTCGGGACTCGTCCGCCGTCAGCTCCTCCAGCCGGGCGATCCCGGCCTGCGCCGCCGCCTGCTGGGCCTGCGCCTCGGCGAGCACGTCCGTGATCGACACCGTCTCCCGCACCCCGAGCAGGCGGATCACCATGGGCAGGGTCAGCCCGTGCAGCAGGAGGGTGGCGACCGTGACGAAGAACGCGAGGAAGACCAGCGTCTCGCGCTCGGGGACCGTCGGTGGGATGACGAACGCGGCGGCGAGCGTGACCACGCCCCGCATCCCCGTCCAGGAGATCACCGCGGGCACCTGCCAGGGCGGGTACGGGTCGTTCTTGCGTATGCCGCGGAACAGCGCCCGCGGCAGGTAGGTCGCCGGGAACACCCACACCGGGCGCGCCAGGACCGCCGCCGCCGTCACGATCAACCCGTAGCCGATCAGGTCGACACCCGCGCCCGCGGCGACCACGATCGGCGGTGGCCTGCAGCCCGATCAGCGCGAAGACGACCGACTCGAGGATCGTGTCGCTCGCCTGCCAGACGGCCTGGTCCTGCAGGCGCGTGGCGTAGCCGGTCTCCGGTGAGCGGTAGCCGAGGTAGATGCCGGCCACGACGACCGCGAGCACCCCGGAGCTGTGCAGGCTCTCCGCGAGCAGGTACACGCCGAACGGCACCACGAGCCCGAGCGCGCTCTCGACCTGCGGGTCGTCGAGCTTGCGACGGATGCGGTGCACCACCCAGCCCACGACGAACCCCACGACCACGCCCCCGACGGCCGCGAGCACGAACATCCCGACGCCGCCCAGCACGGTCGCGCCCGTCCCGGCGGCGACAGCGACGAAGACCCGGAAGAGCGTCAGCGCCGTCGCGTCGTTGCCCAGGCTCTCCCCGTTGAGGATGGTCATCAGGCGCCGCGGCAGCCCGAGCCGCCTGCCCACCGTCAATGCCGAGACGGCGTCGGGGGGCGCCACGATCGCGCCGAGCACCAGCCCTGCCGGGAGCGTCAGACCCGGCACCACCCACCAGGCGACGAAGCCGACGACGACGGTGGTGAACGCGACGAGCCCGACCGCGAGCAGCCCGATCGGCCGCAGGTTCGCGCGGATGCCGGCGTAGGACGACCCGAGGCCCGCGGAGTACAGCAGCGGGGTCAGCACGAGCAGCATCACGACGTTCGGGTCGAACGTCACCTCGACGATGCCGGGTGCCAGCGAGGCGAGCAGCCCGGCGACGACGAGCACGAGGGGGGCGGAAAGCCCGTAGCGGCGGCACAGGGCCGTCACCGCAAGGGAGCCGAGAACGAGCGCGATGAGAGTCAGCTCGGTGCTCACCTCGAGATGCCTCCGTCCGCCGAGATCGTGCCCTGTGCGGTTCTGCAGAGCGGTGTCACGAGGACCATGATTGACGACGATGAGCTGCGCACACACCACCGAGTACGACGAACGCTCCTGGACGACGCCGGAACCGGACAGTACGGACGCCTGCACCGACTGCACGGCCATCGGGAGCACCGTCTGGGCCCACCTGAGGCTGTGCCTGGCGTGCGGGCACGTCGCGTGCTGCGACTCCAGCCCGCACCGCCACGCCACCGCCCACCACCGCGAGACGGGGCACCCGGTGATCCGCTCGTTCGAGCCGGGCGAGACCTGGCGCTGGTGCTACGAGGACCTGCGCGTCGTCTGAGCCGTGACGAGGTCGCGGGCGGCGACGGCGGTGTCCGGATGGTCGGCGAACAGCCCGTCCACACCCGCTTCGAGGAAGGCGACGCACTCGGCGAGGCCATCGCCCCGATCGGCGTCGCCCGGGCCGCGGCGCAGGTCCGTGGGCAGGAAGATGTTCTCGTCGCGGAACGTGAAGGCGTGCACGGCGAGCCCCGCGGCGTGCACGTCGTCGACGAGCGGGCTCGGAGCACCCAGGGCGCCACCGTCGCTGCGGGGGATCACCAGGTTCTTGTGGACGCCCACGGCGTCGGCGTACCCGGCGATCACGGCGAGGTGCTCGCGCGCCACGAGGTGCGGCGCGTCGTCGTCGACGAGGTGCACCAGGGGCACCGGCAGCTCCGTGCGCAGCACCTGCAGGCTCGCGGCGTCGAAGGACTGGACGAACACCGGCGCGTCCGGGTCGTCGAGGCCGTCGCCGCGCAGCGCGTCGACCAGCGCGGGTTCGAGCGGAATCCCGCGGTCGGCGAAGTATCCGGGAGTCTTCGTCTCGGGGTAGACACCGATCGCGCGGCCCAGTTCGCGGGACAACCGTGTGCGCAGGTCGAGGATCTCGGCGAACGTCGGCACCGGGAAGCACCGGTCGTAGCGCGTGTTCGCCGGCCGCAGCGCCGGCAGCCGCTCGACCACGCGGAGGGTGCGCAGCTCGGCAGCGGTGAGGTCGTCGACGAACCATCCGGTGCGCGGTGTGCCGTCGACGACGCGGGTGGTGCGCCGGTCGGCGAACTCGGGGCGCCTTGCGATGTCGGTGGTCGCGCCCAGCTCCGGCTCGTGCCGCGCGACGAGCACGCCGTCCGCCGTGGCGACGAGGTCCGGCTCGAGGAAGTCGGCGCCCAGCCGGGCGGCCACCTCGTAGGAGGCCAGCGTGTGCTCGGGGCGGTGTCCCGATGCGCCGCGGTGACCGATGACGAGTGGCCGGCGAGGCGTCATGTCGCCAGGGTTCCCGGCGGGGCGGTGGCGCGAGGGTGTCGGTTCGATGAATCCGGCCCCACGGACGTCGCCGTTCGGCGGGCCCTAGGCTGGGCCACCGTGCGCGTCCTGGTCGTCGGCTCCGGTGCTCGTGAGCACGCCATCGTCCTCGCCCTGGCGCAGGACCCCTCCGTCACCGCGCTGGCCTGCGTCCCCGGCAACGCGGGCACCGCCGCGGTCGCCGAGCAGCACGGGCTGGACGTGCGCGACCCGCAGGCCGTGGCGGCCGGGGCGAAGGCCTGGGAGGCCGACCTGGTGGTGATCGGGCCCGAGGTGCCGCTGGTCGCCGGGGTGGCCGATGCCGTGCGGGCCGCCGGAATCACCTGTTTCGGGCCGAGCGCCGGGGCCGCCCGGATCGAGGGCTCCAAGACCTTCGCCAAGGACGTCATGGCCGCGGCCGGCGTGCCCACCGCCGCCGCCGTGACCGTCGACAACCCGGCCCACCTCGACGCCGAGCTGGCCGGCTTCGCCCCGCCCTACGTGGTCAAGGACGACGGCCTGGCCGCAGGCAAGGGCGTGGTCGTCACCGAGGACCTCGACGCCGCGCGCGCCCACGCGATGCGCCTGCTGGACGACGGGCACCCGGTACTGCTCGAGTCGTACCTCGACGGTCCGGAGGTGTCGCTGTTCTGCCTGGTGGACGGCCCGACGGTGGTGCCGCTGCTGCCCGCGCAGGACTTCAAGCGGGTCGGCGACGACGACACCGGGCCCAACACCGGCGGCATGGGCGCCTACGCACCGCTGCCCTGGGCGCCGCCGGGTCTGGTCGACGAGATCGTCACGCGCGTCGTCGCACCCGTCGCGGCGGAACTCGTCGCCCGCGGCACGCCGTTCTCCGGCCTGCTCTACGCCGGCCTGGCGCTGACGTCGGCCGGCGCGCAGGTCGTCGAGTTCAACTGCCGGTTCGGCGACCCCGAGACCCAGGTCGTCCTCCCGCTGCTGCGGACGCCGCTGGCCGGGCTCCTGCACGCGGTCGCAACCGGAACCCTCGCACAGCAGCCGCCGCTGGAGTGGAGCGACGGCGCCGCGGTCACGGTGGTCGTCGCCGCCGGCAACTACCCGGGCACCCCGCTGCTGGGCGACGTCGTCACGGGGTCAGAGGGTGAGGGCGTGCTGCACGCGGGCACCCGCCGCCGCGACGACGGTGCGGTGGTCTCCGCGGGTGGGCGGGTGCTGTCGGTCGTGGGCACGGGCCCGGACCTCGCCGCCGCGCGGGACGACGCGTACCGGCGGCTGGCGGGGATCCGGCTCCTCGGCTCGCACCACCGCACCGACATCGCGCTGCGGGCGGCCGAGGGCAAGGTCACGGTGCCGTCCGCGGGGTGACCGCGGGCGCGCGCGGTGTGACCGGGACCGGTCCCGGTGGGGTGCTGCTTGCCTCTGCGTCATTGACGTGAAGGAGGTGGCGCGGTGACCGGAACGGAGCCGACCGGAATCGAAGCGACCGGCGTGCAGGGGGACGACCCGCCCGGTCCGCAGCGGTGGCGCTCGGCGCCCGCGGCAGCGGTGCTCAATCTCACCGGGCTCGGTCTCGGCTATCTCTACCTGGGGTATCGCTGGCGCGCGGTGGTGGCCGCCGGCGTCACGGTCGTCCTGGTGGTCGTCGCGTTCGCGACGGACGCTGCGAGCACCCCGCTGCTGTGGCAGGCGCTGGCCCCCGTCGTGCTCGTCGGGATGGGCGTCGACGGGTGGCGGCTCGCTCATGCGGACCGGCGGAGGTCCGGGGCCGTCCCGGTCCCCGACCGGGCCGCCCGGGCCGGCCGGTCGCCGTTGCCCTCGCCGCGGTCATGGCGGTCGTCGCGGCATACCTCGGTTACGGTGCCGCGGGCCGCAGCGTGCACGCCGACGCCCGTGCCGCACAGGCCCGGGGCGACTGCCCGGCGGCGGTTCGCGGGTTCGACCTCGTCACCGGACCCTTCGAGCTGACGTTGAGTCGGGACGTGCTGACCGCGGCGGCCCTGCGCGCCGAGTGCACGTCGTTCCTCGACGCGCAGCAGGCGCAGGAGCAGCGGCGTTATGCGGACGCGGTGGCCGGTTACCGAGGCTTCCGGGCCGCGCACCCGCGGAGCGTGCTCGTGCCCTTCGCCTCCGACCACCTGCAGCGCACCTACGCGGCCTGGGCGTCCGCGCTGCGCCAGGACCGGCAGTTCGACCGGGCCGTCGGCGTCTACCGGGACCTGCTCGCCGAGGTCGGTGATGGCCCGGTTGCCGTGCCGGCGCGGGCCGACCTGGCGGCGACGTACCTCGAGCGATCATCGGCGACGCGCGCGCGGGTGGCGGCGACGAGCGAGCCCCCCGCCGTCGACCTGGTCACCTCCGCGGTCGCCGACCTGCTGGTCGTCGCGCGCGAGTTCGCCGACACACCCGCCGCGGGCACGGTTCCCCAGGCCCTGGCGGAGACCTACACCGCTGCCACCCGGGCGTTGCGCGAGCAGCGCTACTGCGACGCGCTGCCGGTGCTGCGGTACTTCGCCGGCCTCCCGGCCGACGCCGGTGATCTCGTCGGGACGGCGAACGCGGACCGCGCCCCTGCACTGCTGGAGTGCGGCCTCGGCCAGTTCCGCGCGGGACGTCCGGCTGACTCCATCGAGCCGCTCACCGAGCTCGCCGAGGCCTACCCGGACGACCCGGGCACCCCGCAGGCCCGCTCCGCGGTGATCGCGGCCCAGGTGGCCGGGAAGACCGGGGGCTCCGTCGCGCTGCCGGCGCCGCTGGGCGACGACTCGCCGGGCTCCATCCCGCTGGTCTACTACAACTTCAGCCCCTACGAGGTCACCATTCGCGTCGCCGGCCCCACCGCGCACGAGTTCGTCCTCCCCGCCTGTACGGGATGCCAGACCTACGGCCCGCTGGAGCGGCCCTCGTGCGAGTGGGTTCCCGCAACCCGTCGCACACGCTCCACCTGCAGCCGGGCGAGTACGTGGCCGCGCCCTTCTCCGAGATGAACTTCTCCGACACCGACGACACCGACGAGGCGCGGACGCTGGAGTCGCGCTACCGCTACTGGAGCTGCTACTACGTGCGGAGCTCGCCGGGCGGAATCGGCTCGTTCTAGTGACCGTCGCCGTCGAGGACCTCCACGTCCGCGGGGCGCACGTCGTCCTCGTTGCGGCCGAACACGGCGGTGCGACCCGGCCGAGGACTTCGCTCCAGATAGGCGCCAAGCGCTCGAACGCGCAACATGCCACGCGCATCCCCCACTGTCGTCCCTCCCGATCCGACACGACGACCCGCCACCGCCCATCCGTGAGCTGGCGGGCCGCTCACCTACCGCAGCGGCACTCCGTCACCACCGACGGGCGGACGTCGTGCCCATGGATCAGCTCGTCGGCGGGTCGCCCCATGCGGCGAGGCGGGAAATCCGCGTGAGATCCGGCTGCAGGTGCGGCCCCATGACCAGGTGGCCGCCGCCGACGATGACTTCCCGGAACGCGCCGGCGCGCTCTGCAGCGGCCTGGACCACGTGCTCCGCCGACCACCAGATCGTCTGCGCCCGGCTGTGGATGGCCACGAACCGACGGTGCGCGGTGTCGTCGCCGATCGCCGCCAGCCCGCCGGCGATGCGCATCGCGATGTTGGCGGCATCAGCGGCGATGCTCCACCTGCCCGTGGCGTCGTGCAGCTCCATCGCGGCCACCGCGGCGCCCAACCACTCCGGCGCCGCCAGCCGGAAGCTCTCGGGTGCCTGTGCGAGCCACTCGAAGTCGGTGCCGTCAATGCCGGCGTCCTGGCGGAGCTGCTCCCCGAGGAACAGCGCGGCGTCGAACTCCACGAGGGCATCGCTGGGACGGCCGCCGAGCAGCAGGGCCCTGCCGACGAGCGTGTGTGCCCGGAGCTTGCCGAACTCGCGTTCCAGCGCGTCGTCCGCGTCCGCCTCGGCGTAGCTGTTCAACGCCTGGCGGGCCTGCCGCTCCGCCTCGTGGTAGCGGCCCTCCATGACGAATGCGAGGGCGACGCGGAGCAGGACGTCGCACAGTGCCACCACGTAGCGTCCCGGCTCCGAGGCGTGGAGGGTGGCGTAGTGCCGGTGGCACTCCGCCAAGACGTCGTGCGCCTCGCCGGTCCCACCGACCTGCATCAGTCGGTAGGCGTGGTTGTACAAGCCGCCCGCCAGTACCGCCAGGTGTCGGACGTCGCCGGGATGGCGCTCGACGAGCACCCGGCAAGTGTCCAGGGCGTCGCCGGACCGGCGTGCCTGGCCGACGAGGTCACCCCGCGCGCCCGCGGCACGTGCCTCCGACAAGAGCGCGTCGACCTGACGCTCCAGATCCCGGTCATCACCACGTTTCGGACGCCACATCCCTGCGCCCCTTTCCGTATGGAGTAACTGTCGCTTCAGCCCGATCGAATGAGCACAAGGCCGTCGGAAGATCGGGGCCAGGACCATCGCTGGCGCCGCGGGGTGCTGGTTCACCCCCGGAGGGTGCGATACAGCATGTACCCGCCGCCGGCGATCGCGGCCACTCCCGTAGCCACGGTGAGTGCGAGTGGGCGTTGCCCGCTCGCGGCGTTGATGAGCTCATTGGCGGCGAGTAGGCAGAAGAACGGGCCGACCGCCAGCCCCCCGGCGAGCCCGACATCAGGACGCCGGCCGTGTCGGTGCGCGGCCACCGTGTGGTGGAGGCCGAACCCGGTCATGATCAACCCGCACGTCATCACCAGCCACATCGATGATGTCCCTCCAGCCGATCCCGCTCGTAGCTCGGTTCGTCGGCCACGTAAGCGGCGCGTTCGCGCGTGTAGGACCGGCTGATCACGACCTGGCGCTTGCGCTTGATCACGTACTCGCCCGGTCCGATTCCGTTCGCCCCGTGCTCGGCCGCGAGGTTCTGCGGGACAGAGACGCCGACCAGGTCCAACGCGCTGCCGTAGGTGTGCAGACCGTTCTCCCGTTCGTCATCAGGTACGTCGCTGCAGCTGGCGGTACGCCTCGACGGCGGGCAGCGGCCTCGATCTCGACCCGCTCCGCGTCGGTGAGCGGGGATCCGTCCGACTTGATCCGTCGCTGACGGCGGACGAACTCCTCGGCGTGCGCTCGGCGCGCGGGCAGGTCGATCACCGTCGCGCGACCACCGGCTGCCCGGCCCCACGACTCATCCATGGTCGTTGCCGAGCACGTAGTCCCGGTCCCGCCGGTCGGTGATCAGCATGTGGCCCGGGGCGTGGGTGATGGCGAACGGCACCCGGGAGGCGGTCAGCGCCGCTTGCGGTGTCACGCCGCAGGCCCAGAACACAGGGACGTCACCGGCGTGCAGCGCGACCGGGTCGCCGAACTCGGGTCGATCGAGCGACCCGACCAGCAGCGAGTTCGGGTCTCCGATGTGCACCGGCGCCCCGTGCACGGCCGGCATCCGCCCGCTGATCGCCACTGCGGCCGCGACCATGTCCGCGGGGATCGGTCGCATCGAGACCACCATCGGCCCCGAGAGACGTCCGGCGGGCCGGCAGGCCCTTCGTGTCACGTACATCGACACGTTCACCCCCTGCTCGACGTGCCGGAGCGGGACACCGGCTTCCAGCAGCGCGGTTTCGAAGGTGAACGAGCATCCGATGTGGAAGGCGACGAGATCGTCCCGCCAGTACGGGGTCGCGTCGGTCGGCTCGGCGACGACCTTCCCGTCCTGCCAGACGCGGTAGCGCGGCAGGTCGGTCCGGATGTCGGCGCCCGGGGCCAGAGGGGTGCCGGTCGCCCCGACCTCGCCGACGTCCAGCACGGGACACGGCTTCGGGTTGCGCTGGCAGAACAGGAGCACGTCGTAGGCCCAGTCCCGGGGGACCGCGATCAGGTTGGTCTGGGTGTGTCCTGGCACCCAGCCCGACGTGGGGGAGGCCGTGCCGGAACGGAACAGTTCCCGGGCATCACCGGGCAGAGCCGGCGCGGTGGTCGTACCGGTCATCGCCATCGCCTCTCGATCCGTCCGGCGGTGTTTCGACAGGACGAGGGTAACTTTCGTTCAACGATACGGCAATCCCTCGATTGAAGCGTGGTCGCGGGAGCTCTACAGTGGGCGACGTGATCGACCCGCGACGCACCGCAGCTCTCGCTGCGTCGTCCACGCCGTCCGGGTTCGACGCGCTTGCTGCGCGGAGACCCCAGCTGGACCGTTCCAGTCGGAGCGCCCAGATCGCCGAGATCGTCCGCGACAGCATCCTGGACGGCGCCCTCCGTCCTGGTGAGCGGCTCTCCGAGCCGGACATCTGTGAGGCGCTCGGGGTCTCCCGCAACACGCTGCGTGAGGCGTTTCGCTCGTTGGCCGACCAGCGTCTCGCCGTGCACGAACTCAACCGGGGGATGTTCGTCCGCGTGCCCGGGCGCTCCGACGTCCACGAGCTGTACACGTGCCGGCGGATCATCGAGGTCGCCGCGGTGCGCACGCCGCACGACCCGGAACGCCTGGGCGGCGTCCGGGCAGCCGTCGAGGCCGCCCAGGCTTGTGCTGACGAGGGTGACTGGGTGGGTGTCGGTACCGCCGACGTCGCTTTCCACAAAGAGATCACCGCGCTCAACGGCAGCACACGTATCAACGAGTTCATGCAGAGCGTGTGGAACGAACTGCGCCTCGTCTTCCACGTGATGGGAAACCCGTTCACGTTCCACGGGCCATATCTCGACCGGAACCGGGCGATCCTCGAGGTGCTGCTCCAGCAGCGCACCGACGACGCCGTCGGGATGCTGACCGACTATCTCGACGTCGCAGAGCAACACATCCTCACGTCCTATCCAGGCGCGGCCTGATCTCGAGCCGACGGCCCGGCCGGCGGGGCGATCGTCAATAGGGCCAGCGTCCTGATGCCCGCTCCCGGGCAACCAGGTCGGGCGCCCTGTCGCCGAGCACCACCGCGAACCTCTCGGCTCGTCCGCGAATACCATCAGCGCGGCCCCGGTCGAAGGCCCCGTCGACCTCGGCGAGCAGCTCGGCCATGCCGTCCTCGACCACGTCCCCCACCTCCGTCACAGCGCACCGGGCCGCCTCGCTGTGGACGGCCGTCCGAGAGGCTAGGAGCGCGTCGAACCGCCTGATGAGCTTTGCGGGGGCGGAACTTTCCGGTTCCGCGCCGCGCGTTCCACGTCAGCCAGATCCGCTGCGGTGACGAGGCGCAGCTCCGCGGCCCGCTGGGCCACCGCGAACCGCAGGTTCTGCAACCGGCCTTCGTGCGGGGACACGTAGGGGTCGTCGTGCACACCGAACGCGAGCGCGGAGATGCTCCGGATGGCCTCGTCGACCCGTTGCGACCGGTCCAGATTCGAGGCGTAGCCGTGCCAGCCGCGCACCCGTTCGCAGATCTCCCGGTTGGACGGCGGCCTCGGGTAGTCGTCCCGACCGGTCAGCCAGGGCTCGGCCAGGGCGAGCGCCACGAACCACTCCCGGCCGCCGCGAACCAGGCGGGGCCCGGTCGCCGTGCCGTCCGACCCGGTCGGTGCACCGGCCGTGAGCGGTGGGTCGGCGCCTGCGGGCGTCACGTCGATACTGATCACCAGGTCGGTGAGGTCGCCGTGCTCGTCCTGCCGGCCCAGCGGCAGGACGAGCTGGTTCTCCCCGTCGTCCAGCGGCGCCGTCATGCCGCGGGTCAGCGACACCCGCCGCGCCCCTCCGGGTGCCTCGAACAGCCCGGCGAGCTGGACCGTGCCGGTGCCGAGCAAGCAGGTCAGGACCGCCCGCTCGGCCCGACGGTGAGCGTGCCGACGAGCCGGGAGACGTGCGGCGCGCAGTCCGGCAGCGCGAGCACCGTGCGCCCGGGCAGCCGTCCCGGCCCGACCGCGGCGTGCGGAGCCCGGCCGAACACCAGCGACTCGCCGGGCCGTAGCGCCACCGCCACGACGCCGCTCGCCCGCACGAGCACCTCCGGCGTGGCCCCCTCAGCTCGCGCAGCTCGGCGGTTCACCGAGATCGGAACCGAGCACGCGCCACTGCTTGGCGATGGTCGCCGGGCCGACCCGATGACACAGCTCACGGACGGCGTGGCCGGGGTCGAGGTCCCACACGACCACGACACCGTCGGCCCCGGCGCTGATCAGCTCGCCGTGCTCGTCGAACGCCACCGCGTTCAGGTCGTCGGAGTGCCGGTCGATCAGGGCCAGCGGTTGCCGGCCGCGCACGTCCCACAGCCGCAGCACCGAGTCCCGGGCCGCCGTGGCCAGCGTCGCACCGTCCGGGCTGAAAGCGACCGACCGGATCGCCGAGACGCCTTCGAACGACCCGATCTCTCTGCCGTCGGCCACGTTCCACAGGCGCACGAGCCGGTCCGAGCCGGACGTGGCCAGCACGGTGCCGTCCGGACTGAACGCGGCGTCCAGTGCCATGTCGGCGTGCCCGTCCAGGCTCGTCGGTGGCGCTGCCGGGTCGACCAGGTTCCACAGGGCGACCCGACCGGAGTACAGCGGTACGGCCAGCAGCCGGCCGTCCGGGCTGAACGACACGGCGCTCGCCCGGGTGTCCGCCCCGACGCGCGGCGGCGGGTCGCCCGGACCCTCATCGATGGGGCCCGTGCCGATGACGGCTCCGGACTCGGTCAGTGTGGTCGCCTGAGACGAGATCTCGCGGGCGATGCCGAAGTCGGCGAGGTAGGCGTGCCCACTCCGGGTGATGAGGATGTTCGAGGGCTTGACGTCACGGTGGATGAGCCCGTCCGCATGTGCCGCGTCCAGCGCCTCCGCCACCTGCCTGAGCAGTCCGATCGCGTGCTGCGGCTCGAGTACCGTGCACCCGATCTTGCGCCGCAGGTCGGTGCCGTCGACCAGCATCATGTCCAGGTAGAGCTGCCCGTCGATCTTCCCGAAGGCGTTGACCGGGACGACGTGGGGATGGCGCAGGCCGGCGGCGACGCGGGACTCCCGTTGGAACCTCGCGCGGAAGCCGTCGTCGACCACCGTCGACGAGAGGCGCTTGAGCGCGATCATCCGGTGATGCACGGTGTCGTACGCCCGGTGCACCACACCCATGCCCCCGCGCCCCAGCAGCTCGTGAACACGGTACGGACCGAAGTCGGGTGGGCCCGACTCGGCGCGTGTCACCGGAGCACCGTCCCTGACCCCCTGCCTCGACGGTGAGGTCAGGGTACGGAAGGCCACGCGGGGTCACCAGCGCCGGCCGCCGCCGGAGATTCTCCTCCGGCAGGGTGGGGCCGCGGCCACAGTCACTCCTATGTTCTGCGGGTGAGCCGATCCGTCGCGTCCCTGCACGAGGCCGCTCGCGCGGCGATCCCGCCCTTCCACGTCATGGACGTGTGGGCCGCCGCGGGCGAGCGGCAGCGCACGCATGGCGACCTGATCAACCTCTCCGCCGGCCAGCCCTCCACGCCCGCGCCCCGGCCCGTCCGCCTCGCGGCCGCCGACGCGCTGGAGCGCGACGTGCTCGGCTACACCGTCGCGCTGGGGCTGCCCGAGCTGCGGGCCGGGGTCGCCGCGCACTACGGCCACACCTACGGGCTGCCGGTCACCGCTGACGACGTGGTGCTGACCACCGGCTCGTCCGGCGGGTTCCTGCTCGCCTTCCTCGCGGCCTTCGACGTCGGCGACCGCGTCGCGATGGCCCGCCCCGGCTACCCCTGCTACCGCAACATCCTCACGGCGCTGGGCTGCGAGGTCGTCGAGCTGCCGTGCGGCCCGGAGACCCGCCACCAGCCCACCGTCGCGATGCTGGAGGACCTCGACGGGATCGACGGGCTGATCGTCGCCAGCCCGGCCAACCCGACGGGCACCGTGCTGCCGCCGGACGAGCTGGCCGCGCTCGCCGCCCACTGCGAGCGCGGCGGGATACAGCTGATCAGCGACGAGATCTACCACGGGATCTCCTACCCGAGCGCCCCCGCGACGTCCTGCGCCTGGACGACCTCGCGGGAGGCGGTGGTCGTCAACTCCTTCTCCAAGTACTTCTCGATGACCGGCTGGCGCCTCGGCTGGCTGCTCGTCCCCGAGCGGCTGCGCCGCGCCGTCGACCGGCTGACCGGAAACTTCACGATCTGCCCGCCCGCGCTCGCCCAGCACGCCGCCGTCGCCGCCTTCACCCCCGAGGGCTATGCGGAGGCCGACGGGCACGTGGCCCGGTACGCGGCCAACCGCGCGCTGCTGCTCGACGGCCTGAGCCGGCTCGGCATCGACCGGCTCGCCCCCGCCGACGGTGCCTTCTACGTCTACGCCGACGTCGCGCACCTCACCGACGACACGATGGCCTGGACCTACCGGTTGCTCGCCGAGACCGGGGTCGCGCTCGCGCCGGGCGTCGACTTCGACCCCGTCGACGGGCACCGCTGGGTGCGGTTCTCGTTCGCGGGCGCCGCGCAGGACGTGGCGGGGGCGCTGGAGCGGCTGGAGCGCTGGCCTAACCTGCGGTGATGGAGGACGAGCCGCGCATCGCCGCCTGGAACGCCAAGGTCGACTGGCCGCTGACCGGGCTGACCCTGGTCTTCCTCGCCGGCTACGCCTGGCAGGTGCTCGACACGTCGCTCGGCCCGGCGGCCCGCGAGGCCCTGGACCTCGTGCTCACCGGGATCTGGCTGTTGCTGGGCCTGGACTACCTGGTCCGGTTCGGGCTTGCCCGGCGCAAGCTCCGCTTCGTGGGCCGGCACCTGCTGGACCTGCTGATCCTCGTGCTGCCGATGTTCCGGCCCCTGCGCGCCCTGCGGGTCGTCACGGTGATCGGCGTGCTGAACCGCCAGCTGCGCGACGACTTCCGGGGCCGCGTCCCGATCTACGTCGGGACGACCGTCGCGCTCGTCGGCTTCGTCGCCGCGCTGGCCGTGCTGGAGGCCGAGCGGGCGGCGCCCGAGGCGTCGATCACTACGTTCGGCGAGGCCGTCTGGTGGACGATCACAACGATCTCGACGGTCGGCTACGGCGACCGCTACCCCGTCACCGTCGAGGGCCGGCTGGTCGCGGCCACGCTGATGGTCGCGGGGATCGCGCTGCTCGGCGTGGTCACGGCGTCGATCGCGGCGTGGTTCGTGGAGAACGTGCGGCGTGCGGGCGAGCAGGTGAGCGAGGAGGTCGAGGAGGTCTCCACGGACGTCGAGGCGACGCAGGCCCAGCTCGCCGACGTGCTCGCCGAGCTGCGGACGATCAGCGCCCGGCTCGCCGCACTGGAGCGCGACCGGAGCGCCGCGTCGACGAGCCCAGGCCGGGACCGGTCAGTCCCATCCGCTCGACCGTCGGCGTAGGGTCCACCGGCCCGATCCGGTCCAGCGCAGCCGCGATGTCGGCCTCGCTGACGTCGGCGTGCGGCATCAGCCGGACCTTGCCGTCCATGCTGCTGGCGAGCACGCCCGCGTCGGCGAAGCGGCGCAGCGTGCCGCCCAGGTCGGCCACCGGGATCAGCACGATGTTGGTCTCGGGGATCCCGACGGACCAGCCCCGCTCGCGCAGGCCCGTGGCCAGCAGCCGCGCCTTCGCGTGATCGTCGGCGAGCCGCTCCATGCGGTCCAGCCCGACCAGCGCCGCCGCGGCGAGCACCCCGCCCTGGCGGACCCCGCCGCCGAGCATCTTGCGCAGCCGCCGCGCCTCCTGCACGAACTCGGTGGACCCGGCCACGGCGGAGCCGACCGGGGCGCCGAGCCCCTTGCTGAAGCAGACCTGGACGGTGTCCGCGCCGACCGTCAGCGTCGCCGGGGGGACGCCGAGGGCGACGGCGGCGTGCCACAGCCGCGCGCCGTCGAGGTGCACCCGCAGACCGGCGGCACGTGCGGCGGCGGCGACGCCGGCGTGCTCGTCCGGGGCGGTGACCGTGCCACCCGCCGCGTTGTGGGTGTTCTCCAGGCACAGCAGGGTGGTGCGCATCGTGTAGTAGGGGCCGGCGCTGCCTGCCGCCCGCCGGACGGCCCCGGGGGAGACCTTGCCCGGCCCGGCGTCGTGCGGCAGCGGCCGCGGCATCCCACCGGCCAGCCATGCCGCGGTGCCCAGCTCCGCATCGAGGACGTGGGCGCCTGCGGGGGCGAGGAAGCAGTCGCCGCGGCGCAGGTGACTCATCAGCGCGATGAGGTTGCCCATCGAGCCGGTCGGCGTCCACAGCGCGTCGTCCGTACCGAGCAGCCCGGCGACCCTGGTCTCGAGCTCGCGCATCGTGGGGTCGTGGCCGAGGACGTCGTCGTCCACCTCGGCGGCAGCCATGGCCTCGCGCATCCGCTTCGTCGGCCGTGTGACGGTGTCCGAGCGCAGGTCGATCGGACCGTCCGAAGACGACCGGCGGGCACGAGCGGGGCGCATCGGGGCAATCCAACCATGCGAACGCGCCGCGCGGGCCTCCCGGGTCACGGATCGGTCACGGAACTACTCTGGTCGGGTGATGTCGCAGGGCCCGCGCAACCGTGCGGGCGGGTCGGCCCGTCCTGGTGAGGTGGCCGACGCCGAGCAGGAGTTCGACGCGTACTTCCGTGCGCGCCGCGACGCCGTCCGGCGCACGGCGTACCTCCTGTGCGGCGACTGGCACCGCGCCGACGACCACGCGCAGGCGGCGTTCGTCGCCCTGCACCGCCACTGGCGCAGGATCCGCGACCGGGCGGCGCTCGACGCCTGGATGCGCCGGACGCTGGTGCGGACGGTGGTCGACGAGTCGCGGCGGCCATGGCGGCGGGAACGTGCGACGGACACCTCTCCGGAAGGAGTGGTCGAGGGCTCCGCGGACGGCCCTGCGGATGCCATCGCCACCCGGCACGTCCTGGTCGACGGCCTGCGCGCCGTGCCACCGCGCCAGCGCGCCGTGCTGGTGCTGCGGTTCCTCGAGGGGCTGGACGTCGCGGCGACGGCGGAGGTGCTCGGGTGCTCGGCCGGCACGGTGAAGAGCCAGACGGCGCACGGGCTGGCCGCGCTGCGCGCCGCGCTCGGCGACGCGCTGGACGACCTGCGACCGGCAGGTTGATCGGGGGACGGGATGCAGGACCACGGAGAGGCTGACGAGGCGCGCATCGCGGCGCTGTTCCGCGACGCGGCCTCCGGCGCACCGCCGCCGGGGTTCGACGCCACGCAGGTGGTGGCGACGTCACGCCGGATCACCCGGCGGCGACGCTCGGCGGTGGCCGGGGCCGCGCTGGCGGTGTTGGCGGTCGTCGGCGTGGGGGTGGTGGCCGGGCTGGGCGGCCCGTCCGACACGACGGTCACGGCGGCGTCCGGGCAGGCGGCCGACTCCGCCGCGTCGGGTCCGGGCGCGGGATCGGCGGGCGCGGCGCGGGCGGCCGCCCCGGAGGCGGCGGCACCCGACGCCGCCGGCTCGCCGCTCGCCCCCTCGGCCGCCGAGCCCGCCCCGTCCGCCGGTCCGGCCGCTGCGGCGGTGCCGCCGATCGGTGCCCCGCTCGGCCCCGGCACCGGCGACTGCGCGAACCGGCAGGACCCGGCGCTACGGGCGCTCGTCGAGCAGGCGCTGCCCGAGGTCGCCGGCGCTCCCGAGGCCGCGACGACGCTGGAGTGCCGCCCAGGCGGTGAGCGGGGAGTCGTGCTGGAGGTACCCGGCGGGCTGCTGACGGTCACCTACCACCCGCCCGGGCCGGTCACGGAGCCGCCGGACGGCGCCCGGACCGCACCCACGGCGTCCGGCGGCACGGTCGTGGTCTCGTCCCGCGCCTCCCGCGCGGGGGACGCGGCGCCGTTGGCGGACCGCCTCGAACCGGCGGTGGCCTACCTCGCCCCCCGGCTCTAGCAGCTCGTGCACACCGCGGTGCGCTCGTGCACAGCGTGCGGGGTGTGCACGAGCCATCCGGGGTGTGCACAGCCCGTGTGGACCGGGAGCGGGACACTGGTGGCGTGGCCACGGAGAAAGGCGAGCGCAGGCGTGCGCTGCTGGTCGGCGCCGCGGCCGACCTGCTGCGCACCGGCGGGTTCGAGGCCGTGCGGCACCGGGCGGTCGCCGAGAAGGCGGGGCTGCCGCTCGCGTCCACCACGTACTACTTCGCCTCCCTCGACGACCTCGTCACCGCCGCCGCCGAACGCACCTGCCGCGACGAGCTCGACGAGGTCCGGGCTGACCTGGAGGCGCTGCCGCGCGACGCCCCGCCGTCCGCTCTCGTCGAGCTGGTGCTCGACCAGCTGCTCGGGCCGGACTCGCGCAGCGCCGGCCTCGAGGCCGTGCTCCTGCGTTACGAGCGGCTGGTCGCCACCGGCAGGCGGCCCTACCTGGCGCCGTTGATGCGGGCGACGCGCACGGAGTTCGACGCGCTGCTCCTCGCGATCCTCGGTCGGGCCGGGTACCGGCTCGGCGCCGCCGCGCTCCATCGGCTCGTCGCCGTCGTCGACGGCACCGTCGTGAACAGCCTCATCGAGGCGGATCCGGACCCCCGCGCCGCGGCCCGCGCCGCGCTGCTCGCCGAGCTCGACACGTAGTGTCGGGTCACGTGATCCCCAACGTTCTCGCCGCGCGGTACGCCAGCCCGGAGCTCGTCGCGCTGTGGTCGCCGGAGAACAAGATCGTGCTGGAGCGCCGGCTGTGGATCGCGGTGCTCCGGGCGCAGCGCGACCTGGGCGTCGACGTCCCCGAGCAGGCGATCGCGGACTACGAGCGGGTCGTCGAGCAGGTCGACCTCGCCGCGATCGCGGCGCGTGAGCGGGTCACCCGCCACGACGTCAAGGCGCGGATCGAGGAGTTCTGCGCGCTGGCCGGGCACGAGCACGTGCACAAGGGGATGACCAGCCGCGACCTCACCGAGAACGTCGAACAGCTGCAGGTCCGGCTCTCCCTGGAGCATGTCCGGGACCGGACGGTGGCGCTGCTCGCCCGCCTCGCCCGTCGCGCGGCCGAACACGCCGAGCTGGTGCTGACGGGGCGCAGCCACAACGTCGCCGCGCAGGCCACCACGCTGGGCAAGCGGTTCGCGACGGCCGCGGACGAGCTGCTCGTGGCGTACGCCCGGCTGGACGACCTGCGCCACCGTTACCCGCTACGGGGGATCAAGGGCCCGGTCGGGACCGCGCAGGACATGCTGGACCTGCTGGGCGGCGATCCCGACAAGCTCGCAGAGCTGGAGGAGCGGGTCGCCGCGCACCTCGGCTTCGCCGGCGTGTTCACCAGCGTCGGGCAGGTCTACCCGCGGTCGTTGGACTTCGACGTGCTCACCGCGCTGGTCCAGCTCGCCGCCGCGCCGTCGTCGCTCGCCGTGACGATCCGCCTGATGGCCGGTGTGGAGCTGGCGACCGAGGGGTTCAAGCCCGGGCAGGTCGGGTCGTCGGCGATGCCGCACAAGATGAACTCGCGCTCCGCGGAGCGGATCAACGGCCTGCTCGTGCTGCTACGCGGCTATGCCGGGATGGCGGGAGAGCTGGCCGGGGCGCAGTGGAACGAGGGCGACGTGTCGGACTCGGTGGTCCGCCGCGTCGCGCTGCCCGACGCGTTCTTCGCGCTCGACGGCCTGTTCGAGACGGCGCTGACGGTGCTGGACGAGTTCGGCGCCTACCCGGCGGTGATCGCCCGCGAGCTGGACCGGTACCTGCCGTTCCTCGCGACGACGGCCGTGCTCATGGCCGCGGTCCGGGCCGGGGTCGGCCGGGAGACCGCGCACGAAGTGATCAAGGAGCACGCCGTCGGGGTCGCGCTCGCGATGCGGGAGAAGGGGCAGGCGGACAACGACCTGGTCGCCCGGCTGCAGGGCGACGAGCGGCTGGGGCTGGCGCCGGGTGCGCTCGACGGCCTGCTTGCGGACCCGCTGTCGTTCACCGGCGCGGCGTCGGCGCAGGTGGCGGCGGTCGTCGCCCGGGTCGGCGAGATCACCGCCGCACGCCCCGAGGCCGCCGCCTACATCCCGGGAGCGATCTTGTGAAGCTGCTGCACTCGGGCAAGGTGCGCGACGTGTACGCGGACGGTGACGACCTCGTGCTGGTCGCCTCCGACCGGGTCTCGATCTACGACGTGGTGCTGCCGACCCCGATCCCGGACAAGGGCGCGGTGCTGACCCAGCTGTCGCTGTGGTGGTTCGACCGGCTCGGCGACCTCGTGCCGAACCACGTGATCTCAGGCGACGACGTCCCGCCGGAGTTCGCCGGGCGGGCGATGCGCTGCCGGCGCCTGGACATGCTGCCGGTGGAGTGCGTCGCGCGCGGCTACCTCACCGGGGGCGGCCTGAAGGACTACGAGAAGACCGGCGCCGTGTCGGGCGTGCCGCTGCCGCCCGGGCTCGTCGACGGTGCGCAGCTGCCCGAGCCGATCTTCACGCCGTCGACGAAGGCGCCGCTCGGTCAGCACGACGAGCCCATGACCTTCGCGGAGGTCGAGGACCTCGTGGGCGCGCGGACCGCCGCCCGGCTGCGGGACCTGACCCTCGCGGTCTACGCGCGCGGTGCCGAGACGGCGGCGGCGAGCGGGATCCTCGTCGCCGACACCAAGCTGGAGTTCGGCCACGACCCGGCGACGGGGGAGATCGTGCTGGCCGACGAGGTGCTGACGCCGGACTCGTCCCGCTTCTGGCCCGCGGAGCGCTGGGAGCCCGGCCATCCGCAGCCCTCGTTCGACAAGCAGTTCGTGCGCGACTGGTCGGCGACGCTCGACTGGGACCGCACCCCGCCGGGCCCGGAGGTCCCTCCGGACGTCGTGGCCGCGACCCGCGCCCGATACGTCGCGGCGTACGAGCGGCTCACGGGCGCTCATTGGGAATGACCGTTCGGCGCCTGATGTCGACCGTTCGCTCAACCGTGAGCATTGTGGGGCATGCCGCGGCGTGACAGCCCTGTTGCCAATAGCCGGGAGCCGGGGAAGGGCTCATCGGCGGCAGGTTCGGGGGGCGCGCGCCACGGGGGCGCGTGGGGACGGCATGGCCGGACCACCTGCAGCAACGAGTGATACCCGTCGCGCGGAGGTAGCGCGCGACGCCACGCGAATGCGAAGGGGGCACTGCGTGATCCTGCTCGACAACGTCCGTCCGCACCCGTCCGTCACAGGTGTCGGCAGATCACCGCAAAGCTCCATTCCCCAGAGTCGGTGCGAGTAACGGCAGGTAGTCGCGCTCCACGCCGGACGCATCTGAGATTTCGCTGCGGAGGTACTTCGACGCTCGCGCATCGCCCGATCGGTGAACCGGTACAAGAACGGGCGACCCGTCGGTGCGCGCTGATCGACCCGCTCGGGCTGAGCAGTCGAAGTCCAACTGTGACTTTGGGGGCATTGATGCCGATAATTTCCAGTCCTGACGAATTCAACGAGAACGGGCTGTACGTCGATCTTCGGTCGATCTTCGGACGGTCTCTTCTTCTGAAGTGCGAGGGTTTCAACTTCGCCGGCTCCGTCAAGGTCAAAGCTGCGGCCGAGATGATGGACGCCGCGGAGCGGGACGGGCTGCTGCGCCCGGGCACATTTCTGGTGGAGTCCTCGTCGGGGAACCTGGGCGTGGCGCTGAGCATGATCGCGGCGAGCCGCGGCTACCGATTCCTCTGCGTGACCGATTCCCGCTGCAACCTCGCGACCCGCCAGTTGATGGAGGCCCTGGGGGCGACCGTGCACGTCATCACCGAGCCGGATCCGGTGGGCGGTCTGCTCGGTGCGCGGATGAACTTCATCAGAGAGCTGTGTGCCGACGACGATCGGTACGTCTGGCTCAACCAGTACACCAATGCCAACGCCTGGAAGGCGCACTACCGCACAACCGCGCCGGCGATCGCCCGGCAGTTCCCGGACCTGGACGTGCTGTTCGTCGGAGCCGGTACCACCGGGACGCTGATGGGCTGCGCCCGTTGGTTCAAGCAGCGGCGGCCCTCGGTGCGCATCGTCAGCGGTCCTCGCGTGCCCGAGACCATGTCCGCCGCGCTGCTGGTCGCCCGAGCGTCCCGGGCCGGCCGCAGGGGCGGGGTGGTCCGGATCGCGGTGTGCGGCGACGACCTCCGCCGAGCCGAGCGTCTCGACGCCGTGCTCCGTGCGGTCGACCTGGTGCTCGGACACGGGGCGACGGGCGCGACCTATGCGTCGATCGCGGATGTCGCGCTCGCAGCCTGAGAAAGGTGCCGACTCGCGCAGGCAAAGGTGTCGACTCGCGGCGGCAAAGGTGGCGACTCGCGCGTACGGGGCGCGCACCTTCACGGCGGCGAACGTGGCGGCAAATGGGTCTTGCCGGGCTACAGCGTGGTGGGGGTGGCCGGGTCCAGAACCTGGACCGTGGTCTTCTCCGGGCCCAGGCGCTCGAAGTGGCCGTAGTACATGCCCGGCACGGCGAGGATGCCCTGGTGGATCGGCACCGCGGTGCGCGGGGCGACCGCGCGCAGGTAGGTCACGGCCTCCGACAGCTTCTGCCAGGGCGCCGCCGTCGGCAGGAACAGCACCTCCAGCGGTTCGGTCGGCACGACTGTCAGCGCGTCACCGGGGTGCAGGTGCGTGCCGTCCACCAGGTAGGCGTTGTTCGGGATCACCGGGATGTCGGGGTGGATCACGGCGTGTTGACCGCCGAGCACCTCGACGCGCGCGCCGGCAACGCCGAGCGCGGTGCCCGGCTCGACGGTCTCGTGTTCGACGTCGTCCAGCTGCCCCGCCGTCCCGCTGTCCACGATCAGCCGCGCGTCCGGGTTCGCCCGCAGCAGGGCGGGGAGGCGCTCGAGGTCGAGGTGGTCCGGGTGCTGGTGGGTGACCAGCACGGCGTCCAGGCCGGTCACGTCCTCGAAGTCCGTCGAGAAGTTTCCCGGGTCGATCAGCAGCCGGGCCGCACCGGTGTCGAGCAGCACGCACGAGTGTCCGAAGTGGGTGACCTCCATGGGCCCATTCTCCCACCGCCGTAGGCTGGCTGCGTGGCCAGAGTTGTGGTGGACGTGATGCCCAAACCCGAGATCCTCGACCCCCAGGGCCAGGCCGTCGCGGGGGCGCTGCACCGCCTCGGGGTCGCCGGCGTGACCGAGGTCCGCCAGGGCAAGCACTTCGAGCTGGAGGTCGACGACGCCGTCGACGACGACACGCTGCACCGCATCGCGGGCAGCCTGCTGGCGAACCCGGTGATCGAAGACTGGCGGGTGACGCGGGCATGAGCACGCGACCCCCGCTCGTCGGGGTGGCGCCGTGAGGGTCGGCGTCATCACCTTCCCCGGCACGCTCGACGACGTGGACGCCGTGCGCGCCGTCCGCCTCGCCGGTGGCGAGCCCGTGCACCTCTGGCACGCCGACCACGACCTGCGCGGTGTGGACGCGCTCGTCGTCCCCGGCGGCTTCTCCTACGGCGACTACCTGCGCGCCGGAGCCATCGCCGCCCGCGCGCCGATCATGGACGAGGTCGTGGCCGCCGCGGACCGCGGCATGCCGGTGCTCGGCATCTGCAACGGCTTCCAGATCCTCTGCGAGGCCGGCCTGCTCCCCGGCGCGCTGACCCGCAACGCCGGTTTGCACTTCGTCTGCCGGGACCTGCGGCTGCGCGTCGAGTCCGCCGCCACCGCCTGGACCGGATCGTTCGCCGCCGGTCAGGAGATCGTCGTGCCGCTCAAGTCCGGCGAGGGCCGCTACGTCGCCGATGCCGCCACCCTCGCGCAGCTCGAACGCGACGGTCGCGTCGTCTTCCGGTACGTCGACGCCGCGCCCAACGGGTCGCTGGGCGACATCGCCGGGGTCGCCTCGACGAACGGCAGGGTCGTGGGGCTCATGCCGCACCCCGAGCACGCGATCGACCCCCTGACCGGGCCTTCGGCGGACGGTCTCGGCCTGTTCACCTCGGTGCTCGCGGCCGTGGCATCGGCATAGAGCCCAACATCCTTCGGCGCCGCCCGCACTGCAGCTTGCCTCGGGGCACTATTAGGCTGGACGCATTCCGGAATCGGCGTGCGGAGGCACGGCGGACCGGAGACCCGCCGCCCCGCATCGTCCGTTCTGCGGCACTCCGGGTGTGCCCGAGTGGGAGGACGATCGTGTGCTGACGCCGTACCCGTCGGGTGAGCATCGTCGTGTCCTGCTCGTCGAGGACGACGACGGCGACGCCTTCCTGGTCCGTGAGCTGCTGGCCGAGGTCGACCCGGACGTCGACGTCGTCGTGGTCGAGTCCGTCGACGAGGTCCTGCGCAGCGGCCAGCTGGAGCGCTCGGACTGCGTCCTGCTCGACCTGAACCTGCCCGGCACCACCGGCCTGGACGGGCTGCGCGCCATCCTGCGGGCCGACAGCGGCGCCGCGGTCTGCGTCCTGACCGGACTCGACGACGAGCACCTCGGCATCGCCGCGGTGGCGGCGGGCGCGCAGGACTACCTCGTCAAGGGCAAGGCGGACGGCGAGGTGCTCGTCCGGGCGATCCGGTACGCCGTCGAGCGGCGGCGCGCCGAGGCCAGCCTCCTGCGGCTGCGCGAGGAGCAGCTCGCCGCAGCCGAGTCGAGCCGCCTGGAGCGCGGCCTGCTGCCCTCGCCGCTGCTGGCCGGCAGCCCGGTGCGGGCGCACACGTTCTACCGCTCGGGGCGCACCCGCGCGGTCATCGGCGGCGACTTCTTCGACGCCGTGCTCGGCCCCTCCGGCACGGTGCACGCCATCGTCGGCGACGTGTGCGGTCACGGGCCGGACGAGGCGGCGCTCGGCGCCCTGCTGCGGGTGTCGTGGCGCGCGCTGGTCCTCGCCGGAGTCGACGAGCCCCAGCTGCTGCCCAAGCTGCAGCAGGTGCTCGTCAGCGAGCGGCACGAACGGTCGCTGTTCACCACCGCTGCCACGGTCGCGCTGAGCCCGGCGGACGACGGGTCGGCCGGGCTGCGCGCTCTGGTCCGGCTCGCCGGACACCCGCCGCCGCTGGTGCTCGGCGACGCACCGCACTCGGTCGCCCCTCCGGTCGGGCTGCCGCTGGGCATCCTCCCGAACGCGAGCTGGACCCCCGTCGAGGTCACGCTCGAGCCCGGCTGGGCGATGCTCATCCACACCGACGGCCTCATCGAGGGGCGGGGTGCCGATCCCGAAGAACTGCTCTGGACCGAAGGACTGATCGACGTGCTCGCCGCAGAACGACACCGCGACCTGGACCGGCTGCCCGAACGGCTGGTCGAGCGGGCGGAGCAGCTCAACGGGGGAGCGCTGGTGGACGACGTCGCGATCCTGCTGCTGTCACACGACGCCGCGCCGTCGGACGCCGCTCCGGCCAACCTGGCGGTGGCCGCGGGGGAGCGCGCATGACGGTGACCGACCGCGCCTCGACCCCGCCCTCGACGGGAGCGACGCCCGTCGTCCCCGTCCCTCCCGTGCTCACCCCGGACCATCCGACGGAACGGGAGGACACCGGCGTCACCCTGCGCCGGGCCTTCGCCGCCGGCGCGAGCCTGACCGTGCTGGTCCTCCTCGTGGCGATCATCGCGGGTTCGGTCTCCCTCACCCGGCTGAGCGAGGCCCGCCAGGCGCTGCTCGACGAGATCGGGCCCGCGGTGCGCGCGAACCAGAGCCTCGAGATCGCGCTCCTCAACCAGGAGACGGGGATCCGCGGCTACGCCCTGACCCGCAACACGGAGTTCCTCACCCCCTACCGCGACAGCCTCGCCGACGAGGCCGCCGCCATCGCGGCGCTTCGCGACTATCTCAGTGGCCGGCCGGAGGTGGCGCAGGTCGACGAGGTGGAGCGGGCGGTGCAGGGCTGGCGCAGCGGGTACGCCGAACCCGTGATCGCCGGCGGGTCCGCCGTTCCCGACCCGACGATCGGTAAGACGCTGTTCGACGCGATCCGCGTTCCGCAGGCCGACCTCTCCGCAGTCCTCGACACGGAGCGGGTGTCCGCCCGGGACAGGCTCAACAGCGCGGCCGACGCGCTGCGGTGGGTCGGGATCTCCATCGCCGTGGTGATCGCCGCCTTCCTCGCCGCCGCGGGGTGGGGCCTGCGCCGCGGGGTCCTCGAACCGGTCGCGGCGCTCGCCGACCAGGTGCGCGGCGTGGTGTCGGGCGACGTGCACCGGGAGGTCCGGGGCAGCGGGCCCCGGGAGATCGTCGAGCTCGGTGCGGACGTCGACGCGATGCGGGTGCACATCTCCAACGAGGTCGACCTGCTCCAGCAGGTCAACCAGCGGCTCGACGACCAGGCCCGCGACCTGGAACGGTCGAACCGCGACCTCGAGCAGTTCGCCTACGTCGCGAGCCACGACCTGCAGGAGCCGCTGCGCAAGGTCTCCAGCTTCTGCCAGCTCCTGCAGCGGCGCTACGGCGGGCAGCTCGACGAGCGGGCCGACCAGTACATCGGCTTCGCCGTCGACGGCGCGCAGCGCATGCAGCGCCTGATCAACGACCTGCTCGCCTTCTCGCGCGTGGGCCGCACGACGTCCGGTTTCGCCACGGTGGACCTGCGCGAGATCGCCTTGGCCGCGGCGGCGCAGGTGGAGATCACGCGCGCCGAGCTGGACGGCGAGATCGTCCTCGGCGACCTGCCCCGCGTGCAGGGCGACCCGGCGCTGCTGCGCCAGCTGCTGCTCAACCTGTTCGGCAACGGGCTCAAGTTCCACCGCCCCGACACCGCCCCGGTCGTGCGGGTGGACGCGCGGCGCGACGGCGAGCTCTGGGAGATCGGCGTGTCGGACAACGGCATCGGCGTCGAGCCCGAGTACGCGGAGAAGATCTTCGTCATCTTCCAGCGGCTGCACGGCCGCGAGATCTACGCCGGCACGGGAATCGGGCTGGCGCTGGTCAAGAAGATCGTCGAGTTCCACGGTGGTCGGGTCTGGCTCGACACCGGCCCCCGCGACGAGCCCGGCACGGTCATCAGGTTCACTCTCCCGGTGGATGTCGAGCCGACCCCGGAGGAGGAGAAGCGTCGTGACCGAGCCCGAGGTGCGCTGCATCAACGTGCTGCTCGTGGAGGACGACCCGGGCGACGTGCTGATGACCCGCGAGGCGTTCGACGAGTACCTGCACAACCGCCTCGACGTCGTCACCGACGGCGCGGCCGCCATGACGTACCTGCGCAAGGAGCCCCCGTACGCCGACACGCCGCGCCCGGACCTCATCCTGCTCGACCTCAACCTGCCCCGCCGCGACGGCCGCGAGGTGCTGCAGGAGATCAAGGACGACCCGGACCTGCGGCACATCCCCGTCGTGGTGCTGACCACGTCGCAGGCGGAGGAGGACGTGCTGCGCAGCTACCAGCTGCACGCCAACGCCTACGTCACCAAGCCGGTCGACTTCGAGGGCTTCATCGAGGCGATCAAGCAGATCGACCACTTCTTCGTGAGCGTGGTGCAGCTGCCGTCGGGCCGGAAGGCCTGACGGCGAGGCGGCGGCACCTGGACCGATCCCGTACGGCGGTACGTAGGCTGGTCGCCCGTGACGCCTGCACCGCCGCCCACGGACACCGTCGAGATCGCCGCCGCCACTCCCGACCATCCCCAACCCTTCCGCGAGCTCGGGCTCAAGGACGACGAGTACCTGCGGATCCGTGAGATCCTCGACCGCAGGCCCACCGACGCCGAGCTGGCGATGTACTCGGTGATGTGGAGCGAGCACTGCTCGTACAAGTCGTCGAAGGTGCATCTGCGCTACTTCGGCGAGACGACCACGGCCGCCATGAAGGAGCGGATGCTCGCCGGGATCGGCGAGAACGCCGGCGTCGTCGAGATCGGCGACGGCTGGGCGGTGACGTTCAAGGTCGAGTCGCACAACCACCCGTCCTACGTCGAGCCCTACCAGGGCGCGGCCACGGGCGTCGGGGGCATCGTGCGCGACATCATGGCGATGGGTGCGCGGCCGATCGCGGTGGCCGACCCGCTGCGGTTCGGCCCCGCGGACGCACCCGACACCGCCCGGGTCCTGCCCGGCGTGGTCGCGGGCGTCGGCGGTTACGGGAACTGCCTGGGCCTGCCCAACATCGGCGGTGAGATCGTCTTCGACCCGACCTATGCGGGCAACCCGCTGGTCAACGCCCTGTGCGTGGGTTCGATGCGGGTGGAGGACCTGCACCTGGCGTTCGCCTCCGGCACCGGCAACAAGATTATCTTGTTCGGTGCGCGAACCGGGCTCGACGGCATCGGCGGGGTTTCCGTGCTGGCCAGCGAGACGTTCAGCGCAGACACGGGGCGCAAGAAGCTGCCCGCGGTGCAGGTCGGCGACCCGTTCACCGAGAAGGTGCTCATCGAGTGCTGCCTGGAGCTCTTCGCCGCCGGGCTGGTGGTCGGCATCCAGGACCTCGGCGGGGCTGGGCTGTCGTGCGCCACCTCCGAGCTCGCGAGCGCGGGCGACGGCGGCATGCGCATCGAGCTGGACCGCGTCCCGCTGCGCGCCACCGGCATGACCCCGGCGGAGGTCCTGTCCAGCGAGTCGCAGGAGCGGATGTGCGCGGTCGTGACGCCGGAGAACGTCGACGCCTTCCTCGCCGTCTGCACGAAGTGGGACACGCTCGCCACGGTGATCGGGGAGGTCACCGACGGGGACCGGCTGGTGATCACCTGGCACGGGGAGACGGTCGTCGACGTCCCGCCGCGCACCGTCGCCCACGACGGGCCGGTCTACGCACGCCCGGTCGCCCGATCGGAGACCCAGGACGCGCTCGTCGCGGACGCGCCGGACCGGCTGCCCCGGCCCGCGGCCCCCTCCGAGCTGCGCGCGGAGATCCTGCGGATGGCGGCGTCGCCGAACCTGTGCAGCCGCGCGTGGGTGACCGATCAGTACGACCGCTACGTCCGCGGCAACACCGCCTCCGCCCAACCCGCCGACGCCGGGATCGTCCGGGTGGACGAGGAGACCGGGCGCGGCATCGCCGTGGCGACCGACTGCAACGCCCGCTTCGTCGCGCTCGACCCGTACGCGGGCACCCAGCTCGCGCTCGCCGAGGCCTACCGCAACGTCGCGACGTCCGGCGCCGTGCCGCAGGCCGTGACGAACTGCCTCAACTTCGGCTCGCCGGAGGACCCGCACGTCATGTGGCAGTTCGCCGAGGCGGTGCGGGGGCTCGCCGACGGCTGCGCGGAGCTGGGCATCCCGGTGACGGGCGGCAACGTCAGCTTCTACAACCAGACCGGCTCGACGGCGATCCTGCCGACGCCGGTGGTGGGCGTGCTCGGCCTGCTCGACGACGTCGCGCGCCGGGTCCGCAGCGGGTTCGTGCGCGACGGCGACGCCGTGCTGCTCCTCGGGACGACCCGTGACGAGCTCGCCGGCAGCGAGTGGGCCCACGTCGTGCACGGGCACCTGGGCGGCCGTCCGCCACAGGTCGACCTCGCCGCCGAGCAGCGGCTCGCTGCGCTGCTCGCCGCGGCTGCCGCGGACGGCCTGCTGACCGGCTCGCACGACCTGTCGGACGGCGGCCTCGCCCAGGCCCTGGTGGAGGCCTGCCTCGTCGGCGGCCGCGGGGCGACGGTCGTGCTGCCGCGCCTGCTCGATCCGTTCGTCGCCCTGTTCGCGGAGTCGGCGGGGCGGGTGCTCGTGACGGTGGACCCGGCCGACGCCGACGCCGTCGGCGCCCGGGCGAAGGCGGCGGGTGTGCCGGTCGAGCGGCTGGGCTCCACCGGCGGCGAGACTCTGGAGATCGCGGACGTGGGCACGCTGGACCTCACGCAGTTGCGCGCGGCCTGGGAGGGCACCCTGCCGGCCCTGTTCAACACTGCGTCGATGGTCGTCGAGGCCACCGAGGCGGCGCGGTGATGTCGTGAAAGCCACGTTCAGGACGCCTCCCGCCTTGAACGTGGCTTTCACGACAAACATCGCCCGCAGGTCTGCGGCGGGTGGGATGCCGGTGCGCTATGCCAGATGACTCGGGGCTCGCGGCGCTGGAGGCGTGGCTCGACGGTGGGCCGGCTCCCGACCGTGGGGTGCAGCGCGCCGCGGTCAAGGAGAGCCTCGCCGCGCTGGCGGAGCTCGCTCCGGGCCGCACCGTGGAGGTCCGCGTGCCGCCCTTCGGAGCGGTCCAGTGCGTGGCCGGTCCGCGGCACACCCGGGGCACACCCCCGAACGTCGTCGAAACCGACGCCCGCACCTGGCTCGCGCTCGCGACCGGCCGCGTCGATTGGGCGACTGCTGTCGCGAACGGCGCGCTTGTCGCATCCGGGGGCCGAGCTGCGGAGATCGCTCGATACCTACCCCTCGGCCAGCCGAGATGCGACGAAAAGTAACCTTGCTGTCACGCTCCCGGGTGACTCTGTTCCCCTCCTGGTGGCGTCTGGGCATGCGGATCAAGGACAATCGGTCCGGTCGGCGCCAGGCCCGGCCGGACGGACTCGGGAGGTGGCGCCGTGATGAGTGCCCCCAGCCTGCCGGATCGGCCCGGGCTACCCGCCGTGCCGCTGCCCCGGCTCGACCCGGAGCACCCCGGCGCGGCCGGGTGCGGGCCGGACTGCGACGCCGCTGACGTGGGAGAGAGCGACGAGGCCGCGGTCTCGGATCTTGCGGGGCGCTGGGCGACGCTCGCCGGGGCCCACACGGTGCGGCCCAACCTGCGCCCGCGGCTCACGGGCCTGCTGCGCCGGCTCGCGGCTGCCTGCCGGGACGAGCAGTTCTGGGCCCTGCGGTCCCGCGCGGTCGGCCGCGAGCTGCTCCGCAGCGGCCTGTCCGGCGACTGGTCCGGCCCGCGGCACCCCGCCGAGGACGTGCTGCCCGCCACGCTCGCCCTGCTGCGCGAGCGGCTGCCCGTCGCGTTCACGCTCTGCACGGACAGCCGCACGCGGCTCCCGATCGTGCTCGACGAGATGGCGGCGGGCTACGCCGGCGCATTGCGCGACCGCGTGCACCGTGAGCAGGAAGAGGGTCTGCGCCGCCGGGTGGCCCACGTCGTCGCGCAGGACGCGCTCACGCTCCTCCCCAACCGCGCCGACGGCGAGAAGCGGCTGCGCCGCGCCTTCTCCGCCGCCTCGTCGGTTTATCTCGGGCTGTGCGTCGCGGACCTCGACGGCTTCGCCGCAGTGAACGACGCGCTGGGTCATGACCTGGGTGACCGGCTGCTGGTCGAGGTCGCCACGCGACTGCATCAGGTCGCCGCTCCGCACCTGGTCATCCGCAACGGCGGCGACGAGTTCGCGGTGCTCGTGGAGCACGTCGTGGACTCCCGTGCCGTCGAATTCGTGGCGCGCCGCGTCCAGGAGGCGCTGGCCCTCCCGTTCCGGGTGGGCGGGCGCACCGTGGAGATCTCCGCGAGCATCGGGGTCGCCGTGGCGAGCCCGGCGACGGCCGCACCTGCCGATGTCCGGCGCGCCGCGGACGTGGCGCTGTCGTGGGCCAAGGCGCAGGGAAGGGGGCGCGTCGCGGTGTTCGACCCTGACCGTGACGCCGGCGAGTCGGCCCGGGCCGCGCTGCTCGCGGGGCTGTGCGGGGGGGTGGAGCGCGGCGAGTTCCTGCTGCACTACCAACCACTCGTGCGCCTGGCCGACGGCCGGGTTCGGGGCGCCGAGGCGCTGGTGCGCTGGCAGCATCCCGAGCACGGGCTGCTCGGCCCGGCCCGGTTCGTCGAGGCGGCGGAGCGCAGCGGCGCGATCGTGCGTCTGGGGCGTTGGGTCCTCACCGAGGCGTGCCGGCAGGCTGCGGCATGGTGGCGCGAGCTGGGCCCGCGGGCGCCGTACGTGAGCGTCAACGTCTCCCCGGTCCAGCTGGCGGAGCCGGGCTGGGCGACCGAGGTCATGGCTGTGATGGATCTCACTCAGCTGCCTCCGTGGCAGCTGCAGCTCGAGATCACCGAGCTGGCCGTCCTGCGGGACGAGGCCGCGGCGAAGGCGGCGCTGTCGGCGCTGCGTGCGACCGGTGTCCGGCTCGCGCTCGACGACTTCGGCACCGGCTACTCCGGCCTGGCGTGGCTCCGGCAGCTCCCCGTGCACGCCCTGAAGATCGACGGCTCGTTCGTCGACGGCCTGCGCTACCGGCACGCCGACCCCGTGGACCGTTCGATCGTCGAAGCGTTGATCCGAATGGCGCACGCTCTCGATCTAGAGGTCACGGCTGAATGGGTGGAGACGGCGCAGCAGATGGAGTGGTTGACCCTGCTCGGCTGTGACCTGGGCCAAGGCCGGTGGCTCGGCGAGGCGGGTCCCGCGGAGTCGGTGGCCGACCTCTGGCGGCGTAACATCGAGTGAACGGGGCGCGGACCGCGTCGTGTGCCGACCGCAGGAGATGTGCGTTGAGTTCCACCCGGAACGAGCACCACACCTATCCCCCGAGCTCCTCCGAGGACCGCGTGGACGACACCGAGATCGACTCCGGCCCGCACGAGGAATGCGGTGTATTCGGCGTCTGGGCACCCGGCGAGGACGTCGCCAAGCTGACCTACTACGGGCTCTACGCGCTGCAGCACCGTGGTCAGGAGGCCGCCGGCATCGCCGTCTCCGACGGGCGGCGCACCGTGGTCTTCAAGGACCTGGGCCTGGTGAGCCAGGTCTTCGACGAGCAGGTGCTGTCCTCGCTGCGTGGGCACCTGGCCGTCGGCCACGTCCGGTACTCCACGACCGGCTCCACCACCTGGGAGAACGCCCAGCCGACGTTCCGCACCACGGCGACCGGTAGCGGCATCGCCCTCGGGCACAACGGCAACCTGGTGAACACCGCCGAGCTGCGCGACGAGGTCACGACGCTGCGCAACGGCGCTGGGAACGGCCGCGGCGGCATGCAGGCCAGCACCGACTCGGACCTGGTCTGCGAGCTGCTCGCCGGATCCGCCGCCGACATCGGGGTCGAGGAGTCCGCGATGCGGCTGCTGCCCCGGCTGCGCGGCGCGTTCTCGCTGGCCTTCGCGGACGAGCAGACGCTCTACGCCGCGCGCGACCCACACGGCGTCCGGCCGCTCGTGCTCGGCCGCCTGGAGCGCGGCTGGGTCGTTGCCAGCGAGACGGCGGCCCTGGACATCGTCGGCGCGTCGATGGTGCGCGAGGTCGAGCCCGGAGAGCTGCTGGCGATCGACGCGGACGGTATCCGCAGCTCCCGCTTCGCCGCGCCCGAGCCCAAGGGTTGCGTCTTCGAGTACGTCTACCTCGCCCGTCCGGACACCGCGATCTCCGGGCGCTCGGTGCACGCCGCCCGCGTCGAGATCGGCCGCCTGCTGGCGCAGGAGGCGCCGGTGGAGGCGGACCTGGTGATCCCCACGCCGGAGTCGGGCACCCCCGCGGCGATCGGCTACGCGCAGGGCTCGGGCATCCCGTACGGCCAGGGCCTGGTGAAGAACGCCTACGTCGGGCGCACGTTCATCCAGCCGAGCCAGACCATCCGCCAGCTCGGCATCCGGCTGAAGCTGAACCCGCTCCGCGACGTCATCCGGGGCAAGCGCCTGATCGTCGTCGACGACTCGATCGTGCGCGGCAACACCCAGCGCGCGCTGGTCCGCATGCTGCGCGAGTCCGGCGCGCTGGAGGTGCACGTGCGGATCGCCTCGCCGCCCGTGCGCTGGCCCTGCTTCTACGGCATCGACTTCGCCACCCGCGCCGAACTGGTGGCCAGCGGGCTGGACGTCGAGGGTGTCCGGCGGTCGATCGGCGCGGACACCCTGGGCTACATCTCGCTGGACGGCCTGATCGCCGCGAGTGAGCAGCCTCGTTCGCGGCTGTGCACGGCGTGCTTCACCGGCGACTATCCGATCCCGCTGCCCGAGGAGGCGAGGCTCGGGAAGCACCTGCTGGAAGACCTCGTCCGCCCGCCGGAGCGCACGCCGGCGGTCGACACGTCGGGTGCGGCGTCCGGCGACCCGGGCCCCGTGTCGAGGGCCTCGGGCGGTCAGGCGGCAGACGGTCGAGCGATGCCCCCGGAGCGCGCACGGGACGGGTTGCTCACGACCGTCTCGAGCTGGGGTGCCGCGGGCGCGCTGGATCGGCCCTGATGCACCTGCCACCCGGCACCGGGTCCGCCAGCTACGCCGCCGCGGGCGTTGACGTCGACGCCGGCGAGCGTGCCGTCGAGGCTCTGCGGCCGTACGCGGAGAAGGCCGGCCGCCCGGAGGTGCTGGGCGGCATCGGCGGGTTCGCCGGCCTCTTCGCCCCGCGGCTGGGCCGCTACCGCGAGCCGGTGCTCGCCGCGTCCACGGACGGCGTCGGCACGAAAGTCGCCATCGCCCAGGCCGTGGACAAGCACGACACGATCGGGCTCGACCTCGTGGCCATGGTCGTCGACGACCTGGTCGTGTGTGGCGCCGAGCCGCTGTTCCTGCAGGACTACATCGCCGTCGGCAAGGTCGTGCCCGAGCAGGTCGCCACGATCGTCTCGGGGATCGCCGAGGGCTGCCGGCAGGCCGGTTGCGCGTTGCTGGGCGGCGAGACCGCCGAGCACCCCGGTCTGATGACGCACGGCAGCTACGACCTGTCGGCCACCGGGGTCGGGATCGTCGACGCGGACGACGTCCTGCGCCCGGAACGGGTGCGCCCAGGCGACGTGCTCGTCGCGATGGCGGCGTCCGGCCTGCACTCCAACGGCTACTCGCTGGCCCGGCACGTGTTGCTCGACATCGGGCGGATGCCGCTGCACGGTCACGTCGAGGAGTTCGGTCACACCCTCGGCGAGGAGCTGCTGACCCCCACGCGGATCTACGCCCGGGACTGCCTGGCCGTGGCCGCCGAGACGGGCGTCCGGACATTCGCGCACATCACCGGTGGGGGGCTGGCGCGGAACCTGGAACGGGTGCTGCCGCCCGGGCTGGAGGCGGTGGTCGAGCGGGGTAGCTGGACGCCCGCGGCGGTGTTCGGCCTGATCGCCGCCCGCGGCCGGGTCGAGCGCGCCGAGATGGAGAAGACGTTCAACATGGGCGTCGGCATGGTGGCGGTGCTTCCCCCGGACGACGTCGACCGTGCACTGGCGATGCTCACGGCCCGGCACGTGCCGTCGTGGGTGCTGGGGTCGGTGCGACGGGCCGCCGAGGCACCCCCCGCGGACGCCCCACCCGGCTCGCGCGTGCGACTCATGGGCGACCACCCGCGCTTCTAGCCGGGGCCCGGCCGCCATGATCCCCCGCTACGGGTGCTCACGGCGGCGTGATCGACGGTTCCGGGTGTAGAGGGTCGCCACCGCAGCCCTCGCCGTCCTCAACCGACGATCACCGTGTCGCTCGGCGCCATCAGCACCCTTAGCGGGTGATCACAGTGCGGGCCGAAACCGGAACGGATCAGGTGTCTCCGCGGAGCATGGGCGGGTGCAGTGCCACAGCTGGGCCGCGGCGGTACAGCTGCGCGGGCCGCCCGCGCACCCCCGTCACGCGGGTGGCGGTGGGCTCCAGGAAGCCGGGCGTCGAGGTGACCTTGCGCTGGAAGTTGCGGGGATCCAGGGTGCGCCGCCAGACGGCCTCGTAGACCCGTCGCAGCTGCGTCACCGTGAACTCCGGCGGGCAGAACGACGCCGCCAACGTCGTGTACTCCAGCTTCGCCTGTGCCCGCTCCACACCGTCGGCCAGGATCCGGCCGTGGTCGAAGGCGAGCAGGGCGTCCGCCGCGGCGCCGTCGACCAGCTTCGCGATGGCATGCCACGCCGTCCCCGACGCGTCCGCACCCGGCACCGGTTCCGGCGGCCGGGGCACGATCGCGATGTGGCCCACCGTCAGCACCCGGCCGCGCGGGTCGCGCTCCGGCGCCGCGTAGCTCGCGAGCTGCTCGAGGTGATGACCGCCCAGCTCGAGGCCGGTCTCTTCGTGCAGCCTGCGGGTCGCGGTGTCCAGCAGGTCTTCGTGCGGAAGAACGAAGCCGCCCGGAAGCCCCCACCGCCCGGCGAACGGCGGTGAGTCACGGCGGACCAGCAGCGCGCACAATTCCGCGTCGCGCACCGTGAGGACCACAAGGTCGACGGCGACGGCGAAGAGGTTTCCACGCATCCTTAGTCACCTCGACGTGCGCTGAAGCCGTTCCCGACGATACATCTCCGAGAACGAGCGGAACGCCGTGTCGCAGACCCCCGGACCGGAATGCGTGACGGAGATCACGCCTCAGGAGACCCTAGACGGGTCGGTTCAACGCCTCGGCGTCGCGTCCTCGTCGTCGTCGATGTACGCGGCGTACGGGTCGTCGTAGTAGTCGTCGACCTCGGGCTCCTTGTCGGCAGTCCTGGTCCCGCTACCGATCTCGCGCTGCAGGGCGTCGAGATCCATAGTGGGGGAGCTGTACTTGAGCTCTCGGGCCACCTTCGTCTGCTTGGCCTTGGCCCTGCCGCGCCCCATGGCTCGTCCCCCTTACAACAGGGAAGGGGCGGCCGGATGTCTCGGCGGCCCCGTTCTTCTGGAGTGATGTCCTGGTGTCCACCGTACCTTGCTGACGGGGAGGCGTGCGACGTGGCACCACGGGTCCGCGGTGTCCACGCTCACCGCACTCCCTCGCTGCGCTCGGTCGGCGCTTCGCGCAGGCGCTGAGTCGATGGTTCGCTCGCTGCGCTCGCTCACGCCGAGCCCCGAACTGGCAGCATCCCTCCCATGCCGGCTCCGTTCCTGTCATACCTGCGGGTGTACGAGCCGCTGCGCGCATTCGACGGGCCGTCCGGCGCACGGGTCCGGGCCGCGCTGGCCCGCGGGCCACTGGCGCCCGAGCGCGCGGGACGTCATGAGCGGGAGGTGTGCCTGCGGGCGCAGCTCGCCGCACGGCTGTTGCCGGGCGACGAGCGGAGCGACGGCACGGGCATGGCGCACGGGTGCGAGGTGCTCGTGCTGGGCGGCGCGTCGGGGGAGCCGCTGGTCTGCCCGCTCGACACCCGGGAGCGGGCGGCCGCGGCCGTGCTGGCGTTCCTCGAGGCCGAGGGGCCCCTGCTGCGGGCGAGCACGCTGCCGGTGCCGGAGGCCGTCGCCAGGCGGCAGGCCGAGCGGGTGATGGCGGATCTGGGCGAGGGCGCGGCGCACGTCGTGTCGGCGAGCTGGACGGTGCCGCTGCCGTGGTTCGCGCTGGTCGATCCCGAGGAGCGGCAGCTGCGCCTCGACGGGAAGCGCCGGGTGTGGTGGCGGGTGCCGATGGGACGCGCACGGGCCCGGGCGGCGCAGGCCGAGCGGATCGTGCGAGGCGGGCTGGGCGACAGCGAGCCCGCGGACGTGCTCGCCGAGACGGGGACCTGGCTGGCCCGCTTCGACCGGGGGTCGGTGGTGGAGCTGGACTACGGCGGCGTCGCCGAGCTCGTCGACGACGAGGCGCTGCGCAACGACGACTCGGCGGACCAGGTCCGCGACGCCCTGCAGGCCCTGCGCGAGGGCGACGAGGCGGCGGCCCAGGCGAGCTACGAGCGGCTGCGGGAGTTCTGGGCGGACGTGGCGGGTAAGCAGCGCGCCTGCTGATCGCCCGGTCAGCCGGAGTCGGCGACACCGACGCCCGGGGCGATTCCGATCAGCGACGCAGTCCACCGCGCAGTTGAGCCGCGCGGCCCGGCGGGGGTGTGCCGTCGTCCGGCGGCACCGAGTCGGGGTCGATGCGCGCCGGGGTGGCGCGGTGGTCCACGCCGGCGACCAGCTCCGCGTCCACCGGGACCGACCGCTTCACCAACGCGAGCGCGACCGGGCCGAGCTCGTGGTGCTGCGCCACCGAGCCGACGCGCCCGACGGCGCGTCCGTCCCGGAGCACCGGGTCGCCCGGAGTCGGCAGTTCCTCGTCGCCCGCGTCCAGGTGCAGCAGCACCATCCGGCGCGGCGGCCGGCCCAGGTTCGCCACCCGCGCGACCGTCTCCTGCCCGCGGTAGCAGCCCTTGGTCAGGTGCACGGCCGACGGGATCCAGCCGACCTCGTGCGGGATCGTGCGGTCGTCCGTGTCGACGTGCAGCCGCGGCGCCAGTGCCTCCACCCGCAGCGCCTCGAACGCCATCGTGCCGGCCGGGCGCGCGCCGGCCGCGGTGAGCCGGGCGAGCCAGGCGTCCTTGTCGGCGCGGGGAACGAGGAGGTCCGCCGCGTCCGTGCCGGGCCACGGCATCCGGCGGACCAGCCCACCGCCCGGCAGGGCGGCGCTCGCGTCGGCGCCGTCCGCCCCCGGAGGAAGTGATGCGCCGGCCCGGTCCAGCACGGCGGGCGTGTCCGGGCCGACGACGCTCAGCACGGCCAGCTCGTCCGTGGCGTCACGCGGTTCCACCTTGGACCAGAACCGCATCTTCTCGAGGTAGTCGAGCAGCACCGGAGCGTCGCCGGGCTCCGTGTCGAGCCACACCGTGCCGCCGACGTGCGCGACGACGGCGTGGTGCAGCACCCGCCCGTTCACGTCGAGGACCAGTGCCTCGGTGCCGGCCCCCTCCGGCAGCTCGCTGACGTGCTGGGTGAGCAGGAGGTGCAGCCAGGTCAACCGGTCGTCGCCCGGGACGGCGAGCACGCCCCGGTGCGAGCGGTCGACGACCGCGGCGGTCCGGGCCATGGCCCGTTGCTCGGCCAGGAAGTCGCCCCGGTGGGCGGGCACGGCAGCATCGGGGTCGGGCGTACCGGTGTCGTCGGGGACGTCGGGGCCGGTCATCGCTCGTCCCGATGCTGGCAGTCGCGGCAGTGCCCCGAGAGCGCGACGTGCGTGACGTCGAGCGCGAAGCCGGCCTCCGCGGCCAGCCGCTCGGTGAGACCGGACATGACGTCCGACGGGACCTCGGTGACGGTCCCGCAGCCGTGGCAGACCAGGTGCACGTGCTCGTGCTCGTGCACCGAGTAGTTCGGGGCCCCGTGCCCGAGATGGGTGTGACGCACCAGTCCCAGCCGTTCGAGCAGGTCCAGGCTGCGGTAGACCGTCGTGATGTTCACCGCCGGGGCCTCGCGCTGCACCTGAGTGCAGACCTGCTCGGGGGTCGCGTGGCCGAGAGCGCGGACGGCGTCGAGCACCAGCTGGCGCTGCGGTGTCATCCGCAGCCCGCGTTCGTGCAGGGTGCGGCGGAGCGCCGTGGCCTGCCGGCCGGTCTGCTGGGTGCCGTCCGATCCCGCGACGGGCATCGGGGAGGTCTCCACGCCACCGATGGTAGGCGTCACCCCGGTGCGGGTGAGCGGTCGACCACGTGATGCGACCGACGGCGACGGTCGCCGGGCGGATGGCCGCGAGCGGGATGCTCCGTTAGAGTGACGAAACTCTGGGGCAGCGACGATCATGGATGCTCCGGCGACGTGCAACGGGACGAGACCTTCGGGAGGGCGACGATGACGGCTGACGGGAGCGACCGCTCCTTCGGCGCCCCACGGTTCGACGTCGTGCTCCGCGGTTACGACCGGAGGCAGGTCGACGAGCACCTCTCCCGGCTCCAGCGGCTCATGGGGCGGATGCGCAGCGATCTCGACACGGCCCGCGGCCAGCTGGGGCCGCCCCCGGGGGGCGGCCGGGGGCGGCCGACCCCGCGCCCCCGTCCCGACGGCTCGCCGCCCACGGCGGCGAACGACGTCGTGGGGAGCTTCACCGACCGGATGCACGCGATCCTGCAGTCGGCGGAGGAGGAGGCCGCGGAGATCCGGAACAAGGCCCGCGCCGCCGTTCGGGCCGACGAAGAACGTGCCGCCGGCCTGCGTGCCGCCGTCCGGGCGGAGGAGGACGCCGCCCGGCGAACGCTCGCGGACCTCGTGCGCCAGCGCGACGCCGTGCTGGCCGAGCTCACGCGGGTGCGCGGCCAGCTGGAGGGCCTGCTGTCGGGCCCGACGGCACGGATCACCCTGCCGACCCAGGAGAGCGGGCCGGAGCGGCGCGAGGTGGGCGCGGGACAGCCCTTGCCCGGCACCGCGGACCTGTTCGAGCCGGCCCCCGGGGGCGGTGCGTTCCCCGTGCCCGGCGATGCATCCACGGAGGCACCCGGCGAGCCGGACACGGCCGATCGCGCTGCGCCGCCGGCCCGGACCGAGCAGACGATCTTGATGGATCCGGTGACGGACGAGTCCGCACCGGAGGCGGTGCCGGTCGAGTCGACGCAAGCGATGGCGCCGCCGGTGGGCGGGGCGGCCACTCACGATCAGGACGCGGACGACTCGGCCGCGGGCCCCGTCGAAGCGCCGACCCAGGTCGCGCCCGCCTCACCCGCCCGCTCCGGCTGAGGCTCCGCCGGGGAAGGTCCGCCGAAGCGCTCAGCCCGCGATCCGGCCCATCTGCGCGGACGCGAACGGGGCCATCCCGTCCGCGACGTACTCGCGCTCGTCGACGTAGGCGAGGTCGCCGCGCACCACGCCGTACAGGCGCGTCGACCGTTCCACGGACGGCGCGGTCTCCGTGCGCACCAGCGCCCAGGTCTCCATCTCCCACGACGTGAGGTTGCGGGCGCGCCCGTAGAACGGCGTCACCAACCCGGAGCTGTGCACGATGAGGACCTCGAGCGTGCCGTCGGCCTGCGGGCGCCAGAACCCGGTCTCGCGCGGGCCGGGGCCGGTCACGGCGCCGTCGTCGAGCAGCCAGGTCCGCGAGTCGTACGACACGAACGGGCCACCGTCGTGGGCGAACACGACCTGCTGGCCGAATGCGACCGGTGCGTCCGCCCCGGGTTCGACCATCTCACCCGCCCCGCGCCACACGCCGATGAGCGGCAGCAGCCCGGTGCACAGGGGGTGTAGGTCGGGGCCCTCGCGCAGGTTGGCGGTGTCGTCGGGGATCGGCAGGTCGTCGAAGCGGGGCCGGTTGCGCCGGGGCGCGTCGGGCGCCGCGTTCGCCGCGGTGGGGACGGTGCTGCCGGCCTCGATGGCGTCCTCGGTCACGGGGTGACCTCCGGCTGCTCGTGCGTCACGGGGGCAGGGGCGGGCGGTGTGGTGAACAGCCTGCGGACCAGCCACAGCGTGTAGACGGCCGTGGCCCCGCTGACTCCGACCAGAAGCCCGGTGAACAACCAGTGCACGCAGGGAGGGTAGCCCGGGGCGGTCGGCCGGATCTCCGGCCGCACCTGTGCGTGCGGGAGCGGCCCGCCCCGAATGCACTGAAAGCGGCTTCCGGTGCGGTAGATGCACCGAAAGCCGCTTTCGTTGCGTAGGGACGGCGGGGTTACGCGACCGCCAGCTCGGTGGTGTGCAGGCCGGGGCCGTCCGCGGTCAGCACCGTCTCGCCGTTGCCCGAGCGCGACAGCGCCCTCAGTGTCCAGGTGCCGGGCGCGGCGAAGAACCGGAAGTCACCCGCCGCCGAGGCGACGACCTCGGCCGTGAACTCGCCCGTGCCGTCCAGCAGTCGGACGAACGCGCCGGCGACCGGCGACCCGCTGGCCAGCACGCGGCCGGCGAGCACGGTCTCCTTGGTCAGGTCGGTGCCTGCCGGGAGGGTGACCGACTGCTCAGGAGCTCCACACATCAGCGCGCCCCCGTCCCCAGCTCGATCGGCACGCCGATCAGCGAGCCGTACTCGGTCCAGCTGCCGTCGTAGTTCTTGACGTCGCTGTGGCCGAGCAGCTCGCGCAGCACGACCCAGGTGTGGCTGGAGCGCTCGCCGATGCGGCAGTACGCGATGGTCGGCTGCGAGCCGTCGAGGCCGGCGGCGCCGTAGAGCTCGCGCAGGTCGTCGTCCGACTTGAAGGTGCCGTCCTCGTTCGCGGCCTTGCTCCACGGCACGTTGATCGCCGTGGGGATGTGGCCGGGCCGCTGGCTCTGCTCCTGCGGCAGGTGCGCGGGCGCGAGGATCTTGCCCGAGAACTCGTCGGGCGACCGGACGTCGACGAGGTTCTTCGCACCGATGGAGTCGACGACCTCGTCCCGGAAGGCGCGGATCGACAGATCGGCGTCCTTGGCCGTGTACGAGGCGCTCGGGCGCGAGACCACGTCCGTGGTCAGGGTGCGCCCGTCGAGCTCCCACTTCTTGCGGCCGCCGTCGAGCAGCTTGACCTCTCTGTGGCCGTACAGCTTGAACTCCCAGTACGCGTAGGCCGCGAACCAGTTGTTGTTGCCGCCGTAGAGCACGACGAGGTCGTCGTCGGCGATGCCCTTGCTCGACAGCAGCTGCTCGAACTGCTCCTTGTTCACGATGTCGCGGCGGACCGGGTCCTGCAGCTCGGTGGTCCAGTTGATCTTGACGGCGCCGGGGAGGTGGCCCCCGTCGTAGGCGGTGGTGTCTTCGTCGACCTCGACGAAGACGATCCCGTCGGTGCCCAGGTTCTTCTCCGCCCAGTCGGCGGTGACCAGGACGTCCTGGCGGCTCATGAGGTAGCTCCCTGCGTGGTGTGGTGCGGGTGGGTGGAACGGCGGGCATGTCCGGGCGGCGACGCGCGACGGAGACACGGCGGTGTCACGGAGCGGCGGGCCGGTTCACGCGGCCCGAGATGTGCGAGGGCCCGGACTCAGCAGGCCCGACAGAGGCAGCTGCCGACGCGGCACAGGTCGACGGCGCGTCGTCGGGTCAGCGGCCAGAACACGGCCCCGAGGGTAACCGAGCGGACCGGCCGGCGGGAGACTTGATCCGGCGCGGGGCGGTCGCCTCGCGCGGAGCGCGGGGTGGACGCGTCGCGCCGGGATCGGTGACAGCCTCGTGGCGGGTTCTGGCGGACGTCAGCCCGTCGGGGCGCCCGGACCGAGCACGAGGCGCCCGGTGAGCCCGCTGATCTCCAGCCCGCCGCTGGTGGCGCGCAGGGTCGTGGGCGTGACCTGCAGCGGCAGTCCGCCCGGGTCCAGGGTCAGCGTGAAGACCCGGCTCAGGGTCCGCTGCACGGCCACGGGCAGCGGGTCGGCGTCGGTGTCGCCGAGACGGACGTCGCGCGGTGTGATCTGGGCCCGGCCGTCGGCGAGCTGCATCTCGGAGATGATCGACACCTGCTGCTCCTGCCCCAGGATGTCCACGGTGCCGCTGAACCGGACCGCCGTGGCGGGGTCGAGCGTCAGCAGCGCCGGATCCGCGCCGTCGTCGACCGCGCGCTGCAGGCCGTCGGCGTCGATCCCGTCGATGTAGAGCTTGTCGACCGGTACGTTGCCCGCCTCGCGGATGAGTCGCTCGACGTCCGGGGCCCCGATCCGCGCGGTGCCTTCGACCTCGCGGACCGTCACGGTGCGTGGCCCGTCGCCGAGCATCTCCGACAGCGGCGCCCTGACGTCGCGCAGCTGGCTGCGTACCTGCACGTCGCGCAGCGGTCCGACGGCGATGTGGTCCGCCGTGACGTCCACGCTGCGGTAGCGGCCGGAGATCGCCTGGATGAGGAACGGGAAGTTGTTGACGCGCACCGACGGGTCGTCGGCCAGGCCCAGCTGAGTGCGCATCTGCCGGGCGACCACGCCCTCGGTGAGGGCGGCGGCCCCGTAGTCGATGCCGACGGCGACCGCGGCGAGCACGACCAGCGTGGCGACGGTGCGCTTCACCCGCAGGGAGGTGCGGGAGCCCGCGCGCGGACGGGGCGCGACGGACCTGTCGGACATGGGAGGAGCCTACGGCACGCCCTGTGACCGCCGCCGCGGCACGGCTCTGCGACCGAACTGTTACGTGCACACGTTGGATCACCCGAGTGAGCTGCGCCGCGCGGGTCCTGCATTTGGCGCCTTCGCTGGTTATTCTGCTGAAACGCGTCACGTGCGTTGAGGCCACGTGACGCCGATGTGAACGGTGCGTCGACGTCGCCCGCCGTCCAATCGGTCGACCGGGGTGGCCCGTCCAGCCCGGCCCGCATGGAAGAGGAGGCACGACGTGGAGCTGCTGTTGCTCACGGCAGACCCGGATCCAGGTTCGGTCCTGCCGGCACTGACACTGCTTCCACACGGTGTGCGCACCGCGGCCCCGGAGGTCGCTGCGCTGCTCGACGCCGGCCCGCACGACGCCGTTCTCGTCGACGCAAGGACAGACCTGGTGGCCGCCCGCAGCCTGTGTCGGCTGCTGGGCAGCACCGGAACCGACATTCCGGTCATCGCGGTGCTCACCGAGGGTGGCCTGGTGGCTGTTTCGGGCGAGTGGGTGGTGGACGAGATCCTGCTCCCGACCGCAGGCCCGGCCGAGGTGGACGCACGGCTGCGGCTGCTGCGCGCCCGGCCCGGTGGTGACGCCGCGAGCGCGGGCGGTGCGCTCGTGCTCGGCGAGCTGGTGATCGACGAAGCCACGTACGCGGCCCGGCTGCGCGGTCGCCTGCTCGAGCTGACCTACAAGGAGTTCGAGCTGCTCAAGTACCTCGCCCAGCACGCGGGCCGGGTGTTCACCCGTGCGCAACTGCTGCAGGAGGTCTGGGGCTACGACTTCTTCGGTGGGACGCGCACCGTCGACGTCCACGTGCGGCGGCTACGGGCGAAGCTCGGCGCCGAGCACGAGCAGATGATCGGCACCGTGCGTAACGTCGGCTACAAGTTCGTCCGCCCGACCCGTGCGGGTCTCGGGGTTCCGACCGGTGCGCTGCCGGAGGAGACCGAGGAGACCGACGACGACGACCGTCTCGGTGTGCGTCGCAACGGCCGCCCGGTGCACGCCCGGCTCGCCTGACCTACGCCTTCGGGTAGGTGAGATCGACACGCGTGATCGCCGTCCGCGGGCGCGTGTTGTTGATCGAACCACCACCGACGCCCGTCATCGGCGATCACCGGTCCGGGGCGGCGACGCGGGTAGGGTCGGCCGGGTGCCGATCATCTCGCCCGAGCTGACCTGGGAGACCACGGCCACGCCGGCCCTCGTCGCGGAGGTCGAGGCACTGGCCGCGGCGGCCGTCGCCGAAGACGGCACCGCACCGCTGTCCGAGCAGGTGCTGCGGCAGCTCCGGCATCCGCGGCATTCCACCGCCGAGCACCTGCTCGCCCGGGGCTCCGCCGATGCCCCTCCGGCCGACGGCGTCGGCTCCGGGGACCTGCGTGGGACCTCCACCGACCTGTGGGGCGGCGCGCTCGTCGGGTACGCGCAGGTCGACCCCGCCGCAACGGCCCCGGACGGCGCGCCCGACCCCGTCGCCGAGCTGGTCGTGCACCCCGTGCACCGGCGCCGCGGGATCGGTTCCGCCCTGCTCGCCGCGCTGCTCGACCGAACTCCCGAGGTGCGGGTGTGGGCGCACGGTGCGCTGCCCGCCGCGGCCGCCCTCGCGGCCCGCGCGGGCCTCACGGCGCAGCGCGAGCTGTGGAGGATGCGCCGCGACCTCGACGTCCCGCTGCCCGACCCGCAGGTGCCCGACGGCGTCCGGATCCGGTCGCTCGCGGTGGGCGCGGACGAGGCCGAGCTGCTGCGGGTCAACAACGCCGCCTTCGCGTGGCACCCCGAGCAGGGTGGCTGGACGCTCGACGACGTCGCCGAGCGTGAGGCCGAGCCGTGGTTCGACCCGGACGGCGTGCTGCTGGCCGTCGACGTCACCGCGCCACAGCACGTGCTGGGCTTCCACTGGACGAAGGTGCACGCCACGGGCACCGGCGAGGCGGACGCCACCGCCCCGGTCGGCGAGGTCTACGTGCTCGGCGTCGATCCGGCCGCCCAGGGCCGCAGGCTCGGCCAGGCGCTGACCCTCGCCGGGCTCGTGCACCTGCGTGACCTCGGGCTGGGCGCCGTCGTGCTCTACGTCGAGGCCGACAACGCCGCCGCCGTCCGGCTCTACCGCGACCTCGGCTTCGAGCGCTTCAGCGGGGACGTGTCGTACCGGCGCTGACCCGCTACCCGGCGTTGCCGCTGATCACCAATGTGCGTGCCCTCTCTCACCCCGCGGCCCTGTTCATCCTCCGTTCACCTCGACGGGGATCGGCGTCCACCGGGCGCGCCTACCTTCCGGATCAAGCGGTCTTCTCCCGGCACCGCGCGACAGCGAAGTCCGGTGGTCACGGAGGAATCCTCAGCGTGAAGAACCAGCGGCACGTCGCCCGTGCCCGAGTCGCCGCGGCGGGCGTCGTCGCCGGCGTGCTCCTCGCGGGCTGCGGTGCGGCCAACGAGTCCGCTCCTGCCGGCGGCGCCGCCCCGAGCGCGGGCGGCACCGCCCTGAGCGGCACGATCTCCGGTGCGGGCTCGAGCGCCCAGCAGGCCGCCATGCAGGCCTGGATCGCCGCCTTCACCGGCGCGAACCCCGACGCGACTGTCAACTACGACCCCGTGGGCTCCGGTGCGGGGCGCACCCAGTTCATCGCGGGCGGCGTCGCGTTCGCCGGCAGCGACGCCTACCTCAAGCAGGACGAGCTGACCCAGGCGCAGGACCGGTGCAAGAGCGACGTGGTCGAGGTGCCGGCCTACGTCTCCCCGATCGCCGTCGTCTACAACCTGCAAGGCGTCACCGACCTGCAGCTCGCGCCGGGCACGATCGCCGACATCTTCAACGGCACGATCACCACCTGGAACGACCCGGCGATCGCCGCGGACAACCCGGGCAAGTCCCTGCCCGACCAGCGGATCACGCCCGTCCACCGCTCCGACGAGTCGGGCACCACGCAGAACTTCACCGACTACCTGAAGAAGGCGTCCGGTGGGGCCTGGACCTACGACGCCAGCGGGAACTGGCCGGTGCAGGGCGGCGAGGCCGCACAGGGCACCTCGGGCGTGATCGGTGCGATCCAGAAGGGCGACGGCACGATCGGCTACGCCGACGAGAGCCAGGCCGGATCCCTCGGGAAGGTCCTGGTCAAGGTCGGGAACGAGTACACCGGGCCGACGCCGGAGGCCGCTGCGGCCGTGCTGGACAACTCCGAGCGCGTCCAGGGACGCGGCGACAGCAGCTTCGCCTTCGACCTCAAGCGCGACACGACGGCGTCGGGCACCTACCCGATCGTGCTGGTGTCGTACCAGATCGCCTGCTCGAAGTACGCCGACCAGGCGCAGGCCGACCTGGTGAAGGGCTTCCTCACCTACACCACCAGTGCGGACGGCCAGAAGGCCGCGGCCGACGCCGCCGGCTCCGCGCCGCTGTCGGACAAGCTGCGCTCGCAGATCGAGCCCGCCATCTCGGGCATCTCCGCGGGAGCCTGAGTTCGGATCCGCGCCCGGAGAGGTCCGGGCGGCCGCAAGCCCGCGGTCACCCGGACCACCGGGTCCTACACATCGAGGAACGACTCATGAGCGCCACGACCGACGCGCCCACGCCGACGTCCACCAAGCCCGTCCGGCAGGTCGGCGACCGCATCTTCGCCGATCTCGCGAGGGGGGCGGGAGTCCTCATCCTCGTCGTCCTGGCGGGGGTGGCGGTCTTCCTGATCTCCGAGGCCGTGCCCGCGTTCTTCGCGCCTTCCGGCAGCCTGCCCGGCGGGCAGTCGCTGGTCGCCTACATCGCACCGCTCGTCTTCGGAACGATCCTCTCCGCGCTCATCGCACTGATCGTCGCGACACCGCTGGCCGTGGGCGTCGCCTTGTTCATCACCCACTTCGCGCCGCGTCGGGTGGCGCAGACCCTGGGCTACCTGGTCGACCTGCTCGCTGCGGTGCCCAGCATCATCTACGGGCTCTGGGGCGCCGCCGTGCTCGGCCCGGCCTCGGTCGGTCTCGCCTCGTGGCTCAACCGGTACCTGGGCTGGCTGCCCTTCTTCGTCGGCCCGGTCTCGACCACCGGACGCACGATGCTGGTCGCCGGCCTCGTGCTCGCCGTGATGATCCTGCCGATCATCACGGCCGTGTCCCGCGAGGTCTTCCGCCAGACGCCGACGCTGCACGAGGAGGCGGCCCTGGCGCTGGGGGCCACCCGCTGGGAGATGATCCGGATGGCCGTGCTCCCGTTCGGCCGTTCCGGCGTCGTCAGCGGGGCCATGCTCGGCCTGGGCCGGGCTCTGGGCGAGACGATGGCCGTCGCGATCGTGCTGTCGGTGTCCGGTGTGGTCACCTTCAACCTGATCAGCTCGACCAATCCGTCGACGATCGCGGCGAACATCGCCCTGCAGTTCCCCGAGTCGTCCGGACTCGCGGTCAACGTGCTGATCGCCTCCGGGCTCGTGCTCTTCGTGATCACGCTGCTGGTCAACGCCCTCGCCCGCTACATCGTCAACCGCCGCCGTGAGTTCTCGGGAGCCAACTGATGAGTACCGGGACCGAACCCGAGACGCCGCAACAGCAGAAGGTCGCGGAGGAACGCGCCCTCGAAGCGTCGCAGCCGTCCGTGGCGAAGCGGGTGCGGGAGTTCCCGTCGTGGGGGCCCTGGGCGATCCTCGGCGGCACGGCCGTCGTGGTCGGGGGCGGGTTGCTCCTGGCCGGTCGCGGCCTCGGCCTCGCCGTCGCCGCGACCGCCGTCGTGTACGCCCTAGCTGTCTACCTGACCTCTCGGGCGGTCGAGGGGCCCCGCAAGGCGCTGGACCGGCTCGTCACGGTGCTCGTCACGACGGCATTCCTCCTCGCGATGGCCCCGCTGGTCTCGGTCGTCGTGACAGTGCTGGCGAACGGGCTGGCCCGATTCGACGTCGAGTTCTTCACCTACTCCATGCGCGGCGTGGTGGGCGAGGGCGGCGGTGGTTACCACGCCATCGTCGGCACACTGATCATCACCGCGATCGCCGCGCTGATGTCGATCCCGGTCGGCCTGCTCGCCGCGGTCTACCTCGTGGAGTACGGCAACGGGAAGCTGGCCCGGGCGATCACCTTCTTCGTCGACGTCATGACCGGCATCCCGTCGATCGTGGCAGGCCTGTTCGCCTTCGCGGTCTTCGCGTTGTTCTTCGGCCCGGGCATCCGGATGGGCTTCATGGGCTCGGTCGCGCTCTCAGTGCTGATGATCCCGGTGGTGGTGCGTTCCACCGAGGAGATGCTCAAGATCGTGCCGAACGAGCTGCGCGAGGCGGCGTACGCGCTGGGCGTGCCGAAGTGGCGCACTATCACCAAGGTCGTCATCCCGACATCGATCGCCGGTATCGCCTCCGGGGTGACGTTGGCAGTCGCGCGCGTCATCGGCGAGACGGCCCCGCTGCTGATCGCGGTGGGCATCACCACGGGGGTCAACTTCAACCCGTTCGACGGCCGGATGGCGACGCTGCCGGTGTTCTCCTACTACTCCTACGTCGCCCCCGGAGTACCACGCGAGCCGTTCATCGACCGCGCGTGGACCGCTGCCCTCGTGCTGATCGTCTTCGTGATGGTGCTCAACCTCGCGGCCCGGCTGATCGCCCGCCTGTTCGCCCCCAAGACTGCCGGCCGCTGAGCGGTCGGAGAGGATTCCATGAGTAAGAGCATCGACGTCGAGAACCTCCACATCTACTACGGCTCGTTCCTCGCGGTGGAGGACGTGTCGATGACGATCCGGGCGCAGAACGTCACCGCACTGATCGGGCCGTCGGGCTGCGGGAAGTCGACCTTCCTGCGCTCGATCAACCGCATGCACGAGGTCATCCCGGGCGCGCGGGTCGAGGGCCGGCTCGCGCTCGACGGCCGCGATCTCTACGGCCCGGGCGTGGACCCGGTCGGCGTGCGCCGCCAGGTCGGCATGGTGTTCCAGCGGCCGAACCCGTTCCCCACGATGTCGATCTACGAGAACGTGGTCGCGGGGATGAAGCTGAACAACAAGAAGGCCAAGAAGTCCGTGCTGGACGAGCTGGTCGAGATGTCGCTGCGCGGCGCGAACCTGTGGAAGGAGGTCAAGGACCGGCTCGACAAGCCCGGTTCCGGCCTCTCCGGCGGGCAGCAGCAGCGCCTGTGCATCGCGCGGGCGATCGCCGTGCAGCCCGACGTGCTGCTGATGGACGAGCCCTGCTCGGCCCTCGACCCGATCTCCACGCTCGCGATCGAAGACCTGATCAACGAGCTGAAGACCGAGTACACGATCGTCATCGTCACCCACAACATGCAGCAGGCCGCGCGGGTGAGCGACTACACCGGGTTCTTCAACATCGAGGGCACGGGCAAGCCCGGCAGGCTCGTCGAGATGGACGAGACGCGGACGATCTTCTCGCACCCGACGGAGAAGGCGACCGAGGACTACGTCTCGGGCCGGTTCGGCTGACGACCAGGAGACTGACCCCGTGGGGTCGTCTCCCTTGCCGACGCGTGTCCTGTGGATCAACGCCGCCGCGCCGGTGCTGGGTGTACCCCGCGTTCCGGCTGGTCGGTGCGGATGAATGCGGCCAATCTCGTCCGCACGCTGGCGTGGACGGGAGCGACCCTGTTGTCATCCCAGCTGCTGATCTCCGCCTTGCTGGTGTGAGCCGCCCCGCGACGGTGCCACGCTGTCCGCATGTGCTGCCACGACGACGCCGCGCTGGACCTGCCGCCCGCAGTGATCGAGATGGTCGCGCGCTACCGGCGGCTGCGCGCCGAGCAGGGCGTCGGCTGGGGCGAGGAGGCGTTCCCGGACATGTTCCGGTGGGCGCGCTTCGCCCGCCTCGGCCCGGCCTTCGCCGCGTTCAGCGCATCCGGCGACTGGGCCGGGGCGGTGCGGGCCGCGGTCGGCACCGACGTCCCGGCCGGGCTGGCGCTGGTGACGGTCGCGGCGGACGGCGGGCTCACGGTGCGCACGGGGCCGGCTCGACCGGTGGTCCCCGGCACGACGGTGCAGATCGACGTCGTGCTCGACTCGAAGGCCGACCGCGGCCTCGTCGTCGCCGTCGACGGTGCGGAGGTGCCGGTGCCGGCTCACGGAGCCGGGCTCCGGACGGTCGACGCGGCCGAGCCGATCGTCGTCACGTGCGGGGCCGCCCGGTGCACGATCGACGCCGTGGTCCCCTCGGCCGCGGCAACGCTTCGGCTCACCAGCCCGGACGGCGCGCGCTGGTCCGTCACCGACGGGACCGGTGGCGCCTGGTTCGCCGAGGGTGTCCCGGCCAAGTGGGACTCCGCCGACCGTCCGTTCTTCCACACCGACCCCGGCCCGACCGACCTCACCGTTCCGGCCGGTCCGCTGCACGTCGTCGCCGCCCGCGGGATCGAGTTCGCGCGCCTCGAGGTCGACGTCACGCCGGCTGTGGGGGAGACCGTGACCGTCGCGTACGACCCGCAGCGCCGGTTCGACCCGGCCGCCGACGGCTGGTACGGCGCCGACCTGCACGTCCACCTCAACTACAGCGGCGACCACGTGCTGGAACCGGCGGATGCCGTGCGGATGCAGCGTGGCGAGGGCCTCGCGCTGATGCACCTCACCGCAGGCAACCTGGGGGGCGGCCTCGTCTACGACGAGGAGCTGCTGGAGGCGACGGCGGGCACGGACCTGCGGGCGGACGGCGCTCTCGTCCGCGCGGGCCTGGAGTTCCGCAACCAGATGCTCGGGCATGTGCACGGCCTCGGCCTGACCGGTGTCCCGGAGCTGCGGTACACCGGCGAGGACGGCACCGACCACCCCTGGGACTGGCCCCCCAACAGCGTGGCGTGTGGGCAGATGCGCGACCTCGGCGCGGTGACCACCTACGCGCACCCGGTCTTCGCGCCGGGCGACGACGCCGACGCTGACCCCGACGACCTGTTTCGCCCGTTCCGCATGGTCGAGGCCCGCGAGCTGGTGGCCGACGCCGCGCTCGGCCTCGTGGACGCCGTCGAGCTCGTCTCCTGCTTCGACGACCACGGCGCGGTCGTGCTCTACCACCACCTGCTCTCCTGCGGGCTGCGGCTGGCCGCCACCGCGGGCACCGACGCATTCCTGTCGTTCGCCCGTGGCCCCGCCCCGGCGTCCAACCCTCCGGGCTGGGGGCGGGTCTACGCGCAGCTCGGCGACGCGCCGCTGCGCACCGCGGCGTTCACCGACGCCGTGCGTGCCGGGCGCACGATCGTGACCAACGGGCCGTGGCTGACGCTGGACGTCGACGGCCACGGCCCGGGTGCCGTGCTGGACCGTGGGCGGGGGGAACGGCTGCGTGTCCGGGCCCGGACGGTCGGCGGCGGGGTCGAGCGGCTGGTGCTCCACGGGCCGGACGGCGTGCTGGCCTCCGGGGCCGTCGAGCTGGAGCACGAGGTGACCGTGGACGGCGGGCTCTGGCTCGCCGCGGCCGCGTACGGAGACACCGACCCGCACACCGTCGGCGCCCCGGTGTTCGCCCACACGACGCCGGTGTACGTCGACGTCGACGGGCGGCGGGTCGGGCGGGCGGCGTCGGCGCGGTGGTGCCTGCGGCTGCTCGACGGGGTCGAGGAGCTGGCCGGCGAGCACGGCCGGTTCGGCCCCGGACAGCGGGAGCGGCAGCTCGGCGACCTGCTCGCAGTACTGGACCGGGCCCGCGAGTTCTATCGAAGCGTCTCCTGATCGGAGCCGGGCGCGGCGCGCCTAGGCTCGCCCCGTGACGAGGGTGACGCTGCGGACCGTGGCCCGGCGGGTCGGGGTCAGCCCGATGACCGTCTCCAACGCGTTCTCCCGTCCGGACCAGCTCTCGGCCGCGCTGCGCGAGAAGATCCTCGCCGCCGCGGCCGAGCTGGGCTACGCGGGCCCCGATCCGGCGGCCCGCACGCTCGCCCGCGGATCGACGGGGACCGTGGGCATCCTGTTCCACGGCACGCCCCGCCACGCCCTGTCCGCCGACGTCGTCGCCCTCTTCCTCGCGGTCGTCGCCGAGGAGCTGGGCCACGACGGGCTCGCCCTGACCCTGCTCCCGAACCTCGGCACGCGGGATGTGGAGCCGGTGCGCGACGTCGCGATGGACGGCGCCATCATCTACTCCTGCAGCCCGGTCGACGAGCACGTCGAGTGGCTGCGCCGCAGGCAGCTCCCGCTCGTGCTCGTCGACCAGCCGCCCGATGACCGCCTCCCGAGCGTCAACATCGCAGACCGCGCGGGTGCGTGCGCGGCGGCTACGCATCTCGTCGAGTTCGGGCACCGCCGGATCGCGCTGCTCGCGGCGAATCCGGACGACCGGTACGTCCCGCGCGAGCGCCTGCGCGGCTGGCGCGACGCGCTCGGCCCGGCCGGCATCACGCCGGTGCCGCGGTACGTCGAGAGGTCTGACGGAGAGGAGGCGTACGCCGCCGCCTGTGAGCTGCTCGCCGCACCGGACCGGCCCACGGCGGTGCTCGCCTCCTCCGACGCCCTCGCCGCGGACGTCCTCCGCGCCGCCGTCGACCTCCGCCTGCGGGTCCCCGCGGACGTGTCGGTCATCGGCTTCGACGACTCCCCGCTCGCACGCCGCATCACCCCGGCGCTGACCACGGTGCGCCAGGACGCTGTCGCGAAGGGGAGCACGGCTGCGGCGGAGCTGGTGGCGGCGATCCGCGCGCGCCGCGTGGGCGACGCGGCACCAGCTCGGCACCACCTGCTGGCGACCGAGCTGGTGCTGCGAGCGACGACGGCGCCGCCGGCCGACGCCGTCGGCGGAACGAACGGCACCTTCGTCGGCTAGGTCCCGACCAGTCCCGCTCGTCGGATCAGCGGCGCACGCGCCCCCGGTAGGAGGCGCCGATGCCGGCGAGGTGCAGGGCGACGGCCACGAGCCCGGCCAGCTCGAAGAACGTCGCGTCGAGCGGACCCAGGGAGAAACCGGACAGGTGCAGCAGCAGTGCGATCACGAACAGCACGGCGGCGACGATGGCGGTGATGATGGCCTCCTCGAAGTGGTGGTAACGGAGAGTGCCCGCTCCAGGTCTCGCCGATGCGTCGGATCGGCAACGTGACGGCGACCGTGCCCGATCCGCGAAGGCGCGCTGTCTTCACCCGTCCGTGACCTACACGGATCGTTGGATGAGCCAGTAGTCCGAACGAGCGAGTTGGCGAGAAGCGGTGCGGGGAATCCCTCGCAGCGTGCGGCCGAGCCGGTGTCGGTGGCGGCTCGGCCGATCCACCGTCCGTGTATCTGGCAACTTTCTCAGTGCAACGGGGGTAGACCGGATCGTGGGCGGGGACGAGGAGCAGCGGTCCGCCGCCGTCGCGGTATGTGACGGCGCCACGGGGGACGGCGCGGAGGAGTCGGGGGACGCCGCGCCGTCCATCGCTGAGGCAGAACCGCAAGCGGCCGGGTCGGTCGTGGCCGACCCGGCCGAGGTCGACGCCGCCGAGGCCGTGACCGCCGAGGCCGTGACCGCCGACGCCGTGACCAGCGACGCCGTGACCAGCGACGCCACCGAAGAGGCGGCATGAGTTAGACGACACCGCGGGCGTGAGCGCCGATGACGCCGACGCCGACGCCGACGCCGATGTGGTGGCCGTGGCCGTCGGAGAGGAGCAGCTCGGGTCCGCCCCGCGGCGATTCGGCCCGTACCTCCGACGGGGCGTCGTCGCGCTCGTCGCGGTCGGAGTGGTCGCACTCGCCGTCAGCGCCTTCGCCTGGGTCATCCCGTCGCTCGACGGCGCGAACCGGCGGTTCATCGAAGAAGCTCAGTCGCACGGGCACGCCATCGCCCCGGGCGAGCAGGAGATGCTGGTGCTCTCGGCCGCCCGCAAGATCTGCGACCGCAAGGTCGCCCACGTCACGGTCCGGGAGCGCCGGTCCACGGCGCTGACCAGCGCGGAACTCGCCGCCGTCGGCGCCGTCTTCGGCCCCCGGACCCGCGACTTCACCGCACTCGCGCTCGACACCTACTGCTCCAGATAGGCAGCGCCCAACGCGGAAGACCCTCGGTGGTTGCGCCGTTCGGCCGTGTACCACCCGGATGAGTGGTGCTCCGAAGGTCGGTACCGGGGTAGATCAACACTCGGGACGGCCTGAGGAGCGGTGTCACCCGCTCCCGTACCGCACCGGGGGGAGCGATGGGCGCACGCAGGAAACGAGGACGTCACCGGGCGAGACCACCGTGGGGACCGCGGCTGCGGCGGGCGGCCGTCGTGTGCGTCGCCTCCGTCGGTGCGGTGCTCGGGGTGTCCGCCGCCGGTGTCACGGCCCCACCGCGGGCCGCGGTGGACCAGCACTTCCTCGCGGAGGTCCGCGGGCACGGACACGCCGTCGCCGCCGGATGGGATGAGGGGCTGGTGGTGTCGGCGGCGCGCAAGATCTGCCAACGGCGGGACAGCCGGACTTATATGGAGCGCCGCGCGGCGACGCTCACCAGCGACGAGCTCGCCGCGGTGAAGCGCTCCTTCGGCGACGACTCGCAGGGCTTCATCGCGGTCGCGACCGACACGTTCTGTTCCTGACCGATGAGTTCCGGGAGGCGCCGCCGTCCTTCTTCTCGACAGTAGACATGACGGAAGGGACGGACCGATGCCGAAGCAGATTCCCTGCCTGTGGTTCGACGGCCAGGCCGAGCAGGCGGCGCAGCACTACACCGCGATCTTCCCGAACTCCGGGATCGACCGGATCACCCGGTACGGACCCGACACTCCTGGCGAGGAGGGGGCGGTCATGACCGTGGAGTTCCGCCTCGACGGGCAGCCCTACGTGGGTCTGAACGGCGGCCCGCAGTTCACGTTCAGCGAGGCGATCTCCTTCCAGATCATGTGTGGCGATCAGGAGGAGGTCGACCGTTACTGGTCCCTGCTCTCCGACGGCGGCGAGGAGGGCCCGTGCGGGTGGCTCAAGGACCGGTTCGGCGTCTCGTGGCAGGTCGTCCCCACGCGGCTCAACGAGCTGATCGCCGACCCTGACACCGCCCGTGCGCAGCGCGCGTTCCAGGCGATGCTGCGGCAGCACAAGATCGTCATTTCCGAGGTTGAGCGGGCGGCGGACGCCGCTCCCGAACGATTCGCGCAAACGGACGGTTACGTTGACGTGAACGGGTGAAGTCGGGCTGCTAACGGCATCAGGTGGACCTGCGAGCTCCTCATCACTCTGGCCGGTGTCGCCCCCGGCCGGCGAAGGGAGCCTCCGTGGACGACGAGACGTTCGTACCGCCCAACGACGGCACGTGGGAGCTGGAGACGACCCACCTGAACAAGCCGGTCGCCCGGTTCGCGGCGGCTGCCCTGGTCTCCGGCTTCCCGCGCGGATTCGCCGAGGGTCTGGCACGGTACGGGCTGCTGCTCGGGCGCTACGACGTGGCCGTGATCGACGGCTTCATGTACGTCCAGCTCCTGCCGTTCGGCGCTGGCGGGACGGCGACGCCGGAGGAGATGCGCGCCCGGATCGAGACGTCCGCCCGCGCGTTCAGCGAGCGGTTCTGGCGGGCCGACCTCGCCCACTGGGACGAGGTGGACAAGCCCGCCGCGATCGCCGCGCACCGGGCCCTGCAAGCCGTCGATCCCGCCACGTTGTCGGACGAGGGGCTCGCCAAGCACGTCGGCCGGTGCTGGCACCACCTCGAGGCGATGATCGCGCTCCACCACCGCTACAGCGCGCCGTCAGGTATGGCGGCCGGCGACTTCCTGGCCGGGGCTCTCGACTGGACCGGCGCCACCGCAGGGGAGCTCATGGGGTTGCTGCGCGGCACCTCAGCCATCTCCATCGGGTTCGCCAGCGCAGAGCTGGACGTACTGGCGGACGTCGTCGGCGCGTCCGACTCCGCGCGGGCGGTCCTCACGTCGTCGGACGAGCCCGAGGACGTGCTCGACGTCCTCACCGCCGATCCCGATGCGGGTCCCGCCGCGCGGGCGTACCTCGACGCGGTCCGGTACCGGTCGCTCGGCTACGACGTCGGCGGGCCGTCGGCAGGGGAGCTGCCCGCCATGCTGGTCGGCGCGATCCGGGCGGCCGTCACGAGCCGGAAGACCCCCTCGGACGGCGACGACGGGGACGCGGAGCTCGCCGCCATTCGCGCGCGCGTTCCGGCCGAACACCTCGCCGAGTTCGACGACCGCCTGCACGAGGCGCGGCTGGCCAACCGGCTCCGGGACGAGCGGGCCACGTACTCCGACGGATGGGCCGTCGGCCTCGCCCGGCGCGCCGTGCTCGAGGCCGGCCGTCGGCTCAACGCGCGGGGTGCGCTGGCGGATCCGGCGCACGCGGTCGATGTGGAGGCCGCCGAGCTGGCAGCGCTGCTCTGCGGCGAGCCGGGCCCGAGCGCGCACGAGGTCGCCGAGCGGTTCCGGCGCCGGACCACGCGCACCGTGGACGACGCCCCGCAACGGCTCGGACCCCCGCCGGCGCCGCCCCCGCCCCTGGAGGCGCTGCCGGAGCCCGCCCGACGCGCGACGCTCGCCGTGAACGTCGCGCTGGCCAACATGTTCGAGGTCTCCGGTGCCCCCAACTCGACCACGACGGTTCGCGGCCTCTCGGTCAACACGGGCGTCTACGAGGGCACGGCTCGTCTCGTCGCCGACCTCACCGACTTCGACCGCGTGCAGCGTGGCGACGTCCTGGTCACCCAGATGACCTCTCCGTACTTCACGGTCGTCCTGCCGCTGCTCGGCGCGATCGTCACCGATCGGGGTGGTCAGCTCAGCCACGCCGCCATCGTGGCGCGGGAGTACAGGATCCCGGGGATCGTCGGCACGCGGGACGCGACCCGCCTGATACCGGACGGCGCCCGCGTGCGGGTCGACGGGACGACCGGCGAGGTCCGGTTGCTCGGGTGATGATTCCGCTGGCCGAGGCCGTAGACCCGGTCGCGTTCGGGGGCAAGGCTGTGGCACTGGGGACGGCCGCCCGTGCAGGCCTGCCGGTGCCGGCGGGGATCGCACTGTCCGTCGACGCCGTCGAGGCCGTCGTCCGCGCGGATCCGGACGTCGTCTCCGCGTTGCGCCGGGTCTGGGGGAACGGCGTCTCCCGCGCCGTCCGGTCCAGTGCCGTCAGGGAGGACTCCGCCGGTGCGAGCTATGCCGGTACCTACTGCACGGTCCTCGGGGTGTGCGATGTGGATGCCGCCGTTGCTGCCGTCCGGCGCGTGCATGCCTCCGTCGACGCGCCCGCGGCCCGTGCCTACCGGGCGCAGCTCGGGCTCCGGCCGTCCCGGATGGGCGTCGTGATCCAGGAGCTCGTGCCCGCCGAGGTCGCCGGTGTGTTGTTCACCCGTAATCCCGTCACGGGTGCGGCCGAGCGGGTCATCGAGGCGAGCTGGGGTCTGGGCGAGGCGGTCGTCGCCGGACTCGTGGTTCCTGACCGGTACCGACTCGACATCCGGGGCCGCGTGCTGGAACGGGCAACGGGGGAGAAGGACGTGGCCCTGCGGGCGGGCCCGGCCGGTCCACGCGAGACCGCCGTCGATGCGTCGGACGTGCACGCGCCGTGCCTGGACGACGCGCAGCTCGCCACGTTGCACGCCCTCGCGGAGGCTTGCGACGTGGTTTACGGTGCTCGGGACCACGACATCGAATTCGCGTTCCACTCCGGCGCGGTGTTCCTGCTGCAGCGGCGGCCGATCACCGTTGGCTGAGAGGGTATTCCGATCCCCCGGAGCGTCGGCGCCCTCCGGGGGATCGGAAGTTTCCCCTGCATCCGGCACGGGACGCAGACTCGGGGCGGCCTTGCTCGCCTCCTCGCTCATGCCGCTCAACTCCACGATGATCGCGGTCGCCCTGCCGGAGATCGCCCGGGAGTTCGGCCACCCGACCGGGACTGTGGCTCAGGCGGTTGTGGCGAGCTATCTCGTGGCTGCGATCGTGCTGCAGAGCCCGGGCGGGAAGCTGGGCGACCGGCTCGGGCATCGGCACATGCTGGCGCTGGGGCAAGCCCTGGTGGTGTGTGGAGCGGTGCTCGGCATGATCGCCGGGACGTTGGCTGTGCTCGCGGTGGCCCGGGTGACGATGGCCGCAGGCGGCGCCGCGATCGTCCCGGCGACGGTGGCGTTGCTGCGCCTCGAGCTGCCGCAAGAGCGCCGCGGCCGGGCGTTCGGAACGTTCGGCGCTGTGATGTCGCTGGCCGCGGGGATCGGGCCTCCGGTCGGCGGCGAGTTGGTGCACGCCTTCGGCTGGCCGAGCATCTTCGCGGCGAACCTGCCCGTCATCGCGGTCGCCACCCTGCTGGCGGCGACGACCCGGCGCGGGCGGCGGCGCCCCCGACCACGAGCCCGCGCACGGTTCGACGTGCTCGGAACGGTGCTGCTCACCGCGGCATTGACCGCGCTGGTGCTGGGCCTGGAGGTCGGCGGCACGGCCGGTGCCGCCCTGCTCGGTGCTTGCGCAGTGCTGGTCGTGCCCTTTGTGTGGTGGGAGCGGCGCGTGGCCGACCCGGTGGTGGCGTTCGCGCTGTTCTCCTCGGCAGCGTTCACCGCAGGATCGTTGCTCGTCGCCCTGCAGAACCTCGTGATGTACACCTTGCTGTTCGAACTGCCGCAGGTGCTCGCGGCCGTCCTCGCTGTCGACGCGGCGGCCGCCGGCCGGCTCCTCGTATCCATGATGGGCGCGATGATCGTCGCCTCGCTGGTGTCCGGACGGCTGGTCGACCGGATCGGGCCCCGGCCGGTCGCCGTCGCCGGAACGCTCGCCTGCCTCGGCGCGGTGGGGCTGCTGATGTCGTTCGGCCTGTCGTCGCTGGGCCGGCTCCCGCTCCCGTTGGCGCTGTTCGGTCTCGGGGTCGGGTTGGCCACCCCGGCCGCACAGAGCGCATCGCTCGCCGCCGTGCCGGGTGCGCGGAGCGGCGCGGCGGCGGGGATCGGGTCGACGATGCGCTACCTCGGAGGCGTCGTCGGGGTCGCGCTCCTCGGGCGCCTGGTCGACCTCTCCGGGGACCGGTCCACGGTCCCCGGAGAGCACCGCACCGTTCTCGCCGTATTCGCGGCAGCGCTGGTGGCCGGGCTCGTCTGCTCGCTCGTCCTGCCGGGCAGGTCGGCGTCTCCGGAACCCGCGCCGGTGCGAGACGGCACGGCCTAGAGATCCTCAGCGGGATCGTCAGGGTCGTCGCATCTCGAACAGGGGTCAGGTAGTGGTGGCGCGGGCGTCGAGACGTTCGCGCTGGGGGACCACGACGTACTTCGGGTCCTTCGTCGACTCGACGCCCGCGTCGAAGACGCGGAAGCGCTGCAGCGCGCTGCCCGCGAGCAGGGCCAGCCCCGACGCGGCGGCACCCGTGCGGCTACGGCCGGCCAGGAACACCGTGCCGAGCAGCCCGGCCACGTTCAGCACCTCGGCCGCGCGGCCCAGCCGAGCGGCCTGGCCGTGCTCGTAGGCCTCGCGGACCAGCCCCATCCGGTGCTCCATCACCCGCGAGGCGACCAGCTCCTGCACCGTGCCAACGGCGGCGAACACGCGGGCCGGGCCGTTCTCCTCGAGCGGCGCGGCGAGCATCCCGTACCCGCCGCCGCTCGCCGCGGCCGATCCGGTGAAGACGAACGGAAGCTCGTCGCGGACCTCGTTCCAGCCCGGCACCGCGGTGTGCGAGAGCAGCACCGCGGTGTACGACGCGACGGCGGGCGCGGTCAGCGCGGCCGAGAGCCCGAGCGGCCGGGCCAACCGGCCCAGCAGGCGGGCCGGCCACGTGCGCTGCCACCGCTGTGGCACCAGCTCATTGATCGCGGCGGCCCCGACCCCGGGCCCGAACGCGGTGAGGACCCACGTGCCGACACTCATCGGTGAGGTCGGCTTGAACACCCGCAGCATGTGGTGGAAACGGTCGGGACGGCCGAGGTCGGCGATCAGGAACCACATGCTGGCGACCAGGCCGCCGAGCGAACCGAGCCAGCTCGCGCGGCGCAGTGCCGGTCGGCCGGTGAGGTCCGCACCCGCCGCGAGCACCGCAGTGCCGGCGGCCAGGCCGCCGGTGAACAGGTACGCCGGGATCTCGTGCTTCCACACCGGCGGCTTGAGCACCGGCCGGCCGTAGTAGGAGCGGAACTCCGCTTCGGGCACGACCGTCGGCTCGCCGCCGCGTCCGTTGCGCCGACGGCGCCGCAGCTGCTCGCCGGCCCGTTCCGCGGGCGGTCTCCCACCCTGGATGCCCTGGAACAGCTGCGCGTCGCCCGCCTGCGCCTCCGCGTCGCCGCGCTCCGCCGGGGCGACGGCCTGGCCGTTCTCGTTGCCCGTTTCGCCTGTTCATCGGTGCCCCTCGGTCATCGCCCACCCAGCGCGCTCGACAGGAACGCCCCGATCCCGGCCACGGCGAACGCGGCGGCCGCCGTCGCGGCCTGCCGCCACATCGCCTTCGCGTCGCGAGTCGGCACGTGCGGGTCGGGCGGCAGGCCGTAGACCTCCGGCTCGTCGAGCAGCAGGAAGAACGCGCCGTCGCCGCCTACCCCGTCGTCCGGGTCGTGCCCGTACAGCCGAGCCTCGGTGACTCCGAGGTCGTGCAGCTGTGCCAGCCGCTGGTCGGCCCGCTCGCGCAGTTCGTCCAGCTTCCCGAACTGGATGGAGTCGGTCGGGCAGGCCTGCGCGCACGCCGGTTCCATGCCGTCGTGCAGCCGGTCGTAGCACAGCGTGCACTTCTGGGCCCGCCCGTCGCCGGGCCGGCGGTCGATCACGCCGTATGGGCAGCCGGAGACGCAGTAGCCGCAGCCGTTGCAGATGTCCTGCTGCACGACCACGGTGCCGAACTCGGTGCGGAACAGCGCCCCGGTGGGGCAGACGTCCAGGCAACCGGCGTGTGTGCAGTGCTTGCACACGTCCGAGGCCATCAGCCAGCGGAACGCCGTGCGGCCCTCGGTGCCATGCCCGTCGCCCGGCTTGCTGAACGCGGGCATGCCCAGGTCCTCGACCGGCGAGACCCGTACCGCCGCTTCCTGCGCCGTGGGTAGCGGACTCGTGCCCAGCTCGCCGCCCCCGCGCTCCGCGCCGCGCAGCAGCGGAGTGACGACCTCCGCCGACAGCCCCGTGCCGGTAGCCCCGGTCGGCAGCCCGGCCAGGCCGGGGTCCTGGTGGCCGGTCGTCCGCGGCTGCTCGATGAAGGCGACGTGCCGCCACGAGTTCGCGCCCAGCGAGCCGGTGTTGTCGAACGACATGCCGAGCAGGTCGAGCCCGTCTTCCGGCACGGCGTTCCACGTCTTGCAGGCCACCTCGCAGGCCTTGCAGCCGATGCACACCGAGGTGTCGGTGAAGAAGCCGACGCGTTCCGGGTGGTCGCCGGTGTACCCGGCGTCGCCGGCCGGATCGGCCAGCGGGCCGGACAGGCTGTTGCGGCCCTTCACGCCGTCTCCTCGCTTCGCGGTGGCTCGACATGGTGGTGCGGTGCTGCCCCGACGCCCGCCGATGGCCCCGCCGCGGGGTGGGCCGCCTCCTCCACGTGAGCGACGTGCGGCGATCCGGCGGCGGTGTCGAGCACGTTGCCCGTCTCGACCGTGATCCCGGCGCGCGCCCGCACGTCGCGCAGCAGCGCCGTCATCTGCGCACCGCGCGGACGTGGGCCCGGGCGGACGTCGCAGGTGGCGACCTTGCTCTCCTGGATGAAGACGTTCGGATCGGCTACCACGCCGAAGAGGTCGTTCACCACGTCTCCGGTCACGAGGCCGTTGCTTCCCCAGTGATAGGGCATCCACACCTGGTGCACCACGTGCCCGTCGACGCGCAGCGGCGCCATCCGGTCCGTCACCGTCACCCGGGCCTGCACCATCGCACGGCTGGTGACCACATGGCACACACCCAGGTGCGTCAGCCCCCGCATCCGGGCCATCTCCGGGGAGACCTCGACGAACAGCTCGGGCTGCAGCTCCGACAGGTACGGCAGCTGCCGGCTCATCCCGCCTGCCGTGTGGTGCTCGGTCAGCCGGGCGGTGGTGAGCACGAACGGGAACACCTCGGTGTGTCCGGGCTCGCGCGGGTTCGGGTTCGACGGGTTGTCCGCCCGCCCGTAGACCTTGACGGTCGGGTTGCCCTGCTGGCCGTAGAGCGGGTTGCGCACCGGCGACTCGTGGGCCTCGTAGTGGGTGGGCAGCGGCCCGTCCACCACGCCGTTCGGAGCGAACAGCCACGCCTTGCCGTCGGCTTGCATGATGAACGCGTCGTCGCCACGCAGGCCGTCGGGCCCGGTCGTTCCCTTCTCCGGGACGTGGCCCGGCGCGGTGGTCTCCGGGAAGTCCGGGATGTCGTGCCCGGTCCACTTCTTCTTCTCCGCGTCCCACCACACGAGCTTCTTCCGCTCGCTCCACGGCTTGCCGTCCGGGTCTGCCGAGGCGCGGTTGTAGAGCACGCGGCGGTTCGCGGGCCACGTCCAGCCCCACTCGGCGTCGTACGGGCCCTGCTCCCAGTGCGGCATGCGGCGCGCGGCCTGGTTCACCCCGTCCGCGTAGACGCCGGAGTAGATCCAGCAGCCGCAGGCGGTGGAGCCGTCGGCCTTGAGCTCGAGGTAGCTGTCGACGGCCTTGCCGGTGGCGACGTCGTAGCCGTTGATCCGCCGCAGGACGTCCTCGGCCGACGGCTCGGCCCAGGCGTCGCCCGCGACGCCTGGGTGCAGGTCGTAACTCCAGTCGAGCTTCTGCACCGGCTCGTCGCGCAAATCCGTCGACGCCGCCAACCGCTCCTTGACCATCCGGCCCAGGTGGTAGAAGAACCACAGGTCCGAGCGCTGGTCGCCGGTCGGGTCGACCGCCTTGTCGCGCCACTGCACCATGCGCTGGGTCTGGGTGAAGGTGCCCTCCTTCTCCACGTGCGAGGCGGCGGGGAAGAAGAAGACTTCCGTACGGCACGTCCCGGGGCTGATCTCGCCGGTCTCGATCTCCGGCGAGTCCTTCCAGAATGTCGCGCTCTCGATCATGGCGAGGTCGCGGACGACCACCCAGTCCAGGTTCGCCATGCCCAGGCGCTGCAGCTTCCCGTGCGCCGAGCCGACGGCCGGGTTCTGCCCGAGCAGGAAGTAGCCGAAGACCTTCCCGCCGTCCACCATGTCCATGACCGTGCGGTACGTGCCGTGGTCGCCGCTGATCCTCGGCAGGAGGTCGAAGCCGAAGTCGTTCTCGGCCGTGGCGTGCTCGCCGAAGTACTCCTTGAGCAACGACACCATGTAGGAGTCGGCCTCCGCCCAGTAGCCCTTCTGCGTGCGGCTGCGGACGGCGTCCAGGTAGGTGGCGAGGTCGTCGGACGACTCCGCGCTGGGCATCGGCAGGTAGCCGGGCAGCAGGTTGAACAGCGTCGGGATGTCCGTCGAGCCCTGGATGCTGGCGTGCCCACGCAACGCGAACACGCCGCCACCCGGGCGGCCGATGTTGCCCAGCAGCAGCTGGACGATCGCGCCGGAGCGGATGTACTGCGCGCCGACGCTGTGCTGCGTCCAGCCGACGCTGTAGACCAGCGCCGTGGTGCGCTCCCGGTTCGAGTTCGCCGTCCATGCCTCGCAGACCGCCCGGAACTGCTCGGGGGGCGTGCCGCAGACGCGCTCGACCATCTCGGGGGTGTAGCGGGCGAAGTGTCGCTTGAGGATCTGGAACACGCACTGCGGGCCCTGCAGCGTCGGGTCTTCGGTGACGCCGTCCGTGGTGTGGCTCAGCGGAGCTCCGCCCGACCCGGACTGCATCGAGCGCGTCTGCTCCTTGTGCTCGATCGAGTCGCCCGTGTCCTCGTCGACCTGCTCCGCGCCCTGGTACTGCCAGCTGCTGCGGTCGTACGTCGCCGAGTCGGCGTCGTAGCCGCTGAACAGGCCGTCCAGGTCCTCCGTGTCCCGGTACTCCTCCGAGACGAGGGTCGCGGCGTTCGTGTAGGCCGCGACGTACTCCCGGAAGTCGAGGTCGTTCGACAGGATGTAGTTGATCACCCCGCCGAGGAACGCGATGTCAGTGCCCGCGCGGATCGGGACGTAGGTGTCGGCGACCGCGCTGGTACGGGTGAAGCGCGGGTCGATGTGGATCACCTTCGCGCCGCGCGCCTTGGCCTCCATCACCCACTGGAACCCGACCGGATGGGCCTCGGCCATGTTCGAGCCCATGATGACGATGCAGTCGGAGTTCGTGAGGTCCTGCTGGTAGTCCGTCGCCCCGCCGCGACCGAAGCTGGTTCCCAGACCGGGAACGGTGGAGGAGTGTCAAATACGAGCCTGGTTCTCGATCTGGATGGCGCCCAGCGCGGTGAACAGCTTCTTGATGAGGTAGTTCTCCTCGTTGTCCAGCGCCGCGCCGCCCAGGCTCGCCAGGCCCATCGTGCGCCGCAGCCGGACACCGTTCGGGTCGTGCTCCTGCCAGCCGCGCTCCCGGGCGTCGAGCACCCGGTCCGCCACCATCTCCATGGCCTCGTGCAGGTCGAGCTCGGTCCACTCCGTGGCGTACGGCGCCCGGTACTTGACCTTCGTCTCGCGGTGCGGGCCGGTGACCAGGCCCAGGCTCGCCGAGCCCTTGGGACACAACCTGCCGCGGGAGATCGGCGAGGCCGGGTTGCCCTCGACCTGGACCACGTGTTCGTCGTGCACATAGACCCGTTGCGCGCAGCCGACCGCGCAGTACGGGCAGACGGAGTGGGCCACGCGGTCCGCGGTGGCCGTGCGCGGCTCGAGCGCCCGCGAGCGCGGTGACTGTGCCGCCGTGCCTCGGCCGAGCGGGTCGTCGCCCGTCAGCTGCCGGTAGACCGGCCACGACTCCAGCCAGGTGCGCACACGCATGTGGACCTCCTTACCCCGACGGGCTTGATCCGACGCGGGCGGCCGCTCCTCGCGCAGCGAGGAGTGACGCGTCGTGGCCGGATCGGTCACAGCTTATGTCGCCCACCGACAATCGCGTGGTCCACGATCCGCTGCGCCTGCGTCGACTCCCGTGCCGCCTACTACCATCGAGCTGTGGTCGGGCTCGCGGAAGCCGGCGGTGTCGTCCTCGCCGGCGGTCGGTCCTCCCGGATGGGCCGCCCCAAGGCTGCCCTGGAATGGCACGGATCGACGCTGCTGCACCGCACCACCGCCCTGCTCGCGCGCACCGTCGGCGGTCCCGTGCTGGTCGTCGCCGCGCCCGGCCAGGACCTGCCCGAGCTACCGCCCCGGGTCGAGGTGGTGGCCGACCCGGTCGAGGGGCTGGGACCGATGCGGGGTCTGGCCACGGGACTGGCCGCGCTCGGCGAACGCTCGCCGGCGGCGTTCGTGTGCTCGACCGACCTGCCGTTCCTGCACCCCGCGCTGATCCGCCGGGTGCTGCGTGGGTTCGCCGATCCCGAGGTGGACGTGGTGCTGCCGGTGGCGCGCGGCTACCGGCAGCCGATGGCCGCGGGCTACCGGACAGCGCTGGCGGGGCTGGTGGAGAGGCTGCTGGGGGAGGGGCAGCTGCGGCCGGGGATGCTGTTCCGGCACTGCCGCGTCGTCCAGCTCGACGACGGTGCGCTGCTGGCAGAGCCCGATCTGGCGCGGTACGACCCGGGGCTGGAATCGCTGGTCAACGTCAACGAGCCCGCCGACTACGCGGCCGCCCGGGCCCGCCCGGAGCCGGAGGTGGTGGTCGAGCGGTTCGGGGCGCTCGCCGGCGGCGGACGGCGGGGACCGCGCCAGGTCCGCGCGGCGTCTCTCGGCGCGGCGGCCGCGGCCGTGGGGATCGCTCTCGACCGGCACATCGTCGCGGCCGTCAACGGCGATCAGATGACCCGCGACCCCCGCCTCCCGCTCGTCGCCGGCGACACGGTCGCCTTCCTGTCGGCCGACGCCGGCGGGTGAGAAAGCGCCTACCCTCGGGGCTGTGCCGGCCGGTGGGTACTTCGGGCGGGCCCTGGTGTGCGACGTCGGGGACCGCGCGGCGGTGAGCGCGCCGCTCCCGCTCGCCGACGACGTCCTGCGCGCCTACCTCGGTGGGGTCGGCCTGGGGACCTGGCTGCTGCACCGGCTGGCCCCGCCCGGCGTCGACCCGCTCGCCCCGGAGGCGCCACTGGCGTTCGTGTTCTCCCCGCTGGTCGGGACCCCGCTGACGACCAGCGCGAAGTTCGCGGTGGTGGCGAAGTCGCCGCTCACCGGGCTGCTCACCGACGCGCTGGCGTCCAGCCGGTTCGCGATCGCCGGCAAGCTGACCGGGAACGACGCGATCGTCCTGCGGGGGCGGGCGGCCGAACTCTCGGTGCTCCTGGTCGACGGCGAGGGCGCGCGTCTCGAACCCGCGCCGGAGCTGGCCGGGCTGCCGGCGGCGCAGGCCGAGGAGGTGGTGCGGGAGCGGTTCGGGCGTGGCTGGCAGACCGCGGCCATCGGGCCCGCCGGGGAGCGGCAGGTCCGCTACGCCACCGTCAGCCACGACGGCCGCCACGCCGGCCGCGGCGGGCTGGGCGCGGTACTGGGGGCCAAGAACCTCAAGGCCGTCCTGGTCCGCTCGGCCACGAAGGTCCACGTCCACGACCAGGCGGCCGTGCTGGCTGCGGCGAAGGACCTGCGGGCGCGGAGCTTCGGGCCGGCCACCGCGAAGTACCGCGAGCTGGGCACCCTCGCCAACCTGCTCGCGTTCAACGCCGTCTCCACGCTGCCGACCCGCAACTTCACCGCGGCCACCTTCGACGGCGCACCCGGTCTGGCTGCCGAGCAGCTGCACGAGCTGCGCAGCGTGGCCCGCAACTCGTGCGCGTCCTGCTCGATCGGCTGCGAGCACATCTACTCCCGCAAGGGCGGCGGGAGCCAGCGCATGGAGTACGAGAACGTGTTCGCGCTCGGGCCGCTGTGCGGGGTGTCCGACCCGGACGACGTGTTCGCCGCGAGCGCCCGCTGCGACGAGCTGGGCCTGGACACGATCTCGGCCGGCGGCACGGTCGCCTGGGCGATGGAGTGCGCCGAGCGCGGCCTGATCGACGCGCCGTGGCTGCGGTTCGGCGACGGGGCCGCGCTGCTGCACGCGCTCGACCTCATCGGCGCCCGCACCGGCCTCGGCGAGCTGCTGGCCCACGGGTCGCGACGGGCGGCCGAGATCGTCGGCGGGGGCTCGATCGCCTTCGCGCCGCAGGTCAAGGGCCTGGAGCTGCCCGGGTACGAGCCGCGCACGCTGCAGGCGATGGCGCTGGGGCTGGCCGTCAACTCCCGGGGCGCCGACCACAACCGCTCCGGCGCCTACGAGGCCGACCTCTCCGGTGACCACGATCGGCTGAACGGCGGTCCGGCCCACGTCGCGGCCGCTGTCGGCACCGAGGACCGGGCCGCGGTGATGGACTCGATGATCCTCTGCAAGTTCCTGCGCGGGGTCTTCAACGACCCGTTCACCGAGTGGGCCGCGCTGCTGCGCGCGGTCACCGGCTGGGACGTCGACGCGGCCGAGCTGCTCGCCACCGCTCGGCGGATCGTGCTGGCGAAGCGGGTGTTCAACCTGCGCGAGGGCGCCACCGCTGCGGACGACACACTGCCTGCACGGCTGCTGGAGACTCCGCTGGAACTCGGCTCCGGGCGCACCGCCGTGCTGACCGAGGACCGTCTGCGGGCCATGGTCGGCGGCTACTACGCCGCGCGTGGCTGGGACGCCGAGGGCCGTCCGAAGCCGGAGGATCTCGCCGGACTGGGACTCGGTGATCTGCGTCCGCGGGTGTCCACCGCCGTGGTGACGACCGTCGACAACCGCTGACGCCGATCATGGACAGTCCAGGTCGACCACCTCGCCCGACCTGGCTGTGTCGTACCCGCCCAGTGCCTCGACCGCGGCCCGCACCGCCGAGCTGCGCACCGCGGTGACGAGCGGGGCGGCCGGGCCGAGGGCGTCTTCGGGCAGGACGAGGTCGTAGTCCTCCCACGTGATGGGCACGAAGCGCAGGTCCAGTGCGGTGGCCGCGGCGCGGACGCCCAGCCCGGCGTCGACGATCCCGGCCGCGACGGCCAGCGCGACCTCCAGATGGGAGCCGACCTCCGGCCCGCGGACGGCGTCGGGGTCGAGTCCGGCGTCGAGGAGCAGGCGGTCGAGAAGGACACGGGTCCCGGTGCCCGCGGCCCGCCGTGCCACCCTCCGCCCGGCCAGTTCGCGGATCGAGGTCGGCCCGGTGCGGTCCGGTGGGGTCAGCAGCCCCTGCTCGCGTCGCCACAGGTGCACCAGGTGCGGACGGCGGCCGCGCAGCAGGGCGCGGGCGAAGGGGGCGTTGTACCGGCCGCTGTGGTGCAGGAGGTGGGTCGTGGCGGCGTCGGCGCGACCCTGGGCGACCGCGCGCAGGCCGGCCGCGCTGCCGTCGGCCGGCACCGGCACCACGGTTCGGCCGAGTCCGCGGACCACCAGATCGAGAGCGGGATCGTCGCTGCCCGCGAGCCGCAGCACGACGTCGCCGTGCAGGAAGCGGCGCGCGGCGAACGTGGCGTCGGCGGCGACGACGGCGCGGCGCCGGTCGGCGAGCTCGATCAGCCCGGCCTCGGCCAGCGCCTGGTGCGCACGGCTGGCCGTGGACGCGGTGGTCGACCACTGCCTGCCGAGCTCGCGGATGCCGGGAAGCTCGTCGCCCGGGACGAGGTCCCCCGCGAGGACCCGGCGCGCGAGCTCCTCGCCGATCTCCCGGTATCGGGTCATGCCGCGAGACTCTAGGCTTGTCCCGGACTTACCCTGCCCTGAACTGCACTGTGGCAGAAAGAGACACGCGGATGCGCCGGACGATCCCCGCCCTGGTCCTGGCGGCGGTACTGCTGCTCGTGGGGTGCGGCAGTACCGCCGCCCCCGCTCCGTCGGCGGCGGGCCCCTCGGCGGAGAAATCGCTGATCCTGGCCACGACCACCAGCACCCAGGACTCGGGGCTGCTCGACGAGCTGCTGCCGGCGTTCACCCGAGACAGCGGGTGGCAGGTCAAGACGCTCGCAGTGGGCAGCGGTCAGGCCATCGAACTCGGGCGCCGCGGCGAGGCGGACGTGCTGCTCGTGCACTCGCCGGCCGCGGAGCAGGCGTTCGTGGCCGAGGGCACGGCCGGGCAGCGGCGGTTGGTGATGCACAACGACTTCGTGCTCGTCGGGCCGGCAAACGATCCGGCCGGGATCCGCGGTCTCGACAGCGTCGGGGCGGTCACGAAGATCGCCGCGGCGCAGGCGCTGTTCGTCTCCCGCGGCGACGACTCCGGCACCAACGCCCGGGAGAAGGACCTGTGGACGAAGGCCGGGGTCACCCCGGCGGGCAGCTGGTACCAGGCCACCGGGCAGGGCATGGGGGCGACGCTGCGGGTGGCGAGCGAGAAGGCGGGCTACACCCTGACGGACCGGGCCACCTACCTGGCCCAGCGCGACACGCTCGCGCTCGATGTGCTCAGCGAGGGCGACCCCGGCCTGCTGAACGTGTATCACGTGATCGAGATGACGACCAAGGCCGGTGAGCGGGTGCAACCCGACGGCGCACGGGCGTTCGCCGACTGGATCACGGGGGCGCCGGCGCAGCAGCAGATCGGCCAGTTCGGACAGGCCAAGTTCGGGCAGCCGCTGTTCACCCCGGATGCGGGCAAGGATGAGGCAAGCCTCGGCGCCTGAGCACGGGTGGGGCGTGAGCTTGCGAGCTCAGCGGCGCCGCGAACGCGGCCGACGAGCGCCAGCGAGGAGGGCCGGTAAGCGGTGGACGTGCTGCTGGACGGGCTGCTCGAGGCGGTCCGGCTGCTGCTCACCGGCGACGAGGACACCTGGTCGATCACTGCGCTGACCCTGCGGGTGTCGCTGACGGCGACCGCAGTGGCGCTGCTACTCGGAGTGCCCCTCGGCACGGCGCTGGCCCTCGGCCGGTTCGCCGGCCGCCGGGTGATGCTCGCGGCGGCAAACACCGGAATGGGCCTGCCGCCGGTGGTGGTCGGGCTGTTCGTGACCGTCCTGCTGTGGCGTAGCGGCCCGCTCGGCGCGTTCGGGTTGCTGTACACCCCGACCGCCATGGTCATCGCCCAGGCCGTGATCGCCACCCCGATCGTCGCCGCGCTGACGGCCGCGGCGCTCCAGCAGGTCGACCCGGGCTTCCTGCTGCAGATGCGCGCGCTGGGCGCGACGCGGACGCGGGCGACAGCGGCGCTGCTCGCCGAGGCCCGGTTGCCACTGCTCGCAGCCGGCTTGGCCGGCTTCGGTGCGGTGGTGAGCGAGGTGGGGGCCGCGCAGATGGTCGGCGGGAACATCCAGGGCGAGACCCGGGTGCTCACCACCGCCGCGGTGCTCGCGACCAGCCGCGGGCAGTTCGCACTGGCCATCGCGTTCGGGCTCGTGCTGCTGGCCATCGCCTTCGCGGTCAACCTGGTCGTCACCCTTGCCGAGCAGCGCGAGGAGGCGAAGGGCGCGGGAGCATCGCACGAAGCGTCGTCAGCCCGATCCTCGTCGTCATGAGCATCTGCTGCCGGAGCCTGCGGGTCTCCGACCGTGGCCGTCACCTGCTCGCGGTGGACTTCCTGGAGGTTGCCGACGGCGAGACGGTCGCCGTGCTCGGTCCGAACGGTGCGGGGAAGTCGACGCTGCTCCGGGCTCTCGCCCGCCTCGAGCCGGCGGCCACCTGCGGAGAGGTGCTCCTCGACGGCGAGCCGGTACCGCCGACGCAGCTGCGCGCCGCGGTCGCGGCCGTCCTGCAGCGCCCCGTCCTGCAACGGGCCTCCGTGCTCGACAACGCCGCCGCCGGCCTGCGGCTGCGGGGGATGCGCCGGGCCCGAGCCCGCCGACTCGCCCGGCCGTGGCTCGACGCACTGGGCATCGCGCACCTCGCCGATCGTCACGCTCGCACGCTGTCCGGCGGCGAGATCCAACGCGTGGCGATCGCCCGAGCGCTCGCCGTCCGGTCGCGAGTGCTGCTGCTCGACGAGCCGTTCACCGGGTTGGACGCCACCACCCGCGCCGACCTGATCGCGGACCTGCGGACCGCCCTCGATCGATCGACGGCGGCCGTCCTGCTCGTCACCCATGACCGCGACGAAGCCGCCGCGCTCGCACACCGTACGGCCCTGCTGCTTCGGGGCCGCATCCGACAGCTCGGTGCCACGGCCGACGTCCTCGACGCACCCGCCGACCTCGAGTGCGCCCGGCTGCTCGGCTACACCACCCACCTCCCGCCCGAGCTCACCGGCCATGACGTGCTTCTCGTCGCCCGACCCGAGCGCTGCCGGCTCCTGTCGCCCGGGGTCGCTGTGACCGATCCGGCCACGACGCGTCCACCCCGCACTCCGTGCGGGGCGGCCGCCCCGCGCCAGATCAGCCCCGAGGTGGTCGTCGCGGGCACACTGCGCCGGGTCGTGCCCCTGGGGGGAACCACGCGGGTCGACGTCGACACCGCAGCGGGACCCATCGCCGTCCTGACGACCGCCGAGGTGACGCTCGCACCCGGCGATCCGCTGCGCGTCACGGTCGACACGGCGAACACCCGGGAGTGCCCGCCCGGATCGGAGCCCGTCGGCCCATCCGAGGGGAAGCGGGGAGCAGCGCCGATCGGGGACACGGCCTAGGGTGGACGTTCAGCTGGTCACCGGTGATCGGGGGTCATTTTGACCGCGACAGAGGAACGCGCAGCCGTCCGCACGATGAGCGTGACGATCGACGGGCGCCAGGTCTCCGTCTCCGAGGGCACCACGATCTTCGACGCCGCCCGCGAGGTCGGCGTGGACATCCCGGTGCTGTGCCACAACGAGCGCTACGACCCCGTCGGCGTCTGCCGGATGTGCGTGGTCGACACCGGCGGGCGGGTCTTCGCCGCTGCGTGCGTGCGGCCGTGCGAGGACGGCATGGAGGTCACGACCTCCAGCCCGGAGCTGGAGCGCAGCCGTGCCACGCTGACCGAGCTACTGATGTCCGATCAGCCGCCGCGCGCCGAAGACCCCAAGGACACCACGACCCGCGACAACCTGCTGCTCGACCTCGCCGACGGCTTCGGCGTCGCCCGGGAGACCACCGAGTTGCCGTGCGGCTCGGGCCGGGGCACCGACTCGTCCAACCCCGTCATCGCCGTCGACCACGACGCCTGCATCCTGTGCGACCGCTGCGTCCGGGCCTGCGACGACATCCAGGGCAACGACGTCATCGGCCGCTCCGGCAAGGGCTACTCGACCCGGATCGCGTTCGATCTCGACGACCCGATGGGCGCCAGCTCGTGCGTCACCTGCGGCGAGTGCGTGCAGGCCTGCCCGACCGGGGCGTTGACCAACAAGCCGATCCGGGGCATCCCGATCCGGCCTCGCGAGGAGCTGGACGCCGTCAACAGCGTCTGCCCGTACTGCGGGGTCGGCTGTGCGCTGACCTACTACGTCGACCGCGAGCGCGGCGCGATCTCCTTCGCCGAGGGCCGTGCCCAACCCGGGTCGCAGAGCAGGCTCTGCGTGAAGGGCCGCTACGGCTGGGACTACTCGGCGTCCCCGCAGCGGCTGACGGTGCCGCTGATCCGGATCGACGCGGCGTACCCGAAGGGGCCCCTCTCGGCGGACGTCCGCGGCGACAACCTCAACGACCGGGGCCGGGTGAACGGCGGCGAGCGCAGCGGTGGCGGTCGCCAAGGGAATGGACGCAAGCCGGGCGACAAGCGCGGCGGCAAGCACAAGCCCGGCGGACTGGTCGACTACGACGAGGTCATGCCCTCCTTCCGGGAGGCCACCTGGGACGAGGCCCTGGACCTGGTGGCGCGCCGGCTGCGCGAGATCCATGCCGCCGGTGGGCCGGGCGCCATCGCCGGCTTCGGCTCGGCGAAGTGCTCCAACGAGGAGGCCTACCTCTTCCAGAAGCTCATCCGCACCGGCTTCGGCACGAACAACGTCGACCACTGCACCCGGCTCTGCCACGCCTCCTCGGTGTACGCGCTGTTCGAGGGGGTCGGCTCCGGCGCGGTGTCCACAACCTACGGGGACGTGGTCAACGCCGATTGCGTGATCATCACCGGCTCGAACCCGACCGCCAACCACCCGGTGGCCAGCTCGTTCTTCAAGCAGGCCCGCCGCCGCGGCACCAAGGTCGTCTACGTCGACCCGCGGGCGTCCACGGTGGCCGAGCACGCCGACATCTTCGTGCAGCTCAAGCCCGGCACGGACGTGGCGTTCTACAACGCGGTGATGCACGAGATCATCCGGCTCGGGCTGATCGACCGGGAGTTCATCGCGAACCGCACGTCGAACTACGACGAGCTGGCCCGCACCGTCGCCGACTATCCGCCCGAGCGTGCCGCGCAGATCACCGGCGTGGACGCCGATACCATCCGCGAGGTCGCCCGGACCTGGGGCGAGGCCGGCGCCGCGGTCGTCTACTGGGGGATGGGCATCTCCCAGCACACCACGGGCACGGACAACGCCCGCTGCCTGATCGCGCTGTGCTCGATCACCGGCAACGTCGGGCGCCCGGGCACCGGGCTGCATCCGCTGCGCGGGCAGAACAACGTGCAGGGCGCCTCGGACGCCGGCCTCGTCCCCATGTTCTACCCCGGCTACCAGGGCGTGGACGTCGAGAAGATCCGGTTGCGGTTCGAGGAGGCCTGGGGCACCACCCTCGACCCGAAGCGCGGGCTGACCGTCACCGAGATCGTCAAGTCGGCACTGGAGCCCGACGGCGTGCGCGGCATGTACATGCTCGGCGAGAACCCGTTCCTGTCCGACCCGAACATCAACAAGGTGCGGAAGGCGCTCTCCGCGCTGGACTTCCTGGTGGTCCAGGACATCTTCCTCACCGAGACCGCCGAGTTCGCGGACGTGATCCTGCCGGCCACCTCCTACCTGGAGAAGGACGGCACCTACACCAACACCGACCGCCGGGTGCAGCTCGGCCGCAAGGTGATGGACCCGCCCGGGCAGGCCCGCCCGGACTGGGAGATCGTCCAGGACATCGCCCGGCGGATCGGGCTGGGCTGGAGCTACGGCGCGCCCAGCGAGGTCTTCGACGAGATGGTCGCGCTGGTGCCGGCGTACCAGAACCTGCGCTACGACAACCTCGGGCTGTCCGGGAAGCTCTACCCGAACGCCGATCCGGAGCACACCGACGGCACGATCGTCATGTTCGACGAGCGGTTCAACACCGACGACGGTCTGGCCCACCTCGTGCCTGCGCAATGGCTGCCCGCCAAGGAGCTGCCCGACGCGGAGTACCCGCTGGTGCTCAACACCGGGCGGCTGCTGGAGCACTGGCACACCGGCTCGATGACCCGCCGCTCGTTCGCGCTGGACGCGATCTCCCCGGTCGCCGAGGTCTACATGCACCCCAAGGACGCCGCCGACCGCGGACTGGCGCACGGCGAGACGGCCCGGGTGCGGTCGCGGCGCGGCACGATCGAGCTGCTGGTGCGCGTCTCGCACCGCGAGCAGCTGGGCAACTGCTTCATCCCGTTCCACTTCCGGGAGGCCGCGGCCAACCTGCTGACCATCGACGAGATTGACCCGTTCGGCAAGATCCCGGAGTTCAAGTTCTGCGCCGTGCAGGTGGAGCCGGTCGGGGTTCGGGTATGACCGAGCTGACCGATCGGGCGGCCGAGGTCCGGGCCCGGCGAGTGCCGGGGGTGGAGGCGCGGGCCGGAAAGTTCCCCGGGCCGTCGCTGATCCCGGCGCTGAACGCGATCCAGGCCCGGCTGGGGTGGCTGCCGCGCGCGGAGCTGGAGGAGCTCGCCCGCGACACCCGCCGCCCGCGGTACGAGATCGAGGGGCTGATCTCGTTCTACCCGCACTTCCGCACCGATCCGCCGGCGAAGGTGACCCTGCACGTCTGCCACGACCTGCCCTGCAACCTGGCTGGTAGTGAAGCCCGGCTTGCGGAGATGCGCGAGCGCTACGCGGGCGACGCCGAGGTCGAGCTGGTCGAGGTGTCCTGTCTCGGTCGATGCGACACCGCGCCGGCGGTGACGGTCAACGAGCGGCCGGCGCCCGTGAAGGACGCCGACGCACTTGTCGCCGCCGCCCTCATCGGCACTCCGCCGAAGGAGTTGTGGCGGGCCGGCCCGGTGAAGAAGCGCTCCGAGCCGTGGCCCAACGATCCCTACCCGGCCGGATCCGGCGTCGCCGAGCGCTACTCCACCCTGCGCGCTTTGCTGGCCGGCGACCTGGACCCGGACACCATCGTGCACACGCTGAAGGGCGCCGGGTTGCGCGGGATGGGCGGGGCCGGGTTCCCGACCGGGCAGAAGTGGGAGCTGGTCCGCGGTATCGCGCCTGGCGAGGTCAAGTACGCCATCTGCAACGCCGACGAATCGGAGCCGGGCACGTTCAAGGACCAGCAGATCCTCGCCATCCAACCGCACCTGGTGCTGGAGGGGCTGCTGCTGGGCATGGCCGTCGTGGGCGCCGAGCGGGGCTGGGTGTTCATCCGCCACGAGTACGGTCCCGAGGAGCACGTCGTGGCGGCCGAGCTGGACGCGCTGCGCGCGGCAGGCGTGATCGGGCCGGACGCGTGCGGCAGTGGGCGGCGCCTGGACGTCGAGGTGTTCGTCTCCCCCGGCGGCTACATCCTCGGCGAGGAGACCGCGCTGCTGGAGTGCATGGAGGGCCATCGCGGGGAGCCGCGCAACAAGCCCCCGTTCCCCGGCAACTACGGGCTGCACGGGCGGCCGACGCTGATCAACTCGGTGGAGACCCTCGCCGATGTGCCGGTGATCGTGCAGCGCGGCGCGCAGTGGTGGTCCGACCAGGGCGCGGGCGACTCGGTGGGGTGGAAGTTCTTCGCCGTGTCCGGACACGTCGAGCGGCCCGACGTGTACTGCGTGCCGATGGGTACCACCGTCCGCGAGGTGATCGAGCTGGCCGGCGGCGTGAGCGGCGGCCGGAAGGTCGGGGCGGTGCAGCCGGGCGGGGCGTCGTCGAACTTCATCGGGCCGGACAAGCTGGACATGCCGCTGGACTTCGGTGCCGCAGCGGAGAACGGCACGATGCTCGGGTCGGGGGCGCTGGTCGTGCTGGCCGAGGGTACGGACCTGCTGGCCGCGTCGACGAACGTGCTGCGGTTCTTCCGCAACGAGTCGTGCGGCAAGTGCGTGCCGTGCCGAGTGGGCTCGACCAAGGCGTACGAGATCCTGCGAGATGTCGTCGAGTCCGGCGCGGAACTGGACGACGACCGGCGGGCGCACCTCGTGCGGCTGGAGGAGGCCATGCGCAAGACCTCCATCTGCGGGTTGGGTCAGGTCGCGCTGGGGCCTGTGGTGAGCGTGCTCGGGCTGAACAAGGGCGGCGCCGCCGCACGGGAGCAGCCCCGCCCGGGCGGCGCGGAGGACCAACCGGACCGGTGAACGAATTTTTCACGGCGCGGACGGTCGGCGAGGCGCTCGCCGGGTTCCGCCCGGCCGGGCGTACCGCCGTCGAGGACGTCGGGCTGGCCGAGGCGCTGCACCGGGTGCCGGCCGCCGACGTGTGCGCGCCGGCGGCGATGCCGGGGTTCGCCCGCTCGACGGTGGACGGGTACGCGGTCCGCGCCGCCGACACCTACGGCGCCTCCGAGGGCCTGCCCTCCTACCTCGACCTGGCCGGGGCGGTGCGGATGGGCGCCGCGCCCACGGCCGTCGTGTCGCACGGCAAGTGCGTGGCGATCCCGACCGGCGCGGTGCTGCCGGACGGGGCGGACGCGGTGGTGATGGTCGAGTACACCGCGGAGACCATGCCCGGCACGATCGAGGTGACCCGGCCGGTGGCACCAGGATCCGGGCTGGTCCGCGCCGACGAGGATGCCGCCGCCGGCGATGTGTTGATCCGGGCCGGCCGGCCGCTGCGCGCCCCGCATCTCGGGCTCCTGGCCGCGGCCGGCGTGACAGCAGTGGCCGTGCACGCCCGTCCGCGCGTCGCGATCGTGTCCACCGGCGACGAGGTGGTGCCGCCGGAGACCACGACGCTCGCGGCCGGGCAGGTCCGCGACGCCACCGCGTCGGCGCTGGCCGGGCTGATCCGGGACGCCGGCGGGGAGGCGGTCCAGGTCGGCATCGTCCCGGACGACCGGGCCACGCTGGAGACCACGCTGCGTGCCGCGCTCGCCGCCCACGACCTAGTGGTCGTCTCGGCCGGGTCCTCGGTCGGCGCCCGCGACGAGACCGCCGGGGCGGTGGCCGCGCTCGGCAGGATCTGGTGCCACGGGCTGGCCGTCAAGCCGGGTAAACCGACGCTGCTGGCCGAGTGCGCGGGCGTTCCGCTGCTCGGGCTGCCCGGCAACCCGCTGTCCGCGCTGGTGGTGTTCCGGCTGGTCGGGATGCCGCTGGTGTGGCGGCTGGCCGGCTGCGACGGGCCGCCACCGGAGCCGACGGTGCGTGTCCGGTTGGGCCGCGACCTGGCCTCGGCGACCGGCCGGCTGGACGTCGTGCAGGTCGCCGTGCACGACGGGGTGGCCGAACCGCTGTTCGGGCCCTCCGCACTGCTGTCGGTGCTCGCCCGCGCGGATGGCTACCTGGTCGTCCCGGAGCCGGCGACGGGCCTCGACGGCGGCACTGAGGTGGACGTCATCCTGTACCGATGACGAGGGGATCGAGCCCGTTCGTGTCCGACGTCCCCGCCGAGCAGGCCCGGCGGGCATGGCGGGAGGCGTGTGCGGCTGCCGGCTGCCCGCCTCGGGTCGACGCCGTGCTGCTGCCGGTCGGGGAAGCGGTCGGCCGGGTCACCGCGGAGTCGGTGTGGGCCCGGCGGTCCTCACCCGCGTTCGACTCCGCGGCCATGGACGGCATCGCCGTGCACGCGGCCGCGACGGTCGGTGCTGCGGAGACCACACCGGTCCTGCTCGACGACTTCGCGGTGGTCGACACCGGCGACCCGCTGCCGCCCGGCTACGACGCCGTCGTCATGCGCGAGCACGTGCACCACACCCCGGACGGGCGCGCCGAGCTGCGTGCCGCCGTGCCGCCCTACCAGCACGTCCGCTCGATCGGCGAGGACATCAGCGCCACCGAGCTGCTCCTCCCCGAGGGCCACCGGCTGCGCCCGGTCGACATCGCCGCCTGTGCGGCCGCCGGGGCCGTCGAGCTGCTGGTGCGGCGCAAGCCCCGGGTGGCGATCATCCCGACCGGCGACGAGATCCGCCCGGTCGGCACCGAGCTGGCCCCCGGCGAGATCGCGGACACCAACTCGATGATGCTGGCCGCGCAGGCCGCCGAGGTCGGCTGCGAGACCCGGACCACCGGCATCGTCGCCGACGACCCCGAGCTGATCACGGCCGCTGTTCGGGAAGCCGCCGTCGACGCCGACCTGGTGATCCTCATCGCCGGGTCGAGCGCCGGACGCGACGACTACACCGCGCGCGTGGTCGCGTCCGCCGGCTCGCTGGCCGTGCACGGCGTCGCCGTGCGTCCCGGGCACCCGGTCGTGCTGGGCACTATTGCCGGTGATCCGGCCACCCCGATGCCCGCTACTCCGATACTGGGCGCTCCCGGCTACCCGGTCTCGGCCGCGCTGACCTTCGACATCTTCGCCGCCCCGATGCTGGCCGCGCTCGAGGGTGCGGCCCCGCGGGAACGGTCGGCGACCACCGCCCGGCTGGCTCGCAAGCTGGCCTCGGCCATCGGCTCCGATGACTGGGTCCGGGTGCGGCTGGGCCGCGTCGGCGGCGACATCGTGGCGACCCCCCTGCCGCGCGCGGCCGGGGTGCTGACCTCGCTGGTCCGCGCGGACGGCCTCCTGGTGGTGCCGGCCGGGGTGGAGGGTCACCATGCCGGCGACCGGGTCCGGGTGGAGCTGCTGCGCGGGCTGGCCGACATCGAGCGCACGATCGTCGCGATCGGCTCGCACGACCTGGTGCTGGACGTGGCGGCCTCGGCACTGCGCGCTGCCGACCCGCTCCTCACCCTGGCGTCGTCGAACGTGGGATCGCTGGGCGGGCTGGTCGCACTGCGCGACGGGCTGTGCCACCTGGCCGGCTCGCACCTGCTCGACCCGGCCACCGGCGAGTACACGCTGCCGTACCTGGACCGGATCTTCGGCGCTGCTACTGACCCTGGCGCCGAGCTGGCCGTGATCCGGCTGGTGCACCGCGACCAGGGTCTTCTGGTCGCCCCCGGCAATCCGCTGGGGCTGACCGGCATCGCCGACCTCACCCGTCCCGGCCTGCGCTACGTCAACCGCCAGCGCGGTGCCGGCACCCGGGTGCTGCTCGACCACGAGCTGGGCCGGCTGGGCGTCGACCCGGCCGCCGTCGTCGGCTACTCCCGCGAGGAGCACACCCACCTCGGGGTGGCCGCCGCCGTCGCCGCCGGCCGCGCCGACGCCGGCCTGGGCATCCAGGCCGCTGCCCGCGCGTTCGGGCTGGACTTCGTCCCGGTCGCCCGCGAGCCCTACGACCTCGTGCTGCGCGCCGCCTCGCTGGCGGACGCCGTGCTCGCTCCGCTCTGGGCGTTGCTGGAGCAGCCCGACTTCCGTACCGAGGTGGAGAAGCTCGGCGGCTATTCGTGCGCCGAGACCGGCCGACGGATCCGCTGAGGCGTATCCGCATCGACGATCCGCTCCGCGCCCGCGTAGACGTTCATGGCCGTACCCCGCAGGAACCCGACCAGCGTCATCCCGGTCTCCGCCGCCAGCTCGACGGCCAGCGACGACGGCGCCGACACCGCGGCGAGCACCGGCACCCCGGCCATCACCGCCTTCTGCACGAGCTCGAACGACGCGCGCCCCGAGACCATCAGCACGCAACCCGCCGCCGGAACGCGCCCGTTCAGCAGCGCCCAACCGAGCACCTTGTCGACGGCGTTGTGCCGTCCCACGTCCTCGCGGACGACGAGCGGGGCGCCGTCGGCGGTGAACAGACCGGCGCCGTGCAGCCCGCCGGTCGAGTCGAACACCCGCTGGGCGGCGCGCAGCGCGTCGGGCAGGCCGTAGAGCGTGGCGTCCTCGATCCGGGCGGTGTCGCCCGCCGGAGGGAACCGGCTGCGTCGCCGCACCGCGTCCAGGCTCGCCTTGCCGCAGACACCGCACGACGACGTCGTGTAGAAGTTGCGCTCGACGCCGACCTCCGGCGGAGCGACGCCGGGGGCGAGCGCGACGTCCAGGACGTTGTACGTGTTCGCCCCGGTGTCGTCGACCGAGTCGCAGTAGCGCGCGGACACCAGCTGGTCCGCCGCGGTGATCACGCCCTCGGTGAGCAGGAACCCGTGGGCCAGCTCCACGTCGTGGCCGGGAGTGCGCATCGTGACCGCGAGCGCCCGGCCGTCGACCCGCAGCTCCATCGGCTCCTCGACGGCGAGCGCATCCGGCCGGCGGGTGGCGGGTCGCCCCGCCGCTCGTCGCACGACCGGCCGGCGCACCGTCAGCCTGCCCACCGCCTCACGGTACACACGCCGACGCACAGCGGCCGGTCGGCGCAGGACGTCACGATCGGGTGAACGGGGCCGTGTAGAACGTAGGAACCCACAACTTCATCTCGTGCGGGCCCACTCCCCGGCCCGGCTCCCCGTGACGCTCTCCCCCACCGGAGGTCCCCCCGATGACCCCCCTCCGTTCCCGCCTGCCCGTGCTCGCCGCGATCACCGCGGCGACCGTCGTCGGCCTGACCGCGTGCAGCGGCGGCTCCGACGGTTACGGGGCCGCGCCCGCACCCGCGGACCCGGCTGCGGCCACACCGCAGGTCGGCACGATCCTCACCGCCAACAGCACGGCGCAACTGGGCACCGTCGTCGTCGACGGCCAGGGATTCACCCTCTACCGGTTCGACAAGGACAGTGCGAAGCCGCCGACGTCGAACTGCTCCGGAGACTGCGCGTCGAAGTGGCCGCCGGTGCTCGCCACGCCCGGCGCCCCGCTGACCGTCGAGGGCGTCGAGCAGGAGGCCGTCGGCACGATCAACCGCGCGGACGGGACGATCCAGCTGACGTTGAACGGCTGGCCCGTCTACCGCTACAGCGGCGACCCGCAGCCAGGCGCGACCGCCGGGCAGGGGATCGGCGGCGGCGAGTGGGCCGCGGTCACCCCGCAGGGTGAGAAGGCGGCGAACAACTCCTGACGGCGGCGCCCCCGGGCCGGTACTGCGCCGGCCCGGCGTGGGCGGCAGGATGGTCGGCAGGGAGGCGTCTGGGTGTCTGGTGGCCCCCGCGGTCTTCAAAACCGACGTGGCCGAGGATCTCGGTCAGGCGGGTTCGATTCCCGTCCGCCTCCGCCATCAGCAATCCCCGCCCGGGGGTGGGAGTTCGACCCACCCCTGCGGGCCGGGCAGCGTCTCGGCGGCCGCGGGTCCCCACGATCCGCGTGCGTACGGATCGGGCGGGGTGCGCAGGTCGAGGATTGGACCGACGATGCGCCACGCCTGTTCGAGATTGTCCATCCGGGCGAAGTGGGACGGGTCCCCCCGCAGCGCGTCGGCGAAGATCCGCTCGTAGGCGGCCTGCACCGGCCCGAGCACCCGCCGGAAGTCCACGGCGACGGGGACCGGCACCGGCAGGTCTCCCGACCCGGGCTGCTTCACGAGAAGCGTGAAGGTGACCCCGGCATCCGGCTGCATCCGCAGGCGGACCTGGTCGACCTGCAGCGGCCCCTGCCGGCCGGTGAACAGCGCCCGGGGCGGTGGCCGCAGGACGGCGACCAGGTCGAGGAGCGTGACCGGCAGGGCCTTGCCCGCGCGGATGTGCACGGGCACGCCGGCCCAGCGCCAGTCGTCGACGTGCAGGGTGAGCGCCACGTAGGTCTCCGTCGTGGACTCCGGCGCGACTCCCGGGGTCGTGAGGTAGCCCTCGTACCGACCGCGCACGACCTCGGCCGGGTCGACCGTGCGCACCGCCCGCAGCAGCCGGTACTTGGCGTCGCGCTGGTCGTCGGCCGCGTTCGTCAGCGGTGGGTCCATCAGCAGGTAGGTGAGCACCTGCAACAGGTGGTTCTGCACGACGTCGCGGACCGTCCCGACGGCGTCGTAGAACGGGCCCCGGTCGGCCACGTCGAAGTCTTCGGCCATCGTGATCTCGAAGTGGTCGATCCACTGCCGGTTCCACAGCGGCTCGATCAGGGTGTTGGCGAACCGCAGTACCAGCAGGTCCTCGACCGGCTCCTTGCCCAGGAAGTGGTCGACGCGGAACACCCGGTCCTCGGGGTAGTGACGGCGAAGCCGGGCGTCGAGGGTGCAGGCCGACGCCAGGTCGTGGCCGAACGGCTTCTCGACCACCAGCCGCGAGCGCGGCGCCAGGCCCGCCGTCGCGATGCCGTCGGCGACCGTGCCGAACAGCGACGGCGGGACGGCGAGGTAGTGGACCGCGAACGCGTCAGGGCCGGCCTCGGCGGCGACAGTGTCGGCGAGGCGGGTGAAGATGTCCGGATCCGCGTAGTCGCCGCTGACGAGGTGGACGAGCCCGAGCATCTTCTCCAGTACGGCCTGATCGACCGGGCCCGATGCCTGCACGCAGTCCGCGACGTGCCGACGCAGCCCGTCCGTGTCCAGGTCGGTGAGCGCGACCCCGATGATCGGCACCGTGAGCTCGCCGCCCGCGACGAGCTGGTAGAGCGCGGGGAGCACGAGCTTGCGCGCGAGGTCGCCGGTGATGCCGAACAGGACCAGGACGTCCGCAGCCCGCGGTCCGGGATCCTCCGACGTCATCCGACCTCCACCCGCCCCCGGTCCGGTACTGCTGCCGGACGCTAGTGATCGCAGGAGTCGGACGGAAGAGCCCGGCGCAGCAGGCAGTACCCGCGACATCGAGCTCTGCTGATCACCGCCCCGGCAATCGTGAGGTCGTGCTCCGCGGCGCCGTGGCGTCCCCCGGCGGGCCTGCGCTGTTCGGGCCTGTCCGCACCGGTCGTTGAGACGCGAGGGGAAGACCGGACAAACGACGGATCGTCGTCGTGCTCGGGCTGCTCACCGTAGGGCTCGTCCTGCTGTGGGAGTGGCTCCCGACGAGGCTGGACGAGGACTACCCGTTCGGTGACCGGGCTTGCCGTTTCCGAGGGTTTCGTATTACGTTCAGTGCGGTGGACGTGCACCGGTCGGCACGTGAGCACGGCGTTGCCGACGAGGACGCGCTCCATGCGGCGGGGCGGTTCCTGGTCACCTACCCGCTGTCGGACGAGGGTCAGGGCGGGCCGCGCCGTGAGTTGCGGTTGGGGCCGGATCGGGCGGGCAACCTGCTGGAGGTCGTGGTGTTGCTGCTCGACGACGGGGACGAGCTCGTCATCCATGCGATGCGGATGAGACCACGGTATCGGGGTCTCCTGCCATGATCACAGGTGAGCCGAGGATGGGCACGGACGCGCGGGACGGTCGGACGTCGGGTGGAGTGCCCGTGACCGATGACTTGGTCGAGCAGTTGGCCGACGAGGCCGAGGCGGGTTACGACGTCCCCACGTTGCGGCGTCGAGGCGGTCGACCGTCCCTGGGTTCGGGGCCCGCCGAGGTCGTTCCGGTCCGCATCGATCCGGAGCTGCGGGCCGCGCTGGCCGCGCGAGCTGATGCGGATGCCACGACCGCAAGTGAGGTGATCCGTCAGGCGCTGCGCGCGTGGTTGCACGTCGCATGACGACAGAGGTGACCTGACTCGGCGCCGCCGGTTGTGACCCGGCGATCAGCGCGGATCGCGGCCGATGAAGGCGAGCATCCTGGCCTGCACGTCGGCGTCGGCCGGGACCTCGACCTTCGGGCCGAACTGTCCGCTGGAGCGCAGCAGGTCGTCGAGCGGCTGCATTCCGTCGAGCACCGCCGCGCAACGCTCCGGGTCGAGGGTCTCGTCCTGGCCGGTGGCGCGGGCGAGGTCCCAGGTGTGCATGAACACGTCCGCGGTGCAGAACCGGCTGATCGCCTCGGGGAGCGGGACCTCCCCGATGTGCGGGTTGGCCAGCTTCCTGTCCGCCGCAGCGGGATCGTCGAGGACGGCCTGCACGCCGTCGCTCATGACGCGCCAGGCGGCGACCGGGTCGTCGTCGACGCCGGGGCCCGGCGGGAGGGTGACGTCCGCGCCGCCGGCGAGGAAGCCGGGGATCCACTCGACGAGGTGGCGGACGACGTCGCGGGCGGTCCATTCCGGGACCGGGGACCGCCGGTCCCAGGTGGCGTCGTCCGGCACACCCTCGACGAGTGCGGTGAAGCGGCCGGCGATCTCGCGGTACTCGTCGGCGGCGGTCTGGTTCCTGATCACGGCGTCTCCCTTTCAGCGCACCTGGCGCACGGGGTCTGCCGTACCCCATGCCGTGTCCGCGGTCCACACGACCGCTTCGAGCCGGCTCGCCGTCGCCAGGCACAGCCGGTCACCCAGTGACAAGCCGCTGCCCCGACGCCACAGTTGCGCCGCCCTCTCGGCATCGATGGTGATCACCGGTTCCACGACGAGTCCGTAGCTGAGCAGCAGGGCCCGCGCCGGTCGCCAGTCGGGCTCTCGTTCGGCGACCTTCTGCGCGACTTCGGACCAGTTGGCCGCGCTGCACGCCCCACCGGCAAACAGTTCACGTTCGACGACGTCCGCTCCGTTCTCGCCCCGCAAGAAGCACAGCAGGGCGGACGAGTCGAAGAGGTTCATGCAACGTCGTCGTCGGCAGCCTCGCGCCGGCGCTCGGCGAGCAGTTCCGAGACGAGATCGCGGTCGGCGAGGCGGTCGCGGACGAGCTTCTTCAGCTGCTCGCGCGTCGTCAGCACCACCCCGGCGGAGGTCTCGAAGAGCACCAGCGGGGTCCCCGGCGCCAGGTTGAGCCGTTCACGGAGCTCTGCGGGAACCACCAGGCGGCCCCGGTCTCCCATCACTACCGCGTACGTCCCACTCATGAACCGACCGTACCACTCGATTCGCACATCGCCAGCAGCTTCGTCACCGTCGCCCAGTTGCGGGCGGTGCCCTCGGCCGGACCGCCGGGGCGGCTCAGCACCTTGGCGAGCTCGCTCCGCCCGAAGCCGTCGGGGGTGTGCAGGTAGAGCGTCCGGCCGAGGATGCGGGCCTCGTCCCGGCCGACCTTCTCCCCGAGCCGGCCCTGCACCTCGGCGAGGCGCTTCTGCGCTGCCTGTCCTGCGGTGCCGGTCAGGAAGATCGCGTGCACGCGCTTGGGGTCCGGCTCGTCGGGATACGGGTTGTCCGCGACGACCCGGGCCAGCTCCTCGCGCGACAGCGTGACCACGCGGCAGCTGACGCCCAGCTCGTCCGTGATCGCCTTCTCCAGGTCGTCGGCCAGGGTCGACTCGGCCGTGCCCGCGGTGAACACGACGTTCCCGCTCGCGATGTAGGTGGCGACGTCGGCGTGGCCGAGCCCTTCGACGAGCGCGCGCAGCGCCGGCATGGCCACGCGCTTGTGCGAGCCGAGGTTGATCCCCCGCAGCAGGGCGACATGAGTGGGCACGCCCGCATTGTGGAGCCACTACGCTGCGCGACGCCGAGCGGACGGTGCGGTGAAGCGGGTCCATCCGAGTTGTCTCGGTCGGTGTGAAACGGTAACAACGTTGCCCAACGGTGCGCGACCCCCGCGGGCCCTGACGGCGGGAGTGAGCTCACTGGACATGTGGCCCGGAGCGCCCTACCCGCTCGGCGCGTCCTACGACGGTGGTGGCACGAACTTCGCGATCTTCTCGGAGGTGGCCGAGCGCGTCGAGCTGTGCCTGTTCGACGACGACGGCAAGGAGACGCGCTACGACCTGCCCGAGCGCGAGGCCCTGGTCTGGCACGGTTACCTGCCTCGGATCGTGCCCGGGCAGCGCTACGGCTACCGCGTGCACGGCCCGTACGACCCCGGCCGCGGCCACCGGTGCAACCCCGCCAAGCTGCTGCTCGACCCGTACGCCAAGGCGATCGACGGCCAGATCAGCTGGAACGAGGCGCTGTACTCCTACCGGTTCGCCGACCACGGCGCGTTCAACGACCTCGACTCGGCGCCCTTCACCCAGCGCTCGGTGGTCGCCAACCCGTTCTTCGACTGGACCAACGACCGGCCGTTGCGGATCCCGTACCACGAGACCGTGATCTACGAGGCGCACGTGCGGGCCATGACGATGCGTCACCCCGGCATCCCGCCCGACATCCGCGGCACCTACATGGGCCTCGTGCACCCGGTGATGATCGACCATTTCAAGCGGCTGGGTGTCACGGCCGTGGAACTGATGCCGGTGCACCAGTTCGTGCACGACCACGTGCTCGTCGACCGCGGCCTGAACAACTACTGGGGCTACAACACGATCGGCTTCTTCGCCCCGCACAACGACTACGCCTCGTTCGGCACGCAAGGCCAGCAGGTCCAGGAGTTCAAGTCGATGGTCAAGCAGTTCCATCGCGCGGGCATCGAGGTGATTCTCGACGTCGTCTACAACCACACCGCCGAGGGCAACCACATGGGCCCGACGCTGTCGTTCCGCGGGATCGACAACGCCGGCTACTACCGGCTCGTCCCGAACGACCCGTTCCACTATTACGACACGACCGGCACCGGGAACAGCTTCAACGTCCGCCAGCACGAGTCGCTGCGGCTCATCATGGACTCGCTGCGGTACTGGGTTCTGGAGATGCACGTCGACGGATTCCGGTTCGACCTGGCCGCGGCGCTGGCCCGGGAGTTCCATTCGGTGGACCGGCTGGCGGCGTTCTTCGACCTGGTCAACCAGGACCCGGTCGTCAGCCAGGTCAAGCTCATCGCCGAGCCGTGGGACGTCGGCGAGGGCGGTTACCAGGTCGGCGGATTCCCGGCCTTGTGGACGGAATGGAACGGCAAGTACCGCGACACGGTCCGTGATTTCTGGCGAGGTGAGCCCGCCGGGCTGGGCGAGTTCGCATCGCGGTTCACCGGCAGCAGCGACCTCTACGAGAAGGACAACCGGCGCCCCATCGCGTCCATCAATTTCGTGACCGCGCACGACGGGTTCACGCTGCACGATCTCGTCTCGTACAACGACAAGCACAACCACGCCAACGGCGAGGACAACCGCGACGGGGAGAGCCACAACCGGTCGTGGAACCACGGCGTGGAAGGGCCGAGCGACGACGGCGAGATTCACGCGCTGCGCGAGCGGCAGAAGCGCAACTTCATCGCCACTCTGCTGCTCAGCCAGGGCGTACCGATGATCTCGCACGGCGACGAGCTCGGGCGGACGCAGCACGGCAACAACAACGTCTACTGCCAGGACAACGAGACGAGCTGGGTGGACTGGAAGGCCGCCCGCGAGTACTCGGTGCTCACCGAGTTCACCGGGGAGGTCGCGAAGCTGCGGGCAGAGCATCCGGTGTTCCGGCGGCGCCGGTTCTTCCAGGGCCGGAAGATCCAGGGCAGCAACATCGACGACATCGTCTGGCTGCGGACCGACGGGCAGCCGATGACCGAGCACGACTGGCACAGCGGCTACGCGCGCACGCTCGGCGTCTACCTCAACGGTGAGGGCATCCCGGAACGCGGTCCGCTGGGCGCGCAGGTCGTCGACGACTCGTTCCTGCTGCTGTTCAACGCCCACTTCCACGCGACGACGTTCACGCTGCCCACCGAGAACTACGGGCGGATGTGGCAGGTCGTCGTGGACACCGCGGACCCGCTGCGCGCCCGTGCGACGCGCAAGGAGCGCGACGCCAAGCCAGGCGGGCGGCTGCGCATCCCGGCGCGGTCGCTGCTGGTGCTGCAGCGCCGGTTCTGACGAGGGCCCCGGAACCGGTTCAGGCGGCGGTGCGGCTCCGGCGTGCGCGCGACGGGGCGGTGCCGAGCGCGGTGGCGACCGCGCCCGTCAGGGCGCTGGTCCGGTCGGCGCAGGCCCCGTCGTGCCGCCAGGCGACGCGCCCGTCGGGCCGCACGAGCACCGCGGAGCCGGGGCCGAACCCGTACCGCGGGGCGAGCGCCGCGCCGTGCACGTCCCGGCCGTCGACCAGCACCTGAATCGGCACGCCCGCGAGGGCGGTGGCCGCCTGCGCCCAGGGTCGGCCGTCCGCGCCGGTGAGCAGGGTGAGGCCGCCGTCGAACAGGTCGAGCGTCGAGCGGTGCCGTCCCCCGTGCCGGACCCACGCGTGCGGGGCACGCTCGCCCGGCCGCGCGGCGAGATCGATGCGCAGGTCCGGCGCCGGGTCCGTGCCGGCGATCACCGTCGAGCGGAGCGTGTGGCCCAGGCTGCTCGGCAGGCCGTCGGTCGGGCGGCCCTCCACGTCGAGCGAGCGGGCGGCGGCGGCGAGCCCGACGGGCGCGCGCTCGGCGTCGTGGCTCGCGAGCAGCGCGTCCTCGGCCAGGCCGCGGGCCGCCCACGCGAGCTTCCAGCCCAGCTCGTGGCCGTCGTGGATCGCGGTGTTCAGGCCGATCCCGGCGACGGGGGTCGTGCGGTGCGCGGCGTCGCCGACGAGGAACCCGGGCCCGGCGCGGTAGGCCGTCGCGACCTCGGCCGCCAGCGTGAACGGCTGCACGTCGAGGATCTCGGGATCGAGGTCGGGAAACCCGGTGGCGGCGCGCAACGTCGGCGCCCAGTCGGCGGGCGCGGCCGGCCGGGATCCGTCGAACCGCAGACCGACGTAGGCCCAGCGGCCCGCGCCCATCGGGCACAGCGCCGCCGGGTGCGGCTCGTCGACGAAGGTGAGGACGCGGTGCGGCTCGGGCAGCGCGGACTGCGGTCGGAACAGCACCTGGACGGCGTGTGCCCAGGTGCCCAGGTGCGCGGTCCCGATGCCGAGCGCGGCGCGGACGGTGCTGCGCGTGCCGTCGGCCCCGACGACGAACCTGGCGTGCACGCGCGTGCCCGAGCCGAGCTCAGCGCGAACGCCGTCGGGCCGGACGTGCAGGGCCACGAGCGGGCTCGCGAACCGGATCTCCCCGCCCGCCCGGCGTACCGCGTCGACGAGGACCGGTTCGAGCAGGTCCTGCGGGCAGGCCAGCGGCAGCACGGGGCTGACGTCGAGGATCTCGCGGTGGGACGGGTAGCCGCCCGCGCGGCCGCTCGAGCGCGGGGGCGTGGCGAGGGTGGTCGACGAGGCGGCCTCGGGCAGGACGCGGATCCGGCGGGCGCGCACCGCCGGGGCGACGGCCCAGGTGCGCAGGATCTCCATGGTGCGCACGTTGATCCCGGTGGCGCGGGGGAGGCCCGAGGTGCCGGGCCTGCGGTCGACGACGAGGACGCGCGCGCCGTGCCGGGCCGCGGAGAGGGCAGTGGCCAGACCGCCGGGGCCGGCGCCGACGACCAGGACGTCGTAGGTCCGGCGGCCGGCGGTGGCGGCGTCGCCGATGACGCCGAGGGTGATGGGCATGGCGAGGAGAATCGCGGTGCCGGCCGGCCCGGAGATCCGTGTTGCCTACCGAGATTCCCCCGCCCAAACCCGGAGCTGCGTCCGTGACGGGACGCCTGCCTTGGCCAGCAGGTTCGCGACGTGGGTGTCGACCGTGCGCGGGGAGAGGAACAGCCGCTCGGCCACCTGGACGTTGGTCAGGCCCTCCGCGACCAGCCCGAGCACCTCGGCCTCCCGCGCCGTGATCCCGCTGGCCCGCAGCCGGGGGGACACCGCGGTGCCGCCCCGGCTGCGGGGGGCCGGCGCCCCGGCCCTGCGGAGCAGGTCGCGGCAGGTACGGGCGAGCAGGACGTCGCCCGCCTGCTCGTGGACGGCGAGGTCGGCGCGCAGGGTCGGCACCGGATCGCCCCAGCCGTCGGTGATCGCGGCGTCCAGCACGACGGTGTGCAGCAGCCGACGCCACCACGGCAGGCCGCCGAGCGCCTCCTCACCGTCGGCGAGCAGCGCGGCGGCCTCGTCACGGTGGCCCGCGCGACCGTGTGTGACGGCGTCGGCCCAGGTGAAGGCGCCCCGGTTGGCCGGAACCTGGTTGAAGGCGTGGGTGCGCTTCATCGAGCTGTCGCCCCGCTCGATCACGGCGTGGACCAGGGCTGCCGCACCCATGTAGGGCATCGGCGGCGTCGCCCCGACGCCGTGCAGCATCTCGCGCACGCCGGCCTCCAGCTCGTCGGCGGCACGGGGTAGGTCGTGCTCCAGCAGGGCGACGACGATGCGCATCACCTTCTCGAGGCGGGGACCGCTGCCATCCTGCGACGCGACGTCCCCGGCCCGCCTGCGCACCTCCGATGGAGTCGCCGCGCCGGCGACGAGGCGAGCCGTGGCGTCGAGCATCTCGACTATTGCGCGGGCGCTGAAGGCGCGCTCCGGCAGGCGCAGGGCGCGGGTGAGCTCGACGGAGGCGCGGGCCGCCGGTAGTGCCGCGGCCGGACCGTCGACCCACCAGGTGTAGTCGGCGCGGACGTAGTCGATGGCGGCGACCTGCCCGAGCATGCCGGCGTCGAGGGCCAGCTCCCGCGCCTGCAGGAGCGGAGCGGTGTCGTGGACGCGCAGGGTGGCCATCATCCCGAGCTGGAACAGCGCGGTGACGCGCCACGGCACCAGTCCGTGCTCGCCCGCGACCTGGGCGGCCCGGCGGGCGAGGGCCTCGGTGACGTCCAGGTCGGTGCCCCACGCCAGCCGTCCCGCGACGCCGAGTGCCTCGCAGAGCGCTGCGGCGGCCTGGGCGGCCCCTTCGGCCGTGCCGCGCGCCCGGTGCTCGTCGGCGGCCTCCTCGGCCCGGGCGATCGCCGCCGCGGCGAACTCGCCGGCGTCGGTGGACCGTCCCGCGCCGAACGCGGCGTCGGCGCGCAGGACCAGCGCGCGCGGGTCGCCCGGCCGGCCGGCGCGCGCGACGTAGGCCTCGGCTTCGGCCCAGGCCCCGGCGGTGACCGCCGTGCGCGCGAGCTGCAGGCACAGCTCGGCGTGGGCGTCACCGTGCAGGCCGTCCAGCTCGGCGGCGCCCAGCGCGAGGGCGTCGGCGGCCCGGCCGACGAGGGTCAGCACAGTGACCTGCTCGGCGATCACCGCCGGGGCCCGCGTCGTCCCGGCCCCGGCCGCCGTCGCCAGCAGGTGCTCCGCGCTGCGCAGCGCGCCGCGGGCGGCGTCGCGCCGGGCCAGCCGCAGCAGCAGTGCCACCGCCGCGTCCGCCTCGCCCGCCTCGACGAACAGTTCGGCGGCGCGTGGCTCGTCGTCGGGACCGGCGCGCTCGGCGAGCACCCGGGCCACCCGCCCGGCCAGCGCCGCACGTTCCGGTGGCAGCAGCACCGCGAGCACCGCGTCCCGCGTGAGCGCGTGCGGCCAGCGCAGCGCCGACCCGTCGGCCACCAGCAGCGCCTGCCCGACCGCGGCCCGCAGGGCGCGCAGCACCTCCTGCTCGGAGGTGCCGGCCGCCGACCCGAGCAGGCGCCAGTCGAGCTCGGGGCCGAGCACGGCAGCGGTGTGCAGGATCGACTGGGCCGGGTCGGGGAGCGCCGCGAGCCGGTCGGCGACGAGCGCGGCGAGTGTGGGCGGGACCGCCGAGCCCGGAGCGGCGACGAGCTCCTCGACCGCGAACGGCAACCCGTCCGAGCGCAGCAGCAGGTGCTCGGCCTCCTCGCCGGTGACCGGCCGACCACCCCGGCACGCCGCGGCCAACGCCGCCACGTCCCGTCCGTTGAGCCGGCCCAGGTGCAGGGTGATCGTTCCGGGTGCGGCGGCGAGCCGTCGGGCGGCGTGGGCCGGGGCGTCGTCGCGGGCGGAGCAGGCCAGCAGGACGGGAGAGTCGGCGGCCGCGCTCGCGAGGTGCTCGACGAGCGCGAGCGTGTCGTCGTCGGCCCAGTGCAGGTCCTCCAGGCGCAGCACGCAGCCGGCCGCGTCGCCCAGCGCGAGGCGCAGCAGCCGGAGCAGGCCCTCGGCGAGGACGACGACGGGGTCCGCGCTCAGCGGCGTGCCGATCCCGCCGTCCGGTTCCGCCCAGCTGGGCAGCAGCCGGGCGAGCGCGGCGCGGTAGGGGCGCAGCTCGGGGTGCCGGGCCCGGGCCGGGTCGTCGAGGAGGCCGATCACCGCGCCGGCGACCGCCCGGAACGTCCCCCCGCCCTGCACCGCCCGCCCGGACAGCACGGGCAGCCCGCGCTCCGCGGCCCGCCCGGCCACCTCGTCGAGCAGGCGGGTCTTGCCGATCCCGGCCTCCCCGGCGACGAGCAGCGCACCACCCCGCCCGGCGGCGACGGCGTCGACGAGCCCGCGGGCGGTCGCGAGCTCAGCGCCGCGGCCGACCAGGACGGGGCTGCGGGGCACCCGGCCGGGACCGGCCGGACCGGGGACGGCGTCCACGCGCCCAGTACACCGGTTCCGGCAGGCGCCCGGAAGTGCGCGGACGCTCAACTCGTGTGCACGATCGCAAGACTCGCGTGCGCGACCGCAGGACTCGCGTGCACGGACCGGTGCCTGCGCTCCGCACGGGGATAGGGCACCCTTGCCTCATGTCCTCGCGGCGGCCCGACCCGGCGCCCCCGGCTGCGGGACCGTCCCTCGCGGAGATCCTCGGTGGTCGCGGCGGCGCGCTCGACGCGTCCGCCGCACCCGTCGCCTTCGTCGCCGGGTTCGGGATCGCCGACGCCGCAGGCAGCCCGTCCGCCCTGCTCTGGGGCGGGGCGGCGGCTCTCGGCGCCGGGCTGGCCACCGGGTCCGTCCGGCTCATGCGCGGCAAGCGCCCCGCCGCGGTGCTGGCCGGGCTGCTCGGGGTGGCGGTCGCGGTGCTCGTCGCCCTCTACACGGGCCGGGCGGTCGACTTCTTCCTCCTGCAGATCGCCTCGAACGCCGCGAGCGCGCTGGCCTGGGCGGTCTCGATCGTCCTGCGCTGGCCGTTGCTGGGCCTGGTCGTCGGTACGGCGCTGGGGCAGCGGACGCGCTGGCGGCGCGACCCGGACCTGCTGCGCGGCTATCGGCGCGCGAGTTGGGTCTGGGTCGCGCAGTACCTGGTGCGGCTCGCGGTCTTCGTGCCGCTGTACCTGACCGGCGCCGTCTACGCACTCGGGATAGCCCGGGTTGCGCTGACGTGGCCGCTGGTCGTGGCGTGCATCGCGCTGTCGTGGCCGGTGCTGCGGCGGGCGCTCCCGCCGGGGCATCCCGGGCTGCTCCACCCCCGGGTGCCCGGGGCGGCGGGGGGACCACCGTACAGTGGGGCCGGTCACGAAGAGTGATCATCTGGATCGGTCCGGGAGGCTCGGACGTTCCAGAAGGAGGACAGCCCAACACCTCAGCCAGGAACGCGCAAGGAGCCATGCCCCAGCAGCCACCGCCGCAGAGCCCCCAGCCGGACCAGCCGACACCGCCCTCGTCGACGCCCGAGTCGACGGGAGGGAGCCCGTCACAGCAGACGGGCCGTTCCACGCCGCCCGAAGGCACCCCGGGACCTCGCGGCTACGTGCCGCAGCCGGACTATGTCCCGGGTCCGACGCATGTGCACGGTCGGGTGTCCACCTCGGGGGGCTACCGGCCGGCGGCCTATGGCTCGGGCCAGCCACCGACACCCGGTGCACCGGGGGGATGGCCGGCGCCCGGGTACGGGCCGGCCGGTCCGCCGCCGGCATACCCGCCGGGCTCCACCACCGGGCCGATCCCGCCCGGACGAGCGACGGGTCCGGTTCACCCGACACAGACGTACGCGGCGCCTGCAGCGGCCGTGGCGATGTCCGGGGCGAACACGGTCGCCGCGGCGCCCGAGTCGAAGAAGCGCGACCTGAGCGTCAACAAGCTCGTCGCCGGCGCCGGTGCGGCGGCCACCAGCGCGGTGCTCGGGTCGTTCTTCGGTGCGCTGGGCACGGTCGGCGGTGCAGCATTGGGGTCGGTGTTCAGCGCCCTCGTGACCTGGGTGATGCAGCGCTCGCTCGACAAGACGCGCGACACGGTCAAAGCCCGCGTCAAGCTCCCCGGCGGCGACACCGTCAAGGTGGCGAGCACGACCGAGGTGCCGGCGCCGAGGGGGGCATCGGACGATTCGACCACGCGGGTGTTCGTCACGCCCGGTGATCAGGCTACCGAGGTCATCTCCGCGGTGCCCGCGGTCGACGCAGGGCCGCCGAAGTCCCGGCGCAGGCTGCTGGTGATGACCGGGTTCACGGTCGTGGTGTTCGCGATCGGGATGCTGGTGATCACCGGGATCGAGCTGGTCAAGGGTTCGCCGCTGAACACGAGCAGCAGCTCCACGTCGCAGCGCTCGGGCGGCACCTCCCTGGGCAGCGTGCTCGGCGGCTCGAACAGTGCGAGCACGGAGACGTCGACGAAGAGCACGACGACGTCCGAGACGACGTCCGAGAAGCCGACGACCGAGGCGACGAACTCGAAGAAGTCCACCGACAAGAGCAGCTCCGCGGTGCCCGGCACCGGCTTCGGTGCGGACCAGCAGGAGTCGACGTCCACGCGCAGCACGCGGGCGACGCCGACCCCGACGCCGACGTCCGGCAGCGGCGCGAACGACCAGAGCGACGGCGGCGCGGCCCCGCAGCCGGGTGGCGGCGCCGCGGCGCCTGCCAGCCAGGAGTAGCCAGCTCGACCGACACGTGGCTCGGGTGCACGCGGTGCACCCGAGCCACGGTCGTGTTCGGGCCGGGATGCGGCAGGCCGTCAGGCGCGCAACCGGGCGGCCAGCGCCGCGGCCGCCGCCTGCGGGTCGTCCGCCTCCGTGATCGCCCGCACGACGACCACCCGCTCGGCCCCCGCCGCCATCACCTCGCCGAGCCGGTCGCCGTCGATCCCGCCGATCGCGAACCAGGGCCGCGCCGGTGCACGGGCCGCCACGGTGCGGACCAGTTCCAGCCCCGGGGCCGGGCGGCCGGGCTTCGTCGGGGTCGGCCAGCAGGGGCCAGAGCAGAAGTAGTCGACGCCCGGCTCGTCCGCGGCGGTCGCGGTCTCGGCGGCGCTGTGCGCGGACCGCCCGATGATCACCTCGTCGCCGACGACCTTCCGTGCCCACGCCACCGGCAGGTCGTCCTGGCCGAGGTGCAGCACGTCCGCGCCGGAGGCGAGCGCGATGTCGGCGCGGTCGTTCACCGCGAGCAGCGCACCGTGCCGGGCGCAGGCGTCGGCCAGCACCTCCAGGGCCGCCAGCTCGTCACGCGCCTCGAGCGGGCCGTCGGGACCCTTGTCGCGGAGCTGGACGATGTCGACGCCACCGGTGAGGGCGGCGTCGGCGAACTCGGCGAGATCGGCACGGCTGCGGCGGGCGTCGGTGCAGAGGTAGAGCCGCGCGTCGGCGAGGCGGGCACGCAGGGAGTCGGCGTCGAGTCCGGGCACGGTGCGGACGGTAGCGGCAGTTCGCCGGTGGTGCGTGTGGCACCGCTGCGGCGTGCGTTGCTGGCGCTCGCGAGAGAGTTGCGGGCGCGCTCGCGGGCGAGTTGCGGGCGCTCGCAGGAGTTGCGGGCGCTCGCAGGAGTGCAGCAAGGTGGCCCTGCTCCAATCCGGTTGCAGCAGGGCCACCTTGCTGGAATCCCCGAGGCGTCCCGAGTCCGGTCGGCCGGCCCGGTCTGGCGTAGGGTGCGAATCAGGTGACGCACGGGAGCCCCGATCGGGGGCTGAGAGGGGATCCAGGGATCCCGACCGTCGAACCTGATCCGGGTCATGCCGGCGCAGGGAGCGAGATGGTGGACGAGAACACGACAGAGCTGCTGGTGGTGGGCGCCGGCGTGATCGGCCTGAGCTGTGCCTGGCGGGCCGCGCAGGACGGTCACCGGGTCACCGTCCTCGACCCGGCACCCGGGTCCGGCGCCTCCTGGGTGGCGGGCGGCATGCTCGCCCCGGTGACCGAGGCATGGCCGGGCGAGGAGGATCTGCTGGCGCTCGGCGTCGCGTCGGTCGGCCGCTGGCCCGCCTTCGCCGCCGAGCTCGCGGACGCCGCCGGACGCCCCTCCGGGCTGCGCACGGACGGCACGATCGTCGCCGCCACGGGCTCCGGTGACCGCGCCGAGCTCGACACCCTCGCCGCGCACCTGGCCCGGCTGGGCCGTCCGGTGGACCGGCTGACCGGCCGCGAGCTGCGCAGGCTGGAGCCCGGGCTCGGCCCGGAGGTCCGCGGCGGGCTGTCCGTGCCCGACGACCTGGCCGTCGACAACCGGGTTCTCCTCGCCGCCCTGCAGATCGCGGCCGAGCGGGCCGGTGCGGTGTTCGTCGACACCGCGGTGGCGGCCGTGCTGGACGACGGGACGCGCGTCGTCGGCGTCCGTCTCGCCGACGGGACCGAGCGGGTGTCGGGCACCGTCCTCGTCGCCGCGGGGGCGCACTCCGCCGGGCTGCACCCGGCGCTGAACGGCCTGGTCCGGCCGGTGAAGGGCGAGATCCTGCGCCTCGCGCTGCGTCCCGGTGCCTTCCCGATGCCCCGGCGGACGGTGCGTGCGCTGGTCGACGGCCGGCCGCTCTACCTGGTGCCCCGCGCGGACGGGATCGTGCTGGGCGCCACCCAGTCCGAGGTCGGCTTCGACACCACCGTCACCGTCGGCGGGGTGCGTGACCTGCTGCGCGACGCCGAGCGCATCCTTCCCGGGATCGCGGAGTACGCGCTGGTCGAGTCGGCCGCGGGCCTGCGGCCGGGGAGCCCCGACAATCTGCCGCTGATCGGCGCGCTCGGTCCCGACGGCCTGCTGGTCGCCACCGGCCACCACCGCAACGGGATGCTGCTCGCGCCCGTCACCGCGGACGCGGTCGCCGGCCTGCTGCGCGGCGACCCTCTGCCCGGGCCGGTCCGTGCGGCCGATCCTGCTCGTCTCCAGCATGTCCACAGGTCGAACCGGCCCGTACCGGCCGCTCCGAGGAGGTAGCGCGTGGTCGTCTGGATCAACGGGGAACAGCGGGAGCTGGCGTCGGACGCCGGGGTGCTCGACGCGCTCGGCGCGCTGGGCCTGCCGCGGACCGGCGTGGCCGTGGCGGTGGACGGCGAGGTCGTCCCGAAGGCGCGGTGGGCCGCGACGGCGCTCGCAGACGGCGCGCGGGTGGAAATCCTGACAGCGGTGCAGGGAGGCTGATGTGACGCTCACGGACCGGACGGGTCAAGGAGCCGTCCAGGACGAGCCGCGGGGCGTCCCGGACCTCGAGCAGGACGCGCTGATCGTCGCCGGCCACCCGATCACCTCCCGGCTGATCATGGGTACCGGGGGTGCGGCGAACCTGGAGATCCTCGAGCGGGCGCTGATCGCCTCCGGCACGGCGTTGACGACCGTGGCGATGCGTCGCGTGGACGCCGCGCGCCGGCACCGGGGTGCTCGACCTGCTGCGTCGCCTGGAGATCGAGGTGCTGCCGAACACCGCGGGCTGCCGGACGGCGGCCGAGGCGGTGCTGACCGCGCGCCTCGCCCGGGAGGCGCTGGAGACCGACCTCGTCAAGCTCGAGGTCGTCGCGGACGAGCGGACGCTGCTGCCCGACCCGATCGAGCTGCTCGACGCCGCGGAGCAGCTCGTCGACGACGGCTTCACCGTGCTGCCCTACACGAACGACGACCCCGTGCTCGCGCGGCGGTTGGAGCAGGTGGGGTGCGCGGCCGTGATGCCGCTGGGCGCCCCGATCGGTACCGGGCTGGGGATCCGCAACCCGCACAACATCGCGATGATCGTCGAGCAGGCCGGGGTGCCGGTGGTGCTCGACGCCGGGATCGGCACCGCGTCCGAGGCGGCGCAGGCGATGGAGCTGGGCTGCGACGCCGTGCTGCTGGCGACGGCGGTGACCCGCGCGGGCGACCCGGAGCTCATGGCGCGGGCGATGCGGTTGGCGGTCGAGGCGGGGCGGGCGGCGCGGAGCGCCGGTCGGATCCCGAAGCGGTACTGGGCGCAGGCGTCGTCGCCGGACCTCGACGTCTGAGCCCAGGCGAGCTGATCCTGCGGCAGGAAAGGGCCCTGGATCGGCCCGGATTCCGTCCGCACGATCAGCTCAGCGTGCTTCCCCGGCGGGACTCGTACCGGTTACCCGGCCGTTGCCCCGTCGGCGACCCGGCGGGCGAGCAGGCCGTCGATCTGCTGCTGGCCGAACCCGGCCGCGCGCAGGCGGTCCACCGACGTGGCCAGCCGGCCGCGCGCGTCGGCCAGGTCGCGCGCGGCGCGCTCGACGTCGTCCAGCGCGGCGAGCGCCTCCCCGGACCGGGGGGTGTCGGGCTGCCCGTTTCGGTGCCCGAATCGCTCACGGTCCGCGGCGGCGTGGCGCGCGAGGTGGCCGTCACCGGCGGGCGGCAGCTCACGGAACGTGATCGCCGGGTCGTCCACGGCGTCCGCGGCCTCGCCGACCTCGACGGTCGCCACGGCCTCCGCGGCAGGCGCCTGCGCCACCACCGAGGGTGTGGCTACCGGGGCCGCCTCGGGGGAGCGGGCGACCGTCGTCCGCAGCGGGACCTCCTTGATGAACACCACGGCCACCAGCGTCAGGATCGAGCCGATCGCTGCGATGAGGAACACCCGCCCGATCGCGTCGCCGTACGCGGCGCGCACTGCGGCGGCCGCCGCGCCGTCGAGCTGCGAGAGGTCCGAGGTGCCGGACGACGCCCCCGACGCCGGCACGCCCAGCAACGCGCTCACCCGGTGGCTGAGCACGATCCCCAGCACCGTCACTCCGATCGTGCCGCCCATCGACCGCAGGAACGCCACCAGTGAGCTGGCGGAGCCGATCTCGGTGACGTCGACGGTGTTCTGCACAGCGAGAACGAGGTTCTGCATCGACATGCCGACCCCCAGGCCGAGCACGCCGAGGTACACGCCCAGAAGCGGGATCGACGTGGTGTGGTCCATGGTCGAGAGCAGGGCGAGCCCCGCTGTGGTCAGGACCGCGCCGGCCACCAGGAAGCCCTTCCACCGCCCGTACCGGCTGATCAGCTGACCCGACACCGTGGACGCGATCATCAGTCCGCCGACCAGCGGCAGTGTCAGCAGGCCCGCCTCGGTCGGCGCGTAGCCGCGGGCGACCTGGAAGTACTGCCCGAGGAACACCGACCCGCCGAACATCACCAGGCCGAGCACGATGCTGCCGAGCACCGCGAGCACCACCGTCCGGTTGCGGAACAGCTCCATCGGCACCACCGGCTCCGGCACGCGCAGTTCCACGATCACGGCCGCCACCAGCGCGGCGATCCCGAGGGCGCCCAGCGTCAGCGAGGTCACCGAGCCCCACGCGAACTGCGAGCCCGCCAGCGAGATCCAGATGAGCAGCGTGGACACGCCACCGGCGATGAGTGTGGCGCCGAGGTAGTCGAGCTGCACATCGCGCTTGACCGTCGGCACGTGCAGCGTGCGCTGCAGCACTATCAGGGCGATCACGCCGATCGGGACGCCGACGTAGAAGCACCAGCGCCAGCCCAGCCACGAGGTGTCGACGAGCAGGCCGCCGATCAGCGGACCGGAGACGGTCGCGGTGGCCAGCACGGCGCCGAGGTAGCCGGAGTAGCGGCCGCGCTCACGCGGCGGGATCAGCGCCGCGATCACGACCTGGGCCAGCGCCTGCAGCCCGCCCGCGCCGATGCCCTGCACGGCCCGCCAGCCGATGAGCCAGCCCATCGACTGCGCCAGCCCGGCCATCGCGGAGCTCACGACGAAGATCACGATCGCGATCTGGACCAGCAGCTTCTTGTCGAACAGGTCGGCGAGCTTGCCCCAGATCGGGGTGGACGCCGTGGTGGTCAGCAGCGTCGCCGTGACCACCCACGTGTACTGCGTCTGGGACCCGTGCAGGTCCGCGATGATCGTGGGCAGGGCGTTGGAGACGATGGTCGCGGAGAGGATCGAGACGAACATGGCGAGCAGGAGGCCGCTGAGCGCCTCCAGGACCTCGCGCTTGCTCCGCGGCGCTTCTCCTGCCGAGGCCGTGGGCGGTGCCGCGGTCGCGGCCGGAGCCGGGCGGTCGACGGCGGTGGTGGTCATGGTCGATCCTTCGTGGACGTCAGGCTTCTGCTGGTGGAGGAGGGTCATCGAGCCGAGGCCTCCTCGAGGTCGGTGTCGTGCTGGGCCGTGCGGTGGTCGAGCTCGTCGGCGAGTGCCCGCACGAGGCGGGTCGCGGCGCGCACGTCGTCGTCCGGATGCCGCGCGAGCGCGTCGTGCAGCCACCGGCGCCGGGTGTCGGCGGCCTCGGCGAGCAGCTCATGACCGGCCGGGGTGAGCCGGACGAGGCCGGCGCGGCGGTCGGCCGGATCGGGCCGGCGGACCACGAGCCCGCGCGCCTCCAGCTCACCGACCTGCCGGCTGACGACGGACTGGCAGACGCCGCGCCGCGCCGCCAGCTCACCGAGCCGCAGCTCACCCTCGCCGAGCAGGAGAGCCAGCTCGAGGGCGGGGAGGGCACTGGCCACGGGGTGGCGGATCGCGTGCCGGTAGGCACGGACGAGTGCGACGACGGCGTCGCCGAGCGCGTCCGCGGTGTCCTCCGCGGTAGCGCGCTCCTGAACTAGATGCATAGTACAACCATACTCTCGAATGCTTGCTGCATACAAGCAACTAGTTCGCGCGCCGCCTGATTCCCGCACGCCGGATGAGCGGTGCGCGGCGCCTACCCTCCCGCGGACGAGGTTTGCCCGGGCGGGTGCGGCGCGTCCGCCGTCGGGCCTTGCCGGGTCGGGCACGCTGGATGGGGAGGTGGTCGCGATGGCGGCGGTGCGCGGGATCCGGCGGGGGGCCTGGCTCGGGGCGGTGCTCGGCTGCGGAGCGGCCCTGCTGGCCGGATGTGCGACCTCGACGGTCGGGGCAGGGGCGCCGGTCGTGCCGTCGGCCGCCCCGTCCGCGACCGTGCCCTGCGACGCCCGACACGGCGTCGACGGAGCGGGCGGTACCTCTCTACTACGTCACCGACACCCCGGCCGGGCCGCGGCTCGCCCGTGAGTTCCGCCGGGTGGCGGTCGACACCGATCCGGGGACCGCCGCCGTGACGGCCCTGTTCGCCGCCCCGACGGGCGCGGTTCGGGACCACCGCAACACCTGGCCCGCCGGTAGTGCGCTCGCGGCGCCCGTCACACACGCCGACGGCGTCGTCACCGCCGACCTGACCGCCCAGGCCGTCGGCACGACCCCGGACGACCCGATCCTCGCCGTCCAGCAGTTGGTGTACACCGTCACGGGCGCGTTGGGCACCACGGACCCCGTGCGGGTGCTCGTCGCCGGGAAGCAGGTCACCCGGCTGTGGGACGACGGGGTGGACACCTCCCGGCCCGTGGCGCGGGCCGATCCCCTCGGGATCCGGGTTCTGGTCGGCATCGACGATCCGGCTCACGGAGCGTCCCTGCGCTCCCCGGTGCGGATCGCGGGGGAGGCGGCGGTGTTCGAGGCGACGCTGCTGTGGGAGATCCGGCAGAACGGGTCGGTGGTGCGGTCCGGCAGCACGACGACCGCGGAGGGTCAGCGGTTCGCGCCGTACGCGTTCTCGGTCGAGCTGCCGCCGGGCGACTACGAGATCCGCGTCGCCGAGGACGACCCGTCCGGCGGCGCCGGGCGCCCCGTCATGACCGACACCCGCCGGATCACCGTGATCTCGTGATCTCGGCTACCTCCTGACACGGTGCGAGCGCAGCCCGAGCGCGCCGAGTTCGAGAGCCGCGAGGGCGGCGACCGCCGCCGGGTCGCCGTGCCGCCAGGCCGCGCCGGGCTCGGGCGACACCTCGAGCAGTCGCCGGGTCGGGCGGCGGGTCAGCGCCTGCAGGGCGAGGAGGTCGGGATCGGCGGCCCGCGCGGCACGCGCGGAGGCGGCGGCCCGGATCCAGCGCACCCGCAACGTGAACCAGACGGCGACGACCGGCAGCACGCCGAGCAGCAGGATCGCGCGCCGCGACGGCCACTCCGGCAGTGGCGGCGGTCGCCGCGATCTCCCGCCCGGACGACGACAGCGAGTCGCCTGCGGAGCTGCCGGTGCCCAGCGCGCGGGCGAGGTCGTCCCCGACGAACGGCACCCCGGACGCCGTGGCGGCGGCGTTGTCGAACGTGGTGCGGATCGCGTCCCCGGCGCCGGTCAGCCGGCCGGCCGGACCTTGGAGCTGAAGCACGACGTCGCGCGCCGCGTGTGCGAACTGCACGACGAACACGACCCAGGCGACCACCGCGACGTCGGCGAGCAACTGCAGCAGCGCGCGGCCGGGCCGCTCGGCGTAGATCCGCATGGCGCGGAGCGTAGGGCCGCACCGCCGGCCCACCCGCTCCGCCACGGGTGCGCCGGCGCCGCCCGGTGGGTGACGTCGCGCCGGGTGGGTGACCTCGCGGTGGCGACTCGCGGCGGCAAAGGTGCCGACTCGCCCGACGTGCCGATCGCGCGCGCGGCAGTCGAAGGTGCCGACTCGCGGCGGCAAAGGTGCCGGGCGCCTACAGCAGGCCCAGCTTCGTCGCCGCGTACACCGCCTCCGCGCGGCGGGAGACCATCAGCTTGCGCATGAGGTTGCCGACGTGGAACTTCACCGTCGTCTCCGAGATGAACAGCTCCGCCCCGATCGCCCGGTTCGACAGCCCCCGCGCCAGAAGCCGCAGCACGTCCAGCTCGCGGTCGGTCAGGCCCTCACGCTCCGGCACCCCGCCCGCGAGCGACCGCACCATCGCCGACGCGCTGTGCGCGTCGAACGCGCTCTCCCCGCGCGACACAGCGCGCACCGCCCGCACCAGCTCCGTCGTGTCGACGTCCTTCACGACGTAGCCGCGGGCGCCCGCCTGCACCGCCTCCACGACCAGCCGGTCTTCGGCGAACGTCGTCAGCACCAGCACGCCGATGCCGGGGTGGGTCGCGCACAGCCGGCGGCACACCTCGAGGCCGTCGGTCTGCGGCCCCGCGGTGAGCTTGAGGTCGAGCAGGACGACGTGCGGGCGCGACGCCGCGACCGCGGCCACGGCCTCCGCGGGCGAGCCGGCCTCGCCGACGACGTGCAGGTCGGCCTCCCGTTCCAGCACCGCCCGCAGGCCCTGCCGCATGATCGCGTGGTCGTCGACGAGCACGATCCGGGTGGGCATCGGCCGGGGCCGCGGTCCTGTCGGCGCCCCTGCGGTCGCCCCCGCCTTGCCCGGCCCCGTCGCCTTCACGGCCGTGGTCCTCATCGTCCCGTCACCCTCGTCCCGGCCGCCGTCTGCCGCGCCGCGCTCGTCGCGCACGGCGTCGGGATGTCCACCTGCACCTGCAGCCCGCCCAGGCGCGCACGTCGGAAGGTCAGCGTCCCGCCCAGCTCGCGGGCCCGCGCCGCCATGTTCACCAGCCCGCGGTGCTCGCCGGACGGGCAGGCGACGCTCGCCGCCCGCAGGCTCCGGCGCACCTCCTCGGGCCGTCCCGAGCCGTCGTCGGAGATCGTGAGCCGGACCCGACCGCCGGTGTAGGCCAGCCGCACGACGGCCCGGCTCGCGTCGGCGTGCACGGCGGTGTTGAACAGCGCCTCGCCCGCGATCCGGAAGAGCGACTGCTCGCAGTCCGGGGGCAGCGGCACCGGCTTGCCGCCGATCCGCACCTCCACCCGCAGCTCGTCCGGCATGTGGACACCCGAGAGCCGGCGGAGCATCGACGGCAGGTCCTCGTCCGCCTCGCCCTCGCCGTGGTGCAGCGCGTAGATCGCCGACCGCAGCTGCTCGACGGCGCGGCGCGTGAGGTCCTTGGCGGTGTCGAGGTGGATGCGCAGCCGAGGATCCTCGACATCCGTGCGCGCCAGCTCGATGTGCATGCCCGCGGAGAGCGCGTACTGGGTGACGCTGTCGTGGAGCTCGCGGGCGATGCGGTGGCGTTCGGAGTCGAGCACCTCGCGCTGCCGGGCGGCGCCCAGCTCGGCCTGGGTGACCTGCAGCTCGGCGTGGCGTTTGGCCAGGTCGTCGGCCTGCCGGGTGGTGCGGGCGAGCAGGCGTGCCGAGTGGTCCAGCAGCGCGCAGTTCTGCAGGGCTGCGGCGGTCTGGCCGGCGAGGATGCCGAGCACGGCGCGGTCCGTCTCGTCGACCTCCCGATTCGGCGGCGTCCACGCGACGAAGCCCCCGACCACGCGGCCGTCGAGCCGCACGGGGACGTGCAGGTGTCTGCTGTGCGCCTCCCGGTCGTGATCGTCGTCGGCCGCGCAGTGCAGGATCGCGAGCAGGTGCTCCCGGACCATCGCCGGTACCGCCCGGATGTCGGGCCACTCCGCGCCGTCGGGCCCCCGCACCAGGTGCCGGGGGCGGGACTCGGTGAGCTCGCCGTCGACCAGGGCGAACACGATCCAGTCTGCGCAGAGGTGCTCCGCGGCGGCCTCCACGACGGCCCGCACCAGTGCGTCGGAGCCCTCGGTGGTGTGCATCAGCGCGGCCGAGATCCGCTCCAGCGCCAAGATCACCCGACGCAGGCGCTCCGCGTAGGTGCGGTGCTCCGGGAAGTAGTGCGGCTTGCCGGAACGCAGGCCGGTGAGGGCGTCGAGGTCGGGCTGCGCGCGGGAACGCACGCGTCGGGGCGGCCACGGCGCGGACCGGGAGGGAGGGGCGGGGAACGGGGTGGTCACTACAGGGCTGCCCGGAACAGCGCCGATATGTCGGTCACCGACGCCGGGCGCGGGTTCGTGGTCAGGCAGGCGTCGCCCAACGTCAGCTGGGCCAGCCGGGGGATATCCGCCTCGGTCACCCCGAGGTCGCCGAGCCCCTTCGGTACGCCGACCTCGTCGCCGAGGCGGCGCACCTCCTCCGCCACCCGCTCGACGGACTCCTCCGCGGGGGCGCCCGCCACGTCCGCGAGGCCCATGGCCTGGGCGATCGGGACGAACCGCTCGGGCACCGTGGCTCCGTTGAACCGGATGACGTGCGGGAGCAGCACCCCGTTGACCACGCCGTGCGACAGGTCGAGCAGGCCGCCCGCCTGGTGGCTCATCGCGTGCGTCGCGCCAAGGATCGCGTTGGTGAAGGCCAGCCCGGCCTCCAGCGCGGCCTGCGCCATCGCGCTGCGGGCGGCGGGGTCGTACGGGCGCATCATCGTGCGGACCAGGTTGGCGTGCACCAGTGAGATCGCCTGCAGTGCGTGGTGATCGGTCAGCGGGCCGTGGGCCAGCGAGACGAACGCCTCGATGCCGTGCGTCAGCGCGTCCAGCCCGGTGGCGGCGTTGAGATCGTCCGGCATGGTCGTGAGCAGCCGCGGGTCGATCACCGAGACGTCCGGGACGAGTGCGCGGCCCATGATCGTGATCTTGGTGTGCCGCTCGGTGTCGGTGACGATGCAGAACTGCGAGACGTCCGCGCCCGTCCCGGACGTCGACGGCAGCATGATCATCGGGGGGATCGGGTGCTCGATCCGGTCGATGCCCTCGTAGTCGAGGATCCCCCCGCCGTTGGCCGCGAGCAGGGCGATGCCCTTCGCCGCGTCCATCACGGAGCCGCCACCGATGCCGAGCACGACGTCGCAGCCGCCCTCGACGTACCGGGCGAACCCGGCCTCGATCTCGTGGTCCTTGGGGTTCGGGGTGACGTCGAACCACATCTGGGGGATCAGGCCCGTCGCACTCAGGTGGGTCAGCAGCTCGCTGGGCCACCCGGCCTCGAGCAGCCCGGGGTCGGTGACGACCAGCGGGCGGCGCGCGCCCATCCGGACGGCGGCGTGCGCGGCCTCCTGCACCGAGCCCGGCCCGAACACGATCTCCGGAGCATGGAACTTGGACAGGCGCAGTGGCGGCGCCGGAGGGGCCGGGTGCTCCGCAGCCTCCCGGGCGCCGAGCAGGAGGACGGAGTTGCCCGCCCGGCGGACGGCGGTGGGGACCGGCGCGCCGACAGGCCGGACATCGTCGATGAGGACCACAGTGCCCTCCCGTACCGCGTCGTCCGAGAACGTCCGGGACGGGTCGTGGCCCCGAACGGTGTCACTCACGCTACAACAGCGGGAGGCTCTCGACCGGGTTCGAAATGGGGCCGGACGGTGACGCGGAGCCCGGCAGCGCCAGGTCGGAGATGGCATCCGTCCTCCCCTCACCGGGCGGAACGGTAGCCGGGGACGCGCCGGGAGGGGCCCGTCGCGCGGACGGGACCGACCTGCCCGAACGGGTGGGATCAGTGCGTGTGGATGGGGCCCTCGCGGTCCGCCAGGCGCACGCCTGCGCCTCCCCAGTGCGTCGCGATCAGCTCGGCGGCGATCGACACCGCCGTCTCCTCAGGCGTCCGCGCACCCAGGTCCAGCCCGATGGGGCTGCTCATCCGGGCCAGCTCAGCCTCGGTCAGCCCGCGCTCGACCAGCCGCGCCCGCCGGTCGTCGTGCGTCCGCCGGGACCCCATCGCGCCGATGTAGGCGACCTCCGGCAGCCGCAGCGCGACCTCCAGCAGCGGGACGTCGAACTTCGGATCGTGGGTCAGCACGCACAGCGCGGTGCGCGCGTCGATCCGCCCGGCCTCCGCCTCGGCGGCGAGGTAGCGGTGCGGCCACTCGACGACCACCTCGTGTGCGCCCGGGAACCGGGACGCGGTGGCGAAGACCGGCCGGGCGTCACACACGGTGACCCGGAACCCGAGGAACGAACCGATCTTGGCGACGGCCGCGGCGAAGTCGATGGCGCCGAACACGATCATCCGCGGGGGCGGGGCGAACGACTCGACGAACACGTCGAGCCCCTCGCCGCGGCGCTGCCCGTCGACACCGTAGTGCAGGGTCGCGTTGCGGCCCGCGTCGAGCAGGCCGCGCACGTCGTCGCGCACCGCGTCGTCCAGCCGCTGCGAGCCGGTGCTGCCCTCGACGCGGTCCGGCCACACGACGAGCCGGGTCCCGAGGCGTTCCGGCGGTCCGCAGATCACCGTCGCGACGGCGACCGGCTGCTCTTTCCCGATCGCCTCGGCGATCTCCCCGAGCTGCGGGAACGTCTCCCGGTTCACCTTCTCGACGAACAGGTCGATGATGCCGCCGCAGGTCAGGCCGACGGCGAACGCGTCGTCGTCGGAGACGCCGTACCGCTGCAGCACCGGCCTGCCGTCCGCACGGACCTGCTGTCCGAGCTCGTAGACCGCGCCCTCGACGCAGCCTCCCGACACGCTGCCGACCGCCTCGCCGTCCGGGCCCACCAGCATCGACGCGCCGGGCTGACGGGGGGCCGAACGGTAGGTGCCGACCACGGTCGCCAGCGCCACGGTCTCGCCGTCGGCCCACCAGCGGGCGAGCTTCTCCACCACGTCACGCACGTGCCATCACCTCCAGCAGATCTTCCAGTGTGGCCAGGCTGTGCCCGGCCAGCAGGTCGTCCAGATGCGGCAGGGCGGCCACGATCCCGCCCTGCACCGGGGCGTAACCGGCCTTGCCGACGTGCGGGTTCACCCAGATCAGCCGATGGGCGAGCCGCCGCAGGCCGGCAAGCTGGGTGCCCAGCAACGTGGTGTCGCCCCGCTCCCAACCGTCGGAGAAGACGACGACGACCGCGCGCCGCGCCGCCCCCCGTCGCCCCCAGCGGTCGACGAACGCCGCCAGCGCCTCGCCGAGCCGGGTGCCGCCCGACCAGTCCGGGATGGCCCGGCCGGCCGCGGCGAGTGCGTGCTCGGGGTCGCGCAGCCGCAGCTCGCGCGTGACCCGGGTGAGGCGGGTGCCGAGGGTGAACACCTCCGTCGCCGCGGGCGCCCGCCGCACGACGACGTGCGCGAACCGCAGCAGCGCGTCGGCGTAGGGCTCCATCGAGCCGGACACGTCGATCAGCAGCACGACCTTGCGGGGCCGCGGGGACCGGTCGCGGCGGGCGAGCACGCACAGCTCGCCGTCGGTGCGCAGCGCCGCGCGCAGCGTGCGCCGGGGGTCCGCTGCCCCGCGGCGGGCGGGGGACCGGCGCCGCGACGGGCGGGTCGGTGGGTCGGGGCGCAGCAGCGCGAGCAGCGCGCGCAGGTGCGCGCGCTCTGTGATCGACAACTCGCCGAGGTCGTGGTGGCGGAGCACCTCGGTGCCCGAGGCGCTCGCCCGGATCTGCGGGCCGCTGTCGTCCCCGTCGATGCCGTCCCCGGTCCCGGACGGCAGCATCGTGGACAGGCGCGGGGTTCGGGGTGGCTGCGGGAGCCGAGCGGGCCGCGGGTCGGCGTCGAACCACTCGACGAACGCGCGCTCGTAGCGCGGCAGGTCGTCGGGGTCGCCGCACAGGGTGAGCAGGCCGGCGCGGTAGACCTGCTCGCGGCCGACGCCCAGGGCGTCGACGGCGGTGAGGAACGCCGTGACCCGCTCGGTCGTGACGGGCAGCCCGGCGTGGCGCAGGACGGCCGTGAACCCGACGAGCCCCCGCACCGGATCGGGCGCCGGTCCCGGAGTGGTCACGATGCCAGCAGGGACTCGAGCCGGGTCCGGACGCGGTCGGCGTCCTCCCGGTACTTCAGGACTGCCCCCAACGTGGCGGCGGCGCTGTCGACGTCGAGGTGGTGGGCGCCGACGAGCTGCAGGGCGCGCGCCCAGTCGAGCGACTCGGCGACGCCGGGAGGCTTGAGCAGGTCGGCCTCACGCAGCCGGTGGGCGGCGGTGGCGACCTCGGCGGCCAGCCGCTCGGGGAGCCCCGGGATCCGCGCGTGCAGGATCTCGATCTCGCGCGCGACGTCCGGATGGTCGAGCCACAGGTAGAGGCAGCGGCGCTTGAGCGCGTCGTGCACCTCGCGGGTGCGGTTCGAGGTGAGCACGACGACCGGCGGGACGGCGGCCCGCACCTCGCCCAGCTCGGGGATGGACACGGCGTGCTCGGTGAGCACCTCGAGGAGGAAGGCCTCGAACTCGTCGTCCGCCCGGTCGATCTCGTCTACCAGCAGGACGGCGCGGGGGCTCTGCAACGCCCGCAGGATCGGCCGGGCGAGCAGGAAGCGCCGGTCGTAGAGGGAGGCCTCGACATCGTCCGTGCGGCCGGCGCCGCCGGTCGCCTCCAGCGCGCGCAGGTGCAGCAGCTGCCGTGGGAAGTCCCAGTCGTAGAGGGCCTGGGACGCGTCGATGCCCTCGTAGCACTGCAGCCGGATCAGCTCGGCGTCCAGCACGGTCGCCAGCGCCTGCGCGAGCGCGGTCTTCCCGGTCCCCGGCTCGCCCTCGCAGAACAACGGGCGGTGCATCGCCAGGGCGAGGAACGCCGCGGTCGCCAGGTCGTCGTCCGCGAGGTAGCCGGTGGCGCGCAGCGCGGCGGCGAGAGCCGTGGGGGAGCCGGTGCGATCGTCCACGAACTCCAGCATGACCTTCCTCGGCCGCGGGTGCCAGGGATGCGGAGCGTCGTGTCTCCATCACGGAGTGTCGATTCGAACTGTGACGAAGTCGGGAACATTTCCGATTTGGCAATACTCGTTTCGATGTGATCGAGCCGTGATCGAAGCGTGATGACCTGCGACAACCGTCATATCGTTCACGTAATGCTCCCGTTACCGTGATCACGGTCACATGCGCGAATGTTTGGCGGCGTCTATATCGTTTCAGTCGATTCATAACCGACGGATCACGGAGCAATAAACCCCGATGCAGGCAAGGAGAGATCCGAGATGACCCGCACCTCCCCCGGCCGAAGTCTCCTGCGGCTGGCCGTCCTGGGCGCCGTCGCAACCGGTGCCCCGCTCGTGCTGGCCGGCACCGCCAGTGCCGCCCCCGACTCCGCATGGGACAAGCTCGCCCAGTGCGAGAGCGGCGGCAACTGGAGCATCAACTCCGGTAACGGCTACTACGGCGGCATCCAGTTCAACGCCTCGACCTGGCACGCTTTCGGCGGAGCGGGCCTGCCCCACCAGGCCAGCAGATCCGAGCAGATCGCCGTCGCCGAGCGCACCCTCGCCGCCCAGGGTTGGAATGCCTGGCCGGCCTGCTCACGCAAGATGGGCCTGCGTGGACACTCCGCGGACCCCGACAACACCGCCGCCCCGACGGCGAAGAAGGCCTCGGCCCCCGCGAAGGCCACGAAGACATCCGGCGACGGCTACGTCGTCAAGCGCGGCGACACCCTCAGTAAGATCGCCAAGGCGCGCGGCACGTCGGTGAAGGCACTCATCGCCGCGAACGGCCTGAAGAACGCGCACGTGCTCAAGGTCGGCAAGAGCCTGAAGGTCTGATCCGGCGGCTTCAGGTCGAGTTGACCCACTCGTCGGTGCCGTCGGCGAACACCTGGTGCTTCCACACCGGCAGCGCGCGCTTGACCTCGTCGACGAGCTCCGCGCAGGTCGCGAAGGCCGCCTGCCGGTGATCCGCGGCGACGGCGCAGGCCAGCGCCACCTCGCCGATGTCCAGGGCGCCCACCCGGTGGCTCACTGCCAGCGCGCGCACGCCCGGCGTGCGGGCAGCGATCTCTGCGGCCACCTTCGCGACCACGGCGGCCGCGGTCGGATGAGCGCTGTACTCCAGCCCGCGGACCGCGCGACCGCCGTCGTGGTCGCGCACCACGCCGGCGAAGGTCACGACGGCACCGGCGGCCGGGTCGTCCACGAGCTCGGCGTGCTCGGCGACGTCGAGCGGCTCGGTGCCCACCGCGGCCCGGCGCACGACGGCGGGGCGGATGGTCTGCTCGGTCCCCTGTTCGGTCACTGGTGGTCGCCTCCTCGCAGCTGGTCGACGGCGTGGTCCAGCACGCCGCCGAGGACCGTCAGCCCGTCCCGGACGCCTCCGGTCGACCCGGGCAGGTTCACCACCAGGGTGCGGCCGACGACGCCCGAGAGGCCGCGTGAGAGCACGGCCGTCGGTACGGCAGGCGCGCCGGCCGCGCGGATCGCGTCGGCGAGGCCCGGGACCTCGTAGTCGAGCAGCGCTCGGGTGACCTCCGGCGTGGCGTCGGTGGGCGAGATGCCGGTGCCGCCGGTCGTGATCACCACGTCCGCGCCGTCGGCCACGGCGGCGCGCAGCGCGTCGCCGACCGGATCGCCGTCCGGCACCACCGCGGGCTCCGGACACTCGTACCCCCGCTCGCGGAGCCACGCGACGATGACGGGCCCGCTCCGGTCCGCGTAGACGCCGGTGGCGGCTCGGTTGGACGCGGTGATCACCCGGCCTCTGCGCGCGGTCACGACCGCTCCTCGGGGCGGGTCCACGTGCCGGTCTTGCCGCCCTCCTTGCGCTCGACGCGCACCGCGTCGAGCTCGGCGGCGGGATCGACCGCCTTGACCATGTCGTGCAGGGTCAGGCCGGCGACGGCGACGGCGGTCAGCGCCTCCATCTCGACACCGGTCCGGTCCGTGGTGCGGACCGTGGCCCGGATGCGCACCTCTGCCTCACCGGGCTCCAGCTCGACGGTGACACCGGCGAGGGCGATCGGGTGGCACAGCGGGACCAGGTCCGGCGTGCGCTTGGCGCCCATGATCCCCGCGATGCGGGCGGTCGCCAGCGCGTCGCCCTTCGGCAGGCCGTCCCGGCGCAGCAGCGCGATCACCTCCGCGGTGGTGCGCAGGACGCCCGTCGCCACCGCCGTGCGTGCCGTGGCCTCCTTTTCGGAGACGTCCACCATGCGCGCGGCACCGGCCCGGTCAACGTGGGTCAGCTCCACGTGGCGACCCTACGGGTCGGCGTTAACCACCGCAGGGGCTCTGGATCGAGTGATCCTCGTCACACTCACGCAACGGGGTGTCACCCGATCCGGTTGTGCATCACGCGGTGTGACCAGCACGGATGGTGATCTCGGTCCGTCGACCCGGCCGTCACCCGGTCTCGACACGGTCTCGTCCAGGTTTCGCTCAGTGTCGTGATCGTCGTAGCGTGCGGGCGATCCGAAGGTCTCCCCACCTGAGGATCCCGGAACCGCAGCGCTCCCCGTCCTGTCCGGTGGTTCCGGCTCCCCGACCCCGACATGAGTACGGGACAGGAACGGACCCGGTGCGCCGCAGCGGCGCCCATCGCCCCCTCCCCGGGCGAGGTCCGCGGGCGCCGTGCCGGAGGTCTGTCATGGCGCGCTACCGCGGTCGTCACCGTGCACCGACGAACACCGGTCGGACACTCGCGCGTACGGCGATCGCCGGCGCGGTGATCGGCGCCCCGCTGGCCGCCGCCCCCGCGGCATCGGCCGCCGAAACGGGCGGCAGCGTCTGGGACAAGCTCGCCCAGTGCGAGAGCACCGGCAACTGGGCCATCAACACGGGCAACGGCTTCAGCGGCGGCCTGCAGTTCACCCCCGGCACCTGGCGGGCCTTCGGCGGCACGGGTGTGGCCCACCACGCGTCGCGCGAGCAGCAGATCGTCGTCGCCGAGCGGGTGCTGGCCAAGCAGGGCTGGGGCGCCTGGCCCGCCTGCTCGCGCAAGCTCGGGCTGCACGGCACCCCGCCGAAGATCAAGACCGCCCCGCAGGCGACCCCGGCCACCCCCAAGAAGGTCACCACCACCGCCACCGGCAGTGGGCACACGGTGGAGGTCAAGCCCGGCGACACCCTTGCGAAGATCGCCGCGGCCAACGGAGTGGACGGCGGCTGGGAACGGCTGCACGAGCTCAACCCGGACCTCGACAACCCGAACCGCATCTCGGTCGGCCACGTCATCCACCTGGGCTGAGCCGCGCGCTCACAGCGCAGGCGGATGCCTGGAAAGCCACGTTCAGGACGGGAGACGCCCTGAACGTGGCTTTCAGGACACCCCAGGATCCGGGTGAAGCCCAGACCAAGCCCAACCCCCGGACCACGCGCGAGCTCGGATCAGCGGTGGCGCCTGCGGTCGTGGAAGGCCGCGAGCTGCTCCGGGGTGTCGACGTCGTCCGGGTCGGCCAGGTCGGCGCACTCCACCAGCACGACGTCCGCGCGCCCCGCGAGGTAGCCGCGCGCGCCCGCGTCGCCCACCGCCGAGTCCCGCACCCCCGGCCAGTGCGCGCGCCCGAGCAGCACCGGGTGCCCCGGTCGCCCTCCGTACGCCGCACGCGCGAGCACGTCCCGCCCGGCCGCAGCGATCAGCCGGGAGACGACGGCTGCCGGGACCCCGGGCAGGTCCACCAGGTGCACCACGGCCGCGGTGGCGTCCGTGTCCTCCAGAGCGGCGAGCCCGGCGCGCAGCGACGCGCCCATGCCGTCGCGCCAGCCGACCGCCTCCACCGCTGCCACGTCCACGGGCAGCACTGCGCGGACGTCGTCCGCCCGGGCCCCGAGCACGACGACCACGGGCACCGCGCCGCCCTCGACGAGCGTGCGCAGCGCGCGCCGGACCAGTGGCTCGCCGTCGAGCTCGACGAGCGCCTTCGGCAGGCCCATCCGGCGCCCCGCACCGGCGGCCAGCAGGAGTCCCGCAGGGGCTACCGGTTCACCTCGGTGACGGGGTGCACGTAGGGGATCTCGTCCAGCGGGAACTCCAGTTCCCCGAAGGGGGACAGGTTGCCCTGGACCTCGCAGGTCAGCTCCGTGACCGGGTGCTCGCCCTCCGGCAGCTCTGGCCACGCCGGGTCGCGCCGATCTTCGGGAATGGGCTTGGCCACAGTCTCCTCCGGGGTCCGAATCAGCGTGTCGGCGGCAGTATCGCGTATGCCGACCCTGCACGGGGCCCCGCACCGGTGACCAGGCCGTGTCCCGGCCTAGCCTGGATCCCGATGCGCACCCCCCTGGTCGACTGGCTGCGTGCCCAGGACGACGACACGCTGGCCGACCTGCTCCGGCTCCGGCCCGACCTCGCCGTGCCCCCGCCCGCGGACCTGACCGTGCTGGCGACGCGCGCCGGCATCCGCGCGTCGGTGCACCGGGCGTGCGACGACCTCGACACCGTCGCCCTGCACGTCGTGGAGGCGCTCGTCGTGGCCGCCGCCGACGACCTGCCGGTGCCGGTCGACGAGGTCGCGAGGCTGCTCGGTCCCACCCTGCCCCGCGCCACGCTCGACGCCGCGCTGGGCACCCTGCGCGCCCGGGCGCTCGTGTGGGACTCCGGAGGTGATCTCACCGAGGACAGGGGCAGGGACCTGGCGCTGGTCCCGGCCGTCCGGGACGTCGTCTCGCGCTATCCCGGCGGCCTCGGCCGCCCCGCCGCGGGAGCCGCTGCGTCGTCGGCCCTGATGGAGCTGCTCGCGGCCGTCGAGCCCGACGAGCGGCGGGTGCTCGAGACGCTGGCGGCGGGACCGCCGGTCGGGCGCAGCCGCGGCAGCGCGGACCCGGCGAACCCCGTCTCCCGGCTGCTGGCCCGCGGGCTGCTCGTGCGGGTCGACGCGGAGACCGTCGAACTGCCCCGCCAGGTCGGGCTCGCGCTGCGTGGCGACCGGCCGCTCGGCGCCCTGGCGCTGGATCCGCCAGATCTCGTGACGGTCGACCGCGGCGTCGACACCGTCGACGGCACCGCGGCCGTCGCCGCGCTGCGGGTGCTGCGCCAGGTCGAGCAGCTGGTCGCCTTCTGGGGCACCGCCCCGCCGCCTGCGCTGCGCTCGGGCGGGCTCGGCGTGCGCGAGCTGCGCCGGGTCGCCCGCGAGGCCGACGCCGACGAGACCACGGCTGCGCTGCTCGTCGAGCTCGCGGTCGCGGCGGACCTCGTGGCGGAGAGCGACGGCGTCGCTCCGGAATGGGTGCCCACCACCGCAGCCGACGTCTGGGCCGCAGGCGGTCCCGAGCAGAAGTGGGCCAGGCTCGCCCGTGCCTGGCTCGACCTCCCGCGGGTGCCGGGCATCGTCGGCACCCGCGACGACGCCGGTCGGCCGATCGCGGCGCTCGCCGACGGACCGCGCCGTCCGACGGCTCCACGCGACCGCCGTCGCGTGCTCGCCGGGCTCGCGGAGTTGCCGCCGGGAACCGCCGTGGGTGCGGGGGAGAACGTGCCGGGCCACCGGCAGCCGGCCCAGGGCCCGGAACCCGGTGTCTCAGGACCCTCTGAGGCGCTCGCCGGCCTGCTCGCGTGGCGGGCACCGCGACGGGGCGGGCGGCTCCGCGACGAGGTCGTGCGGTGGACGCTGGCCGAGGCGACGGTGCTGGGTCTCGTGGCGCTGGACGCGCTGTCGACCCCGGGACGAACTTTGCTCGCGGACCCGGAGCGTGCGGGGGCGGCGCTGCGCGCGGCCCTGCCGGACCCGATCGGGCACATCCTGCTGCAGGCCGACCTCACCGCCGTCGCGCCGGGGCCGCTCGAGCCCGAGCTGGAGCGCGAGCTGGGCCTCGTCGGTGAGGTCGAGTCGGCCGGCGGGGCGACCGTCTACCGGTTCACCGAGGCCACCATCCGTCGCGCGCTGGACGCCGGGCGTACCGCAGCCGAGGTGCACCACCTGTTCGCGACCCGGTCGGCGACGCCGGTGCCCCAGGGGTTGACCTACCTGGTGGACGACGTGGCCCGCAAGCACGGGCGGCTCCGCGGCGGCGCCGCGGCGTCGTTCCTGCGCAGCGACGACGAGGTACTGATCGCCGAGGTGCTCGCGTCGGCGGCCGCCGGGCCGCTTTCGCTGCGCCGGATCGCGCCGACCGTGGCGGTGTCCCCGCTGCCGCTGGCCGAGCTGATGGACGGGCTGCGAGACGCCGGATTCACCCCTGCGGCCGAGGACCAGGGCGGGGCGGTGCTCGACCTGACCGACCGCGGCCGGCGGATCCCGCCGCGTCGCCGCACCGGAGCACCGCGCGCCGGGGAGCCGGATCCCGAGCAGCTGCAGCGGCTCGTGTCGCGGATGCGCGCCGGCGACGCGCTGGTCGGCCTGCGCCGCAGCACGGACGCCCACGGCCCGGGAACCCGCAGGCCGGGCGGGGAGACCGTCGAGACCCTCCGCGCTGCGGCGCGGGAGCGGCGCAGCGTCTGGATCGGGTTCGTCGACGGGCACGGGGTGGCGGGCGAGCAGGTGCTGGAGCCCACGAGCGTCGGCGGCGGGGTCGTCGAGGGACGCGACAGCGTGGACGGCGGGCTGCACCGCGTCCCGCTGCACCGGATCACCTCGATCGCGCTCGTCGAGGACTGACGCCTACATCGCGCTCGCCGTCATCCGGTGCCGCATCGCGTGCTCGACGAGCGCGATGAGGGTCTGCTTCACCGATTCGCGGTCCCGGGCGTCGCAGCTGACCATCGGTACCGAGGGATCGATCGACATCGCCTCGCGGACGTCTTCGGGCCGATGCATGAGCCGACCGTCGAAGCAGTTGATCCCGACGACGTAGGGCAGCCCGCGGTCTTCGAAGAAGTCGATGGCCGCGAACGAGTCGGCGAGCCTGCGGGTGTCGACGAGCACGACGGCGCCGATCGCGCCGCGCACCAGGTCGTCCCACATGAACCAGAAGCGGTGCTGGCCGGGCGTGCCGAACAGGTACAGGATCAGGTCGGCGTCCAGCGACACCCGTCCGAAGTCCATCGCGACGGTCGTGGTGACCTTGTTCGGGGTGGCCGACAGGTCGTCGTGCCCGACGCTGGCCGCGGTCATCACGGCCTCGGTGGTCAGCGGCATGATCTCCGACACCGATCCGACGAACGTGGTCTTGCCGACGCCGAAGCCCCCGGCCACCACGATCTTGGCCGAGATCGTCGCCGCAGTGGCGATCCGCTGCGGTCCGCTGGCGGCCCCGCGGAACCCCGCGGGTTCGGGGCGCCCCGGACCCGCGGACAGGTAACTAGAGCCGACGGAGTCCACTCAACACCCTTTCCATCAATGCGAGGTCCGGCCCGCTGCCGGCGCTGCTCGCGGTCTGGTGCACGGTCACCACACCCAGCCCGGCCATGTCGCCGAGCACGACCCGCGCCACGCCGAGCGGTAGCGACAGCAGCGCGGCGACCTCGGCCACCGAGCGGGTCTGCTCGCACAGCTCCGCGACGGCCCGGTGCTCCACCTGCAATGTCGCGGCCTGCGCCCGTCCGCGAGGGCTGGTGGACACCAACGTCTCGATCGCGAGGTCGAACCCGGACTTGGTCCGGCCCCGCGTCCACGTGTACGGGCGGACGGACGCGGCCACGCTCGCGGCGTCGTAGGCGTCCGGCCCGGCCTCCGGTGGGCCGCCGGCACCCGGCGACGCCAGGTCGCCGTAGCGGTCGAACGGCGCCGCCGCAACGGCCGGAGCGGGCGGGCCGGCCGGGCGCGCCGTCTCGCGCAGATCGGCGTCACCCACTCCGCTGCCTCGCCGCCGCCCGAACAACCTGCGGCGGACCGGGCGCCCGGAGTCGAGACCGAACCCGTTCATCACGTCGGCGAACGTCGGCTCCTGCCGACGCTCACCGTCGGGACCGGTGGTCATCGAGCCTCACCTGCCTTGATGATCCGGTCACGGCTCCTGCTGGGGTGCACGGCGGCGGTCATCTCATCAGGGACCGAAGGAGCCCTGCAGCTCCGACCGCAGCTCGGGGGTGAGCAGCTGGCCGACCCGGTCGACCAGCAGCGTCATCTCGTAACCGATCAGCCCGATGTCGCAGCTCGGAGAGGCGAGCACCGCGAGGCAGGATCCGTCGCTGATGGACATGAGCAGGACGATGCCACGGTCCATCTCCACGACGGTCTGCACCACGCCGCCCGCGTCGAAGCACCGAGCTGCCCCCTGCGTGAGGCTCACCAGCCCGGATGCGACGGCGGCGAGCTGATCGGCCCGGTCGCGGGGCAACCGGTCCGAGCTCGTGAGCAGGAGACCGTCCGCCGAGACGACGATGGCGTGCGCCACCCCCGGTACCCGTTCGGCGAAGTTCGAGACCAGCCAACCGAACCGGCTCGGCTGGGTCTGCGGTGCCGTCACGCCCCCTCCTTGCTGCACCGGGCCGGGCTGCTGCCCGCCGGTGCGGTGTGGACCGAACCCGTGGGCCCGGTCATCGGGATTCCTCGTCGTGCCCGCCGTCCCCCGGACCGGCGGTGTCGTCCCCGGGCGACTCCGGCTGGGAACCGGAGCGCACGGGGTCGCGGCGGAGCCGGATCTCCCGGCCCTGCCGTACTCCTTGCTGGTAGCTGGCGAGCCGACCGCGGACGCTCTCCGCGCTGCGCGTCGGCGAGGCCTGTGCGGCCAGCACCGCAGATCCTGCACTGCCCGGGACGAGGCGGGCACGCGGGCGTCGCTTCGGCAGGCCTGCCGCCGTCAGCTCGTCCGGACGCTCGGCGGTCGCGCCGCTCGCCGCCCGCCATCCCTCGTCCGCGATGGTCGCGAAGGAATTCCCGGCCGGATCCGTCGCCGGTGCCGGTGCCTGCGGCGGCGGCACCGGTGCCGGCGCCGGGACCGAACGCGCCGGACCGTCGAGCAGCCCCGGCCGCGACGGCGGGACCGGTGCGCTCACCGGGAGCAGGTCGTCGTCGGGTCGCTCGCCCAGCTCCCAGTCCACAGGGACCGGGCGGTCCGAGGCGAACCAGGCGGATGCGATCTCGGCGAAGATCGGTGTGGTCTCCGTCATGTCGGCCGGACCGCGCCGGGCCTCCGCGAGCGGCCGCCGCGACCGCGGCAGACCTTCCGGCTCGGAGATCGCGGGCACGCTCGCGGCGAACAGGTCATCGCCTGCGGCCGGGAAAGGCTCGTCGAGGCCGAAGGTCGACGGATCGTCGAGGCCGAAGGGCGACGCGTCGCCCTGATCGGTGCCGTCCTCTGCCGCCCAGTCGTGGCGTGCGCGATCGTCCCGTGCTCGGTCGTCCCTCGAGCCTGCCGACTCCGCGACGATGGGCAGCGGTGTCGTGTTCGGCCCGGTCTGCGGTGAGGCGGCCGCCGCCGGCACCGCAGGGCCGTTGCCCTGCGACCGGCCGTTCTGCCCGGTCGCGTCAGGCTGCCCCTCGTAGGGAGCGGCCGGCGCGGGCAGGTCCCGATACGTGCCGTTCGGTCCGGTGGCGGGGACCGGCCGGGGGGAGGGCCGGGGCCGGAGACCGGCGCCGCGGGCCCGGCCGTCGTCACCGACCAGCGGTGGCGGTGTGGCGTCGTCCGTCGCTGTGTCCGGAGCCTGCGCGTCCACCGCCTGCGCCGCGACGTCGCCGGCCTCCGGCTCGTCGGTCCGGTCGTCCTGCCGGCCCGCCTCCGGCGCGTCGGGGCCGGTCGCCGAACCTGTGGTGGACGGCTCGGCCGGTCCCGTCGACGGAGCCTGCGCCACGTCGAGCGGCGCCGCGGCCGGATCGTGGGTGTCGTCGGTGCTCTCGGCCGCGTCCGGATCGGGCCGGGTCGAGCCGGCGTGAACACCGCTCTCCACGGGTGCGTCCGGGACGTCGCTCGCCGCGGGCGGCACGGGCGGGCCGCTCGTCGCCCCGGTGCGCCGGCCGAAGGCCTCGGCGCGGGCGCGATGCAGCTCCGCCAGGTGTCCGGCCGACCGGTCAGCGGTGCGCTCGTCAGCGGCGTCGCCTGCGTCGGTCCGCCCGCCGGCGTCCGGCCGGGCGGACCCGGTGTCGGCGTCCACGCGCTCATCGGTGCCGGCCGGCCCGGCTGCCGCGATGATCGGGACCGCCTCGGTCGGAGCGGCGGCGTGGTCGACCTCGGCGTCGGCTCTGACGTCCGCGCCGGCGGGCACGTCGTCCGCGCCGGCGGGCACGTCGTCCGCGTCGTGGTACCCGTCGGCCGCAGCGCGCCGCTCGCTGTCGCTGCTCGGCCGGTGCGGCCCGGCGTCGGGCGCCACCGTGGCGTCGGCCTCGGACTCGGGACCGCCGGTGGCCGCGTCCTCGCGGGCGGTCCCGCCCGCCGCCTGCCCCGGCTGCGGGGCGAAACCGTGGTTCAGCGCCGAGCCGGGTGTGCGGGTGGGCAGGCCGTTGAGGCCGGTCGGCCGGTCGACCGGCCTGCCGTCGGGGGGCGCGAGTGTGGTCCGCGGCACGGGCCGGTCCGGCAGGCTCGTGCGCTGCGGCGGAACACCGTTCGGGGAGGACAGGACACCGAGCTGGGCGGGGGCCCCAGCGGCCTGGGCGGAGCGCGGCGTCGGGCCCGACTCGGCCTCACCACTGACCGTCACGAGGTGGGCGGGCAGCGTCACCGATGCCGTCACGCCGCCGCCCGGACCGCCCATGGGCGCGCCGCCGAGATGGACCGTGATCCCGTGCCGCGCCCCGAGGCGCCCGACGACGAACAGCCCCATCCGGCGCGAGGCCGACACGTCGACCGCCGACGGGGTGCTCAGCCGTCGGTTGGCGTCGGTGAGCTCGTGGTCCAGCATCCCGACGCCGGAGTCGGCGATCTCCACGACGATCGAGCCGTCCTGGGCGCGCAGGCTGGACATGACGACCTGCGAGTCGGGCGGCGAGAAGTTCGTGGCGTTGTCGAGCAGCTCGGCCAGCAGGTGGATGACGTCGCTGGTGGCCCGGCCGACGACCGTGGCCTGCGGCGGTGCCTGCACCACGATGCGCTGGTACTGCTCGATCTCCGACACCGCCGCGCGCAGCACGTCGACCAGCGGCACGGGTGCCACGTTCCGCTTGGCGAGGTCCGTGCCGGCGAGCACCAGGAGGTTCTCGCTGTTGCGCCGCATACGGGTGGCGAGGTGGTCGAGCTGGAAGAGGTTGGACAGCTGGTCCGGATCCTGCTCGTTGCTCTCCAGCTGTTCGATCAGCTGCAACTGCCGCTCGACGAGCGCCTGGCTGCGCCGCGACAGGTTGACGAACATGCTGCTGACGTTCGACTGCAGCGCCGCCTGGTCCGCGGCGAGCTTGAGAGCCTGCCCGTGCACGGTGTCGAACGCGCGGGCGACCTGCCCGACCTCGTCGCGGGTGTGCAGCGGGACGGGCTCGACGTGCACGTCCGGTGCGCCCCCCGAACGCATGCTCTCCACCGCCTGCGGCAGCCGGCGCTGCGCGACGTCCAGTGCCGACGTGCGCAGCACTCGCAGCGAACGGGTGAGCGACCGCGACACGAGCACGACGATCGTCGCGGCGAGCAGCAGGCCGAGCATGAGGGCCACCGAGTTGAGCCCGGCGAGGTTGCTCGACCGGCGGGCGGCGGCGTCACCCGCAGCGGCGAGCTTGGCGCCGACGTCCGCGCTCGCGGCGCCGACCTGCGCGGCGGCCGCCCCTGAGGCGTCGTCCCACTGAGCGACGGTGACCGGGATGGGGCCGGCCTCCGGTGCGTTCAGGATGGCGGTCTTGACGGCGTCGCGCTGCCCGTTCCCGGGCGAGGCGATGAAGTTGACCGGCGCCTGGTTCGGGCCCAGCGCGAGCAGGTAGAAGCTGTATCCAGTGGTGAAGGCGTTGTCCGTGGCGTTGACGGCCGCCCGGTCGTCGGCGGTGACCCGGCCCGTGCGCAGGGCGGCGCCGAGGACGGTGTGCTGCTGGGCGAGCGCTTCGGACGCCGCGCTGGCGGCCGTCAGCGCGTCCGCGAGCCCGGTGACCTCAGGGGTGCCCAGCTGCTGGAGCAGCGCGCGGGCGAGCACGTCCGCCCGGGCGATGACGCCGGTGTAGCGCCTGACGACCTGTGCGGAGTCCACCTGCGCCGAGCCACCCACGTCGCTGCGCAGCACGGGCAGCTGGGCGAAGCCGCCCTCGGCCTCCTGGAGCGCGGTGCGGCTGGTGGGGCCGAGGTCGGCCGTCGCGATGGCGAGCCGGGCGCGTGCCTGCTCCAACGCGCTGTCCGTCTGCGCGACCGCGTCCTGCAGCGGACCGCGGTCGCCGAGCCGCCGCTCGGCGATGAACACCGTCGCCTTGTCGCGTTCCACGCGCAACGCGTCCGCGGCGGCAGCGACGCGGGTGCGGACCTCGAGCAGCTCGTTCGCCGTGTCCAGCTGGGATGCGGTGTGCGCCTGGTCCGCCACGCGGAGCACACCCAGGACCAGCGCGAGCAGCGCGGGAACAAGCCCGACCGCCACGAGCTTCCATACCAGCGGCCAGTTGCGCGGGCTCAGTCGGTCCGACCAGGAGGATCTGGTCTCGGTGCTGGTCACGCCCACGTCCCCCGGCTCTTGTTCGACTCGGCGGCTGCCGATGACGTCCGGCCGCACTCTGACACGCCGGACCGACGGTTTGCGAACGCCGCGAGCCGAGGTGTGCTCTTCCCGCGGTGGATGACGGGCCTCGGTGCGACGGAGACGAGCACGGACACGGGCCTGGCGGGCCTACGCAGGGCGGGCACGGAGAAGGGGGGTGCGTGCGCGGGGAGCGTCGGAGTCATCGGCGGAACCGTCTGACCTTCTCATCGGGACCGGGTCGGTCGGCCGGCCGACCCGACGCGGGACCACTCCGGGCCCCGACACGCCCGCTCGGGGAGGGCGATGGCCGGGGGAGCCCGGTATGATCGGCGCGGCATGCGTGCGTTCTCGGTGCAGGAGTGTAACCCGTTCGACTGAGCGGTCCCCGCGGCGTGCACCTTCCGGTGTGCCGCTCCTCGCCCGGTGCGGACGGGGACGTCCCCGGTCGCCCGAGCCGCGCGCAGCTCCACACCGCCCCGGCCCCTGGAGAGGCCGTAGGAAGGAAGCGTCGTGCCCGACGGGCCACTGATCGTCCAGTCCGACAAGACCCTGCTGCTCGAGGTCGACCACGCGGCCGCCGCCGAGGCCCGCGCGGCGATCGCCCCCTTCGCGGAGCTCGAACGCGCGCCGGAGCACGTCCACACCTACCGCGTCACCCCGCTGGCCCTGTGGAACGCCCGGGCTGCCGGGCACGACGCGGAGCAGGTCGTCGACGCGCTCGTCCGCTTCTCCCGCTACGCCGTCCCGCAGCCGCTGCTCGTCGACATCGTCGACACCATGGGCCGCTACGGGCGGCTGCAGCTGGCCCAGTCCCCGGTGCACGGCCTCGTGCTCGTCGCGACGGACCGCGCGGTGCTCGAGGAGGTGCTGCGGCAGAAACGGATCGCCCCGCTGCTCGGTGCCCGGATCGACCGCGACACCGTCGTCGTGCACCCGTCCGAGCGCGGCCACCTCAAGCAGGCCCTGCTCAAGATCGGCTGGCCTGCGGAGGACCTCGCGGGCTACGTCGACGGCGAGGCGCACCCCATCGATCTGCGTGAGGACGGCTGGTCGCTGCGCGACTACCAGCGCCACGCCGTCGACGGGTTCTTCCACGGCGGGTCGGGCGTCGTCGTGCTGCCCTGCGGTGCGGGCAAGACGCTGGTCGGCGCCGCCGCCATGGCGAAGGCCAAGGCGACCACGTTGATCCTCGTGACGACCACGGTCGCGGGAAGGCAGTGGAAACGGGAACTGATGGCGCGGACGACACTCACCGAGGAGGAGATCGGGGAGTACTCCGGAGAACGCAAGGAGATCAGGCCGGTGACGATAGCGACCTATCAGGTCATGACGCGGAAGTCGAAGGGCGAGTACCGCCATCTCGATCTGTTCGACTCGCGCGACTGGGGATTGATCGTTTACGACGAGGTACACCTGCTGCCCGCCCCGGTGTTCCGGATGACCGCGGACCTGCAGTCCCGCCGGCGCCTCGGCCTGACCGCCACCCTGTTGCGGGAAGACGGCCGCGAAGGCGACGTGTTCTCACTGATCGGGCCCAAGCGCTACGACGCCCCGTGGCGCGACATCGAGCAGCAGGGCTGGATCGCGCCCGCGGAGTGCATCGAGGTCCGGGTGACGCTGACCGAGGCCGAGCGGATGGGCTACGCCGTCGCGGACGCCGAGGAGCGCTACCGCGTCGCGTCGACGGCCCGCACCAAGCTGAACGTGGTCAAGGCCGTGCTGGACCGGCATCCGGGCGAACCCGCGCTGGTCATCGGCGCCTACCTCGAGCAGCTCGACGAGCTGGGCGAGGCGCTCGGCTGCCCGGTCGTGCAGGGCTCGACGCGCAACCGCGAGCGGGAGGTGCTGTTCGACGCGTTCCGCCGCGGCGAGGTGCCGCGCCTGGTCGTCAGCAAGGTCGCGAACTTCTCGATCGACCTCCCCGAGGCGAGCGTCGCCGTCCAGGTGTCGGGGACGTTCGGCTCCCGGCAGGAGGAGGCGCAACGCCTGGGCCGCCTGCTGCGGCCCAAGGTCGACGGGCGTCAGGCCTGGTTCTACTCGGTGGTCTCCCGGGACACCGTGGACACCGAGTACGCGGCACACCGGCAACGCTTTCTCGCGGAGCAGGGATATGCTTATCGGATAGTCGATGCCGACGACCTGCTCGGCCCGGCCATACCCGATGTGGAGTAAATAGCGCCTCACCGGGTATTAGGGGTATGCACGCGGAGCCTAAATATCGGATCATGGGCCAAACGGCCGACGGAGGAGTACCGACGTGTGGGGCTGGATCGCCTGGATCGTCGTCGCGCTGGCAGTGTGGGTGGCTGTCGCGGCGGTCGTCGGCGTGATCCTCGGGCGCGCCGTCCGCCGTCGTGACCGGCAGGTGCCCGACGGCGACCCTGTCGAGGTGTTCCCTCCGGCCCCCGCCCCCGCGGAAGACCCGGTGCCCGACCAGCGCCGGCGTTCGTGATCTGAGCCGCGACCCTGGCCCGGGTCAGGGGTGGGTCGGGGTCGGGGTCCGGGGAGGTCCCGATGTCGGCGAGGCCGCGCGGCGGCAAGCTCAACGGCATGGAACAGCACACCGACATCCCCGCCGGCGCCACCCCCGCCGGTACAGGCACCGCCACGAGCGGCACCGCAACCCCGACCACACACTTCACGCTGCGGCGCAGCCGCACCGACCGGATGCTCGGGGGCGTCTGTGGCGGCCTCGCGGCGAGCCTCGGCGCCGACGCCGCGCTGCTGCGCGTCCTGGTCGTCGCGCTCACCGTGATCACCGGCGGCGCTGCGGCGATCGTGTACGCGGCGGCCTGGGTGCTCGCCCCGGAGGACGAGCGGCCCGCGGTCTGACCCGCGACGTCACCCGGCAGGCGGTAGGGCTCACCCCCCACCGCGGCGGGGGACCGCTCCCCGTCGGAGGTAGGGCTCGCTCGATGGTGAGGGGTGACTACTCCGCTCATGCTCGTGCACAGAAAGTAGTAGCTGCGAGGTAGAGCCACCGGGTCAGCACTCCCGGCACCGTCGAGACGAGGTGGGTCGCCATGACGGAAGACGTGCCGATACCCGAACGACCGGCAGCAGCCGGACCAGCGGCCGCGCCGCGGCGCTCCCGACCTGCTGCCTGATGAACGACCGGCGAGACGGGCGCAGACTGCTGCGCCCGTCGTTCCATCTCTACCTGCTGACGTTCACCCTGACGATCTTTTTCGGGCAGATCCCGCTAGGGCTGTTCGCCGCGCAGTCCCCGTTGGACAGCACCGCGCACGTGCTGTTGCCGGCCGCGGCGACCTCGCTGCTCTACGACGCGCTCTACCACCGCGTGGTGCACAGCGCGGCCCAGTACCTCTGCACGATGGTGCTCCTCGGCGTGAGCACCGAGATGGTCTGGGAAGTGCTCGAGTTCGGCGGCGACGCGGCCTTCGGGCTGAGCTGGCAGGTCGACAACGCCGACACCATGAACGACATCATCTGCGGGATCGTCGGGGCCTCCCTCGGCGCCGGGATCCGGCTGTGGATCTGGCTGCGGAGCCGTCGGGCCGGAGCTTCGCGCATCCACTACCGGCGCTCCCGCAGCCGCGCCCGCCTCGTGGTGGGCGGGAAGGTCGGGCTGGTCGGCGCGGCGGTCGTCGTCGTGCTCACGCCGCCGGGCTACCTGGGGTACCTGGCCTGGGCCATGCCGCACCCCCCGGACGGCCCGGCGGTGCTGACCGCCCTGTCGCTCGCACCGGTGCCCGACCGGGCGACGAGCCCCGTGCGGACTGTTGCCGCAGGCCCGCCGACCCTGGCCCCGGCGTCGGCCTCTGAGACCGCGGCGGTGCAGCGGACCGGGCCTGTGGTGGCGAGCGTGCCGGTCCCGACGGTCGGCACCCCGATCCCCGTCGGCCCGACCCCCGGCTTCGTCGTCGTCGCCCCTCGCGGCCACCACGCCTACGTCGCCAATCGCGAGGCCGAAGCGGTCACCGTGGTGGACACCGCCGTCAACCGGGTGACCGCCACCATTCCGGTGCCCTCGGGGCCGCCGCAGTACCTGGCGTTCTCGCCGGGCGGGCGCAGGGTCTACATCAGCGTCTGGGACGAGGCGCGGACGGTCGCCGCGATCGCCGTGCTGGACACCACCGCGAACGCGGTGGTGGCGACCGTCCCCATGCGAAGCAGGCCGTTCCTGGCCGCGGTCACCCCGGACGGCAGGCGGCTCTACGTGCCCAACCACGACTCCGGCACCATCGCGGTCGTCGACACCGCGACGAACGCCGTGACCGCCGAGATCAGGGTGCCCGCGCACCCGCACTGGGTCGAGTTCTCGCCGGACGGCCGGCGGGCCTACACGGCCGATCACGAGTCGAACCTGGTCACGGTCATCGACACCGCGACCGACACCGTGGTGGCGGAGGTGCGTGCCGGGCGGAGCCCGCACAGCGTGGCGGTGCACCCGACCCGGCCACTGGTCGCGGACGCTGACTACGACTCCGACTCGGTGACGATGATCGACACCGACTCCGAGCGGGTGGTGGCGACGATCCCGGTGGGCGACGGGCCGCAGGACGTCACCTGGGCCCCGGACGGGAGGTTCGCCTACGTGGCCGACGTCAACGCGGACACGGTCTCGGTGGTCGACGCCGCGACCATGACCGTCACCGCGACCGTTCCCACCGGCGACGCACCGACCTCCATCGCGGTGTTGCCGAACGGCCGCGCGGCCTACGTGACCAACCTGCACGACGGCACGCTGACGGTGTTGCACGTCGGCGGGTGAGCCCGCAGACGCCGCGAAGGGCGGCACCCGGGTGCGGGTGCCGCCCTCCGACGGGGGTACTGCGGGGTGGACTCAGAAGTCCATGCCGCCCATGCCGCCCGACGGGTCGCCCGCCGGAGCCGGGTGCTTCTCCGGCTTGTCGGCGATGACCGCCTCGGTCGTCAGGAACAGCGCTGCGATCGACGCGGCGTTCTGCAGCGCGGAGCGAGTGACCTTGGCCGGGTCGATGATGCCGGCCTTGATCAGGTCCTTGTACTCGCCGGTGGCCGCGTCCAGGCCCTCGCCCGGGCCCAGGTTGCGGACCTTCTCCGCGACGACGCCGCCCTCGAGGCCGGCGTTGATCGCGATCTGCTTGAGCGGGGCCTCCAGCGCGACCTTGACGATGTTCGCGCCGGTCGCCTCGTCACCGTCCAGGCCCAGACCCTCGAACAGGCCGGCACCGGCCTGGATCAGGGCCACGCCGCCGCCGGCGACGATGCCCTCCTCGACAGCCGCCTTGGCGTTGCGCACGGCGTCCTCGATGCGGTGCTTGCGCTCCTTGAGCTCGACCTCGGTCGCCGCCCCGGCCTTGATGACCGCCACACCGCCGGCCAGCTTGGCCAGGCGCTCCTGCAGCTTCTCGCGGTCGTAGTCGGAGTCGGTCCGCTCGATCTCGGCACGGATCTGGTTGACCCGGCCCGCGATCTGGTCCGCATCCCCCGCACCGTCGACGATGGTGGTCTCGTCCTTGGTGACCACGACCTTGCGGGCGCGACCCAGCAGCGCCAGGTCGGCGTTCTCCAGCTTGAGCCCGACCTTCTCGGAGATGACCTCGCCGCCGGTGAGGATGGCCATGTCGGCCAGCATCGCCTCGCGGCGGTCACCGAAGCCCGGGGCCTTGACCGCGACCGACTTGAAGGTGCCGCGGATCTTGTTGACCACCAGGGTGGCCAGGGCCTCGCCCTCGACGTCCTCGGCGATCACGGCCAGCGGCTTGCCGCCCTGCATGACCTTCTCCAGCAACGGGAGCAGGTCCTTGACCGTCGAGATCTTGGAGGAGACCAGGAGGATGTAGGGGTCCTCCAGCTCGGCCTCCATGCGCTCGGCATCGGTCACGAAGTAGGGCGAGATGTAGCCCTTGTCGAAGCGCATGCCCTCGGTGAGCTCCAGCTCCAGGCCGAAGGTGTTGCTCTCCTCGACGGTGATGACACCTTCCTTGCCGACCTTGTCCATGGCCTCGGCGATCAGCTCACCGATGGTCGGGTCGGCCGCGGAGATCGAGGCGGTGGCCGCGATCTGCTCCTTGGTCTCGACCTCCTTGGCGGTCTTGAGCAGCTGCTGGCTGACGGCCTCGACGGCCTTCTCGATGCCCCGCTTGAGCGCCATCGGGTTCGCCCCCGCGGCCACGTTGCGCAGGCCCTCGCGCACGAGCGCCTGGGCCAGCACGGTCGCGGTGGTGGTGCCGTCACCGGCGATGTCGTCGGTCTTCTTCGCCACTTCCTTGACCAGCTCGGCCCCGATCTTCTCCCACGGGTCCTCGAGCTCGATCTCCTTGGCGATCGACACACCATCGTTGGTGATGGTGGGCGCGCCCCACTTCTTCTCCAGGACGACGTTGCGGCCACGCGGGCCCAGCGTCACCTTGACGGCGTCGGCGAGGGTGTTCATGCCGCGCTCGAGCCCGCGGCGCGCCTCCTCGTCGAAAGCGATCATCTTCGCCATGGGGTTGTTGTCCTCCGTTGGGATGACCCAAAGTCGTCGATGTCGGCTCGGTGCCCGCGACGGACGGCCGGCAACCCTGCGCCGGCCTCACCGCTCCGACATTTGGCACTCGACCGTATCGAGTGCTAGTCCCTGTCTAGCACTCAGGGGTGCCGAGTGCAACGAGGGGGTGTCGGGGACGCGGGGTGCCCCCGGAACGGGGAAGGGGGCCGGCTCGAGCGAGCCGGCCCCTCCTGCAGGCGCCGTGGCGGTGGCCCGGGCGACCTTTCGTGCTGTGCGTCGGTCGGAGACCTTCTGAGCGGATCGTGAAGAACCCTCAGATCCGGCGGACGGCGTCGGCCTGACTGCGGCCGTCACGTCCCGCCGTGGTCTCGAACTCCACGCGGTCACCCTCCTCCAGAGTCCGGAAACCGTCCATCTGGATCGCGCTGTAGTGGACGAAGACGTCCGGCCCGCCGTCGGTGGCGATGAAGCCGAACCCCTTCTCCGAGTTGAACCACTTGACCGTGCCCTGAGCCACGGCACCTCCATGTTGCAGTGACCGATCCGGCCACGACGCGTCCACCCCGCGCTTCGCGCATGGTGGCCGCCCCGCGCCGGATCATTTGTTGCTGTCGGACCCGTCCGACGCTACCTCAGCGGGTCGTGCGGCACCGTGCGCGCGCGTGCGCGAGGGTCGGTGCCGTCCGACGCTTCCCGATGCCTCCGGCACGGCTGCGCGGCCCGGGTGTCCGACGACCACCCACGGCGTCCGGCAGGATGGGTGGGTGCCGACCCCGCCGTTCGCGCGCGCCGCACGCGCCACCCGGTCCGTCGAGGAGCACCGTGCGGCGGTGGCGGATCTGCTGGCGCCCCTGCCCGTCGAGCGGGTCCCGCTCGGCCGTGCCCGGGGCCGTGTGCTGGCCGAGGCACTCGTCGCCGGGATCGCGCTGCCGCCGTTCGACAACTCCGCGATGGACGGCTACGCCGTGCGCGCGGCGGACGTCGCGGGCGCGACGGACGGCGACCCGCGCGAGCTGCCCGTCACCGCGGACGTCCCGGCCGGGCGGACGGACGTCCCGCCGCTGGAGCCGGGAACCGCCCACCGGATCATGACCGGGGCCCCGCTGCCGGTGGGGGCCGACACCGTCGTGCAGGTCGAGCACACCGACGGTGGTCTCGACCGCGTGCGCGTCCTCCGGGCGCCCGCGGTGGGCACGTCGGTGCGCCGGGCGGGCGAGGACGTCGTCGCGGGGCAGGTCGTCCTGGCCGCGGGCACCGTGCTCGGGGCGCCGCAGATCGGCGTCGCGGCGGCTATCGGCGCGGAGACCGTGCCCGTGCGGCGCCGGCCGACCGTGCTCGTCCTGTCCACCGGCTCCGAACTGGTCGCCCCGGGCACGCCCCTGCAGCTGGGCCAGATCTACGAGTCGAACGGCCCCATGCTCGCCGCCGCGGTGGAGGACGCCGGGGGTGTCGCCGACCTGATGCGCTTCGTGCCCGACGACGTCGCGCACCTGCACCGCGTGCTCGACGACCGCCTGGCCGCCGGGACCGTCGACCTCGTGCTCACCTCGGGCGGGATCAGCGCGGGTGCCTACGAGGTCGTCAAGGAGGCCCTCGCGGGCCGGGGCGTCGAGTTCGTCAAGGTCGCCATGCAGCCGGGCGGCCCCCAGGGCGTGGGACGCGTGGGCGGTGTCGGGGTCGTCGCGCTGCCCGGCAACCCCGTCAGCTCGCAGGTGTCGTTCGAGGTGTTCGTGCGCCCGCCGCTGCGGGCGGCCCTCGGCTACCAGCACCCGGAGCGGCCGCGGGTCACCGCCGCCCTGGCGGCGCCGCTGACGTCCACGCCGGGCCGGCGTCAGTTCCGCAGGGGCATGGTCGACGCCGTCGCGGGTACCGTCCGGGAGGTCGGCGGGCCACCGTCGCACCTGCTCGGAGCGCTGGCGCGGGCCGACTGCTTCTTCGTCGTGCCCGAGGAGATCACCGAACTGGCCGCCGGTTCACCGGTCGAGGTGTGGCTCCTCGAGGGTTGATGTGACTGGGATCACATCCAGGTTCTGCAACGATCCCGGATCGGGGAGCGTCTAACAGTGTGCGTTCGGCCGATCGGGCACATCGCAGGGTTCCTCTGCCGGTGACCTGGACGATTGGTCGGACGCTCGGGGATACTTGTGGAGCGGGCCGGGTAATCGGCTCGCACGCGAAGGCCTACCGCCCGTCGCTGGGGAGCGGACGAGCGGTTCCCGGCCGGGGTCGCTGTCTCGGGGGATGGCGGCCCCGGCCCTTTGCGTTCTCGGGCACGGAGCCGGTCGCGTGCCCCGTCGTCGACCGGGCCATCGCGCCGGGCACGTCGGCGTACCGGTGGGCCGCCGCCCAGGGGCCGGGCGCCGGGCACGTTGGCGTAGCGTGGGTCGCCGCATCCGCGGCTCGACCGGGCCGCCCGAACCCTGAGCGTGTCCGAGGAGTCGACGCTGTGAGGCGGGGCATTCCTCCGGTGAGAACCCCAAGCGTGAGAACCCCAAGCGTGTCCGAGAAGCCGACGCCGTCAGGCGGGGGCTTCTCGGTGAGAACGAGGAGCGACAGATGCCCCCGCCCGTCGCCGTGTCAGAGAGCGACGTCTCCGCGCAGCTGCCTGCCTCCGCCCACCCGGCGACGGCGCCCGACTCCCGGATCCGGTCGACCTCGCTCGCGCACGTCGCCACCCTCGTCCGCGCGGCGGTGCCACCGATGCACCCCGGCGGACGTCCGATCGTCGGCGGGGTCGCCGCGGCCGCCGTACTCACGCGGCTCCTGACCGGCCACGGCGCCCTGGTCGGGGCCCTGGCCACCGCCGCCACCGCCGCCTTCTTCCGCAACCCGCACCGCGTGCCGTCCTCGCGGACCGGGGTGGTGCGCTCAGCCGCCGACGGCACGGTCGCGCTGGTGTCGGACGTCGTGCCCCCGCCCGAGCTCGACCTGCCGCGGGTGCCGGCGCCGCGCGTCAGCGTCTTCCTGTCGGTGCTCGACGTGCACGTGCAGCGCATCCCGGCCGACGGGCGCGTCGTCGACGTCCAGTACCGGCGCGGCCGGTTCCTGTCGGCGGACCTGGACAAGGCCAGCGACGACAACGAGCGCAACGCGCTGCTGCTGGAGACCGTCGACGGGGCCCGGGTGGGGGTCGTCCAGATCGCCGGTCTGCTGGCCCGGCGGATCCGCTGCGACGTCGCGCCCGGCGACGAGGTGGCGGCCGGCGAGACCTACGGGCTGATCCGGTTCGGCTCCCGCGTCGACACCTACCTCCCGGCGGGGTCGACGGTCACCGTCGAGGTCGGGCAGCGCACGATCGGCGGGGAGACGGTGTTGGCCGAACTTCCGGGCATGCCCCAGCTGCCCGCGACCCCGGCCTGACCGCGGTGCCCACGTCCCGCGCGAGCGTCCGCCTGCTGCCCAACGCCGTCACCGTTCTCGCGCTGTGCTCGGGGCTCTCCGCGGTCAACTTCGCCCTCGCCGGCCGGTTCGACCTGTGCGTCGCCGCGATCGTGGCCGCCGGGGTGTTCGACGCCCTCGACGGCGGGCTGGCCCGGCTGCTCGACGCCAGTAGCAAGATCGGTGCCGAGCTCGACTCGCTGTCGGACCTCGTGGCGTTCGGCGTGTCACCTGCACTGCTGTTCTACATCTGGCGCCTCGACGGCAACCGCCTCGGCTGGGTGGTCGCGCTGGTCTTCGCGGTCTGCATGGCGCTGCGGCTGGCCCGCTTCAACACGCTGATCGACGCCGAGCAGCGGTGGCCGTTCGCCAAGGAGTTCTTCGTCGGCGTGCCCGCCCCGGCAGCCGCGCTGATCGGCGGCCTGCCCCTGCTGCTGTGGCTGCACTTCGGCGACGGCTGGTGGTCGGCACCGCTGACCGTCGGCCTGTGGGCGCTGTTCGCGGCGCTGCTGATGGTGAGCCGGCTGCCGACGATCTCGCTCAAGACGGCGCGGGTCCCGACCCGCCTCGTCCCGCCTGCGCTGGTCTTGGTCGGCCTGGCGTTCGCACTGCTCGTCGCCGAACCCTTCCTCGCCATGACCGCGGTCGCCGCCGGCTACCTGCTGCTCCTGCCGTTCACGATCTACCGCTTCGAGTGGCTCAAGCGGCATCCCGAGGCCTGGGATGTGCCGACCCGCGAGCGGCGCGCTGTAGCGCGGGCGGCGCGCTCGGCGCGGCGGCTGGGTCTGCGGTCGCCGCTGCGCCGGCGGGTCGCGGGGGGCGCGCGGAACGTGGCACGCGCGGTCTTCCGACCGGACGAGCCGCCCCGCCCCGCCCCGCAGCGCCCTCCGACGAACGGGGCCGCGACCAGGGGCAGGCCCGAGCGGGGACGGGCGCGGCTGGGGCTGCGCCGGCGCTGACGTCGCGCCGGGTTCCCTGACGGGGCGCCACCCTCCCGACGGCGCGCCGGTCTCGCCGACTGAGCTCATGCGGAGGCCGGCGCGCTGTGGGTGAACCCGGCGCGGAGTGCGAGGGGGGACCGTGCTGAATGCGGCGGGGCCACAGCGGTCCGGCGCCGCCGTGCCCCGCCGGATAGCGTGGCCGGGTGCACGACCCCAGCGTGTCCCTCGTCGTCCGGGTGACCCCGTCGGCGGCCGACGCCCGCCGGGGGGTGGTCCGGCTGCATCCGGAGGTGCTCGACGCGCTCGGCCTGCGGTCGTGGGATGCCGTGACGCTGACCGGCGCCCGCGTCACCACCGCGCTGGCCGCGCCGGCGGCCCCCGGTGTCGCGCCGGGCCAGGCGACGGTCGACGACGTGATCCTCTCCAATGCCGGTCTCACCGACGGCGCGGCGGTCGTCGTCGCGCCGGCGCGCGTCGCCGCCGCCCGCCGGGTGCTGCTGACCGGCTCCCGGCTGGCCCGCGCCGGGCTGACCCCGGAGACGGCGCGGCTGGCGCTGCTGGGCAAGGTCGTCACCGGCGGCGACGCCGTCTCGCTCCTCCCGCAGGATGTGGAGCCCGCCGCGGGCCTCGACGTCGCGGCCGCGCGCAGGCGGCTGGCCGGTGCGGTGGGCGGGGCGTGGACCACCGAGCTGCTGACTGTGGCGGGGACGGAGCCGCCGGGGGCGGTCGCCGTGATGCCGTCGACGGTGGTCGGCTGGGAGGGCGACGGATCGTGGGGCGCCGGACGTGGCGGGGCTGCAGCGTGGCAGCAGGGTGGCCCTACTGCCACCACACGGCAGCAAGGCAGCCCTGCCGGTGAATCCGGCGGAGGCGGCCCGGCCGGTAGCGGCGCGGGCACGGCGCCCGGTGGGCAGCCGGATGCCGCTGGCGGGCCATCGCAGCAGGGTGGCACTACTGCCACCTCGCGACAGCAAGGCCACCTTGCTGACACCTCCGACGGGCGTGGCCCTGCCCCCGTGGCGGGCGGCGCCGAGCCCGTTCTGGACATCGACGATCTCGTCGGCCACGCCGACGCCGCACGGCGGCTCGTCGAGTGGCTCGAGCTGACCTTCCGCCGCCCCGAGCTGCTCACCCGCCTCGGCGGCTCGCCCCGGCTGGGCGTGCTCCTCGCCGGCGCCGAGGGGGTCGGCAAGGCGACGCTCGTGCGGAGCGCCGCCGCGGCCGTCGGCGCCCGCTGCGTCGAGCTCGCCGCCCCCGCGGTCGCGGCCCTCGAGCCCGCGTCCGCGTCGACGCGGGTGCACGACGTGATCGGGACCGCCCGCGCCGCCGCGCGCTCGGACGCGCCCGCCGTCCTGCTGCTGACCGACGTCGACGCCCTGCTGCCCGCCACCGACCCGCCACCGCTGGCGACGCTCGTCCTCGACGCCCTGCGCGCGGCCATCACGACGTCGTACTTCGCGCTGGTCGCCACGTCGTCGTCGCCCGAGTCGGTCGACCCCCGGCTGCGTGCGCCCGACCTCGCCGACCGCGAGCTCGGCCTGCCGCTGCCGGACCTGCGGGCGCGCACCGAGCTGCTGCGTCGCCTGCTGGTCGACGTGCCGACCGCCGACGGCATCGACCTCAAGGCGGTCGCCGAGCGCACACCCGGGTTCGTCGCCGCGGACCTGGTCGCCGTCCGCCGGGAGGCCGCCGTGACCGCCGCGCTGCGGCACGGCGCCGGCCCGGCCGCGTCGGCGGGCACCGACACCGTCGAGGAGCCCGCCCGGGTCACCCAGCAGGACCTGCTCGACGCGGTCGGCGCCGTGCGGCCCATCTCGATGTCGTCGTCGGCGAGCCTGCAGACCGGCGGGATCACGCTCGACCAGGTCGGCGACATGGTCGAGGTCAAGCAGGCGCTCACCGAGGCGGTGCTGTGGCCGCTGCGCTATCCCGACTCGTTCGCCCGGCTCGGCGTCGACCCGCCGCGCGGCGTGCTCGTGTACGGCCCGCCGGGGTGCGGCAAGACGTTCCTGCTCCGCGCGCTCGCCGGGACCGGGCAGCTCAACGTCCTCGCCGTGAAGGGTGCCGAGCTGCTCGACAAGTACGTGGGCGAGTCGGAGCGCGCCGTCCGCGAGCTGTTCCGCCGGGCGGCCGACGCCGCCCCCGCGCTCGTGTTCCTCGACGAGGTCGACGCGCTCGCGCCCCGCCGCGGCCAGTCGTCGGACTCCGGTGTCGCGGACCGGGTCGTCGCCGCGCTGCTGACGGAGCTGGACGGAGCGCAGCCGCTGCGCGACGTCGTCGTGGTCGGCGCGACGAACCGGCCCGAGTTGATCGACCCGGCACTGCTGCGCCCCGGCCGCCTGGAGCGGCTGATCTACGTCCCGCCGCCCGACGCCGCCGCGCGGGCCGACATCCTGCGCGCCGCGGCCGCGCACACCCCGTTGTCTCCCGACGTCGACCTCGATGCGCTCGGTGCCGAGCTGGCGGGCTACTCCGCGGCCGACTGCACGGCCGTCCTCCGGGAGGCGGCGCTCACCGCGATGCGCGTGTCGCTGGAGGCGACGGAGGTGACCGCCGCGCACCTCGCCGCGGCGCGCGCGGCCGTGCCACCATCGCTGGACCCCGCCCAGCTACTGGCGCTGGAGGCCTACGCCGCCCGCAGGTCCTAGGCGGGTGGAGACGCTTACGACTTGCCCGGCGACCGGTACTCCCTGGTCACGATGACGATCACCCCGGGGCTGGCGGTCTGGATTCCGGCGAAGCGCGGCTCGACCCGCAGCCCGAAGGCCCGGCCGATCTCCTGCGCCGCGGTCTGCTCGTCCGTGCCCGGGCGGTAGTAGACGGTGCTCGTCGGGATGGTCGCGCCCGGGTAGCCGCCGATCTCGGCGACCGTCCACCCGGCATCGCGGAAGTCGGCGGCCGCCCGCGCGGCCAAGCCCTGGATCAGGCTGTTGTTGTAGACCCGCAGGGGTCCGTGGGCGACGGACGAGGAGCCGCCCGGTGCCGGCGCGGGAGCCGGAGCCGCCACGGCGGGCGGGGCCGGCTCGGCGGGGGCGGGCGCAGGGGCGGGAGCCGCCACGGCGGGCGGCGCGGCGCCGACCGCCGTCCCGTCTCCCGTCGCGCCGGGGACGAAGGGGGTGGCCGGTGCCGGCGCCACCCTGGCGGCGTCCGGGGGCGGGCTCGCCACGGCCGGTTCGGTCGGTGCTGCGGCCGGCGCCGTGGACTCCAGCACACCCGCCGACGCCGTGGGGGCCTGCGCGACGGTGCCGTTGCCGTTGCCCTGGGTCGTGGTGATCAGCCCGGCGATCGCGGCGATCACGCCGACACCGAGCAGCGCGATGCCGCCCACGCGCAGGGGCGAGCGGGAACCGGGCTGGGGGGATTCGGCCACGACGACCTCCGGATGCGGGAAGTGGCCCGGTCAGCGACCGGCGGGGGCCGGCCGCGGCGGCCGGATGGTCACCACGGCTCGACGCCGAGGCGACGGGCCGAGCGGGTGCGCTGCCGACTGGCCCGCAGCCGGCGCAGGCGCTTGATCAGCAGCGGCTCGGCCGCCAGCGCCTCGGGCTTGTCGATCAGTGCATTGAGCACCTGGTAGTACCGCGTGGGCGACATGTCGAACAGCTCACGGACGGCTTGCTCCTTGGCGCCCGCGTACTTCCACCACTGCCCTTCGAACGCGAGGATCTCGCGTTCGCGACGGTCGAGCTCGCGGGCCGGCCGGTGGACGGCGGGCAGGCCCCGGGGTTCGGTGGCGGACTCCATCGCGCTCCTCGTGCTACCGCGTACTGCGTGTACTACGGCGTACTTCGGGTGTACTACCGCGTGCTCGCGCGAATGACACGGGTGTCATTCGCGCGAGCATTGAACCACGGAGCACCGACAGGAACTGGTGCGACGCGCCACCGGTACCGCTCGGGTGAGGGCTGTGCGGGATCATGGCGAGTGTGGCCGTCCGTTCCATCCGCATCGTCGGTGACCCCGTCCTGCACACCCCGACCCAGCCGGTGACAGTGTTCGACGACGCTCTGCGCGAGCTCGTCGCCGACATGTTCGACACGATGGAGGCCGCTGACGGCGTGGGCCTGGCGGCGAACCAGATCGGGGTGCCGCTGCGGCTGTTCGTCTACGACTGCCCGGACGAGGAGCTGCGCCAGCGCCTGCGTGGCGTGGTGATCAACCCGGTGCTGGAGACCTCCGAGCGGCCCGAGACCATGCCGGACCCCGAGGACGACGAGGAGGGCTGCCTGTCGGTTCCCGACGAGCAGTTCCCGACCGGCCGGGCCGAGTGGGCTCGGGTGACCGGCACGGACGCCGAGGGCAACCCGGTGTCGGTCGAGGGCCGCGGGTTCCTCGCCCGCTGCCTGCAGCACGAGACCGACCATCTCGACGGCCTGCTCTACCTGGACCGGTTGATCGGCCGGTACCGGAGGGCCGGGAAGCGCGCGGTGCGTGACCGGGGCTGGGGCGAGGCCGGCCACTCCTGGGACCCGGCCCTGCAGCGCGCCCGCGACGTCTGACTCGGGGCCGCCGGCGCACCTCGAGCGCGCAGGCGCACGTCGAGCACGACCGTCGCATGCTGCTCAACAGGTGCGGCGGTCGTACCCACGGTGCGGCGGTTCGCCCAGAGCGATCCCGCGGAGCCCTGCAACGGTGTAAGCAGGACGTATGGACGAGCTGGACTCCTACTCCCGCACGGTCAGTGCGGTCGCCGCCGAGGTCACCCCGCGGGTGGCGGCGGTCCGGATCGGTCGAGGCACCGGCTCCGCCGTCGTCGTCTCCGCGGACGGGGTGCTGGTGACGAACGCCCACGTGGTGGCCGACGCCTCCCGCGGCCGTGTCGACTTCCTCGACGGCGTGCAGGCGCCGGTCCGCGTGGTGGGCGCCGACCCGCTCTCCGACCTCGCGGTGCTCCGCGCCGAGCGCCCCGCCGACCTGCCCGCACCCGTGCGCCTCGGCGACGCGGACCGCCTGGTGGTCGGTCAGCTGGTGGTGGCCGTCGGGAACCCGTTGGGGCTGGCGGGCTCGGTCACGGCCGGCGTGGTCAGCGCGCTCGGGCGCTCCCTGCCCACTCGCAGCGGACAGGCAGGGCGGGTGATAGAGGACGTGATCCAGACCGACGCCGCGCTCAACCCCGGCAACTCCGGCGGCGCGCTCGCCGACTCGACCGGCCGGGTCGTCGGTATCAACACGGCCGTCGCGGGCGTGGGGCTGGGCCTCGCGGTGCCGGTCAACGCCACCACACGGCGGATCGTGGAGGCACTGCTGCGCGACGGTCGGGTCCGCCGGGCCTACCTGGGCGTGGTCGGCACACCGGCGCCGGTGCCCGCGGACGTGGCGGAGCGGCATGCGCGGCACAGCGGCGTCCGGCTCGCCGAGGTCGTGGCGGGCAGCCCGGCGGCGCGGGCCGGGCTACGGCGCGGTGACCTCGTGCTCGACGTCGGCCGGCACCCGGTGCAGGACGCGCAGGGCATCCAGAAGCAGCTCTTCGGCGACGCCGTCGGCGTCCCCCTGCCGGTGACGGTGCTGCGGAACGGGGCGATGGTGGACGTGGTGGCGGTGCCGACGGAGCTGGGTTAACGAAGCGCGTCGAGGTCGATCTCGACGGGGAAGGGGTCGGTGGTGCGGAAGACGCCCGTCGTCGCCCCGCCGTCGACGTAGCCGAACTCGCCGGCGAGGTGGCAGGCGATGAGCGACACGGGCTCGTCCAGATCGACGATCCAGTAGTGCGGGATGCCGGCGTCGGCGTACTCGGCGCGCTTCACCCGAAGATCTTCTCGACGTGAGCCAGGTGAGATGACCTCGACGGCGAGCGTGACGTCCGAAGCGTGGTACACCTCGCCCTCCTCGTCGACCCGGCCTGCGACAGCCCGACGTACCACGACCAGATCCGGCCTACGAACCGTGCCCGGCTCGTCGACCGCGTCCAGTCGGAGGTCGACGTCGATGTCCTCCACGACTTCGAACTCCTGCGGAACCTGCCCGTCCAGCCTCACCCACAGCTTGCTGCACGCCCGGCTGTGTCGGCGCTTTGGGCTCAGGGACAACAGCAACCGCCCTTCGACGAGCTCCGTGTATCCCGGCTCGACCTCGTCGATCTTGAGGTAGTCGGCCACTGTCAAGGGATGCGACAGCCCGACGAGGGGCTGCGCGCCTGAAGCCGGGTTTGTGCTCATGGCGGCAGTGTGGCAGGCGCCCCCGACACTTCGTGGCGGTTTCAGCCCTCCCGCGGCTCCAACACGAACACCGGGATCAGCCGGCCCGTCTTCTGCTGGTAGTCCGCGTACGGCGGGTACGCGGCCACCGCCCGCTCCCACCACCGCCGCCGCTCGTCGCCGCCGACCTCGCGGGCGTCGTACTCCTTGGTCACGGTCCCGTCCTGCAGCTCGACGTGCGGGTTGGCGACCAGGTTCCGGTACCAGGTGGGGTGCTCCGGGGCCCCGCCCTTCGACGCGACCAGGGCGTACCGGCCGTCGTGCTCGACCCGCATCAGCGGCGTGTAGCGCAACTTGCCCGACTTCGCGCCGCGGATCGTCACCAGGACGATCGGGCGCCCCGACTCGTGGACGACGCTCGTGGTCGTCCCGGTCTGAAGGATCTTCTCGGTCTGCTCGCGCACCCAGCCCACGGGGCTCACCGCGTACTCACCGCTCAATGCCATGCGGGCATTTCAGCATCGCTGGTGAGGGGCGGCTCACCCGGCTACCGTCCCCGTGCGATCGGAGAGGGAGGGCCCGATGGGTGAGCAGACGGTCGGGGTGACCCCGCCGCGGGTCATGACGATCGCGGGCACGGACTCCGGCGGCGGTGCGGGGGTGGCCGCGGACCTGCGGACCCTGGCCGCGTGCGGGGTGCACGGCTGCGTCGCCGTGACGGCCGTGACCGTGCAGAACTCCCTCGGGGTCACCGGGGTGCACACGCTGCCGCCGGAGACGGTCGCCGCGCAGATCGAGGCCGTCGCCACCGACATCGGGCTCGACGCCGTCAAGACGGGGATGCTGGCGACGACGCCGATCATCCAGGCGATCGCCGGGGCGTGTGACCGGACCGGGATCGGGAGCGACGGCCGGACGCCGCTGGTCGTCGACCCGGTCGCGGCGTCGATGCACGGCGATCCCCTCCTCGCTGACAACGCCCTCGACGCCTACCGCACGGTGCTGTTCCCCCGCGCCACCGTCGTCACGCCCAACCTCGACGAGGTGCGGCTGCTGACCGGCATCGACGTGCGCGACCGCGCCGGGCAGTACGAGGCGGCCAAGGTGCTGTACGCGCTCGGACCCCGGCACGTGCTGGTCAAGGGCGGGCACCTGGTGGACGACCGGGACGTCTGCGTCGACCTGCACTACGACGGCCACACCTTCACCGAACTGCCCGGGCCGCGGTTCACCACGGGCAACACCCACGGCGGCGGCGACACCATGGCCTCGGTCCTCGCGTCGGGCCTCGCCCGCGGGCTGTCGGTGAGCCAGGCCATCGCGCTGGCGAAGCGCTTCGTCGTCGAGGCCGTCCGGCACTCCTACGACCTGGGCGCCGGGCACGGCCCCGTGTCCCCCCTGTGGGCGGTCCGCCCCTGGTGGCGCGACCCCGATTGAGGGTGCGCCCGAGAACACCACCCGCGAGGACATCCTCTCTACGATCCGAGCGTGACGCGCGCAATTTCTTGATTCTCGGATAGCCACTGCGCATACTCTGCTGGAGGCATCCTCGTTTCGGCCTTCTTGTACTGCAAGAATGCCCTGTGTCCGGCCGCGATGTGTCGTTCCACCAACTCAAAGAACCATTGTTGGTTCTGCTGGACGGCAGAGAGAATGCGTGACCGTTCGACGCGGTCCAGGCCATAGCTGTCGACGAACAGCCGGAGTCGTCGGAACGCGTGGCCGCGTCGAGCATCAGCGATGTGGGTGTCGGGCCGCAGCGGGACCCAGAGGCGGGCGGCGCAGGCGACGTCCCAGAGCCGGGAACCGGGGCTGGCGAGGTCGAAGTCGATGAGCGCGACCGCTCGGCCGTCCCGGAAGACGATGTTGTCGAGGTTGGGATCGTTGTGACTGACGAGTGGTCCCACCATGGACCGAGGGGGCGAGGGAGGCCAGTTGTGTGGGGTGGGGTCGAAGTGTGCAACGGCCTGGTGGTAGCTGCGCAGGAGTTTCGCCACGCTGTCGAGGGCCTCCTCGGTCAGGGCCCAGTCGGGGTAGGGCGGTATCACCGGGTTGCCGGGGATGTAGGTGAGCACTTCACGGCCCTGCGAGTCCACTCCAAGAAACCGCGGGGCTCCGCCGAATCCGACCCTTTCAAGATGGTGAAGCAGGGCGTGGGTGGCCGGACTGGTGTCGCGTTGTGGGCGACGAACCGTGTTGCCGATACGGACGACCTTGCCGCGGTTGGCAATCCCGCCGGGCAGCGGCACCTCATGGTCGTGCTGGCCGGTCGCGTCGGAATCTCGGGGTGGTCGCTGGTGGCTCACGCTGGTTCGAGTAGTGCATGGGCAAAGGTTGTGTGCGTCACCAATCCGGTGATCAGGCCGCTGTGGAGCGCGGCGTGCGCGGCCGGGATCTTGGCCGTCCCGTAGGCGATGGTGATGACTTCCGGGATCGCGCGCATCTGCTCGGCGTTGATACCGATCATTCGCTCTGTCAGGTCTGTCTGCACGGGCTCTCCATCGGCCGCGAGGAACACGCCGGACACCTCAGCGCACACACCGAGCCGCGCCAGCGTTCTGCGGTCGTGGTCCGGGGCTGTGTCGTAGAGCGTTGACTGCCCGGGCGCCCACAGTCCTAGTCCGACGACAGCCTTGGTGACCTTGGGCAGTTGATCGAACGCTCGGGCGATGTCGTGCTGCTGGCGAAGGGCATGCGCGGTGGCGGCGTCGGGCACCGTGAAGGGCGCGTAGAAGACGTATGCGGGCCCGCCGGCCGCTCGGGCGACATCGCGCACGACGTCGATCGAGCTGTGATCGTCGGCCGGCATCGAGATGGCTCCGGTGAGCTGGACGACCGGCACCGAGGACAGGCGGGGCAGCGCTCTGGCCATGGCACCGACCGCACGTGACCAAGCAACGCCGAGCACGTCCTCCGGGCCGATGACCTCGGCGAGCAGCTCCGCCGCTACCTGTCCGAGGTGTCGCCGCATCGACTCGGCGTGATCATCCTGGGTGTCGACGACCACCGCGTGCTCCAGCCCGAACCTGTCCATGATCCGCGCGGCCAGATCGACATCGATCAGTCCCGGGTGACCGATCTCGATGCGGACCAGCCCGCTGTCCCGAGCAATGTCGAGGAGCCGCGCGACCTTGAACCGGCTCAGACCGAGCTCGTCCGCGATCTCGACCTTGGAGCGCTCGTCCAGGTAGTACCGGCGCGCAACCAAGGCTGCGCGGGCTAGGGCCGCGGGCCCCACGAGTTGTCTGGCCATGGAAGCCTCCCGCTCAAATGAGCGCCGGGTTCGCATTCTTCAACGTACCTCTTGACGTCGTCGGAGTCACTGCCAACACTTCGACAAGAGCACGGACTCGCTCATATGTGCGCACGTGGCGGTTCCGCACTTCCAACGCGGGGAGGCGCAGGTGTCCGACGTCAAGTCCGTGTCGCCGCCTACGTTGCCGCGCCCTGGGATACGTCCCCTGCCGCTCGCTTCGATGTCTGGTCGCCCCGTTGATCAACTCCCGTTGCTGCCCGCCGCGGTCGGCGGCCCAGTGGCGGGGAAGGGGGTTGGCGCCTCGGCTTGCGAGGCGATGCTCCGGGGGTTGAACATCACCGACGCTGGCCGATCGAGAGGAAGCCACGCATGAAGGTCGCGCGTTTCTACGCTCCGGGTGACGTCCGGCTGGAGGACATGGACGAGCCGACCCCGGCTCCGGACGAGGTCAAGATCCGGGTCCGCAACTGCTCGACCTGCGGTACGGACGTCAAGATCTTCAACAACGGCCACCCGAACATGACCCCGCCACAGGTCATGGGCCACGAGATCGCCGGCGAGGTGGTCGAGGTCGGCTCGGACGTCTCGGGCTGGTCGGTGGGCGAGGGCGTGCAGGTGATCGCCGCGATCCCGGACGGTACGTGCGAGGAGTGCCGTCGGGGCCGGCTGACCGTGTGTACGAACCAGACGTCGATGGGTTACCAGTACCCGGGCGGGTTCGCCGAGTACATGATCGTGCCCCGCGCGGTGCTGGCCGTCGACGGGCTCAACCGGATCCCGGATGGGCTCAGCTTCGCCGAGGCGTCGGTGGCCGAGCCGTTCGCCTGCGTTCTCAACGGCCAGGAGCTGGCCGGGGTGGGCGACGGGGACGACGTCGTGGTCGTCGGTGCGGGCCCGATCGGCTGTCTTCACGTGCGGCTGGCCCGGGCGCGCGGGGCCAAGCGGGTGTTCCTCATCGACCTCAACCGGGGGCGGCTCGACATGTCCGCGGGCGCGGTCCACCCGGACGCCGCCATCTGTGGTGCCGAGGTCGACACGATCGACGAGGTGAAGAAACTGACCGACGGGCGCGGGGTGGACGTCGTGATCACCGCCGCGGCTGCCGGGAAGACGCAGGAGGACGGCCTGCAGATGCTGGCCCGGGGCGGCCGGCTGAGCGCCTTCGGCGGCCTGCCGAAGGACAAGCCGAACATCACCGTCGACGCCAACCTGGTGCACTACCGGGAGCTGACGATCGTCGGGGCGAACGGCTCGAGCCCAGACCACAACAAGCGGGCTCTCGCGATGATCGCCTCCGGCGAGGTGCCGGTCAACGATCTGATCACCGTCCGGCTGCCGCTCGAGCGCGTCCACGACGCGATCGACACCGTGGCCAAGGGTGCCGCGATCAAGGTGACCATCGAACCATGAGCCGGGAACGGGCTGCGGGTCACCGCCACCCGCGGCGCAACCGACGACCCATGAGCGTGCGCACGCCCACCAGCGGGCCGACCCGGCCCTTGTCACGGAAGGCAAAGACGTGGCCACACAAGTAGAGGGAGGCGCAAGCCGGACCGGCGGCGCCCGCATCGCAGTTCAGAAGTTCGGCACGTTCCTGTCCGGCATGATCATGCCGAACATTGCCGCCTTCATCGCCTGGGGCTTGATCACCGCGTTCTTCATCGAGAAGGGATGGGTACCGGTCCCCGGGCTCGGTGGCTTCGGTCTCAACGCCGAGGGCAAGGAGAACACCGGCATCGTCGGCCCGATGATCCGGTACATGCTGCCCATCCTGATCGCCGGACAGGGCGGCCGGATGGTCTACGGCGTCCGCGGCGGGGTGGTGGCCGTGGTCGCCACCATGGGCGTGATCATCAGCTCCGAGCAGCCGCAGTTCCTCGGCGCGATGGTCATGGGCCCGCTGGCCGCGTGGATCATGATGCACCTCGACAGGATCTGGGACGGCAAGATCAAGCCCGGCTTCGAGATGCTGGTCAACAACTTCTCCGCGGGCATCGCCTCCGCACTGCTGGCCGTCGTGGGCTACTTCGCCTTCGGGCCGGTCTTCGCGGGGATCTCCAGCGCGCTCGGCTCCGCCGTCGACTTCCTCATCGCACGCGGACTGCTGCCCCTCGCCTCGCTGATCATCGAGCCGGCCAAGGTCCTGTTCCTCAACAACGCCATCAACCACGGCGTACTGACCCCGCTGGGTGTCAATCAGGCAGCCCAAGAGGGCAAATCGATCCTGTTCCTGCTCGAGGCGAACCCCGGCCCGGGACTCGGGCTACTGCTGGCCTTCTCCATCTTCGGCACCGGGATCGCGAAGAGCACCGCACCCGGCGCGGCGATCATCCAGTTCTTCGGCGGCATCCACGAGATCTACTTCCCCTACGTGCTCATGAAGCCCCTCACCCTGCTGGCCACGATCGGGGGCGGCATGGTGGGCATCTTCACCCTGACCATCTTCAACGCCGGTCTCCGCGCCCCAGCGGCCCCGGGCTCGATCATCGCCGTCCTGGCGCAGACCCCCGGCGACTCCATTGTCGGGGTCAGCCTGTCGGTCCTGCTCGCCGCCGTGACGTCGTTCATCATCGCCTCGATCATCCTGCGCGCCAGCCGCAAGCGTGACGACGGCGACCTTGCCGCAGCCACCGCATCCATGGAGACCATGAAAGGCAAGAAGAGCGCGGTCTCCGGGGTGCTCACCATGGAGCACGAGGCCGAGGCCAAGGAGGAGGAGCACGAGGCCGCCTCCCACCGCAGGCCGATCCACAACATCGTCTTCGCCTGCGACGCGGGCATGGGATCCAGTGCCATGGGCGCCTCCATCCTCCGCAACAAGGTGAAGAAGGCCGGCTTCGACGACGTCAAGGTGGTCAACGTCGCCATCGCGAATCTGTCCGACGACATCGACCTCGTCGTCACCCACCAGGACCTCACGCCGCGCGCCAAGGACCGGACGCCCAGCGCCCAGCACGTGTCGGTCGACAACTTCATGAGCAGCCCGAAGTACGACGCCATCGTGGAGGAGTTGAAGCGCACCAACACTCCCCACGACAGCAGCGCGCCGAGCTGAGCCTGAGCCCGAAGCAGGCGGGGGGACACACGCCCGTTCGTCCCCCCGCCTGCCATTCGTCCCTGACCGTTCCAACCCCTCGAAGGAGTCGCGGGTATGAGTGATGTCCTGAGCTTGTCCCAGGTGAAGGTGCCGGGCAGTGCGCGCAGCAAGGACGACGCCATCCGGGAAGCCGGTGGAATCCTCGTCGACGCCGGCGCAGTCACCCCGGACTACATCGACGCCATGTTCGAACGGGAGAAGTCGGTATCCACCTATATGGGCAACTACCTGGCCATCCCACACGGGACCAACGAGTCGAAGGAGACGATCAAGCGCTCCGCGCTCTCCGTGATCCGCTACGACCCGCCCATCGACTGGGACGGCAACGAGGTGCGGTTCGCCATGGGTATCGCCGGCTACGAGGGTGGGCACATGGACATCCTCAGCAGGGTAGCGATTCTCTTCTCCGACACCGACGAGGTCGACAAGCTGCTCGCCGCTCAATCAGCCGAGGAACTCTTCGAGCTCCTCAACGCCGTCAACGAAGACTGAGGACGATCACCGGTCCGGCGGCCGCCCGAGCGTGTCCACGACGCGATCGACACCGTGGCCACGGGCGCCGCGATCAAGGTGACCATCGAGCCCTGACCCGTCCGCTCCGCCGAAAGGGACGACACCCTCACCGGTTCCCGGTGGGGGTGCCGTCTGTTTCCGGGTTCGTGCACGACCGGTGCGGCTTTGTGTGATCGACTGGATCACCGGGAACGCCCCGACCGTGGACGAGCGGACCGTCGCGACCGCCGGGGCCGACCCGGCGGTGGTCGGCGGGCGCTACGAGCTCGGTGCGCTGCTCGGGACGGGGGCGTCGGCGGTGGTCCGCCGAGGCTTGGACCGGGTCTCCGGCCGCACGTTCGCCGTCAAGCTCTTCCACGCCGGCACCTCGGCGCACGACCGGCGCCGCCAGCAGCGCGAGATGCGCGCGCTCGCCACCCTGCACCACCCCGGGCTCGTCGCCCTGCACGACGGCGGGGTCGAGGACGGGCGCCCGTTCATCGTCACCGACCTCGTCGAGGGGCCCACGCTGGCGGAGCGCCTCGAGGCGGGGCCGCTGGACCCGGAGGAGCTGCTGGGCATCGGCGCCCGGTTGGCCGACGCGCTGGCCCACGTGCACCGCGCCGGGATCGTGCACCGCGACCTCAAACCCGCCAACGTGCTGCTCGGTGCGGACGGCCCGCGGCTGGCCGACTTCGGGATCGCCCGCGCGCTCGACGGCACCGCGGTGACCGGCGCCGGGTACGTCGTGGGCACGGCCGCCTACCTCGCGCCGGAGCAGGTGCGCGGCGAGTGGGTCGGGCCCGAGGCCGACGTCTACGCCCTCGGCCTGGTGCTCCTCGAGTCGCTCACCGGGCGGCGGGAGTACCCCGGGGCGCTGGTGGAGTCGGCGACCGCGCGGCTGCACCGGCCACCGGGTATCCCGGCCGGCCTGCCGTTCGCCCTGGACACCGCGCTGAGGGCGATGACCGCGTTGGACCCCGCCGACCGGCCCGCGGCGGCCGACGTCGCGACGATGCTGGCTGCCGCCCCCTCGCGCCGGGGCCGGCGGGCAGGTGCGCATCGGCGGGCGCGGCCGCAGTCCCCCAGGATCGCCGGGGCAGCGACGGTCCTGGCGGTCGCGGCGGTGGTGGTGACGGCGGCCGCGCTGTCGCCCGTGGACCACCCGGTGCCGCCGATGACCCCGCACGACGCCGTCGGTCCGGAGACCCGCACGGCGGTGGTGGTCCCGCCGCCGGCCGCGCCGTGGGCACCGGTGTCGGCCGTCGTCCCGGTGGGCCGTGTTGCGGCCACCGTCGGCGAGGGCGGCCGCCGAGCCGCGGTCATCGCCCGTTCGCTGTCGGTTCCCGAGCGCACCGCACGCGGCCGGACGGCCCGTCCCGACCCACCACGGTCCGCACGCCCGGTCGCTCACGTCCCTACGCCCCCCGCCTGAAGCGTTCGCCGATGCCGGTGAGCAGGCCAGGGGTGAGTACGTCCCGACTGACCGGGCCCCGCCGATAGGCTGTGTGGGTGACCTCCCTGGCCGGTGGCTCGACCGCCGCCGGTGGCCAGACTGCCGGCGGGACAGCCACTCCACCGCGCTCCGCGTCGGACGCCGTGGTGCCCGGCGACGGCGTCGCGCTCACCGACGGGGTGCTGCCCCGGGCCGCGGACCTCGATCCGGACCTGGCGCTCCTGCGCACCTACGAGCCCGTGCTGCGCTACACCGCCGGGGAGCTCTTCCTGCCCACCGCGGTCGGGCCGTACCTGGCGCGGTGCAGCCTGTGGGCGGACGACGGGGGCAGCCGGCGCAGGCGGCGCGTCGAGGAGCTCGTCCCGCCCGGGGAGCTGACGCCGGACGGGCTCGCTGCGGCCGGGATCCGGCACCGGGGCCGGCCGCTGTACCTGCGGTTCGTCCAGGAGCAGCTCAGCCGGGCCGACGTCGCGGCCTGGCGGCGGGAAGACCGGCCGCGGCTGCGCGGCAAGGCACGCTTCGCCGCGGTCGGCGTGCTCGCCCGGCTGATCGACGCCTTCGTCCGGCTCTCGCTGCTCGTGCGCGGCCGGGTCCCCGGCGGCCTGGTCGCGGCGGCGCACCGCCTCGCCGCGGCGGCCCTCGCGCAGGCCGGCGAATCGCCGGACCGCGGCGGTAGCACGCGCACCGCCTACGGGCGCGTGCTGCGGACCGGCGGGTACACGGTGCTGCAGTACTGGTACTTCTACCCGTTCAACGACTGGCGCTCGACGTTCTACGGGGTCAACGACCACGAGGCCGACTGGGAGACGATCTCGGTCTACCTGGTGCCGGACGGGGGCGACGGCGTGGCACCGGCGTGGGTCGGCGCGTCGTCGCACGACCTCACGGGCGCGGACCTGCGGCGTCGCTGGGACGACCCGCAGCTGCGCCGCGAGGGCGACCACCCGGTGATCTACCCCGGGGCGGGATCGCACTCGGGCGCCTTCCTCCCTGGGGACTACGTCGTCTCCGTCGAGCTGCCCGCGCTGCGCCGCGTCGTCGTCTGGCTGCAGCACGTCCGCCGACGGCTGCTGCCGTGGACGGCGGAGCCGGGCCGGGGCGCGTTCGCGATCCCGTTCGTCGACTACGCCCGCGGTGACGGCGCGGCGATCGGCGCCGGGCACGACCACACCTGGCGGCTCGAGCTGATCGGCGACGACACCCCCTGGGTGCGGGACTACCGCGGGCTGTGGGGGCTGGACACGCACGACCCGTTCGGCGGCGAGCGCGCGCCCGCCGGGCCCCGCTATGAGCGAACGGGCAGGGTGCGCCGGTCGTGGACGGACCCGCTGGGCTGGGTGGGGCTCGACGGCGTGCCCGCCACGGCCGACGAGGAGGAGCAACACCTGCGGTCGCGGATCGTCGTGATCAACGACGAGCTGGCCGGGCTGGAGGAGGAGGTCGTGGCGCAGCGCGCGGCCGTCCGCGGGCTGACCGCCCAGGCCCGGTCGCTGGGTGCCGCCGCCGACACCCGCGCCCTGCGCCGGGAACGGGTCGCCGAGCGGGAGCGCGGCGAGCGCGAGCTCGCGGCGCTGACGGCGCGCCGCTCCCGGCTGGCCGAGGAGCGGGCCGCGCACGAGGCCTACCTCGCCGGGCCGCGCGAACCCGCTCGCCCCGATGCGCACCTGCGCCACCCGCACATGCCCTACGCGGCGGAGACGGACGTGCGCTCGCGCTTCCTGCGGGTCTGGGCGGCCGTCAGCACGCCGGTGCTGGTGCTGGGGCTCGGGGGTCTGCTGGTGCAGCCGACCGTCCCGGTGCTCGTCGGGTTCCTGACCTTCCTCGTGGTGTTCGGGGTGGTCGAGGCGATCGGGCGGCGCCGGGTGCTGGCGTTCGCGACGGTGCTGGGCGCGCTGGCGCTGTGGATCCTCGCGGTCGCCGGGCTGATCCTGGCACTCCTGTCGAGCTGGCACCTGGTGCTGGCCGGGCTGCTCGCCGTCCTGGCACTGGTGCTGCTGGTGGTGAACGTGCGGGAGCTGCGCAGCGGCTGACGCCTATGCGGGGGGACCGCTGCGCTCGAGCAGCCGGCGGACCGCTGCCCGGGACAGCATCAGGACCACGATGAGCGCCGTCACCGAGAAGAAGCCACCGAGACTCACCCGTGGGCCGAAGACGAGAGCGACGGACTCCAGTACGACGAACTTGCTACCGAACAGGACGGCCCAGACCAGGATCGCTGCGACCACCTTGCCGACCGGAGTGGAGGCCTGGCGGAACCTCGTCACCACCCGCTTCTTGGCGATGACGACGACCTCGAGGACGCCCTTGAGCAGCAGCGCGGTCAGCAGCGAGAGGGTGAACGTCTCGCTGATGACGACGGGCAGGTACTCGACGAACAGGTTCAGGACGACCACGTAGACGAAGACGTCGACGATGGCTGCGGCGAGGTGCGGCTCGACCGCCTCGGCTCCCTCGTCCCGTTCGGACACGCGAGGACCGTATCGGTCAGGCTCCGGGGGTGGGGGTGGTGCCCGGGCCCGGGGTGCAGGCCCAGCGCTCGCCCCATGCGCGCAGCGCCTGGAGCACCGGGACGAGCTCGTGCCCGGCCTCGGTGAGGTGGTACTCGTAGCGCTCCGGCGCCTCGCAGTAGCGCTCGCGGCGCAGCACGCCGGCCTCGACCAGGAGCTTCAACCGGGCCGCGAGCCGATCGCGGGGGGCGCCGGTGCCTTCCTGGATGCGGGTGAACCGGTGCGCGCCGAAGTTCACCTCGCGCACCACCAGCAGCGACCACCGGTCGCCCACCAGCTCCAGCGCGGCCGCGGCGGGGCAGCGGCGCCCCGGCAGGTCCGCCAGGTCCATGTGACGTGCACTCCCTCGGTTTGGACATCGAACCGACCGAAGTCTAGTGTCCCTGTCAGTTGGAAAGTCAAACCGACAGGGGTGGGCGTGAGCGAGCGGACGATCAACTCGAGTGCCGGCGCGGTCACGTCGGCTGCCCCGCCGACCGACGCCGGTGGCTCGCGGCACGTGCTCACCCTCGCGGCCGGGAGCACCGTCCTCGTGCTGCTCGCCTTCGTGACCCCACTCGCCACCGGAGTGCGGACCGCGGCTGCGCTGCACGCCGGGCCCGCCGCCCTGACCTGGATGCTCAGCGCGATGAGCGTCGGGCTCGCGGTCGCCCTGCTCACGGCCGGTGTGCTGGCCGACGACCGCGGGCGGCGGCGGGTCTTCGTCGCCGGCCTGGTGCTGCTCGGCGCGGCCTCGGCCGTCGCCGGGGCGGCGGGTCGTCCCGGGGTGGTCATCGCCGCCCGGCTCGTCGAGGGGTTGGGCGGGGCGGCGGTGCTCGCCGGCGGCCTCGGGATGATCGGCCATGCCTACCCGACGGGCCCCGCGCGGGCACGCGCCGCAGCGATCTGGGGTGCCGCGGTCGGCGCGGGCACCGGGCTGGGCGGGATCGTCGCCGTGGTCCTGGACGGGGGCGAGGGCAGCTGGCGGGTCACGTACGCCGCCACCGCGGTCGCGGCGCTCGTCCTCGCGGTCGTCGCCCGCCGGTTGCTGCCGGAGTCGGCCACCACGGCACCCCGCCCGGTGGACCTCGCCGGCGTCGTGCTGCTCGCCGCCGGGATGGGCGCGCTGCTGGCGGGGCTCGTCGAGAGCCGGTCGGGCACCCCCTGGACGTCGGCGGCCCTGCTCGTCGCCGGGGCCGCGCTGCTCGCTGCCTTCGTGGCGGTGCAGGCCCGGCGGCGCGCACCGCTGATCGACCTGGCCCTGTTCCGGTCGCGCGGGTTCGTCGCCGCCACCGTCGGTGCGCTGGTCGCGGGGATCGGGGTCGTCGGCGTCGTGTCCTACGTGCCGACCGTGCTGCAGCGCGGGCTCGGCGCCGCGCTGCCGGCGGTGATGGTGCTGATGCTGGTGTGGTCCGTGGTCGGCACGGCGACGTCGTGGCTGCTCCGGCGGGCGCACGCCATCAACGGGCGGGTGCTGCTCGTGGTGTCGCTCGGGGTCAGCGCGGCGGGGCTGGTGGGGCTCGCCGTGTTGGCTCCGGGGGCGTCGCTGTGGCGGCTGCTGCCCGGGATCGTCGTCCTCGGCGTGGGCTACGGCGGCGCGAACGCCGCGCTGGGCCGGGAGGCGATCGCCCACGTGCCGCCCACGCGTGCGGGGATGGGCAGCGGCACGAGCAACACCGCCCGCTACCTGGGCTCGGCGCTCGGCGTCACGCTCGCGGCACTGCTCGCCACCCCCACCGCCGCCCCGGCCGCGCTGCTGAGCGGCTTCGACGCGACCGTGCTGGGGGCCGCGGCACTCTCGGCGGGCGGCGCCGTGCTCGTCGCGTTGCTCGGCGGCCGCACTCGACTGCGGTAGATCACCGGGGGATGTCGATCGCCAACCAGCCGCCGTGGTGCTCCGTGACGGTGAAGGGCAGGCCGGTCGTCGCGCCGAGGGCGTGCAGGTCGTCGCGGTCGAACGTGCGGACGTGGCCCCACGCGGGAGTGGGCTCGTCCTCGAACGGGACGGCGACGACGGCCCGGCGGCGGGCGACCCGCAGCATCTCGGACAGCACGGTGGCGTCGAGGCCGCGGGGCAGGTGTTCGAGCAGGTGCACCGCGAAGACGGTGTCGGCGGACGCGTCCCGCAGGGGAACGGCCAGCGCATCGCCCGCGAGGGTCGTCACCGGCGTGCCCAGCGCCGCCGAGACACTGCCGAGCAGGTGCGCGGTGCCGGGCACGAGGTCCACGGCCGTCACCTCGTGGCCCTCGGCGGCGAGCCGGAGCGACAGGAAGCCGAAGCAGCAGCCCAGCTCGACGACGTGCGGGCCGACGGCGAGTGCCGCCGCCCGGTCGTGCACCGGTGCCATGCCGGCGTTCGTCCCGCCGGGCTCCCCGCCGCTCGCCAGCGCGTCCAATGTGTTGCGGTAGAAGGCCGTCCAGGCGGGATCGACGTCCTGCACGACCGCGACGAACGCCTCCTCGAAGCCGGCGGGGTCGAGGAGACCGGGGACCACCAGGTCGTCGGCGATCCAGCCGGCGAGGTCGTTGCTGAGCTCGTCGGCCCGGATGTCGTGCCCCACGCGCCCGTCGGCGTCGACGGTCAGCCGGGGCCGCGCGGATGTAGCGAAAGCGGCGTTCGCTGCGTTGAGTGCACCCAACGCCGCTTTCGCTACATCGGTGCCGGCCGGCCGGCTCACCGCACTCCCTCGCTACGCTCGGTCGGCGCTTCGCGCAGGCGCTGTGACATTGATTCGCTCGCAGGCTCGCTCACCGGCCGACCAGCTCCGTCGCGAGGTCCGTCGCCGCGCTCTCCAGGCCGGTCAGATCCCGCACCACGCGCACCCGGCTGCAGTACTCGGCGTACGCGGGAAGGTCGCACGCCCCCAGCCCCCAGGAGTAGCGCGGTTCCGGCGTGAGCCAGATCGTCTCCCGGGCCCGCCGGGTGATCTCCTCGAACGCGGGCAGGTTCGGGTCGTTGCCGTTCCCGCGGCCGTCCCCGAGGACCAGCACCGTGGTCCGCCGGGTGACGGCCGACGAGAAGTCCTCGTGGAACGCCCCGAACGCGGCGCCGTAGTCGGAGTTCGCATCCACGTCGAGCACGTCCCCGCCGAAGACGAGCCCCAGCGCGTGCTCGACGGGGTGGTCCTCGAACAGGTCGGTGATCTCCCGCAGGTCCGCGACGAACGCGAAGGTGCGCACCTGTCCGAACAGGTTCTGCAGGCCGTGGACGAGGTGCAGGGTGAACCGGGCCGTCGCGCGCACGGACAGCGAGACGTCGGTGAGCACCACCAGGCGCGGCTTGTCCTCCGCGCGCCGTACCGTCACCGGCGAGAACGGGATGCCGTCGAAGCGCATGTTGCGGCGCATGGTGCGGCCGGAGTCGATCCGGCCCGACGCCGCGACGCGCCGCTTGTGCGTCAGCCCGCCGTGCAGCGAGTGCGCGAGCCGGCGCAGCGACTCCTCCAGCTCCATCCGCTCGTGCTCGCCGACCCGGTCGACCTCCGCGACGGCGCGCTCACTCGACTCGACGATCCGCTGCTCCAGTGCGAGCAGCGCCTCCAGGTGCCGCTTGATCGCCTCGGGCAGCCCGGCGAGGACGCCGGTGAGCCGGCGGCGCAGCGCCGCCGCGTCGTCCTCGGTGCCCTCGTTCCCGACCTCGTCCTCGACGTCGTTGAGCCAGCCCAGCAGTGCCTCCTGCTCGGCGACGGACAGGTCGGCGTCGACCTTCGTGCCCTGTTGCTGGCTGATCTGGCCCGGGGAGCCTGCGTAGGAGAGATGGTCGGTCTCGATCTGCACCCGGTTGCCCTCGCCCTGCATGCCCTGGTTGTCCTTGGAGAGCACGATCTCCTCGGTCATCGCGGCCAGGTCGATCTTGTTGGCCTCCTGGTGGAGGTTGTACTGCTGGGCGAGGTCCTCGGGGTTGAAGTAGTCGCGGATGTCGACCGGCTTGCCGTGGCTGTGCCCCTGCTGCGGGGTCTCGCTGGGCTCCTCGGACAGCGTGAAGTCCTCGAGCGCGCCGGTGTCGGAGAGGTCTTCGTGGCCGTGCCCGTGGCCGTGCCCGGTCTCCGTCGGTCCGACCTTCACCAGTGCGAAGAACCTGTCGAAGATCTCGTCGAAGACCTCCTCGTCGCGCCGGTCCTTGATCAGCGCGACGCGCAGGGCGGCCTTGAGGTGGGCCTTGTCGGCGAGCATCCCCGGCTCGCGGGCGCAGGCCATGGCGTCGAGGGCCTCGGGGATCGAGATCCGGACCTGGCGCAGCCGCAGCAGCCGTACGAACCGGTGCAGCGCGTTCTCCATCAGCCCTCCCCGCGAGTGCCTCGATGCAGCGAAAGCGGCGTTCGCTGCGCTGAGTGCACCCAACGCCGCTTTCGCTGCATACGGGCGGGGCTCACAGCGCGCGCTTGCGGCCCAGGCCCGCGCCGAAGCTGCGGGTGCCGCGGTCCGCCGACACCGTCGGCTTCGGCTTCGTCGGGCGCTCGGGCTGTACCGAGTCACGGGTCCGGTAGTAGCCGGCGTCGTGGCGGCCCTCGGCGTCCCTCGCCGCGCGGATCGCGCGACCGTCGATCTCGCCGTCGTCCACCGCGGGGTCGACGGGGTCGTGGTGCTGGTCGTCGTCGTGCCCGTGGCCGTGCCCATGTCCGTGACCGTGTCCATGACCGTGCTCCGGCACCCTGGCGTTCGGGTCGACGAGCCGGGGCAGCGCCTCGAGCGTGCGCCGGACGTCGCGGTCGTACTTGACGACCACCGCCGCGGTGTCCGACAACACCGACGCCTTCAGCTCCTCGACGCCGAGCACCGCCAGCGTGCGCGCCCAGTCGATCGTCTCGGAGATCGACGGCGACTTGCGCAGCTCCAGCTCCCGGATCCCGCGCACGATCTCCACCAGCTGCGCCGCCAGTGCGTCGGGTAGCCCGGTGTTCTTCGACCGGACGATCTCCAGCTCGCGCTGCGACGTCGGGTAGTCGAGGAACAGGTGCAGGCAGCGGCGCTTGAGCGCGGCCGAGAGGTCGCGGGTGTTGTTGCTCGTCAGGATCACGTACGGCGGCCGCTTCGCCACGAACGTGCCGACTTCCGGCACCGAGACCTGGTTCTCGGCAAGCGTCTCGAGCAGCACGGCCTCCAGCGCCTCGTCGGCGCGGTCGACCTCGTCGATGAGCAGGACCACCGGTTCCTCGGAACGGATCGCCTCCAGCAGCGGGCGCGCTGCCAGGAAGCGCTCGGAGAAGAACACGCTCTCCTGGGCGCCGATCCGCTCGACGGCCTCGTTCAGGTCGGGCGCGTCGGCGACGACCTGTCCGATCTTCTCGCGCAGGATCTGGGTGTAGAGCAGCTGTTTGCCGTAGTCCCACTCGTAGAGGGCCTTGGTCTCGTCCTGGCCCTCGTAGCACTGCAGCCGCAGGAGCCGCCGGCCGGTGGCGGCGGCCAGCGCCTTCGCCAGCTCGGTCTTGCCGACGCCCGCGGGGCCCTCGATGAGCAGCGGCTTGTCGAGCCGGGTCACGAGGAAGACGGTGGTCGCCAGGCGCGTGTCGGCGATGTAGCCATGGGCCCCCAGCGCGTCGACGACCTCGTCGACGGTCGCGAAAGGGGCCTTGCCTTCGGTGGCTGGGACCGACTGGGTCATGGTGCTCCGATCCTCACGATCGAGCGAGGGGGCGCCGGCCGCCGGCCGGCACCCCCTCGACGGTACGTCTTCCTGCTCAGGACAGCAGGTCGTCCAGGTCGCCGTTGATGCAGTGATCCACGACCGGCCGGACGGTCTCGAACGTGCACTCCTTGGCGTTGCCGGGCGTGCAGGCGTCGCCGAGGACGTGGTTGGTGATGCGGTCGACGTCCGCCGCGTCGCCGATGATCTCCGGCGCGTTCTCGTAGTACTTCGTCGGACCCTGGCCGAGCCGGTTCTTCGAGTAGCTGTCCTGCTTGACGTCGATGAACCGCTCCGGGATGCCCACGTCGCGCAGCAGCCGGATGCCCGCGGCCAGCGCGGCCTCGGCGGCCTGGACCTTGGTCATGCCGTGGGTGTCGATGCCCATCGCCTCGGCGATGTCGGCGAAGCGCTGGTAGGCCACCGGCATGTTGAACGCCCACACGCGCGGGAGCGCGATGGCGTTGTTGAGACCGTGGTGGGTGTCGTAGAAGGCGCTCACGGCGTGCGAGATCGAGTGGATGATCCCCAGGCCGCCGGAGTTGAACGCCTGCGCGGCGATGTACTGCGCGTACATCATGCCCTCGCGGCCGGGCAGCGAGGTCCCGTTCCAGACCGCCTCGCGCAGGCTCTCGCTGGTCAGCTTGATCGCGTAGAGGGCGTTGCCCAGCGACGGCGGGAAGTTCAGCCGCGAGACGTAGGGCTCGGATGCGTGCGCGAGCACGTCGAACCCGCACTGCGCGGTGTAGTCGAGCGGGCAGCTGTAGAACAGCACCGGGTCGTCGATCGCCAGGGTCGCCACCGAGGCGTCGTCGAAGGCGACGTACTTGTGCGGGTTGTCCGGGTCGGTCGTGGTGTCGGTGATGACGTAGGCCCACGACGTCTCGGAGCCGGTGCCGGCGGTGGTGGAGACGGCGATGTGCGGCGGGTTCTTCGGGTTCTCGCTCTTGTTGAAGCCCTCGAACTCGTTGACGTTGCGGCCGTCGTGCGCGACCGAGATGCGCGCGCCCTTGCAGGCGTCGTGGGACGAGCCGCCGCCGATGGAGACGAAGCTGTCACAGGCGTTCTGCTGGTACATGGACACGGCGTCCATGACGTTGTAGTCCTTGGGGTTGGACTCGACCTTGTCGTAGACCACGACCTCGAGCCCGTGGTACTTCATCGACTCGACGATCTTGTGGATGATGTCGCTGCCGCGCAGGCCGGACGTCATCACCAGCGTCTTCTTGAAGCCCAGCTTGAGGGCCTCCGGGCCGATCATCTCGTGTGCGCCGGGCCCCAGCATGGCCCGGGGGAACGGGTGGAACTCCTTGATCGGGAACGGCTGGAGAAGTTCGTCTACCTGCATGGTGGCCCCTTTGCATCACGGGTGGATCGGGACGGACGTTAGAGCCGCGACGGCCCGCTGGAGCGAAAGACCGTCGCGGGGGCGGGGGCGAACCCTACGATCGGGCAGGTGAGGTACCTCCCCCTCTCACACGGTCGGCGGTGGCGGGAACGTGCCGTCCGACCTGGGGCGATACGGCAGCACCGCGACGACGGCCAAGGCCGGTACGGTGCCGTAGGCGTGCGGGAACCGCATCTCCGGCGGGTCGTAGGGCATGCCGGGTTCGAACCGGACGTCGAGGCCTGCCGGGTCGACGGCGAGCAGCAGCACGTCGGTGCGGCCGGCGAAGAGGCGGTTCGCGGGCAGCTGCACCTGCTCCGGGGTGGACAGGTGCACGAACCCGTCGCCGTGGGTGGGGGCGAGGGAGCCGCGGGCGCGGGCGACGTTCCAGTCGGCGGCGGTGATGAGGTGCAGCAGGGGTCCGGTCATACGACGAGCCTGCCGGTCGCCCCGCTCTCCGAACGGACGGGCTGCCCGCTCGGGACCTTGTCTGCGGCTCCGCATGCCGCCTACGGTCCGGACCACCGACCACAACACCCGAGGAGGACCCGTGCCCGAGGAACAGAACGTCGAGGAGACAGTCGTCGAGGAGACCCTGGTCGAGGAGGTCTCGATCGACGGCATGTGCGGTGTCTACTAGTGATTCCACCTGTCGGTCAGCGCCTGGCTCCGCTGCGGCGCTGACCGACGGGACACGCGCTGGTCAGCCGGTGGCCGGGCCCGCCGACGAGGCGGCCCCGGCGCTCCACCCGGCCCCGTTCGATCCGGATCGGCCGTACCGGTGCAGCCCGTCGGTGGCGCTGCGGCCGGAGCCGTTCGGGGCGCTGGTGTACCACTTCGGCACGCGGCGGTTGTCGTTCCTGAAGACCCCGCAGCTGGTCGCGGTGGTCTCCGGGCTCGCCGACCACTCAGATGTTCACTCCGCCCTCGATACCGCGGGCGTCGACCCCGCGCAGCGTCCCGCGTACCTGCGTGCCCTGGCCGGCCTGGCCGAGAACGGCACCATCGAACCTGCTCTGGCTGAGGAGCGGCGTCCATGAGGAGATGGCAGTGAAGCTGGTCGAGCACTTCCAGTACGGCCTGAACTCCCCGATCTGCCTGACCTGGGAGCTCACCTACGCCTGCAACCTGGCGTGCGTGCACTGCCTGTCGTCGTCGGGGCGGCGCGACCCGCGCGAGCTGTCCACCGACGAGGCCAAGGCCGTGGTGGACGAGCTGCAGCGCATGCAGGTGTTCTACGTGAACATCGGCGGCGGGGAGCCGACGGTGCGCCCGGACTTCTGGGAGTTGCTCGACTACGCCATCAGCCACGATGTCGGGGTCAAGTTCTCCACCAACGGGATCAAGCTGGACAAGCGCCGGGCCGCGCAGCTGGCGGCGACGGACTACGTCGACATCCAGATCTCCCTGGACGGGGCGACCGCCGAGGTCAACGACCACGTCCGCGGTCCCGGGTCGTACGCCACCGCGATCCGCGCGTTGGAGAACCTGGCCGAGGCCGGGTTCGGCCAGCCGAAGATCTCGGTGGTGATGACCCGGCAGAACGTGGATCAGCTCGACGAGTTCAAGGCGATCGCCGACAAGTTCGGCGCGCAGCTGCGGATCACCCGGCTGCGGCCCTCGGGGCGGGGCGCGGACGTGTGGGACGAGCTGCACCCGCTCCCGTCGCAGCAGCGCCAGCTCTACGACTGGTTGGTCGCGCGCGGGGAGGGGGTGCTGACCGGCGACTCGTTCTTCCACCTGTCGGCCTACGGGCAGGCGCTGCCCGGGCTGAACCTGTGCGGGGCGGGGCGGGTGGTGTGCCTGATCGACCCGGTCGGGGATGTGTACGCCTGCCCGTTCGCGATCCACGAGAACTTCCTGGCCGGCAACGTCCGCTCGCCGGGCGGGTTCGAAGGCGTGTGGCGGGACTCGGAGCTGTTCGCGGACCTGCGTCGCCCGCAGACCGGCGGGGCCTGCAGCAAGTGTTCGTTCTTCGACTCGTGCCAGGGCGGGTGCATGGCGGCGAAGTTCTTCACCGGGCTGCCGCTGGACGGGCCGGACCCGGAGTGTGTGCGCGGCTTCGGGGAGCAGGCCCTCGCCGCCCGGGCCGACGCCGTCGTGATCCCGAAGTCCGAGGTCGACCACTCCCGGTCCGCTCCCAGGAACTCACGCACGCCGAAGGGGCCGGTGCCGTTGGCGCTCTCGGTCCGCCCACCCGCCGGCAAGCCCGACCGGGCGTGCGACGAGAGCCCGCTCGCCGGTTTCGCCCCGCTCGTGTCCTGAAAGCCACGTTCAGGGCGTGAGGTGACCTGAACGTGGCTTTCACGACAACCTGCGGACCCCTCGGCGAACGCGTCTGGCCAGAGATAGATGGTCGGCCGACGGTGCTCGTGCCCGTCGGTTCCACCGAGCAGCACGGCCCACACCTGCCGCTGGATACTGACGCGCGGGTGGCGGCGGCCGTCGCGGCGCGGGCGGCCGCCGGAACGAACCTGCTGGTGGCGCCGCCCATCGCGTACGGCGCATCCGGCGAGCACGAGGGGTTCCCCGGCACGGTGTCGATCGGGCACGAGGCCCTGCGTCTGCTGCTCGTCGAACTGGGACGTTCGGCCGCCCGATGGGCCGGTCGGGTGCTGTTCGTCAACGGCCACGGCGGCAACGTCCCCACGCTCGTCGACGCGGTCCGCCTGCTCCGCTACGAAGGTCGCGACGCCGCCTGGCTCGCCTGCGCGCCCGGTGGCGACGCCCACGCGGGCCGGACCGAGACGTCGCTGATGCTCGCGCTGGACCCTGCGTGCGTCAGGCCTGAGTGGGCCGCCGGGAACACGGCCCCGCTGGGCGACCTGCTGCCGGCGATGCGCGCCGGAGGAATGGCGGCCGTGAGTGCGAACGGGGTGCTGGGCGACCCGAGCGGAGCGTCCCCGGACGAGGGCGAGCGGCTCCTCGCGGCGATGGCCGCCGAGCTGGTCGCGGCGCTCGCCCGGTGGACGCCCGATACGTCCGGCCGTGTGCATTGAACCAATCCGGGTCTGCTGGGAAGGGCCGACTCGCTCCTGCGAAGGTGCCGACTCGCGGCGGCAAACGTGCCGACTCGCGGCGGCAAACGTGCCGACTCGCGGTGGCAAAGGTGCCGACTCGCGGAGAGCCGCGGGTCAGGGGGTTGTGGCCGGCGCCGGGGTCAGCCGTTGTGGGCCAGGAGCAGGGGGACCAGCTGCTCGTCGGCGGTGAGGCCGCCGTGCTGGCCGACGAGGGCGGCGAGGCCGGGTTCCACGCGCGTGCGGATCAGGGCTGTTCCCCCGCGGGCTGCGACGACGACGTCGCCTAGCCGGTCGACGACCCGTGGGGAGACCGCGCCGAACCAGCCCTCCGCGACCGCCTGCTCGCGGGGGAGGACGAGGGCGCCGTCACCGAGGGTCTCCCGCCACGCCGCGAGCACGTCGTCAGCGGCCCCGGGCCGGGCGTAGACCAGCCGCGCGCGGGCGTCGCCGCCGACGAGGTCGACGCCCCGCATCAGGACCGCCGTCTCATCGATGTCGACCTTGCGGTCGACCGTCATCATCCCGTGGTCGCCGGTCACGGCGAGCACGGCGTCCGATGGCAGGTTCTCCGCGATGAGCGCGGCGAGCCGGTCGACGGCGGCCAGCTGCAGCCGCCACGGCAGCGTCCCGGGGCCGTGGTCGTGCCCGAGCGCGTCCAGGTCGGCGTGGTAGGCGTAGCAGAGCTGGCGGCCGGGCGTGCGCAGCGCGGTGATCGTCGCCGCGGCGAGGTCGCCCAGCGCGATGACGCCCCGGAACCTGCCGCCGCGCAGGGCGGCCCGGGTGAGCCCGGAGTTCTCGAAGCGCCGTGCCGACACCACCGTCGCGGTGACGCCGACCGCGGCGGCCCGCTCCAGCGCGGTCGGGCCGGACTGCACGGCCTCCGGCGGGAAGTCGTCGCGCAGGTCCACGGGCTGCTTCTGGCCGTGGCTGGTCCAGTGCAGGGTGTGCAGCAGGCGCGCTCGCCGTCCGCTGCCCACGCGCATCGTGATGCCGACCATCCCGTGGTGCCCCGGCGGCGTCCCTGTGCCCAGCGACGTCAGGCTCGTCGCGGTGCTCGACGGAAAGCCCGCCGTGAACGGCCCGGCGTCGGGCAGGCTCGAGAGGAACGGCGCGTCCGCCGCGTACCGGTGCAGCTGCCGGGCACCGAGCCCGTCGACGAGGAGCAGCCCGGCCGCACGCACCGGCGGGATCCCGAGCCCCTCCGGACCGCCGGGCACTCCGAGCGCGCTCATCAGCGCCGGGAACACCTCGGCCAGCGACCGCTCGCCGTACCGGGGCAGGACGGGCTCGGGCGGCTCAGGTCCGTCGGAGGTCATCCGGTCAGCGTGTCACGATCGGGGGATGGGCGAAGTAACCGAGCGCATTGGTGATGTCGGCGCCGGGCCCTCGGACACGGTCCTGCCCGACGGGTGGCGCGTCGTCGTCGACCGGCACGTCGTCGCGCTCGACGGCGGGCGGGTGCTGCTCGGCGGCGCGCCCCCGCGCATGCTCCGGCTCGCCCCGGCCGGGCGCGCGCTGCTCGCCGGGGGCGGGTTCACGGTCACCGACGCCACCTCCCGGGCACTGGCCCGGCGCCTGCTCGACGGCGGGGTGGTGCACCCGGTTCCGGACGGCGCCGGGCCCGGACCGGGGGACGTCACCGTCGTCATCCCGGTCAAGGACCGGACCGACGCCGTCGTGCGCCTGCTCGCCGCGCTCCCGCCCGATCTGGGTGGCGTGATCGTCGTCGACGACGGGTCGACCGATCCGCAGGCCCTCCGGGCAGCGGTACAGGACGTCGGTGCGCAGGCGCTGCGCACCGAGGTCCGCGTGCTCCGCCACGACCACCCGCGCGGACCGGCCGCCGCGCGCAACGCCGGGCTGGCCGCCGCGACGACCCCGCTCGTCGCCTTCCTCGACTCGGACGTGCTGCCGACTCCGGGCTGGCTCGATCCGCTGCTCGCGCACCTGGCCGACCCGGCCGTCGGGCTGGTCGCCCCGCGGATCGTCGCCTTGGCACCGCCGGGTGGCTGGGCGGCACAACCGCTGGTCCCGGGGTGGCTGGGCCGGTACGAGGCGGTGCGGTCGTCGCTGGACCTGGGCCCGGACCCGGCCGCCGTCGTGCCGCGCACCCGGGTCGCCTACGTCCCCAGCGCGGCGCTGCTCGTGCGCCGCGCGGCGGTCGGGGCGGGTTTCGACGACGACATGCACGTCGCCGAGGACGTCGACCTGGTGCTGCGCCTGCACGGCGCGGGCTGGCGGATGCGCTACGAGCCGTCGTCGCGGGTCGCGCACGACCACCGCACCGACTTGCGCGCGTGGTGGCTGCGCAAGGCGTACTACGGGACCGGCGCGTCCCCGCTCGCGCTGCGCCACCGCGGCGCGGTGCCGCCGATGGTGCTGAGCCCGTGGGCGGCCGCGGTCGCCGCGGCGCTCCTTGCTCGCCGTCCGCTCGCGGCGGTCGGCGTGGCCGCCTGGGCCGTGCAGCGACTGGTCCCGCAACTGCCCGAGCTGTCGCGGCCGTGGCTCGCGGCCATCCGGATCATCGCGCTCGGCACCGTGGGCGCGGTCGCCCAGACCGCGGACGCCGTGAACCGCCACTACTGGCCGCTCTCCGCCCTGGCCTGCGCGGTCTCCGCCCGGGCCCGCAGGACCGTCGCGGCCGTCGCGCTCGCCGAAGGCGTCGTCGACTGGCTGCGCCACCGCGACCGCGATCCCTCGTGCGCAGCCGGGCCTGCTCGGCCACCTCGTCGCGCACCGGCTCGACGACCTCGCCTATGGCGCCGGGCTGTGGTGGGGCGCCCTGGCCCACCGCACGCTCGAGCCGCTGCGCCCGCTGGGCCCGCGGTCGGCGACCGGGCATGGGCCGGCCCTGAGCATCCGGACCCTCCGAGAGTATTGCGTCTGATCGGGTGAACTGAGTCGAGCGCGGACTTCCGTGGAAGCGGATGCTTTTCCGCCTCTTGGCCCGCACCTGCGACGTCTTCTCACTCCCTGTGTGCCTGCGCTGCCCCATCGTGTCGACGTCGTGCGCCGGACTAGCGCCGCCCTTCTTGCCCCGCTCGAAGATCGGCGTAGAACTGTGCTCGCCGCCACATTGGCGCGGCGCGCGGTCGCGTGCGCCGATCCACGGAAGGTCGGGACCGACGGCGTCTCCCGAACGTTCGGTCTCGGCGAGGAGGAAGGGCTCATGGCACAGGTCAGGGTCACCGTCGACGGCGTGCAGTACGTCGACGAGGTCGAACCCCGCATGCTCCTGGTCTACTACCTGCGAGAACGGCTCGGGAAGACCGGCACCGTCGTCGGCTGCGACACCAGCAACTGCGGAGCCTGCACGGTTGCGTTGAACGGCCAGAGCGTGAAGTCGTGCGCGGTGTTCGCCGTCCAGGCCGACGGCGGCGAGGTCACCACGATCGAGGGTCTCGCCCGTGACGGGCAGCTGCACCCCGTCCAGAAGGCGTTCAACGAGTGCCACGCCCTGCAGTGCGGGTTCTGCACGCCGGGGATGATCATGCAGGCGGTCGACCTGCTGGGCGACAACCCCGATCCGGACGAGCACGAGGTCCGCGAGGGCATCGAGGGCAACCTCTGCCGGTGCACCGGCTACCAGAACATCGTGCGAGCCGTACAGAGCGCCGCACAGGCGATGAAGCCCGGCGCAACGGTCCCCAGCGAGGCCCCCGCGCCGGTGGCAGGGAGCTGAGCCATGACGACGACCGCCGAACCCACCACCGGCGAGTTCGGGAAGTCCCGGACCCGCAAAGAGGACGCCCGCCTCATCACCGGGCGCACCCGCTGGACCGACAACATCACGCTGCCCGGCATGCTCCACCTGGCCGTGGTGCGCTCGCCCGTCGCGAACGCCCGGATCACCGGGGTCGACGCGGACGAGGCCCGCGCGCTGCCCGGCGTCATCGCGGTCTACACCGCGGCCGACCTGGGGCTGGCCGAGGCGAGCCTGCCCAACGCCTGGCCGATCACCGCGGACCAGAAGGCGCCGGCGGCCCCACCGCTGGCCGTCGACGCCGTGCACTTCGCCGGTGACGGCGTCGCCGTGGTGGTCGCCCGCGACGCGGCCACCGCTCGGGACGCGACGGAGCTCGTCGTGGTCGACTACGACGACCTGCCGCCCGTCCTGGACATGGAGGCGGCCCTCGCCGAGGGCGCCACCCTGCTGCACCCGAACCTCGGCACGAACGCGAGCGCGCACTGGGTGTTCGACTCCGGCGAGGCCGGCACGGGGGGGAGCGCCCGCGACGCGATCGCCGCGGCCGAGAAGGACCCGGATGCGATCGTCGTCCGGCGGCGGTTCCGCCAGCAGCGGCTCATCCCGGCGTTCATGGAGCCTCGCTCCGTCGTCGTCGACCCGTCCGGCGAGCAGCTGACCATGTGGTCGGCGACGCAGATCCCGCACATCCTCAAGACGCTGGCGGCGGCCACCGCGGGCGTGCCCGAGCACAAGCTGCGGGTGATCGCCCCGGACGTCGGCGGCGGGTTCGGCGGCAAGCTGCAGGTCACGCCCGAGGAGATCCTCGTCCTCGCCGCGTCGGTGAAGCTGGGCAAGCCGGTCAAGTGGACCGAGACCCGCTCGGAGTCGCTGCTCTCGGCCCACCACGGCCGCGACCAGATCCAGGACATCACGATCGCAGCCCGCCGCGACGGCACCGTCCTCGCGCTGGACGTCGACCTGCTCGCCGACATGGGCGCCTACCTGCGGCTGGTGACGTCGGGCATCCCGATCCTCGGCGCGTTCATGTACAACTCGATCTACAAGTTCCCGGCCTACCGGTTCGCCTGCACGAACGTGTTCACCTCCAAGACCCCCACCGACGCCTACCGCGGCGCCGGCCGGCCGGAGGCCACGTTCGCCATCGAGCGGATCATGGACGAGCTGGCGGCCGAGCTGGGCCGCGAGCCGCTGGAGCTGCGCGAGCAGAACTGGATCAAGCACGAGGAGTTCCCGTTCACCACGGTGTGCGGGTTGGAGTACGACTCGGGCAACTACGAGGCCGCGACGGCCAAGGCCAAGGAGCTGATCGGCTACGACGCGCTGCGCCGCGAACAGCAGGAGCGGCGCGACCGCAAGGACCCGGTCCAGCTCGGCATCGGCATCTCGACCTTCACCGAGATGTGCGGGCTCGCCCCGAGCCGGGTGCTCGGGTCGCTGGCGTACGGCGCGGGCGGCTGGGAGACCGCGTCGATCCGGGTGCTGCCGTTCGGCAAGGTCGAGGTCGTGACGGGCTCGTCCGGGCACGGGCAGGGCCACGAGACCGCCTGGAGTCAGATCGTCGCGGACCAGCTCGGGGTGCCGTTCGAGGACATCGAGGTGCTGCACGGCGACACCCAGATCTCCCCGCGGGGCATGGACACCTACGGTTCCCGGTCGCTCGCCGTCGGTGGGATCGCGGTGGTCAAGGCCTCGGAGAAGGTGGTCGCCAAGGCCAGGACCATCGCCGCGCACATGCTCGAGGCGTCCGAGGACGACCTGGAGTTCTCCGGCGGCCGGTTCGGGGTCAAGGGTACGAGCAAGGGCGTGAGCATCCAGGAGGTCGCGACGGCCACCTGGGCGGCCCACGACCTGCCCGACGGTGTCGAGCCCTCGCTCGACTCGGACGCCACCTACGACCCGGACAACTTCTCCTTCCCGCACGGCACGCACCTCGCCGCGATGGAGGTCGACACGGAGACGGGGCGGGCGACCATCCGCGCCTACGTCTGCGTCGACGACGTCGGCAACGCGCTCAACCCGCTGATCGTCGAGGGGCAGGTGCACGGCGGCCTCGCCCAGGGCATCGCGCAGGCGTTGTTCGAGGAGGCCAACTACGACGAGCAGGGCACGCTGGTCAACGGCACCTTCGTCGACTACACCCTGCCCTCGGCCGCGGACCTGCCGAGCTTCACCACCGACCGCACCGAGACCCCGGCCACGGGCAACCCGCTGGGCGTCAAGGGCGTCGGCGAGGCGGGCACGATCGCGTCGACGCCGGCGATCGTCAACGGCGTCCTCGACGCGGTGCGCCACCTGGGTGTCTCGGACGTCGAGATGCCCTGCACACCGCAGCGCGTGTGGCGGGCGATCCAGGCGGCACAGGGGCGCGCCACGCAGGAGACGCCGGTCGACACCCACTCGCCGGGTGCCGGCCTCGGCTCGATCGACCCGAACAACCCGCAGGAAGAAGAGGTCCAGTGATCCCGGCGCCGTTCGACTACGTCAGGCCCGGCACGGTCGACGAGGCCGTGGCCGCGCTGCAGCAGGCCGGTGAGGACGCCAAGATCCTCGCCGGCGGGCAGAGCCTCATCCCGGTGCTGCGGCTGCGGCTGGCGGCGCCGTCCACGCTGATCGACCTGGGCGAGATCCCGGAGCTGCGGCGCATCCGCGACGACGGCGACCGGATCGCGATCGGGGCGATGGCGCCGCACCACGAGGTGATGCGTGACGAGCTCGTCAAGGAGCACGTCGGGCTGCTGGCCCAGGCCACGGCGACGGTGGCGGACAACCAGGTCCGGCACCGCGGGACGCTCGGCGGCGCGCTCGCGCACGCCGACCCAGCCGGCGACCTGGGCGGCGTCGCCCTTGCCCTCGAGGCGGAGTTCGTGATCGCCGGGCCGGGCGGGCAGCGCACCGTGTCGGCGGACGACTTCTTCGTCGACTACTTCACGACCGCGCTCGCCGAGGACGAGATCCTCACCGAGGTGCGGTTCCCGAAGTACACCGGCTGGGGCAGCCACTACGAGAAGTTCAACCGCACCGCGCAGTCGTGGTCGATGGTCGCCATCGCCGCGGCCGTCCGGACCGAGGGCGGCACGATCGCCGAGGCCCGGGTGGGGCTGTCGAACATGGGCGCCACGCCGCTGCGGGCCCGCGGCGTCGAGGAGGCCCTGGTCGGCCAGCCGGCGACGGCCGAGGCGGTGCGCGCGGCGGCCGAGCGCGTCACCGAGGGTACGGCGGCACCCAGCGACGCGGACGCCGCGTCGGACTACCGTGAGCACCTTGCGCGGGTACTCACCGGCCGTGCGGTGCTGGCCGCGGTGGGCTGAGGTTTGCCAGGACGCCCGCCCCGGAACTCCGAGTACGGGGCGGGCGTTCGCGGTTCGGTGACTACGTGCGGACAGGTTGGGGAGGAAGCATGAAGCTCGAGAACAACTTCACGATCGACGTGCCGATCGACACGGCATGGGAGGCCCTGAACAACCCCGAGACCGTCGCCCCCTGCTTCCCCGGCGCCACCCTCACGTCGTACGAGGGCGACGCGTTCGCGGGCACGGTGAAGGTCAAGCTCGGGCCGATCGCGATGACCTACAAGGGCAAGGGCAACTACGTCTCGCGCGACGACGACGCCCACGAAGTCGTGATCGAGGCCAACGGGCGCGACTCGCGCGGCAACGGCACGGCGAACGCCACCGTGACGGCGTCCATGGTCGCGGAGGCGCCCGACCGCACGGCCGTCTCGATGGTCACCGACATGACGATCACCGGGAAGCCCGCGCAGTTCGGCCGCGGGGTGATCTCGGACGTCGCCGACAAGATCATCGGGCAGTTCGCGGCGTGCGTGGCGCGGAAGCTGGCGCCGGCCGCCGAGGAGGCGGCGGCGCCGGTCGCGGTGTCGGCGACCGCGGCCTCCGAGGCGACATCCGACATCCCGACCGCGCCCGCCCGGGGCGCCCGGCGCGCGGCGGCCGCGGCGGGCGGCTCGGAGGCGACCTCGGACTCGGTCCTGGAACGCGTGTCGACGAACGGCGCGGCGGTGCCGGGTACCTCCGAGGCTGAGGCGCCCGCCGCGGACATGAACCCGGCCGCCGCGACGGGCGCGCCGGTCACCCCGGGGGCGGGGACGTCGGAGGTGGAGGCGCCCGCGGCCCCGACATGGCTCCCGACCCCGCCACGACGACGCCGGCCTCCACCGCCCGCTCCGCGGCGACCGCCGGCGGCACGGGGCTCCGTGCCCATGTGCGCAGCGAGGTCGACGCGATCGACCTGCTCGACCACGCGGGCGCACCGGTGCTCCAGCGCCTCGTCCCGGTGGTCGGCGGTGGCCTGCTCCTGCTGCTGGTCGTGCTGCTGATCCGGCGGCTGCGCGCCGGCTGAGTAAGGCACCGGCGAGCGTGCGTACCGGACCGAACAACGCCCTGACCGACGTCGCCGGCCTGCGGGTCGGGCACGCGCGCGTACCCGGCGCGCTCTCGGGCACCACCGTCGTCCTCGCCCCGCCCGAGGGCGCGGTCGCCGGCGTGGACGTCCGGGGTGCCGCTCCGGGCACCCGGGAGACCGACCTGCTCGATCCCCGCAACACCGTCCAGCGCGTGCACGCCGTCGTCCTGAGCGGCGGCAGCGCCTTCGGCCTCGCCGCCGCCGACGGGGTGATGTCCCGGCTGGCGGCCGCGGGCGTCGGCTTCCCCGTGCCCGGCGCGGTCGTGCCGATCGTGCCCGCGGCGGTGCTGTTCGACCTGGGCCGCGGCGGCCCGGCGAGCGACCCCGCGCTGCGCCCGACCGCGGCGACCGGGGCGGCCGCCGTCGACGCCGCGGCGGACGGGCCGGTCGCGCAGGGCGTCGTCGGCGCCGGCTCCGGTGCCCTGATCGGCGGCCTCAAGGGCGGGATCGGGACGGCGAGCGCGGTCCTCGACGACGGGACGACCGTGGCCGCCCTCGCGGCTGTGAACGCGGCCGGCTCGGCCGTCGACCTCGCCACCGGCGGCCTGCACGGCGTGCGGCTCGGGCTGCCCGACGAGTTCGTGCAGCCGGACGTCGGCGCGGCGGCGCAGCTGGCGTTGCGGGCCGTCGCCGAGTCCGTCCGCCCGCGGCTCGGCACGGCGACGACCCTCGCCGTGGTCGCCACCGACGCGACGCTGGACAAGGCCGGGTGCGGGCGGTTGGCGGCAATGGGCCACGACGGGCTGGCCCGCACGCTCAGCCCGGTGCACACCGTGGTGGACGGCGACCTGGCGTTCGGGCTCGCGACCTGCGCACGTCCGTGCTCGACCTGGCCGCCCTGATGGCGCTGCACGCCGCAGCCGCCGACGTCGTCGGCAGGGCCGTGGTGCACGCGGTGCTGGCGGCGGAGACCGTGACGACGCCCGGAGGCACCTTCCGGTCGTACCGCGAGGTCGCAGCGACCTCCGGCTGAGCGCGCAGCGTCCCCGACCCGGCGGGCGCTGTGGCAGCATGGCCGCCGTGGAGCCGGCCGACCTCGCGGAGTTCCTCGCCGAGCACCCGCCCTTCGACTCGCTCGATCGTGAGGCGCTCGACGGCATCGCCCGGGCGGCGCGGATCGAGCGGTTCGACGACGCCGCCCTCATCCACGACGCCTTCACCGACTCGACGGACGAGGTGTTCGTCGTGATCGCGGGCCAGGTCGCCCTGCTGCGCAACCACGTGCAACAGGTGCCGCTCGGGTCCGACGAGACCGTCGGGCCCGGTGGCGTGTTCGGCTTCTCGGCGATGCTGACGGAGCGGTCGATCGGCCCGCGCGCTGTCGCGGCCGGGATGGCCACGGTGGCACGCATCCCCGCCGCGCTCGCCGGGCCGGCCTTCGCGACGCGCCGCGGGGCGCGGTTCCTGGCCGAGACCATGGCGACGGACCGTCGGGCCACGGACGTCCCGAGCTACAGCAGCGTGGACGAGCTGATCGAGCGCGAACCGCTGCTCGTCGGCCCGGACACCGCGGTCGGCGACGTCGCGAGGCGGATGAACGACCGGCGCGCCCCGGCCGTGATCCGCCTCGGCGCAGGGCGGTTCGGGCTGATCACGGATGCGGTGCTGCGGGCCCGGGTCCTGGTCGACGGCAGGCCGCTCACCACGCCGGCGCGCGAGATCATGGACACCACGGCTCCAGTGGCATGCCTGGGCGACACCGCCGCCGAGGCGCTGATGCTCCTGCTGGAACGCGACGCCGAGTTCCTCCTGGTCACCGACCGCGCCGGCGAACTCCGCGGGGTCGTCTGCCCCCGCGACTTCGCCATCTCGCCGATCACCGTCGGGGTCTCCCTGCACGAGCAGCTGCGCCGGGCCACGAGCATCGAGGAGCTGGCCGCGTTCGCCGGCCAAGTCCCACCGATGCTCGACGACCTGCTGTCCCGCGGGCTGGCGGCCGGGCGGGTGATCGCCGTGTACTCCGGCTTCCTCGACACGATCATGCGCCGGGCCATCGGTCTGGTGTTCGCCCGGCACCCTGAACTGTCGGTGGACGCCTTCACCTGGCTGTCGCTGGGGAGCAACGGCCGGCGGGAGGCCGTGCTGAGCTCGGACGTCGACTCGGCGGCCGCCTTCGACGACGCCGTCGACCCGGCCGCCGTGCCGGCCTACCGGGCCGCGTTCGCCGAGGTGTCCGGCGTGCTGGCCACCGCGGGCCTCAGCGCGGACGACCACGGCACGACGGCGCAGTCGCCTCTGTTCTCCCGGACCAACGCCGAGTGGCGGGCCGCAGGCCGGCAGTGGCTGGCCGACCCGGTCGAGTACAAGGGCGCGATCATGACCTCACTGCTGGTGGACGGCCGCCCCATCCACGGCGACCCGGGCCTGCCCGCGGTGAGCCGCGTCTTCAGCGACCTGCGTGAGCATCCGGGAACGATGCGGCTGCTGCTCCAGGAGTCGCTGGCGTACCGCGCCAAGCTCCGGACGGCGTGGCTCCCGGCCCGCCGCCCGGATACCTTCGACATCAAGAAGCACGGGCTGCTGCCGGTCGTGAACATCGCCCGCTGGGCTGCGCTCAGCGTCGGATCGGCGGTCCTGCCGACCACCGAGCGGCTCCGGGCCGCATCCGGGTCCGCCATGCTGCCTGCCGACTCGGCCGCCACGCTGATCGAGGTGTTCGACGTGCTGCAGCGGCTGCGCCTGCGCTACCAGATCCGCCAGTACCGGGCCGGGGAGCAGCCGACGGACACCGTCACGCTGAAGCGGCTCTCGCCGCTGGACCGCAGCGTGATCGCGCAGGCGGTCCGGGAGATCTCCGCGGTCCAGCGCCGAATGGACAACGTGTCGCACTTCGTCGCCGTCGAGGAGTGGGTGGCACCGGGGCCTGCGTGAACATGACACCGCCCCGACCGGACCTCGGTCGGGGGCGGTGTCACGGCCCCAGCTCACTACCTCGGGGTCAGGCGGCGCCCGGCGTCGGCGGGCTGGGCAGCCGGTAGCCGGACGGCGCCACAGTGATCCGCAGCGCCGCCGCCCACGACCCGTCGGCGACGTACTGCTTCAGCGCGGCGTTCACCTGGTCGACCAGCGCGGTGTTGCCCTTCTTGATCCCGACGCCGTAGTTCTCGTCGGAGAAGCCCCGGCCGACGAGCTTCAGCTTGCCCTGGTACTGCGGTTGGGCAGCGAAACCGGCGAGGATCACGTCGTCCGTGGTCACCGCGTCGACCTCGCTGTTGTCCAGCGCCCGCACGCAGTCGGAGAACCGCGGGAACTCCTTGAGCTGGATGCGCCCCCGGTAGAACTTGAGCACGTTCTCCGCCGACGTTGTCCCCGGCACGGAACACAGGTTCCTGCCGTCAAGAGTCTCCGGCCCGGTGATCTCGGTCTCGTTGCGCCGGACCAGCAGGTCCTGGTGCGCGAGGAAGTACGGGCCGGCGAAGTCGACGACCTGCTTGCGAGCCTCGGTGATCGTGTACGTGGAGATCACCAGGTCGGCCTGGCCGCTGGTGAGCAGGGACTCCCGGTTGCCCGGGTCGGCCTGCACCCACGTGATGCCGGACTCCGGCACGCCCAACGCCTTGGCGACGTACTTCGCCGTCTCCACGTCGAAACCGCTGTAGGTGTCCCCGTCCTTGAACCCGAGTCCGGGCTGGTCGAACGAGATGCCGATGGTGAGCTTGTCGAGCTTGGCGCCGGGTACCGGGGAGGGCTGCTGGTTCGGCCCCTCGCTCGAGCCTCCGCAGGCGGTCAGGGTGGTCACGATCGACCCGAGGAGGGCGACGAGGACGACCGCCCGCCGCAGCTTGCCGCTCATCGCACTCCCTCGCTGCGCTCGGTCGACGCTTCGCGCAGGCGCTGTGACACTGGTTCGCTCGCTGCGCTCGCTCACCGCGGCTCCTTCCCGTCCTCGTCACGCGCGAAGCTGCCGTCGTCGTTCAGGCCCTCCAGGTTGCGCCCGGCGGTGGCCGGGTCGTGCTCGGCCACATCGAGGTCGTCGGGGGTGACGCCCGGTCCGTAGGTCGGTCCGTCGTCCGACCACACCGCCTTGAGCCGGTCGCCGGTGTTCTCGATGACCGCGGGCTTGACCAGGCGCCATCCAATGGCGAGGGCCACGGCGAGGAGCGGGATCCCGAAGACGACGACCAGGAAGGTGACCTTGTGGGAGAGGTACGGCGAGGCCTGCCAGCCCGAGATCGCCATGCCGACCACGACCAGCCCGAGGAAGACCAGCCCGATGTAGCTCGTCCACGGATGTCCGGGCATCGGGAACGTGCTCGCTGGGATGACCCCGCGGTCGGTCAGCCTGCGCAGCTTCAGCTGGCACAGGAAGATCGTCGACCAGGTGAACAGCACGCCGATCGCCGCGGCCTCCAGAGCGATCTCGAAGGCGTCCGGGGCGAGGAAGTTCAGCAGCGAGCCGAACACGAAGACCACCGACGTCATCAGGATGCCGGCCCACGGCACGCCCTGGGCGCTCATCTTCAGGGTGAACTGGGGCGCCTGCTTGCTCATGCCCAGGCTGCGCAGCACCCGCCCGGTCGAGTACAGGCCCGCGTTCAGGCTGGACAGGGCGGCGATGATGAGCACGATCTGGATCACATAGCTCATCCACGTCAGGCCCAAGCGCTCGAAGACGGTCACGAACGGGCTGGTGCCCGACTTGTACTCGCTGGTGGGCAGCATCGAGACCAGCAGCAGGATCGAACCGCAGTAGAAGATCGCGATCCGGAAGATGACCGCGTTGACGGCCTTCGGCACCTCGGTCTTCGCGTCCTGCATCTCGCCGGCCGCCACGCCGACCATCTCGATCGCGGCGTACGCGAAGACGACCCCGGACATCGCGAGCAGCGGCCCGTACCAGTTGAAGTCGCCGGAGCTGGGCCAGAAGCCGCCCGGGTTGCTCCACAGGTTGTGGAACCCGGCCTCGTGCCCGCCGATGCTGAAGCCGCCGATCACGACGACCAGCCCGACCACCAGGAAGATCACGATCGCGCCGACCTTGGCGATCGCCGCCCAGAACTCGAACTCCCCGAAGGCCCTCGCCGACAGCAGGTTGATCACCAGCACCACGGCGAGGGCGATGAGCACCGTGGCCCACGTCGGCATGAGCGGGAACCAGAACTGGACGTAGAGCCCGACCGCCGAGAGCTCGGCGATGCCGGTGAGCGCCCAGTTCAGCCAGTACATCCAGCCGGTGACGAACGCCCACTTCTCGCCGTAGAACTCCCGCATGTAGGAGACGAAGGCGCCGGAGGTCGCGCGGTGCAGGACCAGCTCGCCGAGCGCGCGCATCAGGAAGTACGCGATGACGCCGACGAAGGCGTAGGTGAACAGCAGGGCCGGTCCGGTGTTGTGCAGCCGGGAGGCCGAGCCCAGGAACAACCCGGTGCCGATCGCCCCGCCGATCGCGATCATCTGGACGTGGCGGCGGCCCAGTGACTGTTTGTAACCGGCCTGTTCGGCGTCGAGGGAATGGTGCGGAGCTTCGGTCTGTGTCATGGCGTCGTCCTCACCTGAAGGTCGTCGCAGGAACCTGGCGCCCTTGCCGTGCTACCGCTCCGGAAGCGGAAACGAGAAGAAAACCCAAGGTGGACGGAGAGTATGGGGCGAGCCGTGACGGTCGCAACCGATGGCGTGCGAGCGCGGGCCGACAAGCGAGCCGGGCCTGCGTGCCGGGTGTTTCAGCCGCCAGCGAAGGGAGGCAGGACGTCGATGAGCGCGCCGTCGTGCAGCGGGAGGTCGCGGTCGCGCACCGCGACCTCGTCCAGCAGGAAACTGCACCGGTCGAGCACGCGGCCCAGGTCGTCGCCGTGCCCGGCACGGACCGTCTTGAGCAGGATGTCGACCGTCGCGCCCGGGGGCACCTGCACGGTCTCGGTCTCGACGCCCGCCGCGGCACGCGCCGCGGCGAAATAACGGACCGTCACCGTCACCATCACGTTCACTAGCCCCCGATCGCGCTCATCGGCCGGTCCGGTTGCAGGAACCCCGGCTCGTCGATCCCGTGCCCGGCGAGCTTGCCCCACATCGCGGCCTGCCAGGCCTCGGCGATCTCGGCGTCCGACGAGCCGCCGCGCAGGAGCGTCCGCAGGTCGGTCTCGGTGCGGGCGAACAGGCACGAGCGCACCTGGCCGTCTGCCGTCAACCGGGTGCGGTCACAGGCACCGCAGAACGGCCGGGTCACCGAGGCGATCACCCCGACCGCGGCCGGACCGCCGTCCACGAGCCAGCGCTCGGCCGGCGCCGCGCCGCGGTCGTGGCCGTCCGGGGTCAGGGTGAACGCCGTGCGCAGCGTCGCGAGGATCTCGCCGGCCGTCACCATCTCCGCGCGCTGCCAGCCGTGCTGGGCGTCGAGCGGCATCTGCTCGATGAACCGCAGCTCGAAACCGTGGTCGACGGCATAGCGCAGGAGGTCGACGGGCTCGTCGTCGTTCACCCCGCGGAGGAGGACGGTATTGATCTTGACGGGGGACAGGCCGGCCTCGCGGGCGGCCACCATGCCGTCGAGGACGTCGCCCAGCCGGTCCCGGCGGGTGATCTCGGCGAAGCGCTCGGGGCGCAGGGTGTCGAGGGAGACGTTGAGCCGGTTGACCCCCGCGGCGGCGAGCGCGGCGGCGCGGCGGGCGAGGCCGACACCGTTGGTCGTCAGGGAGATGTCCGGGCGCGGGGTGAGCGCGGCCGACGCGGCGATCATGTCTTCGAGCCCGCGGCGGAGCAGGGGTTCGCCGCCGGTGAACCGCAGCTCGTGCACGCCCAGGTCGCGGACGGCGATGGTGATCAGCCGGACGAGCTCGGTGTCGGTGAGCTGCTCGGCGCGGGGCATCCAGGGAAGGCCCTCGGCGGGCATGCAGTAGGTGCAGCGCAGGTTGCAGCGGTCGGTCAGCGAGATCCGCAGGTCCGTGGCGACCCGCCCGAAGCGGTCGATCAGCCGCGGATCGGCGGGGCGGCCCGGGTCGCGGGGCGCCGTGGTTCGCGAACGCAGCGCCGGGAGACCGAGCTCGGTGGGCGTCACGATTACGAGCGTAACCGCCTCGCGGAGGTCGTGATCAGGCTCGCGACGTGCGCCCATCCGGCACTGCTGGATGAATCCGCAGACGCGGGGATACAGTGCCGTTCATGCCGCAGTTCCGCATTGCTGACGCCGCCCGGCTGCTCGGGGTCAGCGACGACACCGTGCGCCGCTGGGTCGACGCCGGCACGCTTCCCGTGCAGACCGACGCGTCGCACCGCAAGGTCATCGACGGCCCCGCGCTGGCCGAGTTCGCCCGCCGCCACGCGAACGCCGCGCCCGACCCGTCGGACGTCGGCCGCTCCGCCCGCAACCGCCTCGTCGGCCTGGTCACCGAGGTGATCACCGACAAGGTCATGGCCCAGGTCGAGATGCAGTGCGGCCCGCACCGGGTGGTGTCGCTGATGAGCAGCGAGGCCGTCCGCGAGCTGGGCCTGGAACCGGGTGTGCTGGCCGTCGCGGTGATCAAGTCGACGAACGTCGTGGTCGAGACCCCCGGAGGAACCTCGTGAGGACTCGTGCCCTGGCCGGGGGCGTCGCCGGTCTCGCCCTCCTGCTCGCCGGCTGCGGCGGCGGCGCGCAACCCGCGGCGCCCGCCCCGTCGGCGGCTCCCTCGGCGGCGGCCGAGTCGGGCACGCTCACGGTCCTCGCGGCCGCGTCGCTGACCGAGACCTTCAACGCCCTCGAGAAGCGGTTCGAGACCGACCACCCGGGCGTCGACATCAAGCTGAACTACGCCGGCTCGTCCGACCTCGCCCAGCAGATCGTCAACGGCGCCCCCGCCGACGTCTTCGCCGCCGCCAGCGACGCGACCATGAAGACGGTCACCGACGCGGGCCTCGCCGCGGGCACGCCGACGATCTTCGCCACCAACGTCCTGCAGATCGCAACCGCACCGGGCAACCCGAAGGGCATCGCGGCGTTCGCGGATCTGGCCAAGCCCGACCTCAAGGTCGTCGTCTGCGCGCCGCAGGTGCCGTGCGGCGCCGCCGCCGAGAAGATCGAGAAGGCGACGGGGGTCACGCTCACGCCGGTGAGCGAGGAGGCCGACGTCAAGTCCACCCTGGGCAAGGTCACGAGCGGCGACGCCGACGCGGGCCTGGTCTACGTCACCGACGTCTCCGCCGCGAAGGGCAGCGTGCAGGGCGTGAGCTTCCCCGAGGCGAACCAGGCGACGACCAACTACCCGATCACCGTGCTGAAGGACGCCCCGCAGGCGCAGCTGGCGCAGCAGTTCGTCGACCTGGTGACCGGACCGGACGGGCAGCGGGTGCTCGGGGCAGCCGGGTTCGGCCCGGAAGAGTGACGGAAGTACCCGTGCAGGTGCGCGGGGAGGGTTCACAACGGAGCCGTCGCGCGCCCGCCGTCGCGCTGCCCCGCCTCCTGTGGATCCCCGCCGCCTGCGCGTTCGCGCTGGTCGCGCTGCCCGTCGTCGGGCTCCTGCTGCGGGCCGACTGGCCGCGCATGCCGGAGCTGCTGACCAGCGAGGCCGCGCTCGACGCGCTGCGGCTGTCGCTGATCACCGCCGCGATCTCGACGGCGCTCTGCATCGTCCTCGGCGGCCCGCTCGCGGTCGTCCTCGCCCGCGGGCGGCTGCCCGGGCTGCGCGTGCTGCGCTCCGTGGTGCTGCTGCCGCTGGTGCTGCCCCCGGTCGTCGGCGGGCTCGCGCTGCTGTTCCTCCTGGGGCGCACGGGCCTGCTCGGCCGGCAGCTCGACCTCTGGTTCGGGGTCACGATCCCGTTCACGACGACGGCGGTCGTGCTGGCGCAGACGTTCGTCGCGCTGCCGTTCCTCGTGGTCAGCCTGGAGGGGGCGCTGCGCACCGCGGGCGGGCGGTACGAGGCCGTCGCCGCGACCCTCGGTGCCGGGCCCGGCTACGCGTTCCGGCGCGTGACCGTCCCGCTCGTGCTGCCGGGCCTGGCGTCGGGCTCGGTGCTGGCGTTCGCGCGCTGCCTGGGGGAGTTCGGCGCGACGACCGCGTTCGCCGGCAGCCTCCAGGGCACCACGCGCACGCTGCCGCTGCTCGTCTACCTGGAGCGCGAGACCGACGTGGCGGGCGCGGTGGCGCTGTCGCTCCTGCTGGTCGCGGTCGCGGTGGTGGTCATCGCGGTGGGGCGCGCGCGCCCCACCGAAGGGTTGTCGTGACCGCCGAGGACGGTGGCCGGGCCGATCGGGCTCCGGGACTCGACGCGGCTGCCGTCGTCCGCCGAGCCGGCTTCACGCTCGACGTCGCGATCACCGTCGACCCGGGTGACGTGCTGGCCGTCCTCGGCCCCAACGGGTCGGGCAAGTCGACGCTGCTCGACGTCCTCGCCGGCCTGCTGCGGCCCGACGCCGGGCACGTCCGGGTCGGCGGCCGGACGCTCACCGACTCCGGCGTGCACGTGCCCCCGCACCGGCGTGGGGTCGGGCTCCTCGCCCAGCAGCCCCTGCTGTTCCCGCACCTCACCGCGCTGGCCAACGTCGCGTTCGGGCCGCGTGCCCAGGGGGTGTCGCGCCGCGCCGCGACGGCCCGGGCCCGGGAGCTGCTCGACGCCGTCGACGTGGCCGCGCTGGCCGACCGGCGGCCGCCGCAGCTATCCGGCGGCCAGCAGCAGCGGGTCGCGCTCGCTCGCGCGCTCGCCGCGGGCCCCGACCTGCTGCTGCTCGACGAGCCCCTCGCAGCGCTGGACGTCGACACCATGCCGGCGATGCGGGCCCTGCTGCGCCGGACCCTCCGCGAGAGCGGGCGGACCGCGGTCCTCGTCACCCACGCCGCGGTCGACGCGCTGGTGCTCGCCGACCGCGTGGTCGTGCTGTCCGACGGGGTCGTGGTGGAGGAGGGGCCGACGCGCGAGGTGCTCGCCCGCCCGCGCAGCCCGTTCGCCGCGCGGATCGCGGGGCTCGACCTCGTGCCCGGCCTCGCCTGCCCCGAGGGCCTGAAGACGGCCGACGGGTTCGTCATCACGGGTCAGGCCGAGGGGACCGTCACCGGCGAGCCCGCGGTCGCGGTGTTCCCGCCCGCGGCGGTGGCGGTGTTCGCGGAGCACCCGCACGGCAGCCCGCGCAACGTCGTCCAGGTCCGGTTGGCGGCGGTCGAGCCGCACGGGGACCTCGTCCGGCTGCGCGCCGGGGTCCGCGACGGCGGGCCGGCGTGGGCCGACGGGCTGGCCGCGGACGTCACGCCCGCCGCACTCGTCGACCTGCCCGCGGAACCGGGCGTGCAGCTGTGGTTCGCGGTCAAGGCGGCGGAGGTGGTGATCCACCCGGCCGGCCGGGCGCCGTGATCGTCGTCCGGGTGCGGGCGCTCATGCCGCCGGTCAAACGGAGCGTCACCCGGCTGCGCCGTAGCGTCACCCGACCACCGATCGTGTCCCTTACGCCTCCGTCAACACGGCCGTAGCGTCGCTCGGCGTGACGTGGCGACTCCTGCGTGTGCTGCCGTGCGTGGTGGCGTTGCAGGTGGTCGCGGCACTGGCGGGGCCCGGGGTCGCGGTCGGGGAGCCGGGCACGTGGGTGGTACGGACCGCCACGCCGTCCGACGCCGCTGCCGTCGCGCAAGCCGGGGGCGTCACACCGACCACGGTGTTCGGCAGCGCGCTCGCCGGGTTCGCGGCGCCCCTCACCGCGGCACAGCTGGACGTCGTCCGGGCGCAGCCGGGCGTGCTCGGGGTCGAGCCGGACCGGGCAGGCGCGCCCCCCGAACCCCGCCCGATGCACCTGTCCGAGACGAGTGCTGTGCCCCCGGCGAACTGGGGGCTCGACCGGATCGACCAGCGCGCCCTGCCGCTCGACGGCCGGCACGGCACGAAGGCGACCGGCGCGGGCGTGACCGTCTACGTGCTCGACACCGGGATGGACACCGCTCATCCGGAGTTCGGGGGCCGCGCGCAGGCGGCGTTCAACGCCGTCGACCGCACGACCGGCGACTGCGACGGCCACGGCACCGTCGTCGCCGGGATCGCGGCGTCGCGGCTGCACGGGGTGGCGCCGCAGGCGCAGGTCCGGTCGGTGAAGGTGCTGGACTGCAACGGTGTGGGGCGGCTGTCGTCGCTGCTCGCCGGGATCGACTGGGTGACGCGCACCGCGCAGCGGCCGGCCGTGGCGGTGATGTCGTGGAGCTTCGGACGGTCGGACGCGCTCGCCGCGGCGGTGCAGAAGCTGGTCGACAGTGGGGTGTTCGTGGCGGCCTCGGCGGGCAACACGGGAGCCGACGACTGCGCGGCGCTGCCCCGGTCGGTGCCCGGCGTGACGGTGGTGGCGAGCTCGACCCGCGACGACGAGCGGGCCCCGACCTCGAGCACCGGCAGCTGCGTGGACGTCTACGCCCCCGGGGTGTCGATCATGTCGACGACGGCGAAGGGCGGGACCGAGTCGTGGTCGGGCACGTCGATGGCCGCCCCGCACGTCGCGGGCGTCGCCGCGCTCTACAAGCAGATGTACGGCGACGCTCCGAGCTCGGTCGTCGAGCGCTGGATCGTCGACCATGCCACCCCGGGGGTCGTCGCCGACGGCGGCGCGGGCGGGACACCGAACCGCCTGCTGTACGCGGGCGACCTCTGAACTCCGCGAGTCTTGCGCTCCGGTACGCGAGTCTTGCGCTCCGGTACGCGAGTTTCGCGCTCCGGCACATGAGTTGTGCCTTCGTGCTCATCAATGGGGCGTGGCCGGGCGCCCCAGCTGCCAGGTCGCGATCACCTCGTGGGCCGCGGTGCCGCCCGGGCCCGCGCCCAACCGGCTGCGGACGAGGTGCAGCGCGTCCGCCGTCCACCGGCTGCCCGAGAAGCTGCGCAACGCCTCGACGGCCGGGCGCAGGTCCGCGCCGGGCCGGCCACGGGCCAGGGTGAGGTGCGGGCGGTAGGGCCGGTCGTCCACCGGGATGCCGCACCGCCGGGCGGCGGCGCCGACCGAGGCGGCGAGTGCGCGCGGGCCGTTCGCCGGATCGACCCGGGTCCACAGCACGCGGTCGCCGAACCGGCCGCTCCCGCCCAGAGCGAGCTCGAGCGGCGGGTGGCGGCGGGCGGCGCGGGCCAGGCGCTCGGTGAGGTCCGGCAGCACGCCCTCGTCCGGTGCGTCGCCGTCGATCTCGCCCAGGAACGCCAGGGTGAGGTGCCACTGCGCGGGCGGCGTCCAGCGCAGGTCCGGCCGGGCCGCGCGCACCGGCGCCACGGCGGCGGCGAGCTCGTCGAGCACCGCCGCGGGCGGAACGAGGGCCACGAACGCACGCACGGGACCGATCCTCGCGGCGCCGCGCTCCGTGCTCCACACCGACCGCCCGCACACAGGAAACCGGCTCGGCACAGAGGCCAGAACCTGGGTACGAGCGCGGTGTCCTGAGTACGAGCGGGTCAGGCCGGCTTGAGGGCCTCGAAGCCGGTGTAGGGCACGAGTGCGGGCGGGATCCGGACCGATCCGTCGGCCTGCTGCCCCTGCTCCAGGATCGCCACCAGCGTGCGCCCGATCGGCAGGCCCGAGCTGTTCAGCGTGGCCGCGAACCCGCGGCTGCCGTCCGCCGCCCGCGTCCGGATCCCCGCGCGCCGCGCCTGGAACGTCGCGAAGTCCGACGCCGACGCGATCTCGCGGTACTTCTGCTGCCCCGGCAGCCACACCTCGAGGTCGTAGGTGACGTGCGACGAGAAACCGAGGTCTCCCGCCGCGAGCTTCACCACCCGGTAGGCCAGCCCGAGGCCCTGCAGCACCGCCTCGGCGTGCGTCACGAGCAGCTCCAGCTCGTCACGCGACGACGCCGACTCCACGATCCGCACCAGCTCGACCTTGCTGAACTCGTGCATCCGGATCAGCCCACGGGTGTCGCGCCCGTACGAGCCCGCCTCCGACCGGAAGCACGGGGTGTGCGCGGTGTAGGCCAGCGGGAGGTCGTCGACGGCGAGGGTCTCGCGGGCGTGCAGGTTCGTCAGCGGCACCTCGGCCGTCGGGATGAGGAACAGCTCGCGGTCCGCGACGCCGGTCTTGAACAGGTCCTGCTCGAACTTCGGCAGCTGCCCGGTGCCGGTCATCGTCTCCCGGTTCACCAGCGTCGGTACCGAGAACTCGGTGTAGCCGTGCTCCTCGGCGAGGTCGAGGAAGTAGCGGGCCAGGGCGCGCTCCAGCTTCGCGCCATGCCCGCGCAGTACCGCGAAACGGGGGCCCGACAGCTTCGTCGCCCGCGGGAGGTCGAGGATCCCGAGATGCTCGCCGAGGTCGACGTGGTCGCGCGGGGTGAAGTCGAACGCGGCCGGTTCGCCCCAGCTGCGGATCAGCTCGGCGTCGTCTTCGCTGCTGCCGTCCGGTACGTCGTCGGCGGGGAGGTTCGGGATGCCCAGCAGCAGGTCCTGCAGCTGTGCGTCGAGCTCGCGCGCCTCGGTCTCCGCGTCCGCGACGACGGTCTTCAGCTCCCGCGCCCGCTCGACCAGCACGGGCCGCTCGTCGGGCGACGCCGACCGCACCGAGGTCGCGGTCCGCTTGGACTCCGCACGGGCCTCGTCGCCGCGGTGGATCGCGGCGTTGCGCGCGGCGAGCAGCTTCTCGAGCGCGGTGATGTCGAGCGCGTAGCCGCGCCGGGCGAGCCGCCGCACGGCGTCGGTAACGGGGTCGAGCAGGACGCGGGGGTCGTGCATCGCTCCAGGCTATCGCCGGGGCGCCAGCGGGTTTCGGGCGCGGTGGTGGTGGTGTCGGTCCGGGAGCGGAGGCAGGATGTGCGCTGCGCCACATGTCTTTCCGAGGAGTCGCCGTGCCCCCCGCCCTCCCGTCGTACGCTTCCGGCACCTCCGACGTCCCGCTGCTCGGCGACACGATCGGGGACAGTCTCGACCGCACCGCCGCCCGGAACCCGGACGGCGAGGCCCTCGTCGACGTCGCGACCGGCCGCCGCTGGACCTACACCGAGTTCGTCCCCGGCGTCGACGCGCTGGCGCTCGGACTGCTCCGGGCGGGGGTCCGGACCGGCGACCGCGTCGGGATCTGGGCCCCGAACGTCGCCGAGTGGGCGTTCGTCCAGTACGCCACGGCCAAGATCGGCGCGATCCTGGTCAACATCAACCCGGCCTACCGCACCCATGAGCTGGAGTACGTGCTCAACCAGTCCGGCGTCGCGCTGCTCGTCGCGGCACGCAGCTTCAAGACGTCCGACTACGCGGGGATGATCGAGGAGGTCCGGCCCCGCTGCCCGGAGCTGAAGCAGGTGGTGCTGCTCGGATCGTCGGAGTGGGACGCCCTGGCCAGGGGAAACGGCGACCGGGACGAGCTGGCGCGGGTGCAGGCGTCGCTGAGCATGGACGACCCGATCAACATCCAGTACACGTCCGGCACCACGGGCTTCCCCAAGGGCGCCACGCTGAGCCACCACAACATCGTGAACAACGGGTTCTTCGTCGGGAGCCTCTGCGGCTACACCGAAGCGGACCGGGTCTGCATCCCCGTGCCGTTCTACCACTGCTTCGGTATGGTCATGGGCAACCTCGGCTGCACCACGCACGGCGCCACGATGGTCATCCCCGCGCCGGGCTTCGATCCGGCCGCGACGCTGCGCGCCGTCGCCCAGGAGCGGTGCACCTCGCTCTACGGAGTGCCGACGATGTTCATCGCCGAGCTGGGCGTCCCCGACTTCGACTCCTACGACCTGTCGTCGCTGCGCACCGGGATCATGGCGGGCTCGCCGTGCCCGGTGGAGGTGATGAAGCAGGTCGTCGATCGGATGGGCATGACCGAGGTGACCATCTGCTACGGCATGACCGAGACCTCGCCGGTGTCCACGCAGACCCGCGCCGACGACACGCTGGACCGGCGCGTCTCCACCGTCGGCCGGGTGCACCCGCACGTCGAGGTCAAGGTCGTCGACCCGATGACGGGACGGACGTCGCCCCGCGGCGAGTCGGGCGAGCTGTGCACCCGCGGCTACTCGGTGATGCTCGGTTATTGGAACGAGCCGGAGAAGACCGCGGAAGCGATCGACGCGGCGCGCTGGATGCACACCGGTGACGTGGCGGTCATGGACGGCGCCGGGTACGTCAACATCACCGGCCGGATCAAGGACATCGTCGTGCGCGGCGGGGAGAACATCTCACCGCGCGAGGTCGAGGAGTTCCTCTACACGCACCCGGACGTGCGTGACGTGCAGGTCGTCGGGGTACCGGACCTGCGATTCGGGGAGGAGCTGTGCGCATGGGTGATCCTGCGGGCCGGCGCCCCCGTCCTGACCGTGGAGGCCGTGCGCGAGTTCGCGGGCGGCCGGCTGGCGTCGTACAAGATCCCGCGGTACGTGCTGGTGGTCGACGAGTTCCCGATGACGGTCACGGGCAAGGTGCGCAAGGTCGAGATGCGGGAGCGGTCCGTGCAGATGCTGGATCTCGGCGAGGCGGCGGCGGTGCGCACGGCGTGACGCCCGGATGTCGGCGAGTAGCGGATCGTGGCTGCGCGGACGACGGATCATGCGTCCGGCCGACCGGCCTTGGCCGCCCGGAGCGCCTCGGCCACGGCGGTGAACTCGGCGAGAGCGCACGGAACCGATCGCCCGGCTCGCGCGTCTCCCGTGGCTGCCCCGGCCGGTAGGCCTCGACGAACTCGTCGAGGTGATCGCGGGTCGACGGCCGCTGCCCAGTGTGAAGTCGGGGGTCGACCCCGCTGATCGCGCCGCTCGCCAGGCGCGTCCGCTGCTCACGGGTGAGCGTCGTGCCGTGGTATGGACCCGCAGCGGGGACGGGCGGCTTCCTGCCGGGAGGCTGGCCAGTCTGCGGCGCAGACCACCGGCGAGCCGAGACGGGTCGTCCAAAAGAGAGGAGCTCATCTGCCGACATGAGTCAGCACAATGCCGACGTGTTCACCCTCCAAGACCTCAACGCCCTGCTGTCGCCGGTCAGCGGCGCGCGCTCTGTCGGCCGGATCAGCTGGACATTGAAGAAGCCGCGCTGCCTGATCGGCGTCCTCGCAGTGCGCACGAGCTTCGATGGCCCGGTGGCGAGCGCGCTGCAGATGTACATCAAGCAGCCCTCGCCGTCGACGCCGGAGCTGCGTACATGGTCCGCGGGGTGCCCGTCCGCCGCTGTGACGTGAACGGCAACCACCGCAAGGTCAAGTTCACCACGCACAAGCACACCTACGAGCCCACGACTGGCGCCGAGGGCTTCTATGGCTCAGGGCCGCTACCGAGCGGTGTTCCCGCTTTCGCCGCAGAGTGCTACGTGGAGCTGGAGAGTGGATACTGGCAGGAGCCACCGGCAGGAGCGAGGTGAGGACGATGGACGCTCACAGGCTCACCGCCCTCGTCGTCGGTCAGTTCAACGACGAGATCGCGGTCCGACCACACGGCCACGGGCACGTCATGGCGCTTCCCCTCACCTACTGGGACGACGACGCGGTCACGGTCTACGTCGAGCCGTTCGAGGACGGCTTCCGGGTCTCTGATCAAGGCGCCACTGCGGTTCGCCTGCTCATGACGGGGATGAACCTCGAATCCGTCAAGGTCTCCGAGGCCTGGCAGCGCTCGATCACCGTGCTCAACCTGTTCAACCCGACCGACGAAGATCTGGAGCTGGCGCACTTCACGGACGAGCGAGGGCTCGGCGAGGCAGTCCTCAAGGTCTGCGAGGCCAGCATGCGTGTCGACCAGCTGCGCTGGCTGCACGGGGGCCCGCCTCCCGCGCGTTTCCCGGAAAGGGTGGTCAAGAAGCTGCACAGCGCAGTCGGTAACCGGGCCACGATACGTCCGAACGCGCCGTTGCGCTTACGCCACGGGCTCGAGCGGCAGGTCACCGCGGCCCTGCTGATCCCTCGCGGCGAGGCAATCTTCGTGCAAGCGGTCGGCGGGAGCAGCAAGGAGAGCAGGGATCGGGCGGTGGAACACTGCTCGTTCGTCTTCCAGCAAGCCGCTGATCTGCCCAAGGAGCGCCGTATCGCGGTTGCTCACGGCCGGCGTGAGCAGTGGGCTGACGTCTACGTGGAGACCCTGGCCGAGGCGGCCGAGGTTGCCTTCTTTGACGAGCCCGGAGAGCTGGACGGGTCACTCGACCGTCACCTCGCCGCAGCTCGCTCGTAGCGGCGCGTCGGCAGAGCGACGTGTCAACTTCGCCGATCGGTCAAGCGGAACCACAGCGGCGCGGGTTACGTCCGCAGTGCCATGGCTCTTGCGGTTCTCGATCGCTGCTCCCGCACGCTTCGCCGACTGCTGGCACGCCACCGCCACGTCTGCGATGGTGGACGGGCACCGATGGACAACCCAGTGCAGGATCGACTCATGTCGGCGAGGTACAGCGCCGAGCTCATCGCGCGGTGGTTCGCGGCGTGGGCGGAAGCCGAGGACGCCGAGGTGAGCAACCTCAAGCTCCAGAAGCTCCTTTACTACGCCCAGGGCCACCACCTGGCCGAGCGCGGTACGCCGCTGTTCGACGACGAGATCCAGGCGTGGTCGCATGGTCCGGTCGTCAAGGACGTGTACCACCGGTTCAAGGGCTTCGGCTCGGGCAACGTCGTTCTGCCGGAGTCGGACGACTTCACCTGGGACGAGGTTGACGACGAGACCGCCCAGTTCCTGATCCGGATCTGGAACACCTACGGCCCGATCGCCGCGTGGAAGCTGCGGGACATGACCCACGCCAGCGGGCCGTGGAAGCGGCACTTCGTGCCTGACGAGCGCCACATCGTCATCTCGAAGGCCGAGATCAAGGACTTCTTCGCGGTCGAGCAGCCAGTCGCCTCCTGAGGTGGGCCGGGATCGCGGTCGCCGACCGAAGGCCGGCGGCGACTTGCCACCCGTCCGCACCCCGCCCACATCCGACGACCACAGCACCGGCCACCCGAAGTTCTGCCTGCGGTTCCTGCAGCGCGGGTTCGACTTCGCGAACCTCGACAAGGACTGGAGGGCGGATCTGGCACTGACGCTTCAGCAGCGGTCGTCCATGACCTGGACGGAGCTGCACCAGGCCGGCCGCCACGGGCAGGGCTACGTGCTGATCCCACGGCAGCGGCCGGCGGCACCGATCCCGGAGGTCTTCGCCGACCGTGACCGGTTCCACGTCTTCCGCTACTCGGGGAAGCTGCCGATGGCCGGCGTGCGGGCCGGCGACGTCTTCCACGTCGTGTGGATCGAGGCGCGGTTCAACGAGTTGTACGACCACGGCTGACGTCGCCGACGCACAGCTCCTGGGCACGGCGAGCGATCGCGACGATCACGCACGGCCAGTGGACGAGGTTGCTTCCACAGCCGGCGCACCTGCCGTCGTCGCGAGGGTGGTGCGTGGTGAGAAGCCGTTCGGCCGCTCCGGCGTTCCGCCGCACGAGCCGGGCGGCCTCGGTGATGCAGTGCTGGGACGGGCTGGATGACGTCTGCACGACGACATCTCAAGCCCGGCTTACGATTCCATGCCGTACAGAGTGTCCGGGTCGTCTGCCGATTCGTCGAGGAGCTCGGCGACGAGATCGAGGATGTGGGGCCACGGCAGGGGGCGGCCGGCTGGCGCGGACCGTGGTTCGTAGAGCGGCCAGACGTCCTCGCCGCAGATCAGGTGAACGCCAGCCGATGTCAGGGCCCTCATGTGCGCACTCCACGACGGGTGCCTCGCGTGGGCGGCGTTGATCCGGGGAAAGACCACGCGTGACCGGTGCGCGTCGCTGCATCTCCTTGACGGTCTCCCGAACCGCGGCGCTGTGCCGGACGAGCGCCGGTGCCTCTCGTTCGGCGGCGAGCAGCAGACCCAGCGCCTCGTCGTCGCGAGCGAGTGGGTCAAGCCCGGGCGAGATCGGTGAGGTGGGTGACCCGGCGCTCGGCAGGACGACCCGTGACGTCCAGGTGCGGCCCGCGTTCGGCGACCCAGGCGACGTCTCCGAGGTCGAGAGCGGCCGACAGCCGGTGCACGGCCACGTTGGTGGGACCGAAGGACGTGTTCCAGTGATCGGCGTCCGCGCCCATCCGCGTCGCCGCCACCTCGGCCTTGTCGAGCAACGCGGTCGTCGTGGCTCGGTCCTCGCGCCGAGCAGCAGCTATCGCGGTGCGGAGGTGCAGCATCCCGAGCAGGCTCAGGGCGGCGGGATCGGCGTCGGCCAGGTGGTCGGCGAGCCACCTCGCGGCGGTGTTGCCCATCTCGACCGCGTCGTCGAACCGTCCTACGGCGAGGAGGGCGTGCGCCGCCGCCCACGCGGTGGAAGCAAGCACCAGCACGTCGTCGGACTGGTCTGCCGCGTGCATCGCGCGTTCTGCGGCGATCCATGACAGGTCCGCCTCGCCGACCTTGCTGAGGGTGGTCGCGGCCAGATGATGCGCCCGCGCCGAGACCGTCCACGCCGTCCGGCGCTCCGGGCTTCCGTGCTGCGAAGCCGAGTCTTCGAGGTGTTGCGCCTGTCGAATGAGAAACGGGAGCTGCGCGATGACGTTCCCGAGGCGGCCGCGTTGGTAGTCGCTCCACCCGAACTCCACGAGTCGGCCGGTGCCAATGACGTCGACGACGCCATCCGACCTGGCCTCACTGCCGATCACGCGTGACAGTCGACCCGGTGCCATCAGCGCGTCCCGGACCGCAGGGACGTTGTCGAGGTCGTCGTCCTCCTCGAACATCACGGGCTGGCCGAGGAGGTCGCCGAGGGTGACGCGCAGGACCCGGGCCAGCTCGGCGAGGACATCGACGTTGCGCAGCCTCCGCACCTCGTTCGACCTTGCTCAGCCAATCGGGGCCCCGCCCGACGAGGTTGGCCAGCTCCGTCTGGGTGAGGCCACGTCGAGCACGGTAGTGCGCGATCCGCTCGCCGATGGTCAGGGAATCGCCCACGCCGCGCACCGCCCCAGCATGCCACCGGGACAGGGGCAGGTCAGCTCGACCAGCGCGAGCCCTAAGAAGGCTGCCCGATCAGCTCGGGAAGAGCACAGGTGAGGTCGAGCAGGAAGCCGAAGTTGGCACTGCGCGCCTGCGCATGCGCTCGTCGGCCTCCACCCATCCCCTCGTTGGTGACGTCGCCTCGACTCGCTGCACATTGTGTCGTCTTGTCGTCATCGTGCTCACCTCGGCCGGCCGATCGGCAAGTCGATCAATGGCGTGAGCCTCTCAGCGCACCGTGGCAGCGGCGTCACTGCCCGCTGGCAGTATGGCTGCTGCGCGGACGTCCCACTTCGCAGTATCGTGGCGGTCGCGCGTCCCGGTGTCACGCACCCGGGGCGCGTTCGTCGTGCGGGGGGTGCCCCGCATGAGGGTGGACGATCGAGGAACGGGTGAGCAGGGTGCCGACCGGCAGGGTCAAGTGGTACAACGCCGACAAGGGCTTCGGGTTCCTCGCTCAGGACGGCGGTGAGGACGTCTACGTCCGCAAGGCCGCGCTGCCGGCCGGGGTGGCGGGGCTCAAGCCGGGGCAGCGCGTCGAGTTCGGCATGGCCGAGGGCCGGCGCGGGCCGCAGGCGCTGTCGGTGCGCCTGGTCGACTCGCCCCCGTCGGTGGTCGAGGCGGTGCGCCGGCCTCCCGAGGAGCTGCACGGCCTGATCGAGGACATGATCCGGGTGCTCGAGACCAAGGTGCAGCCAGATCTGCGCCGGGGCCGCTACCCGGACCGGCGCACGTGCAAGCTGGCCGCGGAGGTCGTGCGGGCGGTGGGCCGGGACCTGGACGGCTGACGCTGTGACCGATCCGGCACGACGCGCCGGATCCGGAGTCAGGCCCCGGTCGCGTTCAGCACCCAGCTGCCCCGGACCGGGAACTCGAGCTCTCCCGTGTCCTCGTTCATCTGCGGCGCCGGGCCGAACTGCTGCACCTGGGCGCTGACGAGCTGGTCCGTGGGCTCGGGCAGCGTCAGGGTGTAGTCGCGCTGCTGCTTGCTCGCGAACAGCGGGCTGCGGGCGTCGATCTGCTCGCCGCCCGTGTTGCGGTAGCTGAACACCACGTGCCACGGCGCCTCGGCCACGCCGTCGGGAACGTTCACCTGCAGCGGCGTCCCGACCGGGACGGCGAGCTGGACCGGTGCGGCGGCGTCGTCCGAGCAGTCGGTGAGCTTGAGGTCGCAGTACTGCGTCGGACGAGCGACGACAGTGTTGCCCGCCGCGGCGAACGTGACCTCGGGGGGCGTCCCGCTCCCGCATCCGGCCGCGAGCACGGCGACGGCGGCGAGGACGAGGCGGCGGCGCACCGCGCCACCCTACGTGTCCCGAAGCAAGGCAAAACTCGCGTGCAGCAACGCAAGACTCGCGGTCAGTGGGGCGGTGCGGGGTGGGGCTGGGGGCCCAGGAACGGGAGGAGGGTGCGACCGCGGCCGACGAGGGCCGTCTGGACCCCGACGAGCACCAGCACCCCGGCGACGATCCCGAAGCCCAGGCGGAAGGTGTCGTGGGGGAGCAGGACGCCGAGTGCCCCGCCGAACACCCAGGCCAGCTGCAGGACCGTCTCCGAGCGGCCGAACGCGGACGCCCGGGACCGCTCGGGCAGGTCGCGCTGCACCACCGCGTCCAGCACGACCTTCGCCAGCGCGCTGCAGGTCGCCGCGATCAGTGCGGTGACGGCGGCCGTGCCGATACCGGGGAGGGCGGCTGCGGCAGCCGCGGCGGTCGCGGCGATGCCGACGGCGGACAGGACCAGCGCGTCGGAGTGGCCGAACCGTTGACGGGAGCCGATCATGTTGCCGACGAACGACCCCAGCCCCGCGGCCCCGCCGACCACGCCGATCAGCACCAGCTGCCGGGTGGGTTCGGTCTCGGTCTGCGCCTTGACGACGAAAGCGACGAAGAGCGTGAGGAACCCGGTCAGCACCCGGGTGGCGCCGTTGCCCCACAGCGCCACGAGCGCCGCCCGCCCCATCGGGGTGCGCTCGCGGCCTCGCACGGGCGCCCCGTCGGGCGCCGCCTCGGCGTCGGACTCGTGCAGGGTCGCCGGCACCTCGCCCTCGGTGACCTCGACCCAGGCCGGGATCCGCAGGCACAGCACGACACCCGCCACACCCAGCAGCGCTGTGAAGAACAGTGCCCCGGGGGAGCCCCACAGCGCCGCCACCCCCGCCGCCACCGCGCCGAACACCGCGCCGGACGCGAGGCCGAACGTCGTGAGCCGGGAGTTCGTGGTGACGAGCGTGATCGCCTCGGGCAGCACCCGCGGCGTCACCGCGGCCTTGAGCACGACGAACGACTTGCTCAGCACCATCGCCCCGAGCGCCGCCGGGTAGAGCACCCAGCTGTCGTAGCCGAACGCCATGACCACCGCCAGCACGGCGCGGCCGGCGAACGAGACCGCGAGGGCCGTGCGCCGCCCGCGTTGCAGGCGGTCCAGCATCGGCCCGATCACCGGCGCGACGACGGCGAAGGGCGCCACGGTGATCGCCAGGTACAGCGCGACGTTCGTCCTGCTCTCGGCGGTCGCGGCGGCGAAGAACAGCGTGTTGGCCAGCGCGACGGCCACAGCGGCGTCCACCGCGTAGGTCATCATCGTCGCGTAGGTCAGCGCGGTGAGCCCGGAACGGTCGGCCCCGTCGGCGGTCGCGGCGCGGTGGAAGGCGCGGATGCCGTTCTCGGTGATCTCCCGGCTGCGCAGCGCCGCGACCCGGGTCACCGTCAGCTTGCGCGGCACCCGCTGCGGCGCGGGCTCCGCGGCCGGCGCGGGGTCGGGAGCGGGCTCGGGCGCGGGCGGCTCCGGCTGGCCCCAGCGGGATGACGGCCGGTGGACCTCGGGGTGGTAGTCGGGGTGGCCGTGCCAGCGCGACCGCGGGGAGATCGGCGAGGCCGTGGGCATGCCGGTCGGGGGAGTGCTGTCGTCGTCGACGACGCCCGTCGCGGCGGGCCCGGGCGACGTGGCGGCCCGGCCCGTGCCTCCGGTCGTCGCGCCACCCGAGGGGGTCCACCGGCGGATCACCGGGGCGCCGTCGGCGCCCACCCACCGCCGCCGCTGCCCGAACACCACACGGTCATTCTGGCCCAGCCCGGGACCGGAGCGCTCCGGTCGCCACCCGCCCGGGCGGGTGGCGCGACGATCTCATCCCACGAACCGCACCCGGAACGTCACGGGCCACAGCTTGCCGGTGACGAGGAACGCGCCGTCGTCGCCCGGCACCGCGGCGATCCCGTTGAGCACGTCCGTGCCGGCCCGTCGGCCCGGGTCGAGCAGCCCGGCCGCATCGACCACCGCGGTGACGCGGCCGGTCGCCGGGTCGATCCGCACGATGCGGTCGGTCTGCCAGACGTTCGCCCACACCTGCCCGTCGACGCACTCCAGCTCGTTGAGCCGGTCCACCGGTGCCCCGTCGAGCGTCACGCCGACCGAGCCCAGCTCCGCGAAGGAGCCGGGATCGTGGAAGCGCAGGCGGTCCGTGCCGTCGCTGCGGACCAGCCGGTCGCCGTCGATGCACAGTCCCCAACCCTCGCCCTGGAACGGGACCTCCCGGCGCAGCGTCAGGGTCGCCCGGTCCCATTCGAGCGCGACGCCGTCGCGCCAGGTCAGCTGCCAGATCCGGTCGCCCACCACCGTGATGCCCTCACCGAACAGCGCGCCGGGCACCGCCACGGACCGGCGGACCGCACCGGTCTCCGGGTCCAGCTCGCGCAGCTGCGAGCGTCCTTCGAGACCGGTGCCCTCGTAGAGGACGCCGTCGTCGATCTCGAAGCCCTGGGTGAACGCGGACGGGTCGTGCGGCAGCTCGGCGAGCACCTCGGGACGCAGCGTGGGCACTGGTGCAGGCGCCGGTGTCGTGGGCTCCGCGGCCCCGCATCCGGCGAGCGCCAGCAGCGCGGCCGCGAGCAGCGCCCGCACCACCGGGGCCGGGCTTCCGGTCACGGTCGGGAAGGGTGGCACAATCATCCGGTGGCTGCCGCAACGACTCCGTCCCGACTGGCAGACGCCGTCCCACAGGCGCGCGAGGCCGCGATCGCCGACGCCGCCGCGGACATGGGTGCCACGGCCGCGAACGAGGCGGTCGGCGAGCACCAGGAGGTCCGCGCCGAAGACGGTGCCGTCACCCACTTCTTCGCCGCTCGGCACGGCGGGTACCGGGGCTGGCGCTGGTCGGTGACCCTGGCCTGCGCGGACGACGACTCCGCGATCACCGTGAGCGAGGTCGTGCTCCTGCCCGGGCCAGACGCGGTGGTCTCCCCGGTCTGGGTGCCCTGGAACGAGCGGGTGCGGCCCGGTGACCTCGGTGTGGGCGACCTCCTGCCCACCTCGCCCGACGACGCCCGCCTGGTGCCCGGCTATCTCGCCTCGGACGACTCGGCGGTGGAGGAGCTCGCCCGCGAGGTCGGCCTGGGACGCAAGACGGTGCTGAGCCGCGAAGGCCGCGACGCCGCCGTCCAGCGCTGGTACGACGGCGAGCACGGCCCGGGCACGGACATGGCCCGCTCCGCTCCCGCGCACTGCGGCACCTGCGGGTTCCTGCTGCCGCTCGCCGGGGCGCTGCGCGGGGCGTTCGGGGTCTGCGCCAACGCCTACGCGCCCGCGGACGGCGACGTGGTCGCGGTGGAGTTCGGCTGCGGCGCGCACTCGGACGTCGCCTACGAGCCGGTCTCGCCGGTCGCGGTCGCCGAGCTGGTCTACGACGATGGGGTCGAGCTGGAGCCGGTCGGCTCCCGGTGACGGCCGACGTCCGCGGCGATCCGTTCGGTACGGCTGCGCTGCGGGCCGGCGTTCTCGCCGCCTGGGCCGACTCGCCCACCCGGTTCCGGGAAGACGCGAACGCCGAGGAGGACCTGCGGCTCGGGGGATACGCGGACACGTGGTGCGTCGAGCTCGCGCAGAACGCCGCTGACGCCGCGCGGGCCGCGGGTGTCCGGGGCCGGCTCCGGATCGCCGTGGAAGACGGTGAGCTGCGTATGGCGAACACCGGCGCGCCGCTGGACGCCGCGGGCGTCAGCGCGCTCGCCGCGTTGCGGGCCTCGGCGAAGCGGGACGACGCGGGGTCGGTGGGGCGGTTCGGGGTCGGCTTCGCCGCGGTGCTCGCGCTGTCCGACGCGCCGCGGGTCGTGACCGTGCACGGCGGTGTCGCGTTCTCGGCCGCGGCGACCGCGGACGCCGTCCGCGAGCTACCCGGCCCGGCCGCCGAGCTGGCCCGCCGCGACGGTCAGCTGCCGGTGCTGCGGCTGGTGTGGCCGACGGGCGCGGACGAGCCGCCGCCGCCCGACGGCTACGCGACGGAGGTCCGCCTGCCGCTGCGCCCGGGCCTCGACCCGGACGCGCTGTTGGCCGCGGCTGTGGCCGGCGCCCAGGACCTGCTGTTGGCGCTGCCCGACCTCGTCGAGATCATCGTCGGCGACCAACGCTTCACAACCAGCAATATGGCGTCGCGGTGCGATGTGGTGGCGATCGGGCAGCCGGGCCGGGCGCCGCGGCGCTGGCAGCTGGCGCGGGGCACGGTCGACACCGCCGCCGGTTCCGGCAGGGGGGTGGACGCGGCGGTGGAGCTGCGCATCCGCCACCTCCGCACGGTCTGCTGGGCACTGCCGCTGCGGCCCGACGGCAGCCCGGCCCCGCTCGCTCCGGACGACGGTGGGGTCCTGCACGCCCCCACCGCCACGAGGGAGCGCCTCGGCCTGCCCGCCCGGCTGATTGCGGACGTCCCACTCGACCCGGACCGCCGCCGCGTCCGCGCGGGAGACGCCACTGACGCCGTCCTGCGCGCTGCCGCGGATGCCTACGTCGACCTCGTGGCGGCCGTCGCACCCGACAGACGGCTCGCGCTCGTTCCCGCGGCCGGGTTCCCGCGCTCCGAGCTCGACGCCCGCCTGCGGGAGCTGCTGCTCGACGTCCTGCGCGGCGCGGCCTGGCTGCCCGGTGCGGCAGGCGCCGACGTGGTCCCGCGCACCGCGACCGTCCTGGACCTGCCCGCTCCCGAGCTGCCCGCCCTGCTCGCCGGCGTCCTGCCGGGCCTGCTGGCCCCGATTGCTGCGCGACCCCTCCGTCAGGAAGGCGCCGGTCCACGCGACCCGCTCGCGCTGCTCGCCGAGCTGGACGTGCACCGGATGGGTCCTGCCGAGCTGGCCGACCGGCTCCTCGGCGTGCGGCGACCGGCCGACTGGTGGCGGGCGGTGTACGCGGCGCTCGAACCGGCTGTCGACACCGTGCCGGGGCTGCGCGACGAGCTGCGCGCCCTGCCCGTCCCGCTCGCCGACGGCCGCACGGTGCCCGGGCCCGCGGGCGTGCTCCTCCCGCTGGGCGCCGACGCCGGGGTGGGCGACCTCGCGCTGCCCGGCCTGCACGTCGTCGATCCCGACGCCGTGCACCCGCTGCTGCTCCGGCTGGGCGCCGCGCTCGCGGAGCCGGACGGGCTGCTCGACCATCAGGCGCTGCGCGACGCCGTCGACCGTTCGGTGGACGACGCCGACGCCGGGCTGGACCCGGTGCCGCTGGCCGAGGTGGTCCTCGGGCTGGTGGCCGAGCTGGGCCCCGGCGCCGCGGCGTCCCGCGAGTGGCTGGCGGCCCTCGCGCTCACCGACGTCGACGGCGAGCCGGCCCGTGCGGACGAGCTGATGCTGCCCGACGCCGCGCTGCGCCCGCTGCTGTCCGACGACGCCCCGCCGGCGGTGCTCGCCCCCGAGTGGCAGGAGCGGGCGTCGCGGCAGGTGCTGGTCGCGGTCGGCGTGCTCGACGGGTTCGCGGTCGTCGAGACCGACGCCGCGCACGCCGCGGACCTCGGCCTGGACGACGTCGACCGCTGGCTTTCCGAGACCGGCTCGGACGACGGGATCGACACCGTGCTCGCCGTCCGCGACCTCGACCTGGTCCGCGACGACGCCTGGCCCGCCGCCCTCGCGCTGCTCGCCGGGCAGCCCGAGACCCGCGCCGCGGTACTCGCGCCGCGCTCGTACACTGCGTGGTGGCTGGCCCGGCACGCCCGCCTGCACGGTCGTCGGCCGGGCTTCTGGCGCCTGCCGTCGGCGGCCGGGCTGGGCGCGCTCTACGACCCGCTACGCGGCTCCACCGCCGACGACGCCGTGCTCGCCGCCGCCGGGGTGCGCGCCGCGCTCGCCGTCGTCGACCGTTGGGACGCCGCGGACCTGCTCACCCGCCTGGCCGACCCCGACCGGCGCCCGGACGCCGCCCTGGTCGCCGACGCCCACGCCGCGCTCGCCGCTGCGGTCGTCGACGGCCGGGTCGATCCCGGGGACCTCGACCCGCCGGACCGGGTGCGCGCGCTGGACGGGTCCGCGGTCGACGTCGCCGACGCCGTGGTGCTCGACACCCCCGAGCTCGTCGCCGTCCTCCCGGCGGGCGAGGTGGTCGTCGGCGGTGACCCGAAGGCGCTCGCGGACCTGCTCGACCTGCCGACCGCCTCCGAGATCGTCGACGGCGAGGTCGCCGACGCCGGGCGGCCCGTGCCCTGGGGCGCGCTGCCCGAGGTCGTCGTGACCTGCCATGCGCTCGGCGTCCCCGTGCCCGACGGCGAGCTGTGGTGCCACGACGAGTTATGGGTCGTGCTGCGCCGGCCGGCGCCGGGCCGGCACCGCGTGCCGACCTGGCGGGGCGCCGACGGGCGCCGCCACGCCGACGACCCCGTCCGCGCACTGCTCGCCGCGCTACGCACCGGCTGAGACCGGGGCCTGCCGACTGTCCGGACGATTCCTGCCGCGTCCCCCGCTCTCGTCTGCCCGGAGTGGCTCGACGTGGTACCAAGAGTCGTGATCCCTGCACAGCCTCGCGTCCGGCGGGTGTGCCTGCTGTCGGTCCACACCTCGCCTCTGGAGCAGCCGGGGACGGGCGACGCGGGCGGGATGAACGTCTACGTCGTGCAGACCGCGCTGCGCATGGCCCGCCGCGGGATCGCGGTCGAGATCTTCACCCGGGCGACGTCGTCGGAGCATCCGCCGGTGGTGGAGCTGGCGCCGGGCGTGCTGGTGCGCCACGTCGTCGCCGGGCCCTTCGAGGGGCTGGGCAAGAACGACCTGCCCAGCCAGCTGTGCGCGTTCACCGCGGGCGTGCTGCGCGCGGAGGCCCGGCACGAACCCGGCTGGTACGACGTCGTGCACTCCCACTACTGGCTCTCCGGGCAGGTGGGCTGGCTGGCCCGCGACCGCTGGGGCGTCCCGCTCGTGCACACCGCGCACACCCTGGCCCGGGTCAAGAACGCCGCGCTCGCGCAGGGCGACCCGCCGGAACCGGTGGTGCGGGTGATCGGCGAGGACCAGGTCGTCGCCGAGGCGGACCGCCTCGTGTGCAACACCCGGATCGAGGCCGGCGAGCTGGTCGACCTCTACCGCGCGGACCCTGCCCGGATCGTCACCATCCCGCCCGGCGTGGACCTCGCCCGCTTCCGCCCCGGTGACCGGGCCTCCGCGCGCCGCGCGCTGACGATCGCCCCGGACGCCGTCGTCCTCGCCTTCGCCGGACGGATCCAGCCGCTGAAGGCCCCGGACGTGCTGCTGCATGCCACGGCCGCCCTGCTGCAGCGCGACCCCGCGCTGCGGTCGCGGCTGGTGGTGCTCGTGGCGGGCGGGCCGTCGGGCAGCGGGCTGGCCGAGCCGACCGGCCTGCAGCAGCTCACCACCCGCCTGGGGCTGGACGACGTCGTGCGCTTCCTCCCGCCCCAGGCCGGCACTGGGCTCCCGACGGTCTTCCGGGCCGCGGACGTCGTCGCCGTGCCGAGCCACAACGAGTCGTTCGGGCTGGTCGCGCTGGAGGCGCAGGCCTGCGGGACCCCGGTGGTGGCGGCGCGCGTGGGCGGGCTGCCGGTGGCGGTGGCCGACGGGCGATCGGGGCTGCTCGTCGACGGGCACCGGGCGGAGCCGTGGGCGGACGCGTTGGCGGCGGTGGCGCTCGATCCGGGCCGACGGGCGACGCTGGCGCGCGGGGCCGTGGCGCACGCGCAACGGTTTTCCTGGGACCGGACGACGGACGCGCTGCTGGACACGTACGAGGGCGCGGCGGCGGAGTTCGCCCGGCGGCAGGAGGCCGGGCTGCGCGCGGCGGCGGGGATGCCATGAGCACCGCGGAGGTCGTCGCCGCGGCGCTGGCGGCGGCGGGGGTCGACCACGAGGAGCGGGGGGCCGGCCAGTTCCTGGTGACGCTGCCCGGGACGAGGCGTCTGCGGACGCATTGCTGGCTGGTGGTCCGCGAGCACACGCTGTTCGTGCAGGCGTTCGTGTGCCGGCGGCCGGACGAGGACCACGAGGTCGTCTACCGGTTCCTGCTGCAGCGCAACGCCAGGCTCTACGGCGTGCACTACATGCTCGACCGGGTCGGCGACATCCACCTCGTCGGCCGCGTGTCCCGCGCGGCGGTGACGGCCGACGAGATCGACCGGCTCCTCGGGCAGGTGCTCGAGGCGGCGGACGGCGACTTCAACACGCTGCTGGAGCTCGGCTTCTCCTCGTCGATCCGGCGGGAGTACGCGTGGCGGACCGACCGCGGCGAGTCCGTGGCGAACCTGGCGGCCTTCGAGCACCTGTTCGATCGGTAGGAGGCCCGCCGCGCCCGTCGGTCCGGTGGCCCCACGGCGCGCTCGGGGTTGCAGCAAGGTGGCTTTGCTGCAATCCGATTGGGGCAGGGCCACCTTGCTGCAACCCCCTCGGCCGCCCACGTTGCATCCGCGACCGGATCGTGACCTGCGCCGGCCAACGCGCCGCGGTGCCTGTCCCGTCCCTTCCCCGACCGACGGGACGAGGAGGACGGCGTGCGCGGGATGCGACGGCGGTACGTGGTGGCGGCGACGGTCGGGGTGGCGCTGCTCGGGGTGCTGGCTGCGGTGCTCGCGCTCATGGGGGACCGGGGCGGTGCGTCGACTGCCGGCTCGCCGACGGTCGCGCCGGAGGTGGGCGTCGCACAACCGGCTCCGAGCGGGGCTGCCGGGACGAGCGGCGACGACGCGCGCTCCGCCGCAAGCCCGGCGCCCGGCGCGCTCCCCGACCCGATCGGTCGGGACGTCGTCCGCACCGCCCAGCTCACCCTGCAGGTCCCCGACCCCACCGCCGCCGCCCGCGGGGTGCGCACCGCGGTCGCCACGGCGGGCGGGGTCGTCGCCGAGGAGCAGGTCGACGGCACCGGCGCATGGCTGGTCGTCCGCGTCCCCGCCGCCGGCCTGGACCGCCTGGTTGACGACCTCGCCGCGACGGGTGTCGTGCTCGGCCGCTCGGGTCGGGCCGAGGACGCCACGGAGCAGGTCGTCGACCTCGACAGCCGGGTCGCCACCCAGCAGGCCAGCGTCACGCGGGTGCGGGCGCTCCTTGCCCAGGCGACGTCGATCGGCGACGTCGTGGCGGTCGAGTCGGAGCTGGCCCGCCGCGAGGCCGACCTCGACTCGCTGCAACGCCGCCTCGTCACCCTCAAGGACCGCGTCGCGCTCTCCACGCTGACCGTCGAGCTGCGCTCCGCGCCCGCTCCGGCTCCGGTGACCCCCGCGCCCGGCTTCGGTGCCGGGCTGGGCGCCGGGTGGGCCGGGCTGACGGTGATCGGGGCGGGTCTGGCGACGGCGGCCGGCTTCCTGCTCCCGTTCCTGCCGCTGCTGGCGGTCGCCGGGGGTGTGGTGTGGGTGGTGCGCCGTCGGCGCGCGAGGGTGAGGCGGGGCGGCCCGGGTCCGGAGGGGGGAGTCTGACCCCGGGCCACCCCGTTGTTCTCCGCCAGTCGGCCGCGGAATCGGGGGCGTCGCGCGGTCGGCCGGCTCGGCCGCGTGGGGATCGCGGCCACCTCGGCTGCGGGGGGCACCCCGCCTTTGCCGAGGCGGCCACGATGGCATGAACCAAGATCTGCGACAAGGCCTCTGGGCTGGGCCGATCGGGTGGCGTGGGTAGTCGGGAGGCAACCTGTCCGACCTCCGCGTTCCGCTGATCGAGGCCCCGTCCTGTGGTGTTCCCGCTGATCGACGCCCCCGTCCGCCCGCGTTGCTCGACCTCACCAGCCTCGGTGCACACCCCCTCGCGCACGTGCACACGGCGCACGGTGCGCATGGGCGTTCGCAGATGTGCATGGCGCAGTGAGGTATGCACGGCTCGAGCCTCGGCAGCCCGGCTACGCTGCGGAATGCCGCCCGTGCGGCGGCGGTGGCACGACGCAGAGGAGCCTGCGATGCCCGTGCGCAGCCCGTACCCGGACGTCGACATCCCGGCCGTCTCCCTGCCGGAGTTCCTGTTCGGGAACGATTTCGGTGACCACGCGACGCTGCCGGCGGTCGTCGACGGCGTCTCCGGCTACTCGGTGACGTTCGGCGAGCTACGCGAGCAGGTCCTGCGGATCGCGGCCGCACTCGCCGAGCGGGGGATCGGGCACGGGGACGGGGACGTCGTCGCCCTCTTCGCCCCCAACTCCCCGGCCTGGGCGGCGGTGTTCCACGGCGTTCTGCGCGCGAACGCCGTGCTGACCAGCGTCAACGCGCTCTACACCGCGGGTGAGCTCGCTGCCCAGCTTGCCGACTCGCGGGCGCGGATGATCCTTACCGTTGCGGCACTGCTGGACCGCGCGGCGGCTGCCGCCAACGAGGCCGGGCTCGACGGCGACGCGATCGTGGTGCTGGACGGCGCAGACGGATACGTCTCGCTGCACGACCTGCTGGCGTGCACCACCGAGCCACCGGCCCCGACAGCCGATCCTGACGACACCGCCGTGCTGCCGTACTCCTCGGGGACATCGGGGCGATCCAAGGGCGTGATCCTCACCCACCGCAACCTTGTGGCGAACATGCAGCAGCTCCGGTCCGTGTCGATGATCGACCCAGGCGTTCGCACACTGGCCGTGCTGCCGTTCTCCCACATCTACGGCATGACCTGCCTGCTGAACCAGGGGATCGACCGGCGCGCCACCGTCGTCACGCTGCCCCGCTTCGACCTCGCGCAGTTCCTCGCTGCGATCGCCGAGCACCAGGTGCAGCGGGTCTGCATCGTGCCGCCGATCGCGGTCGCGCTGGCCAAGCACCCGGCCGTCGACTCGTACGACCTGTCGTCCCTTGACGCGGTCTTCTCCGGTGCGGCGCCGCTGGATGCCGAGCTCGGCCACGCCCTCGCCCGCCGGCTGGGCTGCCGGGTGACGCAGGGCTACGGCATGACGGAGCTGAGCCCGGTCAGCCACTGTGTGCCGGACGGGGTCGACCTGGACATCGCCACCGTCGGCCGACTCCTGCCGAACATGGAGGCCATGATCGTCGACCCCGCGACCGGCGCGGAGTTGCCGCCGGGGGAGCGCGGCGAGCTGTGGTGTCGCGGCCCGAATGTCATGGCCGGCTACCTGAACGACCTCGCGGCCACCGCCGCCACGCTCGACCGGGACGGCTGGCTGCACACCGGTGATCTGGTGACGGTCGACGCGGATGGCGTGTTCACGGTCGTCGACCGGATCAAGGAACTGATCAAGTACAAGGGCTGGTCGGTGGCGCCCGCCGAGCTGGAGGCCGTGCTGCTCAGCCATGACCGGATCGCCGACGCCGCAGTCATCGGCGTGCGAGACACCGACGGCAACGAGGTGCCCAAGGGGTTCGTCGTCCCACGGCCAGGGGCCGACCTCACCGCGGCGGAGGTGCTGTCATTCGTCGCGGAGCGGGTGGCGCCGTACAAGAAGGTGCGCATGGTGGAGTTCCTCGACGCGATCCCGAAGTCGGCGTCGGGGAAGATCCTGCGTAAGGACCTTCGCGCTCGCGAGGCGGCGTCCATGCCGGCCGTCCCGGTCTCGAGAGCGCTCTGAGCAGCTCGCACTACTCACCGGTCGTTCCGGTCACCCGCTCGACGACGACGTCCGGTTTCCGCCCGGCGGCCGTGCTCCCGGCGTCCACGGTTCGCTCGCGCCCCGCGCTGCGACCCCGGCCGGCGGGTGCGGCGGTCCGGCCACTCGAGCACCAGCTCCTCGCCCGGCGCCAGCGCCGCCCACCGCCGCTCCGCCTCCTGCATCGCCCGGCTCGCCGCGAGCACCGCGTTCTCGTCGACCGAGGCCCCCGGGAACGTCGACAGCGCCTCTCGCGCCGCGATGCGGACCCGCTCCGGGGACGTGACGCCGTCCCGGGCGATCCGTCCGGTCAGCCACACCATGAGCTCGGCCCGCCGCAGGTCGTCGCTGCGCTCGCGCATCGTGGCCGTCGACCGCTGCGCCGCGTGGGGCGGCCGACGGCCGTCGAGGTGCTCCATGCTCGCGAAGACGACCCCGGCCGCCACGGCGCCCCAGAAGCCCCCGTGGTCGCCGGTCTCCCGCTCGACGATCAGGTGGCCGAGGTCGTGCGGCAGCGTCGAGGTCGCGGTGCCGTCGTACACGCGGTACCGGACGCCGTCGGACCGCTCCACGATGCTGTAGGACCGGGCCCCGTCCTCGAGGCGGGGAAACGTCACGCGCACCCCTCGACGGTAGGTCGCGGCCGCAACGGGTTTGCCTGCTCGGCGAACCGGAGGGCCGCCGTCGCGGGAGGTGACGGCGGCCGACCGGACGCGCCACTCCCACAGTCACGTCCGCGCTGCCCAACAGAGGAGCGCCCCGCGTGCTCTGATACATGCCGTTGCTGCGACCGCACCCGGAGGTGCCCGTGACCGTCGTCCTCGCCATACGTTGCGCCGACGGGCTGGTGCTGGCCGCCGACTCCCAGATCACCGACGCCGACCGCGGCCTGAGCTACCCCGCGCGCAAGCTGCACCACCTCGGCGACCACGCCGCCTGGGGCGGCAGCGGCGCCCGGGCGGTGCTCACCGAGCTGGAGGGCATGTTCGACGCGAACCCGACGCCGATCGTCGAGGCCGTGGACGTCGGTCACGCTCTGCAGGATCGCGGCCGTCAGGCGCGGCCCATGCCCGCGACCTGCGGCTGCGGGCGATGTCGCCGTGCCTGACGGTTGTGACAGGTGGTGCCCGTGCTGCGCCGGCACTACGCCAGCTTCATCCCGGAGGTCCCGGGCAAGCCGGCGGGCGGGGCGACGCCGGCCACGTACGTGCTCGCGGCGGGTTACTCGGGCGACGAGCCGTTCATCGCCGACGTCGACCCGCACGGGCTGATCGGCCGCTACGAGGTCGTGGGTTTCCATGCCGTGGGCAGCGGTGCGGCGATGGCCCAGCAGGCGGGGGCGCTGCTCGCGCAGTACCGCATGACCGAGCGCGGGGTCGAGCACGGCGTGCTCGCCGCGATGCGGGTGCTCGACGCGCTGGACCGCACCTCGCCGAGCATCGGCGGCCCGATGAACATCTGCCGGATGACCCCCGACGGCGCCCACCATCTCGACGAGAAGGAGATCGACGAGGCGCGGGAGCGGGTGCGCCGGTGGGTGGACCTGGAGCAGCGGGCGCTGGACGAGCTCTTCCAGTAGGGCAGACTGGGTGCGTGAGCACCCGATGACCGCACGTGTCGAGCCCGTGGGCGCTCACGAGCTGGACCGGCGCGGCGCCACCCCACTCTGGGTGCAGCTGCTCGCGGACCTCCGCCGGCGGCTGGGTGCGGGAGAGTTCAGCGCCGCGTTCCCCGGCGAGCTGGCGCTCGTCGCCGAGTACCGGGTCAGCCGGCACACCGTGCGGGAGGCGCTGCGCCGTCTGCGCGAGGAGGGGCTCGTCGTCGCCGAGCGCGGCCGGCCGCCGCGCCTGGCGTCCCCGACGGAGATCGCGCAGCCGCTGGGCACCCCGTACAGCCTGTTCCAGTCCGTCGAGGCGACCGGGCGGGTGCAGCGCAACGTGGTGCGCACGCTGGACGTCCGGGCGGACGGGGTGGTGGCCGCACGGCTGGGTCTGGAGGAGTCGACGCCGCTGGTGCACCTGGAGCGGCTGCGCTTCTCGGACGAGGAGCCCCTGGCCATCGACCGGGTGTGGATGCCCGAGCGGCTGGCCGCCCCGCTGCTCGACGCCGACTTCGCCCGCACCGCTCTCTACGACGAATACGCGGCCCGGTGCGGGATCCGGGTGACGGGCGGCCACGAGCACCTGCGTGCCGTGGTACCCGACGGGGCGGAGCGCGAGCTGCTCGGCACGGGACCGGAGGTGGCGGCGTTCGCGATCGACCGGCTCGGGCTCGCGGGGGCGCAGGCCGTGGAGTGGCGCCACACCCTGGTGCGCGGGGACCGGTTCAGTGTGACGGCGCGCTTCTCGCCCGCGGAGGGCTACCGAATGGGCGAGGCCGCCCGGTGACCGGGTAGGCCACGGCGGTCAGGGGAGCCGGAAGTAGACCCGGACCGTGGTGCCTGTCGACTCGCGGTGGATGCGGACGAGGTCCGCGAGCTGGTGGACCACGAACAGCCCGTGGCCGACGTGCGGGGGCTCGGGCGCGCGCCGCCCGACCAGCTGGTCCGTGATCCGGCCGCCGTCCTGGACCTGCAGGACGAGGTGGTCGTCCGCCGTCCAGACCTCGAGCACGCCGCGGCCGTTCGGCGAATGCGTGAGGGTGTTGACCGCCAGTTCCTGCGCGACGAGCCGGACGTCGGTGAGCCGGTCGTCGTCCATTCCGTGCATCCGGCCGGCGTCGTGCACGAGCACCCGGGCGGACCGCGCACCGGTGTCCGGCCCGATGACCACGAACTCGGCGTCGCTCGGCGCCTGGCTCAGCGGGACGTCGAACGACGCGGCGACCGCGCCGGGGTCGGTGTAGGTGGGGCTCATCCAGCGCTCGGACGGGGAGGCCAGCGTCGGGTGGGTGCGCGTCGCGTCCGTGAGGACGGACGTCGGCAGCCTCGTGGTGTCGTACGGGCACTGGATGGAGGCGGGCGACTCACCGAGCGCGACGTTGATCAGCGCCTCGTGCTCGGCGCACGCGGGGTACTCCTCGTCCGTCCGCTCTGCCCAGATCGGCTCGCCGACGACGCGTACCCGGCGGTCGGCGTGCTCACGGACGAATGCGCTGAGCACGGTGCCGATGATCCGGCCGGGGTTGCGGCCCGCCACGGTCATGTCGCGCAGCCGGACGCGCGCCATCTCGTCGGGCGTCAGCGCCGCGCGCAGGAGATCGAGGTTCCATCCGGGTACCGCCACGAGCACGGGCTCGTCGCGCCGCAGCCCTTCGCGGACGAAGCCCAGGACGCCGGCGACGTACTCGTTGTCGTCCGCGTAGAACAGCGCGTCGTGCTCCAAGGTGCCCAGCGCGCCGGCCTTCTCCGCCGTCGCCGTCACGGCACCGTGTCCCCCGTCATCCTTCGGACCTCCTGCGGCACGGGCCGCGCATCAGCGGATGTCCAGGTCCGATCCGCAGACCATCGCAACAACGATTCTAACCATCTGCCTGACGGAAGGATGCCCGGTCTCGGCAAACGGTACGCAAGCCGCGACGGAGGGTTACGACGGCACCGGTACCGACACGCCGATACCTCCGAGCGTGTCAGCGCCGTAACGGGCGATCTCCGCGTCCAGATCGAGCGGCGACGTCTGCATGGTCAGGTCCGGGGTGAGGAGCTCCGCCGGGACCAGCCAACTCACCTCGAACTCCAGGCCGTCGGGGTCGCGGGCGTAGAGAGCCTTGGTGGTTCCGTGGTCCGAGGCGCCGACCAGGGCGCCGCGCTCGGTCAGCACGGTGGCGACCCGGTGCAGTTCGGCGAGGGTGTCGACCTCCCACGCGAGGTGGTAGAGCCCGACGGTGCTGCGCCCGGCCGTCGAGGCGCCTGCCCGGCTGCCGACGGCGAACAGGCCCAGGTCGTGGTCGTTGGTCGAGCCCTCGGCCTGCAGGAAGGCCGCTCCGGGCAGTGCGACCTTGACCCGGAAGCCGAGCGCCTCGGTGTAGAAGGCCACGCTCTCGTCGACGTCGCGGACGTAGAGCACGGCGTGGTTCAGGCGCTGGATGGGCACGGGATCCTCCGGTGGTCGTCGTTCGATCCCAGTGTGCCACGAAAAACATGAACCTTCAACTATCTGATCGAGGTAGGTGAACGTGCCGTGAACGGGGGTCGAAAAGTCCCTCGTGTGGTGGTCGCCGAGGTCATGATGGTCGGGATCTGTCGGGCCGCACGCCTACCATGCGGCCGTGAGCCTGCTGGCGTCGTTGTTCCTGGCCGCGGCGGCGCTGCTGGTCGGGCTCGGCGGTGGCGTCGCCCTGAGGCGCCGTCCCGCGCCGGCACCGGAGCGGCGCGTCACTCCGGCCGACGACCCCGGCCCGTCGCTGGCCGATCTCCTGCTGCGCGTGTTCCGCTCGTCCGAGGCCGGGCTCGCCGTCCTGACCGGATCGGGCGAGGTGGTCCTGCACAACCCGCGCGCCGTCGACCTCGGGCTGGTTCGCGGCGGCCTGGCCGACCCGCGCGCCCGGACGGCATGTCGGCAGGTGGCCGCCGGCACCTCGAACGGGTCGCTGATGGAGATCGACCTCTCGCCGCTCGAGCGCCGCGGCCGCGAGCCCGCCGCCGTGCTCGGCCAGGTCCGCGGGCTCGGCGACGGGTTCACGGTCGTCGAGGCCACCGACAGCTCGGACGCCGTGCGCCTGGAGGCGACCCGGCGGGACTTCGTCGCGAACGTCAGCCACGAGCTGAAGACGCCCGTCGGCGCGGTCGGGCTGCTGGCCGAGGCCGTGCTCGACGCCGCGGACGACCCCGTCGAGGTGCGCCGCTTCGCCGGGCGGATCCTCAAGGAGTCGACGCGGCTGGGGGCGCTCGTCACCGAGCTGATCGCGCTGTCGCGGTTGACGGGTGCGGAACGGCTGCCCGAGCTCTGCGCCGTCGATGTGGACGAGCTGGTGAACGAGTCGCTCGCCCGCTGCCGGCTGTCCGCGGAGTCGGCCGGCATCGAGATCAGCGTGGACCGCCCGTCGGGGCTGGCGATCGACGGCGACCGCACGCTGCTGATCACCGCCCTGAGCAACCTGCTGGAGAACGCCATCGCGTACTCGCCGCCGGAGGCGTCGGTCTCGGTCTCGCGCCGGCGCGTCGGCGACACCGTCGAGATCGCGGTGACGGACCGCGGCATCGGGATCGCACCCCAGCACCAGACGCGCGTGTTCGAGCGGTTCTTCCGCGTCGACCCGGCCCGCTCCCGGGCGACCGGCGGCACCGGGCTGGGGCTCGCCATCGTCAAGCACGTGCTGGCCAACCACGGCGGCCACGTGCGGCTGTGGAGCAGTCCGGGCACCGGCTCGACCTTCACCATGTGCCTGCCCGCGCGCACCGCCGACCACGCGGCCGCGGCCACCACCGACCCCGGAGGACGTGCATGACAAGGGTGCTCATCGTCGAGGACGAGGAGTCGTTCGCCGAGCCGCTGGAGTTCCTGCTCCGCAAGGAGGGCTTCAGCACCGCGATCGCGGCCACCGGGCAGGGCGCCCTCGAGGAGTTCGACCGCAACGGCGCGGACATCGTGCTGCTCGACCTCATGCTGCCGGGGATGAGCGGCACGGACGTCTGCAAGGCGCTGCGCGTCCGGTCCGCCGTACCGGTGATCATGGTGACGGCCCGGGACAGCGAGATCGACAAGGTGGTCGGCCTCGAGCTGGGTGCGGACGACTACGTCACGAAGCCCTACTCGGCCCGCGAGCTGATCGCCCGGATCCGGGCCGTCCTGCGCCGCGGCGGCGAGGCGACGGACGGCGACGCGACGCCGGGCGTGCTCACGGCCGGTCCGGTGCGGATGGACGTCGAGCGGCACGTCGTCAGCGTCGACGGCGCGGAGGTGGCGCTGCCGCTCAAGGAGTTCGACCTGCTGGAGTACCTGCTGCGCAACGTCGGGCGGGTGCTCACCCGGGGCCAGCTGATCGACCGGGTGTGGGGCGCGGACTACGTGGGCGACACGAAGACGCTCGACGTGCACGTCAAGCGGCTGCGCTCGAAGGTGGAGGCGGACCCGTCGGTGCCGCGGCACCTGGTCACCGTGCGCGGGTTGGGGTACAAGTTCGAGGCCTGACGGCGCCCTGTCGACGATGGGTAGCGGAGAGTAGTCAATTTCTACCCGTGCGTGACGGCCCGTGTCACGAACTCGTCACGTCCGGGCAGTAGCCTCCCCGTGTGCACCCGACCGTGTCATCCCGCGGAGCCCTGCGCGTCACCCCCGCGAGGGCGCGCGTCGGCGTCCGACGCTCGGGCACGCATCACCGACCGCTCGGCGCACCGCGCGCGGTGGGGGCCTGGAACGCTGACGACCGACGAGGCACGGTGTAGCCGATGAGTCCGGAGATCGACTACACGCGGCAGCGCACCGTCGCCGAGCTGCTCGCCGAGCACGGCGAAGGCGGCCCGGGCGGGCGTCGCCGCAGGCGGCGCGGTGAGGGCCCGGACGGGCCGGTCCCGCCACCGCCGCCGGTCGGTCGCCGCGGGCCGGACGGGCGCCCGTACCCGCCCGACGCCGGGCCGGGCCGGCCACCGCGCCAGGCCCACGACGGCGCACCGCCCGGGTACCGCGGCGGCCCGCCTCCCCGTCCCGCGCCCGGCGGCCCTCCCGTGACCGGGCGCCGTGACCGGCCGACCGAGATGATCGGGGACCGGCAGCGTCCGCCGGGATCCGCCGGCTACCCCGAAGGCCCGTACGGTCCCGGCCCGACCCGCGGTTCGGTGCCGAACGGCTCGGCGAACGGCGTGGCGAACGGTGCTGAGCGCACGACGGCGTCCGGCCCGGTGCGGGCGGTACCGGCCGCTGTCCGGGAGGGGCGGCCTTCGGCATCGGGACCGCTGCGGGCGATCCCGACCACCGGCGGCCCCGGCACACGGGACGGCGGGTCACGGCCGAACGGGCGTCCGGGCCCGGCGCGGAACGCGCCACCGGCGTCGGCATCCGGTCCGCGTGACGTCGCGCCGCCGTCGACCGGAGGCCGGGCCGGAGCCTCGGGTCCGCTGCGCGCGGTGCCGTCGTCCGCCCCGGGCCCCTGGGAGTCCTACCGCAGCACTCCGGCGGGCACCCCGAACCGGGCGCGGCCGCTGCCGAGCGCCGCCCCCGCGCCGGCCGCGCCGGGTCGTGAGCAGCCCGCCGCGCTGCGCGAGCAGCCCGTCGGACGGCCCTTCCTGCCCGCCGCGGTCCCGCCGCCGGCTCCGCACCGGGCGGCCCAGAGTCCCGGGCGCGCCTCCGGGCCGCAGGGTCGGCGTCCGGTGCCCGACCCCGGTCCGGACACCGGGGCGTACGACCCGTTCGAGCTCGACGACGAAGACGGCGAGGACGGGCCGGAGACCGTTGTCGGCCGGCCGCGTCCCCCGCGTCGCGCCACGTTCCCGAGCCTGCTCGACGGGCCCGCGACCGATCTCGACCTCGGCGGGGGACGCCGCACGGACGGCCCGGTCACGCGCGTCGACGCGGCCGGCCGCCGGCGCGACGAGGACGCGGCGACCCGGTTCGACGTCCCGGGGCTCCGGCGGGGTGCCGGGACGACGGACTTCGGCACGTCCGCCAGGGCGGGTCGCAGCGACGGACCGGCCACCGATTTCGATGTCACCGCGTTCGACGTCCCCGTCCGGCCCGGCCCCCGAGGACCGGCCGAGCCCGCGGCCGGTCCGCCGCCTGCGTCCGTCCGGCCCGCGTTCGGCACCGGCCCGCGACGAACCGGAGCTGCTCCTGTGCCCGCCGCGGCGCCGGTGCCCCGGGTGCGCCCGTTCGCGAGGAAGGTCGTCGACGAACCCACCGAGCTGACCGACCGCAGCCTCGACGAACTCGACGGCTTCGACGACGTCCACGACGCCGACGGCTTCGGCGGGTTCGGCAGGTTCGGCGGTGACGTCGATGACCGGGTGGACGTCGATGACCGGGTGGACGTCGCCGCGCCGCGCCTGCCTGCGCCGCCTGCCCGCGGCCGTCGCCCGGGCAGCACGGGCGACGAGGACGACGAGCCGCGCGGCGCCGACGACTTCACAGGCGACGACGTCGACGGCGACCGGTTCGACGACGAGCTCGACCCGGACGAGCGCGAGCACGACGTCGACGAGCTCGACGACGAGCGGGAGGACGACGAGCACGACGAGTTCGACGAGCACGAGGGGCGGACCGTCCGGCCGGCCCAGGCCTGGGCGGGGGTCGTCGCGCAGTGGCTGGCCGGCGCGGTCGCCGGCGCGGTGCTGTGGGTGCTGTTCCGCTACCTCTGGCGCGGGCTGCCCGTCGTGGCGCTCGCCGCAGCCGTGCTCGTCACCGTCGGGCTCGTCCTGCTGGTACGGCAGCTGCTGCACCAGGCGGACCGGCGCACCACCGGGTTCGCCGTCCTGGTCGGGTTGCTGCTCACGGCGTCGCCTGCGGTGCTGGTACTACTGGGGAGATGAGTCCGCCCGTCGCGCTCTCCACCGCCTCGGTGTTCCCGGAAACGGTGCATGCCGGGTTCGCGCTGGCCCGCGAGCTGGGCTACGACGGCGTCGAGCTGATGGTGTGGTCCGAGCGGCTGAGCCAGGACGTGGCGGCGGTCGGCCGGCTCGCCGACGCATCCGGTGTCCCGGTGCTCGCGGTGCACGCGCCGTGCCTCGCGGTCACGCAGCGGGTGTGGACCGCGGACCCCGTCGAGCGCCTGCGGCGCGCGGTCGGCGCGGCCCACGAGCTCGGTGCGCGCACGGTCGTCATCCACCCGCCGTTCCGCTGGCAGCGGCGCTACGCGGTGGTGTTCGACGACGAGGTGCGCCGGGCAGAGGAGCACGCGGGCATCGCGGTGGCCGTGGAGAACATGTTCCCGATCACCCGCGGCGGCGTGCGGGCGGTGCCCTACAGCCCGGGCTTCGACCCCACCGACGTCGGCTACCGGAGCTACACGCTGGATCTGTCCCACACCGCGGCCGCCGGGACGGACGCGCTGGGCCTGATGGAGCGGATGGGCGGCGGGCTCGCGCACGTCCACCTCGCCGACGGCAGCGGCGCCCCGCGTGACGAGCACCTCGTGCCCGGGCGCGGGACACAGCCGTGCGCGCAGGTCTGCGAGCTGCTCGCGGCGTCGGGGTTCGCCGGCGCGGTCGTCCTCGAGATCAACACGCGGCGCGCCCGCAGCCGGGGCGACCGGGCGGCGCTCCTGGCCGAGGCGCTGCTGTTCGCGCGCCTGCACCTGCGCGCCCCGGCGCAGCCCACGCCGATCCTCGGCTGAGCACGGCCGGAGACCGACCGCGGCGTTCGGTGCGGTAGGTCGCTCACCGGATCGGTCGTCGCAGCCCACCCCACCTCCGCCCGAGCCGTGCGCCGAGGCGGGCTACGGTGCGAGTCATGACGCGGATCGCGGTGCTCGGGGCCGGCAAGATCGGAGAGGCGCTGCTGGCGGGGCTGCTCGCCGCGGGTCAGCCGGCGGGCGAGCTGTGCTTCACCGAGCGCCATCCGGAACGGGCCCGCGAGCTCACGGCGCGTCACGGCGTCGCCGCCGTCGACGTCGCGGAGGCGGCCGCGCGCGCCGAGGTGCTGGTGGTGGCCGTCAAGCCGCAGGACATCGACCCGCTCCTCGCCGAGCTGGCGACCGCCGTGGCGCCGGGCACGCTCGTGGTCTCGCTGTGCGCGGGCCTGCCGACGTCGCTCTACGAGCAGGTGCTGCCCGACGGGACGCCGGTGGTGCGGGTCATGCCGAACACGCCGATGCTGGTCGGCGAGGCGATGAGCGCCATCTCGGGTGGCCGCCACGCGACCGACGAGCACCTCGCCGCCGTCGAGAAGATGCTCGGCTCGGTCGGCCGGGTGGTGCGGCTGCCGGAGAGCCAGCAGGACGCGGTGACAGCGCTGTCGGGCTCCGGGCCTGCGTACTTCTTCTACCTGGTCGAGGCCATGATCGACGCGGGGATCCTGCTCGGTCTGCCGCGCGCGGTGGCGGCCGAGCTGATCGTCCAGTCGGCCTACGGGGCGGCGGTGATGATGCGCGAGTCCGGCGACCACCCCGTGATCCTGCGGGAGGCCGTCACCTCGCCCGCCGGGACGACGATCGCCGCGGTGCGTGAGCTGGAACGTCATGGGGTGCGTGCGGCGATGCTGGCGGCGATCGAGGCGGCGCGCGACCGGTCGGTGGAGCTGGGCGCGCGCTGAAGGCGCCCGAGCGTGGTGTCGCCCACCATCTGGTGGCCGAGGCGCGCGCTGACGCACCCCAGATGCGGTGTCGCACACCGTCGGTGAACGACGCACCTGCTGCAGCACGTGCGCGGCCCCCCGACGGGGTGCGTCAGCACCCGGTTAGGCTCCGCCTCCGACACCGTGCTCGCCTGGCGAGGGGCCGCGCCTGCCGGTGCGACCAGGAAGCGGTGATCCGATGCGATCGGAACGGTCCGACCCGACCGACCTTCCCCAGGTGCAGTTCCTGACGGTGGCCGAGGTCGCCGCCCGGATGCGGGTGTCGAAGATGACGGTCTACCGGCTGGTGCACGCAGGCGAGCTGCCGGCGGCGCGGGTGGGCCGGTCGTTCCGCGTGCCGCGCCGCGCCGTGGAGAGCCACCTGCGCGACGCCTGGTCCGACGCGGGCTGACCGTCGCGGCGTCCCGGCGGTCACTTCGAGGCATCTCCGCGGCATCCCGGGGCGGTGCGGGTGCGAGAACCGTCGGTCGGCGCCGGTAGAGTGGGCAACCAGTCGACGTCCGGTCGGTGTACGTCCTCACGACGGTGTCCGGGCCGGCGGCTCCACCCGTCCAGCAGGAAGGAACCGACGTATGGGTTCGGTCATCAAGAAGCGTCGCAAGCGGATGTCGAAGAAGAAGCACCGCAAGCTCCTCCGCAAGACCCGCGTGCAGCGTCGCAAGCTCGGCAAGTGAGCGGGCGCACACTTCCCGCTGTGCCGGACGGCCCGGTCCGTAGCGCGTCGCTCGGGTCGTAAGGTTCGGCCCGTGGCCCCCTCGGTCGTCCTCGTCACGGGTGTCAGCCGCTTCCTCGGCGGGCACCTCGCCGCGCGGCTCGCCGCGGACCCGTCGATAGAGCGGGTGCTCGGCGTCGACACCGTCCCTCCCGGACCGGACCTGTGCAGCCGCATGGGCCGCGCGGAGTTCATCCGGGCGGACATCCGCAACCCCTTGATCGCCAAGGTGATCGCGCGCGCGGACGTGGACACGGTGGTGCACGCCGCCCTCTCACCCGATCCTTCGGGGAGGTGGGGGTCGGCGGCGCGGGAGATGAGCGTCCTCGGCACCATGCAGCTGCTCGCCGCCTGCCAGAAGGCGCCGACGGTGCGGCGGGTCGTGCTCGAGTCGACCACCGCGGTCTACGGCGCGAGCCCGCTGGACCCGGCGCTGTTCGACGAGACGATGACGCCGAACGACCTGCCGACCGCCGGGTACGCCCGCGACGCCACCGAGATCGAGGGCTACCTGCGCGGTTTCGCCCGGCGGCGGGCGGACGTCTCCACCACCGTGCTGCGGTTCGCGAGCCTGGTCGGCCCGCGGATCGACACCGTGGTCACGCGCTACTTCGCGCTTCCGGTGGTCCCCACCGTCCTGGGCTATGACGCCCGCCTGCAGCTGCTGCACGAGGAAGACGCCCTCGCCGTCCTCGAACGTGCGGTGGCGCACGACGCGCCGGGTGTGGTCAACGTGGCCGCGGACGGCGTGCTCCTGCTCTCGCAGGCCATCCGCCGGGCCGGACGGGTGCCGTTGCCGGTGCCGCCGCCCGCCGTCGGGCTGGTCGGCCGGGCGCTCGCCACGGCCCGGGTCGCGTCGTTCTCCCCGGAGCAGCTGCGCCTGCTCGACTTCGGCCGGGTCGTCGACACCACCCGCCTGCGCACCGCGTTCGGCTTCACGCCGCGCTGGACCACCGTCCAGGCCTTCGATGACTTCGTGCGCGGCCGCGCGTTCCACCCGCTGGCCGGGCGCGAGCGGGTCGAGGAGGCGGAACGGCTGGTCGACCGTGGGGTGCACGCCGCCGCCCGGCTGGTCGCCGGGCTCGGGAGGCAGGCATGACCGCCGACGGCCCGGACGACCCCCGCACCCCCGACCTCGACGGCGCGCAGGTCATCCCCCTCCACGCCGGCGACACCGCGCCGCCGGCCCGCCCGGCGCGCAGCCGCCGCCGTGCCGAACCCCGCCGGGCGACCCGCCGGCCCGGTCCCGCGCCGGTCACCCCCGACGCAGGAGGCGTCGCGCCCGCGGTACCGGGCGCCACGCCGAAGCGGGCGCGAGCCGGCACCCCGTCCGCCGGGACCGCGCGCACGTCGGACACGACCGCCGTCACGCCTCCGCGGCCGACCGTCGGGCCGAAGCGGACGGGAGCCGGCACGCAGGCCGACCCTGCCCCGGCGGACGGCCCCGACGTCTCGACCGCGGAAGGCCCGCCGACCGAAGAGGCCCCGTCGACCCTGCCCGAGCCCGGCGAGCTCCCGCCCGGGTGGGAGGCCGCCCTGGCGGACGCGCTCGCGTTCCTGCGCCGCCGGCTCACCGGCGACTACGCCGTAGACGAGTTCGGCTTCGACGCCGACCTGACCGACAACGTCGTCCTCCCGCTGCTCCGGCCGCTGTACCGGACGTGGTTCCGGGTCGAGACCACCGGCCTGCACCACGTGCCGGACGTGGGCGGCGCGCTGGTCGTCGCGAACCACTCCGGCACCGTCCCGCTCGACGCGCTGATGACCTCGGTCGCGCTCCACGACGATCACCCGGCACACCGGTACCTGCGCATGCTCGGCGCGGACCTGGTGTTCCGGATGCCGGTCGTCGGCCAGCTCAGCCGCAAGCACGGCAGCACGCTGGCCTGCAACGCGGACGCCGAGCGCCTGCTGACGGCCGGTGAGCTGGTCGGCGTGTGGCCGGAGGGCTTCAAGGGGATCGGCAAGCCGTTCGCGGACCGGTACAAGCTGCAGCGGTTCGGCCGCGGCGGGTTCGTGTCCGCCGCGCTGCGCACCGGCAAGCCGATCATCCCGTGCTCGATCGTCGGTGCCGAGGAGACCTACCCGAAGCTCGCGGACGTCCCGGCGCTGGCCCGGCTGCTGAACCTCCCGTACTTCCCGGTGACGCCGACGTTCCCCCTGCTCGGCCCGCTCGGCGCCGTACCGCTGCCGTCGAAGTGGCTCATCGAGTTCGGCGAGCCGCTCTCCACCGCGGAGCTGGGCCCGGACGCGGCGGACGACCCGATGCTCGTGTTCAACCTCGCGGACCAGGTGCGCGAGACGATCCAGCTCACCCTCTACCGCCTGCTCGGCCGACGCCGCAACGCCTTCCAGGGATAGGGCCGGGCCCGCGCGGGGCCTATCGCCAGCGGCGCAGGCCCGCCGCCACCGCTCCCGCCACCGCGCCGGCCCCGAGCAGCGCGGGCACCGCGATGCGCGTGGCGCGCCGGCCCGTGCGGAAGTCGCGGATCGGCCAGCCGCGGGCGCGGGCGATGTCGCGCAGGTCGCGGTCCGGGTTGACGGCCACGGCCGTCCCCACCGCGGACAGCATCGGCACGTCGTTCACCGAGTCCGAGTACGCCGTGCAGCGGCGCAGGTTCAGGCCCTCGGTGACGGCCAGCGCGCGCACCGCGTGCGCCTTCGCCGGGCCGTGCAGGACCTCCCCGACCAGCCGGCCGGTGTAGTGCCCGTCGACACTCTCGGCCACCGTGCCGAGCGCGCCAGTCAGCCCCAGCCGCCGGGCGATGATCAGCGCCAGCTCCACGGGTGTGGCCGTGACCAGCCAGACCCGCTGCCCGGCGTCGAGGTGCATCTGGGCCAGCGCGCGCGTACCCGCCCAGATCCGGTCCGCCATCAGCTCGTCGTAGATCTCCTCGCCGAGCTCGACGATGTCGGCGACCGGACGCCCCGCGACGAACGACAGCGCGGTGTCGCGCCCGGTGGTGTGGCCGTAGCTGAGCTCGCGGCCCCCGATCCGGAACTTCGTCTGCTGCCAGACGAAACCGAGCATGTCCGAGGTCGTGAAGAACTTCCGTGCCGCCAGACCGCGGGCGAAGTGGAAGATCGACGCGCCGACCATCATCGTGTTGTCGACGTCGAAGAACGCGGCCGCCGTCAGGTCCGTCGGCGGCGAGAGGGGAACCACGCTCCGTTCGGCCGCCACGGCCGCGGCCGCGGCGGCCTCGCCGGCCCGGACGGCCGGGTCGAGGGCCGTCACGGCGTCGAGCACGCTCGACGACTCCGCGATGCCTGCGACCTCGGGACGACCCCGCTCTCCTTCTCCCACCAGTGCCTCCGCCTCGACCGCGAACGTGGCGTCAGCCTAACGTCGCCGCCCGGCGCGGTCGGGTGCCGCTCCGCCTGCGGACGACGGTGGGACCTGCCCGGACAGGCCGAAGCGGGCCGCCGCGGTGGTGTCGCGGCGGCCCGCCTGTCGGGTGTCCACAAGGGACCACCAGCCGGGCCGGGCCGGTCGGTCAGCCCAGCTTCACGCCGGGCAGTCCGGGAGCGAGCGAGGGCACCTTCACCGGTAGTGGCACGACCGGCAGCGACACCTCACCGCCGGAACCCCCGGCGTCACCGCCGCCGGACCCGCCCGAGCCGCCGGACCCGCCCGAGCCGTCGCGGCGCCGGTCGTCGGTCGAGTCGTCGTCGGAGTCGTCGGACGAGGAGGACTGCTCGTCGTCCGCCGACGGCGTGTCGTCGTCCGCCGTGTCGTCGGCCCGCCCGGCACCGCCGCGCGTGGTAGTCCGGTTCTCCGTCGGGCCCGGGACCGTGGCGTCGGGCACGAGCGTCTGTCCGGTCTCCGTGTCGCCCTCCGTCGACTCGCCGTCGCGCACCGTCGGGCACTGTCCGGCGGCCGGGTCGCACGCCGCCTTCTGCAGCGCGTCCGTCTCGCCGAGCAACCGGTTGAGCAGCGCGAGCGACTCGTCGGCCTTGTCCTGGGCCGGGATCGTCGACCGCATGCCCGACAGCCGTGCGGACTGCTCGGTGGCCCACTGCCGGACGTCGTCGACCTGTGCGGCGTCGGGTGCGGGCCCGGAGAGCAGCAGGCGCGAACCCTCGTTCGCGTTGGTGTCGAACTCCTGCATCGTCGAGCGCACGAGCTGTTGCTCGGTCGGGTCCGCCGGGGCGTCGCTCGCCCGCTCGGTCTGGTCTCGGGTCACCAGACCCTCGACCTCGTCGAGCCGGCGCTGGGCCTGCTCCAGGTGGCGCCGGGCCTTGGCCTGCTCGCCGAAGGTCAGCGCGTAGCCGGTCGACTCCGCAACCCGCTTGACCCCGTACATCGGGTCACCGGGCAGCGCGTCCCGGCTGGCGAACGTCCCCGTACCGGCCAGGGCGACCAGCGCCGCGGCGGCGGCCGCACCCAGCAGCGCCGCCCGGCGGTGGCCACCACGCTCGGGCCGGGCCCGGCGCAGGCGCCGGACGGACGGGCCGAGGTCCGTCTCGACCTCGGGTTCGTCGGCCGGCGCCTCGGGGAACGCGTGCCGCCCACCTGCGCGGGTGCGCAGCGGGGTCGGCTCGGCGTGGCGCCCCTGTGGCCGGTCCGCGAGGGCGACCGACGTGGTCACCGCGATCGGGCCCGTGTCGTCGGCGTGTCCGGCGCCGTGCTCCTCGGCGAACGCGGCCATGAGCCGCTGCTTCGCCCGTGCCTTGGCGGCGGGTGCCGGCGCGAAGGCCGGCCCGGCGGAGCGCAGCAGTGCTGCGATCTCCAGCTCGCGGGCGAGGCCGTCACTTCCGTCGTCGCCGACGGACGGCGTCCCGCTCTCGATCGCGGCGGCGAACCGCTCTTCCTCGCCCCGTCCCGCGGGCATGTTGGCCGTCCTCACTGCATCCCTGTGCATCGTGTGGTCGCTGCGCGTCCCCGACGTTCACCCACCCAACGACCCGGGCGGGCCCGGGATACGGGGCAAGGACCGTTCACCGCATCGAGTCGCGCATTCGCCGCTCCTGTAGCGCGCGGGTCTTCCGGAACGATAGAGATCGGCACTCGCGTCATCGCAGTCATCGCAACCCCTCCGGAAGCAGCTGGGCGAGCCTACGGACCGCGCGGTGCTGCAATGCCTTCACCGCCCCTTCGTTGCGGTCCATGATCTTCGCCGTCTCCGCGACGGACAGGCCTTGCAGGAACCGCAGGGAGATGCACTCCTGCTGGTCCGCGTTGAGCTTGCGGACGCACCGCAGCAGCTCCTCGTTCGTCGCCATGTCCAGCACCTGCTGCTCGGGGCCGTGGGTGCTCGGCGAGAGCTCGACGATGTCCGACGTCGTCGACTCCAGGCGGTACCGGCTGGACTTGACGTGGTCGAAGATCAGGTTGCGGGCGATGGTGACGAACCACGCACCGATGTCGCGCCCCTGGTAGGTGACCGACGTGATGCGGCGCAGGGCCCGCAGGAACGTCTCCTGGGTGACGTCCTCGGCCAGCGTCCGGTCGTTCATCCGGAACAGGACGTAGCGGAACACGACGTCGTAGTACCGGTCGAACAGGTCGCTGAACGCGTTCATGTCGCCGGCCTGGGCGGCGCGGACCAGCACCCACGGGCCGCTGTCCTCCGGGGAGGCGGGGTCCGCGGGCGCCGGACGCGGGTCCGGCGCGGCGGTGGGTGTCACGGCGCGGTGCTCGCCGTTCGGGCCCGGCACCCGTTGGCGCGGCGGACCGGCCAGTGCAGCGGCGTCGGTGAGCCGGGCGGGCACCTTCTCGCTCACGGGGTCGAGGGCGCCGGTCGCCGCCGGATCCACGGCCGGGTGCACCGGTCGGGTCACCGGGGCAGCCGGCACGGCGGTCGTGGGTGCGGCACCAGGAACCGGCCGCGGGCGGCCGGTGGGCGGGACCGGGGCCGGCCGGTCCACGCCGGTGGAAGCGGAATCGCTGCCGAGCAGTCGGGAAACGCGCATCGGGCGGGTCATGTCTCCCGGTCGACCTCGGGAGCGAGTGGTGCGGGGCACCGCGGAACCGTCCGCGGCGTACTGGCGACAGTCGGCATGCCACTCCCTCGGGTGAGCTTGGCGCCCGACCCGTCGGGTCGCGCGTTGAGTCGGCTGTAGCGGCGGAGCATACGACCGGCATCCGGAGCCGATGCGCGCATGCCCGCTCACTCTCTGCAGCAACCGCCGAGTGGGCGGTGACGATCGGTCAGCGTCGTCCGGCGCTCCGTGACGAACCGTCGGCGTGCCCGAAGTGCGCTCAGCGTGACGCTGTGTGCGATTGACGGTCACTCTGCGTTCGTTCACGGACCGCGGTCGCCGGGGCCGTGCGCCGCGCGCAAGACTGGCGGGAGACTGGTGACGACGCAGCCAGTCACCCCACCTGTGGATCACCGCCGCGCTCCGCTGCGGCACTGGTCGACAGGACACGCGTGAGGAGGCCGCCCGCCGTGGACAGCACGCACCGCCCGACGCACCTGGCCGAACTGGTCGAGGCGGCCGCCGCCCGCCACGCCGACCATCCGGCGCTGATCGACGCGGCGACCGGCGCCACGCTCACCTGGGGCGAGCTCGACGCCACCGTGTCCGCCGAGGCGCGCAGGCTCGCGGCCGCCGGGGTCGTCGCCGGCGACCGGGTCGTGATCCGCTGCGCGCGCGGCCCCGCCCTCGCCGTCGCGGTCCTCGGTGCCCTGCGGGCCGGCGCGGTGGCGGTGCCCGTGGGGCCGGGCGACGTCAGCGCCGTCGTCGCCCACTGCGCCCCCCGGCTGCTGGTGGACGACGCGGCTGCGGCCGCGGAGGTCGAGGTCGTCGGTCCGCCCGACCTGACCGAGCGCGGCGCGCCGGTCGCCGCGGTGGGTGGCGGGGAGGACGTCGCGCTGCTCCTCTACACCTCTGAAGCGCGGGGCGTGTGCCTGTCGCACCGGGCCGTGCTGGCCAACCGGGCGCAGGCGGCGGCCCTCCGCCCGGCTCCCGTCACCCCGGTGGACCGCGTGCTCCTGGCCCAGCCGCTGTTCCACGCCTACGGGCTGGCGGCCGGTCTGTTCCAGATCTGCTGGGCGGGTGCGACAGCCGTGCTGCCAGGACCCGGGCGGCCCGACGCCGAGGAGCTCGCCGACACGGTCGTCCGGCACCGGGTCAGCGGACTCGCCGGCGTGCCGTCGACCTATCGCGCGCTGCTCGACCTCCCGCCCGAGCGCCTGCGCGCCGCACTGGCCGACCTGCGGCTGTGCACGTGCGGTGGCGTGCCGCTGCCGCGGCCGTGGGCGGTGGCCTTCCAGGAGGCGACCGGGCACCGCATCGTCGAGGGCTACGGCCTGACGGAGGCCGGGCCGGTCGTGACGAGCACGCCGATCGACGGCATCGCGGTCCCGGGCTCGGTGGGGCGCCCCCTGCCGGGGATCGAGCTGCGGCTCGTGGACCGTGACGGACGGCCGATGACGCAGCTGTCCGGGGCGGTCGCCGTGGCGGCAGACGACCCGGTGGACCAGTCGGCGTCGTCCACCGGCGAACGGGAGGTCGCGGCTGTCCCGGAGCCTGAGGCCAACGGGTCGACCGCTGCCGCAGGTGGCAGGAGCGAGCCCGAGCCGGCAGCGACCGGATCCGCAACGACCGACGTCCGCAGGGAGGCCGGGACGGCCGGCACCGGTGCGATCGACGTCCGCACCGCCGCGAGCCGCGTCGCGACGGACGTCCTCGCGGTGGCGGAACGGGGCGTCGCGGAGTTCCGCGCCGCGGCCGAGCGCGCCGCCGTCGAGGTCCGCGCGGCCGCCGAACGTGCCGCCACCGAGGTCCGGGCCGCCGTGCGGACCGGCGACCCGGTCGGGGACATGATCGACGACGCGCAGGACGTCGAGGGCCCCGCCGATCCCGCGAGTGACGCCGGGCTCATCGCGCTGCGCGGTCCCCACCTGTTCTCCGGCTACTGGCCCGATCGCACCGGGGGTCCCGACGCCGACGGCTGGTTCGTCACCTCGGATATGGGCTTCCTCGACGGCTCGGGTGTGCTGCACCTGGTCGACCGGTCGTCGGACCTCGTGGTGGTCAGCGGCTTCACCGTCTACCCGCACGAGGTCGAGCGGGTGCTCGGGGAACTGCCCGCCGTCGCCGAGGCGGCGGCGGTCGGGGTGCCCGACGAGCGCACGGGGCAGGCGGTGCGGGCGGTCGTGGTGCGCGTGGCCGGCGCGGAGCTGGACGCGGACGCGGTGCAGGCGCACTGCCGCGCCCGGCTGGCCCGCTTCAAGGTGCCGGTGCAGGTGGTGTTCGTCGACGAACTGCCGCGGACGGTGGCGGGACGCCTGGCCCGTCACCTGCTCGTGGACCGGCCGCCGCAGGCCTGATCAGGAGGAGGACAGCGTGTCCGAGGAGACATCGGCGGTCGGGGAGGGTGCGCGGGTGACCGTCTACACCCGGGTCGGCTGCCCCGCGTGCGCGCGCGCCGAGGACGACGTCGCCCGCATCTGCGGGGAGCTGGGGGAGACCTGGCGGGCCGTCGACGTCGACGCCGATCCGGACCTGCGCGCCGAGTACGGCGACCGCGTCCCGGTGATCGACATCGACGGCCGCGAGCACGGCTACTGGAAGGTCGAGGAGCAGCGTTTCCGCACGGCGCTCGTCGGCTCCGCCCGCTGACACCGCCCGCCCCGTGCCCGCAGACCCGCCCGACCCCGACCCGCCGGTCCCGGATGTAGCGAAAGCGGCTTTCGGTGCGTCCAGTGCACCCAACGCCGCTTTCGCTACATCCCCGCGGCGAGACCGGATCCCGTCCGGGGCCGCGGCGGGGCTGGGCATCACCTCGGTGGCCCTCGCCGTCGGGACCGGGCACCTCGCCGCCGCGCTCGTCGCCCCCGCCGCCTCGCCGCCGCTGGCGGTCGCCGCGGCCGTGGTCCGGCTCGCCCCGCTGCCGCTGGTCGAGTTCGCGACCGCGACGTTCGGCACCGCGGACAAGCCGGTGCTGCTCGTCGGGATCGGTGTCCTGCTCGCCGGCGCGGCCGCGCTCGCCGGGCTCGTCGCGCGACGGGCGGCCTGGCCGGCCGTCGCTGTCGTCGTCGCGCTCGGGCTGCTGGCCGGCGCCGCGGCGTGGACGGCACCGTCGTTCGCCCAGCTCGACCTGCTCCCGCAGATCGTGGCGACGGCCGCCGGGGTGTGGGCGGTCCGGTGGCTGCATCCGCGGCTGCCCCGGGCAGGCGCCGCCCCGTCGAACCCGCCCCGCGACGCCGTCGCAGGCAACGGCCCTGGACATGCCGCCGCCGGCAGCGCGGGAACAGCCGACGCGGACGGCGCGGATGATGCCGACGCCGGCCGGCGTCGCGATTCCGGTGCCGTCACGCGCCGCGGTGTCCTCCACGGCTCTGCCGCGCTCGGCGTCGTCGGCGCCGCCGCGGTCGTGGCGGGCGGGGCCGGCCAGCTGCTCGGCCGCGGGGTCGGCGACTCCCGCGGCCGAGGTGACCCGGCTGCTCGCCGCCGCCCCGGTCACGCCCGCTCCGCCGGTACCGCCCGGCGCGGACCTCACGGCGTTCGGCGCGCCCCCCGTGATCACGCCCAACGCGGACTTCTACCGGATCGACGCCGCGCTGCGCGTCCCCGCGCTCTCGGCCGCGGACTGGGCGCTGCGGGTCCACGGCATGGTCGACCGCGAGCTCACGCTCTCGTTCGCCGACCTGCTCGCCCGCCCCCTCGTCGCCCGCACCCTGACGTTGACCTGCGTGTCCAACGACGTCGGCGGCCCGCTCGTGTCCAGCGCCACCTTCGTCGGCGTCTCCCTGCGCGACCTCCTGCGTGACGCCGGTGTGCACGACGCCGCCGACCAGCTGCTCTCCACCAGCGTCGACGGCTGGACCGCGGGCACGCCGACCGCGGTCCTGCTCGAGCCCGACCGGGGCGCGCTGCTCGCCGTCGGGATGAACGGCGAGGCACTGCCCCGGGAGCACGGCTTCCCGGTGCGCATGGTCGTCCCCGGCCTGTACGGCTACGTCTCCGCGACGAAGTGGGTCACCGACCTGGAGCTGACGACCTTCGCCGCGTACGACGCCTACTGGGTGCAGCGCGGCTGGGCGCGGCAGGCGCCGATCAAGACCCAGTCGCGGATCGACCGGCCGCGCGCGTTCGCCCAGCTCACCGGCGGCCGCGTGTTGCTGGCCGGGACGGCCTGGGCCCAGCACACCGGCGTCGAGCGTGTGGAGGTCCGCGCCGACGACGGGCCGTGGCAGCCCGCACAGCTCGCGACCGAGGTGAACCTCGACACGTGGCGGATGTGGCGGGCCGAGCTGGACCTCGGGCCCGGCCGCCACGTGCTGCAGTGCCGCGCCACCGACCGGTCCGGCGCGACGCAACCCGAGCAGCGCAGCTCCCCCGTGCCCGACGGCGCGACCGGCTGGCACTCGGTGGTGGTGACCGCGTCCTGAGCGGACGCCGCGACTAGCGGCAGCCCCCGCGCGCCCACCGGTGCACGCGCGCACGAGCACGATCAGGCTCAAGATCGCAACTTTGTGCGCCCGTTCACGAGCGACTACCGTGGCGGAGCGTCGCCGTCAATACCCGGCCTCCCCTGCGTACACCGCAGCGGGGTACCTCGACCGCGACCACCCCGATCTCGATCGTCCGAGGAGTGCGTCAGCGTGACGTCGCCGCAGGCAGGCCCGGAGGGCACCCACGCCCTCGGGGACTCGAGCGTCACGGGCACCGGCCGGGCGCGCACGCGTGCCGTCCCGGAGGCCACGGTCGCCCGCCTCGCGGTCTACCTGCGCATGCTCGGTGAGCTGGTCGAGCGGGGCACGGAGACGGTGTCGAGCGACGAGCTGGCGGCCGTCTGCGGGGTCAACTCGGCCAAGCTGCGCAAGGACCTGTCCTACGTCGGCTCGCACGGCATCCGCGGGGTCGGCTACGAGGTCGGGCCGCTGCTGCGGCACCTGGAGTCGGCGCTCGGCCTCACCCACCGCCAGTCCGTCGCGCTGGTCGGGATCGGCAACCTCGGCCACGCGCTGGCCGGCTACGGCGGGTTCGGGGGCCGTGGCTTCCCCGTGACGGCCTTGTTCGACGTCGACCCGGACCTGGTCGGCATCAAGATCAACGGAATCGTCGTGGACCACGCGCGGGACATCCCGCAGACGTGCCGCGAGCGCGACGTGACGATCGGCATGATCGCCACGCCCGCCCCCGCGGCGCAGGGCGCCTGCGACCTGCTGGTCCGAGCGGGTGTCTCGTGCATCGTGAACTTCGCCCCGATGGTCCTCCAGGTACCCGAGCAGGTGGAGGTGCGGAAGGTGGACCTTGCCGTGGAGCTGCAGATCCTGGCCTTCCACGTCGCGCGCCGGCACCTCGCCGGCCTGGATGTGGACAGTGACCGATCCGGCCACGACGCCGTGAACGGGCGTGCGGTGGTGAGATCGTGAGCGTTCTCGTCGTCGGCTTGTCGCACCGCAGCGCCCCGGTGGAGCTGCTGGAGCGCGCCGCCGTCGGGGTCGACGAGATCCCCAAGCTGCTCGACGAGATGCTGCAGGGCAGCCACGTCACCGAGGTGATGATGCTGTCGACCTGCAACCGCATCGAGGTCTACGCGGTCGTCGACGCCTTCCACGGCGGGCTCGCCGACGTCTCCGGCGTGCTCGGCCGGCACGCCGGGCTGCCGATGCCCGAACTCACCGAGCACCTGTACGTCCACTACGCGGGCTCGGCCGTGCAGCACCTGTTCGCCGTCGCCGCCGGGCTGGACTCGATGGTGATCGGCGAGGCGCAGATCCTCGGCCAGCTGCGTGCCGCCTACGCCGCCGCGGACACCGCGGGCACGGTGGGCCGCACCCTGCACGAGCTGTCGCAGCAGGCGCTGCGGGTCGGCAAGCGGGTGCACACCCGGACCGGCATCGACTCCGCGGGCGCCTCGGTCGTCTCGGAGGCGCTGGCCGCCGCGACGGACGCGCTCGGCCGCGACCTCGACGGCGTGCGGGCTGTCATCATCGGCGCCGGGGCGATGGGCGCGCTCGCCGCCGCCCACCTGCGCCGCGCCGGAGCAGCCGAGGTCGTCGTCCTGAACCGGTCCGCCGAGCGGGCGCAGCGGCTCGTCCACAACACCCGGCGCACCGGAACCGCGGCCCGCCTCGCCCCGCTCGAGGCCCTGGCCGACGAGCTGGCCACGGCGGACCTGCTGGTGGCCTGCACCGGCGCGGTCGGCACGGTCGTCGCCCGCGAGACCGTGGCCGCCGCGGTGGTAGCCCGCGACGGGCGCCCGCTCGCCGTCTGCGACCTCGGACTGCCCCGCGACGTCGACCCCGGCGTGGCCGCGCTGCCCGGCGTCACCGTCGTCGACCTGGTCACCTTGGCGGCCCGGCTGGCCCCCCGCGCACACGGCGAGGCGGTCGCGGCGGCCCAGGAGATGGTCGCCGAGGAGGCCCAGGCCTTCCTGGCCGCCCGGCGCTCCGCGGAGGTCACCCCGACGGTGACGGCGCTGCGCCGCCGCGCGTCGGAGGTCATCGACGCCGAGCTGCTGCGGCTCGACGCGCGGCTGCCCGCGCTGGACCCCGCGGTCCGCGAGGAGTTCGGGCAGACCGTGCGCCGCGTCGTGGACAAGCTGCTGCACACCCCGACGGTGCAGGTCAAGCGCCTGGCCGAAGGGCCGGACGGCAGCAGCTACGCGCACGCCCTGCGTGAGTTGTTCGAGCTGGACCCGCAGGCGCCCGCCGCAGTCGCTGTGCAGCGTCACGGCGATGTGCTCGCGGCACTGGAGGCGCCGATGCAGGCCGTTCGCGAGATGTCGGATCCCGGCGACGCCACGTTCGTCGCGCCGGGAAGCTCCCGGGAGGAGCGCCGGTGACCGCTCCAACCCAGACCGGTCCACTCCGCCTCGGCACCCGGCCCAGCGCGCTGGCCGTCGCCCAGTCCGAACTCGTCGCGCAGCGGTTACGCGATGCCGGCCACAGCGTCGAGCTGGTCACCATCAGCACCTCCGGCGACCGCTCGTCCGCCCCGATCGCCACGCTCGGCGTCGGTGTGTTCGTCTCGCAGCTGCGTGACGCGCTCGTTGCCGGTGAGGTCGACCTCGCCGTGCACTCCTACAAGGACCTCCCGACGGCGGCGGACCCGCGGCTCGTCATCGCCGCGGTCCCGCCGCGGGAGGACCCGCGCGACGCGCTGGTCGCTCGGGACGGCCGGGTGCTCGGGGAGCTGCCCGCGGGGGCGACGGTCGGCACCGGCTCACCGCGGCGCGTCGCCCAGCTCGAGGCCCTCGGCCTCGGCCTGTACACCGTACCGATCCGGGGCAACGTCGACACCCGCATCGGCAAGGTCCGCAGCGGCGAGCTCGACGCCGTGGTGGTCGCCGCGGCCGGGTTGCGCCGCCTCGGCCGCATCGACGAGGCGGGCGAGCTTCTCGACCCCCTGCAGATGTTGCCCGCACCCGCGCAGGGTGCGCTCGCCGTCGAGTGCCGCGCGGCCGACACCGCGTTGGCCGCCCTGCTCGCGCAGGTGCTCGACGACGCGGGCGCGCGGGCGGCCGTCACCGCCGAGCGGGCGGTGCTGGCGACGCTGGAAGCCGGCTGCAGCGCCCCCGTGGGCGCGCTGGCCGACGTGGTATCCGACCTCGACGACGACGGCCGGGTCGTCGACCGCGTGTTCCTGCGCGCGGTGGTCGGCACGGGCGACGGTGCGCTGCTGCGCGCGTCGGCCACCGGCAACCTCGACGACGTCGAGAAGCTGGGTGCGGCGCTCGCCGCCGAGCTGCTCGACATGGGAGGGGGCGCCACCGGCGGGCCCTCCGTAGACGCTCAATCGGGAGTAGATCGATGAACCGCGCACCGTCCACCCCCGGACGTGTCGCCTTCGTGGGCAGCGGCCCCGGCGACCCCGGGTTGCTCACCGTTCGGGCGCGCGACGCGCTCGGCTGCGCCCCGCTGGTGGTCACCGACCCCGACGTACCCGACGGTGTGCTCGCCCTGGTGGCGGACGGCGCCGAGGTCCGGCCGGCGGTCGGCGAGCCCGCCGACGTCGCGGCAGGCCTGGTCGTCGAGGCGACCGCGGGCCGGTCGGTCGTGCGGCTGGTCGGCGGCGACCCGCTGACTGCCGACGCCGTCGTGGTCGAGACCCTCGCCGTCGCCGCCGCGGGCCTGCCGTTCGACGTCGTCCCCGGCGTCGCCCCGGGCACCGCCGTGCCGACCTACGCCGGCGTCCCGCTCGGCTCGGCGCACGTCGAGGCCGACGTGCGTGCGGGTGTGGACTGGGCGGCGCTCGCCGCGGTCCCCGGCCCGCTCGTGCTGCACGCCACCGCCGCTCACCTGTCCGACCTCGTCGCGGGCCTGACCGCGCACGGCCTCGCGCCGTCGACGCCGGTCGCCGTGACCTCCCGCGGCACGCTCACCGCGCAGAAGACCGTGCAGACCACGCTCGCGGCGCTGGCCGGCGAGGGCGCGGACCTCGACGGCCCGCTGGTCGTCACCGTCGGGGACGTCGTCGAGCAGCGCGCGCGGCTGTCGTGGTGGGAGTCCCGCGCGCTGTACGGCTGGCGCGTGCTGGTGCCGCGCACCAAGGACCAGGCAGGCGTGATGAGCGACCGGCTCGCGGTGCACGGCGCCACCGCCGAGGAGGTGCCGACCATCGCCGTCGAGCCGCCACGGTCGCCCACCCAGATGGAACGCGCCGTCAAGGGCCTGGTCGACGGGCGCTACCAGTGGGTGGTGTTCACCTCGACGAACGCTGTGCGCGCGGTGTGGGAGAAGTTCGCCGAGTTCGGGCTGGACGCCCGCGCGTTCTCCGGCGTGAAGATCGCCTGCGTCGGGACGTCGACGGCCGAGCGCGTGCGCGCCTTCGGCATCGTGCCGGACCTCGTGCCGAACGCCCTGGAGTCGCAGGAGTCGTCGTCGGAGGGCCTGCTGGCGATCTTCCCGCCGCACGACGACGTGCTCGACCCGGTGGACCGGGTGCTGCTGCCGCGCGCCGACATCGCGACCGAGACACTGGCCGCCGGCCTGCGCGACCGCGGCTGGGAGATCGACGACGTGACCGCGTACCGCACGGTGCGTGCCGCGCCGCCGCCCGCCCCGATCCGCGAGGCGATCAAGACCGGCGGGTTCGACGCGGTGTGCTTCACCTCGTCGTCGACGGTGCGCAATCTCGTCGGGATCGCGGGCAAGCCGCACGCGCGCACGATCGTCGCGTGCATCGGCCCACAGACGGCCGAGACCGCACGCGAGTTCGGCCTGCGGGTGGACGTGCAGCCGGAGGAGGCGCGGGTGCCCGCGCTGGTCGACGCGCTGGCGGCCCACGCGGCGCGGCTGCGGGCCGAGGGCGCGCTGCCGCCCCCCCGAAAGGCCAAGATCCGGCGCCGCTGAATCCCACGATGCCGCGCCCGCCCGGCGAGTCCAGCGGGCGCGTCGTCGTGGAGTTCGGCGGAACGGCCTCGGGATCCCGGTGTGCGTGGGTAACCTCCGCGTCGTGACGGAGCCCGAGGGCATGGACGAGCTGCGGGCGCGGCTGCGTCGAGTCGAGGAGGACGCTGCTGCTGCGCGGATCCTGGCAGGCGGTGCGGACCGGGACGTCGGCGAGATCCGCACCGAGCTGCGCAGCTTCCGCGACCAGAACAACCGCGTGCTGAGCGCCATGCGCGAGGACCTCACCGACCTCCGGACCGATATGGACGAGGGGTTCCGCAAGATGCAGGAGGGATTCCGTGCGATCGACGACAAGTTCCTGGAGATCCGCGGCGTACTCGACGGTCAAGCGGGCTGGAACCAGCGGCTCGCGGACATGCTGGAGGTGCTGATCCGTCGGCAGGGCGACGACTCGACCGACCGGACCTGAAAAAGGACTTCGTACCCTCGTAGGCTGGGGGGATGGCCTTCCCGACCCACCGGCCCCGCCGGCTGCGCGCCACGCCGGCGTTGCGGCGGCTCGTCGCCGAGACCACCCTGCGCCCGCGCCAGCTCGTGCTGCCGATGTTCGTGAAGGAGGGCGCCGCCGAGCCGACGCCGATCACGTCGATGCCCGGTGTGGTGCAGCACACCCGCGACTCCCTGCGCAAGGCCGCCGTCGACGCCGTGACGGCAGGGGTCGGCGGGCTCATGCTCTTCGGCGTCCCCGCCCGGCGCGACGCCACCGGCACCGCAGGCGTCGACCCGGACGGCGTGCTGAACGTCGCGCTGCGCGACGTGCGCTCCGAGGTCGGCGACGCGACCGTCGTCATGGCCGACACCTGCCTCGACGAGTTCACCGACCACGGCCACTGCGGCGTGCTCGGCGACGACGGCGGGGTCGACAACGACGCCACGCTCGCCGTCTACGCGCAGATGGCCGTGGCACAGGCCGACGCGGGGGCGCACCTGCTGGGCCCGAGCGGGATGATGGACGGCCAGGTGGGCGTCATCCGGGCCGCGCTCGACGCCGCGGGCCACCGCGACACGGGGATCCTCGCCTACACCGCCAAGTACGCCTCGGCGTTCTACGGGCCGTTCCGCGAGGCGGTCGAGAGCCAGCTGCGCGGCGACCGCAAGACCTACCAGCAGGACGCGGGGAACATCCGCGAGTCGTTGCGCGAGCTCGCCCTGGACCTCGAGGAGGGCGCGGACCTTGTGATGGTCAAGCCCGCGATGGCCTACCTGGACGTGCTGCGCGCCGTCGCCGAGGTCGCGGACGTGCCGGTCGCGGCCTACCAGGTCTCCGGCGAGTACGCGATGGTCGAGGCGGCCGCGGCGAACGGCTGGCTGGACCGGGACCGCACGATCCTGGAGACGCTCACCGCGATCCGCCGCGCCGGCGCGGACGTCGTGCTCACCTACTGGGCCGTCGAGGTCGCCGCCCGCCTGGACCGCGACTGACGCGTGTCCTGTCGATCAACGCCGCAGCGGAGCAGGGCGGAGATCCACCGGTAGTGACAAGCCCACCTGGCCGTTTGCGAATTCACCTGCAGGTATGCTCCCGCCCCGCCGAGGCCCGTGCGGCCGGCGTCATCTATCTGGTGGAGGAAGTGCGCGATGAGCAACGATCCGGCACCCGGCGGCGAGCAGCAGCCCGCGTGGCACGGCCAGCAGCCCTACCCGGGGGGTTACGGCCAGCAGCAGCCGCAGCCGCAGCAGCCGCAGCAGCCGGACCAGCCGGCGTACGGCTCCTACCCGCCGCCGCCCACGCAGGCCGCCGGCTACGGTCAGGCGCAGCCCTCCTGGCAGCAGACCGCCGGCCAGCAGCGGTACGCGGGCTACCCTGCGGGAACGGGTGGGTTCCCGCCGCAGAACGAGTCGCCGAGCTTCTTCGGCGCGCTGTTCGACTTCGGCTTCAACACGTTCGCGACCCCCGTCGTGATCAAGGTGCTGTACATCCTGGGTCTGGTCGGCATCGGGCTGGCCTACGTCGCCGTCGTGATCTCGGGCTTCGCCGACTCACCGCTGACGGGGCTCGTGGCGCTGATCGGTGGGGCGGTCGCCGCGCTGTTCTACGTGATCTTCTTCCGCGTCTTCCTGGAGTTCTACTACGCGGTGGTGCGGATGTCGGAGGACATCCGGGCCATGCGCAACCGCTCCTGACCCGACGTGGACAGCGGTACCGTGGCGGTGCCGGCCATCCGAGACAGCAGTGCCGCACCTGCGCGAGCGTCGGCGAGGAGGGCGAGTGAACATGCCGGGGGACGGGCGGGTGCCCGACGAGCGCGACCGGCCCTACCCAGAGCGGCCCGCCCCACCGTCGGGCCCTCAGCCGTCCGGCCCGCAGCCCTCTGACGCACGGCCGCCGTACGGCCGGCCCGCGTACGCCCGGTCGCCGTACGACCCGTCCCCGTACGCCCCAGGCCCGCAGGCCCAGGCGCCGGTGGACGGGCCCACCGGCGCCACCCCGGCCGAACCGCCGTACGTCTACAACCCGTACGGCAACTACCCCTACCCAGCCTCGTACCCGACGTCCCCGGCGGGGCTGGGCCCCGAGCCGGTGCTCCCGCCACGGCGTCCGGGGTCGCTGCATCTCGCGCTGCTGCTGGTCGTCCTCTCGGCGGTGCCGTACCTCCTGGTCGGGCTGCTGGCGGTGGCCGGTGCGGGGCAGGCCGCGACCGCGCTGCCCCCGGAGGACCTGGCCCAGCTCCAGCAAATGGGTGTCGACCTCGCGCAGGTGATCCGGATCACGGGCTTCGTGATGCTCGCGGTCGCGCTGGGTTTCGTCCTGCTCGGCGTACTGGCCTGGGGCGGGCGCCGGTGGGCGCGGGCGCTGCTCGCCGCGACGGCCGCCGGGTTCGTCCTGATGGTCGTCACATCGGTGGTGGCGGCGGGCTCACAGGGGTTGCCGCTGGACGCGGCGAGCGTCGCCGTCCTCGGCGTCCCGCTGATTCTGGCGTTGGCGGGCGTCGGGTTGATGTTCGCCCCGGCCGCCCGCGACTGGTTCGCCCGCCGTCGCTGACGGGCCTGCTGCCGCCCATCGCGTCCTGGGGAAGACTGGGGCCGTGACCACGCCCTCCGTCGCCGAGCTCGGCATCCCCGAACCTGACACGGCAGCCTCCCGCGCCCTGTTCGCCCGCGCCGCCGCCGCGATCCCGGGCGGGGTCAACTCGCCCGTCCGCGCCTTCACCTCCGTGGGCGGAACGCCGCGGTTCATGGTCTCGGCCCGCGGCCCGTGGCTCACCGACGCCGACGGTCACCGCTACGTCGACCTCATCTGCTCGTGGGGGCCGATGATCCTCGGTCACGCGCACCCCGCCGTCGTCGAGGCCGTGCGGGCAGCCGCGGGCAACGGGCTGTCGTTCGGCGCGCCGACCCCCGCCGAGGTCGAGCTCGCCGAGGAGATCATCGGGCGGGTCGCGCCTGTCGAGCAGGTGCGGCTGGTCAACTCGGGCACCGAGGCGACGATGAGCGCCGTCCGGCTCGCCCGCGGGATCACGGGCCGAAAAGCCGTGGTCAAGTTCGCCGGCTGCTACCACGGGCACGTGGACGCCCTGCTCGCCCAGGCCGGCTCCGGCGTCGCCACGCTGGGCCTGCCCACGAGCCCCGGCGTGACGGGTGCGCAGGCCGCCGACACGATCGTGCTGCCCTACAACGACCTCGACGCCGTGCGCGCGGTGTTCGCCGAGCGCGGCGGCGAGATCGCGTGTGTGATCACGGAGGCGGCGGCGGGCAACATGGGCGCCATCGCCCCGCTGCCAGGCTTCAACGCCGGGCTCAAGGAGCTGTGTGCGGCCCACGGCGCCCTGCTGATCATGGACGAGGTGATGACCGGCTTCCGGGTCTCCCGGTCGGGCTGGTACGGCCGCGACGGGGTTGCGGGCGACCTCTACACGTTCGGCAAGGTCATGTCGGGCGGGCTGCCGGCCGCGGCGTTCGGCGGGTCGACGGTCCTGATGAGCCACCTCGCCCCGGCCGGACCCGTCTACCAGGCCGGGACGCTGTCCGGGAACCCCGTCGCGGTCGCCGCGGGGCTCGCCACGCTCCGGAACGCCGACGACGCCGTCTACGCGACGCTGGACGCGAACGCCGACCGGTTGGCGCGGATGCTGGGCGACGCGCTGTCGGCCCGGGGCGTGCCGCACCGCGTGCAGCGCGCCGGGAACATGCTGTCGGTGTTCTTCACCGACGTCGACGTGCACGACTACGCGGGTGCCCAGGCCGCGCAGACGTGGCGGTTCCCCCCGTTCTTCCACGCGCTGCTGGACCGCGGGGTCTACCCGCCGCCGAGCGCCTTCGAGGCGTGGTTCGTCTCGACCGCCCTGGACGACGACGCCTGGCAGGCGATCGACGACGCCCTGCCGCACGCCGCCGAGGCGGCCGCCACCGCGCTCTCGCCGACGGACGCGGCCCAGTGAGCGAGGATGGTGCCGCGGCGGTCCGCACCGTCGTCCACCTCCTGCGCCACGGTGAGGTGCACAACCCGGACAGGATCCTCTACGGCCGGATCCCCGGCTTCCGGCTGTCGGCGAACGGCCGGGACCAGGCCGAATTCGCCGCGAAGGCGCTCGTCGACGCCGACCTGACCGCCGTGCTCGCCTCCCCGCTGCAGCGCGCGCAGGAGACCGCCGTCCCCGCCGCCGCCCAGCACGGCCTGGAGATCATCACCGACGACCGGCTGATCGAGGCCGACAACAGCTTCGAGGGCAAGCGGGTCGCCGTCGGCGACGGTGCCCTGCGCAGGCCCCAGTACTGGTGGCGGCTGCGCGACCCGTTCACGCCCTCGTGGGGCGAGCCGTACCTGGAGATCGCCGAGCGGATGCTCGCCGCCGTGCACCGCGCCCGCGAGCTGGCGTCGGGCCACGAGGCGCTGTGCGTCAGTCACCAGCTGCCGATCTGGACGCTGCGCCGGTACGTCACCGGCCGGCGCCTGTGGCACGACCCGCGGCGCCGCCAGTGCGCCCTGGCCTCGCTGACCTCGCTGGTGTTCGACGACGGCGAGCTGGTGCAGCTGCGCTATTCCGAGCCCGCCGGTCGCAGCGACCCCACCCAGACCGGCGCATGAGTCGCGCCGGATGCCGGCTCGCGGCACTGGTCGTCGCCGCCGTCCTGCTGACGGCGTGCAGCACCAGCAAGGACGCCGTGGAGACCGGCCAGGACTTCACCTTCGTCGCGCCCGGCGGGCAGACGACGATCGTCTACGACCCGCCGGAGAGTCGCGGCACGCTGCGGGAGCTGTCGGGGGAGAGCCTGCTCGACCCGGGCTCGACCGTCGGGCTGGAGAACCTCGCCGGCCGCGTCGTCGTGCTCAACATCTGGGGCTCCTGGTGCGGTCCCTGCCGCGCGGAGGCTCCCGACCTGCAGTTCGTCGCGCAGCAGACGGCCGCGGACGGGGTGTCGGTGCTCGGCGTCGACGTGCGCGACGACCGCGCCGCCGCCGCCGACTTCGTCCGCGACCGCGGCATCACCTACGACTCCGTGTTCGACCCCCCGGCCCGCACGCTGGCCGGGCTGCGCGGCTACCCGCGCAACACCGTGCCGTCGACGATCGTGCTCGACCGGCAGCACCGCGTCGCGGCGGTGTACCTCACCACGGTCCGGGTGCCCGAACTCATCCCGCTGGTGCAGCGCCTGGCGGCTGAACCGGCCCCGTAGCCCCGTAGCCCCGCAGCCCCGCAGCCCCTACCGGATCTACGCCGCGTAGAACCCGAGAGGCGAACTGTCGGTCCGGGCACCTACTCTCGTCCGTGATGGACCCCTCGACCACCCTCGCGGTCAGCGGCCCGCTGCTCGCGGCGGTCGCCGTGGCCGTGCTGGCGGGCGCGGTCAGCTTCGCGTCGCCGTGCGTGGTGCCGCTGGTCCCCGGCTACCTCGCCTACCTCGCCGGGCTCGTGGGAGCGGACGCACCACCGGCGACGCCGGACGAGGCCCGCGGTCCGCGGGCCGGGCGGTGGCGGGTGGCCGGGGCGGCGGCGCTGTTCGTCGCGGGGTTCACCGCGGTGTTCGGCGCGATCCTCGTCGGGGTCGTCTGGCTGGCGGACACGCTGGTGCGCAACGAGGTGCTGCTGCAGCGCGCCGGCGGGGTCGTCATGGTCATGATGGGGCTCGCGTTCGTCGGGGTGGTCCCGATCCTGGCGCGCGAGCGCCGGGTGCACTGGGTGCCGCGTGCCGGGATCTGGGGTGCGCCGCTGCTCGGCGCGGTGTTCGGGCTGGGTTGGGTGCCGTGCGTCGGGCCGACGCTCGCGGGCGTCGTCGCCGTCGCGGCGGGCACCGGCGGCGGCTCGCTGCGCGGCGTCGTGCTCACCCTCGCCTACTGCGCGGGCCTCGGCCTGCCGTTCGTCGTGATCGCGCTCGGCGCGTCCCGGGCCGTGCGCGCGCTCGGCTGGTTGCGCCGGCACACGCGCGGGATCCAGGTCTGCGGCGGCGTCCTGCTGGTCGTCGTCGGGGTGCTGCTGGTCAGCGGGCTGTGGGGCGGGCTGCTCGCGCGGTTGCAGGTGTCGGTCGCCGGCTTCACCCCGGTGCTCTAGTGCCATGACCACCACCGCGCCCCCCGCCACACCGCCGGACGAGAGCACCCCCGCACCCCCGCGCACCCCGTGGGCACTGCTGCGCAACGCCTGGCGCGGCCTCACGAGCATGCGCACGGCGCTCGTGCTCCTGTTCCTGCTCGCCCTCGCCGCCCTGCCGGGCGCGCTGCTGCCGCAGCGCTCGCTGAACCAGCGCCTCGTCACCCAGTACTTCGCCGATCACCCGACCCTCGCGCCGCTCCTGGACCGGCTGCAGTTCTTCGGCGTCTTCGCCGCGCCCTGGTTCGCCGCGGTCTACCTGCTGCTGATGGTCTCGCTGGTCGGCTGCCTGCTGCCCCGCACCGTCGAGCAGCTCCGCGGCCTCCGCACCCCGCCGGTGGTCACCCCGCGCAACCTCGCCCGGCTCCCGCACGCGGCGCAGCGGTCGGTGGCGGAGCCGGTCGTCGACGTCGAGGAGCGGGCGCGCGGCCGGCTGCGGGGCTGGCGGACGCGGTGGGGCGACGAGCCCGGGGGCGTGAGGACCGTGTCGGCCGAACGCGGCCACCTGCACGAGATCGGGAACCTCGTGTTCCACCTGAGCGTGCTCGGCCTCCTCGTCGCGTTCGCGCTCGGGAAGCTGTTCGGCTACGAGGGCCAGGTCATCGTGCTGTCCGGGGGCGGCCAGTTCTGCAACACCGGCATCCTCGGCTATGACTCCTTCCGCGCCGGCCTGCGTGTGGACGGCACGGACCTGCAGCCGTTCTGCGTGCGCGTCGACGACTTCACGGCCGCCTACGAGGCGAACGGGCAGCCCGCGAGCTTCACCGCCGCGATCGGCTTCCAGACCGCCGCGGACGTCGCCGCGGGCACGGCCACCTGGCGGCAGGCGACGCTCGCGGTGAACCACCCGCTGCGCACCGACGGCAGCCGGCTCTACCTGCTCGGGCACGGCTACGCCCCGCGCTTCACGGTCACCTATCCGGACGGTCAGCAACGGACGGGTGAGGTCCAGTGGCGGCCGGTCGACCAGACCACGCTGCTGTCGGAGGGTGCGACGAAGTTCGCCCGCCCCGGCGTGACGGACGAGGAGCAGCGCCGCACCACCCAGCTCGCCGTGACCGGCCTGCTCGCGCCCACCAGCTCGGGTGGGCAGGTGGTGACGTCGGTGTTCCCCGCGCTGGACGACCCCGAGGTGGCCGTCGACGTGCTGCGGGGCGACCTCGGGCTGGACGACGGGCGCGGCCAGTCGATCTTCACCGTCGACCGGAGCAAGCTCGACACCGGCGAGCTGACGCGCGTGGCGCGCAAGAACATGCGGCCCGGCGACGAGATCACGTTGGACGACGGCACCCGCGTCCGGTTCGACGGCGTGCGCGACTGGGTCTCGCTGCAGGTCAGCCACGATCCCGCGCAGCTGTGGGTGCTCGTGTCGGCCATCTTCGTGCTGGCCGGCCTGATGCTGTCGCTGGCGGTGCGGCGCCGCCGCTTCTGGGTGCGGCTGACGCCGGACGCCGCGGGCGGCACCCGGGTGGAGCTCGGCGGGCTGGCGCGCACGGACCGCGCCGGCTACGGCGAGGAGTTCGACCGGCTCACCGCCGCGGTGCTCGGGACGCGCCCGGAGGACGACGTTCAGGAATCCCGGAAGACGGAGGACGGCCCGTGAACGACGTGGTGCTCGCCATCTACAGCGACCGGCTGTTCATGGCGGCGGTCGGGGTCTACGTGCTGGCCATGGCGCTGCACGCCGCCGAGTACGCGGCGCTGCGCTCGGCGCACGAGCCCGCGGCGGTGCCCGTGTCCGCCGGCGGCGCGGCTTCGACAGCCCCGCCCCCGGACGTCCCGGTGCCGGGCCGGCCCGTGCGCAGCCGGGCGGACCGGTTCGGCGGGGCCGCGGCGAACCTGGTCGTGCTCGCCGCGCTGCTGCAGCTCGGGTCGATCGTCACCCGCGGGCTGGCCGCGGACCGCTGGCCGCTGGGCAACATGTACGAGTTCACCTCCGCGGTCTGCCTCGCCGCGGTCGTGACCTGGCTCGTCGTGCTGCGCCGCGTCCCGGCGCTGCGGGCCGTCGCGCTGTTCGTCCTGCTGCCTGTCGTGATCCTGCTCTTCCTGGCCGGCACGGTCCTCTACGCCCGAGCGGCCCCGGTCGTCCCGGCCCTGCGGTCGTACTGGCTGGTCGTGCACGTCACGACGATCACCGTGTCGTCGGGGCTGCTGCTCGTCCCGGGCATCGCGAGCCTGCTCTACCTGCTGCGCCGGTCCTCCGTGGGTGGCGCGCTGGTGGACCGGCTGCCCTCGGCGGCGGCGCTGGACCGGCTGGCCTACCGCACCACGATCGTCGCCTTCCCGCTGTACACGTTCGGCGTCATCGCCGGGGCGATCTGGGCAGAGGCCGCCTGGGGCCGGTTCTGGGGTTGGGACCCGAAGGAGACCGTCGCGTTCGTCGCCTGGGTCGTGTACGCCGCCTACCTGCACGCACGGGCCACCGCGGGCTGGCGCAGCGGCCGCGCCGCCTGGATCAACGTGGCCGGGCTGGCGGTCGTGCTCTTCAACTTGTTCTTCATCAACATGGTCGTCGCCGGCCTCCACTCGTACGCCGGGCTCTGACCGGCAGTGCGGTATGTCTCGCGGTCCGTGACCATCGGCCCCCGTCCAGCCCATCGACCGAGCGGGACGACGCGACTACCGTCGGATTCCGTGCGGAGCAGCATGCTGGCCACGAGGAGCATGGTCACGACGGGAGGCCGATCGTGACCGAGCCCGATCCGGAGTACTCCGACGGGTCAGTCGGGCGCTACGTGCGAGAGCAGTGGACCGCGGACGCGGCGGCGCGCCGCTCCCGCCGCCGGGCGTCGTCGACGCTCCCCGCACCGGCCGCAGGTCGCGAGCCCCAGCACGCCACGCCGGTGTCCGGGCTGGAGGTCGTGCCGCCGCCGGACACCGACCTCGCACTCGGCGTGTCGGAGTCCCGGGCGGCCGGCCCGGACATCGTCCGGCCGGACGCTGCCGGTTCGCCCGTCGTGCCGGAGGCACGGGTTTCCCGCACCCAGATGCCCGAGGCCCGCACGGCGGAGCACGACGTCGCGGCTGTGACCGATCCGGCCACGACGCGTCCGTCCCGCACTCCGTACGGGACGGACACCCCGCACCGGATCAAGGGCGAGGCGTCCGCCCCGCACCGGATCAGCTCGCCGCCGACGCCTCCGCGGGGCGTCGGCCGCTGGGTCGATCCCGGCGCGGTGGCCGCGCAGGAGGCGCAGCGGGCGCGCAGCGGCCTGGTGAGCTCGGGTATGGGCGCGCTGGGGGACGACCCGACGGACCTGTCGTCGGCGCGGCTCCTGCGGCCGCTGAAGCGACCGCCGCAGTCGGGCTGGCGGCGGGTGCTGTACGTGCTGTCCGGCAAGCTGATCAACCCGGGGGAGAGCCCGGCCGACGTCCGGCGCCGCGAGCTCATCGCGCGGATCAACGCGCCGCTGCTGGGCTGTCACAAGATTGCACTGCTCAGCCTCAAGGGCGGTGTCGGCAAGACCACGATGACGGCGACGCTGGGCGCCACCTTCGCGTCGCTGCGGGGGGACCGCGTGGTGGCCGTCGATGCGAACCCGGACCGGGGCACGCTGAGCCAGAAGATCCCGCTCGAGACCAGCGCCACCGTCCGGCACCTGCTGCGGGACGCCCAGCGCGTCCGCCGCTACACCGACGTGCGCGCCTACACCTCGCAGGGGCTGTCGCGGCTGGAGGTGCTCGCGAGCGAGCAGGACCCAGCGGTGTCCGAGGCCTTCAGCGAAGACGACTACCGGCGCACGGTGAACCTGCTCGAGCACTTCTACAACATGGTGCTCACCGACTGCGGCACCGGCCTGATGCACTCGGCGATGTACGGCGTGCTGGGCGTGGCGGACCAGATCGTGGTGGTCTCGTCCGGCTCGATCGACGGCGCGCGCAGCGCCTCGGCGACGATGGACTGGCTGGACGCCCACGGGCACGGCGACCTGGTCCGCAACGCGGTCGCAGTGATCAACTGCGTCAGCCGGTCCGCGGGTGGGGTGGACCTGGACCGCGTGGCGGCGCACTTCGCCGGGAGGTGCCGCGCGGTGGTGCGCGTCCCGTTCGACCCTCACCTGCAGGAGGGGGCCGAGGTGGACCTGGACCGCCTGGACCCGCGCACCCGGCTGGGCCTGCTGGAGCTGGCGGCCGAGGTCGCGGACGCCTTCCCGTCGTAAGTCAGACGGCCGGGGGGTCGTCGCGCCGCTTGACCTTCTCGTCGAGCTGACGCAGGAAGTCGGGGTCGTCGTCCGGGCCGCTCACCCGTGGACGAGTCGTGCCGAGCGACTGCGGCCGTCGGACGGCGGGCGGTGCGTCGCTGCGGGACGAGTTCATCGCCTTCCACAGCACCAGTGCGATGATCGCGGCGCCGACGAACGCGATGAGGAACAGCATCGGTACCACCTCCGCCGTCGAGGTTAGCCGAGGCGTCGAGGGTGGCGCGTGAAGTCCGCCAGCCCGCCGGTCACGACGCTGTGGGCCGGGGTCAGAAGGGCCGGCGGCTCAGCGGGGAGCCTGGGGCAGCGCCTCGCTCGTGAGGCTCGCGAGCATGCTGCGGACCTCCGATTCGCGGAACCGGCGGTGACCACCCGGGGTGCGGATGGAGCCGATGCGGCCGGCCGACGCCCAGCGGGTGACCGTCTTGGGGTCGACGCGGAAGAGGCTCGCGACCTCGCCCGGGGTGAGCAGGTGCTCGGTGCCGTCCGCAGGCTGGGTGGGGGTGGCCATGGCATCTCCCAAGAGCGTCGATCCGGGGAATCTCGGATGTTCCCGGCCATCGTGACACCGGGGATGCCAGGTACTCGAACGGTTGGGTAGAGGTAAAGAGCCCTTAAAGGACGAATCGGGCGCACGAGCCGTGCTCCACTGACGACCGTACGCTCGTCTCATGAGTGCCCACGCCGATCCCCGCGCCCGCTCGGCGCGCGAGCCGGGCCTGGCCGCGACGGTCGCCCTCTACGCGCTGGGCCGCCTCGGCCTGCTCGCGCTGATCGCCGCGCTGCTGCTCGTGGCCGGCACCCCGTTCGTCATCGCCCTGCTCGTGGCCCTGATCGTCGCGCTGCCCCTGTCGATGCTCGTGTTCCGTGGGCTGCGGACCCGGCTGGACGTCGCGCTGGCCGCAGCGCGCGCCCGGCGCGGGGAGGAACGTGCGGCACTGCGGGCTCGGCTGCGCGGCGAGCCCGAGCCGCCGGCCGGGAGCGCGGAGGCCACGGAGGATCGTGCGGAACCGGCCGGCGCACCGCAGGGCGGGACCGAGCCGACCGACGCCGGCTCAGGCGACCGGCCCGAGGGCCAGCCCGACGCCCGTCGTGACTGACCACGCCAGCAGCAGCAGCCCCGTGTCGCCGAGCACCCGCACCAATCGGCGCCCGTCCGCGCCGCCCAGCACCCGCCGGGTCACGGCGACGGCCAGCGGCAGCGCGAGCAGCCCGAGCAGCATCGGCCAGCTGCGGATCCCGGCCAGCGCGGACAGGCCGAGCGGCACCACGACGCACGCGGCGTAGAGCCGCCGCGTGTCCCGGTCGCCGAGGGCGACCGCGAGCGTCCGCTTGCCCACGGCGGTGTCGCCCGGGATGTCGCGCAGGTTGTTGACCACCAGCACGGCGCACGCCAGCAGGCCCACGCCCACGGCGCCGACGATCCCGGGCGCGTTCACCGTGCCGCTCTGCGTCACGGCCGTTCCGAGCACCGCGACCGGCCCGAAGAACGTGAAGACGGCCAGCTCGCCGAGCCCGGCGTAGCCGTAGGGGCGGCGCCCGCCGGTGTAGAACCAGGCGCCCGCGATGCACACGGCGCCGACGGCCACGAGCCACCACTGCCGCGTCAGCGACACCAGCGTGAGCCCGGCCAGCGCCGCGACCGAGAAGCACAGGAAGGCTGCGTTGCGCACCGCCGTGGGCGCGGCCAGCCGCGACCCGACCAGCCGCATCGGCCCGACCCGCTCGTCGTCCGTACCGCGGATGCCGTCGGAGTAGTCGTTGGCGTAGTTGACGCCGACCACCAGCGCGACGGCGACGACCAGCGCGAGCAGCGCCCGCACCGGTTGCACCGCTCCCGCGCCGACCGCCGCGCCGGTGCCGACGAGCACCGGGGAGACCGCGGTCGGCAGGGTCCGCGGCCGTGCCCCCGCGATCCACTCCCCGACGCTTGCCACGGTCTCAGGCTAGTGCGGTGTCCATGAACGTTGCCGGGGTGAAGAGGGGCCGCGAGGACCCGGCGAACGTTTGTGGACACCGCACTACGAACAGCCGGCGAGGTGCCGGGGCCACTGCTGACGGGGCACGGCCGAGATCGGCAGGAACTGGCCGGTCCCGACCCGCAGCCAGCTGCCCGCCACGCACTGCAGCGGCACCGCCGCCCCGTCTGCGGCGAGCCCGACGATCCGCGCCGCCGCGTCCGGTGCGTTGCGCAGGTCGACCCGGCCGTCGACGCGAACCACCGCCAGCGGGCTGTCTCCCGTCCACAGGTAGTCGACGGTGACCCAGGCGTTGTCGGTCAGCCCGAGCGCGTCCCAGAACAGCCCGTCGGCGAGGTCGATGCCGGCGGGGTTGAGCACCGTCCGCCCGAACTGGTCCTTGCCGCCGTTGTAGCCGTCCTGCCGGGCGGCCTGCGCCTGCGGCACCCCGGGCGGAAGGTCGCGCCACTGCTCGCGCTTCTCGGCGTTCCAGTAGTCGTCGCGGGTGTTCCACGGGCCGACGTCCCACACCGGCGCGAACGCGCAGCGGCCGGTGGGGGCGCACACCTTCACCGTGTAGTCGCTGTTGTCGCGCGGCGCGAGGGCCCGGCGCGAGGGCAGGGCGACGAACAGGTCCCGCTCGCCGATGACGTGCCCGTTCGCCGTCGTCGCGCCGACGAGGCCCTCGCGGGTGGCGAACACCCGGTACTGCCGGGGGTCGCGCTTCGCCGTGGCGGTCGTGCGGGTCGCGACGTGGGCGGTCAGGGTGAGGTCGCGGACGACGGGCCCCGGCATCGCCCACCCCTCATCGGTCGGCAGGGTGAGCACGAGGCGCGCCTGGACGTCGACGACGGGTTCGGGGAGCGCTGCACTGAGGGTCCGGGCCGTCGCCGGGCCGGAGGTCGGTACGCCCGGCTCCCACTCCGTCCATCCGCCGCGCGCACGCAGGCCGCGGACGTCCACCGACGCGGCGGCGCCGGGGCTGCCCGCGGCGAGGGTGAGCACGGCGTCGACCCGGTCGACGGGTACGTCCATGTGGCGGACGGGCAGGGTCAGCAGCCCGGGGGTGCCGATGGCGCCGTGGCCGTCGGCGCGGGTGGGACCGGGCTGCTCGCGGTCCGCGGCCAGCCGGACCGTCCGGCCCGACACCGTGACCCCGACGGCCTCACCGGCCAGCGGCGGCGACCAGCTGACCAGCCCGGAGCCCGGGGCCGCGTTCGCCGCCGCCGCGCCGACGAGGGCCGTCGCCGCCACCAGCGCGCCGGTGAGGGCCGCCGTGGCGCCGCGTGCCATCCGCATCGTCGCTCGCTCCCCGGGTCGGCGGTCGGTGCCCGGAAGGACATCGCACCCTCGGGAGTCGTGCAAGTACGGAGAGTGAGCAGTACCGGAGTGGGTGGACCGGGGTCACCCCGCCGGGTGGGCCTGGGGTTCGCCGCCCGCCGGTGAGGCCGTCGTGGCCGCCGACGGCACCGTGGACGTCGGTGCACCCGCGGCCCGGTTGCCCGCCCCGAGCAGACGCGCGACCGCGGCCCGGTCCGGCTTGCCGATCCCGCGCTGCGGCAGGGCCTCGACGGTGCGCACCACGTGCGGAACCGCGGCCCGGCCGAGGACGGCGCGCACCGCCGCCCGCAGGCCGTCCGCGGCCGGTGGGGCGTCGACGACCAGGGCGGCCGCGACGACCGTGCCCCACTCCGGGTCGGGCAGGCCGACGACGCACGCTGCCCGCACCCCGGGCTGCGCGGTCAGCACGCGTTCGACGGCGGCCGGGGCGACCTTCTCCCCGCCGGTGACGATGACGTCGTCGACGCGGCCGAGCACCTCGAGCAGGCCGTCCACCCAGCGACCGAGGTCGCCGGTGCGGAACTCGCGGCCGTCGCCGTGCTCGACGAACGTGGCCGCAGTCGCGGCCGGGTCGGCGAGGTAGCCGGCCGCCAGCGTCGGGCCGCCGATCACGACGCGACCGTCGGCGTCCATGCGGACCCGCACCCCGCCGAGGGGCAGTCCGTCGTAGACGCAGCCCCCGGCCGTCTCGGTCATCCCGTAGGTCGTGACGATCCGCACCCCGGCCGCCTCGGCCCGCGCCCGCAGCCCGGCGTCGAGGGCGGCGCCGCCGACGAGCACGGCGTCGTAGCCCTGCAGCGCCGCCAGCGCGGAACCGCCGGCGTCGAGCAGGCGCAGGAGCTGGGTGGGCACCAGGCTCGTGTACCGCCGGCCGGGGCCCAGCCGCGCCGTCGCGGCGGCGAACCCGTCGGGCCGGAACCCGCCCCGCAGGTCCTGCACGACGGGCGCGGCGCCCGCGAGCAGCGCCCTGACGACGACCTGGACGCCGGCGACGTGATCAGCGGGAAGGGCGAGCAGCCAGCGTCCGGGTCCGCCGAGGCGCGCGGCGGTGGCGTCCGCGGAGGCCCGCAGCGCGGCGGCCGGGAGCACGACCAGCCGCGGCAGGCCGGTGGAGCCGGAGGTAGCGACGAGCACGCCGTCACCGGGCTCGGACGACAGATCGGTCGCACGGGCCGCCGCGGCGGCGGGCGGCGGGACACGCGCGTACGGGGGCGCGGCGGCCTCGAGGGGCACCACCGCCGGGCCGCCGTCCAGAGCGTGGGCGACGGCGGCCGCGAGGTCGGCCACGGCCTCGGGCGAGCCGTCGAGCCGGATGGTCCGCACGGGGTCCATCCTCCGTCGCACGGCGGCGTCACCGCACGTCCTGCGAGCCGGTGCACACCCTGCGCGCCCGGCGCGCGTGCCGCAGCGGGTGCGCCGGCCGGGCGCGCTGTGCGTCAACGCAGCGGGTGTGCGTCAGGCGCGTCGCCAGTGATCGGCTGATGCTCACTCCGCGCCGTCGATCACCACCCGGGACGGCGGCGGCGCGGGGTGGTCCGGGCCGTCGGCGACCTCCCCGTCCACACGGACCAGGCCGGCGGCGAGGTGAGCACGAGCGCGGTCGTCGGCCAGCCCGGCTGCGGTCAGGCGGTCCAGGACGGTCGGGGCGGGGGAGGAGTCGGTCACATCCCCTCAACCCGGCACCCCTCTTTGCCGGTGCGCCGGGCCGGCCGCGATCGCCGGTTCGGGTCCTCAGTAGTGCCAGGGGTACGGGCTCCAGTCGGGGTCGCGCTTCTGCAGGAAGGCGTCGCGGCCCTCCACCGCCTCGTCGGTCAGGTAGGCCAGCCGCGTCGCCTCGCCCGCGAACAGCTGTTGGCCGACCAGCCCGTCGTCGAGAAGATTGAACGCGTACTTGAGCATCCGCTGCGCCGTCGGGGACTTGCCGTTGACCTCACGCGCCCACTCCAGCGCGACCCGCTCCAGGTCTGCGTGCGGCACCACCTCGTTCACCATCCCCATGTGGTGCGCCTGCTCGGCGGTGTAGGTGCGCCCGAGGAAGAAGATCTCGCGGGCGAACTTCTGGCCGACCTGCCGGGCGAGGTAGGCCGAGCCGTAGCCGCCGTCGAAGCTGCCGACGTCCGCGTCGGTCTGCTTGAAGCGCGCGTGCTCGGCGCTGGCCAACGTCAGGTCGCAGGTGACGTGCAGCGAATGACCACCTCCGGCCGCCCACCCGGGGACGACGGCGATCACCACCTTGGGCATGAACCGGATCAGCCGCTGGCACTCCAGGATGTGCAGCCGCCCGGAGCGCGCGGCGTCGACCGTCTCCGCGGTCTCCCCGCTGGCGTACTGGTAGCCGCTGCGGCCGCGGATCCGCTGGTCCCCGCCGGAGCAGAAGGCCCAGCCGCCGTCCCGGGGTGACGGTCCGTTACCGGTGAGCAGGACGCACCCCACGTCCGGCGTCTGCCGCGCGTGGTCGAGGGCGCGGTACAACTCGTCGACGGTGTGCGGGCGGAAGGCGTTGCGCACCTCGGGCCGGTCGAACGCGATCCGCACCGCACCGGTGTCGACCGAGCGGTGGTAGGTGATGTCGGTGAGGTCGTCGAAGCCGGCGACGGGGCCCCACGCGTCGGGGTCGAAGAGGGCGGACGGTCGGTCGGGCTGCGCTGTCGGGGACACGGACCGGCACACTAATTGCCTCGTGCAGCTGTGGATGGTTCACCACCGTCCGTATCGGCTATTCACTGGAGCGAGTGACACCCGCCCGGGCACGCGGGAGGACACGTGGATCGCAGTACCGGCACGCCGCTGGGTTTCGCGCTCCTGGTGCTGCTCGCGATCGGGTTCGGATGGGCGCTCCTGGGAGGCGGGGAGCACGGGGGTACGGCGACGCTGAGCAGCTACGGCACCTCCTCGTCGGCGAGCGCCGACTTCGCCGCACAGCAGGCCCAGCCGGCGCTGGTGTGGCCCCAGGACATGCCTGAGCCGATGACGAGCTACGTGGGACGGCGGGTCAACGCGTTCGGCCTGCGCGTCACGTCCGTGGACGCCGACGAGGGCTTCTGGGTGGAGAAGGACGGACGCACGGCCTGGATCCAGATCCTGACCTCGGCCGAGAGCCCCTACACCGTGCTGCCCGGTCAGACCGTGAGCCTCAGCGGAAGCGTGTATCCCCACGACCCGCGGTTCCCCTCGGAGATCTTCTTCTGCCCCGACCGGCAGGCGAGCGCAAACCGGCTCGCCGCGGTCCCCACCCACATCGCGATCAAGGTGGAGAGCCTGAGCTTCGGCAACGGCTGAGGGCCGACGGGGAACTCCGGACGGCGCCATCTCGTTGAACCGTCAACCCGTTGCCTGGCGGGCGTCCTGGCGGTGCTCGGGCTGCACGCGGTGGCCGTGGACGTCGACCCGGTGCGGCGGACGCTCAGCCAGTACGCCCTGGGCCCGTGGAAGCCGGTGTTCGACGCCGCGGTGCTCGCCGTCGCCGTCGGGTCCCTCGCGGTGCTGGCCGGCCTCGCTCGGGCCCGGCTCGTGTGCCTGCGCGGCGCGGCGGTGACGCTGCTGGCCGCGTGGAGCGCCTGCCTGGTGGTCGTGGTCGCCTTCGAGAAGATCGACTGGTCCGTCGGCCCAAGGCCCGCCGGCTACGTGCACCGCTACGCCAGCCTGCTGGCGTTCGTCTGCCTGCCCGTGGCCGCGCTGGCGCTGGGCCGGGCGTGGCGCACCGACGCGCGCTGGGGTCGGTTCGCCACCGCCACGCGCTGGTTGGGCGCCATGGCGCTGGCCTGGTTCGCGCCGATCCTGCTGGGCTTCGTGCTGCGGCCCCTGACCGGCGTGCCGTGGTGGCAGTTCGTCCCGCTGGGCCTGTTCGAGCGGGGGCTGGCGCTGACGGAGGTCGCCACGGTCGTCGTGATGGGGTTGTGGGCGGCCCGCGCCGCTCGGCACCCTTCTTGATCATCTGGGCCTGATCAGCCCTCGCCCTCCTGCGCCTTGGCGTAGAGCAGGTGCAGGAAGTCCGCACCCGTGACGGCCGTGAGCGCCGCGGCGATCAGCCGGGTCAGCCGTGGCGCGAACACCAGGCCGAGCGTGAAGCCGGCGGCGATCCAGATGTCCAGGCAGAACGGGCAGGTGATCAGCTCGCCGATCGAGTGCCGCAGGCCGTCGCGGTGCCGGACCTCCTCCATGACCTCGGCGGGACCGCCGGTCTCCCGGTAGCGGGTGAACGGCGCGCGCAGCGGGCTCGTCACCGCGTCCTTCGACAGCGTGCGCGAGAGCTTGTGGGTGCCGGCGGCGAGCAGCACCAGGTCCCAGGGGCCGACCCCGGCCGGCAGGCGGCGACCCGTGGCCGACGCGAGGCCCGCAGCACCGGCCAGGAGCGCCCCGAACAACGCCATGATCACGACATAGCCGCCGAGCGGGCGCTGGTCGTCGCCGCGGTAGGCGTCGGCCGTCGCCTTCGCGTTCTGCGCGACCTGCGCGACGCCGTCCTGGAGCTGCTCCATCTGTCGTCCCCGATCCCGTGCGGTCGTGTACCGGACGGATCTACCCCTGTCACTGGACCGTCATGCGGCGCCGCGACTAGGCCGCGAACCTGGTGGACGAGCCCGTTACCTCCCGGGTCGAGCGTTCGGCCGACCTCCTGGTGTGATCGGCGCTTGCCGCTGCGGCCGTGCCGTACCTGTGAGCGGGTGCAGGGACGCGATTTCCTGCACGCTCTGCGCGCCAGAGCCGATGGCGGTCGGGACGCGCACGGCGACCGGCGCATTTGGTGTCGACGCGGCCACCGGACACCACGAGCCGGTCCATGCCACGGGCTCGCCGAGGGCGCCCAGCACCGTCTGGGCGTCGTCGAGCGAGGGGGCGAGGTGCGCGTCGTCGTGTAGCAGCGCGGCTGCGACGGCGAGCTCGCCGAGCGGGAGGAGCGTGTGGAGATCCACGGGATGGTCCAGCAGGGCGGGCCGGGCCCGACCCCAGGCGGCGGTCAGCGCGGCGGCGCTCCCGCTGCGCCGTGCGAGCGCCACCTGGAGGGCCGACGCGAACAGCTCGTCGCGGGGTTGGAGGCGTCCCCGGCCCGCGGACCGGTCCAGCGCCTCGTGCGCCGCCCTGAATCGTCCGCGCATCAGCAGGACCCAGCCGTGCAGCAGCAGGTGACGCAGTTGCGCGCCCGCGCCCCCATGGTGGCCGGCGGCGGCGCGACGCAGGGCGACGTCTGCGACGCCCGCCTCACCTGTCTGCAGGGCGAGCAGCGCGGTCAACGCGGCCGGCGTGTCGGGCAGGAGTGTGGTGGCGGCGACGGGCTCCAGCAACACGGCGGCGCGCGACAGGCCGGCGAGTGCCCGCTGCGGGTCACCGTCGACCGCCGTGATCAGGGCGGACCCGACCAGCACTCCTGCCTCATGCCCGAGCCCGCGGCACTCGACGGGGGTCGCCGCAGCCAGGGCCTTCCGCGCACCGGCGGCGTCGCCGACCGCGAGCAGCGCCGGAACGGCCCAGACCGGCCCGGACGGATGGCCATTGGGGAGTGTCGCCACGAGCGCGGAGCTCCGATCGGGGAAGCCCCGGTGCGCGAGCACTGCAGCGGCGGTTGCGGTGGCCAGCGTCCGGTCGTCCACGTCCGCCTCCGGGTCGGCCAGGACCGTGTCCGCGAGCCGCAGGGCGGAGTCGAGATCGCCGGCCAACGCCACCGCGCCGCTGCGGCGCGCCGCGGTCGTCGCGGGGGAACCACCGGCCTTGACGGCACCGGAGTAAAGCTCCGCGGCCGTCGCGGGCGAGCGGGGTAGGGCCTCGTCGGCCGCCGCCTCGAACAGCGCGACGGCTGCGGCCCCGGACACGCCAGAGCCGAGCATCCTCCGGGCAAGCGGCAGGAGCGGCCCGCGCCGGTCGAGCCGGGCCGCCATCAGCTCCCGATGCATCTGGTGGAGTCGCAGGACGGGCGCCGTGGCGAGCAGCAGGGCGCGCACGAAGGGCGCAACCCGGCCATTCCCGTCGAGGTGGCCGGTCGCCCGGGCGGCCTCCATCGCAGCGACGAGCCGGGCCACGGGCAGGCCGGTGACTGCCGCCAGGTGTCCGGTCTCCGGGTCGGCGCCGGCGGCTGCCGCCTCCAGCACGAGACGGACGTCGTCGGGGACACCGTCCACGAGGTGGCGCCACCGCTCCACGACGGCGGTCGGCAGCGGTGGCGACGGGGGGAGGAGCTGGTCGGGCGGCCCGTCCAGCAATCGGGTGACGACGTCGACGAGCAGGGGCGACCCCGCCGACTGCTCGTGGACGGCCGCCGCTGTCGACTCCCCGACGTCCCGGCCGAGCAGCCGCGCGACCCGGGCGTGGACGCCGGCCCGGTCGAGCTGGCCGAGGCTCACCGTCACGCCGTGACGCGCGACGGCGGCTCGCAACGCGGTCAGCTCGGGCCCGACGGGCCACGGGCGATGTGCGACGACGAGCCGGGTTTCGTGGCTGCGAGCGAGATCTGTCAGCCGACGCAGTGCAGCCGCGCCGAGCAGGTGCGCGTCGTCGACGAGAACCGGGCCGCCGTCGCTGCCTGCCGTGACACCGGCGTCGCGGTACGCCCGGGCGACGGCGTGCAGCAGGGTCGACTTACCCGTACCGCCCGGCCCGACCACTGCGGCGACCAGCGCGACCTCCGGAGCGGCGACCACCCGGCCGACGAGGGCGCGGGCGTCGAGGATCCCTGCCAGGGCGGCGGGCTCCGGCGTGGTGCCCCGAGCCCGCGTCGTTCCCGTGGTCGATCTCACCGTTCGTCCCGTCGTGTCTCCCCGATTGTCGCCGCCGCTCGACGGCCGGCCCATCCGGGGTCCGCGGCTTCTGGGTGGTTCGACAGAGGGAACGACCGGGTTGCCGGAGGTCGCTCGGGCTCACTCCTCGCGAACCCGGCCCCCCTCGACCACCCAGCGCCGGGTGCTGTGCACGCTCTCGAGCATCCGGCGGTCGTGCGTCACCAGCAGCACCGTGCCGGGGAACGCGTCGAGCGCCTGTTCCAGCTGCTCGATCGCGGGCAGGTCGAGGTGGTTGGTCGGCTCGTCGAGCACCAGCAGGTTCACCTCGCGCGCCTGCAGCAGCGCGAGCGCCGCCCGCGTCCGCTCGCCCGGCGAGAGCGAGGCCGCCGGCCGGGGCACATGCTCGCCGGTCAGCCCGAACTTCGCCAGCAGCGTGCGGACGTCGCTCTCCGACCAGTCGGGCCCTGTCCGATCCCTGAGGGCGTCGCGGAACGCCCGGGCCAGCGGCTCCGGCCCGAGGAACAGCCCGCGCGCCTGGTCGATCTCGCCGACCTGCACGGACGAGCCCAGCCCGCCGCTGCCCTCGTCCAGCGGGATGCGCCCGAGCAGCGCGCCCAGCAGCGTCGACTTGCCCGACCCGTTCGCCCCGGTGATCACGACCCGATCCGCCCAGTCGACGCGGGCGTCGATCGGCCCGAGCGTGAACGACCCGCGGCGCACCACCGCGCCGGACAGCGACGCCACGACCGTCCCCGAGCGGGGTGCCGCGGCGATCGTCATCCGCAGCTCCCACTCCTTGCGCGGCTCCTCGACGACCTCCAGCCGCTCGATGGCCCGCTCCGTCTGCCGGGCCTTCGCGGCCTGCTTCTCGCTGGTCTGCTGGCGGAAGGCCTTGACGTGCTTGTCCGGGTCGGTCGCCTTGCGCCGCGCGTTGCGGACGCCCTGCGCCATCCAGTTGCGCTGCATGACCGCGCGGTCCTTGAGCGCCCCGCGCTTGTCGTCGTACTCCTCGTACGCCTCGCGCGCGTGCCGGCGGGCCACCGCCCGCTCAGCGAGGTAGCTGTCGTAGCCGCCCTCGTAGACCCCGACCTGCTGCTGCGTGAGATCCAGCTCGACGATCCGGTTCACCGTGCGGGCCAGGAACTCCCGGTCGTGGCTGACGATGACGGCCGGGCTGCCCCGTCGCAGACCGGTGACGTACCGCTCGAGGCGCTCCAGCCCGTCGAGGTCCAGGTCGTTCGTGGGCTCGTCGAGCAGGAGGACGTCATAGCGCGACAGCAGCAGCGCCGCGAGGCCGGCGCGGGCGGCCTGGCCGCCGGACAAGGCCATCATCGGCATCTCGAGCGCCACCCCGAGCGCCACGTCGTCCGCGACGGCTCCCGCTCGCTCGTCGAGGTCCGCGCCGCCGAGGGCGAGCCAGCGGTCGAGCGCGGCGGCGTAGGCGTCGTCCGCACCGGGCGCACCGGACCCCAGCGCCTCCGCGGCGGCGTCCATCGCCGCCTGGGCCTCCGCGACGCCGGTCCGGCGGGCGAGGAACGCGGCCACGGTCTCGCCGGGGCGCCGGTCGGGTTCCTGCGGCAGGTGCCCGACCGTGGCCGCCGGCGGGCTGACGGCGACCGTGCCCTCCTCCGGAGCGATCTCGCCCGCGAGGATGCGCAGCAGCGTGGACTTGCCCGCGCCGTTCGCCCCCACGAGGCCGACGACGTCACCCGGGGCGAGCACGAGGTCGAGACCGGAGAACAGGACGCGGGCGCCGTGGCCGGCGGACAGGCCGGTGGCCTTGACGGTGGCACTCATCTCTCCCAAACCGTACCCGGGGTGACGGCGGGGTCGGACGGGTAGACCGCACGCATGAACCAGGTTCCGAATGTTCGGCTCAACAACGGCGTGGAGATCCCGCAGTTCGGCTTCGGCGTGTTCCAGGTGCCGCCGGACGAGACGGCGGCGACGGTCCGCGCCGCCCTCGACGCCGGCTACCGGCACATCGACACCGCGCAGATGTACGGCAACGAGGAGGGCGTGGGCCAGGCGCTCGCGGAGTCCGGCCTCGCCCGCGACGAGGTGTTCCTCACCACGAAGCTCAACAACGACGGTCACGGCTACGACACGGCGATCCGCCGGCTGGACGAGAGCCTGAAGCGGCTCGGCACCGACCACGTCGACCTCTACCTGATCCACTGGCCGCGGCCCCGCGAGGACCGCTACGTCGACACGTGGCGCGGGTTCGAGAAGGCCGCCGCCGAGGGCAAGGCGCGCGCGATCGGCGTCTCCAACTTCACCGTCGCGAACCTCGAACGGCTGGCGGCCGAGACCGGGACGGTCCCGGCGGTCAACCAGGTCGAGCTGCACCCGCGGTTCACCCAGGACGAGCTGCGCTCCTACCACGCACAGCACGGCATCGCGACGGAGGCGTGGAGCCCCATCGGGCAGGGCCAGGGCCTGCTGGACGACCCGCTGCTCGGTGAGCTGGCGGGCAAGTACGGCAAGTCGCCTGCCCAGGTCGTGCTGCGTTGGCACGTGCAGCTGGGCAACATCGTCTTCCCGAAGTCGATGCACCCCGAGCGGATGAGGGAGAACATCGACGTCTTCGACTTCGAGCTGGCCGACGACGACGTCGCGGCGATCAGCGGCCTGAACGTCGACGGCCGCCTCGGCCCGGACCCCGACCGCTTCGGCTGATCCCCGGCCCCGCGCTCCCCCGCGAGTCGGCACGTTTGCGGTCGCCGGCGCCCGGCCACGTTGCCGCCGCGAGTCGGCACGTTTGCCGCCGCGAGTCGGCACGTTTGCCGGCGCGAGTTCGCGCCAGGGCGGTGCGAACGGCGCCCCACGCCCGGGGCGCCGTTCGCCTGCCCCGCCTCCGCCGACCTTCCGCACATCGCACCCCGCCCGACGCGTGTCAGGGCCGGGCTTTCCGTGCGACGGCTCCGGGTGATCGGCCAGGATCCTCCCGTGCCCACCCCGTACACCCCCTTCCCGGACGACTGGTCGCGCGCCCTCGCCGTCGTCGCCCACCCCGACGACCTCGAGTACGGGGCCGCGGGCGCGGTCGCCCGGTGGACCGCGGAGGGGCGAACCGTGACCTATCTGCTGGTCACCCGGGGCGAGGCCGGCATCGACACGATCCCTCCGGCCGAGTGCGGGCCGCTGCGCGAGGCCGAGCAGCGGGCGGCGGCCCGGATCGTCGGGGTCGACGTCGTGGAGTTCCTCGATCATGCCGACGGCACGATCGAGTACGGCCCTGCGCTGCGTCGCGACATCGCCCGGGCGATCCGCCGCCACCGCCCCGAGCTGCTGATCACCGGCAACCACCACCCGACCTGGCCGGGTGGCAACCTCAACTCACCCGATCACCGCGCCGTCGGGCAGGCGGCGATCGACGCGGTCGCGGACGCCGGCAACCGGTGGCTCTTCCCCGAGCCCGGCCTCGACCCGTGGCCGGGCGTCCGGTGGGTGGCGGTGTTCGGTTCGCCCAACCCCGGGCACGCCGTCGACATCGGCGGGACCTTGGACCGCGCCGTCGCCTCACTCCGGGCCCATGCGGCCTACCTGACCGTGCTCGGCGGACCCTCGCCGGAGGCGTTCCTGCGCGCCGTTGCTGAGCAGTCGGGCGAGCACCTGCCGGGCGCGACCCTCGCCGCGGCGTTCGAGCTGATCCGGACCTGAGTAACTAGCCTCGGTGCCGTGAACCCGTCGACGGCCCATGCCCAGGTGATCGTCGACGAGCTCGTGCGGAGCGGGGTCACCGACGCTGTCCTCTGCCCCGGCTCGCGCAGCGCCCCGCTCGCGTTCGCCCTCCACACGGCGGACAGGGCGGGACGGCTTCGCCTGCACGTCCGCATCGACGAGCGCACCGCCGGGTTCCTCGCGCTGGGTCTCGCGCTGCGCTCCGGGCGGGCGGTGCCGGTGGTGACGACGTCGGGCACCGCGGTCGCGAACCTGCACCCAGCGGTGCTGGAGGCGTCGCACGCCGGTGTGCCGCTGCTCGTGCTGACCGCTGACCGGCCGCCACAGCTGATCGGCACGGGGGCGAACCAGACCGTCGTCCAGCCGGGGATCTTCGGCAACGCCGTGCGCCTCGCGCTCACCGCGGCTCCCGCGAGCGACCCGGAGCGGGAGAACGGTTTGTGGCGGTCCGCCGTCGGTCGGATGCTGGCGGCCGCGCTCGGTACGCCCCCCGGGCCGGTGCACATGAATCTGCCGTTCGCGGAGCCGCTGGTACCCGACGCCGGAACGGCCCCCGCCGGTCGCCCCGGAGGGGGGCCGTGGACCGCCGTGTCCAGGGCGCGGATCCACGCCGACCCGCTGCCGCTCGACCCCGCAGCGTCGACGCTGGTCATTGCGGGGGCCGGGGCCCCGACGGAGGTGCGCGGGTGGGGGCTGCCGGTGATCGCCGAGCCGGCGTCGGGTGTGTGGGACGTCGGCCTGCGCGCCGGTCCGTGGCTGCTGGGTGCGCTCCCGGATGCACTGCTCCCGACGCAGGTGCTGGTGGTGGGCCGCCCGACGCTGCACCGGCCGGTCCAGCGGCTCCTCGCCGACCGCCGCGTCGCCGTGTACGCCCTGGCAGATCCGCACGGCCGGAGCTGGACCGACGTCCCCGGCACCGTCTGCGCGGTCGGGTCCGCGCCGTCGTGGAAACCCCCGCGCGGCTGGACGGCACGCTGGCTCGACGCCGACCGGGCAGCGGCGAAGGCGCTCGACGCCGCGCTCGACGCCCTGGAGGCGCCGGGTGGTCTGCGCGCGGCCCGGTTGCTCGTCGACGCCCTGCCCGGCGGCGCGCTGCTCGTCGTCGGCTCGTCGAACCCCGTCCGCGACCTGTCCCTGGCCGCGGTCCCGCGCGGGGACATCACGGTGCTCGCCAACCGGGGGGTAGCCGGGATCGACGGAACCGTGTCGACCGCCGTCGGCGCGGCCCTCGCCCATCCGGGACCCGCCTACGCGCTGCTCGGCGACCTGACCTTGCTGCACGACACGACCGGCTTCGTGATCGGTCCGGACGAACCGCGTCCCGACCTCACCGTGGTGGTCCTCAACGACAGCGGCGGTGGGATCTTCGGCCTGCTCGAACAGGGTGCGCCGGAGCACGCGGGGGCATTCGAGCGGGTGTTCGGCACGCCGCACACCGTCGACCTGGCCGCACTCGCGGCGGCGACGGGCCTCGGACACCTGCGCCTCGACGACCTGTCGGACCTGCCCGGGGCGCTCGAACCCGCGCGCGGCATCCGGCTGGTGGAGATCCGCGCCGACCGCGCGGCACTCCGCACCGGCCACGCCGCGGTCCGCGCCGCCGTCGCCGCTGCCGTGTAGGGCGAGGTCGGGGGCCTGTGCGGGGTATCGGGTGTGCTCTGCGCGGAATCGCCCGGACGATCAGCTCAGGAGAAGCCGCTCGCGCCGGATTACGCCGGGAGGTTGCCCGCCAGGGCCTCGCGCACCGGCAGCAGCTTCGCCGCCGCCTCGCGGACCTCGGTGTCCGGGTCCGAGTCGGCCACCACGCCGCAGCCCGCGAACAGCCGGGCCACCGGGCCGTCGAGCTGCGCGCAGCGCAGGGCGAGCCCGAGCTCGCCGTTGCCGTCGGCGTCCATCCAGCCCACCGGACCTGCGTAGCGCCCGCGGTCCATGCCCTCCAGCTCGGCGATCAGCGCCAGCGCGGCGTCCCGAGGGGTGCCACCCACCGCCGCGGTGGGGTGCACCGTCGCGGCCAGGCGCAACAGGGTTGCCGGGTCGTCGCGGTCCAGCTTGCCGTGCACGTCGCTGGCCAGGTGCGACACGTTGTGCAGCGCGATCACCCCGGGCGTGTCGGGCACGTCCAGCTCCGCGCACAGCGGGCGCAGCGCCGCCGCGAGCGACTCGACCGCGAGCGCGTGCTCGCGCCGGTCCTTCTCCGACGACAGCAGCCGCCGCGCGAGCTCCGCCCGGTCCACCGCGGTCGTCTCCGCCAGCCCCGCTCCTGAATCCGAGAGCCCCGAATCCGAGAGCACCGCCTCCGACCATGCGGTCCCCGCAAGCACCCGCGACGAGACCGTCGCGCCACTGCGCCGCACGAGCAGCTCGGGCGTCGCGCCGACCAACCCGTCCACGGCGAACGACCAGCACGACGGGTACCGCCGCGCGAGCCCGCCGAGCAGGAAGCGTGGATCGAGGGGGGCTTCGGCGACGGCCAGCAGGTCGTGCGCGAGCGCGGCCTTCTCCAGCTCGCCCGCCCGCATCCGGGCCACGGCCGCGCGGACCGCAGCGCGGTAGCCCTCGACCGGCAGCCGGCCGTCCGCCCAGCGGAGCCGGCCCGTCCGCCGCACCGGCCGCACGGGCTGCACCGACGGCCCGTCGCCCGTCATGAACTCGGTGATCCACGCCCGGTCCTCGACGCGCCCGACGACCACGCGCGGGACGACGACGACCGACCCCGGCGAGTTGTCGGCGAACGTGAAACTGGCGAACGCGACGGGCCCGCTGCCCTCGCTCTCGACGTCGTCGCACACGTCGAGCTCGGCCGCGAACGACCGCCACCACGCGTCCGCCGCCGCGAACCGCTCCGGACCGGTGGCGGTGAACCGGGCGACCTCGCCCCACCCCACGAGGCCCTCGCCATCGCGCACCCAGCACAGCGGATGCTCGTCCGGGAACAGGTCGAGCAGCCCGGCGGCGTCGTCCACCGGACGGGTCCGCACGCGCAGCCCGGGCGGCAGCGGGGCGATGGTCACCTCTCCGAGAGTAGGGACGCCGGGCGGCCGACGCCCGTCCGGGCCGGGAGGTGCGGCGGAGGACACGTGGTGGACCGGGGACGCTCCCGCCGCCGGCCGCGGTGCCGCGGCCGCGATAACCCGCGGCCGCCGCACTAGAATCCGTCCTCGTGACCAGCGCCGACAGCCCGCTCACCGAGCTGGTGGAGACGGTCGCCCCGGCCTTGCGGGCGGTGCGCTGGTACGCGGCCGAGATCGTCGTCGGGATCGCCGTCGTCGCGACGGCGCTGGCCGCGCTCGCGTTGACCGGCGCCGCCGTGGATGACGCGGCGATCGACGCGGACCGGGGGATCGCGACGGCCGAGGTCCTCGACAGCTCGCTCGCCCGCACACTGATCCGGTTCCCGAGCGCCAACGGGCAGTCGGTCGTGCCCGAGCGGGGTGTGCAGTACCCCCGCGGTCTCGCGACGGGCGACACGGTCGTGGTCGAGTACGCCCTGTCCGACCCCGAGCAGGTCCGCGTCGCCGGCCGCAGCGTGATCGACGGGGTCGTGCCGGTGTGCCTGGGCGTCGCCGGGGTCTGGGTGGTGCTCGGCCCGCTGGCCGTGTGGCTGCGCCGCAGGAGGCCGAGCGATCGCGACCGGGCCTCCGCGCACCCACCGGCTAACCTCGAGCCGTGAGCGAGCGGAGCGAGCGAGCCATTGCGGTGAGCGAGCGTGCGTGGGGAGCGCGATGAGCCGCGCGGACCTCGACAAGGACCCGCACGACGTCGCCGCGATGTTCGACGGCGTCGCGCGCCGCTACGACCTCACCAACACGGTGCTCACCGCCGGGCAGGACCGGCGCTGGCGGGCGCTGACCCGCGCGGCGCTCGACCTGCGCCCCGGCGAGCGGGTGCTGGACCTGGCGGCGGGGACGGCGGTCTCGACGGTCGCGCTCGCCCGCTCGGGCGCCTGGTGCGTGGCCGCGGACTTCTCCCTCGGCATGCTGCGTGCCGGCGCGGGCCGCGCCGTCCCGAAGGTCGCCGCCGACGCCCTCGCCCTGCCCTTCGCCGACGCCGCGTTCGACGCGGTGACGATCTCGTTCGGCCTGCGCAACGTCGCCGACCCGGACGCCGCGCTGGCTGAGATGGCCCGGGTGGCCCGTCCCGGCGGCCGGCTCGTGGTCTGCGAGTTCGGCACACCGACGTGGGCGCCCTACCGCGCCGCCTACCACGACGTCGTGCTGAAGCACGCGCTGCCGGCGGTCGCCCGTGCGGTGTCGAGCAACCCCGAGGCGTACCTCTACCTCGCCGAGTCGATCCGCGCCTGGCCCACGCAGGCCGCGCTCGCCCACCGGATCCGGTCTGCGGGCTGGACCGACGTCGCCTGGCGGAACCTCGCGGGTGGCGCCGTCGCCCTGCACCGCGCCCGGCGGGCGGACGACGCCCGGGCCCGGTAGCACGTCCTCATCCTTCGACGAGGCTGTGACCGGGCTCTTAGGTCTGGGCGCCAACCCGCCCCCGGGTGGCGGACGCGCAACTGTCGGGGGTGCCGCCTACACTCGGCTCCACTTCGTGAATCCGTTCACAAGGTGCCCGTCCATGAGTCCCACCACCGGAGTTCCACCCCGGAGTCCCACAAGGAGTCCCCCGTGGTCGCCGATCCCACCACCGGCAGCCGCCCGGAGGCCGACGCCGACGCCGACGTCATCGTCGTCGGTGCCGGGCCCGCAGGTTCGACCGCAGCCACCTACCTCGCCCGCGCGGGTCTGGACGTGCTGCTGCTGGAGAAGTCCACCTTCCCGCGCCCGAAGGTCTGCGGAGACGGGTTCACCCCCCGCGGCATCAAACAGATCATCGATCTCGGCATCGACTGCAGCGAGGAGGCCGGCTGGCTGCACAACCGTGGTCTGCGCGTCCTCGGCGGCGGGGTCAGCCTCGAGCTGGAGTGGCCGACGCTCGCGTCGTTCCCGGACTTCGGCGCCGTCCGCACCCGGCAGGACTTCGACGAGCTGCTCGTCCGGCACGCCGAGAAGTCGGGCGCGCGGCTGCACGAGGACACCACGGTCACCGACGCCGTGACCGACGAGCGCACCGGCCGCGTCGTGGGGGTCCGCGGACACGTGGGTCGGGGCAAGGCTGGTGGAAAGGACAGGGGGCGCCCGGTCACGTTCCGCGCCCCGCTCACCCTGGCCTGCGACGGAGTGTCCGCCCGGCTCGCGCTGAGCGTGGGCATCACCAAGCGCGACGACCGGCCGATGGGCGTCGCCGTCCGCCGCTACTACCGCAGCCCCCGGACGCACGACGACTACCTGGAAAGCCACCTCGAGCTCTGGGACCGGTCGGACCCGGCGAACCCCAAGCTCCTGCCCGGCTACGGGTGGATCTTCGGGATGGGCGACGGCACGTCCAACGTCGGCCTCGGCATCCTGTCCACCAGCCGCGCCTACGGGTCCACGGACTACCGGGCGCTGCTGCGCAGCTGGCTGGACGGAACGCCCGAGGAGTGGGGCTTCCGCGAGGAGAACGCGGAGGGTTCGGTCGGTGGCGCCGCGCTGCCGATGGGGTTCAACCGCACACCGCACTACCGGCCCGGGATGCTGCTGGTGGGCGACGCGGGCGGGTTGGTGAACCCGTTCAACGGCGAGGGCATCGCCTACGCGATGGAGTCGGCCGCCATCGCGTCGCGGTGCGCGATCCAGTCGTTGGCCCGGCGCGGCACCGCCGCGGAGAAGGCGCTGGAGGGCTACCCGGTGGAGCTTCGGCAGGCGCTCGGCGGCTACTACCGCATCGGCAACCTGTTCTCCCGCCTCATCGGCAACCCGACGATCATGGGCCTCGCCACCCGGCACGGCCTGCCCCGCCGGACGCTCATGGAGTTCCTGCTGAAGCTGCTGGCGAACCTGTACGACCCGAAGGACGGCGCGACGAGCGACCGCGTGATCACTGCAATGGCGCGGCTCGCCCCGAGCGTGTGACGGGCGGGGAGAACCTCCCCACCCTGCGTACGAAGTAAGGCTCGCCTGGCTCCGGCCAGGCGGGGGTCGCGACCTAGGGTCGCGGCGCCGACCGGATTCCCCCGACACCGGGGGACACCAAGTAACGGTACGACCGAGACTGTGGGGTTTCACGAGGAAATGGGTCCCTACCTTCCGCTGGTGCTGATGTTCGCGCTCGCCGCGGGCTTCGCACTGTTCTCGGTGACGGCTGCGCCCTACGTCGGCCCGCGCCGCTTCAACCGGGCGAAGCTCGACCCCTACGAGTGCGGCATCGAGCCGTCGCCGCACCCCGTCGTGGGTGCCGGCCGGATGCCGGTCGCCTATTACCTGACGGCGATGCTGTTCATCCTTTTCGACATCGAGATGGTCTTCCTCTACCCCTTCGCGGTCACCGCGAATGCGCTGGGCGTGTTCGGGCTGGTCGAGATCGTGCTGTTCATCGTCACCGTCGGCTTCGCCTACATCTACGTGTGGCGACGCGGCGGTCTGGATTGGAATTAGGGACATGGGCCTCGAAGAGCACCTGCCCAGCGGCGTTCTGCTGACCAGCGTCGAGAAGCTGGTCAACTGGACGCGCAAGTCGTCGTTGTGGCCCGCCACGTTCGGCCTGGCGTGCTGCGCGATCGAGATGATGACCACCGGCGGCCCACGCTACGACCTGGCCCGCTTCGGGATGGAGGTCTTCCGGGCCTCGCCCCGACAGGCGGACCTGATGATCGTGGCCGGCCGGGTGAGCAACAAGATGGCCCCGGTGCTGCGCCAGATCTACGACCAGATGCCCGAGCCGCGCTGGGTGCTCGCGATGGGGGTGTGCGCGAGCTCCGGCGGGATGTTCAACAACTACGCGATCGTGCAGGGCGTCGACCACGTCGTGCCCGTCGACATGTACCTGCCCGGCTGCCCGCCGCGCCCCGAGATGCTCATGGACGCGATCCTCAAGATCCACGCCAAGATCATGGACGAGCCGTTGGGCACCAAGCGGGCCGCCGAGCTCGCGGCGTCCGGGCACAAGACAGAGCTGGTCCCGTCGTCGATCAAGTTCGCCCCGAAGGGCAAGCGGCACGAGCGCGAGACCGCCCTCGGCGCCCCGAACGAGCTGCGGGTGCTCGAAGAGAGCGGCGAGGACAAGCGATGAGTGACGAGAACGCCCCGGGCACCAGCAAGGAGAACGCCGAGCCCACCGGCGGCGCGCAGTCCTCGGCGCAGCGCAGCGGCCCGGACCAGGCGGCGCAGGACGCGGGGGGCGCCACCCCGGCCCGCGTGGGTGAGCCGGAGCAGGCCCCGGATCCGCTCGGGTCCGACACGAGCCCCGAGGGCGGTACCCGCCAGGCCGTGACCCGCTCGCGCCAGGGTATGTTCGGCGTGGCCGGCACCGGAGACACCTCCGGGTTCGGTGGGCTGGAGCTGCCGGGCTACGTCCCCGCACCGGCGGAGCGCCCCTACGGCGGCTGGTTCGACGCGTTCGTGGACGAACTGGGTGCCGCGCTGGCCGAGCGCGGTGTCGAGGGCGCGGTCCAGCAGATCACGATCGACCGCGGCGAGATCACCTTCTACGTCGCCCGCGAGCGCCTGCTCGACCTCTGCCGCACGCTGCGCGACGACGAGGCGCTGCGGTTCGAGCTCTGCTCGTCGGTGTCGGGCGTCGACTACGGCGCGGACGTCGCGCGCCGCCTGCACGTGGCCTACCACCTGCTGTCGATGACCTACCGGCGCCGGATCCGGCTCGAGGTCACCCTGGACGTGGACGACGCGCGAGTGCCCAGCATCGTCGAGGTCTACCCGACGGCCGACTGGCACGAGCGCGAGACCTGGGACATGTTCGGGGTCGTCTTCGACGGCCACCCGGCATTGACCCGGATCCTCATGCCGGACGACTGGGACGGTCACCCGCAGCGCAAGGACTACCCGCTCGGCGGTATCCCCGTCGAGTACAAGGGCGCGCAGATCCCTCCCCCTGACCAGAGGCGGGCGTACTCATGACGGAGATCCCTACCGACCACATGCGCGATGGCGCACGCCCTGCGGAAGAGCGCATCACGACCGAGGGCCCCGTCTACACGGTCACCGGCGGTGACTGGGACACGTTCCTCGACGAGGAGCACGACGACCGGATCGTCATCAACATGGGCCCGCAGCACCCGTCGACGCACGGCGTGCTGCGGCTCGTGCTGGAGCTGGAGGGCGAGACCGTCACCCAGGCCCGCTCCGTGATCGGCTACCTGCACACCGGCATCGAGAAGAACTGCGAGTACCGCACCTGGACCCAGGGCGTCACCTTCGTGACGCGCATGGACTACCTCGCGCCGCTGTTCAACGAGACCGCCTACTGCCTGGGGGTCGAGAAGCTGCTCGGCGTGGAGGCCCCGCGCCGCGCGCAGGTCGCCCGGGTGCTGCTCATGGAGCTCAACCGGATTGCCTCGCACCTGGTGTGCATCGCCACCGGCGGCATGGAGCTCGGCGCGCTGACCGGCATGACGGCCGGGTTCCGCGAGCGCGAGGAGGTGCTGCACCTCCTGGAGTTCCTGACCGGACTGCGGATGAACCACGCCTTCATCCGGCCCGGCGGGCTCGCGCAGGACTTCCCGGAGGGCTGGGCCGACAAGGTCACCGACTTCGTCATGGTCATGCGCTCCCGGCTGCCGGACTACGACAACCTGCTCACCGGCCAGCCGATCTGGCGCAACCGCATGGAGGGCGTCGGCTACCTGCCGCTCGACGGCTGCCTGGCGCTGGGTGCCACCGGCCCGATCCTGCGCAGCGCCGGCCTGCCGTGGGACCTGCGCAAGATCGAGCCGTACTGCGGCTACGAGGAGTACGACTTCGAGGTCCCGACGGCGACGGAGGCCGACTGCTACGCCCGCTACCGCCTGCGGGTCGCGGAGATGCACGAGTCGCTCAAGATCGTCGAGCAGGCCGTGGCGAAGATGGAGCCCGGTCCGGTGATGGTCGCGGACCGCAAGATCGCCTGGCCCGCACAGCTGTCGGTGGGCAGCGACGGCATGGGCAACTCCCTCGAGCACGTCCGCAAGATCATGGGGCAGTCGATGGAGTCGCTGATCCACCACTTCAAGCTGGTCACCGAGGGCTTCGCGGTGCCGGCGGGCCAGGTGTACTCCACGGTCGAGTCGCCGCGCGGCGAGCTCGGCTACCACCTGGTCTCCGACGGCGGCACCCGCCCGCTGCGCGTGCACGTCCGCGAGCCCAGCTTCGTGAACCTGCAGACGATGCCGGCGATGAGCGAGGGCAGCATGGTCGCCGACGTCATCGCCGCCGTCGCGAGCATCGACCCCGTCATGGGAGGTGTGGACCGATGACCACTCCGGAGGGCCAGCCGGAGGCGGTGCGCAACGATTTGGCAGGGAACGGCCACATTCCGGCCGAGGTCGAGTGGGAGCCGGTGGTACCCGAGCAGTCGCCGCTCACCCCCGTCTTCGACGAGGCCACGCGGCAGCGCACCGCGGAGATCATCGCCCGCTACCCGCAGTCGCGGTCGGCCCTGCTGCCGCTCCTGCACCTCGTGCAGTCGGTCGAGGGGTACGTCAGCCAGGACGGCATCCGCTACTGCGCCGAGGTGCTGGAGCTGACCACCGCCGAGGTCTCGGCCGTCGCGACGTTCTACACGATGTACAAGCGCACCCCCTGCGGCGAGCACCTGGTGAGCGTCTGCACGAACACGCTGTGCGCGGCGCTGGGCGGCGACGACATCTACCGGACGCTGTCGCGCAGGCTCGGGGTGGGCCACGAGGAGACCGCCGGCGAGTCCGGCACCCCCGGGTCGATCACGCTGGAGCACGCCGAGTGCCTGGCGGCCTGTGACCTGGCCCCGGTGCTGCAGGTCAACTACGAGTACTTCGACAACCAGACCGTCGAGTCGGCCCAGGCGCTGGTCGAGGCCCTGCAGCGCGGCGAGCGTCCGCTGCCGACCCGCGGCGCCGTGCTCACGGACCTCAAGACCGTGGAGCTGGAGCTGGCCGGGATCTTCCCGGACCTCGCCGGTGCGGTGCAGGGCAACTCGATGGCCACCGAGACGCTCCGCGGCGCGCAGCTCGCCGCGGACCGTCACTGGGTGGCACCCGCGATGCCGGACAAGCCGCCCGCCCTGCCGGACCTGCCGGAGAAGAAGTGAAGCGATGACCAAGCCGATCACCCCGGACCCGATCACGCCGGTCCTCACGCGGCGCTGGCTCAGCCCACGCGCCTGGGACATCGACGTGTACGAGCAGCTGGAGGGCTACACCGCGCTGCGGCACGCGCTCACCGGCCACCCGGACCAGCTGATCGAGCTGGTCAAGTCGTCGGGCCTGCGGGGACGCGGCGGCGCGGGCTTCCCGACGGGCATGAAGTGGGGCTTCATCCCGCAGGGGCCCACGGGTGCGGGTGCCAAGCCGAAGTACCTCGTCGTGAACGCGGACGAGGGCGAGCCCGGCACCTGCAAGGACATCCCGACGATGATGGCGGACCCGCACTCCCTCATCGAGGGCTGCATCATCACCTGCTACGCGATCCGCGCGAAGTTCTGCGCGATCTACATCCGCGGGGAGGCGCTGCACCCGCTGCGGCGCGTCCGCTACGCGGTCGAGCAGGCGTACGCGAAGGGCTACCTGGGCCGCGACATCCTCGGCTCCGGGTTCGACCTGGACATCGTCGTGCACGCCGGCGCGGGTGCCTACATCTGCGGCGAGGAGACGGCGCTGCTCGACTCGCTGGAGGGCCGTCGCGGGCAGCCGCGGCTGAAGCCGCCCTTCCCGGCCACGGCGGGCCTCTACGCCTCGCCGACCGTGGTCAACAACGTCGAGACCATCGCCTCGGTCCCGGCGATCGTGCAGGGCGGCAGCTCGTGGTTCCGCATGATGGGCCGCGAGAAGAGCCCCGGCCCGAAGATCTACTCGCTGTCCGGGCACGTCACGCGGCCCGGCCAGTACGAGGCGCCGATGGGCACCACGCTGCGCGAGCTGCTGGAGCTGGCGGGCGGGATGAAGGACGGGATCCCGCTGAAGTTCTGGACACCCGGCGGGTCGTCGACACCGCTGTTCACCGCCGAGCACATCGACGTCCCGCTCGACTTCGAGGGCGCGGCGGCCGCCGGGTCCATGCTCGGCACCACCGCCTTGCAGATCTTCAACGAGACGGTGTCGGTGCCGTGGGCGGTCATGAAGTGGACCGAGTTCTACAAGCACGAGAGCTGCGGCAAGTGCACCCCCTGTCGGGAAGGCACCTACTGGCTGCTGCAGATCCTCGAGCGGATGCTGCACCACGAGGGCACGCCCGCGGACGTCGAGACCCTGCTCGACGTCTGCGACAACATCCTCGGTCGCTCGTTCTGCGCGCTCGGTGACGGCGCGACGAGCCCGATCACCAGCGGGATCAAGTACTTCCGCCAGGAGTTCCTGGACCTGTGCAGCGCGCAGCCGTCGGTGACATACCCGGACCAGCTGCCCGAACTGACCGGAGCGTCGGCATGACCACGTCGCTGGAAAAGCCGGAAGCCCGGCCCGTCCCCGAGGGCCACGTGCGGCTGACGATCGACGGGGAGGAGGTCGACGCGCCCAAGGGCGAGCTGCTCATCCGCACCTGCGAGCGGCTCGGGATCATCGTCCCCCGGTTCTGCGACCACCCCCTGCTCGCCCCGGCAGGCGCGTGCCGCCAGTGCCTGGTCGAGGTCGAGATGGGCGGCCGACCGATGCCCAAGCCGCAGGCCAGCTGCACGATGACGGTCGCCGACGGCATGGTCGTCAAGACCCAGCACTCCTCGCCCGTGGCCAAGAAGGCGCAGGAGGGGGTGATGGAGCTGCTGCTCATCAACCACCCCCTCGACTGCCCCATCTGCGACAAGGGCGGCGAGTGCCCCCTGCAGAACCAGGCGATGAGCACGGGCCGCACGGACTCCCGGTTCGTCGACGAGAAGCGCACGTTCCCGAAGCCGCTGGCGATCTCCACGCAGGTACTGCTGGACCGCGAGCGCTGCGTGCTGTGCCAGCGCTGCACCCGATTCTCCGAGGAGATCGCCGGCGATCCGTTCATCGACCTGCTCGAACGGGGCGCACTACAGCAGATCGGCGTGGCGCAGGACAAGCCGTTCCAGTCGTACTTCTCCGGCAACACCATCCAGATCTGCCCGGTCGGGGCGCTGACCAGCGCGGCCTACCGCTTCCGGTCGCGCCCGTTCGACCTGGTGTCCGTGCCGAGCGTCTGCGAGCACTGCGCGTGCGGCAGTGCGATGCGCACCGACACGCGCCGCGGTGTCGTGCTGCGCCGGCTGGCCGGCAACGATCCCGAGGTCAACGAGGAGTGGATCCCCGACAAGAGCCGCTTCGCGTTCCGCTACCTGACCTCGGCGGGCCGGATCACGCGGCCGATGGTGCGCGGGAGCGACGGCGTGCTGACGGAGACGTCGTGGACCGACGCGCTCCGGGTGGCAGCCGAGGGCCTGCTCGCCGCTCGTGAGGGCGGGATCGGTGTGCTGGCCGGCGGGCGGCTCACGGTGGAAGACGCCTACGCGTACGCCAAGTTCGCCCGTCTCGCGGCCGGCACGAACGACATCGACTCGCGGGCCCGCCCGCACAGCGCCGAGGAGCTCGACTTCCTCGCCGCGCACGTCGTCGGCAACGGGCCCGAGCGCCTGAGCTACACGCGCCTCGAGGCGGCCCCCGCGGTGCTGTGCGTGGCGCTGGAGCCGGAGGAGGAGGCCCCGGTCGTCTTCCTGCGGCTGCGCAAGGCCGCGCAGAAGCGCCGCCAGAAGGTCTTCCACCTCGGCCAGTGGACCACCCCGGCCGTGTTGCGGACGGGAGTCGAGCTGGGCTCGTCGGAGCCGGCCGCCCGGGACGGGCTGATCCGCGCGGTGCCCGGAGCCGAGGCCGCGCTACTGACCGAGCTGGCGGACGTCGCCCCGCACGTGGTCGAGGCCCTGACCGGCGGTGGCGTCATCCTCATCGGGGAGCGGGCCGCCGAGGTGCCGGGCCTGTTCACCGCCGCCGCGCGGCTCGCCGAGCGCACCGGCGCCGTCATCGGCTGGGTGCCGCGGCGGGCGGGGGAGCGCGGCGCGGTCGAGGCCGGTGCGCTGCCCACGCTGCTGCCGGGTGGCCGCCCGGTGGCGGACGATGCTGCGCGCGCCGAGGTCGAGCAGGCCTGGGGGCTCCCGTCCGGGACGCTGCCGGCCACGCCCGGCCGCTCCACCGCCGAGATGCTCGCGGCCGCCGCGGCGGGCGAGCTGGAGGCCCTGGTCGTGGGCGGGGTCGACCCGCACGACCTCCCGGACCCGGCCGCGGCCCTGGAGGCCCTGCGCAACGTCGGCTTCCTGGTCAGCCTGGAGCTGCACACCTCCGCGGTGACGGAGCTCGCGGACGTCGTGCTCCCGGTGGCGCCGGACGCGCAACGCTCCGGCAGCTACCTGAACTGGGAGGGTCGCCGCGCTCGGTTCGACCCGGCGCTGGACGCCAGCGGCGTGCTGCCCGACTGCCGGGTGCTCGACACGCTCGCCGTGGAGATGGACGTCGACCTCTTCACCCAGACCCCGGCAGCCGCGGCGAACGAGCTGGAGCGGCTCGGCCGGCACGTCGGCGTCGCGCCACCCGGCCCGTCGGTCGAGCCGGCCGAGCCGTTGCGGCCGGAGTTCTTCGGCCAGGCGGTGCTGGCGACGTGGCGCCAGTTGCTCGACGAGTCGTCGCTGGCGGTCGACGAGCCCGCACTGGCCGGCACGGCCCGGCCGGCGCAGCTGCGCTGCAACCCCGCCACGGCCCAGCGCCTGGGCCTGGTGGCCGGCGCACCGGGGACGGTGCGTACGGAGCGCGGCACGATCACGCTGCCGGTGGTGATCGCGGACCTGCCGGACGGCGTCGTGTGGCTGCCGGCGAACTCCCCGGGCTCGCAGGTGCGGGGCACGCTCGGGGTCGGGCACGGCGATCTCGTGGGGGTGTCGGCGTGAATCTCGCCCAGGAGGTCACGGCCCGCATCGCGTCGGCCCAGCTCGGTTCGACACAGTTCGTCCTCGCCCAGGGCCCGGCCCGGGAGGGCCTGACCCCCACCCAGCAGCTGCTGGCCGACGACCCGTTCTGGCTGATCCTGATCAAGGTCGTGGGGCTGTTCGGGCTCGGCGTGGTGCTCACGCTCTTCATGATCAACTGGGAACGCAAGGTGGTGGGCCGGATGCAGCAGCGTCCGGGGCCGAACCGCGTGGGCCCGAACGGCTGGCTGCAGAGCCTCGCGGACGGGCTCAAGCTCGCGTTCAAAGAAGACATCATGCCCGTGGCCGCGGACAAGAAGGTCTACTTCATCGCCCCGGTCATCTCCACGATCCCCGCCTTCGTCGCCTTCTCGGTGATCCCGTTCGGCGGCGAGGTGTCGATCTTCGGTGAGCCGACGGTGCTGCAGCTGGTCGACCTTCCCGTCGGCGTGCTGGTGGTGCTGGCCTGCAGCTCGGTCGGCGTCTACGGGATCGTGCTCGGCGGCTGGGCGTCCGGCTCGCCGTACCCGCTGCTCGCGGCACTGCGCTCGGCCGCGCAGGTGATCTCCTACGAGATCGCGCTGGGGCTGTCGGTCGTCGCGGTGATCCTCTACGCCGGGTCGCTCTCGACGGCGGACATCGTCGGTGCCCAGGCGTCGGGCTGGTTCGCCTGGCTGCTCATCCCGAGCTTCGCGGTGTTCGTCATCGCAATGGTGGGCGAGACGAACCGGGCCCCGTTCGACCTCCCCGAGGCCGAGTCCGAGCTCGTCGGCGGTTTCCACACCGAGTACTCGTCGCTGAAGTTCGCGCTGTTCTTCCTCGCCGAGTACGTCAACATGGTCACGGTCTCCGCGATGGCCACCACGCTGTTCCTCGGCGGCGGCCAGTGGCCGTGGCCGCTGTCGTTCCTCAACGGCAGTGGCTGGCTGCAGTTCGTGGCGTTCCTGATCAAGACGTTCATCTTCCTGTTCGTCTTCATCTGGCTGCGCGGCACGCTGCCCCGGTTCCGCTACGACCAGTTCATGCGCCTGGGCTGGAAGGCCCTGGTGCCATTGAGCCTGCTCTGGATCCTCGTGGTGTTCGCGCTGCGGACCTACCGCACGGTCGGCAGCGGCGACGTCACCGTCGTGCTGCTGACGCTGGGCATCGTGGTCGCGGCGGTGCTGGTGGTCGCGTTCCTGGTCCCGGACCGCCACCGGCCCGAGGCGCCGGAGGTCGAGCTGGCCTCGGACTTCCCGGTGCCCCCGCTGGACCTCGTGGTCCCCGACCCGTCAGGCCCGCGCCGCCGCGGGGTCGAGGAGGCGCCCGCCCCGCGCGGCCGTCGTCGACGTCCGGCACGGGGCACCGTCGGGGCAGGCGCGCGCGCCGCGCGTTCGCCCGACGCCGCGAACTCCGGCGCTTCCACGAGGGAGAGCGAGTAGATGTTCGACTTCTTCAAGGGGTTCGGTGTCACCTTCTCGACGATGTTCAAGAAGGTGGTCACCGAGGAGTACCCGGAAGACTTCCCGCCGGCCGCGCCGCGCTACCACGGCCGCCATCAGCTCAACCGGCATCCGGACGGGCTCGAGAAGTGCGTGGGCTGCGAGCTGTGCGCGTGGGCCTGCCCGGCCGACGCCATCTACGTCGAGGGCGGCGACAACACCGAGGAGGCCCGCTACTCCCCGGGGGAGCGCTACGGCGCGATCTACCAGATCAACTACCTGCGCTGCATCGGCTGCGGCCTGTGCGTCGAGGCCTGCCCGACCCGCTCGCTGACGATGACGAACTTCTACGAGCTGGCCGACGACAACCGGCAGGACCTCATCTTCACCAAGGAGCAGCTGCTCGCCCCGCTGCTGCCGGGCATGGAACAGCCCCCGCACCCGATGCGGCTGGGGGATACCGAGCAGGACTACTACGTCCAGGGGCCGACGCTGGCGCGGCGCTCGATGGAACCGGGCTCCGGCGTGCCGGACGCGGTGGGGGAGCAGGTCCGATGAGTTTCTTGATCCTCGCCCAGGAGGCGAACCTGCCCGGCGGCGCCCAGACCGGCGTCGGTGAGGCGGTCACGTTCTGGATCCTCGGTCCGGTCGCGCTGGCCGGTGCGCTGGGAATGGTGTCCGCCCGCAACGCCGTCCACTCGGCGCTGTGCCTGGCCGGAACGATGCTCTCGCTGGGCCTGCTGTACATGGCCCAGGGGGCGATGTTCCTCGGGTTCGTGCAGATCATCGTCTACACGGGCGCCGTGATGATGCTGTTCCTGTTCGTGCTCATGCTCGTCGGCCGCGACAGCTCGGACTCCGTCGTCGAGGTCCTGCGCGGCCAGCGGGCGGCGGCACTGCTGTTCGGCATCGGGCTCGCGGTGCTGCTGGTCGGGGCCGTCGGGCGGGCGTTCACCGACGTCACGCCGGCGGGCCTCGCGGCGGGTGGGCAGAACTGGAACGGCAACGTCCCCGGCATCGGGCAGCTGATCTTCACCAAGTTCCTGTTCGCCTTCGAGCTCACCTCGGCGCTGCTGATCACCGCGGCGCTCGGGGCCATGGTGCTGACGTACGCGCAGACCCGCGCACACGCCAAGCCCGGCCAACGGGCGACGGTGGAGGCGCGGCTGCGCGGAGAGCACGCGCGGATCTCCCCGCTGCCCGGTCCCGGCGTGTTCGCCACGGCGAACTCGGTGGCGGTGCCCGCGCTGCTGCCGGACGGCTCGATCGCCCCGGAGTCGCTGGCCGAGAACATCGACCGGACCGAGGTGGCGGCACGGCCCGAGCCCGCACCGGACGACGCGCACGCGCTGACCGGGCGACCCCATGCGAACGGGTCCCGCACCGACGCAGCCGAGCGCAGCGAGGGAGAGCGATGAGCGTCACGTACTACCTGCTGCTGTCGGCGCTGCTGTTCTCCATCGGCGCCGTCGGGGTGTTGGTGCGGCGCAACGCGATCGTCGTGTTCATGTGCGTCGAGCTGATGCTCAACGCCGTGAACCTCAGCCTCGTCACGTTCGCGCGCATCAACGGTGCGCTCGACGGCCAGGTGATGGCCTTCTTCGTCATGGTCGTCGCCGCGGCCGAGGTCGTCGTCGGGCTCGCGATCATCATGTCGATCTTCCGCACCCGCCACAGCGCGTCGATCGACGACGCCAACCTGCTCAAGTATTAGGAGCCCTCCGTGCACCGCTCCCCTGACGGTGGAGAACCGACATGACCGAGCTGCCCGAGGTCCTCCCGGCCACCGGCACCGCCGGGTTGGCCTGGCTGCTGTTCGCGCTGCCCGCGTTCGGCGCCGCCGTGCTGCTGATCGCCGGGCGCCGGGGGGACCGGTGGGGCCACTGGCTCGGTGTCGCGACCGTCGCGGCGGCGTTCGTCGTCGGCCTGCTGATCTTCTTCGACACCCTCGCGCTCGCTCCCGAGCAGCGCACGCAGGAGCTCTCGCTGTACCGGTGGTTCGGCGTGGGCAGCTTGCAGGTCGACTTCGGGTTGCGGATCGATCCGTTGTCGCTGACGTTCGTGCTGCTCATCACCGGTGTGGGGGCGCTGATCCACCTCTACTCGGTGGGCTATATGGCCCACGATCGGGATCGGCGGCGGTTCTTCGGTCAGCTCAACCTGTTCATCACGGCGATGCTGCTGCTGGTGCTCGGCAACAACTTCGTGATGCTCTACCTCGGTTGGGAGGGCGTCGGCCTCGCCTCGTACCTCCTGATCGGCTGGTACCAGGACCGCCCGTCCGCCGCCACGGCGGCGAAGAAGGCGTTCCTCATGAACCGGGTCGGCGACGTCGGATTGGCGATCGCGATCTTCTTGATCTGGGCGAACCTGGGCACGCTGCAGTACACGCAGGTCTTCGCACGGGTCGACGAGATGTCAGGCGGGGTCGTCCTCGCGATCGCGCTGCTGCTGCTGCTCGGCGCCTGCGGCAAGTCCGGCCAGTTCCCGCTGCAGGCGTGGCTCCCGGACGCGATGGAGGGGCCCACCCCCGTCTCGGCGCTCATCCACGCCGCGACGATGGTCACGGCAGGTGTCTATCTCATCGGCCGGACACACCTGATCTATGACCAGACCGACACCGGCCGGCTCGTCGTCGCGATCATCGGCGGGATCACGCTGATGATCGGGGCGATCATCGGCTGCGCCTACGACGACATCAAGAAGGTGCTGGCCTACTCGACGGTCAGCCAGATCGGGTACATGTTCCTCGCCGTCGGGCTCGGCCCGGCCGGCTACGCGCTGGGCATCTTCCACCTGCTCACCCACGGCTTCTTCAAGGCCGGGCTGTTCCTCGGCGCCGGCTCGGTGATGCACGCGATGCACGACGAGATCGACATGCGCCGCTTCGGCGGCCTCGCCCGCTACCTGCCGATCACGTTCGCGACGTTCGGTCTGGGCTATCTCGCGCTGATCGGCTTCCCGTTCCTGTCCGGGTACTACTCCAAGGACGCGATCATCGAGGCCGCGTTCGCGCAGGAGGGCTGGCAGGGCTGGGTGTTCGGCGGCGCCGCCACGCTGGCCGCCGGGCTCACCGCCTTCTACATGACCCGGCTGGTGCTGATGACGTTCTTCGGCGAGCGCCGGTGGAAGAAGCTCCAGACGAACGACGGGCAGGACTACCACCCGCACGAGTCGCCCGCCGTCATGACGGTTCCGATGATCGTGCTGGCGATCGGGTCCATCGGCGCGGGTGCGGTGCTCTCGGCGATCGGGCTCACCGAGTGGCTCGCCCCCTCGCTCGGCGAGCTGGCCGAGCCCGCCGAAGGCGTCGGTGCCATCCCGCACGCCGTCGTGCCGTGGCTGGTGATCGCGTTCTCCGCACTCGGTGTGCTGACCGCCTGGGTGACGGTCGGGCGTCACCGCGTCCCGGTCGAGAGGCCCGCCCACGTGTCGCTGCCCGTGCGGGCCGCGCGCCGCGACCTGTACGCGAACGCGATCAACGAGGCGCTCATCGCCCGGCCCGGCATCTGGCTGACCCGTGCGCTCGTCTACTTCGACAACCGCGGCGTGGACGGGCTGGTCAACGGCCTGGCCGCGGGGTTGGGTGGCAGCTCCGGCAGGCTGCGCAGGCTGCAGACCGGCTTCGTCCGCTCGTACGCGCTGAGCATGCTCGGCGGCTCCGTCCTCGTCATCGGCGCTCTCCTCGCGGTGGTGCTCACGTGAACCTCCTGCTCCCCGTCCTGCTGGTGTTCCCGCTGGTCGGCGCCCTCGTGATGTACCCGCTGCGGGAGAACCTGGGCCTGGCCAAGAAGGTCGCGGTGGGCACGGCGCTGCTGCAGATCGTGCTCGCGGCCATCATCTGGTTCGCCTACTCGGTACCTGCCGCGGAGGCGGGCGTCCGGTTCCAGCTCCGGTTCGCCGTCGAATGGATCCCGGCCTTCGGCGCCCGGTTCGCACTCGGCATCGACGGCATCGCACTCGTCATGATCGCGCTGACGGTTTTCCTCGTGCCTGGGCTGATGCTGTTCTCCTGGGAGGAGCGGCTGCCCGAGGGCCACACGGCGTCGGGGTACTTCGCGCTGCTGCTGGCCACCGAGGCGACGCTCATGGGCGTCTTCACCGCCACGGACGTCTTTCTGTTCTACGTGTTCTTCGAGGTCATGCTGATCCCGATGTACTTCCTCATCGGGCGCTTCGGCGGCCCGCGCCGGCAGTACGCCGCCGTGAAGTTCTTCCTCTACTCCCTGTTCGGCGGCCTGATCATGCTCGCGTCGCTGATCGGGCTGTACGTGGTGAGTGCCCAGTACCTGCCGGCAGGCGGCACGTTCGACTGGGCGGCGCTGCGCACCATCGTCCCGCTGATCCCGGAGTCCACCCAGATCTGGCTCTTCCTCGGCTTCTTCGTCGCCTTCGCGATCAAGGCACCGCTGGTGCCGCTGCATACGTGGCTGCCCGACGCCGGTGCTGAGGCGCCGATCGGCGCGGGTGTCCTGCTGGTGGGTGTGCTCGACAAGGTCGGCACGTTCGGCTTCCTGCGCTACTGCCTGCCGCTGTTCCCGCTGGCCAGCGTGCGGCTCGCGCCCCTGGTGCTGGTGCTGTCGGTGGTCGGCATCCTGTACGGGGCGATGCTCGCGGTGGGGCAGAAGGACATGAGCAGGTTCGTCGCCTACACCTCGATCGCCCACTTCGGCTTCATCGCGCTGGGCATCTTCGCCTTCTCGACGCAGGCGTTCGCCGGCTCGGTGCTCTACATGGTCAACCACGGCCTCTCGACCGGCATGCTCTTCGTGATGGTCGGCCTGCTCGCCTCGCGCGGTGGGTCGCGCATGATCAACGACTACGGCGGGGTGGCCAAGCTCGCCCCGGTGCTCGCCGGATGCTTCCTGCTGGCCGGGTTGTCGTCGCTGGCGTTGCCGGGCACGAACTCGTTCGTCAGCGAGTTCCTCGTGCTCGTCGGCTCGTTCCCGCGCGAGCCCGTCTACACGATCATCGCCACCGTCGGCATCGTCTTCGCCGCCCTGTACGTGCTCTGGGTGTACCAGCAGACGATGCAGGGGCCGGTGCGCGGCCGGGCCGTCCTGGATGCCCTGGACCGCGGCAGTGACCGATCCGGCCACGCCGGCGGCCCCGGCGCGATGATCGACCCGGCGATCGCGGCCCGCCGCGCGGGCTCGGGCTTCCCGGACCTGTCGGTTCGCGAGATCGTCGTGCTGGTGCCGCTGATCGTCGCGATCCTCGTGCTCGGATTCTTCCCCGGCCCGGTGCTCGACGTGGTGAACCCGTCGGTCGCGGCCACGATGACCGAGGTCGGGCTCACCGACCCGGTGGGAGGGTTGCCCCGGTGACCGACACGCAGAGTTACCTCGCCCAGGTGGAGCAGGTGACGGCCCCACCGATCGACTGGGGCGCGATGGCGCCGCTGCTCGTCGTGCTCGGCGCCGCGTGCGTCGCGGTCCTCGTCGAGGCGTTCCTGCCGCGACACCAGCGCTGGCCTGTGCAGGTCGGGCTGAGCGTCGCCGCTCTCGGCCTGGCCGGTCTCACGCTCGGGCTCTACGCCGGGTCCGAACCCGCGGGCATCACGACGATCGGCGACGCGCTGGCGATCGACCGGCCGACGCTGTTCCTCTGGGGCACGCTCCTCGCGCTCGGGCTGGGCAGCGTGCTGTTGATCGCGGACCGCTCGGTCGAGCCGGGAGGCGCGTTTGTGGCGTCAGCGGCCTCCCGTGCGGCCGCGGGGGGCTCGCGTGGAGCCACCTACGACCCGACCGACCCGGACCGCTCGTACGGCTCGCCGGACCAGGCACCGACGATGCAGACCGAGGTCTTCCCGTTCATGCTGTTCGCGCTCGGCGGGATGATGACGTTCGTCGCGGCGAACGACCTGCTGACGATGTTCATCGCGCTCGAGGTGCTGAGCCTGCCGCTGTACCTGATGTGCGGGCTCGCGCGGCGGCGCAGGCTGCTGTCGCAGGAGGCGGCGGTCAAGTACTTCCTGCTCGGCGCGTTCGCCTCGGCGTTCTTCCTCTACGGGCTCGCGCTGATCTACGGATTCGCCGGATCGGTGCGGCTCACCGACATCGCGAACGCGTCGGCAGGCTCGGCCCGGTCGGACACCCTGCTGTTCGGCGGGTTCGCGCTGCTCGTCGTCGGCCTGCTGTTCAAGGGGTCGGTCGGCCCGTTCCACACCTGGACGCCGGACGTCTACCAGGGTGCACCGACACCGGTGACGGCGTTCATGGGTGCCTGCACCAAGGTCGCGGCCTTCGGCGCGATCCTGCGCGTGCTGCAGGTGGCGTTCGGCGCCACCCGCTGGGAGTGGCGGGGCGTGCTGTGGGCCGTCGCCATCGTCTCGATGGTGATCGGCGCCGTGCTCGGCCTCACGCAGACCGACATCAAGCGGATGGTCGCCTACTCCTCCGTCGCGCATGCCGGGTTCCTGCTGATCGGGGCGATGGCCGTCACCCCGCAGGGAGTCTCGGGCACGCTGTTCTACCTGCTGGCCTACGGCTTCACCACGCTCGCCGTGTTCGGTGTGATCAGCCTGGTGCGCACCGCGGACGGCGAGGCCACGCACCTGTCGCAGTGGGCGGGCCTGGGCAAGCGCTCGCCGCTGACCGCCGGGATCATGGCGTTCCTCCTGCTCGCCCTCGCCGGCATCCCGCTGACGAGCGGCTTCACAGCGAAGTTCGCGGTGTTCGCCGCAGGCATCGGCGACGGCATGGCCCCGCTGGTCGTGATCGCGCTGGTGGCCAGCGCCGTCGCCGCGTTCTTCTACCTGCGGGTGATCGTGCTGATGTACTTCAGCGAGCCTGCGGCGGATGGTCCGACGGTCACCGTGCCCGGCGCGTTCACCACGGCGGCGATCACCCTCGGTGTGTTGCTGACGCTGCTGCTCGGCATCGCGCCGTCGCTGGCCCTGGACTGGGCGAGCGGTGGTGGGTTCGTCGGCTAGGTCCGCGGCCATCGCACGTGTACGCGCTGCGGCCGGCCTTTCGTAGGGTGGAGCAGTGGCAACGAACGCGATCGCAGGAGTAGAGCTCGGCGACCCGGACCTGGCGGCGGCGACGAGCGTGGGGCTGGACCGCGTCGAGGAACTTCTGCATCGCGAGGTCACCAGCGGCTACCACTTCGTCACCGAGACCTCCCTGCACCTCATCGACGCGGGTGGAAAGCGTTTCCGGCCGCTGTTCACGCTGCTCGGTGCGCAGATGGGGCCGCGTCCGGACGCGGATGAGGTGATCACGGCGGCCGCCGTCGTCGAGCTGATCCACCTGGCCACGCTCTACCACGACGACGTCATGGACGACGCCACCATGCGTCGCGGGGCACCGAGCGCGAACTCGCGGTGGGACAACAGCGTGGCGATCCTGACCGGGGACTTCCTGTTCGCGCACGCCTCGCGGTTGGTCGCCGACCTCGGGCCTGCTGCCGTGCGGATCATCGCGGAGACGTTCGCGGAGCTGGTCACCGGTCAGATGCGCGAGACCCGGGGCCCGCGGCCGGGCGAAGACCTCGTCGAGCACTACCTCACCGTGATCGCGGAGAAGACCGGTTCGCTCATCGCGACGTCCGGCCGCTACGGCGGCATGTTCTCCGGCTGCACGCCGGACCAGGTCGAGTCGCTGCACCGGTTCGGCGCGGCCATCGGCACGGCGTTCCAGATCAGCGACGACATCATCGACATCACGTCGCCGTCGACCAGCTCGGGCAAGACCCCCGGCACGGACCTGCGCGAGGGAGTGCTCACCCTGCCGATGCTCTACGCCCTGCAGGACACCGGCGCTTCTGTCGACCGGCTCCGGGTGCTGCTCGCCCGCCCGATCACGGACGACGCCGAGGTGGCCGAGGCCCTGGACCTGCTGCGCACCGGCCCGGGCGTCGCCCGGGCCGAGGAGGTCCTGGCCGAGCACGCCTCGGCGGCCCGCAAGGAGCTGGCGCAGCTTCCCGACTGCTCCGCCGCCACGGCACTGTCATCCCTGACGACGTACGTCGTGGCGCGCACCGCCTGACCCCTCGCCCACGCCGCCCACCCCGCCCACGCCATCCCCCTGCCCGCCCGCCCCTGCCCCCGACGCTCCGCGAGTCGGCACGTTTGCCGTCGCGAGTCGGCACTTTTGCCGTCGCGAGTCGCCACGTTTGCCGTCGCGAGTCGGCGGCTGCGGTGAGGCGACTCACCTCGGCAGGGATCCCGGAGCGATGATCTGATGAGGTTGTGACGTCGTCGTCCGAACTCGACCGCCGCGGCGTGGCCTGCGGCGTCGGTGCGCACGTCATCTGGGGGCTGTTCCCGGCGTTCTGGCCGCTGCTCGACCCGGCATCGCCGATCGAGGTCCTCGCCCACCGGATCGTCTGGACGCTGGTCCTCATGGCGGCGGTCCTCGCGCTCCTCGGCGGCTGGCGGGAGCTGCGGACGCTGCGGGCGCGCGGCTGGGCGATGGTGACGGCCGCGGCAGTGCTGATCGCCGCCAACTGGGGCCTGTTCATCTACGGCGTCGCGATCGGGCACGTCGTCGAGATCGCGTTGGGCTACTACATCGGCCCGCTGGTGAACGTCGTCCTCGGCGTACTCGTGCTTCGCGAGCGACCCCGGCTGCTGCAGTGGGTCGCGTTGGGTATCGCAACCGCCGCGGTCGTCCTGATCAGTGTCGGCAGCGGCCACGTGCCGTGGCTCGGCCTCGCGCTGGCCGTCACGTTCGGCACGTACGGGTTGATCAAGAAGACGGTGCCGCTGTCGTCGACGGCCAGTCTGACCGCCGAGGGCGTCGTGCTCGGCCTCCCCGCCGCGGCGCTGCTGGTCGTGCTGCAGGTCGCCGGGGTCGGCACCCTGACCGGTCACGGCGCCGGTCACGTCGCGCTGCTCATGTCCGCAGGCCCCGTCACGGCCCTGCCGCTGCTGCTCTACGGGGCTGCGGCCCGCCGCATCCCGCTGACCACGCTCGGCACGCTGATGTACCTGACACCGACCCTGCAGTTCCTCTGGGGCGTCCTGGTGGTCGGCGAGGCGATGCCCCCGGAGCGCTGGGCTGGCTTCGCCATGGTGCCGTCCCGGCCCCCGAACTGCGCTGAGGGGCTCTGCCCTGCGCCGTCGACACCCACACTCGCGGCGCGGCGGCAAACGTGCCGACTCGCGGCGGCGAACGTGGCGACTCGCGGAAGCCCAGACTGCGCCGCCGGGTCTGACGGCGGTCACGACGGCAGCATCACCACCGGCACCGGCGCGGCCCGGATCAGCTTCGCCGCCCGGGACCCGAGGAACACCCGCGCCAGAGGGCCGGCTGCCGACGACCCGATGGCGAGCAGCTCGTCGCGCTGCCAGTCGATGCTCCCGACCGACTCGACCCAACCCGAGCCCGTCCCGATGACGCACGGGACCGCGCCGTCGATGACCCCGTCGGCGACCAGCCGGCGCTGTGCCTCGGCGGCCTGGTCGGCCCACGAGTCGAGCACCGAGTCCTCGGCCGTGAGCCCCACCTCCGGTGGGTACATCGTCGCGTGACGGACCCCGAAGCTCGCCACCCGCATCGGCACGCCGAGCTGCTTGGCCAGCTCGGCAGCGTGTGCGACGGTCCGCACCGACGAGTCGCTGTCGGAGAACGCGCACGTCAGCCGGGTGAAGCCGGCTGCGGCGACCGACCGGTAGCTGCGTGGGCTGATCGCCAGCGGGATGTGGGCGGAGTGCAGCAGCTTCTCAGCCGTTGCACCGGTCACGATCCGCCCCTCGGGACCGTCGGCGGACGACCCGATCACCAGGGTGCTGCCGCCCAGCTCCTGCGCGGTCTCGACGAGCGCGGACGAGACCGACCGCCCCGTGGTCGCCCGGTAGGTGGTCTCGACCTCGACGCTGGTGTCGCGCAGGTAGTCGCATGCCTGCTGCTCGGCCTCCTCGCCGACCTGCCGGGCGTACTCGGCGTACTCGGCGTCGATCTTCGCCATGGACGGCGTCGACCACTGCCGCGGGATCACGGTGACCACCGCCATCGCCTCGCCGCGTGCGTGGGCGAGCTGCAGGCCGAGATCCAGCGCGCCGCGACCGCCGCGGTGCGGGATGTAGCCGACGACGACCGTCATTTCTCCTCCACCACGGGCTCCTCGCCACGCTCCTGGCCCAGCACCGAGTGCTTGCGCCCGTAGAGCATGTAGAACACCAGGAAGACGGCCACCCAGCCCGCGAAGATCACCCACGTGTACCAGTGCAGGCTGGCCAGGATGTAGGCGCAGGCGAGGATGGACAGGATCGGCGTGACCGGGAAGCCCGGAACCTTGAAGCCGCGGGGCAGGTCCGGCTCGCGGTACCGCAGGATGATCACGCCGAGCGAGACGACGATGAATGCGGTGAGCGTGCCGATCGACACCACGTCGATCAGGTAGTCCAGCGGCACGATCGCCGCGAGGATCGCGACCACGATCGCGACGATGATCGTGTTGTTCACCGGCGTCTGCGTGCGCGGGCTGACGCGCGCGAAGAGGTGCGGCAGCATGCCGTCGCGGCCCATCGCGAACAGGATGCGCGTCTGGCCGTACAGCGTCACCAGGGTCACCGAGAAGATCGAGATGACGGCGCCGAGGGCGAGGATCGTGCCCCAGATCGGCGTCCCCGTGACGTTCTCCAGGATCTTCGCGAGACCCGCCTCGGACTGGCCCTCGAACTCCTGCCACGGCTGCGTGCCGACGGCCGCCACGGCCACCAGCACGTAGAAGGTGATGACGATGAAGAGTGCCGCCAGGAGCGCGCGCGGCATCGTCTTCTGGGGGTCCTTCACCTCGTCGCCCGCGGTGGACACGGCGTCGAGACCGATGAACGAGAAGAAGATCGTGCCCGCGGCCGTGGCCACACCGGCGACGCCGAAGGGCGCGAATCCGGCGAAGTTGTCGGCGTCGAAGGCCGTCAGCGCGATGACGATGAACATCGCGAGCACGACGAGCTTGATCACGACCATGATCGCGTTCAGCTGGGCCGACTCGCTCGCGCCGCGGATCAGCAGGAGCATGCACAGCCCGACGAGAACCACCGCGGGCAGGTTGACCACGCCCGGATCGGAGTCCCACGGCGCGGCGAGGATCGCGTGCGGCATCTCGAGCCCGGTGATGTTGCGGATCGCCTCGTTGAGGTAGCCGCTCCAGCCGACGGCGACCGCCGCCGTCGAGACGCCGTACTCCAGCAGCAGACAGGCGGCGACACCCATCGCGACGATCTCACCGAGCGTCGCGTAGGCGTAGGAGTAGGTGCTGCCCGACACCGGCACCGACGAGGCCATCTCGGCGTAGCAGATCGCGGCGAGACCGGCCGCGATGCCGGCCATCACGAACGACACGATCACCGCGGGCCCGGCCTCCGGCACCGCCGACGACAGGACGAAGAAGATGCCCGTCCCGATCGTGGCGCCGACGCCGAACATCGCGAGCTGGAAGGTCCCGAGCGAGCGTGGCAGGTGCTCACCGTGCTCGCCGGCAGCGTGCTGCCCGCCGTGCGACCGGACCGGCTTCCGCCGCAGAAGCTCCTGCCTCAGTCCCGGACTCGCCCCTGGTGCCCCCATGAAGCTCCGATCCTCGGCGCGGCCCGGGTGGCCACGCGTCGGGTCATTGTGGGCGGAGAACGACGAGCAGAGCTGATCACGTGATCAGCCCTTTACACGCCCGTTGCATTGCGTGACGTCAGCCGACGACGGTCCAGGTGTCGCGGCCGTTGAGCAGGGTCTGCAGACCGGAGCTGCCGTTCGACCGCACCCTGTCGCGCGCGTGCTGCACCTGTGCGCGGGTGGCGTCGTCGTAGGTCACGCGGTCCACGTTGCGGAAGATGCCGGTGACGGTATGGGTCAGGTCCTGGTCCGACAGGCGGGACAGGGCGAAGGCCAGCTCGTGACACCTGACGTCGTGGACCACGATCTGCTCGGCATCGACCTCGTCCGCCTTCGCCACCCGCAGCCCGAAGCCGTCCTGCACCACGGCGTAGGTCCCGAGGCCGTCGTCGCCTGCCGGGCCGAACCGGATCGGCTCGCCGTGCGTCAGCGGGATCACCCGGGACGCGGCCTCGTCACCCTTGCGGAGCACGTCGAAGCTGCCGTCGTTGAAGATCGGGCAGTCCTGGAAGATCTCCACGAGCGCGGTGCCGCGGTGCGCTGCCGCCTCCTGCAGGACCGCGGTGAGGCTCTTGCGGTCCGAGTCCAGTGCCCGCCCGACGAACGTCGCCTCGGCGCCCAGGGCCAAGGAGATCGGGTTGAAGGGGTGGTCCACCGAGCCCATCGGCGTGGACTTGGTGACCTTCCCCTCCTCGGAAGTGGGGGAGTACTGACCCTTGGTCAGCCCGTAGATCCGGTTGTTGAACAGCAGGATCTTGAGGTTGATGTTGCGCCGCAGCGCGTGGATCAGGTGGTTGCCGCCGATCGAGAGCGCGTCGCCGTCTCCGGTGACCACCCACACCGACAGGTCCGGCCGCGTGACGGCCAGCCCCGTCGCGATCGCGGGGGCGCGGCCGTGGATCGAGTGCATCCCGTAGGTGTTGAGGTAGTACGGGAACCGCGAGCTGCACCCGATGCCGGAGACGAACACGGTGTTCTCGCGCCGGATCCCGAGCGTCGGCAGGAACGAGCGGACGGCCGCCAGCACGGCATAGTCACCGCAGCCGGGGCACCAGCGGACCTCCTGGTCGCTGGTGAAGTCCTTCGCGGTCTGCTTCGCGTCCGTGGTGGGGACGCCGTGCAGGCCGCCGATCGACGGCAGCCCCAGATCGGTGAGGCTGGGCTCGAGGACGGTCATGCGTGCACTCCTGTGGCGCTGTTCTGGGCGAGGTGGTCCAGGAAGACGTTCTGCAGCTCCTCCGCGCGGAACGGCACGCCGGCCACCTTCGTGTAGCTCTGCACGTCCACGAGGTACTCCGCGCGCAGCAGCAGGGCGAGCTGGCCGAGGTTCATCTCCGGTACCACCACCCGGCGGTAGCGGCGCAGGACCTCACCGAGATTGGCCGGCAGCGGGTTGAGATGTCGCAGGTGCGCCTGGGCGACGGAGTGGCCGAGCTTGCGCACCCGGCGGGCTCCGGCGCCGATCGGCCCGTAGGTCGAGCCCCAGCCGAGCACCAGCAGCTCCGCGTCGCCGTTCGGATCGTCGACCTCGACGTCCGGCACAGGGATTCCGTCGATCTTGGCGGCGCGCAGCCGGGTCATGCGGTCGTGGTTGTCCGGGTCGTAGGAGATCGAGCCGCGCCCGTCGGCCTTCTCCAGGCCGCCGATGCGGTGCTCGAGCCCGGGTGTGCCGGGGATCGCCCAGGGCCGGGCGAGGGTGTCGTCGTCGCGCAGGTAGGGCCAGAACTCGGCGCCGTCCGGGGAGTTGGGCGCCGTGGCGAAGCCGGGATCGAACGTCGGCAGTGCGGAGGCGTCCGGGATCCTCCACGGCTCCGAGCCGTTGGCCACCGAGCCGTCGGAGAGCACGATCACCGGCGTCCGGTACGTCACCGCGATCCGGACGGCCTCCAGCGCGATGCCGAAGCAGTCACCGGGCGAGCGCGGCGCGAGGATCGGCAGCGGTGCCTCGCCGTTGCGGCCGAACATCGCCTGCAACAGGTCGGCCTGCTCGGTCTTGGTGGGCAACCCCGTCGACGGGCCGCCGCGCTGCACGTCGATCACCAGGAGCGGGAGCTCGAGGGCGACGGCGAGCCCGATCGTCTCGCTCTTCAGCGAGATCCCGGGGCCCGAGGTGGTGGTGACGCCCAGCGCGCCGCCGAACGCCGCACCGAGCGCCGCACCGACGCCGGCGATCTCGTCCTCGGCCTGGAAGGTCGTGACGCCAAGCGCCTTGTGCTTGCTCAGCTCGTGCAGGATGTCGCTCGCCGGCGTGATCGGGTACGAGCCGAGGAACACCGGCAACCCGGTGACCTGTCCCGCGGCCACGATCCCGTAGGCCAGTGCGGTGTTGCCGGTGATCTGCCGGTAGTTGCCCGCGGGCAGCGGCGCCGGCGCGACGTCGTACCTCACGGCGAACGACTCGGTCGTCTCGCCGTACGCGTGGCCCGCGCGGAACGCCAGCACGTTCGCCTCGGCGAGGTCGGGCCGCTTCGCGAACTTCTCCCGCAGGAACCGCTCGGTGCCCTCGGTGGGCCGGTGGTACATCCACGACAGCAGACCCAGGGCGAACATGTTCTTCGACCGCTCGGCGTCCTTCTTCGACAACCCGGTCTGCTCCAGCGCGCCGCGGGTCAGCGTCGCCATCGCGACCTGGTGCACCGTGTAGCGCTCCAACGAGCCGTCGTCCAGCGGCGAGACTGTGTAGCCGACCTTCGTCAGGTTCCGCTTGGTGAACTCGTCGGTGTTCACGATCAGGACGCCCCCGCGGGGCAGGTCGGCGACGTTCGCCTTCAGCGCGGCGGGGTTCATCGCCACCAGCACGTCCGGCCGGTCGCCGGGGGTGAGGATGTCGTAGTTCGCGAAGTGCAGCTGGAACGACGACACGCCCGGCAGCGTCCCTGCAGGTGCCCGGATCTCGGCGGGGAAGTTCGGCAGTGTCGACAGGTCGTTGCCGAACGACGCGGTCTCGGAGGTGAACCGGTCGCCGGTCAGCTGCATGCCGTCGCCGGAGTCGCCCGCGAACCGGATGACGACCCGGTCCCGGGAGACGACCTCGCGTGCGGTCGTGTCGGTGGACGTCATGTGAAGGCCGGTCCCAGGGTCGATACGGGTGGATGCATTCGAGGTTAACCCCTCATTTCTCAGCGCTTCGGTTTGGCCTGTCACAACACCAGCTGTACCCGCTGGAACACCGTTGGCACGTCGTTCGTTCCACCCGATGGGGACGCCCAGCACCAGAAGACGAGGGCCGGTCCCCGGAAGGACGACATCCGTGCACCGCCACCTGAACGGGCTGAAGACGGCCCTGCTGCTCGGCGCGATGAGCGCGCTGGTCCTCTTGGTCGGTTCGCTGTTCGGTCGTACCGGCGTGGTGATCGCGTTCGCCGTTGCGCTGGGCATGAACGGTTACGCCTACTTCAACTCGGACAAGATCGCCCTGCGGGCCATGCGTGCGCGCCCGGTCTCCGAACCCGAGGCGCCCGGGCTCTACCGCATCGTCCGCGACCTGGCCCGGACGGCCCGCCAGCCCATGCCGCGGCTCTACATCAGTCCGACCGACGCGCCGAACGCGTTCGCCACCGGCCGCAACCCGCGGCACGCCGCCGTGTGCGCCACCACCGGCCTGCTCGAGCTCCTGGACGAGCGCGAGCTGCGCGCCGTCCTCGGCCACGAGCTCAGTCACGTCTACAACCGCGACATCCTCATCTCGTCCGTCGCCGGTGCGCTCGCCAGCATGATCGGCTTTCTGGCGAACATGGCGATGTTCGCCGGCCTGTTCGGCGGCTCGGACGACGACCGGCCGAACCCGATCGCCGTGCTCCTGATCGCGCTCCTCGGCCCGATCGCCGCCGGGGTCGTGCAGATGGCGGTCAGCCGGTCGCGCGAGTTCCAGGCCGACGCGAGCGGGGCCGCGCTGACGGGCGACCCGCTTGCGCTGGCGTCGGCTCTGCGCAAGCTCGAGCGCGGCACGCAGCTCGCGCCGCTGCCGCCCGAGCCCCGGCTGGCGTCGCAGAGCCACCTGATGATCGCGAACCCGTTCCGCGCGGGTGAGCAGATGTCGCGCCTGTTCTCGACGCACCCGCCGATCGCGGAGCGGGTGGCCCGGCTCGAGGCGATGGCGCGGGGGCGCTACCCGGCCTGACGCGCGCGCGGCTCATCGGGCGCCGACGGCCTGGCCTGCGCTCCGGTTGGCCGCGTGAAAGCCACGTTCAGGACGCGTGGTGCCCTGAACGTGGCTTTCACGACACCGCGCTCACCCCTTGACGTACGACAGCTTCTCGGCCACCCGCCCGTCCCGGACGGTGAACAGGTCCACGCCGCGCACGTGCCCGTCGCCGTAGTCGTAGCGCCAGCGCGCCACCACGCGGTCGCCCGCCTCGACGATCTCCTCGGTGGTGAACGTGGCCCCAGGGGAGGCCGCGAACAGCGCCTCCCACGCCGCGCGCACGGCGGCCGCCCCCACGTGCCGCCGTCCGTCGGGCGGGCTGGTGTCCTCGAACACGCAGTCCGGCGTCATCGCGGCCATCACCGCGTCGACGTCCCGGGCCACGAACGCCCGGTCGAACCGCTCGACGGCCGCGAGCGCGTCGCCGCCCCGCGCCCGGCCGAACATCGCCAGCAGCGCGGCCTGCGGGTCGGCGCCCGGGTCGACCGCCACCCGCTCGCCGATCACGCCCGCGCCGCGGTAGGCGTCCTCCATCGACCCGAACCACTCGCGGACGGCCTCGACGGCCCCGGTGTCCAGCGTGTCGTCCTCGCCCACCGCGCGGGCCAGGTCCCAGGCGTGCACGAGGTGGTCCGCGGCCAGCTGGCGCGTGTACTCCGCGCGCGGTGTGTCGCCGAAGGAGAGGTGGACGTCGCGGTCCGGCGCCTCGTCGACGGCGGTCAGCGCTGCGGTGTGGGCCTGCTCGAACACCCCGAGCGGATCGTCGCCGAGTTGATCGCCCGTGAAGCGGTCGCCGACCTCCGCGATCGTCGCTCCGGCCAGGAGCGGCGGCGCCCACAGCTCCTCCTCGACGACGTGGCGCACCAGCGCGCGGACGTCCCAGCCGGCGCACGGCGTCGGCGCGTCCCAGCGGTCACCGATGCGGCGCGCCCGCGCCGCGAACTCGTCGGCGCACAGCCGGTAGAGCTTGCGCTCGTCCATCGCCGCTCTCACTTGGCGTAGTGGGAGGCGCCCCACCAGTCGACGACGACCACGGGCTCGTCGCCCACCACCCAGGCGTCGTGACCGGACGGCAGCGTGGTCACCTGGCCGGGGCGGGCGTCGAACTCCTCGCCGTCGGACGTGCGGATCCGCAGCACGCCAGCGACGTGGTACTGGAAGTGCGGGGCCTCGCACCACTCGGTGCCGGCGATCGGCCGCACGTCGGTCGACCAGCGCCACCCGGGTTCGAGGGTGAGCCGGCCGATCTCGGCGCCGCCGATGCGCAGCAGGTCGACCCGGCCGTTCGGGAACGTGCGGGTCTCGCATCGGCGTCGCGAAGTCCTGAGCCTCGTAGGCGGGGTGGGTGGTGGTCATCGGGGGCCTCCTTCGGGGTCGTGCCGCGACGCTAGGGCGCGCCGACTTCAGTTCCCTTGCAGTTCGATGGCGGGCGAGGACGATGACGCCGTGCCCGGACTGGCCCTGCAGCTGCTCGGCCGCTTCCAGGTGCGCCGCGACGGCGAGGAGGTGCCGCCGGCGGCTTTCGGCGGGCGCAAGGTGCGCACCCTGCTGCGGGTGCTGGCGGTGCGGCGACCCGACCTGGTGCCGCACGAGGTCCTCGCGGAGGCGCTGTGGCCGGACCAGCAGCCCGCCGATCCCGCGGCGAACATCACGGTGCTCGTCACGCGCGCCCGCCGGGCCCTGGCCGTACCCGAGGCCGTGGTGACCGGTCCCGGCGGCTACGCACTCGGACCGTGCACCGTCGACGTCGCCGAGTTCCTCGTCCTGGCCCAGCAGGCGCGGCAGGGGTTGCGCGAGGGCCGGCCGGCGGACGCGGGTCGTGACTGCGCCGCCGCGCTCGGGCTGTGGGGTGAACCGCTCGCGGAGGACACGTACGCCGAGTGGGCCCGCTCGCCTCGGGAGCGCCTGCTGCGGGCCCGCGTCGACGTGCTGGAGACCGCGGCCCGTGCTGCGCTCGCCGTGGGGGACCCGGCGACGGCGGCCGGGTACGCGGCCGACGCAGCCTCGGCCGACCCACTGCGCGAGTCCGTGGCAGTGGTGCACGCGCAGGCGCTGGCGGCGGCGGGTGACCGGGCCGGAGCGCTGGCCGCGCTGGACCGGCTGCGGACCCGGTTGCGCGACGAGCTGGGCGTCGACCCGTCGGGCGAGCCGGCGGAGCTGCGGCAGGCGCTGCTCGGGAACCCGACTTCCGGAACTCACGGCACTTCCCGCCCCGTACGTCGGAGCCGGGATGCCGCGCCGGGGCGGACGTTCGACGGCCTGGCCTTCGTCGGCCGGACCACGGAGCTCGCCCGGCTGCGCGCGGCGATCGACGCCCGCGAGGTGGTGGCGCTCGGCGGGGTCGCCGGTGCGGGCAAGTCGCGGCTGGTGGCAGAGGCGACCCGGGACGTCGCGCTACCCGTCCTCACCTGCCGCGCCTTCCTCGCTGAGCGGGGGGAGGCATGGGGGCTGGCGCGCTCGGTCCTGCGGGAGGCGCTCGCACTCGACGCGCACCTGGCGGACCGGCTCGCGCCGCGTGTCCGCGCCGCGCTGGCCGTCCTCCTGCCCGAGATCGATGCCATCGACGTACCGCTCGACGGCGAGGCCCGGCGCGCGCTCGTGCTCGCGGGCGGGGTCGAGCTGCTCGGCGCTGCCGTCCGCGACGGCGCCGTGCTCGTCGTCGACGACCTGCAGTGGGCCGATCCCAGCAGCCTCACCTTTCTCGCCGCCGCGCTGGCCCGGCTGCCCCGGCTGGCGGCCCTCCTGGCCTTCCGGCCCGACGATCCGGCCCTCGGCCTGCCTGCACACGATGTCCTGCCGACGGACCCGATCCCGTCGACGACGTCGGCCACCGCGGCGCTGGCGGCCGTCCGCGCGAGCCGCAGCGTCGTCGACGTCACGCTGGGCGCCCTCTCTGACGACGGGCTCGACGCGTTGGTCGGCGACCCCCGCCTGGCTGCGGTGCTGCGCGCGGAGACCGACCGCACGCCGTTCGCGGTGGCCGAGGTGCTGCGCGAGCTCGCGGTGCGCGGCGTCGCCGTCGCGGGGCCGGACGGCCGGTGGCTCCCTCGGGACGCCGGCGCCGTCGCACTCGCCGGTGAGGTCGGCCGGCAGGGGCAACGGCGGGCCGTGCGGCGGCGCGCCGAGCGGGAGACCGGTGCGCGCGCGCAGGTGCTGGCGCTGGTCGCGCTGCTCGACCGGGAGACCACCGCCCGGACCGTGGCTTCGGCTGCGGGCCTCGACCCGCGCGCGGCCCTCGACGCCCTCTCCGGGCTGGCCACGGCCGGCCTGCTCCGGCTCGGTGAGCAGGGCTGGGCGACCGCGCACGACCTCGTCGGGGAGACCGTGACCGACGCGCTGGCGCCGGGCGAGCGCGGTCGCCTGCACGGGCTGCTGGCGGCGGCGCTGGAGGCCGACGACGCCGACCCCGCCGAGGTCGCCCGGCACCACCGCGATGCGGGGGACGGCACCGCCGCGGCCGCCGCGTTCGAGCGGGCCGCCCGCCGGGCACTGGCCGGGTACGCCACCCGGGAGGCGGCCGCGCACGCCGAGGCCGGGCTGGCGGTGGAGACGCGGCCCGGCCTGCTCGACGTCCGGGCCGAGGCGCGGGCCGCGCACGGCGACGTCGCCGGAGCCCTTGCCGACCTCCAGGCGGCCTCGACCGGGGCCGTCGGGCCCGCGCGGTCACGACGGCTGTCCCGCTCGGCGATGCTGACCATGGGCGCCCACGATCCGGTGCGCGCCGCCGAGCTGGCCGAGCTGGCGCTGGTCGAGGCCGGCGACGACGCGGCCGCGCGGGCCGTCGCGCTGGAGACCGCGGCGATCCTCGACGTGAACCTCGGCCGCTCGGGCCGCGCCGCGGAGCGGGCCGACGTCGCGCTCGCGCTGTTCCGCGGCCTCGGCGACGGAGCCGGCGTCGCCCGGATCCTGGACGGCCGCGCGATGGCGGCCTTCCTCGATGGGCGGATCACCGAGGCCGTCGGGTTGTTCGGACGCATCGCGGGCCTGTTCGAGGACTCCGGTGACCTCCTGCGCGCCGTCACGCCCCGCTCGACCCGCGGGCACGGCCTGGTCTTCCACGCCGAGCCCGCAGAGGGGCTGGTGGAGACCTCGGCGGCGGTGCAGCTCGCGCGGGATCTCGGTGCGCCGGAAGGGCAGGCCTACGCGCTGTGGCACCGGTCCGAGGCGCTGTCGGCCCTCGGTCGGCTCACCGAGGCCGAGGCCGACGCCCGCGAGGCGCTCAGCGTCGCCGGCGCGGTCGGGCACCGCGGGTGGACCGCGACCGCCTGGCGCGCGCTCGGCATCGCGCTGCAGGAGCAGCAGCGGCTCGACGAGGCCGCCGCGGCGTTCGGGGAGTCCGCGAAGGCCGCGGGAGCAACGTTGACGCTGTTCGCGTCGTGGGCCGCCGCCCGGTGCGCGATCGTGGCGGTCGCGCTCGGGCGGCTCGACGATGCCGCGCGGTCGGTGGCGCGTGCACTGGCCGTCGGGCCGCCGCTGGGACACTACGAGGCACGGTGGGCCCAGGTGGAGCTGGCCGCGGCGCGCGGGGCGGACGACTGGACCGCGCTCGCCGCCGCTGCCTGGCACCGAGCCGGGGCGGGTGGCCACCTGGCCTCGGTCCCGCGCCTCGCGGAGTTGGCGGGCCGGTCGTGACGGTGCCGCCTGCCGTGGCATATGCACCGACCCGCGGCGGCGGGGTCAGCCGCGGGCCGGTGCTGAGCAGCGGCTTCCCGGACTCACGCCGATCAATCACGGCTTCCGCCCACCGGAACGGCCCAGTCGGCTACGGAAGGTGAGTGGAGTGCCCGACGGTCAGCCGCGGTGGACCTGCACGGGCTGCAGCCGCACCTTCGCGAGCCGCAACCAGACCCACACCTGCGCCCCACTGGGCTCCGTCGACGTGCACTTCGCCGGCTGCGCACCGGCGGTCCGGGAGACCTTCGACGCCGTCCTCGCCGCCGTCCGGACGTGCGGACCGGTGGACGTCCTGCCGGAGCGCACCCGCATCGCCCTGCACGTCCGGATGAGCTTCGCCGCGTTCATGCCCCGGCGCCGCTGGCTCGACGGCCACCTCGTGCTCGCGCGCCGGATCGACACCCCCCGTTTCCGGAGGGTCGAGGTCTACTCTCCGCGCAACGTGCAGCACGCGTTCCGCCTTACCGCGCCGGCCGAGGTGGACGCCGAGTTCACGGCCTACATCGCCGAGGCCTACCGGGTCGGCGCGCAGGACCACCTCCGCCGCGAGCAGGGGAGGCGGCGCCCTCGCGCCGACCATCAGAATTGGTGAAATTTCGGTGGAGCGAGAGGTGCCGGTGACTACATTTGGGCGTCCCTCTGCCGAGTTTTCGCAGCTCAGGCTGGGGGAAGACGCCGGGAAGGCCAGCTTTCCGGGTGCCTTCCCCGCTGTAGCGCGCGACCGACTGCGACCGAGCACACAACCATGCACCTACCAGCGGACATCGAGCGTGAACGGCTCGACACCCACGCGACGAACCGCGACCGGTTGGCCGCCCCGGGCACGTTGCTGCGCGTTGCGTCATGATCGCGTCGTTGCTGCACATCCTGGCGGCCTACGTCGCCACGTCGCTGACGGTCGGCCTCCTGCTCGGGGTCATGCTCGGCAAGCTGATCCGTCGCGGTGACCGCCGTCGTCGGCAGGAGGTCGCCCTGCTCGCGCGCTCTCGCGCCCTGCAGGATGTTGGCTCGCGGCTGGCCAGCCCGCCGGCGGTCCGGTCCGGTCCCCGTCGCGTCGCGAAATGACACCCAGCGTGCGGCGCCTGCCCGACGATCCGCCGCGGTGTACCTGTGACCGGTGGCAACGGCGAGGTAGTTGCCAGACGCGAACAAGCAGCTCAGGCTCGTCGGCGAGCGGTTCGCGGAATCATCGGTAGTTGACGAACTGAAGTGCGATACCGAAGTCGCGGCCCTTGAGCAGGGCGATCACGGCCTGCAGGTCGTCCTTCTTCTTCCCCGAGACGCGCAGCTGGTCGCCCTGGATCTGGGCCTGGACGCCCTTGAGCTTCTCGTCGCGGATGACCTTGCTGATCTCCTTGGCCTTGTCCGCGGCGATCCCCTGGAGGATCTTGCCCCGCACCTTGTAGGTCTTCCCGGACACAGCGGGCTCGTCGGCCTCGAACGCCTTCAGCGAGATGCTCCGCTTGATCAGCTTCTCCTTGAAGACCTCGACGGCGGCCTTCGCCCGCTCCTCGGTCTCGGACTCGATGCTGATCGCCTCCTCGCCCGCCCAGGCGATCGACGTGCCCGTCCCGCGGAAGTCGAACCGCTGCGAGAGCTCCTTCGAGGCCTGGTTCACGGCGTTGTCGACCTCCTGCCGGTCGACCTTGCTCACGACGTCGAACGACGGGTCGGCCATCGGATCCTCCTCGACCGGGCCCCTGCAGGCCCGGCTCCTCGCTGTCGTATGCTTCCGTCCGCGCCTGAGCGCACCCGGCGGGTTGCCCGAGCGGCCAATGGGAGCGGA
>CAWHHY010000024.1:0-549813 GCA_963829305.1 uncultured Actinomycetota bacterium | reverse complement strand
ATAAAGCCAAGTTTTGGACATGGGTGTTCAAGGCCGAAATGTATGTGTTGTTTAAAATCGATAAATCCCGGGGATCGAAAGTTTTGATCGATGTTTTGGGCAAAGAGTTCGACGGCGTGCTGGGTTGCGATTATTTTTCGGCGTATCGCAAGTATATGACCGATTTTGACGTAACGATACAGTTTTGCATCGCTCACTTGATCCGCGACATCCGGTTTTTAACGACGATGCCCGATAAAGAAACCAAGGCCTATGGCGAAAGGCTTCTGGATGCGGTCCGCAATATGTTCAAACTCATCCATAACCGTGACGCCATGACCACCGAAGCGTTTACCGACGCCCTTGAGACGGCTAAGGCAAATATCGTGACGACGGCCTTGCAGGACGTGCCGAGTCGACTGAATCAATACGGCAAGGAAACAAAACGCGAAGCCCAAAACATGGCCAAGCGATTCCGCGAGCATGGCCAGGCTTACTTTGAGTTCATCACAACCCCTGGAATAGATCCCACCAACAATGTGGCGGAACAGGCCATCCGGTTTATCGTTATCGATCGTCACGTAACCCAAGGTACCCGCAGCCTCAATGGAAGGAAAAGCAGCGAACGCATATGGACGGTGATTGCAACCTGCGCCTTGCAAGGTCGATCGGCATTCAATTTTATCCTGCAAGCGGTTAGCGCCTACTTCAACAACGATCCCGCCCCATCGCTTGTGGCCGATACCTCATAGGCCGACAGCAACCCGTCTTCATCGGCCCATGGAAGCTTCGCGTTGAATCAAGATCCCACCACGGCGTGATCGACTCGGGCACCCAATTTAAATGCTGTGTACACGTTTTCGGCAAGAACCATTTTAGATTCCGCGCGTATCCCGGCGCTGACGATCGGAGCGGGGCTTGCGCATACGCGGTTACCCCTCAACATCCATTTAGTCCCTATTGAATCGATCCTGCCCATAAGCTAGGAAACGATAGAAGCGGCAGCATACCTTCAAGCCTTGCCGTTTGTCAACGGCAGGGCTGCAATAGGCTGATCGTCTTTCTCGGAGCGGTTTCTGTCCCCTCGATTGTCTGAGGGCCGTGAACGGTTACAATTAGTTTTTATCTATTCTTTTAAATTAAAAATTATCTGCGTCAGAATAGAAATATAGAGGATGTCCCCATTGTTTCGCAGAGAATAGAGGCAAAATTCTTAATACCGCCTTTTTGCCCCTGAAAAGCTATCGCTAAGACAAAAAAACGCCCATTTTAGAAGCTCAATTCCATAAAATTCAGGAGCATAGCTTGGTCCGACAAGGTAATCCCATACGGATAGCCTTGGAAACCGGTTTGGGAATTTTTTCGTGCTTGGACATGAAAAGGTGCAAAATTTCTGGTCCGCTGGATGCATAATATACTGGTTTTATTTCAAAACATAGATGTTGCATCTGAAGGACGGAATTGTTATATTAAATTGGATTTAAATGTTTTTTAAATTTTATGGAATTAATCAAAGATGAGGTTCCTTATGGACGCTATAACTATCAACCAGGCAAAACAAAATATAGAAGGACTGATTGAGCAGGTAATAGCGGATGCAGAACCGACTATTATCTGCAATGATAAAGGACAAAAAGCAGTACTTTTATCACTTGACGAATATAATTCCTGGCAAGAAACACTGTATTTGCTTTCAAATCCAGTGAATGCAGAACATTTACGTAAATCTATCAAAGAGGATTTATCTGGAAAAATAGCTGAGCGGAGTCTTGACGAGTCATGAAAATAGCTTTTACCGAATCTGGCTGGAAGGATTACCTTTGGTTTCAGAACAGTGACAGGAAGCTTTTAAAACGAATAAATGCTCTGATCAAAGATGCGATTAGAAATCCATTCGAAGGATTGGGTAAACCCGAACCTCTAAAGTCAGAATTGTCTGGGTACTGGTCCAGAAGGATTACATCCGAACACAGGCTTGTATATCGCGCAACGAAATCAGAAATAATTATAATTGCTTGCAGGTATCACTACCACAAATAAAAGTCAGCCGTATTTTACAGAGCCACCGACCTCTGATCTCCGACATCCGACCTTTCGTCTGTCTTCCTATCGCAGCGGTCTTCCATTTTCCATCGGTGTAACCGTCCTCCGTCATCCATCGTCCCTCGCCCGAGCGCAACGGTCTTCCATCGTCCATCGATCTTTTTCTCCGGTCTCCTGTATTCTGTATTCTTTCTGATTTTTATCCACCCATCCAAGGGCATGGCAATATGTCGCTCCCACGGTCAGGTCCCATCAAGATCTTAAAACCGCCTTTTTGCCCCTGAAAAGGGTGAGCTAAAGACGAAACACGACTAAAATTTGAATGCTTTCCTATAACATGCAGTAACATAGCTTAGTCCGACAAGGAGATTAGTCCCGGAACTTTCGTTATATTCTGTGTTGCATCTCAAGGGCGAAATTGTTATGTTATAATCAATTGATAACCTACGAAATTATAGGATAAATTAAGGAGTTAAACAATGCCCTTAGAAATTAAAATAAACTACCCTGATTCTCTTCCAGATGCTATTCAACTGACAAGGTCAGAATTTGAAAAAGAAGCCAAGATGGCTATGGCGGTCAAATTATTTGAGCTGCATCGACTCTCATCAGGTATGGCTGCTTCATTAGTTGGTATGGATAGGGTCTCCTTTTTACTCCATCTTCATAGGTATAAGGTTCCAATGTAGATTTGGAGGAAGAGGACTTAGCTTCGGATATGGAAAATGCCTAATACTGAAATTATCGTAATTAACACTGGGCCCATTATTGCTCTTGTTGCTGCTTTAGGCGAACTTAAGGTATTATCCTCTCTCTATCGCAAAGTACTCGTACCTTTTGAGGTAATCACAGAAATTCGTGCTGGTGGACCGAAAGTGCTACGTCTCACATTATCTGACTCCAAGGGTCTCACATTAGCTGACCCTGCGGCAGCAGAAAAAAGCTGCCAGAGGATGTATATTCACCCGGCAGCTTGAAAGAACTTTACTATTTGATCGCATCTTTGAGGATTTTCACCGCTTCCACAAAGTCGCATTTTTCCGCGGTGATCACCATATCAATTGGATTGAAGTTTTTGCCGCAGTCAAAGCATCTGGCCAAATTCGTTTTGTGATTGGTGGCCGTATGAAAGTTTTGGCAAAGCGGGCATCGGAAGCGGAGCATTTGACAATTGTTTCGCACCTCAAGATTGAGTAGATCGACAATCACCTCATCGATGGGTATATCGTTGCGCAGATGGCGGAGAAAATCCGCAGCGTAATGTTGTGTCATTTCAAGACCTCCTATGGAAGATGAAATTCGGCCATTGTTTCATTGACCAACGCCTCGGTGATGATTTTTACGCCTTGGGCGGCGGCGTTGAGCAAGCATGCGGTACAGACATTGTTGACCTGTCTGGGCACCCCGCCAGTATAGTCGTGAATGATGTCCTTGGCTGCCGGCTCGAATATTTTTTCCCGCCCGCCGGCTTTTTTGATACGAGAGTCGATATACAAAGGCGTTTTATCCCTGGACATCGGGTGCAGACAAAATTGCAGATTGATGCGATGGCGAAGATCCGCATGAGAGGAGCGTTTGAGGGTCTGGCTCAATTTTTCCTGACCGCAAAGCAGAATTTTCAAAGACAAGGTTTCGTCGATTGAAGATATCAACACCCTCAGATCGACCAGGGTTTTGGGTTCCAGCAAATGGGCCTCGTCGACGACAAACAAGGTGCATTTGTCGTTTTGCTGGATACGCTCGAGGATTTGCAGCAGCATGCGGTCTTTTCCCATTTGCGGCTTTTCGCCCAGTTTTGTGACCATCAGTCTCAAGAAGGCGTTGGCATTCAAGGCGGTCAGATGCAAATACAGCGTGTGGTAACGGTTATGGGGCAGCTCGTGCAGAAAGAGCCTCAAAAGAGAGGATTTGCCCAGCCCGGTTTGTCCGATGATCAGGGCCATGGCCCCCTGCTGCTGGAAAAATTTAAGTCCGGCCAGCACACGGTCGCTGTGTTCATCGCGCAGCAGCCAATCAATGGGCGGGTTTTCGGCAAACGGGTGTGAGAGCAGTGAAAAATGATCAAGAAACATTGTCGACCTCCTTTCGGATCAAGTAACAATCGCGAACAGACCGGCTGGGTGTTGGGCGTGACCCCGATGCAGGCCTTCGCCTGCGTCGTGCTCGCCGTGCCCGTGCTGATCGCGCTGGCCGCCGGGGACTACCGGCAGGCGCTGGTCTGGCTGGGGATCAGCGGGCCGCTGGCCACGCTGGTCGTGGTCCCGGTGCGCGGGCGGCCCGCGCTGCGCTGGCTCGGTGACCTGCTGCTGTTCCAGCTCGGGGTGCTGAGCGGCTGGTCGGTGTTTCAGTCCCGGGCGGCCACCGGAACCCCGGGGCCCGCTGCGGAACCCGACCTGCCCGGCGTGCTGACCCGGCTGCGGTTCCCCGACGGCCCGGTGTTCTCCGACCGCGGCCGGATCTGCCTGATCCACGACACCGCCGAGGGCCGCTGGGGCGCGACGGCGCAGCTGACCCACACCGGCACCGGGATGCTCTCCCCCGCCGAGTGCGACCAGCTCGCCGCCCGACTGGGCAGCCTGCTGAGCAGCATCGGGCACCGCGACGTCGTCGACCGGCTCTCGCTGTACGTGCGCACCGTCCCCGACGACGCCACCGAGTACCAGATGTGGCGGGCCCGGCACACCCGCCCCGGTGCGCCGGAGCTGGCCCACCGCGCCACCACCGAGCTCGACGCCACCATCGGCTCGGTCAGCCTGCGCACGGAGCTGTTCGTCTGCGTGTCCGGGAGCGAGGACGTGCTGCGCCGCCCGGCCCAGGCCGCCGGCGGCGGTGTCAACGGCCGCGCCCTCGCGCTCTACCGCGCGCTGGACGGCATCGAGGACGGCCTCAAGCCGCTCGGCGTGCGGCAGGTGACCTGGCTGACCAGCGCGGCGATGGCCAGCGCACTGCGCACCGGGTACAACCCGGCCACCGCCGCGGCGCTCGCCGGCGAACGGCTCGGCAGCTACGCCGAGGCAAGCCGGCTGCCGCTGGCGGCGGCCGGCCCGACCCTCGCGCCCACCCCCGCCGCGCGGGCGTATCACCACGACGGATTCACCAGCGTGTCCTTCGCGGTGCTGATGCCGGAGAACGGGCTGACCTTCGGCGCGTTGGGGCCCCTGCTGGCGGTGCGCACCGCCGGGGAACGTCGCACGCTGGCCATCCACTACGAGGTCATGTCGGCCCGCGCGTCGGCCAAGGCGGTGCAGCAGCAGCGGTTCCGCACCGGCATCGTGCGCGACGTCAAGTCCAGCCGCGGTTTCGCCACCACCGCCGCCGATCAGCGATCCAACGTCGGGGCGCGGGACCAGGAGTACGCCGTCGCCGCCGGCGCGGCCCTGGTGCGGTTCGCCGTGGCCACCTCGGTCACGGTGCCCTCGAGCTGGCCGGTGGAGGACCACGCCGCCAGGTTGGAGAACGACGCCGCCGGCCGGGCCCGGCTGTTGCGCCTCGAGCTCGCCCAGGACTCTGCGTTCGTGGCCGCTGTCCTGCCGGTCGGGATCGGGCTACCGCGCCAGCGCGGAGCCCTGCCATGACCCGCGCTGCCATGACCCGCCAGTCGCGGGCGGTGTCGACCGAGTCGGCCCGCACCGCCGCCGACCTGCTGCTCGCCCGGCCCGGCTCGCGCGGCGCCGCGGCAGCGCTCCCCGCCGCACCGGCCCCCTCCAGCGGTGGCCCCGCGGCGGCGCTGCCCCCCGGTGCAGTCGCACCGCCATCGCCTGTCGCCGAACGGGAACGTGTGAACCGGAGCATGGCGCCACGATGCGGGCACCGCTCCCGCGGCGCGGGCTGGGCTGCGGTCGACGCCACCCGCCGCTGGCCGGTCTACCAGGCTCCCAGCACAGAGGTCGGCGGGCTGTTCCCGCTGCTTGCCGCCAACCCGCTGCCCGCGGTCGGGGCCCGCATGGGCTACGACGCGCTCTCGGGCAGCGCCTTCTACTGCCACCCCATCGAGTGGGTGCTGCGCGGGCTGGCCACCAACCCGAACCTGGTGTTGTTCGGCGAGCCCGGGCGGGGCAAGTCCTCCACGGTCGTCGCGCTGATCCTGCGGATGATGCTGTTCGGCACCAAGACACTGATCGCCGGGGACGTGAAGGGCGAGTACACCCCGCTGCTGCGGGCGCTCGGGGTCACCCCGATCGCGTTGGGCCGCGGCAGCCGGGCCCGGCTCAACGCCCTGGACCTCGGGCCGCTGGCCGGGAAGTGGAACTCCTGGCCGGTCGCGCGGCAACGCGAGGAGCTCGCCGGGGTGATCGGCCGCTGGACCACGCTGCTCGCCGCGCTGGCCGAGACCCAGGGCTACCGGCCCTCGGTGACCGACGAGGCGGTGCTGTCGGCGGTGATCCGGCGCCTGGTCGGCGCCACCGACGGCTACACCGCGCTGCGCGCCGCTGACCATCCCGGACGTGGCCCGCGCCCTGGCCGACCCGACCGACGACCTCATCACCGCGGGCCGGTACGCCGGCCGGCGGGAGTGGCTCGACCACACCCGCTCGATCACCGACGCGCTGACCAACCTCGTCGTCGGCCCGCTGGCCGGGCTGTTCGACGCCCCCACCAACTTCCACCTCGACTGGGACGCCCCGATCCAGTCGATGGACCTGTCGCGGCTGCGTTCCCGCGGGGACGAGGCGATCGCCGTCGCGCTGACCTGCCTGGGCTCGTGGTCGTCGCTGATCACCGACCTGTCCGACGACGGGGAGATCCGCATCGTGGTGCGCGACGAGGTGTGGCGGCAGATGCGGCTCGGGCTGCGCGCCGTGCAGGCCGTCGACTCGGACCTGCGGCTGTCCCGCGCGGACAAGCGGATCCAGCTGCTGGTCATGCACAAGCCCTCGGACCTGTTGTCGGTCGGCGCCGTCGGGTCGCAGGAAGCCACCATCGCCGCGGACCTGCTCGCGCTGTGCTCCACCCGGATCCTGCTCGGCCAGTCGACCCGGGTCGCCGACGCCCTGGCCGCCGACCTGGCCCTGTCCGACCAGGAGCAGCACGTCCTCACCGGCTGGGCGATGCAACGCCGCGGCCGCGCGCTCTGGAAGGTCGAGTCGAGCTCGGGGGTCAAGGTGCAGACCGTGCTCTCGCCCGCCGAAGCGGCGATCTTCGACACCAACGCCCAGCTGCGCGAAAAGGGCCGGGAGTTCAGGAATTCTGAAGGTTCCGCGGCGGCGAACCCAGGGGTTCGGGGGTCGTGGTGAGCCTATCTCTTACCTTGGGTTCCCGAACCCCGGTCGCTGTCGGCGGCGAGGTGGGGGTGCTCGAGCACGGCCGTGTAGCGCATGGCGGCGTTGATGCTGAGCCCGAACAGGTCGCAGATTCGGCGGACGTCGCCTCCGGTGGCGTGGATCTCGTGCAGGATGCGGTCCTCGCGCAGCGGGCGGGGCTGCAGGTCGTATCGGTGCCAGGGGTATCGCGCGGCGACCGGTGTCGTGCGCGGGGCGGATCGCCGGTTGACCAGCAGGTAGGGGTTGAGGGTCTGCGGGAACCGGCGGGCTCGGTCGTCCAAGTAGGCGGTCAACCGGACCCGCACGGGGCCGGCCAAGGGGAGCTCGCGGTCATCGACGGTGAGGCGCCCGTCGTGGACGTCGGTGAGCAGGATGGCGCGGATGTGGCGGGCGGTCAGTCCGTGGAACGCGACCAGGGCAACGGCGAGTGCCCGCGCGGGCTCGGGCGAGTTGAGTGCCGCCCGGATGGCTGCGGTGTCCACGGGCATCGGGATGTTGGACGGTTTCTCGCCGATCCCGATGCCGGCGGTGGGGTTGCTGAAGACCACTTTGCGGGCCTTGAGGACGCTGAACAGGGAGCGCAGCCCGGCGCCGGCCTCCAGCCGGGCGATCCGCTCGGCGGGAAGCACGGCCATCACCTGAGCGCGGGTGATCTCGGCGAGGGACTCGCATCCCTGCTCGGCCCAGGTCCGCAAGCAGGGGCTCATCCCCCGAATCTGCAGGTGGATGGTCTGGTGGTGGCGGGGTCGGCGTCGGGGTGGGCGGCTGGTGCCGTCGAGCATGACGGTGAACCACGTCTCGAGCTGCGCGGTCATGATCGCGGGCAGGTCGGCGGTCTGGGTGCGGAAGTACGTGCGCACGGCCGGGACGCGGTCGTCGTCGAGCAGCCCGGCGTCGGAAAGGACCTCCAGGGTCGATTCGACGGTCGTCAGGCCCCGTTGGGACAACATCAGAGAGACTTCGCTGGCCATGACCTTGTCGCCCGGGGTGGCTTGCCAGGCCTGCACGGCGCGCAGGGACGCCGCGACGAGGTTGATGAGTCGTTTGCTCCAGCCGTGCGCGGTGGCGTGCTCACGGAGGATCAACTCGCAGTGCTCGGCCATGCCCGGATGCGGAGGTCGAGGCAGCGATCTGAGCGTGATCAGGTTGGGGCGCAGCTGGAACAACGTGAGCTGTCGAGCCCCCGCAGGTCTGAAACCGACCGGCCGCGCCGAAGGTGCGGCGGTTGCCCGCACACGACGCGGCGCCGGGCTGCCGTCCGCGGCCCGTCGCGACGAGTAGTGCATGTTCGCCAGGAACAGCTGCTGGCCGACGCGGTTGGCCTGGGCCAGGTCGAGCGGTTCGCCGGGGACGCGGGCGTGCGCGGCTTGCTGCCAGCACAGCCGGCAGGCCCCGTCGGTTCCCAGGGGCATCTGTCGAGCGCAGTACGGGCATTGGGCGACGGGATGGCGGGAGCGCCAGCCGCGGCAACTCCAGCAGCGCCAGTTGTGCTCGCGCCGCACTCCCCAGGCGAGGCAGTCCTGGCACGGGCCGGGGTGCTTGGCCGATCCGGGATGGCACACCTCGCACAATCCCTGGGAGAAGTACCGGGTCGATCCGCAGCGTCGGCACGCTGGTGGGGTGACCGGCCCACCGGGCAGGCATCGGTAGCAGCAGTCCACCCGCGGGGTGGTCCAGGCGACCCGGGCGGTGTGGCAGCTGACGCAGAGCCGAGGCGGTGTGATCACGCGGGTGGTGCGGGGCGGGGCCGCCCCAGTCGCGGCACCACCCGCGCCGGCGCGGGTTCGTCGTTCGTCGCGGACTTGCGCGGGCGATGTGCAGCCACTTTGTCCGGCTCACAGATCAGCAGATCGGTGGGCTCACAGTCCAGGACGGCGCAGATCACGTCGAGGTCGTCGAGTCGAATCGTGGTCGGGGTGCCGGTCCACAGAGCGGACATCTTCCCTGCGCTGATCTCCAGTCCGGCGTCAGCGAGCCGACGGCGCAGCTCCGTGGACTTCCAGATCCCGGACTCGGCGGCCTTCATCCGCAGGTTCCACAGCATCGGTTCACCGTCCCTCAACGCCGAGTCGGTTCGCGACTCGCTGGTTGGCATCCGTCCAAGCCCGTTCGATGCAGTCGCTGCGGACATGCACGTAGCGCGTCGTCGTGGACAGCCACTCGTGACCCAGGAGCTCTTGCACCGCCTTGAGGTCGACGCCCCGCCCATACAGCGAGGAGGCGCAGTAATGCCGCAACACGTGCGGGGTGAGTCTGCCGTCGGTCCAGGCCGGCAGCCAGGCCGCGGTCGCCTTGGCCAGCCCCGCACGCAGGGAATCGGCCCCTACTCGAACGCAGTTCCCGTCCGGTTCTCGCCGCTCGCTGGGCAGCATCGGCGCATCCGGATTATCCCAATCGGGTCCGTACCGAGGCCGTACTTCGGCCAGCCACCAGTCGATCAGCGTGTCCATCGAGTTGATCGCCGGAACCAGCCGGGGTTTCGGGCCGCGACCGCCGCTGCCCTTGCCGTGACGGACGTGGAGCTTGCCCCGCTCGCCGAGATCGGGCCGCCAATCGCGGATGTCCAGCATGACCGTCTCGTTGATCCGCAGACCGAGCCGGCGCCACAGCGACGCCGCGAAGTAGTCGCGCGCGGCCGGAAGGTACTTGCGCGCCTGCACGACTGCCGGGCCCCACTGCGAGAACAGCGCCTCGATCTCCTGATCAGCAGGAGGAACGCGCGGCGATCCGTAGACCGGGTTGGACGGTCGGTTGTACTCGTCGATCGGCTGCTCGACGACCCAGCCGGTGAGGCGGTGGATGTCACCCTGGTAGCGCGAGATCAGGAAGTCGTAGAACCGCGCGATCCCGCCGGCTTTGCCGGCCACCGTGCTGCGGGCCTGGCCACGGCGACGCAGTTCGGTCAGGAAGCGATCGGTGTCATTGACCGTCGCAGTCCACACCCGGCCGGGCAGAGAGCGCGCGAACTCGACAACCACCGCCCTCGCCGCGGCGATGTGGCCATCGCTGAGGCCCGCTGCGGCCATCGCCAGCGCGTACTGGTCGACGATCTCCTGTTCGAAGTCGTCGACATCCTGCTCCGAGCGAAGGCCGCGCGGCGCGCCGACGTTCCGCACCACCGCCAGGGTCATGGCTCCCTCTGTTCACCAGGACACGTCACCGGTCGAACATTAGGGGATGTGATCGGGAATCCTGACGAAGGGCCGAGAATTCCACGCTGGCGTGTCGCAGGCCTTCCAGCAGGAACACAGCAGGACCAGGCTCGAGTCGCCCACGGCGAACCCGCGGCATTAGAGACAGTCCCTGCCGCCCTGCCCGCCGGCCACCGCGCCCGTGGTGGCGGCGCCCTCGGAGAGCTGCGGTGAACGCGAAGATCCCGGCCATCGCCGCCGCGGTGGTCCTGTTCCTGGTGCTGCCACTGGCCGTACTCGGGATCGGGCTGGTGGGGGCGCTCGGCGGGCCGCTGGCCGGCGGCTGCGGCGGCGACGGCGGCGTCGGCGGGGGCAGCCAGCAGATCGGCGGCCGGGTCTGGTCGGCCGAGCAGATGACCAACGCGCAGACCATCGTCGCCCGAGCCGCCGCCCTCGGCCTGCCCAAGCGGGCCGCGGTGATCGCGATGAGCACCGGGATCGTCGAGACGGACCTGACCAACCTCGACCACGGGGACAAGGACTCCCTCGGCCTGTTCCAACAGCGCCCCTCCCAGGGCTGGGGGTCGCCCGCGCAGATCCTCAACCCGCGCGCGTCGGCCGACGCCTTCTACGACCGGCTGGTGACGGTCCCGAACTGGCAGAGCAAGCCGGCGGGAGTCGCCGCCGACCTGGTGCAGAGCTCGGCACATCCCGAGCGGTACGCCCCTCAGGAAGCGACTGCGGCCGCGCTGGTCGACCGGTTCTGGCAGGGCCCCGACCTCCCGCCGAGCGCTGCCCCGGGCACGTCACGACCCCGAGCCCCCACGTCTCCCGGCGCGCCCGGCGCCCCGGCAGCCGCTTCCGAGGCCCGGGGCGGCGGTGGCACCGGCCTGCCCCGACGACGGCGAGTCCGACCTGCCGGCCATCGGGCCGCTCGACCAGTCCGCGCTGCCCCCGGGATTCACACTGCCTGCTGACCCCGAGCAGCAGCGGGCCGTGGCGTTCGCCCTGGCCCAGGTCGGCAAGCGGTACGTGTTCGGGGCGAAGGGCCCGGACACGTTCGACTGCTCCGGGCTGATGCAGGCCGCCTGGGCAGCCGCCGGCGTCGGCATCTCCGCCGGCACCCTGTCCCAGATCCACGACGGCGTGGCCGTGGCCGGCCTCGCCGACCTGGCCCCCGGCGACCTGCTGTTCACCCCGGGGTCGCTGGGCACCCCGACCAACCCACGACACGTCGGCATGTACGCGGGTCATGACACCGTGATCGAGGCACATTCGACCAAGACCGGTGTGATTGTGCAGCCGCTCAGCGTCTGGCGCGCGAAGACGGTGGCGATCCGGCGGGTGGGTCCGGCCGCCGTCCGGGTCCGTTGCGCGGTTTCCCCGTCCCTGCCGCGTCAGCGGCCCCGTGACCAGCGCTGCAGCAGCGCTCAAGGTGAGTATGCCGTGACACAGTCCAGCCCGAAACTCATCTCCCCGATCGCCGATCGGGACCTGCTCATGCTGGGCGGCGTGTGCGCGTTCGGCGTCGTGATGATGGCCGTCAACGTCGAGCTCGTGCTGGCGGCGGGGATCGCCGCCGCGCTGCTCGGCGGCCCGCTGCAGCTCTCGCCGCCCGACGGGTGGATCGCCACCGGCGTGCGGATCCTCGCCGACGCCGGCGATCCCGGCGCCGAGCTCAGCCCTCCGTGGACGGCCCTCGCCGGGCACCCCGTTGTGTACTGGGCCGTGGCCGTGGTGCTGCTCGGCAGGCAGCGTCGCCGCCGCGACCCCGGTCATCGGGCTCGGCTGGCGGCGGTGGGGGCCCACCCCTGCCGGGCATGCCACCCGTCAGGAGATCCGCCGGGAGCTGTCGCTCACCGCCGCCCGCCGCACCGCGGAGTGGACCCGTCCCGGGCTCTCCGCTGCCGAACGCGCCCGGGCCCCGCTGGAGGAGGTCGGCGCCCCGCTGCACCGCGGCCCGACCGGGGCCATGTGCTCGCCGTTGACCAGCCCGACCGGCACGTTCGCGCCGACCCAGACCGGCAAGTCCCGCGGCGACCTCGTGCACAAGGGCCTCGGCGCACCCGGTGCGCTGCTGTGCAGCACCACGAAACCCGACCTGCTGGAGTTCGTCGCGCTGGCCCGGACCCGACGGCGGATGGCCGGGCCGGTGCTGGTGTTCGACGCGACCGGAACCACCCGCTGGCCGGCGCAGCTGCGCTGGTCGCCCATCTCCGGCTGTGACGACTGGCGCAGCGCCTACCAGCGCGCGCACACCATGGTCGAGGCCGCCGCGGTCAACCTGACCGAGGGCAACTCGGGCAACGACCGGGTGTTCCGGGAGCGCGCCACGATGGTGGTCGCCGCGTACCTGCTCGCCGCCGCGCTGTACGACCGCGGGGTCGGCGTGCTCGTGCGCTGGTCCATCGGCAAACCGCCCTCCACCGAGCCGGCCGACCTGCTCGAGCCGCACTACCCGCAGCTGGCCCGGAACCTGCGCGCCGAGATCGGCATGGTCGCCCAGACCTCGGACGCGGTGTGGCTGTCGGTACGCCGGGTCATCGAACCGTTCCTGGATCCCAATCTGCTCGACCTGTGCTCACCGCGGCCCGGGCACGGCTTCGACGCCCGCACCCACATCGCCCAGGGCGGGAGCCTGTTCCTCATCGCCGGCCAGCACCAGGCCGCACACGCCGTGCCGATCCTGACCGCACTGGCCGAACACTGGCTGACCACCGCGCAGCAGATGGCCCTGGAGTACCCGAGCCGACGGCTCGACCCGCCCGCCACCGCGGTGCTCGACGAACTGTGTAATGCCACGCCGATCCCCCAGTTGCCCGACATCATCTCCGACTCCGCCGGCCGCGGCGTCATCGTGCACTGGGCCGCCCAGTCCGCGGCCCAGCTCGAGGACACCTTCACCCCGGTCCGCGCCCGCCAGCTGCTCGACAACACCACCACCATGTCGATCTGGGGCGGCCTCAAGGACGCCCGCACCCTGGAGTGGATCTCCACCCTGACCGGGCACCGCGAACAGATGCGCTGGCAGCAGTTCTCCGAAGGGCTGCTGCAGCCCGGCCGCTCCAGCCTGGGCACCGAGACCGTGCCCACCTACCGGCCCGGTGAGGTCCGCACCCTCGACCCCGGCCGCGTCCTGGTGATCCACCGCAACCTGGACCCGATCCTCGCCCGGGCCGTCGATGTGAGCCGTCGCGAGGACTGGCGGCAAATCCGTCGCGACGTCGACGTGGTCCGCTCCGGCTACGTCGAGGTTGACGTCGAGGGTTTTGCCGCCTGACCACGCCACGCCCAACTGCTTCGAGCACCTTGACGCCACGGGTTCGCCCCGCGCCTCGGAAGAAACCTTCGAACTCGATTGAACCTCCCGTGACTCGCATCCGTTACGGGGCCGGGATCTGCAGGATCGGCGCCGACGGCGCCCGCCGCACAAGGGGAGGTGAGGCCAGCGGACACGGATAACTCGTCGCCGTCCTCGACGCCCACGCCGTCACGGTGCTGCACACGATTCCTGTTGGGCTCGGCCCGCACAGCATCGCCATCTCCCCGGACGGCGCCCAGCTCGCGGTCACCAACACCGACTCGAACGAGGGTGTCGATCATCGACACCGCCACCGACCGAGGTGCACCGGTGGCCCACCGGCACCCATCCACGAGACGTCGCGTGGTCAGCGGACCAGCCTCCGTCTTTCGCCGGGGTTGACGACACGCTGGGCGTGATCTTCGGATAGACGTGGCGAGGTGCACCTAATCGAAGCCCACCGGGCTAACCTCAGACCGGTGTGGCGGAAGGTGTCGACGAGCAGTGATCGGTCGAGGTAGCGGTTGCCTCGCTGGCAGCTGGTTTCTGCAACGAGCAGACATGCGTGGCAGGCGGCGCCGTGGATGGCGCTGGTAGCGGCGTCTGGTTGGTGGTCGGGCGTTCTGCATTTGACCCGGTGCGGCCGAGCAGCACTTCACCCGCTACCGAGGAAGTGCTGGGGTAGGTAGGTCGACCGTGGTCGGTGATCGACCTGTCGGTCGCGACGCGGTGGGGATGGCCCGGGCCGTTCGGATGAAGGGACACGTCGTGAAGGTCGTGGTGATCGGTGGGACAGGGCTGATCGGGTCGAAGCTCGTGGCCAAGCTGGGCGAGCAAGGCCACGAGGCGGTGCCAGCTTCCCCGAACACCGGGGTGAACACGCTGACCGGTGAGGGACTCGCGGAGGTGCTCGATGGGGCGGCGGTGGCGGTGGACGTGTCGAACTCGCCGTCGTTCGCCGATGACGCGGTGCTGGAGTTCTTCCGGACTTCCACCACCAACCTGCTCGAGTACTCCGCGAAGGCGGGGGTCGGGCATTACGTGGCGTTGTCGGTGGTCGGCACCGACCGGTTGGCGGAGTCGGGCTACTTCCGCGCGAAGATCGCCCAGGAGACGCTGATCCGCGAGTCGGGCCGGCCCTACTCGATCGTGCACGCCACCCAGTTCTTCGAGTTCGTCAAGGCCATCGCGGACCTCAGCACGGTCGATGGCACGGTCCACCTGCCGCCGGTGCTGATTCAGCCGATGGCGTCCGACGATGTGGCCGCCGCGGTTGGCCGGGTGGCGGTGGGGGAGCCGCTGAACGGGATCCGCGAGATCGGTGGGCCGGAGCAGTTCCGGCTCGACGAGCTGGTGCGCAAGGGCCTCGCGGCCAAGGGCGACCCGCGGGAGGTCGTGGCCGACGAGCAGGCCCGCTACTCCGGCGCGCGGGTCAGCGAGCGAACGCTGGTCCCCGGCCCGGACGCCCAGCTCGGGGAGATCACCTTCGACGGGTGGCTCGCCCAGCAGTGAGCACAAGCCGATAGGCCGGCCGCCCGCCGTCGGCAGTGACCGCGGCCGCCGGCGGCGGGCCAACGTCGCCCTGTCCTGGCCGGATCCGGTGACTCCAGATCACCACGCGAACAGCAAGGAGCACACCGGCGGCGGCGAGGGCGACGCCTCGGATGCTGCGCAGCCGTCGGGAGCGGCGGGGTGCACGGTTCGAGTGGGTGGTCATCGCAGGCGAGCGCCTTGTGCTCAAGCATCAGGACGTCACCGACGACTGGCTGATGCGGGCCACCGGCGACGTCGGCCGCCGCTACGTCGCGCTGTGGGAGCACGGGGTCCTCGACCGGGTTCCCGACGTCATCGACCATGCGACCGTCGGCTGCGCCTACGACGGCCGGGCCGGCGCGGTTCTGCTGCGCGACGTGTCCGCGGGCTTGCTGCCGCCCGGCGACGGGCTCATCGCGATCGAGTCACACCGACGGTTCCTCGACCACATGGCGGCCCTGCACGCGGCCTTCTGGGGATGGCGCGACGAGATCGGTCTCACCCCGCTCGCGAACCGCTACCTGGCGATGGCGCCCGCGGTCGCCACCGCCGAGGCCGCGCTCGGATCGACCGCGCCGATCCCGCCCCTGCTGGCGATGGGCTGGTCGCGGCTGCCGTCGGTGGCGCCGGCGTTGGCGGCGGCCGTCCTGCCGCTGCTCGACGATCTGACCGCCCTGCTCACCGCACTGGATCAGGTCCCGCACACGTTCGTCCACGGCGACTGGAAGGCGGGCAACCTCGGCGAGCACCCGGACGGGCGCACCATCCTGATCGATTGGGGGGAGTTCCCCGGCGAGGCCTCACCGGTCGCGGATCTCACCTGGTACCTGGCGTTGAACGCGGCGCGGCTGCCGGAGTCCAAGGACGACACCATCGCGACCTACCGCAGGGCGCTCGAGGGCCACGGCGTCGCCACCGCCGGCTGGTGGGAGCACGCGGTGGCCCTTGAGCTGCTTGCCACCATGGTGCAGTTCGGCTGGGAGAAGGCCCTCGCCGGGCCGGGGCCCGAGCTCGACTGGTGGGAGTCCGCGGCGCTGCGCGGTGCGACGCACCTGTGACCAGCCGACCCGATCAGCCCAGCCGGGCGGCGACCATCGACCTGAACCTGTCGGCATGACACCCGCCCTCCTGAGCAGGTTCGCGGCGCGGGTGGCCGCCGGCGCACCCCACTCGTCGACCGCGACGGCGTCGGCCACGTCTGCGGCGAGTGACCAGCCTTCGAGCCCGGCGAGCCGATCCAGGCGTGCCAACGCCGCGGCGACGCCCCTCAAGGCGACGTGAACGGCAAGGGGAAGCGGACCAGCGGCCGGGATCGGTTACGTAGAACGCGCGGCGCAAACCTCACCTATCGCCACGGCGATAGGTGAAGCGCACAGCGTCGCGAGGCGCACAGCGTCCATCAGCTCGTTGAGTATCCGGCCCTCGAGGCCAGGGCCGATACCGCCGCTGACAGGGCTGGCGCCCTCAAGGTCACCTCGACGATGGTATGCGCACTGCTCGCGGCATTGCTTGCCATCGTGGCGGCGCGGGTTCGGCTTCGGCGTGTCGGCGCCGGCACGGCCCGGCCCGGCCCCAGCGCGCGATGCTGGCGTGGTGAGCACCCGTGGAGGCGCGTATGAGGCGAACACCCCCGGGGCGGCAGAACGCCGCGTTGCCGCCCGAACTGGCCGCCCACCCCGACGATTCGGCCGCGTATGAGGACTGGAGGGCGTGGCGGCAGCGTCGGCGGACCTGGTTCACCGAACACGGTCTGTCCTACGACTTCAGCGAGGACCTGCGGCTGCGGCGGTTCGTCCGCCAGAGCGGCGGCAGCTGGATCCAGGCCGAACCAGGGCTCTCGGCGTGGACGCCGCTCGGATGACCTGCGCGACCGTGACCTGCCGCGATCCGGCGGTTGGCAGAGGCGATCAAGGTTCCCGGATACCACGGCGACGACGTCTGCCGCTTCCACGACGAGCTGACCCGCTCGACTCACCGACGCGAGCCATCACCTTGGCGTGTCGTGGCCAGGCCCACACCTCCCCCGCCCTACCCTCACTCGAACAGAGGTTCGATGACGAGGAGGTTGGGATGAGCGTGACCACTCAGAAGGGTGCACTACGACCAGGACGTGGTGCACCCGCGGCGGCCGTGGCCCGCCAAGTGAAGGAACAGCGCCGCGGCTACGCCCGAGCGGTGCTGCGCGCTCTGGCGCGCAGCCAGCAGGGACAACCCACCGCGCAGGTGCAGCGCACGCTTCGGGACTCGCTGACACCACTGGGCGTGCGTCTGTCCCCCACGACCCTGCGCGAGCTCGCCGCGGACATCACGGCCGGGCGTTCCGTCGAACTGCCCTGAGCCTTGGCCATGCAACCATCGGGAATGTCGTGCTGCGGGACCTGCTGGGTAGGGGCCGATCGCGCTCACTGCTGTCGCCGCACCGGCGGATGCGGCCATGTCTTTGACGACGTGCAACTATGGGACGCCCACCGCCCCGCGAGGAAGTGCGCAGACCCCCGCTCACTGGGCCTGGTGCAGGCCAACAACGGAATCTGGCTACGAGCACTGGACCTGGTGCCCAATAGTGCTCAGCCAGCGACGAAAAGGCTCACCGGATGCGCACCTAGCGGCCCTCGTCTCGGTTGAGCCGGAGTTCAGACCCATTGAGCCCTTCCGGGTAACGATCAGTGACTGTCGGTAGCCGCGGGAGGGGCGACACGCCGAGGCAGGTCCGACGAGGAGCGCGGAGCTCCCGCTACAAGAGGTGATCCATCCAAAGATCATCCTGTAGAGGGGCTCCGCGCCGCCGTGAGTGTCACATACACCGCCGTCCTGGACGTCTCCGAGGACAGCGTGCTGTTCCTGTCCGGGCTGCTGCACGCCGAGCGGGTGCGTGTGGGCACCCGTAAGGACACCCGGGCGTTGAGCACCTACAAGCAGGCCGTGCTGGCGTTGCGCTGGCTGTTCGACGACACCAGCCTGAGCCAGCTGGCCCGCGACCACAACATCGGGTTGTCGACCGCCTACGACTACCGCGACGAGGCCATCACCGTGCTCGCCGGCCGGCAGCCGTCGCTGCACGGGGCGCTGCTGGCCGCCAAGGCCGCCGGGCACACCCACGTGCTGCTGGACGGCACGCTGATCCGGACCGACCGGATCTGCACCCCGGGCCCGACCCGCGGGGTGGACCTGTGGTGGAGCGGGAAGCATCACCACCACGGGGGCAACATCCAGGTCGTCTCCGCCCCCGACGGCTGGCCGCTGTGGACCTCCGATGTGCGTCCGGGCCGCGAGCACGACACCACCGCCGCCCGCGCGGACCCCGACCTGCTCATCCAGATCGCCGCCTGGGTCGACGACGGCCAGCTCGGCCTGGCCGACCTGGGCTACGAGGGCGAGGCCGACCTGCTGCGCATCCCGATCAAGAAACCTGCCGGCGGCGAGCTGACCGTCGATCAGCAGGCCTACAACGCCGTCCACGGCGCCCTGCGCTGCCTGGGCGAACGCGCCAACAGCCTGCTCAAGACCAGCTTCAAAGCGCTGCGCCGCTGGCGCGGCTGCCCCTGGCGCATCGGCGACGTCGTCGCCGCGGCACTGGTCCTGCTCCACCACGAACATCGCCGAACGACCTGATCCCCAGCTATCACAGTCCGTGATCACCACGTTGCTCGGAAAGGCTCATTGCAGAGTTACTGTCCGGACTTCGGAGAAGGTCCAAGACCGACCAAGACGCCGATGGCACAACTCGAGGTCTCCCCTACGGCAGCCACCCGGCGGCCACCTGCCCAGTCCGGGCGTGGCGGCGCTGGCTGGTGCTGTCGGGCATCGACACCGGCCCGGCGTTCCGCTCCGTCGATCGTCACGGCACCTGGCAGAAAGGACTGGATCTACGGGACCCCGCTCGCCGACACGCTGAACGGCGGGGACAAGGCGACATCATCTGCGGTGGCGCCGACCCCGACACCATCATCGGAGGCACGGGCAACGACGAACTGCACGGAAACGAGAACGTGGACACGATCTACGGCGACGAGCTCGGCAGCGGCAACGGCAAGCCGGGGGACGGCAATGACAAGCTCTTTGGTGACAACGGCTCCGACACGCTGTATGGCAACGGCGGGAACGACATCCTGCGTGGTGACAACAACCCGGTGGGCGGCGGCGATGGTGGCGACGGCGGGGATGGCACCGACACCTGCACGACGCTGGAGGGCTCACCTGCCGCACCAACCAGCGGCACTCCCCTCAATTGCCCGTGACCGGCTCAGTCACGGCTGGGCTGGGGGCCTCGGGTCGGCCCGTGAGGAGCATCGGAACGAGATCCATCGATAGCGGCGGCGCGCTGAGCTCGCGGTAGCGTCGCCGTCGGTCGGGGATCGGTCTGGGCTCGCTGGTCGGGGTTCATGACGCGCTGGGGGTTCTCCGTGCCGGTCGAGTTCCTCACCGACGCGCCGGCCGCGACGTACGGCGGCGGCGAGGTCGGCGCTGGGCTGGGGCATGACGGTGTCGGGGTTGGCGATGATGAACACGTCGGCGCCGACGCTGTCGAGCTCGAGCGCGCGTCGCACCGCCTGCGCCCCGTCCCGACCGTCGATGTAGGCCCACAGGTTCCAGCGGCGCAGCCGCGGATCGGCGTGGAAGGCGCCGAACGCGGCGTAGTCGTCGGGGTCCATGACGTGGGAGAACCGCAGCCCGATCATTTTGATCTGGGGCCGCGGCGGGTACTCCTCGTCGACGGGCAGGTAGGGCGGCGGCGTGTCGAAGGGCAGTCCGAGCACAGTTTCGCTGGAGGCCCACACCACGTTGCGGACGCCCGCGCTGCGCGCGGCGGCGAACACGTTGTAGGTGGCGGCGTTGGTGCTCAGCCCGGGCGCGGGGATCGCGGCCAGGTGCACGACCGCGTCCACCCCGTCGTGGCGGTCGTCGACCCCGGTGAGCGCCTCGCGCACCTGCCCGTGGTCGGTCAGCTCCACCCGGACCTGGGCGTCGGCCGGGCTGTCCAGATCCGCGACCCGGTCCAAAGCGACGACCCGGTACCCGTGTTCGTGCAGGTCGCGCACGACGTGCCTGCCCAGCTTCCCGCTGCTGCCCGTGACCGCGACGGTCACCATCGCGCACCTCCCCGTCGTACCGGACCGGGCCGAACAACTGGCCGTGGCCGCCGAGCAGCTGGCCCGCACCATCCCCGACCCGTTCCGGCAGGCCTGGGTGCTGGTCGAGGTGGGCAAGGGGCTGGTCGCGGCCGGACAGCCGGACCGGGCCGAACAGCTGGCCCGCACCATCCCCGACCCGTCCCAGCAGGCGGAGGCTCTGGCCGAGCACGCTGTAGCGCTGGACGCACGACCGGGGTTCGGCAGCTCCTCCGACCGGGTCGCGCAGCTGCTTCCCCGAGGCGGCCCACGACACCGTCGTGGGCCGCCGCTCCCTGTGGAAGTCGCCCGCTGGCCGGCGGGGTCGGAGGCGCAGCAGGGACGTCCGGCTGCGTGGGGGTAGCCGATTGCGCCAGATCGACGTGCCGACACCCACCGGGGGGGTGCGTGAGGTCCGTGGCGGGGGTGGGCAGACTGGGCGGATGAGCCCTGTGAGCCGCGGCCGGAAAGGCAAGAACAAGAACAAGACCGCGAAGTCGGCCAGGCAGCCGGTCGCGCTCGACCTGTTCAGCGCACACGACACCTGTGACTGCCCCGCTTGTTCCGGTGAGGACTTCGACCCGCGTCGGTTGATCGATGAGGTGCTTACCGGTGCCGCGGATCTGGCCACGTCCGCAGACCCACTGGAGGCGGAGATCGCGGGCTCGGTGTTCGTGTCGATCGGGGCAATCGTTGGTGAAGAGTTCACCGAGGCGCTGGTCGGTGAGTTCATCCCCGAGTTCGAGGCCCGGGCCTGTCCGGAGACGGTGGCGATGTTGCTGGCGATCGGCTCGGTTGCCCCCGACCGGGTGGGCAAGGCCGCGTCGGCGGCCGCCGACCGGCTCGTCGAGGCTGGTCTTCCCCGGCCCGGGTGGGCGGGCGAGCTGGGTAAGCCGGTCACCGCCGACGAATGCTGGCGCCTGAGCGATCCGGCCGGGACCGCGTCGATGCTGGCCTGCGCGTTTCACCGAGCCGGGCGCTCGCACGCTGTCGTGGTGAGCGTGGATGACCTCAACTGCGGGGCGGCCACGGACATTCTCCTGCTCGAGGCCGACCAGTTGCCGCAGGCACTGGAAATGATCCGGTCGCAGGCCCGTGCCGATGGGGTTGAGGTCACCAAGGAACCGCTGGACCCGCCCGAGTTGCGCTGGCAGATCGAAAACGCTCTGGACGCTCGGGCGGTCCACGACAGCGACGGTGGCGAGCGTGACATCGATGAGCTGCCCGTCGACGAGGACGGCATGCCGGGCTACTACCCGGCGGCCATGGCCGCGTTGCTACGAGCCCGCATGCGCACCCTGCCCGCAGCGAACAAGGCGCCCGCGGTCGACGCCCTCCCAATCACCCGCCACGACTTCCACGGCGAGTGGAACTACACCGTCTCGCCCCCGCCAGCCGACACGCCGACGTCAACCTAGATTATTTCTTCGCGGGTCCTTACTACAGCCCGAGTCGGGCGGCGGCGTTGTCGTTCCAGATCGAGCCTTCTTCGACGTAGCCCCGCATCACCGAGGCCGAGCGCCAGCGGCCGTGGCGCATGATGGCCAGCTCGGGCGTGCCCTGGGCGTAGCCCTCGGTGGCGAAGCCAGCCCGGAGTGAGTGGCCGGCGAACGTGCCGGCCAGGCCAGCAGCGAGCGCTCGCCGTTTGACGATATCGGCCAAGGCCCGGTCGCTCAGGTGCTTGGTCCCGAGATGGCCGTGCCTACTCACCGACCGGAACGCCGGACCAGAGTTGATGCCGGACACTTCAAGCCACCGCCGCCACGCCCGCACTGGGCAGGTTGCCGGGTGGGCTGCCGTACGGGAGGCCTCGGATGGATCCCTCGGCTTCTTGGTGTCCCGTGCCATTTGAGTTGGACCCGGCTCTGGTCGCTGACCTGGGCGGATCAGATTGAGTGGCGACCGACCTGGTGGTCGTCTGTCATCGAAGGTGATCCGACGGTCCGGTCTGCGGTGCGGGTTGTCAGGGGAAGTGATCCCAGGAGTCGTGCGAGGGGGTCGACTTCTGCGGTGGTCGGGGGCGTCGAGCCCGTCGGCGACAAGAGCGATGCGGCGAGGGTGATGGTGTTGCTGTAGGTCGCCGCGGCGATCAGGTCCTCGCGCGCGTGGGGTCCGGTGCCGGACAGCGATCGCGTTCGGGCGGTGGCGAGGCGGTCGATGCGGACGCTCCAGCGCTGGGTCACGACGGGGTATTGATCATGGGCCAGGCATTGCTGGATGGTCTGGCGGGCGATGGTCTCGGCGAGCAGAACGCGGGTGGAGCCGTGGCGGCGGGCCAGCCGGGCCGCGCGGCGGGCGGCGCCGACGATGTCCGGGCAGCCGGTGGTGTCGATCTGCTGGGTGTGACCGAGCCAGGTCCGGTGGCGTGGGCAGAGTCGTTGCAGCGCGGGCAGATGCACCGGGATCACGGCGGGTAGGCCGCGCCGGGCGGTGCAGCGGTGGCAGGCGACGGTCAGCCTCATCGGCGTCGACGGGTCCCGGTGCCGGCCGGTGAGGGCCGGCAGCGTCTTGGCCAGGGCGTCCGCGTCGTTGCGGGTGAGCGCGGCGAGGGCGTCGGCGTCCTGTCGGTGAGCTCGCGGGCCTTTGCCGGGGTTGAGGTCGTCGTGGGTGCGGTACTGCTGGCGGAACCAGGCCGGCAGGTGGGCCAGCACAGCGGCGGCCGGCAGGTGGTTGGCCACCGCGACCTGGTCCAGGAACGAAGCGATGGTCTGGCCGAAGACCGGCGCGACGCGGATCGGCAGCCCTTGAGGGCGGTGCAGATGGTTCAGAAGCGACGCGCGCTGGGTGATCCGCGGGACGGTGTCGTTGGAGCAGTCCGGGCACTCGGTGAGCAGGCCCCGCTGCCGCAGGCTGCGGGTGAATGCCGAATAGCTGCCGGCGTAGTTCAGGCCGAGCAGTTCGCGGTGCAGCGCGGCGGCGGACAGGTGCGGGTCCTGACCCAGCCTGCGGGTGGCGTAGGCATCGAACGGGCCGAAGGTGTCGGTGGTTCCGGCGCGGGGCTGGCCGGGGTCGCGGACGCCGGCCAGGTAGATCCTGACCGTCTTGCGGTCGTGGCCGAGGTGGCGGGCGATCGCGGAGACGGTCCAGCCGTCGGCGTGCAGGTGACGGGCCCCGACCGCGGCCTGGGCGGGGATCACCGTCGGTGGCCGGATTCGGAGGCGATGTCCAGAGGGATCGCGTCCAGCGAGGTGCGGGTGATGGCCTCGGAGCCGTCCAGGACGGCCCCGATCGCGGCCAGACGGATCAACCGGAGCAGGCTTCCGATCATCCCGTTGCTGCGGTCGTGCAGGTAGCCGGCCAGTCCGACCAGGGTGCCGGGACGGTGGGCGTGCAGACGCAGGCTGTCTTCAAGGGTCGCGATCAGGGCCTTCCACTGGTCACCGCGCCCGAACGCCCCGGTGCGGATCATGGAGAATCGTCCGGCGATCTGCTCGCCCCGGGGACCGTTGAGCAGCCCGGCGCGTTCGACGTCGATCCCGGCGTAGACGAACGTGGCGGGGATGCGTTCGGCGAAGTACTTCAGGGTGTCGGAGGCCTCGGCGCCGTGCCGGGTGCCCAGATTGAGGTTGTGGATCTCGTCCACGCAGATCAGGGTCGTGGCGGCGTCCAGGCTCACCCCGCAGACCACCTCGAGCACGTCGGTGATGTTGGAGCGGCGGGTGAGTGGGAGGCCGAAGAACCGGGCGAACTCGAACGCGATCATCTTCGGGGTCGCGGCCGGGGGCACGGTCAGATAGACGACCGGGATGTGACCGGCGGCGGCGTGGGGATGCCGCTGACGGTGGATCACCTCGATGGTCTTGCCGAGTTGCATCAGGCAGGTGGTCTTCCCGCGATCGCCGAACGCTTCGTCGGCTCGATCCGCCGCGAACTCCTCGACCGCACCCTGGTCATCAACCAGCGCCATGCGGCAGCAGTGCTTGGCGAGTACGCCCACCACTACAACAGCCATCGCCCACACCGCGCGCTCGGCCAGGCCGCTCCCCTACGACCACTCCCCCAGCCGACGACGAGCGAGGCAAACACCGTCCGACGGCGCGACCGGCTCGGTGGACTGCTCCACGAGTATCAGCAGGTCGCCTGACATGTGCAGCGTTTCTGGCACGCACAGGGTCAGGTTCCGGGTCGGGCAATGGATTTGTACTCCAGGTAGGCGGCCAGGCCTTCGGGGCCGAGTTCGCGGCCGATGCCGCTGCACTTGTAGCCGCCGAACGGGGTACCGGGGTCGAACATGTACATGGCGTTGACGCCGTGGGAGCCTGTGCGGACCTGGCGGGCGACGTCCATGCCATGGTTGATGTCGCCGGTCCAGACCGCCCCGCCGAGGCCGAAGTCGCTGTCGTTGGCGATCCGGACGGCGTCGGCCTCGTCCTGGTAGGGGATCACCGTCAGCACGGGGCCGAAGATCTCCTCCCGGGCGATGCGCATGTCGTTGTCGACGCCGGCGAAGACGGTGGGGGCGACGTACCAGCCGCGGTCCTTGCCGGAGGCGTTGGGGCCGCCGACCACGACCTTGGCCCCCTCGTCCTGCCCGAGCCGCAGGTAGCCCTCCACCCGCTCCCGCTGCCGCCGGGCCACCAGGGGCCCGATCTGGGTGGCCGGGTCGGCCGGGTCGCCGACCGTCAGGCCCTCGACCGCGTTGGCCAGGGCGTCGACCACCTCCTGGTACCGGCCACGCGAGACCAGGACGCGGGTCTGCGCGACACAGGTCTGCCCGTTGTTGGCCAGCGGGGTCGTCGCGAGCCACTCGGTGGTGGCGGCCAGGTCGGCGTCGTCCAGCACGATCGCGGCGGACTTGCCGCCGAGTTCCAGGCTGCACCGTTTCACCTGCTCCCCGCAGATCGCGCCGACCCGCCGCCCGGCGGCGGTGGACCCGGTGAAGGCGACCTTGTCCACCCCGGGGTGGGACACCAGGTACTCCCCGGCCTCGCGGTCGGCGGCCACGATGTTGACCACCCCGGCCGGGATCCCGGCCGCCTGGACCATCTCGGCGAGCAGGTACGGGTCGAGCGGGGTCTCGGGGGCCGGCTTCAGCACCATCGTGCACCCGGCCACCAGGGCCGGAGCCAGCTTGGTCATGATCAGGAACTGCGGGACGTTCCACGGCACGATCCCGGCGACGACGCCGACCGGCTCCCGCCGCACCGTGACCGGGCCGATCATGCCGGGCCGTTCCTCCTCCCAGGTGTACTCGGCGCCGAGTTGGGCGTAGTAGGTCAGGAACTGCAGCGGCCACGGGCTCTGGACCATCTGTGCGAAGGAGATCGGCGAGCCCATCTCCCGGGTGATCAGCTCGGCCATCTCGCCGGTCCGGGTCGCGTAGATCTCGGCGAGGCGGCCGACGGCCGCGGCCCGTTCGGCCGGATCGGTCCGTGGCCAGGGGCCGGTGTCGAAGGCCGTCCGTGCTGCGGCGACGGCGCGGTCCATGTCGGCGCAGGTGCCCTCCGGCACCCGCCCGACGACCTCCTCGGTGTGCGGGGAGACGACCTCGATGACGCCGGTGCCGGCGGGGGCGACCCAGTCGCCGCCGATGAACAGTCGATCCTGGGTGATCATGATGTGGACCTCCGGTCCGGCCCGCTCATGTGGGGCCGTGATGGTCGGCGTTCTGTGATGGCCCCGATGCTAGGGGGAAGTGACGGACGTCACCTGGGTAGAACTACCGGTCCCGGCGACTCGGCACTGCCTGGGCACCGGGTCGGCTCTAGGTATCGCCGTCCTCCAGCGTGACCAGGCCCAGTCGGGCCGCGGCGGCCACCGCGGCCGTTCGGGAAGGGGCGTCGAGCTTGTCCCGCAGGGAGGCCACGTGGTGGTGCACCGTGCGCAGGCTGATCACCAGCCGCTCGGCGATGTCGGCGTCCCGCAACCCGTCGGCCACCAGCACCAGCACCTCGTGCTCGCGGGGAGTGATCCGCACAAGGTTCTCCGGTGCCGACAGTCCGGTCAGGCGGGGCAGGTCGCGGACGCCGAGAGCGCGCAGCTTCTGGGCGATCCGCCGGGCCAGCGGGACGGCACCCAGGTCCTGGCAGCTCTCCAGCCCCTCCCGCAGCGCGGGCTCCTCGTCGGCATGGGCCAACGCCTGCGCCCGGTGGTAGGGCATCCCGAGCGCCTGCCAGCCCTCGGCGGCGGCCTGCCAGTCCCCCGCAGCCTGGGCCACGAACGGCCCGCTGCCCCCGATCTCGACGTCCTCCGCACCGGCAGCACGCAGCCACCAACACACCTCAGCCAGCTGCCAACTGCCCACCCGGTCGGGTCCGGACAGCTCGGTGACCGCTTGGCGCAGTGGGTCGACCAGCTCCGGCAACCGCCCGGCCAGCCAGGCCGCCTCGGCCCGCGCGGCCACCACGCTCAACCCGGGATCCCTGGGCATGGCCCGAACCCGGTCCTGCGCGACACCGAGGAAGTCCGCCGGCCCCGGAGTGCCCCGCCGCGCGTGGAGCCGGCCGAGCGCCACGCACAGGATCACGGTCCGGGTACCGGACGACGTCGGCGTGGTGCGCTGCCACGCCTGCCGGCCCAGCGCTTCGGCCTCGGCCCAGACGCCGCGGTCGAGCAGCACGTCCGCGTGCAGGGCGACGCAGTAGTCGTGGAACATCTCGGCGCCACGGTCGGCGCAGAACTCGGCGCCGATCCGCAGCCAGCGGTCTGCCTCGGCCAACCGACGGCGCTGCCAGGCGATCCGGCCGAGCTGGAACAGGCCGCGCCCGGACGGCTCGTCGAGCCGCAGCCCCCGGGCTCGCCGGACGCCCTCCTCGATCAGGGCGATCCCGTCGGAAGGGTCCTCCTCGGTATGGCCCAGAGCCAGCCCCAGGTCGATGGTGGCGTCGATCACGATCTGGGGTTCCGTCCCGGCAAGCTCCAATGCGCGCCGCGCCCAATCCGCGGCGGAGACATTGGCGTTCAGGTGGTTGCACAGCCGGGCACGCTGGGCGTAGGCGAGGGCCAGCTCGGGCCCGGGCGGCAACGTCTCCAGCACCTCGACCGCTTGCCGGGCCAGCGGCTCGGCGTCGCCGGTCTGCTCGCACATCCAGGCCAGCCGGGCCAGGAACTGCAGGGTGCCGCCCTCCTGAAGCCGGTCGCCGAGGGCGCGCCAGATCCGCAGTGCCTCCTCGGCGCCTGCCATGGCCTCGTCGGGTTGGTCGCTGAGCGAGCACTCCAGCGAGTGGGCCAGCAGCAGCTCGGCGCGCTCCGGCGTTACTGCCGGGTCGGCGACGTCCAGGACCCGCCGGAACTGGGCGGCCGCCTCCCGGTGCGCCCCGAGCCCAGCGGCGCTCCGGGCCGCCTGCTCGGCGTAGCGGCGGGCGGCAGCCCGGTCCCCGGCGGCCACTGCGTGGTGGGCCAGCCGTGCGGCCGGGGCGTCACCGGCCTCGACGAGCCCGCGCAGGATATCGGCGTGCAATCCGCTTCGCCGCGCCGGGGCCAGGGCCTCCTCGACGGCCCGCCGGGCGAGCTCGTGACGGAACGCCACCCGCCCGCCGTCCGCCCGCAACACGCCTGCCTCGGCGCACTCGTCGAGGGATGCCACGTCCCCGCCCGCCACCGCGCGGAGCAGGCCCAGGTCCAGTGGCGTGCCGATCGCGGCCGCCGCCTCCAGCGCCCGACGGGCCGAGGTGGACAGGTGCGCGACCCGCGCCAGCACCGCGTCGCGCACCGTGGCGGGTACGCCGGTGGCGCCGGTGTCCAGGACCTCGGTGACGTGGAACGGGTTGCCCGCGGTGAGCCGGAACAGCTCACCCACGTCGACGTCGCTGCCGGTGGCCAGTTCGGCAACCCCGGCCTCGGTCAGCGGCGCCACCGGCAACCGGCGCACGGCAGGCCGGGTGCCGAGGTCGCCGAGCAGCACCCGCAGCGGGTGGACGGTGCCGACCTCGTCGTCCCGGTAGGTCGCGACCACCAGCGCCGGGACGTCGGCGATCCGCCGGCTGATCAGCCGGACCAGGTCCAGCGTCGCATCGTCCGCCCAGTGCAGGTCCTCGATCACGAGCACGGTTCCCGGCCAACGGGCCAGGGTCGTCAGCAGAACACCGATCACCTCCGCTGGCCTCGGATCGGACGCCACCGCCGCGGCCAGCGGGCCGCCGGTCTGCGCCGCGACATCCAGCAGGGGCGCCAGGGGGTGCGGCGTGGACAGGGATTCACACCAGCCCCGCAGCACCGGCGTGCGCGGTGACAGTCCGCGCAGGAACCCGTTCACCACGGTGGTCTTGCCGACCCCGGCCTCCCCTGCGACCAGGACCATCCGCCCGGTACGCGCCGCCTCGCCGGACCAATCGGTCAGGAACCTCAGGTAATCGGCCCGTTCCAGCACCCGCTCGGCTGTCGGCGGCGCACGACGGGCGGGTCCGGGTGCCTCGCGCATGTTCGGCCCCCACTCGCGCCAGCGACTCCTGGGTAGCCACTCAGGGTACCGGCGTGCCTACGGCGTGCCCATCCCTTGCCGGGCGCAGGTGTTGTCGTCGTGCTCAGCGATGGCCGGTCGTCTACGGGCGGTGCCGTCCGCCCTACCGACAGTCCGCGGTGGGCGGTGGGCGGCCGGAATCGGCCCCCGCGCCGTCTGCGGTGTGGGAGCAGTGGCAGCTCATCGCCGAGTTCGATGCCGGAGGCCTCCCGCGGGTGGCCGCAAGCCAGGGTCGTGATGTCCGGAGTTGACCAGGCCGTAACCTGCGGCGATGATGACCGTCGTAGATGGTCGGGGTTGTCCTGAGCGATCATGGCAGTGCGCTTCGGCGGTGGGGGTTCTGCCCTCGGCACCTGACGTGTCGCGCGTCGCACTCGCCGCGTCGCCGATGCGCGAGCTGCGCAGGGCAGTTCCGATCGCGCGGGACTCGTTGCACTCCGGCGCACGGAGTAGGAAGGAACGATGGGAAGACAGGCGGCGGTCGTGCTGTACGTGCTCGCGCTGGTAGCCGTCGTGGTCGGCGTGGACGTCCTGTTCTTCAGGAACCAGTTCTGGGAGCGGCTGACGGTGAACGTCGGGATCGTCCTGGTGTTCGGGGCGTTCTACTTCAGGTTCGTGAAGCGCCCATGAGTGCAGCAGTCACGATCGCTACCGATGTGCGGTTTTGCGGCGGCAGGAGAACACCCACGGCAGCGACCCGCTGAACGCCCAGGCCCGCACCCTGCTGCGACGCTTCCAGCGACATCGGGACATGATCCTGCGGTTCACCGTGAACCTGGAGGTGAGCTTCACCAACAACACCGCCGAGTTGCCGGCCAGATCAGTGAAGGTTCAGCAGCGGAGCGCCGGCGGTTCCTGGCGCACCCTGCAAGGACTCATCGACTTCGCGGTCGTGCAGTCCTACCTGTCCACCGCGACCAAGTGGGGCATCGACACCCTCGACGCGATGACCCAGCTGTTCACCACCGGTGCGTGGCTCCCGCCTGCCCTCACCCCCGACATCACCACCGCTGCGTAATCACGCCACCAAGGCTGAACAGCTACGGGTGCTCCTAGTAATCCACCTACGGATCATCCTCGTGTGGGAGGCGTTAAAGCGTTAAAGCCCTTCGCTCTAGTGTCTCGTAATGCTGTCTAATTGACGCCTGCTCGGCATGTTTCCGCAGTTCAGGAGGCGGATGGGGCCGAACAGCAGGTAAAGGTCTATGCATTACTTGACACTAGTCGAGCGGAAGCCGAATCCGCTACCCGTGCTCATGATGCTCGAAACACTCGCCGAGAATGCCGAGAAGCTGCCGAAGCACCACCATCGGGAACTGCTGTTCAAGCGACAGCATCGGCTTCTAATTGCCGCGCGTGACGAGCACGGAAGGCGGCTTAGTCAGCGGCCACGACCTTGAACCGGTTCCCCGGATCGTGCCCAAGTGGTGGCGACCCCGGTGCGGTCAGTGCGCGTCCGTAGTGACCTGCGGCCGACCCACCGAGGCCGCCGACGATCGCTGACGACCGCCGGCACACCACACCGCGGCCATGCTCTGGCGGACCAAAGGCGTGGACATCGCCACGATCGCCCTGCTCCTCGGTCACGAAAGCGTCCAGACCACCCATATCTACGAACACGCCGACCCTGCGCTCAAGGAGGAAGCGATCGCCCGGACCGCGCCGCTCGGGATCAAACTGTAGGGGCGCCACGTTGGATGAGGACGAAGACGACAGGTTGGGTGAGCACGGCGGTGCGTGGTGCGTGGTCCGGGTCGAGGGCGTGGTGGTCACGACGGCGCTGTGATCGACGCGTTGTCGCGGCGGTCGGCGGGCCGGGCCGGATGGCGGCGGTGGTGGTGGACACGATGTCGCGAGATTTGGGCGTGCCGTGCCCCGGTACCGCCGTTGTGGATCAGCCGGCCGCTGAGGTCAACAGCCTGCCCCCGGTGATCAGGTTGATCAGCTGCCAGCCACGCAGGGCGGCGAGCGCGCCGCTGGGGTCGGCCAGCCGTAGCCCGCGGTGCACGCAGCGGCGGTGCCGTTCGGCGATCACGGCGAGGTAGTCGACTCCGGTCAGGGGTCCTCCCGGGCCGGGTGGGCGCGGCGTCGACAGGTGAAGGGCGAACGCGCGGGCCGCCGCGCCCAGCGCAGCCACCGCCTCGGGCAGCACTCTCCCAGCCCACCAGGCAGGGGGCCCGGGCGGGAACACGCTGGCACCCGCGGCCCGGGCGAGCTCGACCGCGCGGGCGGTCAGGGCCGGGGCGCCCGCTCGGACCGCCCGCAGCCAGCCCCGCACCGTGCCCGCCGGCGCCTCCACCCGAGCCGCGGCCCGGCGGTGTCCGGCGCCCTCAGCCGCGGCCAGCAGGGCCGCGCCGACGACCTCGACGCCGTAGCCGCGCCGGGGCACACACCATGCCGGCAGCAGCACCTGGGTCACCGCGCAGCGCCGGCAGCGGGCCCGGTCGGGACGCAGCACGATCAGCGCACCGTCGCCGCGGCGGACCCGCCGGGTGCGCGCTCGTGACCAGACCCGAAGGACCCCGTCGCAGCCGGGTTCCGGGCAGGTCAGCAGGCCCGCGAGCAGCGCGCGGCGCGCCGCGTCGGGGTCCACGACCGTGATCACGCAAGCTCGCTCTCGGCAGCACTCGGGCAGCCTGGGGTGGGGCCGCCGCGCGCGGGAAGGGGGGAACTCGTGTTGCAGCATCCACGCTCCACCACGGTCACGACAACCCTTGGGCCCCAACCGTTCCCGACCGCATGCGGCGACACGGCACGCACCGATCCGCGGTGACACCCGCGACGCGACCGGGCATGACACGATTCCTGCGCACCGTGGCGTCGCACAGCAACGACCCGACCCAGGTTCCCGCCCCGCCGCCGACCTCGGCTCACGGCGACGCGCTCCTCCTCGTCCAACGTGGCGCCCTACAATCAAACCCGGCAGATACCGACCCTCCGACACACTCCTCGCCTTCCTCGAAGACCTCTGATTATGTTGAGCGGGGTCACCCGGCGAACCCGTGTCACGCAAGGAGAATCTCGACCCGCCGGCAGCGTCCTCAACATAACCAGCGACTCGACATACAACCCGTTATGTTGATCTCTACATAACCGGTTCTCAGGGGGACCGGCGGGGCAACCCGCCGGTCCTACCCGGCAAATCGGCGTTAGCCAACCTCAGCGATGAGTGCATCGAGCCTCGAAGCGAGGTCCACCGATCGTCCTGGTCGCACTCGGGCGTACAGGCGCAGGGTCGTCAGCTCGTCCTCGTGGCCGAGGTGCTTCTGCACGTCCTTGACCGACGCTCCCGAGTCGATCAACAGTGAAGCGCACGTTGCTCGGAGGTCATGCGGCAGTGCGTCGATGCCGGCAGCTTCGACGGCTCGGTCCCAAACGTCCCTGCGCCAGTTGCGGTAGCGGACGTAGCTGCCACGGCTGTTGGGGAAGACCAGCGTTCCTCCGCCGCTGTACTCGGCGAGCTGGGCGGTCAACTTGCTTGGCAGGTCGATGGTGCGGGTGGCGTAGGTCTTCGTCGGCCCGACAGCAACGTGACCGTTGGCGCTCTCGACGCTCTCTCGCACGGTCAACGTCCGTGCCTTAAGGTTCACCGACTCCCATCGCAGCGCCAGGGCCTCGTTGATCCGAAGCCCTCCGTAGGCAAGCAAGCGGATGAGGATCTTGTCGCGCTCGTGGTTGCACTGCGCCACAAGCGATTCGATGTCGGCGGGCGACAGCACGGGCCGGGTGGTCTGTTGGCGGCGAGGCAAGGTCACAGATCGCTCGGCGCACGGGTTGAGAGGAATGACCTTGTCCCGCAGCACTCGATCGAGCACCCGGCGCAGCACGCCGAGCGACTCGGTGATCTTCGACGTCGAGACGCCGTCGGTGATCATCTGCGATACCCAGTCGTCGACGTCCGACGGCTTGATCCTCCGCACGCGCACATCGCCGAAGCGGGGTTCGATCCGTAGTCGCCAAGCAGCGCCGTAGTTAGCACGTGTGGAGGTCTTCAGACCGACGATCGTCCGCTCGTACGCCGGCCACCAGTCCGACAGCGGCCGGTTGCCTGCTCGCTCATCGACGGCCGTGCCTGCATCGAGCTCAGCGCGCTTGCGAGCAAGCCAACGGTCGGCCGCGGTCTTGCTTGAGAACGTCTCCGGAGCGGGCACAAGCCGCCGTGCGTCAGGATCCCGGCAACTCGCTTGGTACCGGCCTGATGGCAACCTACGAACGGCCCCCCAAGATCGCCGGGTGTGAGCCACAGTGTTCGACCCCTTGCATCAGTGACCAACGGTGTTCGTCGCATGTCGCACGTGCGTTGCACGGAGCGGGGCCGACGGTACGCTTACGCAGGTCAGAGTGGCAATGGGCACACGCTTCCTAAACCGTGTGTCGCAGGTTCGAATCCTGCCGGGGGCACCACGTCTGACCAGGAACGATGCAAGTATGGTGCTGTATAGAAAATGATCTGTGGGGGATGAGAGGTTCATCCCCCACAGGGCCGACAACGGCCCGGCTCACCGCGAGACCTGGCCACCGGCGTGGCCGGCTCCATCAAGACCGCCGAGCAGGTCCGCGAGGCAGTTCGAGCGGCGGTTCAAGACCCGTTCGGCCTCCAGAGGCGCCCGCTCGCCTCCGGCTACGAGCGGCCACCTCTGGAGTCCCGGTCGACCGTCACTACAGTCGGGCCGCAGACGGCGCATCACGAGCTCGGAGATGACCGATGACGAAGACGGCACGGGAACGGCTGGCGCACCTGCTCGGCGATTCCGAGCCGGCCGGGTCGTTCAGTGCTCAGCTACTGGCGTCGGCGCATCTCCTCCAGCTCGAGGTGTCCGGCGTCGGGTCAGTGGGCTTTCCGGTTCGCGCACCCCTGGCGAAGAAGCTGATCGCGGTGGCGCGACCGGCGATGTTCGGGCGGGCGGAGGAGACGCTGACTGACACCAGCGTCCGCGACACGTGGGAGCTCACCCCGGACCAGATCACGCTCGGCGGACCCGGCTGGACAGCGCTGATGGAACGTGCACTGGAGCACTTCCGTGACGAGCTCGGGCTACCGCGAACGTCACGGCTGCGAGCCGAGCCGCACTCGATGCTGGTGTACGGAAAGGGGCAGTTCTTCCTCCCCCACCAGGACTCGGAGAAGGACGACGCGATGGTGGGCACGCTGGTGGTGTCACTGCCGTCGGCGCATACCGGTGGGGAACTGGTCATCGACCATGCCGGGCAGAGCATCACCTACCGCGCGTCGAAGGAGGAGCTGACCTTCGTCGCGTTCTACGCCGACTGCCGTCACCAGGTCACTCCTGTCAGGTCCGGGTACCGGGTGACGCTCACGTTCAACCTGCTCTCCGCCGCCGACACCCCGGCTCCCGAGGCAGACCCCGCCACCGAGCTGGTGCACTGCCTGACCGAGCACTTCACGACACCAGCCGCCCTGCGGTACGGAGGCCGCGACCTCGGTCCGCCGAACCGACTGGTCTTCCTGCTCGACCACGAGTACACCCAGCGGGGCCTGAGCTGGCGTCGACTCAAGGGCGCCGACATGGAGCGTGCCGATCTGGTGCGCGCCGCGGCCGAGCGGGCCGGGTGCGAGACGGTGCTGGCGCTCGCCGAGGTGAAGGAGACCTGGGACGCCCTGCCGTCCGACGACGACCAGCAGGACTTCTACGACGACTGCTACGGGGACGAGGACGATGTCGACGAGGGCTCAACCGACTTTCAGCTCAACGACCTGATCGACGACGAGATCACCCTCGGCTGGTGGACCAGCCCTGACGGCATGGGCGGCGAGCCGATCTCGTTGCACGTCCCCGACCACGAGGTGTGCGCCACCACCCCGAGCGTGAACCTGACGCCCTACCAGTCCGAGTACGAGGGCTACATGGGCAACTACGGCAACACGCTGGATCGGTGGTACCGACGGGCCGCAGTTGTCGTATGGCCCCGGGACCGAGCGTTCGCAGCGCGCGCCGAGGCCGGATCGCAGTGGGCGCTCCACCAGCTCCGCGACCGCATCGAGGCCGGCGACCTGGATGGCGCCCGTGCCGCGGCAGAATCGCTCGCGCCGTTCTGGAAAAATACAGGGACACAGGCGGGGCTGCTCGGAGCGGCCCTGGAGGTGGCGGCAGGCCTGGCCGCAGCCGGGACGGCAGCGATGCTGCTGGAGCCGTTCCGTATCGAGACAGTCGCGCAGGAGCATGCCGGCGGGCTGGCGGCGGCGGCCGGGCGGTACGGCGAAGAATGGACGCGGAGCGTCGTCGATGGGTGGTTCGGGCCTGAGCGCCCCTACGGAACCGAGCTGTACGAGTGGATCGACACTAGGCTGTCGGGGCTGTGTGAGGCGCTGCGTGCCGCCGGGGAGCCGACGGTGGCGCGGCTGCTGGTCGCCGAAGCCTGGCGCCGGATGGACACCCAGCTCCGACTCTGGACCCGCTACGCACGAACCGAGCTCCGCCAGCCACAGCTGGAGATGCTGAGCTCGCCACTGGTGCAGCTGCTGGAGGCAGCCGACGGCGAACTCCGCGACGAGGTCACTGCGGCGCTGCGCACGTACGGGGACAACGTGGTCGAGTGCCTGATGCCGGCGCTGCGACTGGCGGATGCGCGGCGGGCGGCGGGACTCGATGCGGTCGCCCGGGACTGCGCGGAGCGGCTCGGCGCCATCGTCGCGCGGCCGCCGCGCGACGAGGACGACTGGTCGATCGCATGGACCGGGTGTGGGTGCAACCTCTGTGACACGCTCGGGCCGTTCCTCGGCTCCCGGTCGCGACGGGTCTTCGAGTGGCCGCTGGCGAAGGACGGACGCCGGCACGTGCACACCCAGATCGACTCGGCCGGGCTGCCGGTGCGGCACCAGACCCGGCGGCAGGGGCGGCCATACACGCTGGTGCTGACCAAGACCGATGAGCTGTTCACGCGCGCCTCGGACGCGCGGAACCGGGCCGTGAGCGACCTGGCGTGGCTGAGGTCGACGTGGGGCGCGTTGGCGTGAACGTTAGCCGCCGCACACGGCGCCACCCCTCGACTCACAGATGGTCCTTCCCGGCCGCATGAAGATCACGCTGCGCCGATCCCGCACCACGCACGCCGATCCCGCACCACGCACGCCGTCCACGCCCGGCAGTAGTCGAGGGACTGAGATCCCGTCCTCCGTGTGCGGCATCATGAGCCTGTGGAGCTGCTGCCCGGCCTGTCCGTCGACGACGCCTTCCTCGCCGCGTTCGCCCGCACCCACGGCATCGGCAGCCTCGCGCTGTTCGGGTCCCCCTGCGCAACGACCTCGGGCCCGACAGCGACATCGACCTCCTGATCGAGTTCAAACCCGAACACACCCCCGGCCTGCTGCACCTGGCCGTGATGGAACTCGAGCTCGCCGATCCCTGACGATCACCACAGCGTGCTCCACAAGTGGCGCCAGACCCTCCCCCCGTCTCAGGTGATTCCGAATCGTCGCGGGCGACGACGACGGCGTCCATCACCGTTGCAGCTCAGCGGGCTCTACACCTCACGCCGACCAGCTGCTCTACCACCGTCAGACCGCGCGCCGCGAGTTGCGGCCCCGCCCTCGCATAGCTGATGTGCGCCGCCGGCGCCACGTCGGGCGGTCCAGGTCGCGCGTAGGGTTGAGGCATCGGCTGGCCGGTGGGAGTACTCATCGGTGACCGCCGTCAAGGCGAGGCCAGCGTCCAGAAGGGCGTCGAGGACCTGGGCGGCCGTGTGGAAGTACTGGCGGTGCTGCTCGGCGAAGGTGTCGCCGTCGGCTGCGCGACCGACCACTATACGGGTGTCGCATGTTCGGGCGACGGGATCCACGACGCTGTTGATCGTGAAGTGTTGCCCGTCCGCCGTTCCGGCAACGACCGGGTTCGCCATCGTGAAGTTCAGCATCGCGATCGCATGTATGTCGAAGACCAGCCAGCCGCCGGGCCGCAGCCGCTGGGCCACGGCGGCCATGGTCGCGCCGAACTCGGGTGGCGACAGGTAGTTGAACGCGTCGAACGTGGAGATGACGGCATCGAAGACACCGTCGACCCCCAGCCCGGGCATCGCGCGCTGGATGAGCACGGCGTCGGGGCCGAGGAGTCGACGGGCGCGCGCCAGCATCGCCGCCGAGGGATCCACCCCCGTCACCCGGTACCCGTAATCGGTGAGGGCGGCCGCCATCAGGCCAGTCCCACAGCCGAGATCCAGCACGCTGTGGACCTGCGCCGGGTCGCTGACCCACAGCTCGTCCAGGTAGGACGCCCACACTCGGTGACAGGGATCGACAACGATCTCGTCGTACACCGCGGCCAGCCGGGTGTACGGCTCGGCCTCGTTCACCCTCACCGCGACCGCGGCCGGGTCAGATCCCCAGCGCCTTGGCCTTGGCCGCGGCGAACTCGTCGTCCGTGAGCAGACCCTGACTGTGCAGCGTCGCCAGCTGCTGCACCTTGGCGGACAGATCGTCCTCGGGTGGTGCGTCCTGGGCGGGTGCGTACTGAGCCTGGGGGGCCGGCTCGGGCTCCGGCTCTGCCTGCTGGTCGTATTTGCGGGCCTGCCGGCGGGCAATCCGCCCGGACACTGCGGTGGCGGTGCCCGCGACCACGGCTGTCCGCGCGGCCATGCGGAGAAGTCCCATGCTTGTTCCTCTCGGTGGATGAGCCGGGGCCAGCGTCTAGCTGGCGGTCAGGACGGCTTGGGCGACGTCGACGGGGATGCGGATCTGGTCGATCACCACCGCGTCGGCCGCCTGGCATGCCTGCACGACCTTGGCCGCCCACAGGTTCTCGATCGCGATCAGGAGTGCCGAGGTGTTCGGCGGCAGGTCGTCATTGATCTCCTCGGCATCCTCCGACCCCAGTGCACCCGGCTGCACGACGTTAACCGCCGTGAAAGCGGCGCCGGTCTCGGCGTCGAGATCCGCGACCTCCAGCGTCGTGACGACACCGTCGGAATTCTTGCTGACGAACAGCGCGTCAATCACCCGGATCGTGCCGCTGTCCACTAGCTCCAGGATGGCCGGAGCGATCCGCCCGCTGAATTTGTTACCCGGAAAAACGATGACGAAAACATCGACAGGTGCGACAGCCATGGCGTCTCCTCGGTCAGTCCGCCACCCGGAACACCCGAACGGCCAGCAGCGACGCAACACTACGCGCGGTCCTGCCGCCACGGCCAGATCAAGCTGCAAGCGCACCCGGAGGTCGTCTGCGAGGGCATCCGCTGCAACCGGCAGCGCGAGTAGGACCGCGTCCCCGAGCGAGCCCCGATCGCCCGGTGGTCCGGATTCGCCACCGACGTCGACAAATACGCCCGCTGACGCCGTCGCCGGGCTCCGGGCCGCCGGGTGGTCATGGGCGGAGATCGGCGCCCGGCTGGCCTGGCAAGCCGCACAACAGCGCTGGGGAACGGTGACATCCCCCGAGCCCCCGGCCGTCCCGTCCGCGCGCTCGCGGGGCCCGCGACCACGCCTGGGCCGAGACCGCATGCGCACCGGCTGCGACACCGGCCGGGCCGGCTGCCCAGCGATCATTCGCGATTCCCGCCCTACTGATCAGTTCCGGCTGCGGCACAGATCGTGCGGAACCAGCTCAGGTGGTCGGCGAGGTTGCTCTGCGCGTTCGGTGCGGCGAGCACGGCCAGCGGGAAGCTCGGCCGTAGTTCGATCTTCACTGCCGGTAGGTCGATGCCGTCGATCGTGTTGAGCTTCTGACGGAGTTCCTCGCGGAGGGTGCGGTCGTCGAAGGGAGGGCGGCGGGCGAGGTGTTGGAACACGACTTCGCACCGACCGCTGGGGTAGATCGTCAGCGGCCAGATATCCGCCTTGTTCGTGTTCCCGACTGTCGACATGAAGAAGCAGGAGGTCTCGTTTCCGGAGCCGAAGTCGAGCTCACCGCCAGCCTCGATCCAGCGGTCCAGAACTCTCGTCACACCGTCGACGACCACCGGGGGTTGATGCTGGGCCAGTTGAGCGGCGAACCCGTCTTTTCCTCCCCCGCTCACGGGAGGCGTCGGGACAGGCTCGTCGATCTCGATCGAGAGCAACTGGGCGAGGTCGTCGGTCGTGATCCGCTGGTTTGGGTTCGCGCGGTCGTGGTCGTCGAACTCGACGCCCTCAGACTGCAGCAGCTTCACCGGATCCACGTCCATGCTGGGGTCGACCCAGCGGAAGCCGGGCGACACCGTGCCATCGACGCGTAGGACTCGGTGTGCGTTCGGCACCACGTGGTTGGCGAGCCGTTCCCCGACCGGTACGGGGTGGCTGCCGATCAGCGCGGCTACGTCGCCGTAGCTCGTCCACGATCCCGCGGGCAGTTCCGCCAACGCCTGGTCGAGCAGGTCCCACCGCACCGCAACACTGCTGCCGGCGACGCCTCGGATGGGGCCGGGCCAGATCGCGGCCACCCGCTCGGCGAGATCCACCGCCCGCCGGTGGATCTCGGGTCGACCCCATCGGTCGAGCTCGGCGATCTCCTTGTTCAGCGCGATTCCGCTCGCGGCCAGCCGTTGGCGTTTCACCGCGAAATCAGCGTTGCTCAGCTCGGCGTTGTAGCCGGTCAGCGTGAGGTTGCCCAGCGTGTGCACGAGTGCCTCGTACACATCCTCGACCGACTCGTCCGGCCCCAGATCGGCGGCGACCGCCGCGTTCCAGGTCGCCGTCGGGGTCTGCGGCAGCACGTGCTCGATCGTCAGGCTGGCGGGGTCCACTGGTTCCTTGCTGCCGAAGGACTCCTCGATCCATTGCAGCACCAGTGCGCGTTGCCGCGGACGGCCGTTGAGATAGAACGGCACCGACAGCAACGCTGCTCCTAGCTCGTCGTCGGTGGCGTAGTACTTGCGGCCGGTAGACAACTCGGCCCGCACGGCCTCGTCCACTGGCAGGTTCGGGTCCATCTCGGTGACGATCGACAGCAGGATCCGGTTGAGGTTGTTGGTTGCGCGGCCGACCAGCAGCCGGCGCACGAAGAAGCTCTCCACACACAGCATCGCCGCGGCGAGCTGATCAGAGGTAGCGGTGCCTGCGGCACGCCGCTCGAACAGGTGCAGCAGCAGCGGGTAGACCGTCGTCGTGCCCCAGCTGTTGAGCCGCTTCAGCCGCCGGCGGACCTCGCCGTGGGACTCCCGGGTCGGCTCGAGAATCGTCGCCAGCAAGGCACCGAGCTGGGCGAACCTGGCGACTTCGGCCTCGATCTCGGCTTCCGACTCGAGCCGGTCCAGCCGCGCCTGCTGACCGGAGTAGATATCCGACTGCTTGACCCGCGCGTCGCGCTGGACCAGATCCAACCAGAACAACAACTCCAGATCATTGGTGCTCAATGCGTCCTGCAATGGCAGCCACAACGACTGGTACACCGCCTCCGCCCGGGTCGGCAGGCGCATGAACAGGTAGTTGCGCAGCAGGTCACTCTGGGTCAGCCGCAGACCGGTGTTATTGAGAGACTCGAAGATGCGATGTGCGTTGTCGCCGCGCTGCGCGGTCACCGACACCAACGACAGCCCGGCGATGACGGCGTCCTCGATTCGGCCGATGTCGAGCGGGTCCTCCGGATCGTCGGCCGCGACGAGCTGGGCGGTGAAGAACCGGTACGCCACACCGATCGGGTCGCTGCCGCCCGCGTGCACGGTCGCGTCGACACATGCCCGATAGGCGTCCCGGTCGGCCTGGGTGGGCAGCAGCTTGAGCCGATGCTGCTCGCCCTTCCACGGATTGGTCAGGAATAGCTGATCTATCCGCTGCCGGTGCTCGGCGCCCTCTGTCTTCGCCCGGTGGTCCCGGATCGCGCACAGCAGGATCGACAGCGTCGTCAACCGCTGCTGCCCGTCCACCACGAGATACTCAGCGACCCCGGCTGGCCCATTTGCTGGGCTCGGCGCCAACACCAACGATCCGATGAAGTGCGTCAAACCCGGCCGCTCGACCCGATCAGCAGCCAGCTGCCGGATGTCCTCCCACAGCCGAGCTAGCTGGGGCTTCGTCCACGAATAGGTCCGCTGATACAGCGGGACCTGATACTGCTTCGAGCCCTCCAACAGCTCTTGCAGAGTCGTCTCACGCGCAGCGACCACGTCGCCACCCTATTGACAGCCCGTCCTCGCGCGAACAAGGGTCCCAGGGGCTCGACGGCAGGATCCGTCCGCATTGGACTCCCTGTCCGCCACCGGATCTTGAAGCTGCGACTCGCGACCAGCACCAGGCCTACGTGGCACGACTTGCAGCCGAGGTCCCCCGCGCACGCCCGACGAGATGCCAGACTGCACAACGTGGCGGACGTGAGCGTGCTCGACCGGGAGATGTACAGCGAAGCCGAAGCGGCTCGCCTGCTCGGCGTCGCCCAGAGCACGCTCAACTACTGGCTCGAAGGTGGCGTCCGGCGCGGCAAGAGCTACCGGCCCATCATCCGCACCGAACCGACCGGCAGTCGGAGCCCGGTCACCTGGGCGGAGTTCGTGGAGGCCGGTCTTCTCCGTAGCTACCGCCGCGACCTGGGCGTCCGGATGGCGGAGCTTCGCGAGTTCATTGACCTGCTGCGCACCGATTTCGACGTTCCCTATCCGCTGGCCGATCGACGTCCCTGGGTCAGCGGCCGAGATCTCGTATACGGAGCGCAGGAACGAAGCAAACTGGATCCCGAGTTCTGGATCGTGAGCAACGTCGGTGGCCAACTCCTGCTGCTGCCGCCCGGAGACGAGTTCTACCGACGCGTGACGTGGTCGCCTGACGGGACCCCAGCCGCCTGGCGTCCGGCAGACAATGAGCGATCCACCGTCGTGATCGACCCGGCCCGCCGTTTCGGCAAGCCCTCAGTCGCTGGCATCAGCACCGAAGTGATCTGGGAACATTCCAGTGTCGGCGAGGACGAGGACGAGATCGCTGTGAGTTTCGGCCTGAGCCTCACCGACGTGCGCTGGGCGTTGTCCTACGAGACCGCGCGCCGAGCGGCCTGAGCGTGCCCGACGGCCAGCGGGAAGAGCGGCGTTACCGCCCGGCCCAGGTCCGGCTCTACATCGACGCCGACATGCTCGGCCTCGCGAAGCTCCTGGTTCAGATCCGCAACGACGTCACCTACCCCGGTGACCCCGGCGGGGTCGTGCACAAGCGGCGCAGAGCGGCGTGCTCGATCACCCCCGCCACCCTTGACGTGGACTGGCTGCCGCAGGTCGCCACGCGAGGCTGGCTCATCGTCACTCGGGATCGCAACATTCAAGACCACCATGCTGAGATCGGCGCCGTCCGAGACCAAAGCGCCCGCATGGTCACGCTCCACGGACCCGAGGCTCGCGGAACCTGGGAGCAGCTGGAGATCTTTATGAGCCGCTGGCGCGACATCGAGCGGTGCCTCGACATGCCGGGGCCATTCATCTACACCGTCACCCGTACCACGTTCCGCCCTGTCGACCTCTCATGACCCATCCACCACAGACAACGCGTTGGGGGATGAGTTGGGGGATGAACCACGGCGTACTACCGCCGCCGCAGCAGGTGCAGAAGGACTTCGTGAAGGCCGAGTCACCTGGTGACGACCACAGTCGGCGACTTGGTCACTCTTCCTAAACCGTGTGTCGCAGGTTCGAATCCTGCCGGGGGCACGCAGGTCAGAGCCATGATCGACCTTGCCGAGCACGCGTAGTGGAGCCATCCGTGGAGCGAGTGAGTCATTTGCTCGCTTCACGCAGCACAGGATCCGCTTGGCGGGTCAGGTCCAGCTTAACCACCGCCGTGACCTCGAGATCTTGGTTGCACATCTGGCCTCCGGCCCAGTCGGCGGCTGGAGCCCGAGCCGCACCGACGCATCGAACGTGGACAGCGGCACTGCTGCACTCCACCCGGCGGTTCCCTGCGGTCTCTGTGACGTTGCGATGGTCGCGTCCGACAAGAGGAGCGTGGTCGCACCTGAGCTCGTGATCGAGTCCGCCCGGGCGGGCGAGGCCGTGGACTGCGGTGACGGCGAGGGTTGCGGCAGGGTCGCGGCCGACCTGGTGCGGAGCCTCGGCCGGGAGCGCCGGGACGAGGTCGACGACCGCGGCCTGCACCTGCGCAACGCCCTCGTCGCCGGCGAGCTCGACCTCAGCGCGATGACGGTCCCGTTTCCACTGACGTTCGAGGAGTGCCAGTTCGAGGCACCGCTCCAGATCAGCGGCGCCACGCTGCAGGAGCTGACCGTGCTGCGGTGCGATCTGCCCGGGTTGCTCGGCAACGGCGTGGACGTGCGCCGGGACCTCAACCTGTCGGGTTCGACGGTCACCGGCGCGCTCCCCACGACCGCGAGCCAGTCCCGGACGGTGGCCGGCTGCTGTGCGTGGACACCGTCATCGAGCCCGGAGACGGCCGGGCGATCCAGGCCGACCGTATCAAGGTCGGGGGCACCGTCCGGCTCATCCATGACTTCACCGCAGGCGGCGAGGTGCGGCTGCTCGGCGCGCGGATCGACGGGTCGATCGACCTCACCGGCGCCCACCTCGCCGACGACAACGGCCTGGCCCTGGACCTGGCCGACGCCGTCGTCGGCGGCAGCCTCTACCTGATCGGCCGGCGGGGCGGTCGGGGCTTGCGGGTCGACGGCCGGATCGCGCTCAACTCCGCCCCGGGTGGCGGGGCGGATCATCGTCGGCGACGCGACCATCACCGCGTCCACGCGGCCACCGGGCGGCAACTACACGGACCCGGCCGCGCGGGGATCCGCCGTCAGCGCCTCCCGGCTGTCGGTGGGCGGGGACCTCACGTTCCAGGGCGACTGTCACCTCGTCGGGCGGGTCGACCTCCCGCTCGCCACCCTCGGCCGGCTCAACGTCGACCGGACGTGCGGTTCGACGCACCCAGCGACACCGCGCTTGACCTCACCAACGCCGAGTTGGCCTCGCACCTGCATTTCGCGCCCGCGGTCGAAATGACGGGCACGCTTCGGCTCGCCGGAGCGACCATTCACGGCACGCTCGTGTTGAACGGGGCGAGCCTCGGCGCACCCGACGGCCGCTTCTGCCTCGCCGCGCAGTCGGCGATCATCGACGGCGACGTAGAGCTGCGCGGCCTCTCTGCCGCGGGCGGCAAGGTCAACTTCCGGGCTGCCACGATCGGCGGCATCTTCGACGCCCGCGACGCCACGCTGCACCATCCCGGCGCCTACGCCTTGAGCCTGCACCAGGCCCATGTCCGCGGGAGCGTCCGGCTCGTCGGCAGCTTCCGGTCCACCGGAGCCGTGAACCTCAATCGGGTGACCATTGACGGACGCCTCGACTGCACCGGCGCCACGATGGTCTGCGAGTACCCCACCCCGGAGAACCCGCGGGGCACGGCGCTGCAGGCCTACTCCGCCATCGTTCACGGAGGCATGCACCTGGCTTGGACGCTGATTACGCCCGACATCAACCTGACCGGCGCCTCGACGTCGACGCTGGCCGACGACGTCGCCGCATGGCCCGAGCGCTACACCCTCACCGGCTTCACCTACGAGCGCTTCGCGGCCGTCCGCCGGGACCGATCGGCTCACGTATGGGACGGGGGCGCTCGCCGCGAATGGCTCCGGCGCCAACAGGAGTTCGACGCCGGCACCTATGAGCAAGCCGCCCGCGTGTTCCGCCAGCACGGGTATCAGCGCGAGGCCGAGGACCTCCTCATCGCCCAGCGCCAGGACGCCGCCCGGGCCGCCGTCCGCCAGCCCGGGACGAGCGGGTTGGCTGTCGCGCTGCGGCGCGTCGGTAGCGCGCTGTTCGGCTGGACCGTCGGCTACGGGTACCGGCCGGGGCGGGTGCTCTGGATGCTCGCGGCGCTGCTCGTCGCGGTGATCGTCACCGTCCTGCTCCCCGACGCCCAAGCCACCTTCCGCGCCACCGACCCGGCCGGCAACGTCTACGCCACGACCGGCAGGCTCGTCACGGTGGCAGCACCGGACGGGGTGACCAATCCCGGGCCCTTCGTCGTCCCGGCCGCTCGCACACCCGCGTCCGACCGTTGCGGCGATGGACAGGTCCGCTGCTTCAACCCAGCATTCTACGCCGTCGACACCGTCGTCCCGCTCGTCACCCTCGGCCAGCGGAGCACCTGGTACCCCAACCGTGCCGCACCTTGGGGAGGCCTCGTGGACACCTGGCTCAACCTCGCCACGCTCCTCGGCTGGGTGCTCTCGTCGATCTTCCTGCTCTCGTTCACCAGATTGGCCAGGACCGCCTGACCGCCGGACGAAAACGCTACGATGGCCTACCAGACTGCTGGACACTTCTAGGAGGTCGCAATGACCACGAATGACTCACCGCGACCGCAACGTCGGGCGGCGACAATCCCGACAGTGGACGACGTGTTCGATGCGAGCGAGCCGATACAGAAGGCCGAAGACCTCGCACGCAGCGGAATATTCGATGACGGCGAAGTGGAGCAGTTCCTCGCCGACCTCTACGCCATGCGCCGCTCGGACGTCGCCTGAGAAATGCGCCGTGTCATCCTCGACACCGACGTCGCCTCGCTGAGCATCAAGCCACGACTCCCGCCAGCGCTCCTGCGTGAACTCGTCGGCACCCAGATCGGCATCACGTTCATCACCCTCGGCGAACTGACCCGCTGGGCGACGCTGCGCCAATGGGGCCCGAGCCGCCGCGCCGAGCTCGACGCCTGGCTCGCCACTCGCCCGACGCTCCCCTACACCGACGACGTCGCCCGGCTCTGGGGCGAGATCTCCGCGCACGCCACCCGCCGCGGCCGGCCCCGCCCGCAGAACGACACCTGGATCGCGGCCTGTTGCCTGGCCTACGACCTGCCCCTCGCGACCCTGAACGTCAAGGACTTCAAGGACTTCGCCGAGCACGAGGGTCTGACGCTGATCGGCGCCTGATTCTGACCCGAGAGCTCGCGGCCGTACCCATGCCGTGGAGCCATTCGTGGAGCGAACTGGTGCCACTTCCGGCCCGTAGAGCCACCCACACCCGTTACAGCGCCGGACAAACCGCACGTCGTGCAAACCGGGCGTCATGTAGTCGAATCCTCCGGGCAGGCCCGTTACCTGGGCGTTTGTCGCATCCGAGTCCGGAAGCCGCTGAAGCAGGGCCTGACGGACGCGGGGCGGGGCGGGGCGCGCCGCCGCGGTCTTGTCGGTGCCGGTGGTTACGGTGCCCGCAGCGGAATCACCCGTCCGAGGAGTCGCCCGCATGCAGCTCGTGACCATCGATGGCATCGATCCGGCCAGCCTCCGGCCGGCGGTCGGTGCACAGACGTACGGCCGGGGTGTTGCCTACGCGCGGCAGCGCGCGGTTCTCCACATGGAGTGGGATGGCGTCGGCTCCGAGCTGTACGCGGTGGTGCGGGGCAGCAGCCGCGACACCTACGAGACGAGCGTGTACTTCAAGGCTTCACGGGGCGAAGCAGGACTGGCTTTCGCGTTCGGCGAGTGCACGTGCCCGGTCGGGATCGACTGCAAGCACGTCGTCGCCGCAGCAGTCACCGCGACGGGCACGGCCGCTCCCACTGCGGCGGCGGGGCGCGCGCAGCCGGCGGCGTCGTGGGAGCAGAGCCTGGGCGCGCTGCTTGCGCCGACCCGGCCGGACTCGCCGCAATCCGCCAGCGACGTTCCGCTGGCCCTCGAGCTCTCCCTCGCCATGCCGCCTGCTCATGCGGCGCCGCGCGCGAGGGTGTCGGCGAAGCCGAAGCTGCTGGCCCGGCTGGTGCGGCCGGGTCGAACCGGGTGGGTGGGCGGCCAGTTGAGCTGGGGCAGGCTCGGAACCTCCTACTACTTCAGCGGCTGCCGCGCCTCGCACCTGCGTCTACTGCAGGAGCTGTATGCGCTGCACAACTCGCGCTCCGGAGCGCAGCGCTACTACAGCGGCCGCGACGACAAGGCGATCGACCTCGCCGCGTTCGAGAGCCGGCGGTTGTGGCCGTTGCTGGACGAGGCCGCCGAGATCGGCCTGCAGCTCGTGCACGCCCGCAAACGGCTCGGGCCAGTCGAACGGTATGTCCACGCAAAGCTGTGCCTGGACATCAGCGCGGGAGCAGATCCCGGCTCGCTGGCCATTGCGCCGGTGCTGCAGATCGACGGCTGCTCCGGCGAGGATCGTGGTGACGCGATCCCGGTCCTGTTCATCGGGGCTCAAGGCCACGGCGCCGTGCTCGTGTCCCGCACGCAAGTTCGGAAGAACGACCCTGGCGACTGGAACCTCCGGCTCGCGAGGCTCGCCACCCCGGCAGCGCCGTCCCTCCAGCGGATGGTCCTGGAGGACCAGCGCCTGCCGGTACCGGCAGGGCAACAGGCCCGGTTCCGCAACGAGTTCTACCCGCGACTGCGCCGACTCGCTGCGGTCACGTCGTCCGACGGATCCTTCACCCCGCCCGCCGTCTCGGGACCCACCCTGGTCTTGCGGGCGACCTACGGCGACGATCACGATCTGGCGCTGAGCTGGGAGTGGGCCTACGAAGTCGGCGATGCGAAGAAGCGGCTCCCGCTGGCATCCGGCGTCGACGACGACATCCGGGACCCGGTCGCGGAACGAGCGGTGCTGGGCGCGCTCGACGTCCCGCTCGAGCAGTTGGGGTTGCGCCGGGGCGGCCTGGAACCAGAGCTGACGCCCGACGCACGGCTGACCGGCCTGGACACCATGCGGTTCTCCACCGAGGTGCTGCCGCTGCTGGCCGGCGCGCCCGATGTCGTCGTCGAGGTCAGCGGGGACGTTGCCGCGTACCGGGAGGCGGGCGACTCGCTGCAGATCGCCGTGTCGACCAGCACTGTGGCAGGCGGGACGGACTGGTTCGACCTCGGCGTCAGCGTGACCGTCGAGGGACGCGAAGTCCCCTTCGCGGAGGTGTTCCTGGCGCTGGCCTCGGGCGAGTCGCACCTGCTGCTGTCGGACGGGGCGTACTTCTCGCTCCAGAAGCCCGAGCTGCAGGCGTTGCGCACGCTCATCGAGGAGGCGCGGGCCCTGCAGGACAGGACCGGCGGCCCGCTGCGCATCAGCCGGTTCCAGGCGGGCTTGTGGGAGGAGCTGGCTGCACTGGGCGTCGTCGAGCGCCACGCACGGGCGTGGCAGCAGCAGATCGCCGGCCTGCTGTCGCTCGATCAGCTCACCGATATCGAGCCACCCGCGACCCTGTCCGCACAGCTGCGGCCCTACCAGCGCGCATCGTCGCTCCGACCAGCGTCGTGGCCAACTGGGCGGCCGAGGCGACGCGATTCGCGCCCGATCTCGCGGTGGTGACGATCACCGACACCCTGCGGCGACGCGGCCAGAACCTCGACGAGGTCATGAGGGGGGCTGACGTCGTCGTCACCTCCTACACCCTGTTCCGGCTCGACGCCGACGCCTACGCGTCGACCAGGTGGTCGGGGCTGCTCCTCGACGAGGCGCAGTTCGTCAAGAATCACCAGTCCCGGATCTACCAGTGCGCACGCCAGTTGTCGGCGCCGTTCAAGCTGGCGATCACCGGTACCCCCATGGAGAACAACCTCATGGAGCTGTGGTCGCTGCTGTCGATCACGGCGCCGGGCCTGTTCCCGAGCCCCACCCGGTTCCGCGAGCACTACGCCCGCCCCATCGAGAAGCAGACCGATCCCGAGCTGCTGGCCCGGCTGCGGCGGCGGATCAAGCCGCTAGTCAAGCGCCGGACCAAGGAACAGGTGGCGGCCGACCTGCCGGCGAAGCAGGAGCAGGTCCTCGAAGTAGAGCTCGACTCACGCCACCGCCGCATCTACCAGCGGCACCTGCAGCGCGAGCGTCAGAAGGTTCTCGGGCTCGTCCACGACGTGGATCGCAACCGATTCACGATCCTGAGGTCGCTCACCCTGTTGCGCCAGCTCAGCCTGCATCCCGCGCTTGTCGAGCCGGAGCACGCGCACCTGGGCGCCAGCAAGATCGACGCGCTGGTGGGCCAGCTTCGCGACGTCATCGACGGCGGCCACCGGGCCCTGGTCTTCAGCCAGTTCACCGGTTTCCTCGCCCATGTCCGGGAGCGCCTCGACTCAGCCGGCGTCGAGTACGCCTACCTGGATGGCACGACACGCAACCGGCCGTCAGTCATCAAACGGTTCAAGGACGGGTCGGCGCCGGTGTTCCTGATCAGCCTCAAGGCGGGCGGCTTCGGGCTCAACCTCACCGAGGCGGACTACTGCTTCCTGCTCGACCCGTGGTGGAACCCCGCGACGGAAGCGCAGGCGGTGGACCGCACGCACCGCATCGGGCAGACCCGCAACGTCATGGTGTATCGCCTCATCGCGAAGGACACCATCGAGGAAAAAGTGCTCGCCCTGGCAAAACGGAAGGCCGAACTGTTCACCGGAGTGATGGACGACGGCGCGGTGTTCGGCTCAACGCTGAACGCCGACGACATCAAGGCCCTGCTCGCCTGAGCGCCGCCGAGCGGCGAACTGCCTGCTCCCGTGCAGCGGGCCCATGGCGGCCAGGCTCACCGCACCGGTTGGCGACAGACTCCTGGCGCTTCAGGCGCGATCCGGCGGTAGGTGCTGCAGCCTTCGTGGATCGGGGAAGCCGAGGCTGGTGTACCCGGGAGCGCGTTTCGTCAGGGACGACGCCAGCACACCGGTGTTGATGTCGTGGTAGTCGTGAACCTCGACGACTTCCTTGCCGGGGTAGGGCCGCAGGATCCGCCCGACATACTGGACCAGACGGCCCTTGAAGGCGATCGGCGCGGCGAGGAACACCGTGTCGAGCGCCGCGCAATCGAATCCCTCCCCCACATAGGGACCGGTGGCGACGACCAGGAGCGGCCCGTCCTCGGGCCTCAACTGGTCAAGTGCGCCAACCCGCTTGCGGCGAGGCCGCATGCGCGACCGCCTCGTCCACCACTACTCGAAGTGGCAAGTGTCAGCGGCCACGAGATCCTGAACGCAGACGGCCAAGTTCTTGAACGCTGGCGGCCAGCAGAACTGAACGCTGACGGCCAGCGGATCTGCCCGACACGATCTTGACCGTTCCCTGCCGGTTACCGGGCGGGGGTCCCCTCCTCGGGTGGGCTGGGCGGTGCCAACCGCACCCAGCCCCGAGGAGGGGACGAGTGAAGTCTGCCGAGGAGATCATGGAAATCCTAGAAGGGTTCGACCTGACCGCGTCCTACCGCGACGCGGCCGAGCTGGCCGGATGCTCGCCGAACACGGTGGCGAGTTGGGTGGCCCAGCGTGATGCCGGGACGTTGGTGCCGGGCCGGGCGGCGCGCCGGCCGAGTGTGATCGACGAGTTCCTGCCCAAGCTCGAAGAGCTCGTCGAGCGGTCCAAGGGCAAGATCCGCGCCGACGTGGCGCACGACAAGATCACCGCGATGGGGTTCACGGGGTCCGAGCGGACCACCCGCCGCGCGGTCGCGGAGATCAAGAAGGCGTGGCGGTCGGGACGGGCGCGGGTGCACCGGCCGTGGATCCCGGAGCCCGGGATGTGGGCGCAGTACGACTTCGGTGAGGGCCCGCGTATCGGCGGCGCTTCGACGATCTTGTTCTGTTTCTGGTTGGCGTGGTGCCGGTTCCGGGTGGTGGTTCCGCTGCTGGACAAGACCACGCCCAGCGTGTTCGCCGCGATCGACGCCGCGTTGCGTGCGGTGGGCGCGGTGCCGACGTATCTGCTGACCGACAACGAGCGCACCGTCACCGTCGAGCACGTCGCCGGGATCGCGGTGCGCAACCCGGCCACCGTGGCGTTCGGCCGCCATTACGGCCTGACCATTGCTACCTGTGTTCCGGCGGACCCGGCCTCGAAGGGCGGCTCGGAGTCGAGCGTGCGGGTCGCGAAGGCCGACTTGGTGCCCACGGACGCGAACCTGCTTCCCGCCTACGGCAGCTTCGCCGAGCTGGAGGCGGCCTGCGCGGGGTTCACCGAGCAGGTCAACGCCCGGCCGCACCGCATCACCCGCCGTGCCCCGGTCGAGATGCTCACCCAGGAGCAGGCCCGGCTGCACCCGCTGCCCGCGACACCGTTCACCGCCACGTTCGGGGTGACCCGCACGGTCGCCGACAACACCCCGATGGTCACCTTCGAGCACGGCCAGTACTCGGTGCCGCACCGGCTGGTCGGTGAGACGGTGTGGGTGCGCCGCCACGGAGAGCAGATCGTGATCGTGCACGTCGGGCCGGGTGGCCCGGTCGAGGTCGCCCGCCACCAGGAGACCACCGCGGGCAGCCCGCGGGTCGTCGACGCGCACTTCCCGCCGGCCCCGGCCGGGGCGCTGGACCGGACCCCGCGACCGCGCACCAGCAGCGAGGCGGCGTTCCTGGCGCTGGGTGACGGCGCGACGTTGTGGCTGACCGAGGCCGCCGCCACCGGCGCCACCCGGGTGCGGGCCAAGATGGCCGAGGCGGTCGAGCTGGCCCGGCTGCACGGCGACGCCGTGGTGGACCGCGCACTCGGGCAGGCCGGCACCTCCGGGCGGTTCGCCGAGGGCGACCTCGCCGCGATCCTCGTCCCACCAGGCCACCGCTCTGCCCGGCCCGGCCGGGCGGGCCGGCGAGGGCCACACCCTGGCCCAGGGCACCGCCGGGTGGGCCGGGTTCGGTGACCCCGACCTCGGCCAGACCGGTTTCGGAGAGACCGAGGTGACCCGGTGAGCCGCACCGCAGAGCAGCCGTGCGCGCGAGCGATTCACCACCCTGGGCGCCGATGAGCCCGACCAGCTGATCGGCGTCGCTGCCGGGGAACTGCTGGAGTGGGGCTGGCTGATCGGCGCCCTGGCCGACTGGCTCGCCGACGCCCCCGACAGCACCGGGGCCGACGCCGTCGCGACCGAGTTCACCCGTCACTTCGCCGGGCACCCGACCCGCGAGCAGGCGGCATGGACGGGCCAGCACATCGCCGAACGGATCGCCGCGTTGCTCGACGGGGATCGGGGCCAGCCATGACCACCCGGACCCCCACCCCGCCACCACTGGACGACGCGCTGGAGGCACTGCTGCGGCGGATGCGGCTCCCGCACATCCGCCGCGCCGCCCCCGAAGTCCTGGCCACCGCGAAGGCGCAGCGCTGGGACCCCGCCGAGGTCCTACGGGTGCTGCTCACCGAGGAGGTCGCCGGCCGCGACCGTTCCTCGTTGGCCACCCGCCGGGCCCGGGCGGCGTTCCCGACCGGGAAGACCTTCCAGGCCTGGAACGAGGCGACCTCCTCGATCCCCGCGCCGACCCAGGCCGCGCTACGCACCCTGGAATGGATCGGCCGCGCGGAAAACCTGGTGGTCTGCGGGCCGGCCGGCACCGGCAAGACATTCCTGCTCGAGGCGCTGGGCCAGGCCGCGGTCGAAGCCGGACGCCACGTCGCCTGGTTCACCCTCGAAGCCCTCGGCGTCCTGGTCCGCCGCCACCGCGCCGACGACTCGGTCACCAAGGCGATCACCCGGATCCTGCGCGCTGATTTGGTGATCGTCGACGATATTGGGCTGCTCCCGGTCGGCCCCGACGCCGCCGAAGGGCTCTACCGCCTCGTCGACGCCGCCTACGAGCGCCGTACCGTCGCGGTCTCGTCGAACCTGCACCCGTCGGGGTTCGACGAGCTCATGCCCAAGACGCTGGCCACCGTTATCTCTACTTCCTGGCCCTGAATGAGCCGGACGACGTGGGGGGCGCTGTCGTGGACAGGTGCCTATGACAGGTGCGCGAATCGGGTGGCCGCCTGGCGAGGAGCGGCCAGGGGCGCACTGGGCTTGGTTGGGCTTACTCGCTTCCGAAGAGCTGCTCGCCGTCGTCGGCGCCGAGCAGGAAGACGAAACGGCCGATGTCGGTGCGTAGCTGGCTGAAGTTGTAGCCGCGGTTTCCGACGAAGCGGGCCAGCGAGGCGTCGAGATGGTCGCGGTCGGTGGCGAGCCAGTCGCCGAGAAATTGCAGCAGCTCGCGCGAGCTCGGCGGCATCAGTCGGGTGGAGACGGACGTCGGGCACGGTCATCGTGGGGCTCCTTGCCGGTCGCGATTGTCCGCCGGCGGTGTCTCGGGCCACGCGCAGCTGGCCGTGAGCATGTGCGAGAGATTCCCGGAGTTGCTGATTCTCGGTGCGTAGTTGGGTGATGCGTTGATGCGCCAGCGCGAGGCGGCGTCGCAGCGACTCCTCGCTGGCCTGGTCGGCGGCCTCCCGGCGCGGTGCGCCGGGCCTGGTCGTCGCCTGCTGGAGTTGCTCGATGTGGTCGCGCAGCTCGGGCTGGGTGTAGATCCACGACCGGGACACCCCGGCTTTGCCGGCCAGCAGCGCGACGGTGATGGCGTCGCCGTTGTCGGCCATGCTGGCGAGCGCGGCGTGGGCCCGGTGCAGGGTCTGTTCGTGCCGCGCGCGGGCGTGCCCGGCGAGCCGGTTCGCGCGGTCAGCCGGCATCGATCCCGCCCTGTCGGAGCGCGGACCGTGCCCGGGCAGGCGCATGACGTCGAGCAGCCGGTGCAGCCGCCCGGGTGTGAGCCCGGTGATGATCGCGATCAGGTTCGTCTCCACGGTGCGGTTCATCTCGACCACTCGTTGCTGGCCGCGCTGCTCGGCTTGCTCGATCAGGGTGCGGGTCTGGTCGAGTTGGCGGTGATGCTGGGGCAGGAATTCGGCGGTGGTGACGAACACCGGGCAGGTCAGGCAGGCGTTGGCGTATTCGCAGCGCTGCTGCAGGGGCAGGGTGCAGTACCCGTTGGGCAGCGCCATCTTCGCCCGGGCCAGGTTGTTCTTCATCCAGACCGCCTCGGCCAGCGGGCCGGTGTCGCCGGCGAGCTGTTCGCCGGCGATGTTGACCTTGCGGGCGCGTTCCCACTGGTCGCGGATGGTCGTGTCCGACAGCCGGGCGTAGTGCCCGGTCATCTGGTGCGAGGCGTGGTCGAGCAGGCGGCGCACCGTCTCCTGCGGCACCTCGTTGTTGATCAAACGGGTGCCGAAGGTGTGCCGCCACTGGTGTGGGGTGACCTTGACCGGGCGGCCGAGCTCGTCGCGGATGTCGCAGACCAGCAGCCACTCGTGGAGTTGACCGCGGAAGGTGGCGGGGCTGAACGGCAACCGGCCGTCGAGGTTACGGGTCGGCCGGGGCAGCAGGTAGGTGCCGCCCGGGAACTCGGCCAGCACCGCCTGTTGCTGGGTGGTGATCGCCTCGGCCAGCTCGGTGTCGATGGGCACGAACGCGTCGCGGCGCATCTTGTGGTTGGTGTAGTGCAGGTAGGGGGCGCCCTGGCCGTCGCGGACGATGCAGTCCAGCCGCAGCCGGCAGCCGTCACCCACGCGCAGCCCGGTGCCCATCAAGATCCGCACCAGCAGCCGGCCGCGCGGGTCGGGGAAGCGGGCCAGGTTCTCCTCGCGTTCCAGCTGGGCCATCACCGCCTCCGACAGCGCCCGCGGCGGGCCGGCGTTCAACCGGGGGTAGTCCTCGCGGTAGAGATCGACCCGCGGCGCCAGGCGGGGTTCCCAGCCGTGCTGGCGGGCCGCGCGCAGCAGCCCGGCGAGGCTGCCGATCTGCCCGGTGCGGCTTTTCGGGTTCGGGAAGCGCACCGCCAGGTGCGCGAGGTGGGCCTCGATCAACTCCCGGGTCAGCGCCTCGGGCCCGCGCTGCAGCGACGGGAACGACCGGGCGAACCCGGTGATGGCGCGCACGTCGGCGGGCACCGTGGCCAGCGCGGTCCCGGTGGACAGCCGCCAGCGGGCCCAGCGTTTGGTCAACTCCCGCAGCCAGGCCGGCTCGATCCGGTCGAAGCGCAGCGCGGCGTCCCGGCCGGGATAGCCCAGCCGGCGCAGCAGCCACACGTCGCGCGGATACTCGGCGTCCCAGCCGACGCCGTCGGTCAGGTCGCGCAGGTAGCCGATTGCGTCGAGCAGGAAGCGGCGCTCGATGCTGCCCCGCTCGGAGGAGAACCCCAGGTAGGCGTTCCACTCCTCGGGGGTGCGGTCCAGCAGCGAGCTCGCCCCGCCGGCCGGCAGCTTGCGCAGCAGCCGCCGAACCTGGTCGGGGCGGGTCTTGGTGCGCCGCGCCTCCACGCGGCGTTGGATCGCGTAGGCGATCTCCAGGCGCATCGGCATCGGCAGCGCCCGCAGGTCGAACCGGTCCCGTCCGACCATGGCGCAGTCGGCCAGCCACGCCTCGACCGGTGGGCGGCCGTTGCGCGCCCAGCGGCTGCGGTGGACCTGGCACAACCCGGCCGAGCCCTCGGCGTCCAGGCCGCACCCGGGGAACCGGCAGGTGGGCGTGCGCGGCAGCGGCGGGCCGCCGCCGTCGGCCACCCACCGCGCCCGATCCGGGCGGCCGGCCTGCTGCCAGCGGGCGGCGTGGGAATGGCACAGACCCGAACTCGCAGTGCGCGCGACGGCACGAGCCGACCGCGCACCTGGCCGGCTCGTGCAGCCAGCGCCGGACCGCCGGCGCCGTCGCCGCCCACGCCGCGGCCTCGGGACGGCCGTCCTCGACCCACCGCTGATGGTGCGCGCTGCACATGCCCGGTCAACACCGCGACCCGTTCGCAGGCCAGACCGTGCAGCCGGGCCCGCCCATCACCGGGTCGGACGGATCGACCAGGATCACCGGCGCCGCGAACTCCGGCCGCAACTGCGCCGCCAGCCGCGCGGTCAGACTCGGGCCGCCGAGCGGCGCGGGCTGCAGGATCGCCGTCACGACACCGACTCCGCTGCCGTGGGCCGGGACTCGGCCAGCAGCCCGGCAGCCACCAGCGCGCGTCGGGCGTCCTCGATGCCCAGATGGCTGTAGGCGTCGACCGTGGTGCTGATGCTCGCGTGGCCGAGCAGGTGCTGCACGACCTCGACCGCGACCCCTCGACGCAGCAGGTCGGTGGCGTAGCTGTGCCGGAACTGGTGCGGGGTGAACTCGATCCCGGTGCGCGCCCGCAGCCGGCGGGTCAGCCGGTCCACACGCGGCATAGCTCATCGGCCGGCCCCGCGGTTCGACCCCACAGGTTCACGAACACGTAGTCGCAGTCCAACGCGCCGTACTCCTCGTGCAGGTAATCGCTGTAGAGGCGGACCAGTCCGGCATCGGCCGGCACCTCCCGCGACCACGTCTTCGCCCGCGCCCGGTTGGCGTTGCGCCGCTGCCGCACCGTGACCAGCCCACGGCGGGCGTCGATGTCCTCGTGCCGCAGCCCGAGCGCCTCGCCGATCCGCAACCCGCAGCCGCGCAGCACGGCCAGCAGGAAGCGATCACGCAGCCGGGCGCAGGCCTCGATCAGCGTCGTCATCTCCGCCGCGCTCAGCTCCCGCGGCACCCGCCGCTCGGTGCGCAGCGCCACCGCCCGACGCCGCTCCGGGCGAGAGCCCAGATGGGCCAGGAACGGCCGCCACGAGCCACCGCGCCCGCCCGGGCGCCAGCGCGTCAACAGCTCGGCCAGATCCACCCCATGGCGCTGGTGGAACTCGTAGAACGATGCCAACGCCGACAGCTTCCGGTTCACCGTCGCGGCGCTCAGCTCGCCCTCGACCCACGGCAGCAGCGCGACCCGATCACCATGGGCCTGCCCGCCCAGCCGCAGCCAGGACACGAACCGGCCCACGTCCTCCAGCGTGACCCGCGTCCAGTCCAGCCCTCGCGAGCCCAGGAACGCGAAGAAGTCCCGCAGATCGTGCGCGTAGGCCTTCACCGTGTTCGGCGAGCGCTCGATCGCGGTCAGATGCGCCAGGTATCGATCAACCGGCTCGATCACCAGGCCGTCGCGCAGCAGCGTCGTCGACTCCACACCCGAGGGCATGATCACTCGCTGCACGCGAACCTCGATTCCCGTCATAGACGCGGAAGATAAGGCGTCCACGACAGCCAGACGAGGAGGCGCGCCGCATCGTCGTGGACGTCGTGGACGCCCGAGCGCCGTAGTCAGATAACCGCCGCCATCGTCGACCGGCTCCTGCACCACGCCCACGTGCTCGCCAGACCAGCGGCGAGAGCGTGCGACTGTCCCAACCGAGGTGCCCGCGCCGCACTCGCTCGGCCCGACCGGGCACCGCAAGCCGCCGCACGTGTATTCCGACGACGAGATCGGCGACCTGCTGCTGGAAGCCGCGGCCGGGCTGGCGCCGTCCGTGGGTTGCGCCCGTGCTGCTATGCCACATTGTTCGGGTCCGCGACGTCCAGCGGGCCGTCGGCGAACGTCGACTGCAGGAACGCCCGGGCGAACCGGGCGTAGTTGCGTCGAGTCCCCGGACACACGCCGCGGGTGCGGCGCAGATGCACGTCGAAGCCGGCGAGCACGTCCTCCAGCGTCAATCGATCACGAGATGCCGCCCGAGCACCAATAGCGCCAAGTGCAGTCGCGGCACCCTGCCTTGTCGTCGACGAGGAGGTTGCGGATCGGGGCGGCGTCGGCCCGCACGGCGCGGACCGGGTCGACGCGGCGCACGTCCCCGAGCGTGGTGCCCAACTCCATGTGGCACTGCGCGATCCGCCCATGCTGGTCGACCACGACGTAGTCGTCGCCGACGCCACATGCCTTCTGTCGGGGTTGAAGCAGCTGTCCGCGGTCCAGGACCGACCCGAGCACGCTCCACGGCGGAAGCATCTCCTCGATCACGGCGAACGCCGCGCGCAGGCCGTCGATCATGCCTTCCTCCTCGTACCGGAGGTCGGCCACTGCGATCGAGCAAGCGTTGTCCCGGAAGAAGTTGAAACTGAAGGTGAGCTCGACGCTCGAGGGCGAACCGGACGACCGGGGCGACATCGGCGACGTTCCGGCCGGTGATCGTGATCGAGAGGTGTGGGGCGACGCCTGCTGCGCGCAGCCGGTCGATCGACCGTTCGACCATGGCGAAGGACGGTCGGCCACCCACGGTCGGGCGCTGGGCGTCGTGAGCCGCGCCGATGCCGTCCAGCGACACCATGACGGCGATCTCTCGCTCGGCGAGCTCGCGCGCGAGCCGGGCGGAGATCGCGACCCCGTTGCTGAGCAGCACAGCGGACAACGCGAGCCCGGCTTCGCCGCACCGGGCGACGGCGTGGTCGTGCAGCGCGAACAGCACCGCCGGGTTGAGGCTGGCCTCGCCACCCGCGTACTTGAGCCGCAGCGAGCTGAAGCCGTGCTCGACGGCCGAGCGCACGAGCGCGTCGACGGTCTCCACGGCCGTCGCCTCGTCCATCGCATCGCGCGACTTGTGCACGTAGCAGTAGGGGCAGGCGAGGTTGCAGGCGTTCGTGACGTGCAGCCAGACGGTCAGCTCGCGGCTCTTCCGGAACCGCGGCGCGGGCTCGGCCCCGGCCTCGTGCACGAGATCGGCGCCGAGCAGCCGGATGAGCACCGCGTGCGCGTGCTCCGGGTCGTGACCGGCGGCCACCAGCTCGGACAGGCAGGTGGGCTCGGTGAGATCGTCGAGCAGGTCGCGGGTAGCCCCGTTGACGACGACGACGCCGCCGTTGCCGTGCGGTCCGAACAGGGCGTGGTGATCGTCGTCGAGGGGGATGGTCAAGGACGTCGCGCGCCCGTATGAGCGGACCCGACGGTACGACGGTGTGCGACGGATCGGATTCGACATGGCTGACGGGGCAGGCGCAGTCTTCGCAGGAATGCACGAGGAGGCGATGACCGCCGGGCACGTCGGAACTTGACAAGGCACGGGGAACGCCTCGGGGGGAGCGCATGGTGTGGGAGCCTTCCGGGGCTAGTAAAGTTCCTCGAGACGCGCCAACAACGACGTGGACTGTTCCGGCGAGTCCTCGGCGTTCCAGTCTTCGCTCAAACGGGTGTACCAACTCCGCTGCGTCTCCCGAGGGAGCTTGGTCGAACAGCGTCCGGAACCGCTCGAACTCCCGCGCGATCGCCGCGGATCCGTGCGACCCGACACTCTCGTCCGACAGGATCTGGAATCCCCTCGAGTAATGCGCGATGGCGTTGTCGAGATCGCTCCATGTCCTCGGTCCGCAGGGCGTCGGTAGTGAACAGGTGGCCCTGCAACAACTCCCACCTGGCGGCGATGTCGCGGAAGCGGTAGGCCCCGACGACCTCGGCGACGCGCGAGCGACGCTCGTCGACGAGGGTGCGGTACCGGGCCTCGCCCGGTGTCGGTCCAGGCGCGGTAGGCGTGCTCGACGTACTCGATGTTGTTGGCCGAGGAGAACCATCCGTCGCCGAGCCGACCCGCCTCGGCGATCCCTTCGTCGAGGTGCTGCAGTCCCGCGTCGACCTCACCGGCAGCGGCGAAGATCCGCCCGGCGCGGTTCAGAGCCGACGGGTAGGCGCGCGCGTTGAAGTCACGGCAGATGTCGAGCGACCGCTCGATGAGCGCCCGAGCCAGAGCGGGCTGCTGGTCGTCGACGAGCTTGAGCCCCTCCCGCTCCGGCCTGGTGCAGGCAGATCGCCATCTCCTGGTACAGCATGCCCAGCCAGGGCCAGCTCTTCGTCTCCTGGAAGATCGCCTCGGCGTCCTGATAGGCCGCCCAGGCCCGCGCGAAGTTGGCCTCGTAGCGGTACACCTCGCCCGACACGCTCAGCGAATTGCCGACGAGCTCGCCGGCTGCTGAACCGCCTGCGGACGGCGATGGCACTGTCGACGAGGTTGCGGGCCTCGCGGAACGCGCCGCGCAACGCCTTGAGGTACGCCCAGTTGGTCTGGATCGAGGCCATTTCCTCGCGGAACTTGTTCGGGCTGCCCGGGCCCATGACCCGGGCGAGAACGTCGCGGGCCGTGCGGTACGCCGCATCCGCTTCGACCCAGCTGCCGAGATTGCGGTAGTAGAAGCCGAGCTCCTTGTGCGCCTCCGCCTCCCGGAGCGCGCGTTGCTCTGCGGCGCCCAACGATTGCGCCTGTTGCAGCGCGTCCAGGAAATACCGTCGCGCCACGTCGACCTGGCCGGGAATGCGCATGCTCGCGTTGCCCCGCTCGATGGCGAGCCGATAACGCAACTCACCGTCTGCCGCGGCTTCGTCGGGGAGGCTCTGCAGCAGTTGCAGGGCGGATTGGGGTTGCTCGTTGCGTACGAGGAACCCGGCGATCTGGACGGCGATCGCGCCGTAGCGCTCCGGGGCCTCGGTCCGCAGCCATCGCCGGTACTGCTCCACCGCGAGATCCAGCACCTCGTCCGGCAGCTCACCAGAGCCGGCGCGAGGCAGGAACATCTCCATCTCGTGGCAGATGAGCTCCATGAACAGCGGATCCCGCCGGTCCGCCGCCCGCTGGAACAGCTCGAGGAAACGGTCGGTGCCGGACGAGAAGTCGTCGAGGATCGCGTAGTGCAGCTGCGCGGTCAGCAGCTGGTCGAGCTCCCGCTTCTGGGCATCGACCGAGGAGATCTCGGCCACCAGGCCCTCGCCCCCGTCGCCGGACGACTCGAGCGCGTTGCCGACCCGGGTGAGTCCGGCGACGACCCGTTCGTCCTTCTCCGCCGTGAGCCGGGCGTAGATGTTCTTGGCACGGTGCCAGAGTTCGTTGCGCCACGCGCCGTCCTGGTCGTGCAGGGGGATGACGCGCTGTGCCAGCTCCTCGGCGAGTGCGTCGTGCAGGGTGACGTAGCGCTTGTTGGCGCGTGCCCGGACCCAGGGCCGTCGCAGCAGGAGATCCCACGCATGCGCCCAGTCGGTGGCATCGGGCGGCAGACCGCGGTCGGCCATCAGCTCCGACCACACCTGCTGGGTGACGCTGTGCCGGACGACCGCGAGGCGCTTGATGGCCTCGGGCCAGAAGTCCGTGCTGCGGTAGAGGGTCACCAACTTCCGCCGGAACGACTCGCGCGTGGTGGCCGTCGGAGCGGTGTCCGCGCGTCATCTCCGTCGGTGGGTCCGCTCCCTGCAGGTACTCGACGGCCAGAGCGAGCCACAGCGGTTGGCGGGACGTCAGGTCGACGAGCCGGTCACGCTCATCGACGGTCAATGATTCGTGCAGCCCGCTGGCCTTGATGAAGCGGCGAGCCTCGTCGTCGGCGAAGCCCCGCAGCGCCACCTCGATGTTCTCCAGCGGCCGGTGGGGATCGTCCAGCTCCTCACGGAGGGGATCGCCGGGCTCGTGCTCGCCCGGAGGCCGGCCGGACAGGATGAAGAGGGTGTGCGGCAGCTCCTTCATCCACTGGGTGAGCGTGAGCAGCAGGTACATGCTGCGGATCGCCTCGATCGTGTCCAAGGTGAGGACGACGGTGATCTTCGACGGTCTGGACGTAGGTGCGGTAGCAGTCGACGAAAGTACGGTTGATGCGGCTGAGCTGGGCGAGGACCGTCTCATAGCTGACGTACTCGTGGGCGAACCGCGCGATGCGGCCGAGGTGCTGGAAGTACTGCGTGAAGTGCTCACGACCCAGCGCCTCGGCGACCGCGGTCTCCAGGTTGGACAGGAGCCAGTACTCCGAGTCGTCGACGTCGATGGGATCCACCCAGACCAGGTCGCTCGAGCCCAGACGCAGGCGCTCGGCGAGGTGGCGCACGAGCATCGTCTTGCCCGACCCGCCGGGGCCGTGCAACAGGACGGCGCGGGACCTCCCGTCGGCGCGCACCTTCTCGACCTGTTGGCGGATCTTGGCCTCTTCCTCCCGACGGGCGACGTAGATGCCAGACGCGACGGTCACCGGCCGCCTCCGATCGTGAGCGACACCGACTTGACGATCTCCTCGAACAGACCCGGGTGGCCGGAGAGCAGCGTCTTGAGCTCGTCGTCGTCATGCAGGCGGCGGAGGACCGCCTCGGTGAACTCGGCCGGCTCGTACATCGGGGAGGTGCCGAAGGTTCGGGCGAGGTCGACCGCGACGCTGGGCAGCAGGCGGACCAGGTCGCCTGGCTGCTCGATCGCGAGCCGGGACGTCTCGTGCCACAGGCTCTCCACCAGCACGACCTGCTGTTCGCGTCCGGCCGCGCGGTCCTGGGTCCACCCGCCGTAGAAGCGGCGCGCCATGGTGTGCGCGGCGATCCGGTCGTCGTCGGTGCGGTAGTGGTGGCGGTGCAGCAGGCGGCGCAGCGGTGGCTCGATCTCATGCCAGATCTCGTGCGCGTCCTGCTGGGTGCCCAGGGCGGTCTGCCCCAGGGCATCCCACAGCTCGACGCGGGTCCAGTGCGCGTCGGCGAGCGCCTGCCGCAGCGCGGGGTCGGCGTCGAGCGTGGAACTTGAGGTGCGACTGGGTGTGGAGCCGGTAGGTCGACAGGATCCGCAGCATCTCCCGCAGCACGGCCAGCGCCTCGGCCGGTCGAGGACCGCCCATCGGGAGCAGGCTGCCGGCCGACAGCAGGTCGCTCTCGATGTAGTCACGCGCGACCGCGTCGAACGCGAGCGAGCTGTCCGAGCGGTCCATCTCCAGGAAGGCCGTGTCCTGGGCCCACTGCACACTCTTCACCAGCAGTGCCGGCAGCCCCTCGGTGAGCCGATGCAGAGCCGCCGAGTGGCTCCACAGCTCCTCTTCACCAAACCGGAGCGGCAGGTCGAGCAGCGCCTGGTGCACGATCTCGTGACCGAACTCGGTGAGCCGCAGCGCCTCGAAGCGCTCGCCGATGCGCGCGTCGGAGCCCAGGCCCCGCCACTCGGCGTGCCGCCGGGTTCCGATCACCAGGCCCATCCGCCCGCCCCGACCCGTCCGACGAACCAGACGGCGGACAGCCGTCAGGGCCGACCGCGCGACCGTGGCACAGGAGGGAGTCAGCAGCTCGGCACTGTCCAGCACGAACAACTGCGAGCCCTTACGGACGCTGAGCTGTGCCGCGATCTTGCGCAGGTCGTCGTCGAGCAACGGTCCCTGCGGGGACGACGTGTCGACGTTCAGCAGGGACCCGACGAGCCGGGTCGGGTTGGTACGCAGCTCCGCCGGTGCGTGTCGCAGGTCCAGGTGCCGGACGGCCCAGTGCGGCGCGACGCCCGTCAACTTCTGTTCCAGCCTGGCGAGCAACCACGACTTGCCCATCAGCGGCGGGGAGACCACCACCCACAAGCTCGCGGCCGCCAGGGGTCCGCAGCGCGCCGCGCAGGTTCGCCAGCTCGTCGTCGCGGTTGCGGAACCCCGGGATCTCCGCCACCGCGCCCACCTCCGGGACGGCCGCACCAGCCCCACGTTCGAGCCGAAGCTGCGCACTGATCTCGCTCAGCCGCTGGTCGGTCAGCTCGCCCGTCGCGTCGAGCCAATGGTAGTTGGCCAGCAGACCTGCGTCGCTGGGCACGGTCTCGGCGACCTTGCCGACGTGGACGTACAGCCTGCCCGTCGTGATCTCGCGCTGGAATGCGAGGTCCCGCTCCTGCCGGCACCACCCGGACCCCAGGTAGTGCGGTGACAGGAGCACGACGAACAGGTCGGCCTCGCGGAGCTGACGCTCGATCTCCTCCACCACTCGGCCGGGCCGCCGGTCCGGAGCGTCGAACCGGAAGACCTCGACGCCGAGACCGTTCCAGAACGTGGCGAACCGCTTGGCGACCGCCGCGTCCTCGGAGGCGAAGCTGAGGAAGACGCGCGTCATCGGCCGAGCCTCGACGGCTCCGCACCGGCAACCTTGCCCACCGCGCCCCCCGAACCCGTGCCGCGGTAGCGCACCGAGGCAATGCCGCGTGAGCGTACTCACGGGCCGACGTCGTCGCCGTCCGGACAGATACTCGTCCGATAACGCAGCGTGTTAGCGGCTCGCGCATTCAGGTCGACCACGAGCAGGCCCTCCCGCCAGCCGGAGACCCCGGACTTCGGTACCCGTGGCCATGGTCCACCTCATGCGGAGCACCATCAAGCGCCGGTCAGCGGTTCATGGCTGCGCCAACGGCGCAATCGTTCGGGACGGTGCGAGCCATCTCGACGCTCATTTCGGCGACCCTGAGCTGAGGGTACGTCGTGAGGTTGCCGTTCTCCGATGGCCCAACGCGGTCCCCTTGACCTCGACGGCCCCGTGTGTCGAGCTACACGCCTCGGCTGATCGACGTCAGTAGCCGGCAGGATCAAGGAGGGCGTCAGCGATGGAACCCCGAGATGGCCAAGACCCGGCGAATGTGGTGTCCGGACGACCGCCCCACCTCGATCACGAGGACCTCGTCCGGGCGCAGGCCGAGACGTTGGCGACGCCCCGACGCCCGTACGGGGTGCTGGCCCGCATCCTGTTCACGACCCTCGACACGCTCTACGGCAAGGAACGGACGCTCTCGAAGTTCAAGGTGCTCGAGCTCGTCGCCCGGGTGCCGTACCAGACCTGGGAGCAGGTCGCCTACATCGCGATCACCCACATGCACAGCCAGATCGGGTTGGCCCGGCGGATCTACGACCGGGTCCAGGAGTCCCGGGAACAGCAGGACAACGAGCAATGGCACCTGCTCATCCTCGAGGAGCGCATCGCCCGTTCCGGGAAGTACGAGAACCGGCTCTACTACTTCTGGATCCCGCAGGCCATCGCCCTCGTCTACTACCACATCTCCTGGCTGCTGTTCGTCGTCAGACCGGCCTGGTCCTACCGGCTCAACGCCGACTTCGAAGACCACGCTGAGCACGAATACATGTACCTGGTCACCGAGCACCCGGAATGGGAGACCACTCCCTTCGAGTCCGAGTTCGCCTCCGACTACGGGGCGTTCGACTCGGTGGCCGACCTGTTCCGACAGATCGGCCACGACGAACGCTTCCACAAGGAGGAGTCGGTCAGGGCGCTCGCCGAACCCCGCTTCCGCTGATCTCCCGCGACGGGCTACGCGTCGCCGTTCTGCTCGAACCGCAGGCGATCCGTGACCGGTAGCGCTGTCCGGGACGGAGCAGCGCGCTCGGTGTGCACGCGCGCGGTCATGATCGGCGGTTGCGTGACATGAGCTTCATGGGTGAGCGTCATGTCACGCAGACGTCGATCACCTCAAGCGCTGACGCCGAACCGCAGCACGATCCTCGACCGGTACCGCTCCCCCGGCCGCAGGACCGCGCTCGGGAACGCCGGCTCGTTGGGCGCGTTCGGGAACGCCTGCGGCTCCAGGCAGAACGCGTCGCCCTGCCGGGCGGCCGTCCCGTCGCGGAGCACGATCGTGCCGTCCAGCATGTTGCCCGAGTAGAACTGCACTCCGGGCTGGTCGGTCAGCACCGTGAGGGTGCGCCCGCTGACGGGCTCCTCCACCGACGCCGCCTCCGCCAGCGGTCCGCGGTGGTCCAGCACGAACGTGTGGTCGTACCCGCGAGCCCGTCGGAGCTGGGGGTGGCCGCGAACAACGCCGGCCTCTGGATCGAGCTCGACGCGATCCTCGCCGTGGTCATCGGCGGAACGCTGCTGTCGGGTGGCCGGTTCTCGATCGTCGGCACGCTGGTGGGGGCCCTGGTCCTGCAGACGCTCACCACGACCGTCTACACCGCCGGCATCGCGCCGGAGGTCACGCTGGTCTTCAAGGCCGTCGTCATCATCGCGGTCTGCCTGCTGCAGTCCCCGCGGACCCGGGCGCTGCTGCGGCGGCGCCGACACGGCGAGCGGACGGGCCAGGACACGGGCCTCGCCGTCCCCGCGCCGGAGCCGGTGAGCGCGAACACCGCGACGGACAGCCCGTCCGCACCGGATGCCGTCGGGACCTCCACGACCCGGAACAAGGTGACCCAGCCGTGAGCCCCGACACCACCCGCCCCACAGCGGCGCCGGCCACGCCGCTACGTGATCAGCGTCGAGTCCATCCCCATCCGCGACCCCCTGTTCACCACGATCGCCCAAGGCACCGTCCCCCTGCCGGGCGACACCTACGTCAGCCCGTCCGTCGTCGTCGCGGTGCTGGTCGTCCTGGTCGGGGCCTACCTCCTGCACGCCACCCGCTTCGGGCGGACCGTCTACGCCATCGGCGGCAACCAGCACTCCGCGGTGCTCATGGGCCTGCGCGTCGGGCGCACGAAGGTCGCTGTCTACGCGATCAGCGGGCTGTGCTCGGCCATCGGCGGCCTGCTCTTCGCGTTCTACTCGCTGTCGGGCTACAGCCTCAGCGCGGTCGGCACCGAACTGGACGCGATCGCCGCGGCCGTCATCGGCGGCACGCTGCTGTCCGGCGGCGTCGGGCTCATCGTCGGGTCGGTGCTGGGCGTGCTCGTGCTCGGCCTGATCCAGACCTTCATCTCGTTCGAGGGAACGCTCAGCTCGTGGTGGACGAGGATCGTCATCGGCATCCTGCTGCTCGTCTTCGTCATCCTTCAGCGGCTGTTCGTGCGACGCGCCTGAGGTCGGCGGCGCCGCGGGAAGATCAAAGGCTCTACTCTTCGCGGGCAGGACCGTGAAGGAGCCGCCGATGTCCCAGCAACCCCAAGGCCCAGGCTGGTGGCAGGCCTCCGACGGTCGGTGGTACCCACCGCAGCCACCACCGCAGCCCGGTCCGCCCACCATGCCGTACCAGCAGTACGCGCAGCAGCCCCCACAACAGCCCGGGCCGCCGTATCAGCAGTACGCGCAGCAGCCACCGCCGGTCCCACGGACCAGGAACCGCGGCTGCGTCATCGCGGCGATCGTGACGGCGGCGGTGCTGGTGGTCGGCGCGGGGATCGCCGGGTACTACGTCTACCGCGGGGTCTCGGCGGTCAGGGAGATCGCGGGGGGCGCCGCGCCCTTCGGCGAGGCGCACTGTCCGACCGAGCAGGACGTGTCGTCGACCGTCGGGTCACCGGTGACCCTGGTGGTGAGTGGGAACGTCGTCGTCGCCTCGGGGTGCAGCTACCTCGCCGTCGACCAGTCCACGGGCGCCGACGTGCAGATCACGACCGGCGCGTCACTCGTCGCCGACGAGCAGTTCCAGAGCTTCGCCTCCGACGCCGCCACGCAGGGGGCGACGCCGGAGCCCATCTCGGTCGGCGAGCGGGCCGAGGCGTTCGGCGGCCCCGGCCGCAGCGAGGCGATCGCCGTCGTCGACAGCTCGCTGATCCTGGTCGAGGTGTTCAGCTCCAGCGGCACCGACATCGGCGACAAGAAGCAGGAAGCGATCACGTTGCTGGAGCAGGTGATCGCCGCCCGGTGAGCTCGCGACGAGCCTCACGCCGGATCCTCGGACGGCGTCACGGCCGGGACAATCACGTGCTCGACCAGCCGACGGACGAAGTCGGGGTCGATCTTTCCGGGCGTCTCGAACACGAGCCGGAAGAACGCCATCGCCGGCACGACGTTGCTGATCAGGTCGATGTCGACATCCGGGCGGAGCTGCCCGCGCTCCGCGGCCCGCTGCAACAGGGCGCGCAGGTGTGTCGTGCCGATGTCGGCCACCTTCTGGCGGATCGCCTCGTGGACCTCGGGATCGCGGTACACGGCCGTCGCCAGACCGCCGACGAGCTTCGCGCCCTCGGCGTCGAGCGTCAGCCGGTCGTACCCGACCTCGGCGAGCAGGTCCAGCGTGCCGAGCAACACCTCCCGCTCACGGGCGCCCTCCATCCGCGGCCGGGACGTCGACTCCGTCATGCCGGACACCTCCCTACCCACGGGTGAAGATAGAATGGAGCGACATGGGCAGTTACGAGGTGCAGCCGGTGGGGCGGATCGAGTCGCCGCTGACCGACGTCACCGCCGCGCCGAGGCAGGGCGACGAGGGTGCGCCGGACGTCTGGATCGTCGTCCGACCGGAACTGGCCGACGCACTGCAGGGGGTTCAGCCGGGCGCCGAGGTCGTCGTCGTGACCTGGCTGCATTTGGCGCGGCGCGACGTCCTCGCCGTCCATCCGCGGGACGACCCGGATCGCCCGCTCACCGGCGTCTTCGCCACCCGTTCTGCCGACCGGCCGAATCCGATCGGGCTGCACCAGGCGCGGGTGCTGGCCGTCGAGGGATGCCGGGTGCGGGTCGGCGGGTGCGAGGCGGTCGACGGCACGCCCGTCCTCGACCTCAAACCCGTGCTGGGGCCGGCCCCCACGCGCTGATCGGCGTGCCGCCCGTCGGCGAACATGCTCGAGGGCCCGCCTCCGGAGAAGGAAGCGGGCCCTCGACGCGACAGGAATCAGACGGCGCGGACGGCAGTCGCCTGCGGCCCCTTGTTGCCCTGGCCGATCTCGAACTCGACGCGCTGCCCCTCCTCGAGGTTGCGGAAGCCCGCACCGGTGATCTCGGAGTAGTGGACGAAGACGTCAGCCTGTCCGCCGTCCTGGGCGATGAAGCCGTAGCCCTTGTCGCTGTTGAACCACTTGACGGTTCCTTGTGCCATGTTGCTGCTACCTCGCAGGTGTAGATGGGCCTCCGCGACGTGCGGAGCCCCGGCCGACCCGGCGGCGCTGATTCACCTGAGAGCCCGCGCCCGCACCGGAACATTCCCGCGAGCGTGTGTCACACGAGCACCGAAACGATACGACCGGACGCGATGCTACACGGCCGACCGGTGGGTCAGTCGACATAGCTGCGCAGTGACTGGGAGCGCGCGGGATGGCGGAGCTTGGTCATTGTCTTGACCTCGATCTGACGAATCCGCTCGCGGGTGACGCCGTAGACCCGGCCGATCTCGTCCAGGGTGCGGGGCCGCCCGTCGGTGAGGCCGAACCGCAGCCGGATGACCCCCGCCTCCCGGTCGGACAGGGTCGCCAGCACGCTCCGCAGCTCCTCCTGCAGGAACGTGCCGTCCAGCGCGTCGAACGCGCTGCCGGCCCAGGTGTCCTCGACGAGGTCGCCGAACTGCGTGTCGCCCTCGGCGCCGATCGGCTCGTCGAGCGAGACGGGCTCGCGCCCGTACCGTTGGAGTTCGATCACCTTCTCGACGGTGACGTCCATCGCCACCGCCAGTTCGGCCTGGGTCGCCTCGCGGCCGAGCTCCTGGAGCAGCGAGCGCCGGGCCCGACCCAGCCGGGTGATCAGCTCGCCGACGTGCACGGGGATGCGGATCGTCCGTGACTGGTCCGCCAGTGCGCGACCGAGGGCTTGGCGGATCCACCACGTCGCGTAGGTGGAGAACTTGTAGCCCTGGGTGTAGTCGAACTTCTCGACCGCGCGGATCAGGCCGAGATTGCCCTCCTGGACGAGATCGAGGAACGCCAGGCCACGGCCTGTGTAGCGCTTGGCCAGCGACACCACCAGCCGCAGGTTCGCCTCCAGCAGGTGGTTCCGCGCCCGCCCGCCGTCGCTGACGATCAGCCGCAGGTCGCGGTTCATGTGGAAGCCGAGCACCTCGCCGGCCTCCACTGCGCACCGCAGCCGTTCGGCGGCGAAGACGCCGGCCTCGATCCGCTTGGCCAGCTCGACCTCCTGCATGGCGTCCAGCAGCGCGACCTTGCCGACCTCGCGCAGATAGACCCGTACGGGATCGGGCACAGTGGCGAGGTCGCTCATCCGACGCGGCGGTCGGGTCGTCATCCGGCGGCCTCCACAGCAGTCGTCGTACGCCGCCGAGGGTGCCGGGCGCGCACGTCGCAGTGCCGGTCCTACAGCGTAGCCGTACGCCGTAGACCATACGCTGTAGCGGCGACGGCACCTGCGGGAGCCGATGAATCGAATCCTGACCGTCCGGGTAGCCGGGCGTCGGTCGGTCGAGACGGTGGACCCGCCGATCGGGGCCGGCGCTGACAGACTGCGGGTGTTCCTCGGAGACCGGTGGGGTGACATGGACGAGGTTCCGTCGGCGGGCGGAGCGGTCGAGGTCCGGACGACCGCGACGGTATTCGAGCCGGTCGGGGTGCGACCGCACGACACGGTTCGGATGCGGTCCCTGGCGCAGCTCGGGTTGGGCGCGCAGGCCGACCCGCAGATGCAGGCGGTCGCGGAGCGGGTGCATCGCTGGCTGGACGTCCCGGTCGCCCTCGTGACGCTGGTCGGATCGGATCGGCACGTGTTCCCGGGCGCGACCGGTCTGCCCGAGCCCTGGGCGAGCTCCCGGTCCGCGCCTCTGCGCCACCTGTTCTGCCCGCACGTCGTGACCACGACCGAGCCACTGATCGTGTCGGACGCGCGCGGCGATCCCCTGCTCCAGGACAGCCCAGCCGTCGACGAGCTGGGCGTGGTCGCCTACGCCGCGATGCCGTTGACCGACGAGGCGGGCACCGTCCTCGGTGCGCTGTGCGCGATCGACAGCGCACCGCGGGAGTGGACGGCCGCGCACCTCGACCTGCTGCGCGGCCTCGCCGAGACCTGTTCGACCGAGCTGCGGCTGCGGCTGTCCCGGTTCTCCGCGCGCGAGGAACGCCGGCACCGCGACGATCTCGAGCAGAGGCTGCAGGGGTCGTTCGACCGTAGCCAGGCGTTGCTCGCCGCATCCGAGGCGTTCAGCGACACCGTCACCGTCGAGGACGTACGGCAACGGGTCAGCGAGCTGGTGAAGACCGAGTTGCGCCCGTCGTACGTCGGGCTCGTCCTGCTCGACGACGCGGGGCGCATGCACCGGATTCGCGACACGCGGCTGCCGCGCGGGGTCGAGGACACCGGACCGTGGCTGACCTACGACCTCCTCACCGCCGCCCCGACGGCGACGGCGGTGCGGCAGCGGCGGATCGTCGCCTACGGGGACCGAGCTGGCTTCGACGCCGACCACCCCGAACCGGCCCGCCGGCTGATCCGCGCCCTCGACCTGCACGCGATCGTGGCCGTGCCGCTGGCGCATGTCGGAGGGCCGCTGGGCGCGCTCGCCCTCGGCTGGGATGCGCCCCGCCGTCTCGAACCGGTCGAGCTGCTGACCATTACGACCTTGGCCGGGTACACGGCACAGGCACTCGATCGGGCCCGGCGGCTGCAACACCGCGACAGCGCCGCCCACCTGCTGCAGCAGGCCATGCTCACCACCCTGCCGGACGAGCCGGGCCTCACGATGCACGCCCGCTACCAGCCCGCGGACTCCCGCGAGGACGTCGGCGGCGACTGGTACGACGCTGTGCCCCTGCCGGAACGCGGACGCCCCGACGGCCGTCTCCTCGCCGTCTCGGTCGGCGACGTCATCGGTCACGCCCTCGATGCGGCGACCGTGATGGGGCAGGTCCGCTCGATGCTGCGCCAGGCCGCGTGGGACCACCCGGGCGAGCCTCCGTCGCACACCCTCCGCGCGTTCGAGCTCGCCGCCGACGGCATCGGGCTGCCGGCGATGGGCACCGCACTCCTCGCGCACCTGCACCGCGGTGCCGACCAGCGGTGGGCGATGACCTGGACCAATGCCGGGCACCCGCCGCCGATCCTGCTCCCGCCGGACGGTGAGGCGAGGCTGCTCGACGGCCACGACCTCCTCTTCGGGTTCCCCGGCCTCGCGGCCTCGCCCCGGCGCGACCATCACCACGATCTCGAACCGGGCAGCACGCTCTTCCTCTACACCGACGGCCTGGTCGAACGGCGTGGCAGCGACCTCGATGAGGGAACCGACCGGCTCCTCCGGCTGCTCACCGGGAACCGTGACCTGGCCCCGTCCGAGCTGGTGGACCTCGCCGTCGACAGCCTGGCGCCCGACTCCCCCGACGACGTCGTCGCCTTCGCCATCCGCTTCCCGGGGCCGATGTCACACCCCCGGTAATGGCGCAAAACACCCGTCGACGGCGCCCCCGGGTGTAGTGTTGACATTGTCGAGGGTACGTCGACGTCGTACTCAGGCGGCGTCGTTCTCGGCCAACCCACACCGGTCATGGCTGACCGGAGACGGGAGCGCCGACGTGACGTCGGATGTGCTCGCCCCCTCCCCCACTCTGGACGGTCGTCGATGAGCTGGAACATGCCGGCTCACCGCGGCCGGGAGCACGACGAGCGGGCGGCCCGCGGCCTCGCCGCCGACGCACGAGACGCAGCCCAGAACGCCCGCACGGCGCGCACAGTCGCCCAGCACGCGACGGACGCGCAGGACTGCCGCATCCTCCTGGAGATGCTCGGCCTGCGTCTGGACGGCCTGAGGGCGGAGAAGCCGAGCTGACATCCGGCTGATCTCGCGCCGTCCGCCGGCGCGAGGTCTGCGACGTCACGAGCGCGCGCCGCCCGGCCGGGCCGGAATCCTGAAGATGTGGATCGACTGGTCCTTGGCGCGGCCGGACCCTTCCCCCGCACCAGGCTTGACCTTGTCGGACACCACGACCACCCGATCGTCTCCCAGCCACGACACGCCCTCCACCGTCCGGTAGACGGTCCGGCCGCGGGAGTCGGTCGGGAACCGGAAGACGGTGCCCTCGTCGACGAGGTCCGTGCCGTCTGCGCGCAGGCGGCCGACCCACAGCGCCGACGACGCCTGCGACACCACCGCGAGCCGGTCACCGACGGCCGAGATGCTGCTGTAGTCCTCGAACTCGAGCGTGCGCGGCAGCCTGATGGTGCCGGTGTGGACCCACCCGCCGCGCGGACCCGCCTCGGTGAACACCTGGATCCGGCCGCCGCCCGGACGGCGTCCCGCCGACCCGCCGAGGCACCGGTTGCCCTCGCAGAGAGCCAGCAGACAGGTCCGGCCGCCACGGTGCAGGCAGGTCAACCCCTCCCAGGCCCTTGTTCGCGTCGGGCAGCGGGAAATCCAGCCAGTCGCTGCGCAGGTAGCGCAGGGAACCGTCGAACTGGTGCACCTTGGCCTGGTAGGCCCCGGGCCGGACCGGCAGCCCCTCGATCAGCGCGAAGAACCGATCGGAGCCGGGATCGTAGGCGATGTCCTCGAAACCCTCGGCCTCACGGCGTTCCTGGGTGAAGAGACGGTTCGCGGGCGCACCGGCGACCAGACCCGCGTCCAGCTGTGCGATGTGGGGCAGGTTGTCGAAGACGACGTACAAAGGAGCCGTCCTTCGCGAGCACGCCGCTGGCCTCCAGCCGCCAGCCAGCGGTTCCGTTGAGCAGCTCGGCCAGCTTCGCCTCGCGCTCCAGGCGCAGCTCCACGACGGGCGGACGGGACCCCACGGTCGGTGAGCGTGCCATGGCGACGGCCCGCCGGTCGCGGGACCGCGCACCTTGCGCAGGAGCTCCCGACAGCGGCAGCCTGCCGACGGTCGCTTCGGTGCCGGGAGCGCCGGGGAAGGGCGGCTTGGGCGATGAGGTGGGGTGCGCATCTTCCGCTGATCGACTTCGGGGACGGCGGAGCCCGGGTCGGGGAGCTGCGTGACTACGTGCGCGCGGCGCGCGAGCTGGGCCTCGACTCGGTGAGCGCGAACGATCATCTGCTCTGGCGCAGGCCGTGGCTCGACGGGCTCACCGCGTTGTCGGCGGTGCTGGAGCACGCGGCCGGCATGACCATGGCGACGTCGGTGGCCCTGCCCGTGGTGCGCCACCCCGTCGTGCTCGCGAAGTCGCTGGCCACCCTGGCCGTGTTGCACGACGGGCCGTTCGTCGCCGGGATCGGTCCCGGGTCGGGTCGCGCGGACTACGCGGCGGTGGCGATGCCCTTCGCTGAGCGCTGGAAGCGGTTCGACGAGGCGGCGCGGGTCCTGCGCGCAGTGCTGCAGGGCGAGGACCCGCTCGGTGTCGGCCCCGACGCGGTCTTCGCACCCCTCCCGGATCCCGCTCCGCAAGTCTGGGCGGCGAGCTGGGGATCCCGGCTTCGCCTGCGCGACCTCGCCAGTACCGCGGACGGCTGGTTCGCCTCGGGGTACAACACCGATCCGGCGCGGTACGCCGCGTCCCGCACCGAGTTGGACGCCGAGCTCCACCGGGCGGGCCGCGATCCCGCAGGATTCCCCGACGCGATCGCGACGATGTGGCTGTACGTGACCTCCGACGCCCGTGAGGCCGCGGCGGTCGTGGGCGACGTCCTCGCGCCGGTGCTCGGGCGCGATCCGCGGACTCTCGCCCAGCACCTGCCCGTGGGTAGCGCCGATCACTGCATCACGGTCCTGAACGCCTACGCCCGGGCGGGCGCCCGCCGGATCCTGCTGTGGCCGGTGCGGAACGCGGTGCGGCAGCTGGAGAACTTCGCCGAGCAGGTGGCACCGCACGTCGCCGGCTGAGGCGGCGCGCCGATCTCCATGCCCTCCGTCGCACCGGGACGCCCCGAGGTCGGCGACGGCGTCCGGATCGTCCTGCCGTCCGAGCACGTCCTGGAGCTCTACAGCGAGATGACGCTGGTCGGTCCGCAGGGCAACGCGGTCCTGGACACTACCAAGCTTGCAGCTTCAACACCTGCGGTACGGCTGGACCGGTCGAAGGGTCGTCGACGACATAGCCGAGTTCGCGCAGCACCCGCACAGCCTCGTCAGGTGCGTCTCGAACAAGGGTCGCGATCTGGCGCCTTCGCCACCGTTCGCGACCCGCGCAGAGCAGCATGTCCGCACCCTCAACCTGATCGACGCCGAACTCATGGAGGACGAAGGTCAGCACATCCTCCAGGCAGGGCCGCATCCGAGCTCCTCCGACGGGAAAGTGCAGCTCCGAGAACGAGCCCGAGTGCGTCGGATTACCGAGCGTCAGCAAGCGGGAGGCAGCACCCCGCTCCGCATGGATGTTCCAGTGGCAGGCCGGAACGGTATGCGCGTCGTCAGAGTGATCAGACCGTTCCGTGCAGCCACCTGGACCCGGTAGCGCGACTGCCCTACGACAACCTCGACCTTGACTTGGCGATCCTGCTCGGCAACGTCGTCAGGACGGGGCAGTACGCCGTCGAGCAGATCTTGCAGTTCCTGAGCGAAGGCGAGGACTTCCGACTCGACGCGGAAGGTCACTCGTCCTCGCCGAGAAGGAACCGGACCGCCTCCACCTCAAGCAACGCATCTCGCTCTTCCGGGGTGAGCGCATGGTCCTTCGCCCGCCGAAACAGCGTCGGCTCGTCGACGTCGATCCGCGCCAGGACGGCGCGCCGACGCTCGAGCAGCTGATCACGAGTGAGATGAACCAGTTCGGCGGTCATAGTGCCCTCCTCGGTTGTGGGCCAAGACCAGTGGAGCAGTGACCACCGACAATTCTGACTCGATGCTGGTGGTGACAGTAGTCACACCACCTACCGGGCGCTCGATGCGGAACTGCTCGGACAACACCAGGGCCCCCACCCGTTCGGGTAGGGCGGCGGTGGGACCCGAGCTGCGATGCTCTCCGAGGGTTCTTGCGGCCCGATCGAGCCCGACGGGGGCGCTCATGACCTCTGCTGCGTGGGGTGGGGTTCCGGTGGACGCGTCGACCCGCTTCCGTGCGCCGACCTACGTCCGCAACGTCATCGAGCGGCGGCGGCTGCTCGGGATGCTGCGGGCCGGGTCCGGGCGCCAGCTCGTCGTCATCCATGCACCGGCGGGCTACGGCAAGACGACCCTGGCCGTGCAGTGGCTGCGGGTGCTCGAGGACGAGGGCGGTGCGGTCGCCTGGCTCGGCCTGCACCGCGACGACAACGACCCGCACTGGTTCCTGTCGCACCTGCTGGAGGCCGTGCGCCGGGCGCTCCCGGAGGCCAGCGACGCCCTCGGCGATCTGCGAGAGCTGATCGAGCAGAGCGCCGAGGACACCCGGCGCTACACGCTCTCAGCAGATCGCGCACACCCTCGGCGTCACCGTGAACACGGTGAAGTGGTACCTGAAGAACATCTACGCCAAGCTCGGCGCCACGAGCCGGGCCGAGGCCGGGTCGACGGCCCGGCGCGCGGGGCTGCTCTCCTGACAGGCCGCGTTCTCGACCGACGGCGTTCTAGAGCGACGCGTACAGCGCCCGCTCGAAGTCCCCGTAGGCCTTCCACGGACCCTCCGCGACGAACGGCAGCGAGTTGGTGTAGATCGACGCGCAGATACCGGTGGTGCGGTCGACGAAGAAGTGGGTGTTGAACAGCCCCGCCCAGGCGCCGGTACCGGCCCGGCGCATGCCCGGGATGTCCATGGTGTTCAGCAGCAGGCCATAGCCCCACTTCCAGCCCGGGCCGGTGTTGAACGACGCGGTGATCGGCGGGTCGGCGGTCGGGATCTCGGCGGGGAAGTCCAGGGCGCCGATCTGGTTGGTGAACGCGGCGTCGACCGTCTCCTGCGCCAGGACCCGCTCCCCGTCCAGCTCACCGCCCCGCAGCAACATCCGCTCGAACCGGATGTAGTCGCGCGGCGTGGAGTACAGGCCGTGCCCGCCCGCCCACCAGTCGGGCGTCTGGTTGCGGATTCCGCCTGCGGAGACCCAGTTCCCGCCCTCCCCGGGGACATGCAGCGTGACGCAGTTCGCGGAGCGCTGCTGGTCGAGGCGGAACATCGTGTCGCCCATGCCGAGGGGACCGGTGATCCTCTCCTTGACGACGACGTCCAGCGTCGTCCCGGCGACAGCCTCGACCACCCGGCCGAGCCAGTCGATGTTGATGCCGTACTCGAAGCGCGTACCGGGGTCGGCGAGCAGCGGCGCCTTGAACGCCTCGGCGGAGCCGGGCACGACGTTCGGCAATCCGGTGACCTGCTCGTAGCGCATCAGGTCGGCGTCCCAGAACCAGTACCCGAGCCCGGCCGTGTGCGTCACCAGGTGCCGGACCGTCGCCCGGCTCGCCGGGGGTCGCAGGCGCGGCGTATCGCCATCGAACCGGTCGAGCACCTGCAGGTCGCCGAACGCGGCGACGTAGGTGTCGACCGGGGCGTCGAAGTCCAGGTCACCCCGCTCCATCTGCTGCAACGCCGCCGCCGTGCAGACCATCTTGGTCATCGACATGATCCGGAACTGCGTCGCGGCCGTCACCGGATCGTCGCTCTCGCCCATGATCCGGACCCCCGAGCCGCCCTCGTAGAGGACGCCGTCGTGGTCCGCGGCGATCGCCACCACATGCGGCACAGCGCCCGTGCCGACCGCCTCCTCCAGCACCTTGTCGATGGCGCTGCCGTCGATTCGAGAACCCATCGGTGACCTCCGTCGGTCGATGCGAGAAGGATTCACCGGATGGCGAAGCCTGGGTAGCCGTTCTGCGCTACCGCGTCGCACTTCTGCCGGTATGTGCCCACCCCGCCGGTGGAGGACAGGACACGGCGCGGCTTGCCCGGCACGTTCGAGCCGAGGTACCAGCCCGTCGTGTTCGCGATCAGGGTGGCGCCGGCGGTCTACCCGGACGGGTGGCCGACCCCCGTCTCGCTCGGGCGGGAGGATGCTGCGCATGGGATACGGAGGGACGCCACGGTGACGGGCCCGTTCGGCGACGAGCAAGTCCAGGTCGTCCACGGGTCCGGGACGACCCCCCAGGAGGACATGGAACTGTCCACCCGGCTGCTCGCCGCCTTCGCCGATCCCGACGTGCCCGGACGGCTGCGGGTGCACAGCCCCCGTCCGACGGCCGCTTTCAGCCGGATCGACTCGCTGGCGGCGGGCTTCCCCGCGGCCGAGGAGGCCGCCCGGAAGCACGGTTTCGCACCCGTGACCCGGCCCGCGGGCGGGCGGCTCGCGGCGTACCACGAAGGCGCGCTCGTGCTGGACCTCGTCGCCCGCCACCCGCAGGCGCGCGACAACTTCCGGGAGCGGTTCGCGGTGCTCGGCGCGCAGCTCGCGGCGGGCCTGCGGACGCTGGGCGTCCCCGCGGGGGTTGGCCCGGTGCCCGGCGAGTACTGCCCCGGCGAGTTCAGCGTGAACGCGGCGGGCACGACGAAGATCGTCGGCACGGCGCAGCGCCTGACCCGGCACGGGTACCTGTTCAGCGCGGTGGTGCTCGTGACCGATCCCGAGCCGGTGCGCGCGGTCCTCGTGGACGCCTACGCCGTGCTCGGCTTCGACTGGCGGCCCGCGTCGGTCGGCTGCGTCGCGGACCACGTGCCGGACGTCACCGTGGCCGACGTCGAGAACGCCCTCCTGCCCGGACTGCACGAGCTGCTGCCGGGCCTGACCGAGGACGCTCCCCGGTAGATCGTCGCCGCGCACCGGGTACACCCGACCATGGCCACCTCCACCCGGGCGGACGACCCGGCCGTCGGCGACAGGCGCCGGATCGGGACGGTCGCGGTCGTCGCACACGGCAAGAAGACCCTCGGCGGCGGGCTCGACGAGCTGCGGGCGCGCCTCGCCGCCCCGGGCGTCGACGAGCTGCTGTGGTTCGAGGTCACGAAGAGCAAGAAGGCACCCAAGCGGGTGCGTGAGGCCGTCAAGGCCGGGGCGGACCTGGTGGTCGTGTGGGGCGGCGACGGGATGGTGCAGCGCTCGTGCGACGCGCTTGCCGGGACCGGTGTGCCGATGGCGATCATTCCCGCCGGTACGGCCAACCTGCTCGCCCACAACCTCGGCATCCCGCAGGACCTCGGTGCGGCGGTGGAGATCGCTCTCGCGGGGCGGCGGCGGGCCCTCGACCTCGGGAAGATCAACGGCGAGCACTTCGCCGTCATGGCCGGGGTGGGCTTCGACGCCGAGCTGATGCGCGACGCCGATCGCGGGCTGAAGGACCGGATGGGCCGGCTCGCCTACTTCTGGACGGGCCTGCACCACGTGTCCCGCGAGGCCACCCCGACGACCATCGAGATCGACGGGACACGCTGGTTCGACGGCGAGGCGAGCTGCGTGCTGTTCGGCAACGTCGGGAAGGTCACCGGCGGCATCCCCGCGTTCGACGACGCGCAGCCCGACGACGGCTGGCTCGAAGTGGGCGTCGCGACTGCCACCGGCGCACTGGAATGGGCGCGCACGCTCGGCCGGATGGCTGTCGGCCGTACCGACGCCTCGCCGTTCGTCCGCACCACGCGCGCGCGGGAGATCACGATCGTGCTCGGCGAGCCGCGGGCCTACGAGCTGGACGGCGGCGACCGCGACACGACGGACCGGCTCACCGCCTGCGTCGTGCCCGGCGCGCTCACCGTCTGCGTGCCCGGCTGCTGAGGCTCAAAGGAGCCGGAAGTACGCGCGCACGACCGTACCCTCGGTCGTGGTGTGCATGCGTACCAGGTCCGCCAGGTGGTTGACCATCAGCAGGCCGCGGCCGCTGAGCTGGCCCGGCGCGGCCGGGCGGCGGCCGACCAGCGGGTCGTCGATCACGCCGGAGTCGGCGACCTCGCAGACGACATGTCCGGCGTCGGCCCACAGGCGCAGGACGCCGGCGCCGCCGCCGTGCCGCAGGCTGTTCGCGGCCATCTCCCCCACTGCCAGCAGCACGTCGTCGACGCGCTCGGCCGCCAGCCCGATGCGCGCGGCGTGCTCGGCCGCGCAGCGGCGGGCGCGCCGCAGCCGCCCCGCGTCGAACGGGACGACGGTGGCGTCGGCGGGCTCGGGCAGCTCCCGGTTGTGCTCGGTCATGATCTGCTCGGGTGCGTAGCCGGGGCTCGGCCACGACGTGCCCGACTGGATCAGGGTCGGATGGGTGGCCACCGCGTCGGCGATCACCGCGGGGTCGAGGCTCGCGACGTCGTAGGGGCACAGGATCGTCGCCGACCGGCCCGCGAACGCCATGTTGATCAGCGCCTCGTGCTGGACGCACGCCGGGTACTCGAGGTCGGACCGGCCGGGCCAGATCGGTTCGCCAATGACGCGCGCGTGCTTGCCGGGATGGGCGTCGACGGCCGCGCGGAGCACCTCGGCGATGATCCTGCCCGGGTTGCGGCCCGCCTCCGACATGTCCACGAGCCGAACGCGCACAGCGAGGTCACCGAGGGCCTCGCGCAACAGCTCGAGGCGGGGGCGGGGCACCGCCACCGCGACCGGCTCGTCCGCAGCGAGACCAGCACGGATGAACGGGATCGTCTCCGACAGGTACTCCCACGGGCCCTGGTAGAACAGCGCAGGGTGGGCGAACGCCTCGACGGCGGTCGCGGTGGCGCATTGGCCCATTCGTCATCCTCTACAGCCGGGCGTCGCCCCACCGCGGCCCGGCGCACCCCTCCGGTGCCGGGCCCCGGTTCGGGCACTTCGCTCCGGTCGAGGAGTGTACTGACGTCCGACCAATTGTTGTCCAGCTTCAGTACAAGTTTGCGTCACCCTCGGTCCGCCCCGTCGAGGGGGGCGGTCCATCATGAGAGCGTGTCCACGACCAGCGGCGACGCGCCCGGCGCACTCGCCATCTCCGAGGTGGCGCGGCTGACCGGGTTGACCACGGCCACGTTGCGGGTCTGGCAGCGCCGCTACGGGCTCGGCGCCAGCCGGTCGTCACCCGGCGGCCACCGTCGCTACAGCCCGCTGGACGTCGCGCGGTTGCGTGCCGTGCAGCAGCTCGTCGCCCAGGGCCTGCCGACCGCGGAGGCCGCGCGGGTGGTCCTCGGCCCGGTCGAGCAGGGTTTCGACCTGCCGCCCGAGGCCGACCCGACCGCCCACCTGCTCGCTGCGGCCGCGCTCGACCTCGACGGGCCGTCGTGCCGGAGCCTGCTCCACGAGCATCTCGCGACCCATCCGGTGGAGCGGACCTGGGAGGACGTGCTGCGTCCGGTGCTCGGCGCGATCGGTGACCGGTGGAGCGAGCTGCCCCACGGGATCGCGGTCGAGCACCTGCTGTCCCACACCGCCGCGGCCGCGCTCGAGGCGACGGTGCCGCTCTCCGCAGCCGGTCCGCCCGCGGTCATGCTGGCCTGCGTTCCGATGGAGGAGCACGACCTCCCGCTCGTCGCGCTCGCCACGGCGTTGGACCAGCACGGCATCGCGACGACCCTGCTGGGCGCGGCGACCCCGACCGGTGCGCTCGTCCATGCGATCGAACGCGGCCGGCCCTCCGTCGTGATGCTGCTCGCGCTGCTCCCCGTGCTCGCCGATCCGGGTGCGCTCGCCGCGCTGCCGCCGACCGACCTCCTGGTGGCCGCCGGCCCGGGCTGGCAGGGCAGCGCGCTGCCCGGCGGGGTGGAGCGGGTCGACGACCTGCCCGGCGCCCTGCAGCTCGTCGGCGAGGCCCTCGGATCCGGGTGACCCGGCACGCACCGATCTAGGGGTAGCGGGCGTTGAGCAGGTTGAAGATCGCCGGGCGCATCGCCTGCAGCTGGTTGCGGTTCACCGCGAGGAGCGCGATGCACTCCGCGAAGTTCTCCTCCGCATTCTTCTTACCGACGTCGCTGATCGCCGCCGAGCCGGTCGCTGCCCTGGTGAACAGCGGCATCACCGCCGGGTCCCGGTCGGCGAGCGCGTGGCCGACCTCGTGGTTGAGGGTGAACTGCCCGGCGGTGAAGCCCCCGTGGGCGAGCGCAGTCCCGGAGAAGGCCTTGGCCACCATGTTGATCGTGCGGCTGGCCGGGGTGTAGGAGCCCTCCTCACTGCCGAGCTGCGAAGCGCTGCTCCGGTCGAAGCGGGTCCCGTTGATCCGCGCCAGCGTGGCGGCGCCGTGCAGGCGCAGGCCCTGATCCAGCAGCCGGATCTCGGCGGCGCTGTACGACGTGACCCCCGGCGAGGTCAGCACCAGCGTGAAGCCCTCGGCGGCGAACGCGGTGGCGAAGGCGGCCGCCGTCGTGGCCGTGCCCGCGCCGGGCGCCCGCGCCGTCGCGTCGCCGATCCGCTCGATCAACAGGTGCGGCCCCTGGGTGAGCTGCAGATGGGTGAACCGGAAGATGCCGCCCGGCTGGTTGATCGGTTTGCCGCTCTTGTCCTTGCGCCCCGGCACGTCGTTGATGGTCACCGTGGTCGTGGTCCCGACCGGCAGGCCCGTGGGCTGGGATGTGATGAGTAGGGAGGCCACGTTGACCAGGCCGTCGCGGATGTCCTTCTCCGGGTCCGTCGTCCCCTGCGGGACGTTGTCGCCGAAGATGGCCGTCGTGCTGCCGAGGTTGCCGGTTTTCTTGGCCGTGCCACCGAAGATCGTGTAGCCCGCGTCCATGGTCGCCTGGTCGCGGCGGCTCGTGTCGAGCTTGAGCGCCGCCCGGGTGGTCGCCTGGATGTCCCCGAAGCGCTGGGGGAGCGGATCGGGTCGCGGCGTGGGCGGGGGCTTGATCTGACACAACAGGCCCGGGATGCCGAACGCCAGACCCACCGGCGTGCCCGCGCGGACCTGCTCGGCGTCGGCGAAGGCGGACGCGGCGCCCTGCCGATCATCCGCCGGTGTCGGCGCGTCGGCCGACCCCGCCTCCGTCTCCGTCGTCGGGCCGAGGATGGGGCACTCCGGGAGCTCGCCCGGGAACAGCTCGTCCAGGCGGGTCATCGTGCCGGGGCCGACGTCCCCGAACTGCGTGAAGCCGAGGTTCTCCTTCGCCTTGAAGTCCCGGACCGCGGCCGCCGTCTTCGCCCCGTAGACCATGTCGGCGCCGGTCGGGCCGAGGTCGTGACCCAGGTCGATCAGGGCCTGCTGGATCTTTGCCGTGGACCGGCTCACGTCGCCCTGCGCGAGCCGGGCCCGGTCGTTCAGGCAGGCCTCGAGCGTGGCGTCGCCGACGAAGCGCGGTGAGGTGAGCGTCTTCGGCCCCTTATCGGAAGGCGCTCCCGGCTCCGGACCGGATTCAGCCGGCTGACGCAGCGACGCGCCCTCGAGCCCGGGCTCTGACAGGTCCGCGCGCTGGACCGGCTCCTCCGCGCACGAGCAGCCCGCGTGCGTCTCGCCGCCGCACCGCTGCACCGCTGCACCGGAAACCAGCCAGCTGACGGCCCTGTTGCCGGCCGACGCCTGCAGCCCGAGCAGACGGTGCACCGGGGCCGCCCGGGCCGGTGTGGCCGGCCGGGCGTCGCGACCCGCGTGTGCGGTCGCGCGCTCGTGCGGCATGGCGGCTTTATACCCGCCGGCCGGCACCGCTCGGAAGGAGGCGAGCGCGACCGAACGGGCAGAGGCGCCGGACCGCTCGGGCGGCAAACCGCAAGGGCACGCCTTCCAGGCGCTGAGAGCGCGGCGATCCGGCTCAGGAGAGCTGGTGCGGGTACGTGTGGCCGACGGGGGCGTCGAAGGTCTCCTTGATCACCCGTGGGCTCGTCCAGCGCTGGACGTTCAGCATCGAGCCGGCCTTGTCGTTCGTTCCCGACGCCCGGCCGCCGCCGAAGGGCTGGCGGGAGACGATCGAGCCGGTGGGCCGGTCGTTGACGTAGAAGTTGCCTGCGGCGTGCCGCAGGGCCCGGTGGGCCTGCTCGACCGCGGCCCGGTCCGTCGCGAAGACAGCGCCGGTCAGCGCATACGGGCTGGTCCGCTCGACGAGGTCGAGGGTGGCGGCGTACTCCCTGTCGTCGTAGACGTGCACGGCGAGAATCGGGCCGAAGTACTCGGTGGTGAACGCCTCGTCGGCCGGGTCGGTGCCGACCAGCACGGTCGGGTCGACGAACCAGCCCTCGCTGTCGTCGGTGCCGCCGCCGGCGAGGATCTCCAGGGACGGCGCCTGCTTGGCCCGGTCCAGCGCGCGCCGGTGGCGGTCGAAGGCGCGGGCGTCGATGACGGCCCCGCCGAAGTTCGTCAGGTCGGTGACGTCGCCGTAGCGCAGTGACCGGGTGACGTCGGCCAGTTCGTCACGCAGCCCGCCCTGCCAGATGCTGCGGGGCACGTATGCCCGGGAAGCAGCCGAGCACTTCTGGCCCTGGTACTCGAAAGCGCCGCGGACGAGCGCGGTGGTCAGCGGCGCGGGGTCGGCGGACGGGTGCACGACGACGAAGTCCTTGCCACCGGTCTCGCCGACGATCCGTGGGTAGCTGCGGTACCGGTCGAGGTTGTCCGCGATCGTCCGCCACAGGGTCTTGAAGGTCGCCGACGAGCCGGTGAAGTGCAGGCCGGCCATGTCCGGGTCGGTGAGGGCGACGCGCGAGACGGCGAGGCCGTCACCGGTCACCATGTTGATCACGCCGGCGGGTAGGCCCGCGGCCTCGAGCAGGCCCATCGTGTGATGCGCGGCAACCTGCTGGGTCGGGGTCGGCTTCCAGACCACCGTGTTGCCCATGAGCGCGGGCACCGTCGGCAGGTTGCCGGCGATGGCGGTGAAGTTGAACGGGGTGATCGCGGTGACGAACCCGTCCAGCGGGCGCCAGTCCGTCCGGTTCCACTCCCCCGGCACCGAGCGCGGCTGCTCGGCGATGACCCGGCGGGCGTAGTGCACGTTGAACCGGAGGAAGTCGATCAGCTCGCAGGCGGAGTCGATCTCCGCCTGCTGCACCGACTTGGACTGGCCGAGCATCGTGGCGGCGTTGATCCTGTCGCGCCAGGGCCCGGCGAGCAGGTCGGCGGCGCGCAGGAACACCGCGGCACGCTCGTCGAAGGGCAGCGCGGCCCACCCGGGGGCGGCCGACTGCGCAGCGGCGACGGCGTCGGCCACGTCGGCATCGGTGGCGTTCGCCGAGATGCCCAGCACCGAGGCGTGTCGGTGCGGCTCGACGACGGCGAAGCGCTCCCCGCCCGCCATCCGGCGCTTGCCGCCGATGGTCGATGTCAGCTCGACGTGCTCGCCGCGCAGCTCATCGAGCCGGGCCAGCAGCGAGGCGCGCTCGGCGGTGCCGGGGGCGTAGGTGCGGACCGGCTCGTTCTCCGGCTCGGGAACGATCGTGACGGCGTCCACGGGGATGTCCTTTCGAGACGATGCGGTCAGCGGCTGAGCAGCGAGCGCAGGAAGAAGGTGAGATTCGCCGGGCGCTCGGCGAGGCGGCGGGTGAAGTAGCCGTACCAGTCGGCGCCGTAGGGCAGGTACACGCGCATCCGGTCTCCGGACGCGGCGATGCGGTCCTGCTCGGCGGTCCGGATGCCGTAGAGCATCTGGTACTCGTGGTCGGCGGCGCTGCGGCCGCGCACGGCGGCCATCGCACCGGCGGCCTCGATCATGCGCGGGTCGTGGGTGGCGACCATGGGATAGCCCGGACCCGCAAGGAGGATCCGCAGGCAGCGCAGGTAGGCCTCGTCCACCTCGGCCTTCGCGGTGTACGCCACCGATGCCGGCTCGGCGTAGGCGCCCTTGACCAGCCGCACCCGCGAACCCGCCCGTGCGAGGTCGGTGGCATCGGCCTCGGTGCGGCGCAGCGCCGACTGGAGCACCGCGCCGACCCACGGGTACTCGCGGCGCAGGTCCGCGAGGATGCCGAGGGTGGAGTCGACCGTGGTGTGGTCCTCCATGTCGAGCGTGACGGTGGTGCCCGCCCGGTCGGCCGCGGCGCAGATCGCGGCGGCGTGGTCCAGGGCGATCCGGTCGCCGTCGCCCGGCAGGGCCTGGCCAAGCGCGGAGAGCTTGACCGACACCTCGACGGCGTGCGCCAGGCCGAGGTCGGCGACGCGGTCGAGCAGAGCGACGTACGCGAAGCGGGTGGCCCCGGCGTCGACCGGGTCGGTGACGTCCTCGCCCAGGTGGTCCACGGTGACCAGCAGCCCGCGCTCGACCAGCGCACGGATCGGCGCCGTCGCGGCACCGAGGTCGTCACCCGCGACGAAGCGACCGACGAGACGCCGGGAGGCCGGGTGGGTGGTGACCAGGCGGCGGACCCGCGGGTGGTGGGAGAGGGCGAGCACCGACGAACTGAACACGGTGACCTCCAGCATCGGGTGGATGTCCGAAACGGTAGGCAGCGATCGCCGCCGATCCCATGAGCAGGCAGATGAGTATCAAGCAGCGATTTCGTACATCTGTATGAAGGCCGTGCGATACTTCTCCCGTGGGCCCTGACCTGCAGGACGTCGTCGACGAGGTGTCCCGGGTGCTCGCCACGCCCGTGGTGTTGGAGGACCGCGACTTCAACCTGGTCGTGTTCGCCGCCCACGCCGACGACGTGGACCCGGTCCGGCAGCGCACGATCCTGCAGCGCCGATCGTCAGCTGAGGTGCAGGACTGGTTCGAGGCGTTCGGGATCGCGGGCAGCGATCGGCCGGTCCGGACGCCCGCGGACCCGGCACGCGGGATCGTCGCCCGCGCGTGCCTGCCGGCCCGCTGGAACGGCGTGACCTACGGCTACCTCTGGGCGCTCGACGAGCACCACCGCCTCGATGACGCCCTGCTGGAGCGGATGATGCGGCAGGCCGCACGCGCCGGGACCCTCATGGCGCAGCGTGCCCGCATCCGGCAGAGCCTCGACGGGCAGGTGCGCGACCTGCTCATCGGCGACCGCGACGTCGCCGAGGCCGCCGCCGAGGAGATCGACGTGCTGGGCGCCCTCGGCCGGGACACCTCGGTGGTCGCGGTGGTGCTCGACCTCGATGTTCACGGGGACCCGCCGCCACTCAACCTGTGGCGGCTGCCGCGCGCGGTCGTCGCCGTCGCCACCGGCACGGACGTGGTCCTGCTGGTCCCCGCCACGCTGGACGCCCGCGATGTCGCGCGCACCGCCCGGCTGCTCGTCACCGAACGCCTCCACGCCGAGCTGCACGACGCCGTGGTCGCGGGCGTCGGGGCCACCCGCCCGGACCTCGCGCTGATCAGCGGCGGTGTGCGCGAGGCCCGGATCGCTGCCCGGGTCGCCCACGCCGTGTCCCGGTTCCGTCCGGTGGCCGCGTGGGCCGACCTCGGCGTCCACCGGCTGCTGGCATGCGGGCCGCGCCGGGCCCTGCGCGAGGGCGTGGTCGACCCCGCCGTCGAGCCGCTCCTCGCGCGGCCCGATCTGGCCGCGACGGCGACCGCCTACCTCGACCACGCCGGCAATGTGCAGCGCGCCGCCGCGGAGCTGGCCGTGCACCGCCAGACCCTCTACTACCGGCTGCAGCGCATCCGAGCGCTGACGGGTCTCGACCTCGCCGACGGTCAGGACCGTCTTCGGCTGCACCTGGCCCTCACGCTGGCACCGCTGGTCGGGGAGGTGGCTCGTCCCGACGCGCCACCCCCGCCTCTCAGTCGAGACGGGTGAGCAGGGTGGCGGTGACGTCGCGGCACACCGTCGCGCCGTAGTCGAGCTTCCGCGCGATCGGGTACCGGAGCAGCACGGCGAGGGTGTAGTGGTCCCACGCCGCCACGCAGTCGACGTTCCACTTCCCGGTCGCCGAATGCGCCGTCCACCCGTTCTTCACTGCGAACGTCGTCCCGGCGGGAAGGGCCTGGGGGATGCCGAAGGCGTCGTCGGGCTCGACACTGCGCAGGTCGGTGATGATCTCGTCACCGCCGGGGTAGCTCGGCGCCTTGTCGAGGACGCAGTCGAGGATCGTGGTGGCGTCGGTCGCGGTGATCTGGGCGTAGGACCAGTACCCGCGCTTCACCGTGGTGACCGCGACACCGCAGACCGAATTCAGGTCGCGCAGTACCTGGTCCGCACCCAAGCGACGGTAGAGCCGCTCCGCGGCCTCGTCGTCGCTGCGGCGGATCGCGGCGTCGATGTCGGCCCGGTCGCTCGCCCGGACACGGCGCCCCCGGTCGCCTGCGACGCGCAGGAAGTCGGTGGTGATCCACGCCTTCATGCTCGACTCGGCGTTCGTCCGCTCGGTGCTGCTCTTCGCCGAGCCGACCCGCCGGTCCCCCGCGCTGTCGGCCAGCGACCATGACATCCACAGGCCGTCGTCGTGGTCGTGCGGAGTGGCCACACCGGTGTCGAACACGCTGCGCACGACCGGCGGCGCCGTCGTGGGGGGCGCGACCGGCGAAGCCGCCGTCACCGTCGGGGCCGCAGCGGCCGCCGGCCTCGAGTCGAGGAGCCGATCCGCGGTCCCGGACCCCGCGACTACCGCGACGATCCCGATGAGGACGGCGCCCGCGACGAGCGTTGATCTGCGCAACGACACGTCGGGACGCTATCCGGCGCCGCCGGAGGCGCTGCGATCACCCGGCAGGACGACGCGGCGTGGTCCACGTGCACCCTCCGCCTGTCAACGACTGTCTCCCTCCGGGGTGAACCCGAAGGAATGGTGAAATGCGCCGCCTTGCCGTCCACCAGGGAATACCTTCCCTCGCCCCGCACACGTTCGATACCTCTCCCGAAAAGGTCGGTAATGCGCGGACGGCACCGCTCGAAAGGCAGCACGACACGTTTTTCCGGCTCGCATTCGAGGAGGGGTTCGATGAATGTCCTGTCGAAAAGAATCGGCGTGATGGTCGCGTCGGCGACCGTCGCGTTCGGTCTGGCCGCGGTAGCGGCACCGGCGGCGTCGGCGGAGACCGTCCCGACCGCATCGACGACGGTGACCGTCGCGACCGCCCGGCCGTCGTCGTGGTGGTGGTGCAAGCCGGCCCACACTGGCCGGAACTGGCGCTGGGACGACGGCCGCCGCGGGGGCCACTGGGACGAGCGGGTGTGGGACCGGCGGCAGCACCGCTGGGAGTGGAAGCACCAGTGGCGCGACGGCCGCTACTGCGCACCGGTGCGCACCGACGGGCCGCCCCGCCGGTTCGACGGACCGCCCCGCCGACCCTGAAGCCCGTCCGGTAGGTCCGCCGCGTGGAGCTCTCGAGAGCTCCACGCGGCGCTTTCCGTTCGAGCCGCGGGCGGATCAGCGCGCGGCGACACCCAGGTCGGGTGCGGCGTCCGGATCACTCGCCTGCAGCAGCAGGTCGGCCGTGGCGGCGGGGTCGTCGATCATCGGCACGTGTCCGCACCCGCGCAACCGGACCCAGCGCGCCTGCTTGGGCAGCTGGTCCCGGCGCCGTGCGATCCCCGGCAGCAGCACCCGGTCACGGGTACCGAACGCCACCGTCACCGGCACGGTGATCGCGGCGCCGCCGCTGAACCGGTCTTTCTCCAGGGCGCGGAGCGTCTCGCGGAAGCCGGGCGCCGTGGCCATCGCGTGGATCGCGTCGCGGGCCGGCTGGTAGGGCATCCGGAACGGGTGGCCGGACACCTGGCTCGCGGCCAGAGCTCGCCCGGCCCGGGTCCGTGGCGCGTTCGGACGCAGCCGGCGCACGATCCTGGCGTTCAGGCGGGCCTGTCGCATGCCGGCCCGGATGTGCAGCGGCGCTCTGCGGCGCCAGAGCCCGGCCGGGGCCAGCGCGGTGACGGTCCGGGCTCGACCCAGCTTGGCCAGCTCCAGCGCCACCCAACCGCCGCTGCTGTTGCCGGCGACATGCACGGTGGGCAGCTCGAGCTCGTCGAGCAGCTCGGCGACGGCGACCGCCAGGTCACGCGGTGCATTCCCGGCGCCCGTGGCCTGACGCGGTGACCCGCCGTGCCCGGGCAGGTCGACGGCGATGACGTCGCGTCGCGCCGCCAGCGCCGGGACGACCGGATCGAACGACCGGCGGGAGAAGCCCTGTCCGTGCAGGAGGACCAGCGGTTCGCCCTGCCCGCTGCGGTCGTACGCGAGTCGGGAGGCGGGCGACGCCTCTTTCGAGGTGCCGTCGACGTGCAGGGATGAGGCGGTCATGCGATCTCCTTCGCGTGGTGGCCGCGAACGGAGTGCCCTGCGCTCGGTTTCTCAAGCGACGGCCCGGGATGCCGTGACCTTTGTCATGCGGCCCGTCGCGAGCCGCAGCAGTGTGTCGTCGAACTGCCGCCAGACGGAGCGACCGCCGGGTGGGGGGAGCCGAAGGCGGTCGCAGTTGTCGAAGACGTGCCAGCGGCCGTGGTCGCCTGCCGGCATGTCGCCCTGCCAGGCGCCCACGACCGTCGGGTAGACGTTGACGTCGTGGAACACCGGTGTCCCGATGTCGTGCTCCCGCAGGTAGTCCACGCAGCTGAAGTCGAGCCCCAGGGTCGAGTTGATCAGCAGGAGCTGGCGACGCTCGAACTCCGTGAGCGCGTAGTTGCGCTCCACGGCGACGAGGTGGCGCAGGCTGGCGTTCCAGTGGTCGGCGACGATCACGTCCTCGGGCAGCACGAGGTCACCCAGCACGAAGGCGCGGTAGCGGCGGTACCGGCCGTCGGTGCCGCGGCTGTCGTGGGCGACCGCCGCGCGGAAGCCGGGCCGCGGGCCGTCGTACCGGCAGAGCTCCTTGCGAGCCGCCTGCTCGCCGGCGGCCTTGTAGACGACCGGCGTGACCCCGACGTCGGCCGGACCGAACTCGGTGCGGGGCACCCGCACACCGGCGGCGGCGAGCCGGGGGAAGCAGTCCAGGTCGTGGTAGGCGTCGTACACGGCGGGCGGGTTGAGCACCCGGACGCCGGGACGGACCCGGCGCAGCCGCTCGGCGAGCCAGGCCCGGACCTCGGGCGTGAGCGGGTCCTGGGTGAACACCCACACCAGGTCCGCCCGCTCCGGCGGCCCGTTGCGCTCGGCCCAGCACACCCGGCTCCGCTGGTTGATCCAGAAGGCGGTGGGCTCGGCGAAGTACATCGTCGAGGTGTCGTGCTCGAGCAGGCACAGCCGCAACGGTCGGGTCCGCAGCGCGCGCCCGACGGCGTGGCGCGCGACGCGCAGATCGGTCAGGGGGCCGGGCGAGAAGCCAATTCGGCGGGGTGGGGTGCCGGTGAGCAGCAGGCGCAGCTGGTCGGGGAGGCCGAACACCGGGCGGAGTATGCCGGGCGGGGCCGGCTCCGTCCCCGCGAGGTCGCGCCGACCACCTCGTCGAGAGCGTCCCGCAACCGCGCCGCGGTCCGTTCGGGGTGGTACTCCTGCGCGCTGCGGACGGCGTTCGTCCGGACCGCCGCGAGCTCCGAGGCGTCCGCGGCCACCTGCTCGAGGGTCCGCGTGAGGTCGGCCTCGCTGCCCATGCGGTAGAGCAGGCCGTCCCGGCCGGACCGGATCACCTCGGCCGGGCCTCCGCGGTCCGCGGCGACGACGATCCGACCGCGCGCCATGCCCTGGACGACCACCTGCCCGAACGGCTCGGGCATCAGTGAGGTGTGCAGCAGCACGTCGTGCCGGTCGATCAGCTCGACCACCTCGTCGACGTGCCCGGCGACGTCCACGTGCAGCTCCGGGTGCTCCCGGGCGAACCGCCGGATCTTGTCCTGGTGCCCGGTCTCGCCGAACCAGGCCCCGCCGGCCACGGTGACGGCGAGCCGCCGCGGCGTCCGGCAGGCGGCCAGCGCGCGCAGGCCGAGCAGCTGCCCCTTCCAGTGCGCCATCCGGCCCAGCATCAGCACCCGCAGCTCGTCCGGATCGGCGCGGGGCACGAGCGGGGTGTCGAAGAAGTCGGCAGCGACGAAGGGCGGCACGACGGACGTCCTACGGCTCGTCACGAGCTGCCCGCGGGTCCACGCACTGTTCGCGACGACCGCGCGGCTGACGGCGTTGACCGCGACCTGGTCGACCGCGGCGTCCCGACGACTGATGTGCGGGGGCCACAGTCCGTCGCGCAGCATCGTCACGCACCGCACCCGCCGGGGCAGGGCGCAGGCCGCCGCCAGCCGCGCGATCCGCAGCGTGTTGAGCAGCACCACGTCGGCGCCGTGCCGCTCGACCTCGTCCAGGATCGTCCGACGCAGGGCCGCGACGGCCCGGCCGTAGCGCGCCAGCTCGCCCGCGGTCCGCCGCGGCGGCCGGAGCGCGGCGTTCAGCTCGCAGACCTGCACCGCCGCGCCCACCGCCCGCAGCCGCGCCACCAGCGGGCCGTCCTCGAGCAGGACGACGCGCACATCCGCCGGCAGGTACCGGGCCATGCTCACCATGCCGATCTCGGCGCCACCGAGCTCCGCGGTGTGTCCGAGGACGAGAACCTTCACCCGTGCGCGCCGTGATCCACGCGGGTGATCGTTTCATGCGGCGAGCGGGACGCCGTTGCTGCCGCGACGACACCCACGTGACCGTCGCTCGCCGGTCCGCCGCGAAATCGATCCCGCCGGGACGTCAGCGTTGTCCGGGCTGCACTGACGTCACCGTCGGATCGATCAGGCGACATTTCGTAGGCTCGACGGATGAGCCTCCCGCTGGAGGGCCGGGTCGCCCTCGTCACCGGGGTCGGCAGGCGGATCGCGATCGGTGCCGCGATCGCCGGGCGGCTGGCCGGCGACGGCGCCGCCGTCGTCGTGCACTCCTGGGTCCCGCACGACGCCGACCAGCCCTGGGGCGCCGACCCGGGCGGCCCCGAGGCCGTAGTCGCGGAGATCCGAGCGGCCGGCGGCCGGGCCGAGCACGTCAGCGCCGATCTGGCCGACCCGGACGCTCCCGCCGGGGTCGTCGTGGCAGCCGGCCGGGCGTTCGGGCACGTCGACATCGTCGTCGCGAACCACGCCCGCGGCGGCGCCCAGAACCTGGAGCAGCTGACCGCGGACGAGCTGGACCGCTGCCACGCCGTCAACACCCGCGGCAGCCTGCTGCTCGCGCAGGCGTTCGCCGCCCAGCATGACGGCCGCCCGGGTGGGCGCATCCTGTTCTTCACCTCCGGCCAGTACCACGGCGCGATGCCCGACGAGCTGCCCTACATCGCCTCGAAGGGTGCGCTGCACCAGCTCACGGGCAGCGTGGCCACACATCTCATGCCCCGCGGCATCACGGTCAACTGCGTGGACCCAGGCCCGAACGACACCGGGTACGCCGACGACGCGACGCGCGCGCGGGTGGCCGACGCGAACCCCGGCCGGCGGTGGGGTACACCGGCCGACACCGCACGGCTCGTTGCGTGGCTGGTGAGCGACGAGGCGAGCTGGGTGACGGGCCAGGTGATCGCGTCGGACGGCGGCTGGTCGGCGCGGGGGTGACGGCTCAGCGCCGCAGCTCGGGGATGGGGACGTTGGTCCCAGACCTTCGTCACCGGTTCGTCGTCGCTGGTTGCGGCACCGGAGAGCGGTATGCCGACATGGGCGGTCCACCACGTGCCGAGGAGGCCACGATGCTCTCTGATGCGAGCCGTCCCGTCGTCGAGGCGACACTGCCGGCGGTCGGCGCGAACATCGGGGAGATCGCCAAGCGCTTCTACCCGCACATGTTCGGCGCCCACCCCGAACTGCTCGACGGCATGTTCAACCGCGGCAACCAGGTCCGCGGGGAGCAGCAGCAGTCGCTGGCCGGCTCCGTCGCCTCCTTCGCGACCGCGCTACTGGAGACCCCGCCGCGCACGCCGGAGAGCCTGCTCCGGCGCATCGCGCACAAGCACGCGTCGCTGGGCATCCGCGCCGACCAGTACGCGATCGTGCACGACAACCTGATGTGGGCGATCGTCGACGTCCTCGGTGACGCCGTGACCCCGCAGGTCGCGGCCGCGTGGGACGAGGTCTACTGGCTGATGGCGAACGCGCTGATCAACCAGGAGCGCGGCCTCTACAGCGCCCGCGGCGTGCGCCCGGAGACCGTCTGGCGGCCGTGGGAGGTGGAGAGCAAGATCCGCGAGACCGCCGATGTCGTCACCTTCGTCGTCCGCCGCATCGACGACCGGCTGGTCAAAACCTCGCTGCCCGGCCAGTACGTCACCGTCAAGGTCCTCATGCCCGACGGCGTGCACCAGCCGCGCCAGTACAGCCTCACCCGCGCCGACGACGGGGAGCACCGCCACTTCTCGGTCAAGCGGGTCACCAACCCTGGCGAGCCGGACGGCGAGGTGTCCACGCTGCTGCACGACATGGTCGACGTCGGCGATCAGCTCACCCTGTCGCTGCCCTACGGCGACGTCGTCCTCGACGACGCGGGCCGCCCGGTCGTGTTCTGCAGTGCCGGCATCGGTATCGCCCCGATGGCCGGCATGATCTCCCACCTCGTCGCGGCGAAGTCCGGGCTCTCGATCACGCTGCTGCACGCCGACGTCGACGAGGCGTCGTTCGCGCTGCGCCGCCAGGTGGTCAGCGACGTGCTCGCGTTGAGAAACGCCGCGCTGCACGTCTGGTACGAGAAGGGCGCCCGGACCATCGAGCCGCTCGACGGCGTCTACGACGGCACGATGGACCCCGACGCGGTCGGCCTGCCCGACGACGCCACCTACTACCTCTGCGGGCCGCTGCCGTTCATGCAGTTCGTCCGCAGCCGCCTGCTCGAGCGCGGCGTGTCGCCGCGGGACATCCAGTACGAGGTGTTCGGCCCCGACCTGTGGCAGGCCGACCTGGACTGAGCCGAAAAGGGCGCACCGGAGTGCGTCGTATTCCACGGAGGCCGACGCGCTCCTATCGGATGCTGGCCAAGCCGGACACCGCCGTCCCCGGAGGCATCCCATGTACCCCACCATCGTCGTCACCGACCTGCCCGACCACCGCGACCGGTTCCGGTCGAGTGTCGCCGCGCTCGCCCCGGGCCCGCTGCGTGACGTGCTGACCGCCGTGGCCTACGCCCGCGATGGGGCCGCCCGCACCGGCGCCACGACCCCGTCGGACGACCGGTGGCGGGCGGTGGTCGCGGCGGCCGAGCGGGCGGTCCAGGAGACCACGCCGAGCGTGCTCCGGCTCGTGGCCTGACGCGGTCACGCGGCCTCCCGCGCGCACCGGAGGATGGCCGCGACCGACCGGTCGACGTCCGCCCCGTCCGTCGACCAGTTCGACACCGAGATCCGCATCGCGGCCCGGCCGTGCCACACGGTGCCGCTCATCCAGCAGGTGCCGTCGTGCTGGACACGCTCGACCACGGCGCGGGTCAGGTCGTCGGACTCCGTGTCCGATCCTGAACCGAAGCGCACCAGCACCTGGTTGAGCACCACGTCGTTCAGGACCTCGACGCCCGGGGCCGCGCCCAGCTGCTCGGCGAACCGGCGAGCCAGCGCGCAGGTGCGCTCGACCAGATCGGCGACACCGCTGCGTCCCAGCGCCCGCAGCGCGGCGTACACGGCGAACCCGCGAGCGCGCCGGGACATCTCGGGGTTGTGGTCGAGCGCGTCGCGCTCGCCTGCCGACCCGTGCACGAGATAGCCCGCCCGCGCGCCCATTGCCGCCCGGTGTGCCTGCGGGTCGGCACAGAAGACCAGGCCGCAGTCGTAGGGCACGTTGAGCCACTTGTGCGCGTCGGTCGCCCACGAGTCCGCTTGCCCGGCGCCGTCCAGCAGCGGCCGCAGCCGCGGGCTCGCCGCCGCCCACAGCCCGAACGCGCCGTCGACGTGCACCCACGCGCCGTACCGGTGGGCGATGTCGCTGATCTGCCCGACCGGGTCGACCGCGCCGGTGTTGACGTTGCCGACCTGCGCGCACACGATCGCCGGGCGGTCGTCGAGGGCATCGTCGAATGCACTGGCGAGCGCGTCCACCCGCATCCGCCCCTGGGCGTCGGCGGGGATCGGCTCGATCGCCGCGGTGCCGACGCCGAGGAAGCGCAGCGCCCGGTCGACGGTGCCGTGCCGCTGCTCGCCCGCGAGCACGCGGACCCGCGGGGCACCCCACAACCCCGCCGAGCTCACGTTCCATCCGGCCCGGCCGAGCACGGCGTGCAGGGCGGCCGCCAGCCCGGTGACGTTGGCCATCTGCGCGCCGGTCACGAACCCGACCGACACGTGCGGTGGCAGGCCGAGCAGGTCGGCCGCCCAGGCGCCCGCGACCTCCTCGACCACGGCCGCGGCGGGCCCGAGGACGTACAGGCCCGCGTTCTGGTCCCAGGCGGAGGCCAACCAGTCGGCGGCCAGCGCCGCGGGCGTCGCACCCCCGACGACGAAGCCGAAGAACCGGCCGCTGCCCGACGCGATCACCCCGGGCCCGGCCGCGGCGGACAGGTCCGCGACCACGTCACGCGCGTCGAGCGGCCGTTCGGGTAGCGGACCGCCGAGCGCGGCACGCAGCTGCGCGAGGTCGGCGGCGGGATGGACCGGCCGGTCGGGCAGGCTGTCGAGGTAGGACACGGCCTGCGCGAAGGCCTCGCCCAGCGCGCTCGTCCAGTCCGGCCGCTCCATGGCGCACCCCCGTTGGGCTCGAACCTCGTCAGGCGGGGGCGCGCAGGTCGACCAGCAGCTCGGCCTGGCCGGCGAGCACGGTGGTGAGGATCGTGCGGGCCACGGCGAGCAGCTCCGCGACCTGTGGGCTCGTGAGCCGGTAGTACACCGTCGAGCCCTCCCGCCGGGCGGTGACCAACCCGGCCCGCCGCAGCACCGCGAGCTGCTGCGACAGGTTGGCCGCCTCGACACCGACCTCGGGCAGCAGCTCGGCGACGGCCTGCTCGCGCTCGCTCAGCAGCTCCAGTACCCGGATCCGGACCGGGTGGCCGAGCGGCTTGAAGAACTCCGCTTTGACTTGGTACAGCGGTTGCCGGGGCGGTCGGCTACGCACGGCCACCTCCTCCCGCGCCGGGGCTTTCCTCCACTGTCGCAGGAGCCACCATTCTGCGCAATTGCGATTGTTCGCAACTGGTGAAACTGTGGAGATCTCGACGACGGAGGCCGACGACGTCGCGCTGCCGCTCGCGCTGGCCTTCGGCGTCAGCTCGGGGCTCGGCGCCCAGGCCGGGCTCGTCACCGCGGTCCGTCGTCGCCCTGCAGCAGCTGCCTGCGCAGCCAGGGCGCGGTGTTCCCGGACAGCGTCAGCGCGATCGAGCACGCCCGGGCTCACGTCGTCCTGCGCTCCACCCCGGCCGCCGCCGAGGCCGCCTGACCGGCGCGCTGTTGCTGCTCAAGCATGCGTGAACTACCACAGCGCGCCTCCGAGACGTGGGGGCGGGCTACCCGCGCCGCTCCAGCGTGTAGCGGACGGTCTGGAGCCGGATCAGGTCGCCGTCGAACACGAATGTGTCGATCCCGTCCTTCACCACGGCTGCGGACGACTCCGCGGACCACTCGATCAGCAGGGCGTCACCCTCGAAGATCTGGGTCGGCACGTTCCATGTCGCTTGAGGCAGGTCGGCGAGCAGTCCGGTGAACGCCTGCCGGATCTGATCCTGACCGCGCAAGACGCCGCCCGGTGTGATGAAGACCGAGTCCGGGCCGTAGCCGACCATGATCTCGTCCAGGTCGCCGTCCATCAGCGCCTTGCCGTGGTGACCGAATCCTGCGGAGTGCGCGCCATCGCTGCCTCCCAGCTCGTCGCCCCGACTCTCGGCCGGCGGCTACCAGGGTGGGCCTCCCCCGCGTTGGTGTCGAGCCGCCACATGGCCCTCAGCGGTTGGCGGTCAGCTCTTCGGGCGCTCCCCTACCAACATCATGAGCGTCTCCACCAGACCGTCTACCGCCCGGTCCAGGGCCGCGCCGCGCAGGCCGCTGTACCAGACCGACGCCTGGGTCATCGCCGCATGCAGGCAGTGCAGGGTGGTGTCGACGTCGACCACCACGAACTCGCCCGACGCCACCCCCTCCTCGATGACGTCGCGGAACAGCCGATCGTGCCGCCTGCGCAGCTCCTTGATCACCGATCGCTGCGCGTCCGGCCAGTCGTCGGGGACCAGGAACAGGCCCAAGCCTGCCGGGTGGTCACGGACCGCGACGATCAGCTGCTCGCGGACCAGTGCCCGGAGCCGGAGCCCGGGCGGGCCACCCACCTGCTCGACCAGCGCGGCGAGCCGGTCCGTCCACGCCGTGCCCAGCGCCTCGATGGCGGCAGAGCCGAGCTGCTCCTTGCCGGAGAAGTAGTGGTAGAGCGAGCCCTTGGTGACGTCGAGCCGCTCGGCGACGTCATCGAGACTCACCGCGTCGTAGCCGCGCTCGCCGAACAGCTCGGCGGCCACGGCCACGATCTCCTGCATCCGCCGGCCGCGCTTGCGCTGCACGCGGCTCACGGGCACGCCCTCCATCGCCGAACTCACGTCCCGATCCTTCCATCGGTCTACCCTTTAGTCAATTCTTGACCACACGGACGGACCTTGAAGAGTTGGTCGGGCAACAGGATCAGATCTGCGCCCGGGACCGCACTCCGGCCGACGCGTGGTGAGCCAGCGGCACGCCGCGGGTCTCCCGAAGCCCCAGCGTGCACGCCAGCGACAGCACCGCCAGCGTTGAGAGCATGATCCCGATGCCGATACCGCCGAAGGACGCGACCAGGGCTGGGGCGATCAGCGGCGGGAGGGCGCCCCCGACGATGCCGGCGATGTTGTAGGCGAGTCCGGCTCCCGTGTAGCGGTGCTGCGGCGCGAACAGCTCCGGGAGGAAGGACCCGACCGGGCCGTAGCAGACCCCGACGATGCTCAGGGTGACCGAGACGCCGATCGCGAAGGAGACCGCGGTGCCGGTGGCGACGAGGGGGAACAGGAGCAGGCCCCACACGATGCCGATCGCGCACGAAGCGACGATCACCGTACGGCGGCCGTACCGGTCGGAGACGACACCAGCGAGCGCGGTGGCGACACCGAACACGACCGCCGTGCCGACGTTGATGCCGAGGATGACCGGACGTGACAGCCTGCACCGTCCGGGTTGGTGCCGTAGCTGATCAGGTACGAGGTGCCCATGTAGAAGAAGGCGAACAGCGAGACCAGGGAACCCGAGGACAGCAGCACCTCGCGGGGCTGGCTGCGCAGGACCTCGACGAACGGCAGCCGCCTCGGCCGGTCCACCGGCGCGCCGGCCTGTGCGGCTCGGAACGCCGGGGTCTCGGCGATGCTCGTCCGGACGTAGAAGCCCACCGCGATGAGCAGGATCGACGCCAGGAAGGGGATGCGCCACCCGTAGTCGAGGAAGGCCTCGTCGGAGTCGCCCAGGACCAGGCCGGTCAGCAGGAAGGTCGCACTGGACAGACCGAACGCGATGGGCGCTCCGAGTTGGGGAAACACGCCGTACAGGCCGCGTTTCTCCTTCGGCGCGTACTCCGCAGCGAGCAGGGTGGCACCGGCCCACTCGCCGCCGACCGCAAAGCCCTGGACGAAGCGCAACAGCACGAGGGCGATTGGAGCGGCCGGACCGATCGTCGCGGCGCCCGGTAGCAGCCCGATGAGGACCGTGGCGACGCCCATCAGCAGCAATGTCGCGATCAGCGTGCTGCACACCCACAACACGCTGATGGCCGCGAACGCAGCCCTGCCGGACCGACTCGACGTCGGCCCGTCCGACGTGATCCACATGGCGTCGACGTTCGCGCACCTCACGGGCTTCCTCTACGGGGTGCTGGTGGAGAAGTACCGGATCACCTCCACGTCCGCGGCCACACCGTTCCTGCATGACACCCTGAACACGGCCTCGTCCGCGGCCCGCGACCTCTCCTCCCTTCGGCTCTTCTGCTGCTTCGGCGCGCCGATCCCGCGGGCGATCGTCCGCGAGGCCCGCCGCCGGATGCCCGGCCTGACCGTGCTCGGCGGCTGGGGGCAGAGCGAGAACGCGCTGGTCACCCTGGGCATCCCCGGCGACCCGGAGGAGAAGCTCGTCGAGCGCGACGGCTACCCGTTCCCCGGCATGGAGATCCGCGTCGTCGACTTCGACGGAACGCCACTGCCCGCGGGGCAGGAGGGCCGGGTGCAGGTGCGGGGGCCGTTCCTGTTCGCCGGCTACCTGCACCGCCCCGAGCTGACCGCGGCCTCGTTCGACGGCGACTGGTTCGACACCGGCGACGTCGCCGAGATCGACGTCGACGGCTACCTGAACATCACCGGCCGAACCAAGGACGTGATCATCCGCGGCGGGGAGAACATCCCGGTCGCCTACGTCGAGAACGTGCTCTACGAGCACCCCGACGTCGCGGCGGTCGCCGTGGTCGGCCTGCCGGATCCGCGGCTGCAGGAACGGGCCTGCGCCGTCGTCGTGCTGAAGTCGGGCGTGGCGGGGTTCACGATGGACGACATGCGCGCGTTCCTCACCGAGAAGGGCGTGGCCCGGCAGTACTGGCCCGAGCGGCTGGAGCTGTTCCCGGAGCTGCCCCGCACCGCCAGCGGCAAGATCCGTAAGTTCGAGCTGAGGGACATGCTGCGATGAGCACCCCGAAGTCGAGCACCGCGTATCTGGTGGCAGGCGTGCGGACGCCGTTCGGTCGCTACGGCGGCGCGCTCGCCCCCGTCCGCCCGGACGACCTGGCCGCCCACGTGGTCGGCGCGCTGACCCGGCGACTGCCGTCGGTCGACTGGGCCGCCGTGGACGACGTCGTGCTCGGCTGCACCAACCAGGCCGGCGAGGACAGCCGCAACGTCGCCCGCATGGCGGTGCTGCTCGCCGGCCTGCCGGTGGACGTGCCCGGCACGACCGTGAACCGGCTGTGCGGCTCGGGGCTGGACGCGGTGGCGATCGCGGCCCGGACGGTGCGCACCGGCGAGGCCGACCTGGTGATCGCCGGCGGCGTGGAGAGCATGACCCGCGCGCCGATGGCGCTGCCCAAGGCCGGCACGGCGTGGTCGCGCACCGCCGAGGTGTACGACACGACGATCGGGTGGCGGTTCGTCAACCCGGAGATGCGCGAGCGGTACGGCACCCACGCGATGCCGGAGACGGCCGAGATCGTGGCCGAGCGGCACGGGGTCGCGCGGGCCGACCAGGACCTGTTCGCGCTGCGCTCCCAGGAGCGCACGGCGAAGGCGATCGCCGGGGGGCGGCTCGCCAGGGAGATCGAGCCGGTGCCCGTGCCGCAGCGGAAGGGGGATCCCGTGCCGGTCGGCGTCGACGAGCACCCGCGCGCCACCTCGCTGGAGGCGCTGGGTCGCCTGCGGCCGCTGTTCCCGGACGGCACCGTCACGGCCGGGAACTCGTCGGGCGTCAACGACGGCGCCGCCGCGGTGCTGGTGGCCTCCGAGGAGGCCGTGCGCCGCTACGGCCTGGAGCCGCTCGCCCGGATCGGGGTCGGCGCCGTCGCCGGGGTCGCCCCGGAGGTGATGGGCATCGGTCCGGTTCCCGCGACCCGGAAGGTGCTCGCCCGAGCCGGGCTCGACGTCGCCGACCTGGACGTGATCGAGCTGAACGAGGCGTTCGCCGCGCAGGCCCTGGCCGTCACCCGGGCGCTGGGCCTGCCCGACGACGCCGAGCACGTCAACCCGAACGGCGGTGCGATCGCCCTGGGTCACCCGTTGGGCGCCAGCGGCGCCCGGCTCGCCCTGACCGCCGCGCTGGAGCTGCACGACCGCGGAGCCCGCCGCGCCCTGGCGACCATGTGCATCGGCATCGGGCAGGGCATCGCCGTCCTGTTCGAGGCCGCCTGAGCGTGTCCTGCAGATCGACGCCGCAGCGAAGCAAGGCGGGGATCCGCAGGTGGAGTTACTGAGCAGGAGGACACCATGACTCTGGCAGACGACTACCTCAGCCTCGACGGCCTGTTCACGGCCGACGAGCTGGCCCTGCGCGACCGCGTCCGCGCGTTCGTCGACGAGCGCATCCGCCCGAACATCGCTTCGTGGTACGCGACGGCGGCCTTCCCGCGCGAGCTGGTGAAGGAGATGGCCGCGCTCGGCTTGCTCGGCATGCATCTGAAGGGCTACGGCTGCGCCGGCCGCTCCGCGGTCGAGTACGGCCTGGCCGCGATGGAGCTGGAGGCCGGCGACTCCGGCATCCGCACCTTCGTCTCGGTGCAGGGCTCGCTGGCGATGAGCGCCATCGCCAAGTTCGGCTCGGACGAGCAGAAGCAGCGGTGGCTGCCCGGCATGGCCGCAGGCGAGCTGATCGGCTGCTTCGGCCTCACCGAACCGACCGCCGGCAGCGACCCCGCCAGCATGGCCACCCGTGCCGTGCGGGACGGGGACGGCTGGGTGCTGTCCGGCGCGAAGCGCTGGATCGGGCTGGCGTCGATCGCCGACGTCGCGATCATCTGGGCGCAGACCGACGACGGCATTCGGGGTTTCGTCGTCCCCACCGCCGCGGAGGGCTTCACCGCCACCGTGATCGAGCCCAAGCTGTCGATGCGCGCGTCGATCCAGTGCGACATCACCCTGGACGGCGTCCGGCTGCCCGCCGGCGCGATCCTGCCCGGGGCCGCCGGGCTCAAGGGACCGTTCTCCTGCCTCAACGAGGCCCGCTACGGGATCATGTGGGGGGCGATGGGGGCCGCCCGCGACTCCTACGAGGCCGCGTTGCGCTACGCGCTGGAGCGCCGCCAGTTCGGCACGCCGATCGCGTCGTTCCAGCTCACGCAGCAGAAGCTCGTCGACATGGTGCTGGAGATCCAGAAGGGCGTCCTCGTCGCCCTGCAGACCGGGCGGCTCAAGGACGCCGGAAAGCTGCGTCCCGAGCAGATCTCGTTCGGCAAGCTCAACAACGTCCGCGAGGCCATCACCATCTGCCGCGCCGCGCGCACGATCCTCGGCGGCAACGGCGTCACGCTGGAGCACTCGCCGCTGCGGCACGCCGACAACCTCGAGAGCGTCCGCACCTACGAGGGCACGGACGAGGTGCACACGCTGATCATGGGTCGGGCGATCACCGGCATCGCTGCGTTCGGGGGTGCCTCGTGATCTACGAGACCCGGCGCCGACATCTCCCAGCTGCGCCACTACGACCTGCACACCGGCCTGGACGCCGAGATGCAGCGGACCTTCGACGCCGTCGAGGCGTTCCCGAAGCCGACGGTCGCGGCCGTCAACGGGTTCGCCCTGGGCGGCGGCTGCGAGCTCGCGATGGCCTGCGACATCCGGATCGCGATTGCGAACGCCCGCTTCGGCCTGCCGGAGACGACGCTCTCGGTGCTGCCCGGCGCGGGCGGCACGCAGCGGCTCGCGCGGCTGGTCGGCACCGGCCGGGCCATCGAGATGATCCTCACCGGCCGGTTCGTCCCGGCCGCGGAGGCGCACGCGATCGGGCTGGTCACGTCGGTCGTCCCGGCCGACGGGCTGCGCGCCGAGCTGCGCCGGCTCGCCGACCAGGTGCTCGCCAAGGGCCCCCTGGCGGTGCGGCTGGCGAAGGTGGTGATCCGGGCCGGGATGGACGCGGACCAGCGCACCGGGCAGGTCGTCGAGCAGCTCGCCCAGGCACTGCTCTACACGACCGCGGACAAGGCCGAGGGGGCGAGCGCGTTCCTCGAGAAGCGCCCGCCCGCGTTCAAGGGAGTCTGACGATGGAGAGAGTGCTCGTCGTCGGCGGCGGCACGATGGGCGCGCAGATCGCCATGGTCTGCGCCCTCGCCGGCCACGACACCACCGTCACCGACCTCACCGACGACGCGCTGGCTCGCGCGGAGTCGTCCCTGCGTTCGCGGCTCGACCGGGACGTCGACAAGGGCCGCCGCACCCGCGACGACGTCGACGCCGCCTTCGCCCGGCTCACGTTCACCACGGACCTCGATGCGGCTGCGTCGACCGCGGACCTCGTGATCGAAGCCGCCGTCGAGAAGCTGGACGTCAAGCGGGAGGTCTTCGCCCACCTCGACAAGGTCGCGCCGCCGCACGCGATCCTCACCACGAACTCGTCGGCGATCATGTCGTCGCAGCTCGCCGACGCCACCGGGCGCCCGGACCGCGTCGCCAACATGCACTTCTTCAACCCGGCGCTGGTGATGCGCTGCGTCGAGGTGCTCGGCGCGGACGAGGCGACGGTGGAGGCGGTCGCCGACCTGGCCCGCCGGCTCGGCAAGGAGGCGGTGGTGCTGCACAAGGAGATCCCTGGGTTCGTCGCCAACCGGATCCTCGGCGCCGTCCGCGACGAGGCGATCTTCCTGCTGGAGAACGGCATCTCCTCCGTCGAGGACATCGACACCGCCTGCCGCACCGCGCTGGGCTACCCCATGGGCCCGTTCGAGCTCATGGACCTCACCGGCATCGACATCGGCTACCACGCCAAGCTCGCCCGCCACGCCGTCACCGGCGACCCCCGCGACCTGCCCAGCCGCACGGTCACCGAGCTGGTGGAGCGCGGTGACCTGGGCCGCAAGACCGGGAAGGGCTTCTACACCTACGACTCCGACGGGAACCGCTCATGAGCACCGACTACTACCTGCTCGACGAGCTGCTCACCGACGAGGCCCGCGAGGTCCGCGACCGCGTGCGTGCCTTCGTCGACTCCGACGTGCTCCCGGTGATCAACGACTACTGGGACCGGGCCGAGTTTCCCTGGGCGCTCGTGCCGAAGCTGGCCGGGCTCGGCATCGTCGGGTCGACGATCGAGGGGTACGGCTGCCCGGGCCTGTCCCGTCTCGCGGCGGGGATGGCGACGGTGGAGATGTCGCGCGGCGACGGCAGCGTCAACACCTTCCTCGGCGTGCAGTCCGGCCTGGCGATGGGCTCGATCAACGTGCTGGGCAGCGAGGAGCAGAAGCAACGCTGGCTGCCCGGAATGGCCACGCTGGACCTGATCGGCGCCTTCGCCCTGACCGAGCCGGACCACGGCTCCGACTCCGTCGCGCTGGAGACCACGGCCCGTCGCGACGGCGACGCGTGGGTGCTGAACGGCGCCAAGCGCTGGATCGGCAACGCCAGCATCGCGGACGTGATCGTGGTGTGGGCCCGCGACACCGACGACGGCAAGGTCAAGGCGATCGTCGTCGAGAAGAACCTCGACGGCACCTACCCCGACGGCTACACCACCGAGCTGATCACCGGCAAGATCGGCAAGCGGGCCGTCTGGCAGCCGGACGTGACCCTGCGCGACGTCCGCGTTCCGCTGGACAACAAGCTCGCCGAGGCACACTCGTTCCGCGACGCCACCCGGGTGCTCAGCGCGACCCGCGGCGGCGCGGCGTGGGAGTCGCTCGGCCACGCCGTCGCCGCGTACGAGATCGCGCTCGACTACGCCAAGGCGCGCACCCAGTTCGGCCGGCCGATCGCGAGCTTCCAGCTCGTACAGGCCAAGCTCGCGGAGATGCTCGCCGAGATCACCGGGATGCAGCTGTACTGCTTCCGGATGGCAGAGCTCCAGGAGCAGGGCCGCTGGACCGGGCCGATGGCGTCGCTGGCGAAGCTGAACCACGCCCGCAAGGCCCGCCAGATCTGCCTGGACGCCCGCGACATCCTCGGGGGCAACGGCCTGCTCCTGGAGAACCACGTCGCCCGCCACCTCACCGACATGGAGGTGGTGCACACCTACGAGGGCACCGACAACATCCAGGCGCTGCTGGTGGGCCGCGACATCACGGGGATCTCGGCGTTCGCATGAGGGGTTTACACCGTTCCCACGGCGGGGCGGGTGCGGTAAGCCTGGACGGTCCCACGGTCACCACCCGCGAAGGAGCCAAGCCGTGGCCTTCCCCGGTCTGCAGCACATCGCAATCACCGTCACCGACCTCGAACGCAGCACGCGCTGGTACTCGGCATTGTTCGGTGCCGAACCGGTCCTCGACGAGGACGAGGAGGGAGGTCGCTACCACCACACTGTCTTCGCGCTGGACGGCGGCACGCTGATCGGCCTGCACACCCACCAGGGCCGGGAGTCCGGTGACCCGGCGAACGAGGAACGGACCGGGCTGGACCACATCTCGTTCGGCGTCGGCTCGTCGGCCGAACTCGAGCAGTGGGCGGCGAAGCTGGACGAGCTCGGCATCCCGCACGGCGAGGTGAAGAAGGCGCACTACGGCAGCGGCGTGTCCTTCCGCGACCCGGACAACATCGCCCTGGAGTTCTTCGCGTTCCCCGGCTGAGACGCCGGTAGCCGACGCTCAGCCGTCCGGCGGTGTCGGGATCCGTCCTTCAGGCCCACACTCGGCGCCCTCATCCGCCGGGGGTACCGATGAGCACATTTCGGGAGTTCGAGCACGCGGGCTGGGAAGACCCCGAACCTGCGCGGCCTCTCGGCCCGGTCGTCGCCCAAGTGGTCGGACCCCTGCTCGACGCGGTGGAGGTCACGGCCGCGGATCGGGTGGTGGACGTCGCGACCGGAGCCGGGATCGTCGCGGCGGCGGCCGTGCGCCGCGGTGCGGCCGTGACCGGTCTGGACTTCTCGGCCGAGCAGCTCCGCCGGGCCCGCGCGGACCACCCGGAGATCGCCGTCGCGTGTGCGGACGCCGGCGCGCTGCCGCTCGTCTCGTCGAGCGTCGATGCCGTCGTCAGCAGCTTCGGCATGCCGCACTTCCCGGATCCCGAGGCGTTCCTGCGGGAGTGCGCGCGGGTGCTACGCCCGGCGGGGCACCTGGCGTTCACGGTGTGGGCGCCCCCGGACCGGTCACCCACCTTCGCGGCCGTCTTCGGGGCGTTGGCACAGCACGGCAGGATGAACGTGGGCCTCCCGCCCGGTCCGGACTTCTTCCGCCGCCGCGGAAGACGGGACCGGAGTCAGCCTCAGCATCGGCGACGTACTCCTGTCGCAGGGCGCCCTGGACGAGGCGCTCGCCCAGTACCGGGATCCGTCGAACGCGGGCTCAGACGAGGCGCTCGGGCGGATCGGCACCATTCTTCGACTGCAGGGCGATTTCGACGGAGCGCTCGCGGCGATGTAGGAGGGGATTTCCCTCCTGCACCAGCAGGTTGAGCAGAACCCGCGCGATTCAGTGACGCCTTTCCATCTCTTGCGTACAGCCCGTGCGCTCCGCGCCTCGGGCGAGTCGGCCGCGGCCCTGCAGTACGTGCAGCGCGGCAGCGCGGCAGCGCGGCAGCGCGGCAGCGCGGCAGCGCGCAGGGGCAGCGCGATCATGCATCGCGTCGTGGAGATGCACGACGACAAACCTCACTATTGGCAGTACTTCGCGCTGTTCGAGCTCGAATGGGGCGATCTGTCGACAGCAGAGTGATCTCGAGGAGGCGACGACTCATCTCGGAACGACACGAGCCGTGTTCGAGCGTCTGGTCGCCCGCAATCCGGACAACGTGGAGTGGCGGGCAGATCTCGCCGCCACGCTGAGCAGCATCGCACGCACGTCGGAGACACCGAGGCCAGACGAAGCTGATCATGAGGCCGGCCGACCTGCCCGGGCGCCCGGTCCCGTGCCCGAGCAGCGGTCTCCTGCGGGCACATCACCGCCAGGCCGTGCCGAACGCGGTCATGTCGTGACTGCGACGCCGGTAAGGCGCGGCTAGCGAAGCTGCGCGGCCAGCGGAGTTGCCCGGAATCAGCACGCACCCTGGGGAGAGCGGCGCGGAGAACGCAGGTGGGCTGGGTCGATCCGGTCGGTCAGAAGGGCGGCGGATCCGGATCGAGCACCATCGGGGTGACGTTGTTGGCCGTGGTCGGCGTCGCGTGCGGGACGGGGCGGTTCGGGCGTCGTCGCCTCGCCGTCGCCGGCGTCGGGTCGGCTCGGTAGTCGTGGGGCTCGGTGGTGTGCCGGTGTCCGGTGGGGGTGGTCCAGGTCAGCCGGCCGTCGGGGTGGGCGTGGACGTGCCAGCCGGCGGCGTGGGTCTTGAGCCGGTGGTGGTGGGTGCAGCAGGCGGCGAGGTTGGGTTCGCTGGTGGGGCCGCCGTCGGACCAGGCCACGATGTGGTCGAGTTCGGCGTCGGCGGCTCGTCTGCGGCAGCCGGGGAACCGGCAAGAGACGTCCCGGGCCCTGACGTGATCGGCGAGCCCGGCCGGCGGGTGGTAGGTGGTGCGGCCGTGGTCGAGCAGGGTGCCCGACAGCGGGTCGGTGACCAGCCGGCGCCACACCCCGCCCGCGGCCGCCTCGCGGGCGAGGGAGGCGGGGATCGGGCCGTGCCCGACGAGCTCGGCGGGCTGGTCATCGGCCCCGGTCAACGTCGAGTACGGCACGACGACCTGGATCAACGGCTTGCCGGGGTTCACCGGCTGGATCGGGCGGCCCGGACCGGTCGCACTGTCCGCGCGGTCGTCGGTGCGGTCGGTGCGGTCGGTGCGGTCGGTGCGGTCGGCGCGGCCGGCGCGGCCGCCAGTGAAGTCAGGTGATCCACCGCCGGCCTCGCCGCCGACGGCCTCGCTGTCACCGGAAGCGGTGTCGGTGTCGGTGTCGGTGTCGGTGTCGGTGTCGGTGTCGGTGTCGGTGTCGGTGTCGGTGTTGCAGAGCAGGCGGCCGTTGAGCAGGGCGGCGAGGAGGTCCGCGCGGCGGGCGTCCATCGACCGAGGGTCCTCAGCACCCAGACCGCGGGCCAGCCGGGTCAACCACGTGAACGCCCCCGCCGCATCGGTCGCGGTGAGCATCGCCCACAACGTGCCCATCCCGTCCGGCTCGGCGGTCACCACCACCCGCCGATCCCGACGAGCCTCACGATGCCGCGCCTCCGCCCCGTCGGGATCCGCGGCAATCACCGCACGCGCCAGCGCCGCCTTGAGCTGGGCCAAGGTCTGCCCCGGCGCCCGCGCCAGCACCCGCGCCTCCACCGCCCGCGCCAACTCGTCGGACAACACCACCGTCGCCTCATCGACCGCCCGGGCCTTCGCGGTGTCGATCCGCCCGGACTCCCACAACGCAAACGTGTCGGGCAGCGTCGCCAACAGCCGACACGCCAGCCCGATCCGGGCACACGCGCTGCCCCGGGACAGGTGCAGCGCCACCCCGACCTCGTCGGGGGCGTACTCACTGCCCACGCCCGCCGACCGCGCCGCATACGGCGCCGTGTCCGCAGGACGACGCCGGGCCAGCTCGGCCAGCAGCCGCGCCTGCCGCGCCGCCGCCCACGACCCGAGCCGGTCGAACCCGACCATCGCCTCGATCAACGTGTCGTCCGGCAGCCGGACCGGATCCGCGGTGGCCGAGTCCAGATCCAGCGCCAACCACCCCGACGGCTCGCACCTACCGAAGGCGAGCAGCGGCTCGTCCGGCGCGGCATCGTCCCACTCCGGGGGCAGCCAATCACGGACCCTGTCAAGATCGGCATCGGCGTCGGCGAGCAGCCGCTCCAGCGCCCCGTCGAACTCATCGTCAAACTCGTCGGCGGGCACGTGGCAGCCATGACCCTCGCGGGAGTCGGCAGCCACATCTTCGAACATGTGTTCGATAGTACCGCAAGATCACAGCTCGGTGTATCGGGTTCCGAAGCGGGCAGCCGTGCTCCAGCCAAGGATCGAGGCTCTCAGCTCGTCCGGGGTCACACAGCGGTCGGGAGCGAGGGCGGCCGGCGAGCACGATCCGGGCTTGGACCCGGTCCCGATGATCGATCCCGCCACTGCGCGCCCGTGCGGTCCACACCACCTCCTCCGCGACGGTGAGGACGGCCACGGTGAGGACGGCCACGACACGAGCGCTCGACCCGAACCGATGGCTGCCAGGATGACGCCATGGCGGTCAAGTTCCCCGAGTCGACCAAGACCTCGGTGCACCAGCGGCTACTCGTCCGCGCCCGCGAACGGTGGCCGCAGATCGCCGAGCTGCACGTGCGGCACCGCAGCTCGTTCACCTACGTCGAGGCCACCACCACCGACGGAACCACCCTGCCGCTGTGCCGGCTGCGCTACGTCGGGTCCGCCCACGACTGGCGGGTCGCGATCTACCGGGCCAGCCACGACGACTACGCCGAGTCGATCTTCCCCAGCGGTCTCCCCGTCGGCACCTGCGAAGACGCCCTCGACCTCGCCTGCGGCCTCTACCTCGGCGACCCCACCGCTTGGCACGACCTCCGACCCCCGACGAACTGACGACCGAAACCACGAGCCGGACACGCCCGGTCCGCGACCTACGGCCCGTCGACCACCACCTCGTCCCCCACTGTCAGACCGGACACGACCTGCGTCAGCTGTTCCCCGACGACCCCCGCCTGGAACGGGACCTTGCGCTGGACACCGCCGGGGCCCACCACCGTCACGGTCGTCTGCCCGCCCTCCCGGCGCACCGCGGAGTTCGGCACGGCCAGCACGTCGCGCAGCTCCTTCGTGTGGACCGCGGCCTTGGCCGTCTGCCCGTTGCGCAGCCGCGGGTCGGTCTCGGTGAGCAGCACCGTGACGTAGTAGCCGATCACTCCGGACGAGGCCGTCGCGCTCGGGGCCACCGCCAGCACGGTGCCGCGGCGAGTGAGGTCGGGGACGGCGTCGAACGCGACGTCCACGTTCTGGCCCGCCGTGATCCGCAACGCGTCGGACTCCTCGAACGGAACGATGACCTGAAAGGTGTCGACGCCGTCCAGCACGAGGAACTGCGTCCCGCCCGGCCGGGCGACGGCCGAGGCGGCCGCTTCGGTGGACGCGCCGACCGTGCCCGGGATCGCCGCTTCGGTGCCCGGGGCCAGCGCGCTCGTTCTCGAGCTGGCCGCGACGTACTCGCCGACCGCCCCGTTGAGCGCCGACACGGTCCCGTCGACCGGTGCCCGCAGGATCGTCTCCTCGACGTCCTGCTGCGCCTGGCGCACGACCGCGTCCAGCCCGGCGATCACCGCCTGCTGCTGGGCGATCGTCGACGGTCGGTCGGTGGCGGCCGAGTCGAGGCTGTTCTGCGCGGTGACGACCCCTTGCCGCGCGTTCTCGATCGACACCTGGCCCGTGGCCGCGTCGACGTCCCGCCTCTGCCGCGCCGCGTCCCGCGCAGTGCGGCTGACGACGACCCGCCGGTCCGCCGTCGCCACCGCGGCCCGGTCGGAGGGGACGCGGCTGCAGGTACCGGATCCGATGGGATCCGTGCCCGTCGACGTCCCACCCATGCCGGTCGGGGTCGTGCCGGTCGACGTCGCACCCATCCTCCCTTGCCGGGTCCTGTGCCCCGTCTCGTACGCGGCGCCGTCGGCGTCGTCCGAGGTGGCGGCATCGTCCGAAGTGGCGGCGTCATCGGAGGCAAGCGTCCCCGTACCCGTACCCGTACCCGTACCCGTACCCGTCGACACCCCCGTTCCGCTGCCCGTTGTCGGGCTCGTCGTGGAGGCGGCCGAGAACGGCAAGGTGAACGTCCTGGGCGTCGCGTTCCCCGTGCCCGTCGACGCCCCGCACGCCTTCTCGTCCGCGTCGAGCTGGTCCTCGGCGTCGTCCTGGGCGTCCTCGTCGAAGTCGAGCTGCTTCTCCGCGCGGTTCACCGCCGAGTCGTCGGCTTCGCTGGTCGCCTGCACCTGGTCCTCGGTGGCGTCGAGGATCGCCTGGGCCTGCTCGACCGAGTTCTGGGCGCCCGGCACGGCCGTGCTGTTGACCAGCCGGTCGAGCACCGCCCGCTGTGCGTCGAGCTGGGCCTGCTGCTGCGCGAGTGTCCGGCGCGCCGGGCCGTCCTCCAGGGTCGCGAGCACTTGTCCGGCGGTGACCCGGTCGCCCACCCGAACGTTCACGGCCATGATCCGGCCGCCGCGGAGGAAGCCGAGGTTCTGCTCGCTCGACGCCGACAGCGCGCCGGACGACGACACCGCAGTGAAGACGGTCGTCCGCTCGACGCGCTCGGTCTGCGCCTGCGGGGGTGCGGACGAGCTCGTGCAGGCGGCGAGCGCCAGGGCCGCGGCCAGCAGGCCCGGGCCGGGGGTACGGCCGAAGCGGCGCAGGGCCGAGCCGCAGGTCCGCAGGGCACCGACCACCGACACCGCCCTCGACCGCGGAACCGCCAGAACCAGGGCAGGCACGCCGTACACCTCTTTTCCAGCGCGCGAAGAGCGCGTCCATCTGTTCACCTTTGGGCCAAACGAGGGAGGTGGACGGCGTGGAACGGCAGGTCAGGCAGTACGACCCCAAAGAGAAGCAGCGTGCCGAACGCGGTGACGGACCGAGGCGGGGGCGGGACCGGTCGGGGTACGACACGTCGAGATCCGGTGAAAGGTGCGATCGGCAGGCAACCGATGATTCCCACCGGTCGGACCGGTCGACCGGACAACGGATCGGAGGACCGCATGACATCACGACTCGACAGCACGGTGGCCGCGGCGGACGTCTGGCAACTGCTCGACGGCCAGGTCGAGGCCGGCCGCATGCCCGGGTACGTCGCGGCGGTGCGGGTCCGCGGGCACGAACACGTGCGCGTGGGCGGACGCACCGGCGTCGCGCCCGGGAGCCCGCCCATGCGCGACGACACGCAGTTCCGCATCGCGTCGATCACCAAGCCGATCGGCGGAGCGCTCACGCTGACCCTGGTGCGTGACGGCGTGCTCGCGCTCGACGACCCCATCGCCCGCTGGCTGCCCGAGGCCGCACAACCGCGCGTGTTGGTGGCGCCCGACGCCCCGCTCGACCGGACCGTCCCCGCGGAGCGGGCGATCACCGTCCGCGACCTGCTCGCCGGCACGTCCGGCTGGGGCATCGTCATGGAGCAGACGCCCCTGCAGGTAGCCATGATCGAGCGCGGCGTGTTCGGCAGCCCGCTGCACCGCGACGTCTCGGCGGACGAGTTCGTCGACCGGATCGCGAGCCTGCCGCTGGCCTTCCAGCCGGGCACAGGCTGGATGTACGAGACCGGCATCGACCTGCTCGGAATCTTGCTGATGCGGGCTACCGGACGGAACCTGGCCGACCTGGTCGCCGAGCGGATCACCGGTCCACTGGGCATGGCGTCGACGGGCTTCCAGGCGGCAGGCCCGACCCGGCTCGCGACCGCCTACCTGCCCGGCCCCGACGGGTTGGCCGTGCTCGACCCACCGGACGGCACCTTCGCCGTCCCTCCACCGTTCGAGGAGCTCGGCTCGGGGCTGGTGTCCACCGCACCGGACGTCCTGCGGTTCTACAGCGCGCTGGCCGACGGCGGCGCGCCCGTGCTGACCGCGGACGAGGTCGCGCTGATGACCGCGGACGCGCTCACCCCGCAGCAACGGGAGTCCGCGCGGGTGTTCCTCGGCCCCGGCGAGTCCTGGGGCCTGGCCACCGGGGTGGACGTCAAGGCGGCCGAGCCGTGGCAGGCGCCGGGCCGCTGGGGCTGGACGGGCGGGACCGGGACCACGGCATACGTCGATCCGGTGCGCGACACCGTCGCCGTGTTGCTGACGCAGCGCGCCATGACCGGCCCCCTCGACGGCTTCGAGGACTTCTGGACGGCGGTGGCCGCAGCGGCGTGACGGGCCCGCGGGCGGGAGGATCGAGAGCGTGTTTCACGGGAAACGGCGCTGAATGCGCGTCACGCTCGTCGGGCCGGCGTACCCGTGGCGCGGGGGCCTTCCACTGCTCGTCGCCGACCTGGCGCATCGGTTGACGGCCGAGGGGCACGCGGTCCGCGTGCGGACCTGGACCCACCAGGGGCCCGCTCGGCTGCTGCCGACGCAGGCGCTCACAGCCGCCGAGGGCGCCGTGTACCCGGCGGAGCCCGTGCTGTCGTGGCGCAACCCGGTCGGGGGGTGGCGAGTCGGCCGGGCGGCCGCGGCATCGGACCTGGTGATCGTCGTCCACTACACGACGATCCAGGCGCCGGTCCTGTGGGCGGTCGCGCGGGCGGCCCGCCGCGGTGCGCGGGTCGTCGCGATCTGCGCGAACGTCGTCCCGCACGAAGCGCGGCCCGGCGACCGGCCGCTCACCGCGCTGCTGATGCTGGCGGTCGACGCGGCCGTCGTGCACACCGAGGCCGAGCGCCGAGCGCTGGTGGCCCTCACCAACCGCCCGGTGGCCGTCGCCCCGCTCCCGCCGCACCTCCCCGACGGCCCGCCGCGTCCGCGTGCGCCCGGGGTGCGCCGGCAGCTCTTGTTCTTCGGCAAGGTCCGCCGGTACAAGGGCCTCGACGTGCTGCTGCGCGCGCTGGCGTACCTCGACGGCGTGCACCTAACGGTCGCGGGCGAGATCTACCCCGACGCCACGGACCTGGGCGGACTCATCGACCGGCTCGGTCTGCGCGACCGCGTCGACCTCCGCCCCGGCTACCTGGCGGCCCAGTGCATTCCGGACCTGTTCGCCTCCGTCGACGCGCTTGTGCTCCCCTACCGCAGCGCGACCGCGTCCCAGCACGTCGCGCTGGCCAACCGGCACCGCGTGCCCGTCGTCGCGACCCGGGTCGGCAACTTCCCGGACGTGATCGACGACGGCGTCGACGGCCTGCTCTGCACGCCCGGCGACGTCGCGGACCTGACCCGCGCCCTGCGCGAGCTGTACGCGCCCGGTCGGCTGGACGCCCTGCGGGCCGCCGCGCCGGTCAGCGACGACGAGCAGGTGTGGAAGACCTACCTCGAGACCCTGCTGACGGCCGACAGGGATGATCGACGGATGCCTCGGGGACAGCGCGCCGCAGGACGGTTCACACGGCTGAACCGGTGGGAGGCCGATCTCGTCGAGCGCCGCCTGGCGATCCCCGCGGGGCCACCACCCGCCCTACTGCTGCACATCAGCGTCGTCGCGAACGGAAGCAAGCTCTGGTTCGCGATCGCCGCAGCCATGGCGCTGCGTCCCGGCCTGCGGCGCGCCGCATACGAGGGCGTGGTCGCGGTGCTGCTGGCCACCGGCACCACGCAGATCCTCAACCGCCTGGTCGACCGCCCGCGCCCGCCCGCCGACTCCCCGGCCCGCCGCGCGCTGCCGCACCAGCCGACGGCGCCGTCGTTTCCCTCGTCGCACACCGCCGCCGCGACCGCGTTCACGACGGCGGTGGCCCGGCGCCAACCCCGGGTCGCCGCCGCGCTCGCCCCACTCGCCGGCACGCTCGCGTACGGCCGCGTCCGGTTGCGCGCGCACTGGCCGTCCGACGTGCTGGGTGGGGTGGCACTCGGTGCCGGGGCCGGTCGCCTCGCCCGGTCTGCGGCGACCGCGCTCTGCCGGCTCCGCGCTCGTTGAGCGGCCGGTTCGGGGGTGATCGGAGACGGATCACGGAGAGACAGCCGCGGGGGGTGTCTCGCGCGACCGGTGCAGCACCGCGACACCCATCGCGGCGACCCCGTCCACCGGGGCAGCACGCCGGCGCGGGCCACCGCGACGCCGAACGCGATCCCGGCCACCACCATCAGCACCGAGTGCACGTCCAACCAGGATCCGAGGCGCACGACCAGCGCGTCCCAGTCGGGGGTGCGCTCGACGATGGCGTAGAGGACCGTGCCGGTGAAGAAGACGAACGTGTAGGAGTACGTCACCGCGCCGGCGAGACCGAGCCGGCCGATCGCGGGCCGCTGCACGGCGTAGAGACCCAGCACGAACAGCGGGATCGCCGCCTCCCCCGCGTAGGTCAGCGCGAGTTGCAGGGGCGAGAACCCGCCCTGCGCGAGCTCGATCAGGTCCGAGACGAAGTAGATGACGGAGAACGCGAGGGCGGCCAGGCCGACCGGTCGCGCGAGCGTCCTGTCCGTCAGGAGCGTGTCAGCGGTCTGCGTCATCGAGGTCCCTGTTCTGCGAGCGGACGGCGCGCGGCACGGCCAGGACCAGGAACGGGACGGCCGCCCCCAGCGGAAGGACGACGAGCTTGAACGTGTCGATTGTCGTATGCAGGAGGGCCGGTGCCCAGATCGTTCGCCGTCCCATCTCCCAGAGATGGGCGAACGGACCGTGGTCGCGGCCGCCACGACCATCGCGGCCCCGATCCGAACACGATCGGCACGTGCGCGGCGACGACCAGCGGCATGGTGGCGACGACGGCCGGCCGACACCGCTACTGCTGTTGCTGCGTGGGCCGGATCAGCACCTCGTTGACCGCCATGTGCCGCGGGCTGGTCACGACGAACGCGATCGTCCGGGCGATGTCGTCGGCCTGCAGCCGGTCGACCCCCTCGAACCGGGCCCGCATCCGCTCCTGCACCTCCGGCCGGTTGTGGCTGGCCAGCTCCGTCGCGACCGCGCCGGGCTCGATCAGGCTGACACGCACGTGCCGCTCGGTGACCTCCATCCGCAGCGCCTCGGCGAACGCCCCGACCGCGTGCTTGCTCGCGTTGTAGACCCCGCTGCCCAGGCGGATCTGGCGGCCCGCGACGCTGCTCGTGATCACCAGGTCGGCCACCCGCCGGGGCTCCTGCTCCGCCGCGGCGAGCAGGTGGGGCAGCGCGGCGTGCGCGGTGTACATCGCACCGAGGGTGTTCAGCTCGATCATCCGCCGCCACTCCGTCGTGTCGGCGCCCTCGATCTGCCCGAGCAGCATCACGCCGGCGTTGGCCACCACCGTGTCGAGCCGGCCGAACCGCTCGACGGCCTGCCCGACCGCCGCGACCGCCTGGTCCTCGTCAGTGACGTCCGCGGCGACGGCGAGCGCGCGCCCGCCGTTCCCGGTGATGCGGTCCACGAGCGCGTCGAGGCGGTCCGTGCGCCGGGCCGCGACGACGACGTCGGCGCCGAGCTCGGCCAGGGTCGCCGCCGTCTGCTCGCCGATGCCGCTGCTGGCACCGGTGACCAGCGCGACGGTGCCGGAAAGGGGACTCGTCACCGGTCCATCCCACCTGCGCACCGCCGCGCTGTCCAACCGGGGCCGTCAGATCTGCTGCAGGCCGATCGTCATGGAGTAGTGCGAGTCGGACATGTGGAAGTCGTAGGTCCCGGTGATCTCGCCCGGCGAGCCGTTCCCGTAGACGTCCAGCGAAGCGAGCTTGTCGTCGGCGCTCGTGTCGTCGTCGTCCCACATCTCGATCCGGCCCAGGTACGCACCGGAGGCGCCGGTCAGGTCCCTCGAGACGTTCACGTTCTGGAAACCGTTGAGCTCGCCGACGCTGGTCTTCCCCCAGACCCGTGTGCCGTTGACATTGATGTAGACCTCGTCGGCCACCTCGTTCCCGACGTCGTCGTTCTTGTCGTAGCAGACGATGTTCTTGATCGTCAGCCGGTGCTTGACCACCGGCGCGGGCGGGTGGGACGGCCCGGGTGGCGGGGGCGGCGGGTCCTCGCAGGTCTGGCAGACCCCCGCGAAGGCCGACGGCGCGAGGGCGGCGCCGGTCGTCAGCAGCGCCGAGACGGTGAACAGGCCCAGCAGCGCTGCACGCAGGCGGCCGGACGTCGATCGGGTGGACATGGTTGCTCTCTCTGATTGGAGGTCGCCCGGACGGAACACCGGACGGGTGGTCAGCCTCCGTCGCCATGCCGTCCGCGTCCGCGTCCCGAACCCGGCCCAGGGCGCGCAGAAATCCACGTACGAAGTGATCTCCGTGCCCCTCGTCGGGCCCGTCCGCACAGGTCCCGGCCACCTGGGACACTGGAGGCAACGGCAAGGAAGGGTCGGCGACGTGGCACAGCAGGCGATGGGCTCACTGGCAGGGCAGGTCGAGGAGGCCGTCACCACGGCGCTCGGCCGCGTCCGACCCGAGCTCGCGGGCGCGGACCCGCTCGTCCGCCGCTCGGACCGCGCCGACTTCCAGTCCAACGTCGCGCTCGCCTCCGCGAAGCGCGTGAAGGCACGCCCCGCCGAGCTGGCAGGCGAGCTGGCGGAGGCGTTGCACGGTGCCGACGGGCCGATCGCGGACGTCGAGGTCTCCGGGCCCGGCTTCCTCAACATCACCACCACGGACGCCGCCGTGTGGCGCCAGCTCGGCCTGCGCCTGGCCGGCGAGCGGCTCGGCGTCGACGTCCCCGAGCAGGGCCGCCGCGTCGTCATCGACTACTCGGCGCCGAACATCGCCAAGGAGATGCACGTCGGGCACCTGCGCACCACGATCATCGGCGACTCGCTCGCGCGCGTGCTCGGGCACCTCGGCGCCACCGTCATCCGGCAGAACCACCTGGGCGACTGGGGCACGCAGTTCGGGATGCTGATCCAGTACCTCGACGAGCACCCCGACGCGCGGTGGCGCCACTCCGATCTCCTCGCCGGCGAGGTCGACCCGGGAGCCTCGACCGTCTCGGCGCTGGACGGGCTCTACCGCGTGGCGCGCACGGAGTTCGACGAGGATCCGGCGTTCGCCGACCGGGCCCGGGCCCGGGTCGTCGCCCTGCAGGCAGGCGACGAGGCGACCCTGGGGCGCTGGCGCGAGATCGTGGACGAGTCCGAGCTCGCCTTCCGGGAGATCTACGGCCGGCTCGGTGTGCTGCTGGAGCCGGGCGACTCGGCAGGTGAGTCGTTCTACAACCAGTGGCTGCCCGAGGTCGTCGAGGAGCTGCTCGCCGCGGGCGTCGCGACGTACAGCGACGGCGCGGTGGTCGTCGAGTCCAAGGAGGTCAAGGCCCCCGACGGGCAGCCGGCCGTGCTGATGGTGCAGAAGCGCGACGGCGGCTACGGCTACGACACCACGGACCTCGCGACGCTGCGCTACCGCGTCCGCGACCTCAAGGCGGACCGGATCCTCTACGTCGTCGACGCCCGGCAGGCGCTGCACTTCCGCCTGATCTTCGAGGCGGCGCGGCGGATGGGCTGGCTCACCGAGGGCGTCGAGGCCGTGCACGTCGCGTTCGGCACCGTGCTCGGGCCGGACGGGCGGCCGTTCAAGACGCGCGCGGGCGGCACCGTGCGGCTGATGCACCTGATCGACGAGGCCGTCGACTCGGCCCGGCGCACCGTCGCCGAGCGTGAGCCAGACCTCCCCCCGACCGAGCTGGACCGCATCGCCGAGCAGGCCGGCGTCGGCGCGGTCAAGTACGCGGACCTGTCGACGTCCCGGGTCAAGGACTACACCTTCGACATCGCGCGGATGGTGTCGCTCACGGGCAACACGAGCGTCTACCTGCAGTACGCGCACGCCCGCATCCGCTCGATCCTGCGCAAGGCCGGCGAGACGGAGACCGTGCCGGACCCGGGCCTGCCGATGCACCCCGCGGAACGGGCGCTCGTGCTGGCGCTGGACGAGTTCGGGGACGTCCTGCGCGACGTCGCCGAGGCGAGCGAACCGCACCGGCTGTGCAACTACCTGTTCGAGACGGCGAAGGCGTTCACCGACTTCTACGAGAACTGCCCGGTGCTCCCGGCGGAGGAGGGCGTCCGGGCGAACCGGCTGGCGCTGTGCCGGCTCGCCGCGGCGACGCTGCGCGACGGGCTCGAGCTGCTGGGCATCGCGGCGCCGGAGCGCATGTAGGACGCCGACCGACCCGGCCGCTGCCGCGTCACCCGCCCGCCGGTCTCATCCACACTCCGCCAGCAGCAGCTCGACGATGGCGGTGAACAGGGGCCGCGGCAGGTCCAGCGCGGCGAGCGCGAGGACGGCGCGGGCCGGCTCGTGGGTCGTCACGGCCCGGTGCACCCGTTCCTTGGTGGTCAGCTCGATCTGCGCGGCGTCGAGCAGGGCGAACAACCGCTCCGGGACGTCCCGGTTGCCGGCGGGAGCACTGTCGCCGACCAGCCGGAGCACGGCACCCTCGGCCGCGGCGACCGACGGGAGGCGGAGGCTCACGCTTCCCGGGACAGTTCGGCTCGGTAACACCGCGGTCGGGTCACCTCGGTCGGTCGGCCCTCGCCGAACTACCCCGTCCGGCACCGGACCCGGGACGGTCGGCTGCTCGGTGCCGTCGACCTCGACCGCCGTGACGCCCGCGAACCCGCAGAGCACGACGTCGTAGCCGCGCGTCGCGGGAACGACGTCGCGCTCGCCCTCGACGGGATGGATCCGCAGCTCGTCGCCGGCGAGCGTGAACCGGGTCAAAGCCCACCGCTCGTCGTCCCGATCCTCGGCGAGGGTGAACTCCCCGTCCGCGCCCGCGTACACCCGCAGCTCCAGCGCCTCCGGGTTAGCGACACCCCACTGCGCGTCGGCCGCCAGTGGCAGGATCGCGCCGGCCGGCGCGAGCACCGGGATCGTGTCGAGGTCGCGGTGGAGCAGGATCGTCGTGCCGCCGAGGTAGGTCAGGCCGGTGAACACGTCGGTCCACCGGCCCGGCGGGAGCCACGCCCGCACCGCGCCCAGTCCCGTCGCCCGGTCCACGGGCGTCGTGATCGGGGCGACGAGCAGGCGGTCGCCGAACAGGTACTGGTTGCGCACCCGGTAGGCGTCGGCGTCGTGCGGATGCTCGTAGTACATCGGCTGCACGAGCGGCGCACCGTCGACGTGCGCGCGTCGGTTCATCGTGTGCAGGTAGGGCACCAGCCGGTGGCGCAGCCGGAGGAAGCTGGTCATGACCCGCCGTGCCCGCTCCCCGTAGCGCCAGGGCTCGCGGGTGTTGAACGGGCTGTCGCTGGAGTGCAGCCGGGTGATCGGCGCGAACACGCCGAACTGCGTCCACCGCACGGTGAGCTCGTCGTCCTTGAAGCCGAAGAAGTGGCCACCGACGTCGTGACTCCACCAGCCGTAGCCGACGTTGCTCGCGGTCGCCGTGAAGTACGGCTGGAAGTCCAGCGACGCCCAGGTGATCACCGTGTCGCCGGAGAAGCCGATCGGGTAGCGGTGGCTGCCGACCCCGGCGTAGCGGGAGAAGGTCAACGGGCGCTTCCCGTTTCGTGCCGAGTCCAGGAAGTGGAAGTGGTTGAGCAGCCACAGCGGGTCGAGCCCGGGCATGCGGGTGACCCCGCCCTGCTGCCAGTCCAGCCACCAGAAGTCGACGCCCTCGGCCTCGCGCGGATGGTGCAGCTCCTCGAGGTAGGCCTCCAGGAACGCCGGGTCCGCGGGGTCGAAGTCGACGGGGAGCTCGCTGTCGGGATCGACGCCCAGGCGGCGGGCGATCGCCGCGTAGCGCTCCTCGTGGGCGTGCACGCCCTCGGCCGGGTGCACGTTGAGGGTCGTCGCGAGCCCGCGCTCGTGCAGGGCGGCGAGGAACGCCGTCGGATCGGGGAACAGCTCGCGGTTCCAGGTGTAGCCGGTCCAGCCGCTGCCGTGGCGGGCGTCGATGGCGACGAGGTGCCAGTCCATGTCCAGCACCGCGACCGACAGCGGGATCCCCTCGGCGGCGAACCGGTCCATCAGGCCGAGGTACTCCTCGGCGGAGTAGGGGTGGTAGCGGCTCCACCAGTTGCCCAGGGCGAAGCGCGGCAGCAGTGGCTGGGGGCCGGTCAGCTGGTAGAAGGCGCGCAGCGCGGCGCGGTAGTCCCGGCCGTAGGCGAAGACGTAGAGGTCGAGGGTGTCCGGGCGGCGCGGCGCGATCCAGCCGTCGTCGGTCAGGAGCACCGTGCGGGAGTCGTCGTAGCAGGCCACGCCCTCGCGGGCGAGGATCCCGGGCTCCAGCGGCACCGGTCCGTCGACGTTGTCGAGCGTGCGCGCCGTTCCGCCGAGGGTGACCGTGGGCAGGCCGAACCGCCAGACGCTCCGGTCCGACCGGAAGCCGCCCTTCGCCTGGACCGACAGGCCCTCGGTGCTGAACGGGCGCTTGTCGAAGACCAGCTGCAGCCGCGCGGTGTGGATCGTCAACCGGTCGTCGGTCTCGACGACCTGGAACTCGGTGGGCGGGAAGGCGCGGTCGACGACGGCCTGGCTCGCCCGGTCCTCGAACTCGCCGGACGCGCTCCACTCCAGCCGCACGAGGCCGTCGGTCAGCAGCGTGATGCGGTAGCCGTCGCCCATGACGACGTTCACCGGGTCGGCGACCGGCTTCCCGGTCGGGCGGAAGTGCTCCCGCACGAGCACCCCCCGCTCCTCGTCGGCCCGGTTCCGGATCCTAACGGGGACCGATCGCGTCCACCGGCGTCACCGAGGCCGGGTATGCGCGTTTGATCGGTACGCGCCTCGACTACCGTCCGATGCGGACGACCGCCGATCGAGGTCCTGGACCACGGGCACGGGGAGGCCGAGGTGTTCGCGCCCCACAGCGCCAGCCCCACGGGTCACCTCGCGCGCCTGCGCCGCGAGATCGCAGTGCCGATGTACCGCGACGCCTACGCGCTGATGCTCAACACGGTCGTGAACTCCGCGCTCGGGCTGCTCTACTGGATCGTCGCGGCCCGCACGTCGACACCCGAGGACGTCGGCCGCGGCAACGCCCTGATCTCGCTGATGCTGCTGGTGTCGATCCTCACCCAGGTCGACTTCGGCCAGGCGCTGATCCGGTTCCTCCCCCGCGCCGGGCCGGGCACCGGGCGGCTGGTGCTGACGTCCTACGCGGTGGCGGTCGGGCTCGCCGTGCTCGGGGCGGCCGCCGCGATGGCGTGGTGCCACGTCCTGCTCGACCCGTCGGACCCGCTGTACGTCTCGCTGCCGTTCGCCTGCTGGTTCGTGGTGTCGACGGCCGCGTGGTCGGTCTTCAGCCTGCAGGACTCCGCGCTGACGGGCCTGCGCGCCTCGGTGTGGATCCCGCTGGAGAACGCGGCCTACGGGGTGGTCAAGCTCGGGCTGCTCGTGGTCGTCGCGCAGACGTCGCTGTCGGACGGGGTGTTCACGTCGTGGACGCTGCCCGTGCTCGCGCTGCTGGTGCCGGTGAACCTGCTGCTGTTCCGGCGGCTGGTGCCGCGGCACGCGGCCTCGACGGCCGACCCGTCCGTGCCCGGCCGGCAGGTGCTCACGCGCTATCTCGCCGGCGGCTACGTCGGGCACCTGGCCGGGCAGATGTCCTCGACGTTCCTGCCCGTGCTCGTCGTGGCGCTGTTGGGCTCGGCGCAAGGCGGGTTCTACCTGCCGGCGCAGACCGCCTTCGCGGCGATGACGCTGCTCTCGCAGGCCATCGTGTCGTCGCTGGTCGTCGAGGCCGCGCAGGACGAGGCACACGCCCCGCGCCACGCCGTGGCGATGCTGCGCCGGATCGCGGTGATCGTCTGGCCCGCGGCCGTGGTGGTCGCCGTCGGTGCGCCGTGGCTGCTCGCGCTGTTCGGGCCGGAGTACCGCGAGCACGCCACGTTCCTGCTGCAACTGCTGATGCTCACGGTCTTCCCGAAGGTCGTGACGTCGCTGTTCAACACCCGGTGCCGGCTGCAGAACCGCACGGGCCGGATCGCGGTGCTGCAGTCGCTGCAGGCGGCGGTGCTCGTCGGTGGCACCGCGCTGCTCGCCGGCCCGGTCGGGCTCACCGCAGTGGGCTGGTCCGCCCTCGCCGCGGAGGGGATCCCGGCGCTGCTGCTCGGGCCGTCCGTCGTCCGGTGGCTGCGCCGCAGCTCGGCGTGACCCAAGCGCTATCCTGCCGTTGTTCAAACGTGACATCGGACACGATTGCCTCGACGATCGCCGACCGGTGCCTCACAGTAACCGTCAACCACCGCGTCGGCTACGACGCGTGCATCACCGAGCCGGAGCGCGCCCGCCCCGACGGCGCCTCCACGACCCGTCCCGGGCCTCGGACCGGGAACGAAGGAGACCGCCATGGTGCTCGCCGACCTGCTCCTGATCGTGCCCGCGGCGCTCGCCGGCATCGGCGGCGTGCTGCTCGGCGACCGCGTCGGCCTGCGCATCAAGACGGCCCTGGCGTCGCGTCGGCGGGGCTGACCGCCGCACCGGTCCTCCGGCGCAGTCGCGATACTTCTGCGGTGGCGCGCACGGTCGGGGTCGAGGAGGAGTACCTGCTGGTCGACCCGGACACCGGGCGCCCGCGGGCTGTGGCGCACGTCGCGCTGGCCAGCCGGCACGGCGCCGAGCTGACCGGTGAGCTCCAACGTGAGCAGCTGGAGAGCGCGACCCGGCCGTGCGCGACCCTGGGCGAGGTCGCCCGCGAGCTCCGCCAGGCCCGGGCTGCGGCGGCGCGGGCGGCCGAGTCCGCAGGCGCCCGGCTGGCGGCGCTCGGCACGTCCCCGCTGGCCGTCGAGCCCCAGCTGTCGTCGACCGAGCGCTACCGGGAGATGGGGCGGCGGTTCGGGCTGACCGTGTCCGAGGAGCTGACCTGCGGTTGCCACGTGCACGTGGGGATCGACTCGGAAGACGAGGGGGTCGGCGCGCTCGACCGGATCCGGCCCTGGCTCGCACCCCTGCTCGCGATCACCGCGAACTCGCCCTACTGGCAGGGCGCGGACTCCGGCTACGCGAGCTACCGCAGCCAGGTCTGGCAGCGCTGGCCGTCCGCGGGAGCCTACGCACCCTTCGGTTCGCCCGACACCTACCACGACACCGTGCGGACGATGATCGACACCGACACGGTGCTCGACCCCGGCATGGTCTACTTCGACGCCCGGCTCTCGGCGCGGCACCCCACGCTCGAGATCCGGGTCGCCGACGTGTGCCTGGACGTCGACGACGCCGTGCTGCTCGCCGCGCTGGCCCGGGCGCTGGTAGAGACGGCCGTGCGGGCCTGGCGGGCGGGGACGCCTGCCGACCCGGTGCGCCTGGAGCTGCTGCGGCTGGCGGCCTGGCGGGCGGGCCGCTCGGGGCTGGACGGCGTGCTGCTCGACCCGTGCAGCTGGCGTCCGGCGCCGGCGACGGACGTGCTCGGCCGACTCGTCACGCACCTGACCCCGGCGTTGGACGACGCGGGTGACCTCGGCGAGGTGCGAGAACGGCTGGCCGAGGTGCTGCGGCGCGGCACGGGAGCGCGGGCCCAACGCGAGGCAGTACAGCGCGGTGCCGCAGACCCGCAGGCCGCGGTGGCGCTGGCGGTGCGCCGCACCACTGCCTGATCCGGAGCGTCAGCGCGAGCCGGCGTCGGCCGTGACCGGGGAGCGCTCACGGGCCTTCCGGACCGCCAGCCAGATCAGCCCGACGATGACAAGCCCGAGCACGACGTAGCTCACCGGGCCGACCCAGCCCTGCACCCGGTCCCAGTGATCGCCGAGCATCCAGCCCAACCCGATGAAGATCGCGTTCCATACGCCGCTGCCGATGGTGGTCAGCACGAGGAAGCGGGGCAGCGGCATGCGCTCGATGCCGGCCGGGATCGACACGACGCTGCGGATCAGCGGCACGCAGCGGCCGAACAGCACCATCTTGCCGCCGTGCCTGCAGAAGATCCGCTCGCCGCGGTCGAGGTCCTTCTGGCTCGTGACGAAGAACCACCGCTTGCCCGCCAGCGCCCGGAGCCGGTCGTAGCCGAGCCAGGCTCCGAGGCCGTAGAGCACGAGCGCGCCGAGCACCGAGCCCAGCGTCGCCGCGGGCCAGACCAGCCAGACGTTCAGCGCGCCGGTGCTCGACCGGAAGCCCGCGAGCGGCAGGATCACCTCGGACGGGACGGGCGGGATCAGGTTCTCCAGGAAGATCAGGAGACCGACACCGATCTCGCCCAGCCGGTCCACGATCGAGAACACCCATTGCGCCACCTCTCCAGGGTGCCCGATTCGCCCGGTGATCCACCTCCCTGCTGCAGGACGACCTGGTCAAGCTCTCGGCGTAGGGCGGATCAGGCGGTCATTCCAGGCGTGGGGCGGTCGCGCAGCGAGGCGGGAACCCGGAACCGCTCGCCGTACCGGTCCGCGAGGGCGTCCGCCCGAGCCACGAACGCGGCGACGCCGCCGGGGAAGCCCTCGACGTACTGCACGACGCCGCCGGTCCACGGCGGGTAGCCGATGCCGAGCACCGAGCCGACGTTCGCATCCGCGACGCTGGTGAGCACGCCCTCGTCCCGGCACCGCTGGGTCTCGACCGCCTCGACGACCAGCATGCGCTCGGCCAGCTCATGGAGATCGACGTCGTGGTTCGTCGCCCCGAGCTCGCTGCGCAACCCGGGCCACAGGCGCGTGCGGCGCCCGTTCTCGTACTCGTAGAACCCGGCCCCCGAGCTGCGGCCCTTCCGGTCGAACTCCTCCACCATGCGGTCCAGCACGGCCTCGGCGGGGTGCGGGACGTAGGCGTCGCCGGCCGCGGCCCGGGCCGCGTCCCGGATCTTGCGCGGCAGCGTCAGGGTGAGCTCGTCCATCAACTGCAGCACCGGAGCCGGGTAGCCGGCCTGCGCGCAGGCCTGCTCGATCGTCTGAGGGTCGATGCCCTCGGCGAGCATCGCGACGCCCTCGTTGAGGAACGTGCTGATCACCCGACTGGTGAAGAAGCCGCGGCTGTCGTTGACGACGATCGGCGTCTTGCGCAGGCCGACCGCGACGTCGAATGCGCGGGCCAGCGTGGCGTCCGAGGTGGCCCGCCCCCGGATGATCTCGATGAGCGGCATCCTGTCGACCGGGGAGAAGAAGTGCAGGCCGATGAAGTCGCCGGGCCGGTCGACGCCCTCGGCGAGCGACGTGATCGGCAGCGTCGAGGTGTTCGAGCACAGCAGGGCGTCCGCCGCGACGACCTTCGCCGCCTCGGCGAACACCTCCTGCTTCACCGCGGGCGACTCGACGACGGCCTCGATCACCAGGTCCGCGCCGGCGAGGGCGGCGTAGTCGTCAGTCGAGGTGATCCGGGCGAGCAGGGCCGCGCCCTTCTCCGGTGTCGTCTTCCCGCGCTGCACGCCCTTGGCGACCAAGCCCTCGGAGTACGCCTTGCCCTTCGCGGCGACGTCCGACGAGACGTCCTTGAGGACGACCTCCCAGCCCGCCAGCGCGCACGAGTGCGCGATGCCCGCGCCCATCATCCCGGCGCCCAGGACCGCGACCTTCGTCGGCGCCCACCGCGGGAACCCGGCCGGACGCGAGGCACCACCCGAGATCGCCTGCATGTCGAAGAAGAACGCCTTGGTCATGTTCTTGGCGACCTGCCCGGTGACCAGCTCGACGAAGTACCGCGTCTCGATGCGCAGCGCGGTGTCGACGTCGACCTGGCTGCCTTCGACGGCCGCGGCCAGGATGTTGCGCGGCGCAGGAAGCGGGGCGCCCTTGAGCTGCTTGCGGAGGTTCGCCGGGAAGGCGGGCAGGACGGCGGCGAGCTTGGGGGTCGACGGCGTGCCGCCGGGGATCTTGTAGCCGGGGCTGTCCCAGGGCTGCCGGGCCTGCGGGTTCCCCTCGATCCACGTTCGGGCGCGGGCGAGCGCCTCCTCCCGGGAGGTGACCAGCTCGTCCACAATTCCGATCTCCAGGGCGGCGGCGGGCCTCAGTCGCTGCCCCTGACCCAAGACCTTCATGAACCCGTCGGCGATGCCGAGCATCCGGGTGATCCGGGTGACACCGCCCGCGCCGGGCATCAGCCCGAGGGTCACCTCGGGCAGCCCGTAGACCACGCCCGGCGCGTCGAGGCCGATGCGGTGATGGCAGGCCAGGGCGATCTCCAGGCCCCCGCCGAGCGCGGTGCCGGTCACCGCGGCCACCACCGGCAGGCCGAGGGTCTCCAGCCGCCGCAGCTGCCCCTTGATCCGGGTGACGTGGTCGAACACCGCGGCGGCGTCGTCCGGGCCGTACCGGATCAGCGTCTCCAGATCACCGCCCGCGAAGAACGTTTTCTTCGCCGAGATGACGATCACGCCACGCAGGTCCGCCTTCGCCGCGGCAAGGCCGTCGAGGACCTCCTCCATCCCGGCGAGGTAGGCCTCGTTCATCGTGTTCGCGCTGCGTTCGGGGTCGTCCAGCACAACGACGGCGATCCCGTCGAGATCACCGGCACCGCGCTCCCAGCGGACCGCCTTTTCGGTCATCAGACCCGCTCCACGATCGTCGCGACCCCCATGCCGCCGCCGATGCACAAGGTGACCAGGCCGTAGCGCAGCTCGCGGCGTTCCAGCTCGTCGACCAACGTGCCGAGGCTCATCGCCCCGGTGGCACCCAGCGGATGGCCCAGAGCGATCACCCCGCCGTTGACGTTCACCTTCTCGTGGGGAACACCCATCTCACGCATGTACCACATCGGCACCGCGGCGAAGGCCTCGTTCACCTCGAACAGATCGATGTCGTCCACCGTGAGCCCGGCCTTGGCCAGCGCCTTCCGGCTGGCCGGCACCGGACCGGTGAGCATGATCGTCGGATCCGACCCCGCCAGCCCGACCGAGACGACCCGGGCGCGCGGGGTCAGCCCGGCCGCGGCGCCCGCGGCCTCCGAGCCGACCAGCACCAGCGCGGCGCCGTCCACGATGCCCGAGGAGTTGCCCGCGTGGTGGACGTGGTCGATCCGCTCGACCCAGTGGTAGCGCTGCAGCGCCACGGCGTCGAACCCGCCCGCCTCGCCCATACCGGCGAACGACGGCTGCAGGCCGGCGAGAGCGTCCAACGTGGCGCCGGCGCGAACGTGCTCGTCGCGCTCCAGAATGGTCAACCCGTTGCGGTCGCGGACCGGGACGACCGACCGGCCGAACCAGGCGTTGGCCCACGCCTTGGCGGCACGGGTCTGCGACTCGACGGCGTAGGTGTCGACGTCCGTGCGGGAGAACCCCTCCATGGTGGCGATGAGGTCGGCCCCGATGCCCTGCGGGACGAAGCCGATGCCGTAGGCGGTCTCCGGGTCCATCGCGTAGGCGCCGCCGTCGGAGCCCATCGGCACCCGGGACATCGACTCGACGCCACCGGCGAGGACGAGGTCTTCCATGCCTGAGCGGACCTTCATCGCCGCGATGTTCACGGCCTCGAGCCCGGAGGCGCAGAACCGGTCGATCTGCAGCCCCGCGACCACCTCCGGAAGGCCGGCAGCGAGCGCGGCGGCCCGGGCGATGACCCCGCCCTGGTCCCCGACCGGCGTGACCACCCCGAGCACGATGTCGTCGATGGCGGCCGGGTCCAGCGCCGGGAATCGCCGTCGCATCTCGTGGATCAAGCCGACGACCAGGGCGATCGGCTTGACCTCGTGGAGCGACCCGGACGGCTTGCCGCGCCCGCGGGGGGTGCGGATCGCCTCGTAGATGTAGGCCTCGGGTATCTGCGCCATCGCTGCCCTCTTCTCGCTCCCCACCTTCATACCCCAGCACCCCGACGATTCCCGGGGTCCCGGAGCTACATGACCGGTCCCGGCGGACGTCCCGGGCCGTGCGTGGCAGGCTGCTCATGAGTCGAGCAGGAGGAGGCGAGCAGGGATGCCGCAGCAGGTTCGCGGGGTCGTCGCGCACAAGAAGGGCGACCCGGTATCGGTGGAGACGATCGTGGTCCCGGACCCGGGACCGGGTGAGGTGGTGGTGAAGGTCCAGGCCTGCGGCGTCTGCCACACCGACCTGCACTACCGCGAGGGCGGCATCAACGACGACTTCCCGTTCCTGCTCGGCCACGAGGCCGCCGGGATCGTCGAGTCGGTCGGCGAGGGCGTCACCGACGTCGCCCCGGGCGACTTCGTCATCCTCAACTGGCGCGCCGTCTGCGGGAACTGCCGGGCCTGTCGCCGCGGCGAGCCCTGGTACTGCTTCAGCACCCACAACGCCGCCCAGAAGATGACCCTGACCTCGGGCCAGGAGCTCTCCCCCGCGCTGGGCATCGGCGCGTTCGTCGAGAAGACCCTCGTCCACGCCGGACAGTGCACGAAGGTCAACCCCGCGGCGAAGCCCGAGGTCGCCGGGCTGCTCGGCTGCGGTGTCATGGCCGGAATCGGCGCCGCCATCAACACCGGCAAGGTGGGCCGCGGCGACTCCATCGCCGTCATCGGCTGCGGCGGGGTCGGCAACGCCGCCATCGCCGGCGCCCGGCTCGCCGGGGCGTCCACGATCATCGCCGTCGACGTCGACGACCGGAAGCTCGGCTGGGCCAAGGACTTCGGCGCCACCCACACGATCAACTCCCGCGAGCAGGACGCGGTCGAGGGTATCCAGGCGCTCACCGACGGCAACGGCGCGAACGTCGTCGTCGACGCCGTGGGCCGTCCCGAGACCTTCACCCAGGCCTTCTACGCCCGCGACCTCGCCGGCACCGTCGTGCTCGTCGGCGTGCCCACCCCGGACATGCGCATCGAGCTGCCCCTGCTCGACGTGTTCGGCCGCGGCGGCGCCACCAAGTCGTCCTGGTACGGCGACTGCCTGCCCTCCCGCGACTTCCCCATGCTGATCGACCTGCACCTGCAGGGCCGGCTCCCGCTGGAGAAGTTCGTCTCCGAGACGATCGGGCTCGACGACGTCGAGTCGGCGTTCCACAAGATGCACAAGGGCGAGGTCCTGCGCTCCGTGGTGGTCTTCTGATGAGTCCTCTCGACCACGTCGTCACCTCGGGGACGTTCTCGCTCGACGGCGGCACCTGGGACGTCGACAACAACGTGTGGATCGTCGGGGACGAGCACGAGGTGATCGTCATCGACGCCGCGCACGACCTGGAGAAGATCGCGTCCGCGGTCGGCGGGCGGCGCGTCGTGGCCGTGGTGTGCACCCACGCGCACGACGACCACGTGAACCAGGCGCCCGCCCTGTCCGACCGCTTCGACGCCCCGGTCTACCTGCACCCGGCCGAGGCGCCGCTGTGGGCGATGGCGCATCCGGACCGCAAGCCGGACCACGACCTGTGCGACGGCGACGTGCTCACCGCGGGCGGGATCGAGCTGCAGGTGATCACGACACCCGGACACTCCCCCGGCTCGTCGTGCCTCTACGCCCCGGAGCTGGCGACGGTGTTCACGGGCGACACCCTGTTCCAGGGCGGTCCGGGCGCCACGGGCCGCTCGTTCTCGTCGTTCGAGACGATCATCGACTCGATCCGTACGCGGCTGCTCACGCTACCGGCCGACACCACGGTTCGGACGGGTCACGGCGACTCGACGTCGATCGGCGCGGAGGCGCCGAACCTGGAGGAGTGGATCGTGCGGGGGCATTGAGACGGCCATCGAAGCGCGGTCAGAGTAGCACTTCGGGTGCTACTCTGACACCGTGGAGGAAGCGGAGAAGATCGGGATCAGGGAGCTGCGACAGCATGCGTCCCGGTACGTCGCCATGGCAAAGGCAGGCAAGCGGATCGCGGTCACCGACCGAGGCAAGCTCGTTGCTTACCTGGTGCCTGCTGACGAACCCACCTCGATGCTCGATCGCATGGAGGCGGCCGGGCAGGTCCGTCGGGGCCGGGGGCGCCTTCAGGACCTCCTCCCACCGCCGCCTGCGCCCCCCGGCACTCGACCGTTGAGCGAGGTCCTGCAGGAGATGCGAGACGAAGAGCGGTGGTGATATATCTCGACACGTCCGCGTTCGTCAAGACGGTGTGGAACGAGGCCGAGTCCGCTGCCCTCGCGCAGAAGATCGGCGATGCGGAGACGGTGTCGAGCGCGTTGCTGTCGGTCGAGGCTCGCCGCAGCACGCTGCGGGTAGGTGCACACTTCATGCCCCGGACGGATCTGCTGCTCGGTGAGATGACGCTCGTCGAGCTCACCCCATCACTGCTGGAATCCGCGGGACGACTACCGGACCCGATGCTGCGATCACTCGACGCAGTCCACGTCGCCACCGCGTTACTGCTTCGCGGTGAGCTCGACGTCGTGATCAGCTACGACACGCGCATGCTCGCCGCTGCCGCAGCACATGGGCTGCCGATTGCCGCGCCCGCCTGAGCACCGGGCCGGGATCGGTCCAGCCGTGGCGGGCCACGCCTACCCCGACGCCGGCTTCCCCGCCGATCCCTACCCCGGCGCCGTCCCGCCGTTCTCGTTCGTGCACCTCGACGGACACAGCCACCCCCTGACCCTCGATGTCACCTGGCGCGTCGGCGGGGCGGAGCTTGATCTGTGGCTCGCCGGACACGGTGCGCCACCACTCGCGGCGCGGGTCCCCGTGCTCTCCTACGGCTCGAACCGCAACCCGAGCAAGATCACCTGGCTGCGTCGGGCGCTGGGGCTGGCCGGACCGGTGGTCGTGCTGCGCGCCCGCACCGAGGGGCTGGCCGCGGTGTGGGCGAGCGGGTTCCGGGCCCGCGACGGGCAGCGGACGTCCGTGCTCGGGGCCGCGCCCGGGGCGTCAGAACAGCACGCCGTCTGGATGGCCACGCCCGACCAGGTCGCGGTGCTCGACCGCTGCGAGGGGCGCGGCGACCGCTACCGGCTGGCCCGGCTGGGCACCGGCGCCGTGTACATCGACCTGGGCGACACCGACGACGGCCTGCGCATCGAGGCGCCGTGGTGCTACGTCGGGCTGTCGGCGATCCGCCGACCACTGCTCGTCGACGGGCGCCCGGTCCGCTGCGCCGACATCGGTCAGGCCGGGGCGCTGGAGCTCGACGGTGTCCCCGCATCGGACGACGGGCTGTGCGCCACCACCGTGCCCGCCGCACCGGATCCCGACGACTGGCCCGCCGCGGTGTTCGTCTACGGGACCCTGCAACCGGGGCACCCGGCGTGGCCGCAGGTGGCGGGGCACGCGGTCGGCGCTCCGCGGCGCGCCACCGTCGCCGGACGCGTGTGCGACACCGGCCTCGGCTACCCCGCGCTGCTCCTCGACGGGTCGGGCCGCGCCCCCGGATGGGTCGTCGACGTTCGCGGCCCGGCCGTCCTGCTCCGCCGTCTCGATCGCTACGAGGGACCGGAGTACCGGCGGATCCGGGTGTCCGCCACGCCCTTCGACGGGCCGCGGACCGCCTGCTGGACGTACGCGTGGGCCGCTGACCAGGGCTCGCTGACCCCGCTCCCCCACGGCTGGACAGGGTGATCGAAGTGTCTCAACATGAGACGCCCGTCACGGTTGGCGCTCCGTAGCGTCGGCCGAGTTGACCGCGGCGACGACGAGGAGGTTCCCGCGTGAGGGCCGTTCGGGTGCACGAATACCACAGCGAACCGCGGATCGACGACATCCCGGAGCCCACGCTCCAGGGCCCCCTGGACGTGATAGTCAAGGTCGGTGGCGCCGGGGTGTGCCGAACCGACCTGCACATCGTGAACGGCGACTGGGCGCAGGCCATGAATCCGGACCTGCCTTACGTCATCGGCCACGAGAACGCGGGCTGGGTGCACGAGGTCGGCGAGGGTGTCACGAACGTCGCGGTCGGTGACACCGTGATCCTGCACCCCCAGCCGTCGTGCGGGCTGTGCCTGGCCTGCCGCGCCGGCAACGACATGCACTGCACGAACGCCTTCTTCCCCGGCCTGAGCAACAACGACGGCGGCATGGCCGAGTACCTGCGCACGACCGCCCGGGCGTGCGTGAAGCTCAACCCCGAGACCAACCCCGCGGACGTCGCAGCGCTCGCGGACGCCGGCATCACCGCCTACCACGCGGTCCGCAAGGCGGTCCCCCGCCTGTGGCCGGGCACGACCGCGGTCGTCCAGGGCGCAGGCGGCCTGGGCCACATCGGGATCCAGGCGCTCGCCGCCCTCTGCGCGACACGCATCGTGGTGGTCGACCGGAACCCGGACGCGCTCGCGCTCGCCAAGGAGATCGGCGCGGACGAGACGGTGGTCTCCGACGGCACCCACATCGAGGCGGTCAAGGACCTGACCGGCGGTCAGGGCGCCGACGTCGTCTTCGACTTCGTCGCCGAGCAGGGCGCGGAGAACGACGCGTGGGCGATGACCGCACCGGACGGGTTCCAGTACGTCATCGGTTACGGCGGCGAGTTCCGGGCGCCGACGCTCGACTTCGTCGCGGGCGAGAAGAGCATCATCGGCAACATCGTCGGCACCTACAACGACCTCGCCGAGCTGATGGTGCTCGCGCAGGCCGGCAAGGTCACCCTGCACACGAAGCAGTACCCCCTCGATGCGGCGCTCGACGCGCTGCACGACCTCGACGCCGGACGCGTCCGCGGCCGGGCGATCCTCGTCCCCTGATCATCTCGCCCAGCAGTTGATCTCGCCCAGCAGTTGATCCGCACCGCCCCTTTCTGACGCGGAGGAACCACCACATGTACGAAAAGGACGGCGAGAAGTACTTCATCGTCGACGAGCACCAGCACTTCTGGAACGCCCGGCCCGACAACTGGGTCGAAGGTCGCGAGAACCTCGCGAAGGGCTGGATCGACTGCTTCTACGGCTACCACCAGCTCGGCCCGCCCGAGACCCACTGGGACATGGAGAAGTACCAGCGCTGGACCGTCGAGGACTACAAGCACGACGTGTTCGACGAGGGCCACATCGACTACGCCGTCCTGCAGTCGACCTACCTCAAGCACTGGTACAAGGAGGGCTTCAACACCGTCGAGCGCAACCGGCAGATCGCCGACGCGTACCCCGGCAAGGTCTTCGTCAACGGCCGCTGGGACCCGCGTGAGGGCGAGGAGGGCTGGCGCCGGTTCGAGGAAGACCACAAGAAGTACAACTTCAAGGGCGTCAAGCTCTACACCGCCGAGTGGATCGGCGACTCGCGCGGATACAAGATCGACGAGCCCGACGCCCGCGAGTTCCTCAAGCGCACCCAGGCTCTGGGGATCAAGAACGTCCACCTGCACAAGGGCCCCACGATCTGGCCGCTGGACAAGGACGCGTTCAACATCGAGGACGTCGACCACGCCGCCACCGACTTCCCGGAGCTGAACTTCATCGTCGAGCACGTCGGCCTGCCGCGGATCGAGGACTTCTGCTACACCGCCGTGCAGGAGCCGAACGTGTACGCCGGCCTGTCCGTCGTGATCGGCGCCCACATGTACGCCCGGCCCAAGTTCTTCGCGAAGGTCATGGGCGAGCTGCTGTTCTGGGTGGGTGAGGACCGGATCGTCTTCGGCAGCGACTACGGCATCTGGGAGCCGAAGTGGCAGGTCGAGGGCTTCATCGACTGGCAGATGCCGGACGACGAGGCGTTCTCGGACTACCCGCGGCTCACCACCACCGCCAAGAAGAAGATCATGGGTCTGAACTCGGCGAAGCTCTACGACATCGAGGTGCCCGCCGAGTACCAGCTGCCCGCGCCCGGCACCACAGCGGACGAGGAGAAGGCACCCGGAGAGGAGCTGCTCATCGACGCCGGGACGCACGCCGGAGCACAGGCATGAATGGTGTCCTCCGGGACGCCGTCTGGGCCGCACTGGACACGGTGCTCGACCCCGAGCTCGACGAGCCCGTCACGTCGCTCGAGTTCGTCAAGTCGTGCACCGTGTCCGTAGACGGGGTGGCGACCGTCCGGTTGCGGCTCCCGACGTTCTTCTGCTCGCCGAACTTCTCGTGGTTGATGGTCGCCGACGCGCACGACGCGGTGTCGGCGGTGCCGGGGGTCACCCGGGCGGACATCGCGCTGGAAGACCACTTCGTCTCCGAGGTCATCAACCAGGGGGTGGCGGCCCGGTCCGGGTTCGTCGCCGCGTTCCCGGGCGAGGCGGTCCAGGAGTTGGACGACCTGCGTGCGACCTTCTACCGCAAGGCCGCACTCGCCGGCCAGGAGCGGGTGGCCCGGCCGCTGGTCAACGCCGGTGCCACGCCCGAGGAACTGGCGCAGATGCGGCTCGGGCAGGTCCCGCCGTCACAGGACCTCGACCGGCTGCGGGCCCGCCGGGCCGAGGTGGGGCTGCCGCACGACGACGACGCGCCCCTGCTGCTGCACCCGGACGGCGAGGCGGTCACCGCCGCCCAGGTCCCGCTGCACCTGCGGCGAGCCCGGCTCACGGGCGTGAGCATCGAGGCGAACGGCGGCACGTGCCGCGACCTGCTCGCGAAGCGGTACGCGGCGACGTCCTGAAGAAGCACCACGGCCCCGCCGGCACCCCTCCCCGGCGGGGCCGTGGCCTGTACTGGCGGCCGTTCGTGATCGTTGCAGCAGGGTGGCCCTGCTCTCATCTGGTTGGCAGCAGGGCCACCCTGCTGCGAACGTCCAGACGCGTCTCGGATTGAGACCTCCACACCGCACGAGCGCTCGTAGGTTCGGAGGTATTCGGCCGCTCTAACACCGTCGTGAGAGGTGGCTCATGGAGGATCTGCGCTCGTCACGGGCCTGCTGCGGGCTCGTGCCCACCGCCCCGACCGAAGATGCGCTGCGGACCATCTTCGTGCTGTCGGGCCGTGGCGACGAGGTGACCACCTCCGCGTTGGCCCGCCACCTGGGCGTCTCCGCTCCGACCGTGTCCGCGATGCTCCGCAGGCTCGCCGAGCACGGGCTCGTCGAGCGCACGGACCACCGGGCGTCGCTCACGCCGCACGGCGCCCGGCACGCCCGGCACGTGGTCCGCCGGCACCGGCTGCTGGAGGCTTTCCTGGTCCGCGTCGTCGGGCTCGCCCCGCACGAGGTGCACGACGAGGCGGACGCGCTGGAGCATGCGGTGTCCGACCGGCTGCTCGACCGCATCGACGAACTGCTCGGCCGGCCGACCCACGACCCGCACGGCGACCCGATCCCGCGGCCCGGCGAGACGCACGTCGAAGGCTGGGGCACCCGGCTCGCCGACGCGGCGGTCGGTGGGGAGTTCCGGGTCGAGCGGGTGCAGGACTGGGACGGGGCCGCGCTCGCGCACCTGACCGACCTCGGCGTGGTACCCGGCCTGACCCTGGTCGTGCTCGAGCGCGGGGCGTTCGGGGGGCCGCTGTGGGTACGGTTCGACGGTCACGACCACGCGCTCGGCGAGCCGCTGACCCGCCTGGTGCACGGTCGCGACGTGCGAACGGACGTGCTCGCATGATGAACGCCGTCCGCTCCGCCGCCGCGGGCCCGGCCCGCGCCCTGCGCACCGCCCCGGTGCTCGGGCCCGCGTTCGTCGCGGCGATCGCCTACGTCGACCCCGGCAACTTCGCCACGAACTTCGCCGCGGGCTCGGAGTTCGGCTACCTGCTGCTGTGGGTGATCGTCGCCGCCAACGTGACGGCGATGCTGATCCAGTCCCTGTCGGCCAAGCTCGGGCTCGCGACCGGCCGCAACCTGCCCGAGGTCTGCCGCGACACCTTCCCCCGCCGGGTCAACATCGGGCTGTGGGTGCAGGCGGAGTGCGTCGCGATCGCCACGGACCTGGCCGAGGTGATCGGCGGTGCGGTGGCGCTCTACCTGCTCTTCGGACTGCCGCTGCCGATCGGTGGGCTCGTGACGGGCGTGGTCGCCTTCGGGCTGCTGGCGCTGCAGGAGCGCGGGCACCGGCCGTTCGAGCGGGCGGTCGCGGGGCTGTTCGCCGTGATCGTCATCGGGTTCGTGATCACGGTGCTCCGGGTCCCGATCGAGATCGCGCCGCTGGCCGCCGGCCTGGTTCCGGGCTTTGCCGGCCCCCAGAGCCTGCTGCTGGCCACGGGCATCCTCGGCGCGACGGTGATGCCGCACGTCATCTACCTGCACTCGGCGCTCACCTGCCGGCGCGACCCGCGGGACACCGTCGCGCAGCGCCACCGCCTGCTGCGCGCACACCGGCGCGGGGTGTTGGTGGCCATGGGGTTGGCCGGGCTGGTCAACGCGGCGATGCTTGTGGTCGCGGCGGCGCTGTTCCACGATTCACCGATCCCGGACACCGGCACCCTCGAAGGCGTGTACGCCGGCCTGGCCCGCGCCCTCGACGCCCCGGCGGCGACCCTGTTCGCGCTCGCGCTGCTCGCGTCGGGCTTCGCGTCGTCGGGCGTGGGAACCTACGCGGGCCAGGTCGTGATGCAGGGCTTCGTGCAGCGGCGGATCCCGCTGCTCGCCCGCCGCGCCCTGACCCTGACCCCGGCGCTCGTGGTGCTCTCGCTCGGCGTCGACCCGACCGCTGCCCTGGTGTTCTCGCAGGTGGTGCTCGCGTTCGGCATCCCGTTCGCCCTCGTCCCGCTGGTTCTGCTGACCCGCGACCGCGGGCTGATGGGCGAGCTGGTGAACCGCACCCTCACGACGGCGGCGGCCGGGGCGGCCGCGTTGGTGATCATCGCCCTGAACGCCGTGCTCCTCTGGCACACCTTCGCCTGAGCGGCGCGGCGGGTGCGCGCCCAGATGTAGCGAAAGCGGCTTTCAGTGCGTTCAGTGCACTGAACGCCGCTTTCGCTACATGGGATTTCCCGAACGGGCCCGTCGATCACCCCTCGCTGGTCACCATCCGGGCCATGCGACGTGGACGATGGGCGAACGACCCGGAGGCGCTGCGGCGCTCGGCACGCGACCGGGTGATCTCCGTGGCGGCGCTCGTCGGTCTCGGCGTGCCGGGGCCCACCGTCGCCCGGCGATGTCAGGACGGCGGGCCGTGGCGCCGCCTGCTACCCGGCATCGTCCTGCTCGGCAGCGGACCGGCCACCCGGCAACAGGAGATCACCGCCGCGCTGATGTACGGCGGCCCGGACGCGCTCGTAACCGGCTTGGAGGCGTGCCGCCGGCACGGCGTGCGTCGCGGACCCGATCCGCCGGGGAAGGTCCACCTGCTCGTGCCCGAGGAGCGGCAGCTCAAGGGCTCGGAATTCGTGGTCGTCGAACGCACGACGCGGCTGCCGCCGGCGATCGTGCGAAACGGCGTCCCGTTGACCCCCGCTGTCCGCGCCTGCCTCGACGGTGCCCGGCGCCTGCACTCCGCTGCCGAGATCACCGAGCTGATCGCGGACACCGTGCAGCGTCGCCTGTGCACCCCGGCACAGCTGGCGGCCGAGCTGCGGGAAGGCAGCCAGCGCGGATCCGCGACACCACGGAGGGTCCTCGTCGACGTCTCCGAAGGGATCAGATCGACAGCCGAGCGCGACGCCAAGCGTCTGGTGGCGCGCAGCGGCCTGCCCGCGCCGTGGTGGAACGTCCCGGTTTACGACGAACGCGGCCGGCTGCTCGGGATAGCGGACGCCTGGTTCGACGAGGTCGCGCTGGCCTGGGAGATCAACTCCTACGCCTGGCACCTGAACCCCGAGTCCTACGCCCGGGAGATCACGCGCACCGCGGACATGACGGCCGCGAATGTCGTCGTGCTCCCGGTGCTGCCCACAGCACTGCACCGCGACCCGGACGGGTCGATGGCGACGCTCGTCGCCGCCTACGCCGCGGCGGCCCGGCGACCGCGCCCCCCGGTGCGGGCCAGGGCCATCCACATGGTCGGCTGACCGCCAACCGATGTAGCGAAAGCGGCGTTCAGTGCGTTCAGTGCACCCAACGCCGCTTTCGCTACATTCGGCGCCCACCCCGGACTCGGGCGCCTACCTTTCCTCGCCGATCAGCCCACCGACGGGCCCAGGCCCAGGGACTGCGGGGTCGAGGAGTCCGGGGACGGCTGCGGGATGCCCTCGTCCAGCGGCCCGAACTCCGTCATCAGCGCCTTGTTCCAGGGCGTGACCTCCTCCGCCACCAGCGAGTTCGTGGTGAGGATCAACCCCGCCACCGACGCGCCGTTCTGCAGCGCCGAGCGCACCACCCGCAGCGGGTCGATGATCCCCAGCTCCACCATGTTGCCGAAGCGGCCCTCCAGCGCGTCGAAGCCTTCGTCGACGCCCATCGCGGACACCTGCTTGACCACGTCGTCGCCGTCGTAGCCGGCGTTCGACGCGATCAGGTGCACGGGTTCGGTCAGCGCGGAGCGGACGATCTCCACGCCGATCCGGTAGTCGCCGTCGACCGCCACCTTGTCCAGCGCGGGTTCGGCGTGCAGCAGGGCGGCACCGCCGCCGGCGACGATGCCCTCGGCGATCGCGGCGCGCGTGGCCTGCAACGAGTCGTCGACGCGGTGGCGGACCTCCTTCGCCTCGGCGTTTGTCGGCGCCCCGACGTGGATCACCGCCGCCTTGCCCGAGAGCCGCGCGATCCGGTCCGCGAAGAAGTCCTCGTCCGTGCCGATCGTCGCCCGGGCCAGCTCGGCCCGCAGCTGGCTGAGCCGCTGCTCCAGCGCGACGCGGTCGCCGCGCCCACCGATGATCGTGGTGTTGTCGCTCGTCACGCGGACCTGGGTGGCGCGCCCGAGGTGCTCGGTGGTCATCTGCTCCAGCGCGAACGAGGAGCTCTTGCTGTGCACCTTGCCCCCGCACAGCGCGGCCATGTCCTCCAGCAGGTGGATCCGCTTCTCCCCGAAGCCCGGCGCCTTGATCGCGACGGCCTGGAACGTGCGGTTGACGTGGTTGTGCACGAGCATCTGCAGGGCGGTGCCCTCGACGGTCTCCGCGACGATCACCAGCGGCCGCCGGTCCGCCCGCATGATCTTGTCGAGCACCGGCATGATCGACTGGACGTCCTTGATCTTCTCCGCCGACAAGAGGATGTACGGGTCGTCGACGACCGCCTCGAGGGTGCCCGGGTTGGTCACCATGTACGGGGTCACGTACCCGTTGTCGAACTCGAAGTCCTCGACGAACTCCACGGAGAGGCCCAGCACCGGGGAGTCCTCGACGGTGACCACCCCGTCGTCGCCGACGGTGTGCAGGGCACGAGCGACGACGCGCCCGATCGCGTCGTCGTCGTTCGCCGAGATCGCGGCGACGCGCGCGAAGTCCTCCTCGGTCGACACGGTGTGCGACACGGACGAGAGGTGCTCCACGAGCGCCCCGACGGCCAGGTCGATCCCGCGCTTGACCAGCACGGGGTTGCCGCCGGCGGCGATGGCCTTCATGCCCTGCCGGACGATCGCCTGCGCCAGCACGGTGGCGGTCGTCGTGCCGTCACCGACGGTGTCGTTGGTCTTGACCGCCGCTTCCTTGACCAGCTGGGCACCCATGTTCTCGAACGGGTCGCGCAGGTGGATCTCGCGAGCGATGGTGACGCCGTCGTTGGTCACCTCGGGCGAGCCGGTGATCTTCTCGAGGATGACGTTGCGGCCCTTCGGGCCGAGCGTGCTCTTCACGGCTTCGGCGAGCTGGTCCACTCCGGCCTGGAGCAGCCGGCGGCCCTCCTCACCGAATCTCAGTTCCTTCGCCATGACGGGACCTCCTGTAGGACGAGCGTTGGTCTGCGGCGCGGGTGCAAATCAACGAGAACGGGCCGCCGCCCGCACGGGCGTGCGCGGACGACGACCCGGACCGGAGCGAATTACTGGATCTCTTGGATGGCCTTGTTGGCCACCTCGGGTGGGAGCATGTCGCCGATGAACTCGGCCGCTTCCTCCAGACTTCCGAACATCACGGTCCGGTCGTCCATGTGGATCATTTTCCCGTAGTGCGTGGACATGTTCTCCTCGAACTCGGCGGCGTCGTAGAAGCCCTCCTCCTCGCCGAGCGCCTCGGAGATCTCGGCGTAGACGAAGTCCATCCGGCCCACGCAGTCCACCCGGATCATCGAGGGGAGGTACGTGACGGTCACGTTGTCCTGCCGGTTCATGACCTCGGCCACCACGGCCCCGATCTGGGTGTTCATCAGCGTCACGCCGGCCTTGCCGGAGGCGGTGTTGTCGGACTTGAACGGGCTCTCGGCCGTCTTGAACGAGGTTCCGGCTTTGAAGGAGGTCACTGCTTCAGCTCCTCGGGGGTGTCGAGACCGAGATCGCGGCAGATCCCGGCGAACCGGTTCTTCGCCTTGTCCAGGCTGTCCTCGAAACGCGGGGGCCTGTGGTCGGCCGCCGACCACAGGGGCTGCATCGTCCGCGCCGCCTCCAGCGCCTGCGGCACCCACTTGGTCAGCCACCCGTCCATGAGCTGCCGGTTGTGGTCGGCGAACTCCTTGTCCGACACGAGCGGGGCGAAGCACGCGATGGTCCAGCGCAGGTCACGCTGCGAGTAGTCGTTCTCGCCGGCACCCATTACGGTCGGGGTGACGAAATCGCCGTTCGGCGCCGCGGACTGCATGACGAGGTTGCTGCGGAACAGCTCGCCGATCAGTGGCTCGAACACCACGTTCGTGGCGAACATCGCCTCGCCCCAGTCGTCCTCGATCGCGGTGAGCGCCTCGGTCAGCTTGCGCGCGCCCTGCCACTCGGAGTCGGAGTTCCACGCCTCGACGTGCGCCGCGCCGTCGAAGCCCTCGATCTCCTCGGAGAGGGTGAGGTTGTACAGCGCCAGGTCCTGCGCGAACCGGATCTTGCGTGTGCTGTTGGCCGCCAGCGCGGTGTTGTGCATGTTCGTCGGACACGAGCGCTCGTTGGAGGCGAACACGTAGAGCCCGAGGATGTGCTCGATGTGCATCCAGGCACCGACGTGCCGCTCGACGAAGCGCACCCAGTTCGTGGCCCAGAAGTCGAACGCCTTCGCGTTGCGGGCGTTCTCGACGTTCTGGTTGAGCTGGCGGACGACGTTCGCGTTGTAGCGGTAGAGGGTCTGCTCCCACTCCTCGTTCGGGTCGCGGAACTCGTGCCACCCGTGGGCGGGCCAGTTCTGCACCTGCATCCCGCCGCTGCCGGTCCCGCGCGTCGGCTCGGGCAGGTCGACGCCCCACGCCTTGAGCTTCGTCCAGTGCAGGGGGTAACCGGTCTCCCCGTTGGCGAAGCCGTAGATCCAGCCTTGGGAGAGGTAGTGCCGTGGGTCGGGCTGGACGTCGACGGTGACGTCCTCGTAGTGGGTCTGCTTGCGCTTGGCCGGGGTGAAGTAGTTGTACCGGCGGGCACCGGGGCCGGAGTCGGGGAACTCGCGGGCCCCCGCCTCGGCGTCGGTGAACACCGGCTTGGGGACGCTGCGTTCGGGACGCTCGGTGGTGGTCATCGGGTCTGTCTCCACCTCTCAGGCTTCGGGCTCACCGGTGGTGGTGAACTTGTCGTAGTGGATGTTGTTCTCTTTGACTCCCAGCGTGGTCAGCGTCGCGATGGCCGCGTCGACCATCGGTGGCGGACCGCAGACGTAGGCGTCCACCCCTGCGAGGCTCGACTCGCGACGCTTGACCACCTCCGTGATCAGGCCCCGCTCGCCGTCCCAGCCGTCGTCGTCGGGGGCATGGGACAGCGCCGGCACGTAGGTGAAGTCGGACAGGCGCTCGGCCAGCTCCGCCAGCTCGCCGATGAAGCACAGGTCCTGCTGCGTGCGCGCTCCGTAGTAGAAGGTGACCTTGCGATCGACCCCCCGCTCGGCCATCGACCGCAACAGGCCCAGCATCGGGGCCATCCCCGCGCCGCCGCCGACGAACAACAGGTCCGACGTCCGGCTCTCCCGCAGGGTGAAGGTGCCGAACGGGGCCTCCACCTGCAGATGGTCGCCCGGCTGCACCTTCTCGGCCAGGAACTCCGAGAACAGGCCGCCCGGGTAGATCTTGATGACGAACTCGAACATGCCGGCCCGGTTCGGCGTGTTCGCCATCGAGAACGACCGGGTCTCCTCCGTGCCCGGCACCTCGAAGTCCATGTACTGCCCCGGAAAGAACTTGATCTCCTCGGGCTCGACGAGCTTGACGACGAGGTGGCGCAGGTCGTGCGTCACCGCCTCGTTCGAGACGACCTCGACGGTGCCGCGGCGCAGCGGCAGGCCGCCCCGGATGATCTCCTCGTCGTAGTTGAGGAGCTCGATCACCAGGTCCTCGTAGGCGTGCGCCCGGCAGAGCAGGGTCGACCCCTCCTCCTTCTCGAAGTCCGGCAGCGCGAACGTCGAGTACTTGTCGAGCTCGATGTCCTCACCCTCGAGGACGAAGGACTTGCAGGCGGCGCACTGGCCCTCCTTGCAGCCGTGCATGAGCTGGACGCCCTGCTCGGCGGCAGCGCGCAGGATGGTCTGGTCCTCGTCGACCTCGATCTCGATGCCGACCGGCTCGAACCGGACGACGTGCTTGTCACCCAACGGAGGTCCTCACGTGCGGAGCGGGCTGGAGGTGGGCAAGGTTGGGCAGGGAGAGGGCCGGTCGGGCCGGCCCTCTCCCCTCGCCTGACCCGCGCTCAGGCGTCGGAAGGTGCCGGACGGCCGGCAGGACCCTGGCGGTTGTAGTCGGCCTTGAACGCGTCCCGCTCCGCGTCGCTCATCTCGTTGAGGATCACGTTCGGGCTCAGCAGCGGGCCCATCCGCCGCATGTGGTCCAGCGTCCACATCTTCTTGGGGTCGAGGTCCAGGTGCGGCTGGGCCGTCATCGTCTTGCCGTCGTCGCGGACGAAGCCCATGTCGCTGACCACGTCGGCCCAGTTCCAGCCGTGGTAGAGCGTCTCCCACTCGCGGTGGCCGACGAGCCGGCCCATGTTCGGGGTCTCCCGGCCCTGGTAGGTCGGCCGGAAGGCCTCGGCGTCGGTCCATCGGCAGACCTCGTGGCAGTACGTGCGCCACTGGCCGTCGACCTCCTGCATGACCATGTCCTCGCGCACGAGGCAGGGCACCATGCAGGTCCAGCACCGGTGCGGGTACACGTAGCCGACGTCCTCGGCGACGATCGGGTGGTGCCCGTTCGGCGTGGCCAGCCGGGAGTAGTTCTCCCACCACTTGCCGTACTTGTCGTACCAGCCCGGGTACTTGTACTCGAACCACTCGAAGTCCTCGTCGGTCATGCCGTCGATGCGCCAGTAGTTGGCGAGCCAACCGGTGGCGAAGAACTGCGCGACCTCGTGGACGTAGCCCTTCTCCCAGATCTGCTTCCACGCCTCTTCGACGAGGTCGTGCGGGATCACCAGGCCGTACTTCTCCAGCGGCACCAGGTACGAGCGGTAGTAGTCGTCGTAGATCCAGCGCCGCCACATCTCGGCGTAGGACTCCCGGTCCTTACGGCGGTCCTTCGTGCCGTACTCGATGAACGTGCCGATCGCGGCGTCGACCACGCGGTGGTTGTTCCACCACGCGTAGCGCAGGTCGCGCTCGAGCAGCTGGCGGTTGTCCTCGTCGGACAGTGCCATCAGCAAGGTCGCGTAGCCGTTGGAGATGTGGCGCGACTCGTCGGACTGCACCGAGTGGAACACCGTGGGCAGCAGGTAGTCGCCGTTCGCCGCGGCCTCGGCCGGCATGGCCACGAACAGGGTGTTCGTGAACGCCGTCTCGGCGACGATCGTCAGGTAGATGCTGGCCGCGGTGATCGCGTCACCGGTGATGAAGCCCTCGGCGAACTGCCGGCCGATGGTGCCGCAGTAGTCGCCCTGGAAGTTGCGCAGGCTGTTGTTGAAGCCCGCGGGGTCGATGTAGTTGTTCATGTACAGGCGCTTGAGGTTCTGCTGGATCGTGCTGTGCCGAACCTCGTCGATCATCTGGATCGCCTGGCCGTTGTGCAGCTCCGGGTTCGGGACCACGTGGAACAGCATCGGCATCGAGCGCGCCGCCGAGATCTCCGGCAACGGGATGATCGACAGGAAGAGCTTCTGCCACTCCAGCCAACGCTCCTGGACCTGGCGGAACATGTTCCCGCGGATGGCGCCGTCCTGCGCGCCGTAGACCCGGTTGTCCTTCTCCTCCTCCATGGGGAAGTAGGACCGGAGGACCTGCTTGAGCGGGTCCTTCTTCGCAGCCTTCCGGAAGGTGTAGTCGGTCTTGTACTTCATGTACGGCTCGTGGTACTGCGGCTCCCAGGCGAGCTCCTGGATCTTCTGGTGAGCCTTCGCCAGACTCTGCCGACTCACGTGTACTCCTCACGGTGGTGGGTGGCCGTGATCCACGACGGTCGCGGGCGTCGTCGACTCGGACAGCTGGTCCGGGGCCGCACAGGACGCGGGATCCCGTATGGCCTCGTGGCTCGGATCACACCCTTCCGCTGGGGAGACAGAGGTCTCAATATGAGACTCGTCGCTGCGAGCCCCCGCCTATCGTGGACGGAGACGGGGGCCGCCGACGTGCACGCTCGACCACGGACCGCTGCAGCTCCGAGGAGGTCGGTTTGGCCGACGCGAAGCAGGACGGACAGCACCCCCAGGCGGTCCTGACCCCGGAAGACGCCGGGTCGGCCCGGTTGGCGCTGGCCCGCATCGCGTTCCTCACCGAGGGCGCCCCGGCGCCGGACGTCGTGCGGGAGCCGATCCTGGCGTCGTGGACCCGGTCCCGGCTCTGGCACGTCCCGGTCGACCACCTCGACGTCCCGTTCGACGCCGACCTGGACGGCGAGTCCGCCCTGCTGCGGGCCGCGCGACCGGTGCTGGCGGAGGCCGCGGAGCAGTTCGCGAGCGAGCCCGTCAGCGTCATCCTCTGCGATGCCAACGGCGTCGTCCTCACTCGCGACACCGGTGACGAGCGCCTGGAGAAGAGTCTGGACCGGGTCTGGCTCGCCCCCGGCTTCAGCTATGCGGAGGAGCACGTCGGCACCAACGGCATCGGCACCGCGCTGGAGGGCGGCGGCCCGGCCCGGGTCTTCGGCCACGAGCACTACGTGGAGCACCTGGAGGAGTTCGCCTGTACCGGGATGCCGGTGCGGCACCCGGTCACGCACAAGGTGCTCGGCGTCGTCGACCTCACGTGCTGGCGCCGCGACGCCGGCTCCATGATGGCCGCCGCCGCGTCGGCGTTGGGCAGGCGCATCGAAGCGATGCTGCTGGAGCACTCCGGGCGGCGCGAGCACGCGTTGCTGCACGACTACCTGACCGCCTGCCGGCGCAACCGCGACGCCGTGCTGGCCGTGGGCGACGACCTGCTGATGCTCAACGACCGGGCGCGCGACCTGCTCGCCCCCGCCGACCAGGGGCCGCTGCTCGCGGAGATCGCCGAGGCGCTGGCCACCGGGCGCCGCCAGCAGCTACTGGTGGACCTGCCCAGCGGGCTGACCGCCCGCGTCCAGTGCAAGCCGAGCTTCACCGACGGCAGCGGCACGGGCGGCGTCGCCCTCGTGCAGATGATCGGCCAGGTGTCCGCGGGCGGCGGGCGCGCCGGGCTGCCCTCGCCCGCGCTGCCCGCCGCCGTGGGCTCCGGTCCGCTGTGGGCGAAGTGCCGCCAGGCCGTCGACCGGGCCTTCCGCACGCGCGAGTGGTTGGTGCTGGAGGGCGAGTCGGGCACGGGGAAGACGACGCTGGCGCGCGCGGTCCACCAGAGCCGCACGCCGGCGGCGCACCTGCGCGTGCTCGACGCCGCGGAGTACGGCCCGCGCTGGGTCGCGGACGTGATCGACGAACTCGCGACGGGCGGGGGGACGCTGCTGCTGACCCACGTCGACACCCTGCCCCCCGAGGCGATGTCCGTGCTCGTCGACGTCCTCGAGCCCTACCGCGAGTCCACCGACGTCGACGGGCCCTGGGTGGTGGTCACCGCCGGCAAGCAGCGGGGTGACCGGGACGGCGACCTCACGGCACTGCTCACCCTGTTCCCGCGGACCGTCGAGGTCCCGCCGCTGCGCCACCACGTCGAGGACGTCGCCGAGCTCGTGCCCCACCTGCTGACCCGGCTCACGCGCGGCGGCAACCTCTCGGTCTCCCCCGCCGTGATGCGGGTGCTCATGCGCAACCTGTGGCCGGGCAACGTCGAGCAGCTCTACCAGGTGCTGCGCACGACCGTGGCCCGCCGGCGGTCGGGCACGATCGAGCTGGCCGACCTGCCGCCGGAATGCCGGGCGACGACCCGGCGCGTGCTCACGCCGCTGGAGGCGATCGAGTGCGACGCGATCGTCGAGGCCCTGCTCGACACCGACGGCAACAAGGCCGAGGCCGCCCGCCAGCTGGGCATGTCCCGGGCGACGATCTACCGCAAGATCCGCGGGTACGGGCTCACGGTGCCGTTCGAGACGGCCTGACCCACGTGATCAGTTCGAGCGGCGGGGGGCCCGTGGCGTGAAGCCGGCCGCGGAGGCGTCGTCCGGCGTGCGGAACCAGACGTCCGCGCGCGTGCGGGCGTAGTACGCGCTGCCCGGCGCGTAGAACACTCGCGTCGCGGTCTTGCCCTTGACCACGTACTCGGGGTCCGGCGACGCGCCGTCGTCGAGCGCCGGCGCGGAGCCCGGGCCGAACGGCGCGTCCGGCAGCGCGGGCGCGGTGACCGATGCGACGGCGGTGGCGGCGGGCACGGCGCGGGCGCGGGCCGGCTCCGGCTCGGGCGTCGCCTCCGCCACAGGCTCCGGCTCGGGCGTCGCCACGGGCTCGGGCAAGGCGAGCTTGAGCCGCGCGACCGGCTCGGGCTCGACCGGCTCGATTGAGGGCGCGGGGGCCACGGCCACCGTCCGGTCGGGCGTCACGCGGCGGGGCGGCAGCGGCTGCCACCCGTCGTGCAGCGTCCCTCGCTCGGCGAGCCGGGACCGGACTGCCCAGGCGGCAACCCCGATCCCCAGCAGCGGCACCAGCAGCGTGCGCCGGCGGCGCCGGGTCGGCTTCTCGGTCATACAGCACCTCCCCCGTCCGCCGAAAGGGTAGGGGAGGGCACCGACAAGACCGCCAGCGGTCAGCTCGAACGGCCCCTGACCTGCTCGTACCGGTCCAGCGCCGCCCGGCGCTCCTCGGCGTGGTCCACGATGGGGCGCGGGTAGCCGTTGGGGGGGCCGTCGGGCAGCTCCCACGGCCGGTGCACCGCGGCGCCGGGGACGTCGCGCAGCTCGGGGACGAACCGACGCACGTAGTCGCCGTCCGGGTCGAACCGCTCCCCCTGGGCCACCGGGTTGAACACGCGGAAGAACGGCGCGGCGTCGGTGCCCGTGCCGGCCGCCCACTGCCAGCCGTGCTGGTTCGACGCCAGGTCCCCGTCGGCCAGGTACCGCATGAAGTGCCGTGCGCCGCGGGTCCAGTGCAGGTGCAGGTCCTTGACGAGGAAGCTCGCGACGATCATCCGGACCCGGTTGTGCATCCAGGCCGTCTCGCGCAGCTGGCGCATCCCCGCGTCGACGATCGGGAACCCGGTGCGGCCCTGCGCCCACGCCTCGAAGTGCGCGTCGGCCTCCGCGCCGCTGTCCCAGGGCAGGGCGTCGTAGCGGCGGTCGAAGTTCTCGCGGGCCGACTCCGGGTGGTGCCACAGGACGTCTGCGTAGAACTCCCGCCAGGCCAGCTCCGTGCGTACCGTCGCGGCCCCGTCACCGCTGTGCCCGGCGAGGTCGGCCAGCAGCGTGCGCGGGTGCACCGCGCCGTACTTGAGGTGCACCGACATGCGCGAGGTGCCCGGCTTGTCGGGGCGGTCACGCATCCGTTTGTAGCCGCTCACGTCGTCCGCGAGGAACTCCTGCCAGCGCTGCAGGGCCGCGTCCTCCCCGGCGGGCGGCAGATCGCCCGACACGCGGTCGTCGTCCGGGATCGTGACGCGACGCGGGCCGCCGTGCTTGTCGCCCGGCTCGATCCACGCGACGGTGCCGGCGTCGGTGTCGGCGGGCGCGCGCCACCCGTGGCGCTGCCAGGCGCGGCTGAACGGGGTGAACACCCGGTAGGGCGTGCCGTCGGGTTTGGTGACCCGGCCGGGCGCGACGGCGTAGGGCGAGCCGGTGCGCACGAGCTCGCGGCCGTCGCCGGCGAGTGCCTTCTCGACGGCCTCGTCCCGGGTGCGGCCGTAGGGCCCGTGGTCCGCGGCGACGTGCACCTGCGCCGCGTCGACGGCGGCCGCGACGCGCGGCACCACGTCGGCCGGATCGCCCCGGACGACGAGCAGCCGGCCGTCGAGGCTCTCGTCGAGGGCCCGCAGGCAGCGGTAGAGCACGGTCCGCCGGGGCGCCCCCGACGGCCCGAGCAGGGCCGGGTCCAGCACGAACAGCGCGAGCCCGCGCCGGGCGGCGTCTGCGGCGGCGAGGAACGTCGCCTGGTCGCGCACCCGCAGGTCGCGGCGGAACCAGACGACGGCGGTGCCGTCGGCGGGCGACTGGTCGGCGCTCATGGCGCGACGCTAGCGGCGCCCGTATCGCCCCGCGCGCCGACGCCGGGCCGACCCCGATGTAGCCAAAGCGGCGTTCGCTGCACTGAGTGCACTCAACGCCGCTTTCGCTACATGTGGGCGCGGCGGTCAGCGCTCCGACATCGGCAGGTAGCTGCGCTCCCTCGGGCCCACGTACAGCTGGCGCGGGCGGCCGATCCGGTTCTCGGGGTCGTTGATCATCTCCCGCCAGTGCGAGATCCACCCCGGCAGCCTTCCGAGCGCGAACAGCACCGTGAACATCTTCGTCGGGAAGCCCATCGCCCGGTAGATCACGCCGGTGTAGAAGTCGACGTTCGGGTAGAGCTTGCGCTCGGTGAAGTAGTCGTCGGCCAGCGCCCGCTCCTCCAGCGCCTTGGCGATGTCCAGCAGCGGGTCCGTGACCCCGAGCTTCTTCAGCACCTCGTCCGCGCTCTGCTTGACGATCTTCGCGCGCGGGTCGTAGTTCTTGTAGACCCGGTGCCCGAACCCCATCAGGCGGGCACCCTTCTCCTTGTTCTTCACCCGGTCGACGAACGCGTCGACGTTGCCGCCCTCGACGTCGCGGATCCGCCCGAGCATCGACAGCACCGCCTCGTTCGCCCCGCCGTGCAGCGGCCCGAACAGGGCGTTGATGCCCGCCGAGATCGACGCGAACAGGTTCGCCTGCGCCGAGCCGACCAGCCGCACCGTCGAGGTCGAGCAGTTCTGCTCGTGGTCGGCGTGCAGGACGAGCAGCAGGTCCAGCGCCTTGACGAACTCCGGGTCCACCTCGTACGGCTCGGCCGGGAAGCCGAAGGTCATCCGCAGGAAGTTCTCGACCAGGCCGAGCGAGTTGTCCGGGTAGAGGAACGGCTGCCCGATCGACTTCTTGTAGGCGTACGCCGCGATCGTGGGCAGCTTCGCCAGCAGGCGGACCGTCGAGAGCTCGACCGCGTCCTCGTCGAAGGGGTCCAGCGCGTCCTGGTAGAAGGTCGACAGCGCCGAGACCGCGCTGGACAGCACCGGCATCGGGTGCGCATCCCGGGGGAAGCCGGAGAAGAAGGCCTTGAGGTCCTCGTGCAGCAGCGTGTGCCGGCTGATCTTCGAGCTGAACGCTTCCAGCTGCTCCTGGGTCGGCAGCTCGCCGTAGATCAGCAGGTAGCTGGTCTCCAGGAACGTCGACTTCTCCGCGAGCTGGTCGATCGGGTAACCGCGGTAGCGCAGGATCCCCGCGTCACCGTCGATGTAGGTGATCGCGGAGGAGACCGGCGCGGTGTTGCCGTACCCGGGGTCGTAGGTCGTCAGGCCGGTGCCCGACAGGAGCTTGCTGATCTCGAAAGCCGACGCACCCTCGGTTGCGGGCCGGATCGTCATCTCGACATCGCCACCCGGGGTGTGCAGGGCGGCGGTCTTGCCAGGCTCGTCGGCCATGTGTCGGTCCCTCTCACCGATGAGTCGAAACTCTTTGGCTGAGTCGTGCTGCTGGCAGTCACGCTAGTGCCCTGTGGCCCCGTCCGGGCGAGTCGAACGCCAGTCGTTGACATGGGTCACAACCACTCGGGTCACCCTCTTTGCTGGCTTCCCGCCCGGAAACGCCAGAACTGCGGGTAGCGCGCCACCACCGCGACCGCCGCGATCACGACGGCCACCCCGCCCGCCGTCGCCGCCGGCCCCGGCCCGAAGGCCGCGGCGGCGGGCCCGTGCCACAGGTCGGCGATCCGCGGGCCGCCCGCGACCACCACGATGAACACGCCCTGCATCCGGCCGCGCATCTCGTCCGTCGCCACCGTCTGCAGCATCGACGACCGGTACACCGAGCTGACCAGGTCCCCCGCCCCGGCCACGGCCAGGAACAGCACGGCCAACCACAGCGAGTGCGTCAGCCCGAACAGCGCGACCCCGACCCCCCAGACGCAGATCGCGACGGTCACCGCGACGCCCTGCCGCGTCACCCGGTGCAGCCAGCCGGAGAGGAGCCCCGCGGCGACCATCCCGATCGGGATCGCCGCGAAGAGCAGGCCCAGTGCGGGCCCACCGCCGGGCGGGTCGCCGAATGTCCGCTCCGCCATCTCGGGGAAGACGACGCGCGGCATGCCGAAGCCCATCGCCACGATGTCGATGAGGAACGACACCAGCAGCACCTTGTGCAGGGCCAGGTAGCGGAACCCGTCCACGATCTCGCTGAACCCGGCGCGCTGTCGACGCCCGTCGGGCGCGGCCGGTGGTACCGGGGGTAGCCGCCACGTCGCCCAGAGGGTCGCGAGCAGCGCGACGGCGTCGAACAAGTACAGCGTCGAGAGGCCGACGACCGGGATCAGCACTCCGGCCAGCAGCGGGCCCGCGACGGCGCCGGCCTGCACGACCGTCATGTTCAGCGCGTTGGCCGCCGGGAGCTGCTCGGCGGGGAGGAGGCGCGGGATCACCGCGCTGCGGGTCGGCTGGTTCACCGCGAGGAACGCGGACTGCACGGCGAACAGGCTCAGCACCAGCCACACCCCGCCGACGCCCGTCGCCGCGGTCACCCAGAGGATCAGCGAGCTGGCCGCGATCCCGGAACCGGTGAGCAGGAGCAGCACCCGCCGGTCCATGGCGTCCGCGATCGCGCCGCCCCACAGACCGAACAGCACGAGCGGGACCAGCCCGAAGAGCCCGGTCAGGCCGACGTACGCCGACGAGCCGGTGAGCTGGTAGATCTGCGTCGGCACCGCGACGACCGTGAGCTGCGCGCCGACGACCGTCACGATCCCGGCCGACCACAGCCGCCGGTACGCCGGGGTGCGCAGGGGCCGGGTGTCGGCGAGCGCGCCCCGCACGGCCGCGGACATCCGGCGCGTCCGCCCGTCGGGCCCCTGCGGTACGGGCCGGGTCGGATCGTCGTCGCGCGTCGTCACGCTTCCACACGTACCACCGCCGCGCTCGCACCAAGGAAAACGGCTCCGCACCCAGGTTGTGACCTGGGTGGGAGCCCGGTGACCTGTGTGTGAGTCGGGGCGCAGCAGACGGTCAGGGCGCCAGCCGGCGCACCACCCACGACCGGTCGATCGCGTTCTGCTCGAACCGCAGCCGGTCGTGCATCCGGTTCGCCCGCCCCTGCCAGAACTCGACCCGGTCCGGGACGATCCGCCACCCGCCCCAGTGCGGCGGCACCGGCACCTCGGCGGTGTCGGCGAACCGGCGCTCGGTGGCCGCGAGCGCGGCGTCGAGCGCATCGCGGTCGCGGACGTAGGTCGACTGCGCCGACGCCCACGCACCCAGCTGCGAGCCCCGCGGGCGCGTCGCCCAGTAGGCGCGGGTCTCCTCGGGAGCGACCCGTTCGACGTTCCCGCGCAGGCTCACCTGGCGCTGCAGCGCGTACCAGGGGAAGGTGGCTGCAGCACGGCGCATCGAGCGCAGCTCGTGACCCTTCGCAGAGGTGAAGTTCGTGTACAAGACGACGCCCCGCTCGTCTACGCCCTTGCAGAGCACGGTGCGCGAGCTGGGGGTGCAGTCGTCGGACGTGGTGGCGAGCACCATCGCGTTCGGCTCGACGACTCCGGCCGCGGTGGCATCGTCGAGCCAGCGCACCAGCTGCTCGTGCCAGGTGCCGACGAGATCACCGACGTCCAGCTCATCGCGGCGGTAGTCCACACGCATCTGGGCGAGCTGGGATTCCATGGCACCTCCACGTCGTCGTGTGTTGGGACGGTAGATGCCATTGGTTGGGATAGGAAGCACGGTGACCTTTACCACCCACACGGCCATTGCCCGCACCCACCCGGCGGAGGGACCGTCTACCAGATGACCCGCGTCGGCTCACCGGCGCGAGCGTCGGCGTCAGCCGGACGGACCAGTCCCGGACCGACGAGGAGGGCAATGATGTCCCCGACCACCGCTCCGCCACCGCCCGCCGGGTTTCGCCCCGGGCTGGAGGGGCACATCGCGTTCCGCACGCGGATCGCCGAGCCGGACCGCGACGGCGGGGCACTGCGCTACCGCGGCGTGGACGTCGAGGAGCTGGCCGGGCGGGTGACGTTCGGCAACGTCTGGGCCCTGCTCGTCGACGGTCGCTTCGGGCCGGGGCTGCCGCCCGCCGAGCCGTTCCCGATCCCGGTGCACAGCGGTGACGTGCGGGTCGACGTCCAGGCCGGGCTGGCGATGCTCGCGCCGTACTGGGGCTACAAGCCGTTGCTCGACATCACCGACGACGAGGCGCGGGAGAACCTGGCGCGGGCGTCGGTGATGGCGCTGTCGTACATCGCGCAGTCGGCGCGCGGCATCGGCGTACCGGCGGTGCCGCAGCGGCGCATCGACGAGTGCGCGACGATCACCGAGCGGTTCATGACGCGCTGGCGGGGCGAGCCGGACCCGGCGCACGTCCGCGCCGTCGATGCCTACTGGGTCTCGGCCGCCGAGCACGGGCTCAACGCCTCGACGTTCACCGCTCGGGTTATCGCCTCGACGGGCGCGGACGCGGCGGCGGCGCTCTCCGGCGCGATCGGGGCGATGTCGGGACCGCTGCACGGCGGCGCGCCGGCGCGCGTGCTGCCGATGATCGAAGAAGTGGAGCGCACGGGCGACGCCATGGGCGTGGTCACCCGGATCCTGGACCGCGGCGAGCGGCTGATGGGCTTCGGACACCGCGTCTACCGCGCGGAAGACCCGCGGGCCCGCGTGCTGCGGCGGACGTGCTTCGAGCTGGACGCCCCGCGCTACGCGGCGGCAGCGTCGCTGGAGCATGCGGCGCTGACCGTGCTCCGTGAGCGGCGACCGGATCGCGCGATCGAGGCGAACGTGGAGTTCTGGGCGGCCGTGATCCTCGACTTCGCCCAGGTGCCGCCGCACATGATGCCGGCGATGTTCACTGCGGCGCGGACCGCGGGCTGGTCGGCGCACATCATGGAACAGAAGCAGGAGAGCAAGCTGGTGCGCCCGTCGGCGCAGTACATCGGCCCGGCGCCGCGCACCCCGGCGGAGGTCGAGGGCTGGGCGGAGATCAGCCACCTCTGAGGGGGCATTCCCGGGTTCACGCGGACAGCGGGGCCTCGGGTGCGGGCGCGAGCGGCGCAGCGGCCGGACCCGTCGGGCGCCTGCGGATCGACACCGACAGCGCGGCACCCACCGCGCAGAGCACCGCGCCGCCGTACCACGCGGCGTCGTAGGTGCCCAGGGCGTCCCGCGCGATCCCGGCGGCCAGCGCCGCGCACGCCGCGCCGAGCTGGTGGGACGCGAAGATCCAGCCGAACACCACCGGCGCGGACGCCCCGAACGCCTCCCGTGTCAGCGCCAGCGTCGGCGGCACGGTGGCCACCCAGTCCAGGCCGTAGAAGATCACGAACGCGAGAACGCTGGCGTTGAGGTCCGCGCCGAACAACGGCACCAGCAGCGCCAGCGACACCCCGCGCAGCGCGTAGTACGCCCCGAGCAGGATCCGCGGGTCGAACCGGTCGGTCAGCCAGCCTGACCCGATCGTGCCCACGAGGTCGAACACACCGACGAGCGCGAGCAGCGTCGCCGCCGTCGTCACCGGCATGCCGTGGTCGTGCGCCGCCGGCATGAAGTGCTGCTGGACCAGCCCCGTCGTCGTCGCACCGCAGACGAAGAAGCCCCCGGCGAGCAGCCAGAACGTGCGTGTCCGGGTGGCGCGCACGAGCGTGCCGACCGCCAGCCGCGCCGCCCCGGTACGCAGCGGCGGGACGACGTCCGCGGGTGTCCCGCCGTAGGGCAGCGCGCCGACGTCCGCGGGCCGCTCCCGCAGGAACAGCAGCACGACCGGGACGACGGCGAGCGCGCACACGCTGATCGTCAGCGACGCGGTGCGCCAGCCGGCGGACTGCACGATGTGCGCGATGGTCGGCAGGAAGATCAGCTGCCCGGTGGCGCTCGCGGCGGTGAGGATGCCGGAGACGAGGCCGCGCCGTGCGACGAACCAGCGCCCCACCACCGTGGCGACCAGCGCCATGGCCATCGACCCCGTGCCGAGCCCGACGATGACGCCCCACAGCAGCACGAGCTGCCACGAGGCCGTCATGAACACGGTCAGCCCGCTGCCGGCCGCGACCATCAGCAACGCGATCGACACGACCCGCCGCACCCCGAAGCGCTCCATCAGCGCGGCGGCGAACGGCGCGGTGATCCCGAACAGGGCGAGGTTGACCGACAGGGCCATCGAGATCGTCCCGATCGACCAGCCGAACTCCGCCCGCAGCGGCTCGATCATCACGCTCGGCGTGGCGCGGAAGGCGGCTGCGCCGAGCAGCGCGAGGAACGTCGCGGCGGCCGCCCACCAGGCGGGGTGGACGCGGCGGGTGGCCGGGTCCGGCACGGCGGTCTGGGTCACGGGCTCAGCCTGGCAAAGCCCACCGACAAAAAACCAGTGGCCCGAAAGCCAACATGTGCAAAGATCCGGCCATGGTGGACGGAGGCCGAACGCACCGAACCGGAACAGGGGCTGTGGGGCGAGCTCACGACGGACGCCGAGCGGCACGAGGTGGCCGTACTGGCGCTGCCCCACGTCGTGGCCTTCGAGCTGGGCCTTCCGCACCGGTTCCTCGGGGGCGCGGTCGACGCCGACGGCCGCCCGCTCTACAGCGTCCGTACCTGCACGGTCGACGGCGGCCCCGTCCGCACGTCGGCGCACTACGCGGTGCTGCCGGACCACGACGCCTCGATCCTGCAGACGGCTGCGACCATCGTGATCCCGGGCATCGTCGGCGGCCCGCCGGTCGTGCAGGGGCGGCTCGACCCGACGGTGGCCGCCGCGCTCGCCGGTCGCCGGCCCGACGCCCGGCTCGTGTCGATCTGCACCGGCGCTTACGTGCTGGCCGCCGCCGGGCTGCTCAACGGGCGCCCCGCCACCACGCACTGGATGCGCACCGAGCCGTTCCGCTCCTTCTTCCCCACGGTGCAGCTCGATCCCGACGTGCTCTACGTCGACGACGGCGACGTGCTCACCTCCGCGGGCAACGCCGCGGGGATCGACCTGCTGCTGCACGTCGTGCGCCGCGACCACGGCGCCGAGGTCGCGAACCGGGTGGCGCGGCGCAACGTCGTCGCGCCGTGGCGCGACGGGGGGCAGTCCCAGTTCAGCACCGCACCGGGCGCACCCGGTGCAGCGCAGGCGGCGCCCGGGCCGGCCGCAGAGCCACCCCGCGCGCCCGGTTCCCCGAACGGCGCGGCGGCCACGCCGGGCATCCCGGCCGCCCGCACCTTCGCCCTCGAGCGCCTCGGCGAGCCGCTCCCCCTCACCCGCCTCGCCGGGTCCGCGGCGATGAGCGTGCGCACGTTCACCCGCCGCTTCCGCGAGGAGACCGGGCAGAGCCCGCACACCTGGCTCGCCGCGCAGCGGGTCGCGCTGGCCCGCCGCCTGCTGGAGTCCACGGACCTGCCCGTGGAGCGGGTCGCCGTCGACGCCGGCTTCGGCACGGCCGCCTCGCTACGCCAGCACCTCCATGCTGCGATCGGCATCTCTCCCGGCGCCTACCGGCGGATGTATCGGGGCCCCAGGACAGGCGGCGGGGGCTGACCCCGCACCGGTTGAGGCGCCACCGGCTGGGACACTGGCAGCCGTGACCGCTGCGACCAGTGCCGATCTGAAGATCCCCGCCGACCTCAAACCCGCCGACGGGCGCTTCGGTTGCGGACCATCGAAGGTGCGCCCGGAGCCGCTGGCCGCCCTGGCCGGCTCGGGCGCGGCCTTCATGGGCACCAGCCACCGGCAGAAGCCGGTGAAGTCGCTGGTCGGCCGGGTGCGCGCGGGGCTCGCCGAGCTGTTCTCGCTGCCCGCGGGCTACCAGGTCGTGCTCGGCAACGGAGGGTCCACCGCGTTCTGGGACGCCGCGACGTTCGGGCTGGTCCGAGCGCGTGCGCTGCACCTGACGTACGGCGAGTTCTCCGCGAAGTTCGCCGACTCGACGAAGGGCGCCCCGTTCCTCGCCGACCCGGTGATCGTCAAGGCCGAGCCCGGGTCCGCTCCGGCGCCGCAGACCGACCCGAGCTGCGACGTGCTCGCCTGGGCGCACAACGAGACGTCCACCGGCGTGATGGTGCCGGTCGTCCGGCCCGAGGGCGCGACGGCGGACCAGCTCGTGGTGATCGACGCCACGTCGGGCGCGGGTGGTCTCCCCGTCGACGTCGCCCATGCCGACGCCTACTACTTCGCGCCACAGAAGAGCTTCGCCGCGGACGGTGGCCTGTTCCTCGCCCTGCTCAGCCCGGCCGCGCTGGAGCGCGTCGCCGAGCTCGCGGCCCTGCCGTCCTCGGACCGCTGGATCCCGCCGTTCCTCTCGCTGGCCACGGCCGTCGACAACTCGGGCAAGGACCAGACGTACAACACGCCCGCGGTGGCGACGCTCTACCTGCTCGCGGAGCAGATCGACTGGATGCTCGGCATCGGTGGCCTGGACGGGTGCACCGCCCGCACGGCCGACTCGGCGCGGCGGCTCTACACCTGGGCGGAGAGGTCGACTTTCGCGACCCCGTTCGTCCGCGAGCCCGAGCACCGCTCCCAGGTCGTCGGCACGATCGACTTCGCCGACGCGGTGGACGCCGCGGCCGTCGCGAAGGTGCTTCGCGCGAACGGGATCGTCGACACCGAGCCCTACCGCAAGCTCGGGCGCAACCAGCTGCGGATCGGCATGTTCCCGGCCGTCGATCCCGACGACGTGTCCGCGCTGACCGCGTGCGTCGACTGGGTGGTCGAGCGCCTCTCCTGACAGGCCCGGGATCCGGACGGTCCCGGTGCCCGACTGGGGATCCGTCGCGGGCGACACGCCGTCGTTGCCGAGAATGCACCCTTCCGGTGATCACGTTCACCGGCCCGGTGTGCAAGGGTTGACAAGATCACCTCGGCGGGGGCTCCCGTGGGGGCGCGACCTGCGTTCCTTCAGTCCGGCGCGCCTCCGCCGCAGGTTGCGATTCGGCATCTACCGTCACCCACACGGGGACGACGAGCGGGGGGAGGGCGACCCATGCGGGCGTTGCGGGTCGTCGGGCTCACCGAGGACGGTGACGTCGTCCTCGAGGACCCGGTTCGGCTCGAGCGCTACACGGTGCCGGCCGACGAGCGGCTGCGCGCTGCCGCGCGGGGCGATCTCTCCCGTCTCGGCCAGATTGCGATCGAGTTGGAGAGCCAGTTGCGACCACGAGAGATCCAGGCCCGCATCCGCGCGGGAGCGTCCGTGGAGCAGGTGGCCACGGCAGCGGGCGTGCCGGAGCAGAAGATCGAGCGCTTCGCCTACCCGGTACTGACCGAACGATTCCGGACCGCGGACAACGCCCAGCGTGCCCATCCGATGCGCGCGGACGGCCCGGACAACCGCACGCTCGCCGAGGTCGTCGCACACACTCTCGGGCTGCGCGGTCAGACGTACGACGGCGCCAAGTGGGACTCGTGGAAGGGCGAGGACGGCCGCTGGGTGGTCGCGCTGAGCTGGCGGGCGGGGCGGTCGGACAACCATGCGCACTGGGTGTTCCAGCCGGGCGCACACGGCGGCACGGTGACCGCGCTCGACGAGCACGCGAGCGACCTGGTCGAGGGACTGCCGGCCCGGCCGCTGCGCACCGTCGGTGCCGTGGTCGACATGACCCGTCCGGAGGAGGAGCCGCCGCCCGCTCCCTCGCCGGTGGAGCAGTGGCGGGCGGCGGCGTCCGACAGCTACCGCGACCGCATCCCGATGCCCACGGACGGCGGACGGCGCACCCCGGCCGAGCCGTGGCGACCCGCGCCGCCTGCGCAGCGGCAGGCCGAGCCGCTGGCCGATCCCCGGCCGGTGGAGCGCAGGCCGGCGGAACAGCGGCCCTCAGAGCGTCCGGCCGAGCAGCGCACCGCGGAGGGACCGGTCGAGCGGCCTGTGGAGCAGGCGCCGGCCGCCTACCGGCCGGCGGACCCCCGCCCCGCGGGCGGCGGGGACGGCGTGAGCCGCGGGCATGCGGAGTGGGCCCCGTGGGAGCGGGGGGTCAACCGCACCGCCGTGCCCCCGCTGCCGACGCCTCCGGCGACCTGCGGCCCTGCGCGGGGCGGCGACGTCGCGGTGCCCGCGGCCCGGACCGCCGCCGCCAACACGGGCGCCGAGAAGCCGGCCACCCGGACCACTGCCACTCCCGGCCGAGCCCGTGACGACCACTCACGCCCCCGCTCCGACGTCAGCCACGCCAGCAACGTCGAACCCGCCGGCACCTGCCTCCAGGACTCCAGAGCCGGTCGAGCCGGCGACCGAGGCGCCTCCGTCGGCCGTCGAGGCAACCCGGGCGCACGCCGAACCCGCTCCGGCCGGACCTGCCGACGAGGCACCGATCGACCAGCCCTCGGTGGGGCGGGCTGCGACCGACCGGGCCGAGACCGCAGCACCCGAGATCGCGGCACCCGCCCCTGCGACGCCGGTGGAGTCGACGCCGGTGGAGTCGACGCCGGCCGACCCGACTCCCGCCGTCGAGACCCCCGCCTCTGTGGTGACCGAGGCCACGGAGCCCGAGGCGGCGGAGCCCGCGCCCGCGGCACCCGCCGCGACCAAACGCACGCGCAAGGGCAAGCCGGTCATGCCGTCGTGGGACGAGGTGCTCCTGGGGGTCCGCGGACCCCGCTGAGCCCGGCTGTCAGCCGAGCAGGCCCAGCAACATCACGACCCATGCCGCGACCAGTCCCAGCGCCGCCCCGAGGGCAGGCCACCGCCAGAACGGCACCTCCCGCGCCATCCACAGCGAGGGCGCCGTTCCCATTGTGACCAGCAGGTTCGCCGGAATCCACAGCAGCCCGAACGCGCCGGCGAAGGCCCCCACCAGTACCACGTCCGCGATCGCGACGAGCACGGCGAAGAACGTCGCCACCGCGAGGCCGGTACCCCAGGGGATCGGCCCGGGCGGCTCGGGGGCCAGCGCCGGTCGCACGAGGGCCTCGGCGCGGATCGACTCCACCTCGCCCGAGACGGGGTCGACGAACTCCACCGGTCGCCCCAGGGCGCCGGCAACCCGCAGGGCGAGCTGCCGGCCGCGGCGGCTGAGCAGGTCCAGCTCGTGCGCGTCCCCCGAACGACGCACGGTCTCCGCGACCGTCACCCACTCGCGCAGGGCAGCCCGCAGATCGTCGGTCAGACGGACGTCCCCGACATCGCGCTCCTGCAGCACGGCACGCCCCCCGAGGTGCAGCACGATCTCAGCGTACGGACCGTGTCACCTCGTGGAAGGCCACTGCGGCAGCCGTTGCGACATTGAGAGAGTCGACGCCGGTGGCCATCGGGATCCGCACGCGCAGGTCGGCCGCCGCGAGTGCCTCCGGCGTGAGCCCGGGGCCCTCGGCGCCGAGCAGGAGCGCCGTACGCACCCCGCTCAGGCCGGCGGCGGCGAGGGGCAGCGCGTCGGGTGCCGGCGTCAGCGCCGCCACTCGTAGCCCCGCAGCCCGCAGCACCTCCAGCGACCCCGGCCACTCCCCCGGCAGGTCGGCGAACGGCACCCGCAGCACGTGCCCCATCGACACCCGCACGCTGCGCCGGTACAGCGGGTCCGCGCAGCGCGGGCCGAGCAGGACCCCGTCCACGCCCAGTGCCGCGGCGTTGCGGAACAGGCTGCCGAGGTTCTCGTGGTCGTTGACGCCTTCTGCGACGGCCAGCAGGCGCGCGCCGGCGGCGAGGGTGCGCGGATCGGGAGGCACGGCCCGGTCGGCGACCGCGAGCACGCCACGGTTGAGGTGGAAGCCGACGACGGCGGCCATCGTGTCGGCGTCGACCGCGTACGCCGGAACGTCGAGGTCCGCAAGGTCGGCCGCCAGCTCGGTGAGCCGTCGGGGGACGCCGAGCAGCGACCGGACGGGGTACGGTGAATCGATCAATCGGCGGACGACCACGACCCCCTCGGCGATCACCAGCCCGCGCCCACCCGGGCGGTCGGGACGGCGGTCGGCGGTGGTGAGGTCGCGGTAGTCGTCGAGACGGGGGTCGCCAACGTCGGCGACCTCGATCGGTCGGGCCACGGTGACGATCGTTGCAGTGCATCATCGCTGCAGGTCAGGGGGGTCGCGGCGACGGTCATCCGTACGGCGGTGGTGGGCAGCGGGGCCGTGTGCGACGGTGGTGGGCCGCCGGACGGCGAGGCGAAGGGGACGGCACGGGCATGGGCCAGGAGGTCGACCGGACCACGTTCAGTCGACACGACCGGCAGCGATACCGCGCCAAGGTGCATCGCTGTCTTGACGCGCTCACCGCCATGCTGCGGGACCATCCGTTCGCCCGGGACGAGCCGATGACCGGCCTCGAGGTCGAGCTGAACCTCGTTCAGGACGGCGACCTGGAGCCCGCGCTCACGGCCAAGGCCGTGCTCGACTCCCTCGGGTCGCCGGAGTTCCAGACGGAGCTGGGTCGCTGGAACCTCGAGCTCAACCTGCCCCCGCGGCCGCTGCCCGGCGAGCAGTGGCGCCACGTCGAGCACCAGCTGCTCGACGAGCTGGCGATGGCCCGGTCCAAGGCGCAGGATCACGGCGCCCAGCTCGCGGTGATCGGGATCCTGCCGACGCTCGCCGAGCGCCACCTCGTCGAAGACGCGATCTCCCCGGACGACCGCTACCACCTGCTGAACGAGCAGATGCTCACCGACCGCGGCGAGCCGATCCGGCTCGACATCACCGGTGGCGACCCACTCGCGTCCGCGTCCGAACACCTGGTGTCCGACTTCGACTCGATCGCTCCCGAGGCGGCGTGCACATCGATGCAGCTGCACCTGCAGGTGCCGCCCGAGGTGTTCCCCGCCTACTGGAACGCCGCGCAGTGCCTGGCAGGCGTGCAGATGGCCCTCGGTGCGAACTCGCCGTTCCTGCTCGGTGCGCGGCTGTGGGCGGAGACCCGGATTCCCCTGTTCGAGCAGTCCTGCGACGTGCGGCCGCCCGAGCTGCGCAACCAGGGCGTGCGACCGCGGGTGTGGTTCGGCGAACGGTGGATCTCCTCGGTGCTCGACCTGTTCGGCGAGAACAGCCGCTACTTCCCCGGCCTGATCCCGGTGACGGACGACGTCGACCCGATGGCCGAGCTGGACGCAGGGCGGATCCCGGCGCTGTCGGAGCTGAAGCTGCACAACGGCACGGTGTGGCGGTGGAACCGCCCGGTGTACGACATCGCGAACGGTCTGCCGCACATCCGCCTGGAGAACCGGGTGCTGCCGGCCGGTCCGACGCCTGTCGACATGGTGGCGAACGCCTTGTTCTTCTACGGCCTCCTGCGGGTGCTGGTCGACGCGGAGCGGCCGCTGTGGAGCTACATGTCGTTCGACGCGGCGCACGAGAACTTCACCAGCGCGGCGCGCAACGGCCTCGACGCCACCCTGTACTGGCCGGGCACCGGCTGGATCCACCCGGACGAGCTGGTGCTGCGCAAGCTGCTGCCGATGGCCGCCGAGGGCCTGGCCCGCTGGGGAGTCGCGCCGGAGGTGTGTGACCGCTACCTGCCGGTCGTCGAGCAGCGCTGCCTGCGGCGCCGGACGGGAGCGGCGTGGCAGGTCGCGGCCGTCGAGGCGTTGGAAGACCGCGGTGCGAGCCGGACGGCGGCGCTGCACGGGATGTTCGCGCGATACCTGGAGCGCTCGGCCGCGAACGAGCCGGTGCACAGCTGGCCGCTGCCGTCCTGACGCTGCCGCGCGGCGTGAGCGCGCGCCGGACCCGGCTGCCCAGGTGCCAGGAAAGCCACTGTGCTGCCACCACGTGACCGGGGTGGCTTTCCTGGCACCGGAGTGCGTTCGCGGGTGCAAACGGTTCTGCCGTTCGGGCCCGCTGCGGCGGGCCCGGTCCTACCGTCGGAGACGCCGCCGGGGCCCGACGCCGCGGCGACGCACCGGGGATGGTCCCCGACGCGATCCCGCACCTCGCGCGCCCGCCACCGGCTCGGGCGCCGGTGCCGCGCGCTCTCGAACGGAGAACAGCCATGCCCGACCACAACCGCTCCTGGTGATCTCCATGTCGCCCTTCCGCCTCTTCGGCCCACCGCCCGAGCCCGACGTCGCCCTGCCTGACAAGTCCGGCGGCGTGACCTGGGCACCCGGCGCGTGGGCGCATGATCCCGCCCCGGCCACCCGGCACGCGCGGCCGGTCGGTCTCGCCACCCGGTCCGCAGCCGACCTCGGCCGGACCGCGCCCCCGTCCGCCTCCGGTCGCCGATCTGCGTCATCCGCTGTCGACGACCCGCCCACCGACCCGTTCGGGTTCCCGCCGATCCCCGTCGATCCCGCTCCGGCCTGGTCGGCGCCGGTCCGGCCGCGGCCCCACCTCCCGGAGGCGTCCCCGTTGGATCCGCGGGAGGCAGCGGCTCTTGCCGGTGCCTTCGCCGCGGACTACCTGTCGTGGGACGAGGACGATCCCGGGCGGCGCGGCCGGGTCCTGGCCGGCCATCTGGCCGCCCCCGCGGGCGATCCGGCGCTGCTCGGCTGGGACGGGACGGGCCGGCAGCGGGCGGAGTTCGCCCTGCCGGGTGCGGTCCGCGCGGACGGGGACGACCGGGTGCTGGTGGACGTCCGGGTGCGCGTCACGCCCCACCGGGCCGTGGGCGACCGCACGTCCGACGAACCCGAACCCGAGCCCGACCGAGAGGTCCCGGGGGTGCCTGCCGCGGCACCGGCACCGATCGGGCGCGGATGGGAGGGGTGCGCGTCGTACTGGGTCCGGCTGATCGTCCCCGTCGTGCGGGAGGACGGCCGCCTGGTGGTCGACGCCCGCGAGGAGACCACGCCCGACGAGGAACGAGGCGTCGCCGACCGGAGCCCGGGTGATCGGAGCCCGGGTGATCGGAGCCCGGGTGATCGAGGCCCGGGTGATCGAGGCCCGGGTGATCGAGACGCCGCCGAGGACCCGGACGCAGACCGGGCCCATGCGCCGGCCGAGCGGCCGCGGCCCGGGTTCGCACCCGTCGCCGATCTCGACCCCGGGCCGGAGAGTGCCTGGTGACCGCGATGCGAGCACCGGTCGTCGCGGGCGTCGGCGGCGGGGTCGGCACCACGACCGTGGCCGCTGCGCTGCGCGGGCACGACGCCGGCCGGCTCACCGCGGGGTGGCCGGACATCCTGGTCTGTCGCGGCACTCTCGACTCGCTGCGCCGGGCCGCGGCCGTCCTCCAGACCGCCGACCCGGACGCGTTTCCGGTGCTGGCCGTCACCCTCGACGCGGCGCGAGCCGCCCGTCGGCCGATTCGGGCACACCTGGAGCTTCTCGAACCGGACCTCGGCGCCCTCGTGGTGCTGCCGTACGTGCGCCGGTGGACGACGCTCCCGGACCCGGTGGCCGAGGCCGCACACCTGCTCGAAGAACCGGCCGATCGGCTACCCCGCCCCCTGCGGGGATACGCTGCCGCGCTGCGGGAGCTGGTCGAGGCGGTGACGGCCTCGGGCCGTCTCGACGCGGCGCCGGACCACACGCACCGCCGTCCCGCGTCGGGCGAACGGGACCCCCACCACTGGGTTTCCGGCGACCGGCGCATCAACCCTGTCGGTTCCGAGCAGCTCCACACGGGCATCGGTGCGGCCGAACGGACCGTTCGTCGGACGGGCCGTGACGAGCGGGGCGCTCGTCGGGAGAGCGGCACGACGGTCGGGCGGCCCGACCTGACGCCGGTGGGGAGGGTCACCCCGCAGAGGCCGAGAGGGGTGCAGATCGTCCGCCCGGACGTCCCGCGGACCGACCGGGTCCGGCGGACCGAGCGGGTCGGGTGAGGCGTGCGTGCGCATTCCGAAGGTCCTGCGCGGTCCGCTCGTCGCCGTGCTGGGTGTGGCGCTCAGCGCGGTGCCCGGCGGCGACGTCACCGCGCCGTCATCGGGCGTGGACGCCGCCCGCCTCCCCTCCGCCGCGCGCCGCTACCTGCCGCTGGTCAGCGACCTCACCGCGCAGCAGTGCCCGGAGCTGCCGCCGCTGTGGGTCGTCGCGCAGGTCGAGGCCGAGTCCGGCTGGGATCCGGCAGCGGTCGCCGACGGCGTCGCCGGACTGCTGCAGTTCGACCAGCTCACGTGGATGGCGGCAGGCGGCCCGGCGTGGTCCGCCCGGTCGCCCCGGCCCGGCGACGACGTGCTCGATCCGGACGCCCACCTGCGAGTGGCGGTCCCCTGGCTGTGCGCCACCCTGCGCGCCGTCACGGGCCACCTCCTCGAGAACGACAAGCCCGCCTCCGCGCTCGATGCGATGCTCGTGTGTCACGTCGCCGGCTGCGCCCGGGTCACCGGCAGCGCCTCGGGGGTGCCGCGGGCCGGGGAGGCCGGCTGCGACGAGCGCTGCGCAACGGCGGTGAGCCGCTATCTGGATGCCGTGCACGGCCTCGTCCGGCAGTACGCGGTCACCGACCCGGGGCCCGGCACGGGCACCACGGCCTCCGCGGCCGCCCCTGCCGACGATCATGCGGCGGGGTCCCCCGCCGTTCCGTCGCCGCCGCTGGCCAGCCCTCCGCCGCGGCACTCGACCGGCCCGCGTCCACCCGTGGCCCCAGCACCCCCTCCGGCCACGGCCTCCCCGCCGGCGGGGCTTCTCGACCCAGGGGCCTGGACGGGTGGCTCGACGGGCTGCACCGTGCCCGATCCGACCGGGGGCCGTTGCGTTACCGGCGCGACCCGGCACGGGTTCGAGGAGGTCGCCGCCGCCTTCGAGGGGTGGAAGGACGGCCCGGCCATTCGGTCGGCCGGATGCTGGGACCGGCACGCCTGGAACCCGAGGAGCGACCACCCGCAGGGCCGCGCCTGCGACCTGTTCGCCACGAGACCCGGCCGCTACGCCGACGGCGCCGAGCTCGCCGACGGCTGGCGGGTGGCGCGCTGGTTCCGCGGGCACGCGGGGCCGCTGCAGGTCAAGTACGTGATCTGGCAGGGCCGCTACTGGGACCCGCGCGTCGCGGACCAGGACGGTTGGGGCCGGCGCTACTCGGGCGGTGGCGTCTACGACGTGCGCAACGCGACCGGGGGCCATTACGACCACGTCCATGTCAGCTTCCGGGAGTGATCGTGCGTCGCCTCTGGATCCCCGTGGCGGTGGCGCTCACCGTCGTCGTGCTGGCCGTCGTCGGTGCGTTCCTGTTGCCCCGCGACCCGCAACCGGGCCCGCCACTCGGCGCCGTGCTCGACGGGGTCGACCGGCGCGCGCTCGCCGCCGTGCCGATGCGCCGCGGAGCGGGGCCGCCACCCGCGGACCCCGCCGTCGACTTCACCGACCCGCAGGCCGTCGCCCGCACCTACCTCGCCGCGGCGCGCTCGGCCACACCGGACGACCGCGACCGCACCCGCCTGCGGGCTGCCGCCTATGCCGCGCCCCGCAGCCCGACGGCAGCCGTCGGCGTGGTGGTGCTCGACCCGCCTCCTCCCGGGCAGGTCCGCACGGCTGCCGTCACAGCTCTGGACCTCGTGGCCGCCGCCGAGGACGACGGGCGCCGCGGATACCGGGCCACCGTCGCGATGGCGACCGGCCCACCGGACGGACCCGCCACGACCAGCGTCACGACCGCGTACGTGGTGCTCACCCGACAACCAGACGGGCGCTGGTTGGTGGTGGCCGACGCACGCGAGCTCGGTGAGGGGGACGTGTGATCGCCGGGATCAGGTCCGGCGATCACGGCGGACGGGCCGCTCTCAGCGCAGGTTCAGTCCGGCCGACCTACTGTCAGCAGCGTGTCGGATCTTCACGAGCGCGCCACCGCCCCGGACGAGCCCCCGAGCGGGCCGCGCCGCCACCGGGTCGCCATGCTCGTCCTGGCCTGCGTCGCCATCGCCGCCCTCGTCTCCGTGCTGGTCGTCGTCCTGCAGCGCGGTCCGGGCAGCAGCGGGACGTCGTCCGGCACCGGCCGCCCGCAGAAGAGCATCGCCCTCGACCCCGCGCAGCGGCTCGACACCGAGGCCGCCGTCCGCAACAACTGGCCGCTGATCGCCCACGACGAGTTCGACGGCGACGAGCTCGACGAGGACCACTGGTCGCCCTACCGGGGCCGGACCACCGACGACGTCGGCCAGCACGACCCGGACAACCTGACGGTCTCGGACGGCACGCTCAAGCTCACCAGCCGTGGCAACACCTCGGCCGGGATGGCCTGGGACGACGGCCAGAAGTACGGCCGCTGGGAGGCACGCGTGCGCTCCCAGGCGGGCAACGGCTACGGGCCGGTCATGTTGCTCTGGCCGGACTCCGAGAAGTGGCCCGAGGACGGCGAGATCGACATGATGGAGATCCCCGACGGGAACCGCGCCAAGGCGCACTTCACCGTCCACTGGGGCGACGACAACTCGCAGGACAGCGCGTCCGCGAGCGGCGACTTCACGCAGTGGCACACCTTCGCCGTCGAGTGGACCCCGGACCACATCATCGGCTACCTCGACGGCGTCGAGTTCTACCGCACCGAGGACAAGGACGCGAACCCGCCGGGGCCGATGCACTTCGCCATGCAGCAGGACATCGGCCCGTACGGCACCGACTGGATCCCCGCGCCGGACGCGACCACCCCGGCCGAGGTCACCTTCGAGGTCGACTGGGTGCGCATCTACGCCAGCTGAGCGGTGGACGCGCACAGGCCGACACCACGGAGGGCCCTGCCGATCGGCAGGGCCCTCCGTGTTCCCGAACTGACGCGCCGCTCCCACCACGAAGCGACAAGATGAGGTTAGCCTAACTTTGCTTCAACACGCAAGCCTCGAGCGCGTACACGCGTTAGCCTGACGCCGTGCCCGAGCCTCCACCGCCGCTACCTGCGCGCTTCACCGACGTGCGCACGGTCGTCGGAGTCGGCTCGATGCTCTGGCTGGTCGGTGGGGTGGCGCTCCTCGTCGCCCACGTCGTGGCCGGCCGACCCCTCGACATCTGGTTCACCACGTGCGTCTGCGGCCTGGTGCTCGGCGGGATCGGCATCGGGATCCACTCCTGGCAGCGTGCCGCCGCGCGACGCGGCAGCCGCACGGCGCAGGAGGGTGTGGATCTCTAAGCTCGCGGGATGACCGACCGTCCCGTCGCCGTGGTCACCGGCGCCAGCTCCGGCATCGGCGGCGCCACCGCCCGCGCCCTGGCGAGGTCCGGGTTCGCCGTCGTGCTCGGCGCTCGGCGGGTGGACCGCTGCGCCCGGACGACGTCGCCGACGTGATCGCCTTCGCCGTGACGCGCCCTCCGCACGTCAACCTCGACCAGATCGTGGTCAAGGCCCGCGACCAGGCCACTGCGACCCGGACCCACCGCCACGCCACCTGACGAGCCGGACCGGCGGGCCCGTATCGGCGCGGACGAGAGGTCAGACGCCCTCGTCGGACGGCCGGTGCTCGTCCGCCGCGTCGCCGGGTGCGTTCCCCTCGACGGCCTCGGCCACCCGCTCCTCGGAGTCACGCAGGATCTCCGCGGCCTCCGCCTGCCGGTCACCGACATCGCCGGCCGCGACCTCCTCGGGCAGCGGTTCGGCCCGGGTCGCGGCCTGCTCGTCGAGGTCGGGGCGGGGTCCGTCGTCAGGCGTGCTCATGACCGGCCCGTACCCGCCGGGCCCGTCCGGCACGCCCTCCGCTCACGAGAGGGCCGAGAGGCCCTTCCACTGGTCCCAGGAGAGCGTCCAGTCCCAGATGTCGCCGTCCCGCGCCGCGAGCTTGACCGGCGTGCCGGTGACCTCCACCGGGTCGCCGTAGATCGCGGTGTCGTAGTAGGCCTTGGCGTTGTCGGTCGACAGGTTGATGCAGCCGTGAGTGACGTTGCTCGACCCTTGCACGCCCGTCGTGTGCGGGTTCGCGTGGATGAACTCGCCGTTGTTGCTCATCCGCACCGCCCACTTCTCGACCAGGTCGTAGTCGAACTGCTGGCTGACCATCCGCTTGTCCGTGAACTTCTCGCTCACGACGTGGATGCCCGAGCGGGTGTTGCGCTCCGGATCGGTGGCCAGGCCGTAGCTGGCCGGGTAGTCGGCCACCTTCTTGCCGTCGCGCATGACGACGAGGCGGTGGCTGTTGGCGTCGGCCTTGACGATCTGGGCGCGCCCGATCGCGAACGAGGACGACACGTCCGACCTGCCGAATGCACCGTCCCCGTAGTCCACGCCGAACAGCTTCGCGGTGACCGTCACCTTGGTGCCCGTCGGCCAGTACTCCTTGGTCCGGTAGTGGATGCGCGAGCCGCCGTTCTCGTCCGGCAGCCAACCCCACGCGCCCTCGACGGGCGTGGAGGTCTCGATCTTCAGCACACGCTCGACCGCGGCGCGGTCGGCGACGTGGTGATCGAACTGGATCTGGATCGGCGCCGCGATCCCCACGGTCCGGCCGTCACCGATGTTCAGCAGGCCGCGGACCAGTGTCTGCGGCTCCACGGTCCGGAACGTGCCCTCCAGCGGCACGGCGTTGCCGTTCTCGCCGGTCGCGGTGCCCGACCACGTGTACGTCTGCGCGTACTTCAGCGGCTGCGAGGCGGTCCAGCTGGTGCGGTCGTCCGACAGCGTGCCCTCGACGGCCGCACCCTGCGCGTCGCGCAGAGCGACCTCGGCGAAGGTGCCGCTCGAGACCCGCACCCCGATCGGAGCGATCGGGTTCAGCCCGGTCGCACCCGGACCCGGGTCGTAGGCGAGCACGGCGGCCGGTTTCGGCGCCTCCGTCGGCTTCGCGAGCGGGCTCCGGGACCCGGAGGCGATGGCGACGGTGACGGCGATCAGCGAGCCGACCACCACGACGGCGAGGATCAGACCGACCCTCCGCATGAGCATTCCCCCCGATGGCTCCGCTCGAGGCATGCGGAAGCCACCGTTCAGGCTACCCGCGCGCTACAGACTGCAGCCGACAAGCACCGGTTCGGGCACCAATTCGACGCCGAAACGCGTCCGCACCGCGTCGCGCACCTCTCCTGCCAGGGCGAGGACGTCCCGAGCGGTGCCACCACCCCGGTTGCTGAGCGCAAGCACGTGCTTGGTGGACAGGCCGACCTGACCGCCCGGGCCGGAACGGCCGCGACGGAAACCACTGTGTTCGATGAGCCACGCCGCCGGCAGCTTCACCCTGTCCGGACCGGCAGGCCACCGCGGGAGATCCGGCTCGTGCGGGACGTGAGCGACGGGGAGGACCGGGTTGGTGAAGAAGGACCCGACGCTCCAGGTGTCGTGGTCAGCGGGGTCGAGCACCATGCCCTTGCCACGCCGCAGGTCCAGCACCGCCATCCGGGCGGCGCCCGCGGCGACGGTCGTGTCGGGGGGAACGCCGAGTGCGCGGGCCAGCTCGGGGTAGCGGATCGGGGCGCTCGTGCCGTCCGGGCGCAGCCGGAACCGGACCCGGAGCACCACGGCGTCGTCGCGGTGCTTGAGCACGCTCGCGCGGTACCCGAGCCCGAGCTCGGCGGCCGGGACGTGCGGCCGCAGCTCTCCGGTGCGCCGGTCGTAGAGATCGACGTCGACGAGCACGTCCGCAACCTCGACCCCGTAGGCGCCCACGTTCTGCACGGGGGTGGCGCCGGTGCTGCCCGGGATGCCGGACAGGCACTCCAGCCCGCCGAGCCCCATGCCGACCGTCGCCGCGACGAGGGTGTCCCAGTCCTCACCGGCCTCCACGGTGACCAGCACGGCGCCGTCGGGCAGCGGTTCGACGGTGTGCCCGGTACTGCGCACCAGCAGCGCGACGCCCGGCACGCCCTCGTCCGCGATCACCACGTTCGAGCCGCCGCCGAGCAGGAGGAGCGGTTCGCCCGCGGCGTCCGCGGCGCCCACGGCCTCGACGACCTCCGCCACCGTCCGCGCCACGAGGAGCCGGCCCGCCGGGCCGCCCACCCGCAGCGTGGTGTGCGGGGCGAGCGATCGGGTCAGGACGGGTGACGGCACGGCGCCCAAAGTAGCCTGCCGCCATGGCGCGTTCGATCGACTACCGGTCCATCCTGGCGTTCCCGGCCGAGAGGGTCTTCGCGACCATGACGGACGAGGAGTACCTGCGCGCCCGGCTCCGCGAGCTCGGCGGGCCGGGTTCGGAACTGCTCGAGCACGAGGCGGGCCCGGAGAGCGCCCGCTACCGGCTCAAGCAGGGGCTGTCGGAGAAGGACCTGCCCCCGATCGTCGGCAAGGTGATGCAGGGCGACCTGTCCATCCAGCGCACCGAGGCGCTGCGGCGGACAGGTCCGGGCGCGTATGCCGGCGACGTCGACGTGGCGATCGCGGGGGTGCCCGCGTCGGCGTCCGGGAGCATGCGGCTGACCGACAGCGGCACCGGTGGTGCGTTCGAGGTGCGCGCGACCGTCGAGGTGAGGGTGCCGCTGCTCGGCGGGAAGATCGAGGAGATCATCGCCGGGCAGGTGCGTCGGCTGCTGGAGGCGGAGACGGCGTTCACCGTCCGCTGGCTGGGGTCGCGGTAGCGTCCGGGAGGATGCGGGCGTGCCCAGTGAGCGCCGCTACATCATCACGTTGACCTGCCCGGACACCACGGGCATCGTCGCCCGCATCGCGGGTTTCCTCGCCGACGCCGGGGGCTGGATCGTCGAGGCGGGCTACCACTCGGACGTCGACAGCGGGTGGTTCTTCACCCGCCAGGTGGTGCGCGCCGACTCGCTGCCGTTCGATGTCGACGAGCTGCGGCGACGGTTCGCCGAGGTCGCCGCGGAGCTGGGCGCCTCTGACCGATCCGGCCACGACGCGTCCGCCCCGCACTCCGTGTCCTGGACGGTGACCGACACGGGGGTGCCGAAGCGGGCCGTCCTGCTGGTCAGCAAGGAGCTGCACTGCCTGCACGACCTGCTCGGGCGGGTGGCGGCGGGCGAGCTGCCCGTGCGGCTGGAGGCCGTGATCGGCAACCACGACACGCTGGAAGCCGTGGTGCGCGCGCACGGCGTCGACTTCCACCACGTTCCCTTCCCGGCGGACCCCGACGGCAAGGCCGCCGCATTCGCCGAGGTCGGCCGGCTGGTCGACAAGCACGATCCGGACGCCGTGGTGCTCGCCCGGTTCATGCAGATCCTCCCCGCCTCCCTGTGCGAGCGGTGGGCCGGGAGGGCGCTGAACATCCACCACAGCTTCCTGCCGTCGTTCGTCGGCGCCCGGCCCTACCACCAGGCACACGTGCGCGGGGTGAAGCTGATCGGCGCGACGTGCCACTACGTGACGGCGGATCTCGACGCGGGCCCGATCGTCGAGCAGGACGTGATCCGGGTGGACCACGGCGACACCGTGGCCGACATGGTGCGGCGCGGCCGCGACATCGAGCGGCTGGTGCTGGCCCGCGGCCTGCGCTGGCACCTGGAGGACCGGGTGCTGGTGCACGGCAACAAGACGGTCGTCTTCCGATAGGTCCCATCGGGATCACCGATGGTCTCCGGCCGTGCTCACAGGTACTCGGCACCGGTGTGGTGTCCCGGCGGGGGGCTGGGAAACGGGGTGAAGCGAAACCGGATCGAGGTCGCGTCCGCCGCCACCTCGTCGGAGTGCGGCTGACCCGTTGCGGTGTCGTCCGCCCTACCCGACCGCGCTGCGGAATCGTGAACGCGGCTGGTGGCGACGATGCCGGCGGCGTTGATGGCGTCGAGCTGAGCCAACAGCCGGGCCAGCACCACAGTCGCGTTGCCCGGATCCGTCGATGTCTGCGCCAGCGTGCGGTGCAGCACGTTGATGTTCCAGTCGCCGCGGGCCCCGCTGCCGATCGACGCGGGAATGATCGCGTCGAGCAACCAGTGCGGCGCCTTCCCCGTCAGCGCCGGCGTCTGGTGGACGTCGATACCGACCACCTGATCGGCCCGCACCAGCCCGTCGCCGAGCGTCTGCAACCACACGTTGGTCAGGCTCATCGCCGCTCCCCCGCTCGCTCGACCACTATCCCCCACGTGGTGCTACTTCGATCGCACGATACTCAAGATGAGGTTCTTGCGCTCCAGTAAACCTGTCGCTACCGTTACAGCTATACGGAGTGGCCAGGGTCATCACCGTAACCGCTCCGGTGCATCGCGAAGGTTGTCGATCACGAGAGGAGTGGCTCGCGATGCGGTGCGGCATGACTGCCCGAGCAGGACCACAAGCTGCAGACTGCAGCGAGACCACCGTCGTGCCCGAACGTCACGTGTCGGGGCGGCTCGGCGAGCGGGTCCTCGACTGCGTGTGGGCCGACTCGGACCTGCTGGCCCTGGAGTTCGAGGCGATCGTGTCCGCGAACTATCCCACTTCGGCCGACCGGCCGGACCGTCATCCGCCGGCGCGACGGCTCTCGGTCCAGACGGGCCGGACGCCGACGCCGCACCATGTCGGTCGTCGGGGGAATACGCCGGCGCCCACTGGGAACCGACCGACTCGGCGACGAGCGTTCGCCCGGGAGCGGGGACCGCCCCGCGACGACGACCGCAACTCGTCCCACGGTCAAGCAGTCCTACGGTCACAGCAGAGGAGGTCATTTCATCAGACGGCCTCGACCGGACCCGTCGCTGCATTGCCGCCAATGCGCCATGGCAATCGTTCGGCCAGCCACCCGCACCCCATTCCTGAGGTGACGTTCGTGTGGCAGCACACGGCACCTCCGCGCCCCGTGGCGCACAGAGCAGGTGGCACGCCGATCGCCGCCCCCTGGCAGCGGCCGTCCTCCGACACCGCGACCACGATCCGGTCAGCCACAGTCCACAGGAACGACGATCAGATCGAGGGGTCCCGCCGCCCGGCCGGCGGGACCCCTCCATGCACCCGACCGGCGGGATCTCTCGTGACCTGTCCCGTCACGCCGGCTTGATGTTGATGTTGCGGTGGAAGACGTTGCTCGGGTCGTACTCGGCCTTGATGCGCGCCAGGCGGTCGTACTTGACCCCGTACGCGGCCCGGACCCGATGCTCCTCCGGCTCGGCCATGGCGTTGATGTAGGTGCCCGCGTTCAACGCGAGTGGCGCGAGGGCGTCCCGCATACCCCGTGCCCACGCGCGGTCGGCACCCATGACCTCGGCGTCCGGCGCGATGGCCATCAGGAAGGTGATGTACTGCGGGTCTCGGGTCCCCCCGAAGGCGGTCGCGTCCGGCTCGACCTCGCTATAGGCCTCGTCGAGCCGGTAGGTCAGGATGGCGGTCGCCGGGGACATGCGGCGTCCGAGGCTGCGTCACACCTCAGGCGGGCGGGATGTTGGCGTTGTGCCGGAAGACGTTCGTCGGGTCGCAGATCGCCTTGAGCCTCCGCAGCCGGTCGAACTTGGCGTCGCCATAGGTGTCGCGCAGGCTGTCGCCCGCGAACTCGGCGTTGAGGTTGACGTAGGCGCCGTCGTGCGCCGCGGCGGGCCGCAGGGCGTCCCACGTGTCGCGGACCCACCGACGACCCTGGACGAACGCCTCCTCGTCGTCCGCCTTGCACTCGACCGCGACCACGTACTGCAGCGACCGGCTGCCGCCGAACGCCGTCGCGTCGTCCGGGACGTCGCCGATTCCCCCACCCAGCGGGGCGATCAGGATCTCCGTGTCCCCGGGACGGCGGGTCGCGAGCTGTACGACGAGCGCGTCGATGGCGATGTCGGGCAGCACGTCGAGGTAGAGGCCCTTCGTGTACGAGCGCGTTCCCCACGGGTTGCCGTCGTCGAGCATCCGCTGCAGCGCGACATACGGCATGGGGGTGACCACCTCGAACAGGGGCTGCAGCGCCTCGCGCGCCGCCGCGACGGCGGCCGCGTGCTCCTCCGGGTCGCCGAAACCGACGAGGATCATCGTGACCACCGGCGCGAAGTGGTGCTCCACGGGGACGAACGGCGCGGGTGGTGCGGCGGCGCACACGATCGCGGGGCTCACCGTCCGGCCGAGCCCGGCCGCGACGTCGCGCGCGGCCCGCAGCGCGTGCGCCGCGCGGTCCTGCTCGACCGCGAGCATCGCGAACTGCACGATCGGACCGACGTCGTGCAGCCGGAACTCGAACTCGGTCACGACGCCGAAGTTGCCGCCGCCGCCGCGCAGCGCCCAGAACAGGTCCGGGTGCTCGGTCGCACTCGCCCGGACACAGCGCCCGTCGGCCAGCACGACCTCGGTCGACTCGAGGTTGTCGATCGTGAACCCGTGCACCCGGCTGAGCCAGCCCCAGCCGCCGCCGAGTGTCAGCCCGCCGACACCCGTGTGGCTGACTGTGCCGGCCGGGACCGCCAGACCGTGCTCCTGGGTGGCGGCGTCGAGCTGCCCGAGCGAGGCGCCCCCGCCGACGCGGACCCGGCGGGCCGCCGGATCGACCACGACGTGGTGGATCAGGCTCAGATCGATCATCACACCGCCCTCGGGCACCGCGGCACCCCAGTAGCCGTGCCCGCCGCCGCGGACGGCCACCTCGAGCCCGGAGTCCTGGGCGTACCGCAGTGCGACCGCAACATCGTCCGGCCCGGTGCACCGCGCGATGACGGCGGGCCGCCGGTCGATGTCGCCGTTCCACACCGCCCGCGCCTCGTCGTACCCCTCGTCGCCCGGCAGCAGCACCGGGCCGTCCACCGTCGCACGCAGCGCGGTGACGTCCCTGTCGATCGTCCGCGTCATCTGTCCCCCTCGTTCGGCCAGACGAACGCTAGGGGCAGGCCGCGGTCGTTTCGGGGGTGCTTCCCGGTGCATCGGCGGTGGTGCCACACACCCCCTCGGCACGAGAGCTGCCCCTACGTTCGCCGACGCCCGCTGAACCGAAAGCGGCGTTCGGTGCATTGAGTGCACCGAACGCCGCTTTCGCTACGTCACCTGCGGGGCTCAGGCCGCCTGCGCCACCGCCACCTCCGCCGGCTCCAGGGCCAGCTCCAGCACCTCGGCGACGTCCGCGACCGGGTGCACCCGCAGCTCGCGGCGCACCGACTCGGGCAGGTCGTCCAGGTCGGGCTCGTTGCGCTTCGGGATGATCACATCCGTCAGTCCCGCCCGGTGCGCGGCCAGAAGCTTCTGCTTGACCCCGCCGATCGGGAGCACGCGGCCCTGCAGCGTGACCTCACCGGTCATGCCGACAGTCGACTTCACGGGACGGCCCGAGGCGAGCGACGCGAGCGCCGTCGTCATCGTGACGCCCGCGCTCGGCCCGTCCTTGGGGACCGCGCCCGCCGGGACGTGCACGTGCAGCTTCCGCGACGCCAGGTCGCCTGCCAGGCCCTTGGACCGCAGGTACGACAGGGCGATCGACACCGACTCCTTCATGACGTCGCCCAGCTGGCCCGTCAGGATCAGGCCCGGGTCGCCGTCCATGGCCGTGGCCTCGATGAACAGCACGTCACCACCGGTACCGGTGACCGCGAGGCCCGTCGCGACACCCGGTACCGCCGTCCGCTCCGCCGACTCCGGCGTGAACCTCGGCCGGCCGAGGAACTTGACCAGCGTGTCGGCGTCGACGTGCACCGGCGCCGCCGTGCCCGAGTCGAGCGCGACCGCCACCTTGCGCAGGACCTTCGCGAGGCCCCGCTCCAGCTGCCGCACGCCCGCCTCCCGGGTGTACTCGGCGGCGATCATGCCCAGCGCGACGTCGGAGAACTCGACGTCCGAGGTCTCCAGGCCGGCCTTCTCGATCTGCCGGGGCAGCAGGTGGTCGCGGGCGATCGCGACCTTCTCCGCCTCGGTGTAGCCGTCGAGCGCCACCCACTCCATCCGGTCGGCCAGCGGGCCGGGGATGGCCTCGCCGACGTTCGCGGTGGCGAGGAACAGCACGTCGCTCAGGTCGAGATCGACCTCGAGGTAGTGGTCGCGGAACGTGTGGTTCTGCGCCGGGTCGAGGACCTCCAGCAGCGCCGCGGTCGGGTCGCCGCGGTAGTCGCTGCCCACCTTGTCGATCTCGTCGAGCAGCACGACCGGGTTCATCGAGCCGGCCTCCCGGATCGCGCGGACGATGCGGCCGGGCAGCGCGCCGACGTAGGTGCGCCGGTGGCCGCGGATCTCGGCCTCGTCACGCACCCCGCCGAGGGCGACGCGGACGAACTTGCGGCCCAGGGCTCGGGCGACCGACTCGCCCAACGACGTCTTGCCGACACCGGGCGGCCCGACCAGGGCCATCACGGCGCCGGATCCACGGCCACCGACCTTCTCCAGCCCGCGGCGGTTGCGCCGCGCGCGGACGGCCAGGAACTCGATCAGCCGTTCCTTGACGTCATCCAGCCCCGCGTGATCCGTGTCGAGCACCGCGCGGGCGGCGACGAGGTCGTCGCTGTCGGACGTGCTGTGATTCCAGGGGATGTCGAGGACGGTGTCCAGCCAGGTGCGGATCCACCCGGCCTCGGGGTTCTGCTCCGAACTGCGCTCGAGCTTGTCGACCTCCTTGAGCGCGGCCTTGTGCACGTGCTCGGGCAGGTTCGCCGCCTCGACGCGGGCCCGGTAGTCGTCCGAACCCTCCGGCTCGCCCTCGCCGAGCTCCTTGCGGATCGCCGCGAGCTGCTGGCGCAGCAGGAACTCCCGTTGCTGCTTCTCCACGCCCTCGCGGACGTCCTTGCCGATCTTCTCGCTGATCTCCTGCTCGGCGACGTGCTCCTTCGTCCAGCCGATCAGCGCCTCCAGGCGCTTGGCGACGTCGGTCTCGGCGAGCAGCTGCGCCTTCTGCGCGTCGTCGAAGTACGGCGCCCACCCGGCCAGGTCGGCGAGTGCACCGGGGTCGGTGGTCCGCTCGACGTTGTCGATCACCTGCCACGCGCCGCGCTGCTGCAGGATCGCGACGACCAGTGCCTTGTACTCCTTCGCGAGCTCGAGCACCCGCCCGGTCGGCGCCGGGTCGGTGATCGGCTCGACCTCGACCCACAGGGCCGCTCCGGGCCCCGTGACACCGGACCCGATCCGGGCCCGGACCTCGCCGCGCACGACCGCGGCCTTCTCACCACTGGGCAGCCGGCCGACCTGCTCGAGGACGGCCACGGTGCCGACGGCGGCGTAGCGTCCGTCGAGACGGGGAACGACGAGGACCTTGCGATCGACGCCCGGATCCGACTGATGCTGTGCCGCATCGACAGCCGCCGAGATCTCCGGCTCATCGAGCCGGACGGGAATCACCATGCCGGGCAGCAGCACCGAGTCGGCGAGCGGAAGCACCGGCAGCTTCAGCGTCTCTGTCATAACCAGTCGAACGCTTACACCGTTGTAGGCATTCCAGCGTTCAACCAGGTCCGCTCACGGTGAACGCGGCACGCGCGGGCCGGGCATCAGGCCGGGCGGGCCAGCCCCTCGACGACCTCGGCCTCCGGCAGCGCCGCCAGGAGCGCCCCGGGCAGGGCCAGCTTGGACGCCCGCAGCCCACTCCCGACGACCACCGCAGGCGCGGCCGCGACCGCGGCGTCGACCAGCAACGGCCAGCCGTCGGGCAGGCCGAGCGGGGTGATCCCGCCGTACTCCATGCCGGTCAGTGCCACCGCGTCGTCCATCGGCGCGAACGACGCCTTACGTGCGTCCAACCGCCGCCGCACCAGGCCGTTGACGTCGGCGCGCGTGGTGGCGAGCACCAGGCAGGCCGCGTACCGGACCGCATCGCCACGGCGGCCCGCGACGACGACGCAGTTCGCGGAACCGTCCATCGGCGAGCCGTAGGCGGCGCAGAACGCCGCCGTATCGGCCAGCGCGGGGTCGATCTCGGCGACGCCGACCAGTGCGGCCTGTCCGGGGTCCCACCCCTTGAGCGCTGCGGCGACCGGGGACGCGAGCAGATCGGGGCGCGCGAGAGCCGGCTCGGGACGCAGCGTTCCGAGGACGGACCAGCCGGTCACCAGCGCTGGTCCCCCCGCTGCACGCCGACGACCGCGGGCCGGACGTCGACCAGGTAGACCAGCGTCGCCACCACACCGGCCAGCCAGAACAGCGTCATGCTGCTGCGGGGGCCCTGGAACGACAGCACCAGGCCCGAGAACGTGGGGTTCGCCAACAGCCCGAACAGCGGGATGAGCAGCAGGAACAGCGCCGAGGCCCCGGTGATCCCGAGCCAGGCGTTCTTCGTCAGACGCCCGACGGCGGTGAACGCATCCGGCCGCTGGCGCAGCGCATGGGCGAAGGCGTAGCCGGAGACGGCCGCGGCCACCACGCCGATGGCGCACAGCACCAACCGGTCCAGGATGTAGAACACGTCCACCGACCAAGCCTACGTCGCCCGCCCGACCGGCGTCATCCCCCGGCACACGGGGGGCCCGGGCCGTGTCGACCTCCGGCGGAGGGCCGGGCGCATCCGCTCGGCCCTCGCCGGTGGGCTCACTCCGAGGCCGGGGGCGCCGTGCCCGTCGCCTTGCGCGTGGCGCTCGCCGCCTCGTCACCGGCTTCCTCGATCACCTCGGCCGCCGCGGTCCCGGCGCCCTCGACCGCGTCCGACGCCGTCGTGCTCGCGTCGACGACAGCGTCCGCGGCTCGACCCGACAGGCGCTGCCCGGCCTTGGCGACCTTCTCCCCCGTGGCTCGGGTCTGCCGGCTCGCTGCGGCCAGCGCCCGGGCCGCGGCCTCCTGCGCATCGTCGACACGGGAATCGAGCTTCTCCATTGCGTGGCGGACCTGCGGCTTCTCGCGCAGCTTGTCCCAGGTCTGCTCGCCGCGGCCAGCGAACTGTGCGTACGCCCGCTCGACCTGCGCGCGGTAGGTCTCCAGCGCGTGGCGCAACTCATCGCCGGAGAACCGGGTGCGCAGGCCCTCGAGCTCGGTGGGCAGCTCCGCGACGCGGTGCTGCACGGTCTCGCGGCGGCTCGCCGCAGCCGCGAAGGCGTCGGCGAAGGCCCGGGCGACGGCCGCGACGGCGGCGTCCCCGGCCCCCAGAGCCGCGAGCAGCGGGGTCGGCCGGTGCTCGGTGGACGTCCCGTTCGCGGACTCCGTGGTGGCTGTGGGCGCGTCGCCGGGTTCGGGTGCGGAGAAGGCCATGTCAATCACTCCGGATGGTCGGTGCCGGCACTTTCCCGGCGGAAGGACTGGTAGACCTCGAGCAGCACGTGTTTCTGCCGCTCGGTGAGGTGCGGGTCGGCGAGGACCGCGTCCACGATGGCGCCCGCGGGGCGCTGTTCCAGGATCCCGGCCCGCACGTAGAGCGCCTCGGCGGAGATCCGCAGTGCACGCGCGATCTGCCCGAGGATCTCCGCGGACGGCGTGCGCAGCCCGCGCTCGATCTGGCTCAGGTACGGGTTGCTGACGCCGGCCGTGCGGGCGAGCTGGCGCAGCGAGACCCTCGCGTGCTCCCGCTGCGCACGGATGTAGGCGCCGATGTCGCCGACGGCCTGCCCGACGGCGCTGCCGACCGGACCGCCGGCCTGCTCGCCCGGTGCATCCGGGCCACCCGCCGTTCCCACGCGGCCGACGTTACGCCGGAGCGCTAGCTCCTGCAAGCGCTCAGCTTGCAGTAGTGCTTGCTACACCCCGCCGAAGAACAGCTGCGACACCGTGTAGATCGCCAGCCCCGCCAGCGCGCCGACCACGGTGCCGTTGATCCGGATGAACTGGAGATCACGGCCCACCTGCAGCTCGACCTTGCGCGAGGTCTCGTCGGCGTCCCACCGCGCCACCGTGTCCGTGATCAACGTAGTGATCTCCCGGCGGTAGTGCCGCACGATGTAGCCCGCCGCGCCCACCAGCCAGCCGTCGATCTTGCCGCGCAGCTCGGCATCCGCGGACAGCCGCGCGCCGAGCGCCAGCAACCCGTCGCGCACCCGCAGTCGCAGCGCCGACGACGGGTCCGCCGCGGCGTCGAGCACGAGCTTCTTGACCGTGCTCCAGGCCTGGCCGATGAACCGCTGCACGTCGGGGTGCTCGACGATCTGGTACTTGATCCGCTCCACCCGCTCGATCGTCTCCCGGTCGCGCTGCAGGTCGCCTGCGAACTCGACGAGGAAGGTGTCGATGGCCTTGCGCAGCGGGTGCTCCGGGTCCGTCTTCACCGCCCAGGCGAAGTTCTGCACCTCGAGGTACACCCGGTCCGCGATGATCCCGTCGACGAACCGTGGCGACCAGGTCGGTGCCCGCCGCTCGACGATCCGCAGCACGGTCGTGTGGTTCTCGGTCACCCAGTCGTAGGCCTTGTCGCACACGAGGTCGACGAGCCGGTGGTGCGCGCCGTCGGCCAGCACCCCCTCCAGCACCGCCCCGAGCGGGGGCCCGGCAGGCCGCTCGAGCAGCTTGCGGACCAGGACCTGCTCGATGACCTCCTGCACGTCCTCGTCGCGCAGCACGGTCACGACGCCCTTGGCCGCGGTCGCGAGCTCGGCGGTGACCCGATCGGCGTTGGGCACCTGCCCGATCCACTCGCCCACCCGCCTGGCGACCTCGACCCGTCCGAGCTTGTCGCGCACCACGTCCTCGGCCAGGAAGTTCTCGCCGACGAAGTCGCCGAGGCTGTCGCCGATCTGGTCCTTCTTGCGCGGGATGATCGCGGTGTGCGGGATCGGCAGGCCCAGCGGCCGCCGGAAGAGCGCCGTGACGGCGAACCAGTCCGCCAGCGCGCCGACCATCGCGGCCTCGGCCGTCGCGCGGACGTAGCCGACCCAGTCCGGCGCCCCGGCGGCCTCGCCCCAGCGGGCGAGGAGGAAGATCACCGCCGCACCCAGCAGGAGCCCGGTGGCCAGCATCTTCATCCGGCGCAGGTCGCGGGCCTTGTCGGTGGCGGTGCCGACGCCCAGGCCGACCTCGACTGCGACGCGCCGCGGTCCCGGCGGGAGAGCCGGCGGGGTGCGCGCGGGCGGGGCGGGCGTGGTCTGCACGACTCCATAGTGCCTGCCGTCCCGCGCGGGATGCTGGCTCTGGCCGGGGCCGGTGTCCTCTGACGACCGGCCCCGGCCGAGAAGGTGGGTGCGGCAGCGCAGCGAGGGAGAAGTGCCCCCTCGGGCGCCGCACCTGCGAACTCTTCTCCACGTGGCGCGGAGGCCGTGGGCCCGGCCGACGTGCGGTGAGAAGGTTCGTTCGGTACTTCCCGGTGGTCCCCGGCGCGGACCGACGGTCTGCGGCAGCGGGGACAGGCCGGGCCGCTACATGCGAGCTGCGGCCGCTACGGGGAGGCGGTCGCCCTCGTGCACGTCTGCAGCAGCGAGCACTGCCGCGATGATCGGATCGACTGGTGACGGACGGTAGCCGGAGAGGGCGGGAGCGACCCGCCAGTGGACCCAGCCGTCGGGCGTCTCGGACGGTGGGGCGAGGACGGCGGCCCCGCGGGTGTGCAGGACGACGTCCCCACCCTCGCGCAGCGGATCGGGGAGCGTGCCGCCCGTCGTGACGGGGAACCACCACCGGCCGGTGGGCGTCGCAGCGACCGGCACCGCCACACCGGCGGCCCGCAGCTGCGCGCAGACGAGCCGGCCGACGGCGGCGGGCATCTCCAGGACGTCCAGCGACGTACCCGTGGCCAGCAGCAGCCCGGCGGGCCCACCGCCGACGACGGTCCACCCGTGGTCCGAGTACTCACGGGCGGCCGCACGCAGCTCGGCACCGTAGACGGTCCGGTAGCTGTCCCACCGCAACATCACTGACTCCTCACCCGCACCACCTGCCGGAGGCGCGTTCCGAACCTTGCAACGTGAGGATGCTCCTCCGGGTACGGAACGGGGAGTCGGTAGCGGTGACCGTACGTGACGACGAGATGAGCGGGTGTTCTGCGTCACGTCTCCATCACGGCCGTGGTGAGACCGTCGGCGGGCGGCAGGTAACCGGTCCGTGACCACAGGTCGGCGGGCGGGCGGCGCGGTGAGCGTCCGTGAACGTCGCCGACGCCTGGAAGTTGCGACCGGTGGTCGCCCGCCGGGCGCTGTTCCCCCGGCCGACGGACGCGAAGAGCCGGAAAACGCCGGTGCCGGCGACCCGTTGGGGTCGCCGGCACCAGATTTCCGGCCGCTGGCCGGTGTACAGCCGTCTGTCGCGTCAGAGGGGGCGGACCGTGTCGGCCTGCGGCCCCTTCGCGCCCTGGCTCGCCTCGAAGGTGACGCGCTGGTTCTCCTCGAGCGTGCGGAACCCGTCGGACTGAATGGCCGAGTAGTGGACGAAGACGTCCGGGCCGTTGTCGTCGGTCGCGATGAAGCCGAAGCCCTTCTCGGCGTTGAACCACTTGACCGTGCCCTGCGGCATACCTGTTCTCCCACTGACATGTGACGCGGACCCGACCGGCACCGTGCCGGTCGGCGGCTGCGCGGGCGCCGCGAGGAGAAGGAACCTTCACATCGTGGAGCCCACCGTCACGAGCCCCGCTCCGCCGGCATCATTGGATGATCCGCTGATCAGCCGGACGGAGGAGGGCTCACTCTCCACGGTCGCTTGGCGGCGACGAGAAGACACGACTGCAACCGGGGAAAAACCTACCACGCCAAGATCCCACCTCGACCCAAGTCCTCTAATGGCGGGGCGACGGCCGCGGAGAGGGGCGGGTTCCCTCACCGAGCGGCCGGTGGCGCGGGGCGGGATGACCGTCACCCGCCACCCATGACGGCGATGGCTGCTGGGCCGAGTGCAGATGCAGCCCCGTCCGGACGGCGTTGCGGCCCGCCCGCTTTGCGGCGTAGAGGGCCGAGTCGGCGACCTCGAGCAGCCCGTCGAGGTCCGCGGCATCGTCCGGGAACGTCGCTCCCCCCACCGACACGCTGAGGTCCCCGACGGTGAGCGGGCCGTCCGCCGTCGCGACGTCCACATCCAGCGCGTCGACCCGACGGCGGATCCGGTCGGCCACCGCCTCCAGCTCGGCTCGGTCGTACCCGGCCCCGTCGTGCCCGGGCAGCATGATCACGAACTCCTCGCCGCCGAACCGGCCGACGAGGTCGTTGTCGCGCACCTCGGCACGCAGGGCCTCCGCGACCGACGAGAGCACGCGGTCGCCGGCGAGATGGCCGTGCCGGTCGTTGACCAGCTTGAAGTGGTCCAGGTCGAGGATGAGCACGGCGGCACCGCCCTGGCTGCGCTGAGCCCGCTGCAGCACCCGGTCGGCGCGGTCCTGCCAGGCGGCGGCGTTGAGCAGTCCCGTCTTCCCGTCGATGCTCGCGACCTCCTGGAAGTGGCGCACGAGGACGGCGCGGTGCAGGACGACCAGCGGTGGCAGCACGAGCAGCGCGTGCAGTGGGCTCGTCGAGGAGATCGCCCCGGCCGCCAGCGCACCCATCGACAGCGTCGCGAGCTCGAGGACGACCTCGTCGCCCCGACCGAGCACCTGGCGGAACGTGCGCTCCGGCGCACTGAGCAGGACCGCGCCGACGACGAGGCAGGTGTTCACGGCGGTGTAACAGAGCAGCGCCGTGACGATGGCGGCGAGTCCGGAGCCCGACGAGAACACGTCCGAGTTGTCGACGTAGGCCGCCGCCCCCGCGGCGGCGTGGACCGCCAGCAGCACGGTGGCGGTGGTGAAGACCCAGCGGTAGGCCGGCTGCCGCGTCGGTCGCCACACCCGTATGTAGAGGTGGAGGTAGATCGCGACGACGACGACGCCCGCCAGCAAGGGCGGCAGCAGGAGCGCGGCGGCGAAGGTCCACACCGAGCTCAGGTCGACGTGCGGGCTCGGCGTCACCCGTCGGCGCAGCCGCTCGACCCGCAGGGCGATCTCGGTGTGCAGCACTCCCGTCATGGCGAGTACCGCGAGGATGGCCGCCGAATGCCCCGTCAGCTGGGACATACCACCGCGGACCGCATCGACGACCTGCAGGACGACGACGAGCAGTTCCACGACGAGTACCGAGCTGAGCAGCCGGGCCGGCAACGCCCATACCGCCCACCGGGTGACCTGCAGGGGGCTATGCGGTGACAGCGGCACACCCCCCGTACCCGTAGGACCGCTCGGCCGTTCATCCTCGGCTCGTCTCACTGTCGGCGGATCGTAACCGCGTGACGACGCTGGTGTCACCACTGGTGGCAGGCGCAGGGAGGAGGCGGGACGAGCCGATGCACGGCCCCGGCTCCGGCAGTGATCACCGTACTACCCGCAACGGCGGAGAGGCGTGTGGCCCTTCCGGCCCATCTCCCGGCGGTTCCCAAAGGAGGTATGCGATGCGCAACTGGACCTGGTGACCGCCGCGCTCACCGCGCGCGAAGCGAACGGCAGCACAACGGGAACCCGTGACTGCGGCCACGTCCGAAAAGCCCCTGCGACCCGGAAGGAACGGCAGTGCGCAACTGGAACTGGTGACGACGGACACCTCGAGAAACCCCTGCGACCGAGAGGAACGGCAGTGCGCAACTGGAACTGGTGACTCGGCACGACGACAACGACCCGACAAGGGGGAGGAGCGCGCCATGCGCAACTGGAACTGGTGACCGAGCGTGCCGACACCGGGGGCGACCCGTCCTGAGCCGGAACCCTTCGCCGCCCGCGCCGGGCCGGCCGGTGGTGACCGGCGGCACCGCATCGCCCCTGGTGCGCATGCCTCCCAGGTATCACCGGGATGACGGTGACATCACGATCGGCGTCGTTGTCCCGTCCACCACGTTGCACTCGTCCAAGATCGACCGAGTAGTACGTGACGCCTTTGTCGCGGACCTCCGGGCCACGCGACGACGACGCGCGACGTGCCGGGAGTAACGCCGGCACTCCGGGCGACGAGTAGGGCCGAGGTTGCATGGGGGTTGCCTGGGATGCGCCCATCGGGACCTCCGAGGCGACGAGCGGTTGACACAGCACGAAATGCGGTGGGCATCATGTGTGGAACAGAAATGTCGAGGGCCGAATAATCCGTGAGATAATCTGTGATCTGCATCACAGACCGCGTGACTGAGCGTTGAGGCGGTCGTTGCTCTCCGTGGACGAGTCTCGGGGGCTGTGTCCGCTCGCATCGCTCCGACCTGCAGATCTTGTTTCATCCCATGTACGCATACGAACCACATGATCACGACGGGTCACCGACCCCCTGCGTAACGGCCCCCCGGACGGCTCCGAAAAGCTGGCGAAGGACCTCACCGGGTTCACTCCGTTTTTTAGGGGAAGGGGACATACCACCCATGCAGTCGTCGAGGATCTTCATCGTGGGTTCGGGCGTCGTGGGGACCGCCACCGGAGAGGGCTTCCTCGCTGCCGGGCACGAGGTCACCTTCATCGACGTTTCCCCGGCCCGAATCCGGGAGCTGCAGGCCCGCGGCCACGACGTGCGCGACGAGCTGGACCTCAGCGGTGAGTCCGACTCGTTCATCTTCCTGACGCTCCCGACTCCGCACGCGGGCTACGAGTACGACCTGCGCGCGTTCACCGCCGGCAGCACGTCGGTCGGCAAGGCGCTGGCGGCCTCCCCCGCGCGGCACACCGTCGTCGTGCGCTCCACCGTCCCGCCCGGCACCACCGAGGGCCTGGTGAAGACCGTCCTGGAGAAGAACTCCGGCATGGTCGCCGGCGAGGGTTTCGCGCTCGCGTCGAACCCCGAGTTCCTGCGCGCGGCCTCCGCCGCCGAGGACTTCCGCCACCCGTGGATGACGGTCATCGCCAGCCGCGACCCCCAGACCGTCGAGCGCCTGCGCGCGCTGCTCTCCCCCTTCGGCGGCGACATGCGCACCTTCAGCAACCCGGCCGAGGCCGAGTTCGTCAAGTGCTCGCACAACATCTTCAACGCGGCGAAGATCAGCTTCTGGAACGAGATGTGGCTGGTCGCCCGCGAGATCGGCCTCGACCTGGACCCGATCGCCGCGACGGTCGCGAAGTCCGCCGAGGGCTCGATCAACCCGCAGTACGGCATCCGTGGCGGTGCCCCCTACGGCGGCGTCTGCCTTCCCAAGGACACCTGCGGCTTCCTCGGCTACGCCGACAGCGTCGGAGTGGACATGCAGCTGCTGCGGGCTGTCGTGCAGGTCAACGAGCACATGGAGAAGGTGGTCAGCAGCGAGGTCGAGGCCGCCGAGCAGGTGGTTCCGGACACCGATCGCGCATGACTTTACCTCTTTATTACTACGTGCTGGGCACGCCGCTGGGCGTGCTCGGCCTGTTCCGCTGGGGGTGCTGGCTCGTCCGGCGCATCCCAGCGGTGCTCTACAAACCCATAGTCAACGACTTCCGCACGTCGATCAGCATTGCGGTGCCGGTCTACCAGGAAGATCCGATCATCTTCGAGACCGCGATCCAGTCCTGGCTGGCGAACAAGGTCGAAGAGGTCATCCTCGTCATCGACCAGTCGGACGAGGTCTGCCAGGAGATCGCCTCCCGGTATCCGGTGACGGTCGTGATCACGGACGTGCCCGGCAAGCGCGACGCGCTGGTCAAGGGCTGGAACGCGGCCTCGACCGAGCTGGTCGCGCTGGTCGACTCCGACACCATCTGGGCGCCGGACGTGGCAGCCGAGGTGTGCAAGCCGTTCGCAGATCCCCGCATGGGCGGCGTCGGCACGCGGCAGAGCGTGTACGGCAGCACGGGCCTGTTGTCCCGGCTGACCGACATGTTCCTCGACCATCGCTACTTCGACGAGAACGCCAGCCAGAGCTTCCTCGGCAAGGCCGTCTCCTGCCTCTCCGGACGCACCGCGGTGTACCGCCGCTCGGTGCTGATGGAGATCCAGGAAGAGTTCATGACCGAGACGTTCTGGGGCGTCCCGTGCCTGTCGGGCGACGACAAGCGCCTCACCACGCTCACCCTGGAGTACGGCTACCTGACCTACATGCAGCGCACCGCGCAGGTGTGGTCGACGTTCCCGGACAGCCCACGGGTGTTCCGCAAGCAGCGCCTGCGGTGGGCACGCAACACCTGGCGCTCGGACCTGCGGGCGCTGTCGCGCCGGTGGGTATGGAGCCACCCGTTCCTCGCCTACACGATGATCGACAAGGCGCTGAGCGGCTTCACGGTGCTCCTGGGCCCGATCTTCATGATCTGGGCGCTGGTGGCCCAGAACTGGATCTTCTGCGCGGTGCTCGCGCTGTGGTGGCAGATCAGCCGGTCGGCGAAGCTGCTGCCACACCTGTACCGGCGCCCCTCGTCGTTCTTCTTCATCCCGGCCTACGTCGTGTTCTCGTGGGTCATGGCGATCATCAAGCTGCACGCGCTGATGACGATCCGCAAACAGCGTTGGCTCACCCGTCAGGTGGCCGTCGAGAACGGCGAGGTCGTGCGGACCGCGGGCGCCGACGAGGGACCGGCCGAGATCGGTGCTGCTGCTGATCCGCTCACCCAGCCGCTGGGGCAGCCGGAGCCGGTCGGGTTCGGGGCCTCCCCCGTCGCCCTCACCGAGCCGGTCGCGACGGCGGCGGTGGCCGCCGCGGCCGCCGGGGCGCCCCGGCCGTACCCGCATCCCGCACCCGCAGCCCAGCCCCATCCGCAGCCCCATCCACAACAGGGGCCGCACCCCCAGCCGCAGCCACATCCGCAGCAGGGGCCGAGGCCGTCTCCCCGGCCGCACGGGGGCTCGCACCCGGCACCGTCGGCGCCGCAGCACCCGCAGCCCGCTCCACGTCCGCAGCCCAACCCGCGCCCCCAGCCCAACCGGAGGGCGCAGCCAGGAGTACCCGCATGAGTACCTCCACGAGCAGGCACTGGGTGCGCAGGCTTCTCGCCGGCGCCACAGTCGCGACGCTGGTGGGAATCGCGGCACCAGCCGGGGCCGCCGGTGCCGCCGAGGCGGCGCCGGCGGCCCTGCTGCTGGCGCAGCCCTCCGGCGGCGCTGACGCCGGGTCCGGCACGGGCTCGACCGGCGACACCGGCGGGGGTACCGGCTCGAGCGGGAGCACCGGCGGCGACACCGGCTCGGGCAGCACGGGCGGCGGCAGCGGTGGGAACTCCGGCAGCGGCTCCGGCTCCGGTGGCGACACCTCGGGCGGCGGGAACGCCGGCGCCGGTGCGGGCGGCAACGCGGAGGGCCAGGCCGACGCGGCAGCCGCGCGGGCCGCCGCCGCCAGCGAGGCCGCCCAGGAGCAGGCCGACGCCGAGCGCAAGGCCGCCAAGGAGAAGGCCCAGGCCGAGCGCGACGCCGCCGAGGCGGCGAAGAAGGCCGCCGAGGCGCAGCGCAAGGCCGCCGAGCGGGCCGCCAAGGCCGCCGCACAGGCCGCCGCCGCCGCGGCGAAGGCCCGCGAGACCTGGGACCGGCGCGGCCGGCCGAAGAAGCTGATCATCGTGCGCGCGACGTCCATCGACGCGATCACGAACGGGAGCCTCACCAAGCGCACGCCCCGGTCCGGGTCGGTGACGCTGCAGGCCCTGGGCCGGATCGTGCCCAACTCGTTCCTGACGATCGACGGCGACACCGCGAACCTGAACGCCGCGGTCGTCCTCACCCCGCAGACGACGCTGGACATCAGCGGCGTCAAGACGCTCAAGCTCGGCGGCGGCGACTCACCGACCGAAGCGGCGTTCCTCTACACCGGCAGCGGCCGGATCCTCGTCGACGGTGTCACCGTCACGTCGGCGAACAAGGACGGCCAGCCCCTCGCGATGAGCTCGCAGGGCCGCCCGTACATCGTCGTCTCCTCGCGTGGACGCTTCGAGGCCACGGACTCCATCCTGAGCGACCTCGGCGTCCAGCCGACCGGCACGGACAAGGGCGATCCCGGCATCTCCTACAACACCGACTCCACCGGGAGCGCTGGTGCGCACGCAGCTGCTGCGCAACACCACCGGCGCGTGAGCTGTCGAAGTCCAAGAACATCAAGCTCGAGGGCGTCACCGCCACCGAGTCGTGGTCCGACGGCCTGCTCCTGCAGGGCGACGTCGGCACGACGCTGACCGACATCAAGGCCGAGCGCAACGGCGGCAACGGGGTCACCGTCACCGGCGAGAGCTCGGACCGCGAGATCCACAACATCACCACCAGCGGCAACCACTCCTACGGGGTGGCCGTGGTCGGCCAGAACAAGGCGCAGGTCACGAACATCAACGCGACCGGCGACGGCGCGGGCGGGGTGCGCATCAACCGGTGCACCGACTGCGTGGTCCGCGACATCACCACCGCGGACCAGCCGATCGGGCTGTACATGCACGTGAACACCACCAACGTGGCAGTGCAGAACCTGCAGATGACCGGCGGGCGGCGCGGGATCGTCGCGGAGAAGACCACCAAGGGCGCGACGATCACCAACTCGACGATCGACGGCGCCCGGGTCGCCGGGATCGCGATCGGCGGCCACGACATCACGCTGGACGGCGTGTCCGTGAGCGACTCGCGCACCGGCGTCCGCATCGAGCGCGGTGCGGGCAACGTCCTCGTCACCGGCATCAAGCTCAGCGGCGGCCAGGACGGCCTGGTGACCACGGCCGGCACCACCGGTGTGGTCGTGAAGGACATGACGGCCGACGGGGTCGAGAACGACGCCGTCCGCAACTTCTCGCCCGGCGCACAGATCATCGGTGGGCACATCAACGGCGGCCTCACCGGGATCGACGCCGAGGCGGCGACCACGATCACCGGCACCGGCGTGAGCCTGTCCAACGAGGGCATCCGCGCCCGGACCTCCGAGCCCGTCACGGTGGACAACGTCACCGTGGACGCCGTGACCGTCGGGATGAACATCGCCGTCGGCACGCCCATCACGCTGACCAACTCGCGGGTGCACGCCCTCGAGGCGGTCCGGGGCGACCTGGGTCCGCAGGCCGCGGGCAACGACCTGAGCCTTCCCGCGATCAACCTGCTCGGCGCGATCGGCGTCCCGCTGATCATCCTGGCGGTGGTTCTCGAGGGCATGCACTCGATCCGTCAGCGCCGCTTCGGCGCCACGAGCCGGCACCTGCCGCCCACCCTGCCGGCGACCGCGTGAGAAACCGGAACATCATGAACGCGATACGCACGCTCACCGCCCGGGCGGCCGTCCTCGTGGCCGCCGTCGGCCTCCTGCTCACCGGATGCGGTGCGAAGACACCAGACGCGCTGGTCCGGCGCGAGGTCGCGCCGGCCGTGACGTCGGACGTCACCAAGCCCTGCGCCCGCGAGGCGGCCCAGTCCACGGCGCCGGCCGAGCCCGCTCCGGCCGGTCTGGCCGCGACGTTCGACGCGGCGGGCGACAAGATCGTCCTCAGCGGCGGCCAGAACGTCACCCTGGCCGCGCTGAGCCGCGAAGCTGAACAAGCCGGACCTGCTCAAGGAGACCGCTCCCGGCGAGTGGCTGCTCAACAAGACCATCGAGATCAACCAGGGTGCGTCGCTCAAGATCGCGGCGCCCACGGTCCGCTGGCTCAAGCTGCGCGGCGACGACACCGGGTTCGCCTCGGTCAAGGCGCTCGGGGGTGGCATCGACGTCAGCGGCACCTGCATCACCTCGTGGAACGAGGGCAAGGGCACGGTCGACGAGGACTACCTCAACGGCCGCGGCTTCCTGCTGGCCCGCGACGGCGCGCAGATGACGATCGACAAGGCGGAGCTGCTGTACCTCGGCTTCGGTGACGTCGAGTCGTACGGCCTGTCGTGGCGTACCGAGGGCAGCGGCGGGCACATCACGAACAGCGTCATCGCGCACCTGTACTTCGGGGTCTACAGCTTCGACGTCGGCGGCCTCACGATCAGCGACAACGAGGTCCGCGACAACGTGCTGTACGGCATCGACCCGCACACCGGCTCGCACAACCTGACGATCGAGCGCAACGTCGTCCACGACAACGGCAAGCACGGGATCATCCTCGCGGAGGACTGCGTCGACAGCGTGATCCGGGACAACGTGGTCTACCGCAACCAGCACCACGGGATCGTGCTCTACCTGCACTCCGACCGGAACCTGATCGAGGGCAACGAGACGTTCAACAACGCCGCCCAGGGCATCAACATCAACGAGGCGTCGAACAACACGATCAAGTCGAACCGGGTCTACGACAACACCGAGTCCGGCATCGGCATCGGCCAGACCGCCAAGGACAACGTCGTGCAGGACAACGACGTCCGCGGCAACCAGCAGGACGGGCTGCGGCTGGTCAGCGAGGCCAGCCAGACCGACGTGCGGGGCAACGTGATCGGCGAGAACATCCGCTACGGCGTCTACGTCGACAGTGACGGCCCGTTCGCGATGGCCGGCAACACGATCTGGGCGAACCGGACCGGCGTGATGCTGAAGGGCAACCCGACGGACCCGTCGAGCGGGAACAGCATCTTCAGCAACAAGGAGATGGACGTCAAGAACGGCTGACGTCGTCCCCTCCCGGACCCCGTCTTTCTCGGATACGGCCGGCACCCCTCGGGGCCGCCGGCCGTATCCGTTCCCGCGAGTCGGCACCTTTGCCGGCGCGAGTCGGCACCTTTGCCGGCGCGAGTGAAACTCCCGCTCAGCGCGGCTCGGGCCGCTCCGGTGCCCGGACGAGAGCCAAGTGCCGCTGCACGGCGTCGGTCAGCACGCTGTCGTCCATGGCTGCGGTGACGATCGTCGTTCCCTGCTCGGCGTAGCGGCCGGCGTGCACGCCATCGACGGTGTGCACGCCGACCGGCATCCCGACGGCCAGGGCGCGGCGGATGACCGACGAGATCACCTCCTGCATGTGGTCGCGGTCGCCGGGACCGGCCAGATCCAAACTCAGGCTCAGGTCCGACGGGCCGACGTAGATGCCGTCCAGGCCGTCGACAGCCAGGACGGCATCGAGGTCGTCGAGGGCCTCGGCCGTCTCCAGCACGATCATCACCAGCGGATCGTCCGATCCTCCGGACAGCCGCCCCGCCGACCGCGTCCCCGCCGGGGCGTACCGGCACACTCCCACCACCTCGCGGACATGATCGGCGCCCCGCACGTTCGGCACGAACACCCCGTGCGCACCCAGGTCGAGCGGTCGGCCGATGTCGGCGACGTGGGTGCTGCGGGTGCGCACCAAGGGCACCGCGCCGGCCGCCACGACGGCCGCCGTCACGCCCGGAAGGTCTGCCTCGTCCAGCGCTCCGTGCTGAAGGTCGAAGACGACGTAGTCCGGACCGGACCGCGCCAAGAACTCGGCGGTCACCACCCCGGGAAGCCGGCTCCACACACCGCAGGCCGGCCTCCTCGCCGCCCACCGCCCACGGAGGTCGGACACCGTGATCGCCGCCATCGCCTGTGCCTACCCCATCTCGGGTCGCCGCACCATCGCCGGTTCCCGCAACGCCGTCGAGAGCTGGACGGGCTTGGGCTCATGCATGAGTGACGGCGAGCTGGTAGATCACTGTCTCGCCGTAGTTGTCGGATGTGCAGGGCGCGGCCCGTTCGCAGTTTGCCTGCGTGTAGGCGCCGGCCTTGAAGTAGGCGTCGGAGAAGTCCTTCGCCAGGGTGGCTTGCAGCTGGCCGTTGTAGTAGACCTGCACAACGCCGCCGCTCACGACGAACCTGGCCTCGTACTTGGTGCCGAGGACGTAGTCGTCGGTGACCAGCTTGTAGTGCGGATCGTCTCCGTCGGTGACATAGAGAGACGAACCCTCCAGGCGGAAGACGGTGATGTCGTCGGAGTCGTCGTGGATCTGCGCGCCTACCAGATGCGGCTTGCCCCTCGGCAGGCTGGTGAACGCCTCGGTCACGGTCATCGTGTGGGTTCCCGAGGTCGACGACCAGCTCGCATTCTCCCCGTCGGCCGTCATTTCCCGCAGCTCCGATCGCGGGTAGTGGGAGCCGCTCGTGGTCGGCGCGTCGACGGGGGCGCGGAAGGCGACCGCGGCACAGTCAGCGGTCGGCTGGAACCAGGGTGAGATCTCGAAATCCCCCAGCTCCGGCTGCACGATCTCCTGCGGCTTCGTCGGTTTCCCGGCCGTACCGATCGGCAACGTGAGCTTCCAGTCGCGCAAATCGATAACGTCCGCCGGATAACGACAATCGGCCCGTTTCGTGGTCGCTCGCGGTGCAGCGCCGGAGTGGCCGCCGGTCACACCAGGTCCGGTGGTCGGGTTGTCGGGGACCGTTGGGCTACTGCACCCGAGCAGAAGCAAGCAGGCCGCGAACGGCACTACGAGCGCGCTACCCCGGTGTCGACGCATCGCATCATGATCGCGAAGCCGGTTGCGGGTCGCCGAGCCCTGACGGGTGAATCTCCGGGCCGGGCCGCCGGAAGATCATCGGGACGATCGAGCGACGCTCCCCCGAGAGCCGCTTTTCGGTGTTCCTCCCAGCCAGTGGAGAACCGGTGGTTTCCGCATACCGGGGTCGGGCTACGCCACGCATCGGTGACAGCGATCACGTCTCGAAGGGGAGAGCGATGGCCACAGGTGCGACGGTGGACTCCCGGGAGCGCTACGCCGGGTGGGTTGCCCCGCTGTGCTGGATGGCCGTGGCGCTGGAGGGCTTCGACCTGGTCGTCCTCGGGTGTCGTGCTGCCGGCCCTGCTGAACGAGCCGCGCTGGGGGCTGACGCCGAACACGGCGTCACTGGTCTCGGTGATCGGTCTGGTCGGCGTCATGATCGGCGCGCTGACCGTCGGCACGATCAGCGACTACATCGGCCGCAGGCAGACGATGCTCTGGACCGTCATCAGCTTCTCGATCCTGACGCTGCTGTGCGCCTTCGCGCCGAACCCGTGGATCTTCGGCCTGCTCAGATTCCTCGCGGGCCTCGGCCTCGGCGGCGTCCTGCCGACGGCACTCGCGCTGGTGAACGAGTACGCGAACCGGGGCAACCGCCGCGCCACCATTTTCTGGTTCGCCGCCGCGGCGCTGTTCCTCGCACTGCTCAGCATCAAGCTGCCCGGAGTCGGGATCTACGTCAGCGTGTTCCTGGCCGGCGTGTTCGTGTTCAGCTCGCAGGTGCTCGTGTACGCCTACGTCGGCCACGTGTACCCGGCCTCGGCGCGCGGCACCGCGATGGGCACGGCGAGCGGTGTCGGCCGCGCCGGCGCGATCTCCGGCCCGCTGATCGGGGGCTGGCTGCTCACCGTGGGCCTGGCCTACCCGTGGGGCTTCTACATCTTCGCTGTTGTGGCGGCCATCGGCGCCGTGTGCATCGCGCTGGTGAACCGGAACCCGGCCCCCGACGAGCCACTGCCGCTGACCGAGGACGAGGCCGACCACATCGGCCTCCGTCGCTGAGCCGGGAGCCCACGATGACGACGGTTCGCGACGCCACGTTCGACGTCTTCCGGCGGTTCGGGATGACCACGATCTTCGCCAACCCGGGGTCCACCGAGATCGCGTTCCTCACCGGCCTGCCCGACGACCTCGAGTTCGTCCTCGCCCTGCACGAGGGGTCGGTCGTCGGGATCGCCACCGGCTACGCCACGGCGACGGGCCGTCCGGCGCTGGTCAACCTGCACACGACGGCCGGGCTGGGCAACGCCGTCGGTGCACTCGCGACCGCGCGCACCAACCGCGTGCCGCTGGTGGTGGTCGTCGGGCAGCAGGACCGGCGCCACCTCGTCTACCGGCCGTTCCTGGCGGGCGACCTCGCCGGGCTGGCCGGCAACTACCCGGTGTGGGTGAACCAGCCGGCCCGGGCGCAGGACGTGCCGAGCGCGGTCGCCCGGGCCTGGCACGAGGCGAACGACGGCCGCGGACCGGCACTGGTGATCGTGCCCAGCGACGACTGGGCCGAGCCTGCCGACGACGCGCCGCTCGCCGCCCCGGCGCAGCTGCACCGCGGGACGGACGCCGACCCGGCCGCGCTCGGCGCGCTGGCCGACCTGCTGGCCGGTGCCGACGCACCGGCGCTGGTCGTCGGCGCCGACGCCGACGACCCCGCCACCTGGGCCGCGCTGGTCGCACTGGCCGAGCGCCTGGGTGCCCCGGTCTGGCAGGAGTCGTTCGCCGCGCGCGCCGGCTTCCCGCAGGACCACCCGCTGTTCGCCGGGCACCTGCCCGCCGGCCGGGCGCGGCTGCGCGAGGCGCTGGCCGGCCACGACGTCGTGGTGGCCGTCGGCGCTCCGGTGTTCCGCCAGTACCCCTACGAGCAGGGCCCGTTCGTCAACCCCGGCACGGTGGTCGCGCTGATCACCGACGACCCCGAGGACGCCCACCACAGCCCGGTGCAGCTGGCGGTCGTCGCGGGCCCCGCCACCGTCTGCGCCTCACTCGCGGAGCGCCTGCCCGCCCGGTCGGCGACGACCGCGCCGCCCGACCGGCCGGTGCACCCGCCGGCTCCCGCCGAGGGCGAACCGCTGCGGGCCACGCACGTGATGGCCGCGCTGGCCCAGCGGATCACGGCCGAGACGGTCGTCGTCGAGGAGACGCCGTCGAGCCGCCCCGACCTGCACCGCCTACTCCCGGCGCGGGCCCCGCTCGGGTTCCTCAGCGCCGCGATGGGCGGGCTCGGCTTCGGTCTGCCCGCCGCGATCGGCGTGCGGATGGCCGAGCCGCAGCGCCCGGTCGTGGCCGTCGTCGGCGACGGGTCGTCGCTCTACGGCATCCAGGCGTTGTGGAGCGCCGCGCACTACGGCTGCGGCGTGCTGTTCGTCGTGCTGGCCAACGGCCGCTACGCGGTCATGGACCGGCTCGCCGAGCAGCACGGCGCGGGCAAGGCGCCGTGGCCGGCGTTCGAGGAGGTGAGCATTTCCCGGTTGGCAGACGGGCTGGGCTGCCCCGCGACCCGCGTCGCCACCCACGACGAGCTGCTGAAGGTGCTCGACGACGTCGTGCCGACGTTGGGAAAGCGGACCGAGCCGCTGGTGCTCGAGGTCCCGGTCGTACCCGACACCACCTTCGCCCCGTGACCGTTCCGACAGTGCACGACGGCGTGGCGGGGAGTGCCGAGGCCGGACGCTCCGTCCTCGGCCGGGCCCTGGCAGTGCTCGACACCTTCTCGAACGAGCGGCCGGAGCAGACCCTCGGCGCGATCTGCGAGGCGACGGGGCTGCCGTCGGCGACGACGCACAGGCTGGTCAACGAGCTGGTGACGTCGGGAGCGCTGGAGCGCGTCGGCCGGGGCCGCTACCGGGTCGGGCTGCGGCTGTGGCAACTCGGGTCGCTCGCCCCCTCGGCGCGCACCCTGCGCGACGTGGCGCTGGCGTTCCTCCACGACCTGCTGGAGGTCACCCACGAGGTCGTTCACCTCGTCGTCCGGGACGGCGACAAGGCGCTCTACCTGGAACGGCTCATGGCACGGCCAGAGGTGCACGTCCGGTCCCGGGTGGCCAGGCGGCTGCCCCTGCACGCCACCGGGCCGGGCAAGATCCTCGAGCTGCTGCGGTCGAACCAGCCCCGCCTGTCGATGGCCCGCCGGCTCCCCGCGGGCGTCGTCGGCGTGATCGCGCCGTTCAACGCCCCGATCATTCTGGCGATCCGGGCGATCGCGCCGGCACTGGCGCTGGGCAACGCGGTGGTCTGCAAGCCGGACCCGCGCACGGCGGTCTGCGGCGGCGTGGTGTTCGCGCGGATCTTCGAGGAGGCCGGGCTGCCGCCGGGCCTGTTCCACATGCTGCCGGGCGGCGCGGACGTCGGCGCGGCGGTGGTCGACGACCCGCTGATCCGCGTCATCGCCTTCACCGGCTCCACCCGCGCCGGGAAGATCATCGCTGCGGCGGCGGCGCAGCGGCTCAAGCGGGTGCACCTGGAGCTGGGCGGTAACTCGGCGCTGATCGTGCTCGACGGCGTCGACCTGGAGAAGGCGGTGTCGGTGGGCGCGTTCGGGTCGTTCAACCACGCCGGCCAGATCTGCATGGCGACCAGCCGCCACCTCGTCTCCTCGACGATCGCGGCGGACTACGCGGCGGCGCTGGCCGAGCACGCCGACCGCATCCCGGTCGGCGACCCGACCCGCGCCGACGTCGGCATGGGCCCGATCATCGACGAGCGCCAGCGCGACACCGTGCACCGCGTGGTCACCGAGTCCGTCGACGCCGGAGCGCACCTGCGGGCGGGCGGCACCTACGAGGGCCTGTTCTACCGCCCGACGGTGCTGTCCGACGTCCCCGTGACCGCCCCGGCGTACGCGCAGGAGATCTTCGGGCCGGTCGCCCCCGTCGTCGCCTTCTCGACCCTCGACGAGGCCGTCGCGCTGGCCAACGGCACCGAGTACGGCTTGTCGCTGGGGATCCTCACCCGCGACGTGATGAAGGGCCTCGCCCTGGCCGAGCGCATCCCGTCCGGGCTCGTGCACATCAACGACCAGACGGTCAACGACGAGGCGCTGATCCCGTTCGGCGGGGTCGGCGAGTCGGGCACCGGCTCGCGCCACGGCGGCACCCAGGCCAACCTGGATGCGTTCACTGAGGTCCAGTGGGTGACCGTCCGTGGAGACCTGCCGCAGTATCCGTTCTGACGAGAGGAGACGCCATGCGCACACAGGTCGGGATCGTCGGGGCAGGACCTGCCGGGCTGATGCTGTCGCACCTTCTGCACCTGCGCGGGGTGGAGTCGGTTGTGGTGGACCTGCAGACCCGGGACTCGATCGAGCAGACGATCAAGGCGGGGATCCTGGAGCAGGGCACCGTCGACCTCATGCGCCAGACCGGGGTGGGCGACCGGATGATGCGCGACGGGTTCGTCCACCACGGCATCAACCTCGCGTTCGAGGGCGGCATCCACCGGATCAACCTGACCGAGCTGTCCGGGGGTCGGTCGGTGATGGTCTACGCCCAGCACGAGGTGCTCAAGGACCTCATCGCCAAGCGCCTCGACGACGGCGGCGACGTCCGGTTCGGGGTGTCCGACACCGCCGTCGACGGCATCGAGACCGAGCAGCCGACGATCCGTTTCACCCACGAGGGCCGGCAGGAGACCGTGGAGTGCGACTACGTGATCGGGGCGGACGGGTCGCGCACGAAGTGCCGCTACCTGATCCCCGAGCGCAAGGACTTCTTCCGGCAGTACCCGTTCGCCTGGTTCGGGATCCTCGCCGACGCGCCGCCCTCGTCGGACGAGCTGATCTACGCACACTCCGAGCGCGGGTTCGTGCTGGTGTCGACCCGCTCTCCGTCGGTGCAGCGGCTGTACTTCCAGTGCGACCCCGAGACGAACGTCGACGACTGGTCCGACGATCGCATCTGGGCGGAGTTCTCCGCGCGGCTCGGTCCCTCCGGTGCGACGGTCAAGGAGGGCAACATCTTCAAGAAGGACGTGCTGCAGTTCCGCTCGTTCGTCTGCGAGCCGATGCAGTACGGCCGGCTGTTCCTGGCCGGGGACGCCGCGCACACCGTTCCCCCGACCGGGGCGAAGGGGCTCAACCTGGCGATGGCCGACGTGCACGTGCTCGACCGGGCGCTGGGGGCGTACTACCAGACCAAGGACACCGGGCTGCTCGAGTCCTACACCCGCACGGCGTTGCGGCGGGTGTGGCGGGCGCAGTGGTTCTCGTTCTGGATGACCTCGATGCTGCACCGGTTCTCCGACGCGAGCGATTTCGACCTGCGCCGCCAGGTCGCCGAGCTGGAGCTGGTCACCAGCTCCCCGACCGCGGCCAAGACCCTCGCCGACAACTACACCGGGCTGCCGCTGGTCTGACCGGCCCACGGCCCGTGGCCGGACGTGGGTGGGCGCTCATGAGCAACAGCCGTCGGCGCACACCCCGTCCGGCCCACGAGCGCTGGACGACGGCGCGCAGCACAGGTCTCCGCGCCACGCCGCCCGGCCTTCCTTGACGGCCAGCGCGGCCAGGAGCAGCGCCGCCACCGGGTCCGCCCACCACCAGCCGAGCGCAGCGTTGAGCACCAGCCCGGCGAGCACCGCGGCAGACAGGTACGTGCACAGCAACGTCTGCTTCGAGTCCGCGACCGCACTCGCCGAGCCCAGCTCGCGCCCGGCCCGCCGCTGCGCGAAGGACAGGAACGGCATCACCACGACACTGACGGCCACCAGCACGATCCCGACCACGGATCGATCAGCCTCACCGCCGCCGAGCAGCGCCCGGACGGCCTCCACGCTCACGTACGCGGCCAGGGCGAAGAACGAACAAGCGATCACCCGCAGCGCCCTCCGCTCGCGCCGCTCCGGATCCGCTCCGGCGAACTGCCAGGCCACCGCCGCCGCCGAGCTGACCTCGATCACCGAGTCCAGACCGAACCCGATCAGCGCCACCGACGAGGCCACCGTCCCGGCCACCAGCGCCACGACGGCCTCGACGACGTTGTAGGTGATCGTGGCCGCGACCAGCAGCCGGATCCGCCGGCGCAGTACTGCCTGCCGAGCAGGCGTCAATGCCGTGGTCATGCCACACCTCCCGGACGGCTGCCGGAGAAGCGACGACGATCTCGGCGTACGGGTCGTGGTCGAGTTCGGTGGTGCCGGCCACGACGATCGTCGCCTTCTGCCACGGCTGTTCGCGGAGCATCAGCGGAAGTTCCTCGGCCAGCCACCCGGCGATGTGGTCCTGTTGGGCGGCCGAGTCGCCGTCCCGCGCGACGAGCCGGCGTTCCTGCTCGTCCAGGTCGCCCTGGATCCAGATCGAGGCGTCGATCCACGGGGCGAACTCCTCGCGAATATCCCTCCTCACCACACGACGTCCGCCCCGGCCGGGACGCGAATCGCGCCGGGTCGATCGTGCTCGATCCAGGCCAGCGGTCGGAACTCCACATCCTCGCCCCGGTGGAGGGGCCGCAGAATGCTCTCGACCATCAGGTCTCCCCAGTCGAAGCACGCGTGGTTCCAGGCGATGTCGTCGGTGTGCACGACCCCGGAAGCGGGGACGAGCCTTCGTAGCCGTTCGACGAGGGTGGACTTCCCGGCGCCGCCGCGGCCGTCGATCGCGACGAGAAGTGGACGCCCGGCCACGTCGGGTGCTGCCCTGCGCAGTCGCTGCAGAACATCGGACAGCGTCTCGACCCGCCACCCCAGGGCCGCGACCTCACCCGGATGCAGACGCATCCACGACCTCCTCGGTTGCCGGGCCGGCCACCGTGGCACGCACCCCAGAACGCCTCGGTGATCTGCTGTGTCGGTGGCGGCGGGTCGCCGGTGACCGTTGCGGCGACGCGGTCGAGCAGGCCGAGGGCCGCAGCATCCCAGAGTCCCGTTCGGGCTCCACGGTCAACCGGTGCCCGTCGTTCGTCAGGACTCACCGCATGAGCCCGTCGTGGTCCACCTCAGCAAGATGGCACATCGAGGCGTCGGCGACGTGACGCCGTCAGGGCAGCAGGCGCAGCGCCTCGTCCCACATGCGCGTGATGGTGTCTCCGGCCGGTCTCGAGGTGGCCATCGCCGCAGCCTGGCCGGCCCAGTGGTTGACACGGTCGAGGTCGCCGTTCGGGGAGCCCTGGCGCCACCGGCGGACCAGCTCGCGTTGCTGCGGATACGGCGCCGGGCGTGGTGCGCCGGGCTCCTGCCAGGCCAGCACGTAGGGCGTGGGAGCAGCGCGGCCCAGCCGTCCGGAGTAGGCCCGGGTGGTGACCGTGCGCTCCGGCGCCAGGCCGTCCAGAGACGCCGCCCACGCCGGGTCGATCGCCGTTTCCGGAGACCGCAGCAGCGCTGTGCCGACCTGAACTGCCGAGGCGCCCATCGTGAGCGCCGCAGCGACGCTGCGCCCGTCGGCGATCCCACCCGCAGCAATGACCGGCACTCTCAGGTGGTCGACGAACCGGGGCAGCAGCGCGAACAGCCCGACAGCGATCCGGTCCGCGTCGTCGGGGTCGAAGCTGCCGCGGTGCCCGCCCGCCTCCACGCCCTGGGCGACGACCGCGTCAGCACCGGCGTCCTGGGCGGCGAGCGCGTCGTCGAGGGTGGTGGCACAGGCGAACCAGGCGATTCCGTGCTCGTGCAGGCTCTCGACGTAGCCCGGCTCGAACAGCCCCATGATCGAGGACACAGCGGTGGGGCGCGCTGCGAGCATCGCGTCGCACTGTTCGGCGAAGACCGGACCGGACGAGCCGCCCGGGGCGGGGGTGCCGAACCGGCTCAGGAACGCCGCGGCGGCGTCGACCCGGGCGCGATCGTCGTCGGGCGGGTCCGGAACCCAGACGTTGAGCTGCACAGCACCGGCCGATCGGGCGCGGAACCGTCGCATCCACTCTGCGATCCGGTCCGGGGAGTCGAGCACCACCCCGGCCGCACCCATCCCTCCGGCGTTGGCGACGGCCACCGCCAGCTCAGGCGGACACGCACCCGCCATCGGCGCCTGCAGGATCGGCAGTCCGAGCCCGTACCTGTCGCAGAAGTCCCGCACATCTCCTCGCACGGGCCGTCACCCTAGGTTGGCACGGTCCCACAGCGGTCATCAGGGGACCACCGCTCACGACTGCTCGTGCCGGATCACGTCGTAGGTGGCCTGCACCACGCCGTTGCTGAACCGCCGCTCGCTCCGCAGCCTCAAGTCCCGGCGCACACCCGCCGACAACACCGGTATACCTCCGCCCATCAGGACCGGGTACCACAGCAGCTCCACCACGTCCACCAGGTCCAACCGCGAACCCTGCGGACTGCGGCGACTGCTCGTGCCCACGCCGCGTCGGCCTCCCACACGGCCATGGTCTCGTACGTCCGCCGCCCATAAAGGTATGTCCCGACCTTCGCGAGGTCCGCGTTCACCGCCGCCATGACTCCTCGTTCGGCGCCGACCACGAGTAGTCCTCGCCGATGAACGTCCAACGACGTCAGCGTCAAGTAGATCAGCCGACCCATGTCCGTCCTCCCGCCAACACGACCGCCCATCCCGCTCGGAGATCGTCCTCCGCCAAGGAGGACCGACGTCCACCGTGATTCTCATCGTTCGCGGGGAGCCTGAGTGCCTCCGGCGGAGCGGCTGACACCGGTCCAGAGCGGTCACCAGCGGGCAACGGCCGCACACCGGCGAGATCGCACAAAATAGCCTGACCTGCACGAGTGCGGATCAGGTGTGGTGGCCAGGGGCGGGGTCGAACCGCCGACCTTCCGCTTTTCAGGTCTGCGATCGTGCATCCCGGCAGGTCTCAGATAGTCGTTGACCTGCTCCTACGCTCGCGACGACCGCGGACGGATCGGCTGGAACGGGACGGGACTGAGACGGAGACTGAGACGGGCGGATGCCGTCGCTTGTGACCGGTCCGACCGCGGCGGCCCAGCTGCCCTGCTTGCCGATGCTGCTCATGTCGATGCCGTCCGTCGATCGCGAGACACGTGCCGTGCGACGGATTTGCAGACCACTGTCAACCGGGCCTTGACCTGCTGCGGAACCGTGGACTCCTCCCCCGCGTCCGTGCATCTGCGATCCGCGACCGCCCCGACCGGCCGCTGGCGGTCGCTCGGGATGGGCGCACCTGGCTGGCCTTCGCCGGCCACGAACTGCGCCGGGCGAGGCCGTGTCAGGACGATGCGCTGAGGCCCAGTGCCGCCCTTACCTCGGCGACGAGTTGACTTCGGGGCGGCATTCCTGGGATCTGGTCCGCAGGCGTCGGCTCCCTGCGCTCGGCGATCATGTTGAAGCGCCGCACGGCGAGGTCGAGGAACTCCTGCTGAGGGAAGACCCAGAAGCGGCCGTGCTCCACGGCGTCGATCACGGTGTCGGCCACGGTGGCAGGAGCCAGACCGTTGTCGACGGCCTTCCGGTAGTGGCCGGCGATCGTCGCGGTGCCGGCGTTGGGCTGGGGTCGCTTGCCGAGCTCAGGGGCCAGTTGCGGTCGGCGTCGAGGATGGAGGTGTGCACCCATCCCGGGCACACGACGCTGACGCCGACCGGCAGCCCGACCATCTGCACCATGTGGTGGAGGTCTTCGCTGATCGCGACGACGGCGTGCTCGCTCGCGTCGTACGCGGGCCAGGTCCCGGGCAGGAGCCCGGCGATTGACGCGGTGTTGACGATGTGACCGCCGCCGCGCTGGGTGAGTAGAGGCAGGAACGCGCGGCACCCGTGGACGACGCCCCAGAAGTTGACGCCCATCACCCACCGCCACATCGAGAGGGGGTCGAACCAGGGGTCTCCCAGGCTGGCGACGCCGGCGTTGTTGCAGACGATGTCGACTGCCCCCAAACCGCTCGACCGTGGCCTCGGCGAGGGCGTGCACGGACCCGGGACTGCTGACGTCGGTCTGGACGCTCAACGCCTCCACGCCGCGTGACCGGACCGATGCCTCGGCCGAGGCCTGTTCCATGCGTCGCGCCGCGGCAAACGCGTTCAGGTTCTGACGTCGAGCGCGGCCACGCCGCTCATGTCCAACCAGGTGTGGCCAGGCGTCTGAGCGATCCGCATGACCATCGCCTCACAGGTGGGGCAACGCACGACCATGCCTGGCGCATCGGCGTACACGTGGTACACCCCCAGCGGGGCTGTCATGCCGCAGGCTCCGCATCGGGTCTGTGCAGCGGTGGCGTCGAAGACGAATACGTCCGACAGTCGACCTGCGGCGGCGTTACCGTCGAGTCGTCTGGACTCCGGAGTCACCGTGTGCTCCTCTCGCATCCCCAAATCGTTCGATTCTGATCGCAACCGCTGGGTGACCTGCCTCGACGAGGCTGTCCGCCACTGCCTCGACGAACGTCGTGGCACCGCACACGAACATGCTCGGCCGTAGGTCGACCGGCCAGGCGTACCGGCGAATGATCTCCGGCGTGAGCCGCCCGCTCAGCCCGGTCCAACCCGGCGGCTGCTCACGTGTCAGAGTGATCGTCACCCCGACCCCGCGTTCGGCGTGCCGCTCCAGGCGTGCGCGGCCGATCACGTCGTCGAGGGATCGTGCCGAGTACAGCAGCCGAACCGGCACGTTAGACCCCGCCGCAGCGTGGTGATCCAGCATCGCCAGGAACGGCGCGACCCCCGATCCACCGGCCACCAGCTGTAGCGGCGAGTCAAGCTCGGCATGCCACACGAAGTAGCCGCCGATTGGTCCGCGCAGCTCCAATTGGTCGCCGGTTCGGAGGCCGTCGGTGAGATACGGCGAGACCTCGCCGTCTTCGAGCCGTTGCACCACCAGGTCCACGGTCGGGCTCTCAGGTGCCGACGCGATGGAATAGCTGCGCTGCGCCTGGTATCCGTCGGGCGCAGTCAGCCGGACGTCGACGTGCTGCCCCGGCAGGTGACCGGCCCAGCCGTCGATCTGCAGCGACAACCGGTGGACGGCACGGGCCTCGGCGGCGTTGGCGACGACGGTCGCGAGCCGCCACGTCAGTCGCCGGCGTATCGCTGTTCGCGCCATGGGTCACCGTAGATGTGGTAGCCGAGCGACTCCCAGAAGCCGGGTTCGTCCGAGCTCGTCAGCTGCAGGCCACGCACCCACTTCGCAGACTTCCAGAAGTACAGATGCGGCACGAGCATGCGGGCCGGGCCGCCGTGCTGCGCCTCCAGCGGCTCACCGTCGTAGTGATCGACAACCCAGGCGCGGCCGCCGGTGAGGTCCTCGAGAGGGTAGTTCGCCGTGTAACCGCCATCACAGAACGCGAGCACATAGTCTGCCGAGGTCTCGACGCGATCGAGCAGCGTGTCGAATGAGACGCCGCTCCACCTGGTCCCGAACTTCGACCACTTCGTCACGCAGTGGATGTCGACGGTGACCTCTTCGCGCGGCAGATCCTGGAACTCCCGCCATGTCAGCCGCTCAAGCTCATCGACCTCGCCGGTGATAGTGAAGTCCCAATCCTCCAAGGCCGTGCGTGGCGTGGGACCGGCGGACAGCACCGGGAAGCCCCCTCCGATGTCGTACTGCCCTGGAGGCAGCAGGCCTGTGCCCTGGCGGGCCTCGGGCCGCCCGACGAATCCCCGCGAGACGAAACTCATGCTCCCCACCCTGCTTCGGTTGGCACCGGACTACCTCGCCGCGACGGTGGGGCCAGTGTCCTCGTCAGCACACCCGGGACCAACCAGCGAAAGCTCCAGTTGTGCCGGCAGGCCTCGCCGAGCTGCGCCGGTTGGCGCTATCGGGTGACACACGTCTGCGACGCTGCTTCCGCCCAGCCCGCGTCCCGGGTCATGATCTGCCCACGACTGGCTCAGCCACCCCCCAAATGAAGGCTGGCCACGCCGGCCCGCCGCGCCGGCCTGCCCTGGCTGGGTGTCTTTTGGGTCGGATTGGACGCGCACGGCAACTTGCGTGGCGCAGAAGGATGTACGCCCTCGTGGCCATGTGTTCTGAGTGAGCCGGGTGGTCCGTGGTTGGGTCCGAGCGAACGTGCCGCTCGCACCACCTTCGTGGTGGTCGGCGCCGGCTACACCGGCACCCAGGTCGCCGCCCAGCGCGTGCGCCACACCGACGTCCTGCACGCCCGGCACCGCCGGGTGGGTGATGACCCGGCCTCGGTGGCTGCTGGTGGACCTGGCCGAGCGGATCCTGCTCGAGCTCAACCCGCGGCTGTCGGGCGCGGCGGACCCGGTCCTGCGTGCCCGTGGGGTAGATGTACGTCCCGGCGTATCGCTTCGTCACGCATAGCGACCCCGAATCCGGGTCCGCTCGGGCGCGGGTCGCCGTCGGCTTGTGCTTCGCCGACCCACCCGCAGGTGAGTACGGCCGTGGCGAGCATCCCGTTCCATGTGAGACGCGGCCTACCCTCCCTGCTATGTCAACGGGGAGCCTCCGGATGGGCACGGACGCCGGCCGATGGGTGCTGACCACGACTGTGTTTGGCACCGGGATGGCGTTTCTCGACGCGACCGTGGTGAACGTCGCGCTCGAACGGATCGGCACCGACTTCGGCGCGGACTTCACCGGGCTGCAATGGACGGTGAACGCCTACACGCTCACCCTCGCCGCGTTCATCCTGCTCGGTGGCTCGCTCGGTGACCACTTCGGGCGGCGGCGCGTGTTCGTCGTCGGGGTGGTGTGGTTCGCCCTCGCGTCGCTGCTGTGCGGGCTGGCCCCGAACATCGGCACCCTGATCGCGGCACGTGCGCTGCAGGGTGTCGGCGGTGCCTTGCTCACCCCGGGCAGCCTGGCCCTCATCTCGGCCTCATTCCACGGCCCGGACCGCGCGGCCGCGATCGGCGCATGGTCAGGGCTCAGCGGCATCGCCGGCGCTATCGGCCCATTCCTCGGCGGCTGGCTCGTCGAGTGGAACTGGCGGACCATTTTCCTGATCAACCTGCCGCTGGCCGCGCTGATCGTCATCATCGCGCTGCGCCATGTCCCGGAGAGCCGGGATACCGAGTCCGCACCCGGGCTGGACGTCGCGGGCACCGTGGTGGGCGCCGTCGGGCTCGGCGCGCTGACGTACGGCCTCACCGGCCTCGGCGAGCGCGGCGCAGACCCGCTCCTGCTCGCCGCCGTGGGGCTCGGAGTGCTGGCTCTGGTGGCGTTCGTGCTCGTGGAACGGCGCTCCCCCCACCCCTCGGTGCCGCCCACCCTGTTCGCCAACCCCACGTTCAGTGCGGCCAACGCCAGCACACTGCTGGTCTACGGCGCGCTCGGCGTGGTGTGGGTGCTGCTGGTGCTGCAGCTGCAGGTCGTCGCCGGGTTCACGCCGCTCGCCGCGGGCACGGCGCTGCTTCCCGTCACGGTGATCATGCTGGTGTTCTCCGCCCGGGCCGGCGCGCTGGCGGGCCGGATCGGCCCGCGGCTGCCGATGACCCTCGGTCCGCTGGTCAGCGCGGCCGGCCTGCTCCTGCTGCTGCGGGTGGATGAGACCACCTCGTGGCTGGTCGACGTCCTGCCGGCGGTGACACTGTTCGGCGCCGGGCTGACGCTGACCGTGGCGCCGCTGACCTCCACCGTCCTGGACGCCGCCCCCGACCGATTCGCCGGCGCCGCGTCGGGCGTCAACAACGCGGTCGCCCGCGCAGCTGGGCTGCTCGCCGTGGCGGTGGTGCCCGGGCTGGCCGGCATCACCGGGGCGGTCTACACCGACCCCGTCGCCTTCAATGCGGGCTTCCGCACCGCGATAATGATCTCCGCCGGGCTCCTGGTCGCCGCGGCGGCGGTCGCGTTCACGTTGCTGCGCCACCCGCGCCGCGAGTGCGCCCCCGACCGCCTGCGCATCGAGGAGTACGCGCACTGCAGCGTGACCGGACCGCAGGTCTACCCGCGTATCCGCACGGCGGAGCGGTAGCGCGGGGGTTATGGAGCGGTGTCAACGTCGTCGCGCGGGTTCGTGCACGGGCCCGGGAACGTGGGTCTGATCAAGCTGGTGTGTGACACCGACAACGCCCTGCTCGTCGGTGCCACCACAACCGGGCCCGCTGGCGGCGAGGCGCTGGCCGAGCTCGTCATACGACGGACGCCCCTCCCCGGCCTGCACCCATGATCATCGCATCCCGACGATCAAGCCCGCAAAACGACCTGACCAGTTAAGAGCGAGCTTGCGAGCGAATCGTCCGTGCTGTGCTGTACCCCCTCACGCGCGCTACGGCGCTTACGACGACGCCGACCACGCCGCGGGCGAACCGAGCCCCGGGACGGCGTTGGGGAGTGGCTACAAGTAGTACTTTGTTAGGTTGTCTCGGCAAGGTCGGGTCGGTGTCGATTGCCGGCAGGTGCGGCAGGCGCCGGTCCAGATGTCGATCGGCGGCACCTGGCGCACCCCTGGCGGGCCTGGCCGACTTCGCCGTCGTCCAGTCCTACCTGTCCACCGCCCGCAAATGGGGAATCGACAGCTACGACGCCCTCACCCGACTGTTCACCACCGGCGCCTGGCTACCACCCGCAGCCGCACCCTGCTGAATAGCTACCAACGCGGGTCCGCCTATCAGCCATCAACAACAGCCCTCCCGACCCCTCCCGACCCAGGACAAGCGACTTCTGCCTGGACGTCGTACGTCCCGTCTCCGATGGTGACGTATCGCGAGGATGTCAATAGGAAAGTTGCTCGGATGTGTACCAGCCAGAATGTATGATTCGCCGACAGCCGTGCTCGGCGAGTACTCGGCCGTATACCTCCACGTCGATGTCAGTGTGCACGGGAATCACGATGACCGCGTCTCCGTTGCGCAGAGCGGCTGCGCAGTTCTCGCGCTCGTTGGACGCAGTGCCGAGTTTCTGCATCGTTCGAACAACATGCGCCCAGAGCCCGTGTTTGGTGCCGTCGAAATCCAGAATGTCAGCGCCGATCTCACCTTGCAGCACGTCCACCCGCGTGAGATCGACACCTACTTCAGCGAGCGCAGCGGTCGTCTCGTCGAGCCGCCCGTCCGGAACGATGGCCAAAATACTGTGCTGGTGGACCGCGACAAAACCGGACTGGTTGACCCGAGGCTGATCAGTTGTCATGGGACTCTCCTTCCGCCGCAGATGTCATGCTTGGGGTCACGCCTGCCAGAGTGCGTTTTGCGCGTCTCGCGAAGAGGTCAGGCGTGCCTGCGCGACAACTAGGACAGCACCGAGCGGCGTCCTATGACAGCTGACAGGGTCCTATGACAGCTGACAGGACTGTCATCCGGATAGTGAATCCGAGGCCTGCATCCGGTTCGTCACGCCTACCGGCCGCTCGGCGGCGATCGGGTGCTGCGGGACGCCCCGCGGTGCTTGCCACGGCCGATCGACCTCCTCCTGGTAGCGGCCGAGGTCGTTGCAGAGTACCGCGGCCCCGGCGCCTGACCGGCGGCCATGCCATGTCTCGTCGTCCCACATGTCGCCCGCGGATCCCGTGCGCACCATGTACAAGATCGCATTTGCCACTGCGGGGCGCGGGTGCTTCTCCGGGCGGTCACCCGTGTTGATGCGATGAAGGGGCGGGGCCTCCGCTCCTCGTGACTCCCGGCTCATGCTCGGGGTGCTCACATCCAACGACTCGAGGAGGCCCCTGTGAGCGAACAGTACGCAGGTAGGCAGATCGTCGGAATGGACTTGCATCGGCGCCGGTCGGTGCTGGTGCGGATGACCGAGACCGGTGAGCGGTTGGAGACGGTGCGGATCTCCAACGACCCGGAGTACCTGCGGGCGGTGATGACCCGTGCCGGCGAGGCCCCGGATGTGGTCCTGGAGGCGTGCTACGGCTGGTACTGGGCCGCGGACACCCTCGCCGAGCTGGGCGCGACGGTGCATCTGGCGCATCCGTTGGGCGTGAAGATGTTCTCGCTGCGGCGGGTGAAGAACGACGAACTCGACGCCGGGGACCTGGCCGATCTGTGGCGGATGGGCCGGCTACCCGAGGCGTGGATCGCGCCACCCGCGACGCGGGAGCTGCGTGGCTGGGTGCGTCACCGCGCCAAGCTGGTCGGGCTGCGCTCGAACCTGAAGTGCCAGATCCACGCCGTGCTCGCCGGCGCGGGCGTGCAGGTCGGGATGAGCGATCTGTTCAGCGCCGGCGGACAGGACCTGCTGGCCCGGGTCGCGTTGACCCCGGAGTCGCGGGCCCGGGTCGACTCGGCGCTGCGGCTGATCAGCGGGCTGGACTTCGAGATCGAACTGTTCGGCAAGCTGGTGGCCGGCCGGCTGCGCCGCGACCGCGGCTACCTCGCGATCCAGGCCATCCCCGGGGTGGGTCCGGTGCTGGCCGCGGTGTTCGTCGCCGAGATCGGCGACATCGGCCGTTTCCGCCGGGCCGAGCAGTTGGCCTCGTGGGCCGGGCTGACCCCGAAGCATCACGAGTCCGACACCACCGTGCACCGTGGCCCGATCACCAAACAAGGCAGTCGCCTGGTCCGGTGGGCCGCGGTCGAGGCCGTGCAACGCGTCGGTGCACACACCCGGCTCGGGCAGGTCCGCGACCGGGTCGGGCAGCGGCGGGGCCGCAACATCGGGGTGGTCGCCGCCGCCCGTGAGCTGATCGAGCTGGTGTTCTACGGGCTGCGTGACGGCCGCGTCCGCTGCCTGACCCCGCCCGCAGCCACCCGGCCGGACACCGCGAACCCGGCGGCGTGAGCCGACCGCAAGCCCGTGGTGGGCGCGGGTCGTGCAGGTCATGACCCCCGCGTGCACGCGGCGTGGTCGCCCCGTTTGATTGACCTCGCCCACCACGAACCCTGTCGCAGCACTCCATGCCGCGCCCTGCAGCGGCGAAGGGATGACCGACAGCCCCCACGGGGGCCTGTCCACCAACTGGGCCACCGGCCCTGGAGCACGCACCCGACCCCCCTACCCCGGCCCAAGGGAGCGCTCGACAACTTCTTCTCCGCCTCGAACAGCGTGCGCCGCGCGGCGTCGACGTCCAGGACCTCCGGCCGCTCCGCGGTCGGCCCTGCGGGCCGATCCTGGACCTCGACGCCTATCCCGGCGCGCTCACAAGCAGGCGAAGAACCGCAAGAGAAAGATCACCTACTCGAACACGGGGTTGACCGACCCCGCCCCTTCAGGGATGACCTGTAGGAGCAGCGGCTCGATGGTGCTGCTCACGGCGTCACGGCCACCGACACCGCGGTTCCCCCTTGTCGTTTAACCCTTGATCGGCTGATTGACGGTCTTGGTGCGGGCGCGCATTCGTGCATGCCAAACGTCGGGCATCCACTCGAGGGATAGGTTACGACGTTCACAGGACAAGATCGTTTGGCCAGAAGTGTTTACGGGTCAACTGATGCTGATCCGTAACGCATCCACGTGGAGCCGAACACCGACCCCGGGATGCGGGACCCGGGGACCCCCGGGATGATAAAGGAGGGGACCGGGCCCTGTGCGGTCGTAGGCTGAGGGGCGTGAGTGACAGGGAGCTCGCCCACGAGGCGTTGTACCGGATCCTGTTCCGGCTGCTGATCCAGGGTCACCCAGCTGTGGCTGCGCAGCTTCTGCCTTCAGGTCGCCGCGGCGGAGCGGGAAGCCCGACCCCTCTAAGTACTGCTGCATCGCCGTTCAAGAGGACGCCATGAGCTACGCCAGGCAGACGCTGGAGACCTACCCGCGCACCCTCAGCATCGACACCGACCGGCTGGCCACCACCATCGACGCGCTGAGCGACTGCGCCCAGGCTTGTACCGCCGACACCGACGCGGACCTCAGCGAGGACAACCTGGCCGAGATGGTCAGATGCATCCGGTTGTGCCTGGACTGCGCCGACATTTGCACTGCCACCGCCGGCATCCTCAGCCGCCTAGCCGAATATATGACGCCAGCGCCACCACTCCGCTGCTGCAGGCCTGCGCCGCAATCTGCGTGAGCTGCGGCGATGAGTGCGAGCGCCATGCCCACATGCCGCACTGCGGGGTCTGCGCCGAGGCCTGCCGGCGCTGCGAACGAGCCTGCCGGGAGCTGCTGGACGCTCTGGCATAGCAGACTGGTAGTCCTTGCGGGCAGGCGGGCTGTCGCTGTGCGCCATCGCTGATGATCAGCGGCGGTGGCGGAGATGATCCGGATTCCGCGGGCCCGGCGGACGGCCGCAGCCTGGCCGTCGACCCGCCGAAGGATGATCCGGTCTACGACGACACCGGGACCGCCTGCATCGTCCCGTCTGTGACAGCCGTGATCCGTGGTCAAGACGGCGCCATCCTGCTGGTGCACAAGACCGACAACAACCTTTGGGCATTGCCCGGAGGGGCGCGACGTGCTTCCGGTGTGCTGGGGGCGATTCAGGGCGGCGTGAGGACGTATTTGGGGGTACCTGACCCGCCAGTGGTGACCTGCTGCGCGATCGGCGGCGCGTCCTCGAGACGAACGGCTTGGGTGTCGAGCGTGAGTCGGCCTTCGGCGGCTTCGGCCGCGAGCCGGCGCAGCTGACCGGCGTCCGGGCGGACGTAGAGATTGGTCGAGGTGATGTCTCGCTCACCCAGTGGCGCATCCGAGGTAATCGAGCACAGCCGGCCGCCATCGCGCAGCACGCTCATGGCCGCCGCAGCCGTGCCCATCACCGCGACCAGCACCGCGTCAAAACCTCGCTTGAGGTGGGCAGCCCAGTCCGCGGCGTGCGAGTCAACGATCTGCTCGGCGCCGAGTGCACGCAGCCGGTCGGCGTGGCGGGCGGCGGCGGTGGCGATGACCGTAGCGCCGTCGCGCACCGCCAGCTGCAGCGCGATCGTCCCGGTCGAACCCGACGCGCCGGTGATCAACAGTCGTGTGCCGGCGGAGACAGCGAGCTGGTCGAGGGCTTGCCGCGCTGTGAGCCCGGCAACCGGAAGCCCGCCGGCCAGAACCGGGTCGAGCGTGGCCGGGCGCCGAGCCAGGTGCGCGGCCGTGACCAGGGCCTGCTGGGCCCAGAGTCCGCTGCCACCCGGCAGCGGCGCGGCATGGGTCAGCACGAGATCGCCAACCACAACGTTGGTCACGTCCGGGCCGACCGCGGCCACCGTGCCGGCACCCTCCACGCCCAACGCCGCCGGCGGCCGCAACCCGACCTCCCAGCCACCACCGGTGTGCAGCAGCCCATCCCACCGGCCCATTCCAGCGGCCTGCACCGCCAGCACCACCTCACCGGGCCCCGGTGCCTGCGGGGACGGCAGCTCCAGCAGCTCGACCCGACCACCCGCCGACCGCACACCGCACCCATGCACGGCTCAGTACTACCGGACTGAACCGCCCTGGGTCCAGGAGAGGCTCCTGATCTAATCCGAAAATCAGCCCTCACCCCGCGTGCTGCTGTCGGTTGAGGAGGCGGCCGAGCGTCTGTCGGTGAGTCGGACCAGGCTTTACGCGCTCATCAAGGCAGGCGACGTCGCATCCGTGCGGGTGGGCCGCCTACGTCGCGTCCCGGCCGACGCGCTGCTCCAGTTCATCGCCCGGTTGCTCGCTGAGCAGTCGACCGACCGCGGAACGGCGGCCTGAGGTGGCCCGCAAGCGGACCGACGGGACCCGCGCACCCAACGGTGCGTCGAGCGTTTACCTCGGCCGGGACGGCAAGTGGCATGGCCGAGTCACCGTGGGCGTCCAAGACGACGGCCCGCCGGACCGGCGCCACGTCGAGCGTAGGACCGAGGCCGAGGTCATCGCGGCAGTCCGCAAGCTCGAACGGGAGCGCGAGAGCGGCACAGTCCGTAAGGCCGGCCGCGCGACGACCGTGGAGGCCTGGTTGACGCACTGGGTGGAGAACATCGCCCGGCCGTCGGTCAAGTACAAGTCGTACCGGGCGTACCGCACCGCGATAGACCAGCACCTGACGCCGGGCGTGGGGAAGCATCGGATCGACAAGGTTGCGCCGGAGCACTTCGAGCGGCTCTACGCACGGATGATCGCGGGTGGTGCACGTCCGGCGACCGCGCACCAGGTGCACCGCACAGCGCGCACAGCGTTCGCCGAGGCGCTGCGTCGCGGGCACATCGTCCGCAACCCGGTCGCGCTCGCGAAGCCTCCGCGTGTAGAGGATGAGGAGGTCGAGCCGTTCGAGGTCGAGGACATCCAGCGGCTGATCAAGACCGTACTGGCTCGCCGCAACGGCGTGCGTTTCGTGCTCGCGCTGGCCATCGGGACGCGACAGGGCGAGACCGTCGGGATGCGCTGGAACCGCTACAGCCCGAAGACGCGCACGCTGCGGATTACGCGGCAGCTTCAGCGGCAGACGTGGGAGCACGGATGCGCCGACCCGCACGAGTGTGGAGCCCGCTTCCACAAGACGACACCGTGCAAGGCCGGCTGCACACGACACGCCCGGGCCTGTCCACCGCCCTGCCCGCCCGACTGCACCAGTCATGCCCGGTGGTGTCCGGAGCGACGGGGCGGCGGCCTCGTCGACGTCGAGATCAAGACGGGAACTGAGACGGACCGATGACGATCACCGCGGCCCCGCAGCGTTTCCGCTGGTGAGAGGTGGTGGCCAGGGGCGGGGTCGAACCGCCGACCTTCCGCTTTTCAGGCGGACGCTCATACCGACTGAGCTACCTGGCCGGGCACCGACCCCGAGGACCGGTGATGGAGCGACCCAGACGGGACTCGAACCCGCGACCTTCGCCGTGACAGGGCGACGCGCTAACCAACTGCGCCACTGGGCCTTGCTCGTACTGCGTACCCCCAACGGGATTCGAACCCGCGCTGCCGCCTTGAAAGGGCGGTGTCCTAGGCCGCTAGACGATGGGGGCTTGGACCGCCGGAGCCGTCCCCGCCCACCAACGGCTGTCCGTTGGGAGCTTCACCAGCATAGGGCACCTCGCGCGGCACCGGCGAACCGGGGTCGGCGAGCGGGTGTCCGCGCCGGTCAGCGCCCGACGGGCGGGGGCTGGTCGGGGTGCGCGGCGATCAGGCCGAGCATGTCGAGCAGCCGGCGCAGGTCGTTCGGGTCGTCGCAGTTGCGGGCGACGACGAGCCGGGCGCGGTGGATCTGGTCGTCGGACACGCGGTAGGCGTCGGCGGCCGTGCGTGGGCCGGGGATCGAGCCGTTCGGGCCTGCGCGTTCGTCGCCGACCTCTCGCCGTGCGCTTCCGATGCTCATCGACGCCTCCCCGCTCGGTCGCCCGTCTCGCGGCAGGGGGTAGCTCGGGAACGGCAGCGTTCCCTGTTTCCACACGAAATGCGGGCCGAGCGCCCCTACCCGGTCCGAATCGAGGTCCTGACCACCCCCGTGGCCGTGACCTGCACGTTACCCATCACGGCCATGCGATGCACGCCCCTTCCCGGGTGAGCCTACGATGATCCAGGTCACCCTTGCGTGATCGGACGAGCACGTGACGTCACCTTCTTCCCCGCCGGCTCACCGCACGGCACCCCCGTCGGCGGCGGGCCGTACGCTGCGACGATGACTGCCCGTGACGACGCCCGGCGCGCACGGCACCGCATCCCGGCCCAGCGCCAGGCCGGCGCGGAGCCGGAACTGCCGCCGCACGATCCCGAGCTCGACTCCTACCTCGCCGCGCTCGCGCCGGAGGCTGTCGCGGGCCCGGCCACCGGGCGGTTCGGGTCGGCCCAGGTGTTCTCGCTGCGACTGCCGGCGCTGCGGATGGAGCAGCTGCGCCGCCTCGCCGCCTCACGCGGCGTCTCTCCCGGCTCCCTGGCCGTCGACTGGGTCCTCGAACGGCTCGACCAGGAGGACACCGAGACCGGCCCGCTCCCGATCGACGTCGCCGTCGAGACTCCGGCCTGGCGCAACGCGCTCCGCCGGCTCGGCCGCCAGTAGCCCGTCCGCCCGGGCCACCTGGCCTGCTCAGCCCCCGGCGCGGCCGTCGGAGAGGGCGACGCGCGCCGGGCTGCGGTCGCCCAGGCACGGGCTTCCGGTGAGCCGCGTGACGTCCACGGCGTCCGCGAGCGCCCGGTAGCCGGCCTCGGACAGGTGCAGCCCGTCGCCCGCGTCGTACCGGCCGAGCAGGCGGCCGGGCCGGGCCGGGTCGGCGACGGCCGCGGCGAAGTCGAACACGCCGTCCGCGTGCTCCGGCCCCTGCCGGCGCACCCACCGGTTCACCTCGTCCCGGACCGCCTCGGCCCGCGGCGTGCCGTGCGGTCCGGCGTCCGACGGGGTGATCGTGGTGAGGAACACGCGCTTCCCGGACGCCCGGGCGATGGCGGCGAACCGGACGAGCCCGTCGACGATCTCCCGATCGTCGCGGCCTGCGGCGATGTCGTTGGTGCCGATGTGCAACACGACGTCGGTCGTGCCCGGCAACTCGGCGACCTCCCGCCGGACCCGCACCAGCGGCGACTCGCCGCCCACCTGCCCGCGGTCGGCGAGGAGCTCATTGCGGGAGATGCCGGCGTTGAGCACCGCCATCGTCGCCGCGCCGCCGCGGCGGGCCAGGCGGTCGGACAGCGCGTCGGACCAGCGGGTGTCGGTGTCGAGCCCGCTGCCGACGCCGTCGGTGATCGAGTCGCCCATCGCCACCAGGGCGTTGACCGGACGGGGGGCCAGGACGTCGACGCCGGTCAGCACCAACCACGAACCGATCGGCGTGGTGAACGCCGTGCCCTCCCCGTCGAACGAGAAGTCGCCGGGCCCGGAGAGGTAGGAGGTCTGCAGCGCGACCGGGTGCTCGGCGACGACATCCGGCGCGCTCGCCAGCATCAGGCTCACCGCGATGGGGCGGCCGGCCTCGGCGACGACCCGTACGGGGTCGCTCACCAGCTCACTGCCCGGGTCGACGACGACGGCCCGCCGGCCCCCGAAGGAGACCGGCTGAACGGTTCCGGGCACGAGCGTCGCACCGGCGCCCGCGCGGGCGGCCGAGACCGGGCCGACGGCGAGCGGGGCGGCGCCGAACCGGTTGGACAGCCGCAGGCGCACCTCGGAGCCGGTGGCCTGCGGGCGGACGATCATGCGCAGGGTGCGCCCGGCGAGCGGCTCGTCCGGCGGAACGGGCTGCGGGCTGGCCTCCCAGGCCGCCACCCAACCGGGCCCGCACCGGTCGGCCGCTGCGGGCGCGAGGTACGGCAGGGACGTGGGCGACCCGGAGCCGCCAGCGATCGCCAGGCTGCCGAGCACCGACGCGAGCAGGATTCCACCCAGACCACCGACCGGCCAGCCACGCCGCCCGTCTCCCACCCGGCACCTCCGTCCGACCGGCATCCCGCCATTGGTAACCGGACGGGCGGCACCCCTCCCGCCGCCCGTCCGCCCCGTACGGCACAACGAGCAGGATCACCCGAACGTGAGTGGGCCGAACGAGTGAGCCCGTTCGACGTGCTGATCGACGGACGTGACACCGGCGGCGCGCAATAGAGGCTTCGTGCGGTGAACGGGAGGTGAAAAGGCCCGTGAAGTCGGGTATCGGGACGGCCGGTCGGACGGTGCCCCGGGACGGTCCCGACGGCTTAGTGTCTGTTTTCGACTGGACTATCCCCTGGCAAGGAGGCCGAGCGGATGGATGACGATATGGGCACATACGAATCAGTGTTCCGGGCCAGCGTCGACGACCCGGAGGCGTTCTGGCTCGACGCGGCCAAGGCGATCGACTGGCAGACGGCACCGACCAAGGCCCTCGACGCCCGGCCTCCGTTCTACAGCTGGTTCCCCGACGGGGAGCTGAACATCTGCGCGAACGCGCTGGACCGCCATGTCGAGGCCGGGAACGGTGACCGCGCGGCGCTGATCTACGACTCGCCCGTCACCGGCACCCAGCGGACCTACACGTACGCGCAGTTGCTCGACGAGGTGGCGCGCTTCGCCGGCGTGCTGGCCGGGCTCGGGGTCGGCCGCGGCGACCGGGTGGTCGTCTACATGCCGATGGTGCCCGAGGCCGCGATCGCGATGCTCGCGTGCGCCCGTCTCGGCGCCGTGCACTCGGTGGTGTTCGGCGGCTTCGCGCCGCGCGAGCTCGCGATCCGGATCGACGACGCCACCCCGAAGGTGATCGTGTCCGCGTCCTGCGGCATCGAGGGCAAGCGGGTGCTCCCGTACAAGCCACTGCTGGACGAGGCGATCGAGCTGGCTGAGCACACGCCCGACAAGCGGGTCATCCTGCAGCGCCCCCAGGCGACGGCGGAGATGGGCCCGGACGACGTCGACTGGGCTCAGGCGACAGCGAGCGCCGAGCCGGCCGCGCCCGTGACCGTCGCGGCGACGGACCCGCTCTACATCCTCTACACCTCCGGCACCACGGCGAAGCCCAAGGGCGTGCTGCGCGACACCGGCGGCTACGCGGTGGCAATGGCCTGGACGATGGCCAACCTCTACGACATCGGACCGGGCGAGACGATGTTCACCGCGTCCGACGTCGGCTGGGTCGTCGGGCACTCCTACATCGTGTACGCGCCGCTGATCGTCGGCGCGACGACGATCATCTACGAGGGCAAGCCCGTCGGCACCCCGGACGCAGGCCAGTTCTGGCGGGTGATCGCCGAGCACGGTGCGAAATGTATGTTCACCGCCCCCACGGCCTTCCGGGCGATCAAGAAGGAGGACCCGAAGGGCGCGCTGTTGGGCCAGTACGACCTGTCGCACATGCGTTACCTGTTCCTCGCGGGCGAGCGCCTGGACCCCGAGACCTACCATTGGGCCTCGGACCTGCTCGGAATCCCCGTCATCGACCACTGGTGGCAGACGGAGACGGGGTGGGCGATCTGCGCGAACCCGGCGGGGCTGGAGCTCCTGCCGATCAAGCCGGGCTCGCCCACGAAGCCGATGCCCGGCTGGGACGTGCGCATCGTCGACAGCTCAGGTCGCCCGGTGCCGCCCGGCGAGGACGGCGCGATCGTCATCAAGCTGCCGCTGCCGCCCGGCGCGCTGCCGACCCTGTGGAACGACGACGAGCGCTACGTGCGGTCGTACCTCACGGCGTTCGACGGCTTCTACCTGACCGGCGACGGCGGGCACATCGACGAAGACGGCTACGTCTACGTCATGGGTCGCACGGACGACGTCATCAACGTCGCCGGGCACCGGCTCTCCACCGGCGGGATGGAGGAGGCGCTCGCCTCGCACCCCGCGGTCGCCGAGTGCGCCGTCATCGGCGTGGCGGACACGTTCAAGGGGCAGGTGCCGCGCGGGTTCGTGGTGCTGAAGGCCGGCGTGGACCGGCCGGAGGAGGAGCTGCGGGCCGAGCTCGTCGCGATCGTGCGCGAGCGGATCGGCGCGGTGGCGTCCCTCCGGGAGGTCGCCGTGGTGAAGGGGCTGCCGAAGACCCGTTCGGGCAAGATCCTGCGCAAGACCATGCGGGGGATCGCCGACGGTCTGGACGAGCCGGTGCCCTCGACGATCGACGACGTCGGCGTGCTGGACGCTCTGCGTCCGGTGTTGCGCAAGGAGTGACGGAGCCGCGTCACGGGTGAGCGAACGCGGCGTTGGGTGCACCTACGGCACCGAACGCCGCGTTCGCTTCATAGGGGCGCAGTACGGCACTGCGCCAGCCTGGTGGCGTCGGTCGCTTCCGGCGGGACACCGCCCGAAAAACCGTTAGCATGGGTCAAGTGACGCTGACCGCCGCAGCCGCATCGCAGACGCGCGATTCCGGTGCGGTGCGCGCCGCGACCGGCGCGATCACGGTCACCACCGTCTCCGTTCTCCCCGTGTTCCTCACCGGCGCGCTCGCCGTGCAGCTCGGCGACGAGCTGGGTTTCGACCCGGCCGGGCTCGGCCTGGTGGTCGCGCTGTACTTCGGCGTCAGCGCGCTCTGCTCGCTGCCGGTCGGCCGGCTCGTCGAGCGCTGGGGCGGGGCGGTGACCAGCCGGATCGCGGTGCTCGGCGTCGCGGCCGTGATGCTGGCGCTCGCGGTGTTCGCCGACTCCTACGCCTCGCTCGTCGCGATCCTGCTCTGCGGCGCCTGGTGCAACGTCATGGGCCAGCTGGCGTCGAACCTGACGCTGGCGCGGTCGGTGCCGGCCCACCGGCTCGGGCTGTCGTTCGGCGTCAAACAGGCGGCGATCCCGCTGTCCACGCTGCTCGCGGGAGCGGCGGTGCCGGCCGTCGCGTTGACGGTCGGCTGGCGCTGGGCCTACGTGATCGCGTCCGGACTGGCCCTGCTCGCGGTGCTCGGGGCGCCTCGCAGCGGCGAGCACGTCCGGGTTCCGAAGCCGCCGCCCGGCGAGCGCGCGACGCTTGCGCTGGCGGTGCTCGGCGCCGGATCCGGGCTGGGCGCGGGTGCCGCCAACGCCCTCGGGATCTTCCTCGTCGCCGCGGCCGTGGACCGGGGCATCGCCCCCGGCATGGCCGGGCTGGTGCTGACGTTCGGCAGCGTGGTCGGGTTCGCGGGGCGGCTCCTGCACGGCTGGCTGGCCGACCGGCGCACCGGCGGGCACGTCGCGTTCGTCGCCGGCAGCATGGCGATCGGAGCGGTGGGACTCGTACTGCTCGCCGTGCCCGGGACGCCGGCGCTCACGATCGGCACGATCCTCGGTTTCGGCCTGGGCTGGTCCTGGCCGGGCCTGATGCAGTTCGCGGTCGTGCGGCTCAACCCGTCGGCACCGGCGGCGGCCAGCGCGATCGTGCAGACGGGTGTCTATGCCGGCGGGTTCGCCGGGCCGATCGCGTTCGGGTTCGTCGCGTCGCGCTCGTCGTTCGACACCGCGTGGCTGTCCGCCGCGGCGACGATGGTGGCCGCAGCACTGCTGGTGGTCTTGGGCCGGCGGTTGCTGGTGGCGCACCGCGCGGCCCAGGCGGCGGAGGTGCGCTGAGGGCGCTCAGGGGCGGCTGGTGATCTCGCGTTCGCCCGCCAACACTTCGAGGCCCTCGATCAGCACCCGCAGGGACGCCACCGCGCTCGTCGCGCAGACGATCTTCGGTTCGTCGGCCAGCTCGAGGCGCACCACGCGGTGCTCACCGTCGCCGTCGAAGGCGACGAACACCGTGCCCGGCGCGCGGCCGTCCTGCCCGCCGGGACCACCCGCGCCCGTGACGGCCACCGCCACGTCCGCCTTCAGCAGCCGACGTACCCCGCGGGCCATCGCGCTCGCCGCCGTCGCGCTCACGACGGGTCCCTCCGGCACGTCCAGGACGTCGTGCTTGACCTGGCTGGCGTAGGCCACCACCGACCCGAGGAACCACTCGCTCGACCGCTCGGCCGCAGCCAGCGCGCTGGAGATCATGCCGCCGGTCAGGGACTCCGCCGCCGCAACCGTCAGATCCTGGGCGAGCGCGAGCTCGCCGACCCGCTCGGCCAGCAGGGCCTGCGCGTCGTCGTCCACCGGGCCGCTTCCTGGCCCCTCCATCATGTCGCTGCTCCGCGACTGCACCGGGGCTTCGTACCCGGAGAGGCGCCTTTCAACCGACCCGCTCGGCGAGTCCGATCGCGTCGAAGGGAGCGTGCACCTTCACGTCGTTGTCGAAGTAGACGAACACGTCCCGCGGCGTCGGCTCGGCAGGCGGTGCCACCGTGTGCTCGCCCACCGGCGACCCGCCCGCGAGCCAGTCCCGCACCCGCTGCGCCCACCGGTCGAGTGCATCGGGCGCGTAGCCGCTGACGTAGAGCTCGGTGTCGCCGTGCAGGCGGACGTAGACGAAGCCGGCGGTGACGTCCTCGAGGTACGGGAACTTCCCGGCCGTGTCGGCCACGACGAGCGCGACGTCGTGCGCGCGCAGCAGCGCGACGAACGCCGGATCCCGGAAGCTCTCGTGGCGGACCTCCACGGCGTGCCGCAGCGGACGGTCGGCATCCACCGTCGTCTCGGCCCTCCCGTCGAGCCGCGCGTCGTGCTCGCCGGCCAGTTGCGCCGCCGCGCCCGTGCTGCGCGGCAGCAGCGTGAGGAACTCGTCGATCCGCGCCGCGTCGAAGCGCAGCCGCGGCGGTAGCTGCCACAGCAGCGGGCCGAGCTTGGGGCCGAGCGCGAGGACACCCGAGGCGAGGAAGTTGGCCAGCGGTACCCGGACGTCGCGCAGCTGCTTGAGGTGGGTGATGTAGCGGCTGCCCTTGACGGCGAACCGGAAGTCGTCGGGGGTCTCCGCGGCCCAGGCACGGTACGACTCGGGCCGCTGCAGCGAGTAGAACGAGCCGTTGATCTCGACGCTGTTCACCAGGCCGGCGAGGTGGGCGAGCTCGCGGCGCTGCGGCAGGCCCGGCGGGTAGAACGTGCCGCGCCACGGCGGGTAGCGCCAGCCCGAGGTCCCCACCCACACGCGCGCCATCGCGACAAGATCCCACGATCTGCGACGATGGGATGCGTGGAAACCCGCTCCGCCCTGCATACCGCTGTCGGCACCGCCCTCGACTGGCCCGTCCCCCACGTGGCCGCGGCCGTCGTGCTGGCCGACGGCACGGTCGCCGCCGAGACCGGCGAGCAGGAACGGGTGTTCCACCTCGCGTCCTTGACGAAGCTGCTCGCGGCGTACGCGGTGCTGATCGCGGTCGAGGAGGGAGCCGTCGACTGGGACGACCAGGCCGGCCCGGAGGGCTCGACGATGCGGCACCTGGCCGCGCACACCTCGGGACTGTCGTTCAGCGAGGGGAAGGCCCAGGCGAAGCCGGGGGCGCGCCGGATCTACTCGAACAGCGGCTTCGACGTGCTGGACGAGGCGGTGGCCGCCGCGGCGGGGATGTCGTTCGCCGACTATCTGGACGAGGCCGTGCTCACTCCGCTCGGCATGAGTTCGACCAGTCTGGAAGGCTCCGCGGCCGCGGACGCGGTGTCGACGTGCGCAGACCTGACCCGGTTCGCCGCGGAGTTGCAGGCGCCGACGCTGGTGTCGCCGGTGACCCTGCAGGAGGCGACCACGGTCGCGTTCCCCGGAGTCGACGGCGTGCTGCCCGGATTCGGGCGGCAGAAGCCCAACGACTGGGGGCTGGGCTTCGAGATCCGCGACGGGAAGTCGCCGCACTGGACGGGGGCGAACAGCTCGCCGCGGACGTTCGGGCATTTCGGGCAGTCCGGCACGTTCCTGTGGGTGGACCCGGTCGCAGGGGCGGCATGCATCGCACTGACGGATCGCGACTTCGGGCCGTGGGCGATCGAGGCGTGGCCGCCGTTCACGGACCGGGTGCTGGCGGCGCTGTAGACGCGACGCCCGGGGGGTGCGCCTGCGGGCTGGCGGTCGTTGCAGCAGGGTGGCCCTCACACCAGTTCGATTCGAGCAGGGCCACCTTGCTGCGGATCCCCCACCCAGCGTGATCGTCGTTGCGTCGACGAAGACGACCAGGATGTCGCCGTTCGTCGACCGGACGGTGATCTTCGCAGGGCCGGTGGGAACAACGCCGCGGCGTCGCTCGTTGACCAACCTGTCCGGGCCGGGCGATCTGTGTCCCCGGGTCTCAGTATTGAAGAGCCTGCACGGAATACCGTTCGGCTGGAGCCGTGTTGTGCCTGGCGCCGCGAGGCGACCAGCGCCCGGCTCGGACACCCACTCCGACGGTGGGAATGTTCTGCGGCGGGTGATGGTTGAGGAAGATGTCCGGACCGGGCGACCTGTGTCCCCGGGTCTCACCTAGCAAGCGCCTTCACGGGATACCGCTCGGCTGGAACCGTGTCGTGCCACTCGCCGCGAGGCGACCAGCGCCTCGGTCCGGACATCCTTCCTTCTACCAGCGGAGACATGTCATGAAGGGCGACCGCGTCGAGATCGTCATCGACGCCGGCAGCGGGACGACGCGCACGTACGAGGTGACGGCCACCCGCGCCGGACGTCGCGTCAACGTCACGCACGGCCGCGGGGTCGTCGAGGTCAGCGAGGTCACGCGGGGCGGATCGACAGTCCGTACCGCCCGGTTCCTGGCGAACCGCGTGCTCGCGCTCGTCGAACACCCGGCCGCGGACGATCCCGTCGCCGACGAGATCACGCCCAGCCTGCGCTCCGTCTAGAGACCGACCCTGCACACTGCTGCACCAATGACTTCCCCCGCCGCCGGCGCGCGCCCGGACGACGACCGCCGCACCGGGTCCACCACCCCGCCCGACGGTCCTCCCCGTCGTCCGCGGCGCCGCGGCGGCCGGGGGCGCACACGTCAGAACACTCCGAGCCAGGCTGCGTCCGGCGTTCCCGCCGCCGGTGACGTGGCTTCCCCGGGCGACGCGACCCCCGACAGCGCCGCCCCGGGCGGCGCCGTTGTCGACCCCGCCGACGGCGCCGCCCCCTCCATCGACGTGTCCGCCGTCCGCGAGCGCATCGCCGCCCTCGGGCTCCACGACACGCAGCGCCTGCGCCGCCGCCTCGACGGGGCCCTCCGGATGCGGGCGACTGCCGACCGCATCCGGGCGCTCACCACCCTGGTCGCCGCGGTCGACACCGCCGAGGCCCGGCTCACTGCCCGCCGCGCCGCGGTCCCACGGATCACCTATCCCGCGACCCTGCCGGTCACCGCACGCCGCGACGACATCGCCGCCGCGATTCGCGACCACCAGGTCGTGATCGTCGCCGGCGAGACCGGCTCCGGGAAGACGACGCAGATCCCGAAGATCTGCCTCGACCTGGGCCGCGGCGTCACCGGGATGATCGGCCACACCCAGCCGCGGCGGCTGGCCGCGCGCACCGTCGCCGACCGGATCGCCGAGGAGCTGGGCACCGAGCTGGGCGACATCGTCGGGTACAAGGTTCGGTTCACGGACCAGGTCGGCGAGAACACCCTGGTCAAGCTCATGACCGACGGCATCCTGCTGGCCGAGCTGGCCGGCGACCGCACGCTCTCGCGCTACGACACGCTGATCATCGACGAGGCGCACGAACGCAGCCTCAACATCGACTTCATCCTCGGCTACCTGACCCAGCTCCTCCCCCGCCGACCCGACCTCAAGGTCGTGATCACCTCGGCGACGATCGACACGGAGCGGTTCGCCGCGCACTTCGACGCTCCCGTGGTCGAGGTGAGCGGCCGGTCGTACCCGGTGGAGATCCGCTACCGGCCCGTCGTCGACCCCGACGACCCCGACTCGGATCCGGACCGCGACGAGATCGAGGCCATCGGCGACGCGGTCGCCGAAGTGCAGCGCGAGGGGGGCGGCGACGTCCTCGTGTTCCTGCCCGGCGAGCGCGAGATCCGCGACACCGCCGACGGGCTGGCCAAGCGGAATTTCCGCAACACCGAGATCCTCCCGCTCTACGCCCGGCTCTCGACCGCCGAGCAGCACCGCGTCTTCGCCCCGCATCCCGGGAACCGGATCGTGCTCGCCACGAACGTCGCCGAGACGTCGCTGACCGTGCCGGGCGTCCGGTACGTCGTCGACACCGGCCTGGCCCGCGTCTCCCGCTACTCCCGGCGGCTCAAGGTGCAGCGGCTGCCGATCGAGAAGGTCTCGCAGGCCAGCGCGAACCAGCGCGCGGGCCGGTGCGGGCGGGTCGCGGACGGCGTCTGCATCCGCCTGTACGCCGAGGACGACTTCGACGCGCGACCGGAGTTCACCGACCCCGAGATCCTGCGCACCAACCTCGCGTCGGTGATCCTGCAGATGATCGCGCTGGACCTGGGCGATCTCGCCGCGTTCCCGTTCGTCGACAAGCCCGACCTGCGCGCTGTCGGCGACGGCCTCGCGCTGCTCAACGAGCTCGGCGCGCTCGAGCACGGGCAGCGCACGCTCACGGCCGTCGGCCGGGCCCTCTCGACGCTGCCCGTCGACCCGCGGCTCGGTCGCATGCTCGTGGAAGCGGACCGCACCGGCTGCCTGCGCGAGGTGCTGGTCATCACCGCGGCGCTGTCGGTCCAGGATCCGCGGGAGCGCCCGGCCGAGCAGCGACAGGCGGCGGACGCCAGGCACGCGCGCTTCGATCAGGACGGGTCGGACTTCCTCGCGTTCCTCAAGCTCTGGGAGTACGTCCAGGAGCAGCGCGGCGCGCTCACCGGCAACCGGTTCCGCAAGCTGCTGCGCGAGGAGTTCCTCCACTTCCTGCGCATCCGCGAGTGGCAGGACCTGCACGGCCAGCTGAGAAGCGCCGCGCGCAACGCGGGAATGACGCTGAACGACGTCCCGGCCGACCCGGACCGTATCCACGTCGCGGTGCTCTCCGGCCTGCTCAGCCAGGTGGGCCTGCGCGAGGCGGAGACGCGCGAGTTCCTCGGCGCCCGCGGGGCCAAGTTCATGATCTTCCCCGGGTCGCCGCTCGCGAAGAAGCCACCGCGCTGGGTGATGGCCGCCGAGCTGGTGGAGACCTCCCGGCTGTGGGCGCGCACCGTCGCGCGGATCCAGCCCGAGTGGGTCGAGCCGCTCGCGGGGCACCTGGTCAAGCGCACCTACTCCGAGCCGCACTGGTCACGCAAGCGGGCCGGGGCCGTCGCGACCGAGCGCGTGACGTTGCACGGGGTCCCGATCGTGGTCGGCCGCACCGTCGACCTCGGCCGGATCGACCCGGAGCAGGCCCGCGACCTGTTCCTTCGGCACGCCCTGGTGGAGGGCGACTGGGACACTCGCCACGCCTTCTTCGCCGCGAACCGCGCGCTGCTCGACGACGTCGAGGAGCTGGAGACCCGGGCACGGCGGCGCGACCTCGTGGTCGACGAGGACACGCTCTACGCCTTCTACGACGCGCGGGTGCCCGCCGAGGTCGTCTCCGGGCGGCACTTCGACACCTGGTGGAAGCGCGCGCGCCGCCGGCACCCCGACCTCCTCGACCTCACCGCGGAGTTCCTGACGACCGAGGCGGCCAAGGAGCTGGACGCGTCGGCCTACCCGGACGCCGTCGAAGCCGGCGGTCTCACGCTCCCGCTGTCGTACGCGTTCGAGCCGGGGCAGGAGACCGACGGGATCACCGTCGACGTCCCGGTCGCCGCATTGCACCAGGTCGACCCCACACCGTTCACGTGGCAGGTCCCCGGGCTGCGCGAAGACCTGGTCACCGCGCTGATCAAGACGCTGCCCAAGCAGCTGCGGCGGCTGTTCGCGCCCGCGCCGGACCACGCCCGCGCGGTGCTCACCCGGCTGCAGGCCCCAGGATCCGACGGCACAGTCGAACCGCTGCTCGACGGGCTGGAGCGCGAGCTGGGCCGGATGCGCAACGTCGTGATCCCGCGCGACGCCTGGGAGCTCGACCGGCTCCCCGAGCACCTGAGGGTCACGTTTCGCGTGATCGACGAGCGCGGCCGCGAGGTCGCGCGCGGCACGGATCTGGAGACACTCCGGCACGAGCTGGCGCCGAAGGTCCGCGCGGAACTGGCGACCGCCGGTGCGGGTATCGAGGCGACGGGGCTGACCACCTGGACGCTCGGGACCCTCCCGCGCGAGATCGGCGTCCGGCGGGGGCCGCACGTCGTCACCGGCTACCCGGGCCTCGTCGACCGCGGCACGTCGGTGGACGTGCGGGTCTTCCCGACGGCGGCCGAGCGCGACCCGGCGCACCGGCGCGGCGTCCGGCGGCTCCTGCTGCTGGAGACCCCGTCACCCGCGCGCGCGATCACGCGGAATCTGGACAACGCCGCGCGGCTCGCCCTCTCGCGGACGCCACACGGGTCGCTCGACACGCTGCTCGACGACTGCGTGACGGCGTCCGTGGACGCGCTGATCACCGCCGCGGGCGGCCCGACCTGGGACGAGGCGGCGTACGCGAAGCTGCGTGCCGTCACCCGCGCGAAGCTGGAGTCGACGACGGTGCGCGTGCTCGACTCCGTCCGTGCCGTGCTGACGGTCTGGCACCGGGTGCAGGCGCGGATAGCCGAGCTCACCACACCGGTACTGGCGCAGGGTCGCCGGGATCTGGCTCAGCAGGTGAACGCCCTGCTCCGCCCGGGGTTCGTCACCGCCGCCGGCACCGCCCGGCTCGGCGACCTCGCCCGCTACCTGCAGGCCGCCGAGCTGCGGATCGACAAGCTGCGCGCCGACCCGGCCCGCGACGCGCGGTGGACGGCCGAAGTCCGGACGGTCGCCGAGGAGTACGCGGCCGAGCTGGCGGCGCTGCCCGCGGGGGTCGAGCCGTCGCCGGAGCTGCAGGAGATCCGCTGGATGATCGAGGAGCTGCGGGTGGCGCTGTACGCCCACCCGATGCGTACGCGGTACCCGGTGTCGGTGAAGCGGATCCAGAAAGCCCTGGACGAGCTGCCGCGGTAGCAACACAAGTAGCATGAGTGGTGTGAAGCTCAGCGTGAGTCTGTCGGACGCCGACGTGGCGTTCCTCGACGACTACGCGCGCGCCCACGGCATCCCCTCCCGCTCCGCCGTGCTGCACGAGGCGCTCGCGCTCCTGCGCGAGCGGCGGCTCGGCGCGGACTATGCCGCCGCATGGAACGAGTGGGCGGCCGACAGCGACAACGTCGTGTGGGACCAGGCCTCTGCGGACGGGCTGGATGCGGCGCGGTGAGGTGCGGTTCGTCGACTTCGAGCCCGTTCGTGGCGCAGAGGCGAACAAGACCCGGCCGGCTGTGATCGTCAGTAACGACGGAGCCAATGCGACGGCCGGTCGCCTGGGCCGCGGCGTCGTGACGGTCCTTCCCCTGACCTCGAACACCGAGCGCGTCTACGCGTTCCAGGTGCTGCTGCTGGCCGAAGAGACCGGCCTACCGCGTGACGCGAAGGTGCAGGCCGAGCAGGTGCGCTCGATCGCCGTCGAACGGATCGGGCGCCGCGCGGGCGCCGTACCCCCTCGCCTCATGGCTGATGTGGACGCAGCCTTGCGCCTGCACCTCGGCCTCTGACGAGGACAGGCTGTGCACGTCAGAGGCGCGTCATTGCTGTCCGATCATGCAGCGACAGCAATGGCGCGCCTTTCACCCGTGGTTCGGGCGGCCTACGCGACCGGGAGGCCTGCCGCCTTCCAGGCGCGGAAGCCACCGTCCAGATCCGTGGCGTTGCGCAGCCCCAGGTCCTGCAGCGACGCCGCCGCGAGGCTCGAGCTGTAGCCCTCGGAGCAGAAGACGATCCAGGTGACGTCGTGGTCGATCGCCTGCGGGATGCGGGCGTCGCTGGCCGGGTCCAGCCGCCACTCCAGGTGGTTGCGCTCGATCACCAGCGCGCCGGGCAGGGTGCCCTCGTCGGCGCGCTGCCACTGCGGGCGCGTGTCGACGAGCAGCGCGCCGTCGACGGCCAGCTTCGCCGCCTCGACCGGGGACACCCGGTCCAGCCGGACGCGGGCCGCGGCGAGCAGGTCGTCCACCGTGGTCATGCCTCTCCCCCTGTGGTGAGCACCGTGCTGGTCCGCCGCAGGTCGCCCGCCGCGTCGACGGCGTAGTACGACATCGCGGTCAGCGGCGGAGAGTAGGCGTGCACGCTGACGGCGTGTCGCGGCTCGCTGTTGACGACGTCGTGCACGTGGCCCAGCGCGAAGGTCGCGCCCCTGCCCGCCCGCAGCCGGCGGGTGCGCAGCCCACGCTCCGCCGGCACCCAGCGCTGCTCCCGCAGCACACCTGCGACGACGGTCAGCGCACCCAGCGAGCCGGCGTGGTCGTGCAGCTCGGTGGCCTGCTCGACCGCCCAGCTGATCAGCCAGACGTCGACGAACGGGTCGGCGTAGAGGCGCCGGTACCAGCGCTGTCGCGGGTCGAGGACGACGTCGTGGGCTCCGGTGCGCACCTGCTCGGCGACGCTGCGGGTGAGCTCGGACAGGTCGTGGAGACCCAGCGGGGTCGGGGCGGTGCCGGAATGGGTGCGGGCAGTGCGAGGGGCGTGCAGCAGCACGGGGGACTCCGAGAAGTGTGGCGGGGCCGAGCGGGACGCGAGAGGTCAGCTCGGGCGACAGCACTGGTCGAAGTGGTGGGCACGCCGGGTTCCCCAGATCTCTCCGAGGATCGCGGCCTGCACGGACACATGGGACCACACCACCCGGACGCCGTGCCCAATCCCTCCCAGAGATCGAACAGTGCCCGAGATGTCCGGACAGCTCGTACTCCACGCTCAGCGGCGCGCGGCGAGCCACTCCCGCAGATCAGCGAGCGGCTGCGCACGCTCGGGCTCGTGGTAGATCTCGTGCCAGAGCCCGTCGTACCAGCGCACAGTGAGATCGTCCGTGCCCACCGCCGTCTCCAGCACGCGGCTGCCGTCGGGGTCGCAGATCCGGTCCGCGGTGCCGTGCTGCACCAGCAGGGGGAGCCGCAGGTCGCGGGCGCGCGCGGCGAGCAGCGTCATCTGGTGGAGCATCGCCAGGGAGAGCGCGATCGTGGGATGTCCGTGGTGGACCAGCGGGTCGGCGCGGTAGTCGGCGACGACGGCCTCGTCACGGCTGATCGTTGAGAGGTCCACGACGGCCCGGCGCATCGTCGGCGCCACCCGCGCGAGCAGGGTCACCGCCGCCCGCGTCGCGCGGGACACCGGCGGGGCCGCCACCGCGGGAGCGGAGAGCACCAGGCCGGCGAGGTCGTCCTGGTGGTCCAGCGCGTAGGCGAGCGCGATCTGGCCGCCCATGCTGTGCCCGAGCAGGAACGGGCGCAGCCCCGGATGACGCGCGGCGACGGCGCACCGGAACGCGTCGAAGTCGGCGAGGAAGTCCGCATAGCGCCGCACGTGCACGCGGGTCCCCGCGGAGCGGCCGTGGCCGCGGTGATCCATCCCGTACACGGCCCAACCGTCGGGCACCAGCGTGTCGACGACCGTCGCGTAGCGACCGGAGTGCTCCCCCATCCCGGGGCAGATCAGCAGCACCCCGCGCGGGGCGCCGCCGGGCAGCCACGCCTGCCAGTAGAGCTCGACGCCCCCGGCGCCGGCGAGCCGCCCGTCGACGTGCTCCATCCGGTCAGCGTGCGTGGTCCGGCCTCACGAGGTCCAGGTCCATGTCCACCTCTGCGCCCTCGGCGAGGCTCAACCGTGCCACGGCGCTCCCGGACGCAGCGGACGCCGCGACGGTGTAGGTGCCCTCGGCCAGGTCGTCGAACCGGTAGCGGCCGTCGCCGCCCGTGAGGGCCTCGTCGACGGCGTCGTGGTCCTGCCGGACGGTGACCCGGACGTCGCGGAGCGGCTCACCCCCGGAGCGCACCGTGCCGCCGACCACGGCCGAGCGGGGCAGCAGCAGCGCCAACTCGACCGGCCCGTCGTCGACGGTGAGGATCGCCGCTCGCGGCTGGTAACCGTCCGCGCTGACGATCATCAGGAACCGGCCGGCGTGCGGGCTGTGCAGCTCGCCACCGCCGTCGACGGCGGTCTTGGCGGTGTCGACCTCGCGGCCGTGGTCGTCGAGCAGGGCGACGACGGCGGCATGCACCGGCTCGCCGTCGCGGCGGACCACCCGGAACCACACGGGCTGCGGGCTGCCGGACGCAGCGTGGGGCGGGACGACCGGGAACGTCCCGGTCGGGGCCGACAGCTGGAGGAAGACCACGTCGTCGTCGGGAACGAGGGTGTCGGTGACGCGCGGCGAGGGGGCCGGGAACTCGACGGGCGGAGCGACGGGCACCGCGGGCTCCGGGGCAGGCGGCACCTCGGGGGCGATGACGGGGACCGCGGGCGCGTCGACCGCACTCGGCCGGATGATCGGGATCCCCATGAGCGGGGTGAGGTCCGGGTCGCTCAGCGGGCGAGAGACCGGCTCGGCCGGTTCCGCCGCCGTGTCGGCATCGGCCGGCTGGGCGTCGCCGTCCGCGGTCAGCACGGATCCGGTGGACGCCGCGTCATCGGTCGGCGCCGAAGGGAGCTGAGCGAGAGCCGGCTCGTCTGTTGCGGGTCGAGCGGGTTCGGGCTCCGTCCAGGACGACGCGGGCGCGGCGGGCGGCGCCACCGGGGCGGCAGCCCGGGACACGATCACGACGGACGGCGACGAACCGGTCGGCGCGCCCACTTTCGGCGCCGGCGCCGGCATCTCGTCCGTCCGGACCTTCGGCGCGACCGGCGCGGCGACCTGCCGCGCCTCGGCAGACGGCTCGTTCGCCGGGGTCTCGGCGACGACCGGCAACGGTGCGGTCTCCCACGCCCCGCCCGGCTCGGCGCCCGTCATCCGGGCGGCGCGCCGCCACGGTGCGTCGCCGGCCTCGATGCCGCCCGCCGGTGTCGCCGGCTGAGGACCCGCCGCGGGGGGAGCGGCCTCCGCGACCTCGGGCGCGTCCGGCACCGCAACGCCGTCCTGGCGGGGCACGGCCGGGACGAACAGCTCCGGGCCGGACAGCTCGTCCGCCGGGTCGGTCCGGCGCCGGACCAGGTCGGCGACCGTCCGGGGAGGTTCGCCGCCGGACTCGGATGCGCCCGGCGCGGAGCGCGTGCGGCGCAGGAGGAGCACACCGACGTACGCCGCCGCGGCGAGCAGGACGACGATCAGCCCGACCAGGATCACGGTGGTCATTCCCCGTTCACTCCCTGCCCATCCCGGACGATGCGAACACGCGCCACCCCACGTGTTCACCCGGCCGGAACCGGCCGACGGGATGCCCGGGGAGCGCATCGGGCCGCCGTGGCCCGTCGCGGTGACCGTAGCACCCGGTCGGGCGTAACCCACCTGTGGCGAGCCGGCGTGTTTGCGCTGGTCAACAGGAGATGTCAAGTCCGATCACCGAAAAGGGGATGTGATGTTGGGCCGGGGGCCGCCTCGGCGCGCCGACTTCCGATCAAGCTACCTACCCGTCCATCCTGGGCCCGCAAACACGTGTCCTGTGGATCGTCGCCGGAGCGAGACACGGCGCAGACCCACAGGTGAACAACAGCCTCCGAGTCTCAGGGAGACGCCCGTGATCCGTATGTCCCGTTCCTCCGATCGCGTCAAGGTGACGTTCGCGCTGCCGTTGGAGAGCCCCGCGGGGCGCTGCAGTGTCGTGGGCGACTTCAATGAGTGGATTCCGGGCAGCCACGAGCTGCGCAAGCGCGGCAACGGCACCCGCTCGGCGACCGTGACCGTGCCGCGCGGGACCCGGCTCCGCTTCCGCTACCTGGGCGAAGACGGCAAGTGGTTCAACGACCCCGACGTGGAGCACCGCGACGGCGCCGACAACGTGGTGGTCGTCTGAGCGGGTGTCGCCAAGCCCGCAGGCCCCGGCGCCGGACCCGCAACGCGTTCTGAGAGATCTCCCGCACCCCGTCGCGTGGCGACCCGGTCGAGGGGGAACGATCGGGGCGTGGACTCCGACCTGATCGAGCTGGCGGCCGCGCACGGCGTCGCCACCTCCTACCGCGACGGTGAACGCATGATCGTCGAGGTCGATGCGGACGTCGTCGTCCGGATCCTCGGCCTGCTCGACGTCGACGCGGCCGAACCGGAGGCACGGACGGCGGCCCTGGCGCGCGCCCGCGAGAAGGCGGCGCTGGGTGCCCTGCCGGGCACGATCGGACACCGGGTCGGCGCGGTCCGACTGCTGCCCGGTCCCGGCGTGCTGATCGACGCCGAGGGCACCCGGATCGACGTCACCGAGTTGCCCGACGACCTGGAGCCGGGTTACTACCGCCTCGAGCTGGTCGACGAGCAGCTCGGCCGCGAGGTCACGGTGGTCGTGGCACCGGCCGCGCTGCCGGAGACGCCGCGGTCGTGGGGCTGGATGCTGCAGCTCTACGCCCTGCACTCGGGCGGCTCGTGGGGGATCGGCGACCTCGGTGACCTGCGCGAGTTCGTCGAGTGGACCGGCCGTGAGCACGGCGCCGAGGCGGTGCTGCTCAACCCGCTGCACGCCATCACCCCGGTGCCGCCCGTGCAGGCGTCGCCCTACACGCCGTCGAGCAGGCGGTTCGCGACACCCCTGGCGCTGCGCGTCACCGACCTCGACGCCTACCGCACCGCCGACGACGACACGCGCGCCCAGGTGGACGTGCTGCGGCCCGACACCACGGGCGACCGGATCGAGCACGACCGGGTGTGGGCGGCGAAGCGCTCGGCCTGCGAGCTGCTGTGGCACTCGGCGGGGCGGCCCGAGCCCATCGGTGCACCGGACGACCTGTGGCAGTTCGCGATCTTCTGCGCGCTCGCCGAGCGCTACGGGAGCCACTGGAGCCGGTGGCCGGAAGGACTGCGGCACCCCGCAGCGCCGGACGTCGACCGGATGCGCCTGCAGCTGGCCCCGCGGGTGGCGTTCCACGCGTGGCTCCAGGACCAGGTGCAGCGGCAGCTGTCCGACGTGCAGGGGGTGGCGCAGGAGTTCGGGGTGCGGGTCGTGCACGACCTCGCCGTCGGCTGCGACCCCGAGGGCGCCGACGGTTGGGCACTGCAGGACGTCCTCGCGATGGGCGTGCACGCCGGTGCCCCACCGGACGCGTTCAGCCAGCAGGGCCAGGACTGGGGGCTGCCGCCCTGGCGCCCCGACCGGCTGGACTCCACCGGCTACGCCGCCTACCGCGACCTGCTGCGGGCCACCCTGCGGGCCGCGGACGGGCTGCGGATCGACCACATCGCCGGGCTGTGGCGGCTGTGGTGGGTGCCGCCGGGCGAGTCGCCGGACCGCGGAACCTACGTGCACTACGACTCCGATGTCATGCTCGCCGTGCTGACGCTGGAGGCGTGGCGGGCCGGGGCGATGGTGATCGGCGAGGACCTCGGGACGGTGGAGCGGGAGGTGACCGAGGGGCTGGCGGAGCGCAACATCCTCGGCTCGTCCGTGCTCTGGTTCACCCGAGACATCGACGCGCCCGGTTTCCCGCTGCTGCCGCCGGACCGGTGGAACCCGGAGTCGGTCGCGACGGTCTCGACCCACGACCTGCCGACGGCGTCGGGATTCCTGCGCGGCGAGCACGTGAGCATCCGAGCCGAGCTCGGCCTGCTCGCCGACCCGGCTGCGGAACGGGCGAACGCCGAGCTCGACCGCCTGGAGCTGGTGGAGCTGCTCCGCGAGGAGGGCCTGGTCTCCGGGGAGCACCCGGGCGAAGACCAGCTGGTGATCGCGATGCATGCGCTGCTCGCACGCAGCCGGTCGCGGTTGGTGCTGATCTCCCCGTACGACGTGATCAGCGAGGTGCGGCAGCCGAACCTGCCCGGCACCGTCGAGCAGTACCCGAACTGGCGGCTGCCCCTGCCGGAGACCCTGGAGGAGCTGCGCGACGATCCCCGGGTGCGGGTGGTGGTCGACGAGCTGCGCCTGGCCCGCCCGAGGAGCAACGCTTGACTTGCACCTCGACCCAGTGAAAGTCTCGGCTTGCAGATGAAGCCGAGCTGAGGAGTTCCGTGGTGGAAGACAGCATCGTCCGGGAGATCGTCGTCGGAGCACCCCGCCAACGGGTCTGGGAGGTACTCACGCAGGCCGAGTACGTCGGGAGTTGGTTCGGCGCGGACACGGCCGAGATCGACCTGCGGCCGGGTGGGTCGTTCGTGATGATCTGGGCCGAGCACGGCACGGGACTGGCGCGGGTCGAGCGGGTCGAGGAGCCCACGCTGTTCAGCTTCCGGTGGGCGCTGGAGCCCGGGGTCGAGCCGAAGCCCGGCGAGGAGACGCTGGTGGAGTTCACGCTGGCTGCCCAGGGCGACACCACGCTGCTGACGGTGGTCGAGAGCGGCTTCTCCAAGCTCGACCGCCCGGTGGAGAAGCAGGAGTGGCACCGCGAGCGCAACGTGGACGGCTGGCGCCAGGTGCTGGAAGCGGTCGCGGCCCACTTCTCGTGACCACCCTCGCCGACCCGGGCCCCGTCTTCGTCGCCCTGGCCGACCCGACGCGGCGGTCGGTGCTCGCCCGGCTGGCGGCTCAGGGGTCGGCGAGCGCGACAGCGCTTGGCGCGGGAGCTGCCCGTCACCCGCCAGGCGGTCGTCCAGCACCTGGCCGTCCTGGACGCCGCGGGCCTGACCCGGGCGCACCGGCACGGGCGGGAGGTGCGCCACGAGGTGCGCTCCGAGGCGCTGACCGGGGCGGCGCGGTGGATGACGACGATCGCCCGGCAGTGGGACGAGCGCCTGGCCGCGATCGCCGCCCTCGCCGAGGAGCCAGGGCCTGCATAGGTGCGAGCCTGATGTAGCGAAAGCGGCTTTGAGTGCACTCAACGCACCGAAAGCCGCTTTCGCTACATCACGGGCCCGGCGGTACCGCCGGTCAGCGCACGGTCTGCAGGGCGCTCGGCACGATCTGCACCGTCACCGCCACCCCACGCTCGAACTCCGACACCTCGCCGTCGACCTGGATCGGCATCGGGTCCACCGTCCGGAAGCGGTACTCGCGGGCCGTCGGCTGCGGGCCCAGCCCGCGCAGCGCCGCCCGCACGGCGGTCGCCAGCACCCGCCACTTCGCGGTGTGCCGCAGCACGATCACCTCGAACTCGCCGTCGTCCGGCCGGCCCTCGTCGCTGAGCACCGCGAATTTCGCCATCTCGCGGATGTTGGCGAAGATGACGCTGTCGAAGCTCTCGCGGCCGGCGTCGGTCTCGATATCGAACGGGCGGAACCGGGAGAACGTGCGGATCGTGGAGATGACCTCCCTGATCGACCCCTTGCCGCCCTTCTCCAGCTCCAGTGCCACGGTCGGGGTGATGCCCAGCCCGATGTAGGAGTGCGCGTAGCGGGGCTCGCGGTCGTCGTCCGTGGTCAGTTTCAGCAGGTCCAGCCGCGACACGTCGCCGTCGGCGATCGCGTCCACGAGCGGGCGTTCCCGGGTCACGCGGCGGTGGTCGTTGGCGTTGCCCGCGGCGAGCACCGCGGCGTAGGCGGAGTCCGCACCGGCGTCCATCAAGCCGTTCACGACGTCGTTGTAGCCGCCGTCCCCGCTGACCGAGACCACCAGCGGGTGGCCGGCGCGGGCGGCGTCGCGGGCGATCTCCCGGCCGTGGCCCGCGCGCTCGGTCGGCCGCAGCTGCACCCCCAGCTCGGGCGCACGCTCGGCCAGCTGGCCGGCCAGCTCCTCGGCCCGCTCCTTCGCATCGCCGGTGCTGTTCGGATTGAAGACGATCTCGACGGCGTCGAAGGGCCTGCTCACGGTCGTCACCCTACGTTGGCACCACACAGCACCAGACACGCGCGCTCGCCCGGCACCCGCCCGGCCAGCCAGGCCGCGATCGGCACCGCCGCCGCGGGCTCCACCGCGAGCCGGAACTCCTCCCAGAGCCGGTCCTGCGCGGCGAGCAACTCGGCGTCCGTGACGAGCACGGACACCACACCCGCCGACGAGAGCACGGCGAACGGCACCTCCCCCACCCGCGTCGCCCCCAGCGCCGAGGCCGCGACCGAGTCGACGGCCGCGTCGACGGGCCGCCCCGCCTCCAGCGCCCGGTGCACGCAGCAGCAGTTCTCCGGCTCGACGACGACCACGGTCCGGCCGCCCGCGCCGAGCACGGCCCCGGCCGACAGGCCGCCCCCGCCGGCCGCGACCACCACCGCGTCGACCTCCGGCGCGTCGGCCACCGCCTCGGCCGTGACGGTGCCCTGCCCGGCGACGACGGCCGGGTCGTCGTACGCCGGAACGTACCGCACGCCGGGCGCCTGCGCCTCGGCGAGCGCGGCCAGGGCGGCCTCACCGTAGGTCGCGCCGTGTCGGATGAGCCGTGCCCCCGCGGCCTCGATCCGGCGGGTCTTGCCCTCGGGCGCCGTGACCGGCACGTACACCGTGGCGGGCAGGCCGAGCGAGGCGGCCGCGGTGGCGACCGCGATGCCGTGGTTGCCACCCGACGCGGTGACGACGTGCCGCGGGCGCGATCCCGCCGCCAGCGCGTTGACCGCACCGCGCAGCTTGAACGACCCGCCGCGCTGCAGGTGCTCGAGCTTGAGCACCAGGGGCCGCCCGTCGACCTCGACGCGCAGCACCGGCGTCCGCCGGACGTGCGGGGCGACGGCGGCGGCCGCCTCGGCGACGGAGGCGGCGGTCGGCAGCGTGGTGATCACGCCTCCGGTCTACCTCACGCGGGCGGGAAGACGCAGAACTCGTTCCCCTCGACGTCGGCCATGACCGTCCACCGAGGCTGCTCGTCGAGGACGGTCGCCCCGCGCGCGACGATCTCCGCCACGTCGCCGACGACGTCGAGGTGCACCCGGTTCTTCGCCGACTTCGGCTCGGGCACCGCGTTGATCCACACCGTGTGCTCCGGCGACGGGCCGTGCAGGACCGCGTCCCCCTCGCCGGCTTCGGCGAGCTCCAGCCCGAGCACCGCCGCCCAGAACGTGCCGAGGCGGAGCGGGTCGACGGCGTCGAGGCAGAAATCCTTGTACGCGGCCAGTGCCATCGCCGAAGCGTAGGAAATCCTCAGCGGGTGTGTCGATCCACGCCGACGCCGCTCGTGTAGGAGGTGAAAGGGCCCACCCGGCGGCCCTCGACCACAGGAGGATCCGATGGCTCACTACCTGCTCAGCGTCTACACCCCCGCCGACGGCACCCCGCCCAGCCCCGACGAGCTCGCGGTGATCATGAAGCGCGTCGACGACTTCCACCAGGAGCTCCGCGACGCCGGGGCCTGGGTGTTCTCCGGCGGCCTCGAGGCCCCGGACACCGCCACCGTGGTGCGCTTCCAGGGCGGGGAGATCCTGACCACCGACGGCCCGTTCGCCGAGGTCAAGGAGTACCTCGGAGGCCTGACCATCGTCGCCGCACCCGACCTGGACGCCGCGCTGGAGTGGGGCCGCAAGGCGGCGCGGGCGACGACGCTGCCCATCGAGGTCCGACCGTTCGACTGGGCCTGACGGTGCTCGACCAGGCCGACGTCGCGCGGGTCTTCCGCGAGGAGTACGGCCGCGCCGTCGCCGTCCTGGTCCGCCTCCTCGGCGACATCGACCTCGCCGAGGAGGCGGTGCAGGAGGCCTTCGAGGCGGCGGTGCGGCGGTGGCCCGAGGCCGGGCTGCCGCCGTCCCCCGCCGGATGGATCGTCACGACGGCCCGCAACCGAGCGATCGATCGGCACCGCCGCGAGTCGTCCCGCGACTCCCGGCACGCCGAGGCCGCCGTGCTGCACGTCCCGGACGCACCGGAGGAGGAGGGTGTCGTGCGCGACGACCGGCTTCGCCTGATCTTCACCTGCTGCCATCCCGCCCTCGCGACGCCCGCGCAGGTCGCGCTCACCCTGCGCCTGCTGGGCGGCCTCACGACGGCCGAGATCGCCCGCCTGTTCCTCGTCCCCGAGCCGACGGTCGCGCAGCGGGTGGTGCGGGCCAAGAACAAGATCCGGAAGGCGCGGATCCCGTATCGCATCCCGCACGAGGCCGACCTGCCCGACCGGCTGCCGGCCGTGCTCGCGGTGCTCTACCTGATCTTCACCGAGGGCCACACGGCCTCGACGGGCGGCGCGCTGGTCCGCGACGACCTGTGCGCCGAGGGGATCCGGCTGGGCCGCCAGCTCGCCGAGCTGATGCCCGACGAGCCCGAGGTGCTCGGCCTGCTGGCGCTCATGCTGCTCGTCGAGTCGCGCCGGCCGGCCCGCACGGCACCGGACGGCACGCTGGTCCCCCTCGCCGAGCAGGACCCGAGCCGCTGGGACGGCGACCTGGCCGACGAGGGCCGCACCCTCGTCCGGCGGTGCCTGCGGCGCGGGCAGCCCGGCCCGTACCAGGTGCAGGCGGCGATCCAGGCCGTCCACAGTGAGCCGCCGACCGACTGGCGCCAGGTCGTGGCCCTCTACGACCACCTGCTCGCGCTGACGCCGACGCCGATGGTCGCGCTGAACCGGGCCGTCGCGGTCGCGGAGCTCGTCGGACCGGGAACGGCGCTCCCGCTGGTGGACGCCCTGCGCGGCGCCCTCGGGGAGCACCACCTGTTCCACGCGACCCGGGCCGCCCTGCTGCGCCGCCTGGACCGGACCGACGAGGCGGCGGCCGCCTACGCCGAGGCGGCCGCCCACACCGGCAACGCGGTCGAGCGTGCCTTCCTCGACCGCCGGCGCACACAGGTGAAAGGCGCATCATGGTAGTTCGATCACGGTCGGGCAGCGATGGCGCGCCTTTCACACGTCAGGACTTCCCTCGGGCCAATCCGGACGGGACCGGCGGACAGGTCAGAGATCCAGGCCCAGGTTGATCGCCGCGAGGTAGCCGACTGCCGCCCGCTGCGCGGTCATCAAACCGACGTCTGCGACGCAGGTGTTCGCGACGTCGAGCAGCGCGGCGGGGTCGGTCACGGGAGCGGTGGCGGTCACGGCGCCCGTCGACGGCGCGTCGCTCCCGGTGGCGCAGGCGGCCAGGACGCCGGCGAGCCCGACCGTGCCGCCGAGGACGAGGGCACGCCGCCGGGACACCCGCAGCCGGCTGAGCCGGACCTGCTCGTCCATCGTGTCCTCCCGAGGCGTGGTGCGCACAGGATCCCGACCCGGTGAACAGGGTCGATACCGGGGTCCCCGTGGCGCAACGCTGCGGCGGTGATCCACAGGCCACGCATTAGGCTTCGCGCTTCGACCTCGGGAACGCACGTGGGAGGCCGCAGTGGCTGTGGACTGGTCGACCGAGTGGTTCACGAGCATCGTGTGGATCATCGGCGTCACGATCGCGTCGGCGGTCGGGTGCGGCCTGATCGGCTGGCTCCTGGCGCGCTCGACCGTGTGGGGGCGGCAGTTCGCCCGCCTCACCGTCCCCTACTTCACACCGCGGGGACCGGAGGGCTGGCAGCCGCTGGTCACAGCCCTGCTGCTACTCATGCTGACGATCTTCCTCGTGCGGATCAACGTGCTGCTCTCCTACTCGAACAACGGCCTGCTGACCGCGCTGCAGCAGCTCGACACCTCGGCGTTCACCCGCTACCTCGCGATCTTCGGGGTCCTCGCGACGATCTACGTGGTGATCACGCTGGTGGAGTTCTACGTCCAGCAACGGCTCGTGATCCGGTGGTGGTCGTGGCTGACCGACCACATCGTCGACGACTGGCTCGGCGACACCGCCTACCACCGCGGCCGGTTCACCCGCGCACCCGTGGACAACCCGGACCAGCGCATCCAGGAGGACATCGCCACTTTCCCGGCGACGACGGTGACGCTCGCGGCGGGTGCCGTCAGCTCGCTGGTGTCGCTGGTGTCGTTCACGATCATCCTGTGGCAGCTCTCCGGGCCGCTGGCCCTGCTCGGCGTCGAGATCCCCCGGGCGATGACGTTCGTCGCCTACCTCTTCGTCATCGTCGCCACCGTGATCGCCTTCCGGATCGGTCGCCCGCTGATCCGCCTGAACTTCCTGAACGAGCTGTTCCGCGCCTCGTTCCGCTACGCGCTGGTCCGGCTCCGGGACAACTCCGAGGGCATCGCCTTCCACAGGGGCGAGCCGATCGAGCAGGCCACCCTGTCGACGCGGTTCTCGGCCGTCATCGGCAACGCCTGGGCCATCGTCTTCCGGACCCTGAAGTTCACCGGCTTCAACCTGGCGGTGAGCCAGGCCGCGGTCGTCGTGCCCTACATCATCCAGGCACCGCGGTACTTCTCCGGCGCCATCACCCTCGGAGACCTGACCCAGACCGCCACCGCCTTCGGCCAGGTCTCCGACTCCTTGTCGTTCTTCCGCAACGCCTACGACAACTTCGCGAGCTACCGCGCCGTCCTCATCCGGCTCAACGGCCTGCTCGACGCCGACGCCGACGCGCGGGCGCTGCCGGCGGTCACCCTCGAATCGGGCGACGACCTCGACGTGCGCGGGCTGACCGTCCGGCTCCCCGACGACCAGGTGCTCATCCAGGACCTCGACCTGCACCTGACCGCGGGCGACAGCTTGTTCGTGACGGGCCGGTCGGGCAGCGGCAAGACCACCCTCCTGCGCAGCCTCGCCGACCTCTGGCCCTACGCGGACGGGACGGTGCGGCGGCCGCTCGGCGACGACGCGCTGTTCCTGTCCCAGCAGCCCTACGTCCCGTTGGGCAACCTGCGCACCGCGCTGGCCTACCCGGGCCCGGCCGGCGACATCGACGACGCCCGGGCGGTGGCCGTGCTGCGGCAGGTGCAGCTGCCCCACCTCGTCGACCGGCTCGACGAGGAGACCGACTGGACCCGCCGCTTGTCACCCGGCGAGCAGCAGCGGCTGGGCTTCGCACGCGTGCTGCTCGTGCGCCCGCGGGTGGCGTTCCTCGACGAGGCCACCTCCGCGCTGGACGAGGGCATGGAGCACACCCTCTACACCCTGCTGCGCGAGGAGCTGCCGGACACGGTGATCGTCAGCGTCGGGCACCGCAGCACGCTCAACCGGTTCCACGCCGAGCGGCTGGAGCTGCTGGGCGAGGGCCGCTGGCAGGTCGCGGCGCTCAGCCACTGAGCGTGTCCTGCCGATGCCAGGCCGTGATCTTCAGGTGGGTTGGCTGATCGTCTGGGTGCCCAGCGCCGCGAGCAGGTCCAGCCTGCCGCGGGCCCGCAAGTCGGCGACCATCGAGTTCTCGAACGCCCGCACCTCGTCGGGCGTCTGCCGCACCCGCTCCACGGCACCGGTCGTGAAGTGTCGCCACACGGTGTTGCGCGCCCGCTCGTCGAGCGCGGAGGGGTCGCCGACGAGGGCCGCCCACAGCGGGTTCCAGGACAGGAGGGTCCAGGTCGCGTCGTAGACGCCGACGGGATGTCGGTCGAGCCGTTCCGGCGGAGCGGCATGGTGGAAGACATGATCGCTCCTGGAGGAAGCCTCACCCTCGCCGACGGCCTGGCCCTGAGCCGGATGGGCTTCGGCGCCATGCAGCTCGCCGGGCCCGGGGTCTGGGTCCGCCGCGCGACCGCGCCGCCCCGTCGCCGTGCTGCGCGCGACCGTCGACGCCGGCGTCACCCACATCGACACCAGCGACTTCTACGGTCCGGCGACGGTCAACGAGGCCATTCGCGAGGCCCTGCACCAGCTGCTCATCCCCGGCACGTCGTCGGTCGCCCACCTGCGGGAGAACCTCGCCGCGGTGGACGTCGTGCTGCCGCCCGCCGCCGTGGCGACGCTGGACCGCATCGCCGGCAGCTGATGGGTCCGGCCTCGCCGACACATGTCGGTGCAGGATCACCCTGTCTTCGGGCGGTTCCGGGTTCACCCGGGAGCTACGGTGGAGGTCGACGCGACCCGGCAACCGCAACCGCCGGCCCCACGTCCTCCTGGTGAGGACCGTGGGCCAGTCGTGGTCGGGGCCGGGAGGAGTTGAGCGCGGTTCACGCGGTGAAGGTGGCGTCAGACGAGCCGACGGCGGACGAGGCGCGCTGCGCGCTGCTCAGCGATCCGGCCCGCATACGCTCCCTCGCCCGGTCGGGCCTCACCGCGATCGCCGACGCGCAGATGGAGGCCCTGGCCGAGCGGGTGCGCCGCTGGGTCGGTGCACCCGTCGCGCTGGTCTCGCTCGTGCAGCCGGACCGGCAGGTCTTTCCCGGCATGGCCGGTCTGCCCGAGCCCTGGGCCTCGACCCGGTCGACCCCGCTGACCCACTCGTTCTGCCAGTACGTCGTCACGTCGGCCGAGCCGCTGATCGTCCCCGACGCCCGCGCGCACCCGCTGCTGCGCGACAACCGTGCCGTCCACGACCTCGGCGTCGTCGCCTATGCCGGGATGCCGCTCACCGACGAGAGCGGCAACGTTCTCGGGTCGCTCTGTGCCATCGACGTCCGTCCGCGGCAGTGGACCGACGACGAGCTGACGGCCCTGCGCGACCTGGCCGACGCCTGCTCGACGGAGCTGCGGCTGCGGCTGGTCCGGTACGAGGCGCAGGTGGAGCGCGCCCGGCGCGACCGGCTCGAGGAGCAGCTCCACCGCTCGGTCGAGCGGGCCCGGACGCTGCTGCGCGCCTCGGAGGCCTTCACCGACACGGTGACGGTGGACGACGTGTGCGCCCGGGCCGGTGAGCTCGTCGCCAGCGAGCTCGCCCCGTCCTACGCGGCGCTGGTGTTGCCCGACGACCGTCCCGAGCCCGACCGACGGTGGCTGCGCGACCAGGGCCTGAACGCGGTCGTCGCGGCGCCGCTCCTGCACGGCGACACCTCGCTGGGCACCCTGCTGCTGGGCTGGGACGCCCCGCACCCGCTGGAGCCGTCGGACCAGCTCACGATCACCACGCTCGCCGGCTTCGCCGCGCAGGCGATGGACCGGGCGCTGCGCCTGCAGTACCGGACCGGTGTCGCGCACCAGCTGCAGCAGGCGATGCTCACCAGCCTCCCCGAGGTCCCGGGGCTGGAGATGGCGGCGCGCTATCACCCGGCCGACTCCCGCGAGCACGTCGGCGGCGACTGGTACGACGCCGCGTTCATCCCGGACCCGCAGCGGCCCGGGGACGAGATCCTCGCGGTGTGCGTCGGTGACGTCGTCGGCCACACGCTGCGGGCGGCGACGCTGATGGGCCAGGTCCGCGCGATGTTGAGGCAGGCCGGGTGGGACCACCCGGGCGAGCCGCCGTCGCACGCCCTCACCGCGCTCGAGCTGGCCACGACCGGGCTGGGGCTGGCGGCCACCGGCACCGCGGTGCTGGCGCACCTGCGCCGGACGGTGGCCGGGCGGTGGTCGGTGACCTGGTCGAACGCCGGCCACCCGCCGCCGGTCCTGCTGCGCCCGGACGGCAGCACGATGCTGCTCGAAGGCCACGACATCCTGTTCGGCTACCCCGCCCTGCGCACCGGGCCGCGGTGCGACCACGACCAGGTCCTCGAACCGGGCAGCACGCTGTTCCTCTACACCGACGGCCTCGTCGAGTGCCGCGGCTGCGACGTCGACGAGCGCATCGACCGGTTGCGGCTCCTCCTCACCGGGCTGCGGGGCCGGCCGCCTGCGGAGATGGTCGACACGGCCGTCGAGGTCCTGGCCCCGGAGGCCCGGGACGACGTGGTCGCGTTCGCGATCCACCTGACGTCGGGCTGACGTCACTCTCCGCTACCGGGGATGGCCGTGGACTCACGGTCGTGTGGGGCTGGTTCGATCCGGGTAGTAGGGGTAGTTCGGCCGTTCTCGATCGCCATCGGAGCGGCACGGGGGGCAGGGGGAGGTGGCGTCGGGCGATGGTCGACACCGCGTGCCCGCCACGGTCGATGACCTCGACCCACGAGCCGGTGGCCACGGTGGCCGGGCAGATCCGGCGCCGGTTGCGCACGCTGCTGACCGGCTGGGGGCTGTCCGTGGACACTGTGGACGACGCGCTCCTGGTGGTCGAGGAGCTCGTCGCGAACGTGCTGGACCACGCCCGCACCCGCTTCCGGCTGATCGTGCGCCTCGCGGGCTCCGTGCTGCACCTCGCCGTGCACGACGGTTCCTCGGGTGAACCTCAGGTCCGCCCCTTCGACCCGCACGCGGGCCGGGGTCGGGGCTTGCAGCTCGTCTCGACGCTGGCCGCCCGCTGGGGCTGTGACGTGGATACGGCGGGCAAGACGGTGTGGGCCGAACTGCCGGCCTGACCAGGCCGTGGACACCCCGCTGCTCGACGGCTCCGCCCAGCTGCCCACCTCGCCGGCGCCGATCGTCGCGCGGACCACGGGCGATGTTGCCGGTGCTGCGGGCGCTCGGCCTGCCCGCGGCGTTCGTCGGCTCGCAGGGCGCGTTCACGGGCGGTTACGACGACCGCGGCGTTCTTCGTCCGACCGGGCGGCACCCGGCTCCCCTCGACGCCGTGCGCTCGGTGGTGACCGCCGCGGTCGCGGCCGGGCTGGCGGTGAGCTGGTTCGCGGTGGACCCGCCGCGGTCAGGAGCGGGACAGCGTCACACGCAGGCGCAGGTCGTTCTCGGCGAACTCGCTCGTCGCGTAGAAGTTCGACGCTCCCGTCTCGACGTGCCCGGGATGGGCGGCGGCCACCTGCGCCGCCGCGGCCGCCTGTTGCGCCTTCGGCAGCGCGGCGACCGCCGGCAGCTCGTTGATCACCGCGGCCGCCGCAGGGTTGGTGGTCACCCGGCGCACGGCGGCAGCCTGGCGCCCCGCGTCCATCTTGAGGAACTCCGCCGCCATCGCCGCACCGTTGCCGGCGTGGACGAACAGGTAGCCCTTCAGGCCGGGGGTGACCCGCGCGCCTGCCGGGTCGTGCACCACCACCCCGTCACCCCGGACCTCGGTCAGGTAGACGTAGTGGTTCACGGTTCCGAGGATCACCCGCGTGCCGTCGGCCAGCATCTGCGCCGCCTTGGCGCGGACCGCGGGGTTGGTGAACCGGATCTGCCCGGTCGCCTCCTTGGCCTTCGTCGCGATGCCCGCGTCCCGGGCGACGCGGGCGATCGTGCCGGCGTCCGTCACCGACTTGTACGAGCCGTGGCGGCCGATCGCGACGGCGGTCACCAGGTCGAGGGTGCGGATCCGGGCAGACATGCGCGGGTCGTCCAGGGCCGCGGCGAGGTCCACGAACGTCTTGCCGATCTGCACCTGCGCGCCGGCGTGCATCCCCGCCGTGCGCAGCAGGCCGATCATCCGGGCGCGCACCTCGTCCTCGCCCGCCATGCTGACCAGCCCCATCGTCAGGGAAGTCATGTTGCAGACGTTCGCGCCGGACGACCCGTAGAGCCAGACGCGAACCTGGCCGGCCTTCTCGCCCGTGTCGGCGACGTCCTGGTAGTGGCCGGCGCCCTGCGCGAAGTACTTGTCGCCGCTCCCGGCCTGCGTCGCCCCGGCGACCCGCGGCGGCGGGCTCTCGGCGGCGACCACGTCCGCGGGGACGGTTCCCGGCGCGGGTTGCGTGGCAGGTGTCGTCGTCGGTGCCGTCTGCTTCGCCGACGACGCGGAGTGCGCGGCGCGCACGATGCCGTCGCGCAGCCGGATCCACTCCGCCGACAGCTGCGCGAAGCCGGGCTGCGACGGCTGGAGCTTCGTGCCGAACAGCTCCGGGTGGGCGGCCCAGAACGCGAGGTTGGTCAGCGCGTTCGGGTCGCCCTGCCCGGCCGCGACGAGCATGCGCAGCGCGGCGGGCACGAGACCGGCGGCGCCGATCGCCGCCACGACCCCGGACCCGGTGGTGGCCGCCTTGGCGGGTGGCAGGACGGTGGCCGCGTCGCCGACCAGCTCGGTCCCCTTCGCCCCGGTCGCCGGGGTGGTCGCCGGTGTGCCCGGCGCCGCGGCCGAGCCGCCGGACGCCGACGGGCCCGGCGCTGCGGCCGGTCCGCCGGAGGGCACCACCCTCGGGATCTTGGCGATGATGTGCTCGCCCTTGACCCGCTCGCCCCGCGCCTCGTAGGCGCCGAGGATCTCCGACTCGAGGACGGCGAGGAAGGCGTCGCGGGTCAGTTCCTGCCCGCTGGTCCGCCGCAACGTCCCCTTGGCGGCGGTGTAGGCGTAGGCGGGCCGGTTGTTCATGGTCTCCAGCAGCCACGCCCGCGCCGTCGGGTCCTTCATCCAGGGAGTGGACCGGCCCGGGCTGTCCTTCGCGAAGCGCCGCTCCATCCGGCCGAGCTCCTTGAGCGTGTAGGCGACTATCGCCGACACGACCTCGTCCTCGGCGCCCGCGGCGAAGAACCGGTCCGTCCACGGCGGCGTCTTCAGCGCGACCGGGTCCGCCGCGCCCTCGATCGCGGGCTTGACGCCCGCCTTGAGGGTGTAGGTCCCACCGCCCAGCACGATGCCGTGCTTGGCGAACGCCCCCGGCGCCGCCTCGATGATCTCGTAGAGCGATCCCCACCCCAGGGTGACCTGCTTGAACCCGAGGCTGACGTACATGTTGTCGCGGGTGTAGACGGCGTTGTCCATGCCGCCGGTCTCGACATTCGCGACACCCTGGAGCATGAACAGCTGGTCCCGGTCCAGCGTGGCGGGTGCGCCCGCGACGCCCAGGACGCCCCGTTGCATCATGTCCTGCAGCCGCGTCGTGAGCCGGGTGGTGCCGTACTTCGCGACGCCGACGGCCTTGGCCTTCTTGCGCTGCACGGGGACCAGGAGCCCGGCGGTGGCGCCGTTCCCCGCGGCACGCTGGAGGTCGAGCAACGCGGCGACGCCCGGGGCGAGCGGTTGCGGCGCCGGGGGTCGCCGGGGTGCGCGCACCGGGCCGTCGGCGCGGGCGACCATGTGCTCCGGCGTCATCCTGCGATTCTGCTCCCGCCGGAGGTCCGCGCACGATGAGCGAACGGACACCGTCGAGTTCCCGATCGGGCAGCGCGCGCCGATCGTCAGGGCCGCTCGCCCCGTACCCGGGCGACGTAGCGCGCGGCCGAGCGCCGCACCGCCTCCGCTCCGTCGTCCAGCACGACGTGCCCCCACCATCCGCCGTACACCCGGTCGAACCGGAAGCGCCCGACCCGCCGCGCGACCTCGTCGACCGTGTCCGGGTCCAGCGGGATGAGGTTGGGGAAGCTCCACATGAAGCTGACCCAGCCGCGGTCCTCGACGACCATGATCGTGTCTCCGGTCAGCAGCGCTCCGCGCCCGCCCGACCCATCAGGCCAGTGGAGCACGCAGGCGCCGTCGAAGTGGCCCCCGGTGCGGGCGACCGTCACGCCCGGCACCGGCTCGACCTCGTCGTCGAACAGCTCGATGCGCGGCGAGCGGCGCGGGATCCACCGCTCGTCGGCCCGCGGCAGGAACACCGGCGCGTCGAACGCCTCGGCGAACTCCAGGTGCGCGGCGTAGAAGTGCGGGTGCGACAGGCAGATCGCGCGGAGGCCGCCCAGCTCGTCGATCGCCCGGCGGCCCTGCTCGTCGAGCAGCGGGATGCAGTCCCACAGCACGTTGCCCGCGGGCGTCCGGACGAGCAGGGCGCGCTGGCCGATCCCGAACTCGGGGATGACGCCGATGCCGGTCAGGCCCGGCTCTTCGGTCCGGACGTCGGTGCGGTGGTCGCGGCCGAGCTCGGCCATGTGGGTCCACCGCTGGCCCCCGGGTGCCACGGCCTCCCGCTCGTCCTGGCAGATCGGGCAGGACGGCGGGGGTCGCGGGGTGTCGGGGTACTGCACCGCGCAGCGTGCGCAGATCCAGGCAGGCACGGCGTCACCACCACAGCCGTCCGCTGCGGCGCCCGCGGACGGGTCGCCGCCGCTTCTTTCCCTCGTACATGCGCCGGTCGGCCTCGCGGAGCAGCGCGGCGGCGTCCGTGTGCTCGGTCGCACAGCATCCCACCGCCGCGGAGATCGTGATCGTCGAGCCGTCGACGACGAACGGTTCCGCCGCGGCCAGCCGCAGCCGTCGGGAGATGGCGGCGGCCTGGTGAGGCTCGGTGTCCTCGCAGAACACCGCGAACTCGTCGCCGCCGAGCCGGGCCGCGACGTCGCCGACGCGCAGAAGCGCAACGATCCGGGCGGCGAGCTGGGTGAGCACCGCGTCGCCCGCGGCGTGCCCGAACCGGTCGTTCACCCCTTTGAACCCGTCGAGGTCGAGGTAGAACAGGTGCCCCAGCCGGGCGTGGCGGCTGCAGCGGCCGAGCGCCTCCCGCAGCCGCTCGACGAACAGGGTGCGGTTCGCCAGGCCGGTCAGCGGATCGTGCAGCGCGCGGTGGCTGAGCTCGGCCTCCAGCCGCTTGCGGTCGCTGACGTCCTCGATGTGCATGATCAGGTGTCCGGGACGGTCGGGGGTCTCGGGCACGCGCGACGTGCTCACGGACACCCAGATGACCCGCCCGCCGGGCAGCACGAACCGGCACTCGTGGCGGACGACCCGCGCGCCCTCGGCCCGCATGAACGCGCACGTGCGCCGGGCATCTTCGACGTCGTCGGGGTGCGTGACGTCGAAGAACGTCCCGCCACACAGCTCCGCGGGCGCGCGGTCGAGCAGGTGGCCCATCGCGGCGTTGCATGCCGTGATCACCCCGTTCGGGGTCACCACCGCCATCCCGACGGGCGCGTTGTCGAACGCGCTGAGCAGGTCCTGCTCCGAGACGTCCGCCCGGTAGCGCTGCACCGTGTTCCTCCGGCCGCCGACCTCCGAGAGAAGGTGATCTAGCAAAGCATGCGGCGGACCGGGGGCAGCGCCCGGCCCGCCGCACCGTGGCTCAGTCGTCCTCGTCGACCCAGTCGAAGGTCTTCGTGACGGCCTTCTTCCACTTGCGGAAGATCTTCTCGCGGTGGGCGTCGTCCATGTTCGGCTCCCAGCGCTTGTCCTCGGCCCAGTTCGCGCGGATGTCGTCCTCGCCCTGCCAGAACCCGACGGCCAGCCCGGCGGCGTAGGCGGCGCCGAGCGCGGTGGTCTCCGCGACCACCGGCCGGATCACCGGCACACCGACGATGTCGGCCTGGAACTGCATGAGGGTCTCGTTCTGGACCATGCCGCCGTCGACCTTCAACGACGTGAGATCGACGCCCGAGTCGGCATTCATCGCGTCGAGCAGCTCGCGGCTCTGGAAGGCCGTGGCCTCCAGCACCGCGCGGGCGAGGTGACCTTTGTTGACGTAGCGGGTGAGGCCGACGATCGCGCCGCGGGCGTCGCCGCGCCAGTACGGCGCGAACAGCCCCGAGAACGCCGGCACGAAGTAGGCGCCACCGTTGTCCTCGACCGTCTTGGCCAGTGTCTCGATCTCCGGGGCCGAGCTGATCAGGCCCAGGTTGTCGCGGATCCACTGCACCAAGGACCCGGTCACCGCGACCGCGCCCTCCAGGGCGTACACGGTCGCCTGGTCACCGATCTTGTAGCAGACCGTGGTGAGCAGGCCGTTCTTGCTCGGCACCTTCTGTGTGCCGGTGTTGATCAACATGAAGTTGCCGGTGCCGTAGGTGTTCTTGGCCTCGCCCACCGACAGGCACGCCTGGCCGAACGTGGCGGCCTGTTGGTCGCCGAGGTCGCCGGCGATCGGCACGCCGTGCAACGACCCCCGCTCGCGGACCTCGCCGTACACCTGCGAGCTGGAGCGGATCTCGGGCAGCATCGAGACCGGGATGCCCATCTCGTCCGCGATGCCCTCGTCCCACGACAGGGAGTCGAGGTCCATGAGCATCGTGCGCGAGGCGTTCGTCGGTTCCGTGATGTGCAGGCCGCCGTCGACGCCGCCGGTCATGTTCCAGATGACCCAGGTGTCCATGTTGCCGAACGCCAGGTTGCCGGCCTGCGCCTTCTCCCGCGCGCCGTCGACGTTGTCGAGGATCCACCGCACCTTCGGGCCCGAGAAGTAGGTGGCCAGCGGCAGCCCGACCTTGTCCTTGTACCGCTCGGCGCCGCCGCCCAGGTCGCCGAGCTGCTTGCAGATGGCGTCGGTGCGGGTGTCCTGCCAGACGATGGCGTTGTACACCGGCTCGCCGGTGGTCCTGTCCCACACCAGCGCCGTTTCGCGCTGGTTCGTGATGCCGACGGCGGCGATGTCCGCGGCGCTGAGGTCGGCCTTCGCGAGCGCGCCTGCGACGACCTCGCGGGTGTTGTTCCAGATCTCGGTCGCGTTGTGCTCGACCCAGCCGGCCCGCGGGAAGATCTGCTCGTGTTCCTTCTGGTCGACGTTGACCACGCGGCCGTCCCGATTGAAGATCATGCACCGGGTGGACGTGGTGCCCTGGTCGATCGCGGCCACGTACTGCTCGCTCATCGCATTCCCTCGCTTCGCTCGGTCAGCGCTTCGCGAACGCGCTGTGACATTGATTCGCTCGCAAGCTCGCTCATCTGGTTTCTCCTGGTCGGTGGTGCCGGGACTCGGGAATGACGGGGATGCGGCGGATCACGAGGCCGCGGCCTTGACTGCGTCGATCAGGGTCTGGGCGCCGATGGCCTTGAACAGCAGCGTGGCGATGATCGAGCCGATAATGGGGCCGACGACCGGCACCCAGGAGTAGCCCCAGTCCGACCCACCCTTGCCCTTGATCGGCAGGATCGCGTGGGCGATGCGGGGGCCGAGGTCACGGGCCGGGTTGATGGCGTACCCGGTGGGGCCACCGAGCGAGTTGCCGATCCCGACCACCACCAGCGCCACGAACAGCGGGCCGACCTGGGTGGGCGTGCCGCCGGAGATGAGGATGAGGAAGATCAGCACGAAGGTGCCGATGATCTCGGTGGCGAGGTTCCAGCCGTACGAGCGGATGGCCGGCGCGGTGGAGAACACGGCGAGCTTGGCGCCCGCGTCCTCCTCGATGTCGAAGTGCTGCTTGAAGGCGACCCAGGCGAGCACGGCGCCGAGGAAGGCGCCGACGAGCTCGCCGAGGAAGTAGAAGATGGACTGACCTGCGGTGATGTTGCCCACCATCAGCTGGGACACCGTCACGGCGGGGTTCAGGTGGGCGCCGCTGGGAAAGGCGGTGTAGACGCCCATGTATACGCCGAGGCCCCACCCGAAGTTGATGAGCAACCAGCCGCCGCCGAAGCCCTTGCTGTCGCGCAGGATCGCGGTGGCGACGACACCGCAGCCGAGCAGCAGCAGCATGCCGGTGCCCAGCGTCTCGTAGAGGAAGATCTGACCGTTCGTGAGCGTGTTCACGCGAGCCTCCGTGCATTGTGCGCAGCTGAAGACCACCGGGGTCGTGCGATGCCCGACAGGGCACACGCGAACTCGGGGGGCGAACCTGTGCGGCCCTCCCCCGACCGGGGATGTCCCTTCCGCACGTCCGCCGGGCGCGGGTATGCCGGCGGGCGGGCGATGCAGTCGCGCCGCGAGGGTCGCCCGCGGCGGACCGATCTGTCAGGTGGTGCTCACCCGGCTCCGACCCGGACCTCGGGGGCTCCGAGCCGTGCGGAGTCGGCCGTCCTGTCGTCGAGCTGGTGCTGCGAGTCGCGTTCGGCGGCGACCCGCTTCCGGTAGTGCTCGACCTCTCGCTCGATCGTCGCGCCGTCCCAACCGAGGACGGGTGCGACGATCTCGGCGACCTCGTGCGCGACGTCGACACCGCGGTCCCAGGTGTCGACCGAAACCCGCAACCTGCGGGCCAGGAGGTCGTCGAGGTGCAGTGCGCCCTCGTGCGAGGCCCCGTAGTAGGCCTCGACCTTGAGGTAGCGCGGGGCGTGCTCCAGCGGCTCGCCCAGCTCGGGGTGCTCGGCCACGATGCCGAGGACCTCGCGGATCGCCGATCCGTAGCGGCCCAGCAGATGCTCGATCCGCTCGACGGACAGGCCCGAGCGGGCGGCCAGCAGGTCCTTCGTGGTGACCAGCGCCTTGTAGCCCTCGGCGCCGACGAGCGGGACGTCGTCGGTCAGGCACGACGGCACCGGCTTGCCGAGGACCTTGGCGGCGAGGTCCACGCCATCCTTCGCCATCACCCGGTACGTCGTGTACTTGCCGCCCGCCACGATCACCAGCCCGGGAACGGGGCTGATGCACGCGTGCTCCCGCGAGAGCTTGCTGGTCTCGTCGGACTCGCCGGCGAGCAGCGGGCGCAGGCCCGCGTACACGCCGACGACGTCGTCGCGGGTCAGCGGCTTCGCGAGCAGGGCGTTCGCGTGCTCCAGGATGTAGTCGATGTCGGCGCTGCTCGCCGCGGGGTGGGCCAGGTCGAGGTCCCACGGCGTGTCGGTGGTCCCGATGACCCAGAAGTCGTCGCTCCACGGACACGGGATGATGAAGAGCAGGCTCTTCTCGGTCTCGGTGATCAGGCCGGTGTCCGAGTCGATCCGGTCGCGCGGCACGACGATGTGCACGCCCTTCGACGCGCGCACCCGGAACTGCCCCTTGCCGCCGATCATCTCCTGGATCTCGTCTGTCCAGACCCCGGCCGCGTTGATCGTGGCCGTCGCCCGGATCCGGATCTCGTTGCCCGACTCCAGGTCACGGGCGACCGCGCCGACCACGGTGTCGCCGTCGCGCAGGAACGAGGTCACCCGGGTGCTCGAGGCGACCGCGGCGCCGTACTCGGCCGCGGTGCGCGCGAGCGCCATCGTGTGCCGGGCGTCGTCGAGCTGGCCCTCGTAGAAGGCGATGCCGCCCTTGATCGCCTCCGGCTTGCCCGACCGGAACGAGCGCAGCGTCGCCTTCTTCGACAGGTGCCGCAGGTGGCTGGGGACCCCGCGGCCGGCGCCGAGGACGTCGTACACGCCGACGCCCGTCCCTACCCAGGCACGGTCGACGAAGGACTTCTCCAGCGGGTAGATGAACTCGACCGGCCGAGCGAGGTGCGGGCACAGCTTCTCGAGGATGAGCTTGCGCTCCCGCAACGCCTCGAACACGAGATGGAAGTTGAGCTGCTTGAGGTACCGCAGACCGCCGTGCACCAGCTTCGACGACCGGCTCGACGTCCCCGAGGCGAAGTCGCGTGCCTCGACCAGCCCGACCTTGAGCCCACGGCTCGCGGCATCCAGGGCGGCGCCGGCGCCGACGACCCCGGCACCGATCACCAGGATGTCGAACTGCTCCTCACCCAGACGGCGCAGGGCGTCCGTCCGATTCTCCGGGCTGAGCGCCACAGCGGTGATCGCCATCGATCGTCTCCTTCGACTGCGCGGTACGGCCTCCGGGCGCGGGCGGTGCGGCTGTTGCCTGCGCGAGTAGTGCGGGTGCGGTGCGGCGGCAGCTGGTCGGGGTTGCCGGATGTGAGCAACCTAACGCCGGGGCCCGATGGCAACAACCGCCGACGTTCGACATTGCCGAACAACTGGCAAAGATCACCCGGGCGCGCCGGATACGATGATCGTCCACTCGAGAGGCCGGCCGGGGTCGGGCTGGGCCGTCACATGCTCGGGGCGAGCAGGCCGAGGGCCGCGCGCACGTCGTCCGGGGCGGGGAGCACCTCGTCGAGCGGCACGCGGCCGGTGAGTCCGTCGAGCAGTCGGAGCGGGTCGGCGACCACGGCGTCGCCGCCGACGTCCGCGCGAGTTGCGACGTTCGTCATCCCGAGTTCGCCGTTCCGGCCGACCGGAACCACCTCGACGACCGTCCCGCGCACGGCGACGCCCAGCACCTGCCCGTCCAGAGCCACCCGCACGGCGAACTCGCGGTCGGCGAAGCAGGCGACGCGCGCCGCGATCAGCAGGACGTAGGCCAGCACCGGCAGCAGTTCCGGGGCGGCGGGCGCGGTGCGACCCAGCGGCTCGGTGATGTCCCGCTGGTGCACCACCGCGTCGAGCAGGGCGTGCAGCACCACCCGCGGCCACGGCTGCAGGCCGACCGGGCTGCCGACCAGCACGTCGCCGCCGAGCCCGGCGCCCACGTCGATCACCGCTCGCGTGCTGCGCTCGAAGGCCGCGAGCGTCTCCTCCGGTTCGGTGGCAGGCGCCTCGGCGAGCCACGCCGACGGCGTCGTCTTCGGGTCGAACCTCCGCATCCGCTCGTACCGCTCACCGGCCCGCGTCGCCGCGACGACACCGACCATCACCTCGTTCATCTGCACGACGTGCCGGACGACGTCGTGCACCGACCAGCCGGTGCACCGGCTCGGCCGCGTCCACTCGTCGAGCGGCACGCCGCGCACGACGTCGAGCTGGCGCTCCCGCAGTGCGCGGTTGACCCCAGCCGCGTCGTCGTCGAAGGGAAACCGGATCTGCTGCTCGCGGAACGACGCCACGCAGCCACCCTGGCAGGCTCAGATCGCCGGCGGGAGGTTCTGGTTGATCCGCAGCACGTTCTGCGGGTCGTAGATCCCCTTGACCGCGCAGAGCCGGTCGTAGTTGGCGCCGTAGGTGGCCCGCACGCGGTCCGGGCCCTCGTCCATCATGAAGTTCACGTACGCCCCGCCCGCCGAGTACGGGTGCTGCGCGGTCCAGTAGTCGACGGTCCAGCGGGAGATCGCCTCGGCGTTGCGCGGATCCGGGTCGATGCCGGCGATCACCCCGGAGTACGTGACGTCGCGGTGGCTCCACGCGGTGTCCGCCGAGCCGACCCGCTGCACCGCGCCGTCGATCGGGTAGAGGTGCATGGTCGAGAGCGCGGACGGCAACTGCTCGGCGAACCGTGCGTGGACGGCGACCGCTTCGTCGGGGATGATGCGGACGAAGTCGCCGCGCCAGTACCACTGCAGGCCCTTCGGGTACAGCGGGTCGAAGGCCGACTGCAGTCCGGGATACGGAACGGACCCGATGCCCTCCCACTGCGGCGCCTGCTTGCGGACCGGCGCGAATGCGGCGTCGGCGTCGGCGGGATCGCCCGTGTAGCACCACACGACCCCGCAGGCCTTCCGCAGGTGCAGTTCGGCCGGGAAGGGGTCTCCGGGCGGCACCGTCAGCGTGGCGAAGAAGCCGTAGAGGTCGTCGTTCTGGGCGGGCATGAAGTCCCGGTACCAGCTCAGGACTTCCGCGGTGGCCTCCACCGGCCACAGGGACGGTCCGGCGATCACGTTCGTGACCGGGTGGCAGCGGAACACGAACGCGGTCACGATCCCGAAGTTGCCGCCGCCACCGCGCAGCGCCCAGAACAGGTCGGGGTGCTCGGTCTCCGACGCGGTCACCACCCGCCCGTCGACGAGCACGACCTCGGCGGCGAGCAGGTTGTCGATGGTCAGCCCGTACTTGCGCGACAGGTAGCCGTGCCCGCCGCCGAGCGTCAGGCCGCCGACCCCGGTGGTGGAGAAGATTCCGGCCGGCAGAGCGAGACCGTGCTGGTGCGTCGCGGCGTCGACGGCTCCCCAGGTGGCGCCGCCCTGTGCCCGCACGGTCCGCGCCGCCGGGTCGACGTCCACCGCGTTCATCTCGGACAGGTCGATCACCAGCCCGCCCTCGACGGTGCCGAACCCGGGCCCGTTGTGCCCGCCGCCGCGCACCGCGATCGCCAGCCCGGACCGCCGCCCGTACTCGAGCGCAGTGCGGACGTCGGCGACCGACCGGCACCGGGCGATGACCGCCGGCCGCCGGTCGATCATGCCGTTGTAGATGGCGCGGGCCTCGTCGTAGCCCGTGTCGTCGGGTGTGACGACCTGCCCGGTCATCCGGTCGCGCAGGGTGGCCGTCTCGAGGGTGGTCATCGCGGGTGCTCCTCATCGAAGGGGGTTCGGCGGGAACGATGCGCGGGCAGGTCGCCACCCGTCATGACCGAGGCTGGCCCCTCCCGGCCCGGGCGGGCGGGGGTCAGATCTGACTATCGAGCCGAGCGGTCACGGGCCGGTACCGTGCCGGGCATGGCGCCGTGGAGCCCGGTTGCCCTGCCACCGTGGTTCGCCGCCGCCCGCCGGACGCGGCTCGTGGGCCGCCACTACGAGCTCGGGGTCCTGGAGAGCGTGTGGGAACGCGTGGCGCAGGGCGCCGGCCAGGTCCTCCTGATCGGCGGCGAACCCGGCGCGGGCAAGACCCGGCTGGCCGCCGAGGTCGCGGGCGTCCTGCACGAGCAGGGCGCCGCGGTGCTGGTGGGCACGGCGTCCAAGGACGCCGGAGTCGCCTACCAGCCGTTCGCCGAGATGCTGGACCACCTGTTCCTCACCAGCGAGGCCGGGACGCTGGAGGCCGCCGGTGAGTTGCGGAGGCTGTCCCGGCACGCCGCCCGGCACCTTCCGGGCGCCGCCGAGCCCGCAGGCGACGGCCGCCACGACCTGTTCGAGGCTGTGGCGGCGCTGTTCCGGTCGCTCGCCCGCGACCGGCCACTGGTCGTCGTCCTCGACGACCTGCACTGGGCACAGCTGCCGACCGTCGCGCTGCTGGAGCACGTCGTCCACTCCTGCCTGGGCAGCCCCGTGCTCGTGCTCGGCACGTTCCGGACCACCGCGCCGGACCGGTCGGACGAGCTCAGCGCCCGGCTCGCCGACCTGCACCGGCTCGACAGCGTGCGCCGCCTCGACCTGGCCGGGCTCGACACCGACGCCATCGCCGAGTTCGTGGGCGAGCACGCCGGCGTGTCCCCGGCCGCGGCGCGGGCGTCCGCGGCGATCCTGCGCGACCGAACCGGCGGCAACCCGTTCTTCCTCCGGGAGACCTGGCTCGACCTGGAACGGCACGGCGGCGTCGCCGCCCTGCGCGGCCCGCATCGAGTGCCGGCGACCCTCGGCGACACCGTGGCGGCGCGGCTGGCCGGCCTCGACGAGCGGGTGCGGGAGACCGTCGACCTGGCCGCGGTGATCGGCGACAGCGTCGACCTGCCGACCCTGGTCCGGGCCGGTTCGGCGGACCGCGACACGAGCATGGACGCGATCGACGCGGCGGTCGCGGTGGGTGTGCTCGAACCGGTGGCCGGCACGGGGGACCGCTACGCCTTCGTCCACTCGATCACCCGGCAGGTCGTGCTGGACCGGTTGCCGCACACCCGCTGCACGGCGCTGCACGCCCGCGTGGCGCAGGTCTTGGAGGCGCACGACGACCCCGCGCTGGCGCCCCGCATCGCCCACCACTACCTCGCCGCGCACGTCCTCGGCCACCAGGAGCGGGCGCGGCACCACGCCGTCGCGGCCGCCCGGCAGGCCGCGCACAGCCTGGCCTTCGAGGAGGCGGCGCTGTGGTTCGACCGGGCCGCCACACTGCCCGAGACGCCGGCGGACGTCCGGGCGCAGCTGTCGTTCGAGGCGGCGACGAACCACGTGCGGGCGGGCGACTTCGCCCGGGCCCGGGAGATCTTCGAGCGGTTGACCACCATGGCCGACCCGCTGGTGCGCCTCCAGGCGGCAATGGGCCTGGAGGAGGCCGTCGCCCGGCCCGGGCTCGCCGACTGCCGCGCCGCCGACCTGCTGGCCGGCGCGCTCGCCGGCAGTGGGCTCGACCCGGACGACCCCCGGCACGTCCGCGGGCAGGGCAGCCTGGGCCGGGCGCTCGGGTTCGCCGGCCGCCCGGGCGAGGGCCGCCGGGTGGGCAGCATCGCGGTCGACGCCGCCCGGCGCACCGGCGACCGGCCCACCCTGATCCACACCCTGAAGACCAGCCTCTGGCACGGGCTCACCCCGGATCTGGCCACCGTTCAGCTGGCCCGCTCGACCGAGCTCGCCCGCCTGTGCACCGAGGCGGGCGACCGCGAGGTCTTCAGCGTGGCGTCGTTCCACCGCGCGATCGTGAGTTACCTCGCCGGGCGACCGGACGACCTGGTCGAGGCGATGACCGAGCTGCACCGGGCGGCCGAGAGCCTGGGACAGCCCTGGCACACCTACTTCGCCGGCTGCCTCGCCCAGGGGCGGGCGTTCTGCCAGGGCGACTTCGCGCAGGCCGAGCAGCGCGCAGCGGCCACCCTGCAGCTCGGACAGGCCTTCGGTGTCGACAGCACCGACGGCTCCTACGGCGTGCAGATGTACATGATCCACCGAGAGACGGGGCGGCTGGACGTCGCGCGTCGCCACCTCACCGGCCGCGAGACGTTCGCCGGCCGCTGGGTGGCCGGCCTGCTCGCCCTCTACACCGAGCTGGACGTCACCGAGGGCATCCGGCGGACGCTGCGGCACCTGCTCGACACCAACCTCGCCGGGCGGACCACCGAGGCGCAGTGGCCGATCGAGCTGGCGTTCCTGGCCGAAGGCGCGCTCGCGCTCGGCGACCGGGACGCGGCCGCCGAGCTCCGGCCGTTCCTGGCCGCCTACGCCGGCACGAACCTCGTCGGCGGCCAGTTCGTCGCCGTGTTCGGCAGCGCCGATCGCTACCTCGCGCAGGTTGCGGCGCTGCTCGGCGAGGCCGACGCGGCCGAGCGGCACTTCGGCACCGCACTGGCGATGGACCGTCGCATGGGCTCGGTCGTGCACACCGCCGACACCCTGGCTGCGCACGCCCGGGCGGTGCAGACGACCGACCCGGCCCGCGCCCGCGCGCTCGCCACCGAAGCCCGGGCTCTGGCGGAGCCGATCGGCCACGTCCGGGTGCTGCGCCGGCTCGACCGGCTGCGCCCCTGCGCCGGCCCGGCGAACCTCACCGCGCGGGAGGTGGAGGTGCTCGCGTTGCTGGCCAGGGGCCTGAGCAACCGGGAGATCGGTACGCGGCTGTTCATCAGCGCCAACACCGCGGCGAACCACATCCGCAGCATCCTCATGAAGACCGGCACCGCGAACCGCACCCAGGCGGCCCGCTACGCGACCGAGCACGAACTGGCGTGAGGCATGATCACCGCGAGCGGTGCAGAAGCCGCATGCGCGCGGTTCTCGCACCGGCAGCGACGATCACGGCCTGGTCAGATCTGCTCGCTGGTCCCGTCGGGCAGGACGCGCTCGGCCATCTCGACGACGACGTCGGCCGGAACCCCGGCCCTGGCCGCCGCGCGCCGGATCGCGTCGGGCGACGGGGCCTCGTACAGGCAGTAGGTCTTGCGCCGGTCCGCGGACAGGAACGAGTACAGCCAGCGCACGCCTTCCTCGTCGTTGATCCGGTTGATGCCGTCGGCGCCTTCCGTGCTCGACTCGAACTGCTCCGCCCAGCGGCGCTCGATCATGAAAACGGGCACGGTCCAGCCCTTCCCCTCGGGACGCACGGTGACGGTAGCCCGTCACAGGGGTGGCGTGCCTTCTGTACGTATCCAGAGCTGTACGTATCCAGAGGGTCGGTCCCTCTCTTCACCGTCGGCTTCTTCTGGAGGAGAGGTGTGGTCATGGCCACCGGGGAGCAACGCAAGCAGGTCAGGCTCGCCCTGGTCGTCGAGGGCGGGGTCTCGCTCGCCGTGTGGATGAGTGGCGTGGTCCACGAGGTCGATCTCCTGCGCCGTGCCGGCGCTCCCGGCCGGGACGAACCCGAGCCGGACGGTCCCGACGGGGAGGCGCTGCGCCGGTGGCGGACGCTGTGCGACGAGCTACGAGTCGACGTGGTCGTCGACCTCGTGGCCGGGACGAGCGCCGGTGGGCTCAACGGCGCACTGCTGGCGTCGGCGATCGCCTCCGGGAGCCCGCTGCCGCCGCTGCGGGACCTGTGGCTGAAGACGGCCGAGCTCACCCGGGACAAGCTCCTGAACGAGGCCGACCGCGGTCCCGTGCCGAGCGTTCTCAACGGTGCATGCTTCGAGACGGAGGTCGGCCGCGCGGTCCGAGCGGCCTGCTCGACGCACGCGCCGTGCGGCACGCGGACGTGCGGTCAGTGACGATGCAACCCCTGCCCACCGTCGACCCGGACGCCGCGGCACCGTGGGTGCCGGGCGCGGATCTCGCCGAAGCGGTGCGCCCGGGTGAGTTCGTCTGGGGCACCGCCGTCGCGGACCGCAGCGTCCGGCTGCTGCTGCGCCACCTGCACCAGGACGGCGGCGACCACGACGCGGCGCTGCAGCACCTGAGCGCCCTCACGACCCGCATCGCCGCTGTGCGTGACCACGTCGAGGAGGCGATCAGGAGGAAGATGCACTTCGGAGCATTCGGCCGTGGCGAGTGGCGGCGACACGACTGGACCTGTCTGGGGCCGGCTCGACGGAGCGGCCCACCTCGTCCGGCTGCTCGACGCGTGCACCGACGCGCTGGAGTGGAAGGACTCCACCGACTTGGAGCGGGAGCAGACGCGGAGGAACCGCACCGTCACCGCCCAGGAGGCCGTGCTCGCGGCGGAGGGCGTCACGGCTATCGACTTCGCGAAGAGGACACAGGATCTCCGCGATCTGGACGGCCGCGGGACGCTGGACCTGTTGCGGGACTGCGACGACGGGCGCAACGCCATACGCGGCGTCGCCACCGACGTCCTGCGCGCGCTGCTGCCCGAGAAGGAGCGGGCCACCAAGGATGGCCCGTCCCTGTGGCCGTGGGACCGCCGAGCGCGCGGCGCAGAACCGTCGAGCGCCCCGCGTCGATCCGTGGTCCTCGGCCGATGGGCGTCGGTGCTGCTCGCCGACCCCGTTGCCAGCGGTGTCGCTCCGTGGCTCAAGCCGTATGTCGCCCGGCTCCTCGCCGCGGGTCCGCGAGCGCGGATCTGGAGCACCATCCTGACGCGGTCGCCGGATCAGAAGGAGTCGACCAAGACGCGGTAGGTCCGCTCCACGTCGCCGGGCACCGGCTCGACCCGCCGCGCGTCGGGGCGGCCGGCGAGCACGTCCTGCAGCCCGCGGTGCAACTCCTGTACGACGTCCGGGCCGCCGTGCCGGTCCAGCAGCATGTGGGCGTCGCGCTGAACAGACGTCATCGGCCCGGCCGCGCGCTGCGCCAGCCGCGCGGCCGCCACGTCGGGGGCCTCGACCAGCACGACCTCGACGAACTCCGCCCCGAGCTCGCCGGCGAGCGCCTCCAGCTCACCGATGAACGCGGGCCGGGCGAGGAACTGCGGCACGACGACGTCGCGCCCGTCGCCGAGCGCCAGCCGGGCCATCGCCAAGGCCAGCCGCCGCGCCAGCAACCCGGCCTCGTGGGGTCGGTCCGACCAGGCGCCGAGAAGCCCGCGCACGACGTCGACGTCGAGACACAGCGCCAGCGGCCGGTCCGCGACGTAGCGCGCGGCGAGCGTCGACTTGCCGCTCCCGGGCAAGCCGTTGATCAGTAGCAGGCGGGGCATGCCCGTCAGCGTGCGTGGAGGCGTTCGACGAGCTTGTCGAGGGTGTCGTGGTCGACGCTCAGGCCCTGGAAGGCAGCCAGGGTGGACATGGGCATGGTGCCGATGACGGACACGAGCTCGGCGTCGCGGGTCGGGTCGGGCTGGCCGCCGGCGACGGCCTCCCGGATGAGCGCGAGGCCCAACGGGTCGGCCATCCACTCGTGCAGGGTCGAGTCGGCGGTCAGCGGCGGGGCGATCGAGGGAGCGTCGATCGTCACGCTGCGGGCCAGGGGCAGGTCGCGGGAGTGACGGCCGACCTCGACGGCGAACTCCCCGGCCTCGACCACCCATGTGCCCAGCAGTTCGGACCAGAAGGAGAAGGCCCGCTGGTCCAGCGTGATCGTGACCTGGCGCGACTTCCCCGGCTCCAGGCTCACCTTGGCGAACCCCTTCAGCTCGCGCACCGGCCGGGCGACCGAGGCCTCGACGTCGCGGACGTAGACCTGGACGACCTCCGCGCCCGCGACCGGTCCGGTGTTGGCGACGGTGACCGTCACGTCGGCGGCCAGGTCGCCGGCGGCGACGGACCCCGAGGTCGCGACGTTCAGGTCGGACAGCGCGAACGTCGTGTAGGACAGCCCGAACCCGAAGGGGAACGCGACGTCGGTGCGCGTGGCGTCGTAGCCCCGGTAGCCGATGAACAGCCCCTCCCCGTAGCGCACCACCCGGGAGTCGCCCGGGAAGTTCAGGTAGGAGGAGTTGTCCTCGAGCCGGTGCGGGACGGTCTCGGCCAGCCGGCCGGACGGGTTGACCTTCCCGGAGAGCACGTCCACGATCGCCCCGCCCGCCGCCTGGCCGCCCAGCCACGCCTCGACGAGCGCGCGGGCGTGCGGCGTGACCTCGCCGAGCTCGACGGTCGAGCCGTTGACGAGCACGACGACGACGTTCGGGTTCGCCGCCGCGACCGCGCGCAGGGCGGCGATCTGGTTGGCGGGCAGGCGCATGTGGGTGCGGTCGAAGCCCTCCGACTCGTCGGCGCCCGGCAGCCCGATCAGCATCACCACGGTCTCGGCGGCCGCCGCGGCGTCGACGGCCTCGGCACGCAACTCGTCGTCGGCGCTCGTGTCGCCGACCCCGTACCCGGCGGCGAACGACACCTCGCCGAACGTCGCGGTGAGCTCGTCGAGGGCGTTCTCGACCCGGGTGGGGTTCACCTGCGAGCTGCCCGCGCCCTGGAACCGCGGGGTCCGGGCGAACTCGCCGATGACGGCGATCCGGGCCGTCGGGGCGAGCGGCAGGATCGGACCGTCGTTCTTCAGCAGCACCACCGACTCCGCGGCCGCGGCCCGGGCCAGCGCGTGATGGGCGTCGACGTCGAACTGCTCGTCCAGCCCCAGGACGTCCATGCCCTTGTCCACCAGCTCGAGAACGGTGCGGACGCGGGCGTCGAGGACCTCGCCCGACACGTCCCCGGCGCGGACGGCCGCCACGACCTGCCCGGGACTGCGCGGCAGGTTGGGCGGCATCTCCAGGTCCAGGCCCGCCTCGAGTGCGGGTACCCGGTGGTAGACCGCACCCCAGTCGGACACCACGAGCCCCGCGAACCCGAACTCCTCGCGCAGGACCCGCGTGAGCAGCCACGGGTTCTCCGACGCGGACAGCCCGTTGACCTTGTTGTACGAGCACATGATCGTCCAGGGTTGGCACGCCGTGACGATCCGTTCGAACGCCGGCAGGTAGATCTCCCGCAGTGTCCGCTCGTCGACCTGCGCGTCCACCCGCAGCCGGTCGGTCTCCTGGTTGTTGGCCGCGTAGTGCTTGACCGAGGTGCCCACCCCGCGCGACTGGATGCCGTCGACGATCCCCACGCCCAGCTCGCCGGCCAGGTAGGGGTCTTCGGAGAAGTACTCGAAGTTGCGCCCGCACAGTGGCGACCGCTTCATGTTGATCCCCGGGCCCAGGATGACCGACAGGTTGCAGGCGCGCGCCTCCTGCGCCAGTGCCTCCCCGATCCGCCGCACCAGATCCGGGTTCCACGCCGAGGCGACCGCCGACGCCGTCGGGAAGCACGTCGCGGGCAGGCTGCCCCCGAGCCCGACGTGATCGCCCTCTCCCGGCTGGGCCCGCAGGCCGTGCGGACCGTCCGACACCATGATCCTGGGGATGCCGAGCCGCTCGACCGGCGCCGTGTACCAGAACGAGGAACCCGACGTCAGTGACGCTTTCTCCGCCAGGGTCAGCTCGGACAGCAGGGCGTCGATGTCGAGGCTCATCGCAGCAGTTTGCCCAACATCTCCCCCACCATCGACACCACGCCCGGCTCGTGACCGTTCGGAACGAGGTTCACGATGATCCCCTCGACTCCGGGGTCGAGCACCCGCCGCTGAAGATCCGCGGCCACGTCGTCCGGCGTTCCGGCGAACTGGCGGGCGGTGGCGGCGCGGTACTCCTCGTCCGACATCGCGTCCGGGTTCGCGCCGATCTTGCGGAAATGGTCGCGCTGCAGCCGGCGCGCCTTGTCACCGTCCTCGTCCACCATCAGGGAGACGAGCGTGCTGGTCTCGATGCTGGAGCGGTCCCGGCCGACCTCGGCGCAGCGCTGGCCGAGCGCCTCCAGCTTCCGCGGCAGATCCGCGGGGTCGCAGATGATGTTGAGGTGGTCGGCGTAGCGCGCGGCGAGCCCGAACGTCTTCCGCTCCCCGCCGCCGCCGAGCATGATCGGCAGGTCGTCGCGGATGCGGGGCTCGTTGACCGCGTTCTCGGCGCGGTACCACGCGCCGTCCACGCTGGGGTGCCGGCCGCGCAGCATCGGTTCGATGATCTGCAGCGCCTCGTCCAGCCGGGCGAACCGCTCGGTGAACGTGCCGAACTCGAATCCGAGCTGCCGGTGCTCCAGCTCGAACCAGCCGGCGCCGATCCCCAGCACCGCACGGCCACCGCTGACCACGTCCAGCGTGGTCACCGCCTTGGCCAGCAAGGTCGGGTGGCGGTAGGTGTTGCCGGTGACGAGGGTCGACAGCTGGACGCGCTCGGTGGCCGTGGCCAGCGCCCCCAGCGCCGTGTAGGACTCGAGCATCGGCTCGTCCGGCCGGCCGATGCCGGGCAGCTGATAGAAGTGGTCCATCACGAGGACAGCGTCGAATCCCGCCGCCTCGGCCTCGCGCGCCTGCGCGACCACGGTCGGGAACAGGTCCGCCACCGGGCCGCCGTAGGTGAAGTTCGGGATCTGGTATCCCAGACGAATGCCCATGCATCGCAGGCTAATGGAGGAATCGTGCGCGTGATCGAGACCAGCGCGGCCCCGGCGCACACGGGGCCGGTTCCCCAGGCGGTCGAGGCCGGTGGATGGATCTACGTGTCGGCGTTGTTCGGTGCGGACCCGACCACGCACGCGATCCCGGCCGACGCTCGCGACGAGGCCGAGCAGCTGTTCGCGAACCTCACGGCCATCCTGGAGGCGGCGGGTGCGGGCCTGACCGACGTCGTGCGGGTGGGGATCGTCATGCGGGCGTTGCAACGCGACCGGCCGGTGTTCAACCAGGTGTGGGCGCAGCGGTTCGGTGACCACCGGCCGGCGCGCTCGGCCATCGAGGCCTCGGACTTCGGCCGGAAGGGCGAGAACGCCCGCTTCATGGCCGAGGTGACCGCCTACCGCGCCTGACGCGGCATGTGGCGACGACCAGGGCGCGGGCCAGGGATTCCCACGGGCGCGAGGCGACCGGCCGGGGCGTGATCGTGAGGTCTACTCAGACCGCGTCCCCCCCGTCGAGGAGTCCTGATGTCGGTGCGCACAGAGGACGTCCGTCCGTTCACGATCGACGTACCCGAGGAGCAGCTCGACGACCTGCGCCGTCGCATCATCGCGACGAAATGGCCGGACCAGGAGACGGACCCGACCCAGGGGGTGCGGCTCGACACGATCCGGGCGCTGGCCGACTACTGGGCGACGGGCTACGACTGGCGCGCGTTCGAGCGCCGGTTCGCTGCCCTCCCGCACTTCGTCACGGAGATCGACGGCGTCGACATCCACTTCATCCACGTCCGCTCCGCGCAGGACGACGCGCTGCCGCTCATCGTCACCCACGGGTGGCCGGGCTCGACGATCGAGCAGCTGAAGATCATCGAACCGCTGACCGACCCCACGGCGCACGGCGCGAGCGCATCCGACGCCTTCCACCTCGTGATCCCCTCGCTGCCGGGCCACGGGTTCTCGGGGAAGCCGACGGAGACCGGCTGGGACCCCATCCGCATCGCTCGCGCCTGGGTCGAGCTGATGGACCGGCTCGGGTATGCGAGGTTCGTCGCGCAGGGCGGTGACTGGGGCAACGCCGTCACGGAGCAGATGGCCCTGCTGACGCCCCCGGGGCTGCTCGGCATCCACACCAACATGCCGGCGACGGTTCCCCCCGACGTCTCGAGGGCGCTCGCGACCGGCGGCCCGCCGCCCGCCGGCCTCGCCGCCGACGAGGAGACCGCGTACGACGTGCTGGCCCACTTCTTCGCGACCGGTGTCGGCTACGCCAACGAGATGGCCAACCGGCCGCAGACGCTCTACGGCATCGCCGACTCCCCGGTCGGCCTCGCGGCCTGGATGCTCGACCACGACGTCGCCAGCTACGAGCTCATCGCGCGCGCGTTCGCCGGGAATCCCGGCGGCCTGTCGCGGGACGACGTGCTCGACAACGTCACGCACTACTGGCTGACGAACTCGGGCGTCTCCTCCGCGCGGCTCTACTGGGAGAGCAAGCTGCCCTTCTTCGACATCAAGGGCGTCGAGATCCCGGTCGGCGTCACCGTCTTCCCGGACGAGCTGTACCCGGCTCCGCAGAGCTGGGCGGAGCGGGCGTATCCCAAGCTCGTCCACTACAACCGGGTTGCCGAAGGTGGCCACTTCGCGGCCTGGGAGCAGCCGCAGACCTTCTCGGAGGAGGTTCGGGCGACGTTCAGGTCGCTGCGGTGATCGCGTCGGCCACGTTGCCGATCGAGGGCAGATTCCCGGACCTCGGCGGCGCCACCGCCTGGCTCAACACCGCACCGCTCTCGCCGGCTGGGCTGCGCGGGAAGGTCGTTGCGGTCCAGTTCTGCACCTTCTCGTGCATCAACTGGCTGCGCACCGTGCCGTACGTGCGGGCGTGGGCCGAGAAGTACCGCGACGACGGGCTGGTCGTGCTCGGCGTCCACTCACCGGAGTTCCCGTTCGAGCACGACGTGGAGAAGATCCGGTCCGCTCTCGGACAGATGGGCGTCGAGTACCCCGTCGCGGTGGACAACGAGTTCTCGGTCTGGCGTGCCTTCGACAACGGGTACTGGCCCGCCCTCTACGTCGTCGACGCCGGCGGCCGGATCCGGTATCACCACTTCGGTGAGGAGGACTACGAGCGGTCGGAGCGGGCCATCCAGCGGCTGCTCGCCGAGTCGGGACGCGCCGACGTCGACGACGACCTCGTGGCGGTCGAGCCGGACGGCGTCTACCTCGGCGCCGACTGGGAGAGGCTGGGGTCGCCGGAGACGTACGTCGGCTACGCCCGGGCCACCGGCTTCGCGTCACCGGGTGGCCTCGTACCCGACCGCAGCCAGATCTACCGGGAGCCGTCGCGGCTGCGGCTCAACAACTGGGGCCTGTTCGGCGACTGGACGGTGGAGGAACAGATCGCGACCCTGAACGAGCCCGGTGGCCGGATCGTGCACCGCTTCCGGGCGCGGGACGTCAACCTGGTGCTGGGCTCCCGGTCGGGCAGCGGCCGAACCCGCTTCCTGGTGACGGTCGACGGGAAACCGCCGCACGGCGCCCATGGGCTCGACGTCGACGAGCAGGGCGCCGGGACCGTCGTCGAGGAACGGCTCTACCAGCTGATCCGCCAGGACGGTCCGATCACCGAGCACACCTTCGAGATCACCTTCGCCAACGTCGGCGCCCAGGCCTACGTGTTCACCTTCGGCTGAGTGCTCGGTGAGGCGACGGCACCTGCGCCTCGCCCGCGACCGCCCGGGCAAGCAGGGTCTTGCCGCTGCCCGGCGGGCCGGACAGCAGGACGCCCCGCGGGATCTTCGCGCCGAGCCGCCGGAACTTCTCCGGTTCGCGCAGGAAGTCGACGATCTCGGTGACCTCGCTCTTGACCTCGTCGATGCCCGCCACGTCCGCGAACGTGGTCCGCGGCCCCGCCTCGGGGCGATACAGCGTCGCGCGCGAGCGGCCGAACGAGCCGAGCAACCCCCCGGCGCCGCCGCCCATCCGCCGGGTGGCCGAGACGAGCAGCCAGACCAGCAACAACGTCGGTCCGAAGCCGAGGAGCAGTTGCTGCATGACGGGTGCGCCGGCGTCCGGCGGGTTGGCGTTGCACCTGGGCGACCCGGACCGGAAACGGACGGTGTGGTTCTTCGACTCGATCGATTCGACGGAGTGCCACCCCCGACTGTTCCGAGCAGGGATCATTCTCCAGCTGCGACGCAAGAAGAACGGGCCCGGCGAGAGCACCCTCAAACTGCGGCCCGCCCGAGCAGAACTCCTCGTCGACGACTTCCGCGCCGGTGCCGGCCACTTCGGTGAAGACTATTCCGTCGAGTGGGACTGGGCTCACGATCAGGTACTCGCGGCCAGCATGGACGCCGACGTGGATCGCGAGGCCGCGGACAAAATGGTGCACGGGCCGGCCGCCGACAGCTTTTCCGCCGACCAATTGCGTCTGCTTCACGAGGCGGGCACGCCGCCGCCTCATCCTTTCGCCGACATTCGCGCCGTCGGTCCGATTGCCTCAATGCGTTGGGATGACATCGGCGAGGGCCCGTTGGCCACGCTCCGCGCGGAGCACTGGACCTACGGCGACGACAGGCAGTTCCTCGAGCTCTCCCTGAAGGTGAAGGACCTCACCACCGCCGAGCAGTGTCGCGAAGCGCTGCTCGACGACCTGGCGCGGCGCGGCCTGAAGCCCGACCCCGCCGGGATGTTCAAGACCGAGAAGGTGCTCATGGACCTGCTGATCGCCCCGAACCACGCCTGGTGACGCGAGACGATTCCCTGCTCATGACGAAGGGCGCGTGAGCCAGGCGCGGATCAGGTTGGCGAGCGCGACGGGTGCGTCGTACTGGATGAGGTGCCCCGCGCCGGGAACCTCGAGGAGGTCGGCGCCGGGGATCAGCTCGGCGAGGCGTCGACCGGTCTGGATCGGGATCCAGGCGTCGTCGGCACCCCAGACCACCCGGACCGGGAGGTCAAGCTCCCCGATGCGCCGCTCGTTCTCCACCAGGTACCGCTCGTCGTACTGCACGATCTGTCGGTAGAAGGCGCTGTGCCCGTCGTCGGTCAGCCAGGGGGCGGCGAGTTCGTCGAGGTCGGGCGCCGTCAGTCCGCGGTGGCTGGCATTGCTGATATAGGTCCGAATGATCGCCTCGTGGATGTAGGGCGGGAGGTGATCGAGGGTGCCCGGATGGTCCTGGACGAAGCGGAAGAACGGCGACCCGGTGGGCGGGATCGCGACGACGTCGACGAGCAGCAGCGAGGCGTAGACGGCCTGTTCGAACAGCGTGGCGCGGATCGACACCGCCCCGCCGAAGTCGTGCGCGACGACATGGGGCCGGTCCAGTTCCCAGTGCTCGATCAGCGCCGCGAAGGCGGCAGCCTGGGCCCCGAAGTCGACCGGATCGTCGGGCCGCTTGGACGAGCGGCCGTATCCGGGCATGTCCCAGACGTGGACCGTGAAGGTGTCGCTGAGCGCGTCCGCGTAGCGCGACCACACCGTCGACGAGAACGGTGTGCCGTGGCAGAAGACGACCGCCGGGCCGGTCCCGGCTCGGCCGCAGGCGATCGTGCGGCCCTCCCACGCGAACTCCTCGGCCAGCTCCACGACCGGAAGTCAAGCACGCCGGGCAGCACGGGCAGATCGAACTGGGCCTCGTGTCCGGACGTCGCTCGCCAACCGCGGGCAGCCATATGCTCCCTCGCGTGGTCGCCAAGGCAGTATCGATCGCCAGTGACCGCTGGATGCGCATGATCGCCGAGGCCGCCATGGTCAACCGCGCGCCGAGCTACTCCGAGCTCACCGACGACACCTTCATGAAGGCCTACCGATGACCGTCTTCCTGCACGACGACGATCATCGACACCGCACCGTCCACCGTCCTGCTGCCGATGGTGGCCACCTCACACCGGCTCGGCCTCACCGCGGTCAAGATCCTCACCGACGCCCAGGGCAACGGCCCGGCGGACGGACCGGTTTAGCAGTCCACCGTCCTCCTGCTCGACGCCACCACCGGGACTCGCCTCGCGGTCATGGCCGGCGGTACCTGCACCAGGATGCGCACCGCGGCCACCAGCGCCGTGGCCACCGACGCGCTCGCCCGCACGGACAGCCGGGTTCTCGGGCTGGTCGGCGCCGGGCCCCTGGCCGTCGAGCACGTCGCGGCGATCCGCCGAGTCCGCCCCCTCGAGACCGTCGTCGTCTGGTCCCGCACGCCCGAACGGATCCGCGCGTTCCGCGACGCCCTCCGGCAGCGCGACGTCGCCGACAACACGGCGCCCCTGGATGTCGTCGCCGCGGCGGACGCGCGCAGTGCCGTGGACTCTGCCGACGTCCTCTGCACGCTGACCCCGGCACGCGAACCGGTCGTCCACGGCGAGTGGTTCCACCCCGGGCTGCACATCAATGCCGTCGGCGCGCCACCCCGCCCCGACCACCGCGAGATCGACTCGATCGGCATGGCCAGAGCAACCGTGGTTGTCGACAGCACCGACATCCAACTGCAGAAGTCCGGTGAGGTGGTGCTCTCTCTGCGCGATGGCACCACCACCGAGCACCACTTCCGGTGCGAGTTGGGCCACGTCCTCGCCGGCCTCGCCACCGCCCGCGTCGAGCCGAACCAGATCACCCTGTTCAACTCCGTCGGTGTGGCGCTGCAAGACCTTGCCTTCGCCGCGCTGGCCACCGGCCGCGCGGGGCGGCACACGCCGACGCTCGCCGAAGAAAGCCTGACCCCTGTCAGGTGATCGTGCTGACGATCACACCGTCAGGAGTCAACTCCGCGTCGCATGCGGTGAGGTCCGGGATGACGGCCTCGGCGGAGGTGAGTTCTGAGGCCGCGTGGGACGTTGCCACGGCCAGCACCCGGGCCCCCGCTGCCTGGCCGGCCTGGATTCCGGCAGGAGCGTCCTCGACGACGAGGCAACGGCGGATGTCGCGGCCGAGGGCGGCGGCCGCCTTCAGGTAGCCCTCAGGATCGGGTTTGCCCGACTCGACGGCCTCCGCCGACACCAAGACGTCAGGGATGGGCAGGCCGGCCGCTGTGAGGCGGGTTCGCATCAGTTCCCGCGAGCCCGAGGTCACGGCCGCCCAGCGATCGGCGGGAAGACGGGGCAACAAGGTCTGCGTTCCCGGAAGCGCTCTCACGTCGTCCAGGTCCGCCAGCTCCAGCTGCTCCAGCTGCTCCAGCTCGGCTGCCGCGGCCGCGTGCTGCCCAGCGGGGAGGAACAGGCCCAGCGTGTCCTCGGTCCGTCTCCCGTGGCAGACGCGGAGGACCTCGTCGGCGTCGATGCCGTGCTCCGTGGCCCAGGTCGTCCACGTCCGGATGACTGCGGCCGTGGAGTCCACCAGCGTTCCGTCGATGTCGAACAGGATGGCGTCGACGCGAAAGCGCATGGCCGCCACGCTACGGGAGCCGCCCGACCGGGGACTCGCCTCGCCGAGGCACCGTCTGCAGACTCAGCCTCAAGACTGCGCTTGCGGCCGAGCGAGAGTGAGCTGACGCCGATGGTGGTCGAAGTGCTGGGTTCCGAAGTGGTAGACGTCGAGCGCGCTCATGGTGGGCGTGAAGTAGGGATCCCAGTCAGTCGGTACATGCATGCTCAGCGCCAGGCTGCGCTCGGTCTCGACGGCAAGACGGCGTCGGAGGGAGCGAATGGCGCCGTCCAGCACTGCGGTCATCACCCGCGGAGTGAGCAGTCGCGCAGCGACGCACGGACCGACGTAGTTGATCCAATGGAAGGGGCGGCGGCCCGCGTCGAGAGTGGCGGCGAACCCGCGGCTGCGACCGAGGCGGCCGAGCATCCGCACCAGGGGAAGCAGCGTCCGGACGACTCCATAGCCGAGCACCATGTGAAACAGAAGCTGCTCATTCGTCCACCGGGTGCCGTCCGTCGCGCGTCGCAGGTCGGCGGCCGAGGCGCTGGTGATGAGCTGGTGGAACTCGGCCTGGGCTCGCTGCATCTCGAGATCGATCTGCTGTGGGTCCATGCGCCCGCCTCCACGCCGAGACTATCGCCGGAAGTTCGGTATGCGTCGGGCGCCGGCTCGCCGACCGTGTGACTGCGGAGGTGCTGGAGAGGCTGTTCGAGGTCGCCGAGGACGTCGGAACCCGTGGTCTCCCGCGCTGGCCGGGGGTCGGGCAAATGCGCTGAAGCCGGACCCCCGACCTCGTCGCGGCTACTTCCTGCGGAGCGCGTCGGTGATCTTGTCGTACAGGTCGTCCAGGTACGGGTCGACCGTGCCAGCCTGCTCGTCATCGTCGTTGGACATGACTGATCCAATCTGCTTGCTCGGCGCACCAAGGGGGAGCGGCGCCGACGCGGAGCAGACGATAACAGCTTGATCACATCACGGCGCGGCGGGATGACACCAGTCGCACGGGCAGTCGACGGGTTCGAGACAGCTTCGGCAGACTTTCTCGTTCCCACAGGTGCCACACGGCTGTCCGGAACGGTCGGAATCAATGATAAGAGCGACAATTCCGACTCCTCTGCGAGCTTCACCGTGCTTGACTCGAATGGCTCGCCGCTCGCACCCACGGTCCCAGTTGGCTACGGACACGACGGGCCTGTCGATGTCCCGCTCAAGGTTGCCCGCACCGGTGCCGCCGGGCTTCTGCAGGTGTTCGGCGACGGGGACGACAATCCTGGGGGTAAGCCGGGGTCGATCAAGACCCACCCGAGTCTGGCGACGCCCGACCTGCGCTGATGTGGGCCCCCGGGGGATCGAACCCCGAACCCGCGGATTAAAAGTCCGCTGCTCTGCCGATTGAGCTAGAGGCCCCAGACCTGCGTTCGCACCCTACTGGACCGCCCCGCGCGCGAGCGTCACTGCTGCTCCGGCGGCAGCTCCTCCATCTCCGCCAGCTGCGACTCCAGGTGCTCCACCGACCACATGTACCGCCCCGACGGGCTGCGCCAGGTCGGCTTGATCCAGCCTTTCGACACCCAGTACAGCAGCGACCGGTGGCTCACCCCAACGGCCTCCGCTGCTTTGCCCGTGGTCACCAGGTCCTTACGGGACGGTCGGGCCGGCGGAGTGCTCACGCTCCGCATCCTGCCATCTTCCGCCGTTCATGCAGGTCCAAGCACCAGCGGCTCTCGCGAAGGTGTAGTCTTGCGCGATATAGGCATCAACTCGGTAACAGCGAGTTAAGCTTGTATTGTTCGAGTTGCGTGATTGGCGAGCTGAGGGGCGGCCATGCAAGCTGATCGGACGGGGAACCGCAGGTCACCCGATGAACTGTGGGCTGGGCTCGTCACCGAGATCGCGGCGATGCCGGACGTCGTGGCGAACCTGTTGCGTGAGCATCAGCCCGACGAGGCGGGGTACTGCCGCGGGACCGGGTGCGGCACGGCAGGTCGTGGCGTGCCGACGAGGCGGTGGCCGTGCTCGCTGCACGCGCTCGCCTCCGCGGCGGCCGAGACTCTCCGGGCCGGATCGACGCCGCCCGGACCGTGACCGCCCACGCGTCGACCGGGCGCCACGCCGTCGACTCCGCACCACGTTCCCGAACACCGCACAGGCCGCAACATGTGCGGGGTGCGAAAAGCGTCGCGAGGTCGACACCGCAGCGCGAAGTCGCGGACGTGCGCTACTCGGGCCGCTCGGCCAACGAGCGCAGCCGGGCGCGCACCTTGTCGACGTCCCACCGCGCGTGGCCCCCGGCGGAGACCAGCTCCGGCTCCAGCAACCCGGTCTGCCGGTAGCGCTGGATCGTCCGCGCCGACAGCCCCAGCGCGCGGGCGAGCTCGGCGGTGGTCACCAGCCGGCCGTTTTCCACGTGATCACCGTAAGGGCTGGTCAGACGGCGTGTAACAGCGAGGGCGCTGATGTCGTGACTGGCGGCATTGGCGGATTCCCGAGAGCTCGAAAGAAAGATCGACCCAGCGTGCCCGCTCAACTTCGGTGCGTGTTCCCCATGACGTTCCGGGCGCTCAGGCGGCCCTGGGACACTGGAGTGGTGATTGCCCCCGCGACCCCGGCGCCCTGCACGGCAGCGCGGCCGTTGCAGATCGGCCCGTACCGCTGCGACACCCCCGTCGTGCTCGCGCCGATGGCCGGCATCACCAACCCCGGATTCCGCCGCCTGTGCCGTGAGCAGGGCGCGGGCTTCTACGTCTGCGAAATGATCACCTCGCGCGGGCTCGTGGAGCGCAACCCGCTGACCTTCCGCATGATCGCGTTCGACGCGGACGAGCACCCGCGATCGCTGCAGCTCTACGGCGTCGACCCGGCGACGGTCGGGGCCGCCGTGCGCACGATCGTGGAGCAGGACCTCGCCGACCACGTGGACCTCAACTTCGGCTGCCCCGTTCCCAAGGTCACGCGCCGGGGCGGCGGGGCGGCGCTGCCCTACAAGCGGCGGCTCTTCGACCGGATCGTGCGCGCCGCGGTCGACAACGCCGGGGCCGTGCCCGTCACCGTCAAGATGCGGATCGGGATCGACGACGAGCACCGCACCCACCTCGAGGCCGGGCGCATCGCGGCGGACGCGGGGATCTCGGCCGTCGCCCTGCACGCGCGGACGGCCGCGCAGCGGTACTCGGGGACGGCCGACTGGTCCGAGATCGCCCGGCTGCGCGACAGCCTGCCGGCGGAGCTCCCCGTGCTCGGCAACGGCGACATCTTCAGCGCCGCCGACGCGCTCGCGATGGTCGCGGAGACGGGATGCGACGGCGTCGTGGTCGGGCGGGGCTGCCTGGGCCGCCCGTGGCTGTTCGGCGACCTCGAGGCCGCGTTCGCCGGCCGTCCACTGCCGCCCGCGCCGACGCTCGGCAAGGTTGCGGCGACGCTGCGCCGGCACGCCGTGCTGCTTCGCGGGCACATGGGGCCGGACAAGGGCATCCGCGACGTCCGCAAGCACATCGCCTGGTATCTCAAGGGCTTCGCGGTGGGCTCCGAGACCCGCCGCAGGCTCGGGCTCGTCGACAGCCTGGACGAGCTGGACGAACTGCTCGCCACCCTCGACCCGGAGCAGGACTTCCCGGCCGACGCCGAGGGCCCGCGCGGACGCCAGGGCTCGCCGGGACGGGTCGTGCTGCCCGAGCGCTGGCTGCAGGACCCGGACGACCCATCGGTCCCGTTCGGCGCAGAGCTGGAGCACTCGGGCGGGTGAGGGGCGTCCCCGAACGAGACCTGGAGCAACTCCCCCGGTCGGGTGGATTGCCCAGCGTGGGCTCAAGCGGCGCGTTTGTCCCGTCGACAACGCCTGCGACAGGAGGTGGCCGGAAGATGGACTGCTCGGTGGTGGACACGCCGGTTCACGACGTGCCGTCGCCCTACCTCGACCTCGACCGGACGACCGACCCGACGACCGGCCTCGACGCGCTCGGGTACGACCGCGCCGCGGTACACACGGCCGCCGCCGAGCGCCTCGCGCGGCTGGGCCGGTGGGAGCAGGCCTACGACCACCTGCGGGCCGCGGTCCGGCTGATGCAGGGCCGGACCGGCCCGGGCGACGAGCTGGACCGCCTGCGCCGCGAGCACGCCGAGGCGCGGGAACTGAGCCGCCGCGACAGCCTCACGGCCACCTACAACCGCCGCTACCTCGATGAGTGCCTGGCCACGCTGCTCGACCAGCCGGTCGACCCGGCCGTCCGCACCCTGGGACTGTCGGTGGCGCTCGTCGACATCGACCACTTCAAGCTGGTCAACGACACGTACGGGCACCTGCTGGGCGACCGCGTGCTGCAACGGCTCGTCGGGGTGCTGGGCAGCGGCCTGCCCGGCGGGGCGTTCTGCGCCCGGTTCGGCGGTGAGGAGTTCGCGCTGGTGCTGCCCGGGCAGGGGTACGCCGAATCCGTCGAGATCTGCGAGGCCGCGCGGGACCGGGTGGCACGCCACCCGTGGGCCGAGATCGCCGACGGACTGCAGGTCACGGTGAGCGTGGGCGTCGCGCACTGCATCGGGTGGCCGACGGAGGTCGAGCGGCTGGTTGGCGAGGCGGACGTGCTGCTGTACACGGCGAAGCAGGCGGGCCGCAACGCCGTGGGTTTCCGCGACACCGGCACCGGCTTCGTCCGGCTGGCGGGTGCCGCGGCCGCCCGCCGCTCCATCCCTCAGCTGCCCGCGCACGAGCCGGCGGTGCGGCGGCCGGCCGTCAGCTGACCGCACTCGCACCCCCGCCGGCAGGTCGGACGACCCACCCGCCGTGTGACGGGCACGTTGTGGATCCCGCTGCGCACCCCGGTGACTGCGCTCCGTAGGCTCCGAAGACCGGGGGGCTGGGACGACCCGTCCCCGCCCTGCTCCCGTCACGGGCGGAGGAGGTGGCGTGACCAGCGATCAGTACCGGGTCCGACGCCCCCCTGCCCGGCCGCGCCCGCCACGGGTCGAATCGTCGGACGAGTTCCTGGTCCGGCACGGTTTGCTGCCTTCGTCCGAGCGGCCTCCGCCGGGGAGCAACGGTCGGCAGGGGGCACTCGGTCGGGCGCTGCCGCCACCCGGCCGTGGCGGCCCGCCGGGATGGCCCGCAGCCCTCGGACGACCGACCACTCAGCGTGACGAGAGGTCGTGGCCGGACCCGTCGCAGCGGGGCGTCCCCGGAGATGGACGGCGGCCCGAGGCGTACTTCCCGCCGAACGGCACGGGAGCGCGGTTCCGCGAGGTCCCACCGGCTCAGCCGGACGGCGCGCGCCGGACGAACGGTTTCGGTGACGGAGAGCGGTTCGACGCCCGCATGCCCGTCCGTCGCGGCCGCGCCGACGGGGGCGCCGTGGCGGAGCCGCGCCGGCCGCGCGCGCCCCGTCCCGCCGACCCCGCGCCGCCCGGCGGCGACCATCGGCCACCGTCCGAGCCCCGCAACGGCGCCCAGGGCGGTAGGCGCCGGGGGGACCTGCGGGCCACCCCGCCGGCCGACGCCGCTCGGCGGCGAACGGACTTCACCGACGGTCCGGACACGGCCGGGCCGGAGCGGCCACTCCCCCACGGAGCCGATGCCCCGCGACGCGGTGCGGAACCCCGCCGGCGCGAGCACCGCGACGGGGATCGGCCCGGTACCGGACGGACCCGCGGGCTACCCGACGGCCCGCCTCGGGAGGGTGGGCGACGGCCGGGCACCGCGACCGGCCCGACCCCGCCGGAGCCGGACGAGCCTGCGCCGCCCCGATCGGCCCGTGCCGGCGCCGACCGCGTCGGCGTGCGGCGGGCGCCCGGGCAGGACCTCGGCCACCGCGCACCCGGCCGGCGGGCCGACACCGCCCGCACCGGGCGACGGCCTGCCGACGACGGGGGCGACCCGTCCGCGGCCACCGCCGGTGCACGGGACGAGCTGCGGCCGGCCGCCCGCCGACGGCCACCGGAACCGGACGTCGCGGAGCGGCCGGCTGCTGCGGGCCGCCGGGGCCGCCGACGCGCGCCGGAACCGGACGCCGACGAGCCGGCGGCCCCGGCCGACATGGACCCACCGAGCCGCCGGGGTCGTCGCCGCGCGGAGGACACCGGCACGCGCACCGTCGGAACCTCCGGTACAGGCCGGTCCGTGGCCCGCGCCCGGGCCGACGCCCGCACCGCGAAGGTGCCCGCCCGGTCGACCACCGCGCGCGATGCCACGACCCCGGCCGACCCCCGGACGAACGACACTCCGGTGCGCGGGCCGGCCGACCGGGTCCCCCCGCGCAGGAAGGGCCGTGTCGACCCGGAGGACGCCGGCGAGCGCCTGCGGGCGGACCGCATCGACGAGACCCTCACCCGCCTCACTGCCGCCCACGCCGGGCTCGTCCTCGGCCTGCACGACCACGACGAGGACGACTACCCCGACGAGGGCGACGACCTCGACGAGGGCCCGGCCCCCCGCCGGACGACCCTGGCCGTGCGCGTGGGCCGCTACGCCGTCGCCGCCCTCGCGCTGCTACTGGTCGTCGTCGCGGGCCTCGGCTGGGTCGGCCGGACCCGGCTCGACGGGGCGCTGATCCAGGTCGCGGCCGTCGACGTCCCGCCCGACGGCGTGCTCGACGCCGCCGCGCAGACCGGGGACGAGAACGTCCTGGTGCTCGCCACGGACAGCGGCGGCTCCGCCGGCGCCACCACCCGGGCGAACACCGTCACCGTGCTGCACCGCGACGCGCGGGGTGACCGGACGGTCGCCGTGACGCTGCCCCCGGGCCTGGAGATCACCCGACCGCCGTGCGAGCGCTGGGACGCGACGGCGGCCGCCTACAACGACCAGACCGTCCCCGCCGAACCGCGCACGACCTTCGACAGCGCCTACGCCGTCGGCGGCCCGCGCTGTGCGACCCGGGCCGCCCAGCAGGTCACCGGCCTGGCGATCACCCGGTTCGTCGCCGTCGACCTCGCGGCGACCTCGGCGCTGGTCGAGGCCGTCGGCGGGGTGCAGGTGTGCGTGGAGCAGCCCGTCCTCGACTCGGTGCTCGGCCCGGTCGTCACGACCGCCGGAACGGGTCCGCTCAACGGTGCCCGCGCCGCGAGCCTGGTGCGGGCGGCGGACGTGCGCGGCGAGCCCGCGGGCGGCGCCGCGCTCGTGCAGCGCCAGCTGCGGGTGCTCGCGGCGGCGCTCGCTCGGGCGCTGTCCCCGAGCGCGCTGCTGCACCCGGGCCGCGTGAACGGCCTGCTGCCCGCGCTGGGCACCGCGGTGGTGTCGACCGGGACAGGGGTGGCCGACCTCCTCGCACTGTCGAGCGGGCTCGGCGACGTGCGCGCCGTACCCACCGAGCCGCAGGCCAACAGCCGGGGCAACCAGGAGATGCGCGAGGCCGACGCGAAAGCGCTGTTCACCGCGGTGCGCACCGACGCCCCGCTGCCCGCCGCGGACCCAGCCGCGGACCAGGCGACGCCAGGCGACGTCACCGCGGACGTCCTCAATGCCTCCGGCCGCGACGGCCTCGCCGCCGAGGTGGCGGGCACCCTGGGCGATCTCGGATTCCGCACGACGGAGGTGAAGAACGCGGGTCAGCCCGCGCTCGACACCGTCGTCCGGTTCTCCCCGGACCGCGCCGAGCAGGCTCGGCTGCTCGCCGGCGCGGTGCCCTCGGCCAACCCGGTGCCCGATCCTGGCTCCACCGGCGTGCTGCAGCTCGTGCTCGGCCGGTCGTTCGACGGCACGGTCCGCGCCGCCACCACTCCGGAGCCGGTCGCCGACACCGCGACCGCACCGGCCGCGACCTGCAGCTGATCGTCCGCGACCGTTCACCGCCGGTTCATCCACGGCTCGGCTTCGCCCGCCGGACAAGAACTACGCTCGACCCATGCGCGACGTCTACCAGGAACAGCTCACGGGGCTCGCGGACGCGCTCGCCGACATGTGCCAGCAGACGGCCGTGGCGATGGAGCATGCGACCCACGCCCTGCTGCACGCCGACCTGCAGCTCGCCGAGCAGGTGATCGCCGACGACGCCGGCATCGACGAGCTGCGCGTCGCGGCCGAGGAGAAGGCCTTCGGCCTGCTCGCGCTCCAGGCGCCGGTGGCCACGGACCTGCGGGTGGTGATCTCCGCGATCCACGGCGCAGGCGACATCGAGCGGATGGGCGACCTCGCCCTGCACGTCGCGCAGGCCGCGCGGCGCCGGCACCCCCAGCTGGTGCTGCCGGACGAGGTGGCCCCCTACTTCACGGAGATGGGCAAGATCGCGGTCGCGCTCGCGCAGAAGGCGGCCGAGGTGATCCGCAGCCGGGACGTCGAGATGGCGGCGACGCTCGAGGCCGACGACGACGCGATGGACGACCTGCACCGGCACCTGTTCAGCGTGCTCATGGCGCCGCGCTGGGCGCACGGCGTCGGCCCGGCGGTCGACATCACCCTGCTCGGCCGGTTCTACGAGCGGTACGCGGACCACGCCGTCACCGTCGCCCGCCGCGTCGTCTACGTCGTGACCGGCCGCATGCCCGGGTCGCTCACGGTCTGACCTGCCCTGATGGCACCGCCCACCCTTCCCCTGCTCCTCGAGCAGCTCTCCGAGCTGCTGGGGCGGATGTGCACGGAGGCGGCGACGAACCTGCGCGGCGCGACCGCCGGCCTGCTGGACGGGCGCGTGCGGCTGGCCGAGAAGATCGTCGACAGGAAGGCGACGATGCGGGAGCTGGGGGCCGAGGTCGAGAAGGCGGCCACGGACGCGCTGCTGTTCCACGCCCCCGTCGCGGGCGATCTGCGAATGGTGGTCTGCGCGATCCGCTCGTCCGCCGATCTGGAACGCATGGGGGTGCTCGCCCGGCACGTCGCGGAGGTGGCGCTGCGGCGCCGGTCCGGGTGCGCGGTGCCCGAGCAGGTCCGCCCGGCCTTCGCCGAGATGAACCGGCTCGGCGTGGAGATGGCGCTCAAGACGGCGGAGGTCGTGCGCACGCGCAACCTGCTGCTGGCCGTCGAGCTCGACGCCGACGACGAGGCGATGGACGCCCTGCACGCGCGGATGTTCGGGGTGTTGATGGGCCGGTCGTGGCCGCACGGCGTCGCGGCGGCGGTCGACGTCACGCTGCTGGCCCGCTACTACGAGCGGTTCGCGGACCACGCGGTGCTGGTGGCGGAGGAGACGGTGACGGCGGTGACGGCACACCGGCCCCGGGAGGTGGCGGCGTTCCTGCACGGTCAGCGGTCCGCCGCCGGCTGATCACCGCTTCCCGGCTCCGGAGACGTCGACCCCGTCGATCATCCCGGTCTCCACCACCTGTTCCGCGACGGCGAGCAGCTTCCTGTTGGTGCGCTGCGAGCGCCGGCGCAGCACCTCGAACGCCTCGTCCGCGTGCACGCCGTAGCGGCACATGATGATGCCCTTGGCCTGCCCGATCAGGTCCCGGTTGCCCAGCGCCCGCTCGATTCGCTCCCGGTGGGAGGAGTCCGCGAGGGCGACCGCGGCGAGCGTGGCCAGGACGCGCGCCGCGGGCTCGGCGCCGTTGCGGAAGGCGTCGGGCTTGCCCCCGTAGAAGCTGAGCGTGCCGAGCATCTGGTCGTCGACGAAGAGCGGCACGCAGAGCATGCTGCCCACCGCACACTGCTGCGCGGCCCGGCAGAACTCGGGCCATCGGGTGTCGGCGGCGACGTCGTGCATGCGCACCACGATCTGCTTGCGGGCCGCGGTGAGGCACGGCCCGGTGCCCAGCCGGATCTGCAGGTCGTCGAGCTCCCGCGGCGCCGGGCCGGACGCGAACACCGTGTTGAGGTTGCGGTCCGGATCGGTGACGATCAGCCCGGCCTCCCGTGCGGCCGGGACGATCCGGACCGCCTCGCCGACGATCTGCGACACGAGGGAGGCGGAATCGGCGGCGGGCACGCGCAGGGTGCGGACGAGCTGCTCGACGGTCGACCACGGGCCGATCTCGTCCGAGCCCTGTTGCGTCTGCGCCTCGTCCACATCCGAACTCCTACCGGAACGCGCCCGCGCGGCGCCACAGCCCCACCGCTCGTGCAGTTCGTGGAGGTGTCGATTCTGCGCATCGTTGATAGAATTGAGCTTGGCGCGCTCCCCACGGCGTGCTCTGGGTGCATTTAGTCGCCCCTTCTGCGTACCTCAGGAGGCGCTTCCGCATGCTCACAGCACAGACGGACACCGTCGACGCGCCCGTGCGGGCGGAGAACGAGTACGGGCACCTGGCTCCGCTGTTCGCCGAGTTCGCCCTGCTGCCCGCAGGCCACCCGCGCCGTGCGCAGCTGCGCGCCGAGCTGATCACCGGCTACCTGCCGGTGGCCCACAACATCGCGCACCGCTTCGTGCACCGCGGCGACAACTCGGACGACCTCGAGCAGGTGGCGACGCTCGGGCTGATCGGCGCGGTCGACCGGTTCGAGCCGGAACGCGGCGTCGACTTCCTGTCGTTCGCCGTCCCCACGATCACCGGCGAGATCCGGCGCCACTTCCGCGATCGCTCGCGGACCATCCGCATCCCGCGCCGGCTCATCCAACAGCAGGCCGGCCTCTACGAGGCCGCGAACGAGCTCACCCAGCGCCTCCGCCGCGCACCGCGACCCAGCGAGCTCGCCGCGCACCTCGGCATCTCCCGCGAGGAGGTGATCGAGATTCTGCAGGTCCACATGACCGCGTCCCCGTCGTCCCTGGACGAGCAGCCGCCGGACGACGAGCGTCCCGGCCGGACCCGGGTCGCCGCGCTCGGGGACGTCGACCCCGGCCTCGGCCTGGTCGAGGACCGCATGGCCGTCGTCCCGCTGCTGGCCCAGCTGCCGGACCGGGAACGGCGGATCCTGCAGCTGCGCTTCTTCCACGACATGACGCAGACCGAGATCGCCGCACTCACCGGCATCTCGCAGATGCACGTCTCCCGGCTGCTCTCGCGCACCCTCGGCACGCTGCGCAGCCGCCTGCAGGAGGCGTAACCGCACGGTCCACCTGGGCTGAAGAGGGCTCCGAGTAGTCGGCCACGGTGCACGGCGCCATCATGGCGGCCGTGGCCTCCTACTCGGTGAACGATCGCGCCGTCGCCCGGGCCCGCGAGCTCATCGACGCGCGCCAGTACGTGTTGCGCAGCTCGTGGGGCGATGTCCAGCCGGGCGCCGCCGACGGCACCCGCTACCTCGAGTCGCACTCCTGGGACGAGTACGCCTCCTGGCACCTGGGCCTCACCGACGGCGCCACGGAGCACACCAAGGGCCGCTACGCGTTCGTCTACGGCGACTTCCGACGCCTGCACCGGATGGGCCTGATCGCCTGCCACTACCGGGCCGCCGAGTGGGGTCACAAGGACATCGAGCTGGCCGCCCACGACCTTCTGCAGTACCTGGACGGCTCCCGCTCGTGACCACGCGCAGGGTTCGGCGAGCCCTACCCTTCCCGGAACTGAACGCCGAACCCGCCGCGGGGGTAGTGCCATTTCAGCGCGCCAGGCGCAGCAATCGCGAGGCAGGTTCCGCACTCCAGGCAGGCGGCGTATTCCACGGCGATGGTCCCGTCAGGGTCTTCGCTGTAGACGTGGGCCGGGCAGCAGGCGACGATGGCCTTGCCCGTTCCCGTGGCCTTGGCGATCTCCTGGTTCACCTCGATATGGCTCTCCTCCTCATCGAGGTTGAAGCGGTTCTTGGTCAGACGCTCGGAGACAGACAGTGGTTTCATAGTGCCCGCGCTCCTGCGATTCCGTCCTTGACCAGCTGCATCATCTTCAGCGGCGAATGAGCCAGCGACCCGCGAGCCACCTTGACCAGATGCTCACGAGGCTGCATGTCGTGGTTGAACGCGCCGTACAGGACATTGGCGAGCAGCTCGCCGTACTCCTTGTACATCCGGTCCGTCTCAAGGAAGGCCGGCGCCTTGGCGTACGTCTTCATGTCTTTTCCGACGTACGAGGCGAACAGCTTCTCCCGGTATCCGTCCAGGACCGCCTTGGAGGTGTTCTTCTGCTCCAGCGCGGAGCCGATGGCCTCCGCTGCGGCGACCGCGGAGCCGACCGCCAGGTCCATGCCTCGTACGGTCAGGCCGGTGTTGAGCGTGAGCCCGGCGGCGTCGCCGACCACGACCATTCCGTCCATGACGATCTCGCCCACCCCGTCCAGGCCGCCCTCAGCGACCAGGTGGCAGCCGTACTCCAGCAGTTCGCCGCCCTCGAGGTAGGGAGCGATGAACCGGTGATCGAGGAAGTGGTCGAAGACGTCCGTGACGACCTTCTTCTTCGCCGTGAGGTCGTCCAGGCGGACGACGATGCCGACGGACAGCGAGTCGATGTTGGTGTAGAGGAAACCGCCACCGCCTATCCCGGCGGTGCAGTCACCGACCACGGCGAGCGCCGCTCCCTCGTCGCCGGTCAGGTTGAACCGTTCCTCGATCGTCTTCCTGGGCAGTGAGACCACCGACTTCACGCCGACGGCGAGATGGTGCAGCGGCGCCTTCGTGCGCAGGCCGGCATCCTGGGCGATGAAGGAGTTCACGCCGTCCGCGGCCACCACGACATGAGCCCGCAGCTCGTCGTCGCCGGCCTGGACGCCCACGACCCTGGTGCCTTCGGTGAGGACCCGGTCCACCCGGACCCCGGGCATGATCATGGCGCCGGCCTCTTCGCACTTGGCGGCCAGCCACGGGTCCAGCTTTGAACGCAGCACCGTGACCGCGTTGACCGGATCGGCGAGCCGGGCGTCCCTGTAGTCGATGGCGACCGAGCTGTCGGCGTTGAGGAAGTTGATGTAGTTGCGGGTGATCCGCCGCTCGACCGGCGCCTCGGCGAGGAAGTCGGGGAAGACCTGCTCGATGCCGCGGGAGTACAGGACCCCGCCGGACAGGTTCTTCGAGCCGGGCTCCTCACCGCGCTCGATCAGCAGGACCGAACGTCCCTGCTGGGCGAGCTGGTAGGCCGTGACGCAGCCCGCGATGCCGGCGCCGATGACGATGACGTCGAAGTCGGGCTCAGCTGGTTCAGTCATCGGACACCGTCATTTCAGCGCGGCGGTGATCGCCGGCACGAGCTGGTAGAGGTCACCGATCAGGCCGTAGTCGATCTCCTTGAAGATCGCGGCGTTCGGGTCGCTGTTGATCGCGACGATGGTCTCCGCCCCGGTCACACCCACCATGTGCTGCAACTGGCCGGACACGCCGACGGCGAGGTAGACCTGGGGGGCGATGCGCGCGCCGGAACTGCCGATGTAGCGGTCCTTGCCCATCCAGTTCAGGCCCTCGGCCACGGGGCGGGTGCAGGCGACCTCGGCGCCGACCGCGCGGGCGAGCTCCTCGATGAGGGCGAGGTCCTCCTTGGCCTTCAGGCCGCGGCCGATGCCGATGACCCGGTGGGCAGCGTTGAGGTCCACCTCGTCGAAGCCGTGCGTTCGGGTCTCGATCACCTTCACGCCCAGCGGCGGCGCGGAGACCTCCTCGATGGGCACGCTCGTGCCGTCGGCCGACGGCGCCGAACCGCCGTCCAGCAGCAGCGCCACCGGGCCGGACACGGCGACGGTCTCCTCGGCGATGTCACCGAAGACGGCGTTGACCACGACGACGCCGTCGCCGTCGACGGCGACCGAGCGGGGTCCCGTCAACACGGCCGCCTTGAGGCGCGACGCGGCGGCGCCGAGGAGCACGCGCTCCCCGGGGTTGCGGCCGGCGAGCACGACCCGCGGCGGGTCGGCGGCGATGACGTCGGCCAACGCAGGGGCGTTGGCCTCGGCGGGCACGTCGTCCGGCGCGTTGCACCAGACCACCTTGTCCACGCCGCTCCTGGCCACGATCTCGGCCACCGAACGCGGGCCGGCGACCACGGCCCCGACCGGGCCGCCCAGGGAACGCGCGACCGTGACCAGGTTGCCGACTGTCGGCTGGTCCCCGACGACGATCCAGGCGTTCACACTCATTGTCTGTTCCTTCCTCAGAGTGCGCCGGCCTGGCGGAGCGCACTGACGAGCTCGTCCGCGGCCTTGGCCGGGTCCGCGGTGTCGATGAGCTGGCCCTTGCGGACCTTGCGCTTCGGGAGGCCCCGACCGGTCACCGTCATGACCGCGTTCTGCGGGGGCACCTTCAGCGCGGCGAGGTCCAGGTGCTCCACCGGCTTCTTGCCCGCGGCGAGAAGATCCTTCATGCCGGGCACGCGCGGCGCCGCGGCGTCCGCGGAGACGGCGAGCACGGCAGGACCGGAGATCTCGAGCACCTGCGCGCCGCCCGGGATCTCCCGCTCGACGCGCAGCTCGCCGGCCTTGCCGGCAACCGAGGTGACCTCGGCGACGGCCGGCCAGCCGAGCTCGCCGGCCAGCACGGTGGGCACCATCTTGGCCGCCACGTCCATCGACGAGTCGCCGGTGATGACGAGGTCCACGTCGCCGATGTGCCTGATCACCTCGGCCAGCACCGCGGCCAGCTCGGATCGCCCGGCGTCGGCCAGGGACCCGTCCTCGACGATCACCACCCGGTCCAGGCCCCGGCCGAGGGCGGCCTTGCAGGCGAGCGGTGTCCCGACGCCCTTGTCCCCGACCGTCACGCCGATCAGCTCGGCGCCCGTTTCGGCGGCGAGTTGGCGGGCCACCTCGATGGCCACGGGGTCGTAGGCGGACAAGCCCGGCTTGGCCCGGCTCCAGTCCACCGTGCCGTCGGGGCGTGCCGTCGCCTCTTCCGGGTCACGGGTCCACTTGTAGGCGACCACAATCCTCATCACGATCCTCCTGACGGCAGCCACCGCGATCGGTGGTGGCCGGTTGTCCTCATCGCAGGGCGCTTCTCGCAATGACCATTCGCTGGACCTCGGACGTCCCCTCGTAGAGTTCGGTAATCTTGGCGTCGCGATAGTTCCGCTCCACCGGGTAAGCTTCGGTGTAACCGTATCCGCCGTGAATCTGGATCGCCCTGCCCGCCACCCTGGTGGCAGTCTCCGACGCGAACAGCTTGGCCATGGCCCCCTCTGTCGAATAGGGGCGGCCACTGGCTACGCATGCGGCGGCGCGGTAGACGAGGAGCCGGGCCGCGTCGACCTCCAGGGCGCTGTCGGCGATCATCCACTGAATGGCCTGCAGATTCGCGATCGGCTTGCCGAACTGGACACGCTCCTTCGCATAGTCGACCGACGCCTCGAGCGCCGCCTGGGCGATGCCCAATGCCTGCGCGGACACGCCGATCCGGCCGCCGTCGAGCGTCGCCATGGCGATCTTGAAGCCCTCACCCTCCTCGCCCAGGAGCGCCTCCTTCGGGACGCGGCAGTCGGTGAAGTAGAGGGGCGGCGTGCTGGAACCGCGGATGCCCATCTTGTGCTCGGCCTCGCCGACCGCGAATCCGGGGGTGTCCTTCTCGACGATGAACGCGCTGATCCCGCGCGTCCCCCGGTCCGGGTCGGTCTTCGCGAAGACGATGTAGATCTCGGCGTGCGGTGCGTTGGAGATGAACATCTTCGATCCGTTGAGGGCATACCCGTCAGCGGTCGGTGTCGCCGTCGTGGTTCCCGCGGCCGCATCGGTTCCTGCGGCGGGCTCGGTCAGGGCGAACGCACCCAGGCGGCGGCCGGACGTCATGTCGTGCATGTACTGGTCTTTCTGAGCCCGGTTTCCGAACGTGTAGATCGGCCAGGTGGCGAGCGAGTTGTGCGACGACATGATGATGCCGGTGCTCGCACATGCCCGCGATATCTCCTCGACCGCGATGACATAGCTCACGTAGTCCGTGCCGGCGCCACCCTCCTTCTCCGGGAACGTCATACCCATGAGGTTCATCTCGGCCAGCTTCGGCAGGAGCTCGGCGGGGAAACGGTGGTCGCGGTCGATCTCGGCCGCGATGGGCACGATCTCAGCCTCGGCAAACTCCCTGACCGCATCCCGGATCAGCTGCTGCTCATCGGTCAGCTCGAAGTCCATTGTGGGTACCTCCCCAAATCTCGACCGTCCGCGGCGCAGCGGTATTCACTATCATGTTCTGGCGGGTCTTGCCGCTGATATCGCAGCAGGGACCCAGGACAATTTCAGCCAACCGAAAATAGCGCGGCTATGCCAAATTCATCACGCCAGAAGCCTGACTGATCCACCCCCTGACCCGGTAGGGGCGAAGGTCCCTGCGCGCGGGAGGCCGTGAGGACGTCCGGGGAACGGGTATCCGTCCCGCCGACCGGCCAGGGCCGGTAACGCAGCGTCGCCGTCCCGCGACTCTCACGGAGCACGGAGGGCCCGCGCGGCCGGCGCCTCGGTGACCTCCGGGTGGACGATGCCGGGACCCGTTGTCGAGACTGGAGGGCGGCAGGCTCGGGAGGGTGTGATGAGCGACGTGCCACCGGCGAGCGCGAACGGCCGGTTCCCGCTGCCCCGGTGCAGCCGGGTCGCCCTGGCCGCGGTCGCTCCCCCCGACACGGACCAGGCGTCGCGTCCAGTATGGACGGACGTGATCCCGCTGGGCGACGACCGCGTCGGCATGGTCGTCGCCGACGCCGGGCACGACGCCGTTCCGGTGGCGCAGCTCCGGCGCCTGGTGGCCGAGGCCCTCGGTGGAGAACGCTCGCCGGCCCGGGCCCTCGAGGCGCTGGACGAGTGCGTCTCCCGGCGGCCCGGTCCGCCGGTGGACGGTGCCGCGCAGTGCGCCGTGCTCGACGGAGCCGCCGGCACGCTGCTCTGGTCCGGGGCCGGTCCGCGCGCGCCCCTGGTCGTCGGCCCGGACGGCGGGCGCCTCCTGGCCGGCGGTGACGGCCCGAGGCTGGGCCGGGCGCACCGGCGGTTCGGGCAGGCCGAGGAGACCGTCGAGGCGGGCACCACGGTGGTGCTCGGGTTCCCCGGCGCAGGCGAGGATCTCGCCGCCCGCGCGGCCCGGCACCACGCCCTCGCCCCCGACGACCTGGCGGCCGCGCTGCTCGCCGGGACGGGAGCCGGGCCCGCTCCCGTCCTGCTCCTCGCCCGCCTCATCCCCGCCCCGCTCGCGGAGCGCCTGCCCGCCGACCCGCGGCGGCTGCCCGCGGTGCGCCGCCGGCTCGGCGCGTGGAGCGCCCAGGCGGCGCTGTCCGACGACACCACAGCGGATCTGCAGCTGATGCTCAGCGAGGCGGCGACCAACTCCGTCGAGCACGCCTACCGGGACGGTCCGCCCGGCGAGTTCCGCTACCCCGTGCACCGGCGCGACGACGGCGCGATCCGCGTGGAGGTGCAGGACACCGTCACGGTCCCGGACGATCCGCCCCCGCTCGCCCAGCGCAGTGCTGCCCCCGGCGCGGCGCAGTGGTGGCCCGCCGGCTCCGGACACGCCCGATGACCACGGCACTCGTCGACGCCATCGGCGACCGTCCCCTGCCGCTCGCCGTCACGGCCACCGCCGACCACGTCGTCGTCCGGGTGAACCCGGCGGCCCGGAAGCTGGTGGGCGACGTCGCCGGCCGGCCGATCCGGGACGCGCTGCCGCACCCGGCGCTGCTCGCCGCCCTCGACGCCGCCTATCACCGCGGCGAACCGGGCGCCGTGCCGCTACCGGCCCCGGACGTGGTGGTCGGCTGCCTCCCCGTGGCGGACGGGGTGCTGCTGCTCCTCGCGCCGGCCGACGCGCCGCCCGACCTCCGCCGCCGCACCGCGGCGCTGCACCGGCTCGCCGCCGAGCTGGCATCGGCAGCGAACCCGCAGGCCATCGCCTTCCTGGTCTCGACCACCGCGGCACGGCTGCTCGAGGCCGACGCGTGCGGCGTCTTCTCGCGGACCGGCGTAGGGGCGCTGACCACCCTGCACTCCAGCGGGTGGCCCGCGGCGACCGCCGGGCAGTTCACCCGCGTGGAGCTGACGCGGGGGCGACCGCTGTCGGATGCGGTGCTCGACGGCACGGCGGTGTGGCTGGAGGACGCCGCGCAGTGGCGAAGCCGCTACCCCGAGATGGCCCCGGTCGGGACGTCGAGCGGGTTCCAGGCAACGGCGTGTCTGCCCCTGCGCGTGCAGGACCGGGATCTGGGCGCCGTCGTGTTCAGCTTCCTGACGCCCCGGCCGTTCCGCGCGGACGAGCGCGAGTACCTGCTGGCGGCCGCCTCCCTGTGCGCCCAGGCGCTCGACCGCGTCCGGCTCCTGGCCGCCGAGCAGGCCGCGCGCGCCGCCGCCGAGCGCCAGCTCGACCGGATGACGTTCCTCGCCCGCGCGGGCCGGCTGATGGAGGCGCCCCTGTCGGTCGAGGAGCGCCTGCAGCGGCTCGCGGACCTCGCCGTCCCGGACATCGCCGACTGGTGCGCGGTGCACCTGGTGCGCGGGGACCGGGTCGACGAGGTGGCGGTCGCCCACGCCGATCCGGCCAAGGTCGCGTTCGTCGCCCGGCTGCAGGAGCGCTACCCGCCGGACCCGAACGCGTCGGGTGGCGCCATCGAGGTCAGCCGCACCGGTCGGCCCGCGTTCTTCCCCGAGATCCCGGACGCGCTGCTCGTCGAGGCGGCGGTGGACGAGGAACACCTGCGGCTCATCCGGTCGATCGGGCTGCGCTCGGCGGTGGTGGTGCCACTGCTCGTGCGCGGCCGCAGCCTCGGCGCGTTGACGCTGGTGCACGCCGAGTCCGGGCAGCGGTTCGACGAGGTCGACCTCGCCTTCACCGCGCAGCTGGCGGGTGTCGCGGCCATCGCCCTGGACAACGCCCGGCTCTACCAGGAGCAGCGTCGGATCGCGCAGACGCTGCAGGAAGCCCTGCTCCCGGCCGTACTCCCGGACGTGCCCGGAGTGCGCGTGGCCGCCCGCTACCGGCCGCAGACCGACGACCGGGCCGGGCTGCACGTGGGCGGCGACCTCTACGACGTCGTCGCGGGCGACACGCCGGGCACCTGGGGCGTGGTGGTGGCCGACGTGTGCGGCAAGGGCCCCGAGGCCGCGGCACGGACGGCGCTGATCCGCCACACGCTCCGGGCCGAGGTCGACCACGGCCACGGACCGGCCGCGGTGCTGCGCCGGGTCAACCGGGCGATGCTCCGCGAGACCGGCGGGTCGCCGCACCGGTTCGCCACCGCGGCCCACGGGCGGCTGTGCGTCGACGGCGACGGGGCGACGGTCACCCTGGCGAACGCGGGCCACCCACCCCCGCTGCTGCGCCGTGGCGGGAATGTGGAGGCCGTCGCGGCACCCGGCACCCTGCTCGGGGTGTACCCGGACATCGAGCTGACCGAGACGACGGTCCGCCTGGACCGTGGCGACATGATGGTCCTCTACACCGACGGTGTGACGGAGGCGCGGGGCGTGAACGGGTTCTACGGCAACGACCGGCTGGCGTCCCTCGTGGCGGCGGCGCCCACCCCGACCGCCGAGGCGCTCGCGGACGCGCTGCTGGCCGACGTGGTCGGCTTCCAGCAGGGCCGGCTGCACGACGACGTCGCACTGCTCATCCTGGAGGCCACGCCGTGACCGCGGACCGCACCGTCGAGGTCGTCCTCGAAGGGGAGCTCGACATCGCCTCCGCCGAGGAGGCCCTGCGCCGCCTCGCCGAGGCGGAGCGCGCGGCGCCGTCGCTGCTCGTCATCGACCTGAGCACGCTGACGTTCGTCGACTCCTCCGGAGTACGGGTCGTGCTCGTCGCCGACGACCACGCCCGGGCGGCCGGCAGGCGGCTGGCGGTCCGCCTCGGTCGGGGCCCCGCACTGCGGGTCTTCACCGCGCTCGGCCTCGTCGACCGGTTCGAGGTGCTCCCGTCCCGGGAGGACCCGTCGCCCGACCAGGCCGCGGGCTGATGCCCGCCGTGCCGTCCGCGCTGAACGCGGCGGTCGACCTGCCGTCGGTGCCGCGCAGCGTCCCCGCGGCGCGGTGCGTCGTGACCCAGCTCCTCACCGCGTGGGCCGCGGAGGGGTACCGCGACGACGCGGCGCTGCTGATCAGCGAGCTGGTCACGAACGTCGTCCGGCACGTGGCGGGCGAGGCCGCGATGACCGTGGAGGTGCACCTGACGCGCGCGGCGCTGCACGTGGCGGTCGTCGACGGCTCCACCGCGCCCGCGGCCACCCGACCCCGCACGGCGGAGGGCGGCTACGGCCTGTGGCTCGTCGCGGCCGTGGCCGACCGCTGGGGCAGCGAGGAGCACGCCCGCGGCAAGCGGGTGTGGTTCGAGCTCCGGCGGGCGGCCTGAGCAGGTCGGCCGACTCAGCCGATGCGGCTACTCAGCTTCATGTGCCGGTTGACGTCCTTGTAGAGCAGGTAGCGGAACCGTCCCGGACCACCGGCGTAGCAGGCCTGCGGGCAGAACGCCCGCAACCACATGAAGTCGCCCTCCTGCACCTCGACCCAGTCCTCGTTGAGCCGGTAGACGGCCTTGCCCTCCAGGACGTAGAGCCCGTGCTCCATCACGTGGGTCTCGGCGAACGGGATCACGGTGCCCGGCTCGAACGTCACGATGTTCACGTGCATGTCGTGCCGCAGGTCGGCCGGATCGACGAACCGGGTGGTCCGCCACCTGCCGTCGGTGTCCGGCATCGCCCCGGCCTCGACGTCGTGCTCGTTGGTCACGAACGCCTCGGGCACGTCCAGCCCCTCGACCCGCTCGTAGGCCTTGCGGATCCAGTGGAAGTGGGCGTTCTCGGCGCCCTCGTTGCGGACCGTCCAGTCGGCTCCCGGCGGGATGTAGGCGTATCCACCCGCCTCGAGCTTGTGCGTGGTGGTGCCCAGGGTGATGTTCAGCAGTCCCGCGGTGAGGAAGACGACCCCCTCGGCCTCCGGGGCGAGCTCGGGACGCTCGCTGCCCCCGCCGGGCGCGACCTCGACCATGTACTGGGAGAAGGTCTCGGCGAAACCGCTCAACGGACGGGCCAGCACCCAGAGCCGGGTGTCGTTCCAGAACGGCAGGAAGCTGGTGACGATGTCCGAGTTGGTGCCCCGCGGGATCACCGCGTAGGCCTCCCGGAACATCGCCCGGTCGGTCAGCAGCTGGGTCTGCGGAGGCAGCCCTCCGGTCGGTGACCAGTACGTGCTCATCACGCTTCTCCTCGGCTGATCAACGTCCCCCGCGGTTCGTCGCCGGTGACCCGGCGACCGCGCAGCCAGGTGCTGCGGACCACGCCTGCGAGGGCACGCTGCGCGTACGGGGTGACGGGGTTGCGGTGGTGCAGCAGCGTCGGGTCGACGACGAACGCGGCGTCCGGCGCGAACACGGCGAAGTCGGCGTGGTAGCCGCGCTCGATGCGGCCCTTGTGCTGCAGCCGGGCGATCTCGGCGGGCCGCTGCGACATCCACCGGACCACGTCGACGAGCGTGTGACCGCGCAGCCGGGCCTCGGTCCACACGGCCGGCAGCCCGATCTGCAGGGACGAGATGCCGCCCCACGCCGAGTCGAACTCGCCCACGTCGAGCCGCTTGAGCTCGGCGGTGCACGGGGAGTGGTCGGACACGACGCAGTCGATGTCGCCCCGCGCCAGCGCGTGCCACAGCTCCTCGCGGTTGCCGATCTCACGGATCGGCGGGCAGCACTTGAACTGCGTGGCGCCGTCGGCGATCGCCTCGGCCTCGAAGACGAGGTAGTGCGGGCACGTCTCGACGGTCATCCGGATGCCCTCGCGGCGCGCGGTGCGCAGCATCGGCACGGCGTCGGAGCTGGACAGGTGCAGCAGGTGCACCGACGCTCCGGTGTGCCGGGCCGCCTCGATGAGGTGCGCGATCGCCACGTTCTCCGAGCCGCGCGGCCGGGAGGCGAGGAAGTCGGAGTAGTGCCGTCCGTGCGGTGCCGGAGCCCGCTCGATCGCAGTCGAGTCCTCCGCGTGGACGATCATCTTCGCGCCGTAGGACGCCAGCACGCCCAGGTACTCCTCGAGCTCCTCGGGCGACAGCGGAGGGAACTCCTCCACCCCGGAGTCGGTCATGAAGCACTTGAACCCGAAGACCCCGGCGTCGTGCAGCCCGCGCAGGTCGTCGATGTTCCCCGGGATCGCACCGCCCCAGAAGCCGACGTCGACGTGCGCGGCGTCCTGCGCGCACTTCCGCTTGGTCTCCAGCCCGTCGACCGTGGTGGTCGGCGGGATGCTGTTCAGCGGCATGTCGATGATCGTCGTCACGCCGCCGGCCGCCGCGGCGCGGGTGGCCGTCGCGAAGCCCTCCCACTCGGTGCGGCCCGGCTCGTTGACGTGCACGTGGCTGTCGACGAGGCCGGGCAGCAACACCTCGTCGTCGGCCAGGTCGACGGTCTCGGCGCCCTCGAGCCGAGACTCGAGCGGTTCGATCGCGACCACGACCCCGTCGCGGACGGCGATGCAGCGCGGTACCTCACCCGCCCGGGTGATCACCCGACGGCCGCGGAGGACCAGATCGAAGTCGGCCATCAGCGCACCGCCCCGCGGTAGGCGCGCCAGCCGCCGGTCTCGGAGATGTCGGTCAGGCCGGTGCCGGCCTCGTGGGCCACCTCGCGCAGCACCACGGCGACCGCGCTGCTGCCGTCGTCCAGCTCGATCACGCTCAGCTCCAGCTCCGGGGGCTCGGCCGGGATGAACCGGTCGCGGATCACGTCGAGCGGCACGTCGTACAGCTCGCCCGGCACGCTCACGCCGCCCTCGGCGACCGGCCACAGCCCGGGGAACTCGTCGCGGATGGAGAAGAACCGGTAGCGCGGGGCGGTGCGGGCCTCGCCGAGGAAGGGCAGGCCCTCGATGCTGTAGTGCACGTTGCCGCCGCGCATACCTCCGCCGTTGACGAAGAGCGGTACCGATGTCATGGAGTCGTGCCTCCGATCCGTTCACGGGCCAGGTTGGTGGCCAGGCGTTCGAGCAGCGGGCCGGCGTCGGCCAGGCAGCGCTGCACGTCGGGTTCGATGTCGGTGAGGGCGTAGGCGGCGGCGATTCCCGCCGTCTGCAGTTGCGCCCGGTCCAGCGCGAGCCGCCCCGAGACCGTCACGACCGGGATCCCGGCCTTCGCGGCGGCCGCAGCGACTCCGGCCGGGGCCTTGCCGTGCAGGGTCTGCTCGTCGAGCGACCCCTCTCCCGTGATGACCAGGGACGCGCCGGGGAGGTGGTCGGCGAACCGGACGAGGTCGAGCACCAGCCCGATCCCCGGTTCGAGCTCCGCGCCGAGCACGGCCATCGCCGCGTAGCCGACGCCGCCCGCAGCCCCGGCACCCGCGCGGTCGCGGACGTCCGCACGGCCGGTGGCGGCGTCGACCACGTCCGCCCAGTGCGCGAGCGCGGCGTCCAGCGCGGCGACGTCGTCCGCGCCGGCGCCCTTCTGCGGCCCGTAGACCGCAGCGGCGCCGTGCGGGCCGAGCAGCGGGTTGTCGACGTCGCAGGCCACGACGATCCGGGCGCCGTCCACCGCCGGGTGCAGCCCCGACAGGTCGACGCGGTCGAGGTCGGCCAGCGCGCCGCCGCCGCGCGGAAGCGGGTTCCCGGCGGCGTCGAGCAGCCGGACGCCGAGCGCCTCGAGCATCCCCGCGCCGCCGTCCGTGGACGCGCTGCCCCCGATGCCCAGCACGACGCTGCGGCAGCCCCGGTCCAGCGCGGCGCGGACGACCTCCCCCGTGCCGTAAGAGGTCGCGGTGAGCGGTGCGAGCCGGTCCGGGGGCAGCAGCCGCAGGCCGGAGACGTCGGCCATCTCGACCACCGCGATCCCGTCGCACACGGCGTACGCGGTGTCGACCGGCTCGCCGGTCGGACCGGTCGCGCGCACCGGGATCCGCTCGTATCCGGCCGCGAGGGCGGCGTCGACGGTGCCGTCACCACCGTCGGCGACCGGCACCTGCACGACGTCGACGCCGGGGCGTACGGCGGCGATCCCGGCCGCGACCCGGTCGGCGACCTGCCGCGCGGTGAGTGATCCTTTGAACTTGTCCGGCGCGACGACGATGTGCACGGCGCGATCCAACTCCGATCAGTCCAGGAGGGCCACGGCCGTCGGGGCGTGCTCGTCCAGTGTGGCGAGCTCCTCGAACTCGACGATGTTGTCGAGCTCGGTGCCCATGGAGATGTTGGTGACCCGCTCGAGCAGGACCTCGACGAGGACCGGCACGCGGAACTCCGCCATCAGCTTGCGCGCCTGCTCGAAGGCCGACGGCAGGTCGTCGGGTCGCTCGACCCGGATCGCCTTGCACCCGAGGCCTTCCGCCACCTTGACATGGTCGACGCCGTAGGCGCCGAGCTCCGGTGTGTTGACGTTCTCGAACGAGAGCTGGACGCAGTAGTCCATCTCGAACCCGCGCTGGGACTGGCGGATCAGCCCGAGGTAGGAGTTGTTCACGACGACGTGGACGTAGGGCAGGTGGAACTGCGCACCCACCGCCAGCTCCTCGAGCATGAACTGGAAGTCGTAGTCGCCCGACAGCGCGACGACGGTGGCGTCGGGGTCGGCCACGCACACACCCAGCGCCGCCGGCAGCGTCCAGCCGAGCGGGCCGGCCTGCCCGGCGTTGATCCAGTGCCGGGGCTTGAACACGTGGAGGAACTGGCCGCCGGCGATCTGGGACAGCCCGATGGTGCTCACGTAGCGGGTGTCGCGGCCGAACGCGCGGTTCATCTCCTCGTAGACCCGCTGCGGCTTGACCGGGACGTCGTCGAAGTGGGTGCGGCGCAGCATCGTCTGCTTGCGCTTGACGCACTCGTCGACCCAGGCGCGGCGGTCGCGCAGCTGCCCGCGGCGCTCCTTCGCGACCTCGACGAACAGGGCCAGCGCGGCGGCGGCGTCGGAGACGATCCCGTAGTCGGGGGCGAAGACGCGCCCGATCTGGGTGGGCTCGATGTCGACGTGGACGAAGGTGCGGCCGCGGCGGTAGGTGTCGAGGCCGCCGGTGTGCCGGTTCGCCCACCGGTTGCCGATCCCCAGCACGAAGTCGGACGCGAGCATCGTCGCGTTGCCGTACTGGTGGGCGGTCTGCAGCCCGGCCATGCCGGCCATGAGCCGGTGGTCGTCCGGGATCGCCCCCCAACCCATCAGCGTCGGGATCACCGGGACGTCCAGGATCTCGGCGAGCTCCACCAGCAGCTCGGAGGCATCGGCGTTGATGATCCCGCCGCCCGCGACGATCACCGGTGCCGTCGACTCCTGCAGCATGTCGAGCGCCTTCTCGACCTGCGCCCGGGTCGCCGCCGGCTTGTACACCGGCAGCGGGGCGTAGGTGTCGGGGTCGAACTCGATCTCGGTCATCTGGACGTCGAACGGCAGGTCGATGAGCACGGGTCCGGGCCGCCCGGAGCGCATGAGGTGGAAGGCCTTGGCGAAGACGCCCGGGACCTGCGCCGCCTCCAGCACGGTGACGGCCATCTTCGTCAGCGGTGCGGCGATCGAGGCGATGTCGACGGCCTGGAAGTCCTCCTTGTGCAGCCGGGCGACAGGCGCCTGGCCGGTGATGCAGAGGATCGGGATCGAGTCGGCCGACGCCGAGTACAGGCCGGTGATCATGTCCGTGCCCGCAGGGCCGGACGTGCCGACGCAGACGCCGATGTTGCCGGCGCGGGTGCGGGTGTAGCCCTCAGCCATGTGCGAGGCGCCCTCGACGTGCCTTGCAAGCACGTGCTCGATGCCCTGCCCGTTTTCCTGGCGAGCCCGGCGCATCGCCGCGTAGAAGGGGTTGATCGCCGCGCCCGGGACGCCGAAGGCGTGCGTGACGCCCTCGCGCTCCAGGATGGCGACCGCGGCGTCCGCCGCTGTCATGCGAGCCATGTCAGCTCTCCTTTGTGGTGTCGCGGCCGTCCGGCCCGGCACCGGACAATTCGGTGACGAGCTTCAGCAGGCCGGAGTGGTCGAGGCCGCCGTCGCCGCGGGCGACCAGCGCGCCCACCAGCTGCGCGACCACCGCGCCGAGCGGGATCGCGACCCCGGCCTCGCGGGCGGCCGACGTGACGATGCCCAGGTCCTTGTGGTGCAGGGCGAGCCGGAAGCCCGGCTTGAACTCGCGGGCGAGCATGTTCGGGCCCTTGCGGTTCGAGCACGGTGCTGCCGGCCAGGCCGCCGCCGAGCACCTCCAGCGCGGCCTTCGTGTCCACGCCGTACGCCTCGAGGAACACGACCGCCTCGGCGAGGACCTCGATGTTGACGGCGACGATGAGCTGGTTCGCGGCCTTGACGGTCTGACCCGACCCGGCCGGGCCGACGTGCACGATCGTCTTGCCGACGGCCTCCAGTACGGGCCGCGCGTCCTCGAAGTCGGCGGGCTCGCCACCCACCATGATCGACAGGCTGGCCTCGATCGCGCCGGCCTCGCCGCCGCTGACCGGGGCGTCCAGTACCCGCAGGCCGGCCTGACGTCCCGCCTCCGCCACACGGACGGCGACATCCGGGCGGATCGTGCTCATGTCGACGTAGAGCGCGCCGGCCTTCGCGGAGGCGAACACACCGTCGTCGCCGCCGGTCACGGCCTCGACGTCCGGGGAGTCCGGCACCATCGTGATGATCACGTCGGCGTCGCGCACGGCTTCGGCCACGCTGTCGGCACCGCGGCCGCCGGCATCGACCAGGGCGGCGACCTTCTCCGGGCTACGGTTGTAGCCGGTCACCTCGAAGCCGGCCTTGACGAGGTTCGCGGCCATCGGGCCGCCCATGATGCCCAGGCCGATGAAGGCGACGGTCGTCATGTCAGCAATACCTTTCGTCGGAGGAATGGAGCGAAAGCGGCTTTCGCAAGGTCTACGTTCGCAACGCCGCTTTCGTTCGGCGGCTCAGCGGGCCGACCGGCGCTCGCGGGGCAGCCAGTCGAAGGCGTCGGCGCTCGCGCCGCTGGGCTTGTACTCGAGCCCGACCCAGCCGTCGTAGCCGGTGGCCGCGATGCGGTCGAGGTAGGCGTCGATCGGGAGCTTTCCCGTACCCGGCTCGTTGCGGCCGGGGGCGTCGGCGATCTGGACGTGGCCGATCCGGCCCGCTGCGGTCTTGATCGCGGCGTCGACGTCGTCCCCGTTGACCGCCAGGTGATAGACGTCCAGCAGCAGGGCGAGGTTTTCCTCGCGGGCCCGGTCGATCGCCGCCAGCGCGTCCGCCGCGGTGAGCAGCGGGTAGCGGGGGGCGCCGCTGACCGGCTCGACGAGCACGGTGCCGCCGATCCGCTGCGCCGCCCGCGCCGCGAGCGCGAGGTTCTCGGCGGCCAACGCGTCCTGCTCGTCGGGGGTGCTGTCGTCGGTGCGGTTGCCGTAGAGCGCGTTGAACGCCCGGCAGCCGAGCCGCTCGCCGATCCCGACCGTGACGTCGATGTTGTCGCGGAACTCCGCGCTGCGGGCGGGCCAGGAGACGAGGCCGCGGTCGCCGCCGGGCATATCCCCTGCGAAGAAGTTGAGGCCCACCAGCTGCACGCCGGCGTCGGTCACTGCTGTGGCGAACCGGTCGATCTCGGCGTCCGCGGGCACGGCGACGGGCCAGGGCCACCAGAACTCGACCGCGTCGAAGCCCGCCTGATGAGCTGCGGCGGGCCGGTCGAGCAGCGGGAGCTCCGTGAACAGGATCGACAGGTTGACCTCGAACCGCATCACTACCTCTTTCGCATCGTGGAATATAACTTCCGCTTGACGAAGACTGTAGGACGGCTCGGTCGCGTCGTCAACCACGTCCCGGTCACGGCCCGACGGGCGGAGCGTCAGAGTTAACCTCGTCGTCATCACGCGTATCGGTATGCTGCTTCCGCTAGACGAAAGTTCTGGAGCACCGGAGGACCGATGGCCGAGCCGGCCAAGAACGGTGGCGTGCAGTCCGTCGGCCGCGTGCTGGACCTGCTCGAGATCGTCGCCGACGCCGGTGGCGAGATCGGCCTGAGCGAGCTCGCCGCTCGTTCCGGCCTGCCGCTCCCCTCGATCCACCGGCTCGTCCGGACGCTGGTCCAACGCGGCTACATGCGGCAGCTGTCGAATCGCCGCTACGCGCTCGGCGCCCGGCTCGTCCCGCTCGGCCAGGTCGCCGGGACCATGCTCGGGGCGTGGGCACAGCCGGTGCTCACCGAACTGGTCGACGCCCTGGGCGAGTCCGCGAACCTCGCCGTCCTGGACCACGACGCGGTGATGTACATCGGCCAGGTGCCGTCCCGCCACACGATGCGGATGTTCACCGAGCCGGGCCGCCGGGTCCCCGCGCACTGCACGGGAGTGGGCAAGGCACTGCTGTCGCAGCTTCCGGACGACGTGGTGCGCGACCTGCTGGCCCGCACCGGAATGCCGGCGGCGACCCCGAACACGATCACCACCCCCGACGCGATGCTCACCGAGTTGGACAAGATCCGCCGCGAGGGCCACTCCATGGACGAGGGCGAGCAGGAGATCGGCGTGCGCTGCGTCGCCGTCCCGGTGCACGGCGCGCTCGGCACGCTCGGCATCTCGGTCTCGGGACCGGCCCCGCGGATGACCCCGGAGCTCATCGAGCGTGCCGTCCCCCTGCTCCGGAAGGCCGGCGAGCGACTGTCGTCGGAGATCGGCGAGCGCTCCACCGCCTGACCGGCACGCCCGTGACGTGAAAGCCACGTTCAGGACACCACACGCCCTGAACGTGGCTTTCACGCGTTGATCGGCCTCCGACACCCTCCGAAATCGGGCTCTTGACGTGTCCCGTGGCGCGCCCTACCGTACCTAGCTATCCGCATCGCGGAAGTTTTCTTCCACAAACGACGACGGGGTCGCCGGATGACGAACACGGGCCGCCTGGACGTGGTGAACCTGCCCGACGCGCACGCTGCCGAGCAGCTGCGCGCCTGCAACGCCTCACCCCGCTGGATCGAGCAGGTGCTCGCGCACCGCCCGTACGCCGACCTCGACTCCGTCCTCGACACCGCCGAGCGCGTCGCACGCGACCTCGACTGGGGCGAGGTCCGTCGGGCGCTCGACGCCCACCCGCGCATCGGCGAGCGAGCCGGAGGCGGGAGCGCCGAGGCGCAGTGGTCGCGGCGGGAGCAGTCCGCCGTCGCCACCACTGACGCCCGGACTCAGGAGCTGCTGCGGACCCGCAACGCCGAGTACGAGCGCCGGTTCGGCCACGTCTTCCTCATCCGCGCCGCGGGCCGCAGCGCCGAGGAGATGGTGACCGAGCTGGACCGGCGGCTCGCCAACGACGAGGGCCGCGAGCGTGCCGAGGTCACCGAGCAGCTCGCCCAGATCACCCGCCTGCGACTGCAGACCCTGCTCGCCGGCTGACCACCCACGACCCGAGGAGCGACCGATGGCCATCACGCTGGGCCACAACCAGTACGGAAAAGCCGAGACCCGCGTCGTGCGCATCTTCCGCGACACCGAGCCGCACGAGATCGCCGACTACAACGTGAGCGTCGCGCTGGTCGGCGACTTCGACGACGTGCACTACAACGGCGACAACACCAAGTGCCTCACGACCGACGCCACCAAGAACACCGTCAACGCCTACGCGAAGGAGGCGGGCGACGCCGTCCGCGAGCCGGAGTCGTTCGGCATCGCGCTGGCGAAGCACTTCGTCGACGACGTTCCCCAGGTGTCCCGCGTCCGGATCCAGATCGAGGCGTACCCGTGGGACCGGCTCAGCCACAACGGGACGCCCCACCCGCACGCCTTCGCCCGGCGCGGCTCCTACGTCCGCACCGTCACCGTCACCTACGACGGGTCCCAGGTGTGGGTGGTGTCCGGCGTGCGCGACCTGATCGTCCTCAAGACGACGGACTCGGAGTTCCACACCTTCTACCAGGAGCGCTACACGACGCTGCGGCCGACGGACGACCGCATCATGGCGTCGTCGGTCACCGCGCAGTGGCTGCACACCGAGACCGGCCCACGCATGTCCGAGGAGTCGACGCCGTCAGGCGGGGGCTCCTCGGTGGACAAGGACTGGGGCGCCTCGTACGACCGGGTGCTGGCCACGCTGGGGAGCACCTTCGCCGGCCACCACAGCCTCGCGCTGCAGCAGACGATGTACGCGATCGGCCAGGACATCATCACCGAGCAGCCGGAGATCGCGGAGATCCGGTTCTCGATGCCCAACAAGCACCACTTCCTCGTCGACCTCAGCCCGTTCGACGTGGAGAACAAGAACGAGGTCTTCCACGCCGACGACCGGCCCTACGGCTACATCGAGGGCACCGTCCGCCGCGACGACGCCCCGAACCCCGGTCCGGACGCGTTCGACCCCGGTCAGGGCTGGTGACGCCGGCGATGGCCCGCACCTCGTCCACCGCGACGGTCGACCGCCACCCGGTCGACCAGGTGCTGCCCGTCGGGCAGCTTCTGCTCTACGGCCTGCAGCACGTGATGAGCATGTACGCCGGCGTGATCGCAGTGCCGCTGATCGTCGGCAGCGCGCTCGGCCTGCCGTTCCCTGACCTGGCCTACCTGCTCACCGCCGCACTGCTCGTGTCCGGGCTCGCCACGCTGCTGCAGACGATCGGCATCTGGCGGATCGGCGCCAGGCTGCCGCTCGTGCAGGGCGCGTCGTTCGCCGCCGTCGCCTCGATGCTCGCCATCGGGAAGGACGCCGGCGGCGGCGTGCGCGGGCTCCAGTTCATCTTCGGCGCCATCCTGGTCGCCGGGGTCATCGGGTTCCTGCTGTCCGGTGTGTTCAACCGGCTGCTGCACTTCTTCCCGCCGGTCGTCACCGGCTCGGTCATCACGGTGATCGGCATCTCGCTGCTGCCGGTCGCGATCCGGTGGGCGGGCGGCGGCGTGGTGACCGCCCCCACCTTCGGCAGTCCGGCGAACATCGGCCTCGCCGCGCTCACGTTGGCGATCATCCTGCTGATCTACCGGTTCCTGCCCGGCTTCCTGAGCCGCATCGCCATCCTCGCCGGGCTCGTGCTCGGCACGCTGGTCGCGACGGCGCTCGGCATGGCCGACTTCAGCAAGATCGGTCAGGCGCAGTGGTTCGCCGTCTCCACGCCGTTCCACTTCGGCGCCCCGCAGTTCAGCATCGCGGCGATCGCCTCCATGACCATCGTCATGCTCGTGATCATGACGGAGACGACCGCGGACATCCTCGCGGTCGGCGAGGTCGTCGACCGGGCCGCCGACGGCAAGACCGTCGTCGCCGGCCTCCGTGCCGACTGCCTGTCCACCGCCGTCTCCGGCGGCCTGCTCAACTCCTTCTCCGCAAGCGCCTTCGCCCAGAACGTCGGACTGGTGGCGATCACCGGCATCAAGAGCCGGTTCGTCGTCGCGGCCAGTGGCCTGATCCTGGTCGTCCTCGGGCTGTTCCCGAAGATCGGGGCGATCGTCGCCACGATCCCGACACCGGTGCTCGGAGGCGCAGGCCTGGCACTGTTCGCCACGGTGGCGGCCAGCGGCATCCGCGCCCTGGGCCGGGTGAACTACGAGGGCAACAACAATCTGATCATCGTCGCGCTCTCCATCGGCATGGGCGTGATCCCCATCGCCGTGCCCACCTTCTACGAGCACTTCCCGAGCTGGTTCCAGACCGTGTTCGACTCCGGCATCAGCTCGGCGGCCGTGACGGCCGTCCTGCTGAACCTGCTGTTCAACGTGGGCCGGAGCGGGTGAGTCGGGAGGCGGCGCTCGTCGCCGAGTCGCCGACCGTCGGAGTCACGCCGGACTACGACGTGCCGGGCGGCAAGTAAGCCGTCACACACCGGTCGGGCCCTCGCACGTCGAGTGAGGCCGTCGCACCCTGCTCAGCAGGTGCGGCGGCCTCATTTGCTGTGTGGAGGCAAGAACGGCGCGCGCCGAGCGTCCACCCATTGACCTGTGAGCTTCGTCGCTCTAGACTCCCGAACGGCGCGAAATGGAAGAGCGTTTCCGCCTGGCGAAAACGGCGCCGGCCTTCCGGTTGACACTCGCCTCCGTCGCGCAGATGAGGAGGCAGCAGTGTCCCGTGCAATGTCCGTTGCCACTCCCGCAGTCGGTCCGGTCGGCGTTCCGCACGCCGCCCACCGCCGGACCCGTCGGCCCGCCGGAGCACTCCCCGGCATCGCGCACATCGTCGCGACGCCGCTGCACGCCCGCTGAGCCGCGCGGCAGCAGTCGGCAGACACTTCAGACGCCAACCGCCGCCGCACCGCCCGACTCCGTCACCGCTTCGAAAGGCGGAAGCCATGGCCACGAACGCCACAGTCAAAGACAGGCCGACAACCCGACACCCCGTCGACGAGGTCCTGCCCATACCGAAGCTGGCGGTCTACGGGTTCCAGCACGTCCTGGCCTTCTACGCCGGCGCTGTGATCGTCCCGATCCTGCTCGCCAACTCGATCGGGCTGACCACCGATCAGCTGATCCACCTCATCAACGCAGACCTGTTCACCTGCGGCATCGCCTCGATCATCCAGTCCGTCGGGTTCTGGAAGGTCGGCGTCCGGCTGCCGCTGCTGCAGGGCGTCACGTTCACCGCGGTGTCGCCGATGATCGCCATCGGCCTCGCCAACGGCGGCGGGACCGAGGGCCTGCTGGTCATCTACGGCGCAGTGATCGTCGCCGGACTGTTCACCTTCCTCATCGCGCCCTTCTTCTCCAAGCTGATCCGGTTCTTCCCGCCGGTCGTGACGGGCACGGTGATCACCATCATCGGCATCGCGCTGCTGCCCGTCGCTGCGGCGGACGCAGCCGGCGGCGCCGGCCCCGACATCCGACCCAACCAGCGGCCGGAACATGGCCTACGCGCTCGGGACGCTCGCCCTCATCGTGATCATCCAGCGGGTGTTCAAGGGCTTCATGGCCACCGTCGCCGTCCTCGTCGGCCTGGTCGTCGGGACGCTCGTGGCCTTCGCGCTGGGCGACGCGCACTTCGACGCCGTCGCCACTCGCCTTGGCTGGGTGTCACGACGCCGTTCTACTTCGGCTGGCCGAAGTTCGCCTTCGCCGCGATCCTGTCGATGATCGTCGTCATGCTGATCACGGCCGTAGAGACGACCGGCGACGTCTTCGCCACCGGCGAGATCGTGGAGAAGCGGATCGGCAAGGACGACATCGCCCGCGCACTGCGCGCCGACGGCCTGGCCACGACCCTCGGCGGGATCCTCAACTCCTTCCCGTACACCTGCTTCGCGGAGAACGTCGGCCTGGTCCGGCTGACCCGAATCAAGAGCCGCTACGTCGTGGCCGCCGCCGGTGCGATCATGATCATCCTCGGGTTGCTCCCGAAGGCCGCGGCGATCGTCGCGGGCATCCCGCACCCGGTGCTGGGCGGGGCCGCGCTGGCGATGTTCGCCACCGTGGCGGTGGTCGGGATCCAGACGCTGACCCGGGTCGACTTCCACGACCACCGCAACGTGGTCATCGTCGCGACCAGCTTAGGTCTTGCCATGTACGTCACCGCGGTGCCTGACGTGGCCAAGGCCGTGCCGGACTGGGCGGAGATCATCTTCGGCAGCGGCATCACGCTGGGCAGCCTCACGGCAATCCTGCTCAACCTGGTCTTCCACCACCTCGGCAAGAACTACGGGCCGGCCGTGGCCGGTACCCCGGGTGCCGCGATCCGGCTGGACCAGGTCAACGCGATGTCGCGCGAGGAGTTCATCCGCACGTTCTCCGGGCTGTTCCAGGGCCCGGACTGGGTGGTCGAGCGGGCCTACGACCAGCGCCCGTTCAGCGACACGCACGACCTGCGGCGCGCGTTCCAGGAGGCACTGTTCGCGGCGTCGACGGACGAGCAGGAACAGCTCATCAACTCCTACCCCGACCTGGGGGCGCGGTCGGTGGTCACCGGGGAGGAGGGTGCGGCGTCGCTCGCCGACCAGTCCGCCCTGGGGCTGAACCGGCTGGCCGAGAAGGAGCACCAGGAGCTGGCCTCGCTGACCGCGGCCTACCGCGACCGGTTCGGCTTCCCGCTGGTGACGGCCGTGCGCGACAACGAGTCGTTCAACCAGGTCCTGCGCCACGGCTGGGAGCGGCTCAACAACTCGCCGACCCAGGAGCACACGACCGCAGTGATCGAGATCGCCAAGATCGCCACGCACCGGTTCGACCAGCTCGTGGCCGACGCGAACCCGATCCACTCGGCCCGCGTGCCGCACCTGGACAACTGAGAGGACACGAGGAATGACCTCCCCGCCCTAAAGGGCGGGGATTCTCTCGGTCGCCCCGGGGGTTCCTGCTTCGTCGACGGCCGCCTGCCGAGTTCTCGTTCGTGCAGGTCTTACACCGTCTCCACAGGCGATCACGGCGAGCCCCTCCGCGATGAATGGTGCGGGCCGCGTTCACGTCCCGGTCGTGGACCGCGCCGCAGCGGCACGTCCACGACCGCACGTTCAGCGGCAGTCTTGTGCCGGAGCGCGCCACAGGTCGAGCACAGTTTGGTCGAGGGGAACCAGCGGTCCACCACGATGAGGGTGCGGCCGTGCCAGCGGCCTTGTACTCCAGCATGGTGCGCAACTGCCGCCAGGCCGCGTCCCTGATGGCGCGGGCCAGGCGTGTGGTTGGTGACCATGTTTCGCACGGTCAGGTCCTCGATCACGATCGTTTGATTCTCACGAACGAGTCGAGTCGTCAACTTGTGCAGGTGGTCGCGGCGCCGGTCGGTGATGCGGGCGTGGACGCGGGCCACCTTGAGTCGGGCCTTGTCCCGGTTCGCCGAGCCCTTCTGCTTGCGGGCCAGGTCGCGCTGGCGCGGGCCAGCGGCCCGGTCGCGGCGCTCATGCCTGGGGTTGGTGACCTTCTCCCCGGTGGACAGGGTCGAGCAGGGACGTGAGCCCGGCGTCGATACCGACCACCGCATTCGTCGGCGGGACGTCCTCGATGGTGTCCTCGCACAGCAGCGAGACGAACCAGCGGCCCGCGCTGTCGCGCGACACCGTCACCGTGACGGGCTCGGCACCCTCGGGCAGCGGGCGCGACCAGCCGATGTCCAGGGTTCGGTCATCTTCGCCAGCGTCAGGCGCCGTCGCGGTAGCGGAACGCGCTGGGTGTACTCCGCCGACGGCCGCGACCGCTTCTTCGTCTTGAACGTCGGGTACCTCGCCCGCTTCGCGAAGAAGTTCGTGAACGCCGCCTGCAGGTGGCGCAGGCCTGCTGCAACGGCACGCAGGAGACCTCGTTGAGGAACGCCAGCTCCTCGGTCTTCTTCCACGCGGTCAGCATCGCCGAGGTGGCGTTAGTTGATGCGTTCCTGCTCGCCGTACCACGCCTCGGTCCGGGCGGCCAGCGCCCTGTTGTACACCAGCCGGACACACCCGAACGTCCGGCTCAGCTCCTGGGCCTGCTGGTCTGCGGGTAGAAGCGGTACCTGAACGCCCGCTTCACCACCCGCTTCCCCATGCTTACAAGGTAGCAACGTCGCCGCGTAACGCTCCTGTCTACCCCTCAACAGAGCGGCTCCTCCCCGGCGTGAACGCCGGGGTATCCGCCGATTGGAGTCCCGATGATCACCCCGACCGTCACCGTGAACGGTGAGCAGCGGGCTGTCGCCGGTGTCGAGCCGCACGTCACCGCGCTCGACTGGTTGCGCGACCAGGGCCTGACCGGCGCCAAGGAGGGCTGCGCCGAGGGCGAGTGCGGCGCCTGCTCCGTGCTGGTCGCGCGGCCGGACGTCGCTGCGCCGGACGGATCTGGCCGCACGCGATGGACCGCACTCAACGCCTGCCTCGTGCCGGCGCTGGCGCTCGACGGCCAGGAGGTGGTCACGGCCGAAGGGCTCGGCCGCCCCGGCGCCCTGCACCCCGTGCAGCGCGAGATGGCTGTCCGCGGCGGGTCTCAGTGCGGTTACTGCACGCCGGGCTTCATCTGCAGCATGGCCGCGGAGTACTACCGGCCCGATAGGGCAGCAGTAACCGATCCGGCCACGACGCATCCACCCCGCGCTTCGCGCGAGGCGGCCGCCCCGCACCGGGCTGTAACCGATCCGGCCACGACGCATCCACCCCGCGCTTCGCGCGAGGCGGCCGCCCCGCGCCGGATCATGACTGCCGACCCGAGCACGAACGGCCACGCCACCCCCCATGCCGAGCACGGGCCCAACGGGTTCGACCTGCACGCGCTGAGCGGGAACCTCTGCCGCTGCACCGGCTACCGGCCGATCCGCGACGCCGCCTACGCCCTCGAGTCACCGCCCGGGGACGACGACCTGGCCAGGCGGTGCGGGTCGCCCGCGCCGGCGGTCGTGTCCACCCGGGTGCGGTCGGAGCGGGCCGAGTTCGCCCGCCCGGCGACCCTCGCCGACGCGGTGGCACTGCTGGCCGAGCGGCCCGACGCCACGGTGGTCGCGGGCTGCACGGACTGGGGCGTCGAGGTCAACCTCCGCGGCACCCGCGCCCCGTTCGTGGTCGCCGTCGACCGGCTGCCCGAGCTGCGCACGTTCTCCGTGGGCGCGGACGTCGTCGAGATCGGCGCGGCGCTCACCCTCTCCGAGGCCGAGCGGCTGCTCGACGGGCGGGTGCCGCTGCTCGACCAGCTGTGGCCGCAGTTCGCCTCCCGGCTGATCCGCAACGGCGCCACCATCGGCGGCAACCTCGGCACCGGCTCCCCCATCGGGGACGCACCGCCCGCGCTGCTCGCGCTCGAGGCGTCGGTGGTGCTGGCGGGCCCGGCGGGCGAGCGCGAGGTGCCGCTGGAGTCGTACTTCACCGGGTACCGCAAGTCCGTCCGGGAGCCGGGCGAGCTCATCCGCGCCGTGCGGATCCCGCTTCCGGTGGCCCCGCTCGCCGCCTTCCACAAGATCGCCAAGCGGCGGTTCGACGACATCTCCAGCGTCGCCGTGGCCTTCGCCCTCGACGTCTCGGACGGCGTCGTCGCGCGGGCCGCGATCGGGCTCGGCGGGGTCGCGGCGACGCCGCTGCGCGCCACCGCCACCGAGGCCGCCCTCGTCGGGAGGCCCTGGACCGCGGACACCGCGCGCGACGCGGCGGCGGTGCTGCGCGGAGAGGGCACCCCGATCGACGACCACCGGGCCAGCGCCGCCTACCGCGCGGCGATGCTCGGCCAGAGCCTGCTCAAGTTCCACACCGAGACCGCCCAGGAGGTGCCGGCATGACGGCGCTGAGCACGCGTCCGGAGCGCCCCGTCGTCGGGACCGCCGTCCCGCACGAGAGCGCCGAGCTGCACGTCACCGGCCTCGCGCTGTACACCGACGACCTGGTCAACCGGCACCCGGGCGTGCTCCACGCCCACCCGGTGCAGGCCCCGCACACCCATGCCCGGGTGACGGCACTGCGGACCGCGCCGGCGCTGCAGGTGCCCGGCGTCGTCCGGGTGCTCACCGCCGCGGACGTGCCGGGCGTCAACGACGCCGGGGTCAAGCACGACGAGCCGCTGTTCCCGGACGAGGTGATGTACGCGGGCCACGCCGTGTGCTGGGTGCTCGCCGAGTCGCTGGAGGCGGCCCGACTGGGCGCCCTGGCCGTCGAGGTCGACTACGAGCCGCTGCCCGCGCTGGTCACGATCGCCGAGGCGATCGCGGCGGAGAGCTTCCAGGGCGCCCGCCCGACCCTGCGGCGTGGCGACCCGGAGGCCGCGTGGGCCGGCTGCGCGCACGTCGTCGAGGGTGAGTTCGAGTTCGCCGGCCAGGAGCACTTCTACCTGGAGACCAACGCCGCGCTCGCCACGATCGACGAGAACGGGCAGGTCTTCGTCCAGTCGTCGACGCAGCACCCGAGCGAGACCCAGGAGATCATCGCGCACGTCCTGGGCCTGACGAACTCCGAGGTCACGGTGCAGTGCCTGCGGATGGGCGGCGGCTTCGGCGGCAAGGAGATGCAGCCGCACGGCTACGCGGCCATCGCCGCGCTCGGCGCCCGCGTCACCGGGCGGCCGGTGCGGCTGCGGCTGAACCGGACGCAGGACATGACGATGACCGGCAAGCGGCACGGGTTCCACGCGACGTGGAAGGTCGGGTTCGACGCCGACGGGCGGATCCAGGCGCTCACCGGGACGCTCACCGCGGACGGCGGCTGGAGCCTCGACCTGTCCGAGCCGGTGCAGGCCCGCGCGCTCTGCCACATCGACAACGCCTACTGGATCCCGAACATCGAGGTGCACGGGCGGATCTCGAAGACCCACAAGACGTCCCAGACCGCGTTCCGCGGCTTCGGCGGGCCGCAAGGCATGCTGGTGATCGAGGACATCCTCGGCCGGTGCGCGCCCGCGCTCGGAATCAGTGCCCGCGAGCTGCGCCGGCGCAACTTCTACCGTCCGGGCCAGACGACGCCGTACGGCCAGCCGGTGCGCCACCCCGAGCGGCTGGAGCGGCTCTGGTCGCAGGTCGCCGAGTCCGGCGACGTCGACCGGCGGCTGGTCGAGATCGAGGCGTTCAACGCCGTGCACGAGCACACCAAGCGGGCGCTCGCGATCACCCCGGTCAAGTTCGGCATCTCGTTCAACCTGACGGCGTTCAACCAGGCCGGCGCGCTGGTGCACGTCTACAAGGACGGCTCGGTGCTGATCAACCACGGCGGCACCGAGATGGGCCAGGGCCTGCACACGAAGATGCTGCAGGTGGCCGCGACGGCACTCGGGGTGCCGCTGTCGACCGTGCGGCTCGCGCCGACCCGGACCGACAAGGTGCCCAACACCTCAGCCACGGCGGCCAGCTCCGGCGCCGACCTCAACGGCGGCGCGGTGAAGAACGCCTGCGAACAGATCACGACCCGGCTCGCCGAGATCGCGGCGATGCGGCTGAACGTGCACCCCGACGACGTCCGGTTCCACGACGGCATCGTCACCGGGCTCTCCGACACCGACGAGAAGATCCCGTTCGCCGACCTCGTGCACGACGCCTACTTCCGGCGGGTGCAGCTGTGGGCGGCCGGCTTCTACCGCACGAGCGGCCTGCACTGGGACGCCAAGCGGATGCACGGATCGCCGTTCAAGTACTTCGCCTACGGGGTCGCGGCCAGCGAGGTCGAGGTCGACGGGTTCACCGGGGCCTACCGGTTGCGCCGCGTCGACATCGTGCACGACGTCGGCGACAGCCTCTCCCCGCTGGTCGACCTCGGCCAGGTCGAGGGCGGGTTCGTGCAGGGCGCGGGCTGGCTGACACTCGAGGACCTGCGCTGGGACACGAGCGACCGGCCGTCCCGCGGGCGGCTCGCCACGCAGGCGGCGAGCACCTACAAGCTGCCCAGCTTCTCGGAGATGCCCGAGGACTTCCGCGTGACACTGCTGGAGCAGGCCACCGAGGACGGCGTCGTCTACGGCTCCAAGGCCGTCGGCGAGCCGCCGCTGATGCTCGGGTTCAGCGTCCGGGAGGCGCTGCGGGAGGCGGTCGCGGCGTTCGGGCCCCCCGGGCACTGCGTCGACCTGGGCTGCCCGTCGACTCCGGAGCAGGTGTTCTGGGCGGTCGAGGCGGCGCGGGCGGCCGAGCGGGCGGCGGGCGCGCGTTGTCGTGAAAGCCACGTTCAGGACGTGAGACGCCCTGAACGTGGCTTTCAGGACACCCCCGTGAGCGGGAGTTGACCATGCACTGGATCACGGCGGCCGCCGAGCTGCGCCGCGAGCGGCAGCCCGGCGTGCTGGTCACGGTGATGGCCGTCCGCGGGCACGCCCCGCGCGAGGCCGGCGCGAAGATGGTGGTCGGTCAGCGGCAGTGCTGGGGCACGATCGGCGGGGGCAACCTCGAGGAGACCGCGGTGCGGCGGGCCCGCGAGCTGCTGGCGTCGCAGGCCTGCGAACCGGAGACCGAGACGACCAGCCTCACCGAGCGGGCGCCTGCGCGGTACGGGGTGCAGTGCTGCGGCGGCGAGGTGACGCTGCTGTACGAGCCGCTGCGCCCGGTGCCGGCCGTCGCGATCTTCGGGATGGGGCACGTCGGCACCGAGCTGGCCCGGATCCTGGCCCGCCACGACCTCGAGCTGCACCTGGTGGACTCGCGAGCCGCGCAGGTCGATCCGCAGCGGCTCGCGTCGGCCACCGCGGACGCGCTGGCCCGGGTGCACCGCCACCACGCGGTGGTACCGGAGCTGGTGCTCGGCGAGCTGCCCGCCGGCAGCCACGTCCTGATCATGACCCACGACCACGCCGAGGACGCCGCGCTGTGCGACGCGGCGCTGCGCTGCGGGCACCTGGGCTCGATCGGGCTGATCGGGTCGTCGGCGAAGTGGCGGCGGTTCGAGAAGAAGCTGGCCGCGGAGGGCCACGGGCCCGCGACGCTGGCCCGGATCACCACGCCCATCGGCCTCCCGGAGATCACCGGGAAGGACCCGGCGACGATCGCGCTGGGTGTGGCGGCGGACCTGGTGATGCGGTTCGAGCGGGAACACGACCGGCACGACCGAGCGGAACAGGTGGTCTCGTGACGATCTACCGCGCGACCGTCCTGGACACCCCGGACTCGCCGTTCGCCGGTGGCAGGCTGCGCGCCGAGGACGACTGCGGCATCGCCGTCGCCGCCGGGGCCGTCGTCGACCGCGGGCCGTTCGCCCGGGTGCGGGCGGCGCGACCGGACGACCAGGTGGTCGACCTGACCGGTGGCGTGCTGCTGCCCGGCCTGGTCGACACCCACGTGCACTTCCCGCAGGTGCGGGTGATCGGCGGCCTCGGCATGCCGCTGCTCGACTGGCTGGCGGAGTGCGCGTTGCCGGAGGAGGCCCGGATGGCCTCTGCCGACTATGCGCGGGCGGTGGCCGCGGAGTTCGTCGACGGGCTGCTGCGTGCAGGGACGACGACCGCGCTCGTGTTCGGTGCGCACTTCCCGGCAGCGGTCGACCAGCTCTTCGAGCGGGCGGCGACGGTTGGGTTGCGGGTCAGCGCCGGGCTCGTCGTCAGCGACCGACACCTACGCCCGGAGCTGCTGACCACGCCCGAACAGGCCTACGCCGACGCGGTCGCGCTCGCGGCGCGCTGGCACGGCAAGGACCGGCTGCGGTACGCCGTCACCCCGCGGTTCTCGCTGTCCACCGGCGAGGCGATGCTGGAGGCGTGCGCGGCGGTGCTCCGCGACGTCGACGGCGCGCTGTTCACCTCGCACATCAACGAGAACGGCGCAGAGATCGACACCGTGCGCGGGCTCTTCCCGGAGCACTCGCACTACACCGACACCTACCACCGGCGCGGGCTGCTCGGGCCGCGCAGCGTGCTGGCGCACAACGTGCATCCCGACGACGACGAGCTCGACCTGCTGGCCGAGGCGGGCACGGCCGTCGCGCACTGCCCGTCGAGCAACAGCGCGCTGGGCAGCGGGCTGTTCCCGCTGCGCCGGCACGTCGAGCGCCGGGTGCGGGTGGCGCTGGGCACCGACGTGGGCGCCGGCACGGGCTTCTCGCTGCTGCGGGAGGGTCTGCAGGCCTACTTCGTGCAGTCCCTGCGCGTGCCGGACGGGCTGCCGCTCACCCCTGCGCACCTGCTGTACCTGGCCACCCGGGCCGGAGCGGAGGCGCTGGACCTCGGCGAGCAGGTCGGCGACCTCTCGGTGGGAAAGCAGTTCGACGCGGTGTGGATCCGTCCGGACGGCGGCAGCACCCTCGATGTCGTGCTCGGCCACGCGGACGACGCGGACGACGCCCTAGCGAAGGTGTTCGCGCTGGGGGGCCCGGCGGACGTCCGGGCGGTGTGGGTCGGCGGCGACCGGCTGCGCTGACGCCGCCGTCTACGGCGCGGCATCGGGCAGCCGGGACAGCGCGAGGATCTGGCGGGCCAGCTGGGGCACGAGCGCGTCCGCCGTACCGCGGTGGCCGAACTCCGCGTAGGCGATCAGCTCGCGGGCGGCGAGCTCGCCGAGCGGGCCGGCCACGGCGCGGCGGGCGTGCTCGGCTGCCGCCCTGGCCCGCGAGACCTCGTGCGCGGCCATGAGCGGCGCGCTGCCACCCTGCCCGACCTCGACTCGGGTGGCGGGCGACCATGTGCGAGACATCAGAACCTCCTCAGACCAGCTCGGCGATCAGCGCCGCTGCGCGCCGGGCACCGTCGGTGGGCACTGCCCGGTACGCGACCGGCCGGTCCAGCTCGGCCGCAAGGGCCTCGCCGATCGACTCGGGTGTCGCGGTGTCGTAGTGCATGCGCGTGCCCGCCCGGTGACGGTCGAGCCGGTGCGCGACGTGGATCTGCTGCTCGAAGTGGTGGAGCAGCGGGAAGTACAGGAACGGGCGGCCCAGCGCCGTCAGCTCCATCGTCGTCGTCAGCCCGCCGTGGACGACCGCGACGTCGCAGGCGGCGAGCAGCCGGTACAGGCCGGGGACGTACCCCCTGATCTCGACGCCCGCCGGCACCGGCACCGTCGCGGGATCGATCCGCGGGCCGGTGACGACGACCGTCCGCAGGCCCGGTACGCGTTTCACCGCGTACGGGTGCGCCTCGACCACGCGCCGCAGCAGCGGGCCGCCGACGCCGGAGCCGCCGACCGCCACCACGCAGACCGGTTCGTCCGCCTGGAAACCCAGCTCGGCCCGCGCCGTGGCGCGGTCGACGGGGGTGAAACCGGTGACGTAGCCGGCGAAGGCGTAGTGGGCTCGGGTCCAGTCACGCACGGTCGGGAGCCCGGGTCCCAGCGGGTCCGTCACCAGGTCGTCGGGGTCGCCGACGAAGATCGAACGGTCGCGCAGCCGCGGGTAGCGGGCGATCTGCTCGACCATCTCGGCGTTGTAGTCGGCCGTCAGGGCCGCCTCGTGCGGACCGCCGTCCGTCATCGGCAGCCAGCCGACGAAGTCGGTCAGCCACGCGTACGCCGTGCGCTTGAGCTCGGGGTTCTCGTGCAGGAAGTGGTCGATCTCCCAGCCCTCGTCGGCGACGACCAGGTCGTGCCGCCCGTCCTCCACGACGTCCTGGAACACGTGGAAGTTGGCCGCGAGGATCTCGTCCATCCGGCGGATCGCCTGGAAGGCGTGCAGGTCGTGCTCGCCCGCCTCGCTCTCGATGTGCGCGCTCTCGCTGGCGAGGAACCGGCTCGCGGGGTGCACGCGCTCACCGCGGTCGGCGAGCAGCCGGGTCACGGGATCCTGGGCGAGCCAGTCGATCTCCAGGTCCGGGTGCAGGGCGCGCAGCTCGTCGGCGATGGCGACGTCGCGCAGGGCGTGCCCGAGCCCGATCGCCGAGGAGATGAACAGCGCCCGGCGACGCCGGCTGCGGGCGGGGGTCCAGCTGCGGGGCCGGACCTCGGGCCCGGTGAGCGCGTCGACGAACTCCCGGACGAGCAGCGTGAACCGCACCGGGTCACGCATCGGCACGCCATGCCCGCCACCCGACACGGTGACGAGCGTGCCGCCGGTCCACTCCGCAACCTGGGCGCCCACGGCGTACGGAACGACGTCGTCGCGCTCGCCGTGCACCACCAGCACCGGGCAGCGGACAGCCCGGCAGACCGTCTCCGCCTCGGTCGCGGTGGGCCCGACAATCCCGTCGACCGTGTGCAGCAGGGTCTCGGCATCCGTCTCCAGGCCGTAGCCGACGCCGTCCTCCCACTGCTTGGTCGAGTGCGGCTCGTTGAACACCTCCGAGAAGAAGAACTCGACCCAGCCTCGGTAGTCGGTGAGCCAGTAGTGGCGGTTCGCTTTCTCCCACTCGTGGTACCGCTCCCGCACCTCGTCGAACCCGCTCGGGAGCGGCCACGGCAAGGCGGTTCCGACCGTCACCACGCCGGCCGCGCGGTCCGGGTACCACGCCGCGAGCTGCAGCGCGTGCCGCCCGCCCATCGACAGCCCGACGAGTACCGCCCGGTCCACGCCGACGGCGTCCATCACGGCGACGGCGTCCGCGACGAGCTCGCCGTCCGCGTAGGCGCCCGGCTCCTTCGGCCGGTCTGCAGCGCCGTTTCCCCGGCCCTCGATGGTGACCACCCGGAACCGCCGGGCGAGCGCGGGCACCTGGAACTTCCACTGCTGCATGTGCACGATCGCCCACGAGGTCAGCAGCACGAGCGTCGGGCGCCCCTCGGCTGGGCCCCGTCCAGGGGCTCGAACACCTCGTACCCGACCCGCACCCCGTCCCGTTCGATCGCTCCGACGGTGTCCGGCAGTCGTGCCCGCATGGCTCTTCCCCTCTACTACGGACGTGCCTCGTAGACGTTGTTCAGCGGCGTCTCGCGCCACCCGCCGGAAGCGGGTGAACCCGGCGTCGGTCGCGATCTGGCGCACGGCGGCCTCGCCGGCCTGGGCCCCGAGGCTGTATCCGCCGGGCTGGGAGCGGGCGTTGGGTACGCAGACGAACGTGGAGAACCCGTAGTACGCACGGCCGACCGGGTTGAGGTTGTCCGCGACGCGGTCGCCCGCGCGGGGCTCGACCACCATCCAGGTGCCGTCGTCGGCGACCGCGGCGCGGATGCGCCGGGCGGCGCCCAGCGGATCGCCCATGTCGTGCAGGCTGTCGAACGTCGCGATGAGGTCATAGCCGCTGCCGGAGAAGGTCTGCGCCGACGCCACCTCGACGGTGACGCGGTCGGCGACCCCGGCGTCGGCGGCCCGCTTGCGCGCCAGCTCGACGGACCCGCCGTGGTAGTCCGACCCCGACACGCTGACCTGCGGGAACGCCTGGGCGAACAGCACCGACGAGGCGCCAGCCCCGCACCCGACGTCCGCAACCCGGCCCCCGCGGCGGAGCTTCTCCTCGACCCCGTCGAGCGCCGGGATCCACGCCGCGACCAGGTTGGCGACGTAGCCGGGTCGGAACAACAGCTCGCAGCCGAGGACGACGTCGTCGTCTTGCTCGTGCCAGCCCATCCCTGCGCCACTGCGGAACGCCTCCGTGATCCGCGGCTCGGCGCGCAGCGCACCCAGCGCGAACACGAAGGCGCCGGGGAGGTACAGCACGGCCGTCCGGGTCGGCCAGGGCGAACGCCTGCTCCGGGGTCATCGAGAACCGGCCGCTCGCCGGGTCGTACTCGACGTAGCCGCCGGCCGCCTGCCCGGCCAACCACTCGGCCACGTACCGGGCATCGGTGTCGGTGCGCGCGGCGAGGTCCTCCGGGCGTCGCCGGGCCGCCGCGCGCCAGCGCGCCGTACAGCCCGAGCCGGTGCCCGACGACGACCCCTCCCGCGGTGGTCGTCGCCCCGATATCGCCGATCACCCGGCCGAGCAGCTCGTTGAGCCGGTCGCCGTCCACTGCCACCTGGATTCGTCATCGTCCGCGCCTCTCCGTCGGTCCGGTGATGCTGGGCACCAGCGTGCCGACGGGCTGTTGCGCGGCCGTTGCGCCGGCGTGTTACGGGCCCGCGAGGGCGTCCGCCGCCTCCCGGGCGACCCGGCGCATCCCGTGCCGCTCCGCCAGGTCCCGGGCCTGGCGCAGCGCGGCCCGCGCCTCGTCCGCGGCACCGAGCCGGGCCGCGGCGCGCCCGTCGTCAAGCGCGCCCGCGGCCAGCGCCGGGAGCCAGCCGGTCCGGGTGGCGGCGGTCAGCAGCGGGCGCAGCACCTCCCGCGCCCGCCCCGGCTCGCCGCGCGCCGTCCAGGCCCGGGCGATCGCGGTGTAGGCGTCCATCCCGGTCAGCCATGCCCCGCCGGGCGGCGTGTCGACCCGACGCAGCAGCGCGTCGGCCTCGGCGAGGACGTCGCCGTCCCCGGTCGCCTCGGCGAGCGGCGCGAGGCAGCGCAGCAGGTGCGCCTCGGCGCCCGTCGTGCCGGACCTCGGCCACGACCTCGGCGAGCAGGCCGACGGCCTCTGCTGCGGCGCCGCACTCCACCAGCGTCCCCGCGAGGAGCGCCCGCGCGGTCGGGCGCCACCAGCGGTGCCCGACCCGGTCGCCGAGCGCCACCGCGCGACGTCCGTGCTCGACGGCCTCCTCGTGCAGCCCCTGCAGACGCGCGACCCAGCCCAGGTGCGCGAGCATCCACACCTCGTGGGCGGCATAGCCGCTCCGCCGGTTCGCGTCGAGGGCCGCCGCGATGCCGTCCCGCGCCGTGGCCCAGTCGGCTGCCGCGACCGCCGCCAGCGCGCCCTCGAACAGCACCCAGTGCAGGCGGAAGAGGTCGCCGGTCCGCCGGGCGAGCGGCTCCAGCTCCTCGAGGACGTCGCGCAGCCCGGCAACCTCGCCGAGGTAGGCGTAGGCGGTCTTGAGGCCGTCGAGGCCGACGACCAGTGCGGCGTCCTCGCCCGCGGCGCGACCGGCCGCAGCGGCGCGGTGTCCGTGGTCGCACGCCTCGGCGAACGAGAGCCGGTGCGTGGCGAGCACCGCGAGGCGGGCCAGCGCGTCGGCCTCGGCCGCCCGGTCCCCGAGGGCGGCCGCGATCCGCAGGCAGGAGCGCAGCGGCGGGACGCACTCCGCCACGGGAGATCCCGCGCCGACCACCGCGTCCCCGCCCAGCTCGCGCAACGCGACCATCTCCAGCCTGCGGTCCCCCGCCTCGCGGGCGGCCGCCAGCGCGGCGCGGTGGTCGTCGAGGGCGTCGGCGTAGCGCTCCAGGGCCTCCCGCGCCCGACCGCGGGCGATGAGCACCCGCCCGACCAGCTCCGGCTCGTCGCCGAGCCGCGCCGCGTCCAGCGCGCGGTCCAGCAGGGCTACGGCGTCCGCCGCGGACCGCCGCCGCGTCCGCTCGCCGGCCAGCAGCCATGCCCGCGCCGCCCGCGGCCAGTCCTCGACCGCGGCCGCGTGCCGGCCCACGGCCTCGGGCAGGGCGACCAGCAGGTCGGCGGCGCGCCGGTGGTGGACCGCGCGGGTCGGGGCGGGCGTGGTGGCGTACAGCACCTCCTGCACGAGGTCGTTCGCGAACTCGTAGGTCCGGCCGGCCGGCACCAGCAGGCGGGTCGCCGCGGCCCGCTCGCAGCGCCGGGCGGCCTCGTGCGGGGGCACCCCCAGCAGCCCGGCGACGACGTCCGGGGCGACGGACGGCCCGAGCACGGCACCGGCCCGCAGCAGCTCCTCCAGCTCGGGGCCGGCCCGGGCGAGCCGCGACAGCACCGCCGCCTGCAGCGTCTCCGGCATCCCGGCCTGCCCGGCGGCGAGCCCGCGGAGCGTCTCCACCACGAACAGCGTGTGGCCGCGGGTCCGAGCGATGATCGCGTCGGCCAGCTCGCGCGCGGCCCGCGTCGGCAGCCAGCTCGGCCACCGCGGCGGCGGGCAGGGGCCCGACGTCGCAGCGCCGCGCCACCGCCGCGAGCGCCCGCAGCGCGTCGGCGCCCTCCTCGGCCCGCACCGTCGCCACGACGAGCAGCCGCGCCGCGCCGGCGTGCCGGGCGACGTAGTGCACGAGCTCGACGCTCGCCTGGCCGGTGTTGTGCAGGTCGTCGAGGACCAGCAGCAGCGGGCGCTGCACAGCCAGGCCGGTGAGCACGTGCAGCACGCCCTCGAACGCCCGCCGCCGCTCGGCCTCCGGGCTGGCCCTTCCCTGCTCCGGGCCGCCGAGGTCGTCCGCGAGCCCGGGCAGCAGTCCGGCGAGCGCCGCGCCCCGGCCGCCCGCCAGCACCCGCACGTCCTCGGGCGCCAACGAGCCCAGTGCCTGGGTGAGGACATCGACGAACGGCTGGAGGAAGAGCGATCGCTCCGCCGTGTAGCAGCGGCCGACCAGCACCCGGCCGCCGGTCGCCACCGCGACGGAGCGCCGCCTCGTCGGCCAGCCGGGTCTTGCCCATCCCGGCCTCGCCCGCGAGCAACAAGACGGTGGGGCGCCCCCGGCACGCCGCCTCCCAGGCCGCACCGAGCTGGGCCAGCTCGGCGTCCCGGCCGACGACGCCGGGGGCGCCGGTCCGGGCGGACCCCGGCGCAGTGGTGCCCTCGCGCTCCTCGCGGAGGATCGCCAGGTGCACCCGGCGGGTTTGCGGCGCCGGCTCGACGCCGAGCTCGGCGCGCAGCACGACAGCCAGGTCCTGGTAGGTCCTGAGCGCCCGGGCGGGCTCGCCGACCTCGCGGTACGCCCGCATCAGCAGCCGGTGCGCGGTCTCGTCGAACCGGTCGTCGCCGACGGCAGCCGTGGCGAGATCCGACCGCCTCGCGGCCGCGCCCGGTGCGCAGTGCGGCCTCGGCGGCGCGGTGCCGGGCGGTACGCAGCAGACTCCGGACCTCGTCGCGCAGGGCGTCCACCCAGTCGGCATCCGGCTCCCCCACCAGTGCGGCTCCGGAGCCGAGCAGTGCAAGAGCCCGCCCGGCCGCGGACGCGGCGACGGCGGGCGTCCCTGCCTCGAGCCGGCGGCCGGCCTCGTCGACGAGGCGCGCCGCCTCGTCGACGTCCACGCGCGCCTCCCCCAGTCGGTATCCGCGGCTGTCGCCCGCGATGACGTCGGCGCCCAGCTGCGCGCGCAGCCGGCTCACCAGCGTCGCGACGTTGCGCTCGGGGCGCTCGGGTGGCCGCGCGCCCCACAACGCGTCGACCAGCCCTTCGGGCGAGACGACCTGACCGCGTCGGGAGGCGAGCAGCGCCAGCAGCCGACGCGCCTTGGGGCTGCCGACCACCCGCTCGGTTCCGGGTGCTCCGCTGTCGACGACGACGCGAAACGTCCCTGCGAGCCGCAGGACGACGGCCATGGAGTCGAGAGTATCGACGCTGGCACCACCCCACCTCCCACTTCGGCGGGATGTCCGGGCCAGGCCGAGCTCCTAGCCTCGGGAACCATGCACATCCTGTTCGCGGGCGCGACCGGCGTCGTCGGCCGACGGATCGTCCCGCTGCTCGTCGCGAACGGCCACCAGGTGACCGGTCTGACCCGCAGCCCCGGCCGCGCCGCGGCACTGCGGGCCCTGGGCGCGGAGCCGGTCATCGCCGACGTCGTCGACCGAGCGGCGGTGGTCGCGGCCGTCCGGTCCGCCGCACCCGACATCGTCGTGCACCAGCTCACCGACCTCGCCGGCGCGGACCTCGGGGCGAATGCCCGGCTGCGCGTGGTCGGCACCAGGAACCTGGTCGACGCCGCGCACACGGCCGGCGTGCGCCGCATCGTCGCGCAGAGCATCGCCTTCGGCTACGAGGACGGCCCCGGGCCGGCCACCGAGGACACGCCGCTTCGACCGGACCTGCGCGGGGTGCCCGAACTGGAGTCCGCCGTGGCCGAGCTGGCGGAGTGGGTCGTGCTGCGCTACGGGCTGTTCTACGGGCCCGATACCTGGTACGCGCCGGGCGGGATGATGGCCGACCGCGCCCGCGCCGGGGAGGTGGTCGCCGACGAGAGCGTCGCCAGCTTCGTCCACGTCGACGACGCCGCGACCGCCGCGGTCGACGCCCTGGCCTGGCCGTCGGGACCCGTCAACGTGTGTGACGACGAGCCGGCCGCCGGCCGGGACTGGGTCCCTGCCTTCTGCGCCGCGGTCGGTGCGCCGCCACCCCGGCACGCTGCATCCCGGACGGCTGGCGCCCGCGGAGCGGACAACCACCGCGCCCGGCAGCTCGGCTGGAACCCGCGGCACCCGTCGTGGCGGAACGGCTTCGCCGCGCTCGCGATCGCCGGCGGTTGACGCCACGCAACGTCGTAGGAGGTGGTGCCGCGCGGAGTCGGTTCGTGGTGGTCACGGCAGCCAGCCCGGCTGGGGGTGATCGCCGCGAGCGTCGCCGCACGGCTGCGAGATCGCCGCGAGCGGTACCTCACTGCTGCCCGCGCGACACTGGTGCAACGCTCGCAGCGATCAGGCCGGCCCTGTGGCGCCGTCGGACGCCGAGTCCTCCCCCTCGCGTCGCGACCGGGCGCGCGGGATCTCCTGCGCGAACTCGACCACGAAGCCGTCCGGGTCGGCGATGTGCAGCGTGCGGTGGCCCCAGGGCCGATCAGCCGGCTCGCTCAGCAGCGGGACCCCCCGCGCGCGAAGAGCGGCCGCCGTCGCGTCGACGTCGTCGACCACGAGCACGACCTCGCCCGCAGGTCCGGGGTGCACCGGATGCCCGGTCAGCCACTCCGCGCGGCGGCGCTCGTAGACCGCCAGCCGCGTCGACCCGGTCCCGAACTCGGCGTAGCCCGCGTCGGTGAACCGGTGCGGGAGACCGGCTACGTCGCGGTAGAACCGCACGGACGCCTCCAGGTCGGACACGTAGAGGATCACGTGGCCCAGCCTCGTCACCGCAGAACCGTAGCCCGCGGCGGCGACCCGGACCGCCGGCGCCGTCTTGATGGCCGACCACCTGGTGGAACCCGACCTCCTCCGAGAGGGGGACACCCGATTCGACCCTGAGATGGGCTGGTCGACCGACGGTGCCGGAAGCGCTCCAGCGCGATCGTGGAGACACCAGGGACGAAGCCCTGGACCATCCCGAGGAAGAGATCATGACCACATCCACCACCGCCGAGAACGACAACCACGCCGGGGCGGCCACCGTCGCGTCCACCGCCGTTGAGTCCGCGGACCGCGAGCGGTCCGCGTCCCGCCGCGAGGCAGTCTTGGCCACGGCGCTCGTCGCCCTCGTCGCTGCGGTCGCCCTGTTCGGGCTCGCGTTCCCGCAACTCCTCGCGCCGGCCGTGGCGATTGCCGTCCTCGCCGCCATCGTCGCGCTGGATTGGCTGCTGCCGTCCGGAGAGCTGCGACAGGTCTCAGCGAGGTTCTGGAAGCGCTGAAGCCACTTCGCCCCCGGGCCGGGCCCCGATACTCGGTGACCGCGCGGCTGACCCCCACCGTGGTCACAGCGATCACCGGCATACCGGACACCGCGTGCGTGCCGATCCGGTATCCGAACGCGATCTACACTGTCGAGTTCGGCACCTAGGCAAGCGGGACGGATTCGTGGAGCGGCCTCTCCGCGAATCTACAAAAATCTTCGCCGGGACGACGGCGGAGGCCCCGGAATTGTCGGTCGGGGTTGCGAGAATGAGCGGGTGTCCGAGAGCCCGTCCGCCGCCGCACAGCGTCTGCTGATGCAGGCGGCCGACGCGGTGATGGCGGTCGCGCGATCGGGCAGCGACGCGGAGCTGGTGACATTGCTGACCACCTGCGACGCAGTGGTGCGCAGGTTGGACCGGGTCACGGTCGATGCGGTGGCCGCGCTGGAACGCCGCGGCGCCTTCGCCGAGCGCGGCTACACGTCGCCAACGGCCGCGCTGAGCGACCTGCTGGGCTGGGAGCGCATCGATTCCCGCCGCCGGGTGGTCGCGGCAGAGCAGGTCACGCCGCGGACCGGGCTCGACGGGGCGGTGCTCCCGGCCCGGCTGCCGGCGACTGCCGAGGTGTTCGCGGCGGCCCGGGTGGGCTTGCGGCATGTCGAGGTGATCGCCCGGGTGCTCGGGACGAGGGCCGCCGGGCGGTTGTCGCCACAGCAGTGGGCGGGTGCGGAGGAGCAGCTTGCGGCGAAGGCCGAGCTGTACACCCCCACGGAGCTGCAGAACTGGGGCACGGCGCTGGTCGAACTGCTTGACCAGGACGGCGAGGAACCCGACGACCGCCCGCCCGCGCAGACCAACGAGCTGTTCCTGACCCGGCTGCCCGGCGGTGGCGGGAAGCTTCGGGGCCGGTTCGACGACGCCGCGATGTTCGACGCGATCGCCACCGTGATCGACGCGAAGGCGAAGCCACTGACCGGCGACGACGACCGGTCGGCCGGGGAGCGGCAGGCCGAGGCGCTGGCCGAGGTGTGCGGCTACGTCCTCGATCACGGCGACGTGCCGGAGTGCGGCGGGCACCGCCCGCACGTCAACGTGCTTATCCGGCTCGACGACCTGGAGAAACGGGGGATGAGACCGGGCCCGCCCTGCCGGTTACCATGACCCCGGTCATCCTTCGGCGGTCCGCGTCGGCTGCCTGGACTTCGGCGGTCCGTCGCTGCGCATGCTGTGCTGCGACGCCGCCGTCGTCCCGTCGTGCTGAACGGCACGGGCCAGCCGCTCGACGTCGGCCGGGCCACCCGCACCATCCCGGACGGGCTGCGCCGAGCCGTAGCCGCCCGAGATCTCGGTTGTGCGCATCCGGGATGCGGTCGACCCGTCTCCTGGTGCCATTGTCACCACATTCTGCCCTGGGAGCTGGGCGGAGATACCAAGCTCGACAACGTGGTCATGCTCTGCGCGGCGCACCACCGGCAGATCCATTCCACGGAATGGATCGTGCGGATCCGCGACGGATTGCCTGAGTTCATTCCGCCGAAATGGGTGGACTTCGAACAACGACCGCGAAGACGAGCGTTGCCGCATCTGGTTGCAGCACCGTGACTGTGGGCGCGCAACGGTGCCGCACGCTGCTGTCGAGCCCCACGGTGGCGTCGTCGACGGGTGATATGCCCGTGGGCGATCCACCGCAGAGGCCGAGGGCGATCAGCGACGGTCGGTCAGCGAGGGTCCCGTGCTGCCGAGCCCGACGTCCCGGCAGATGCCGCCCTGCGGGCGCTCCCGCCGACACGGGCAGCGCGCGCCCGGCCAACCCGGCCAGCTCCTCTTCACCGCGGTGGCACCGACCTCTCGCTACGACGCCCCCGGCGGTGTCGAGGCCGCGCCACGGTGTCGCGACGGGGTGGTGACCTCCACGTCGTAGATGTGGCCCAGCCGCTTCCCGACGCGGGCGGTCACGACGTCCCCCTCCTGCAGGCGGAGCCAGCGCTCCTCCTCGATCCCGAAGGCGCGCACCTCACGGCTGGTGCCCTCGTCGATCGCGATCCAGTGGCGGTACTTCGGGTTGTCGTTGCCGCTGTTGCGGGCGTACCGGCGCTTGCGCACGACCTGGCCGCGTACCTCGGGCCGGGAGACGAGGTCGGTCAGAGCCATCACCACGAGGACGGCCGCGACGGTCAGTGCGATCAGCCGGGCCGCGGCGATCGGATCGGCCGGGCCGATGTCGAGCAGCGCGCCCGTCAGCAGCAGGGCGATGAACGAGACCATGAACGTCGCGAAGCCGACGACCGCCGCGGCGAAGAGACCGGACCAGACGGTGCGACCGCGCAGCACGGAGCCCAGCGGTCCGCGGCCGCGGTACTGCACGTTGACGACGTGCCACATGCCGCCGTAGTCGGACCAGGCGCGCCGGTCGTCGGCCGGAGTGGCGATCGGCAGGCTCACGACGGCCCGCGGGGCGAGTCCGAGCGCCGCGGCGTAGGCGATCGGACGGCCCCAGATCGTCACGGCCGCGGCGGGCTGCTCGCCGAACCGCCCGGTCGCGAGCTGCTCGCGCAGGCCGAGCCAGCGGCCGGCGACCTCGACCCCCAGCGCGGTTCCCCGCTCGCCGTTGAACTTCTCCGAGATCATGACGAGCATGGCCCAGACGACGAAGCCCGCCCCGAGCGAGCCGAAGATGCTGTCGTCGCCGTCCTTCTGGGGGGCCAGCAGGAACCCGACCGCCACGAGGATCCCGGGCAGCACCGCCCCGACCGACAGGACGGTGCGGTGGAACGGGGTCCAGCGCCGCTGCGACAGCCCACGCGCCCGGGCCTCCTCGATCACCGCGTGCGTGAAGTTCTTCCACCAGCTCTTCAGCTGCCGGTTGCCCTCGGCCAGCGCGCCGGTGGCGACGACGCCGTCGTGCGTGGCGAGCCGGCGCAGGTGGTCGAGCACCATCTGCTCGTAGGGGTTGAGGCCGGTGGGCTCGCCGCGGCCCAGCCGCACGAGGGACAGCTCGGGCCCGATCTCCTCGACCGACACGACCCGGCGGGCAGCCAGGTCGAGCACGGTCGCCGCGGCCGCCTCCTCGCAGAGCTTCCACCCGCCGGTGAGGAGGTCGACGAGCGCGGGCGACTCGGACTCGAGCCGGTTCGGATCTGCGGGGGGCCCGGGCCGCGGGTTCGGCGACCGCGTCGCCAGGGCCACCAGCCCGAGCAGCCCGAACCAGGCGGCGAGGCCGACGCCCGCCACCGCCACGGCGACGCCCTGGCCCGGCAGCAGCCCGCTGAAACTCACTGCGGCGAGATTCATCGCCGCGTCAGAAGCGGACCTGGACGGGGCGGCGCTCCTCGTCGGGCGCCTCGAACGACTCGCGCGGCGTGAAGCCGCCGATGCCGGCGACGATGTTGGTCGGGACGGTCTGGACGCTGTTGTTGTAGGTCAGGACGGCGTCGTTGTAGTACTGCCGCGAGTAGGCGATGCGGTTCTCGGTGTCGGACAGCTCGGCCGCCAAGTCCGCGAAGTTCCGGCTCGCCTGCAGCTGCGGGTAGGCCTCGCTCACCGCGAAGAGGCTGCGCAGGGTGGCGCTCAGTGCGTTCTCCGCCTTCGCCTGCTCGGCGGGACCCTGCGCGGCGACGGCGGCCGCGCGGGCGGCGGTGACCGAGTCGAAGGTCTGGCGTTCGTGGGTGGCGTACCCGCGGACGGTCTCGACGAGGTTGGGCACCAGGTCGTAGCGGCGCTTGAGCTGCACCTCGATCTGGGACCAGGCGTTGGTGACGCCGTTGCGCCTGCGGACGAGGCCGTTGTAGGTCGCGACGATCCAGCCGAGGACGGCCACCGCCACCACGACGGTGACGACCAGGACGACGACGAGTGTGCTCACTCCGGGCTCCGGGGGGTGGGGGCGGCGGGGCGACCGCTGTCGCACCCGTGCCGAGGAGATCGCTGCACCCCCCGCTCCTGATACATCCACTGTGTCCGTCGGATACCCAATCTGGATCTTGTCCCACGGCTGATCACGCGCGACCCTGTGATCGACCGGCACGCACGCCGCGATGTCACCGACGCCCGCGCACGGTCCTCCGACGATCTCCGAGGAGCGCCATGGGCACGACGCGCGCAAACCCCGCCGTCCGACATCGGTTCACGACGGCGGCGGTCCTCGCCACCGGGATCGTCCTGGTCGGGTGCTCACCGGCACCGGGCACGGCGAACGTGGCGACACCGCAACCGAGCACGGCGGCACCGCCGTCCGCGACCGCAAGCGCGACCGCGAGCGCCACCGAGATCAGGGTGCCCGACGCCTTCACCGCGATCACGGTGCGCCCGCTGAGCGCGGCGACGTTCCCCTTCCTCACGTCGGACGGCAAGTACCACCTCGTCTACGACCTGGAGTTGACCAACGCATCGCGCGTGCCGGCCACGATCGAGCGGGTCGACGTCGTGGACGCCGCCACGCCCGCGACCGTGCTCGCGTCGTACTCGGGGACCGCCCTGGTCGCGCCGGACTGCCCGTACGGCGACTGCAACCGGCTGCGGCGGCTGCCCTCCGCCCCGGCGACCGACGCCGGCATCCCGCCACAGGAGTCACGCGCGCTGTTCGTCGACTTCGCCCTCGACTCCCTGGACAAGGCCCCGAAGGCCGTACTCCACCGCCTCCACGGCGCGGGCGCGATCAACCCGGGCTCCACCGACCCCGCCCCCGTCGACTACCTCGCCGCGCCGCTGGACGTCGCGGCCGGCACGCCCCGGGTCATCGGGCCGCCCGTGAAGGGCGACCGCTGGGTCGCGCTCAACGGGTGCTGCCTGCCGGGGTTCCCCCACCGCACCTCGCTCAGCACGTTCAACGGGATGCTCGTCAACGGCCAGCGGTTCGCGATCGACTGGAAGCAGGCCAACGAGAACGGCGAGTTCTACACCGGCGACCGGACGAAGAACGAGAGCTACGTCGACTACGGCGCCCCCATCTACGCGGTCGCGGACGGGACGATCAGCACGACGCTCGACACGCTCGACCCGAACCCGCCGGGCGTCCTGCCCGCCGCCGACCCCGTCCTCGGACCGAAGATCACGGTCGAGACCGTCGACGGCAACAACATCGTCCAGGACATCGGCGGCGGCGCCTACGCGTTCTACGCCCACCTGCAGAAGGGCTCCCTGCTGGTGAAACCGGGCGATCGGGTGACGAAGGGCCAGGTGATCGCGAAGCTCGGCAACACCGGCAACGCGAACGCCTCGCACATGCACTTCCACCTCATGGACGGCCCGTCGGTGCTGGGCAGCGACGGCCTGCCCTACGTCATCGACCGCTTCTCCTACGACGGGCAGGTCGCGCCGCAGGCCCTCTTCGACGCCGACGACTTCCTCAGCGGGCAGTTCTTGCAGGGCAAGCTCCCGACACCGGAGCCGCGGACCGACCAACTGCCCGCCGCGTTGGCGATCGTCAACTTCCCCTAACGGTCTACGGCCGGATCTCGTACACCAGGTTGAACGGGGTCTCCGCCGCGCGCCGGAACCGGGTGAAGCCCGCCTCGGCGGCGATCTCCCGGACCGCGGCCTCGCCGGCCTGCGCGCCGAGGGCGTAGCCGCCGGGCTGCGCGAGCGCGTTGGGCAGGCAGAGGAACAGCGACCCGTTGTAGTACAGCCTGCCCACGGGGTTGAGGGTGCCCTCGACCGTGTCCGCGGCGTTCGGCTCGACCACCAGCCAGGTACCGTCCGGGGCCAGCGCCGCGCGGATCCGGTGGGCGGCGCCGAGCGGGTCGCCCATGTCGTGCAGGCAGTCGAAGGTGGTCACCAGGTCGTAGCCGGTGCCCGCGAGGGTCTGCGCGGTGCCCACCTCGAACGTCACCCGGTCCGCGACACCGGCCTCCGCGGCCTTCTTCCGGGCCAGCTCGATCGAGTGCGCGTGGTAGTCCCGGCCGACGACCGTGCTGCGCGGGTAGGCCTGGCCGAGCAGCACCGACGACGACCCGAGCCCGCAGCCGACGTCGGCCACCCGCGCCCCGGCCGTCAGCTTCTCGACGACACCCTCCAGTGCGGGGATCCAGTTCGGCACCAGTTCGGTGACGTAGCCGGGCCGGTAGAACGCGTCGCACCCGACGAAGACGTCGTCGTCGTGCTCGTGCCACCCGACTCCCTCGCCGGTCCGGAACGCCTCGGTGATGCGCGGTTCGGCGCGCAGGTAGCCGAGCACGGTGAGGCACGCCGCGGGCAGGTCGGGGCCGTTCGGGTCGGCGAGACAGAAGGCCTGCTCGGGGGTGAGCGAGAACTCGCCCGTCGCGGGGTCGTAGGTGATGTAGCCGGCGGCGGCCTGCCCGCGCAGCCACTCGGTGAGGTAGCGGGGGTGGCAGCCGGTCCGCTCGGCGAACCGTTCCGGGGTGGCGGCGCCGTCGGCGAGGGCGCGGTAGAGGCCGAGCCGGCCGCCGATGACGACGGCACCGGTGGTGGCGGTCGCACCGAGGTCGCCGACCTCACCGTCGACGAGCTCGACCTCGCGCAGGCACGGGCCATGCTTGCGACAGCCCGCACCGCCCCGGTCGACGCCCTCGCCGTGCTGCAGGAGGCGCACGCGGGCGTTCGGCCTCGACCGGCTCGCCGCTGAGGGCGACGACGGCGACGGGGCGGACCGCCTGCTCCGGTGGGCGGTCGACCGCGCGACCTGGATCGGCGCGACGCTGCGGACGGAGCGCGAGCCCGAGGCGGACGCGGTCCTGCGCCGCGAGATGGCGAACCTGCGGTCGGCGTGGCAGCTGGCCCGCAGCCGCGGCGACGTCGATGCGGCCGCCGCGATGATCACCGCGCTGTACGACGCGATCAGCTACCGCGACCTGGTGGAGCTGCGGGACTGGGCCGAGGACCTGGCCCGCGAGTTCGATACGGACCCCGCGCTCGCAGCGCACCCCCGAGCCGCCGCCGTGCTGGTACCGCCGCGGAGGCGGCCTACCACCGCGGGGACTACGCGAGAACGGACCGGCTCGGCCGCGCGGGGCTCGAACGCGCGACCGACGAGGCGTCGTCGTGGTACTGCACGCTGCCGCTGGCCGTGGCCGCACTGGCTCGAGGAGCGCACGCCGAGGTCGTCCAGCGCTGCCTCGCGGCGGCCGAACGGGGGATCCGGGTGGACGAGACGCTGGTCGCGGCCGCGCTGGCCACGGCCTACGCCGGCGACCTCGACCGGGCGCGGGAGCTGCACGCGCGAGGACATGCCGACGCGGTGTCACCCTCGATGCGGGCGTGGAGCGAGTACGTGGCCGGGGAGATCGAGAGCATCGTCGGGCACGCTGCGGCGGCCGAGCGGCACTACCGGCGTGCCGTCGAGCTGGCCCGCGGCTGCGGCGCGACCTTCCTCGTCGGCGTCGCGGCCGTGGGCCTGGTCGCCCTGCACGGCACCACCGGCCGTGTGGCCGAGGCACTCCACGGCTACCGCGACGTCGTCGACTACTTCGCGCGGACCGGCAACTGGCCCCACCTGTGGCCCGCGCTGCGCAACCTGGCGGACCTGCTCCGGCGCATCCGCGACCCCGATGCCGCCGCGGTTCTCGACGCGGCCGCGGATCACGCCCCCGACGCGCCGGCCGTCGACCGGGGCGATCGGCAACTCGGACTACCGACGGCGGCGGTGAGCCGCGCCGAGGTGCTCAGGATCGCTCGAGACGCGATCGAGCGGAACCTCAGTCGGTGACCGACCCGACTACGGACCCGCTCGGCGCCGGCGGGATGCGCGCCGCCCCGACGTACGACTCCTCGCCGACCCATGCGGTGTAGCGGTCGACGCCCAGCATCCCGATCAGCCCGGCGGTCTGCGTCGCCTGCGCCGCCAACGCCCGGACCTTGCGGTCCGCGGTCGCCGGATCCAGCACGACGTCCACGGCCAGCCCCTCCGGCGGGGTGACGATCGGATAACCGGACAGGTAGACGCCGAGGCTCTCGTTCAGCTCGCCCCACCGCGCCGCCCGCGGCTCGGGGGTCGCCGCGTGCAGCAGCCGCGCGCCGGGCGGAGCGGCGCGGTCGAAGGCGGCACCGGCCCAGGCCGAGACCGTGCAGTGGTCGGGATGGCCGGTGATGCCGTCCGGGCCGAAGGTCAGGACGGTGTCCGGACGGACGTCGGCGATCACCGCGCCCAGCCGCTCGACCGCGCCGTTCGGGTCGGCGCCGGCGCACTCCCCGTCGCGGTAGTCCAGCCAGTGGTGCTCGTGCACAGCGAGGACGGCCAGGCAGCGCGCCAGCTCCCGGGTGCGCTCGGCGGCGAGCCGGTCCGGCGGCCAGGCGACCGGGTCGGGCGTGCCCAGCTCACCGCGGGTCGCCGTCACGCAGACGACCCGCTGCCCGTTGTCGCGGGCCATCGCCATCAGCCCACCGGACAGGTAGGCCTCGTCGTCGGGGTGTGCCCAGATCCCGAGGATCGTGCCAAGATCGGCGACGTCCGTGGACGTGATCATGGTTGCGCTCCGCATGCCGACATCCTGCCCGCAGCCGCTGTCGTCGCACTCGCACGAAAGGGGCCCGGCGACAGGTATCTGACAGCGGTGCTCGGCACTCTCCGGTGCAACGTCACACCGCACTCGGACGACCTCACTGCCGTCAAAGGAGACGCCATGACCCAGCCCACGCCGGCGATCCGGCCGCTGACCGACCTGCTCGCCGGGGTCATCGATCTCGGCGCGGGCGCCACGCCCCCGCACCGTCCCGGCCCGTGCACCGCGCTGTGCGTGCCCGCCTGCGCCGGTGAGCCGGCTACCGACCCACGCGACCGCCCCACCAGCGCCACGCCAGAACCGATGCCACACCCCCGAACACGACGGCCGTGATCGAGCCGGAGACCTGCAGCACCACCCGCAACCCGGGGCCGTCCACGAGCGCGCTGCCCATGAGCGCCGCGGCACCGAGCACGGCCAGGACGAACAGCACGCCGAAGACCCCGCGCCGAGCCCGTTCAGTCACCGGATCCCTTTCCTCGCCCGGACCGATGGCGGCAACGCGCACCGGCGACATCACAGCGTGCATCTCCAGCGGGCCAAGGGCGATCAGACGGTCGTGCTACCACGACATGGCCGTCACCTTCGCCGGACTGCGCTAACGGCTCTGCGCAGGGCCCGGTGAGCAGTCCCTGCTCACCGACCCCTGCGCATACTGGTCAGGAACGGCCGCCCCGCACGTCATCACGGAGGGTGGCGTCGCCGCGGTCGAGCTCGATCTCCTCCTTGCGGACCTCGCCGCCCACGGTCTCCTGGTCGGTGACGGTCTCCTTGCCCAGCCGCACCCGCTCGACGGCGACGGCCTCGGTGTCGACCACCGGCCGTTCGGCGTGCAGCGTGACCTCGTGCTCCTCCTCGGAGATCGCGGGGCCGTCGTAGGCCTCGCCGCGGTTGACCTCGGTGATCGGCTCGCGCTCGAGCGTGACCTCCTCGCGGGTCACCGGCACCGTCACCTGCTGATGCTCGGTGACGACGTGCTTGCGCAGCCGGGCCCGGCCCGTCTGCTGGGTCTCGGTCCCGACGCGCAGCTGCTCCTCGGAGCGGGTCATCGCCTCGTCGGTGGTCGGGCCGGAGGTGTCGTGGCCCACCGCGCCACGTGCGACGTCGTCGCGGACGCCGCGCCGGTCATGGTCGATGTCGATGTCGCCGCCGAAGGCATGGCCGGTGTCGGCCACACCCCGCGTCTCCACGTCCGAAGCGTGACGGCCGGTGGCGAGGCCACCCGCGGCCTGCCCGGAGGCGACGCCGCCGGCGTACTGAACCCCGTAGAAGCGGTACAGCTGCTCCTCCTCCTGCGGCGAGAGGCGCCCGTCCTCGTCGACGTTCGGGGCGTCCTTCACCGTGGCCTTCTCGTACTGCAGGGTCACGCGGTCACCGGAGATCTCCGCGCCCTGCACGGGCACGAACGTCTCCTTCGTGCCGAAGAGGCCCGTCTGCACGGTGAGCCACGAGGGCTGGTTCGTGGCGTCGTCGTAGTAGACCGCACCGATCTTGCCTACCCTGTCGCCGTCCTTGTCGTAGGCCGTGCTGCCGACGACGGTGTCCAGCTGCTCCTGCGTGATGCTGGAGCCGCTGGACGCCGGTCAACCTCGGCGCGATCGCCGCGCACCTCGTCGGCGGCGCGGGCCTGCTGTACGCGAACAAGAGCCGGGTCGCGGGCCAGAAGGGCGTCGGGACCTCGACCGTCGCGAAGCTCGTCCTCACCGGTGCCGCTCTGGGCGCCTCCGCCTGGAGTCGCGCGCTCGGCGCCAAGCTCGACCAGTTCGACAGCGTGCCGGTGGCGGGCGGCACCGATCCCGCTCCGGAGACCCCCGCGGAGGTGGCGACGGCCCAGCGCCAGCTCAAGGTGCTGCAGTGGGTGATCCCGGCGCTGACCGGCGGCGCTGTCGTCCTCAACGCCCTGCACGGCGAGCAGCAGCGGCCCAACCAGCAGCTCCCCGGCATCGTGCAGGGCGCGGGGCAGCTGGTCGGTGCCACCGACTGACGGTCCCGACCGGACAAGGTCGGCGACCACGTGCTGCCCGCCCAGGCACGCGCATAAAAGCCCTGAGCAGGGAAACACCGTGGGCGGTGGGTGGTGTCGGAGGGGACACCACCCACCGCCCACGTGAGAGAAGCTCAGAGGATGGTCGCGAGCCGCGGCTGGGCCTCGTACGCCGCGACCTCCTCCTTCTGCCGTGCCGCGTCCCACCCCAGCACCGGCGCGATCAGGGCGGCCACCTCCGCGGCCGCGTCGATCCCGGCGTCCGGGTCCTCGATCGCGACGTGGGTGCGGCGGGTGAGCACGTCGTCCAGGGTCAGCGCGCCCTCCTTGGTGACCGCGTAGACGAACTCCACGGGCAGGTAGCCCGCGGTGTGGTCGATCGGGCGGCCCAGCGCCGGATCGCCCACGATCGGGGCCAGCACGTCCGGCAGCTCGGCGCCGTAGCGGTGCAGCATCCGCTGCAGCGTCGGCTCGGGCACGCCGTACCGGGCCGAGAGCCCCGGCAGCTGGTTGCGGATCACCTGCCACCCCGGCGCCCCGACCAGCGGGAGGTTCTCGGTCGGGGTGGGCGGGATCTCCCGGCCCAGCGACCGGGCTGCGGCGTCGACGGCGTCGCGGGCCATGGGCCGGTAGGTCGTGTACTTGCCCCCGACGATGGTCACCATCCCGGTCGGCGCCTCGATCACGGCGTGGTCGCGGGACAGGGCCGAGGTCGACTTGGCGTCCGCCCCCGCAGGGGCGAGCAACGGGCGCAGCCCGGCGTAGGTGCCCAGCAGGTCGGCGCGCTCGATCTTGCGACGCAGCAGCGTGTTGACGTTGCGCAGCAGGTAGTCGATGTCCTCCTTCTCCGCGACGGGGTTGCTCTTGTCCCCGTCGTAGGGGGTGTCGGTGGTGCCCAGCAGCCAGTGGCCGTACCACTTCCGCAGGATGATCACCGAGTCCTCGGCCTTCGAGAGGATGCCGGTCGTCGAGTCGAACGCCTCCTTGCGGACGAGCAGGTGCACGCCTTTGGCCGGGGCGATGGTGAACGTGTGCGCCCCGGCGAGCTGCTGGACCTCCGCCGCCCACACACCGGCGGCGTTCACGACGACCCGCGCCGAGACGTCGAACGTCCCGCCGCCGTGGCGGTCGTCGGCCGTCACGCCGGTGGCCCGGCCGTCGGGGCCGGTGCGCACACCCGTCACCTTGGCGTACGTGATCACGTGCGCCCCGTAGGCCGCCGCGGTCCGGGCGACGGCCAGGGTGTGGCGGGCGTCGTCCATCCGCCCGTCCGGGTACTGCAGGCCGGCGATGACCACGTTCGTGTCGAGACCGGGTGCCTCCCGCTCCACCGTCTTGCGGCTCAGATAGCGGGCGTGCGGCGCCCCGCCCGTCCGCTTGCTCATCGTCGCCATCGCGTCGTAGAGGCCGACGCCCGCACCGACGTACGGCTTCTCCCACTGGTGCTGCAGCGGGTAGAGGAAGTGCTCGTGGCCGACCAGGTGCGGCGCGAGCGTCTTGATGGTCAGGTCGCGCTCGCGCAGCGCACCGAACACCAGCGAGAAGTTGAGCTGCTCCAGGTAGCGCAGCCCGCCGTGCATGGTCTTGCCGGAGCGCGAGGAGGTGCCGACGGCGAGGTCGCCGGCCTCCAGCAGCACGACCGACAGCCCCCGGGCGGCCGCGTCCAGGGCGACGCCGGCACCGGTGACACCACCGCCGACCACCACCAGGTCGTGCGTCCCGGTGCTTGCGGCGGCGATCGCGTCCTTGCGCGTCGACGGCGAGAGCGTCGAAGTCACTTGGCGTCCCCCTGGGTGGCCAGCGCGTTGCGGGTGTGCCAGAGCGGCCTGGCCGCCTCCAGCAGCTCCATCTGGTGGGCGAAGCCGGCGTCGTAGAGCGCGCGGTTCGCGTCGTTGGGCTCCACGACACCCTCCGGGCTGGTCCACTGCTCGACGTCGAGGTCCTCGCCGCGGGCGTGGGCGCCGGCCAGCACGGCGCCCCGCGCACCCACCTCGGGCGTGCGGGCGAGCACCAGTGGCACCTCGAGCACGTCCGCGAACACCTTCATCCAGTTCGACGACTTGCTGCCGCCGCCGGTCACCACGATCCGACCGCTGCGCCCGGCCGCCTCGAAGCAGTGCCGTGCGGTGTAGGCCAGGCCCTCGCACACCGCGCGCACCATGTCGTCGCGGTGGGTGGTCAGGCGGATGCCGGAGATCGACCCGGCCGCGAGCGGGTCGACGAACGGGGCACGCTCACCCGAGGTCGCCAGGTACGGCAGGAAGTTCAGACCGTTCGCCCCGGGCGGGCTGGTGCCCAGCAACCCCTCAACGGCACTGATCTCGATACCGAGGGTGCGCAGCACCCAGTCCAGCGACGCGGTACCGACCATCGCCGGCATCGCCCGCAGCCACTGCCCGGACTTGCCGGTGGACACGCTGAATCCCGCAGCGTCGCCGGAGGTGACCAGCTCGTCGCGGTGCACCAGGCAACCCAGCGTGGTGCCCACGATGAGTAGGGCGTCGCCCTCCGTCCCGGGCCAGCCCACGCCGGACCCGAAGCCGCAAGCGGGGAAGTCGAACGGCCCCGAGGTCACCGGGGTACCCGCGGGCAGCCCCAGCAGCGCCGCACCCTCGTCGGTCAACTCGGCCACCGGGACCGGCGCCACGATCGGGGCCAGCAGGGGGCGCCGGTCCGTCAACCCGGTCAGCTCCAGCACGCGGTCGCTGTAGCCCATGCCGGTGCCGTCGCCGAAAGGCATCGACGCATCCGACGGGTCGGTGGCGCGCACGCCGGTGAGCCGGCCGAAGAGCGCGTCCTTGCAGTAGCCCGCGGTGGCGGCGCGGTCCAGGGTCTGCGGCTCGTTCTCGTCGAGCCACTTCAGGCAGGCGGCCGGGGCGCCGGGGAACATCGCCCCACCGCTGATCTCGTACACGTCCTGCAGGACACCGGACTTCGACCAGTCGTCGACCAACGCGCCGGCCCGCCCGTCGAGCCACGACAGAGCCGGGCGCACGGGGTGGAACTTCTCGTCGGTGATCCAACAGCCGTCGCCCTGCCCGGTCAGGGCCACCGACTCCGGCGCCTGCCCGGCCTCGCGGATGGCATCCGAGACAACCGCCGACATCGTGGCCAGGATGACGTCGAAGTCCTGCTCGACCGCGCCCCTGACCCCGCCCCGATCATGCATCAGCGGGATCGACCGCCCCTGCACCGCGAGCGCGTCGCCGTTCTGGTCGAAGATCGCCGCCTTCACGACGGAGGTGCCGGCATCGATCCCCAGGTACGCCTTTCCCGCCATGGTCACGCCACCCTCTCCACGGTCAGGTCGTCGGTGTCGTGCGCGGCACGTTCGTCGGGCAGCAGCATCTCGAGCCTTCCTTTTCTCAGGTGTCGTTCACGTCGACCTCGTCGAGGATCCGTCGGACGGCGCTCGCGTCGTGCGCGAACCGACCGAGGAACATCCCGTCCACGTTCTCGGCGATCCGGGGCAGCAGGCCGGGGCCCGCGCTGCCGCCGTAGATCACCTTCGCGTCGGGGAACAGCTCGTCACCGGCGACGTGCGCGCGCAGCGCCCGGCACACCGCGTTGACGTACTCCGGTGGGGCGGGCTCCGGAGCGCCGATCGCCCAGTTCGGTTCGTAGGCCACCAGCAGCTGCCCGCCCGTCGCCGACGTGCGCGCCGGGGCCAGGGCGGACTCCAGCTGCTCGATGCAGAGCCCGGCCGCGTGATCCGGCGCGCCCGGCTCGGCCTCGCCGATGCACAGGACCGGCGCGAGGCCGTTGCGTAGCCCGGCCAGCGTCTTGCGTGCCACGATCTCGTCGGTCTCGCCGAACATCGCGCGGCGCTCGGCGTGCCCGACCTCGACCATCGTGGCGCCCAGCTCGGCCAGCTCTGCACCGCTGACCTCGCCGGTGAACGGCCCGGAGTCCTCCCAGTGCAGGTTCTGCCCGCCGACCGCGATCCCGGCGGGCCGGGCCAGTTCGACCACGCCGGGAATGCTCGGGAAGGTCGGGATCACGAAGAACTGCACGGCCCCGCCGACCGTCGCCGGGTGGTCTGCGCAGATCTTCGCGACCTCCTGCACCCACTCCAGCGTGCGCCGGTGGGAGAAGTACATCTTGAGGCTGGAGCCGATCGCGAAGCGGGCCATGATCAGCCGGTCCCCTCTCGACCGAGCTCACCGGCCACGGTCGTGCAGATGAGGGCGAAGGACACCGCGCCCGGGTCGGGGGTGCCGATGCTCTTCTCGCCGTGCGACCGGGCACGCCCGAGCTTCGCGGCCAGCTCCGCGGTCTGCTGTGCCGCCTTCTCGGCGACGGTCGCGGCGTGCTGCCAGGCATCCTGCAGGGTGGCGCCCGCGGCGACGCCCCGGATGAGGTCGTCGGCGAAGGGCACGATCGCGTCGATCATCGTCTTGTCACCGACCTGGGCCTTGCCGAAGCCCATCACGGCATCCTTGGCCTCGACGACGGCGGCCGACACCGCGACCGCGTCCACCGGAGCGTCGTCACCCAGCGCCCGGCCGAGGGTCTGCAGGATCCGCCCCCAGATCACCCCGGACGTGCCGCCGCCCTGGTCGGACCAGGCGTCGCCGGCCTCGGTGAGGGTCGTGCCTGCGCCCGCGCCGTCCGCGGCGGCCGACCGGGCCGCGTTCGCCCCGGCCTGGCTGCCCCGTTGCATGCCGATCCCGTGGTCCCCGTCGCCGGCGACCGAGTCCATCCGCCCGAGCTCGTCGGCGTTCTCGGCGATCACCTCCGCCGTCCGCGCGAGCAAGCCCGCGACCACGGTCGCCGCCTCGCGGGACTCGGCGCTGGCCGGCGGGATCGTCTTCTGCGTGGCCTGCGCCGCGTCGGCCTCGACACGCTCGTGCTGGGCGACCGAGCCGCGCCGGAAGGCGGGCGTGTCCGCGGGCGCGGTCCAGAGCCGCTCCAGCTCGTCGTCCAGCCACAGCAGCGTCAGCGAGCACCCGGCCATGTCGAAGCTCGTGCAGAACTCGCCGACCTCGGGATCGACGACCTCGACACCGGCGGCCCGGAGCAGCCGGTCGACGCCGCGGTAGACGACGAACAGCTCCTCGTACTTCACGCTGCCCAGGCCGTTGAGGATCGGCACCACGCGGGCGCCGGACACGTCGATCCCCGCGGGCACCTCGTCGAGCAGGCGCGAGACGAACAGCTCGGCGAGCTCCTCCGCGGTGGGCACGTCCGTCTCGTCGATGCCGGGCTCGCCGTGGATGCCCAGCCCGACCGCCATCCGCCCCTTCGGCACGGTGAACAGCGGTTCCGACTTCCCCGGCAGGGTGCAGCCGTCGAAGGCGACGCCGAACGACCGGGTGCGGTCGTTGGCGTGGCGCGCCACCCGCTCGACCTCGTCGAGCGATGCGCCCTCCTCGGCCGCGGCGCTGGCGACCTTGAAGACAGTGAGGTCGCCCGCGATGCCGCGGCGCTTCTCGACCTCGTCCGCCGGCGCGCTCCAGATGTCGTCGGTGACCAGCACGGTGCGGCAGTCGATGCCCTCGGCCTTCAGCTGGTCCTGGGCGGCGTCGAAGTTGAGCACGTCACCGGCGTAGTTGCCGTAGCTGAACAGCACCCCCCGGCCCTGGTCGGCGGCCTTGGCGACGGAGTAGGCCCGCTGGGTGGACGGGGAGGCGAACAGGTTGCCCATGGCCGCACCGTGGGCCAGGCCGGGGCCCACGAGGCCGGCGAACGCCGGGTAGTGCCCGGACCCGCCACCGATCACGATCGCCACCGTGGGCTCGGGCGACCGCGTGGACCGGACCACGCCGCCCGGCACGGCCCGCACCCAGCGGCCCGAGGCGGCGACGAAGCCGTCGACCAGCTCGTCCAGGAAGTCCGTCGGGTCGTTGAACAGACGCGTCATTGCGCACCTTCCTTCGGCTGTCGTTCAGGACCGCTACGCCGGGCGTCGCGCCCGCGTCACACCCGCACAGCGGCGTCCGCGAGCAGCGCGGCCTCGTCCTCGCTGATGGGGGGTTCCTCGTGCGTGCGCTCGTACTCGCCGATGGCCGCGACCTTCTCGGCCGACGCCGACGCCGGGTCGAATCGGTAACCCACCCACTCCCGGGTCAGCCGGCGCGCCACCTCGAGCCCGACCACCCGCTCGCCCATGCAGAGCACCTGGGCGTCGTTGCTCAACACCGCGCGCTCGACGGAGAAGCTGTCGTGCGCCGTGACCGCGCGGATCCCCGGGACCTTGTTCGCGCTGATCGCCACGCCCAGCCCCGTCCCGCACACGAGCAGTGCGCGGTCGGCCTGGCCGTCCATGATCAGACGGGCGGCCGCCACCGCGATGTGGGGGTAGTGCGTGTCTTCATCGATGTCGCGCCCGACATCGATGACCTCCGACACGCGGTCGTCGTTGCGCAGCTGATCGGCAAGTGCATCCTTGTACCGAATCCCCGCACAGTCGCTCCCGACCACGATACGCAGCGTGTCTGCCATGGGGCACTCCTCGTCGTCGATGACCGACGGCTGTCGTGGCCCACAGCAGGACACCGCTGGGGCGCCGTCGTGCCTCTCGGACGTTACGTAACCGAGATCTGGTTCGCATGTCGTGTCCCGCTGAGTGAACCTCGTGGTCAGACGGTCGAGCCGAACTTCTCCAGCGCACGACCCAGCTCGGGGTGCTCCTGCGCGGCGTCGACGACCCGCCGGCCGGCCATCACCGCGTCGATCGCCTGGCGCATCGCGTCCGCGCCGGCTGCGGCGCCGTCCGGGTGCCCCTGGATCGCCCCGCCTGCGCCGAGGACGATGTCCGGGCCCAGCTCGCCCATGTACGTCTCGACGGTGCCGGGGTGCACGCCGCCGCCGATGACCGGGAAGGTCGGGGCGATGTGCGGGCGGGGCAGCGTCAGCTGCTGGATCATCTTGAGGTACTGCAACCGCCGGAGCGGATAGCCGCCGTACGGCGTAATCGTGATCGCCAGATCACCGCCCGCCAGCCGCGGGAGCAGCCCGAGCGCCAGCGGCGCCGACATGCCCGTACCCGGGCCTTCGAAGTAGGGCCCCGCCGCCGCATAGTGGGCGAGGATCGGCACCCCGACCAGCTCGGACAGGCTCTGCAACCCCCCGTAGCCGACCGACGCGTAGGCGCACATGACCGCCCGGGCACCGGCGTCCACGGCTCGGCGCGCGGTGTCGAGCATCCGGTCCGCCCGGTCCGTGACGTTCGGAAGGTAGATCACGTCGCGGCCCGTCTCGTCCCGGGCGCGCTCCCCAGCGGCCAGGTAGGCCTTGACGCGGTCCACCACCGGGGAGAACGACGGGTTGCCCATCAGCTCGTCGTCCTTGATGAGGTCGACGCCGCCCAGGGCCGTCTCGTAGAAGATCTGGGCCCCGGCCTCCGGGGTCAGCCCGGTGCACGGCTTGATCATGTTGAGCACGAGGGGCCGGTCGTGCACCCCGACGAGCTTGCGCACGCCCTCGATCCCGAACCGGGGGCCGACCAGCTCTTCGGCCAGCGTGTCCGGCACCTCGAGGTCCACGAGCTTGGCCTGCACCGACGTCGAGACGTCGTTGCCGATGGCCGTCGCGAGCAGCATCGGGATCGAGGGGCCGATGTTCACCGTCGGCAGCGCGATCTGCATGAAGTACCCGCTGGTCTCCTGCGTCTGCGTGCCGAGGTCCACCGGCGGCGCCTCCAGCACCTTGACCACGCGGCCCAGGTGCCGGTCGCGCATCTCGGCCGTCACCCCGGGCACCTCGACCCACGTGCCGATCGTCTGCCCGACCGCGTAGCTCGCCGCCTTGGCAAGGATGTCCGCCTCCGCGGGCATCTCGATGTAGTAGGTCGCCAGCAGGTAGTCCTCACCGCGGACGGCCTCACTGAGGCGGAACATGTCGGAGGCGGTCACAAGCGCTCCCTTCGTCGGGCCGCCGATCTCGGTCGCCCGGCCAGTATCGCCCGGAGGGGTGATTCGTTCAGGCCGAGAGCTGGTCACGGGCGCCGCGCCACCAGCAGGAGGCGTGGACTGCCGAGCCGGTGCGGCGACCGGTCCGCGGCGCCGTACTGCTCGACATCCGCGAACCCGGCCGCGACGACGAGCCGGGTCACCTCCGCCGAGGTGTAAACGTGCTGCACGGACGTGCCCCGGTGCACCTCGTCGCCGCGGCGGAAGGTGAACTCGGTCAGCCACCGACTCGCCACGGGGTCGTAGCTGTTGACCGAGGTGGCTTCGATCCCCCCGATCGTCATCGGCTCCTCCTCGAGCGCGATGCCCGGCAGCACCGACTCGGCGACGAACCCGTAGTCGAGGACGAGGGCGCCGCCGGGCACGACGATCCGCGCGAGGTCGGCGAGGAACTCCTGGGTACCGGCGTGGTCGAGATAGCCGAAGGCGTTGCCCATGCAGATCGCGACGTCGGCCTGCACGTCGGCGGGCAGCGCCCGGACGTCGCCGATCCGCAGGTCGGCCGCCAACCCCTCCTCCTCGGCGGCCCGCCGGGCGTGCGCGATCGCCTCGGCCGACACGTCGACGCCGGTGACGTGGCAGCCATACCGCGCCAGGGGTAGCGCGTGGCGTCCGCTGCCGCAGCAGACGTCCAGCACACGGTGGCCGGGCCGCAGACCGACCGCGCGGACAAGGAAGTCGATCTCGGCGGCGGTGGCCTCCGGCGGGACGGCAGCGCGCCAGAAGGCGTTGGGCAGCTCGGTGAAGAAGTCGTCGTACCAGGTGGACTCGTGCGTCATGGTGGGGGTGCTCCAGTGCTCGTGCGTGACGGAACTGCCGAGAAACCGCTCGCCGGCAAGATTCTTCTCAATCGTCCTGGATCGCCCATAGGCAGTGCTTCCTCGAACGGCCCGACCGCACCGAGCAGCTCCGGTCTTCCGGCCAGGGGTTCCGGGCCCTTCGCGGCTGTCACGAGCTGTGCGAGCAGCGCACGCTGTGTGCAGCCGACAAGAGGAGAATCCGGTGCTCAGCAGGACTGGCTCGCACCCTGCGCGCACCGCACCCACCGTCCTGCGCTGGGTTTTCGGTGCTCTCGCGCCGGCCTGGTACGCCGTCACCACGTTCGGGGCGCTCAGCCTGCCGAACGTCGCCGTCGTGGTCGTTCTCGGTGTGCTCGTCGCGTTCACGGTCGAGCCCGACGGCCGCTCTCCCCAGCGGGGAATCGCCGGGACGCGGCGCACTCTCGTCCTCGCGCTGCCGGCGGTGATCTGCTTCGTCCCGGTCGCCTTCGGCATGGACCCGCTGCTCGGCAGGATCCCGATCGAGCACGGGCATGCCGTCCTCGCCACGCTCGCCGCTGTCTGCGTGGCGCTGCCGCGCTTCGCCGAGACCCGGGTGTCCGCCACGCCGGCGATGCTCGGACGCCGGGAGCTGATCATCAGCGTCACGGCGCTCGTCGCCGGGGCCCGCGCGTACCAGGCGGGCGAGACGGTGCTGGCGATGGTCGCGTTCGCCGTCATCCTGCCGATCGTCATGGTCATCCGCAGGATCCGTCTCGGCGCGGTGTCGCCGCGTCGTCTCGGGCGCCGGACCTGGGCGCTGCAGGCCGCGAACCTCTGGGTTCTCCTCGCTCTTCTCGCCGCGGCGGCCCTGCCTGGCACGCTCTACGTCTGGCGTGCCTACGCCCCCGATGCCGCAGCGTTCATCGTCGCGGCGTTCTGGGTCGGCCTGGCCGCCGCCGCGGTTCTCGTCGCCTTCCCTCGCCGGCGCATCTCCCTCGCGGCGAACCTGCTGGCCGTGCTCGGCTCGGTCTTCCTCGTCGTCCAGCTCGTCGGCACCGTCACGGCGCCACGGGACGCGGTCACGATCGGTGTTCCGCTGACCGGCCGGTGGGAGGCCATCTCCGCGGGGAGGAGCACGCTCGTCAACAACCACTGGACGCTCACCGTCCAGCGCGACGCCATCGACATCGTCAGGGTCGTCGACGGGAAGACCTCCCGCGGCGACCGCAGCCGCCTGGAGAACTTCTTCATCTTCGGGCAGCCGCTGCTCGCCGTGGCTGACGGACGAGTGACGGAGGTCGTGGACGGCTACCCGGACCTGCCCGTGGGCGGAACCACCTGGCATGCCATGGCGGGTAACCACATCGTTCTCGACATCGGCGGCGGGCACTACGTCCTCTACGGGCACCTGAAGCAGGGCAGCCTGCGCGTCCACGTCGGCGACGAGGTCCAGCGCGGTCAGGTTCTCGGCGAGGTCGGCGACTCCGGCAACTCGGGCGAGCCACATCTGCACCTGCAGGTGCAGAACAAGCCGACCTTCGACGTGGAGGACCGCAGCATCCGCACCTACCCGATCCTCTTCGACGGCGCGACGGTCTCCGATGTCCGCCGGGGAGACTCGGTGCGGCCATTGGCCTGAACGCCCCGATCAACCCGGTCTGGACGACGTACGCCGCCGGACGTTCAGCGATGCGGCGGCAGGAAGACGTCGGTCTCGGAGGAGTGCAGGACCGCGCCCACGTGCAGGCCGGCATGCGCGATCGGTGCACCGATCGGGTTGAGGGTGACGAGGGTCGGCACGCTCCACACGACGTCCGCGGCCACGGGCCTGACCAGCAACGGCGAGCGGAAGTCGGGGTAACCGAGGTGATAGACGGTCGTCATGACCATCGAGGCGAGCAGCGCGACGGCCCCGACGGCGACGGTGCCGGACCTGCGCTGGCGCAGGTCGCTGTCCTCGGCGGCGGCGAACACCGCCAGGATCGGAAACGCCGAAAGCAGCAGGCCGTCAGCGGCGCCATAGGCGATCCCACGCCAGAGCACGGCCCAGGCCAGCGCCAGGCCCTGAGGGCCGCCGGTGGCGGGTTCGGTGCGCACGACGACGACGGCGAGGACGAGCGCGATGACCAGGCCGAGGACGACGGCCAACCGCCAGCGTCGGCGCACCATCACGTCGAGTCGTCGACCGGTCGTCCGGGCCCACAGCACGAAGAACACGAGCACGGCCGCGATGTAGACGCCGTAGTAGAGGTCTCTCGGCAGCTGCAGCACATCAGCGAAGAGGAACGGCACGACGAATCCGAGAACGAGCCCAGCACCCAACCAGGCGAGATGGTGCCGTGCAGTACCAAGCCGAGCCGGCCTGACCTGCACGCCGAGATCGGCCATGCACCCACCGTGCAACTGACCGTCGTGGACAGCTAGGGCCGGACGTCACTCAGGTGGCGTCAGATGAGCACCTCGACCGTGCCGCGTTCGCCGTCGACGCGGACGCGGTCGCCGTCGTGCAGCCGCATCGTCGCGTTGCCCGTGCCGACCACGGCGGGAATGCCGAGTTCGCGGGCCACGATGGAGGCGTGTGACAGCGGCGCGCCCAGGTCGGTCACCACCGCGGCGGCGCGCGGGAACAGCGGGGTCCAGCCCACGTTCGTCACGGTCGTCACGAGGATGTCGCCCGGCTGGAGCCGGTCGCCCTGCTCGGGGCTCGGGATCACCCGCGCGACGCCCTCCACCACACCGGGTGCGCCGGGGAAGCCCGCCACGGTGTCGCTCGCCGGGACCGTCCCGCCACGGGCGTCGTACAGGTCGGACCGCCTGCCCGGGTCCGCGGCCCACCGCACGGGGTCGAAGTGGCCGACGATCAGCGCCGGATACGGCGGCAGCGCCGCGTACTGCTCGTAGGTCGCCCGCCGGACCGGCACCTCGTCCAACGCCGCCGTGTCGCCGCGCAGCAGATTGAGGAGCTCGTCGCGGTGGAGGAAGAACACGTCGTCGCCGACGCCGGTCAGCTCCCCGGCCCTGACGACGAAGGCGCGCAGCACCCAGAACGCCCGGATGTTCTCCGACCGCGCGGTCTCCCGGTCCCGCACGACGGCGCCCCAGCGCCGCACCCGCTCGCGCATCCGGGCGCTCTTGCCCGGGTAGCGCGCGGCGAAGCGCGCCCACGCCTGGTCCCGGGCTCGTTCCTGGCGCGCGAGCAGCTCGGTGGCGTCGGTCCGCAGGTCGCGCAGGCCCGCGAGCTGCGCGTCGATCCAGCCGGGGTCCTCACCCGGCCGCGGGATGGACAGCTCGAACTCGTGCGGCCCGCGGTGCCCGTAGCGGCGCGCGAACTCGTCCCGGGTGATCTCGCCGCCGGCCAGCCGGGTCAGGCCTGTGAGGAGGCCGAGGCTGGCCAGCTCGTGGGATGCGGTGACGCCGGTGAGCATCGCCTCGGCGTCGACGTCACCCGCCATCCGGCGCAACGTTTCGCGGACCTTGATCAGGCTCGTGCCGCCCTGCTTGCCCGCGGCCTCCAGCATGCGGCACGACGTCACCAGGTGCGGCTCGATCTCGCTCTCGTACAGGGCGGCCAGCGCCGGTCCGGTGGTGGTGGCGGCGACCCGCCCGCGCAGCTCCTCGCACCGCTGCGGGGAGGCGGCCAGGAACGCACGCATGCTCGTCAGGTACCTCCGGACCCGCAGGCGGATGCCGATCGCCGCGGGCACGGCCCGCCGCACGGTCTCCCACCGGACCGCCGTCTTCGGCATGTCGAGGCCGGGCGGGATCCTGCCGAAGACGCTCTCGACCGCGCTGAGCAGGCTCTTCACCCGGACGGCCTTGGCAATGGCGTAGACGGGCGTGAGGTTCATGTAGAAGCGGCCGCCGATGTTGCCCACCATGTCGAAGCCGGGAATGGCCGAGGCGGACATGGCCTCGTGGATGAACAGCTGCACGAACGACCAGGTGATCGGGGTCATGACGTCGGGGATGGCCTCACCGAAGTTGCCCGCGGTCCACAGGTACTCACCCTCGAGGCTGTCGTTCCACTCCTCGACCTGCGGGGGGAGGCCGGTGATCGGACGGGCCTGCACGATCGCGAACTCACCGTCGCGCCTGGCCCACTCCACATCCACCGGCACGCCGAACAGCTCCTGGATCCGCGCCCCCAAGCCGGCCAGCTCGACGGCCTGCGCCTCGTCGAGGACCGGTCGGTCGCGCAGGTCGTCGGGCACGGCCCGATCTTCGGTCCCGGCCGCGGTCCGGACCGTCATGACCGTCTTGGCGCCTGTGCTCGCGCGGGTCACGACACCCCGGCTCACCGTGACCGTGTCCGGCGTGACCTCGCCGCCGACCACCGCCTCGCCCAGCCCCCACGAGGCATTGATCACCGTCTCCGTGCGGCTGCCGGTGACCGGGTCGGCCGTGAACAGGATCCCGGACGCGTCCGCCGGCACCAGTTCCTGGACCACGACGGCCAGCGCGACGTCGTCGTGGGAGACGCCGTGCTCGTCGCGGTAGGCGACCGCGCGCGGGTTCCACAGCGACGCCCAGCAGCGCCTGACCGCGTCGACCACGGCGTCGCCGCCGCGGATGTTGAGGTAGGTGTCCTGCTGGCCCGCGAACGACAGGGTCGGCAGGTCCTCGGCGGTGGCCGACGAGCGCACGGCCACCGCCACGTCGTCGCCGAGCGCCCGGTAGGCGCGGTGGATCTCCTCGGCCAGCGGCGCCGGGACGTCATGACCGCCGAACAGCGCCTGCGTCCGGTCGGGAGCCGCTGGGTCGATCACGTCGCGGAACGGCGCCACGAAGGAGCGGTAGGCCTCGGTCGTGACGTGGAATCCGGCGGGGACCGGCAGCCCCGCCCGAGCCAGCCGGGCCAGCGAGGCACCCTTGCCGCCCACGGCCACCAGGTCGGCGGCCGCGTCGTCGAGAGGCAGGACCAGCTCCACGGGGCTCGCTCCTTCGCGGACCGGACGAGAAGTGCCGTAGCGTATCCGCAGTAGCGGAACGCTCCGTCTACGTGACTCCTTCGGGAAACGGTCCTCCCTGGTCCCCGGTCGCCGCCCCGTCTCCAGCACGGAGGATCCACATGCCCGATCCGACCGACGCCCCACCGGTCGTGTTCATCCATGGTCTGTGGCTGCACGCCAGTTCGTGGCAGCCGTGGACGACGCTGTTCGACGACGCCGGGTACACCGCCATCGCACCCGGCTGGCCGGGCGACCCCGACACGGTCGAGGAGGCCCGGGCCGACCCGGACCGGCTCGCCGACCACGGCATCGACGAGGTCGTCGCCCACTACGCCGAGGTGATCAGCCAGCTGGGTAGTCCGCCGATCCTCATCGGCCACTCCTTCGGCGGGATGATTGCCCAGAAGCTCCTCGGTCAGGACCTCGCCGTGGCCGCGGTGGCGATCGACGCGGCGCAGATCAAGGGCGTGCTCCCCCTGCCGCTGTCGGCCCTGCGCGCCACGCTGCCGGTGTTCCGCAACCCCGCGAACAAGCACCGGTCGGTCAGCCTCACGGCCGAGCAGTTCCGCTACGCGTTCGGCAACGCGATCCCCAAGGAGGAGTCGGACGCCCTGCACGCCCGCTGGACGATCCCGGCGCCGGGCAAGCCCCTGTTCGAGGCCGCGGCGGCGAACTTCAACCCGCACTCCCCCGCGAAGGTCGCCACCGAGAACCGCGACCGCGGGCCACTGCTGCTGATCACCGGCGGTCGCGACCACACCGTCCCCGAGGCCGTCACGAGGGCGACCCTCAAGCAGTACCGGCATTCCGAGGCCGTCACCGACCTCCTCGAGTTCCCCGACCGCGGGCACTCCCTGACCATCGACAGCGGATGGCGCGAGGTCGCCGACGCCGCCCTGACGTGGCTGCACAAGCAGGGCCTGTGATGGACCTCGGCCTGGCAGGCAAGATCGCCGTCGTCACCGGCGCGAGCAAGGGCATCGGACTCGCCGTCACCCAGGCGTTGGTCGCCGAGGGCGCCCAGGTCGCCGCGGGTGCGCGCAGCCCGGGTGCGCTGGCCGGGCTGGACGGGGTCCACCCGGTCGCGGTCGACCTGACCGCACCCGACGGTCCGGCTCGGCTCGTCGACGAGGCGGTCGCGACTTTCGGCGGCATCGACGTCCTCGTCATCAACGTCGGCGTGGTGCGCCCGCGGCTCGACGGCTTCCTTGCCGTCACCGATGCCGACTGGGAGGCGACGCTGACCGTCAACTTCCTCGCCGCCGTCGCGGGGTGCGGGTGAACACCGTCAGCCCCGGTCCCGTCGAGACCGACCTGTGGCTCGGTGACCACGGCGTCGGCAGCCGCGGCGCCAACGTCACCGGCAGCGACATCCTCATCGACGGCGGCCTGGTCCAGACCCTGTGACAGCACCGCGACACCCCGAGGGCGGCCGGCAGGGAACGTCGAGCCTGCGCATCGGCGTGCTCGCCTCGATCGCGCACCGCACTCCGCCGCACGGCTACGGGCCGTGGGAACAGGTGGCGTCGACCCTCACGGAGGGGTTGGCCGCCCTCGGCCACGACGTCACGTTGTTCGCCACCGCCGATTCCGTCACGTCCGCCCGGTTGCACACCGCGGCGCCGCGTGGCTACGAGGAGGACCCCGGCGGGTACGACGTCAAGGTGTACGAGGGCCTGCACATCGCGGCGGCCTTCGAGCGGGCCGGCGAGTTCGACGTGCTGAGCAACCAGTTCGACTTCCTCCCGCTGACCTACAGCCGGCTGGTGTCGACGCCGGTCGTGACGACCATCCACGGCTTCTCGTCGGAGAAGATCGTGCCGGTCTACCGCGCTTACGACGACATCGGGCACTACGTCGCGATCAGCGATGCGGACCGCCACCCGGACCTGACCTACGCCGCGACGATCCATCACGGCATCGACCTGTCCCCCTTCACGTTCCAGGACCGGCCCGGGGGCTACCTGCTGTTCCTCGGCCGCATCCATCCCGACAAGGGCACCCACCGGGCGATCGAGGTCGCGCGTCGAGCCGGGCTGCCGTTGGTCATCGCCGGGATCGTGCAGGACCGGGACTACTTCCGGGAGCTCGTCGAACCGCACCTCGCGACGGCGGGGGTCACCTACGTCGGCCCGGTCGGGCCGGCCGAGCGGGACGCGTTGCTGGGCGGCGCGCTGGCGTTGCTGCACCTCATCGGCTTCGCCGAGCCCTTCGGGCTCTCGGTCGTCGAGTCGTTGGCCACCGGGACACCCGTGATCGCCTACCCGCTCGGGTCGATGCCGGAGATCATCCGCCCGGGCCGCACGGGCTTCCTGGTCGACGACGTCGACGGCGCGGTCGAGGCGGTCGGCCGCGTCGGTTCCCTGTCGCGCCGGCACTGCCGGGACGACGTCGAGGAGCGCTTCGCCGCAGCGCGGATGGTGGCGGACTACGCGGAGTTGTTCGCCCGCATTGCGTCGGCCAGCAGCCGCTCGACGAGGAGCGGCATGTCGACGAAGGCGAACCGGACCGACGCGTCGCTGGCCCCGTAGGGCAGCAGCAGCCGGTCGCCGTGCCGCAGGGCACCGCAGGAGTAGACGACGTTGGGGACGTAGCCCTCGCGCTCGTCCTTGGCGGGCACGAGGAGCGGGTCGCGCAGCGTGCCGATGACGCGGCTCGGATCGTCCCGGTCCAGCAGCAGGGCGCCGATGGCGTACTCGCGCATCGGCCCGACCCCGTGCGTCAGCACGATCCAGCCGGCCTCGGTCTCCACGGGCGAACCGCAGTTGCCGAGCTGGAGCAGCTCCCACGGACGGTTCGGCGTCTGCAGCGTCTGGGCGTCGTCCCACCAGATCCCGTCGACGGACGTGGCGATGGCGTTGTTCTCCCGGTCCCAGCGCGAGAGGGCGACGTACCGGCCGCCGACCCGACGCGGGAACAGCGCCATGCCCTTGTTCTGCGCCGCCGGCCCGGCGAGCTGCGAGATGCGGAATCGACGGAAGTCGGCGGTCTCGATCAGCTGCGGGGCGATCGACGCACCGTCGAACGCGGTGTAGGTCGCCCGGTAGACACCGTCGTCCTCGACACGCACGAAGCGGGTGTCCTCGATGCCGTGCGACTCGCACGGACTCTGCGGCCAGAGCACGCGTTCGGCGAGGGTGGTCTCCGGCGGGAACTCGACCTCGTAACTGCACGCAGCGATGCGCCGCGCCAGGTCGGCGGTGCGGGCTGCGGTGGGGCGGGTGAGTCGCTCACCGACGAGGTCCGCCAGCGCCGCCTCCAGCTCGTCGTCGCGGAACCGCGGAGCGAGCCGGGAGATGACGAACGCGGCGGACTCGCGATCGATGTCCTGGCCCCCGAGCGCGGCCGCGAATGCCGCGCGGTCGTACCACGTCGCGAACGTACGACCCCGCTCGATGTGGGGGCCGGGTTCGTCGATGCGGAGCTCCCCGGCCGGTCCCAGGACCCCCGTGCGGAACTCCACGGACGACAGATGCCCCTCGCCGACCGCGCGAAGGCTCAGGATGAACCGCAGCCAGCCCGGCAGAAGGCCCGACTGATCGGGATGGACGACGGCCGACGGGTTGAACAGGGCCGCAGCCTCGACCGAGTACTCGTGGGTGAACCAGGCGCCCACCAGGCTGCGGCGCTCGTCGGAGAGCTCGGCGTCGGCCGGTACCCGGTGGGCGATCCGCGCGTAGTTGGCCCGGAAGACTCCCGGTAGGTCCCGGTGCCTCTTGGCGTAGCGGTCATGCACCTGGGTCAAGGTCACGCGGACCTCGTCTTCCGGCAGCGCGAGGATCCGAGACATGACCCCCGACGCGCGGGACCCACCGTCGAGTGACAGCTCGTGCCCGGGGACGAACAGGCGCGCCAGTACCCGCGTCGGGTCTGCTGTCAGGACGACATCGCTGCGCGTGACGCACGTCGTCATCGGGACTCCAATCGGCGGATACCCCGGCGTTCACGCCGGGGAGGAGCCGCTCTGTCGATAGGGTTAGACAAGAGCGTTACGCGGCGACGTATTACCTTGTGAGCATGTCGGGACGGGTGGTGAAGCGGGCGTTCAAGTACCGCTGCTATCCGTCTGACCAGCAGGCCCAGCAGCTGAACCGGACCTTCGGATGCGTCCGGAAGGTCTACAACCTCGCACTGGAAGCCCGCACCGCCGCGTGGTATAGCGAGCAGCGGCGGGTCAACTACAACGAGACCTCGGCGATGCTCACCGCGTGGAAGCGGGAGCCGGAGCTGTCGTTCCTGTCCGAGGTGTCGTCGGTGCCGCTGCAACAGGGGCTGCGGCATCTGCAGGGCGCGTTCACGAACTTCTTCGAGAAGCGCGCGGGGTACCCGACCTTCAAGAGCAAGCGGAAGTCGCGGGCGTCGGCCGAGTACACCCGGTCCGCGTTCCGTTGTCGCGACGGTGTGCTGAGGCTGGCGAAGATGGCCGAGCCGCTCGCGATCCGCTGGTCGCGCCCCCTGCCGGACGGGGCCGAGCCCAGCACGGTAACTGTGTCGCGCGACAGCGCGGGACGTTGGCACGTGTCCCTGCTGTGTGAGGTCACCGTCCAGGACGGCCCGCCCACCGACGCCGTGGTCGGGATCGACGCGGGGATCACGTCCTTGGTCGCCCTGTCCAGCGGGGAGAAGGTCACCAACCCCCGCCCCGAACGGAAGTACCGGGTCCGCCTCGCCCGGGCGCAGCGTGCGCTGGCCCGGAAGCAGCACGGCAGTGCGAACCGGGAGAAGGCCCGCAGGAAGGTGGCCCGGGTTCACGCCCGGATCACCGACCGCCGACGGGACCACCTGCACAAGTTGACGACTCGACTCGTCCGCGAGAACCAAGCGGTCGTGATCGAGGACCTGCAGGTCGCCAACATGCTCGGCAACCACTCGCTGGCCCGCGCCATCAGCGACGCAAGCTGGCGGGAACTGCGGGGCATGCTGGAGTACAAGTGCCGGTGGTACGGCCGAGACCTGGTCGTGGTCGACCGCTGGTTCCCGTCGTCGAAGGTGTGCTCCGCGTGCGGGGCCCTTCGTGACGGGATGCCGCTGAACGTGCGGAAGTGGACGTGCCGGTGCGGCGCGCGCCACGACCGCGACGTCAACGCGGCCCGCAACATTCGTGCCGCCGGGCTGGCGGTGCTCGCCTGCGGAGACGGTGTCAGACCGGCACGCGCGGAAGCGCGGACCGGCAATCGTCTGTGAAACAGGAACCCTCCCGGGCGACCGGGAGAATCCCCGCCCCTCACGGCGGGGAGAAGTCAACCGACGCTCTTCAACGAGCTCCTGACCCTCTGGCGCTCGTGCAGCGCCATCGAGCGAGCCTGCTGCAGCGTCGCGAGCAGCGCCAACGTGGACTCCGCGCCCTGGTTCTCGTTGCGACCGGTGGGTTCTAGACCGTCGAATCCGCCCCCGCTCACCGGGTCGTGCATCGGGGTACCGGAGTCGTTCGTGCCGAGGAACCATTCCGCGGCGAGCTCGACCCCCTCGGCCCACCGTCGCCGTCCGGCGATCCGATGAGCCCGTGCGCAGGCGTCGGCCAGCGCGGCCACCTCGATCGGTTGCTGGTCGAACGCGGGGAGGATCTCCCCCGGCGCCCGGCCCCCGGCCGGGACGACGGACAGATGCCCGTCCGCGGTCTGCCGGTCGAGCAGCCAGCCCAGGAGGCCGAGGCCGTCCGCGACGAGTGAGGGCGAATCCAGCACGGCGCCCGCTGCGAGCAGGGCCTCCGGCAGCACGGCGTTGGCGTAGCTCAGCCGCGGCTCGGGCCACGGCCACGCCTTGTCGACGGCGGGTCGGCCGACCGCGATCGCGACCGCGGTCATCAGCGCTCGCGCCTTCTTGTGCTTGGGCAGCACGGCGAGCACCTCGGCCGCGCCGAGCGCGGCGAACGCCATCGCCCGTCGGTGCGGAGAGCGTAGTTCGACGCCACGGTCGAACGCCTCCAGCGCCCGCTCGCGCAGGTGTGGCACCCGCGCGACGGCGGTGCCGAGCCCCCACAGCGCGCGACCCCAGCAGTCTTCGACCGATGCCGTGTCCGGCCACGTCAGGTCGGACTGTCGCCGATTGTGGAACCGGCCGTCGGGCTCCTGCGCCGCCAGCACGAACGCCAGGTACTGCTCGCGGAGGTCGTCCAGCTCGGCCGCCGCCGGCGCGCGGCAGACGACCACCAGCGCCCGCGCGACGTCGTCGAGGCAGTAACCGTGCTCGTGCCGCGGAGTGTCACCCTCCGCATGCTCGTACAACCCGCCGGCGTCGGTGAGCCGACGCAGGTGGAGGTAGATCGGGGCCGGGATCTCGACCGGCGCGACCTGGGGTTCACGGACAAGTTCGATCATGAAGCCTCCGCCATGCCGGCTACGACCGCTGCCGCTGCGATCGTGCGGTAGCGGTCGGCCACCGACGCCCACAGCAGCTCGGGCGCCTTCAGCGCCGCCTGCTCGGCCAGCTCTCGAGCAAGTCCGGGCTCGCTGAGCACCCTGCGCAGGGCCGCCTCCAGCGCCTCGGGGTCCCGCTGGGGCACCAGGAGCCCGGTGCCGTCGGCCAGCAGTTCGATCGCGTGCGGGAAGGCCGTGGAGACCACGGGGCGCCCGGCCGCGACCGCCTCGATGAGCACTCCGGACGTCACCTGCTCCCGGGAGTCGTAGGGCAGCAACACCACATCGGCCTGTCGCACCAGCTCGGCCAGCTCGCCGACGCCGAGGTAGCGGTCGTCGAGCTCGACGATGTCGTGCACGACCGGCGTCCCGGGCGCGTTGCGCGAGGCCGTCGCGGTAGGCCTCGCCGTCGCGCTGCACGACCTTGGGGTGGCTCCGGCCCATCACCAGGTAGCGGGGCTGCAGGTCGCGCAGCCCCACCATGGCGTCGATCGCCCACTCGATGCCCTTCCCCGGTCCGATCAACCCCCAGGTGAGGACGAGCGGGCGGTCGACTGGCTGCTGCTCGACCGACGACGTGGGCCCGTGGTCGACCGCGCCGTGCGGGATCACCACGACGTGCGCCGGATCGGCTCCGTAGCTCGCGATGAGCCGCCTGCGGGCGGTCTGCGTCAGGGTCACGACGACGTCAGCCGTCGCGAGGAGTTCCAGCAGGATGTGCCGCTGCGACGCCGTCGGGTCCTGAAGGACGGTGTGCAACACGATGATCGTCGGCACCGTCAGCGCATCCACGATTCCCAGGACGTCGACCCCGTCGGAGCCGCCGTAGATCCCGTACTCGTGCTGGACGACCACCACGTCGAACCCGTTGAGGTGCCGGACGGCGGCACCGGCGCTGTCCGTCGAGCCGTTCACCAGCTGCGCCACCACCTCCGGGCCGGGTCGCGGCTCGGGCTCGTCGACCAGCTGCACCACGCCGAGCGACCCCCGCGAGAGCTGCATGTGCTGGATGAGAGCGGCACTGAACGTCGCCAGGCCGCACTGGGTCGGCGGGTAGGTGCTGATCATGCCGATCGCGGGCGGGCGCGGTAGGGGTGCGGCGGCACGGCCTACCTGCGTGGGCTGCTGGACGGTGCTGATCGGCACGAACGGATCTCCTGACGTCGTAGATGATGCGGTGGAACCGTGAACGACTTACCGAACCTTCTCCGGAATGTGGTCCAGGGCGTCCAGCACATGCTTGGCCAATTCGACCGCAGCCTCGTCGGTGAGCTTCGAGTTCTGCGTCAGCGCGTCGGCGACGAGCCGGACGCGCTGGTCGTGGCGCGAGACGTAGACGGTGGTGACAGCCATGACGGGTCCCTTCCAGGGATGAGACGCCCGCACCCGGCATCGGGTACGGGCGAGGAAAACGAAGAATCGGCAGTAGCGCCTTCAGGCATAACGCCACGACCGTCGACGAAACCGGCGACATCATCGACCGGTTCAACGAGGGTGACCTGGGCCGTTACCGCCTCGGTGCAGGATGCCCCGACACTCCGAAACCCTACACCCGATCGGCCCACACAGCAGATCGAATCGCCCGACGCATCGGCCCTACGGAGTGGCGTGCGGCACAGGCCCTGTTCGACCAACCGTAGGCGTACGGTGGTGTGACCTGGGACATTTCGCGTGCTTGCTGCCATGCAGGCGCCGTCCGAGGCGCACGACCAGCCCGGCGGTTGTCATGCGCCGGTGACAAGCGCCAGGAGATGACGATGAAGAATGGCGACAAAGTAGTCCAGATGATTCCGGCGGCCGGCTACTACGCCGCCTATCGGGATGGCGAGCAGATCACCTACAACCCGGTCGCGGCATGGGTCGTCATCGAGGATCAACAAGGCCGTCAACGCGTGGACGGCGTTGATCCGAGTGGCGGGAACTGGGACGGATCACCGTGCGGCTACGCGAAGGACTTCGTGGAGTTCGTGTACCGGGACGAGCGCGAACGCCGCCGCTGACTCAAGGGCGGCCGCCGGAGACCTCTGAGGGGAGCGGGCCGGACCGGAGCAACGTCTGGACGTCGTCGGTGTTGCCGCGATGTCCGGCCGCCATCAGCGCGGCATGCGCATTCTCCGCGGACGCCTCCGGTTCCACGACGAGCAGGGTGACCCGGTGACGGGCGCCGAGCACGTCCACCGTGTTCGCGCGCTGGCCGTGGTACCCGCCGAGCCGGACCACGCCACCATCAAAGTTGATCTTGCGTTGCGGCACGTGCCATTCGCCGAGATGGAAGCCGACCCGCTCGATGCGACCCAGCCGCGTGCCCAACACCGCCACCAAGCTCGGCAGCTCAGCAGCCAGATCCCGCGAGTGCGGCCACCACCCACCGTCCACCCAGCCCGTGGTCGGTCCCTTCGGCTTCAGCCGCATCCGCAGCCGATCCGGGCGGTCGTCGGCGGGTAGAGCCTGCGACGGTCCCGAGGTGGACATCGCGTCTGGGATGATGGCTGCCGACGTCATGTCGGAGCTCCCGTCCCCCGGCAGCGGACCGCCGAGTCTGGGGCTTTCGTCGAGGACGACGCGAGCTTGACCACCCGCATACGAGGTGCTCCCGACACCCCGGACACTACGCCCTCACGAGGCCGTCCGGTGGCTTGCGACGCGGCTGATCCGTCGCCCGAAGTAGCGATCCGCCCAGGCGGGGAACTCGTCGGGGGCTCCGGCCCACCCGACGTACCCGTCCGGACGGACCAAAGTCCACCGGCCGGCCACCTGGTCGGGCTCGGCGACCTCCACCTGCGGGCGTCGGTCGAGGGCCGCCGTCCCGGATCCGAGCAGCACGAACCGGCCGCCGCGCAGGACCTCGTACAGCCTGCGCCCGTCGCGCAGCACGACGTTCGGGGCGCGAGTGCCGACGTCGCGGCTCGCGCCCGGCGGGGCCGGGTAGCGCACGCCGATGCCGGAGATCGTCTCGGCGATCCGCTGCGCGACCGGCGGTATCCCGAGCAGGGCGCGGCTCACCGTGTTGCGGACCGCCCGCACCCACCGGGGGCGGACCAGGGTCAGCCGCACGAGCAGGCCGCTGCTGCGCAGCACCTGGCGGCCCACGGGGTGTCGCTCGGCGTGGTAGGAGTCGAGCAGGTCCTCACCGCCCCATCCGTGCACGGCGGCCGCCAGCTTCCAGCCGAGGTTGGCCGCGTCCTGCATGCCGGTGTTCATGCCCTGCCCCCCGGCCGGGGAGTGGCAGTGCGCGGCGTCACCGGCCAGGAACACCCGCCCCACCCGGTAGCGCGGGACCTGCCGTTCGTCGCTGTGGAACCGGGACAGGAACCGGGGGTCGTGCATCCCGAAGTCGGTGCCCAGGGCCTTCCGGGTGATCTCGCGGACCTCGGACAGCTCGAGGGGTGCGGAGTCGTCGACCTGGTGGAGCCGGTTCCAGGCGAAGATGCGGTACCAGCCGTCGCCGAACGGGGCGACGAAGGCGAATGCGTCGCCGACGCCGTTCACCGACACCACGTCCTCGGGCGGGTCGGTCAGGCGCACGTCGGCCAGCATGAGCGACCGGACCACCGCGCGACCGGGGTACGGCAGCCCGAGCGCGACGCGCACCGCGCTGCGGATCCCGTCGGCGCCGACCGCGTAGGACGACCGGTAGCGGCGCTCGGCACCGTCCGCCACGCGGACGGTGACGTCCACCCCGGTGGCGTCCTGGGTGACCCCGACGACCTCGGCATCCCGGGTGATCGACACTCCCAGCCGCTCCAGCCTGCGGGTGAGCACCTCCTCGGTCCGGAACTGAGGCGTGATGAGTAGCGAGTTGAAGGAGCTGGGGAGACGCGTGAGGTCGATGAATGCGCGGCCGTAGAGGCGCAGCCCCGTGATCGTGGTGCCGGTGGCCGTCAGCTCGTCGGCGACGCCGCGGATCTGCAGTTCCTCCAGCGTGCGGGCGTGCACGGCGAACGCCCTGGCGACGTTCGACTCCCGGGCGCGCCGTTCGAGCAGGACAACCCGGACTCCCGCCTCGGCCAGGTCTCCGGCCAGCATGAGCCCGGTCGGTCCCGCACCCACGACCACCACATCTGCGTGTTCCGGCGCTGTCGACCCCATCGATCCGACCTCCCCGATCGTCGTCGAGGAGCACGGTAGGAGCGCGCCGTGGTCCGGGACGTCCCTCCAAAGTGGAAGCGGAGGTGGGAATCCCGGCGAGTCCTCCTGCCCCTGATCACATCCCGGATCCCACCGGCGATGCCACCTTGGCGGGATGGCCGGCCGGGGGTCGGCTCCTAGCGTCGCCGTCGGGGGCGACCGCCTCCGACCGACGCGACCAGCGAGGAGACGCCGGTGCCTGAGCCGCCCACCACCTACCTCATCCGGGTGCGCGGCGTCCTGGATCCCGGGTGGTCGGCGTGGTTCGCCGGCATGGAGGTCCGCAACGACCGGCCCGGTGAGACCCTCGTCGTCGGGCCGGTCGTCGACCAGGCCGCGCTGCATGGTCTGCTCGCCCGGATCCGCGACCTGGGGCTGCCGCTGATCTCAGTACAGGCGGTACAGGCGGAGGACCAGGACCCGTGACGGCGCTGACGACCGGCGGCAACGGGATGATCGCGACTACAGCTCGCCCTGCGTCGCGGTCCCCGCGGGCAACGGCGTCATGGTCGTGACGGTGGTGGGGCGGGCGATCAACCCGCCGACCGCGTCCTGGAGCGCCTTCACCGCCGGGCTGCCGGCGTGCGCGGCGAGGTCGTCGCGGGTGTCCCACTTCTCGATCATGGTGATCGTGCCGTCGTCGGCGTCGTGGATGGCGTAGAGCCGGCAGCCCCGCTCCTCGTGGACGGCCGGGATGGTGGCGCGCAGCGCGTCGACGAGCTCGGCGGTGCGCCCTTCGGCGGGGTGGAAGACGGCGGTGACGACGACGGTCACGGATGCTCCTGAGCTGTAGAAGGGGTCGGGGGTCGGTTCACGATGCGGTAGAAGCGGCGCGCCGTCCCGGCGAAGAGGTCGGCGCGTTCGCCGTGGCCCAGTCCGGCCGTGATTCCGTCGAACGCGGCGAAGAGCGCGCCGAGAGTCGAGTAGAGGCCGTCGACGGGGAAGTTGCTGGCGAACATGCTGCGCGAAGGACCGAAGACGTCGATCGTGTCCAGGGCGTCCGGGTCGCGCTCGATGGGCATGCCGGCGTGGTCGAGCACGAGCGGGATGTCCCCGTGGTCCGCGGCGAGCGCGGCCGCCTGCCGGAGCTGCCCGGGGAAGACCTGCAGATCGGACGAGAACTCGAACTCACGCAGCGCCGCGAACCCCGCCAGCCATGCCGGGTCGGTCATGAGGCCACCCCGATCCCGGTGAGTGAGCACGGGATCGGGGTGCCAGTTCAGGATGTCGCGGACGCCGCGGACGGAGACCAGCTCGGCGTGCGCCTCCAGCTGCTGGTGCGCGGTCGGCGAGGTGAGATCCACCTTCACCACCTGCACGCTGGGGATGCTGTTCTCGGCGATCACGGAGTCGATCCGCCGGCTTTCCCCGAGCGGGTCGGCGGCGCCGTTCTCGACGTGGACCGAGCCGACGAGACGGCGCCCGAGCGCGTCGAGCTCGGCGGTGTCGGTCCGGTAGTCGTCGATCAGGTAGTCGCGCCGCAGGGGAAAGTCGTCGCCGTGGTAGCGGACGACCCGCGGGCCTTCCAGCCAGGGATAGGACGCCGCGCTCCGGTGGCAGAGATGGTGGTGGGCGTCGATGACGTCGAGGTCGAGCACGGGAGGGATCACCGCCGTTCGGATGCGTGCCGGGCGAGGGACAGCTCGACGGCGGAGTGGTCGAGGTCGCCGTCGCCGTCGGCGATCGCGCGCTCGAACACGCTCCGCAGCGTGGTGGCGAGCGGGAGGGTCAGACCGCGTGCGGACGCGGCCTCGGCGACGAACCGGAGATCCTTGAGCTGGTTGGCGCTGCTGCCCCCGCCCTGGAAGTCGCCGGTCCGCCACCGGTCGCCTTTCTGCCGGAGCACCTCGGAGCCGGCGAGCCCGCCACCGAGCAGCTCCAGCAGCTCCGTGCGGTCGATGCCGCTGGCGTCGGCCAGCACGAGGGCCTCGGAGAGGGCGGTGACGGTCGCGGCGACGACGACCTGGTTGCACGCCTTCGCGACCTCCCCGGCGCCGCTTCGGCCAAGGTGCCGGACGGTCGAGCCGACCAGCGACAGCACCGGCCACACCCGACCGACGGCGTCGTCGGAGCCGCCGACCATCACGCTGAGCGCACCGGACTCCGCCCCGGCCACGCCGCCGCTGAGCGGGGCGTCGACGACGCCGATCCCGTCACGGGCGAGGCGCTCGGCGAGCGCGGCGACGGCGACCGGTGAGACGGTGCCGTGCACGACGAGCACGGGTCGTTCCACACCGGCGGCGGCCCACCCGGCGATCAGCCCGTTCTCCCCGGCCAGCACGGCGTCGACGTCGACCAGGTCGGTGAGGACGGTCAGCGTGATCGGAGCGGCCGCCTCGGCGGGGCTGCGCGCCACGCGGGCCCCGGCCTGGCCGAGCGCGGCCGCCTTGGCGGTGGTGCGGTTCCAGACGGTCAACGAGCCGAGCGCCGCGAGCAGGCGCCGGGCGATGGGCTCGCCCATCCGGCCGAGGCCGAGCAGTGACACGGCTGGGGACACGGATGGGGTCGTCATGCGGTGCGGTCCTCGAGATCGTCAAGGTCGGCGAGGAGGGCGGGGTTCAGGTCCTCCAGCGCGAGGGTGGCCGTGAACGCCAGTTGCGACGCGGCCCGGTGCAGCGTGACGGGAACGTCCCGGCCGCACACCGGTGCGCGTGGAACGTCGGGCGCGCATCGCTGGAGCGCGTCCTCCGTCACCTGGCGCAGGTAGGTGCGCGGCGCCGCGACCAGGATGCCGGGCGCCGCCGGGGTCTCGTGGGTCAGCGCCGCCACCGTGGCCGCGGCGGCGTCGCGGACGTCGAGGTAGGTCCAGCCCTCGCAGGCCTGCCGGCGGGGGTCCGCCGTGAGGGCCCGGCGGATGTGCCGGGCGAACACGGTGCCCCCGTCGACGGTGATGTCCCGGACCAGCGGATAGCGCAGGCCGGTCATGGCCAACCCGTGCCGGCGGGACAGGGCGTGCGCCGCGGCCTCGTTCGCCTGCTTCGACAGCGAGTACGCGTCGGCGATGTCGGCCGGCTCGTCCTCGTCCCACGGGTACCGCGCGGGCAGCACCGGGCGCGGGTTCAGCGGCAGGCCGGAGGCGTTGATGCTGGAGGCGTACACCAGCTTCGCGACGCCGGCCCGCGCCGCCGCCTCCATCACGAGGAACGTGCCCAGCGTGTTCGCGGTGTAGATCTGCTCGGCGGTGCCGCCGTCGAGGCCGGCGATCCCGGCGAGATGGACGACGGCGTCGTGCCCGGCGACCACCGCCGCCACGGCATCGGCGTCGGCGACCGAACCCGAGGTGTGGTTCTCGGCCCCGGCCCGGAGGGCGCGGGCGGCCGCGTCCGGGCCGCCCAGGTCGTAGACGTCGACCCGGGCGCCCCGCTCGGCGAGCAGCCGGACCACCGCGCTGCCGATGAGGCCGTCACCGCCGGTCACGAGGATCCGGCGCCCAGCCACGCCGTCGAGCGCCCGGCCCGCTGGGTCGGTGCTCACTCGCCGGTCCGCGATCCGACGGTCGCCTCGGCGGCCGAGGGGGACGGGGCGACCGGCGTGGGCTCGGCGGGACGGCCGCGGCCGCGGCTCAGTCCCCACCAGTCGTGCTTGCTGCCCTGGTCGATGGCGACCGCGATGACCACGACGAGGCCGGTGACGATCTGCTCGTAGAAGCTGGGCACGTTGAGCAGGACGAGGCCGTTGGTGAGAGCGCCCAGGATGAGCGCGCCGACCAGGGTGCCGGCGATGCGACCTTCACCGCCCATCAGGTTCGCCCCGCCGATGACGGCGGCGGCGATCGCGGTGAGCAGGTACGGGGCGCCGGCCTCGGACTGTGCCGCGCTGATCCGTGCGACGACGACCAGGCCGGCCAGCGCGGCCAGGGCTCCGGAGAGCCCGTAGACTCCCTGGTAGACGCTCATGGTGCCGAGCGTGGCGATGAACGGCGGCAGCTTGATCAGGGTGATCAGGATGCCGTTGAGGCCGCCCGCCACGAACCCGAGCACGAGGCCGATCAACAGCGCCGGGGCGGCGCCGACCCCCGAGTTGACCACCATGTTCCTTGGCTCACTCGAGGCCGAACAGGCTGGGCAGCACAGTGCTGAACCACGGGACCGCCGCCAGCACCACGAGCCCCAGAGTGACGACGATGAGGTAGGGCCAGAAATGCTTGAGGCTCTTCTCGATGGTCTCCCGCCCCGTGGCACTGGCGACGTAGAACCCGACGCCGGCGGGAGGGGCGAACGACCCGATTCCCATCGCGATGATCAGCACCATCGCGTAGTGCACGGGGTTGACCCCGAACTCCAGCGCGATCGGCAGCAGCAACGGCGCGAAGATCAGGACCGCCGGCAGCCCTTCGAGCAGTTGCCCCATGATGATGAGCAGGACGATCGTGATGGCCATGAAGAGGAACGTGTTGTCCCCCAGCTTGGACATCAGAGCTTCGATCTGGCCGGAGACCCCTGCGACGGAAAGCGTCTGAGCCAGCGGAGAGGCGGCCGCGATGATGAAGAGCACCATTCCGGCGGTGACGGTCGTCTCCCGCAGTGTCTCGGTGAAGAGGGCGCGGTTGCCGCGGCGGTAGGCGAAGGCCAACGCGAAGGCGTACGCCACGGCCACCGAGGACACCTCGGTCGGGGTGGCGAAGCCGGACAGGATGCCGAGAACCATGCCGACGGGCAGGAGGAGGGTGGGGATGGCGAAGAACGTGCTGCTGAGCCGGAGGCTCCAGGTGGCCTTCGGACTCGGCTCCGCATCCTGCGTACGGGCCCGTACGAAGATCAGCGCCATGATGCACAGTCCCAGGAATGCCGCCGGGATCAGGCCGGCGAGGAACAGCGTGGTGGTCGACAGCGTGGTGATCGACCCCATGACGAGGAGCACGATGCTCGGCGGAATGGTCTCACCCATGATCGCGGAGGCGGAGAGCACCGCGACGACCTCACCACGGGCGTATTTCCGGTTCTCCAGCATGTTGCGCATCGTGGTTCCCACCGCGGCCACGTCGGCCACCTTCGAGCCCGAGATGCCGGAGAAGATGTACATCGTCACGACCACGACCTGCAGAAGTCCGCCGCGAAGGTGCCCGATGAGCGCCTCGACCAAGCGGGCGAGCGGAAGGGTCAAGCCTGCTGAGTTCATCACCGAGCCGGCGAGGATGAAGAAGGGGATGGCCAGCAGGACGAAGCCCTTGGCTCCGGTGGCCATGCCGAGCGGCACGGCCGTGATGTCGGAGATGCCGCCGACGTAAAGGTAGATGGCAGACGTGAGTGCGAGGACGAAGGCGATGGGGAGGCCGAGGAACAGCAACAGGAACAGGACGACGAGGACGGCGAGCAGCAGCAGGTTCGGGTCGGCGGCCGTCATCGCGGGCTGGCACGCGACGACCACCGCGCAGGCGACGGCCACGAGCGCGAGCGCGACGAGGACCTGTCGCCAGCCCGTCCGCCGCCCTTGCCGCCACAGCTTGAGACAGGCGAACCAGGCGATCAGCACCATCCCGACGGCGAACGGCAGCGAGACCCAGAACACGCGGAGCCCGAGAATGGGCGTGCGCTCCTCCCACTGCTGCTGGAGGCTGGGCAGGAACAGAACGAACGCTCCCGCGCTCATCACGAACACGAGCCAGTCGGTGACCGCGGTGAGATACGGTTTCCAGTGAGGCGGGAGCCGCATGATCAGCGCCTGCACCGACATGTGCGCGCCCTGCGGGTAAGCGATGGCACCACCCACGAAGGCGATGGTCAGCAGGGCCAGCTCCGAGACCTCCTGGGTCCACAGGATCGAGTCCCCGGTGACGACGCGGGAGCCGATGTTGAGCAGGATGACCAGTAGCTCACCGACGATCGCGAATGCGACGATTCCTTCCAGCAACCGGTCCGACCAGACCGAACCGCTCCAGCCGGGTTCGAACGAAGGCGAGTGCTGGTTCCCGGCGGAGTCGATCTCGACATCCTGCGTGCCGGGCAGACTGATGGGTTCGGTCATGTTCTTCCGATTTCCGTTCGATGGGTTGGCGGACCGCGGGGCCCCCGGCCGGGCGCCGATACCGACGCCCGGCCCGGGCGGCATCTAGCTCTTCGACGCAAAGGCGATCGTCGTGTCGAAGAACTCCTTCCCGATCAGCTCGGAGAACTTCGGGTGCAGCGCCTCGGACGCGGCCCGGAACTCCGCGAGGCCGTCCGGGGTGAGCTCGTTGATCTTCATCCCCTTCGCCTCGAGCTCCGTCTGCGCCTTGGTGGCCTGCTCCTCGTCGTAGGTCGTCTTGTACTGCGCCGTCTCGTCCGCAGCCGACTGGAGGATCGTCTGCTGCTCAGGGCTCAGGGCCGACCATTTCTTGTCCGACAGCGCGAGGACGAACGCGTCGTTGATGTGGTTGGTCATCGACAGGTACTGCTGCACCTCGTAGAGCTTGTTCGACAGCGGTACCTCGATTGGGTTCTCCTGGCCGTCGATGGTGCCGGTCTGCAGGCCCGTGAACACCTCGGAGAACGCCATCGTGGTCGGACTGGCGCCCAGGGATCCGAAGAAGTCCGTCCAGAGCGGGTTACCAGGGACCCGGATCTTGAGGCCTTTCAGATCTGCCGGTGCGTTGATCGGTTTTTGGTTGTTGGTGACCTCGCGAGCGGTCCGGGTGAGCAACGCGAGTCCCTTGGTCCCCTGCGCGCCGAGATCGGCCAGCAGCGCCTTGCCCGGCTCGCCTGCCAGGTAGGCGGCCTCCTGCTTGGTGTCCGCGAACAGGTACGGAATGCTGATCGCGTTCATCTTCGGGTAGGTCGTGGCGTAGACCGAGGTCGACAGGATGAGGCCGTCCAGCGACCCGCTCTGCAGACGGGTCACCGCCGCGGCCTGGTCCCCGCCGAAGCTCGTGCCGTTCGGGATCACCGTCACGACGATCTTGCCGGCGGACTTGTCCTTGACCTGGTCGGCGAAGTGTTGAGCCGTGACACCGACCGAGGAGGTGATGGGGTCGGGGATCGAGAGCTGCAGCTTCACGGTCGATTCAGCGGGGCTTCCAGAGGAACACGCCGCCAGCGGCAGGAGCGCCAGCGAGCCGACGACGACTGCTCCGAGTGCCCGAGTGAGTAGTTTCATGACGCGCCTTTCTGCGTACGGCGGAAGCCGTGGCGAGCGCCACGGTCGGTGGGGACGGGTCGCAGGCGTGAGGACGCAGAGTCCTGGCGCCGTCAGGCCGTGACGAGTGCTTCGGTCTCGCGGCGCAGCTCCAGTGCGGTGGCGAGCGACTCGTCGATGACGACGTCGTCCCAGCTCACGCTCTGCCCCTTGGGCACGTCGTTCTTCAGCGGGACGTGGTGGGCGAGCGCGACGGGCAGCAGGCGGTTGCGCACGGAGGTCTGCGCCGAGACGAGCTTGCCCCAGACCGTGTAGCCGCCCTCACCGTCGAGGAGCTCGCCCGCGGCCAGGTCCTTCTTGGCGGTGGCGACCACGTCGCCGTAGAACCCGATGGGCGACCCGGTCGCGACACCACGCAACACCGCGTTCGCGATCGAGATGTTCAGTTCCAGGCCGACGTAGTGGTACGGGCGGTAGAGCGCCGCGTACTGCCCCGTGGGGTCCGGGTGCCAGGGGTACTCGGTGAAGCACCCGGACACGTACTCGTTCGTGGCCTTGACCACGACGAACACGCCCTCCTGGGTGTTGAACGGGATCCACTCCCCGGCGCGGGTGACGCTGGACATGACGTCGACCGAGCCCTCGTGGGCCAGTACCCCGCCGACCGAGGACGGGCGGCAGATGGTGGCGATCTCCTCGACGTTGCCCGGAGTGAACGTCAGGCCGCTGTCGGAGGGGACGAGGCCTGCAGCGTTCGCGACGGCGGCCATCTCGATGGATGCCTTGGTGCCGTCCCGGAACGACGTGTGCATGTAGGGGTTGAGCTGGCCCGAGTCGGTGAGCTCCTGGGAGAACTCCCAGTTGTCCCAGACGTTGTCCGGGTTCATCTCGTGGTAGTGCTCGAGGTACTTGGCGCCCTTGCCCGCGCAGGCCACGTCGAAACCGGACGTCCGAGCCCAGTCGACCAGCTCCATGATCAGTGCAGGCTGGTCGCCGTAGGCCATGGAGTAGACGACGCCGGCCTTCTCCGCCCGCCGGGCCAGCGCCGGACCGGCCAGGGCATCGGCCTCGACGGTGACCATCATGATGTGCTTGCCGGTCGCGATGGCGCGCAGCGCGTGGTCGACGCCGATAATCGGGTTGCCGGTCGCCTCGACGATGACGTCGATGTCCGCCTCGAACAGCGGTGCGGCGTCCGGGAGCACGACCGTCGTCCGGTTCGCGATCGCCGCGTCGATGTCGGCGGCGACGGCGTCGGACGGCCAGTCCACCAGCGCGAGCGCGCCCTTGGCCCGGTCCACGTTGATGTCGGCGATCCCGACGACGTGCACGCCCGGGATGTTGCGCGCCTGTGCCAGGTACATGGTCCCGAACCGGCCGGCCCCGATCAGACCCACGCGGATGGGCCGACCGTCGCGTTCGCGCTGTTCGAGCAGGGAGTGGAGGTTCACCGATCGTCCTTCGTGTCCGTGGGCGCAGTGGCGGCGAGGTCTGCGAGCGGCCGGTCGATCGGGCCGGAGATCCTCGTGGCCAAGCAGGGGTGGTAACGGTTACAGTTTTGTACCAGCGGGGTGTGACCAAGTCAATAGCCGCCCCGGCCGTCAGTAGGCTGGCCCCGAGGTAGGAGGTACCGGTGCGAAGGCGATCGACGATCCGTGACGTCGCGCGGGAGGCGGGGGTGTCGGTCGCCGTCGTGTCACGGGTGCTGAACGACGGCACCGGACCGGTGGCGCCGCAGACGCGGGCCCGCGTGGTCGAGGCCATCGACCGGCTGGGCTTCCAGCCGCGCGCGGCCGCACGCGAGCTTCAGCAGCAGTCGACCACCACGATCGGGCTGGTGCTGGCCGATCTCGCCAACCCGTTCTTCGCCCGGCTGGCCGACCGGGTCGTCTGGGAGGCCCGGGCGCGCGGGATCCACGCGGTGCTCCTCACGAACCAGGAAGACCCGCACCTCGAAGCCGAGTCCCTCGACACGCTCATCGGGCGGTCGGTCGGCTCGGTCATCGCCACGCCGACCGGCGGCAACGTCGACAAATGGCGCCGGCTCATCACCCTCGGCGTGAACGTCGTGTTCGTCGACCGGGAGATCGACGAACTGCCCGGGGTCGATGTCGTCGCAATCAACAACGAGCTCTCCGCCGAGACCGCGACCCGGCACATGCTCGGCCTGGGTCACGAACGGATCGCCTTCATCTCCGGCCCGCTGACGACCTCTACCGGCCGGGACCGCGTCGCCGCGTTCCGCAAGGCGATGGCGGCGGCCGGAACGGAGGTCGACGAGCAGCTCATCCACGCCATCCCGTTCCGCGGCGACTCCGGGGGCGACGCCGTGAGCGCGCTGCTCGCACTACCCGCTCCGCCGACCGGCATCATCGTCGGCAACACCGCCCAGGTGCGCAGCGCTCTGCGGCGCATCAAGCAGTCGGCGATCGACGTGCCCGACGACCTCAGCCTCATCGTGTTCGACGACAACCCCTGGACCGAACTCGTCTCACCGCCGCTGTCGGTCGTGCGACAACCGATCGACATGCTCGCGCTGCATTCGGTCGAGCTCGCCGTGGGCCGGCTGAAAGGTGCGCTCACCGAGCCGCCGCGTCACATCCGGGTCGACGCCGAGTTCGTCCAGCGATCGAGCACCGCGCCTCTCTAGTACGACCGCGGGAGGCCAAGCACCTTGGTCGCGACGAAGGCCTTGATGAGGTTGTTGTTGACCGGCGCGACCTGGTACATGCGGGTCTCGCGGAACTTGCGCTCGATGTCGTACTGGTCGACGAACCCGTTGCCGCCGTGGGTGTCGAGGGCGGCGTTGGCCGCGGCCCAGCTCGCGTCCGACGCGAGGTGCTTGGCCATGTTCGCCTCCGCGCCGCAGGGCTCCCCGGCGTCGAACAGCCGGGCAGCCTCGTAGCGCATCATGTCCGCCGCACGGACCTTCATGTACGCGTCGGCCAGCGGGAACTGCACCCCCTGGTTGGCGCCGATCGGGCGGCCGAACACCGTCCGCCGGCTCGCGTAGGCGACGGCCCGGTCGATGAACCAGTAGCCGTCGCCGATGGCCTCCGCCGCCAGCAGGATGCGCTCGGCGTTCCAGCCGTCGATGACGTAGCGGAAACCGGCGTCGACCTCCCCGATCACGTGGTCGGCCGGAACCCGCAGACCGCGGTAGTGCACCTGGTTGGTCGCGTAGTTGAACATCGTGCGCACCGGCACGACCTCCAGCGCCTCGGGCTGCTCGGCCCGGACCCGGCGCAGGTCGACCAGGAACAGCGTCAGCCCGTGGGTGGAACGCTCGATCCTCTGGCTGGTCCTGGCCAGCACGAGGGCGAGGTCGCTCTCGGAGATCCGGCTCGTCCAGTTCTTGTGCCCGCTGAGCACGAAGTGCTCGCCGTCGCGTTCGGCGCTGGTGATGATACTGGTCGTGTCCGATCCGGCGGCGGGCTCGGTGATGGAGAAGGCCTGCAGGCGCAGCTCGCCTTTCGCGATGAGCGGGAGGTAGGTGTTCTTGAGCTGGTCGCTGCCGTGCCGCAGCAGCGCGCCCATCGTGTACATCTGCGCGTGGCAGGCCGCGGAGTGCCCACCCGACTTGTTGATCTCCTCCATGATCACCGACGCCTGGGTCAGCGTCATGCCCGGCCCGCCGTACTCGGTGGGGATCAGGGCAGCCAGCAACCCCGCAGCGGTCAGGGTGTCCACGAACTCCTGTGGGTAGCGCCGCTTCAGGTCGGTCTCGCGCCAGTACTCGTCGGGGAACTGGCTGCACAGCGCCCGGGTACGCGCGCGGACGCCCTCCAGGTCGTCGGTCTCGGTCATGATCGTTTCCTTCTGGTCGGAGGGTCGTCGGTACCCCGGCGCGACATCCGATGATGGTGCGCGCCGTGCCGATCGTCGAAGGAGTCATCGTGCAGCCGCTTCGTGGTACGACCGTCGTCTCGCTCGAGCAGGCGATCGCTGCGCCGTATGCGACCCGGCAGCTGGCCGACCTCGGCGCCCGGGTGATCAAGGTCGAGCGGCCCGACGCCGGCGACTTCGCGCGCGGCTACGACCACCGAGTCAACGGCCTGAGCTCGCACTTCGTCTGGATCAACCGCAGCAAGGAGTCGCTCGCCCTCGACGTCAAGGACCCACGGGGACGCGAGGTGCTGCTGCGGCTGCTGGCGACGGCCGACGTGTTCGTGCAGAACCTCGCGCCCGGCGCCGCGGCCCGGATGGGGTTGAGCGCTGACGAGCTTCAGGCGGTGAACCCGCGGCTGGTCGTCTGCGACATCTCCGGCTACGGCCACGGCGGGCCGTACGAGTCGATGAAGGCCTACGACCTCATGGTGCAGAGCGAGGCGGGGCTCCTGTCGGTGACCGGCACGGCGCAGGAGATGGCGAAGGTGGGGATCTCCGTGTCGGACATCGCCGCCGGCATGTACGCCTACAGCGGTGTGCTGGCGGCGCTGCTGGAGCGCGGCACCACCGGAAAGGGCTCGCTGGTCGACGTGTCGATGCTCGAGGCCACCGTCGAGTGGATGGGCTTCCCGCTCTACTACGCCTACGCCGGGGCCCCGCCACCGCCGCGGGCGGGCGCGGCGCACGCGACGATCTACCCGTACGGGCCCTTCGAGGCCGGTGACGGCAAGATCGTCATGATGGCCGTCCAGAACGAGCGCGAATGGCGCGCCTTCTGCGAGCGCTTCCTCGACCGCCCCGAGCTGGCCGACCACCCGGACTACGCCGGCAACGCGCAGCGCAACACCCACCGCGACGTCCTCGGCGCGATCATCGCGGCGCGCTTCAGGGAGCTGAGCGGCACCCAGGCAGCCGATCTGCTGGAAGCCGTGCCGGTCGCGCACGCAGGAGTCAACACGGTTGCCGACGTGTGGGCGCACCCGCAGCTCACCGCCCGCGGGCGGTGGCACGAGGTGGCCACCCCGGCGGGCCCGGTGCCGGCGCTCGCCCCGCCCGGCCTGGTCGACCCGGAGCCTCGGATGGATCCGGTGCCCGCTCTCGGCCAGCACACCCGCCTGATCCTGGGTGAGCTCGGGTTCGCCGCCGAGCACGTCGAACAGCTCGCCGAGGCGGGAGTGATCCGACGATCCCTCTCAGCGACGTCACAGTAGGCCGATGGCAGTCTCCCTCGCGCGGCTGACGCACCGAGGCGAGGGAGAGCGACGTGATGGCGAGGCGGGTGGATGCGCCGCCTCTGCTCCTGTGTAGTGCAGCGGCTGTCGCCGCGGGCTGTGCGTTGGCCGCGGACGTCGCGCACGGCGCGCATCCCACCCACGTGGTCGTTCTCGTCGTGGTCGCTTCGGTCGTCGCATCGCTACGACGGCTCGGGCGCCGCGCCACGGCGGCGTTACCGACCGTATCGGCTGCGCTCGCGGCCCAACCGGTGCTGCTCACCTGCTCTACCTGCTGATCGATGCCGTGCGCCGGCCATTGGCCGCCGCACTCGCCGCACCCTGCACAGCCCCTCACGTGCTCATCCCGGTTCGAGCCCGACGCCTCGGTTCGATGCTTCGCTGGTGCGGGTGGGTGCTGCAGGCCGGCCGCCGTGGACCACCGGCCCTCGCCATGTACGGCATCTCCTGAACCGACCGGCTCGTTGCAGTAGGGCGTCCACACGGTTCAGCGTGTCGACGCGACCTCCACTGCCGATGAACCACCACGGCCGTACCTGCCCGGAGAACCGGCCCGGGAACGACGGCCGCTACAGGAGACCGACAACGGTGCAAGCACAACCCCATGTGTCCGTGTGCATTCCCGTCTACAACGGCCAGGAATTCCTCGCCGAAACCATTCACAGCGTGCTCGACCAGACCTACCGCGACTTCGAGCTCGTCGTGCTGGACAACGCCAGTACCGACGGCACCGCCCGGATCGCCCGGTCGTTCGACGACGCCCGGATACGCGTGGAGGTGAACCCGACGACGATCCCGCAGCCCGAGAACTGGCGGGCAGCAGTGCGCCTGTGCCGAGCACCTCTGATCAAATTGCTGTGTGCGGACGACCTCCTGCACCCGCGGTGCCTGGAGTACCAGGTGGGCCCGATGGAGGCCGAGCCCGGACTCGCCGTCGTCGCCGCGCGCCGGCACATGGTCGACGAGCGCAGCCGGGTGCTGGTATCTCGCCGCGGGCTGACGGGTCTAACGGGCGTGCGGTCCAGCGTGGAGGTCGCGCGGCGCGTCGTGCGCAGCGGCGCCAACCCGATCGGCGAGCCAGGCGGGGTGCTGTTCCGCCTGGAGCACTACGTCGCCGTCGGAGGCTGGCATCCCGAGCGGCGCCATGCGATGGACCTCGACCTGTGGATGCGGTTGCTCCAGTGTGGCGAGTTCCTCGGCCTGCCCGAGACTCTTGCGGCGTTTCGCGTGGCGCGGCAGAGCCTGAGCGTCGACAACGAGGCGGGCGTCTACGAACACCAGAAGGCGATCATGGCCGAGCTCATCGCTTCTCGGCACCTTCAGGTCCGCCGGGTGGACGCGACGGTCGGTCAGGTGCTCGCGCCTACCGGACGGTTGCGCCGTCGCGTCCTCTTCGGCATGTCCAAGCACGCCGCCCGCCGTGACGAGCGGTCGGCCGACTCTGCCCGAGCGGGGGCAGAGCAGGTGAGGTTCTCAGCGGATACCGCTCAGCGTCACTGAGGCATCTCACGCATCCGCGATCGATCCTCAGACGGGCCGGGAGCCGCGCAGGTGCGCTCCCGGCGCCGTCTGGTGGTGGTGCTCGGAGTCGGCGGGAAGTTGCCGGTCGGTGTGCTCGGCGTGGAAGAGGGCCTCGGCCAGTAGTGCTCGGACATGCTCGTCCGCTGCGGTGTAGTAGATGAAGGTTCCCTGTCGTCGACCCTGGACGAGACCGGCCAGGCGCAGTTTGGCCAGGTGCTGGCTCACGGTCGTCGGGTTGGCACCGACCAGTTCGGCCAGGCAGGTGACCGACGACTCGCCCTGCAGCAGCGCCCACAGCAGCTTGATCCGGGTGGGGTCGGCCAGCATCCGGAAGCCCTCGGCAGCGAGGTGGACCTGCTCGTCGTTGGGCATCGTCAGCTCGGCCAGCCCGTCATGCACAGCAGTAGCGTACGACACTTCGTACCTTCGTAGATGCGCAGGTAGAGTGACACCGTGCCGGACGACGTCGAGCATCGCCACCACGACCACGACAGTGGCTCGAGAACGGTCCGGGCTGTGCGCCGTCTGCGTCACCAGCTCGGGCACCTGCTGCACCCGCACTCGCATGAGCCGGCGGACAAGGTGGATAACGCCGTGGAGTCCTCGCGCGAGGGCCTCCGCGCCCTGTGGATCTCCCTGGCGATCCTCGCGGTGACCGCGGTCGCCCAAGCTCTGGTCGTGGCATGGTCGGGATCGGTCGCCTTGCTCGGCGACACCGTGCACAACCTGGCCGACGCCTTGACGGCGCTACCGCTGGGAATCGCGTTCATCCTCGGGCGTCGGGCACCCACCCGGCGCTACACCTACGGCTACGGCCGTGCCGAGGACCTGGCCGGGGTGGTCATCGTTCTGGCGATCACCGCATCGGCCCTGTTGGCTGCGTTCGCCGCGGTCCGCCGACTGGCCGAACCGCAACCGGTCGAGCATCTCTGGGCGGTCGTCACGGCCGGCGTACTCGGCTTTCTCGGCAACGAGGTCGTCGCGCGGTACCGGATCCGCACCGGGCGTCGGATCGGCTCCGCCGCACTCGTGGCCGACGGACTCCATGCCCGAACCGACGGCTTCACCTCCCTGGCCGTGGTCCTCGGAGCCGCCGGTGTCGCCGCCGGATGGCCCCTCGCCGACCCGATCGTCGGCCTGCTGATCACACTGGCGATCCTCGTCGTGCTCCGGGGCGCCGTACGCGAGGTCTACCGCCGGCTCATGGACGCCGTCGACCCCGCCCTGCTCGACCGCGCCGAGACAGCCATCGCGGAGGTGCCCGGCGTGGTCGGCGTCGGGCAGCTCCGGCTGCGGTGGATCGGGCACGAGTTGTACGCCGAGGGCGATCTCGTCGTGCCGGCCGGTCTCACCCTCGCCCGTGCCCACGACGTAGCCGTCGCCGCGGAACACCACCTCCGGGCCGCGATTCCTCGGATGACCCGGGTGACCCTGCATCCCGACCCCGTCCCGCTGGCCGGACGCCGACACCACCACGGCGGAACTGCGGCATCGGAGCCGGTTACCTCGACCTGAAGAAGCTACGCGCGGCCCTACGGGCCGATGCGCTCGACGGGCCTCGGGAGTCGTACCTGATCAGTACGGTCGTCTCAGACCCCCGTGAACAGACAGCGACCGTCGGCAAACCCGATCCACTCGGGGGAAGCCAACGGGTGAGGGACTGCTCGGGGTTGGCGTCGAACGACGTCGTGTACGAACGGCTCGGGTCGATCATGTCAGCAGCTTCGGCGAACGGGTCCCAGTCGTCGGGTCCGCCAGAAGGTCCCGCGGCGGTCGCTACCAGGTACTCGATCAGGTCGCTGCCGAGCACCTGCGGCAGCATGGTGATGTCGCACGGCAGGACGTCCACCGTTGCTTGTCGGCCGAGCGCACGCGCTTGTTAACACCATCCCGCGGCTCGAAGACACCGTTCGGACCCGAGGGTCGGGCCGTTGGGCCCTTCCCAGCGGGGGACAGCAGGATCGATGGTCGGTGGCGGACCCGCCGACCGAGGACGGAGACACCCGGATGCGGCTACGAACCCAACTGTCAATCGACCTGCCCGCCCGGCATGTGTTCGTGATCGGTGTGGAGGGACGGCTCGATGCCGTCTCGGGCGTCCGACTACTTCGCCTGCTCGACACCCGCCTGACCCTCACCAGCGCAGGCGCGCGCCCGACCCACCGCGTGCTGATCGACCTCACCGGCCTCGACGGCGCGGACAGCGGTGGCGTCAGGTCGCTGGACCGGGCTCGCCGCACTGCCGAGCACCACGGTGTCGCCCTGGCCCTCATCACCGACGTGGGGCTCTGGGCACACGTGCCGTCGGGCGACCGGCACCACCTCGGCTCAATCGCCACTTTCCGGACGGTCGGCGACGCCCTGCAGAATCAGACGAACGCGCTGATCCCGGTGATCGCGCGGCCGACGATCAGCGACTGGATCGAGTCGGTGCCGTCGTAGGTGTAGACCGCCTCTCGGACTGCTAGGGCAGGAAGGTGACCGTCTGAGCGATGTCGTCGGCGACGTCCAGGGGATCGTCGTGCACCGAGGTGAGCAGCTTGGGGTGGTCCCCGGTGCCGACGGTGCAGTTCTGGAACGTGACGTTGCTGATGTCGTTGCCGCTCAGCTTGATCAGCTTGGGCTTCGCCCAGTTGATGTTCGTGAGCGCCACGTCGGACACGGATCCGTTCGCTTTGGAGATGATCTCGAAGTCCTTGTGGGCGATGTCGGCCTCGACGTGGACGTCGGTGTAGTGGACATCGAAGATCTTCGCATCGTGCTTGTGGACGATGCTGAAGGCCGAGTGGCCTCCGATGTCGTTCTCACCGAAGCAGCGGACGACGTCGCAGCGCTCGACGCGGACGTCGTGGATGTCCTCGAAGGTCTCGGTTCCGATCTTGACGCCGTCACCGCCGACCCCGCCGCGGCCCGGATAGGTCTCGAGCACGGAGTCGAGGACCCGGATCGCCGCGGTGGGCTCGCCCGTGCTCTCGGTCGACTTGATCGCGATGCAGTCGTCTCCCGTCGAGAGGAGGCAGTCGCTGATCGTGACCTTGGTGCTGCCGTCCGGGTCGATGCCGTCCGTGGTCTCCGCGAAGCTGAAGACCTTGACGCCGTGCACGGTCACGTCGGTGCTGCGCCGGATCCGGGTGGTCCAGTCCCCGTTGTGGTGGTCGTCGGGGTCGGGGTCGCCTGTCAGGTTGCGGATCGTGATGCCCTCGATCTTGACCGAGGTGCAGCCGTCGACCTCGAATTCTTCAGAGATCTGCAGGAGCCCGCGACCGTGGATCTTGACGCGCTGCGCCCCGGCCATGATGGCGATCTTCCCGTTGACGACGGCGCCTCCGGCGATGTGGACCGTCTCGTCGCTCCCGACCGTGACGCCTTGGTCATGGACACCCGGCCCGAACTCGTGCGTGGCCGTGGTCGGGGAATCCTCCAGCGGGTCGGCGAACAGGTAGAGCGGGTCGAGCTCCTTCCCGCCCGTCGTCGTGAGGAACAGGATGAGCTTCTGGGGCTTCGTGATCGTGAACTTCACGGTCCTGTCGTCGACCTGTGTGACGTGCTGGTCGAGCTGTCGGCTGCGCGGGCTGATGCGGGGTAACTGCAGAGGTTGTGTAAGGGCGGCGACCGTGATCTCGACCTCGCCCGCGCAGGAGAAGCCGGCGACGTGGATCGTGCGGCCCTTCGTGAACTGCTCGGTGAAGACCGACTTGGCGGCCTGCCCGGGCTGCCGGGCGGAGACCGTGTAGACCGTGCTGGTCTTGAGGGACGACGGCTTCGGGTAGGTGACCAGCCCGGACGTGCCGGCCTCGTCGTCGTGTTCGCCGCCGCCGTCGGCACTCCACAGTTCGGCTTCGGTCAGGGAGTTCCAGGGCCCGATATTGCTGCCGTGTCCGGTGTACCGGACGAAACGGCCCGATACGGGCGGGAAGTCGAACGTCTCGAAACCCACGGTCGCCCCGCTCGACATGCGCCCTTCGAGAACGCGCGTGGACGTCGTGCCGTCCACGACGTCGATGTCGAACGTGTTGATGCGGCTGTCGCCCTCGTAGAACGCGATGCGCACCTGCGACAGGCGCTGGACCGAGCCGAGGTCCCACTCGATCCACTGGCCCTTCCCCTTGGCCGACCACCGGGTCCCGGTGTCGCCGTCGATGGTGTTCCGGGGGACGTTGCCGTCGTTGTCACTGGCCGTCACGCCGACCACCGCGAGCTTGGCGGGCATGTCATCTCCTTTGGTCGTTCGGACACTCCGTTTGAGGTGTCAGTACGACGCGATTCGCAGCAGAGAACGACCGGAGCCGCTCAGAACGGAAGTCAAGTCGACAGAGCAGACCGAGCACATACGCAGATCTACGTAGCCGCTGCCGAGTAACATCAGGTCCACACGTAGGTGTGGACAACCAGTGCCGTTGTCCACATCAGTTGTCACGGCTGTCGACTGCCGTTAGCGCGCCATCCGCGGCCGGCCTAGACGGCGATCTGCCTGCGGGGCTCTCGTCGCTTCCCACTGGATCGCCCATCTGGGTCGCGCCGATGCCGGGAGGGCCGGCGGAACGGGATGGAACAGGTTGGAACGCCTTGACCTGTGGGCGTCGTGATTGCCGGCGGGCACCGCCGCCGCGGGCCAGTGCCCCAGGGCCTGGTTGGCGCGCACCGCCGACTGGAAGTGCTCGACGGCGCGGGCGTGCTCACCGACCGTCAGCGACGCCACCCCGAGGGCGTGGTGGGTCGACCCGAAACAGGTCACGGCCAGGCTGGCCGTCATCGGACGCTCGGCGAACGGGGCGAGCAGCTCGTACGCCTCGCCGGCGACCTCACGGTCCTGCAGCAGATCGGCCGCTTCAGCGGCCCCGTACATCGCGACCAGCCAACCACTCGACCGAGGCAGATCAGCCAGCCGCCGTCCCTGCAGCCGGGCCAGCGCACCTGCCGCCGCACGTCGATCACCGGCAGCGGCAGCCGCCACCGCCAGCGCGGCGAAGAACCGATTTCGACCACGCCCAACGCCGGAGCAGCCTCGGCCGCCTCGAACCGACCGGCCCGAAGGTCGAGCATCACCTCCACGGCCGAGGCCACGAACCGCACGGCCCCGTGGTCATGCTCGGTGAGCATCGCGCGCAGCTCACTCAACGACCGCTCAGCCCTCGGATCGGCGGCGAGGAACAGGTCGACCGTGCGCCACACCAAGCCGAGCAGCGCGTCGACCGGCCGGCCGGTCACCGACGACACCCGCAACAGCTCCTCCGCCAGCACCAGCCGGCGCGCCGCATGCTCGGGAGCCAACAGGCAGTGGTGGGCCACGCTCAACGCCTCCGCCACGCCGACCGGATCACCGAAACCGTCGGCAGAGCAACGCCCCGATGTGCAGTTCTGCACAGAGGACCTGATCAGGTCGGATCAGTCACGCAGCTGGTCGAGCAGGCCCATGTCGTCGCGACACGCCCAGTGCTCGACGATCATCCCGTCGGCGACCCGCCACAGGTGGATGAACGTCCACACCGCAGGACGGCCCGCCGGAACCACGTCGGCGAGCAGCGGCATCGTCGAGGCTCGGTGGGTGCCGTGCAGAGTGACGTGCTGGGCCACGATGTCACCGTCACCGACGAGGTGGTGCTGTTCGACGGTGACCGGTCCCAGGTCGTGGTCGATGGTGCTCAGGATGCGCGCGAGCCCGCTGCGACCCTGCAGGCCGGCCGCGTGATTGATCATGTCCTCGGCGACGAGGTCGTCGAGGACGAGAGCCTCGCTCGCCTGCTGGCGACGGAGCAGCTCCTCGACCACCTCTCGTGCGCTCCGTCCACTCATGTCGACAGCATCCCACCGACGGCGATGAGTCTCGCGATGGTCTCCGGTCTGCATCCATACCGATCAACTGCACTCCAGGAGGACGACATGACCGCTACCTACACCTTCGACGTCTTTTCCAGCCTCGACGGCTTCGGCGCCGCCAGCGGCAGCTGGAGCGGCTACTGGGGTAAGCAAGGTCCCGAGTTGCTCGACCACCGCCTTGCCCTGTACGGCGCGGAACAACGGATGGTCTTCGGCGCCAACACGTTTCGGGCATTCGTACAGATGCTGGCCTCGAGCACCGAGGAGTCCGAGGTGCGTGACCCATGGGTCACACGGATGCGAAGCATGCCGGCGACGGTGGTGTCGACGACGCTGGAAGGACCCCTTGACTGGCCCGACGCGACCGTCGTGAGCGGTGATGCCGTCGACGTCGTCGCCCGGCTCAAGGAGGAGTCCGACGTGCCCTTGCGCTCGCACGGCAGCCTGTCGTTGAACCGGGCGCTGATGGCCGCCGGCCTGGTCGACCGCGTGCAGGTGACGCTCTTCCCTGTCATCACCGGTCAGACCGGGCTGGACCCCATCTTCCAGGGTGCGGCCGACTTCGACTTGGAGCTGGTCGAGAACCGGACGCTCGACGGCCACATCCAAGAGCTCATCTACCGACCCACCCTCCACTGACCGAGACGGACAGGTGGAGCTCCTCACCAGTGCACGACGTCCGTGCTGGTCAGGATCCGACGCGGGTACAGCGACGACAGCCTGGTGGCACTGCCCGTCGCCGTCAGTGGACCGCCGGGACGGGATGGCACACACCCGATCGAGCCAGGTGCGATGATGACAGCGGGAGGTGGCCGACCATGAGCGCCCGCCCCGCGCCGTCGCCGGCTGAGCTGGCTGGGAAGCGTCAGTACCGGGGAGCACACCCTGAGCGAACGGGCCAAGGACGACATCCGAAGCGGGATGGGCCGTCGAACTGACTGAGATCCTCGTCGACGCCGGACCGCTCATCGCCGGCTTCGACGACACCGACGTTTGGCACGACGGATGCTCACGACTGCTGGAGACCTTGCCCGGTCCGCTTGTCGTGCCGGCCACCATCGTCGCCAAGGTCTGCCACGGCCGCCACTTCGCCGCCGTACGTCCGAAACACGTCGAAGGGTTCGATCTCCTCCTGTAGCCAGGCGCCGTCTCATGGAGCCGGGGGTCGGACTCGAACCGACGACCTACCGCTTACAAGGCGGTTGCTCTACCAACTGAGCTACACCGGCGGGCGGAACCGATCCTAACGCCAGTCTTCCAGGATCAACGCCGCAGCGGCGCACGGCGGAGATCCACAGGAGGACCGAGCCCGATCACGGCAGGTTCTGCCCGGGATCCGTCCCGCTGGGCGCCGGGAACGGGGAGCCCTCGTCCGGGCCGCGCCAGATGAAGTGGTGCCGGATACCGCTGCTCGTCGTGTGGACGGCGTAGAAGGCCATCTGCCACCCGGCCGCGAGATAGCTGGCGATGTGCATGTTGAGGTCCTCGGGCGACTTGCCCGGCAGGGGGTCGATCGCCGCCTCGTTGATGGTCAGGGAGCTGTGCACCATCTGCATCGCCGGCACTCCTCGTCGCGGGGTGGCGATGTTGTACCACCACGGATGCATCGCTCCCGTGCGACGCGGCACCTACTCTCTGCGGCGTGATCACCTCGCGTCTTGGCCGACGACTGCGGTCCGCAGTTCGCCGACCGGCCCCGCAAGCTGCTCACCCCTGGGCCGCCGACCGTCGAGCTTCTGCACCCGGTCGGGCCCCAGGTGCCCGACGACCGGCACGTCCAGCAGGTTCTCGACCTGTGCATCCGCATCGGGGAGGTGCTGCTGTCCAGCGGAGAGGGCTCGGGGGAGACGACCGAGACGATGCTGCGGGTCGCCGACGCCTTCGGGCTCGCGGCCGTCGACGTCGACATCACGTTCACCTCGATCACGATCTGCTGTCACCGCGGCATGGCGGCGACGCCGATCACGTCGATGCGCCTGGTCACCCACCGCAGGCTGGACCTCACCCTGCTGGCAAAGGTGTACCGGCTGGTGGAGCGGATCGAGCGCGGGCGGGGGCTCCGGCCGTCGGCGGCGGCGCTGGACGAGGCAGTGACCGCCGCGCATCCCTACCCGCGTTGGGTGGCGACGACTGGCGCCGCGGGACTCGCGGGGGCGCTCGCGCTGCTGCTGGGCTCGCCGTGGGTGGCCGTGCTCGCGGCCGCCAGTATCACCGCGGTCATCGACCTCACCGGCCGGTTCCTCGCCAAGAACCGCCTGCCGGCGTTCTTCCGCCGAGTCGTAGGCGGGTTCCTGGCGACCGGTGCAACGGCAGTGCTGTTCAAGATCGGCGTGCTGCCGGAGGGGACGCAACCGGAGCTGGTCGTGGCGGCGGGCATCACCGTGCTCTTGTCAGGATTCGCCGTGGTGGGCACAGTGCAGGACGCGATCGGCGGCTACAACGTGACGGCCGCGGGCCGGGCCGCGGAGATCAGCGTGCTGTCGGCCGGGCTGCTCACCGGAGTTGTCCTGGGGCTCAAGGTCGCGCAGCGCGCCGGCGTGACCCTCGACGTCGCGGCCGAGCTGCCGCAGAGCGGCGCGCGCATCGTCGTGACGATCGTCGGCGCGGGGCTGGCGTCCGGCTTCTACGCGCTCAACGGCTACTCGCCGCTGCTCGCGCTGCTGTTCGCCGCACTCGCCGGGGCGGCGGGACGCGGCACGTACGTGCTGCTCACGACGGTCGGCGCGGGTCCGGTGGCGGCCGCGGGCGTGGCCGCGACGGTCGTCGGCCTGGCCGCGGGGCTGCTGCGCCGGGGCGGGCGCGTGCCGTGGGGGAAGGTTCCGCCGCTGGTCGTCACACTCGCCGGGATCAGCCCGCTGCTGCCGGGGCTGACCGCCTACCGCGGCTTCTACGAGCTGTCGGTCGAGGGGCTCACGGACGGCCTGGTCACGATCACGCTCGCGCTGGCGATCGGGCTGGCACTCGCCGCGGGCGTCACGCTCGGGCAGTTCCTCACCCGGCCGCATGCGACCCCGCTGTCCCCGTCGGACCCGGTGTCGCGCGACGACCGCACTCGCTGATCCATCGGACACGGCCTAGGCTTAGCGATCTACCGGAGCCGGAGAGCAGGTGGGTCGTGGCGGGGCACGGAAAGGCCGAGTTCGTGGTGGTGGCCAACCGGCTGCCTGTGGACCTCGAGCTCGAGCCCGACGGCTCGGAGAACTGGAAGCGCAGCCCGGGCGGCCTGGTCACCGCGCTGGAGCCGATCCTGCGCTCGCGGCGCGGCGCGTGGGTCGGCTGGGCCGGGCTGGCGGACGCGCAGGCCGACCCGTTCGAGGACGACGGCCTGGAGCTCTACCCCGTGGACCTCACGGCCGAGGACGTGGAGAACTACTACGAGGGCTTCTCCAACGACACGCTCTGGCCGCTCTACCACGACGTCGTCGTCCCGCCGACGTACCACCGGCACTGGTGGCAGGCGTACGTCAGGGTGAACGAGCGGTTCGCCGAGGCCGTCGACGAGGTCTCGGCCGAGGGCGCGACGGTCTGGGTGCAGGACTACCAGCTCCAGCTGGTGCCCGGCCAGCTCCGTGAGCGCCGCCCGGACCTGCGGATCGGGTTCTTCCTGCACATCCCGTTCCCGCCGGTCGAGCTGTTCCAGCAGGTCCCGTGGCGCGAGCAGATCGTCCGGGGGTTGCTGGGCGCGGACCTCGTCGGCTTCCACACGCCGGGCGGTACGCGCAACTTCCGCACGCTGGCGACCCGCTACGCCGGGGCGGCCGCCGGGCACGGTGGCGTCGTCTACCGCGGTCGCGACGTGAAGCTCGGCGCCTTCCCCATCTCGATCGACTTCGCGGCGCTCGACAAGCTGTCCCGCACACCCGAGGTCATCGCCCGAGCCGCGGAGATCCGCCACGAGCTGGGCGACCCGCGACGCCTGATCCTCGGCGTCGACCGGCTCGACTACACCAAGGGCATCAACGTGCGGCTGCGCGCTTTCGAGGAGCTGCTCGCCGAGGAGCGGGTCTCGGCCGAAGACACGGTCTTCCTGCAGATCGCCACGCCGAGCCGGGAACGGGTGGAGCACTACATCCGGCTGCGTGCCGAGATCGAGCAGACCGTCGGCCGGATCAACGGCGACCACAGCCGGATCGGCCGGACGCCGCTGAACTACCTGCACCAGTCTCTGCCCCGGGAGGAGCTGACGGCGTTCTACCTGGCCGCGGACGTCATGCTCGTGACCCCGCTGCGCGACGGCATGAACCTCGTGGCCAAGGAGTACGTCGCCTGCCGTCACGACGACGGGGGCGTGCTCGTGCTCTCCGAGTTCACCGGCGCGGCCCGCGAGCTGACCAGCGCGCTGCTGGTGAACCCGCACGACCTGGACGGGGTCAAGGCGGCGGTGGCGCGGGCGCTGGAGATGCCGCCCGACGAGGCACGCAGGCGGATGAAGACGCTGCGCCGCCACGTCAAGCGCCACGACGTGGACCAGTGGGCGCACGAGTTCCTCGACGCGCTGGGCATGCCGACGTGACCCCGTCGCCCGACACGGCCCTGGAATCGGCACTGCGGGAGCTGGCGCGGGTGCCGACGCTGCTCGTCGCGCTCGACTTCGACGGCGTGCTGGCCCCGATCGTGCAGGACCCGTCTGCGTCGCGGCCGCTGCCCGGCTCGGCGACGGCGGTCCGCGGGCTGGCGGACCTGCCCGCCACGACCGTCGCCATGCTGTCCGGGCGGGCGCTTCACGACCTGCGCACCGTGTCCGGGTTCGCCGCGCCGGTCCGGCTGGTCGGCAGCCACGGCGGCGAGTTCGACGACGGCGCGCTCGAGCTCACCGATGCCCAACGCGATCTGAAGGACCAGCTGTCCGCCGCGGTGCGGCAGGTGGTCGACGGCGAGCCGGCGGCGCGGCTGGAGAACAAGCCCGCGGCGATCGTCGTGCACGTCCGCGGGGCGGAGCCGGCGGTTGCGGAGCGGGTGCTCGACGCCGTGCGCTCCGGGCCTGCGCAGCTGCCGGGCGTCAAGTCGACGGAGGGCAAGGCCGTGCTGGAGATGGCGGTGGTGCAGGTCAGCAAGGGCTCGGCGATCGACACGTTGCGCGGCCGGCTGGGCGCGGACGCGGTGCTGTTCGTCGGCGACGATGTGACGGACGAGACGGCGTTCACCCGCCTGCGGCCCGGCGACGTCGGGGTGAAGGTGGGCGACGGCGACACGGCGGCGGGGTACCGGGTGGACACGCCGGAAGACGTCACCGAGCTGCTGGAGACCCTGCTGACGGCGCGGCGGGGCTGACCTCACATACGGTGTCGCGCTGCCGCACAGCGACGACGGCCGTCGCACGCGTCCGGCAGGGTGCGAGGGTCGCAGACGGTGTGCGCCAGCGTCACAGGCCCGAGAACCAGCGCTCCGCGTCGCGGGGGGCGCAGCTCGTGCGGCCGATCCGCAGCTCGGTCGGCAGCGTCACGCGGCGGGGGCGGATGCGGTCGCCGCGGTCGAGCAACAGCTCGCCTGCCGCCTTACCCTTCTCCAGAACCGGCTGCCACACCGTCGTCAGCCCGGCGCGCTCGGCCTCCGGCACGCCGTCGAAACCGGTGATCGTCAGCTGGTCGGGCACCGTGATCCCGTGCTGCGTCGCGTGGCGCAGCGCGCCGAGGGCCAGGATGTCCGAGGTGCAGACGACGGCCGTCAGTTCGGGGCGCGCGGCGAGCAGCTCGGCCGCCGCGGCTTCCCCCGCCTCCACCGAGTGGTCGAACCGCTCCCACACCGGCACGTCGGACCAGTCGACGCCCACCTCGGCCAGGCCGTCGCGCAGCCCCAGGAGCCGGTTGCGCTGCACGGGGTAGCCGATGGTGGCCTGGCGGGCGGCCGACACCGGGCCGTCGTTGCGCTGGGCGGCGAGCCGCATGCAGATCACGCCGACGCGCCGGTGCCCCATGCCGGTGAGGTGCCGGGCCAGGCCCAGCATCGCGCCCCGGTCGTCCACGCCGACCCGGTCGACGCCCTCGACCCCCGCAGGCTGGTCGCAGACCACCGTGGGCACCGGCCGTTCCAGCACGGCGAGGAAGTGCGGATCGTCCTCGCGGACCGAGTAGACGACGAAGCCGTCGACACTCGCGCGGTGCACCGCGGCGACGTCCACGTGCTCGGGACTGACCGGGACGAGCAGCAGGCCCTGACCCGCCTGCTCGCAGGCGAGCGCGAGCCCCTCGAGGAAGCCGGTGGCCACGGGGTCGCGGAAGGCGTAGGAGAGTGCCTCGGTGAGCAGCAGCCCGACGGCTCCGGCCCGGCGGGTGCGCAGCGACCGCGCCACGGGGTCCGGGCCCGGGTAGCCGAGGCGCCGAGCGGCCTCCAGCACCCGCTCGCGCAGCGGGGCGGAGAGCTGATCCGGCCGGTTGTAGGCGTTCGAGACCGTCGTCCGGGACACACCCAGCTCCGCCGCCAGGGACGCGAGCGTGGCGGGCCGACGCACCTTGGAGGACCCGGACATGGAGGCACGGTAGCCGCTGGGCCCCACACCCGGTACCCCGGGAGCCCGCACCCGGCGCGCATCACAGGCTAGAGTGAATCGACAATCGTTGCCATTAACGGAGGTGCCCGGTGACCCTCCCGTCGACGGCGCGCGACACCCGGCCGCCCGGCACCACCGTCGCGGCCGCGGTCAGCCTCCGCGGCGCGCGGCTGTCGTTCGGGGAGCGGACGCTCTGGAGCGGCCTCGACCTCGACGTCGAGCCCGGCGAGTTCGTCGCGGTCCTCGGCCCCAACGGGTCGGGCAAGACCTCGCTGGTACGCGTGCTGCTCGGGCTCGAGACGCTGTCCGCGGGCGAGGTGCGGATCGCCGGCCGGGAACCGCGGCGGGGCAGCCCGCACATCGGCTACATCCCGCAGCAGAAGGCGCTGGACCCGGACCTGCCCCTGCGCGGGCGCGACCTCGTCGGGCTCGGCCTGGACGGGCACCGGCCGGGCATCGGCTTCCGCGGGCGCCGGGTGCGCCGGGCCCGGGTGAATGCCGCCCTGGCCGCGGTCGGCGGCACGAGCTACGCGGACGCGCCGGTCGGGCGCCTCTCCGGCGGGGAGCAGCAGCGGTTGCGGGTGGCCCAGGCGCTGGTCGGCGACCCGGCCGTGCTGCTGTGCGACGAACCGCTGCTCTCGCTCGACCTGGCCCACCAGGCCAGCGTCACCGCGCTGATCGACCAGCGGCGGCGGGAGGCCGGCACCGCTGTCGTGTTCGTCACCCACGAGATCAACCCGATCTTGCCGCTGGTGGACCGGGTGCTGTACCTGGTGGACGGCCGCTTCCGGATCGGGCGGACGGACGAGGTGATGACCTCGACGGTGCTGTCGGAGCTCTACGGCACGCAGGTCGACGTGTTGCGCGTGCGCGACCGGCTGGTCGTGGTCGGGGCGGACGCCGCGGACGCCGCGCACTGCCACGGGGACGACGCATGAACAGGCTGATCTCGTTCGAGGGCATCGGCGAACTGCTCGCGCTGCCGTTCGTGCAGTCGGCGCTGATCGCCTGCGCGGTGCTCGGGGTCGTCGCCGGGCTGCTGGCGCCGCTGATCGTCGCACGCGGGATGTCGTTCGCCGTGCACGGCACCGCCGAGCTGGCGTTCACCGGCGGCGCGGCGGCGCTACTGGCCGGGATCGGCGTGCAGGTGGGCGCGGTCGTCGGAGCCGTGACGGCCGGCGTGGTGTTCGGCCTGCTCGGACTGCGTCAGCGCGAGCGCGACTCGGTGATCGGGGTGGTGCTCGCGTTCGGGCTCGGCCTCGGCGTGCTGATGCTCGCGCTCTATCCGGGCCGAGCGTCGAACAAGTTCGGGCTGCTGACGGGGTCGATCGTCTCGATCGACGCCACCAACCTGTGGGTGCTCGGCGGGGTGGCGGTCATCGTGATCGCGGTGCTGGCGGTGGTCCACCGCCGGCTGCTGTTCGCGAGCGCGGACGCCGAGGTCGCGACGGCCCGGGGCGTCCCGGTGCGGATGCTGTCGCTGATCTTCGCGGTGCTGATCGGCCTGGTGACGGCGCTGGCGGTGCCGGTGGTCGGGGCGATCCTCGTGCTCTCGGTCATGATCGCCCCCGGGGCCGCCGCGACCCGCGTGACGGCGAACCCGTTGCTCGCGACCGCGCTGGCGGTGGCGTTCGCGGAGCTGGCGCTCGTGGGCGGCACGGTGCTGTCGTTGGCCCCGGGGCTGCCGGTGTCGGGCTACGTCGCGGCGATCGCGTTCGCCTGCTACGTCGCGTGCCGGATCATCGCCCGCGTCCGCGGCCGGGTACCGGCACGCGCGTGATGCAGCGAAAGTGGCTTTCGCTGCATTGAGTGCACCGAACGCCGCTTTCGCTACATCGCCGGCGTCGTCAGCGGGCCGCGCGGCGGCGGCGGGCGACCTCCGCGAGCACCACACCCGCGGCCACCGACGCGTTGAGCGACTCCACCGGGCCCGCCATCGGGATCGAGACCGTGACGTCGCAGGTCTGGCGGACCAGGCGCGACAGGCCCTTGCCCTCCGAGCCGACCACCAGCACCAGCGGATCCGCCGCCAACTCGAAGTCGTCGAGCGAGACCGATCCCTCGGCGTCGAGACCGGCGATCATCAGCCCGGCGGTGGCGTACTCGCGCAGGGTGCGCGTCAGGTTCGTCGCCCGCGCCACCGGCAGCCGCGCCGCAGTGCCCGCCGATGCCCGCCAGGCCACGGCCGTCATGCTCGCCGAGCGCCGCTGCGGGACCACGACGCCGTGCCCGCCGAACGCGCTCACCGAGCGCACGACCGCGCCGAGGTTGCGCGGGTCCGTCACCCCGTCCAGCGCGGCGATCAGTGCGGGCCCGGCGCCATCCGCGGCCGCCTCAAGCAGGTCGTCCGGATGGGCGTACTCGTACGCCGGCACCTGCAGGGCGACTCCCTGATGCAGCGCCCCGCCCGCAATCCGGTCCAGGTCGTTGCGCTGCACCTCCAGGATCGCGATCCCTGCGTCCGCCGCCAGTTGCACGGCCTCGGCGATCCGCTCGTCCGCGGTCGTGCCCAGCGCGACGTGCAGCGCCGTGGCGGGAACGCCGGCACGCAGGCACTCGACCACCGGGTTGCGACCGAGCACGGTCTCCGGTGCGTCGTCGTCGTGGCGCCGCCTCGCCGTCGCCGGACGGCCGCGGTCGGCGCCCTTCGCGGCGTGCTTGGCCACTGCCGCGGCTCGCCGCTGCGCCGGGTGCCCCTTGCGCATCTCCGCGGGCGGGGTCGGGCCGCGGCCCTCCAGCGCGCGGCGGCGCTGGCCGCCGGACCCGACGACCATCCCCTTCTTCGTGCCGTCCTTGCGCGTCGCTCCGCGACGGTGGGAGTTGCCGGCCATGTTCCTCAAGAATCCTTCAGTGACCAGGTGGGGCCGTCGGGTGAGTCCTCGACGGCGACGCCCGCGGCGGTGAGCCGGTCCCGCACAGTGTCCGCAACGGCGAAGTCGCGGCGGGCCCGCGCCTCCTGCCGCTGCGCGAGCAGGTCGCCGACGAGCGTGTTGAGTGCGGCCGTGGCGGCTTCGTCCGCCCCGGCGGTGGCCCAGTGGGGGTCCAACGGGTCCAGGCCGAGCACGGCGGTCATCGCGCGGACGGCCGACGCGTGGTTCGCCGCCGCGACGCGGTCCCCCGCGTCGAGCGCGGTGTTCCCCTCACGGACGGCGCCGTGGAGGACCGCGAGCGCGCCCGGAGTGCCCAGGTCGTCGTCCAGGGCGGCGGCGAACCCCGGCGGCACGGTCGACGCCGGCTCGGGCCGGCCGACCCGCTCCCGCACGCGGTGCACGAACGACTCGATCCGCCGGTAGGCGGCCACGGCCTCGTCGAGCGCCGCGTCCGAGTACTCGATCATCGAGCGGTAGTGCGGGGCGACGAGGTAGTAGCGCAGCTCGACGCCACGCACCCGGCGCAGCAGCGCGTCGATGGACAGCGTGTTGCCCAGCGACTTGCTCATCTTCTCCCCGCCGAGGGTGACCCAGGCGTTATGCAGCCAGAACCGCGCGAACGGGTCGCCGACCGCGTTGCTCTGCGCCCGCTCGTTCTCGTGGTGCGGGAAGACCAGGTCGATGCCGCCGCCATGGATGTCGAACTGCGGCCCGAGGTAGAAGGTCGCCATCGCCGAGCACTCCAGATGCCAGCCCGGCCGGCCCGGCCCCCAGGGGGTCGACCACGCCGGTTCACCCGGCTTGGCGGCCTTCCACAGCGTGAAGTCGCGAGGATCACGCTTGCCGACGGCCTCGGTCTCGCCCTGCACGACGTCGTCGAGCCGCTGGCCCGAGAGGGCCCCGTAGTCCGGGAACGACCGGACGTCGAAGTAGACGTCGCCGCCCGCCGCGTAGGCGTGATCCGACTCGACCAGCCGCTGCATGAGCTCGACCATCTGCGTGACGTGCCCGGTCGCCCGCGGCTCGACCGACGACGGCAGGCAGCCCAGCGCGTCGTAGGCCGCGAGGAAGGCACGCTCGTGCGTCGCCGCCCACTCCCACCACGGCCTGCGCGCCGCGGCGGCCTTGGAGAGGATCTTGTCGTCGATGTCGGTGACGTTGCGGACGAACGCGACGTCCAGACCGCCCGCGGTGAGCCAGCGGCGGAGCACGTCGTAGTTCAGGCTGGACCGCACATGCCCGATGTGTGGCACGCCCTGCACTGTGGCCCCGCACACGTAGATCGACGCAGCCCCGGCCCGCAGCGGTACGAACTCCCGCTGGCTCCTCGTGGCGGTGTCGAACAGGTGCAAGGTCACACGCTCAGGGTACGGACTCCGGATATGCCCGGACCCGGCGCCCGCCGTGGGCGCGAGTCTTGCGTCTCGGCACATGAGTCTTGCGTTCCGGTACACCTCGGCCGTACCGGAACGCAGGATTCAGGTGCAGGAACGCAAGACTCGCGGTCACCCGGCGGGCAACAGGAGAGCGGTCGCGACGGCGGCGAGGCCCTCGCCGCGGCCCGTCAGGCCCAGTCCGTCCGTGGTCGTGCCCGACACCGACACCGGTCCACCGACCGCTTCGGACAGCACCTTCTCCGCCTCGCGTCGGCGGGTACCGATCCGCGGCGCGTTGCCGATCACCTGCACGGCGGCGTTGCCGACCGTCCAGCCGGCCTCGGCCACCAGCGTGCGCACGTGCTCCAGCAGCGCGACCCCGCCTGCGCCGGCGTACTCGGGGCGCCCGGTGCCGAAGACCGCGCCGACGTCGCCGAGGCCGGCGGCCGACAGCAGGGCGTCGCACAACGCGTGCGCGGCGACGTCGCCGTCCGAGTGCCCGGCGCACCCGTCGGCGCCCTCCCAGAGCAGGCCCGCGACGCGGCATGGGCGGCCGGGCTCGATCGGGTGGACATCTGTGCCGATTCCCACTCTCACGCGTGCTCCCGTCCGAGCACCTCGGCCAGCTCGCGCTCCCACGCCGAGCGCACGGCGAAGGCCAGCGGATGCCCGGGCACGGTCGCCGCGGGCTCCCCCGCGACGGCCCACGCCTGCTCGAGCGGCTCGGTGGAGGCGAGCACCTTCGCGAGCACGTCTGTGCCCAGCACACCGGCACGAAACGCCTGCGGTGTCTGGAGCACCCGCAGGCCGCCGCGGTCCGGGGTGCCGACGACGACGCCTGCGACGTCGACGTGCTTCACCGTGTCGGACAGCGGCAGGACGGGTACGGCCACCGCGTGACCAGCGGCCACCGCCTCGGTGACGGCCACCGCGAGAGCGGGGGACGCCAGCGGGCGCCCGGCATCGTGCAGGACGATCGGCGCCGATGCCTGCGCGCACCGCGCCGCCTCGTAGGGGTCGGTGTGCACGGACACGGGTAGGCCGTCGACGAGCCGCCGTGCGCTCGCCTCGACCTCCGGGTCGACGAGCAGCACGACGCGGTCGACCGACCCGGAGGCGAGCACGGCATGAACGGCCCGGAGGACGACGGGAACGCCGAGTAGTGGGGTGAGCACGTCCGACGGCCCGTCCACGCCGGGCCGGTGAGCCACGACCACCGCGACGGCGCCCCGCACCGGGAGCGCGGATGGATTCAGGAGGCGGTCGCCAGGACCTCGTCGAGCAGGATCTCGGCCCGCTCCTCGTCTGTCCCTTCGGCGAGCGCGAGCTCGCTGACCAGGATCTGCCGCGCCTTGGCCAGCATGCGCTTCTCGCCGGCGGACAGGCCGCGGTCCTTCTCCCGGCGCCACAGGTCGCGGACGACCTCGGCGACCTTGTTCACATCACCGGAGGCCAGCTTCTCGAGGTTGGCCTTGTACCGGCGGGACCAGTTGGTGGGCTCTTCGGTGTGCGGGGCGCGAAGCACCTCGAACACCCTGTCCAACCCGTCCTGGCCGACCACGTCGCGTACGCCGACGACCTCGGCGTTCTCGGCGGGAACACGCACCGTGAGATCACCCTGGGCGACCTTGAGGACGAGGTACTTGCGCTCCTCGCCCTTGATCGTGCGGGTCTCGATCGCCTCGATGAGCGCGGCGCCGTGGTGCGGGTAGACGACGGTCTCTCCGACCTTGAAAACCATTGTGTCCTCTGCCCCTTTCGCTGATGAAAGAATAACACGCCGCCTCCACCCGGCGCTCCCCGGTCCACGCGTCGTCGCAGGTCAGGGGATTGACAAGCAGCGGGAAACATGCAGGGTGGATCTTCGGCGAGCCGTGTGGTGCCACCCCGGGCACCGGCGACTAGGCTGCGCACCTGGTCACCCCCGTGACCGCCCCGGAGCTGCACCCGCTACCCACCGCACCGGCGCCCGCACTGCCGTTCCGCCGGGCGTGCCCAGGCAGGAAGGACGACCCTCGTGATCCGCCCTGGAAGCCGCCCCGCGGCCCGTGCAGCCACCCACTCCCGAGTGCTTCTTGTCGCCGTCACCGTTGCGAGCACGGTGGTGCTCGCCGGCTGCGCGGCCGGCCAGGTCGCACAGACGGCCTCCCAGGCCAACAGCGCCCCCGGCGCCACGGTCACGGTGAACGGCATCGCGATCCGCGACGCGCAGATCGCCTTCCCGAAAGCGACCGTGGGCGCACAGACGGCTGCCGTGTACCGGGCAGGCGGCACCGCGCCCGTCGAGATGCATGTCATCAACCAGGGCACCCAGCCCGACCGCCTCGTCTCGGCCAGCAGCCCGGTGGCTGGGTCGGTGACGGTCGGCGGGCAGACCGACCTGCCGGCGGGCACGGTGATGGTCGTCGGGGGCGAATCCGGGACGGGTGGGCAGTCCGCGCCGGGGTCGACCGAGCCGTCCGCGGCGTCGCCGATCGGCTCTCCCGACGCGAGCTCCTCCCCCGCGCCCACGAACTCGGCGCTCGAGCCGCCGGACACCTCGCCCACCGGCTCCGCCTCGGCGAGCGGTGAGGCACCCGCGGCCGGGCTGCAGCCACCGCCCGCCCTCAGCGAGGTGGACCCGAGCACCCGGTTCGCCCAGGTCGAGCTCACCGGCCTGCGCGAAGACATCCAGGCCGGGCTGTCGTACGAGATCGTTCTCACGTTCGAGCGGGCCGGGCAGGTGCGCGTGATGCTGCCGGTCGGCTACCCCGCCTCGCCCCGCGAGCCGGCCGAGCAGGAGTGACCGCACGCGTCCGGTCCGTGCGCACCGGGTACCGCTGCGCCGACTGCGGGCAGCAGACGGCGCAGTGGGTCGGGCGCTGCCCGTCGTGCCAGTCGTGGGGGACGCTCGAGCAGGTCGCCGCCCCCTCGGGGGCGCGCAAGGTCGCGGCGGGTGCGCCGTCGTCGCCCGCCCGGCGGATCGCCGAGGTCGAGCTCGACACGGCGCGGGCCCGGCCGACCGGGGTTCCCGAGCTGGACCGCGTGCTCGGCGGCGGGCTCGTGCCCGGTGCCGTCGTGCTGCTGGCGGGCGAGCCGGGCGTCGGCAAGTCGACCCTGCTGCTGGAGGTGGCCGCCAAGGCCGCCGGGACCGGCACCGTCCTGTACGTCACGGGCGAGGAGTCGTCGGGGCAGGTCCGGCTGCGCGCCGAGCGGACCGGGGCCGTACACGACGGGCTGTACCTGGCGGCCGAGTCGGACCTGTCCGCGGTCGTCGCCCACATCGACGCCGTGGGGCCGCAACTGCTGGTCGTCGACTCGGTGCAGACCATGTCGACGGACACCGCGGACGGCGCGCCGGGCGGGGTCACGCAGGTCCGGGCGGTCACGGTGGCGCTCACGGGGCTGGCCAAGGAGCGCGGGCTGCCGGTGGTGCTCGTCGGGCACGTGACCAAGGACGGCTCGATCGCCGGCCCGCGGGTGCTCGAGCACCTCGTCGACGTCGTGCTGTCGTTCGAGGGCGACAAGCACTCGACGCTGCGCATGGTCCGCGGCGTGAAGAACCGCTTCGGGCCCGCGGACGAGGTGGGCTGTTTCGAGCTGCGCGACGAGGGCATCGTCGGGATGGCCGACCCGTCCGGCTTGTTCCTGGCCCGGTTCGGCGGGCCGCCGGTGCCGGGAACGGCGGTGACGGTGGTGATGGACGGTCGGCGCCCGCTGCCGGCCGAACTGCAGGCGCTCGTGGCCGGTAAGGACATCCCCAGCCCGCGCCGGGCGGTCAGTGGGTTGGACAACTCGCGGGTCGCGATGCTGCTGGCCGTGCTGGAGCGCCGCGCCGGCGTGCGGCTGCACGACGCGGAGGTCTACGCGGCCACGGTCGGCGGGATGCGGATCACCGAACCGGCCGCCGACCTCGCCCTGGCCATGGCGATCACCTCGGCGCGCCGGGACGTCGCCCTGCCCTCGGATCTCGTGGTGCTCGGCGAGATCGGCCTGGCCGGGGAGATCCGTCGGGTGGCCGGCGTCGAGCGGCGGCTCGCCGAGGCCGCGCGCCTGGGGTTCACCCGCGCGCTGGTCCCGCCGGACAGCGGGGTGAAGCGCAGTGACCTGCGAGTGCAGGAGGTCGGCGACGTGGCGCTGGTGCTGGACAACCTGCGTTAGGGGTGTTCGACGGATCTTGGCTGGCGGGTCGGGCGGCCATGATCCCCCGCTACGGGTGTCCAGGGCAGTGATCGCGGGTGACGGGTGTACACGGTCGTCGCCACGACCCCCCTCACCCCGAGCCGGCAATCATGACGGGCTATCGCTGCCGTAGGCACACGTAGCTGGGGATCACTGCCTAGCCAGGGGTGCGCAGGAACGGCGTCGGCGGGCTGATCAGGTCGTCGAGCCGGACCATCAGCCGGTACGAACCGGCGGGCACGACCGTGCGCGGCTGGGCGCATCCCGGCGTCGTGGTGCGCTCCCCCCAGGTGAGGGCGAACGCGACGGGGCGGCCGGGCACCAGGGTGCGCAGGTCGACGGTCGGGTTGTTGATGCAGTCGTTGCTCGACCAGAGGCGGGTGACGCCGTCGCCGCTCCAGACGACGATCTCCTGCCGGGCGGCGTCGAGGTCCCGGACGCACGGCTGGCCGCTGACGTTGGTGATCACCAGGCGGAGGACGGGATGGCTGCCGACCTTGTGCACGGCGGGATCGACCTCGGCGCCGGCGGTCAGCATGTCGTTCGTGCAGGGAACGGGGCCGGTCCGGGGCACGGGGACGGGCGGCTGCGCCGCGACCGTGGGGCGCGGAGTGTCGTCGGGGCGGATGCGCTCGGACGCGGCCGTGCTCGACGCGGCGGTGTAGGCGCCGGACGCCGCAGTGACCGGACCGGGGGACGGCGGGACGGCGGTCGGGGCACCGGAGCCCGGCTGCCCGGTGCTCAGCCGGCCTCCCGGTGCGGCCGAGCCGGACGAGGTCGGACCGGACAGGCCGGCGTCGAGCGGATCCGGGGACGCGCCCGCACCCGCCTGCGCCGTCGGCTCCGCTCTCCCGGTGCCGCCCCCCACAACGAGGCCGTCCGTCGCGGCGGTCGGCGGCCTCCCGACGGTCGAGCGCACCGCTGCCGGCGCGGGGACGGCCGCCGGACCGTCCGTGGGTGTGCCCCCGCCGACGGCGACGGTGAGCAGCCCGGCCACCGTCAACACCGACGCCAGCGCCACCCACCGCCGTCGCCAGTACACGGCGGCGGGCAGTGGTCCCACCGGCTCCCACACTCACTCAATGTATCGAAGCGATTACTCCGTGTGGATGGCTGGGCCGGGCGAGCCCGGTGGCCAGGTGGGCAGGCACACTCGCCGAGTGCAGCTGCAAGACCTCGTGTCCGACTGGTACCGGGTCAACGCGCGCGACCTGCCCTGGCGCCGCCCCGGCACGACCCCGTGGGGGGTGCTCGTCAGCGAGTTCATGCTCCAGCAGACGCCGGTCGCGCGGGTGGAGCCGATCTGGCGGGAGTGGATGGAGCGCTGGCCGCGCCCCTCGGACCTCGCCGCCGCCCCGCGCGCCGACGTGCTGCGCGCCTGGGGCCGGCTCGGCTACCCGCGGCGTGCGCTGCGGCTGCACGAGGCGGCGCGGGTCGTCGCGGAGCAGCACGGCGACGTCGTCCCGGTGAGCCTGGAGGCATTGGAGGCGCTGCCGGGCGTCGGCTCCTACACGGCACGGGCCGTCGCGGCGTTCGGCCACGGGCTGCGCCGCCCCGTCGTCGACACGAACGTCCGCCGGGTGGTCGCGCGGGCCGTGCACGGTGCGGGTGACGCGGGGCCTGCGCGGGTTCGCGCCGACCTCGCCGACGTCGACGCCCTGCTCCCGCCCGACGACGCCGGAGCCGCGCTCGCGTCCGTCGCGTTGATGGAGCTGGGCGCGGTCGTCTGCACGGCCCGAACGCCCCGATGCGCCGCGTGCCCGGCCCGGTCGGTGTGCGCGTGGCAGCTCGCAGGGCGCCCGGACTACACCGGCCCGCGACGTTCCGTGCAGACCTTCGCGGGGACCGACCGGCAGGTCCGCGGCCGCTTGATGGAGGTGCTGCGGGGCTCGCCGGAGCCGGTCGAGCGGGCGGCGCTCGACGCCGCGTGGGCCGACGCCGCCCAGCGCGACCGCTGCCTCGACTCGCTGCTGGTCGACGGCCTGGCCGAGCAGCTCGACGACGGCCGCTTCGCCCTACCGGCGTGATCAAGCCGGCCCGCACCCGGCTCGTGCAGACCGCCCGCCGCCCGTGCAGACCGCGCACCATGTGCACGCCCGCCCGGGGGTGTGCACGAGCGGTCCCGGTGTGCACGAGCTCGGCCGATACGGTGCGCCGGTGACGCAGCTCGTGCGGTTCCGGCTCGACGACGACGCTGCGGCGGCCGTCGAGGCGCTGCGCGCCCGGGCGGCCACGGCCGGCTGCTCCGTGCCGCCGGAGCGACCCGCCCTCACCGCGGCCGCCGCCGTCGCGATCCCACCCGCCGCTCGCACGGCGCTCGCCGACGAGTTGCGAGTGCTCGCTCTGCCGACCGTCTGGCTGGCAACGCTGGGCAGCGCAGCGGGCCGAGCCGACGAGCTCGTGCTGGCCGCCGTCGTCGACGCCGAGCTGCTCGCCGTCCACACCGCGGTGCACGACGCACTCGCCGGCCGGGTCCGCGGCCCGGTCGCCGCGTACTTGCCGGGCGCCTGGCTGCCGCACTGCGTGCTCGGCGTCTCCCGCCCGGCTGCCGCGTTTGCGGCCCTCCATCCGGTGGAGCCGGTCCGGGCACAGGTCGCGGGCGTCGAGATCGCCGATGCCCGTACGGGCGAGATCATCGCGGTCCACTGACGCGCTCACACACAGGACACGAGGCGGGCACACAGGTCACGACCTGGGTGTCGATCCTTCGACCTGTGTGCGGTGGCGCCGGGGCTGGGTGGCTTCACCCGTGGCGCACTAGCCTGAGGGCATGGCAGTTGTGAAGATCAACGCGATCGAGGTCCCCGAGGGCGCGGGCCCCGAGCTGGAGAAGCGGTTCGCGAACCGGCTGCACGCGGTCGACGGCCAGCCCGGCTTCCTGTCGTTCGAGCTGCTGCGCCCGGTCAAGGGCGAAGACCGCTACTTCGTCGTGACGCACTGGGACAGCGAGGAGTCCTTCCAGGCCTGGCTGAACGGCCCGGCCATGACCGCGCACTCGGGGGAGCGGGCCCGGCCCGTGGCGTCGGGGTCGTCGCTGCTGGAGTTCGAGGTCGTGCAGCGCTCGGTCGCCTCCTGAACGACCTGCTCGACCGCGCCGCCGACCTGGTCCGGTCCGCGGACGCGCTGCTCGTGTGCGCGGGGGCGGGCATGGGCGTCGACTCCGGGCTGCCGGACTATCCGGGGCCGGAGGGTTTCTGGCGCGCCTACCCGCCGTACCGGGCGCTCGGCCTGCGGTTCGAGGAGCTGGCCGACCCCGTTCACTTCGCCGACGACCCGGAGCTGGCCTGGGGCTTCTACGGCCACCGGCTCGCGCTCTACCGCGGCACCGTGCCGCACGCGGGCTTCGAGGTGCTGCTGCGGTGGGCGCGGGACGGCCGACGTTCGTGTTCACCTCGAACGTGGACGGGCAGTTCCAGCGTGCCGGGTTCGACCCGGAGCGCGTCGCCGAGGTGCACGGCTCGATCCACCGCCTGCAGTGCCTCGCCGACTGCGGGCAGCCGGTGTGGCCCGCCGACGGCGTGGACGTGGCCGTCGATCCGACGACGATGCGCGCCGCGCCCCCGCTGCCGTGCTGCCCCCGCTGCGGCGCCCTGGCCCGGCCGAACATCCTGATGTTCGGCGACGCCGGCTGGGACTTCTCCGACGCCGGCCCGCGGCTGGCAGCGTGCACGGCGTTCATCCGGGCCAGGCGACGCGACCTGGCCGTCGTCGAGATCGGCGCCGGCGGTGCGCTGCCCACCGTGCGGAGGCAGGCCGAGTTCGCGTCGGCGGCGACCGGGGCGCTCATCCGGATCAACGTCCGCGAGCCGCAGGTGCGCGATCCCCGTAGCGTCGGCGTCGCCGCGCCCGCCGCCGAGGTGCTGCGCGCCCTCGACGCCCGCGTGTCGGAGCCATGACGCGGTCCCGACCTCCGCCCCTAATGACCGGAGCGGGCCGCGTGCTCCTCGGCCGCCTTCACGACCTGGACCTGGTCACCGACCTGCAGGAACTCGAACCACGCCTGCGCGTCGGCTTGCGGTAGGTGGATGCAGCCTGCCGAGGCTCGGGCCGGATTGCCGGCGTGGAAGGCGATCCCGCCGTCCGCGAAGAAGACCGACCAGGGCATCGGCGCGGGACGGCCGTCGGCGAGTCGGAACTCGTTGCTCGCGTAGTCCTTCTCCTTGCGGTACACCCGGAACGAGTGCCCGACCGGCGTCTCCTTCCCCGCACCGCCCGAGGAGATCTTGACCGGGCCGCGGACGACCTTGCCGTTGTCGATCAGCCAGGCGCGCTGCGAGTCGAGGTCGACGCACGATCGAGCGGAGACCGAGCAGGGCGTGCCGGAGACCAGCGGCTGGTCACGTGCCGCGACCGCGGCGGGCGCCGGATCGCCGGTATCGGCGATGGCGCGGTCCACGAACAGGCCGCCGACCACCGCGACGACCCCCAGCAGAATGGTGACGGTCCTCGCCCGCCGCCCACCCGTCCCCAACATGGTCTCCCCCCACGGAGACCACGACACTTCGAGTGGACTCCAGTTGGACCAACGGGCGTCAGGCGCGGAGGGTGCGGTCCACGATCCGGTCAGGCGATCCGCAGTCGACACCGCCCACCGCCCGGCTTCGGGCGGTGGGCGGGTGCTGGTGGGGGACGCGCCTCCCGATTGACGGCCGGGGCCACCCCGCCCGCATTGCGGGGTGGCCGACCGCCTCAGTGCTCGTGCATCGCCGTCCATTCCTCGTCGGTGAACAGCCGGGAGCGGATCAGGAAGCGCACGCCCTCGGGCGCCTCCACCGAGAATCCGCTCCCCCGACCCTTCACGACGTCGACGGTGAGATGGGTGTGCTTCCAGTACTCGTACTGCGACGCCGACATCCAGAACCCGATCGACTTCTCCAGCCCGTCGACGTGGAGGTCGCCCAGGTGGACGTCCGAGCCGCCGGTCTTGAAGTCGCCGTCCGGGTAGCACATCGGCGCGCTCCCGTCGCAGCACCCGCCGGACTGATGGAACATCAGCGGACCATGGATGTCTGTCAGCTTGACGAGAAGCTCCTCAGCGGCGGCGGTCAGCGCGACCCGCTCGACGCCCGGGGCGTCCGGGCGGGCCGCGCTGTCCTGGGCCGGGTCCATCAGAAGAAGCCGAGCGCGTTCGGCGAGTAGCTGACCAGCATGTTCTTGGTCTGCTGGTAGTGGTCGAGCATCATCTTGTGGTTCTCGCGCCCGATGCCCGACTGCTTGTAGCCGCCGAAGGCCGCGTGCGCCGGGTAGGCGTGGTAGTTGTTCACCCACACCCGGCCCGCCTGGATGTCGCGACCCGCGCGGTACGCGGTGTTGGTGTCGCGGCTCCACACGCCGGCGCCGAGGCCGTAGAGCGTGTCGTTGGCCGTCTTGATGGCGTCGTCGTAGTCGGAGAACCGGGCCACCGACACGACCGGGCCGAAGATCTCCTCCTGGAAGATCCGCATCGAGTTGTCGCCCTCGAAGATCGTCGGCTGGACGTAGTAGCCGCCCGACAGGTTGCCACCGAGGTCGGAGCGCTCGCCGCCGGCGAGGATCTTCGCACCCTCCTGCCGGCCGATGTCGATGTAGGAAAGGATCTTCTCGAGCTGGTCGTTCGACGCCTGCGCGCCGACCATCGTGTCGGTGTCGAGCGGGTCGCCCTGCTTGATCTGCTCGACGCGCTTGACGCCGTCGGCCAGGAAGTCGCTGTACATCCCGCCCTGGATCAACGCGCGCGACGGGCAGGTGCAGACCTCGCCCTGGTTGAGCGCGAACATCGCGAAGCCCTCGAGCGCCTTGTCGTAGAACTCGTCCTGCTTGGCCGCGACGTCGTCGAAGAAGACGTTGGGGCTCTTGCCGCCCAGCTCCAGCGTGACCGGGATCAGGTTCTCGCTGGCGTACTGCATGATCAGCCGGCCGGTGGTGGTCTCGCCGGTGAACGCGATCTTGCGGATGCGCTTGCTGGACGCCAGCGGCTTGCCGGCCTCCACGCCGAATCCGTTGACGATGTTGAGCACGCCCGGCGGCAGCAGGTCAGCCACCAGCTCGTTCAGTACGTGGATCGAGGCCGGGGTCTGCTCGGCGGGCTTGAGGACGACCGCGTTGCCCGCGGCGATCGCCGGAGCGAGCTTCCAGATCGCCATGAGGATCGGGAAGTTCCACGGGATGATCTGCCCGACGACGCCCAGCGGCTCGTGGAAGTGGTAGGCGATCGTGTTCTCGTCGATCTCGGAGAGCGAGCCCTCCTGCGCGCGCAGGGCACCGGCGAAGTAACGCAGGTGGTCGACGGCCAGCGGGATGTCGGCGGCCAGCGTCTCGCGGCACGCCTTGCCGTTCTCCCAGCTCTCGGCGATCGCGATCTGTTCGAGGTTGGCCTCGACGCGGTCGGCCATCTTGTTCAGGACGTTGGCCCGGTCGGCGGCCGACGTCTTACCCCACGCGGGCGCGGCGGCGTGCGCGGCGTCGAGCGCGGCCTCGACGTCCTCGGCGGTGCCGCGGGCGACCTCGGTGAACGTCTGGCCCGTGACCGGGGTCGGGTTCTCGAAGTACTGACCCTTCTTGGGTGCGACGTACTCGCCGCCGATGAAGTGGTCGTAACGGGGCTTGAAGGTGACGACGCTTCCGTCGCTCCCGGGTGCCGCGTACCTGGCCATCGTTGGTCCTCCAGATATCTCGGGTACGTAACGCTGGACACTAGGAGCGCCGCAGTTGCATCAACGTTGCACGCACCGCGCCGCCCTCCCCGTTCGGATAGGTCCCGCCGATCCGCATCTGCGGATCTGTGCCTTGCCGATCACTGCATGTGCTCCAGCACCCGCCTCCACGCCGGCACCACGACGAGGTGCCCGACACCCGGCCACAGCTGCCGCCGACGGCAACCGGTCCCGGGCAGGCCGCGCAACGCGTCGACCATCGCGCGGTTCTCGTCCCCGTACCACGGGACCTCCTCGTCGGGAGCGGGCGCGGCGATCACGCCCGCCCTGCCGACGAGCTCCGGGTGGCGGGCGGCGAGTGCCAGCGCGACCCGGCCCCCGGCCGACCAGCCCGCCACCCCGCCGTCGCACCGGGGGGCAGCAGGTCCGCCAGCACTGCAGCGGCGTCGTCGGCCGCGAGACCGATCGTGGCGAAGCCGTCCTTCACCGGGGCGGACCCGCCGTAACCGGGCCGGTCCACGCTGATCAGCCGTTGATCCGACGCGGGGCGCCCGGGTCGGGATCGAACGACCCGCTGCCCGGGGCGGAGTGGCAGAGCAGCACGACGGGCGCGTCGGCGGGAGCGTTCGGCGTGAGGTCGTGGACCGCGACGGTGCGGCCCAACCTGTCGATCTCGGTCATGTCGGTGAGTCTTCCCCCCGACGACGGTCCACACTCTCGACGCAGTCGACGACGGGAGGACGACGTGGCCAGGTTCGACGGGAAGGTCGCCGTGATCACCGGCGCCGCGCGCGGGCAGGGCCGCAACCACGCGGTCCGGCTCGCGGCGGAAGGCGCGGACGTGATCGCGCTCGACATCTGCCACGACATCGACACCGTCGCCTACGACCTGGCCACGCCCGCAGATCTGGCGGAGACCGCGCGCCTGGTCACCGCGCAGGGCAGGCGGGTCGTACCGGCCGAGGTCGACGTCCGTGACGCCGACGCGCTCAGCCGGGCGGTCAACGACGGAGCGGGGCAGTTGGGCGGTCTCGACGTCGTCCTCGCCAACGCCGGCATCGGGATCATGGACGCCGGCGCCGACCCCCGCCGCGCCTTCCGCGACCAGCTCGACGTCAACCTCGTCGGCGTCTGGAACACCTACCGGGGCAGTTCGGCGCCGTCACACTGCGCTCGCCGCACGTCGTCTGAGGGGTCGGCGCCGAGCTGCCCCTCACGCCGCGGCACCGCTGATGATCGAGCAGGGTCGCGGCGGCGCCGTCGTCCTCACCAGCTCGGCATTCGGGCTGACCGGGCGCGGCGGCGACGGCGCAGGCGGCACCGACGGTTACGTCGCCAGCAAGCACGGCGTCGTCGGGCTGATGCGCACCTTCGCCACCTGGCTCGCCCCGCACGGGATCCGGGTGAACTGCGTGAACCCGTCCGGCGTCGCCACCCGCATGGTGCTCAACCCGGCCGTCGAGGCGTTGTTCGGCGGTGGCGACGACCCGGCGCCCGACCCCAAACCCGTCGCCGACGTCGCGAACCTGTTCGACGTCGGCCTGGTCGAGGTCGACGACGTCACCGCTGCTGTGGCGTTCCTGGCCTCCGATGAGGCCCGGTACATCACGGGGGTCGCGCTGCCGGTCGACGCGGGGATGTTGGTCAGATAGTGCGCCGGCTCAGCGGGCAGGCGATCCCGGCTGCTCGTCGAGGTGGTCGGGGATGCCGTCGTTGTCGCTGTCGGTCAGCAGCGGGTCCGACCCGCCCGCCCGCACCGCTTCGAGTTGCGCCGCCAGCGCGACCCCGGCCAGGAGCGCAACGCCCGTGACGTTCGCCCAGAGCAGCAGCGCCATCACCGCGGTGAGCGGGCCGTAGGTGTCGCCGAAGTTGCCCGCACTCACGACGTAGAGGCCCAGCAGGCCCGAGCCCGCCAGCCAGACCAGCACCGTCACCGTGGCCCCGACCGCGAGCCACGACAGCCCCGGCTGCTGCCGCCGCGGGGCGTGCCGGAACAGCACTGTCACCGCGAACACCAGGGCGGCAAGCCCGAGCGGCCAGCGGACGACGTCGAACACGGATTCCGCGGCGTCGCCCCAGTGGTAGACCTGCTCGACTGCATCCCCGAACGGATCGCCCGCCACGATCAACAGCAGCCCGAACGCCAGCGCGGAACCGGCCGTCAGCGTCAGGAGGGCGGCGCGGATGTACTTCCGCAGGGCCGGCCGGTCGCGGTCCGTGCCGTAGATCCGGTTCGCCCCGCGCTCCAACTGCGCGAACGCGGACGTCGCCGCGACGAAAGCGGTGGCGAGCCCGAGAACGACGACGAGCTGACCCTGGTCTCTGCCGTGCTCCGAACCGTCCTCGACGACGTCGGCCACCAGGGCGTCACTGCTGCCGGGCGAGATCGCGACGACGGTGCGGGCGACGACCTCGGCGAACGACTCGGCACCCAGTGCCGCCGACAGCCCGGCCCCAGCGATGATCAGTGGAACGGTGGCGAGCGCGAGCTGCAGCCCGAAGGCCCGGGCGTGGCTGAACCCGTCGCCGTAGCGGAAGCGCAGGAAGCCGGCCGCGAGCAGGTGCCCGAGGCCGTAGCGACGGACGGTGCGCCACGCGTCGTCCGCGGAGAGCTGCTCGCCGGACATGAGCTCGGTCTCCGGAACGACGCGGACCGAGCTCATTAGATCACCTCAGCGCGGTCGAACCGCCGTGAAAGCGGGGCACACACCGAGGGCATGAAGTGCCCTCGTCCAGCGGATCTACCTCGTCGTTCATACGATCGACGGTGTACACGGTCGAGCCGTCCACAGGGCGGTCCGGGGCGAAGAACGTCACGTGGTGCGATTCAGAAGCTCCCGGAGCCTGCGAGTCGTCGTTCGAGTTGATCACCGATACCTCCGAGAGCCAGCTCGGGCCTGGCGCGGATCGTGTGCGAACCTAGACTGGCCCGACGGGAGTGACCCTGCGGTTGCACGGCCACTCCCGTGCAACCTAATCGGCTGAGACGCCCTTCGGAAGGACGTCCTCGGTCTGCGCGTGAGTGCCGCCGCCCGCAGGACGGGCGAAGACCGTCCCGCCCGTGGGTCGGTCAGGTGCGAACCAGTTTACCTGGTGCGCGAAAGGGACGGGATCCCCGTCTGCGTCCCGACCGACGTCGTGTGCGATGATGGCTGAATCCCCTTTGCAGCGGCCGCGAGTGCTCGATTGATGACTCGCAGCATGAGTTTGGACGCGCGCACGCTACCGGTTACCGCTGCACGATGTGTCGTTGGGTTCCAGGATCGACAGAGGTTCACACCAGCTGACACGACGGAACCCAGGCCAACGTGACTGGATCGGTCCACCGCATGAGCAGCGTCCACCTGCCGCAGTTGCTGTGAAGGACCGAGGAGTCCGACAGCACGGCTAGCTGGATCAGATCAGTGGCGTCGGTACGCGCGGCCGCTACGGCGAACTCGCGTCCTGCAAGGCCGCCAACCAGTGCCTGGCCGTCCGGTCCCAGGTCGGCACCACAGTCGAGCAGGAAGTCCCCGATCACGTCGGCACGCTCCTGCGCATGCGGCAGCAGCGAATGGTCGTGGAGGTCGAAGGCACCCCACCTGCAGAGCGCCTCATAGAAGGCCGCGAGGCAGCAGTAGGCATGGTATGCGGCGACGGTCTGCTCAAAGGGCCAGGCTGCGGCGTCGCGGGGAGCCCATGGTGGCCGGAACCGACACGTTCCTCCGGCCGCGAGCAACGAGCATGTCATCGCCAGGTCGAAGAACTTGACGTGCGCACCCTCGTGCACCAGCGCCTCGGCGACCTCCAACGCGGAATCCGGCTCGGGGAGCACTACCAGCCCGGGAAACTCCCGTAAGGAAGCCGAGCCGAGCCGGCTGGCAACCGAGGTACGCACGACGGCGAGGAGCACGACGTGCGGAAGCAGATCGCGGACCAAGTCGGAGGCGACATTGAGCGCGAACCTCAGTCCTTCCACAAGCCGCTTGCGCGTGGGCTCGAACCGGTCCGAATCAGCCAGCATCAATGCATTCGGTTCAGTGCTGACGTCGTCCTGACCGATCCCTATGCCGATGCGCCTCAACGCCGGGCCGAGCACCGGGGCGGCGGCGTGTCGGGCGACGAGATGGACGATTCCTTCTGGTACCACGTCGGTGTCCAGGACGTCCGCGAGTTCCCCTATGGGTCGCACCTGATCGGGGTCATACTCCGCGTATCCACCCAGAACGCCGCCCAGGTGTGCGCGCACCACCGGGTTGTCGAGGACGTCCAGCGGTACCGGCGTCCCGAGCGAGCGTGGCGAACCGCTGCTCGCGGCCATTCGGTTCGACGCCGCCTCCAGGGCCAGACGGTATATGGCGCGCCTTCGTTCGGACAGCTCCGCAGCCGAGCCGAACCACGCATGGAGGGAGCGGATGTCAGAGCCATTCAGGGTCATCGAACTGCGCCTCCGTTCCGTAGGTGGGCCGCCACAGTAGCGTCACTCCGTGACCAGGCAGCATCCACGAGTCGACGTTGACCTCGATACGGTCGGGCACGGGAGTCCAGGTGCCGTGCTGTGGCACCTCGGTCAGCTTCAGCACAGACGTGACCAACTGGTAGACCAAGGTCTCGCCGGTGTGCGCGAGTTCTCGGAGATCGAACACGATCCGCGTCACGTAGCACGGGTGCGGAGGCGACCAGAACACGTATCCCTGGTCGAAGGAGCCGACGGTCGACGCGCGAAGCGTCAGACTTTCGACGGAGTGCACGATGTGATCGGGGTCGGCGAGATCGTGGAGATCGACCTGGTAGATGGCAAGATTCTTGCGGTCGACCCACTCGGGCAGGCGCACGAAGCGGTCGTAGTCCCGGAATGCGACTTCCTCGCCGTCGACGGAGCGCAGGCCCACGTCGTGCAGTGAACCTGACCTGTCACGGTATGTGATCCCGACGTCCAACCGGTCTTTCAGCCCGGGCACGAACTGATCGAGGGCGTCCTCATCGAGCACCCGCCAGATCTCGAACAACGGGTACGTGCGCTCCTGGATGACCGACGTGTAGATGTCCCTGTCCCAGGTCGCGAACATCACCAGTAGGTGGTTGTTCCGCACACCAGAGAACTCGTGAGTCCACGTCAACTCGGTCAGACAGGTCGACTCGTCGATCCGTTGGAGCCGGACGTTCGCCGTGGTCCTCTTGCTGACCGCGGTGTCGCGAGCGTCCGGATCCCGCCCGCTCCCGCCGAGAAGCGCCGTGACGATCTCCTGGTGTCCGACCTTGTCCCCGAACACCCTGCCGAGAGCCAGACTGAGCACGTGCCGGGGTGGCATGGCTGTGATCAGGGCAGGGCCGACGAGGTCGATCAGGCGACCACGGATCCACTCTGCCCACCGCCGACGGGCTATGAGGGCGACGGAAGCGATCAGCAGGAGCGGGCCGGTCCATTGGGCGATCACATAGACCGCACGCAGCCACAGCGACCCGGAACCCGGTCCGATCAGTACGGACACGACGAGCAGGATGAGCGCCGCAACCCCGAGGACGAGCGCCATTCACCCCACCCATCGCCGGACCCCGGCGACTACATCAGCACATGTCAGGGGTGAATGGCTATAGGTCGTCCCGCTTGTTGCGCCATTCGGGCTCGACCTCAGACCCGTTATAGGTCGAGTCCAGTGGCTCGTCCTCCAGCTCGGGCAGGGCGTCGTAGAGCCGGTGAAGGTGCCCGTTCATCGCTGCTCGAGCGCCGCTCGGGTCGTGGTTGCGGAGGAATCGCACAACCTTCCCGTGCTCGCGATACGACCGCAATGGCACTCCGCGCTCGGCGTAGCTGCGGTAACGCCAGTCTACGAGCTCACCGATGACCTGCTGGTACGTCTGGATCAGCAGGTCGTTGCGACTCGCTCGGACGATTGCCTCATGGAAGGCCATGTCGGTCCGTAGGAGCTCGCTGTGGTCCTCACCGACCTCATGGTGATCAGTGTTGAGCTTCTCGATGTCGGCGATCTCACCGTCCGTCGCCCGGACGGCGGCCAGACTAGCGGCGAGCCCCTCTAGGCCGATACGGACCTCGAATAGATCGGGCACAGAGAACCGCCCCGCGACGACAAGGCCGCCGGCGCGCTCGGACCGAGGGGTTGCGGCCCGCCGCACGTACCAGCCGACCCCGCGCTTGACCTCGACCACACCGTGCGCCTCGAGCCGCTGCAGCGCCGTGCGCACCGAGCTTCGGGCCACGCGCATGTTGCGGGCGAGCTCGGACTCGTTGGGCAGCTTGGCGCCCGGCTTGAACGTGCCGTTGTCGACGAACTCGCGGATCTTGTCTGCGATTGCCTCTGGGAGCGGCCGCCCCGCGCCGAGCCGAAGCTCGAAGCGCGGATCGATCTCGTCCTCCTGGTCCATCGCAGTACCTCTCGTCCGGCCCCACCGAGTGCCGTCGTGGCCACATGCGCATCGACACGAGGACGCGCCGACCGCTACACGGTAGGGGGCGCAGAGTTGTCCGTCAACCTCTTGCAGCTGAACGCTGTCAGACAACAACTCTGAGTTGACAGACATCAGATGTCGGGTCACGCTATCCCTGTTCTCGCTCGGCTTGGTCACCCGAGGAGGTATCGAATGTCTGTCACGTTCTTCATCGCACTCGTCGTCGCGCTGCTGGCGATCGTGTATTGGCGAATCGTTCTGATGATCGTCGCCGCCATCCTGATCGCCATGATCGCCACCGGGATCAGCACCGTATCCAGTGCAGTTGCTGGTCACGACGAGCAAACGACGGTGATCGCGCCCGGTGTGCCGGGAGTGCAGCCCGCCGAGCCGCCGGGTGTCTCCGGCGACACGAGCAACGGCTTGCCGGAGGATCCGCAGGCCAAGGGCGGACCTCCGGGCTGACGCACGCTGCCGGACAACCAGTCAGCGTTCATCCGTTTGGAAAATGCGAACGGCCCGCCCGGAGGGTTCTCCGGACGGGCCGTTCCGCTTGCGTCAGCTCGATGAACCCTTTTCGACCTCCAGCGACCGCAGGATCAGTCGGTCACGATGGGCCGGCCGAGAAGGGTTCACTCGTCGCCGGCGCCCGCCATGTCCATCGGCGGGGCGTCCGGCACCGTGACGGCCGGCTTCGGCTCACCGCGGAAGGTGAACCGGACCTTGTCGTCAGCGGACCGCGAGCCCTCGGGGGCGTCGATGCTCTCGACGTCCACGATCACGATCTGACCGCCCTCGATCTCGCCGAAGAGGATCTTCTCCGACAGCTGGTCCTCGATCTCGCGCTGGATGGTCCGGCGCAGCGGCCGGGCGCCCAGCACGGGGTCGAACCCGCGGCGTGCGAGCAGGGACTTCGCCGCCGGCGTCAGCTCGATGGCCATGTCCTTGTTGGCCAGGGCCGCCTCCACTCGCGTGATCATGAGGTCGACCATCGTGATGATCTGCTCCTCGGTCAGCTGGTGGAACACGACGATGTCGTCGATGCGGTTGAGGAACTCCGGCCGGAAGTGCTTCTTCAGCTCGTCGTTGACCTTGTTCTTCATCCGCTCGTAGTTCGAGCGCTCGTCGTTGCCCTTGGCGAAGCCGAGGCCCACGGCCTTGCTGATGTCCTGCGTGCCGAGGTTCGAGGTGAAGATGATGACGGTGTTCTTGAAGTCGACCGTCCGGCCCTGACCGTCGGTCAGCCGCCCGTCCTCCAGCACCTGCAGGAGGGTGTTGTAGACCTCCTGGTGCGCCTTCTCGATCTCGTCGAACAGGACCACCGAGAACGGCTTGCGCCGCACCTTCTCGGTGAGCTGGCCGCCCTCCTCGTAGCCCACGTACCCGGGAGGGGCACCGAAGAGCCGCGAGGCGGTGTAGCGGTCGTGGAACTCGCCCATGTCGATCTGGATCAGGGCGTCGTCCTCACCGAACAGGAAGCTCGCCAGCGCCTTCGACAGCTCGGTCTTACCGACACCGGACGGGCCGGCGAAGATGAACGAGCCCGACGGGCGCTTGGGGTCCTTGAGGCCGGCACGGGTGCGGCGAATCGCCTGCGAGACGGACTTGACCGCCTCCTCCTGGCCGATGATCCGCTTGTGCAGCTCGTCTTCCATGCGGAGCAGACGCGTGGTCTCCTCCTCCGTCAGCTTGAAGACGGGGATGCCGGTCCAGTTCGCCAGAACCTCGGCGATCTGCTCGTCGTCGACCTCCGCGACGACGTCCAGGTCGCCCGACTTCCACTGCTTCTCGCGCTCGGACTTCTGCCCGAGCAGCTGCTTCTCGGAGTCGCGCAGGTGCGCAGCCCGCTCGAAGTCCTGCGCGTCGATCGCCGACTCCTTGTCGCGACGCACGTTCGCGATCTTCTCGTCGAACTCGCGCAGGTCCGGCGGCGCCGTCATCCGACGGATCCGCATCCGGGCGCCGGCCTCGTCGATCAGGTCGATCGCCTTGTCCGGCAGGAAGCGGTCGGAGATGTAGCGGTCGGCCAGGGTGGCCGCCGCGACCAGCGCCGGGTCGGTGATCGTGACCCGGTGGTGCGCCTCGTACCGGTCGCGCAGGCCCTTGAGGATCTCGATGGTATGCGCGACGCTCGGCTCGCCCACCTGGATCGGCTGGAAGCGGCGCTCCAGGGCCGGGTCCTTCTCGACGTACTTGCGGTACTCGTCGAGCGTCGTGGCGCCGATCGTCTGCAGCTCGCCGCGGGCCAGCATCGGCTTGAGGATGCTCGCGGCGTCGATCGCGCCCTCGGCGGCACCCGCACCCACCAGGGTGTGGATCTCGTCGATGAACAGGATGATGTCGCCGCGCGTGCGGATCTCCTTGAGCACCTTCTTGAGGCGCTCCTCGAAGTCACCGCGGTACCGGGAGCCGGCGACCAGCGATCCCAGATCCAGCGTGTAGAGCTGCTTGTCCTTGAGCGTCTCGGGCACCTCGCCCTTGACGATGCCCTGGGCCAGCCCCTCGACGACGGCGGTCTTGCCGACGCCCGGCTCGCCGATCAGGACGGGGTTGTTCTTGGTCCTCCGGGAGAGGACCTGCATGACCCGCTCGATCTCCTTCTCCCGGCCGATCACCGGGTCCAGCTTGCCCTCGCGGGCGCTCTGGGTGAGGTTGCGACCGAACTGGTCGAGCACCAGCGAGGACGACGGGGTGCCCTCGCCGCGACCGCCGGAGCTGCCCTCCGCGGGCTCCTTGCCCTGGTAGCCCGACAGCAGCTGGAGGACCTGCTGGCGGACACGGTTGAGGTCAGCACCCAGCTTGACCAGGACCTGCGCCGCGACACCCTCGCCTTCGCGGATCAGGCCGAGCAGGATGTGCTCGGTGCCGATGTAGTTGTGGCCGAGCTGGAGCGCCTCGCGCAGCGAGAGCTCCAGGACCTTCTTGGCCCGCGGCGTGAACGGGATGTGCCCGCTCGGCGCCTGCTGGCCCTGGCCGATGATCTCCTCGACCTGCTGACGGACGCCCTCCAGGGCGATCCCGAGGGACTCCAGGGCCTTGGCGGCCACTCCCTCGCCCTCGTGGATGAGGCCAAGGAGGATGTGCTCGGTGCCGATGTAGTTGTGGTTGAGCATCCGGGCCTCTTCTTGGGCCAGGACGACAACACGCCTTGCTCGGTCGGTGAACCTCTCGAACATTCGCACTCCTTGCCTGCTGCGCCACACTCGCGCCCTGTGCTGATGACGCCCTGTCTCACGACACCGGGCCGCGGACGCCCAGACCCATGATATCGGCCCGGGCCGACAGGCGGCGGGTAGTGCGCGGACTGTGCGCCATCGGTAACGCTGAACGCACGGTGCGGGCCCAGGATTCCTCAGCCGTCAGCCCGCGGCGGCGCGCTCGGCCGCCTTGAAGACACGGAAGTCCTCCTCGTCGTCGCCGCGGCGCCAGTAGCCCGACACGGACAGGTCGTCACGCGGCACACCGCGCTCGTCGACCAGGTGCTTGCGCAGGGAGCGCACGACGCCGGCCTCGCCATGGACGAACGCGTGCACGCGGCCCGCCGGGAACGGCAGCGCCGCCAGTACGTCGACGAGCTGCCCGGAGCGACCGGCGTCGCGGTGGCACCAGCGCAGGTCCAGCCGGCCGGGACTGGTCAGCGCCAGCTCGTCGGCGGGCCCGTCGACCTCGATGATCGCGTGCACCGGCACCCCGGCCGGAACCCGCTCGAGCGCGGCGCCGATGGCGGGCAGCGCGCTCTCGTCGCCCACGAGAAGGTGCCAGTCCGCGGTGGGGTCCGGCGCGTACGCACCGCCCGGGCCCAGCAGCAGCAGCGGATCGCCCGGCTGCGCCGCAGCCGCCCACGGCCCCGCCAGGCCGACGTCGCCGTGGTGGACGAAGTCGATGGTCAGCTCGCCCGCTGCGAGGTCCAAGGAACGGATGGTGTAGGTCCGCACCACGGGCCACTGCTCGCGGGGATGAGCGGCGCGCACGGCGTCCATGTCGAACGGCTCCGGGTATTCGACGCCCGGGCGCGGGAAGAGGATCTTGACGTAGCGGTCGGTGTGGGCGGTGTCGGGGAAGGCGGCGAGGTCCTCGCCACCGGCGACGACGCGGATCATGTGCGGGCTCAGCCGCTCGGTGCGCCGCACCTGCAGCCCTGTCACCTTTCTGGGCATGGTGTCCTCCTGGGCACGGGGCCGGACGTCTCGGGGAATTAGGACACCCTTACCATGACCGAGGGGCTGCCGCATGTACGCCGACCCCTCAGGCCCGATTCCGCGAGTGGGCGGAGAGTTGATCTCGTCGGCTTTGAGGGGATCTTGGCGGGCGGGTTTCCGGGGTTGGTCGCGGGCCGAGGGCCCGAGTGTCGCGTCGGGTGAGCGGGGTCCGAAGGGTCGCGGGGCGGGACGGGAGGGGCCTGGGGAGGAGGTGGCGGGCAGCGCGCGGATGCGGGCGAGGACCTCGCCGCATCGCCCGCATCGCCGCGAGCGCCCGGGACCGCCTCGGCGACGCCGGCGTCCGGGCAGCGTGGGCGGAGGGCCGGCGCGACGGTCGTGCAGCCGAGGTCTCCGACCAGTGCGTTGACCACGAACGTTCGGCGGCGCGCCCGGTCCGGGTTCGCCGCTGTTCCGTGTTCGGCGGCGCGCCCGGCAAAGGCCCGTGGCTTCGCCCTTGGTCAGACCTGCTCCTGTTCCGCATCCGGGTCTCACCCCTGCGCTTCTGCACCACCTCGGCGAGCAGCGTCTCGGCCCCGAGGAACACGACGGCCGCCCCAGTGGCACCGCCCTTTCCGGCCGGCCGACGAGAACAGGGCCGCGCCCAACCCGCCGTGGGGTGCAGCCGACGGTCCCGGGCACCACGCCCGTGCCGGTCACGTCCGGCCGGTGCGCAGGAACGTGAGCAGCTCCGCGACGAACAGGTCCGGGGCAGTGAGCATCGCCACGTGTCCCTGCCCGGCCATCGTGACGACCTGGGCGCCCGGCAGCGCCGCAGCGAGCGCCGCCGTCGAGGCCGCCAGGTCCGGCGAGCTGTCCGATCCGGTGAGCAGCATCGTCGGCACGCTCAGCCCGGCGAAGCGCGCCGGGTCGAGCCGGTAGTCGTCCTCGGCGCGACACTCGCGGACCACCGTGTGTGCCGCGGCCACCCGGCCCGCCCACGACGGCGCCGCCATCGTGGCCCGGAGCTCGTCCGGGGTCAGGCCTGCCAGGTCGCGCAACAGGGTGACCACCACCTCCTCCGGGCGACCCGCATCCAGCAGCTCCGCCAGCCGGTCGGTGAATCCGGGCGGGCTGACCGCCGCGACGGCGGGCTCGTAGAGCACCAGCCGGCGCATCCCGGACGTGAGCAGCGTCGCTTCCAGCGCGCAGTGCGCGCCGTAGGAGTGGCCGAACACGTCGACGGGCGCGCCGTTCGCGCCCGCGACGGCGTCCACCACCGCGGCGACGTCGGCGGCCTCGTCCAGCAATGCGTAGCCGCCGCCGCCGCCGTCGCCGCTGGCGCCGCGCCCGCGCCGGTCCATGGCGTACACGGTCGCGTGCGGCTCGAGCAACGGCAGCACGGGCGCCCACCGGGAGGCATCGGCGGTCGTGCCGTGGACCAGCACCAGGGCGGGTCCGTGCCCGCTGCGCCAGTAACCGATCGTGGTGCCGCCGCGCGAGAGGGTCTTCTCCAGTGCGGGTTCGGGCTGTGCCATCGTCGACTCCTTCCACCCGGATCGAGAACGCCGAGCCTGGCCGGTTCCGCGGTGGGGTGCATCGGGCGACCGCCCTATTCGCGCGTCCCACGCGGCGGCACCGTCCCGCGGGCGGCGGTGTCACAATCGGCGACGGCACGATGTCGTCGAGCTGCCGGGGATGACCGTGGGACCGACCGAGGCGTGTCGCACCTGCGCAGGGGCGGGACGGCAGAGCTGCAGTACGTGCGGTGGCCGGGGTGGACGTCGGCGGCTCATCCCGGACGGCTACGACGCCGACGGTCATCGTCGTGACGTGGAGCGCTGGGATTCCTGTGCGCTCTGCGGCGGACAGGGACGACGACCGTGCTGGCGCTGCGGCGGGACGGGCCAGGTCCGCAGCCGCGACACCGGGGCCGACGACACCGGGTCGCCCGCGCCGCCCGCCCGCCCCGTGCCGTCGGCCCGTGATCGTCGCGACGAGTTCGGGTGGTTGAAGCGCGACGTCCTCGCGCGACTGTCCGACGCCGCCGCGCTGGGCGAGTCGCGCTGGGAGATCTCCCGGCGGCTGCGCGCGATCGACATCGACTCACCTCGGGCCCACGAACAGCTCGCGGCGCTGGAGCAGACCGTCGCCGAGCACCCTGAGTACGGCGCAGTGCCGGGCCTTTCCCCGATCAGGTGGGACATCAACTGGTTGATGATGCGCGCCAAGTACGACGCACCGTGACGTGTGGGGCGCCCTACTCGCGCAGCAGGTCGTGTTCCATCGCGAACAGCGCCGCGGCCGGGCGCGTGGAGACCCCGATCTTGGCGTAGATGTGCCCGACGTGATGGCCCACCGTCTTCGCCGAGATCGACAGCTGCGCCGCGACCGCGCGGTTCGAGTGGCCGCGCGCGACCAGCCGCAGCACCTCGACCTCGCGATCGGAGAGACCGGCCGGGCGCGGGGACCGCCGGTGCGCGGCCTGGCCGCCGCAGGAGAGCACCGCCTCGGCTGCGGTGGCATCGAGCCTGCCCGCGGTGACCTCGGCCCACAACACGTCCCGCGCCCGTGCGGGAGCGTGCGCGGGCCGATGCGGGCGGTCCTGGCGCAGCGCCGTCCACACGTCGGCGGCTGCGAGCAGCCGCGCGGCGCTCGGCAACTGCGCCGCGGTGCTGCCGCGGTGGTAGCCGGACCCGTCGAGCCGTTCGTGGTGCGCTCCGGCGAGCGCGGCCTCCGGCGCCAGCCCGGTGCAGCGGTACAGGATGCGCTCGGACAGGTAGGGGTGCAGCCGAACCCGCTCGTGCTCATCCGTACCGAGCGGACCCGCGCGCTCCCAGACACCGCTCGGTACCCCGACCGCACCGACGTCGGCCACGAGCGCCGCCCGGCCGAGCACGGCGAGATCAGCGACCGGCAACCCGCACATCTGCCCCGCGGCCCTCGCGGTGTCGGCCAGCTGCGTCGAGCGGCCCCTGGTCCAGGTCGAGCGCAGGTCCGCGAAGTCCCCGACCGCGGCCAGCGCCCGCTCCAGGCCTACCGCACCGACCCGCCGGACCGGCTGCGGTTCGGCCGCCAGAACCTCCTCCCACACCGGTCCGTCGTCCCCCGCCGGCAGCCCGACGGCTCGGACGGCGTCGACGACCGCCGGGTCGTAGGCGTGGCCGCGGCGACTGTCCAGGACCTCGAGCGCCGCCTCGGTGCCCGCGAGCCGCTGCCACAGCACCGCGTCCCGCGCCACGACCACTACCCGCACGACGTGCGGGACGGCCTCCCCAGCGAGGCCGTCGGGCAGCCCACGGCCGTCCCAGCGCTCGTAGGCGTGCGCCAGCGCCTCGACGACCCCGTCGCCCAGCCCGAGCCGGGTCGCCAGCCGCGACCCGACCTCGCAGTGCGACACGAGCGAACGGGGTTCGCCAAGTGCCTCGGCCAGCCGCCGGGCCCGCCGCGTCAGACCCTGGCCACGGCCGACGCTGCGCGCCAGCGCCACGACCACCTCGCCGGTCGAGCCCATGTAGGCCGGGGCCATGGCCGCGATGAACGCAACGTTGTCACCGCCTGCGAGCTGCGCCGTCTCCGGCGCGTCGGCGGTGCACCCGAGGAACCGCAGCAGCGCGACGTGGTAGACATCGGTGGCGGTACCGGTGCCCATGCCCAGCTCGGCGGCAACGGCCATCGACAGCCTGCAGGTCCTCAGCGCGTGCTCCATCGGTTGGCCCGTCCCGATGTCGGTGGCCAGCGAGATCGCGGCGACCAGCTCGGCCAGCCGCACGCCATTGCCATCCGGGGAGCCGTCCACGTTGTGAAGGATTCCACGCCGGTGAGCGCCGCCCCCGGGGCCGAGCGGCACCGAGCGGGACGCAAAGCGGCCTGGCCGGACCCGGGCGCGGTAGCGGTCGTACTCGTTCCCCGGAGCGCCGACCGAGGTACTCCTCCCCGGCGAGGATGACCAGCCACGTCGTGGCGCACGCATAGCGGCGCCGCGACCAGGGGCCACCACCAGCCGGCCCCCACCGTGCTCAAACGAGGACGGTGGCATGCCCGTACACGCCTGATTGCGAGTCAATACCGACCAGCGACGGGCTGGGGCGACGTCGCCGTGTTCGTCGTCGTGGTCGGCGTTCCGCGCGTGACCGCGCTGCCGCTCCGGCACCACCCTCTCGCCCTACCCCGATCCATCCCCGGCGACGCGGTCCGCTCGAGCGTCGGGCCCCGGTCTCCTCCCCCGCCCGTACCATGACCGAGGGGCCGGCGCATGTGCGCCGGCCCCCTCGGAAGAACGCATTACGTTCAGTTCTCCTTGTGATACGCCTCGAGCACCTCGGCCGGGATGCGGCCACGGTCGGAGACCTTCATGCCGCGCTTGCGCGCCCAGTCGCGGATCGCCTGATTCTGCTCTCGGTCGATCGACGCGCGCCCCTTCGGAGCCGCGCCCGCACCACCGCTTCCGGATCCGGTGCCGGCACTGCTGCCGGCCCGTCGCCGACCACCCGCGCGGCGGGCGGCGGAGACGAAGTCGGCGAGCACGTCACGCAGCCGGCCCGCATTCTCCTTGGAGAGATCAATCTCGTAGCTCTTGCCGTCGATTCCGAACTCGACAGTCTCGTCCGCCGACTCGCCGTCGAGGTCGTCGACGAGCCGGATCTCACGGATCTGCGCCACCGTCGCAGCCCTCTTCCTTCTGTTGAAATCGTGTGCCCGGGTGCGGCCGGAGTACGGCGCCGCATAGGAAACAATAACCCGAATGCAGACACTATGTCGAGCGCGCCGTGCCGTTCCCACTATGGTGCAGTGCGTTGCCGGACCGATACTCTCGGCCCGCCGAGACAACTCCATTGTCTTGGTCACTCGTTCCGCACGAGCGGGTACAGAATGGTCTCGCGGATGCCCAGCCCGGTGAGCGCCATCAACAGCCGGTCGATCCCCAAGCCCATGCCGCCCGTGGGGGGCATTCCGTACTCCATGGCACGCAGGAAGTCTTCGTCGAGCTGCATCGCCTCGGGGTCCCCGGCCGCGGCCAGCAACGACTGCGCATGCAAGCGCTCGCGCTGCTCGACGGGGTCGACGAGCTCAGAATACCCGGTGGCCAGCTCGGTGCCGAACACGATCAGGTCCCACGACTCGGCAAGACGTGGATCGTCGCGATGTGCCCGGGTGAGCGGCCGGGTCTCCACCGGGTAGTCGCGGATGAACGTGGGTGCAATGAGGGTGTGCTCCACGAGCTTCTCGAACAGTTCCAGCACGACCTGCCCGGCGCTCCACGAGTCCTCGATCTCGACGTCGAACTCGGCGGCGAGCTTGCGCAGGTCGTCGGCCGAGGTGTCGACGCTCACGTCACGATCCACCGCTTCCGATACTGCGGCGTGCAACGTCACCTGACGCCATTGCCCCCCCAGGTCGTGTTCGGACCCGTCGGCATGACGAACGGTGTCGGATCCGAACACGGCACGTACACAATCGATCACCAGATCGTGAGTCAGCGCAGCAACGTCGTCATAGGTACCGTAGGCCTGATATGCCTCGAGCATCGCGAACTCGGGCGAGTGCGTGGAGTCGATGCCCTCGTTGCGAAAGTTGCGGTTGATCTCGAAGACACGCTCGATGCCGCCGACCACCGTTCGCTTCAGGAACAGCTCCGGGGCGATCCGTAGGTACAGATCGGTGTCGAGCGCATTGGCGTGCGTGACGAACGGGCGAGCCGTCGCCCCACCGTGTTGCAGCTGCAGCATGGGGGTCTCGACCTCGACGAACCCGCGGTCGTGCAATGCCGACCGAACGGTCCGCACCACCTGGGCGCGGGTGCGCACCATGTCGCGAGCCTGCGGCCGGACGATCAGGTCAACGTACCGCTGCCGGACGCGCGTCTCCTCGTTCAGCTCGCGGTGCGCCACAGGCAGCGGCCGCACCGCCTTCGCGGCCATCGCCCACCCGTCGGCCATGACCGACAGCTCGCCGCGCTTGCTGGTGATCACCTCGCCCTCGACGAACACGTGATCGCCGAGGTCCACCTCGGCCTTCCAGCGGGCCAGCTCCTCGGCGCCCACGCGCGCGAGGCTCAGCATCGCCTGCAGCTCGGTGCCGTCGCCCTCACGCAACGTCGCGAAACACAGCTTGCCGGTGTTGCGTTGGAAGATCACCCGGCCGGTGACGCCGACCCGGTCGCCGGTGGCGGTGTCCGGCGGCAGGTCCGGATGGGCGGCTCGGACCTCGCGCAAGGTGTGGGTCCGCGGGACGGTGACGGGATAGGGGTCGTGGCCGGACGCGAGCATCTCGGCCCGCTTCGCCCGGCGCACCCGGATCTGCTCGGGGAGACCCGAGTCGTCCTGGGCGGGGTCGGGGCTGGCGGGCGGCTCGGTGCTCACCGCCCCGAGATTAGGCCGTGGCCTGCGGGCCACCGTCGACGGGCTTGGTGACGCGGGCGTACTCGGGCACGCTGAGGACACAGCCGGGATGGGCGCGGACGTTCAGTGGTGATGGCTGGGACGCCGCGCCGGCATGTCGGGCCGGGATCCGGCGGGATTGCGCAGGTAGGTCAGCCGCAGGCCGAGCAGCGTGAGGTCCGGGACGTAGCTGGTGATCGTCTCCGACTCCTCCGCCATGAGCGGGGCCAGCCCACCGGTGCCCAGGACCGTCACCGGGCCGCCGCCCAGCTCCGCGAGGATCCGGTGCACCAGCCCGTCGACCTGCCCGGCGAAGCCGTAGAGCACGCCCGACTGCAGGCACTCCACGGTGTTCTTGCCGATCACCGAGCGCGGGGGCACCAGCTCGACGGTGCGCAGCGCGGCCGCACGGGCCGCAAGCGCTTCCATCGAGATCTCGATGCCCGGGGCGAGCACGCCGCCCAGGAACTCGCCGCGCTCGGAGACCACGTCGATGTTGGTGGACGTGCCGAAGTCGACGACGACACAGGCCGTGCCGCACAGCTGGTGCGCGGCGAGGGTGTTCACCACGCGGTCCGCCCCGACCTCGCGGGGATTGTCGACGAGCAGGGGGACGCCGGTGCGCACCCCGGGCCCGACGACGACGCTGGGCAGGTCGGTGCGCCGGTCGAGCAGCAACCGCAGCTCGCGCTGCAAGCTCGGCACCGTCGACAGCGCGGCAATGGCGCTGACCTGCGGGGCGTACTGGCCGAGCAGGGCGCGGACGGCGACGTCGAGCTCGTCGGCGGTCATCCGCGGCTCCGTGCGCATCCGCCAGTCGCGGATCAGCGGCGGCCGCGCCACCGAGGCCGACGTCGTGTCGGCGTAGAGCCCGAGGGCGATCTGGGTGTTGCCGATGTCGATGCAGAGAAGCACGGTGCGCCGTCCAGATGAGTCGGTCCGCCTGCCGGCGGTATCAAGCGTTCGCCGGCACGGCGCCGGGGGGTGGCCGAGCCGGCGAGGAGCGAGGAGAGCTGCCTGGACGGCGCACTAGAGGGAGACCGCGACGTTGTCGATCAGTCGAGTGCTGCCCAGCCGGGCGGCGACGAGCAGCCGCGCGCGGCCCGCCCGCGGGTCGAGCCCCAGGTCCGGATCGCGCAGCTCGAGGTAGTCGACGGTGATCGCCTGCTCGGTGTCGAGCACCGCGCGGGCAGTCGCGAGCACAGCCTCCGGTCCCCGGGCCGACACCGCCGACCCGGCGACCAGCGCCCGCTGCAGGGTCGCGGCGAGCGGGCGCTGCTCGGGCGAGAGGTACGCGTTGCGGGACGAGAGCGCGAGGCCGTCCGGTTCCCGGACGGTCGGCACGCCGACGACGGCGAGCGGGAAGTTCAGGTCGGCGACCATCCTCCTGACCAGCACGAGCTGCTGGTAGTCCTTCTCGCCGAAGAACGCGACGTCCGGGCCGACGATGTGGAACAGCTTCGCGACGACGGTCAGCACCCCGGCGAAGTGGCCGGGCCGCACCGCGCCCTCCAGCTGCGCGCCGAGCGGTCCCGGGTCGACCGTCGTCGTCGTGGCACCTGCGGGGTACATGTCGTCCCCCCCGGGCGCGAAGACCAGCTCGACACCCTCGTCGCGGCAGATCTGCAGGTCCGCCTCCAGGGGGCGCGGATAGCGCGCGAGGTCCTCGCTCGGCCCGAACTGCAAGGGGTTGACGAAGAGCGACACAGCGACGACCCCCGCGCCGGGCATGCGCCGGGCGTGCCGGATCAGCTCGCGGTGGCCCTCGTGCAGTGCACCCATCGTCGGGACGAGCGCGACGCGCCTGCCTGCGGTGCGCAACGCCCGCGTCACCGGAGTGATCGCGGCGGGGCTGGTGTGGACGGTGAGCTCGCCAGGCGTGTAGCCGCCGAGGGTGCGGGCGGTCGTCATGTGTGCCCCGTCCTGGGAGGTTGGTGTGTGTGTCGGCGGAATCAGGCGTTCGCTGGCAAGGCGCCGGTCGGCCCTCGTACCGGGCGTACTCGGGCCGGGCGGACGCGGCCGTCAGGCGCGCCTCCGCCGGTGGACAGCACCGTACGTCCGAAGTCGGCGTGCCTGGCGGCTGCGGGTAGCCGCCAGCGGGCGGCTGAGCCGTCGAGACACATGCTGAACCTTCCAGGACGGGGCACCTAGTCCTCCTCGAGGGTGGCGCGCACCTCGTCCGCGGCATGGGCGGGCAGCAGACCCGCTCCCTGCGCCCGGCGGGCGGTGCGGGCGGCCAGGACGCGGTACGTGCGGGCCAGGTCGGGGTCCACGGTGTCGAGCTCGCGCAGGTGCGTCCGGACGGTGCCGGCGTCCCCGCGGGCGACCGGCCCGGTCAGCGCCCGGTCACCGTGGCGCAGCGCGTTGTCCAGAGCGGCCGACAGCAGCGGCGCGACGAGCCGCTCCGCGGGGTGGACGCCGGCGCGCTCCAGGACGTCCACGCAGTCGCGTACCAGCGTGATCAGGTGGTTCGCGCCGTGCGCCAGGGCCGCGTGGTAGAGCGGGCGGACGGCCTCGGGAACGCGGACCGGTTCGGCGCCCATCTCGACGACGAGGGCCTCACCGACGCTCCATGCCGCTTCCTCTCCGACCGCAGCCGTGACCGCGACACTCGCCCCGGCCAGCCGGGCGACGTCCTCGGTGCGGCCGGTGAACGTCATCACCGGGTGCAGGGCGAGCGGGAGCACGCCGTGCGCGGTGGCGGGGTCGAGCACGGCGACGCCCTGCGCTCCGGAGGTGTGCACGACGATCTGTCCGGGGTGGAAGCACCCGGCCGCCGCGAGACCGCGGACCAGGCCGGCGAGGACGTCGTCCGGGACGGCGAGCAGGACGAGGTCCGCAGCGGCCGCCGCCTCGTCCGGCGGGACGAGCGGCACCCCGGGCAACAGGTCCTCGGCCCGCCTCACCGATGCGCGGGAGACCCCCGAGGCCGCGACCACCCGATGCCCGGCGGCGGCCAGCGCGGCACCCATGACCGCGCCGACCCGGCCGGCGGAGACCACGCCGACGGCGAGTCGGGCGGGCCGGCCTGCACTCATCGCTCCCACTCCTCGACCGACTCGACCTCGCACCCGCCCGTCGCGGATGCACCGAAAGCGGCTTCGGGTGCAGTGAACGCACCGAAGGCCACTTTCGCTTCATCGACAGCGGCGGCTGCGGCGCCCAGGGTAGACGCGACGATCGGGATGCCCCGCTCAACCTGGCTGCGTCACACCATCGAGGCTGAGTGGGCTCAGCCTCGTGGCGGGCCCCAGTTGCCCCCGCCGGGCGGTGGGTTCCACGAGCCGCCCTGCGGCCCGGCGCTCCAGCCGGGTGGCGGTGACGGGTTCGGGCGCCAGCCGGGCGGTTGCGGGGGCGGCGGTGCCCAGTCCGGGGGCGGCGGACGCAGCCAGGCCGCGGTGAGCGCCTCGGGCTGCCCCATCGCCCGCCCCCGCGCGGCGACCAGGGCGGACAGCCGCTCGTTGTGCCACTCCCAGGCGTGCGACCCGACCGCCCCGCGGCTCATCCGGGCCCGCAGGAACGCCAGCTCGGTGACGGCCGTCTGATACTCGGTGACCGCCTTCTCGGCGTCCTTGCCGGAGCGCTGCCGTACCGCGCGCCGCCATCGGTTGCGTCCGGCCAGCGTCGACATCAGCGCCACCTCGCTCGGCGCAATCCACCCGGCCATCGCGAAGGCCGGGAGCTGCTCCGCGACGGTGCGCTGCTCGCGCCGCCGCTGCCAGGCGGCCAGGCCGATCATGGCGAGGAACAGCGGCACCATGAAGAAGAGGTAGACCCCCAGGAACGCCTCGCCGCCGCCGAAGGTGGCCGAGCTGTTCCAGAGCGCGTGCAGCACCACCGCCAGCGCATATCCGACCAGCACGTACAGCACGCGGGCCGTCGCCGACCGGCTCAGCGCGGCGAGCCCGCAGCCGATGCCGGTCATCGACGTGAACAGCGGGTGCGCGAACGGCGAGAGGAGCCCGCGCAGGATGAGCACCGCGAGCACGCCGCCGTCCTGCCCGACGAGGCCGCCCGACTCGGCGAACGCGCGCCCCATGTAGAGGATGTTCTCGGTGAAGGCGAACCCGGCGCCGACGAGCCCGGCGTAGACGATCCCGTCGACGATCCCGTCGAACTCGCGGCGGCGGAAGATCAGCAGGCCGACGACGAACGCACCCTTGACGCCCTCCTCCACGATCGGCGCGATGATCGAGGCCCCGAGGACGTCACCGCTGCCCTGACCCAGCACGGCGTCGGCGACGAGGACCGCGCTGCTGTTGATGAGCAGCGCGGTGAGCGCGGCGACGCAGGCGCCCCACAGGAAGGCGAACAGGAGGGTGCGCGGCGGTTCGGGCTCCCAGCGGTCCACCCACAGGAACGCCCACACGACCGGTCCGACCGGCACCAGTGCGCACAGTGCCCCGACGAGGACGGCGCCCACGCCGATGGAGCCGCTGACCAGCCCGAGCACGACGAGCCCGCAGACGCCGAACACGACCAGCCCGGCGACGGTGCCGAGCACGGCGCGCCGCTGGCGGCCGGGGGTGGGCAGGTGAGGGGACGCGACCGCCATGGACAGGGAGCCTACGGGCGCCGGCGCCGGCGCCGCACCGACTCCGCGCCGCTCCGACCCACCCCTCCCGACCCCGGCGATCCCACCCCGCGAGTCGCCACGTTTGCCGCCGCGAGTCGGCACCTTTGCCGCCGCGAGTCGCCACGTTTGCCGCCGCGAGTCGCCGTGTTTGTCGGCGCGAGCCGGCGCGTCCATGGGCGTGGCCCAGCAGGGTCAGACCTGCGGCCGCCGCCCCCGGTCGACCCCGTCCTTCGGGTCTTCCGGGTCGTCGGGGGTGCGACAGCAGTGCTGCAGCCACAGCCCGCCGCCGACCAGCACCGAGGCGCCAACAGCACCGAGCGCCGCAGCCGCTGTGTCGTCTGCGGCAGCGGCGATGTCCGCGCCGCGCGGGGCAACGTATGCGAGCAGCCCCACCCACGCCCCTGTCATGATCGCTCCCGCCTGGGCGGACGCGCGCGCCACCAGCACCGCGCGCGCCGCGATGAGTGGCTCCACCGGACGGGCACCGGTCCGGTCCCGGATCCGCGAGCGCAGCGCCGTACCACCGATCGCCTCGGCCGCGCCGAGCACCGCGAACGGAAGGCCCGCAGCAAGCGGGAAGGACGGCAGCGACCCGTAGCCCAGGCGCACGAGCAGGTGCACGGCGACGGCGGCGACGAGCGCCGGCAGTACGAGGTCGCGTGGCCGGATCGGGATGACGGTCATGGCCGCATCCCGGTCATCGCATTCCCTCGCTGCGCCCGCTGTGACGCTGATCCGCTCGCACGCTCGATCACCGCACCAGTGTGAGGTCGTCGCGTCGCCGCATGCCGTTCTCGGCATCCGGTCCCAGCGCCGCGAGCAGGGCCATGACCGGGCCGCGGCCGGGTAGCACAGCATTCGGATCGATGTCGAGCCACGGCCGCAGTACGGTCGCCCGTTCCGGCGTGCCGGGATGCGGCAGGAGCAGCTCGGGGTCGGTGCTGACCACGTCGTCGACGGTCACGACGTCCACGTCCAGTGTCCGCGGGCCCCAGCGCACCTCGCGCACCCGTCCGGCCGCCTGCTCCGCCACCTGCCCGCGACGCAGCCAGCCCCACGCGTCGGTCCCCGGGTCGTCCACGATCAGTACCGCGTTGAGGAAGTCGTCCTGCTCCACCCCGCCCCAGGGCGCCGTCTCGTAGACCGGCGAGGCGGCGACGAGGACGTCCGCGAACCCGGCGACGGCAGTGTGCAGGTGGGCGAGCCGGTCGCCGAGGTTGGAGCCGAGGGACAGGACGGCGCGCGTCACCGGTGTCCCCGAATGTGCCGACTCGCGCCGACGAACTCCCGGAGCAGTTCGGCGCCGTGGCAGCGCGCCCGAGGCACCCTTGACTCGCAGGACGAAGCCGAACTGCCCCGTCCGACTCGCGGGGGCAAACGTGGCGACTCGCGGCGGCAAACGTGCCGACTCGCGGCGGCAAACGTGCCGACTCGCGGCGGCAAACGTGGGGACTCGCGGGTCATGCCGGGATGATCCGGGGGCCGGACGGCGGGGCTGGGGTCGGGGTACGGGTGCGGTGGACGACCACCGCGACGTCGGCGAACTCCAGCGGGATCGGGGCCTGCGGCTTGTGCAGGGTGACCTCGACGGCCCACACCCTCGGGTCGGTGAGCACGTCGTCCGCGATCCGTCCCGCGACGGTCTCGATCAGGTTGACCGGCGGGCCGGCGACGATCGCGGCGGCGCGCTGCGCGAGCTCGCCGTAGTTCAGGGTGTCGGCCAGGTCGTCCGATCCGGCGGCAGGCGCGAGGTCCAGCCAGACGGTGACGTCGACGACGAAGTCCTGCCCGTCGCGGCGCTCGTGCTCGTACACGCCGTGGTGGCCGCGCACCCGCAGGCCGCGCAGCACGATGCGGTCGCTCCCGTCGGGCCCGGCGCCCGTCACGACTCTCTCCGGGGTTTGTCCAGGGCCGGGGACGCGCCCAGCTGTATCGCCGACGCCACCGCGACGGCGTCCATGGACGAGGCGACGTCGTGCACCCGGACGCCCCACGCCCCCGCCGTGGCCACCAGCGCTGTGATCGCGGCCGTGGCCACCTCGCGGCCCGCAGGCGCGCGCGGCGTGCCGTCGTCACCGGCCAGCAGCTGGCCCAGGAACCGCTTGCGGGAGGCGCCTACCAGCACCGGGAACCCGAGCGCCAGCAGCACGTCCAGGCGCCGCAAGAGAGCCCAGTTGTGCGCGGCCGTCTTCGCGAACCCGAGACCCGGGTCGAGCACGATCCGGCCTGGATCGACCCCGGCCAGCACCGCGGCGTCCACCCGCGCGACCAGCTCGGCCCGAACCTCCCCGAGCACGTCCTCGTACGTCGCGAGCCCACCCATCAGGTCGCTGTGACCGCGCCAGTGCATGAGGATCCACGGCACCCGGGCCTGCGCCACCACTCGGGCCATCGCGGGGTCGGCGAGGCCGCCGGACACGTCGTTGACGACCGTCGCCCCGGCCTCCAGAGCGGCCTCGGCGACCGCGGAGCGCGTGGTGTCGATGCTGACCGGCACACCCTCGGCGACGAGCTGGCGCACCACCGGCAGCACCCGGCGCAGCTCCTCGGCGGCGTCGATCCGGCCGGCGCCCGGGCGGGTGGACTCGCCACCGACGTCGACGAGGTCCGCACCGGCCGTGCGCATCGTGATCCCGTGGTCGACGGCGTGGTCGAGGTCGAGGAAGCGACCGCCGTCGGAGAAGGAGTCCGGCGTGACGTTGAGGATGCCCAGGACGGCGCAGCGCCCGGGCCGGGGGAGGTCGACGCCCGTTCCCGCCGCCGGACCGGTCACGGCCGGATCAGCGCCATCGCCTCGGCCCGCGACGAAGCCGAGGTCTGGAACAGCCCGCGCACTGCGGACGTGGTGGTGCGCGAACCGGGCTTGCGGATGCCACGCATCGCCATGCAGAGGTGCTCCGCGTCGATCACGACGATCACGCCCTGCGGGTCCAGCTTGCGCACCAGCGCGTCCGCGACCTGCCCGGTGATCCGCTCCTGCACCTGCGGGCGCCGGGAGTACAGGTCGACCAGCCGCGCGATCTTGCTCAGCCCGGTGACGTGGCCGTTGCAGCCCGGGATGTAGCCGACGTGCGCAACCCCGTTGAACGGCAGCAGGTGGTGCTCGCACATGCTCGAGATCGGGATGTCCCGGACGAGGACCAGCTCACGGTGGTTCTCGTCGAAGGTCTTGTCGAGCACGGCGTCGGGGTCGGCGTACAGGCCGGCGAGGATCTCGGCGTACGCCCGGGCGACCCGGGCGGGCGTGTCGCGCAGCCCGTCGCGGTCCGGGTCTTCGCCGACCGCGAGGAGCAGCTCGCGGACGGCGGCCTCGGCGCGCGGCTGGTCCAGCTTGGGAATCGCGCGTCCGTCGGCCAGGGCGACCGCCTGGATGCCACGGGACACCTGCCCGTCGCCGTCGGACGTGCTCAGGTCCGGCCCCCGTCGTCGACCGAGCGCGTCCCGGAGGGAGGTGTGTCGGTGCCGTCCTCGGCGTCCGGGGTGCGCCCGTTGCCCGGCCATTGCTGCGTCGGGGTGGGCGCCTGCGACTTCCAGCCCGGGGGCGGCCACGACTGCCCGGACGGCGTGGTCGCGGGCCGCCAGTCGGGCGGCGCGCCGTAGTTGGGCAGCATCGCGTTCGGCGGCTGCGGGCCCGGGCCGCTGTTGGGCAGGCCGGTGGGCTGCGCGGAGCGCGGCTGGTCCGCGGCGCGGTGCGCGCCCGAGTAGCCGCCCGGAACGGCCGGATAGCCGGGCCCACCGGGGTAACCGCCGGGCGGGACGGGCGGCGGACCGTCTGCGGCCCCGGTGGAGTCACGCCGTTGCCGCCTCCCGGGTACGAGCCGACGGGCGTGGGCTCGCGGGAGGGCTCGATGTCCGCGACGGCCAGGGCTCGCCGCGCTCGTGAGCCAGCTCCGCGGGCGTCTTGATCGGCGGCTTGTCCGACGGCGTGCGCTGGCCGAAGTCGTTGAAGGCGGTGATCCGCGGCCGCTTCTCGACCTGGCCGAAGATCCGCTCCAGGTCGACCCGCGTCAGCGTCTCCTTCTGCAGGAGCTCGTAGACCAGCTCGTCCAGGATGTCCCGGTAGGTGTTGAGGATCTCCCACGCCTCGGTGTGCGCCGCCTCGATGAGCTTGCGCACCTCCTCGTCGATCTCGTGCGCGACCTCGAGGGAGTAGTCGGGCTGGTTGCCCATCGACCGGCCGAGGAACGGATCGCCCTGCTCGCGGCCGTAGCGCACGGCGCCGAGCCGGGCGCTCATCCCGTACTCGGTGACCATCGCCTTCGCGATCTTCGTCGCCTGGTCGATGTCGCTGGACGCGCCGGTGGTCGGCTCGTGGAAGACCAGCTCCTCCGCGCTGCGCCCGCCCATCGCGAACACCAGGCGCGCGATCATCTCCGAGCGGGTCATCAGGCCCTTGTCGTCTTCGGGGACGACCAGCGCGTGCCCGCCGGTGCGCCCGCGCGGCAGGATCGTGAGCTTGTAGACCGGCTCGAGGTCCGGCATCGCCCACGCGGCCAGCGCGTGCCCGCCCTCGTGGTAGGCGGTGATCTTCTTCTCCTGCTCGGAGATGATCTTCGACTTGCGGCGCGGGCCGCCGACGACCCGGTCCACCGACTCCTCGAGCGCGGCGCCCGTGATCAGCGTGCCGTTCTCACGGGCGGTGAGCAGCGCGGCCTCGTTGATGACGTTCGCCAGATCCGCGCCGGACATCCCGACCGTCCGCTTGGCCAGCCCCTCGAACTCGACGTCCGGCGCGAACGGCTTGCCCTTCGCGTGCACCTTGAGAATGGCGCGGCGGCCGGCGAGGTCCGGCGCGCCGACCGGGATCTGGCGGTCGAAGCGACCGGGCCGCAGCAGCGCGGGGTCCAGGATGTCCGGCCGGTTCGTCGCCGCGATCAGGATGACGTTGGTGCGGGCGTCGAAGCCGTCCATCTCGACGAGCAACTGGTTCAGCGTCTGCTCGCGCTCGTCGTGCCCGCCGCCCAGGCCTGCGCCGCGCTGGCGGCCGACCGCGTCGATCTCGTCCACGAAGATGATGCACGGGGCGTTCTGCTTGGCCTGCTCGAACAGGTCGCGCACCCGGGACGCGCCTACACCGACGAACATCTCGACGAAGTCCGAGCCGGAGATCGTGTAGAACGGCACGCCCGCCTCACCGGCGACGGCCCGCGCGAGCAGCGTCTTACCGGTACCGGGCGGCCCGTACAGCAGCACGCCCTTCGGGATCTTCGCGCCGAGGGCCTGGTAGCGGCCCGGGTTCTGCAGGAAGTCCTTGATCTCGTACAGCTCCTCGACCGCCTCGTCCGCGCCCGCCACGTCCCCGAACGTCGTCTTCGGCATGTCCTTGTTGAGCTGCTTCGCGCGCGACTTGCCGAAGCTCATCACGCGGTTCCCGCCACCCTGAGCGTTGTTCATCATCCAGAACAGGATGAGCAGCACCAGGCCCAGCGGGATGAGGTAGATCAGCATCGTGACCAGGAACGACTCCTGGCGCACGGCGGTGTTGAACTCGGGCTTGTTCGAAGCCTGCTGCAGTGCCGTGAGGATCTGCGAGCTGGTGTCGATCGGGTATTGCGTGATGATCTGCGTGCTGCCGTCGACGGGCTGGTTCAGCGTCAGGCGGAGGCGCTGTTCCTTGTCTTCGATCAGCGCCTCGCGGACGTTGCCGCCCTCGATCTGCGCCAGCGCGACTGACGTGGGCTCCTGCTTGAAGCCACGCGTGTCGTCGAAGAGCACGCTGAACGTGAAGTAGACCAGGATCGCGGCGAGGATCCAGATCAGTGGATTGCGGAGCAGACGCTTGCGGTCCATGCAGCTTCGGCCTCGGTCGGCCTTCCTCCCTGACGAGATCCTCCGGCGGCCCCCCACCGGAGTACGGCGAACTGCCCCGATCCCACCAGGGTAGCGGTCGCGACGCCCGGTTGCGCCGCCGCGCCGTCCAGAACGCTGTGCAGAACACACGTGCACAAAATCCCGGTGCAGAACACCCGGGCCGCAATGGCGCGTCCCCCGTCGCTCGGGGTGTCCGGCCGGTCAAACGTCCGGCGCCCGCCCGCGGTTCCCGACCGGGCAGGACGAGCGTATCGGCGCTGGACCGGCGTCGTTGAGCGGAACGGGTTGGGGCATCCCGGGAGGAGCAGTACATGGTCATCGGCGTCCGCGGCATGGTCGCGTCGGCCGCCACCGCCGTCGTGGTGGGGCTCGGGGCGTTCGCAGCGCCGACCGCGTTCGCCGCACCGACGGTGGCCAGGGTCGGGGCCGGCTCGCCCGTCGTCACGGGATGGGCCCCCGCCGGCCGCGCCGCCCTGCACCCCGGCGTCGTCACCGACACCGCCGGTGGCGGTACCTGCACCGCGAACTTCGTGTTCACCGAGGGCAACCGGGTGTTCCTCGGTCAGGCGGCGCACTGCGCGGGGACGGGCGAGGCGACCGAGACCGACGGTTGCAGCTCGGCCACGGGCCCGCTGGGCACCGAGGTGGCGATCCAGGGCTCCGACGGGCGCGACCGCCGAGGCGCGATGGTCTACAGCTCGTGGGTCGCGATGCAGGCCGACGGCGAGACCGACCCGGACCTCTGCGCGTACAACGACTTCGCCCTGGTCGAGCTGAGCACGGGCGACGCCGCGGACGTCAACCCGAGCGTGCCGTTCTTCGGCGGCCCGACCGGCCTGCACGAGGGCGTCCTGCGCGCCGGGACGCCGGTGCTCGGGTACGGCAACTCGACGACCCGGCACGGCATCGAGGCGCTTCGCCCGAAGGCCGGCTCGGTCGTGTCGGCCAACGGCGGGGGTGTCGGCTACGAGGTGTACACCGTCAGCCCCGGCATTCCCGGCGACTCCGGCAGCGGCTACCTCACCCAGAACGGAAAGGCCGTCGGGGTGCTCTCGACGCTCAACCTCGCACCGCTGCCGGTCAGCAACGGCATGACGGACCTGGCGAAGGCGCTGCGGTACGCGGCGGACCACGGGTTCGCCGACCTGGATCTCGAGCTCGGCACCGAGCCGTTCACGCCGAACCCGGCGGCGCTGCTGCCCGCGGGGGCCTGATGCGTGGGATCACTGCTCAGGAGTAGACGGCGGGGTCCAGCGTGCCGATGAACGGCAGGTCGCGGTACCGCTCGGCGTAGTCGAGCCCGTACCCGACGACGAACTCGTTCGGGATGTCGAAGCCGACGTAGCGGACCGACACATCGACGGTGATCGCGTCCGGCTTCCGCAGCAGCGTGCACACCTCGAGCGACGCGGGCTGGCGGGACTCGAGGTTCCTCCGCAGCCACGACAGCGTCAGGCCCGAGTCGATGATGTCCTCGATGATCAGGACGTGGCGGCCGGCGATGTCCCGGTCGAGGTCCTTGAGGATCCGCACCACGCCCGACGACGATGTCGACGAGCCGTAGGAGCTCACGGCCATGAACTCCAGCTGGACCGGAACGGGCAGGGCGCGCGCGATGTCGGTCATGAACATCACCGCGCCCTTGAGCACCCCGACGAGCAGCAGGTCGTTCGTCGGCGAACAGCGGTCCGCGTAGTCCTTGCCGACTTTCTCGGCGAGCTCGACGGTCTTGTCGCGGATCTGGTCCTCGGTGATCAGTACGGACGCGATGTCCCCGTCGTACACGGAGGGTCCTCCTGGGGTTCGTGCGGGCGGCGTCGACGGCGGGGGCCGACCGGAACCACGGGCCGGACCTCGTCGGGCGCCCGGCCACGCCGCCGTGCGCACCCGCAGCCTCCCATGCTCGCGGACCAGCTCCAACCGCCCTGGCAGCGCGACCCCACCCTGACCGCGCCAGCGGCCGACGAGATCGTCGGCGGCACGCAGGTGGAGGTCGGTGAGCCCGATGACGCCGCGGGTACCCAGCCAGGTACGCAGGACCCGCCTGCGGACCGCGGCCGGAGCAACGGCGAGCACGGCTGTGTCGAGCACGGCGGCGTCGAGCGCCTGCGCACCGCGAGCTGCGCGTTCCTGCCCGGCGAGTTGCGCGTCGTCGTCCGCGGCCGCCGGCCGAGCGAGCACGTCGCCTGCGGCGGCGTCGAGGGCCTCACCGTCGTCGCGCAGCTGTGCGGCGGTCCGGGCGAGCGCCTCGGCGACGCCGCCGCCGAGCACCTCCTCCAGCAGCGGCAGCACCTCACTGCGGAGGCGGACGCGGGTGAAGCGGGGGTCGACGTTGTGCGGGTCGTCCCAGAAGGTCAGGCCCTGCGACCGGCACGCCGCCGCCATGTCCGCGCGCCGCAGGCCGAGCAGCGGCCGCAGCCAGGGTGGGTCCCAGGTCCGCATGCCGGCCAGGGATCGGGCTCCCGAGCCACGGCCGAGGCCGAGCAGCACGGTCTCGGCCTGGTCGTCGAGGGTATGGCCGAGCAGAACGGGCGAGTCGGGATGCGGGCGGGCAGTGCGCAGCGCGCCGTACCGGACGCGGCGGGCAGCGGCTTCGAGACCGCCGCCGCCGTCCACGACCACGGCGTGCACGGCCGCCGGAACGCCCTGAGCAAGGAGGTCGGCGACGAGCGCGGCGCTGCGTTCGGCGGAGCCCTCCTGCAACCCGTGGTCGATCACCGCGACGTGCACCCGACCGGGTGCGACCGCCCGCGCCGCGGCGAGCAGGGCCGTCGAATCGGCTCCGCCGGAGCACGCAACGAGAAGTGGTGCCGCGCGCACCGGAGCGGGCAGCGCGACGAGCGCCTGCCGGACCGCCCGACGCACGGCGGCGACGGCAGGGACAGGGGCAACAGGGGTATCGGGAGAGGACCCGGCCACCCACCTACCGTCCCACGCCCGTGCGGCGTGCGGGTCCGGGCCTGAGAGAGGACATTTCGAAACCCCCAGGGCGTGCAAGCACGCGGCCCGGGTTACGAAATGCCCTCTCAGTTCAACGGGCGCACACCGTCCGGTAGCGCACCGTCCGCGTACAGATCCGCCGCGAGGTCGGCGAGGTAGGTCAGCGTCGCGCGCTGCGTCCACGGCCCGAACGACACCCGTGCCACCCCCAGCTCCGCCAGCCGGGCCTGCGGCAACGAGCCCGGCACGTTGATCACGCTGACCCGGCGCTCGCCGATCCCCTGCACCAGCGCCGTGACCGTCGGCTCGTCGAGCAGACCCGGGACGAACACGCACGACGCGCCGGCGTCGAGAAAAGCTCGGCCGCGCTCGACCGCGTCCGCGATCACGTCCGGGCGGTCGCGGTCGCCGGCGCGCAGGAAGGCGTCCGTACGCGCGTTGAGCACGAACGGCACCCCCTCGGCCTCGCCCGCCTTGACCACCGCCGCGACGGCGGCCACCGCGTCGGGGAGCGGCTTCATCTGGTCTTCGAGGTTCGCGCCGACGATGCCGACGCCGATCGCCCGGCGGGCCGTCTCCCCCGCGTCGCCGTAGCCGGCCTCCAGATCCGCGCTCACCGGCAGGTCGACCGCGGCGGCGATGCGCCCGACCATGTCGATCATCAGGTCGCGCGGGATCCGCTCGCCGTCCGGGTACCCGAGGGTGGCGGCGATCGAGTGGCTCGCGGTGGCGAGCGCCTTCGTCCCGGGAACGTCGGCGACGACCGTTGCGCTGATCACGTCCCAGACGTTGACGACGACCAGGAGCGCGGGATCCGTATGCAGCCGCAGCAGTTCGGCGGCCCTCTCGGCAGTGGTCACGCCCTGGACGCTACGCGCGGTCTGGATCTTGTGCAGTCACTCCATGCCGAGCCGGCGCAGCCAGGACGCGGGATCGGCCAGCTCCGCGCGCGACGGAAGCGTCTCGGGCGACTCCCACACCCGGTTGAAGCCGTCCATCCCCGCCGCAAGCACGACGTACTTGGTGAAAGCCGACCCCACGGCGTACTGCTTGACCTTCGCCTCGACGCCGAGCAGTGCCCGCAGCAGCCGGTCCACGAGCCCCCCGCCGCGGCGCCGCAGGGTGAACCGGGCCCGGATCGTCTCCACGCTCGGGACGACCTCCGGGCCGGCGGCGTCCATGACATGGTCCGCGTGGCCCTCCAACAGGGTGGTGAGCGCGAGCAGCCGGTCCAGCACCGCGCGCTGCTCGGGGCCCTGCAGCAGCTCGACGAGCACGAGCGAGTCGCCGCCCGACCCGCGGATCGCCGAGATCGCTTCCGGCAGCCGCTCGAGGATTCCCCCGCGCGTGCCGTCCGCCATCGACAGGAACCGCCCGACCTCCTGAGCGAAGTAGTCACGCAGCCACGGCACGGCGGTGAACTGCAGCCGGTGGGTGGCCTCGTGCAGGCACACCCACATGCCGAAGTCCGCGCTCGGCACGTTCAGCGCCTGCTGCGCCGCGAAGACGTTCGGTGCGACGAGCAGCAGGCGGCCCCCGCCGTCGGTGCCGCCGAACGGGTCGTACTGGCCGAGGACCCGGCCGCCGAGGTAGGCGAGGACGCCGCCCACCTGCAGGCCCGCCGTGGCGGCGGTGACGGTGCGGGCGACCTTCGGGGTGTGCGGCAGGCGCGCACCGGCGGTGAGGGCGGCCATGCCGTCGATCGCGGCGGCCGCCCATGCGGGCCGGTCGACGACGTCCGCGGGCAGCAGCGGCAGCCCCCGCCCCATCCCTGTGACGGCCCGCACGTGGCCCTCGGCGACCGCGGCGTCGGACCGCAGCCTGCGGACGAGATCGAGCGCGGCGTCCCGGCTGACGGGCGGGCCGGCGGGGACGAGGCGAGCCGCGGTGCGCCGGGCCAGTGCCCAGTCGACGGGCAGGCCGACGTCGATCTCGGGCTCGGACGCCGGCGCCGGGGTGGGATCGGAGGTCAGGCGCACCCGGCCCACGCTACGTGCCGAGCAGGGGCGTCGGCACGGCCTGCGGTCCCCGACCGGGTGGCACGGGTGCGCAGTTCGCCGGGCGCGGACGCAAGACTCGCGTACGCGGACGCAAGACTCGCCCGGTCAGTGGCAGCCGCAGCGGCCGAGCTGGGCAGCGATCGCGTCCAGCTTCGGGCGCACGAGCCCCGGGTTCACACCGTTGCTCATCAGGGCGAAGACCAGCAGCCGGCCGTCGGCGTCCGTCACGACGCCCGCGAGGCTGCTCACTCCCGTCAGCGTGCCGGTCTTCGCCCGCACGACCCCGCGGCCCGAGGACGACGGCGTGCCGCTGGTGAACCGGTCGACCAGGGTGCCGTCGCCACCCGCGACCGGCAGGCCGGTGATGATCGGCCGGAGGAACTGGGTGTCGCGCGCTCCCTGGGCCGGGGCCGCCGCCTGGGCGAGCACCGCGCCGAGCAGCTGTGCGGGCACGCGGTCCGTGGTGGACAGGCCGCTGCCGTCCACGAGCTGCGCACCGGCCGTGTCGAACCCCGCCTGGGACAGCGCCACCAGCGTCTGCGCGACCGCGCCGTCGAAGGAGGGCTCCGCCTTGCGCTCGATCGCGACCTCGCGGGCGAGCACCTCGGCGAGCACGTTGTCCGACGCACGGATCGTGTGCTCGACGAGGTCCGAGATCGGCGCGGAGGCCACGGCGCCGAGCACGGCGGCGCCGGGCGTGGCGGCGCCCTCCGCGACGTTCGCGGCATCCGCGCCCAGGAGCCCGGCCAGCGCCCGTCCGGCCGTGAGCGCCGGGTCCGCGACGCGTGCCCCGTCCTCCTGTGTGGGGTCCTTGCGGCCGCCGTCGAGCATCAGCGGCTCGATCGGGGTCACGAACCCGCCCGCGATGTCCGCCGGGTCCCAGGTCGGCTGCATCGTCGGGCCGCTGTAACGGCTGGTGTCGACCAACACCCGCCGCACGGGGGCGGGCGCGGCCTTGCGCACGGCGTCCGCCAGCGCGGTGAGCCGCGACGGGTCCGGGTAGACCCCCTCCTTTCCGGCAGGCAGGGCGGTGAGCGTCGGGTCACCCCCGCCGACGAGGATCACGGTGCCGGGGTCCGGACCGGCGACGACCCGGGTGACCAGCCGGTCCGTCGGGTTCAGCGTCAGCAGCGCCGCGGATGTGGTGAGGAGCTTCGCGGTGCTGCCGGGAACCAGTGGGGTGCCGGCGGTGCGGCTCCACAGGACGGTGCCGGTGGCCGGATCCGTCACCGATCCGGTGAAATCGCCGAGGCCACGTGCCGAGACCAGCGGGTCGAGCACAGCACCGACCCCGGTGGCGGTCGCCGACGGCGCGGTCGCGGCCAGGGGTCCGAGCGCGGGCACCGGCGCCACGATCGCGACGGGAGCCGGGGTCGGGGCGTCCGCACGGGTCAATCCGGGAACGGCGAGGGCCGTCGCGGTACCGGTCGAACCGGCCAGCGCCAGCGCGACGAGCACGGTCACGACCCGCCGTCGGCCGTCGCCGGCCCCCGTCCCGCGCGACCTGGCGCCCACGGCCGCACCCCCTCCTGCATGCGTCGACGGCCTCGACGGCGTCGACCGGTCTCCTTGAACTGGACGCGGTCCCCCACACTAGATGCAGGCACCGCGCCGGTCGGCCGACCGGTCGTGGCTCGACCCACCCGCGAACCGACACCAGGAGCAACGAACCGTGGACTTCGACGTCACCATCGAGATCCCCAAGGGCGGCCGCAACAAGTACGAGGTGGACCACCACAGCGGCCGGATCCGGCTGGACCGGACCCTGTTCACCGCGACGCAGTACCCCGCGGACTACGGGTTCATCGAAGACACGCTCGGTGAGGACGGCGACCCTCTCGACGCGCTCGTCCTCGTCCGGGAGCCGACGTTCCCGGGTTGCCTGATCCGGTCCCGCGCGATCGGGATGTTCCGGATGAAGGACGAGAAGGGTGGCGACGACAAGGTCCTCTGCGTGCCGATTGACGACCCGCGCCAGGAGCACCTGCGTGACATCCATCACCTGCCCGAGTTCGACCGGATGGAGATCCAGCACTTCTTCGAGATCTACAAGGACCTGGAGCCCGGCAAGAGCGTCGAGGGCGCCATGTGGGTGGGCCGCGCGGACGCCGAGCGCGAGATCAAAGCGTCGTACCAGCGTGCGAAGGACGAGGAGGCGGCCGCCGAGGAGGCGCTGGAGGCCGGCGGGCAGGGCCCGGCGGTGTAGCGCGGTCGCGCAGGGGCCGAACCTCAGGACCGGGACGGCCCCGTGCGCGCCTTGTGGCTCTCGAAGCTGTCGGTGAAGCGGGTGAGCAGCTGCACGAAGGTCTGCCGGTCGTCGTCGGGCCAGCCGCTCATGAGGGCGGCGATCCCGCGGTTGCGCAGCTGCCGGTTCTCGTCGAACACCCGCCTGCCCTCGTCCGTGGCGACGAGCAGGGTGGCGCGGCCATCGGCCGGGTCCGCGACCCGCTCGACGAACCCGAGCTGCACGAGGTGCGCGACCTGCCTGCTCACCGTCGAGGGGTCGGAGTGCACCGACTCGGCGAGCGCTCCCGCCCGGCGGGCCCCGTCCTTCACCAGGTGCACGAGCAGCAGGTAGGTTGCGCGGTCGACCGCATCCGGGTGCTCGGCCTGGTACTGGGCCTGCACGCGCTCGATCAGGCGCACGAGGCGGACGAGCTGGCTACCGATCTCGTCGGCGGTGCGTAGCTCCTCGGTTGTGGTCACGTCTCCCCCCGAGGCTGCTTGCGTGCGTCACGCAAGAGCATGCTCACAGCAAGTATGCCTCAAGTGGACGCACTGTGGCCGGCAGGGTCAGGCCGAGATCATTCCCGCCGCCGCCCGGCCCGCCGGAGTGAGCCGAGCCACCGCACTCCCCACCGGCTTCACCACCAGCCCGGCCGCGATCAGGCGCTGTGCGACCCCGGAATCCGCGCATCGCACGCCGTCGACGACCAGCTCGGGCTCACAGCCCGCCCGCAGCTCGCACCGTCCGGCGGCAACCGCCCGCAGCACCGCCCGGTCCCGGCCGCAGATCTGCGACGGTTCTTCCCCCGACATCGCGTCCTCCCCCACAGGTGGATTGACAACGCACTGATCCACTCGCGATGCGGAGGTACCCGCTGTCCCGGTGGTTCATCGGCGATACAGCGGGCATTCACTCTGCAGACCATGCCGTCGAACGGACGAACCCTGCTCCACCCGCAGCGCCGGCACCACGGGGCACTATCGTGCGGCGCTGCGCCGCACCGGATGGGCCGCACCGACGATGGGACGGAGCTGATGGCGATCTCGGCGGGAGGCCGCGGGGCGTGAGTGGCGGGACGACGTGAGCACAGCTATCGAACTCGCGGGGGCGCTGCACGAGGCCGTGCTGTACTCCGCGCCGGACGAGCTGGCGGAACGGCTGGTCCCGCGCCTGTTGCCGTCGCTTCGCGGGGGTGCCCCGGTCGTCGCCGTGCTCGACGAGACCACGCGCGCCGAGCTCCGTCGGGCGCTCGGCGACGCCGCCGAACAGGTCACGTTCCCTGACCCGGCCGTCGTGCACCGCGTGCCACCGTTCACCGTCGCGGCACGGTGGGCGCGACTCAGCCGCCACGTCACCTCACCGATGGGCCGTGCCACCGTCATCGGACAGCACGTCGAGGGCCTGCCCGGGTGCGGCGACAACCACTGGGCCCGGCTGGACATCGCGCTCAACGTCGCCGTGGTCGGGCTGCCGATCACCGTGCTCTGCCCGTACCGGACCGACGACCCGGACCTCGCGCGGGTGGAGGCGACCCATCCCCGGCTCGTGACGGCCACCGGGATGATCTCGAGCAGCTGTTACCGCCCGCCCGTCGAGGCGCTCGTCGAGTACCCGCCGCCGCCCCCGCCCGAGCTCGGGCCGCCCGATGCCGAGCTGACCTTCGGCCCGGAGGGGCTCGGCGACCTGCGGCACCTGGTCGCCGAGGTCGTCGGCCCGAGCGGCACCGCCCCCGACCAGGTCGCGGACCTGGTGCTCGCGGTGAACGAGATCGGGTCGAACAGCATCGAGCACGGGGCGGGCCAGGGCCGCCTGCGGCTGTGGGTGACCGACGAGGCCGTCACCGCGGAGGTCGCCGACGGGGGGACCGCGGACCTCCCGTTCCCCGGCATGGTCGCCCCACCCGCGGTCGGGGTCCGCGGGCGTGGGCTGTGGCTGGCCTCCGAGCTGTGCGACGTCCTGCAGGTGTGGAGCGACAGCAAGGGCACCGTGGTCCGGCTGAGGATGGACCACGACGCGTCGTAGCCGTCCTGTCAGACCGGACGGATTCCCCAGCTGCCCTGCCAGCTCTCCCCCGGCTCGATCGTGATCAGGCCGGTGCCGGAGTTCAGCGCGTCGGGCGGGCAGGTCATCGGCTCGACGGCGACGGCGCGGCCGCGACCGGGATGGTCGTCGGGGGTGAAGACCTGCACCCAGCCGAATGCCGGCTCCGCCCACACCTCGACACCCCCGGCGGGTCCGAGCAGCCGGTGGCGCACGAGCTCGTCTCCCGGGGCGGGCACGCAGCCGCCGAACGCGTCGTCGAGCGTCACGCCCTTGAGCGGGCGGCCGTCGCGGAAGTCGGTGTCCCCCTCGACCGGTACGGCCGGACCGGTGGGCAGGCCGCCTTCGAGCGGGAGCGCCGTGGTGGCGGCGAGCTGCAGCGTGCAGTCGTCGGTGGCGGTGTCACCGACCCGGACGTAGGGGTGGGCACCGACGCCGAACGGCACGGTGGCCGCACCGATGTTGGTCACGGTGTGGGTGACGGTGAGCCCGTCGGCTGCCACGGCGTAGCGGACCTGGGTGGCCAGCGGTACCGGCCAGCCGGGCTGCGGCGCGACCCGCGCCGCCAGGGTGATCGCATCCGGGGCCCGGTCGACGGCGTCGTAGAAGGTGTAGCGCAGCAGGCCGTGGATGGCGTTGCCGGCGGCCGGCTCATTGAGCGCGAGCTGCTGGGGCGTGCCCTGCCAGGTCCACCGACCTCCCGCAGTGCGGTTCGGCCAGGGCACGAGCACGGTGCCGGCGCCGCGCGGGGGGCGGCTGTCGAGCGGGAAGGGCTCGACGTAGGGCCGGCCGTCCGAGGTGAACGTGCGCAGGCCGGCGCCGACCTCGGTCACGACCGCGCGGACCTCGCCCGCGGTGATCTCGTACTGCTCGCCGGTGAGAGGAAGGGCCGCCATAGGTAGTCAGTCTCCCTGTGCCCTGGTGGGCGCGTCGTGCCGACGTGAAAATGGGTGTGGGTCGCCCGCGACGCCGACGCTTCCTTGGTAGTTCAGCCCGTTAGTCAGTCTGGCGCTGGGGCCCGACCAGAAGGGTCGCGCACTGTTGCTTCGAGCACGCGGATCAGAATTTCGGTTCCCTGACCGAGGCCCCCGGGCGTCCCGCATCCGGCTGTGTCGAGGCGAGGAGGTGCCCGGATGCCGCGTAAACCGGAAGAGAACCTGGCCTTCACCGTGACATGAGCGGCTCGGCTCCCCCATTGTGGTTGTGACGAGGCTGCAGGACTCGCGCCCGGAGGCACTACGGCCCGCGTGCTTGCTCCCTCCAAAGAGGCTCTCGACGCCCCGCTCAGCCCGCCGCGTCTCCACGACGAACCGGGGCCTGCTACCCGGCGCTCCGGCGCCTACCGGGACGGGACTCCCACCCGCTGGCTTCGTCCAGCTCTCAGGACGCAACATGCCGGGCACCTTAGAGGGCATGTGACGACCCGGCCCGCGCCTGCCGCGCCGCGAGGGCCCTCTCAGTGCACGTCGGCGCCCGTGACGTGCTCCTCGAGCCGGTCCGCGGTGTCGACGACGAGATGGAACGACCGGTCGAAGCCGTACACCGCACCCTCGTCGAGGGGCACCGAGTGACGGAACATCGCGACCCCCTCCATGGAGACCAGCCCGCCGACGACCGACTCCGCCGCGAGCCGCAGCAGCTCGTCGAGGTCTGCGTCGTCCACCTTGCAGATCGGCGACGCGATCTGCGCCCACGGCTCGCCGTCCGTGCCGGTGACCCGGCGGACGACGACGAGCTGCGTCCGCTCACCGGTGGTGGGCAGGTTGAACCAGAGCTCGCCCTCGGCCTGGCGCATCACCTCGTAGCGCACTCGCACGTACGACACCAGGTCGTCCCAGCCGGCCACGTCGCCACCGTCCTCTCGTCACTGCGGACGCTACCGCGACCGGGGGTGGGGCGGTGGGGCGCGGGCCGTGGGGTGGCAGCAGCCCCGGCTAACGTCGCACCGTGCACGTACTGCTGGTCGAGGACGAGGTGCCGCTGGCGGAGATGGTGCGGCGCGGGCTCGCCGCCGAGGGCTACGCGGTACAGATGACCCACGACGGGATCTCCGGGCTCGCCGCCGCCGGCTCCGGCCGCCACGACGTCGTGGTGCTCGACATCATGCTGCCCGGACTCTCGGGCTACCGGGTGCTGGAGCGGATGCGCGCGGACGGCAACTGGACGCCGGTGCTCATGCTCACCGCCAAGGACGGCGAGTACGACGAGGCCGACGCCTTCGACCTCGGCGCCGACGACTACCTCGTCAAGCCGTTCTCGTTCGTCGTCCTGCTGGCCCGCCTGCGCAACCTGCTCCGCCGCGCCGGTGACGTGCGGCCCAGTGTCCTGCAGGTCGGCACACTGCGGCTGGACCCGGCCCGGCACCGCGTGCACCGCGGAGACACCGAGATCACGCTGACCCCCCGGGAGTTCGGCGTGCTGGAGCACCTCATGCGGCACGCGGGCGAGGTCGTCACGAAGACCGACATCCTGCGCGCGGTCTGGGACGCGCACTACGAGGGCGAGGTCAACGTCGTGGAGGTCTACGTCGGCTATCTGCGGCGCAAGATCGACACGCCGTTCGGGACGTCGAGCATCGAGACGCTGCGCGGGGTGGGCTACCGGATGGCGGACCCGACCCCGGCCTGATCCGCGCTTATCAGACGGTCGACGGACGCGGCACCGGGCTGGGCCGCCGTGCCGACGCCGGCTCCACCACCACCTCGGGTTCGGGCGCCTCCTCCGGCAGCGGCAGCCGCACCCGGAACAGGGCTCCGCCCAGCGGGCTGCCGACGACGTCCACCGTGCCGCCGTGCGCCGCGACGACCTCCGCGACGATCGCGAGCCCCAGCCCCGCACCGCCGTCCGCGCGGGCGCGGGCGTCGTCGAGACGGACGAACCGCTCGAACACGCACGCCCGCTGATCGACCGGCACGCCCGGCCCGTCGTCCGCGACGTCCAGCGCCGCGTAGCCGCGGGACGGCCGCACCGAGACCACCACCGTCGAGCGGGCGTGCCGGCAGGCGTTGTCGACGAGGTTGCGCACGACCTGCGCGAGCTGCCCCCGGTCGCCGACGACCCGCACGTGCGCGGCCTCGATCCGGGGGACGATCCGGCCTGCCGGCCGCAGCCGCTCCGCCTCGGCGACCTCATCGAGATCGACGTCCTCGAACCGCGGCCGCAGGCCGCTCTCGTCGGCGCGGGCGAGCAGCAGCAGCGCGTCGACCAGCCGACCCAGCCGCGCGGTCTCCCCGCGCAGGGCGGTGACCGTGTCGCGGTCGGCGGCCGGTCCGGAGCTGTCGCGCGCCAGCAACTCCAGGCCGGTCGCGATCGTCGCCAGCGGGCTGCGCAGCTCGTGGCTCGCGTCCGCGACGAAGCGGCGTTGCACGGCCTGACCCGCCTGCAACCGGGCGAGCATCTCGTTCATGGTCTCGGCCAGCCTGCCGACCTCGTCGCGCGCCGGGGGCACCGGCACCCGGACCGACGGGTCGCGGGTCGTCGCGACCCGCGCGCGGATGGCCTCGACCGGGCGCAGGGCCCGCCCCGCCGCGAGGTAGGTGACGATCCCGGTGATCAGCACCAGCAGCGGGATCCCGATCAGCACCAGGTGGAAGACGGTGTCGACGGCCTCGTGCACGTTCTCCAGCGGCTGCGCGGCGTAGACGACGAGGTCGCGGCCCTTCACCGACGTCCCGTAGGCGACGACCATGACCTCCTCGGTCGTCTCGGGGTCGGTCTGCTTGATCCCGTCCCGGTGGGTCACCCACGCCTTCCGCACGACCTCGGTGTCGCCCGGGCCGGGCAGCACCGACGCCATCGGCTTCATCGTCCACAGCGGGTTCGAGGCGCCGAGGACCTCGATGTCGCGGTCGCCGTCCTCGCCGTAGTCCCGCACGACCTGGACGAGGTCGCCACGCTCGGCCGTGGCGTCGACGGCGTTCTGCTTGACGTCGTCCTCGAAGTTCGCCGCGACCCGCTGGGCCACGACCTCGGCCTGCTGCCTCCCGGTGTCTTCCAGCGAACTGCGCAGCAACCGGTCGGTGAGCAGGACGAGCGCGGCACCGGCGAGCAGCAGCACGACGGCCACCGAGAGGGCGGCCGCGAGGGAGGTGACCACCCGCACGCCCAGCCGGGCGCGCAGCCAGCCCAGGGCGCCGGACACGCGATCGAGGGTATCCGCCACCGCCCAAGACCAGGCTGAGAACGCTGCGGCACCGCGTGGGCCGGCGCCTGCTCGCGCATACTCGCGCGATGAGATGGACGAGGGCGTCCCTCGGGGCGCCGTGGCAGCGCTGACCGGGGTTGGAACGCCGGTTCAGCCGCGACCAGCGCCGCTGGGTCTACGCGTCGGCCAAGCTCGAGAACAACAACTTCGGGTTCGGCACGGACAACGACATCGAGCACACGGCCGGCTACGTGATCATCAAGCACCGGACCTTCGGCCCCGCGGCCCCGCCGACGGCGCCCCACGTCGGCGTGCACGCGTGGCTGCCCTGCGCGAAGGTGCTCGGTGCCGCGCGGGGGCGGAGGCACGCGTTCCGCCCGGTGACGGCGTTGGCCGACGTCGGTGGAGATCCTCACGGGAACTCCGCGTGCCGTGACGGGCTGATGCCCGCGCGGAGGTCGCCCGCCTGATGCGGGCGACCGCTCCCCGGGGCGGCCCGGCTTCAGGCCGGCGCGCCGACGAAGCGCGAGTCTTGCGTTCCGGTACCTGACTTCTGCGTTTCTGTACGGCCCGCGCGCGTACACGAACGCGACATTCGCGTGCACGAACGCAAGACTCGCGCTCGACCCGATCAGCGAGGCGGCGGGGGAAGCTCGCCCGAGCCGCGCGGGACCAGCACCGTCGGCACCGGGTACGTCGCCGGGGGCCCGGCCTCCCTCGCCAGGCGGGCGAAGAGCAGGTCCGCCGCGGTCGTACCGATCCGCCGCACGTCCTGCGCCACCACCGTCACCGCGGGCGACAGCAGGTCCGCGGTCACGAAGTCGCCGAACCCGACGACCGCGACGAGCCGCTGCAGCCCGAGCCGGTGCAGCGTGCGCAGTGCTGCGACGGTCACGGCGGCGCGCGCGGTGAACAGCGCCGTCGGCGGGGCGGACGTCCGGAACAGCGCCGTCACGGCCTGCTCGGCGAGCGCGGCGTCGGCGAGGTCGGGCACGACGAGCGCCGGGTCGGGGGCCAGCCCGGCCGCCTCGAGCCCGGTCCGGTAGCCGGCGAGCCGGGCAGCGCCCGCGGCCCGGTCGCCGAGGAAGGCGATCCGGGTGTGCCCGGCCGCCGCGAGGTGGCGGACGGCCGACGCCGCGCCGGCCGCGTCGGTCGCCACCACGGCGTCGGCCTCGAGCCGACCCGGCATGCGGCCCACGCACACGACCGCGGTACCGGACGCCACCTCGGCAGCGAGGTAGGACTGGTCGGCCGCGGCGGGCAGGAGGATCAGGCCGTCGACGCGCCGGGCGGCGAACGCGGCGACGAGCGACCGCTCCCGCCCGGCGTCGCCGTCCACGCTCGCGGACAGCACCACCACCCCCCGGGCCTGCGCCGCGTCCTGCACCGCGCGTAGGACCGTCGCCGAGAAGGGGTCGGCGACGTCGTCGAGCAGCAACCCGACCGACGCGGTGCGGGCGTCGGCGCGGCGCAGCACGCGGGCGCCGACGTTCGGCCGGAAGCCCAGGTCGTCGACGGCCTGCCGGACACGGCCGACGAGCGCGGGCGAGACCCCCGCCTCGTCGTTGACCACCCGCGAGACGGTCTTGAGGCTGACCCCGGCCCGGGCGGCGACGTCGCGCATCGTCGGCCGCCTGCCGTCGTTCACGCCGGCCCTCCATCCGGTACGTCGCGCCACGGAACACGCCCACCCGGCGTCGGCAGGCCACATCGGTGATCGTTACGGAACCGTGATTCCGCCTGTCCGGATCCGCGCTTGCCCGCCAGTGTGGCGTGCCTCACGCTCCGCCGACAACGTTGTCCACCTCCCAAGTTGTCCATCCCCGATGCTTCCCGGTCGACGAAGACGAGAGGTCTCACCAGTGCGGAACCCCATCTCCCCCCGCGGCCGCCGTGCCGCCGTGATCGCCACCGGCCTCACGGCCTCCCTCGTGCTCTCCGGCTGCGGGGGCGGCGGGTCGTCCGGCTCCGGTGGATCGGGCGCGAGCGGGAGCGCCTCCGGCGAGCAGGCGATCGTCGGCCTGATCACCAAGACCGACACCAACCCGTTCTTCGTCAAGATGAAGGAGGGTGCGACGCAGGCCGCGCAGCAGGCGGGCGTGCAGCTGCAGACCTTCGCCGGCAAGCAGGACGGTGACAACGAGGCGCAGGTCCAGGCCATCGAGAACCTGATCTCGGCGGGCGCCAAGGGCTTCATGATCACCGCGAACGACTCGAAGGCGATCGTCCCGTCGCTGGACAAGGCCAAGCAGGCCGGGATGCTCGTCATCGCGCTGGACACGCCCGTCGACCCGCCGGACGCCGCCGACGCCACGTTCGCCACCGACAACTTCCAGGCCGGCAGCCTGATCGGGCAGTGGTCCAAGGCGAAGTTCGAGGCCGAGGGCAAGCAGGCACGGATCGCGATGCTCGACCTGAGCCCGAACGGGGTCTCCGTCGACGTCCAGCGCGACCAGGGCTTCCTATCCGGCTTCGGCATCGACATCGCGAACAAGGACCAGATCGGCGACGAGTCCGACCCGCGCATCGTCGGCCACGACGTCACCGACGGCGCCGAGGAGGGCGGCCGCACGGCGATGGAGAATCTGCTCCAGAAGGACCCCACGATCAACCTCGTCTACACGATCAACGAGCCGGCCGCGGCGGGTGCCTACGCCGCGCTGGAGGCGGCGGGTAAGCAAAACGACGTCACGATCGTCTCCGTCGACGGCGGCTGCCCCGGCGTCGCGGCAGTCAAGGCGGGCCAGATCGGCGCCACCTCGCAGCAGTACCCGCTGAAGATGGCGCAGGAGGGCGTGAACGCGATCGCCGCGTTCGCCAAGGACGGCACCAAGCCGGAGAACACAGCCGGCAAGACCTTCGTCGACACCGGCGTCAACCTGATCACCGACCAGCCGCAGACCGGGGTCCCGTCGCAGGACACCACCTTCGGCCAGCAGAACTGCTGGGGCTGACGGTCCCGCGCTCGACCGGCCGGACCTCCGGTCGGCCGAGCCCCACCTGGCGACCAGGAGGTCCGCATGGCAAGTGACGTCTCATCCGGCGACGCGCCGTCCGGCGGGGGTACGGCCACCCGCGCGCCCGAGCCCGACGCGGGTTCGACCAGCACCGGACCGAATCGCTGGCCCTGCGCATCCAGCACGTCCTGCACGCCCGCCCGATCCTGGGACCGCTCGCGGTCCTGCTCCTGTCGATCATCGCGTTCTCGATCATCAGCGGCCGGTTCCTCTCGGCGGCCAACCTCGGGCTCGTGCTCGCGCAGGTCACCGTCATCGCCGTGCTGGCTCTGGGTCAGACGCTGGTGATCCTCACCGCGGGCATCGACCTGTCCACGGGCGCGATCGCCGTGTTCACCTCGGTCATCATGGCCAACCTGGCGACGAAGGCCGGGTTGTCCGGCGGCCTCGCCCTGATCGTCGGCTTCCTGTGCGGTCTGGCGATGGGCGCGATCAACGGCCTGCTGGTCACCCGGATCAAGCTGCCGCCGTTCATCGTCACCCTTGCCACGCTCAGCATCTTCTTCTCGCTGAACTCGGTGGTGAGCCGGAGCGAGACCATCCGCGGCTCGGACATGCCGCCGATCATGACGTGGACGGGCGACACGATCGGGCTCGGCGGGTTCCGCCTCACCTACGGCACAGTGATCATGCTCCTGCTCTTCGGCGCCTTTTACTACGCGCTGGGCCAGACAGCATGGGGAAAGCACGTCTACGCCACCGGTGACGACATCGAGGCCGCCCGCCTCGCCGGCATCCGGACCGACCGCGTGCTGCTGTCGGTCTACGTCGTGGCCGGCGCGCTCTACGCGATCGGGGCCTGGGTGCTGATCGGCCGGCTGGCGTCGGCCAGCCCGAACGTCGGCGTCGAGTACAACCTCGACTCGATCACCGCCGTGGTGATCGGCGGGACGAGCCTGTTCGGCGGACGCGGCATCGTGCTCGGCACGCTGGTCGGCGCGCTGATCGTCGGCGTGTTCCGCAACGGGCTGCAGCTCGCCGGTGTCGAGGTGGTCTGGCAGGGCTTCGCGATCGGCATCCTGGTGCTGCTCGCCGTCGCGATCGACCAGTGGATCCGGAAGGTGAAGGTTTGATGGCCACCGAGGCGACCTCGCCACCGCCGCGCACCGAGACGCCCGTACTCGAGGCGAAGGGCCTGGTCAAGCGGTACGGGCCGGTCACTGCGATCGTCGACAGCGACCTCGAGCTCTACCCGGGCGAGATCCTCGCGGTGATCGGCGACAACGGCGCGGGCAAGTCCAGCCTGATCAAGGCACTGTCCGGGGCGCTGATCCCGGACGCGGGCGTGATCAAGCTCGAGGGGCGGGAGGTGCGCTTCGCCAACCCGATGGACGCCCGGCGCGCCGGCATCGAGACCGTCTACCAGACCCTCGCCGTCGCCCCCGGGCTGGACATCGCGGACAACCTCTTCCTCGGCCGCGAACAGCGCAAGCCCGGGGTCCTCGGCTCAGTGTTCCGCATGCTCGACCGCAAGCACATGCGCGAAGAGGCCAAGCGGTACATGAGCGAGCTGGGGATCGCCACGCTGCAGAACATCGGTCAGGCGGTGGAGAGCCTGTCCGGCGGCCAGCGCCAAGGCGTGGCGGTGGCCCGGTCGGCGGCGTTCGGCAGCAAGGTCGTGATCCTCGACGAGCCGACGGCGGCCCTGGGCGTCAAGGAGGGCAACCGGGTGCTGCAGCTGATCCGCGACGTCCGCGACCGGGGGCTCCCGGTGATCCTGATCAGCCACAACATGCCGCACGTGTTCGAGGTCGCCGACCGGATCCACATCCAGCGCCTCGGCAGGAGGGCGACGGTGATCACCCCGCAGTCGCACTCGATGTCCGAGGCGGTGGCGATCATGACGGGCGCGGCGGAGCCTCCACCGGCCGTGGCCTGAGTCCGGTGGCGATGCCATCGACCGCTGAACGCCGACCGTCCGCAGCAGGAGGGCGGTAACGGAGGCAACCCGATCCACGAGCCCCCCTTTGCAGCAGGGCGTGTTCCACGCACGCTCTGGGACGGGGGCCTCGTGCATCTCCTCGGGACGAGTGGCAGCGGCGTCTACCGCGAGGGCGAATGCGGCGTCAAAGCCGGGATCGGTGGCAGGCGCCGACAGCACGGGCCACGTCGACGAACGGCGCTGCGTCGCACGATCCGGGCGATCCCCTCCATTCGGGGATGACGCGCATAACACTCTGGCTACGATCGCTCTCGAAGCAGCAACCCAGGAGCGTCATGGCGAACGTGAGTCATCGGAGGCAGCGGCGCATCGCGCGGCTCCTCACCACGGCAGGCAGTGTCGTCGCGCTGCTCGGCCTCGCGGCCGGCCCCGCAGCGGCAGCTCCTGGTGACCTTGGTGTCCCGGCTGTCCCAGCCCCTCCGGCGGCCCCGGCAGCCCCGGCGGTTCCGGCAGCGCCGGCGGTTCCGGCCGCCGCAGCGGTCCCGGCAGCCCCGGCGGTTCCGGCCGCCGCAGCGGTCCCGGCGGTTCCGGCCGCTCCGGCCGTGGTGGTCAAGGAGCGGACGGATTCCGCGGTGTCGCTGCTGGCCACGGGCTTTGCCCGGCAGGCGAACGTCGAGTTCACGGTGACGGTCGGCGGGTGCACCGGGCGGAGCGCGATGGTCGCGACCGCGGACGCCCTGCTCGCCCAGTTCGCGATCACGCCGAGCTGCGCCGGGCCGGCGACGGCGACCGTGAAGGCGGGCGCGCAGTCGGCCACCACGTCGTTCGTGATCGACAACCCGAACGGCGGCGTGACGGCCGCACCGCAGGCACCCTCGGGGCCCACCACGGGATCCGCCACCGGCGGCACCGCTGCGGCGTCCACCGCGCCGGCCGCCACGGACACGGCCGCGCCGGGCCGGCGAGCGGTGACGGCGAAGTGCACGGTCCAAGCCGGCGGCGGCGCCGTGCCCGCGGTGAAGGCGGGCGACACGGTGTGCTTCACCGGGGCCCTCCCCAACCGGTTGGAGATCCGCGGGGGTGGCACGCCGACGGCGCCGGTGATCTACTCCGGAATGGGTACGGCGACCGTTCCCGGGATCACCGCGCGCGGCGACAACATCGTCCTCGAGGGATTCGTCTCCAAAGGCGCGAGTGACAACGGGATCTACGTCTCGGGCAACAACATCACCGTGCAGGACAACGACATCTCGTCGGTCAACATCGGCAGCGACGACGTCGACGCGATGCGCTTCTTCGGGAACAACATCACCATCCAGCACAACGACTCGCACGACATCTGGGCGAACGAGAGCAAGGGCGGCGCTCCGCACACGGACTGCATGCAGACATACACCTCGGACTCCGAGTCGGCCAGCTCGAACATCAAGATCCTCAACAACAAGTGCGCGAGCGCGCAGTTCCACCAGTGCCTGATGGCCGAGGGCCCGCACGACGACGACGGCGACGGCCAGGGCAACGGCGTGGGCCAGAGCGCGAACTGGACGATCGCCGGCAACTACTTCGAGTGTCACGCCCCGGCCCAGACCGTCGCACTCCAGGACATTCAGAACGTGACGTTCTCCGACAACAACTTCGCGGGCAGCGGCTCGAAGGCCATCGCTCTACAGAAGCGCGCCAGCGGCGCGACCGTCACGGGCGACAACGTCAAGGGCCCGGGCTACCGGGAACTCGTGGGCATCGACGACGCCTCGGCCCGACAGGGCTTCAAGGGTCCGATCGGCTGACCTCGCAGACTACGCGTGCACTTCGCAGGGGCCGCGACCTCTGCGAAGTGCACGCGCGTTCTGCGGAGTGCCGCTACGCGTCGACGACGATCTTCCCCGCCTCCTCGCGCACCGGGTACGTGCGTACGGCGTAGTCGCCGTTCAGGCACGTGCCGTCCGCCAGCGAGAAGAAGTAGTTGTGCAGCGGGCAGATCACCTTCTTCGCGTCGAACTGCCCGTCCGCCAGCGGGCCGTCGGAGTGCGGGCACACCGCGTCGACCGCCCGCAGCTGTTGGTCATCGTGCCGCTCTCCTCGGCCCACTGCGTCGTCGGCAGCACGACGTCGGCGAGCTGCGCGGTCTCGGGCAGGAAGATGTCGGTGACGGCGAGGAAGTCCAGGGCGCGCAGCCGCTCCTCGACGTGGCGGGCGTTGGGCGCGCTCACCGCCGGGTTCGAGGCGCTGACCAGCAGCGCCTGCACGTCCCTGCCCAGGCTGTCCAGCAGCTCGTAGGCCGACGCACCGGGGCCGGGCAGCTCGTCGGGGTCGACGCCCCACACCCCGGCGACGTGCGCGCGGTCGGCGGCGTTCTTCAGCGAACGGTATCCGGGCAGCTGGTCCGCCTTCTGCCCGTGCTCGCGCCCACCCTGGCCGTTGCCCTGCCCGGTGATCGTCCCCCAGCCCGAGCCGGGACCGCGGCCGGGCAGGCCCAGCGCCAGCGCGAGGTTGATCCAGGCCTGCGTGGTGTCCGTGCCGTCGGCGTGCTGCTCGGCGCCGCGGGCGGTGAGGATCATCGCGGTCGGCGCGGCGGCGAGGCTGCGCACGAGGTCGTAGAGGTCGGGGACGGCGATGCCGGTGGTGCGCTCGACCCGGTCCGGCCAGTAGGCGCGGACGGCGCGGCGCACCGCGTCGAACCCGTTCGTACGCGCGGCGACGTACTCCTCGTCGACCAGGTTCTCCCGGATCGCGATGTGCAGCAGGCCGTTGGCCAGGGAGAGGTCGGTGTTCGGCACCGGCTGCAGGCGGGTGTGCGCGAGCTCGGCGGTGGCCGTGCGCCGCGGGTCGATCACGACGTGCCGGGCGCCGCGCTCGCGACCCTCCTCGAGGAAGCGCATCGCGGGCGGCATCGTGTCGGCGGGGTTGCTCCCGACGAGGACGAGCACGTCGGCCTTCGGGATGTCGTCGAACGGGAACGGCAGGCCGCGGTCCATCCCGAACGCGCGGGTGCCGGCCGCGACGGCGGACGACATGCAGAACCGGCCGTTGTAGTCGATGTTGCGGCTGCGCAGCGCGACGCGGACGAACTTGCCGAACTGGTAGTCCTTCTCGTTGGTCAGCCCGCCCCGCCGAACGCACCGACGGCGTCCCGGCCGTGCGCGGTCTGCGTGCGGGTGATCGCCGCGGCGATCCGGTCGAGCGCGTCGTCCCAGCTCGCGGGGCGGAACGGGGCGTCGCGGGAGTCCCGGACGAGCGGGGTGGTCAGCCGTTCCGGGTGGTCGAGCAGCTCCGTGGCGGTGGCGCCCTTGATGCACAGCCCACCGCGGTTGACCGGGAAGTCGGCGCGGCCGATCAGCTCGAGCGAGCCGTCCGGCTGGGGCGTGAGCGTGATCCCGCACTGCAACGAGCAGTACGGGCAGTGCGTGGCGACGCCTGCGGTCACCACTCGACCCCGGTGCGGCCGGCGGGAGGCGTACGGGTCGGGTGGCTCACGCCCTCCAGGGTTGGCGACCGCCGTTACGCCTCGGTTGTCCGCTCGTTACGGAGCGCTCTTTCCGGGGCGCCGGGGGGTGTGCGGGGTTTGCAGCAAGGTGGCCCTACTCCAATCCTGTTGCAGCAGGGCCACCTTGCTGGCATCCCCCGCCGACTCCGGTGCGTGACATCCCACCCCCAGCGCTGGCGTCCGCCGACCGCGCGGAGGCACGATGAAGCTGAACGGCCCCTCTCACCGCGGCGAGTGGCCCCACCACGCCGCTGTACCGAGGGAGACCGATCGTGTCCGAGCCTGCCCTCCTGCGTCCCGAGCCCGCCGATCCCGTCGCCGCCTCCGCCGGCGTCGTCTCCGAATCCGAGCACGAGTCGCTGCGCGCCGACATCCGCCGCCTGACCACCATGCTCGGCCGGACCCTCTCCCACCACGGCGGCCCGGAGCTGCTGGAGCTGGTCGAGGAGGTCCGCAGGCTGTCGCGGCAGGCGCCGGAAAGCGGCGGCGCGGAGATCACGAACGCGCTGTCGGGGCTGGACTCGGGCACCGCGGTCGCGCTGAGCCGCGCGTTCTCCCAGTACTTCCAGCTCGCGAACACCGCCGAGCAGCTGCACCGCTCCCGCGAGCTGCGTTCGCTGCGGCCTGCGGACCACCGCCCGCTGCGCGACCTCATGCAGCGGCTGGCCGAGGAGTTCCCCGGGGAGGGGCGCGCCGAGGTGGAGAAGGCCCTGGAGCTGCTCGAGCTGCGGCCGGTGTTCACCGCGCACCCCACCGAGTCGTCGCGCCAGTCGGTGCTGCGGGTGCTGCGCCGGGTCGGCGAGGCACTCGACCGCGGGGCGCCAACGCATGTCCAAGGAGCCGACGCCGCCAGGCGGGGGCTCCTCGGTGAGGACGATGACGACGAGGTCGCCGGGCTCGTCGACCTCCTGTGGCAGACCGACGAGATCCGGCCGGGCAAGCCCACGGTCGCGGACGAGGCGAGCGCGATCGGCTGGTACCTGGAGCAGCTGGCGCGCAACACCGTCCCCCAGCTGGTCGGCGAGTTCGAGCGCGAGGCACGTGCCGTCGGGTTCACCGTCCCGGACGACGCCCGGCCCCTGGTGCTGGGGTCGTGGGTCGGCGGCGACCGCGACGGCAACCCGTTCGTCACCCCGGACGTCACGCGTGCGGTCGTCGCGTTGAACGCGGACCGGGCGCTGCGCATCCACCTGCAGTCGGTCGAGCAGCTGATCGACGAGCTGTCGATCTCGACGCGGGTGGTGGGCGTCTCCGAGGAGCTGCGCGGGTCGCTCGCCCGCGACCGGCGCGCGCTGCCCGAGATCTACGACCGCTACATCCGGCTGAACTCGAACGAGCCCTACCGGCTCAAGCTCTCCTACGTCCGGGCCCGGCTCGAGGCCACCCGCGCGCGGATCCGGGACAGCGCGCCGCACGTGACAGGCCGCGACTACCTCGGCGGCCAGGAGTACGTCGCGGACCTGCGGGTCCTCGACCGCTCCCTGCGCGAGCACCTGGGCGACCGGATCGCGGACGGCCGGCTGGCCCGCACGCTGCGCGCGGCCACGGCGTTCGGGCTGCACCTGGCCGAGCTCGACATCCGCGAGCACAGCGGCAAGCACCACGCGGCGCTCGGGGCGATCTACGACGCGCTCGGCGAGCTGGACAAGCCCTACGCCGAGCTGACCCGCTCCGAGCGGACCGCACTGCTGGCCCGCGAGCTGGACCAGGGACGCCCGCTGGTCCGCCGCCACTACGGGCTGCCGAACGAGGCGACGGACGTGCTGGCGATCTTCGACATGCTGCACGAGGTGCAGCACCAGTACGGCCCCGAGGTGTGCAGCACGTACATCGTCTCGATGTGCCAGGGCGTCGACGACCTGCTCGCCGTCGCCGTGCTGGCCCGCGAGGCGTACATGGTCGAGCTCAAGCAGAACCCGCGCTCGTCGGTCGACCTCGTTCCGCTGTTCGAGACCGTCGAGGAGCTGTCGCAGGCCGGCCCGCTGCTCGACGAGCTGCTGTCCGTGCCCGGCTACCGCCAGCAGGTCAGCAACCGCGGCGACCTGCAGGAGATCATGCTGGGCTACTCCGACTCGAACAAGCTCGCCGGGATCACCACCTCGCAGTGGCAGATCCACCGGGCGCAGCGCCAGCTGCGGGACGTCGCGGCCAAGCACGGCGTGCGCCTGCGGTTGTTCCACGGCCGGGGCGGGTCGGTCGGCCGGGGCGGCGGCCCGGCGGGCGAGGCCGTGATGGCGACGCCGTTCGGCACGGTCGACGCGACCATGAAGCTGACGGAGCAGGGCGAGACGATCTCCGACAAGTACTCGGTGCCCGCGCTCGCCCACGACAACCTGGAGATCCTGCTCGCCTCGACCCTCGACGCCACGCTGCTGCACACGGCGTCACGGGTGGCCCCCGAGACGCTGGACCGGTTCGACGAGGCGATGGACCACATCAGCGACCATGCCCGTGCGGCGTATCGGCATCTCGTCGACGACCCCGGGCTGCCCGACTTCTTCTCCGCCGCGACCCCGGTCGACGAGCTCGGCCGGCTCAACGTCGGCTCGCGGCCGTCGAAGCGGCCCGGCACGTCGGCTCCGACGCTGGACGACCTGCGGGCGATCCCGTGGGTGTTCGGGTGGACGCAGACGCGGATGGTCGTGCCCGGCTGGTTCGGGTTCGGCAGCGGGCTGCGCGCGGCGCGGGAGGCGGGCTACGGCCCGGTGCTCGACGAGATGACATCGTGGGCGTTCTTCAAGAACCTGCTCGGCAACATCGAGATGACGCTGGCGAAGACGGACCTGCGGATCGCCGAGTTCTACGTCACCAACCTCGTCGAGCCGGGCCTGCAGCCGATCTTCGAGCTGATCAAGGCCGAGCACGAGGTCACCGTGCGCGAGGTGCTCCGGCTGCTCGGCACGACGTCGCTCCTGGCCCGGCACCCGGTGCTGCGCAACACGCTGTCCGTGCGCGCGGGGTACCTGGAACCGCTGCACCACCTGCAGGTGGAGCTGCTGGCGCAGCGACGCAAGTCCGCCGACGCCGACGCCGACATCAACCGGGCGCTGCTGCAGACGGTGAACGGCATCGCCGCGGGGCTGCGCAACACGGGCTGACCGGGCTGCCGGCGTCGCACTCCGGATCGGCTGTCGCACACGTGGTGTGAGTGCCGCACCTGCTGTGCCGGGTGTGGCGGTTGCAGACGGTGTGCGGCGGCCGCGCCAGCACGGGGTCGAGCGCGGTCACGAAGCCAACCGTAGGGGTACTCGGTCTAAGAAGCCGTAACACCGAGCCCAACAACGTTGGATTGCAGGATCGTTGAACAATCCGTACGCTCGTCGGACCGGTACCCGACCACAGGAGAGCGCGATGACCCAGCGCGACGACCTGCCCGCCCCGCCGTCCGTCCGATCCCGCACGCCCCAACGTGTGATCGTCGCGAGCCTCATCGGCACGTCGTTGGAGTGGTACGACTTCTTCCTCTACGGCACCGCGTCCGCGCTGGTGTTCAACAAGCTCTTCTTCCCCAACTTCGACCCCGCCGTCGGCACGCTGCTCGCGTTCGCGACCTACGCCGTCGGGTTCATCGCCCGCCCGCTCGGCGGGATCGTCTTCGGGCACTTCGGCGACCGCGTCGGCCGCAAGCAGGTGCTGGTCGTCACGCTGCTGATCATGGGGCTCGCGACGTTCCTCATCGGCCTGCTGCCGACCTACGCGACGATCGGGGTCGCGGCGCCGATCCTGCTGGTCGCGTTGCGGTTCGTCCAGGGCCTGGGCCTCGGCGGGGAGTGGGGCGGCGCGGTGCTCATGTCGCTGGAGCACGGCGCCCCGGACCGGCGCGGGCTCAACGCGAGCTGGCCGCAGATCGGGGTGCCGGTCGGCAACCTCCTGGCCGCCGGCGTCCTCGCCCTGCTCAACGTCGTGCTCTCCGAGCAGGCGTTCCTCTCGTGGGGCTGGCGGGTGGCGTTCCTGCTGTCCGGGGCGCTCGTGCTCGTCGGCCTCTGGGTCCGTGTGACGATCGCGGAGAGCCCGCTGTTCGCCGAGGTGGAGCAGGCCGGCGCCAAGGCGCGGATGCCGCTGGTCGAGGTGCTCCGGCAGCACCCGAAGGAGCTGCTCATCGCGATGGGCGCCCGGGTCGGCACGGACGTCGCGTTCTACACCTTCACCCTCTACATCCTCACGTTCATCACGACGAACCTCGGGCTGCCGCGGGGCGTCGGCCTCAACGCCGTTCTCATCGGCTCGGCGTTCCAGCTCGCGCTGATCCCGCTGTTCGGCGGGCTGTCGGACCGGATCGGCCGGCGGCCGGTCTACGCGGCCGGCGCGGTGAGCGCGGCGCTGTGGGCGTTCGTGTTCTTCCCGCTGCTGTCCACCCGCTCGACGACGGTCATCGTGCTCGCCACGATCGTCGCGCTCGCCACGCACGCGGCGATGTACGGCCCGCAGGCGGCGTTCATCGCCGAGCTGTTCTCGACGAAGCTGCGCTACAGCGGGGCATCGATGGGTTACCAGATCGCGGGAGTGCTCGGTGGCGGGATCGCGCCACTGGTCTCGATCGCCCTCGTGTCGGCGACCGGCACGCCGTTCGCGGTGTCGTTCTATGTGCTGGCGATGGTGGTGCTCACGCTCGTCGCGTTGGCGGTCGCCCCGGAGACGGCGCGGGTAGACCTGCACGACGAGCCCGCCGCCGTACAGGACCGGGCGGGGGGCTGACGCCGTGGACACCCTCGACCTCAACTCCGATCTCGGCGAGTCGTTCGGCCGCTGGGTGCTCGGCGACGACGAGGCGATGCTCGCGCTCGTGACGTCCGCGAACGTCGCGTGCGGGTTTCACGCGGGCGACTCGACGACGTTGCGGCGCACCTGCGCGGCAGCCGCCGAGCGCGGGGTGGTGGTCGGAGCCCAGGTGGGTTACCGCGATCTCGCCGGGTTCGGCAGGCGGTTCGTCGACGTGGAACCGAACGAGCTGGCCGACGACATCGTCTATCAGATCGGCGCACTCGACGGGATGTGCCGGGTGGCCGGGACGGCGGTGCGCTACGTGAAGCCGCACGGCGCGCTCTACAACGCGATCGTGCACCACGAGGCCCAGGCGGCCGCGGTGGTCGCGGCGGTGCGCGACTACTCCGCGCAGCTGCCGGTGCTCGGCCTCCCCGGGTCGGCGTTCCTGCGCGCGGCGGAGAAGGCGGGGTTGCGGACGGTGGGCGAGTTCTTCGTCGACCGCGGCTACACCCCGGACGGCGCACTCGTGCCCCGCTCGGCGCCGGGTGCCGTGTTGCACGATCCGGCCGAGGTCACGGCGCGCGTGCTCCGGCTCGTCGACAAGGGCGTGGTGGCGTCGGTCGACGGCGGCGACCTCGACGTCCTGGCCGAGTCCGCTTGCGTCCACGGCGACTCGCCGGGCGCGGTCGAGATGGCGCGCGCGGTGCGGGACGGGCTCGCCGCAGCCGGAGTCACCGTGCGGGCCTTCACATGAAGGTGCTGCCGTTCGGCGATGTCGCGCTGCTCGTCGAGGTCGACGGGCTGCCGGAGGTGCTGGCGCTGGCCGCGGCGGTGCGCACCGCGCGGCCGGCCGGGGTGCTCGACGTGGTGCCCGCGGCGCGGACCGTGCTGCTCACGGTCGGGGCGGGAACGGACCTCGCCGCGCTGCGCCGGACCGTCCTGGACCTGCCCGTCGACCCGGCATCGGTGCCCGAGGGTGAGACGGTCGAGATCCCGGTGACCTACGACGGCCCGGACCTCGGCGAGGTCGCCCGGTTGACGGGGCTGGACGAGTCGGAGGTCGTCGCCGCGCACACCGGCACCCCGTGGCGGATCGCGTTCGGCGGGTTCGCCCCGGGCTTCGCCTACCTGACCGGCGGGGACGAGCGGTTGCAAGTGCCGCGCCGCGACGAGCCGCGCACCACGGTGCCGGCCGGCGCCGTCGGGCTGGCCGGGGAGTTCAGCGGCGTCTACCCGCGGCCGTCGCCGGGGGGTTGGCAGCTCATCGGCTCGACCGAGGCCCGGCTGTGGGACCCGGACCGCGACCCGCCCGCGCTCCTCGAGCCCGGCGGGTGGGTCCGGTTCGTCGAGGCGCGGACATGAACCGCGCGCTGGAGGTGCTGGCCGTCGGCCCGTCGGCCCTCGTACAGGACCTCGGACGCCCGGGCCTCGGGGCGTCCGGGGTCGGGCGGTCCGGGGCGGCCGACCGCGCCGCGTTGACCCTGGCGAACCGGCTCGTCGCCAACGACGAGGGCGCCGCGGCCGTCGAGGTGCTCCTCGGGGGCCTCGCCGTCCGGGCGGTCTCGCTGCTGACGGTCGCCCTGAGCGGCGCCGCGGCCCAGGCGTCGGTGGACGGGACGCCGGTCGGCCACCACGCCATCGTCAACCTGCGGCCCGGAGCGGTGCTGCGCCTCGCGGCACCGCCAACCGGACTGCGCACCTACCTCGCGGTACGCGGGGGGATCGACGTCGCACCGGTGCTCGGGTCGCGCAGCACGGACACGCTGTCGGAGATCGGGCCGCCGCCGCTGCGGCCCGGCGACGTGCTGCCGGTCGGCCCGGAGCCGGCCGCCCTGCCGGTCGTCGACGTCGCTCCGGTGCACCCACCACGGGGCGACACCGTCGTGCTGCGGGCCGTCCTCGGCCCGCGCGCCGACGTCGTCACCGACCCGGCCGAGCTGACGGGTACCACCTGGACGGCGTCGAGTCGCAGCGACCGGATCGGCATGCGGCTGGAGGGCGGAAAGCTGCGGCGGGTCGACGAGGCGGAGATGCCGAGCGAGGGGATGGTCCGTGGGGCGATCCAGGTGCCGCCGGGCGGGGAACCGGTCGTGTTCCTCGCCGACCACCCGGTGACCGGCGGGTACCCGGTGGTCGCCACGGTGTGCGACGCGGACGTCGACCGCGCGGCGCAGGTACGGCCGGGTCAGGGTGTCCGTTTCGTCGTCGTCCCCCCGGCTTGGAAGGAGACACCGGCGACCGTTCGGAGCAACTTGTCGATCTCGACCCCAGAAAGTGATTGACGGGCGCGATCAGCGGCAATCCGCCACTCGACCAGGTGGGTTCGGCGCCGCAAGGGGGTGACGGGCATCGACGGAACGTGCCGCGCCCGGCTCCTCTCCGCGACCCGCCGGGTTCTCGTGCTCGCCGCCCTGATGTGCGGCTTCCTCCTTGCCGCGGCACTGCTGGCGGCCACGGCGCGAGCGAGCACGGCGCCCGCGAGCGCGGTCGGCGACCTGGTGGCCGCGGTGGCGGGGAAGGACAAGGGCTCGGCGGACGGCGGCGGCGGGTCTGAGAAGTCGTCCGGCGGCAAGTCCGAGGAGAAGTCCGATCGGTCCGAGGGCAAGTCGGACCGATCCGAGGACAAGAGCGATAAGAACGACAAGAACAAGGACACGAAGGCCGAGAGCAAGCAGGCCGAGAACGAGAAGAACGACTCGTCCTCGTCCGAGGGCAGGAAGGCCGACCGCAAGAAGTCCGGGGCCACCGACGACGAGCACGCCGATAGGTCGAAGTCCGCGGCGAGTGAGTCTGCCGAGAAGAAGGCCGACTCCCGGACAGAGACGACGTCTCCCGAGGCCGACGCGAAATCTGAGTCCGGCAAGCCGAAGGCCACGAGGAAGACCGCTGTCCCGACCGAGACCAGGACGTCGGCGCAGACCAAGACCTCGACGGCGACCAAGACCCGTGCCAAGACTCCAGCCAAGACGACGACCGCGACGAAGAGCCCGACCCCGTCCGACGACGCGCCGTCTCCGAGCGTCCCGGCGGAGCGCACGGCCCCGGACACTGCGGCGATCGAGCTGCGCTCTGCGGTCGGGACCGTGATCGAGCCTGCCGGCGCGCCCGTCGTCGAGGCGGCTACCGACCTTGCTCAGCCCGCCATCGCTCAGCCGGTCGTCGAGGCCGAAGCCTCCGGTGTCCGCACGGCCGTCGGCTCAGCCACCACGACGATCGACACGGCCGCCACGAACCTCACCGAACCCGTCCTCCACGCGACCGCACCCGTGGTGGAAACGGTCGGTCCGGTAGTCGACACCGTCGACGGGCCCCTCCTCGATGCCGCCGCCCCGGTCACCCAGACCATCGCTCCCGTCGTCGCCGAGCCCGTCACTCGCGCCGTCGAGTCGGCCACCGGCACGGCCACAGCCCTCACCGGACCCGTCCTCGACGCGACCGGAGAAGCGGTCGCTCCGGTAGTCGACGGGCCCCTCCTCGGTGCCGTCGCCCCCGTCCTCGACGCGACCACACCGATCCTCGACACCGTCAGCGACCTCACCGATCCGCTCGCGGACACGATCACTCCCGCCGTCGACACCGTCGAGGGGCCCCTCCTCGACGGTGTCGCGCCCGTCCTCGACACGGCCACGCCGATCCTCGACACCGTCAGCGACCTCACCGATCCGGTCGTCGACGCAGTCGCCCCGGTCGTCGGCAGCCTGGACGAGCCCGTCCTCGACACCGTCGTCAGCGTCGTCGGGTCGGTCACCGATCAGACCGAGCCGGTCCTCGACGTCGTCGCGCCCGTGATCGGCGCGCCCCAGCCGGTCGCCCCCACCGTCCCGGGCCCCACCGGGCCTGTCGGGGGCACGTCTGCGCCGATCGTCGAACCCGTCATCGACCCGACCCGGCCCGCCACACCCCCCAGCGCGCCGACGGTGGAGGCCGCGCCCGTGACGGTGGCCGCCGGCGTGCAGGCAGCCACGGTTGTCGCAGTCGCCGCCACGACCGAGCGGGTGGCCGGTGGCACGGCCGTCCTGCTCATGACGGCTCGCGACCACGCGTCGATGGCGGACCCGTCGCTCGTGCCACCGGTCGTGAGCACCGGTCCGTCGGGCCTCGGCATGGTCGGCCTGCCACCCGCCGGGCGGTCGAGCTTCGGTTCCGGAACGTCGCCGTCGGAGCGGGGGGCCACCTCACGTCGGTCCGGTTCCGATCAGCGGCCTTCGCCGTCGGACCCGCGCCAACCCCCGCCGGGCCTCGCGAGCGGTGGTGGCAGTGGCGGTGCATCCGGATCGTCGGGCGGGGGCGGAACGCCCGCTGCAGCACTCCTCGACCCCGCGACCGCACCCGCGGCGTCCGCGATGGGCGCGGTGACGGCCACGGAGCGGCGCGTCACCTGGTGGTACCCCGAGATCGTCGTCAGCCCCGGCTGAGCAGGAGCGGAATCAACGTTCCGCTCCCGCCCTCCGGTGTCGCCGCGCCATGCGCGCCTCCGGAAGGACGGGCCCCTTCCCGACCGGAGGCTGACCCCGTCATGTCGATCTCGTCCTACCCAGGTTCCACCGTGCCCGATCCCACCGTTCTGATCATCGACGACCACGATCTTGTCGCCACGTCCCTCGCCATGTCCCTACGGATGGCGGGTCTGCAGGCCCGACAGCACGCCGCCCGCAGCCGCGCGGGGGTACTCGCCGCCATCGCGGAGCTTCCGCCGGGAGTCGTCCTGCTCGACCTCGACCTCGGTTTCGAACCCGACGGCACCCTCATCGATGGCACCGCGCTCATCGAGCGACTCCGCGCAGCCGGGTGGCGTGTCCTGGTGCTCTCCGGGACCGCGGATGAGGCCCGGATCGGAAAGGCGCTTGCCTTAGGGGCACTGGCCGGCATCCCGAAGTCGGCCGCGCTGGCCGTCCTGGTCACCGCGGTACGGCGGGCGGCACAGGGCCTCGAGGTGATGCATCCTGAGCGGCGCCGGCAGTTCATCGACGCATACCGGCGTCGACAGGAGCGGGGCCGGATGCTCGGCCGACGCCTGGCCAGTCTCACCGAGCGCGAGCGCACCGTCCTCGACCGCCTTGCCAAGGGTCAGCGGGCGCAGTCGATCGCCGACGAGTTCGTGGTCTCGGTCACGACGGTGCGCACACAGATCCGGGCGATCCTGGGGAAGCTCGGCGTCGGCTCCCAACTGGAAGCCGTCGTGCTTCTGAACGACTACCAGCGAGTGGCGAGGGCCTGACAACGTTGTCGCGACAACGTTGTCAGGCCGCAGCAGGTGCACGGTGGGTGAACCCGCGTGGCGCGGAGTCGGAAGGCAGACCCCCCACCCCTGCTTGCATCGGACGGAGGATGGCCCGTACGGCCGTAACGACGAGGAGATCGACAGCGACGGCATGATGCGTAGCGGTGTCAAGTGCCTCCGAGGGCTACTGGTGCCGCGCTCGCCGACCCCCCATCAGCGGCCCTCGAGGGTCGCCGCGGTGGAGTGTGACGCGAGACGCAGACGTGAGTCGGGGCGGCAGCACGGTTTGTCGAGAGCGGGGCGTCTAGTACGTCGTGGTTCGACCAACAGGGGGATCCCGGCCCGGCTCGATCGGGGCTTTCGAAATCATCTCGATACCCCGCGTGGTTGAAACTGCAAGACAGTCAGCGATACTGTCCCCCGCTTGCTGGACGCGCGTCGGGAGGTGACGGGCATCGGAACTACGCTGCGTGCCCGGCTGCTCCCCAGCGCCCTCAGGATCGCGGTCCTGGCAGCCGCACTGTGCGGGCTCGTACTCGTTGTCATCGTCATGGCGGCGCCGACGCGGGCGTCGGCGGCTGAACCTGCCTCGGTGAGCACCTCGGACAGCTCCTCCAGCTCCTCCGACGACAGCTCCTCCAGCTCCTCTGACGACAGCTCCTCCTCCGACAGCTCCTCCTCCGACAGCTCCTCCTCCGACAGCTCCTCCTCCGACAGCTCCGACTCCGACAGCTCGACGCGGCTCCTCCGACGCCCAGTCCTCGGACTCCTCCGACTCGGAGACGGTCGATTCCACGGCCGACGGCTCTGCCGACTCGGCCTCGTCGACGGCCGACAGCAACGACTCCGGCTCCTCGGACTCGTCCTCGGCCGACAGCAGCGACTCGAGCTCATCGGACTCCACCAGCACCGACTCCACCAGCACCGACTCCAAACGACACACGACGGACACCGACAACGCGTACTCGGCCGATACGAACTCTGCCAGCACGGATTCGGGAGCTTCGGCACCCGACTCAGGTTCGAGCGACCCGGCTGACGAAGCCGCAAGTGCCTCGGATTCCGGCACGACGTCGACGCCTGCCGAGACCGAGACAGAGAACAGCCCGGTAGCGGAGACGGGTCCCGCTCCGGCGACCAAGGATCCGTCGTCCGAGCAGGTGCCCGCAGACTCCGACATCGCTGCAGGAAGCAACGATGCGGGGACCGCGGGCCAGCCCGCGGTCTACGAGCCGCTCCCCGTCAGCGAGGGCGCGGCCGCCGACAAGGGCAGCACTGCCCCTGACAACGTCGGAAGCACGTCGGACCAGTCGACCCCGGCTGGCACTGGCACTCCTACCGGCGCCGACGCCGCCGCCCCGGGGGACCCACCCGCCGACGACGCGGCAGGCAACCCGAGTACGGCCACCGACGCTGCTCCTCAGTCGGACAGCAGCAACACTCCCGATCCCGGTGCCGCACCCATCGGCAATGCGCCCGGCAGCGACGCACCCGTCAGTCGACGGCACCGCGAACACCCCGGCTTCGCCTGGCACGCCCGCGCGACGGCTGCCCGCCATCGAAGACACCTCAGACACCATCAGACAGCACGGGCAGCACCCCCGTCACCCCGGCCGAGGGCACGGGTAGCACCCCGGCGCCCGACACGTCGATCGGCACCGACGCGGGCACCCAGCCGGACGCCACGCTGCCCGCCACCGACCCCGCCACGGCCCCCGGCAACACCGGCACGAGCTCGAGCACCGGCGACACCACCGACACCATCGGTACCCCGCCCGAGGGCACCGGCAGCACGTCCGACCCCGGCACCGTCACCCCCGCCGACCCCACGCCGCCCGCCACCGACCCCGCCGCGACCCCCGTCGACACGAGCACCGGCGGCACCACAACGACCGACCCCGGCACGGACACCACCACGCCCACCGGCACGGACACGAGCAGCACCACCGGCAGCGACCCCGGCACGGTCACCCCCGCCGGCCCCACGCCGGCCGCCACCGACCCCACCGCGACCCCCACCGACCGAACCGGAACCGGAACCGACACGAGCACCGGAACCGGCACCGACACGAGCACCGGCGGCACCACAACGACCGACCCCGGAACCGTCACCCCCGCCGACCCCACGCCGCCCACCGGCACGAGCACCGACACACCCGGCGCCCCGAGCACCCCGCCGCCCACCAGCACAGACACGGGCACCAGCACCGGCGGCACCACTACCACCGGCACCACCACCGGCACCGGCACCACCACCGGCACCGGCACCACCACCGGCACCGGCACCACCACCGGCACCGGCACCACCACCGGCACCGGCACCACCACCGGCACCGGCACCACCACCGGCACCGGCACCGGCGACCCCCAGCGCGCCGAGCACCCCGACATCCACCGACGCGAGCACCGGCACCAGTACGACCACGCCCGCCGACACCAGCAGCACCGCACCGGCGGAGACGAAGGCCGGTACCGGTGCCACCGCACCTGCGGGTAGCGCTGCTGCCGATGCTCCGGTGCGTGCGGCCGCCGTCGGCTCCGCCGCCACCAGCTCGTCTGCCACCGCCGACCCGTCCGCTGACATGGCGGGTCCCGCCGTCGGCCGGGTGGACGGGGCTTCCGTGGGCGCCGACCAGGCCTTCGACCCCGCGGCCGCGACCGCGCGACGGCAGATGCCGGCCCTGTCGAGGCAGCTCGCCGCCGAGATCTCCGGGCCCATCGCCGTCCGGCTCTCCGGCCTCCCCCCGGTCGAGCACGAGGAGTTCCGCGCTCGGGCCTCGGTCTTGGCCGCCGGCTCATCGTCCCATCCCATGGGGCCCGCCGGTCAACACCCCAGCCCGGTCGCGCCAAGTGGCAGCGGCCCGATCGCGAGCGTGGACAACGGCGGCAACAGCAGCGGCGGCGCGGGCTCGTCGGGCTCTTCCGGCGGCAACAGCATCCCGCCGGCCGTGCTGCTCGACCCCGACTCGGCCCCGCCCGTCTTCGCGCTCTCCGAGCTCACCGCGCCCGAGCGGCGCATCACCTGGTGGTACCCCGAGGTCGTCGTCGGTCCTGGTTGATCGAGAGCGGAACCCCGTTCCGCTCTCGTCCGTCGACCGATCCGCGGAGCACCGCTCCCGACACGTCTGGACGAGACCCCTTCCACCAGGAGAGGTTCTCCCCGAATGTCCGTCACGACCGACACCCGCCCCACCATCAGCTCCGCCAACGTCCTCATCGTCGACGACCACGACCTCGTCGCGATGTCCCTCGCCCTGTGCCTGCGCTCGGAAGGCATGCACGCCCAGCGGCACGCCGCCCGCAGCCGCGACGGCGTCCTGACCGCCGTCGCGACCCTCGTCCCGGGCGTCGTGCTGCTCGACCTGGACCTCGGGCGCGGGCCCGACGGTGAGCCCATCGACGGCACCACGCTCGTGGCCGGCCTGTGCCGCAACGGCTGGCGCGTGATCGTCCTGTCCGCGACGAACGACGACGCTCGCATCGGCCGGGCGCTTCACGCCGGCGCGTTGGCCTGTGTGCCGAAGACCGCCGCGCTCCCGGTGCTCATCACGGCGATCCGGCGGGCCACGCAGGGGCTGGAGGTGATGCACCCGGAGCGGCGCCAGTACTACGTCGCGAAGTTCCGGCAGCAGCAGGAGCAGGCGCAGGCCGTCGAGCGCAGACTGGCCCGCCTCACCGACCGGGAGCGGGCCGTGCTGGAGCAGCTCGCCCGCGGTCGGCGAGCGCAGTCGATCGCCGAGGAGTTCCGGGTCTCGCTGGCGACGACCAGGACGCAGATCCGGGCGGTTCTGCAGAAGCTGGAGGTGAACGGGCAGTTGGAGGCCGTCGCCCTGCTCAACGACTACCGCCGCGCGACCCGCGGCGAGTGAGGCCCCGTCAACCCGGATCGACGGGGCTACAGCGAGGTCAGGATCCTCGGCCCGTCCGCGGTGACCGCGATCGTGTGCTCGGCGTGCGCGGCGCGGCTGCCGTCCGCGGTGCGCAGGGTCCAGCCGTCGGCGTCGTGGACGTAGCCGTCGCGGCCGCCGAGCAGCAGCATCGGCTCGATCGCGATCACGAGGCCCGGCCGCAGCTTCATGCCCTTGCCGGCACGTCCCTCGTTCGGCACGAACGGCGCCTCGTGCATTGTCCGGCCGACGCCGTGGCCGCCGTGGTCGGCGAGCATGCCGTAGCCGGCGGGCCGGGCGACACCGGCGATGGCGTGCCCGATGTCGCCGAGCCGGGCCCCGGGACGCGCTGCCGTGATGCCCGCCTGCAGTGCACGCTCGGTGGCGTCGATCAGTGCGAGGTCCCGCGGGTCCGGTGCGTCGCCGACGACGACGCTGAACGCCGCATCCGCACACCAGCCGTCCAGGTGTACGGCGAAGTCGACGCTGAACAGGTCGCCGGGCTGGAGCGGGGTCCGATCCGGGATGCCGTGCACGACGGCGTCGTTGACACTCGAGCAGATCACCGCAGGGTAGGGCGTCGGCGACCAGCTCGGGTGGTAGCCGACGAAGCTGGACACGGCACCGGCGTCGGAGATCATGTCTCGGGCGATCAGATCCAGGTCGTGCGGGGTCACCCCGGGTGCGGCCTTGTCTCGCAGCGTGGCCAGGATGGAGGCGACCACGCGCCCCGCCGCGGCGACGGCATCGATTTCGCCGGGGGTCTTCAACTCGATCACCGGTCAAACTATACCGGTATTACTATGACGCACATGGTGCGCGTCCCCTTGACCACGTCGGATCGCGAGCGCGGTGTGCGGCTCGGGCGACTGTTGCGGCAGGCGCGGGGCGATCGCAGCATCGTCGACGTCGCGGGTGCGGCCGGGATCTCCGCCGAGACCCTTCGCAAGATCGAGACGGGACGCATCCCGACTCCGACCTTCTTCACGGTCGCGGCCCTGGCTGTCACCCTGGGACTGTCGCTCGACGCCGTGGTGGACGCGACGGGCCGCCAGGCGCGGGATGATCCCGCCGCCTGACGGCCCGTCGTTGCTCCGACTCGCTTGCTCAGACTCGCGGGCCGACCGGCAGGACGACGCGCTTCCACGTCGCGTTGACCACTGCCGCGAAGCTGCAGTACCAGGCGCCCAGCGCGGTCAGCAGGCCGAGCCAGCCGCCGATCGTCCCCAGACCGGCGCCGGCACCGAGGTCCGCCGCGGCCAGGCACACGAAGGTCAGCGACAGCAGGACGAAGACACCGAACAGCGCCGACGTGGTGCGGAACGCGGCGACCGTCATGTAGAGCGTGAAGATGGTCCAGCCGAGCAGGAAGAACCCCACTCCGGTCTTGGCGTCCGCGCCCGCCCCGGACAGATCGACGTGCACGACGAGATACCAGAACGACAGCCAGAACCCCCCGTACGAGCAGAACGCCGTGGCCCCGAAGGTGTTCCCCTTCGCGAACTCCCATAGCCCGGCGAAGACCTGGACGATGCCGCCGTAGAACAGGGCGAGGCCGAACACCACTCCCTCGACGGTCTTAGGCATCAGACCGGCGTTCGCCGAGGACAACACGAAGGTCGTCAGGGCGAAGGCGGCCAGGCCGAGCGGTGCGGGGTCGGCTATCGCGGCCGCGGCCGCGGCCGCGGGGCGAGGCTGCGGCGCGGCCTCCTCACGATGAGTCGCTTGCGTACTCATGACCAATTCCTCTCGCCTACGCAAGATCGGCGATAGCGCAGACGAACTCGGTCGGCGAGCGCTGGCGACCTTGCGATTGGATGGTTGAGGAAATATAGCGAGAAGCGCGAGCGCAGAGCGATCACAAGCCAAGGTCAGGACCTTCAGCAGCGCAGTGGGTCCGCCGAGCACCGGTAGAGGGGAAGAAATAGGTCCTTTCGGCCCTCGACGGACCGCGTCACGCGGCGGCCAGCTCGCCGCGGGCCTGCCCGGCGAGCAGTTCGCCTGCCGGACGCGGCAAGGCCCACCCGGTACGGCGCTCCAGTTCCGCCAGCCTGCGGCGAGCGCGCTCGTACGCACCGCGACGCTCGGCCTCGTGTGGGCTCGACTTCGCCAGTGCGAGCAGGGACAGCGTCTGCTCCAGCAGCGCCCGCTCGCCCGGAGCGAAACGTGCCGTCCGCACCCGGTCCGCCGCGTCGACCGCCGCCGTCCACGCCCGTTCCGCCCGCTCGGCCGCCGCGACGAAGCGCTCGCCCACTTGCGGGCCGGGGTAGTTCTCGGTCATCAGGGCCGTGGCCTCGGCGAAGGCGTCGACGAACCGCGCCGTCGCCGGCTCGCCCACGTCGGCCAGGGCCGGACGGTGCAGGACCGCGGCAGGATCGCACTCGAACGCCGCGTAGGCCCGGGCCGTCTCCGCGTAGCGGGCGACGGCCGCGTCCCACCGCGGCTTCACGGTGTCACGCGGCCGCGTCAGGGCGTGGCGGCCGTGGGCAGCGAGCGCGTCGAGCAGGAACCACCGTGACAGCACCCACATCAGCAGGAGCAGCGGGAACAGGGCCGACAGCAGCGGCAGGAGCACGTCCGCCCCGTCCACCCACGGCGGCGGGCCGTGATGGTGGTACATGCCCGGGCCGGGGCCCCACTGATGGGGGTCGTGGTAGCGCCAACCACCGTCGGGATCCATCCGCGCCTCCCGTGTCGCCCTCGCTCAGGACGCTAGACCCGCGCGTGTCCGGCCGCCGTGAGGACTGAGACACCTTTCAGGTCAGGGTCCCAGCTCAGATGAGGGTCCGCAGCGAAGCGAGCCGCGACGCGGCCTCGGTCAGCACCTCGTCGCGCTTGCAGAACGCGAAGCGCACCAGTGTCCGCCCCAGGTCCGGGTCGGCGCAGAACACCGACACGGGCACGGCCGCGACCCCGATCAGCTCCGGCAGGCGCCAGCAGAAGGCCGCGCCGTCGTCGAACCCCAGCGGGGCCACGTCCGTCACGACGAAGTACGTGCCCCGGGTCGGGAAGACGGTGAACCCGGCGGTGCGCAGGCCCGCGACCAGCAGGTCCCGCTTGCGGGCAAGGGTGCCGGCGAGGTCGGCGTAGAAGGAGTCGGGCAGGCCGAGCGCGGTGGCGAGCGCCGGCTGGAACGGCGCGCCGCTGACGTAGGTGAGGAACTGCTTCACCGCCCGCACCGCGTTGACCAACGCGATCGGCCCCTGCACCCAGCCGACCTTCCACCCGGTCACGGAGAACGTCTTGCCCGCCGACGAGATCGTCAACGTGCGTTCCGCGAGGCCGGGCAGGGTGGCCATCGGGACGTGCTCGATCTCGTCGTAGGTCATGTGCTCGTAGACCTCGTCGGTGACGATCACCGCGTCGAACTCGGCGGCCAGCTGCCCGATGTAGGTCAGCTGGTCGCGGCGCAGGACGGTGCCGGTCGGGTTGTGCGGGGTGTTGACCAGCACCAGGCGGGTGCGCGGCGAGAACGCGGCGCGCAGCTCGTCCGGGTCGAAGGCGAAGGCCGGTGGCCGCAGCGGGACGGCCCGCAGCGTGGCGCCGGACAGCGCGATCGTCGCGGCGTACGAGTCGTAGTAGGGCTGGAATGTGACGACCTCGTCGCCCGGCCCGCACAGTGCCAGCACCGCCGACGCGATCGCCTCCGTCGCCCCGGTAGTGATCAGCACGTGGTCGGGGTCGACGTCGAGGCCGTAGAAGCGCTTCTGGTGCTCCGCGACGGCCGTGCGCAGCGAGGCGACGCCGAGCCCCGGCGGGTACTGGTTGGCACCCCCCGTGACGTTCGCGGCGACGTCGGCGAGCAGCGACGCGGGGCCGTCGGTGTCCGGGAACCCCTGGCCGAGGTTGATCGCACCGGTGCGCACGGCGAGGGCGGACATCTCGGCGAAGATCGTGGACGTGAACGGCGCCATCCGCGCGACGAGCATGGCCGCACGGTAGCCCGTCGCGGTCACGAGATCCGTGGCTCCGCTCACGGCGGGAACAACACCGGTTCCTCAGGCCTTGCACAGGGAAGTACTTGCCTGATGCACATAAATCGGAGAGGCACTTCGTGACGGCGACCCTGCAACCGGCCCCGACTCCCGTGGCCCCACCGACCGGGTGGGGCCGCGTGCGACTGGTCCTCGTTCTCGGTGCGCTGATCGCGCTCGGCCCGTTGACCATCGACATGTACCTTCCGGCGCTGCCGACGATCGTCGATGACCTCGGCACGACGTCCGCAGCCGTCCAGCTCACCCTCACCGGCACGCTCTTCGGGCTCGCGCTCGGCCAGCTCCTTGTGGGCCCCCTGTCCGACACGTTCGGGCGCAGGCGTCCACTGCTGGTCGGGGTGAGCGTGCATGTGCTGGCGTCGCTGCTGTGCCTGGTGGCGCCGAACATCGGAGTTCTGGGCGGCCTGCGGGTGCTGCAGGGCATCGGTGCGGCGGCGGCGTCGGTGGTGACGATGGCGATCGTGCGCGACCTGTTCGTCGGGCGCGCGGCGGCCACGCTGTTCTCCCGGTTGATGCTGGTCCTGGGCGTCGCCCCGGTACTGGCTCCGACGATCGGCGGCGAGGTGCTCCGCTTCACCTCGTGGCGCGGCGTCTTCGTCGTGCTGGCCGTGCTCGGGCTGATCCTGGTGGCGGTGGCTGCGGTCGCCCTCCCCGAGACCCTTCCCGCGGTTCGCCGCCGCCCGCTCGGCGTGCGCAACACCATGAGGACCTACCGCGGCCTGCTGCGTGACCGCACGTTCCTCGGCCTCGTCCTGGTGGCCGGCCTCTCGATGGCGGGGCTGTTCGGCTACGTCGCGGGCAGCTCGTTCGTCTTCCAGGAGGAGTTCGGGCTGAACCAGCAGCAGTTCGGGCTGCTGTTCGGCGCCGGGGCCCTGTTCCTGATCGGTGCCACGCAGCTCAACGCGGCGCTGCTGCGCCGGTTCGAGCCGCGGGTGCTGCTGCCGTTCGGCCTGGCGCTGGGCACGGTCGCCGGCGCGACGCTGCTCGTGCTCGCGGCTACACACACCGGCGGCATCGTCGGGGTGGTGGCGCCGCTGTGGACGGTGCTGTTCGCCGTGGGCCTGGTATTGCCGAACGCGCCCGCGCTGGCGCTGGCCCGCCACGGTGAGGCCGCGGGGACGGCGTCCGCGCTGCTCGGCGCGATCCAGATGGGCGTGGGCGCGATCGTGTCGCCGCTGGTCGGGATCCTCGGCAACGACGCCGTCGCGATGGGCACGGTGATGACGGGCGGCGCGGTCGTCGCGCTGGCCGTGCTGCTCATCGTGGTCCGTCCGTGGACGCTCGCGGACCTCGAGGCGTAGCGATCACGAACCACGGCAGGAACGCCTGGGTGAGCGGGCCGATCGCCAGCGCGTAGACGACGGTACCGATGCCGACCGTCCCGCCGAGTAGCCAGCCGACCACGAGCACCATCAGCTCGATGCCGGTACGGACCAGCCGGATCGACCAGCCGGTGCGTGCGGCCAGCCCGGTCATCAGCCCGTCGCGCGGGCCCGGGCCGAGCCGGGCACCGATGTAGGCCGCGGAGGCCACGCCGTTGAGCACGATGCCCCCGACCAGCAGCGCCGTGCGGACGGGCAGGCCGGTCGGCTCCGGGATCAGGGCGAGCGCGGCGTCGACGCTGCCCGCGATGACGATCACGTTAGCGACCGTCCCGATCCCCGGACGCTGGCGCAGCGGGATCCACAGCAGGAGGACGACGACGCCGGTGACGGCCGTGACCAGCCCGAAGCTCAGCGGCAGGTGGCGTGCCAGGCCCTGGTGGAAGACGTCCCAGGGATCGAGGCCGAGCGTCGCGCGCAGCTGCATCGCCATGCTCGTGCCGTAGAGCACCAGGCCGCCCAGCAGCTGCGGGATGCGGCGCGCTGGGGCCGTGGTGACGGGCAGGGGACGCAGGTCGACGATGGCCACGAGATCCATCGTCGGGCGAAGTGGCATGGGAGACCAGGGCCAATCTGCGGCCAGTGGCCTGCCACGGCGGCGCTCCCCCGGGTGTCGAGCGGGTCACCGGCCCGCCGGGCGACCGCGGGTGCGTTAGGTTCCGACGATCTGCCGTTCGTGGAGCGGGAGCCGGATCCGGGGGTGGACATGCGCAGGGTGGCCGCAGTCGCGGCGCTGGTGTTCGGGCTGCTGGCGTTCGGAGGCGCGACGGCCTCGGCCGAGGCCCCGCTCCGGATCAACGGCGACATCACCGACCCGGCGGGCGCACTGGGGTCCGACACGTCGAGGGTGCAGGCGGCGCTGGACAGGCTCAGCAGCGAGACCGACATGCGCCTCTACGTCGTCTACGTCAAGAGCTTCTCCGGGCGTGAGGGCCAGGACTGGGCGGACCGGTCCGCCCAGGCGTCCCAGCTCGGGCGGCGCGACGCGCTGCTGGCCGTCGCGGTCGACGACCGCGCCTACGGCATCTCGCTCGACAATCAGTTCCCGCTGTCCGACACGGTCGTCGCGGCTATCGAGACCCAGGACGTCCGCCCGCGCCTGACCGCGAACGACTGGGCGGGCGCGGCGATCGCGCTGGCCGACGGGCTGCGCACGGGCAAGGCCGCCGGCGGCTCGGGTGGTGACGGGGGTGGCGGGGCCCTACCCGTCGGGCTCGTCGTCGGCGGGGTCGCGGTGGTCGGCGGCGGGGCCTACGTGCTGGCACGCCGCAGGCGCCGCGCACCCGCGAAGGCGGACACGGAGGCCGCGCCGGCGCCCCCACCGCTCCCCGACCCGGCCCCCGGCGAGACGACCGACGACCTCGCCTACCACGCCAGCAGCGCGCTCATCGACCTCGACGACGCCGTGCAGACCTCCGAGCACGAGCTCGGCCTCGCCCGCATCCAGTTCGGCGACGAGGCGGTCAAGGATTTCCGGTCCGCGTTGGAGCAGTCGCGAGCCGAGCTGGTGCAGGCGTTCGCGCTGCGCCAGCGGATCGACGACGAGCAGCCCGACGAACCCACGAGGCGGGGCCTCCTCAGCCAGATCCTGCACTTGTGCGGCACCGCGGACCAACGCCTCGACGCCCAATCGGCCGCCTTCGACCGCCTGCGCGACCTCGAGCAGAACCTGCCCCAGGTGCTCGCCGGCCTGAAACCGAAGCTGAACGCCACAGCCGGCCGGGTCCCGGGCACCACCGCGTCACTCGACGCGCTGCGCACCCGCTACGCGGAGTCCGCGCTGGAGCCGGTCGCCGACAACATCCCGCAGGCCACGACGCGGCTCGACCTCGCGCGCACCGAGATCGACGAGGCCGGTACCGAGCTGGCGGCCGACAAGCGCGCGGAGGCGGCGGTGTCCGCCCGAGCCGCGGAGGAGGCGATCGAGCAGGCGGGCACGCTGCTCGACGGGGTGCGGCGGCTCGCCGACGAGCTGGCCCAGGCCGGGAACCGGCTGGTCGAGGCGCGGGCCGAGATCGAGGCCGACCTGGCGGAGGCCCGCCTGCTCCCCGGCGCCGAGCTCGCCGCCGCGGCGGCGCGGGCGGAGGCGGCGCTGACCGCGGCCGGCCGCGAGGTGGGGAGCGACGACGGTGCCCGCGGCGGTGACCCCCTCGCCGCGCTGCGCCGGCTCGACGAGGCCGGTACGGCGCTCGACCAGGCCCTGTCCGCGGCGCACGAGGAGCGGGCGGAGGGCGAGCGGGCGGCGGCCCAGCTGGACCGGACGCTGCTCGCGGCACGGTCGGGGATCGCGGCGGCGGCGGACTTCATCGCGACGCGCCGCGGCGCCGTCGGCAGCGACGCCCGCACCCGGCTCGCGGAGGCGCAGCGGCACCTGGACACGGCCGTCGGGCTGGCCCGCTCGGCCCCGGTGGACGCGCTGCGCGAGGCGCAGCAGGCCGACGCCATGGCCCAGGAGGCGCTGCGGCTGGCGCGCGACGACGTGCAGCGCTGGTCGCCACCACCCCGTGGCGGGACGAGCGGGATCGACCTGGGCAGCCTGGTGCTCGGCGGGATCCTGCTCGGTGGCCGCAGCGGGGGGTTCGGCGGCGGCTTCGGCGGCGGTCACGGGGGCGGCCACAGCCGGGGCGGCGGGTTCGGCGGGGGCTTCTCACCCGGCAGCTTCGGCGGCTCGGGCACCCGCGGTCGGCGCGGCGGCGGGGGCCGCTTCTGACCGCACGCCCCGGCAGTACCGTGCGCGGATGGACGGCGTGCGGGCGGTGCTGATCGACATCGACGGGGTGCTCACCGTCTCCTGGAAGCCCCTGCCCGGTGCAGTGGCGGCGATCGAGGCGTTGCGCAGTGCCGACCTGCCGTTCGCGTTGGTCACCAACACGACCTCGCGCACCCGTGCCCGGATCGCCGAGACCCTGGTCGACGCCGGCTTCCCCGTCGGGCCCGACGACGTCCTCGGCGCCCCCGCCGCAACGGCCGCGCACCTGCGCGAGCACCACCCGGGGGCGGGGTGCCTGCTGCTGTCCAGCGGCGACGTCGCCGACGACCTCGACGGGGTGCGGCTCGTCGGTCCGGACGCCGACGACGTGGACGTCGTCGTCCTCGGCGGCGCAGGCCCCGAGTTCTCCTACGAGGCGCTCGACACCGCCTACCGGCACCTTCAGCACGACGCCGCGCTGGTCGCGATGCACCGCAACCTCTACTGGCGCACCGACGCCGGCCTGCAGCTGGACGCCGGCGCGTTCCTGCTCGGCCTGGAGAAGGCCGCCGACGTCGAGGCCGTCGTGCTGGGCAAGCCGTCCGGCGCGTTCTTCGCCGCCGCGCTGTCCACGCTGGGGGTCGGGCGCAGCGAGGCCGTGATGGTCGGCGACGACCTGGAGGCGGACGTCCTCGGGGCCCAGCGGGCCGGGATCCCGGCCGTCCTGGTGCGGACCGGGAAGTTCACCGAGAAGGACGAGGACGGGATCGACGACGACCGCCCGCAGTACGTCGTCGACTCCATCGCCGACCTCCCCAGGCTGCTCGGCCTGCGCTGACCTCAGGCTCCGCGCGCCGCCGCCCGCCGGACGTACCACGAGGTCCAGGCGATCAGCAGCGCGAACGCGGCGATCATCATGGCCTGCGAGACCGCGACCATCACGCTGACCGGCAGCAGGAAGATCAACGGCACCCGCAGCGCCGCCTCGAGCAGCATCCCGATGCCCCACACCCACGAGGTCAGCCGGTAGCCGTGCCGGACCCGCGGCTCGTCGCGGTAGCGCTGCGCGAGGGACTCGGCCCGGCTCGGGGAGAAGCTCTGCATCGCCGCGAACGTCAGCGGACGACCGGTCAGCGTCGTCACCACGAAGGTCAGACCCACCGCACCGGTGACGAACGAGTCCTTGAGCAGCAGGAATCGCGGATCTCCCCCGATGAACGCCAACGCCAGCCCCACGCCGAAGACCACGAGCATGACCACGGCGAACAGGTTGAGCCGCCGGTCGCGGACGGCGGCCCAGACGATCCGCAGCGCCGCGGCGCAGGAGGCCGTCAGGAGCGCGACCCAGTCCGAGGCGCCCAGGACGTGCAGGGCGTAGTACGCGACCAGCGGCAGGCCGACGTCCCAGGCCAGGCCCCGGACCATGAGCCGCGGGGAGAAGTGCGGACCGGCCTCGTCGGCGGTGGGGTCCTGCCCCGCGTCCGGCCGGTGGGCCTCGCCCCGGACGGCGTGCTCGGGATCGGTCATGGCCCGACCTGCTCGTCGTCCGCGAGCCCGGTGTGTGGGAGCTCGGCGTCCGCGATCCAGGACCCGTGGAAGCCCGACGGCACCCCGCGCGGCAGCGTCACGGCCGCCACCGGTCGCCCGGCGACGTCGGTGGCGTCCAGGACCAGCAGCTGCGACGCGCTGCCGTCGCGCCGGGTGGTGATCGTGAGCAGCCAGCCGTCGTCCTCCGCGCGGCCGGCCGCGGCAGTCGGGACGAACACGGCCTCGCCGGCGACGGTCTCCGCCCCGACGGCGTGCTCGGTGACCACGCCCGTCGCGGTGTCGAACTTGACGATGCCGGCGGCGTTCCCGGTGTCCGTGACCGCGTACCGGTAGCGCGCCTCGCGGCCGACGCGCTCGTCGTCCACGGTCGGGAACTCGACGGACCGGTCCGCCAGCGGCGTCTCCGTCACGGCACCGGTCGCCGGGTCGAGCACCCAGCGGTGCAGCCGGGCGGCGCCGGTGGTGGCCGCGGCGGCGGCGTGACCGGCCGGGTCGTGGCCCAGGTTGTCCCACATCGCCACGGCGTCGGCGGCGGCGTAGCGGGCGGCGTCGAGGACGACCCGGCCCGCGTCGTCGGTGTGGGCGTTGCCGACGTGGAAGACGTACGCCGGGTCGACGTCGAACCACTGCGCCTCACCGGGGCGGTCCAGCGGCATCACGCCGAGCCGGGCGCCGTAGGAATCGTCCCAGCCGTAGGGCATGCCGGTGGCGAGGCGCTGGAGCGAGAAGGTCATCGGCAGGTCGAGGAAGACGGCGTGCCGGTCGGTGATCGCGAAGTCGTGCATCATGGTCGGGCCGGGCCCGGCGATCTCCGCGCTGGTCACGAGCTCGCCCGCGGCCGAGAGCTTGTGGTAGGTGAGGAACGGCGGTGCGAAGCCGTAGCCGAAGAAGTGCAGCTCCCCGGTGGTCGGGTCGGTCTTGGGGTGGGCCGTCATCGCGGTGGTGAGGCGACCACCGAAGTCGCAGGGGCCCACGGTGCCCAGCTCGGGAGTCAGCACGTGCGGGAAGCTGCTCTCCACGAGCGCCATGATCCGCCCGGCGTGGGCGACGACGTGGGTGTTCGCGACGCCGACGGAGCGGTCGATCCCCTGCGGTCCGAACATCGGCTGGCCCGCCAGCGCCTTCGTGCGCACCCAGCGGTTGCGGTACCACTCAGCGCGGCCCTCCCGCAGCCGGATCCCGTGCACCATGCCGTGCCCGGTGAACCAGTGCGCGGACGGTGCGCCCGGCAGCGGGTTGGGGCCGTTGCGCAGGTACCGGCCGGTGAGCTCGGGCGGCAGCACACCCTCGACCGGCAGGTCGACGGCGTCGATCTCGTCGGGGACCGGGGCAAGGTGCCCGGTCATGTGCACGGGGACGGCGGCGGCGGTCATGGTTCCAGCATGACCGCGAGTCTTGCGCTGCGGTACACGAATGCTGCGTTTCGGTACACCGCACCCGTACACCACCGCAGAACTCAGGTGCACGAACGCAAGACTCGCGGCTACGCGGCGTACGCCTCCAGCACAAAGGTCATGCCGTACCGACCGCCCGGAGGCCGGAGACTCATCGCGAGAGGGTCAGCCGGCGGCGTCGGTGAGCGCCGCCATCTCCTCGTCGCTCAGCGTGACGCCGGCCGCCGCCACGTTGTCCTCCAGGTGCGCCACCGACGAGGTGCCCGGGATCGGCAGGATCACCGGCGAGCGGTGCAGCAGCCACGCCAGCGCGAGCTGGCTCGGCGACACGCCCTTCTCCGCGGCGATCTTGGCGACGGGGCTCCCCTCCCCGGCCAGCTCGCCCGTGGCCAGCGGGAACCACGGGATGAACGCGATGTTCTCGCGCTCGCAGTGGTCCAGGACGTCGCTCGCGGCCCGGTCGGCGAGGTTGTAGCGGTTCTGCACCGAGACGATCGGGGCGATCTTCCGCGCCGCCTCGATGTGCTCGACCGGCACCTCGGACAGGCCGATGTGCCGGATCTTGCCCTCGCCCTGGAGGGCGGCCAGCTCGCCGATCTGGTCCTCCAGCGCCACCTTGGGGTCGATGCGGTGCAGCTGGAGCAGGTCGATGCGCTCGACGCCGAGGTGGCGCAGGTTCAGCTCCACCTGCTGGCGCAGGTACTCGGGCCGCCCGACAGGCACCCAGCGGCTCGGCCCCTGCCGGGTAAAGCCGACCTTGGTGGCGATCACCAGACCCTCGGGGTACGGGTGCAGAGCCTCGTGGATGAGGTGGTCGGCGACGAACGGGCCGTAGGAGTCGGCGGTGTCGATCAGGTTGACGCCGAGCTCGACGACGCGGCGCAGCACGCGGATCGCCTCGTCGTGGTCGCGCGGCGGCCCCCAGACGCCGGGGCCGGGCAGCTGCATCACGCCGTAGCCGAGCCGGTGGACCGGCAGGTCGCCACCGATCGAGAACGTGCCCGACTGCGCGACGAGGCTGGCGGACTGGGTCATGAACGTGCCTCCAAGTTGATGTCCGGGCGCACTCCGTGTCCTGAAAGCCACGTTCCCGACGTCTGACGCCCTGAACGTGGCTTTCACGACACCAGCGGTCGGTACCGATCCGCGCCCCACCACACCCGACGCAGCGGCGGCCGAGATTCTTCCGGCCGTACCGATGAGATCCCGATCTGCGGACCGTCACACCGGACGAACCCCTGACGACCTCCGCGGCCGGCGACGCTGGGGGTGCCGCCGGCCGCGCCGCGACCCGGACGGGCGGCGCTGTCTCCGCAGAGAGTGCCGCCCGTCCGGCTACACCGCGTCGGGCCGGCCCGCGTCGTAGGCGTCCCGGGCCGCGGCGACCTCCGGCACGGCGTCCTCCAGCAGCTCCACCAGCCCCCGCACCTGCCCCGCGACCCGCGCGCCGAGCGGGGTCAGCGTGTACTCGACCCGCGGCGGGATCGCGGTGACGACCTCGCGGGCCACCAGCCCGTCGCGTTCGAGCGTCTGCAGCGTCTGGGCGAGCATCTTCTCGCTCACCCCCTCCACCCGGCGACGCAGCGCGTTGAACCGGTACCCGCCCTCGTCGAGCGCGAGCAGCGCGAGGACCGCCCACTTGCCCGCGACGTGCGCCAGCACGTCCCGCGATGTGCAGCCGCGCGCGAAGACGTCGGCGATGAGCGTCGCGTCGGGGTCGGGTGCTGCCACGGATCACATGGTAAGCCTTCCAATCGAGTGGCACTGTGTAATAGTTAGTGCCATACGTTCACACAGCGAGAGGCTCGGATCCATGACCACCTACGCCGTCACCGGCAGCACCGGACACCTCGGCCGGCTCGTCGTCCAGGAACTGCTCGCGCGCGGCGTGCCCGCCACGGACGTCGTCGCCCTTGCGCGAACGCCGGAGAAGGCGGCCGCACTCGGCGTGCCGGTGCGCCCCGTCGACTACTCCGACCCGGCGACCCTTCCCGAGGCGCTCGCCGGCGTCGACGTCCTGCTCCTCGTCTCCGGAAGCGAGGTCGGGAAGCGGCTCCCGCAGCACACCGCCGTCATCGAGGCCGCGACGGCCGCCGGGGTGCAGCGCGTGGCCTACACGAGCATCGCGAACGCCGAGCACAGCGCGAACCCGCTCACGCCCGAGCACAAGGCCACCGAGGACGTGCTGCGTGCGTCCGGGCTGCCCTTCACGATCCTGCGCGACAACTGGTACCTCGAGAACTACACGGCACAACTGCCGCAGTACCTCGCGACGGGCGAGGTGCTCGGGATCGACGGCGACGCCCGCATCGGCGCCGCGACCCGCGCGGACATGGCGGTCGCGATCACCACCGCGCTGCTCGACGCGGACACGGCGGGCGCCACGCTCGAGCTCTCCGGGCCGCCGATCACCCTCGCCGGGCTCGCCGAGACGATCACGGAGGTCACGGACACCAAGGTCGCCTTCCGCAGCGTCACGGCCGAGGAGCTGACGGCGATCCTGCGCGGGACCGGGATGGACGACGCAACGGCGGCCTTCGTCGTCGCACTGGAGGAGTCGGTGGCGCGGGGCGACCTCGACGTGCCCGGTGACGACCTCGAGCGCCTGCTCGGCCGCCCGGCCACGACGCTCGCCGACGCCCTGCGGGCCGCTTCGGCCTGACCGTCGCGGCGAACGCGGCAGGGGGCGCTCAGGGTGCGGCGGTCCCCCGGCCGCTCCAGTGCGGCTCGACCAGGCGCCACTCGCGCTCCCACGCGCTGCAGTTGGTGGCCAGGACCGCGGCGCGGATGCCCATCCAGGCGAACACCAGCAGCAGGATCCCGCCGAGGGTGACTGCCGTGGCGGCTGCGACCGCCGAGAAGACCGCGTCGCCGCGGGACGGGGGCTCGACGCCGACCCGGCCGGTGCCGTCGACCTCGACCCGCACGGGGGTCCCGGCGGCCAGGTTCCCGGTCACGGGCACCTGACCGACCTGCGCCCGCCCGACCTGGTCGACGTAGCTCACCCTGGTCGGGCGGCTCGGGCCGGAGCCGACGGGCGGGGCGTCGTCGAGGAGCACGCCGACCACTGTCGTCCGGGCCGCAGCGTCCGCCTTGATCCGCTCGAGACCGGCGTGGTAGGCGGACGACGCGGTGAAGGCGGCGACGACCACCGTCACCAGTCCGGCGACCAGGAGCATCCAGCCGATCGCGCACTGCACCCGCTCGGATCGGCGGCGAGGAAGGCGACCGGACGCCGGACGGTCCGGAATGCGCTGTGGCATCACCACACCTCGCCTCATCGCAAGCGTGCCCCACGCCGTCATCTGCACGTAACACGGCGGCAACCGGCAGTGTGCCCCATCCGGGGGACTCGAACCACCACGCATTTGTTGCGAACCACGAGAGCCGGGTCGCCCCGCCGCGACCGGGCTTTCGACCCTTGTCACGATACCCCCAGGGGGTGTAGAACGGGTTGTACCCCCCAAGGGTATGGCCACGGAAGGACCGCGATGAACGGCTACACCCAGGACAAGGACGCCTACCTCAAGCGGATGCGCCGCATCGAGGGCCAGGTCCGCGGCATCGCCAAGATGATCGAGAACGACCAGTACTGCATCGACGTGCTCACCCAGGTCTCCGCCGCCACGAAGGCGCTGGAGGCCGTCGCACTGGGCCTGCTCGAGGAGCACCTGCGGCACTGCGTCGCACAGGCAGCCGCCGACGGGGGCGACGTCGCCGATGAGAAGCTCGCCGAGGCCAGCGCGGCCATCGCGCGCCTCGTCAAGTCGTGAGTCACGTCGTAGGGAGAGAACGAATGGACCGCCACACCTACACCGTCAGCGGCATGACCTGCGCGCACTGCGTCATGTCGGTCACCGAGGAGATCACCGCGCTCGACGGCGTGACCGACGTCGCCGTCGACCTGCCCACCGGCGCGGTCGCCGTCACCAGCGAGCGTCCGCTCGACACGGCGCAGGTGCGCGCCGCCGTCGAGGAGGCCGGCTACGCGCTCGTGGGCTGAGCACCGCCACCCCCAGGCCGACGCGGTCCGACCTCCACCTCGCCGGCCTCGCCAGCACACAGGACGTGAACATGAAGACCTCCCTGAAGCTCCCCGCCTACGGCGCGGCGCTCGCCGTGCTCGTCGCGGGGACCTATGCCGTCGGCACCGCCGTCGGTCCCGTCTCCGACAGCTCCCCGTCGGTGACCGCACCCGCGCACGTCGACGGCCACGGCGCCGCTGCGGCGGCGCACGAACCCGGCGGCCTCGCCTCGACCAGCGGCGGGTACACGCTCGTCCCGGACGCGACGACGCTGGGCTCCGGCACCTTCGCCTTCCAGATCACCGGCCGGGACGGTGCGCCGGTCACCGCCTTCGACGAAGCCCACGAGCGGCAACTGCACCTGATCGTCGTGCGCCGCGACGGCACGGGCTTCCAGCACCTTCACCCCGAGCGCGACGCCGCGGGCACCTGGCAGGTGCCGCTCACCGTCCCCGCCGGGGGCGTCTACCGGGCGTTCGCCGACTTCACCCCCAGCGGTGGTCCGGCCACCACGCTCGGCGTCGACCTGTTCGCCCCGGGCGACTTCCAGCCCGTCACGCACGCCGCGAGCCGCACGAGCACCGTCGACGGCTACACCGTGACCCTCGACGGCGATCTCATGGCCGGCACCGCGTCGCCGCTGCGGCTGACCGTCGCGCGCGACGGCGCACCCGTCCCGGTGGAGCCCTATCTCGGCGCCTTCGGCCACCTCGTCGCCCTGCGCGGCGGCGACCTGGCCTACCTGCACGTGCATCCCGCGAGCGCTGCGACGCCCGGGCCCGTGGTCGGGTTCGACGCCGAGGTGCCCAGCGCCGGGACCTACCGGATGTTCTTCGACTTCCAGGTCGGCGGCGTCGTGCGGACCGCCGACTTCACCGTGGCGACGATGGGGAGCCCGGCATGAGCACCCCGACCACCGAGATCGAGCTGTCGCTCGGCGGCATGACCTGCGCCTCGTGCGCGAACCGCATCGAACGCAAGCTGAACAAGCTCGACGGCGTGCAGGCGACGGTCAACTACGCCACGGAGAAGGCGCGGGTCCAGGCCCCGGCGGATCTCGACCCGGCCGTGCTCGTAGCGCAGGTCGAGGCCGCGGGCTACACCGCGACGCTGCCCGCGCCGCCCGCGTCCGACGACGCCGCGGTCACCGAGCCCGACCCGACGCGCCCGCTGCGCGACCGGCTCGTCGTCAGCGCCGTGCTCGCGGTCCCGGTGATCGCGCTGGCCATGGTGCCCGCCCTGCAGTTCACCTACTGGCAGTGGATCTCGCTCACGCTCGCCGCGCCCGTCGCGGTGTGGGGGGCGTGGCCGTTCCACCGCGCGGCGTGGACGAACCTGCGCCACGGGGCGACCACCATGGACACGCTCGTCTCGACGGGCGTGCTGGCGGCGTTCGGCTGGTCGGTGTGGGCGCTGGTGTTCGGCACCGCCGGGGAGCCGGGCATGGTGCACCCGTTCACGCTCGCGGTCTCCCGCGGCGACGCGGCGGGGCAGATCTACCTGGAGGTCGCGGCGGGCGTCACGACGTTCCTGCTGGCGGGCCGGTACTTCGAGGCCCGCTCGAAGCGGCGGGCCGGGGCGGCGCTGCGAGCGCTGCTGGAGCTGGGCGCGAAGGACGTCGCGGTGCTGCGTCCGACTTCTTCCGGGGCAGACGGCCGTGAGCAGCGGATCCCGATCGACCGGCTCGCCGTCGGCGACCGGTTCGTCGTGCGCCCCGGGGAGAAGGTCGCGACGGACGGGGTCGTCGAGGAGGGCCGCTCGGCCGTCGACGCCGCGCTGCTGACCGGCGAGTCGGTGCCCGTCGACGTCGGGCCGGGCGACGCGGTGGTGGGTGCGACGGTGAACGCGGGTGGCCGGCTGGTCGTGCGGGCCACCCGGGTCGGCGCGGACACCCAGCTCGCCCAGATGGCGAAGCTGGTCGACGACGCGCAGAGCGGCAAGGCGCCGGTGCAGCGGCTGGCCGACCGGATCTCCGGGGTGTTCGTCCCGATCGTGATCGCGCTCGCGGCCGCCACCCTCGCGTTCTGGCTGGGCACCGGCGCGGGCGTTGCGGCGGCCTTCACCGCCGCGCGTCGCCGTGCTGATCATCGCCTGCCCGTGCGCCCTGGGCCTCGCGACACCGACGGCCCTGCTCGTCGGCACCGGACGCGGCGCCAAGCTGGGCATCCTGATCAAGGGCCCGGAGGTGCTGGAGGCGACCCGGCGCGTCGACACGGTCGTGTTGGACAAGACCGGCACGGTGACGGCGGGCCGGATGGCGCTGGTCGAGGTGCACCTCGCCGACGACGTCGCCGAGGACGAGGCGCTGCGGCTGGCCGGGGCGGTGGAGGCCGGCTCGGAGCATCCGGTGGCGGCCGCGATCGTCGCAGCGGCGTCCGACGTGCCCGCGGTCGAGGCGTTCGAGAACGTCGAGGGCCTCGGGGTGCAGGGTGTCGTCGACGGCCACGTGGTGCTGGTCGGCCGCCCTGCGCTGCTGGCGCGGTGGAGCATCGCGTTGCCGCCCCCGCTGGCCGGGGCGCTGGCCGACGCGCAGGCCCGCGGGCGGACCGCGGTGGCGGTGGCGTGGGACGGCGCGGCTCGGGCGGTGCTCGTGGTCGCCGACACGGTCAAGCCGACGTCGGCCGAGGCGGTCGCCCGGCTCCGCGCGCTCGGCCTGCGTCCGGTGCTGCTGACCGGCGACAACGCCGCGGCGGCCCGGGCGGTCGCGGCCGAGGTCGGGATCGACGACGTGATCGCCGACGTCCTGCCCGCGGACAAGGTGGACGTCGTCAAGCGGTTGCAGGACGAGGGCCGGGTCGTCGCGATGGTCGGCGACGGTGTGAACGACGCCGCCGCGCTCGCCCAGGCCGACCTCGGCCTGGCGATGGGCACCGGCACGGACGTCGCGATCGAGGCCGCCGACATCACCCTCGTCCGCGGCGACCTGCGGGCCGCGGTGGACGCGGTGCGGCTCTCCCGGAGCACGCTGCGCACGATCCGGGGGAACCTCTTCTGGGCGTTCGCCTACAACGTCGCGGCGCTGCCGCTGGCGGCGGCGGGGCTGCTCAACCCGATGATCGCCGGCGCAGCGATGGCCGCGAGCTCGGCGTTCGTCGTCGCGAACAGCCTGCGGCTGCGGCGGTTCCGCGCGCAGTCCTGACCGGGCGCCCGCCCGTGATGTAGCGAAAGCGGCGTTGGGTGCACTGAACGCACTGAAAGCCGCTTTCGCTACATCCGCGCGCACTCACTCGGTGTTCGCGTGGGCGGTGCGGGCCGTGGCGTTGTCCACCCCGCGCCGCCCCGCCAGCTCCAGGCACACGACGTCCAGCACGACGTGCGTGGCCTGGTCGAACAGGCTGGACAGGGGCTGGATGGTCGCGGCCTCCCCCGCCCGCCGGTACTTCGTCGCCGCGGGCACCGTCAGCACGACGTCGGCGTGGCGGGCCAGGGGCGAGTCCGGGTCGGTCGTGACGGCGTGCACCGTCGCGCCGACCTTCACGGCCTGCTCGGCGGCGCGGACGGTGCCGCCCGTCGTCCCCGAACCGGACACCCCGACGACGACATCTCCCGACGCGACCGACGGCGTCGTGGACTCGCCGATCACGTGCACCGGCAGCCCCAGGTGCATCAACCGCATGGCGAACGCCCTGGCCATGAACCCCGACCGCCCCTCCCCCGTGACGAACACGCGCGGCGCGGCGTTCAGCCGGTCGGCCAGCGCTCCCACCTCGTCCCGGGACACCCGCGCGAGGACCGTGGTCATCTCCTGCAGGACGGTGTCGATCAGGTCGTCCACGTGTGCTCCTTGTCCAGGCGGGCCGCGGCGCGCAGCTCCCGCACGGCGGCCACGGGGTCGTCGGCTTTCGTCACGGCCGACCCGACGATCACGCGCACGTCGGGTAGGTCGGCCAGCGCGGGCAGATCGGCCGCGGTGAGCCCGCCCGCCAGCGCCAGCCGGCGGCCGTCGGCCCACGGACCGAGCAGGTCGACCGGGCGCAGGCCCGACGCCTGCGCGTCCTTGCCGACGTGCGCGGCGAGGACGACGTGCTCCGGCAGCCGCACGGCCAACACGGCCCGGCGGGCCGGCGGCAGCTCCATGAGGTCCACGACCACCTCCCGCCCCCGCTCCTCCGCGATCCGGACGGCGGTGTCGAGCGTGACGTCGGCGGCGAGGCCGAGCACCGTCGCCGAGGCGGCACCGGCGTCGTAGGCGAGGGCGAACTCGTACGCGGCGTCGTCCGCGGTCTTGAGGTCGGCGAGCACCGGCGTTCCACCGGCGGCGTCGACGACCGACTCCAGCCCGGCGACGCCGTACCGCTTCACCAGTGACGTGCCGACCTCGATCCAGTCGGCCAGTGGCGCCACGGATCGGGTGACGTCGAGGGCGTGCGCGAGCGGGATCCGGTCGAGGGCGATCTGCAGCTCCATCGTCACGCCACCGGAACCGCGACGGCCGCGACGACCTCGTCCAGCTCCGCCCGTGTGGGCAAGCCGTCCTTGTCCCCGGGGCTGGTGGTGGCGAGCGCACCGACCGCGGCCGCCCGCCGCAGCCGGGACGGCAGGTCCAGGCCGTCGAGATACCCGCTGATCAGGCCGGCGGCGAAACCGTCGCCCGCACCGACGGTGTCGACGACCTGCACCGGGAAGACGGGCTGGTCGACGCGGCCCTCGGCGGTGTGGGCGCTGGCGCCGTGCGCCCCGTTCTTGATCACGACGCAGGAGGCGCCCTCCTCCAGGTAGAACGTGGCGACCCCCTCCGGGTCGGGCCGACCGGTGAGCAGGTGCCCCTCGGCGAGCCCGGGGAGCACCCAGTCGGCGCGCGCCGCCATCTCGTTGACCACCCGCACCATCTCCTGCGGGCTCGCCCACAGCGTCGGCCGCAGGTTCGGGTCGAAGGAGACGGTGGCACCCGCGGCGCGGGCCACGTCCACGGCCCGGAACGCGAAGTCCCGGGCACTGGCCGACAGGGCGAGCGGGATCCCGGTGACGTGCAGGTGCCGGGCGGTGGCGACGTAGGCGTCCGTGGCCGGCGAGGGCGCCAGCCGGCTGCCGGCCGAGTTGCGCCGGAAGTAGACGACCTCCGGGTCACAGTGATCCGGCGCGGGGCGGCCGCCTCGCACGAAGTGCGGGGTGGACGCGTCGTGGCCGGATCGGTTACCGCCGCCGGCCCGGCTCTTGAGCTGGAAGCCGGTGGGGGCGTCGGAGTCGAGCGTGACGGCGGTGGTGTCGACGCCGGACGCGGCGAGCTCGGCGAGCGCGAACCGGCCGAACGGGTCGTCGCCGACCCGGCCGATCCATCCGGCGCGATGCCCGAGGCGGGCGAGGCCGGTTGCGACGTTCGTCTCGGCGCCCGCCATCGCCCTGCGGAACCGGGCGACGCGCTCCAGTGGCCCGGGTTCCTCGGCCACGAACATGGCCATGACCTCGCCGAACGTCACGACATCGAGGGATGGGGTGGTCATCGGGTCTCCAGGGCAAGAGCAGGGACGGGGGCGGCGACGACGGGGTTGGCGAGCGTCCCGAGTCCGGCGACGGTGATCTCCACCGTGTCGCCGGGCCGGATCCGGGCGCACTCGCCCGGCGCGCCGGTGAGGACGACGTCGCCGGGGCCGAGGGTGAGCATCGACGTCACGTAGACGAGGACCTCGACGACGTCCCGGGCCAGGTCGCGGGTCGAGGCGCCGCGCAGGGCGTGGCCGTTGCGGCTGACGGTGATCTCAGCGTCGAATGGGCGGTGCGGTTCCCGGACAAGGTCCGCCGAGCCGCGCCGATCGCCGGCACCGCGCAGAACACCCCGCACGACTACCTCTATGTCAAGGCCCTGTGCGAGCAGTTCTGGTCCGACCCGGGTTGGAACGGCGGCGACTACAAGTCGAGCGAGGACGTGGTGGACGGGCTCAAGCGGCACGCCCACATCTGGGCGGTGATGGGCTTCTCCACCGAGTTCTGGAAGCAGGAGGTGTGGCGGGCGCTGGAGTTCACGTCCAAGGAGCAGTTCATCACCGACTTCCTGGAGCCCTACTTCACGGTGATGGACCCGAACGACCTGCTGACGATGATGTGGAAGTGGCAGCACGGCGACGTCGCCAGGAACACGGGGGGCGACCTCGCGGCCGCGTTGGGCCGGATCACCGCGAAGACGTTCGTGCTGCCGATCGACGAAGACATGTTCTTCCCGCCGCGCGACTGCGTCGCCGAGCAGGAAATGATCCGCGGGAGCGAGCTGCGGGTGATCGAGGACATCGGCGGGCACCTCGGGCTGTTCGGGATCGCGCCGACGTACATGCCGCAGGTCGACCGGCACCTGGGCGAGCTGTTGGCGACCGACGTGCCCTGACGAGCGGGGGTAGGACGTAGCGAAAGCGGCGTTCGGTGCACTCAACGCACCCAACGCCGCTTTCGCTGCATACGCGCGGGCTCAGGCGGGGCGGCGGAGCAGGCTCACGAACGCGCCGACGGCCAGCAGCGCGACGATCCCCGCGAACACCACGGCCGTCGGCACCAGCCCGAACACCTGCGCGCCCGCCCCCACGCCGATCACCGGGATGGAGATCGCGACGTAGAGGACGAGGAAGTAGCTCGACGACACCTCGCTGCGCCGTTCGGCCGGCGCCGCGCCCGTCACCGCCTGCAGGCCGGCGCGGAAGCTCGCGCCCTGCCCGAACCCGCTGATGACGGCACCGGCGACGAGCACGGGCAACAGCGCCGTGGCGACACCGGCGGCGACCACCACGACCCCGGCGGCGAGCGCGAGACACCCGCCGAGCAGTGAGGTCCGCTCGGTGAGCCGGGCCGACAGCAGCTGTCCGGCTGTGGAGCTGCCCAGCACGGCGAAGACCACCAGCCCGGGGACGATGTGCCGCGTCTCGTGCAGCACCTGCCCGAGGAACAGCGGCGACACCGCGGTGAAGAACCCGAGCACGGCGAACCCGGCGAAGCCGCCCACGGCGGCGCGCACGAACGTCGGCCGCACCTCGTCGGGCACGCCGATCCGCTGCACCTGCCATCGCACCGGCCCCGGACGGCGCGACACGGGCTCGGGCACGACGGCGAGGCCGACCGCGGCCACGGCGACGAGCGCGACGTGGACCACGTAGGGCAGCACGAGCGGATACGGGGCGAGGTCGGCGAGCGCCCCGGACAGCACCGGGCCGAGCCCGAGACCGAGCATGTTCACCATGGCGGCGAGCAGACCTGCGCGGGCGCGGCCGGTCGTCGGGGCGAGGTCGACGATCGTGGCCGTGGCCACCCCGGTGAACACCCCGGCCGACACGCCCGACAGCAGCCGCCCCGCGAACAGCGCCGGCAGGCTGCCCGGGATCAGGAACACCAGGGAGCTGGCGGCGGCGACACCGATCCCGGGGAGCAGCACCGCCTTGCGCCCGACCTGGTCCGACAACCGTCCGACCAGCAGCAGCGCGGCCAGCACGCCGACGGCGTAGGTCGCGAACACGACGGTGACCATCAAGCCGCCGAACCCCAGCTCCCGCTCGTAGAGGGGGTAGAGCGGGGTCGGCATCGTCGTGCCGACCATGGTCACCAGGAAGGCCGCGGCCACGAGCCAGGTGCCCGTCCGCCGCGACGTCCGGAATCCCTCCGAAGTCCTGGTCACCAGCGGACTCTATGCGGGCACGTCGACGGCGGCTCCTCGCAGCAGGTCGGGAAGGCGATGAGGGAAGGCAGGGCGTAAGCGCGGCGTTTAGGGTCGGTGCGGTGGACCTCGCACGGCAGATGGAGAGCATCGACCACGATGGGCATCGCCTCGCGGAGGCCGTCCGCGCGAACCCCCACGGGCGCGTGGTCACGTGCCCGGACTGGTCGGGAGCCGACCTCCTCGCTCATGTCAGCGGGTTCGCGCGGTACCTGACCGACCTGATGACGGGCCGCGCGGACCGCGACACCGAGTTTCCGAAGGTGCCGCCCGACGAGGCGGCGCAGACCTACGACGCCGACCTGGCCCGGCTCGTCACCACGCTGCGCGACACCGCGCCGGACGCGGAGGTGCCGCACTGGGCGGCGGTCCAGCAGGTCGCGGCGTCGTGGCAGCGCCGGGCGGTGCACGAGCTGGCCGTGCACCGCTTCGACGCCGAGACGGTCGGCGGCGATCCCGCCCCGATCGACCAGGACGTCGCCCTCGACGGCATCGCCGAGTTCTTCGAGGTGTTCGTGACCACCGGGATCGCGGCGGGCATGGTGGCACCGGCGCAGGCGACCCTCGTCCTGGAGATCGTCGATACGGGGACCCGGCGCGAGGAGCACCTTCCCGACCCGGGGCCGGTGACGACGCTGCGCGGCACGGCGTCGGACCTGATGCTCGCACTGTGGCGGCGGCGCGACCCGCTCGCGTTCCACGTCGACGGGCCGCGCGGGATGCTCGAACGCTGGCCTTCTATCTGACGGCTATCAGGCGTCCGGCGTGGTCGCGTTCGGACTCGGTGACGGCGCTCGGCGCGCTGCCGCGGAACGTCCACCGGGTGCAGATTCCGTCCGGGCCGGTGCAGGACCCGGTCGCCAACGCCTCGTCGATCCGGGCCCGTACCTCCGCCTCGGCACCGGCCGAGTATGCCGTGTGTCGGGTCCGCGGCCCTGTCGCATCCGGAAATCTCCCGCCGTCTACCACTGTCGCAAGACTGCCGTAGGCAGCGCGATGTCAGTGCCCGACGGGAGCGTCCTCCGGCTCGGGGGTGCGGACGAACAGGGCACCCACGACCGCCGCCACCGACAGGCACGCCGCCACGACGAACGCGGCGTGCACCCCACCCGCGACGGCCTCCACCCCGACCACGCCGGAACCGGCGAGCGCAGCCGACCGCACGCTGAAGACGCTCACCAGCAGCGCCACCCCGGCCGCGCCCGCCAGCTGCTGCGTCGCACCGAAGACCGCGCTGCCGTAGGAGTACAGGCGTGCCGGCAGGGCGCCCAGCCCCGCGGTGAACAGCGGGGTGAACACGAACGCCAGGCCGGCGCTGAGCAGGAGGTGGAACACCAGGATCTGGGCCGCTGGGCTGTGCACCTCGAGCAACGTCGCCGACCACAGCGCCAGGCTGGTGACGACGGTGCCCGGCAGCAGCAGCGCCCGCGCGCCGAACCGGTCGTAGAGCCGGCCGACGACCGGCCCGAGCAGGCCCATCAGGAGGCCGCCTGGCAGCAGGAGCAGGCCGGTGGTCAGCGGCGGAAGCCCCTGGACCGTCTGCATGTAGATCGGGAGCAGGACGATCGCCCCGAGCAGCACCGCCATCATCAGCATCATCAGCACCGACGACGCGGTGAAGGTCCGGAACCGGAAGGTGCGCAGGTCCAGCAGCGCGCGGTCGTCGCGCTGCAGCACCAGCTGCCGGCCGACGAACGCGGCCAGCCCGACCGCCCCGACGACGAAGGCGACCCACGTCGTCGCCGAAGGACCTGCGGTCTCCTGACCGAAGCTGCTCAGCCCGTACACGAGCCCGCCGAAGCCGAACGCCGACAGCACGACCGACACGACGTCGATGCGCATCGCCGTCGGCTCCCCGACATCCGTGATCCGGCGCAGGCCCACGGCGAGCGAGCCGAGCGCGATCGGCAGGACCAGCCAGAACATGAACCGCCACCCCAGGAGGCTGAGCACCAGCCCGGAGACGGCGGGCCCGATCGCGGGCGCGACCGCGATGACGATCGAGATGTTGCCCATCATCACACCACGGCGGGCCGGGGGGACGAGCGTCATGACGGTGGTCATCAACAGCGGCATCATGATCGCGGTGCCGCTCGCCTGCACCACCCGCGCGGCGAGGAGCACCGGGAACCCGGGCGCCAGCGCCGCGAGCAGGGTGCCGGTGCTGAACAGGCCCATCGCCGCCCCGTAGAGCGACCGGGTGCGGAACCGGCGGATGAGGAAGCCGGTGATCGGGATGACCACCGACATCGTGAGCAGGAACCCGGCCGTGAGCCACTGCCCGACGCTCGCGGAGACCTGCAGGTCCGCCATCAGCACGGGCAGCGCGACGCTCATGATCGTCTCGTTCAGGATGACCACGAACGCGGACACCAGCAGCACGGTGATCACCGTGCGGGACCGCGGGTCCAGCCGGTCGTCCGGCGGACCGGGGAGGGCACGGTCGTCGGGCACCCGGGTCTCGGGTACGCGGACGGCCGGGCTGCGGACGTCGCTGCGTTCGGTCACGGGACACCTTTACGTCGGGCAGGCAGGCAGATCGGGGCCATGCGGCGACCGCGACGATCAGCCGCGGCCACCGGATCCAGGCTACGGAAGGGGACCGACAGGATCGCGTCGTTTCCGGTTCGCCCTCGGCGCACCGCGGCCGCCGTCACTGCTCGGAGGGGGTCCCGACCAGGCGCAGGTAGCGCTCGACGGCGGCGCTGGTGCGATGGACATCACCGGTGGCGAGCAGGTCGAGCAGGCAGCCCCGCAGCACGGCCAGCAGCAGCGTGCGGTCGGCGTCGTCGTCTGCCGGGCCCAGCTCGGCAAGCAGCCCGAGCCATTCGCGGACGGTCCGGGCGGCGAAGCCGGCCCACACTCCGTCGCGTTCGACGAGTGCGCGGGCGTAGGCCTCCAGCCAGAGGGTCAGCAGCGCGCGGTGCTCCGGCGCGGCGAGCCAGGCCCAGATCGCCTCGGTCGCCGCCGACGGTCCGCCGGTCGCCCCGGCGTGCCGCACGCTCTCGAGGACGGCCAACTCCTCCGCTCGTGCGCGGGCCAGCAATGCCGCGACCAGGCCGTCCTTGCTGCCGAACAGGAACAGCAGGACGCGCGGGCTGCTGCCGATCGCGGCCGCGAGCGGGCGCAGCGACAGGTCGGCGAGGCCGTGGTCGAGCACGTAGCGGTAGGCGGCGTCGAGCAGCTCACGGCGCCGCGCCGATCCGCCCTGCCGCACACCTGCGTCCATGCCACCCACGGCGCTAGCCTGTCACTGAAACGAGTGTTTCAGTAGCGGGAGGGCCGTATGGACGGGATGACGATCCGCCGGCTGGGCCGGCCGGGCGACCTCGGCTGGGTGGTCCAAGCGCACGGCGAGCTCTACGCCGCCGAGATCGGCTGGGGAGCGCCCTTCGAAGCACTCGTGGCCCGGATCGTGGCGGACTTCGCCGAGTGCCCCGACCCGGCCCGCGCGGCGGCGTGGATCGCCGAGCTCGACGGCCGGCGGGTCGGCTGCGTGTTCTGCACCCGCGCCGGCGAGGAGACGGCGCAGCTGCGGGTCATGCTGGTCCACCCCGACGCGCGCGGCCGCGGACTCGGGGCCCGGCTGACCGCGGAGTGCGTCCGGTTCGCCCGCGACGCCGGCTACCGCAGGATGCGGCTGTGGACCACGACCCGGCAGGTTGCCGCGCGGCACCTCTACGTCGAGGCCGGGTTCGTCCTGGTCGGCGAGGAACCGCACAACGGCTTCGGTGAGACGGTGACCGGACAGACCTACGAGCTCGCCCTCTGATCCGTCACGAGGTCACCGGCGCCGGTGCGCCGGCGCACCGGTCGTGTCGGTGGGCGCGGACGTCCGGGCGACGGCCGCCGCATCGGCGGGCGCGGCAGAGCCCGGCCGCGGGTCGGCGGGCCTGCCCGGCGTGTACAGCCAGGCCTGGAACAGGTCGTCGAGTTGCTTGTGCGACACCTGCGCCGCAACCGCCTTGAGGTCATCCGTCGTCGCGGACGCGGTGAGGTCGCGGTCGGCCCAGCGCCGCAGCAGCGTGGCGAAGTCCGGGTCGCCGATCGTGCGGCGTAGCGCGTACAGGAAGGCCGCCCCCCGGTCGCACCGGCGCCTCGAACAGGTGGGTCGCGCCGGGTCGCCCGGCAGGACCCCGGTCCACGCGTCGTTCGCGGCATCGTCGTACAGCGTGTCGAACCGCGACTTCACCGTCCGTGCCGGATCTCGGTGCTCGTCCCACAGCCACTCGGCGTAGGTCGCGAAGCCCTCGTTGAGCCAGATGTCGCGCCACTGCTTCGGCGTGACCTTGTCGCCGAACCACTGGTGCGCCAGCTCGTGGGCGACGGTGCTCTCGTCCGGTGGCCGGTCGTAGATCGGCCGAGTCTGGTTCTCCAGCGCGTAGCCCGGCTTGCTGTCGTCGTCGACCACGGCCCCGAACGAGCCGAACGGGTACCGCCCGAACCGCTCCTCGAAGAAGGTGATCATCTCCGGCTGCAGGTCCAGCACCTTGGCCACGGCCGCGGCGTCCAGGTCCTTATCGACGGCGTTGACGATCGGCAGCCCGTGCGGACCCGTGGCCGTCGTGAGCGTGTAGTTCCCGGTCGCCGCCATCGACAGGTAGCTCGCCATCGGTTCCAACGCCGCCCAGCGGTAGGTCGTCTTGCCGTTCTGGGTGCGCTGGAACAGCAGCTTGCCGTTGGCCACCCCGACCGTGTCCTGCGGCACCGTGATGGCGAATGTGTAGGTCGCCTTGTCGTACGGCACGTCGTTGACCGGGTACCAGGTCGACGCGCCCTCGGGCTCGTTCCCGATGAACGCCCCGTCCGTGAAGGCGACCCAGCCGTACAGCGCCCCGGTGTTGTCCGTCGGCTGACCCATGGTCCCGCCGTACTTCACCGCGACGACGAACGGCAGCCGCGCTGCCAGCGGCTGCCGCGGGGTGACGACCAGCTCACCCGGCTGCTTGACGAAGGTCGCGGGCGCGCCGTTGACGGTCACGGAGTCCACGGTGCTCCACAGAAGACGGAGAAGGCCGGGGACGCAGTCCCCGGCCTCGATCCCGGATCAGGTCAGTTGCCCGCGCCGACCGACTCCTCGCGACCCTTGGCGTTCGCGCCCGGACGCCGGTGGTGGCTCCCGCCGTTGTTCCCGTTCCCCGGCGACGGCTGGCCGTTGCGCTGGGCCGGCACGCCACCGGACCGCGAACCCGCGGCGAGCTCGTTCGACAGGACGTCGTTGAGCCGGCCCAGCTCCGTCCGCACGTCGGCCTGGACCTTGTCGAGCCGGGCGATCTCCTGCGCGGCCTGGTCGCGCTGGCGCTGGATGTCGGTCGCGGCCCGCAGCTTCGCCTCCTCGGCGGCGGCCTCGGACTCCTGACGCAGCCGGTCGGCGGTCCGGGCGGCGGCCGCGTGCAGCTGGTCGGCCTGCTCGCGGGCCGCGCTGAGCTGATCCGCGATCTGCTGCTCGCGCTCCTGCAGCTCCGCGTTGCGCTGCGCGGCCTGCTGCTCCAGCACCGCCGCCCGCGCGATTAGGCTCTGCTCGACCTCGTGCCGGTGCTTCTCGGCCTCCGTCCGGGCTTGTTCGATGATCGCGGCCGACTCCCGCGACGCGTGGGTGCGCACCTCCGCGGCCTCCTGCTCCGCGATGCGCAGGAGCTTCTCCGCCCGGTACCCGAAGCTGTCTTCCACCGACCGCGGCTCGGAGTGTGCCGACTTGGCCCGCAGGTCCCGCAGCTCGCGCTCGGTGGCCTCGGCGTGCTCGTTGGCCAGCCGGCGCTTGCGCTGCGCGTCGGTGAGCTCGTCCTTCAGCTGGGAGAGCTCACTCTTCAGGCGTGAGACGACGTCGTCGACCTGACGCCGCTCGTAGCCGCGCAGGACGGTGTCGAAGGGCTGGTCGGGAGGGGACGGGGAGCCGGCCGGCGTGGCGGTCGTGGGAGTGGCCACGAGAACACTTCCTTCAGGGGGTGATCGGTCGGAGCCGTGCACCTGCGACGGTCAGGCCCCACACCACATATCCGGTCGTCCGCGCGCGGACGACCGGGCCGATGCGGTTGTGGGCCGGGAAGACTGGGGAAGACTCACTCGGCGCAAGCGATGCGGGGGATGACAGCTCCATTGCCTTCGGAACCATCCTGGTCGTCACCTGATCGGAAAACCGCTGATCGGGTGATGTGACGCGCGGTAGCGGTACGCGGTAGCTCACCGTCGCCGACTGGTCCTTTCGGGCGGGGCGAGGGGGCACGGTCAGCCGGGCAGCGCAACCTTCGCGCCGGCCGGGGACATCGCGAACCAGCCCTGGGACTGCAGGTCCGGGCCCGCCTGCTTGAGCTGGCCGTCGTCGCTGCGGTTGACATAGACCGGCCAGCCGCCCAGCGTCAGCTGGCTGCTGCCGTCCGGCCGGGCCAGGCGTCCGAGGGCCGCCTCGTCGACGCCCAACAGCTGGGGCTCCTGCCCCGCAGGTACCGTGACGGGCAGCCAGGCCTGAGCACAGGCGTCCGTGCAGCGCGACTGTGGCGGGTTCGTCTGGTCGGCATTGGAGCCGTACAGCACGCGACCCTCACCATCGGTGACGACGACACCGAGCGTGCCGGTCTGCACGGCCCAGAGCTCGAGACCGTTCGAACCCATTCCAGCCATGCCGCCGTGGCCGGCGTGACCGCCCGCGGCCTGGGCTGCGGTGTCGGCGACCGTGGACGCTGCGGCAGGCGCCGCGGCGGGCGTGGTCCCGCCCGAGCCGCATGCCGTGGTGAGGCTCAACACGGCCGAGCCGGCCGCAGCGATGATCAGGCGCGCCGCGGCGGTCCGGGAGTTCAGGAGTTGCACGAGGCGCGAAGGTAGCCAGCCTCGGGACCTGCGGGTTGCCCTCCTGAGAGCGTCATGAGGTCGGCGGCCTGTCACGCGCGACCGACGGTCGCGGATTAGACCCTTCGGCGACATCGCTGCTCCGAATGCCGAGACGATCTCTCAGGCGGGTGGGGCGGTGCCGGTCGTCGCGCTGAGCCGTCAGCTTGGCAGCAGGCCCGCCGGGGTGGGCGCGCGGTAGCCGACGAGCAGTCCGCCGTCGTCGATCCGCACGACGGCGGGATTGAACGGGGCGTGTTGCCCCGCGAGCCACTCGCGCAGGAACGCGGGGCCTGCCGTGTTGTCCGTCGACAGGCCGTCGACGGACCCGAGCAGCACCTGCCGGCGGAGGCTGTCCGCCGGCTCGTAGGGGGCCGTCGGGAAGTCGGACACCGTCAACGTGTGCGAGGTGGCGAGCACGCTCAGCACGATCATCAACCGGGGGTCGACCCGGCCGGACGTGAGCAGTTCGGCCGCGTCCGGGCCGAGCTGCAGGCCGCGGTTCCCGGCCAGCGCCGTGCCGATCCGGATGCGTCCGGCCCGCTCGGCCTCGTCCATCGCCACCGGGTCCATCGCGCCGCACAGCTCGGCAGGCGCGCCGCCCCACCAGGGCAGCGTCGCGCGCAGCTCGCCCGCGGCGCAGGAGCCGGTGGGCACCGCACCGGGGCGAGTGGCCAGCAGGACGGCGTCGGCGGCCGTGACGGGTGCGCCCAGCGACCGCAGCCGTGCGGCCGGGAATCCCGCCTCGATCAGCTCGGCCCGGTCCAGCGCGTCGGCGTGCAACGCGGTGCCGGGTGGCAGTTGCTCGTCCATCCATCCGAGCAGGAGAGACGGCGCGGGCTCGGCACCGCGGCCGGGCACCGGGAGCAGCAGCACGGTCCCGACCGCGGCCGCGCCTCCGGCGAGAGCCGGCAGGGGCCACCGCAGCCATCCCGGGACGCGGTCGGCGAGCGCCTCGGCGACCGCGGCCAGCACCACCGCCAGGAACGGCAGCACCGTCAAGGCGGCGACCGTGCGTCCCGGACCCGGGGCGAGCAGCGCCGCGAGCAGCAGGACGGCCGGGCTGAGCAGGGGGCGTACCCAACGGACCCGCCACCCGGCGACGACCAGGACGACCCCGGCGGCCAGGACGGTGACCAGCACGCGACCCGCGAGTGGCCCTGCGATCCCCACGAGCGGCCCGTGGCCCGACGCGGCGACCGTCAGCGCGACCGCTGCCGCGGCCATGACGATGCCGACCCCGACCCGGATGCGACGTCCGGGACGGCGGGACGCCGTGCCGTCGACGACCGCGTGCGCCGCCAGCGCGAGCACCGCGGCGCCTACCAGCGGCGCGGTGAGCGCCGCCACCACCACCGCGCCACCCGCGGCCACCCGACGCAGCCACCCGCGCCCGGCCAGCACCGCGGCGAGGAGCAGCCACGGCACGGCGACAGCGGCGCCGGTCACCGCCGAGTGCAGGGCGACGGCCGGTGGGGTGACGCCGACGAGCGCGATCCCGAGCGCGGTGGGACCACCGCCACAGCCCAGCCGGCGCAGGACCGGCCACAGCAGCACCGCGGTCAGCAGGCCGCACGCGAGCGCGCCGACCTGCACGGTCGCCCAGACCGCCCACGTGCCGGGAGGCACGAGTGCGGTGACGGCCGCGAGCTGGCGGGCCGCGAGGAGATCGGGGAGCGGAAGCGGCACCGGACCGACGGCACCACCGCTCGCCGCGTACACGGCGGCAGCCAGGCGCGCCTCACCGTCGGTCGGTGCCCGCGTGTCGAGATGCAGCGCGGCCAGGACGTGGACCGCCGCAGCGGCGGCCACCGCCAGGGCCGGTGCGAGAACGACGCCTGCGGTGCCCCGACGCATCAGGCTCGCCACGACATCACATGCGCGGTCAGCGCTTCTCCCCTCCGCCGGGCGCACGGGCCGGTGCGGCCTTGGCAGACTCCTGGGTGAGCAGCGCGGCGAGCCGCGCGAGCTCGGCGCGCACATTGTCCTGCACACCGGTGAGCCGAGCCAGCTCCTGGGCCGCCTGGTCGCGGATCTGTCCGGCCTCGGACCGGGCCCGGGCGACGATCTCCTCGGCGTCGGCCTGCATGCGCTCGCGGTACTGGTCGGCGGCGCGGCGGGCCGCCGACTCCATGGCCTGGGCCTCGTTCCGGGCGGACTCGATCTGCTCGGCGAGCTGCTGCTCGCGCTGCTGCAGGTCCGCCGTGCGTTGGGCGACCTGCTCGTCGAACTGGCTGGACCGGATGATGAGCGCCTGCTCGGCCTCGTGCCGGCCGCGCTCGGCCTCGGCCCGGCTCTGCTGCAGCGTGGCCGCCGCCTCCCGGGACGCCCCGGAACGGATCTCCGCGGCCTCCTGCTCGGCGATCCGCAGCAGACGCTCGGCCCGGATCCCGAAGCCCTCCTCGGCGGGCGCGGCCGGCCGGGCGGCGAGCTCGGCCGCAGCGGCGCGCATCTCCTTCTCGACGGCCTCGGCGTGCTGCTCGGCCCGCCGGCACCGCCGCTGCGTGTCGTCCAGCTCGGCACGCAGATGCTGGGTGCTCCGCCGGGTGTCACGGACGTACTCGTCGACCTCCACGCGGTCGTACCCGCGCATCACCGTGACGAACTTCGCGCGGTCCGCCTCGTCGTCCGATGTGTCTCGCACCTGGCTCCCTGCTGACATGACGCGTTCCCCTCACGTGGGCGACCGGATCACTTCCGGTCGCGCGCCCCTCCGCCGTTCTGCGAGCCGTTCCGAGAGCCGTTCTGCGCCGTGCCGTCCTTGGCCTGGGCGCGCGACGTGGCCAGCTCCGTACTGATCAGCTGGGCCAGCTGGGCGAGCTCGTTGCGGACGTCGGTCTGCAGCCCCGACAGCCGGGCGATCTCCTTGGTGGCCTCGTCGAGCCGGCGGCGGGCGTCGGCGTCGGCGCGCTGCCGGGTCTGCTCGGCGGCCTCCTCGGACTCCTCGCGCAGGCGCTCCGCCGCGCGTGCCGCGTTGGCGTGCAACTGCTCGGCCTGCTCCCGTGCGGCGGCGAGCTGCTCGGAGATCTGCTGCTCACGCTCCTGCAGCGCGGCCGACCGCTTGGCGGACTGCTGCTCGAGCAGGGACGCCCGGGTGATCAGCGTCTGCTCGACCTCGTGCCGGTGCGCCTCGGCCTCGGTGCGCGCCTTCTCGACGATGCTCGAGGACTCGCGGCTGGCCGAGCTGCGGATCTCCGCGGCCTCCTGCTCGGCCATGCGCAGCAGCTTCTCCGCCCGGAAGCCGAAGCTGTCCTCTTTCGCGGCGGGCTCGAGGTGGGCCGACTTCGCCCGAGCGTCCCGCAGCTCCTTGCTCTTGTTCTCGGCGTCCGCGACGGCCCGGTCCCGCTCGGCCCGCAGGTCGGCCAGCTCGTTGCGGAGCTCGCTCAACTCCGTGGCGCGCCGGTCGAGGTAGTCGTCGACCTGGTTGCGCTCGTAGCCGCGCAGCGCGGTGGCGAACAGCGGGCGGTCACCGTCGGCGGTCGCCGTCCCGGTGACGGCGCCCTGCGTGCTCGGCCAAGGGGTGGCGGAACCTGCCACGGGTCACTTCCTGTTCTGCGAGTCGAGCTGTGTCGAAGGAGGCCGGACGGGTGGGTCCGGAGGGTGGGTCAGCGCCGGGACGAGATCCGGGCGGCCAACCGGCCCGGACGGGCGCTCGGCGACGGACGGTCGGACTCGTCGTCGTCCGTGGTGCGGGGCTCGGGAACGTCGACGTCGTCGTCGTCGACGTCGTGGGGAGTGCGGATGTCGGCGGTCGACGGGAACCCGGTCCCCGTGGACCGCGACGAGGAGGTGGACACGGGCTCGGGCTCCGGCTCGACCTCGTCGATGCGCACGTCGTCGTCCCGGTCGTCCATGGGGCCTGCGACGTCGTCGAACGTCTCCGCGTACACCGGCGGCAGGTCATCGGAGGGATGCACCGGCACCGTGGCGGTGGGCGGCGGCAGCGTGACCGACGTGGGCGGCATCGCGGCGACCTGGCCGGACGCGGGCATGGACGGCGCCTGCGGCAGGCCGGCGAGCGGGGCGCCGGAGCTGGTGACCCGCGGGAGCGTCCAGTCCAGCAGGCTGCGTACCCCGGTGAGCTGCTCGGCGACCTGGTGCTGCAGGGCCCGCAGCTGGTCGAGCTCCTCCTGGGCGCGGGTGACCTGGTCGCGCAGCTGGGAGCGCGAGCGCTCGCCCTCGGCGGCCGCCTCCGCCAGCACTGCCCGCGCCTGCGCCGACGCGCCGTCCACGATGCGCTGAGCCTCTTCGCGCTGCCGCCTCTCCTGGGCGCCCAGCTCGGTCATGAGGACGTCGCGCCGCTCGGCGATGTCCGAGGCGAGCGCCTGCTCCTCCCGGGCCCGGCGGTCGGCCAGCTCGGCGTCGAGGCGGGCCCGCTGGCCGTCGGCCTCCTCCCGCATCTGCGCGAGCCGCGTCCGGCTCTCCTCCAGCCGCACCCGCAGCTCGTCCTGCGACTGGTGCTGCTCGGCCTCGAACTGGCGCCGCTCCTGGCGGGAGTTGTCCAGCAGCTCGTCTGCCTCGGCCTGGGCCATGCTGAGGATCTGTGCGGCACCGCGGGTGGCGCGGGCGCGCATGTCGTTCACCTCGTCCTGGGCGACGCGCACCATCTGCTGTAGGCGGTCGCTCATGCCGTCCACGGTGCTGGGAATGGTGGACAGCTCAGCGACCTGGCTGCTGAGGCGCTCAGCCATGGCCCGGCTCTCAGCGAGCTCGGTGCGGGCGGCCCGGGTCTCGCCACGGCTCACGTCGAGCTCGCGTGAGAGGCGCTCCAGGTCGGCGAGGGCGGACTGGCGTGCGGCGTGGGCGGCGTCGCGCTCGGCGAGGAGCTTGCCGAGACGCTCCTCGACCTGCGCTCGGTCGAAACCCCGCCGAACGACGGTGAAGGGCAGGCCGTCAAGATCGGCTGACATCGTGGGGAACGCTCCTCGGGGGTGATAAAGCGGGACGCCCTGGAATGGAGATTCCGGGCTCGGTCCAGGTCGGCTGCACAGAAGGGGGGAGCGCATGCCTCGGACCGCGCTGGTGGCGCTGAGCGGATTGTCGCGGCGAGTGGAGAAACGGTAAACCCGCCGATCGGACGCAGTATTCTGCTCCGTTCGGACCTATATTACGTACCGTCATCATGTTGCTACCGCTTCGACGACCACATTGTCGGTGTAACTGCGCACCGTCCGGTCGAAGCGGCCCCCGCAGGTGATGAGCCGTAGCTCGGGCCGCGGCGTCGGGCCGTACACCGCTGCCGTGGGGAACCGGTCCTTGGCGACCTGCTGCACCCGGGACACGGCGAACCGCGCGACACGGCCGTCCGAGCGCGTGATCTCGACCACGTCGCCCGGGCGCAGCGACCGCAACGCGAAGAACACGCCCCGGCCGCGCCGCGAGTCGACATGCCCGCCGACGATCGCCGGACCACGGTCGCCCGGCACCACGCCACCGGCGTACCACCCGGCCCGGGACGGGTCGTCCGGGGCGAGCAGCTCACCGTCGTCGGCGACGCCGAGCTCGTCCAGCGGCCCGGACAGGTCCAGGCTCGGGATCGCGATCGAGACAGCGGCGACCTGCGGCCCCATCACCCGCGCCGCCACCGGAACGGCGTCCGCAACCGGGCCCGGCACCGTCGGCAGCGGAATCGCGGGCACGAGCAGGGCGGCCGCCGCGACGCCCACCATCACCGCGCCCACCAGCACGGGGCGGGCGAACAGCGCCTGGTGCTCCTCGGTGAGGACGGCGGCCAGCACCGCGAGCCCCGCCGCGGCCGGCAGCACCGCGTCGAGATCCGGCCCGGGCACGAACTGGCTCGCGATCAGCGCGGCGACGGCGAGCACCGGCGGCCGCAGCCACGGCAGCCGCACCCACGCCGGACCGCCGATCAGCAACGCGCACGCGCCCAGCACGCCGAGGACGCCCACGGGCACCGCAGGGCCGTCGCCCGGGCGGGCGAGCAGCGCCACGACCGCGGCGGCGGCGGCGATCGCGGCGACCCCGGTCAGGCGGCGGACCGGGACGGGGAAGCGGGTCAGCAGGTCCCTCCGCAGCGCCATCACGCCGAGCAGCACGAGGACGCCGACCCCCACCACGGGAGCGAGTGCGACGGCGGCGACGCAGGCCAGCGCGGCCAGCGCGCTGCGCCGCTTCCCGGCTGCCGCGAACATCCCGCCCGCAGCGAGCAGGAGGGTCGCGCGCCCGTCGACACCGTCGGCGGTGGTCAGCTCGGTGAGCAGCGCACAGCAGGCGTACACCGCTGTCGCCGCCGCCCGGCTCTCGGGGCGCAGCCGCAGCCGTGCCGCCACGGACCACAGCAGGATCCCCGCGAGCACGGCGGTGACCAGACCGACCGGCCACGGCGGCGGCGTGCCCAGAAGGCCCGACACCGTGGTCACCGCGGTCGCCCCGTCACGTCATCGGCTCCGCGCGAGCCGGGCCGACACGAGCGCGGCCGCCGCGGCCAGCACGACCAGCACCGCGCTGCCGGCGGAGCGGTAGGGATTCTGGTCGGCCGCGGCACCGCCGAATCCGGCGTGCACCGGACCCGGAGGGACGACCGGAGGACCGCCCGCGTCCACGACGACCCGAGCCCGCAGCGCGCCGTCACTGCTGGTCAGCACGATGGAACTGACCTCGTTCGCGCCGAGGGTGACGGGAAGCTCGGCAGCCGGCGCACCCGAAGGGGTGACCGACAGCCGCGCCTCCCCGGGCGCCAGCGTCGCGTACGGGCCGGCGGCACCGCGCGCGAGCCCGGAGGCGATGTCCTCGCCGGCCGGCCCACGCACGTCGAGCTGCGGGGCCGCAGCGTTGATGACCCGGACCCGCGCCTGCGTCGGGTCCGGTGCGGACAGGTCGTCGGTGAAGGTCGTGACGCCGCCTTCGGCGCCGACCGTCGCCACCGTGGTGGTCGTGCCGGCTTGCACCGAGACGGTCTTGGCCACCATCGGCGGCTCCGTCGAGCCCGCCTTACGGGTGGCGATCACGTAGTCGCCTGCCTCGACGTTCCGGTAGTCCGACAGCTCGCCGTAGCCGAGCGAGGCGATCAGCACCTTCTGGTTGGGGTCGGCGACCGACGACACGGTCAGCTCGAGATCTCCCTGGTCGGGATCGAGCTGGGCGATGCGCAGCATGCTCGTGGCGGCCGCCGCGGCAGCGGTCGCGGGAGCGAGCGCCAGGCCGACGACGAGCAGCAACAGCGCCACGACGCCGCTGCCGGCTGCCGCGGCACGCCGGCGGGGAGCAGCGACGGGACGCGCGAGGTGACGAGCGGGCACACGGCCTCCAGGTGCGAGGGCGATGTCGGAGCCGGCCCCGACCGGACACCGACCCGCGAAGGCTAATGCGGTCACCCAGCTGGTTGACGCGCGGCACGGAGAGTAGTACTCGCAGGTCGGACGGACCGGAAGCGACACGCAGGGCGACGCGTCCGTCAACGACGATCACAACTTGTTACGAAGCGGCCCCGGATGGAGCAATGAGCCGTCACGATCGCCGTCAACCTGCACTGGCGTGACGCCCCCGACGCGGAGCCGGACGACGCCGCCGCCGCCTCGCGGGCGAACGGCGGCGTGCCGGACGACCGGTTCGTCGGCGACGCGGCCGGTGCCGTGCACTGCAGGCGACGGTGGAGAGCGCCGCCGACCACTGAGCGTGGGCGAGCCTCGTCAGCTGCCGATCGCGCGCACCGTGACGTCGATGTTGCCGCGGGTCGCGTTCGAGTACGGGCAGACCTGGTGCGCGGCGGCCACGATGCGGTCCGCCGCCTCCTGGTCGACGTGGGGCAGGCTCGCCGTGAGCGCGACCTGCAGCCCGAACCCGCCGCCGTCGTTCGGGCCGATGCCCACCTCGGCCTCGACCGTCGAGCCGTCGACGTTGACCTTCTCGCGCCGCCCCACGACCTTGAGCGCCGAGTGGAAGCATGCCGCGTAGCCGACCGCGAACAACTGCTCGGGGTTGGTGGCCCCGCCGGCGCCGCCCATCTCCTTCGGAGTGGCCAGGTCCAGGTCGAGCAGGCCGTCCGAGGTGCGACCGTGGCCGTTGCGGCCTTCGCCCGTGACGGTGGCCGAGGCGGTGTAGAGGACCTTCATGTGACGGCTCCCAGAAGTGCGGTGATCGGGTCGTGCCGTGCAACGACGACCTGGCGCGCGGTCATCCCGACCTGCGACCGGGCCACCCGGGGTGTTTCCTCTTTCACAGGCTCGACGAGGAGGCCGCGATGTCGACTGCCGACGTGTGGGTCGGCCTGGACCTCGGCACGCAGAGCGTCCGCGCGCTCGCCGTGACCGCGCACGGCACCGTCGCGGGCAGCGGATCCCGGAAGCTGACCGGCCGCCGCGACGGCCCGCGCCACGAGCAGGAGCCCGACGACTGGTGGCACGCCGTCGCCGCGGCGAGCCGGGATGCGCTGCGCGAAGTTCCCGCCGCCGCGGTGCGCGGGGTCGCGGTCGACGCGACGTCCGGAACGGTCCTGCTCGTCGACCCCGACGGCACTCCTCTGACCCCCGGCCTCATGTACGACGACACCCGCGCCGCCGCCGAGGTCGACCGGGTCAACGAGGTCGGCGGCGCGGTCTGGCGCGAGCTCGGCTACCAGCGGATGCAGCCGGCCTGGGCGCTGCCGAAGCTGCTCTGGCTGCTCCGCGAGCACGCGGACCTGGTCCCACGCGCCCGGCTGGCCCACCAGAGCGACCTCGTCACCGGCCGGCTCGCGGGCACCCCGCTGGCCACGGACCTGAGCAACGCGCTCAAGACCGGCGCCCACCTCGTCGACGAGACCTGGCCGCAGGACGTCTTCGACGCGCTGGGCGTGCCGGCACACGTGCTCCCGCCGCTGGTCCGACCCGGGACCGAGATAGGCACGGTGTGCGCCGCCGCCGCGCAGGACACCGGGCTGCCCGCCGGGACCCCGATCGTCGCCGGGGCCACGGACGGTTGCGCGGCCCAGCTCGGCGCCGGGGTGCTGCGCGCGGGGAGCTGGAACTCCGTGCTCGGGACGACGCTGGTCCTCAAGGGGGTGTCGCGGGAGCTGGTCCGCGACCCGTCGGGGGCCGTGTACTCCCATAAGGCACCTAACGGCGACTGGCTGCCGGGCGGGGCGTCCAGCACCGGCGCGGGCGCGATCTCCCGCGACTTTCCCGGCGCCGACCTCGACGACCTGAACCGGCAGGCCGCGCGGTACGAGCCGGCGACGGCGCTGTCCTACCCGCTGGTGTCGACCGGCGAGCGCTTCCCGTTCGTCGCCCCGCAGGCCGAGGGGTTCCTGCTCGGCACGCCCGCGGACGACGGCGACCGGTTCGCCGCCGTGCTGCAGGGCGTCGCGTTCGTCGAGCGGTTGTGCTTCGACCATCTCGACCTGCTGGGCGCCCCGCTCGACGGCGACCTCGTGCTGACCGGCGGCGCGACGCGCAGCGCGTACTGGTGCCGGTTGCGCGCCGACGTCCTGAGTCGTCCCGTCACCCTGCCCGAGAACGCCGAGCCCGCCCTGGGCATGGCCGTGCTCGCCGCGTCGCCGGGTCGCGAGGCCGCGGAGGTCGCCGCGGGGATGGTCCGCGTCCGCGAGGTCGTCGAGCCGACCACCGGCGGTGCCGGGCGGTTCGCCGAGCCGTACGTCCGGTTCGTCGACGAGCTGGAACGCCGCGGCTGGCTGCCGGCCGAGACCGCCCGCCACGCCCGTTCCAGAGGGGAGAAGGCTCGGTGACCGATCTCGTCCTCGTGCGGCACGGCGAGACCGTGTGGCACGCGGAGAACCGCTACGCCGGCGTCAGCGACGTGGCGCTCACCCCGCGCGGGGAGGAGCAGGCCGCACGGCTCGCCGCGTGGGCGCGGACCGCCGGGCTCGCCGCCGTGTGGTCGTCGCCGCTCCGCCGTGCACGGCGCACCGCGGAGGCCTGCGCGGTGGGCCTCCCGCTGGAGGTCGACGCGCGGCTGCGCGAGCTCGACTTCGGCGACGGCGAGGGGCTGACGTCGGCCGAGATGACCGAGCGCTTCCCCGACGCCCGCGCGGCGTTCCTCGCCGACCCGGTGGCCCACCACCTGCCCGGTGGGGAGGACCCGGTCGCTGCCGCTGCGCGGTTCACCGAGTGCCTGCACGAGATCGCCGACAAGCATCCCGACGGGCGCGTGCTCGTCGTCGCCCACTCCAGCGCGATCCGGCTCGCGCTCTGCACCCTCATCGGCGTGCCGCTGGCGGAGTACCGGCGGCTGTTCCCCGCCCTGCGCAACTGCGCGCTCACCGAGGTGCGGCTGCGCGCCGGGCGGGTCGCGCTCCTGCAGTTCAACACCCCACCCGTGGAGGCGTCATGACCCGTGTGCTCGCGGCAGGAGACCGCTTCGTCCTCAACTCGCTGTTCGCCGACGCCCTGCGTCGCGAGATCCCCAACGACGAAGGTTCCCGTGGCCTGGAGATCCGCGAGCTGGATCTCCCGTGGCCGGACGAGCCGATGGGCCGGGTCGCCGAGGTGGACGAGGCGTCCGGCACCGAGGACGAGATGATCGAGGCGCTGCGCGGCGCCGCGGTCTGCGTCACCCACCTGGCGCCGCTCACCGAGAAGATCCTCGACGCCTCCCCCGACCTGCGGCTGTTCTGCATCAGCCGCGGTGGCCCGGTCAACGCCAACCTCGAGGCGGCCACCGCGCGCGGCGTCGCCGTCACCTTCGCGCCCGGCCGCAACGCGACGGCTACGGCCGAGCACACGGTCGCGATGATGCTGGCCGCGACCCGCCGCATCCCGCACACCCACGCGGACCTCGCCGGCGGCACCTGGCGCGGCGACTACTACCGCTACGACCTGGTGGGCCCCGAGCTGGAGGACAGCACCGTCGGGCTGGTCGGCTACGGGGCGATCGGCAGCCGCGTCGCACGGATGGTCACCGGCTTCGGCGCGCACGTCGTCGTCTACGACCCGTATGTCGCGCCGGAGGCGCTCGGCGCGGGCGTGAAGAAGGTCGAGCTGGACGAGCTGCTGTCCCGGTCGGGTTTCGTCACCCTGCACGCGCGAGTGACACCGGAGAACACCGGGATGATCGGCGCGGCGCAGCTCGCCCTGATGCCGCCGGGGTCGGTGCTCGTGAACTGCGCGCGGGGGGCCCTGGTCGACTACGACGCGGTGTGCGACGCCCTGGACTCCGGCCACCTGTTCGGCGCGGCGTTCGACGTGTTCCCCGAGGAGCCGATCCCGCCGGACTCGCGGCTGCTGCGCACAACGCACATCGTCATGACCCCGCACCTGGCGGGCGCGAGCCGGGAGACGGCGCAGAAGGCGGCGGCCATCGTGGCGGCGGACGTCGGGCGGTTCCTGCGAGGCGAGGAGCTCGCGCACTGCGCGAACCCCGAGGCGTTGAACGGCTCTGCCTGAAGATTGCTACCTCAGGTGCGACGGCCGCACGCATGCGGCTCTCGCACCGCTTCCGGTGATCATGGGCGTGACGCCGGCGGCACGTCTTGGTTGTGCCGGAAGAGGTTCGTCGGGTCGTAGCGCCGCTTGACTTCCGCCAGGCGCTCCCACGTCACTCCCGGGTAGGCCTCGCGGGCGCCCGCCCGACTTCGGCTCCGTCCTCAGCCTCTTCTTCCGCCCAGCGCGCAGGTACGTCGACCTGACGGTCAGGGCCACGGCCGGGTCGCCTACCGGCGCGTCCCGGTGTCGCCGCCCTGGCCCTCGTCCGTGGTGTCGTGCGTCGCCAGGCGAAGCGTCGACCGGACCTCGCGCTCGACGAGGATGCCGATGAAGGCGTGCACCCGCGCTTCCCCGAACGAGGCGGCAGCAGCGTCCACAGCGGCGTCCACGAGTTGCGGATCGACGCCGGCGGCCGCGGCATCGGCACGCAGCACCTCGCGCGCCTCCCGGACCTGGGCCTCCACCGCCTCCGGGAGCTCGGTCGCCGGTGTCGTGCGCCGTTGCGCGAGTGGATCGCTGGTCACCACGCCTCCTCAGCTCGGGCACGGTGCTCACCCGGTGGAGACGATCGAACCAGAGACGGCGACGATCGTGTGAAGGTCAGCTTTCGGGCCGAGCTCGGCCGGCGTCCTGCAGCGGCCCCTGCTCATCGCCCGGAACTGCGCGAGATGACACGGTGACCACCGTGCCGAACACCGATTCCCCCACACGCCTGCTCCGGCCCGGCCGGCTCTACGACGGCTACATCTTCGATCTCGACGGCACGGTCTACCTGGGGGACGCCCTGCTGCCCGGGGCCGCCGACGTGATCGCCCGTGTTCGCGCGCTGGGCAGGCGCACGGTGTTCCTGTCCAACAATCCCACTCGTGACCCGCAGATGTACGCGGACAAGCTGGGCGCGCTGGGCATCTCGACGCCGGTGGCGGACATCGTGAACCCGGTGGTGACGGTGCCGCGCTGGCTGCAGACGCACCATCCCGGTGCGGGGGTGTTCGTCATCGCGGAGGAGCCGCTCACGCGGGCCCTGACGGCGGCCGGGATCCGGCTCACCGACCGGCCGGAGGAGATCGACGTGGTCGTCGCGAGCTTCGACCGCACCTTCGAGTACCGCAAGCTGCAGATCGCCTTCGACGCGCTGTGGTTCCACAAGCGGGCCCGCCTGATCACGTCCAACCCGGACCGCTACTGCCCGATGCCCGGCGGACGCGGTGAGCCCGACGCCGCCGCCGTGGTCGCCGCCATCGAAGCGTGCACCGGCGTGACGTGTGAGGCGAATCTCGGCAAGCCCGGCGCCGAGATGCTGGAGACGGTGCTCGGGATTCTGGGCCTGTCCGCCGACCGCTGCGTGATGGTCGGTGACCGCGTCTCGACCGACATCGCCATGGCAGCCACGGCGGGCATGGACTCGGCGCTGGTGCTGACCGGGGAGACGACCCCGGAGATGGCACGCCGGCTGCCGCAGGACGGTGCACCCACCTGGATCCTCGACCGGATCGATCACCTGCTGCCGGCAACCGAGGGAGACGTCGATGGTTGAGCGAGCCGGAGTCCGCGACCAGCTCGACAACACCTGGCCTCCCTCGGCCGAGTCACGTCCCCGGCACCGGTAGGGCCGCGAGTGAGACACCGGTCGGCCTCCCACCCGACTCCTGGCCCGCTCGTCGGGGTATCGGTTGAGCCCAGCGATCTCATCGCCGGGACCGGTCCTGGCGGGCAGCGATCGATCCGCGGCACTACGAGCGCCGCTACCGCAAGGCACTGCGCGACCGGACGGTGTGCGCCTGGCTCGACGAGAACGGCACCGCCGTGCTCTGCGCCCGCGGTCTGTCCCCCGCGCAGGCCCAGGCCGCGGTCGAGCGGATCGACCTGCTCGCCCACGCCGCACGGCGCGCCGGGCACCCCTCCACGCTCGACCAGATCCGCGTCGACATCCTGGCCGGGCTACTTGACGGCACCCTGCACCATCTCGACCGCGACCAGATCATCACCCACCTCCTCACGCACCGCTCCGGCAACGACGACCCGTCGCCGACCCGGCACGAGGATGATCGAGCGGCGCACGACCGGGCCGCCGACAAGAGTGCCGTCGACGAGGCCGCGACCCGGGGTGCTGCGCCTGCAGCCGCCACCACCACCACAGACACAGGCCGCGCCGCGAGCGGTGCTCCGGCCGAAGGTTGCGCGGACGCGGGCGGAACCGAAGACGGCAGCACCGTCACCGTGAGGGACGACCAGCGCGTCGGTGTGGAGGTCCGGGTGGCGCTTTCCACCTTGCTCGGCCACGACGATCACCCCGGCAAGATCGCCGGCCTCGGCCCGATCCCCGCCACCCACGCCCGCGCCGTCGTCGCGGACCAGCGCCGCGCCGAGTGGCGCTGGGCCATCACCGACGCCAGCGGTCGGCTCCTGTTCGACGGCATCACCCGCCGGCGCCCCACCGGGCTCGCTGCCACCGGGCCGCGCGGCGGGATCGTCGAGCTACATCTGCCCGCGGCGCTTCTCGCCGAGCTCACCAGCGGCGCCCAGGCCGCAGAGCCGGCGGTGGCGCGGTGGGCCGGGGTGCTGGCCGACATCGCCCGTCGATACGGCGAACGCGACCGGCGCGACCTCGACGCCCACCCCGACGACCGGCTGCCCCGCGCCGCGCTGCGCCGCCACACCCAGATTCGCGATCGCTCCTGCGTCGGCATCGGCTGCCGCCGGCGCCCCACCCGCTGCGACCAGGACCACACCGTCGAGTACCGGCACGGCGGCGAGACCGTCGCCGCCGACCTGGCCCCGCTGTGTCGCCACGACCACATCCTCAAGGGGCAGGGCTGGATCCTGCAGCAGCCGACACCCGGCACGTTCCTCTGGATCAGCCTCCTCGGCGGCCGGTACGAGGTCCAGCCCGAGCCCGTCCTCCCACCACTCCCGGATACCTGTCCTGGACCGGACGATCCCTGGCACGACGAGGCTGCGCCGCCAGGGCCGGACACGCTGATCGTGCACGGACCGGACCCACCACCGTCACCACCAGCAGGCGGACCCGAATCTGTCGACCTCGACGCGCCGCCGCCCTTCTGAGCGAGATGCGGGACCAGCGCCGAGACCGTCATAGACCCCCAATGTGCACGACGATGGACGAGGGCTGCCTTCTGAACAGCCGATCGGCACCGGAAGGCGCGCGATGCGCGTCCGGGTCGACGCCGCCGGGGGCACGCCGACGGTGGCTGGTCGGCCGGGTGGGGGACCGCGGTGGCTGGGCGGCGGGTCCCGTCGTGAAGGTTTGGGCGCTCGTGGGCATCATCGTCGTCGGCATAGTTCACCGGAGTCCTCCACCGGTCGGTCGCACGTCCGGCGGCTCTCGTCCTCGTGATGCAGCTGGCGCGCCGCTGTCATACCCGACACCAGATCGCGCGATGCAGCAACCCACCCGCGGCGCGGTGTATCCGGCAGCGAACGGCGCGCCTCCTTCCACTGCGGACGTCGTACCGATGGGGAGGACCGCATGGCTGCGCGGCGTGACCCGACTCCGATTCCCGGCCCGGATGCCTTTCTGGGGCGCAGCCGCGACGCGTACCTGAGCCAGGCGGCGATCGTGCTGTCGGTCGGCGCTGCTGCCGCCGGCGAACCGGAGCGGGTCGACAGCCCGACGGAAGTCGGTCTTCCCCCGGATCTCGCCCCGCTGGGCCGCCCGGAGCCCATTCCCGTCGAGGAGGCGGCGGCACCGCTGAATGTCGATGTCTCCGACCACCTCGCCCGGCGCGGCGGTCCGGTGCCACCGGCCACGAGCGTCGAGCTCATGGCCCGCATGATCGATGAACCCGAGCCGATCACCGCAGCCGCCCTCGTGGAAGCCAACCTGCAGAGCCCGAGCCGCCTCGTCCGTACCGCCGCCGCGGTCGCGGCCCTCGACACCACCGGACCACGCAACGACGTCCTGGACCAGCTCGTGGAGGGCGCCTCCCGAGGCGACGCACTCACCCGGGAGATCGGGCGGATCGGCGTCGCCCGCGTCGACCCGCAGCACCCCGTCCTCCGCAACCTGGTCGGCCGCCCGTCGCGCCTGACCGGCACCGACCGGCCGTCGCACACCGCCGTGCTCACCCACGGCACCTTCGCCGCGCTGACCCGGTGGTGGCAGCCCGCCGGCGACTTCTACACCTACCTCGACTCCCTCGTGCCACCCCTGAAGCTGCACAACCCGAGCTTCCGGTGGAGCGGCCTGTACTCCGACGGAGCCCGCCAACTCGCCGCCCAGCAGATGGCCGATTGGGTCGTCGACCAGAACCTCCAGCAGCCCGACTTCTTCGCGCACAGCCACGGGGGAACGGTCGCGAACCTCGCCACCCATCGCGGGCTACAGCTCACTCGCCTCGTCCTGCTCAGCTGGCCGGTGCACGACGAGTGGTTCCCCGAGTTCGCCAACGTGCAACAGATCATCGACGTGCGGGTCCGGTTGGACCTCGTGATCATCGCCGACCGCGGCGGCCAGACCTTCACCCCGCCCCCGCCGCACGCGGGCAAGGTGACCTCCCACGTCAACGGCTGGTTCGAACATGGCGACACCCACGAACCCGCCTACTGGGAACGGCACGGGCTCCCGGCCGTGCTGTAGACCGGCCTTCCGGCAGTAGCCTCTAAGCGTGGGCACCGCAGCATCCGTCGGGCTCCTCGCCGTCGGCGCGACCTGGCGGCTGACGGGAGTCCCGGCCGCTGGTCGCGCCCTCGTGACCGCGGCGACGACCGGCAGCGGGAACGATCAGGTACTTGCCAAGATGCTGCTGGTCAAGGCCGGGAACAGGTCCGTACCGATCGTTACCAGAACGCTGCTCGCCGATCCCGCCGCCACCGGCCTCGTCGAGGTGCTGGCCAGTATCGGCACCGAGGAAGCCAGGAAGGCACTGCTCCAGCTCTCGCACGCCCAGCCGCAACACCGGGACGCCGCCACACAGGCGCTGCGCACCCTCGACGAGATCCGTCGGCGGACCGACGACCCGCGCTGAGCCCCCGGCGGCAGGAATCCCGCGGACAGCCCAACGTCGGTGTCGTACGACGCCCCTATTCTGGCTCGCGTGACTTGTCCCAAATGCGGTGCTCGGATGCGCACGGTCGACCGGCAGGGTGTGCACATCGAGCAATGCGAGAACTGCCGTGGGATCTTCCTCGACCACGGCGAGCTGGAGCGCATGCTCGCGGCCGAGGACCACTTCTACGGCGCTTCGCAGTACGTACCGCCCGGGGGCCATCGCGGGAAGCCCGATTCACCGCGCCCGTACCGGAGTGGGCACCACGGCAAGCCGGACTCGCCGCGCCCGTACCGGGGCAATTACTCCGACTCCCCGCGCCCGTACGGGAACCGCAAGCACAAGAGCTTCCTCGGTGACCTGTTCGGCTGAGCGATGAACCCGCTGGTCTGCACGCGATGCGGAGCGCGGGTGACCCCGGCGGCGCCGCTGGTGTGCGAGGCCTGCAGCCACGAGCAGGAGTTCGTGCGACAACCCTTGTACTGCCTAGCCGGGCCCAGCGGGACCGGCAAGTCGACGGTGGGTCACGCGCTGCTGCCTCGGCTGGCCGACCGGTTCGTCGTCCTGGAACAGGACGTCCTGTGGGTTCCCGAGCTGCGGGACCCGACCGGCCACCACCGCACGTTCCGCTCGACGTGGCTGCGGCTGGCCGCGACCATCGGGCAGAGCGGCCGCCCCGTGCTGCTCTGCGGGACCGTCGTCCCGCCCGAGCTGGAGCCGCTGCCCGAGCGGGCCCTCTTCGGCGAGGTCCACTACCTCGCGCTGACCTGCCGCGCCGACGTCCTCGCCGCGCGGCTGCGGGCGCGGCCCGCCTGGCGCGAGTGGGACGAGCCGCGCATCGCCGAGATGCTGGAGTACGCCGCGTGGCTGGAGCGCAACGCAGCGACCCTGGAACCCCCGGTCGCGCTGTTCGACACCACCGAGCGTTCGATCGAAGAGACAGCCGCAGCGGTGTGCGGGTGGCTCACGGCGCGCGCGTAGCGCTGGTTGTGGCCGCGGCGTCACACCACCGCCGTCTCACCCCAGATGTCCTCCAGGTAGCGGTTGCTCACCCGCAGGCCCGCGAGCCACGCCTCGCCGTCGGCCTCCCCGGCACCGGTCTTGGCCCGGAACACCGAGATCAGCGCCGCCCGCACGCCGGGGGCCATCGTCGAGGCATTGCCGCACACGAAGACCACCGCATCGTGCTGCATGGCCTCCCACACCTGGTCGGCCGACGCCTCGAGGGCGTGCTGGACGTAACGGTGTGGATAGCCCGTGATCCGGGAGCAGGCCGTGATCACCGTCGCGACCCGGTCCGCCTCGTAGGCCTTCAGCTCGTCGGCGTAGAGCAGGTCGTCGTCCCGGTCGCGGCAGCCGAGGAACAGCAGCGACGTGGCGATCGGCACGCCCCGCGCCCGCAGCGACTCCCGCTCCTGCAGGAATCCGCGGAACGGAGCCATCCCGGTCCCGGCGCCCACCATGATCATCGGGACGTGCGGGTTCTCCGGCGGCCGGAAGGCGATACTCGGCTGCCGGACGAAGGCGAACACGGTGCCGCCCTCGGGCACGTCCCGCAGGTGCCCGGAGCACACGCCGCGGTACGTCGAGCCGTCCCCGGAGCGCGCCGGTCCCTCGAGCACGCCGACGGTCAGCGCGACGTCGGAGCTCGCCGCCGGCGACGAGGAGATCGAGTAGAACCGCGGGCGCAGCGGCGGCAGGAGGTCGAGGAACTCCGCGAACGGCAGGTCGCACTCGGGGTGGGCCTCGAGCAGGTCGAGCAGCGTGACCCGGGGAATCGCGATCTTCTCCCGGTACCGGGCCCGCGACTCGTCGTCCGTCCCGGCCAGGCCGGCGAGCTCGTCGCGCGCGCGGCCCTCGGGCAGGTGGGCCGCCATCGCCGCCAGGCCGGCGCGGCTCGCCACGTCCTGCAGCTCGACGCAGCCGGCGAGGATCCCCAGCAGCGGGTAGGGCTCGCCGAGGGGTAGGTGGGTCGGGGCGGCACCGGACGCGGTGAGCGTGACGTACTGGCCGGCGTCCAGGCCGAAGCGGGCGATCGTCCGGTTGACCAGCGACACGTCGTTGCGCGGCAGCACCCCGAGGTGGTCGCCCGCGGCGTAGGAGATGCCGGACGGCAGCGTGATCTCGAGGTGCCGCACCGAGCGTCCGCCCGGATCGCCCGCCCGCGCCGTGAGCTCGCGGTTGACCCGCAGGGTCGCCGCCTGGCCGCGGTACGACTGCAGGATCGGGCTCGCCGTGCGGCGCTGCTCGAAGGTCGCCGCCAGCCGTGGGCCGCTCCCGGCCGTCGCCGTGGCCCCGGCGTCGAGCCCGAGGGCCGAACCCAGGGCATCCCACAGCCCGGCGTACCAGGCCTCGAACTGGGCGTCGAAGTCGCCGCGGGCGTCGCCCTCGCCCCGCGGGTACACCCGCGTGGCCCCGCGGTCCTCCAGCGCGACGTCGAGCCGCGTCGGCACGGCCTGGTAGGTCGCCGCCCAGTCGCGGTTGCCGCAGCCGAAAACGGTGTAGCGCACGCCGGCCAGCGACGTCTTGGCATCGTCGGCCCACGCGCAGAACGTCGCCGCGTTGTCCGGCGGCTGCCCGTTGTAGGAGGAGGTGACGACCACGACCGCGCCCTCGGTCGGCACCTCTCCGACCGCCGAGTCGAGCCCGGCGGTGCGTGCGGTGTAGCCCCGGTCCGTCGCCTCGCGCGCGATCCGCGAGGCGATGTCCTCGGACCCGCCGAGGTTCGAGCCGAAGAGCACCAGCAGCGGAGTGCCGTGCCGGTCGGTCGGCACGACGGCCAGCGCCGGCGTCCGCGGCGTCGTGGTGGCGGCACCCGGCCGCGGCGTCGCGCCCCAGGTCCGTCCGGAGCGGGGGCGGACGGTGATCGTCAGCCCCTCGGGCTTGATGGTCAGCGACTCCTTGATCTTGAGCTGGTAGTTCGCGTGGTCGACGAACTCGAACCGCTGGAGGAGCATGCCGAGCACCAGCGTCGCCTCCTGCAGCGCGAACTGGCGCCCGATGCACGCCCGCTGCCCCGATCCGAACGGCTTGTACGCGTTGGGCGGCAGGGCGTCGCGGCGTTGCGGCTCGAAGTGGTCGGGGTTGAACTCCTCGGCGTCCGCTCCCCAGATGTCCTTGAGCCGGTGCAGCATCGGGGTCAGCGCGATGATCGACTGACCGGGTTCGAACGGGCCCCACCCGCCGACCGTGGTGCGCTTGCGGGCCTGACGGGTGAAGGCGGGTGCCGTCGGCCACAGGCGCAGCGTCTCGTCGAGGATCTGCCGGATGTAACCGAGCTGCTGGACCTGGGCGACCGTGGGCGGGACCGACGGGTCGGTACCGAACACGCGGTCGACCTCCTCCTGCGCGCGGACGACGACCTCGCGGTTCTTGAGCAGGTAGGCGATCACGAATGACAGCAGGCCGCTGGTGGTCTCGTGGCCGGCGACCAGGAACGTCTCGCACTGGGCGACGATGTTGTGGTCGGGCAGGCGGTTCCCCTGCTTGTCCGTGCCGACGAGCATGTGCCCGAGCAGGTCCGTCCCGGGATCGCCGCTCGCCTTGCGCTCGTCGAGGATGGTCTGGACGGTGTCGTCCATGAACTTCGCGTCGGCCAGCAGCTGGCGCTGGGCGCCGCGCCGCAGCTTGATCGCGGCGGGGAGCAGGCGCTGCCGGGCCTGGGTCTCGTGCAGCGCGCCCATCATCGCCGTGACGAAGGGGTGGTCGGTCTCGCGGTAGAACGAGTTGAAGCGGTAGCTGAACCCGCAGAGCGCGATCGTGTCGAGGGTCAGGCGGGTCATGTCGGCGGTGACGTCGATCGGCTCGTCCGGGTTCAGGCGCTCCCACTTCAGGCAGAGCTGCTCGGCGATGTCGATCATCGGGTCGAGGTAGCCCTTCATCGCCCACGTGCTGAAGCTGGGCAGCAGGATGTCGTGCGCCGATTTCCACAGCGGGTCGTCGGTGTCGGCAGTGAACAGGCCCGCGCTCTCGTGGGTCTGGCGGAGTTCCCGCTGGCTGACTCCGACGAGCTTGTCGAAGCGGCTGTCGTCGCACAGGTCGTCGACCATCTCGAGGCCGTACACGATGTAGCGCGGCCCGGTAGGCGTCTTCAGCACGAAGATAGGACCCCACTCGCGCCCGAGCGTCATCAGGTCCTGCATCATCGTCGCCTGCTTGATCTCGAACATGTTGCCCAGCAGCGGCACGCCCTTCGGGCCGGGGATGTCGTCCAGGGACTTCGACGCAGCGGCAGTGGTCATGACGGGGTCGCTCCTACGGGCTTGGACGGGCGGGCGTGGCGGAGCAGGAAGACCGAGATCAGGACGACCCACGCCGGGAAGACGAGGACGGCGACGGGGTTGTTGGTCACGGCGACCAGCAGGAAGGCGGCGAGCAGGTAGGCGACGACGGACGGGATCCGCGACAGCACCCCGGCGTTGCGCAGCAGCGTCGTGGTGGTGAGGGCGAACATCCCGGCCCCGCGGACCGCGAAGATGAAGACGAGCCCGTAGCCGACGGCGGTGAGCGCCCGGGCCACGGCTGGGTCCTCGGCGGGCGTGTGACCGAAGTACACCCCGAACGCGACCGCCCCGACCGCGGCGGTGCCGGCGAACATGAGGGTCACGAAGATCGCCCCGGCGAGGAGGTTGAGCCCGTGGGCCATGGCCGACGGGCTGGGCGTCAGGGTGTCGAGAACGTTGCGGATCGCGGTCATGTGCCACAGGAACGCGATGCCGGCGTACGGGACGAGGTAGAGCCCGACAGCGACGAAGATCTGGTCGCCGCCGCGCGCGTAGAACGCGGCGTACGCCTGGTCGGGATCGCTGAGGTTCGGGGCGCGGTGTAGCAGCACGAGAGCGGCGACGAACAGCCCGGCGAAGACGAACCCGCTGACGGCCGCGATCCGCGCGGCGGCGCGCGTGGCGTGTTCCGCGGTCGCGGTCATCCCGGCCGCCTCGGGGTCGGCGGGTCGTCCGGGAGGGGTTCGAGTTCCTCGAGGATCCGCAGCAGGTCGAGCGTTCCCGAGAAGCTCCGCTCCGAGCCCCCGTCAGTGGCCACGGTGCCCTCCAATCGCCCGTCGGCGGTGCGGAGGAGTTCGACCGTCAGGTGCATCGCGCTCCGCCTCTCGACCGACCTACGCTGGCAGGAGCGCGGCCGACGGACCCTGGTCGGACCTTCCAGTCGACCTTCCAGTCGGAGTCCCCCGACGCCCGCCGCGGTGCGACAGTCGGTCCCGCAGAATGGCGCCATGGCACCCGAGCTGCGCCACCTGCGGCACTTCGTCGCGGTCGCGGAGGAGCTGAACTTCACCCGGGCTGCGGGCCGGTTGTTCCTGGCCCAGCAGGCGCTGTCGTCGTCGATCAAGCAGCTGGAGAACGAGCTCGGGCAGCCGCTGTTCGTGCGCGACACGCGGCGGGTCGCGCTCACCCCGGCCGGCGAGACCCTGCTGCCCCGCGCTCGCCGGCTGCTGGCGATGGCCGAGGAGACGGTCACCGCGGTGCAGCACGGCACGCCGGACCGCGCTCTGCTCCGGGTCGAGTCGAGGACGGCTCACCGACCTCCTATCAGCGCGAGTGAGCCGACCGTGGGCACGAAGCCCGCACGATCAACATGCGCCCGCGCGGGCGGATCGCAATAGTGATCTCCATGAGCGATATGACGCGCGCGATGCAGGTCACCGCCCCCGGCAAGCGACTCGAACTCGTGGAGCGCGACGTCCCCACCCCCGGCCGCGGCGAGGTCCTGGTCCGTGTCGAGGCCTGCGGCGTCTGCCACTCCGACTCCCTCACGGTCGAGGGCCACATGCCGGGTATCGAGTACCCGCGGGTCCCCGGCCACGAGATCGCCGGCCGGATCGAGGCCGTCGGCGACCACACGTTCCCGTGGGAGGTGGGCCAGCGGGTCGGGGTCGGCTGGTTCGGCGGCAACTGCGGCTACTGCGACCCGTGCCGCCGTGGCGACATGATCAGCTGCGTGAACGGCCTCGTGCCGGGCATCGCCTACGACGGCGGGTACGCCGACCACGTCCTCGTACCCAAGGCCGCGCTCGCCTCGATCCCCGGCGACCTGTCCGCCGCCGACGCAGCCCCGCTGCTCTGCGCGGGCATCACCACGTTCAACGCGCTGCGCGAGAGTGGCGCACGCCCGGGCGATCTGGTCGCCGTGCTCGGCGTCGGCGGCCTCGGCCACCTCGGGGTCCAGTTCGCGCGGCGCATGGGCTTCGAGACCGTCGCGATCGCCCGCGGGACGGACAAGGAGGAGCAGGCCCGCTCCCTCGGGGCCCACCACTACATCGACTCCACCGGCACCGACGTCGCCGAAGCCCTGCAGACCCTTGGCGGCGCGACGACGATCCTGGCCACGGTGACCGCCGCCGCCGCGATGAGCGCCGCCGTTGGCGGCCTGCGTCCGCGCGGGCGGATGGTCGTCGTCGGCGCGTCGGCAGACCCCATGCAGGTCCCGCCGTTCGCGCTGATCCCCGGCAGCACCGGGGTGATCGGGCATGCCTCGGGCACATCCAAGGACTCCGAGGACACCCTGCGGTTCAGCGCGCTGCAGGACGTGCGCCCGATGATCGAGACGTATCCGCTCGAGGAGGCGGCGGAGGGGTACGCGCGGATGATGAGCGGCAAGGCCCGGTTCCGGGTGGTGCTGACGACCGGTGCGTGATCTCTGAGCGGTTGTACGGAAGGTTCACCCGACGCACTCGTGTGGCACACCACGGCCACCCTCCGTGAGCGCCCGTCGTACGCATGTATCACCACGGCCGGCCGCGCCTCTACATCAACGGTGAGCGAGCTCGTCCACGTCCGACAACGGCGAGGGTGACATGTCTGCAGAGATGGCCGTATGGCGCTTTGAGCGCGGTGACGCTACGGCGACCGAGATCCAGGACGTCGCGCGGGAGGTGCTCACCGAGCTGCGTGAGCCGGGCAGCGAGGCGAGTGCAGCGGCCGGGACAGCGGGCCTGGACCCGGCTGACGTGGCCGACGCCCGCGCCGAGGTGACCGACAGCGAACATGGTGCGGAGCCAATCCTGACCACGATCATCGTCGGGATCGCCGTCAGCGCCGGATCGAAGGTCGCGGAGTCCCTGTGGAAGGACGTGCTGTGGCCGCGGATCCGGCGCCGGCTCGGTGCCCGGGCGCTGGGCGCCGAGAAGGCCTCCGAGAAAGTCACGGAGCGGGAAGGCTGAGCGCGTGCCGGCGATCTCGCCCTACCCCGGACTCGAACCGTGGATGTGGCGCAGCCTTCTCGCCCGCGCCGCGGTCTTCCACGCCACGCGGACGAGGTTGTCGCAGCTCTGCGACCACATCGACAAGGGTGGCGCGGTCGAGTTCGTCTTGCGCGACCTCGAGATGCGGGCCCGGGAGTGGGCGGGCCGGGACGTCGACGACGACACGGCGGTCACCCGCGTCGTCGAGGCGTGGGACGCGCGGCTGACCGAGACCCCTCGGGTTCGAGCATCTCGACGCGACGGCCCGGCAGCTGATCGAGGATCTGCGGGATCTCGTCCGCTGCGTACACAGCCACGACCCCTTCCGGGCCAGCAACGACAGCACGTTCGCCGAAGGACTGCTCGACTGGGTGTCCTACGTATTCCACGAGCAGTGGGCCGGAAAGCTCGACGTCGAGCTCGCTCCCGCCGCTCGCCGGCACGCCGACGTCCTGCGCACCGTGCTGAGTCGGCGAACCGACACAGCGGAGGGGCGCGCACGACGGATCGGTCACGAGGCCGCCGAGACGCTCCGCTCCTGGTTCGAGGTCCGCTGCGGCCACGGCCCTCACGAGAGCAAGCTGGCCGTCGCGCAGCTCGGCGTCCAGCTCAACAAGGTGGACCGGCCGCTGGCGGACAAGGACCACTTCGTCTCGCTGCTCGGCTGGCCGCTGCCGCCCGCGCTCGAAGAGATCCTTTCCGCATGGGAGGAGCGTCGGGCGCCGGCGAGCGCCGTCCTCGACCTGATCGTCGACGGTCGGGAGCCCGGGGGACACGCAGGGCGGACGGCATGACCGTCCAACGGGTGCTGGCCGCCGCGGCGGTGCTGCGCGAGTTCGGGCTTGCGGAGATCAGCGCGTTCTGCGACGAGCAGCCGCCGGACATCGTTGCCATCCTCGACTCCGCCGCGCCGAACGTGAAGCCGTGCGGTGAGGAGCGGTGGCGGGTCGTCGACCTGGAGGCGGTCCGCCGGGAGGCCCGACGAGGAGTCGTGGCGGACGCCCTTCCGCGCCCCGGCCCCGAGGAGGGTCCCGGGGCTCGCCTGCAGCTCGCCGAGGAGACGCTGACGGCGTGCCGCGGCGAGCCATCGCCGGACCGTCGCCGGGTGATGGTGGCGAGCGCGATGAACCACCTGCGTCAGGTGCTCGCCGCGACGCTGCCCGGCCGGCTGCCCTGGTGGACGGTCGAACTCCACACCGACCTGCTCGTCGACGAGCTCCGCCGCCACCCGGATCCCGTGCACGCCGTCCGCCTGCAGCTGGGTGTCGCCGTCGCCCGGCTCGCGGAGGGCAACGTCACCGGCAATCCGATGCCCCCCGACGAGCTGATCGAGACCGTTGCCCGCTTCCGTGACGAGCCCCTGCTCGCAGACAACAGGCTGCTGGGTCTCGTCGGCGGCTTCGTCGACCTGGCGACCGCACAGGAGTCGCCTCCCGCCGCCCCTGTCGACCGCCTGATCCTCGCGATCGCACGCCGGCGGGCCCGGGCACAGGTCGAGCGTGATCTCGGCGCAGCCCTGCGGGACCTCGAGCCACTGCTGCGCACCCTCGGCGCCGGACACGCGCACCCGTACATCCACGACCTGTTCCAGACGGTGGGCCGGCTGCCAGACGGGCGCGACCACGCGGTCGTCTACGCCGACCTGCTTCACATCGTGCCCGCTCAGCTGCGCTGCTTTTCGACGGGTGAGCTCCTACCCGGTGCACTGGTCGAGGTCGTGGCCGAACCCGCGGTCTCGGTCCACCTCCGGCAGTGCGCCCGCACGCTGGAGGCCGACCTCGTCCACTCACCGTTCGGCAGCGACACCGCGCTGATCGGCCAGGTCGCCCACGTGTTCCAGGAGCTCGCCGAAGAGCATGCCGGGCTCGACGGCACCGTGGTCTCGCGCACCGATGAAGCGCGCTCGGAGCTCCTGCGCCTGGCGAAGGCACCGATATGGCCGCCTGCGGCGGGACCGGCCACGGCCCCGATCCGGCCGGCTGCAGCGGTGCCTACGCGCCAGGCGGGAGGCCAGCGGTGAATCCGACGCGCGCGGTCCGTGCGCTCGTCGGTGCGGCACTGGATCCGGAGGGCCCCGCGACCACCCACGACCTGGTACGCACCTTCGCGCAGGTCACCGGCAGCCTCGGTGCGGTGCTCTGGGAGGCGCCCGACGGCCGGTGCGCCCCAGCCGGGCTCTCGATCGTCTCGCTGCTGGCTCGACGTGCCGTCGCCATCCGCGGTCTTCGAGGCCGAGATCGACGCCGACCCGGTGACCGCGCTCGCGTTCAACACTCGCACCCTCGCGGTCCCGGACGACGTTCCGGACCGCTTGGCCGTGCTGGTCGGCCACGACGTCACGGGGGCGCTGCCGATCGACTACGTCGATGGTTGCAGGGGGGTTCTGACCCTGCTCGGGAAGGAGCCGCTCGCCGCCATCTTCGACACCGTCGTCGAGCTCGTCGATGTCCTTCCGGAGCTGTGCAGCACGGTGCGGGAGCGCCAGACCCTCGCGCTGGTCAAGGCCTGCGACACGATCCTCCACGACGCCGACGTCGAGTCCCCGGAGCGGCCCCTCCCGCGCAGACAGCTCGCGGAACTGCTCTCCGACGTCTGCGGGTTCATCGCGTTCGAGCTCCACGCCGCCGAGGTGTCGGTCTTCCTGGAGGACTCGACGCAGCCGCCCGGCCGGTACGCCCTGTTCGCCCACTCCAACGGAGCCCGCGCAGTGGAGCCGTGCGATCCCCGGCAACGCACCTGCATCGCGACCGACCCCGCCGACCGCACCGGCTTCGACCCGGTGACCGGTGCCCCCTTCATGGAGGTGCGTCTGCTGAGCGGCACCCACGTCGACGGGCTCGTCCGCTGCGTCGGGGCCGAGGGGCCGCCGCACCACTTCACGACGTCCGACCTGGCGCTCCTGCGACCGGTCGCCGCACAGCTCAGCCGCTACTGGCGCACCTGGCAGCACCGGTGGGAGCTCTCGGAGGAGAACGAGTCGTGGCGCCGGTTGGCCGCAGGGATGACGTCGCTGAACAAGCTGGTAGCCGAGGAACTGGGCCGCACGGCCGGGGACGGGGGTCAGGAGCAACGGGTGGCCGCCCACGCAACGCAGATCATGTGCGAGGTCGTCCCCGAGTCCACCGTCGCCGTGGCCTACCGGACCTGCCGGGCGGCGGGCGTGACCGAGCTTGTCCCCGTCGCGCACACGGGCAACGGGATCAAGGCCGGGGTGTCCCGGCTCGCCGAGCAGACGGTGCGGGTCCACCGCCAACTCCGGAGTACCCCGGCGGACGGCGGGGCCGGTTGGCTGATCTGTACGCCGATCCGCGTAGGCGCTCGGATGTTCGGCGTGCTCGAGACGTCCGGGCCGGCCGCCGCCATCCCCCCGAACTCCGCGCAGATCAACGAGATCATCGGTGACCAGCTCGGGCTCTACCGCCACCTGCACGACACACTCGGTCGGCTACGCGACGCGCGCGACCGCCTGGAGCTTGCGCTCCAGACGGAGGCGGAGGCGATGGAGGACCTCAAGCACCAGCTGGTGAGTCCGTTGAGGACCGCCGCGAGCCGCACGGAGTCGGTGCTGCGCGGCGGCCGGTTCGACGGACGGGTCGAGGCGCAGCTCAAGGCCGTGCGCGGGCTCTGCCGCAGGGCGAGCCGCGTGGCCATGTCCGCAGGCGTGTTCGCGACGCTGAGCCGGGGACAGCAACCGGTCTCCAAGCCTGAGCGGATCGGGGTCGACGACCTGGTGCGCCTGCTCATCGCCGCCGCCGACGACGCCCAGGTGCTCAGCGACCCGCGCCGGGGAATCCGGTTCGAGGTGGAACGCGACTCCGTCCGCCGGATGGGCCGGGGCCTGGTGAACGTCGACACCTCGTTCCTGCAGCAGTGCGTCGGCAACATCCTCGACAACGCCGCCAAGTACGGCTACGAGAGCACCCACGTGAACATCAGCGCCGACGTGGGGCCGACCCACCTCACCCTCGCGGTCGCGAGTACCGGCATCCCGCTGCACCCGGCCGACCTCACCCACGTCCTGCAACGCAACTGGCGGGGCGACACCGCGCGCAGCACCACGGGGGAGGGCTCCGGCCTGGGGCTCTGGATAGTCGACCACCTGACCCGCGCGATGGGTGGCCGGGTGTTGATCGACGCGTCCGCCGACCTGACCACCGTCCGCCTGGTGCTTCCGCTCGTGTGAGCACATGTCCTAGGAGGAGCGATGCCCCACTTCGTCGTGGTCGAGGACGACCACCTTCAGGAGGGCCCGATTGCGGACAACCTCGCCGGGATGTTCCCGGACGCCACCGTCGAGGCGTTCGCCACCGAGGAGGAGTTCCGCAAACACCTGCCGCGGATGCGCGAGACGGTCCCCGACCTCGTGATCATGGACGTGATGCTGCGCTGGGCGTCCCCGAGACCCGGACTGCCCGCACCACCCGACGACGTCGTGGCCGGCGGGTACTACCGGGCAGGGCTGCGCTGCGCCCGGCTGATGCTCGGCGACGGCCGGCTGCGGCACGTGCCCGTGGTGCTGTACACGATCCTGGAGCGAAACGACCTCGAGCGCGACGGGCAGACCCTGCCGCCCAACGCGACCTATGTCGGGAAGAACTCCGAGCCGGACGTCCTCAGCCGGCACATCCGCTCGCGTCTGCGCGACCACCCCACCCGGAGCGACGGCGCTGAGCGCCCGCCACGAGGCCGAGACCCCGACCAGACACCGTAGCTCGATTTGCGCAGATCATGAGGGCTGCGCCCGGGGCATGGGCCGACGGGTACAGCTGGAACGCTGTCGCAACCGAGCTGCGAAGCCAAGGCTTCTCCGTACTCACTCCGCCGAACCTGCTGCGCGGCGTGAGCATCGACGCGCCGTACATCGCCTCGTTCGTCGCCCAGCGCACGAGCGGCCCGGTCGTGCTGGTCGGCCACTCCTACGGCGGCTTCGTCATCACGAACGCGACGGGCGGCGGTGACGTGGGGGCGCTCGTCTACGTCGATGCGTTCGTCCCCGACGAAGGCGAGACGGTCTTCCAGATCCTGGGTGGGTCCGGCTCGGCGCTCGCCGTCCCCGACCCGACCACGGTGCTCGACCTCGTCGGCTACCCGGGCGCACCTGAGGGTGACGTCGAGGCCTTCCTCAAACCGGCCACGGTGCACGAGTCCTTCGCTCAGGACCTGCCCGAGGCCGACCGCTGGTTGATCGTGGAGAGCCAGCGGCCGATCACCCTGAGCGCGAACACCACCCCGTCCGGCGCCTCGGGATGGACGTCGCTGCCCAGCTGGGCCGTGGTGGGCACCGAGGACCGGGTCATCCCGCCCGGCACCCAACGGAGCATGGCCGAGCGCGCGGGCGCGACGATCAGCTGAGGTCGCCGGGTCGCACGTGTCGATGGTGTCGCACCCCCAGGCGACGATCGACGCGATCCTCGCCGCAGCCTCCGCCGTGGGGGACTGACAGGGCGAAAGCGACCGCGCCGCCCACTTCGCGCGGTGTCGTGGGCCCCGCACGCGTCGGAACGGCAGCGGGGCCACGAACGCCGCGCGAGGTGGGGTGGGCACGATGGCGGCATGCGGGCGACGAGGCTCTACGCCGGGCTAACGGCTATCGGGCTGCTCCTGACGCTGTGTGCGTGCACGGAGCCGCGCTCCGAGCCGGCGCCCACGGCCCCGAGCTCGGCTCCGGTGACGGCGCCGGGCACCGCCTCGTCGACCGGGACACCGGGCTGGCAGCTGACCCGGCCGGGTCCGGAGCACGCGATCGAGGGCTTCGCCGACCGGACGAGCGTGGCGCCCGGCGAACCGGTGCGGCTGTTCGTCTCCACCACTGCCCCGCACTACACGGTGACCGCGTTCCGCATCGGCGCCTACCAGGGCTCGGACGCCCTGTCCGTGTGGACCTCGCCACCGCAAGCCGGCTCGCAGCAGCCGGCCGCGGTGGTGCAGGAACCGACCCACACCGTGGTCGCGCCGTGGACGCCGTCGTCGACCGTCGACACCACGGGGTGGGCGCCGGGCGACTACCTCCTGCGCCTGGACGCCGACTCCGGTGCCCAGCAGTACGTCCCGCTGACGGTGCGGACGCGGTCCAACGCCGGCCGGCTGGTCGTGATCAACGCCGTGACCACCTGGCAGGCCTACAACCAGTGGGGTGGCTACAGCCTCTACAAGGGTCCGGACGGGCGCCGGGAGACGCGCTCGCGGGCGGTGTCGTTCGACCGCCCCTACCAGCAGGCGATGTCCGGGGCCGGCCAGTTCCTGCAGTTCGAGCTGGCCGCCGTCCGGGTCGCTGAGCACGCCGGTATCCCGCTGGGCTACGCCACCGACGTCGACCTGCACGCCGACCCGCACCTGCTCGACGGGGCCCGCGCCGTGCTCACCCTGGGCCACGACGAGTACTGGTCGACCGCGATGCGCGAGGCCGCCACCGCCGCGCGCGACCGCGGCGTCAACCTGGCTTTCCTCGGCGGGAACGAGGTCTACCGGCATATCCGCTTCGCTGCGACGCCGCTGGGCGAGAACCGGCTGGAGATCAACTACAAGTCCTTCGGCGAGGACCCGGCGAGCCGCACCGATCCGAAGGAGGCCACCCCGGACTGGCGCCAGCCGCCCTACCCCCGACCGGAAAGTGTCCTGACCGGGAACTACTACTCCTGCTTCCCCGGAAGGGCCGACCTCGTCGCGACGGACCCGGGCAACTGGCTGCTGCAGGGCATCGTCAATCCCGGCGAGAAGCTCACCGGCGTCGTCGGGGTCGAGTACGCGAGGGTGAACCTCGCGGCACCCACCCCTCGGCCGATGGAGGTGCTGTTCCACTCCCCCGTGGTGTGCGGCACCACCAAGCAGCACGAGTTCTCCGACGCCGTCTACTACACCACCCGCAGCGGCGCCGGCGTGTTCTCCAGCGGCACCCAGGGTTGGGTCTGCGGCCTCGACCCCGCCTGCCCCGACAGCCGCGGCAACCCGCGCGTCGCCCAGGTGCTGACCGCCGTCACCACGCGGCTGCTCCAGCAGTTCGCCGCCGGTCCCGCCGGCACCGCGCACCCCGCCGTCGACAACGTCGCCCGGCTCGGCATCCGCCCGACGCGCGGCGCGCCCGCCCCGGCCGACAACGACTGACCGGCCGCGTCAGCGACCCGCGGTCGTCAACGCGCGGCGGGTCAGCAGCCGGGCGAGGTGACGGCGGTACTCCTTGGTGCCGGCGGAGTCGGCGGGTGGGTCGGTGCCCTCGTCGGCCAGCGCGGCCGCCTCGGCGACCGAGGCCCCGCCGGCGAGCGCGGCCTCGGTCGCGGACGCCCGCAGCGGCGTCGGGCCCATGTTGACCAGCCCGACCCGTCCGTCGACCACCGCGACGGCGACGATCGCCCAGTCGTTCGCCCGCCGCGTGAACTTCTCGTACGCCCAGCCCGCTGCGCCGGTCCGCGGCACCCGTACCTCGACGAGCAGCTCGTCCGGCTCCTTCACCGAGGAGAACACCCCGGTGTAGAAGCCGGTCAACGGCACCCGCCGCTCACCCCGCGGCCCGCGCAACACGACCGTCCCGTCCAGCGCGAGCGCCGCGGCGGGCAGGTCGGAGGCGGGGTCGGCGTGGGCGAGCGAGCCGCCGAGGGTGCCGCGGTGGCGAACCTGCGGGTCGCCGACGGTCCGCGCGACCGCGGGCAGCAGCGGGCACTCGGCGTCGAGCAGCTCCGAGACCTCCAGCGTGGAGTGCCGGGTGCCCGCGCCGATCGCGATCTCGTCGCCGTCGAGCCGCACGTACTGCAGCTCCTCGAGCCGCCCGATGTCGATCACCAGCTCGGGTGCGGCGAACCGCAGCTTCATCAACGGCAGCAGCGAGTGCCCGCCCGCGAGCACGCTGGCGTCCTCGCCGCGCTCGCCGAGCAGCGCGACCGCCGCGTCCACCGACTCGGGGCGGACGTAGTCGAAGGCGACGGGGATCATGCGCCACTCCCCGTGGAGAAGCCCGGGGCGACGAGATCGGGCGCGGCCTCGTCCGCGGCGTCCGGGTCCTGGCCGGACGCGCGCAGCACCGCGCGCACGATGTTGTGGTACCCGGTGCACCGGCAGAGGTTGCCCTCCAGGCCCTCGCGTACCTCGCGCTCCGTCGGCCGCGGGTGCTCCTGGAGCAGCCCGACCGCGGCCATGACCATGCCCGGGGTGCAGAAGCCGCACTGGAGCCCGTGTTCCTGCCGGAACGCGGCAGCCATCGGGTGCAGCTCGTCCGACGACGGCGAGAGCCCCTCCATGGTCGTGACCTCGGAGCCGTCGGCCTGCACGGCGAGCACCGTGCACGACTTCACCGACTCACCGTCCAGGAGCACGGTGCAGGCGCCGCACGAGGTCGTGTCACAGCCGATGTTCGTCGCCGTCAGGCCGAGGGTGTCGCGCAGGTGGTGCACGAGCAGCAGGCGCGGCTCGACGTCCGTGTCCGACGGCACGCCGTTGACGGTGATGTGGACCTTCACGAGCTCTCCCTGGCCGCCTGGATCGCTTCCCACACCCGCAGGGGTGTGGCGGGCATATCGATGTGCCGCACGCCGAGGTGCGCCACGGCGTCGACGACGGCGTTCTGGACGGCCGGGGTCGCGCCGATGGTCCCCGCCTCGCCGATGCCCTTCACGCCCAGCGGGTTGAGGTGCGTCGGGGTCGCCATGTCGAGGAGGGTGAAGCTGGGCAGCTCGGCCGCCGACGGGAAGCCGTAGTCGGCGAAGCTGGCGGTCAGCGGGTTGCCGTCGGGGTCGAACACGACCTCTTCGAACAGCGCCTGGGCGATGCCCTGGGCGATCCCGCCGTGCCGCTGCCCCTCGGCGATCAGCGGGTTGAGCACCGGCCCGGCGTCGTCCACGGTCACGATTTTGTTGACGACCGCCTTGCCGGACTCGACGTCGACCTCGACGACGGCCAGGTGCGCACCGAAGGGGAACGTGGGGGCGCCGGAGTCGAACGTGGCCTCCGTCCGCAGCGGCTCGGTCTCGGCGAGCCGGCCGAGCGCGACCGAGGCGCCCGTACCGCGCACCCGCACCGCGCCCTCGGCCACCTCGAGGTCGTCGACCGCGGCCTCCAGCACGTCCGCCGCGCGCTGCTTGGCCAGCTCGACCAGCTCGGCCGCGGCCTGGTCCACCGCGACGCCACCGGTCTGCAGGCTGCGCGAGCCCATCGTGCCCGCGCCGCGCGGGAACGAGGTCGGTGTCGCCGTGCCGGACGGTGATCATCTCGATGGGGACCCCGAGGTGCTCGCTCGCGAGCATCGCCCAGGCCGTCGCGTGGCCCTGCCCGTGCGGCGAGGTGCCGGTGAGCACGGTGACCGTGCCGTCCGGGTGCACCTCGACCGAGGCGTCCTCGGCGAACGCGCCGCCGCCGGTGATCTCGACGAATGTGGCGAGGCCGATGCCGAGCTGGACGGCGTCGCCGCGCTCGCGGCGCGCGGCCTGCTCGGCGCGCAGCTCCGCGTAGCCCGCGGTGTCGAGCACCCGGTCGAGGGCCTTGGCGTACTCGCCGCTGTCGTAGGTCACCCCGCCCTTGGTGCTGAACGGGAACGCGTCGGGCGGGATGAGGTTGCGCTTGCGGACCTCGGCGGGGTCGGCGGCGATCTCGGTGGCGAACAGGTCCATCGCCCGCTCGATCGCGGCGGTCGCCTCGGGCCTGCCCGCGCCGCGGTAGGCCCCGATCGAGGTCGTGGTGGTCGCGACGACGCGGGCGCGGGACTCGACACGCGGGATGTCGTACACCGCAGGCGCCATCGAGCGGGTGAAGTACGGCAGGAACGCGCCGAGCCGGGGATAGGCGCCCGCATCGGCGAGGATGTCGAGGCGGTAGGCGAGCACCCGCCCTTCGCGGGTGCCACCGATCGTCACCGTCTGCCGCTGGCCGCGGCCCTGCAGCATCCCGGTCATGTTCTCCGAGCGGGTCTCGCTCCAGCGCACCGCGCGTCCCGTCCGCTTCGCGAGCCACCCCACGAGCGCGAACTCCGGATCCGCACCGATCTTCGCGCCGAAGCCGCCGCCGACGTCCGGGGTGACGACGCGCAGGCGCCCGGGTTCGATGCCCAGCCAGCCCGCGACCTCGTCGCGCGTGGCCTGGGCGTTCTGCGTCGAGCACCACAGCGTCAGCCGCCCGTCGTCGCCCCACTGCGCCGTGGCGGCGCGAGTCTCGAGCGGCGCGGCGGCGAGCCGCTGGTTGACGATCTCGGCGGTGACCACCGCGTCGCACCCGTCGAAGAGGTGCTCGTCGAAGGGCTTCTCCAGGCCGAACCCGACCACGGTGTTGGTGCCCGCGTCGTCGAAGAGCAGCACCTCGTCACGGGCCGCGGCGCGCATGTCGACCACCGCGGGCAGCGGGTCGTAGTCGACGACGACGAGCTCCGCGGCGTCCGGGCCCTCGTAGGCCTGCTCGGTGAGCACGGCCGCGACCGGCTCGCCGACGAAGCGAACCCTGTCGGTCGCGAGAAACGGCCGCACCATCGCGTCGTCGCCGACGGGCCCCATCCTGACCGGCGCGAGATCGACCTCGGCGCCGGTCACGACGTCGACGACGCCCGGCGCCGAACGCGCCTCCGCGACGTCGACGGACGCGATCCGGGCGTGCGCGACGGGACTGCGCACGAGCGTGAGGTGCAGCGCGCCCGGCAGCGCGATGTCCGCGGTGTAGGTGCCGCCGCGGGTGAGGAAAGCCGGATCCTCGGTGCGCACGACCCGGGTGCCCATGATGCTCACGACTGCGCACCTCCGCCGATCCGTCGAGTGCAGCATTGCGATCGAACCATGACGCTGCCCTCCTCGCGCGACGGCGATGGGCTCGTGCATCGTCAGCTCAGCAGGACCCGACACCGGTGTGGCTGTGGTGGTCACGCACCGGCCCCGACCCCGACCGAGGTGGACCGCTGCTGGCCGTGATCCGCTCATGCAGGCACGTCGCCCGCCACGCGTCAGCTACCGCTGCCGCGCAGATGCGCGACCTGCTCGACGGCACCCCGGCAGAGCTCGGTGACACGGCGCCAGTCCCCGGCACGCAGCAGGTCGCCCGGCACCATCCAGCTCCCTCCGACGCAGCACACGGCGCGCAGAGCGAGGTAGTGGGTCAGGCTCCGCAGTCCGACACCGCCCGTCGGGATGAACCGGACGTCCGGGAACGGCGCTGCCAGGGCGGCGATCGCCGCTGCCCCACCGGAGGCCTCCGCGGGAAGGAACTTCAGAACGTCGAGGCCGGCCTCGGTGGCCCGGTGGATGTCGGTCGCCGAGGACACCCCCGGGAACACCGGCACCTCCAACGCCCTGCACGCTTCGACGACGGGCTCGCTGAAGCCGGGTGAGACGACGAATCGGGCGCCGGCGTCCCGTGCGCGCCGCACCTGCTCGGCGGCCCGGACCGTCCCGGCCCCGACGAGCAGTTCCGGGTGGCCGGCGAACACCGAGAGCGCCTCGAGCGCCTGCGGCGTCCGGAACGTCACCTCGGCGGTGTGCAGCCCGCTGTCCACCAGCGCCTGGGCCAGCGGACGGGCCTGCGCCAGGTCATCGACGACGATCACCGGGAGCAGGCCGACGCCGGTGATTCGGTCGGTCACGGCGGCACGACCTGGCCCGCCGTATCGATGCCGGCCACCTCGCCCGCCTGGTCGCCGAGCACCGGCTCGACGAGGCCGAGGCGGCCGAGACGGCCGTCGACCTCGCCTACACCCTGCCCAAGCTGGCCTACCGGCGCCGGGACTGATCGAAGACCCTGCACGTCCTTCGCGGCGACCGAGCTCGACCCGCTCGTCGCGTGCCCGCCCGTGCCCTCATCCGGGGGACGGGTGTCGTCACACCGGGTCCCCGTGGCCCACCACTCGGATTCCGCGGCGCGGACCGCCGCAGGGCCTCGATGCGAAGGAGCATCCGCATGTCCCGCCTGACCCTGAAAGAAAAGATCTCGTACGGCCTCGGCGACTTCGGCAACGGCTTCATGTTCGACCTCGGGCAGGCCTACCTGCTCATCTTCTACACCGACGTCGCGGGGCTCCCCGGGGCGCTCGCCGGCGGCGTCTTCCTCTTCACCAAGATCTTCGACGCCTTCATGGACCCGATCGCGGGGTCCTTCGTCGACGGCCGCAGCCGGATCGGGCGGTTCGGTCGCTTCCGGCCGGTGATGTTGTACTCGTCGATCGCGCTCGCCGTGCTGACGGTGTTCACGTTCCTCACCCCGGGATCGACCGAGGGCGTGAACCTGGTCTACGCCTACGCCTCCTACATGGCCTGGGGCGTCCTCTACTCGTTCACCAACGTCCCGTACGGCTCGCTGGGATCGGTGATGACCCAGGACTCCGGCGAGCGCGCCAAGCTGGCGTCGTTCCGCCAGGCCGGCTCGGTCGGCGCCCTGCTCGTCACCGGGGTCGCGTTCATGCCGATCGTGCACGCCTTCTCCAGCGACCGCATCGGCTTCCCCGTGGCGGCCGGCGTGATGGCGCTGGCCGGTGCCCTCGCCTTCTTCACCGCCTTCCGCGGCACGCGGGAGCACGTCCAGGCGGTGCGCACGCACGTGAAGGTGACCCCACGGGACTTCGCCACGACGATCGCCTCCAACCGGCCGCTGCTGGTGCTGATCCTCATGACGGTGTTCTCGATCTCCGCCTACAACATCAAGACCGCGATGGTCGTGTACTTCACCCGGTACTACCTGCTCGACGCGAGGCGTGCTGCCCTACGTCAACTTCATCGCGATCGGCGCCTCCATCATCGGCATCGTGTCGATGCCGGCCCTGGTGCGGCGGTTCGGCAAGAAGAACACCGCGATCGGTGGGTTCCTGCTCGCCGGTGTCGCAGACGGGCTGAACTTCCTGATCCCGTCCACCACCGTCGGGTTCACCCTGCTGCTGGCGCTGTCGTTCATCGGGGTCGCCATCCCCAACGGCATCGTCTGGGCCATGGTCTCCGACGTGATCGACTACGGCCAGTGGCGCACCGGGAAGCGCCGCGAGGGCATCACGTACTCGATGTTCAACTTCTCCCGCAAGATCGCACAGTCGATCGCGGGCGGTCTCGCCGGCTTCGGGCTGAGCCTCGTGGGCTACGTCGCGAACGCCGCGCAGGCCCCCGGCACCCTGCTCGGGATCAAGGCCCTCCAGACGCTCTACCCGTGCATCGCCTTCCTGATCGCCGCCGCGGTCCTGCTGTTCCTGTACTCGCTCACCGACGCCCGCCAGGCGCAGATCGTCGGCGAGCTACGGGCCTCGGACCAGGTCGCCGAGGTCGGCGGCGACATCGAGGGCGAGATCGACCCGCACGCCGTGCACGCCGGCGCCCCGGCGGCGCCAGTCGAGCCGCGGCCGGACGGGAGCCCGTCGGCCCGAGATTGAGACCGGATGACCAGGTGCGCCGCGCAGTCCGTCCCGGATCTGCGCGGCGCAGCTGCGCGGGGTAGTACTCATCCCCACAACGACCGATCCCTCCGTCGCCCACAACTGGTAGCCCGGGTACACCCAGCAGCGGGCCTGCCAGCGGGCCGCAGTCACCGCGTGCTCCCCTCCTCGGGGTGCGCGGCGCCGCCGGCCGTCGCCTTCCGATACTCCTCGAGCACCTCGCCGGCCGTGTCGAAGAAGGCGCCGGGGCCGAGCGCGGCGGTGAGACCGTAGCGCTCGAGCTGCGCGGCCACCGACTCGTTGACGTTCGCCAGGACCACGCGCACACCGGCGGCGCGCAGCCGGTTCTGCACCCGGGCCAGCACGGCGGCGGCCGAGTAGTCGACGTCGCCGATCGCCGCCCCGTCCAGGCAGAACCAGGTCAGCGGCGGGCCGGATCGGGTGAGCAGGGCGATGTCGTCGGCGAAGCGGACGGCGTTGGCGAAGTAGAGGCCCGAACCGAAGCGGTAGACGACCAGCCCCGCCACGGTGCGTGCCCCGGCCGCCACCGGGGCGGACCGCCAGTGCCCGGCTGGTGACTTGACCAGTACCGCGTTGTGCGGCCCGTAGCTGTGCCGCAGGTGATCGATGATCGAGGCCACGACCGCGACCGCGATGCCCGTCTCCACCCCGAGCAGCACCACGGTGAGTGCGGTCAGCGCCGCGACCACGAACTCCGTCCGGCGGACCGCGTAGATCCGCCGCATCCCGGCCACGTCCACCAGGTCGACACCGATGAGGAAGACCACGGCCGCCAACGCGGCCAGCGGAAGCCCATCCAGTAGCCCGGTCAGCGCCGCGACCACCACGAACACGGTCGCAGCGGCGACGAGCTGGGCCAGCTGGCTGCGACCGCCCGCCTCGTCGACCATCTGCGTCTTCGTCGGGCTGCCGTTGACCACGAACGAACCGGTCAGGGCCGCGCCGATGTTCGCCCCGGCCAGCCCGACCAGGTCGCTGTCGGCATCCACCTGCTCGTCGTACCGCGCGGCGTAGGCACGCGCGGTGGCGGCGCTCTGCGCCAGGATCACCACGCACATGGCCGCGGCGATCGAGATCAGGGCTCGGGCGTCGGCGAGGGAGACGGCGGGGAGGCTCGGATGCGGTAGTCCGCCGGGGACCGGACCCAGCACGGCCACCCCTCGGCGCGGGAGGTCCAGGGCACGGCCCGCAGCGATGGCGGCCACCACCGCGACCAGCGCCCCGGGTATCCGGCGGCTGACCCGGCGCAGCCCGAGCACCAGGACGATCACGCACGCCGAGACCACCATCGCCACAGCATTCGTCCCGGACAGGCCGGTCACCAGCTCGACCACCTTGTCCGGGAGCGAGGCCCCCGGGGTGCGGATCCCGAGCATGTCGCCGAGCTGGCCGGCCGCCACCTGGATGCCCACCCCGGTGAGGAACCCCACCAGCACCGTGCGGGAGAGGAAGTCGGCCAGGAAGCCGAGCCGTGCCAGCCGGGCCAGCAGCAGAAGCGCGGCGACCAGCAACGCGGCCACCCCTGCGAGCTGGACGTAGCGCGCCGACGCGGGGACGGCCAGGCCCGCCAGCCCGGCGGCCAGGATCGCGGCGGTCGCCGAGTCGGCCCCCACGACGAGGTGACGCGAGGAGCCGAGCAGCGCGAAGACCACCACCGGTAGCAGCAGAGTGTAGAGGCCGGTCTCCACCGGCATCCCGGCGATCCGGGCGTAGCCGAGCACCTCCGGGACGGCGAGGCTGGCCAGCGTGACACCCGCGACCACGTCGGGCAGCAGCTCGGCGCGCCGAAGCGGGAGAAGGCCCGCCGCCCGGAGTGGCCGACGCCGCGCCACCGTCGACACTCCCGGGGAGACGGTCAGAGCCAGCCGCTGCGCCGGAACAACCGGTACAGGGTGACGTTGAGCGCCAGCATGACGGCGAGGCAGATGAAGTAGGCGTAGCGGTGGTGCAGCTCGGGCATGTAGTCGAAGTTCATGCCGTAGATGCCGGTGATGACCGTGTCGACGGCGACCAGGGCGACCCAGGCCGAGATGCGGCGCATGTCGTCGTTCTGCTGCCGGCTCTCCTCGTTCTGCAGGATGCTGATCTGGGCGAGGTTCGCGGTGAGGATGTCGGTGAGCAGGGCGTCGAACCCCTCGACCTTCTCCGCCACCCGGGCCAGGTGGTCGGCGACGTCGCGAAAGTACGGCTCCATGTCGGGGTGGATTCCGGTGAGCCGGGCGCCCGTGAGCACCCGCATCGGGTGCCCGAGCGGGCCGACGGCGTGGCGGAACTCGACGACCTGCCGCTTGAGCGAGTAGATCCGGGCGGCGTCGGCGCCCCCTTCCGAGGCGAAGACCTGGGCCTCGAGCTTCTCCAGCTCCTGCTCGATGTCGTCGGCGATCTTCTCGTAGTCGTCGACGACGGCGTCGCAGATGCCGTAGAGCACGGCCGACGGCCCGTGGCGCAGCAGATCACGGTTGCCCTCGAGGCGGCGGCGGACCGGTTCGAGGACCGTGTTGCTGCCGTGCTGGACCGTGACCATGAAGTTCTCCCCGGTGAACAGCATGATCTCACCGGCGACCAGCTCGGCCTGGGCCTCGTCGTAGTCCAGTGTCTTGAGGACGACGAACATGCATTCGTCGTAGATGTCGAGCTTGGGACGCTGGTGGGCGTTGACCGCGTCCTCGATCGCGAGTGGGTGCGGGGCGAAGTAGAGCGCGAGGTCGTCGAACTCGTCGTAGGTCGGTTCGTGCAGCCCGAGCCACGCGAAGCTGCCCGGCACGCTGCGGGCCCTCCGGATGGCCTCGGCCATGCCGACCGACTCCCGCTTGCCGTCGGAGTACAGCGCGCAATCGACGAGCATCCACTCAGTGTCGTCCGGGAACGGTTCCGGCGTGAGATTTTCTGGCCAAGATCCGCGAGCGGCAGGCTCGGTGTCGGGCGAATGCGTCTGTTCCGCTCCGCTTGGCCTGATGGTCTGTTTGCTTGCGCATTGCGGCCGTTGTCGCTGTCGGGTCGACGGCTCGGAGACGCATATTGACATTCGAGGGTGTGAGTCACGGGTTCGCGCCCTCGAAGACTCAACCCGGCTCCGATCCAGTAGCCGGTCCGTCACGTTGTGTGCCGGCTCGCGGCACACGATCGACAGTTCGGAAGACACGACGTCCGTGCCGATGTTCTTGCAGATGCACGCGCAGATGTTCTCTGTAGACTCGCGGTACGAAGCACGCTGGGCGAGGCTGGGAGGCAGCAGATGCCCCGAGACGACGGCATCCCGGCCCCGGGTCCGAGCGCATGGGCCGCCGCCGCCGAACTCGCGCCCATGATCGAAGTGTGGCGTCAGCTGCTGACAGACCACGTCCCGGACGCCCGGGGGCGATGCCAGGCGTGCACGCAGGGCGGTACCGGCATCCCGACGGCGCGGTGGCCGTGCGGCCCGCGCAGAATCGCTGAAGCGGCCGCCCAGTGTCACGCCCACCGGACCGTCTGACAGGCTCCCCGAGCACGACACGACTGAACCCAGCCGGGGCGAAGCGACCTGGCGACGGTGATCGTCCCGGCGGTCCCGCTGCTCGTGCTCTTCGGCGGCCCGCGGTCGGCTCGGTGGATGGCGTGAGGGGCTGCGCAGTTGTTCGCCTCCTGCTCGGCAGGTGTTGCAGTGCGAGTTGGTTGACGCGTTCCCCGCGGCGGCGTGTTGAGAGTGCCGCCCCAAGCGGGCGGGGGAATCGGTCGCCCGCGCTCAGGGATCGCCGACCGCCAGCGCAACGGCGACGTGGTCACAGTCGGCTAATCGTGCGTCCAGACAGTCGCAGATGGCCGGCGCGGGCTCGCCGTTCCCGTTCCGCACGCCGGATTTGACCGCGCTGACCGCGGGTGCCTCAGAGGGGCCCGGCCGTGCGGCCGGGCCCCTCCTCCTGCTTCAGGGCCTCGATGTGACCGTCCGCCTTGGCCGCACCGTGGCCCGCTACAGAGCGCCTTGGCCTGGGTGGTCCTGGCCGTTCTTCTCGTCATCAGAGCACTCGGCGGGTGGACCGTCTCGGCCGCCATCAAGAGGTCGTGGCAGCGACTGAACCAGGGTGATCACAAGCTGCCGTTGCCCAGTCCTGGCGCTCGACTTCGAAAGTCAGCTTCCCTCCTTCGCGTCTGGCAGCGCCTCCGATGCCTGGGACGAAGTAGCAGGTGGCACCTCCGGGGTGCTGGGTACCGATGACAAGGGCGAGCCTGACCCGCCTTCACCTGCGCTGCTGGCGATCTCCTGGCCCTTGCTGGCGGCCTTGAGCATCTGCTTGGCGAACGCCCGCTGCTGCTCGATCATGTGCCCGGCGAAGTCGAACACGGCGTCGAGGACCTCTTCGGGGTTGCCCGGAGCGCCGGCCGTGGGCTGCGAGCGCCCGCTCACTCCCTTCATCAGCTCGGAGCTTCGCTCGCTCCACTGCTGCCAGAGGTTCTTGAAGTTCTCCTGCGTGCGGCGGGTCAGTTCGGCGAACTGCTCCTGGGGACTAGACATGACGTCGCTCCTCCCGGTGGACCACTACGTGACGGCCGTGGACCACCGCTCTACTCGTGGGCCTCGACGGCGTCAATCCCACAGGTCACCGCACATCCATCGGCGAGGACCCGTAGTCGCGCACTCTCACGTCCCGCGGCTGAGGTAGAAGACGAGTACGGGCTGGTAGGTCCGGACTTCGGACGGCGTGGCAATTTCAGGAAGAACGTGAGGTGGCGACGGCCTGGACCTAACACCGCGCGGCTTGGCAGGCTGGAAGGGCGGGCAGGCGGGAGGTACTCGGGTGGAGCTCGGTATCGATCTCGGCACCGCCAACACCGTGGTCAGCGACATCCGCCACGGAATTCTCTACGACGAACCTTCGGTCATGCTCCTGTATCGGCGCGGTGGGCGACGGGAGCGGGTCCTCGCCGTCGGCCTGGAGGCGGCGGAGCTGCTCGGCCGGGCGCCGTCGGATTACGTCGCAGTTCGGCCGCTTCACGACGGCGTGGTCACGGATCTGGAGGTCGCCCGGCTGTACCTGCACTCGATCCTGCGGAAGGTCGGCAGGCGGGCGTGGACGGGCCCGGTTCGTGCCGTCATCGGGGCGCCGGTCGGGGCGACCGCGCTGGAACGCCGCGCGCTCATCGAGGCCGCAGAGGAAGCGGGCATCCGCCCGGTGACTGCGCTGGACGAGTCCATCGCCGGTGCCGTCGGCTGCGGCATCGACCCCCTGGAGCGCCGCGTGCACATGGTCGTCGACGTCGGCGGTGGAACGGCCGAGGTGTCGGCGTTCTGTTTCGGCGGCGTGCTCACACACCGGTCCAGCAAGCTGGCCGGGGACGAGATGACCGTGGCGGTCCACCGGCTCCTACGCGAGCAGCACCAGCTCTACGTCGGCGAGCTCGGCGCGGAAGACCTCAAGATCCGGGCCACCCAGGCAGACGGCGGACCGCTCGTCGTCCAGGGCCGCGACGCGGCCACGGGACGGCCCCGGCTGGCGACGGTGCAGGCGAAGGAGGTAACCGACTCCATGCGGCCGATCATCGAGCAGATCATCCACACGCTCGCCACGTGCTTGGACGAACTTCCACCGCAGGGCGTGGCGGACGTGCTGGCCGAGGGAGTGTTGGTGTTCGGCGGTGGCTCGCTGGTCCGTGGGTTCTCCGAGGATCTGGAGCGGGGTCTCGGCTTGCCGGCGAAACACGCCGAGGAGCCGCTGACGTGCGTCGCCGAGGGTGCGGCGCGGGCCCTGCGCAACCGTCCCCTGCTCGCTGCTTACGGCCGGAGCTGATCAGGGGGTCTGCACCGGTCCCGTCGCGAGGACCGCCTCCCGATGCTGGAGGTAGTGCTGGAGCCCGGCGGCCACGACATCCTTGGCGCTGTTGGCACCCTCGCCCGGCCCCTGGACGAGCGCCGTCACGACGATCTCGGGGTCATCGACTGGCGCGGCGGCTGTCATCCAGTTGTCGTAGCTCCCGTCCGTGAGTCCGCCGTCCTGCGCGGTGCCGCTCTTCCCGCCGACCGCCGCAGGGACGTCGGCGAGCCGGACCGCGGTGCCACCGGTGACCGCCGCCCGCATTCCTTCGCGAATCGGTCCGAGCGCTCCGGCGAACGGAAGTGGTGTCGCGGCCTGCGCCGGAAGCGCCGTGTAGGTGCCCTCCCCCGTCCCGACGGCCATGCCCAGCCGCGGGGTGACCAGGTTTCCGGTGGCGACCGCCGCGGTCCACCGTGCGTTCTGCAGCGGGGTGACCTGCAGGTATCCCTGCCCGATACCGAGGATGACCGTCGACCCGCCGTACCAGGTGCCGCCGTCCGCACGAACGGAATCGGGCGTGCCCAGGTACCCGTCGGCTTCGGCCGGCAGGTCGATGCCGGTCCGTTGCCCGACCCCGAGGACCCGGGCCGTGTCGATCATCGCGTCCGGCCCGAGAGCGACGGCGAGCTTGTAGAAGTAGACGTCATTGGACATGGCGATCGACTCCACCATGTTCATCGGTCCCATCGGCTTCCAGTTGCCGAAGGTGTGGCCGCCGTAGCTGAAGTCGGCCCCGGTCGGGATGGGCCGCTGAGGGGCGAAGACCGGGTGGGCCTGATTGGCGGCGGCGACCACGAGCTTGAACGTCGACCCGGGCGGGGCGACGGCCTGGGTGACGTGCTCGAGCATCGGTGACCCCGGCGCTCTGGCCACGTCCCGAAGAGCGGATGCGTCGACGGGCGGCCCGTAAACGCTGTTGTCGAACGACGGTGTGCTGGCGATGGCGAGGACCTGACCCGATCGCGGGTCCATGGCGACCGCCGCGCCTATCCGGCCGGACGGCCTCGGCTGCGCACGGACGGCCACGACCAAGCCGGCCTCCAGCTGCCGCTGCAGACCCATGTCGATCGAGAGCCGCAGATCCGCCCCCCGCACGGGCTCCTGCCGCGCCCCGAGAGCCACCGGTACTCCACGTGGGTCGACGTACAGGCACTGCCGCCCATCGATGCCGCGCAGCACGGCGTCGTACCGCTGCTCGAGGCCGGCACGCCCCACGATCTCTCCCGCAGGCAGGTCCGGAAGGCGCTGCACGTCCACGGGCGTGGCGACCCCGACGAAGCCGAGCACCGGCCCCAGCAGCGCACCTGCCGGGTACGCCCGGCGCGGATCCGCGACGACGAGCACCCCGGCGATCCCGGACGCAGCGATCGCGTCGCCGGTGCTGCGGGGAACGTCGGCCACGTGGAGTTCCAGCGTCGTGGCCGCTGCGCGCCCGATCTGCGCCTGCAGGTCCTGGCTCGCACTTCCCATGAGTGCGGTGAGACGGTCGACGTCAACGGGGTGCGTGCGCAGGAGCGCGGGTACGACGACGACTCGGTCGGTCCCGCCGCCGGTGTCCGCGGCGTTCGTGGCGAGCAGCTCACCATGCCGGTCCGTGATCATGCCCCTGGATGCGGGCAGCGAGATGCAGCGCGTCATCTGCTCCTGACCGGCCAACTGGAACGCCGCGCCCTGGACGCTCTGCAACCGCCACCCGTAGACGCCGAAGAACACCAACGACGCCGACAGCCCGAGCGCGGTCGCACGGACGAGCCGTGGCCGCGAATTGCGCCGGAGCGGCAGGGCCCACAGCGGCCTGCGACCGCCGTCGCGGCGGACAGCCAGGACGACGCCGATCGCGGCCAGATGGACGACGAGTGCGGTGCCCCCATAGCTGAGCAGCGGAAACGGGACTCCGGCCAGTGGGAGCAAGCCGAAATTACCGCCCACCGACACGACGGTCTCGATGCCCAGGAGGATCGCAAGGCCTCCGCCGACGAGCGCACCATGCGGTGTGCGAGATGTGCGCGCGGCCAACGCGAGCCGCCACACGAGGAAGATCGCGACGACAACCGCGCTCGCCCCGGCTACCAGCCCCCACTGGCCGACCAGGCTGGCGAGCGCCAGATCGGTCTCCCGCTCCGGTAGGTACTGCGCGCGGAGGAAACGCAAGGGATCGTCGGTCCGCCCGAACAGCATCCCCGACCCCACCGCGATCTGCGCCTGCCAGACCGCCCAACCCGCGCCGGTCGGGGACTCGTGCGCACCGACCAGGAAACTGCCGAGCCGCTCGACCTGGTAGGGCCGCAGGACGCCGATAGCCAACGGCGCCGAGACGGCGGCCGCTGCGACGAGGGGCAGGAGGAAGCGCACCGGCACGCGGCCGATCACCAGCATCGACCCGGCCAGGACGGTGAGGAGGGTGGCGGTGCTCAGGTCGGGTTGGGCCGCAGTGAGCCCGATCGGTAGGACCGCGAGCAGCACGGCCACCACGAAGCGCTGCCACTCGGGCCAGGCCGATCCGAGCACGGCGGCGAGGACCAGCAGCAGCCCGAGTTTAGCCAGCTCCGACGGCTGGAAACTGAACGAGCCTATCCCGATCCAGCGGGTGGCTCCGTTCGCTGACACACCCGCCACGAGCACCCAAGCAAGCAGCATCACACTCACGCCGTACGCGATACAGCCGAGGATGCCGAGCAACCGGACGCGGACCCGCCAGCACACAGTCAGGGCGAGAAGCCCGCAGACCGCGATCATGCCCTGCCGGGCCGCCAACTCGGCCGCACCTGTGATGGCCAGGTTCGCCAAACCGAGCCCAACCAGCCCAAGGGCAGCCACCACGGCGAGCAGGTCGAAGGCGGCGCTCCGGCGGTTGCGGCGCTCCTGCCAGGTCCTTCGGCGTCGGCGGACGCGCTTCGCCGGAGGCGGGGGCGGGGGCACGGCTGGCCCAGTAATCGCCATCTCGGATCCTTTGCGCCGGTCACCTGGTCGTCTGGTCGGGCGCGCAGGAGCCAATGAGAACCGGCGGGGCGGCTGCGGCGGCCGGTAGTTCCGTCACCGCGACCACTGCGACCGCTCGGTGCGCCGGCAATAGCACGGTGTCCACAGCCGCCACCTGCTGCGCCCCTGCCGGTACCGTGACCGATCCCCCGGCTGCCGTGTCCGTGGCGCCCGTGCAGCGGTCCGCCAGCTGGAACGACCAGCTCACGGTTTGCGGGTCGGTTGCGGGAAGCAGCCGCAGCATCACCCGCACGGTGCAGGGTGCGCCGGGCGTGCATGGCGTCAGCGGGCGAAGGTCGACCCCGGCAACCGTCCCGATCGCCGGCGGCGCAGGCGGTACGAGCGGCAGGCCGTCGGGCTCCGGGACGGTCGAGGCTGTCGACCCGGAGCGGCCGGCCTCCAGCAACAGGTGGACGTCGGCGACGATGTCGTCGCGCAGAAGGACGACCTCCAGCGCGACGACCGCGACGAGCACCGCGACCGAGAGCAGCCACATCCAGACCCGGGTGCGCACGGCTGGTAGGGGTCCGGTCGAGGGCGGCTTTCCCGGACACAGCTCGGTCGCGCCCGCGGATCGGGCCGCGCCGCCGAGCACACCGCTTCCGGAGCGCTCCGCCACCGCCCGCACCAGCGCTGCGAGCTCCGCACGGACCGCGCGCCGATCGATGGCAGCTGAGGCCTCGTCGAGCTGCTGCAGGACCGCTGCCACATCGGCCACCGGCAGCTCCGCGACCGCGTCGTCGAGCAAGTCGAGGAGCTGGGCAGTCGCGGGGTCCGCGCGGCCGGCGGCGCCCCGGGACGCGGCGGCGACCTCGGTGAGCGCGGCGGCCGCGCGACGCGCGGTCGTATCGGACCCCGGCCCAGCCGTTCGCAGGCTGCCGTCCGGCAGTCCGGGCTCGATGACCACTCGGCCGTCCACGCCGACCATGAGCCGATCGGTCGCGAACGCAGCACCGGCCGGATCGACCTGCTCGTCGACCGCCTCGAGCAGGCCTACGCCGATCTCCAGAGCCTGCGGCGGGCTAAGTCCGACCAGCGCGAGCAGCCGGGTCAGCCGCACTGCGCCGGATACCGCAAACCCCGACAGGTCGGCGGCGCACTCGTCCGAGCTTGCGGAAGAGAGAGCGTCCGGGACCGACTCGGTCAGCTCGGTTGCACGGTCGATGGTCAGGTCGGTCATCGCACGTCCCCCGCCTGCGACTCGCTCGGTTCCGGCGTCCCCCGCGACCGGTCCCGCCCTCAAATGCTCCGCCAGGCACCGCGAAACGTCACGCGCTCACGGCACGACTCGCCGATGTGACGACATCGTTATGCTGCGTGATGGGGCATTGAGAGATCGCTGGACCGGCGCGCCGCCGCTGTCCCTGCCTGCCCCCCTCCTCGGGGTGCGCGGCGCCGACCGCCAGTGCGTCCGTTTTCCGAGCAGCGGAGCCAGACGTCCGTACCGACGGGCCACAGCAGGCCAAAGATCCGTGATCATGGATCTGACCTGCGGAAACGAGCCGCCTTGGGGAGTCGAACCCCAGACCTACGCATTACGAGTGCTTTCACCCGTCAGACGGGCGCCGCTGGCGGTAGCTGCGCGCCGCTGTCTACCTGCACGGGAGCCGCTGTCGAGCGCTGCCGAGCGCTGCCGATCAGTGAGGGCGCTGCGGACTGAGCGCGGACCTCGCGGCCCGCCTTCTCGACGAGGTGCCCCAGCCCCGTCACTGCAGGCGCCCCCGGGCGGCGCGCGAACGCCGGCCCCGGGGACTTGATCAGCCCCCATGGAGGGCCGACCCGTGCCAGACCGTACCGATCACACCTCCCAGACCCCCGCGGGCGACTGGCTGCTCGCCGGTGCCGACCTCGATGCCGTCCTCGACGATGGCGCGCTGATCGAGGCCCTCGCCCGCGGCGAGGCGCCGCCCGACCCATCCGACCCGCTTGCCGTCCGCGTCGTGGCCTTCCTCGCCGAGGTTCGGGGCGGTGTCCGATGAGCGCCGTCGACCTCGACGACACGTCCCGCTGCCCGCTCGGCCGCCGCTGCGAGTCCTGCGGCGCGGAGCGTGACGACCTCGCGGTGTGCACAGTCGCGCTGGACCGGCTCGGCGTCGCCTGCTTGACCATGTGCCCACGGTGCGCCGGCTCGGGCGTCGTGCCGCCGGTCTCGGTGGGCACGGCGGTCCGACTGACGATGCAGCACTGTCTCCACCTCGGTATCGACGCCGACCAGATGGCCGCCGCGATGGAGACGGACCTATGAATGCCGACGAGCGAGGCGTGGCTCACCGCGCACGGCATTGCCTGGCGCGAGCTGACGCAGGCCCCGCGGCAGCCGCGGGAGCATCGGCCCATGCAGCATGGCCCGCGCGTCACTAGCCCACTGTCACTAGCCCACTCATCAAGCTGGGACGCCAACAGGCCACGACCTCGTGGTGGGCGTCGTGGCGTGCCGTAGACGCGCGTTCCGCGAGTAAGCGGTCATGCCGGACGTGCCCGACTTCCCCCGCCCGCGTTAACGATGATGACCACAGCCGCGATCCACCTTCCATGATCGAGGAGATCGACGGCTTCATCCCAGCCCTGGTTAAGATCGGCACTCACATGGCTGATCTCCGGTACTTCCGGGTCCTTCCTCGCGTTGGCGAGTCCGTGGAGCACGTCGACGGTGCAGACCCCCTGGGAGGGCATACCAGCTATCGAGTTGTGGACGTCTGGCATACCGCTTGGCACCCGACTGCTGCTGCCGAGGACCCGAGCGGGTGCCCGACGATCGTCCTTGAGGATCCCCGTTGGCCTACCTCCACCGACCGGCCGAGCAGCCCGCGCCTGTCCCGCGAGGACGTCGATCTGATCGTTGCGCGGATCGTCGAGGAGTTGACGCAGGACGCAGGGTAACGAGCCCGGCATGGCGGACGCTACTGCGCGGGCAGCGCCGTGATCCGCGCGTCGCACACGACGATCCGCAGCGCCCGCCCGCCGGCCGCCTCCGGGACGGCGTCGAGCTTCCCGACGACCAAAGCCCGGCCGCCGTCGGGCTGCACGATCTCCACCTCGATGCGGTCGCCGGGGCAGATCTTGTAGGCAGGGCGCATCGACGGCATGCGGTCAGCGTGCGTCGGCGGGTGTGAGCTGCGCGTTCACCGTGACGAGCTGCGCAAGCCTGCCCGAACTTGTCGGTGCCCGGAGGCACCATGAAGGCGTGACTGACGACGAGCCCGCCCCGACGACCGTGCGCGACCGACTCACCGCGGCCGGGCTGTCCGACGAGCGGATCGAGCAGCACATGACCGCCGGACGGGTGCGCGTCGACGGCGAGCTCGTCACCGACCTGGACGCTCCCGCAGCAGTGGGGACGCGGGTCGTGGTCTGGTCGTAGCGGCGCGGCAGCGGGAGGATGCGGTGGTGCGGCACATCCTCGACGACCCGGCCGCGGTCTACCTGTGGGTGGCTGTGACAGTCGCCGCGGTCGTCGTCGCGGTGGCGGCCGGCGAGCCGGTCTTGGCCGTGACGGGCTGGGTGGTCGGCAGCGCCGCCGCGGTCGTCCTCGTGGCCGTCAAGGCGCGGCGGGGCCGGTAGTTGTTCGTTGCGGCCCCGTTGCTCGTGGCGCGACGACGGCTGATGCATGGCTCACCGAGCACGGCATCACCTGGCGCGAGCTGACGCAGGGTGCGCGGTGGCCACATCAGCAGCGACCCCCGCAGCGGGCACCACGACCGCCATCCCGAGCGCGGCGTGGAACGATCCGGGCATGACGCACGGACAGGCAACCCGGCATTGACTAAGAACTCACGCGAGAATTATCTAGGTTTTGGCGTGTTTGATCTTTAGTCTTGTGGTATGGCGGAACTCTTGGAGCGGGCGGGTGCGGAGGCCTTCGCGTCTGCGGTGGCGAGGATGCTGGCCGAGGCCGCTCCGATCTTGGATGAGCGGCAGCGTCGGGTGTTGATGGGTGCCGGCGCGCGCCAGTTGGGGCGGGGCGGCATCGAGCTGATCGCGGCGGCGACCGGGGCGTCGGCGGACACGGTGGGCCGTGGGGCCGCGGAGGTGGAGGCGGGGCTTGTGGCCGACGGGCGGGTGCGGGCCGAGGGTGCGGGCCGCCCGGCGGTGCAGGACAAGGATCCAGGAGTGTGGCCGGCCCTGGAGAAGCTGGTGGATCCGGTGACGCGGGGCGATCCGATGTCGCCGTTGCGGTGGACGACGAAGTCGACGGTGAGGCTGGCTGATGAGCTCAGCGCGCAGGGGCATCGGGTGGGCCCCAAGACGGTGGCCCGGTTGTTGAAAGACCACGACTACAGCTTGCAGGCCAACACCAAGACGATCGAAGGCAGGCAGATCCCGACCGCGACGCCCAGTTCTGCTACATCAACGAGCGGGTCACCGTGTTCCTCGCGGCCGGGCAGCCGGTCATCTCGGTCGACACCAAGAAAAAGGAGAACGTGGGCCGGTACGCCAGCGGCGGCGCCGAGTACCAACGCAAGGGCGAGCCGGAGAAGACCAACACCTACGACTTCATCGGGGAGTTGGGCAAGGCGGTGCCGTACGGGGTGTACGACGTGGCGGCGAACGCGGGGTGGGTGAACGTCGGGACCGACGCTGACACCGGTGAGTTCGCGGTGGAGTCGATCCGCCGCTGGTGGGCCAAGATCGGGGTTATTGCCTACCCGGAGGCGACCAGGCTGCTGATCACCGCGGATGGTGGCGGGTCCAACGGTGCCCGGTTACGGCTGTGGAAGACCCAGTTGGCCCAGTTGGCCACCGAGACTGGGCTGGAGATCACCGTGGTGCACCTGCCGCCGGGCACATCGAAATGGAACAAAATAGAACATCGGATGTTCTCCGCGATCACCATGAACTGGCGTGGCCGGCCCTTGGAAACCCACGAGGTGGTCGTCGAGACGATCGCGGCGACCACCACCAGGACTGGACTGACGGTCCAGGCGATGCTGGACACCAACACCTACCAGCGGGGCATCAAGATCTCCGACAAGGAGATGAAGGCTTTCGAGGCTCGGCATGTGCAACGACACGAGTTCCACGGCAACTGGAACTATGTGATCAAGGCGGCGTCCGACCCGGCAGCGACACGCCCGAATAAACAGGACTAATTTTTACCCGAGCCCAACCCGAACCGTGATGCGAAAGGTCGATATGCAACCTGGTGGACTGGAGTCGTATCCTTTGCAGCGCTCCTTTTTCTCATGTTCCTCCTAGTGTCGAGTGTTATGGCATACGGCAACTAGGGCACCTGACGAACCTGTGTCACGCGGGACCGCCGGACCAGGGGTCAGGCTGGCTACGCTGGAGCACGCATAGCCGCCCCGCACGAGACGAATGTCAAAGACAGCCCCGGTCTGCCGCCGTGCCCCGGCTGCGTCCTGATCGACTGGCGCCTGCTACCAGCTCCAGCGAAGATTGATCAGGTCAACAACATCGACCGACCGGGGGGCGAGCGATGGCAGACGATCACCGTGGCGAGGCCTGGGAGACGGCGGTCCGATGGATGATCGCCGACGTCCTCCAAGTGGGCGGCGCTGCAGCACTTGTTGACGTAGCCGAGGAGTTGGCGTTGAAGCTTGCTGACGCGGTGGAGCAGATCGCGCAAGCTGATGGTCGCGCGCCCTCCGACGTTCTCCACACCATGTTCATCGAATCCCCCCGACCACCCGAAGCTAGTCGAGCCCCTGGCTGGCGATGACACCCACCGGCGGGAGTTCGCCGGGCTGCGGCACGACCACGTAGGCCACGCCCTGGGCGACCTGCTCGACGCACTCGGCGACGACGGCGCCAGCCTCGACGTAACAACGGCGGTATGTCACGCGACGGTAACGGTGGACCGAGTGTGTGGAGCGCCCCCTCCACTTCCCGGCTCGGTCCGGCCCGACCTTGGGTCGGGTGAAGGGCACCCGCCCCGCCTCGGGATCATCGAGGCGGGGCGGGTGTGGTGTCAGCCCCGGTGTCCGAGACCCCCGAACCCCCTCGCGGCGACGTTCCCTTCATCGCCAGATTAGGTTGATCGTTACAGTCTCGTGCGTCGCAGGTCACTGGCGAGTTGTGAGTTCGGCGAGGTGTCGGCCATGTGTGCATGGGGCCTTCCCTGGGGATACGGATGAGAACCGGGCGTCCCGAGAGCGAGCACTGTGTCACGGGCGCGAACGGTATGCACGGCGGGTAGGGGATGACCGGAGGGCAAGAATGGCGGGGCCGCCCGATAATGACCGCGGGTCCATCAGCATCAGCTCAGGGGACGTCAATGGCCTGCGCTCATTGCTGCAGATCGCCAACGACAAGAGCTGCGCTGAAGCCACGCGCGAACTGGCTCGACTGGGCCTTACCGGCTACTTGAGCTCCATTCTCGGCGAGCCACCGGTGATCGAGGACGGCGGCGCCTGCGATTGATCGGACTCGGGCGAGCGCCCGCCGCCTCCGGCACCGCGTCGAGCTTTCCGACGACCAGAGCCCGGCCGCCGTCGGGCTGCACCACCTCGACCTCGATGCGGTCGCCGGGGCAGATCGAGTACGACGGTCGGCGTGGAATGCAGTCAGCGTGCGTCAGCGGGTGTGAGCTGCGCGTTCACCGTGACTAGCGCAGCACCGACCTGCCTGGAACGGCCATCGTGCCTCGGGACGGGGCGCTCACTACTCGCAGCCCACCCCGTCGCCGTCGCGGTCGAGGTGCTTGGCGTACCCGGGCTCACCGATGTGGATCGGCGCCTTGCCCGCAGCGCGGACGGCCGCGCAGTTCTTGTAGTACGCGGATGCAGGCTTCTCCGTCGTCTTCTTGGCGGTCGTCTTCGGGGCCGCCTTCGTCGACGTCGCGGGCTTCGAAGTGCTGCGCCGCGTTGTCGTCGGCACGGCCGCACGGACCGCGCGCCGCGCCACCGCCTCGTCCGCACCCGACCCGTAACCGACCCCGGCCCCGGCCCCGGCCCCGGCGGCCACCGCAGCGGTGGGTGGCGGCGTGGTCGACGTGGCCGTCATCGTGGTGCTCGAGGTCGGCGTCGCACTGCTCGACGGGATGTCGGCCAACGGCCGGACCGACGTCGAGGCGGGCGAGCCGCAACCAGTGAGCGCGGCCGCACACACGACGACCAGGATTGGCGCAGCAGCGCGCACAGGGACCTCCGGGGAGCTGGGAGCGACACAAGATCACTCGCTCAGCCTGGCGGGCCTGTTACGGGCAGGTCATTCCTCCGAGACGCTCACCGTGACGAGCCGCACCGACGTGAGCGGAACTGTCGGTCCCCGGTGCACCATCACCCCGTGACCGACGACGAGTCCATCTCGACGACCGTGCGCGACCGGCTCACCGCCGCCGGGCTGTCCGACGAGCGGATCGAGCAGCACATGACCGCCGGGCGAGTGCGGATCGACGGCGAGCTCGTCGCTAACCTCGACGCCCCGGCGGCTGCCGGGTCGCGGGTCGTGATCTGGACAGAGTGACCACCGACGGCCCGCGATCAGACGTCTTCGTGGTCGCGGTCGTTCTCGTCGTACCGGTATTGCCCGTTGCGGTCTCGGCCGCTCCGGTCGTATCCGTCGCAGTCGTGTCCGTTCCGGTCGTAGCCGGTCTGGTCGTAGCCGTCGCGGTTGTAGCCGTCGCGGTTGTAGCCGTACGAATCGTATCCGGCCTGGTCGTACCCGTCTTCATACCCGTCGTCGTAGCCGTCCTCGTAGCCTTCGTCGTAACGCTCGTCGGACCGGTCGTCGCTGGACCGGTTGTTGGCGTTCGGCTTGTTGCCGTTCGGGTTGTTCGGGTCGTAGCCCTGTTCGTACTTGTAGTCCTCGCTGGACCGCAGCGGATTGCTGCCCCCGCCCGACTGCCCCGCGGCCGACCGGTTGTCGTGGTCCTGGCTGTCGCCGGACTGGTCGTCGCTGGACCGGTTGTTGGCGTTCGGGTTGTTGGCGTTCGGGTTGTTCGGGTCGTAGCCCTGTTCGTACTTGTAGTCCTCGCTGGACCGCAGCGGATTGCTGCCCCCGCCCGACTGCCCCGCGGCCGACTGCACCGCGGCCGACTGCCCCGCGGCCGGGGTGCACGTCGCGGCGGTGCTCAGCAGCAGGCCCGTGAGGGCGGCGGCGATAACGAATGCGCGGCGGGTCTTTACCGGCAGGAGCCCTGTCACGCCGCTACTGTGCCCCACTGGGAGCCGGATGACCCGCCACTCACAGATCTCTCCGACCCCGCGACCGTCGCCTGGCATCGAGCACAAGCACGTGGCGTTCGGGCTGGCGCTGGTGCTCGACGAGCTGGCCCGGCATGTGCGTGATCTGCGGCCGGAAGTGCGCGCGCAGGCGGTGCAGGGCGGCCGGATGCTGCTCGGCGAGTAGTCGCGGGCGTCAGCTCGCCGAGTTGCCGGCGTACGGGTACGGGTCGATTCCCTGCGCGCGCAGACGTGCCTCACGCTCCGCGCGGATCGTGTGCAGCGGGTTCGGCTTGAGCGGCACGGCCGGCGCGGCCGGGGCGAGCTTGTGCGCGGTCGTCAGCAGGCTGACGAGCACCCGTTGTTGTCCGCGGATCTCGGCGAGTAACTCGATGTCGAACGGGCGGGTGGCCAACGCGGCGCCGAGCACGGCGAGCCGGTCGCGGACCAGCGTCACCTCCTCCTCCAGCATCTCCCGCGGCGCTGCGGGCGTCGGGAGCGTCGCGACCGGTGACGGCGTCTGCCGGCACCCGGCGTCGGGCAGGCAGATCGAGTGGTCGCCGCGGGTGTGCCGACGGGAGCGCCGCTTGCGCACCGCGTCGCGGCTGTCGCTGGCCATGGTCGGCCCCTTCGGACGATGTGGACGGGTCGTGAGCGCATTCTCGCAGCTCATCGCAGTGACGGAAGGGTGCGTTGCCGCCAACAGAGATCCACTCTGACGCGGGTGGACCTCATGATCCACATGGGAAGAAATCCGCAGGTCAGAGGCTTGTCCGCAGTGTTTCCGCAGGTCAGAGGCGTGGTCACGCTGTGTGTGGTGTTCACCATCTGCTGACTCGCTTCGGTTGTGGTGCTTGCTCGCGCTCGATTCGGACTCGATGCTTGCTCGTCGCTCGGTTGCAAGAGCGGTGTTCGGGTCCGCCGGTCGCGTCTCCGTCGGGGTGGCCAAGATCGAATGCTTGGCCAGGCTTGATGTACTCCGAGCAGCGTGCGCAGCGCACCCGCCCCCCGGCGACGATGGGTGCCCACCGTGCCCTGAGCCTGCGGTGTGCCTTGCCGTACCTCCTGTTGTGGACCCGCGGGGGCAGGGGCACGACTCCTCCCGATGTGGTGCGGCCCCTGCCCTCGTGTGAGGACAGGGGCCGCGGTGTCAGCGTGGGCAGCAGCCCGGGCACAGGTGCGTGGTCGGCCGACCGGGGCTTTCGCGGAGCCCCCAGGTGCAGCCGCAGCGTCTGCGGAGCCGGCGGCTGCATCTGGCGCACCGGGTGCCGGGTGCCGGGTGGACGATGGCCCGCCGGCCGCGCCGCCCGCACTTCCGGCACCGCTCGACGGGAGCGGACGGCCGGGCGAGTGTGGCGCTGCGCATCAGAACCGCACCGTGCGTCCCCGGTCGGCTTGGTCGGGACTGATGGCGCAGCCGCCGCAGCGGTGCTCGGCGGGTGCGAGCTGGCCGATGCGCGTGGTCCAGGTTCCGCCGCACCCGCATGACTGCGGCCGGCCGCACCCGCAGCACCGGGCGGCCGGTTCCGGGTCGACCAGCTGGCCGCACGTCGTGCATCGGGTGGTCGCCACGACCGCCGGGGACCCGGGCTCGACCGCCTCGGCCGTGCGGGACCAGGGGAATGTGAGTGCCATCGCTGTTCTCCGATCAGGCGAGGGCGAGGACGCGGACACCGGCGACCCGCACGGTCCTGACGGCGAAGTACTGCCAGGTGGCGAGCCTGATCACGGCTGGGCCGCTGGTCACCTGCTGCCAGGTGAAGTCCTGGCCGATGCTCTCCCAGGCGTACAGCGAGGCAGGGGCGACGACCGCAGCCACGATCTCCCCCGAGGAGTCGCCGAGGTCCGGGCTCAGGTTCACGTTGCAGCCCTGGGTGCGCCACTGCGCAGACTCGTCCCCGGACAGCGGGTCCAGGTCGCCCGCGAGGGCGTCCGCGAGGGCGTCGGAGCCGGACACGACGGCGGCCGACGCACGGCGGCGTCGAGCCTTGACCATGCGGCTGATCTGCGCGGTGACGTCCTCGGCGAGCGTCACCGCGGCTGTCGTGTCCACGGGGGTGAGCGTGGCCAGCTCGGCCGCGATGTGGGCCTCGGCCTGCGCGGTGTAGGACTCGCGCATGGCGGTGAGGATGACCTGGTCGGCGGCCGGGCTCGCGCTGTCGGCCAGCTCGCGGGACAGGTCGACCACACCCGAGATGCCGCGCGGATTGATGTTGCCGCCACCGACCGTGAGCGTGCCGCTGCTGGGGTTGGTGCCTTCCACGGCGTCGCCGCCGCCGGTCACGGTGACCGCGCCGGGCACGGCGAACGGGCCGGGGGTGGGCAGCGTGTCCGTGGTGCAGGCGTTCCACAGTGGCCGGTCGAGGGTGCCGTCGGCGACCAGCGGCAGGTACGCGGGTGGGACGGTGGCGGCGGCGGTGGCGGTGCTGAGGGCGAACTCGGTGCGGCCGGCGGCGAGTTCGGCGCGGAAGTGCGTGAGCCGCTGCCGCGCGGCGGCGGCGTTGCCCGCGTCGCCGCTGATGAGCTCCCAGCTGTCGCGGACGAGCGAGTGCTGCGCGCCGGGGCCGTAGCTGGGCCGGTCGCGGACGTACGCGGCGCGCAGCGGCGCGCGGACGAGGTCGCTGATGGTGGTGCCGGTCCGTTCCGCCTCGGCGGCGAGTGCGGTGGCGAGGGCGTCGTCGACCCGCAGGGCGACGGTGTTCGTGGGGGCCATTCGGCCGCCTCCTGGTTGTACTAGAAATTCAACGACTGTTGAACAACAGTACCGCGGAGATCGTTAGCGTCGCTACGCACAATCGGGGCCTGTGGTGCCCGCCCGCGCCTTGCTGCGCGGGTGCCGGCTGGGTCCGGACGGGCTGACGGGTCAGAACCGGGCGGGGCCGTCCGTCCCGGGGTCCGCGGGCTCACCCGGGGCGGGCCGTCGCCCGATCTCGCCGAGCACGGCCGCGTGGGCGACTTCGGTGCAGGACGGGCACCGTCGCATCTGGTAGTGGCCGACGAGGTCCGTGAGCTCCGCGGCGGTGAGCGACCCGAGGATGGGGTCACTGGTCCGCGAGACGGCCTCGGTGTAGAGGACGCCGCACAGTCGTTCCGCGCCGGTGGCCTCGACCTTGCCGTCGTCGACCTCGGAGCCGTAGGTGCACACCGGGCCCTCGAACAGCGCCGTGCCGTCCGGGCTGTAGCCGGTGGGATAGATGCCGGCGCAGGTGAAGACGTGCCCCTCGCCCCGGCGGCTGAGCTCGGCCCGGTAGTTGACGACGGCGACGCCCCCGAAGGTCACCGGCTCGCCGTCGTCGCAGACCGCGAGGGCGGTGCAGGGCATCGTGCGGGCGTCGAAGGTGCTGCCGCCGGGGCCGCTCTCCTCCTCGCACTTCAGCACGTCGTGCTCGGCGTAGAACTCGGCGGAGTCCTCCCAGAACGGCTCGTAGTGGCCTCCGTACCGGGCCGCGGACGCGCACATCCAGATGCTGCCCAGGGACCGGAGGGCGTCGGGCGGCAGCTCGTGGCGGTTGCGGAACAGCACCTCGATAGCGGAGTACAGCGGGTCGGGGTCGGGGTCGGCGAGCGTGGCCGCGATGCTTTGGGCGGCCTGCTCGTGCTCGTCGCCGATGGCGTTGATGCGCCAGGTGGTGGGCCGGTCGGGGGTCTGGGCCGGGTCGGTGGCGCCGTCGGTCGGCCGGTGGAAGTCGTAGACCCGGACGGACGTGCCGTCGCCGGTGGGGATGTTCCAGCAGTGCCACTGCTTGTCGGTGTCCTCGGGCGCGCTGGGCGGCCCGATGGCGGCGACGACATCGTTGTAGGTGGCGTCGACGGTCAGCAAGGTCTGCGTCTTGCTGGCGCCGCTAGCCTGGATGGCGGACATCAGTTCTCCTCGTGGTGTTCCGTGCCCCCGGCCGCGGCTACGGCGCGGGGGCTGTCGTTTGCCGCGGGACCGCGGCGTCCGGCGCCGTCACGGCGCCGAGAGTCTTGGGTGGACACGGGGCTCAGTCCTTCGCGAGCCGGCTGCGCTGCTGGGCCCACAGCTCGACGAACGTCGTGCCGTACCCGTACCAACCGGTGCCGTCGATGCGGACGTCGAGATGCCACTGCTCGGCGACGGTGGCGAGGTCGGCGATGTCGTCGGTGCCGAGGCCGTAGGGCTGGGCGAGCAGCACGGCCGGTTTCCCGTCGCGGGTCCAGCCGGTGACGTGGTCGAGCCAGTGCCGACTCCCGTGGCCCTCGGCGCAGAGACCGTCGATGCAGCGGCCGCGGGCGATCCAGTGCAGGCACCGGGCGTTCTCCGAGTACCGCAGGTTGCCTGCCGTCGCCCAGTCGACCAGGGGGCGGCGGGCCCGTGTGTCGACGTGGGCGCCGTAGGGCCACCGGTCGCCGGTGATCCCGACAGCGCGGGCCTCGGCCGGGGTGGGGTCGGTGGTGGTCATGCGACGTCCTCTCGGTCTTCGGGGTTGGGATAGGCGTGGGTGGACGGGTGGACGGGTGTCCACCCGGGCCTGAACTGCGGCTATGGGGGTGGACGGTGGACGGATCAGGGGTGGACACTGCCGCGGGCCGGCGCTCGTCGAGGTGGACACTCCGCGAGGGGTGGACAGGCCCGTCCACCCCTGTTCCCGCAGGTCACGGGGCGGTGGACGGCTGTCCACCCGTCCACCCGCCCCCCGTGCGCGCATCAGTCGTCCACCTTCGGTGGGAGCAGGCCACCGTCCGCGGTCTGGCGCAGCAGGCCGAGCGACTCCGCGTGCTCAACCACGCTGTCGTAGAGCTGCCGGTCCCGGCTCGCCATCGTCTTTCGGGCGGCCGCTCGGAGGAGTCCACCGGCGTCGACGACGTGCTCGGCGAGGGTCTGCGCGAGCCGGGCGAGCTTGGCGTCGAGCGTGCCGACAGCCGCCGCGGTGCGTTCGGCAATCCGGACCTTCTGCTCGGCCTTCTGCTCCGCATCGCGGGCCTGGTCCGCCTGTCCTATGGCGACGACGGCGTCGCGGACGTCGCACGACGTCGACCACATGACGCCCGCAAGTCGCCAGTCTTCGTCATCCACCGCGGTGCGGCCGTCGAGCAGTGCGAGCAGGGCGGCCATCTTGCAGCGCATGAGGGGGCCTTGGCTGTCCTGCTCAGCGACCACAACCTCGCCGCGGACCTTGGCGAGATGCTCGCGCCGCAGCTTGCCCACGATCTCGGCCGGGAAGGTGACGGCGCCGGTCCGAGAGCTGTTCTGGAACGGCTCGTCGAGCAAGGCCGGTACCGCCAGCGCCCCGGGGTATTCGACCGGCTCGTCCGGGATCGTGTGGTCGTTGGCTGACACCCATGCGAACCGTTGGGCGGTACCGGTCGCAGTGTCGGAGAGCAGGGGCAGCGCGGTTGTCGGCTGGAACCCGACCAGCAGGCCGAGGGAGTAGGTGCCGTGCTTGACGATCCGCGTCGTCTCGTCTCGACCGTTGGCCTGCCCGATGGTCGCGCCGACCCACGCCGACCGCAGCGTCGCCGAGGTGGTGGCGCCCGACCGCTCGCCCATTCGCGTAAACGTCTCGCCCTCGTCGACCACGATCCACACGTTGTGTCGGACCATGCCGCGGGCCCGCTTGGTCACAGCCTTGCCGTTGTCCTCCTTGTCGACCGGCGTCTCGAGTACGCCCATGTACGCCTCAGCGATGCCCTCGCCGGACCCGAGCGGGATGCCGTCGTGGAACGCCGCGGCGTCGGTGTTGGCGACCGTGGGCCTGTTCAGGTAGCCCGGCGGCGGCAGCAGGTCGTCGACGACGGCCGCGCTGGTCGTCTTCCCGATCCCGGACGGGGCGACCGCCGCCACAAAGTAGTTCAGGCTCGACTTCCCGCGACCCGAGTCGAGGTGCAGCTCATGCGACCGCATCCCGGCGATCTTGGCCAGCACGGCGTGTAGGACCAGGTCGGCCGAGGCCAGCCGGGAGTGCGCGGCGCGGCGAATGTGACCGTGCACGCGTCGGGCCTGCCAGAACTCCTCCGGCAGGATCGGCATCCGCACCACGGGGGGCGGCACGTCGTCGCGCGGGATCTTGTGCCCGCCCGGCTGGCCCGTCGGCCCGAACTTCCGGTACACCCGGTCGACGTCCACGGCCGCGAGCCGGCCGCTCTTGTAGTGGGCGTACGACGGGTGGTCGGCCAGCACGGACAGCGCCTCACCCGGAGTGAGTCCGGCGAACGCGCACGCCTCGATCACACGTGCGGCGTCGGCCGAGCGGTCGCCGGTGCTCGGCTTGCTCAGCACCAACAGCACGGGGCCGGGCAGCGGGTCAGGCAGGGGCTCGGGACTGGGGAGCGGTTCCGAGTCCGTCGCCGCGCCGCTGCCAGTGCTGGTGCCGGCCGCCTGGCCGCCGAGGTCGACACCGAGCAGCGCGGCCAGCTCGTCGACGGTCCACACCGTGCCGCCGCCGTCGAGCCACTCGACCCGGCCGGGCGGGTCGGTCTTGTGGTTGAGCGTGCCGGGCAGGCGGAGCAACGATTCGTCGCTCCACTTCGCGTCTCCGCCGAGCAGCTTGGCGAGCCGCTCGTTCAGCACCTGGTGCACGGCCAGCGGGACCGATGCGGCGAGTCGGACGTAGACGTGCTGGTTGCCGGGGCTGCCGGAGCACACCCGGAACGGGTCGAGCTTGGCGAGCAGCGCCGGGTCCTTGGCGGGGCCGTCGAGGTCCGCCCAGAGCCGCTGCGGCGGCCGAGCCCCGCCCTTGCGGCGCTTGGGCGGCGACGGGACGAGGGTGCGCCCACCGACTGTCACGGGTGTGGCTGAGTAGGCGCGCACGGCCGGGCAGATCCAGACGTCGGACGGCCCGGCCGTCATCTCGTCGATGACGTCGACGAGCAGCGCGTCCTCATCGTCCGGCCACACGAAGGCGCGCTCCGCGGTCGGGTCGGGGTCGCGGTGCTTGTACTTGCCCTCGGCGGTCCGGTGCGGGTCGCGGCCGTACCGCAGGCACACCGCGCCGGGCTGGTCGCCGATCACCAGGTCGAGGTACCGCTCAGCCTGGGTGACGTCGAACGTGCTCACGCTGCACCTGCGATCGGGGCGACGTGGATGGCGTAGGTGGCGCCGCAGGACCCTTCGCGTTCGATGCTGGTGGTCGGACGCCTGGCGCGGTGCAGGTGCAGGTGTCGGCGTCTTGAACCCTTGCAGCTTGCGCGCTACCGAGATCGGCATCTGCCAGCCGGACGGGTCGGCATCGCTGAAGTAGAGGACCCGCATCGGGCGTCCGTCGTCGGCGCCGACCCGCGCCATCTGGTGCAGCATCGTGTCCGACGGCTCGCCGGTGGGCAGGTACAGGTCCGCCTTGTGGGAGCTGGCGGCCGGGGCGAGGACCTCGTTGAGCGAGGACTTCTCCCCGATCAGGACCAGCTTGTAAGGCTGGACGCCGTCGAATCCGAAGATTCCGACCTGCGGGGTGATGTCGTCGGGGTCCGGGATGTCGACGTCCACCCCCACGGACACGTACGGCTGGGGTTCGGTCCGCTCAAACAGCTGGATCTCGGGTGCGGTGTTGCGCTGGTCGACGATCTGGTCGAACGGCAGGTACCCGAGCCAGCGGGCGGCTTTGCCCGCGTCCTGGGCCAGCCACGTCCAGTCGTCGTCGGTGTTGCGCGTACGGCGTGCCGTCGGGTTTGGGCTGGCCGAGGATCATGTAGTGCAGGCCGCGGAGGTGGATCGCCCGCGCTCCGAGCCCGAGGTCGCGGGCGGTCATGGCAAGCCATTCACCGTCGCGGTGCCGAGCGGGGGTGTCGAGGCGGAACGGGTCGTTCTGCGGGGCCAGGACCGTCAGGTCCTTCATCCCGCAGCCGGTTTCGCTGGCGGTCGTGAGGAGCAGCCGGCGCAGCGGGGACTCGGCGATGGATTCCGCGGGGAGCATGGCGGGGTTATCCTTCGGGTGGCTGGTAAGTGGGTATTCGCAGGTGGCGGCGCCCGGGTGGGTCTCCCGGGCGCCGTCGGCGTTTCCGGTCACGCCGACCGCGCCCCGCCCTGCTGGCGCTGCTCGTCGAGCCACTCGTCGACGGCGGCCAGGTCGTAGACGACCTTGGAGCCGATCTTGTAGTACCGCGGCCCGGTCGGCTTCCCCGCCGAAGTGAGGTACCTCCAGTGCCGCAACGTGTTCTCCGTGACCGGCACACCGTGCTCGATCACGCCCTTCGGTGTGAGGATCGTTTTCACCATGGCGCAGAGTTGTACACGCCGCCTGGCAGCGTTGTCCAGCTTGCCATGCACCTCTGCAAGCTCGCCCCGCATGCCTGACGCGCCTGACATGCGGGCTTGACACCAGACAACGGCAGACAGCACTCTGCACCGCGTGCAAGCAGAACCCGCAGGGCCGACAATCGACATCGGCGACGGCTGGAAGGTGCCGAGCCGGCTCACGGTCGCCGTCGACCACGGCGAGTTCGCGGTGCGCATCGAGGCCGACTACCGAGACGCCAGCGGCCGCTACGAGGTCGCCGCAGTGACCGTGAGCCGGCTCGGCGACGGCGAGGTGACCGGGCTCGCGCTACGACAGGTCCCGGTCGCCGGGATCCTGCGTCAGGGCGTGGTCGCGGTGGTCTTCGCGGACGACCCGGCCCGCTTCGAGCCTTCCCCGCGCGCGCTCGGGGCGCAGGGCCCGACCGACGAGACGCTGCGCCTGGTCGCCCGGGTGTACCGGCTTGCCACCCTGCTTGGCGACCCCCCGGCGCAGCGCGTCGCCGAGGCGCTCGGCGTGAGCCGGTCGACCGCGAGCAACTGGGCGATCCGCGCTCGTGACCGCGGCCTGCTGACCGTGCAGGACCCGCGCGGCGGACGACGGGCGTAGCGGCGATGGGCTGGGTGAGGAAGCGCCCGGGCGGGTACCTGGCTGGCTACCGCGGCCCGGACAAGGTCGAGCGGAACCGGCTGTTCCGCCGGAAGATCGACGCGGAGCTGTGGTTGTCGAGCGTCGAGGTGAAGAAGGCGCGCGGCGAGTGGATCGACCCGGCGCTGTCGGCGACGACGCTCGGCTCGTGGTGCCCGAAGTGGCTGGACGCGCAGGCGCAGCTCAAGCCGACCACACGCGCCCGGTACCGCGGCATCATCGCGAAGCACATCGAGCCGGCCTGGGGTCGCGTGGCATTGGGTGAGGTGTCCCCCGCCGACATCGCGGCATGGCTCGGCCGGCTGTCGACGTCGGGACTGGCCCCGGCGACCGTCCGTTACGCGCACCGGGTGCTCTCGCTCGCGCTGGCCTATGCAGTGCTCGACGGCCGGCTGTCTCGGAACCCCGCCGAGGGCGTGCCGCTGCCGCGGGTGAAGGCGCGGGCGAAGCGGTTCCTCACTCACGCCGAGGTCGAGCGGCTGGCCGACGAGTGCGGCCAGTACGCGACGCTGATCTACGTGCTGTCCTACA
>CAWHHY010000023.1:0-112013 GCA_963829305.1 uncultured Actinomycetota bacterium | reverse complement strand
TGTCACCCCCCGCTGACGCGTCTCGTTCCCCGGCCGTCACCACCCGCTGACGCCCCGTCCCGCTACCCTGTTTCCGCAGCTCACAGCCACAGCGCCATGCACCTATGCATTGAAATGATCATGGTACGGTGGGCTCGTGCTGAGGGTCACTTCGGTGTCTCCGGGCGCGGTCGAGTACCTGCTCCGCGGGTCGGGCTGCGCCGAGCACGAGCACGCCGGTGAGGCCTCGGCGCGCGGTGGCGGCCGGACCGCGGACGCGGTGAGCTACATGCTCGCCGGCGCGGAGAAGGAGCCGGCCGGGGTGTGGGGCGGCGAGGGCCTGTCGATGGTCGGCGCGCAGGCAGGTGCCGCGGCCACCGAGGCGGAGGTGCGGGCGGTGTTCGGGCGGTTGGAGCACCCGACCCGGGCCAACCTGAGGACCGGCGAGGCGGTCCCGCTGGGCAGCCGCCCGCGGAACTTCGACTCCCGCGACGAGCGGGTGGCGCAGGCGTTGGCGGCGGAGCCGGACGCCACCGAGGAACGCAAGGCCGAGATCAGGGAGAAGGCCCAGGGGAAGCGCAAGCCGGTGGCCTACTACGACCTGACGTTCTCCCCGGTGAAGTCGGGGAGCGTGTACTGGGCGGGGCTGCTGGAGACCGGGCGCGACGCCGAGGCCGCCAACGTCGTCGAGGCACACCGTGCCGCGGTGGCGGCGGCGATGGCCTACGTCGAGGAGCAGGTCGCCTACGTGCGGTCGGGCTATCACGGCAAGACCGCGTCCGGGCAGTCGGTCGGGGTCTACGAGGAGGCCCGCGGGCTGGTGTGGATCCGCTGGGACCACTCGACCAGCCGCGCGCAGCAACCCCAGCTGCACAGCCACGTGACGGTGCTCAACCGGGCGGAGACGGTCTCCGACGGGGTGATCCGCGCGCTGGCCAGCCGCGGGTTCAAGCCGATCAAGCAGGCCGCTGATGCGATCTACACGAAGGTGTTCGAGGAGAGGCTCGTCGCCTCCAACGGGGTGGCGTTCGCGACCCGCGAGGACGGCAGGGCCCGCGAGATCGTCGGGTTCAGCTCGCAGCTGCTCGCCAAGGCCTCCTCCCGCAACGCCGACGTCACGGCCCGGCGTGAGGAGTTGATCCAGCAGTTCGAGCAGGCTCACGGGCGGGCGCCCTCGCCCGTCGAGCACAAGCAGATGGACGTCGCCGCGTGGCGCGAGACACGGCAGGCGAAGAACTACGCGGTGGCGCCGCGGCAGCAGGTGTCGAACTGGGCCGAGCCGGTGCGCGAGCGAGCTGACCGCGGAGGTGGCCGCGGCCGACGCCGCGGGCGAACGGCTCGCGCGCGACGGGCACCCCGAGCAGCAGGGCTACGAGACCCGCGACCGGGAGCAGGTGCTGCGGGCGGCGCTGCGCACGGTGCAGCGGCGCTACGCCACCTGGGACGTCGGGAACCTGGCCATGGCGATCCGCGACGAGCAGGTCTGCACCCCGGCGGTCGCCGGCTCGCCGCCGGACCTGGCTGCCGAGGTGCTGGCCGAGGGCGACCGGTACGGGGTCGTGGTGCTGTCGGTCCGCGACGTCGGCACCGTGCCGCCCGAGCTGCGCCGCCCGGACGGGCTCAGCCGCTTCCGGATGCGCAACGCCGAGGAGTACGCCACCACCGCTCAGCTGGCGACCGAGGCGGCCATCGTCGAGCGCGCCCGCGCCACCGGCGCTGCCGCGCTGTCCGGGCCGGAGCTGGAGCTGGCCTCGGTGGAGCTGCAGGCCGCCGGGCTCGTCGACGACCAGCGCGACAAAGTGCTGCAGATCCTGTCGTCCGGGCGCGGCGGCGACATCCTGATCGGTCCGGCCGGGGCGGGGAAGTCCCGCACGGTCGGGGCGCTGGCCCGCGTGTGGGAGCAGCAGACCGGCGGCCGGGTCATCGGTGTGGCGACCTCGAACATCGCCGCCCGCGTGCTCGTCGACGACGGGCTCAACGCGATGAACACCAGCCAGTTCCTGCACCGGTACGGCCCCGACGAGCACGGGCGCGTGCGTGAGCAGCTGCGGCGCGAGGACCTGGTCGTCGTCGACGAGGCCGGGATGAGCTCCACCGAGGACCTCGACCGCATCTCCGCGATCGTCGCCGCCGCCGGGGCCAAGCTGCTCTACACCGGCGACCACGAACAGCTCGCCGCGGTCGGCGCCGGAGGCATGCTCGAGCTGCTGGTGCGCGACGCCGGTGCGCAGGTGCTGACCGAGATCCACCGGTTCACCCACGCCTGGGAGCGCGCTGCCTCGGTCCGGCTGCGCGTCGGGCGACCCGGACGTCGTCGCGGTCTACGACGCGCACGGGCGGATCCGCGGCGGCACCGAGCAGGAGATGGTCGCGTCCGCGGTCCGCGGCTACCTGGCCGACGTCCTGCGAAGGCCACCGGTCGCTGCTGGTCGTGCGGTCCGACGCGATGGCCAAGGAGCTGTCGGCGCAGATCCGCGCCGAGCTGGTCAGCCGCCGGGCGGGTCTCGGCCGAGGTGCTCGCCGAGACCCGCGACGGCAACCTCGTCGCCGTCGGAGACCTGATCCAGGCCCGCCGCAACGACTACACCCTGCGGGTCCACGGCGCCCGTCCGGTCACCAACCGCGAGATCTACGAGGTCATCGGCCGCAACCGGTTGACCGGCACGCTGACCGTCCGCGACCGCGACGGGATCCTGGCGCACCTGCCCGCCGCCTACGTCAAGCAGCACACGACGCTGGCCTACGCGGTCACCTCCTACGGGGCGCAGGGCCAGACGGTCTACTCCAGCCACAGCCTGGTCGACCAGGGCACCACCCGGGCCGGGGTGTACGTGCCGGGCACCCGCGGCACCGACGCCAACACCTTCTACGTCGATCTGCCAGCACGCCCCCGACCACCACGACCCCGAGCGGATCGACCGCACACCGGTGGCGGTGCTGACCGACATCCTCACCCGCCCCGTCGACCGCAACACCGCCGCCGAGATCGCCCGCCGCGCCGGCGCGGACGAGACCCGCTCGCTGGCCTGGGTCGGCACCCAGTGGGACCTGCTGACCGCCGAGTACGCCCGCCACCGCGCCACCGACACCCTCACCCGGCTGCTTCCCGCCGACGTCGCCGAGCGTCTGGTCGACGAGCCCGGCTACGGCCGCCTGATGGGCCTGGTGCGGTCCATGGAGCTGGCCGGACACGACCCGCACGCGGTGCTCGCCGAAGCCGTCGCGCGCGGCAGCCTGCACGACGCGAACTCGGTTTCCGACGTGCTGCGCTACCGCATCCGGATGCTCGACAACGGCGGCCGCGCTCCCGAGCGGGCGGTGCGCGACGGGGACTGGACCACCTTCGCCGCACCGTGGGCCGGCCCGGTCGGCCAGTACGCCCAGGTGCTCGCCGCGGCCGCGACCGCCCGGCAGACCGAGCTCGGTGACCGCGCCGCCGCGAACCCGCCGGCGTGGGCGCTCGCCGCGCCGGCCCTCGGCCCGGCCCCGACCGATCCCGCTGCAGCGCGCCGAGTGGGTGCGCCGCGCCGGCATCGTCGCGGCCTACCGCGACCTGCACGCCATCCCCGACACGCAGCTGTCCATCGGTGAGGCACCCAGCCGGGAACGCGCCTTCCACCACGCCCTGTGGCGCCAGGCGCTGACCGCGCTCGGTCACCCCGCCGACGCCCTGGACTACGCCACCGCCAGCGACGCCGAGCTGCGCGAGATGCGTGACGCATGGCGCCGCGCGCAGGCGTGGGAGCCGCAGTTCGTCGCCGCGGACCTGCACAACGCGCGGGAGCTGGCCGAGGAGTACCGCCGCGACGCGGTCATCTGGCGGGCCGGGCTGGACCAAGACCCGGTCGGCAGCCCGGAGCGCGAGCTCGCCGAACGCGACGTGGCCGCCGCCGAGCACCTGGCCGCCGTCGCCGCCGCCCGGGTCGAGGCGCTCGAGCGCATCCAGGACGTCCGCACCGACTGGCTCGACCGCACCCGCGAAGTCCAGGAGCGCGCTGCCTTCGCCGGCGACGAACTCGAACGCCGCGGTCTGGACCGCGACACCGCCGACCCGGTCGGCGAGCAGCAGGAGCTGTTCACCATCGGCAACGGGGAACCCGCCGCCGTTGCCGACGCCGAGTGGCTGCGGGCGTCGCCAGCGACGCCGACGCGGCTACCTCGGCGGCGCAGACGATGCGTGGTCTCGATCCCGCGCAGCGCCAGTTCGACCTCGACGGGGTTGCCACCGCGCGGTGCCCGCGGCCACGGCTTCCGAGCGGGTGGCCACCGAGCACCAGACCACCGAGCACCAGACCACCGAGCACCAGTCGGCCGACGCAGACCACCGGCCAGCGACCGGTCGGATGACGCCGCAGCGCCGAGCCGCCGTGGACGACCGCGCAGCTGCCGCGACTGGCGCGACCGGCTGCCCAGCAGCGCAGACGGCCGCGCCGGACGGGTATGCCGAGCTGTTCGCCGAGACCGAACGGGCCGCCGAACGGGAACGGGAGCAGCCCGCCCTGTTCGAGGCGCAACCCACGCCCGTCGACGTCGCGGCCGCGCAGCCACTGCACCTCGACGACTCTCCCGGCGACGCGGCGGGCGGCCGCGCAGTCGACACCGCCGGCGAGCGGACCGAGGACGAGGCCACCGTCGAGGACGCCTCGCTGACCGTCTCCCAGGCCACCCGGCAAGCCGAGATCATCGCCGAGATGCGTGCCGAACTCGACGCCCGAGCAGGCGCCGTGGCGGGCGCGCCCCTCCCTCGCGCGGCCGACCCGGACGACGAAGACCTCGACCTCGGGGCATCCCGCGACGACGTCGACGCGCGCACCGACGTCGACGCAGGGCCAGGGCCTGTCCACCTAACTCACCGGCGGACAGCACGAGACGCAGCACGGAACCGAGAACGGTTGGGTTCGGGCGCAGGTGAGCGACCGGGACACTCGGGGAGGAGGACACTCGGGGAGGACGAGACAGGCAAGGTGGCCAGAGCAGGGACGGCCGGTAGCGGAGACCGCTCGAACACCGCCCATCGCCCACCACGATCTCGAAGACTGCGGGTACCTCCGAAGCTAGGCGGGTAGCAGAGTGTGACCGGATCTGGGCGTATTCGCCACGAAGGTCACGGCGATCGGCTACCGTAGGGGCCCCAGTTGATCGGGTGGAGGTGATCCGGTGACCCAGGCGCTTCTCACGGACGCAGTGCCGCTGCTCATGCGCACGCCCGAGGAGATCCGGGCGGAGATCCAGCGTGCCCTCGAGGCTCGCCGCGAGGCGGCTGGTGAGGGCGACGCGGCTGAGGTCCGGCGCATCGACATCCACGTGGCCACCTACCACTGGCTGGTCGGCGACACCGACGTCGCGCCCTACACAGGCCGTCGCGTGCCGGTCCTGACCACCAGCGACCTCGCGATCGAGCAGTCCACGGGCCGTGACCACGCCCAGCAGAACACTCACCGCTACGACGACCCTGTGCGCCTCGACCCGGAGGCGGTTTTCGACGCCATCAGCTGGGCTCGTGGCCAGCTCGATGACCCGCCCTCGGGCTACTGAACCGCGCGCCGAAGCAAGATGCTTCGGTCCGCGCGTGGGCAGGCGGAGGTGCGGTGGCGACGGCCATGCGTCGTCCTCAGGTCCCCATCCCCAGGTCGTGCGGTGTCCTTGGCCGTGTCGGGCTCTTGAGGGTGTCGGCGCGGTAGTAGTGGGCGTCCGCGTCTCGGTAGGCCTCCGGGCGCCCGCACGGCAAGCTAGAATCCTGCGCCCAACAGCGTCGGCGCCGACCAACGAGATGCCTGCTGGAGACCATCGTGCCGCAGTACTTCGTCGTCCCTGTCGGCATCTACCACCCTGTCCGCGTCGAAGAGGGTGACGAAGACAACTTCGTGCCCGTGCTCCGTCGAGAAATCGGGACGGCCCGCTTCGACCACAACGACGTACACACCCCATGGGGGCTACCGATTCAGGTTTGGGTCGGCGATGAGAGCCTTCGCGGCGGCCACCTCGAGCACAACTACCGGGCGATCGCGCTGCTGCGCGACTTAGGCCGCGATATCGCGGACGTCGGTGGCGTCGCTGTCATCACGAGCTACGACCCGAGGTCTGGCGACATGGTCAGCCCTCCACCTCAGGCTCTAATGCACCTTGAGGGCGCGGTAGACCGTGGCAGTCTGACGACGAGGCCGGCGTCCGTGCGCGCCTTGACTGACGAAGAGGTCGAGGCGTTTCTGCGGGCACGGGGCCTGGGCTGAACCGAGTGCCGGTGCCGTCGCCGTAGCCGGTGGTGGGCTCCATCGTCGGCCGCAGTCCGTAGCGGACATCCAGCCCGGCCTGGTCCTCGGGCAGATCCCCCACGGCCTGGTTGCGTGCCAGGTCGCGGAGCCCGGCCAGCTTCGGATCGACGCTGAGCCGCACCGCCGACACGCTGCCCGGCGACGAACTGGTGGCGAGGGGTCGCGAGAACTCCGCGCAGATCGCGTTGAACCTATTTCGGGTGCTTCCCGTATTGGGGTGGCCAGCGCGGGGGTGCACCACGCAGCGTCCTGCGCCAGATCCGCAGCAAGAACTCCTGGGAGGCTACACATGGCTCCACGTGACCCGGACGACGATGAGGCGCGCACCAGGGCTGCGGACGAGACAGCCGGGAACCGCTTCGACGACGGGTACTGGGCCACCGTCGAGAACCGTGACGTCGACGCCGACGACGTCTACGTCATGGACGTGGTCCTCGAGGGTGACTCCGCAGATGTGGTGGCCGCTCTGCGGGCCTTCGATCCAGACGCAGACGACCCGGTCGCCGCGCTGCGCGCGGCGTTCGATGAGCGGGCCGCGGCCGCCGCGGCGGGTCATGCCGACGAGGACGCGGGTGTCGGCGTCGATGCCGCCGGTCATGACGTCGACGGCTACGACGTCGACGCGGACCACGACAGCAACCAGGACCTGGCAACCGGCCGCGGCATCGGGACCTGATGCCCGAGCCCCCGCCCCACCTCGGCCGCCGCGGCGGTTCCATGGCGTCGGGTTCCACGAGCAGGCCTTGCCGTTCGTAACGCTTGCGGGTGCGGCTGAAGCGGACCACGACAGCATGCGGAGGTCAACATCGACATAGGGTGTGGCGACGGGGCCGTGTTGCGCCTTCGTTCCGATGCGCTCAGGGTCTCGGCGCCTGTACGGCGCGGGGGTGGCTCTTTGAACTGTGGCGGGTCTGTGCACGTTCTCAAGGCTGTCGAGGAACTCGGCCGCGTCGAGCTGGTTGGTCGAGTTCAGCGGGGGCGTTCTGGGGCTGCGGAGCCGCCTCCGGTCGGCACGATCCTGGTTGGCCTGCCCCTAGGAGGAGTAGCTGTGCGTCGCGTACCGGTCGTTCGTCGTCGCGGTGTTGGCAGGCCGCGCTCATCGCCGCGAATGGCTACAAGGGGGGTACGTCGGTGGTGACAGGGTTGATCGCGGTCCCCGCGCCAGTTGCCTCGGTCGTGGTGCGACATGACCTCCATCACGTAAGTGTCGACGATAGTGCCGGGGTCCGGGAAGCGCTATGAACGGCACACGAGCGGCGGCGGAGCGAGTCGAGGGGACCAGGGGTCTACCGGTACCGCTCCTGCACGGTCCTACTCCGACGCGGGTCGCGTCCTTCTGGGCGACGACTGTGGACCATCGAGGGCGGCTGGGCGTCCTCGCCCCGCTGCGCGAGCTCGGATGGGTCACTGGGTCCGCGGTGTCCTTTCAGCTCGTGGACGGGATCGTCATCGTTGCTGCAGTTGTCCGTGGATATAGCATCGGCCGCAGCGGACATTTGCGTGTGCCGGCGGTGCTCTGTCACCGGTGCCGTCTCTATGCCGGAACCCGCGTGCTCGTGGTCGTCCATCGGGGCCCGGAAAAGCTCGAGATCCATCCGCCGGCTTCAGTCGAGGCCATGCTGTACGCCCGACGTCGGACCAGTCCGTGAGCAGCGCCGAACTCGCGGCCGCCCTGCTGCTGCTGGATCGCCTCGGTATACGTCCTGAGCAGCTGATCGGTATCGCCGGTCCGATGACGGTCGAGGCCGCCCCTTTGGTCCGGCACTACCTCGACCAGGTCGCCGACGCCGTCTCACCAGCGACGCGGCGGGTCTACGGACCGTACTGGCGTCGGGTTGTATCCGAGTGGGGCGACCGCCGCATCGACGAAATCACCCCGATCGAGATCAAGCAGCTCGCCGAGCGAGTTCGGGCCGATGTCGTTGTCCGCCGCAACTCACGGGGCGGTCGGAGCGCGGCTGAACACCTGGTCTCCGCGCTACGTTGCGTGTACCGGCACGCCGTCTCCGACGGCCTCCTCGCCGAGAAGGACAACCCGGCCGTCCGTGTCCCCAAACCCCGCCGGCTGGCCAGCACCCGTCGCGCTCTCCCTGATGCCGGATTGGCGGAGATCCTCGACGTGGCCGGGCGCACTGGCAACGACCCCGATCTCGATCTGCTGATCCTGCGCCTGCACATCGAGACGGCGTGCCGGCGCGGCGGTGCTCTGGCACTGCGGCAGGACGACCTCGACCCCGCACAGTGCGTAGTCCAGCTCCGGGAGAAAGGTGAGACGGTGCGCTGGCAACCCGTCTCACCAACGCTGATGCGCGGCCTGGTCGACCATCACCAGGAGCGTGCGGCGGCGGGACTCGCGCCGCTTCTGGTTTATAGAAACGGTCGTCCAATCACTGCGCGCCGCTACGACCATCTGTGGAGGCGGATCGGCGGCCAGCTCCCGTGGGTGGCCGCGCAGCAGGTGAGCACGCATTGGCTTCGTCATACGACTCTGACTTGGGTCGAACGGCACTTTGGCTACGCAGTCGCCCGGGCCTACGCCGGCCACACCGGGCGTAATGACGCGGGTACCACCTCGACTTATGTCCGAGCCGACATCGACGAGGTCGCCGCGGCACTCGCAGCCCTGACTGGCGAACCCCACCCCCTCGCTCGGGGCAGCCGCCTGGGCCCGTCGACGGGGAAGAACTGCTCGGCGTCGAATTTGGCGGCGACCGCGGCACCCGACTCCTGGTGGGGCGAATGATGATGCCGACGGGGTCGTAGTGGCGCTGCTTGTACCTCTGCCCGGCCAGCGATTCGCTGTGGGCGCTATCGGTGCGCTGGCTGGCGGCGTTTCTCGATAACCTGATCGCGTTGGTCAAGAAGATGCTGATGCTGGAGGCGGCCATATCCAGGAGGTTGTCCCGGGACTCGTGGAACTTGAGGTGGCGGTCCCCCGCCTGAGCCCTGCCGTGCGGTAGGTACTCGGGTGAACCGCCAAGAACACCGCGAGGAAGGGGACCGCCGTGCGCAAGGACTACCAGAACCAGGAGATCGACACGAGCCAGCCCGCCGTGCCCGACACGGTGAGCGTGGCGCTGGCAGAGCTGGCCGGCGAGATGCGCGAGGGCCTGCTGGCCCTGGCGGTCGGGGACCGGCCTGCCGGTGGTGGCCGCGATCATGGAAGCGGACGTGACCGCGGCGTGCGGGCCCAAGGGCCGCCATGACCCCGAGCGGACCGCGACCCGCCACGGCCACGGCGCCGGGTCGGTGAGCCTGGGCGGGCGCCGGTTCCCGGTGCAGCGGCCGCGGATGCGCGCGGTCGACGGCTAGCGAGGAGTCAACATCCCTCCAGGCCGCGCGAGTGCTCACCCACCGGCGGCTACCGGCACCGAGCCTGCCACCTACATCGACCCGGTAGCCCCATTCAGGCCGCGCTCGGCACCGCCGCGATGGGCGCGATCCGCACCCGAGGGTCCTACGCCAATGCCCTGTTCCGCCGTGTTGCCGCCCGCCGCGGCGGCAAACGCGCCCAAACCGCCGTCGCGCACTGCCTGCTCGTCGCCGCCTGGCACGTCCTGGCCACCGAAACCCCCTACCACGACCTCGGCGGCGACTACTTCCTCAACCGCGACAACCCCGACCACCGACGCCGCCGAGCCATCGCCCAACTCGAACGCCTCGGCTACCAGGTCACCCTTCGAGCCCCGGGCGGCATGATCAGCACCGCTCACGCATTTTTCGAGTCAACTCGGGACATCCTCCATATCCAGGTCGCCGATGCTGTTGGTGACCAGCCCCTCGACCGTGCCGGGCCTGCTGCCAGGGATTGGCTCCCCGTACTTGGTGCGATACCTGACCGGCCAGCGCAGGCCGTGGGCGACTCCGGAATAGGTGCGCCAGACGATGCGGACGGCACTGATCAGCTCGACGTTCTCGGGATCGTGCTCGACGAGGCGGTGAGCCACCGTGTCCAGCAACCCGGTGTCGTTTAGGGTCTTGACCTCTTTCGAGGTCATGCCGATCGTCGCGCCGGCCGCCAGCGCCCGGTCCATCCACTCCACGCGCGCGTCGAGGTAGTCCTTCATGGCTGTCAAGCCGCGGACTGGATCGGAGTTCTGGATCGCCGCGATATCGCGGACGGCTTGGTGCTCACGGAAAAATTCCTCGTGAGCCAGGCATAGCCCGCGCTTCTTCGCTCGACTCGGTCGGGCCCGTCGAGCAGCCATAGAGCGTGAGCGCCGCTGAGCACCCCCGGTGCGGGCGACGGTGTTGTGCGCCAGCGGGTGCGAGGTGCCCGAGCGCACCAGGGCCATGAACATGTCGAGGTGGTCGACGGCGCTGACAATGCCGAACCAGGCCAGCTGCTTGGAGGCAGCATCGGGAACAAGTGGTCGTCACCGGCGAGACTGTTACCGTCCTCGGGCGCCTTCTGGATGTAGTCACGCCAGCCCGCCAGTAGCTGGTCGAGCTGGGCGAGGCGTTCACCATGATCGCGCGGACGGGTGTACCCAGGGAACGACACGGGGCCGCACGGTAACGCTACTCCTGAACGTAGCCGCTGTGACCCGCCTGTCCCCGTTGGACTCGACGCCGACGGCCCGTTGTGCGATGTGCGCGAGGCCGCCGGGTCCTGCGTCGCCGGGTCCTGCGTCGCCGGGTCCTGCGTCGCCAGGACAGACTCCGTGCGGCGCCGAGGAGGTCACACGCCGGCGATCCGGTCGGCCGGGTCGCAGAGCAGACCGACCGGCGAGCTCCCCAGGGCGACGGCGCGGATGAACTCCATCCAGTTCGTCGCCGCGCCCACCCACTCCTTCTCCGACAGGTGCACCGTCCACTCCACCAGCTGTGCCCACGTCCGGCAACGCTCGACGCGGATGGCGTAGCAGCCCTCGCAGTCGTCGTCGCGGTGCGGGTTGCAGGCGAAGCAGTGGACCTGCCAGCGGGCGTCCTGCGGCCGGTCCAGGAACTCCGACAAGGTCAGCACGTCGGCCGCGAACCCGGTCCGTCCCTCAGCAGTGGCCTTCTCCACCCGCCGTTCGGTCGCCTCGGCCTGCTCCTTCTCCACGCGCGCGACCTCGGCGTGGCGAATGTGGATCACCCCGTTGCCGTCGGCGATGTCTTTGCGACAGGTGAAGCACACCGCCCGCAGGTGACGCGCCGCCCGTGTCGTGGCGGCGCGGGCGGCACGGCTGTAGCTCTCGCCGGACGTGGCCATCTCGGCCCGGATCGCGCGGGTGCGGGCGCGCTTGTTGCTGGACATGAAACTCTCCTCCGCGGAGTCCCCACACCCTCCGCAGGACGAGGTTCACCAGCGTAGGAGCCTGCCGCACGCTGCGTCGATGACGGCTTGTCCTCGGTCGCGGCCGTCCGGTGTGGGCTTCGGGCTGCTCGGAGTCGGGCGGGCGTGTCCGCCAGAGCACAACTTACCCGGGACAACCGGCCGCCTGCGACCTGCCGTTCCAGGCAGGACGAACTGTCGTGAGTCCGGGATGCCACCTGCCCATGTCGGCCGGTCGGTGCTCACCACGGTCAGCCCGCAAGCGGGTGCGCTTCGGCGGTCATCGCGGACAGCGCGGTGGCGACCTCGGGCACGCCCGCGCGCACATAGGTCGCCGTCGCGCCGGCGTCCCCGCCGCTGTCTGTGTGTCCTGCGTAGGCGCGGGCCACTGCGTAGCCGAAGTTGCGCTCCACCCAGGTCAGGGTGGTGTGCCGCAGCCAATGGGTGCTCACCTGCTGGGTCACCACCCACGGGAGCTCTCGGCCGATACGCGTCCAGAGGTGGTCATAGCGGCGGGTGGTGATCGGTCGTCCGTCGGCATAGCGAAGGAGCTGCCTGTCGGCAGGTGCACGACGTTCGACGGCGTGGTGCTGCAGATGGGCCATCAAGGTCGGGGAGACCGGTTGCCAGCGGACCGTCTCGCCCTTCTCCCGGAGGAACACCAGACACTGGGTCGGGTCGAGATCCTGGGGACGCAGTGCGAGCGCGCCGCCGCGGCGGCACGCCGTCTCCAGGTGTAGCCGCAACAGCAGGGTGTCGAGGGCGGGGTCGTTGCCAGTGGTCGCAACGACTTGGTTGACCTCCGCGAGCCGGCTGTCGGGGACGGCACGACGGGTCGAGGGCAGCCGCCGTGGCTTGGCCACCTTGCGGGCCGGGTTCTCGGCCGGGCCGATCAGGCCGTCGTCCTCGGCGTGCCGATACAGACAGCGTAGGGCGGCGACGAGGTGCTCCCCCGCGCAGCGGCCACCGCGGCCGTTGCGTCGGGCGACGACGTGGTGCCGGACGTGTTCGACGAGCTGCTTGATCTCCGAGGGGGTCGGCTCGTCGAGCCGCCGGCCGGCCCACTGATCGAGGATCCGGTTCCAGTAGGAGCCGTAGACGCGGCGAGTGCCGTCGCCCACCGCAGCCGCGACGACCGGGACGTAGGCGGCGAAGGTCGGCACCGGTCGGCGTGCCGGGGCGATGTCGAGCAGGTCGCGGGCCGACAGGCCCATGCGGGCCAGGAGCAGACGCGCCGCGTCGAGGTCGGCCGAGCTCGGCGGCCTCGCGGCCTCGCTGGCGGTCATTCCGGGTCTCCAGACGCGCTCGTCGCGACGGCCGCGAGAACGGCGTCGAGCGTCGCGGGCGGGTAGCAGACCAGCCGTGCCACGGCCGGGTGTCCGGCCAGCAGGACCCGATCCCCGGCCCGCAGGCCCAGCCGATGTCGGATTCTCGCCGGCAGCCGGAGCTGGCCGGCCACGGTGATCCGGCCGGATCCACCCGTGACGGCAACGGCGGCAGGGCCACCGGGGCCGTCCTCGACGTCCATCCCGATGGCGGTGCCTGGAGCCCAGCCGAGGGCATCCAGGACCGACCGGTCGCTGAGCCGACCATGGACGTCCATCGCGGCCATCCCGTAGGCGACCGGGTCGGACGGGCGCAGCGCCGGCAGTGAGGCGAGGGGCAGGGCGCGCTGCGGCGACGGAGGGCGGGGTCGTGTCGGCCGGACCGCTCCCGGGACGAGCAGCGGCGTGATGGCTGGCGCGCTCACCGAAACCACCGCCGCGCGGCAGGACTGCGCCGCTTCGAGTGGTCGAGTGCCTTCCGGCACCAGCACGTCGGATGTAGCAGGGATGCGACGAAACTGTGTCCGAGGGGGGACTTGAACCCCCACGCCCGTTAAAGGGCACTAGCACCTCAAGCTAGCGCGTCTGCCATTCCGCCACTCGGACCAGCGCACGGCCCTGCCGTGCCTGCGCGGCAAGGATAGCGGACGTCGGGGGACCCTCCACACGGTGGTAGGAAGTGACCATGACGGGCGCCGCCGAGGACGAGGTCGTCGAGCTGGCCTCGCAGCTCATCGCGATCGACACCACCAACACCGGTGAACCGGAGGGCACGGTCGGAGAGCGGGAGGCGGCGGAGTACGTCGCGGGGAAGCTCACCGAGGTCGGGTACGAGGTGGAGGTCCTCGACTCGGGGGCGCCCGGCCGGTCGAACGTCTTCTGCCGCCTGCCCGGGGCGGACCGCGAGCGCGGCGCCCTGCTCGTCCACGGTCATCTGGACGTGGTGCCCGCCGAGCCGTCGGAGTGGTCGGTGCACCCGTTCTCCGGGGCGGTGCAGGACGGCTACGTCTGGGGCCGCGGCGCGGTCGACATGAAGGACATGGACGCGATGATGATCGCGGTCGCCCGGCAGTTCCGCCGCGACGAGGTGGTGCCGCCGCGGGACCTGGTCTTCGCGTTCCTCGCGGACGAGGAGGCCGGTGGCGCCCTGGGCGCGCAGTGGCTCGTCGAGCACCGGCCCGACCTGTTCGACGGCTGCACCGAGGCCGTCGGCGAGGTCGGGGGTTTCTCGCTGACGGTCAACGAGCAGCGGATGTACCTGATCGAGGCCGCCGAGAAGGGCCTGGGCTGGATGCGGCTGCGGGCCCGCGGGGTGCCGGGGCACGGGTCGTTCCTGCACGACGACAACGCCGTCACCAAGATCGCCGAGGCGGTCGCGCGCCTGGGCAACCACCGGTTCCCGCTGATCGTCCACGACACCGTGCGGCAGTTCCTGGACCGGCTGGGCGAGGTCACCGGGCTGGAGGTGCCCGCAGACGACGTCGAGGGCGGGCTGCGCAAGCTCGGGCCGCTCGCACGGATCGTCGGCGCCACGGTACGCGACACGATCAATCCGACGATGCTCAAGGCTGGCTACAAGGCGAACGTGATCCCGTCGACGGCGGAGGCGGTGGTCGACTGCCGGTTCCTGCCGGGCCGGGAGGAGGCGTTCCTGCGGGAGGTCGACGAGCTGCTCGGGCCGGACGTCACCCGCGAGTGGGTGACGCACCTCCCGGCGGTGGAGACACCGTTCGAGGGCGCTCTGGTCGACGCGATGGCCGCTGCGCTGGCGGCGCACGACCCGGACGCGCACATCGCGCCGTACATGCTCTCCGGCGGGACGGACGCCAAGTCGTTCGCCCAGCTGGGCATGCGGTGCTACGGCTTCGCGCCGCTGCGGCTGCCGCCCGAGCTGGACTTCGCGTCGCTGTTCCACGGCATCGACGAGCGGGTGCCGGTGGACGCGCTCACGTTCGGCACGCGGGTGCTCGCCGAGTTCCTGCAGAACTGCTGAACTCGTGCCGTCGGCACGTTCGCAAGCCTTCGCGCTGTCGAACGTGCCGACTCGCGCGGGTCAGATCGAGAGTTCGGGGAGCATTCTCGAGCTGCGCCGGCGGCGCAGCACCACCTTGCGCACTCCGCCGGGGTAGAGGCGCACCCGTGCGAGCTCCCACCCCCCGAACTCGGCCTGGATGGCCAGCCGTACCGCCGCGGTCAGCCGGGACACGTCACCGGGAAGCTGGACCGGGCGGTACTCCCAATCCCCGTCGGCCGTGTCTCCTTCGGCCATGGCGGTCGCGCGTGCACGCTCCACCGGCTCACCTCCACATCGAGGACGGGGCCGGGCGCCGGCCCGTTCCGTTACCTTCTGTCTACCTTAAGTCCGTCGTGGCGCCGGAGGCCAGGAACCGTCGGTGAGCTGCGGTCACGGACCGTCCCGGTCGACCTCTCAGCCCTCCGCGCTGACGTCGTCCAGGGCCGCCCGGATCTCCGTCGGCAGCGTCACCGCCTCGGCCGCCATGGACGCCCCGAGCTGCGCGGCGTCGCGGGCACCGACGACGGCCGCGGCCACCCCGGGCCGGTCGCGCACCCAGGCCAGGGCGACGGCCAGCGGAGACGTGCCCAGCCCTTCGGCGGCGGTCAGCACAGCCTGGACGATCCGGGCGGCGCGCTCCGTGCGGCGCTCCTCCACGTACGGCGACACCGCGGGCGTGTCGGCGAAGGTCCCGGTCAGGACCCCGCGACCGAGCGGCGCCCACGCCAGCAGCCCGGCCCCGTGGTGCGTTGCCGCGGGAAGCAGCTCGGCCTCGGCGTCGCGGGCGAGCAGGGAGTACTCGGCCTGCACGGAGGCCGGGACCGCCGGCGGCCACCGTGCGCGGGCGCGCTCGGCGACCGACGCGAGCTGCCAGCCGGCCGGCCCGACGAGCCCCACGTAGCGGACCCGGCCGGACGTCACCGCCGCGTCGGCGACGGCGAGGGTCTCGTCGAGCGGGACGTCGGGGTCCCAGCCGGGGAGTTGCCACAGGTCGAGGTGGTCGGTGTCCAGGCGGCGCAGCAGCCGGTCCAGCCCGCGCAGCAGGGCTCCGCGCCCCGCGCCGCCGCCGTGCGGGCCGTCGCCGAGCAGGCTGCGGCCGGCGATCACGAGATCGTCGCGCGAGACCGCGCGGCGCAGGAGGCCCGCGAGGACGTCCTGCGCGATGCCGCCGCCGTAGCCGTCGGCGGTCTCGACCAGGGTTCCGCCGGACTGGACGAACACGCGCAGCTGGTCCGCCGCGGCGTCGCCGTCGGTGTCGTCGCCCCACGTCATCGTGCCCAGGCCGATCCGCGACACCTGCAGCCCGCTGCTGCCCACCCGTCGTCGCTGCACGTCGGGCAGCCTAAGAGGGTCTCGAGCCCCTCGGCAGCACGGCGCGCCCGCCACGAGCCCAACACCCTCTCAGGAGATCACCAAAAAGGGCCGGTAGCGTCCGGCGCCGTGACGTTCACCCCCTGTACGCAGCAGACCGCATGAGCTGGCTGGAGGTCGTCGTCCTGGGGCTGGTCCAGGGCCTGACCGAGTTCCTGCCGATCTCCTCGTCGGCGCACCTGCGGATCGTGTCCGGGGTCTTCTTCGGCAACGACCCGGGGGCCGCGTTCACCGCGGTGTCGCAGCTGGGCACCGAGGCCGCGGTGCTCATCTACTTCGCCCGCGACATCGCCCAGCTCGTGGCGGGCTGGGTGCGCGGGCTGATGCACCGCGAGGAGCGTGCCGAGCCGGAGTACCGGCTGGCCTGGCTGGTGATCATCGGCACAGTGCCGATCAGCGTGCTCGGCCTGCTGTTCAAGGACCAGATCGAGACCGTGGCGCGCAACCTGTGGCTCATCGCGACGACGATGGTCGCCTTCGGCGTGCTGCTGGGGATCGCGGAGCGCGTCGGGCGGCAGAAGGTCGACCTCGAGCGCGTGACCGTGCGCCAGGGGGTGGGCATGGGACTCGCCCAGGCGCTGGCGCTCATCCCCGGCGTCTCGCGGTCCGGCGGCACGATCACCGCAGGCCTGTTCCTCGGGCTGACGCGCCCCGCAGCCGTCCGCCTGTCGTTCCTGCTCGCCATCCCGGCGGTCGTCGCGTCCGGGCTGTTCGAGCTGCCCGCCGTGCTCACCCCCGGTGGACCCAGCGGCCTGCAGATGGCCGTGGCGACCGTCATCGCCTTCGTCGTCGGCTATGCGGCGATCGCCTGGCTGCTGCGCTACATCGAGCACCACAGCGTCTACCTGTTCGTCTGGTACCGGATCGCGCTCGGGGCGGTGCTGTTCTCCGCCCTCGGCGCGGGGTGGATCTCCGCGACCTGAGCGGTGCCGTCCGCCCGTCCGGCCCACACGTAGGCTCGCTGTTCGTGACGACCCTCATCCTGCTGCGCCACGGGCGCTCGTCGGCGAACGCGGCCGGCGTGCTCGCGGGGCGCACCCCCGGCGTGGAGCTCGACGAGACGGGGCGCGCCCAGGCTGCGCGGGTCGTCGATCGGCTCGCCGGGGTGCCCCTGTCCGCGGTGGTCAGCTCGCCGGCGCTGCGCTGCGAGCAGACGGTCGCGCCGCTGCTGGCCGATCGCGGGCTGACGGCGGTGACGGAGCCGGGGCTCGCGGAGGTCGACTACGGGTCGTGGACGGGCCGGGAGCTGAAGAAGCTGACCGACGAGCCGCTGTGGCGGGTGGTGCAGGTGCACCCGTCGGCCGCGGTATTCCCTGACGGGGAGGGGCTGGCGGGCATGCAGGCCCGCGCGGTCGCCGCGGTCCGCCACCACGATGCGCGGATCGCGGCCCAGCACGGGCCCCGGGCGGTCTGGCTGGTCTGCAGCCACGGCGATGTGATCAAGTCGATCCTGGCCGACGCGCTGGCCTCCCACCTCGACAACTTCCAACGGATCGTCGTCGACCCGTGCTCGATCAGCGTCGTGCACTACACCGAGACCCGGCCGTTCGTGGTGCGGGTGAACGACCTGGGTGGCGACGTCGCCGGGCTGGTCCCGCCGGCGCCGAAGCCTGGCGAGGATGGGGAGGGGGCGTCGGACGCGGTCGTGGGTGGATCCGTGGGGCAGCCGGAGGAGGCGCCGGCCGGGCGGTGACTTCTGCGCCGGGTCGGCCATCAACCCCCTCTGCGGGGTGCCGGTCGCGGCTGCGCGGTCTACCCTGGGTGGGGTCATGTCACGCGTCATCCATGTCTTCCGCCAGCCCGAGCGCTTCGTCGCCGGGACCGTCGGCGAGCCCGGCGACCGCTCCTTCTACCTGCAGGCCATCGAGGACGCCCGCACGGTCAGCGTGCTGCTGGAGAAGCAGCAGGTCACAGTGCTCGCCGAGCGCGTCACCGCACTGCTTCAGGAGGTGGCCCGCAGGTTCGGCCCGGACGTCCCCGCCGTCGCGGGCGATCCCGATGCCGACCCGCTCGCCGTTCCGCTGGAGGAGGAGTTCCGGGTCGGCACCATGGGGTTGGGCTGGGACGCCGACTCCCGCACGATCGTCATCGAGCTCCTTGCGGTGAGCGAGGAGGAGGTCGACGAGTCGGTCGTCCTGGACGACGGCGAGGAGGGACCCGACGCGCTGCGGGTGTTCCTCTCCCCGGTGCAGGCCAAGGCGTTCGCCGAGCGTGCCGAGAAGGTCGTCTCGGCCGGCCGCCCGCCGTGCCCGCTGTGCGCCGAGCCGCTCGACCCCACGGGCCACGTCTGCGTCCGGCTGAACGGCTACCACCGCCGTCCCACGCTCGCGGAGTGACCGCCGCTCCCGTGGACCTGCGCGACCCGGCCGTCCCCGAGCTGCTGCGCCACGGGCGGATGGAGATCACTGGCAGGCTTGTCGACGCGTCGAACACGACGCTCTTCGGCACGGTCACCGCGGACGGCGTGGACCTGCGGTGCGTCTACAAGCCGGTGCGCGGGGAGCGGCCGTTGTGGGACTTCCCGGACGGCACGCTCGCCGGGCGCGAGGTGGCGAGCCATCTGGTGTCTGAGGCCGCGGGGTGGCACGTCGTCCCGCCGACCCTGTTGCGCGACGGGCCGTTCGGACCCGGGATGGTGCAGGTCTGGGTGGACACGGACGACGAGCGCGAGCTCGTCGACGTCCTGCCGCCGACGGACGTGCCGTCGGGCTGGCTGGGCGTGCTGCGGGCGCGCGACGGTCGCGGCGAGCCCGCGGTGCTGGTCCACGCGGACGTCCCCGAGCTGCGGGCGATGGCGACGTTCGACGTGGTGGTGAACAACGCGGACCGCAAGGGCGGGCACGTGCTCGCGGGCGTCGACGGCCGGATCTACGGGGTGGACCACGGGCTGTGCCTGCATGTCGAGCACAAGCTGCGCACCGTGCTGTGGGGGTGGGTCGGGCAGCCGATGCCCCCGGAGGTGCTCGACCCGTTGCGCCGGTTGCGGGCGGCGCTCGACGGGGGCGGAGGGTTCCGCGACGAGCTGGGCGCGCACGTCACCCGCCGCGAGGTGCGCGCGCTGCGGAGCCGGGTGGACACTCTGCTGAGCGCACCCTGCTTCCCCGAGCCCGCGGGCTACGGCCCCGCGATCCCCTGGCCGGCCTTCTAGCCGTGCAAGCATGGGCCGGTGACCGCGGAACGCATCGGCACCGCCGTCGTGCTCGGTGGCGGGGGAGTCCTCGGTGCAGTGCAGGTCGGCATGCTGCGGGCGCTTCTCGACGCGGGTGTCCGCCCCGATCTCGTCGTCGGCACCAGCGTCGGCGCGATCAACGGCGCGGTGCTCGCCGCGTGCCCCGCGGTCGAGGTCGCCGACCGTCTGGAGAGCCTGTGGCATTCGCCCGGACGCCGCCGAGGTTTTCGCCGCCGGCACCGTCGCCCGGCTCCGCGAGCTGGCGCGCACCCGCACCGCCGCACACTCCGCGAAACCGCTGCGCCGGGCGCTGGTCGCGCAGCTCGACGACCGCCGCATCGAGGACCTGCCGGTGCCGTTCCAGTGCTGCGCCGCTCGGATCGAGGACGCCGCGGAGCACTGGTTCGACAGCGGGCCGGTCGTCGACGCCGTCCTCGCCTCTGCCGCAGTGCCCGGCCTGCTCCCCGCGGTCCGGATCGGCGAGCACCACTACCTGGACGGCGGCCTCGTCGACAGCATCCCGCTCGGGCGGGCCGTCGAACTGGGTGCACAGCGGGTGTTCGTGCTCCAGGTCGGGCGCATCGAGCAGGCCCTCACCCCTCCGCGCAACCCGTGGGAGGTCGGCGTCGTCGCGTTCGAGATCGCCCGTCGGCACCGTTTCGCCCGCGACCTGGCCACCGCCCCGGACGGCGTCGAGGTGCACGTCCTGCCGGCCGGCGACGGGGCGGCGCCGCGGTGGAACAGCCGGGAGGCGTTGCGCTACCGGGACTTCTCCGCTGTCGATCGCCGGATCGACGGTGCGTACCGGGCTGCGGCGGCCTACCTGGAGCAGGTCGTCCGATGCCCCTGATGACGCCGAAACCGCTGCCGCCCCGGTGGATGCGCCGCATGGTGCTCGCCCCGGCGATGATCGGTGTGACCGTGACGCTGCTGCTCACGCTGCCCGTCTGGCTGCTCGTCGCGGCCGCAGTGTCGCCGCTGCTCCCGGGACGGTTCCGGGCGCTGCGCGTGCTGTGGGTCCTGATCGTCTGGCTCGTGCTGGAGAGCGCGTGCCTGATGGCGCTCTTCGGGCTCTGGCTCGCCTCCGGGTTCGGTGCGCTCACGCGGACGCCCCCGTTCCAGCGCGTGCACTACCGCCTCGTCGGTGGGTACCTGTGGGTGTTCCACCGGGCGGCGACGCGGGTGCTCGGGTTGCGGGTGGAGGTCGAGGGCCCGGTCCCGGACGAGTACCTCGGCCGTCCGCTGCTCGTGTTCTGCCGGCACGCCGGTCCGGGCGACTCGTTCCTGCTCCTGCACGCGCTGGTCAACTGGTACGCCCGGGAGCCGCGCATCGTGCTGGCCGCTGCGCTGCAGTGGGACCCCGCGATCGACGTCGTGCTCAACCGCCTGCCGAACCGCTTCCTGACCACCGGCGGTGAGGCGATCGAGCGTCAGATCGGGGTGCTGGCGACCGCGCTCGACGGCGACGACGCCCTCGTGATCTTTCCCGAGGGCGGCAACTTCACCGAGCGCCGCCGCGCCGCCGGGATCGCCCGCCTCCGGGCGCGCGGGCTCGAGGAGGCGGCGCGGCGCTCGGAGGCCATGCGGCACGTGCTGCCCCCGCAGCCGGGCGGTGTGGCGGCAGCGTTGGCGGCTGCCCCGGAGGCCGACGTCGTGTGGGTCGCCCATGCGGGGCTCGACCACCTGTTCACCGTCGCCGACGTCTGGCGCGAGCTGCCGCTCGACACGGTCGTCCGGATGCGGTGGTGGCGGGTTCCGGCGGGCGAGGTGCCGCACGGGTTCGAGGCGCAGGTGCACTGGCTCTACACCTGGTGGGAACAGATCGACGCGTGGGTCGACGCGGCGCGGGCGGACCGCTGACTGCGCCCGCTCGTGTACGGGACGGCAAGACTCGCGTACCGGAACGCAGGACTCGCGCACCGCAACGCAAGACTCGCGTACCGCAACGCAAGACTCGCGCTACCGCGGGACGCCGGGGGCGCTCTCCTCGAGGAACGTGACGCCGATCTGGCGCCGCACCTCGTCCACCAGCTCCAGGGTCGCCACCGACGCGGCGAGCGGGCGCAGCGGCGTGCCGGTCTCGCCCGCCGCGATCCGGCGAGCCGCCTCCACGGCCGTCACGAACAGGCCCTCGTGCCCGATCGCGGGCTCGGTGTACCGGATGGTCGACTTCTTGCCCGCCGACGTCAGCGTCAGGTCGCCGGGAAAGAAGAACGGCCCGTCCGTGACGAGCGTGGCGCCCGTCCCGGCGATCACGGCCCGGTTCGGAGTGTCCGCCATGATCGTCGTGTTGATCGCCGACTGGGCCCCGCCCACGTGCCGCAGCACGGCCGAGACCTGCCCGTGCACCTCGCCGTCCGGCACGTCCTGACCGATCGCGACGACCTGCTCGGGCTCGCCGAGGACCCACGCCGCGAGTGCCAGCGGATAGGTGCCCAGGTCGAGCAGAGCGCCGCCGGCCACGTCGTGGCGCAGGATGCGGTGGGTGTCGGGGAACCACTCGCCGTGGTCGGCGAGCACGGTCCGGACGTCGCCGAGCACGCCGTCGGCGAGCAGTTGGCGGATCACGTCGTAGCTCGGCAGGTAGAACGTCCACATCGCCTCGGCGCAGTACACCCCGCGCTCCGCCGCCCGCACGGCGATCTCCGTGGCCTGCGCCGCGTTCAGCGCGATCGGCTTCTCCACCAGCACGTGCTTGCCCGCATCCAGCGCGAGCAGGGCGTGGCCGTGGTGGAAGTTGTGCGGCGTCGCGACGTAGACGATGTCGACCTCGGGGTCGCCGACGAGGTCGGCGTACGACCCGTGCGCGCGGCCGATGCCGACCCGGTCCGCGAACTCCTTCGCCGACGCGACCGAGCGCGACCCGACGGCGACGACCTGCTGGCGGGTGTTGCGGCGCAGCGAGCCGGTGAAGCGCTCGGCGATCCACCCGGTGCCGAGCACGCCCCACCGCAGGGCGGGCGCGGCCATCGGGTCGGGCACGCGCGACACCGGGAATGTGCCGGGAAAGGTCATTGCTCCACCTTCGTCACGCGTCCTCCGTGGTGCATCGACGTGATGACCGCCTCGGCCACGGCGCTCGCGGCCACGCCGTCGCGCCCGGTCGCGAGCGGGGTCGGTGCACCGGCGAGCACGGAGTCGATCCAGGCCTGCAGCTCGATCCGGTACGCGTCGGCGAACCGCGGGCGCCAGTCGGCGGCGTAGCCGATCCCGTGCCGCTGTCCCGCGTCGAGCCGCACCCGGGCGGGCTCGGTCAGGCTGATCGCCCCGGTCTCGCCGACGACCTCGCAGCGGATGTCGTAGCCGTAGCGGGCGTTCAGGAACGTCTCGCAGGTGCTCAGCACGCCGTCCGCGGTCCGCAGGTGGATCAGCTGCGGATCCTGGAGCCCCTCGTGGACCTGCGACGAGCGGCGCGGCGCGACCCACGACACCTCGACGACCGGGGACCGCAGCAGCCACGGCACGACGTCGAACTCGTGGATCGCGGAGCCGGTGATCGAGAACTCCGAGGTGGCGTTCGGGGCACCGCTCACGCCCCGGCTGATGTTGTGCACCAGCACCGGCAGGCCGATCGTCCCGTCGTCGATCGCCTGGCGCAGCTGCACGTAGCCGGGGTCGAACCGGCGCATGAAGCCCAGCGACAGCAACGCCTCGCCGGTGGCGCCGATGTCGCGCAACACCTGCTGCCCCTCCGCGAGCGTGGGCGCCAGCGGCTTCTCGCACAGCACCGCCTTGCCGGCCCGGGCCGCGGCGACGACCTGCTCGGCGTGCACGGAGTCGTGCGAGGCGATGACGACGGCGTCCACGTCCGTGGAGTCGATCAGGGCGAACGCGTCGTCCGAGGCGCGTGCCCCGACCTCCGCGGCAACGGCTTCGGCCCGGCCGAGGTCCACATCGGCGATCGCGGTGACCTCGGCACCCCAGACCCACCGGGCGAGAGTGCGGGTGTGGTCGGCGCCCATGATGCCGGCGCCGATCACCCCTACCTGGATCGTTCTCGGCCGCGCGGTCATCGGGCCAGCGACGAGCGACGGCGCTCGGTCTGCGCGGCCAGCTCGGCCACGAACGTCTCCTGATCCCAGTCGTTCGACAGCGCCCGCCAGACGAGCTGCGCCTGGCTCTCCGGGTTCAGCGAGCCGACCGGCGTGTCGCGGTCCAGGTTCGTCGGGAAGGGGTAGCCCTCCGCGGCCGCGGCGACGACGTTGTGCAGGTCCGCGCTCGACGCGCCGGCCGCCTTGCGGGTGCGCAGCGTCGGGTAGACCGCCTCCGCGACCCGCTCGGTGTCGACCGTGCCCAGCGCCCGGCCGAACGCCGACGAGACCTGCAGCAGGTTCGCCATCCGCTTGACGTCCGTGGTCCGGTTCGTGCCCGCGCCGTGCAGCAGGGCGGGGTTGAAGAACACCGCGTCGCCCTTCTCCAGCGGCAGCTGCACGTAGTGCGCGTCGAAGTACTCCTGGAACTCCGGCAGGCCGATGGCCATGTACCCGGGTTCGTACTTCTGCGAGTGCGGCAGGTACATCGTCGGTCCGGTCTCGACCGGCATGTCGACGTGCGCGACGGCGCCCTGCAGCGTCAGTACCGGCGACAGGCGGTGCACGTGCGCCGGGAACTGCGCGGCGAGGTCGAGGTCCATGAAGCCGAGGTGGTAGTCGCGGTGCGCGGTCTGCGCCGTGCCGCCCGGGTTGACCACGTTCGGGTCGGAGACGATCTGGTAGTTCGGGCCGAGCCAGGCCACCGAGACGAGGTTGACGATGTCGTTGGCGAAGTAGTCGACGAACGTCTCGGGATCGGTGACGGCGAGCTTCTCCAGCGCGCTCCACAGCCGGTCGTTGCTGCCGGGCTTGGCGAAGTGGTCGCCGGTCTGCACGCCGCGGGCCTTCTGCTCCGCGATCAGCGACGTGATCACCGTCGAGGCCCGGTCCACGACCGCCGGGTCGAAGGCGTGCGTGAAGACGACGATGCCGGGCCCGTCCATCAGGGCGTCCGCCAGCTCGGCCTGCACGGCCCGGCGGCCCTCGGCGGTGGCGACGTCGTCGGCGAGGGTCTCGCCGTAGAACAGCACGCCACGCTCGACACGGTCCGCGTGCGGGTAGTCGGCGGCGTTCGTCTCGACCTCGACGACGGCGCGGAACTCGTCCAGGTCGCAGTCGTCTCGGGTCAACCAGCCGCGGTGCCGGACGGGGGCTGAGGTCACGTCGGACTCCTTCGTCAGCTCGTGGACATGTCCAGGTTCACCGCCGCGTTGCCATCGGTCAACCCTTGCCGATCCCTCAAAAACCCCTCACGATGTCGGTGTGGGGCACCCCTTCCGGATCCGCGAGATCGCGATCCAGGCCGGGTTGTCGGAGGCGACCGTCGACCGCGTGCTCCACGGCCGCAGCGGAGTACGGGCCAGTACCGTCGCCGAGGTCCACCAGGCCATCGAGGACCTGCACCGGCAGCGCACGCAGGTTCGCCTGGCCGGGCGGACGTTCGTCGTGGACCTCGTCGTCGACGCCCCGATCCGGTTCTCGAGCGGCGTGCGGGCCGCGTTGGAGGCCGAGCTCCCGGGTATCCGGCCCGCCGTCATCCGCTCGCGGTTCCACCTCACGGAGGCCGCACCGGTGGGTGAGATCGTCGACACCCTCGACCGGATCGCCACGCGCGGCTCGCAGGGCGTCGTGCTCAAGGCCCCGGACGACCCGCGGGTGATCGCGGCCGTGGACCGGTTGGTCGGCGCCGGCATCCCGGTGGTCACCTTCGTGACCGACCTGCCCACCAGCCCGCGGGTGGCCTACGTCGGCATCGACAACCGCGCCGCAGGGGCGACGGCCGCGTACCTGGTCGACCAGTGGCTCGGCGACGCGCCGGGCAGCGTGCTGGTCACCCGCGGCGACGGGTCGTTCCGCGGCGAGGACGAGCGGGAGATGGGCTTCCGCGGCACGCAGCGTGCGCTCCGGCCGGGCCGCTCCCAGATTGACCTCGTCAACGCCGACGGGCAGGACGACGACCTGCACCGCCTCGTGCGCGCCGCCCTCGCCGCGCACCCCGACATCGTCGCCGTGTACTCGATGTACGCGTTCGGTGGCAACCGCGCGACGGTGGAGGCGTTCGCGGCGCAGCGGCGGACGTACCGGGTGTTCGTCGCGCACGACCTGCACGAGCACAACCTCGCCCTGCTGCACGACGGCCACCTCTCGGCCGTCCTCCATCACGACCTACGCCAGGACATGCGCCACGCCTGCCAGGTGATCATGCAGGCGCACGGGGCGCTGAGCGGGCTCCCGCGGTCCTGGCACTCGGCGATCCAGGTGGTGACGCCGTACAACCTCCCACCGACGTCGGCCGGCGGCTGAGAACGACCTCGCGCACAGCCCGGCAGGGCCGTGCACCTCTCCTGCGGTGTGCACGAGCCTGCGCCGGTGTGCACCCGCGGGTCGCGGCAGCGCTCGCGGCCGTTGCCGATCTGCGGAAGGCTGCCCTCACGATCGTGCGCCGCCGCCACCGAGGTCGTAACGTGCGCATCCGCCACCGTCGGAGCCCCCGCGTGCGAGGGCGCTTCGTGCCCAGCGAGGAGACTGATGAGCGAGCCGACCGGACAGCGCCCAACTTCTGGGGCACGCATCGGGGTGACCGGGCTGGCGGTGATGGGCGCCAACCTGGCCCGCAACATCGCCCGCCGGGGGACTCCGACCGCCGTGCACAACCGGACGACGGCGAAGACGACGGAGTTCATGAAGGAGTACGGCCACGAGGGCCCGTTCACCGGCTGTGAGACGACCGAAGACTTCGTCGCCGCGCTGGAGACCCCGCGCAAGATCATCGTGATGGTCAAGGCGGGCAAGCCGGTGGACGCCGTGATCGAGGAGCTCACCCCGCTGCTCGACGAGGGCGACATCATCATCGACGCCGGCAACTCGCACTTCCCGGACACCGTGCGCCGCACCGAGGAGTGCGCCGCGAACGGCATCCGCTTCATGGGGGTCGGCGTGTCCGGCGGCGAGGAGGGTGCGCTGCTCGGGCCGAGCATCATGCCCGGCGGCGACCCCGCCGCCTACGCCGAGGTGGAGGAGATCTTCACCTCGATCGCGGCCGTCGTCGACGACACCCCGTGCTGCGTGCACGTCGGCCCCGGTGGCGCCGGGCACTACGTCAAGATGGTGCACAACGGCATCGAGTACGCCGACATCCAGCTCATCGCCGAGGCGTACGACCTGCTCACCCACGTCGCGGGCCTGGACGCCCCGGCGATCGCGAAGATCTTCGAGGAGTGGAACACCGGCGACCTCGACTCGTTCCTCATCGAGATCACGGCCAAGGTGCTCGCGAAGACCGACGAGAAGACGGGCGGCCCGCTGGTCGACGTGATCGTCGACCAGGCCGAGCAGAAGGGCACCGGCACCTGGACCGCTGTCGACGCCCTCGGGCTCGGCATTCCCCTCACGGGCATCACCGAGGCGGTCTTCGCGCGCGGTCTGTCGGCGCTGCGAGACGAGCGGAAGAAGGCGTCGACGACGCTGGCCGGCCCCGCTCCCGGCCAGGGTGCGGACCGTGACGACCTGATCGAGGACATCCGGCTCGCCCTCTACGCGAGCAAAGTCGTCGCCTACGCGCAGGGCTTCGCGCAGATGCGTGCCGCGTCGGAGGCCAACGACTGGAACCTCGACCTCGGTGCCATGGCGACGATCTGGCGCGGCGGATGCATCATCCGGGCCCGGTTCCTCAACCGGATCCGGGACGCGTACGCCGAGCACGGCGACGTCGAGAACCTGTTGATGGTGCCGTACTTCACCGAGGCCGTCGCGAACGCGCAAGACGCCTGGCGGCGGGTGGTGACGGTGGCGACCGAGCAGGGGGTCGCGATCCCGGCGTTCTCGTCCAGCCTGTCGTACTACGACGGCTACCGGCGCGAGCGCGGCCCGGCCAACCTGATCCAGGGCCTGCGCGACTTCTTCGGTGCGCACACCTACCGGCGGATCGACGCGGACGGCTACTTCCACACCCGGTGGAGCCAGGACGGCACCGAGGTCGCAGCTGGCGGGCAGCCGCGCAGCGAGGCGAGCGGCTCGACCTCGATCCCGGCCGGGAGCGAGGCGTCGAAGAAGCCGGACCAGCCCGACACCGGACCGAAGGCCGAGTAGCTACACCAGCGCGTCGAGGTCGACCCGGACAGGGAACGGCTCGGTGGCGGCGAACACGCCGCTCACCGGGCCTGCGTCGGCGTAGCCGAACTCGCCAGCAAGGTGATGGGCGGTGAGGGTGCTGCGGTCGCCGGGCTCGCCGAGGTCGACAACCCAGTAGTGCGGGATGCCGGCATCGGCGTACTCGTCGCGCTTGACCAGGGTGTCGAGGCGCCGGGAACCCGGCGAGATGATCTCGACAGCCAGGATGACGTCCGCTGCGCGGAGCAGGCCGCCTTCCCTGCGCACTCGCTCGAGCGCAGCACGTGGAACGACGACCAGGTCCGGGGCGCGGACCGTGGCCGGCCGGTCTCCGGGGACCAGCCGAAGGTCGACGTCGACCTCCGGAAGCACCTCGAGATCGCCCTGGAGCTGGTCCTCGAGCTGACGAGACGTGCGTCGCAGGCAGAGCTGATGGTCGGGGACGGGGCGCGGCGACATCACGAGGCTGCCCTCCTGCAGCTCGTGGTGGATCTCGACGTCCTCGGGAAGCGCGAGGTAGTCCGCGACCGTCAGCAGGCGTTGTGGCTGTGAGGGAAGTGCGGTCATGGCACGTAGTCTGGCACGCGGCACCGACAGTTCCCGGTCACCCAGCTCGGGCACCCGGTTTCGCAGCCCGGGCACCCTCCAGCAACATGCCGGTGCCCGACAGCATGACGCCGGGAGCTAGACCAGCGCGTCGAGGTCGATCCGGACGGGGAACGGCTCGGTGGCGGCGAACACGCCGCTCACCGGGCCGGCGTCGGCGTAGCCGAACTCGCCAGCAAGGTGGTGCGCGGTGAGGGTGATGCGGTCGTCGGGTTCGCCGAGGTCGACGATCCAGTAGTGCGGGATGCCGGCGTCGGCGTACTCGTCGCGTTTGACGACCGTGTCGAGACGCCGCGAACCGGGCGAGACGACCTCCACGGCCAGCGTCACCTCGGAGGCGTGGAACAACCCGCCCTCGCGGCGCTGCCTGTTCGGCGCCTCCCGCGGTACGACGACGATGTCGGGGACGCGCACGAAGCCGGGCTGCGTGGGCGGGACGAGGCCGAGATCGACATCGATCTCGGAGATCGCTAGTTGCGGTGCGGGTACCTGCTTTCGGAGCTGGTGGAGCAGCTCTTGGATGCAGAGTTGGTGCACCCCGATCGGCCGTGGCGACATCACGAGGTTTCCCTCCACCAACTCGTGAGTGACACCGTCGCCGTCCTCGGGAAGCGCGGCGTAGTCGGCGACCGTCAGCAGCGGACGTGGCCGTGGCTGCGAGGGAAGGGCGGTCATGACACGGAGTGTGGCACGCGGCACCGACAGAAACCGGGTCACGCGACTTGGGCGCCCGGCAGCCGCGCGACGATCTCCAGAGCTGCGCGGCGGGCCGGACTGGGCGTCCGGCATCGCAGCATGGTGGCCTTGCTGCTGTCCGACCGCAGCAAGGCCACCATGCTGGCGACCTGGCCGATCCGCGCTCAGCGCACCGGCACGATCTCCGGCGCCCCCATCCGCGCCGCGTCTGCCGTCTCGTCGTCCGGCATCCGCTGGCTCTCGCGCTCGGCCTCCACCCGCTTGACGTAGTGCTCGACCTCCCGCGCCACCTGCTCGTCGCTCCACCCCAGCACCGGCGCGACGAGCCGGGCCACCTCCTCGGCCGCCCCGATCCCGCGGTCGAACGTCTCGATCGAGATGCGGGTGCGGCGGGCCAGCACGTCGTCGAGGTGCCGGGCGCCCTCGTGCGAGGCCGCGTACACCGCCTCGGCACGGAGGTGGTCGGACGCACCGGCGAGCGGCTCCCGTAGCGTCGGGTCGTCCTCGATCAGCGCGATCACCTCGTGGACCATCGACCCGTACCGGTTCAGCAGGTGCTCGATCCGCGCCTCGTGCAGGCCGCTGCGCCGCGCCAGCTGCGACCGCGCGTTCCACAGCGCGTGGTAGCCCTCGGCGCCGAGCAGCGGGACGTCGTCCGTGACCGACTTCGGGACCTTCTTGCCGTTGACCGTCTCCAGGGCGTTGACGGCGGCGTCGATCGCGTCCTTCGCCATGACCCGGTACGTCGTGTACTTGCCGCCCGCGATCACCACCAGCCCCGGGACGGTGTGCGCCACGGCGTGCTCGCGGGACAGCTTGGACGTCGACTCCGACTCGCCCGACAGCAGCGGCCGCAGGCCGGCGTAGACCCCCTCGACGTCCTCGTGGGTGAGTGCCGGTGCGATCACCGAGTTGACGTGGTCGAGCAGGTACTGGATGTCCGCGGCGCTGGCGGCGGGGTGGGCGAGGTCGAGCGCCCAGTCCGTGTCGGTCGTCCCGATGATCCAGTGCCGGCCCCACGGGATGATGAACAGCACCGACTTCTCGGTGCGCAGGATCAGCCCCGAGTCCGAGCGGATCCGGTCGCGGGGCACGACGAGGTGGATCCCCTTGCTCGCCCGGACGTGGAACTGCCCGCGCTCCCCGGCCAGCCCCTGCGTCTCGTCGGTCCACACGCCGGTGGCGTTGACGACCTGCCGGGCCCGGACGTCGAACACGCGGCCCGACTCCAGGTCGTGCACCTGGGCGCCGACGACCCGCTCGCCCTCCTTGAGTAACCCGACGACCCGCGCCCGCGACGCCACGTGCGCGCCGTAGGCCGCGGCCGTGCGGGCGATGAACATCGTGTGGCGCGCGTCGTCCACCTGCGCGTCGTAGTACTGCAGCGCGCCCACCAGCGCGTCCTTCTTCAGTGCGGGGACGATGCGCCGGGCCCCGCGGCGGGTGAGGTGGCGGTGGTGGGGGACGCCCCGGGCCCGGCCCGACAGCAGCCCGAGGGTGTCGTAGAGCGCGACACCCGAGCCGGCGTAGAGCCGCTCCCAGCCGCGGCCCTGCAGCGGGTAGACGAACGGCACCGGCTTGATCAGGTGCGGGGCGAGCTTCTGGATGAGCAGCCCGCGCTCCTGCAGCGCCTCGGCCACGAGCCGGAAGTCGAGCATCTCGAGGTAGCGCAGGCCGCCGTGGATGAGTTTGCTCGATCGGCTCGACGTGCCGGAGGCGAAGTCGCGGGCCTCGACCAGCCCGACGGTCAGACCGCGGGTGGCGGCGTCGAGGGCGGCACCCGAGCCGACGACACCGCCGCCGACGACCAGGATGTCGAGCTCACCGCCGGGATCCGTCGTCGCCGCCAGTGCATCCAGCGCGCGTTCCCGGGTTGCGGGGGACAGGGCGACCGATCTCATGGACGTGTCCTTTCCGGGCGGGCCGGGCGTGCGTACCCCTCGGGTCCTACCCCGCGCGGTGCCACACCGCATCCCGGACGTCCGTTGCGACGGTAGGGAGGGCTGTGACCGCGGTCAACCAAGGGCGTTCGACATGGTCGAACACGGGTCCTAGGCTGGGACGCGATGCCCGGAACCATCCAGTCGATCGAACGCGCCGCCGCGATGCTGCGCCTGCTCGGCAGCGCGGGGCGGCCGCTCGCCCTCGCCGAGATCGCCGCCCCGCTGGACCTGCCGCGCCCGACCGCCCACGGCATCCTGCGCACGCTGCGCGAGGTCGGGTTCGTCGACCAGGACCGCGACACCGCGCGCTACACCCTCGCCGCGGCCCTGCGCCGGCTCGGCAGCGAGTGGGACCGCCACGACCTGCGCTCCCGGGCGATGAACTGGGCCGACTCGCTGGCCGGGAGCTCGGGGCAGGAGGTGCTGCTCGGCATGCCGGCCGGTGCCGTCGTCGAGCTCGTGCACCACGTCTTCCGGCCCGACGGCTCACCGCAACGGCTGCGGACGGGGGAGCAGGTCCCGCTGCACGCCACGGCCGTGGGCAAGTGCCTGCTCGCTTTCGCGCCGATCGCCGTGCCCCGGCCGCACGAGCTCGACCTGCAGCGCTACACCGGACGCACCATGGTCGCCGTCGGCACGTTGACCGAGCACCTCGCCGCGGTCCGGCACCGGGGCTGGGCGGCGGAGCTGGGGGAGCACCGGACGGGCGTCGGCGGGATCGCCGCGCCGCTCCGGACCGCCGGGGGGCTGGTGGTGGGCGCTCTGGGCGTCGAGGGCCCGGCGGAGGAGCTGTTCAACGGCGGCGGGACACCGCACCCGCGGGTGGTCGAGCAGCTGCTCAACGCCGCCCGGGAGATCTCGACGGGGCTGGGGGCGACCCGGTGAGCGAGCTTGCGAGCGAACCAGTGTCACAGCGCCCGCGCGAAGCGCTGACCGAGCGCAGCGAGGGAGTGCGGTGAGCGAGCTTGCGAGCGAACCAGTGTCACAGCGCCCGCGCGAAGCGCTGACCGAGCGCAGCGAGGGAGTGCGGTGAGCGAGCTTGCGAGCGAACCAGTGTCACAGCGCCCGCGCGAAGCGCTGACCGAGCGCAGCGAGGGAGTGCGGTGAGCGAGCTTGCGAGCGAACCAATGTCACAGCGACTGCGGGCACCGCAGACCGAGCGCAGCGAGGGAGAGCGGTGACTGAGCGCGTCGTCGCGGCGATCGACCAGGGCACCACCTCGACCCGCTGCCTGCTGTTCAACCCGGCCGGACGGATGGTCGCGGTGGCCCAGCGCGAGCACCGCCCGTACTACCCGCGGTCGGGCTGGGTCGAGCACGACGCGGAGGAGATCTGGCGCAACGTCACGCGGATCGTCCCGGCTGCACTGCGCAGCGCGGGCCTGGGGCCGGAGAACATCGTCGCGCTCGGCATCGCGAACCAGCGCGAGACGACCGTGATCTGGGACCGGCACACCGGGACGCCGCTGGCCCGGGCCATCACCTGGCAGGACACCCGGTCGGAGGGGGTGGTCGCCGGGCTGGTCGAGGACGGGCGCGCGGACCTCGTGACACAGCTGTGCGGGCTCCCCCCGGCGACCTACTTCGCCGGGCCGCGGCTGCGCTGGCTGCTCGACCACGTGCCGGGCGCACGGGCCGGCGCGGAGGCCGGCGACGTCCTGTTCGGCACGATGGAGAGCTGGCTGGTGTGGTGGCTGACCGGCGGCCCGGACGGCGGCCGGCACATCACGGACGTCACCAACGCCAGCCGCACGATGCTCATGGACCTGCGGAGTCGCGAGTGGGCCCCGCCGCTGCTCGACGCGCTCGCGGTGCCGGCGCGGATGCTGCCCGAGATCCGGTCGAACGCCGAGGTCTACGGCACGTGCACCACGGTCCTGCCGGGTGTGCCGGTGGCCGGGGCGCTGGGCGACCAGCACGCCGCGCTCGTCGGTCAGGCGTGCTTCGCCGCGGGTGAGGCCAAGTGCACCTACGGCACCGGCGCGTTCCTGCTGATGAACACCGGCCCGCGGATCGCCCGCTCGACCCACGGCCTGCTCCCGACCGTCGGCTACGTGCTCGGTGACGAGGTCCGCTACGCGCTCGAGGGCTCGATCGCGGTGACCGGGTCGCTCGTGCAGTGGTTCCGCGACGCGCTCGGGATGATCTCCACGGCGGCGCAGATCGAGACGTTGGCGGCGAGCGTGCCGGACAACGGCGGCTGCTACATCGTGCCGGCGTTCTCCGGGCTGTACGCGCCGCGCTGGCACCCGGAGGCCCGCGGCGTGATGGTCGGGCTGACCTCCTACATCACCCGTGGCCACCTGGCCCGCGCCGTGCTGGAGGCGACCGGGTGGCAGACGCGCGAGGTCGTCGACGCGATGAACGCCGACTCGGGACTGCCCGTCACCCGGCTGAAGGTCGACGGCGGGATGACGGCGAACCACCTGCTCATGCAGTTCGTCGCAGACGTGCTCGACGTGCCGGTCGAGCGCCCGCTGGGGTCGGAGGCGGTGTCGCTGGGCGCGGCGTACGCGGCGGGTCTGGCGGTCGGATACTGGTCGGACCTCGAGGTGCTGCGCGGCAACTGGCACCGCGCCGCGGCGTGGGAGCCGGCGATGGATCCCGAGGTCCGCCGTCGCGAGCGCGAGAACTGGAGCCGCGCGGTCGACCGCAGCTACGGCTGGGCTCCACCGCCGGCCCGCGAATAGCCCGCGAGTCGGCACCTTTGCCGATGCGAGTCGGTACATTTCGCGCTGTCGAACGTGCCGACTCGCGGGGACACCGGGACTGGTGCATCAGGTCCAGTACAGAACCCGCGCGGCGGGCAGGCGGTCGGCGAGCGCCGTGGCGAAGCACGTGCGCAGCTCGCGCATCGCCTCGGCCGGGTACACGGACTTGACCGCGCCGAACTTCCCGAACTTGCGGCTGCGGGCGTCCGGGTCCATCTCCAGCCTCGTCCGCGGGTACCAACCCTCCAGCACCTGCTTGCTGGTCGGGGTGAAGCGGTGGGTGATGCACTCGACGGTCAGGTCGAGCCCCGCGACGCTGTCGAGCTCGGCCGCGTCGAGCAGTGCGCCGTACTCCGCCCGCCAGTCGGCGACCGGCATGATGGGAGCGATGGTCGCCCGCAGCTGCACCGGACCCGCGAACCGGTGCGTGCCGGCGTAGGTGATCGTCGCGGCCAGGCTGCCGGTGAGGTGCTCGATGCCGAGCGGGTCGGTGTAGCACGAGGCCTCGAACGTCGTCCCTTCGTGCCCGCGTGCATCCGTGCCCGAGGTGACGCGACCGGCGCCGACGTACGCGTCGAGCCCGGCCAGGATGTCGTCGAGGTCGGCGTAGACCCGGGTGACCGGCGGTCCGGCGAGCGAGCCCGCGAGATAGCAGTACTGGCAGTGCGCGGGGCAGCCCTCGGCGAGGTCGACCCGCCAGTCGGCGCTGGGCGGGATCGGCTGCAACCTCCGCTTCGATGGCGGGCTCACGACGACGGCCAGCGTCGCCTTCGCCCGTGTATAGGTTGCGCGCTCGTCGGCGCCGCGCAGCCCGGTGATCCGGTCACCGCGGAGGAACTCGACGTCGTCGACCCCGGCGGCCTCGACCCGTCGAAGGATCTCCGCGGTGTGCGGACGCTCGGCGGCGGAGCGGGTGACGACGACGTGCCGCGGCGTCCACAGCCGGGATCCGACCGGGGCGAGCAAAGCGGTCATACGTTGTGCAACAACCGGGACGGCCCCGCCCGTTCCCGCCCCCCGGTTGCAGCGGCCGGTTTCGCCACCGGCACCTACCCGTTCCTCAAGAAGATCGACCCGCCGACGTTTCTCAAGCTGCTGGCCGCGGGCGAGATCGCCGTCGGGTCGGCCCTGCTGCTCCCGGTCGTGCCCGCCGCAGTCGCCGGTGCGGCGCTCGTCGGGTTCTCCGCGGGGCTGCTCGGGCTCTACGTCAGGACGCCGGGAATGCGGCGCGGCCGCTTCGACCCGCGCTCGACCCCGGAGGGCCTGCCGATCTCCAAGGACGTCTGGATGCTGGGCGCAGGCCTTGCGCTACTGGTCGACGGCGCCACCGCCGACGACTGACCCGCGGGTTACCGCGTGACGGCGGCCCGCTGCGGCGTCGCGAGGGCGACGTCGAGCAGGTCGAAGACCCGCATCCACCCGGGGACGGTCGCCGCGCAGGTCAGGGGCCGGTCGGCGGCGACCCGCCGCTCCCGCAGCATGACCCTCACGTCCGGGCCGGTGAAGCGGACGAGCCATGTCCCGCCAGCCTCCTCCGAGGCCTCGACAGGCCGTAACGCGTCCACCTCGAACGCCCCGGTCGCGACCCGGGCATGGTGCTGCGCGGCCTGGACCACCGGCGACAGCGACGCCCGGCCCCGCACTCCGTGCTCCGGCAGCAGCCCCTGCGCGTAGCCGGTCGCGATCCCCGGACCGTCGGCCGCGTCGACGTTCCCCAGAACGACCCCGTGCGGCAGCAGCACCAGCGCTGCGGCGAACCGGCACCCGCCGAGGTGGCTGGACTCCCACGTGCACTCCGGCAGCTCCGCGGCCATCGCGGCGGCCAGCGGCCGACCCCGCAGGGCGCAGCATGCGTCGTGCCGGCCGTGGGCGCACACCAGCACGAGCCGGCCGTCGTGCGCCATGCCCGCGCCCGGATCGGCGACGACGTCCACCAGCTCGGCCTCGGCGCCGAACTGCCCGGCGCGGACGGACTCGTGGCCCGGCCGCCCGTCCACCCGGAACCAGCGCCGCTGCGCCGACCGCTCGCGACGCCCGGGCCTGCGGATGAAGAGCACACGCCCGTTCACGTCCCGCGCCCACCGGTCGAGGACGGTCGCGGCCAGGGCGTCGAAACCCGGTCCCGCCAGGACGAACCGGTTCCACGGGCCCGGGTGCTCGACGAGGAACCAGTGGTCGGCGGGCGGCGCCGTGCCCTCCAGCGGGTCGCCCGCCGCCTCGGCCGCGTCGGCGCAGCGCCGCCCGTCCGGCGGTTCGGGGAAGGGCGTCGTCACGTCCGACCGGCGGGGACCACGACACCCTCGCGCAGCAGCCGGCGCACCAGCACGATCTGGTCGGCCTCCTCCATTCCCGGCAGGCTACCCACAGCGGCGGGTGTTCCGCGCGCCAGCGCGCGCACGGCCGCCTCCGTGAACGCGGGCAGGCTGATCTCCCGGTCCGGCAGCTCCAGCACCACGTGGTCCCCGGCAGGGCGCAGGCGGTGGTGCAGCCCGACGCGGAGCCGGACGACGTCGCCCACCGCGAGCCCCGCGGCGAACGCCGTCCCCGCCACCACGCCGACGGGCTCGGGCCGCCCGCCCGACCACACCCGCCGGCGCACCCGCCGGGCCACGGCCTCGTCCGGCACCCGGTTCAGGGCCTCGGTCAGAGCGCCGCGGACGGCGTCCAGGTGCGGGGCGAGCGCGGCGGCGTCGGCGACGTCGATGCCCAGGGGGAGCGTGGCGCGCAGCGCGGGGTCGTCCGCCACGAGCGCGGCCAGCGCCTCGACCAGGGCGAACCGCGTGACGACGTGGATGCCGACGGTCAGGTGCGCCGACACCTCGCCCAGCGCCGTCGCCGCGTGCAGCCACCCTCGCGGCAGGTACAGCGCGTCACCGGGTTCGAGCACCGTGTCGATCACCGGCTGCTCCTGCGCCGCGGCGGCCACCGCGGCCGAACGCTGCCCCCACGGCTGGTCGCGCAGCGGGTCGGCGAGCACCGGGGCGTGAATCGTCCAGTGCTTGCGTCCGGCGAGCTGGAGCACGAACACGTCGTGCACGTCGTAGTGCGCGGAGAACCCGCGCGACGACGGCGGCGTGACGTAGGAGTTGGCCTGGACCGGGTGCCCGAGCTCGGCCGCGAGCCGGGTGCAGAACTCGATCACCGGGGGCCAGGTGCGGTGCAGGGCCTGAAGGACGACGGTGGCACCGTCGCCGAAGTGGGCCGCCACCTTGTCGTCGCGGACCTGGTCGCCGATCTCGGCGCCGACCCCGCCGGGCGCGGTGAACGACGACGAGTCGAGCACCTGGCCTGCCTTCGCCATGCGGATGAACGGGGTCCGCAGCCCACGGCGGGACAGCAGCTCGTCGACGCCGTCGAGGTCGAGCAGGTCCCGGAACCCGCCCGCCGCGTTCCGGGTCAGCAGCGGCGCGCGCCCCCAGTACTGCGCCGCGAACACGTCCGGGTCGCCGACGCAGCGGGTCAGCGGGCCGGGTTCCGGGCGGCCCGTCGCGGGCCGCCCGGTCATCGGTGCCGCATCGGCGACGGCAGGGTCAGCTGGCACCGCTGTCCGCGCCCCCGTCGGCCCCGCCGTCGTGCACGCCGGGGGTGCCCCCGCCCGCACCGGAGTCGGCCGGGCCCTCGCCCGCGCCGTCGTCGGCGCCGCCGTCGTCGACGCCCGGGGTGCCTGCGCCGGCACCGGAGTCGGCGGGGCCCTCCGCGCCGCCGTCCGCGCCGCCGTCGTGCTCACCCGGGGTGCCGCTGCCCGCGCCGGAGTCGGCGGGCCCCTCGGCCCCGGAACCGCCGGTCGTCGTCATGTCCTCGTCGTCGAGTGCCACTGGTCCTCCTCGGGGGTCGTCGTCACCGGAGCCGGTGACCGCGCGGGACTACCCCGAAGGTCGGTGATCCAGTCCCACCCGCGGCTGCGGGTTCCCTGGCGACCCGCCCCTGACCGGTCTTTAGGTACTCTTTACGTATCCGGCCCTGCCGAAGCGGCCGTGTGACGAGGGAGACCATCAGAGTGCTGCAGATCAGCGGGCTCACCTGGGCCGTGACGATCGGAGTGATCGTCGCGCTGCTCGCACTGGACCTTGCGCTGGCGGCACTGCGGCCGCACCGGGTGGGCTTCCGGGAGGCCACGGCGTGGTCGGTGTTCTACATCCTGGTCGCGCTCGCGTTCGGTGCCTGGATGTGGTGGGCGCACGGCAGCGAGTTCGGCACGGAGTACCTCGCCGGCTACATCGTCGAGAAGAGCCTCTCGGTCGACAACCTGTTCGTCTTCGTGATCATCATGACGACCTTCGCCGTGCCTGAGGAACACCAGCACAAGGTCCTGACCTTCGGGATCGTGCTCGCGTTGATCATGCGTGCGATCTTCATCGCGCTCGGCGCCACGCTGCTGTCGCTGTTCTCGTTCATGTTCCTGATCTTCGGGCTGCTGCTGATCTACACGGCGGTGCAGCTGTTCCGACACCGGGACGAGGACCCGGACATCGAGGACAACGCCGTGGTCAAGACGGCGCGGCGGCTTCTCCCGGTGACCGACGAGTACGTCGGCGGCAAGCTCGTCACGCGGATCGACGGGCGCAGGATGGTCACCCCGCTGATGATCGTGCTCGTCGCCATCGGCGGCATCGACCTGCTGTTCGCCCTCGACTCCATCCCCGCGGTCTTCGGCGTCACGCAGGAGGCCTACATCGTCTTCGCGGCGAACGCGTTCGCCCTGCTCGGCCTGCGGGCGCTGTTCTTCCTCGTCAAGGGCCTGCTGGACCGGCTGGTCTACCTCTCGACGGGGCTCTCGCTGATCCTGGCGTTCATCGGTGTCAAGTTGATCCTGCACTGGCTGCACGTCGACATCAGCCCCGCCGTGCCGGAGATCTCCACGCCGGTCAGCCTCGGCGTGATCATGGTCGTCCTGGCGGTCGTGACGGTGGCCAGCCTGGCCAAGACCCGCAACGACCCCACGGCGAAGGCGCACCCGGGCTCGCTCAGGGCGTCGCGGCAGCGGTCTGCGGACGCCGAGCGCTCCTGACCGGCGCGGAGCAGACCGTCAGGCCGGCAGGCCCGGGCCCCCGAGCGGGGTGAGGTCGACCAGCTCCGGGGGGCCTGCCAACAGCCCGATCACCTCGCCGATCCCGGCCTCGCCGAGGTCGCCGGACAGTGCCCGGTCCGACGCGGCCTCGTCCGCCCACACCTCGGTCACCCAGACGGTGTCCGGCTCGTCCGCCGACAGGTTGACGACGTACAGCTCGCAGCCGGGCGCCCCGCGCATGCTCTCGGCGACCTTCAGCAGCTTGCCGGCGAGCACCGACCCCTTCCCCGGCAGTGCCGACATCCGCACGTATCGCCCGATCCGCCCGCCCTGCCCGAAGTCCACGTCGACGACCGTAACCGCGCGGGTACGCGGCGGACGTGGCGGGGCCGGCGCGGTGGAGCACCGTCAGATGGCGTAGCGCCAGATGGTCAGGGCATATCCACCGAACCATGCCGACGCCAGTGCGGCCGCCACCACGACCGCGACCGCAGTCGTCGTGCGGCGCCGGGCGAGCCCGAGCGCGACGGGAAGCAGCAGCGGGAACGCCGGAATCAGTAGGCGTACCCGTGAGTGGACCTGCCCGTCGCTGCACCACACGGTGATCAGCACGGCGGCCGTATAGACCAGCAGCGGCCACGGCAGGCGCATCCGGACGGCGATGACGAGCAGCAGGAGCGAGCCGATCAGCGTCAGCAGCACCGCGAGGTCGTAGAGCTCGTGCCCGGTCGACAGGGCCCGCCCGACGAACCGCGCCAATGACGCCCCCGCGTCGAACCGCGAGCCCCAGCCGGTGCGCTGGATGTCGAACCAGCCGGTCGGCGTCCCGGTGCGCCACCCGACGTAGCCGAGGTAGCCCAGCAGGCCCGATGCCGCCAGCACGCCGGCCACCCAGGGGCGCAGACCGTCGCGTCGACCGACGACGGCGACGAGCGCCGCCAGCCCGACCGCCAGTGCCAGCGCGCCGCTCGTCGGCCGGACCAGCCCAGCGGCCGCCGAGCACAGGCCGGCGAGCAGCCACTGCCCGCGCAGCACACCGACCAGCGCCCACACCGCGAACGCGCAGAACAGCGCCTCCGTGTAGGCCATGCTGAGGACCACGCCCATCGGAGCCGCCGCGAACAGGGCGACCAGCAGGAGCCCCGCCCGGCGCGACCCCCCGGGTACCCGGTCTGTGAGCCGGACCAGCCCGAACGCCGTCACCACGCCGGCCACGGCCGTCACGAGCAGCGCGGCGGCGACGAGGTTCCCGGCGGTCAGCAGCCCGACGGCGGCGACCGTCGCGGGATAGCCGGGGAAGAACGCGTACGCCGTGTCCGCCGTGTGCCGGCCGAACGCATCGACGAGCACGGCGGGCACGTCGTCGTATCCGTAGTGCGCGATGTTGAGCAGCCAGATGGCGTCCCAGCTGCGCAGCGCCGTGACCAGTGGCATGTCGTGCCCGGCCGCCATGACGCCGAGCACGGCGACCCCGACGGCGCGCACGGCGAGGTAGACAGCGGCGGGGGTGAGGGCGGACGCGACCGCGCGGAGTGCGCCGCGATCGGCGACCCCGCGCACCAGGCCGGCGACGAGCGTGCGACCGTGCGCCGGTCGGTGCTGCGCGCGTCGGGGCGACCGCCATGCGCGCCGGGTCGGTGTCCGGCCGGGCCGCGTCCGGCTCGTCCGTCGACGCCGCGGCGGCCGCCGTCCTCCGGGGCCGCTCGCCGGTGTGCACGTCGCGATTCTGCACCGGCAGCCCGTCAACCTGCGGCGGGACGCCCCAGGACGGGTTCGACCGACCCCACCGGAACCCCGTGCCCGAGCACGGCCGTGTGCCCGGCCGCCGCGAGCTCGGGCCCGTCGACGCCGAGGGCCTGCAACGCCGCCGCGACCACCGCCCGTACCGGCCGCCGCGACCCGTCGAGGATCTTGAGCGCCACCGCTCGCCCGTCCGGGAGCGCCGCGGCGAACACGCCCTCCGCGCCGTCCTTCGCCACCAGCCCCGGCACGGCGGCGGCCAGCCGGACGACGTCGCGCCCGGTGCCCGCCACCCACCACGGATGCGCGCGCAGCGCTGCGGCGACCCGGCCCTCCGCGGTGTCGGGCGACGCGGTCGCGATGCGCGCGAACGCCCGGGCGAGCCCGGCCGGAGTGCTGGAGAACAACGGGGCACCGCAGCCGTCCACCGCGGTGTGCGCGACGGGCACGCCGGTCAGGTCCTCGACCGTCGTCCGCACCGCCCGTTGCAGACAGTGACCGGGCTCGAGGTAGGTGGCCGTGTCCCAACCGGCGACGCGGCAGGTGGCGAGCATCGCCGCGTGCTTGCCGGAGCAGTTCTGGGCGAGGGCGGACGGGGGCCGGTCCGCCGCCCGCCAGCGGCCGGCCGCATCCGGGTCGAGCGGGAGGTCGGGGGTGTTCTGCAGGTCGTCGACGCCGAGGCCGGCGTCCCCCAGGATGCGCCGGACCCCGTCGAGGTGCGCCGGCTCGCCGGAGTGGCTGGCGGCGGCCAGGGCGAGCAGCGGGCCGTCGAGGTCGAGGCCCGCCCGCAGCATGGCGACGGCCTGGAGCGGCTTGACCGACGAGCGGGGGAGGAAGGTGGTGTCCGGCTCGCCGACGGCGACGACTCGCGCACCGTGCCCGTCGAGCCCGACCACGTGCCCGAGGTGCACCGATTCGACCAGCCCGGCGCGCACGACGTACGCCACCGGCGCGGCCCTGATCCCGATCTCGTCGATCACTCTGATGACGGTACGTGTTGGCGGGATCGCCCGCCCTCGGCCGTGTCGCCTCCCTCTTGTCCAGGTTCGGCCGGTTCAGACGGTGTTCACCGAGGTGCCGATGCTGCGGAAGAAGATCACGATCGAGTCGATCGCGTTGCCGATGTAGGTGCCGACCGCGGCGGGGTTGGGCAGGATGAAGACGAAAATGATGATGATGAGGATCAAGGCCCAGACCCACCGCGGCATGAGATCAGCCTGACGATGACGGGGCGCGAGCGCCAGTGCACGCGCCGTTCTCGTAACAGAAGTGATGCGGATGGACCAACCTGGTTCGGGTGATCGGGTGACATTCCGTACACGATCCGAGAGATACTCACCGGGTCACCGTGGGGTGACGCGCCGCTGACCGGCGTGCCCCTCGGGCCGCCTCATGCAGGATTCCGGCGTGCACCCGGCCGACCGCGCCCACCGGGTCCAGGCCATCATCACCGCGTCCGAGAGTGACGGCGACCAGGTGGTGCGCATGAGGTACGTGCTGTTCTACGAGCTCGCAGAGGGTGCCGGAGGGCTCGCGCAGGAGCACTTCCCGGCGCACCGGGCCCGGCTCGACGCCTTCCACGAGCGCGGGGACCTGCTGCTGGTCGGCACGTTCACCGACCTCCCGATGGGAGCGATGGCGGTGTTCACCAGCAGGGAGGCCGCCGAGGAGTTCATGGCGGACGACCCGTTCCTGCTGCACGGCGCGGTGGGGGAGCGCAGGCTCCGCGAGTGGGACGAGATCCTGGCGCCGTAGAGGCCGTACCCTGAGCCTTCCGTGGAGGCCTGCGCCGAGCAGGGAGGCCGGGTGTGACGCTGCGGATCTTGCTCCTGGGCGAACAGGCCATCGTCGACGATGCGACCGGTGCCGCCCGGTCGCGGTCCGCCCGGACCCTCGCGCTCGCCGCGTTCCTCACCGTGCACGCCGGCGCCCCGCAGACCCGCCAGCGGATCGCGGCCCTGTTCTGGCCGGACTCGACGGACGCGCAGGCGCTGACGAACCTGCGCCGCGAGCTGCACAACCTGCGGCACGCGTTGGCCGGGGAGCCCTGTCTCACGGTGACGGCGCGGGACCTGTGCTGGCACGACGGCGGTGCGGTGCACGTCGACCTGCGGGTGTTCTGCCGGGAGAGCGACGCGGCTCGCGACGCCGCCGGGGACGACGAGGCCGTGCTCGCCCACGCCGACGCGGCACTCGCCGCCTACCGGGGTGACCTGCTGCCGGGCGTCTACGACGACTGGGTGCTGGAGGCGCGGACGCAACTCCAGGAGCGCTGCGTCCAGATGTGCGCACTGGTGTGCACGACGCGTGCCCGCCGCGGTGACGGCGCCGCGGCGCTGGACGCCGCCCGGCTCCGGATCCGGCTCCGGCCGCTGGAGGAGGCCGGCTACCGCGTCCTGATGGAGCTGCAGGCCGGCCTCGGCGACCGGGCGGCCGCGCTCGCCACCTACCACCGCTGCGCCTCGGTCCTGGAGCGTGAGCTGGGGGTCGAGCCGGACCAGGCCACGCACGCCGTCCTCCGCCGGCTGCTCGCCCGCCCGTCCACTGCGGAGACCGCGACGGCGGGTGCCGTGCCCTTCGTCGGCCGGACTCAGGAGGTCGAGGTGCTGCGGGCGGCCTGGCGGTCGGCCGCGGCGGGGCGGCCCGGCGTGGTGCTGGTGCGGGGCAGCCCGGGCGTCGGGAAGAGCCGGCTCGTCACCGAGGTCACCGAAGCGGCCCGGCGGGCGGGGGCCGTGGTCGCGACGGCTCACTGCTTCGCCACCTCCGGCCGGCTCGCGCTGGCCCCGGTCGCCGCGTGGCTGCGCAGCACCGACGTGCAGGCGACGCTCGGCAGGCTCGACCCGGTCTGGCGCGCGGAGGTCGACCGGCTGGTTCCCTCCTCGGGGGGTGACGCCACGAGCCGGGCACTCGCGAACACGTGGCAGCGGCACCGGTTCTACGAGGGGGTGGCCCGGGCGCTGCTGGGTGTCGGTCGTCCGATGCTGCTGGTCCTTGACAACGTGCAGTGGTGCGACGAGGAGACCTTGTCCTTCCTCACCTTCTGCCTGGGCCTGCTGCCGTGCGCTCCCGTGCTGCTCGCGGCGACCCTGCGCGACGACGGCGGACCGGACGACCCCGGGCTGGCCGACTGGGTCGCCCACCTGCGGGCGTCGGGGATGCTGACCGACCTCGCACTCGGGCCGTTCGACGAGAGGGACACCGCGCGGCTGGCCGAGACGCTGCGCGGCGGTCCGCTCCCGGAGTCGGAGCGCGGCCTGCTCGCCGCGGTCACCGGTGGGTTCCCCCTGCACGTCGTGGAGGCGATGCGTGCGGTGGGCCGCGGGTCGCTGCCGGCGGGTGATCTGGCCGCCGTGCTGCGCAACCGGCTCGACCAGGCGGGCCCGGCGGCGCAGGAGGTCGCGGAGATCGCCGCGGCGGTCGGCCGGGACGTCACGCTCGACCTGCTCGCGGTGGCCGCCGACCTGGACACCGACGGGGTCGTGGCGGCCGTCGACGAGCTGTGGCGCCGCCGGATACTGCGCGAGCACGGCGAGGGCGGGGAGAGCTACGACTTCTCCCACGACCTGCTGCGCGACGCGGCCTACGCCCGGCTCAGCCCGCCGCGGCGCTGGCTGCTCCACCGGCGCGTCGCTCAGGGCCTCGAGCTGCTGCACCACGACGCCCTCGACGCCGGTGGCCGCGCAGATCGCGGAGCAGTACGCCCGGGGCGGGCAGCCCGAGCGCGCCGTCGCCCACTACCGGCGTGCGGCGGACGTGGCGGCGGGGGTGTTCGCGCACGCCGAGGCGATCCGGCTGCACTCCGCCGCGCTGGAGATCATCCGTGCCCGGCCGCCCGGGCCCGACCGCGACCGCCGGGAGCTGGCCGTCCTGGAGGCCATGGCGGCACCGCTCAACGCCCGGTACGGCTACGCGTCGCGCGCGCTGCAGGCCGTGCTGGAACGGTCGATCGAGCTCGCCGAGGCGCTCGGCCGCGCGGACTCGCTCGTCGACGGGTTGGTGGGGCTGTGGTCGTCCCGGTTCGTCCAGGGCCGCACCAGGGACGCGCACGAGGCGGCCACCCGGGCGCTCGCGCTCGCCGCTCCGGGCTCCGAGATCAGCGGTGCGGCGCACTTCGCGTTCGCCGGGTCGGCGATGAGCCTCGGCAGACCGGCCGAGGGCTTGCATCACCTCGCCGCAGCCGTGGCGCTCCCGTTGGGCATGCTGGTCAGCGTCGGCACCCGCACCGACGTGCACAGCCGGGCCTGGGCCGGGCACGCGCACTGGCTCCGGGGCGACGACGCGGCGGCCGAGGCGAGCACCCGCGAGGCGGTCGAGCGGTCCCGGTCGCTGGGCCACCCGTACAGCCTCGCGGTGGCGCTGGCCTACGCCGTCGTGCTTCGTCAGATTCGCGGCGACCGGGCGGGGCTGCAGCGCATGGTCGCCGAGCTGCGCGAGTTGTGCGAGCGGTACGGCTTTGGCTACTACCGGGAGTGGGGGTTGGTGCTCGACGGCTGGTGCCGCGGCGGGACACAGGGCGTCGACCTGGCCCGCCGCGGTGTCGCGAACCTGGTCGCCGACGGCGCGCTCGCGCGCCGGCCCTACTGGTTGTCGCTGCTCGCCGACTTGCTCGACCAGACCGGTGACCGGGACGGCGCGCGACGCACCCTGGACGAGGCCGCCGCCGACGCCCGTGACCGGGGCGATGTGTGGTGGCTGCCCGAGGTCCTGCGAATGCGTGCCCGCTACGACGAGCGGGACGCCGCGGTGCTCCGGCTGCAGGAGGCCGCCGACCTGGCCGCGGACCAGGGGAGTCTCGCGCTCCTGGATCGCTGCGAACGCGACCTCGTCGCGCTCGGCGTCGCGGGCGTTCGCCCCTCCTCCTGAGCGAGGCAGGCCGGGCGAACGCTGCGCGAACGCGGCGTCCCTAGCGTCGGTGCCGACCGCTTCCTCGCGTCCAGGAGACCTGATGACCACGACCCAGACCGCCCCGTTCGACGAGCTCACCGCCGCGCTCCGGGGCGAGGTGATCACCCCCGCCGACCCGCGCTACGACGAGGCGCGTGCGGTGTACAACGGCATGATCGACAAGCGGCCCGCGGCGATCGCCCGCTGCCGGGACGTGGCGGACGTGCTGGCGTGCGTGCGGTTCGGCCGCGAGTACGACGTCACCCTCTCGGTCCGCAGCGGCGGGCACAGCGCGGGCGGGCTCGGCATCTGGAACGACGCGCTGGTCGTCGACCTGTCCCTCATGCGCAGCACCACCGTCGACCCGGAGCACCGCACCGTCCGCGTCGACCCCGGGGCCACGCTCGGCGATCTCGACCACGCCACCGGTGCGTTCGGTCTGGCCGTCCCCACGGGTTTCATCGCCAACACGGGCATCGCCGGGCTGGCCCTCGGCGGCGGGGTCGGGTACCTGACCCGCAAGTTCGGGATGACGCTGGACAACATGCTGGCGGCCGACGTCGTCCTCGCCGACGGGACGTTCGTCACCGCATCCGAGGACAGCCACGCCGACCTGTTCTGGGCACTGCGCGGTGGGGGCGGCAACTTCGGGATCGTCACCTCGATCACCTTCCGCTGCCACCCGGTCGGCGAGAACGGTCTGATCATCGGTGGACCCGTCCTGTACGACATCGCCGACACGACCGAGGTCATGCGGTGGTACCGGGACGTGCTGCCGACGTTGCCCGAGGAGCTCAACGGCTGGTTCGCCCTGGTCACCATCCCGCCCGCCCCGCCGTTCCCCGAGGAGCTGTGGGGCCGCAAGGCCTGTGGCGTCGTCTGGTGCTACACCGGTCCGCACTCCCGCGCGGACGAGGTGCTCGCCCCGGTGCGGGAGTTCGGATCCCCGCTGGTGATGGGTCTGCAGCCCATGCCGTTCCCGGCGCTGCAGAGCGCGTTCGACCCGCTCTACCCGCCCGGGCTGCAGTGGTACTGGCGCTCGGACGTGTTCACCGAGATCTCCGATGCCGCGATCGAGGTGCACCGTCGCTACGGCGAGCGTCTGCCCACCGGCCACTCGACCATGCACCTGTACCCGATCGACGGCGCCGCAGCCCGCGTGGCGGAGGACGCGACGGCGTTCCCGTACCGCGACGGCGGCTGGATCGGCAACATCGTCGGGGTCGACCCGGACCCGGCCAACGCCGAAGCGATCACGCAGTGGACCCGCGACTACTTCGCGGACCTGCACGCGACGTCAGCGGGAGGAACCTACGTCAACTTCCTGATGGACGAGGGGGAGGACCGCGTCCGGGCGGCCTACCGCGGCAACTACGAGCGGCTGGCGCAGGTCAAGGGGCGCTATGACCCGGAGAACACGTTCCACGTGAATCAGAACATCCCACCGGCCGGCTGACCCGCCTCGCCGGGCGGTCTTGCGCGGCGCGGGCGGCCGGACCCAGCATGGTCTGCCCGCGCCGATCGGGGGACGACGGAGGCCTGCGTCATGCAGCAACGCGATCAGGATCAGTCCGAGGACTACGGCTACGACCTGGTGCACGAGATCTCGGCCGGTGACCCGGGCCGACGGAAGGACGCGGTGCACCACGACCGCGGCGGCCGGGGCCCCGCGCCGGTGGAGCCCGACGGGGACTACGGCTACGACGAGGCCCACGACCTCTGACAGATCATCCTGTTCCGTGCACCCGGTGCACGACCAGCTCGGGGACTGTCAGGTTCCCGGCCGGTCGCCGGTCCGGGAAGTCGAACACGCCCAGCATGAGCTGCAGCGGATAGCCGGGCGCCTGCGCGCACACCCGCGTGCGCTCGCCGTCGATGAAGAACTCGACCCGCCCCGGACGCCAGTCGATGGCGTAGCGGCGCGGCCGCGTGACGTCGAGCGTCATCAGCTCGGCCGAGAACTCCTCGACGAGCTCAGGGTCCCGGAAGCGGTGGATGCCCTGGCCGACGGCGGCACGGTCGCCGTCGAGGGTGTCGCCGAACACCTCGACCAGGCAGATCTCCCCGCAGCGGTCCGGCTTGTCCTCGATGCCGACCATCCACGCCGAGAACATCGACCATGGCGGGATCCGCGCCGAGCAGGTCACCTCGACGTGGCCGTGGTGCGGGGTGTAGCCGAGCACGGTGGGCTGCTCCTCGCACACGACGAGGCCGGCTTTGAATGGCTGCTGGCCCTGGGTGCTGCCGACGGGGCCCGACCAGTTGCCGGTCTGCACGGCGGACACCCTCAGCGGCGTGGGGTGCAGGTCGGGGCACCACAGCGGGTGGTCGTCCGGGATGGTGAGGTGCAGCCCGTCCTTCCCGACGGAGTACGCCGCGGCCGCCGCGGCGCGCGAGCTCCACGCGGGCAGGTACGACGGCGTCCACACGGCCGGGTCCAGGCCGGAGTCGTCGAACCGCTCGTCGAACTCCGTCTGCCCGGTCATGGCGGCAGTATGGCCCCTGCGGCTCCCGGTCGGCCTGCTCCGGCCGGCACGGGGACGACCCGGCCCTCCCGGCTGCTCGCCATCGCGCACTCGATCACGCGCACCACGTCGCGCGCCTGCTCGGGTGCCACGGGCACCGGCCCGTCCCCGCGCACGGCGGCGGCCATCGCCCGGTAGAACACCTCGTAGCTGCCCCGTACGCTCGCGAGCCGCCCGGTCGACACCAGCCCGCCCAGCTCCGTGGTCAGCGTGCCGTGCCGGTCCGCAGGCTCCATGCCCCAGCCCGGATCGCCCGGCCGGCCCCCGGCCAGCATCGCGGCGATCTGCCCGTCCATCCCGTCCTTGACGAACGACCCGCGGTCCCCGTGCACCTCGAACCGCGGCCCGGGCGCCCGGGCCAGCGAGCCGACATGCAACAGCACGCGCAGCGTGTCGTAGCCGAGCACGAGGTGGGCGTAGTCGACGGCGCCCCCGCCGGGGCGCTGCGTCAACAGGTCGGCCCAGACCGTCTGCGGGGCGCCGAACAGCTGCAGCGCCTGGTCGATCAGGTGCCCGCCGAGGTCGTAGAGCACGCCGGCGCCGGGCCGGTCCTCGTCGGTCCACCGAGCGGGGGCCCCGAGGCGGAACCGGTCGTAGCGGGCGATGTAGGTCGTGACTGTCCCGAGCAGGCCCGCCTCGACACAGCGCCGGATGGTGAGGTGGTCGGCGTCCCATCGCCGCTGGTGGAACACGCTCAACCGCAGGCCGCGGTCATCCGCGAGCCGGATCAGGTCGTCGGCCTGCTCGGTGGTCAGGGTGAACGGCTTGTCGACGACGACGTGGCGGCCCGCCTCGAGGGCGGTCCGGGCGACGTCGTGGTGCGCGGCGTTCTGCACCGCCACGACGACCAGCTCGACGGCCGGGTCGTCGAGCAGGGCCGCGACCGTCGGCAGCACGCGCACGCCGGGCAGGTCGCGCACCTGGTCGGGTTCCAACGTGGCGACGCCCCGCAGAGCGAGGCGCGGCTCGGCGGTGATCAGCGGGCCGTGCAGGGACGAGCCGGACATGCCGTAGCCGACCAGCCCGACCCCGACGGGGCCGTCCGTCACCGCGCAGCCCCGGGCTCGTACGACAGCGCGACCTTCACCGCGTCCTGCGGATGCTCGTCGAGCCACGCGTACGCCTCCGGGGCCCGGTCGAACGGCACGGTCCGGTCGAGCAGGCCGGCCACCGAGACGCGGTCGGTGTAGAGCAGGCGGGTGGCGACGTCCAGGACGCGGCGGCGGTCCCACAGCGGCGCGTGCCGGTTCGGCGTTCCCCAGCCACCGATGGAGGCGATCAGGGACAGCCGGTTGTGGTGGAACTCCTCGCCGAGATGCACGTGGACCGCCCCGCCCTGGTAGAAGCCGGCCGCGACCACCGTGGCACTCAGCCCCGCGGCCCCCAGCGCCCCCTGCAGGCCCCGGTCCGTGCCGGACGCCTCGATCGCCACGTCCACGCCGTGCCCGCGGTTGCGGTCGCGGACCTGCAGGCCCACCGGCTCGGGGTCGGTCGGGTCGAGCACGTCCGTGGCCCCGAACTTCACGGCGAGCGCGCGCCGCCGCGGGTCCGGGTCGACGGCGAACACGTTCTGGATGCCCTCCAGCAGGCACATCTGGATCGCCATCAGGCCGATGGCGCCCATCCCGTGCACGCTCACCGAGTCGCCGAGCTTGATCTCCGCGTCGTGCACCGCCTGCAGCGCCACGGCCGCCAGCGAGATGTACAGCGCGCGCTCGAGGCGCTCGTCGGTCGGCAGGACCACCAGCGGGTACGTGGTGGCCAGCGACGTGGCCACGTCCAGGACGGTCTCCTCCTGGTGCGGGGTGCCGGTGTGCACGAGGTCGCCGACCTTCACGTCGGTGACGTCCGGGGCGACCTCGACGACCTCGCTGACCATCTCGTAGCCGAGCGTCACCGGATACGCCGCCGCGCTGCCCGCGGGCGGGGTGACGAACGCGCGCAACCCGCGGTCGAACACCTTGTCCATGAACGCGGACGTGCCCCGGTAGAGGTTCAGCTCGGTGCCGTGGCTGATCCCGCTGAGCCGGGCCCGCAGGCGGGCCTCCCCGGCCTGCAGCGGAGGTGAGTCCTGCTCGGCGAGCCGCAATTGGCGCGGGCCGTCCAACACAAGTGCTCGGGACACAGCGCTACCTCCGCGTACGATCTCCGATGACCGAGACAACGATCGTCTCACGGAAGGCAGCGCCGCATGCTCAAGCTCGCCTGTCAAGAGCAACTCCTGCCCGGGGACGACCTCGTCGCCAAGTTCGACTTCGCCCGGCGGGCCGGGTTCGACGGCATTGAGCTCCGCGCCAAGGGGAACGATCACTTCAAGGGTCGCCTGCCCGAGCTGCGGGCCGCCGTCCGCGCGGGCGTGGTGATGAAGACCGTCTGCCCGGAGACGGACCACTTCATCGGCGACTTCGACGCCGACCAACGCCGCGACGCGATCGCCCAGATCCGCACCCAGCTCAGCGTGATCGCCGAGATCGGCGGCGAGGGGATGCTCACCCCGGCGAGCTGGGGGATGTTCAGCCTGCGCCTGCCCCCGTTCGCGCCGCCGCGGACCGCCGAGGACGACCGGAAGGTGCTGCTCGAGGCGCTGATCCCGCTCGCCGAGCACGCGGAGCGGGAGGGCGTCTGGCTCGCCCTGGAGGCGCTGAACCGGTACGAGGACTACATGATCAACCGGCTGGACCAGATCGTCGGCCTGGCGCAGGAGGTCGAGGAGGCGACCGGTACGAGATCCATCCGGGCCTGCGCCGACTTCTTCCACCTCAACATCGAGGAGGACGACATGGCGAAGGCCATCGTCGCGGCCGGACCCTGGATCGCGCACGTCCACGTCGACGACTCGAACCGGATGCAGCCCGGCACCGGCCACCTCGACTTCGCCAACGCCTTCCGGGCCCTGCGCGCGATCGACTACGACGGCTGGCACACCCTGGAATGCCGGCTGCGCGGCGAGCCGGAGACCGCCCTGCCCGCGACGGCGGCGTTCCTGCGCCAGTTCGCCTAGCGAGGTGCGCGACCAGGTCCAGCTCATCGCGTACGCGAACCGGCTCGGCGGCTCGCTGCGCGGGTTGCGTGAGGTGCTGGACGGACCGCTTCAGGGGGCGTTCGGCGGCGTGCACGTCCTGCCCTTCTACCGGCCCTACGACGGCGCGGACGCCGGCTTCGACCCCGACGACCACCTGGCCGTCGACCCGCGCCTGGGCACGTGGGACGACCTGACGGCGCTCGCACGGGCCTACGGCGTCACCGCCGACCTCATCGTGAACCACGTGTCCGACCGGTCCGCGGCGTTCCGCGACGGCGATCCGGGCCTGTTCCTGACATACGAGAAGGTCTTCCCCCACGGCGCCACCGCGGACGACCTGCTGCGCATCGTCCGGCCACGACCCGGCCTGCCGTTCACCCGTGCCGAGCTCGGGGGCCGGACTCGACTGCTGTGGACCACGTTCACCCCGCACCAGGTCGACCTCGACGTGCGCGACCCCGGCGCGCGGGCGTACCTGTCGGGCGTGCTCCGCCGCCTGGCGGAGTGCGGGGTGACCCTCGTGCGGCTGGACGCCGTCGGCTACACGGTGAAGCAGGCGGGGACGTCGTGCTTCCTGACACCGGAGACGTTCGCGTTCGTCGACGACCTCGTGGCCGAGGCGCACGGGCTCGGGCTGGCAGCCCTCGCCGAGGTGCACGCCCACCATCACCACGCTCTCGCCGCGGCGGTGCACGTCGACCGGGTGTACGACTTCACCCTCGCCCCGCTCGTGCTGCACGCCGTGTTCACCGGTGACGCGACACCGCTGCGCCGGTGGCTGGCCCTCCGGCCGTCCAACACCGTGACGGTGCTCGACACCCACGACGGCCTCGGCATGATCGACGCCGGGCCGGGCGACCGGGGTGACGCACCCGGGCTCCTGTCGACGGAGCAGATCGCGGCCCTCGTCCGGCGGATCGGCGACAACAGCGGTGGAACGAGCGTGGCGAGCCGCGTCCCCAACGGCGTGTACCAGGTCAGCTGCACGCTCTACGACGCCGTGGGCCGCGACGACGAGACGTTCCTGCTGGCCCGGGCCCTGCAGCTGTTCGTGCCGGGCATCCCGCAGGTCTACTACGTCGGGCTCCTCGCGGGGCGCAACGCGGCGTTCAGCGGCGACGCCCGGGAGATCAATCGTCGCCGCTACACCCTGGCGGAGGCCGACGAGGCGGTGCGGCAGCCGGTCGTCGCGGAAATGCTGGAGCTCGTCCGGCTGCGCAGCACGCACCCGGCCTTCGCGGGCGAGTTCAGCCTGCCCGACGCTCCCGAGGGGGAGCTCGTGCTGGCGTGGCGGCTCGGCGATGCCACCGCCGAGCTGCGGGTCGTTCTCCCGCGCGGGCCGGAGCGGGCGTCGTGGCGGGTAAGCGTGGACGACGGGGTCGAGCGGCGCTGCGTCGCCGACGCCGACGTCGCCTCCTGACGCACACCCGCCCGGGGCGGGGGTCAGGGCGCGCGCAACCGCGACGACCTCGGCGTGGAGCTCCCCGTCCGGGCCCTGGTACTTGATCGCGTCCCCGACACCCCGCCCGACCAGGGCCTGACCGAGCGGGCTGCCGGCCGTCACCACGTCGTCCCCGTTCTCCTCCGGGATCGCGACGATCCGATACGTCGCCACGTCGCCTTCCGGGAACCGGAGCGTGACCATGGTGCCGTCGGCGAGCCCGGGCGCCGCGCCTGCCACGTCCTGACCCGCGAGCATCCGCTCGATCTCGGCGATGCGTCGGTTCATCCTGCCCAGGTCGTCGAGCTCTTCCAACTCGACGGCCTCGTCGCCGCGGTCCCCGAGATCGGGATCCTGGGGGTCCTCACCACCGAGCTGGACGGCCAGCCGGTCGCGCTGCTCGCGCACCTGGGCCAGCTCCTGTTCGAGGCGCTCGGTCCGCTCGGATCCGGCTGGTTCTGTCATCGGTCTCCACCACCTTCTCCTCGGTGAGGATGCTTCTCCTCGGTGACGATGCCGGGGACGCGGCGATCGTCACAGCCAGGATGACCGTGTCGGCGGAGGACGGCAGGTGGTGGCGGGACGGGATCGCGGTCCTCCGGATCGAATGCACCTTCCTGCGTGTCGTTCTCCACAGACAGGACGACCCGGCGCCCGCATGCTCACGTCCTCACCGGCAGTCCTGGAGGACGTCATGAACGAGATCCACCCGCCGACCCCGGCCGCGCGCCGCATCCTGATGATCGTGTTCGGCGCGTTCGCGGCGGTCGTTCTGCTCCTGGCTGTCACGAGCGGGGGCGACGACGTGGCCTACGACAACCAGAGCGACGTCACCTCCACCGTCAGCGGAACCGACAGCGAGTCCGTCACCGGTGCGACGGACGTCGAGTTCGGGAAGGACGGAGCCGACGGCGTGTCTGTCACCGGCAGGGCAGGCGTGGCGGTCGGGGAGGACGGAACCGACGGCGAGTCCCGCGTGGTCGTGCGGAGCGAGAACGGGTCCCGCTCGGTCGTACAGAGCGACGGCGGCACGGTCGTCTTCGGCGACGACGGCGACTCGATCACCACCGGCGACGACGGCTCGTTGATCTACTCCGGCACCGCGTCGGACGGCAGCGACGTCTCCTTCTCCTCCGGTAGCTGAGCATCCCGGCCCGCGGCACCTCACTGGATCACCCGGGTCGGGTGATGCGTCACGTGCCGAGCGGATGTGACATGGCCGCAGCGTCTCTGCCGGAAGAAGGACACGCCGATGGCAAAGCTCATGAAGCGGGTCGAGGAGTTCGCAAAGTCGCCGAAGGCGAAAGACCTCGAGAGGAAGATGCTACGCAAAGCCGAGGACCCCAAAGGCGAGGGCGAAGATCGCGAAACGATTCAAGAAGTTGCGCAAGAACGCCTAGACATAGGCTCTGTGTGTCAGGGCTCAGGATCGAATCGAACTTGACCGACCTCGTGGAAGCCGGCATTGCCGCATGAAGGGATCGCGCGATGGGTTGCCTGTTCGCTCTGCTTGCTGGAATCTTCCCTCGGTTGGCGCTGTTCATCGTCTGGGTTGCCAGGCCGGCATTGGTTTCCGCTGCTTTCAGCACATGGCTTCTTCCTCTGCTCGGAATCATCTTCCTGCCGTTCGCCACGCTGATCTACGTGATCCTTTACACTCCCGGTTTCGGTCTGACCGTCTGGGGATGGTTCTGGGTCATCCTCGCGGGATTGTTCGACATAGCACATCTGGCCGCTGGCATTGCTCGCCGCCGCGAACTGATGGCGCGCACGTAACGCCGGCGTCGGCGGCGACCTCGGCGCCCGACGAATAGGTCACTGCGGGCTGCGGACGACGGTGACCGGGCAGTAGGGGTGGTGGAGCAGTGCGTGGCTGGCCGAGCCGAGCATCACCCCGCCGAATCCACCGCGAACCATGGCTGCCAACGACCACGAGTTCCGCACCGCGCGACTCGTCGAGCACGGCGAGCGGATCGCCCCAATCGGCCTTCTCCACAACGTCCACGGCGGATCGCTGGGCGCGGGAGCCGGTAAGAATGCCGGCCAGCACCGCCTTCTGTTCCTGCGCCGCCGCCTCCCACTCATGCGGAGGCGTCGCGCTGGTGTCGAACTCGGGTCCTGGCAAGGACATACCAAAGCCTCACGGTGCGGGTGAGACGCCGTTGGCGACGGGATCGACAGGTCGATGATCCCTTCGACTGCAGCAGCTGCCCGCGCAGGCGTGGCTCCTCATCCGAGGACATCACGTCGTGCCGTGGTAGGAGGAGATCGTCAAGCAGGGCAACTTCTGTGACCTCGTCGGGCCCGGTGGGTTTCCATTGTTCCGGCCGTGCGCGAGGATCGACCGTCCGCGTGCTGCGCGGGTGTGCCGGAGGGGTGGCAGCAAGACGAAGATCACGGGAGCGGCGACCTTGAGGAGCACATCATGGCTGGCGTAAGGCTGCCGAGGCGTGACCCCTGGGTGGTGTTCGCTCCGACGGGCCGTGCAGTTGGCGATCATGTGTTCTGGCCGTTCCGCGGTCGCGGCGAGTTGGCCGGGGTGGCCCAGGCGTTCGTTGCGGAGGGTTTGGCGCGGCAGGAGCGGGTCGTCTACGTCGGTCCGGGACGACCGCGCGACCTTCGGCACGATCTTGTCGGGATACCGGATCTGGAGGACTGTCTCGACCGGGGCCAGCTTCAGGTGATGGATATCGCGGCGTCCTCCGCGTCGGATGCCTCGAGCGACCCGGTCGACGAGCTGATTGATCTCGCCGCGATGACGCGGGACTCACTCGACGCCGGTTACACAGGTCTGCGGATGGTCGGCGACGGGACGATACGCATGGTCGACCCGGTGCGGCGGGACCGGTTCGTCCGTTACGAGCACCTGGTCGACCGCTTCTGCCTCGACCATCCCTTCACCGGTCTGTGCGCGCTGGACGCCACGGTGGTCGGCCACGGCCTACTCGCCGAGCTGGGATGTGTGCACAAGCTGACCCATGGCGAGCTGTCGCCGTTCGCACTGCGCGCCGCCCGGGCGGCGGACGCAGCGTTGGTCGGATCGGTGGACGCCTTCTCTGTGGAGCAGTTGGTGGCGGCGCTGGGGCGGATCGGTGTGCCGCGGCCCGGGAGGCAGGCGGTGCTCGATGCCACGGACCTGGAGTTCGTCGACGTCCGGGCCATGCGGGAGTTGAACCGCTACGCAGCCGACCGCGGGGCCACCGTCTTGCTGCGGTCGCCGCCGAGCTTCGTGCCACGGCTGCTGGGATTGCTGGACCTGCCCGCGATATGCCTGGAGTCGCCGGTGTGAATACACCCGCTTCCTTGGCTGAGGCGGGTGGCGGTGTTCTCCGGGTGCGGGCTGTGCCGACCGATGTACCCACCGTCGCTCGGCCCACGGGTTGCCGTTTGAAGAGCAGCTGCTCGACAGGATGGGAGACGGAACCACGATGTGTCCTGCTGAGGCCGCGGGCGGGGAAGCAGCCCTGCACGCGCTCCTGCTCTACGACTCCGAGGAGAGCCTGCGCGCCCGTGCGGTGCCCTACGTGCATGCTGCCCTCAACGGGGGCGAGACGGTGATCGCGGTCGTGTCCGCTGACGTGCAACGGGCGCTGGGGGCGGCGCTCGGTGACGACGCCGCACGGGTGCACTGGCAGGCAGGCGACGTCTCCTACACGCGCCTGGGGGCGATGCTCGACGGGTTCCGCCAGTTCCTCGCCGAACAACGCAGCGCCGGGATGTCCCTGCGACTGCTCGCCCAGAACGATACTGCCGGCACCCCTCACCGGATGGCCGCCTACCTGCGGATCGAGGCCATGGCCAACGAGGTCCTCGGTCAGTTCGGCTATCCCTGGGCCTGCCTTTACGACACCCGCACCCACTCAACCCAGACAGTGAACGACGCCCACCGGACCCACCCGCGGCTGCTCGACCCCGGCGGGCGCGAGGTGCCCAACGGCGCCTACCTCGACCCGGGCGTCTTCCTGGCTCGCTCCCAGCGGCCTCCACCGCCACCCGCCGCGGTGCAACTCGACCTCACACTGACCGGTCCGGCCGAACTCGTGGAGTTCCGGCGGCTGCTGCGCCGGTGGGCGAAACTCCACATGGGCAGCGACCGCGACGCTGACGATGTCCTCGTGGCGGTCGGGGAAGCCGTCACCAACGCCCTACAGCACGGCGCCCCGCCGGTGCATGTGCGCGCGTGGACGGCAGATGATCTTGCCCGAGTGCACGTGCACGATCGCGGCTCGACACCCATCCGGGCCACCGCCGGCTACGACCGTCCGCCGCGCGAGCTCGGCCACGGGTATGGACTCTGGCTCGCCCGACGACTCGCCGACGTCGTCGCCACCCATACCGACGACGGTGGGACTGTCCTCACCCTCGACTTCCCCCTCGCCGATCGCCGGTAGCAGCCGCCGCCTGCTCACGCCAGCCGGCTGTTCTTACAGACCCGACGTCGTCGGGTCTGTAAGCGTTCGCCGCCCGCTGCCTCGATTCCGTTGGCGGTCTAGCCTCAGGGGGGAGGACCGAAGGGAGTCGCGGTGATGACGTCCGCTTCGACTGTGCCGTTACCGATGGAACCGACCGAACACGTGTTCCCGGCGAGGCCGGTGATGCTGCGGGAGATCCGCGCCTTCATCGCTCGGCTGGGGAGCGCGGCCGGGATCCCGGATGCGGAGCTGCACCGGATCGTGCTGGCCGCGAACGAGGCGGCGACGAACGCGGTCGAGCACAGTGGCAGCGATGTGGTGCGCGTCGGGTGGGAGCACGGCGACCAGGGCGCGTGGATCACAGTCGCGGACGAGGGCGTGTTCGGCGCCGTCGCGGGCGGCACCCACGACCGCGGATGGGGCCTGAAGCTTGTGCTCGTGCTGGCTGACGAGGTCACGGTGCGGGCGGGCCGCAGGGGCGAGCGCGGCACCGTCGTCCGGTTCCACGTCCGTAGCCGGTCGCCGGTGAGCGCTGCGCCTGAACGGGTGCGGCTGCTCGTCGTCGACGCTGACCGGTTCTCCGGTCGGATGTTGTCCTCATTCCTGACGGCCGAGGGGTACGAGGTGGCCCTCGCCGCGTCGGTGTCGGCCGGTCGGGAGGCCCTGATCGACCGGCCCGGCCTGGTGATCGTCGATGTGATGACCTCGAACGGGTCGGCCGCCGGGCTGTGCGAGGAGATCACGCGGGCGGGGATTCCGGTCCTGGCGACGTCGGTGATCCCGCCGCCCGCGACGCTGCGGTCGGACCGGTTCGTGCGCAAGCCGGTCCATCCTCTGGAGTTGTTGACGGTCGTCCAGCAGTTGCTCGCGCCGGACGCCGCATCGGACCTGGTTCGTGCCTAGGCAGCGGCTGACGAGCGGCCAGCCTCGACTCGACGCGATCCTGGGGGGCGGGCTGGTCGATCCCTCTATCGCGGTGGTCGCGGGCCTGCCGGGCAACGGCAAGACCGTGCTCGCGCAGCAGTACGCGTTCGCGAACGGTACCGACGAACGGCCGGCACTGTATCTGAGTACCGTAGCGGAACCTCTCAGCAAGATCCTCTACTTCGCCGAGGGCCTGACATTCTTCGACGCCGACCGCATCGGCCACTCGGTGTTGTTCGATGACGTCGGCGGTCAGCTCGACGGCGGGGGTCTTGCCGGCGTGCTCACCCGGATCACCGGTCTTGTCGAGCGACAGCCTTGTTCGGTGCTGGTCATCGACAGCTTCCGGGCGCTGCGGTATCAGTCGCGCGACGAGGCCGAGTTCGAGGGCTTCATCCATGAGCTGGCCGGCCGCCTGACCGCGACGGGCACGATGGCGCTGTGGCTCGGCGAGTACAGCCAGAACGAGCTGGCGGCCCGTCCGGAGTTCGCCATCGCCGACGCCGCCATCGTTCTGGCGACCGAGGAGAACGGACAGCGGGAGAGCCGCGCCCTGCGGGTTCTGAAACTGCGCGGCAGCGGTTTCCGGTCCGGTGCGCACGCCTACCGGATCGGCACCAACGGCGTCGAGGTGTTCCCCCGGCTCAACTATGTCGACGACACGCGGTACGAGTTGGGCCGACGGCGCGCGAGTTCGGGCATCCCCGGCCTCGACCAGCTCCTCGGCGACGGATACTGGCCGGGCTCCGCAACCCTGGTCATCGGCCCGTCGGGCTGCGGAAAGACCGTGATGGGGTTGGAGTTCATCTTCGGCGGGGCGCGCGCGGGTGAGCCCGGAGTGTTCGCCTCCTTGCAGGAGAACCGGGTCCAGCTCGAGCGGATGATCAATGGGTTCGGATTGAACCTCGCCGAACCGGGTGCTGTGGTGCTGTGCGACTCACCCAACGACATCTACGTCGACCAGTGGTTCTACCGGCTGCTCGACACACTGGAGTCCGTAAACGCCCGCCGCGTGGTGATCGACAGCCTCGGTGACCTCGCGGTAGCCTGCCCCGACGACAAGCGATTCCGCGAGTTCATCTACTCGCTGCTCAACCACTGCTCGCGGGCCGGCATCAGCGCCATCCTCACCTTCGAGTCCCCAGAGCTGTACGGCCACACGAGACTGTCCGAGCGCGGAGTGTCTCACCTGTCCGACAACGTGATCCTGCTTCAGTACGTGCGCAAGGACGCCGCTCTGTCCAGGGCGTTGACTGTCCTCAAGACGCGAGCGAGCGATCATCTGCCGCAGACCCACGAATACGAGATCACCCACGATGGCATCAGCATCGGGAAGCCGATCAACCCTGTTTGAGGCGTACTGGGATCACGGTGACCCGTCAACGGTGTACCTGATCGGCGAGGTCGATCTGAGCACCCACGACCAGCTCGCGGCGGTCCTCGACGAGGCGACCAGCCCCGGGCGCGATCTCGTCATCGACTGCACGAAGCTCACCTATGTCGACGTGGGTGGGATCTCGATCATGGTCCGGGCCGCCCACCTGATCGGGGACGCGCAGATCAGACTCAAGGGCGTACGCGGTGCAGTCGCCGTCATCATCGATGTCCTCGACGTCACCGGCGCCGTGCCGAACCTTCGACAGGACGCCCCGTAGTCACTCACGCGACGTCGTCGTGGTGGTCGGAGATGGATCTGCAACTGAGCGGCCGTCACGCTCGTCGCTGGTGCAGCGGTTCCTGTCTCCCGACGAGATCGCAAACCTCGTCGCCTACCTCGCCAGCCCCCTGGCCAGCGCCACCACCGGCGCCGTCGTCCGCGCCGAGGGCAGCATTCTGCACGCGGTCATCTGAGCTGCCCCGAACCGAACGCGGAGAAGACGATGACTGCACCGACGCTCGACCCGGCCGCCTTCGACTGGCTGCCACCGGGTTTCCGCATCCACGACGTGCCCACCAACGGCACCCGGCTGTCCGTCGCCGTCGGCGCCATGGTCGCGTTCGCCTGGGCCGCACGGCGGCCTACCGCGGGCGTGACCGGTTGCGCGGCGGGTTCGCCCACTACCGGCCACTCCGGAGTCTCTTCGGCGACGAAGTGCTGCGCCGGTTCCTCGGCGAGCATCAAGGGTAGAAAGGTCTGCGAATGCAGTACCAAGTCCTCTGGCCTGTCGGCCGAGACGCCACCTGCGACTTTCTCGGCGAGATCTGTGGCGAACTCCTCGCTGGGCGAGGCTAGAAGCTTTGGCGTGAGTTCACCCTGTGGGCGCGCGCCGATGGCACAATCGGGTGGTGACCGACCTCGCGCAGACAGCGCCCTCGACTACCTCCGGACCGCCCGGCCATAGCCGTACGGGAATGGACGCCGACTCGCTCTGCCGCGCGATCGTCGACCATTTGCGCTACTCGATCGGTCGCCCGGCGGCCGCCCTCAGGCCCGAGCACTACTACCGAGCGCTGGCTCTGGCGGTGCGGGATCGCATGCAGGTCAACAGGGCAGCGACAACCCAGACCTCGCTGGACCTCGGCCGGAAGATCACGTGCTATCTCTCGGCCGAGTTCTTGATGGGGCCGCAGCTCGGCGCGAACCTGCTCAATCTCGGTATCGAACACGCGGCGCGCGCGGCGCTTCAGGAACTCGGCCAGGATCTCGGCGAAGTTCTGGCCTGCGAGGAGGAGCCCGGGCTGGGGAACGGCGGTCTGGGCCGGCTGGCGGCCTGCTATCTGGACTCGCTCGCCACGCTGGAACATAACGCCATCGGCTATGGCATCCGCTATGAGTTCGGTATTTTCGATCAGGAGATTCGTGACGGCTGGCAGGTCGAGAAGACCGACGACTGGCTGGTCGACGGGTATCCGTGGGAGATTGTCAAACCCGATGTGAGTTACCGGGTCAACTGGGGTGGATACAGCGAGCACTACGTCGACGGAGCAGGTCGCGATCACGTCCGTTGGATCCCGGGACGGGTCCTGAAGGGCGTCGCCTACGACACCCCGATCCAGGGGTACGGCGTTCACACGTGCAACGCGTTGACGTTGTGGAGGGCCAGGGCTGTCAAGTCGTTCGAGTTGGACGCGTTCAACACCGGCGACTACTACAAGGCGGTCGAGGACGAGGTGAACTCGGAGACCGTCACCAAGGTGCTCTACCCCAACGACGAGCCCGAGGTGGGGAAGCGGCTTCGGCTCCTGCAGCAGTACTTCTTCGTGTCGTGTTCACTGCAGCACGTCCTGCACATCATGGACGACCTGGCCGTCGCCTCGGTGCGAGAGCTCCCCGAACGATTCGCGTTGCAGCTCAACGACACCCACCCGTCGATCGGCGTCGCGGAGCTGATGCGACTGCTGGTCGACGAGCGCCACATCGACTGGGATGAGGCGTGGGAAATCACCGTCGCCACGTTCGGCTACACCAACCACACGCTGATGCCGGAGGCTCTTGAGACGTGGCCGCTGGCGATGTTCGACGAGTCGCTGCCTCGCCATCTCGAGATCATCTACGAGATCAACCGGCGCTTCCTCGACGAAGTACGCGCGGCGTTCCCCGGCGACGACGACCGGTTGCGCCGCATGTCGTTGATCGGCGAGGACGGTGATAGGAGTGTGCGCATGGCGCACCTGGCGACCGTCGGCAGCCACTCGATCAACGGTGTCGCCGCGCTGCACTCCGAGCTGCTCAAGGAGAACATCCTCAAGGACTTCTACGAGATGTGGCCGGAACGGTTCTCCAACAAGACGAACGGTGTGACCCCTCGGCGCTTCCTGGCGCTGGCGAACCCCGGTCTGCGTGCGCTGCTCGACCGCACCATCGGCGACGGCTGGCTCACCGACCTCGGTCGACTCCGTGGCCTGGAAGCGTTCGCAGACGACCCCGCTTACCAGCGAGAATGGCGCGAGGTCAAGCGCGCCAACAAGATCAGGCTCGCGCAGTACGTCCACGGCGCCACCGGCATCGAACTGAACCCCGACTGGCTGTTCGATATTCACGTCAAGCGGATCCACGAGTACAAGCGACAACACCTCAACGTTCTGCACATCATCACGCTCTACCACCGCCTCAAGCAGAACCCGGGCCTGGTGATCCCGCCTCGCGCGTTCGTGTTCGGCGGCAAGGCGGCGCCCGGCTACTTCATGGCCAAGCGGATCATCAAGCTGATCAACGCCGTCGGTGAGACGGTCAACAACGACCCCGATGTCAACCAGTTCCTGAAGGTCGCGTTCGTGCCGAACTACAACGTGCAGAATGCGGAGATCGTCTACCCGGCCGCCGACCTGTCGGAACAGATCTCGACCGCAGGCAAGGAGGCGTCGGGAACCGGGAACATGAAGTTCATGCTCAACGGCGCGTTGACCATCGGCACGCTCGACGGCGCGAACGTCGAGATGCGCGAGGAGGCAGGTGCCGAGAACTTCTTCCTGTTCGGTCTCACGGTCGAGGAGGTCGAGCGCATCAAGCGCGACGGCTACCGTCCGTCCGACTACGCGAACGGCAACCCAGAGCTCGCCGCAGTGCTCGAGTCGATCGGCGACGGTACCTTCTCGCGCGGCGACACCGAGGTGTTCCGTCCGCTGGTCGACAACCTGCGCTCCGACGACCCCTTCCTGGTGCTCGCGGACTACGCGGCGTACGTCGAATGCCAAGAGCGGGTCAGTGCTGCCTGGCAGAACCCCGTGGCGTGGTCACGTATGTCGATCCTCAACACGGCACGAAGCGGGAAGTTCTCCTCCGACCGGGCCATCGCGGAGTACTGCGCCGACATCTGGAAGGTGGTGCCGGTGACCGTCACGGTGTGACCGGAGCTGGAACGCCGTGGCCCGCGACCAGCACTGACACCCACATCCGACCCAGCCAGGTGGCGTAGCGGTCGTCGATCCAGCCGCGTTCGACGACCAGGCGGTGCCACAACGTGCCGTCCGTCGTGGACCACAGCACGTCGCGGCACTCCTCCTCGGAGACCGCGAGCTGCCGGGTGCCTGCGGCGGCGGACGCATGGACCCCCATCGCCTCCAGCCGGGCGCCGTCGGCCTCTGCCACCAGTGCGGCCGCGGCCGGCTCGCTTGCCGCGGCGCCCCGCAGCGCGCGCAGTAGCGGCGCCGTGCGACGCATGATCGCGGTGTTGACCTCGGCGAACCGGGTCAGCCGGGTGGCGAGGTCGGGCTCGGCGAGGACCGCGCGCATCTCGGGCCGGTCGAGGAGGTGGACGTCCTGCTCGTCGCCGCCGACCGCGACGTCCCATGCCCGGTGCAGAAGCGTGGGCTTGTTCCGGAACGCCGCGTACACCGTCTCGGCGGCGACCCCGGCCGCCCCGGCGATGTCCGCGATCGTCGTACGGCCGTACCCCTTGTCGACGAACAGCGCCTGCGCGGCGACGATGATCCGCCGCCGGTTCTCCTGGGCCTGCTCCTGCCGCCGCGACGAGTCGTAGCGCCTCTTGACACCCTCAGTCAATTCGGTGCATCCTCTTTATATTGAAAACACCTCGGTTGTATCGGAGTTCATCATGGCACAGGTCGATGACTTCCTCGCAGAGGCGCTCCCGCGCTGGCAACGGGCGTACCGGGCGCTCTGCGGCGGTGACGTCGAGCCCTGGGCGGCCATCTGGTCCACCCAGGACCCGGTCAGCCTGTTCGGTGCCGCCGGATCGGCGAGCGGCGCCGAGGAGGTGCGCCGTGTCCAGGGCTGGGTGGCCGGCCATTTCGCCGGACTGGTGGACGAGAAACAGGAGCTGATCGCGGCCGGGGCATGCGGCGACCTCGCCTACACCGTCGCGTTCGAGCACAAGACCGTAGAGACTCCGGGCGGTGGGCAGGCGACGTACACGCTGCGCGCCACCCACGTGTTCCGCCGCGAGGACGGCGAATGGCGGATCGTCCACCGTCACGGCGACCGGCCCCCGGAGCGCGCTGACTTTCCCGTCGCGCCGACTTCCGGGACGGTATGACGGGCTCAGCGGGACATGACGGGCTCAGCGGGACCCGAGCACGTACGGGCCAGCGGACCGGCCAGGTGGACGCGCTCCGCAGGTCGGCGACGGTCATGACCTGCGGTGTGCGGTAGCGGTCGAGCACGGCCTCGACCGCGGCCGTCTCGGGCGTGAACGGGTCGCCGAGATCCGCGGCCGCCCGGCTCGCCCTCGCGACGACCAGCGCCGTGTCCAGCGGCGCGTCCAGCTTCCGTAGCCACCCGACCCGCGCGTCCAGCAGGTGCTCCCAGACGGCGGCCGCGTCGGCGCCCGAGTAGTCCCGGAGGAAGGCCGCCTGCGTCAGCGTTCCGCCGAGGCTCTCCTGCTCGTCGAACAGCAGCAGCACAAGCCACGGCGTACCCGTGTCGTCCGCGGCGAACTCCCAGGGCATCGTGCTGCGGCCCAGGAGCACGTGCGGCAGGACGTCGGAGTGGTCGCCCAGGCTGCCCTCGGGCGGGAAGACCGCATACGCGTCGCCCGCGTGCAGGGTCAGCCGGTCGCCCGCGACGGTGAACCGCCTGCGGCTGACGAAGGTCTCCGCCACGCCGCCGGGCGCCGTCACAGCCTGGCTCACTTCCACCGTGTACCCGCCGGGAGGCATCGCGGGGCGGTGGTACTCGATGAAGGTCACCCGGGTCGCAGGTGCCCCGGCGATCGTCGTCTCGGTCATATCATGTCCTCACGCGATGCTGAGCTCGTCGGCGATCGAGGCGTCCACGTCGACGGGCGCGGTGATCCCGAGAGCGTCCAGCAGGCGCGCCCGTGCCCCCGTCGGTCCCGGCGCCGTGATCGTCGACCGGACGGTGTCCGCCGCGGCCGTCGGTTCGTTGAGCTGTGCGTCGGGTGAGTCCTCCCATGTGTACGTCGGCGTCGTCGGGCCTCGATACTGCCAGTCGGCGCGCTGCAACGTGGTGCCCGTGGCGGGCTCGACGTCGTCCTTCGGCCGGATGGTGAATCCCGAGAGCGCCCGCGCGACGAGGCGGTCCGACGATGCCGAGGTCGATGCCGTCGGCGCCGCCCGCGTCGGACTTGCGGACCAGCCCGTCGGTGACGGCGACGCTGCAGCAGGGGATCGCGCCGTCCGCGCCGGCCTTCGGCAGGAACGACGCCGTGAACTCGCCCCAGCCGATCGGGTCGGGCGCGGCGAGGGCGGCAGCGCCGAACGTCACGTCGAACTCGACGACGGACACCCGGATGCTCGCCCTCCCGGAGAACTCCGGACCCCACAGGTGCAGGTCCGCGCTGGCGTCGATGCGGATCTCGCGGGTGCCGAACAGCTCGAAGCGGTAGCTGGCGCGAAGGGTGGCGAACGCGTGGGCGTCGTAGTGGTAGGGCTTCCAGCCGACGATGAAGTCGGCGCCCGCGTGGAACCACGCCGTGAGGTCGCCGCTGTCCCAGGTGGCATCGAGCAGGACACCCGCCATCAGCGCGGCCGGGGTGAGGGCGAAGTACGCCTCGCCCTTGACGGCGAGCTGCTCGGAGACCTTCCACTTGACGCCCAGCCGCGGGACGCTCGGGTAATGGGCGGGCGGGCGGAAGTCCGGGTGGTAGCCGCCGAGGGTGAGGACGAAGTCGCCGGTGCTGCCGCCTGCACCGCCGGGCGTGGGGAACCAGGCGTAGAAGGCGAAGCCGCCGGTGAGATGGCAGTCGCGGGACAGGACGTACGAGGCAGGGGTGAGCTGCGCGGCGACACCGAGGAACCCCTCGTCGGGGACGAAGCTCGCCTTCACCGCCATCTGGATCACGGCCAGCGGCGGCACGGCCTCCTGGCCGGGGATCGGCGTCGGCGCGACCAGGGTGGACAGGCCGAGGACGTTGATCTCGACGCGATGGCCGAACGAGACCATCAGCAGGGCGAACGAGTCGAGCATCGTGAACGAGCTGAACCGGATCCCCACGGCGAGGAAGTTGTCGCCTGCGGACGGCGGGAGGTAGTCGCGCAGGCGGGCCAGCTCGGTGGATACCCGCTCGGCGGGGCTCGGCGGCGGCGGGCCGTCGGCCGGTGGCGGGACCGCACCCTTCACCGCCTCGCTGACCAACGGGAACTGCGCGACCTGGTCGATCGGCGGAACGACGAGGCCGCGGTTGTACCCGAACCCCGCGGCAAGACCGGTCACGAAGAAGAACGCCGGGCCGCCGATCGGGTAGTCCAGCACGGCGTAGACGAACAGTGAGGGGTGGCCGTCGAGGTAGGCGTAGGACCCGATCGCCGAGAGCGTGAGGCCCTGTGCCTTGACGATCGCAGCTCCGTCGTACTCGTCGTACGTTCGCCCTTGGGCGTCCGTGACCGTGACGTGCAGGAACGCGGCGCCGATCTCGATGGCCGGGTTCTTGTAGTCCACCCCCAGCCCGCGCAGGGTGAAGCGCGGCTCGAAGCGGGTGATCGGTGAGCCCGCGCCCAGGCCGTCGAGGGAGAGCGTCAATCCCAATGCCGACAGCGCCGCGTCCAGCAGGAACCACAGCACCGAGTCCCGGTACTGCACTCCCACCCTGGCCAGGTGCACGGGCCCGAAGGTCCGCTGCACGGTGAACCACTTGGTCGGGTCGGACGGCGCCGGCGCACTCGCCGCGACACCGGTCCGGGCGGGCGGCGAGGCGACCGGCAGGGCGAGGGACTGGGAGGTGCCGCCGAGGGACAGTGTCGCCGGGACCGTCGGCCCGCTGGTGATGACGACGTCCACGGCCGCCACGGCGGCGCCGGTGGTCGCCGCGGGCAGCACGAGGGCGGCGATGCCGGTGGGCAGCAGGCCGTTGATCGTGGTGACGTCCGATCGGCGCAGGTCGCCGGTGGCCACGAGCAGACGCAGGTCGTCGATGCTGGCGGTCTGGTCGGTGCTGAACTGCTGGCCGACCAGTGGCAGGCTGGACAGACCGAGTCGCGCGCCGACATCCAGCCCGACGAGGCAGCGGGTGCCCGCGTCGGTGCGGCCCAGCACGAGGATGACGTCCTTGAGGTCGATCTGGAGATCGGCGGGGACGACCTCGGCGACGTCCGTGGACAGATGGCCGACCAGGTCCCGGACCTTGATGCCCCGTGTCGCGTTGCCCTCGGCCGCGAGGTGGCGGTAGGTCGCGACGCAGAAGGTGTCGGTGGCGGACCGGGCGAAGTGCAGGTCCCGATGCCGACCCGACGCCCCAGTCGCAGCGCGTGGCCGAACCGCAGGTTCGTGGCGTCCGACGACGAGCTCGCAGGATCGATGCCCAGTGCACCCGGGCCGTCGCCGACCTGCAGCTTGTGCTGCGGCGTCGCCGTACCGATGCCGACGTTGCCCCGGAGGTCGTAGAGGATCGGTGCCTTCTCGATCGTGCACACGAACTGGCCGTCCCAGTATCCGGGAATGTTCTCGTAGCGCAGGTACAGGTTGGTGTCGCCGGACGTGGCGCGGGTGACGATGTTGGCGAGCCGCAGGCGGATGACCTGCCCGGCGTCGAGCACGACGTCCTTGCCCTTGTGCGTGAGCGTTCAGGCCAGGCCCTCGCCGAGCTGCCGTCCCGGCTCGACGACCCAGTCCGACCCGTCCAGCAGATGCCCGTCGATGGCCTCGAGCGTGATCCCGGCCAACGCCGACGCGCTCGCGAGGCCCAGGTCGCCGTCGTTCGCGCCGCTGCTGACGTCGAAGCTGACGATGAACCGCGACGGGCTCGGGCTGTCCTGGCCGCTGAGGCGTAGCTCGGTCGGCGCGGCGTTGGTGATGCGCACGTCGAGGCTGTTCGGCGTCCTGCCGTCGTTGAGGACCGTGTGCGAGCCGACGAACCCGACGTGCAGGGGGATGTTCTTGCGGCCGCGTTGGTTCGCCAGGTCGACGTGCAGCAGCTTGGTGTCCTCCAACGGGGTGCCGTCGGGGAAGCGCAGCCGGAACCGCAGCTCGAGCTGGGTACCGCGGGCCCCGTTGGCGCCGTCGGCGCCGACCGCGCTCAGCCGGAACCGCAGCGGCGCATCCGTGGCGATCGTCCGGGCGGTGGCGCTCAGCAGGTAGACCGAGACCGTGCCGTCGGCCAGGGTCTGCGGTGACGTCGCGGACCAGCCTGACTGATCGTCCACCCGCATCTGGGTGATCGACGCCGGTGAGAGGACGCCCGGCCGGAACCACAGCTCGAAGTGGTGGTGGTCGGCCGACACCTGCGACCCGGCAGGCGGCGCGTCGAGGAGGAGATCGCCGCCCGACGTGTTGCCGATCTCGAGGTGGTTGTGCTGCTCGGCGGGCTCGTCGCTGATCGTGATGACGGCCTGCCCGTTGTCGTCGCGGAAGGTGAAGCCGACGGGGAAGCTGACGAGATCGATCGGACGGACGTCCGACACGCTGAGGACGACGGATGTCGTGGTCATGGCGCCAGTTGCTCCAGTCTGCGTAGCGAGAGCCATCCCTCGCGGATCTGCGGTGCTCCGTTCGAGCGCGGTCCGGGTGCGGGCCCGGGTTGGAGAATGCGCCGCTGTGTGCGGTCGAGGACCGACCTGAGCAGGTCCTCCATGCCGGTGAACGGATCCGGCAGCGAGGGTGCGGCACCGGCTTCGCCGACCGAGACGCGCGCGAGGTCGGCGCCGCCGTCGGTCGCGCCGACGGGGACGAGCCAACCGACTCCGGCTTCCGTGAGCCGCGTCCACGCGGGCAGGCCGATGACCGGTCCGACGGCGGTGCCGAAGTCCGCGAGGGTGACGGGCGTCGCCGCGGCGAGCGGCGGTCCGAGGACCTGCTCTATCGCTGTACTGATGGTGCCCGACCAGGGAGCGAGCGTCGTCGCGGCACGGTCGGCGACCGCGACCACCCGGGCACTCGTCTCGTCCGTCGGGTGCAGCCACTGCACCCCGCGGTCGACGAGACGCGCCCACAGCGCCAGGGCCAGCCCGTCGAGGAACCCCTGGCGGTCCACGGTCGGATAGGCCCACGTCCGGCGCCACCCGGAACCTGCGACCTCGACCCACGACCACGTGTGCTCCTGCTCGGTCGGCAGGGGGACCTCGACGTCGTGTGGCGAGCTGAGGATCGGCCCGGTCGTCAAGGTGACCTCGATCCGCCCCAGCGCATCGGTGTAGTGCTCCGCCGGGATGTCGATGGTCTTGACCGGCAGGACGCCGCAGGTGGCGTGCAGCGCGCCGCGCGGATCGACCAGCATGGTGAGGGCGTGCGCCGGGGAGCCCGGCGACTGCAGCACGGTGATCTCGCCGTCGGCGTGGGTACGGATGCGAGGGTCGTCGATCGGGTCGCTCAGCGGCGCGTTGAACGTGATGTCGAGGCCGGCCGCGGTCTCCTGCCAGAAGCCGACGAGCCCGTCGCCGAGCTGGCGGAAGTCGCCGATCCGCACCGGCACCTGGACGCCGCCGACGGCCGCGGCCTGGCGGGTGTCGGAGCGCAGGTCGCGACGCAGTGCCGGCAGGTCTGGTCGACCGCGGGCAGGCCCTGAAGCTGGAGGTCGACCGAGGCCCTGACGATCGCCAGCGGCCGTCCGACGAGGACGGCGGTCTCCTGCTGACGGGTGAGGTTGGGCGGGTCGATGTTCTCCAGCGCGCTGTCGATGGCGCCGTGGAAGTTCTGCAGGAACGCCGCACCCGTGCCCAGCAGGTGGGTGATGACGCCGCGCAGGTGCTGGTCGACGACCTGCTCGGGAGCGACCGGGACGCCCCCGGGGGCGTACTGCCAGCGGCCGCCGCGGTCGATCGAGCCCAGCGCCACGCCGTCCGGCCGGAAGAACATGAGGCTTTCTTCGAGGTGGTTGGGCAGCACCCACCCGCAGATCGGCGTGTGCGAGGCCAGCTCGGTGAGCTGCACGTCGCCGAGATCGGCCGACAGCCAACGGAAGCCCAGGCGTACCGGCTGCACGAACCGCGGCGGAAGCGAGATGAGGTCGCCGTCGGCGGAGGCGGGGAGCAGACGGCTGGCCACCACCCGATCCCACTGCAGGTCCAGCACCCTGCCGAACGCGTCGAGCAGGCGCAGCCGCCGCACCCGCAGTGCGCCGGACCGCACGGGCTGGAACGTGCCGAGGGGCGCAGCGGCGCTGCGGTTGTGACCGCGCAGGTACGGCGGGAGCAGCACGCCGCCGGGGGGGCGTCGGCTCGCCGGGGGCGGGACCCTGCACGAAGGGTCGCACGGTGGCGGAGAACCGGCGGTAGTCGTCGAAGCCCAACGGGTCGGCCACATCGAGCTGCAGGGTCTGCCGGCGGGTGAGCAGGGCCTCATTGAACCCGCCGAGCGACTGCGACAAGCTCGGCGTCGTCTGCAGGTGCTCCAGGGCACGCAGCGCGGTGGCCACCGGGTCGGGGGTGGGGCCGGGGGCCTTTGTGGCCAGCCAGGCCTGGACCGTCGCGAGGTTCGCCGCGTCGGCGAGGAAGGCCACGGCCTCGTCGTCGGACATCGCCGGGAGCCCGAGCTCCTGCTGATAGATGCCCATCACATAGCCTGCGAGCCTGCGCACCTGCAGGTCCTGGGCGTACGGGGTGAGGATGCTCGTGCCGCTGTAGACGGTGGCCGCCGCGCTGAGCGTGCCCTGGTCGTCCCGCAGGCGAAGCTCCGGCTCGTCGTCGGCGAGGCGGTGGGTGCTGGTGAGGTAGTCGGGCGCCGATCTCGTCCATGGCCTGGTCGTATGCCTGCTGGGCAACGTTGAGTGCGCTCAGGGCGTGCTCGAGCCGGTCGAGGATCGGCGTGAGCTCCGCAGGGAGGGCGGCGCTCATCGCTGATCGGCGTCCCGCCTGAACGGCGTCGGCCGCGCCGGCGGTGGACTCCTGGCGCAGTGTCCACAGCGTGCCGGCCGCGCGAGCGACGAAGCCGGACTCGTGCAGGGCCTGCGTGAACCGGGCGCCGAGGTCGAGCTTGCCCTGCTCGATCGTCGGCGCGAGCAGCATCGCCTCCAACTGCTCCTCGGCCGTGAGCTGGTCGGCGCCGCCGACCGCGTCGCCCAGGTAGGCGCAGAGTGCCTGCGGGCCGGAGTTCCCCACCGCGACCGTGACCGGCGCGTCGATGGGCGGCATGCTGGTGAGGTCGCCCGACGGCGCGAAGGTGAGACGGCCGAAGCAGAGCATCCGGGTCGGGTACGCGGCGTCGACGGGCAGGGTCACTGCCCAGCGGGCCACTTCCCGCGTCGCCTGCTCCAGGCCGCCCCACCGCACGGAGCGCTGCAGGCTTGCCAGGTAAGTCCTGGCGGCCGTCGGAGTACCAGCCGACGACGTCGTAACGCATGCCGGTCAGGCCGTCCGTGGAGATCGCCGGATCGCCGTCGTACAGGCCGAACACGTTGCGGCAGTTGGGGTAGAAGGCGGCGAAGGTCGGCTCGCCGTAGCCCACAGCGGTCAGCTCCGGCAGTCGCGCGGCCGCCGCGTCTGCGGCCCACTGGGCCAGCGGCACCACCCGTCCCAGATACCGGAAGGGCTTTCCCACGCCACCGGGCCCTGGGTCCACGGGATAGGTGGCGCTGCCCGTTTCGGCGCCCACGCCTGCAGGATGTAGGTAGTCGCTCTCCACCACCCAGCCGGTGTCGTAGCCGGCGTGGCCCGCCTGCCCGCGCAGCACGAGCCAGCGGTTGGGCACCACCGGGAAGGCCATGCCCCCGTCGGCCGCGGCTGCCCTGGTCAAGGCATCCGGCAGAGCCCAGTGCAGGTGCACCCCGGCCGGCAGCCGCAGGCTCTGATTGGCGAAAGGGTCGGTGAGGATGGCCTCGCTGAGGTAGCCGATATCGGAGTTGACATCGCGCCTGCCGTCCGAGTAAGGCAACCGCGTGAAGTCCGCGAGGGCGTCGACGACCGCTCGGTCCTGACGGAGCACCAAGGCGTCGATGTGGACGGGCACCATCAGAACCGAGGGTTCGGACATAACGGCACTCCCTGCCCGGCATCGAAACGGGATCCGTGGCGGTTATCCGAGCCGCCGTCACCGGAAGCTACAGCGTCCGCGCCCGGGAGCCATTACTCGAAACGGGTATTCAATCTTCAGGGGTGGGCCGCGGGTAGTGTCTTTCTTGTCGCAACTCGCCCGACATATGCGCTATGGCGGCTTTTGCGCCTTCGGGCGGCATGCATCAAAGAGAGCAGCGTAATGGTCTGCACGGTCTAACTTTTGTCGCATCGCCGATGCCATTCGCGAACCCACCGACGCGGCGACCTCCGCTACCGCTGCTCACAGCCATCCCTTCCGCTTGAACATGGCGTAGAGGCTCCCGGCGATGACCGCGATGAGGACCACGCTGGACACGACTCCCCAGGTCTGGCCGAAGCCGGGGTAGGGGACGTTCTGGCCGTAGAAGCCGGTCACCGCCGTCGGGATGGCGATGATCGCGGCCCATCCGGTCAGCTTCTTCATGATCTCGTTGAGCCGGTTGCCCTGGATCGTGAGGCGGGTCTCGAGGATGGTGGTGACGAGGTCGCGCAGGCTCTCGGTCCACTCGGTGGCGCGCAGCACGTGGTCGTAGACGTCCTGGTAGTAGTGCGTCATCTCCTCGTCGAGCAGGTGGATGTCGCGGCGCATCAGCGAGTTGACGACCTCCCGCATCGGCAGCACGACGCGGCGCAGCAGCACGAGACTCTTGCGCAGCTGGAAGCTGCGCCGCTGCACCTCGATGCCGGCCCCGGCCTCGGCGAACAGGTCCTCCTGGAGCTGCTCGATCTGGTCGTCGAGCGACTGCACGGCGGCGAAGTGGCTGTCCACGATGTCGTCGAGCAGCCCGTGGAGGAGGTAGCTGACGCCGTGCACGACCAGGTCCGGGCTGTCGTCCCACCGCTTGACCAGGTCGTCGACGTCGAAGCCGTCGTCCTTGCGGACGGTGATGAGGGCCTGGGGGGTGATGAAGGCGGCGAGCTCGCTGCTGACCAGCTCCGCCGTCGCCTCGTCGAGCCGCACGGCGTAGGCGGAGAGGAACAGGTGATCGGGGTACCGGTCCAGTTTGGGCCGCTCATGGCGCTGGACGGCGTCCTCGACCGCGAGCGGGTGCAGCCCGAACTCCTCGGTCAGGACGGTCAGGTCAGCGTCGTCGGGGTCGTGCAGGTCGAGCCAGATCGTCACCCCCTCCTGCCGGAGGAGCTCACTGATCTCGGCGATGGCGAAGCCCTCGATCTCCAGCGATCCGTTGCGGTAGAGCCGCGTACGCGTTTCCCCCCGCGTCGGCTGCCGCGCGCACAGCGAGGTTGCTGCGTGTCCACGAGGGGTCATGCCGGTACCGGGTCGGCGCCGGAGGCGCGACTGTGCAGCGGCCAGCCGAGCAGGAGGCATAAGGCGGCGGCGACGGCGCGGTATCGCGGTGTGACGGCCAGCGCACCGATGACCAGAACTGCTCCGGTGAGGCCGGATGCTCCGGTGGCCCGCGGCGCGTCGTCGTGTGTCATGGAGCCAGAGTCCGACAGGTGGTCGGGCCGCTACAGAGGCGAACGTCCCGCGGACTGGCCCCTCCTTCTGGAGGCGCCGTTGAAGGGTTCCTCAAGGTCCGTCAGGCCGCGGGGGACAGTCCAGCGCCGCGGCCCGTACCTCCGCGCTTCGGCCGCCCACGCGGCCAGCAGCTCGGCCAGTAGGCCGGCCAGGACGTCGCCGCGGGGGGGTGCGGTACCGGGGGGCATCTGGGCAACAAGCGCCTCGATCAGCACGTCGTCGGCCAGCAGCTCGGCCAGGACGTCGCCGGATAGCGCATCGATGAGCGCGTCGTCCGCGGCGACGGCGGCCAGGTCGACGGGGCCACCGAGCGGCAGCACGTCGATCCCAGAATCCTTGAAATGGTGCTGGCGCATGATCGGTCTTCCACGGCAGATCGAGATATGCGCGGGGTCACGACGCACGGCAGTAGCTGGAATCCGCAGTGTGGGACGGAGCATTGAATCAACACAAGATTCAGTACCCAAATTTGACGAAACGAAGTTTACCCGTGATCGGGGGAGTGTGGCGCTCCGTGAGCATATCGGTCTGTCAGTCGCTCTCGGTGGCCGATCGCCTCATAAATGCCGCACCCGATCCGAGCATTTCGGCCGCCGGTCCCGTCGCGGAGCTGGCACACCTTCTCCGGCCGGGACATCGCGCCGTCGGCATCGCCGAGTTCGGCGCCGGAAGGGATGGCCCGGTGGCGGGGCAAGGACGACCCGGCCCGGGCTGGTGGTCGCCGCCCCGCAGCCGGCCTACTGTGGTGTTTGGGCGCGTTGGTCGAGAATCCAGTCTCGTTCGTCGTCAGGGTCGGGCTGGTAGCTGCACTGCAGGCCGGTGCGGATCGTCGCGCGCAGGTGCCGGCCGAGCGCCGCATCGACGGTGGTGATGCGATTGATCGCGGCGGTGATCGCCTTGGTGGCGGAGACCCTTGCGCGTTCGTGGCTGGAGCCGGTCGTCCGTGCCCGTCCGCCGAGACCGGTTGCGGCGGCCAGCTCGCCGATGAGCGCGTCGCGTTCGACGTGCAGCGCGTCGAGTCGGCCGACGTCGGACCACTCCTCGGCTTCGGTGAGATCGCGCTCGATGTCGCTCAGCCGTCGGCGGTAAGCCTCGCGCGCCTGGTCGTCGAGCACGTCGCCCAGCCCGGGTTGCATCGCGGTGCCGCTGCCGCCGGTGACCAGATCGAGCGCCGACACGGATTGACCGGGCCGGCGCAGCAGTCCCCGCAGGTAACTGAAGCCGCGCAGCGCACGAACCGGCACGGTGGCGTCTGCGGGCCCGACCAGCCAGAGCCCGTCCGCTCCCGGCAGCAGTTTCACCTGCGTCTTCACCTGCTCCGCCGGGGGTGTGCTGACCGGGGGCAGGTGCCAGGCCCCCAGCCGGTCGCGCCACCAACGGGCGCCGATGCGTTCGTAAGTGGCAAGGGCCCTGGCGCACAGTTGGCCGGCGGCACTCGCATCACCGAGAACGGCCGCCGCTCGGGAAAGCGTGTCGTCGGTGACGCCATGGAACATGACCGCGCCCGCATTGAAGACGGCCCGTCCGCCGTACGGGGTGAGCAGGGCAGCGGCCCTCTCAATGATCTCGGCGTCGCCGGTGCCGAGGGCCGCCTCCAGCACGCACTGGAGCGTCAGCAGCCAGTTCACGTCGCGGGGCAGCTCGTCCAGAACGCGTCCGTGGAACGTGCGCACGAGAGCGCGGGCGCGTTCGGGCTGCCCGGCGGCGAGCCAGAGGAAGCTGGCCTCGGCGCACACGACGGGAACTCCCTCGGCGGTCGCGAACTCCTCGCACTCAGCCGCGACGACGGCGCACCTGGCCGGGTCACCGGCCTGCACGGCGGCGTAGCCCTTCATTGACTCGATCACCATCCAGGCGTCGGCAAGGCCGGCCCGTTCGGACGCCGCGACGGCCAGCTCGACCAGCCGGGCCGCGGTGTCGGTGCGCCCGCGCAACAGGTCGAGCATCAGCCGCCGGGACGCCGCGAAGAACTGCGCGCGCGGCGACTCGTCGCCCAACCGCTCAAGGGCACGCATGTGCCGGTGGACAGCCTGGACGTCCAGCGACTCGCACGCCACGTGCAAGCCCCACAGGTGCGCCTGCAGTCGGGCGTCCGGGTCGAGGACGTGCGCGGCGACCTCGTCGAGCTGGCCGGCCAGCTCCACACGCGCCTGCAAATCGTCCGGGCCCCAGTGCGCGGCGAGTGCGGCGTCGAGGCAGTCGGCGAGCAGCTCCGGCACGTCCACGCGCTGTGCCCGGTCCACCGCCTCGTCCGCGAACTGCACCCCCCGCGAGGCCTGGCCCGCGTAGACCCAGCACCGGGCGAGCGCGGCAGCGACGCGGGCCCGGTCAGCGTCGTCGGTGGTGCGGACCAGCACGTCGTAGAGCTGGGCGGGCAGCCTGCCCGGCTCGGCGCCGAAGACGTATCCCGACGCTGCACCGAGCACCGCGCGCGTCCACCTTGTGAGGTCGCCGGCCGCACGGCAGCGTGCGATCGCCTCGTCATAGAGACGGGTCGCCTCCTCCACCCGGCCGGCCGCGCGCGCGGCGTCGGCCCGCTCCAGGAGATCGTCGGTCGGCACGCCTTATCCTAGGGACGGATCAGCCGCACTGCCGCAGTGTGCTCGCGCTGCCTGGCCTCGTCCCAGTCGCCGGTGCAGTACACGGACAACTCGACGATCCGGTCGTCCACGACGTCGGCGCGGATCATCTCGCGGCAGTACCAGCGCTGGCCATCGTGGTCCCAGCGCTCCTCGAACTCAATGGTGAACCCGTGGTCCGTCTGCTCGACGCGCTCGACGCGGACCTGTCCCGGGAAGGGATGGCTGTCGGACCGGATCGCCAGGATCTCCTCGGCGGTGCCTGCTTGCATACGCCAGTGCGGCAGCGACAGGTCGGCGAAGGCGTCCGGCGTGAACATGCCGTCCGGCGCCGCGCCCGTCTCGAGGAACCGGATCAGATTGGCGACCGCCGTTGCCGTCTCCGGCCGACTCGCCGTCGTCGCCCTCATGCCTTCGCTCCCGCAGACAGCAGGTTCTTCTCGACGACCGCCATCGTCGCCTCCAGGTCCGCGGATGGGCTGAACGCCACGATCGACGTTCCGGCGGGCACGAGCGGCAACTGCCCGGACGCCGCGTACCGACCCCCGATCTCATCGGCATCGATCGTGGCCGCCGTGGTCATCCGGTTGGCGCTGGGCATGGGCCCTCCTCTGGAACGAGCTGACACCCCTACCGCGTGACAACCGACGGAACACCGTGAGACCACGCGTCACAACGGGGCCAGGTATGCCGTCGCGGTTAACGGTGACCCGTGTGACGGCGAACACAGAGGTGTCGCGGTGGACTGCGGCACCGTCGAGGGTTCACTCGGCCGAGTGTTCGCCGGCCCAGGTTCAGGTCGACGGGGATACGTTGTCACGGCGGCATGGCGGTGCAAGCTGCTGCACTCCACGAATGTCACTCACATGAAAGGTCATAATCAGAAGATCGTCGGAGAGCTTGGCCTGGCCGGCCAGCCAACCTCGGTCAGCTATCAGGTATTGGACACGCCCGATCGGTTCTGACCCGGTCGCGAAAATAGACGATTGGAGAAATCGTGGCAGGCTTCGTTCAGATCATTGAATTTCAGACGTCGCAGCTCGACGAAGTGGAGGCGCTCGGGCGCGAGATCCGTGACCGGCTCGATGACGGGCGGCCATCTTCGCCGAAGCGAGGCACGATCGCAGCGGACCGGGATCGGCCCGGATACTATCTGAACATCGTCGAATTCGACTCACACGAGGCCGCGATGGAGAACTCGAGCCGTCCGGAAGTGGGAGAGTTCGCCGCGCGGCTGGCGAAACTCTGCGACTCGCCTCCCAAATTCTACAATCTGGACGTTCGGGAAGTCTGGCAGCCGTCGGCCTCTGCTTGACAATTGGCCGCGACGGCCAATCCCTCGTCGACGGCGGTCTCCTGACGCGCCTGGCTCATGGTGTTGTCGGTCATGGTGCGCGCAGGGTGCCGGTCGCGAGGTCGGGTTGACTCACCGGCCAGCGTGCCGCCGTGCATCGGCGGGTCCGGCGGTGGTCACCTAATCCCAGCGAGCGCAAGCGGACGTGTGAATCCCGCGGTAGGTCATCTACCAGGGGATTTGTGGTGCGCCGCGAGGGAATCGAACCCCCAACCCGCTGGAGGGGAGTCGGGTACTCACTCGGACTTGCCCGAACTCGTTCCTGCTGGTGAGACGCCCTCCTCCCCACATGTCGATCATCATCGGGGATGCCTGTTTGCCCCGGTGATCTGTCGTAAGCGGTGACCAAAGTGGTAACCGCGTCGCTGCGGGAAATAGTCGGCGCTCGGGTTAGTCGGTCGTCTCAGAGATCGCCGCGCTGCTTAGCGCTGGAGGAACTCGAGCGCCCGGGTCTGGGCCTCGGCGCGGTCGGGGTGGACGTAGAGGGCGAGGTGGGTGCCGCGCTTGATGGTGAGCAGCTCGGCTCCGGGGATGGTGTCGGCGGCGTGGGTGCTGTGCTCGGGTGGGAGATCGGCGTCGGCGGTGCCCTGGACGACGAGGGTGGGTGCGGTGATCTTCTCGAGCTCCAGGGACGTGATCGCGGCGAAATGGGCGAGGTCGTTGTCGTAGCCGGGCTTGCGGTGCTTGTCCGGCATGGAGGTGGGGCCGAGGTCGAGGGCGAAGCTGCGGGCGTCGGGGTCGGCGAGGACCTGCGCGACGCGCGCGGTGAGCTCGTCGGGGGTGAGGTCGCCCTCGCCTGCCAGCTCGCCCTTGATGTACTCCTCGGGTTGGTGGGCGGCGAGCAGGCGCATCAGCCACTGGCCGGGGGCGGTGTTGAGCATGAGTCGGGTGGGCAGGTCCTGGTCCGGTAGCACGTAGGAGTGGCTGACGGCGGCGTTGGCGACGATCGCGGTGACCCGCTCGGGGTGGCGGACGGCGAGCCGGTAGCCGGCCGGGCCGCCGCCGGACCAGCTGTAGACGGCGGCCCGGTCGATGCCGAGCTCGTCGAGCACGGCGGCGACGAGGTCGGCCTGGGCGTCGATGCTCTCTCGCCCGTCGAGGGGTGTGTCGAGGTAGCCGGGGCGGGAGAGCAGGATCGCGCGGAACCTCTCGGGCGGGAGGATGCGGGCCATGAGCCGGGCGGCGTCGATGCCGCCGGGGCTGCCGTGCAGGACGACGACCGGGGTGCCGGTGCCCTGCACCTCGTGGTCGACGGGGCCGAGAGCGGTCTGGATGATCATGACGGTTCCTCTCTGAGCGTGCGGTGCGCGGTCCAGGCGAGGGCCACGAGACTGACGATGGCGACGGCCGCCATCACGGGGAAGGTGAGGAACGCGGCCGGGACCGTGGCGGCGCCGAGCAGGATCAGCGACGGCGCGAGGTTCGCGTTGCGGGTGAACACGAGGGCGCGCTCGACGGCCAGGGTCGACACCACCCCCGTGAGCAGCACGGCGATCCAGCGCTTCATGCCGCGGACTCTTCCCGCGCGCGCTTGCACTCCACTTCAACCCGGGGTGAAGGCCGGTTGAAGGCGCCGGCGCGACTCTCGGCTCGACACCGAAAGGAGCACGCCATGCCTCTCACCTTCCACCGCCCCGGCACCCCGGCGTACGACGCCGCCCGCGCCGGCTTCGACCTCACCGCGATCCCCGAGCCCGACCTCGCGGTCTCCGCGACGTGCGAGGCCGACGTCGTCGCCGCCGTCGCCTACGCCGCGGAGCACGACCTCCCGGTGGGCGTCCGGGCGACCGGCCACGGGCCGATCCCCGACGTGCGCGGCGGCGTCCTCATCGACACCCGCGCGCTGCGCTCGGTGCGGATCGAAGGCCGCTCCGCAGTCCTGGGCGCGGGTACGACCTGGACCGATGTCCTGGCCCGCTGTGCCCCGCTCGGCCTCGCCCCGCTGTGCGGCTCGGCGCCGGACGTCGGCGCGGTGTCCTACAGCCTCGGGGGCGGACTCGGCCCGCTCGGCCGTGCGCACGGCTGGGCCGCCGACCACGTCAGGCGGCTGCGGCTGGTCACCGCCGACGGCACCGTCCTCGCGGTCGACGCGTCGAGCGAGCCCGACCTGTTCTGGGCCCTGCGGGGCGGCGGCGGGAACTTCGGAGTGGTCACCGAGCTGGAGACCGAGCTCGTGCGCGTCGAACAGCTCTACGGCGGCGGCCTGTTCCTGCCGGGGGAGTGCGCGGGCGACCTGCTCGCCGCCTTCGGTCGGGCGACGGCCGAGGCTCCGGACGCGTTGAGCCTCTCGGTGGCGTTCGTGACCTTCCCACCGGTCGCCCCCGAGCCGCTGCGCGGCCGGTTCCTCGCTCATCTTCGGGTCGCCTACCTGGGCGACCCGCGCGAGGCCGAAGCACTGCTGGCTCCGCTGCGGGCGGTCGCCGAGCCGGTGCTCGACACCGTCCGGCCGCTGGGGATCGACGAGATCGGCACCATCCACGCCGACCCCGTCGCGCCCATGCCGGTGAGCTGCGGCGGCGCGATCCTACCCACCTGGGACGACGCCGCGATCGCCGTGCTGCTCGACGAGGTCGGGCCCCGGACCCCGCACATGACCGAGCTGCGCCATCTGGGCGGCGCCCTCGCGCGGCCCGCCCAGAACGCGGTGGGCCACCGCGACACCGCCTACTCGGTGTTCACCTCCGCGTACCCCGGCGGCGCGCCCGAGGTCCAGACCGCGTTCTACCAGCGGCTGGAGCCGTGGAGCGGCGGCCGGTCGCTCTACAACTTCACCGCACACCCGGACAACACCACCGCCGACGCGAGCGGCGCCTTCGAGCCGGCGATCCTCGACCGGCTCCGGACGGTGAAGAAAGAGTGGGACCCGCAGGACCGGTTCCGGTTCGCCGTGCCGTTCAGCCCGCGATGATCTCGGCCAGGGTGAGGTCCGCGCCCGCCCGCCACGCCTTCTCGTAGTCCGACGGCGAGAGCGCGGCCCGGGCGGTCGCGCGCAGCCCGTCGGTCTCCGGGGCCGAGCGCCATTCGAGGCCCTCGCGGTTGCGCTGCGCGCGGGCGGCGGAGTACAGGCGCACCGCGGCCCGGTGGTCGCCGGCGAGGGCGAGGAAGTTCGCCCGCATCTCCACGAACGCCCCGCCCAGCTCGCCGCCCTCGGCGAGGTGCAGCTCGATGACCCGCTCCGACCAGGTCATCCCGACCTCGGCGGCGCCCGCCGCGAGGGCGGCGTAGCTGCCGGCGCGGGCGGCCATCCACGCCGCGACATCCAGGTCGAGTGCCCGGGCCCGCGGGTACACGGCCTCAGCGCGCTCCAGCGTCGTCGCCGGGTCGGCGAGGTCGCTCTCGACGAGGCTGCGGGTTGCGTCGGCGAGCACCTCCAGCACCGGGTCGCCGCCGGGGATTCGGTCGAGCAACCCCCGGCCCGCCTCGGGATCGCCCGCGGACCAGAGGTTCCCGGCCTGGATGGCAACGTCGAGCCCGAACGCGCCGCGCTCGCCGGGCCCGATCCGGTCGGCCACGGCGAGCCCGAGCGCGCTGTGCTCGCGGCTGCGGTCGACGCGGCCCTGGTGGGCGAGCATCTTGGCCAGTCCTCGGCGTGCGCCCTGACGACGACGAGCTGCCGGAACAGCGTGGGGCCGCCCGGTTGTGGAGCGGGTGCGGCGGTGAGCAGCGACCGGTTGACCAGCATCGCGAGCAGGTCCGCGGTCTCCTCGACCGGGAGTCCGACGGTGGCGGCGGCCGCGCGCAGGCCGAACGGCCCGGGCAGCGCGGCCAGCCGCCGGTGCACGAGCTGCTCGGTGGGGGTGAGCAGGCGGTGCCCCCAGTCCAACGCGGACTGCAGGGACTGCCGTCGTTCGGTCTTGGGACGCCCGATCCGGGCCAGTCGCACGGGGTCGGCGCGGACCTGGTCGCGGATCTCGTCCAGCCCGTATACGCGGGCACGGGCGGCGGCGAGCTCGATGGCGAGCGGGAGACCGTCGAGATCCGAGCAGATCTCGGCGGCGCGCTGGCGCACCTCGCCGGTCACGGCGAGCCCGGGCACGGCCGTGCGCAGCCGCGCGACGAACAGGTCCCCTCCGGCCGCGTCCAGTGGCGGGACCGGGTAGAGCACCTCGCCGTCGAGGTCGAGGGGTTCGCGGCTGGTGGCGAGCACCGTGACCGCAGTGCCCGCGCCGAGCACCGTGGTCACGGCCTCCGCGGCGTCGGCGAGCAGGTGCTCGCAGTTGTCGACGACCAGCAGCATCCGCCGCCCGCGGACCGCGGTGCGCAGGGCCTCCTCGGCCGAGCCCGCCGCCGCCGCCGTGCCGCCGATCGTCGCGCCGACGACCTCGGCGACCGGCTCCCCGCCCTCCACCGGGGCGAGGTCGACGAACCACACCCCGTCCGGGTACGCGGGCGCCGCCTGCCGGGCGACCTCGACGGCCAGGCGGGTCTTCCCGGTGCCGGCGGTCCCCGTCAACGTGACCAGCCGATGCTCACCCAGCAGCCCGGCCACCGCGGCGAGCTCGGACGCGCGCCCGACCAGGTCGGTCATCGTGGCGGGCAGGTGGATCTCGTGGTGCGCGGTCTCATCCCGTGCCGGGGCTGCGACGGGTGCGACGTCGTGCTCCAGGATCTGCCGCTGCACCTCCCGCAGCTCCCGGCGGCGGAGGCCGAGCGGGCGTCGTCGGTGTCGATGGCGATGCTCGTGGTGCTCGAGAGGAGCATCGGGATGGCCCCGATCACGATCATCGGCGGCGGCCTGGCGGGTGCGAAGCGCGGTCGGCGGGCGGCGACGTGCTCGCGGGCGCGGTGCGCGAGCTGGCGGACCGCGGTGACGAGCCAGGGCCAGTGCGGGCCGTCGGGGTCGTCACCTACGACTCCGACCCGGGACGGCTGTCGGCTGCGCGGCGGCGGGGGCGGGGGCGCCGGCTCGTCGGAGACCTCCGTTGCCGGAGCGAGCTTCTCCACCGCGACCGCGGGCGGCAACGGCTCGGTGGTCCTCGCCTGGAACAGCTGACCCACTTCTCCGACCCCGGCCCCACACCTTGTTCACGGGTGTGGGGCCGGGGTCGTGTCCGGTCCATCCGAACGCCGGGGCGGTGCGGTCACCGCATGGATACCTCGTCCGCGGCGAAGGCCTCGCGCAGCGCGGCCTCCTGCTTGCGGTCGAGGGCGCCGACGAGGGGCAGCAGGAACAGCTGCCCGAACAACAGGCCCCAGAACGCGCCGGAGAGCGCGGCGGGGCCGGGCGCCGGGCCGGCCTGGTAGGTGCGGGGCCGACGTGTGCCGGGCGGCCAGACGACCACCGAGGCATCGTCGACCGTGATCAACTGCTGCGTCTGCAGCCGGTCGAGGGTCCGCAGCGCGGCCTCGGCCCCGTCAGGGGTGTCGAACGTCCAGATGCTGAAGTGGTTAATGGCAGCGGGGGGATGTCGGCTACCGGCCAGGCGGCGAGACCGACGCCGAGCACGACCGCGGCCGGTGTGGCGCTGCAGCCGATGAGAGTTGTGGTGGGGCGCATGGCTTCCTCATGTCGTCGGCACGCCACACCGGTCGCGGCGCGCTCTACCCCGAGCGTCGCCGCCGCTCCTTCAAGCTCGTTTCAACGTCGCGCCACCGGCCTGCATGACCTCGCCCAACGTGAGATCCGTGCCCTCGCGCCACGCCCGCTCGAATTCCGCGGGGTCCAGCGCGGCCCGGGCACGCTCCCGCAGCTCGTCGGTCTCGGGCGCCGCGCGCCACTCCAGCCCTTCGCGGTGCCGCTGCGCCCGAGCGGCCGAGTACAGCCGCACCGCCGCGCGGTGATCGCCGGCCAGGGCCAGGAAGTTCGCGCGCATCTCCACGAACGCGCCGCCGAGCTCACCGCCCTCCACCAGGTGCAACTCGATCACGCGCTCCGACCACAGCAGGCCGCTCTCGGCGTCGCCCGCCGCGAGCGCCGCGTAGCTGCCCGCCCGGGCGGCCATCCACGCCGCGACGTCGAGCTCGAGTGCTCGCGCCCGCGGGTACACCAGCTCGGCGCGGGCGAGGGTGACCACCGGCTCGACGGCGTCGCCCTCGACGAGAGCGCGGGTCGCGACGGCCAGCACGTCGAGCACGGGATCGCCGGTCTCCGCGGCCAGGTCGGCGGTGCGGGTGAGGAGATGCCGGGCCGTTCCCGGGTCACCGGCCGACCACAGGTTGCCGGCCTGGATCGCGAGGTCGAGGCCGAACGCCCCCAGGTGCTCCGGCGCGATCCGGTCAGCGACGGCGAGCCCGAGCTCGCTGTGCCGACGGGCCCGGTCGAGGTGGCCCTGGTGGGCGAGCATCTTGGCGAGCCCGATGTGGACCCAGGCCTCGTCGATCGCCTCGTTGTCCGCGCAGAGTGCGGTCACGGCCAGCCCCAGCCAGCGGACCGCCTCGACGAGCTGCCCGCGGTAGTACCAGTAGCCGTGCAGCCACCCGGCCGTCCGCGCGCCGGTGCGGGACGGCCGCTCGACCAGGGTGCGCTGCAGCATCGCCCGCACCGCGGCGTAGTCGTCGTCGACCATGCGGTAGCGGCGTCGCAGCTCGAGCCGGTCCGTCCGCGACGCGACGGTGGCCAGCGCCGCCACCCACGCGTCGCGACGGTCCAGCGTGGACTCGGTCTCGTCCGCCTGCGCGAGCGCGCGGGCCGCGTGCCCCCGGACGACGACGAGCTGGCGGAACAGCGTCGGCCCACCCATACGCGGGGCGGGGGAGGAGGTCAGGAGCGAGCGGTTGACCAGCATCGGCAGCAGGTCGGCCACCTCGGCGGCGGGCAGCCCGACGGCGGCGGCCGCGGCGTCGAGCCCGAAGGGCCCCGGCAGGGCGGCCAGCCGACGGTGCACCAGCTGCTCCTCGGGCGTGAGCAGCCGGTGACCCCAGTCCAGTGCGGAGTGCAGCGACTGCCGGCGGGGCGTGCCGGGCCGTCCGATCCGGGCCAGCTGCGTGGGATCGAACCGGATCTGGTTGCGGATCTCCTCGAGGGTGTAGACGCGGGCCCGGGCGGCGGCGAGCTCGATGGCCAGCGGAAGCCCGTCGAGAGCGGTGCAGATGTCGACGGCGCAGTCGCGCAGCTCGGCCGGGTCGAGTGCGGCGACGGCCTGGGGTGCCGCCGTTCGGAGGCGTTCGAGGAAGAGCGCCACCGCCGAGGAGTCACCCACGGCGAGCGGCTCGACCGGGTAGATGACCTCGCCGTCGAGCTCCAGGGGCTCGCGGCTGGTCGCGAGTACAGTCAGCTCGGTTCCGCCAGCGAGCAGGGTCGTCAGGACGTCCGCGGCTTCGGTGAGCACGTGCTCGCAGTTGTCGACGACGAGCAGCAGGCGGCGGTCCTGCACGGCGGTGCGCAGGGCCTCCTCCGCCGAACCGGCCGTCGCGGCCGTGCCGCCGATGGTCGAGAGGACGATCTCGGCGATCGGCTCGCCACCGGTCAGCGGCGCGAGGTCGACGAACCACACGCCGTCCGGGTGCCGCGCCGCCGCCCGGCGGGCGATTTCCACGCCCAGTCGCGTCTTTCCGGTACCGGCGGTGCCAGTCAGGGTCACCAGCCGGTGGGTGGCGAGCAGGGCATCGACTCGGTCGAGGTCGGCCTCGCGTCCGACGAGCGCCGTCATGGTCGCGGGCAGGTGGATCTGCGGTGCGGCCGCGGCGGCGGAGACGCGGGTGCCGAGTGCGACGTCGTGGTCGAGGATCTGCCGCTGCACACGCCGGAGCTCCGGACCGGGGGTGATACCCAGCTCGTCACGCAGGCTCCGACGCACCTGCTCGTAGGCGGCCAGCGCGTCGTCGGTGCGCCCGCACCGGTACAGCGCCTCCATGCGCAGCGCGTGCAGGTGCTCCCGGTAGGGCGTCTCCCGGATGAGGGCGTCGAACGCGGGGAGGGCGCGTTCGGGGCGGCCGGAACGGATGAGGGCGTCGAGGCGTCGCTCGTGCAGCTGCGCGCGCAGCTCGGCCATCCCGGCCCGCCAGGCCTGTGCCCACTCCGCTTCGGCGGCGACTCCGCCCGGCGTGCCCCGCCAGAGCGCGAGGGCCTCGTCGCAGAGCCGGAGGCACTCGTCGAACCGCCCGGCGGCCGCCGCCGCGCCGGCCTCGTCGAGCCGTGTCGCGAACGTCGACGAGTCGAGCTCGTCGGCCGCGACGACCAGGCGGAAGGCGTCGTCCTGCTTGAGCAGCACGGACGGGGCGGCCCCTGTCGCCCGGCTCGGCTCCAGTTGCTTGCGCAGCCGGAAGACGTGCGAGTCCAGGGTGCTCGACGCGCCTGCCGAGGGCTCGTCCCCCCATAACGCGTCCACCAACGAGTCGACCGGCACGGGATGGTTGGCGTGGATGGCCAGGAGGGTGAGGATCGCCGTCGGGCGACGGCCGCGGATCGGCTCCCGGCTGTCGCCGACCGACACCTCGAGCGGGCCCAGGTCGTGCACCCTCAACCGCGGGGACCGGTCGTTCATCTACCCACCGTTCGCGCAGGGACACCCGCCGGCCCGGAGCGTACAACCCGAATCGGACTTCCAACCTGCGCGACGGCTTCACACCGCCAGCCACCATCATTGGGTTGGCCGCGCGCGCGTCGCCGCGGGGTGAGCGGAACGACCGTGGGAATCATGCGCCGGAGCGGGCAGTCGCCGAGCCCTGCAGCGTTCCGTGACTTCCTCAACCAGATCGACATCTTCTCGGGCGAGGAAGTACGCCGCGATGGGCAACATGGTCGGCGACGAGTGGGCGGGCGACGTCGAGATGCAGATGCGTCAGGGACGGATCAGCGACGACGCCAGCGCACTTGACGCCGTGGACGTCGGCCTGACGCTGAGAGATCAGGGGGACGAGGCTCTGGACCTTGGGCGACTTGGCAGTTGACACTGCATCCGCGGCTTCAACGATGGCCGTCCGGCGGCTGTCGTGAAGCGATCGGACGGAACGCTCTCGCGAGAGGGCGGCGGGCACCGTACACGGAGGGGGTGCGCTGCGTCGCCAGCTCGCCGTGCTGCCCTGCACTGGGTCGACCAGGCCTACCGTCGCGCCAGAGACCGAGCACCGACGCCGGCTGGCCGTGGCGCCCGAGCATTCGCCGACCAAGGGGCACGGCACTCCATCGTCAGCACGGCCTCCGTTCCAGGGCATGCACAGCGTGGCGCACCCCCGACGGGCGGCAAGCTCAGAAGGTAGCGCTGGCCGGTGGTCGATCGTCGCATGGTCAGTGGAATTCGAAGGGTCCGACGTCGATGGCCGGGCCCTGCACGCGCAGTGCACCGTCGACGTCGGTGGTCATCCCGGTGCTGTTCGGCGGGGCGCCCGCGTCGTTCACCGTCGGGGTGGCCTTGGTCACGCTGTCGCGATAGAACTTGTTGAAGTCCGTCGGCTTGACCGGCGGGTAGTTGGCCGGCTTGATGAACCCGTCGTGCGAAGTCTGGATGGTCGTGTCGACCAGCGTGCGGTTGGCCGTGTTGTCCGCCGGGGTGCCGTCGATGAAGCGCGTGCCGCTAGTTGAGCGCACGAGGACGCTGTTGCGGACCTTGTAGTTGCTCGATGTCAGGCCGCCGGCGCCGGGGTTGGCGAAGTTCAGCACCGTCACCTGGACACCGGCCACGTAGTCGTTGTCCATCGTGATGTTCGGGACGCCGTCGAACTCGATGCTCTGCCACCCGTAGGTCTCGCAGACGTTGCCGCGCAGGGTGTAGTCGTGCAGCTCGGCGGAGTTGCGCTGGTCGTTCTGGACGATTATGCACTGCCCAGTGACGCGCACGCAGTAATTGTTCTCGTAGATGATGTTGCTCGACAGGCGCGGGCTGCTGCTGGCCTGGTAGGCCTGGTAGCAGTCGGAGTGCGGCGAGCCGGCGCTCTTGGTGCCGTTGATGTCGTGGAAGTAGTTGTTGCGCACCACCTGGTTGGTGCCCCAGGCCCGCAGGGCGTCGACGTCGTCGACGTCCTTGGACTGGAAGAGGTCGAAGACGTTGTTCTTCTCGACTGTGATGTGGTCGCCGCCCCACAGGTAGATGCCAAAGTTGTGCACGCCGGTGATGGTGTTGCCGGAGAGCAGGACGTTGCTCCCGCAGCCGGCGCTCTGCTCGCAGCCGATGGCGTACCAGATGCCGCGGCCCCGCACCAGATTGTGAGACGTCCAAACAAGACGTCGACCCGGCCCCGTACTTCGTCGGCCTGCCCGGCGACCGCTGCCAGTACGCGGGCCAGGCTCTCGATCTCATCGGCATCGATCGCGGCCGCCGTGGTCATCCGGTTGGCGCTGGGCGTGGCGTCCTCCTCGGAAACGAGCTGACACCCCTACTGCCTGATGCGATGACAACCGGCGGAGCACCGTGAAACCACTCGTCAGAACGGCCGTGCGCGGGGAGGGTTTTTCGACACGGCCTGTGCAGCGTCCAGCCGTGTTCCGCGACCGCCCAGCCTCCAGCCCCTGCAGCACCATCGCCGGTTACCACCAGCGACGCCGAGACCGCACGTCGGCCGCGCGCTCCAGGTTTCCGCTCACCAATCCGGTAGTTTGATCTCGACTGAGAACGCCCGGCCAGTAGCCGGTAGGGCTGTGGCCTGCGGAAAGTGATGCGCCGCGTACTAGCAGGTCACAGCGAAAACGCTGTGACCTGCAATGGTGGTGCGCCGCGAGGGAATCGAACCCCCAACCCGCTGGCTGGGAGTCGCGTGATCACCCGGGGGTCGCGATCGGCTTCGGTGCTGGTCAGCGGCGGTGTGCCGGGTTTCCGATCATCGTTGATGCTCGGTCAAAGTGCGTCAGATTCCAACGTAACGTAAGCGTCGACCAAAGCGGTAGATGGATCATGCGCAGGAGGGAGATCCTCGCCGTCGTCCGGCGGATGACCTAACGCGATCGGCAGGACTTCGCGAGGCTTCCGCCGTGCGCCGTCAACCGGCCGAGGGTGGCCTACTGCCGCACCGCCGGCCGCCATGTGCCGTCGTGGTAGAAGAACTCAGTCACGCGGAACCGGCCGTCGTCGAGGTTGAGTGCTCGAGCGGGTCGTCGGGCTTGTCAACGACACCACCGACATGACTTTCTCCAGTCGACGCTCGCCGCACCTGCCTCGGCGTCAGCGACAGTCACGGACCCGCAATGTGCCTGCGTGTGCTGCGTATGTTGGGCGACGAGCGGAGGCTCACCGCCTGCTGCGGAAACTCGACGCGGCGTCACCGAACGTGCGCCAGGATTAGAGCTTCCCCGCAGCGCAACTGAGCGCACGTCGACCCCGCCGAGATGACCTGCGTGTGCCCTCCGCCCCGTCGCCTCCGGGTGCGGCGTGCCGGCCGGCGCTGTCGGGGTCACCGGTCCGGTCGAGCTCGGTCACGTCGCTCTCCTGTCGTCGGCCGCCGACGTCGTCGGCGCTGGGGAAGCATCTCGAGGTGCCCGTGAACGGCCGGAACCGTACGGCCACGCGGAGTGCCTCCCGACACCGCCCCGACGCCACACCGACGGCGCTACCGACCCGGTCGGGGGAATTCGATCGTCCGTCCGGGTGGTGGTAGGCACTGGTGGGCACCGCGCGCGTCGTGGCGTCCCCCCGCGACGCCCGTGAGCTGGCACGATCCCGCGTCGATCAAGCTGGCCGGCCGCGCGGCGATCGGCCGGTCGGGAGGGAGGTCCGGTGCGAGGGTCGTCGGGACGTACGGCGCTGGTCGGTGCGCTCGTCGTCGGCGCGCTGTTGGCCGGCGCCACCGCCGCCGCGGCCGCACCCCCGCCGCCGACGGACCCGGGTGACGCCGCCCTCGCCCGCAGCCACGCTGCGGTAAGCGCGCGCGCCGCCCAGGTGGGGAAGCTGACCGGTCAGCTCGCCGCGCTCGATGCCCGCACCGACGACCTGCAGGCCGACCTGGAGGCGCGCCGCGAGGACGCCGTGGCCGCGCTGGACGACCTGACCACGGCGCAGACCGCCGCGGCCGAGGCCGCGCGCAAGGCGGTCGAGGCGCAGGTCGCGACCACCGCCGCGAGCAGGGCCGTCGACGACGCCCGTGCGCGGCTCGACGTCTTCGCGACCGCCACCTACCAGGAGGGCCTGGACACCGGGCCGTTCGGGCTGCTCAGCGGGGCGCAGGATCCCGATGACCTGGTGGGCCGCGCGGAGTTCACCGACATCGTCGCCCGCTCCGAGCTCACCGCCCGCGATGGGCTGGAGCGGGCCCGGGTGGACCGCGCCAACGCCGACTCGCTGGCCCGCGCGGCCCGCGCCGAGGCGCAGGTCCGGCAGGCTGCCGCCGCGGCCGCGAAGCAGAACTCCGACGCGGCGCTGGGCGTGGCGGACGCCGCCGCCCAGGAAAACGCCCGCCAGCTCGCCGACGTCGCCGCCCAGCGCGGCGCGGTGCAGGCCCAGCTCGACGCGGCCGTGGCCCAGGATGCGAACCTGCGGGCGCAGCGCCAGCGGTTCGTGGCCTGGCAGCAGCAGGTGGCCGCCGAGCAGGCGGCCCAGGCGGAGGCGGCCCGGCGCGGGGCGAGCGACAGGATCGGCCGCGCCCCCGCGGGTGCGCGGGGCTCGGTGCAGCAGGCGATCGACCGGGCGCTCGCGCAGGTCGGCACCCGGTACGTCTGGGGTGGCGGGAGCGGTCGCGGGCCGACCACGGGCATCGAGGGCGCGCGCGGAACGGGGTTCGACTGCTCCGGGCTGATGCTCTACGCGTACAGCGGCGCCGGGGTCTCCCTGCCTCGGGTGAGCCGCAACCAGTTCAATGCCGGCCACAAGGTGCCGATCTCCGGCCTCCGGCCCGGTGACCTCGTGTTCTATCAGCGCCCCGGGGGGCCGATCCACCACGTCGCGATGTTCATCGGCAACGGGCAGATGGTTGAGGCGCCCTACACCGGTGCGAGCGTGCGGGTCGTGCCGCTGCGGCGGGACGGTCTGCTCCCGCAGGCGACGCGACCGCTCTGACGACCCTCGCTCCCACGGTCCCGGCGCGGCGCCCGTGGAGGGAGTCGGGCCAGTCAGGGCAGCGGGGTCCTGGCGAACACGCCGTCCGGGTCGACGGCCTGCTGCACCGCAGCCGCGCTCGGTCGACGCGCGACCAGAGTGCCCCGGGCGGTTCCGCGCACGCGAAGTTCGGCAGCGCCCCGCCCGGGGAACCAGGGCACCAGCGCGCCAATCACCCGCGTCGCGGCGGCTGGCACCGCGGATCTCGTCGGGGACGTCGCGGTCACCGGAGCCCGGGGGACACCGGAAACGCCAGGACCCCCCGGCACCAACGGGCCCCGCACCCACACCGATTACGCCGCGCCGCGTCCGGCGACGACGTTGCGCATCGCCGCCGGACGCTCCAGCGCGCCACCCATCGCCCGCAGCTCCACCAGGTCCAGGGCGAGGGCACGTCCGGGCCCGCCGCGGCGAGCTGGGCGGGCCTCGCGGACGTCGTCGTGCAGTGGCGTGGCGACCGCGCGCAGCGGGGCGAGCAGCGCCTCGGCCTCGGCGGGGCGCCCGACGTGGGTGTAACGCAGGTGGACCACCGCGCGCCCGTGCAGCGCCGGGCGGAGCGACGGGTGGTGGGGCGGCCGCAGCAGCGCCACCGACGTGCCGGCCTCGTCGGGCAGTGTAGGTGCCCATTGCGCCACAGGTGCAGCAGCTCCGCGGCGGCGGAGCCGGGCAGGAACAGCCCGCCCCCGTACAGGCGGGCGATCGGGAACAGCGCGAACTCCAGCTCGGTGACGACGCCGAAGCCGCGCGCGCCGGCACCGCGCAGCGCCAGAACAGCTCGGGGGCGCGGTCGGCGTCGATCTCGTGCGGTCGCCCGTCCACGGTGACCAGCCGCAGCCGGTGCACGTGGTCCGCGGCGAAGCCGTGGCGGCGGCCGAGCGGGCCCGTCCCCCGCCGAGGGTGTAGCCGGCGACGCCCACCGCCGTCGACGACGCGCACAGCGGCGCCAGACCGGGCGCCGCGGCGGCCGTCACGACCTGGGCCCAGGTGGCCCCGGCGCCCACGCGGACCGCCGCCGACGGGACCCCGGCGGCCGGGCCGGTCGGCGGGAACCACCGGGGTACGGCGCCGGTCCCGGCCTGACGCTAACGCTGTGCCGATGACCCGCTCGCACGCTCGATCGTCCCTGGCCTGGCTGCATGGCTTCGTGCTCCCCTCGGCCGTCTGGGGCTCCAGCTTCGCACTGATCAAGATCGCGCTGGAGGCGGGAGTCGCGCCGCCCCGGGTGGCGTTCGCGCGGTGCGCCCTCGGGGCGCTGACGCTGCTGGTGATCTGCGTGCTGACGCGGACGCCCCTGCCCCGCGACCGGGCCACCTGGGGCCACGCGGCGGTCGTCGCCGTGCTGGCCAACACCGTGCCGTTCATGCTGCTGGCCTACGGCGAGCAGCACGTCGACTCGGTCCTGGCCGGGCTGCTCAACGCGACCACACCCCTGATGACCCTGCTGTTCGTCCCGTTGCTGGTGCCCACCGAGCGGATCACCGGGTGCCGGGTGGCCGGGCTGTTGATCGGGTTCGCGGGCGTGCTGTGCGTTCTCGGGGTGTGGCGCGGTGTGGCGGGCGCGACCGTTACCGGCGTGCTGGCGTGCCTCGGCTCGACCGCGAGCTACGGCGCCACGTTCGCGTACATGCAGCGCTTCTTCGCCGGCCGCAGCGGCTCGACTGCGGCGCTGTCCGCGCCCAGCTCGTCTGCGCGAGTGCCGAGCTCGCGGTCGTCGCGCCCGCGCTCGCCGGCCTGCCGCACTGGCCGGGCGGGCCGGCCGCCGTCGCGCTGCTGGCACTCGGTGCGCTGGGCACGGGGATGGCGTATGTGCTCAACCTCGGGGTCGTCCGGGCCGCGGGACCGACCGTCGCCTCGACGGTCACCTACGTCATCCCGGTCTGGTCGACGGCCATCGGCGCCGTGCTGCTGGCCGAACCGGTGAGCTGGAATACGGTCGTCGGGGGTGTTGTGGTGGTCGCCGGGGTCGTCATCACGCGCCTGCCCGACCGAGCCTGAGGGTGGTTGCGCTACCGGGCCCGCGCGGCGGTCACGCTCCGTGAGCTTCTTCGGCGCGCCTTGCCGAGCGTTCGTGGCCCCGGATGTCATAGTGCGCGCGTGAAGCTCTCCGGTCTGTTGCATCGCACCCGGTCCGAGCTGCCGGGGGTCAGCGGTGTCGCGCGGGTCGACCGGCACACCGGCGCGCTGCTCCGGCGGTTGCGGCCGGGCGACGTCGCGGTGCTCGATCAGGTCGATCTCGATCGGGCGACCGCCGACGCGCTGGTCGCCGCGGAGGTCGGGGCGGTCGTCAACGCCGCCCCCTCGATCTCCGGGCGCTTCCCCAACCTCGGGCCGCAGATCCTCGTCGACGCCGGGATCCCGCTGGTCGACGCGGTCGGTGCCGAGGTGCTGCACGCGGTCAAGGACGGCATCCGGGTGCGTGTGCACGAGGGGGTGCTCTACGCCGGGGAGCAGGTGCTCGCCGAGGGCGTCGCGCAGACCGCGGACTCGGTGGCCGACGCGCTCGTCGAGGCCAAGTCCGGGTTGGCCCACCAGCTGGAGGCGTTCGCGGCCAACACGATCGAGTTCATGCGGCGGGAGCGCGGGATGCTCCTCGACGGCGTCGGGGTTCCCGACGTGGCGGTGGACCTGGCCGACCGCCAGGTGCTCGTCGTCGCCGCCGGCTACGACCACGTCGCCGACCTGGCCCGGTTGCGGAGGTTCGTCCGGGAGCATCGGCCGCGGCTGATCGGGGTGGGTGCGGGCGCCGACGCCCTGCTCGCCGCGGGCCACCGGCCCGACCTCATCGTCGGGAACCCCGCCGAGGTGTCGGAGGAGGCGCTGACCTGCGGCGCGGACGTCGTCGTCCCGGCCTTCACGGACGGCCACGCACCGGGCCTGCACCGCGTGCAGGACCTCGGTGCCGGCGCGGTCACGTTCCTTAGCTCGGCCAACGCGGAGGACCTGGCGCTGTTGCTTGCCCACCACCACGGAGCATGCATGATCATCACCGTGGGGCTGTCGGCGTCCATGGGCGAGTTCCTGGACCGCGGGTGCTCGGGGAGCAACGCCTCGACGTTCCTCACCCGGCTGCAGACCGGGGGGACGGTCGTCGACGCGCGGGTGGTCGCCGCGCTGTACCGCAACCGGATCTCGGGCTGGCTCGTGGCGCTTCTGCTCGTCGCGGCTGCGACAGCGGTCGTCGCCGCGCTGCTGGTGTCGGCGGCGGGTGACGGGGTGCTGGCGTGGGTGCAGCAGGGCGCGACGGCCGCCGTCGAGCTCGTCCGGGGCGGTGTGCAGTGATCTCCCTGCGCTATCACGCGGTGTCGATCGCCGCGGTGTTCCTGGCGTTGGCCATGGGAGTCGTGCTCGGGGCGAGCGGGGTCTCGGACCGGGTGCTCGCGGCCGTGTCGAGCCAGCGGGACGACCTGGGCGTGCAGGTGACTCGGTTGTCCGCGGAGCGGGACGCGCTGGCCGCGCAGGACCGGGCGGCCGACGAGTTCGCCTCCCGGGTGGGGCCCGCCGCGGTCCGCGGGCTGCTGACCGGACAGACGGTCGCGCTGGTTGTCGCGGGTGCCGACGTGCAGGACCGGGACGGCGTCACCGGGCTGATCGAGCAGGCCGGCGGGACGGTCACGGGCCAGGTCGAGCTGACCGATGCCGTCGGCGACCCGGCTCGGGCCGACCAGTTGCGCGAGCTGACCTCCCAGCTGCTGCCGACCGGCGCCCAGCTTCCGGTGGCGTCGGACACGGGCAGCCTGGTGGGGGGCCTGCTCGGTGGGGTCCTGCTGGCCCGCGACGGCGGGGCCGCAGTGCGGCACGACGACGCCGACTCGGTGCTCACCGGCCTCACCAGCGCCGGTTTCGTCCACCCCGGGCCGCTGCCGGGAACGGCGAATCTCGTGCTCGTGCTCACCGGTGGAGGCCAGGACGGGGTGGACGCCGCCGACTCCGCGGCGGTCTACGCGCGGCTCGCGGCCCAGCTCGACCTCGCCGCCGCCGGCGCGGTCCTGGTCGGGCGCGGTGGATCGGCCGACGCGACGGGCGCGGTCGGCGTCGCGCGGGCGGACCCGGACGTGGTGGCGCGGCTCTCGACGGTGGACGACGTGCAGTCCGGCGCAGGCCGCGTGGCGGCCGTGCTGGCACTGCACGAGCAGCTCGACGGCCGCGCGGGCAGCTACGGCACGGGTGCGAGCGCTGCGTCGGGCGCCGCTCCGGCCGTGCCTGTCGTCCCCGGAGCCTGACAACGGCGCGCAGTCGGCCTGACGAAGGTGCCGACTCGCTCCGGGGGACGAGGCCGGGGGACCGAGCAGGACCGTTCGATTGGGGAGCAGGGACCCGGCCTCGTCCCCCCGTCGGCAAAGGTGCCGATTCGCGGGTGCCGGCGGCGGGGGTGGGCTCCTTGGCGATCACCGACGCGGTTCGCGGCTCGGAAGGCCTGACAACCTGCTGGAGCCCGCTGTGGCTCAGCGGCTGTTCCACGGGCTCGATCCGGCGGCATGTCCACGGTGTGAGTCGCCCGTAGACGGTGGCCGGCGAGAGCGCGAAGCAACTGACCATCTGTGCGCTGTCTGCACCACACCGGTTGCCGCTGACGTCGATGATGCGAGCGATGAGGTCGCCGCCGAGGTGGAGCAGGCCTTGGCAGCGTCTCGCTCCGCAGAAGAGGAGGCGCAGCGTGGTCTAGCGACAATCGGCGCCGAGGTCGCCCGTCTGACGAGGCAGCTCGAAGAGGCGGAGTGGCCATCGGCGAGACCGACGTCCTCTTCGCCCTCGACTCGACCCCGGCGATCTTCGGGTTGACGCAGAGCACCTACATCGTCTTCACCGCCACCGCATTCTCCCTGCTCGGCCTGCGGCAGCTCTACTTCCTCATCGACGGGCTGCTCGACCGCCTCATCTACCTGTCCTACGGGCTCGCCGCCATTCTCGGATTCATCGGTGTCAAGCTCATCCTCCATGCGCTGCACGAGAACACCGTCCCGTTCATCAACGACGGCGAGCCCGTCCCCGTGGTCGAGATCAGCACGGGGCTCTCCCTGAGCGTCATCCTCGGGGTCCTCGTCGTGACCATCGCGGCATCCCTGCTCAGCCCCGCGGGTAGGGCTCAGAACGCGATCGCGAACGCACGTCGGCACGCCGCGTCGTACCTGGACTCGGAGTACACCGCCGACCCGGCCGAACGCGAACGCATCTTCCAGCTGCTGCTCACCGAGCGCGACCAGATCGTCGCTCTTGGCCCGAAGTACCGGCAGAAGGTCCACTCGCCGCGGACCTGCCCCCGGGTGGCTCGAGCGATCCGGGCATACCTTCGTCCAGGAGCTAACACACGCCGCGCTCGAGTGCCGTCCCCTCCTGCTGGGACCGGGGGCAGCACGAGCTCGGCTGAGGTGCCGGCGTCACGGAGGTGGCGGCCAGGTTGTCGAGCCGTGGGGCTGCCCAGCCGATGATCAGATCGACCCCCAGTCTGAAGCCGCTGCGGCATCATCACCCGCGGCCACCGCCGACGCACTCAGCCGCCCCACGCGCTCCACTTTCCGCTCACCAATCCGGTAGCTCGATCACGCCTGGGAGCCCACTCCACTAGCCGCCAACGCTGTGACCTGCGAGAATCTGTGCGCCGCGTAGTCTCGTGGGCGCGGAATCGGACGACGCGGGCCCGGCAGGGGCCGATGAGCGCAAACTGCTATGCTGGGAAACCCCGGGGTCGGTGGTCGAGCTGTTCCCCCGACGGGCGCTGGTGCTGCGCACCCTGCCCGATGTCCTGGACCGCGTGTTCCAGCTGCAGTACACGAGCCGGCTCGCCCTGGACGCCGAGTTCTTCGACCGGATCAGCCACATCGTCGACCTGGTGGCGCGGATCGACGCGGCGATGCCGCCGGACAGCGACATCCGCGACGACCCGACCTATCGACAGATCCGGGCCCACCGCCGGATCGAGCACCTCAACGTCGTCACCTCGAGCCTGCCGAGCGACCAGTCCGCCACCGCCGACTTCTCGCGGGCGTCCTGCGAAACGCGGATCCGGGCCGGTTACGACGACGCGGTGGCCCAGGGAATCGGCAACCCGAGGGCGCCGGGGCTGCGGCTCGCCGCGACGGCGGCCCGGGAGGACGCGGCCCCGCGCCGCTGAGAACCGACGCCGGCGGCGCTCACGAGGTCGTGGGGCGTCCCGCGATCTGGTCGCCGGCGCCCAGCTTGGGCCAGCCGTCGTCGGCCCATGTCAGGCTCCGCAGACCGAGCTTCGGTGCACCGTCGGCCGTTCCGTCGTAGTAGTGGTAAGCGATCACCCCACCCGAGACCGACTCGCCGCCCGGGCCGATGCGGTCACCCGACGACTCGAGGAGGGTCGTCCCCCCGCCCTGCACGAGTTCGCGGCCGTCGCGGTCGACGTAGGGGCCGGTGACTGTCTTCGACCGCCCCACGACGATCCGGTAGGTGCTGTCGACGCCCTTGCAGCACCGGTCCCACGACGTGAGCAGGTAGTACCAGCCGCCGTGGCGCACGATCGACGGGGCCTCGACGGCATTGAGGCTCACCTTGCGGTCCGCGAGGTGGTGTCGGGTCTTGTCGGCGGAGCGCTTCCCGGAAGGCCACTCCAGCTGCACCATCTGGATCCCACTCCAGTAGGAGCCGAACACCAGCCAGGGCGTGCCGGTGTCGTCCTCGACGACCTCCGGATCGATGGCGTTGAAGTCGCTCGCGGGCAGCGAGCGCACGACCTTGCCCTGGTCGACCCACTTGTAGGCGGGGTCGGCAGGATCCAGCGTGGTGTTGGTGGCCAACCCGATCACCGAGTCGTTGTGCCCGATCGTCGACACCGCGTAGTAGAGATGGTAGGTCCCGCCGTGCTCGTGCACCGCGGGCGCCCACATGTTGTTCGCGCCGGGCACCGTCTCGTGCAGCCACGCCGGCATCGTGTCCCAGATGGTGCCGGCGTAGGTCCAGGTGCGGCCGTGGTCGGCCGAGCTGCGGACGTCGATGGTGCCGCCGCCCTTGTCCGGCTTGCCGGAGGCGAACACGTACCACTTCCCGCCGGGACCGTCGGTCACGAGCGCGGGGTCGTGCACGTCGAGGTCGCCGCTCAGCTGGGTGACGCGGCGGGCCGTCGGGGGTGCGGCGATGGCGGCCGGCGCCGCGGCGACCGCGGCGACTGCGACGAGGCTGAGCAGGGCGGCGGTGAGGGTCAACAGCGGCGCGAGACGCACGGGCGTGCTCCTTCTCTGCCGGAACCGGAAGGCTGGCGAGTGAGCGGCCACGGTAGGGGCGGCAGGTCGCCGGTCCGGGTGCGACACGCGCGGGGGACGCGGTGGTGATCGGAGCGTTAGATTTTCATAACGAGGCGGTCAGCTTCACAGCAAGCGACGTTGACGCGAGTGCTCAGGGTTGGGCGACCTCGGGGTAGTAGTCGGGGTTCTCCCCGTCGGTCGTACATGCCGTAGTCCCGGACCACCCGAACCTGGCGGAGTCGGGCGTTGCCGTGCAGCGTCATCGTCGTCCGGAAGGCGTCGGCGGCACTGTAATCCAGCCAGGAGAGCAGCAGGATGACCTCGCCGGGGCTCAGTACGGCGTCGCGTGGGGGGCCACCGGTCCTGATGCGGTCATGCTCGCCTCGGGTCGCGTCGGGTGCTTGGCGCCGGTCGCCGTGAGCCCAATGGCCTTGCGCTGGCCGGTCAGCACGGCTGTTGTTCCGGACGTTTTCGCAGGTAGAAGTGGTGCGGGTGTGCTTAACGCAAAGCCATCGCGCCGTGCGCCGGCCACTGGAGCGCCGTTCGGTGATGTGTCGCTGCGGCGGGCCCGTCGCACGACGCTGGACGCGGCGGTGGCCTGGTCGTTCCGGCGCCGCGGTGGGCGGGACGGCTCCCCGCCGATCACTGCTGCCCTGCATGATCTGGGCTGGAAGATCAGCAAGAACACGGTCGCGGCCTCGATGCGCAGCCAGGGCCTGGTGGCGCGGCCGAAGCAGAAGCGCCGGGGCCTGACCGAGGCCCCCTCCGACGAGGAAGTGATGGAGCTGTTGCAGGCGGCAGCCCGGACCGCGCCAATGGTCGGCGATGACTCGGCGGGAACGCCGCGGCGCACTGCCTGATCCCGTAACCGACGGATCGGGTTGGTCGGCTCGGCCGGCCTGCACGCGTCGGCGAACCGACACATACCCGCCGCCGCACGAGTCCCGCCGCCGCGTGGCGACACGCCGTGGGCGATCTGCTCCCGCTGGTTGTCGGCCGGTAACGTTCGCCGGGATGAGTACGCAGACCGCCGCCAGCCCAGCCGTCGATCCGACCTCGGCCGGTGACTCCTCGTTAGACGATCTGATCACCCGCGCCGCGGAACTGAAGGGCGAGCTGGTGACGTTCGCCCAGAGCTCGCGCTTCGCCGGTCGGCTGACCAGGCTGCTGCGCGACGCCGTCGATCGCCACGGCTACCTGGACGAGGGCACGGCCGTGCTCACCATTGACCACTTCGCGCTGCAGCACCGACTCCCCGACGGGCGTGCCGTCGTCGAGCGATTTGTCGCGCAACGGCGTCCGCAGCTGTCGGATGACGAGCGGGAGATGGTGCTCGGCTGGCGCGACGTCGTCGAGGGTTGCTTCGAGGTTCGCCAGAACGCTGGCGACACCGTGGAGCTGCACAACCTTCTCGACGATCTCGTTTACCGCGTCTACTCCAACATGGGGCGCGAGGCACTCGCTCGGCTACGCCCTGGGATGTTCGCCATCTGCCGGATCGTGCCGGTCCACCCGGCAACCGACGCCTGGCTGATCAGTGGGACCATCGCTGCGTTCCCCAAATCCGCTCGGCGCCAGATCGCCCAGACCGCCCTCCAGCAGATCACCGCTCATCCACAACTGCTACGCCGCAACCCGGCCCTGCTCCGGCGGGCCTGGGAGATCCAGGCCGAGCACCGTGCGGAGTTCATCGCGCAGGTCGGTTCCGACCTCGTGGTGCTGCCACCGCACGAGGCGCAGGAGACGATGCGCGAGCACTACCGCCGCTGGCAGCGGAAGGCGGCGGCAAAGCTCGAGGGTAAGGCGGCCAAGCGGGCGATGACCGCCGGTCCCGCACCCGAGGAGCTCGGGCAGTTGCCCGACGAGCTGCTGGACGCCGACAGCGTCGCGCTGATCTATGACGAGATCGAAGGGCTCAACTTCTTCCGCGACTTCGGCCGCCTGGATGCGCTCTTCGCCGACCCCACACTGGCCCGGGACCGCACCACTCTCGCCCGGCTGCACGAGTACCTGGACGACGAGTCGGTTTCGCCGCTGGCGATCCGCCGCCTGGTGCAGCGCCACCCCGAGGGCGCTGACCCCGTCTTCCGTTCGCTTCTCCGCAAGCCCGGCTTCTGCTGGTCGCGGGACGGGGAGAAGCTGCTCCGCCGCAACAAGAAGCCCTTCTTCGACCACGAACCGACGCCGAGCATCTCGACCATCGGCCAACGTCTCGCCGAGCTTCGCCGCGCCACCACCAGGTAGGACGGCCATGCTGCGCCGGCGTGAACGACCGCGGTTGAGGCTCAGCCGCGGATCTCGGGTCCGTCACCTGCCGGGCAGCGGTATCGGGTTGGCCCTGGTGCGAACGCTCGCCCGCCGCTCGGGGGCGAGGTCAACCTCCGAGCACGACGCGTGGCGACACCGAATTTCCTCGGCGACGGAGGTAGGCATGCAGCTGGTCATCGGTGCGGGACGGACGGCGGCCGTCCAGTCCAGGTTCCGCTCGGTCACCACGGCGACCACGCCCTCGCGGCGCAGGCCGTGGGCCAGCAGGGCGCGGCAGCCGGTTGGCCCGGGCGTTGAGCGCCCGATAGGTCAGGGCGCGGTGGCCGTGCGCGGCCGCAACGGCGTCCGGGTGGTCCCGCACGTTCTGCTCGAACAGCTGGTGGATCCGACGGTCCGGTATCGCTCGCCGCGGGCCGGCGAGCCCTTCGAGCGGTGGCGTTCGCCCCAGACGGGCACACCCTGGCCACCGCCAGCGACGACCAGACGGTGCTGCTGTGGGATCTCACGGACCCGACTCGGTCGCGCCGGGTCGGGGACCCGCTGATCGGTCAAACCGACGCCATGATCGGGGTGGCGTTCGCCGGACGGGCACACCCTGGCCACCGCCAGCGTCGACCAGACGGTGCTGCTGTGGGATCTCACCGACCCGACCCGGCCGCGCCGGGTCGGCGACCCGCTGACCGGCCACACCGACGACGTGTACGCGGTCGCCTTCGCCCGGGACGGGCACACCCTGGCCACCGCCAGCGGCGACGGTCTGGTCGAGGCCCAGCACACCGCCGAACTGGTCGACATGCGCGCCGGTGATGCCGTCCGTGGCCCAGCCTCGGAGTGCACGCGGCGGTGATGAGCTTGCGGCAGAACTCGATGAACCGCGCTGCCCAACGAGCCCGCTACCGCGACCTGCCCGACGGGCACGTCCCCGGCCAGTTGATCCTGCCCGGCACCGGCACCGGCACCGGCACCGGCACCGGCACCGGCACCGGCACCGACGGGGAGGCGTCGGTGTGATCGACAAGCTGCAGTCCCACTACGGGTTCACCAAGACACCGTTCGGCAGGGCGCTCGCCCCGCAGATGCTGCACCGGCACGGCGCACACGCCGAAGCCGTCGCCCGCATCGGCTGGTGCGTCACCGAACGCGCCCTCGGCGTGATCACCGGCGAGGTCGGTGCCGGCAAAACCGTCGCCGTCCGCGCCGCCCTCGCCAGCTCGACCAGGCCCGCAGCACGATCATCTACCTCGGCAACCCCGCCGTCGGCGCCCGTGGTTATCTTGAGCTTTGATGTTAATCAAGGCTCTGACCTGGGCGTTCGCGTCGAGAGCGTTGTCGTCGACACGGATGTGACCAGGTGGTGGGTCATCTTCGGCTGGGACCGATCGTTATCGAACGGCGATGAGCGTGTCGCCCGAAGTGGTGTGGGCGCGCTGGTCGCCGAGAGCACGTTCGAGTTGTCGACGGAGCCGGGCGTTTTCGTCGCTGAGTCTGCGGTTGCGTTCGTTGGCTTCGGCCAGCCGTCGTAGCAGCGAGGTGTCGGTGGCCCGCTGACCGCTGGGTATGGGCGGTGCGGGTGCCCGTTGGGTGGCCGCGCGCAGGTGTTCTATCTCGGCGCGGAGGTCGGCTTGGGCGTAGAGCCAGGAGCGGGAGACGTCGGCGGCGCGGGCGACGGCCTCGAACGTGACCGGTGTTCCGGCGCGGTCGAGTTCGCGTATCGCTTGGATGGCCTTGGACCGGGTGAGCTCGCTGCGCTTGCGGGCGGCGGTGATGAGCGGGGCGGTGTCAGGATGCATGGGTGGCCTCCGCGGGCTGTTCGCCGTCGCTTCCGTCGTTCTCCAGCGTGGTGATGATCTTGTCGAGGTTGTCGGCGACCTGGCGGTTCATCTCGACCAGCCGGGTCTGGCCGCGTGCTTCGGCGGCGGAGATGATCTGCAAGACCTGGTGGCGGTGCTGGCGGTGCTGGGGCAGGAACTTGGCGGTGGTGAGGAACATCGGGCAGGTGAGACAGGCGTTGGCGTGCGGGCAGCTTCGCGCCACGGGCAGGCCGCAGTAGCCGTTCGGGAGGGCCTGGGTAGCGCGGCCGATTCGTTGTTTGGCCCAGGCCGCCTCGGCCAGCGCTCCGGCGGGGTCGAGGGTCACGGTCTCGCCGTGGGCGTTGACCTTGCGGGCGGCCTCCCAGTGTCGTCTGATGGTCGTGTCGTGCATCCGGGCGTAGTGCGCCGTCATCGCGTGTGAGTCGTGATCAAGGATTCGGCGCACGACCTCTTGTGGCACGTCGTTGTTGATCAAGCGTGTTCCGAGGGTATGGCGCCACTGGTGGGGCTGAACGCGGATGGGTTGACCGCGCTCATCGCAAACATCGCAGGTCTGCAGCCACCGTTTGAGCTTCGCCCGGTAGGTGGTGTCGGGGTAGTGGCGTTGCCCGTTGCGATTGGCCTTCTCGGCCGGCAGCAGGTACCGACACGCGCCGTCTGGCCACTGGTCGAGCACCCGCTGCTGTTGGGCGTTGATGCCGGCTTCGACCTGTTCGTCGATCGGCACGAGGGCCTCGCGTTTCATCTTGTGGTTGTAGTAGCGCAGGTAGGGGGCGCCGTCGGCGTCGCGGACGACGCAGTCGCGGGGCAGCGCGAGCGCGTCGCCGATGCGTAGCCCGCACCGGATCAAGATGATCGTGACCAGACGCGCGGCCGGGTCGTCCCACCGGGCGAGGTTGTCGGGATGTTCGACCTGGGCCATGACGTGTTCGGCCAGGGCCCGGGGCAGTTGTTGTGGCCGCTTGGGGTAGTCCTGCGGGTAGAACATCACGCCCGCCGGGAGGTCTGCCCAGCGGTGCAGCCGGACGGTGTGGAAGAAGCTGCCGGTCAGGCTGATGATCTTGCCGCGGCGGCGTGGGTCGCTGACGCTGGTCTGCAGCTCGGCCAAGTAGCGCTCCAGGACGTCCCGGGTGAGCTGTTCGAGCGCGCCAACAGCGATGTGGGGCTGGGCGAGGAAGGCCCCGAACCGGGCGATGCCGGCGGCGCCCCGGATGACCTGGCCCGGGCTCATGCCGTTGCTCAGCTGCCAGCGCGCCCACCGCTTGGCGGGGTCGGTCAACCAGGGCTGGGGAATCCGGTCGAAACGAACATGGGCCCAACGGCTGTCGATGCCGAGGTTGCGCAGCCGCCAGACATCGCGAGGGTATTCGACGTCCCAGCCGCGACCGTAGTGAAGATCCTCGATCTGGCGACGCGCGTAGCGCAGCAAGGCTCGCGGCTGCGCCGCGCACGGCTTGGTCAGCGGCGGGTAGGCCAGCCACTGTTCCTCGGACCAGTCGAGCAGGGAGGGCACGTCGCTGGAGGCGACCGCGGTGATGAGATGTTGGACGTGCCGTGGGGGTGTCCGCACGCGGGCCTCGTCGCGGCGCTGCTGCATCGCGTATTGCATCTCCAGCCGCACGTGGGTGGCGAGCCGGCCGAACGCCAGGCGCTCGTAACCCGGTACGGCGTCGTCGCATGCGCGGACGAACTCGTCGGTGGCCGGGCGCCCGGCCCGCCGCCATCGTGCCCCGTGTGTTTGACACAGCTGGGTCGTGCCCTCCGCCCACAGCTGGCAGTACGACACCCGGCAGGCAGCGGGCCCGGTGAGCGTGAGGTCGGGTTGCGCGGCGGCCCAGCCGCGTACTTCTGATTTGCCGGCGGCCAGCCACTGGGTGTGGTGCCGGGAACACAGTCCCGCTCCCCGCCGCCCGTAGTTGCAGCCGACGACCGAGCATGACCGCAACGGTCGGTGCGCGCGCATCAGGGACGCGGTGGCGGCGACGAACTCGTCGATGTCTGGGCGGTTGTGTTCCTTCCATCGGTGGTAGTGGCCCAGGCAGATGCCGCGGACGCGGGCGGTCCGCGCGCAGCCCTCGACCCGGCACGGCGGCCCACCAAAGACCGGGTCGTGCTGCTCGACGGTGAACACCTCGACCCGGAACTCCGAGCGGACCGCGGCCATGAGTTTCTCCAGTAGGCCGGGATATCGCAGGCCCGAGGGTGCCGCCGGATGAGGGCCAGCTGCTGGCGTGCCGGTCACGGCGCCACCTCCTCGTCCCGAGGGGACGCAAGAGTGGCGGTCACCGTGACCTGAACGCGGTTTCGCTGGCTGGTCGCCTTCACCACGACGGTGCCGTCGCTGAAGCGGACCTCCTCGGCGGGCGTGTGCCCCAGCATCTCCCGCCACATGTCGAACGTTCGGCGACGCTGATCGGCTGAGGCGGGGCCGCTCACGTGACCCACCAGGATGCTGCCGGCCGAGGCCACCGTCCATGCGAGGACCGGCAAGTCCGGGTGGGCGTCCAGGATCGCAGCGAGCTCACCGGCAGCCCGTCGCTGCCAGCCCGCACGCTCGGCTTGAGTGATCTCGAACAGAGTCACCAGCTCACCTCGCGCCCGGCGAACCAACCCGCCCGCTCCAGCGCGCGCCGGGCGTCTGCGACGGTCAGGTGCCCGTAAACCGCGGACGTCGTGGTGACCGAGGAGTGACCCAACAGTGTGGAGACGACCTCGATCGGCACGCCATCGCGCAGCATCCTTGTCGCCGCCGAGTGTCGACACCAGTGCGGGTCGAAGTCGATCCCGGTCCGTTTCCGGAGGCGTTTAACCAGGTCGTAGACCGCTGGATAGGACAGAGCCTGCCCGCGCGGTTCGGCAAACAGGTTCACGAACACGTAGTCGGAGTCCAGGTCGCCGTACTCGGTGTGCAGGTAGTCGCCCCACAGTCGGATCAGCTCCGCCGACACCGGGATGGTGCGGCCCTCGCGGGACTTGGATCGGGCGCGGTTGTCGTTGACCCGCGACACGATGGTGATCTCGCGCTGCGCGGCGGCGATGTCGGCGTGGCGCAGGCCCAACGCTTCACCGATGCGGACGCCGGAGTCCCAGAGCAGAGCCCAGAGGAAGCGATCCCGGAGCCGGTCGCAGGCGTCCATGATGGCCTGCATCTCGGTCACCGTCAGGACGCGGGGCAGCTTCTTCGGCGCCTTGACCGTGATCGTGCGGCGGGGCTGCGGCTTGCCCTTGCTGATGTGGTGCAGGAACGGCTTCCAAGCTCCACCACGGCGGCCGGGTAGCTGCCAGGTGGTGAGCAGTTCGCCGACATCCACCCCGTGGCGCACCTGATGCGCATAGAACGCCGCCAGCGCCGAGAGCTTCCGGTTGACCGTCGACGCCGCCACGTGCGGCTCAACCGACGGCAGCACCGCGGTCCGTCCGTCCCGGCCGGTCGGGGGAAGCCGCAGCCATGCGACGTACTCGCCGATGTCCTCCAGCCGCACCTCGCGCCAGTCCAAGCCGCGGTGGGCAAGGAACTGCCAGTAGTCCTTCAGATCATGCGCATACGCCTTGATCGTGTTCGGGGACCGCTCGACATCGGTCAGGTAGGCCAGGTAGCGCTCGACGGGCTCAATCGGTGTGTCGTCGTCTCCCAGGACCGTCCACGACGGCTCCCGTGTCGCGGGCATCGCCACGCGTTGAACGTGCACTCGCTCCTCCAACGTGATCTACGTGCTGGACGAGCGGGAGATAACCACGTCCACCACGACGATCAGAGCGACTCACAGGCGCGTGGCGCACATCAGCGACAGGCGCGGAGAAGCTCGAGATAACCGCGGCCTCTACCACGGCATCGTCACCGCACTCGGCGCCGTCCCGCGCTTCCACAAGGCCGCGCTCATCCCGCAAACCACCGGTCTGCTCGCCGCCGAGGAACACGAACGCGGCAGGCACGTCACGATCGTGATCGACGAAGCACACCTCCTCGCCGCCGGCCAACTCGAAGAGCTTCGTCTGCTGACGAACGCCGAGCTCGACTCACACAGCCCGTTCGCCGCGCTGCTGGTCGGTCAGCCGACCCTGCGGCGGCGAATCAAGCTGGGCACCTTCGCCGCGCTCGACCAACGCATCGCGTTGCGCTACGCCATGACCGGCATGACCGACGTGGAGACCAAGAGCTACCTGGCGCATCACCTTAAGCTGGCCGGCCGCGCCGACACACTGTTCAGCGACGACGCGATCACTCTGATCCACCAGGTCTCCCGCGGCCTGCCCCGGGCGGTGAACAACCTGGCGATCCAGGCCCTCGTCGCCGCCTTCGCATCCAAACAAAGCGATCGTCGACGAATCCAGCGCCCGAGCCGCCGTCACCGAGGTCACGACAAGAGTGACCACCACCACGACACCATGAACACCACGCCCCGCCGGCATTGCCGGCGGGGCTGCTTTATACCCCAAACAGATCATCACGTTGAACGACGCGGTCGTCCTCATCCGGCGCGTCGCTCAACACCCGGCCGCTCACCCAGCCATCCGCCAACCGGGCCCAGGCGGTCGGGTCGCCGGCGGCGACGGCAGCGCGGTAGACCTGCTCCACCTCGGCCTCCCGCCCCTCCTGCCGGCCGAGCCATCCCGCCAACCGGGTCCGTGCGCTCGGGTCGCCGGCGGCGACGGCATCGCGGGTAGACCTGCTCCGCCTCGACCTCCCGCCCCGGCCGTGCGTCGAGCCATTCCGCCAACCGGGCCCGTGCGTTCGGGTCGCCGGCGGCGACGGCATCCTGGTAGACCTGCTCCGCCTCGACCTCCCGCCCCGGCCTCTATGTCGCCGCCGAGGACGGCACGGTCAGCGTGCTCGACCGCGCGGGCCGCGGCATGACCCTCATCGCCAGTCGCCATCTCGCCGACGGTGCGCACGTGGTGGCAGTGGACCCCACCACCCACCACAGCTTCTACCCGATCCCTCGCAGCGGGGACGGGCGGCCCGCGTTGTCGGAACAAGAGCCCGCCGCCTCGTCAGTCGCACCAGCGAGATCTCCCGAAAGCCGTCGGGCGGTCAGTCAGGGGCAGCGGCAACAGGTTTGATGTCCACATCGGCCGAAGTGTCGTCTATCGGGTGATCGCGCCTGGCTCCAGCGCGGTGGGGTGGTGGGCGAGCGCGGCGTGGTCGTCCTGCTCGGGCCGTCGTGCGGACTGACGTGCACGGTCGCCGCCGCCAACTTGGGCACGCCGTGCAGCAGGGTGTGTTCGGCGACGATGGCGATGTCGTGTGCCTCGACGATGCCCAGGTCCGTCGCGACGGTGATGCCGGTCTCGGCGCGCAGCCGGTGCCCGATCCAGCGCAGCCGCAGCTCGTCGACTCGACGACCCCCGGCACTGCCCGCAGGCGTCGTCTCGGCCGTGTCGACCAGCGCGGGGTCGACCGCGTCCATCACTCGCCGGTAGATGTCGCGGGCCGCGCCCTCGAGCACGACCAGGATCGCGACCGTGATCAGCAGCCCGATGATCGGGTCGGCCAGCGGGAACCCGGCCAGCACCCCGACCGCGCCCACCACCACGGCCAGGGAGGTGAAGCCGTCGGTGCGGGCGTGCAGCCCGTCGGCGACCAGTGCCGCCGACCCGATCCGCCGGCCGACCCGGATGCGGTAGCTCGCCACCAGCTCGTTGCCGGCGAAGCCGATCAGCCCGGCCGCGATCAGCACGCCGAGTTGGCGACCGGCTGCGGGTTGCAGCAGCCGCAGGATCGACTCGTAGCCGGCGACGACCGCCGACAGCGCGATCATCGCGACGATGAACACCCCGGCGAGGTCCTCGGCCCGGCCGTAGCCGTAGGTGTAGCGCCGCGTCGCCGCCCGCCGGCCGAGCACGAACGCGATCCACAGCGGTACCGCGGTCAGCGCATCGGAGAAGTTGTGGATCGTGTCGGCCAGCAGCGCCACCGACCCGGTCAGCACCACCACCACCGCTTGCGCGACCGCGGTGACCAGCAGCGCGACCAGGCTGATCTTCACGGCCCGGATGCCGTCGGCGCTGGCCTCCAACGCCGAGTCCACCGAGTCCGCCGAGTCGTGGCTGTGCGGGGTGAACAGCGTCCGCGAGCCACCCCCGCACACCACGGCCATGCCCATGACCGTGCCCGTGGCCCACCGTGGAGCCTTGCTCGCCGTGTGTGCGCTGGCGGTTCTCGTGGCCGTGATGATGGCCGGTTTTCGGGTCAGGCTCCGAGGCCGGTTGGCTCACCGGGGGAGTTGCCGCCGACACCGGGATCGGGCTGCTTCACGGGTGTCGCTCACGGTTGCCAGGATGCCCGTCTGCCACCATCATGCAAACATGCGCGCGCACAACAACACTGGCAGGTGCAAGTGATGTGTCAGAACCGCAGCGACGAGGAACAACTAGCGGCCGGCTGCCGAGGTGCATGGGACACTTGGCCGAGCCCACCCGGCTGCACCTGCTGCGCCTCCTTGCCGCCGGTGGCCAGGACATCACGGACCCTCACCGCGCAAGTCCTCCGCGTCCCGGTCCTCGGTCTCACAACACCTTGGACGGCTCCGCCTGGCCGGGCTCGTCCACGCCGAGCGGGGACGGCCGCCGAATGGTGTACCGCATTGCCAGCGACCACTTGCGTGGCCTGGTCGAGGAGGCCTACCAGTTCGCCGGACACCTGGGTAACGGGATCCCCCACCACGATCGCGACATCTCCACCCCTCCGGCGGTCCTGACGTTGACCGCCACTCTGTATGACGACGTGGCGGCCGATTCCCGTCATTGACGGTGACGACGGGGCGCCCGCGTCCACTTCGGGACGAAGAGGCCGCGGTTATAGTGAGAGGCTGAGCTATGGGCTTCTCGTTAACGACTTGGCGGACCTGCACGACCTCCATCTGGCGGTTGGCAGAACTTGCAGTCGGGAGCCTGGAGGGTCAGTGTTCAACAGGTACAACCACCCCACTCTGGCGTGGATGCTGGACTACTGGCCCGCGACGATCTTCTTGCCCAGTGTCCTGCTTCTCATTGCAGTGCTGGCGCTGGTCACTCGGTGGTGGGACCAACGGGATCAGGTTGCCGCTCATGAGCGAGCGCGGCTTGCCGCAACGTCGAGCCGTCCTCGACCGGCGGCGCAGGACACTGAGGCTACGTAACTTAAGAAATCGGACCACGAGCGGCTGATCCAGACGCCCAGGGACCGCTGGGGCGGCGATGACAGCACTGCGCCGCACAGTTCCAGTACTGGCTGACGTCCATGGCGTGATCGGGAAAGTTTACGGTAGCGCCGAGCCGTGCCGACGGTGGCCCTGCGGGTGCCTGTTCACGGGCGAGACACGCTCGTGAGCATGTGGCGCCCGGCCGGTCAGCCGTCGGGTGAGGCGGACGGCTGACTGGCCGGGTGGTTCAGCTCTTGAAGACGTCCTTGACCTTCTCGCCGGCCTGCTTGAGGTTGCCCTTGGCCTGGTCGGCCTGGCCCTCGGCTTCCAGGTCGTGGTCGTCGGTGGCCCTGGCCGACCGTCTCCTTGGTCTTGCCCTTGAGCTCTTCGGCCTTGTTCCCGAGCTTGTCGTCGGTGCCCATGGTTCCCCTTCCAGTCGGTTCGGGAGCGTCGGTGCTCCAGCTGCCGTGCCCCGGGGCTCCCGACGGGCAGCTCGGTCACCCCAGCGCTGTCACCGGGCGTGCCCGTTAGCGTCGGATGCCGCGGCGAGCGTAGGCGTTGGCGGCGATCGTGACGCCGATGGCGGCGAGGACGACCTGGATGATCAGTTCGATCCAGTCGATACCGCGGGTGTCGGCGACTCCCAGGGCGCGGGCGATGAAGGTGCCCAGCAGTGCGGCAACGATCCCGACGAGGATGGTCAGCCAGATCGGGATGTTCTGTTTCCCGGGGACGACGAGGCGGCCCAGGGCGCCGATGATGAGGCCTACCACGATCGCGGTGATGATGCCGGTGACGGTCCTGATCTGCTCCTGAGATCGTCATGGAGGGCGGACCTGCACCATGGCATCCCCCGACGGCACGACGCTCAATCCTCAAGGTCACAGCCTTTCCAACGGCTCCGAAACTGCACAGGGGTGCGCTCAGAGCGCCTCCCGAGGGGTGACTCTGATCGGTTCGCCCGGTTCGGCGGCGTTGTTGGGATGCTGGGCGGGTGACCGACATCCTTGTCAACATCGGCCTCATCCTCCTGTTCGTCCTGATCGGCGGCTACTTCTCCGCGGCGGAGCTGGCGTTGGTGTCGTTGCGGGAGGGCCAGCTTAGCCGATTCGCCGAGCGGGCGGTCGGGCGCGCGGGTCGCGAAGCTCCGCGAGGACCCCAACCGCTTTCTCGCCGCAGTGCAGATCGGTGATCACCCTCGCCGGGTTCTTCTCCGCAGCGTACGGAGGCTCGACCCTGACCGGGCCGCTGACCGTGCCTTGACCGGGCTGGGGCTTCCGCCGGGACCTGCCGAGTCGCGGCTCTGGTGACGTGTGACCGGCGCGATCTCCTACCTGTCGCTCGTGCTGGGGGAACTCGTCCCCAAGCGGCTCGCCTTCAGCGGTCCGAAGCCGTGTCGCACCTTCGTCGCGCCGGTCCTCGACCGCATCGCCAGCTGTGCCGCCCGGTGATCTGGCTGCTCTCCCGCTCGACCAACGTGAGTCGTACGGCTGCTTGGTTGGACCCGCGGGCGGGTGGTGAGCAGGTCACCGAGGACGAACTGCGGGACTGGTCGTCACCCACCACCAGCTCACCGCCGAGGAACGACGGGTGCTCGGTGACGTGTTCGGGGCCACCGACCGTCGGCTTAGCGACGTCATGGTGCCGCGGACCCGGGTCGAGTTCCTCCGGGCGGACACCCCGCTCGAGGCGGCCACCGACGTCGCTCATCACCCGGCCGTACTCCCGCTATCCGGTCGTCAGCGCGACCGCCGACGACGTGTTCGGCTTCGTCCATGTCCGCGACCTGCTCACCGCCCTCCACGTCCGGCACGGCGCCGAGGACGCCGGCCGGCCAGGAGCCGACGGCGTCGCGTCCGCTGCCACTGGCCGGCAGCCGCGAACTGTGGGGGACATCGTCGCCCAGTCACATTTCTCCCGGGCACAAGGCGCTGTTGCCGGCACTGTCGCAACTGCGACACACCGGTGGTCATCTGGCGGTCGTCGCCGACGAGTACGGCGGGACCGACGGCATCGTCACCCTTGAGGACCTCCTCGAGGAACTGGTGGGCGACATCCGCAGCGAGTTCGACCGCGACGGTGCCGCGCCGGTCGCCACCGTCGCCGTCGCCGTCGAGCTGGACGGGCTGCTCCATCGCGTGGACGTGCGGGACCAGGTCGACATCGCGCTGCCGGACGGACCGTTCGAGACCCTGGCCGGCTTCGTCGAAGCCGGGCTCGGGCGCGTTCCGGTGCGCGGCGACACGCTCACCGCACTCGGGCATCGGTTCACGGTGCTCGAGATGGACGGGCGCCGGGCCGCGTGGATCGCCGTCACCCGGCTGGTATCCGATGAACCGCGTGAGGGGACTTCGGGCTGAGCGAGCCCACCCCCCTCCCGAAGACCCGGCTGCGCTCCAGCCGTCGGTTGCTGAGCCTCTTGGTTGACCCGGGCTGGGGATCGGGGGTCGGGCGGCGTCACGGTAGTGAGGCGGCGGGGTCAGGCCCGGTGGACGGTCAGGGACGGTCATGCCGATGGTCGGTGTTGGCCCCTTGGGGGAGCCGGCCGCCGGGCTCGGCGGGGTCGCCGCGGTCGATGTCGGGTTCGAGGTAGACGACCTTGCGGTCGGCAGCGCCTCGCGCAGGCGAGCTTCGGCGTCGTCGATGGTCGCGGCGATGTCTCGTCGTCGTCGTCGTCGGTACGGCGATCTTGGCCGCGACGAGGAGTTCCTCGGGGCCGAGGTGCATGGTGCGCAGGTGGATGACCCGGTCGACGCCGGGGGTGGACAGCAGCGCGGTGTGGATCGCTGTCGACCTGTTCCGGCAGCGCGGCCTCGCCGATGAGCAAGCTGTTGATCTCGGCGGCCAGGAGGATCGCGATGCGACGAGCAGCAGGCCGATGCATCCGGTGGCGATGCCGTCGTAGACGCCGTTGCCGGTCAGCACGCTCAGCCCGACGCCGAGCAGCGCGAGGACGAGGCCGATCAGCGCGCCGGTGTCCTCGAGGAGGATCACCGGCAGTTCGGGGGAGCGGGTGCGGCGGACGAACGCCAGCCAGTCGCGGCTGCCGCGGGTGCGGTTGGCCTCCCCCACCGCGGTGCGCAGCGCATAGCCCTCCAGCGCCATGGCGATCACCAGGACGACGACCGCGACCAGCGGTGAGGTCAGCTGGTGCGGGTGGGTGATCTTCTGATAGCTCTCGTAGAGGGCGTAGAGCCCGCCGAGGGTGAACAGGATGATCGCCACGAGGAACGCGTAGATGTAGCGTTCCCGCGCGTACCCGAAGGGTGCAGCGCCGACGGGGCACGGCGGGCGCGCTTGCCGCCGATCAGCAGCAGCGCCTGGTTGGTCGAGTCGGCGACCGATGCACGCCCTCGGCCAGCATCGAGGCGGACCCGGTGATCGCCGCGGCGACGAACTTGCCCACCGCGATGCCGAGGTTCGCCCCCAGCGCCGTCACCACGGCCTTGGTACTGCCCTCCGCCGCCATGATCTCGAACCCCCATGAACCTCTCCTGCCGCCGTCGGTCTGGGCCGAGTGCCCACCGCGATGCTTGGCGATGCAGTACCTCGACGCAACGCAGCGCACCGTGAAGGACATGGCCTGCGGCGAGTGCTCGTTGGGCCGATGTCCGTCCATTCGCCCGCCACGGGTGGTGCCACCCGTCGTGACCCGCCCTACCGTCGCCGCATGACCACGCCCGGTGTCGCGCAAGGAAAGACGGCCCGGCTCAGCGGTGGAGTGATCGCCTCGCTCACCGGAGTCGGGTTGCTGGCCCATCTTCATGATCCAGAACACCCAGCCCGTGACGCTCCAGTTCCTCCTCTGGAGCTTCACCTGGCCACTGTGGCTCTTCACCTTGGCGATGGCGTTGGTCGGGGGGTTGCTGTGGGTTCGGATTTGCGGTATGTGCGCCGTCACCGGCGCCGCAAGGCGCGCCGCGAAGACCGTCAGGATTGACGGCCTACGACCTGGTCAAACACGACCCGGACCTTGTGGTGATCGCCTCAAGGAAGTGCGGCTACTCAAGGAAGTGCGGCTAATGGAATG
>CAWHHY010000022.1:0-1265445 GCA_963829305.1 uncultured Actinomycetota bacterium | reverse complement strand
TCTCCGGGGGACCGAACCCCGTGGCGGAGGCTGATTCCTCGCGTTTGCGCAGCTCAGAAGCTGATGATCAGAGGTTATCGGGTGCAACAGGTGTGGTGCAAGTGGGCCGGCGGGGGTTCACCTGTTGTGGTGTCCGAGGTTGATGCGGGCCATCAGTTCGCGGTTGGCGGCGCGGGCGGCGGCGAGGTCCTCGTCGCGTTCGCCCAGTTGCAGGCGCAGGTCGATGGCCTGTTGCTCGAGGTGGGTGATCTGCTGGTGCAGGGCGTCGACGTCGACGGGGGTGCCCAGCCCGGACTCGCGCCAGGCGTGCTCACCGAGTGCTTCGGACAGGCGTTTCTCGAGGTGCTGGACGCGAGCGTGCAGCCGGGTGGCGCGTTCGTGGGCGGCGAGCAGGTCGGCCTGCAGCGAGGCTCGGGTGACCGCCGGGCCGGTGCCCTCGGCTGCGGCGGGTGGTTCGGCGGCGAGGGTGTGGATCTTCTCGAGCAGGTCGCGGTGGCGGTAGAGGAAGCTGCGGTCCACCGCGGCGGCGCGGGCGATCCCAGACACGCCGATCTCGGCGCCCTGGGCGGCGGCGCGGTCGAGCGCGGCGTGGACGCGCTGGCGGCGGCGTGCGGTGTCGGCGCGCCGCCCGTCGGCCATCGCCTGGGCCCGTGTGCTGGGTGCTGCCGTGGTGCCGGCGTGGTCGCTGGTCCTGATGGGTGTCACGCGGTGGCCTCCGTGGTGGTGGTGAGCGGCGCGGGTGCGGCGGCCCGGACGGTGGGCATGCCGAGCGGAACGGCATGGGCGGCGCGGTGACGGCGCACCACCGCGACGGCGTCGTCGATTCGGGCGCGCTCGGTCTCGTCGAGCTCGGCCGCATCGCCTTTGATCCGGTTGATCAGCCGCCGGATCCGGGTGATCTCCTCGTCGGTGGGGGTGGCGTCGGCGCGGGCCCACTCGTCGACCCCATCGAGGGTGGCGGCCAGCCGTTCGCGGGTGCACAGCAGGTCATCGAGGTAGGCGGTCAGCTCGGGCAGGTGCGAGACGTCGGTGCGGAAGTGGTCGCAGCCGGCGCAGCGGAACCGGACCGGGCAGGCGCCGCCGCCGGCTTGCACGTTGGACGGTTCGCTGCAGGTGCCGTACGGGACGGCGACTTCCCCGACTACGTAGCGGGCGTGCTCGGACTCCAATAGTGCGTGGGCGTCGCGCCAGATCCGGTTGCCGTGTCGGTCGAAGCTCAGCGCCGTCACCGTGTCCACGGCGGCGCGGCGGCGGTCTTCCCCGACCCGGTAGTACCGGCGGGTGACATTGAGATTTCGATGATCAAGTAATTCGGCCAGGACGTCGATCGGCACGCCGGCGTCCGCGTGGCGCTGGGCATACGAGTGCCGCCAGGCATACGGGGTGATCCTGGTCTTGTCGAACTCGCCGCCGTCGCGGGTGTGCAGCGCCGGCAGGGCATCGGCCCACTCGCGGTGCCGGTTGTCCAGCATGTCGATGCTGATCGCCGTGTTCCCGTCGGGGTTACGGCGGGGTGTGGGCAGCAGCGTCAGCGCGGCGGCCGGGGTGTGGGGGAAGTGCGCCCGGACCCGGTCTTGCTGGGCGATGATCACCGCGGCGGTGGTCTCGCTGATCGGCAGCCTCCGGCCCAGCCGGTCGGCTTTGATGTTGTCATAGACCAGCACGGCGCCGCCGTCCTTGTCGCGGGCCAGGCAGTCCAGGGGCAGGCCGAGGATGTCTTCGGGCCGCCGTCCGGTGTCGATGCCGAGCTGGGTGGCGACCCTGACCTCGGCGGGCTGCAGGGTGTCGAGGTTGGCGCACAGGATGGCCATGATCTCCGGCGGCAGGTCCCGACCGGGCTCGCCGCGTTCGGGACCGGCGGGGATGTCGCCGCGCTCGATGGCGAAGTCCCCGGCCAGCCCGGCGGCGGGCCCGCCGGGCCGGGTCAGGCCCAGGGCGCGGATCCCGGCCAGCACCTCCCGCACGTCGCGGCAGATGCCGTTGCGGCGGTAACGGCTGATCTGGCCGGCTGACTCCAAGTAGGCCAGCCGGTTGAGGAAGCCCTCGACATCGCGGCGGCCCAGCGCCGCCGGGACGAGCCCGCGATCGGGTCGGCAACCCAGGTACTCCGACAGCAACCCCAGCCCGTTGATCTTGCCTCGGACCCGGGCGGCGCCGCCGCCGCGGTGGCGGGGCAACCGTTCGGCCGCCCACCGCTTGGCCGCCCCGGCCAGCCACGGCTGAGCGATCCCGGTGAACGACAGGTTGCCGCGATGGCCGAAGATCGCCAGGTCCCAGGTGTCCTTGGCCTGCTCGCTGCCCGGGTCGGCCAACGCCCGACGAACGTGGCGACTCAGGGCGTTGCGCAGCGAGCGGACCGGTTTGGTGAGAACGGGCTCCACCTCGTCCGTCTCGACCGAAGCGACCTGCTGGCGGCGCAGCGCATCGCACAGCACACGCAGATCCACATCTGTGATCTTCGCGCCGCCACGGACGCGTTGCTGCAGGCCGAACAGCACCTGCACGACCACCAGCACGGGCAACGCCCGCAGGTTCACCCGCCCGGGCTCGGCCACGCCCGATTCCCTGGCCTGCCACCAGCGGTGATCCAGGCCGGGGTTGGTTTGCTGCGCTGTTCGCCAGCGCTGGTAGTGGGTGTTGCAGTAGCCGCCCGCGCCGTCGGCCGCCCGGGTGCACGCGCTCACCTGGCACGACGGCATCGGCGGAAAGGGTCGCACCCGCGGGTCGAGCAGGAACTGCTCCATCGACAGCGGCGGCCGCCGGAGCCGGAACTTCTTGGCATGCGGCTGGCACAACACCGCCTGCCGCACGGTCGGCGCGCACTGGCATCCCGGCACGGCGCAGTGATCCGCGCGCGGGGGCGCTGCCGGCAATGCCGGGGCGGCGGCGATCTCCGCCGCGTTCATCCCCAGCCGGGTCAGCCTGGTCAAACAGCGAAGACACACCCTGGGCAGACCACTGTGGACGGTGCGCTCACACCCGTCGGCCCGGCACACCTGTCGGCCCAGCAACCGATGCTGCGCGGGCAGAGACAGCACCCGTGTCCTCGGATCCCAGCCCGCCCCGTCCAAGAATCCGCTATCCAGCATCCTGGCCAGGCGTCTCGCCGCGCCGTCCAGCACGACCCCGTCCAACACACGCGGGAACTCACACGCGTCCTCGGTGAACGGGGACGCGTGTGCCAGCGTCGCGCCGGTCACCGGTTCACCCCCCGCTGCTCGCGGGGGCTGGGCACCGCGTCCACCGCCGCCCGCAGCCGGGACGGGTCGGGATGCACATACACCTGCGACGAGGAGACCGATGCGTGTCCAAGTAGGTCAGCGACCACATCGATACCGGCTCCGGCGTCAGCGATGTTGCTGCCGCAGGCGTGCCGCAGCTGGTGCGCGCGGATCGCCACGTCGAGCCCGGCCCGGCGAGAGGCCGCCGCCATCAGCTCCCCGACCGCGTCCGGGCGCATCGGCGCCCCCAGCGGCGCGCGGAACAGGTTGACGAACACGAAATCGCTGTCCGCCGCCTGCGGCACCCTCATCCGTTCGAACTCGTAGGTGTCAAACGCCTGCACGACAAGGAAATCCAGCGGCACAGACCGCTGTCGGCGGGACTTGGCCCACGCCCCGTTCGGGTTGTCGCGGCGCACCACGTGCAGATGCGACCGCGCCACCGCGCACCCCAGCGCACGTGAGTCGGCCAGCAGATGCACATCGCCGCGACGCAGCCCGCACAGCTCCCCACGGCGCAGCCCAGCCCGGGCCATCAACAGCACGATCAGCCGGTCCCGCGCCGAGCGGCACGCCCGCAGCACGCCGACAATCTCGCCGTCACCAGCCCGATCGACGGCCGTTTCCGGCTCACGCAACCGATGCCGAGCCCGCAGCCGCCACGCCATACGGTCCTGCTCGTCCCGGGCGGCCCCGGGCAGATCCCGATCGTCGGCGACCTCGTACAGCAGCGACACCAACCCGGCTGGGGCCTGCCCGGCGGCGACCGCATGCACCACCATGCCCCGCACCGCAGCCAACACCCCGTTGATCCGCGACGGTGACCGCGCCGGCGCTACACCCGGCCCGGCCAACACCACCGCACCGCCGCCGGCGGCCTCGGCGCTCGAAGCGTCCGGCCCGGCGTGGGCCAGCCACGTCATGAACAGAGCGACATGTTCGACACCGGCCTGCCAGGACCGGCCCGTCCGCGCACACCAGCGCAGGAACAGCGCAATCGCATGCGCGTAAGCCTTGGTCGTGGACTCCGCGCCATCACGACCGAACCGCTGCTGCCGCAGGAAATCATCGGCGACCGCGACTACTTGCAGATCCTCATCCAGCACCGTCCAGTACCGCTGCCCGGACGGCAACCTCACCGGGAATGCCCGCACTCGTCTTCCTCGCTCTCGCTGGGTCGGCAACGACTACCAGCCACGAGCAGCACACCCACGGAGAACCGCAGCACCACCGGCAAGATCGCCCGGATCGGGCGACATCCTGCAACAGGTCAGGGATCCCGGGAGAAGGGCTCCGGCGCGGCGAGGCGTGCGGACTGCGCTGGTCCGACGTCGACCTCGGGCGCGGGGTGCTGGTCGTCCGACAGCAGCTCGTGCAAGTCGGCGTCCCGGACGAGCGGGCGCCGAAGTGCCCCTCGTGCGGTGAGGTGCACAAGGGGCATGCGTTCGGGCCGCCCAAGACCAGCTCGGGTGAGGCACGGGCCGTCGAGCTGGACGGCGGCACCGTCGGGGTGCTGCTCGCGCACCGGCTCGCACAGGACGCCGAGCGACGGGAGTGGGGCATCGACTACGTCGACCACGGGCTCGTGTTCGCTCGCGAGGACGGCAACCCGCTACCGCTCGACCACGTGACCAAGCGGTTCCGCGAGCTGTGCGAGGCGGCCGGGCTGCGACCGATCCGCCTGCATGATCTGCGGCACGGCGCCGCGTCGCTCATGCTCGCGGCAGGCGTCGACCTCGCACTCGTGTCGAAGCGTCTCGGTCACAGTTCGGTGAGCATCACGAGCGACATCTACTCGCACCTGCTTGAGGGGGTCGGTCGGGAGGCTGCCGAGCGGGCGGCCGCGCTGGTGCCGCGAAACCGCCGTGACCAGGAGGTGACCAACCCGGCCTCGGCGCCGGCGGAGGTCGGATCTCCCGACGGAGGAGAATACCGCAGGTGAGAGGTGGTGCGCCGCGAGGGAATCGAACCCCCAACCCGCTGATTAAGAGTCAGCTGCTCTGCCGATTGAGCTAGCGGCGCTCGTCCTGCGCCCCACCGCTCGGCGCATTCGAAACGCTACCAGGCGTTCCGACGCGACCGGGCCACGGGGCCGGCCGGGTGAGTGACGGGACTCGAACCCGCGACTTCCTGGACCACAACCAGGTGCTCTACCAGCTGAGCTACACCCACCATCTCGCCTCCGACCGGAGCCGGCGACAGGGAGAAGCTTACCGTGCCGGGTCGCCGTGCCCGACCGGGGGAGGGGCGGGAGCCAGCGAGGCGGCGACCGCCTGGGCCTCCTCGCTGGTCGGGCCGGGCGGGGCGACGAACAGGGTGCGCCGGTAGTAGTCCAGCTCGCGGATCGACTCGCGGATGTCCGCGAGGGCGCGGTGCGCCAGGCCCTTCTCCGGCTTCGCGTAGAACACCCGGGGGAACCAGCGCCTGCACAGCTCCTTGATCGAGCTCACGTCGACCATCCGGTAGTGCAGGTGGGCGTCGAGCTCGGGCATGTCGCGGGAGAGGAAGCCGCGGTCCGTCGCGATCGAGTTGCCGGCGAGCGGGGCGGTGCGGGGGTCGGGGACGTGCTCGCGCACGTAGGCGAGCACGCGTTCCTCGGCCTCGCGCAGCGTGATGGTCGAGAGCCGGACCTCCTCGGTCAGCCCGGACCGCGCGTGCATGTCGCGCACGATGTCCGGCATCCCGGCGAGCGCCGAATCGTCGGCATGGATGACGAGGTCGACGCCGTCGCCGAGGACCCGGAGGTCGCCGTCCGTGACGAGCGCGGCGATCTCGATGAGCGCGTCACGCTGCAGATCCAGGCCGGTCATCTCGCAGTCGATCCATACCAGACGGTCGTTCACCCACCCAGCCTATTCGCTACGCTCCGGCGTCGTGGCAGACGACACGAGCGCGAGCGGGGGAGCCGGCTCCGGCTCGGACAAGGCACAGCGCATCGCCGCTGGCTATGCGACGGAGGGTGGGGCGCTGGAGCTGGGCACGGTCGTCGTCGACGGGCAGGTCGATCCCGCGGCTCGGGTCCGGATCCCGTTGGCGATGCTCAACCGCCACGGCCTGGTCGCCGGCGCGACCGGCACGGGTAAGACCAAGACGCTCCAGGCGCTCGCCGGGCAGCTCTCGGACGCGGGCGTTCCCGTGTTCCTGGCCGACGTCAAGGGCGACCTCTCCGGGATGTCCCGGCCGGGCGAGGACACCCCGCGCGTCCGGACCCGGGCGACGGACACCGGCGACGACTGGACGCCGACTGCCTACCCCGTCGAGTTCCTCTCCCTCGGGGCCAAGAGCTCGGCGACGCCGATCCGCGCGACGCTGACGCAGTTCGGGCCGATCCTCTTGAGCAAGGTGCTCGACCTCAACGACACGCAGGAGTCGACGCTCGGCCTGATCTTCCACTGGGCCGACCAGCGCAACCTGCCGCTACTCGACACCAAGGACCTGCGCGCCGTCATCCAGCACCTCACCAGCGACGAGGGCAAGGCGGACCTCAAGGGCATCGGCGGCGTGTCGTCGGCGACGGCCGGGGTCATCCTGCGCGCGCTGGTGAACCTCGAGGCCGCGGGCGGCGACGACTTCTTCGGCGAACCGGAGTTCGAGCCGGCGGACCTGCTGCGCATCGTCGACGGCAAGGGCACCGTCACGCTTCTCGAGCTGTCCGACCAGTCGGGCAACCCGCGTTTGTTCTCCACCTTTCTCATGTGGCTGCTCGCCGAGCTGTTCGAGGACCTGCCCGAGGCGGGTGACCTGGACAAGCCCAAGCTCGTGTTCTTCTTCGACGAGGCGCACCTGCTGTTCACCGACGCCAGCAAGGCGTTCCGGGAGCGGATCGAGCAGACGGTCAAGCTGATCCGCTCGAAGGGCATCGGCGTGTTCTTCTGCACCCAGCTGCCCACCGATATCCCGAACGCCGTGCTCAGCCAGCTCGGCGCCCGCGTGCAGCACGCCCTGCGCGCGTTCACCCCCGAGGACCAGGCGGCGCTCGCCAAGACCGTCAAGACCTACCCGAACACCAAGGATTACGACATCGAGGAGGCGCTCACCTCGCTGGGCATCGGCGAGGCGATCGTCACGGTGCTCTCCGAGCGGGGGGCGCCGACGCCGGTGGCGTGGACGCGGATCAGGGCGCCGCGCTCGCTGATGGCGGCCCTGTCCGGGGCGGATGTCACCGCGGCGGCTCTTGCGTCGCCGCTGCACGGGAAGTACGGGACGACGGTGGACCGCGAGTCGGCCTACGAGCGGCTGACGGCGCGGATCGCGGAGCCGGAGCCGGCCGCCCCCGAGCCGCAGTACGTGCCGCCGCCTCCCGCTTACGAGCCCGAACCGGCGCGCGAGGAGCCCGGCTTCCTGGAGAAGGCGTTCGACTCGCCCGTGGTCAAGTCGTTCCTGCGGTCGGCCGCGACGCAGCTGGGCCGCGAGGTGACGCGCGGAATCTTCGGGACGCGCACACGTACCACGCGCAGTCGGAGCCGCCGATGATCCGTGGTGGCGCGGAACAGGCTCGGTAGCCCCCACGGATCCCCTCGCGGGGCGGCCGCGCTGCAATCTGCGGCATGTCCCTCACCACCGGGCGGCGGCGATGATCCGCCCGTCGCCGTGGCCGGAGCTCGACCGGCTGGCCCGCTTCGTCCGCGCGTCCGACTCGATGACCGACACGCTCGCCCTGTGGACGGGCCGCGGGCTTGCCGTCGAGATCCTGAGGCGGATCGACGGCGCATGTCCGGATCCGCTGGTCGCCGACTGGCGCACGACCCGGCTCGACCTGGTGTGCCTCACATTGGCCGGCGCGGCGGTCGTCGTCCTGCTGACCTCGGCGGGTGACGTCGCCATCGCCATGGGCATCACGGCCCGCGGGCTCGGCGCCGTCCCGACCGTCGTCAAGGCCTGGCAAGCACCGCGCGCCGAGCAGACGACCGTCTACGCGGCCGGGGCGTTCGGGGCGGTCTGCACGCTGGTCGCGGCGCCGGGGTGGGCGTTCCGCACGGTCGGGTTCGCCGTCTACTTCCTGCTGTTCTGCGCGGTCATGACGGTGCTGGTGAGTCGTGGCGAACGGCTCGCTCGCCGGAATCTGCGCGACGCGCGTCGTCCCGAAATGGTCTGAGCAGGTCCGCGGAACCTTCGGGACGCACGCGCAACCGTCGATGATGGGTAGTGGTCAGGGTCAGGATGGGCAGTTATGCGGATGCGCCCACGGGGGCGGGCGCGGTGAAATCAGCGCCATGTCCATGACACCCGGGGGCCGGCGATGACTCGGCCGTCGACGTGGTCGGAGCTCGACCGGCTGGCCCGCTTCGTCCGCGCGTCCGATGCGCTGTCGGAGACGCTCGCGCTGTGGACCGGTCGCGGGCTCACCGTCGAGACCCTGAGGCAGGTCGACGACGCGTCTCCGGATCCGCTGGTCGCCGAGGCTCTGGCGCTCCACGACGGTGCGCGCGTGCAGGACCGATCGGTGCTCATGCGGTGCGGCGACCTGGTCGTGGCGGCCGCCCGGTCGCTCGTCGCGGTGGACTCGCCGGCCCTGACGCCCGCGATCCGCACGGAGTTGCAGGGCCTCGTTGGCCCGGGCGACCTGGTTCGGCCCCTGCGCCATCGGCGCGTCGCCGTGCAGGTGACGGCGCTGGGTGAGCGGCCTGCGGGCGACCCGACCGCGCCGGTGCTCGCGGTGCAGGCCCGGCTCGACGTGGGTGGCACTCCGATCGCGTGGTGCGCGGAGACCGTCTACGAAGCGGTGTTCACGCAGGACAGGCGTCCCGCGCGCCGTCGACCGCTCCGGATCGCGGCATGACCGGGTCGCCGTCTACTTCCTGCTGTTCTGCGCGGTCATGACGGCCCGCTCGCCGGGACCTGCGCGGCGCGCGTCATCCACAAACGGTCTGAGCAGGTCCGAGGTGGTGGCGTCGGCGAGCGCGACGGCGTCGCCCGCCGCGACGTCGAGCACGACGTAGCCGCCTCGGCCCGCCGCCGTCACGGCCTCCGCCGTCACCACGCCCGCGCGCCGCTGGAAGACGCTCTGCCGGAACGTCCAGCCGATCACCCCGTCGCGCTGCAGGGCGACCGTGCGCCGGCGCAGGCCACCGAGCCGGGTGACGAGATGGCCGGCGGTGAGCACGTGGCCGAGGCCGCGGTAGCGGTCGACGGCGAGCCACGCGGCGGCCGGGAGCAGGAGCAGCGACGCGAGACCGGTCCGCTCGTCGACGAGCCAGGCCGCCACCACCAGCGCCGCGGCCGGCAGCACGGCCCGGGTGAGTCGCCGGCGCAGCGCGGCGCGCGGATGGGGGACCAGCGCCGCGCGGGTGACCTCGGCCGGATCGGCCTGCAGGGCGGCGGCGGCGAGCCGGTGCGCCTCCGCGCGCGGTGCGGGCGGAGCGATCGCACCGCTTCCGCCCTCCCGCAGCCCGGTGGACAGGGCCCGGGTCTGCGCGCCGCGCCCGGCCCGCAACAGCAGCGGCTCGCTCACCTGGGCCCCCCGCAGCCGCTCGTGCGACACCGACAACGATCGCGTGGTGAGCAGGCCGTGCCGCACCCGCAGCGACCCGTCCGGCTCCCGGGTGAGCCGGTAGCCGGACCAGCGCTCGGCGAAGAGCAGAACCGATCCGACCCCCGCGACGACGAGCAGCGCCGCACCGGCCAGCCCGACCCCGACCCAGAGCGGGGCGGTCGCGACCCGCCGGGCCGTGTCGTCGACGACGCCGATGTCGCGCGGATCCACGCCCGCCTCGATGAGCAGGTTGAACCCGGCTCCGACGACGGCACCCACCCCGGCCAGCGACGAGAACGTGAGTGGGGCGAACCGGAGCCACGACCAGTCCAGGCGCGCGATCTCCGCCGCGGGGCGCTCCACCGCCGAGGCGGCGACGGACGTGCGGTCGAGCAGCTCCCGTCGCAGGCGTTCGGCCTCGGCCTTGCTGACGGCGTCGAGATCCATCCGGGCGGAGCGGTCCAGGGCCGAGGCTCCGCCCGTCGCCGACCCGACCTGCACGACGCTGAGGCCGAACACGCGGTGCAGCGGGGATGCCGTGAGGTCGACGGTGCGGATCCGGTCCCGGGGCACCGAGCGCCGCTCCCGGCGCAGCCAGCCGGTGTGCAGCTCGACGCGCTCGTCCGTGATCCGGTAGCGCGTGGTCCGCCAGCGCAGCACGCCGGCGAGCACCACGACTGCCGCGCCGCCGACGGCGAACCAGACCTGGTTGAGATCCCCGGAACGGCCGGTGAGCAGCACGATGAGGAGGAAGGGCAGGAGCTGCATCAGGTTCTTGAGCGGCCCCACCACGAGCATGCGCGGGTCCAGACGCCGCCACGGGACGTCGATCACGTGGCGTCCCCGGGGGTGGCGTGGGTGGTCGCCGTGAGGACGCGGGCAAGCTCGGCGGCGTCGTCGGCGGCGAGCCCGCGGATGCGCACCGCCCCGCGGGCGGACGCGGTCGTCACGGTGACGTCGGCGAGCCCGAGCAGCTGCTGCAGCGGGCCCCGCTGGGTGTCGACGGTCTGCACGCGCGAGATCGGCGCGATCCGCCACTCGCGGACGAGCCAGCCGTGCAGGGTGTAGACGGCGCGGTCGGTGACCTCCCAGCGGGAGATGCGGTAGAGCCACGGCGGCACGGCGACGACGTAGGCCGCGCCGGCGGCGACCGTGACCGCGAGTAGCCCGACGGTCCACGCCGTGCCGACCAGGACCAGCAGGACGACCGCGGGGACGACCACCACGAGGACCCCGGCGGCGGCCCGCAGCCGCCACCATGTGACCGCGCGCGGATGGACCCGGTGCGCGGGCGGCCGCAGGGGCAGCTCGGGTACCGGGGCGGCCACCACGTCGGGGTGCATGGCTCCACTGTGCCTGGGCGGGCTTCGGGGTGTCAGGAAGGCCACCTTCATGTCACGGGACGTCATGAAGGTGGCTTTCCTGGCACTGGGTGGCCACCTCGCGACTCGAGCGGGTCGGCCGCGCCGCCTTAGTGGGTGAACGCCGCGAGCTGGGCGCTGCGTACCGCCGCCGTCTGGGCCTGCACCAGGTGGAACGCCGCCTCCCGCGCCCAGCGCTGCTCGGGGCTGTCCGCTCGCAGCGCGCTGCCGGACCGCGCGGCGATCAGCGCATGCGCCGCCCGCACCGTGAGCGCGGCGAGCTCGCCACGCAGGGCCGTGCGCTCGGCCGTGCGCTCGCCGGCCGGAACCTCGAGGAGCAGGGAGTAGGCCCGTGCACGCAGCGCCGCGCCGTGGCTGCCCAGGTGAAGCGCGGTGTGCACGGCGTCGGGCCGTCCGCGCTCCTCGCCGAGTGCCGCCAGCGCGACGACGACCCGGCGCAGCAGGCCGACCGCGGCCGGCATCGCGTTGGCGGTGCGCGCGTCGTCGGCGGCACGCCAGGCGGGGCCGTCGATGACCGCGAGCACGTCGTCCGGGGCCACCGCGAGGCCGTCCATCGTTAGAGGGACGGTGCGGGTTCCGCCCATCACCGACAGCCGCAGCGAGTCGCCCGCCCGCAGGCCGGGGGCCTCGCGGGCGGGGACGAGGGCCAGGACGATGCGGTCGTCGGATGTCGCGCCGGCGATCATCACGACGTCGATCAATCCCCAGCCGGTGCACCAGTCGGAGGTGCCGGTCAGGCGCCAACCCGCGCCGTCGGGCTCCGCGCGCATGGCGGGCGGCCCGGGGCGGCGCAGGTGGGCGACGGCGATCCCCGCGTGGGTCCGTCCGGATGCCAGGGCGGCGCGGTGGCGCTCCACCGCCGGTCCGGGCAGCCAGCGGTCGCCCAGGTCGAGAGCGCCCCGGGCGACGGCCTGGGGCATCTGGTGCTGGGTGACGACGAACCACGTCGCACCGCACGCGCCACTGAGCAGCTCGACGGCTTCGATGCCCACCCGCGCGTCGCCACCGAGACCGCCTTCGTCGGCGGGCACGGTGACGGCCAGCTGACCGGCGTCCGCGAGCAGCGCGAGGTGGGCCGGGTCGACACCGCGGGCCGGGTCGTCGGCGACGGGGGCGTGCGGGGCGAGGACGTCGCGGGCGATCCGGCGCACTGCGCGCACGGCAGCGTGGTCGGCGACCGGCGGGTCGGGGGCGAACAGGGCTTCGACGGCGGCAGCGGCACCCGTGTCCACGGGTCGGACGCTACGCGAGCACCTCCTGTGCGGCGCCGCACACGAAGCAGAGCTGCCGCACCCCGCTCGGCAGGTGCGGCGGTCGCGGAGCGCGTGCGACCGCACGGCCGGGGTGTGATGTCGCTCGGCGGATGCGCCGGTGTTGACTCGCGCCGGCGAAGGAGCATCTCGCGCCGGCGAAGGTGCCGACTCGCGCCAGCAAACGTGCCGACTCGCGCCAGCGAAGGTGCCGACTCGCGGGGAGTCCGGCCGGCCCGCGCCACGCCACGGCACGGCACGTTCGACAGGGCGACGTTCGACAGCGCGCGTTGACCGTTCGACAGCGCGCGTCTACTACGCGACGCGCCGGACGCGCGAGGCGTGCAGTGTCGTGACCGGCAGGGCCGCGGCGCCGCAGGAGACCGGGCGGTTGCCCGGGCAGGAGATCGGACGCACGCTGACCAGCCACCGCCGGCCGTCCGTCGCGGCGACCGTCACGTCGTCGCCGTCGGCGCGCTCCACCCGCAGCACGTTCGCCCCGCGCAGGCCCGTCTCGGCGCGCACGGCCAGCTCGGCGACCTGCCCCGGCTGCGTCCACGTCGACCGCCCGCGACACAGCCCCGGCTCCACCTCGCCCACGGCCGCCGCCTTGTGCGCCGCGACCGCACCCGCGACGTCGAGCCGCCCGTAGAGGTAGCCGGTCGGCAGCACCAGCGCCGTCGGGGCGAAGCGGTGACCGCCGAGATGGGTGGACTCCCAGACGTCCGACTCGCCGGTCGCGGCCACCGCCCGCGCGAGCGCGCGGCCGTCGACGGCGCAGCAGCGGTCGCGCCGGCCGTGCGTGCAGACGAGCAGCATCGGGTCCGTCACCGTGTCGCCCGGCAACGGTGCGCCGTCCTCCGGGAACGCGACCGACGCCAGCTCGGCGGGATCGACGATGCGGAGCACAGTCGTCCGCGGTGCCGGCGGAGCGGTGTCGGTGAAGAAGATCCGCGTGGGGCCGTCCGACGGCCGGCGGCCGGGCCGGCGGACCAGTACCGGCCGCCATCCCGCCGCACTGGCGCGCGCGAGGAAGACCCGTACGGCATCATCGCGATGCCGGGTGATCTCGTGCGGCCAGGTGCCCCGGTGCTCGACGCAGACCCAGCGCGGGGCTACGGGAGCGGTCCCGGGAAGCGGCTCCTCCAGGGCGCGGGCCAGCACCGCGCACCACGAGGTGGATCGATCCGCTTCCATCACAGCAGCTTAGCGGAGGCTTCCCTAACCTGCCCAGGTGATCCCGCGCTCAGTGAGCTGCGAGTTCGAGAGGCCGGGCACGGGTAACAGTGGTCACGGAACCTTGCCGCAACATATTGCGTTCGTGTAACGATAATGACGTACGGGCCCACAGGTCCGCCACGCCACCCTTACACGTCGGGAACTCAATGCATCTGTACACCGCTTCTGTCCTGCCGCGCCGTGGACGAGGAACCGTCACGCTGCCGGTCAGAAGCGGGCCTCCCGCCCGCACCGCCCCGCGCGGCGGGCCGGTGTCCGTGACCTGTCGCTGCGGCCAGGAGCGGTCGCGCCAGGAGCAGCTGCGCCCGGGTCGAGACTGCGCCCGTTGCGCCGCCCTCACCATTCGCTAACTCTCCTCGACCCACCGGCGGGCCGCCGGTCGGTGGCACCGTGGTAGGAAGTGCCTCCGATCACCACGAGGGGGCCGCCGTGGACGGTCCGGCGGCGGAGCTCGCCGACGCGCTCGCCTCCGGCCGCGAGCTCGACCTGCGGGGCGCCGCACTGCCCGCGGCCCTGCTCGCCGAGGTGCTCACCGCGCCGGCCCCGCCGGGTGCGCCCGTCCTGCGGCTGCGTCGCGCCGCGGTGACCGGGTTGCTCCGGCTGGTCGGTGCTCAGGTCCGCGTGCCGGTGGAGCTGCACGGCTGCCTGTTCACGCAGGCTCCGGACCTGCGGATGGCCGAGTTCGCCGGGCTCGCCCTGACCGGCTGCCGGGTGCCGGGGCTCCGGGCGGGCAACCTGCGCGTCGCCGCGGACCTGCTGCTCAACGACGGCTTCACCGCCGAGGGTCCGGTCGACCTCACCGACGCCCATGTCGGCGGGTCGCTGCGGCTGTCCGCGGGCCGGCTCAAGGCGGCCGGCGGCCGCGCGCTGATCGCCGACCGCGTCGTCGTGGAGGGAACCTGCTACGCGCGCCGGCTGTCCAGCAACGGGGAGCTGCGGCTGCCGGGGGCTCGCATCACCGGCAACATCGACCTGGCCGGCGCCGACGTCACGAGCCCGACCGGCGACGCCGTCGACCTCACCGGCATCGCCGTCGGCGGCAGCCTGCTGGCCGGCCGCCACGGCGCGGGTCCCGACCTCGCCTTCGCGGCAGGCGGCCGCGTGCTGCTCGCCGGCGCGCGGATCGGCGGGGACCTGACGTTCTCCGGCGCCCGGATCGCCAACCGCTCCCTCCCGGACCCGCCGGAGGAGGCCGCGGAGGGCAGCCGCACGCCGGTGCTGCCCGGCGGGATCGTCGACGCCGCAGCGTGCATCGTCGCGGACAGGGTGCGGGTCGAGGGGAACCTGGAGCTCGACGACGGGGTGCACACCACCGGAACGGTCCGGCTGCCCAACGCGTCCGTCGGCGGGTACCTGCGGTTGTCGGGTGCGCGGCTGGACGGGCCGCAGGGCGCCTCGGACCGGGGCATCGCGCTGCTCGCCGACGGCATCGAGGTGGGCGGCGACGTGGAGGGCCGCGACAACGGCCGGGGCGCCCTCGCCTGCTCCGGGCAGGTGCGGTTGATCGACGCGCACGTCCGCGGCACGGCGAGCCTGTCCGGCGTCACGCTCGCGGCACCGGACGGCTACGCGCTGCTCGCCGACCGGCTGCGCGTAGGGGGTGAGCTCTACCTGCGCCGGGTCCGGTGTGCGGGGACCCTGCGGCTGCAGAACGCGGACGTCGGGGCGACGCTGGACTGCACGGGCGCCGTGCTGGACCGGCCGCGGCTGCGCCCGGACGGCACGATGCGCCCCTCACTGGACCTTCGCTCGGCGACCATCGGCAAGGACCTGCTGTGCGTGGGCGGATTCGTCGCGACCGGCGGCGTGCGCGTCCGGGTCATGGAGGCGCGGAAGTCGGCCCGGTTCGTCGACGCGCGGCTGGGCACGACGCCCGCGATGTCCCTGTACGCGCTCAACGCCTACGGCCTCGTCACCACGGACCTCGTCGTCGAGCCTGCCGTCGCGCCCGGCGGGGCGGTCCGGCTGACCCAGGCGCGGGTGGCGTCCTTCAGCGACTCCCCGCTGCTGTGGGACGCTCAGGGCGGATTCCTCATCGACGGCTTCGACTACCGGCTGATGAACGAGGCCGGGGCCGACCTGCGCGAGCGGCTGGCGCGGCTCGAGCGGGCCGTGCCCGACTACGCGCCGGGCCCCTACGACCAGCTCGCGGCGGCCTACCGGCGGGCCGGGCACGACGAGAAGGCCGAGCGCGTGCTGATCGCCCGGCAGCGCCGGCGCTACGCCGAGGCCGGCCCGGCCGGACGGTCCTGGGGCTGGCTGCAGCGGTGGACCGTCGGTTTCGGGTACCAGCCCTGGCTCGCCGTGTGCTGGCTGCTGCTGGCGTGGCTCCTGGGGACGGCCTGGTTCGCCGTCCACATCCCCGCGCCGGTCGACGACGGGCAGCACCCCGTGTTCAACGCCTGGATCTTCGCCGCCGACAGCCTCCTGCCGATCGTCAACCTCGGGCAGGAGGGCTACTGGCGGCTGACGGGCGCCTCGCAGTGGATCAGCAGCGGTCTGGTCGTCGCCGGCTGGATCCTCGCCACGACGGCGGCGGCCGGCGCCGCCCGGGTGCTCAAACGAGCTGCATGAGCACCCGGGCGGGCCGTCAGCTCGCCGGCCGGGTGAGGTCGTACACCGTCTGGGTGCCGACGGTCTGCGCCGTGAAGTGCTGCTGCACCCACTGGCTGATCTCGCTGTTGCCCCGGCCGGGGCCACCGCCCATGCCGCCCGCGATGAAGTAGTGGATCTCACCGTTCGCGACGTAGGCCTGGAACTGCTCGAGCGTGGGCGACGGGTCGCTGCCGGTGAAGCCGCCGATCGCCATGACAGCGGTCCCGGTCCGCAGTTCCAGGGTCGCGGCGCCCAGCGAGCCCATCGTCGCCGCGGCCCACCGGGTGCCGGCCGACGTCACCATGTCCGCAAGCTGCGTATCGACCTCCTCGCCACCGGGGCCGCCCATGCCGAACCCGCCGGGTCCGCCCGGCTGACCCGGGGCGCCGTCCTGCTGACCCGCCGCGTCCGGGGCGGTGGCGCCCTCTCGCTGTGCCGCGCCGTCGATGTGCCCGCGCCTCCACCCGCCCGCGCCGAAACCGGCCCCGGTGCTCGGGCCCGCCGTCGGTACGGGGCCCTGGTGTGGGGTCACGGCGGTCTGCACCGCATACGCGGTCGGGCCCGCCAGCCCGGCGATCAGCGCCGCTCCGGCGCCGACCGTGGCCACCCGCGCCCGCCATCCGGCCGGGACCAGCAGCCCGATCGCGGCGACAACGCCGACCGCGAGCACGACCCAACGCAGCCAGGGCAGGAACGTCGTCGAGCGACCGAGTAGTACCCAGGCCCAGACGGCGGTGACCGCGGTGGTCCCTGCCAGAACACCACGGCCGGTCCAGGTCTCGCGGGCCTGCCACGCCTCGCGGCCGCCGACGGCCACCAGCGCGGCGATGCCGGGCGCCAGCGCGACGGTGTAGTAGGCGTGGAAGGTGCCCTCCATCAGCGAGAACACCAGCGCGGTGACCAGGGTCCAGCCGCCCCAGAGGAGCAACGCGGCGCGAATCTGGTTGGTCCGAGGCGCCCGACGCGTGAACCACAGCCCGGCGACCAGCAGGATCAGGGCGGCGGGCAGCAGCCAGGAGATCTGGCCGCCGATCTCGCTGTTGAACAGCCGGGAGAGCCCGGCCTGGCCGCCGAAGCCGCCCATCCCGCCGCCGGGCGGCATCCCACCGGCGGCAGCCTCGGCGCCGCCGGGGAAGCCACCGGGTATCTCCGCGCCCCTGCGCGCGCCGCCGTTGCCCTCGCCGCCGAAGATCCGGCCGAGCCCGTTGTAGCCGAACGCCAGCTCCAGCGGGCTGTTGTTCGTCGACCCGCCGATGTACGGGCGCGAGCCGACCGGCCACAGCGCGACGGCCAGCAGCCACCAGCCCGCGGACACGACGATCGCGACGCCTGCGGCGATCAGCTGCCGGATCCGGCGCCAGGGCGTCGTCGGCGCTGCCCACAGATACGCCGCCGCCAGGCCGGGGACGACCAGGAAGGCCTGGAGCATCTTGGTGAGGAAGCCGAAGCCGAGGAACACCCCCGCCAGCAGCAGCCAGCGGGTGCTCGCCTTCTCGACGGCGTGCGTGGTCGCCCAGGCGGCGGCGACCATGAGCAGCACCAGCAGCGCGTCCGGGTTGTTGAACTTGAACATCATCACGGCGACGGGCGTCAGCGCGAGCACGGCGCCGGCGAGCAGGCCCGCCCCGGGGCCGGCGACCCGACGGACCGTCGCCCACAGGAGCGCGACAGCGCCGACGGCCATCAGAGCCTGCGGGGCGAGCATGCTCCACGACGAGAAGCCGAAGATCCGCCCTGACAGCGCCATCACCCACAGCGAGGCGGGCGGCTTGTCGACGGTGATCGCGTTGGCCGAGTCGAGCGAGCCGAAGAAGAACGCCGTCCAGTTCTGTGTCCCGGCCTGCACGGCCGCGGCATAGAACGTGTTGCCCCAGCCGGAGGCGGACAGGTTCCAGAGGTAGATCACTGCGGTGCCGAGCAGCAGCGCGGCGAGGGAGGGGAGTTCCCACCGCGGCCGGAGGGGAGCGGCCGCGGTGGGAACAGGTGTGGGCGCGGCAGGATCGGGTGCCGACGCGCTCAGGGTGGCGGTCATGCCGAGTTCTCCGGGGTCAGAGGGACCGACGAGACGAGTGTGGTGCGCGGGCGGAACACCCAGGCGCGGAAGAGGACGAAGCGCAGCACGGTGGCGGCGGCGTTGGCGGCGACGATGACACCCAGCTCCACGGCCTGGCTCGCGGCCGGCGCCAGGTAGCCGAGCAGGGCGAGTGCGCCCGTCGTCAGGCCCAGCCCGAGCCCGAAGATGATCAGGCCCTGGAACTGGTGGCGGGCGGCGCCGTCGCGGCCACGCACGCCGAACGTGAGCCGCCGGTTCGCGGCGGTGTTGGCGATGCTGGTGAGCAGCAGCGCGACGACGTTCGCCGCGATCGCGCCCATCATTCCCCGGAACAGCAGGAACAGCAGCAGGTGCGCGACGGTGCTCGCCACGCCGATCGCGGCGAACCGGACCAGCTGGCGCGGCATGGCCGTCGGCACCCCGGGCACGCTCGGCGCGAGCGGCGCCCGGCCGAGCTGCGCACGCAGCTCGGCGACGGGCAGTGCCCCCGAGCCGAGCGCGCGCCCGACCCGCCAGATGCCGCGCAGGTCGGCCAGAGCCGTCGCGACGATGTCCACGCGGGAGTCGGGGTCGTCCACCCAGTCGACGGGCACCTCGTGGATCCGCAGGCCCGCGCGCTCGGCGAGCACCAGCATCTCGGTGTCGAAGAACCAGCCGGTGTCCTCGACGAGCGGCAGCAGCCGGCGGGCGACGTCGGCGCGGATGGCCTTGAAGCCACACTGGGCGTCGGTGAAGCTCGTCTGCAGGGTGCCGCGCAGCAGCAGGTTGTAGCAGCGGGAGATGAACTCCCGTTTCGGGCCGCGGACGACCCGCGACCCCCGGCCCAGCCGGGTGCCGATCGCGAGATCGGAGTGCCCGGAGATCAGCGGGGCGACCAGAGGGAGCAGCGCGGCCAGGTCGGTCGACAGGTCGACGTCGCAGTAGGCGAGCACGGCCGCGTCCGAGGCCCCCCACACCGTGCGCAGCGCCCGGCCGCGACCCTTCTCCTCCAGCCGCACCGACGTGACGGACGCGATCTCGCCGGCCAGCGCCCGCGTGATCGACGGGGTGGCGTCGGTACTGGCGTTGTCGGCGATCGTGATCCGGTAGCTGTAGGGGAACTGCGCGGCCAGGTGGGCGTCGAGCCGCCGGACCGACGGTTCGAGGTCGGTCTCCTCGTTGTAGACGGGGACGACGACGTCGAGCACGACGCGGCCGGTGGCGACGGGGGGCCGCGCGGGATACAGGTCGGGCTCCGCGACGTCGATGCTCATGTCGTCCAGGCTGGTCGGCGGCGCTGTCCGGTCGTTGTGGCGAACCTGTGCGTCGACTGTGCGTCCTGCCGCGGGTTCGACATGGTGGCTCCGGAATGCGGCGACATCGGTCACGAGTCGGCCCCGGTGAGGTCGTAGACGGTGGTGCCGCCGACGGTCGTCGCCGCGAAGCTCTCCTGGACCCACCGGGCGATCTGGGCGGCGTCGTCGCTGCCCCCGGTGTCGGTGGACGCGCCGCGCCCGCCCATGGCGGTTCCGCCGCCGACGAAATAGTGGATCTTACCGGCGGCCACGAGGGCCTGGAACTGCGCGAGCGTCGGTGCCGGGTCGGTGCCGTTGAACCCACCGACGGCCATCACCGGTGCCTGCGTGGCGAGCTGGTAGCCCGCGGCGTTGTTGGAGCCGGCGGCGGCGGCGACCCAGGTGTGGGAGCCGGCGTCCTGCTCCAGAAGCGCCGTGAGCTCGGCGCTGGGCGTGGGGGAGCCGAGGATGCCGCCCGCGCCGCCGGGGCCGCGCGCGCCGAACCCTCCGGCCGCACCGTCGCCGGTCGGGGCGGTGCTCCGGGCGCCTGCGCCCGCGGGGAGCTGCATGCCCGCGAAGCCGCCGCCGGGCCGGGTGGCGCCGCGCATCCCGCCGGGGCCGCCCATGCGGCCCGCACCGGCCGGGCCCGCCGACGGGATCGCGCCGGTGTTCGGGGTCGCCGCGGTGGCCACCGCGTACGCGGTCGACCCGCCCGCGCCCGCGACCAGCGCAACCGTCGCGACGGCGACGACCGCGGCGCGCGGCATGCGGTGCACGCCCAGCAGCCCCGCGACCCCGGCCAGCCCGGCGAGCGGCACGGCCCAGGTCAGCCACGGCTGCCAGCTCGTCTGCACCAGCAGGTACCAGGCCCAGCCGACCGTCAGCGCGAGCACCACGGCCAGCGTCGCCCGCGACGTCGGTGCGGCGCGGTCGCGCCACAGCTGCGTCACCCCGAGGCCGACCAGCGCGGCGACGGCCGGCGCGATCGCGACCGTGTAGTAGGGGTGGATGATCCCGGCCATGTAGCTGAACACCAGCCCGGTGACCAGCAGCCAGCCACCCCAGAGCAGTGCGGCGCCGCGCAGGGCGTCGTTCGGGGAGCTCCGCGGGTGCGCCACATCAGCACCCCGAGCAGCACGAGCGCGGCGGGCAACAACCACGAGGCGCCTGCGCTCATCTCGGAGCCGAACAGCCGCGTGATGCCCGTCTGCCCCCAGCCACCGCCGGGGGTGCCGCCGACGCTGCCGGTCTCGTCGCCGGTCAACCGGCCGAATCCGTTGTAGCCGAACACGAGCTCCAGCACGCTGTTGGTCTGCGAGCCGCCGATGAACGGGCGGGAGTCGGCCGGCCACATTTCCACGACGAGCACCCACCAACCCGCGCTGACCAGCATCGCGACGCCGGCGAGCAGCAGGCCCCGGATCCGCGGCCACCAGCCGACGGGTGCGGCGACCAGCCACACCGCGGTCAGCGTCGGCAGCACGAGGAAGGCCTGGAGCATCTTCGCGAGGAAGCCGACGCCCACCAGCACCCCGGCCAGCACCAGCCACCGGCTGCCGCCCTTCTCGACGGCTCGCTGCGTCGCGTACGCCGCGCCGATCAGCACCAGCACGAGCAGGGCGTCCGGGTTGTTGAACCGGAAGATCAGGACCGCGACCGGGGTCAGGGCCAGCGCGGAGCCGGCGATCAGCCCGGCGCCCGGCCCGGCGACCCGCTTGACCGCCGCGTACAGCAGTCCGACGGACGCGACGCCCATGAGCGCCTGCGGGACGAGGACGCTCCAGCTGCTCAGCCCGAAGATCCGCACTGACAGCCCGGTGACCCACAGCGCCGCGGGCGTCTTGTCGACGGTGATCGCGTTCGCGGCGTCGGACGAGCCGAAGAACCACGCCTTCCAGCTCTCCCCACCGGCCTGCGCCGCGGCCGAGTAGAAGGCGTTGGCCCACCCGGAGCGCGACAGGCCCCAGATGTAGAGGACAGCGGTGGCCGCGAGCAGCGCGGTCAGCGCGACGCGGGGCCAGCGGGGAGTGTGCGAGCCGGGTGGTGCGGGCTCGCGGACTCCGGGCGAGCGGGGAGCGTGGGCACGGTCGTGGTCACGATGACCACGTTCGCGGCGATCCCTGTGCTGGTTCGGTGTCCTGGCCTGTGCGTCGGCTGTGAGCCGCTTCCGGCGGCCGCCCGCACGTAGCGGAAGCGGCGTTCAGTGCGTTCAACGAAGCGAACGCGGCTTTCGCTACATGTCGGCCGGGGCCGTATCGCGCGCCGCGTCCACCCCGCTGCGGGACTCACGCGTCCGCGGCGCCGCCGCCCCCTCCGCAGGCAGCCGCACCGAGAACTCCGTGCGCCCGGGCCGGCTCTGCACCGTCACCGTGCCCCCGTGGGCGGCCACGACGGCGTCGACGATCGCGAGGCCCAGCCCCGTGCTGCCGGTGTGCCGCGAGCGCCCCACGGATCCCCGGGCGAACCGTTCGAACACGTGCGGGAGCAGGTCCGGGGCGATCCCCGGGCCGTCGTCGGTCACGGTGAGCCGCGCCCCGCCGTCACCGCGGCCGAGGCCGACGGTCACCGTCGTGCCCGCAGGCGTGTGCGTGCGCGCGTTCGCGAGAAGGTTGGTCAGCACCTGGGTCAACCGCGGCGCGTCGCCGGGGACGACCACCGGCTCGTCGGGCAGGTCGAGCTGCCAGCGGTGGTCCATCCCGGCGGCGTAGGCGTCGTTGACCCCGTCGAGCACCAGCCGCGTCAGGTCGACGGCGCCGCGTTCCAGCGGCCGTCCCGCATCCAGCCGCGCGAGCAGCAGCAGGTCTTCGACCAGCGTCGTCATCCGCTCGGTCTGCGACGAGATCCGGGCGATCGAGTACTCGATCTCGGGCGGGAGCGGGGCGCGACGGGTCAGCTCCGCGTAGCCGCGGATGGCCGCGAGCGGGGTGCGCAGCTCGTGGCTGGCGTCGGCGATGAACTGACGCAACCGCATCTCGCTGTCCTGGCGTGCCTCCAGCGCGCCCCCGACGTTGTCCAGCATCTGGTTCAACGCGCTCGCGACCTGCCCGACCTCGGTGCGCGGGTCGACGTCGCGGACCCGCTCGGCCAGCTCGACCTCGCCGCGGTCCAGGGGCAGCGCGCTGACCTTGGCCGCCGTGTCGGCCACCCGCTCCAGGGGCCGCAGCTCGCGGCGCACCAGCACGGCGCCGGCGAACCCGCCGCCGAGCAGCGCGATCCCGATCGCGATGACCTCGACGACGACGAGGCGCGCGAGCACGTCCTGCGCGCCACCCGCGGGCTGGCCGATGACGTAGACCGTGCCGCCGGTCTCGGTCGCCACCATGCGGTAGTCGCCGATGGACAGGTAGACGGTGGTGGGGCCCCCGCCGACCGGCACCGTGAGGAGGGCGGCGTCGTCCACCTCGGGCAGGACCGACGACTCCCCGCCCCGACTGCTCACCTCGGCGCGTTGCACGACACCGTTCTGGATCGTTGCGCCGACCGTACGCGGCCCCTGGACGGGGCCGAGGAAGTCCTGGGGCGGCGGCCCGTAGCGGAACCCGCCCGGCGGTACGAACTGGCCGGTCCGGACCGCGACGAACCGGCTGTTCGCCTCGACCACCTCGCGGTCCAGGCGGCCGTAGAGGAACTGGCGCAGGGCCAGCGTCGTCGCCACCCCGATGACCGACAGCGTCACCGCGAGCAGCACCAGGACGGTCGCGACCAGGCGCGCACGCAGCGAGTGCGCCCGGGCCGGCGTCTTCACGCCGGCCTGCTCATTCCGCACCCGGTTTGAGCACGTAGCCCGCGCCGCGCACGGTATGGATCATGGGGGCCCGGCCCGCGTCGATCTTCTTGCGCAGGTAGGAGATGTAGAGCTCGACGACGTTGGACTGCCCGCCGAAGTCGTAGTGCCACACCCGGTCCAGGATCTGGGCCTTGGACAGCACCCGCTTCGGGTTGCGCATGAGGAAGCGCAGCAGCTCGAACTCGGTGGCGGTCAGCTCGACGGGGGTGTCGCCGCGGCGCACCTCGTGGCTGTCCTCGTCGAGGACGAGGTCGCCGACGACGAGCGCGGAGTCCTGGCGGGCGGCGGTCATCCCGGCTCGACGCAGCAGGCCGCGCAGCCGCGCGACCAGCTCCTCGATGCTGAAGGGCTTGGTGACGTAGTCGTCGCCGCCCGCGGTGAGGCCCGCGACCCGGTCTTCGACCGAGTCCTTCGCGGTGAGGAACAGGACAGGTACCTCGGGGCTCTCGCCCCGCATCCGGCGCAGCACCTCGAAGCCGTCGAAGTCGGGCAGCATGACGTCCAGGACCACGGCGTCGGGTCGGAAGTCGCGCGCCGTGCGGACCGCGGACGAGCCGTCCGCCGCGGTGCGCACCTCCCAGCCCTCGTAGCGCAGGGCCATCGCGAGCAGCTCGGACAGCGTGGGTTCGTCGTCGACGACGAGGACCCGGACCGGGCTTCCGTCCGCCCGCCGCAGCGCGGCCGCCTGCTCACTCACCGCACTCACTCGCTGCGCTCGTTCGGCGCTTCGCGAAGCGCTGTGACACTTGTTCGCTCGCTGCGCTCGCTCGCCGGGATCATGCTAATCAGCCTCGCGCGCGTGGCTGTGCCTCCGATGGGGATTTCCTGTGTGCTTCCTGTGTGTCGGCCTGTGGACAACCGGCCGAGGGGAACCGCCGGTGTGCCGGGTCCGTCTGAAGTCCCACCGATTCCGGGAGGGGACCCATGACCGAGACCGATTCGCCCGTCTTCAGTGGCTGGCCCGCCGAGGCGACGGCGTTCCTGGCTGAACTCGCCGACGACAACACCCGCACGTTCTGGACCGAGAACGCGCACCGTTACCGTGCCGCGCTGCGCGAACCGACGCGGGCCCTGGCGGCGGCCCTGACGCCGGAGTTCGGGCCGCCGCGGGTGTTCCGCCCGTACGTGGACCGGCGCTTCCGGCCGAACGCCGACCCGTACCGCACCGACACCGGCATCACCGTGGCGGCGCCGGGCGGCACGCCGTACGTGGCGGTGTTGTCGGCACAGGGGCTGGCGGTGCAGGTCGGCCACCAGGTGTTCGACGCCGGCCAGTTGCGCCGCTACCGGGCGGCCGTGGCCGGACCGCCGGGGGAGGCGCTCGACGAGGTGCTGGCTGCGTTGCGCCGCGACGACCTCGTGCCGGACGGTGTCCCCGCGCTGGCCCGGCGGCCGCGCGGCTGCCCGGCGGACCACCCACGGCTGCCGTTGCTCCGGTGGCGTGGCCTGCACGTCGACCGCGCGTGGCCGGCGGGCGAGTGGCTGAGCACGGAGGAGCCGCTCCGGCGGGTCGCGGCGGCCTGGCGGGCCGCGCGGCCGCTGGCCGACTGGATCGAGGCGCACGTCGGGCCACGCGAGCAGGTGGGAGCACCGCGCCGGCCGCCCGACGTGCCCCCGGACGACCGAAACTCCGCAACGGAGCAAGGCGGTGATCCACAGGTGGAGTGACTCAACCGGTCGTCACGCGCGACGGCACCGGTGGCCGGGGGCACAGCCGATCATGGGCGGGCGCATAGGGAATTCCCATCCGGCGTCGACAGCGTGTGCGCCATGAGCCGCGGCACCCGTCCGCGACCGGACACAGGAGCATGAATGATCGACACCCGGATCGGTCCGCGCGGTCGGTGGATCCGCCTCGTCGTGGCGCCGGTGGGCGCACTGGCCCTCGTCGGGCTGGCGGCGTGCGGTACCGGCACCGACACGAGCACGACGTCGGCTGCAACATCGTCCAGCGCGGCCGCCCAACCTTCGACCGCAGACGACGCCGACGACACCGACGCCGACCTGGCCGACTACCGGAGCTGTCTGGAGGACAACGGCGTCACGATGCCGGAGCCGCCGGCCGGCGGTGCCGGGGCCCCGCGGAAAGGCGGCACTCCGCCGTCGGGCGCTCCTGCGGCGGGTGATGGGCAGGGCGGCCCCGGCGGGTCGCCGGGCCAGGCGCCTCCGGGCGTCGACGCCACTATCTGGGCCGCGGCCCAGAAGGCCTGCGCCGACCTGGCCCCGACCCCGCCCGACGGCTCCGCGCCGCCGGCGAGCTCGGGTAACTGATCGGCGCCTTCGGGGGAGGAGCGGCCCGGCGTGGGGGCGCCGGGCCCCTCGCCGTCTGCGCTCGTCAACTGTCTGAGAATGCTGGCGCACCCTGTGGCGGACTGTCGCACGGCGTTCGTGACCGTCGCACCCTGCACAACAGCTGTGACAGCCCTACGCGGCATGCGACAGCACGCGAAGGGTGTGACGCGCGGGCGCACCGGGGGCGGGACCACACCGCAACTCGACGCATCCGAAGCCGAGCGGGTCACCACTCGGCTCCGGACCCGACCGGTGTCCCACTCGCCCATCCGCTCGCGCTGCCGACCGGGTTCGAAGCGACGTTCTGAGCGCCGTCTGCGGCCCGGTGGGTCGCATGCGGCGATGGGTCAGCGGGCGCGCCAGTACCCCGTCGCGTACACCGCGCGACGGTCGAACCCACGGTCGTCGAGCAGGTGCCGGCGCAGGTCGCGCACGCACGCCGACTCGCCGGCCAGCCACGCCTGGCCACGCCCGGAAGGCAACGACGCCGCGCGCACGGCGTCCGCCAGCGGCTCACCCGCGGGCCGGTCGCCGCGGTGCACCCAGCGCACGCCCGTCCCGGCGGGCAAGTCCTGCTCCTCGCCGGCGTCGGCGACCTCCAGATACGCGACCGCCGGCACCCCGACCGGCAGCGCCGCGAGCACCGTCGCGACCGCGGGCAGCGCCGACTCGTCGCCGATCACCAGATGGAAGTCCGCCTCCGGGTCGACGACGTAGCGCCCGCCGGGCTCGGAGACCCCCACCCACGCGCCGGCCCGCGCCTCGCGCGCCCACGCCGCGGCCGGCCCGTGCCCCTCGTGCAGCACGAAGTCGACGTCCAGCTCGCCCGCCGCCGCATCGAACCGCCGCACGGTGTAGGTGCGGATCGTCGGCCGCGGCTCGCCGGTCGGCCACAGCGGGCCACCCGACGTCGCCCGCGGCACCGCCGGCCGGTCCTGCCCCTCCACGGGGAAGAACATCTTGATCCGCCGGTCCGGCCCGTCTCCGCCGAAGCCCGCGAGCTCGTCGCCCGCCAGCGTCACGCGGACCATCCGCGGGGTGATCCGGGTGCTGCGCCGCACCTGCAGCAGCCGCGGTGCCGTCGTGCTCATCACCGCCCATGATGCCGTCAGCGCGTGTCGAGGCCCTCGCCAGGGCGCGGTGACGCCCACCCGGCCGCGCGAGTCGGCACCTTCGCCGCCGCGAGTCGGCACCTTCGCCTGCGCGAGTCGGCGTCTTTTCGGACCGGCGAACGTGCCGACTCGCGGGGATGCGCCCCCTCCTGCCCCGTCGGGGGGTGCCGATTCGCGGCGGTGCGGTGCGGGGCCTAGCGTGCGTCGGCGATGGCTGTCGTGGTGGTCGGAGCGGGCATCGCCGGGATCGCGTGCGCGGTCGAGCTCAAGGCGGCGGGTGTCGAGGTCCGCGTCGTCGACCGGGCCCGCACCGTCGGCGGCCGGATGGCGAGCAGGCGGATCGAGGGCCGCCCAGTCGACCTCGGGGCCGCCTACTTCACCGTCCGCGACCCCGAGTTCGCGCGGGTCGTCGCCCGGTGGCGGTCGGTGGGCCTGATCCGGCCGTGGACGTCGGAGCTGGCGGTGTTCGGGGGAAGCGGGGAGCGCAGCCGCGCTCCGGGGCCCGTCCGCTGGGCCGCCTCAGGCGGGCTGCGCAGCCTCGTCGCCGCTCTCGCCGAGGGGCTCCCGGTGGCGCTCCGGCGGCCGGTCGAACGGGTCGACCCCGGCCCGACGGTGGACGGCGAGACCGCCGACGCCGTGGTCCTCGCGATGCCCGACCCCCAGGCGCGCCGCCTGCTACCCGACGGCTCGCCCGCAGCCGCCCAGCTCGAGGGCCGCGCATGGCGCCCCGTGATCGCCGTGGCCGCCGGCTGGGCGCGCCGGGAGTGGCCGCCGATGACCGCCGCGTTCGTCAACGACCACCCCGTGCTCTCGCTCGTCGCCGACGACGGCGACCGGCGGGGCGACGGTGCCCCCGTGCTGGTCGCGCATTCCGTGGCCGACGTCGCGCGCCGGTACGACGCGTCCCCGGACGACGCAGTCATCCCCATGCTCGACGCACTCCGGCGGTTGCTGGGCCTGCGGTCCGGTCCGCTCTGGACCCACGCGCACCGCTGGCGGTTCGCCGCGCCCGAGCAGAACCGGGACGTCACCTTCCACCTGGGCGACGACGGGATCGGGTTGGCCGGTGACGGCTGGGGCAGCCCGCGGATCGAGACGGCCTGGCGGTCGGGTACCGATCTCGCCCGCGCAGTGGTCGAACGGTCAAGACAATTCTGATGAAAGGGGTAACACGTCCCCGGATGAGTGCGAGTTCAATCGCGACACGACCGAGATGCTCTCGGATCGGTTCCCGGGGGGCCGCAATGGCGACGATGCAGCTCATGCGTCGACCGAGAACGCTGCGCGTCGTTCTCGTCGCCATGATGGTTGCTGTCGCCAGCGTGCTGCTGTTCTGGTCTCTCACTCCCGCCGATGTCCACGCCGCGGACGCGCCCGCCACCCCCGGCAACGAGATGCTCGACGACCACCCCTGGGGTGACGGCGGCTGCATCCTGCCGGGCGCCGCGATCGACTCCGTGCCCGGCCTGTTCGACTTCCGCCACGCCTGCACCCACCACGACGGCTGCTACCAGGGCCTCGATCGGACGGGCGGCGCCGCCGTGATCGACCGGCTCCGCTGTGACGAGCTGTTGCGCACCGATCTCGCCGCCTCGTGCGAGTACCTGCACGGCACCGCACAGAACTGGCGGGCCCGCGAGTGCGAGAGCACCGCAGACGCCTACTACGCGGTGGCTCGCTCCTTCGGCCGGACGTACTACACCGGAACCGGCGACGCCTCCTGACGCCCGAGTTCGGGCTACCGTGCTCCCGTGGCAGCGTCCCGGGACCAGGACAGTGACCGATCCGACCACGACGCGTCCACCCCGCACTCCGTGCGAGGCGGCCGCCCCGCGTCGGATCTCCTCACCGAGCTGCGTGACGCACTCCCCGCAGACCGCATCCTGACCGACACCGACGTCATCACCTCGTACCTGCACGACGAGGCCGAGTGGGCCGAATACGGCCGCGCCCGTGCCGTCGTCCGCCCGCTGGAGACCGCCGAGGTGGCCGCGACCGTCGCGGTCTGCGCACGGCACCGCGTTCCGGTGGTACCCCGCGGAGCGGGCACGGGCCTGTCCGGCGGGGCGAACGCCGTCGAGGGCGGGATCGTCCTGACGACCGAGCGGATGCGCCGCATCGTCGAGATCGACGCCGCCGAGCGGCTCGCGGTGGTGCAGCCGGGCGTCGTGAACGACGTGCTGCGCGCCGCCGTCGCCGAGCACGGGCTCTGGTACCCGCCGGACCCGGCGAGCGCCCCGTGGTCGACGATCGGTGGGAACGTCGCCACCAACGCCGGCGGCCTGTGCTGCGTCAAGTACGGCGTCACCCGCGACTACGTGCTCGCTCTCGAGGTCGTCACCGCCTCAGGGGAGGTCGTGCGGCTGGGCCGCCGTACCGCGAAGGGGGTGGCGGGCTACGACCTCGTCGGGCTGATGGTCGGCTCCGAGGGCACGCTCGGGGTGATCACCGAGGTCACCGTGCGGCTGCGCCCGGCGCGTCCCGCGGCGTCCCGGACCGTCGTCGGGTTCTTCGACACCCTGGCTGCGTGCGGGGCCGCCGTCGCCGGCGTCACCGCCCGAGGTCTGCAGCCCGCGGAGTTCGAGCTGATCGACCGGCACTGCCTGCGGGCGGTGAACGAGTGGAAACACGCCGGCTTCCCCGACGACGCGGCGGCACTGCTCCTGGCCCGCACGGACCTCCCGGAGCCGGCAGGCGGTCAGGAGGCCGAGGCGATCCTGGCGGAGTTCGAGGCGGCCGGCGCGCGCGAGGCCGTGGTGTCGACCGACCCCGTGGAGGCCGAGGCGCTGTTCGACGCCCGGCGGCTGGCCTATCCCGCACTGGAGCAGCGTGGGGACGCCGTGCTGACCGAGGACGTCTGCCTGCCGCGCGGGCGGCTGGCCGAGATGCTCGCCCGCGTCGACGAGATCGGCACTCGCCACGACGTCCTCATCGCCAACATCGCCCACGCCGGCGACGGCAACCTGCACCCGTTGCTGATCACCGAGTACGGCGACGACGCCGCCCGCCTGCGGGCGCAGGCTGCGTTCGAGGAGATCGTGAACACCGCCATCGACCTGGGTGGCACCGTGACCGGCGAGCACGGGGTGGGCCTGCTCAAGCGGGCGGGGATGCACCGCGAGCTCGGGCCGGGCGTGCTGGCGATGCAGCGGGCGGTGAAGGCGGCACTCGATCCGCACGACATCCTCAACCCCGGTAAGGCGGTGGGGTGATCCGCACGGCCTTCGCGGTCGACGGACCGCCACCCGTTCCGGGAACGAGGGAAGGAGCCTGACTGTGGACGCGCTCTTCCCCGCCCTTCTCGACCCTCCCGCAGGCCGGCCGGCACTGGCCTTTCCCGACGGTGCGCTCACCTACCCCGAGCTGGCGGCCCGCGCCGGCGCCCTCGCCCGCGAGATCGCCGGGCTGGACCGCGTCGCGGTGTGGGCGACGCCGACGCTGCCCACCGCCGTCGGGATCGTGGCGGCGCTGCTCGCCGGGGTGCCGATGGTGCCGGTCAACCCGCGCAGCGGTCCGCGTGAGCTGGCGCACGTCGTCGCGGACGCGGCGCCCGGCGCCGTGCTCGCCGACCCAGCCGTCGACCTTCCCGCCCCGCTGGCCGACGTCCGTCGGATCCCGATCCCCCGCGAGACACGTTCGACGGGGCGAAACGTCGATTCCGACTTGCCGGGAACCGCTCCGGCGCTGGTCATCTACACCTCCGGGACCACCGGGCCGCCGAAGGGCGCGGTGCTGTCCCGCGGCGGCGATCGCGGCGAGCCTCGACGCGCTCGCCGACGCCTGGGCCTGGTCGGGCGCGGACGTGCTCGCGCACGCCCTGCCGCTGTTCCACGTGCACGGGCTGGTGCTCGGCCTGCTCGGCCCGCTGCGCCGCGGCGGTGCGGTGCGCCATCTCGGGTCGTTCTCCGCGTCGGCGCTCGCCGCGGCGGTCGACGCCGGCGCGACCCTCGTCTTCGGCGTCCCCACCCACTACCACCGCCTCGCCGACGAGCTGGCCACGGACCCGGCAGCGGCGGCGGCCGTCGGCCGGGCGCGGCTGCTCGTCTCCGGCTCCGCCGCGCTCACCGCGGTCGACCACGCTCGGCTGCACCGGCTGACCGGATTGGCGGTGCGCGAGCGGTACGGGTTGACCGAGACGCTCATCCTCACCGCCGCCCGAGCCGACGAACCCGTCGAGCCCGGGACGGTCGGCCGCCCGCTGGCCGGGATCGAGGTGCGTCTCGTCGCCGAGGACGAGAGCGACGACCTGGGTGCCGTCGAGGTGCGCAGTCCGGGGTTGTTCAGCGGCTATCTCAACCGGACGGACCCGCCGACGACGCCCGACGGCTGGTTCCCGACCGGCGACATCGGCCGGTGGACGGCGTCGGGAGCGCTGGCGCTCGTCGGCCGCAAGGCCACCGACCTGATCAAGTCCGGCGGCTTCAAGATCGGGGCGGGCGAGATCGAGAACGCGCTGCTCGAGCACCCGGCCGTCCGGGAGGCGGCGGTGGTCGGGGTGCCGGACGACGACCTCGGCGAGCGCGTGGTGGCCTACGTCGTGGCGGCGGGGGAGACGGACGGCGCCGCCCTCGCCGACCACGTCGCGAGCCTGCTCTCCCCGCACAAGCGGCCCCGGGAGGTCCGGTTCGTCGACGCGCTGCCCCGCAACGACATGGGCAAGGTCGTCAAGGCCCGCCTCCCGCGCTGACGGGGACGCGCATGCTCATCCGTGGCACCATCGCGACGTGACCGCTCCCCGCGATCCCGTCGCCGACCTGCGCCGGATCGCGTTCCTGCTCGAGCGCGCCCACGAGTCGACCTACCGCGTCCGGGCGTTCCGCGGGGCGGCCGCCGCCCTTCGCGGCCGTGACCCCGACGCACTGGCCGCCCTCGCGGCGTCCGGCGAGCTGCGGCGCGTGCGCGGGGTGGGCGACGTGACCGCACGGTGCGTCGTCGAGTCGCTCGCCGGCGAGGAGCCGGTATACCTGAGCAGGCTGCAGGCCGGCGAGGGCACCGTGCACGCCGATGCCGCCGCCGACCTGCGCGCAGACCTGCGCGGTGACTGCCACAGCCACACCGACGCCTCCGACGGCGGCTCCCCGCTCGCGGAGATGGTCGAGACCGCCGCGGAGCTCGGCCACGACTACCTGGTGATCACCGACCACTCCCCGCGGCTGACTGTCGCGAACGGGCTCTCGCCGGAGCGACTCCGCGCGCAGCTCCGCGCCGTCGCCGAGCTCAACGAGTCGCTGGTCGACACCGGGTTCCGGGTGTTGACCGGCATCGAGGTCGACATCCTCGAGGACGGCGGCCTCGACCAGGAGCCCGACCTGCTCGCCGAGCTGGACGTCGTGGTCGCGAGTGTGCACAGCAAGCTGCGGATGCCGGTGGCCGAGATGACGGAGCGGATGCTGACGGCCGTGGCGAACCCCCACGTCGACGTGCTCGGCCACTGCACCGGCCGCATGGTGACGGGCAACCGCAAGCGGCCGGAGTCGCAGTTCGACGCCGACGCGGTGTTCGCGGCGTGCGCCGAGCACGGGGTCGCGGTGGAGATCAACTCCCGGCCGGAGCGTCTCGACCCGCCGAAGCGGTTGCTCCGGCTGGCCGTCGACGCCGGCTGCCTGTTCGCGATCGACACCGACGCGCACGCGCCCGGGCAGCTCGACTGGCTCGACGTCGGGTGCTCCCGGGCGGTGGAGTGCGGCGTCCCGACCGAGCGCGTCCTCAACACGTGGTCGGTGGAGCGCCTGCTGGCCCGTACCCGTTGAGGCCGTCGGGGTCGGCAAGTTCGAAGTCGGCGAAGTCGAAACCGGGGGAGACGACGCACGTCACCAGGGCTGGCTCGGTGCCGAGGAGCCGGGCGGTCTGCCACGCGCCGGCGGGAACCAGGACCTGCGGGTGGTCGGCGTCCAGCTCGTGCTCATCCCCGGCCGCGGGGGACTCGCCGATGTGGAGCGTCACCGGCGAGCCGCTATGTCGGCACCACAGCTCGGCCGAGCGGACGCGGTGCCGGCGGGAGACGTCGTCGAGCAGGTAGAGGATCGCGGTCGCGCTCGGGCGGGGACCGTGCGGTGTCTCGACGGTGACATCGGAGGTCCAGGTGCGGCGATACCAACCGCCCTCCGGGTGGGGGGCCAGGTCGAGGGCGACGGCGAGGGCGGGGACGGTCACGCCGCCGATCCTTCTCCGCACCCAACCGGGTGGCAGAAGTCGCGCCAGGTGGTCGGTACCGGTGAAATGGCCGCGAGTCAGACAGCCCTGAGTCGAAGACGGCCAGCGCGAGGAGGTGACGCGGTGCCGAGGTGCCGCGCCGCGCGCCCTCTCGCTGCGCTGCTCGGAGGCTGCGCAGTGCTTGCTGCCTGCGGCGCAGGCAACGGCGGACCCGCGCAGCCGACCGCCGACACGCACTGTTCAACGACCGCAGCCGGGCGGTTCGGCTGGGGCGACCCCGCCCGCAGCTCGGACTTCGGTGCCGGTCTCCCGCCCGACTGGCATCCCTATGGTCCGGAGGTCGGTCACGATGAGAAGGGCGTACGCACCCCCGCGGCGATCGCGGTGAGCGACGGCGTCGCGACGATCACCGGGACTGCCGACGGCACGACCGGCGCCATGAGCTGGCATCCCGGGCAGCGGTACGGGCGGTGGGAGGCCTGCGTGCGGATGGACCCCGGCCCGGACGCGTTGCACGGCGTGCTGATCCTCTGGCCGGTGGCCGAGGACTTCCCGGCCGGCGGGGAGATCGACTGGATGGAGGTCTTCCGCGGCGACCGCCAGGAGGTCACGGTCAACATCCACCACGGGCCGCCGGACCGCAGCTTCGGGGGCACGGTGGCCCACGACGCCACCCGGTGGACCGCGTGGGCCGTCGAGTGGACGGCCGACCACATCACGACATATGCGGACGGCGAGGAGTGGTACTCGACGGACCGCTCGGACCTCTTCCCGCCGAGGCCCATGAACATGACGATGCAGCTCGACTGGTTCCCGCCCGAGGGCGGCGGCCCCGCGGACCGCGGATCGGCCATGCAGATGGACTGGGCCCACCAGTGGGCACTCCCGGAGAGCGAACCCGCCACGCTGTCACTCGCGCCCGGGGATCCCGCGACCGGGCAACCGCGCCTCCACCCCGACCGCACGCCGCGACCGCTGCCGGCGGCTCCCTGACTCGTGGGCGGCGGATGACGAAAAGGATCTGGGGCCGTCACCCGCCGCCCACGACCCGTGTGGCCCGATCGAGGAGGAGATGCGCTAGCCGAGCCGGGACAGTCGCAGGTCACCGCGGGTGGGCGGGTCGGCCCCCCGCCGCGAGCAGGCGATCGCCGCGGCGAGCACCGCGTCGTGCAGCAGCTCGTCCAGGGTGCTGTAGTCCAAGGTCTGCAGCCGGGCCGGGCCCCCGCTGTCGAGCAGGCCGTGCCCGTACAGCCCCGCGAGGAGCGCGGCTGAGAACGTGTCGCCCGCTCCGACGGTGTCGATGACCTTCACCGCGACGCCCGGGCGCCGGGCCTGCAGCCCGGTGGAGGTGCCGGCGACCACGCCGTCCGACCCGAGTGTCACCGCGACGAGCGTCGGCCCTCGGCTGAGCCAGTCGTCGACGACCTGCTCGGGCGTCATGTCCGGAACCAGCCAATGGAGGTCTTCCGAGCTGACCTTGACGACGTCCGAGGCCCCGAGCATCTCGTGCACGCCGCGCAGGACCTCCACGGGGTTGCCCATCAGCATCGGACGGCAGTTGGGGTCGTAGCTGATCGTGATCGTGTCCGACGCCCGCATCAGCAGGTCCCGCAGCACCGCGTCTCCCGGCGCGGTGGTCAGTGCCAGCGACCCGGAGTGCAGTGCCACGACCGGCCCGGAAGCCCCCGCCTCGAGCGCACCCGCGACCTCGGCGGGCGACCACTGCCAGTCGGCCGTGCCGACGATGCGGAAGTCGTACGCCGGCGATCCGTGTTCGTCCAGCGACACCATCGCCAGGGACGTCTGCTCCTTCGCCGTCACGGCGTGGTCGAGCTGTACGCCGTTGTGGGTGAGGTGCGCGCGGATACGTCTGCCGAGCAGGTCGTCCGAGATGCGAGCCAGCAGGCGGGCGGGGACGCCGAGGCGGGCGAGGCCGAGCGCGACGTTGGCCGGGCTGCCGCCGGGCGCGATCTCGAAATAGCCGCCGACCGGTGCGGGCACCAGGTCGACGAGGGCCTCACCGGCGACGGCGATCACGCCGGTGGGGCCGCTTGTCGTCGTCGTGTCCGCAGCCAGACCACTGGGAGTGGGTGCGTCGGGGGCGGTCACCGCTGACCGGCCCGGTGCGAGGTGTCGATGGTGAACTCCTCTCGACGGGCGGGCCGACGTCCGCCGGTTGTGGTCGGCTCGTCCGCCATCGTCGCCGCTGCGGTGTGGTGCACGCCACCGCTGACCGGTGGATCAGGCGCGCACGACCTGCTCCAGGTTCGCCAGCACGTCGTCGTAGATCCGGGCGAGGCCCTTCGGCGCGAACGTCCGCTCGAAGAAACCGCCGATCCCGCTCGCACCGTTCCACGTCGTGATGGTCCGGACCCTGCTGCGCCCGGCCTCGACCGGCTCCACCAGCCAGGTGGTGACCATGCTCGAGTTCGCATCCCGCTCGACCAGCGATCCGTCGACCGACTCGACGACGTCCACCAGACAGTCACGCGAGCGCTTCTTCGTGGCGGCCAGCTTCCAGTGTGCGCGCGTGCCCGCCCCGTGGCCGCCGGACTCGACGCGGTACTCGCTGAACCGATCGGTGAGGATCTGTGGCCTGACCTGCTCGTAGTCCGCCAGTGCCGCCCGCACGGCGGCGACCGGAGCGTCGATGACCCGCTCGGTGGTTGCTGTTATCTGCCCCATCTGGCCACCTGTCCCATGGCTCTCATCCTGCACCGGGCCACCGACAGTTCGGCGACGGCCCGTTGTCGATGATCGCGTCCGCGTGCTCCCACGGCCGTTCGACGGCGAACAGCGCCTCCTCCTGGCGTGCCCACCGGGCGCGGTGCGGGGCGTACCCCGGCCAGTCGCGCCGTGCCCGAAGCCGCTCGCTCCGCAGCCGCGCCGGGGTGTCCACCCACACCGCCGTCGACGCGAACGGCCGGAGCGCCCCCGACCCCGCTCCGCACCCTTCCAGCAGGACGATCGGCGCGCAGGGCGTCTCGTGCCACTCGGCGAACCGGTCGGCGATCCAGTCGTAGCGCCGCCAGCGGGCCTGCCTGCCGGCCACCAGCGGGCGCGCCACCCAGTCCACGGCCAGCTCCACCCCCGCCGCCAGCCCGTCCCAGCCGGGGTAGAGGACGTCGAGGTGCACGACCGGGACGCGGCCGAGGGCGCGGGCCAGGCGGCCGGCCAGCCGCGTCTTGCCCGCTCCCGAGTGGCCGTCGAGCGTCACCAGCCGGGTTGCGCCAACGGCTGGCCGCGAGCGGACGAGGGCGACCAGGTCGTCGATCACAGTGCGATCACTGGCCCGACGCGGCCCACTTCGACAGCCCGGCCGCCAGCGCGACCTTGAGCAGGTCGACGACGTCCGCCATCGGGACGTCGCCGTCCGGGACATGGGTCAGCACATGAGCCGCGAGCCACAGGACGGCACCACTGCCGCAGACGGTGGCGAGGCCGAGCCCCAGTACCGTCACGAGGAGCACGCCGCGCGACCGCCGGGATGCTGCCGGGTCGCCCACGGTCGGCGAGACTACCGCCGCCGCCCGTCCGGTCGATCATCACGACCGCGTGCGCTCCCTATCCTGCACATATGCCCCTCACCGCCGCCGTCGACGGTTTCCGGCTCGCCTACGACGACCACGCCGGGAGCGCGGGGCCGGTCGTGCTGCTGCACGGCTGGCCGGGCGACCGCCACGACTGGCGCGACGTCGTCACCCTGTTGGCCGGCCGCTGCCGGGTCCTGGTCCCGGACCTGCGCGGGTTCGGGGAGTCCGAGTCGGCTCCCGGTGCGGAACCAGCCGCGTTCGGGGGCGAGGGACAGGCCCGCAGCGTCCTCGCGCTGGTCGAGGAGCCCGCCTCCGGGCCGGCCGTGCTGGCCGGCTACGACGTGGGCTCGCGCACCGCCCGGACCGCGGCCGCCGTCCGGCCGGACCTCGTGCGGGCGCTGGTCCTCGCGCCGCCGCTGCCTGGGGCGGGCGAGCGCGTGCTCGGGCCGTCGCCCCAGCGCGAGTTCTGGTACCAGGCCTTCCACCAGCTGCCGCTGGCCGAGCATCTGCTCGACGGCTCGCGTCCCGCGGTGCGGTCCTACCTGGAGCACTTCTGGACACACTGGTCAGGCCCCGACTTCGTGCCCGACCCCGTCGAGCTGGACCGTCTCGCCGACGCCTACGCCCGACCGGGTGCCTTCACCGCGTCGATCAACTGGTACCGCGCAGGAGCGGGGACCGTCGCCATGGCGATGCGGGAGAAGCCGCCCGCGCCGGCCGACCGGATCGCGGCCCCGACGACCGTGCTCTGGCCGGAGCACGACCCGCTGTTCCCGCGGGAATGGTCGGACCGGGTGGACGACTGGTTCGTCGACGCCCAGGTGCGCCCGGTCGACGGTGTCGGCCACTTCACCCCCCTGGAGGCGCCGGAGGCCTTCGCCACAGCAGTGCTCGAACGTGTGGCCGATTTTTGATCGACGCGGAACGTGGAGCGGAGATTGAGAGTTCGATCCGATCACATCAAGGCGGTGTGAAAGGTCTCAATATCGGGCCTTGCGTCCTGTCCCGGCGATGTTACGTTCGGCGTGAGGTTCGCTCGGACCACGGCACTGCCGCTGATGACCTCTCTCATCTGCGTCCCACGGTATTGGGAGGTAGCTGTGCCTATCCTCGACGGCCCAGCACTCTTACGAAGCAACCTCCCTGGCCCATCCAGGCGCATTACGGTCGAGCCGGTCGAGGCTCCCGGTCCGCCGATCGACGTGCCGGATCCGACGCCGGCCGAGCCTGCTCGTAGTCCCCAGGAAGAGCCGGTCGGTGGACGATGAGCATCGATGAGCCGGAGCCGTTCTGCGTACCGGATCTGATCGAGCCGGTGATCGGCTTCCGGCAGTGGCGGCTGACCGACGACGGTTTGCTCTCGCTCACGTCGGAAGAATTGTGGCGATCTCCACGGCTGGACGCACAATGCCGCGTCGGAGGGCATCCACACGAAGTGTCCCCGAGCGCACGTTGCAGCTGCGGTGTCTATGCGTGGTACGAACCGTGTCCACGTGCGGCATCGGCGGCGACGAGGAACATCGTCGCCGGCGCCGTCGTGATGTGGGGCGCGATCGAACTCCACGTCGACGGTATGCGGGCACAGCACTGCCGGATCGCAGCCGTCGCTCTGCCTTTGTCCCATTGGGGAAAGCGCGACCGTGTGCGCAGGGCCACCGCGCGTCTCGGTGTGCCGACGGTGCGCCATCGAGATCTGTGGATGGCGGGTCGGATGTACGGAGTTCCGGTTCCAGCCGGACTGCGGCCACCTCGCACCCGGCCCTGCAGCCTGGCCGTCATGGATCGGCGTCGACCAGCCGGCTATCGATTCAGCGATCACCGGCCCTGAGCGTGACCGGTGGTCGGTGCCCCCGGCAGGACTCGAACCTGCGACCTAGAGATTAGAAGGCTCTTGCTCTATCCAGCTGAGCTACGGAGGCGCTGCGGTGCCGAGCTTAGCGTTCGCGGCGCGGGCGCACGTTGCGCCAGGTCACCGATCGGACCTGTTCGTGCGACACGGCAGTACCGGGGAGCGGAGCCCGAACGGTTGTTGAGAAGGTAAGCCCATGACTCCGACGGTGCGCTCGGCGGCCGGGTCCGACATCGGGCGCCGCCGCGCCGTGAACCAGGACTCGGCGTACACCAGCTCACGCCTCCTCGCCGTCGCCGACGGGATGGGCGGCCACGCCCACGGTGAGGTCGCCAGCTCCGTGGCGATCAATGCGGTCGCCGAGGTCGACGCCTCGCTCGAGGGCGTCGACCTGCACGACGTCGACCTGCTCAGCGCACTCGGGACGGCGATGGACACTGCCGCACGGCGGCTCACCGACGTCGCCGACTCCGACCCCGCGCTGCGTGGAACGGGCACGACGCTGGTCGCGCTGCTGGTCGACGGCACCCGCGTGGGCGTGGGGCACGTCGGCGACTCCCGTGCCTACCTCCTGCGCGACGGCGAGCTCCACCAGCTCACCCACGACCACACGCTGGTGCAGAGCCTGATCGACGAGGGCAGGCTCACCGCGGACGAGGCCGTTGGCCATCCGCGGCGGTCGGTCCTCGTCCGCACCCTGCAGGAGGGCAGCCCGGCCGAACCCGACCTGTTCACCGTGGAAGGCCGCGTCGGCGACCGGTTCCTCGTCTGCTCGGACGGGGTGACGGCGGTGCTGGACGACGACGAGCTCCACGAGGTCCTCGCCGACGTCGTCGAGCCCGCGGACGCAGTCGACCGCCTCATCGCCTTGGCGAACGAGGGAGGCGGTCCGGACAACATCACGTGCGTGGTCGCCGACGTCGTCGACGGGACCGCGTCGGACGCGGGCGGATTCCTCTTCGGCGCGGCGGCCGAGGCGTCGACCACGTCCTGACCCGGCCTAACCTGGACCCATGGTGCAGACGATGGCCCCACCCGGCTCCCGGCGGCCCCGGCCCGGTCCGGCCGGGGTCCTCGGGCTCGTGGGCGTGGGCGCGGCGCTTGCCGCGCTCGTCGCGGTGGTGCTGACCATGGTGGTCAGCGGGCCGGTGGATGTCCTGCCAGGGTTGTCGACCCCGGACCGCCTCACCACGCTGGGGCTGCCCGCGGTGCGGGCGGTCGCCGAGATCGCGATGGCGGTCGCCGTCGGCGCGCTGCTGCTCGCCGCGTTCCTCGTTCCGCCACAACGCTCGGGCTATCTGGACGTCGCCGGCTACCGCGCCGTCCGCGCCGCCGCGTCCGCCGCACTCGTGTGGGCGCTCGCTGCGGCCCTGATGGTGCCGTTGACCGTGGCCGACTCGGTCGGCAGGCCGCTGGGCGGCGTCCTGGACGTCGGGTTGCTCGCCCAGACCGTTCCCCAGTTGAGCACGGCGACGGCCTGGCTGGTCACGGCCCTCATCGCCCTCCTGGTGCTCGCCGCCTGCCGGACCGTGCTGGGGTGGGGGTGGACGGTCGTCACCTTCGGACTTTGCCTGCTCGGACCGCTGCCCGTCGCGCTGACGGGTCACTCCGCGACGGGCGGAGCGCACGACATCGCCAGCGACAGCCTGGTACTGCACGTGGTCGCCGCCTGCCTGTGGGTCGGCGGGCTGGTCGCGGTGCTCGCCACGGCCGTCGCACGCGGACCTGATCGGACGGCCGCCCTGGCGACAGCGGTTCCGCGCTACTCGCGTGTCGCCCTGGTCTGCTGGGTCACCCTCGGGCTCACCGGGGTGGTGAACGCACTGCTCCGGGTCGCGCCCGCCGACCTGTTCACCACGGGGTACGGCGCCCTGGTGGTGGCCAAGGCCGCGGCGCTGGTCACGCTCGGCACGTTCGGGTGGGCACACCGCAGGCGGACGGTCGGTCGCGCCGCCGCGGGCGAACCGCGGGCGCTGGTGCGTCTCGGCGTCGCCGAGGTCGTCCTCATGCTGGCGACGATCGGCCTCGCGGTGGCATTGGGCCGCAGCGCACCGCCTCCGACGGCCGCGGGGCCGCCGTCCCGCACCGAGGTACTGATCGGCTACGACCTGGTGGATCCGCCGACGGCGTTGCGGCTCCTCCTGGACTGGCGCTTCAACCTGATCTTCGGTACTGCGGCGGTCGTTCTGGCCGCCGTGTACCTGGCCGGGGTCCGACGGCTGCGGCGCCGCGGCGATGCCTGGGGCCCCGGCCGGACCATCGCCTGGCTGTGCGGATGCGCCGCACTGCTCCTCGCCACCAGTTCCGGGATCGGGCGATACGGCCCCGCGATGTTCAGCGTGCACATGGCCGAACACATGATCCTCTCGATGCTGGTGCCGATCCTGCTGGTGATGGGCGGCCCGGTGACGCTGGCGCTGCGGGCGCTCCCTCCCGCGGGTCGGGCCGGTCCGCCGGGTCCGCGCGAGTGGTTGTTGGCCGGCGTGCACTCCCCGTGGGCACGGTTCTTCACCCACCCGTTGGTGGCGCTACCGGTGTTCGTCGGCAGCTACTACGGCCTGTACTTCTCGGGGCTGTTCGCGGCCGCGCTGCCGGTGCACGCCGCGCACGTGGCAATGAACCTGCACTTCCTCGTGACCGGTCTGCTGTTCTTCTGGCCGTTGATCGGTATCGATCCGGCGCCCCGCCGCGTGCCCCCGGCCGCACGGCTCGGGATCGTGTTCGCCTCGGTGCCGTTCCACGCCTTCTTCGGGGTGGCGCTCATGAGTGCGGGCACGGTGATCGGCGGCGGCTTCTACCGCGCGCTGGCTCTTCCCTGGGTGACGGACCCGCTGCGCGACCAGCAGCTCGGTGGGGGTCTCGCGTGGGCCTCGGGAGAGCTCCCGTTCCTTCTGGTGGTGATCGTCCTGCTTGTGCAGTGGTCGCGTCAGGACGAACGGTCGGCTCGTCGCGACGACCGCCGGGCAGACGCGGACGGTGACGCGGAGCTCGTGGCCTATAACGCGATGTTGCGCCGCCTGGCCACGGGCGGACGGCCGTCCGGCGCGGACGACGAGGTGCGGCCGGGGTCACACGATACCGTTCACCGCGACGACGGTGACGCGGCACCGCGAGCGGAGCGGTCGGTCGGCTCTCCGTGAGGGATCGTCTGCGCTGATGACGGGCGTGGAGGCGAGTCGATTGCCGGCGTGGACCATGGCTCGCAGGGGTGACCGTTCGTCGCACGCGGTTGCGCCACGTGTGGCTCTCGAGGGCACTTTTCCCAGCTCAGAGCGTTGCGTGGGGGGCGATTTGACCACTGAGAAGACGCTCGCGTAACTTGGTTCCTGTCAGCGAGACGCCGGACAGAACGAGCCCCTCGGGGAGCGGTCACCAGGCCCGTTGATCTTCCCTCCGGCCTCGCCGGGAACCTCGGTTCCCGCGGGGGACAGGGTGGGAAACACAAGCCCCTGAACGCGGCTCATCGGCCGCGTGATGGTGTGCGGGTGTCTTTTGAGAACTCAACAGTGTGTCGAGCTTGTTTGTTCGGACTGGTGGTGTTGTGCCAGTTTGATGTTTTGTGCTCTGGTCTTGCGACCCCGTCGTGAGGTTGGAGTGCCAGTTAGGGCCAGTTTTTGTTGGAGAGTTTGATCCTGGCTCAGGACGAACGCTGGCGGCGTGCTTAACACATGCAAGTCGAGCGGTAAGGCCCTTCGGGGTACACGAGCGGCGAACGGGTGAGTAACACGTGGGTGACCTGCCCTTCACTCTGGGATAAGCCTGGGAAACTGGGTCTAATACCGGATATGACTACATGTTGCATGGTGTGTGGTGGAAAGCCAGTTACATTTGTTTCTGGCGGTGGGGGATGGGCCCGCGGCCTATCAGCTTGTTGGTGGGGTGATGGCCTACCAAGGCGACGACGGGTAGCCGGCCTGAGAGGGCGACCGGCCACACTGGGACTGAGACACGGCCCAGACTCCTACGGGAGGCAGCAGTGGGGAATATTGCGCAATGGGCGGAAGCCTGACGCAGCGACGCCGCGTGGGGGATGACGGCCTTCGGGTTGTAAACCTCTTTCGGCCCCGACGAAGCGTGAGTGACGGTAGGGGTAGAAGAAGCACCGGCCAACTACGTGCCAGCAGCCGCGGTAATACGTAGGGTGCGAGCGTTGTCCGGAATTATTGGGCGTAAAGAGCTCGTAGGCGGTCTGTCGCGTCGATCGTGAAAACTTGGGGCTTAACCCTGAGCTTGCGGTCGATACGGGCATGACTGGAGTTCGGCAGGGGAGACTGGAATTCCTGGTGTAGCGGTGAAATGCGCAGATATCAGGAGGAACACCGGTGGCGAAGGCGGGTCTCTGGGCCGATACTGACGCTGAGGAGCGAAAGCGTGGGGAGCGAACAGGATTAGATACCCTGGTAGTCCACGCCGTAAACGGTGGGCGCTAGGTGTGGGGGCCATTCCACGGTCTCTGTGCCGTAGCTAACGCATTAAGCGCCCCGCCTGGGGAGTACGGCCGCAAGGCTAAAACTCAAAGGAATTGACGGGGGCCCGCACAAGCGGCGGAGCATGTGGATTAATTCGATGCAACGCGAAGAACCTTACCTGGGTTTGACATGCGCCAGACGCGTCTAGAGATAGGCGTTCCCTTGTGGTTGGTGTGCAGGTGGTGCATGGCTGTCGTCAGCTCGTGTCGTGAGATGTTGGGTTAAGTCCCGCAACGAGCGCAACCCTTGTTCCATGTTGCCAGCGGGTGATGCCGGGGACTCATGGGAGACTGCCGGGGTCAACTCGGAGGAAGGTGGGGATGACGTCAAGTCATCATGCCCCTTATGTCCAGGGCTTCACACATGCTACAATGGCCGGTACAGAGGGCTGCGAGACCGTGAGGTGGAGCGAATCCCTTAAAGCTGGTCTCAGTTCGGATCGGGGTCTGCAACTCGACCCCGTGAAGTTGGAGTCGCTAGTAATCGCAGATCAGCAACGCTGCGGTGAATACGTTCCCGGGCCTTGTACACACCGCCCGTCACGTCACGAAAGTTGGTAACACCCGAAGCCGATGGCCTAACCAGCTTGCTGGGGGGAGTCGTCGAAGGTGGGACTGGCGATTGGGACGAAGTCGTAACAAGGTAGCCGTACCGGAAGGTGCGGCTGGATCACCTCCTTTCTAAGGAGTCTCACCGTTGGGTGAGGTCGGTACATGCGCCTGTAGAAGGGTGTGTGTCCCTCCTTTCACTGATTCCACGCCTGATCAGGCAGTCGGTCACTGTTTCGGTGGCGGGTTGTGGGTGTGGCTGGGTGGAACACTTCTGCCGCTTGTTCTGAACATGTTCCGGTCTTGGTGGCCGGTGGCTTGGCACGCTGTTGGGTCCTGAGGAGACACCCGTGTGGTTGGTGGTGTTTCTTGGTGCCGCTCCTGGTTCTGCTGTTCCTAACGCGAGCGTTGGTGTTCGTGGTGGCGGTGTGGGTTCTGGGGTGTGGTTGTGTGTTGAGTGTTGCATAGTGGATGCGAGCATCTTGTTGTGGTCAAGTGTGTAAGGGCACATGGTGGATGTCTGGGCATCAGGAGCCGATGAAGGACGTGGGAGGCCGCGATAGTCCTCGGGGAGTTGTCAACCGAGCTGTGATCCGAGGGTGTCCGAATGGGGAAACCCAGCGCGTGTCATGACGCGTTACCGTGCGTTGAATTCATAGGCGTACGGGGGGAACGTGGGGAAGTGAAACATCTCAGTACCCACTGGAAGAGAAAACAACCGTGATTCCGTGAGTAGTGGCGAGCGAAAGCGGATGAGGCTAAACCGTGTTCGTGTGATACCCGGCAGGGGTTGCGGATGTGGTGTTGTGGGGTTTGGTCGTTCTGGTTCTGCCGGACTGGGGATGGCATGTGCGTGGTGTTAGTGGAAGACTTCTGGAAAGGGTCGCCGTAGTGGGTGAGAGCCCCGTACGCGAAAACACTGCGTGTGTCATGGATCGGATACCCGAGTAGCAGCGAGCTCGTGGAATTTGCTGTGAATCTGCCGGGACCACCCGGTAAGCCTAAATACTCCCTGGTGACCGATAGCGGACGAGTACCGTGAGGGAAAGATGAAAAGTACCCCGGGAGGGGAGTGAAATAGTACCTGAAACCGTGTGCCTACAAGCCGTCAGAGCCGAGGCTGCGTCACTTTTCGGGTGGGTGTGGTGGTGATGGCGTGCCTTTTGAAGAATGAGCCTGCGAGTTATGCTTCGTGGCGAGGTTAACCCGGGTGGGGTAGCCGTAGCGAAAGCGAGTCTGAATAGGGCGTGTGAGTCGCGGGGTGTAGACCCGAAGCGGAGTGATCTACCCATGGCCAGGGTGAAGCGGCTGTAAGAGGTCGTGGAGGCCCGAACCCACCAGGGTTGAAAACCTGGGGGATGAGTTGTGGGTAGGGGTGAAAGGCCAATCAAACTCCGTGATAGCTGGTTCTCCCCGAAATGCATTTAGGTGCAGCGTTGTGTGGTGGATGTCGGAGGTAGAGCACTGGATGGGCTAGGGGGCCGACAAGCTTACTGAACTCAGCCAAACTCCGAATGCCGGCATTTCTAGCATGGCAGTGAGACTGCGGGGGATAAGCTTCGTAGTCGAGAGGGAAACAGCCCAGATCACCAGCTAAGGCCCCTAAGCGTGCGCTAAGTGGGAAAGGATGTGGGGTCGCCTTGACAACCAGGAGGTTGGCTTAGAAGCAGCCATCCTTGAAAGAGTGCGTAATAGCTCACTGGTCAAGTGGTCCTGCGCCGACAATGTAGCGGGGCTCAAGCGTACCGCCGAAGCTGTGGCAATGATGGCCCTTGTGGGGGTTGTTGTTGGGTAGGGGAGCGTCCTGCGTCCGGTGAAGCGGCCCTGTGAGGGAGCCGTGGAGGGTGTGGGAGTGAGAATGCAGGCATGAGTAGCGAATGCAGAGTGAGAATCTCTGCCGCCGATTGACCAAGGGTTCCTGGGCCAGGTTTGTCCGCCCAGGGTGAGCCGGGACCTAAGGCGAGGCCGACAGGCGTAGTCGATGGACAACGGGTTGATATTCCCGTGCTCGTGACGGTGCGTCCATGCCCAGGCCGGTGATGCTGACCATCCGAACCTCTTTCGTCTCCTTCGGGAGGTGTTGTGGGGGGAGCGTGGGACCCGATCCGGTAGTAGGCAAGTGATGGGGTGACGCAGGAGGGTAGTCCCGCCAGGCGGTGGTTGTCCTGGTGCAAGCTCGTGGCCCGATGCCTAGGTAAATCCGGGTGTCTGTCTTTGATGACGGGGGTGAGGGGTGATGCGTAGCCGATTGAGGCGAAGTAGGGTGATCCCATGCTGTCGAGAAAAGCCTCTAGCGAGTGCTGTTGCGGCCCGTACCCTAAACCGACACAGGTGGTCAGGTAGAGAATACCGAGGCGATCGAGTGAACTGTGGTTAAGGAACTCGGCAAAATGCCCCCGTAACTTCGGGAGAAGGGGGACCGCTGGCCTTGAAGCTCTTTGCGGGCTAGGGGTTGGTGGTCGCAGAGACCAGGCCCAAGCGACTGTTTACTAAAAACACAGGTCCGTGCGAAGTCGTAAGACGATGTATACGGACTGACGCCTGCCCGGTGCTGGAACGTTAAGAGGACCTGTTAGTCCCTTTGGGGGCGAAGCGGAGAATTTAAGCGCCAGTAAACGGCGGTGGTAACTATAACCATCCTAAGGTAGCGAAATTCCTTGTCGGGTAAGTTCCGACCTGCACGAATGGCGTAACGACTTGGGCGCTGTCTCGACCACAGACTCGGCGAAATTGCATTACGAGTAAAGATGCTCGTTACGCGCGGCAGGACGGAAAGACCCCGGGACCTTTACTACAGCTTGGTATTGGTGCTCGGTTCGGCTTGTGTAGGATAGGTGGGAGACTGTGAAGCGTTCACGCTAGTGGGTGTGGAGTCGTTGTTGAAATACCACTCTGGTCGGATTGGGTGTCTGAACCTCGGGCCATGATCTGGTTCAGGGACAGTGCCTGGTGGGTAGTTTAACTGGGGCGGTTGCCTCCTAAAGGGTAACGGAGGCGCCCAAAGGTTCCCTCAGCCTGGTTGGCAATCAGGTGGTGAGTGTAAGTGCACAAGGGGGCTTGACTGTGAGACGGACGTGTCGAGCAGGGACGAAAGTCGGGACTAGTGATCCGGCATCTCCTGGTGGAAGGGGTGTCGCTCAACGGATAAAAGGTACCCCGGGGATAACAGGCTGATCTTGCCCAAGAGTCCATATCGACGGCATGGTTTGGCACCTCGATGTCGGCTCGTCGCATCCTGGGGCTGGAGTAGGTCCCAAGGGTTGGGCTGTTCGCCCATTAAAGCGGTACGCGAGCTGGGTTTAGAACGTCGTGAGACAGTTCGGTCCCTATCCGCCGTGCGCGTAGGAGACTTGAGGAAGGCTGTCCCTAGTACGAGAGGACCGGGACGGACGGACCTCTGGTGTGCCAGTTGTCCCGCCAGGGGCATGGCTGGTTGGCTATGTTCGGAAGGGATAACCGCTGAAGGCATCTAAGCGGGAAGCTCGTTCCAAGATGAGGTCTCCCACCACCTTGCGTGGTTAAGGCCCCCTAGAGACGATGGGGTTGATAGGCCGGGGATGGAAGCTCTGTGAGGAGTGGAGTCGACCGGTACTAATAGGCCGAGGGCTTGCCCTCAACACTGTTGTTGCTCGCATCCACTGTGTGACCCTGAGCACACAACCATGTTCTCGTGTCGCCCCCAGCGTGTTGGTGGGGGTGGGTGCGGGGGGTGGTGTGTTTCGGCCCCCCTGGTTTGGTGGGGGGATAAGTTTATAGTGTTGTCGGTGGTGTTGGCGGAGCGGGGAACGCCCGGTCCCATCCCGAACCCGGAAGCTAAGCCCTCCAGCGCCGATGGTACTGCACTCGTCAGGGTGTGGGAGAGTAGGTCGCCGCCGACATTCAATGTAGAAGTGCCCCGCCAGTCCTCTGGCGGGGCACTTTTGTTTACGGGTTTCGTTCTCCATTCTCCCACACGGCACCGACGGTCGGGCCGCTGTCGACCCGCGATGGCGCGAGTTGTCCACATCGCCCTTCCGGCATCCACAGATCATGGATGCCCATTGCCGGCGGACCCCTTCTGTTCGACGCTGGATCGCACGAGGATCCGTCGAGCTAGGGAGAGCGCGATGTACGAAACGAATGTGACCGTGGTCGGTCGGCTCGCCACGGACGTCGGCTGCAACCGACTCGGCGACGGAGCGGTCGTCGCCAACTTCCGCGTCGCCAGCACGGAGCGTCGCTACGATCGGGCGACGGGTGGCTGGGTCGATGGCGAGAAGTTGTTCATCGACGTGCGGTGCTGGCGCAGGCTCGCCGAGAACGCCGCCGCCTCCCTCGTGAAGGGCGACCCGGTGGTCGTCACCGGCAAGCTCTACTCGCGCAACTACGAGCACGAGGGGCAGCGACGGACGGCCGTGACGGTCGAGGCGCAGAACGTCGCAGCAGACCTCTCCCGCAGCACGGTCGTGCTCAAGCGAGACCGGCGGCCGGCCACCGAGGTCGGGGCCACGGGCGATCAGACGCCGGACACGCAGGACGACGCCAACGGGCCGGCCGCGCTGGTGGGCGCCGCACCGGCCGACGAGGGCTGATGGTGGCGCAACTACCATCGACGACGTGGCGGAGTTCATCTACACCATGCAGAAGGTCCGGAAGGCCCACGGTGACAAGGTCATCCTCGATGACGTGACGTTGAACTTCCTGCCGGGAGCCAAGATCGGTGTCGTCGGGCCGAACGGCGCAGGGAAGTCGACGGTCCTGAAGATCATGGCGGGGCTGGAGCACGCCAACAACGGCGAGGCCTACATACAGCCTGGGGCGACCGTCGGGATCCTCCAACAGGAGCCTCCGCTGAACGAGGAGAAGACGGTCCTCGGGAACGTCGAGGAGGGCCTCGGCGAGATCAAGACCAAGCTCGACCGGTACAACGCCATCGCCGAGCAGATGGCGACCGACTACTCGGACGAGCTTATGGAGGAGTTCGGCGAGCTGCAGGAGGTCCTGGACCACGCCGACGCGTGGGAGATCGACTCGCAGCTCGAGCAGGCCATGGACGCGCTGCGCTGCCCGCCGCCGGACGCCCCGGTGGTGAACCTGTCGGGAGGCGAGCGCCGCCGAGTGGCCCTGTGCAAGCTCCTGCTGAGCAAGCCGGACCTCCTCCTGCTCGACGAGCCGACCAACCACCTCGACGCGGAGAGCGTGCTCTGGCTCGAGCAGCACCTCGCGTCCTACGCCGGTGCGGTCCTGGCGGTGACGCACGATCGCTACTTCCTCGACAACGTCGCCGGCTGGATCCTCGAGATCGACCGGGGCCGCACCTACCCGTACGAGGGCAACTACTCGACCTATCTGGAGAAGAAGGCCGCGCGCCTCGCCGTGCAGGGTCGTAAGGACGCCAAGCTGCAGAAGCGGCTGGTCGACGAGCTGGCGTGGGTCCGTTCGGGTGCGAAGGCACGCCAGGCCAAGAGCCGTGCGCGTCTCCAGCGCTACGAGGAGATGGCGACGGAGGCCGAGCGGCACCGCAAGCTCGACTTCGAGGAGATCCAGATCCCGGCCGGCCCGCGGCTCGGCAACGTCGTCGTCGAAGTCGCGAACCTGGACAAGGGGTTCGACGAGCGCATGCTCATCAAGGATCTGTCGTTCTCCCTGCCGCGCAACGGCATCGTCGGTGTCATCGGCCCGAACGGCGTCGGCAAGACGACGCTGTTCAAGACCATCGTCGGGCTGGAGAAGCCGGACTCCGGATTGGTGCGCATCGGCGACACCGTCCAGCTGTCGTACGTCGACCAGAACCGCGCCGGAATCGACCCGAAGAAGACGGTCTGGGAGGTCGTCTCGGACGGCCTGGACCACATCAGGGTCGGGCAGACCGAGATGCCGTCGCGCGCCTATGTCGCGGCGTTCGGGTTCAAGGGGCCGGACCAGCAGAAGCCGGCCGGCGTGCTGTCGGGCGGCGAGCGGAACCGGCTCAACCTGGCGATGACCCTCAAGCTGGGCGGCAACCTGATCCTGCTCGACGAGCCGACCAACGACCTGGACGTCGAGACCCTCGGGTCGCTGGAGAACGCGCTCGAACAGTTCCCCGGGTGCGCGGTGGTGATCTCCCACGACCGCTGGTTCCTGGACCGGGTCGTGACGCACATCCTGTCGTGGGAGGGCACCGACGAGAACCCGGCGAGCTGGTTCTGGTTCGAGGGCAACTTCGAAGCCTACGAGAGGAACAAGGTCGAGCGGCTGGGAGCGGAGGCCGCGCGACCGCATCGTGTGACGCACCGTAAGCTCACTCGTGACTGACAGCAGCGCGAAGTGACTGACGGCAGTCAGGTCCTGGTCGGGTGGTCGGCATCGCCGTCTCTGTAGTGCGCCACGGCAGGTCGGGAGGCGATGTGGACACGATGAACGGGCAGCTTCCCGGCGCGACCGTCGACACCTCGGCTCCCCACCAGCTCGTCCGAGCGGCAGCCGCGCTGAGGTGGAAACGCCCCGACCTGACGGCCACGCTCGCCGAGCTGGCGCTGGACGCCGCGGACGACGCCGCGACGTGGGTGACGGCGGCCGGATGGCTGCTGCACGGGCGGACCGTGCTCGGCGACGGCCGGCAGGTCGCCTGCGACCTGATCGACGGTCTCGCGCGGTGGGACGGCGGTGCTGGGCACCTGATGACCGGACCGCAGGGCAGGCGGCTGCGCGTGGAGCTGGCGGGACCGGCCCGGCGCGCGGGTGACCCGGCGGGCGCCCGGACGCTTCTGGCAGCGGACCCGGGCGCCGACAGCCTCGACGGTGAGCTCCACGCGGACGTGCTCACCGAGCTGGCACGGTGCGCCGTCGACGACGCCCCGGACACCGCGGACCCCGCGCTGGACGCGGCGGAGCAGGCGTGGCTCGCCACGGGATGCGAATCCGGGGTCGCCGCCGTGCTGCTGTTGCGTGCCGCGCGCGACCGGCGGGCGGGCCGGCCGGCCGCCGCCGCGGTGGGTGCGTTCACCGGCCTCGCCCGCGTGGACGCCGGCGGGCGGCGGGCGGGAGGCGCCGGGTCGGACCATCTCGCGGCGGCGTTGACCGCCGAGTGGATCGCTGCGTTGGTCGATGCCGGCCGGGTGGAGGAGGCCCGGAGCGAGGCGGTACCGGCGGCAAGACGGCTCCTCACCACGGCGCGCCCGAGCCGCCAGCTCGCCGGGCTGCGCCTCGCGGTCGCCCGCGTCGCCGCCGTGGGCGGAACCGCGAGCGGCACCGCGGACGACGTGCTGACCGCGCTGGAGCCCGCCGCGCAGGACGCCGCCGACGCCGACGTCCCCGAGCTGGAGTCGGCGTGCCGCTCCATGCTCGGTGAGTTGCACGAGGCGGCGGGCCGGCTGGACGCCGCGCTCGGGGCGGTCCGAGCCGCGATGGCGGCGGAACGGCGCGACCACGACCGCGCGGCACGCCTGCGGACGCGCCTGGCCGCGGCGACCGCCACCTGGGCAGGCTCGCCGAGGGGCCTCGGTGCTGACCACCACGCCACCTGGGGGCTTCTCACCGATCCCGCCACCGGCGGCTCCGGTGATCTTCGGACCGAGGCGGATCGCGACGACCGGATCGACGACGGAATCGACGTGACGCGGGAGCGGCGCCCCCGAGCGGCCGACCGTCCTGCACCAGCCGAGCCGGAGCCGGCCCGCGCCGAGCGGGCCCGGGCGCGCGCCGGCAACTGGAGCACCGCCACCGGTGCCGGGCGGCGGGCGCGCAGGCTGGCGGCAGAGGCCGCGGCGCCTGGCGGCTGGTCCGACGCCCCGTTGCCCGAGCTCGGGAGCCCGCCTCCCGAGCCGTACGGCGCATCGGCGACGGACCGGTCCGAGTCGAGGGGCCCTGGTCCGAATGGTGCAGGACGAACGAGCGAAACCGTCGCTGCCGGCTCGCCCGGGGCCCCGGTGTCCGCCCGTAACAAGCGGCGGTGGGACGACGCCCTGTCGTCGACCGCCCGGTTCCCGCCCATGCCCGATCTGCCGTCGCGCGCATCCGAGGCCCGGGACGGCGCCGGAGGCGCCGCGCCGGACGCGAACTGGTTCGCCGATGAGGCGACGGCGGGAGGTGGGGTCCCCCGACGTCGCGAGCGGCCCGCTGTCGCCGATCCCGCTGAACCCGGGCATGAACCCGGCCACAGCCGGCCGACGGTGGACCGGGAGGCCGGCCGGGTGGCGCACCGCGCCGGGCACGGAGAGGCGCCGATGGGCCGGGCGACGAGCGCGACGTCGGGAGGCCGGTCGGCGCACACGGACACCGGCCGGGCGGTGGCGGTCGGCGCGACCTCGGCAAGTGGTTCGCTGATCGGCGACGCGCTGCTCCGCGAGTTGCTCGAGAACGGTCTGCCGGCCCGCCGCACGGAGCCGTCCAGGGTCTCCGGCGTCAGCGACACCGTCGTGTTCGAGCTCGATCCGCGGCACGACTCCACAGTCGCGGTGTCGCCGAGTGGCACCCCGAGTCCGAATGCCTCCCCGCGCACCGGCACCGGGCAGGTGGCCCCGGCCACCGCGGGCGCCGACGCCGCACCACACCCCACTCGCCCCGACGAGCGTCGGGACCACGGTGTGCCCACGGAGGCCGGTCGGGACGGTGCGCCCGCGGTGGACACGGTCAGCGTCGCCGCTCCGCTCGACACCCGGCGCCACCAGCACAACGGTCACCGTCGTCCGCCCGGGTCGAACGGGAGCCACCGACCCGAGGGCCCCGCCGCAGATCACGGCGGGAACCCGGGTGACTCGCCGGATACCGGGTCGCCCGGGGCCGGCTCACCCGGCCCGGGTGCCACCTCGCGCCCGCCGGGTGCGGCCCGATCCGCCACCTCCGACACCGACGGCCTCGGCCTCGGCGACTTGCTGGCCGGCGCGCTCGCCGCCTACCGCAACATCTGAGCCGCGTCGACGCGCAGACCTGGGCAGGACCTCCAGCCTGGGTCTCGGGACCTGCGCAGGGTCAAGTGGGCCACGCCACAGGGCTACCCTGGAGCCGCCAGGCCGGCTGACGCCAGCACCAGCCAGGAGCCCCGGGGGGCATGCACGTGATCAGTCGGACCCGTGAGCAGGCGACCGCCGCGGAACCGCCGCCCGCCCCCGACACCCTTCCGGCCGACCCGATCGACGCCGGCCTCGACGCTCTCTACCGCCGCCACACACCGGACGTCGCCCGCGCCGGCGATCCCGGCCCGGTCCTGCGCGCGGCCGCCCGCGCGCACCGGGACCTGGCCGGCCACCGCACCGCCGGCCAGGAGCTGATCCGCCTTCGCGACCGCACGCCGGAGGGATCGGGCGCGGTCCTCGAGATCGTCACCGACGACATGCCCTACCTCGTCGAGTCCGTGCTCGCGGCAGTGCGCCGGGCCGGGGGCGAGCCCAGACGGGTCATCCACCCCATCGTCGTCGTGGAGCGCGCCGCGGACGGCGAGCTGCGCGCCGTCCTGCCGGACGCCGACCCGGTGGCGCCGCCACGCGGGGCCCTCGCCGAGTCCTGGATCCACGTCGACCTGGGCCGCCGCGTCCCCGCCGGGCTGGAAGCCGATGTCGTCGAGGTTCTGCACGACGTCCGCGAGGTCGTCCGCGACGCCCCGGAAATGGCCCGCCAGGCCCGGGAGCTGGCCGACCGGCTGCTCGCCGACGGCCTGCTCGACGCCGACCGCTCGGCGGGCTCGTCGTCAGTGACCCGGGCGGACGACCTCGCGAACCTGCTCCGCTGGCTCGCCGACGGGCACTTCACGTTCCTCGGCCACCGCCACCTCGTGGCCGACGGCGACCGACTGGTTCCCGAGGGGCCCAGCCTCGGGGTGTTGCGTCGGGAGAGCGGGGTCGCCGAAGTCCTGAGCCCCGAGGCCGCCGACGCCCCGCCCGAGCTTCTCGTGTTCACCCGTGCCACCGCGAAGAGCCGCGTGCTGCGCCCCGTGCAGCCCTACTACCTCGCCGTCCGCATCGTCGACGTCGCGGGGCGTCTCCTGGGCGAGCACCGCTTCCTCGGCATGCTCACCGTCGCCGCTCTCTACGAGAACGTGCTCGATATCCCGGTCGTCGAACGGCACGTGCGTGACGCCATCCATCGCGCCGGCTTCCCGCTCGCGTCCTACTCGGGCCAGCAGATGCTCGAGGTCATCTCGGCGCTACCCCGCGAGGAGCTGTTCAGCAGCACCGAGCAGCAGCTGCACGACACCGCGGTCGGGGTGCTGGCCGTCGCCGGGCGCCGCACGGTCCGCGTCTTCCTGCGTCCGGACCCGTACCGCCGGTTCGTCTCCTGCCTGGTGTACGTGCCCCGGGACCGGTACACGACGTCGTCGCGCATCGCGATGGCCGAGGTGCTGCGCCGCCACCTGCACGGGTCGTCGGTCGACTTCACCGTCCGGCTCACCGAGTCCGCCCTCGCGCTGGTGCACTTCACCGTCCACACCGACCCGACGACGTCGACCGAGGCCGTGGACGGCGACGACCTGCAGGACGAGCTCGCCGAGGCCATCCGCACCTGGGACGACCGCCTGCTGTCCCTGCCTGGCAGCGGCGAGGTCGCCGACCTGATCCCCGGGGTCCCCGAGGCGTACAAGGCCGGGGTCGACCCGGCGCAGGCGCTCGTCGACCTGCGCTACGTCGCCGCGCTGAGCGGCCCGGGCGACTTCGGCCTGCGGCTCTACGCCCCGTCGGGGGGCCAGGAGCAGCGTTTCACCCTCTACCTGGCCGGTGCATCCGCGACCTTGACCGCGGTGCTGCCCGTGCTCCAGCAGCTCGGCGTGGACGTCCTCGACGAGCGCCCGTCGGAGATCGTCCGACCGGACGGTCTGCGCTGCTGGACCTACGACTTCGGGCTGAGCCTGGACGTGGCGACCCAGACCGCGCTGGCCGACCGGCCGCACACCGAGGTCGCCGCGCATTTCACCGCGGCGTTCGCGGCGGCGTGGCGGGGTGAGGCGGAGACCGACAGGTTCAGCGCGCTCGTGCTGCGCACGGGGCTGGCCTGGCGTGAGGTCGCGGTGCTGCGCGCCTACGCCCGGTACGCCCGCCAGCTCGGCAACCCCTACGGGGTCAACTACATGGCCGACACGCTGCTGGCCCACCCCGCCGTGGCCCGGGCGCTTCTCGGCCTGTTCACCGCGCGGTTCGACCCGGCGCTCGAGGGACGGCCCGAGGCCGAGGACGACGCGCTCGCCACCGCCCAGGAGCTGATCGACGCGGTGACCGGCCTGGACGCCGACCGCATCCTGCGCGGCTTCCTCGGGATGATCGGTGCGACGCTGCGCACGAACTTCTACCGGGAGCGGCCGTTCCTGTCGTTCAAGATCGACCCGTCCGCGGTGCCGGACATGCCCGCTCCGCGGCCCCGGTTCGAGATCTTCGTCTACTCCCCCCGGGTCGAGGGCGTGCACCTGCGCTACGGGCCGGTCGCCCGCGGTGGCCTGCGCTGGAGTGACCGGCCCCAGGACTTCCGCACCGAGATCCTCGGCCTGGTCAAGGCCCAGGCTGTGAAGAACGCCGTGATAGTCCCGGTCGGGGCGAAGGGCGGGTTCGTCGTCCGCCGGCCCGATGCGGGTGGCGACGAGGTCGTCGCCTGCTACCGGACGTTCATCTCCGGGCTGCTCGACGTCACGGACAACCTGGTCACCCGACCCGATGGGCGCGCCGAGACGGTCCCGCCACCCGACGTGGTGCGCCACGACGGCGACGACTCCTACCTCGTCGTCGCCGCGGACAAGGGCACCGCCACGTTCTCGGACATCGCGAACGAGGTGGCCGCGTCCTACGGGTTCTGGCTCGGCGACGCGTTCGCCTCCGGCGGCTCGAAGGGCTACGACCACAAGGCGATGGGCATCACGGCCCGCGGCGCGTGGGAGAGCGTGAAGCGGCACTTCCGCGAGCTGGGAGTCGACACCCAGGCCGAGGAGTTCACCGTCGTCGGGATCGGCGACATGTCGGGCGACGTGTTCGGCAACGGCATGCTGCTGTCCCCCCACATCCGGCTGGTCGCCGCGTTCGACCACCGGCACGTCTTCGTCGATCCGACACCGGACGCCGCACGCGGGTTCGCCGAGCGGCAGCGGGTGTTCGCGCTGCCGCGTTCGTCGTGGGACGACTACGACCGCGACGCGATCAGCGCGGGCGGTGGGGTGTGGCCGCGGACGGCGAAGTCGGTGCCCGTCGGGCCGGAGATCCGCGCCGCGCTGGGGATCGATGACGGTGGGATGGGGGTGACTCGGCTCAGCCCGCCGGAGCTGATCCGCGCCGTCCTGCGGGCCCCGACCGACCTGCTCTGGAACGGCGGGATCGGCACCTACGTCAAGGCGAGCGAGGAGACCCACGCCGACGCCGGCGACAAGGCCAACGACGCGATCCGCGCCGATGCGAGCGAGCTGCGCGTCAAGGTCGTCGGCGAGGGTGGCAACCTCGGGCTGACCCAGCGGGGCCGCATCGAGTTCGCCCGCAACGGCGGCAAGATCAACACAGATGCGATCGACAACTCCGCGGGCGTCGACTGCAGTGACCACGAGGTCAACATCAAGATCCTGCTCGATCGGCTGGTCGCGGACGGCACGGTGGACGGTGAGGCGCGCAACGCGCTGCTGGTGGAGATGACCGACGAGGTGTCCGCCCTGGTGCTCGCCGACAACCGCGGGCAGAACTCGCTGCTGGGCGTCGGCCGGGCGCACGCGCCGGGCATGGTCCGGGTGCACCGGCGGTTCGTCGCGGACCTCGAGACCCGCCGCGGCATCGACCGGGAGCTGGAGGTGCTGCCGGACAAGGCCGGGTTCGCCGCGCTCGAATCGGCGGGGCAGGGGCTCACCGGTCCGGAGCTCGCGACCCTCGTCGCGCACGCGAAGCTCGACCTGCACGCCCGCGTGCTCGCCTCGGACCTGCCCGACACGGCGGCGTTCTCGAGCCGGCTGCCCGAGTACTTCCCGCGCCCCCTGCGCGAGCGGTTCCCCGAGGCGATCGCCGACCACCCGCTGCGTCGGGAGATCCTCACGACGCTGCTGGTGAACGAAACCGTCGACGCCGCAGGCATGACGTACGCGTTCCGCATGGAAGACGAGCTGGGCGCCAGCGCGGACGACTCCGTGCGGGCGTTCTCGGTCGTCACCGCGGTGTTCGAGCTGCCCGAGCTGTGGGGGCGCCTGTCCTCCCCGAAGATCCCCACCGCGGTCTCGGACCGGGTGGTGCTCGCGTCGCGGCGGCTGCTCGACCGCGCCGCGCGCTGGTTCCTCACCAACCGGCCCCAGCCCCTGGCCGTCGGATCCACCATCACCCGCTTCGCCGCGCCCGTGCGGGCGTTGCGCGGACGGCTGCCTGAGCTGCTGGTCGGGCGCGAGTGCGCCGAGATGACGGCCGCCGCGGCGAAGCTCGAGACCAACGGCGTGCCGGCCGAGCTGGCGCTGGAGGCCGCGGCACTGCTGGAAAGCTACGGGCTGCTCGACATCGTCGAACTCGTGGAACTTGCCGACCGTGAGAAGGAACCGCGCGAGCCGTTCGAGGTGGCGCAGCTCTACTACGCCATGTCCGAGCACCTCGGGATCAGCGTGGCGCTGACGGCGGTCAGCGGGCTGGAGCGCGGCGACCGGTGGCATTCGCTGGCGCGGCTGGCACTGCGCGACGACCTCTACGGCTCGCTGCGGGCGGTGACGCTCGACGCGCTGCGCGAGGCCGCCCCGGGCACGCCGGTGGACGAGGCGATCGCGCAGTGGGAGCGGGCGAACGCCTCGCGGCTGCTGCGCGCCCGCCCGGCGCTGGACCAGATCCTGAGCGACAACCGGCTGGACCTGGCGACGCTGTCGGTGGTGTCGCGACAGCTGCGCGGCCTGGCGCGGTAGCGATCCGGCCACGACACGTCCGCCCGCACTGCGCGCCGGATCAAGATGAGAGGGTGTGCGGCGTGCCCCGCTTCGTCGCGCAGGTCCCGGTGCGGTGGACCGACCAGGACTCCTACCGGCACGTCAACAACGCCAAGGCCGTGACCCTCCTGGAGGAGGCCCGCGTCGCCCTGATCTTCGACGCGGCCGCCGCCGAGGGCGTCGTGGGCTTCGCCGCCGGGCTGCTGGTCGTCGGCCTGCACGTGGACTACCGCCGCCAGATCCCGTACCGGTCCGACGGCGTGCGCGTGACGATGGCGATCGAGGAGGTGCGGGCCGCGTCGTTCCGGATCACCTACGAGATGCACGACGGCCCCGAGGAGGCCGACGCCGTCGCCGTGCGGGCGTGGACCCGGATGGCGACCTACGACCTCGACGCCGGACGGCCGCGCCGGCTGACCGACGAGGAGCGGACCTTCCTCGGCCGCTGGACCGCCGCATGAGCGCCCTGCGCATCACCGACCCGGACGACCGCGGCGACCTGGGCACCTTCGTCGGCCGGGTGGTCCGGCTCGATCAGACGGCGGCGGTCCGGCTGCTCGGCTCCGCGTCCGGCAGGGTGACCGCGTGGGCGAGCACGCCGTTCGACGTGCTCGCGACCCGTTCCGTGCCGGGCACGCTGGAGCCCGCCGACGTCACGACCTACGCCACCACGCTGTTGTCGGCGCTGAGCGTGGACCGTTCGGACACCGTCGATCCCGGCAGCGGTGGGCTGTGGCAGGGGCTGCTCCCGCCCGACGACGGCTGGGCCGTCGTCGACACCGTGCCGGCCGCGGAGCTGGAGGGGCTCACCGAGCGTGGCCTCGTCCTGGCCCGCGAACACGCCGGCCCGCTCGGGCCGCCCGCGTCGTTGCTCGACCAGACGGTGCTCACCGTGACCGGTGCGGCGGGGCCGCCCGTCCGGATCCCGATGAGGTGCCTCTTCGCGCTGTCCGGAATGGGGTTCGTCGGGGCGGGCGACGCCGGCGAGTCCGTGCGGGTCTCGGCGACGTCGTCGTGGCTGCGCCTGGACGCCCGCTACGGCGCAGTGGTGCGGCGGCGGATCACGGCGCTGCCGCTGCTGACCTGACGGCGGTCTGCCGAACGTGCCGACTCGCGGCGGCAAACGTGCCGACTCGCGGCGGCGAAGGTGCCGACTCGCGGGGCGGGCGAGGGCGGGGGGTGTCGGCGGCCGGCCGGAACCGGCGGACGCTCAGGCGAGCCAGACGGCGGTGTCCGGGGGGAGCATCCGCTCGTCGAGCGGGCCGCTGACCAGCAACGGGTCGCCGGGGGGCAGCGGGACCGGCTCCGGTGAGGTGTTGAGCGCGCACACCAGCGTCGTGCCCGTGCGGCGGAACGCCAGGCAGCCGGGCGGGGCGCCGAACCACTCCAGCGGCGGCCCGGGGGGCGTGGGCGTGGTGAAACCGGGGTGCAGCCGGCGCAGCTCCAGCGCGCGCCGGTACAGCGAGAGCGTGGACCCGGTGTCCTCGAGCTGCGCGGCGGCGCTCAGGGCGGCGTAGCCCGCGGGTATCGGCAGCCAGGGCTCGCCGCTGGTGAACCCGTAGGCGGGCAGGTCCGCCTCCCAGGGCTGCGGGACGCGGCAGCCGTCGCGACTGTCTTCACCGTGGTGCCAGACGGCATCACGGCGCGCCTCGCCGGGCAGGGCGGCGTCGGGCAGCCCCAGCTCGTCGCCGTTGTAGATGTACGCCGCGCCGGGCAGCGCGAGCTGCACCAGGGCCATCGCGCGCGCCCGGGCCCGCCCGACCGGGCCCGTGCCGTACCGGGAGGCAGGGCGGGACAGGTCGTGGTCGGACAGCAACCACGATGCCGCGGCCCCCACGGAGCCCACCGCCGCCAGGCAGTCCTCGATCGCGGCGCGCACCTCGTCCGCGTCGAACCGGCTCGCGGCCAGCTGGGTGTCGACGGCCAGGTGCAGCTCGTCCGACCGCACGTAGCGCGCGAACCGGGCCGCGCTGCGCACCCCGAGCGCGCCGATGGCCACCCGCTCCGGGTAGTGGTCGAGCGTCGCGCGGATCATCCGGTGCACGTCGTGCACGTCGTCCTGGTCGAACCGCGGGTCGTCGTCGGCGGCGCCGGCCCGCCCCGCGGCGTCGAGCTTCTTGCACATCCCGTGCGCGGCGTCGATGCGGAACCCGTCGACGCCGCGGTCCAGCCAGAACCGCAGCGTCTTGTCCAGGTCCGCCCAGACCTCGAGGTTCGTCCAGTTCAGGTCCGGCTGGGCGGGGGAGAACAGGTGCAGATACCACTCGCGAGAACCCTCGTCCCGCGCCGGCTCGCGGGTCCAGGCCGAGCCGCCGAACACGCTGCGCCATCCGTTGGGCGGTTCGGTGCCGTCGGTGCCCTGGCCCGGCCGGAAGTGGTAGCGGGCCCGCTCCGGGCTGCCCGTCGGGGACGCCAGCGCCGCGCGGAACCAGGGGTGCTGGTCCGAGGTGTGGTTGGGCACGAGGTCGACGGTGACCCGGATGCCGTGCGCGTGCGCGTCCGCGATCAGGTCGTCCACGGCGTCGAGGTCGCCCCACGCCGGGTCGACGCCGCGGTGGTCGGTGACGTCGTAGCCGTTGTCGACCATCGGGGAGGGGTAGATGGGGCTGAGCCACAGCGCGTCGACGCCGAGCAGCTCCAGGTAGCCCAGGCGGCTGCGGATCCCCTGCAGGTCGCCGATTCCGTCGCCGTCCGAGTCGGTGAAGCTGGGCACGTAGACCTGGTAGAAGACGGCGTCCCTCCACCATTGCACGGGGGCATACTGCCAGGGGCCTCCGGGCCCCCATTCATGTCCTGTGGATCAGCGCCGCAGCGGAGCAAGGCGCGGATCCACAGGTGGAAAGACAGCACGTCCTGTGGATCAGCTAGACCGGCGAGTTGACCATGCTGGCCGCGGCGTACTCGAGGTACTGCCAGAGCTGGTCGCGGTGGGCAGGCGCCAGCCCGGCCTCGTCCACGGCGATCCGCATGCACCGCAGCCAGGCGTCGTGCTCGAGGGGGCCGATCCGGAACGGGAAGTGGCGCATCCGCAGGCGGGGGTGGCCGCGCTGGTCGGAGTAGGTGCGCGGGCCGCCCCAGTACTGCTCGAGGAACATCCGCAGCCGGTCCTCCGCCGGGCCGAGGTCCTCCTCCGGGTAGAGGGGCCGCAGCACCGGGTCTGCGGCGACCTCTTCGTAGAAGCGCCCGATGATCTTGTGGAAGACGGGGGCGCCGCCGACGTCGTCGTAGAAGTTCCGGGGGACGGTCACCGCTCCATTGTCCTCTACTTGGCCGGCGGCGATTACTTGGTCGGGGGAGGTGCCGCGGTCGGGAACGCGAGCGGGCGCGGCAGACCCGCCCGGTCGAACGCCTCGGTCAGCGCGGTGATCAGCGCCCGCTGCACACCGAACTGCTGGCCGGGGGCGGTGCGGGCGGTGACCCGGAACGTCACGCCCTCCGGGCCGACCTTCTCGATCCCGACGACCTCGGGTGCCTCGAGCACGTGCTCGGCGACCTCCGGATCCGCCACGACCTCGTCCGCCGCCCGGGTCGCGAGCTCGACGGCCTGCGCGATGTCGGCGTTGTGTGCGAGCAGGAGGTCCGCGACGGCGACGGCGAAGCCCTGGCTCTTGTTGCCCACCCGCAGGATCTCGCCGTTGCGGACGTACCAGACCGTCCCGTTGCCGTCGCGGACGGTCGTGATCCGCAGGCCCACGGCCTCGACGGTACCGTTGGCCGAGCCCAGGTCGACGATGTCGCCGACGCCGTACTGGTCTTCCAGCAGCATGAACATGCCCGAGAGGAAGTCGCGGACGAGGTTCTGCGCTCCGAAGCCGATCGCGAGCCCGACGATGCCCGCCGAGGCGAGGAGCGGGGCCAGCGCCACCCCGAACTCCGCGAGGATCATCGCGACGGCGATCGCTCCCACCAGTAACGAGCTGGCCGAGCGCAGCACCGAGCCGATGGTGCGGGCGCGCTGGGCCCGTCGGGGCGAGACGGATGCTACTGCACCCTCCCCGATCTGCGGGCGCGTCCGGCGGCTGATGAGGCGGGAGACCGGGTTGCTGGCAGCGCCCTCGACGAGCCGGTGGATCGCCCGGTGCAGCAGGAAGCGGACGAGCAGCGCGAGCAGGACGGTGAGGGCGATCGTGAACGACTTCGCGACGATGACGTCGGCGGACTGCGCGAGGAAGTCGTTGTCGGTCCACTGGTAGAACCGCTCGCACCACGAGCCGGGGTCCTTGGCACAGACGGGCTCGGCGACGGTGGTGGCGAGGTCGCCCACCGACGGCGCCGTCGGCAGGATCGACCCGGTCGGGTCCGTCGTCGGGACGGGCGTAGGGACCGGTGCGGTCGTCAGCGGGATCGGCGGCGCGGTCACAGCGGCAGTCCGGTGTGCGCGGCGAGGAAGGACAGCTGGTCGACGCCGAGCGCGATGCTGCGCGAGACCGACCGGGCGCCGTGGCCGACGTCGGTCTCCCGGCGCAGCAGCACGGGGCGAGTGGCCAGGCTCCCCGCGGTCGCGTGCTGCAGGGCCGCGCACATCTTGCGGGCGTGCAGCGGGTCGACGCGGGTGTCGGAGTCGAAGACGGTGAACAGCACCGCCGGATAGCCGGTGCCCTCCCGCACGTGGTGGTAGGGGGAGTAGGACAGCAGCCAGCCCAGCTCGTCCGGGTCGTCCGCGGTGCCGTACTCGTCGTTCCAGGTGCGGCCGAGGGAGAACTGCTCGTAGCGGACCATGTCGAGCAGCGGCGCGGAGCAGACGACGGCCCGGTAGAGGTCGGGCCGCTGGGTCAGGGCCGCGCCGACGAGCAGGCCCCCGTTGGAGCCGCCGAGGATCGCCAGCCGGTCCGCGGTCGTGTCCCCGGCGTCGATGAGGGCCTGCGCGGCGGCGTGGAAGTCGTCGAACACGTTCTGCTTGTGGTCGCGGTTGCCCGCGCGGTGCCACGCCTCGCCCTCCTCGCCGCCGCCGCGCAGCGAGGCCAGCGCGTAGACGCCGCCGGCGCCGACCCAGGCCAGCGCGGAGGGGCTGTAGGCGGGCTCGGGGTGGATGCCGAAGCCGCCGTACCCGGTCAGCAGGGCTGGGCGTGATCCCCGGCCGTCGGCGGGGCTGACGACGAACATCCGGACGGTGGTGCCGTCGGCCGAGGTCACCTCCCGCTGCTCGATCAGCACGGGCGGCACCGGGACCGCGCCGGGCGCGGCCTCGTCGAGGACCGTCTCGCCGGTGGCGAGGTCGAAGCGGCGCACCTGCTGCGGCGTGACGAGGTCGGTCCAGCCGATCCACAGCCGGCCCTGGTGCTCGGGACTGGCCCGGTCGGCCGAGGTCACCCCGGCCAGCGCCCCGAGCCCGGGCAGCGGGACGGCGGCGCGCGGCGTGCCGTCCCGGTCGTGCAGCGTGACCTCGGCGGTGGCGTGGCGGCTGCGGACGAGCGCGAGCAGCCCGTCGGCGGGGTCGGCCGAGCCGGCGGGCTGCAGCCACCCCACACCCTCCAGCACGGAGTCGGGGTCCTCGGCGACCAGCTCGCGCCAGTGCTCGCGGCCGGGCGCGGTGGGATCGGTGACGGCGAGGCGGAAGCGGGGAGCGCCGTCGGTGGTGAGCAGGTACAGCCGGCCGTCGCGCTCCACCCACGCTGAGCACCGCACGTCGTCGGCCTGGGTGAGGACGGGGACCAGGGCGCCGGCCCCGTGCAGGTCCGCGATCCACAGGCTGTCGCGGCGGGCGGTGCCGACGTTCGCCGTGACGATCAGCCAGCGGCCGTCGTCGGAGACGTCGACGCCGTAGTAGTTGTGCTGCTCGTAGAGGTCGGCGCCCTCGACGAGGACGTCGGTGTCGGTCGGGGCGCCGACGCGATGGCGCCAGATGCGGCGGTGGAACGCCTGCTCGCCCGGCGGCACCTCGTCCGGGGCGACCATGCGGACGTAGAAGAACTCCTGTCCGCCCGGCAGCCATGCGACGTCGGAGTACCGGCAGCGGTCGATGGGCTCCTCGATGTCGTGACCGGTGGTGACGTCGAGGACGTGCAGCACCGACTGCTCGTCGCCACCCGCGGAGAGCTGGTAGGCCAGCCGGCGGCCCTCGTGGTCCGGGATCCACCCGTCGAGCGTGGTCAGCCCGGCCGCGTCGAGCGCGACGGGGTCGAGCAGCACCCGCTGCGCACCGTCGGGCTCGGTGACGTGCAGGACGCCGTGCTCCTGCCCCGGCTCGCGGCGGGTGGCGAAGCGGCGCCCGGCCCGCCAGACCGGCGCCCCGACCCAGCCCGCCTCGGCCAGGGCCGCCAGCGTGGTGGCGAGCCGGTCGCGGCCGGGCAGCGCGTCGAGGTGGGCGCGGGCCAGCGCGTCCTGCGCGGTGGACCACTCCCGCGTACGCGGGTCGTCCGGGTCTTCCAGCCAGCGGTACGGGTCGGCGACGGCGCGGCCGTGCAGGTGGTCGACGAGGTCCAGGCGCTCGGCGCGGGGGTAGGCGGGAGCGGTGGTCACGTGCGACGAGGGTAGTTCACCCGCGCGCCGGCACGGCGTCCCGTCGGCGGGACCGGACGTGCGGCGGGATCGGGGTGCCCGCGGGCAGCAGGGGGCAGGGCTGCGGGGCGTCGACGACGATGCGGACCGGGACGACCCCGGCCCACCGGCCACCGGCGTCGACGTCCGCGTCGTCGTCGACGGGCGGGCCGGTGCGCACCTTGACGCTCGCCTCGGCAAGATCCAGCGCGAGGACGGCGGTGGCGGCGAGCTCCTTGCGGGTCGGGGGGCGGGCGTGGTCCCACGAGCCGGGCGCGGCGTGCTCGGTCACGGCGCGCAGTCCGGCGAGGCGCTCGGCGTGGTCGGTGACGAGCCGGGCCTGGCCGTGCACCACCGCGCTGCGGTAGTTCATCGAGTGGTGGAACACCGAGCGCGCGTAGACCACGCCGTCGACGTGGGTGACCGTCACGCACACGGGTGCGCCCGCCGTGGCCGCGCGCAGGGTGCCGGCGCCGGTGGAGCCGTGCAGGTAGAGCGTGTCGGCCCGGTCACCCTGCCCGCGGCCGTAGACGGTGGGCAGCACGACCGGTGCGTCGCCGAGGACGACCCCGAGGTGGCAGACCAGGCCGGCGTCGAGGACGGCGTACAGCTCGGCGCGGTCGGTGCGGGCGCGGCCGGCGCCGCGGCGGATCGTGCTGCGCGCCGTCGGGGAAAGGGGCGCAGTGGCCGGGGGCGCGGGGGATCGGGTCGCGGTCACCTGTTCAGCCTGGGCCTCGAGGTGGCATCCTGCGAGGGCCATTCCGCATCGATTGTGAGAGGCCACTTGTGGACCTGCCGCCGCTGGAGCTGGACCGGGACGGCCGCTCGCCACTCGCTGTGCAGCTCGCCGACGCACTGCGGGCGGCGGCGCGAGCGGGTGCGGTCCGGGTCGGGGACCGCCTGCCGTCGACCCGGTCGCTCGCGGTCGATCTCGCGGTGAGCCGGACGGTGACCGCGGCGGCCTACGACCAGCTGCTCGCCGAGGGATGGGTGGCCGGGCGGCACGGCGCGGGGACCTTCGTGGTGGCGGTGCCGGCCGCGCCGCGTCCCGGACCGGAGGCCGCGCCACGGTCCCGACACCGCGCTCCGACCGTGCACGCGGCGCCGCCGGCGGACGGCGCGGACTGGGCGGAGTCGGCGCGAAGTGCAGAGCAGGCCGCCCCGCGCACGGCGACTGCACCGCGGAACGGCCCCGCACCGGCCGACCTGCGGCCCGGGATGCCCTGCGTCGCGGCGCTGGACCGGGCCGCGTGGCGGCGGGCCTGGCGCGCCGCCGCCGACGAGCCGCCCGACGTCGTGCCCGATGCGGTCGGCCTGCCGGCGTTCCGCGGCGCGGTCGTCGAGCACCTGCTGCGGCACCGTGGCCTGGCCGCCGATCCCGGCGCCGTGCTGGCGACCGGCGGCACCACGGCGGCGGTCGCCGAGCTGGCCGGCACCCTGCCGCGCGGGGCGCGGGTGGCGGTGGAGGAGCCGGGCTACCAGCGCGCCGCCGCGGCGCTGCGCGGTGCCGGGCTCGCCGTGCTCCCGGTGCCGGTGGACGGCGACGGGCTGGTCGTCGACGCCCTGCCGATGGGTCTCGCGGCCGTCTACTGCACGCCGGCGCACCAGTTCCCGCTCGGCGCCCGGCTGTCGGCGGCGCGGCGGGTCGCGCTGGTGGCGCGGGCGCGAGCCGAGGGGTTCCTGGTCGTCGAGGACGACTACGACGGCGAGCTGCGCTACGACGTCGCCCCGCTCCCGCTGCTCGCCGCGCTGGGCCCGGACGTCGTCGTGCACCTGGGCACCGCGAGCAAGCTGCTGACGCCGACGCTGGGCGCGGGCTGGCTCGTGGCGCCCCCGGCCGTGCGCACCGCCGTGGTGGCGCAGCGGGACCGGGCCGGTGTCCGCCCGGCGCGGGCGGGCCAGCGGGTGTTCGCGGCGCTCGCCGCGCACGGCGACCTGGGCCGGCACCTGCGCCGGCTGCGGCGCGAGCTGGCGCAGCGGCGCCAGGCCGTGGTGGCGGCGGTGGCGGCAGCCGCGATGCCGGTGTGCGGCGACGCGGCGGGTGCGCACGTCGTCGTCCGGCTCGCCGACCCGGCCGCGGAGGAGGCGGCGATCGCGGTGGCCGCCGACCGCGGGGTCGCTCTCGACGGACTGGCCCGCCACCACACCGGCGCGCCGGCGCTGGCCGGGCTCGTCCTCGGCTACGCCGGCCCGTCCTGCGCGGAGCTCGACCGCGCGCTCCCGGTCGTCACCGCCGTGCTGCGCCTGCCGGGGTGACCGGTATCCGGGCTGCCCCGTGTGTGCCGGCGGCGGCGTTCGAGGCCGCGTGCCGGTTCAGGCCGGGCGCCGCGCAGCAAGCAGCACCTGCGGGCGCAGCGACGGCGGCTGCACCGGCAGCCGCAGCTCGGCGACCACCTCGAGACCGGCGTCGACCAGCATCCCGGCCAGCTTCTCGGGACGGTAGAGGTGGGTCGTCCAGGACACCGGCAGGCCGCCGTACCCCTCGGTCCGCCGGACGTCGCCGTCGCCGACGTGCGTGCCGACCAGCGCCTGACCTCCGGGGACGAGTGCCTCGGCGAAGGTCCGCAGCACGCCGGGCAGCGCCTCCCGCGGGAGGTTGAACAGCGACCACCAGCCGAGCACGCCACCGAGCGAGGCCGGCGCGAGGTCCAGCTCGGTCGCCGAGGCGACGGAGAACCGCAGGTCGGGATACTGCCGGCGGGCGTGCTCGACCATGCGCGGCGACAGGTCGACGCCCGAGGCGTCCAGACCGAGCTCAGTGAGGTGCGCGGTGACGGTGCCGGGGCCGCAGCCGACGTCCAGGACCGGGCCGAGCCCGCGGACGGACTCGGCGAACGCGGCGAGCACGGCTCGTAGCCACGGCTCCGTCTCCAACCGGCCCATGGCGAGCTCCACGTAGGCATCGGCGACCCGGTCGTAGGACTCGCGGACCGTCTCGAGGTCGGAGGGCTGCTGCACACAGGCACGCTACGGCGGGAGAATCAGTCCCGGTCGGCGACCTCACCGGACGTCGAGCCGAGGGCGTCCCCGGCGGCGGCCGTCGTGGCGGTCATCTCGTCACCCCTTTCGGTCGGGTCGGCGCAGCGTGCCGAGCAGGCGACCGGCCGGAACCGGGCCGGCGAACCCGTCGCGCACCAGCTCGCCGGACTCCGCCGCCAGCTCGGCGCCCACCGACTCGTGGGCGGCCGGACGGGAGCGGGTGCCGGTGAACCAGGAGGCCGCCGCCGCCACGAGGCAGGCGACGATCGCGAACCAGAAGGCCGCGGTGAGGCCGTCGGAGAAGGGGCCCGTGATCAGCTGGGGGAAGAAGCTGCGGCCCGTCAGGTAGCTCGCCTGGTCTGGGGGCAGCGTGGCGAGCACCGGCCCGAGCAGCTGCTGGACCGGGTTGTAGCCGAGGAACGCGGCGAAGAGGACCGCCACCGGCGGCAGCTCGGCGATCCGCGCGGCGTCCGCGGCGGGGACGCCGTTCGCCGTCAGCCCGCTCGACAGCGCCGCAGGCAGGGTGCTCGCCAGCCCGGCGATCATCAGGGTGAAGAACAGGCCGATCGAGAGCACCATCCCCGAGTTCTGGAAGGTGGCGTTCATCCCGGCTCCCGCGCCGCGGGCGCTCGCCGGGAGGCTGTTCATCACCTCGGCCCGGTTCGGCGAGGAGAACAGGCCCATGCCGACGCCGTTGAGCAGGAGCAGCGCGGCGAAGGTGGGGTAGGAGAAGTCGACGGGCAGCAGCTCCAGCAGCACGAAGCTCACCGCTGTCAGCACCATGCCGCCGGTCGAGAACCACCGCGGGCCCATGCGGTCCGACAGCACGCCCGACAGCGGTCCGGCGACGAGGAACCCGACCGTCAACGGGAGCATGTAGATGCCGGCCCACAGCGGCGTCTCCTCGAAGGAGTAGCCATGCTGGGGCAGCCAGATGCCCTGCAGCCAGATGATGAGCACGAACTGCAGGCCGCCGCGGCCCAGCGAAGCGAGCAGGTTGGCGGTGTTGCCGAGGGTGAACGCGCGGATCCGGAACAGCGAGAGGTCGAACAGCGGGTTCTGCACCCTCAGCTCGACGGCGACGAACGCGGCGAGCACCAGCGCACCGCCGATGAGGCAGGTCAGGACGAAGGGGCTGGTCCAGCCCATGACGTGGTCGCCGTACGGCTGGATGCCGTAGGTGATGCCGACGAGCACCGCGATCAGGCCGACCGCGAAGGTGACGTTGCCCCACCAGTCCATGCGGGCAGGGCGGCGTTCGCCGGTGTCGCGCAGCTTGAGGTAGGCCCAGATCGTGCCGAACACGCCGAACGGCACGGACACGAGGAACACCAGGTGCCAGTTGACGGGGCCGAGCAGGCCGCCGATCACCAGCCCGAGGAACGAGCCGGCGATCGCGGCGACGCCGTTGATGCCCAGCGCCGTCCCGCGCTGCCGCGGGGGGAAGGCGTCGGTGAGGATCGCGCTGGAGTTGGCCATCAGGCAGGCGCCGCCGATGCCCTGGACGATCCGCCAGCCGATCAGCCACAGCGCCGCGGCGTCGCCCTGCATCCAGGTCACCGCGAGCAGCACGGACGACACCGCGAAGATCAGGAAGCCGAGGTTGTAGATCCGGACGCGGCCGTACATGTCGCCCAGCCGCCCGAGCCCGACGACCAGCACGGCCGTGACGACCATGAAGCCCATGAGCATCCACAGCAGGTAGCCGGTGTTGCCGGCCGCCAGCGGATCGATGCCGATGCCGCGGAAGATGTCGGGCATCGCGATGAGCACGATCGAGGAGTTGATCGTGGCCATGAGCAGCCCGAGCGTCGTGTTGGACAGGGCCACCCACTTGTAGCGCGTGTCGTCGTGCACCGCTGCGTACGCCGTCATCCTCACCCGCCCGACTCACATTGCTTGATACATGCTAACTATCTGTCGGCGGCATGCCCACTCGGGTGCCAGGAAGGCCACTTTCCTGTCGCGTCGGGCCATGAAGGTGGCCTTCCTGACGTGTGGACCTCGGAGAGCGGGCGGCGGGCGGCCGTGCTGGAGTGGGCGCAGTCGAACGTCGTCACGCGCGCGGCCCAGACCCCGCGCCGAACCGAGGGAGCGGAACCGGGTGGAGCTGAACCGGCTGGTGCAGGGGGGCGGGCGGGCGCTCGCGGCGTCGCGTATCGCGCTGGGGGTCGCGGCGCTGGTGAGCCCGCGGCTCGCCGCGACGCCGTGGGTCGGGTGGTCGTCGACCCATCCCGCAGGCGAGGTGCTCGGCCGGGCGGCGGGAGCCCGCGACATCGCACTCGGGGCCGGTGCCCTCCTCGGCGCCCGGCAGGGGCCGCAGGCCGAGCGCACGTGGCTCGGGCTCGCGGCGTTCTGCGACGTCGCGGACGCCGTGACGACCGTCGCGACGTGGCGGCGCCTGCCCTCGCCAGGCCGCCTGTTGGTCAGCGCGGCGGCGGCCGGTGCGGCCGTCGTGGGGGTGGCGGCGGTGGCGACATCGGACGGTCGAGCGACCTGCTCCCGGCGAGGGCGGACGTCCTGACGGGCGTCGGCTCCGTCTCCGTCCGCGGCGCCGGTACCACCGGCGCACGCCCGAATCCCGACCCGACGCAGACGAACCCGGCGACCGCGACGTCCGGGGTGCCGCCCCCGCGCAGCTGCTCCTGGGCCTGGGCGAGTGCCTCGGCGACCGGCAGGCCGGCGGCGAGCCGCCGGTGGAAGGCGGTCATGAGGGGAGCCGTCTCGGCGTCCGGGACCGGCAGCGGGGACGCGACGAGCTGGCTCGCGCCGCGGGCGAGGAACATCGCCCCGAGCCCGAGCAGCTCGTCGCCGGCGCACACCACGGACCGCCCGCTCTCGCACGCCGCGAGCACCACCGTGTGCGGAGCGTCGGCGAGCTGCTCGATGTCGTAGGCGAACAGCGGCCCGTCGGCCAGGGTGAGCTCGGAGAACAGCGGGTTGTGCGGGGCGAGGCGGCCGTGGGCGGCCAGGTGCACGAGGGCGGCGCCGTCGAGGCCACGCAGCACCCGGTCCGCGGTGGCGTCGGCGGCGAGCACCGGGGTGACACCGTGCACGGCGGCGACGGCGCGGGCCTCGCCGTCGGCGCCGGGCAGCGCCGGGCCCGCGGCGACGAGGGTGTGCCCCGGGGTGGCCGGGCGGGAGCGGGCGCCGAGCCACAACGTCGCCGAGGGCGAGACGGTGACCGGCCGCCCCGCGCACGACGGCAGCAGCGCCCACGGCACGTTCTGCAGCGACCCGGTCGGGACGACGACCAGCGGTCGGCCCGCGAGCTCGGGCATCCGGTGCAGCAGGGCGGCATCCGCCCGCGCGGCGCTGTCGCGCAGCAGGGTCGTGGCGGCGGCGTGCAGCGTGGCGGGCAGGTCGGGTCGCAGCAGCCGGGAGACGGCGAAGGCGACCCGGTCGAGCAGGTCGTCGGCGGCACGCATCGGCCCGATCCGGTGCAGCCGGGTCCGACCGGCGGCCAGGGTGACCGCGACGAGCGTGCCGTCGGCGTCGACGAGCTCGAGCAGGCCGGCGTCGCCCAGCGCGGCGGTGAGCGCCTCGACGCCCGCGGGCGGCGCCACCGGATCGCCTGCCCCGCCGCGGTGCAGCGACCGTGCCCGGATCCGCCGTTCCAGCGTGGCCTGCCGGGCCAGCAACGACCCCATCTCGTCGGTCCGGCCGGCCGTGCGCAGCTCGGCGATCTCCAGGACGGTCCCGCGCAGGGCGGCGACCGCCTCGGCGGTCTCCCGGTCGTCCGGGGGGCGGCCGGAGCGCTGCATGAGCAGCCCGGTCGCCCGGCCGCGCTCGGCCCATTCCAGCACCTCGCGCGGCCGCCCCGAGCGCAGCGCGATGCGCAGCCCCAGCTCGGCCAGCGCGGTGCGGTGCCCGGCCGCGTGCGCCCGGACGTCGGTGGCACCGAGGACGGCGCGGTGCTCGTCGAGCAGCCGGAGGCCGGCCCGGATCGCGGCCCGGGCACCGCGCGGGTTACCCGCGTCGGCCCGGGCCAGCGCCTCGGCGTACCAGCCGCGCGCCCGCAGCATGGCCGGGCCGCTGCGCCGCTGCCGGGCCGCCTCGCGCAGGTGCGCGGCTGCCTCGGCGGACGCTCCGCGGCGGCGCAGCAGGGTCGCGGTGAGGATGCGGGCGTCGAGCGCGGGCGCCGGCCAGTGGGCAGCGGTCAGCGTCGTCGTCACCAGGACGGCCGAGCGGACGTCCTCGGCCTGTGCGCACCCGTCCGCGCACCGCGCGCGCAGCACCAGGAGCCGGGCGAGCGCCGCCCACTCCGGCCGCTGCTGGCGCTCGAACTCCCGCGCGGCCCGCCGGGCGTGCGGCAAGGCGGCCCCGGGGTCGTCGTCGAGCAGGGCCGCCTCGGCGAGGACCAGCCGGGCCTGCGGCAGCTTCATGTCCCGCCTGCCGCGGGCGTACTCCGCGACCGCCTGCTCCGCCGTCTCCCGTGCCTCGCCGGCCAGCCGCACCGAGAGCAGCAGCTCGGCGCGGTCGACGAGCAGCTCGCCCAGCCGGCCGTCCTGCTCGCGGATGCGCCGCTCGGCGACGGCCGAGTGGGCGAAGGCGGCCGCGGTCTCGCCGCGCAGGCCCAGCACCCAGGCGAGGTTGGCGTGGGCGAACCCGACCTCCAGCGGCAGCTCCTGGTCCCGCGCCAGCCGCTCGGCCTGGCGCAGGTCCGCCTCCGCGGCGGCGAACTCGTGCCGGAACGCGTGGGCGAGGCCGCGGTTCCAGATCACCCGCCGGACCCAGAACGCGTCGCCCGCCCCGCGCAGCGTCGGCAGCGCCTCGCGGTAGTGGTCGAGGGCCTCCCCGTGCCGGCCCAGGTCGAGCAGCACGCCGCCGCGCTGCGCCAGGGCGCGGGCCCGGCCGTGCGGGTCGTCGAGCAGGGCCAGCACCCGGTCGAGCTCGTCGAGCGCCTGCGCCGGGCGACCGCGCTCGGCGAGCAGGAAGGCCATCGTGAGCCGGGCCGCGACCGCCGTCGGTGCCGCACCGGCCTCCTCGGCGCAGCGGAGGCTGCGCTGCAGGTGGGTCAGGGCGTGGTCGTGGGCGCCGCGATGCCGCAGCGCCTGCCCCCAGGCCTGTTCGGCGACGGCCCGGGCCTCCGCGTCGCCGTGCCGTCGGGCCCGGCGCACCGTCGCGGACGCCAGCACCACGGCGTCCGCGGGCGACGCGTCGGCCAGCCGCAGCGCCTCCTGGGCGGCGTCGAGGCACGACCGTCGGTGCACGTCTCCATCCCTGCCCTGCGAGGGGTGCGGTGTCAACGAGGATTCCGCAAGTACCTGTCAGTCATGTATCAGTCGATATGCTGGCCGCTCCTCCTCACAGGGGTTCCTGTGCGGGGGGCCGGCGACACGGAGGTGGGTCGGATGGCTGCGGACGAGCGCGAGTGCCAGATCGTCGTCGCGACGGAGCACCTGGACCTCGTCGGCAGGGAGCTCGGCGCCGGTATGCGGGTCGCGGCGGACAACGCCCGGCTGGGGCTCACGCTCGTGACACTGGCGAACGCGGCCGAGGCCGGCCGCGCGCTCGCGGCCCGCCGGCGGGCCGACCACGGCGGCCCCGAACCGGAGGTCGACAGCGACCTCGACCGCGTGCTCACCGAGCTGCGCCTGTGGTCCGCGCACCGCTACGCGGGCTGGACGCCGACGCTCGGCAAGAACCGCACGCTGAGCGGCGTCCAGTTCAAGCCCTACACCCACGGGTTCGACCGGCCGACCGTCCCGGCCGCCGGGACGGTGGCCCCGCTCCCCAAGCCGGACCAGGCGCTGTCGCGCGTCTCCGTGGGGCTGTTCGACACCGTGCTGGCCCCGCACCGGCAGCTGACGGGGTGCTACCTCGCCGACCCGGACACGCTGGTCGGGCCGATCGAGGACGACGGCGGCGAGCGGCTGTGGTGGGAGGGGCACGCCACGTTCATCGCCGGCATCATCCGCCGCCACGCGCCGTCGGCGGTGCTGGACGTGCGGACGGCGCTGCGGCGCGTGCCGGGCGGATCCGGCGACGAGCGGTGGTCGATGCCGCTGTGGGACTTCGCCGACCTGCTCGCCGACTACCAGGACGCCGGGGTCGCCGTGCTCAACCTGTCGGTGGGCGTGGCCACCGACGACGGCCGGGCACCGCTCGTCCTGGAGCGGGCCATCGCCCAGCTCACGCCGAGCACGGTCGTGGTCGCGGCGGCCGGGAACCACGGCGAGCCGCACGCGGCCACGGACAGGCGACCGGCTCCCAACGCCGCGCTGTTCCCCGCCGCGCTGGACAACGTCATCGCCGTCGGTGCCCTCGACGGCACCGGTGCCGCCGCGTTCACCCCCCGCGGCGCCGGGCAGGCCGACACGGCGCCCTGGATCGACGTCTTCGCCCCCGGGGTGGACGTGGTCAGCACCTACCTCGGCGACGGCGCACCCGAGCGGGTGCTCGTCGAGAACGCCGACGGCTCCCGCTCCCCGGTCGAGTTCTCCGGCTGGGCGGCCTGGTCGGGCACCTCGTTCGCGACCGGGGTGATCACCGGCGCGGTGGCGAACCTGCTCGCGCAGGGGGACAGCCCGCAGGATGCCGTCAAGAAGGTCCAAGCCGCCTACCCGCGCCCCGAGCAGAGCACCGATGCGTGACGACCCGGTCGTCGTCGACCTGGTCCTGCGGGCCCGGGCCGGCGACCGGCGTGCCTGGGACGAGATCGTCGAGCGCTTCGCCCCGCTCGTCTGGGGGATCTGCATGCGGCACCGGCTCTCACCCGCCGACGCGGACGACGTCGGGCAGAGCCTGTGGCTGGGCCTGCTCGAGCACCTGCAGTCGATCCGCGAGCCCGCCGCGCTGCCCGGGTGGATCGCCACCACCACCCGGCGGGAGTGCCTCAAGCTGCACGACGAGGCACGGCGGCGGCGCGGGCCGGTGGGCGACGATGCCGACGACACCGTCGTCGCCGACCCGACGGCCGCCCCCGTCGACGAGGGCATGCTGCTCGAGGAGCTGCGCTGCGCGGTCCGTGCGGCGTTCGCGCGGCTGGCCCCGCAGTGCCGGCGGCTGCTGGCGCTGCTGGTCAGCGACCCCCCGCTGCCCTACGTGCGGATCGCGGAGATCCTCGACGTCCCGATCGGCGGGCTCGGCCCGACCCGGGCACGGTGCCTGGAGAAGCTGCGGCGCAGCGAGCCGCTGGCGGCGTTCCTCGACGGGGCGCGGCGATGACCGGCTGGCGGGACGACGACGAGGACCTGCTCGCTCTGCTGCGGGACGCGCTGGCGGAGCAGCGGGACGTGCCCACCCGGTTCGTGGAGGCGGGCAAGGCGACCTTCGCGTGGCGCTCGATCGACGCCGAGCTTGCGGCGCTGGCCTACGACTCCGTGGCCGACCCGTCGGCCTTCGCCGGGGCGACCCGGGCGGACCGGGCCGCGATCCGCGAGCTCACCTTCGCCTTCCGCGACGCGACCGTGCACGTGCAGATCGCCCGCGCGGGCCTGCACGGGCAGGTCGTGCCGGCCCGGGCCGGTGAGGTCGAGATGCACGTCGAGGGCAGGCCGCCGCGGCGGGCGGAGGTGGACGAGCAGGGCTGGTTCTCCTTCGCGCCGCTGCCGCACACCCCCTTCCGCCTGGTGTGGCGGCTGGCGGGGGGCGGGCCGGCGATGACGGACTGGCTGACGCTCTAGCTCTCCTGGACCACGTCGGCGAGCCGCCGAACGCCCTCGCGCAGCCGGTCCGGGGTCGTCGCGGCGTAGCCGACGACGAGGCCGGGCGGCCCGGGACGCAGGCGGTGGTACGACAGCGGCTGGACCGCGACGCCGGCGGCGAGGGCGCGCTCGGCGACGGCGTCGTCGTCGACGCCGTCCGGGAGGCCGACGAGCAGGTGCAGGCCCGCGGCGACGCCGTGCACACGGGCACCGGGCAGGTGGGTGCGCAGGGCGTCGAGCAACGCGTCTCTGCGGGTGCGTTGGCGGATGCGGACCTTCCGCAGGTGCCGCTCGAAGCCTCCTGTGGCGATGAGCTCCGCGAGGGCGAGCTGACCGAGCGCCGGGCTCGTGATGTCCGACCACTGCTTGCGCACCACCAGCTCCTCGCGCACGTCCGGCGGGGCGACCACCCACCCCAGGCGCAGGGCCGGTGCCAGCGTCTTCGACACGCTTCCCAGGTAGACGACGTGCTCGGGGGCGAGCGCCGCGAGCGCGGCCACCGGAGCCCGGTCGTAGCGGTGCTCGGCGTCGTAGTCGTCCTCGATCACCAGCCGTCCGGCCGCGGACCGCGCCCAGTCCAGCAACGCGCGCCGCCGCGGCGGGGCGAGGACGACGCCGGTCGGGTACTGGTGCGCCGGGGTGACGAACACGGCGCCGACGTCGCCGAGCCCGTCGACGTCCGGACCGAGATCGTCCACCGGCACGGGTGCGAGCGCGAGCCCCCAGCGTTCGAGCTGGTCGCGGGTGCCGCGCGAGCCCGGGTCCTCGTACCCGACGGTCGTGACGCCGCGTTGCGCGAGCACCTGCGCGAGCAGCGCCAGGCCCTGGGCGACGCCGTTCACGACGACGATCCCCGCCGGGTCGGCGCGCACCCCGCGGGACCGCGCGAGCCACGCCGCGAGCGCCGTGCGCAGCTCGCGGGTGCCGCGCGGGTCGCCGTAGCCGAGCGCGGCATCCGGGGTGCGGGCCAGCACGGTGCGTTCCGCGCGGAGCCAGGCCTGCCGCGGGAACGCGGACAGGTCGGGCAGGCCCGGGCGCAGGTCGATGGGCACGGGGGCCGGCGCCGCCTCGGACCGGACGGGAGCGGTCGTCGGTGCCGTGGCCAGCACGGTCGTCCCGCCGCCGCGCCGACCGCCGAGCAGGCCCTCGTCGGTCAGCCGCTGGTAGGCATCGACCACGACGCCGCGCGACACGCCGAGCTGGCCGGCCAGCAGGCGCGTGGCCGGGAGGCGGCCGTGGGCGGGCAGGCGACCGTCGGTGATCGCGTCACGCACCGCGGTGGTGAGCCACCCGGCCAGGTGCCGGGGCGGCGCCGATGCGGGGTCGAGCTGGAGGAAGTCGGTACCCCCTGCAGTTTGGTCCGGCACAGTACCTCCGACTTGGCCCTGTTCCACGAGCCAAGCCTGCCGGACGGTAGGCGACATGTCCGCCCTCCGATCCGGTGCCGTGCTCGCGGCCGCCGCCATGAGCTGCGTCGGGAGCTCCGTCGCGGTGTCCGCGACCATCGTCGACGCACCCCTGTTCACCCTCCAGGCCGTGCGCTACGCCCTCGCCGCGCTGCTGCTGGCACTGCTCGGGCGGGCGACCGGACGGCGGCTGCCGCGCCCGCGCGGGCGGGAGTGGGCGTGGCTCTGCGGGGTGGCGCTCACGGGGCTGGTGCTGTTCAACGTCGGGGTCGTCCGCGGGACGGCGCACGCCGAGCCCGCGGTGATCGGGGTCGCGGTCGCGGCCGTCCCGCTGGTCCTCGCCCTGGCCGGTCCGCTGGTCAACGGCGCGCGCCCGGCGGTCGGCGTCATCACCGGAGCGGCGGTCGTCTCCGTCGGCGCCGCACTGGTCTCCGGGGGTGGCCGGACCGACCTCGCGGGGCTCGGCTGGGCGGCGGTGGTGCTGGCCGGCGAGGTGGCGTTCACGCTGCTCGCGGTGCCGGTGCTGGGCCGCCTCGGGCCGTGGGCGGTCGCTCTGCACACGGTGTGGCTGGCCGCGGTGATGCTGGCCGTGCTCGGGGTGGTGGTCGAGGGCGCCGGAGCGGTCCGCACTCTTGACACCGGCGACCTCCTCGCCGCCGCACACCTCGCCGTCGTCGTCACCGCCGTGGCGTTCGTGCTCTGGTACACAGCCGTCACCCGGCTCGGGGCGGACCGGGCGGGTCTGTTCACCGGCGTGGTCCCGGTGACGGCCGCGGTCGGCGGGGTGCTGCTCGGTGCGCCGGCCCCGGCTCCCGTGGTGTGGGTGGGCATGGCGCTCGTCGCGGTCGGGCTGGGCGTCGGCCTGTCCGCGCGAGTCGGCACCTTTGCCGCCGCGAGTCGGCACCTTTGCCGCCGCGAGTCGGCCCCTTTCACGCCGGTGAGCGTGCCGACTCGCGCCGGTGAACGTGCCGACTCGCGCTCAGGGTGGGTGCCGCGTCAGCCCTGGTGCGGGTAGCCCGACGACCGCGCGGGCACGAACGTCTCCTTGATCGTCCGGGGGCTCACCCAGCGGAGCAGGTTGTGGATCGAGCCTGCCTTGTCGTTCGTGCCGGACGCGCGGCTGCCGCCGAAGGGCTGCTGACCGACAACGGCGCCGGTCGGCTTGTCGTTGACGTAGAAGTTTCCCGCCGCGAAGCGCAGCGCCTCCGACGCCGCCGTGATCGCGGCGCGGTCCTGCGCGACGATCGACCCGGTCAGCCCGTAGGGCGCGCCGCGGTCGACCTGCCCGAGCACCTTGTCGTAGTCGGCGTCGTCGTAGACGTGCACGGCCAGGATCGGCCCGAAGTACTCGGTGCAGAACACGTCGTTCGTGGGGTCGCTGCCGACGACGATCGTCGGCCGGACGAAGTACCCGTCCGCGTCGTCGGCGGTGCCCCCGGCGACGACGTCGAGCGACGGGTCGGCGTGCGCGCGGTCCAGCGCCGCGGCGAGCTTGTCGAACGCGCGGCGGTCGATCACCGCGCCGAGGAAGTTCCCGAAGTCGGTGACGTCGCCCATCGGCAGCCCGTCGGTCTCGTCGATCAGGCCGTCGCGCAGCCGGGTCCAGACCGAGCGCGGCACGAACGCCCGCGACGCCGCCGAGCACTTCTGGCCCTGGTACTCGAACGCTCCCCGGACCAGCGCCGTCCGCAACACGTCGACGTCCGCGCTGGTGTGGGCGACGACGAAGTCCTTCCCGCCGGTCTCGCCGACGAGCCGCGGGTAGGTGGTGTAGGTGTCGAGGTGCTCGGCGACGGTGCGCCACAGGTGCCGGAACGTCGCCGTCGACCCCGTGAAGTGGATGCCGGCCAGCGCCGGGTCGGCCAGCAGCACCTCGGAGACGGCACCGCCGTCCCCCGTCAACAGGTTGATCACACCCGGCGGGAGTCCGGCCTCTTCCAGCAGTTGCAGGGTGAGCACCGCGGCGAGGGTCTGGGTGGGGGCGGGCTTCCAGATCACTGTGTTGCCCATCAGGGCCGGTGCCGTCGGCAGGTTCCCGGCGATCGCGGTGAAGTTGAACGGCGTGACCGCGTAGACGAAGCCCTCCAGCGGGCGGTGGTCGAAGCGGTTCCACAGGCCCGGCGAGCTGCCCGGCTGCATCTCGAGGACCTGCCGCCCGTAGGCGACGTTGAACCGCCAGAAGTCGGCCAGCTCGCACGCGGCGTCGATCTCGGCCTGGTAGCAGGTCTTGGACTGGCCGAGCATCGTCGCGGCGTTCAGCCGGTCGCGCCACGGACCCGACAGCAGGTCCGCGGCCCGCAGCAGCACGGCCGCGCGCTCGTCGTAGGGCAGTGCACGCCAGGCCGGACCCGCCCGCAGCGCCGCCTCGACGGCGGCCTTCGCGTCCTCGCGGGTCGCGGTGGCGGCCCGGCCGAGCACGTGGGCGTGGGCGTGCGGGGTCACGACGTCGAACGAGGGGCCGGAGGGCAGGTAGCGGCGGCCGTCGACGGTCACCGGCAGCTCGTGCTGGTGGCCTGCCATGTCCGCCAGCGCCGCCCGGAGCGACGAGCGCTCCGTCGTCCCGGGCGCGTAGGTGCGCTGCGGCTCGTTGCGCGGCGACGGCGTGACGGTCGTGGCGTCCATGCACCGAGGGTAGGACGCGTAACGGAGTCGGCACGTTTCGATGACCGATTGCCGCACGACCGGGATCATCGGAGGGAGTCCGCTCGCACGAGGAGGCCGCGATGATCGCTGTGCTGACCGGGATGGGGCTGTCCGCGGCCGCGGGCCTCAACGCCTACATCCCCTTCCTGGTCGTGGCGCTGATCGCCAAGTACACCGACTTCATCGCCCTGCCGGCGGCGTACGGGTGGATGGAGTCGTGGTGGGCGATCGGGATCGGGGCCGCGCTGCTGCTCACCGAGGTCGTGGTGGACAAGGTGCCCGCCGTCGACACCGTCAACGACGCCGTGCAGACGTTCATCCGGCCGAGCATGGGTGGACTGCTCGCCGCGGCCACGGCCGGCGCGGCGGAGTTGGACAACTCGGCGTGGATGGCGCAGAACCCGTGGGTCGGCGTGCTGCTCGGCGTCGTGGTGGCCGGTCTGGTGCACGCCGGCAAGACGACGGCCCGACCCGCGGCCAACGTCGCGACGCTCGGCGTGGGCGCCCCGGTGCTCTCGACCGTCGAGGACGGCGCCTCGCTCAGTCTCAGCCTGATCGCCCTCTTCGTACCCGTGCTGGTGGTCGTCGCGCTCCTCGCCGTCGTCGCGTCGCTCGGCTGGCTGGTGTGGCGGAGCAGATCGTCGCGCCGGCGCCGGCTGGCCGGCTCGGCGGAGCGACTGGAACCCGGGCGGTAGGGAGCGGGCCGCGGTCGACCAGCACGGGCAGCTCGACGCGCTGGGCCGCGATGCCCGCCACTGTTCACGCGGCGCTGCCGTCGCACGCCGACCGGGGCCGTCGCACGGATTCTCCGACCGTCGCACCCCGCTCAGCAGGTGCGACGGTTCCGGAGGGTATGCGGCGGCCCGTCTGGTGTGCACGAACCCGATACGGCGGGGTGTGATGGCCCCGAATGGGGTGTGGCTTCATGGTCTGGGGGCGTTGCTGGCACTACCCGATCGTGACGAACGTGCCCGCCGGAGCGCCCGCATTCGAGGAGCGGGGCGTTGCTCGGATGGCTCCGACGACAGTCCCGGTCGATGCGAGGGCGCGAGGCCACTCGTCCCAACGAGCCCGCGGCCTTACCGTGCGCGCATGCTCAGGTCGATGCTGCTCGCCGCCGGCCGGTCGCCGCGGATCCGGGCTTTCGCGGAGGAGGCCGCGCCGCTGCGGCCGGTGGTCGACCGTTTCGTCGCCGGAACCGGTCTTGACGCCGCCCTGCCCGTGATCGCCGGGCTGACGGCCGACCGGCTCGTCACCGTGGACCACCTCGGCGAGAACACGACGGACCGGGCCGGCGCGGAGGCGACCGTCACCGCGTATCGCGAGCTGTTGCTGCGGCTGGCCGCGGACGGACTCGCCGACCGCGTCGAGGTGTCGGTGAAGCTCTCCGCGCTCGGGCAGGGCCTCCCCGACGGCGACGCGCTCGCCCTCGACGGGGCGCGGGCGATCTGCGGGGCCGCGGCGGAGGCGGGCACCACCGTCACCGTCGACATGGAGGACCACACCACCACCGACGCGACCCTCGCGGCGGTGGTCGCACTGCGCGCCGACTTCCCGTGGGTCGGTGCCGTGCTGCAGTCGCAGCTGCGCCGCACCGAGGCCGACTGCCGCGACCTCGCCGGGCCGGGCTCGCGGGTGCGGCTGTGCAAGGGTGCCTACGAGGAGCCGGAGTCGGTCGCCTTCGCCGACCGCGCGGACGTCGACCGGTCCTACGTCCGCTGCATGAAGATCCTCTTCGCGGGCGCGGGGCTGCCCCTGGTCGCCACGCACGACCCGCGACTCGTCGCGATCGCCCAGCATCTCGGCCGCGACCGGCCCTACGAGCTGCAGATGCTCTACGGCGTGCGCCCCGACGCCCAGGTCGAGCTGGCCGCCGCGGGCGAGCGGATGCGGGTGTACGTCCCCTACGGCACGCAGTGGTACGGCTACTTCATGCGCCGGCTGGCCGAGCGCCCGGCGAACGTCGCGTTCTTCCTCCGGGCGCTGGCCAGCCGGGGCTGACCGGCGCGGGAGTCGGGCTCGGGTCAGCTGTTGCCGTACACCCGGCGCGGCGTCACCAGCACTGCGACGCGCCCCTCCTCGCGCATGACCCGGTCGTAGGTGTCCCAGTCGTCGTGGGTGCCGCCGCACGCGGCGAAGATGTCGCGCAGCAGCAGCCGCAGAGACTCGGGGCCGGTGTCGCCGGGGCCGACGAGCTCGCTGTCACCGTCGACCGCTGCCCACTGCCAGCCGACCCGCCAGGTCACCGACGTCGCGGGCCGCGCGCGCAGGATGCGCACCTTGACCGGGCCGGCGGCGACATAGGCGGCCACCGGTACGCCGGTGCGCGGGTGGTCGAGCACGCCGGCGTTGACCAGGGACACGTGCGGGGTGCCGTCGGCACGCACCACAGCCACCGTAGCGAGGCCGTGGTCGCCTGCGACAAGCTTCCGGACGGGGTCGAGATCGACGGTCATAGGCGCAGCCTGGCATGCGCGCGCTCCGCCCGGGAGGGGTCCCCGTGATGGGGGCCACGATGGCCGCACCACGACGACGCAGGAGTCGCAGGCGACGGCACGACCTCGGAGGTGGACATGAGCGTGGACGCACCGTCTGGTCACTCCACCTGGACGAGCTCGGGGCCCGCGCCCGCATGGCGGCGGTCGCTGGGCAGCGGGTCCACGACCCCGGAGCGGTTGTTCCGGGTGGCGCTGGTGCTGGTCGTCGGGTGCCTGGCGACGGCACTGGTGAGCGTGCTCGCCGGGATGGCGCGCACCGCGTCGGTGGCCGAGGCGCAGACCCGCATCGCCGCGCTGACCACCGACTCCGCCGAGCTCTACCGCTCGCTCGCCGACGCCGACGCGATGGCGACGAGCGGCTACGTCGCGGGCGGTCGCGAACCCACCGCCGTGCGGGCCCGCTACGACGACGACATCGCCCGCGCCACCGACCGGCTGGTCGACGCCGCCGGACGGATGCCCGGCAGCCGTGCGGTCGCCACCGTGGCGACCCAGCTGCCCGTCTACACCGGGCTGGTCGAGACCGCCCGCACGCTCAACCGGGAGGGGTTGCCGCTGGGCCAGGCCTACCTCGGCAGCGCGTCGGAGCTCATGCGCGGCACGATCCTCCCGGCGGCCGAGGAGCTGCGCCGGCAGCAGGCCGCCGAGCTGACCGAGGCCTACGAGCGCGGCGTCGCGATCCCGTTCGCCGTCGGCGCGCTGCTCGTGGCCACGCTGGTCGCGATCGTCGACGTCTCGATGGGCGAGCGCCGCCGGACCCATCGCACCGTCAGCGTCGGGCTGGTCGCCGGTGCGGTCGCGCTGGTGGCCGCGCTGACGTGGTGGGTCGGGGCAGTCGGCGTGGCGAACGGCCGGCTGGAGACCGCGCAGCGGCACAGCGACGCCATGACCGCGCTCGACGACGCGCGCACCGCCGTCCTGCAGGCCCGCAGCGCCGAGAGCCTCGCACTCGTGGCCCGCAGCGCCGGGTTCGCCTCGGACGACGACTTCACCTCCGGCATCGCGAAGGTCGTCGGCGCCGACGGGGCGAGCGGCCTGCTCGCCCGCGCCGACGGCGGGGCGCCGGGGTCGGCGGAGCGGATCACGAGGCTGAGGGTGGCCGTCGGGGACTGGCAGGCCGCCCACAAACAGGTGCGCGACCTCGACGAGATCGGGAACTACACCGCCGCGGTGGCGTCGGTGGTACAGACGGCGCCGGGCGGCTCCGGGGCGACGTTCGCGCAGCTGGACGCCGAGTTCGGCATGGCGATCGACGCCGAGCGCGCGGCATTCGCCGACGCCACCGGCTCGGCCGCGTCGGCCCTGACCGGCCTTGTCGCGGGTCCGGCGGCGCTGGCCCTGCTCGCGGCGGTCGCGGTCGCGGTGGGCCTTGGCCGGCGGATCGGGGAGTACCGGTGAGCGAGCGCAGCGAGCGAACAAGTGTCACAGCGCCTGCGCGAAGCGCCGACCGAGCGAAGCGAGGGAGTGCGATGAGCGGCCGGTCCGTCAACGTGGCCCGCCCGCTCGGCTATCTGTGCGTGGCGGGGGTTCTGGCGCTGGGTGCGCTGGTGCTGCCCGGCGGCGGCACGGCTCCGGCCGAGTCCGCCCCCGGCACGGGGACGTCCGTGGCCTCGGCCCCGCAGGCTCCCCCGCAGGACCCCGGATGCACGGGCGTCCGCGACAGCCTGCGCCCCGACGGCCCGCTCCCGGCTCCAGGAGCGATGCCGCCCGGCTCGACCATGGCTGCGATCGCCGCGCGTGGCCGGCTGATCGCGGGCGTGGACCAGGGCAAGTACCTCGCCGGCTACCGCGACCCGCAGACCGGGCAGCTCGTGGGCGCGGACATCGACATCGTCCACTCGATCGCGAAGGCGATCCTCGGGGACCCCGGCGCGGTCCAGTTCGTCGTGCTCGACATCGCGGACCGGGCCAAGGCGGTGCAGAGCGGCCGGGTCGACCTGGTGGTCGACACCTTCACCGTCAACTGCGCCCGACAGCGCAGCGTCGAGTTCTCCAGCGCCTACATGACCGCTTCGCAACGGTTGCTCGTACCGGTCGGCGACGGGGTGCGCGAGGTCGAGGACCTGGCCGGACAGCGGGTCTGCACCTCGCTGGGCTCGACGACCGAGGGCGTGCTGCGCGGGCTGCCCCTGCGACTGGACGTGGTGTCACTGCGGGGGATCCCGGACTGCGTGGTCAAGCTGCAGCGGGGCGAGGTGGCGGCGGTATCCAGCGACGACGTCATCCTGGCGGGGCTGGCGGCGCAGGACCCGCAGACGGAGGTCGTCGGTAGGGCACTGGACCACTCGTCGTACGGCGTCGGGATGCGCCTCGACCAGCCCGACCTCGTGCGGTTCGTCAACGGCCTGCTCGAACGGTCGCGCGAAGACGGCAGCCTGGCGGCGAGCAACAAGCGGTGGTTCGGCGGCACGCTGGACCCCGTCCCGCAGCCGCCGCCCGCGCGCTACCGCGACTGATCCTGCGCATTCGCGCTGGCGAAAGTGCCGACTCGCGGGGGAGCGGGCGTCAGGCTGCGACGGCGATCTCCGGGTGCTGTCATGGCGCCTCCTGCAATGGCGGGACGGGAAGGACGGCGACGGCGATGTTGTCCGCTCCGCCTGCGGTCAGGGCGGCAGCCGCGAGTGCGGCGACGGCCGCCGGCGGGCCGCCGCGGTGCAGGGCGGGGAGGGCGACGGCGGCGAGTGCCGCGGCGTCGGGGAGGTAGCGCCAGAGCCCGTCGGTGCACAGCAGCAGGGCGCCCGGGCCGACCGGGGTGAGCGTGACGACGTCCGGCTCGGCGTCGCCGTCCGCGCCGAGCCAGCGGGTGATCGCGTCGGGCCGCACGGCGGCGATCCCGCGGTCCAGCGTCCCGGCCGCGGCGGCGGCCAACGCAGGAGAGACGTTGCCGTCGGCCAGGCGGCGAGGTCGACGAGGCCGCACGCCGGTTCCGCGCAGCAGCACGTCGAGTGCGGCGTCCGCGGCCGCTCGCGCCGCGAGCTCGGACGACCGGGTCGACGACACCCCGTCGCAGACGACCGCCCCGAGCCGCTCGTCGGCGACCCCGCCGTGAGAGGGGGCGCGGCCCAGCGCGACCGCGTCCTCGTTGCGGGGCCGGACGTGCCCGCGGTCGCTGATCGCCGCGCCGCCGTCCACGGCGAGCTCGACGTGGTCCGCGGCGTCGGGCCGGCGCAGCCCCCACGAGGCGCACCACCCCTCGTCGTCCGGCGAGGACGGGTGCCCGCAGCCCCGACAGACGCCGGCGCTGTCCGACGCGGCCGTGGTCGAGCTGCCGCGCTGCCCCCGCAGGTCCGCGCCGCACACCTCGCAGAGGCGGTCCCCCGGCAGGGGCGCCGTCCCACACCGGGGGCAGGGGACGGCCGGCGCGCCGGGGACCACCGACGTGGACGCCCCGGTCACCGCAGGGTCCGGGGGTGCACGCTGTTGGCCCGGTCCACCAACGCGATCTTCTCCGCGGGGTCCAGGGTCAGCCGGGACAGTGCGCGCAGGCTGCGCTCCAGCTCCAGCCGCAGCGCCCGGTCCTCCCACGGGCAGCCCAGCACCGGCTCCCCGGGTCCGGCCCCCGGGCCGGCTCGTTCGACGGCCGCCTCGAGCACGGCGACCCGCATCCGCCGGGTGGTCAGCGGGTCCAGGTCGAGCCGCTGCAGCAGGGCTGCAGCGGCGCGCAGCTCGTCGTCGTCGGCCGCCCCGCTGCCGTGGCGCAGCAGCGTCGCCTCCACGGCCGCGCGCTGCGCCTCGACGTAGCCACTGGAGCTGGCCGGGACGGCATGCAGCGCGGCCACGGCCGCGGGCCGCCGCCCGGCGCGCAGGCAGGTCCGGGCGAGCCCGAAGGCGGCGTCGGCCCAGCTGGGGTCCACCGTCACGACCAGCTCGTAGTAGCGCCGCGCACCCTCGTCGTCCCCCGCGCTCTCGGCGACGGCGGCCAGCGCGAGCTTCGGAGCGAGCTCGCCGGGGAAGGTCGAGTACAGGGCGTCGAACGTGGCGCGTGCCGTGTCGAGGTCACCGGCGGCCAGCCCCGCGAGCGCGGCCGACCAGCGGTGCCGCCAGTCGTCCGGATCGGTGTCCCCGGTGGCCCCGATGTCCAGTGGCACCGGCAGCTGCTCGGCGATCCGGGCGGGCGCTGGCCGGTCCGGCTCGGTGTCGCCGAGCAACAGACCCGGAGCGAACGTGCCCCGGGGCGGGGAGAAGACCGCCGACGGCCCGGGCCGGGGGCGCCGCTCGTCGACGGCCAGCACCTCGCGCCGCACGCCGTCGAGCTGCTCGGCCATCTCCTCGGCGGAGCCGAATCGGTACCGCGGGTCCGGGTGCGTGGCGCGCAGCAACAGCCGGTGCAGCGACTCGTGCCGCTGCAGCAGCGGGTGGTCGTCGGGCAGTTCGGTCGCGACCCCGTCCCGCGCGGCCTCGATGCCCAGGGCCAGCACCGCCAGCGTGCGGCCGACGGTGTACAGGTCCGAGGCAGGCGACAGATCGGCGCGGACCACCTCCGGGGCGTGGTAGCCGACGGTGCCGTAGACGGCTGCGTCCGCGTCGTCGATCCGTGCCACGGCTCCCATGTCGATCAGGGTGAGGTGCCGCTCGCACTGCATGACGTTGTCCGGCTTGAAGTCGCTGTAGACGTGTCCCTCGGCGTGCAGGTAGCCCAACGCGGGCAGCACCTTGATCATGTAGGTGAGGGCGTGCGCGACGGGCAGCGCGCCCTCGGCGGCGCTGGCGTCGCGCACCTGCGCGAGCGTCGACCCGCCGATGTAGGCCATCACGATGTAGTCGGCGGCCACCCCGGCGTCGTCGACGTGGCGGACGAAGTTGTGGATCCCGACGATGTTGGGGTGGCTGAGCTGGGCCAGGAACTGCCGCTCGGCGCGGGCGGCGGCGAGTGCGGCCGGGTCGTTCGCGTCGAGGACGCCCTTGAGCACCACCCACCGGTCGTCGACGTTGCGGTCGACCGCGAGGTAGATCCAGCCGAGCCCGCCGTGGGCCAGCGCGCCGCGCACCTCGTACTGGCCGGCGACCAGCGATCCCTCCGCCAGCGGCGGGGTGAAGGAGAACCGCGTGCCGTCCTGCGGGCAGAACCCGCGCAGCATGCCTGGCCGCCCGTCACGGCTGCGGCCGACGGGGTGGGGCTTGCCGCCGTGGCGGCACCAGCGGTCGTGCTCGGGTACGTGGGGGTCGCGCAGCAGTGCGCTGGACGGGTCGATGCGCGGCACGGGCGGGATGTCGTCCGTGCCGCCGGGACGCAGCGGGGTGGATCCGGCCGGGCCGGTTGACAGCGGTCCGCTCCACCGACTGCCGGAGCCCGCGGTCGATGGAGCGGCCGGTACACCGGTTGCGCCGTGCCGCGTACCCGCTGCCGCCGTGGGTGGGCCGGTGGGTGCCGCGGTCGGCGTGCCGTGCCGGGCCGCGGTGGCCGGTGCGGTGGTCGGCGCGCCGTGCCGTCCGGTCTGCTCCGGTGCGGCGCGGGGGAGCGGGGGCGCCGCCGGCACAGCGTTCGACGGCGGAGGCGCGCCCCGCCCGCACGTGTCGCAGAAGCCGTCGGACTCCATGGTGCCGTCGCAGCCGTCCCAGCCGCAGGCCGCACCGGCGGACGTACCGGTGGCGCCCGGATGTGCCGCACCGGTCATGCCTGCCTCCTCCCCACCCGGTTCACGCGCTGCTGGTAGGCGACCAGTGTGGGAGCGAGTGCCGCAAGGTCCGTCCGTGGCGTCGCGAGCAGCGCGCGGATCTGCGCGGCAAGCGCGACGACGTCCGGATCGTCGGAGACCCCGAGGCGCAGCGCCTTCGCGCGGTAGGCGGCGAACCGGCCGGCCAGCTCGTCGCGTCGGTCCGCCCATCCGTCGCGCACCGCGGTCGGCTCAACCAGCCGCGCCTCGGTCACGTCGAGTCCGCTGTCGAGGCCGTCGACGAGGTCGCGCGGCAGCCGGGCCGGGAGCGACAGCGGGTCGTTCGCGCAGATCGCCAGCCGGGCGTCGAGAGCGGCCAGCAGCGCGGCGAGTGCCGCGAGGTCCGGGTCGCCGGGAGCCAGCCGATCGGCGGCCTGGGAGCGGGCGTCGCGCACTCGTTCGGTCAGCGGGCCCAGCCCGGCCAGCGTGGCGAGGTGCACGGTCTCGGCGGCCTCGAGGACGGCCGCGACCTCGCGGAACCCCCCGTCGATCCGGGCGGCGAGCTCGGCGAGTGTCAGCGTCTCGACGCGCTCCGGGGAAGTCGGCCCACAGCGTCGGCAGCACGTCCTGCACGGCCGCCCACCGCGTGGCGGTGACGCCGGTGAGGGTGGCGGAGCCGAGCATCCGGTTGCCCGGGTGGCGCTCGAGCTCGACGAGGGCGTCGGCGACGCGGGCCTGCTCCTCGACGGGGCGGCTCAGCTCCTCGTCGAGCGCAGCGGGAGATCGAGCAGGAGCGGACGGGCGACCGGGCATGCTTCACCTCCACTCGCGGGAGAACCTCGAGCCGGGGCGGTCAGTGTAGCCGGACCTGCGCCTGCTCGGCCTGGACGACGGCTGAGGCTCTACGCTCAGCGCCCATGTCCAAGACGGCGGGACGCACCCGGGTGGCGGTCGTGTTCGGCGGCCGCAGCAGTGAGCACGCCATCTCCTGTGTCTCGGCGGGCAGCGTGCTGCGCCATCTCGACCGTGAGCGGTTCGACGTCGTGCCGGTCGGTATCGCCCGCGACGGTGCCTGGGTGCTGGGCACCGACGACCCCGAGCAGCTCGCGATCCACGGCCGCACGCTGCCGTCCGTGGACCCGTCGGCCACCGCCGTCGTGCTGCCGGGCGACCCCACCCGCGGTGGGCTGGTGGTGCTCGAGCCGGGTCGGGCCGGTGAGGTGCTCGGCGGCGTGGACGTCGTCTTCCCGGTGCTGCACGGGCCCTTCGGCGAGGACGGCACGGTCCAGGGGCTACTGGAGATGGCCGGCGTGCCCTACGTCGGGGCGGGCGTCCTCGCCAGCGCCGCCGGCATGGACAAGGAGTTCACGAAGAAGCTGCTCGCCGCGGACGGCCTGCCGGTCGGGGACCTCGTGGTGCTGCGGCCGCACACCCCGACGCTGACCGCCGCGCAACGCGACCGGCTCGGCCTGCCGGTGTTCGTCAAGCCCGCCCGGGCCGGCTCGTCGGTCGGCATCACCCGGGTCACGGACTGGGCCGGGCTCGACGACGCGATCGCCGCCGCCCGGGTGCACGACCCGAAGGTGCTGGTCGAGGCGGCGATCGTGGGCCGCGAGGTGGAGTGCGGTGTGCTCGAGCTCCCCGACGGGACTCTGCGCCCAAGCTTGCCCGCCGAGATCCGGATCGTCGGGTCGGCGGCCTTCTACGATTTCGACGCGAAGTACCTCGACGACGTCTGCGAGTTCGACATCCCCGCCAAGCTCGACGACGACATCGTCGAGCGGGTCCAGGACGCGGCCGTCGCCGCGTTCCGGGCGCTGGACTGCCAGGGGCTCGCGCGCGTCGACTTCTTCGTGGGCCCGGACGGCGTCCCGGTGGTCAACGAGGTGAACACGATGCCCGGGTTCACCCCGATCTCGATGTACCCGCGGATGTGGGCCGTCACCGGCATCGACTACCCGACACTGCTGGCGACTTTGATCGACACTGCGCTCGCCAGGGGGACCGGGCTGCGGTAGCGATCGGCCCGATATTCTTTTCATACCGGCACTTTTCCGGTGTGATATTGATGTGATACGTGTCGTGACCTGCGGATATCGTGATGAATCCGTTCAGTGATGCTGCCGTGATCGTCTGACCGTCGTATCGTGCGGCGCGTTCCGGCCCTCCCCTCGTGCTCCGGCCGGATCCCTCATCGAGGAGGAGATCCATGGACGCATCCCACGCTTCCCATGCCCGCCATTTCTTGGGCCGTTTGGCGGTGGTGGGGGCCGTCGCGCTCGGCGCCCCGGTCGCACTTGCCGGCGTCGCCGACGCGGCGCCGAAGGGGCACTGGGACCGCATCGCGAAGTGCGAGAGCGGTGGCAAGTGGTCGACCAGTACCGGGAACGGCTACTACGGCGGCCTGCAGTTCTCGAAGTCGACGTGGAAGGCCTACGGAGGTTCGGGCATGCCGCACAGGGCCAGCAGGTCGCAGCAGATCAAGGTGGCCGAACGCGTGCTCAAGGCACAGGGATGGAAGGCGTGGCCGGCCTGCTCGCGGAAGCTCGGCCTGCGCTGACCTGCGCGGCGGCTCGCAGTCGGGGCCGGAAAAGCGTGACCGCGGCCACGGAAATGAAGCTGTGTGATCAGCTGGCTACGCAAGGTTCGCCATCCTGCTGCGACGGCCGAGTTGCGAGTCGAACACTGTAGGGGTGGGGTGCGGTCTTGGCCCAGGTCAGTGGCCGCGGAGAGGGATTCGAACAGAGTTTTCAATCCGAAAATATTGCGTCCTGATCCAGCGTGATCGCATTGTGATTATCGTCAAGAAACACTGATGTCGTTTCACTGAGTAGGAGTGTTACCTGGGTGCAATCCACCTCGGGCCGTAGCGTCCTTCTCGTCCGGGTCACCGAGCGCCGATATGCCGAGCGCCGGACCCTCGAACGAGGAGAAACGCATGGATTCGCCAGTCGCCACCCGCATGCCCAAGAGTCGTCGCCTGCTGCAGGCCGCCGTCGCCACCGTCGTCGCGCTGGGCGCCCCCGTCGCCCTCGCCGGCACGGCCGATGCGGCCACGCCGACGGGGAAGTGGGACCGCATCGCGCAGTGCGAGAGCGGTGGCAAGTGGAACACCGCCACCGGGAACGGCTACTACGGTGGCCTGCAGTTCTCGATGGGCACCTGGAAGGCGTTCGGCGGCTCGGGGTCGCCGCACAAGGCCAGCAAGAGCCAGCAGATCGCCGTCGCCGAGCGGATCCTCGCGAAGCAGGGCTGGAAGGCCTGGCCCGCGTGTTCGAGGAAGGCCGGCTACCGCGGCTGACCGCCGGTCAGCGCACGACGACGTCCGTGGCGTCCATCGTCTGCCGCAGGACGTCGGCGACGGCTTGGAGCGGGCCGCTCCCCGCGGCCGTGGGCGTGGTGAGCACCACGTACACCGGCCGGTCGACCGCCACGTAGCTCACGATCACGGGATCGGGCACGCCGTCGTCCAGCTGCAGCCACCGGACCCCGTTCACCTCGAGCAGCGTCGAGGTCGGTGTGAGCTCCGCCGGTCGGGTCAGCCCGCACCGAAGCACAGCCGGTCGCGGCGCTGCCGCCCAGGCGCGGGTCCCCGCCGGAGCCGGGTCGGCCAGCGGCCGTGGCGGCAGCACGCCGCCCGCCGCGGGCAGCTCCGCCGGGAGCGCGGCCAGTAGCGCCGTGCAGTCCGGGCCGCTCGCGTCCGGCGCGTCGACGGGGACGACGGCCAGCGGCCCCGTCTCGGGTGCGGCCGCTGCCGTCGGGCCGGTGCCGCCGGTGTCCCCGAGGCCCGCCCGCTCGACCCCCTGCACCCGCCCGACGATGCCGACGGCCGCGACCGCCACCGCGAGCAGCAGCGGCAGCGCGAGCGCGATCAGCACGGGCACCGACGGCAGTCGCCGGGCCCGGCGGGTGTTGGGGTCGGTCACGGCTTCAGCCCAGGTTCACCACCGGGCAGGTGAGCGTACGGGTGATACCCGGCACACCCTGCACCTTCGCCACGACGAGCCGACCGAGGTTGTCGACGTCGTCCGCCTCCGCGCGCACGATGACGTCGTAAGGACCCGTCACGTCTTCGGCCGCCACCACACCGCGGATCGCGCCGATCTCCTTGGCGACCGCGGCCGCCTGGCCGACCTCGGTCTGGACAAGGATGTATGCGTGCACCACGGCGTGCCCCTTTCGGCTATGACGACGTTTGCGGGTAGGAAAGTCGGACGACCGTACCCGAGGAGGGCCCGTTGACCCCATCGTCGCAGGCGGGAAAGGCCCCTGCCGAGACGGACGGCACACTCGGGCAGATCGGGGAGTTCGGCCTGATCAGACGGGTCGCGACCGGGCGGTCACAACCCGCTGTCACGATCGTCGGCCCGGGCGACGACGCGGCGGTGGTCGCCGTTCCCGACGGGCGCGTGGTCGCCACCACGGACGTCCTCGTCGAGACCGTCCACTTCCGGCTCGACTGGTCCACGCCCGAGCAGGTCGGCCGGCGGGCGGCGGCGGCGAACCTGGCCGACATCGCCGCGATGGGCGCCGTCCCGACGGCCCTGCTCGTCGGCGTGGCCTGCCCGGCGAGCACGCCCGTCGCGACGTTGACCGCGCTGGCCGATGGGCTGTGGGCGGAGGCCGCGACCGTCGGCGCCGGCGTCGTGGGCGGTGACGTGGCGTCGGCGGCGCAGCTGATGGTGTCCGTGACCGCCCTGGGCTCGCTCGAGGGACGGTCGCCCGTCTGTCGCAGCGGGGCCCGCCCGGGCGACCTGGTGGCCGTGCGGGGTCGGCTCGGCTGGGCTGCGGCGGGCCTGGCGGTGCTGCAACGCGGCTTCCGCTCACCCGCCGTGGTCGTCAACGCCCACCGGGTGCCCGAACCGCCGTACGCGGCCGGACCGGAGGCCGCGGACGCCGGTGCCACCGCCATGATCGACGTCTCCGACGGGCTGCTCGCGGATCTCGCGCACGTCGCCCGCGCGTCGAAGGTCCGGATCGACGTCCGCAGCGCCACCCTCGACGTCCCCGCCCGGCTCGCGGACGTCGGCGCGGCGCTGGGCGCCGACCCCCGCCACTGGCTGCTCACCGGCGGCGACGACCACGCGCTGGCGGCGACGTTCCCGCGCGGTGCGCTGCTGCCGTTCGGCTGGATCCGCGTGGGCACGGTGCTGGCGGGCACCGACGACGACGCCGACCCGCCGGTGCTCGTCGACGGGCGGGTGTACGAGGGCGGCCCGGGCGGCTGGGACCACTTCGGCCACTGAGCCTCCGAGCCGGACGATCAGGAGGCGGCCGCGCGGGCCCGGTACAGGTCGCGCAGCAGCGCGACCTCCGCCCCGTGGTGGATCACCTCCCGGTTGATGTGCAGCACGAGCGCGGCCATCGGGTACGCGGCGAACGGCCCCTCTGCCGGGCCGCACGGCCGGGCGAGCGCCGCCGCGTCGAGACCGTGGACGCCCGCCGTCCAGCGCGCGTAGGCGTCGTCCAGCTGGGCCAGTGCCTCGGCGGCCGTACCCGCGTAGGCGAAGCTCCCGTAGTCCACCGGTGGCCCGCCGAAGTGCGATGCCACCCGCGCCCCGAGTACGCCGACGATGACGTGCGCGAGGCGCCACGCGATCGTGGTGACCGGCGGCGGGTCCGGCTCCGGGAACGCGAACTCGACCGTGAACGGGCCGGTGCCGGGCTGCCCGTCGCCCGTCCGCGGGCGCACGTTCCACGCCGGCTGGGCGGGCTCCCAGAGGTACTCGTCGTCGGACAGGCCCGCGAAGCGCGGCCGTAGCTGCCTGGTCCAGTGCCACTCCAGCTGCTCGGACAGCTGCTCGGTCCAGTCGATCGTGAGTGTCGTCATGGCGCGCACGGTAACGCCGGCCACCGACAGAACCGGGTCGGCCGACCCCGCACACAGGTACCCGGGCCGGCACAGAGCTCCTGAACTGGGTGCGGGCCCGGGAACCTGTGTGTGAGCGGGTCGCGGTGGCGGGATCAGGACCGGGGGACCGACACCCCGCGGATCGACGCGTCGAGCAGCTGGACCGGATGCAGCAGCGGCAGGCCGGTGCCGTCCAGGGTCCGTGTGTCCGGCGTCATCTCGTCGAGCGCGCCGTTGCCGGGGGATTCGGCAGGCTCGCCGGGGGCATTCAGGTACTTGCCGATCTGCAGCAGGCACCCGGGATTCGCGGTGACCACCATGTCCGGCTGCACCGACCGGATGTTCGCCGCCTTGCGTGCCCCCAGCTCGGCGGCCGGCGCCGGCGCCACCATGTTGTAGATCCCCGCCGAGCCGCAGCACAGCGCCGCCTCGGGGACGTCGACGACCTCCAGCCCCGGGATCGAGCGCAGCACGGCGCGTGGTTGGGTGCGCACGCCCTGCGCGTGCCCGAGGTGGCAGGCGTCGTGGTAGGCCACGCGGGCGCGGACCGGGTGCCGCGGGGCGCGCGGGCCGTCGGCGAGCAGGTCGGCGAGCACCTCGTGCACGTCGCGGACCGATGCGCTGAACGCCGCGGCCCGCTCCGCCCACTCGGGGTCGTCGGCGAGCAGGTGGCCGTAGTCCTTCATCGACGACCCGCAGCCCGCCACGTTGGCGACGACGTGGTCCACCCCGAGCTGCTCGAACCGGGCGATGGTCTTCCGGGCGCGGGCCAGCGCGTCGTCCTCCCGACCGGCGTGCAGCTCCAGGGCGCCGCAGCACTGCTGGTCCCGGGGGACGACGACGTCGCAGCCCTCGGCGGCGAGCACCCGCGCCGTCGCGGCGTTGACCCGGTGGAAGAAGACGTCCTGGACGCAGCCGGTGAGCAGCGCGACGGTGGCCCGCCGCTCGCCGGTCGCGGAGATCCGCTCGGGCAGGCGCGCGAAGGCGTCGCGCAGTGACACCGGCGGCAGCAGCGACTCCAGCGCGCCGAGCCGTCCCGGCACCTTCGCGGCGAGCCGTCGGACCACGGGCAGGGCGCGCAGCCTCTCGTACAGGGCCCCGGGCACGGCTGCGGCCCGCAGCCGGCGCTTGTAAGGGAACAGCGCGAAGATCACCTCGCGGAACAGCCGGTCCGCGGGGGTGCGCCGCACGTTGCGCTCGAGCTGCGGGCGCACGGCCTCCAGCAGCTTGTCGTACTGCACCCCGGACGGGCAGGCCGTCACGCAGGCCATGCAGCCCAGGCACCGGTCGATGTGCTCGTGCAGCGGCCCCCCGAGCCCGATCTCGCCCTTCTCCGCGAGGTTGATCAGGTAGATCCGCCCGCGCGGGGAGTCCATCTCCTCGCCCCACAGCTGATAGGTCGGGCAGGTCGGGAGGCAGAAACCGCAGTGCACGCAGTCGTCGAGCAGTTCGCGCTGCGGCGGGTGGTGGTCGTCGAAGGCGCTGGGTCCGGTCTGCGGCAGGTTGGTGTCGGCGGATCCGGCGGGTGTCGTGCTCATTGCACTCCCTCGCTGGGCTCGGTCGGCGCTTCGCACGGGCGCTGTGACACTGACTCGCTCGTAGGGCTCCTCGCGGTCAGCCACGGTGCGAACCGGCCGGGCCCGAGCCGGCCTGCGGGGTCGAGCTCCTGCTTGACGGCGCGGAGCACGGCGAGGGCGGACGGTGCCGGGCCCCACGTCGGCGCGTCCAGCCCGACCGGGCGGCTGCGCAGCACCGAGGTCCCGCCCGCGGCGTGCACGGCGGCATGAGCCGCGGCGACGGCGACCGGGTCGGCGGGGAGCGCGACGGTGGCGACGCCCGTGCCGAGCCCGGTGGTGACCCCGCGGGTGTCCAGCCCGGCGAGCACACCCGGCAGCCGGGAGGGGCGCACCCCGATCCGCAGCACGGCGTCGTCGAGCGTCCCGCGGGTGAGCCGGCTGTGCTCGGCCCACGGGTCACCGTCCCCTCCGACGCCCGCCGCCGACCCCAGCAGCTCCCGCAGCCGCTCCATCCGCTCCGGCAGCGCGGCCTCCGTGCCCTCGATCCGCACGATCAGCGCGCCCGGAGTGGACACCCACTCCAGCGCCGCGGGCTCGTACGGTCCGCCGAGGATCAGGGCGGCGTGCTCCGCGGCCTCCTCCAGCGGGCACGGCAGCACCAGCGTCGCCGTGGCGTGGGGAAGCGGATGCAGCCGCAGCACCACCTCGGCGATCACCGCGAGCGTCCCGTACGCGCCGTGAACGAGCTTGGCGAGGTCGTACCCCGCGACGTTCTTGATCACATGGCCGCCGGTGCGGGCCACGGTCCCGTCGGCCAGCACCAGCGTCGCGCCGATCACCAGGTCGCGCAGCGAACCGTGCACCAGCGCGCCCGGCCCGGCGTCGCCGGTGGACAGCAGGCCGCCGACCGTCGCGCCGTCCTCGACCCGGGCCGCGTCCAGCGCCACGTGCTGCCCGTGGTCGGCCAGCTCGGCGTTCAGCTCGCGCAGCGGCATGCCCGCGCGGACCGACACCGTCATGTCGCCCGGGTTGTGCGTGATCACCCCGGTCAGCGCGCGCAGGTCGAGCACCGCGTCGACGGGGCCGAGGGCGCCCGCCCAGCCCGCGGCGGTGCCGGCGCCGGCCACCGCGAGGGTTCCGGCGGAGTCCAGCACGGCGTCGCGCACGCCACGCAGATCGGTGGGGTTCATCAGCGTTGCCGTCACGGTCGCTCCTCGCCGATGTCGTCGTCTACTGGCGGGGTCCGGTGCGCTGGGGCCCGGTCTCGACACCTTCTTACAGCCGCTCGACCACGCCCGCCTCCTCGAGCGGGTGCGGCTTGTAGCGACCCGGGCGCTCGCCGCACAGCCGCGGCGTGGGCAGCACCTTGCCCGGGTTGCACAGCCCGTCCGGGTCGAACGCCCCCCGCACCCGGGCCATCGTCGCCAGGTCGTCCTCGCCGAACATCTTCGGCATCGAGCACGCCTTGTCCGTGCCGATCCCGTGCTCGCCCGACAGCGAACCGCCCAGCTCGACGCACAGCTCGGCGATCGCCCCCGACAGGTGCTCGGCCCGGTCGGTCTCCCCGGCGGCGGCGCTGTAGAGCACCAGCGGGTGCAGGTTCCCGTCGCCCGCGTGGAAGACGTTCGCCACCCGCAGACCGGCCTCGTCGCCCATCTCGCCGATCCGCCCCAGGACCTCGGCGAGCCGGGTGCGGGGGACGACGCCGTCCTGCACGAAGTAGTCGGGGGAGATGCGGCCGACCGCCGCGAACGCCGCCTTGCGCCCCCGCCAGATCGCGGCGCGCTCCTCCGGCGACCCGGCGACGTGCAGCCGGGTGCACCCGTGGCGCTCGCAGATCTGCTTGACCTGGGCGAACCCGGCGTCGCACTCGGCCTCGGGGCCGTCCAGCTCGACGACCAGCGCAGCCGGGACGCCGACCGTGTAGCCGGCGTGCACGGCCTCCTCGGCCGCCTCGATCGCGAGCGTGTCCATCATCTCCACGGCGGCGGGCACGATCCCCGCACCGACGATGTCGCTGACGACGTCACCGGCCGCCCGGACCGAGGAGAAGTCGGCGAGCAGCGTCCGCACCGACTCCGGGGTGCGCAGCAGCCGCACGACGATCTTCGTCGTGATCCCCAGGGTGCCCTCCGACCCGAGGAACACCCCGCGCAGGTCCGGCCCCGCCTGCTCGCCGGTGTCCGAGCCGAGCGTCACCACCGACCCGTCGGCCAGAACGACCTCGAGCTCCAGCACGTGGTTCGTGGTGAACCCGTACTTGAGGCAGTGCGCGCCGCCGGAGTTCTCCGCGACGTTGCCGCCGATCGTGCAGACCTGCTGGCTGCTCGGGTCGGGCGCGTAGTAGAGCCCGTGCGGTGCGGCCGCAGCGGTGATCTCCAGGTTCGTGACGCCGGGCTCGACGGTCGCGCGGCGGTCGACCGGGTCGACCTCCAGGACCCGTTTGAGCCGGGCCAGGGAGATGACGACGCCGTCGGCAACGGGCAGCGCGCCGCCCGACAGGCCGGTGCCCGCACCGCGGGCGACGAAGGGCACCCGGTGCTCGGCGCACACCCGGACGGCGGCGGCGACCTGCGCGGCGTCGCGGGGGAGCAGCACCAGGTCGGGGACGACCCGGTAGCCGGTGAGCCCGTCGCACTCGTAGGCGCGGCACCGGACGCGGTCGGAGATCACGTTCTCCGCGCCCAGCGCTGTCTCGAACGAACGCCGCACTGTCGCCGGCAACGCCATTCCGCACCTCCGGTGGCTGGGGGCGAGAGGGCCAGACTACGTCGCGCAGCCCCGGTTCCCCACTCGGCGATCAGGGCGGCGTGCGTCGTGAAAGCCACGTTCAGGGCGTGTCGTGTCCTGAACGTGGCTTTCACGACACGAGCGCTGATGGGAGGGTGACGCGCGTCGTGATCGTTCCGACGGTCTCGCGGAGCGCGATGGAGGAGGGATCGGCGGATGCAGGACACCCCGCAGGACAAGCGGCGGGTCGGGGAGGACTTCAGCGGCACCGTCGTCGTGCTGCTCGACGAGCAGTTTCCGCCCGGTACCGACGACACCCTGCTCGTGCACGCCCGCCGGTCCGGGCTGGACCAGCTCGTCGAGCAGCTGCTCGCGCTGGGGAACCCGCCGACCGAGCGGCAGGTCACGAGCGTCCGCGTGCAGGAGCTGGTCGAGGCCGAGCGGGCCCGGCTCGACGGCCCGTTCCCGCCGCTACGCAGCCTCACGCGCTACTGGCGGGTCGACGTGGTCGAGGTCGGGGTGCGCGTGGAGGACGCCGTCGCGCGCCTGAGCGACGTCCGCGGGGTCGCGCTGGCCTACGGCGAGCTGGTGGTCACCGACCCGGCCGTGACGCCGGAGGACGACCCGCTCTTCCTGGACCAGCGGTACTTGGCGCCCGCGCCCGACGGCGTGGACGCGGTCGGCGCGTGGGGGTTCCGCGGCGGCCGCGGTGAGGGCGTGCGGTTCATCGACGTCGAGGAGGCGTGGCGGTGGACCCACGACGACCTCGACGCGCTGGGCGTCATGCTGCTGTGCAACACCAACCGCGACGGGCGCAACGGCTTCCCGGGCGACCACGGCAACGCCACGCTGGGCGTCGTCGCCGGGGTGGACAACGCCGTCGGCGTGGTCGGCATCGCGCCGCGGCTGGACCGCGTCCTGGTCGCGTCGCACTTCAAGCAGAAGGGCTACTACGTCGTCGACGCCCTCGCCGCGGTCGGGATGGCGGTGCGCTCCGGTGACGTGGTGCTGCTGGAGGTCCAGCGGGCCGGCCTGCCCACCGAGACGCAGCTCGCCGACTTCGACGCGATCCGCTTCGTCGCCGGGGTCGCGGCGCCGGACCCGGGGATCGGCGCGGTGGTCGTCGAGGCGGCCGGCAACGGCGACGACACCGACGGCGTCGACCTCGACGTCCCGCAGGGCGCGCCCGCCGCCGCCACGCAGTGGTGGGCCGGGCGGACCGCCGACAGCGGCGCGATCCTTGTGGGGGCCGGTCGGTCCCAGGCGTCCGACGGGGGCCACGAGTGCCGGCGCGAGTCCAACTTCGGCGCCGACGTGCACTGCCACGCGTGGGGCGACGGCGTGGTCACCGCGGCGGCAGCTGGCTACACGAAGGGTTTCGGCGGGACGAGCGCGGCGTCGGCGATCGTCGCCGGCGTGGCCGCCGTCCTGCAGGGGATGCACCGGGCCGCGCACGGCGTCCCGCTGGGCGCCACCGCACTGCGGGCGCTGCTGGCCGACCCCGCGATGGGCACGCGGCAGCGCACGCCGCCGGACCACCCGGTCGGGTCGATGCCGGACCTGCGCAAGCTCGCGGCGGCGATCGGTGCCGTCGCCGAGGGCCCCTGACCGGCCGCGCCCCGGGCGTCAGGGCTGCAGCGGCAGCAGCAGCTCGACGGTCGTCCCAGTCATGCCGGACCGGATCGCGCACCGGCCCCCGAGCTCGTCGGCGCGGCTGCGGATCGACGTCAGCCCGACGCCGGTGCCCGGTCCGGGATCGGTGCCGCCGAAGCCGACGCCGTCGTCGCTCACCCGCACCTCCAGGTGCCGGGCGTCCCGCCGGACCGTCACCGCCGCGCTGCGGGCGTGCGCGTGCTTCGCGACGTTCGTCAGCGCCTCTGCGACCACCCGGTAGGTGACGACCTCGACCGCTGCCGGCAGCTCACCGTCCAGGCCGTCCGTGCCCAGCGCGACCGGGACCCGGTCGGCGAACCGCTCCACGAGATCGGCCAGCGCAGGTTCGAGGCCCCGGTCCAGCGCGGCCGGGCGCAGGCCGTCGATCAGCTCCCGGACCTCGGCGCTGCAGGCCTCGAGGTCCGCCGCGAGGGTCGCCAGCAATGCGCCCGCCGCATCGTCGACGACGGTCCGGCGCACGACGTCGGTGAGCATCCGCGCGCCGGCCAGCGCGGAGCCCACGCCGTCGTGCAGGTCCCGGCGCAGCCGCCTGCGCTCCTCCTCCCGGGCCAGGACGAGCCGGTCGCGCGCCCGCTGCAGGTCCACCGCGCTGCGGCCCGCCTCGGCGGCCAGCGCCGCCTGGTCGGCCAGGTCGCGCAGCAGCGCCGTCTCACCCGCCGTGAACCGCTCCCCCGGCCGCCGGGGGGCCGCGAGCAGCTCGCCGACCGGCCGGCCGTGCGCCACCATCGGGAACCGCGCGGGTTCGCCCGCCCACCGCCCCTGCTCGGCGGCGGTCGTCGGATGGCCGTCGTCGGCGGTGACCCGGACCGCGGCGTAGGGCACCCGCAGCCCGTCGACGACGGCCGTGGTGATCTCCGGCAGGACAGCCAGCGGGTCGCCGGCCGCCCGTGCCCGGCGCCCGACCGTGCTCATGACGGCGTACGGCTCGTCGCGGCGCCCGTAGAGCAGCCTGCCGACCGCGCGCTGGGCCAGCCAGTGCGCCGGGGCGAGCACCGCGGCCACGGCGGCGGCGGCCAGCAGCGGGACTGTGCCGCCGAGCCCGGTGAACACCCTGCCGAGCACGGTCACCGTCGCCGCGTAGACCACCACCGCCCCCGACGTGAGTACCAGCCAGACGACGCCGCGGTGGACGTAGAGGTCGAGGTCCTCGAACCGGTAGAGCAGCACTGCGAGGGTCAGTCCGAGCGGCAGGCCGACCGCGGCCGGCACCCAGCCGTAGGGGACGTCGACCCAGTCGAGCGCGACGGCCACCCCGAGCAGCACGAGCACCGGCAGCAGGCAGGCGAGCTGCCCGCGTTCGAGCGGCCCGGCCGCCCGCCACCGGACGACCAACGCTACGAGGACGCCGAGCGAGGCGGCGGCCGTCGCGATCCAGGCGAGCAGGGCGATGTCCAGGAGCAGCCGGACCGCCGGTCCCGGCGCCTGTTCGGCGTCGCTGAGCAGCGTCGTCGGCTCGCCGATCGCGGCGGCCACGAGCGCCGCCGTCGCGATCCCCGCCGCCCCCACGAGCACGACGGCCAGCGGCCACCACCGCGCCGACGGCAACCGCCCGTCCGGCACGAGCAGCAGCAGGACCGGGACGGCGCCCAACGGCGGCCACCAGGCCCACTGGCTCAACCACGCCGCGGGTACCCAGGCCGACCACGCGACGGACATGGCCGCGATGCTCGCCACGAGACCGGCCGCGAGCATGAGCCTGCCGACGGGATGGCCGGCCCTGCGGCGCAGCACGAACACCCCGAGCGGGGTGAACCCGGCCGCGAGCGCGACGGGCATGGCCGCCGGGTTCGCGTCGGGCGCCGTGTGGCCGGTGACGACGCCGCCGACCCCCAGCAGGACGACGACGAACCCGATCGCCCCGAGGACGGGCACGGGCAGATCGGCCAGGCGCTGGTCGGCCGACCGGGGGACTCGGGCCTCGAGGCCACCGGCCGGCGTGCTCAATGCGCGATGCCCAGTTTGTGCGCCACCCGGTGCCAGTAGTTGCCGGGGGTCGGGGCGCTGGCCGACGGAAGGGACGGGAAGAGCGTGAGCAGGGCGTCGACGACCTGCGGCAGCTCACCGGTCACCCGCAGCACCCGCTTCGGCGGCGCCGAGCCGTCCGTCGGCTCGGGCGGGTCGGTGTCGAGCAGCACCTGCCAGCGCGCCAGCACCAGGTCGATGCGGTCGAGCAGCAGCTGCACGTGGTGGCCGTCCGGCGGGTCGCCGTCGGGCTCGATCACGAAGGTCCCGTCGGCCTGCTCGACGATCTTCTGCTGCTGCCCCGCCCGGTCGAACAGGTCGATCCCCAGGGCCGGACCCTGCGGGTTCTCCAGCAGATGGTCGAGCACCGCGCCGCGGGTCCCGACGTGCAGCAACCCGTCGTCCTTGATCATCAGGACGACGTCCTGGTCGTTCCCCATGGCGCACCCCTTCACCCGAGCTGCCCCTGTCGCGGCGAGCGTGGCACGCGTGCCCGTCATCCGGAAGAGTGATCGCCGGTCGGTAGGCCCTTCTCCCGGGCCAGCAGGGCGGCCTGCACCCGGTCCTCGACACCCAGCACGCCGAGCAGGGCGGACACCCGGTTGCGCACGGTCTTCTCCGCGACGCCCAGCTCGGCGGCGATGCGCGGGTTCGTCCGACCGTCCGCGAGGAGGCCGAGCAGGCGCAGGTCTGCCGGGCTCAACCGGTCCAGCGGGGCGGGCAGCCGGGCCGGCCGGCCGGTCGGCAGCGCGGCGCGCGCGATCTCCGGCCCCAGCACCAGCCCCCCGTCGAGCACGGTGCGGGCGGCGCGCACCACGGCGTCCGGCGGGGAGTCCTTGAGCACGTAGCCGCCCGCGCCGGCCGCGAGGCAGGCCCGCACGACTCCCTCGTCGCGGGTCATCGTCAGCACCAGGACGGGGCAGCCCGGGGCCCGGCGCAGCCTGCGGACCAGCTCGACGCCGTCGCCGTCGGGCAGGCCGAGGTCGACCACGGCGACGTCCGCCCGCTCGGTGGCGCCGACCGCGGCACCCTCGCGCACCGACCCGGCCTCGACGACCCGGCCCACCCAGTCCTCGAGCCCCAGCATCGCGGCGAGGCCGCGCCGGACGACGGGGTGGTCGTCGACGACCAGGACCGTCGCCGCGGGGGACACGGTTCCGCAGCTTAGGCCGATTCCCCTGGCCACCGGCGACATCGCGGCTGTGTGATCGTCGCGGGCGTCGCGTGGTGGTTGATCACGCAGCCGCGCGGCGACGCTGGTGACGATCACCCAGCCGTGCGGCGACACCCGTGGCGATCACTGGTGTCGCGACCCGGTCCCGGGACCGAGTCCCGAGCGCGCGGGCGGACCTCCCGAAAGGGCCGGGACCGGCGTCACCGGTGCGGGACGGGCCGGTCACGAGCGTGGGTGCATCACCCGCCGGAGCCCCGGAGACCGCGATGCCGACCCCGACCCTGCCGACCCCGACCCCGACCCTGCCGACCCCGACCCTGCCGACCCCGACCCCGTCGGCCTCGACCGCGGAGGGGACGGCGACCACCCCCGCCGACCTGCTACGCCGCGCCGCGGCCGGCGACGCCGACGCCTGGGCTGCGATCGTCGCCCGCTACACGCCCGTGCTGCGCGGCCGCGTCCGCCGCTACCGACTGCAGGACGCCGACGCGCAAGACGTGATCCAGGTGACCTGGCTGCGGCTGGCCCAGCACCTCGACCGGATTCACACGCCCGAGCACCTGGCCGGCTGGCTCGCCGCGGTGGCGAACCGCGAGTGCCTGCGGGTGTTGCGGGACAGGGCGCGCACCGTCGTGGTCCCCGACGTCGGGCCGGGAGATGACGACCCGGGCCCGGAGCAGGTGGTCGTCGACGAGATGGAACGCGCCGAGCTCCGGGCCGCCGTCACCGCCGCCCTCACGACGCTCCCGGCGCGGCGGCGGGAACTGTTGGAGGCCCTGTTCGCCGACGACGGGCGTTCGTACGCGCGCATCGCCCACGATGTCGGCATGCCGGTCGGCAGCATCGGTCCCACGCGCGCTCGGGTGCTCGCCCACCTGCGCCGGCTGGTGGAGCGCCGGACTGTCCGCTCCACAGACCCGGCTTTCGTCGGGGCGGGGTGGTAGGAAACGGGCGACCGCGGACGACGGACCGGACGAGGATGGTGGATCCAGGTGAGCGACGCAGCCCAGACCAGCGACGGAGCCCAGACCGGCGGCCTGCAGGTGGACCCCGCCCTGCGCGCCTTCGTGGCGGACGAGCTGCTGCCCAGGGTGGGGCTCACGCCGGAGTGGTTCTGGCCGACGCTGGCCGGGCTGCACGAGCAGTTCGCCCCGCGTGCGGCCGAGCTCTTGGCCCGCCGCGACGAGCTGCAGGCCCGCCTCGATTCCTGGCACCGTGAGCACGGGGCGCCCGCCGACGACGCGCTCGACGAGTACGCGGAGTTCCTCACCGAGATCGGCTACCTGCTGCCCCCGGAGGAGCCGCGCATCTCCGTCACCGGCGTGGACCGGGAGATAGCGGAGGTGGCGGGCCCGCAGCTCGTGGTGCCGGCGACGGTCCCGCGGTACGCGCTGAACGCCGCGAACGCGCGCTGGGGTTCGCTGTTCGACGCGCTCTACGGGACGGACGCCCTGCCGCTGGACCACGAGCTCGCCCGCGGTTACGACGAGCGGCGCGGTGCGCAGGTGATCGCGGAGGCGGACCGGCTGCTCGACGCGTACTTCCCGCTCGAGGGCGCCTCCCACGCCGACGTCACCGCCTACCGCCTCGACGACAGTGCGCTGGTCGCGGAGACGATGGACGGGTCCGTGCGGCTCGCCGACCCGGAGCAGCTGGTCGGGTACCGCGGCGACCCGGGCGCACCGGACGCTGTGCTGCTGCGCCGGCACGGCCTGCACGTCGAGCTGACCGTCGACGCCGGGCACCGGGTCGGCCGCGGGCACCACGCGCACGTCGCGGACGTCGTGCTGGAGTCGGCGGTCACCACGATCGTCGACCTGGAGGACTCCGTCGCCACCGTCGACGGCCCGGACAAGGTCGGCGGTTACCGCAGCTGGCTCGGCCTGATGACCGGTGAGCTGGAGGCGACCTTCCCCAAGGGCGGGGAGACGGTCACGCGCACCGTGAACGGCGACCGCACCTACACCGGCGTCGACGGCTCCGAGGTGGTGCTCCCCGGGCGGTCGCTGCTGCTCGTCCGGAACGTCGGGCACCACATGCGCCTCGACGCCGTGCGGACAGCCGGCGGTGAGCCGCTCCTGGAGGAATGCCTGGACATCCTGGTCTCCACGATCGCGGCCGTGCACGACCTCCGCGGCCTCGGCCGCTTCTCCAACTCGCGCACCGGAAGCCTGTACGTCGTCAAGCCGAAGATGCACGGGCCGGACGAGGTGAGCCTGTCGGTGGACCTGTTCGCCGCGGTGGAGCAGGCGCTGGAACTGCCCCCCACCACGATCAAGATCGGGATCATGGACGAGGAGCGGCGGACGTCGATCAACCTGGAGGCGTGCATCGCCCGCGCCGCCGAGCGGGTGATCTTCGTCAACACCGGCTTCCTGGACCGCACCGGCGACGAGATCCACTCCGACTTCGAAGCCGGTCCGGTCGTCCGTAAGGACGACGAGAAGTCCACCACCTGGCTGCGCGCGTACGAAGACCGCAACGTGGACGTCGCGCTGCGGGCCGGGTTCGCCGGGCATGCCCAGATCGGCAAGGGCATGTGGGCGCAGCCCGCCGGCATGCGCGCGATGCTCGACACCAAGGGGGCCCACCCGAAGGCCGGCGCGAACACCGCCTGGGTGCCTTCGCCGACGGCGGCCACCCTGCACGCGCTGCACTACCTGGAGACGGACGTGAAGGCGGTGCAGGACGAGCTGGCGGCGCGCCCCCTGACGGACCGGCGCAAGCTGCTGGTCGTGCCGGTGCTGCCCGACGGCGGCGCGGGGCTCACCGCCGACGAGAAGCGCCACGAGCTCGAGACGAACGCGCAGTCGATCCTCGGTTACGTCGTGCGCTGGGTCGGGCTGGGCATCGGCTGCTCGACGGTGCCGGACCGCGACGGCGTCGGCCTGATGGAAGACCGGGCGACGCTGCGCATCTCCAGCCAGGAGATCGCGAACTGGCTGCACCACGGTCTCGTGGACGAGGCTCAGGTGCGCGAGACCTTCGCCCGGATGGCCGTGCTCGTGGACGAGCAGAACGCCCGCGAACCCGGCTACCAGCCGATGAGCAAGGACCTCGAGAACAGCCCGTCGTTCCAGGCGGCGCTGGAGCTGGTGTTCGCCGGTCGGCAGGAGCCCAACGGCTACACCGAACGGGCGCTGACCCACTGGCGGCAGAAGGCCAAGTCGGGGGCCGGCAACGGCGACGGCACGCGCACGGTGGTGCTCGACGACGACGCCCCGAGCCCGAACGGCTAACGGGTGTGCTGGAGTTGCGCCCCGCCACCTACGACCACCCCGATGCGGCGCTCCTCGTCGCTGCCGTTCAGCGGGAGTACGTCGAGCGCTACGGCGGTGAGGACGCGACCCCGGTCGACCCGGCGGAGTTCGCGCCGCCGCTCGGGTATTTCACGATCGGCTACGTGGAGGGCGACCCGGTCGCCTGCGGTGGGTGGCGGGTCCGGGACGCGGAGCCGCGGTGAGCCCCTCCGCGACGGTGACGTGGAGATCAAGCGGATGTTCGTCCGCGAGTCCCACCGCAGGCTGGGGTACGCCCGCGCGGTTCTCGCCGAGCTGGAGCGGACGGCGGTCGCGGCGGGGCGGCGACGCGCCGTGCTGGAGACCGGGACCCGCCAGCCCGAGGCGATCGCCCTCTACACGAGCGCCGGCTACCGCCCCTCGGCCCGGTTCGGGTACTACCGCGAGGCTCCGGGCTGCCGGTGCTTCGCCAAACCGCTGATCCTGGCTCGGTCCCGGCTGACCACCTGATCGTTATCCGGCGGCGTTTCCCGCTCGGCTGGCCGGGGGAACTGCGTCGATCAGTGTGGCGCGATCCACTCGATCGGCGAAGGATGCGTCCGGCTGACGACGGCGCGGCGGGAGGGCACATGAACTTCTTGGCTCAAGCAGACCTCAGGCTCAATCCGAACTTCATCGACTACGTGTTCGTGGTCTTCTACTTCGTCCTCGTCCTGGGCATCGGCCTGTTCGCCAGGCGCTCGGTGGCGTCCAGCCTGGACTTCCTGCTCTCGGGGCGGTCGCTCCCGGCGTGGGTGACGGGGTTGGCGTTCATCTCGGCGAACCTCGGGGCCATCGAACTCATCGGCATGATGGCCAACGGCGTCGAGTACGGGATCCCGACGCTGCACTACTACTGGATCGGCGCCGTCCCGGCGATGGTCTTTCTCGGCATCGTGATGATGCCCTTCTACTACGGCAGCAAGGCGCGCAGCGTCCCGGAGTTCCTGGCCAAGCGGTTCAACCGCACGACGCAGCGGGTCCAGGGCATCCTGTTCGCCGTGGCGTCGGTGCTCATCGCGGGGGTCAACCTGTACGCGCTCGGCCTGATTCTCGAGGCGCTGCTCGGCTGGCCGCTGCAGCTAGCGATCCCGATCGCGGCGCTGGTCGTGCTGAGCTACACCTTCCTCGGCGGACTGTCGGCGGCGATCTATAACGAGGTGCTGCAGTTCTTCGTGATCGTCGCGCTGCTCATCCCGCTCACCGTGGCCGGGCTCGCCCGCGTCGGCGGCTGGGCCGCGCTCACGCGGCAGGTCGCGGCGCTCCCGCCCGGCCCCGAGCAGCTCTCGTCGTGGCCCGGCACCACGCTGACCGAGATCACGAGCCCGTTCCTGTCGGTGCTCGGGATCGTGTTCGGCCTCGGGTTCGTGCTGTCGTTCGGCTACTGGACCACGAACTTCGCCGAGGTCCAGCGGGCCCTCTCGGCGAAGAACATGTCCGCCGCTCGCCGCACGCCGATCATCGCGGCGTTCCCGAAGTCGTTCATCCCCCTGGTCATCATCGTTCCGGGCATGATCGCCGGCGTGCTGATCCCGCAGCTCAACCAGCTCAAGCAGACCGGTGCCACGTCGGTCGAGGGGATCACTCCCAACAACGCGCTGTCGCTGCTGATGAACGAGGTGCTACCCAACGGCATCCTCGGTGTGGCCCTGGCCGGCCTGCTCGCGTCGTTCATGGCGGGCATGGCCGCGAACGTGAGCTCGCTCAACACGGTGTTCACCTACGACCTCTGGCAGGACTGGCTGCGCCCGGGCCGGGACGACCACTACTACCTGCAGGTCGGGCGGGCGGTGACCGTGATCGGCTGCGTGCTCGCGATCGGCACGGCGTTCATCGCCGGCACCTTCGCCAACCTCATGAACTACATCCAGGCCCTGTTCAGCTTCTTCAACGCCCCGCTGTTCGCAATCTTCATCCTCGGGCTGTTCTGGAAGCGGATGACCGGCACGGCGGGCTGGACCGGACTGATCGCCGGCGCACTCTCCGCCGTCCTGGTCGACTCGCTGGTCCGCGGCGGCGTCATCCAGGTGTCGTCGCAGGCCGGCAGCTTCATGGGCGCGAGCGCGGCGTTCATCGTGGGGTGCGCGGTGGCGCTGGTCGTGTCGATGTTCACCGCCCCCAAGCCGGACGCGGAGCTGGTGGGCCTGACGTGGTCGCTGACCGATAAGGACGCGAGAGCAGGCGCCGAACCGGGCGAGAGCACCGCGTGGTGGCAATCGCCCAACATCCTCGGCGGCATCGTGATCGCCCTGGTCGTCGTGTTGTACATCATCTTCGCCTGAGGCACGAGGAGGCAGCCATGCGCACACCCGAGCCCCAACCCGAGAAGATGCCCGACGACGGGGAGGCCGCGGAGGCGCCCAGCGCATCGTCCCAGCTGTTCGACCTGCGCACGGTCATCGCAATCCTGTTCATCTTCTACGGCGGCGCACTGACGATCATGGGCCTGTTCTTCGTGACGCCGATCGACATCGTGAAGGCCGGCGGGATCAACATCAACCTCTGGTCCGGCATCATCATGATCCTCGTCGCGGCCGGGTTCTTCGCGTGGGCGCGCATGCGGCCGCTCGCACCCCCGCCGAGTGATGCGGAAGTGGACGACCGCCCGCCGATGCACCACTGAGGCGGGCGTGACTGCGAGAGCGGCGCCCACCGCACGGTGGGCGCCGCTCTCGTCGGGATCCACGCCGGAGCTTCGGGACGGAACCTCAGCGGTGGTCGGCGGGCGTTGATCTACCGGCGCGTCGGGCGCGGGTACCAGGGTTGAAGGCGACCAGCGTCCAGTCGTCGAGCCGGCGGAGGGCTGTCACCGATCCGGCTACGACGCGTCCGCCCCGCACTCCGTGCGTGGCGGCCGCCTTCGGGCCGGATCAGTCGCAGCATCTTCGAGTGAGAGCGCTCACGAGGCTCCCGCGCCACCTCGTCGTGCCGGTGGGCCGGGCCGCGGGTCGTTAGGGTGGCTGTGCCCGGCGGGGGCCTGCCCGGTACACATCCGGGTCACTCGGGGCGGCCGTTCGCGACACGCGGCGGGTGAACCACGAGAGGACGGGGGTGGGCGTGCTCGGGCTCGTCGTCGCGCACCTCGTCCTCGCCTGCCTGCTCCCGCTCGTGTCCGCGCGCAGCCGCCGGGCCGGCTTCGCCGTCGCGGCGGTCCTGCCCACCGTCGCGCTGGTGTGGGCGCTGGCGAACGCGCCCGCGGCGCTGTCCGGCGGCGTGACGACGTCCCTCGCCTGGGCGCCTGAGCTCGGGCTCGCCCTGACCTTCCGGCTCGACGCACTCGCCCTCGCGATGGTCGTGCTCGTCTCCGGGATCGGCGCGCTGATCCTCGTCTACTGCATCGGCTACTTCGGCGAGACCTCGCCGGACGCCACCCGCAGCGCCGCGCTCCTGCTCGCCTTCGCCGGAGTGATGCTCGGGCTCGTCCTCGCCGACGACCTGTTCACCCTCTACGTGTTCTGGGAGCTGACGTCGGTGACGTCGTTCCTGCTCGTGGGCCAGAGCGGCGAGGCGCGGGAGAACCGGAGCGCCGCGGTCCAGGCGCTGCTGGTCACCGTGTTCGGCGGGCTGGTGATGCTGCTGGGGTTCGTCCTGCTCGGCGAGGCGGCCGGCACCTACCGGATCTCCGAGATCGTCGCGCTCGGGCAGGCCGGCGCACTCGGTGGCGGCACGGTCACGACGGCGCTCGCGCTGATCCTCGTCGGCGCGCTGACGAAGTCCGCACAGCTGCCCTTCCACCCCTGGCTCCCGGCCGCGATGGCCGCACCGACGCCGGTCAGCGCGTACCTGCACGCGGCGTCGATGGTCAAGGCGGGGGTCTACCTCGTGGCCCGGCTCTCACCAGGATTCGCGGACGCCCCCGTGTGGTGGGTGCCCGTCGTGGTGCTCGGCCTGGCGACGATGGCCGTCGGCGGCTGGCGCGCGATGGCGCAGTACGACCTCAAGCGGCTGCTCGCGTTCGGCACCGTCAGCCAGCTCGGCTTCCTCATGGTCCTGTTCGGCGCGGGCACCCGGATCGCGGCCATCGCCGGGATCGCGATGCTGCTCGCACACGGCTTCTTCAAGGCGCCGCTCTTCCTCGTCACCGGCATCGTCGACCACGCGACCGGGACAAGGGACGTGCGGAAGCTGTCGGGACTGTGGACGTCCCTGCGCGGCAGCGCCGTCACCGCCGGCGCGGCGGCGGCCTCGATGGCCGGGCTGCCACCGCTGCTCGGCTTCGTCGGCAAGGAGGCCGGGTTCGAGGCGTTCCTCGCCGAGGACGACCTGCGCGGCCGGCTCGTCACCCTCGCGCTGGTCGCGGGCTCGATCTTCACCGTCGCCTACAGCGCCCGGTTCCTCTGGGGGGCGTTCGGGCGCAAGCCCGGCGTCGCCGACACCCCCGTGCACCGGCCGGGTCCGTTGCTGTCGTGGCCGGCCGGGCTCTGCGCGCTCGGCGGGCTCGTGCTCGGCATTGCGAACCCCGTGGTCGACGTCGACGCGCAGAGCTACGCCGCCGCCTATCCGGCCACCTCCCCGGTGGAGGCGAGCTACCACCTCGCGCTGTGGCACGGCCTCGGGTTGCCGCTGCTGGCATCCGCCGTCGCGCTGGTGCTCGGCTACGCGCTGCACCGCGGATGGAGCCGCGTCGGGCGGCTCGCCGGCCACTTTCCACGTTCGCTCTCGGCCCAGCACGGCTACGAGCTCGCCGTCGGTGGTACCGAGCGCGTCGCGACGGCCGTCACCGGACGCCTGCAGGTCGGCTCCGTCCCGACCTACCTCACCGTCATCCTCGTCACCGTCGTCGCCCTGCCGGGTACGGCCGTGCTGATCGGCGGTTCGTGGCCGGACCAGCCCGTCTACCACGCGCCGCTGCAGCTGCCCCTGGCCGTGCTGGTGACCCTCGCGGCACTCGCCCTGGTGCGGGTGCGCCGCCGGTTCACCGCGGTGCTGCTGGTGGGGGTGGTCGGCTACGGCGTCGGCGGGCTGTTCATCGTCGACGGTGCCCCCGATCTCGCGCTGGCCCAGTTCCTCGTCGAGACGCTGTCGCTGGTCGCGTTCGTGTTCGTCCTCCGCCGGATGCCCGGCCGGTTCACGCTGGAGCCGTCGCAGGCGCGGGTCCAGGTACCCAAGGGCGTGATCGCGGCCCTCGCGGGCGGGATGGTCGCCGGGACGGCGGTCGTGCTCAGCGGCGCCCGCCAGGTACCGCCGACGACCAGCGCCGAGTTCATCCGGCTCGCTCCGGAGGGCGCGGGCGCGACGAACGTCATCAGCGCGATCATCGTCGACTTCCGGGCGCTGGACACCGTCGGCGAGATCACCGTGCTGTTCGTCGCCGCGGTCGGCGTCGCGAGCCTCGTCCTCGCGACGCCCTTCGACCGCAGGCGCAGGCGGCGGGGGAGCGGCGCCGGAAGCCCCCAGCACGAGGAGGAGGTCGCCGGCGCGGACCCGGCGCAAAAGCCGGTCGCGGTGTCGACCGAGTTCGTGCCCGGCCACCCGGCCTCACCTCCCCGGGGAAGAGTGCGATGAGCGAGCGAAGCGAGCGAACGAGTGTCACAGCGCTTCGCGAAGCGCCGAGCGAGCGCAGCGAGGGAGTGCGATGAGCCCGCTGCACAGCACGCCGGACGGGGAGGGGACGGACCTGGCCCGGCCGGTGCCGACGTCGCGACCCGACACGACCCCGTTCGAGTCGTGGGACCGTCCCCGCACGGCCTGGCTGCTCCCGGGCCGCTGCCGCTCCCCGCGCCAGCGCACCCTGTTGCTCGAGGCCACGTCGCGGGCGCTGTTCCCGACCATCCTCGTCTTCTCGATCTACCTGTTGCTCGTCGGCCACTATGGTCCCGGCGGTGGGTTCTCCGCGGGTCTCGTCGCGGGCCTGGCCTTCGTGCTGCGCTACCTCGCCGGCGGGTCGACGGACCCGGGTGCGGTCGTCACGATCCGGCCGCCGGTACTGATGGGGATCGGGCTGACGATCGCCGTGCTGACCGCACTGGCCCCGATGCTGTTCGGCGCGCCGGTGCTCGCGAGCGCGAAGCTGACCGTGCCAGTGCCGCTGCTGGGCGACCTGGGGATCGTCACCAGCCTGTTCCTCGACGTCGGGGTGTACCTGCTGATCATCGGGGTGGTGCTGGACCTGCTGCGCGCGCTCGGGTCGGGCATCGAGCGCGACATGCGCGCGGCGGGGGAGCCGACGTGAGCGAGCTGGCGAGCCCACCATCGAGCACGGCACCCCGGAGCGCGGCGTGACTCCCGGGGACCTCGTGGCTGCGCCGACCGTCAACCTCGTCATGGCGCTGACCGTCGGTGTGCTCTACACCGTCGGCTTCTACCTGCTGCTGCAGCGGTCGCTGATGCGCGTGCTGATCGGGGTGGTCGTGCTCGGCCACGGCACGAACCTGCTGCTGCAGCTCGTCGGCGGGCCACCCGCGCGTGTGCCGATCGTCGGCAACTCCCCACCGGAGACGTTCGCCGACCCGCTGCCGCAGGCGCTCGCGCTCACCGCCGTGGTGATCACGTTCGCGCTGACCACGTTCCTGCTCGCGCTGGGCTACCGCTCGTTCACGCTCATCGGCCACGACGAGGTGCAGGACGACCTGGAAGACCGCCGGATCGCCCGCATCCGCCACCCGGCCGCGTCGCTGGAGATCGACGGGGACGACGATCGGGACGTCGCCGAGGACGACGGCCGCGACGGGGGGGAGCGGTGAGCGTTTTCATGACATCCCTGCCGACCCTTCCCGTGCTCCTGCCGATCCTCGGTGCGGCGCTCGCCGTCGTCGTGGGGACCTCGGTGACCGCGCAGCGCGTGATCGCTCTGGTCACCCTCGGCGCCGTCGCCGCGGTGGCGGGCGTGCTGCTGGTGACGGCGGACCGGTCCGGGCCGGTGGTCACCGCACTGGGCGGCTGGGCGCCCCCGGTGGGGATCGCGCTGGTCGCCGACCGCTTGTCGGCCCTGCTGCTGCTGGTCTCGACGCTGGTCGCGCTCGCCGTGCTGGTGTACGCGATCTCCCAGCGCATCGCGGACTTCGGCAGGCGGATGGCCAGCTCGACGTTCTACCCGATGTACCTGGTGCTCTCGGCCGGGGTCTCGCTGGCCTACCTCTCGGGCGACCTGTTCACGCTGTTCGTCTCGTTCGAGATCATGCTGACCGCGTCGTACGTGCTCATCACCCGGCGCACGACCACCCAGACGATCCGAGCGGGGATGACCTACGTGACGGTCAGCCTGCTGTCGTCGCTGCTGTTCCTGACCGCGGTCGGCCTGGTGTACGCGGCGACGGCGACGGTCAACCTCGCCGACCTGTCCGTGCGGGTGCAGACCCTGCCACCGGGGCTGCGGACGGTGCTGGCCCTCATGCTCGTCGTGGTGTTTGGGATCAAGGCGGCGATGGTGCCGCTGCACTTCTGGCTGCCCGACAGCTACCCGAACGCCCCCGCGCCGGTCACCGCCCTGTTCGCCGGGTTGCTCACCAAGGTGAGCTTCTACGCGATGGTGCGCACGCAGACCCTGCTCTTCCCGCACGACGGTCCGTGGACGCTCATGTTGTGGTTCGCGGTGGCCACCATGCTCATCGGCGCGCTGGGCGCGGTCGCGCAGAACGACATCAACCGGCTCCTGTCGTTCCTGCTGGTCAGCCACATCGGGTTCATGCTCTTCGGGCTGGGCGTCTTTGACGCCCACAGCCTGTCGGGCGCGACGCTCTACGCCGCCCACCACATCACGGTGCTGGCCACGCTGTTCCTCGTCAGCGGTCTGATCGTGCGGCGGACCGGCACCGTCGCTCTGGACCGGATGGGTGGGCTCCTGAAGACCTCGCCGGTCCTCGCCGTGCTGTTCGCGATCCCGGCACTGACGCTGGCCGGCCTGCCGCCGACCGCGGGGTTCGTCGCCAAGCTGCAGCTGCTCCAGGCGGGCGCCGAGGCCGGGGTGGGGCCGACCGCCGTCGCCGCCGTCGTGATCGTCGCCAGCTTCCTCACGTTGTACGCGCTGGCCCGGGTCTGGGTGCGGGTGTTCTGGGGCATGCCGGCCGCGACCGTCGCGGACCCCGACCCGGACGACGAGCTGGAGGTCGGCATCGCGCGCACCCCGTGGCCCATGTACGCCGCCACGGCCGGGCTGGTGGTCGTGAGCCTCGCCATCGCCGCGTTCGCCGGGCCGCTCTCGGCGGTCACCGGGCGGGTGGGGGAGGACCTGGTGACGCGCGACGGGTACCGGGTGGCCGTGCTGGGGAGCCCCCGGTGAACGCGGTGGCGCGGCGGCTGCGGTGGACCGCGCGGGTCCGGCCCCGCGTGCTCGAGATCGTCTGGTTGGCCCTGGTCTGGGTCCTGTTGTGGGGAACGTTCACGCCGCTGTCGATCGTCGGCGGGGTGGTGGTGGCCGTCGCGGTGATCGGCGCGTTCCGGTTCCCGCCCGCCGAGGCGCACCTGCCCGTCCGGCCCCTGCGGCTGCTCGGGCTGGTCGGCTACCTGGCCTACGACCTGGTCGTCTCCGGTGCCGAGGTGAGCTGGCAGGTCCTGCGGTACGGGCCCGCCGCGCGAGGTGCAGTGTTCGAGGTGCGGCTGCTGAGCAGCTCGGACCGGGTGGTGACGGTGATCGCGAACGCGCTGTCGCTGTCACCGGGCACGATGGCACTGCAGATCGACCATGCGCACGGGCTGTGGTTTGTTTACGTGCTGGGCCCGCGCGACGCCACCGGGGTGGAGCGCATCCGCAGCCGCACTATAGACATGCAGCGCCGGGTGATCGCCGCGTTGGGCACGCCCGAGGAGCTGGCCACCGCGAAACGCCTGCTGGCGGAGAGGGGACGCTGACGTGGGTGCGGTGTTCGCGGTCGTGCTCGTGATGGTGGGCGTCGCCACCGCGCTGGCGCTCTACCGCCTGCTGCGCGGGCCGAGCACGCTGGACCGGATCGTGGCGCTGGACGTCGTCGTCGTGCTGACGGTCGTGGCGGCGGGCGTGTACGTCGCCTACTACCGGGACGGGTCGAACATCCCGCTGCTGGCGGCCGTGGCGCTGGTGGGGTTCGTCGGGTCGACCGCGGCGGCGCGGCTCGCCGTGCGACGGGAGCGGCACAGGTGAACGAGGGGCAGCGGTGAACCCCGTGGCCGCCGGGCCCGTCGCAGACGTCGTGTCGGCCTTCCTCATGCTGTTCGGGGCGCTGTCGTGCCTGCTCGGGGCGATCGGCCTGGTGCGGCTGCCGGACCTGCCGGCCCGCCTGCAGGCCGCGACGAAGCCGCAGACGCTGGGCCTGTCGCTGATCCTCCTGGGCACGGCGCTGCGGGTCGAGCTGGCCAGTGCCGTGACCCTGGTGCTCGTCGTGCTGTTCCAGGTGATCACCGCCCCGGTGATCTCGCAGCTGGTCGGTCGGGCGGCCTACCGCAGCGGGGGCTTCCCGGACGACACGCTGGTCGTCGACGAGCTGGCGGAGCACCTTCCCGTGGACGCCGTGGCCGGCGACGAGCAGCAACCCGCCGACCGCGACGAGCACGCCTGATCGCCGTCGGACGGCCGACGGGGTCGTCGCACTGCTTGCGAGACCGCCGCATCTGTTGAAGCAGGTGCGCCAGCCCGACGAGCCGTGCGTCAGGGCGCCTGCCCCTCGCTGTGGCGTTGATCCACAGGACACCCGTTAGGCTCCCCGGGCGCGTCGCGTCGGGCGGCGGGCGGGACACCGGGAGGATCGCGGGTGGCCGGGAAGCCGTTGTCGGAGATCGTCGAGGCCGGGTGGGCGCAGGCGCTGGCCCCCGTCGAGCCGGTGATCGCTCAGATGGGCGAGTTCCTGCGCACCGAGCTGGGCGCGGGGCGCCGCTACCTGCCGGCGGGCGCGAACGTGCTGCGCGCGTTCACGAGGCCGTTCGACGAGGTCCGCGTGCTGATCGTCGGCCAGGACCCGTACCCGACGCCCGGTCACGCCGTGGGGCTCTCGTTCTCGGTGGCCCCGGATGTCCGGCCGATCCCGCGGTCACTCGCCAACATCTACCGCGAGTACAGCAGCGACCTCGGGCATCCCGCGCCGTCGACCGGCGACCTCACCCCGTGGGCCGACAGCGGTGTGCTGCTGCTCAACAGGGTCCTCACCGTCGAGCCGGGAAGCCCGGGTTCACACCGCGGGAAGGGCTGGGAGGCCGTCACCGAGCAGGCGATCCGCGCGCTGGTGGATCGGGAGGGCGAGCCGCTGGTGGCGATCCTCTGGGGTCGCGACGCACGAAACCTGATCCCGTTGCTGGGCGACGTGCCCTACGTGGAGTCGGCGCACCCGTCGCCGATGTCGGCGGACCGCGGCTTCTTCGGCTCGCGGCCGTTCAGCCGCGTCAACGAGCTGCTGGAGGAGCTGGGCGGCGAGCCGGTGGACTGGAAGCTGCCGTAGCGGCACGCGATCGGCAGCCGTGCGCAGACGCAACGAACGGCGCCGTCGTCGAGCAGATCGCGACGACGGTGCCGTTCGTCAGCGGGACGATCAGGCGCGGGCGACCTTGCCGGCCTTGAGGCACGAGGTGCAGACGTTCAGGCGCTGGCGGTTGCCGCCGTTGACGCGGGTGCGCACCGTCTGGATGTTCGGGTTCCAGCGACGGTGGGTGCGGCGGTGCGAGTGCGAGACGGACATGCCGAAGCCCGGACCCTTTCCACAGACGTCGCAGACGGCAGCCATCTCGGACACTCCTCGGGGTAGACGTACACGATCCGCCGGGCGGACCCGGTCGCGGCTTTCCAGGGTACCCGGGCCGTCGCCGTACGCGTGCACGGGTCGGGTCGTCGCGTCGACACCGGTTGCTCCGTGCTCCGCCCCGCGGGTCTGCGCCGTCAGCGCGCTGCAGTGTTCATCAGGGGAGCCCGTGCTCGGTTGCGGCATTGCCCGACAGGACACGCATTAGGCTCGGAGTGTGTCCCGGACGCTCGACGCCGCGCTGCTCGAGCGCTGGGCCGCCGCCGCGGTCGCGGCCCTGGAGGGGCACCGTGCCGAGATCGACCGGATCAACGTCTTCCCGGTCGCGGACCGCGACACGGGCACGAACATGCTGCTCACGATGCGCGCGGCGGCGGCCGGGTGCCGTCGCGACGACTCGCTCGTCGCCGCTGCCGAGACCCTCGCCCGCGGCGCGCTGCTCGGCGCGCGCGGCAACTCCGGGGTGATCCTCTCCCAGGCGTTGCGGGGGGTGGCCGAGGCCGTGGCGGCCGCCGAGGGCCCGTGCGCGGGAGCGGTGCTGGCCGACTCTCTGGATCGCGGCGCCCGGCTGGCCGAGAAGGCCGTCACCCGTCCCCAGGAGGGCACCGTGCTGACCGTGCTCGCCGCGGCGGCGAACGGGGCGGCGGCCGCGCGATCGGACCGGCTGGACGCGGTCGCGGTGGCTGCGGTCGCCGCCGCGCGCACCGCGCTGCGCGCCACCCCGGACCAGCTGCCCGCGCTGGCTCATGCGGGGGTGGTCGACGCGGGCGGGTTCGGGCTCGTCGTCGTCCTGGACGCGCTCGTCGCGCTGGTCACGGGCCGGGCTTCCGCCGACGCCCCGAATGCCGTGGCCGACACCGCCCTCGTCGGCGCCGTGTCCGGCCGTCACGCACGAGCCGACGCCCACACCGGACCCGACGCCCGTGCCGGCTCTTCTTCGTCGTCGGGGTACCCCGACGGCCGGCCCGGTTACGAGGTCATGTTCCTGCTGGACGGCTCGGACGACGGGCGGGCCGCCGCCCTCCGCGCCGCACTCGACCGGCTCGGCGACGCGGTGGCCGTCGTCGGTGACGGTGCCCCGGACGGCGGCGGGACCTGGAACGTGCACGTGCACTGCACGGACATCGGAGCCGCGCTCGAGGCCGGGATGACGGCGGGCCGGCCGCACGGCGTCCGGGTGGTGCCCCTGGTCGACCGCGAGCCCGATGCGTTCCTCCGTGCCCGGGCCGTGCTCGCGGTGGTGCGCGGCCCGGAGACGGCGGAGTTGGCCCGCGCGGCCGGCGCGGACGTGCTGGTGCGCGACTGCCCCCCGGCGGAAGACGCTGCGACCGACGCCGACGAGGCGCTGCTCGCCGCGGCGGTGGCCGGCACCGGCGCGCGGCACGTCGCCCTCGTGACCTGCGACGCCGCGCTCACCCCCGCGGCCGAGCGGGTGGCAGGCATCGCACGCCGGGCCGGGCAGGAGGTCGTGGTGGTGCCCAGCGCATCGGTGGTGGCCGGTCTGGCGGCTCTGGCCGTGCACGACCCCGGTCGCCACGCGGGCGACGACGTCGTCGCCATGACCGAGGCGGCCGCAGGGACCCGGTCGGGCGCGCTGCAGGTCGCCGACGCGACGGCCCTGACCTGGGCGGGCCCGTGCGCCCCCGGCGACGTGCTCGGACTGATCGACGGCGAGGTCGTGCTGATCGCCCCGGACCTTCCTGTCGGTGCCCTGTGGTTGGCTTCGCGCATGTTGACCGCGGGGGGCGAACTGGTCACCGTCCTGCTCGGCGACGGTGTCGCGGACGCCCTCGCCGACGGGTTGGTGGCGCAGCTGCGCCGCGAGCATCCGGAGGTCGACGTCGTCGTACATCGGGGGGCGCGGCCGGGCCACCCGCTGGAGCTAGGGGTGGAATGAGCCGTGCGATGACCGGGACGCCGCTGGTCGACCTCGACACCCCGCTGGTCGGGCCGGTCGGGAAGAAGGCGGCGGACGCGTTGGCGGCCAAGCTCGGCCTGCACACCGTCGGCGACCTCGTCCGCCACTACCCGCGGCGCTACGTCGACCGCGGGAAGCTGACGGAGATCGCCGGCCTGGAGCTCGGCGAGCACGTCACGGTGCTCGCGGAGGTCGAGAAGGTCACCATGCGCGACATGCGCCACCGGCGCGGCAAGCTGATGCAGGTCGTCATCACCGACGGGCGCGGGCGGCGGCTGGACTGCACCTTCTTCAACCCGTACAAGCTGCAGAAGGTGATGGTCCCGGGGCTGCGGGCGCTGTTCTCCGGCCAGGTCTCCCGGTTCCGGGACAAGCTGCAGCTCACCCACCCGGAGTTCGAGCCGATCGAGGAGAGCGAGGGCGTCCGCCCGTTCCTGTCGATCTACCCGGCGACACAGGGGTTCGACTCCTGGCAGATCGGCCGCTGCGTGCGCCAGGTGCTCGAGCTGCTCGCGGACCCCACGGACCCCCTTCCGGAGACGCTGCGCCGCGCGGAGGGCCTGTCCGAGCTGGGGCAGGCGCTGCGCCGCATCCACCTGCCCGAAACGGAGGCGGACCAGTACATCGCGAAGAACCGGCTGGTGTGGGACGAGGCCCTGGGCGTGCAGCTCGCTCTCGCGCTGCGCCGCCGGCGGGCCGTCGAGCGGCCGGCGGCCGCGAACCCACACGTGTCGACTGGCCTGTTGGAGGCCTTCGACGCCCGGCTGCCCTACACCCTCACCGCCGGCCAGCGGTCGGTCGGCGCCGAGATCGCGGCGGATCTGGCGTCCGAGGCCCCGATGAACCGGCTGGTACAGGGCGACGTCGGCGCGGGCAAGACGGTCGTGGCGCTGCGGGCGATGCTGCAGGTCGTCGACAACGGACGCCAGGCCGCCATGCTGGCGCCCACCGAGGTGCTCGCCGCCCAGCACGCCCGCTCGCTGCGGTCGCTGCTCGGGCCGCTCGCCCAGGCCGGCGAGCTCGGCGGGGCCGAGCAGGCCACCCGGGTGACGCTGCTCTCGGGTTCGCTGCCGGCGGCGGCGAAGAAGAAGGCGCTGCTGGAGGCGGTGTCCGGCGAGGCCGGGATCGTCGTCGGCACTCATGCCCTGATCCAGGACCGGGTGGAGTTCGCCGAGCTGGGGCTCGTGGTGGTCGACGAGCAGCACCGATTCGGTGTCGAGCAGCGCGACGCCCTGCGCGGGCGCGGTGAGAAGGCGCCGCACCTGCTGGTGATGACGGCGACGCCGATCCCCCGCACCGTGGCGATGACGGTGTACGGAGATCTGGAGGTCTCCGCGCTGCGCGAGCTGCCCGGTGGCCGGTCGCCGATCGCCACCACGGTCGTGCCCGCGGGGGAGAAGCCGGCCTGGCTGGAGCGGGTGTGGTCACGCATCCGGGAGGAGGTCGCCGCCGGGCACCAGGTGTACGTGGTGTGCCCGCGGGTCGGGGGAGACACAGGTAAGGAGGATGAGTTCCCGGACGACCCGGACTCCGGTCTCGACGCAGCCGGGGCAGGCCCGGACGAGCGGCGTGCCCCGCTCGCCGTGCTCGACGTGAAGCCGAAGCTGGAGGAGGGGCCGCTCGCCGGCCTGCGGCTCGGCGTCCTGCACGGGAAGCTGCCGCCGGACGAGAAGGACGCCGTGATGCGGGCCTTCGACGCCGGCGACATCGACGTCCTCGTCGCCACCACGGTCGTCGAGGTGGGTGTGGACGTGCCGAACTCGACGGCGATGGTGATCCTCGACGCGGACCGGTTCGGGCTGTCCCAGCTGCACCAGCTGCGCGGGCGGGTGGGTCGAGGCTCGGCGCCCGGGGTGTGCCTGCTGGTGACGGACGTGCCCGCCGGCACCACGGCGCGTGAGCGTCTGGACGCGGTGGCGAGCACCACGGACGGGTTCGAGCTGGCCCGGATGGACCTCGAGCTGCGCCGGGAGGGTGACGTGCTCGGCTCGCTGCAGTCGGGGCGCCGCTCGGGCCTGCGGCTGCTCTCGCTGCTGCGCCACGAGGACGTCATCGCGAAGGCGCGGATGCACGCCACGGAGATCGTGGCGGCCGACCCTGGCCTGAACCGGCACCCCGGCCTGCACGCGCTGGTGGCCGAGACCGTCGGCGACGAGGAGCGAGCGGCCTACCTCGACAAGGTCTGAGCGCGACTCCCTGCGGTTCGGACCCTCGCCGTGCACACACCCGACGACCGGTGCACAGGGCGCAGCCTCTGCACCACCGCGTTCCGATATGCACGAGCGAGCGCCGGCGGCGGTGGGATCGGGGTCAGGCCGGGAGTTGACCGCGGCCCGCGACGTCGAGCGCCGCCTGCGCCGTGCGCGGCATGTGGATCACCCCGGCCCGGTCCAGGCGGGCCAGCTCGTTGCGGGCGCGGGCGTACGCGGCCAGGCGTTCGGCGTCGTTGTCCGAGTCCCGGGCCGTCGTGAGCAGCTTGATCACCCGCTCGACGGCGCTGCGCTCCTCCGGGGTGAGGTTCGACAGGCGGATCCGCTCGGCGGCGTCCCGGGCTGCGCGCCAGGCCCGCTCGGCGCGCTCGACCGCGACGACGAATGCCGTGGCGTGGCTCTCCGGCGGGAACGCGTCGGTCTCGAGGGCCTGCGCCTCGGCGAACGCCTCGACGAAGCGGCCGGTGCTCGGCACCGTGACGTCCGACAGCGCGGGCAGCCGCAGCACCGCCATCGGGTCGCACTCGTACGCGGCGTACTCTCCGCGCAGCGTGGCGAACCGCCCCCGCGCGTGCGCCCAGACGGCGTCCGGGCGGGGCGGCGCCGGCCGGGGCGGTGGTGGCGGCCGATGCGGCAGCGGGGCGATGCCCGCGGCGCCCAGCCGCGTCCGCCTGCGGCGCTTGCGGTGCCGGGTGAGCACCAGCAGCGCGACCCCGACCAGGACGGGGACGGGCATCTGCTCGGCGAGCGCCACGACGAATATCGCGACGAAGAACCACATCAGCAGGCCGGCCGCCGTGACGCCGGCGGAGATGACCATCCAGCCCGGCCGGCGCCGGCGGGCAGGCCCGTACCGGCCCCGGTACGGGAACCCGGCGGGACCGTAGCGGCCAGGCCCCCGCCCCGGTCGGTGTCTCATAGGTCCTTGGTACCGAACAGCACACGATCGCGCCTGGGCCGAACGGGTGTGCGACGTTACGGTTCTCCTGACACGGAGGGATGAGGCTCTCGCGTCGGCGATCACCCCGGGCCTCGTCCCCCCGTCCGACCATCTGCGCCGCCGGGGTCACCGTGCGCTCGGCCGTACCCGGGGGGTCCCGTGTTCCGCAAGCTGCTCGTCGCCAACCGTGGCGAGATCGCGATCCGCGCCTTCCGTGCGGCCTACGAGCTCGAACTGGCGACCGTCGCGGTGTTCCCGTACGAGGACCGCAACTCGCTGCACCGCGCGAAGGCCGACGAGTCGTACATGATCGGCGAGCGCGGCCACCCCGTGCGCGCCTACCTGTCGGTCGACGAGGTGATCGCCGCTGCCCGGCGGGCGGGCGCGGACGCGATCTACCCCGGATACGGATTCCTGTCGGAGAACCCCGATCTGGCGCAGGCCTGCGCGGACGCCGGCATCACGTTCGTCGGGCCGCCGCCGGAGGTGCTGCACCTGACCGGCGACAAGTCCCGCGCCATCGCCGCCGCCCGGGAGGCTGGCCTGCCGGTCCTCGGGTCGTCGGCCCCGTCCGCGGAGATCGAGGAGCTCGTCGCGGCGGCGGACGAGGTGGGCTTCCCGCTGTTCGTCAAGGCCGTGGCGGGCGGCGGCGGCCGCGGGATGCGCCGCGTCGACGAGCCGGGGCAGCTGCGCGAGTCCGCCGCGGCCGCCATGCGCGAGGCGCAGGCCGCGTTCGGCGACCCGACGGTGTTCCTGGAGCGCGCCGTCGTCAACCCGCGGCACATCGAGGTGCAGATCCTCGCCGACTCCTCGGGCGGAGTCGTGCACCTCTACGAGCGCGACTGCTCCCTGCAGCGGCGCCACCAGAAGGTGATCGAGATCGCCCCGGCCCAGAACCTGGACCCGGGTGTCCGCGACCGCATCTGTGCCGACGCCGTCGCGTTCGCCCGCCACATCGGCTACGTCAACGCCGGCACGGTGGAGTTCCTGCTCGACGAGCGCGGGCAGCACGTGTTCATCGAGATGAACCCGCGCATCCAGGTCGAGCACACCGTCACCGAGCAGGTCACGGGCCGCGACCTGGTGATCGCCCAGCTCCGGGTCGCGGCCGGCATGACGCTGTCCGAGATGGACCTGGAGCAGGAGCAGATCCACGTCGACGGCGCCGCGCTGCAGTGCCGGGTCACCACCGAGGACCCGGCCAACGGCTTTCGCCCGGACATCGGCGTGATCAGCGCCTACCGCTCGCCGGGCGGACCGGGTGTCCGGCTCGACGGGGGCACGCACGTCGCGGCCGAGGTCAGCCCGCACTTCGACTCCATGCTGGTCAAGCTCACCTGCAACAGCCACACCTTCGCGAACGCCGTCCGCCGGGCCCGGCGGGCCGTCGCCGAGTTCCGCATCCGCGGCGTCGCGACGAACCTGCCCTTCCTCGCCGCGGTGCTCGACGACCCCGACTTCCGTGCCGGCCGGGTCACCACGAGCTTCATCGACGAGCGGCCGCACCTGCTGGAGGCCCGCCGCCCGGCCGACCGCGGCACCCGGATCCTCAGCTACCTCGCCGAGACGACGGTCAACAAGCCGAACGGACCGCGGCCCCGGGCGGTCGAGCCGGTCGACAAGCTGCCGGGGGTGAACCTGCACGGCCCGGTCGCGGACGGGTCGCGCCAGCAGCTCGCCGCGCTCGGTCCCGACGGTTTCGCCGCCCGGCTCCGCGCGCAGGAGGCCGTGGCCGTCACCGACACCACCTTCCGTGACGCGCACCAGTCCCTGCTCGCCACCCGGGTGCGCACGCGCGACCTCGTGGCCGCCGCGCCGCACGTCGCCCGGCTGGCCCCCGAGCTGCTCAGCCTGGAGTGCTGGGGCGGCGCGACCTACGATGTCGCGCTGCGGTTCCTCGCCGAGGACCCGTGGGAACGGCTCGCGGCGCTGCGGGCGGCCGTGCCCAACATCTGCACGCAGATGCTGCTGCGCGGCCGGAACACCGTCGGCTACACGCCGTACCCGACGGAGGTGACCGACGCCTTCGTCGCCGAGGCCGCGGCCACCGGGATGGACATCTTCCGGATCTTCGACGCGCTCAACGACGTCGGGCAGATGCGTCCGGCGATCGACGCGGTGCGGGCCACCGGGACTGCGGTGGCGGAGGTCGCGCTCTGCTACACCGGCGACCTGTCCGACCCGGCCGAGCGGCTCTACACCCTCGACTACTACCTCCGGCTCGCCGAGCGGATCGCCGAGGCGGGCGCACACGTGCTGGCGATCAAGGACATGGCGGGGCTGCTGCGCCCGCCCGCCGCCCGGACGCTGGTCACAGCGCTGCGCGAGCGGTTCGACCTGCCCGTGCACCTGCACACCCACGACACGGCGGGCGGCCAGCTCGCCACGCTGGTCACGGCGATCGACGCGGGTGTGGACGCCGTGGATGCGGCCGTCGCGTCGATGGCCGGCACCACCAGCCAGCCCTCTCTGTCCGCGCTCGTCGCGGCCACCGACCACACTCGGCGGGCCACCGGCCTGGACCGGCAGGCGGTGGCGGACCTGGAGCCGTACTGGGAGGCCGTGCGGAAGGTCTACGCCCCGTTCGAGTCGGGCCTCGCGTCGCCGACCGGTCGCGTCTACACCCACGAGATCCCGGGCGGGCAGCTGTCCAACCTGCGGCAGCAGGCGATCGCGCTGGGGCTCGGCGACCGGTTCGAGTTGATCGAGGACTATTACGCGGCCGCCGACCGGATGCTCGGGCGCATCGTCAAGGTCACCCCGTCGTCCAAGGTCGTCGGCGACCTCGCCCTCTACCTCGTGGGCACGGGCGTGGAGGCCAAGGACTTCGAGGCGAATCCCGGCGAGTACGACGTGCCGGACTCGGTGGTCGGCTTCCTGCACGGCGAGCTGGGCGACCCGCCCGGTGGCTGGCCCGAGCCGTTCCGCACCCGGGCACTGGCCGGGCGGCCCGCGCCGAAGGGCGTCACGGAGCTGACCGACGACGACCGCGCGGGCCTGCACGCCGACACCGCCCGCACCCGGCGGACGACGTTGAACCGCCTGCTGTTCCCCGGGCCGACCCGGGAGTACGCCGCGCACACCGACGCCTACGGCGACACGTCGGTGCTCTCGACCAAGGACTTCCTCTACGGCCTGGAGCGCGACGTCGAGCACACCGTCGAGCTGGAGCCGGGCGTCACGCTGCTGATCGAGCTCGGCGCAGTCTCCGAGGCCGACGCCCACGGCATGCGCACGGTCGTCACCACACTCAACGGCCAGATCCGGCCGGTGACGGTCCGGGACCGCAGCGTCGAGGTCGAGACGAAGCCCGCGGAGAAGGCGGACCGCGCGAACCCCGGCCACGTCGCGGCCCCGTTCGCGGGCGTCGTGACGCTGGCGGTCGAGAGCGGCGCGACCGTGGAGCAGGGTCGGACGGTCGCGACGATCGAGGCGATGAAGATGGAGGCGTCGATCACGGCCCCGCGCGCCGGGACCGTGACGCGGACGGCCATCGGCCCGGTGCAGCAGGTGGAGGGCGGCGACCTGCTGCTGGTGCTGGAGTAGTCCCTGGCCTCGGATGCTCGCGGGCCGATCGCGGGCGTGGGGGGTTGCAGCAAGGTGGCCTTACTGCAATCCGGTTGGAGCAGGGCCACCATGCTGCAACCCCCGCCGACCCGACGGGCCTGCTGCGCGTGCCGGGCCGCCGGGGAGGATGGGCCCGTGACGCGGATCATCGCCGGGCGGGCCGGGGGACGGCGGATCACCGTGCCGCCCGCCGGGACCCGGCCGACGTCGGACCGGGTGCGCGAGGCGCTGTTCAGCGCGCTGACCGCGGACCCCGGCCTGGACGGCGCCGCGGTGCTCGACCTCTGTGCCGGCTCGGGGGCGCTCGGGCTGGAGGCCCTCTCACGGGGGGCCGCGCACGCGCTGTTCGTCGAGGCGGACCGGCGGGCCGCCGCGGTGGTGCGGCGCAACGTCGCCCATCTCGGTCTCCCGGGCGCGGCGGTGCGCATCGCGTCCGCCGCGGCCGTGCTCGCCGCCCCCGCTGACCGGCCCTATGACGTCGTGCTCGTCGATCCGCCCTACGCCGTGCCGGACGCCGAGGTGGCGGGGTGGCTCGCGGCCGCTGCCGCGCACGGCTGGCTGGCCGACGACGCGGTGGTGGTCGTCGAGCGGGGCCGGGGCCCGGCCTTCCCCTGGCCCGCGCCGGTGGTCGCGCTCCGGGAGCGGCGCTACGGCGACACGGTCCTGCACGTCGGTGTCGTGGAACGGGCCGTGGAGAAGAGCGTGGCGTATGACGCAGCCCACAATCGACACGGCGCGAGCCCGGCGGGGTAGCGTCCCCGCCCATGAGGCGCGCCGTCTGCCCCGGTTCCTTCGACCCGGTGACCAACGGGCACATCGACATCGTCTCCCGCGCGTCCGGCCTGTTCGACGAAGTCGTCGTGGCCGTGCTGGTGAACAAGACCAAGCGCAGCCTGTTCACCGTCGAGGAGCGGATCGGGATGCTGGAGGAGGTCACCGGGCCCTTCCCCAACGTCACGGTGGGCTCGTTCCACGGCCTGCTGGTCGACTACTGCCGTGACCACGACATCCGGGCCATCGTCAAGGGTCTGCGCGCCATCACCGACTTCGACTACGAGCTCCAGATGGCGCAGATGAACCAGCGGCTCTCCGGCGTCGACACGCTGTTCATGTCGACCAGCCCGGAGTACAGCTTCGTGTCCAGCTCGCTGGTCAAGGAGGTCGCCACGTACGGCGGCGACGTCGCCCACCTCCTGCCGGAACCGGTGCACCGGCGCATGATCGAGCGGATCCGCGAGCGCGCCTAGATCATCAATCCGGACACGCGGACGGGTGCAATCCGCCGTCCGGGCGGTGTCCGGTGCGAGGATGTGGCGCGTGTACCGGGTCTTCGAGTCGCTGGACGCGCTCGTCACGCTGGTCGAGGAGGCCCGCGGTCTGCCGATGACCGCGAACTGCGTCGTTCCTCGCGGCGACGTCCTCGAGCTGCTCGACGACGTCCGCGAGGCGCTGCCGGGCGAGCTGGACGACGCCCAGGACGTGCTCGACCGCCGCGACGAGATCGTCGCCGAGGCCGAGCAGGAGGCCGAGCACGCCCGGGCCGTCGCCACCGAGGACGCCGATCAGCTTGTCGCCGAGGCCCGGGCCGAAGCGCAGCGGCTGGTCGCGGCCGCATGCGCCGAGGCCGAGGAGACCGTCGCCCAGGCCCGGCACGAGGCCGAGCGGGCGGTGGCCGAGGGCCGCAGGCAGTACGCCGACCTCACCGAGCGGGCCCGTACCGAGGCCGAGCGGCAGGCCGCGGCCGGTCGCGCAGCGCACGAGCGCTTCGTCGCCGACGGGCGCGCCGAGCAGGCCCGGCTGGTGTCGCAGGCCGAGGTCGTGCAGGCCGCGCGGCTCGAGGCGGCCCGCATCGTCGACACGGCGGACGGCGAGGCGGACCGGCTGCGGCGCGACTGCGACGCCTACGTCGACACCACGCTGGGCGACCTCGAGGAGAGCCTGGGCAACGCCCTGCAGACGGTGAACCGCAGCCGCGCGAGCATGTGGCGGGGGCCGGCCCGGCCGGTGGCCGGGGCGGGCGGGCCGCCGGGGCGGTCGGGAACAGGGATGGATCTGATCGACTGATCCTCCGACGTTCCGTGCCGCCCGGGTTACGCTGCGGCGGTGTCGCGGGGCGTCGAACCGGATCCGCAGACCTGGTGGGATGACTACGGCCACCGTCTCGAGCCCCCGGCCGAGCCTGTCCGGGCAGTGCAGGATCACGGGCAGGACCGGGCACCGGACGGGGCGGGGGATCCCGCGGCGGACCTGACCGAGGATGCGCTCGTCCGCGGGCCGGACGAGCTGCCCCCGCCCGGCTGGCGACGCTGGGTGCACTGGTGGACCGGCGGCCTCGTCGACCCGGGCCCCGGTCGCGACGAGCTGGCCCGCCGCGCGCTGCTGCACCGCATCCGCCGTCCGCTTCCCGCTCCCCACCGCGCCGCCGTGATGTCGATCAAAGGCGGGGTCGGCAAGACGACCGTCGCGGCTTGCCTCGGGCTGACGCTGGCCGAGCACCGCGGCGACCGGATCGTCGTCCTCGACGCGAACCCGGACGCCGGCACGCTGGCGGAACGGCTCACCGGCGAGGCGGGCGTGACGGTGCGCGAGCTGCTCCGCGACCTCGACCGGATCCACTCGTGGTCCGACATGTCCCGCTACACCAGCCTGGCCGGGCGGCTGCAGGTCGTCGCCTCCGAGCAGGACCCGGCGGACGTGTTCGGCCGTGCGGAGTACGAGCGGGTCAGCGCGCTGCTGGGGCGGTACTTCGACCTCACCGTGACTGACTCGGGTACCGGCCTGGTGCACTCGGCGATGGCCGGCACGCTCACGGTCGCCGACAGCCTCGTGGTGGTGGGCTCGCCGACCGTCGACGGGGCGGGGCGCGCCGCGAAGACGCTGGACTGGTTGTGCGCCCACGGCCACGCCCGGCTCGCCGCCGACGCGGTCGTGGTCCTGAACCACGACCGGGTCAGCGCCGACGTCGACGCCGGTCGCATCCACGCGTACTTCGCCGCCCGCTGCCGGGCCGTCGTGGACGTCCCCCACGACCCGCACCTGGCCGTCGGCGGGCGGATCGACGCGGCCCGGCTCCGCGAGCCGACGCGCACCGCGTTCCTCCGACTCGCCGCGCTGGTCGCCGACGGCTTCCTGGAGCGCCCGCAGGCACCCGGCGCGCATCCGGCGGGCGGGCCTACCCTGGAGGGGTGAGCACGCACCCCGACCCGGCCAGCCCCTGGGTCTTCAGCACGCGCGAGCTCGGCAGGCGGGCCGGGCTGATGCGCGCGTTCCACCGCGACGTCCCCGCACCGGGCGTCGACCGCCTGATGGGTATCGAGGTCCTCGCGGTGCCGCCGGGCGCGACGATCACGCTGGACATACGGCTGGAGGCGGTGTCGGAGGGCGTCTACGTCTCCGGCACGGCATCCGCGCCGCTGGCGGGCGAGTGCGTGCGCTGCCTGGACGACCTGACCGACCACGTCACCGTCGAGATCGGCGAGCTGTTCGCCTACCCGGACAGCCTGACGGATGAGACCACGGACGACGACGAGCTGCCGCGGGTCGTCGACGAGCGCGTCGACCTCGAGCAGACCGTGCGCGACGCCATCGTGCTCGACCTCCCGTTGGCCCCGCTCTGCACCGACGACTGCCCCGGTCTGTGCCCCGAATGCGGGGAGCGCCGGGCCGACCTCGGCCCGGACCACAGGCATGAGACACTGGATCCTCGATGGGCCGCTCTGCGTGAGCGCACGTCCAACTAGGTGACCCCGTACTCCCTGTACTACTGCTAGGAGATCTATCGTGGCCGTTCCCAAGCGCCGGATGTCGCGGTCGAACACGCGCTCCCGCCGGGCGCAGTGGAAGGCTGCTGCTCCCACCCTCGTCGCCTGCGAGAACCGCGCCTGCCGCGCGAAGAAGCCGCCGCACACGGCCTGCCCGACGTGCGGGACCTACCACGGCCGCCAGGTCGTCAGCCCGTCCTGACCCGCGCCGGGCACGATGGGTGAGCGTGGACCGCAGGGGCCCGTGACGGACCGCGGGCCGCTGCTCGATGCGTTGGGTGTGGGGCTCGACGAGGAGCTGCTGACGCTCGCGCTGACGCACCGGTCCTACGCCTACGAGAACGGTGGGCTGCCCACCAACGAGCGCCTGGAGTTCCTCGGCGACTCCGTGCTGGGCGTGATCGTCACCGAGCGGCTCTACCGGGACCACCCGGACCTGCCGGAGGGGCAGCTGGCCAAGCTGCGGGCGAGCGTGGTCAACATGCACGCGCTCGCCGGCGTGGCGGCGCAGCTCGTCCCGGACGGCCTCGGAGCACACCTGTACCTCGGGCGCGGCGAGGAGCTGACCGGCGGCCGGACGAAGACCAGCATCCTCGCGGACGCGACCGAGGCGCTGATCGGTGCGGTCTACCTGCGCCACGGCCTGGAGACCGCCCGCTCGGTGGTGCACCGGCTGTTCGACTCGCTGCTGCAGGCGGCCCCGCTGCTCGGCGCCGGCCTGGACTGGAAGACCAGCCTGCAGGAGCTGACGGCGGCATCGGACCTCGGCGTCCCCGAGTACCGGATCGACGAGGAGGGGCCGGACCACTCGAAGCTGTTCACCGCCACGGCGGTGGTCGGCGGCCGCCCGCTCGGCTCGGGCGGCGGCCGCACCAAGAAGGAGGCCGAGCAGAAGGCCGCCCAGCTCGCGTGGCGGACGCTGACGGCCGAGGCCGCGTCGGGCAACGGCGCCGGCCCGGCCTGACCGCCCGTGCCCGAGCTGCCCGAGGTCGAGGTCGTCCGGCGGGGCCTCGCCCGCCACGTCATCGACCGCACGATCGCGCATGTCGACGTCGCCCACCCGCGCGCGGTGCGGCGCCACGTCGAGGGCGGCGGCGACTTCGCAGCACGGCTCGTGGGGCGCACGATCACCGCGGCCCGGCGCCGGGGCAAGTACCTGTGGCTGGAGCTCGGCTGTGACCGATCCGGCGCCGACGCGTCCGCCCCGCACTCCGTGCGGGACGGCCGCCCCGCGCCGGATCCTGGCGACGCGGTGCTCGCGCACCTCGGGATGAGCGGCCAGATGCTCGTCGCCGCCGCAGGCCGCCCCGACGAGAAGCACCTGCGGATCCGGGTCGTCTTCGACGACGCTGGCCCCGAGCTGCGGTTCGTCGACCAGCGGACGTTCGGCGGGCTCTCGGTGCACACGCTGGTTCCCGCGGTCGGCGGGGACCTGCTGCCCGCCCCGGTGGCACACATCGCTCGGGACCCGATGGACCCGGCGTTCTCCCTCGACGACGCCGTCGCCGCGATCCGCCGCCGCCGCACCGAGCTCAAGCGGGCGCTGCTGGACCAGACGGCCGTCTCCGGGATCGGCAACATCTACGCGGACGAGGCGCTGTGGCGGGCGCGGCTGCACGGGGCCCGGCCGACGGAGAAGCTGACCCGCGCGCAGGGGCGCGCCGTGTTGACGGCCGCCGCGGCGGTCATGGACGAGGCACTGGCGCAGGGCGGGACGTCGTTCGACGCCTTGTACGTCAACGTGAACGGGGCGTCGGGGTACTTCGACCGGTCGCTGGCCGCGTACGGGCAGGCGGACCGCCCGTGCCCGCGCTGCGGCACGCCGATCCGCCGCGAGCCGTTCATGAACCGCGGCTCGTTCTCCTGCCCGCGCTGCCAGCCCCGGCCGCGCCGGCCCGCGCTCTGATCCGGCGCGTCGTGGCCGGATCGGTCCCCCTGATCCGGTGCGGGGCGGCCGCCCCGCACGGAGTGCGGAGTGGACGCGTCGTGGCCGGATCGGTCACAGCCAGTCGTTGCGCTTGAACAGCGCCCAGAGCAGGCCGGCGGTCGCGACCATCAGGAACAGTGCGAACGGGTAGCCCAGGATCCAGTGCAGCTCGGGCATGTGGTCGAAGTTCATCCCGTAGATCCCCGCCACGAGCGTCGGCGCGAAGGCGATCGCCGCCCAGGACGAGATCCGCTTGACCTGCTCGTTCTGCTCGAAGCCCGCCTCGGTGAGCCGCGCCATCTCGTCGTTCTGCCGCTGGGCGACGAGCGTGGCCTGCACGTTGACCAGGTTGGTCAGCAGCGCCCGAAAGTTCTCGACGCGGTCCAGCACCCGGGTGGCGTGGTCCTCGACGTCGCGCATCCGCCTGCGCAGCTCGACGTCGGTGTTGTCGCCGTTCTTGCCGAAGCTCCAGCGCAGCTGCATGAAGACGTCACGCAGCGGCTCGACGGCCCGATGGAAGGCGATCACCTCGCGGGTGAGCTGGTAGATCCGCTTCGACACCGCGGTGTCGCCGCCGAAGACCTGCTCCTCGATCTGGTCGATGTCGTCCTGCAGGCCCTGGAGCACGGGTTGGTAGTCGTCGACGACCCGGTCCAGCACGCCCCAGAGCACCGCGTACGGGCCGTGGGCCAGCAGCTCCGGGTCGTCCTCGAGGCACTTGCGGACCTCCGCGAGATCCGGCTCGTCGGCGTGCCGGACGGTGATCGCGAACTCGGGTCCGAGGAACAGGTGCAGCTCGCCGAGCTTGATCACCTCGACGGGGTCGACGTAGCGGGCGGGGCGCAGCACGACGAACGTGGTGTCGCCGTAACGCTCGAGCTTGGGCCGCTGGTGCTGGTTGACGGTGTCCTCGACGGCCAGCTCGTGCAGGTCGAACTCGTGCGCGACGGCGTCGATCTCGTCGCGTCCGGGGCGCAGCATGCCGATCCAGGCGAAGCTGCGGCCGTCGTCGGGACAGCTGCGCAGCGCGGCGAACGCGGTGTCCAACGACGGCGGCGCCAGCTTGCGACGCCCGTCGACGTAGATCGCGTTGTCCACCACCGACACCGGCCCACCCCCTTTCCCGGATCGAGCGTAGGCCCCGGTCGGGGCCACCACCGGGTCGGTGCGTGCCATCGTCCCGGACGTCCGATCCGTCCCGGCCCGGGCCGACCGGGTACCGTCGCGGGACTGTGAGCACCGATCCGGGCAGCACAGACCGCGGCGACCTCGTCCGCCTCACCGCCTGGGTGGAGGGCTTCGTCCAGGGCGTGGGCTTCCGCTGGTGGACCCGGTCGCGGGCGCTCGAGCTCGGCCTCGTGGGCTCGGCGCGCAACCTGACCGACGGCCGCGTGGCCGTCGTCGCCGAAGGGGACCGGGCGGCGTGCGAAGCGCTGCTCGCGGCCCTGCGTGGGGGGCGCGCACCCGGCGCCGTCCGGCAGGTGGTCGAGCAGTGGACGGACGCGAAAGGCGATCTCCGCGGCTTCGTCGATGGCTGAGCCCGGGGTGAGCGGCCCGGAACTGTCGGGGGTGCCCGATAGCCTCTGCCCAGCCACGAGAGAAGTGGCGGTCCGGCCGGGGGAGCGCGCGTGCATCTGAAGAGCCTCACGCTGAAGGGGTTCAAGTCCTTCGCCTCGGCCACCACCCTGCGCCTGGAGCCGGGGATCACCTGCGTCGTGGGCCCGAACGGCTCGGGCAAGAGCAACGTGGTGGACGCGATCAGCTGGGTGCTCGGCGAGCAGGGCGCGAAGGCGCTGCGTGGCGGGAAGATGGAAGACGTCATCTTCGCCGGCACGTCGGGTCGGGCGCCCCTGGGCCGGGCCGAGGTCACGCTGACGATCGACAACTCCGACGGCGCGCTGCCGATCGACTACTCCGAGGTCTCGATCACTCGCCGGATGTTCCGGGACGGCGCAGGGGAGTACGAGATCAACGGCACGGCGTGCCGCCTGCTCGACATCCAGGAGCTGCTCAGCGACTCGGGGATCGGTCGTGAGCTGCACGTCGTCGTCGGGCAGGGCCAGCTCGACTCCGTGCTGCAGTCGCGCCCGGAGGACCGTCGCGCCTACATCGAGGAGGCCGCAGGCGTCCTCAAGCACCGCAAGCGCAAGGAGAAGGCGCTGCGGAAGCTGGACGCGATGCAGGCCAACCTCACGCGGCTGACGGATCTCACCGGCGAGCTGCGCCGCCAGCTCAAGCCGCTGGGGCGGCAGGCGGAGATCGCCCGGCGGGCCCAGGCGGTGCAGTCCGAGCTGCGCGACGCGCGTCTACGGCTGGCCGCGGACGACCTCGTGACCCTGCGCGGCGAGCTGGCCCGCGAGGAGGCGGACGAGGCGGTCGCCCGGGCCCGCCGCCTCGAGGTCGAGGAGCAGCTCGCCGTCGCCCGCGCCGAGCAGCAGCGGTTGGAGGACGCCCTGGCCCAGGACGCGCCGCGGCTGGCGGCCGCACAGGACACCTGGTACCGGCTCTCGACGCTGGCCGAGCGCCTGCGCGGCACCGTCGGGCTGGCGCAGGAGCGAGCACGCCACCTCGCCGACGCCGGTGACGCGCGGACGCCGGGGCGCGACCCGGACGAGCTGGAGGCCGAGGCCGAGATCGTTGCCGAGCAGGAGGCGGAGCTGGTCGAGGCCGTGGAGGATGCCCGGCAGCGGCTCGCGGAGGTGCTGGAGGAGCGAGCCGAGCACGAGGCGACGCTCGCCGCCGCGGAACGCGCCCACCTGGCCGCCGTCCGGGCGCTGGCCGACCGCCGTGCCGGGCTCGCCACGCTGGCTGGCCGAGCGGAGGCGTTGCGCAGCGGCGTCGCGGCGAACGCCGAGGAGATCGACCGGCTGTCCGAGGCGCTGGGCGAGGCGGACGCGCGCACCCGCGAGGCGCACGAGGAGCTCGAGGGCGCCCGGGAGGCGACCGGGGTCGACGCCGAGGCCGACGACGGCATCGGGGAGCGGGTCGCCGAGGCGGCGCAGGCACACGATGCCGCGCGGGCCCGGGTGCGCGAGCTGGTGGCGGCCGAGCGGGGCGCCGAGCAGCAGCGGGCGCACTGGCGGGCACGGGTGGAGGCGCTCTCGGTCGGCCTGGCTCGGCGCGACGGGTCGGGCGCGCTGCTCGGGGACGCCGGTCCCGACGGGGTCCTGGGGGCGCTGTCCGGGCTGGTCACGGTGGAACCGGACGCCCGCACCGCCGTCGCGGCCGCTCTCGGGGAGCTGGCGGACGCCGTGGCGGTCGACTCGCTGGACGCTGCGGTCGCCGCCTTGCGGCAGCTGCGCGCGGCCGATGCCGGCCGGGCGACGCTGCTCGTCGGGACGGCCGACGGCGCGGCGGCGGGCGGGAACGCCGGACCGGGCCACACCGGGGACGGGCAGCCCCCGTCGGTGGAGCGCGCCGGCAGGGCGGCGGACGACGCTGGAGCAGCGCAGCCGGCCGCCGCAGCTGCGCAGCGGGGAGCCGGGCCGACGGGTGCACGAACGGACCTGCCGCGGGGGGCCGAGGCGACGGTGGCGGTCGACACCCCCGAGGGGGCAGCTCCGGCCGGGAGGTGGGCCGTGGGGCTGGTCCGGGCGCCCGAATCGCTGGCCCCGGCGCTGCGCCGGGCGCTGCACGGCGTCGTGGTCGTGGACGACCTGGACGCCGCGCGCACCGTCGCCGCCGCCGGCTTCACGGCCGTCACCGTCGAGGGCGACGTGCTCGCGGCCGGTCGGGCCTCCGGTGGTTCCGGCGTCGGGGCGAGCGCGCTGGACGTGCAGGCCGCGGTGGACGAGGCCGTGGCCGCCCGGGACGGCGTCGAGGAGGAGCTGGCCCGGTTACGACCGGCGCTGGAGGGCGCGCGGGCCGAGGAGGCGGCGCGCCTGGCCGATCTGAACGCAGCGCGGGAGGCCCGCACAGCCGCGGAGCGGCGGGCGGGCGCCGCCGCGGCCCAGCTGGGCCGGCTGGAGCAGGCCGCGCGGTCCGCCGGCGCCGAGGCCGAGCGGCTGCGGGCGCGGCGCGACGCGGTCGAGGCGAAGCGCTCCGATGCGCTGCTCGCGCTGGAAGCCGCCGAGCAGCGGCTCGCGGTCGCTGAGGACGAACCCGTCGACGACGAGCCGGACACCGGGATCCGGGACGCCGCAGCGGATGCCCTGGCCGGCGCGCGAGCCACGGAGGTCGAGGCCCGGCTGGCGCTGCGCACGGCCGAGGAGCGTGCTCGGGCGATCGCCGGCCGCGCGGAGTCGCTGCGGCGCCAGGCGTCGGCGGAGCGCCAGGCCCGCGCGCGGGCCGCGGCGGCTCGGGCTGCCCGGGAGCGCGGCGCCCGGATCGCTGGCATCGTCGTCTCGGCCGGAGCGACGGCCTCTGCCGCCATCACCGAGTCGCTGGCCGCCGCCGCGGTCGAGCGCGACGCCGCGACCGCCGCCCGTGCCGAGCGGGAGCGCGCCCTGACCGAGGTGCGCACCACCACGAGCCGGCTCACCGCGCTGCTGGAGAAGCTCGTCGACGCCGTGCACCGCGACGAGGTGCTGCGCGCGCAGTCGCGGGCCCGCCTGGAGGCGCTCACCGCCAAGGTGCTCGACGACCACGGCCTGGCCGCGGACGACCTCGTCGACGAGTACGGGCCGCACGTGCCCGTCCCGGCGTCGGCGGCGGAGACGGCGGAGTACGAGGCGGCCCGCGAGCGCGGGGACGACGTGGTGGCGCCGCCACCCATGCCGTACGACCGCGCCACCCAGCAGCGCCGGGCCGCCCGGGCGGAGAAGGACCTCGGGCTGCTGGGCCGGGTCAACCCGCTGGCGCTGGAGGAGTTCGCCGCGCTGGAGGAGCGCTATCGGTTCCTGTCCACCCAGCTGGAAGACCTGAAGAACACCCGCCGGGACCTGCTGACGGTCGTCCGCGAGGTCGACGACAAGATCCTCGCGGTCTTCACCGAGGCATACACGGACGTCGCGCGCGAGTTCGAGACGGTGTTCGCCACGCTGTTCCCCGGCGGCGAGGGCCGGCTGGTCCTGACCGATCCCTCGGACCTGCTGACCACCGGCATCGAGGTGGAGGCGCGGCCGCCGGGCAAGAAGGTCAAGCGGCTGTCGCTGCTCTCGGGCGGCGAGCGGTCGCTGACGGCGATGGCCCTGCTGGTCGCGATCTTCCGGGCCCGCCCGTCGCCGTTCTACGTGCTGGACGAGATCGAGGCCGCGCTGGACGACGTCAACCTCCGCCGGCTGATCTTGCTGATGGAGGAGCTGCGCGAGACGTCGCAACTGATCGTCATCACCCACCAGAAGCCGACGATGGAGGTCGCGGACGCGCTGTACGGCGTCTCCATGCGCGGCGACGGCATCACCACCGTGATCTCGCAGCGCCTGCGCGCCGCCGAGCCCGCCGCCTCCTGACCGCTCGGCAGGCCACCGGCCCGCGGGGCGTTCGCACGTGTTGCGGCCTGTCGCCGGTGCACCCCGTGGGAGCTGTCGCACACCGGGCAGGGCCCGCGCACGCGCTGCGACCCGCCGGCGCACCCGTGGCGGTGCTGTCGCACAGCTAGCGGGGTTGTCGCACGTGCTGCAACAGGTGTGACGGGTGGACCAGAGGTGCGACCGCGGCGTGGCACCCGCTCGGTGACGCGTCCGGATCCGGGGCAGCCCCGGCGCGTCGCGCGTGACAGGGTGGAGGCGTGACCACGCAGACCCTGTGGATCCTCGTCGCGGTCGTCGTGGCGGTACTCCTGATCGCCGTCGCGCTCGGCCTCGTGCTGCGCCGACAGCGCCGGATCAGCCTGCGCGAGCCCGAGCAGCTCGAGCGGGAGCCCGGCCCGCCGCCGCCCCGGAAGGGCGGTACCTACAAAGCCGAGAGTGGGTTCTCCTTCTCGGCCGGCCCCACCGCGCCGTCCGCACCCGCGGAGCGGCCGCCGCGAACACCCGCCGCCCCGCCGCCGGCTGCTCCCGGCGCCCCGCCGGAACAAGGCCCGGGGATCGCGTCGCCTCCTGGTGGGCTCGGCATCGCGCCGGAAGAGGCGCCGCTCGGCACGCCGCCACCCGGTGTGCCCGAGTTCGGGCGCCAGGCAGCCCCGGAGAGTGCGTTCCCGCGCACGAGGGAATCGGCGCCGCCCGCACCCGACACGGCGGCACCACCGGCCGCTCCCGAGCGCCGCCCGGACGCTGCGGCTCCGGCGGCCTCGCCTACCGCTCCTGGCACCGGCACGGCCACCCCGGAGACGGCAACCCCGGAGACGGCAACCCCGGAGACTGCAGCCTCGGCCACTGCAGCCTCGGCCGCCACTGCAGCCTCGGCCACTGCAGGCCCGGATACGGCTGCGGCCACTGCAGGTCCGGATACGGCTGCGGCCACAGCAGGTCCGGATACAGCTGCGGCCACTGCAGGTCCGGATACAGCTGCGGCCACTGCAGGCCCGGACACGGCAACCCCGGCCACGGCAGGCCCGGACACCACCACGGCAGGCCCAGACACGGCAACCCCGGAGACGGCCGCAGGGAGCGCGACCCCGGCAGCGCCGGAGCGGCCGACCCGCAGCGTGCCGACGACCCCCTACCCGCCGGCACCGCCGCGCCCGGACGAGCCCCGGTCCGCCAACGGCACGGCGCCGGCGCCGGCTGCCGCCGCGCCTCCGGCCTCTCCGCCCACCGCACCGGCGCCACCCGCCGCAGCACCCCCGGTCTCCCCGCCGACGCCTCCCGCGCCGCCCGCCGCGCCGCCCGCCGCGGCGCCGCCCGAACCCTCTCCCGCGCCGCGGCGCCCGCGGCTCCGGCACCCACCGCGCCCGCCACCGCTCCGGCTCCCACGGCGCCCGCCGCTCCGGCACCGATGGCGCCCACGGCGCCCACGGCGCCCGCCGCGACTCCGGCTCCCACGGCGCCCGGCGCCCCGACCGAGGCCATCGAGCCGCCCGAGGGCCGGCTGGATCGGTTGCGGGGGCGGCTCGCCCGTTCCCGGTCCGGGTTCGGACAGGGCCTGCTCGGCCTGCTCGGGGCCGGTGAGCTCGACGAGGAGTCGTGGGAAGACGTCGAGGCGACCCTCCTGCAGGCCGACCTCGGCCCCGAGATGACCGCCGAGCTGGTCGAGACGCTGCGCGTCGAGCTCGCCCGCCGTGCCGTCCGTACGCCGGCGCAGGCCCGTCAGCTCCTCCGCGACGTGCTCACCGAGGCGTTGCGCCCCGAGCTGGACCGCTCGGTCCACGCGCTCCCGCACGACGGACGTCCCGCCGTGCTGCTGGTCGTCGGCGTCAACGGCACCGGCAAGACCACCACCACGGGGAAACTCGCCCGGGTGCTCGTCGCGGGCGGCCGGCACGTGGTGCTGGGTGCCGCCGACACCTTCCGCGCCGCCGCCGCCGAGCAGCTCGGCACCTGGGGCGCGCGTGCCGGGGCGACGGTCGTGCGCGGCCCCGAGGGTGCGGACCCGGCGAGCGTCGCGTTCGACGCGGTCAAGCAGGGCTCGGACGAAGGAGCCGACGCCGTGCTGCTCGACACCGCGGGCCGCCTGCACACCAAGACCGGCCTGATGGACGAGCTGGGCAAGGTCAAGCGGGTGGTCTCCCGGCAGGCCGAGGTCGACGAGGTGCTGCTCGTGCTCGACGCGACGACCGGCCAGAACGGGCTCACCCAGGCCCGGGTCTTCGGCGACGTCGTCGATGTGAGCGGCATCGTGCTGACCAAGCTCGACGGCACGGCGAAGGGTGGGATCGTCTTCCGCGTGCAGCGCGAGCTGGGCGTCCCCGTCAAGCTGGTCGGGCTCGGCGAGGGCCCGGACGACCTCGCGCCGTTCGAGCCGGCGGCCTATGTGGACGCGCTCCTGACGTGACGCCTGTCTCTGACGCTGTGTTACCGTACTGATACTCTTCGCTGTCGGTTCGCCACCTCGCCGTGTCGTGGGTTACTCCACCGCCGTGAGTAACGTGGACGTAACCTTGATCAGCGGTGCGTTCACCCACGGGAAACATCTCCCGCGTGTTGTCGAAACATGTCACCTCGACGATTCCCTCCAACTCGGCCGATCCCGTAGGAGGGAAATGTGGTAAACGCAGGAGATACTGCGTGGGTACTCGCGAGCGCCGCGCTCGTGATGCTCATGACCCCCGGTCTGGCGTTCTTCTACGGCGGCATGGTCCGCAGCAAGAGCGTTCTGAACATGCTGATGCTGAACTTCGTGTGCCTCGGCATCGTGGGTGTGCTGTGGGCGCTGTACGGGTTCAGCCTGTCGTTCGGCAACGACATCGGCGCGGGCCTGCTCGGAAACCTGCAGTTCGCCGGGTTGTCCAACACCGTCGGCCAGTTGGCCGGCTTCGCCGCCAGCGACGGCTCGTCGCCGTGGCCCGGCCCGGACGCGATTCCCGTCCTCGCGTTCTGCATGTTCCAGCTGATGTTCGCGGTCATCACCCCGGCGCTGATCTCGGGCGCGATCGCGGACCGCACGAAGTTCTGGACATGGAGCCTGTTCGTCGCGCTGTGGGCCACCATCGTGTACTTCCCGGTGGCGCACTGGGTGTTCTCGTTCGACGGGTTCGTCGGGCCCGACGCGGTCGGCGGCTGGATCGCCAACGCGAACAAGCTGGGCGCGCTGGACTTCGCCGGTGGTACCGCGGTCCACATCAACGCCGGAGCTGCCGGCCTCGCCCTGGCCATCGTCCTGGGCAAGCGGCGCGGCTGGCCGCGCGAGCCCATGCGGCCGCACAACCTTCCCTTCGTGCTGCTCGGCGCGAGCCTGCTGTGGTTCGGCTGGTTCGGGTTCAACGCGGGTTCGGCGCTGACCGCCGGTGACCTGGCCTCCGTCGCGTTCACGAACACGATGATCGCCACGTCGGCCGCGCTGCTCGGCTGGATCATCGTGGAGCAGATCCGCGACGGGAAGCCCACCACCCTGGGTGCGGCCTCCGGTGCCGTCGCCGGTCTGGTCGCGATCACCCCTGCCGCGGGCTACGTGGCCCCGCTGGGCGCGATCGCGATCGGTCTCATCGCCGGCGCGCTCTGTGCGCTCGCCGTGGCGCTGAAGTTCCGTTTCGGGTTCGACGACTCGCTCGACGTCGTCGGCGTCCACCTCGTCGGCGGGCTCGTCGGCACCCTGCTCATCGGCTTCTTCGGCACCACGAGCGTGAACTCGGCCGGGGCCGACGGCCTGTTCTACGGCGGTGGCCTCACCCAGCTCGGCAAGCAGGCGGTGGCCGCGTTCACGGTGCTGCTCTACTCGTTCGTGATCACCTTCATCCTGGGTCTCATCCTGAAGAAGACGATCGGCTTCCGGGTCTCCGACGAGGCCGAGGCCGACAGCATCGACGAGAACGAGCACGCCGAGTCGGCGTACGACTTCTCCACCCTGCGCAGCATCGGCGGTTCGGGCACGCCGCGCCCGGACGCCGCGACGCCGGCGGCCGCCGCTCACGTCCCCGCCCACGCGAGCAAGGAGAGCTGAGCGACATGAAGCTGGTCACGGCGATCGTCAAGCCGTTCGTTCTGGAAGACGTCAAGGGTGCCCTCGAGCAGATCGGGGTGCTGGGCATGACGGTGAGCGAGGTACAGGGCTACGGCCGCCAGAAGGGGCACACCGAGGTCTACCGGGGTGCGGAGTACTCCGTCGACTTCGTGCCGAAGGTCCGGGTGGAGGTCGTCGCCGACGACACCCTCGCGGACAAGGTCGTCGACGCCATCGTCGAGTCCGCCCGTACGGGCAAGATCGGTGACGGGAAGGTCTGGGTGACCCCGGTCGACAGCGTCATCCGCGTTCGCACGGGCGAGCGCGGCAGCGACGCGGTCTGAGCGAGGTTCGAACCTCGCTGAGGAAGTCACCGCTGACACCGGCGGGGGGAACACCACCTCCGTCGGCGCGACCGGGGCCCGCCGCACCATCTCGGTGCGGCGGGCTCCGGCGTCGTGAAGCTCGATCCGTCCCCACCCCGGCGAAGGAGCCTGCCCGATGATGCTCGTGACCGCGATCCTCAAGCCCTTCGCACTGGACGACGTGCGCTCCGGGCTGGAGCTCGTCGACGTGGCGGGGATGACGGTCGGCGAGGTGTCGGGCTACGGTCGGCAGCGCGGACACACCGAGTTCTACCGGGGCGCGGACTACCACGTGGACTTCGTGCCCAAGGTGCGCGTCGAGCTGGTCGTCGACGACGGCGCGGTGGACCGGGTCGTCGACGCCCTCCTCAAGGCGGCGCGCACCGGGAAGATCGGCGACGGCAAGGTGTGGGTGACACCGGTCGAGACGGTGGTCCGCGTGCGGACCGGGGAGCGGGGTGCCGACGCGCTGTGACCCCGATGCATCCAGGGCCCACGAACCCGGAGGGAACCGGTCCGGGGTCCCCCCCGACCTCCGCACAGGACCTCGTTCGGGGCAAGGACCTCGTTCGGGGCAAGGACCTCGTGCGGGCCAGGGCGGTGTTGCTGGCCCAGGCGGGCGGGCGGCGCCGGCTCACCCCGGCGGCGCTGCGCGCGGCGCTGGTCGACCTGCACGACTTCTGGCTCTCCTCGCACGCGCAGGCGATCGGCCTCGCGGACCGCGCCTCGCTGGTCGCGGTCGGCGCCCTGGGCCGGCGCGAGCTCGCGCCGTACTCGGACCTCGACCTCGTGCTGCTGCACGACGGCCGCAAGGACATCGAGCGCCTCGCCGAGCAGATGTGGTACCCCCTGTGGGACGCCGGCGTCGGGCTCGACCACTCCGTGCGCACCCCCGGGCAGGCCGTGCAGATCGCGGCGACGGACCTGCGCGCGGCGTTGGGGCTGCTGGAGGCCCGGCACATCGCCGGCGACGCCGGGTTGTCCGACACCGTCCACGGCGCCGTCCGGCAGGCCTGGCGGGCCGGGATCCGCGGCCGGTTCGACGAGCTCGCCGAGGCCACCCGCGGCCGCTGGACGAAGGTGGGGGAGATCGCCCACCGCGTCGAGCCCGACCTGAAGAACGGCCACGGCGGGCTGCGCGACGTGCACCTGATCGACGCCCTCGCCGCGGCCCAGCTGCTCGACCGCCCCGCGCGTGACGTCCTGGAGGCACGCGACCTGCTGCTCGACGTCCGGACGGAGCTGCACCGCCTCGCCGGGCGCCCCCGCGACGTCCTACGCGCCCAGGACGCGGACGAGGTGGCGTCGGTGCTGGAGATCGGCGACCGGTTCGACCTGGCCCGGGCGCTGTCGGGTGCCGCGCGCGCGATCGCGTTCGCTGCCGAGGTGGGCCTGCGTTCGGCCCGGTCCGCATTGCCCCGCCGGGGCCTGGCCGCACTGCGCCGCCCCCCGGTCCGCCGCCCGCTCGCCGCAGGGGTCGTCGAGCACCTCGGGGAGGTGGCGCTGGCTCGCGACGCCGCGGCCTCCCGCGACCCGGCGCTGGTGCTGCGCGTGGCCGCGACGGCGGCCCGGACCGGGCTGCCCGTGGCGGCGGGCACGCTCCACCACCTCGCCGACACTGCTCCCGAGCTGCGCGAACCCTGGCCGCGGGCGGCGCTGGACGAGCTGCTGTCGCTCCTGGGCGCCGGGCGCGCGCTCGTCGACGTCGTCGAGTCGCTCGACCGCACCGGCCTGTGGGGGCGGCTGTTCCCCGAGTGGGGCGCGGTGCGTGACCTTCCGCCCCGCGACCGCGCCCACATCTGGACCGTCGACCGGCACCTGGTCGAGGCCGCGGCCTTCGCCTCCCGGCTCACCACCCGTGTGGCGCGCCCGGACCTGCTGCTGGTCGGGTCGCTGCTGCACGACATCGGCAAGGGCCGCGGCGGCAACCACTCGGTGGTGGGTGAGTCGGTCACCCAGCAGATCGCGCGCCGGCTCGGGTTCGCTGAGCCCGACGTCGCGCTGCTCGGGGCGATGGTCGCCCACCACCTGCTCCTGCCGCACACCGCGACACGCCGCGACCTCGACGACCCTGCGACGATCACCCGCGTCGTCGACACCCTCGCCGCCACGGACGGGTCCCGCAAGGTCGACGGTGGCCCGGGTCTGCTGTTGGACCTGCTCGAGGCTCTCGCCGAGGCGGACTCGCTGGCCACCGGCCCGGGCGTGTGGAGTCCGTGGAAGCAGTCGCTGCTCGCCGAGCTGGGGCGGCGCTGCCGGTCCGCACTGGCCGGGGAGCGGATCGGCCGCGTCCCCTCGGAACCCGTCGCGCCGGACGTGGTGGCGGCGGTCGCCGCCGGTGGCCGCCTGCAGGTCCGGTTCAGCGGACGCAACCCGGCCACGGTGCTCGTCGTCGTCGCGGACCGCCCGGGCGTGCTCTCGGCCGCGGCGGGGGTGCTCGCGCTGCACTCGCTGGAGGTGCACGCGGCCGAGCTGGAGACCGCTACAGCGGAGAGCGGGGGCGGCGATCGGCCGGTCGCGGTGCTGCGGTTCACGGTGTCGCCGCGCTTCGGCGGTCTGCCCGACGCGGCCCTGCTGCGGGCGGAGCTGGGCCGCGTGCTCGACGGGACGCTCGCCCTCGGCGAGGCGCTGGCCCGCAAGGAGCGGGACTACGCGCCGACGCTGCCGCCCGGTGAGGACGCTGCCCCGGCCCGCGTGCTGTGGTTCGACGACGAGGTGACCGGCGGCGTGGTGCTGGAGCTGCGCGCGACGGACCGCATCGGGATGCTGCACCGGGTGGCGGCGGCGCTGGAGGAGTGCGACGCGCAGGTCCGGTGGGCGCGGGTGGCGACGCTGGGGTCATCGGTGGTCGACTCCTTCGGCCTCCTGTGCCGGCGGGAGGAGGGGCCGACCGCGCAGCGGCGGAAGGAGATCGAGTCGGCTGTGCTCGCAGCGGTGGGTCGCGGGTGATCCGGGTCGGCGGGCGTCCGTGGCTGCATCGCCGACCCTGACGACCCGCGGACGCCGATCACACCGAAGGACGGAACGAACCGGGCGTACCGGACGTTGCCCCCGTGTGACCACGCTCGAGCAGCCGGTGCCCGCCGTCCCGGCGCCCCGGACCGCGCGGGACCGTCCCGGGGCCGGTCCGGCGGGCCCGATCCGGCTGGCCGTGCCCGGGCGGGCGCTCGTGCTCGTCGCCGGGATGCCCGGGGCCGGCAAGTCCACGCTGCTCGCCGGCCTGCCGCGGCGCTCGGGTCTCGTCGTCCTCGACTCCGACGAGCACCGCGCCGCACTCGCCCGCCGGTTCCCGCGCCTGCCCTACCGTCGCTACCGGTGGCTGGTGCACCTGCGGCACCGCCTCGCCGCCGTCCGGGCCGCCTGGTCGGGCGCGCCCACGGTCGTCGTGCACCTGCCCGCGACCTCGACCGCCCTGCGAACCGCCGTCGCGCTGCTGGCCGCGCTGACCGGGCGCACCGCGCACCTGCTCTGGCTGCACGTCGATCCGGACGAGGCGCTGCGCGGCCAGTGCGAGCGCGGGCGGCTCGTGCCGTCGGGCTCGTTCGCCGGACACGCCCGCCGGGCCGCGGCTGCGGCCGCCGCGCTGCGGGCCGGGCGCGCGGCGGGCTGGCGGACGGTGGTCGTGGCGGGGCGGCCGGCCGCCCGGGCGGGGCTGGTTCTCGACCCCTGTGCGGCAGGCTCGCCGGCTTGCGGGGCATCAAGTGCTCGGGCGGCGGGCATCGCCTGAGGGCCACTTCCGTAGCCGCCAGGCTCGCCGGCCTTCGGGGCATCCACAGCCTGGGCGGCGGGGCATCGCCTGACGGCCACGGCAAGTACGCTCGGAGGCGTGTTCGACACCCTCTCCGACCGGCTCAGCGGGGCCCTGCGCGACCTGCGCGGCAAGGGCCGCCTCTCCGACGCCGACATCGACGCCACCGCGCGCGAGATCCGAATCGCGCTGCTGGAGGCGGACGTCGCCCTGCCGGTGGTGCGCGCCTTCGTCAACCGGATCAAGGAGCGGGCCAAGGGCGCCGAGGTCTCGGGTGCGCTCAACCCCGCGCAGCAGGTCGTCAAGATCGTCAACGACGAGCTGATCAACATTCTGGGTGGCGAGACCCGCAGGCTGCGGCTCGCCAAGGAGCCTCCCACGGTGATCATGCTCGCCGGCCTGCAGGGCTCCGGCAAGACGACCCTGGCCGGCAAGCTCGCACGCTGGCTCAAGGGCCAGGGCCACACGCCGCTGCTGGTGGCCTGTGACCTCCAGCGGCCCAACGCCGTCACCCAGCTGCAGATCGTCGGCGAGCGGGCGGGCGTACCCACCTTCGCGCCCCATCCGGGCGCGTCAGGGGCCGGCGATCAGGCAGAGACGGGCAGCGGTGCCGGCGACCCGGTCGACGTCGCCCGCCGCGGCGTCGCGCATGCCGTCGAGAAGCACTACGACATCGTGATCGTCGACACCGCGGGCCGGCTCGGCGTCGACGCCGAGCTGATGCAGCAGGCCTCGGACATCCGCGACGCCGTGCAGCCGGACGAGACCCTGTTCGTCGTCGACGCGATGATCGGCCAGGACGCCGTGGCCACGGCCGAGGCGTTCCGCGACGGTGTCGGGTTCACCGGTGTGGTGCTCACCAAGCTGGACGGCGACGCCCGCGGTGGCGCCGCCCTGTCCGTGCGGCAGGTCACCGGCGAGCCGATCATGTTCGCCAGCAACGGGGAGAAGCTGGAGGACTTCGACGTCTTCCACCCCGACCGGATGGCCAGCCGCATCCTCGGGATGGGCGACCTGCTCACGCTGATCGAGCAGGCCGAGCAGCACTTCGACGCCGAGCAGACAGCGAAGACCGCGGCCAAGATCGGCACGGGCGAGCTGACGCTGGAGGACTTCCTTGAGCAGATGCTCACCATCCGCAAGATGGGCCCGATCGGCAACATCCTGGGCATGCTGCCCGGCGCGAACCAGATGAAGGACCAGCTCGCGCAGGTCGACGACCGCCAGCTCGACAAGCTGCAGGCGATCATCCGCGGCATGACCCCCGCCGAGCGGGCCGACCCGAAGATCATCAACGGCTCGCGGCGGCTGCGCATCGCGAACGGGTCGGGCGTGGCGGTCGGTGACGTCAACGACCTCGTCACCCGGTTCTTCGAGGCCCGCAAGATGATGAAGCAGATGGCGGGTCAGTTCGGGTTCGGCAGCCGCAGCGCCACCAAGCGTCTGGCGAAGAGCCGGAAGGGCAAGAAGGGGACGAAGGGCAAGCCGGTCGGGCGTCCGGGGGCGCGCACCCCCGCGGGGATGCCGGACCTCTCGGCGCTTCCGCCGAGCCTGCGGGAGCTGCCCCCGGGCCTGGGCGGGATGGACCAGCTGCCGCCCGGCTTCGACCCCTCGAAGCTGAAGTTCCCCAAGGGCAAGTAGCGCGTGTACCGCCTCCGCGGCACGCTGCTCGGCCCCGACGGCGGGCACGCGGCCGAGCTGTACGTCGACACCGCCGGTCGGTTCGCCGACGGTCGGCCCGCCGGGGCGGACACCCTGGTCGACGGCGGGTTCCTCGTGCCGGGGCTGGTCGACGCCCACTGCCACGTCGGGATCGGGCCGCGCGGGGCGGTGCCGCTCGACGAGGCCGCCGTCCAGGCGCAGACGGACCGCGACGCGGGCACGTTGCTGATCCGCGACTGCGGCTCCCCGGTCGACACCCGGCCGCTGCAGGACCGCCCGGAGCTGCCGGAGATCGTCCGGGCCGGCCGCCACCTCGGGCGGCCCAAGCGCTACATCCCGGGTCTCGGCGTCGAGCTCGACGACCCCGCGCTGCTGCCGGACGCGGTGCGCGAGCAGGCGCGCGCCGGTGACGGCTGGGTCAAGCTGGTGGGGGACTGGATCGACCGGGAGGTCGGCGACCTCGCCCCGCTGTGGCCGGACGACGTGCTGGCGGCGGCGATCGACGCGGCGCACGTCCAAGGCGCGCGGGTGACCGCGCACGTCTTCGGGACCGACGCGCTGCCCGGGCTGGTCGGTGCGGGGATCGACTGTATCGAGCACGGCACCGGGCTCACCGACGACCTGATCGACGAGATGGCCCGCCGCGGCACCGCGCTCGTCCCCACGCTGATCAACGTCGAGAACTTCCCGGGCATCGCCGACGGCGCGCGCCGTTTCCCGAGCTACGCCGCGCACATGCGCGAGCTGTACGCCGGCGCCCGCGACGTCGTCCGGCGCGCCGCGGAGGCCGGGGTACCGGTCTACGCGGGCACGGACGCGGGCGGCGGCATCCGGCACGGCCGGATCGCGGACGAGGTCGCGGCACTGCACGCCGCAGGCGTGCCCGACGCGCTGGGCGCGGCGAGCTGGCGGGCGCGATCGTGGCTGGGCCGGCCGGGGGTGGCGCCCGGGGCGCCCGCGGACCTGATCGTCTACCGCGACGACCCACGCAGCGACCCCGGTGTGCTGCGGCACCCGGAGCTGGTGTTGCTGCGCGGCCGCCCGTACCGCCCCTGACGACCCAGTCAGATCCGATCGGCCGAGTGGTGCACACCAGACGCGGTCGTGCACACGGAGGCCACGCCGTGCACATCGTGGGAGGTGTGCACGGGCGGGTCGGGGTGTGCACGAGGCGTCGGGTGAGGCGTGCGCGGGACGGGTGAGGGCCCCGTCGCGGGAGGCGACGGGGCCCTCGGGTCGAGCAGGTGGCGCGGGGACGGTCAGTTGGGCGCCCCGGCCACCAGCCCGGTGGTGTAGCTGCCGCGGGTGGAGACGACGGTGATGTTGCGTGCCAGGTCCTGCGTCGTGGCGAAGGGTGCCCTCGGCCGGAAGGACCAGGCGCCGGCGGTGTCGACCGGGGCCGTGCCGACGAGCTTGCCGGTGGTCGTGTTGTAGATCGACACCGAAGTCGGCGGGTTGAGGACCAGCGAGCCGCCCGTGAGGGACGTCCCGTCGATGCGGAATTCCTTGCCGGCGGTGAACTTCGTCGCGGTCACCTGGACCGTGTCGATCTTGACCGGGATGTCGAGGGTCACGGGGACGCTCTTGGTCGTGCCGTTGACCGCGATCACCTGGACCTTGGCGACGGCGTTCTGCGCCGCCTTGGGCAGGTTGGCCAGCGTGTACTTGGACACGTCGTACGGCGACAACTTGGCCGTCGGCTTTGCCGTGGTGCCGTTGGTGAAGCTCACCACCGGGCCGGCGACACCGTTGGCGCCGCTGAGCGAGGTCCACTCGTAGCTCGTCGCGTTCGTGGACGTGCTGGCGTCGAGGGCGACGCTGTCACCGAGGACCACCGGGGTGGTCACCGGTGCGACCTTCGCGGTGGGCGCGGCCGTCGGCGCGGGTCCGCCGACCGGGCAGGGGCCGGTGGTGTCCGCGCCCGTGACCGGGTCGGAGACGGTGCAGACCGGGTCGACCGCGGGACCGGCCGCGACGGGCGGCTCGCCCGGCGCCGTCACCGCTCCGCCGCCGATGTGCACGGTCGCGGTGCCCTTGTCGGTGCCGTCCGAGACGGTCACGGCCGCCGGCGGGGCACCCGTGGTGATGTCCACCGTGCCGTTGGTCAGCGTTGCGACCCCGGCGGGATAGCCGGCGACCGTCAACGTGGCCCCCGGCTTCGTCGAGCTGGCGGCGACGTGCAGCTTCGTGCCGTCGTAGCTGGCGTCGGTGACGGTGACCGGGCTGGCCTTGGTGACGGCCACCTGGCTCGAGCTCGTCGGGGCGTCGCCGACGTTCTTGATCGTGACGTTCGCCGGGTTCCCGGTCACCGCCACCCGCGCGTAGAACGACTTCGGGCCGGTCTCCGCGCTGGCCGCCATCGGGGTGGTCTTGATTCCTGAGGCGGTGTCCGCGGCGACGTAGAGTTCGCCCGGGTCGGCCTCGCTGCTCGCGAAGACGTCCACGACGGCCTGGCCGTTGGCGTCCGTGCTCTGGATCGCGGCGTCCGCCTTGACGCCCGTGTTCTTGGCGATCTTGCCCTGCAGGCTGAACTGGTCGTTCTCGACCTTCGTGCCGACGGTCCAGTCGACGCCGAACTTGTTGTAGTTCAGCGGGCTGCCGGCGACCGCGTGCTCGATGGCGGGGTCGCCGAGGTACTGACCGGACTCGGTCGTCACGGGACCGGTGTCCCAGGTGAGGAACGGACCGATGTTGCCCTTCAGCACGCCGTCGAAGTTGCCGACCGACGGGGCGATGTCCTCGGTGATGCGGCCCTTGCCCGAGGCGTCGGTGTCGATGTCGATGTCGCCGTACGGGTGGTGGAAGTGCAGCGTCGTGCTGGGCGGGCCGCCGACCACGAAGATCCGCTGGCGGGCGAAGGTGATCTGGTCACCGTTCTGCACCGCGTTCAGGAATGCCGCCTCGACTCCGAGGGTCAGGGTGGCCTTGCCGCCGTTCGGCAGGGTCAGCGAGGACCCGGCCGCCATGTAGAAGGCCTCGTCCGGGAAGTTGTCGGGGAAGACCGTGGGCGCCGTGTTGTCGAAGCCTTCGACCGGCGCGGCCACGAAGCCGCACATGGGGTCGTTGCCGTCGAGGCAGAGCTCGGTGCGTACGCCCTTGCCGTCCTGGTACCAGGCCGGGAAGCCCCACTCGGTGTTGACCGGCCCCGTGGCCGTGATCCCGCCCGGGTTCTTCTTGACGACCGCGGTCGTCGCCAGGGCTGTGCTGGCCAGCGCCGTCGACAGGGCGACGGCGGCCGCAAGCGTGACCCCGCCCTTGCCGAAGCGCCGCAGCACGCCGGTCCGACGGCGCCCTCCGGGCGTGGGGTCCGGCGCGGTCGCGCCGGGACTGCTCCGGTTGATCATTGTGCTCCTCGGCTCCTCCGGTTCGACCCGACAAGCCCCCTCCGGGGAAGCGCAGTCGACCCGTCGAGAATCCGTGGGAAAAGCCCTGATCAGCAGCCGTGACGAGGGGGTGCTAGCACCCCGTCATTGAGGGACAGCAATTCTTTGGAGGATTCTTTAGCCTTCCTTTACCCGCGGACGCCGAGGGCCCCGGTCGCCGGCTGCGACGGGGCCCTCGGGTCGAACGGGTGGGATCAGCCGTTCGTCACCGTGAACGGTCCGGCCACGCCACCACCGCTGGACTTGATGAAGATGCGGCCCGGGTTGGTCGCCGGGGCGGCGCCGGTGCGGAGCCGGATGTCGAACGCGTTCGCCGTGATCGCGGTCGGCGTCCCGATCGTCTGCGTGCTGATCGTGCCGTCGGCGTTGGCGCGGTAGATCTGCACCGTGTTGCCGTTGACCGAACCGGTGCCGCCGACCCGGAAGTCACCGGCCTTCCAGCGGGCGGTGCCGATCGTGACCCGGTCGGTGGTGGCCGTCGTGGTGACGGACACCGGCACGGACGGCCCGCTGAGCGTGCCCTCTGCGTTCTTGGCCTTGACGGTGAACGTGTAGGCCGTGCTCGGCGCCAAGGCCGTGACCACCTGCGAGGTGGCCGTGGTCGCCGCGATCGGAGCCGCCGGCGCCGGCGTGGCCTCCACCTGGTAACCGGTGGCACCGGCCACCGCGGCCCAGGTCAGGGTGACGCGATCGGCGGCGAGAGCCGACGACACCACGTTCTGCGGCACGGCCGGGGCCGGCTGCGACGCACCGGGCTTGTAGAAGCCCGACGACTGGGCGACGTTGCCGTCCGTGTTGAAGTAGGCGAACGACAGGTGCACGGGAGCCGTCACCGGGACGGGCGCGGTGTAGAGCTTGGCGGTCTCGGCGAGTGCGTCTCCGGTGACGGCTGCGGAGCCGTCGTCGGTGTACCAGACCTGCCCGCCTGCCGGAGTGCCTGCGGCGGTCACCAGGCCGGCCGCGATCGCGGTCTCGATGGTGGCACCGCCGGCGGGCGTGAGGGTGATCCCGGCCTCCGCGCCGGGATTCTGCGTGCCGCCGCCGGCCGCGGTGCCGATCGTGAACGGTTTGCTGCTGCTGCCGTCCTGCGCGAGCGAGCGGACCTCGAAGGTGTAGATCTTGCCGTTCGTCAGGCTGCCGATCGTCGCCTGCTTGGCGGCGGCGTCGGTGCGCACGCCGGCCTGCGCCGCCGGGGTCACGCTCGTGTCGATGGCGAGAACGCTGTATCCGCTCACCGGGGAGGCGTCGGGCACGGCGGTCTGCGGTGTCCAGCTGACCTGAGCTGACAGGCCGTCGCCGGACCGGATGACCTGTGCGGTCCCGGCCGGGGCGCCCACGTCGGCCGGACCCGCGGGGCAACCGCCCATTCCGGGACCGCCGAGCTCGCCGTACTCGGCGATGGTCAGGCCCTGACGGTTGGCCTCCGCGTCCTCGACCTGCCAGGACATGAACCGCTCACCGCCGCCGGTCGCCGCGATCCGCGCAGTCTCCAGGGTGGTGAAGACGTAGGTGGCCGTGAAGGTGTTGCCCGTGATCTCGAGATTGGACGAGTAGCCGCCCTTGGGCGCGGCGACCAGCCCGCCCGGGACCGCGCGGACGTCCCGACGCGCGACGTCGCTGGCCGTGAGCTCCGGGTTGACGATGCGCTGCTCGACCTGCGCCGGGTTGAGCCCCCCGTTGAAGGCGCCGGTGACGGTGAGCGTCCTCGTCGCCTCGTCGAGCACGGAGTCCGCGTTGACGAACGCGTCGGCCACCGTGGTGGAGTCGTCCGCGTCCGCGTTCGCCGCGGTGCCGAACCGGATGGACACCCGGTCGCCCGGCTTGATGTCCGGCGTCACCTTGAGGTTCGTTCCGGCGCCCCAGCAGTACCCACCGGGGTGGTTGACCTCGAAGGCGACATCTCCGGCCTCGACCACGCCCTGCGCCGAGCCGACGATCTGGGTGCCCCGCCAGACCTCGACGGTCGCGGTCTGTCCGACGTGGTCCTGGTAGCCCTCGATGGTCACGAAGTCGCGGTCGGGGAAGACCACGACGTTGTCCGGGAAGGTGGGCACCGCGGCGGCCGCGATGCCGGGCAGGGCCAGCGCGGAGCCGGCCAGCCCGGCGGCGACGAGCGCGGCGACGACGGCCCGACGGCGGCGTCCCGGCAAGCGCTCGGTGGGTGGGTCGCCCAAGCATGTCCTCGGTGGGTCGGAGACCCCGGCCCGATTGGGGATCTTCATGTGGTGCTCCTGTGTTCCCGCGCGCCGCCCAACCCTGTGAGGCGGTCCTTTTAGGTCTCCTCACCCTTTGCTTTACCTGCGGATTGCCACAGCCGAGTGAGGGGGGAGCGGGTGCCCCCAATCCGAGGGGGCGATCAACGAAAGGGGCCCGTCGCGGGAGGCGACGGGCCCTTTCTTCGGGGTTCGGGTCAGCGACCGAGTGCCCCCGCCACCTGTGTCCCGCGGGAGGTCTGATTTGCTCATCCAGGCTCATGTGGCGGGTTGACCTGTACGTCTTCCCTTTCACCTTGTCCTTGATTGCTTGTATCGCTTTCTTGGACGGCTTCGTGTAGACGTAGCACTTTTGCGTCCCTCGTTTCCGCATCCTGCGGATAGTGAATCCGAGGAAATCAAAGCCTTCATCTCCGATGTGGACCACGCGGGTCTTCTCCGGTGCCAGCCGTAATCCCAGCGATATTAGGATGGCCGCCACCTCTTCGCGCAACGCTTCAGCGTGATGCTTCTCGCCGGACACCATCAGGACAAGATCATCCGCATAGCGGATGATCTTCCACGTTCCCTGACCGCGTCGCTTGCGCTTCTCCCGCAGCAGTCGTGTCCCCATGTGTATCCGCCATTGCTGGTCGAAATAATCGTCCAGCGCCGACAGGGCCACATTACTGAGCAACGGGGAGAGAATCCCGCCCTGGGGTGTTCCCGTCAGCGTCTCTTCCCGAACTCCGGGCTCTGTCATGATCCCGGACTTCAGGAACGCCTTGACCAACGCACAGATCCGCTTATCCTTGATCCTGACCCGGAACCGATCCATCAATGCCGTATGCGAAATCTCGTCAAAACAAGCCTTGATATCGGCCTCCAGCACCCAATGATATCCTCGGGTGCCATAGAACTGGACCTCGGCTATCGCGTCCTGCACCCTTCGGTTAGGGCGGAACCCATACGAGCACGGCTTAAAGTCCGCCTCGAAAATCGGCTCAAGAACTGCCTTCAGGCTCGCCTGAACCACCCGATCAGCGACGGTTGGAATACCTAGCTTCCGAAACTTTCCCGGAGTACTCTTCGGTATCATCACCTGCCGCACCTCGACCGGCCGGAACTCGCCCGACCTCAACGTGTCCCGTATCTGGCCCAGGAACGCCTCGACCCCAATACAGGTTTCGATGTGGGCCACCGTGACCTTGTCGATTCCTGCGGTCCGCGCCCCTTGATTGCTGGCCACGCGTTCCCACGCGTGCACCAAGAACGCGGGGTCATACACCAGATTGAACAGGTCTCCGAACCGACGGGAAGTGTCCTCTCCCGCCCATCGATGCAACTTGATCTGCATCCTCCGTACCGCGAGATAGGCCGAATCAGGGTCTGGCCACCTCACGACGCCGGTATTCACCGACGTACCTTCGGACATTGCATCCTCTCCTTGACTGACACGCTGCCGTTCTTCCCCATGTACGCGGCTTTCCCGCGCTCGGAGTACTACAACGGCTCCGCCCCGCTCGCGCCTTCGGCTGGCATCGCGCCTATCCCACCCGGTTCCCTCTGGACGAGGGACGCGGAGGGACGGTCACGAGCGGATCCCACGTTCACGGTTGTTCGGTTGTCGGGTTAGGCATCCGGCTCTACCCCTGCGGCATCGTCATCGGCTACGCCGTAGACCTTCACCGAGACCTCCCGGCCCGAACTGATGAGACCCAGACCAGAAGTTCCCCGCCGAGCCAATCGCCTCGGCGGGTATGCGCCGCATCCCAGCCCACATCTACCGGATTCGAGCTGGTGCAGAATCAAGAGGTACTGCACGTAGGCCACGTTGGGGGCCGGCCGGGGCCGGACCGAGAACGCGCCGGTGGTGTCGACCGCGGCAGAGCCGATCTTCACCCAGCCGGCCTCCAGCCCGGTCGGGTTGTTCACCGTGTTCGTCCGCGCGTACACCACGACCTGCGTCGGCGGGGTCAGGACCAACCCCGCGCCCGGGATGGTCGACGTGCCGTCGACGCGCAGGTCCTGACCGGCCCGTGAGCGGGCGGTGGTGACGGCGACGGTGTCGCGGGCGGGCGTGATCTTGACGTCCACCGAGCTCGACGTTGTGCCGTTGGACGCGGTGAAGGTCACGATCGTGTCCGCGGTGGACGCCGCGGCGCGTGGCAGGACGTCCGTGGGCGCCGCCCAGGTCGGCAGGACGATCGAGGGCTTGTTGGTGGTGTCGTTGACGACCGTCGCCCCCTGCGGACCGCTCTTGATCACCGTCTTGAACGTTGCCGCGTTCGTCGAGCCGCTGCCGTCGATCACGGTGGCGAGCCCGCGCGGGGCGGTGAGGTTCACGTTCGCCACCCGGGCGACCGGGTTGCCGGTGGGCGTGCCGCCCGGGCCGCAGGGGCTCGGGTCGCAGACCGGCCCCACGACCGGGCCCGCGGGCGGTGCGGTCGTCCCCGTCGGGGAACCCGGACCGCCGGTGATCGTCACCGGCGCGGTGGCCTTGAGCGCGCCGGACGAGACGGTGACGGTCCCCGGGGGCGCGGTGAGCGGGAAGCCGACCGGCGCCGCCGACGGCAGCGCGCCGACGGTGCCGCCGGCCTCCACCGTCAGCGGGTACTTCGTCGGGTCCGCCACGGACGCGGCGACCGTCAGCGTCGTGCCGTCGAAGGTCGCCTGGGTGACCGAGACCGCCCGGACGTCGACCGTGGCGGAGCTCGGAGGGCTGTCCTGGTTGTTCACGACCTTCACCGACGTCACCTGCTGGCCGCCGGTGACCGCGAGCCGGGCGTAGAAGCGGGTGCTGTTCGGGTCGTGCGACATGAGCGTGTCGACGAACTTGCCTGCCTGGCCCTCGACGTGCAGCGCGGCGCTCTCCGACGTGGCGAACACGTCGACGAACCCGCCGTTGACCACCGCGGCGTCGGCGGCGACCCCGTGGTTGGTGGCGATCTTGCCCTGGATCGTGAACTGGTCGGTGGTGGCGACCTGGGCCGCCCCGTTCCACATCTCGAAGGTGTTGCGCTTCGGGCCGCCCGTCACCGTGTGCGGGACGCCGGGGTCGCCGACGTAGCCGGCCGGGGCGTCGGTGCCGGTCCACTTGAGGAACGGGCCGACGTCGCCGCCCAGTGCAAGGGAGAAGTTGCCGACGGACGGGGCGATGTCACGAACCAGGCGGCCGGCCCCCGTCCCGTCGGTGAGGATGGTCAGCTCACCGTAGGGGTGCTTGAACGTGAACTCGGTGTTCGGCGTGGCGCCCCGGACGACGACCCGGATCCGGGTGAAGGTCACCTGGTCGCCGGGCTGGACCGCGTTCAGGAACGCCGCCTCCAGGCCGCTGGTGAGCACCGCGCGACCGCCGCCGGGCAGCGCCAGCTCGGCACCGGCGAGGAAGTAGAAGAACTCGTCGGGGAAGTTGGCCGGGAAGGCGATCGGCTTGGTCGCGTCCGGGATGTCGCCGGGGAGGAACCCGCACAGCGGGTCGTCGCCGTCGAGGCAGGGCTCCAGGCGGGTGTTGGCCTTGTCGGCGTACCAGGTGGGGAAGCCGTTCGCGGCGCTGGTCGGCCCGACCGCGGCGAGGCCCTCGGTGTCCTTGACGGTCACCCCGGTGGCGGCGAATGCCGTCGGCGCGACCAGCACCACCATGAGCACCGCCGCGACCGCGGTCGCCGCTCGCCGCCCCGCCCGGCGCAGCCGCCCGGTGCCGCGGGGCGTCGTGCTCTCGTCCATCCCGGTTCCCTCCGAGTCCGCCGCAGGCGTCCAGGGTGGACGGAGACGACGACGGCCATCGTCGGGGCGCCCCCCGCTGCGCGGCAGCCGATGCTGCGGGGGCCCGCGACCCCCCAACGGAGGGGTTCGGCGGCCGGTGTCGCGGGTAGTGCGGCCCGTCGGAGTCCCGGAGGCGGCCCCGTGCCGGGTAGCGTCGTCGGCGTGGGGGCACCCGAGGGGGAGCGACGCCGGTCCGAGGAGCAGGACCCGGTGGTGATCCCGCTTCCGGTCGGGCTGCCCGTCCCGCCGCCGCGTCCTCCCGATCCGTCCGAGCTCGGCGGTCCGTCGACGCCGGTCCGGCGCACGCACCGGTGGGGGATCGGCGCCTACGTCGTCGTCGAGGCCGTGTTCGTCGGGGTGTCGATGCTGATCGGGTTCGCCTTCCTCGGCCGACCCGCCTCCGTCGTCGCGCTCACCGTCGCCCTCGCCGTGCCGACCGTGCTCGCGGCGGGGGTGGCCATGCTCATCACCCGCCTGCGGGGCAACGGGCCGCGCGTGGACCTCGGCCTGGTCTGGTCGTGGCACGACGTCCGGGCCGGTCTCGCGTACGGGATCGGCGGGCTCGTCGTCACGATCCCGGCGTCGTTGCTCTACGTCGTGCTGGTGGGCCCGGAGCAGGCCAGCTCGGCAGTCGGAGACGTGTTCGAGGGGCTGCGGGCCGGCCCGGTCGCCGCGCTGGCCGTCGCGCTCGTCGTGGTCGGTCTGGCTCCGCTGTGCGAGGAGATCGTCTACCGCGGGCTGCTGTGGGGCGCGCTGGAGCGCTACGCGCTGCCGCGCTGGGTGCCGTTCGTGGTGACGACGCTGCTGTTCGCCCTGGCCCACTTCGAGTTCACGCGCACGCCCCTGCTGTTCGTCGTCGCGCTGCCGATCGCCCTGGCCCGGATGCGTACCGGCCGGCTCGCCGCCAGCGTCGTCGCCCACCAGGTGAACAACCTGCTCCCGGGCGTGGTGCTCGCGCTGGCGATCGTCGGTGTGCTGCCGACCACGGCGGGGTAGCGCTCCGGCCGTCGGTCATCCCACCTGTGCGTCGGTGGGTTGTTCGTGGCGGGGAACCGTCTGGCACAATGGTGGATCGGCCCCGCGGCTGGCCCTCTACCGTGCCGCGGCCACCCAGACGTCGAGGACCACGCGGCTCGTAACCCCACGCGAGCTGTGAGGACCTCCTACGAGCACCACCCGAGCGAGGAGCACCGGACAGCGTGGCCGTCAAGATCAAGCTGATGAGGCTGGGCAAGATCCGCCAGCCGTACTACCGCATCGTCGTCGCCGACTCGCGCACGCGGCGCAGCGGCCGGGCGATCGAGACCATCGGCAAGTACCACCCCAAGAACGAGCCGAGCCTGATCGAGGTGGACTCGGAGCGCGCCCAGTACTGGCTGGGCGTCGGCGCCCAGCCGACGGACCCGGTGCAGCACCTGCTGGAGATCACCGGCGACTGGCAGCGCTTCAAGGGCCTTCCCGGCGCCGAGGGCACCCTCAAGCCGCAGCCGGAGAAGCTGGACAAGCTGGCCCGGTTCCAGGCTGCGCTCGCCGCGGCCGGGGAGGAGCCCAGCACCGAAGCCACCACGCCGCGCAAGAAGGCCGACCGGCGACCGAAGGCGGACGACGCGGCTGAGGCCCCGTCCGAGTCCTGAGCGAGCCGAGTCCTGAGCGAGGAGGTCGCGTGAGTGTGCTCGCGGACGCTCTCGAACACCTGGTCCGCGGCATCGTCGACCATCCGGACGACGTGCGCGTGGACATGGTGACCACCCGGCGTGGCCGGACCCTCGAGGTCCGGGTGCACCCCGAGGATCTGGGCAAGGTCATCGGTCGCGGCGGACGCACGGCCACCGCCCTGCGCACGGTGGTGAACGGCATCGGCGGGCGGGGCGTGCGGGTGGATGTCGTCGACACCGACCGGTGAGGGGGGACACCGCCGCGTGCCCCACGGCGTGGGACCCCGTGTCTCCACCCCCTCTGAGGCCGCGCCGCTCCTCGTGGGGGTCGTCGTACGGGTGCACGGCCTGCGCGGTGAGCTGGTCGTCGAGGTGCGCACCGACTCCCCGGAGGAGCGGTTCGCCCCGGGAGCGGTGCTCACCCGGAGGCTGAGCGACGGCTCGGACGCCGGCCGGCTGACCGTCGAGACGGCGCGGCCGCACTCCGGCCGGCTGCTCGTCCGGTTCGTCGAGGCTCCCGATCGTGATGCCGCTGAGGCCCTGCGCGGGAGCCGACTGCTCGTCGACGCCGCTTCTCTGCCGCCGACCGATGATCCGGACGAGTTCCACGTCCACCAGCTCGAGGGCCTGGCCGTGGAGCTCGCCGACGGGACGGCGGTCGGTACTGTCCGGGAGATCTCCCACGGTCGCGGCGGGGAGTTGCTGGTGGTGGCTCGCCCGGACCTCCCCGATGCGCTGGTGCCGTTCGTGCGCGCGATCGTGCCGACGGTCGACCTGGAGGGCGGCCGGGTCGTGCTGACCCCGCCCGACGGGCTGCTCGACCTCGCCGTGGGCGGGGGTTGACGCGGCACCTGATTGACCCGACGAGGGCGCCCACCGCGGTGGGCGCCCTCTCTCGTGCTCGTGGTGTCAACCCAGGTTGACAACTCTGCCGCTGTCAACCTATGTTGACGGCATGAGCGAGGACGAGAGGGCGTCCCACCTCCCGGGCCGCGTGCACGCGCGCCCCGGGGCTGTCGAGACGCCCTCTCGCGCCACGGAGGTCGCGGCGGCGGCGTCGAGTCGGGACCCGGCCGTCGGGCTCGCGGCGGTCGCCGCCCTGCGGCGGCTCCTGGAGTCGCTGGAGGAGCTGCAGGTCGCCAACGCGCGGGCCCAGGGCTGGTCCTGGCAGCAGGTCGCGGACGCCCTGGCGGTCAGCAGGCAGGCGGTGCACAAGAAGTACCGCCGCTCCGGGTTCCAGTGACGGGGCACCAAGGCCGCACCGGCTCGTTCCGGTTTCGGGAGGAGGATCATGTTCTTCGAGCGGTTCACCGAGAAGGCCCGCACCGCCGTGGTGCTGGCGCAGCAGCAGGCGCGCGAGCGCGGGGACGACGCGATCGACACCGGGCACCTGCTACGCGCCCTGTTCGCGGTGCCGGACAACCTGGCCGTGATGGTGCTGGAGGGGTTCGCGGTGCGGCGCGCCGACGTCGAGGCAGACCTGGACCGGCGCCGCCCGGGCGACGCGACCGGTGGCACGTCGGACGCGAGTTCGCTCGCCGCGCTGGGCATCGACCTCGACGAGGTCCGGCGCCGGGTCGAGGAGGCGTTCGGTCCGGGCGCGCTGGAGCGGGTCCGGCGTCCGCGTGGCCGGCGGTGGGGCGGCCACATCCCGTTCGCCAGGGAGTCCAAGAAGACCCTGGAGCTGGCTCTGCGCGAGGCCATCGCCCTCGGGCACAACTACATCGGCACCGAGCACATGCTGCTGGCGATGCTGCGCGGCGGAGGCGCCGCGCACGACGTGCTGGTGGCGCGAGGGGTGCAGCTGGACGCCGCACGGGTGATCGTCGAGGAGCTGGTGCGCGGCCGCCGGGCGGGGTGAGCCGGTCGGTTCCCTTCTCCCCCCCCCCTACCTCTTCCATTCCCCACACCTCACACCCCTCTCCTTCTTTCATATTCCCTTTCCTCTCCTTTTTTTCTCTATTTCTTTTTATACAGCTTCTTTGCATTATTTTTAGCTTTTGATGCTTCCTTCTTTTCCTATCTTTTTCTCCTCTTTTTTGATCCACTTTGTAGATCGCCTTGCTTGTGAGTGTGTTCCACCGTTCCCACTCGCGTGTTGTCTGCTGCTCGTTGTCTGCGTGGAGCAGGAAGTCCCCGCATACCTTGCATCTACCTTGCTGGCTTTGAGCAGCCGCAGCCCGCGTTTGTCCAGCGCGCGGGTGCTTCTCGCGCCTCCTGTCTGCCCAGTATCGCCAGGCGGGTTCTTCCTTGCACTCCTTGCCTTGACCAGCGGTGACTGACTATCGTTGTCCAGGCGTAGCTTACCTGTGAGCGCCGCTGTCGCGTCGCCGAACACCCAGCGTCCTGCCTTCGTGGAACTGGCCGAAGTACCGGTTCACGATCCAGTGTCTCGGCTTGTTCCGGTGCGTCCAGAGCGCCCACCGGTAGGTGAGCCTCCAGGCGTATCTGTCCAGCTGATGGAATACCTCGCTGGACACCACCGTCCGATAGAACGCCGCCCAACCCCGGATATCTGTTGAGCGCGCGGATCACGGCCGAGGCGTTGCCCCGCGTTGGCCCGCACCGTGGCCTTGAGCCGCGTCCTCTGCCGCTTGATCGCCGCCTTACTGGGTTTGATCAGCAGCTTTCCGCGGTAGCGGCGGATGTTGAACCCCAGGAAGTCGACCCCCCGCTCAGGGGACGATTGTGGTCTTGTCCTCGTTGAAGCGAAGACCCCGGGGCGCCAGCCACTGCCCCAGCCGTCCTTGACCTCCTCTGCCTGCCGCCGGCTGCGCCATGACCAGGAGTCGTCGGCGTAGCGCACAAGCATCGGGGTGCCCGGTACCGTCAGCCCGCCGCTGGCCGCGGCGGTGTCCTGGCGTATCGGCACCCGGCAGCGCGTTCCATCCCATGCAGAGCCACGTTCAACAGCAACGCTATCACCCCGCCCTGCGGAGTTCCCTCCTCGTCGGGCAAACCGACTATTCTCGATCACCCCGGCTTTCAACCACTGCCGGATCAGTGTCCGGCCGGAAGTCGCCGAGTTCGGCGAGCAGCCGTCATGATCGATTTGTCGAACGCCGCCGCCAGGTCCGCGTCCAGCAACCATTCCCGCTGACAGTTCTTCTTGCTCAGCGTGGAATAGATCGCCGCGATCGCATCGTGGCAGCCGCGGCCCGCCAAACCCATAGGATTTCGGTTCGAACCGCGCTTCCCATTCCGTTCCAGGCTTGCCGACCCGCGCCTGATGCACCTGTCAGCGATCACTGGAATACCGAGCGCGCTGTTTGCCGTTGCTCTTCGGATATACACACGTCGCACCGGCAGCGATCCCACGCTGGCGGCGATGCACCCGCATCGCCAGCTCCGCCCTGTCCGCAGAGGTCAGGCGATCCGTCCGTCGATACCCGCCGTGGCGCACCGCGTTGCTTCGTGACCTGCCGCACGCTCAACAGCGCGTTCGACCGCTCCGCAACATCAATTTCTGCAGATTGCGACCCGTTTCAGGTCCCCCGCCTGCGATGCCTTGAAGATCCGCTGCCGTAATCGCCGTACGTCGTCCTCCATGTGCGCCAGTCGATGGCGTCCCAGTCCAGGCGGTCGTCCTCCGGTCCGTTCACGTGCCGAGACGTCGCCAGCGCGCGTCTGTCCCGTCATCGTGCCCAACTTGCCCTTCGGTTCCGGCGATCACACCAGGTCGTCGTCAAAGCTCACCCGCCTCACGTCAGCACCCTTTCGGGGCCGGCATCAGCCCGGTATCCGGCCAGTTATACGGGACCAGCAAGGAGGAGGCTGTTTATCTTCCCCGTTTCCTGTTCCCTTTCTGCCACCCTCATTCTCTTCTTGCGCTTCCTTTTCCCTCGCCGTCGTTGTCGCAGCAAGGTGGCCCTACACCAGACCGATTGGAGCAGGGCCACCTTGCTGCAATCCCGGGGCCCCCTGCGAGCATCGGCGCCGTGCGCATCGACGTCGTCACGATCTTCCCGGCCTACCTCGCGCCCCTGCGCGAGGCGCTGCTCGGCCGCGCGCTGGAGCGCAAGTTGATCGACCTCGCCGTCCACGACCTGCGCGGTTGGACCCACGACGTGCACCAGGCCGTCGACGACGCCCCCTACGGTGGCGGCCCCGGCATGGTGATGCGGCCGCAGGTGTGGGGGGAGGCGCTCGACGCCGTCGTTGCCGCCGATCCGCGCCCGCCGCGGCTGGTCGTGCCCACGCCGGCCGGCAGGCCGTTCACGCAGGCCACCGCCCGGACCTGGGCGGCCGAGCAGCGGCTGGTGTTCGCGTGCGGCCGGTACGAGGGCATCGACCAGCGCGTCGTCGACGAGGCGGCGGCCCGGATGCCGGTCGACGAGGTGAGCATCGGCGACTACGTGCTCGTCGGCGGCGAGGCGGCCGTGCTGGTGATGGTCGAGGCGGTCGTCCGGTTGCTGCCCGGAGTGCTGGGCAACCCCGCGTCGGCCGCCCAGGACTCCTTCTCCGACGGGTTGCTCGAGGGGCCGTCCTACACGCGGCCGGAGGTCTGGCGCGACCGTGCGGTTCCTGCGGTGCTGCGCAGCGGCAACCACGCCGCGATCGCGCGGTGGCGCCGCGACCAAGCGCTGGAGCGGACGGCGGCCCGGCGGCCCGAGCTGCTCGCCGCGCTGCCCGAGGACGCGCTCGACGCGGCGGACCGGGCGCTGCTCGCCCGCCTGGAGTGTGACCTCCAGGCGGAGTGACCGGTCGACGAGGGCTGATTTCACGGCGCGCTGCGCCGTCTGGCACTATGGACGGGTTGCCGGCGCCCGACGCTTGAGTGTCGGGCCCGCCGGGTGCCGACCCCCACGAGTGGAGCGGCGCCCCCGCATGACCGCAATCAGACGAGGACGGACCCCCGATGAACACCCTGGACGCCCTGGACGCGCAGACCCTGCGCTCCGACATCCCCGCCTTCCGGCCGGGCGACACGCTCAAGGTGCACGTCAAGGTCATCGAGGGCAACCGGTCGCGTATCCAGATCTTCCAGGGCGTGGTGATCCGCCGGCAGGGCGCGGGTGCCCGCGAGACCTTCACCGTGCGCAAGGTGTCGTTCGGCGTCGGTGTGGAGCGCACCTTCCCCGTGCACTCGCCGAACATCGACCGGATCGAGTTGTTCACCCGCGGTGCCGTCCGTCGGGCGAAGCTCTACTACCTCCGTGAGCTGCGCGGGAAGGCCGCGAAGATCAAGGAGAAGCGGGAGACGACCTCCGCGTCCTGACCGCGGTTGCCGAGGTTGACGTAGCCTCGTCGCGTGGCGCTACCCGAGCTCCCCGACGACCGGCGGGCACAGCCTCGCCGGTATGGTCCGGCGGACCCGACGGCGGCACCCCGTTCGCCTGGCCGTCCCGTTCCGCCGCACGACGAGCGGGCCCCCGGTGGCCCGCCGCCCCGTGCCGCCATGGCGTCGCGCCGGCCTGTCGACGACGAGCCGACGGAGGCGATCCCGACGGTCGCGGATCCGCTGCCGTCGGAGACCGACATCGGACGGCCCGTGGGCAACGCGCGGCGGCGGCGTCAGCTCGGCACGTCGCCGACGGAGCGCCCGGCCTCGGGCTACTCGGCGCCGTCAGCGAGCGGCAGGTCCCAGAAGTCGGGCCGGCGCCGCCGGCCGACGTTCTGGCGCGAGCTGCCGATACTCGTCGTGGTCGCGCTGGTGCTGACCTTCCTCATCCAGACGTTCCTGGCCAAGGTCTACGTCATCCCGTCGGGGTCGATGGAGACCACGCTGCACGGCTGCACGGGCTGCGTGAACGACCGCGTGCTCGTCGACAAGATCACATACCGGTTCCGCGACCCGCAGCCCGGGGACGTCGTGGTCTTCCGTGGACCCGACAGCTGGCGCAGCGAGTTCACCGTCGAGGAGCCGACGAACCCGCTGCTGCGCGGCCTGCAGGGGCTCGGGTCGCTGATCGGGCTCGCGCCGCCGGACGAGAAGGACTTCGTCAAACGGGTCATCGCCGTCGGCGGCCAGACCGTCGCCTGCTGCGATGCCCGCAACCGCGTGCTGGTGGACGAGCAGCCGCTCGAGGAGCCCTACATCTACTACCTGCCGGACGCCGGGCCGGCCCGCCAGGCGCCGTTCGGGCCGGTCACCGTGCCCGTGGGGGAGCTGTGGATGATGGGCGACTCCCGGAACAACTCCGCGGACTCGCGCGTGCCCGGCCACGGCGCGGTGCCGATCTCGAACGTGATCGGCCTGGCCCGGATGATCGTGATGCCGTTCGACCGGTTCGGCAGGATCGCCTCGGTGGATCCGCACGCGAATGCGGTGGGCATGGCCGCCGGTTCCGGGTCGGAGCTGCCTGGGGCCACCCTGGCGCTCCTCGCCGCCGTGCCGGTACTGCGGCGGCGGCAGGAGAGCTTTCTGGTGCCCCCTGCGCGGCGCCCTCGCGGCACCTGACACCCTCCACGGCGATGACCGCACGATCCGCCCGCCGCGCGCCGCTGCCACCCGAGTGGCGTCCGTCCCGCGCCGTCGTCCGCCGCTCGTCGGGGACCTGGACGCTGCAGTCGACCCTGCACCGCCACGGCCTCGGGCCCGTCGCCGGCGTCGACGAGGCCGGCCGGGGGGCGTGTGCGGGCCCGCTGGTCGTGGCCGCGTGCGTCCTGCGGCCGGGTGACGCCAAGCGGCTCGACGGCCTGACCGACTCGAAGCTGCTCACCCCGGCGGCGCGCGCGGAGTACTACGACCTCATCCTGCGTCGCTGCGCGGACAGCGCGGTCGTCGTCATCCCGCCCGCGGAGATCGACCGGCGCGGCGTGCACGTCGCGAACGTGGAGGGTATGCGCCGGGCCGTGGCGGCACTGGCCGCGCCGCCGGGGTACGTCCTGACCGACGGCTTCGCGGTCCGCGGGTTCGGCCGTCCCGCGCTGGCGGTGCCCAAGGGCGACCAGGCCGCGGCGTGCGTCGCGGCGGCGTCCGTGCTCGCCAAGGTGACCCGGGACCGGATCATGGTCGACCTGCACGCCGAGCTGCCGCAGTACGGCTTCGACGCCCACAAGGGCTACTGCACGCCGGTGCACGAGGCGGCCCTCGTCATGCACGGTCCCAGCCACGTCCACCGGTACTCGTTCGTCAACGTCCGCGCCGCTGTGGGAGGCTCGTCCGCCCTGGTCCACAATGACAGCAACAGGGACGAGGAAGGCGGGCCGGGGGACGACCCCCCGGACTTGGGAGGAATGCAGCAGTGAGCGCCGAGGATCTCGAGAAGTACGAGACCGAGATGGAGCTCACCCTCTACAAGGAGTACCGGGACATCGTGTCCCAGTTCTCCTACGTGGTGGAGACCGAGCGCCGCTTCTACCTGGCCAACTCCGTGGATGTCGCCGCGCGCAACGCGGACGGGGAGATCTACTTCGAGGTCCGGATGTCCGACGCCTGGGTGTGGGACATGTACCGGCCGGCGCGGTTCGTGAAGAACGTGCGCGTTCTCACCTTCAAGGACGTCAACGTCGAAGAGCTCGACAAGCCGGACCTGCGGCTGCCGGGCGACGGACCGTTCGGCTCCTAGCGCCCCGTCCAGTGACGTCGGCCGCCGAGAACCGGGGTGGCCGTTGCTGGACGGGGCACTAGCACAGCGCACCGACGTTCCCGGGCCCTCGAGGGCCGGCGGGCCCCGGTTGTCCCCATGCGGGTGCGGCCGTCCACAGAAGATGACCAAGTCTGTCGGGCGGCTCCCGCTGCCCTGATCGTGGACCCATGGCAGCGAAGGACGAGCTGGGGCGCCGCGGCGAGGACGAGGCGGTGCGCTACCTGGAGCAACGCGGGCTGGTGGTGCTCTCACGGAACTGGCGGTGTCGCGACGGTGAGCTGGACGTGGTTGCCGTGGACGGCGACCGGTTGGTGGTCTGCGAGGTCAAGACGCGGTCGGGCACGCGGTTCGGCGAGCCCGCCGAGGCCGTCACCCCCCGCAAGATCGCGCGGATCCGCAGGCTGACGCAGGCCTGGCTGGCGGCGCACCACGTGCGGTGGTGCGGGGTCCGGTTCGACGTGGTCGCCGTGCTCATGGAGCCGGACCGGCCCGCGACGCTGCAGCACTACGAGGCGGCGTTCTAGATGGGGCTGGCGCGGGCATGGTCGGTGGCGCTGCGCGGCGTCGAGGGGCACGTGGTCGAGATCGAGGCCGACATCGGAGGCGGGTTGCCCGGGGTGCACCTGGTCGGCCTGCCGGATGCCGCGCTGCAGGAGTCGCGGGACCGGGTGCGGGCGGCGGTGGTCAACTCCGGGCGCAGGTGGCCGAACGAGCGGGTGGTCCTGGCGCTCTCGCCGGCGACGCTGCGGAAGGCCGGGAGCGGGTTCGACCTCGCTCTAGCCTGCGGCGTGCTCGCGGCGGCCGGGACGGTCGAGCAGCGCGCGCTGGAGGGCACCGTGCTGGTGGGGGAGCTGGCGCTCGACGGGCGGCTGCGGGCGGTGCGCGGTGTGCTGCCGTGCCTGCTTGCGGCGCGCAGCGCGGGCGTCAGCCGCGTGGTGGTGCCCGAGGACGCGCTGCCCGAGGCGGCGCTCGTCGACGGGATCGACGTGTACGGCGCGGCGACGCTCGGACAGGTGCTGGCCTGGTTCGAGGGCGCGCCGGTGCTGGCGCGGCCGAGCCCACCGCCCGTCCTGCCGGTCGCACCGCTGCACGACCTCGCGGACGTCGTGGGCCAGGACGACGCGCGCCGGGCGCTGGAGGTCGCCGCGGCGGGTGGGCACCACCTACTGCTGGTCGGGCCACCCGGCACGGGCAAGACGATGCTCGCGCAGCGGATCGCCGGGTTGCTGCCCGAGCTCTCCTCGGAGGAGGCGCTGGCGCTCGCCGCCATCCGCTCCGTCGCGGGCGTGCTGCCTGCGGAGGGGCTGACCCGCACGCCGCCGTTCGTGGCGCCGCACCACTCGACGTCGATGGCGGCACTGGTCGGCGGAGGGAGCGGGCTCGCGAAGCCGGGCGCCGTGTCGCTCGCGCACCGAGGCACGCTCTTCATGGACGAGGCGCCCGAGTTCAAGAGCCACGTCCTCGATGCGCTGCGCACCCCGCTGGAGGAGGGCGAGGTCCGCCTCGCCCGGGCGGAGGGCACCGTGCGCTATCCCGCCCGGTTCCAGCTCGTGCTCGCGGCGAACCCGTGCCCGTGCGCGCCCGCGCATGATCGGGACTGCGTGTGCCCGTCCCTCGCCCGCCGCCGCTACCTCGGGCGCCTGTCGGGGCCCCTGCTCGACCGCGTCGACCTTCGGGCCCGCATGTATCCGGTCACCGCCCTCTCCGTGGTCGGCACACCGGCCGAGGACACCGTGACGGTCCGTGCCCGGGTTCTGGCCGCGCGTGCGGCCGCCGCGGACCGGTGGGCGGCGTACGGCTGGCGGTGCAACGGGGACGTGCCCGGTCCCGCGTTGCGGGCCCACTTCGCGCTGCCGAGCCCGGTGGTCCGGCCGCTGGACGCAGGGCTGCGGAGCGGAGAGCTGACAGCGCGTGGCGCGGACCGGGCGTTGCGGGTCGCCTGGACGGTCGCGGACCTGCAGGGGCTCACCCGGCCGGACCGCGACAGTGTCGAGCAGGCGCTGTACTTCCGGGACCGGAGGGCGGCATGAGCGGCCGGCAGCGCCCCACGGGCGGGACGGGCGGGGATCGGACGCCCGCGACGGTCGCCTCGCACCCGGCCCCGGCCGTCGTCGCCGTGACGGGTCGGCCTGCCGTGGACGTGCTCCGGGCGCGGGCCTACCTGTCGCGGGTGGCCGAGCCGCCGGCGCCGGCCCTCGCCGCATTCGTCGAGGTCCTCGGGCCGGTGGCGGCCGCGGCGCGGGTCCGGGCAGGCGACGTGCCCGACCCCGTCGCCGGGGAGACCGCGGCCCGCCGCACGACCGACCGGGCCGACGCCGACCTGGAGGCCGCGCGCGTTGCCGGAGCGCGGTTGCTCGTTCCCGAGGACGCAGCCTGGCCGCGGGATGCCTTGGCCCCCTGCCTGCTCGCCGGCGTGCCGGCGCTCGCCCCGCCGATGGCCCTCTGGGTGCGGGGCCCGCGGCCGGCCGCCGAGCTGAGCGAGCGGGCGGTCGCCGTGGTCGGGGCGCGGGCCGCGACGAGCTACGGCACCCACGTGGCGGGGGAGCTCGGCGCGGGGCTCGCCGCGGCCGGCGCGACGGTGGTGTCCGGAGCGGCGATCGGGATCGACGGGGCCGCTCATCGCGGTTCCCTGGCCGTGGACGGCGCCACGGTCGCCGTGCTCGCCTGTGGTGTCGACCGCGTCTACCCGGCCGCGCACGCCACCCTGCTCGAGCGGATCGCCGCTACCGGTCTCGTGGTGAGCGAGTACCCGCCGGGCAGCGTGCCGGCGAGGCACCGCTTCCTGGTGCGCAACCGGCTGATCGCGGCACTCGGTGCGGGAACGGTCGTCGTCGAGGCGGCGCTGCGGAGCGGGGCGCAGCGCACCGCGACCGACACCGAGGCCTTGGGCCGGGTCGTCATGGCCGTGCCGGGCCCGGTCACCTCGGGCCCGTCGGCCGGCTGTCATCAGCTGATCCGCGACGGAGCGCTGCTGGTCACGAGCGCGGACGACGTGCTGGAGGCCGTCGGGCGCCTCGGCGTGGACCTGGCACCGGAGCCGGATCGGCCCGCGCGCCGCACGGACGGGCTCGGCCGGGCCGCGGCACTGGTGCACGATGCCCTGCCTGCCCGCGGGGCACGCGACACCCGGTGGCTGGCGCGGGAGTCCGGCCTGCCACCGGACGGCATCCGCGCCGCGTTGACGGAACTCGAACGGCGCGGCCTTGCGCGGTGCTCCGACGGGATGTGGCAGCTGGCCCGGCCGGGCGGCGGGGGATGAGCCGCCCCCTGGACGTCGGTACGGCGACGCTCGCCCTGCCGGCTCGCGTAGGCCGGGCGCATCGTGAGCAACCCGACGTCTGGCCGGTGATCGGTTTGCCCGGCGCCCCGGTGGATACGGAGGTGCGTGTCCTCGACGCTGCCCGACCTGACCCACGCGCACCACCCACCTGGCCACCCTGATGGCCTGGCGGCCAGGAGTGCCGTGGCCGGCGACACCCCGAGTGCGGGAGCAGCCGCCCCCGTGGACGGCACGGTCGCCGCTCAGCTGCGGCGGAAGCTGCGGGCCGGGGACCTCGACCTGCCGCAGCCGGGCAGCGGGCACACCGTCCGCCGATGGGCGGCGCTGGCCGGCTGGGGCGGCTGCGACCTGTCCCTCGCCCGCCTCGCCGAGGGGCACGTCGATGCGCTCGCGATCCTCGCCGAGGGCGGTCGCACGCCGGTGCCGGGCGCGCTCTACGGCGTCTGGGCGTCGCGTTCGGGCGGTGCCGCGGTGCGGCTGGAGCAGCGCGGGCCGGGCCGTGTGCTGACCGGGACCCTGCGGTTCTGCTCGGGAGCCCGGGTCCTGGACCGCGCGCTCGTCGTCGCGGACGCGGCGGCGGGGACGCCGGATTCCGAGCGGCTGCTCCTCGACGTGGACGTCACCGCGGCCGGTGTCGAGCCGTTGCCCGGTGGTTGGCGCACGGCTGCCATGGCGGATGCCGACACGCTGGACGTCGCGTTCCACGACGTGCACGTCGCGGACGGCGACCTGGTCGGGGAGCCCGGCTGGTACGTCGACCGGCCCGGCTTCGTGCTCGGTGGCGCGGGCGTCGCGGCCGTGTGGTGGGGCGGGGCGGCCGGAGTGCTCGACCGCGTGCTCGGCCACCTGCGCCCCGTCCCGGACGCACACCAGCTCGCGCACGTCGGCGAACTGCACACCGCCCTCGCCGTGACGGACGCCCTCCTGCAGCAGACCGCCGCGGCTGTCGACGCCGACCCGGCGGGGGACCACGGTCTCGCCGTCGGCACCGTCCGGGCGGCGGCGGAACGCGCGGCACGCGAGGTGGTCGACCGCGCTCCCCGGATCGTCGGCCCGGGGCCGCTGAGCCGGGACGACGGCCTCGCCCGTGCGCTGGCGGACCTCGCGCTCTACGTCCGCCAGCACCACGCCGAGCGGGACCACGCCGCGCTCGGCAGCCAGGTCGTCGACCGGTGGCGCTCGGCGTGAGCGGACCATCGTCGACGGCCGCCCGGCCCGTGACACCGGTCGTCGTGTGGACGGAGGCGCTGGAGGAGCGCCGACCACGGCCGTTCGAGCCGAGCGGGCACCGCCGGGTGACGGTCGTCGCCGCCCATCCCGACGACGAGACCCTCGGCGCGAGTGGATGCCTGCAGGCCCTCCATCGGGCCGGAGCCGAGGTCACCCTGGTGATCGCCACCGACGGCGAGGCGGCCTACCCGGCACTCGACCCCGCCGCCCGCCGCGACCTCGCCCGCGCCCGCCGGGCCGAGCTCGTGGCGGCGCTCCGTGTGCAGGGGCTCGGCGACGTGCCCGTGCACTGGCTGGGACTACCGGACTCCGGCCTCGCCGGCCGCGGTCCCGAGTTGCGCGCGGCCCTGCGCCCGTTGCTCGCTGGCGCGGACGCGTACCTCGCGCCGTGGGCGGGCGACCCGCACCCGGACCACCGCGCCGCCGGGCTCGCGGCCGCGGACGCCGCGCCGCTCACCGCGCACGGCTGGGCCTACCCCGTCTGGATGTGGGCCTGGCTCACGCCGGACGACCCGGCCGTGCCGTGGGACCGGGCACGGCTGCTCCGGCTCGATGCCGCGGCCGTGATCGCCAAGCGCGCCGCGATCGCCGCCTTCACCTCCCAGGTCGGCCCCGGCCCGGACGGCTCGCCACCCGTCCTCGACGCCGGCATGCTCGCGCACGCCGGACGGCCCGCGGAGCTGCTGTTCCGCATCGCCCGCTCGACGTCAGCGCCAGTTTCGCGGTTCACCGAGCTGTACGCGGACGGCGCGGACCCGTGGCGGGGCGACTCCTGGTACGAGCGGCGCAAGCGCGCCGTCGTGCTGGCGAGCCTGCCCCGCGAGCGCTACCGGCGAGCATTCGAACCCGGCTGCGGGACGGGCCAGCTCACCCTCGAGCTCGCCGCGCGCTGCGGTGCTGTGCTGGCCTCGGATCCGGTGGCCGAAGCGGTCCGCCAGGCTCGGGCGCGCACGGCGGACGTCGACGGTGTCCGGGTCGAGCAGGCCGCCCTGCCCGACGCCGTGCCGGTGGAGCCGGTCGACCTCGCGATCTTCAGCGAGGTCCTCTACTACCTCGACGACGCCACGGTGTCCGCCACGCTCGATCGCACCCTCGCAGCCCTCGAGCCCGGTGGAGACGTCGCGGTGGTGCACTGGCGCGAGTGGCCGGCCGAGGCGCCCCGTGACGCGGCCGCCACCCACCGGATGCTGCACGCCCGACCCGAGCTCACCCCGCTCGTCGAGCACGTCGACGACGGGTTCGTGCTGCTCGTGCTGCGGCGCCGGTGACCGCCCTCGCGGTCACGCCGGACCTCCCGGTCACGGCCGTCGGCGTGGTCGTCCCGGCCCGGAACGAGCAGGACCGGATCACCCGCTGCCTGGCCAGCTTGCGCCGGGCCCTCGCGCACGCGCCCGACGGCGTGGCGAAGGCCGTGGCGGTGGTGCTCGACCGCTGCACCGACGCCACCCCGGAGCGCGTCGCCCGGCTGATCGACGGCTGGCCGGAGGTCACGACGATCATCGTCCGCGATGAGGCCCCTGCGGGGTGCGCGACCATCGGGCGGACAGTGCCGGCCGCCGCCCTGCGCGGGAGCGGGGTCGGCGCCCGGCGCGACCTCGGCCTGCGGGCCGTCTTGGACCGGCTGTCCGGCCACCCCACGGCCGGGACCTGGCTGCTCAGCACGGATGCCGACACCACGGTCCCGGTCGACTGGGTCGCCGCCCACCTGCGGCACGCCGCCGACGGCGTCCACGCGGTGGCCGGCCTCGCCGACCTCGCCGCGACCGACCACCTCGCTGACGCGGCGCTGTCCTGCTACCGTGCGATCGTCGAGCACGGGCTGCACGGTGCCACCCACCACCACGTCTACGGCGCGAACCTCGGCGTCCGCGCCGACGCGTACCTCGCCGTCGGCGGCTTCCCGCCCGACGGCGCGGGTGAGGACCACGGACTGTGGCAACGGCTTGCCGCAGGGGGCTACACCCTGGCGCAGCCGGTCGGCATCCGCGTCCGGACGAGCGCCCGGCTCCGCGGACGTGCCGACGGCGGCCTCGCCGGGCTCCTGCGCGCGCTGCACCGCGACGGTCACCACGCCGACCGGGTGACCTGGGTGGGTGACGCGGTCCGCGACGGTGCTTGACGGGTCCCGGCCCGCCCCCCACCGTCGTCGGATGACCCCCCACCCGGAGCACAGCGCCGCGGTCGAGCTCGCCCCCGACGCCGACCGGGCGCTGGTGGAGTTCCTGGAGCACCTGCGGCTGGAGCGGGGGCGGTCCCCCCATACGGTGCGGGCCTACCGTGCCGACCTCGCCGGCCTGCTCGCCGGCCTGCGCGCGCTGCCAGGCCTCGATCTCGCGCGGCTGCGCGGGTGGCTGGCCGACGCGCACGCCGCCGGGGCGGCGCGGTCCACGCTCGCCCGTAAGGCCGCCGCCGCCCGCACGTTCACGGCATGGGCACACCGGAGGGGGCTGCTTCCCGGAGATCCCGGCGCCCGGCTGGTCGCCCCGCGGCCCCGATCCGCCCTGCCGACCGTGCTCGACCGCGAGCAGGCCGCCGCGGTGCTCGACGCAACCGGCTCACGGGCCGGGCCCGACGACCCGGTGGCGATCCGGGACCGGCTCGTCGTCGAGCTGCTCTACGCCACCGGAATGCGGGTCGCCGAACTCTGCGGGCTCGACCTGGACGACGTCGACGAGCAGCGCCGCGCCGTCCGGGTGGTCGGCAAGGGCGACCGGGAGCGGACCGTCGTCTACGGCGTCCCGGCAGGTCGGGCCCTGCGGGTGTGGCGCGACGTGGGTCGTCCTGCCCTGGCCCGGCCGGCGACGCCGCCCGCGCTGCTGCTCGGTGCGCGCGGAGGCCGCCTCGACCCGCGGGTCGCCCGTGCGGTGGTGCACCGGGCCGTGGCGGCCGTCCCGGACGTCCCCGACGTCGGCCCGCACGGCCTTCGGCACGCGGCAGCGACGCACATGCTCGACGGCGGCGCGGACCTTCGTTACGTACAGGAGTTGCTCGGTCACGCTAAGCTATCGACGACTCAGCTCTACACGCATGTCACCGTCGAGCGGCTGAAGGTGGTCCATGAGCAGGCACACCCCCGCGCATGACCTGTGGGCCGCCTATCGCAGCGCGCCGTGTCGCCGCACCCGCGATGGGCTGGCCGTGCACTACCGCCCGCTGGTGCGCAGCATCGCGCACCGGACCGCCCAGCGGTTGCCCGACCACGTCGATGCCGCCGACCTCGTGCAGTCCGGGGTGTTCGGGTTGCTCGAGGCCATCGACCGGTTCGACCCCGGACGCTGTGCGCGTTTCGAGAGCTACGCGGTGCCGCGCATCCAGGGCGCGGTCCTCGACGAGCTGCGCGCGCAGGACTGGGTCCCGCGCGCCGTCCGCCAGCGCGCCCGGGAGGCCGAGCGCGTCGGCGAGCAGCTCGCCATGCGCCTGCGGCGGACCGCGACCGGACAGGAGATCGCCGACGCGCTCGGCGTGCCGCTGCATGAGCTGAGCGCGGCCGGGGCGACCCGGGTGCTGAGCGTCGAGCAGCTGCGCGCCGGTGCCGACGGCTCGGTACTCGACAGCCTCGCCGGCGCCGAACCCGACCCGGAACGCGCCGTCCAGGAGCGCGAGACCCGTCGGCAGCTGTGGCGGGCGATCGATCAGCTCGGCGAGCGCGACCGGCTGGTGGTGCGCCTGTACTACCTGGAAGACCGCACGCTGGCCGAGATCGGCCACATCCTGGGCGTCACCGAGTCGCGGGTCTGCCAGCTGCACGCCCGGCTCATCGCCCGGTTGCGCGCCTGCCTCGCGGAGGCGGCCCGCTGAGAAGGCGCCCGGCCACGGGTCGGGCAGCGGCAGCAGCCGGACGTGCGGCGGCATCGTCAGCAGCAGCGGGTCCAGGTAGCTCCCGCGCCCGCGGCGCACCCCCCAGTGCAGGCACGCCGCCCGGCAGGCCCGGTGTCCGGGGGCGAGCGTGCCGAGCACGGCGCCCGGCCCGACCGGCGTCCCGGCCGCGACGACCGGGCCCACCGGCTCGTAGGTGGTGCGCAGCCCGTCCGAGTGCTGTACCGACACCACCCCGCGGCCCGCGAGCACGCCGGCGAAGACGACCGTGCCCGCCGCCGCGGCGCGCACCGCGGCACCCACCGGCGCGGTGAGGTCGACCCCCCGGTGTCCCGGACCGAAGCGGTGCGTCGGCTCCCGGAACGGCACCTCGACCGGCGGTGCCGCCCCCGCCGACGAGCCCACGGGCCAGGAGTACCCGGCGGCCGGCGCCCTTCCGGCACTTCCCGGCGGTACGGGCCCTGTCGACCGTCCGGTCGACATCCCGACCGCGACGAGCACGGGCGGCGCGCCGGCCGCTGCTCCCGGCGAGGTAGGCGCGCCGGCAGTCAGGGCGATGAGGACGGCGGCCGCCCACACCATCCCGGCCGCCACCCCGGCCGCCGTCCGATGCGGACCGGCCCGCCCACCGCGTCGTGGGGCCTGCGCCGTTCGCCGTCCGTCCATGCCCTCACGGTGGCCGCCGGAGAGCGGCCGGCGGAACCCCCGAGCCCGCGCTGTGGACGGGCTGACGCGGTTGTGGACAACCGCGGCCCGGAGCGGGATGCGGGGGATGGCCGTCGGCGTTCGCGGCGTATGCTGTAGACGCACCTCCACCTGCGAGGTGACTTCGCGCGTCCGCGTGCCCGTCAGGTATCCGGCCCCCGTGCCGGCCTGCGGAACGGTGCCCGGGCGGTCCCGCGAGCCACAGCCGGCCGCTCGTCGTCCGGAGCGTGGCCCACGGGTCCGGGCTCCGGCGCGACGCCAGGGCGGTGCCGCCGACCGGCGCTCCGCGACAACCGTACGCGCGGCCCGGCGGGCCGCGCCGGACCGAGAGGTGAACACCGGCCATGGCCGTCGTCACCATGAAGCAGCTGCTCGACAGCGGCGTGCACTTCGGGCATCAGACCCGGCGCTGGAACCCGAAGATGAAGCGCTACATCCTCACCGAGCGCAACGGCATCTACATCATCGATCTCCAGCAGACGCTGTCCTACATCGACCGTGCCTACGAGTTCGTCAAGGAGACCGTCGCGCACGGCGGGTCCATCCTGTTCATCGGCACCAAGAAGCAGGCGCAGGAGGCCATCGCCGACGAGGCGGGCCGGGTCAACATGCCGTACGTGAACCAGCGCTGGCTGGGCGGCATGCTCACCAACTTCCAGACCGTGCACAAGCGCCTCCAGCGTCTCAAGGAGCTGGAAGCGATGGAGCAGACAGGGGGCTTCGAGGGTCGCACCAAGAAGGAGATCCTCATGCTCACCCGCGAGAAGACCAAGCTGGAGAAGACCCTCGGCGGCATCCGCGACATGGCGAAGGTCCCGAGCGCGGTATGGATCGTGGACACGAAGAAGGAGCACATCGCGGTCGGGGAGGCCCGGAAGCTGGGCATCCCGGTGGTGTCGATCCTCGACACCAACTGCGACCCGGACGAGGTCGACTACCCGATCCCGGGCAACGACGACGCGATCCGCTCCGCCGCGCTGCTCACCAAGGTGATCGCCCGCGCCGCCGCCGACGGCCTGATGGCCCGCTCGCAGCGCGCCCGCGGCGAGGGGGCCGAGGCCGGCACCGGCACGGACGAGCCGCTCGCCGAGTGGGAGCAGGAGCTGCTCACCAGCGGCACCGGTTCGGACGGGGCCAGCCTGCCCGACCCCGGTGCAGAGGCGGCCGACCCCGCCGCCCCCGCAGCCCCCGCCGCCGCCAGCTCCAACGGCACCCAGCAGACCACGGGCTGAGACAGATGCGGGTGCCGGACCGATCCGGTCCGGCCCCGTGGACGTCGCCCGAGCTCCGTGCGCCCCTCCGATGCGTACGGGGCACCCTCCAGACAAGGACGTGAGAGACCCACGATGGCGAACCACACCGCCGCCGACGTGAAGCGGCTCCGTGAGCTCACCGGCTCCGGGATGATGGACTGCAAGAAGGCGCTGGAGCAGTCCGACGGCGACATCGAGAAGGCCGTCGAGCTGCTGCGCATCAAGGGCGCGAAGGACGTCGGCAAGCGCGCCGAGCGCGCCACGAGCAACGGCCTGGTCGTCGCTGCCGACGGCGTGATGGTCGAGCTGGACTGCGAGACCGACTTCGTCGCCAAGAGCGCCGACTTCCAGGCCCTGGCAGACCAGATCCTGCAGGTCGCACTCGACCAGAAGCCCGCCGACCTGGAGGCGCTGCGCGCCGCCAAGCTGGGCGAGGCCACCGTCGAGGACGCCGTGCAGGCCCTCTCGGCGCGCATCGGCGAGAAGCTCGAGCTCAAGCGCTTTGTCGCGATCGACGGCCCGGTGGCGCTCTACCTGCACCGCCGCTCGACGGACCTGCCGCCTGCGATCGGCGTGCTGGTCTCCTACGACGGTGCCGCCGGCAACGACCAGGCAGCCGACACCGCTCGCGGCGTCGCGATGCACGTCGCCGCCGCCCGTCCGCGCTACACCACCCGCGACCAGGTGCCCGCGGAGGTGCTCGACAACGAGCGCCGCATCGCCGAGGCGACCGCCCGCGAGGAGGGCAAGCCCGAGCAGGTGCTGGCCCGGATCGTCGAGGGCCGGGTCAACGGCTACTTCAAGGACGTCGTCCTGCTCGAGCAGCCCTCGGTCCAGGATCCGAAGAAGTCAGTCAAGGCCCTGCTGGACGAGGCCGGGCTGACGGTCAAGGACTTCGCCCGGTTCGAGGTCGGCCAGGCCTGATCGCGTGGACGCCTTCGGGATCGACGCCAGCAGTGACCGATCCGACCACGACGCGTCCGCTCCGCACTCCGTGCGGAGCGGCCGCCCCGCGTCGGGCAGTGACCGACCAGAAGACACCCGCTCCGGCTTCCGCCGCGTGCTGCTCAAGCTCGGCGGCGAGATGTTCGGCGGCGGGGCCGTCGGTGTCGACCCGACGGTGGTCGACACCGTCGCGCGGCAGATCGCCGAAGTCGTCGCGACGGGGGCGCAGATCGCCGTCGTCATCGGCGGCGGCAACTTCTTCCGCGGGGCGGAGCTGCACCAGCGCGGCATCGAGCGCACCCGCGCCGACTACATGGGCATGCTGGGCACGGTGATGAACTGCCTCGTCCTGCAGGACTTCCTGGAGCGCGAGCACCACGTCGATACCCGCGTCCAGACCGCCATCACCATGGCGCAGGTCGCGGAGGCCTACATCCCGCGCCGCGCGATCCGGCACCTGGAGAAGGGCCGTGTCGTGATCTTCGGTGCGGGTGTCGGCATGCCCTACTTCTCCACGGACACCGCCGGCGCCCAGCGGGCGCTGGAGATCGGCGCCGAGGCGCTGCTGCTCGCCAAGAGCGTCGACGGGGTCTACACCGCGGACCCCAAGATCGATCTCGGTGCCAAGATGTACGACGAGATCACCCACCGCGAGGCGTTGGAGCAGGGCCTCAAGGTCGCCGACGCCACCGCGTTCAGTCTCTGCATGGACAACCGGATGCCGATCATCGTGTTCAATCTGCTGACGGAGGGCAACATTGCCCGCGCGGTCGCAGGTGAGAGGATCGGAACGCTGGTCAGCACGCCCGCGCCGGACCCCGGCGCGCGGTTGAAGAGCCCCTAGGGAGCAGCCGTGATCGACGAGACGCTCTTCGACGCCGAGGAGAAGATGGAGAAGGCTGTCGGAGTGGCCAAGGACGACCTCGCGAGCGTCCGTACCGGCCGCGCGACGCCGAACATGTTCTCCCGGGTGGTCGTCGACTACTACGGCGCGATGACGCCGCTCAACCAGCTCTCCTCGATCAATATTCCCGAGGCCCGCATGGCGATCATCAAGCCGTACGACGCCAGCCAGCTTCGGACCATCGAGAAGGCCATCCGCGACTCCGACCTCGGGCTCAACCCGAGCAACGACGGTCAGATCATCCGGGTGGTCATCCCGCAGCTGTCGGAGGAACGTCGGCGCGAGATGGTGAAGGTCGCCCGCGGCAAGGGCGAGGATGCCCGCGTCACCATCCGCAACATCCGCCGTAAGGCGATGGAGGAGCTGCACCGCATCGCGCGCGACGGCGAGGCCGGCGAGGACGAGGTCGCCCGCGCGGAGAAGGAGCTCCAGGGCACCACCGACCGCTACGTGCACCAGGTCGACGACCTGGTCAAGCACAAGGAGACCGAACTCCTCGAGGTCTGAGCCAGACGACCACGGGGCTCCGAGAAGAGGGCCGCTGCCGGTGACCGCATCCCCCGACGTCCCCGCGCCGGACCGGCCGGCCCGCGACCTCGCCGGGTCGGGCGGGCGTGCGGCCGGACGTCCGTCGCGAGCCGGCCGGGACCTCGGCTCCGCGATCGCGGTCGGGCTCGCCCTCGGGGCGATCATCCTCGTCCCGCTGCTGACCGTCCGGCAGACGTTCGTCGGGGTGCTCGCGGCGGCGACGGCCGTGGCGACCTGGGAGCTGCGCGACGCCTTGCGCCGCGGCGCCGGGATCGAGGTGCCGCTGCCGGTGCTGCTCGTCGGCGGGCAGGCGATGATCTGGCTCAGCTGGCCGTTCGGACCGCGCGGGCTCGCGCTCGCCTTCGCCGCCACCGCGCTGGGCTGCCTGGTGTGGCGGATGCGCGCCGGCGCTGCGCACTACCTCCGTGACGTCTCCGCCGGGCTGTTCACCGCCGTGTACGTGCCACTGTTCTGCTCCTTCGTGGTGATGCTGACCGTCGCACCGGACGGCGTGGGCCGGGTGCTCACGTTCATGCTCTGCGTGGTCGCCTCGGACGTGGGCGGATACGCGGTCGGCGTGCTCGCGGGCAAGCACCCGATGGCCCCGACGATCAGCCCGAAGAAGTCGTGGGAGGGCTTCGCCGGGTCACTGCTGGCCGGAATGATCACCGGCGCGCTCACGCTCACGCTCATGCTCGGCGGGCGGTGGTGGGAGGGGGCGCTGACGGGGGCGCTGCTCGTGGTCAGCGCGACGCTCGGTGACCTGGTCGAGTCGCTGATCAAGCGCGACCTCGGGATCAAGGACATGGGCCGCCTGCTGCCCGGCCACGGCGGCCTCATGGACCGCCTCGACTCGATGCTGCCCACGGCCGTCGTGTCCTACTTCGTGCTCGGCCTGATCGTCCCGCTCCGGTGACACGGGCGTTCCGGCGTGCCGCGGCGGCCGCCACGCCTCGCGACCGGGCGATCCCCAGCCCGAACATCTGGAACTGGCCGGACGTCTACGGGTGGGAGAACCGCGCGCAGGACGTGTACGGCGCCGTCTGGGCGGCACTGCGCGAGGCGGTGCCATGGCAGGGCCGCGACGTGCTGGACGTGGGGTGCGGCGACGGTTTCCACCTGCCGCTGTTCACCGGTGCCGCCTCGGTGAGCGGGGTCGAGCCGTACGCCCCGCTCGTCGCCCGCGCCCGGACGCGGCTGGCCGACCGTCGCGACATCCGGGTGTTCCAGGCCGGCGCCGCCGCGCTGCCGCTGCCGGATGCGTCGGTGGACCTCGTGCACGCCCGCACCGCCTACTTCTTCGGTCGCGGGTGCGAGCCGGGTCTCGCCGAGGCGCACCGCGTCCTGCGACCCGGCGGGGCGATCGCGATCGTCGACCTGGACGCCACCGTGCCCCCGTACGGGGCGTGGATGCGTGCCGACCTGCCACGATACGACCCCGTCGCCGCGGAGGCGTTCTTCACGGACCGGGGCTTCACGCTCCGCCGGATCCCGACGGTCTGGCGCTTCCCCGACCGCGCGACCCGCGACGCCGTGCTGCGCATCGAGTTCAGCCGGGAGATCGCCGAGCGCGCGATCGCCGCCACCGCCGGGCTGGAGATCCCCGTGGGATACCGGCTGCACGTGCGCCGCCCCTGACCGGCGCGGATCCGATGTGGTCGAACCTCCTGCCGCGTGCCGCGATCGGGCCGGTACCGTCGGTGGTCCCGGTCGGCGGAGATAGGACGGTTCGTGCGCAGGCAGGTCGAAGTTCCGGGATCGGCGGTACTGGCCATCGCAGGGGGTGTCGCCTGGCTGGCGGGCTCGGCGGCCCTGCCCAGCGGAGCGGGCACGGTGGTGCTCGCCGCCGGCCTCGCGGTCACCGTGTGGCTGATGGTGCAGGCGACCCGCGCCGGCAGGACGGGTCGGGGGCCACGCCTGGACCGCGACCGGCGGCGCCGCGTGCTCTCCCTGCTGGTGGTCGGGGTCGGGCTGGTGGTGCTCGGCGGCACCCTGCTGCGCGCGACGGGACGCGCCGAGTTGACGGTGCCGGTCACGGTCGCGGTGAGTGGGGCCCTGCTGCTGCCGCTCGCGTCCTTGCTGGACCGCCGCAGCCTGATCGCGCTCGGCGCGGCGCTGATGCTGCTGGGGGCAGGCGGCGCCGTCCTCGCGCTGAACTCGGCGGGTGTCACCGAGTCCCAGGGGCTGGTGGGCCTGGTCGGCGGCGTCCTGCTGTGGGCGGCCGCGGCGCAGCAGGCGGGGTTGACCAGGCAGCTGCGCGACCGCATCCGGCGCTGACGGCCGGGCGGATCCGCGCGACTCGCGGTGCACGACCGCGCACCTCGCCGGGCGGAACAGCGGCGGAGAGCGGCTGGCACACTGGAGGGGACATGACCGCCCTGCCCCTCGTCTTCGACGCCCCCAAGCGCGCGCTGCCGCCGCGCCACCTCGCCGACCTCGACTCCGCCGGCCGCCGGGCCGCCGTCGGCGAGCTGGGCCTGCCCGGGTTCCGGGCGGACCAGCTCAGCCGCCACTACTTCGGCCGGCTCACCGCGGACGTCGACGCCATGACGGACCTGCCCGCGGCCGCCCGGGAGGCCCTCGGGGCGCTGCTCCCGCCGCTGGTCACCCCCGTGACGGAACGGACCTGCGACAGCGGCACCACCCGCAAGACGCTGTGGCGCGGGCACGACGGCACTCTCGCCGAGTCGGTGCTGATGGGCTATCCGGACCGGGCCACGGCGTGCGTCTCCAGCCAGGCGGGCTGCGGGATGGCGTGCCCGTTCTGCGCGACCGGTCAGGGTGGTCTGGAGCGCAACCTGTCCACCGCCGAGATCGTGGACCAGGTTCGCCAGGCCGCCGCCGCGGCCCGCGACGGGGTGCTGGGGGAGCCCACCCGGCTGTCCAACGTCGTGTTCATGGGCATGGGCGAGCCTTTGGCCAACTACAAGCGCGTGGTCGCGGCGTTGCGGCGGATCACCGACCCCGCGCCCGACGGGCTCGGGATCTCCGCGCGCGGCGTCACGGTCTCGACCGTCGGGCTCGTCCCGGCCATCGACAAGCTGGCCGCCGAGGGGATTCCCGTCACCCTCGCCGTCTCCCTGCACGCGCCGGACGACGAGCTGCGCGACACGCTGGTCCCCGTCAACAACCGCTGGAAGGTCGGCGAGGTCCTCGACGCCGCCCGCCGCTACGCGAACACGACGGGCCGCCGCGTCTCGATCGAGTACGCGCTGATCCGCGACGTCAACGACCAGCCGTGGCGTGCGGACCTGCTCGGCACGCTCCTGCGCCGGCGGATCGGGACGAAGCGGGTGCACGTCAACCTCATCCCGCTCAACCCCACCCCGGGGAGCCGCTGGGACGCTTCACCGCGCGCGGTGCAGGACGAGTTCGTCCGCCGGGTGCAGGCCGCCGGAGTCGCGTGCACCGTCCGCGACACCCGTGGGCGGGAGATCGCCGCGGCCTGCGGCCAGCTCGCCGCCGACCAGGGCAGCTCGGCACCGTGACACCGCGGTCGTGCCCCTGATCGAGCAGTGTGGCTCCGAACCGCGCGGGGGAGGGGCAGACTGTGCGGCGTGCAGCTCCCCGTGATGCCGCCGGTCAAGCCGATGCTGGCCAAGCCCGTCGCCGAGATCCCGCCCGGCCGGCTCTACGAGCCCAAGTGGGACGGCTTTCGGTCGATCGTCTTCCGCGACGGTGACGAGGTCGAGATCGGCAGCCGCAACGAGCGGCCGATGACCCGGTACTTCCCCGAGGTCGTCGCCGCCGTGCTCGCGAACTTCCCGGAGCGCTCGGTGATCGACGGTGAGATCGTCGTCGCCGACACCGCCCGCAACACGCTCGACTTCGAGGCGCTCCAGCAGCGCATCCACCCCGCCGCGAGCCGCGTGAACCTGCTGGCCGAGCAGACTCCCGCGAGCTTCATCGCCTTCGACCTGCTCGCCCTCGGCGACGACGACCTGACCGAGGAGCCCCTGGAACGCCGCCGCGCGTTGTTGGAGGAGTGCCTGTCCGCCGCCAAGCCGCCGGTGCACGTCACGCCCCTGACCCGGGACCTCGACACCGCGCGGCGCTGGTTCGAGATGTTCGAGGGCGCCGGGCTGGACGGGCTGATCGCCAAACCGCCGGACCTGACCTACCAGCCGGACAAGCGGGTCATGGCGAAGATCAAGCACGAACGGACCGCGGATTGCGTGGTCGCGGGTTACCGGGTGCACAAGTCCGGACCGGACGCGATCGGTTCGTTGCTGCTGGGCCTGTTCGACGACCGGGGCGTGCTGGCGTCGGTGGGCGTCGTCGGGGCCTTTCCCATGGGCGTGCGCCGCGAGCTGATGGTCGAGCTGCAGCCGCTCGTGACCACCTTCGAAGGCCACCCGTGGAACTGGGCCGCCCACGAGCAGGGGGAGCGGACGCCACGCAAGAACGAGTACAGCAGGTGGAACGCCGGCAAGGACCTCTCGTTCGTCCCGCTGCGGCCGGAACGTGTCGTCGAGGTCCGCTACGACTACATGGAGGGCGTCCGCTTCCGACACACCGCCCAGTTCGTGCGGTGGCGCCCGGACCGCGAGCCGGAGTCCTGCACCTACGCGCAGCTCGAACGGCCGGTCGAGTTCCGCCTCGCCGACGTCCTCACCGGCGCCTGACCGGGCCGCCCCGCCTCTCGCACGCGGGATCCGGGCGTCTCGCCGCGCTCGCACACAGGATCACGGGCTGGCACCAAGGTCGTGACCTGTGCGCGAGCCCGGGGATCTGTGTGCGAGCGTGGTGACGTGCCGCGCCCGACCCGTGCCGAACTGGAGGCCGCCCGGGCGCTCACCGTGCCCGACGTCCTGCCCGGGCCGGGCGACCCGCCGCTCGCGGTGCTGTTCTGCGGCATCAATCCCGGCCTGGTCACCGCCCTCACCGGTCACCACTTCGGCCGGCCGGGGAACCGGTTCTGGCCCGCGCTGCACCGGTCCGGTTTCACGCCCCGCCTGCTGCCGCCCGCGGAACAGAGCGAGCTGCGCGCGCTCGGTCTCGGGATCACCAACATGGTCGCGCGGGCGACCGCCCGGGCGGACGAGCTGACCGACGACGAGGTCCGCGCGGGCGGTGTCCGGCTGCGGGAGCTCGCGCTGGGGGTGCGGCCGCGCTGGCTGGCCGTCGTCGGGATCACCGCCTACCGGGTCGCGTTCGACGCGCCTCGGGCCGCGGTCGGCCCGCAGCAGGCCACGATCGGCGACGCGCGCGTCTGGCTGCTGCCCAACCCCAGCGGCCTGAACGCGCACTGGCAGCTCCCCGAGCTCGCGGCCGAGTTCGCCCGCCTGCAGGCCGCGGCCGTCGCGTAGAGGTGTCGTGAAAGCCACGTTCAGGACATCTCCTGCCTTGAACGTGGCTTTCAGGACAACAGCAACGCGACCACGTCGGAGATCGTCGGCGGCGGCGGATCAGGCGTCGAGGTCCTGCGGCTCCTCCTCGGGAGCCCCCTCGCCCTCGCGGGCGTCGCGGTCGGCCCACTCGAGCAGCTCGTCCAGCAGGAACACGGCGTCGTCGATGCCCGCATGCAGGTCGCCCAGCTCGGCGAACCGCGCCGGTACCGTGGCGATCGTGAAGTCGGCGGGGTCGGCGTCGTCGATCTCGTCCCAGCGGACCGGCGTCGACACCGGCGCCTCCGGCGCCCCGCGCACGGAGTACGCGCAGCGGATGGTGTGGTCGCGGGTGTTCTGGTTCCAGTCGACGAAGATCGAGCCGGGGTCGCGGTCCTTGCGCCACCAGGTCAGGTCGACCAGCCCCGTGCTGCGCCGCTGGACCTCCCGGGCGAACGCATGGGCGGCCCGCCGCACGTCCGCCCATCCCCACCGCTGGACGATGCGCACGTAGATGTGCATTCCCTTGCCACCGGAGGTCTTCGGCCAGCCGACCGCGCCCAGCTCGTCGAGCACGTCGTGCGCGACGTGGGCGACCCTCCGCACGTCGGCGTAGGTCGCCATCGGCATCGGGTCGAGGTCGATGCGCCACTCATCGGGCTTCTCGACCTCCGGGGCGCGCGAGTTCCACGGGTGGAACTCGACCGTCGACATCTGCACGGCCCAGACGACGTCCGCGGGGTGCGCGACGCAGAGTTCGTCGGCGTACCGGTTCCACCGGGGGAAGTGCACCCGGACGGTGGGCACCCAGTCCGGCGCGCCGCGGGGGAGCCGCTTCTGGTGAACCTTCTCCCCGGTCACCCCGGTCGGGAAGCGGTGCAGCATGCACGGCCGGCCGCGCAGCGCGCGAACCACCCCGTCCGCGACGGACAGGTAGTAGCGCGCGAGGTCCAGCTTGGTCTCCCCGCGCGCGGGGAAGTACACGCGGTCCGGGTTGGTCAGGCGCACCGTCCGGTCGCCGACCTGCAGGTCGACCGCCGGGGATCCGGAGGCCACGGGCGCGCTACTTGCGCCAGTCGTTGCGACGCTTGACCGTGCCCCGGACGACCAGCACCAGCAGCCCGAGCGCAATGGGGATCATCCAGAAGTCCTGGAGGTGCGTCTGGTACGGCCCGATCAGCAGCACCAGCAGGATGATCGCCACGACCGCACCGGCGATGCGGGAGCCGTTCGGGAACGAGCCGTGCCACCCCCACTCGGCCGACGGCTCATCGCGCGGGTCCACGCCGACCTGCGGTGCCGCCCTCCGGGACGTACGCGCCACGACACTCCACCCTCTCCCGCTGGCTACCCTGGTGCCACCGGCAACCCTCTCGCCGGCCCTGTGGGGCCACATCGTCGCACAGCACGGGCAGAATGGCGGCGATGACCACCACCGAAACGATCGCCGACGACCCCCGCAGCGTCGTCGTCCTCGGCTCGACCGGCTCGATCGGCACGCAGGCGCTGGACGTGATCGCGACCCGGCCGCAGCGGTTCCGCGTGGTGGGCCTGGCGGCCGGTGGCACGGACGTCGCGCTGCTCGCCGCGCAAGCCGCGGCGCACGGCGTGCGGCGAGTGGCCGTCGCGGACCCGGGCGCGGCCGCCGCGCTGCGCCGGGAGCTGCCGGGGGTGGACGTGCTCGCCGGTCCGGACGCCGCCACCGAGCTCACCGCCACGACCCCCGCGGACACCGTGCTCAACGGGATCACCGGCTCCCGTGGCCTGGGCCCGACGCTCGCCGCGCTGGCCACCGGCGCGAGACTCGCGCTCGCGAACAAGGAGTCGCTGGTCGCGGGCGGCCCGCTGGTGACGGCGGCGGCGCGGCCCGGCCAGATCGTCCCGGTCGACTCCGAGCACTCCGCGCTCGCTCAATGCCTGCGCGGCGGCCGCGGCGACGAGGTCGCGCGGCTGGTGCTCACCGCCTCCGGCGGCCCCTTCCGGGGGCGGCGGCGCGACGAACTGGCCGCCGTCACCGTGGAGCAGGCCCTGGCGCACCCGACCTGGGCCATGGGCCCGGTCGTCACGATCAACTCCGCGACGCTGGTCAACAAGGGCCTCGAGGTGATCGAGGCACACCTGCTGTTCGGCGTGCCCTACCACCGGATCGACGTGGTCGTGCACCCGCAGTCGGTGGTGCACTCGATGGTCACGTTCGTCGACGGCTCGACGATCGCGCAGGCCAGCCCGCCCGACATGCGCCTGCCCATCGCGCTGGCCCTGGGCTGGCCGGATCGGGTGCCCGCCGTGGCCACCCCCTGTACATGGGACGCCCCGCAGGCGTGGACGTTCGAGCCGCTGGACGACGACGCGTTCCCCGGTGTGCGGCTCGCCCGCTATGCCGGGGAGGCGGGCGGCTGCCTGCCCGCGGTGTTCAACGCGGCGAACGAAGAGGCCGTCGCCGCGTTCGTCGCCGGCGGGCTGCGCTTCACCGACCTCACCGCTATCGTCGAGGCCACCGTAGTCGCCGCCGACGGCTGGCGAAGCGACCCGGCCACGCCGGCGGACGTCGTCGCGGCCGAGGACTGGGCCCGCGAACACGCCCGTGAGCGCGTCACCGCCGCGGTCAGGTGACGGTCGCCCGACGTTCCCCGGTCGCGTGTTCCGACGAGGCGCGCCGCGCCGGGCACCGGCCGCCGACGGAGTTCGGATAGCGTGGAGCAGGACCGCGGACGCCGCGGCCCAAGTGACCGGGAGGTTTCGGCGCAGTGTTGTTCGTGCTGGGTGTGGTGCTGTTCGCGCTCGGCATCGCGGTCTCGATCGCGCTGCACGAGGCGGGTCACATGTGGACGGCCAAGGCGTTCGGTATGCGCGTGCGCCGCTACTTCATCGGGTTCGGCCCGAAGGTCTTCTCCTTCCGCCGCGGCGAGACCGAGTACGGCCTCAAGGCGATCCCCGCCGGGGGATTCTGCGACATCGCGGGGATGACGGCGCTGGACGAGGTGACGCCGGAGGAAGCGCCCCGCGCGTTCTTCCGGAAGCCCACCTGGCAGCGCGTCATCGTGCTGTCTGCCGGCTCGATCACGCACTTCCTCATCGGGATGGTCCTGGTCTACGCGCTCGCGGTGTCAGCGGGTCTGCCGAACCTGCGCAACACGCCGGTCGTCGGCGAGCTGAGCTGCGCGGCGAACCAGGTCTCGGCCACCGAGCTCGCGCCGTGCGCACCGGGTGTGCCCGAGCCCGCGCTGGCCGCCGGGCTGCAGCGCGGTGACCGGCTGGTCTCGGTCGCCGGGACCCCCACCCCGACGTGGCCGGACGCCGTCACGGCCATCCGGGCGGCAGATGGCCCCACCCCGGTCGTCGTCGAACGGAGCGGGCAGGAGATCGGCCTTACGATCGACGTCGCCCGGGTGACGCGCCTGGACGCGGACGGCGCCGCCCTGACCGTCGGCGTGATCGGCGCCGGGCAGCAGACGATCTTCATGTATGGGCCGCTGACGGCGGTGCCCGCCACGCTCGAGTTCACCGGCCAGATGTTCGGCAACGTCTGGCAGGGCATCCTCTCGTTCCCCGACCGGATCCCGGCGCTGTGGGACGCGCTCGGTGGCGGCGTGCGCGACGAGAACACCCCGGTCAGCGTGGTCGGGGCGTCGATCATCGGCGGTGACGCGGCCGAGCGCGGGTTGTGGGAGTACTTCGTGCTCCTGCTGGCCCTGCTCAACTTCTTCGTCGGCGTGTTCAACCTGCTCCCGCTGCTGCCTCTGGACGGCGGGCACATCGCCGTCAACCTCTACGAGCGGGTCCGCGACACCGTGCGGGCCCGGCTGGGGAAACCGAAGATGCCGCCCGTGGACTACACACGCCTGCTGCCGCTGACCTACTTCGTCATCCTGGTGGGCGGCGCTGTGAGCCTGCTGACCCTCGCCGCGGACATCGTCAACCCGATCCGGCTCGGGTGAGCGAGCCGACTCGGGTGAGCGAGCCGAGGCCCCTGGCGGTCTTCGACATCGACGGGGTGCTGGCCGACGTCCGGCACCGCCTCCACCACCTGCAGTCCCGTCCACAGCGGTGGAACGCCTTCTTCCTCGCCGCGGACGGCGACCCGCTGCTCGAGGAGGGGATTACCCGGTTGCGCGCGGCCCAGGTCAAGCACGACGTCATCTACCTGACCGGCCGACCCGAGCGCACCCGTGCCCTGACGACGGCCTGGTTGGCCGCGCACGGCCTGCCCACCGGACCGCTGTACATGCGCCCGGACGACGACTATCGGCCGGCGCGCTGGGTGAAGCGCAACACGCTGCGCCGGCTGGCCCGCACCCACGCGATCGCCTCGGTGCTCGACGACGACCCGGCGGTGGTCGCGGTGCTGTCCGCCGACGGGTGGCCGGTGGAGCTGGCCACGTGGCTGCCCCACTCGTCGACGCTGCAGAGCGCCCAGGAGCAGCAGGGTCGCACGTGACCGGTCTGAGGTGGGGATCACGACGGGGGCGATCCGCGGAGGGGATACTGGAATCGTGAGTGTCTCCCTCGGCATGCCCGTACCGCCCGCGCCGACCCTGGCGCCACGCCGGAAGACCCGGCAGCTGCAGGTCGGCCGGGTGGGGGTCGGCAGCGAGCACCCGATCTCGGTGCAGTCGATGACCACCACACTGACCGCGGACGTCAACTCCACCCTGCAGCAGATCGCCGAGCTCACCGCGGCGGGCTGCGACATCGTCCGGGTCGCCTGCCCCAGCCAGGACGACGCCGACGCGCTCCCGGCGATCGCGCGCAAGAGCCAGATCCCGGTGATCGCGGACATCCACTTCCAGCCCAAGTACGTCTTCGCCGCGATCGAGGCCGGCTGCGCTGCAGTGCGCGTCAACCCCGGCAACATCCGCAAGTTCGACGACCAGGTCAAGGAGATCGCCGCGGCGGCCCGGGACCACGGCACCCCGATCCGGATCGGGGTCAACGCGGGGTCGCTGGACAAGCGGCTGCTGCAGAAGTACGGCAAGGCGACGCCGGAGGCCCTCGTCGAATCCGCGCTGTGGGAGGCGAGCCTGTTCGCCGAGCACGACTTCCACGACATCAAGATCTCGGTCAAGCACAACGACCCCGTGGTCATGGTCCGCGCCTACGAGCTGCTCGCACAGGAGTGCGACTACCCGCTGCACCTGGGCGTCACCGAGGCCGGCCCCGCGTTCCAGGGCACGATCAAGTCGGCGGTCGCGTTCGGGGCCCTGCTGAGCAAGGGCATCGGCGACACGATCCGCGTGTCGCTCTCGGCGCCGCCGGTCGAGGAGATCAAGGTCGGCACGCAGATCCTGCAGTCGCTGAACCTGCGGCCGCGCAAGCTGGAGATCGTGTCGTGCCCGTCCTGCGGGCGCGCACAGGTCGACGTCTACAAGCTGGCGGACCAGGTCACCGCCGGGCTCGACGGCCTGGAGGTGCCCCTGCGCGTCGCGGTGATGGGATGCGTCGTGAACGGTCCCGGCGAGGCCCGCGAGGCGGACCTGGGCGTGGCGTCGGGCAACGGCAAGGGGCAGATCTTCGTCCGCGGTGAGGTGATCAAGACCGTCCCGGAGCACGCCATCGTCGAGACGTTGATCGAGGAGGCGATGAAGATCGCCGAGACGATGGAGCCCTCGGACGAGCAGCCGACCGTCACGGTGGGCTGACCGCGGCCGCGATCCCCGATCGCTGCTTCCGACACACGGACGGTCCCGCGGCTGCCGCAGATCCTGAGGTGAACTCCGGGGCATCGATGTGGCACCGTAACGGGGTGCTGAGGCTTGCCGGGGCAAGGGTGCTCGACGACCGGGACCGCGGCGCCGTACGCGCGATCCTGGACGCCGACCCCGTCGCCACGTGCATGGTCGCCGCGCGGGTGGAGCTGGCCGGGCTCGACCCGTGGCGCCTCGGCGGGGAGATGTGGTCCTTCGGGTCCCGGCTCGACGGCTTGTGCTTCTCGGGAGCGAACCTGGTTCCCCTGCACGGCACCAGGCAGGCTCTGCGCAGCTTCGCCGACCGCGCCCGGCGCCACGGCCGGGGCTGCTCGTCGATCGTGGGGCGCGCCGAACTCGTCCTGCCCCTGTGGCACGACCTGTCCGGGCACTGGTCTGCGCCCCGGGAAGTCCGGGCGGATCAGCCGCTCATGGTGCTGGCCGGCCCACCCGTGATCCCGCCGGACTCGCACGTGCGTCCGGTGCGGATCGACGAGCTCGACCGCTACCTGCCCGCAGCCGTCGCGATGTTCACCGAGGAGGTCGGGGTCGACCCCCGGCTCGGCGACGGTGGTGTCGGGTATCGCACCCGTGTCGCAGAGCTGATCCAGGCCGGTCGCGCGTTCGCCCGCTTCGAGGGCGACGAGGTCGTCTTCAAGGCCGAGATCGGGGCGCTGAGCAGGCAGGTCGGGCAGATCCAGGGCGTGTGGGTGCATCCGGACCGGCGCGGGCACGGTCTGGGAACGATCGGGACCGCGGCCGTGACCGATCGCCTCGCAGCGATTGGCCGGGTGTCGAGCCTCTACGTCAACGGGTTCAACACCGTCGCGCGGCGGGCGTACACGCGGATCGGTTTCCAGCAGGTCGGGAGCTTCGCGACGGTGCTCTTCTAGGAAGCTCTCCCGCGAGCGGGTGCGTCCCGGGACACGCCCCCGTGTGGCGCGGTGCCGCGAACTTGTCGGACCCGGTCGGCATACTCGCGGCGTGCCCCACCCCGCTGTCATCCCACCGAGGAGCCCCCGCCTGGCGGCGTCGGTCCCCTCGGACACGCATGGGCCCGGTCGCCCTGCTGGTGCTCCTGCTGGCGACCGTCGCCGGGTGCGGGCTGATCGGCGGGGACGGGCCGGAGGAGGCCGCGCAGGCCTTCGCCACGGCCTGGTCCGGTGGCGACGACCGGGCCGCCGCGGCCCTGACGGACGATCCGGCGGCGGCGACGGCACTGCTCACGTCCGTGCGCGAGTCGCTCGCTCCGGTCGGTCTGGCCGTGCAGGTCGGGCAGGTGCGCACCGCGTCGGACACGGCGACGGCCTCGCTGGATCTGCGCTGGGACCTCGGGCAGGGCCGGATCTGGAGCTACCACGGCGAGACGGGCCTGCGCCGGGCCACGGGCGACGGCCCGGCGTGGCGGATCTCGTGGGCGCCCACCGTCGTGCACCCGCAGCTCGCCGCCCGCCAGCGGCTGGTGCTGAACACCGGCGCCGCCGAGCCCGCTCCCGTCGTCGACCGGGCGGGTGTGCCGCTGCTCACCGCGGCCCCCGTCGTCTCGGTGCTGCTCGACCGGCTGCAGACCGGTGACCTCCCCGGCGTGACGGGCGCGCTGGCCACCGCGTTGTCCCCGATCGAGCCGTCCATCACCGCGCAGACGATCACGGATGGCGCCGCGCGCACCCCGGACGGCCGCGCCTACACCGTGGCCGTCCTGAGGGACGCGGACTACCGGACGGTGAAGAACGCGATCCACGATCTGCCCGGCGTGCGGTTCACCACCTCCGAGCGGCTGCTGGCTCCCGATGCGGGGTTCGCGCGCCAGGTCCTGCCCGCAGTCCGCACGGCGCTCGCGGCGCAGCTCGACGGCCTGCCCGGCTGGTCGGTCGCGGCGGTCGACGCCGCGGGCGGAACGGTCGCCACGCTCGTCGAGGAAGCCCCGAAACCCGGGATGACGGCCGCGATATCGCTGGGTCGCGCCGTCCAGACGGCGGCCGAGGACGCCGTCGAGCCGATCCCGCAGCAGGCGATGCTGATCGCGGTGGAGCCGTCGACCGGGCAGCTGCTCGCGGTCGCCCAGAACGGTGCTGCGGACGCCGCCGGGGCGCTCGCCCTCACCGGCCGCTTCCCACCGGGCTCGACGTTCAAGATCGTGACGGCGCTGGCCGGGGTCGAGCAGGCCGGGCTCTCGGCGGACACTCCCGTGGCGTGCCCGGGGGAGACCGTCATCGGCGGCCGACCGGTGCCGAACGCCGAGCGGTTCGACCTCGGAACCGTGCCGCTGCGCAGGGCGTTCGCCCGTTCCTGCAACACGACGTTCGCCACCGTCGGTGCCGGACTGGCGCCGGATGGGCTGACGACCGCGGCGCTGCAACTCGGCTTGGGGGCGGACTACGCCGTCCCCGCGTTGACGACGATCACCGGTGCGGTGCCCCCAGCCCCGGACCTCGTCCAGCGCGCGGAGGACGCGTTCGGTCAGGGGCAGGTCCTGGCCAGTCCGCTGGGCATGGCGCTGGTCGGCGCGACCGTCGCCCACGGCGCGCCGGTTGTGCCGCAGCTGGTCGCCGGGCGTCCGACCGAGGTCCTCACCGCGGCCACCGCGCCCGACCCGGCAGCGCTCGAGCAGGTGCGCACGATGATGCGCGCGGTCGTCACCGAGGGCACCGCGACGGCCCTGAACGGCCTGGGCGAGGTGCGTGGCAAGACCGGCACCGCGGAGTTCACGAACGACGGCAGCCGCGCGCACGGCTGGTTCGTCGGCTACCGCGGGGACCTCGCGTTCGCCGTGCTGGTGGTCGACGGCGGGTCGTCGGAGCCCGCGGTGGCGGCCGCCGGACGGTTCCTCGGCGCGGTGCCGCGGTAGTGGCGCGTCGCCGGAACGAGGCCGGGATCGGCTGGGTGAACGTCGGGCATTCGCCCGACGCGCAACGACATCGGTCGCGTCGATCGGGCCGCATCCGGGCGCAGGGGGCCTAGTCTGGTCAGATGTCCATCGCTGCGCCGTCCTCGCGGATCACCCTGCTGGCCGCCGCCGCCGACGCCGTCGCGGTGGTGGTGTTCGCCGCCGTGGGCCGGTTGAGCCACGGCGAAGCCGACGATCTCCTCGGGCTCGTCGGTACCGCGGCGCCGTTCGGCGTCGGGTTGGTGGCGGCGTGGGCGACGCCCCTGGTCCGGCGCGACCCGGCCGCGTGGCGGGCGGGTGCGGTGGCCCTCGTCTGTACCGCGGGCATCGGCCTGCTCCTGCGCGCCGGTTTCACCGGCCGGCTCCCGCTCAGCTTCGCCGTGATCGCGACGCTCAGCCTCGCAGTGCTGATGCTGGGCTGGCGCGGCCTCGCAGTGGTGGTGTCGAAGACCGCACACCGCGCCGCGCGCTGATCGGCCGGGGCACGGCCGAGCTGCCGTGCCCGTCGCGGGGCGCGCTGGAGGAGCGCGCTGAACGGCCCCGCCCTACCCCGCTCGCTCGCTACGGGCGGAGCTGTTCAGCGCCCTCCTAGACTGGCCGCATGTCCACCCGCACTCTGCTGACCCCGGGCACCGTCTCGCCCCGCCGCGAGGTCCCGGCGCACATCCCGCGTCCCGAGTACGTGGGCAAGGCAGGCCCCACCCGTAGTGCGGACCCGTGGGTGCAGCCACCGGAGATCATCGAAGCCATGCGGGTGGCCGCCCGGATCGCCGCGCAGGCGCTGCACGCCGGCGGCGCGGCCGTCGCTCCCGGGGTGACCACGGACGAGGTGGACCGGGTGGTCCACGAGTTCCTCGTCGACCACGACGCCTACCCGTCGACGCTGGGCTACCGCGGTTTCCCCAAGTCGTGCTGCACGAGCCTGAACGAGGTCATCTGCCACGGCATCCCCGACTCCACCGTGATCCAGGACGGCGACATCGTCAACATCGACGTCACGGCGTTCATCGGCGGCGTCCACGGCGACACGAACGCCACCTTCATCGCCGGCGACGCCGCGGAGGAGGACCGGCTGCTGGTCGAGCGCACCCACGAGGCGACCATGCGCGCGATCAAGGCGGTCCGGCCGGGCCGCGCGCTCAACGTCGTCGGGCGGGTCATCGAGAGCTACGCCCGCCGGTTCGGCTACGGCGTGGTGCGCGACTTCACCGGCCACGGCATCGGCCGCGACTTCCACTCCGGCCTCGTGGTCCTGCACTACGACGACCCGGCGGTGACCACGGTGATCGAGGAGGGGATGACCTTCACCATCGAGCCGATGATCACGCTCGGCGCCGCTGACTACGACATGTGGGACGACGGCTGGACGGTGCTGACGAAGGACCGGAAGCGCACGGCGCAGTTCGAGCACACGATCGTCGTCACGGGCAGCGGAGCCGAGATCCTCACCCTGCCCTGACCGGCCCTTCTTCCCTCGACACACCCCCCATCACCCGCAGGAGTCCGCATGGCCACGGTGTACGACTGCATCGACGCCGACATGGCGGCCTGGATCGAGCGGCAGCCGGTGTTCTTCGTGGCGACGGCGCCGCTCGCCGCGGACGGGCTGGTCAACCTCTCGCCGAAGGGCACCGGCGGCACGTTCCGGGTCGTCGACGCGCACACGTTCGCCTATCTCGACATCACGGGAAGCGGCGTCGAGACCGTAGCGCACCTGCGGGAGAACGGCCGGATCTGCGTGATGTTCTGCTCGTTCGACCGGCGGCCGACGATCGTGCGGCTGCACGGCACCGGCCGTGCGGTGCTGGCCGACGACCCCGGGTTCGACGCGGAGCTGGCCGGGTTCGGGGAGGCCGGGGCGAGCCGCAGGCCGTACCTCCGGGGTGTGATCGTCGTCGAGGTGGCGCGGGTGGCCGACTCCTGCGGCTACGCGGTGCCTCGGATGGAGCTGGTGGAGGAGCGCGAGACGCTGGACCGGGTGTGGCGCACGCGCGACGACGAGCGGATCGCGACCTACCACGCCGAGCGGAACGCGACGAGCCTCGACGGGCTGCCCGGCCTCGACAGGGCTGCGGAAACCTCCCCGCCGATCCGGTGGCGGCCCACCCGGCCGTCCATGTGATCATCGGTCGCGAGGGGGAGGAGTGGGCATGACGCGACGCGGGCCACGTCCACCGCGGCCGATGCGGGTGCGCGAGGTGCTGGCGCTGAGCTTCACGCGGCGCCGCCGTGGCTCGGGGTTCTGGTTCGGCTTCGCCATCTCGGCGCTGTGGCCGTTCACGATGTTCGCCGCGCGCGTGGCGTTCGGTGGCGGCGAGCACCTGCCCCGCTCCGGCGGCGCGCTGCTGGCCTGCAACCACGTCTCGGACGTCGACCCGATCTACGACGTCGCCTTCACCATCTCCCACGGCCGGATGCCCCGGTTCCTCGCCAAGGCCGAGCTCTGGAAGATCCCCCTGGTGCGCTCGGTCATGGCCGGCGGCCGCCACATCCCCGTGCAGCGTGCCTCCACCCGTGCCGCCGACGCCTACAAGGAGGCGATCGAGGCGCTGCGCCGCGGGGAGGTCGTCGTCTTCTACCCCGAAGGAACGTTCACCGCGGACCCCGACGGCTGGCCGATGAAGGCGAAGAACGGCATCGGCCGGATCGCGCTGGTCACCGGGGCGCCGGTGATCCCGGTCGCGAACTGGGGCACGCAGAGCCTCATGCCGGCGGACCGCCGCCCCCGCCCGTTCCCCCGCAAGACCGTGCAGGTCGTCGCCGGGCCTCCGGTGGACCTGTCGCCCTGGCTGGGCGGGCCGCGCACCCGCACCGCGCTGGACGCCGCCACGTCCGCGATCATGTCCGACATCACGGCGCTGGTGGCCGGCTTGCGCGAGGAGGACCCGCCGCCGGTGCCGTACGACCCTGCCAAGGCCGCGGTGCGGTCCGCTGCGCCACCGGCTGAGGCAGCGGGCTAGGGGACGTCTGCTGGATCTTGGCTGGCGGGTCGGGCGGCCCAGCCCCGCCGAGCTAGAGCCGCAGGCCGAGCAGGGCGTTCTCGATGAGCTCCGGCAGCGCCGGGTGGATCCAGTACTGGCCGGTGGCCATCTCGGTCGCGGTGAGGCCGAACGACATCGCCTGGATCAGGGGCTGGATCACGATCGAAGCGTCCGGACCGAGGATGTGCGCGCCGAGCAGCCGGCCGGTGCCGCGCTCGGCCAGCACCTTGCAGAACCCGGTGTCGTCCTCCATCGCCCACCCGTAGGCCACGTCGCCGTAGGCCTGCACGTGCACCGCGTAGTCGAGGCCCTCGGCCCGGCACTGCTGCTCGGTGCGCCCGACGGCGGCGATCTGCGGCTCGGTGAACACCGCCGCCGGCACAAAGCGGTGATCGACGGGGCGCGGCGCGTCGGGGTGCAGGAGGTTATGCGCCACGACCGTCGACTCGTGGTTCGCGACGTGCTTGAGCTGGAACGGCGAGCTGACGTCGCCGAGGGCGTACACGCCGTCGACCGGGGTGCGCTGGTACTCGTCGACGACGATCCGGCCGTCCGGGTGTGTCGGGATGCCCGCCGCGGGCAGGTCCAGGCGGTCGCCGTTGGGCCGCCTGCCCGTGGCGACGAGCAGCAGGTCACCCCGAACGACGCCGCCGTCGGCCAGGTCGAGCACGATCTCCGTGCCGTCGCCGCGGACGCGCACGGGCTCGGCGCCCAGGTGCACGTCCCAGCGGTCGCGGGCCAGCGCGGTGAACCGCTCGGACACCGTCTCGTCCTGGCCGCGCAGCATCGGGGTGCTCCGTCCGACCACCGACACGGCGCAGCCGAACGCGGAGAACACGTGCGCGAACTCGGCGGCGATGTAGCCCGAGCCGAGGATGATCAACCGCTCGGGCAGCGTGTCGATGCGCATCACCGTGTCCGAGGTGTGGAACGGCACACCCGACTCGGCGACGATTTGCGGCACGGTCGGCCGCGATCCCGCCGCGATCACGATGCGGTCCGCGGAGAGCGCACGGTCGGGTCCCTCGATGTGCAGCTCGCCGGGGCCGGTGAACCGTGCGTGACCCTCGTAGAGGGTGATGTGCCGGCAGCGGTCGGCGCGGTAGTGCCTGCCGGCGGCCGAGATCGGGTCGATCCGGTTGAAGACCCGGTCGCGGATGTCGGTCCAGCGGACCTTGTCCACCGTCGCGTCGATCCCCAGGTGCGCAGCACGGCCGACCGCGCGTGCCACGTCGGCGGGGTGCACGAGCATCTTCGTGGGGATGCAGCCGACGTTGAGGCAGGTCCCGCCGAACGTCCCCCGCTCGACGAGCGCCACGTCGAGGTGCTCGAACCGGGCGTCGAGGAACGAGTTGCCCGAACCGGAACCGATGACGATCAGGTCGTGATGGCGCACGCCACCGAGGCTAAATTGCGTTGCCATGGACGGCACGGTCCGGCGCGCGACGGTCGTCGAGCTCACCCCGCAGGGTCTGTACGCGCTGCTGAAGCTGCGGGTCGACATCTTCGTGGTCGAGCAGCACTGCGCCTACCCGGAACTCGACGGCCGCGACCTCGAACGGGGCACGGTCCACCTGTGGGTCGGTCCGGACGATGCCCCGGTGGCCTCCCTGCGGCTCGTGGCCGAGCCAGGTGGGGAGCGGCGGATCGGTCGGGTGTGCACTGCCCCCTCGGCCCGCGGGCACGGGCTGAGCCGGCGCCTGCTGACCGCCGCGCTGCAGGAGGTCGGCGACGCGCCGTGCGTGCTCGACGCCCAGGAGCACCTCACCCGGCTGTACGGTGGGTTCGGTTTCGTCGCGAACGGGCCCGGCTACGACTGGGACGGGGTTCCGCACGTGCCCATGCGCCGCCCGTCCGGGCGAGCCCGACCGATCGCACCCAGGAAAGAGGACACGGGGACATGAGCGACGACGCGGAGCGCGGGCGCCCCGGACGTCCGACGGCGCACGGCAGCGCGGGGCCGGTCGACCCGGCGGCGGACCCGGTGACGGACCCCGGAATGCGCCTTCCCGTCCCGGTCGGCGAGGGACCCACGCAGCCGGTCCCCGGCCCGAGCACCCCGGGCTCAGGCACCCCGGGCACCGCTCCCGTCCGGCGCTCCCGCAGCGGCGGGCTCTGGGTCGGGCTGATCCTCTCCGCGCTGGTCCTGCTGTTCCTGCTGGTGTTCATCCTGCAGAACGACGCCCCGGTGCAGATCGCCTTCTTCGCCCTCGAGGGCACCCTGCCGGTCGGTGTGGCACTGCTGCTGGCGGCGATCGCGGGCATCCTGCTCGTCGCCATCCCCGGCAGCATCCGGATCCTGCAGCTGCGGCGCGCCGCCCGCCGCAGGGCCCGCTCGGAGCGCTGAGGTGTTGCGCCTCGAGGGCCGCCCGGTCCCAGTTGTCGGCCGGGCGCGCGTGTACGTGTGCGGGATCACCCCGTACGACACGACCCACCTCGGCCATGCCGCGACGTTCGTCTGGGGCGACGTCGCCGCCCGGGTCCTGCGGCAGGCCGGTGTGGACGTCGAGGTGTGCCGCAACGTCACCGACGTCGACGACGTCCTCGACGCCGCCGCGGCCCGCGCGGGGTCGCGGTTCGACACCTTCGCGGCGGTGCAGCAGTTCCGGTTCGACCGCGACATGACCGCGCTGGGCGTGCGACGGCCCACCCACGAGCCACGCGCGCACAACTTCGTCCCGCAGGTCGAGGCGCTGGCCGCCGCCCTGCTCGAGGCCGATGCCGCGTATGAACGTGACGGCACCGTCTGGTTCCGGGGGGCGGGCGTGGCGGCCCGGGCCGGGTTGGACGTTGCGACGGCTCGGGCCCTGGCGCGCGAGTTCGGTGAGGACCTCGATGACGGCCGCGAGGACTGGGCGGACGTCGCGGTCTGGCGGGCGGCGGGGCCGGGTGCCGGGACGACCGAGCCCGCGTGGCCCAGCCCGTGGGGGGACGGGCGGCCGGGCTGGCACGCCGAGTGTGCCGCGATGGCGCTGACGACCTTCGGGCCGGCGCTGGACCTGCACGTCGGTGGCGCGGACCTGCGCTACCCGCACCACGCCTACGAAGCTGCGATGGCCGAGGCCGTCACCGGGGTGACGCCGTTCGCCCGCGCCTGGATGCACATCGGCATCGTGCAGGTGGGCGGGGAGAAGATGGCCAAGTCGGCCGGCAACCTCGTGCTCGTGGGCGAGGTCGTCGAGCGGTACCCGCCCGTGGTGCTGCGGCTGCTGCTGATCGACCGGCCGTGGGCGCAGCCGTGGGACTTCGAGACCGGCGGCCTGGACCGCGCCGCGGACCGCCTGGAGCGGCTGTACGCGGCCGCGGCCCGCGGGACGGACGAATCGCCCTCGGCGAGCAGCGCCGTCACGGCCGCGCTGTCGGCGAACCTGGACGTGCCGGCGGCCCTGGCCGTCGCCGAGACCGACGGTGGGGCGGCGGCCCGGCTGGCCCTGTCGGTGCTCGGCCTGAGCTGAGCTGGCCCGCCCCATCACGCGGGAGAGCCACGCTCATCCCTGAGCGTGGCTCTCCTGATGAGTCCGTGCAGTGGTCAGGCGGCGCGGCGCGAACGCCCGCCACTGCTGCGCCCGGCATCGCTGCGCCCGGCATCACTGCGCCCGATGCCCGACCGGCCTCGGCCGGCCGGTCCGGACCGCTTCCGCGGTGCGTTCTGCGCGGGCTTGGGCGGCTCGGCCACCGGCACACCGCTCGGGGTCCGGGCCCCGGTGATCCGGGTCAGCGCGGTGTCCCCGGGAACGACCTCGGTGCTGGTGGCGCGGACGCCCGCCAGGCGGGTCAGCCGGTCCACCTCGCGGCGCTCGGGCGGGGTCACCATCGTGACTACGGTGCCCGACTCGCCGGCCCGGGCCGTCCGACCGGCGCGGTGCAGGTAGTCCTTGGGGTCGGCAGGCGGGTCGACGTGCACGACGAGGCTCACGTCGTCGATGTGAATGCCCCGCGCGGCCACGTCCGTGGCCACCAGGACCGGGGTGCGGCCGTCCTTGAACTCGGCGATCGCGCGGTTGCGGGCGTTCTGCGCCTTCCCACCGTGGAGTGCTCCGGCCGCGATCCCGTCCCGGCGCAGCGTCTTCACCAGCCGGTCCACGCCGTGCTTGGTGCGGACGAACAGGATGGTGCGCCCGTCCCGCGCCGCGATCTCGGTGACGACGCGCGGCTTGGCGGTGGTGTCGACGACGAGCAGGTGGTGGTCCATCGTCTCGACCTGGGCCGTGGCCGAGGCGACCGCCCGGGTCACCGGGTCGTGCAGGTAGCGGCGGACCAGGGTGGCGACCTCGCCGTCCAGCGTCGCGGAGAAGAGCAGCCGCTGTCCGTCCGTCGGGGTGAGGTCGAGGATGGCGCGGACCTGGGGCAGGAAGCCCATGTCGGCCATCCGGTCGGCCTCGTCGATCGCGGTGACCTCGACCGCGGACAGGTCGCAGGTGCGCTGGTTGGTGTGGTCGGTGAGCCGGCCCGGCGTGGCGACCAGCAGGTCGATTCCACGCTGCAGCTCGGCGGCCTGCCGGTTGAACGACATGCCGCCCACCACGGAGGTGACCGTCAGGCCCAGTGCCTTGGCGTAGGGCAGCACCGCGTCGACGACCTGCTGCGCGAGCTCGCGGGTCGGGACGAGGACGAGGCCGCGCGGGCGACGGGCCTGGGCCCGGTCGCCGGCGAGCCGGGACAGCAGAGCGAGACCGAAGGCCAAGGTCTTTCCCGAGCCCGTCTGACCGCGGCCGAGCAGGTCGCGCCCGGCGAGGGTCTCGGGGAGGGTGGCCGCCTGGATGGGGAACGGCGCGGTGAAGCCGCCCGCCGTCAGCGCCCGCAGCACGGGCTCGGACAGGCCGAGGTCGGCGAAGGACGGCATCCCGGTCTCCGGGACGGTCCACAGGACCTCCGGCGGCATCGCGGTGGCGAGGGCCGGGGAGGGGCCGCCGGTGCCGCGGGAACCGCGGGACGAGCGGGGTCGCCCGCCGCCCGAGGGGCGGCGGGACGACGAGGCGTTCGACGTGCGCGGGGCACGGCGAGCGAAGGGGGAAGACAAACGAACCTCCGGGACGTGGCACGTCGCGGCAGGAGGTGGCAGCGCCGAGATGGCGGCGCTGATGATCACTCCGGACGAGCCCGGGCGCACGTGACGCCCTGATGAGTGGTGCAGGTGCGCCCTCTATGACGGACTCCCGTAGAGGATCTCGAGAATCCCGGCCCGCGCACCAGTGCGCCCTGCGGGTTTCTCAACACCCTCTCAGGCCGTACGGCCGGGCGCTCGTGATCAAGCATACGCGACGCCCGGCCGATCGGTTCGCCGCCCTCACAGTCGATCGGTGTGACCTTCTCGGGCATGTGAGGTTGTGCGGGAGCGGCTTGCCCGGGGAATGTGCAGCTCCGCGCACAACTCCTCGACGAGCGCGGCGGCTGCGTCCGCCACTGCGGGCAGCCCGCGTGCGGCGAACCAGTCGGCGACCCGGGACACGTCCCGGGCGAGGAACGCCGGGCCTTGCGGGTTGCCGACCACGTCGACGACCTGTGGCAGGTCGATCACCACGAGCCGGCTCGACACGCCATCCGGGCTGTCCACGAGCAGGTTGAACGCCGACAGGTCGCCGTGCGTGAGGCCGTGGCGGGCCAGCCCGCGCAGCGCGTCGGCGAGCTGGCGCCAGAGGTCCGCCAGTTGGCTCGGGTCCGGACGCAGCTGGGCCAGGCGCGGCGCGGCCGCCCCGTCGGGTGAGCCGATGAACTCCAGCAGCAGCTCGGAGCCGTCCAGCGACACCGGGTAGGGCACGGCGATGCCATCGCTCCACAGCCGGGCCAGCGCGGCGAACTCGGCGGCCGCCCACTGCCCGGCGAGCAGGTCGCGGCCGAACTCCGTGCGCCGCGCCATCGCGCGCGTCTCGCGGGAGCGGCGGACCCGGCGGCCTTCGACGTAGCCGGCGTCGCGGTGGAACATCCGGTGCTCGGCGCTGCGGTAGCGCTTCGCGGCGAGCAGGACGCTGTGCGCGGTGCCGGGGACGCCACGTTCGACGAGGTGGACGTCGGCCTCCTTGCCGGTCTTGAGCACGCCGAGCTCGGTGTCGACGGCGGCGTGGTCGGTGATCACCCACCTCGGCCGCGGGCGGGGACCGTGCAGCGCGCCGTCCCAGGTGGACCAGCGATCACCGGTGGGCGGGCCGTCGATGTCGGCGCCGGCGCGTCCGTCGAGGTCGACGGGGGCCGGGCCGCGCCGCCGGAGGCGGTGGACGGGTTCGTCGTCGTCGAAGCGGCGACGGCGGTTCTTGACAGGGGGGATGTCGAGCTCGTGCTCGCGCAACGCGGGTTCTCCAGTCGGGAGGGTGCCCGCCGGCCGCGCGGTTCTCGTGGTGGCGGCGTCAGGCGGGCGGAACGGGGGGACGGGTGCAGGTCACGTCCCGGACGGCAGTCGACATGCCGCACCCCCTCCGCGCTACGCCGGTGGCCCCGGCTCGATGTCGAGGAGTCTCGCGTGCCCCGGCCGGGCACGACAACCTGGTTTCCACACCTCGACGGTGTGGTGAGCACCTGTCCTCAAGTGCGCCGGCTTCCGCCGGACGGCCAGCGCTTGGCGAGCTGATCGTGCGGTGGGTATGTGCCCGGATATGGAGCAGATTGCCGCCGCACGATCAGCCAGGCCGGACGCTGGCGTGCCGCTCAGGCCGGGACGATCACGTCCAGGTGTGTCGCGCCTCTGCGTTCCACGCGCATCCCGGCCCGCCGGGCGACCGCCGCCACACCGGCGGAGTCCGACGGTTCCGCGCGCGTCACGGCGAGCGCCCGGGCGAGGCGGCCCTTGTGCGCCTTGTTGAAGTGGCTGACCACGGCGCGGCTCCCGTCCGGGCGCTGCGCCAGCACGTTCACCGTCACCGCGCCGGGCACCCGCCCGAGCGCGGCGTACGAGCCCGAGCGCAGGTCCACCACCGTCTCCTCGGCGGCGAGCGCCGCGAGCACGGGATCGAGCACCGGGCGCCAGCGGGCTGCGAGCGTGGGGCGGTCGGCCAGCACCGAGCCGGCGGAGAGCCGGTAGGCCGGCACCGGGTCGGTGGCACGCACCAGTCCGAACAGCGCGGATCCGACCACCAGCCGCGCCGCTGCCCGCGCCGCGGCGGCACCCCGCAGCGATCCCGCGTCGAGTGCGTCGTAGAGCACGCCGGTGTAGCGGTGCAGCGCGGGCAGGGTCGGTGAGCTCACCAGCGCGGCGTTGCGGGCGACCTCGTCGTCCTGCCGGGGGGAGAGCCCCAGCGCCGCGCGGGTCGCGGTGACGTCGCGCGCCAGCTCGACCAGCTCGTCCACCAGCACCTTGCGCAGCGGGTCCAGCTCCGGGAACGACAGCGACGACATCGCGAGTGGCGGCCCGGCGCCGCCGGCGCGTTTGGTCTCCGACGGCGGCAGCAGGACGAGCACGGCGCCCACCGTATCCGGCGCGTATCGTCCACCCGGTCGGGCGACCCGGCGACCAGGAACGCCGCGTCGCCGGGGCCGGCCCGACAGTCAGCGGATCTTCGCGCCGTAGACGCGTTCCACGCTCATGGCCATCAGCACCCGCCGGTCGGCCACCATCGCCGCGCGGTAGTCCGCCCAGTCCGGATGCTCGCCGGCGGCCGCGCGGTAGTAGTCGACGAGTGCCTGGACCTCTGGCCCGTCCGGGTCCGTGCCCGGCCCCGTGAGGGTCACCGTGCCCTCCGCCGTCGCCCACGCCCAGCCGTCGCCACTCGTCACCTCGAGCGCGGCACGGGGGTCGCGCCGGAGGTTCGTCGTCTTCGCGCGCCCCTCCGTCATCGAGACGTACAGGACGCCGGCCTCGCGGTCGTAGTACGGGGTGACGGGGGAGAGCTGCGGCCGCCCGTTCGCCTTGATGGTGGCGAGCACCCCCAGCCGGGACTCGGCGAGCAGATGGTGCGGGTCGAAGTCGGTGAGCGTGGTCACACACCGGGCAACACCCGTCGCCACGGTGCGCATTCCGGCCGAGCTGGTGGGCGACGGCCCGGTGCCCGGTCGCCGACGAGCACGGCCCGCCGCCGCGGGCGCGCTCAGTGCCTCCGCGACGCAGAACTCGTTGCCTTCGGGATCGGTCAACGTCGTAACCATGCCGATCGCCAAGTGTCCGCGTGTCAGTGCCATGTCGTCCTCCTGAGTGGTGTCCAGCGCCTGAGTGGTGGCATTACAGCGGCAACCACCGACAGGAATCGGTTGTCCACAGGGACCGGGAACCGGGGCGACGGCCGTCGGGCGGCGTCGCTACCCTTCGCAGGGTGCTGACCAGGATGTCGTCGCTGTTCCTGCGGACCCTGCGGGAGGACCCGGCGGACGCGGAGGTGCCGAGCCACAAGCTGCTCGTCCGCGCCGGCTACGTCCGTCGCGTCGCGCCGGGGATCTACTCCTGGCTGCCGCTGGGGCTGCGGGTGCTGCGCGCCGTCGAGCAGGTGGTGCGCGAGGAGATGGACGCCATGGGCGCCCAGGAGATCCATTTCCCCGCGCTGCTGCCTCGCGAGCCGTACGAGACCACGCACCGGTGGACCGAGTACGGCCCGAACATCTTCCGGCTCAAGGACCGCAAGGGCGGCGACTACCTGCTCGGGCCCACGCACGAGGAGCTGTTCACCCTCGTGGTGAAGGGCGAGTACGCGTCGTACAAGGACTACCCGGTCGTCCTCTACCAGATCCAGAACAAGTACCGGGACGAAGAGCGTCCCCGCGCGGGCATCCTGCGCGGGCGGGAGTTCCTGATGAAGGACTCCTACTCGTTCGACCTGACCGACGAGGGCCTGGCCGAGTCGTACGCCAAGCACCGCGACGCCTACATCAAGATCTTCGAGCGGCTCGGGCTCCGGTACGTGATCGTGTCGGCGATGTCGGGAGCGATGGGCGGCTCGGCCAGCGAGGAGTTCCTGGCCGAGTCCGAGACGGGGGAGGACACCTTCGTCCGCGGCCCCGGCGGATACGCCGCGAACGTCGAGGCGGTCGTCACGCCCGCGCCCCCCGCGCAGCCGGTCGACGACAAGCCGCCCGCGCAGGTGCACCACACGCCCGGTACGCCGACGATCGAGACGCTCGTCGACTTCCTGAACGCCGCGGGCCTCGGCCGCACCTTCACGGCTGCGGACACGCTGAAGAACGTGCTGATCAAGACCCGGCTGCCGGGTGCGGACGGCTGGGAGCTGCTCGCCGTCGGCGTGCCCGGCGACCGCGAGGTCGACATGAAGCGCCTGGAGGCGGCGCTCTCGCCCGCCGAGGTCGCGCTGTTGGAGGAGGCCGACTTCGCGGCGCACCCGTTCCTCGTCAAGGGGTACATCGGGCCGGGCGCGCTCGCAGCGAACGGCGTCCGCTTCCTCGTCGACCCCCGGATCGTCACCGGCACGGCGTGGGTGACGGGTGCGGACAAGGCGGATCACCACGTCGTGGACCTCGTCGCGGGGCGCGACTTCACCCCGGACGGCACGATCGAGGCCGCCGAGGTGCGCGCGGGCGACCCGTCGCCCGACGGCACCGGGGTGCTCGAGGCCGCCCGCGGGATCGAGATCGGGCACATCTTCCAGCTCGGCCGCAAGTACGCCGACGCCTTCTCCCTCGACGCCTTGGGCCCGGACAGCAAGCCCGTCCGGATCACCATGGGCTCCTACGGGATCGGTGTCTCACGCCTGGTGGCCGCGATCGCGGAGCAGAGCCACGACGAGCACGGCCTGGTCTGGCCGCGCTCGGTGGCGCCGTTCGACGTGCACCTGGTCGCGGCAGGCAAGCAGGCCGAGATCCGGGAGGGCGCCGAGGCGCTCGCCGCCCAGCTCGACGCCGCCGGGCTCCGGGTCCTCCTCGACGACCGGACGGCGTCGCCGGGGGTGAAGTTCGCCGACGCCGAGCTGGTGGGCGTCCCGACGATCGTCGTGGTCGGCCGCGGGCTCGCGTCCGGGGTGATCGAGGTCAAGGACCGGAAGACGGGGGAGCGGACGGAGGTCGCGCTCGCGTCGGCGGTCGAGCACCTGGTGGAGCTGACCGGGAAGCATTGACCGGCGCGCTCATGCCGTACGCAGCTCCGCGCTTGCGATCAGGGTGTCCAGCGTCGACGGGCTCGGTGTCTCCGGCTCGGCCGGACCGCCCTCGGTGTCGCCGGCCGCTAGCAGCAGTGCGGCTCCGCCGCCGGTCGGCACCGCCAGCACGAGCACGCGTGCCGCCCCTGCGGCGCAGCCGTCGCGCCCGGCCGGAGCCCGGACCGTGGCCTCCGTGACGGTGCCGTCGACGGGACCGTCCGGTCCGCCCACCCGCACGAACCGCGGTGGGGCGATCGCGACGTCCGGCGGCGTGCCGTCCGGCGCAGAGAACGACGTCACGGCGAACCACCGGACGACGCGCTCGGCGCGATCCGCCGCGTCCGCCGTCGCGTCGACGGGCAGCAGGGCCGCTCCGGCGAACCCGCGCACGAACTCCTCGGCACCGCACGTGTAGCCCGGACCGCGGACGACGCCGACCAGCGCCGGCGCGTCGGTCGTCACGGCCGGGTCGGCCGCAGCGCTCCAGCCCGGCGGTGGTGAGTACGAGAGGAACGGTGTCGTGACCGAGCCGGCGCCGCCCGTCCCGCGCACCGCGACCGTCACCCCGAGCACAGCGACGAGCACACCGATGGCGAGCAGCACGGCCGGGCGGGGCGATGTCCCGACAGCCCGCGTGACGAACGACGGACGACCTGTCGGGTAGCCCCCCGTCCGAGGAGCTCGCCCGGACCGCGAGGGCCCGGCGATGCAGTCGCCGGCCGGCCACGGCAGCGCCGGGTGCGGGTCGACGGGTGCCCGTGACGCCCGCCGGTCCGGCTCGTCCCACCACGGGGGCGGCGAGCTCTGTGCCCCAGCTGACCCGCGTCCCACCACGCACCGCACGGTAGCTCCGCGGGTCGCTGCTCCGGGCCCGTTCGGGCAAACCCGGAGCGAACCCTCAACCCGGCAGGAACGACAGCCGCACCGACCGCACCGGGTTGTCGCCGTTGGTGTCGACCAGGCAGATCGACTGCCAGGTCCCCAGCGCCGTCCGGCCGTTCAGCACGGGCACGGACATGGACGGCGCGATGAGGGCGGGCAGCACGTGGTCGCGGCCGTGCCCGTGGCTGCCGTGCCGGTGCCGCCAGCGACCATCCGCGGGCAGCAGGTCGCGCAGCGCGGCGAGCAGGTCGGTGTCGCTCCCCGCGCCGGTCTCGATGACCGCGAGCCCGGCCGTCGCGTGCGGCACCCACACGTTCAGCAGGCCCTCGTGGGCGCCCACGGACCGCAGGAACCCGTCGATCTCCCCGCCCAGGTCGACGACCGCCTCCCGCCCTCCGGTCCGGATCTCCACCACGCTGCTGTCCACGTGCCGACCGTAGCGCGGGTCCACGAACGTTCATGGACCCCGCGCTCGCCGGGATAGCGTCGGAGACCGTGCGCATCGCTTTCGGCCGGCAGTTCGACGTTCCCGACGGCTACCTCAACACCGCGAGTATCGGCGTCCCTCCGGAATCCGCCGCCGACACGGTGGCCACCGCGGTCGACGACTGGCGCCGGGGCGCCGCGCGGCCGTCCGACTTCGACCCGGCCGTCGCCGCGGGTCGTGCCGCGTTCGCCGACCTGGTGGGGGTGGCGGTGGAACGGGTCGCGATCGGGGCCTCGGTCTCCGCGCTGGTCGGCCTGATCGCCGCCGCGCTGCCTGCGGGTGCGAGAGTGCTCGTCGCCGAGGGGGAGTTCACGAGCGTCTCGTTCCCCTTCGCGGCGCAGGCCGTGCGCGGGGTGAGCGTGGTCGAGTGCCCGCTCGAGGCGCTCGGCGAGCGGGCACCCGAGTTCGACCTGGTCGCCGTCAGCGTGGTCCAGTCGGCTGACGGGCGCACGGTCGACCTCGACGCCCTGCGCGCCGCCCATGCGTCGGGCACGACGGTGGTGCTTGACGTCACGCAGTCGCTGGGCTGGCTGCCGACCCGGCTCGACTGGGCCGACGCCGTCGTCGGCGCCGGCTACAAGTGGCTGCTCTGCCCGCGTGGGGTGGCCTGGCTCGCGGTGGGACCCGAGCCGAACCTGGATTTGGTTCCGCACCAGGCCTGCTGGTACGCCGGGGGCGACGTGTGGCAGAGCATCTACGGGCTGCCCCTGCGACTTGCGGACTCGGCCCGCCGCTTCGACACGTCGCCCGCGTGGTTCTCGCACGTCGGAGCCGCATCCGTGCTGCCCTGGCTCGCCGGACTGGACCGTGCCGCGGTCCGCGCGCACTGCGTCGGGCTCGCCGACGCCGTCCGCACCGGCCTCGACCTGCCACCCGCCGGGTCGGCGATCGTGGCGGTGGACCGTCGCGGCGCCGCGGACCGGCTCGCCGCGGCGGGCGTCGTCGGCAGTCTGCGCGCGGGTGCGGTCCGGCTGTCGTTCCACCTCTACAACACCGCTGACGACGGCGCCCGCGTCCTCGGCGCCCTCACGTGAGCGACGTGCCCGCGCGTGGGATCAGGGGCGGCCGGGGAATACCGGAACGGCGGGTTGGGTTCCGACGACCGCGCGCCACCGGGCACAGCGGGCCGCCGTGTCGGTGAGCGCCTGGAGGCCGGCTCGCCGGAGCGCGCGGTCGGTGCTGCGTTCCAGGACGGAGCGCCACGCCGCGGCGGCGTCCGTCTCGGCCGTGACGAGCAGCGCGGCCGCCGACGCCGCGTCCGTCACGGGCTGTGGGGTCGCGTAGGCAGGCTGGGCGGACACCGGACGTTGCCCGAGCTGGGTGAGGGTCACCTCGATCTGGGCGCGCAGCTCGCGGTGCACCGCGGCGTCGGTGCGGGCCGTGGCCACCCGGGCGGGGGGCAGGAAGGCGACGGCGAGCGAGTAGGACCAGAGTGCGGCGTGCTCGGTGCCCAGAACGTCCTGCAACGCCCCGACCGCCACGTCGTCCAGCCGTGCCGACCCGCCACTCATGCGACCCCCTCCGCGTCGTGCCGCCGGGCCGACCCGCGGCTCATGCCAGCACCGCCGCGTAGGTCGCGCAGCACGCGGCGACCGAGGCGACGAGGCCGACCCGCTCGGCGGGCAGGTCGGGCACCAGCTCCGCGGCGCCGCGCTGGGACGCCGCGACGGCCTCCCGCACCCGCGCGACGGTGGCTACCGGCGCGGGAGCGGCCGTACCGGTGGCATCCGCCGGGGCGGCCGGCCCGGCGGTGCCGACAGCCGGCGCCATGGACGGGGTGGCCGTGCTCGGCACTCCGCCCACCCGCACGATCTCGGCGTCCAGTGCCGCCGCGTGCTCGGTGCGTGCCGCGCGCAGCGGGTCGATCCGGGCGGCCACGGTCGGATCCGCGGCGATAACCGCGGCGGCCAACGCAGCGTCCGCGCGTGCCGCGTCCGCGAGGGCGACCAGCGGATCCGGCCGGTCGTCGCGGTCGGTCGTGGCACCGCTGCAGCCGGCGACGACCGTGGCGGCGGCGGGCAACGCCAGCATCAGCTGCAGGACGCGGCGGCGATCCAGGGTCGGGCTGAGCCCGGCCTGCGCCACCGCTCGCGACCCGGGCCGGCGCCCCGCCGCCGTCGCGTCGTTCACGACGGCTCATCCTGCCAGGCCGGTCGTCACCCCCGGCGCGATACCCTGGCGGACCCGACGGCCCGGTTCGGGCGGTTTACCGAGACCGCCCTCACCCGTCCCGACCCACCGCCCAGTACGGCCCGCCGCCGCGCGGACAGACCAGGAGTGCCGACGATGTCCCCGCCCCGTTCCCGGACCCGGAGCACACCTGCCCGATCCGCCCAGGTCCGGCCCGGGGCGCCGACGGACGAGCTGCGCGGCCTGCTGGAACCGGTCGTCACCGGCGCAGGCTTCGAGCTCGACACGCTCGACGTCCGCAGCTCGGGCAGGCGGCACACGGTCCGGATGGTGGTCGACTCGGACGCCGGCACCGACCTGGACGACATCGCGCGGCTCAGCCGCGCGGCCTCCGACGCGCTCGACCGCAACGAGCACCTCGTCGGTGGGTCGTACACGCTGGAGGTCACCTCGCCGGGTGTGGACCGGCCGTTGACCGCGCCGCGGCACTGGCGGCGAGCCCGCCTGCGCCTGGTGACCGTCCGGCCGCAGCCCGGTTCGGCGCTGGGCGACGCGGTCTTCGCCGGGCGGGTCGGCACGGCGGGCGAGGAAGCCGTGACGTTGCTGGTCGAGGGGCGGCTGCGCGAGGTGCGTTATGCGGACGTCGCGCATGCGGCCGTCGAGGTCGAGTTCGCGCCACCACCGGAGAAGGAGATCGCCCTGCTCGACCCCGGGGCGGCCGAGCAAGATGCGGTGCAGGACCGCCGGGCCCGACCGGGCGCGGCGAAGGACCCGGCGGAGGACTCGGCGGAGGACTCGGTGGAGGACTCGCAGTGAACGTCGACATCGCGGCGCTGCGCGCCATCGAGCGCGACAAGGACATCCCGTTCGAGACCGTGCTCGAGGCCATCGAGACGGCCCTGCTCACGGCGTACCGGCACACCGAGGGCCATCAGCCCCACGCGCGCGTGGACATCGACCGCAAGACCGGGCTCGTGCGCGTTCTGGCCCACGAGACCGGCCCCGACGGCGCGCCCGGCCCGGAGCGGGACGACACCCCCGAAGGCTTCGGGAGGATCGCCGCCACCACCGCCCGTCAGGTGATCGTCCAGCGGTTGCGGGACGCGGAGAACGAGCGGACGTTCGGCGAGTTCGCGGCCAAGGAGGGCGAGATCGTCGCCGGGGTCGTGCAGCGCGACGCCCGGGCCAACGCCCGCGGCGTGGTCGTGGTGGACATCGGTGGCGGTACCGAGGGTGTGCTGCCGCAGGCCGAGCAGGTGCCGGGTGAGCGGTACGTCCACGGCGAGCGGATGCGCTGCTACGTCGTGGGCGTCACACGCGGTCCGCGCGGCACGCAGATCACGCTCTCGCGCACACACCCGAACCTGGTCCGCAAGCTGTTCGCGCTTGAGGTGCCCGAGCTCGTCGACGGGTCCGTGGAGATCGTCGCGGTCGCGCGGGAGGCCGGGCACCGCACCAAGATCGCTGTGCGGTCGACGGTGCCCGGGGTCAACCCGAAGGGCGCGTGCATCGGGCCGATGGGGGCGCGCGTGCGCGGCGTCATGAGCGAGCTGGCCGGCGAGAAGATCGACATCATCGACTGGTCGGACGACCCGGCCACCTTCGTCGGCAACGCCCTGTCTCCGTCGAAGGTCGTGTCCGTGAGCGTCCTCGACGCGCGCACCCGCACGGCACGCGTGATCGTGCCGGACTTCCAGCTCTCCCTCGCGATCGGCAAGGAGGGGCAGAACGCCCGGCTCGCGGCGCGGCTCACCGGATGGCGCATCGACATCCGCAGCGACGCGGACCCGCGGGTCACCGGGGCGAGCCCCGCATCCCACACCGGGGCGAGCCCCGCATCCCACACCGGTGACGTCGACGCGCCCGGCGCGCCGGGCGGGGAGCGCGCCGCAGCGGCCCATACCCCCGGTACGGAGCCCCGCTGACCGGGGACGCGGTACACTGGAGATCGGCCTCACGCCCGGGCCGCAATCCCGCACGGCAGGCCCGCCTCCCCGATCAGCCTCGAGCCGATCGACGGCCGGTCCGGACCTGCGTCGGGTGCCGCACCCGGGAGGTGGCCGACGACCTGCTGCGGGTCGTCGCGGTGGACGGGGCTCTCATCCCGGACCCGCGGCGGCGGCTCCCGGGGCGTGGTGCATGGCTGCATCCCGTCCCGGAGTGCCTCTCTCGTGCCGAACGCCGGTCGGCGTTCCCGCGGGCGCTCCGCGTCCCGGGCCCGCTCGACACCGATCAGGTACGGTCCCACCTGCAGCAGTACGTCTAGGCACGAGCACCACCTGGGGCCCGGGAGCTCCCCGGACCCGCCAACCATGAAAGCCAGGTCGACCCGTCATGAGCCAGTCGTGAAGATCGCACCATGAACGTGCTTCGACGCTAGGTTCGAGGTCGAGCGGGACCCGCCGCCGGCCTCCGAGTATGAGGAGAGCAGTGGCAGGCAAGGCCCGCGTGCATGAGCTCGCAAAGGAGCTCGGCATCAGTAGCAAGCAGGTCCTGAGCAAGCTTCAGGATCTCGGCGAGTACGTGAAGTCCCCATCCTCCACGGTCGAGGCCCCCGTCGCGCGCCGTCTGCGCGAGTCGATGTCGGGCGGCGACTCGGGCGGCGGCTCACGTCCCCGCCCCGGCGCACGTCCGCGCCCGGCCGGCGGCCCCGTGCCCGGTCCGTCCGCCGTCCCCCCGCGCCCCGGGGCGCCTCGGCCCGGCGGCGTCAGCGCCGTCCCCGGTCCACCGCGACCGGCCGGCCCGACGGCCCAGCCGTCCGCACCCACCCCGGCGCGGACCGTGCCGGAGCCGGCCCGTCCCGAAGCACCGGCCGCTTCGGCGCCTGCCACACCGGCGGCGCCCACGGCGCCCACGGCGCCGGCAGCGCCTGCCACACCGGCGACGCCACGCACGGACAGTCGTGGTGACGGCGCGGTCTCGCGTAACGGCGGCGTCCGCCCCGGCCCGCGTCCCGCTCCGCCGGTGCGCCAGCAGCCCGCCGCGTCCGCGCCGGCGCCTGTGGAGCCGTCGGCATCGCGTCCCAACCAGCAGGGTGCCCGGCCTGGTCAGCGTTCCGACCGGCCCGCGGCAGCCCGCCCGGCCGACGTCGCCGCCGACGCCGGTTCGGCCGTCGTCCCGCCGCGTACCCAGGCGCCCAAGCCCGGCCCGCGCACCCCGCGCGTCGGCAACAACCCCTTCGGAGTCGGTTCCGGCGCCCCGCCGCGGCCGGCAGCGCCGCGTCCCGGCCCGCCCACGGGCGGTCAGGGAGGCGCTCCGGCGCAGGGCGGCCCCGGTCAGGGCGGTCCGCGGCCCGGCGGTCCGCGCCCGGCCGGTGGGCGGCCCGGTGAGGCCGGTCGCGGTGGTCCGCGGCCGTCTCCGGGCAACATGCCCCCGCGCCCGAACCCCGGCATGATGCCGACCCGGCCTGCGGGTGGCCCCGGTGGTCGCCCCGGCGGTCCCGGTGGTCGCCCCGGCGGTCCCGGTGGTCGTCCCGGCGGCGGTGCCGGTCGTCCCGGTGGCGGCGGCGGTGGCTTCCGTCCCGGTGGCGGTGGTGGCGGCGGCGGTGGCTTCCGTCCCGGTGGCGGCGGCCCCGGCGGCGGCGGTGCACCTGCAGGTGGTGGATTCCGTCCCGGTGGCGGTGGCGGTGGCGGCGGTGGCCGTCCCGGTGGTGGTGGCGGTCGTGGCCGCGGCGGTGCCGCGGGTGCGTTCGGCCGTCCCGGCGGACCGGCCCGCAAGGGTCGCAAGTCGAAGCGGCAGAAGCGCCAGGAGTTCGACTCGATGCAGGCGCCCTCGGTCGGCGGTGTCCGCCTGCCGAAGGGCCGCGGCGAGACGATCCGCCTACCGCGCGGCGCGTCGCTGACCGACTTCGCCGACAAGATCGGTGCCAACCCGGCCTCGCTGGTGCAGGTGCTGTTCCACCTCGGCGAGATGGTCACGTCCACCCAGTCGGTCTCCGACGAGGTGCTCGAGCTGCTCGGCACCGAGATGAACTACGACGTGCAGGTCGTCAGCCCGGAGGAGGAGGACCGCGAGCTGCTCGACAGCTTCTCCATCTCTTACGGCGAGAACGCCGGCGACGAGGACGACCTGGTCATCCGACCGCCGGTCGTCACGGTCATGGGTCACGTCGACCACGGCAAGACGCGCCTGCTGGACACGATCCGTCACGCCAACGTCCGCGAGGGCGAGGCCGGCGGCATCACCCAGCACATCGGTGCGTACCAGGTGGTCACCGAGCTGGAGGGCTACGAGCGGCCCATCACCTTCATCGACACCCCGGGCCACGAGGCGTTCACCGCCATGCGTGCCCGCGGCGCCAAGTCGACGGACATCGCGGTCATCGTGGTCGCGGCGGACGACGGCGTGATGCCGCAGACGGTGGAGGCGATCAACCACGCCCAGGCGGCGCAGGTGCCGGTCGTGGTGGCGGTGAACAAGATCGACAAGGAGGGGGCCAACCCCGCCAAGATCCGCCAGCAGCTCACCGAGTACAACCTCGTGGCCGAGGAGTACGGCGGCGACACGATGTTCGTCGACATCTCCGCCAAGCAGGGCACGAACATCGACCAGCTGCTCGAGGCGATCCTGCTCACCGCGGACGCGTCACTGGACCTGCGGGCGAACCCCGACATGGAGGCCCAGGGCATCGCGATCGAGGCGCATCTGGACCGCGGTCGCGGCCCGGTCGCCACGGTGCTCGTGCAGCGCGGCACGCTGCGGGTCGGCGACTCGATCGTCGCGGGCGACGCCTCCGGGCGCGTCCGGCGGATGTTCGACGAGCACGGCGGCGACATCGTCGAGGCCTACCCGTCGCGCCCGGTGCAGGTCATCGGGTTCACCTCGGTGCCCGGCGCGGGCGACACGTTCCTCGTCGTGGACGAGGACCGGGTGGCCCGGCAGATCGCCGACCGGCGGCGTGCCCGCGAGCGGAACGCCGAGCTGGCGAGCCGTCGCAAGCGCGTCAGCCTGGAAGACCTCGACGCCGCGCTGAAGGAGACGAACACCCTCAACCTGATCATCAAGGGTGACAACTCGGGTACCGTCGAGGCCCTCGAGGACGCGCTCATGAAGATCGAGGTCGGCGACGACGTCGAGCTGCGGGTCATCCACCGCGGTGTCGGCGGCATCACCGAGGGCGACATCAACCTCGCCATCGCGGACAACGTCATCGTCCTGGGCTTCAACGTCCGGGCCGAGGGCAAGGCCACGGAGCTGGCCAACCGCGAGGGCGTCGAGATCCGCTACTACTCGGTGATCTACCAGGCCATCGAGGAGATCGAGAAGGCCCTCCAGGGCATGCTCAAGCCGGAGTTCGAGGAGGTCGAGCTGGGCCGCGCCGACGTCCGCGAGGTCTTCAAGTCCTCCCGGTTCGGCACCATCGCCGGTTGCCTCGTGCAGAGCGGTGTCATCCGGCGCAACGCCCGGGGCCGGCTGCTGCGCGACAGTGTGGTCGTCGCCGACAACCTGCCGATCAGCTCGCTGCGGCGCTTCAAGGACGACGTGGTCGAGGTCCGAGACGGCTACGAGTGCGGTCTCACCTTGGGCAACTACAGCGACATCAAGGTCGGTGACGTGGTGGAGACCTTCGAGATGAGGGAGAAGGTCCGGTCCTGACGTCGACGGGCCGCCGGGACGGGGGTCTGAGATCGGAGCCCGATGCGTGACAGGAGAGTCTCACGCAGAAGTCCTCCGATCTCGGACCCTTGGTGAGATCCCGGCGGCCTGTTCCCGTCGGTGGCGTGACAGCACCATGTACGTCGGAGCGTTGGAGTTGGACGTCCTGCTCGGGGACGTGCACTCGTTGAAGGAGAAGCGGTCGGTCGTGCGGCCCGTCGTCGCGGAGCTGAGGCGGCGGTTCGAGGTGGCCGCCGCCGAGGCCGGGCACCTGGACCTGCACCGCCGGGCGCTGCTCGGCGTGTCCGTCGTCGCCGCGGATGCGGGGCACGTCGTCGAGGTGCTCGACCGCTGCGAGCGTCTCGTCGCGGCACGTCCCGAGCTCGAGTTGCTCTCGTCGCGGCGCCGGATGCTCGGGCCCGAGGACGACGAGTCATTCCATCTGTAGATCTCCGCCTTGCTCCGCCGCGGCGTTGATCCACAGGACACGCATTAGGGTCGGCACCGGTCGGGTACGCGGTCGATGATCGCCCCCAGGGGAAGGAGCGCAGACATGGTGGACCAGGCGCGAGCCCGGCGGCTCGCCAAACGGATCTCCCAGATCGTCGCCTCGGCCCTCGAGCACGAGGTGAAGGACCCGCGCCTGTCGATGGTGACGATCACGGACGCGCGCGTGACGGGCGACCTTCGCGACGCGACCGTCTTCTACACGGTGCTCGGCCGTTCCGTCGACGACGTTCCCGACACCGCCGGCGCCGCCGCGGCGCTCGCCAGCGCCACAGGCGTGCTGCGCTCGATGGTCGGCGCCGGCACGGGTGTCCGCTTCACCCCCACGCTGACCTTCGTGCAGGACGTCGTGCCCGACGAGGCGCGCCGGATGGAGGAGCTGCTCGCCCGGACGCGGGAGTCGGACGCGGAGTTGGCCCGCCGCGCGGTCGGTGCCCACCCTGCGGGCGATCCCGACCCGTACCGCGCCCCGCGCGAGGAGGCCGCCGAGGAGTGACCGCTCTCGTCGACGCAGCGGGCGAGGACGTCCGGCAGGCGACCGCAGCCGCGGCCGCCCTGCTGACGGCTGCCGAGGACGTCACGCTCCTCGCCCACGTGCGCCCCGACGCCGACGCGCTCGGCAGCGCGCTCGCGCTGGGGATCGCGCTGTACCGGCGCGGCGCGCGGGTGCAGGTCTCGTTCGGGGCGCCGGACCACGTGCCGGAGAGCCTGCGGCCGCTCGACGTGCTGGGCCTGTTCGTGCCCGCGGCGCAGGTCGACGCCGCGCCCGCGCTGCTCGTGACCTGCGATGTCAACGAGCCCGCCCGGCTCGGCCCGCTCGCGTGTCGGCTGGCGACAGCCGGCACCACGGTGATGCTCGACCACCACGTCACCAACCCCGGCTTCGGGGACGTCCGGATCCTCGACCCGACCGTCGAGGCCACCGTCGTGCTCGTCCACCGGCTGCTGCAGGAGATGGGCGAGGTCGTCAACGCCGACATGGCCCGCTGCCTCTACGCCGGGCTCGTCACCGACACCCGCAACTTCCGCGACGCCGGCCCGGCCGCCCACCGGCTCGCCGCCGAGCTGATCGAGTCAGGCGCGGACCCGCACAGCCTCGTCACGCCGATCATGGACACCCACCCCTTCCCGTGGCTGGCGGTACTGGCCGAGCTGCTCGGATGCGCCGAGCTCGATCCGGCGGCGGCCGCCGGGCTCGGCCTGGTGCACACCGTCATCCCGGCGGCCCAGGTGGTGCGATTCCGTCAGGAAGAGGTCGACGGCGTCGTGGACACCCTGCGCACCGCGGCCGAGGCCGAGGTGGCGGCGGTGTTCAAGCAGGTCGGGCCGACGCGGTGGACGATCTCCCTGCGGTCCCGCGGCCGGGTGGACGTCGCCGCGGCGGCGAAGGCGCTCGGCGGCGGAGGGCATCCGCGCGCCGCAGGGGTGACGCTGGAGGGCACGGCGGGGGAAGCCGTCGCGGCGCTGCGAGCGGTCCTGTAGGACTGGTGCGGGTCGAGCAGCCGAAGGAGGTGCCGTGACGTCGGACGGAGTGCGACCGGCCGGTGGTGGGAGGCGCGGCGCGCGGCGCGCGTTCCTCGCGGCGGCCCTGCGGCGGCCCGGGCAGATCGGCGCCGTGGCGCCCAGCTCGCCGACGCTGGCCGGGCTGCTCGCGGAGGTGGTCCCGCGGTCGGGGACGCCGGTCGTCGTCGAGCTCGGCCCGGGAACCGGCGCGGTGACCACGGCGATCGACGTGCGGCTGCCGCCGGGCGCGCGGCACCTCGCCGTCGAGCTGGACCCGCGGATGGCCGGGTTCCTGCGCCAGTCCCATCCCGTGCTCGAGGTCGTCGAGGGCGACGCGGCGAAGCTCCAGACGCTGCTCGCCGAGCGGGGCGTCGAGCACGCCGACGCCGTGGTGAGCGGGCTGCCGTGGGCGCTGTTCGACGAGACCACGCAGCGCTCGATCCTCGGCCAGGTGGCCGCGGTGATCGGCGACTCCGGCGCGTTCACCACGTTCGCCTACCGCCACGGCATGGCCCTGTCCGCGGCGCGCCGGTTCCGCCACGCGCTGCACACCACGTTCGCCGAGGTGACCCTCACCCCCACGGTCTGGCGCAACATGCCGCCCGCGTTCGGCTACGTGTGCCGCCACCCCCGCACCCCGTGACCGGCGGCCGCGTGCCGCTGCGCGAGATCGCGCGGCTGGCCGGGCCCGCGTTGCCGGTGCTGGCCGCGGAACCGCTGTACCTGCTGATCGACACGGCCGTCGTCGGCCGGCTGGGGGCCGTCCCGCTTGCCGGGCTGGCCGTGGCGGCCGTCGTGTTCGCCCAGGTCACGAGCCAGCTCAACTTCCTCTCCTACGGCACCACGGCGCGCACGGCTCGGTTGCACGGCGCGGGACACCGCTCCGCGGCGGTCGGCGAGGGAGTGCAGGCCACCTGGCTGGCGCTCGCGGTCGGGCTGCTCGTCCTCGGGGTCGGGCAGCTCGTGGCCGGGCCGGTGACGCGGGCGCTCGGCGACGGGGGAGCGGTCGCGGCCGCCGCGGAGTCCTGGCTGCGGCTGGCGTTGTGCGGGGCACCGCTGGTGCTGGTGACGCTGGCCGGCAACGGGTGGATGCGCGGCGTGCAGGACACCGCCCGGCCGCTGCGCTACGTGCTGGCGGGCAACGGCGTGTCGGCGGTGCTGTGCGCACCCCTCGTGCACGGCCTCGGTGCCGTCGCGGGCCTGGGTCTCGTCGGGTCGGCCGCGGCAAACGTCGCGGGCCAGGCGGTGGGGGCGGGGCTGTTCTTGCACGCCCTGCACCGGGAACGGGCCGGAGCCCCCGCCGACGACCCGGTGGCGCTGCGTCCCGTGCCCGCGCTGCTGCGCGCGCAACTGGCGATGGGCCGCGACCTGCTCGCCCGCAGCCTCGCCTTCCAAGCCTGCTTCCTGTCCGCGGCCGCGGTCGCCGCCCGGTTCGGGGCGGCCACGGTGGCCGCGCACCAGGTCGTCCTCCAGCTGTGGTTCTTCATGGCACTGGTGCTCGACGCCGTGGCGATCGCGGCGCAGGCGCTGGTCGGAGCCGCGCTGGGGAGCGGGGACGTGGCACGGGCGCGGGCGCTGGCCCGGCAGGTCGGCGGCTACGGCCTGGTCCTCGGATCGGTGTTCGGCGCGCTGTTCGCGGCGCTGGCCGGGGTGCTGCCACGGCTGTTCACGAGTGACCCCGACGTGCTCGCGGCCATCCCCGCCGCGTGGTGGTTCTTCGCCGGCATGCAGCCGCTGGCGGGGGTCGTGTTCGCCCTGGACGGGGTCCTGCTCGGCGCGGGCGACGCCGCGTTCCTGCGCACCTGGACCCTCGTCGCGGCCGCGGCCGGCTTCCTGCCGATGATCTGGGCCTCCCTGGCGTTCGACTGGGGGCTCGTGGGGATCTGGACGGGCCTGCTGCTGTTCGTCGTGCTGCGTCTGGTGGCGGTGCTGGTGCGGGTGCGCTCGGGCCGCTGGGCGGTGGCGGGGGCGGTCCGGACCTGACGGCGGCCTCGGGGAGGATGCGGTCATGACGGATCGGTCCGACCTCCCGGACACGTCCGGCCTCGTGGTCGTCGACAAGCCTGCCGGGCTCACCTCGCACGACGTCGTGGCGCGGCTGCGGCGGATCCTGCACACGCGCAAGGTCGGCCACGCGGGCACGCTCGATCCGATGGCCACCGGCGTGCTCGTCTGCGGGGTCGAACGCGGCACCAGGCTGCTCGGCCACCTGGCCCTGGACACCAAGGCCTACCTCGCCACGATCCGGCTCGGTGCGACGACGACCACGGACGACGCCGAGGGCGAGACCGCCACGACCACCGATCCGTCCGCCGTCACGGACGAGGCGATCGACGCCGGCATCGCCGCACTGACCGGCCCGATCCTGCAGGTGCCCAGCTCCGTCAGCGCCATCAAGATCGACGGGCGGCGGGCGTACGCGCGGGTGCGGGCGGGGGAGCAGGTCGTGCTGCCGCCGCGGCCGGTGACGGTCTCGACGTTCACGGTGCTCGCCCGGCGCGGCGCCGACCTGGACGTCGCCGTCGAGTGCTCGTCCGGGACCTACGTCCGGGCGCTTGCCCGCGACCTCGGCGCCGCGCTGGGCGTCGGCGGGCACCTCACCGCCCTGCGGCGCACCCGGGTCGGGCCGTTCCGCCTCGAGCACGCACGGACCCTGCCGGAGCTGGAGGAGGCGCCGGGACTCTCCCTGCCGCTGGCCGCCGCCGTGACGGCCGCCTTCGCCCGGCGTGACGTCGACGCCGCGGAGGCCACCGACCTCTCCCACGGCCGTCCGCTCCCCGGCGCCGGGTTGCCCGGCACCTACGGCGTCTTCGCCCCGGACGGGCGGGTCCTGGCCCTGGTGACCGAGCGCGACGGTGCGGCGCGGCCGGTGGTCGTTCTGGCGCCGGCGGGTGGTTGATCTTCCCGCGGGAAGGCGACCACGCCCGCGGAGCGCCCATCGCGTTCCGTAGGCTCGGCGGCGTGCAGCGGTGGCGTGGGCTGGACGGCGTTCCGGCCGGGTGGGGACGCAGCGTCGTCACGGTCGGGGTGTTCGACGGTGTGCACCGCGGACATCAGCAGCTGATCGCCGCGGCGGTCGCCGAGGCGCAGGCGCGCGGGCTGCCCTCGGTGCTGATCACCTTCGACCCGCACCCGGCCGAGGTCATCCGCCCCGGTAGCCACCCGGCCCGGCTCACCAGCCTGCGGCGGCGCGCCGACCTCGTCGCCGAGCTGGGCGTCGACGCGTTCCTGGTGCTGCCGTTCACCTTCGAGTTCGCCCGCTTGTCGCCCGCCGAGTTCGCCCACGCGGTACTGGTCGAGCGCCTGCACACGGCCGCGGTCGTGGTCGGGCGGAACTTCACCTTCGGCCACCGGGCGGCGGGGACCGTCGCGGTGCTCACCGAGCTCGGCACCCGGTTCGGGTTCGCGGTCGACGGCGTGGAGCTGATCACGGACAACGCGCGCGACCACATCACGTTCTCCTCGACCTACGTGCGCGCCTGCATCGACGCCGGCGACGTGGAGGCCGCGGCCGCCGCGCTCGGCCGCCCGCACCGGGTCGAGGGCGTGGTGGTGCACGGCTACCGGCGGGGCCGCCGGCTGGGGTTCCCGACGGCGAACATCGCCAGCCCGCCCTACACCGCGCTGCCCGCGGACGGCGTCTACGCCGGGCGCTTCGTGATCGGAGACCGGAACCTGCCCGCGGCGGTGTCCGTGGGGTCGAACCCGACGTTCTCCGGCACGATGCGCACCGTCGAGGCCTACGTGCTCGACGTCGACGAAGACTTCTACGGCCACGAGGTGGGCGTCGACCTCATCACGCGCCTGCGCGCGCAGGAGCGCTACGACGACCTCGACGCGCTGGTCGCGGCGATCGAGGACGACGTCGCCCGCACGCGCGCCGTGCTCGGGGCCTGAGCCGACGATTCTCCCGTTCCGCCACGGGAACGGGGTCGCCGGTGCGAGCATCCGGACATGACGCCCGTCGCCGACGCCCCCGGCCTGCGCACCCGCCTCGCCCGCAACCGCGGCCGCCAGCGCGAGCTCTACGGCGCCCCGCTCGGCGACCGGCTGCGGCGCCTCACCGCGGGGCTCGGCATCACCCAGGGCCGGCTCGCGCAGACGCTGGGTGTCAGTCCGGCCATGCTCAGCCAGCTCGCCAGCGCACGTCGCGTGAAGATCGGCGACCCCGCGGTGCTGGCCCGGCTGCAGCTGCTCGACCACCGGTGCGCTGCGGGGCCGCCCCGGGGCCCGGGCGCGATCGACGCGCTGCTCACGGAGGTGGCGGGAGCGCAGCTGTGCTGGACCGGTGCGGACGTCCCCGATGCCGCGTGCGGCCACGAGCCGGGCGTCGGTCGACCGGATCCGCGCCAGGCCGGGAGAGACGGCCCTCTCGCCACGCGCACTCCGGCGGACGCCCTGCGCACCGTGGCCCCGCCCGCGCGCCTCGCGGCCGCCGCGGCGGCGTTGACACCCGGCTTCCCCGAGTTGGCCGAGGTGCTCCGCGCAGCGGCGGGTTGTCCGCGGAACCGGTCGCGGGCCGTCGGATAGGCTCCGCCGCGCGTGCCACCCGCCCGGCCGGAACCGCGCGGAACCCGCGTGCTCGGCGGCGCCGATGTCGGTGCTGGTAACCTGAAGGACGGGTCCGGCTGCAGTCCGTGGCGGCCGCGACCGTCCTCCGGCTCCCCGGGCCGATCCACGCGCGCGGCGCCGACCGCCGCCGGGGCCGGCCTCACGGCACGTCACGACAAAGGAGTTCCATCCGTGGCCCTCGACGCCGCACAGAAGAAGACCATCCTGGACACCTACGGGGTCCACGAGGGCGACACCGGGTCGCCGGAGGCGCAGGTCGCGCTGCTCACCAAGCGCATCGCGGACCTCACCGAGCACCTCAAGCAGCACAAGCACGACCACCACTCCCGCCGCGGCCTGCTGCTGCTGGTCGGGCGGCGGCGCCGGCTGCTGAAGTACCTGGCTTCGGTCGACGTGGCGCGCTACCGGTCGCTCATCGAGCGGCTCGGCCTGCGCCGCTGACCTCGACGGCCCCGGGAGCGCTGCTCCCGGGGCCGTTCCGCACGAACAACTCAATCCGACTGCCACCCGGCGAGACCATCCGCCGGTCCTCGGTAGTGGCGTCCGGGGTCTGCTGAGGATCACCCGGCCGCTTCGATCGAAGACCGGCTCGACCGAGGATCCTCGCGGGACGTGGCGAACTCGCAACGAGGGAGATTCCCACCTTCATGACCGATCCCCACCACGACACCGACGGTGTGCACGAGACCACCGCGGTGCTCGACAACGGGAGCTTCGGCACCCGCACCATCCGGTTCGAGACCGGGCGCCTCGCCCGGCAGGCGGCCGGCTCCGTCGTCGCCTACCTGGACGACGAGACCATGCTGCTGTCCGCCACCACGGCGTCCAAGCAGCCCAAGGAGCACTTCGACTTCTTCCCGCTCACGGTGGACGTCGAGGAGCGCATGTACGCCGCGGGCCGCATCCCCGGCTCGTTCTTCCGCCGCGAGGGCCGCCCGGGCACGGACGCGATCCTCACCTGCCGGCTGATCGACCGTCCGCTGCGGCCGTCGTTCGTCGACGGCCTGCGCAACGAGATCCAGATCGTCGTCACGGTGATGTCGCTGAACCCACAGGACCCGTACGACGCGGTCGCGATCAACGCCGCGTCGGCCTCCACGCAGCTCGCCGGCCTGCCGTTCAGCGGCCCGATCGGCGGCGTGCGCGTCGCCCTCATCGAGGGCATCTGGGTCGCGTTCCCCACCTATGAGCAGCTCGAGCGCGCCGTGTTCGACATGGTCGTCGCCGGCCGGGTCGTCGGTGAGGACGTCGCGATCATGATGGTGGAGGCCGAGGCCACCACCGAGACGATCAATCTGGTCGCCGGTGGTGCGCAGGCGCCCACCGAAGACGTCGTGGCGTCCGGCCTGGAGGCCGCGAAGCCGTTCATCCGCACGCTGTGCACCGCCCAGCAGCAGCTGGCCGACGTCGCGGCCAAGCCGACGCGTGCCTACCCGACGTACCCGGCCTACCAGCCCGACGTCTTCGAGGCCGTGTCCGCCACCGCGACGGACGACCTGGCGCAGGCGCTGGCGATCGCCGGCAAGCAGGAGCGTGAGGCGCGGCTGGACGAGGTCAAGCTGGCCGTGCTGGACAAGGTGGCCCCGCAGTTCGAGGGCCGCGAGAAGGAGATCGGCGCCGCGTTCCGTGGGCTGAACAAGAAGCTGGTCCGCCGCCGGATCCTCACCGACCAGATCCGTATCGACGGCCGTGGCATCACCGACATCCGGCCCCTCTCGGCCGAGGTCGAGGTCGTCCCGCGGGCGCACGGCTCGGCGCTGTTCGAGCGCGGCGAGACCCAGATCCTGGGTGTCACCACGCTGAACATGCTGCGCATGGAGCAGCAGATCGACCAGCTCGGCCCGGAGACCCGCAAGCGCTACCTGCACCACTACAACTTCCCGCCGTACTCGACCGGCGAGACCGGCCGGGTCGGCTCGCCGAAGCGCCGCGAGATCGGTCACGGCGCGCTGGCCGAGCGGGCGCTCCTGCCCGTGCTGCCGACGCGCGAGGAGTTCCCGTACGCGATCCGGCAGGTGTCCGAGGCGCTGGGCTCGAACGGCTCGACGTCGATGGGCTCGGTCTGCGCGTCGACGATGTCGCTGCTCAACGCCGGCGTGCCGCTGAAGGCCCCGGTCGCGGGCATCGCGATGGGCCTGGTGTCGGACGAGGTTGAGAACGCTGCCGGGGCCCCGGAGACGAGGTATGTCGCGCTGACCGACATCCTGGGCGCCGAAGACGCATTCGGCGACATGGACTTCAAGGTCGCCGGCACCGCGGAGTTCGTCACCGCCCTGCAGCTCGACACCAAGCTCGACGGCATCCCCTCGGAGGTGCTCGCCGCCGCGCTGGCCCAGGCCCGCGACGCCCGGCTCACCATCCTCGAGGTGATCGGCGAGGCGATCGACCGCCCGGACGAGATGAGCACCTACGCCCCGCGGGTCACCGCGATCAAGGTGCCCGTCGACAAGATCGGCGAGGTCATCGGCCCGAAGGGCAAGATGATCAACTCGATCACCGAGAAGACCGGCGCGGACATCTCGATCGAGGACGACGGCACGATCTACGTCGGTGCGGCCGACGGTCCCTCCGCGGAGGAGGCGATCGGCATGATCAACGCCATCGCCAACCCGCAGCTGCCCAAGATCGGCGAGCGGTTCCTGGGCACGGTCGTCAAGACCGCCGCCTTCGGCGCCTTCGTCTCGCTGGTGCCGGGCAAGGACGGCCTGGTGCACATCAGCAAGCTGGGCAACGGCAAGCGGATCGGCAAGGTCGAGGACGTCGTCAAGGTCGGTGACAAGATCCGCGTCGAGGTCACCGACATCGACAACCGCGGCAAGATCAGCCTGGTCCCGGTGCAGGAGGACACTGCCCCGGCGGCGGACCCGACGCCGGCCGACGCTCCGGTCGAGGTCTCGGCATCCGGAGTCCCGGCCTCCGACGTTCCAGCCTCTTGACCGATGTGATCACCCCGGGGGTGGCGGGCTCCACAGATCTCACGGTGCCCGCCACCCCCGGCGGCGTCTCCCGGACGGTGCTCCCCGGTGGGCTGCGGGTACTCACCGAGACGGTGTCGGGCGTCCGCTCGGTCTCGCTCGGGATCTGGGTGAACGTCGGCTCGCGCGACGAGACGGCGGCACAGGCAGGCGCCGCGCACTACCTCGAGCACCTGCTGTTCAAAGGCACCCGCCGGCGCACGGCCGCGGAGATCGCCGAGGCGTTCGACGCGGTCGGTGGCGAGCTGAACGCGTTCACCGCGAAGGAGCACACCTGCTTCTACGCGCACGTGCTCGACTCGGACCTGCCGATGGCCGTGGATGTGCTCGCGGACGTGGTCACCGACGCGGTGCTCGAGCCGGCGCACGTCGAGCTGGAGCGCAACGTCGTCCTCGAGGAGATCGCGATCCGTGACGACGACCCCGAAGACCTGCTCGGCGAGCTGTTCGACGAGGCGCTGTTCGGCGACCACCCGCTCGGCCGGCCGATCGTCGGCACGGAGAACTCCGTGCGGGCGATGGACCGCGCGGTCCTGCACGAGTTCTGGCGCAGCCGCTACACCACGCCGCGGATGGTCGTCGCCGCGGCGGGCAACCTGCGCCACGACCACGTCGTGGACCTCGTCGCGGCGGCGCTGGACGGCGCAGCGGCCCGGGCCGGGGTCGAGGCCGGGCCTGCCGGCCTGCGTGTCCCCGAGCCACCCGGGCCGACGGCCGCCCGCCTGGCGCTGCTGCCCGACGACAGCGAGCAGGCGCATCTCATGATCGGCGTGCCCGGCGTGTCCCGGCACGACCCGCGCCGCCTCGCGCTGTCGGTACTCAGCACGGCGCTCGGCGGCGGCCCCAGCTCGCGGCTCTTCCAGCAGGTCCGCGAGCAGCGCGGGTTGGCCTACTCGGTGTACTCCTCAACGGCGAGCTACGCGGACTCCGGAAGCTTCGCCGTCTACGCCGGGTGCGGCCCCGAGCGCCTCGGCGAGGTCGCGACGGTCGTGCGCGGCGTGCTCGGCGATGTCGCCGAGCACGGGTTGACCGGAGCGGAGCTCGCGCGGGCCCGGGGGTCGTTGCGCGGCGGCCTGGTGCTGGGCAGCGAGGACACCCCGTCGCGGATGAACCGCATCGGTCGTTCCGAGGTGGACCACGGTCGCCAGCGCACGATCGGCGAGAGCCTCGAGCGGATCTCCGCGGTCACCGGCGAGCAGGTCGCGACGCTGGCCCGGGAGCTGCTCGAGCAGCCCCAGGTCACGGCGGTGGTGGGCCCGTTCGACGACGAGGACGCCCTGCCGGCTCCGGTCCGCGGCTGACCCGGCCGATCTCTCCACGCACCGGGGGCGGTGTCACGCAGCGTGTGCGGGCGCGTCGGGCAGGGCGGGCGACGGGCGCCTCGCGTCCGCTGTCGCAGCGGAGGCACCCGGCAGGGCCGGCGGGACCCGCCGGATGTCTCCGCCGAAGCGCCGCCCCCGCAGGGCCGCGATCACCTGAAGCGACACCGCCAGCAGGACCAGCGGGATCCCGATGGCGCCGAGCAGGTTCAACGGCGGCAGGGAGAGGTCGTTCGTCCCCTCGGCGTTCACCGTGCCGCGGATCGCCTCCAGTGCGTGCACCTGCGAGCGGGTGAGCAGGAAGGGGCTCGCCACGCCGGTGTCGATCCCGACGGAGACGGCGTCCACGTCGACGTCGTCGGCGTGGACGAGGCCGGTGGACTCCGCGCGAATGCCCTGGTCGGTCAACCGGATGGACGTCCCGGAGATGGACGTCGCGGCGGCGAGGTCGATGCCGGTCGTGCCGCCGGTGATGGCGCCGCCGAGGATCCTGGCGTCCGGGCTCGCCGAACGGACACCCGTGCCGGTCAGACCGTCTGCGCGCAGGTCCTGCAGGACCATCCGCGTCGTTCCGGCGGACGCGACCACCCCGTCCTGCCCGCCGGAGATCGTGAGATCGCTGGCGGTGACGCCGTCCGCGCCCCGCTCGACCCGCAGCGCCGTCCGGGAGTCGCGCACGGCCACACCGTGCAGCGCGACGTCCTTGCCGTCGGCGGCGATCCCGGCGACGGAGGCGCCCTGGATCGTCGACGCCTGCAGGGTCAGGCCGTCCGTGGTCTTCTCGACCACCACGCCCCGCCGCCCGCCGGTGACCGTCAGCTGGTCGAGCACCACGTTCGCGTTGTTGACGTGGGTGAACACGCCGGCGGGTTCGTCGGCTGCGGTGAGGGCGGAGACCGTCACGTCCCGGGACCGGGTGAGCTCGAGACCGCCGCTGCCGTCGGCGGAGGTGCTGACGGCGGTGACGTGCGTGCCGGTCTGGTTGTCGAGGCCGATCCCGAAGCTGCCGTTGCCGGTCGTGACGATGCCGGTGATCGGGCGATCGGTGCTCGGCCCCGTCACCTGCACGCCGTACGCACCGTTGTGCTCGGCGCGGACCCCGGCCATCGTCGTGCCGCGATCGCCGCGCAGGACCAGGCCGGTGCCCGCGGAGCCGCTGACGGTGACCCCCTCGAGGTGCACGCCCTGGGAACCGTCGAGCTGGAGCCCGGTGCCGTTGCGCAGCAACGACGTCCGTACGAGCGATCCGGTGCTGCCGGTGTGGAAGTCGAGGCCCGGGTGGTCTTCGACGTCGGCCCGCTCCCGGCCGTCGCGCGGTGCGGTGCCGAGGTCGCTGAGCGTGGCGTCGGTGGCAGTGAACCTGCCGCCGGGTGAGACGAGGACGAACGGTCGGCCCGGACCGGGTGCCATCGCCTGGCCCGAGGTGCGGTCCACCGAGGTCACGGTGACCCCGTGCAGGGTCAGACCGCCGCTGCCGGTGGAGATCGACGCGGCCTCCGGTGCGGTCGCCCCGCCGGCCAGCTGCAGCGTCGTCACCGGAGCGCCCACGTCGAGGGTGACGGTCGGCGTGAGGACGACGGCGGCCGAGAGCCGAGCGGTGTCGCCGGTGATCGACAGCCAGTCCCGCGGCAGGTATCGGTCGAGCCCGGCCAGCGTCAGCGTGCCGCCCGTGCGCGGGACGCGGCGGGTCAGGCGCCCCTGGTCCACGAGGTCGACGCTCGTCGGCCGGACGACGACCAGGGCCGTCGGGCGGCCGTGCGTCTCCCACGCGGCCCGGGCGCGCTGCGCGGCGTCAGCGAACCGGGCGGCCTGGGTGGTGGACTGGGCGGGCGGCGCGGTGGGTGGTACCGCCGGCGCAGCGAGTGCGACGCCCGGCAGCCCGACCGTGATGGCCGCGGCGCACGCGGCGCCGACGACCAGCCGGGACCATCGGCCGGTCCGCGCGTCGATCCCCATGCGATGCCTCTCTCGAACCGCGCCCGAGGCGCGCTGTGACTGTCCGGCGAGGCAGACCGCGATGTCCCTTCCTCGGTGCAGGACGTGCTGTGCGTGCGATGTTCTCTGTTTCAGACTATCGCGTTCGTAGACGTTATGCGCGGGCGCCTGCCGGCTGTAGGGTCCGGCGCGTGAGGACAACTCCGGGCGTCGAGGCCGATCTCGGCTGGGCACTGGGTGCGATCACCCGCTCGTACCTGCACACGGCCCGCGCGGCGGTGGCCGACCTGCCGGGGGGTGCCCGCGGCTATCTGGTGCTCGCGGTGGCCGGGCAGGGCGAGCCACGCAGCCAGCTCGCACTCGCGCAGCACCTCGGGGTGGACCGCACGGCGATGACCTACCTGCTGGACGACCTGGAGGCCGCCGGGCTCGTCGAGCGTCGGCCCGACCCGGCCGACCGCCGCGCCCGTCGCGTCGCGCCGACCCCGGACGGCCTGGCGCTACTGCGCGAGGTGAAGGCCACGCTCCGCGACGTCGAGGACGGCCTGCTCGCGCCCCTGGACGACGAGGAGCGCGTCGTGCTGCGCGGGCTGCTGCGCCGGCTCGCGACGAACGTCGCGCCGGCCAATCCCTGTGAGATCGCCCGGGAGTTCGCCGAGGGCGGTCCGGCCCCCCGGGTCCGGCCGCGTCGGCACTCCGTGCGGGCCTAGGAGCCCGACGGGGCCACGCCCGGCTGAGCCCCCGGCCTGCGGTACTCGGCGGTCCGGACCCTCGGTGCCCGGCCGCCCGGGAGCGACACCGTACGGTGGCGGCGTGCCCCTCACCGGCAGCGTTGCGACCACCGTCGTCGCCGCTCTCCTGGTGCTGGTCGGGCTGGTGGGGATCCTCGTCCCGGTGCTTCCCGGCCCGGTCCTGGTCGTCGCCGGGATCGCGGTGTGGGCGGTGCCCCGCAACGACGCCGTCGGCTGGACGGTGCTGGGCGTCGCCGTCGCCCTCGTCGTCGCCGGCTCGGTGCTCAAGTACCTGCTCCCGGGACGCCGGATGCGCGACGCCGGGGTTCCGGGGCGCACGCTCGTCGCAGGCGGGCTGCTCGGGATCGTCGGGTTCTTCGTGGTGCCGGTCGTCGGGCTGCTCCTCGGGTTCGTGCTCGGGGTGTACCTGGCCGAGCTGGCCCGGATCGGTCGGGCCCGCGCGTGGCCGTCCGCGCGGCACGCCCTGACCGCGGTCGGCTGGAGCATCCTCATCGAGCTCGCGGCGGCCCTGCTGGCGACGGCCGTGTGGGTAGGGGCCTTGGTCCTGGCTTAGTGCCCCGTCCAGCAACGTCCACCCGACGTCACTGGACGGGGCACTAGGCTCGGCGGCCGTGGGCGAGACGATCAGGGTCGGCGTGCTGGGAGCCCGTGGCCGCATGGGCACCGAGATCTGCCGGGCCGTCGCCGCCGCACCGGACCTGGAGCTCGTGGCACAGGTCAACCGTGGCGACGCACTCTCCGCGCTGACCGGCGCCGGCGCGCAGGTCGTCGTCGACGTCACGCATCCCGGCGCCGCGCTCGACCACGTGCGCTACGCGCTGGACCACGGCATCGCCGCCGTCGTCGGCACCAGCGGGTTCGACACCGCGCGGCTCGACACGGTCCGCGGCTGGCTCGCCGAGTGCCCCGGGCAGGTGCTCGTGGCCCCCAACTTCGGCGTCGGCGCCGTGCTGGCCATGCAGTTCGCCCGCCAGGCCGCGCGGTTCTTCGAGTCGGTCGAGGTGATCGAGCTGCACCACGCCGGGAAGGTCGACGCCCCGTCCGGTACCGCGGTCCGCACCGCGGCCCTGATCGCGCAGGCTCGCCGGAACGCCGGACTCGGGGTGCCACCGGACGCCACGACCCAGGAGCTGCCCGGCGCGCGCGGCGCGGACGTCGACGGGATCCGGGTGCACTCCGTGCGGCTACCGGGGCTGGTCGCGCACCAGGAGGTCGTGCTCGGCACCGACGGCGAGACGCTGACGATCCGACACGACTCGATGAACCGCAGCTCCTTCATGCCCGGCGTGCTGCTGGCCGTGCGGAACGTGCGGGGGCGGCCGGGCCTGACGGTCGGCCTCGAACCGCTGCTGGGCCTCGACCAGTAATCACCCCGCCCGGCGATGAGTTCCGGCGACGGCGACGGTCAGCACCACATGACCGTTCCCGACCTCGAACCTGCCGCCCGCCGGATCGCCGCCCTGCTCGACGGCGTGCCCGACTCCGCCCTCGACGCCCCGACCCCCTGCGTCGAGAGCTCCGTCGCCACCCTGCTCGACCACCTCATGGGGCTCAGCGAGGGCCTGGCGGCCTCGGCGCGGAAGGAGCCGACGGGCGCCCCGCAGGCGTCGGCCGACCACCTCGACCCGGACTGGCGCGCGATCCTGCCCGGGCGGCTCGACGCCCTGGTCGCCGCGTGGCGCGAGCCGGGCGCGGGGGAGGGGATGACGGGCGCGGGCGGGTTGACGATGCCGGCCTCCGACGTCGCGGTTGTGACACTGGACGAGCTCGTCCTCCACGGCTGGGACCTGGCCCGCGCCACGGGCCAGCCCTACGACCCGGACCCGCGGGACGTGGCCGCGATCCTGCCGTTCCTCGAGGCGTTCGGTTCCGAGCAGGGGGTGCCGGGGCTGTTCGGTCCGGCCGTGCCGGTACCCGACGACGCCCCGGCGTTCGACCGCGCGCTCGGGCTCAGCGGCCGCGACCCCGCCTGGCGCGCCCCGGCCCCGACCGGCGGCTGATCCGGTTCTCCCAGCACTGCCCGGTCGAGCGGCGGGTCGGGGCGGGCGGGTGGTCAGCGGACGTGCAGGTCCAGCGGGCCGGACACGCGGACTTCACGCAACGTCCCCGCTCCGGTGTCCAGACCGCGCACTGCGCCGTCGGCCGTCCAGCCCGCGTGCCCGTAGAAGGCGCGGGACACGGCGTCCGCCTCCGGCACCCAGGCCTGGCCCGTCGCAGCGCCGTGGTCGCGCAGGGCGGCGGCCGCCGCGGCGAGCAGGCGGCCGCCGTGCCCGCGCCGCCCCCAGCGCGGTTCGACGACCAGGATGCTCACCTCCGCGATCGCGGCGCCGTCCTCCCCGCCGTAGTAAGCGGCCGCGCAGAAGCCGACGGTCCACTCGCCCTCGTCGGCGACGAACACGTGGTGCCCGCCGCCCGCGTTGACCGCGGCCCGCCACGCCTCGCGGGCGGCAGGGCTGCTGAGCTGCGCGAGCGCCTCCGCCGGGACGAGGTCGGCGTAGGCGGCCCGCCATGTGTCGGACTGGATGCGGACGAGGGCGTCGACGTCGGTGTCGACGGCCCGGCGCACGGTGGCGAGTGCCATGTGGCATGCATACCGGGTGCGAGCGGTGGCCCCGAGGCCGGCCCGCGGAAGAAAGCGTGCTGCGGCGACGTCGTGGAGGTGGTGATGGTCGATCAGCGCCGCCGGACCGTGCCCTGGATCGCGCTCGGTGTGGTGTACGTGCTGTGGGGATCGACCTACCTCGCCAACCGCTTCATCATCGTGTCGATGCCGCCGCTGCTCGCCAGCGGCTTCCGGTTCATGACGGGCGGCCTGCTGCTCGGGATCCTGGTGCTGCTGTTCGCCGGGCCGCGGGTGTTCGCGATGACCCGGGCCCAGCTCGGCACGGCGGCGCTGTCCGGGCTGCTGCTGCCGGCATGGGGCAACGGGCTGGTGATCCTGGCGCAGAGCCAGGTCTCCTCCGGGCTGACGGCGCTCCTGATCGCGTCGGTGCCGCTCTACATCGCCGTGCTGCGGGCGCTGACCGGCGACCGCCCGCGTCGGGCGACCGTGCTGGGCGTGCTCGTCGGCGCGGCAGGTCTGGCGTTGCTCGTGCTGGTCGGGCCGTCCGGGGGCTCCGGCGGCGTCTCCGGCAGCGCCTGGTGGGGGCCGCCGCTCGTGCTGCTCGCCGGGGCGGGTTGGGCGACAGGCACCTTCGCGGCCGCGCGCATGGCCGTGCCCGCGAACCCCTTCGCGCTCGCCACGATCCAGCAGCTGATCGGCGGAGCGGTCCTCGTCGCCACCGGGACGATCGTCGGCGAGCGGCTGCACCCGGCCACGGTCGCGCCCGTGTCGTGGTGGGCCTGGTTGTACATGTCGTTGTTCGTCTCGCTCGGGGCGTTCAGCGCCTACGCCTACGCGCTGGCCACCCTGCCCGTCTCGACCGTCGCGACCTACGCCTACGTCAACCCCGTGATCGCCGTCGTGCTCGGCGTGGTGGTGGCGGGGGAGCGGTTCTCGGCGGAGCAGCTCGTCGGGGGCGCGATCGTGCTGGTCGCGGTCGTGATGGTGATCGCCGCCGAGCGTCCCGCACCCGCCGGCGGTCGGGTGCGTGAGGCGCCCACCGTCACAGGTTGCCGCTCGCCCACGCCGCCAGCCGCCGGTCCGCCTCCTCCTCGCTGACGTCCTCGACCCGCGTCATCGCCGCCACGATCCACCACCGGCCGCCGGGGATCGGCCGGCTGCAGGTGACCGTGCCGACGTCGAGTTCGGCGTGCGCGACGGCGTCCTCGGGTCCGTCCAGGACGTCGACGACCGTCGCGCCGAGCAGGGTCGTGTAGAAGTCGATCGCGGCGCGGCGCCGTCGACGACGAGCTGTCGCACCCCTGGCATGCCCGTCGCACCCGTTCCAACAGGTGCGCCAGCACGTCCCGGCGTGCGACGTCACGGTCGGTGCGCGATACCGCGGCCGAGGTTCGGCGGCACGGCCGTGGTTCGACGGTGTGCGGCAGCACGGCCAGCGCAGGGTGCCGCCGGCCGCAGGCAGTACCGGCCGGCACAAGGTCTCGACGTTGCGCGCCCTGATCGCCGCCGTTCAGACTCGGGCCGGGACGAGGCGCGCGAGGCCCGACGCACACGTCCGCGGTGATGTACGCCGACCGACGCCCACGCACACCGCCCGCCAACCGCCGCGCCGGCCAGCACCGCCCAGACCACCTCCCGTACCGGCGGTCCGCGACCGCGTCGCGAGAAACTGTCGGTGGTGGATGCCAGCATCGCCGTCGTGGACAGTGCAGCCGGAAACAGGGTCGACGTGCTCGGCCCCGCCGCCGCCCGCCGCGCCGCGCTTGCGGCGCAGGGGTTCGCCGACGCGCGCCCGTCCGGCCTGGTGACGCGCCGGCACCTCGCGCGGCTGCTCGCCCGGATCCGGCTGCTGCAGCTGGACTCGGTGAACGTCGCGGTGCGTGCCCACTACATGCCGGTCTTCAGCCGGCTCGGCCCCTACGACCCGGGGCTGGTCGACGACGCCGCCTGGACGCACTCGGCGCGCCGGCCGCGGCTGCTGGTGGAGTACTGGGCGCACGAGGCGAGCCTGCTGCCGGTCGCAGACTGGCCGCTGTTGCTGTCGGGCGCCAAGCGCCCCGGGTGGTGGCGGCACTACGAGGCGCTCGCGGACCGGGAGCCGCAGCTGGTCGACGACCTGCTCGCGGCCGTCAAGGAGCTGGGGCCGGTGGGTGCGGGGGCGCTGGAGACGGCCCTGGGGGCCGGTGCGGCGCGGCCGAAGGGCGCAAGCTGGTGGGCCCGGTCGGACGTCAAGCGGATCTGCGAGTACCTGTTCGGCACCGGTGCGCTCACCACCGGGGCCCGGGTGCACTTCCAGCGCCTCTACGACCTGCCCGAACGGGTGCTGCCCCCCGACGTCCTCGCCGCGCACCCGGCGGACCCCGAGGTGTCGGCGCGGGCGCTGGTGCTACGGGCGGCGGGTGCGCTGGGGGTGGCCACGGAGCCGGACCTGCGTGACTACTACCGGCTCGGGCCGGCGCACGCGCAGCGGGCGGTCGCGCAGCTCCTCGAGGAGGGCGGGTTGGAGCGCGTCGCCGTCCGGGGCTGGCGACACCCGGCGTACCGGTTGCCGGGCGCCCGGATCCCGCGCCGGATCACGGCGCGCGCGCTGCTGTCGCCGTTCGACCCGCTGATCTGGGAGCGCGCCCGCACCGAGCGCATCTTCGGCTTCCGCTACCGCATCGAGATCTACGTACCGGAGCCGCAGCGCGAGTACGGCTACTACGTCTTCCCATTGCTGCTCGACGACGCCCTGGTGGCGCGGGTTGACCTCAAGGCGGACCGGGTGGCAGGCGTGCTCCGTGTGCCGGGCGCCTTCGGCGAGCCGCCCGGCTCGTCCGCCGTGGCGGCGGACCGGCCGCGGGTCGTGGCCGAGCTGGCGGCCGCCCTGCGCGAGCTGGCGGCCTGGCAGGGGCTGGACGGGGTGGTGGTCGGTGAGCGGGGCGACCTCGCCGCCCCGCTCACCGCACAGCTCCGGTGATCCGCCGGTCTGTGCGCTCAGACGGGCTCCGTGGCCCGGGTGACCAGCACGTCCCCGCTCGCGGTGCGGCCGCGCAGCCACAGCACCGGCTCGCGGCCCGGGGCGGTCTGGCGCACGTCCAGCTCGCTGCGGGCGCGCCCGGACCCCGACGACAGGTCCAGCTCGGCCAGCACCCCGGCGTGGACGCCGATCGTCAGGCCGCCCGACCCCGTGGTCAGGTCCAGCCGCCCGGCGCTGGCGTCGGCGACGGAGACCGCGCCGGTGCCCGTGCGCACGCCGACGTCCGCCTGGACCGCACCGATCCTGACGTCCCCGCTGCCGGCCTTGATGTCGGTCGACCCGGCGACCGCGCCGACGCGGACCGCGCCCGAGCCGGTCCGGATGCGCGCCCGCCCGCCGACGGCGCCGAGCACGACGTCGCCGGACCCGGTGGTGACCTCGGCGTCGCCGTCCACGTCGGCGGTGGTCGCCGTGCCCGCCCCGGTCCGGACGGTCGCCCGCCCCGCCCGCCCACTGACCGCGACGTCACCGGCGCCCGTCCGGGCCGTCACGCGCGAGCCTGCTGGTGCCCACACCGTGACCACCAGCGGCACCATCCGCAGCGGCAGCTCCGTGGTCGAGCGCACCGTCAGCGTCGGGGCCTCGCCGCCGGCACCCGGCGCGGCCCACGCGATGTCCGCCGCGCGCACCGCGTCCGCACCGGCCGAGGCGGGACCGTCGTCGGTGTCGGGGGCCGCCGCCACGGAGCCCAGCCACGACGCGACCTCGCCGAGACGTTGCGCCCATCCGCCCGCGGCCGTCGGGTCGTGCCGCACCTCGACGCGCACCTCGAGCTCGCCGGGCGCGTTGCCCCCGTTCGCGGTGCCGCCGGCCTCGTTCTCCCCGTTCGCGTTCTCCCCGGCCTCATCCACAGCGGGCGTGCCGTCCAGGTGCACCACCACCCGGCCGACGTCCACCGCGAGATCCAGATCCGCCGGGCCCGCGACCGTCCGGCTCTCCTGCCGCACCAGATCCTCCACGGTGATCAGCCCTCGACCCAGCCGCGCAGGTGGCGGCCGTCGTCCGGGCCGCCGGAACGGTCGGACCCGGACCCGGAGCCCCACTGCCCACCGTCACCCGGCCGGCCGCCCCAGGGCCCGCCCGAGCCGCGGCGGAGCTGGCCGGACAGCGCCCCCTGCACCGCCTGGGCCACCCACGAGTTGAGCGAGACGCCTTGGGCGGCAGCCGCCTGCTCGGCCTGGCCCTTGATCTGCTCGACCAGCCGCAGCGTGATGCGGCTGATGTCGCCGGTGTCGACCCCCGGGCCGCGCGGCGGCGGCGGGGGCGGTGGTGCGGCGTCGGTGACGTGCTCCGGACCGACGGCGACCCGGACGTCGCGCCCGTCGAGGCGCACCTCGACCGTCCGGTCGCCGAGCTCGGCGGTGATCTCCGCGGCGAGGTCGGCGAGTGCGTTCATCACCGCCAGCCGGGCGGCGGGCTCCACCGCGGCGCCGAGCAGAGCCGCGGTACGTCGTGTCTGTTCGTCCCCGGCGGCGGCCGCGGCGGTGAGGTCGTCGCGCAGCTGGGCGACGTATCGGCCGATATCCATGACATCACTGTGACGTCAGGAGTGGCGTCGGTCAAGGCGAGCTGTGGTGTCACTGAGGTCGGCGCCCCCAGGCCTGGAAGAAGGTCGCGTAGAGGGTCACAGTCGCCGGGTCCGCCAGGTGCGCCTCCAGGCTCGCGACGGCGCCGTCGAGCTGGCCCGCCGTCATCGAGCGGCCGGTGAGGATGCGCTCCCGATGCAGTGCGACGAACCGCGGCAGTAGTCGGTGGTACGGCTCGCCGGGACGGAACACCCGCAAGTGAGGCATCACCTCGACGTCGACCAGGCCGGCCGCCCGCAGGAGCGCGGGCAGCCGCCTGCCGATGTGCACGTCACCGCTCCACACCGCCGCGGCTGCGGCGCGGAGCCGGTCCCAGTCGGGATGTTCGGGCAGGCAGGTCCAGGTCAGCCAGTCGACGTCCTGTACCGCCACGTGGCCGCCGGGCCGGGCCAGTCGCACCATCTCGGAGATGACCGCGTCCGGCTGCGGCACGTTGTTGAGCACGAGCCGCTCGTGGACGAGATCGAACGATGCGGGATCCAGGGAAGTGCCGGTCGCGTCCGACGCCAGGAGCTCGACACCGGTGAACCCGCGGGCGTCCAGTTCCTGCCGGGCGATCGCCAGGTAGCGGGCCTCCCGGTCGAGCCCGACCACACGGCCCGCCGGGCCGACGCGCTCGGCGAACAGGTCGAGCACGCCGAGCGGGCCACAGCCGAGGTCGAGGACGCGGCCTCCGGCATGCAGGCCGATGCGGTCGAGCAGGATCTCGGCTTCGGCGCGGTGCAGCGCGCACTGGGCGAGCAGCCGCGCGCGCTCCGCGTCGTCGACACCCAGCGAGTAGTCCGGGCGGTCCCGCACCTCCGCCGTCGGCAACGTCGCTGTCGGGAGCTCGGGCAGGGCGACGGGGTGCCCGTTCCGGTGTTCGTTGCGTCGGATCGCGTCGGAGAGTCCTCCCCGGGGCTGCGGACTCATCGCACTCCCTCGCTGCGCTCGGTCGGCCATTCGTCCGGGCGCTGTGACAGTGGTTCGCTCGCAAGCTCGCTCATCGCTCTCCCTCGCTGCGCTCGGTCGGCGCTGCGCGAAGCGCTGTGACATTGATTCGCTCGCTGCGCTCGCTCACCGCTCTCCCTCGCTGCGCTCGGTCGGCGCTGCGCGAAGCGCTGTGACATTGATTCGCTCGCTGCGCTCGCTCACCGGTCCGCCGCACTGTCGATCATGTCGGCCGTCCCGTCCGACCAGGGCGAGACGGTCCGCGGCTGCGGGACCCCGTCGAGGACGAGATCGACCCGCTCCGTGAAGAAGCAGACGAGATCGCGGATCTTCGGGTTCTCCGGGATCGGGTCCGGATAGCTCCACGCGGCGTCGGGCACGACCAGCCCGCCCGCGCGCACCGACCAGTACCGCGCCACACCCTTGTACGGGCACTCGGTGACGGTGTCGCTGGCTTCGAGGAACTCTGCGCGCACGTCGCTGAACGGCAGGTAGTACCGCGTGGGCAGCTGGGTCTCGAAGATCAGCAGCGGTCGGATGCTGCGCGCGACCGTCTCGCCGCCGACCCGGATCTCCACCAGCCGGGAGCTGCGCAGCGTGTCCACCCGCCCGTAGGGGCTGCGCGCGTGCACCCGGACCTGCTCGTCCTCCTCGTACCAGTCGAGCTGACGCCAGGAGAAGGTCACGTATCCGGCGAGCTCCGGGTGGGAGTCGGTCCAGGCCGCGCGCAGCGCCTGGTCGGGTCCGGCACGTACGGTCCACGTCGACTGCCCGTCGGCGTTGCGAGACTCGTCCACGAGCGCGCCCGGCGCGACGTCCTCCCGCGGCAGGAAGTAGGTCGGCAGGCCCTTCGGGCCGAAGCGGATCATCAGGAGCGCGCGGCTGCTGTCGGCGACCAGGCGCGAGCCGAGGCGCACCCGGATCCGCCGCGGGGTCGGCTCGACGTGCTGGGCGGTCGGGTCCAGGCCCCTGACGGCCGGATTGGACGGCGCGAGGCCGGTCATGGCGTGCCTCCGTCGGGTACGGCGTCGAGCTCGGGCATCAGCACCACGCTCTCCTGCTCGTTGGGGTCGGTGCGGGCGATGACGGCGAACACCGGCTCGTCCGTGCGGTTGATCGGCAGGTGCGGGACGCCGGCCGGGATGTAGACGAAGTCGCCCGGCCCCACCTCGTCGCGGTGGGCGAGCCCCTCGCCCCACCAGAACTCGCACCGGCCGCTGACGGTGAAGATCGCGGACTCGTGCGACTCGTGGCGGTGCGCCTTCGCCCGGCCGCCCGGCGGGATCGTCAACGAGTGCAGGCACAGCCCGTGCGCCCCGGCCGACTCCGCGGAGATCCCAGCGGCGTACGACAGGCCCTGGCGGCCCTCGTAGCCCTCGCCACCGCGGACGATGCGGCAACGAGGCTCGTCCGGTCGATCGTCGCCCGCTTCGGCGTGGGATGCGGATGTGCTGGTCATGGCGGTGCTTCTTTCGATCAGGCGGGCCGGCGGCAGACTGCGGCGAACAGGCTGCCACCGATGTGGGGACGGTCCACGGCCTCGTCGAGGGTTCTGAACGCCGCGTCCCAGCGGGCCACGTCCGCGGCGTCGGCGAGCCCGGCGCGGACCAGCTCGTCGCGGGCCGCCCACGCGGGCCCGCGCATGCCCTGCGGCACCGGACCGTCCACGGTCCACCCGCGGTACTCCTCGACGGTCAGCCCGGCCGCCCGCGCCAGGTCGGGCAGCCGGCGGCCGATCCGCGGGTCGTTGCCCTGGCGCTCGTGCCAGCGGGTGTACCGCGCGGCCAGCTCGACCGCCTCGGGCAGCGCGGGCGTGATCGTGGCGGTCGTCAGGTCGACGTCCACGAGGTAGACGTGGCCGCCGGGCCGCACCAGCGTCGCCAGGTGGTCCACGATCCGCTGCACGGCGCGGCCATTGTGGGCGAGCACGTGGCGCAGCATGACCGTGTCGACGGACGCCGGCGGCAGCCCGGTGCTCTCCGCCCGTCCCTGGCGGACCTCACCCGGCGCCACCGGGCCCCCGAACCGGGCCGCGGCGAGCGCGGCGCGGGCGGCGGTCACCGCGGTCCGGTCGGCGTCGATCCCGACGACGTGGCCGGTGGGCCCCACGAGCTCGGCGAGCGTCACGAGCATGGCGCCGGGCCCGCAGCCCACGTCGGCCACCCGCGCGCCAGCCGCGATGCCGGCCGCCGTCCACAGGTCGCCCTCCTCGGCTCGCGCCCGGGCGGCCATCCACCGGTAGCGCCCCAGTTCGTCGTCCGAGAGCCGCAGGGCGTAGGTGCTCGGTGCCGTGGTCATGCCGGCCAGGAGACCGGTTGCGGGCTCTGCGGACATCCGTGACAGCCACCGATGTTCTCCGTGCTGCCCCGGGGGTCTCGGTCCTGTCGGTGCCGGTCGTTACTCTTCCGGCCATGCCGGAGACCGTGCCGCCCAGCGTCCAGCTCGTCGCGAAGACGGAGTTCTTCCCGCCGGCGGACGTGCCCTGGGAGACCGACGCCGACGGTGGCCAGGCGCTGGCCGAGTTCGCCGGGCGGGCCTGCTACCAGTCGTGGACCAAGCCGAACCCGGTCACGGCCACCAACGCGGGCTACCTGCGGCACATCCTCGAGGTCGGGCATCTGTCGGTGCTCGAGCACGGCTCGGTGAGCTTCTACCTCACAGGCGTGTCGCGCTCGCTCACGCACGAGCTGATCCGGCACCGCCACTTCTCCTACAGCCAGCTCTCGCAGCGGTACGTCCCGGAGCGGAACGCGGCCATGGTGGAGCCGGACGCCATCGCGGCGGACCCGGAGCTGCACGCGATCTTCGACGAGGCCGCGGCGACGGCGATCAAGGCGTACGAGGAGCTGCTGGCCGGGCTGCAGCGGCGGTTCGCGGACGTGCCGAACGCCACGCTGCGGCGCAAGCAGGCCCGGCAGGCCGCCCGGGCGATCCTGCCGAACGCGACGGAGACCCGCATCGTCGTCACCGGCAACTACCGGGCGTGGCGGCACTTCATCGCGATGCGCGCCACCGAGCACGCGGACGTCGAGATCCGCGCGCTGGCCGTCGAGTGCCTGCGGCAGCTGCAGCGCGAGGTGCCGAACGTGTTCGGCGACTTCGAGCTCGGCCGCCTCGACGACGGCACCGAGATCGCCTCGAGCCCGTTCGTGACCGAGGGGTAGCGGAGCGCCCGAGCATCCGGCTCCGAGGGGTAGCGGAGCGCCCGAGCATCCGGCTCCGAGGGGTAGCGGAGCGCCCGAGCATCCGGCTCCGAGGGGTAGCGGAGCGCCCGAGCATCCGGCACCGAGGGCGACGCGGGCCCGGGCGACGCCGCTGCAGCGCAGGCGGTGTGCGGGCGGCCGCGGATACGGTGGCGTCGTGAGCCTCGCCCGCGCCGAACGAGCAGCCCTGTCCGACACGCTGGACCGCACCGACCCCGACCAGCCCACCCTCTGCGCCGGCTGGACCGCGCGTGACCTGCTGGCGCACCTGCTGGTCCGGGAGCGGCAGCCGTGGGCCTCCGGCGGCATCGTGATCCCCTTCCTGGCGCCGCTCACGGAGCGGGCGATGCAGGGCTACGCGGACACGGCATGGAAGGACATGGTCGAGCAGCTGCGGTCCGGGCCCCCGGCCTGGTCGCCGTCCCGGATCGGGCGGGTCGACGAGGCCGTGAACGGCGCCGAGCTGTTCGTCCACCACGAAGACGTCCGGCGCGGCCGGCCCGGCTGGGCGCCGCGCGGGGCGGACGAGACCCGCGACAGCGCGCTGTGGGAGCTGGTCACCAGGATGGGCAGGCTGTTCTACCGGCGCAGCCCGGTGGGCGTGGTGGTGCGCCGCCCGACCGGCGCGCAGGCCGTGATCAAGACGGGCCGGGGGCTCGTCACGATCGAGGGCGAGCCGGGGGAGATCCTGCTGCACGCGTTCGGACGCGACGCCGCGCGCGTCGAGCTCCGCGGCCAGCCGGCCGACGTCGACGCCCTGGCGGGGTCGGCGCGCGGGGCGTGAGGAGGACCGCTCAGCATGTGTGGGGCTCGGGGCGGGATACCGTCGGGGCCGGGCGGTACCGTCACGGACATGAGTTCCCCCGGTTCGAGTCCGTCCGGCCTGAGGCCGCCCGGTCGCCCGTTCGGGCGGGTCCTGACGGCCATGGTCACGCCCTTCGACACCGACGGCCGGCTCGACCTGGCCCGCGCCGAGGAGCTGGCCACCCACCTGGTCGATCTCGGCAACGACGGCCTGGTGGTGAACGGCACCACGGGGGAGGGGCCGACGACCACGGACGAGGAGAAGGCCGAGCTCGTCCGCGCGGTCGTGAACGCCGTGGGCGGGCGGGCCACGGTCGTCGCCGGGGCGGGCACCTACGACACCGCGCACAGCGTGCACCTGGCCCGGGACGCCGGGAAGGCGGGCGCGCACGGCCTGCTCCTGGTCACGCCCTACTACTCCCGTCCGCCGCAGTCGGGCCTGCTCCTGCACTTCACGGCAGTGGCCGATGCCACGGACCTGCCGGTGATGCTCTACGACATCCCGCCCCGCAGCGTCATCGCGATCGAGGCGGACACGCTGCGCCGCCTCGCCGAGCACCCGCGGATCGTCGCGGTCAAGGACGCCCGGGGTGACTTCCGGGTGGCCACGGAGATCATCGCGACCACCGGCCTGGCCTACTACAGCGGAGACGACCCGGTGAACCTGCCTTTGCTGTCGATCGGCGCGGTCGGGTTCGTCAGCGTCATCGGGCACGTCGTCGCGGACCGGCTCCGGGTGCTGGTCGACGCGTACGAGGCCGGCGACATCGCGCGGGCCCGCACCGTGCACGCCGCGATGTCCCCGGTGATCCGGGCGATGGGCCGGGCCGGCGGGGTGATCTTCAGCAAGGCGGCGCTGCGGCTGCGCGGCGTCGATGTCGGCGACCCGCGGCTACCGCTGCCTCCCGCTACGCCGGAGCAGGTCGCGGCGATCACGGACGACCTGGCGGAGGCCGGCGTCCCGCTCGTGCGGGCTCACGAGCCGGCGGCGGACGTGGCCGGCGCGGACCGCGGCGCCGGCGTGGGATCGGGAGTCTCGGCATCGTGACGCGCCCGCCCGCCCGGTCGGACCGCTCCCGCGGCGACCGGCGACCCCGCCCGCCCCGGCGCGACGCCGGCCGCATCGCACCCATCCCGCCCGAAGAGGTCAACCCGGCCGAGCTGCCCACCGGGCCGCCTCCGCCCCTGCCCCCCGGTGGCCTGCGGGTCGTCGCCCTCGGGGGTATCGGCGAGGTCGGGCGCAACATGACGGTCTTCGAGCACGAGGGCCGGCTGCTCGTCGTCGACTGCGGGGTGCTGTTCCCGAGCGAGGACTCGCCGGGTGTCGACCTGATCCTCCCGGATTTCCGGGCGATCGAGGAGCGGCTCGGCGACATCGATGCGCTGGTGCTGACCCACGGCCACGAAGACCACATCGGTGCGGTGCCGTTCCTGCTGCGCCAGCGGCCGGACCTCACGGTCGTCGGGTCACGGTTCACGCTCGCGCTGGTCGCCGAGAAGTGCAAGGAGCACCGGCTCACGCCGCACCTGCTGGAGGTCGCGGAGGGCGCGCGGCTCCAGCACGGCCCGTGGGACTGCGAGTACTTCGCGGTGAACCACTCGATCCCGGACGCGCTGGCCGTCGCGATCCGCACGCCGGCCGGTCTGGTGCTGCACACCGGCGACATCAAGCTCGATCAGCTCCCGCTCGACGGGCGGCTGACCGATCTCGCCGGCTTCTCCCGCCTCGGCGACGAAGGCGTCGACCTGTTCCTCGTGGACTCCACGAACGCGGACGTCCCCGGCTTCGTCACCGCCGAACGCGAGATCGGCCCGGTGATCGAGAGCGTGTTCCACCGCTCCCCGTCGCGGATCATCGTCGCCTGCTTCGCCAGCCACGTGCACCGGGTGCAGCAGGTGTTCGACGCCGCGGCCAAGCACGGGCGGCGGGTGTGTCTGGTCGGCCGGTCGATGCTGCGCAACATGGGCATCGCCGTCGAGCTGGGGTTCCTCAACGTGCCCGAGGGCTTGCTCGTCGAGCTGGACGACGCGATGGCGCTGCCGGACGACGAGCTCGTGCTCATCTCGACCGGGTCGCAGGGCGAGCCGCTCTCGGCGCTGTCGCGGATGGCCCGCGGGGACCACCGGACGGTACGGATCCGGCCCGAGGACACCGTGATCCTCGCGAGCTCGCTGATCCCGGGCAACGAGACCGCGGTCTTCGCGGTGATCAACGGATTGATCCGGCTCGGCGCCACGGTCGTGCACCAGGGCAACGCGAAGGTGCACGTGTCGGGGCACGCCCCGGCGGGCGAGCTGCTGTTCCTCTACAACGCGGTGCGGCCGAGCAACGTCATGCCCGTGCACGGGGAGTGGCGCCACCTCCGCGCCAACGGCGCCCTCGCGGCGCAGACGGGTGTTCCCGAGGAGTGCGTGGTGATCGCCGAGGACGGGGTGGTGGTCGACCTGGTCGACGGCCGCGCCGCCATCACCGGGCGGGTCGAGGTGGGCCGGGTGTACGTCGACGGGCTGTCGGTCGGCGACATCGGCGAGAGCACGCTGAGCGACCGCCTGGTGCTCGGCGAGGGTGGCTTCGTGCAGATCACGGTGGCCATCGACTCGTCGACGGGGCGGGCGGTGTCGCGCCCGACGATCGCCGGGCGCGGCTTCTCGGACGACCCGAAGGCGCTCGACGCCGTCCTGCCGCTGATCGAGATGGAGCTGTCACGCACCGAGGCGGAGGGGATCACGGACACGCACCGGATCGCCCAGGCGGTGCGGCGAGTGGTGGGCCGGTGGGTGGGCGAGACCTACCGCCGCCGGCCCATGATCGTGCCCAACGTCATCCCGGTCTGACCGGCGCCGCCGGCCCGATCGGCCCGCGGGGCGTACCGCTCGCGCCGGGCCGTCGGGTCGGCGTCACGGCTCGTGCTGTACGGCGCGGGATCGATCCAGCACGCTGGCGACACGCGTGGGAACCAGGCGTGCCGTGTCCTCGCTGTTACCGTCGCGCCATGTGCCGACCTGCGGGAACGCCGTGACCGCCACCCCTGCCGTGATCTCCGGCAGCAGGCACGCGGTCCGTCTGGTGCTCGGGGCGGTCGCCGCCGCGGTCGCCGCCCTCGTCCTGTTGGGGCTCCTGGTCGCGGTCGTGGCCGCCCGGCCGACCGGGGCGGACACCGCGTTCGGGTTGGGCCTCGGCGCCGCCGGCGCCGCGGCACTGGGCGTCGGCCTGCTGGTCGTCGCCCGCGCCGGGGCGCTCGCCCGGCGCCCGGCGGCCCGGACCCGGGCCGCCGCGGTGCTGACCCGCTGCCTGCTCGCGGCGACGGTGGTGGCCGTGGCGATGGTGGTCGTCGGGGTCGTCGCGGTGTCGGCGTCCCGGGCCGTGGCTCCCGGCCTCGGCGCCGGTGCCGCCGCGATGCTGCTCGTCGGGCTGGCCGCCCTCGCCGGCCGCACCCGTCGCCGGCTGACCGCCGCCCCGGGCCCGCCCGCCGCGTCGCCTGCGGTGCCGATCCCCGCCATCCCCGCGCAGCGCTCCGCCGAGCCCGCTCCCGTCGCGCGCGGTGCGTCGGATCCCGGCCCGGCGGCCGAGCACCGATAGCCTCGGCGCATGGCAGGACGCGCGACGGCCGGCGGCCGCTCCTCGGGAACCCGCGCGGCAGGGACGACGCGGGGGACGACCCGCAAGCCCGCCGCGCGCAAGCCCGCAGCCCGGCGGTCACCCGGCCGCCGCACCCGGCGCAACCCGGACCTGCTCGACCGCGCGATCGACGGTGTCGGCCGCGGGGTCGCCCGCGCCGGCCGCGGCGTGGGCCGGGGGATCGGCCGCACCCGCGACATCGACCCCGTGCATCGCCGCGGCGGCCTGGGCGTGCTGGTGCTGGTGTTGGCCGTCGTCGTCGGCGCCGGCGTGTGGGCCGGCGCCGGCGGACCGGTCGGGCAGACGTTCTCCAGCGCGCTGGCCGCTATCGTCGGGCTCGGCGCGGTGGTCGTTCCCGTGTTGCTGTTCGTCGTCGGCGTGGTGCTCATGACCACCGAGGCCCACGCCGAGGCCCGGCCGCGGCTGGTGGTCGGCTCGGCGCTCCTCGCGCTCGGCGCGCTCGGCCTCGTGCACATCGGTGCGGGCCTGCCCGCCGAACCCGAGCGCTGGCACGAGGGCGGCGGAGCCGTCGGCTATCTCGCCGCCATCCCGCTGGCCAGCGGGCTCACGGTCTGGGTCGCGGTGCCCGTGCTGCTGCTCCTGTCGGGGTACGCGGTCCTGCTGCTCATCGACACCCCGCTGCGCGAGGTCCCGGACCTGTTCCGCAGGTTGACCGGCCGCGCGCTCGCCGACGAGAACGAGCACGACGCCACCGACGGCGACCACGGGCTCGACCTCGAGGACGACGCCGCACCGGCCGAGCCGGCCCGGCGTCGGCCGAGCCGCAGGCGGCAGGGCGCCTTCGCCGAGCCGCCCGCCGCGGTCGATCCGCCGGCAGAACCCGACGGCCCGCCGGCCGCGACCGGCGAGGCGCCCGCCCGACCCCGCCGTCCCGCCCCGCCGGTCCCGGCCACCCCGCCCGCCGAGACGGGCGGTGACGGTGTCGGCGAGCAGCTGCGCCTGGCGATGCGCGAGACGGCCGGCGACACGACCTACACGCTGCCGCCGAGCGACCTCCTCCCCACGGGCCCGGCTCCGCGCACCCGCAGCAGCGCGAACGACCAGATCATCGAGGCGATCACCGGCGTCCTGGAGCAGTTCAACGTGGACGCGCAGGTCACCGGGTTCACTCGCGGCCCGACCGTCACGCGCTACGAGATCGAGCTGGGTCCGGCGGTCAAGGTCGAGAAGATCACCCAGCTGCAGCGCAACATCTCCTACGCCGTCGCCACGGACAACGTCCGCCTGCTCGCGCCGATCCCCGGCAAGTCGGCGGTCGGGATCGAGGTGCCGAACAGCGACCGCGAGATGGTCCGGCTCGGCGACGTGCTGCGCAGCACCGCCGCCCGTAGCGAGGCCCACCCGCTGGGCATCGGGCTGGGCAAGGACATCGAGGGCCACTTCCTCGTCGCGAACCTGGCGAAGATGCCGCACCTGCTCGTCGCCGGGTCCACCGGCTCCGGCAAGTCGAGCTTCGTCAACTCGATGCTCGTCTCGCTGCTGTCCCGGGCGACGCCGGACGAGGTCCGGATGATCCTCATCGACCCGAAGATGGTCGAGCTGACCCCGTACGAGGGCATCCCGCACCTGATCACGCCCATCATCACCCAGCCGAAGAAGGCGGCGTCGGCACTGTCGTGGCTGGTGGAGGAGATGGAGCAGCGCTACCAGGACATGCAGGTCAACAAGGTCCGCCACGTCGACGACTTCAACCGCAAGGTCCGCTCCGGCGAGATCACCGCGCCGCCCGGCAGCGAGCGGGAGTATCGGCCCTACCCCTACATCCTGTGCATCGTGGACGAGCTGGCCGACCTCATGATGACCGCGCCGCGCGATGTCGAGGACGCTGTCGTGCGGATCACGCAGAAGGCGCGCGCCGCCGGCATCCACCTGGTGCTCGCGACCCAGCGCCCGTCCGTGGACGTCGTCACCGGGCTGATCAAGACGAACGTGCCGTCCCGGCTGGCGTTCGCCACGTCGTCGCTGACCGACTCGCGGGTGATCCTGGACCAGCCGGGGGCCGAGAAGCTCATCGGCATGGGCGACGGGCTCTACCTGCCGATGGGCGCGGGCAGGCCGGTCCGCATGCAGGGCGCGTACGTGAGCGACGAGGAGATCTCCTCGGTCGTCGGGTTCACCAAGGACCAGGCCGAGCCGACCTACACCGAGGGCGTCACCGCCGCGAAGGCCGGGGAGGGCGGCGCCAGGTCGGAGGTCGACGCCGACATCGGCGACGACATGGACCTCCTCCTGCAGGCCGCCGAGCTGATCGTCACCTCCCAGTTCGGCTCCACGTCGATGCTGCAGCGCAAGCTGCGCGTCGGCTTCGCGAAGGCCGGCCGGCTCATGGACCTCCTGGAGACCCGCGGCATCGTCGGCCCGTCGGAGGGCAGCAAGGCCCGCGACGTGCTCGTGAAGCCGGACGAGCTGGACGGCGCGCTGTACCTGATCCGCAACGGCAGCGCCCCGGACGCGGACGATGATGTGGGCTGATCCGCTGGCCGGCCGTCGGGCCCAACGGTGGTGCCGGAGGGACTTTCGCCCCGGAACCGAGGGCCCTCAGCCTCTGAGTGCAGGGGCCGGATGTCGCTAGCGTCCGCCGGATGGTCACCGAAGATCATGGCCCGAGACGGAGCCCCGCATGACCGCTGCGGCCCCCACCACATCCCGGTCCGATCGGCGCAAGCTCATGGTGGGGAAGGGCTGGGTGCAGGCCGTCGCCCTCGTCGTGATCTTCGGCTTCTTCGTGATGGGCATACTCGCCTACCGGACCTACACCGCCTCGATGCCCCAGCCGGAGAAGGTCGTCACGGCCAACGGCGAGGTGCTCTTCACCGGCGCGGACATCACCGCCGGGCAGGAACTGTTCCTCGCCCGGGGATTGATGGAGTACGGGTCTGTGGTCGGGCACGGTGCCTACCTCGGGCCCGACTACACCGCGGACTACCTGCGCCGCGCGACGGACTTCGTGGAGACGCAGCTGCGCGAGTCCGGCACCGCCGAACCGCGCCAGGCGGTGATCTCCGAGTTCCGCACCAACCGGTACGACGAGGCCACCGGGACCCTGACCTTCACCGACAACCAGGCCAGGGCCTTCGAGGCCAACACCCAGCACTACGGACAGTTCTTCGGCGCGGACTCCAGCCGGAACGGGCTGGTCCCGAACGTGATCAGCGACCCGGCGCAGGTTCGCCAGCTCACGGCGTTCTTCGCCTGGACCGCGTGGGCGTCGGCGGCCGAACGGCCCGGCCACAACTACTCCTACACCAACAACTGGCCGGCCGAGCCCCGGGTGGACAACAGCCCGACGGCAGACGTGGTGGTGTGGAGCGTGCTGTCGCTCGTCGTGCTGCTCGGCGGCACCGGCATCCTCTTCGCCGTCTACGGCCGCTGGAGCGCCAAGGTCGGCTGGCACAGCGCGGAGGCCCCGGCAATCTCGTTCCGCCGACCCAGCGAGGTGGCCCTGACCCCGGCCCAGCGCGCGACGGCCTGGTTCTTCTTCACGATCGCGGCGTTGTTCCTGGTCCAAACGCTGCTGGGCGCAGCGGCCGAGCACTACCGGGCCGACATCCTGAGCTTCTTCGGCTTCGACCTCGCCGCGCTCCTCCCGTTCAACCTGGCCCGGACCTGGCACCTGCAGCTCGCTCTGTTCTGGACCGCGGCCTCGTTCCTGGCCGCCGGGATCTTCCTGACCCCGTTCGTCGCCGGACGCGAGCCCCGCAAGCAGGCCGTTCTCGTCTATGTCCTTTTCGGCGCGGTCGTCGTGGTCGTGGTCGGTAGCTTGCTGAGCGAGGCCCTGTCGATCCACGGCGTCTCCTGGGCGAAGGGGCCCCTGTTCGCCCAGCAGTGGGAGTACCTCGACTTGCCGCGCATCTGGCAGGCCCTGCTGACGATCGGCATGTTCATCTGGATCGCGATCATCTACCGGGGGATCCGGTCGCGCCTGGCGGGCGAGTCGAAGGGCAACATGCCCTGGTTGTTCTTCTTCTCCGCCCTGTCCATTCCGGCGTTCTACGCCATCGGGCTGCTGGCCGGCACCGACACCCACCTCACCGTCGCGGAGTTCTGGCGGTTCTGGGTGGTGCACCTGTGGGTCGAGGACTTCCTCGAGCTCTTCACCACGGTGATGGTCGCCTACATCTTCGTGATGCTCGGCGTCGTCCGCGAGACCATCGCCCTGGGCGTGATCTTCCTCGACGTGATCCTCTACTCCGCCGGCGGCGTGATCGGCACCATGCACCACCTCTACTTCTCCGGCACGCCTGTGGAGCACATGGCGCTGGGGGCGTTCTTCTCCGCCGCCGAGGTGATCCCGCTGACCTTCCTGACGGTCGAGGCGTGGGCCTTCCTGCAGCTCGGGGCGCGGCAGGAGAAGCGGTCGGTGGGCGGGCCCTTCCCGCACCGCTGGGCCGTCATGTTCCTGGTCGCGGTCGGCTTTTGGAACTTCCTCGGCGCCGGCATCTTCGGCTTCCTGATCAACTTGCCGATCGTGTCCTACTACGAGATCGGCACGGCGCTGACGGCAAACCACGGCCACGCCGCGATGATGGGCGTCTACGGGATGCTCGCCGTCGGGCTGTCCATGTTCGCGTTGCGCTACCTGATCCCCGAGGACAAATGGCCGGAGAAGCTGGCCCGGATCTCCTTCTGGTCGCTGAACATCGGGCTCGCCTGGATGGTGTTCGTCACCCTGCTGCCGCTGGGCGTGCTCCAGCTGTACGCGTCGGTGAACGAGGGCTACTTCGAGGCGCGGTCGTTGGGCTACTTGACGAATCCCGCGAACCGGCTTCTGGAGTGGGGCCGGATGCCGGGCGACGTGATCTTCATCGTCGGGGGTTGCCTGCCGTTCTTGTGGATCGCCTGGCAGGGGTTGCGGCACTCGCGGCGCGGTCCGACAACCTACGAACTGCCTCAGGACGTGCTGTTCGTCGAGAAGCAGCCGACCGCGGCGGACTCCCCGAGGACGCGATGACCGCGGCGGTGTCGACGAACGTACTGTTGGTATCTGGCTACAGCGTGTTTCTGCTCGCCGTGGCCTACGGCTTCGACGTGATGGCCCGGCGAGTCGCGGTGCGCGCGCGGCAGTGGCGGACGGGCTCGTTCCGCTACCACCCGGACCACGACGCGTGGATCTGCCCACAGGACCAGTGGCTGTGGCCCACCTCGTATGACCCGGAGCAGCGCATCGTGCGCTACCGCGGGAAACCCGCAGTGTGCAACGCCTGCCCGGTGAAGAGCGGTTGCACGACCTCGCCACACGGCAGGGAGGTGACCCGGGAGATCGATCCCTGGCCGCACTCCGAAGCTGGTCGCTTCCACCGCGGCATCGCCTGTCTCGTCGCACTGATCGGCGTCTTCCTGCCGCTCGGCATGCTGGTGTCCCGGCCCAGTCCGACGGATCTGCTGGTTCTGCTGGCGACGATCGCCGTGGCCGCCCTGGCGAGCGTGCCTCTGGCCCGCCACCTGTGGCGCACGCCCAGCCGCTTCCCGGAACACATCCCGCAGCAGGCCGTGTACGAGGAGCCCCCGCGAGACCGGTTCGCCACGCGCTGGGGCTCCGCGCGGAACAGGACGACATCCAGGGAGTTGTGATGGCAGCGTCGATCGTCGGCCTGGTGGTGCTCGGACTGATCGTCCTCCTCGGCGGAGCGTCGGTCCGCGTGATCCAGGAGTACGAGCGGGGCGTCGTCTTCCGGCTGGGGCGGCTCCGCCCGGCGGCCGGGCCGGGCCTGTGCCGGGTCGTTCCCGGCTTCGAGCGGCTGGTCCGCGTCGATCTGCGGGTGGTGACGCTGACGATCCCGCCCCAGGAGGTGATCAGCCGGGACAACGTGCCAGCCCGGGTCAACGCGGTGGTGCTGTTCCGGGTGATCGACCCGGTCAGGTCCGTGATGGAGGTCGAGAACTTCGCCGTGGCCACCTCGCAGATCGCCCAGACGACGCTGCGTTCGGTGCTCGGCCGGGAGGACCTGGACGCCGTGTTGGCCCATCGGGCGGATCTCAACGAACGGCTGCGGGAGCAGATCGCCGAGCAGACCACGTCCTGGGGTGTCGAGGTCCGGCTCGTCGAGATCAAGGACGTCGAGATTCCCGAGGCCATGCAGCGGGCGATGGCTCGGGAGGCCGAGGCGGAACGGGAGCGCCGAGCCAAGATCATCAACGCCCGTGGGGAGCTGCAGGCGTCCGCGGAACTGCGGCAGGCCGCAGACGTCCTCAGCCCGAATCCCGCTGCCCTGCAGTTGCGCTACCTCCAGACCCTGCTGGAACTCGGAGCCGACCAGAACTCGACGGTCGTCTTCCCGTTGCCGCTCGACATCGTCGGGCCGTTCCTCAAGAGCCTGTCCCCGGACAGCTCCGCCTCCGCCAACGGCATGGTGCCGGATCGGGCCGTGCCCTGACCCGGCCCTCATCGTCCGTGCTTCGGTCCCGTCAGAGGTACAGGAGCATCCGGACATTGCCCAGCGTGTTCGGCTTGACATGGGCGAGGTCCAGGAACTCCGCGACGCCCGCGTCGTAGCTGCGCACCATCGCGGCGAACACGTCCGGCGGCACCGGCGTGCCGTCGATCTCGGTGAACCCGTGGCGGGCGAAGAAGTGCTCCTCGAACGTCAGCACGAAGATCCGGCGCAGTCCCAGCTCCCTGCCCTGCTCGATGAGTGCGGCGACGATCGCGTGTCCCACCCCGCGGCCGACCGTCCGCGGGTGCACGGCCACGGTGCGGATCTCGCCGAGGTCCTCCCACATCACGTGCAGGGCACCGCATCCGACGATCTCGCCGTCGAGCTCGGCGACCAGGAACTCCGGCACCGACTCGTAGAGGGTGACGATCTCCTTCGCCAGCAGCACCCGGCCCGCGTACTCGTCGATCAGGGCCTTGACGGCCGTCACGTCCGCGGTCCGCGCCCGGCGCACGTGCACCGCAGTCACGGCGGGCAGCCTAGATCATCAGACGGTCAGTACCCTGGCCACGTGGTAGTTCCCGACTCACCCCGGCGTGCGGCCCTGCTCACCCTCGGCTGCGCCCGCAACGAGGTCGACTCCGAGGAGCTCGCGGGGCGGCTGCACGGCAGCGGCTGGGAGCTGGTCGACCTCGACGCGGACGACGCCACGCCGGACGTCATCGTGGTCAACACCTGCGGGTTCGTCGAGCAGGCCAAGAAGGACTCCATCGACACCCTGCTCGCCGCGTCGGACGTCGCGAAGGAGTCGGGCGCGAAGGTCGTCGCCGTGGGCTGCCTCGCCGAGCGGTACGGCGCGGAGCTGGCCGAGAGCCTGCCCGAGGCCGACGCCGTGCTCGGTTTCGACGCCTACCCGGACCTCGCGACCCGCCTCACGGACGTCCTCGGCGGCCACGCCCCGGCCGCGCACGTCCCGGTCGACCGGCGCACGCTGCTGCCGATCTCGCCGGTGCAGCGGCCCGCGGCGGTGAACGACATCGCGGTGCCCGGCCACGCCTGGGTGCCCGACCTCTCGCGGGTGCGGCTGTCGGACAAGCCCTACGCCCCGTTGAAGCTGGCCTCGGGGTGCGACCGCCGGTGCGCGTTCTGCGCGATTCCCTCGTTCCGCGGCTCGTTCGTCTCCCGGCCCCCGCACGACGTGCTGAGCGAGGCGGCGTGGCTGGCGGGGCAGGGGGTCCGCGAGGTGGTGCTGGTGAGCGAGAACTCCACCTCCTACGGCAAGGACCTGCCGGGCGGCACACGTGCGCTGGTCGGCCTGCTCCCGGCGCTGGCGGGGACGCCCGGTCTTGACCGGGTGCGCGTGTCCTACCTGCAGCCCGCCGAGGTGCGGCCGGACCTGCTGACGACGATCGCCACCACGCCCGGCGTCGCGTCCTACTTCGACCTGTCGTTCCAGCACGCGAGCCCCGTCGTGCTGCGCCGGATGCGCCGCTTCGGCTCGACGGAGCAGTTCCTCGACCTGTGCGAGCGCATCCGGGCGCTGGCGCCCGAGGCCGGGATCCGCAGCAACGTGATCGTCGGGTTCCCCGGCGAAACCGACGACGACGTCGCCGAGCTCGAGGAGTTCCTCACAGCGGCGAGGCTGGACGCGGTCGGTGTGTTCGGCTACTCGGACGAGGACGGCACCGAAGCCGCCGGCTATGACGGCAAGGTGCCGACCGAGGAGGTTGCGGCCCGGGTGTCCCGGATCGCGGCGCTGGTCGACGAGCTGATGGCCCAGCGGGCCGAAGACCGGGTGGGCACCGAGGTCACCGTCCTGGTCGACCAGGCCGAGGACGACGACTTCGAGTGCACCGGCCGGGCGGAGCACCAGGCCCCGGAGGTGGACGGCGAGTGCGTGCTCGAGCGCGGGTCCGGCCTGGAGCCGGGCGACCTGGTGCGCTGCCTCGTCACCGGCACGGAGGGCGCGGACCTGCTGGTCTCACCGCGGGAGGTGCTGCCCCGGCGGCCCGTGGTGATGGCGGGGGCAGGGGCGTCGTGACCGTGCGCAGCGGAGCGGTGCGGTGACCTCGCCGGCGGCGGCGCCGCCGCTGCTCAACATCGCGAATGTGCTGACGGGCGTGCGGTTGGTGCTCGTCCCGGTCTTCCTCGTCGCACTCTTCGTCGACCACGGCCAGAGCGTGCACTGGCGCCTCGCCGCGTTCGGTGTGTTCGCCGTCGCCGCGTTCACCGATCGGCTGGACGGCCAGCTCGCCCGCAGCCGTGGTCTGGTCACCGCGTTCGGCACGGTGGCGGACCCGATCGCGGACAAGGCGCTGACGGGCTCGGCGCTCGTCGGGCTGTCCGTGCTCGGCATGGTGCCGTGGTGGGCCACCCTCCTGATGATGGGCCGCGAGATCGCCATCACCCTGCTGCGGTTCGCGGTCCTGCGCCACGGGATCATCCCCGCCAGCCGCGGCGGGAAGGCGAAGACGCTGGTCCAGGCCGTCGCGATCGGCTTCTACCTGCTGCCCCTGCCGGAGCTCCTCGGTGCGGCCACGGCGTTCGCCTGGCTGCGCGGCACGCTCCTGGGACTTGCCGTGCTGCTCACGGTCGCCACCGGCGTCGACTACGTCCTGCGGGCGATGCGCCTGCGCGCCGCCGCGCCCGCGGTCGCCTCGGACCCGTCCGACGCGACCTGACGTCCGGGACGCGGCCGGCCGCGGCCAGGTTCCCGCAGCCCTCGGAGCGCCTGTTCGCCCTGGGCGGACGTGACGACCGACGCCGGGCGGCGACGGGCGAGCGCGCGAGTCGGTACCGTGATCCCACCGGCACGGTCCGGGCTGAGCCGGAAGATTCTGGCCAGGATGAGGAGGGTGGCATGGCGCTGTTGCTGAGAGAGGCGATCGGTGCCGGCCTCCGCCGTGCCCGCACGGCACGCCGTCGCACGCTCCGCGATGTGTCCCGCACGGCCCGGGTCAGCCTCGGCTACCTGTCGGAGGTCGAGCGTGGCCGCAAGGAACCGTCCAGTGAGCTGCTCGCCGCCATCTGCGAGGCGCTCGACGTCACGCTCCCGGACCTGCTGACCGAGGCCGCGCACTCGCTCGCGGGGTCGACACTCGAGTCCGCGCTCGAGTCCGCGCCGCGCCTGCCGATCGGTCTGCGCCACACCGACCTGCGGATCGCCGGAGCGGACACCGCGCTGTTGGGCGCTGCACCCACGGCGGTGCCTCTCGCCCCGGGCCGTCCGGTGGCGCGCGCCGCCGCTTGATTCCCCCGACGCCGGCCGTCGCGGCACCTGACGCACGCCTACCGCGCCGGCGCCGCGTTTCGGCTCCCTCGGGTGAGAGCTCGGTAGGGATCACCGCGTTCGGCCCCTCGGTGCGGCCGCCCGACCACGACCACCGGTAGCCTCCATCGGGAGGGCATATCGAGACCCACGGCGCGCAGGCGCGCGGGCCGGGTTTCGAAATACCCTCTCAGGGACGCCCCTGAGGGATCTCGGAGAAGATCCCCGATATCGTCGCCGGTCGGTGGAAGCCCGCTCCGTCCGGTGCCACGATGGGGCGAAGCAAGCGCGCCGGCGGCACTGCCCGGTGGCGGACGGTGTCGCACTCGGAGGTAGGCGGAGGTCATGGCCAACCCGTTCACGAAGGCCTGGAAGTACCTGATGGCGCTGTTCTCGTCGAAGGTCGACGAGTACGCCGACCCCAAGGTGCAGATCCAGCAGGCCATCGAGGATGCCCAGCGGCAGCACCAGGCGCTGTCCCAGCAAGCCGCGGCGGTGATCGGCAACCAGCGTCAGCTGGAAATGAAGCTGAACCGGCAGCTCGGTGAGATCGAGAAGTTGCAGGCCTCGGCGCGGCAGGCGCTCGTGCTGGCGGATCGGCAGCGCGCGGCGGGCGACGAGGCGGGCGCGCAGCGCTACGAGGAGACCGCGCAGGTCTACGCCTCGCAGCTGGTCACCGGCGAACAGTCGGTGGAAGACCTCAAGACGCTGCACGACCAGTCGATCCAGGCCGCAGGGCAGGCCAAGCAGGCCGTCGAACGCAACTCGATGATGCTGCAGCAGAAGATCGCCGAGCGCACGAAGCTGCTGAGCCAGCTCGAGCAGGCGAAGATGCAGGAGCAGGCCGCGGCGTCGCTGCGGCAGATGACGGAGCTGTCCGCGCCGGGGAACACCCCGTCGCTGGAGGAGGTCCGCGACAAGATCGAGCGGCGCTACGCCAACGCGATCGGGCAGGCGGAGCTCGCGCAGAACTCGGTGCAGGGTCGGATGCTCGAGGTGCAGCAGTCGACGATCGACATGGCCGGCCAGAACCGGCTGGAGCAGATCCGCGCCTCGCTGCGCGGTACCCCGGTCGCGGGCGAGGTCACGGCGGGTCAGCCCGCCGCCGCGCAGCCGTCGTCGGCTCCGGCCCCGGCGGACCCGCAAGCCACCCGCCCGGTGCAGCAGCCCGGCACCAACTGAGCGCAGACCTCTCCCGGACGCCGTCCACCTTCTCCGGTGGGCGGCGTCCGCGCGTTCACTCGGTCTCAGCGGCGGGATCGGGCGGCACGGGCACGGGCTCCGTGCAGGGGAGCGGGCGCCGGGCCCGGCTGGCAGCGCGGGCACCAGTACGCGATGCGCGCGTACACCCCGTCACCCTGCTCGCCGACCGCGATCCGGGTGCCGCAGCGCAGGCAGCGCTGCCCGCCGCGCTCGAAGACCCAGTGCTGGCGCCCGCGCGCGAGCTGACCGGTGGTCGACTGCTCGGGCCGGTCCTTGTTGCGCAGCAGCAGCTCGCGCGACAGGCCGACGGCACGGGCCGGGTCGGGGACGTCCCGCACGGGCGTCCACGGCGACAATCCCAGCAGGAAGCACACCTCGGCCTTGTAGAGGTTGCCCACGCCCGCCATCACGCGCTGTTCCAGCAGCACCAGACCCAGCTCGTGGTCGCGCCGGGCGGTGAACCGGCGCAGCGCCTCCGTGGCGTGCGCGTCGTCCCACCCGGGGTCGAGGAGGTCTGGGCCGAGGTGACCGACGACGCGGTCCTCGGCCGTCGTCAGCAGCAGTTCCAGGTCGTGCAGGGCGAACCCCACGGCCACGCGGTCCGCGGTCGCGAGGACCGCCCGCGCCTCGTACGCCGGGCGTCGCCACGGCATGCCCGGCCGGTAGAGGTGCCACGAGCCGTCCATCCGGAAGTGGCTGTGCAGGCTGCGGCCGTCGTCGAACCGGGTGAGCAGGTGCTTGCCGACGCTGCGCACGCCCAGCACGGTGCGGCCCGCCAGGTCGTGCTCGGCCAGGCGGGGATGGCGCAGCTCCCCGCGCAGGAGCAGCTTCCCGGCTAGCGCCGCGTGCAGGCGCTTCCCGGCGAGGTGGACGGTGTCGCCCTCGGGCACGCGTCGACGGTAACCCGGCCGCCGGTCGGCCGCGCCGGTACCGTGTGGAGGCGAGGCGGGGAGGTGGCATGACGCGCATGGCAGCGGCGCTGTCCGTCCTCACCGTGCTGCTGCTCGGGGCCGCCGGCGTGACGGACGACCCCGGGGTGCTCCTCACCCTCGTCGGTGCCGCGCTGTGGGCCCTGGCCTGCGTCCACGGCGGACGCGCAGCGGCCGTGCCGGGTCCGGCCGTGGTCGTCCCCGGTCGCCGGACCCGCCACAGCACGGACGGCGCCTCCCGCCAGCACCATCCCGACGCCGCCGGACGGCCGCGTCCGCGTGCTCCCGGAAGCGCGCTCCCGGCGATCTGACCTGACCCGGGCGGCCGCGCCGACCCTGTGATCGCCGGTTCCCCGCGTCCCCGGTCCGGCGATCCTCGGAGTTGCTCGTGCTCGACGTCCTCTACTACCCCGTGTCGGCCCTCATGTGGGTCTGGCACACCCTGTTCGCGATGGTGCTCGGCCCCTCCAGCGGGCTCGCCTGGGCGTTGTCGGTCGTGTTCCTCGTGCTCACGCTGCGCGCGCTGATGATCCGGCTGTTCCTCGTGCAGATGCGCTCGGCGCGGGCGATGCGCGCCCTGTCGCCCCAGCTGACGGAGCTGCGCAAGCGGTACGGCGACGACCGCCGCAGGCTCGCCGAGGAGACCCAGAAGCTGCAGCGCACCCACGGTGTGAACCCGCTCGGCGCGCTGGTCCCGGCCCTGATCCAGGTGCCGGTGTTCCTCGCGCTGCTGCACGTGCTGCGCTACTTCAACCGCCCCGGCCTCACGTTCGAGCAGAACGCCGCCATCCCGAACTACGTGTTCGGTCCGGCGCAGGTCCGGTCGTTCCTGGAGGCTCGGCTGTTCGGGGCGCCGCTCTCGGCCTGGATCCGCATGCCGCAGGACCTGCTCGACTCCTTCGGAGGGCACGTCGACCGGATCGACGTCGTCGTGGTCGCGGTGCCGCTGATGGTGCTGGCCGCCGTCGCGACCCACCTGACCGCACGGGCCTCCCTGCGCCAGCAGGGGACGGCGGCCCCGGTGGAGGCGGCCGCCGGCCCGACCGACACGGCGATGCGGATCATGCGCGCGACACCGTGGATCTTTCCGCTCGGCGTGCTGCTGGGCGGGCTGTTCGCCGCGTTCCCCATCGCCATCCTGCTGTACTGGCTGACCAACAACCTGTGGACGCTCGTGCAGCAACGGATCGTCTTCCGCCGGTTCGCCGCCGAGGACGCCGCCCGACCCGTCGGTCCGGTCGCCGCGGCCGCACCCGTCCCGCCGGAGCCCGTCGAGCCGGCGACGGCGCTCCGGCCCGGGGCCAAGCCCGCCACCGTCCGGCCGTCCGGGAACGTCGGCCGACGGCCGACGAGCGCCGCATCGCGGACCGCGGGCAAGGCGGCGGCGGGGCGGCGCGGCCCGGCCCGCCGCCACTGACCGCCCCCTTACCTGATCCGAACACGAGATCCACCGGGCCCGAACGTGCGCAGGCCACGCTCTGTCCTGTCCGGCACCGCGCCGGGCGACGACGAGAGGGGACCGCGCCGATGGCCACCACCGCCCGCCGGATCGGAAGGATCGCCGCCGCGTCGGCCGTGTCGGTGGGGTTGCTCCTCGCCGGTGCCGGTCCCGCGCTCGCCGACGACCCCGGCACGTCCACCGGTCAGGGGCCGATCACCCTGAGCCCCGAGCAGGCGACGTGGGTCTGCACGCAGCGGATCCCGGCGATCCTCGCGCGCATCGACCGGGTGACCACCCGGATCAACGCGGACGCGACCACCCGCGGCTCGACGGCGTGGCTCACGGCACGGGAGAACACGGCGAAGGCGGCCGGGCACGGCGACGTGACCGACCGGATCCAGAAGCGCATCGACGCCCGTCCCGCGAAGCTCGACCGGCTGGCCGACGCGAAGAAGCGGGTCACGGGCTTCCGTGACGCGAACTGCGCCTCATGACACCGACGTCCCGGCCCGGTCGGCGCCGGACACCGGCCGTGCTCGTCCTCACCGCGGCGGTGGCCGCGCTGCTGCTCGGCGGCTGCCGGTCGGCCGACCGCGCCCTGACGACCGCTCCCGCCACCGGCTCCCCGGCCGGGGCGTCGGACGGTGCGCGCTCCGGCTCCGCGGACCCGCTCGCCGATGTCGAGGCCACGGTCGACGCCGTCGAACGCGACCTCGACGCGGACGCCGGCGCGGCAGGTCGGTGACCGTGTGCCGGCCCGGGCCCGGTCGGTGACACGATCGGCACCACCACCAGCCGCCCGGAGGCAGGACCAGTGCCCGACCCCGACCCGCGCGGTCTCGTCCTCGTCGTCGAGGACGACCGTGCCATCGCCGACCTCGTCCGGCTCTACCTGCGCAAGGACGGGTTCGGTGTGCAGGTCGAGACCGACGGTGCGGCGGCGCTCGACGCCGTCGGCAGGCTCCACCCCGTCGCGGTCGTCCTCGACATCGGTCTGCCCGGCATGGACGGCGTCGAGGTGTGCCGCCGGATGCGGGCGGAGGACGACTGGACCCCCGTGCTGTTCGTCACCGCCCGCGACGACGAGGTCGACAGGATCGTCGGCCTCGAGCTGGGCGCCGACGACTACGTGACCAAGCCCTTCAGTCCACGCGAGCTCGTCGCCCGGGTCCGTGCGGTGCTTCGCCGGGCGGACGGGTCGCCCGCCCGCGAGGAGATCCTGGCGATGGGACCGGTTCGGGTGCAGGTCGACCGAAGGCGGGTGCACGTCGGTGACCGCGAGGTCCCGCTCACCGCCACCGAGTTCGGGTTGCTCGCACATCTCATGCGCGCGCCCTCCCGGGTGTTCACCCGGGAGCAGCTGCTCGGCGCGGTCTGGGGCTACGCGGCGGCGGCCGGCACCCGCACCGTCGACGTCCACGTCGCCCAGCTGCGCGCCAAGCTCGGTGACGCCAGCCCGATCCGGACGGTGCGCGGCACCGGCTACGCCGCGGAGTCGCGATGACCGAGCAGGGCGAGGGTCTGGGATGAGCACGCCCGCCGGGCGGCCGCAGCCTGCACCGCTGTTCACGCCCACGACGGCCGCGGAGCGCGAACGATCAGGGCAGGCGTCCCCGGAGTCGAGCTCCGCGCCGGGACCTGCGGCGCCGCCCGCGCGGCCGCGAGAACCGGCCGACCCCACGAGGTGGCGCAGGTCGACGACCTCACTGGCGGCGCGGATCACCGCGGCGTGCCTGCTGGTCGCGGTGGTCGCCGTCGGAGCGGCGGGGCTGGTCGCCGTGCGGCTCGTCGCGGTCACCGCCCGGACGGTGACGCAGGACGTGCTCGCCCAGCAGGCCGACGTCGTCGCGGCGCAGCTCACCGAGACCGGCGGCGGGCTGCGCGGGGGCGCCGGGATGCGTCGGGTCGTCGACGTGCTCGCGGGCCAGGGCGTGACGGTCGTCGTCGTCACGGCCCGCGGCGCCCGCAACCCCGGCGTTCTCGGGCCGGTGCTCCAGCAGGCCGGCGTGGACCGCGCGCTCGGCGGCCAGCCGGTGTCGGCGCAGGTGGTGTCCGGGGGTGTCCGCTACCTGGTCGAGGCCCGGCCCGCGCCGGTCGGCGGGTTCGCACTGGTCCGCACCAGCGACACCGGCCCGCTCGGTGGTGGACTGGTGCGGCGCAACCTGACCGTGGCGCTGCTGGCCGGAGTGGCGGTTGCCGTGGTCGTCGGTCTCGTGGTCGGGCAGCTGCTGGCCCGCCCGCTGCGCCGCACCGCCGTCGCCGCCCGCCTCCTGCGCTCGGGGCGACGGGACGTCCGGGTGCCCGTCGCCGGGCCGACCGAGGTGTCGGCCGTCGCCGGGGCGGTGAACGAGCTGGCCGACGCGCTGGCCCACAGCGAGGAGCGGCAACGCCTGTTCCTGCTGTCGGTCTCGCACGAGCTGCGGACTCCGCTGACGGCGGTCCGCGGGTTCGCCGAGTCGCTGGCGGACGGCGTCGTCACCGGGAACGACGCCACCGACGCCGGCCGGGTGATCGTCCGCGAGGCCGACCGGCTGGACCGGCTCGTCGGAGACCTCATGGAGCTCGCTCGGCTGGAAGCCGACGACTTCCGCCTCGACCCCGTCCCCGTCGATCTGGCCGCGCTGGCGGCCGACGCCGCGCCGGTCTGGGCCGCGCGCTGCACCGACGCCGGCGTCCGCTTCGCCGTGGCGGCCGCCCCGACGGTGGTCGTGCGGGCCGATCCCCGACGCCTGCGGCAGGTCGTCGACGGGCTCGCCGAGAACGCGCTGCGCGTCACCCCCCGTGGCGCGCCGCTCGTCGTCGCCACCGGGGGCGACGCCACCGTCTCCTGGTTGCAGGTCCGCGACGGCGGTCCCGGCTTCGCGCCCGAGGACTATCCGGTCGTCTTCGAGCGCGGGGTGCTGCACGACCGCTACCGGGGACGCCGGCCGGTCGGCTCCGGAGGGGTCGGACTCGCGCTGGTGCACGGGCTGGTCGTGCGCATGGGGGCGACGGTCGCCGCCGCACCCGCGCCCGAGGGCGGAGCCTGCTTCACCGTCACGTTCCCGGTCGCCGACCGCTCCGTCAGGCGGTGAACTGCACGATCCGGATCGCGTTGCCGAAGGGGTCGCGCAGGCCGAAGTCCGATGCCGTAGGGCCGCTCGGTCGGCTCCTCGGTCAGCTCGACGCCGCGCGCCTTGAGGGTCTCGTAGGTCTTCCGGACGTCGTCCGTGACGAGCCCGAACCAGCCGGCGGTCGCACCCTTGGTGACGAGCTCGCGCACCTGCGCGGCGGTGGCCTCGTCCATCGCCGGCGGTCCGGGACGCTCGAGCAGGAGCTGCGTGTCGGGTCACCCGGCACGCGGACGGTCAGCCAGCGCATGAAGCCGAGGTCCTGGTCCGTGTCGACCTCCAAGCCGAGCTTGTCGACGTAGAAGTCGAGCGCGTCGTCCTGGTCGAGGACGTAAATCTGACCGATTGCGAGATGCATTGATCATGGAGCTGACGCTAACGGTAGTCAGTCGGGCTCGCCGCGCTTCTCCGAAACTGCGCTCCACGGGACCGCTCGGCCGCGTCCACCGCATCGTGAAGCAGGTCGGCACATCGGCGCAGGGGACCGCGGCGCCGATAGCGCCGACGGCGGCTCACCGACGATGCCCGCGGAACGTGCGGCTGAACGTGCCGAGGCTGGTGAAGCCGACGTCCATGCAGATGTCGGTGACGCTGCGGTCCGTCGCGCGCAGCAGGTACATGGCCCGCTCGACGCGGCGGCGCTGCAGGTAGCGGTGGGGGGTCTCGCCGAAGGTGGCCCGGAACGTGCGGATGAAGTGCGCCGGCGAGACGCAGGCGATTCGGGCGAGCGATGGCGATGTCCAGTGGCTGGGCGTAAGTCGCGGTCCATCGCGTCGCGGCCCGGAGCATCCGCCGGTTCGACTCCTCGGCCCCACGGCTCACCGCCACCCCATCACGCCCGGAGCCGCAGGCCCTTGGGGGTCACCCGGAACCCGGCTTCGGTGAGCACGTCGGCCAGCGCGGAGCCCAGCGAGCCGACCCCGTCCGCCCGCTCCACGGCCAGCGTGCCGAGCCAGCCCTCGTGCACGGCGCCGGCGAGGGCCTCGGCCGCGGCCTGCAGCTCCCCGCGCTCCTCGGTGAAGGACAGCAGCGAGCGCCCGCCCCGCTCGACGTAGAGCACCGCCGCCCCGTCGACCAGCACCACGAGCGCTCCGGCCTTGCGGCCGGGCCGGTGCGCGGTCTCCCCGACGGTGGCCGGCCACGGCAGGGCCGCACCGTAGGGCTGGGCGGGGTCCGCCGCCGCGAGCACCACGCGCCCCGGCCCGGTGCCCGGACCCTGCGTGCCCACGCCGCCGGGTGGACCGCCCGCCGGCGCATCGTCGAACGTCGGCTGACCGAATCCGTCGCCCTCCGGACCGTCCGGCCGAGACATCGCCCGTACCCGGTCGATCGCCCCCGGCACCGCGAACTGCGCGGCCCCGAGACCCTCGACGATGTAGCCGCGGCGGCAGCGTCCGGAGTCCTCCATCGCCCGCAGCACCCGGTACACACCGGCGAACCCGCCGGCGACGCGCTCGGTGGACAGTGCGCCGCGGGTCAGCACCCCGTGACGCTCGAGGAAGGCCTCGGCACGGGCATGCGCCCGGCGGGTCGGGTCGGGCTCGCGGTCCGGGGCGACGGCCCACCGGCCGCCCACCGACGCCGGGCCGGACCGGCTCGGCATCGCGGGCCGTCCCGCTCGCAGCTGGGCATAGCGCCCGCGCGGGGCCGCGCGACGGGTGCGGTGTGCCCCACCGCCGCCGCGGCCGCCGCCGAGCCGGGCGCGCAGCGGCGCCATCGTGTCGTTAGTCAGCAGGCCCGCCCAGAGCAGGTCCCAGACTGCCGCGACCACGGCGTCGTCGCCCGGCGCGGGTTCACCGACCTCGATGAGGAACCCGCCGGCGCGCTCGGCGAGCTCCCGGAAGAACAGGGCGCCACCGCCGATGTAGGGGGACGGCACTGCACCGCCGCCCGCCGCTGCGACCTGGTCCCCGCCGCCGGCATCCGCGCGTTCCGACGGGGCGAGATCCGGGCGCCCGAGCGCGGTGAGCACAGCCCGGTGCAGCGGCGTCGCCACGAGGTCCGGATCCGGCTCCGGGAGCAGCAGGTCCGCGACGTCCGTCGGCGCGAGGGCCAACCACCCGTCGACGCCCGCCAGCGCCCCGCAGCCGGTCCAGGTGACCTCGCCGGCGGCGGTCAGCTCGTCCAGCAGCGCGGAGGTGTAGCCGGGCAGGCGTGCGGGCAGGATGAGCGATCTCGAGCGCGCTCGCCGGCAGCGGGGCCCCGGCCAGCTGCTCGACCACGCCCAGGACGTCGTCGACGCCCGGCGCGCGCCGCATCCGCCCGCGCCGGCCGCCGGGGGTGACCTGCACGCCCTGCCACGCCGGCAGGAACCGGCCGAGCGCCCGCTGCTCCACCGGTTCGACCTCGGACCGCAGCCGGGCCAGCGAGGCCCGCCGCAGCCGCCGAAGGACCTCCGCGTCGCAGTACTCGGTGCCGTCGCCGGACCCGGTGGCGAGCGCGGCGGGCCGCAGCTCACCACGGACCAGCCGGCCGGTCCCGACCATCCGGTCCAGCACGCCGGAGACCACGGCGACCCCCAGGCCGAACCGGGCCGCCGCCTCGGCCGCCCGGAACGGGCCGCGCGTGCGGGCGTGGCGGAGCAGCAGGTCGCCCAGCGGATCCGGCACCGGCTCGGTGAACGCCTCGGGCACGCCGACGGGCAGCGGTACGCCGAGCGCGTCGCGGATCCGACCGGCGTCCTCGATCGCGCTCCACCGCTCCTCGCCGGCGATGCGGACCCGGATCACCCGCCGCGCCGCCTCCAGGTCGGTGAGCCACTCCGGTGCGACGCCACGGGCGCCCGCCTCGGCGGTGGACAGCGGCCCGAGGAACCGCAGCAGGTCCGCTGCGCCCTCGGCGTCGCGGGCGTGCCGGTCGGGGGCGAGCCGCTGCAGCGACCGCTCGACCTCGACGACCACCTCGGGATCGAGCAGCTCCCGGATCGCCTCGGAGCCCAGCAGCTCGGCCAGCAACGTCGAGTCCAGCGACAGCGCGGCAGCGCGCCGCTCGGCGAGCGGGGCGTCGGTCTCGTAGAGGAACATCCCCACGTAGCCGAACAGCAGGCTGCGCGCGAACGGCGACGGCGATGCCGTCACCACCTCGGCCACCCGCACCTTCCGCGCCGCGACATCGGTCATCAGGCCGCGCAGCCCCGGCAGGTCGTAGACGTCCTGGACGCACTCGCGCATCGCCTCCAGCGTCACCGGGAACTGCTCGTACTTCCCGGCCACCGCCAGCAGTTGGGCGGACTTCTGGCGTTGCTGCCACAGCGGCGACCGCCGCTTCGGATCGCGGCGGGGGAGCAGCAGCGCGCGCGCCGCGCACTCCCGGAACCGCGACGCGTACAGCGACGACCCGCCGAGCTCCGCGACCACGATCTGCTCGACCTCCGCCGGGTCGAGGAGCACGTCCTCCGCCGTCGGCACGACCTCGGCACCCCCGTCGTCGACGGCGTCGGGCAGCCGCAGCACGATGCCGTCGTCCGCACCGGACGCGTGCACCTCCACACCGCGCCGCTCCCGCATCCGCGCCGCGATCGCCAGTGCCCACGGGCCGTTGACCTGGGCACCGAAGGGGGAGTGCACCACGAGCCGCCAGTCGCCCAGCTCGTCCCGGAACCGCTCGACGAGGATGGTCCGGTCGCTGGGTACGTGCCGGGTGGCCTCGCGCTGCTCGCGCAGGTACGCCAGCAGGTTGTCCACCGCCCACCCGTCGAGCCCGGCGGCCGTGGCGCGGGCGCGGGCGTCGTCGTCGGCCAGCGCCGACATCTCCCGCACGAAGGCGCCGACCGCCCGGCCCAGCTCGAGCGGCCGCCCGATCGACTCGCCCTTCCAGAACGGCATCCGTGCGGGCACCCCGGGCGCCGGAGTGACGATCACGCGGTCGTGTGTGATGTCCTCGACCCGCCAGCTCGACGTGCCGAGCAGGAACGTGTCGCCGACCCGCGACTCGTACACCATCTCCTCGTCCAGCTCACCGACCCGCGACCCGCGGCCGTCCGCGCCGCCGGGCGTGGTGACGGTGAAGAGACCGCGGTCCGGGATGGTGCCGCCGGAGGTGACCGCCAGCCGCTGCGCCCCCGGGCGGCCGCGCAGCTCGTCCGTCACCCGGTCCCACGTGATGCGCGCCCGCAGCTCGCCGAACTCCTCCGACGGGTACCGGCCCGCCAGCATGTCCAGCACGGCGTGCAGCGCGGAGTCCGGCAGCGCCGCGAAGGGCGCGGCCCGCCGCACCACCGCCGCGAGGTCGCCGACCGTCCACGGATCGAGGGCCACCATCGCCACGACGTGCTGGGCCAGGACGTCCAGCGGGTTGCGCGGGTAGCGCAGCGACTCGATCGCCCCCGCCGTCATCCGTTCGGCGACGACGGTGCACGAGACGAGGTCGCCGCGGTACTTGGGGAAGACCACGCCCCGGGACACGGCACCCACCTGGTGCCCGGCGCGGCCGACCCGCTGCAGCCCCGAGGCGACGCTCGGCGGCGCCTCGACCTGCACCACCAGGTCCACCGCACCCATGTCGATGCCCAGTTCGAGGCTGGACGTCGCGACGACGCACGGCAGCAACCCGCCCTTGAGCTCCTCCTCGACCACGGTCCGTTGCTCGCGCGACATGGAGCCGTGGTGTGCCTTCGCGACCACAGGCGGGGCGCCTCCTCCGATGCCGGACTGCCCCACCGCCTCGGCCGGGAAGGCGTCCAGCTCCACCGCCTCGTCCGCCTCCTCGGCCGCGAGCTCGTTCAGCCGCGCCGTCAACCGCTCGGCGAGGCGCCGCGAGTTGGCGAACACGATCGTCGAGCGGTGCTGCCGGACGAGGTCGAGGAGCCGCCGCTCCACGGCGGGCCAGATCGACGGCCGCTGCGCGGTACCGGCCGCCGAGCCGACGACCTCCTCGTCCGACGACCCCGGCGCCGGCCGCTCGTCCAGCGCCGCCAGGTCCGGCACCGGCACCTCGACGGCGACCTCGATCGTCTTGGCGGCGGGCGGCTGCACGATCTCCACCGGCCGGGCCCCGGCCAGGAACGTCGCCACCTCGTCCAGCGGCCGGACCGTCGCCGACAGCCCGATCCGCTGGGCTGGGCCCGGGTGCGGGTGTCCCGCATCGGCAGAGCCGAGCAGTGCGTCGAGCCGCTCCAGCGACAGCGCGAGGTGCGCGCCGCGCTTGGTGCCCGCCACCGCGTGCACCTCGTCCAGGATGACCGTGCGCACGCCGCGCAACGACTCCCGGGCCGCCGAGGTGAGCAGCAGGAACAGTGACTCCGGGGTGGTGACCAGCACATCCGGTGGCGTCCGGGCGAACAGCCGCCGCTCGTCGGCCGGGGTGTCGCCGGTACGCATCCCCACCGTGATCTCCGGCGGCGGTGTGCCGGCCCGTTGCGCCGCCTGCCGGATGCCCGTGAGCGGCGCGCGCAGGTTGCGCTGCACGTCGACGGCCAGGGCCTTGAGCGGCGAGACGTAGAGGACCCGGCAGCGGTGCCGCGGGTCCGGCGGCGGGCTGTCCGAGGCGAGCCGGTCCAGCGCCCACAGGAATGCCGCAAGAGTCTTGCCCGAACCGGTGGGGGCGACCACGAGCGCGTGTCGGCCCGCCTGCGCCGCCGCCCATGCCCCCTCCTGGGCAGCCGTGGGCGCCGCGAAGGCCCCGCGGAACCAGTCGCGGGTGGCGGGGGAGAAGCCGTCCAGTGCGCTCACGTGTTCGATTGTGCGTCGGGGCACCGACAGTTTTCGCGTTCGCGTGAGTCGACCCGCTCCGAACCGGGAATCCGCCGGAGTTCCCGCCACGAACGGAAGGCCGTCATGACCGACCTGAAACCCGACATCGTCCGGCTGATCCTCTCCGACCACGAGACGTTCCGCGCGAAGTTCGCGCAGCTCGCGGACCTGCGTGAGCAGCCGCAGGCCGCCGCCGTGCTGTGGGGCGAGCTCGCCGCCCACCTCGAGGTGCACGCCTCGGCCGAGGAGGCGCACTTCTACCCGGCGCTGCTGAAGAAGGTCGACGACAGCGAGGACGAGACCAAGGACGCCATCCACGACCACGACGAGATCCGCGAGGGGATCCGCCGCGCGGCGGCGGCCGAGGCCGGCAGCGACGAGTGGTGGGCCGGTATCCAGGACGCCCGGGAGGCCAACGACGAGCACCTGGCCGAGGAGGAGCGCGACGACCTGCCCGACTTCCTGCGGTCCGCGTCGGTGGAAGACCGCCAGGCGCTCGGCGCCCTTTTCACGAGGTTCACGGACGAGCACCCGTGGGCGGCAGGCCTGGACTACTCGGACAAGGACCCCGACGAGTTCGTGAAGCAGAACGGCTGAGGCGTGGGGGTGCGAGGACGAGCGCGGCGCCGACCGCCGCGCCGATCGCGCCGGGAAGGGCGAGTGGCCCCGGAGCCTGACCGAACATCCGCGGTCCGCCTGGTCGCCGCCCGCGGTGCCGCCGTGTGACCTGCAGGGGTACGGAGCGCGTCCTTGAACTCGCTGCACACCCCTGCCGTGCCGCCGCACAGCTCCGGCGACCGCCGCACCGTCCGCAACAGCTGTGACAGCCCGACGCGGTATGCGCCGGCGCGGGTGAGGTGTGACACGGCGGCGTCCGGATCCCTCGGGCGGCGTGTCACCGCCTGCGCTGCTGCCACCACCACCGCAGCAGCAGGACCAGCGAGGTCAGCAGTGCCACCAGCACGACTGCCTGCCCGAGCGGCGACGAGAAGCCCGTCGGGTCACCGGTCGCGAGGAGAACGTGCATACCGGACACGGTACCGACGGACCGGTCCGGCGGTCGCCGTTACCGTGGACGTCGTGCGCTTGACCCAGTTCCGCGACCTGATGAACGACGAGTTCGGCCCCCGAGCCGCAGCCCTGACCCGGGACCATGTGTTCGCCGAGCTCGGCGACCGCACGGTCGAGCAGGCCCTGGAGGCCGGCCTCGACCCGCGGAAGGTGTGGCTCGCCGTCTGCGAGGTCTACGACGTTCCGGCCTCCCGCCGGTAGCTCGAACGGGCGTTTCTGCGACCGTCGGGCGCGGCAGAGTAGCCGATCGGCGTGTCCTCGTCGGTGTCGAACACCTGTTCGGATAGGATCTGTCCACATCGCCTCGCGGCTGTCCACAGCCGGCGACGCGAACGCGGAACTGTCGGTGCCAGCCCCTACGGTTCGTCTGTGGGCCCCCGCCAGTCACGTACGACGCAGTCCCGTCCCGCAGAGCGCACAGCGAGGTTGCAAGAGATGAACGCACCGGATCGCGAGAAGGCGCTGCAGCTCGCCCTCGCCCAGATCGAGAAGAACCACGGCAAGGGCTCGGTGATGCGCCTCGGCGACGACACCCGGCCACCGGTCGGGATCATCCCCACCGGGTCGATCGCCCTGGACGTCGCGCTCGGCGTCGGCGGCCTGCCCCGCGGCCGGGTCGTGGAGATATACGGCCCGGAGTCGAGCGGCAAGACGACCGTCGCCCTGCACGCGGTGGCGAGTGCCCAGGCCGCGGGCGGCATCGCCGCCTTCATCGACGCCGAGCACGCGCTGGACCCGGAGTACGCCAAGGCGCTCGGGGTGAACACGGACGACCTGCTGGTCTCCCAGCCGGACACCGGTGAGCAGGCTCTCGAGATCGCGGACATGCTGATCCGCTCCGGGGCGCTGGACGTCATCGTCATCGACTCCGTCGCCGCCCTCGTGCCCCGCGCCGAGATCGAAGGCGAGATGGGCGACAGCCACGTCGGCCTGCAGGCCCGGCTGATGAGCCAGGCCCTGCGGAAGATCACCGGCGCATTGAACAACTCCGGCACCACCGCAATCTTCATCAACCAGTTGCGGGAAAAGATCGGAGTAATGTTCGGCTGTGGATCTTACTCCACTCGGGTGACGCTGGCCGACGGAATGCACGAGCTCCTCGGCAAGATCGTCGACGAGAAGCTGCCGGTCGAGGTTCTCTCCTACGACTTCGACGCTGGCGAGATCGTGCCTCGACGGGTCGTGAACTGGTTCAACAATGGGCGCACCGAGGAGTTCCTGCGCTTCACCGTCGAGCGGGCGGGCGGAGGTCCTGGGCACGGGCGAGCGCACCTTGCCATGACCCGGAACCACCTGATCGCCACGCCGGGAGGCTGGCGGGAGGCTGAGGAGATCCAGGTCGGCGACCGGGTGATGCTCGCGCAGCCGCACCGACTCAGCCCGCTGCAGTGGCAGGTCGTTCTCGGCGGCCTCATGGGCGACGCGAACCTGTCGAAGCCCGTTCGTGCGGAGGCCGCTAGCGCCCGCTTCAGAATGGGGCACGACGTGAAGCAACTCGCCTACCTCGACTGGAAGGCGTCGCTGCTCGGCAACATCGGCCAGTCCCGGACCACGAACGCCAAAGGTGCCGGCTTCGTCGACCTCACGCCGCTGCCAGAGCTGGCTGAGATTCGGGAAGCGGTCTACCTCGGCGAGGGGCACAAGCACCTGTCGTGGGAGTACCTCAAGGCGCTGACGCCGTTGGCGCTGGCGATCTGGTATTGCGACGACGGCACGTTCCAGGTCCGTGCCAAGGGGCTGCAGGAGCGCACCCGTGAGGGCAGCGGCCGGTCCGAGATCTGTGTACAGGCGCTGAGTTCGGGCTCACGGCAGCGGCTTGTGGAGCATTTGGCCGGCGCCTTCGATCTGCACCCCACGCTCATCCTGCGCGGCTCGCGGCAGATGGCTTACCTCATCTTCCCGAAGAACGAGACGGCCAAGCTCCACGAGCTGATCGCGCCGTACGTGCACCCGTCCATGCAGTACAAGCTGCTGGAGCGCTTCCGCTGTCAGTTCGCCGTGACGCCTGAGTTCGTCGATCCGACGCTGCTGCCGACACCGGCCCGTGTGCTTGACATCCAGGTCGAGCAGGATCAGAAGCGGATGGACCGCTTCGACCTCGAGATCGAGGACACGCACAACTACCTCGCCGACGGCGTGATCGTGCATAACTCGCCTGAAACGACGACGGGTGGACGCGCCCTCAAGTTCTACGCCTCGGTCAGGCTGGACGTCCGGCGCATCGAGACGCTCAAGGACGGCACGGACATGGTCGGCAACCGGACGCGCGTGAAGGTGGTCAAGAACAAGGTCGCCCCACCATTCAAACAAGCCGAGTTCGACATCCTGTACGGCGTGGGCATCAGTCGTGAGGGCTCGCTGATCGACGTCGGGGTCGAGCAGTCGATCATCCGCAAGTCGGGCGCTTGGTACACATACGAGGGCGACCAGCTCGGCCAGGGCAAGGAGAACGCGCGGAAGTTCCTGCGTGAGAACCCGGACATCGCCGCCGAGATCGAGAAGCGGATCAAGGAGAAGCTCGGGATCGGCGCGGTGCTCGACGCAGCGGTGGAGCCGCTGCCGGCGCCGGTCGACTTCTAGGCCGGTGACGGACGAGTCCGACCCGGACCGGCCGGCTCGCGCAGCGGAGCCGGTCCGGGTGGCGCGCTTCGAGTCCCTCGGGGCCGTGACCGACGGCCGAGCCCCGGTGGCCGGGTTCGACGACCTCGACGCGGCCGCGGGTGGCCGGCCAGTGGCCCGGGTGATCAGCTTCGACTCAGTCGCAGACCGACGGGCTCGACGATCGGGGCGACCAGCGGTCGAGCCGCTCGAGCCGGACCGGTCCGAGTCGGCGAGCCCGCCGGTTCGTGGCCGTGGACAGGCCCCGGACGGAAGACGGTCCCGAGGCGCTCGCGGCCCGGAACACCCTGTGTCGGCCGACGGCGCCGAACCCGACAGTGGCGACGACGGCGTCGCGCCCGACGGCCCGTTGCCGCGCGGTCGCCGGAGGCGCGCGCGCGTCGGCAGGCTCGGCCCGGACGCGCCGGATCCCGAACTGCCCGAGCCCGAAGCCGATCCGGCTGCGATTGCCCGGGAGATCTGCCTGCGCTTGCTCACGGATCGCGCGCGGACCCGTCAGGAGCTGGCGTCGGCCCTCGCCCAGAAGGGGGTACCGGCCGAGGCGGCTGCGGAGGTGCTTGACCGGTTCGGCGAGGTCGGCCTCATCGACGACGCCGCCTTCGCCGGCCAGTGGGTCCGCTCCCGGCACGTCCATCGCGGGCTGGGGCGGCGCGCCATCGCGGTCGAGCTGCGCCGCAAGGGCGTCGCGGACGAGGTCGCGGGAGAGGCGCTCGCCGAGGTCGACGCCGAGTCGGAAGATCGGCGCGCTCGCGAACTGGTCGACCGCAAGCTGCGCTCGCTCGTCGTCGGCACACCGGACCAGCGTGCGACGGTCGCCCGGCGGCTGGTCGGCATGCTCGCCCGCAAGGGCTACGGCGCGGGAACGGCGTACCGGGTGGTCCGGGAGGCGCTGGCCGAGCACGGCGCGGAGGCCGGTGAACTGCAGGTCGACCTGCCCGACGAGTAGGGCGCTGGTGCCCGTCGCGACCTGCGCGCCGAGACCACCGTCGGGGCGAGACGGAGCACCCGTTCGGCGGAATGATCCGGCGGCGTGAACAGGTAACGCGATGATCGCTGCGGGCGAGTGCCAGCGCAGGGCCCGCGGCGACTCCGCTCATCGCGGGGCTTCTCCGTGACGGTCGGATGTGGAAGAAGGGTCGAGATGGGCGAGACGGTTCCCTTCGCCAGCAACTACACCGACGTGAGCACCTACGACGGTTACCAGTTCGAGTTCTACTGCCGTCGCTGCGGGAACGGTCACCGCTCCGCGTTCCGGCCGGCCATCACCAGCTTCGGCGGCCGTCTGGCGGAGCTGGGCGGCAGCCTCCTCGGCGGTGAGATCGGGTCGCGGATCCAGCAGGTCGGCATGTTCGCGCACTACGGCCGTAGCAGCACCCGCGGCGTCACCAACGACCAGCGGCTGCGGGAAGCGGCCGAGGACGTGGCCGACCAGTTCCACCAGTGCCGTGGGTGCACCGAGTGGGTGTGCCGCCAGGTGTGCTGGAACGAGCCGGCCGGGGTGTGCCACCAGTGCGCCGCGGCGCGGCAGTCGGCCACTCCCGCCGCCCCCACCGGGATCGGCTGCCCGAACTGCGGTGCTGTCGGAACCGGCAAGTTCTGCGGCGACTGCGGCACGCCCCTGGCCCGATCGGCGTTCTGTGGCAGCTGCGGCGCCGATACCCATGGCGCCCGGTTCTGCGGGCAGTGCGGTACGCCGGCGGGAAGCTGACAGGGCACGACTCGGGACCTTCGGCCTTCGCCGGACCGCATCGGCGGTGCCGCCTGGGGGCCTGAGTCGGCTCCTGGTGCGGTCAGCGTGCCGCCTGCCCGAGCACCTGCACGTCGCCGACAAATCCGCCGGCCGCCGAGAGCTCTCCGAGGAATTCCATCAACGTGTCGCAGAACGCCTGCACCGCCTGGCTGGGGGCGAGGTCCGCGCGACGGGCGAGCGCGACGGTCCGGTACAGCGGCGGGTTCAGGGCGGTCCGGCGCAGGCGGGGCCGGCCCGCGAACACCAGTTCGGGCACCACGGCCACGCCGGTGCCCGCCTCGACCAGGCGCAGCACCGCGTCCATCTCCCCGCCCTCCACCGCGAGGCGCGGCGTCACTCCGGCGTCCGCGCAGGCCTGCAGCGTGACCTCCCGCAGGTCGTAGCCTCGGCGCGGGACGACCAGTGGGTGGCGCGCCAGCTCCTTCACCGTCATCGCCCCCCGGGCCGACGGCGCCTTCCTCGACGCCGGAGAGGCCACGGACAGTCGCTCCCGCAGCACGGGTGTGAGGCGCAGCTCCGCATCGAGGCCTTCGGCCGGCACGATCACCAGAGCGATGTCGATCTCGTTGCGCAGCAGTGAGCTGACCAGCAGCTGTGACCCGTTCTCGGCGAGTTCGAGGAGGATCGCCGGGTACCGCTCGTGGAAGACGCGCAGCACGTCGGCCAGCACGCCGATGCATAGCGACGGCGTGGCGCCCACCCGTACCCGTCCGCGCTGCAGGCCCACCAGCTCGGCCACCGCCACCCGGGCCGCCTTCAGGTCGGCGAGCATGCGCCGGGCCAGCGGCAGCACGGCGTCGCCGGCCGGGGTCAGGGTGACGGCACCGCGGGTGCGGTGAACGAGCGGCGCGCCCAGCTCGTCCTCCAGGGCCTTGAACTGCCGGCTCAGGGTCGGTTGGGCCACCCCCAGGGAGTCGGCCGCAACAGTGAAGCTGCGCACGTCTGCCAGAGCGACGAAGTACGCAAGCTGCTGCAACGTCACATGCATAGCTTAGGTGCATCGAAAAGGGTCGTTCGATGCATTGGACCCTGGACGTTGGTCCCGGTCACCCTGGGTCCATGGTCACTGTGGGGGAGCGTGCCGGAAGTCGTGCTCCGGTCCGCCGCCGTCCACCGAGGGTGTCCTCGGTGCGACTCAAGATCGTCATGGCCCTCACGGGGGCGGTCATGCTGCTCTACCTGGTTCTGCACATGCTCGGGAACCTGAAGATCTTCTTCGGTGAGCAGGCGTTCGACACCTATGCCGGCTGGCTGCGTGAGGTCGGCGAGCCGGCGCTGCCCGGCGGCGGCATGCTGTGGATCGTCCGCGTCGTGCTGCTGGTGTCGGTGGTCGCGCACATCGTCGCCGCGACGATTCTGGCCCGTCGTGCGCGCGTCGCCCGGCCCGTGAGGTACGCGCACCGCCCCCCGGTCCAGACCGGATACGCCGCGCGGACCATGCGGTGGGGTGGCGTGATCATCCTGCTGTTCGTGATCTACCACCTCCTCGATCTGACGACCGGGACACTGAACCCGAACGGGGTGCACGGCGAGGTCTACGACAACGTCGTGGCCGACTTCTCCCGCTGGTACGTCACGCTCGCCTACGCCGTCGCGATGGTCGCGCTGGGATTCCACCTGCGGCACGGCATCTGGAGCGCGCTGCAGACCCTCGGTCGGTCCAGCGGGCCTGACCAGGTGCGCTACAAGGCGATCGCGCTGGTGTTCGCAGTGGTCCTCACGGCCGGCTTCCTCGCCGTGCCCTTCGCCGTGCAGTTCGGATTGGTTGTCAGGTAGAAGTGGAGCACAGCCCTATGACGTACGTGGATTACACGGTCGGCGCACCGGTCGAGGACGACGCCGCCCCCGGCGGCGCGCTCGACACCCGCTGGGAGCGCCACCGGTTCGGCGTGAAGCTCGTGAACCCGGCGAACAAGCGCAAGACGACGATCATCGTCGTCGGCACCGGGCTGGCAGGCGGGTCCGCGGCGGCGACCCTGGGCGAGCTGGGCTATCAGGTCGAGTCGTTCTGCTTCCAGGACAGCCCGCGGCGCGCGCACTCGATCGCCGCCCAGGGCGGTATCAACGCTGCGAAGAACTACCGCAACGACGGTGACAGCGTCTTCCGGCTCTTCTACGACACCATCAAGGGTGGCGACTTCCGCGCGCGGGAGTCGAATGTGCACCGGCTCGCGGAGATCAGCCGCCAAGTCATCGACCAGTGCGTGGCGCAGGGAGTCCCGTTCGCCCGTGAGTACGGCGGCCTGCTCGACACCCGCTCGTTCGGGGGTGCGCAGGTGTCGCGGACGTTCTATGCCCGCGGCCAGACCGGTCAGCAACTGCTGCTGGGCGCCTATCAGGCGCTGGAGCGTCAGGTCCGGGCCGGGACCGTCGCGATGCACAACCGGCACGAGATGCTGGAGCTGATCGTCGTCGACGGCCGCGCCCGCGGCATCGTGGCCCGCGACCTGGTCACGGGCGAGACCCGCAGCCACCTCGCCGATGCCGTCGTGCTCGCCTCCGGTGGCTACGGCAACGTGTTCTACCTGTCGACCAACGCCAAGGGCAGCAATGTCACGGCTACCTGGCGGGCGCATCGCAAGGGTGCGCTGTTCGCCAACCCCTGCTACACCCAGATCCACCCCACGTGCATCCCGGTCAGTGGCGAGCACCAGTCGAAGCTGACGCTGATGAGCGAGTCGCTGCGCAACGACGGCCGCGTCTGGGTGCCCCAGAAGAGGGGCGACGACCGCAGGCCGTCGGACATCCCCGAGGACCAGCGCGACTACTTCCTCGAACGTCAGTACCCCGCGTTCGGCAATCTGGTCCCGCGCGACATCGCCAGTCGCGCAGCCAAGAACGTCTGCGACGCCGAGCGCGGGGTCGGCCCGACCGGGCTGGGTGTCTACCTGGACTTCTCCGACGCGATCGGCCGGCTCGGGCGGGCGGCGGTGGCGGCGAAGTACGGGAACTTGTTCGACATGTACGAGCGCATCACCGGGGAGAACCCGTACGAGGTCCCGATGCGCATCTTCCCGGCCGTGCACTACACGATGGGCGGGCTGTGGGTCGACTACGACCTGCAGTCCACCATCCCGGGCCTGTTCGTGATCGGTGAGGCGAACTTCTCCGACCACGGCGCGAACCGCCTCGGCGCCTCGGCGCTCATGCAGGGCCTGGCCGACGGCTACTTCGTGCTGCCGACCACCATCGGCGACTACCTCGCTGGCACCAGGCTCGCTCCGGTGGCCGACAACGCTCCCGAGGTCGCCGCGGCCGAGGCGGAGGTCGCGGCGCGCATCGACCGGCTGCTGTCGATCGACGGGCACCGCACCGTCGACTCCTTCCACCGCGAGCTGGGGCAGCTCATGTGGGACTACTGCGGCATGGAGCGGTCCGACGAGGGGTTGCGCAAGGCGCTCGACCGGATCCCGGAGCTGCGGCGCGAGTTCTGGAGCGGGGTGAAGGTGCCCGGCTCGGCTGCGACGCTGAACCAGTCGCTCGAGAAGGCCGGCCGGGTCGCGGACTTCCTCGAGCTCGGCGAGCTGATGTGCCTGGACGCGCTGCACCGCACCGAGAGCTGCGGCGGCCATTTCCGGGCCGAGAGCCAGACCGACGACGGCGAGGCGCAGCGCGACGACGAGGCTTTCTCCTACGTCGCGGCCTGGGAGTACACGGGCCCGGGCCAGGCCCCGGTCCTCCACAAGGAGGACCTCGTCTTCTCCTACGTCACCCCCAGCCAGCGGAGCTACAAATGAAACTGAAACTCAAGGTCTGGCGCCAGGGTGGCCCGGACGAGAAGGGCCGCCTCGTCGACTACCAGGTCGACAACGCGGATGAGGACATGTCGTTCCTCGAGCTCATCGACGTCCTCAACGAGAAGCTGATCCTGCAGGGCGAGGAGCCCGTCGCGTTCGACCAGGACTGCCGTGAGGGGATCTGCGGCTCGTGCGACATGGTGGTCAACGGCTACGCGCACGGTCCCCAGAAGGCGACGACGGTCTGCCAGCTGCACCTGCGGCATTTCCGCGATGGCGAGACGGTCACCGTCGAGCCGTGGCGTTCGGGGGCGTTCCCGGTGCTCAAGGACCTGGTCGTGGACCGCAGCGCCCTCGACCGGATCATCGCCGCGGGCGGCTACATCTCCGCCCCGACCGGTTCGGCACCCGACGCCGCGGCGACCGCGGTGCCCAAGCCGGACGCGGACCGCGCCTTCACCGCGGCCGCCTGCATCGGCTGCGGCGCCTGTGTGGCGGCCTGCCCGAACGGCTCGGCGTCGCTGTTCCTCGGCGCCAAGATCGCGCACCTCGCGGAGCTGCCTCAGGGCCAGCCCGAGCGGTACGAGCGGGTGGTGAACATGGTGGACCAGCACGACGCGGAGGGCTTCGGCGGCTGCACGAACATCGGGCAGTGCACGGTGGCGTGCCCCAAGGAGATCCCGCTCGACGTGATCGCCACGCTCAACCGCGACTACCGGCTCGCGACGACCGGGGGAAGGCGCCGCAACGTCGCCTAGCGATCTCCACGTGGAGTGCCTCACACGCCTCTGACCTGGCGGTGAGGGATATCACCGGTAAACGCGGAAGTTCGTCGGCACCGGCACACGCTCGACGGTCCAGGCGTCGTAGAGTCCCGGCACACGGCCTGGAGACGTGGTCCAGCTCTTCTCGACGGAGCGCCGTCCCGGGGCCCGACGAGATGGGGACTCACTGACGTGTCATCCACCACTGATCCGGCGGCCGGCAGGGCGGAGATCGCGGCGCGCACGCTGCGCACCGACCGCTGGTGGCTGCCGCCACTGTTCACCGCCGTCGGCCTGATCGCCTGGGTGGCCTACGCCACGGTCCGCGCCTTCATGCAGATGTGGTACTTCGTGCCGCAGTACAACTACCTCACGCCGTTCTACTCGCCGTGCGTCTCGACCGGCTGCGTCGAGCAGGCAGCCCACTTCGGCCGCTTCCTGCCGGACTGGCCGATCCTGCCGTACGCGGCGTTGACGCTGCCGTTCCTGCTGCTGTTCCGCTTGACCTGCTACTACTACCGCAAGGCCTACTACCGGTCGTTCTGGTTCTCGCCGCCGGCCTGCGCGGTGGCCGAACCACACCGCCGCTACCACGGCGAGTCCCGCGGGCTGGGGCTGGGCCAGAACCTGCACCGGTACTTCTTCTACGCGGCCGTGCTCATCTCCCTGATCAACACTTATGACGCGTTCCGCGCATTCGTGACGGCCGACGGGCGCTTCGGGCTGGGCCTGGGCAACCTGATCCTTCTGGCCAACGTCGTGCTGCTCTGGGCCTACACGGTGTCGTGCCACTCCTGCCGAAGCATCATCGGCGGCCGGCTGAACAACTTCTCGCGACACCCGATGCGCTATCAGGCCTGGCAGTTCGTCTCCCGGCTCAACGCCAAGCACATGCAGCTGGCCTGGACGACATTGGCGACGCTGGCTATCACCGACTTCTACATCATGGCCGTCGCGGCCGGATGGATCTCCGACCTGCGGATCGTGGGGTGACGGGCATGTCCGAAAACATCAACGGTGAACCGGTCGAGCGGCACGACTACGACGTGGTCGTGATCGGTGCGGGCGGGGCGGGGCTGCGCGCCGCGATCGAGGCCCGCACGCAGGGCAAGCGCACGGCGATCATCTCGAAGTCGTTGTTCGGCAAGGCCCACACGGTGATGGCCGAGGGTGGCTGCGCCGCGGCGATGGGGAACGTCAATCCCAACGACAACTGGCAGGTCCACTACCGCGACACCATGCGAGGCGGGAAGTTCCTCAACAACTGGCGGATGGCCGAGCTGCACGCCAGGGAGGCACCGGACCGGGTCTGGGAGCTCGAGACCTACGGTGCGCTGTTCGACCGCACCAAGGACGGCAAGATCAGCCAGCGCAACTTCGGCGGGCACACCTACCCGCGGCTGGCGCACGTCGGTGACCGCACCGGCCTCGAGCTGATCCGCACCCTGCAGCAGAAGATCGTCTCGCTGCAGCAGGAGGACCACAAGGCCACCGGTGACTACGAGTCGTACATCCGGGTCTTCCACGAGTGCACGATCACGGAGCTGTTGGTGACGGACGGGAAGGTCGCCGGCTGCTTCGGCTACTTCCGCAGTGACGGGCGCTTCGTCCGCTTCGACGCGCCGGCGATCGTGCTGGCCACGGGCGGGGTCGGCAAGAGCTACCAGGTGACCAGCAACTCCTGGGAGTACACCGGCGACGGGCACGCCCTGGCCCTGCGCGCGGGCGCGACGCTGATCAACATGGAGTTCCTGCAGTTCCACCCGACGGGCATGGTCTGGCCGCCGTCGGTGAAGGGGATCCTCGTCACCGAGTCCGTTCGCGGCGACGGCGGGGTGCTGCGCAACTCCGAGGGCAAGCGGTTCATGTTCGACTACATCCCGGACGTGTTCCGCGACCAGTACGCGACGAGCGAGGCCGAGGGCGACCGCTGGTACACCGACCCGGACAACAACCGCCGTCCGCCCGAGCTGCTGCCGCGCGACGAGGTCGCCCGCGCGATCAACTCCGAGGTGAAGGCCGGACGGGGCAGCCCGCACGGCGGCGTGTTCCTCGACATCGCCTCCCGTCGGTCGGCGGAGGAGATCCTCAAGAAGCTGCCGTCGATGTACCACCAGTTCAAGGAGCTGGCGGATGTCGACATCACGAAGGAGCCGATGGAGGTCGGCCCCACCTGCCACTACGTGATGGGCGGGATCGAGGTCGACCCGGACACCGGCATGTCGACGGTCCCGGGCCTGTTCGCCGCGGGGGAGTGTTCGGGCGGGATGCACGGCAGCAACCGGCTCGGCGGCAACTCGCTGTCGGACCTGCTGGTGTTCGGCAGGCGGTGCGGGCTCGGCGCGGCGCAGTACGTCGACGCCATCGGTACCAGGCCGGCGATCACGGAGGCTGATCTCACCGCGGCCGTGGACCGGGCGTTGCTGCCGTTCTCCAGCGCGACCGACGGGGGCGAGAACCCGTTCGTCGTGCACCTCGAGCTGCAGAAGACCATGCACGAGCTCGTCGGGATCATCCGCAAGGCCGACGAGATGGAGATGGCGCTCAAGAAGCTCGCGGACATCGCCACCCGGACCCGGACGGTCACGGTCGAGGGGCATCGGCAGTTCAACCCCGGCTGGCACCTGGCCCTGGACCTGCGGAACATGCTGCTCGTCTCGCTGTGCGTGGCGAAGGCGGCGGTGGAACGCCAGGAGAGCCGCGGCGGACACACCCGTGACGACTTCCCGGTGATGGATGCCGACTGGCGTCACCTGCTCCTGGTCTGCTCGGCCCTCGGCGAGGACGACGTCGAGCTCGTCCGTCGGGAGCAGGTGCCGATGCGGCCGGAGCTGTTCGACCTGTTCGAGCTGGACGAGCTGAAGAAGTACTACACCGGCGAAGAGCTGGGCGGACACCGCGCGAAGGGATCGATGTGACTTCCCACTGGCACCACTTCCGCGTGTGGCGCGGTGACGCCGAGGGCGGCGACCTGGTCGACTACCCGGTGGAGGTGAACGAGGGCGAGGTCGTCCTCGACATCATCCATCGGCTGCAGCAGACCGAGGCGCAGGACCTCGCGGTGCGCTGGAACTGCAAGGCCGGCAAGTGCGGGTCGTGCAGTGCGGAGATCAACGGCCGACCGCGGCTGATGTGCATGACGCGGATGAGCACCTTCGCCGACGACGAGGTGATCACGGTCACCCCGCTGCGGACCTTCCCGGTGATCCGGGACCTGGTGACTGACGTGGAGTTCAACTACACGAAGGCCCGCGAGGTGCCGTCCTTCGCACCGCCGGCGGACCTCGCACCCGGGGAGTACCGGATGCAGCAGGTCGACGTCGAGCGGAGCCAGGAGTTCCGCAAGTGCATCGAGTGCTACCTGTGTCAGAACACCTGCCACGTGGTGCGTGACCACGAGGAGAACAAGCCGGCGTTCTCGGGGCCGCGCTACCTCATGCGCGTCGCCGAGCTGGAGATGCACCCGCTGGACGTCGCGGACAGGCGGGAGACCGCTCAGGACGACCACGGGCTGGGCTACTGCAACATCACCAAGTGCTGCACCGAGGTCTGTCCGGAGCACATCAAGATCACCGATAACGCGATCATCCCGTTGAAGGAGCGTGTGGTCGACCGTAGGTACGACCCCCTCGTCTGGCTGGGCAACAAGATCTTCCGCCGCACGGAGGCGTAAGGCAGACACGAGCGCGCGACCGGTGGGACGGGCGTACAGCCCGTCCCACCTGCGCGAACGCATGAGCCGGGGGCCGGTTTGCACGCCCTGGACACGTGGGCGTAGCCTGGTTCTTGTCAGCGAGACGCCGGACAGAACGAGCCCCTCGGGGAGCGGTCACCAGGCCTGCTGGCCATCCCGCGCAGTACCCCCGGTGAAACGGTTGGTTTCGCCCGGGTGTACAGTGCGAAACGCAAGATAGAACAAGCCCCGACGGACTGCCTGGCGGTGGGATGTTGGTGTGCGGGTGTCTTTTGAGAACTCAACAGTGTGTCGAGCTTGTTTGTTCGGACTGGTGGTGTTGTGCCAGTTTGATGTTTTGTGCTCTGGTCTTGCGACCCCGTCGTGAGGTTGGAGTGCCAGTTAGAGCCAGTTTTTGTTGGAGAGTTTGATCCTGGCTCAGGACGAACGCTGGCGGCGTGCTTAACACATGCAAGTCGAGCGGTAAGGCCCTTTGGGGTACACGAGCGGCGAACGGGTGAGTAACACGTGGGTGACCTGCCCTTCACTCTGGGATAAGCCTGGGAAACTGGGTCTAATACCGGATATGACTACATGTTGCATGGTGTGTGGTGGAAAGCCAGTTACATTTGTTTCTGGCGGTGGGGGATGGGCCCGCGGCCTATCAGCTTGTTGGTGGGGTGATGGCCTACCAAGGCGACGACGGGTAGCCGGCCTGAGAGGGCGACCGGCCACACTGGGACTGAGACACGGCCCAGACTCCTACGGGAGGCAGCAGTGGGGAATATTGCGCAATGGGCGGAAGCCTGACGCAGCGACGCCGCGTGGGGGATGACGGCCTTCGGGTTGTAAACCTCTTTCGGCCCCGACGAAGCGTGAGTGACGGTAGGGGTAGAAGAAGCACCGGCCAACTACGTGCCAGCAGCCGCGGTAATACGTAGGGTGCGAGCGTTGTCCGGAATTATTGGGCGTAAAGAGCTCGTAGGCGGTCTGTCGCGTCGATCGTGAAAACTTGGGGCTTAACCCTGAGCTTGCGGTCGATACGGGCATGACTGGAGTTCGGCAGGGGAGACTGGAATTCCTGGTGTAGCGGTGAAATGCGCAGATATCAGGAGGAACACCGGTGGCGAAGGCGGGTCTCTGGGCCGATACTGACGCTGAGGAGCGAAAGCGTGGGGAGCGAACAGGATTAGATACCCTGGTAGTCCACGCCGTAAACGGTGGGCGCTAGGTGTGGGGGCCATTCCACGGTCTCTGTGCCGTAGCTAACGCATTAAGCGCCCCGCCTGGGGAGTACGGCCGCAAGGCTAAAACTCAAAGGAATTGACGGGGGCCCGCACAAGCGGCGGAGCATGTGGATTAATTCGATGCAACGCGAAGAACCTTACCTGGGTTTGACATGCGCCAGACGCGTCTAGAGATAGGCGTTCCCTTGTGGTTGGTGTGCAGGTGGTGCATGGCTGTCGTCAGCTCGTGTCGTGAGATGTTGGGTTAAGTCCCGCAACGAGCGCAACCCTTGTTCCATGTTGCCAGCGGGTGATGCCGGGGACTCATGGGAGACTGCCGGGGTCAACTCGGAGGAAGGTGGGGATGACGTCAAGTCATCATGCCCCTTATGTCCAGGGCTTCACACATGCTACAATGGCCGGTACAGAGGGCTGCGAGACCGTGAGGTGGAGCGAATCCCTTAAAGCTGGTCTCAGTTCGGATCGGGGTCTGCAACTCGACCCCGTGAAGTTGGAGTCGCTAGTAATCGCAGATCAGCAACGCTGCGGTGAATACGTTCCCGGGCCTTGTACACACCGCCCGTCACGTCACGAAAGTTGGTAACACCCGAAGCCGATGGCCTAACCAGCTTGCTGGGGGGAGTCGTCGAAGGTGGGACTGGCGATTGGGACGAAGTCGTAACAAGGTAGCCGTACCGGAAGGTGCGGCTGGATCACCTCCTTTCTAAGGAGTCTCACCGTTGGGTGAGGTCGGTACATGCGCCTGTAGAAGGGTGTGTGTCCCTCCTTTCACTGATTCCACGCCTGATCAGGCAGTCGGTCACTGTTTCGGTGGCGGGTTGTGGGTGTGGCTGGGTGGAACACTTCTGCCGCTTGGTTCCGAACATGTCAGATGCGAGGCTTGGCACGCTGTTGGGTCCTGAGGAGACACCTGTGTGGTTTGGTGGGTGTTTTTCTTGGTGCCGCTCCTGGTTCTGCTGTTCCTAACGCGAGCGTTGGTGTTCGTGGTGGCGGTGTGGGTTCTGGGGTGTGGTTGTGTGTTGAGTGTTGCATAGTGGATGCGAGCATCTTGTTGTGGTCAAGTGTGTAAGGGCACATGGTGGATGTCTGGGCATCAGGAGCCGATGAAGGACGTGGGAGGCCGCGATAGTCCTCGGGGAGTTGTCAACCGAGCTGTGATCCGAGGGTGTCCGAATGGGGAAACCCAGCGCGTGTCATGACGCGTTACCGTGCGTTGAATTCATAGGCGTACGGGGGGAACGTGGGGAAGTGAAACATCTCAGTACCCACTGGAAGAGAAAACAACCGTGATTCCGTGAGTAGTGGCGAGCGAAAGCGGATGAGGCTAAACCGTGTTCGTGTGATACCCGGCAGGGGTTGCGGATGTGGTGTTGTGGGGTTTGGTCGTTCTGGTTCTGCCGGACTGGGGATGGCATGTGCGTGGTGTTAGTGGAAGACTTCTGGAAAGGGTCGCCGTAGTGGGTGAGAGCCCCGTACGCGAAAACACTGCGTGTGTCATGGATCGGATACCCGAGTAGCAGCGAGCTCGTGGAATTTGCTGTGAATCTGCCGGGACCACCCGGTAAGCCTAAATACTCCCTGGTGACCGATAGCGGACGAGTACCGTGAGGGAAAGATGAAAAGTACCCCGGGAGGGGAGTGAAATAGTACCTGAAACCGTGTGCCTACAAGCCGTCAGAGCCGAGGCTGCGCCACTTTTGGGTGGTGTGGTGGTGATGGCGTGCCTTTTGAAGAATGAGCCTGCGAGTTATGCTTCGTGGCGAGGTTAACCCGGGTGGGGTAGCCGTAGCGAAAGCGAGTCTGAATAGGGCGTGTGAGTCGCGGGGTGTAGACCCGAAGCGGAGTGATCTACCCATGGCCAGGGTGAAGCGGCTGTAAGAGGTCGTGGAGGCCCGAACCCACCAGGGTTGAAAACCTGGGGGATGAGTTGTGGGTAGGGGTGAAAGGCCAATCAAACTCCGTGATAGCTGGTTCTCCCCGAAATGCATTTAGGTGCAGCGTTGTGTGGTGGATGTCGGAGGTAGAGCACTGGATGGGCTAGGGGGCCGACAAGCTTACTGAACTCAGCCAAACTCCGAATGCCGGCATTTCTAGCATGGCAGTGAGACTGCGGGGGATAAGCTTCGTAGTCGAGAGGGAAACAGCCCAGATCACCAGCTAAGGCCCCTAAGCGTGCGCTAAGTGGGAAAGGATGTGGGGTCGCCTTGACAACCAGGAGGTTGGCTTAGAAGCAGCCATCCTTGAAAGAGTGCGTAATAGCTCACTGGTCAAGTGGTCCTGCGCCGACAATGTAGCGGGGCTCAAGCGTACCGCCGAAGCTGTGGCAATGATGGCCCTTGTGGGGGTTGTTGTTGGGTAGGGGAGCGTCCTGCGTCCGGTGAAGCGGCCCTGTGAGGGAGCCGTGGAGGGTGTGGGAGTGAGAATGCAGGCATGAGTAGCGAATGCAGAGTGAGAATCTCTGCCGCCGATTGACCAAGGGTTCCTGGGCCAGGTTTGTCCGCCCAGGGTGAGCCGGGACCTAAGGCGAGGCCGACAGGCGTAGTCGATGGACAACGGGTTGATATTCCCGTGCTCGTGACGGTGCGTCCATGCCCAGGCCGGTGATGCTGACCATCCGAACCTCTTTCGTCTCCTTCGGGAGGTGTTGTGGGGGGAGCGTGGGACCCGATCCGGTAGTAGGCAAGTGATGGGGTGACGCAGGAGGGTAGTCCCGCCAGGCGGTGGTTGTCCTGGTGCAAGCTCGTGGCCCGATGCCTAGGTAAATCCGGGTGTCTGTCTTTGATGACGGGGGTGAGGGGTGATGCGTAGCCGATTGAGGCGAAGTAGGGTGATCCCATGCTGTCGAGAAAAGCCTCTAGCGAGTGCTGTTGCGGCCCGTACCCTAAACCGACACAGGTGGTCAGGTAGAGAATACCGAGGCGATCGAGTGAACTGTGGTTAAGGAACTCGGCAAAATGCCCCCGTAACTTCGGGAGAAGGGGGACCGCTGGCCTTGAAGCTCTTTGCGGGCTAGGGGTTGGTGGTCGCAGAGACCAGGCCCAAGCGACTGTTTACTAAAAACACAGGTCCGTGCGAAGTCGTAAGACGATGTATACGGACTGACGCCTGCCCGGTGCTGGAACGTTAAGAGGACCTGTTAGTCCCTTTGGGGGCGAAGCGGAGAATTTAAGCGCCAGTAAACGGCGGTGGTAACTATAACCATCCTAAGGTAGCGAAATTCCTTGTCGGGTAAGTTCCGACCTGCACGAATGGCGTAACGACTTGGGCGCTGTCTCGACCACAGACTCGGCGAAATTGCATTACGAGTAAAGATGCTCGTTACGCGCGGCAGGACGGAAAGACCCCGGGACCTTTACTGCAGCTTGGTATTGGTGCTCGGTTCGGCTTGTGTAGGATAGGTGGGAGACTGTGAAGCGTTCACGCTAGTGGGTGTGGAGTCGTTGTTGAAATACCACTCTGGTCGGATTGGGTGTCTGAACCTCGGGCCATGATCTGGTTCAGGGACAGTGCCTGGTGGGTAGTTTAACTGGGGCGGTTGCCTCCTAAAGGGTAACGGAGGCGCCCAAAGGTTCCCTCAGCCTGGTTGGCAATCAGGTGGTGAGTGTAAGTGCACAAGGGGGCTTGACTGTGAGACGGACGTGTCGAGCAGGGACGAAAGTCGGGACTAGTGATCCGGCATCTCCTGGTGGAAGGGGTGTCGCTCAACGGATAAAAGGTACCCCGGGGATAACAGGCTGATCTTGCCCAAGAGTCCATATCGACGGCATGGTTTGGCACCTCGATGTCGGCTCGTCGCATCCTGGGGCTGGAGTAGGTCCCAAGGGTTGGGCTGTTCGCCCATTAAAGCGGTACGCGAGCTGGGTTTAGAACGTCGTGAGACAGTTCGGTCCCTATCCGCCGTGCGCGTAGGAGACTTGAGGAAGGCTGTCCCTAGTACGAGAGGACCGGGACGGACGGACCTCTGGTGTGCCAGTTGTCCCGCCAGGGGCATGGCTGGTTGGCTATGTTCGGAAGGGATAACCGCTGAAGGCATCTAAGCGGGAAGCTCGTTCCAAGATGAGGTCTCCCACCACCTTGCGTGGTTAAGGCCCCCTAGAGACGATGGGGTTGATAGGCCGGGGATGGAAGCTCTGTGAGGAGTGGAGTCGACCGGTACTAATAGGCCGAGGGCTTGCCCTCAACACTGTTGTTGCTCGCATCCACTGTGTGACCCTGAGCACACAACCATGTTCTCGTGTCGCCCCCAGCGTGTTGGTGGGGGTGGGTGCGGGGGGTGGTGTGTTCGACCCCCCTGGGGTTGTGGGGGGATAAGTTTATAGTGTTGTCGGTGGTGTTGGCGGAGCGGGGAACGCCCGGTCCCATCCCGAACCCGGAAGCTAAGCCCTCCAGCGCCGATGGTACTGCACTCGTCAGGGTGTGGGAGAGTAGGTCGCCGCCGACATTCAATGTGAGAAAAAGAAGCCCCGCCGGGAGACCGGCGGGGCTTCTTTCGTTTCGACGTATTTACTGCTCGCCCCGCACCGACCGGCGGATCTGCTCGAGCCGCTCCCGCGCAGCGGCGTCCCGGTCGGCCTGCTGCTGCGCGATCGACCGACCGGCCGCGCTCTCCTCGGCCAGCTCGGTGCCGCCGACGGCCGTGGCGTACCGGCCTTCGATCTTGTCGCGGACGTGCTCCAACGTCGGCACACCCGCCTCGTCGTAGTCACCTGCGGGTGTCGGCTCCGGCGCCGCGATGTCGCCCGGCTGCCGCTCCGGCGAATACGGAGAATCACTCATCGATTTGGCCCTCCACCTGTGGATCGCCGCCTTGCTCCCGCCGCGGCGTCGATCAAAGGACGCGATCGGCCCTTTCCGGTCAACAACAGTCTATTCCGACTTACGCGACGAAGATCAATCCCCCGATCGCCGCAGTTACGTGACGGGGTTCCCCTCGTTGCACCGGATGGAACGCGACACAGGACGACGGATGGCGGCGGAATCGATGACGCAGGCGGCGACGAGCAGGAGCGGGCGCGACGTATGGCGCGTCGCGGCATCGGGCGACCCGGTCGAGATGACGCTGCCCGCCCTCCTCGGTGACATCCGTTGGTACGGCAACACCCGCCTCACCGGGACCCGGCTCGCGCGGCAGTTCTTCCTCGCCCCGGCCGGCGAGCACCGCGCCATTCCGAACAAGATCCTCCCCGGCGGCCGTCAGGTCCGGCGCACCATGCGCGGCTACGACGCCGTCGTGTTCGAGGCCGTCGACCGCTCCGACTCGGCGCTCGTCCTCGCCGGCCCCTACAACGAGGCGACCACGTGGTTCGGCGGCCCGGCGCCGACGGCAGCCGGCATCGAACGGCTGCTGCGGATGTTCCGCTTCACCGACTCCGCCAACGGCGCCACCCTCGTCCCCACCTCGGACATGCTCGTGCAGCAGCCCGACGTGTCGCTCATCGGACGCAGCGCCAACGCCGTCCTCGTGGTCCGCCGGGCCGCGGAGATGCTGCCGGCCCTGCCCGAGTGGGCAGGGCTGACCCTGCCGGGCGGGGAGCTCTGGCGGGCCGACCGCGTCCTCGACGGGGTGAAGGCCGGGCTGGTCGCCGGCGGCCCGCACCGTTGGCGCTACGTCCTCGCCGGACCGACGCTCGGCATGGACCTCGTGCTTCTCGGCCCCGAGTCCGGCCGCGCCCCGCTGCCGCTGGCCGAGACGCAGGTCGTCGACGCGCTGTCGGTGCTCACCGGACGTTGGGCGGCCTGACATGGAGACCGGCATGTCCGTCGCCCTCGCGGTGGCGCTCCTCGCCCTGTTGGTCGCCCTGTTCTCCCTGGTCGCCCTGGTCGCGGTCTACGCGCGGGTCCGTGGTCTCGAGACTGCGGGCGATGCGGGGGTGACCGGGTACCCGGCGCTCGTCGGCCGTCCTGCGCCGGCGTCGGTGCGGCCCGGCCCCGGTGCGCAGTGCGGCCTCGTCGCGATCCTCGACGGCGACTGCACGCTCTGCGCCACCGTCGTCGAGGCGCTCGCCGCCGTGCACGCCGCAGGCGCCGTGCACGTGGTCGCCTTGACCGACCGCATCGCCGGCGCCGGGACGACGCCGGGCGCGGGGATCCTCCGCGTCGACGTCGCGGCACGGGCCGACCTGTTCGAGGGCTACGCACCCACGGTGCTCGCAGTCGACGCCGCAGGCACCGTCGTCGCCCGGCGGTTCGTCTACGCCGACACCGATCTGGCCGAGCTGTTGCGCGAGCTCGTCGCTCGCGCCCGTACCCCCGAGAGCGAGGTGAGCCACGCATGAACGCCATCCCGGACATCCCCAGCACGTCGGCTGCGCCCGAGCAGCCGCGGCCCAGCGCCGTCGTCGCCCGCCTGCGCGGATACCGCCCCAGCCGACGCGCCGTCCTGCGGGCACTCGTGCTGGGTGCGGCGGCGACCACGCTCGTCCCGCTGGACTGGTATCTGGCGCGCCGCCAGGCCTCCGCGGACCCGTCGAACCGCTCCGAGTACGGCACCTGCAAGCCCGCCTCCTACGACCAGGAGGACAACAACTGGTGGGAGGGCGGCGAGGCGGTCTGCTACGGCGGCTGGAAGCGCGGCTCCTACCCGTGCGCGGACGGCTACCACCGTGAAGGCACGCACAGCTCCCGTGGCGTGGACTACGAATCGACGCGGCTGACCACCAACTGTCACGGCCGCAACGCCTGGCGCTGGAAGGGCTTCCGCTGCTCGGACGCGGTCACCACCGCGACGTTCGACGACGGCACCGAGTACACCGGCGTCACCATCGCCGCCTGTGCGCTCACCCAGCAGGAGTTGGCCAACCCGATCCCGGAGGAACCGGACGACGAGGGCGCCGAGGACGACAGCAGGGACGACAGCGGGGACGACGGCGACAGCGACGGGAGCGACGCCCCGCGCGCGCTCGTGCCCGGCCTGCACCGATGACCGGCATCCGCTGGGCCCTCCACCCGTTCGCGCCCACGCTCGCGCTGCTCGGTATCGGATGTGCCGCGGCAGCCGCCGGCGTGCTCGGCGCCGCCGCGGCCGCGCCGCTGCTCGCGGTCGTCGCCGGATGCGCGGCCGGGTTCGCCAACTCCGGCTCCACCTGAAGCCACAACTCGGCGTTCCTGCTGAGCGCGTCGGTCTGGCGCGGCAAACCCGTTCTCCGCTGGTTCGGCGGGGGGCTCCTGCTGGGGGCGCTTCTCGTCGCGTGTGTCGGCGCCGTGCTCGGCGCGCTGCCCCAGGCGCTGATCCCGGCAGCGGTGCGCGCGGTCCTGATCGGCGTGGCGGCGCTCGTCGTGCTGGGCCGGGAGTTGGGCCTGTGGCGCTTCGCGGTGCCGGAGAACGCCCGGCTCGTCCCGGAGGAGGTGCAGCACCGCGCCCACTGGGGGGCGCTGCAGTTCGGGTTCGAGATGGGCACCGGAATGCGCACCTACTCGCCGTCCGCTCTGCCGCATCTCGCGCTGGCCGCGGTGGTTCTGATGGTGCCGCTGCCGGTCGCCCCGGCGGTGGCGGTCGGGTTCGCGGTGGGCCGGTTCGCGATGCCGGTGCTGTCCAACGCCTGGAGTGACGACGGCGCGTGGACCGAGATCTGGGTGGCGGCCCAGCCGGTGGTGCGCCCACTGCTCGCGGTCGCGTGCGTCGGCTCGCTCGGGGTCGCGACGGTCACGGAGTGGGTGTGACCAGCCGGGGCGTCCGGGAGGTGCTCGTCGTCCTCGACACGGCGTGCGGTGTCTGCTCGGGAGTGTCGCACGACATGGCGGGTCTGCTGCGCGTACCGGTGCGGACACGCTCCTGCCGCGACCCGGACCTGCGCGCGGCACATCGTGGTCTCCCGGCCGCGGCCACCACGTGTCGCGCGCCGGCGGTCGGTCTCGTCGCGGCCGACGGCGCGGTCACCTGGCACCTCGGCGTGGGCGCGGCCCCGGCGCTGCTCGGCCTGGTCCGGGCCCGGGCCCTGCCCCGAGCCGTACGGGTTCTCATGACCGTCCGGCGCACGTCACGCGCCCGCGCGGCTGATCACCGTTAGCGTTGCACGCGTGGTGATCGAGCCGATCCCGGAGCCCGACCGCACCGTCGAACGCCCCTTCGGCGCCTGGGCCACCCCCGTGACGTCCGACGTCGTCGTGGCCGCGGCCGTCCGCCTCGGCGAGGTGCGGGTGGACGGCCCGCACGACGGCGACATCGACGTCGTCTGGGCCGAGGGCCGGCCGGCCGAGGGCGGCCGGACGCAGCTGGTCCGCCGCCGCGCCGACGGCGGAAGGGACGAGCTGCTGCCCGAAGGCCGCAATGCGCGCACCGCCGTCCACGAGTACGGCGGCGCCGGCTGGTGGGTGCACGACGGCGTCGTGTGGTTCACCGACTGGGCCGACCAGCGCCTGTACCGGCTCGAGCCCGGCGGCGAGCCCCTCGCGCTCACCCCCGAGCCGGGCCGGCCACGCGGCGACCGCTACGCCGACGGCGCCCTCGGCCCGGACGGCGCCAGGATCGTCTGCGTCCGGGAGCGGCATCACGGCGAGCGGGCCACGGACGTCGTCAACGAGGTCGTCATCCTCGACGCCCACGCTGTGGGCGAGCCGGAGGTGCTGGTCACCGGCCCGGACTTCGTCGCGGCACCGCGGCTGTCCCCGGACGGCGGCACGTTGGCGTGGCTGCAGTGGAACCACCCGGCGATGCCATGGGACGCCGCCGAGCTGGTCGTCCGCGACCTCGCCACCGGTGAGGAGACGATCGTCGCGGGCGGGCCGAGCGAGTCGGTCACCGAGCCGCGATGGCGGCCCGACGGCTCGCTGTGGTTCCTCTCCGACCGCACCGACTGGTGGAACCTGTACCGCTGGCAGCCTGGCCACGACATCGAGGCCGTGGTCCGCACCGACGCCGACATCGGGGTGCCCGCGTGGACGTTCGGCACGTCCCGCTACGCGGTGCTCGACGACGGACAGGTGGTCGTGGCGCGCTGGCGCGACGGGTTCGACGGCCTGGCCGTCCGCGGGCGGGACGGGGTGCTGACCGACCTCGACCTGCCCTTCACCACCGTCGGCTCGGTGGTCGCCGCGGGCCCGGACTCCGTCGTCGTGGTGGGCGGCAGCCCCACGGCGGAGCCCGGGGTGCACCGCATCGACCTGTCCGGCGCGACGCCGCGGGTCGACACCCTGCGCGCGCCGCGCGACCTGGGGCTCACCCCCGACGAGATCTCGCGACCGGAGGCGGTCCGGTTCCCGTCCGTCGACGGCGCGGGCGAGTCGCGCACCGGTCGCGCGCTCTTCTACCCGCCGGTCAACCCCCGGTACCAGGGCCCGGCGGGGGAGCGGCCACCCCTGCTGGTGGTGATCCACGGCGGCCCGACGGCCAAGGCGCTCCCGGTGCTGGCCGTCGGCGTGCAGTACTGGACCAGCCGTGGCTTCGCGGTGGTCGACGTCGACTACGGCGGCTCGTCGGGATACGGCCGCCCGTACCGCGAGCTGCTGCGCGGCCAGTGGGGCGTCGTCGACGTGGCCGACTGCCTCGCCGCCGCCCGGGCGCTCGCGGACCGCGGCCTCGTCGATTCCGGCCGGCTCTGCATCCGCGGCGGGTCGGCGGGTGGCTACACGACGCTGGCGGCGCTGGCCCGGGACGACACGCCGTTCGCGGCCGGGGCCGACCACTTCGGCGTCGCCGACCTCGAGGCGCTGGCCCGTGATACGCACAAGTTCGAGAGCCGCTACCTCGACGGACTCGTCGGGCCCTACCCGGAGGCGCGCGAGGTGTACGTCGAGCGTGCACCGATCACGCACGTCGAGCGGTTCGCCAGCCCGCTGATCGTGCTCCAGGGCGCCGAGGACCCGATCGTGCCACCGGCCCAGTCGGAGACGATCGTCGCGGCACTGCGGGCGAAGGGCGTACCGGTCGCCTACCTGCTCTTCGACGGCGAGCAGCACGGCTTCCGCCGGGCCGAGAACGTCCGCCGGGCACTGGACGCGGAGCTCTCGTTCTACGCGCAGGTGCTCGGTTTCCCCCTCGACGAGAACATCGAGCCCGTTGAGGTGGAGAACCTGTAGGCCGCGGTGGCACTCTCGAAGCATGACGAACGAGCGGCCACCGATCCGGATCGGGACCGCGGAGCGCGACGCGGCGATGAAGGCGCTCGACGCGCACCTCGAGGCGGGTCGGCTGGACGTCGACGAGTACGGCGAGCGCTCCGCCCGGGCGTCGGTCGCGACCACCGCGCCCGAGCTCGCCGAGCTGTTCGAGGACCTGCCGGCCCCGCATCCGGTGCTGCCGGGGATCGCGGGTCCGGCACTGCCGGCCATGAGGCCGCCGCCCCCGCCGCCCGTCCGGCGGGAGCCCTCGGGCCTTCAGGTGTGGGGGCCGCGGCTGATGGCCGTCACGCCGTTCCTCGCGCTGGGGCTGTTCCTCCTCACCAAGACCTGGGTGGTGTTCCTGCTCATCCCGGTCATCGCGGTGCTGCTCGGTGGCCAGCAGCGGGGCCGCTGACCCGACGGCTCGGAGAAGGCCGGTCAGACGAAGGCGCTGAGCCCGGTGATCGCACGGCCGACGATGAGCGACTGGATGGAGTCGGTGCCTTCGTAGGTGTAGACGGCCTCGATGTCGGCGTGGTGGCGGGCGACGTGGTGGTCGAGCAGGATGCCGTTGCCGCCGAGGATGTCGCGGGCGTCGGAGCACACCCGCCGGGCCGCGGACGCGGTGGCGAGCTTGGCGAGCGCGGCGTGGTGCAGCTGCGCGCGTTCCTCGCCCTGCAGTTGCGACATGCGCACGCAGAGGGTCTGCATGGCGGTGATGTCGGCGAGCATGCGTGCGAGCTTGTCCTGGACGAGCTGGAAGCGGGCCAGCGGGCGGCCGAACTGCTCGCGGCGCAGCGCGTAGGTGACGGCGGCCTCGTAGGCGGCGACGGCGTGCCCGAGGGCTTCCCAGGCGACGGTCTGGCGGGATTTGGCCAGCACCGTGTTGGTGTCCTCGAAGGTCCGGGCGCCGGCGAGGCGGGCGTCGGCGGGCACGTGGACGTCGTCGAGCTCGATCTGGGCTTGCCAGACGGCGCGGTTGGCGGCTTTGCTGACGATGCGCTGGGCGTGGTAGCCGGGGACGGGGTGGCCGGCGCCGTCGGGGTGTTCGACGACGAAGGCGCCGACGTCGCCGTCGTCGTCGCGGGCCCAGACGACGACGAGGTCGGCGACGGTGCCGTTGCCGATCCAGCGTTTGGCGCCGTGCAGCGTCCAGCCGCCGCCGGGTGCGCTGCGGGCGCGGGTGGCGAGGCGGACGACGTCGCTGCCGTGGTCGGGTTCGGTGAGGGCGAACGCCCCGAGCTTGTCCACGTTCGCCAGCGCCGGTAGCCAGCGGGCCTGTTGGTCGTCGGAGCCGAGCAGCCCGACCGCGGTCATGGCCAGGCCGGAGTGAACGGCGTTGAAGGTGGCGATGCTGCCGTCGCCGCGGGCGAGTTCGGCGGCGACGAGACCTTCGGCGACGGGGGACAGTCCGGGGCAGCCGTGGCCGGTGAGGGTGCCGCCGGCGACGTGCAGGTCGCGGTAGCCGGCGATGAGCGGCAGGGCGAACTCGGCGCGTTCCCAGTAGTCGTTGGCCACCGGCGCGACCTGGGTGTCGCAGTAGGTCCGGACGCGGTCCAGCACGGCGCGTTCCCGCTCGTCGAGCAGGTCGCCGATGTGGAAGAAGTCCGTGTCCCGGGAGTGCGCGAGATCGTCACCGTCCGGGAGGACCAGCGGCAGGCGGTCGGTCAGATCGGTCACGGCACGCTCCTCGGGTCGGACGGTGACGTCCCGACCCCAGCACGGACCCGCCGCCGCCACAAGGCGTGCCGGGAGGGGTGTTGCCGAGGGCCGGGACGCTACAGACTCGATCGCATGGAGACCTGGATCACCGAGCTGACGCCGCTGTCATTCCTCGAGCGCTCCGCCGACGTGCACCCCGACACGGTCGCGGTCGTGTACGGCCCGGACCGGTGGACCTACCGTGAGCTCGCGGAGCGCGTGCGCGAGGTGGCCACGGCCCTGCGCACCGCCGGAGTCGGTCCGGGCGACCGGGTGGCCTACCTGCTGCCGAACGTGCCCGAGATGATCGTCGCGCACTTCGCGGTCCCGCTCGCGGGAGCCGTGCTCGTGGCGATCAACACCCGGTTGTCCACCGAGGAGGTCCGCTACGTCTGCGACCACTCCGGCTCCGTGCTCCTCGTCGTCGACGCCGCGTTCGCGCCGACCGTCGCCCCTGTGGTCGCCTCGCTGGAGACCGTGCGCACGGTCGTCACCGTCGTCGACCCGCACGGCCCGCCCCCCGGCGACCCGATCCCGGGCGCGATCGCGTACGCGGACCTGCTGGCCGGCGCTGCCTCGAACGATCTGGCTGAGCGACCCGCTGCCGTGGACGGTCGACGACGAGCGCGCCACGATCTCGATCAACTACACGTCGGGCACCACCGGGCGGCCCAAGGGCGTCATGTACAGCCACCGCGGCGCGTATCTCAACGCCCTGGGTGAGCTGCTGCACTCCGGGCACACCCACGACAGCGTCTACCTGTGGACGCTGCCGATGTTCCACTGCAACGGCTGGTGCACGGCGTGGGCGCTGGTCGCGATCGGCGGCATCCAGGTGTGCCTGCGCGAGGTGCGCGGCGACGCGATCTGGCAGCTGATCGACGACGAGGGGGTCACCCACCTCAACGGCGCGCCCACCGTCGTCGCCACCGTCCTCGACTCCCCGCGGGCCCACGTGCTGGACCACCGCCTCGTCATCACGACCGCCGCGGCGCCGCCCAGCCCGACGGCGCTCGCGCGTGCCGAGCGGATGGGCTTCTCGATCGTGCACGTCTACGGCCTCACCGAGACCTACGGTCCGTACTCGGTGTGCCAGTGGCAGCGCCGGTGGGACGCGGCTCGAGCCGGAGCAGCGGGCGCGGCTGCGGGCCCGGCAGGGCGTCGGGATGATCCAGGCCGAGCGGATGCGGGTGGTGGACCTCGAGCTGCGCGACGGGCAGCTCGTCGACGTGCCGGCCGACGGGGAGACGATGGGCGAGATCGCCATGCGCGGCAACAACGTCATGAAGGGCTACTACCGCGACCCGGAGGCCACCGCGAAGGCGTTCGCGGGTGGCTGGTTCCACTCCGGCGACCTCGGCGTGATGCACCCCGACGGCTATGTCGAGCTGCGCGACCGGGCCAAGGACGTCGTCATCTCGGGCGGGGAGAACATCTCCACGGTCGAGGTCGAGCAGGCGGTGCTCGCCCACGACGCCGTGGTCGACGCCGCGGTCATCGGTGTCCCCGACGAGAAGTGGGGCGAGCGGCCCAAGGCGTTCGTCGTGCTCAAGGCCGGCGCCACCACGACCGAGGACGAGCTGCTCGACCACGTGCGCGCCCGCATCGCCCGCTACAAGGCCCCACGGGAGATCGAGTTCGTCGACGAGCTCCCGAAGACCTCGACCGGCAAGACCCAGAAGTTCGCGCTGCGGGAGAAGGAGTGGGCCGGCCAGACGTCGCGTATCACGGGCTGACGTCAGGGCGCGCCCGCGCGGACCTGCTCCATCTCGATGGCGGTGTCGTCGGCGGGCGCCGCCGGGTCCCCCGGGCGGGTCCGCCGCGTCCGGCGCTCCAGGTAGTGCGCGAACTGCGAGAGCAGCAGGCACATCGCGATGTAGATGGCCGCGACGACCATCGCCACCGGCAGGATCGGTGAGCCCAGCTGGACCTGGCTGCCCAGGAAGCGCGCCTGGTAGAGCAGCTCCGGGTACAGGATGATGAAGCCCAGCGCGGTGTCCTTGAGCACCACGACGAGCTGGCTGACGATCGTCGGCAGCATCGCGCGCAGCGCCTGCGGCAGCAGGACGTTCGTCATCACCTGGGTCTTGCGCATGCCCAGCGCGTAGGCGGCCTCGCTCTGCCCGCGCGGCAGCGACGCCACGCCCGCGCGGAAGATCTCCGCGAGCACGGAGCCGTTGTAGAGCATCAGGCCCAGCACGAGCGCGGTGAACGCCGAGACGTTGATCCCGAGCCCGCGGGACACGCCGAAGTACATGATGAAGATCAGGATCAGCAGGGGGACGGCGCGGAAGAACTCGACGACGGCGGTCGCGGGCCCGCTGAGCCACCGATGGTCCGACAGCCGGCCGGCGGCGAACACCGCCCCGAACACCAGCGCCAGCACGGCCGCGACCGCGAACGCGCGCAGCGTGTTGAGCAGGGCGTCGAACAGCAGCAGTTGGATGTTCTTGTAGAGGATCCACTGCCACACGTCGGGGTCGAACTGGCCCGTGACCGCGAACCGGTAGATGACGAACGCCGCGACGGCGAGCACCAGGGCGACGCCGACGACCCCGAGCAGCAGGTTGCGCCTTCGGGCGCGCGGCCCCGGCGCGTCGTACAGAACCGCAGTCATTTCGCCTCCGCCGGAAGAAGTACGTCGGCCTTCTGCATGGCGCCTCCGCGGGAGGACGCACGTCGGCGCGACGTCATCGCGCCACCCTCCAGCGCTGCTCCAGGTTGCGCTGCAGCAGGGTCAGCGGGACCACCAGGATCAGGAAGCCCAGCGCCACCCACAGCAGGCCCACGAGCACGTTGTAACCCCTCTCCGAGAGGTTCTGGTAGATCCCGCCCGCCTCGAACACCGCGAAGCCCGCGGCGATCGTGGTGTTCTTCAGCAGGGCGATCTCGACGCTGGTCAGCGGCGGGACCACCGACCGCAGCGCCTGCGGCAGGATGATCGAACCGAGGGTCTGGCCGAACGTGAAGCCCAGCGCGCGCGACGCCTCGGCCTGCCCGACCGGAACCGTGTTCACGCCCGAGCGCACGACCTCGCAGACGAACGCCGACGTGTAGATGATCAGCGCGACGCACGCCCTGGCGAAGAACGACAGGTCGAAGATCTCCAGGCGCGGGTAGGCGAAGGCGAAGAAGAAGAACACCAGCGTCAGCGGGGTGTTCCGCACGGTGTTGACGTAGCCCGCGCCGAAGGCCCGCAGGATCGGGACGGGGCTGACCCGCATCGCGGCGAGCAGCAGGCCGCCGATGATCGAGCCGACGGCGGCGACCAGGAACAGCTCCACGGTGCCGGCGAAGGCCGACCCGTAGAGGCCCAGGTTGTCGAGCAGGACGTTCATGGATTCCTCCGCCGGGTCGCCATGATCCGGCGCGGGGCGGCCGCCTCGCACGGAGTGCGGGGTGGACGCGTCGTGGCCGGATCGATTACAGCAGGCGGGGGTGGGTCGCGGTGTCACGACCCACCCCGCACCGGATGTGGCTAGTAGCGCTGCAGCTCCGGCGGGTCGGCCGGGGAGCCGGACTTGCCGAGCGTCGCGTCGTAGATCTGCTTCCAGGTGCCGTCGGCCGCGGCGGCCGCCAGGATGTCGTTGATCTTGTTGCGGAGTGCGGCGTCGTCGTGGTTCAGGCCGATGCCGTAGGGCTCGGTCGAGAACGGCTCGCCGACGACCTTGAGCTTGTCGGGCTGCTGCGCGGCGTAGCCCTTGAGGATCGCGTCGTCCGTGGTAACCGCGTCCACCTGATTCGAGAGCAGCTGGTCTACGCACTGGCTGTAGTTCTGGAACTCGACGATGTTCCCGGGCTCGGTCAGCTGCTGGTCCTTGACCCGCTGGATCGGCGTCGAGCCGGTGACCGAGCAGACCTTCTTGCCCTTGAGGGTGTCCTTGCCGGTGATCGGGTCGTCGTCGCCGCGGACGAGCAGGCTCTGCCCCGCCACGAAGTACGGGCCCGGCGAAGCACACCCGCTGCTTGCGGTTGTCGTTGATCGTGTACGTGCCGACGTATGTAGTCGACCTCGCCGCGGGAGATCGCGTCCTCGCGGGCGCCGACGGCACCGCCTTGTAGTCGATCTTGTCGGGTCCGAAGCCCAGCTTGGCGGCGACCAGCCGGGCGATCTCGATGTCGAAGCCGGAGTACTGCCCGGTGGTGGCGTCCTGGAAGCCCGAGCCCGGGCTGGTCCTCCTTGCACGCCGATGACGACGCGGCCCCGCTGTGTCATCGCCTGGAAGGTCGGCGAACCCTCGACGGTGACGCCCGAGGCCGCGCTCTGCGTCGGTCCCGAGCTCTCCGCGCCGGGACTGCCCTCCTTGCCGCAGGCGGAGAGGGCGAGGGCGCCGACGAGCAGCCCCGCCGCGAGATGGCGCAGCTTCATGATGGGAATCTCCTTCGGGGAACGGTCAATGCGTGAGGATCTTGCCGAGGAAGTCCTTGGCGCGATCGCTGCGCGGTGCGGTGAAGAACTGGTCCGGCGGCGCGTCCTCGACGACCTCGCCGCCGTCCATGAAGATCACGCGGTTCGCCGCGCGGCGGGCGAAGCCCATCTCGTGGGTCACCACGAGCATCGTCATGCCCTCGCGTGCGAGGGTGGTCATGACGTCGAGCACCTCCTGGACCATCTCGGGGTCGAGGGCCGAGGTCGGCTCGTCGAACAGCATCACCTTCGGCTTCATGGCCAGCGCGCGGGCGATCGCCGCGCGCTGCTGCTGGCCACCGGAGAGCTGGGCCGGGTACTTGTCGCTCTGGTTCGCGATCCCGACCCGCTCCAGCAGTTCCATCGCCCGCTTCCGGGCCTCGTCCTTGTTCACCTTGCGCACCTTCAGCGGGGCGAGGGTGACGTTGTCGAGGATCGTCTTGTGGGCGAAGAGGTTGAAGCTCTGGAACACCATGCCCACATCGGCCCGCAGCGCGGCCAGCGCCTTGCCCTCGGCGGGGAGGCTCTCGCCGTCGACCTCGATGGTGCCGCTGTCGATCGGCTCGAGCCGGTTGATCGTCCGGCAGAGCGTGGACTTGCCGGACCCGGACGGGCCGAGCACGACCACCACCTGGCCGGCGTCCACCTCGAGGTTGATGTCGCGGAGCACGTGGAGCGGGCCGAAGTGCTTGTCGACGGCCTGCATCCGGATCATCGGCGGGGTCGCGGCAGTCATCGGGAGCCTCCGGGCATGGCGGGACGCTAGGGCGAATCGGACAGCACAGTCCAGCACCTTGAGGATCTGATGAGGTTTCCGTCCGATAACACTCGATATTGCCCGCTCCGCACCGCGCTCGATCGGCAACACTCTGGACATGCACATCCTGCTGGTCGAGGACGACGACCGGGTGGCCGCCGCGCTGCGCCCGGCCCTGCACCGGCACGGCATGACCACGACCCGGCTCTCCCGCGGTCGCGGCGTCACCCAGCACCTGACCGGCGTGGACGTCGTGCTGCTCGACCTGGGCCTGCCGGATGTGGACGGCGTCGACGTGTGCCGCGAGATCCGCGCCGCGGGCGACGTGCCCGTCATCGTCGTGTCGGCCCGTGGCGAGGTGGACGACCGCATCCAGGGCCTGCACTGCGGCGCCGACGACTACCTGGTCAAGCCGTTCGACACCGGTGAGCTGCTGGCCCGGATGCACGCGGTGCTGCGTCGCCGCGCCCCGGCTGCCGCACCGGGGGACCCGGGCGAGGTCGTGACGGTGGCGGACGTGCGGGTGGACCTGCGCCGCCACGAGGTCACCGTCGCCGGCCGGTCTGTGGCGCTGACGCGCAAGGAGTTCCAGATCCTGGCCCTGCTCGCCGCCGCTGGCGGCACGGTGTGCACGCGCGGTCGGATCGTCGCCGAGGTGTGGGGCCGCAGCTGGCCGGGGGCGAACCGGACGCTCGACGTGCATGTCGCGACGCTGCGCACGAAGCTCGGCCGTCCCGAGCTGGTGGCGACGGTGCGCGGCGTCGGCTACCGGCTGGGCGCCCCCGACCCCGGGACCGGACGCGGGGATCGACGTCCGGACTACTGCTGAGGCCGGCACGACCCCGCCCGCGGAGTAGGCGTGCGCGCGCGGCTCCTGGTGATCGTGCTGGTCGTCGTCGGTCTCGTCGCGTTCGGGCTCGGCGGCCTGCTCGCCTACACCACCGCGCAGGCCCAGCAGGAGGGGTTCTTCACCCGCCGCCTCACCGACACCGTCTACCTCGCCTCGCTCGTGCAGCGGCCGCTGACCGACGCCGCCGGCGCGGACCTCGACGCGCTGCTGGACCGCTACCAGCAGGTCTACGGCGTGTCGGTGCACGTCGTCACCGCCGACGGGGCGCCGTTCGCGCCGTCGGCGCCTGCGGCGCCAACAGCCCCGCTCGACGCGACGGGCAGCGAGCGGCTCGACGCCGCGCTCGCCGGGCGCCGCTCCCAGCCCTCGCCGCTGCAGATGCCGTGGAACGACGAGGCGCTGGTGATCGCGGAGCCGGTGCTGGTCGACGGCGAGGTGCGCGGCGCCGTCGTCACCGTCTCGCCCACCACCGCGCTGCACGAGCGCGAGCTGGAGACGTGGGCGATGATCGCGGGGGTGGTGCTGCTGGCGCTCGCGCTGGGCGTGCTCGTGTCCCTGCCGGTCGTCCGCTGGATCCTGCACCCCGTGCTCCGGCTCGACGAGGGCACCGGCAGGGTCGCGTCGGCGGTCCTCGCGGGGGGCGAGGCCGAGCCGGTCGCCGACGACAGCGGCCCGCCGGAGCTGCGCCGGCTCTCGGTGTCGTTCGACCGCATGGCCGAGACCGTGACCGGCGCACTCGCCGCGCAGCGCGCGTTCGTCGCCGACGCGAGCCACCAGTTGCGCAACCCGCTGACCGCGCTGCGGCTGCGCCTGTCCAACCTGCAGGGACACGTCGACAGCGCGGCGGTCGACGACCACGGCGCCGCGCTGGAGGAGGCCGAGCGGCTCTCGGAGCTGCTCGCCGGCCTGCTGGCGCTGGCCCGCACGGAGCGGACCGCACCCCTGGTCGAGGTGGACGTCGACGCCGCGGTGGGCGACCGGGTCGAGGCCTGGCGGCCGCTGGCCGAGCACACCGGGCTGCGGCTGGAGCTCGACGGGCAGCCGGGCCTGACGGTGTCCGCGCCGGTCGGCGCCGTGGAGACCGTGCTGGACGCCGTGCTCGACAACGCCGTGAAGTTCTCCTCGGCGGGCGACGCGATCACGGTGCACACCGCGCGGCACGACGGACGGGTGGAGATCTCGGTCCGCGACACGGGCCCCGGGCTGGGCCCGGAGGAGCTGGAGCGGGCCACGGACCGGTTCTGGCGCAGCCCGTCGCAGAGCAACGTCGAGGGCTCGGGGCTGGGCCTGGCGATCGCGGCGCGGACCGTCGAACTGTCCGGCGGGTCGCTGCGCCTGGAGTCGCCCGAGGGCGGCGGGTTGCGGGTGGTGGCGCGGCTGCCGGCGGCCGAGCAGGCCGCCCCACCGGAGTAGTCAGGCCGCGGAGCAGTCAGGCGTGCACCGGTACCGCGGCGCGCCGGTCGGCGGCCAGCGCGGCGGCGACCGCGGCGACGGTGGCGGCGACGAGGAGCGCCAGCGCGGTGAGCGTCGTCGCGTCGGGCGCGAGCAGCGGCTGTGCGCGCAGCGCCTGCCAGGCCAGCAGCACGACCAGCCCGGCCCAGGCCGCCGCGGCTACCCGGACGAGCCGGACGCGTGTCTCGTCGGTGAACCGACGGGTCGCGACGAGCGCGGCCGCGAGCAGCGGCAACCCCTGCAGGGCGTGCATGCCGACGAAGTGCGCGATCCGCAGGTCGCCGCCGGTGGTGCTCCAGCCGAGGAGCGGAAGTCCCGGTCCGCCGTCCGGCACGCCGATGGAGTGGCCGTTGGCCGCGATCATGACGAAGCCCTCCAGCAGGCCGAGCAGGGTCACCGCCAGCCCGAGTCGCACGGCTGTGGTGGCGACCCGGTCGCGGCCGGGCTCGCGCAGGAACCGCAGGGCGACGGCGAGCGTGGCGAACCACAGCACGACGATCGATGTGCCCATCACGCCGAACAGCACGGCTCCCGATACGCGCCGTCGGCGTTGAAGTGGCTCTGACGCCCGAGCGCCGCCTGGCTGTACGATGATCGCCATCTCGACCGCGAGCGCGATCGCGATCACCCAGCCGGTTCGCTGCGGGACGCGCTCGCGCAGCTGCCCGAGCATCCACGACAGCGTGGCGCCGTAGAGGGCGACGGAGATGGTGAACTTCAGCGGCTTGAACCACAGCGGCGCCCCGAGCAAGCACGCGCTGGTCGACGATCGCCAGGACGACCAGCACGGGAACGAGGGCGGCCATGACGACGGCGAGCGCGGCGAGCCCGCGGTGCCCGCGGCGAGCGTCGCCGAGTGCGGTGGTCATCGAAACTCCCTGACACTGTTAGGCTTGATGAGCGTTGCCAGTGTGCGACCGTCTGTCTGACAGTGTCAAGGGAGTGGAGCAGTGTCAGTTTCCTCGGTTCGGGACCGGCGGCGCGCGGAGACCGTCGCGGAGATCAAGGAGGCTGCGCTCCAGCAGCTCGTCGACGCCGGTCCCGGCGGGTTCTCGCTGCGGGGCGTGGCGCGGGCCGTCGGGATGACCGTGCAGTCGCTCTACCACTACTTCGCCAACCGCGACGCGCTGCTCACCGCCCTGGTCGTCGACGCACACCACTCCGCGGCGGATGCGGTGCAGGCATCGGCGGACCGCACCCGGGGGCGGCACCCCCACGAGCGGCGGCTGGCGGCGTGCCAGGCGTTCCGAGACTGGGCGCTGGCCAACCGGCCGGCGTTCCTGCTGCTCTACGGCACGCCCGTGCCGGGGTTCACCCCGCTGCCCGAGAGCGACGTCGGGCAGGCGGCGTGGCGGCTCGGGCAGCCGTTCGCCGAGGTCGTGTTCGACGGGTGGACGCCCGCGCAGCTCGCCGCGGTGCCGTCCGCTCCTGGCCTCGCCGACGCCGACCTCGGGGAGATGACGCTCCCGCTCGGCGCCGCGGCCCTGTTCATCGAGCTGCGCGCGCGGATGCACGGCCTCGTGACCCTCGAACTGCTCGGGCACCTGCACCCGTTCAACGAGCACGGGGCCGCGTTCTTCGAGGCGGCGATCAACCGGATGTCCGCGGACGTGGACGCGATCCAGGCCGGCACGGGCGGTCGGAGCGGGCGTTGAGAGGGCATTGTGAAACCCGGGCCGCGTGGCTGCACGCCCTGGGGGTTTCACAATGTCCTCTCAGGCCATCGCGTCGTCGGAGAACCAGCGCAGCGCGCCGTCGTGCAGGGGGACGGGCTGGGTGAAGATCGCCGAGCGCGGGTCGACGGTGCGGGCCGCCTGGGTCGCGTCGGCGAGGCGCTGCTGGTCGGCGAACAGCGCCCCGGTCAGGGCCTGGACCAGGTCGGCGTCGAGCCCGGCGTCGACCAGCAGGACGTTGCGCACCAGCAGCGTCGCGACCGGGTCCGCGATCCGGTACGTGCCGGCGAGCACGGTGCCGGGCGCGTACACCGGGTAGCGGATGCGCAGGGTGTCGAGCACAGGTTCGAGGTCGAGCAGACGCACCGGCACGGTCGCGGCGAGATCGCTGACCGTGGTCGTCGGCAGCGCGCCGACCCAGAAGAACGCGTCGACGTCCCCCGCGCGCAGCGCCGCCACCGAGCCCGCGAGGTCGAGGCGGGAGAGCTGCACGTCGTCGGGCTCCGCGAGGCCCACCGCGGCGAGCACCCGCTGGGCCACGTAGGCGACGCCCGAGTTCTCCGGGCCGATGGACACCCGGGCGCCGCGGAGGTCGGCCACCGCGCGGATCGTCGAGCCCGCCGGGACGACGATCTGCAGGGCGTCGTTGTACACCGCGGCCAGCGCGCGTAGCGACGAGCTGCCCGCGGTCCGGTCCGCGGCGACGTCGAGCTGGCTGACGGCGACGTCGGCGGCACCGGTGGCCAGCAGGGTCACGTTCGCCGGTGAGCCGTTGGTGGGCAGCACCGCCGGCTCCGTCGTCAGGCCCAGCTGCTCCTGCCACACCTGCGCGAGGGCCCGCCCCAGCCGGAAGTACTCGCCCGCCGTGCCGCCGGTCGCGATGCGCAGCCGTGCCTGCGCGAACCGCGACCCACATGCGGGGAGCGCCGTGATCAGCCCGGCGGCGCCGAGGGCACGCAGTACCTGCCGCCGGGTGAGCTCCACCGGTGCATCGTGGCGGGTGCGGCCGCCGTGGTCGAGGGCGTCTACCCTCGGATCCGTGGGTCGCAGCTACACCCTCCGCACGTACGGGTGCCAGATGAACGTGCACGACTCCGAGCGGATGGCCGGGCTGCTGGAGGCCGCGGGCTACGCGCGCTCGGACGACCCGGCGACCGCGGACGTCGTCGTGCTGAACACGTGCGCGGTCCGGGAGAACGCCGACAACAAGCTGTACGGCAACCTCGGGCACCTGCGGCCCCGCAAGCTCGCGAACCCGGGCATGCAGATCGCCGTCGGCGGTTGCCTGGCCCAGAAGGACCGCGAGACGATCGTGCGCAAGGCGCCGTGGGTGGACGTGGTGTTCGGCACCCACAACGTGGGCGCGCTGCCGGTGCTGCTGGAGCGGGCCCGGCACAACGCCGCGGCGCAGGTGGAGATCCTCGAGGCGCTCGAGGTGTTCCCGTCCACGCTCCCGGCGCGGCGCGAGTCGGCCTACGCGGGCTGGGTGTCGATCTCCGTGGGCTGCAACAACACCTGCACGTTCTGCATCGTGCCCTCGCTGCGCGGCACCGAGCGCGACCGGCGGCCGGGCGACGTGCTCGCCGAGGTCGAGGCGTTGGCGGCCGAGGGCGTGCTGGAGGTGACGCTGCTCGGGCAGAACGTCAACTCCTACGGCGTGGAGTTCGGCGACCGCGGCGCCTTCGCGAAGCTGCTGCGGGCCTGCGGCGACGTGCCCGGCCTGGAGCGCGTCCGGTTCACCTCGCCGCATCCGCGCGACTTCACCTCGGACGTCATCGCGGCGATGGCGCAGACCCCGAACGTGTGCCCGCAGCTGCACATGCCCCTGCAGTCCGGGTCGGACCGGATCCTCAAGGCGATGCGCCGCTCGTACCGCTCGGCTCGGTTCCTCGCGATCCTCGACGAGGTGCGGGCGTCGATCCCGGACGCGGCGATCTCGACCGACATCATCGTCGGGTTTCCCGGGGAGACCGACGACGACTTCGCCGCCACCCTGGACGTCGTCGCCAAGGCACGGTTCGCCTCGGCGTTCACCTTCCAGTACTCCCCGCGCCCGGGCACGCCCGCAGCCGCGTTGCCCGGCCAGCTGCCCAAGGCCGTCGTGCAGGAGCGCTACGAGCGGCTCGTCGCGCTGCAGGAGGAGATCTCCTGGCAGCAGAACCGGGCACGGGAGGGGCACACGGTGGAGGTGCTGGTCGCCACGGGGGAGGGCCGCAAGGACGCCGCGACCCGGCGCATGTCCGGTCGCGCCCGCGACGGCCGGCTGGTGCACTTCACCCCGGGGGACCGGGCGGTGCGACCGGGGGACGTCGTGACGGTCGCCGTGACCTACGGCGCGCCACACCACCTGGTCGCGGACGGCCCGCTGCTCACCCACCGGCGCACCCGCGCCGGTGACGCGCATGCGGCCGGCACCCGGCCGGGCGGCGCGTCGACGGGGCTGGGACTGCCGGGATTCGGCGCACCGGGACCGGCACCGGAACCGGCCGTCGTTGGCTGCGCTACTGGATCCGGGGCTGTCGGATCCGGGGGAGGGACACGATGAACGAGAGCTCGCCGGACGACATCGCCGCGCTGGAGGCCGAGCTGGCCGAGGCGGAGCGACGGGTGGTGCGTCGGGTCGACCCGGGGGCGACCGCGCTGCCGGTGGCGATCGCGGTGCTGGTGCTGCTGGGGTCGCTCATGCTGCCGTGGACCGGCGGCGTGGCCGGCTGGGAGATCCTCGCAGGCGTCGCGAACCTCGGGCTGCTCCCGCGGCTGTTCACCTGCACCGCCGTGCTGTTCGGGGTCCTCGGCTCGGCGGTGGCACTGGCCGGGCGGTACTGGGCCGCGGCCTGGACATGTGCGGTGGGCTGCGGGTTCTCCGTCGTCAACGGGGTGTGGGCGATCTGGTCGCGCCAGGTCGACGTCCCCCACGGCGGGACGGGCCCGGGAGTCGGCCTCGTGCTGGCGGTGGTCGCCATGGTGGTGCTGGCCGGGAGCTGGGTGAAGATCGCTGGCCGCCGGGGCTGACCTCTTCCCGAGCATGATCGGCGTCCGGTCGACCACGGCTGCCAGGAGTGTCGCGTCCGTCGACCATCGGACGATCACCCTGCGGCCGCGGCCGCCGCGAGTGCAGCAAGGATCTCCCCGACGACGTAGTCGGGCCGGTTGGTCAGGTCGTGCCAGGTGAACCTCAGCAGATCCCATCGAGCTCTGACCAGTGCGTTCCCCTTGTGCCGATCTGCCCTGAACCTGTCCACCCCCATGTGCCACGCCCAACCGTCGATCTCCACCGCGAGCATGGCCTCGGGGAAGGCGATGTCGATGAGGTACTTGCCGAAGGGATGTCCCAGAACCCAGCCGGTGATGCCCGCTGCTCGGAGTAGTGCGACAGCGCAACGCTCCGCTGCTGAGTCTGCCCGGTCCGCTGCGGCCACGAGCAGGTCGCCGGCGCGTGCGGAGCCGTGCGCGCCGAGATTTCGGCAGTAGGCGCGATACACACGCGGGAAGGACACGTGGCGCTGGAGTGCCCGGTCGAGGAAGACCGAGCCTTCCGGGACCACCACAGCCGTCTCCAGCGCGGTGAGCGGCTTGTCCGTCAGCCACAGGCCGCGGATTTTGACCAGGTCGGTCGAGCCGAGCGCGCGCCGCCGCAGGTGAACGTGCGGCTGTGAGCGCGGGCAGGCGCCGCGCGGCACCGTCACCTCGACCGTGTCGGGCACCGAGGGCCACATGCCGTGCCACCAGGCGGCGGCCCGGCCCGAGACGGCTCCGCGCTCGCCGACCCACAACCCGGCCGCCCGCACGCGTGCCGCATCGCTGCGTGGGTGTCCGCCCACGAGGAACACACGTGGGAGCACACGTTCCCAGTCACCGGATTGGACTCGCCGCTGAACGGTGCGTGCGGAGACCCCGAGATCGACCGCTTGGGCGAGCGTGACCAGCCCGTCCTGCCGTACCAGGACAGGCGCGAGTCGACGCTCGGGTGACATGCGCCCCAGGATCAGCGACAGCCGCGGTGACCCGTGGCGGTTTCGGAGAAACCGGGACCGTGATCGGCAATTCGTCGACGAAGCCGGACAGCGATGTCGCTTCGGTCGACGATCCGTCGATCACAGAGGAAGACCCGTATCAGCGGTGCTGGACGGCCTGCTCCGCGGTCGCCAGCCACTCGCGCCACTGGTCGGCCTGCCCCTGCGCCTGCTGGGCCCGCCGGGCGTCGCCCGCGGCGCGGGCTTTGGCCGCCTGCGCCTCGAACTGCGCGACGCGCTCGCGGAACTGGGCGACGCGCGCCTCGGCCTCCGGGTCCGTGCGCCGCCACTGCCGGTCGACCGCCTCGCGGACCCTCTCCTCGACGGCCCGCATCCGTGCCTCGAGCGGGCGGATGTCCTCCCGCGGGACCTTGCCGATCGCCTCCCAGCGCTCCTGGACGCCGCGTAGGGCGACACGGGCCGCGTCCGGATCGCTGGCGTCGATCTTCTCGGCCTCGTCGAGCAGCGCCCGCTTCGCGGCGGCGTTCGCATCGAACTCGGCATCGCGCTCCGCGAAGTTCTGCGAACGGCGGGCGAAGAACGCGTCCTGTGCGGTGCGGAAACGCTGCCACAGGGCGTCGTCGGCGTCCTTCTGGGCGCGACCCGCGGCCTTCCACTCGGTCATGAGGTCACGGAAGCGGGCCGCAGTGGGGCCCCAGTCGTCGGAGTCGGCGAGCTTCTCCGCCTCCAGCGCCAGTTCCTCCTTGCGTGCTCGGGCACCTGCCCGCTGCCGGTCCAGGTCCGCGAAGTGCGAGCCGCGGCGCCGGTTGAACGCCTCGCGCGCCTTGGAGAACCGCTTCCACAGCAGCTCGTCGGTCTTGCGGTCGATGCCGCGGACCGTGCGCCACTCGTCGAGGATCGCCTTGAAGCGGTCGCCCGCCTGCTTCCACTGCGTGGCCTCGGCCGCCAGCGTCTCGGCCTCGGCGGCCAGCGCCTCCTTGCGCGCGACGGCGGCGACCCGCGCGGCGTCGCGCTCGGCGCGCTGGGCGCCCACGGCCTGCTCGGCCTGCACCACCAGCCCGTCGAGCAGGGCAGCCAGCCCCGCCACGTCGCCGACGACGTGGGCCTCGGCCAGGCCGTCGCGCAGGGCCCGCGCGCTCACCAGCGTGTGCTTGGGGTCAGCCCCGCCCGCGGACAGGCGGCTGACCAGCAGTTCGGCCTCGGTGAGCACGTCGTCGAAGCGGCGCGCGAAGTGGGCGAGGCCCTCGGCCGGCTCGCCGGCCTGCCAGGAGCCGACCGCCCGCTCACCGTCCGCAGCATGGACGTAGACCGTGCCGTCGGCGTCGACCCGGCCCCACCGCTCGGGGTGCAGGGTCGCCGGTGACACGGGATGCCCGGACGCGGCCGGCGGCGGTGCCGGGACCGGATGCGCCGGCTCGGCCGTGTCCGTCGGCTCGTGCGGATGTGTCGGGGAGGGACCCGACGCCACGGCGTCGAGCTCGTCCTCGCTGCCGGGCTCGACGCCCGGTCCGGCGTGCGGCGCCGAGGGCCGTTGACGAGGGTGCTCGGCGACGCTCGGCCCGTCCACCGGGGACGGGTCGGCCGCGGGCAGGTCGGCCTCCGGCAAGTCTGCCGGGGACGGTCTCACTGCGGGGAGGTCGGCTGCGGGCAGGTCGGCCGGCGACGGGGCTGTCGCCGGCAGGTCTGCCGGGGACGGTCTCGCTGCCGGTAGGTCGGCCGGAGACGGTGCTGCCGACGGTTCCGCCGGGGTCGGGGCTGTCGCGGGCAGGTCTGCCGGGGACGGTGCTGCCGGGGGTTCCGGACGGTGCTGGTCTGCGACGTCGAGCCGAGTGCCGTCCGACTCCGAGCTCGGGTGCTGCTCCGACACGGTCGTCTCCCTCCTCCAGCCCGCCACGACGGCGGGCGCCCCGCCGCAGCGGGGCCACGTTCCGCGGGCCGTCGCCGGTCGATGAGGACGGTGGCCACCTGGGATTCAAACAGCTCCGCGCCCGTACCGAAACAGCTTCGGGCCGCGCGTCGCCCTGAGCGGTGGTTCTGCCGCGACGAGCCGACCACCCCGCTACCCTCGGTCTGTGATCTCCCCGGCGGCCGGTCCGCCGCCGCTGGTCGCCGTGGTCGGGCCCACCGCGACGGGCAAGTCCGGCCTCGGTGTCGAGCTCGCCTCGGCCCTGGGCGGGGAGGTCGTCAACGCGGACGCGATGGCCCTCTACCGGGGGATGGACGTCGGCACGGCCAAGCCGGCCCCCGCCGAGCGCGCCGGTGTTCCGCACCACCTGCTCGACGTCCTGGACGTCACCGAGACCGCCTCCGTCGCGGCCTACCAGCGGGCGGCGCGGGCGGTCGTCGAGGACCTGCGCGGCGCCGGTCGCACGCCGGTGCTGGTCGGGGGTTCGGGGTTGTACGTGCAGGCGGTGGTGGACGAGCTGGAGTTCCCGGGCACCGATCCGGTGCTCCGCGCGGAGTTGGAGGCGGAGCTGGCCACCGTCGGACCGGCGGCACTGCACACCCGCCTGGCCGCCGTCGACGCCGCCGCCGCGGCGGCGGTGCTGCCGAGCAACGGGCGCCGGATCGTGCGGGCGCTGGAGGTCGTGGCGCTCACCGGCCGCCCGTTCCCGGCTCGGCTCGAGACGGGCGGCCCGCCGCGGTACGGCGCGGTGCTGCTCGGCGTGGACCGCCCGACGGGCGAGCTCGACGAGCGGGTCGCCCGCCGCGTCGCCCGCATGTTCGCGGGCGGCCTGGTCGCGGAGACCCGCGCGCTGCTCGACCACGGCCTGCGCGAGGGCCGCACCGCCTCCCGGGCGCTCGGCTACCAGCAGGTCGTCGCCGCGCTCGACGGGTACGGGGACCTCGGGGCGGCCGCGGCGGACACGGTGCGCGCGACCCGGCGGTTCGTCCGCCGGCAGCGCTCCTGGTTCCGCCGCGACCGCCGCATCCGCTGGCTCGACCCGGGGCCGGACCTGCTCGGGCGGGCCCTTCGTACCCTGGGTCCATGACCGGGATCCCGTTCACGAAGGGCCACGGCACCCAGAACGACTTCGTCGTCCTGCCCGACCCCGACGGCACGCTCGACCTGACCGCCGCCCGGGTCGCCGCCCTCTGCGACCGCCGTCGCGGGCTCGGCGCGGACGGGGTGCTGCGGGTGATCCGGTGGGCGGCGCTCAAAGACGACTCCTTCCCCGCGGAGCCCGGAGTCGAGTGGTTCATGGACTACCGCAACGCCGACGGCGGCGCGGCGGAGATGTGCGGCAACGGCGTGCGGGTCTACGCGCACTGGCTCGACCGCGCGGGCTGGCTGCCCGAGGCGGACGTGCTGCGGCTGGGCACCCGGGCCGGCGTCCGGGAGGTGCGGTTCACCGGCGACGGGGTGGCCGTCGACATGGGCCCCGCCCGCGTCGGGCCACCGTCGACCGCCGAGGTGGCTGCACGGGCGTTCGCGGGGACGGCGGTGGACGTCGGCAACCCGCACCTCGCGTGCGTCACCGGCGTCGCACTGGAGGCCCTGGACCTGACGGTCGCGCCCGGCTACGACCACGCCCTGTTCCCCCAGGGGGTGAACATCGAGTTCGTGACGCCGGTCCGCGACGGGCGGGTGGCGATGCGGGTGCACGAGCGCGGGGTGGGGGAGACGCGCTCGTGCGGCACCGGCACCGTCGCCGCGGTCGTGGCCGCGCTGCGCGCCGCGGGTCAGACGACCGGCGACGTCGCCGTGCAGACCCCCGGCGGACGGCTGCGGGTCACCGTCACCCCGGACACGACCGTGCTGCACGGCCCCGCCGTGCTCGTCGCGTCCGGCGAGGTGGACGCCGACTGGTGGGCCGGCCTCTGACGGAGGACGGGAGGCCGACCTCACCGGAATCCGCGCGACGCCGTGAGCGTTCTGGTGGGAGTATGCCTCTCACGATGACTGAACTTTCCCAGTACGGATCCGGCTCCACGGACCGCCTTCCTTCAGCGGGCGAGCTGGACCTCGAGGAGCGCGGCTCGCTCCGCCGCGTGACCGGCCTGTCGACCGAGCTCGCCGACGTCACCGAGGTCGAGTACCGGCAGCTGCGTCTCGAACGTGTCGTCCTCGTCGGCGTCTGGACCGAGGGCAGCGCCGAGCAGGCCCAGGCGTCGCTGACCGAGCTCGCCCGCCTCGCCGAGACCGCCGGTTCGCAGGTCCTCGACGGCATGGTCCAGCGCCGCAGCCGCCCCGACCCCGCCACGTTCATCGGCTCCGGCAAGGTCACCGAGCTCGGCGACGCCGTCCGTGCCGTCGGCGCGGACACCGTGATCTGCGACGGCGAGCTCTCGCCCGGCCAGCTGCGTCAGCTCGAGGACAAGCTCAAGGTCAAGGTGATCGACCGGACCGCGCTGATCCTCGACATCTTCGCCCAGCACGCGCGCTCCCGGGACGGCAAGGCGCAGGTCGAGCTGGCCCAGCTGTCCTACCTGCTCCCGCGCCTGCGCGGGTGGGGCGAGGCGCTGTCCCGGCAGGTCGGTGGTCGCGCCGCGGGCGGCGTCGGCATCGGCGGCCGCGGCCCGGGTGAGACCAAGATCGAGCTGGACCGGCGCCGGATCCGCCACCGCATGACCAAGCTGCGCCGCGACATCGCCGCGATGCGCCAGGTCCGCGAGACCCAGCGCGGTGAGCGCCGTCGCCACGACGTCCGCGGTGTGGCGATCGTCGGCTACACCAACGCCGGCAAGTCGAGCCTGCTCAACGCGCTGACGGGGGCGGGGGTGCTGGTCGAGGACGCGCTGTTCGCGACCCTGGACCCCACCACCCGGCGCGCGGTCGCCCCGGACGGGCGAACCTTCACGCTGACCGACACGGTCGGGTTCGTCCGGCACCTGCCGCACCAGCTCGTCGAGGCGTTCCGCTCGACGCTGGAGGAGACGGCGGGGGCGGACCTGCTCGTGCACGTCGTCGACGCCTCGGACCCGCTGCCGGAGGACCAGATCAAGGCCGTCCGGCAGGTGCTCGTCGAGATCGGCGAGGAGCAGGGCGGCACGATGCCGCGGGAGCTGCTGGTGGTCAACAAGTGCGACGCCGCGAGCGACCTCGCCCTGGCCCGCCTGCGCCACCTGCTGCCGGACGCCGTGTTCGTCTCCGCCCGCCGAGGCGACGGCATCGAGCGGCTGCGGGCCCGGATCGCCGAGCTGCTGCCGCGGTCGGACGTGGACGTCGAGCTGCTCCTGCCCTACACCGAGGGCTCGCTCGCGGCGCGGGTGCACGCCGAGGGTGAGGTGCTCACCGAGGAGCACACCGCCGACGGCACCCGGTTCCACGCCCGGGTCGGTGCCGAACTGGCCGCGGCGGTGCTGCCGTTCACGTGTGTGGGCGACGCGGTGCGCAACGGGTCGGGGCCGGGGGGCTCGGGCAGCTGAGCCTTCCCGCCGTGCTGGCCGCACTCGCGGTCGCGCTCGCCGCGGCGCCGGCCTCGGTGTCCCCGTCCGAGACCGTGTTCCCGCCCGAGACGCGCTGCACCGTCGACGATTCACGCCTGGCCGAGCTGTCCGGGCTCGCAGTCGTCGGGGACGGCGTGTGGGCGATGGCGGACGGCGGCCGCCGGGTCGAGCTGCACCGGCTCAATGTCGACACGTGTGCGATCGTCGAGAGCCGGACGGCGAAGGTCGACCCCTACGACGCTGAGGACCTGGCCGTCGGGCCGGACGGGTCGCTGTGGGTGGGCGACATCGGGGACAACGAGCAGCGCCGCGGCACCGTCGCCCTGATCGTCGTTCCCCCGAAGGGCGAGCCGGTGCTGCACCGCCTCACCTACCCCGACGGCCCGCACGATGCGGAGGCCCTGCTCGTCGACGCGCGGGGCGTGCCGACGGTCGTCACCAAGGGCGTCGGCGTGGCCGGGATCTACCAGCCGGAAGGCCCGCTCCACGGAGCCGATCCGACCCCGCTGGTGCATGTCGGCGACCTGGCGCTGCCCAGGTCGACCACGGTGGGTGGCCCGATCGGCGGCTTCGGATCGCGGACGGTCACCGGGGGAGCGGTCAGTGCGGACGGGCGCGTGGTCGCCTTACGCACCTACACCGACGCGTGGCTGTTCGCTGTCCCGGCGGAGGGCGGTGTCGTCGGCGCGCTGCGCGGCACTCCGGTGCAGGTCCCGCTCCCCGGCGAGCCTCAGGGCGAGGCACTGGCGTTCACCGTAGACGGCACGCTGCTCTCCGGCTCCGAGACGCGTGGCGGGGTGGCCGGGCAGCTCCGGGCGGTTCCCGCGGCGGCGGCGCTGGTGGTCGCCCCGACCCCGGTCGCCGGGCCGGCGTCCACGGACCTGCCCGCGGGTCCGGTATCGGTCTGGCGCACGGCCGCCATCGGTGCTGGGGTGGTGGTGGTGATCCTGGCCGTGCTGGCCATCGCGATGGCTCGGCACGCTGCCCGCCGCCGTTAGTCTCCCCTCGGAGGAGGTGTCGTTGCCGATCGTCACGGGGTACGAGGACACGCCGGCCGGGCATGACGCGCTCGTCCTCGGTGCCCAGCTCGCGCGTCTGACCGGCATGCGCGCGGTCGTGGCGAGCGTCTATCCGGAGGACGGGCGGGGGGTCACCGCCGTGGCCCGCGACCCCCGGTGGCGCGAGCGCACCGAGACGATCGCCCGCGAGCGGTTTGCGCGGGCCCGGGCGCGGATCGACGCGCACGGTTACAGCGAGGTCGAGCCCGAGTTCCGGTGGCTGGGCCCGGCCAGCCCGCACACGGCGCTGGCCGACCACGCCGACGAGGTGGGGGCGGCGTTCCTCGTGGTGGGCTCCACCGGCCACGGCCTCGCCGGCAAGCTGGCGCCCGGGGGGACGGTGCAGCGGCTACTGCCGACCGCCACGTGCCCGGTGGCCGTGGCACCGCGGGGCCACCGGCACTTCGCGACGGACCGGATCACCGCTGTGTCGGTGGCGTACGACGGCTCGCCCGAAGCCGACCGGGCGGCGGTGGTCGCGGCCCGGCTCGCCCGCCGCAGCGGTGCCGCCCTGCGGTTCGTCGCCGTCGCCGAGACCGCCGAGCAGCGTCCGGCGGCGCAGGCGGCGGTGCTGCGCGGCCTCGCCTGCGCCCCGGTGGAGATCGACGCGCTCGCCGACGTCTTCGACGGGCCGGTCGGGCCGACGTTGGCCGACCTGCCCGAACGCACCGACCTGCTCGTGATCGGCTCGCGGGGCTACCGCTTCATGCGCCGGATCCTGCTCGGCGGAGTGCTGGGAGTGCTCGTGCGCTCGGCGTACTACCCCGTGGTGATCGTGCCGGGTTAGGTGATCAGTGATCCACCTGTGGATCTCCGCCTTGCTCCGCTGCGGCGTTGGCGCACAGGACACGCGTTGGCGCCGGGCTACAGCCGGCGCAGCACGGCCACCACCCGGCCGAGCACCGTGGCATCGTCCCCCGGGATCGGGTCGTACGCGGGGTTCGCCGGCATCAGCCACGCGTGCCCGTCGCGGCGGCGCAGGGTCTTGACGGTCGCCTCGCCGTCGATCATCGCGGCGACGATCTCGCCGTTCTCCGCGACCGGCTGCTGGCGCACCACCACCCAGTCGCCGTCGCGGATCGCCGCGTCCACCATCGAGTCCCCACGGACGTTGAGCAGGAACAGCGTGCCCTCGCCGACGATCTCGCGGGGGAGCGGGAACACGCTCTCCACCGCCTGCTCGGCCAGGATCGGGCCGCCGGCGGCGATGTCGCCGAGCAGCGGCACGAACGCGGGCTCCGGTCGGCGGGCGAGTGGGCCCGCCGCGGTGTCCACGCCGACATCGGCCGCGTCGCCTGCGTCGTCCGCGACCGGATCGTCCGGGCCGCGCACGTCGACCGCGCGGGTTCGGTGCGGATCGCGCCTCAGATAGCCCTTGCGTTCCAACGTCCGCAACTGGTGGTGCACCGACGACGTGGACGTCAGGCCCACCGCGTCGCCGATCTCGCGCACACTCGGCGGGTAGCCGAAGCGCTCCACCCAGTCGCGGATGACCTCGAGGACCTTGCGCTGCCGGGGCGTCAGGTTCGCCGCCTCCGTCGGAGGATCCGGGAACGCACTCACCGCACCGCCCCGTACCTCGTCCCGCCCGCTCGCCGGGGCGCTCTCGACGCCGGTTCCCCCGACCCCCCCGCCGCCCTCGTCGCGTGCCATGTTCTCGCTCCTCCTCGTGCCGCCGGTGCCCGTGCGCGTGCCGCCGGGCCACCGGCACTCGCGGAAACGGTAGCCCCGATCACCGACAGTTCCAAACACATGTTCGAACGACACGCTGACTTCCCTGGTTTTGTCGGTGGCTGGTGGTACACACTTCGGCAGCGCCTCTCGAACATCCGTTCTAGTAGGCGCCCGCGAACACAGCGTGAGCAGCGGAGGCGACATGCGCGAGCGGGTGGAGCAGGGTCGTACGGGGTTCGAGCGAGGAGGGGAGCGGCGACCGGGCCGGTGGGCGGACCGGTGGGCGCGCGGAAGCGAGGATCGACGGCCCGCCCGGGGGCCGCGGCCGGTGCGCCCGGCGCGGGTGTTGGTGCTGGTCCGCCCGCTCGAGGTGCCGAGGCCGGTGCGGGGGGCGGCTCCCGGATGCGGAGCGGTCGACCGGCCCGGTGGGTCGTGGGGTCGTGACGTCGCGCGGGCCGGCTCCGGTCCGCGGGTGCTGGTTCGCCGTGCCGTTCACCCGGGCGGGAGTGCCTCACGGCTGTGGCGTGCCGTCTCGGGGATCGCCGTGGTGGCGGCGTCGGCCGCGGTCGTCGTCGCCCTCGGCCTGCTTGTCCGGGTCGCCGAGCCCGCGCCGGTGCCCGTGCCGGTGCCCGCCCCGGTCGTCGTCACCGCCGCGCCCGGTGAGACGGTGTGGGACGTCGCCGCTCGGGTCGCCCCCGGGCGACCGGGGCCCGAGGTGGCGGCCGTCGCCGAGCGGATCGTCGTCGAGAACGACCTCCGGTCGGCGCGACTGGAGCCCGGTCAGGTGCTGCGGGTGGTGGGGGGCTGACGCTGTGCGCACGCCCGCCACGAAGGGCGTGCCGCTCGTCCCACGATCCGGGCGACACGCCGATGGGAGGCCGTCTCGGCTTTGCCTACCCCTACATGTTGTGGTTACATCGCTGTTGTTCGCCCAGTACTGGGGGATGGCCGAGCGGGAAGGGGTTGTCATGCGCTGCCCGTTCTGCCGGCACGGCGACAGCCGGGTCATCGACTCCCGCGAGGTGGACGACGGCCAGGCCATCCGGCGCAGACGATCCTGCGCCGCGTGCGGCCGCCGGTTCACCACCGTCGAGGAGGCGGTGCTCGCCGTCGTCAAGCGCAGCGGCGTCACCGAGCCGTTCAGCCGCGACAAGGTGGTCAGCGGCGTCCGGCGGGCCTGCCAGGGGCGTCCGGTCGACGAAGACGCGCTCGCGCAGCTCGCCCACCGGGTCGAGGAGGCCGTCCGCGCCGGCGGGGCGGCCGAGATTCCGAGCCACGAGGTCGGGCTGTCGATCCTCGGCCCGCTCCGCGAGCTGGACGAAGTGGCCTACATGCGCTTCGCGAGCGTCTACCGCTCGTTCTCCTCCATCGAAGACTTCGAGAAGGAGATCGCCGAGCTGCGTCGGACGGCCCCGCCTGCCGACACCGCTCCACCGGGCTGACCCGGTCCCCTGCACTGCACCGCACCGCACCGTCGCCGCCGACCCGTGCCACCGCTACGGCCACCGCTGTATTCGAACCTGCACGACACGTCCTGCCCCAGCTGAGCCAGACCCAGCTGACGTTGCATCCCGTCAGATCACGAGTGAGAAGCACCCAGCCAGACGCTTACCGCGGCCCGCCGCCCCAGGGTGGAGCCGCAAGGAGAGGGAGAGCATGACCGAGACCGCCGGATCCCCCGCCGCCGCTGCCGCCCCGGGACGCGGACGGAAGGCCGGTCGCACGGGCGAGCGCAGGGGACTGACCGTCGAGCGGGTGTACACCACCCCCGGCGTCCACCCTTACGACGAGGTCACCTGGCAGCGCCGCGATGTCGTGATGACGAACTGGCGCGACGGCACGGTGAACTTCGAGCAGCGCGGCGTCGAGTTCCCGGAGTTCTGGTCCGTCAACGCCACGAACATCGTCACCAGCAAGTACTTCCGCGGCGCTGCCGGTTCGTCGCAGCGCGAGTCCAGCCTCCGCCAGCTCATCGACCGCGTGGTGGGCGTCTACCACCGCGCCGGCCTCGAGCACGGCTACTTCGCGACGGAGAACGACGCGGAGATCTTCGCTCATGAACTGACCTGGATGCTCCTGCGCCAGGTGTTCAGCTTCAACTCCCCGGTGTGGTTCAACGTCGGTACGACATCGCCCCAGCAGGTCTCGGCCTGTTTCATCCTTTCCGTGGACGACACCATGGAATCCATTCTGAATTGGTACCGAGAAGAGGGTCTGATCTTCAAGGGCGGTTCCGGTGCGGGGCTGAACCTGTCGCGGATCCGGTCGTCGAAGGAGCTGCTTTCCTCCGGTGGCACCGCCTCGGGCCCGGTGTCGTTCATGCGCGGCGCGGACGCCAGCGCCGGCACCATCAAGTCCGGTGGCGCCACCCGGCGCGCGGCGAAGATGGTCGTCCTCGACGTGGACCACCCGGACATCGAGGAGTTCGTCCAGACCAAGGCCAAGGAGGAGGCCAAGATCCGGGTGCTGCGCGACGCCGGCTTCGACATGGACCTCGGCGGCTCGGACATCACCTCGGTGCAGTACCAGAACGCGAACAACTCGGTGCGCGTCACGGACGAGTTCATGCGCGCGGCCGAGTCGGGCGATACGTTCGGGCTGCGTGCCCGCATGACGGGCGAGGTCATCGACACCGTCGACGCCAAGAAGTTGTTCCGGGGCATCGCGCAGGCGGCGTGGAACTGCGCGGACCCGGGCATCCAGTACGACGGCACGATCAACGACTGGCACACCTGCCCGGAGTCGGGGCGCATCTCCGCGTCCAACCCGTGCTTCCCCGCTGACCAGAAGGTCGTCACTGACGCGGGCCTTGTGCCCATCGGAGAACTGGTCCGACGAGCGGCCGCGGGTGAGTCGTTCCGGATTTACACGAACGATGTCACAAACGTTGAAGCGCCGGTTGCCGCCGTGCTCGCCACCTCTCCGACGCGCTACATGGTCACCGGCACGAAGCAGATTCTGGAGCTGCGGTTCCGTGACGGCAGCCGCCTGCGTTGCACACCGAACCACCGGATCTGGACGATGGACCAGGGATGGGTGCGGGCGGAGGACCTGACCGAGGACGACCGGGTGGTGCGGTCCGTCGAGTACGCACCGCGGCCGCATGCCAGCCCTGCACTGCCGTCCCTCGCCATCGACGCCGCGCGCATCGCCCGCGGCCGTTCCCTCGCCGAGGTGCCGGAGAAGTGGACTCCGGAACTGGCGGGCTATCTCGGCTGGCTCCTCGGGGACGGTTGTCTCACCGCGGCAGGCGCTGTCACCGTCTATGCCGGCGGATGGGAGCAGGAGAACCTACTGCCGCAGCACCAGGCTCTGCTCGCCCGAATCACCGGGGTCGAGGTCAAGCTCAGCGTGCAGGCCAACGGGACCATGCAGCTACGCGCAATGCGCGGCCGTTTCGCGACCTTCCTCGAGATGCTCGGGGTGACCCGTAGCCGGGCTGCGGGGAAGGTCGTTCCGGCCTCGTTGTACGAAGCGCCCGAGTACGCGTTGACCGCTTTCCTGCGCGCGTTGTTCGATGCCGACGGGTGCGTGGTCGACCAGGAGGCCAAGGGCACCCGCTACGTCGGGCTTGGCAGCCGGTCGGAAGAACTGCTCATCGGTGTCCAGGAGCTCCTGGCAAGCCTGGGCATCCTCGCCCGCATCTACTGCACCGGTACCAAGTCGGCGTCCTTCCGATACACTCGCAAGGACGGCAGCGAGGCCATATACGGCAGCGACGGGCCGAGCTACGACCTCCGCATCAGTGGGCGGCACATGGCCCAATTTGCTGAGCGCATCGGATTCGACCACCCGAATAAGGCGGCGCGCCTTACCCGGATCCTGGAGCAGCGGTCGTTCTACCAGGTCGACGAAACCACTCGTCTCGCCTCGCGTGTCTCCCGCGGTTTCGAGGCCACGTACAACCTCACCGAGCCGCGCAACCACTCATACGTCGTCAGCGGCGTCGTGGTCGCGAACTGCTCGGAGTACATGCACCTCGACAACTCCAGCTGCAACCTCGCGTCGCTCAACCTCCTGACCTTCCTCGGCGACGACGGGAAGTTCGACGCCGTCCGGTTCCGGAAGGCAGTCGAGCTGATCATCACGGCGATGGACATCTCGATCTGCTTCGCGGACTTCCCGACGGAGCCGATCGCCGACACCACCCGCCGGTTCCGCCAGCTGGGCATCGGCTACGCCAACCTCGGCGCTCTGCTGATGGCCACCGGGCACGCCTACGACTCCGAGGGCGGCCGCTCGCTGGCCGCGGCGATCACCTCGCTGATGACCGGTGCCGCCTACCAGCGTTCGGCCGAGCTCGCCGGGGTCGTCGGGCCGTACGACGGCTACGCCCGCAACGCCGAGTCGCACCAGCGGGTGATGCGCAAGCACGCCGCGGCGAACGACGACGTGCGTACGTTCCCCGCGAGCGCCGAGATCCACCGGCTCGCGACCGTGGCCTGGCGGGACGCGCTCGCGGTCGGCGCCGTCAACGGCTGGCGCAACGCCCAGGCCTCGGTGCTCGCACCGACCGGCACCATCGGCCTGATGATGGACTGCGACACCACGGGGATCGAGCCGGACCTCGCGCTGGTCAAGTTCAAGAAGCTGGTCGGCGGCGGGTCGATGCAGATCGTCAACCAGACGGTTCCGCGGGCGCTGGCCAAGCTCGGCTACCAGCCGGAGCAGGTCGAGGCGATCGTCGAGTTCGTCGGCGAGCACGGGCACGTCGTCGACGCGCCGGGCCTGCGCCGCGAGCACTACGAGGTGTTCGACTGCGCGATGGGCGAGCGGTCGATCGCCCCCATGGGGCACGTGCGGATGATGGCCGCGGTGCAGCCGTTCCTGTCGGGCGCGATCTCGAAGACCGTGAACATGCCGGAGGCGGCCACCGTCGAGGATGTCGAGAAGATCTACCTCGAGGGCTGGCGGCTGGGCCTCAAGGCGTTGGCGATCTACCGCGACAACTGCAAGGTCGGGCAGCCGCTGTCGGTGGGCAAGAAGGCCAAGCCGGCCGCGACGGCGGAAGCGGCGCAAGCGCCGGTGGAGTACCGCCCGGTCCGCAAGCGCCTGCCGAAGAAGCGGCCGAGCCAGACGGTGTCCTTCACGGTCGGTGGCGCGGAGGGCTACCTGACCTCGGGCTCCTACCCGGACGACGGGCTCGGGGAGATCTTCGTCAAGCTCGGCAAGCAGGGCTCGACGCTGGCAGGTGTCATGGACGCCTTCTCGATGTCGATCTCGGTGGGCCTGCAGTACGGCATCCCGCTGGAGTTCTACGTCTCGAAGTTCTCGAACCTGCGGTTCGAGCCGGCGGGCATGACGGACGACCCGGACGTGCGGATCGCCACCAGCGTCATGGACTACCTGTTCCGCCGCCTCGCGCTGGACCACCTGCCGTACGAGAAGCGCGCGCAGCTGGGCATCTTCTCCGCGGAGGAGCGCACCGCCCAGGTCGCCGAGAGCTACGGTGCGGCCGAGGTCGACCTGGAGGAGCTGCGCTCGGGCGTCGAGCACGACTCGGGCCCGGTCACGCCGGTCGGCGTCACCCCCGCGCCGGTGGAGGCCCACAGCTCCACCGAGCTCCTGGAGCTGCACCTGGGCAAGGCCGCGGACGCGCCGCTGTGCATGACCTGCGGCACGAAGATGCGCCCGGCGGGTTCGTGCTACGTGTGCGAGGGCTGCGGCTCCACCAGCGGCTGCAGCTGATACCGGGCCGTGTTGCACCAAGTGCAACACTGAGCACCGTGCGAACAAGTGAATGACCTGCATGTCAAGGTGGGCGTCGACCTTCGGGTCGGCGCCCACTTTGGGTCGTCGACCAGGGAACATCAAGGCCCGAACGAACAGGGTTCAACGATGTTGTGTTAGATGCAACGTATGGAACGTGCAGTCGATCTTCCTGGCGCGGCGCCTAGCCAACCTGAATTACGCGGAACGCAGGATGGATGGAACTGCGCAATGGCACAGCAGACGACCGTGAGGTTCATCGACGACCTCGACGGCTCGGCCGCAACGGGCACCTTCGACTTCAGCCTCGAAGGTCGCAACTACCAGATCGACCTGTCGGACGAGAATGCCGCCAAGCTGCGCGACGCGCTGGCGCCGTTCATCGACGTGGCTCGCAAGGCGGGCGGGCGCTCCAGCCGCCGCCGGCCGGACACAGCGGCAGACGGCGGTGGCAGAAAAGCCCGCTCGGTCCCAGCGCCAGGACACCTCCGCCATCCGCGGATGGGCGCGCGAGCACGGCCACCAGGTGAGCGACCGCGGGCGCATCCCAAAGTCGGTCATCGAGGCGTACCAGGCAGCCAGCTGACACGGCGCGGTGGCGGCCGGTGCTCGCCTGCTGGCCGCCACCCGTCCACATGTGGGTGCATGTACAGGCAGACGCGGCGGTCTTCTTCAGGTCGACGTCGCTGGTGGCTCGTCACGCAAGCTTGGCCGGGTAATGAGTCCATGTTCGGATCGGTGAGTCGGTCGCGGGGTGGTCGTCGTACATAGCGGCGAAGGGTGTGTTGCTGGGCTTCACGCGCGGGTCGGCCACCGAGCTCGGCCGCGACGGCATCACCGTCAACCTCGTCGCGCCGGACTGGATACCGGTCGAGCGGCACGGCGTCGTCCCGGCCGAGGTCGAGGAGCAGTGGCTGCACCGCCGGCCCGTTCCCACTGGGGTACTCCGGACGACGTCGCCGGCGCGGTGTCCTACCTTGTGTCGGGGGGCGGCCGACGTCCCGGCTATCCGGCCACTCAGCTCCTACTGAATGACCGTCGGCGAACTGCGAGACCTATCTGTAGATGCCCAACGACAGCGCGACCGGGATCGAACCCTGGGTGCGCCGCGTCGACAGCAGGGTCGTCCGAGCGGAGCGCGCGGATGGCAGTGGACTGAATTCCGTCACACCGAGCACCGGGATCCTGCCATACAGCTGGCCCCTGGACCGGCCCAACTTGCTGACCAGCGTGCCGCGGCGGTACCGCACGACGTGCAGGCGCGGCCGGGGCGGCGGGCGTTGTCGCCAGCCTCGCGCATCTCGTGCAGCGCGCGGCGGGCCAGCAGCATCCAACGCCCCCGGGGTGCAGGATGGGCTGTTCTCAGTCGGCAGTCTCGTTGCCGTCCGCCAGCGGTTGCGGGCGTGGCCGCACGCGCTGGAGCCCGTCAACACACGGGTAGCATCTGCTGGACGGCGCCGAGGCGACTTGGAAAACCGAGTTGGAGGCCCTGCGGTGGTCTATATGATCACGAGGCCGTCGCAACGAGGATGATCTTCCCTAGTCTCAGTCGTAATCTCGTTCGTCTCGGTTCGGGTGGGTCCGTCGACGTCGGCCAGAGGTGTGACGGCGCAGGCGGAGACGCCGCCGACGGTGGATGAACGGCTGTCGGCAGACCTCGAAAGCGTGTGAGTTCAGTGCTGCGAAACAGGCGGTCAACGAGTCCGGCTCCCTCGGCCGGTCATCGTCCACGCCGCGTCGGCCGCGCGTCCCGGCCGACCGAACCTGCAGCATGATCGAGCGGACGAGGTCGAGGGTCGCCGGCGGCACCGGTCGGGCGAACAACCCGGGCAGATAGCTGTCGATCCACTCCGCTGGCGGGAGGTCGAGCTCGCCGCGCGCGCGGGCGAGGCGCGCCTCGACGTCCTCGGGCGGCAGCGATCCGCGCCAGCCGGCATACGCCGAGACCAGCACCAACGACCGGACCACTCCGGGGTGGCGCCGGTAGACCGCTCGTCCACCGGAACCTCAGGGCGTGGCCGGGGTCGAGATGGGCGCTGGGGAAGCCTGCTGCACGCCACCCGCGCACCGCGGGCGATCGCCCGACCACCACGCGCGGACGGCAGGCAGGCTTGGGGTCGCGGTAGCGAGCGGTCGGTTCACGCTCGAGCAGACGTCGGGCGCTGCGCCTACGCCCGGTCAGGACGGGTGGCTGTGGCCGCCGGGTGGAGGAGCGGGCGGAGTGCCTCGGCGAACGGGTGGGGCGCGCTGAGGTACCCCATGTGCGCTCCGGGCAGTTCGACGAGCTTTGTGCGTAGCTGGGCGGCGAGCCAGCGTGCGGCTTGGTATCGCCAGTGGCCGGGTGACGTCGTGCCGCGGTTGTCGCGTCCGGCGGTGACGACAGCGGGGACGGGCATCGACGCGAGCCGGTCGTGCGTGGGTTGGTATCCGACGAAGGGCGCGATCTCGATGCGGAACAGGGTGTCGCCATTGAGTAGCAGGCGGTCGCGCAGGTCCGGCTCGAGTGCCTCGTAGGTCGTGTCGCCGGCGACGCTGCGCAGGAAGAGCTCGGCAGCGCCGCGGAGACCTGCCCTCGCCGTTCCCTCGTCAATGAGCGCTGTTCGGCGAGCGCGAACGGCGGCGGCGTCGGGCACACCGGCGTCGAAGATCGGTTCGTGGAACACCACGGTCCGTAACACGTCGGGGTGGCGGAATGCCAGGTCCGCAGCGATGCTCGCGGCAGCGCTGGTGCCGAGAGCGACCGCTGCTGCGCAGCCGAGTCCGCGCAGCAGCGCGGCGGCATCGTCGGCCTGCTCTTCGATTGTGGTTGTCGTCCAGTGGGGCGGACGAGGGCTGCGGGAGTTGCCGCGTCGGTCATAGGTGACGACGGTGAACTCGTCGGCGATGTCGTCCGCTACACCGATCCAGTGTCCGGCGTCGCCGGTGGCACCGGAGATGAACAGGACCGTCGGGCCGTCGCCCCGGCGTTCGTAGTAGAGCGTCGTGCCGTTGACGTCGATCGTGCTCATCAGGCACCTCCGCTGTGTCTGATCCGTTCCCGAGGGTGGCTCGCCCAGGATCGACCTCGCAGGCGGACAGGCGGTAGGCCGGGAGGTAGGCGAGTCGGAGGGCCACGATGACCGATCATGCTGATCGGCCGCGGCCGGTGGTTTCGGCGTCCTGGACGACCACGAAGAGGCTGGTCAGGACGCGTGACACGGTTCTCGGCACCCACACGGTGCACGGTGCCGGCGACGCCGCTGGCATGCACGGCTCGCGCCCTCTGCCTCCGGCCCGGGCGCGCCGCAAGGAAGCGGTCTCGTCGTCAACGCCGTGATTGTGCATGAAGCCGTGCTCGATCGCCACGACGCAGTCGCTGGTCTCCATGCCGAGCCGCCGCGGCAGCAGGCCGTGTACCGAACCCGCAGCTTCAAGAGGAGCGGATCAGGCGCTACGGCCGAGTTCTGGAACCCCGCAGGCGTTCCCGGCCCGGACGACGAGGATGGTCGTCACTCGACCAGCCATGCCGCGATCCGCTCGGCGACGACGATCGCGGGCAGGTTGGTGCCGGCCGACGGGATGGTCGGCATCACCGAGGCGTCCGCGACCCAGAGCCGGTCGACGCCGTGCACCGAACCGCGTGCGTCGACCACGGCGGGCCCGCCCGGGTCCGGTCCCATCGCGCACGTCCCGACGGGGTGGTGGTAGGGCGCCACCCGTCCGCGGATCGAGCGCGCCAACCCGGCGTCGTCACACACCGCCTCGCCCGGTGCGATCTCCGGTCCGGGCACCAGCTCGACCAGCGGCGTGGTCCGGCCGATCCGGCGCGCCTCCCGGGTGGCCTCGACCATCCGCGTCATGTCGTCGGGATGGCGCAGGTACGCCGGGTCGATCAGGGGCGGTTCGGTCGGGTCCGCCGAGCGCAGTCGCAGCGATCCCCGCGACCTCGGAGACAGCAGCCCGGTGACGATCCCGGCGACCGCACCGCTGGGCACCGAGGGGTCGTCGAACGGCCCGGCCAGGAACACGTGCAGGTCTGGGGGATCGGCTGCCGGGGTCAGCGACGAGCGCATCGTGAGCAGCACCGAGAAGGCGGGTCCGCGGCGCCCCGGCGTGGCGGGCAGGTTGACGGCGACCAGCGGATGGTCGACGAGGTTGGCACCCAAACCGGGACGGTCGGCGACGATCGGTAGCCCGAGCGCACGAAGGTGCCTGGCCGGGCCGATCCCGCTGCGCAGCAGGATCGCCGGGCTGCCGTATGCGCCGGCGGCGAGGACCACGCCGTCGGCCTCGACGACCTCACCACCGGCGAGCTGGACCCCTCGCGCCCGGCCGTGCACCAGCACGACCCGGTCGACCAGATCGCCGGCGCGGAGTTCGAGGGTGGGCCGGGAACGAGCCGGCTCCAGGTAGGTCAGCGCGGTGCTCATCCGCGTCCCGTCCCGCACGTTGCGGGGCAGCGGGCCGACGCCCATGCCGCCGGGGCGGTTGTGGTCCGCCACCGGCGGGTGGCCCGCGGCCACGGCGGCGTCGAGGAAGGCCCGCGGCCACGGTTCGAGCTCGTCGCGGGGCGTCCGGGCGACCGGTATCGGGCCCTCCCCGCCGTGCCACTCGTCGCCGTCGCCATCCGACTCGACCGCCCGGAAGAACGGCAACAGCTCGCGCGAACGACCACCCGTCGTTGCCGGCGGCGGCCCAGGCGTCGTAGTCGGCCGGCCAGCCGCGCACGAAGAACGTCCCGTTGGTCGCCGAGCAGCCGCCGACCAGCCGGGCCCGGGGGAGCGGGACCGGGCCCCGCTCCCCGTCGGGCTCGGCGGCGAAGCCCCAGTCGTGGCCGAGCGTCGGTTCGGACGCGTCGGCGACGTCGGCAGGCAGGTCGGCCTCGGACGGGTGGTCCGGACCCGCCTCGATCAGCAGGACGCGGCGACCCGCGGCGGTGAGTCGGGCGGCCAGCACGCAGCCGGCCGACCCGGCCCCTACCACGATGAGGTCGAAGGCCATCATCAGCACTCCTCACGACGCATAGTTCTCCGGCGCGCTCCCGGTCAGCGGCCCTCGCTCCAGGTTGGTCACAGCGCGGTCACCCGAATCCAGGTGTCGATGCGATCGGCGACCGCCCACCAGCCGACGTCGAGCATCAACGGGGGGCTCGGTAAGTCCGGCCGCCGCACGCCGGAGGTCGTCGACGTCGTCGCGGACGCGATGCCAGAACCCGGCGCTGGTCATGCCGCGCCGCCGCTCGGCGCGCACGTCGGGCCTGCACGGGTGCTATCCATGATCATCCTCGTGTTCCGCTCGACGGGCGCCCGCCGACGCCGCGGATGCGGTGGCCGCTGGCTGGGCTGAGCTAGCCGTTCAGGCGCACAGGCAGCTCGGAGAGCCCCCGCAGCACCAGCCCGTCGCCGTGACCCCAGCGCAGCTGTGCCGGGTCGACGGCCAGCCGCATCGCCGGGAAGCGCGTGTGCAGCGCGCCGAGCGCGATGCGCCCTTCCAGCCGGGCCAGCGGCGCGCCGAGGCAGTGGTGGATGCCGTGCCCGAGGGCGAGGTGGCCGCCGTCGGTGCGGTGGATGTCGAACGACTCCGCGTCGCGGTAGCGGGCCGGGTCCCGGTTCGCCGCCGCCAGTGACACGATCACCTGGGCATCCGCGGGGATCACGACATCGCCGATCCGGATGTCCTCGGTGGCGTAGCGGAACGTCGAGTGCTGCCCCGGCGGGTCCCACCGCATGGCCTCCTCGACGGCGCGCGGCACGAGGTCGGGGTCGGCGACCAGGGCGTCGCGTTGCGCGGGATGGCGCAGCAGCGCCACGGTGGCGTTGCCGATCAGGCTGGTGGTGGTGTCGTGCCCGGCGACGATGAGCTGGAAGATCGTGGAGAGCATCTCCTGTGTCGTGAGCGCGCCGTCGCGGTCGGCGGCGACGACGAGGTCGGTCACCAGGTCCTCACCCGGCTCGGCGCGCTTGTGGTCGAGCAGCGCGGTCAGGTAGCCGACGATCGCCTCCGACGCCGCCACCGCCTCGGCCGGCGGGGGCCAGGAGTGTGGGGCGAGCAGGGTGCGGAACCACCGGCCGAGGTCGGCCCGGTCCGGTTCCGGGATTCCGAGCAGCTCGCTCACCACCGTGAACGGCAGCGGGAACGCGTAGCCCGCCACCAGGTCGACGACCTCGTCACCGCGGGCCGCCAGGCCGTCGAGCAGCTGCGCCACGATCGCGCGTACCCGGTCCTGCAGCCCGTCGACCCGCCGCCGGCTGAACGCCGGCGTCGCGAGCCGGCGCAGCCGGGTGTGGTCGGGCGGGTCGACGGCGAGCATGTGTCGGGCCAGCGCGGGCCCGGGCAGGCCCTCGGCGACCAGCTCGCCGCTGCGGGCCAGCGCGGCGTGCATGTCCTTGGACAGCCGCGGGTCGTTCAGCGCCGCCTTCGCCTCGGCGTGACCGACGACCAGCCACGCCGGGTGCCCGTCGGCCAGGCGCACCGGGTGCACCGGGCCGGCGGCGCGCACCTGTGCGAACAGCGGGAACGGGTCGTCGCGGTCGTAGTCACCCCACGCGTCGAGCGCCGGATACCGCAGTGACGGTCCACTGCTCATCGGACACCTCTCGTAAGCCGGAACACAGCAGGTCGATGACCGCCAGCCGCTCGTCGACGAGCTTGCAGACCGCGGTCTGGGTGCACACCCAGCGGGTCGCCCCTTGGGTGACGTGCAGGCGGTAGTGGATCAGCAGGCGGTCGGCGACCGCCTCGCCCGCGGACTCCACGAGCTGCACCGTGTCGAAGTCGGCGAACCAGCCGGAGAAGCAGGCGGCGACGTCCTCCCGCCCGTGGGCCTGGATCGGGCCACCGGGCAGCAGGGCGCGCAGCCGCGCGGTCTCGGTCAGCGCCGCGACGAGCTGTTGCGGGTCGCGGCCGGCGACGATTGTTGCGATGGCGGCGGCGACGGGATGGTTCTCCATGACGCTTCCTTTCAGCTCGCCCGCGGACGGGCGAGCGAGCCCAGGTACCGGACGAGGTGCTCGGTGAGGTCACGGGCGTCCGCGGCGGCGCCGTCGATCAGGGTCGATCTGCGCCGGCGCAGGACCGGCAGGCCCATCAGGTACAGCCCCGGCGCGGCGGTGACACCGCCGTCGTGCACGACGCGGCCCTTCCGGTCGAACACCCCGGCGTCGAGGAAGGACAGGTCCGGGCGGAAGCCGGTCGCCCAGACGACGGTCTCGATCCCGCCGGGACCGAGCCGCTCCGACAGCGCAGGCGGGTCCGGCAGCTCGGTCGGCGCGAACCGCTGCGGCGGCTCCGCGTCAACGCCCGCTCGGTCGGCCCAGGCGTCGAGGGTGTCCAGCAGCCGGCCCAGCTTGAGGTCGGCCAGCGCGGTCACGTTCGCGAGTGACCCGGCGAACTGCGCCGACCCGTCTCGGATGCCCGCGAGCCGCCCGACCAGCGCCACCCCGAGCCGGCGCAGCGCGGTGAGGTCGAGCGTGCGGGGCGCGCCGACCAGCTGCATCGACGGCAGGGCGCGCGCCCGTACCAGGTCCGGAATCGCGTCCCAGCGCTCGTCGAGCAGGCCCGACGCGTCCATCCACCACAGGATGTCGCGGCCCCGGTAGGTGCGCGGCATCCGCACGTGCTCACCGACGGCCAGCGTCACCCGTCTCCCGGACAGGGCGAGCTCCTCGGCGATCTGGACGCCGCTCGCCGAGGCGCCGACGACCAGCACGCCACCGTCGGGTAGCCGGCCGGGGTTGCGGTAGTCCGCGCAGGTCACGGAGGTGATCCCCGGGGAAAGCGGGACGGCCGGGTGGGCCGGTACCGCGGTCGCGCCGGTCGCCACCACGACGGTCCGCGCGTGCCAGGTGCCCCGGTCGGTGCCCACCCGGTAGCCCGGCCCGTGGGGCCGGACCGACGTGACCGTCGTGCCGGTCAGCACCGGTGCCGGCCCCGCGTAGTCGGCGAGCAGCCCGACCAGCTCGGCTACGGCGAGGTAGCCGTCCGGGTCGGCGCCGGGGTAGGCGTGCCCCGGCAGCCGGGTCATCCAGTTCGGGGTGAGCAGGCGCAGCGAGTCCCACCGCTGGGTCCGCCAGGAGTGCGCCACCTCGCCGCGCTCGACGACGACGTGGTCGATCGAGCGTTCGGCGAGGCGGCGGCTCATGGCCAGCCCGCAGTGGCCGGCCCCGACCACCACCGTGGTCGTGTGCTGCACGGTCAGCTCACGCTGACCGTGACCGCGGTCGGGTTGGTCAGGATGTCGTAGACCGCCGACCGCTTCTGCGACTGCGCGACCAGCGCCTCGATCTCCGCGGCCGTCGCGTCGGCGTCGACGCGGTAGTCGACGCGCACGCCGCTGAAGCCGTTGCGCACGTCCGGGTCCACGCCGAGGATGCCCTGCAGGTCGATCTCCGCAGCGACCGTGGCCTGTACCGAACGAAGCTGGATGCCCCGCTGCTGGGCCACGGCGGCGATGCCCGCGGTCAGGCAGCCGCCCAGTGCGACCAACACGTACTCCGATCGGCGTGATCCCGTTGTCCTCGGCGGCGAACTGCAGCGGGTGGTCGATGTCGAAGGCGAACGTCTTCGAGTGCGTCTGCTCCTCACCGAAGCCGTAGAACGTCTGGACCTCGGCGTCGCTGTGCGTGCCGTTGACCCAGGACACGCTCGAGCGCCACTGGAACCGGGCGACCTCCGGTGCGTCGGCGAACGCCTCCCGCGCCCCGAGCAGGGCCTCGACGTTCACCCCGTTGTCGACGACGGATCTGGTCATGATGTGTGCTCCTCGTGATGCAGGTGACGCCAGGTTCGGACTGGGCGAGCGGATGACGGGAACGATCCCGAGGCGCCGTCAGTGCACCGTCAATTCAGCGTCATGGGGCGATGACAGCGAGCAGGGCTGGGTTCTGCGCCTTAACAGGCTCGTCGACGTCGAACCCGGGTAGCGCGAGCTCGGTGAAGTGCGGTAGGACCCGACGGTGCGGAACAGCGCGGACCCGGAGGATCGACCGCCTGACCGCCGAAGGCGGATGCGCGCGCCGATGACGGCAGATACCGTCGGAGTGTGCTGCGGGTGCAGCTTCTCGGGGAGATCGCGGCGTTCCGCGACGGCCGACCGGTGCCGCTGTCAGGGCCGCACCGGCGTCTGCTCGCGTTCCTCGCCCTGCACCCCGGCCCGCACGAGCGCGACGCGCTGGCTGCCCGGTTCTGGCCCGACGCGCCGGACCCCCGGGCCAACCTGCGCACCGCGGTGTGGGTGTTTCGCCGGTCGCTGGGCGACGACGCGGTGATCGCGACGCGCACGAGTGTCGCGTTGGGCCCCGTCACCCGCGACCTCGACGAGACTGAGGCTCTCGAGCGCGACGAGCCGGGCCAGCCGTGTCCGGGCGTCGACGACGACTGGGCCGAGGCCGCGCGGGCCGGGCACCTGCGCCGCCGGATCGCCCGGCTCGACGGCCTCGCGGCGGGGACGGACGACCCGGCCCAGGCCGCTCGCTGGTCGGCCCGCCGTTGCGCGCTGACCCCTCTGGACGAGCCTGCGCACCGTGCCCTCGTCGAGCGCCTCGAGGCCGCGGGCGACAGCGCCGGCGCGCTCGTCGTGGGCCGCGAGCTCGCCAAGCGGCTACGTGCCGAGCTGGGCGTCGACCCGGCCCCGGTCACTCGGGCGCTGCTGGCCCGGCTGCGCCGTCCTGCGGCTGTGGGCAGCATTCCGACGGGCGCCGCGGCACCGATATTCGGCCGCGCAACCGAGCTGGCCGCGCTCACCGCGGCCTGGACCGCGGCGCGAGACGGGCGAGGCCGGGTCGTGCTCGTGACCGGTGAGGCGGGCATCGGCAAGACCCGACTGATCACCGAGCTGGCACGGCGCGCCGACAACGCGGGCGCGCGGGTCGCGGTCGGCGCCGGCGTGGACGTCGGCGGTGAGGCACCTCTGGCCGTCTGGCAGGAGCTGGCCCGGGCGCTGGTGGGGATCGTCCCACCACCGCCGGAGCGGGCCGGGTGGCCCGCGGAGCTCGGCCGCCTCGCTCCCGACCTCGCGGGCGCGCTGGGCTGCCGTGCCCCGCCTCCATTCGTCGCGTCGCCGGAGCTGGAGCGGCTGCGGCTGTTCGACGCGGTGCTGCGGCTCGTCGAGTGGGCGGCGTCCGGGCGTCCGGTCCTGCTGGTGGCCGAGGACGTGCACCGCGCCGACCGGGCCAGCCTTGCCCTGTGCGCGCACATCGGCCGGCGGCTCGCGTACCTGCCGGTGCTGTTCGTGCTGACCCGCCGCGACCGGCCGGCCCGCCCCGTCGCGGACGCGCTGCTCGCCGACCTCGCCGGGCGGGGGCTCGACGTGACCGAGATCGAGCCGGGCCCACTGCGGAGGGCCGAGGTGGCCGAGGTCGTCCGCAGCGTCGCGACGCTGCCGGACGCCATGGTCTCGCAGGTGGTCGTGGCGGCGGACGGCAACCCGCTGCTCGCCGTGGAGGCCGCCCGGGCCGTGGCCGCCGGGAGCAGCGCGCCGCCGCCGAGCTTGCGTGCCGTCGTGCGGGCAGCGCTCGGCACGCTCCCCGAGCCTGCGCGGGCGCTGGCGGAAGCGATTGCGGCAGCGGGGCGCGGGCTCGCTGCCCGTGAGGTCGCCGCGCTGCCGGCGACCGACGAGGCGGAACGCCGGGTGCTCGACACCGGCCTCACCCGCCGGGTTGGCGGCGGGCTGGCGTACCGGCACGCCTTGCTCGCCGAAGCCGCGCGGACCGACCTGCGCGACCCGGAGGGCACCCACTTGGCCGTCGCACACGCGATCGAGACAGCGGCGCAGGACGGTGACGCCCGCGCCGCCGAGGTCGCGCGGCACCTCCAGCAGGCGGGTCGGGACGACCTGGCGGCGCCCCGCTGGCAGCGAGCCGCGCGGCACGCCCGCTCGCTGGGGGCGCTGCCGGAGGCCGCCGCGTTCTGGACCGAGGCGCTGCGCTGCGACCAGGACGACGCCGCGGCTCGCCTGGAGCTCGCCGAGGTGTACGCCTGGTCCGGACGGGCCGAGGACTTCGAGCGGGAGTGGGCGACCGCGCTGGGCCGGCTCGCACCGGCCGAGCGGGCCGCGGCGTGGTGCCGCCGCGGGTTGCTCTTCCGGACCGTCGCGTGCAACCCGGCGGAGTCCTTCGCCGCCTACCGCCGGGCCGAGGAGCTGCTTCCCCGGGACGCACACGCGGCGTTGCGGGCCGAGATGCTGATCGGCCTCGCCTGGACGGAGGCATCGGCCGGTGACCCGGCGCGCAGCGACCCGCTGCTCGCCGAGGCCACGGAGCTGGTGCCCGACCCGGACGACATCACCGTCGTCGAGATGGAGAACGCGCGGCTGATGGCGACAATCCGGCTCGGCCGGTTCGCCGAGTGCGAAGCGGTGGCGCAGCGCGCCGGGACCGCGATCGAGCGCGTGCTGCGGCCCGACTTCGCCTACCCCGTCTGGATCAACGCGGCGAGCGCGCTCGCCTGCGCCGGCGACCTCGACGCCGCGCTGCGCACCGCCGATCGGGGCGTCGCGGCCACCCGAGGCGTGCCGGTGGTGGCGTTACCCTGCCTGGCTGCGCGGGCGCACCTGCTGGCCCGGCTCGGCCGCCACGACGAGGCCGCCGAGACCATCACGGAGCTGCTGGCTACGGCCGAGCGGCTCGACTCGACGCCGGTTCTCGCCACGGCGCGCCATGACGCCGGGCTCGTCGCCCTCGCCGCTGCGCGCTTCCGCGAGGCTGCCGAGCTGCTCGTCTCTGCGTTGGACGGCGAGGCCGCGGTGAGCCGTCCGGCCGCCCGGCTCGCCGCGGCCGAGGCGCTGGCCCTTTGCGGCGATGCCGCCGCGGCCGCCGCCGAGCTGCGTCGCGCCGCGCTGGAGCCCGTCGGGCCGGGTGACCAGCCGTGGGCGCTCGTCCCGCGCATGGCCCGGGTGCAGGGCCTGGTCGCGCGGGCGCGCGGTGACGCGGCGGAGGCGCGACGGCGGCTCGTCGAGTCCGCCGAAGGATGGCGGCGCCGCGGTGGCACCACGAGCCGGCAGATCGGGGACGAGTACATGGCGTCGCTGGTGGATCTCGGCCGGCCGCCGGTCGTCGGGCTGGTGGAGCCCGACCGCGAGCTGGCCCGCGTCGTCGCGGAGCTGGCCGAGCTGGAGGAGGCAGGATGCCCGGGTTCACGCTGACCGCCACGGCCGCGGCGCCCGTCGAGGAGGTCTGGAAACTGCTGTTCGACCCGACGCGGTTCCCCGAGTGGTGGGCGGGCATCGCGGCCGCGCGAGTGGAGGAGGCCGACGCCTACACGCTCTGGTCCGACGGGCGGCCGGACCACCCGCTGCCCCAGCAGATGCGCGCCGACCGCGGCGCGGGGCGCGTGGCGATGTCCTGCAAGGTCCACGACAACGAGTTCATCTGGCAGCTCGCCGAGCACGGCGACGGCACCGGGATCACGGTGCGGGCGGTGGTCGCACCGGCCTCGGCCCACCAGCTCGACCGCACCCGCGAGCTGCTCGCCGCGTCCCTCCCGACATTGGCCGCGCTGGCCGAAGCCGCCGCCCGTGGTGGATCCCCCGTGCGCTGACGCCGCGCGGTGGCGGTTCGGCAGGGTCGGCCATCGAGCCAGCTCAGGGGTATCGCGTGACCACCGCGCCTTCCTGCACTCGGCCTTGGAGAACGGGTCTGTTGTCGGTGACGTCCGGTAGGTCGTCGCCGATGGGCCTGAGGTGCCACCGGTGATCGTCTATTTGTGCTCGCCCGCCGCTCGATCGTGGAGGACCTGCTGCAGCTCGCGCTTCCCCCTGCCGATTGGGTCGAGCTTGACGGGGACGGGCCTTGCCCGCAGCTCGACGTGCCGCTCGAGACGGCGCAGCTCATCCTCGTGTTCTAGGCGACCGACATCCGGCACGCGCAGGACGCGCGGATCGGGACGTCCGCCCGCGCGGCGGCGAGCTTGAGCTGCTGCGCGATCACGCGCGCAGCGTCGTTCTTGCCCAGGCGGGTCAGGCACTCGTGGTAGCCGTGCAGGCTCCAGACGTTGCCCGGATGCTGGCAGGCGCGGCCGAGGGTGGCGTCGAGCCCAAGGTCAGCGGCGTAGACGGCCTCGGCGAGCTCGACCTCGCCCTGCTCGAGCAGCAGCGCGCCATAGGCGTGGCGGGTCGGCTGCATCCAGCCCCACGGCTCGTCGTAGGGCAGCGTGTCGTCGAGCTCGATCGCGCGGCGCAGGTGCGCGAACGCCTCGTCATGCTCGCCCTCGCGGTGGGCGAGCTCACCGTCTCGGCGGGCATCCCGCTTGTTGGCCCCCGCGAGCTGATGCAGCGGCGGGATGAGAGAGCCGCTACCCTGTCCGGCGCGCTCGGCCGCGCGCGGCCTGCATTCGGCGCGGTCAATAACAACGCCGTCCGGCTGGTCTGCCAAAATCAACCATCTGACCATTCCCCGGCGAGCCGCACCGGCTCGGTCAGTCGGTGGTGTTCTCGAAGCCCACGGCGACGGGGAGACCGGCCTTCTTCCACTCGGGAAAGCCGTCCTGCAACCGGGTGGCGTGCAAGCCCTCTTCGCGGAGTTGCCGGACGGCGTCGTCGGCGTAGACGCAGTACGGGCCTCGGCAGTAGGCGACGATCTCGGTGTCGGCGGGCAGGCTGCGCAGTCGGCGGCGGAGCTCGGAAACGGGTAGCGAACGGGCCCCGGCGATGTGGCCGGCGGTGTACTCCGCGCAGGGTCGGACGTCCAGCACGATCACGTCGCCGTGGCGCATCCGCTCGACGAGTGCGCGCCGGTCGATGGCCTCCAGCTCGGCGCGGTCCCCGAGGTAGGCGCGGGCGAGCTTGTCCAGGCCGGCGGCGTGTTCCTCGGCGACGGCACGGACGACAGCCCACATCTGCTCGACCCGCCCGCTGCTCAGCGTGTAGAAGATGCGGGTGCCGTCGCGGCGGGTGGTGACCAGCCCGGCGCGGGCCAGGGTGCGCAGGTGATGCGAGGTGTTGGCGACGCTCTGGCCGATCTGGTCGGCGATCTCCTCGACGGAGCGTTCACCCTGGGCGAGCAGGTCGATGATCTCGGCTCGCCGCCCGGAGCCCAGCGCGCCGGCCACCTCGGCGAAGGCGGCGAATAGCGCGTCCTTCGCCATCCGATCGCCCATGTGCCGATGCTCCGGCCGTGCCGGCGTCGTGTCAAGTTCATACAAGTACTTGACAAGCCTGGTCAGGCCGAGGATGTTCAAACCTCTACTTGAATAGGGGGCGGCTCCGCTCCTGTCGGCGCGGGAGGGCGATCTTGAGCGACAAGGTGATCGTGAACCTGTCCACCGGCCTGGAGGATGCGGAACGGGTCACCGTTGCGTTCCTGGTCGGCGTTGCCACGGCCGAGCGCGGGCAGCCGGTGCGGATGTTCCTGACCAAGGAAGCCGTGCGCCTGGGGCTCAAGGACGCGCCATTGGGGTGGCCTGGGAGGGCTGCACCGCTGCCGGAGCCGGCCGGGCAGTTCACCACTGCGGGCGTGCGGCTGCAGGTGTGTCCGATCTGCTTCAACGCCCGCAGGCTCGGTGACACCGCGCTGGTCGCCCACGCCGAGATCGCCGGCACCGTCCCGCTGTTCGACCGGATCGGTGGCGAGGCCGCCACCGACTTCAGCTACTGATCACCCGCCCGAGGGAGAGCGAGGATGAGCGACATGCTGGTGGACCCGTCGGTCCTTCGCGAGCAGGTCCGGGAGAAGTACCGCGAGGTCGCCACCGACCCCCGCGCCGAGTTCCACTTCCACACCGGACGCCCGCTCGCCGCGCGGCTGGGCTACCCCGACGCGGTCGTCGACGCCCTGCCCGACGCCGCGGTCGAGTCCTTCGCCGGCGTCGGCAACCCCTTCCTGCTCCGGGCCCTCCAACCCGGGGAACGGGTCGTGGACGTCGGCTCCGGATCCGGGTTCGACACGGTGGTCGCCGCCGGGCAGGTCGGACCCGGCGGCCGGGTGGTCGGGGTCGACATGACCGAGGCGATGCTGGCCAAGGCCCGCAGGACGGCCGCGCAGCTCGACCTGGGGCAGGTCGAGTTCCGTGCCGGCTTGGCCGAACAGCTGCCCGTGCCCGACGGCTGGGCCGACGTGGTGATCTCCAACGGGGTGATCAACCTGTGCGCGGACAAGGCGGCCGTGTTCGCCGAGATCCGCCGGGTGCTGCGCCCCGGCGGTGTCTTGCAGTTCGCCGACATCGCCAACGGCCGCCCGGTCCCGATCGAAGCGATGCGCGACGTCGACCTGTGGACCGGTTGAATCGCCGGGGGGCTGCCCCGTGCGGGCTGGCAGGCGATGCTCGAACAAACCGGATTCACCGACGTCCGGATCGGGCCGGGCTGGGACACTTTCGGCGGCGCCCGCGGGGAGGGCAACGCCCGGGCCTTCGAGGTCTACGGCTACCCGTTCCTCGCCAGGAGACCCGAGTGACGGCAGCCGTCGAGGTGGTCCCGATCGTCGACGAGGGGCTGGGCAACTCCAGCTACCTCGTCGACCTCGGTGACGGGCACGCACTGATGGTGGACCCGCCGCGGGATCTGCGCGCGGTCCGTGCCGCGGCCGGGCACCGCGGGTTGCGGATCGGGTTCGCCGCCGACACCCACCTGCACGCCGATTTCCTCTCCGGCGTCGTGCAGCTCGCCCACGACGACGGCACGCAAGTGCTCGCCTCGGCCGCGGGACGGCGCGGATTCGACCATCGCGGCCTGGCCGACGGCGACGAGGTCGACCTCGGTGGCCTGACATTGCAGGCGTGGGCCACCCCGGGGCACACCGAGGAGCACCTGTCGTTCCTGCTGCTTGAGGGCGCCGCACCGGTCGGGGTGTTCAGCGGCGGCTCGCTGATCGTCGGGTCCGCGGCCCGCACCGACCTACTCGGCGCCGAGGGCGCCGAAGAGCTGGCCCGCGCGCAGTACACCTCGCTGCGCCGGCTGGCCCTGCTACCGCCCGACACAGCGCTGTGGCCCACCCACGGCGCCGGGTCGTTCTGCTCGGCCCCGCCGGGCGCCGAGCGCACCTCCACCATCGGCCGCGAGTTGACCACCAACCCGTTGCTGGGAGTCGAGGACGAGGACGCGTTCGTGACGGCGTTGCTGGGTTCGCTGGGCAGCTACCCGCCCTACTTCCTGCGTCTGGGCGAGGTCAACCGTCGCGGCCCGGACGTCCTGCGCGGCGTCGGGCTCCCAGGGCTGCCGGTGTCAGCGGTCCACCAGCTGCGGACCGACGGCGCGCTGGTGATTGACGTGCGGCCGGTCACCGACTGCGCTGCAGGGCACATCCCGGGTGCGGTGTCGATCCCGTTGCGTGCCCAGTTCGCGACCTGGCTGGGCTGGCTCATCCCGCCTGACACCCCGCTGGTGATTCTCCGCGGCCCCGATCAGGCTTCAGACCTCCGGAACTCGGTTCGCACCGATTGTTAATGTGGATCATGTTTGGGTGATGCGGTAGGTGATCGGGCGGGGGTCGCCGGGCAGTCGGGGCGGGGTGGTGTTGATCTCGTCGAGGAGCAGGTGCAGGGCGCGGGTGAGTCGGGGGGTGGCCGGGCGGTCGAGGACGACGGTGATGGTGTGGGGGGTGTAGGTGATGGTGCCGGCGAGGTGGAGCAGGTTGCGGGTGATCGCCCGGTACTCGTCGGGGTCTTGCAGGTAGGTGTTGAACTGGGTGGCCAGCCAGTGTTCGGCGTTGTAGGCCAGCAGGCGTAGCACCATCTGCAGGGCGCGGTGGTGGGTGCGTAGCCGGGCCCGTTTCGCGTCGGGGTCGATGTGGTTGGCGGGCAGTTTCGCGGGGTGGGTGTTGCGTTCGGTCTTCGCGGCGGCCACGGCGTGGTGGGCGGCGGCGATCCGGGCTTCCGCGGCCGGGATCGCTTTGTTGATCACCGTGTGGTGTTGGTCGGAGGCCAGCAGTTGGGCCAGGGCGCGTTCGGCGTCGGCGAGGGCGGCCTGGGCGGCGGCGAGGCGTTTTCGGGCCGCGACCCGGGCCGGGTTGGGGATCATGGTGGTGTCGGGGTTGACGTCGGCGTGGTAGTCGGCGAGGGCGTCGATGCCGTGGTGGGCGGACAGGTATTTGAACGCGTTCTCGATCCGCCAGCGACATCGCAGCCAGGCCAGCAACGCCGCAGCGGGCGCGGTGAGATCACTGGTGAGGATCTGCAGCACCGGGGTGTCGTGTTCGAACAAGGTGAGCTGGCGGGCCGGGCCGTAGCCGTTGATCTCGACCATCTCGTCGGCCAGGGTGATCGCCTCGCAGGTCCCGGCGGGTCCGACCCGGAAGCTGCGCACCGGGGCCGCGGCGGGCGGGGCCAGATCGCCGCGCCGCCAGGTCAGCCAGTCCGCGCCGGCGTCGCGGCAGGCCCGGAACACCGCCGGGTAGGAGCCGCCCCGGTCGAACCCGAGCATGATCTTCGCGTCCGGGCCGAGGACCTCACGCAGCTGGGCCAGCGCCCCGGGCAGGGTGACCGAGAGCCCGGACGGGTCGCCGGAGGCGAAACACACCGCGCGGGCGTGGTAGTCGGTGACCACGGTGTCGTCGCGGCCGCGTTGGGCGTGGCGGCGTTTGGTGTTGTAGCCCTTGGGCACCGGTTTCGCCCCGGCGTAGGGCACGAAGTGGTCATCGACGAAGTACAGGCCCAGCCCCGGGGCGTCGGCGCCCAGCATCGCCGCGGCCAGCCGGCGCTGCAGGCCCAGCGGGTCGGTGGCCTCGGCCAGCCTGGCCAGCCGCGGGCGCAGCGTGCGCAGCTCGGGCAGCGCGGTGATCCCCGCAGCCGGCCCGAGCTGGTGGCGGACCAGGTGCTTGCTGGCCTCCACCGTGGCGGTGCCCAGGGCGAAGCTCAGACAGGTCGCGGTCAACACCCCCAGGTCGTCATAGCGGCGCGGCGAGCGGTCGCACGCCTGCGACAGCACCCCGGCCGCGCCCACCCGATCCAGGAACGGGTGCAACAGCATCACCCCGGCATACCGGCTGGTGAACCTGCCCTCCCCGATCCGGGCGCCACCGCCACCGGTCGGGTCGATGCCGGGGGCCTCAGCCGCGCCCTCGACGCCTCCCCCTCGACGGCGTCCTGCGCGGTGGCGGTGGCGTCGCCGTCCCCAGTAAGGACGACGCTGTCCCCGGCGGAGACGACGATGTCCCCGGCGGAGACGACGATGTCCTCGGCGGGGGTGTCCTCGGCGGGGGTGTCCCGGGCGATCCCGAGGTCGAGCGCCTCCGCCACGGCCTCGGCCCGGTCCACCGGCGGCGACACCGCAACCGGATGCGCCACCCCGCGCAGAGCCCGCCCCACCGTGGAGGCGTGCACCCCCAGCCGCGCCGCGATCACCGTGTCCGAGAGGCCCTCACCGCGCCACCGCCGGGCCCGCTCCCGCTGCCCGACCCCCAACGCCGGCGGGCGACCCTGAGACCGGATCAACCCCGCCGAGCCGTCGCGGCGGGTCCGTCCCCGCAGCATCGACACGTACTGCTCGGTGATCCCGAACATCGCGCCCACTCGCCGCCCGGTGAACCCCAGCTCGGTCAAGGTCACCGCCGCCATGTTGCGCATCACCGAGTCCCCGGCCGGGAAGCTCGACACCACCCGGGTTCCCACCGACACCACCACCTGCCCGCCGACCTCCGCGTGGCGCAGGTCCGCGGCCTCGGGCATGCCCCCCAGCATCCCCTGCACCGCAACGGAACCGATCACCCCCACAAGATATCGAGTTGAAACTACTTTTGCAGACCGACACGCCGCGGAAACGCCAGGTCAAAGAGGCGATCTACAGGGCTTCCGGAGGTCTGAGGCTCCCTTACCACACCGCTCCTCCGCGCGAGCATCCGGGTCCGGCCGTTCACATCCTCCCGGGCAACGGGTCGAGGGGCCGCGCAAACTATCGGCCGCCCGCCCTTCTGGTAACGGCTGACAGCAACTGCGAGATATACACGAGATGATCTTGGGTCACGAAGCAGGCGGATGTGATGAAAGCGCAGGTAGCTACAACCGTAAGCCCTGAATCAGGGATGCTCTTGAAAACCATTAGCACCGCCCGGCGCAGCTCGGGCTGGGAGCCACGGTCGGAGCCACACGGACTGATCTGAACAAGGCCGGACGCCCACGCGGGAATCTACGGATGAAAAGGTTGGGGGTTCGAGTCCCTCCGAGCGCGGCCAGCTCAGCAGGCCTTTTCACAAGCCCCCGAGGTGAGCCGGTCGCCAGCGTTACTCCGGGCCGGTTGCCGCCCACGCGCTAAGCAGCATGGCCGTAGCATTTACTAGTGCAGGGTTCCGTTGCTCTTCGTCCCTCACCCGCTGCTCGAACGTCTCCATGCCGATCTCCTCGGCGGTGGCCACTCCGGTGCCCACGATCAGCGGCTCGGCAACACACATGGTCTCCATCAGGTAGGCGAGGTGGACCTCGTCGCCCGACCCGAAGTGCGGCTGCACCCCGATCATCCCCAGCGGGCGCAGCCCCGCCTCTCGGACAATGGCCCACAGCCGGGTGCCAACCATGACATACCCGGCCTTGGCGAACGCTTCGAGCACCCAGGACCTGGCCTGCGCGGCAAACGGATTCTCTGGCAGCGACCGGGCCGTGTAGAGATCCGCTTCTATCGGCACGACCAGGCCGCCCGGGCGCAACACCGTGGCCTGCCGCCGCAGCACCGCGGCCGGGTCCGGAACCGCCCACAGGACCAGCCGCTCGACGATCGCATCGAACGGCCCTCCCGGCGCCGGGTCGTGAATGTCGCCCTCCACGAACCGCACCTGCGCCAGGCCGCGCTGCCGAGCCCGCAGCTGAGCCCGGGCCAGCGCCTCCGGCGAGCGGTCGACGCCGACCACGGAGCCGTCGGGTCCGACCAGGTCGGCGGCCACGAACGTCACGTCCCCGGCCCCGCAGCCCAGATCCAGCACCCGCATGCCGGGCCGGATGCCCGCCTCGGCGAGGATCATCCGTGTCGCCGGGGCCAGCGCTCTGCCCTGGATCTCCAGGCGGGCCACCTCGTCTTCACCGATGCCGCTGCCGAACTGGTAGCCGGAGTCGCCCTCACCCATCGCATTCCCTCCCTCGCCAGACCCGCAACGATGATCCCGCGCCCGGCACCAGCGCAGCACCAGAACCGCCTGCGTGTAGGTGCCCAGCGCCCGGGTGTCCTGACACCCGGATGGCGAACCTGGCCCGGGATAACGGGATCGGCAAGTCGACCGCGTACGACTACCGCGACGAGGGCATCGCGGTCCTGGCCGCTCGCAAGCCGTCACTGCACAACGCCCTGCTGGCGGCCAAGGCTGCCGGCCACACCCACGTAATCGTGGACGGCACCCTCATCCAGACCGACCGGATCGACACTCCCGGCCCCACCGCCGGCGTGGAGCTGTGGTGGAGCGGCAAGCACAAGCATCACGGCGGAAACATCCAGGTCGTCTCCGCCCCCGACGGCTGGCCGCTGTGGACCTCCGACGTGCGCCCCGGGCGGGAACACGACCTGACCGCCGCCAAGGCCGACCCCCAACTGCTCGAACTGATCGCCCTGTGCGTCAGTGATGGGCAGATGAGCCTGGCTGACCTGGCCTACGAAGGCGAACCCGAGACCTTCAAGGTCCGTTCAAGAAACCCAAGGGCGGCCAGCTGACCGAGGACCAGCAGGCCTTCAACGCCGTCCACGGCGCGTTGCGCTGCCTCGGCGAACGCGCGAACTCCGTGTTCAAGACCACCTACAAGGTGCCGCGCCGATACCGGGGCTGCCCCGGCGAATCGGCAAGATCGCCGCAGCCGCGCTCGTCCTGCTCCACACCGAACACCAGCGCACCACATGATCAGAACTTGTGATCACCCACAGCCACGAATCGTTGCGCGGAAAGGCTCAATGTCCAGCCGGCTCACAATTTGTGCGTGTCTTGCTGCACTTTCCGGCGCCAGAACGTGACCATCGGCTCACCCCTCGAATGTCGTCCACGAGCTTGACATGGGTGATGCGGGCCACTCGGTCCCCCTCCATCGTGGCCTACTTATCGGCGCCCATTCTCCCTGATGGTACGGCGCCGACAACACCTTCTGCCGCCATCACTCGGTGGAGTTACGTGCTGGCGCTCCAAATACGATGAGCCTGGCTGTGCTACCTCAAGTCGATGGCGAAGCGGAAACAGATCACGGGGAATCGTCGAATTCAGCCGACGCCGCCCTGAATCGCGCGGCGCCCGTTTCCGGTAGGCCGTGGAGTTCTGCAGCGACACACCAGTCTCTCGACATAGAGGTGCCCCGGCCGGCGTCGTGAGTTTTGCTGGCATTTCCGCGAAGGATGGCACCCGGAGCCTGTCGGTGTCAGAAGCACTGCTCACGTCATGCGGCCTGCTGATGCTCGTGGAGCAGTCCGCCGAGCCGGTCGCGCCGTCGGGTGCCTTCTGTCGCGCTCGTCCTCGTTGGGGGGCGGTCTCCGAGTTCCATCGTTCCTCCTTCGGTCACAGGGCTTCGCCGCGCGTCGTGACCGGGTGGTGGGCCCGGACGACGCCGGTCGGGTCGTAGGTGGCCCTGACGGCCCGCAGCCGGGTCAGCGTCGCCTCGTCGAAGAAGGCGGACGGCGGCCGGGACGACTCGGTGAAGTTGGCGCACGTGTGCTCGGCCTCCCACGCGGCGAGCGCGCTGCGGATGCGGGCCATCTGCGCCGTCGCGGAGGCGACCGCCGCGGCGTCCGGGGTGACCGCGGCGGCGAGCCAGACGACCTCGCCGTCCAGGCCGGGGAGGGGGCCGCGGCCGAGACGGCGTCCGGGGCTCAGGGCACCGCCGAGGTGGCGCAGCTCGACCGCGAGCAGGTCGGTGTCGATGGCGGGCCCGCTCGCGTCGAGCAGCGCGTCGAGGGCCTCGGGGGGCAGGGCGCGCAGTGACGCTCCTTCGATCGTGGCCGGGATCGGGGCAGGGGGTCCATGTGCAGGTCGCCCAGGTCCGCCGCGGGCATCGTGCGCACTGTGTCGAGAGCGGCACCCAGGGCGCGCAGCGACGCGAGGATCGCGTCGGTCGCGGCCCGATCGAGCAGGGAGATCAGGTCGATGACGACGAAGGACTGCCCGCGCAGCATGTCCGGCAGGTCGGGCAACGGCGGGAACCGCAGCAGGCTGGCCGTCGAGGTGATCTCGTCGGGCAGGCCGGGCAGCAGCTCCCGCCAGGCGGTGAGCACGTCCGCGGCCCGCCCGATCGGCCAGATCAGCAGTCCGGCGTGCACCGCGGTGATCGGCAGGAGCCGGAACTCCAGCTCGATCACGACGCCCGCGCCGGCGCCGAACCCGCCCCGCAGCCCCCAGAACAGCTCCGGGTCGTGGTCGGCGTCGACGCGCCGCAGTCGACCGTCGGGGGTCACGACGTCGGCGCCCAGGAGGTGGTCGCTGGCCAGGTCGTGGGCGCGGGCGAGGAATGACAGGCCGCCCCCAGGGTGTAGCCGGCCACGCCGACGTCGCGGGAGCTGCCCGCGAGGGCGGTCAGCCCGACCTCGGCGGCGGCCGCGGTCACCTCGCCCCACAGCACGCCGGCGCCGACCCGCGCCACCTGCCGCTCGCGGTCGACGACGATCTCGCGCAGCCCCGAGGTGCGCAGCAGCACGGAGCCCGCGAGGTCACCCAACGGCCCGGCGTTGTGGCCGCTGGACTGCGGCGCGACGGTGAGCCCGGCGGCGGCTGCAGCCCGCACCGTGGTGACGACGTCGCCGGCCGACCCAGCCACGACGACGGCCTCCGGCCGCTGGTCCACGGCCAGCTGCCGGGGCCTGGCGAACACCCGCGTCGTCGGGGTGAAGGTGGTGGTGCTCATGGGTTCTCCGCGGGTCGTGTGGGGGTCGAGATCCGACCTCCTCCATGCTCGTCGTGATCGGCGGCACGGATCACCAATGGCCCCGGAACACCACCCCCACAGGACCCCGACACCTGCTCCACGGCGCGGCGGCCCCGCTGCAGAACGCGGGGGCGGAGGCGATCACCGGACGGTGACGTGGACAATCGCCCATCACCACGGGTGATGAGGGGGACGGGTGACCGACGAGGGACTGGTCGAGCTGTCGGACGCGATCAACGCCGTCCGCCAGCAGTTGGTCGCCGCGCAGCTGGACGGTCGGCGGACGGTGGCCGGCCAGGTGCTGACCTTCGGCGTCGGGAAAGTCTCGTTGGAGTTCACCGGGGAGATGCGTACCACCGGCGGCGGCAGCGGCGGGGTGAAGTTCTGGGTCATCACCGCCGACGCCAAGGCCGAACGCAGCGCCAGCAGCGGTCACAAGATCACGATCGAGCTGTCGCCGCAGACCCCGGACGGCGCCGCGTACCGCGTGTCGGGTGGCGTCGACTCGCCACCGGCCGGCTGATCCGGCGTGCGTCGCGACGTCGAGGTCTACGCCGAGTGGCCGGACCGTCCCGTCGACCGCAAGCGGTGGACCTGCGGATCCGGGCACCTGCTCGGCGGTCGGCTGCTCCTGACCGCCGCGCACGTCGTGTGCCCGGCCGGGCGCGCGCTGACCCGGATCGAGGTGCGGACGTCGGCCGGTCCGGTCCCGGCCACCGTGGCGTGGTGGCGCGACGAGCCCGGCGTGGACGTGGCGCTGCTCCTGATCACCGATCCGGCCTGGCCGCAGCCGCGGTGGCGGCGGCCGATCCGGTGGGGCCGGTTCGTCACCGAGCAGCCGGGACAGGAGTGCCAGGCGGTTGGGTTCCCCGACGTCGTCGCCGAACCGCGGTATCGGGAGAGCCACCACGCGGTCGGCGTCGTCAATCCCGGCTCGCTGCTGAAGTCCGGCCTCCAGGCGATCGAGGTGCGAGACCCACCCGGCCGCCGCACCGCCGACGGGTCGGCGTGGGCGGGAATGTCCGGCGCGGCGGTTTGCAGCGGCCCCCTCGTGGTCGGCGTCGTGGCGCTCGACCCTGCCGGGTTCGACGGCCGTCGCCTGGTCGCCACCCCCGTCGCCGCCGTGGTCGGCAACCCTGGATTCGCCGACCTGGTCGCGGCGCATTGCGGCCGGCCGCCGCACCTGGAGCCGGTGGAGCTGGCGGCGCTGGGCGAACCGGTGGCCGAACCCACCTCACCGGCCGGGCTGTTGCGGGCCGACGTGGCGACCACGCCCTTCCGGCCCCGACCGGAGCTGGACCAGTTGCGGGAGTGGGCCCACTCGCCGGAGTGGTCGTCGCTGCGGCTGGTGACCGGCCCCGGCCGGCAGGGCAAGAGCCGCCTCGCCCGCCAGCTGGCCACCGACCTGCGCGCCGACCAGTGGGCGACCGTCGTGCTGGCCGACCACACCACGCCCGAGCAGCTGTCGGTGCTGTCCAACCTCACCACGCCGACGCTGATGGTCCTCGACTACGCCGAGAGCCGCATCGACCAGCTCGACGCGGTCCTCGCCCGGCTCGAGGCGGCGGAGACCCGGACGCGGGTTCTGCTGCTGGCGCGCACCGGCGGCTCCTGGCGCACCGAGCGGATCCGCCCGTCGCCCAGGCTCCAGGTGCTCTCCGACGACCGCATCGTGCTGCCGCTCGGCCCCCTCGAGCGCACCGACAACGGCACGGGAGCCGCGTGGCGGGAGGCCGTGGTCGCCCTGGCCCGGGAGCTCGGTCGGATCGACGGCTACCAGGACGTCGGCTGGACGGACGTCGCAACCCGGATCGGCGCCGCCGGACCGCCGGGCGGCGGCCGGACGATCCTCGCCGTCCAGCTGGACGCCCTCGCGGCGCTCCTGCAGGCCGGCCGACCGGTACCGGCGACGTCGGGGCAGACGCCGTGGGACGTCCTCCTGGCCCACGAGCAGCGCTACTGGGACCGGAGCGCCGCGCGGTTCGACATGACGCTCACCGCACGCGAGCAGCGCCGGGCCGTCGCCACCGCCACCGTGTGGGGGGCGCAGAGTCCCGACGAGGCGGCCGCCGTCGTCGCGGCGGTCCTGCCCGGCGCCGACGAGCGCACCCGGGCCGAGGTCGTGGACTGGCTGACCGCGATGTACCGGACGATCAGTGGTCCTGGTCGGGGATACAGCCCGACACGCTGGGCGAACGGTTCCTCGACAGCTTCCTACACGGCGACGCCGACAGCCGGCGCCTGATCACGGCCTCGGCGGCGGTCGCGACGGAGGCGCAGCTCGAGCGCGGGCTGACCGTGCTCGCCCGCGCCGTCCGGCAGGGCACCGAGTTCGAGGCCGTCATCGAGGGCATCGTGGCGGGCGCGCGCGGCGGCGTCGCCGCCATCGCCACGGCCGGCCGGGTCGAGAGGCCGGAACCGCTCTTCGCGGGCCTTGCCCGGATCATCGCGACCGCCGGTCCCGACACCCTGGCGACGCTGCAACGGTGTCTCCCGACGCCGAGCACGCTCTTCGGGCCGACCAACCTCGGCGTCGCGGCGGCCGTCGTGGACCGCCTCCGCCGCGCCGGCCGACCCGGCGACGAGGCCGCCGTACGCGGACTGGCCGAGGCGCTGAACCGCCTCGGCGTGCAGCTGTCGCAGGCCGGCCGCCACACCGAGGCCGTCGCCGCCGACCAGGAGGCGACCGCGCTGTACCGGACGCTGTCGGCCGCGCGTCGCGACGCCGACGTGCGCGATCTCGCCGTCTCGCTGAGCAACCTCGCCAGCTCGCTCGCCGCGGTTGGCCGCGGCGCCGACGCCCTGATCAGCGCCGAGGAAGCCGTCGCACTGCGCCGACAGATGATCCGACCGACTCGGACCGGTAGACCCACCTGAAGGATGACCACGCAGGTGTCCGACCATGACGCCGCCAGCCTGGCCGACTCGCTGAACAACCTCGCCACCCGCCTCGCTGAGGCCGGGCGGGGCGCCGACGCCCTCGCCAAGGCCCTCGAGGCCAGGGACCTCTACCGCGACCTGGTGGCGCGGGACCCCTGGCGATACCTGCCGGGCCTCCACGGCCTGCTGAACAACCTCGCCATCCACCAGGCCCGGGCCGGGCGACCCCTCGACGCCCTGGCCAGCGCCCAGGAAGCCAGCGACATCGGTCGCGAGCTGGCCGTCCACGACCGCGACACCTACCTGCCCGACCTCGCCCTGGCGCTGCACAACCTCGCTACGCGCCAGTCCGACGTCGGCCACGCCGGCGAGGCCGTGCGGAGCGCCCAGGAAGCTGTCGACCTGCGACGCGAGCTGGTCCGCCTCGACCGGCGGTCGCACCTGCCCGGCCTCGCCGACTCGACGTACAACCTCGCGATCCGGCTGGACGACGTGGGGCGCTTCGCCGAGGCCGTCGCCGCCGGCGACGAGTCCGCCGGGCTCCATGGGGAGCTGGTCGGGACCGACCGCGACCGCCACCTCCCGGGTCTCGCCGCCGCGGCCCACAACCTCGGCCTCTACCTGAGCAAGGAGGGCCGCACCGCGGACGCCACCGCCGTCGCCGAGCACGCCGTCGGGTTCTACCGCGAGCTGGTGGCGACGGACCGCGACGCCTACCTGCGCGGGCTCGCGGAGTCGCTCAGCGAGCTCGCCAACCGGTTCCACGAGGGCGGCCAGGACGTCGCCGCCGCGCAGGCCGCCACGGAGACCATCGACCTCTACCGCGAGCTGATCTCCCGCGACCGGGCCGGCCACCTGCCCGGTCTTGCCCGAGAGATGCACAACCTGGCCACCTACGAATCCACCGTCGCGGGGGCCGCGCAGGTGCTCGCCCACTCCGACGGGGCCGTCGCCCTGTTCCGCGAGCTGGCTGCGGCGGACCGCCCCCGGCACCTGCCCGCCCTCGGAAGCGCGCTGAACAACCTCGCGACGCGGCAGGCCGAGGTCGGGCGCAGCGCCGAGGCGCTGGCCAGCGCGCAGGAGGCCGTCGCTCTGGGGCGCGAGCTGGTGCGCCTCGACCGCGGCACCCACCTGCCGGCGCTCGCCAACGCGGTGTTCGGCCTCTCGATCCGGATGGCCGAAGCCGGCCGCGGCGCCGACGGCGTGATCAGCGCGCAGGAAGCCGTCGCGCTCCGGCGGGAGCTGGTGCGCCTCGACCGCGGCACCCACCTGCCGGCGCTCGCCAACGCGGTGTTCAACCTCGCCATCCACCTGGGACGGGGCCGCCGGGTGTCGGAGTTCGCCCCCAACGCCCGGGAGGCCGTCGACCTGTACCGGGAACTCGCCGGGCAGGACCCTGACCGCTTCGCGGTCCCCCTCCACCGGGCCACCGACCTCCTCTCCGCGTTGGACTAGCCAGACGTCGGCGGCGTCGCGCGACCGCTCCGGTCAGACCCGTTTCACCTGCGTCGACGCGATCCGACGAGCCCCTGGGGGGAGTTCGGGCAGGCCCGGGTAGCCGTGCGTGGCGGGTTCCTTCTCGTCGTAGGCCTTGAAGACCGCTATCGCGTCGTCATCCATGGAGAGCAGCACCACCTCGAAGGACCTCCCGGAATCCTTCGGGCCTCCCACGAAGGCCCTTCCACAGCTCCAGCGGCCGAACTCGTCTACGGAGCACGGGTGGTCGGACGGCTGAGACCTACACCGACCTGGCCGTCGGGTTCGGCATCGGCATCACCACGGTCTTCCGCTACACCCGCGAGGCCCTTGACGTCCTGGCCGACCTGGCGCCCGCCCTCGAGCAGGCCGTCGAGGTGGCCCGTCGCAAGGCGTTCGTGATCCTCGACGGCACCCTGCTGCGGATCGACCGGGTCGCTATGGCGAGCGGTCGGGACCGGCCCTATTACTCCGGTAAGCACAAGGCCCATGGCGTGAACGTGCAGGTGATCGCCGAACCCGCAGGGCGGTTGATTTGGGCCTCACCGGCGCTGCCGCGCGCGCGGCATGACATGGGCGTGGCCGCCGAGCACGGCATCCTCGACGCTCTCACCGCCGCCAGCGTGCAGGTGGTGGCTGACACCGGCTACCACGGAGCCGGCGACGCGGTGCGGGTTCCGCAGCGACGTCGCCGACTCGACCCGGACACCGGCCGCTACCGCAGGCTCTCGCGCCACCAGAAGGCCGTAAACAACGCGCACGCCCGGCAGCGTGGACCCGGCGAGCGGGCCAACGCCCAGCTCAAGAGCTGGAAGATCCTCCGCCGGATCCGCTCCTGTCCGGCCCGAGCGACTGAGCTCGTCAATGCCGTTCAGGCCCTGATCCTCGCCAGCTGAGCCAAGTGGAAAGAACTCATTGAGCCTTGATGTAGGCAACGGTGAAGTATGCGGTCCCCCGACTAGCTGCAGCATGTACCAGCAAGAGACTGCAGCCACGGGCCATGAACGCCTCGGTTGCGATCGTCGCCCTTGCTCAGGACCGATTGATCAGGTTCCGGGACTACGGGAACCGGCGACATGTATCTCGACTGTCCCTTCTCGTATCGAAAGGCTCTGGATGAGTGTGCGCCGAACCGTACGCGTTGCAGACGACGATCCGCAGTGCCAGGCAGGCGGCCTCCACGGGAGCGGAGTCGATCCGGCCCACCACGAGGGCGCCCCCACCGTACGTCCCTCCAAGGTGCAACGTCCGCGCCGTCCGTCGTCCCTGCGCATGTCCGATCGCGGGCTCTTCTTGATACCCACCCCGGCGACCCCACCTACTCGATCGGACCCGGCGACCGCCTTGAGGCGGAGGTCGTGCATCCGGACACTACGGTCAGCAATACAGCACCGTAGGAATAAGTTCGCTCCGCCAGTAGTGCGCCCGGTGCCCCGCCGCGCCCTCGGGCGCAGCGGGGCACCGCACGCGCGTGGCGGCTCGCCGTTGGGGCTCAGCGCAGCTCGACCACCGTCGCCGGGTCGTCGAACGGCAGGTCGTCCACCGTTGCCGTCACCGTCATCTCGGTCAGCGTGACGGCGCCGCAGTGGGTCGTCATGAACGCGGTGTCCGCGGCGTCGCGGCCGGTGGCGATCCGCAGCATCGACGCCCGCGGGGCCAGGCCGGTGGCGTCGACCAGCCGCCACGCGCCGTCCACCCACGCCTCGACCACGGCGTGGAAGTCCATGGGGTCGAGTCCGGGGGCGTAGACGGCCGCGAGCCGGGCGGGGACGTCGCGGGCCCGCAGCAGCGACAGCACGAGGTGTGCGTAGTCGCGGCAGACGCCCGCGCCGAGCAGCAGCGTGTCGACGGCGTCGTCGGTCGGGCCGCTGGAGCCGCTGGTGTAGGCGAGCCGGTCGTGCACCCACGTGGTGACGGCCGCGACGAGTTTGGCGTCGTCGCCGATGGCGCCGAACTCGTTCGCGGCGATCGCGAGCAGCTTGTCCGACGGGCAGTAGCGGCTCGGGCGGCGGTACTCCAGCAGGTCGGACTCGCCGCGGTGGGGCACCTCGCGCGAGCCGTGGACGGTCGCGATGTAGTCGATCACCAGGTGCCCTGCGGGGATGTCGAGCGCGTGCACACGCCCCCCGTGGCCGCCGCCGATCTCGCGCATGGCGACGGGGGCGCCGTCGCTGGTGACGACCAGCTGTTCCGCGGGTGCGGGACCGGCGACGGCGACCTGCAGCGCGAGCAGCGCGGGGTCGGCGACGTCGGCGGCGAGGTGGGCGGTGACCGTGCGGCGCATGGGCGCATCGTCGCCCTGTCGAGGTGTTTGTGCGGGTCGTACCGTGGTCGAGTGAGTAACATCGCTGCGGAACCGGCCGTGCAGGTGTGCGAGGGGCGGCCCGACGCGGGCCCGGTGCGGGAGCTGCTCCCGGCGCGGGCCGTGCCGCTGGGCGAGAGCACGGTGGTCCGTCGGCTGCTGCCGACGATGGGCCGGCGCATGGTCGGCGCCTGGTGCTTCGTCGACCACTACGGTCCGGACGAGATCGCCCGCGAGCCCGGCATGCAGGTTCCCCCGCATCCGCACACCGGGCTGCAGACGGTGAGCTGGCTGCTCGACGGTGAGGTGCACCATCGCGACAGCCTGGGCAGCGACGTCCTGATCCGCCCCGGTGAGCTCGGGCTGATGACGGCGGGCGGCGGTATCGCACACTCCGAGCAGTCGCCGGATCCGCACTCCCCGATGCTGCACGGCGCCCAGCTGTGGGTGGCGCTGCCCGACTCCCAACGTGAGCGGGAGCCGTCGTTCGACCACCACCGTGAGCTGCCCGTGCTGAACGAGCCCGGCGCGACGGCGACGGTACTGCTCGGCGAGCCTTGCCGGAGCCCGCTCGCCGGGGCAGGTGCACACCGCGCTGGTCGGCGTGGACGTCACGATGGAGAGCGGGGCGGATGCCGTGCTCCCGCTCGAGGGGGACTTCGAGCATGCGGTGCTCACGGTCTCCGGTGCGCCGGACGTCGACGGCGGGGAGCTGCCGGCCGGGTCGCTGTGCTACCTCGGCACGGGCCGGTCGACGCTGCGGCTGCGCGCGGAGACCCCGAGCCGGCTGCTCCTGCTCGGCGGGATCCCGTTCACCGAGAAGATCGTGATGTGGTGGAACTTCATCGCGCGGACGGGTGAGGAGATCGCCGAGGCGCGGGAGCGTTGGCAGGCGGAGCTGGCCGGCGAGCCCACTCCGACGGCCGCGGCCGGCACGGGGTCGTTCCAGCCCGGACCGTTCGGCGCCGTTCCCGGATACGAGGGCCCGGCGCTCGCGGCACCGCCGCTGCCGCCTACGCCGCTGCGCCCGCGCGGCCGCACCCGTTAACCGGCGATAAGCGGCGCTCGCCGATCTGTGAACGGTGATCGCCGATTGCCACCCTGGTGACTCTTGACAGCACGTGCCCGGTTGCACCTTGATACGACACGCCCACCGCACGCGCCGCGCCGACACGAGTTGGCGAGGGACGGGGGCGGCGGGCAGACTGATCACCACAACGGCGACCGACCCCGACGACGCGGCCGGTTGCACAAGCTCGAGCGGTCCATCGTGACGCGAGGACGTAGGGGAAGACGTTCCTCGTCGACAGCGGAGGTCTGCAGTGAGCACACGCGGCGTGATCTTCGTCCACTCGTCGCCGACTGCGGTGTGTCCGCATGTCGAGTGGGCAATATCCGGCGTGCTCGGGGCCCGAGTGTCGCTGGAGTGGACAGCGCAGCCGGCAGCCCCGGGTCTGCTGCGCGCGGAATGTACGTGGTCCGGCCCGGCCGGCAGTGCGGGTGCGCTCGCGGGCGCGCTCCGCGCCTGGCCCATGCTGCGGTTTGAGGTCACGGAGGAGCCGAGCCCCGGCGTGGACGGCGAACGCTTCTGCCACACGCCCTCGTTGGGGCTGTGGCGCGGGCGCACGAGCGCCAACGGCGACATCGTCGTGGGCGAGGACCAGCTGCGCGCTCTGGTCCTCGACACGCCCGGCGGTCAGGTCCCCGGCCGCCTCCAGGAACTGCTCGGCTCGGCGTGGGACGCCGCGTTGGAGCCGTTCCGGCTCGCCGGCGACGGCGCGCCGGTCACCTGGCTGCATCAGGTCGGCTGACGGGCCGACGAGCGGCCCCTTCGTCGGAACCGATCCGACGAAGGGGCCGCTCGTTGCGGATATCTGGGCGCCGTGTCGCCTACACCGCGGCGAACACCAGCGCGACGTTGTGACCGCCGAACCCGAAGGCGTCGTTCACCGCCGCGCTGAGCTCGACCTTGCGGGCCTCGCCCGCCGCCACGTCGAGCTGCACGCCGTCGTCGATGTGCTCCAGGTTCAGCGTCGGAGGGATGATCCCCTCGCGCACCGACAGCATCGCCGCGATGCTCTCCACTGCTCCGGCCGCACCCAGCAGGTGGCCCATCGCCGACTTCGGCGCGGTGAGCACCGGGTGGTCACCGATCGCGGCGCGGATCGCGGCCGCCTCGGCGACGTCGCCCACTGGGGTGGACGTCGCGTGGCAGTTGACGTGCCCGACGTCCGTGGGGTCCAGGCCCGCCGTGCGTAGTGCCGCTGCGATCGCCCGCGACGCGCCGCTGCCGGTCGGATCCGGTGCGGTGATGTGGTGACCGTCGGCCGACGTGCCGATGCCGGCGAGCCGGCCGTACACGGTCGCCCCGCGGGCGCGGGCGAACTCCTCCCGCTCCAGCACCATGATTCCTGAGCCCTCGCCGAGCACGAACCCGTCGCGATCGACGTCGAACGGCCGGGAGGCCCGCTCGGGTTCGTCGTTGCGCGTGCTCATCGCCCGCATCTGGGAGAACCCGGCGATCGGGATGCTCGTGATGCAGGCCTCCGCGCCGCCGGCGACGACGACGTCCGCCTCGCCCGACTTGATCATTCGCCAGCCCCAGGCCAGCGCCTCGGCGCCGGATGCGCACGCCGACACCGGCGCGTGCACCCCGGCCTTGGCGCCCAGCTCCAGCCCGACGTAGGCGGCCGGCCCGTTCGGCATGAGCATCGGGATCGTCAGCGGTGAGACCTTGCGAAGCCCCTGGGTTTCCAGGATGTCGTCCTGGCCGAGCAACGACATGGCTCCGCCGATGCCCGTCCCGACGATCACGGCCAGCCGCAGCGAGTCCACCACCGGCTCGTCGCCGGCCAGCCCCGCGTGCGCCCACGCCTCCCGGGCGGCGATGATCGCCACCTGCTCGGACCGGTCCCAGCGGCGGGCCTCGACGCGCTTGAGCACGTCGGTGGGCTCCACCGCCAGCTGTGCCGCGATCTTCACCGGCAGGTCGAACCGGTCGACCCACTCGGCCTCCAGCCGCGACACTCCTGACCGCCCGGCGAGCAGAGCGTCCCAGGTCGAGGCGGCATCCCCGCCGAGCGGGGTCGTCGCGCCGTACCCGGTGACGACAACGTCAGTAGAACTCACTGGGTCTCCGAGATCACTGGTTCTTCGCGATGTAGTCCACGGCGTCGCTCACGGTCTTCAGCTGCGCGAGCTGGTCGTCCGGGATCTTGACGCCGAACCGGTCCTCGGCCTGCACGGCGATCTCGACCATCGACAGCGAGTCGATGTCGAGGTCGTCGACGAAAGACTTCTCGGGTGTCACCTCGGCCGCGTCGATGCCGGCGACCTCCTCGACGATCTCCGCCAGGCCGGTCTGGATCTCGGCGATGTCGGCCATGCTGTTCTCCTCATGTGGGGGACTGGGACGTCGGATCGGGCTGGGTTCACTTACTTGGGCATCAGGGGCAGACGACGACTTGCGCCGCGTACGACAGCCCCGCGCCGAAGCCTACGAGCAGCACCGTCTCGCCGGACCGCAGGCGGCCCTGTGCCCGCATGTGGTCCAGCGCCAGCGGGATCGACGCCGACGATGTGTTGCCCGAGTGCACGATGTCGTCGGCGACGCGCAGGTCGGCGCGGGCACCCTTGCTGCGCAGCCGCTTGGCGACCGCCTCGACGATGCGCAGGTTGGCCTGGTGGGGGACGAGCACGTCGATGTCGGTGAGGCTCAGGCCGGCCAGCTCGACCGCCCGCAGCGCGACCGGCGCGACCCGCGTGGTGGCCCAGCGGAAGACCGCCTGGCCCTCCTGGTGCAGGGCGCGGGTGTCCGGGTTGATCCGGATCGTCTGCGCCTGGTCGCCCGCGCTGCCCCAGGCCACCGGCCCGACGCCCACCGACTCCTCGTCCGGGGCGGCGCCGACGACCGCTGCTCCCGCGCCGTCGGCGAAGATGATGCAGGTCGAGCGGTCGCCCCAGTCCATCCAGTCGGACAGCTTCTCGGCACCGATCACGAGGACGTGCCGTACCGTGCCGGCCCGGACGAGGTCCGCCGCGACGGCGAGCCCGTAGCTGAAGCCCGAGCACGCGGTGTTGAGGTCGAAGGCAGCCGGGGCCGCGATCCCGATGCGATGGGCGACCTGAGCCGCTGTGTTCGGGATGTTGTCGAGCATCGTGCAGGTGGCGACGATGACCGCGCCGATCTCCGCGGGCTCGAGCCCGGAGTCCTTCAGCGCGCGGGCGCCCGCTTCGGCGGCCATGTCGACCAGATGGGTGTCCTTGTCCGCGATGCGCCGGCTCTCGATGCCGACCCGCGAGCGGATCCACTCGTCGCTGGTCTCGACGCGGGCGGCGAGCTCGTCGTTGGTGACGACCCGGTCCGGCTGGAAGCTGCCCAGCCCGAGCAGTCGGGCACCGGGCACGCTCTCGGTGAGCCGCAGCCGGGCGCTCATCGGGAGCTCCCGGCGAAGTCAGCGGACACCAGTTCGATGGCGGCATCCAGGTCGTCGGGTGTCTTGAGCGCCAGCGTCCGCACCCCCTTGAGCTCGCGGCGGGCCAATCCGACGAGCGTTCCCGCCGGCGGCAGCTCGATCAACGATGTGACGCCGAGCTCACGCAGGGTCGCCTGGCACGCGTCCCAGCGGACGGGCCGCGTGACCTGGGCGACGAGCCGCCGCAGCGCGTCCGCGCCGTCGCTCACCGCGGCGCCGTCGGCGTTGGACAGGAGCGTGATGGCCGGGTCCGCGGGCGTCACGGAGGCGGCGTGCTCGCCGAGCGCCTGCTCCGCAGGCGCCATGAACCGGGTGTGGAACGCCCCGGCGACGGCCAGCGGCATCACGCGGGCCCGGGCGGGCGGGTCCTCGGCGAGCCGGGCCAGCGCGTCGCGAGGTCCGGCGGCGACGATCTGGCCCGCGCCGTTGCGGTTCGCGGGATCCAGCCCGAGCTCCTCGAGGCGGGCGAGCACCTCGTCGGGGTTCCCGCCGAGGACCGCGCTCATGCCGGTGGGCTCGAGCGCGCACGCTGCGGCCATCTCGCGGCCGCGCACCGCGGCCAGCGCTACCGCGGCGTCCGGACCCAGCACGCCGGCGATCGCGGCCGCGGCCAGCTCCCCGACGGAGTGCCCCGCGGTGACCATCCTTCCGGCTACCGGCGACACGGGCAGCTCGACGCGGGCCGACAGCAGGCCGTGGGCGAGCAGTGCGGTGGCGACCACGAGGGGCTGGGTCACCGCGGTGTCCTTGATCTCCTCGGCGTCCGCGGTGGTGCCCAGGCGCTCCAGGTCCAGGCCGGTGGCGTCGGACCAGCGGGCGAGCGTGGCGCGGGTGGCGTCGTCGACGAGCCACGGAGCGAGCATGCCGGGGGTCTGCGCACCCTGACCGGGCGCGAGCAGGGCGATCACGGAGCAAGCTTCACCGGCGCCACGGCCGGACGGCATGTCGGTTTCCGCCAAACTCGGCCCTACGAGTTTGGAGGTTTGCTCCAGGTCTGCAGGCGGGAGACGACGAGAGCGGTGCGCAGCACGAAGGAATCACGCGGATCGGTGGGGGAGTGGCCGGTGATCTCGCCGATCCGGCGCAGCCGGTACCGCACGGTGTTGGGGTGGACGTAGAGGGCCCGGGCACAGGCCTCGAGAGCACCGCCGCCCTCGATGTAGACGGCCAGCGTGCGCAGCAGCTCACCGCCCGCCGCGTCGAGCGGCGCGACGACGGAGTCGGTCAACCGCCGGTGCGCGGCCGGGTCGCCGCCCAGCGCGCGCTCAGGCAGCAGGTCGTCCGCGGCGACGGGGCGCGGGGCGTCCGGTCGGCCCCCGGCGGCCCGCAGCCCGGCGAGTGCCTCCCGCGCGCTCGCGTGCGCACCGCTCAGGTCGGCGGCCCGCGGTCCGACGACGACCGGGCCGGGGCCGAAGGCCGCGAGGATCCCCGTGTCGTCGGCCGGGTCGCGGTCGCCACCGGCCTCGGCCTGGACGACGACCAGCCGCGTGCCCTGCACCGCGACCAGCACCGGCGAGCGGGTCCGGACGCCGTGGCGGCGGAGCTCGGCGAGCCGCTCGGCCGCGGTGCCCGGATCGGGGGCCGCGCCGACGACCACCCGGGCCGGCAGCGCGGGATCCCAGCCGAGTGCGGCCGCACGGGAGACGAGCGCGTCGTCGTCGCCCGTCCGCCCGACGTCGTCGGGCAGCGGCCCGCGCACGACCGCGTCGACGACCAGCGCCTCCAGCCGCGCGTCCCAGGTCCCGCGGGCCTCCGCCGCCACCGCGTACGCGGTGGCGGCGGCGAACGCGATGCCGCGCCCGAAGCGCAGCACGCCCTCGACCAGCACGCGGCGTTCGTCCTCGTCCGCGGCGAGCGGTGGCAGGCGCTGCTCGAAGACGTCGGTCGCGATGCGCACGAGCTCGACGGTCTGCCGCAGTGACAGGCGCCGGGCGAGATCACGTGGCGCGATGCGGAACGCTTCGGCCGTCAGCCGGATCGTCTCGGCCGGCTCGTCGAGCCAGGCCACGAAGTTGGCGACGCCGCGCTGGGTCACGAGCAGGACGGCGGCACGCTGGTCCGCGGTGAGCCGACCGAACCACGGCTGGCGGTCCATCGCCGCCAGGCACGCCGAAGCGAGATCGCCCGCTGCGAGCTCGAGGCGTCGCAGCGTGGCAGCGGAGACCGCCCGGCTCGGATCGTCGGTGATCCGGGCGGTGTGGGTCACGGCGCCGGGTGGGGCGTTCGGGGACGCACCACCCGGCACCGCGTCGTCGGACCGCCTTCGGTGCGGGCGGTGTGGGTGGGGAGCGCCGTATTGCGCGTTGTCAGCCGAGCGGCGTGACCTTGGTGGCCTGCGGACCCTTCTGACCCTGCTCGATGTCGAAGGACACGCGCTGACCCTCGTCGAGGCTCTTGTATCCGTTGGTCTGGATCGCGGAGTAGTGCACGAACACGTCCGCTCCGCCACCGTCGGGAGCGAGGAAGCCGTAGCCCTTCTCGCTGTTGAACCACTTGACGGTGCCCTCTGCCATTCTTGCTCTCCTCGTACTGGGTGCCGAGGCACTGGCCCCCGGCATCGCGCCGCCTGGCCGCTACGGTCCGCGCCCGGGTCGGGACACCGTTCGCAGGCACGCGGCCGGTGTCGGCGGGGAGCGTACCGTGCGCGAACGCTCTTGCCGAGGGGCAATGACCAGTGTTTTCGTGCTGTGACCCGAGTCCGGGGCCCGGCCGTGGCCCCGGACCGCGCGTTGTCGACGCCCGAAAGTGGGCTGGTCCGTTCAGAGGATCCTGAGACACCCCGTGTGTGCGCGGTACGCCGCTCAGGCGACCCCGGGGTCGCTCGTCTGCGGACCGGCCGCCTGCGGATCGTGGATGCGGTACTTCGCGGCGGCATCGACTGCCGCCGACCGGTCCAGTGCCCCCTCGGCCGCGAGTGACGCGAGCGCCGCCACCGTGATCGACTCGGCGTCGACGGCGAAGTGGCGGCGGGTCGCGGGCCGGGTGTCGGACAGGCCGAACCCGTCGGTGCCCAGCGTGGTGAACCGGGCCGGCACCCACTGGCGGATCTGGTCGGGCACGGCGCGCATCCAGTCCGACACCGCGACCACGGGTTCCTCGCCCTGGAGGACCTGCTGGACGTAGGGCACCTTCGGCTCCGCGTCCGGGTGCACGAGGTTGTGGTGCTCGGCGGCCACGCCGTCGCGGCGCAGCTCGTTCCACGAGGTCACCGACCACACCTCGGCCCCCACGCCCCACTGCTCGGCGAGCATCTGCCGCGCCCGCACCGCCCACGGCAGCGCGACACCCGAGGCGAGCAGCCGGACCTGCGGCCCGTCGTCGCGCCCGGTGGCCTGGTAGCGGTAGATCCCGCGGAGCAGGCCGTCGACGTCCAGGTCGTCCGGCTCGCCCGGCTGCACGTAGGGCTCGTTGTAGACGGTCAGGTAGTAGATGACGTTCTCGCCCTCGAGCACGTCCGACTCGCCGCCGTACATCCGCCGCAGCCCGTCCCTGACGATGTGCGCGACCTCGTAGGAGAACCCGGGGTCGTAGGCGACGACCGCGGGGTTCGTCGCCGCGAGCAGCTGCGAGTGGCCGTCGTTGTGCTGCAGGCCCTCGCCCGTCAGCGTCGTCCGGCCGGCCGTCGCGCCGATGAGGAAGCCGCGCGCCATCTGGTCCGCCGCCGCCCAGATCGAGTCGCCGGTGCGCTGGAAGCCGAACATCGAGTAGAAGACGTACACGGGGATGATCGGCTCGCCGTGCGTGGCGTACGCGCTGCCCGCCGCGATGAACGAGCCCATCGACCCGGCCTCGTCGATCCCCTCGTGCAGCAGCTGCCCGGTCTCGCTCTCCTTGTAGGCGAGCATGAGGTTGGCGTCGACCGACGTGTAGAGCTGCCCCTGCGGGTTGTAGATCTTCTGCGTCGGGAACATCGAGTCCATCCCGAACGTCCGCGCCTCGTCCGGGATGATCGGCGCGAACCGCGCCCCCATCTCCTTGTCCTTCACCAGCTCACGCAGCAGCCGGACGAAGGCCATGGTGGTGGCCACCTCCTGCTTGCCCGAGCCCTTGCGGATCACCTCGTAGACCTTGTCGCCGGGCAGTACCAGCGGCTTCGCGGTCACTCGCCGCTCCGGCAGCGCCCCACCGAGGCGGGCCCGGCGCTCGTGCATGTACCGGATCTCCGGGGCGTGCTCGCCCGGGTGGTAGTACGGCGGCAGGTAGGGGTTCTCCTCGAGCTGCTTGTCGCTGATCGGGATGCGCTGGGAGTCGCGGAACGCCTTGAGGTCGTCCAGCGTCAGCTTCTTCATCTGGTGCGTCGCGTTGCGGCCCGCGAAGTGCGCGCCCAGCCCGTAGCCCTTGATCGTCTTCGCCAGGATGACCGTCGGCTGGCCGTGGTGCGCCGTGGCCGCCGAGTAGGCCGCGTAGACCTTGCGGTAGTCGTGGCCGCCCCGCTTGAGGTTCCAGATCTGGGCGTCGCTCATGGGCTCGACCAGCGCCTTGGTCCGCGGGTCGCGGCCGAAGAAGTGCTCGCGGACGAACGCGCCGTCGTTCGCCTTGTAGGTCTGGTAGTCGCCGTCCGGCGTGGTGTTCATGAGGTTGACCAGCGCGCCGTCACGGTCGGCGTGCAGCAGCGCGTCCCACTCCCGGCCCCAGATGACCTTGATGACGTTCCAGCCCGCGCCGCGGAAGAACGACTCCAGCTCCTGGATGATCTTCCCGTTGCCGCGCACCGGGCCGTCGAGCCGTTGCAGGTTGCAGTTGACGACGAACGTGAGGTTGTCCAGGCCCTCGCCTGCGGCGATGTGGATCAGCCCGCGGGATTCCGGCTCGTCCATCTCGCCGTCGCCGAGGAAGGCCCAGACGTGCTGGTCACTCGTGTCGGTGAACCCGCGCGCGCCCAGGTACCGGTTGAACCGCGCCTGCATGATGGCGTTCATCGGGCCCAGGCCCATGGAGACGGTGGGGAACTCCCAGAAGTCGGGCATCAGCCGCGGGTGCGGGTACGAGGGCAGCCCGTGGCCGGGGCCGCCGTGCGACAGCTCCTGGCGGAAGCCGTCGAGGCGGTCTTCGTCCAGCCGGCCCTCGAGGTAGGCGCGGGCGTAGATGCCGGGAGAGGCGTGGCCCTGGATGAACACCTGGTCCCCCCCGCCCGGGTGATCCTTGCCGCGGAAGAAGTGGTTGAAGCCGACCTCGTAGAGCGTCGCCGAGGAGGCGTAGGACGAGATGTGCCCGCCCACACCGATCCCCGGCCGCTGCGCGCGGTGCACCGTGATCGCGGCGTTCCACCGGATCCAGCGACGGTAGGCGCGCTCTGCCTCCTCGTCGCCGGGGAACCACGGCTCCCGGTCCGTCGGGATCGTGTTGACGTAGTCCGTGCTGGTCAGCGACGGCATGCCGACGTGGCGCTCGCGGGCGCGCTCCAGCATCCGCAGCATCAGGTAGCGGGCGCGCTGCTGCCCGGCGGTGTCGAGGACCGCGTCGAACGACTCCAGCCATTCGGTGGTCTCGGCGGGGTCGGTGTCCGGCAGGTGGGTGGCCAGTCCGTCCCGGATGATCGGGATGCGTACCCGCTCGCCGTCGCTGCTGAGGTCGTTGCCCTGCCCGGTCACGGAGTCTCCCTGGATCGTGCTGACTGGGATCGTGCTCGCCCGCGGGTCGGGGCACCAATCGATGTTGGGTGTTCCGGCGCCGCGCTGCTGCCCCTATCGTGCCCCTCGGTGTGTGATCGGCGGAACGGCGGTTGCGCGCCGACGAGTCGTCATGTTCGGATGCCGCATCCGGGACGGCCCCTGACGGGCCGGAACCGGTCGGAGAAGAGGAAAAGGGGTGCAGGCGTGGCTGCCGCGGAAGATGCCGGACGGGGGTCCGACATCGCGGGCAAGCTCGGCGTAGAGCCGGGAACGGTCGTCCAGGAGCTCGGCTGGGACAACGATGTCGACGAGGCGGTGCGCGACGCCGTCGAGGAGCGGTGCGGCGACGACCTGCTCGACGAAGACGCGGATGAGGTCGTCGACCTGGTCCTGCTCTGGTGGCGGGAGGGCGACGGCGACCTTGCGGACGTGCTGATCGGTGCGATCGGACCGCTCGCCGAGAACGGCGTGATCTGGGTGCTGACCCCGAAGACCGGGCGCGGCGGGCACGTCGAGCCCAGTGAGATCGCCGAGGCCGCACTCACCGCAGGCCTGTCGCAGACGTCGAACGTCAGCGTGGGCGACACCTGGGCTGGCGCGCGGCTGGTGTCGGGACGGGTGGCACGGTCACGGCGCTGACGCATGTCCTGTGGACCACCGCCGCAGCGGAGCCAGGCGGAGGTCCACAGGTGGACTGACAGCCCTCACCACCGATTCCGGAGCCGGTCGTGGACCGACCGGCCGTCCGGGTCGTACACGAGCCGGTAGGCCGGCAGCGCCCACACCCACGTCCACGGCCGCAGCTTCTCGGGCCGATGCGGACGGAGCCGTCCGGGCGGCCGCGGGCCGACCCGGCCACCGGTGTGCCAGGCGTCGAGGGCGTCAGCCGCCGCGGTCACGGCCCGGACAGCGTCGTCCGGGTCGAGCAGGTCCGCGTCGTCGCCGTCGGCCCGGTCGAGGTGCTCGCGCAGCAGGGTCAGCCGCAGATCGCGGGCGAAGCGGCGGGCGCCGTCGCCGAGCCCCGACGGGTCGCGCGGCTCCCGGTCGTCCCGCGTGTCGTCCAGGACCGCGCACGACAGCTCCCCGTCGTGGCTCCAGGAGCGGCGGTTGAGGTTGGCGCTTCCCGCGCACGCCCACACGTCGTCGATGACGCAGACCTTCGCGTGCACGTAGATCGGCGTGCCTGCGGCGTTCTCCAGGTCGAACACGTGCACGCGGTCCGGTGCGACCTTCTCCACGACCCGGATCGCCTCCAGCCGCCCGACCTCGTTCGGTGGCAGCGCGAACCGGCCGTCGACGTCGGCGTGCCGCGGGACGACGACGATGACGTGCAGCTCCGGGTTGCGCGTCAGCGCGTCGGCGAGCAGCCGGGCGATGTGCGGCGACCACATGTACTGGTCTTCGACGTACATCAGCCGGCGCGCACGGCGGAACGCCTTCCGGTAGCCGCGGGCCACCGATCGCTCGCCGCGCGGGGCGTAGGGCGTCTTGGGCCGGATCGCGGGGTAGGTACGCAGCACCTGGACGGCGCACGCGCCCGCCTCCGGCGGATCGGGCGGCTGGGCGGGCAGCGGGTCCGGCGTCAGGTCGACGTGGCGGAGCCGGTCCTTCAGCCACGAGAGCGGGTTGTCGGTGTTGAGCGAGCGCGGATCGTTCCAGCGCTCGCGGAACACGCCGTCGAGCACTCCGACGACCGGCCCGCGCAGCTCGAGCTGGACGTCGTGCCACGGTGGGCGCTCGCCGTACTCCTTCGCCATCGGCACGACCTGCGGGTCGCCGTGGTGGGAGGCGTCGTCGCGGCGGGTGTGGCACAGGTCGATGCCCCCGGCGAACGCCACGTCCCCTCCGGCCGCCCGCACGACGACCGTCTTCTGGTGGTGCGATCCGGCGCGCCGCACCCGCTGGTCCAGCAGCACCTCCCCGCCCGCCTCGTTCACGTCGTCGCTGAGGTGGCGGTTCTGCTCCTCGCTGTAGGACATGTCGTCGTGATGGCTGCGCCAGACCAGACCCTTGACGACCACGCCGCGCTTGGCTGCGTCGCCGAACAGCGTGCCGATCGTCGGGCCCTCGGGGCGCATCCGCTCGTCGGCGTCGCCGCGCCAGTCGGTGAAGAAGAGGTGGTCGTCCGGGTCGAGCGCGGACACCACGTCCACCAGGCGAGCGAAGTACGCCGACCCGTGCACGTGGGGCACGACGGTGTTGCCGACCGACCAGTCGGGCAGCCCGTAGGCCGGGTTGCCGCGCTCCGGGGCAGTCAGGAACCAGTCCTCGATCCGCACGGCGCCTCCTCCTTGGGTCACCCTAGTAAACCCCTGTGGATCTCCGCCTTGCTCCGCTGCGGCGTCCATCCTGGAGGACTCGCGTTAGGCTCTACGACGTCACCGAGCAGTGGAGGTCCCCATGGCCCCCGAGGTGGGTACCGAGGCCCCCGACTTCACCGTCAAGGACCAGAACAACCAAACCGTCACGCTGTCGTCGTTCCGCGGCGAGCGTGCCGTGCTGCTGGTGTTCTACCCCTTTGCGTTCTCCGGCATCTGCACGGGCGAGCTGTGCGCGGTGCGCGACGACCTCGCCGACTTCCAGAATGACGACGTCCAGATCCTCGCGATCTCCACGGACCATCCGTACGCGCTGAAGGCCTGGTCGGAGTCGCAAGGCTTCGACTTCCCGCTGCTGTCGGACTTCTGGCCGCACGGCGAAGTGGCCAAGGCGTACGGGGTGTTCCTCGAGAAGCGCGGCATGGCCGTGCGCGGGACGTTCCTCGTCGACAAGGCGGGGATCGTGCGGTTCGCCGAGGTCAACGGGCCGGGCGAGGCGCGCGACCAGAGCGGCTGGCGCAAGGCGGTGGCAGCCCTGGCTGCCTGAAGCATCCCGGGCCGAGGCCCGGGCACGGGCGCGTAGCTCAGCGGGAGAGCACTCGGCTTACACCCGAGCGGTCGCAGGTTCGAACCCTGCCGCGCCCACTTGACCAGTGGAACGCGCCTGCCTGACGGCGGGTGACGGCTCGTGCATGGAGCCGAGTGCTCGCGGCCTGACATATGTGGTGGCGAGGGCGATGATGGGCTCGGACTCGTCCAGGCGCGCGAACACGCTGAAGTCTCAGAACGTGACCGTCGATGGACGAGCTCGCGGTGGTCGTCACGGTCGGGCAAGATCCAGTCCTCAGTTCACGCGGTGCCCTGAGCCGTCACGTGGAGCCATTCGTGGTGCGAGACGCCGTCCGCCGCTCGTCCCGGAGGCTGTTATCCGCCGGCGGTGAGGCTGTCCCGCCAGCCTGAGAAGACCTGGTGGAACTCGGGGACGGCCCCGGCGTCGATGCCGTCCTCGGCCCAGTCGGCGTCGGTGAGCCGGCTGATGGCGTTGAGCGCGTCGACGAAGGTCGGCGTCGTGAAACCGGCATCCTTGGCGGCGGCCAGGATGAGAAGGTCTTGAGCCGAGTAGTGCTGCATCAACGCGCGAACGTCGTAGAAGTCACGGGGACGAGCGCGTCCCCAGAGGGCGAGCACCTTGTCGGCGGCCAGATCGTCGGGATGCAGCGCCGGGCCGCTGTCGAGGATCACCGGCGATCGAAGGCGACCGCCGTCGGCGAAGACCTCGACGAGGCACTCGTTGCCGTCGGTCGGGTCGATGACAACGAAACGGTGATCCGCGGGTGGCCGGTCGGCGTCGCGAGTTCGTAGGCCGCGATCGAGCAGGGCAGCGCGCAATGCGGCTGTGACCCGAACTGCCTCGGCGTCGTCGATCTCGGTGAAGAGGTCGATGTCGTGGGTTGCGCGGTCGACGAAGCCGTGCAGGATCATGGCGCCGCCGCCGGCGAGAGCCACCGTCCTGGCTTCGGGCAGCTCGGCGGCAGCGCGGACGATCTGGTCCTGCAGCGGATCGAGCGGCACGGGTCAGGCTGCGGCGCGCGGGCCGTCGATGAGCGGAAGCCAGGCGGCACGGACATGGCGCGGCAGGAACATGCGATCCCACACTTCGAGGAGCGCGGGACCGTCGATCAACGTGACGATGTCGTCGAGGGTGCCTTCGACCAGGACGATCTCGTATAGGTCGCGGCGACGGTCGAGGTCGGTGACGTCCCAGCGGACATCCTGGGGTTTGGGTCCCGACCAGAACAGCGTCATGGGCAGGCCGATGGAACCGGTCGTGGGACCGTGGAGGTCGGTGAGCGCGTGTGGCACTGGCACGTCCCGGATCCAGCCAGGGCGCGCTGCGGGTTGCTGCGTGTCTGCCACGTGTTCATGGTGCCGTACAGCCCGGGATCATGGCGAGACGCTGTGGTCGGTGTGGAGCCATATGTGGTGCGACCGCAGCGGCACGAGGTGGCTTCGGACTGTGCCAGAACTATGAACTGTCGGCGTCGACCGACGTACGGCTGCTCCAGGTCACCGGCCAACAGATGCACGGTCGGGAGCGCGAGCGGCTCACCAACGAAACGTGCAGCACTTCTGCGCTACGAGATCAAGAAATAGGTAGGTCGACGAGGACCTCCGCGAGCCGGTCGTAGGACTGCGAGGTGCCCTCCTCCATTCCGGTGGCGATGGCAGCGTCGCGCTCGGCCCGGGAGCTGTACAGCACCGAGGACACCATCGTCGTGATGCCGTCCTCCTCGGTGAGCACGATCGTCTGAAGCGCCTCCGACGAGCCCATCATCGACTCGGTGTACACGATCCGGGCCGGTCGCTCGATCTCCCGGAACACGCCCTGCAGGGTGAACTCGTCGCCGTCGCCGTTGCGCCACACGCAGCGCCACCCACCGCCGACACGCAGGTCCATCTCGCAGACCGGCATGGTCCACCCGTCGGGGCCGAGCATCCACCGCTGCACGTGCTCGGGCTCGGTGAACGCCCGGAACACCCGCTCACGCGGCGCGGCGAAGCTGCGGGTCCAGGCGACCTCGCGGTCGGACGGGGTGCTGAAGACGGTGCCGGGCGTGGTCGTGGGGTTCATGACTCGTTCTCCTTCATCTGATGGATGGCGCCGATCGCAAGCTGATCACAGGCCGACGGGAGGAGACATGCCCGGGCAGGATCGTGTCCTCGTAGGGCACGGCGATCCGCTCGACAACGGTGTCGCCGACGGCGTTCGTCTGGTCGACGAAGTCGTCCCAGAAGGCCCGGTGGCGTTCCACACCGCCAGAAAGGTGCCGGTGGCGTCGGCCTGCTCACCGGGCGGTGCGGATGGGCGTGCGGGCCTGGTCACGGCGCTGTCGGTGCGGTGGACTACGGACTGTGTACTGGGTCCTGCACGTCGACCTGGATCAGTTCATCGCGGCCGTCGAGCTGCAGCGCCGCCCGGAGCTGGCCGGACGGCCGGTGGTCGTCGGCGGCCACGGCGACCCCACCCGCCGCGGCGTCGTCGCCACGGCGTCCTACGCGGCCCGCGAGTACGGCGTCCATTCCGGAATGCCGCTGCGCACGGCGGCACGTCGCTGCCCGGACGCGGTCTTTCTGCCGGCGGACAACGCGGCGTATGAGGCGGCGTCGGAGGAGGTGATGGCCGTTCTGCGCAGCTTCGGCCCGATGGACGGCACGGTTGTGGAGGTGATGGGGTGGGACGAGGCGTTCGTGGGAGCGGCGACCACAGACCCCGAGGGACTTGCCCGGCGGATCCGGGAGGCGGTGCGCACGCAGACCCGCCTCACCTGCTGTGTCGGCATCGGCGACAACCTGCTGCGCGCCAAGATCGCGACGGGGTTCGCGAAGGCGCCGGTGCGCGGCGAGCACGGGGCGGGTGTCGTCGGCGCGGGCGTGTTCACCCTTACCGCGCAGAACTGGGATGTGGTGATGGGCGACCGGCCGGCGCGGGCGCTGTGGGGGATCGGCGCGAAGACCGCAGCGAAGCTGGCCGACCGTGGCCTGCACACGGTGCGCGAGCTGGCCGACGCCGATCCGGCCGCGCTCGCGGCGGACCTGGGCCCTGCGCTCGGCCCGTGGTATGTGCAGCTGGGGCGCGGCGTCGGGCGGGTCGAGGTGCGGGGCGAGCCGTGGCTGGCCCGCTCGCGCGGCCACGAGGAGACCTTTGCCGTCGACCTGACCGACTGGGCCGAGGTACGCGCTGCGGCCGCCGGTCTCGCCCGCCGGGTGGCGGCCGATGTGCTGGCTGAGGGGCGGCTCGCGGCACGGGTGGGGGTCAAGGTGCGGTTCGTCCCGTTCATCACCCGCACCCGCAGCACCACCCTCGCCGAGCCGACCAGCGACACGGCCACGATCGAGGCCACGGCGCTGGACATGCTCGACCGGTTCACCGCCCGACGACCCGTCCGGCTGGTCGGGGTCCGAGCGGACTTCGCCCCTGAAGCCGCTGACGGGACGGACCTCGCGCCATCTGCCATGCGACGCCCCTAGTCTGGGCGGCGTGACTTGTCCCAAATGCCACGGGCGGATGCGCACGGTCGACCGGCAGGGTGTGCACATCGAGCAATGCGAGAACTGCCATGGGATCTTCCTCGACCACGGCGAGCTGGAGCACATGCTCGCGGCCGAGGACCGCTTCTACGGCGCTTCGCACTACGTACCGCCCGGCGGCCATCGCGGGAAGCCCGATTCGCCGCGCCCGTTCCGGGGTGGCCATGGCAAGCCGGACTCGCCGCGCCCGTACCGGGGCGAGCGCCACGGCGGCCACTACTCCGACTCGCCGCGCCCGTATGAGCACGGCAAGCACAAGAAGAGCTTCCTCGGCGACCTGTTCGGCTGAGCGGTGAACCCGCTGGTCTGCACGCGGTGCGGAGCGCGGGTGACCCCGGCGGCGCCGCTGGTGTGCGAAGCCTGCGGCCACGAGCAGGAGTTCGTGCGCCGGCCTCTGTACTGCCTCGCCGGGCCCAGCGGGACCGGCAAGTCGACGGTCGGGCGCACGCTGCTGCCCCGGCTGGCCGACGGTTCGTCGTCCTGGAGCAGGACGTCCTGTGGGTCCCCGAGCTGCGGGACCAGACCGATCACCACCGCGCGTTCCGCACGACATGGCTGCGGCTGGCGGCGACGATCGGCAGAGCGGCCGGCCCGTCCTGCTCTGCGGAACCGTCGTCCCGCCCGAGCTGGAACCGCTGCCCGAGCGGACCCTCTTCCGCGAGGTCCATTACCTCGCGCTGACCTGCCGCGCCGACGTCCTCGCCGCGCGACTGCGGGCGCGGCCGGCGTGGCGCGAGTGGGACGAGCCGCGCATCGTCGAGATGCTCGACTACGCCGCCTGGCTCGAGCGCAACGCAGCGACTCTGGACCCCCCGGTCGAGCTGCTCGACACCACCGAGCGCTCGATCGAGGAGACAGCCGCGGCGGTGTACGCGTGGCTCACGGCGCCACTGCGCTCGGTGCACCACGACCCGCTACCCGGCACCCCACCCGACAGCTCGCAGCCGGCCCAGATCATCGGCAGTGAGTAGCGTTCGCGCGCAGGAGCCGGTACTCCCGCACGATCACGACGATGATCGCGATGTCGAGTGCGGCGAGGACCGGTAGCAGGACCGATCCGGTGCGGGTGGCCCGGTACACCTCGTAGACGACGAATGCGCCGAGCACGGCGATCGCCACCGGGTAGGCCGGTACCCATCTGCCAGCAACGCCACGACCAGCGCGAGCTTCACGACGCCGTGCAGGCCGAGGTAGACGACGGCGAACGTGCGGTTGCCCGTTGCGAACCCGTCGGTGATCGTGACGACGTGCCGGGCCAGCCCGCCCGTCCGCCGATCCGAGCAAATCGCCGGCGAGTATGTCGGCGACCAGCTGGTGCACCGTGGCCGTGGACACGAGCAGCAGGACCATCGCGACGATCAGCTCCGCAGCACGTCGATGCCCTTCACCAGCATCGCGACCCTGAACAGGTGGGCGGTGCGCATGGCTACCTCGGCTCGTCGGTACCTCGCGGGCGGAGTTGCGCCCCCGCGCGGCGCCCGCCCGAGAATTCCATGTCGGCATCCGCGCCGCCGGTCCCGGCGATCCGCAGGGCCGATCGGACCGGCGACCTCAGTAGCCTCCGGTCGTGGAGGTGACGGTGGCGTCCGTTCGGCGAATGAGGAACGGCGCCGCGCTGCGGGGGCCTGCTCGATGGTGATCGGTTGGGTGTTCGCCCTCGCCGCGACCGTCTTGAACAGTGTCGCGGGGTTGCTCGAGTCCGACGCCTCGACACGTGGGCAGGGGCGGTTGGCTCGTGACCAGGCCGCGTTACCTCGGTGGGCACCTTGTCGACGGCCTCGGTTGGGTGGCCACCGTCGTCGCGTTGCGTTATCTGCCCGTCTTCGTCGTCCAGGCCGTTCTCGGCGGAGCGATCGCGCTGACCGCCATCGGCGCGCGGATCGTGTACGATCTAGGTTGCGCCGGGTCACCGGCTGGCCTGCGTTGCGTGCGTTGCCGGGCTCGTGCTGGTCGCTGCCAGTGCCGGGTTGGACCGACCTGTCGACCCGTCCTCGGCGGCCGAGCTCGCGCTCGGCGCGGCGGCGATCGCGCTGGTGGTGGCTCTTGTCGCTGCATGGCGGGCCGATGCCGCCTGGCCGCTGCCCCTGGTCGCCGGGCTGGGTTTCGGCGGCAGCTCGGTGGCCGTCCGCGCGGTTCACCTCACCGTCGGCGAGAGCCTCGTCGGCCTGATCGGAGCGCCATCCCTCTACCTGGTGATCGTGTTCGGGGTGGTCGGTCTGGTCGCCTTCTCCCGGGCGCTGGAGCGCGCGAGTCTGGCCCGGGTGACCGCGATCCTGCTCGTCACGGAGGTCACCGTCCCGGGGTTGGCCGGGATCGTCCTGCTGGGCGACTCCGTACGACCCGGCTGGTGGACGGCGATGAGCGCCGGGCTGATCCTGGCGGTCGCCGGGGTCGTGGTGCTGGCAAGCTCCCCGGCGCAGCAGCCTCCACCATTACGGGCGTGAATGATCGCCTCCTCGACCGGCTCGGCGGCGATGTCAGAGGCCGAGGGCGCGGGTCACCACATCGTGCACGTAGGTGTTGGGGTGCTGGCCGGTGAGGGCCTCGGCTCCGGGTCCTTCGGCGGTGACGGGGACGGGGACGTCGGTGTGCTCCTCGGTCGTCCAGTCCATGACGAACTGCTTGTCGCTGCCTTTGATCGGAAAGGGGCCGTCCTCGACGGGAGTCGCCGGTGCCGGTCTCGTCCTTGGCGTCGACGCCCTCGATGGTGAGACCGCCGCACTCGTGGTCGCCGGTGACGACGAGCAGCGTGTCGGGATACCGGGCGACGTACTGGCGGGCGACGATGACGGCCGCGTCGAGCTGGGCCATGGCCTGCAGGACCCTGGGGCCGTTGTTGTTGTGGGCGAACTCGTCGACAGCCTCCTCCTCGACGAACAGGTAGAAGCCCTGCTGGTTGCCGTCGAGGGTGTCGAGCGCCTTGCGGGTCATGGTCGGGAGGTCGACGACGGGGGCGTAGACGTCGCCCTGGCCCTCGGGTTTCTGCTGGAACATCTCTTCGTTGGCGAACAGGCCGAGCAGCTTGGGGCCGTTGGCCTGTTGTAGCTGCTGGGCGTCACCGGCGTAGGTGTAGCCGAGGGTGCGGGCGCGCTCGACCAGGTCGCCCTTCGTGCCCTTGCTGGCCTCCTCCGGGTCCTCGGCCGGATTGTCCGGGAAGGTGCCGGGGGTGCCCGCGGGGTGCCACCAGTCCTCGCCGCCGCCGAGGATGACGTCGGGCTTGCTCTCGTCGAGGTACTGGCGGGCGATCTCGTCCTGGCTGCGCCGGTCGGCGGTGCGCGCGAAGAACGCGGCCGGGCTGGCGTCGGTGACCTGGGCGGTGGTGACCAGGCCGGTGGCCTTGCCCGCGGCCTTCGCCTGCTCGCCGAGGACCTGCAGGGGGTTCTTGTTCACGTCGACCGAGATGGCGCCGTTGTAGGTCTTCTGTCCGGTCGACCAGGCCGTCGCGGCGGCGGCGGAGTCGGTGACGAACGCGGCGGGGTCACGGCTGTCGGTGGTCAGCAGGCCCGCCGTGGGCAGCTTGTCCATCTCCAGGTCGGCGTCGAGCCCGGCGATGCTCAGCCTGCCGGCCTCACGTTGCGCGGCGGCCATGCCGTCGACGACATGAACTGCCGGTGAAGGATGTCCGTTCCCGGCGGCAGACACCGCGAACTTCAGAGGGCTGCTGGACGACTGCGTATGCCGTCGAGTCAGAGAGCTATGGATCGTCTCACTGCCGTGCCGTTGACTCGTGGACATGACCCAGACATCAGGAATGACATCGGGCATCGAGACGCGGGGCCTGGGCCTCACTGCGGTGATCGGCGGCACGGGCAAGACCGGCCGCCGGGTGGCCGAACGCCTGGTCGCGACCGGCCACGCAGTGCGGATCGGCTCGCGTACGGGACGACCCGCGTTCGACTGGGCGGACCCCGCCGGATGGGCGCGGGTGCTCGAGGGTGCCGATGCCGTCTACGTGGCCTACCACCCGGATCTGGCGTTCCCCGGCGCGGCCGAGGCGGTCGGTGCCCTGGCGAGGCGCGCGGCGCGGTCCGGCCTCCGTCGGGTGGTGCTGCTGTCCGGGCGCGGCGAGCCGGGCGCGCAGGCCGCCGAGCGGGAGCTCGCGGCGGCGGGCGTGGAGTGGGCGGTGGTACGGGCGAGCTTCTTCGCACAGAACTTCTCGGAGGGGTTCCTGGTCGACGCGGTGCGGGCCGGGGTACTGGCGCTGCCCGCGGGCCCGGTGGGGGAACCGTTCGTGGACGCCGATGACCTGGCCGACACGGCAGTCGCGGCGCTCACCGCACCGGTCGCGCCGAACCGGGTCTACGAGCTCACCGGGCCGAGACTGCTCACCTTCGCCGAGGTGGCGGCCGAGCTGTCCGCCGCCGCGGGACATGAGGTCGTCTACCTGCCGGTCACCCGCGACGAGTTCGTGGCGGGCATGGTCGCCGAAGGGGTTCCGGCCGACGTGGCCGGCGCGTACGGGGAGCTGTTCGGTGAGGTGCTGGACGGTCGCAACGCCTCCATCACGGACGGAGTGCGCGCCGTCCTCGGCCGTCCTCCGCGCGATTTCGCCACCTATGCTCGGGCGGCAGCTGCCACCGGCGTGTGGTCGCCGTCCGCGAGCGGTCGGTGAGCCCGTCACGCCCTCGCTGCTGGCGCACATGATCGAGAACGCTGCGCCATGACCAGGGACCGGCCAGGGTCGTCGACGGGGGCGACCAGGTGCCCCGTGCGGGACCGTTGGTCCGGCGCCGCTCCCGCTCGGGAGGGAAGGTGAACACGTCGCAGGACGTTGTCCGCTACAGCCCCGGCATCGAACTGGCCGGGGAGAAGGCGCTGAGCAGCCGCTCAGACCTCCGGTTCTGCTGTGGTTGAGGGACGGACCTTATCTCGGGAGTCGACAGTGCAGCTCACTGAACTGATAGACAGATACGGCGGCATCGCGACGTACCTCGTTCTCGACCTGGCGGTCATCTTCCTGATGACCTACGTCCTGTACTTCCGCCGCCACTGGCGCGCGGATCTGCTCTTGTCCTACGTCGCACTGAACATCGGCATCTTCGTGACGATGTCGCTGCTCACCCAGGTGCGGGTGGACATCGCGGTGGGCTTCGGTCTGTTCGCGATCCTTTCGATCATTCGGCTGCGGTCGAGCGCCGTGACCCAGCAGGAGGTGGCGTACTACTTCATCGCGCTGGTTCTCGGTCTGGTCAACGGTCTGGGTGTGCCGGACCGCGCGTTGGTCGTGGCGATGAACGTCGTCTTGTTGCTGGTCATGCTCGCCATCGACAGCAAGCCGCTGCGTGAACGCTCCCAGCGCATGGACGTCCACCTCGACGGGGTGTACACGAACGAGGCGGCGCTGGTCGCCGAGCTCGAGCGGAAGCTCGGCGGTCGAGTGAGCTACCAGGAGATCACTGAAATCGACCTGATCCACGGCCACATGCTCGTCGACGTGCGGCTGCGGCCAGGGCAGGGCGTCATCGAGCCGCCACCGCCGAAGACGCACCACCACGCGGCGGACGGCGCCACACCGGTGCCGGGGTCGGACCCGACCGTCCACGGCGAGACGGCGGCAGGCGCGAGCCTCGACGGCCGACGCGACGACGGGGTCCGCCAGGGTGCGTGACCCGTCGGGTCGACGAGCACGGCGCGTGGTGCTGCGGCGGGTCGTCGCACCCCTCGCGCTGGCCGTGGCGGCCGCAGCGGCCGGCTGCGGCGTCGGCGCCGGGCCGACGCCGCCGGCTGAGCCGCCCGGTGTCGCCCCCGGCACTCTCGTGATGGTCATCCGGCACGGTGAGAAGCCGGACGGATCCCACCCGGGCGTCGACGCACAGGGCAACAAGGACGACAGCTCGTTGACCGAGACCGGCTGGGAGCGGGCGAACCGGCTCGTCGATCTGTTCGACCCCGTCCCGGGTCCGCCCCGACCGGGGCTGGCCACGCCGAAGGCGATCTACGCTGCCGGCGCGAACGACGCCGGGGAGGGCCTGCGGCCCCGGGAGACCGTCATGCCGCTCGCGGCCCGGCTCGGGATCACCCTGAACACCAGCTACGGCGCGGGCGAGGAGAAGAAGCTCGTCGAGCAGGTGATCACCCAACCGGGACCGGCGCTGATCTCCTGGCAGCACGGCGGGATCCCCGACATCGCCAGGGCGTTCCCGTCGGTGACGCCGAAGCCGCCGTCGGACTGGCCGAACGGCCGGTTCGACGTCGTCTGGACCTTCACCAGAACCGCCGACGGGTGGGACTTCGCCCAGGTGCCCGAGCTCGTGCTGCCCGGAGATCAGGACACCGTCATCAAGAACTGAGTCGGCGGGGTCGTCGCGCCATGTGACGTCGGTGGTCAGGTCGTGGCCAGGGTCGGGTGAGCAGCGATGGGGTAGGGCAGGTCGCCGGGCAGCAGGAGTTGCGGGATCTGGGTGAAGCGCCACCGGTGGCCGTCCGGGATGAAGGTCCAGATCAGGTCGAACCGGTCGGGCGGCCAGTAGTCGGGTGGGCTCGGGTGCACCTCGCCGAGGTGCCGGCCGACCCCGTGGAGGGCTTCGTGGTGCCAGGCGATGAGGGTTGCGCCGGGACGGGTGCTGATCTCTTTGGCCAGGTGGGCCTCGTCGCCGGCGCCATAGCGTTTGACGACCTCCAGGCCGAGGCGGGCGGCCAGCGGGCCGACGGTCTGCATCGAGCGTTTGCTGTGACCGCCGGCGTGCGCGGATGCGTAGATGGTGTCGGGCCGTCTCAGCTCTGGGGATGAGTCGCCGTGGGAGGGGGCGAACAGCTCGACGAGTGCGCCCGCGCGGATCCAGCCGGTGACGGTGAGGCTGTGCGGGTCCTGCCGGCCGTCAGGATCGACGCCGTGCGGGCTGCCGGAGGGGTGAAGCGGCTTCTCCGCATGCCGGATCAGCATGATCATACGGGTGTCGTCGGTCTGCGCCGTGCCCCGCGATCGGTGAGCTGCATCGTTCATTGCGCTGTTCTCGCCTCCCCACGCCCCGGAGTCAGTCGGACAGGTCGCTGGGACGGATTCGGTAGACCTGCAAGTTCAATCCGTAGTACTTGGTGGTCTCGCCGACCCATTGCATGCCGAGTCGCTTCACGGTGGCGACCGCCCGGACGTTGGTCGGTCGGGCGACCGCGAACAGTTCGTCGATCTCCTGGGTGAACGCCCAGGCGATCAACGCGCGGGCCGCCTCGGCGGCGTAGCCCTTGCCCCATTCGTCGGGGTTGAGCTGCCAGCTCAGCTCGAGGTCCTCGCGCGTGCGGGGGGAGGAGCCGGATGCCGACGCCGCCGATGACCGCCTTGTCGGCGTTGCGATGGACCGCCCAGCGGCCCTGCGGTGGAGGCAGCCCGGGCTGTTCGCTGCTGCCAGGTCTGCAGCGCCGACCGCATCGCCTCGAGGTCGGCGATGCGCTCCACCGCCGGAGTCAGCCAGCGGGCGACCTGAGTGGCACCGTAGATCGCGAGAGCGGCCGGGGCGTCGTCGTCCGACCATTCGCGGAGCGTCAGCCGGGTGGTCGTCACCAGGGGATCCATGACCCGCTCCTCGCTGCTGCCCGCTGACCTCGTGTCGGTGCCTGGACCGGACCGGCACCGGGGGAGACGTCCGCGCTGCCCGCGACATTCCCGTCCGTCCATCATCGTCGTATTCGATCCGCCCTCCAAGGAAGCTCTGACAATCCGCGGCCATGATCGGCACCGTGCCTACGTTCGTGTCCGGACTCCCACTGCACCCGCTCGTCGTGCACGTGGCCGTGGTCCTGGTCCCGGCCGCCGTCCTCGGCGCACTGGTCGTCGCCCTCTGGCCCGCCGCCCGCAGGCGCTGGGGATGGCCGGTCGTCGCGCTGACCGCGCTCGCGGCGATCTCGGTGCCTCTCGCCACCAGCACCGGCGAGGGGCTGGAACACAACCTGCCCCGTTCGCCTGCCATCGCCACCCACGCCGAGCTGGGCGACCAACTCCTCCTCGTCGTCGGCCCACTGCTGATCGTGGTGCTCGGTCTCGTCCTGGTCGAACGGTGGCGCCGCGTGCCTCAGCGCGCCGACGGCCCCGGGACCGTCGTCGCTCCGCGGCTCTCCGGGGGACCGGCGCGGCTCGCGATCGTCGTCCTCGCCGTGCTGACGGTCGCGTTCGCGGGGGCTTCCGCGGTCCAGGTCTTCCGGATCGGCGACACCGGCGCCCGCGCGGTCTGGGGCGATGTCACGTTCACCCCGCAGCCCCGACCCGCCGGCGCGCCGGAAGACTGACCCGTGCTGCGGCGCGGCCGCTCGACGAGGGAGGACACCGACCATGGCGCAGAACCGGGCGGAGGACGAGGTCGATCCGACCACGTGGATCGGGCGGGTGGAGACGGCACGCGACGTGGTGGGGCCGTTCCCGGTGGCAGCCCTGCACGCGACACTGGACTGGCCGGCCGAGCGGCCCCGCCGGCAGGAACGCCGCTGCCGCCGCTGTGGCACTGGATCTTCACCACGCCGCTGTCGCCGCCGTCGCGAGGTCGGGCCCGACGGCCACCCGCGCGCGGCGGCTTCCTGCCGCCGGTGCCGCTGCCGCGGCGCATGTGGGCCGGCAGCCAGCTCGAGTGGCTGCGCGCGCCGCGCCTGGGCGAGCCGCTCGAGCGCGCCTCGACGGTCGAGTCGGTCGACATGAAACAGGGCCGCAGCGGCACGCTGGTGTTCGTCAAGGTGCGGCACGAGTGGCCGAGCGCGCGACGGCTGCGATGCGCGAAGGCCAGGACATCGTCTACCGCGAGGCGCCCGCGGCCCGCGCGACGCCGAACCGCCGGCCGCGGCCGGCAGCCGGCGGCGCGCGCCGTGGCGCGCGCGCGCTGGTGCCGAACGACGTGCTGCTGTTCCGCTACTCGGCGCTCACCTTCAACAGCCACCGCATCCACTACGACCGCCGCTACGCCTCGAGGTCGAGGGCTATCCCGGCCTGGTGGTGCACGGCCGCTGCTCGCGACGCTGCTGCTCGACCTGCTGCGGCGCGACGCACCGGGCGCGACGTCGCCACCTTCTGTTTCCGCGCGGTGCGTCCGACGTTCGACGTGCACCCGTTCCAGGTCAACGGTGATCCGGGCGACGACGGCACCGTTCGCCTGTGGTCCCAGGACCACGAGGGCCGGCTGACGATGGACGCCGTCGCGACGCTGCGCCCACGCCGTGCAGGGCACGATCATTGACGTTCTGTCCACCGTGGTCCGGTAGACGTGGAAGCGTCACTGGGTAAGGCCGGGACGGACGTCCGAGCCAGCCTGGCGACACACACCTCACCGGAAGGATCACCATGCCCTTCGTGACTGTCGGGGAAGAGAACGGCCAGGACATCCAGATCCACTTCAACGATCACGGGGTCCAGCCAGCCGATCGTCCTCATCCACGGTTACCCGCTCAACGGCAACTCCTGGGAGCGCCAGGAGCGCGCGCTGCTCGAAGCGGGCTACCGCTGCATCACCTACGACCGGCGCGGGTTTCGGGTCCTCCAGCCAGCCGACCACCGGTTTCGACTACGACACGTTCGCCGCCGACCTGAAGGCACTCCTCGACCATCTCGCGCTCGACGAGTTCGTCCTCGCCGGGTTCTCGATGGGGACCGGCGAGGTGACCCGCTACCTGGGCACCTACGGTTCCGCAGGCGTGCGCAAGGCCGCGTTGTTTGGGGTGATCCCGCCGTTCCTGCTGCAGACCGACGACAATCCCCAGGGCGTGCCGGGCGAGGTGTTCGAGGGCATCAAGTCGGCGATCGTCGCCGATCGCTACGCCTATTTCGACGCCTTCTTCGCCAATTTCTACAACGCGGACGTCCTCGCGCTCGACCGCATCGGCGACGCCGCCCTGCGCCCGAGCTTCCAGGTCGCGGCCGGGGCAGGACCGTACGCCACCTATGCGTGCGTCGACACGTGGCTGACCGACTTCCGGGGCGACCTGCCCAAGATCGACGTGCCGACGCTGGTCGTCCACGGCACGGCGGACCGCATCCTGCCCTTCGAGGCCACAGCAGCCCGGCTTCGCGACGAGAAGCTCATCGCGGACCTCACCGTCGTGGAAGTCACCGACGGACCGCACAACATCGGATGGACGCACCCCGAGGAGGTCAACGCCGCCTTCCTGGACTTCCTGCGGCGCTGACGGGACCACGACCTGGCGCCGACATCTCAGCTCGGCGGCGCCGGGTGCGCGTCGTCCGTCGATGTGGGCGATCCGGGTGCAGGACGTCCGTCAGTCCTTGATCGAGTCTCGTCCGCGCTGGACGAGCAGGGCGTCCGGAGGGTAGACGACGTCCGGGTCCTTGCCCTCGTACTCGAACTGGTTCAGGAAGAACCGCATCGCGTTGATGCGGGCGCGCTTCTTGTCGTTGCTCTTGATCGACGTCCACTGGGCGTTGTCGGTGTCCGTGTGCTCGATCATGGCTTCCTTGGCGTCGGTGTAGTCGTCCCACCGGTCCAGGGACTCGATGTCCATGGGGGAGAGCTTCCACCGGCGCACCGGGTCGATCTGCCGGATCGCGAACCGGGTGCGCTGCTCGGAATGGGTGACCGAGAACCACAGCTTGGTGAGCGAGAAGCCGCTCTCCACCAGCATCTCCTCGAACAGCGGAGCCTGGCGCAGGAAGACCTCGTAGTCGTGGTCCCGAGCAGAAGCCCATCACGCGCTCGACGCCGGCACGGTTGTACCAGGACCGGTCGAAGAGCACGATCTCCCCGGCGGTCGGGAGCTGGGCGACATAGCGGTGGAAGTACCATTGCCCGAGCTCGGTCTCCGTGGGCTTCGTGAGGGCGACGACTCGGGCGGCGCGCGGGTTGAGGTGCTCCATGAACCGCTTGATCGTCCCCTCCTTTGCGGTGGCGTCACGGCCCTCGAAGAGGACCAGGTGCTTGGTGTCCGTGTCCTGGGCCCAGTACTGGAACTTCAGGAGCTCGATCTGCAGCTGGTACTTCTGCTCCTCGTAGACGTCGCGGTCGAGCCGCTCGTCGTAGGGGTAGTCCTCGCGCCAGGTTTCGACCGGGTCGCCCCCCGGGGTCGACGAGGTCGGGGTCGGAGAGGTGCTCGTCATGCCGGACGCTGTAGCCGTCACGCAGCAGATGGTCCAGGTACTCCCTGAAGTTTTCCTGTATCACGCCCTGAGTATCGGTCCATCGGCCCGGCTTGTGGGACGCCATCGCGGTGAACGGCAGTCGTCGCCGATGTGGACCGACCCTGGTGGCGGGAGGTCCGGTCACTCGTCGGCGTCGGTGAGCAACCTCCAGGCGAGGCGCCGGCCCCAGCCCTGGCAGAAGGCGAGCTGGAACCACAGCCGGGCGAGCGCGTCGGTGAGGGCGTGCGCCTCCGGGCCCTCGCCGAGCCAGATCGCCCGGAACCCGAGGTCGTCGACGAGGCGGTCGACGACCTGCCGTTCGCTGCCGTCCGGGCCGCTGTAGGGCATGTCGGCGCGTTGCGTGCCGAACCTCGGGTTCACCATCTGCTCCCAGCCGGTGGTGTTGAACGCGCGGTACGTGGTGGCACCGGCGGTCGTCAGGGCGTCGACGTGGTGCAGCGTGTCGGCGCCGGTGCTGAGCGAGTTGGTGGCGTCGATCGCGGTGCGTCCGCGCAGTGCCTCGCCGAGGCCGCTGAGCAGGGACTCGACCTGGTCGCCGGGCACGGCGACGACGGTGACGTCGGCGGCGGAAGCGGCCACGCACGTCGCGCTCGCCCCTGCGCCGACGACCCCGTCGGACACGGGCTGCGAGCGGTAGACCTCAGCCGGGGTCGCCCCGGGATCGTCGGCGAGGTAGGCGCGCACGACGTCGTCGTACGAGGTGTCCGCGGCGAGGCCCAGCGCTGCGCCCGCGGTGTGTGGAACCGCGCGGGCCAGCTGCCGACGATGGCCACGACGACCGGATCCTCGACCCAGTCGATGCGGTCACTGGCGCCCGCGCCCGCGACCCGGTCCAGGGCGGCCGCCATCTCGCGCGGCGTCGTGGTGAGGGCGGGGAGGTTCATCGCGGTCCGGCTGCCCCACGTGGCGTCGTCGACCTCGGCCGCGCGCAGGATCCCCTCGAGCGTGCGCGCGCGGCGACGACAGTGCCACGGGCGTGTCCGGGGCGACCGGGCACCGGGCGCGCTCGCCGGCGAGAGGCTCGCGGATGATCCCGGACAGGAAGCTCGACGCCGCGGCGTTGGGGCGGCCGGGCCGCACCGACACCGTCATGAGCCGCACCGACCGCCCGCGCACGAATCCCTTGCGGGTGTAGTCGGCGACCAGCTGCTCGCCGATGAACTTCTGGATGCCGTAGCTCGACTGCGGCCGCGGCAGGGTGTCGTCGTCGACGGGCCCCCACCGGCCGATCGCCGGGATCGCTGCCGAACACCGCCAGCGAGCTGGAGAAGACGAGCACCGGGGGCACCGCGTGGCCGCGGGCGTACTCGAGGACGGCGCGGGTGCCGTCGACGTTGGTGCGCATGCCCAGGTCGAAGTCGGCCTCGGCGGCGCCGCTGACGACCCCCGCGAGGTGGAAGACCGCATCGACCTCGCCGAGCTCGTCCAGCGCGGAGATCAGCTGACCCGTCGACGTGCTCGCACGCGCGGGTCGGCGGCGACGTCGTCGGCGGGCGGGGCGACCAGGTCGATCAGGACCAGCTGAGCCGCGTGCGTCGGCCGGGGCCGCCCGCCGAGCGCGACCGGCTCGCCGAGCAGCCGCCGGGCAGGCAGCGTCCCGAGGAAACCCGCCCCTCCGGTGACGACGATGCGGCTGCTCATCGCACTCCCTCGCTGCGCTCGGTCGGCTTCGCCGGGCACTGGGTTGATGGCGCGCTCGCAAGCTTGTGCGCAAGGCGCAGGCGCTGTGACATCGATCCGCTCGGAAGCTCGCCATCGGGTCATCCGGGATCGGGTCGGGGTGACCCCGCAGACGTGACGACGGTCACCGTCCGAGGCTAGCAGCGCTCACCATCTGGTCCGCTCCACTCCGACGCCGATCCCGCGGCGGCCGCCGGCGGGGCAGGCAGAGTGAGGGCACCGACGCCCCTCGATCGCCTTGGAGACTCGCATGGCCTCCCGCAGAGTGCTCATCACCGGAGCGGGCATCGCCGGTCCGACGCTCGCCTACTGGCTGGACCGCCACGGGATGGAGCCCACCGTGCTGGAGCGGGCTCCCGAGCTGCGCCTGGTGGCCAGAACGTGGACGTGCGCGGAGCCGGCCGGGTCGTGGTCGCGCGTACCGGCATCGAGGAGGCCGTGCGGGCGGCCGGCACCGGGGAACGGGGTCTGGCCTTCGTCGACGGCTCCGGCGCGGTGCAGGCGGAGTTCCCCGTGAAGGTGACGGACGGCGGGCGACGGCCCCACCGCCGAGCTGGAGATCCTGCGCGGCGACCTCGGGCAGATCCTGCTTCGAGCACACCGCGGACCGGGTGCCCTACCGCTTCGGCGACCATGTCGTCGCCCTCGACGACGACGGGCGGCGGGTGCGGGTCGGCGTCGAGCACGGTCCCGAGGAGGAGTTCGACCTCGTCGTCGCGGCCGACGGGGTCCGCTCCGGCACGCGCGAGATCGCGATGCCCGGCCGGGCCGACATCCGGTTCCTCGGCCTGTGCATGGCGTACTTCACCATCCCGCGCGACGACACCGACACCGACTGGTGGCGCTGGTACGCCGCCGGGAGAAGGGCGCACGATCACCCTGCGTCCGGACCGGCACGGCACGACCCGAGTGCTGCTGTCGTTCCTGTCGCCGTCGTCCGCGCCCGCCCGGACGAGCCCCGCCGCTCAGCAGGAGCTGCTGCTGGCGGAGTTCACCGGTGCCGGCTGGCAGGCCGACCGGGTGCTCGACGGACTCGGGAGCGCGCCGGACTCCTACTTCGAGGCCATCAGCCAGGTCCGGTCCCCGACCTTCGCGAGCGGCCGCGTCGGGCTCCTCGGCGACGCGGCCTGGTGCGCCTCGCCGATCAGCGGGAGGGGCACGACGCTGGCCCTGCTCGGCGGCTACGTGCTGGCCGGCGAGCTGGCGCGCCATGACGACCACCGCGAGGCGTTCGCCGCCTACGAGTCGGTGATGCGGCCGCACGTGCGGAAGGCGCAGAAGCTGCCGCCCGGCACGCCGCGCATCGCCCATCCCCGCAGCCGGTGGGGCGTCCGGCTGCGGGGCGGCGCCGCCCGCTCGGCGGCCAGCCCGATCGCGGGCCGGGTGGCCGGTCTGCTGTCCTCCCACACCGTCCGGCCCGTCGACGTGCCCGACTACGCAGCCCTCAGCGCCTGAGGGCGGCCCGAACCCGGGTTCGGGCCGTAGCCTGAGGGCGTGACGCTGGCGCGGACGCTGTTCGAGTTCGACGACTCCTACGCACGTCAGGTGCCGAGCCTGTCGGTGCCGTGGAAGGCGGCGCCGGTCCCGGCGCCCGAGCTGCTGGTGCTCAACGAGGAGCTGGCCGCCGAGCTGGGCGTCGACGCCGCGGCGCTGCGGCAGCCGCCGAGGGCGTCGCCGCTCCTGGCCGGCAACGGCGTTGCCCGCACGGCGCGACGCCGGTGGCGCAGGCCTACGCCGGCCACCAGTTCGGCGGCTACTCGCCGCGCCTCGGCGACGGCCGGGCGCTGCTGCTGGGCGAGGTGATCGACGCCGACGGCCGGCGCCGCGACCTGCACCTCAAGGGCTCGGGGCGCACCCCGTTCGCCCGCGGCGGCGACGGCAAGGCGGCGGTCGGGCCCGATGCTGCGCGAGTACCTCGTCGGCGAGGCGATGCACGCCCTCGGGCATCCCGACGACCCGGGCGCTCGCGGTGGTCACCACCGGCGAGCAGGTCGTCCGGGAGACGGCTGCTGCCCGGGCGCGGTGCTCGCCCGGGTCGCGGCGAGCCACCTCCGCGTGGGCACCTTCCAGTACGCCGCCGCGGCCGGCGACCGGCGACCTCCTGCGGCGCCTGGCCGACCACGCCATCGCCCGCCACCACCCGGAGGCCGCCGGACGCCGACGACCCGTACCTGGCGCTGTTCGACGCGCGTGGTCGAGGCCCAGGCCGCGCTGGTGGCGCGGTGGATGCTCGTCGGGTTCGTCCACGGCGTCATGAACACCGACAACATGACGATCTCCGGCGAGACCATCGACTACGGGCCCTGCGCGTTCATGGACGCCTTCGACCCGGCCACGGTGTTCAGCTCCATCGACCACGGCGGCCGCTACGCCTACGGCAACCAGCCGAGATCGCCCAGTGGAACCTGGCCCGCCTGGCCGAGACGCTGCTCCCCCTGATCGACGACGACCTCGACGCGGCGGTCGAGGCCGCGACTGCCGTGCTGACGTCGTTCGCCCAGCGCGTACTCCCGCCATCACGCGGAGGGGATGGCCGCCAAGCTCGGGCTTCGCCGCGCCGGACCCGGACCTGGCGGCGGACCTGCGGGACTCCTGCGCGCGCAGCACATCGACCACACCGCGTTCTTCCGGATCGCTCGCTGCCGGGCACCGCGCGCGTCCCTGTTCGCCGAGCCCGGAGCCGTTCGACGCGTGGGCCGCCCGCCGCGAGGCGCTGCTGCCGGCGGACCGCGGCCGCCGTGGCGGCGGCCATGGACCGGGTGAACCCGGTCTACATCCCGCGCAACCACCTGGTCGAGGAGGCGCTGGCGGCCGCCACCGCCGGCGACCTGGCCCCGTTCCGCCGGCTCGTCGACGTCGTCTCCGATCCGTACGAGCAGCGGCCCGGCCTGGACGACTACGCCCGGCCGGCGCCCGCGGGCTGCGACCCGTACGTCACGTACTGCGGCACCTGACGCGGCGTTCGGCGCACGAGCACGGCCCGCTGGGCCTCGCAGGGCTCGATCAGGGACGCCGGCCGCTGCACAGGCGGTGCGCGAGGGCGAGTGTGGGGAAGGCCAGCCGGGCCGTGTGGTCGGCGAAGCTGAGCCGCAGGAATGCCTGGGACCCCGCCGAACTGGCCAGCAGTGCCTGGTAGAGCCCCGCGGGCAGCCCGCGCCGCAACACCGCACAGGCATGCTGGTCGAGGTGCAGGCGCTGTCGCACTCCGTGCGCGCCGTCGCGCACCTTCCGGCGGGCGCTGTCGCACCCCTTGCACGCCATCACACATCCCGTGCGACCGTCGCAGCTGTTGTAGCGGGTGCGACGGTCTCGCTGGGCGTGCGAGAGCACGCAAGGTGTGCGAGGTGGAGCCTCCGGCCCCTGCGAACGCCGATCATGGCGTCGCACCCCGCGCGCCGTCGCACATCTTCGGCCGGCGCCTACTGCCGTGGGCGGTGGTGCTGCCACCACCCCCGTCGTGGACCGGACACCCTGTGCCTGCGCGGACGTGCGTCCCAGGCTCCGCCGCGTGCGGCTGCTCGAGCGCGACCACCCCCTTGCCGTGCTCGGCGACCGTGCCCGCCGCGCGGCCGCGGGTCGGGGCTCGGTCGGCCTCGTCGCAGGCGAGGCCGGGATCGGCAAGACCGTCCTTCTTCGCGAGTTCGCCGCGCAGGCGCCGGTGCCGGTGCTGTGGGGAATGTGCGACTCGCTGAGCACACCGCGCCCGCTCGGCCCGCTCCTCGACGTCGCCCGCGAGCTCGGGCCCGAGGTGACGGCCGTCCTCCGCGAGGCCGGCGTCCAGCACGAGATCTTCGCCGCCGTGCTGGACGCGCTGCAGTCCCGGGCGTGCGCCCTGGTGGTCGAGGACCTGCACTGGGGCGACGAGGCGACCCTGGACCTCGTGCGGTTCCTGGCCCGCCGCATCGGCACGATCCCGCTGCTGCTGGTGCTGTCCTACCGGGGGGCCGGGGGTGCCGCGCACCCGCTGCGCGCCGTGCTCGGCGACCTGGTCGGCGCCCCGGACGCGAGCCGGCTCCAGCTCACGCCGCTCAGCCGGGCCGCCGTGGCCGAGCTGCTCGACGGGCACCGGCTCGACTGCCGCCGTGCGGGCGACCACGGCGTCGCGCACGCTCTCCGGCATCGGCGAGTCCGGCCGCGCCGTCGCGGCCCTGGTGCGGGGGCGGTTGCGCGAGCTCGGGGTGCCGGTGCCGCGCGGTAGCTCACCGGCCACGCGGGCCAACCCCGGTGGGCTCACCGACCGCCAGCTCGACGTGCTGGCCCTGCTCATCGACGGGCTGAGCAACGCCGACATCGCCGCGCGGCTGGTCATCTCGCGCAAGACGGCGGACCACCACGTGTCGGCGATCCTCGGCAAGCTCGACGTCCGGTCGCGCGGCGAGGCGGTGGCGGCGGCTCGGCGGCTCGGGCTGCCCCGGTAGCCGCCCGCTCTCGTGGGTCGCGCTGTGTCGTGCGGACAGCGAGGATGCGACGGACACGATCGGGCGACGTGGCAAGGTGAGTGGGTGCGCGAGGTGACGCAGCCGGCCCGGCTCCCCCCGGGGACCGACGACGGGATGGCGGCGCGCGTGCGGGCCCACGACTGGTCGAGCACCCCCGTGGGCCCCGCGCACGGCTGGCCGCAGAGCCTGCAGACCGCGCTGTCGATCTGCCTGTCGTCGCGGTTCCCGATGCACGTGTGGTGGGGCCCGGAGCTGACGGTCTTCTACAACGACGCGTACGTCCCGGCGATGGGCGACAAGCACCCTGACGCCCTGGGCCGGCGTGCCTCGCGGGTGTGGCCGGAGGCGTGGTCCGAGCTCGGCCCGATGGCCGAGTCGGTGCTCGCCGGCGAGGGCGCGACGTTCTCCGAGGACCAGCAGCTGTTCCTGCGCCGGCACGGCTACCTGGAGGAGACGTACTGGACGTTCTCCTACTCCCCGATCCAGGACGAGAGCGGCGGGATCGGCGGGGTCTTCGTCGCCGTCAGCGACACCACGACGCGTGTGGTGGGGGAGCGGCGACTGAAGGTGCTGCGCGACCTCGGCGAGCTCTCGACCGTGTCGGCAGGTACAGCGGAGGAGGCGAGCCGCGCGGTCGTCGGCGTGCTGGCCCGGCACCGGGCGGAGGTGCCCTTCGTGGCGGCCTACCTCCGGTCTCCCGACGGGAACCTGCGGCTGGTGGCCGCGCACGGCGTCACGGTCGGCAGCGCCGTCGCGCCGCCGACCCTGCACGGCCCGGCCGACGGCGGCGTGGTGTGGCAGGTCGCCGAGACGGGGACGGCGCAGGTCGTCCCGGGGTTCGTCGACGGGGCGGCGAAGGCTGTCGCGCCCTGCGTCAGCAGGCCCGGCGGCGCCCACCGACGCCGTCGTCCTGCCGGTCTGGGTCGCCGGACGGGTCGAGCCGGCCGGCGTGCTCGTGGCCGGGGTGAACCCGTACCGCGAGCTCGACGCTGACCACCGGTCCTTCTTCGACCTGGTGGCCGACCAGCTCGCCACCGCGGTCACCGACGCGCTGGCCTACGAGGCCGAACGGCAGCGGGCCGAGGCGCTCGCCGAGCTGGACCGCGCCAAGACCGACTTCTTCTCCAACGTCAGCCATGAGTTCCGCACCCCGCTGACGCTGATCATGGGCCCGGTCGCCGAGCTGCGCGCCGCGCCCGCCGTCGCGGCCGACGCGCGGTTGTGCGAGGAGCTCGACGTCATCCACCGCAACGCGCTGCGGCTCGGCAAGCTCGTCAACTCGCTGCTGGACTTCTCGCGCCTGCAGGCGGGCCGGGTGGAGGCCCACTTCGAGCCGGTCGACCTCGCCGCGTACACGGCCGAGCTGGCGAGCGTGTTCCGCTCGGCGGTCGACCGGGCGGGGATCGACTACCTCGTCGACGTCGTGCCGCTGCCGGAGCCGGTGTACGTCGACCGGGACATGTGGGAGAAGATCGTCCTCAATCTGCTGTCCAACGCCCTCAAGTTCACTTTCGAGGGCCGGATCACCGTCGCCCTGCGCGCACAGGAGCGGGCGGCGGTGCTGACCGTCGCCGACACCGGCACGGGCGTGCCTGCGGACGAGGTGCCGCGCCTGTTCGAGCGGTTCCACCGGGTGGAGCGCGCGAAGGCGCGGTCGGGTGAGGGCAGCGGGATCGGGCTCGCCGTGGTGCGCGAGCTGATCGGCCTGCACGGCGGCACGATCACCGTCGACAGTGCGCCGCAGCGGGGGACGACGTTCCGGGTCCTCCTGCCGTTGGGGCACGACCACCTGCCGTCCGACCGGGTCGCGCCGACCTCCACGGAGCGCGGGCCTGCGGCGGTCGAACCGTTCGTCGCCGAGGCGCTGCGCTGGTTGTCCGACGACGAGCCCGAGCAGCCCGCCGCACCGGTCGGCGCCGGCCGGGGACGGGTGCTCGTCGCCGACGACAACGCCGACATGCGCGAGTACCTGACCCGGCTGCTCCGCCCGCGCTACGCGGTGCGGGTGGTGAGCGACGGCGCCGCGGCGCTCGCGGCCATCCGGGAGGAGCCGCCCGACCTCGTCGTCAGCGACGTGATGATGCCGGGTCTCGACGGGATGGAGCTGCTGGCGGCGGTGCGCGCCGACCCCCGGACCGCCCGCGTCCCGGTCCTGCTGCTGTCGGCGCGTGCGGGGCAGGAGGCGGCGGTCGAGGGTCTCGTGGCGGGGGCCGACGACTACCTTGTCAAGCCGTTCTCCGCGGCGGAGCTGCTCGCCCGCGTGGGTGCGCACCTGCAGCTCGGCCGGGCCCGCCGCGAGGCCGAGGCTCGGTTCACCGCCATCGCCGACCTCGCCCCGGCGCTGATCTGGGTGGCGGGCCGCAGCGGTGCGCGGGTGTTCCTGAACGCGGGCTGGCGGCAGTTCACCGGGCGCGCCGCCGACGAGCCGGGCGCGGACTGGCAGGCGGGCCTGCACCCCCAGGACCGGGCGCGCTACCGTGAGACGGTGGCCGCCGCGATGGCGGCCTCTCGGGGCTGGGAGGTCGAGTTCCGGCTCCGCCGCGCGGACGGCGTGTACCGCTGGCTGCTCGAGCGAGCCGTGCCGATCGGGCCCACCGACGGGTGGGTCGGCAGCTGCACCGACATCAACGCCCGCTACCGGGAGTCCGAGCGGCAGACCCTGCTCGCGCGGTTCGGCGCTGGGCTGGAGAGCGAGCCCGGCCCCGCGGCGCAGGCCGCCCGGCTGGCCCGGCTGGTCATCGACGCGCGCCTCGCGGACCTGTGCTGCGTGCTGCGGATCGACGACGACGGACGGCTGTGCCCGGACGGGATCGCGGCGGTCGACGCCGACGCGGAGGCCGCCGTGGCCGGGATCCACCCGGAGTCGCCGACGGTCCGCGAGGTCGTGACCAGCGGCCGTCCGCGGCTGATCGTGGACGTCCCGGAGGCGGGATCGCCGGAATGGTCGGCCGCGGACATGGCGCCCGACCAGCTCGCGCTGTACCGCCGGATCGCCGTGCGGTCGGCCCTGCTCGTGCCGCTCTCCGCCCGCGGCCGGGTGCTCGGTGTGCTGGCCCTGCTGCGGCGCGGGGACTCCCCCCGCTACGACGACGACGACCGCGTGCTGGTCGAGGAGATCGGGGAGCGCGCCGCGCTGGCGCTGGACAACGCACTGCTGCTCGTCGAGGAGCGGGCGACGGCCTCTCGGCTCGCCGTGCTGCAGCGGGCCACCGCGCAGCTGTCCGCGGCGATCACACCGGCCGAGGTGGGCGCCGCCGCCGTCGCCCACCTCACCCGCCTGCTCGGCGACTTCGGCACCGTCGGCGTGTACGAGGTCGACCGCTCCGACACCGCGCTCGTCCCGCTGGCGTTGGAGGGCGTCGACGACGCCGCTACCCCCCGCCTGGCCCCGGTGTCGCTGCAGGCCCCGCTCGTGGTGTCGGAGGCGGTCCGCGAGCAGCGGCCGCTGTGGGTGGACGACGTCGAGTCACCCGAGTGGGCCGTGCCCCATCCGGGATGGGCCGACCTCCTCGGTGGGCGCGGGATCCGCGGTGTCGTCGCCCTGCCGCTCGCCGCCGGAGGCCGGGTCGTGGGCGTGCTCGGCGTCGGGTTCCGGGTGCCGTTGCGGCAGTGCGCGATCGAGCGGGCCACCCTGCTGGCGCTGGCCGAGCAGTGCGCCCAGGCCCTGGACCGGGCGCGGCTCTACCGCGCGGAGCACCAGGTCGCCGAGACCCTGCAGCGCAGCCTGCTGCCGCAGCGGCTGCCCCAGCTCCCGCGCCTCGCGCTGGACGCCCGGTACCTGCCCGGCGCCGAGGGCGTGCAGGCGGGCGGCGACTGGTACGACGTGATCGAGCTCGACGAGCACCGCGTCGCGATCGCGGTGGGGGACGTGGTCGGGCAGGGAGCCGCCGCGGCGGCGGTCATGGGGCAGCTGCGCAGCGCGCTGGCCGCCGCACTGCTGCAGGGGCACGGGCCGGCCGCGGCGCTGGAACTGCTCGACCGGTTCGCCGCACGGGTCCCCGGGGCGCGCGCGTCGACGGCGGCGTGCCTGACGCTCGACTGGGCCGGAGGTCTGGTCTGCTGGGCACGCGCCGGGCACCCGCCGGCGCTGCTCGCCGACAGCTCCGGGGTGCGCCTCCTCGACGGCGACGGGCACGGCCCCGTGCTGGGGCTCACCGGCCGGGCGCCGTACACCGAGGGTGTCACCGGCCTCGAGGCCGGTGCGACGCTGGTCCTCTACACCGACGGCCTCGTCGAGCGTCGTGGCGAGGTCATCGACGAGGGCCTGGACCGGCTCGTCGACTCCGTGCGCCGCCACGCGGGCGGCCTCCCGGTCGCGCTGGTCCCCGCTGTGCTCGACGACCTCGCCGAGCACGGCCACGCCGCGGACGACATCGCCGTGATCGCCGCGCGCCTGATGCCCGCCCCGCTGCACCAGCGGCTGCCGGCGCATCCGGCCGAGCTCGCCGTGGTGCGCCGGACGGTCCGGCGCTGGGCGGCCTCCGCCGGGCTCGGCGACGACCTGTCCGACGACCTGCTCCTCGCGATGGGTGAGGCCGCGGCGAACGCGGTCGAGCACGCGTACCGCGACGGCGCGTCGGGCGACTGGTGCTACGAGGTCGCGCGCCGCGGCGACGGGTCGCTGGACGTGCTCGTGCAGGACTGGGGGTCGTGGCGGCCGCCGCCCGCGGATCCGGGGTTCCGCGGCCGGGGTGTCGAGTTCGTGCGGCACCTGGCCGACGAGGTGTCGTTCGAGCGGGGCGGGACGGGCACGACGGTGCGGTTCCGCCTCAGGGTGCCGGCGGGCCGCCCGGAGCGGGGTCGTGCACCGGTGGCGGCAGCGGGACCGGGGCCCGACGGGCCGGTCGTCGTGGCGCCGGGCGAGCTGGACCTGGCGACGGTCGAGGCCGTCCGAGCGGACCTGTTCGGGCAGCTGGCGGTGCTTCCCGACGGTGGACGGCTGACGCTCGACCTGCGGCCGACGACCTACCTGCCGAGTGCGGGGATCGGCCTGCTCCTCGAGGTCCTCGAGCATGCGCGGGCCCGCGGCATCGACCTGCGGATCCTCACCGAGCCGGCCGGCCTGCCCGCCCGGGCCTTCGCGCTCGCCGGGCTGGACATGCGCGACACCGGTGCCGCGCAGGCGTGACCGTCGTGCAGCACTACCGCGGTGGCACCCAGTTCGCCGGGCGCTTCTCGGCGAAGGCGGCCATGCCTTCCTGGCCCTCGGCCGAGGCGAAGTGGCGCGCCGACAGGTCCGACATGGCGGCGAACGCCGTGTCGACGTCGTCGCCGGGCGGGTGGCGCAGCAGTGCCTTGGTGGCACCGAGCGCGCCGGGTGCGCCCAGGCGGAGCAGCTCGACGTAGCGGGCCACCTCGGCGTCGAGCCGGTCGACGGGCACGGCGGCGTTGACGAGGCCGACGGCCACGGCACGCCCGGCGTCGAACGTCTCGCCGGTGAGGAACAGCTCGCGGGCGACGTGGGGGAGCAGCCGGGGGAGCACGGTGACGGCGATGACCGCGGGGACCACGCCGATGCGGACCTCGGTGAAGGCGAAGGTGGCGGTGTCGACGGCCACGGCGATGTCGCAGGCCGCGAGCAGCCCGATCCCCCCGGCGCGGGCCGGGCCGGCGACCCGGGCCACCACCGGCTTCGGCGCGGTCAGGATCGTGCGCAGCACCGCGGGGAACTCCGCGACGCCCTGCGCGCCGGTCGCCGCGCCGCGGGACTCCCGCAGGTCCATGCCGGAGCAGAAGACGGGACCGGTGTGGCCCAGGACGACGACGCGGACGGCCGGGTCGGCGATCGCCGCGTCGAGGTGGTGCCGCAGCTCACGGCGGAGCTGCGCCGACAGGGCGTTGCGGTTGCGCGGTGAGTCGAGCGTGACGGTGGCGACGCCGTCCGCCACGTCGCGGTGCACCAGCTCGTCGGCCATCGGTCCCCCCTGGGCGGCGTCCTGCCGGTGCGTCGCGACGACGGGTCAGTAGCGGGGGCGCCGGCGCGGACCGGACCCGCGGAACGCGTCCTTCAGCTTCTCCCCGGCCTGCCGCAGGTGGCCGCCTCGCTCCTCGGCCGCGCCCTCGGCCTGCAGGCGCCGGTCGCCGGTCACCTCGCCCGCGTTCCGCTTGACCCGGCCGCGCAGCTCCCGGGCCTTGTTGTTCATCTTGTCCGCAAGAGACATCGTGGAACCTCCTCCCGCTGGGAGTACCCGTTCCGGGTGGCGGTCACCGGTCTTCTCCGCTCCATGCCGCCCGGACCAGGCGCAGCAGTGATCCGTCCCCGACCGGGACGGGGTTGTCCGCCGGCACCGCCGGCGCGGTGAGCGCGGCGGCCTCCTCGATCGCGTCCTCGGGCATGCCGAGCGCACGCAGCCCCCGGGGGATACCGTGCGCGTCGGCCAGGGCCCGCAGCCCGGTCACGGCGTCGTCCGCATCCAGCGCCCGCGCGATCCGGGTGACCGCGTCGGGGGCGCCGGCGGCGTTGAACGCCAGCACGTGCGGGAGCACGACCGCGTGCGTACGGGCGTGCGGCAGGTCGAACGTGCCGCCGAGCACGTGGCAGAGCTTGTGGTGCAGCCCACCACCGGTGACGGCGAAGGCCGACGCGCCCAGCCACGCCCCGCACAGCAGCTCGGCCGGATCACCCGTGCGGAGGCCGGCGGCGAGCCGGGCGATCGCCTCGCCGGCGACGGCGGTGCTCACCGGGTTGCGCCCCGGCGCCCACATCGCCTCCACGGCGTGCGCCATGGCGTTGAACCCGCTCGCTGCGGCCAGGGCGGCGGGCAGCGTGGCGACGAGCTCCGGGTCGTAGACGACGACCCGCGGCAGCACGGCGGGGTCCGTGCCGGTGGTCTTGCGGCCGTTCTCGGTCAGCCCCCACACGGGGGTGACCTCCGAGCCGGCGTAGGTCGTCGGCACGGCGACGATCGGCAGGCGGGCCGTCAGCGCGACGGCCTTCGCGGCCCCGACGGTCGAGCCGCCGCCGATCGCGAGCAGCGCGTCGGCGTCGACCTCCTTCGCCGCGGCGCGGGCGGCCTCGGCCGTGGGCAGCGGGACGTGTTCGCGGACCGCGGTGAACGTGCCGGCCACGCGGTCGCCCAGCGGCGCGGTGACGACCGCGACCCGCTCCTCGTCCCGGGTGGAGGCGAGCACGAGGACGCGTGTGGCGCCCAGCCGCTCGACCTCGGCCGCCAGCTGCGTGCGGGCCGACCCGGCGCCGAACACGATCCGCGCCGGCAGCTGGGCGTAGCGGAAAACCTGCATCGGACTCCCTCCTCGGAGCCCGAGTGAGCCGCATCGCACCGGCGGCCGTCAAGGACCCGCATCGCTGATGCTGCTGGTGCACGTCGTGCCCGCGCAGCTGTCCTGCGCCGGCCCCCTATCGTGTCCGATGCACCGTTTCCGTGAGCGTGGAAAGGCACTACTGCGATGTCGACCGAGACGATCGAGTTCCAGGCGGAGGCTCGCCAGCTGCTCCATCTGATGATCCACTCGATCTACTCGACCAAGGACGTGTTCCTTCGCGAGCTGATCTCGAACTCCTCGGACGCCCTGGACAAGCTCCGGCTGGCCGCGTACCGCGACAAGGACCTCGAGGTGGACACCTCGGACCTGCACATCGCCCTGGAGATCGACCCCGAGCAGCGCACCCTGACCGTGCGCGACAACGGGATCGGGATGAGCCGGGACGAGGTCGTCGAGCTCATCGGCACCATCGCGAAGTCGGGCACCGCCGAGATGCTGGCGCAGCTGCGCCAGGCCCGGGAGGCGGGCGGGGCGTCGGAGGAGGCGAGCGCGGAGCTGATCGGCCAGTTCGGCGTCGGCTTCTACTCGAGCTTCATGGTCGCCGATCGCGTCCAGCTGGTCACCCGCAAGGCGGGTAGCCACGTGGGCGTGCGCTGGGAGTCGGCGGGAGAGGGCACCTACACCGTCGCCGAGGCACCGGACGCTCCGCAGGGCACCGCCGTCACCCTGCACCTGAAGCCGGAAGACACGGACGACGCGCTCCATGACTACGCGAACCCGACGACGGTCCGGGCGACCGTGAAGCGCTACTCGGACTTCATCACCTGGCCGATCCGCATGGACTCCGCCGACGGTGAGCCCGAGACCGTCAACTCGCGCAAGGCGTTGTGGGCGCGCGCGCAGAAGGACGTCTCGGACGAGGAGTACACCGAGTTCTACCGCCACGTCAGCCACGACTGGCGCGAGCCGTTGGAGACCATCCGGCTGGCGGCCGAGGGCACGTTCGAGTACCAGGCGCTGCTGTTCCTGCCGAGCCACGCCCCGATGGACCTGTTCTGGCGCGAGGCCAAGCGCGGGGTGCAGCTCTACGTCAAGCGCGTGTTCATCATGGACGACTGCGAGGCGCTCGTCCCCGAGTACCTGCGGTTCGTCAAGGGCGTCGTCGACGCGAACGACCTGTCGCTCAACATCTCCCGCGAGATCCTCCAGCAGGACCGCCAGATCCAGCTGATCCGCAAGCGCCTGGTGCGGAAGGTGCTGTCGACGGTGAAGACCATGCGGGAGAAGGAGCCGGAGAAGTACGCGACGTTCTGGTCCGAGCTGGGCCGGGCCGTCAAGGAGGGCATCCTCTCCGACCACGAGAACCAGAAGGCGATCCTCGAGATCTGCTCGTTCTCCTCCACGCACGACCCCGACAAGCCGACGACGCTGCACGACTACCTCGCCCGCATGCCCGAGGGCCAGGACGCGATCTACTACGCCACCGGGGAGTCGCGGGCGGCGCTGGAGAGCTCGCCGCACATGGAGGCGTTCCGCGCCAAGGGGTACGAGGTGCTGCTGCTGACGGACCCGGTGGACGAGGTGTGGGTCGGCGCGGTGCCGTCGTTCGAGGACAAGGAGCTGACCTCGATCGCCACGGGCGAGGTGGACCTCGGCGGCGACGACGTGGACGACGACACGAAGGAGGGCTTCGCCGCCCTGCTGACCTGGATGGCGTCCGCGCTGGCCGACGACGTCAAGGAGGTCCGGCTGTCGCACCGGTTGACCGAGTCCGCCGCGGTGCTGGTGGGCGACCCGGGTGACCTGACCCCGACCCTGGAGAAGATGTACCGGGCGATGGGCCAGGAACCGCCGACGGTGAAGCGGATCCTCGAGCTGAACCCGCGCCACGCGCTCGTGACCTCGCTGCGACACGCGCACGAGCAGCGGCCGGACGACGCGGAGCTGGGCGACACCGCCCGGCTGCTGCACGGCATGGCGCTGCTGGCCGAGGGCGGGGAGCTGGCGGAGCCGGCGGCGTTCGTGGCGCTCCTGTCGCGGCAGCTGGAGAAGTCGCTGTCCTGACCAGCCGGTGATCGCCCCCTACGGGTGCCGCGTGCTGGTCGATCAGCAGTGGGCGCCCGTCACCGGCGATCGACCACCACCGACCCAGGCGGCGAGCAGGCGGGCGACCGGGTCGCCCGGGACGAGACCGCGGCGGACGGCATCGAGCAGACGCTCGGCGTCACCGGGCTGTGGGACGGTGGGCTGCGGGACGGTGGGGATCGCGGGCTCAGGCCGCCGGGGGGCGTCGACTGCCCCGCCGGCGGCGCTGCCGAGCTGGGAAAGAGACATGCACCACACATCGGCACCCGACGGCCCGACCTGATCACTCGTGCAGGTGATCTTCAGATGGCTGTCACCAGGCCCGACCCGAGCCGCCGAACAGCGCGATGTGCTCGCGGGCCGTCGCGACGACGGCGGCGCGCTGGTGGGCGAACAACGTGGGCGGGTCCCACGTGTTCTTCTCCTCGGCCTCCTTGAGGTGCTCGAGGCCCGACCGCATGTAGGCCTCCTTGATCGCCGTGGAGATGTTGACCTTCGCGCAGCCGCGGGCGATGAGGTCGCGGAACTGGTCGTCGGACAGGCCCGTTCCCCCGTGCAGGGCCATGGGGATGTTCGTGGCCTCGACGAGGTCGGTCACCCGCTGGTGGTCGAGTTTCGGGGCCGCCGTGTACTGGCCGTGCGCGTTGCCGATCGCGGGAGCGAAGACGTCGACACCGGTCTTGCGGATGAAGTCGACGGCGGTCTCCAGGCTCTGCAGCTTGGACGCCTCGTCGGAGCCGATGTCGTCTTCCGTCGAGGATGTTGAAGGCCGCGACGCCGTACCGGTCGGCGAAGGCGCGGTCCAGGATCTCCTTCGTGGACACGACGGGCACAGGGTCCTCCTCATCATCGAGGTTCGTGGTGGGCGGCGCGGTGGGCGGCGAGCACGTCCAGGCCGAAGTCGGCGGTCGGGTCGCGCCACACCGAGTGCGCGTGGTTCGCCCCGCGCTGGGTGTTGTCCCACTCGATCAGCAGCCGCGGGCCCTGGAGGCGGTAGTAGTGCGGCGCGCCCGGCTCGGTCGGGCCGGCCCAGGCGACGTGGACGGCGTCGAGCGTCTCGTCGTCGGAGTAGCGGCCGAGCGGGGAGACCTCGACCGGGACGCGGTCGAGGTACGTCGCGAGGAGCGCGCGCAGCATCTCGCGCTGGCCGGGGTCCAGCGCGGACGCCGGCAGCCCCTTCGGTAGGGCCGTGTACTCGAGCGCGGCGTGGTCCGCGTCGGTGAAGCCCGTGTTGGCGTCGACGGCGTCGCTGAATGCCTGGAGCTTGGCCTGCTCGACGTCGTCGGAAAGCCGCGCGCCGCGCCAGATGCCGGCGAGCGGGATGACCCGGTCGCCCTCGGCCACGGACGTGCGGTTCGCGGTGACGACGTCGGACGGGGCACGGTCCCGCAGCACGGCGCGCACGGCCAGCTCCGGGGGCAGCGACCGGACCAGCTCGCGGGCCAGGTCCTCGACCCGCGCGAGCGGCCGGTGGACGCAACCCCCGAGCAGGGGCGACACGGCCGGGTCGGCGCCCAGGAAGCACGGGGTGGTGGCGACCAGCTGGCCGTCGACCACGAGGTTGTTCAGCGACACGTGGTGGCCGCCGAACCGCCAGCCCCACGGTGCCACGCCGCCGGGCTCGCCGAAGACACGCAGGTAGTACAGGCCGGGGTCGCGGCCGCGCTCGCGGTCGAAGACCGTCACGAACCCTTCGGCGTGGTCGAGCACGTTCTCCAGGCCCATCGTGATCGCGACGGTGACGTACCCGGGTGTCGAGAGACCTGTGGCGAGCAGCTGCATCGCGGCCCGCTGCTGCGCGGGCCGCTGGGCGTGAAGGGTGAGCCCACCGTGGTCGGTGGGGGTGTAGAACCAGCGTCGCCGCTCGGTGTCCGACGCGTGGTCCGCGGGGACGGCGCCGACGGCCACCGCGCGCTGCGGGGCGTCGAGGGCGTCGAGCCACGCGCGCGCCGCAGCGGCCATGCGGTCGGCGACCGCGTGGGCGGGGGAGACGTTGCCGACGACAGAACCCACCGGTCAACGGTAGCGCTGCGGCGCGTTCCTCCCCACTCCCGCTTCAGGCGCTCAGCAGGGGGAGGTCACGCCGGCCGGGGTCGCGCCCTCGGAGTCGGCGTCGAACAGGGCTCCCGACGCGACGACGTTGTTGCCGCAGAACTGGCCCTGCGTCGCCTTCGACTTGATCTTGAAGGTCGCGGCCGCCGCGCCGGAGAGCCGGTTGTTCTCGACGACGTTGCCGCCGCGGTCGTACTCCTTGCCGTCGTTCTGGATCTTGATGGTGTAGCCGGCGCTGTCCGAGATCTGGTTGTTGCGCACGATGTTGCCGTAGCCGCGCAGCTCGACGTTGCTGCCCTCGAACTCCACGGACTCGGCGTTGCCGCTGCACACGTTGTCCTCGAACACGTTGTCGTGCGCGTTCTCCTTGATGTTGAAGCACTCCGACCCGAACGGCCTGATGATGTTCCGGATGACGACGTTGTGCGAGCTGGTGTCGTTGTCGTACATCGGCTGGTCGTCCGACTTGGGGCTGGTGCCGATGTAGACGCCCTCGCCGTTGTGGTACTCGGCCCGGTCGGCGCCGTCGCCCTTGCCGTACAACCCGCAGTACTGGATCACCGAGTCGCTGATCGTGTTGTCGTGGGCGTTGTTGCGCAGCCGCACGCACTCGCCGCCCGCGCCGTTGAGGAACATGTTATTGATCGTGATGCCGGTGATGTCGCGCGACTGCTCCGACGAGCCGATGTACACCAGCCGCCCGTCCTCGACGCGGTCCTGGATGCTCTGCTTCCAGGTGTCGATCGCGCGCAGGTCCGTGGAGAACGGGACGCTCGCCAGCTGCTCCTGCCCGTCGATGGTGAAACCGTCGAGCGTGATCCAGCTGTGGTCGATGTTGAAGATCTTGCCGGTGCCGTACAGCACCGCCTGGTAGCGGCCCGCCCGGTCCGTGCCCGTCTCCGGACCCTTGATCGTGATCGGTGCGCCGGGGGCGCCGTCGCGCACGGTGGTCGGCTCCTCGCGGTAGACGCCGGGCGCGAGGTTGATCGTGGTGCCCGGGGTCGCCTTCTCCAGCGCTGCCTGGATCGTCGCCAGCGGCGTCGTGGGGGAGGCCCCGTCGTCGGTGTCGTGCCCGTCCGGGCTGACGTAGAGCGGCGGCTGCGGGGCGACCGGTGCGGCACTCGGCGGTGCCGCCACGCCTCCGTTCTGTGCCTGCCCGTTGAGGAGAACGACGGTCAGGACGGCGAGCATCGCCACGATGACCGCGGCCAGTACGCCGATGAAGACGGTGCGTCGTTGCGGCGTGCGGCTATCGGGGGTGGAACCCATACTGATGAGGTCTTCCGTTCCTCGTGCGACGTCCCGTGGCGCGTCCGGGCCGGACGGCGGGAGAGGTACGACCGGAAGGCCTCCATGGGCCCGGTCACCCGGGCTCAGTGTAGGCGAGCAGCGGATGTGGGTCGGCGGCCGACGGGCTCGCCGGACCGGCCCGCGGCCCCGGGATTCCCGGGGAGCGGGCCCGCGGACGCCTCCTACCAGCTTCGATTCGCCACGCGCGGCGACCCGGGCGCCGGAACGCGAACGACGAGGCGGCGAAGGGGATCACCCTGACGTGGCATCACGGAGAGTCACGCTACACCGCGAGTTCCAATCTGCAACGTGCAGACCGGGCGGCGCGAACTGCACGGCGTGTGCTGGTCAGGCCTGGCCTACCGGCGAGTTCGGGTGGCGGATGCAGCCCGGTACACGCACAGTGACAGTATCGGCACTGCTAGCCGTCATCCGGCAACCGTCATAGTGTGGATCGGTGGGCAGTCGACCACGTGTCGCATGTGGAGGCGGAGTGGACAACGCATCCGCGCTGCGCCGTCAGCTCCTGGCGGAGCTGCGCCGTCTCCGCCCGCCGCACGTCGTGACGCAGAAGCAGGTCGCGGACGCGCTGGACTGGTCACCGTCCAAGGTCACCCGGATCGAGAACGGCTCGGTCTCCCTCAGCGTGACGGACCTGCGCGCGCTGCTCGCCTACTACGGCGTCACCGATTCCGGGATCGTGGACGGGCTGGTCGACCTCGCCCGCCGCTCCCGCCGCGCCCGGTCCCCGTTCGCCGCGTTCGGCGACGTGTTCTCCCCGGACGCGTTGCGGTTCTTCGACTACGAGCACTCCGCCACGTGGATCGGATCGATCGAGCTGCTCGTCGTCCCCGGGCTGCTGCAGACGGAGGACTACGCCCGCACCATCATGGGTGTGCACGGCGTCGGTGCCGAGCGGGCGGAGCGGTTCGTCAGCTCCCGCCGGGTGCGCCAGGAGGTGCTGGACCGTCCGGACCCGCCGACGCTGTCCTTCATCCTCGACGAGTCCGTGCTGCTGCGGGCGATCGGTGGCCGGGCCGTGATGCGAACGCAGCTGGAGCATCTTCTGGAGGCTGCGGCGCGGCCGAACGTCGAGATCCGGATCATCCCGCTGGCGCTGGGAGAGCACGTCGGCCTGCGCGGGCCGTTCGTCCTGCTGCGCTTCTCCGGCACGAACGACCCGGACGTCGTCTACATCGAGCAGCGCCGTGGCGACGCCATCTTCCAGGATGAGCTGGAAGTCATCGCGAACCACGGGCGCCTGTTCGCCGAGCTTGAGAAGCGCGCTGCGTCACCGGATGACCTCCCTGCGTACGTGAAGCGGGCGATTGACAGGCTCTGAACGGCGTGCAGACCGCTAGGCCGGGTGGGCAGCCGTCGGGTTGCGCTCACCCGGATGACGGGCACACCCGTTCGTTTGCGCGACCTAGGCTTCGTTCGCTGAGCAATAGGCAATCGACTGTATGCGATACCGATGTCGCGAGGCGGAGGTCGGAGACCCTGTGAATCGCGAACCCCCATCCTGCCGAGCCGGCACCGGATGGCGAAAGAGCAGTAGAAGCCAGTACAACAACTGCGTCGAGGTGTGCTTCATCGGCGACGACGTCCCGCTGCGCAACTCCCGTGACCCGGATGGTCCGGTCCTCGTGTTCACCGCGCCGGAGTGGGACGCGTTCGTCGAGGGCGTGAAGCGGGGGGAGTTCGACCGCCCGCGGTGACCGCTCCTCCCGCCCTGTCAGACCACCAGCCCCAGCAGGAGCACGAACACGAGGCCGACGACCGAGATGATCGTCTCCATGATCGACCAGGTCTTGATCGTCTGACCCACCGTGAGGCCGAAGTACTCCTTGACCAGCCAGAATCCGGCGTCGTTCACGTGGGAGAAGAACAGCGAGCCGGCGCCGATGGCGAGGACGAGGAGCGAGGTGTGGGTGAGGTCGAGCGTGGTGACCAGCGGGGCGAGGATGCCCGAGGCGGTGACCGTGGCGACGGTGGCCGAGCCGGTCGCCAGCCGGATCAGCACCGCGACGAACCAGCCCACCAGCAGGACCGTGGCGGCGCCGCCGGTCACGAAGCTGGCGATCAGGTCGGCGATCTTGGTGTCGATGAGGGTCTGCTTGAACCCGCCGCCCGCGGCGACGATCAGCAGGATGCCGGCGATCGGGGGCAGGGACTGCTCGAGCGAGCCGGCGATGCCGCGGGTGTCCATCCCGGCGCCGCGGCCGAGGGTGAACATGGCCACGACGACGGCGATGAGCAGGGCGATCAGCGGGGTGCCGAGGAAGTCGAGGACGCTGCGCACCGGGTTGGCCTTGTCGGCGATGAAGATGTCGGCCAGGGCCTTGCCCATCATCAGCACCACCGGCAGCAGCACGGTGAGCAGCGTCGTCGTGAAGGTCGGGCGGCGGACCGTGCGGCGCTCGACCGCGGTGGCCGCGCCGGTGCTACCCGACGGCCCGTCGGGATCGGGGCTGCCGCCGGCGTTGTGTCCGCGGTCGGGCTCGTCGTCGAACAGGTGCGGGGCGGGGACGTCCACCCAGCGGGCGGCGTAGCGGGCGAACAGCGGGCCGGCGATCGCCACGGTCGGGATCGCGATGGCCACGCCGAAGGCGAGGGTGATGCCGAGGTTCGCGTTCAGGGCGGCGATGGCGACCAGCGGGCCGGGGTGCGGCGGCACCAGGCCGTGCATCACCGACAGGCCGGCCAGCGCGGGAATGCCGACCTTGACCAGCGACAGGCCGGAGCGGCGGGCGACCAGGAAGATGATCGGCATCAGCAGCACGAGGCCGATCTCGAAGAACATCGGCAGCCCGATCAGCGCGCCGACCAGCGCCATCGCCCAAGGAAGGGTGCGGGTGCTGGAGCGGCCGATGATGGTGTCGGCGATCTGGTCGCCGCCGCCGGAGTCGGCGAGCAGCTTGCCGAACATGGCGCCCAGCGCGATCAACGTGCCGACGCCGGCGGCGGTGTCGCCGAAGCCCTTGAGGTAGCTGGTGATGGCCGCCGCGACCGCGAGCCCGGCGATGGCGGCGACCACGAGCGAGCCGATGGTCAGCGCGAGGAACGGGTGCACCTTGAAGCGGGTGATCAGCACGACGATCAGCGCGATGCCGACCAGCGCCGCCACCACGAGCCGGGCACCCGAGGCCGGCGGTGCGGTCGAGGCCTGGGCGAGCAGGACCGGGAGCACGGTGGCGGTCAAGGCGAGCCTCCTTGCCGGTCGGCGGGGCGGCAGGTCGTCGCACCGGTGTCGCCGCCGAGTGTGACGCGCGTCGCGGCGGTGCGCAGGGGCTGACCGATCGAGGACGGGCGGTCATCCGGATGGGCTGTCCCGCCGTCACCCCACCTGTGGACACCGACAAGGAGGAACGGTCTTGCCCTCCACGGCCCGAGCGGGCGACGATCACTCGTGCACCGTCCGACCGGCGGTGGTCACGTTGCGTGAAGGGGAGACGAACGGTGACACCTGAGCCGGAGAATTCGGACGACTACGGGTACGACCTCGCGCACGAGGTGAAGACGGCCTTGCGCATCCCCGTCGCCCGTCCCCGTACCTCCTCCTACCGCGGCACCGGCCGTCCGGTGGACCCGGACGGCGGCGACCTCGGCTACGACGAGTCCCACGACCTCTAGGAGGGCAGCAGCACCGACCGCAGGTCGCGCCGCGGGGTGGCCGGGAGGTCTCCCGCGTTCGTGGCCGGCCAGCCCACCCGCACGAGGATCTGCGGCTGTGCCGCGGTCTGCAGCGCCCGGCCGACCGCGGCGCGAGCCTGCGCCACCTCGGTGGCCTGGCTGAGCGGCGTCGTGGCGAGCCGGTGCCGCGTCGCGTGCAGCAGCACCGCACTGAGCGCCTCGCCGGCCCGCAGGCGGTCCGCCGTGCCGTCGCCCTCGGTGATGATCACCATCAGCTCGGCGGCGTCGACGGCGTCCGCGACCTCGGGGGCGCTGGATCCCGCCGCCGGGCGGGGCTGGGTCAGCTGCCCCTGCTCGGGGAACGTGCGCAGGGGGAACCCGTTCGCCAGTGGCGCCGCAATGTTGCCCGCCCCGATGCCGTCGTGGGTGCCCGCCGTGCGGCGGGTCCAGAGCTGCAGCTCGGCGGCGTAGCCCGGCGTGAACCGCTGGCGCGCCGCTGCGTCGCGGAAGGCGGCGACGAGCCGCTCGCGGGTGGCGGTGTCGCCGACGGGCACGAGGTCCGCGCCGGCGTGGCGGGCCTGCTCGGCGAGCTCGGCGAGGAGCTCCGCCGGCACGGGGCGGTGGCTCATCCGGCGCCGCTCGGTGTGCCGGCGATCGACCTGGCGGTACAGCTCGGCGGCGATCGGGTCGACCGGCCCCGAGGTCGGGGTGACCGTGGCGAGGTGGTCGCCGTCGCCCGGGTCGGGCTGGAGGTCGACGGTGCAGCCGAGACCGCGGGCAGCGAGCGCTATGCGCAGGTGGTGCAGCGCGGCGCCGCAGCTCAGGACCAGGTCGCAGCCCTCCGGGTCGGTGGCGGTGAGTTGGCGGCCGCGGTCGGCGTGCAGCTCGGCGTCGTTGCGCCCGAACCGCCAGCGCCACGGTTGGGTGTTGTGCACCGACGGCGCCTTCAGGGAGTCCTCCACCGCCGCCACGAGATCGCTGTTGCGGGTCATCTTGCGGTCGCCTCCGGCCTCGCGTCCCTCACGTTGCCGTACCCAGGGTCGTGCCGGGACCCCGCGTCGCGCAGGGGGCGTTGGTCACCGGAACCGGGGCGATCGGCCCCTGACGGTGAGATGGCGCGTGCGAACCGCGGGGCTACCCGTGATCCGGCGTCTGATCCTGCTCGGGCGCTGGGGGCGTGCGGTCGCGGCGGACCCGCCTGCCGACCTCGTCGACGCTGGCGGCCAGGGCCTGCGTCACGCTGGCGGCCGCGCGCCGGGCCTCGGCCTGCACCTCGGGGGCGCGCAGGCGCTCGCCGAGGGCGGTGGCGGCGTCGTCGGCGGCTTCCAGCGGTGAGCGCGGGGACGGGACGGCTCCGACCGGCGGGTCGGCCGGGGTATCCCCGGTCCGGGCACCCGGGTCGGGCACGCCCGCGACCGGGGCCGTCGGTGGTCCAGGGGCCGTCGGTGATCCAGGGGCCGTCGGGGATCCCGGCGCCGGCGGCGAGCCGGTTGCTGCGGGCGCCGCCTCCGCGACCGGGCCCGCCGGAGCGCCGGACTGCGGCCGCCGCAGCTCGCCGGCCAGCGACCGCAGGTCCTGGCCCGCGGCCGACCAGGCAGCACGAACGTCGACCTTGGGCGGCGCGGCCGGGGCACCGCCCAGTGCCTGTACGTCGGCGGCCGACGGCTCCTCGCGCGGGATGAGCACCCACGCCGCGAGGTAGGCGAGGAGCCCCGCCCCACCGGTCAGCAGCGTGATGGCGACCACCGCGATCCGCAGCAGCAGCGGGTCGAGGCCCGCAGACCTGGCCACTCCGGCGCAGACACCACCGAGGACGGCACCGGTCCGGCTGCGTCGGACGCCGGACCGCGGGGGTACGGGTGCAGTCATGTCGCCGACTTTGCCGCCGGGACGGCGTCCGGGCCACCCCTATGCGCCGACCGGCGCGCCCAGGGGTGTCTGACAGATCTTGGCTGGCGGGTCGGGCGGCCATGATCCCCCGCTACGGGTGTCCAGGGCAGTGATCGCGGGTCGCGGGTGTACACGGTCGTCGCGACGACCACCCTCACCCCGAGCCGGCGATCATGACGGGCTACCGCGGCCATAGGCACCCGTAGCGGGGGATCACCGCCCGGCGAGATCGCTGAACAACGGATTGCTCAGCGCTGTCCTAGATCACGCGGACGCCGTCGGGGAACACCCGACCGCGGGCCTGCCTTGCACCAGGCATGGACGCATCCGCCGACCTGCCGCGCCTCGGCGCCTGGCTGCGCACCGAGCACCCGGCCGTCACGCCCGCGCAGATCGGTGTGCTGCTCGGCACCGTCGCGCCCGAGCGCCTGCAGCGCCTCGAAGGGGTTCTCGACGACCTGGCCCGCACCTGCCGTCCGCCGGCTCCGGCCGACCTGGCGGCGCTGACGGAGCTCGACGACCTGCTGGAGCGTGGCGCGACGGGCTGACGGATCACGACGTGGCGGGCGCCATGTGCCGGTCCAGCCGCAGCATCGCCACCGTTCCCGCCGCGGGGCCCAGCGCGAGCAGCGCGACCGCCACCGGCCATCCCGCGTGCTCGGCGATCAGCGGTGTCGCTTGGATCGTGACGATCGTGAGCAGGAACCCGATCGCGGTCTGGGTGGTCAGAGCGGTGCCGGTGTAGCGCGGATCCACGACCTGGGACGTGCACGCCGAGAACAGCCCGGAGTCGGCGATCACGGCAGCACCCCAGACGAACACCAGCGCCAGCACCAGAAGGGGCGGGCCGCCGAAGGCGAACGCGGCCAGCACGCAGCAGCTGCCGCTCACCGTCATCGCCAGCGCCGCCAGCCGCGCCCGCCCGACCCGGTCGCCCAGCCAGCCGCCGAGCAGGCACCCGGCCACCCCCGCCACGCCGATCGCGAGGAACGCGACGACTCCGACGGGCAGCGGTGCACCGGTGGTCGCGGTACTCGCGGCAAGGTAGGCGGGGAGCCACGTCCAGACCGCGTACAGCTCCCACATGTGCCCGAAGTAGCCGAGGTTGGCCAGCCGCGGCCCCCGTTCGCGGAACAGGGTCAGCGCGTACCGCGGCCGGAACGGCGGGGCGGGCGCGGCCAGCGGGCCGGGGCGGACGACGCGCGCCGCGAGCAGGCCGCCCGCCGCGGCGCTCGCCGCCGCCACCAGCAGCACCGCCCGCCACGGCAGCGCGGCGAACGCGCTGATCAGCTGGGGGAGCGCGCTGCCCAGCGTCAGGGCGCCGACCAGCACACCGAGGGCGAAGCCGCGTCCGCGGTCGAACCACGACGTCATGAGCTTGAGGCCGGTCGGGTAGACCCCCGCGAGGGCGACGCCGGTGAGGAACCGCAGGGGCACCGCCACCGCGAGGCCGTCGGCGAACGCGGCGACGCAGGCCGTCGCGGCGGACGCGACAAGCGCGCACACTGCGACGAGCCGGTGCGCCGGCACGCGGTCGGCGAGGTTGAGCACGGCCGCCGTCACGGCGCCGGTGACGAAGCCGAGCTGGACCGACGCCGTCAGCCACACGGCCCCACCCGCGGTCAGCTGCCACCCGGCGCGCAGGGCGGGGACGACGGCGGACGCCGAGAACCACGTCGCCATGACCAGCACCTGCACGGCGGCGATGGCGGCGAGCTGCCGGAGAGCGGATCGCTCCATCGCCCTCCCGCCGTCCGTCCCCGCGGGTTCCCGCGCAGCAGCACTCTGCCGCGCGGGTTCCCGCGCAGCAGCACTCTGCCCCATGCGCCGGTGCGCTGCACCGCCCGCCAGGGGGCGCACCGTCGGCGCGTCGGTAGTGGCGCGGCCCACTTACCGCCCTCCGCGAGGGGCGTTACAAAAGAATCTTCTCCCACCACGAGACGAACTTGGCGCGCCGACAGGTGTGCCGAGGAGGCGACGGCCATGTCGACCACTGCCGGTACCGAGGCGCCCACCGTCCACATCCTCTGGATCAACGCGGGGTTGAGCTGCGACGGCGACTCCGTGTCCTTGACGGCGGCGACCCAGCCGAGCATCGAGGAGATCGCGCTCGGGGCGTTGCCGGGCCTGCCGAAGGTGGCCGTGCACTGGCCGCTGATCGACTTCGAGTGCGGGCCGGACAAGGGCGCGGACACGTTCATCGAGTGGTTCTTCAAGGCCGACCGCGGCGAGTTGGAGCCGTTCGTCCTCGTCATCGAGGGGTCGATCCCGAACGAGGCGATCAAGTCCGAGGGCTACTGGTGCGGGTTCGGCAACAACCCCGAGACCGGGCAGCCGATGACCACCAGCGAATGGCTCGACCGGCTCGCCCCGAAGGCAACCATCGTGCTCGCCGTGGGCACGTGCGCCACGTACGGCGGCATCCACGCGATGGCGGGCAACCCGACCGGCGCCATGGGCGTCGCGGACTACCTGGGCTGGGGCTGGAAGAGCAAGGCGGGCATCCCGATCGTCAACGTGCCCGGCTGCCCGGTACACCCCGACAACCTCTCGGAGACCATCCTCTACCTGCTCTACCAGGCCACCGGAGCCGCGCCGATGATCCCGCTGGACGACGCGGGCCGGCCCACGTGGTTGTTCGGGGCGACGGTGCACGAGGGCTGCGACCGCGGTGGCTACTACGAGCAGGGCGACTTCGCGACGGAGTACGGCCAGCCGACCTGCATCGTCAAGCTCGGTTGTTGGGGTCCGGTCGTGAAGTGCAACGTCCCCAAGCGGGGGTGGATCAACGGGGTGGGCGGCTGCCCGAACGTCGGTGGGATCTGCATCGGATGCACGATGCCCGGCTTCCCCGACAAGTTCATGCCGTTCATGGACGCCCCGCCGGGGAGCAAGGTCTCCGGGGCGGCGAGCGGGGCCTACGGCAAGCTCATCCGCCGCCTGCGGACCATCACGCTCAAGACCGTCGACACCGAGCCACGCTGGCGCAGCAAGGGCTCCGAGCTCACGACCGGCTTCACGAAGACCTGGTGAGGAGCCCCCGATGACCGCCACAGCCCCGCGCACGACCGACACCGAGAAGACCCAGCTCGTCGAGATGGCCTGGGACCCGATCACCCGGATCGTCGGCAGTCTCGGCATCTACGCGAAGATCGACTTCGGGAACCGGCGCGTCGCCGAGTGCCACAGCACGTCGTCGATCTTCCGCGGCTACTCGATCTTCATGAAGGGCAAGGACCCGCGGGACGCGCACTTCATCACCAGCCGGATCTGCGGGATCTGCGGCGACAACCACGCCACCTGCTCTGTCTACAACCAGAACATGGCCTACGGGGTCGCCCCGCCGAGCCTCGGTGAGTGGATCATCAACCTCGGCGAGGCCGCCGAGTACATGTTCGACCACAACATCTTCCAGGAGAACCTGGTCGGGGTCGACTACTGCGAGAAGATGGTCGCCGAGACCAACCCCGGCGTGCTCGAGCAGGCCAACCGCACCGAGTCGCCACACGCTGCGGACCACGGCTACAAGACCATCGGCGACATCATGCGGGCACTCAACCCGTTCACCGGCGAGTTCTACCGCGAGGCGCTGCAGGTCAGCCGGTACACCCGCGAGATGTTCTGCCTGATGGAGGGCCGGCACGTCCACCCGTCGACGCTCTACCCGGGCGGCGTCGGAACCGTCGCGACCGTCCAACTGTTCACCGACTACTACACCCGGCTCATGCGCTACGTGGAGTTCATGAAGCGCGTCGTGCCGATGCACGACGACCTGTTTGATTTCTTCTACGAGGCGCTGCCCGGGTACGAGGAGGTCGGCCGCCGCCGCGTGCTGCTGGGCTGCTGGGGCTCGCTGAACGACCCCGAGCACTGCGACTTCGACTACCGGCACATGACCGACTGGGGCCGGAAGATGTTCGTCAGCCCCGGTGTGGTGGTCGACGGCAAGCTCGTCACGAACGACCTCGTGAAGATCAACCTGGGCATCCGGATCCTGCTGGGCTCCTCGTTCTACCGGGACTGGGAGGACCAGGAGACATTCGTGACGCACGACCCGCTGGGCAACCCGGTCGACCGGCGACACCCCTGGAACCAGACCACGATCCCGGCCCCGCAGAAGCGGGACTTCGACGACAAGTACAGCTGGACGATGTCGCCGCGCTGGTTCGACGGCACGGACCACCTCCCGCTCGACACCGGCGGCGGCCCCCTGGCCCGGCTCTGGGCGACGGCGCTGGGCGGGCTCGTGAACTGCGGCGGCTTCGTCGTCTCCACCGGGCACAGCGTGCAGATCAACCTGCCGCGCACCGTGCTGCGCCCCGAGGTCAGCTACGAGTGGACACCGCCGACCGACAAGCAGGGTCGGCCGCTGTCCAACGCGATCGAACGCAACCGGGCCCGGACGTACTTCCAGGCCTACGCGGCGGGGGTCGCGCTGCACTTCGTCGAGCAGGCCCTCGCCGAGGTCCGCGCGGGCAACAGCAAGACGTGGAAGAAGTTCAAGGTGCCCGACGAGGCCGTGAGCTGCGGGTTTACCGAGGCCGTCCGCGGGGTGCTCAGCCACCACATGGTGATCCGCAAGGGCAAGATCGCGAACTACCACCCGTACCCGCCGACGCCGTGGAACGGCAGCGTCCGCGACAGCTACGGCACCCCCGGTCCGTACGAGGACGCCGTGCAGAACACGCCGATCTTCGAGGAGAACGGCCAGGACCAGTTCAAGGGCATCGACATCATGCGGGCCGTCCGCAGCTTCGACCCGTGCCTGCCCTGCGGTGTCCACATGTACCTGGGAAACGGGAAGCCGATCCACAAGATGCACTCGCCCGCCACCTTGAACGTCATCTGAGGCCCTGGGGTGAGCGAGCGCAGCGAGCGAACCAGTGTCACAGCGCGTCCGCGCGAAGCGCCGACCGAGCGCAGCGAGGGAGTGCGGTTCGTGTCGCGGGATCCGCAGGAGCTGGCCGCCGGCATCGACGCGCTCCTCGACGACATCGCCGCGCACGCGGGGGAGCCGGCCCGGGCGGCCGCGGAGGAGCTGGTCCGGCGGCTGATGCAGTTCTACGGCGCCGGGCTCGAGCAGCTCATGGCGACGCTGGACGCCGCGGGCGGGGCGGACCTGCAGCGCCGGGTGGCGGCGAACCCGCTGGTCGGCGGCCTGCTGGCGCTGCACGACCTGCACCCGGTGGAGCTCGCAACGCGGCTGCGGTACGCGCTGGACACGGCGCGCCGGCGCCTCGGCAGCCACGGCGTCGGGATCGAGCTGACCGGGGTCGACGGCGACGGCATGGTGCGCGTGCGGATCCCGGGCGGCTGCGGGGTCGACACGGTCCGGGACGTCGTCGAGGCGGCGGTGGCGGAGGCGGCGCCGGACACCGCGGGGGTCGTGTTCGACCGGGCGGCTGCCGAGCCGCCGCTGCTGCAGATCGGGGTGCGGCCACCGGCGGAGGTCGTCCGGTGACCCGATCCCTGCGGCGCTTCCTGCGCGAGCCCGACGGCCCGCAGGCGCCGCCGCAGGAACGGTGCGAGCTGTGCGCGACGCCGGTGGCCGCCGAGCATCCGCACCTCGTCGAGCCCGCGGAGCGGCGACTGCTGTGTGCGTGCACGCCGTGCGGGGTGCTGTTCAGCGAGCCGGGGCTGAGGTATCGGAGAGTGCCGGACCGGTACCTGTACGATACTGAATTCGTGCTGTCCGACACGCAGTGGGACGAGCTGCAGGTGCCGGTCGGGATGGCGTTCTTCCTGGTCAACTCGATCCGCCGAGCAGTCGTCGCCTGCTACCCGAGCCCGGCGGGGGCGACCGAGAGCGAGCTGTCGCTCACGGCGTGGGCGGACGGGGTGGGGACGTCCGCGCTCGCCGAAGTGATGGAGCCGGACGTCGAGGCCCTGCTCGTACGCCGCGGCGAGGCCGGGCGGGGTGGGCATGCTGAGGCGCTGCTCGTCCCGGTCGACGCCTGCTACCGGCTGGTCGGGCTCGTGCGCCTGCACTGGAAGGGGTTCGACGGCGGCGCGGAGGCGTGGGCGGCGATCGACGCCTTCTTCGCGGAGCTGCGCGAGGCGGCGGTCGCATGGTGAGCATCGCCCGGGGCGGGGTGGCGCCGTGCTGAGGTTCAGCTGCGCGGCGGCGCGGCCCGAGCCCTACGCTGCCGGGCCGTCCGTGCAGCTCGACCTCGGGATCAGCGCGGACGGGCCGGTGCACAGCGTCGCCCTGCGGACGCAGATCCGGATCGAGCCGCGCCGCCGCCGGTACACGGCCGAGGAGGCGGACCGGCTGAGCGACCTGTTCGGCGAGCCCGCCCGCTGGGGCGAGACGCTCAACCCGCTGCAGCTCGCCACCGTCGCCACGATGGTGCCGGGATTCACGGGGTCGACGACGGTGCCGCTGGTCGTCCCGCTGACCTACGACCTGGACATCGCCGCGACGAAATACCTCCACGGCCTCGACGGCGGGGACGTGCCGCTGCTGCTGCTGTTCTCCGGGACGGTGTTCACCGGTGCGCCGGACCGGGTGCAGGTCGGGCTGGTGCCGTGGCACGAGGAGGCGACGTTCCGGCTGCCGGTGGCGGTGTGGCGGGCGGCGATGGACGCGCACTTCCCGGACGCCGGCTGGGTCCGGCTGCGCCGGGACACCCTCGAGGCGCTGCGCGCCTACCGCTCGGCGCGGGTGCTGCCGACGTGGGACGACACGGTGGAACGGCTGCTGAAGGAGGCGCCGTGACCGCGGAGCCGAGGACGGACGACCTGCGAGCCGCGCTCGCCGAGGCCGGCCGCGTCGCCGACGCCGTCCTCTTCGAGGGCTACCTGCTCTACCCCTACCGCGCCTCGGCGCAGAAGAACCGCCTCCGGTGGCAGTTCGGCGTGCTCACCCCGCCCGGGTTCCCCGGCGAGCCGGACCGTTCCCGCACCGAGGTCCTGCTCGAACGCCGCCCCGGCGCCGTCCTGCACCTGCGACTGCGGTTCCTGCAGCTGCGCGCTCGGTCCGTCCACGACACCGACGGCCGCCCCGTCGACGAGCTCGTCGACGGCGACGACCGGCACTTCCCCTGGGAGGAAGGCGTCCCGCGGGAGGTCGACGCTGCGATCCCCGTCGACGGGCCGGGCGAGCACACCGTGCCCTTCGGGCTCCCCGCGGAGCACACCAGCGAGCCCGTCCCCGGCGGCCGCGTCGAGCGGCGCTGCCTGCCGCTGAACGGGCGGCTCGTCGTCGCCACCCAGTCGCTACCCGGGCCCTACGACGTCCTGCGGCTGCGCATCGACGTCGTCAACGACTCCGCCTGCCCCGACGGCGCCCCGCGCGAGGTCGCGCTGCGGACGTCGCTCATCGCCGCGCACACGCTGGTCGCCGTCACCGCCGGCGCGTTCCTGTCGGCCACCGACCCGCCCGAGTGGGCCCTGCCCGCGACCCGCGCTCTGGACAACCGGCACACCTGGCCGGTGCTCGCCGGGCCGGAGGGGCGTTCGGACCTGCTGCTCTCGAGCCCGATCATCCTCGCCGACCACCCGCAGCTGGCTCCGGAGAGCCCGACGGACCTGTTCGACGGCACCGAGATCGACGAGATCCTCAGCCTGCGCACCCTGGTGCTCACCGAGGAGGAGAAGGCGGAGGCGCGGGCGACGGACCCGCGCGCGGCCGCGGTCGTCGACGCCGTGGACGCGATGCCCCCGGAGATCTGGGAGCGCCTGCACGGGGCGATCCGCACCGTGCGCCCTGCGACCGCCGCGGCAGACCCGTCGGACGACATCCTCGGCGCCCGGGACGACGCGGTGTTCGCGACGGACGTGCCGTGGTGGGATCCCGGCGCCGACACCTCCGTCGATCCCGAGACCGACGCCGTCCTGGTCGGCGGTACGCCGGTCGCCAAGGGCAGCCGGGTGCTGCTGCGGCCCCGCCCGGGCGGCGACGTCCAGGACCGTTTCCTCGACGGCCTCCCGGCGACGGTGCACGCTGTGCTCCACGACGTCGACGGCGACGTGCACGTCGCGGTCTCCGTCGACGCCGACCCGGCCGCGGAGCTGCAGGTCGCGCACGGCCGGTTCCGGTACTTCCACCCCGACGAGATCGAGGTGGTCCCGTGAACCGCGTGCTCGTCGCCGGTGTCGGCAACGTCTTCCTCTCCGACGACGGGTTCGGGGTCGAGGTCGCGCGCCGGCTCGCCGGGCGGGACCTGCCGGCCGGCGTCGAGGTCGCCGACATCGGGATCCGCGGCATGCACCTGGCGTACCGGCTGCTCGACGGCTACCGCGCGCTCGTCCTCGTCGACACGGTCCGCCAGGGTCACCCGCCCGGCACGCTTTTCCTGCTCGAACACGACCTGAACGGCCCGGCGGACGAGGCCGCGCGGTTCGATGCCCATGGCATGGAGCCCGGGGCCGTCCTGTCGATGCTCGACCAGCTGGCGCACGGCGTCGGCGTCGAGCGCCCCGTCGACCGGGTGCTCGTCGTCGGCTGCGAGCCCGCATCCGTCGACGAGGGGATCGGACTGTCCGAACCGGTGGCCGCGGTCGTCGACCGCGCGGCGCAGGCGGTCGTCGACCTGGTCACCGCACCTGTATGAGGAGGATCCAAATGATCAAGTGGCTGCTGGTGGCCGCGATCGTGGTGGCGGTGGCGGCGGTCGCCACCCAAGCGCCTGACATGAAGCGGTACCACAAGATCCGCTCGATGTAGGGAAGGAACGGCATGTGCCTGGGGATCCCCGGTGAGATCGTCGAGATCCTCGCCGACCGCGAGGACCTGGCGATGGTCAGCGTCGAGGGCGTCAAGCGTGCGGTGAACATCGGTCTGCTGGAGGACGAGACGCTCGTCCCCGGCGACTGGATCCTCATCCACGTCGGCTTCGCCCTGTCCAAGATCGACGAACGTGAGGCGAAGGCGTCGCTCGAATGGTTGACCGGCGTCGGTGACGCCTACACCGACGAACTGGCGGCCCTCGCAGAGAGCGACATCACATGAGGTTCGTAGACGAGTTCCGCGACGCCGGGACGGCCCGCGCGCTCGCCACCCGGATCGCCGCACTGTGCGAGCCGGGCCGGCGCTACAAGTTCATGGAGGTCTGCGGGGGCCACACCCACACGATCTACAAGCACGGGCTGGAGGACTACCTGCCCGAGACCGTCTCGCTGGTGCACGGCCCCGGCTGCCCGGTGTGCGTGATCCCGATGGGCCGGGTCGACGACGCGATCGCGATCGCGGAGCACGACGACGTCATCCTCACGACCTTCGGCGACATGCTGCGCGTCCCCGGCGGGCGCGGCTCGTTCTTCGACTCCAAGGCCGCGGGCGCGGACATCCGGATGGTCTACTCGCCGCTGGACGCGCTGAAGGTCGCCCGCAAGAACCCCGACAAGCGCGTCGTGTTCATGGCGATCGGGTTCGAGACCACTGCGCCGTCGACGGCGATGACGGTGCTGCGCGCCGCGGCCGAGGGCCTCGACAACTTCTCGATCTTCTGCAACCACGTGACGATCATCCCGGCGATCAAGGCGATCCTGGACTCGCCGGACCTGCGGCTCGACGGCTTCCTCGGGCCGGGGCACGTGTCGACGATCATCGGGTGCCGGCCGTACGAGTTCATCGCGCGCGAGTACGGCAAGCCGCTGGTGTGCGCGGGGTTCGAGCCGCTGGACATCCTGCAGTCGGTGTACCAGCTGCTCCTGCAGCTCCACGAGAACCGCTGCGAGATCGAGAACCAGTACGCCCGCGTCGTGCCGTGGGACGGCAACCTCCGGGCGCTGCAGGTGATCGGCGAGGTGATGGAGCTGCGGCCGCACTTCGAGTGGCGCGGGCTCGGGTTCATCGCGCAGTCGGCACTGCGGGTGCGCGAGAAGTACGCGGCGTTCGACGCGGAGCGGATCTTCGCCGTGCCGGGTGTGCGGGTCGCCGACCCCAAGGCGTGCCAGTGCGGCGAGGTGCTCAAGGGCGTGCTGCGGCCGTGGGAGTGCAAGGTGTTCGGCACCGCGTGCACGCCGGAGACCCCGATCGGGACGTGCATGGTGTCCAGCGAGGGTGCCTGCGCGGCGTACTACAACTTCGGCCGGTTCAGCCGGGAGCGCGTGAAGGAGGCGACCCGGGCGTGACGACATCGGCCGGTTGGGCGGAGGAGGCGGTCCGTGCGCACGCCGGCGCCGAGCACCTCACGCGTGAGGAGCAGGTGCTGGAGCGGATCGCCAGGGCTCGCGCGCGCAAGCCGAGGATCCGCGAGGAGCGGATCACGCTCTCGCACGGGGCGGGTGGGAAGGCCACGCACACGTTGATCGAGGCGGTGTTCCTCGACGCCTTCCGCAACCCGCTGCTCGAGCCGCTGGAAGACGGCGCGTCGCTGGAGACCGCCGCCGGCCGGCTCGCGTTCACCACGGACTCGTTCGTCGTCTCGCCGCTGTTCTTCCCGGGCGGCGACATCGGCGACCTCGCCGTGAACGGCACGGTCAACGACCTGGCGATGTGCGGGGCGCGACCGCTGTACCTGTCGTGCGGGTTCATCCTGGAGGAGGGCTTCCCGGTCGCGGACCTGCAGCGGATCGTCGCGTCGATGGCCGCCGCGGCCACCCGGGCCGGGGTGCAGATCGTCACCGGCGACACCAAGGTCGTCGAGCGGGGCAAGGCGGACGGCTGCTACATCACGACGGCGGGCGTCGGGCTGCTGGACCGGCCGGCGACGCTGTCCGCCGCAGCGGCGCGGCCGGGGGACGTGGTGCTGGTCTCGGGCCCGATCGGGGACCACGGCATCACGGTCATGCTCGCCCGCGGAGAGCTGGACATCGAGGCCGACATCGTCTCGGACACCGCGCCGCTGCACGAGCTGACCGCAGCGCTGCTCGACGCCGTCCCGGACGGGGTCCGGTTGCTGCGCGACGCCACCCGCGGGGGAGTGGCGACGATCTGCAACGAGGTCGCGGTGGCGTCGCAGGTCGCGGTCGTGCTGGACGAGCGCGCGGTGCCGGTGCGGCCCGAGGTCAACGGTGCCTCGGAGCTGCTCGGGATCGACCCGCTGTACGTGGCGTGCGAGGGACGCCTGGTGGCTGTCGTCGCCGCGGACCGGGCGGACGACGCGCTGGCGGCGCTGCGGTCGCTGCCCGTCGGGGCGGGCGCCGCGCGGATCGGGACGGTGCGCGACGACCCGCCCGGCCTGGTGTTGCTGCGCACGTCGTTCGGCGGCACCCGGATCGTGGACCTGCTCGTGGGCGATCCCCTGCCCCGGATCTGCTGACGTGCACGAGCTGGCGATCACCGAGAGCATCGTCGCCATGGTGGTGGAGCGGATGCCCGGCACACCGGTGCGGCGGGTGCACCTCTCGATCGGGCGGCTGTCCGGGGTGGTGCCCGACGCCGTACGGTTCTGCTTCGACCTGGTGACGGCCGGCACGACCCTGGACGGCGCGGAGCTGGAGATCGACGAGCCCCACGGGCGGGTGGCGTGCCGGGGGTGCGGTACCGAGTTCGACTCGGACGAGGTGCTGGCACTGTGCCCGTGCGGCAGCGCGGACGTCGAGCTGCTGCGCGGGCGGGAACTGCGGATCCGATCGGTGGAGGTAGCGGCCTGATGTGCGGGACGTGCGGGTGCGCGGGCGAGGCCGTCGTCGTGGGGTCCGGCCACGAGCACCATGTCCACGACAGTATTCCGAGAGGGCGGACGGTTCCGCTGGAGATCGACGTGCTGGCCAAGAACGACGGGCTGGCCGCGGTCAACCGGGAGTGGTTCGCGCGCCGGGGGATCGTCGCGCTGAACCTGATGAGCTCGCCGGGCGCGGGCAAGACGACGGTGCTGGAGCGGACCGTCCGCTCACTCGGGGCCGAGCTGCCGGTGTCCGTGCTGGAGGGCGACCAGGAGACGGTGCTCGACGCCGACCGGATCGGCGCAGCGGGCGCCCGCGTCGTACAGGTCAACACCGGCGCCGGCTGCCACCTGGACGCGGAGATGGTGGCGCGCGCACTGCCGGTTCTCGATCCCGCGGACGGGTCGGTCGTGTTCGTGGAGAACGTCGGGAACCTCGTCTGTCCGGCGTTGTTCGACCTCGGCGAGCGGGCCCGCGTGGTGATCATGTCCGTGACCGAGGGGGCGGACAAGCCGCTGAAGTACCCGCACATGTTCCGGACCGCGGACCTCGTGCTGCTCAACAAGGTCGACCTCCTGCCGTACGTCGACTTCGACGTGGCGGCCTGCGTCGCGGCCGCCCGGCGGGCGCGGCCGGGGGTGGAGGTGCTGGAGGTGTCGGCGACCCGCGGCGACGGGCTCGCGGACTGGTACGGCTGGGTGCGGGAGCTGATCGTGCGGGAGGAGTCGAGGGCGCCCCAGGGCGGATAGGCGCCGGACGATCAGGTGACCGTGAGTGCGGGGGATCGTGCGCGCCGCGCACGGCGCCTGCTGGGCGTCGTTGTTTGCCGATGATCAGCGAGGTTGATCGTGCGGGGCGTTGTCGCCGACCCTCGCACCGTGATTGCTGCCGCACGATCCGTTGAGTTGATCGTCGGGCGCCGGCGTCCAGTGCCGGGCCGGGATCGCCGGCTCACTCACAGGTCAGCCCTGCGCGTGGCGAGCGGCCGCCACCGCCACCTGGCCGAGGCTCACCCCCGCGTCGTTCGGGGGGACCCGGGAGTGGGTGAGCACCCGGAGTCCGGCGCTCTCGACCTCGGCGGTGACCAGGCGCAGCAGCAGCACGTTCTGGAACACCCCGCCGGAGAGCGCGACGGTGTCGCGGCCGGTCCCGGCACAGGCGTCGGCGGCGGCGCGGGCGAGCAGGCCGGCGAGGCCGGCGTGGAACCGGGCGGCGATCACCGGGACGTCGAGGCCCGTGCGCAGGTCGTCGACGACCCCGCCGACGAGGTCCGACCCGTGCAGCACCCCGCCCTCGGCCCGCGCCGGGTAGCCGCCGCGCCCGGAGTCGCACATGGCCGCCTGCTCCAGCTCGATCGCCGCCTGGCCCTCGTAGTTGACGGCGTCGCGCACCCCGACCAGCGCTGCCACGGCGTCGAACAACCTGCCGACGCTGGTCGTCACCGGGACCCCGACCCGCGAGTCGAGCAGGCGTCCGACCGTCGCCCAGCCCGGGTTGCGCCGGGCGACGGGGAGGTCGGCGCCGTCGATGCCGGCCGCCCGCAGCCACGCCGCCGCCATCCGCCACGGCTGGCGGATGGCGGTCGTCCCGCCCGGCAGCGGCACCTCCTGCAGGTGGGCGAGGCGCCGGAACCCGGTCAGCGAGACCTCCATGACCTCGCCACCCCACAGCACGCCGTCCGTGCCGTAGCCCAGGCCGTCGCAGGCCAGCCCGATGACCGGTCCGGCCTCGCCGTTGTCTGCCAGGCACGACGCCAGGTGCGCGTGGTGGTGCTGCACGCCGATCAATTCCGCTCCGGCAAGCTCCACCCCGGCCAGCCCCTGCGCGTACTTCGTCGACAGGTACTCCGGGTGCAGGTCGTGGGCGACCACGGCCGGCTCGACGTCGAACAGCCGCCGGTAGTGCGCGACGCCCTCGGTGAACGAGCGCAACGTCTCGGCGTTCTCCAGGTCCCCGATGTGGTGCGACAGGAACGCGTGCGGCCCGCGGGCCAGACAGAAGGTGCTCTTGAGCTCCGCGCCGCAGCCCAGCACGGGACGGCGGACGGGCGCGGCCAGGGTGAGCGGCTCCGGGGCGTAGCCGCGGGATCGGCGGATCGGCAGCACGCGGCCACGTTCCACCCGGACGACCGAGTCGTCGGCACGGGTGTGGATCGCCCGGTCGTGGGTGAGCACGGCGTCGGCGATCGAGGCGAGGCCACCGACGTCGGGGTCGCGGTAGACGATCGGCTCGTCCGACACGTTCCCGCTGGTCAGCACGATCGGTGCGCCGACCTCCGCAACGAGCAGGTGGTGCAGCGGGGTGTAGGGGAGCAGCACGCCGACGTACCGGTTGCCCGGTGCCACGGACGACGCGAGCGGGGCGCCCTGCCGGCGGCGGAGCAGGACGATCGGCGCGCGCCGGGAGGCCAGTGCCTGCTCCTCGACCGCGTCGATCTCGGCCAGGGACCGGGCCGTGGCGAGGTCGGGGGCGAGGACGGCGAACGGCTTGTCCTCCCGGTGCTTTCTGGAGCGCAGCGCCCCGACGGCGGACTCGTCGGCAGCGAGCGCGGCGAGGTGGTAGCCGCCGAGGCCCTTGACGGCGACGACGGCCCCGTCCCGCAGCGCGGCGGCCGCAGCCGTGATCGGATCGCGCGCATCGGTGTCCTGAAAGCCACGTTCAGGTCGCGTGGTGTCCTGAACGTGGCTTTCCAGGCAACCGGCGGCGACCCGTGCGAACCGCAGCCGCGGGCCGCACGCCGGGCAGCACACCGGCTGCGCGTGGAAGCGCCGGTCCGCCGGATCCGCGTACTCCCGCGCGCAGTCCGCGCACATCGGGAACGGCGCCATGGTCGTCGCCGCACGGTCGTACGGCACGCCGGTGACGATCGTGAACCGCGGCCCGCAGTTCGTGCAGTTGGTGAACGGGTAGCGGTGGCGGCGGTCGGCCGGGTCGACCAGCTCGCGCAAGCAGTCCGCGCAGGTAGCGGTGTCCGGGGAGACGAGGGTCGTCCGGGGGCCGCGCGCCGTGCTCGGTGCGATGACGAAGGCCGCGTCCCCCACCGCGACCAGCGGGGAGACGTCGACGCCGGTCACCACGGCCAGCGCGGGCGGCCGGTCGCGCAGCGCCGCCACGAACCCGGTCAACGCCTCGGGCGGGCCCTCCGCCTCGATCAGCACGCCCGTCTCGTCGTTGCCGACGAACCCCGCCAACCCGAACTCCGCCGCCAGCGCGTGCACGAACGGCCGGAACCCGACGCCCTGCACGATGCCCGCGACCCGGATGCGCGTGCGGGCGGGCGCCGTCACGGGCCGGGAGGATCGGAGACGGCCAGCGCCTGCTGCACCAGCTCCCACAGCACGTGGTACATCGTGGTCTGGGCCTCCTGGATGCGGTGCACCGACGTCGACGGCACGACCACCATGTGCTCGATCTGCCCGCGGGCCGCCGCCTCCGCCATCGTCCCGCCCGCGTATCCCGCCGTCCCGACGGTCAGCAGGCCGCGCTCGCGGGCGGCCGTGAGGCCGCGGACGACGTTCTCCGAGTTGCCGCTCGTGGACAGTCCGAACGCGATGTCGCCGGCGCGCGCGGCCGCCGCGAGCGTGCGGGCGAACACCACGTCGAACCCGACGTCGTTGGCCAGCGCCGTGAGCGTGGCGACGTCGTCGGTGAGGGCGGTCGCCGGCAGGGGCCGGTGCCCGGGCCCGGGGTCGACGAACAGCGCGGCCAGTGCGGCGGCGTCCGTGGCGGAGCCCCCGTTGCCGAAGGTGTACAGCCGCCCGCCGGCCGCGAACCGCTCCGCCATCGCCGTCGCGCAGGCGGCGAGCCGCGTCGCCTCGGCCTCGACGACGGCGGCGCGCAGGCGTCCGATCTCCTCGACCTTCTCCTGCGTCGATGCGATGACGTCCGCGAGCACCGCGGCCGGGTCCGCGTCGGGCGTGGGTTCCAGGAACGGGTAGAGCGCCGCCAGCTCACTCACGGGGCGCCACCGTCCCGATCGCCTCACCCGCGTGCACGAGCACGACGTCCCCGACCCCGGCGTCCACCAGCGCGATGCTGACCTCCTCCAGGTGCCCGTTGCCGGGGTCGACCAGCGCGAGCGCGTCGGGCCGCACCTCCACCACCGTCACGGCCACGGCCATGTCCGAGCAGGTGATGCAGACCTCGTCGCAGCACTCGGCGGAGACGGGGGGCTCGACGGGGTCCACTCACACCACCCTGGCTTCCAGGAACACGTGCACCAGTTCCCACAGCACGTGGTAGGCGGTCACGTGGGCCTCCCGCACGATCCGCGGGTCGTCCGACGCCACCGCGACGACGTGGTCGACCCCGCCGGGCGCCCGGGTGGGGCCGACCAGCGCGACGGTGAGCAGCCCGGCTCCGGCCGCGGCCGTCAGGGCGGCCGCCACGCGCGGATCGTCCCCGCCGGGGGAGATGGCCAGCGCGATGTCGTCGGGCTCCGCGAACAGCGGCAGCGTCGCCGGGTCCGCGAGCCGCATCGCGGGCAGCGCGCGCTTGCCGACGATCACCGGGTGCGCGAACTCCACCACGACGTGTGCGGCGTCCTCCGCCGCGAGCCCGTCCCCGAACGCCAGCAGCCGCCCGCCCCGGGCGAACCGCCCGGCCATCGCGTGGCAGGCGCGGGCGAGGTCAGGGGCCGCCGTGCTGAGCCCGGCCAGGGGAGTGTCCCGGCGGCCGAACGCCGTTCTGACGTCCGTCGCGGTCACGGTGCCGGTCATGGCCGTTGCCCTCCTGCCCCGCGCGCGGATCCGCCGCGACGACGCGGGCATAGCGTTCCAGGAACACCTGCACGGCGGCGCGGGTGGTGCGCAGGCCGTCGGCCAGGTCGTCCAGCCCCGCCATGCCTTCCGCAGTGATGTAGTAGGTCCGCCGGGCCGGGCCGGCGCTCGAGCGGTTCCACTCCGAGCGTACGAGCCCGTGGCGCTCGAGCCCGCGCAGCGCGCGGTAGACGGAGCCGGGATCGCCCTCGCCGTCGTGCATCGGGCGCAGTCGAACCGCCAGGTCGTAGCCGTGATCGGGCTGTTCCCGCAGGAGCAGCAGCAGGCACGGCTGAAGGAAGTTCCTCGGCTCGAGCTCCGCCATGAGGCTCCGCAGGGGAAGAGGGAGGGCACCGGACGGCCTCATGGTCCCATCGAGGTGACCTTGCTCACAAGGCCGGCATCCTCGCCGCTCGCGGCCGCACAGGACGGTACAGGGCCTCCTCTCCGGCCCGCGCCGGGGTCTCTGGCAAGCTGGCGGCCCGGGGCCTTCGGGCTTCCGGCGACCGGAGGAGGGTGACATGGCCGACCCCGACGAGTGGGACCAGGAGTCCGGGCAGCTCGGTACGGAAGACACCCTGGACGACCGCGGCGTCACGGACCCGCTGGACGAGGGTTACTCCCCGCCGGAGCGGCCGTGGATCGGTGACGGGTGGGGCGTCACGGCCCGCGAGACGGCGCAGGGCGAGGCCCTCGACGGGCTGCTGGCCCGGGAGGTGCCCGATTTCGTGCCCGACGAGGGCGACGGGATCGGCGACACCGCCGACACCGACGGCGAGCCGTGGGACGACGAGGTCGGCGAGCTGCGCGCGGGGCGGCTGGTCGCATCCGACCGGGGCGAGACCGCCGACTCGGATGATGAGCTGTGGGCCCGGGACATCGGCGTCGACGGTGCAGGCGCGTCGGCGGAGGAGGCCGCGGTGCACGTCATCGGCGACCGGAACCCGGACGACGACTGAGCGCCCGGCCGGCTGTCCGCGGGCTCACACCTCGCAGCACTGATCCGGTCAGTGTGGTCGCCCTCGCCTATGCTCCGGCCCCATGACGGCCGGGGCTGACGACGCGCACCTGATCGATCTCGCCTCGCGTGCGCTCGGCGGCAGCGTGCTCGTGGCCAACGACGAGACCTACGCCGAGAAGGAGAACCTGATCAAGGTCTCCGACCCGGTGTTCACGCCCGCCACCATGGGTCCCCGCGGTCAGATCTACGACGGCTGGGAGACCCGACGGCGCCGCGACAAGGGCTCGGACTGGGTGATCCTCCGGCTCGGGGTGCCGGGCGTGGTGCACCGGGTCGTCGTCGACACCGCCTTCTTCCTCGGCAACTACCCGGCCGAGTGCGACATCGAGACGTGCTGGCTCGACGGCTGGCCTGCCATCGACGAGCTGGTCGAGCTGCCCTACTGGCGGATGAAGGCCGAGCGGCAGAAGCTCGAGGGCGGCACCGCGAACGTCGTCGAGATCCCGCCGACGCTCGCCACCCACCTGCGGCTCACCATCCACCCCGACGGCGGCGTCGCGCGGCTGCGGGCGCTCGGAGAGGTGGTGCCCGACCCGCGGCGCTGGGCCGGGCTGACCGTGGACCTCGCCGCCGCGGACAACGGCGGCACCGTGCTCGACGCCAGCGACCGGTTCTTCTCGCCGCCGGAGAACGCGATCCGCCCCGGCCACGCCGTGACGATGGGCGACGGCTGGGAGACCCGACGCCGCCGCGGCGGTGGCTGCGACTGGTTGCTGCTGAGCCTCGCGGCCCCCGGCGAGATCAAGCAGTTCTACGTCGACACGATGCACTTCGTCGGCAACTCGCCGGGCGCGATCCGGCTGTTGGCGATCGACAGCTCGGACCCGGAGTACACGGGCGTGTCGGCGGCGGCGTGGCCCGAGCTGTTGCCGCGCACCGGGATCCAGCCCGACACCCGGCACTGGTTCGGCCGGGACGCCGGGCTCGACACCGAGCGCACGGTCGACCGCGTGCGCGTCGAGCTGATCCCCGACGGTGGCCTCGCCCGGCTCCGGCTGTGGGGCGTCCCGAGCGCCGCCGGCCGCGCCGCGGTCGGGCTCCGGTGGTGGAACCTGCTGCCGGTGCGCGACGCCGCGCGACAGGCGCGCAGCTGTTGCGCGTCGGCGGCCTGGGCGACCGCCCTGGCGGAGGAGCGCCCTGTCGAGGACATCGACGCGCTGTGCGTCGCGTCGGAGCGGATCACCCGCGCGCTGCCGTGGGACGAGGTGCTCGCCGCGCTGGCCGGGCATCCGCGGATCGGGCAGGCCCCGTCGGGAAAGGGCCAGGAGGCGGCGTCGTCGCGGCGCGAGCAGGCCGGGGTGGCGGCCGACCCGGCGCCGGCCGGGGCCCTGGCGGCGGGCAACCGGGCCTACGAGGAGCGGTTCGGGCACCTGTACCTGGTGCGCGCCGCGGGCCGGTCCGGGCAGGAGATGCTGGCGCTGCTGGACGAGCGGCTGGGCAACGATCAGCTGGTCGAGCAGGACGTCGTCCGGCAGCAGCTGGCCGAGATCACCAGCCTGCGGCTGCGCCGGCTGTGGTGCGAGGGGGAGGCGTGAGCGAGCGCAGCGAGCGAGCAGTTCAACACAGCAGCGTCCGCGAACTGCCGACCGAGCGCAGCGAGGGAGTGCGGTGAGCGAGCGTAGCGAGCGAACCATCAGACACAGCGTCACGGCGAAGCCGCCGACCGAGCGCAGCGAGGGAGTGCGGTGAGTCTGTCGACGCATGTGCTGGATGCGACCTCCGGCAAGCCGGCGGTCGCGGTCGGGATCCTGCTGGAGACCTTCCGCGACGGCGGCTGGACCGAGGTGGCAACCGGCCTCACCGACGACGACGGCCGGGTCAAGGACTGGCTGCCCGCCGACCTGCCGGGCGTCGGGACGCACCGGCTGCTGTTCGACACCGGTGCGTACTTCACCCGCATGGGCGTGGCGAGCTTCTACCCGGCCGTCACGATCACCTTCGTGATCGACGACCCCCGCCAGCACTACCACGTGCCGCTGCTGCTCAGCCCGTTCGCGTACTCGACGTACCGGGGGAGCTAGGTGTCCCCGACGGCCGACCTGGTGGTCCGCAACGCGGCCCTCGTGGCCACCTGCGACGAGGCGGGTCGGGAGCTCCCCGGGGGCTGGGTGGCGGTCACGGACGGCCTGGTCACCGGCCTCGGTGCCTCCCCCGAGCCGACGCCAGAGGCGGCGCGGACGATCGACGCGAACGGCTGCCTCGTCACGCCCGGGCTGGTCAACACCCACCACCACCTGTACCAGAACCTCACACGCGCCTTCGCGCCTGCGGTGAACGGCACGCTCTTCGAGTGGCTGACCCGGCTCTACCCGGTGTGGGCGGGCATCGACGAGGAGGCGTCCTACCTCGCGGCGTGGGTCGGGCTCGCCGAACTGGCTCTCGGGGGCTGCACCTCGACCGCGGACCACCTCTACATCGCCCCGCGCGCCGGGGGCGACCTGTGGGCGGCCGAGATCGCGGCGGCGCGGGAGGTGGGTCTGCGGTTCCATCCAACGCGCGGGTCGATGACGGTCTCGAAGAAGGACGGCGGCCTGCCGCCGGACTCGGTGGTCCAGGACGACGACACGGTGCTCGCCGACTCGGAACGGCTCGTCGCGGCGTTCCACGACGCGACGCCCGCATCGATGCTGCGGGTGGCGCTGGCGCCGTGCTCGCCGTTCAGCGTCTCGCCCGCACTCATGACGGCGACCGCGGAGCTGGCCGAGCGGCTCGACGTCCGGTTGCACACCCACCTCGCCGAGGACCCCGACGAGGACGACTACTGCCTCGAGCGGTTCGGCAGGCGACCGGTCGACCAGTTCGCCGAGGTGGGCTGGCTGACGTCGCGGGCCTGGGTGGCGCACTGCATCTACCCCGACGTGTCGGAGATCATCCGGCTCGGGGCGGCGGGGGTGGGCGTCGCGCACTGCCCGAGCTCGAACATGATCCTGGGCAACGGCCGGATCTGCCCGGTGCGCGACCTGCGCGCGGCCGGGGCCCCGGTGGGCCTGGGGTGCGACGGGTCGTCGTCGAACGACATGGCCTCGCTGTGGCTGGAGGCCCGCACCGCGCTGCTGCTCGGCAAGATGCGCGGCGGGGCGGCCGGGGCGACGGCCCGGGACGCGCTGCACGTCGCGACCCGTGGCGGCGCGGCGTGCCTGGGCCGCACGGGCGAGATCGGCGAGCTGACGGTCGGTGCCTGCGGCGACCTCGTGGTCTGGGCGGCCGACCCGATCGCGCACGCCGGTGCACACACCGACCCGGTCGAGACGTGGCTGCGCTGCGGCCCGGGCCGAGCGCGCGAGACGGTCGTGGCGGGACGGGTCCTCGTCGAGGACGGCGCGCTGACGCTCGCGGGGATCGACGACGTGCTGGCCCGCCACCGCGCCGTGGCCACGCGGCTGCAGAACGCAGAGGTCGGCTAACGGTTGCACCCGGTCGGTCGACAATCTAGTGGTGCCGGTACCGGGGCCGGGAGGTGTTGTGGTGACCGAGCTGTGACCGCGCCCCAGCCGCGCGACGTCCCGTCGTGGTCGGACCCGCTGGTGGCGTCGACCAGCCGGATCGTCGGCGGCCCGCTGGGCAGGCACGCGCTGATCGGTCGGTCCCGTTTCTGGACCCCGTTGCGGGTGATGTTGGCCTTCGCGGCGCTCACGCTTGCGCTTGGCTGGCTCGGCAAGGCCCCGTGCCTGCAGCAGTACGAGGGCGACGGCGGCCCGCAGCTCGACTGGCGCAACAGCCGCCAGTACGTGGCCATGTGCTACACCGACAGCGTCCCGCTGTACGGCATCCACAACCTCGACGACGGGGCCCTGCCGTACCGGGACAGCTGGGTGCAGGACGCGGGCACCCCCCGCGAGCAGGTGCGCTACATGGAGTACCCCGTGCTCACGGGGATGTTCCAGTGGGCGAACGCGCGGCTCACGGAGCAGTGGCTGCGCACCGCGGCCGTCCTGCCGCTCCCGACGGCGTTGCCCGTCGTCGTGTACGTGGACCACGTCGCCGTCTGGCTGGCGCTGGCCTGGCTGATCGTCGTCTGGGCCGTCGTGCGGCTGCGGCCGTCCCGCCCGTGGGACGCCGCGCTCGTCGCGCTGTCGCCGCTGGTCGCGGTGCACGCGTTCACCAACTACGACACGCTCGCCGTCGCCGCCGCGACGACCGGCCTGCTCGCACTCGCCCGCGGCCGCCCGTGGCTCGCCGGCGTCCTGCTCGGCGTGGGCGGCGCGCTGAAGCTGTACCCGCTGTTCCTGCTGCTGCCGGTGGTCCTGGTCGCCGTCCGGCGTCGGACGGTGGGGACCGCGGCCCGCACCGCTGCCGGCGCCGCGATCGCGTGGACGGCCGTCAACCTCCCCGTGGCGCTGCCGTGGACCGCGGGATGGTGGGAGTTCTTCCGCCTGAACCAGGACCGGGGGCCCAATCCCGAGTCGCTGTACAACATCGTGTCGCACTTCAGCGGCTGGCCCGGATTCGACGGCGTCCTGCCGCCGAACCAGCCACCGGTCGTGCTGAACGCGGTGAGCGCAGCCGCCTTCGCGGCCTGCCTGGTCGCCATCACCGCGCTCGCGCTCAAGTGCCGGCGCCCGCCCCGGCTGGCGCCGCTGTGCTTCCTCGTCGTGGCGTCGTTCCTGCTGGTGAACAAGGTGTGGAGCCCGCAGTACTCGCTCTGGCTGGTGCCTCTGGCGGTGCTCGCCGTGCCGCACCGGCGGCTGCTGCTGGGCTGGATGGTCGTCGATGCCCTGGTCTGGCCGGCGACGATGCTGAGCTACCTCGGCACCGACAAGAAGGGCCTGCCCACCGACTGGTTCCTGGGCACGGTGATCGTCCGCGACGCGGTCGTCGTCGCGCTGTGCGTGCTGGTCGTGCGCACGGTCCTCGCGCCCGGCCGGGACCTGGTCCGGGCGACGGTGGGGGACGACCCCGACTGGCCGCTCACTCCCGCGCGGGTGGAGTCCGTGCGGGCCGCCGCGCCCGGGAGACCGCCGCCGACCCCGGTTGCGCAGGGAAAAGCGACGAAGGAGAAATCAGCTTCACCCATGTCGCCGGCGAGCTGACCGCTGCCGGGCCGAATCAGTCGAGCGTGGCCCGAGCAAAGGTGTGGCGGTCCCGGCCAGCCTCACGACGCGATCGCGTCGCGGCCCGTCGTGTCGCGCCGCAGGACGTCCAGCAGCTCCACGTACGGCCCGACGAGGTACGCCTCATCGCCTGCGGCGAACCGGGTGCCGCTGCGGGGCGGGTTCTCGATCTCCCGGGTGCCGGCGCGGCGGATCGCGACCACCCGGGTGCGGGCCGACAGCTCCTGCATCGTGAGCCCGTCCAGGCCCCCACCGGGGGCGACGGTCAGCCGACCCACGAGGAAGGCGTCCCGGCCGACGTGGAAGGTACCGAGGACACCCAGGCCCAGGGCTGCGCCGACGAACCACGGCGCCACCAGCGCTTCCGTCGACCGCACGTAGCGGAAGCCGAAACCCTCGTGGACCGCCGCGCCGAGCTCACGGTCGAACACCTGCAGGACCACCGGAACGTCCCGCCAGCGGTCGCCGAGCTGGTCGCGCACCGCCAGCCCCGTCTCGATGTTGACCAGGTCGTCGCTCGTGAGGACGGCGACGGCGACCGCGCTGCCGAGGTTCACGTCGGCGATCACGGCGGGATCGGTGGCGTCGCCGATCACGACGGGCACCCCCCGGGCGCGGGCCTGGCCGAGATGGGGGTTGTCCGGGTCGCGCTCCACGACGACCACGCGGTTGCCGTCGGCCAGCAGGTTGTGGACGACGCGCAGGCCGAACGTCCCCAGCCCGACGACGATGACGTGGCCCTTGGTCGTCGCGGCCCGGCGATGTCCGAACGACCTGGCCAGGCGGGTGCTCACCAGCAGCTCGGTGAGCAGCGCGAACAGGACGGCCGTCAGCACGACCCCGCAGAACATCAGCGCGATGGCGAACGTGCGCAGCCACGGCGCCTGGTGCGCGAAGGAGAAGTCGCCGTAGCCGACGGTGGCGATCGTCTCCACGGTGAAGTACAGGGCGTCGAGCACGGTCATGTGCGAGCCGTCGGGCTTGACGTACCCGAGCCGCAGCACGACGACCGACAGCACGGCTACGCCCAACAGGGTCAGCAGCGTCGTCCGCAGCGGGCGGTCGGCTTCGGCGATGAGCGAGCGCAGCAGCGTGCGCATACCGGGGGCCCCGCCGTACTCCTCCAGCTCGACGGCGCGGGCCGCACCGGCCGAGCGGGCCCCGGCGGCGTGTCGGGTCCGCCTGTCCGGCTCGGGCGGGATGTCGGCGACGTGCCGGGCCGCGAACTCCGCGGGCGTGCCGATGGCCGTCACCCGGTCACCGGGCCGCACGGCGGTGTCCCGACCCGGACACAGGATTCTCGCGGTGCCGGGCCGAGACACCGCGATCGGCGCCAGCTCCCCGTAGAGCTCGCGCAGTGTCGCGGGCCGGTCGACGATCAGGTCCGCGGCGAGGAAGGTCTGCCCGGCCAGCACCATCCGGCGCGGCCGGTGGCCGTGGCAGGCATCGACGACCGCGGGTGCGGCGAGGGCGGCGACGTCGAGGACGCTGTCCTCCCCGGCGGCCTCGGCCAGCGCGCGGCCCACCGCCGAGTTGCCCATGCGGATGACCAGCCGCACGTCCGGCCGGAGACGCCGGACGAGCAGGGCGGTCTCCAAGCTCTTGAGGTCGTCGTCGGGGACGCAGATCACCGCGGCGGCGGTATCGAGCCGCGCCGCCGCGAGTGCCTCGCGCGTGCGGCCGGTCACCTGCGGCACGCCCCAACTCGCGAGGAGAGCCTCCGCGACGGGATCGGCGTCGTCGGGCCCGGCGTGGACGACGACGGTGGTGATACCGGCGGTGCACAGGTGCTCGACGGTGCGCAGTCCGACGCCGCGCACGCCGTAGACGATCACGTGCCCGGAGAGTGGGGGGTCCCCTCCGGCGGCGGTGTCGGCCGGAGCAGGAGTGACCCCGTCGATGGCGGTCATGCGGGCATTGTGCTCGACCGGCCCCGATGTGCCGGAAGTGGCTTTCGGAACATCCACCGCACCGAAAGCCACTTTCGGGACGTCCGCAGTGGTTGAACGCGAGGTTCAGCAGCACCGCGAAGATCGCCGTCGCGCTGAGCCCGGACTCGAAGATCGTCGCCAGCCACTCGGGAATGTGGTTGTAGACCTCGGCACGCTGATCGGGATGATCCCGACACCGATCGACGCCGCCACGATGAGCACGTTCGAGTTCGTGAAGGTCACGCGGCTCAGCGTGCGGATCCCGGCGGCCGCGACGGAACCGAACAGCACGATGCCCGCACCGCCGAGGACGGGCTGGGGGATGGCGTTCATGATCCGGCCCAGCACCGGCAGCAGGCCGAGAACCACGCGACGATCGCCGCACCGAAGATCGTGGCCAGCCGTGCGTTGGAGTCGCCGAGGGCGGCGTTGGTCGCCACCGCTGTCATCGTGCCGACGGCGGCGAACGACACGCCCTGCACCAGCGGCAGCTGCGAGCCCACGTAGGGCACGCCGAGCGACTGGAGCAGGGTGCCCAGGCCGGAGACGAACAGGGCGGCCGTGACCAGGAGGGCCGTCGCGCGGGTGTCGAGCCCGGCGGCGCCGGCGATGATGATCGGCGGCGAGACGACTCCGGCGTACATCGCCAGGATGTGCTGCAGAGCCGGTGTGGACCTCGACGTCCCCGCGGCGAGCTGCTCGTGCGGGAGTAGCACGGGGCGGGTCCCGGCCGATGCGTGTCGTGAAAGCCACGTTCAGGACGTCTCGTGCCCTGAACGTGGCTTTCAGGACAACCCCGGAGGGGTCAGGGGACGGGGAAGCCGAACCGGTAGCCCTGCTCGGCGAGCCAGGGGATCAGCTGCTCCAGCGCGTCCACGGTCTGCTCGCGCGGGCCGCCTCCGTCGTGCAGCAGCACGATCGGCCCGTCGGGCGCCTGCTGCCGGATCTGCTGCTGCACCGCGGCGACGATGGCGGCAGCGCCCGGCCGCTCCCAGTCCCGCGGGTCGACGTTCCAGCTCAGCGGCTGCATGCCGTGTTCGGCGGAGAGCGTGGCGACGTCGGTCGACCAGTTGCCGCCGGGCGCCCGGAACCACTCGACCGAGGCCCCGCCCGCAGCCGCCGTCAGGGTGTCCTGGGCCCCGACCACCTCGTCGGCGATCCGCGCGGGGTCGCGGTCGGGAAGCTGCTCGTCGTGGGTGCGGGAGTGGTCGCACAGGCGCATCCCGGCGTCGACGACCTGCTTGACCAGCGCCTCGTGGCCCGCCGCGTTCTTGCTCACCATGCAGAACGTGGCGACCGCGCCGTGGCGTTGCAGGATCTCGAGGACCTTGGGGGTCCAGCGGGGGTCCGGGCCGTCGTCGAAGGTGAGCGCGATGGTGTGGCTGTCGGAGAGCTTGTTGAGGAGCGCGGCACGTGGCACCACCGGAGCGGGGGCGACGAGCTGGACCTGGACGGGCGGCGGTTGCGGGGGCGCCTCCGGCGCGAGCAGCGGTGCCGTGATCGGCACATCGGGCATGTCGAGCGGCGGCAGCAGCGGGACGACCAGGCCGAAGACCAGGACGGCCAGGTAGATGCTCGGAAGCTCGCGGCGGCGGAAGGGGGGAATCCGAAGCCGACGGGTACGGGTGCCCTGGAGCACGTGCCACCTCCCGGCACCGACCGCCGACGTCGACTCCTTCCTACTGGATCAAGCGCGCACGATCGGGCGACACGCCGGAGAGTGGTGTGGCGCGCCCGCTACGGTGCGGCCCCGTGACACGCAACGTGGCGGTGGTGACGGGAGCCGGGTCGGGGATCGGGCGGGTGGTCGCGCGGGCGCTGCTCGACGCGGGGTGGAGCGTCGCGCTCGCCGGGCGGCGGGCGGAGGCGCTGGAGGAGACCGCGGACGGCGCGGACGCGGCGATGGTCGTGCCGACGGACGTCGCCGATCCGGCGTCGGTGACCGACCTGTTCGCGACGGCGCGCGGCGAGTGGGGGCGGGTGGACCTGCTCATCAACAACGCGGGCACGCTCGGCCCGGTCGGTGGGGTCGACGAGATCCCGATCGAGGGGTGGCTGTCGACGGTCGCGGTCAACCTGACCGGCGCTTTTCTGTGCGCGCGGGAGGCCGTGGCCACGATGAAGGCGCAGGATCCGCAGGGCGGGCGGATCATCAACAACGGGTCGATCTCGGCGCACACGCCCCGACCGGGGAGCGCCGCCTACACCGCCACCAAGCACGCGATCACGGGGCTGACGAAGTCGCTGTCGCTCGACGGGCGGGCACACGGCATCGCCTGCGGGCAGATCGACATCGGCAACGCCGCCACGGACATGACGGCCGGGATCGCCCGCGGGGCACGGCAGGCGGACGGGCGAGTGCTGCCGGAGCCGACCTTCGACGTCCGACACGTCGCGGAGGCGGTGCTGTTCATGGCGGGGTTGCCGCTGGACGCGAACGTGCAGTTCATGACGGTGACCGCCACGACGATGCCCTTCATCGGTCGCGGTTGACGCGAGGGGTGCACCGGACGACCGGTGCGGCGCCTCGACCGCCGACGGTCGGCCTACGGGTGGATCGAGACGGCGGCGGAGGTCCGGGCGCCGCCGGGACCGCCGGTGTCGGAGCTGCTGTCGTCGGAGCTGCTGTTGTCGTTGTTCGAGCCGCCTCCGGAATCCGACCCGCCGCCCGAGCCGGAGTTCGAGCCGGAGTTCGAGCCGGAGTCGGACCCCGAGTGCGAGCTGCCCGGACCGCGGTTGTCGTCGGCGGTCACGTGAACGGGCTCGGGGTTGTCCCCGGCGGAGGTGGTGTCGGGCGGTGTGGGGGTCGGTGTGTCGGCGCTGCTGCTCGCACGGTCCGCGGCCGTGTCGCGGGTCGGCTTGTCCGAAGTCTCGGTGGTGGCCTTGGTGGTGGTCTCGGCGGTGGTCTTCGGGGTCGCGACGTTCACGGGCTCGGGCACGACTCCCGTCTCGACCGTGGTCCGGACCGGGTCCGAGAGAACCGCGCCGCCGGTCTCCGTGGGGCCCGCCGTGTCGGCCGGGACCGCGGGCGCGGAGCCGGCCGCCAACGCCTTCGGTGCGTCCGCAGCGCCTGCCGACGGGTTCACCTTGCCGTCGGCCTGGTCGCCGACGGGCGCGGGGACGTCGGCCGGGGCCTGCTCGGTGGCGCCCAGGATGGTGACGGGAGCCGGCTCGTCCGCGGTGGGAGGCGTCGCAGGGGCCGGGGCGCCGGCCTCCGGCTCGGTCGCCGCCGAGGCGACCGACTCGGAGCTGGTGGTCCCGTCCGTGGTGGTCACGACCGCGGGGGGCTCGGATCCGGCGCTGCGGGCGGCGTCGCGAGAGGGGACGGGCGCGGGAATGGCGGCCTGCGCGCCGGTGTCGGCCTCGGCGGGTGCGGTGTCGGCGGCCGGAGGGCCGGCGTCGTTGGCCGCAGGACCGGTGTTGTTGGCCGGCGGGCCGGTGTCGGCGGGTGCGCTGTCGTTGGCCGCAGGGCCGGTGGCGGACTCGGCGAGTGCGGTGTCGTCGTCGGCGGGTCCGGTCGAGTCGACGGCCCTGGATCCGGTGCCTTTCTGGCTGCCGGTCGTGCGTGTTCCGCTGGTGCCGGTCGTGCCCGTCTCGGTGCTGGTCGTGCCCGTCGTACCGGTGCCCGTGGTACCTGCGTCCGCGGTGCCGGTGCCGCCCGGGGTGGTGCCCGTGGACCCGGGCGCCGGGTCTGCGGGCTTGGCGCCCCCGGGCGGCGCGGCCTTGTCCTTGACGGCCGCGCGAGGGCCGCCCTGGGCGAGGACGGAGGTGTCGGGATCGGTCTTCCGGCTGGGTGTCGTCGTCGCGGTCAGGTTCGGATCGCCCGGCAGCGGCGGCGTCAGCGCCGCGACGGCCTCGAGCATCCGCTTCTGGTCGACGAGCCGGGTATGGCCCTCCTCGTCGCGCACGCTCGGCAGGGACGCCGCGACCGCGGCCAGTTCTTGCTTGGCCAGCTCGGGCTGCCGCTGGCTGAGCAGGATCTGGGCCCGTTCCAGGCCCGCGCTGACGACCTGCGCGGCTTCGACCGACCGCGCGCGATCCGCGAAGAAGACCTTGGTGATCGCCCATGCGGGATCGCCCGGTTGTGCGGTCCCGCCGCTCGCGGCGGCCCCGCTGACACCCAGCGCGGCGACCACCACGGCGACGGCCGCGCGGCGCAGCGGGTGGCCCGGGGGCAGGGCCTGGCCGCGGGGACGGGTGCGCCGGCTCGCGGTGCGGACGCGGGACAGCAGGGTGACGACCGAGGCGGTCGCCGTCGCCGCAATGCTCGAGGCACCGCCCGGGCCGTCGCCCGGCTCGTCGAGCGGGCCGTGGTCGTCGGGCAGACGCTCGGCGAGCGACGGACGCATGGTGCCCGGATTTGCGGGACGGTCATCGGCCGTGGGGCGGCGCGGACCGGCCAGCCGGACGGTGGGCGGATCCAGGTCGGGGCGGCGCTCGCCGACACCGTCGGCCTCGTCCTGCTCCGGCGGTCCGGTGTCCGTCGCGCCGTCCTGCGGGGCCTCGCCGTCCGGCGACCCGGTGCTCGCCGTCAGGACATCCGGGTGGCCATCGGCGGCCGACTCGACGCCGACGGTCTCGTCGGTGGGAGCCGCGGTCACCGGCCGCAGATGCGGAACGGTACCCGCCGCATCCGGGTCCGTGGAGTGCGGAGCGGCCGCGGCGTCGGGGCGGGCACTCGCGGCCCACGCGGCGAGCATGGCGATGAGCGGGTCGTCGTCCGCCAAATCGTCCGCGCCCGCCAGGTCGCCGCCGCTGAGGGCGTCGATGAGCGCGTCGTCCGCGCGCACCGCGGCCAGGTCGATCGGCTCGTCGCTGAGCAGGGGGTCGAAGAGCAGGTCGTCGTCCATGTCCGCCGGACCGGCGTCGAGGTCGAGGTCGAGGTCGTCGACCAGGGTGCCGTCGAGATCGTTGCCGAGGTCGCCGTCGAGGCCACCGACGTCGTCGTTCCCGGCCGGTGAGGCGTGGTCGGCGCGGTGCGGCTCGGTGGTCCGGGGAGAGTCGGACGCGCGCATACCGACGAGATCGTCGTCCGCCGGGCCACCGTCCGACCCCGCCTGAGGCACGGTCGGGTCGGTCGAGCCCGCGCGGGCGTCGTCGCCGTCGCGCCGCCCCGGGTTCCGCACGCCTGTCCTCCTCACGGCCCATACTCGGGGCCACCCCACACGTCGTCCGTGCGGCACGAACCGTTACTCAGAATTGTCCTTGCGCTTTACCGCGTGGATGTGTGAGCTGGCTTGTCGCCACCCTTCCGGACGGCGCTCGTCACTCCGACGGCGGTCCAGTACTCGGATGCCGAACAGAGGTGTGCAGAGGTGGGCTGAACGGGTACACCTGGCGATTTCGGGTCGAGAGGTACCCGGGCGGTCGGGTTGTGTCGGTGCACCCGGAACAATGATCGGTATGACGGCGGTGGAGGGGGAGCGGGCTGCCGGCCCGCGGATCGACGACGAGGCGCCTGCGCCCCCACCCGAGCAGGTGAACCCGCTGCCACCCGAGCCGGCGACGCCGGAACCGGGCCCGGTCGCATCGTCGGCAGGCGACGAACCGGCGCAGCACGACGCGGCGCCGTCGGCCCGGGGCACGGCTCTCCCCGAGCCGCGGGAGCCGGTCGAGGTGTGGCCGCCGGGGGCGGATGGGCAGTCCGACGAGGTGCCGCTGCCGGACCCTCCCGCCTCGTCGGAGACCACCACCTCGCCGGAGACCGCCACGTCGCCGGGACCAGCCGCGTCGGTGCCCGCCGGTCGGCCCGTCCGGCGCCGGGCCTGGCGCGTCGCGGGTGCCCTGCTCCTGGCCGTGCTCCTGACGGCCGGTGGCGGTGTCGTCGGAGCGTGGGCGGCGCTCACGCTCCGGCCCCCCGTCCCGCCACCGCCCGCGCCGACGCCGACCGGTCTCCTCGACGCCGTCAGCGCCGTCGCCCCCGCGGTCCTGCGCATCCAGTCCGGCGCACCGGACACCGGCACCGCCGGCACCGCGCTGGTCGTCACCCCGACCGGTGACATCGTCACGAACGAGCACCTGGTGCACGGCGAGTCGACGGCCACCCTCATCGCCCCTGACGGGCGGAGCAGCACCGCCCGGGTGGTGGCCGCGAACGAGGAGGCGGACATCGCGTGGCTGCGCATCGACGGCGCGCAGGGGCTGCCGGTGGTGCGCCTGGCCGGGCCCGCCGCCGTGCGGCCGGGGGAGGACGTCGTCGCGATCGGCAACGCGTTGAACCTCGACGGGCCGCCCTCGGTCACCCGGGGTGTCGTGTCGGCCATCGGCCGGTCGACCGCCACGCTGACCGACGTGATCCAGACGGACGCGGCGATCAGCTCCGGCAGCTCGGGCGGTGCGCTGGTCGACCGGAGCGGCACCGTCGTCGGAATCACCACCGAGGCGCTGGTGGGGGACCCGTCGGTGTCGGTGGAGGACATCGCGTTCGCCATTCCCGCGGACCGGGTCGTCACGGTGCTGCGCGGGATGGGCCTGGACCTCCCGCCTGCGGGCTGAGCGTCGACGATCCGGCCCGGTCGCGCAGGCGAGCCGCGCACCGGGCAGGATCGCCGGGTGATCGTGCGACTGGAGGCCGACGGGGCGGTGGTGGCCGACGCCGACGACTGCTCGGCGGTGCACGTGCAGACCACACTCGACCGCGCCCGCCTGCGCACGGCCATGCTGCAGACCGGCACGGGCTCGGCGCCCGACGAGAGCGCTGCGCACGTCGTGCTCGACCTCGCGGTGCTGCGCACCCGCGCCGCGCTCGTGGCCACGGGCGCGGACTGGGCGGAGCGGTTCGACGAGCTGGTCGCCTCGTCAGGGGAGCGGCTCACCGACGACGGCCTGGGCCTGCGCGTCGCCGTGGAACGCCCGCCTGCTTGACCGGTGGAGACACCGAGGCGTGGGACCGCGTCAGCTCGCCGGCACCCCGGGGATCGTGACGACCCGCGCCTGCAGCTCGTCGCCCACCACCCGCGACTCGAAGCGCGGCACCGGCGCCGTCGCCGGTCCGTGCACGACGCATCCGTCGGCCACCCGGAACTCGCTGCTGTGCCACGGGCAGACGACGTGCGCCTCGCCGTCGACGTCGACGATCTCGCCGTCGTGCAGCGGCGCGGACAGGTGCGGGCAGCGGTCGGACAGCACGCTGATGCCGTCCGGCCCGACGCCGTCCGCCCTGCGCAGGACGAACACCGGCACGTCACCGGCCACGCGCTGCACCGGCTTGCCCACGGGTACCTCCGCCAGCGGGCCGAGCGACTGCCAGTCCGCCGGGCCGATGTGCGCGATCTCCTCGCCGTGGTTGGCCCCGGTCGCCTGCCGGTAGCCCAGGTGGCCGCCGATCAGCGCGCCGGCGCCCGCCACCGCACCGCCGGCCAGGGACAGCAGCCGGCCCCGCCCGCCACGGGCCCGCTGCACGAGCGCGGCCCCGTAGAGCGACAGGGCAACCACGTTGGTCGCCGCGTGCACGAGGCCGACCCGCATCTGGTCCTCGTGGCTCTCCGACCAGTCGGCCCAGCCGGCCGCCGCGGTCACCGGCGCGGTGGCGAGGCCGGCCGCGATGAGGAAAGACGACGGCAACCGGCCACCACCCACCGGCCCGCCGACCGCGTCGAGCATCGACGCCGACAGCAGCGAGCCGGCGGTGAACTGGGCGGCCCCCGGGTGCAAGGGGTGCCCGAGCCACACGCCGTGCAGCGCGTCCTTCACGGTCCGGTTACGCAGGACGCTCGTGACGACGGCGCGGACCACGGCCACGGGCTTGTCGAGGACCTGGGCGCGCTCGATCCGCGCGATGTCGTCGAAAGGCCGCATGGGCGCGGGGTTGCCTGCGCGGCCCGTTTCAAACAGTTCTCGCTCGCCTGCGGCGGCCGCGGTCGGGGTGCCGCGTGTCGAGACCGGGGTGCGCGAACCGGATGACGAACCCCTCGAACCGGCCCGGGCCGGCTCCCGACGGTGCGCGGACGATGCCGTCGGCGTCTGGCTTCAGCGGGGGCGGCGGATCGTCGAGCAGGTGCTGCAGGCGTGTCATCGCATGGTGGTACCAGGTCAGCTGCGTGCGGCGACCCATCATGTTGAACCCGGCCCAGACCAGCTTGTTCGCGATCGGCGACCAGCGCGAGTAGGCGATGATCCGGAACTCGACGCGCCCGGTGTCGATCTCCTTGGCGATCTCGTAGCGCAGCTTGCCCTGCTCGAGGTGGCCGTCGAGCGTCGCGTACGACCAGCCGATCCGCCGTTCGGGGCCATTGGGGCCGTCAGCCAGCTCGTCGTGGGCGGCGACGATCCGCACCCCGAGCAGGAAGCGCAGGAACAGGAACCGCCCCTCCAACAGCATGTTGCGCCCGACCAGGTCGCCGGGGTGCGTGTACGCCGCCCGCAGGATTCGGGGATCGCTGAACTGGTAGCTGTTGACCAGCTCGCCCGCGGTCTCCGCGAGGCCGCCATTCTCGGGCTCGCCCGGCGCCTCGTGCCCGAGCTCGATCGTGACCCGGTCGCGGTGCCAGCCCTCGGTGACGTGCGGCGGGGCGTCCTGCTCGTCGTAGTTGATGTGGCGGGAGGTGAGGTCGGCGACCTCGGCCGGAAGGTCGCTGCGGCCGATGGTGATCAGCGTCCCGCTCCCTTGCGTCCCGCGCGTGCCCGGTCGACGGTGTCGCCGATCAGCCAGAACATCGGTGGCCACAGCCCGACGAACAGCGCGCGCCGCTCGGCGTTGGCGCGCTCCTCCTGGCTGACGGTCTTCGCCCGGACCCACAGGCCGATGCACAGGCCGATGGAGCCGAGCGAGGCGGCGTGCAGGGGCAGGCCGCTGATGCCGACGCGGCGCACGAGATCCGGAGTGCTGATCACCTTCGGCGGGTACCCACCGCACCGTGTGGTCACGCTCCCGCTACACCCGCAAGCCGGGCAGCCTGTCGACGCGCCTGGGTATCGTGCTGCGCTGGCCGATCGGGCTGGTGCTGGTCAGCTGGCGGTACCTCTGGCGGATCACGCCGGTCTACCGCCAGGACGAGGAGGGCGGTCCCGAGGACCTCCCCCCGCCGCTGCCGGAGGGCGTCGAGCGGGACGGCATCCAAGGCCTCACCGACGGGTACGGCCCGCTCCTGCACCGCAGCTACGCCGTCCGGACGGTCGGTGCGCAGAGGAGCCCGGAGCAGCTCGTCGATCAGCTCGCCACCGACCCCAACTCGGCCGCGCCCGAGGACGCCGCGGTCTTTGTGAAGTCGCGCGGGGAGGGGGACCGGATGGAGGTCGGCGACGAGTACGTCGTCCGGATGCCCGGCCCGTGGGACGGCCCGGTCCGCGTCGTGCACCGGACGCCGACCTCGTTCCGGTTCGCGACCCTGCACGGTCACCTCGAGGCGGGAGAGATCGAGTTCCGGGCGCGGTGCGAGGACGACGGGCTGGTCTTCGAGATCGAGTCGTGGGCCCGCCCCGGCGACCGGGTCTCGCACCTGCTCTACAACAAGTTGCTGCTGGCCAAGGAGATCCAGCTCAACCTGTGGACCGAGACCTGCCTGGGCGTGGCACGCAACAGCGGTGGCCGGCTGCAGGGCGGGGTCCGGGTGCACACGCGGCGGGTCGACGACCCGATGGCCCTGCGCGACGCCGACCCGGTCACCGGGCGGGCGACGGACCGGCCAAGTGCCTCGCTTCGGCGGTGATCGACAGGACACGCTTCAGCGGCGGGCCTCTCGGGTAGGCCGGGACGACGGCCGGGCTCACCCGACCTGCCCCGACCGGCGATCCGGGGGCCCGGCGACGAACGTGCGGAAGGAAGGCATCGATGGCGCAGCGCGACTACGAGGAGCAGCCCGAGGCACCCGACCTGGGTGCGACGGTGCAGCTGGAGACGGCGGAGTCGCTCGTGGGCCCGGCCGACGGCAACGACGCGGTCGACGCCGGCTACTCGCCGCCCGACCGGCCCTACGCGCTCGACGACGACGAGCTGACGGTCGCCGGCCAGGCCGCGGGGGAGACACTCGACGAGCGGTTGGCCCGGGAGGTGCCCGAGGAGGTGCCGGTGGACGTCGACCGCGCGGGCCGGTTGGCCGACCCGGAGCAGCTCGGCGTGATGGAGCGGACCGACTCCATGGAGGGGCAGGACGTCGGCATCGACGGGGGCGCGGCGTCGGCGGAGGAGGCGGCGGTGCACGTCGTCGATCCCGATCCCGACCTGGCCGCCGACGCCGACTTCGACTCCGGTTCCGGCTCCGACGGTGAGCGCGACCCCGCCGAGCCGTGACTGGTGAAGCACGATCCGGGTCCCGACGGTCGCTCCGGACGTATCCTGAGGACATGGCCACCGACCGTCCTGCCCGCCCCGGCCCGTTGCGCTGGTGGTGGTACGCGCTCGGCGGCGGCCTTCCCCCGCAGTACCGCGACTGGGTGCTGCGGGACACGACGGCCCCGGGCTGGTGGTGGCGGCACATCGTGCGGGCCCTCGTGCAGGCCGCTCCAGTCGGGCTGGTCGTCGGCCTGCTGATCCCCGGGTCGCTCGCGATCCGTCTGATGGCGGTCCTCGGCGGGATCTTCGTGGCGATGATCTACGTGGTCTCCTTCATCGACGAGGCCGTCGAGCACCGCGCGATGAAGGCGGGCTTCCCGCGGGGCTACGCGAAGGAGCTGCGGGACGAGGCGCGGGCCCCGCAGCGCGACGCCGAGGCGCAGCGCTACGCGGAGCGCTACCGGGGTGGCGACTAGTCACTCCACCTGCGAGTCGACGCCTTGCTCCGCGGCGGCGCCGACTTGCAGGACACGATCTGGTCAGCCTGCGCAGCTGCGCGTGATCTTGAGGATCTCCGCGTCGAGGTCCATGCGGGCCGACTCCTCGCCCACGGGGACCAGCGCTACCGCGGCGTCGACGAACTGCACCAGCAGGTCGCGGTCGACCTCCAGCACCGCTCTGCCGTCCGGCGAGCGGATCTCGATCTCGATGATGTCGTAGCCCTGGACGTGCTGCGGGCTCATCCGGACGTCCCCGCAACCCGCCGGCCCGGCCAGCGACGCCAGCACCAGGTCGCGCGCGACGAGCCACTCCACGAACCGGTCGCGGCGGCCACGGATGCCGAGTGTCACCGCGAACGGGTCGGCGGCGGAGTAGGTCCAGCGCGTGACGACCGGGGTCGGCTGCCCGTGCAGCACGGTGAACATGTCCTGCGCGACGGTCTCGCTGTTCATCCGGCGCTTCCTCCAGGCTCGTGCGACTGCGTCGACGACGGGATCGCCGTTCCGCGGCCGAATGCTGCACTCGGAGGCCGTTGTCTACTCGAAGGAGTGGATGATGCCCTGGTCCGTTCAGCCCTCCGTGGGAATCGCGGTCTCGCTTTCCCGAGGACCTGCGCGGCACGAATGCCCCGTCCCGTGACGTCGGGTGGACGTTGCCGAACGGGGCATTAGGGTTTCCGTCGAGCAGAGCGGCGAGCGACGAGGTGGGTCATGGCTGCAGGCGATTCCGTGCGGGCCTTCTACGCGGCCCGCGGCTTCCTCTTCGCGCACCGCGACGACTACGACACCGCCTACCGCGACTTCCGCTGGCCCGAGCTCGACACGTTCAACTGGGCGCTCGACCACGTCGACGCCGTGGCCGCGGACCCGGTGCGCGGCGCCCGCCGCGCGCTGTGGATCGTCGAGCAGGACGGCTCCGAGGCCCACTGGACCTTCGCCGAGCTGGCGGCCCGGTCGAACCGGGTGGCCAACCGGCTCCGCGAGTGGGGGGTGCGGCGCGGCGACCGCATCGTCCTCATGCTCGGCAACCAGGTCGAGCTGTGGGAGACCCTGCTCGCCGCGATGAAGCTCGGTGCGGTGGTCATCCCCGCGACCACCCAGCTGCGGGCCGCCGACGTGCGTGACCGCCTGGACCGCGGCGGCGCCCGCCACGTCGTCGTCGCGGCGTCGGCGACCGGCGCCTTCGTGGAGGTGCCCGGCGACTACACCCGGATCGCGGTCGGGGGCGCGCCCGACGGGTGGCTGGACTACGGCACGGCGGACGCGGCGTCGCCCGACTTCACCCCGGACGGCGTCACCCGCGCCGACGACCCGCTGCTGCTCTACTTCACCTCCGGCACCACGGCGCGCCCGAAGCTGGTCGAGCACACCCACGCGTCGTACCCCGTGGGGCACCTGTCGACGATGTACTGGATCGGGCTGGAGCCCGGCGACGTCCACCTCAACATCTCCTCGCCGGGCTGGGCGAAGCACGCCTGGAGCAACGTGTTCGCCCCGTGGTGTGCCGAGGCGTGCGTGCTGGTGATGAACTACGCACGGTTCGACGCCCCGGGCGTGCTCGACGTCCTCGACCGGTGCGCCGTCACGAGCTTCTGTGCCCCGCCGACGGTGTGGCGGATGCTGATCCAGGCCGACCTGAGCGGCCTGCGCCGGCCGCCGACCAAGGTGGTCGGGGCGGGCGAGCCGCTCAACCCCGAGGTCATCGAGCAGGTCGACCGGGCGTGGGGCGTGCGGATCCGCGACGGGTTCGGCCAGACCGAGACCACGGTGCAGATCGCGAACACGCCGGGCCAGCCGGTGAAGCCGGGCTCGATGGGCCGCCCTGTCCCCGGCTACATCGTCGAGCTGATCGACCCGGCCACGGGCGCGCCGGCGGACGAGGGCGAGATCTGCCTGGATCTCAAGGCGCGGCCGCTGGGCCTGATGGTCGGGTACGCGGGCGATCCCGCGCTGACCGCCGGCGCCACCGCCGACGGCTACTACCACACCGGCGACGTCGGAAACCGCGACGCCGACGGCTACATCACCTACGTCGGTCGCGCAGACGACGTGTTCAAGGCCAGCGACTACCGGATCTCCCCATTCGAGCTGGAGAGCGTGCTGATCGAGCACCCGGCTGTCGCCGAGGCGGCGGTGGTGCCCTCGCCGGACCCGCTGCGGCTGGCCGTCCCCAAGGCGTTCGTCGTGCTCGCCGACGGGTATCAGCCCTCGGCCGAGACCGCCCGGTCCATCCTGGAGTTCGCCCGCGACCACCTCGCGCCGTACCAGCGCATCCGGCGCCTGGAGTTCGCGGAGCTGCCCAAGACGCTCTCGGGCAAGATCCGCCGCGTCGAGCTGCGGGGCCGGGAGAAGGCGCGTTCCACCGGTCAGGCACCCTTGGAGGAGTTCACACTGTAGGTTTGCCTATCCTCACGCAGGGTAATGCACGCGGGGATACGGGAGCCGCCAGTGACGGGCGGGTGCGCTCGGGGAACGGTGCGGGGGCGACGTGCGGTGCGAGGGGGACGATGGTGGGGGACCAGGACGGGGACGACAGTGCGGCCGTTCCGATGGCCGAAGTGATGGCCGAGATGCCGGGGGTGTGGCGGCGGCTGCTCGCCGCGCACGTCCCGGACCGGTTCGGCAGGTGCAGTGCCTGCCGCAGCGCCACCGGCTCGGGGGAGAAGTGGCCGTGCAGCCTGCACCGGATCGCGACCCAGGCACGGCGGCTGCACGAGCAGAACCTGGCGCAGGCGATCGACACGGACCGGGACGCCTGATCACGCCTGTGCTCGCCCGGGCCGTAGGCCTGGTCCTCGGCACCGCCGCCGACGCCGTCGTCGGCGACCCCCGGCGCGGGCATCCCGTGGCCGGCTTCGGCGCCGTGGCGGCCGCGCTCGAACGGCACGGGTACGCCGATCGGCGGGGCGCCGGTGCCCGGCACGTCGCGGTGCTGGTCGGCGGAGCCGTGGCACTGGGGGCGGCGGCCGAGCGGGCGGCCCGCGGGCCGGTCGCGCGCACGGCGGTGACGGCGCTGGCGACGTGGGTGGTGCTGGGCGGGACGTCGCTGGCACGGGAGGGTGCGGCACTCGCCGCCGAGCTGGACCGCGGCGACCTCGCGGCGGCCCGGGCACGGTTGCCCGGGCTGTGCGGGCGCGACCCGTCGGCGCTCGACGCCGGCGGCCTCGCGCGGGCGGGAACCGAGTCGATGGCGGAGAACACTGCGGACGCCGTGGTCGCCCCGCTGCTGTGGGGCGCCCTTGCCGGGGTGCCCGGGCTGCTCGGCTACCGCGCGGTGAACACGCTGGACGCGATGGTCGGGCACCGCTCACCCTGGTATGCGCGGTTCGGCTGGGCCGCCGCCCGGCTCGACGACGTCGCGAACCTGCTCCCGGCGCGGGTGTGCGCGCTGCTGACGGCGGCGGTCGCGCCCGCGGTCGGTGGCTCGCCGGGCGCGTCCCTGCGGGCCTGGCGACGGGACGGAGGCGCGCACCCGAGTCCGAACGCCGGGCCGGTGGAGGCGGCGGCCGCCGGTGCGCTCGGCGTCACGCTGGGCGGGCGCACGGTGTACCCCCACGGCGCGGAGGAGCGCCCGCGGCTCGGCGACGGCCCGCCTCCGGGGGCGGCCGACCTGCGGCGGGCGGCGCGGCTGTCCCGGCTGGTCGGTGTGGCGGCGACCGGTCTCGCCGCTGTCGTAGCCGCAGCGCTCGGTAGGTGGCTCGCCGTGCCAGGAAAGCCACCTTCCTGTCACCGGAGGCCATGAAGGTGGCCTTCCTGGCCTCTGCGGGCGCCGCAGACCGGGGGGAGGCGGGTCAGGAGCGGCCGGGCGGGACCGCCGGACCGTCGGCCCGGCTCTCCGTCGAGTCCACCGGCCGCCCGTCGGCGATGTCGTCGCCTGCCAACGCCCGCCGCAGCTCCGCCCGGCGGGACCGGTGGCCGCTCCCGCGGCGCTGCAGCAGCTCCAGGCGGATGAAGTAGCCCAGCGCCACGAGCGCGATCAGCCCGAACGTCAACCACTGCAGGGCGTAGGAGAAGTTCGTGAAGGGTGCGGCGTCCGCCACCGTCGGCCCGACCGGCGCCGGAGCGAGTACACCGGGCTGGTCCGCCGGGAGCTGGAGGATCCCGGCAACCAGGTCCAGCCCTGCCGTCGCGCCGAGCACGGCCGAGTCGGCGCCGTAGAGCTGCGGCGCCCCCGCACCCCGCACGACCGGTCGATCAGACGGGTCGTGCTGGTCCGCGCGCAGCCGCGCCGTCACCGTGACCGTGCCGCCGGGCGCCGCGGGGTAGGCCGGCACCGCGCCGGAGTCCGTGAGCGGCGCGAGCCCGCGGTCCACGGCCACGACCCGGCCGTCGTCGAGGCGCATCGGGGTGAGCACCTCGACCGCCGCCTTGCTGTCCAGCGTCCGCAGGCGCACCAGGGCCTCGGCCTCGGCCAGGTACGTGCCCGTGACCGTCACCTGCCGCCACTCGAGCTCCGGGGTCACCGCGGAACCTGGCGGGACGAGCTCGGCCAGGGGGACCGCAGGGGTGGCGTCGGCGGTCGCGATCGCCTGCTCCTGGGCTTCCCGCTGCTTCTCCCGACCGAACTGCCACGGTGCGAGCAGCGTGTAGCAGGCCGCCGCGAACCCGACGACCAGCGCGATGAAGGCCAGCCAGCCCGGACGCAGCAGGAACCGCACGTGCCTACGGTATCCCGGTGAGCCAGAGGACCGACGGCACAGCACTGCGCGGCGCGCTGCTCGTGGCGGGCACGACCTCGGATGCCGGGAAGAGCGCGCTGGTCGCCGGCATCTGCCGCTGGTTGGTGCGCCAGGGCGTGTCGGTCGCGCCGTTCAAGGCGCAGAACATGAGCAACAACTCGGTCGTGACCGTCGACGGCGGCGAGATCGGACGGGCGCAGGCGATGCAGGCGCACGCGTGCGGGCTCGCGCCGAGCGTCGCGTTCAACCCGGTGCTGCTCAAGCCGGGCAGCGACCGGTCGTCGCAGGTCGTCGTGCTCGGACGGGCGCGGGGGACGGTCAGCGCGCTGTCGTACCGGGAGCGCAAGGGCGCGCTGCTCGAGGTCGTCACCGCCACCCTGGCCGGCCTCCGGTCGCGCTACGACGTGGTGGTCTGCGAGGGCGCCGGCTCGCCCGCCGAGATCAACCTGCGGGCCACCGACATCGCCAACATGGGGCTGGCGCAGGCCGCCGACCTGCCCGTGGTGGTGGTCGGCGACATCGACCGCGGCGGTGTGCTCGCGCACCTGTTCGGCACGGTCGCCGTGCTGTCGCCCGCGGACCAGGCGCGGATCGCCGGGTTCGTCGTCAACAAGTTCCGCGGCGACCCCGCGCTGCTCGCGCCCGGGCTGGACCAGCTGCAGGCGCTGACCGGCCGCCCGACGCTCGGGGTGGTGCCGTGGGCGGACGGGCTGTGGCTCGACGCCGAGGACTCGCTCTCCGCGGTCACCGACGGGGTGCTCGGTCGGCCGGCGCCACCGTGCGGCGCGCAGTGGCTGCGGGTGGCGGTGGTGCGGTTCCCACGGATCTCCAACGCGACGGACGCGGAGGCGCTGGCGTGCGAGCCGGGCGTCGCGGTGCGCTACGTCACCGAACCGTCGCGGGTCGAGGGCGCGGACCTCGTGGTGCTGCCGGGCTCGAAGGCGACCGTCGCGGACCTCGGGTGGCTGCGCCGCACCGGGCTGGCCGACGCGGTGGTCGCGCACGCGCGGGCCGGGCGGCCCGTGCTCGGGATCTGCGGGGGCTACCAGATGCTCGGGCGGCGGATCGCGGACCCGCACAGGGTCGAGACCGAGTCGGCAGAGGGGTTGGGGCTGCTGGACCTGGAGGTCGAGTTCGCGGCGGACAAGGTGTTGCAGAACCCGGTCGGGACAGCCTGGGGGTACCCGGTGCGCGGCTACGAGATCCACCACGGGCGCGTCGTGCGGTCGGGCGATCCGGTGCTGCTCGACGGGCCGGGTGAGGGCTCCGACGCGGGCGTCGTCCTCGGCACCCACTGGCACGGGCTGCTGGAGAACGACGGGTTCCGCCGCGCGCTGCTGGCCCGCGTCGCGGAGCAGGCCGGCCGCACCGGGTTCCGGGCCGCACCCGGCACGTCCTTCGCCGCCGAACGGGCCGCGCAGCTCGATCTGCTCGGCGATCTCGTCGCGCAGCACCTCGACACCGCCGCGGTGCGGGATGTCATCGGTCACGGCGCGCCGCCGAACCTCCCGACGGTGACCTCCGGTCTGGCAGGCTTCCTGCAGTGACCTCCTCAGTGCCGCGCGTCGCACCGGACGGCAGAGACGTCGTCCGGTTCCCGTTCTCCGCCGTCGTCGGCATGGACGACATGCGGCTGGCGCTGCTGCTCAACGCCGTCACCCCGGCGTCGGCGGCGTGCTGGTGCGCGGCGAGAAGGGCACGGCGAAGTCGACGGCGGTGCGGGCGCTGGCCGCGGTGCTGCCGCCGCGTCGCCGTCGTCGCCGGCTGCCGGTTCGCCTGCGACCCGGCCGCCCCCGGACCCGGCGCTGCCCCGACGGCCCGCATCGCCGGCGACTCGCCCGCGCGGCCCACGCCGCCCGGCGCGGCTGGTCGAGCTGCCGGTCGGCGCCTCCGAGGACCGCGTCGTCGGCTCGCTGGACCTCGAGCGGGCGCTGACCGAGGGCGTCAAGGCCTTCGAGCCCGGCCTGCTGGCCGCCGCGCACCGCGGCGTGCTCTACGTCGACGAGGTCAACCTGCTGCACGACCACCTGGTCGACCTGCTGCTCGACGCCGCGGCGATGGGCCGCGCCTACGTCGAGCGGGAGGGCGTCTCGGTGCGGCACGCGGCGCGGTTCCTGCTGGTCGGGACCATGAACCCCGAGGAGGGCGAGCTGCGCCCGCAGCTGCTCGACCGGTTCGGGCTCACCGTCGAGGTCGGCGCGCCGCGCGACGCCGACGCCCGCGCCGAGGTGGTGCGCCGCCGGTTCGCCTACGACGCCGACCCGGCCGGTTCGCCGCGCCGTTGGCCGGGCCGAGGCGGCGCCGGCGCGCCGGATCGCCGCCGCCCGCGCCCGGCTGCCCTCGGTCGTCCTCGCCGACGCCGCGCTGCGCCAGGTCACCGCGGTGTGCGCCGCCTTCGACGTCGACGGGCTGCGCGCCGACCTGGTCACCGCCCGCGCCGCGATCGCGCACGCCGCCTGGTGCGGCGCCGACGAGGTGACCGAGGACGACGTCCGGGTCGCCGCCCGCCTCGCGCTGCCGCACCGCCGCCGGCGCAACCCGTTCGACGCCCCCGGCCTCGACGAGGAGACCCTCGACCAGGCCCTGGACGGCGCCGACCCGACGAGCCCGGAGCCCGACGACCCGGACCCCGACGGCCCGGACCCGACGGCCCGGACCCGACGGCCCGGGCGGCGGCGCGCCGGAGCCCGGCTCCGACGACGCGAGGGCGGTCGACGGAGCGAACGCGGCGCGGGCAGTCAGACGGGCGAAGCCGCGTCGGGCGGCCCGGCGACGCGCGGCCGGCCGGCGCGGCCCGACCGGGCGCCGCGGCGCCGCCGCGAGCCGTTCCGCGCGCGGCGGCTCGAGGTGCCGGGCATCGGCGCCGGCGCGGCCGGACGCCGCTCGCGGGCCCGCACCGAGCGCGGCCGGGTGGTCGGCTCGCGCCGGCCGCCGCGACGCGCCACCCGGCTGCACCTGCCCGACACCGTGCTCGCCGCCGCGCCGCACCAGGAGCCCGCGGCCGCACCGGCCCCGGGCTCGCGGTGCGCCCGGGAGGACCTGCGGCAGGCCGACCTCGAGGGCCGCGAGGGCAACCTCGTGCTGTTCGTCGTCGACGCCAGCGGCTCGATGGGCGCGCGCGCGCGGATGGGCGCGGTGAAGGGCGCCGTCCTCTCGCTGCTGCTCGACGCCTACCAGCGCCGCGACAAGGTCGGCCTGGTCACCTTCCGCGGGTCGGACGCCGAGCTCGCGCTGCCGCCCACCTGGTCGGTCGAGGCCGCGCCGGCCCGGCTGACCGAGCTGCCGCACCGGCGGGCGCACGCCGCTGGCCGCCGGGCTGCTGCGCGCGCACGAGGCTGCTGCGCGTGGAGCGCATCCGCGACCCGCGCCGCCGGCCGCTGCTCGTCGTCGTCACCGACGGCCGGGCCACCGGCGCCCCGCGGCGGCGACCACCTCGGCCAGGCGCTGCCGGGCCGCCGGGCTGCTGGCCGCGGCCGGCACCGCGAGCATCGTCGTCGACTGCGAGTCCGGGCCGGTGCGGCTGGGCCTGGCCGGCGCGCTCGGCGCCCAGCTGGGCGCGCAGACGCTGCGCCTGGAGGAGCTGGCCGCCGACTCGCTCGCCGGCGGGTGCAGGTCGGTCCGCGAGCGCGCGCATGGACGGACGCTGATGCCGCAAGGGACAGGTCGAGGTCGTCCCGGACGACGGGCTGACCACCCGGCAGCGGCGCAACCGGCCGCTGCTCGCGGTGCACACCGGCGAGATGAAGGGCAAGTCCACCGCCGCGTTCGGGATGGCGATGCGCGGCGTGGAACCAGGGCTGGTCGATCGCGGTCTTCCAGTTCGTCAAGAGCGCGAAGTGGAAGGTCGGCGAGGAGAACGCGCTGACCGCGCTCGGCCGGCTGCACGAGCAGACCGGCGAGGGCGGGCCGGTCGTCTGGCACAAGATGGGCTAGGGCTGGTCCTGGTCGCGCCGCAGGGCACCGAGACCGACCACGCCGCCGACGCCGCCGAGGGCTGGGCGCAGATCAAGCGCGACCTCGCCGCGCGAGGCCCACCGCTTCTACGTGCTCGACGAGTTCACCTACCCGATGACGTGGGGCTGGGTGGACGTCGACGACGTCGTCGAGACGCTGGCGACCGGCCGGGCACCCAGCACGTCGTCGTCACCGGCCGGGACGCGCACCCGGCGCTGGTCGAGGCCGCCGACCTCGTCGTGGAGATGACCAAGGTCAAGCACCCGATGGACGCCGGCCAGAAGGGCCAGCAGGGGATCGAGTGGTGACCGGCGTTCGCAGGATCTCGGTCGCCAGACGCGGCAACAGCGCATCACCGGCGAACCTGTGGCCGAACTCGGCGAACGCGCTGAGTTCGCGGTGCAGGAGCTCCCCCAGCGGACCGGGGTAGACCCGGCGGGCGTGATACGCCGCGGCACGAAGCCGGGACACCTCGTGTGCCGGGAGGCGCTGGCCCGGCGAGATGTCGCCGAGCACCGACCCGCATCCGCGCTCACTGCCCATCTGCGTCTCCTCTTTCAGAACGTGCGGAACAGCCGGCCGTAGCCGAGAGCCAGTTCGGGTCGCGGGCCACCGGCCCAGAGCAGGCCGAGCGTGATCGCGCCGGCCTGGGGAGCCGTCCCGTGGCCACGAGCAGCATCGCGACGGGGTCGGCCGTGATCTCGCAGTCGACCGGCCCGCGGTAGGCGGGCACGAGGGCGACGACGCCGTCGGTGAAGCGGACGGTGAGTCGACCGGCGACTCCCAGGTCCACCCGGTAGGTGGCCGTGTGCCCATGGGCCCCGTCCGGGTCCACCGTGCGAAGCAGCACCGCTCTGTAGCCGACGAAGGCCAGCGCTGCATCATCGACGCTGATCGACCACGGGATGCCGGTGGCGGCGGCGATGTCGTAGCCGTGCATCAGCTGCTCGCCGACGAGCAATCCGGTCAGCTCGGCCAGGGTCAGGGTGATGCCACCGTGCCAGCACACGGTCGTGTCGCCGCGGCGGTCGGGTGCCCTCGAGGAACTCTGCCACCGCGGTGGTGAGCCCCTTGGCGAGTGTTCGTGGGTCGGTGTCGGCGATGTCGGCGATCCGCGCCGCATTCGCCTTGCTCACGGCCGACGGGCTGAATTGCGGATAGGGGGCGCCGGCCCCGACGGCCAGCTCGGCGTACAGGGACGCGCTGCATATCAGGTGCGCGGCGGCGTCGCGCACGGTCCACTGAGCACTGACGGGAGTCGATGCGCTGGGCAGGGTCTCGAGGAGCGCGGCGAGGCGGTCGGCCACCAACTCGACGACGGCGCGCCCCGCGTGCAAGATCTGCGTCTTGTCCAACATCGCCTCCCGGCAGCTAGTCCGACGCTTCCGTTCGCGGGCAGGTGCGGGCAGTGTGGAACGGGGACGTTGCGCGAGAGTTGCGCCGAGGAGGGTGGGCGTGGCGTCAGGGCCTGTGGAGTTCCGGTGCTCGGCCCGCTGGAGGTCGTCGTCGACGACCGGGTGGTCGAGATCGGCAGCCGGAAGCAGCGGATGTTGCTGGCGGCGCTCGCCGCCGAGTCCGGTTGCGCAGTCGCGTCCGACACCCTGGCCGAGCTGCTGTGGGCCGGGCGGCCGCCCGTCACCGTGGGCGTCACCCTGCGCGGCCTGGTCTCGCGGCTGCGCGCCGCGCTCGGGCCTGCCGCGAACCGGCTCGTCGCCCGGGACGGCGGCTACATGCTGCGGACGGCGCCCGAGGAGGTCGACGCCGACCGTTTTGCGCGGCTGCTGGCCTACGGCAGGACGGCCCTCGCGATGGAACGGTCCGCGGATGCCGTGTCCGCCCTGCGCGACGCGCTCGCGCTGTGGCGCGGAACGCCGCTGGCCGACCTGGGCGACGCGGAACTCGTACGGGACGCCGTGAGTCGCCTGCAAGAAGCGCGCGTGGCGGCGGTCGAGGACCTCGCCGCCGCGGAGGTGGCGGCGGGGCAGCCGGGCGTCGCGGTCGAGCGGCTCGAGCCGCACCTGACCGCCCATCCGCTGCGGGAGCGCGGGTGGGAGCAGCTGATGCTGGCGCTCTACCGGCTAGGCTGCCAGGCGGACGCGCTCGCGGCATATCGTCGCGTGCGCCGCATCCTGGGCGAGGAGCTGGGTATTGAGCCGACACCGGCACTGCGCCGGCTGGAGCGCCGGATCCTCGCGCATGACCCGTCGCTCGACCACGCCCGGCCCGGTCGCACTCCGGCTCGACACACCCTGCCCGCCGCGCTGATCCGCTCGTCGGCCGGGCTGCCGAGCTGGCGGCACTCCGGCGGCGGCTGGCCAGCGCCCGGCTGATCACCTTGACCGGCGTGGGCGGGTCGGCAAGACCCGGCTGGCGCTTCAGCTCGCCCACGACGTGACCGACCGGTTCGAGGCGGTGCGGTTCGTCGAGCTCGCCCCGCTCCACGCCGATCTCCTGGTCGAGGCCGAGGTCGCCCGTGCACTGGGCGTGGGAAGGGGCGGGCCTGGACGGCCTCGAGGCGGTGGTGGAGCACCTGCAGGGCCGCCGGGTGCTGCTGGTGCTCGACAACTGCGAGCACGTCCTCGTCGGGGCCTTCGGTCTCGTGGAGGCCCTATTGCGCGCCTGCCCGCCGCTGACGGTGCTGGCCACCAGCCGTGAACCGCTCGCTGTCAGTGGCGAGATCGTCGTCCCCGTGCCGCCCCTGGCGCTGCCGCCGCCGGGATCGGGCCCGGCGGAGCTGGCTTCGTCGAGTGCAGTGGTGCTGTTCTGCCAGCGGGGGCGGGTAGCACAGGCCGGGTTCGAGCTCACCGTGGACAACGCCGCCGCGGTCGAGCAGATCTGCCGACGACTGGACGGCATACCGCTGGCGCTGGAACTGGCCGCGGCCCGGCTACGTGCGGCTGCCTCCCAGGTGGCGGCCCGGCTCGACGACCGCTTCGACCTGCTCACCAGCGGCGGCCGTGCCGCGCTCCCGCGCCAGCAGACGTTGCGCGCCGCGATGGACTGGAGCTACCGCTTGCTTGCCCCAGAGGAGCAGGCCGCGCTGCACGCGCTGACGGTGTTCCCCGCCGACTTCGACCTCGACGCCGCCGCCGCCGTGGTCGGCGCTGACGGCGACGACCTGGTGTTCAGGCTGGTCGACAAGTCACTCGTCACGACGCGGGCGGGCGCAGACGAGATGCGGTACAGCCTGCTGGAGCAGTACGGGCCTTCGCAGCCGAGTCGACACACCCGAGTGAACGCGCGGCAGCCCGGCGGCGTCACCGTGCGCATTTCTGCCGGGTGGTCACCGGCTGGCCTCGAAGCACCTGTGGATCCCGGCCTGGCACCGAGAGGTTGCGCGCGACGATGGGAACCTGCAAGCCGCCGTCGGGTCCGCCTTCGACGACGGCGATGAGGCTGGCCGCTCGCGCGCTCTTGGGTGGGATGTGGCCGTACTGGACGTGGAACGACCGGGTCGAAGCGCTGGAATGGCTCACGCGTGCGCTCGAGTCGGAGGGCCCCGACCTGGCTGCGCGTGCCGCCGTGACCACGGGTCTGGCCGTGCTGCTGCGGCTGTCGGGCGCCGCGTCGGTGGAGCGCTCGGACGAGCTGTTCACCGAGGCGGTGGCGCTGGCGACGACCGCTGCTGACGATCGGTGCCGCTGTCTCGCGCAGTACCTCCGAGGCGACATCCTGCTGATGTCAGGTGACTGCGGGGGTGCGCGGACGGCGTCGCGAGGCCCTTGGTGCGACCGGATGGGCGTGCGGCGGTGTTCCACCACGCGCTGGGCTGGACCTCCGTGGAGAGCGGCGATGCAGTCGGTGCGCGGCAGGAGTTCGAGAGGCCGTCCGGTCCGCGGTGTCCGGCGAGCTGTACCTGCCGCACGCTCAAGCAGCGTTGGCGGTGTTGCTGGTCGGGTCCGAGCCGGATCGGGCCCGCGTCCTCGTCGTGGAGGCGGTGTGCGCTGCGCGCGAGTCCGGGTTGCGCGGCGTGCTGGTGATGGGCCTCGTTCGGGCCGCGCAGGTGTACCTGCGGTGCGGTGACGACCTGCGCGCCCGTGCGGTGCCGACCGAGCTGTTCATGCTGCTGCACCAGCATGGCACCCGGCCGTTCCGGACGGAGGCGCTGCAGGCGGCCGCACTGCTTGCGGCCCGGTCAGGAGAGCAGGGTAGAGCCGCCAGGTGCCGGCGGGCGGCGGACGCGGACCGTGCGGACGAGCGCAGTGCGGTGGACGTGCTCGGTCCGGCGCGGGCCGACGTGTGCGCGGTGATCGATGTCGACGACTCAGCACCCCTGGTGGTCGGCGAGGTGGTGGCGGAGACTCGTGCGTGGCTGGAATCGTGATGGTCGAACTGGTTCAGGTTGAGCGCGAGAGCCCTGGACCATCCACCTCGAGCCGTCGAGATGCCAGCCGCCGGAGGCTGATCGATGAGCGCCTTCGTCACTGAGCACAAGCGACAGGCCGCTGCCGTGGCGGCCGTCGGCGTCCGGGGAGGAGCCCGGCCCGGGGTTAGGGTCGGCGGGTGGAGTACACGCGTCTGGGCGCCACCGGCCTGCAGGTGTCCCGCATCTGCCTCGGGATGATGAGCTACGGGTCGTCGTCCTGGCGGGACTGGGTGCTCGACCTCGAAGAACGCGATCGCGGCGGTGGACGGCGCGCTCACCGAGGAGGAGGTCGCCGCGCTGGAGGCGCCGTACGTGCCGCACCCGATCCTCGGATACGAGTGACGCCGTGGCGCACCACCGACCCCGCGGCCGGGCGCCGCACGAGACGTACCGTCGGTCGTCGTGTCGGCACCTGTCTCGCCTGCGGTGGGCCCGGCGGGGCGGTGGCGTGAGCGCGCGCGCTCTGGTCGTCGCCGCCCCGGCGTCGGGCAGCGGGAAGACGACGGTCGCGACCGGGCTGATGGCCGCGCTGCGCCGCCGCGGGACCCCGGTGGCGCCGTTCAAGGTCGGGCCCGACTACATCGACCCGGGCTACCACACCCTCGCGGCCGGGCGACCGGGCCGGAACCTCGATCCGGTGCTGGTCGGCGAGCACCGGATCGCCCCGCTGTTCCGGCACGGGGCGGCGGGCGCGGAGGTGGCCGTCGTCGAGGGCGTGATGGGCCTGTTCGACGGCCGGCTGGCGACGGGCACGGCTCGACCGCGCACGTCGCCGGGCTGCTGGGAGCGCCGGTCGTGCTGGTGGTCGACTGCCGGGGGCAGTCTCGCAGCGTGGCGGCGCTGCTGCACGGGTTCCGGTCGTTCGACGCCGCGACGCGGGTCGCCGCAGTGGTGCTCAACCGGGTCGGCAGCGAGCGGCACGAGGCCGTACTGCGCGCCGCCTGCGACGAGGTCGGGCTCCCGGTGCTCGGCGCGCTGCCGCGGCGGGCGGAGCTGGCCGTACCGTCGAGGCACCTCGGGCTGGTGACGGCGGCCGAGCACGGCGACGCGGCCACGGCGGCGGTCGAGGCGATGGCCGAGCTGGTGGCGGCGCACGTCGACCTCGACGCGGTGGTCCGGCTCGCCGAGCCGATCCCCCGGGCCCGGCCTGGGACCCGGCGGCCGAGCTCGCCGCGGCCGAGCCGTGCGCCGCCGGGCCTCCGCCGCCGAACTCTCCGCGGCCGCGCCGGATGCACCGAAAGCCACTTTCGGTATATCCACCGCCTCACCCAAAGCCGCTTTCGGTACATCAGCGGGCGCACCCCCGGCCGGTGGTGGCGGTCGCGGGGGGCGCGGCGTTCACCTTCGGCTACGCCGAGCAGACCGAACTGCTGGCCGCCGCCGGGCTCGAGGTCGCCGTCGTCGACCCGCTGCACGACGAGCGCCTGCCCGACGGCACGGCCGCGCTCGTGCTTCCCGGCGGCTTCCCGGAGGAGCACGTCGCGGCGCTGTCGGCGAACGTCCCGCTGCGCGCCGCCGTCGCCGACCTCGCCGCGTCCGGTGCTCCGGTGCACGCCGAGTGCGGCGGGTTGCTCTACCTCTGCGCCGACCTCGACGGCCACCCGCTCGCCGCTGTCCTGCCCGCGACCGCCGCCATGACCGGCCGGCTCACCCTCGGCTACCGCGAGGCCGTGGCACTCACCGACTCCGCGCCGTTCGCGGCGGGGCAGCGGGTGGCGGGGCACGAGTTCCACCACTGCGCGGTGACCCCCCGGCCGGGGCCGCGCCGGCCTGGGGGTGGCGCGGTGCCGAGCCGGAGGGCTTCGTGACGGGTGGCGTGCACGCGTCGTTCCTGCACACCCACCCGGCCGGCGACCCGGCAGCCGTCGCACGCTTCGCCCGCGCCGCCGCACGATCAACCCCGCTGATCGTCCGGGAGTTATCGAGCCCCCGCAGCCCCAAATAGCTGCCGCACGATCAGCTCGATTGACGGGTAGCTGATCGTCGGGGAGCTATGGCGGCCGCTGCCGCCCCGGTAGCCGCCGCACGATCAGCTCACCCAGCCGGTGATGTGAGGCTGCGCGCGCTCGGGCCTCGTGCGGCCCTCGTCCGGTTATGCTCGACGCCGTTCGGCCGCGCGACCCGGGAACGATCCGGGCCGCACTGCCCCGTGACCGGCCTCCGGGGAGTGCGCCGCGCGCCCGGCCCACCGGCCCCCCGGGTGGGCGACGTCCGAGGAGGAGCTGCCCGTGCGCGCGAGCGTGTCGCCGGTCCACGCAGGCCCGGCTCGTCGAGCACCTCGTCCCTCCGGCCGGAGCCCCGCGTGACCGGCGGTGACCGGCCGTACCTGGTCGGGCTCACGCTCGCCGGTCGCCGGGTGGTGGTCGTCGGCGGCGGCACCGTCGCCCAGCGCCGCCTCCCGTCGCTGCTGGCCGCGGGTGCGGACGTCGAGGTGGTCGCTCCCGACGTGACTCCCGCGGTCGAGGGCATGGCAACTGCCAGGGAGCTGCGCTGGACCGCACGCCCCTACCGCGACGGCGACCTCGACGGCGCCTGGTACGCCTTGGCGGCGACCGACGACCCGCAGGTCAACGCCGCCGTCGCCACCGCGGCCGAGCGGGCGCGCGTCTTCTGTGTCCGCGCCGACGACGCCCCGGGCGGCACCGCGGTCACCCCGGCGGTGGGCGAGCACGACGGGCTGACCGTCGGTGTGCTCTCCGGTGGCCGCCCACGGCGGTCCGCCGCCGTACGCACGGCGTTGGTCGAGGCGCTGCAGGCGGGGATCGTGCCGGTGGACCGGGTGGACGCCGAACCCGTCCGCCCCGGCGTCGCCCTCGTCGGTGGCGGCCCCGGCGACCCCGAACTCATCACGGTGCGCGGGCGGCGGCTGCTGGCCCGTGCGGACGTCGTCGTCACCGATCGACTCGCTCCACGCGACCTGCTCGACGAGCTCGCGCCGCACGTCGAGGTCATCGACGCGTCGAAGATCCCGTACGGGCGGGCCATGAACCAGGAGCGGATCAACGAGCTGCTCGTCGAGCACGCCCGGGCCGGCCGGTTCGTCGTGCGGCTCAAGGGGGGCGACCCCTACGTCTTCGGCCGCGGCTTCGAGGAGGTGCTGGCGTGCGCGGAGGCGGGCGTGCCCGTCACCGTGACTCCGGGCGTGACCAGCGCCTTCGCCGTTCCCGCCGTCGCTGACGTCCCGGTCAGCCACCGCGGGGTGGCCCACGAGATCGTCGTCGTGTCCGGGCACGTCGCGCCCGGCCACCCGCAGAGCCTGACGGACTGGGACGCGCTGGCCCGGCTGCGGGGGACGATCGTCCTGATGATGGGCGTCGAGCGGATCGAGGCGTTCGCCGGCGCACTGCTCGCCGGTGGGCGCCCGGCCGACACGCCGGTGGCGGTGGTGCAGGACGGCACCACCCGCATCCAGCGAACCGTGCGGACGACCCTCGCGTCGGCCGCCGCGGACATGCGCACGCACGAGATCTCTCCGCCCGCCGTGATCGTGATCGGCCCGGTGGCGGGTCTGGTCGACGGGCCGGTGTCGGGGTAGCGAGCCCGGCGCGCGCACGGGCCGGGCCCGCGTACGCAGACCCGGCCCGGCATCGGTCGGTGGGACGGCCGATCGGGCCGCGCCGGAACATCCGGCACGGCCCGATCGGTGTGAGCGTCAGAAGGACAGCAGCCGGTCGAAGAAGCTGCGGTACCGGCGCAGGGCCAGGCGCAGGTCCTCGGTCGAGGCCCGGTCGTGGTCGAAGCCCTGCTCGAGGTTGCGGCGCTGGTCGCCGAACAGCCGCTGGAGCTCGTCGAGCAGCTCACCGACCAGTTCGTCGGCCTGCCGGACAGCCCGGCGCGGCTCGTCGACGAAGTCGCCCTTCAGGGCGTCCCAACGCGAGCCGTAGTCCTCGGCCCGCTCGGCGGGGACCAGGCGCTCCCGGGTGCCGGACTCGCCATCCTCGTCGGCGACGCCCGCGGAGCCCCGGCCGTCGCCGGCGGCTGCCGCCTCCGCGGTGCTGCGGCCGGTGTCGGTGCCGTCCACCGTCGCCGTGTCGTCGACGGCACTGAACCGGGCGTCCCGGTCACGGCCCCGGTCGAGGTCCCGGTCGACGTCACGGTCGGTGTCGCTGCGGTCGCCCCGCAACGCGGCTGCGGCGACCGCACCCGCTCCCGCGGCGCCCGCCGCCGCGCCTACCCCGCGGTGCCTGTCGTCGCGGTCCCGGTCGACCGGCTCGGTCGGCACCCGGTCGCCCGCATCCCGGTCGTCGTCCCGGCGGCCGGTGGTCCGGTCCGCCTCGGCGCGGGACGCGTCGACGTAGCCGGTGTCCTGCGCGGGGTCGTAGTCCCGAGTCCCGCTGCGGCGCGGGTCGTCCAGGTAACCGGTGTCGCCGGCCGCGTCGTAGTCCGTGCCGCCCCGGGCGTCCCTGTCGGCCACTCCGGCCGCACCCGCCCCGGCGGCGCTGTCCATCGCCGTACCGGCGGCGTGCGGGTCGTAGCCGGTGTCCCGGTCCGGGTCGTAGCTGGACGTGACCAGGTCGCGGTCGTCGCCGGCGGTGCCGGCGCCCGAACGGGGAAGGTCGTGCGCGGCGCCCGGTGCCGTCTCGGCGCGGGAACCCGGCTGGTCGTAGTCGCGCGGGGCCGCGGTGGTGTCCGCCCGGCCGGCCGCGCCCCGGTCGTCGAATGCGGCGTCGTTCCGGTCGGCGTCGCCGGCCTGGCCCGCGTCCTGGCGTGGGTCGTACCCGGCGTCGCGGACGGCCTCGTTCCGGTCGACGTAGCCGGCCTGTCCCGCGTCCCGATGAGCGTCGGACACGTCGCCGCCGGCGTGGTGCCCGGCGTCGCGGAGGGCGTCGTCCCGGTTGGTGTGCCCGGCCTGGCCCACGTCGTGCAGAGCGTCGGTCGGCATGTCGCCGGCGTCCGGGGTCGGGGCGAGGTACCCCGCCGCACCGGCCCGGTCGTCCCGGACGGTCCCGCCGTCGGCGGGATCGCGCATAGCCTGCTCGTACGAGGAGTAGTCGCCGCGCGGCCCGTCGCCGGCGAAGCCCTCCGCGCCGGCGCGGCCTTCGGCGCGGTCCGGGTCGCCGCGGCGGGGGTCGGCAGGGTCGTCGGGCCGCGTGTCGGCGGGATCGCCGAGCACGGCGTCGAGGATCCGCTGGCCGAGCCGGCGGTGCTCCCGCGGGGTGTCGTCATGCGGGGTGCGCGGTTCGGAAGTGGTCATCGCGTGTGCTCCTCGGTCCGGGGGCTCCGGGCTCCCCTGGTGTCGTCGGGGCCGGCTGCCCCGGATTCGTCATGGCGCAGGGCGTGCCGGCCGGCGGACGTGCCGTCGACGCGGTCGGTTGCGTCGCCGTCGAGCTGGCGGTCGTGCCGGGCGTCGGTGTGCTCGGCCTCGGTGCGGCGGGTGTCGCGTGCGGAGGTGGCGTCGCCGGTGGTGTCCACGGTGTCGCTGTCGCCCAGCAGCGCGTCGATCAGCGACCGGTAGGACGTGACGGCCGTGCGCCGGCGCTCGGTGTCGACCTCGCCGCTCGCGTCGCGCACCTGCCGCGCCTCGCGGTAGTGCTGCACGACCCGCGGGTGGTCGACCGAGAGGTCGTCGGCGCGCCGGTCGAAGTCGTCGTCGACCGGGTAGCCACGGGCTCGCATGATCTCGGCGACGAGCAGGTCCGCGGACTGCAGCGACTGCCGCGGGTCGTCGACGAAGCCGCGCTGGATCTCGTTCCACGACCCGCGGAACCGGTCACGCTCCTCCGGATTCAGGTCGCGCACGTCGAACTCCTCGCGGCGCTGGCGCCGCTCGGCGAGCTCGGCTTCGGCGCTACGGCGGTCGCCCGTCGCGGCGACGCTGCGCTCGTACTCCGGCCCGAAGTGTTCTTGCAGCTGGGTCGAGCGTCGACGCCGGGATACCACGATCCCGAGTACGACGAGGACCAGCAGTACGACGATGATCAGGACGACCGCGGTGCTACTCACCGGGCTCTCCTCCCTGTGACGCACGGCCCACCCGATCGGGCGACCGTTGTCCCGGGGATCCCTGTTACGAGCGTGTGTCAAACCTGAACCGGCGCGTGCGTCAGTGCCCATGGGTCTCCGACGTGCACGTGAAGCGAGACGGAGGTCGCGTTGACCGTCGGCCGCGCGCCGTGGTCGGCTCTCCGGATGCCCGCCGCTGACATCGTCGCCGACACCGCCGCCGCCGTCCGCCCCGTCAGTGCCGAGGCCCGCGCGGCCGCCCGCGACCGGCTCGACCGCATGACCAAGCCGCGTGGTGCGCTGGGCCGCGTCGAGGACCTCGCCGTCACCCTCGCCGGCATCGCCCGCGCGTGCCCGCCGCCGCTGCCGGAACCCGCGGCCGTCGCGGTCTTCGCGGGCGACCACGGCGTGCACGCCCAGGGGGTGACACCGTGGCCGCAGGAGGTCACCGCGCAGATGGTGGCGAACTTCCTGGCGGGAGGGGCGGTGGTGAACGCCTTCGCCCGGCAGGTCGGGGCGAGCGTCACCGTGGTCGACGTCGGCGTCCGCACCCCGCTCGACGCGCACCCCGACCTGCGGCGCCGCCGGGTCGCCGACGGCACGGCCGACATGACCGCCGGGCCGGCGATGAGCCGCGACCAGGCGCGGCGGGCAGTCGAGGTCGGCATCGCGGTCGCCCGCGAACTCGTGGCCTCGTCCCCCTGTCTCATCACCGGCGACATGGGCATCGCCAACACGACGGCCGCAGCCGCGCTGATCTGCGCGTTCACCGGCGCGGACCCGGCGGTCGCGACCGGCCGCGGGACCGGGATCGACGACGTGACGCTCGCGCGCAAGACCGCCGTCGTGCGCCGTGCCGTGGACCGGCACCGCCCCGACCCGGCCGACCCGCTCGGGGTCGTCGCCGCGGTGGGCGGCCTGGAGCACGCCGCGCTCGCGGGCTTCGTCCTCGGCGGGGCGGCCGCTGGTGTGCCGGTGCTGCTCGACGGCGTCAACGCCGGCGCCGCCGCGCTCGTCGCCGCCGCGCTCGCCCCCGACGCCGTCGGCTACTGCCTCGCCGGGCACGTGTCCGCCGAGCCCGGTCACGCGCTGGCCCTCGCCGCACTGGGGATCACCCCGCTGCTGGACCTGGGGATGCGCCTGGGCGAGGGGACGGGGGCGCTGCTCGCGCTGCCGGTCGTGGCGGGTGCGGCGCGGGCGCTGCAGGACGTCGCGACCTTCGACGCTGCGGGAGTGGTCGACAAGACCGGCGACTGAACCGATGCGGTCAACGGCAGGTCACGACTCGGCGGCAGGGCGTAACATCGCGGGCGGTGCGGCGAACCTTCTCACGAACGGTCCCGCTCGGGATCCGCGGGGAGGACGACCCACGTGAGCGACGCCGGAACGCCGCAGACAACGTCCGCCGAGCGTTCCTCTCTGCCGTACCAGCCGGTCGTGCGCCCCGCCCCGGGGTCCGCCGTCCGGAAGACCGCGCAGGGCACCTGGTACCTCCCGGCCGACGGCCCGGGGTCGCTGCTGCGGCTTCCGGTCGGCGCCGATGCGGGCGCGATCCGCCGCCTGCGCCGGCTGGGGCTGCCGGGCCTGATGCCGATCGCCACCGTCCTGGAGGACGATGGCTGGGTCTGGGTCGCCACCCCGGTGCCGTCCGGCCCGACCGTCGACGACCTGCTCACCCGCGGGCGCGGCCTCGGCCTCGGGCCGGGCGACGCGGCGGCGGTGCTCGGTGCGGTCGGCCGGTCGCTGCGGGCGCTGCACACCCGCGGCCTCGGGCACGGCGCGCTCCACCCGTCCGAGATCGTGATCGCTCCCGACGGCGCGCCGCTGCTGGTCGCGGTGACCGTCGGCCCGGGGCACCGCGAGCGCGACCTCGCGGCCTGGGCGGTCCTCGCATGGACCCTGGCCGAGGCGTGGTGCGGCGCGGACCCGGCGGTGGGCGGTGACCTGCGCGGGTGCGCGGACCTCGCCGAGGCCGTCGGGCTCGGCGCCGCGCTCGGAGCGCTGCCGTTCGCCTCGGGCGGCGACGGGCGGCAGCGCGCGGTGCGCAGCTGGACGGCGGGGACGGCGCTCGCCGGGTAGTGCGCCAGGTGCCGGCTCAGCCGGCCGGCCGCAGGGTCGCCGTCAGCGGAAGGTGATCGCTCGGCCCGGCCGGACCGGCCTTGAGGTCGTCCATCACGACAGCACCCCGGACGAGCACGTGGTCGAGCTGCGCGACCGGGCACCACGAGGGGAACGTCGGCCCGGCAGGCAGTGTCCGCCAGCCGACGCGCCGCAACCCCGGCTCGACCACCCGCGGCGGCAGGTTGAGATCGCCGAGGAGCACCGCGGCGCGCGTCCCGTCCGGCCCGCCGTGCGCGAACTGCCCGACCGTGGCGAGCTGCCGGCGGCCGCGCCACGGCACGAAGGACAAGTGCGCGGTCGTGACCGCGACCGGTCCCCACGGCGCCTCCACCGTCACCCGCAGCGCGGCGCGCGGCTCGCCGTCGCGGTAGGGGATCGGCGGCCTGCGGGCGTCGGGCCGCCGGGGACGGGCCTGGCCCGGGCCGCCGCCGGGCAACGCCGAGATCGCGACCGCCGTCAGCGGCAGCCTGCTGATCAGGCCGATTCCGTATGCCGGTCCACCCGGGTCCGGGTCGGCGCCCGGACCGCGGATCCAGCGCAGCGTCGGGTCGCCGAGCAGCGCGGGGGCGAACACCCCCGTTCGGCCGAGGAGGGACGCGAGCTCGGCCACCTGGTCCAGCTCGCCGGACCGTGGCAGCCCGCGGTCGACCTCCTGCACCGCCACGACGTCGACGTCCAGGGCGTCGATGGCCTCGGCGATCGCGTCGAGGTCGACCCGGTTGCTGCGCACGTCCAGGCCGTGCAGCAGGTTGAAGGTGGCGATCCGCACCCGTCAGCCCTCCAGCGCCGCGAGCAGGGCCCGCACCGTGACGTCGCCGCGGTAGCGCACCCCGTCGATGAACAGCGTGGGCGTGCCGCGCACCCCGCTGCGGACCCCGGAGTTGAAGTCGGCCTCCACGCGGTCCTCGACGAACTGCGTCGCCGGCCACACCACCTTCTCCGGCGGTATCCCGATCTCGGCGGCGTACTCGCGCAGGTCCGCCTGGCGCAGGTGCGGCTCGTCGCCGGCGAGCAGGCGGTCGTGCATCGGCCAGAACTGCCCGTGCACGCCCGCGGCCTCGGCAGCCAACGCGGCGGCGATGGCGAACGGGTGCACCTCGGCGAGCGGGAAGTGCCGGAACGCGAACACCAGCCGATCACCCATCTGAGCGCGAACTTTCGCGATGACGGGAGCGGCGGCGCGGCAGTAGGGGCACTCGAAGTCGCCGTACTCGACGAGGCTGTGCGCTGCGCCGAGCACGCCCTCCAGGTGGTCGTAGGGCCCGATCGGCGGGTCCAGCGGTGTGACCTGGTCGGTGATCGCGGGCCTCCTCGTCGGCATGCGGAAGGATCGGGTCCGTGGCGATCGCGACCCTAGCCGAGCGCGGCGAGCTCAGCCGGGCCGCGCGGTCCTTCCTGCGCACCGAGGCCGGGTCCGCCGTGCTGCTGCTCGGCGCCGCCGTCCTCGCTCTGTTGTGGACGAACGTCGTGGGGAACTACGAGGAGTTCTGGCACACGGATCTCACGCTGCGGCTCGGCACCGCGGAGTTCGGGCTGGACCTGCGGCACTGGGTCAACGACGGGCTCATGGTGCTGTTCTTCCTCAGTGTCGGCCTGGAGATCTCCCGGGAGACGGCGCTCGGCGAGCTGCGTGGCGTCCGCGCCCTGACGGCACCCTCGCTCGGTGCCGTCGGCGGCCTGCTCGTGCCGGCCGGCGTGTACCTGATGTTCAACGCCGGCGGACCAGGCGCGGCGGCGTGGGGTGTACCGATCTCGACGGACACCGCGGTGCTCCTCGGCGTGCTCGCACTCGTCGGCCCGCGCTGCCCGGACCAGCTACGGCTGTTCCTGCTGGCCCTGGCCATCGCCGACGACATCGGCGCGGTGCTCGCGATCGCGCTCTTCTACACCGCCGACGTCGACGTCGGCGCGCTCCTGCTCGCCGTCACGCTGTTCGCCTGCTTGCTGGGGCTGCGGTTCGTGCACTTCTGGCGCACGCCCGTCTACGTGCTGATCGGCGTCGCGATGTGGCTGGCCGTGCTGCGGTCGGGCGTGCACCCGAGCGTCGTCGGGGTGGCGATGGGGCTGCTGGTCAACGCCTACGCGCCGCGCCACCGCGACATTGCCCGCGTCCAGCTCGCGGGTCGCAGCTTCCTCGTCGATCCGACGCCGGGCCGTGCGGCGGCGGCGCAGGCGGCGGTGACGGAGGCGGTCTCGCCCAACGAGCGGCTGCAGCTGCGTATCCAGCCGTGGAGCAGCTACGTCATCGTGCCGGTGTTCGTGCTGGCGAACGCGGGTGTGGCGCTGACGGCCGAGACGCTGCGGGCGGCGGCGACGTCGCCGGTGACGTGGGGCGTCGTCGTCGGCCTCGTCCTGGGCAAGCCGATCGGGGTGATCGTCGGGACGTGGGTGGCGCTGCGGACCGGGCTCGGGCGTGTCCCGGACACGCTGCGGTGGGGGCAGTTGATCGGCGGTGCCGGCCTGTCCGGGATCGGGTTCACCGTGGCGCTGTTCGTCACCGAGCTGGCGCTCCACGACGCGGCGCTCGTCGCCCAGGCAAAGATCGGGATCCTGGTCGGATCCGTGTTGGCGGGCGTGGTGGGGTGGCTGATCTTCCGGCTGGCCGGGGAGCGCGGGGGCCAGTGCGCCCCGAGCGGCCTGCCGGTGCTGCCGCCGCGGCCCTGGCGGCCGGTGGAGTAGCGCGACCCCGCCGTTGGGTGGGTTGGGGTGTGGGATGTAGGAATGTGTGATGGTTAGGTTTGGGTGAAGTGGGTTGATGGGTGAGGGGTGTATATGGTGATGGAGGGTGTTGGAGGGTGGTGTAGGTGGAGGGGAGGTGGTGGATGGGGGGGGGGATGAGAGCGGTGGACCTTCGTCCGGGCGTCCGCGCGCCGACCCGGCGCGCGTCTGGCACCGGGCCACCGCCGCTCGCCGCAGCGCGGCGTCGAGATCGTACCCGGCCACCCGGCTCGCGGGAGCCCGCTCGACTCCAGCCGTCGACGTGGCGTACCCAGTCGCAGGCCGCATCGGCCACGCGACAGCGCGCAAACGCCGCCGTTCGCGCGATGTCCACCACCGCACCCCCGACGCGCGCCCCCCGTCACACGACGTCGTCCGGCCCCGACCGGGCACGACGCCGGTCTCGCGTCGCCTCCGAGCGCCGCGCGCAACTGCGCTCACCCACCCCACTCCACCCACCACCCCCCCCCCTTCGTCCGGTGTCGTCCGGCGCCGACCGGTGCCGACCGCCCGGTTTCGGGGAGAGTGCCGCGCCTCCTCCCCACCACCACCTACCCTTCTTCTACCCCTCCATCCCTCCATCCTCTCACCACCCCCCATCAGCCCCGCACGCACACAAGTAGCCGGGCTCGTACCAAGGTCACGAACCGTGTGCCGGACCGACGAGGTGTGTGCCGGCCTCACGCGAGGCTCGCGAGTGGGCCTGTGGGGCGCAGGGCCGGGTCGTCCGCGGCGAGGGTGCGGGCGCGGCCGGGACCGGTGCTGCGGGTCTCGAACCGCACGGTGACGCGCCCGTGCCCGGCGCCCTGGACCCAGCCGTGCCCGAACTCGGCGTGCGTGACGTCGTCGCCGGCTCGCCAGCTGCGGGCGGGTGCCGGTGGCGCGCCGCCGAGCGGAGGTCCGTTCCTCGCCGCGGGCGCGGGTCCCGCGGCCGGCCGTCCGCCGTCGCCATCGCGCGTCGGGCCGGCGTCGTGCCGTGCGTCGGCGGCGCGTGTCCCGTCCGCCGCGTGGGTCCGGTCGGCCGCGTCGGCGGTCCCCCCGGCGCCGCCGTCCGCGGGAACGGCACGGGCGCCGTCGGCCCTCGCAACGCCGGCCACGTCGTCGGCCGGCTCGAGGTCGCCGAACAGTCCTGGCGGCGGCTCGTCGCCCAGTCCCGCCAGCGACACCCCGATCAGGCGCACCCCACCCTCGCCGACCGCGGCGCGGGCCAGGCGCTGGGCGACGGTGGTCAGCGTGCCGAGGTCCGTCGTGGCGAGGGTCGCCGTCTCCGAGCGGGTGTGCGTCGTGAAGTCGGCACTGCGGATCTTCACCGTGACCGTCCGCGCCGCCCGCCCCGACTCCACCAGACGCCGGTGCGCCCCTCCCGTGATGCGCGTGATGGCGTCGTGGACGGCCGTCATCGTGGTGAGGTCGACGTCGAACGTGGTCTCGGCGCTGATCTGTTTCGCCGCGCCGCGGGGCGCGACCGGCCGTTCGTCGATCCCACGGGCGAGGCGGTGCAGCTCCGTGCCGATCGCGACGCCGAGGACGTCCGTCGCCTCGCGCAGGTCCAGTGCGGCGAGCGCGCCGACCGTCCGCACCCCGAGCCGGTGCAGTGCGGCCTCCGCGACCGGCCCGACTCCCCAGAGCGCGCGTACCGGGAGGGGCCCCAGCACCTCCTGCTCCTCGTCGGGCGCGACCACCCGCAGCCCGTCCGGCTTCGCCAGCTCGGAGGCGATCTTCGCGAGCTGCTTGCCCGACCCGGCGCCGACCGAGGCCGGAAGGCCCGTCCGGGCTCGTACCGCGGCGCGGAGCGTGGTGCCGAACTCCTCGACCTCGGCCGGCGTGGCGCCGGCCAGCGCGGGTGGCTCGAGGAACGCCTCGTCCAGCGACACGGGCTCGACGACCGGCGCCGCCTCCGCGAGCACGGCCATCACCTGCTCCGACACGGCCGAGTACAGGCTGCCCCGGGGCGGCAGCACGACGGCGTGCGGGCACAGCCGCCGTGCCTGCCCCATCGGCATCGCCGAGCGGGCCCCGAACACGCGGGCCTGGTAGCTCGCGCCGGCCACGACCCCGCGCGGCCCGAGCCCGCCGACGAGCACGGGGCGGTCCCGCAGCGTGGGTCGGGTGAGCTGCTCGACGGCCGCATAGAACGCGTCCATGTCGAGATGCAGCACCCATCGGCCCGAACCCACGTGCGCATTGTCCCGCCGCCCACCGACAGTTCCGCGCTCCTCGCCCCGCCCCCACCCGCGCGAGTCGCCACGTTCGCGAGCGCGAGTTGGCACCTTCCCCTACGGAGCCTGGGCGCGAACCACGGCACACGATCGCGGCGCGAGGTCGGGATCAGGTCCGGAGCACGGCGTCGCCGTCGGCCTCCACGATCTCGGGTGCCCGCTCGCCCGGGCCTGCGACCGCGGCGGGGTAGTCGGCTGCGGGGGAGAGGTCGTGCAGCCACATCGGTCCGGACGGCGCGCCCGGGCCCGTCCACCGCTCGACGGCCGGCCGGTCCGGAGCGAGAGTGATCGCGGTCATGGAGGCCGACAGCCCGTCCCCGGTGGCTTTCACGAGGGCCTCCTTGCGCGTCCAGGTGCGGAAGAACCCGGCGGTGTCCGGGCCGGGACGGGAACGTTCGGCGGGGGAACAGACGTGCGCCGCGAGCGCGTCCAGGTCGGCGATGTCGCGCAGCTGCTCGACGTCAAGCCCTACCGGGCCGTCCGGCCGGACTGCCACTCCGACGAGGTCACCGGCGTGGCTGAGCGAGAATCCGGGGCCACCCGGGAGGACCGGCTTGCCGTGCGGCACGCCGCAGCGGCACGTGCGGTCGAAGGCGAGGGCATCGGCCGCCGTACCCACGAGCGGGGCAAGGACGAGCCGGGCGAGCGCGTGCGCCGCGAGGTAGCGCTCCCGGTCGGCCGGTCGACGGAAACGGGCGAGTCGGTCGCGCTCGTGCTCGTCGAGCAGGTCCACCAGCGCGGGCGCGGACTCGGGATCGACCGGGGCGGCCCACCAGACCGTACATCGCGACGTCGGGGTGGCCACCTCGTGCATGCTATGCGGCGTCACCGGCCGCCCGGCCGGGTGCATCGACGATCGGGCCTCGGACCGGACAAGGCGCCGCCGGGGCGGGCGGGGCGTCCCCCGCCACACGCCCCGGCGGCGCGGACCCGGATCAGCCCGTCCGACGGACGGGGTTGATCCGGCGGCCCTGCGCGCCCCTGGCGTGGGGGGTGGCGCCACGGCCGTGAGCCCCGGGAACGGTGCCCCCGCGGCGCCCGCGACGCGCGGCGCGGTTGGGCCGATCGTCGGTCGGCTCGGCGTCCGGTAGCGGGACGGCCGGTGCCGACGGGGTCGGGTCTGATGGATGTGCACGCATGAGGACCTCCTGCGGAGAACGGGGCCGGCGCAGCGGGGCCGGGCGGCGGAAAGCCGGCCAGGTGGCTGGGACGGGAGCGCGCCCGTCGGGCGCGGCGGCGTTCTCACAAGCGCATGCGGCGAGGCTAGGCGCGTCCCGGGGCCGCCGCGACCGAATTACCGTGTACGGATGTCGACCATCAGGGACGTCGCCGTCGTCGGCGGCGGCATCGCCGGTGCCTCGGTCGCCCACGAGCTGGCGGCGAGCCGGTCCGTGGTGCTGCTGGAGGCCGAGACCGCGCTCGGCACGCACTCGACGGCGCGGTCGGCCGCCACCTGGATCCCCGGTCACGGGGTCGCCGCAGTCCGCGCGCTGATCACAGCATCGGGGCCTCGGTTCGCGGCACTGGCCGCCGAGTGGGACGCGCCGCCGTTGCTCGCGCCCCGGCCCGTGCTCTGGACGGCGTCCGACCCCGACGCGGAGGCGGCGCTGGCCGTCCAGGTCGCCGAGCGTGCCGGCGAGCCGGACGCGCCCGTCCCCGTCGATCCCGACGAGGCGCGCCTGCGGTGCCCGGCCCTGCGAGAGGTCCGCGCGGCGGCGCTCACGGAGGCCGCCGCCGACGTCGACGTCGCCGCCCTGCACGCCGCCTACCTGCGCGGGCTGCGGGCTCGAGGCGGGACCGTCCACACCTCGGCCCGGGTCGTGGCGCTTCGGCGGGACGGCGCGGGCTGGCGGGTCGGCCTCGCGGGCGGCGACGAGCTGTACGCCGCTGAGATCGTCGACGCGGCGGGGGCGTGGGCCGACCGGGTCGCGGCGCTCGCCGCTGTTCCGCCGCTCGGGCTGACGCCGCTGCGCCGGACGATCGCAGTGGCCCGGGTGCCGGACCCGGCTCGGCTGCGGTCGCCGGACGGTGGGCCGCTGCCTATGGCGTGCGACGCGACGGACCGCTGGTACTTCAAGGCCGACGGACCTCATCTCCTGGTCTCGCCTGCAGACGAGACCCCCGCCGAGCCGTGCGACGCCCGTCCCGACGAGCTCGACGTCGCGCTCGCCGTCGAGCGGGTCGAGGCCGTCACCGGGCTGGGCCTGCGCTCGGTCGCGACGAGCTGGGCAGGGCTGCGGACGTTCGTCCCGGACCGGGCCCCGGTCGTCGGGGCCCTGCCGGAGCACCCGGGCTTCTGGTTCGTGGCGGGGCAGGGCGGATCGGGCATCGAGACGGCCCCCGCACTGTCCGCACTGGCCGCCGCGGTGATCACCGGGGCGGCCGTGCCTCCGGACGTCCCGCTCGACCCCGCCGCGCTCGCCCCGACCCGCCTGACGTCCTGATCGGCACCGGGCGACCTACGCGACGAACGTCCCGCTCGGAGCCCTGCCGGCCCTGTGCAGCGCCGCGCCCAGGCTGTCCGGATCCGGGTAGACGGCCAGCGCACCCGCCTCCTCCAGCTCGCCCGGCGCCGCGTAACCCCACCCGGCCCCGAGGCAGCCGAGACCGTGGACGCGGGCGCCCTCGACGTCGTGCAGCCGGTCGCCGACCATGATCACGTCGGCGGGGTGCCCGAGCCGGCGCAGTGCCTCGCCGACGACGTCGGCCTTCGTCGGCCGGTCCGCGTCGAGCGTGTCGCCGCAGACCGTCGCGAACAGTCCCGTCCAGCCCCGGTACTCGATGATCTTGTTCGCATAGACCTCCGCCTTGCTGGTCGCGACGGCGAGCGTCGCGCCGGCCGCGGCCAGGTCGTGCAGCAGCGCCTCGATGCCGTCGAACGGCAGGCACTCCCGGACGCCGACGTCGCCGTAGATCCGGCGGTAGGCGGCCAGCATCTCCGGCGCGCGGTCCGCACCGACCAGCGACGGGAGCGACCGGTAGAGCGGCGGCCCGAGCAGCGTGCGTGGCAGCCCGCCGTCAGGGAGGGGGATCCCGAGCTCGGTGAACGCCGCCGCCAGCGAGCCGAGGATGCCGGGTGCGGAGTCGATGAGGGTGCCGTCGAGGTCGAGCAGGACGGTCGCGGGCGGCCGGGCAGGGGTGTCCACGCCCTCGATCCTCGCCGACACGCCGCCGACACGCCGGGTCCACGTGGCGCACGTCGCGCTACTCAGCCGCTTCCCCCACGCCCGCGAGTCGCCACGTTTGCCGGCGCGAGTCGCCACCTTCGCCGGCGCGAGTCGGCACGTTTGCCGCCGCGAGTCGCCACGTTCGCCGGCGCGAGTCGGCACGTTTGCCGGCGCGAGCCGGCATGCGCACAGCGTGCGTGACCTGACGAAACTGCGAACTCGGGCTGACGAACGTGCCGACTCGCGGAACTGTCGGGGGTGGATGGAACGCTGCCGGCGTGGCAGGGATGACCGTGCGGGGCCCGGCGGAGCGGGTGCTCACCACTCGCGAGCTGAACCGCGCGCTGCTCGCCCGGCAGCTGTTGCTCGAGCCCGCCGCGGCGCCGCCGGCGGAGGTGGCCGCGCGGGTGTGCGGGCTGCAGACGCAGCACGCGCCGTCGGGCTACATCGGGATGTGGTCGCGGGCGGCCGCGTTCCGGCGGGCCGATCTCACCGCAGCCCTCGAGCGGGCTGAGGTCGTGCAGGGCTGGGTCATGCGCAGCACCATCCACATGGTCGCCGCCCCGGACTACCTGCCGTTCACCACGGCCATCCGGGCCGCCCGGCGCGCGCAGTGGCTACGCGCGGAGAAGCGGGCAGCCGGGTTGGACATGCCGGCCGTCGCCGCGGCCGTGCGCCGGTACCTCGGGGACGGCCCGCTCAGCCAGCCCCGGCTCGTCGCCCTGCTCGCGGCGGACGGGTTCCCGAGGGTCGCGTGGACGGGCGTGCAACTGTGGGTGGACCTGCTGCGCGTGCCGCCCGCCGGAACATGGGACAAGCCGCGGGCCCACCTGTTCGCGCTGGCGGAGCACGTCGTGAGCAGCACCCCGGTCGCGTCGGCGGACGACCCGCGACTCTCCGATCCGGTCGTCGACGCCGCCCGCGAGCTGCTCGTCACCCGCTACCTGCGAGCCTTCGGGCCCGCCTCCCCGGCCGACGTCGCGTCGTTCACCGGGCTTTCGATCACGGACGTGCGCGTCGTGCTCGACCGCTGTGAGCTGCGGAAATTCCGCACGGAGGCGGGCGGCGTGCTGGTCGACGTGCCGGACGTGCCGCTTCCGGACGCCGGCACGCCCGCACCCGTGCGCTTCCTGGGCACCTGGGACGCCGTGCTGCTCGTGCACGCCCGGCGCACGCAGCTGCTACCCGAGGTTCTCCGCCCGCGCGTCTTCGCGACGTCCACGCCGCGTTCGGTGCCGACCTTCCTCGTGGACGGCCGGGTCGCCGGCACGTGGTCCTACGACGGTCGGCAGGTCGTGACTGCTCCGTTCCACGACCTGCCCACCGCCGCGCGCCGTGCCGTCGAAGAGGAGGCCGAGCGGCTCACGATCTTCCACGCGGCTTCCGAGTGAGGTACGTCAGGGCAGGCGGATGTTCGTGGTGGAGGAGACGAGAGCGCGCAGCTCGGCGAGCTGGCGTTCGCCGTCGAAGCCGGACGGCATGCGGGGTTCGGCCGGGCGACCGTGCCGCACGGCCAAGGCGAACAAGGCGGCGAGGGCGAGGAGGAGGATCCATGCGGTCATGGCAGGAAGTCTCCGCTCAGCGAGTTCCTGCCAACAGTGGCGGAGAAGACGTCTGCCGTCAAGATACTGCCAGTAGGCTGTCGGCATGCTGCGCAGCGTTTCCGTGCTCGTCCTCGACCAGCTCGCGGTCTTCGAGTTCGGCGTGCTCTGCGAGGTCTTCGGGCTGGACCGCACGGACGACGGCGTCCCGCGGCTCGACTTCCGGGTGTGCGGTGTGCGTGCCGGGCAACCGGTCACCACCACCACTGGCGTCCAGGTCGTCCCCGAACACGGGCTGGACGGGCTGCAGGGTGCGGACCTCGTCGCCGTGCCGGCGACGAGGCTGCGGGAGTTCCCGGAGGAGGCGCTGCAGGCGCTGCGCGACGCGTCCGCCGCCGGGGCCACCCTGCTCACCGTCTGCACCGGGGTGTTCGTGCTCGGGGCGGCCGGCCTGCTGGACGGCCGCCGGTGCACCGTGCACTGGAAGAGCGTGGACGAGCTGCGTGCGCGTCACCCGCAGGCGATCGTGAACCCGGACGTGCTCTTCGTCGACGACGGCAATCTCGTCACGAGTGCCGGCACCGCGGCCGGCATCGACGCCGCGCTGCACCTGGTGCGCCGCGAGCTCGGCAGCACCATCGTCAACGTCATCGCCCGCCGCATGGTCGTGCCGCCGCAGCGCGACGGCGGGCAGCGTCAGTTCGTCGAGCAGCCGATCCCGCAGTGCTCGGCGGACGGACTCGCCCCGACTCTGGACTGGGTGCTGGAGAACCTGAGCGTCGAGCACTCGGTTGCCGACCTGGCCCGCCGTGCCCGGATGTCGGACCGCAGCTTCGCGCGTCGGTTCGTCGCCGAGACCGGCACCACCCCGCACCGCTGGCTCACCCTGCAACGCGTGCTGCTCGCGCAGCGCCTGCTCGAGGACACCGACCTGGCCGTCGACGACGTCGCGGAGCGCTGCGGCTTCGGCACGGGCGCCCTGCTGCGCCACCACTTCCGCAAGGTCGTCGGCGTCGCCCCGGCCGACTACCGCCGTACCTTCCGCGCGACCCCCTGCCCGCAGCCCTCCGCGGCGACGGCCTGACCCGGCTGTCGACCTGGCCTGTCCAAGAGGGCAGGATCGGGCTCTACTCCGACGGCGAGGAGGCCGCATGACGAGGGCGCGTCCCCGGGTGGCAGTGGTGGGCGCAGGCCCGTCCGGGCTGTACGCGGCGGCGGCGCTCGCCGCCTCGGGCACCGCAGTGGACGTCGACGTCCTGGACCGCCTGCCCGCCCCCTACGGGCTGGTCCGCTACGGCGTGGCCCCGGACCACATGAAGATGAAGTCGGTCATCCGCGTGCTGGCCCGGCCCTTCGGCCCTGGCGAGGTCCGCTTCCTCGGCGGCGTCGAGGTCGGCACCGGACCGGGCCAGGTGCCGCTCACGGTGCTGCGTGCGCACTACACCGCCGTCGTGCACGCGTCCGGCTGTGCCGTCGACCGGCGGCTCGGGATCCCGGGTGAAGCCCTGCAGGACAGCCTCGGATCGGGCGAGATCGTCGGCTGGTACTGCGGCCACCCGGACCACGGCACCCCGCCCCGGCTGGACGTCACAGGCGTCGCGGTCGTCGGTGCCGGCAACGTGGCCCTGGACGTCGCCCGTGTGCTCGCCCGCACCGCAGACGAGCTCGTCAGCACCGACGTCCCCGACACCGTCCTCGACGCCCTGCGGTCCAGCGCCGTCCGCGACGTGCACGTGCTGATCCGCCGCGGCCCCCAGCAGGTCAAGTTCACCCCCGTCGAGCTGCGCCAGCTCGGTGACCTCGCCGACGCCGAGGTCGTCGTCCACGACGACGGCCTGCTCGAGGCCGGGGTCCCGGACGACGTGACGGACCGCCGCGAGCGGGCGAACATGACGGCGCTCGCCGAGTGGGCGCACTCCCGGCCGGTGCCCGCCACCCGGCGCATCCACCTGCGCTTCCTGCGCAGCCCGGTGCGGATCCTCGGTGAGGGCCACGTCACCGGCATCGTCGTGGAGCGGAACGTCCTGACTCCGGACGGCCGCGTGCGGGGGACGGGGGAGGAGGAGACCCTGGACGTCGGGCTCGTCGTCCGGGCCGTCGGCTACACCGCCGAGCCGATCCCGGGCCTCCCGTTCGACGTCCGGACCGGCACGGTGCCGAACGTCGCCGGCCGCGTGATCGGCGACGACGGCGCACCGGTGGCCGGGCAGTACGTCACCGGCTGGATCCGGCGCGGTCCGACCGGCGTGATCGGGACGAACAAGCACGACGCCGTGGAGGTTGCCGCCTCGGTGCTGGCCGATCTGCCCTCGCTGCCACCCCCGGCTCGACCGGATCCGGACGACCTGGCGCTGGTATTGGCCGAGCACGGAGTCCGGCCGGTCGACTGGACGGCGTGGCTGCGGCTGGACGCCGAGGAGATCCGCCTGGGGCAGGCACGCGGGGCCGAGCGGGTCAAGGTCGCGGAGCTGCAGGGCATGCTGGCCGCTGTGCACGGTGCTGCCACCGCGGCCGAGCCGGGGCGGTGAGCTCAGGCCTAAGTCCGGAGGAGTGAGATCGCAGCCCGCGTCAGCGTGCGTCGACCGCGATGACCGTCGGGACCTCGCGCAGCCGCTCGGCGAAGAGTGTCGTCTCGTCAGCCCGCAGGGCGACGGTGCAGGTCACCGAGCCGTAGGGGACGCCGTCCTGGACGTCCGCGACGAACTCGTGGACCTGGTAGCCGCACGTGGTCAGCGCCGCGCCGACGCGGAGAACGCCGGCCATGCCACCGGTGGTGACGATCTCGTGGCGCCGGTGCAGGCGGGGCTGCCAGTCACCGGTCGCCCGAGAGACGTTGTTGCGGGCGAAGTGGTCCAGAACGGTCATCGTCGACTCCTGGGGTGGGTCCGGGGAGGAAGGACCCGAGCCAGATCTCGGGGAATGAGATGCGCGGTCAAGGACCGCCCGGCGCGTCGGAGATCTGGCTCAGCCGACGCGCGAGGCTACGAGAAGAAGGCTCGTTGCGCGCACGTCGATCACTGTATCAGGCCACCCGGGAGAATGTGACCCGGGGCACCAGGGACCACAAACGGCCAGGGCCCCACCGGAATCCGGCGGGGCCCTCGTCGGGACGGAACCTGTCTCACTCCTCCAGGTCGCTCGGCCGCCCGGCCAGCGCGGCGCTCTCGCTCGGCCGGTGCTCACCGGCCGGGAACTCGCCGTTCTGCCGCGACTCGGCCTCGGCGATCTCCCGCCGGGCCTGCTCCAGCGCGGCCGTCTCGGACGGCGGGTCCGGCTTGATCAGCGAGCCTGCCACCGGGGCACCCGCGGACCCGAGTTGGTTCATCCGCTTCGGCACCGAGGCGCCCTGGTACTCCAGCGGGATGGCGTGACCGTGGTGGTCCACACCGCCCAGCGGCTGGTGGATCTCGATGAACTCGCCGTGCGGCAGGCGCCGGACGATTCCGGTCTCGATGCCGTGCTCGAGCACCGCGCGGTCCGAACGCTGCAGGCCCAGGCACCACCGGTAGGTCACCCAGTACGCGATCGGCGGGACGATGAGCAGCCCGACCCGGCCCGCCCAGGTGGTGGCGTTGAGCGAGATGTCGAAGAAGAACGCGATCCAGTCGTTGATCGCGCTCAGGCACAGCCAGACGTAGAACGCGATCGCCATGACCCCGAGCGAGGTCCGCACCGGGACGTCCCGCGGGCGCTGCAGCAGGTTGTGCAGCGCGTTGTCGCCCGTCATCTTCCGCTCGATCGCCGGGTAGATCCCGGCGACGATGAACGGCAGCGGCAGGAACACCGCCGTCGGCCAGAAGGCCGCAGGGATGCGGTAGTTGCCGAGGACGATCTCCCAGGCAGGGAACATGCGGGCCATGCCCTCGCTGAACCACATGTAGAAGTCGGGCTGCGACCCCGAGGAGATTTGCGCGGGATTGTACGGGCCGAGGTTCCAGATCGGGTTGATCTGGAAGATGCCGCCCATCATCGCCATGATCCCGGCGCAGACGGCGAAGAACGCACCGCCCTTGGCTGCGAAGACCGGCAGGATCCGCACTCCCACGACGTTCTTCTCGGTCCGGCCGGGCCCGGGGAACTGCGTGTGCTTCTGGTACCACACGAGCCCGACGTGCAGGCCGATCAGCGCGAGCAGGACGCCGGGGAGTATCAGCACGTGGACGATGTAGAGCCGCGGGATGATCTCGGTGCCCGGGAACTCGCCGCCGATGATCGCCCAGTGCGCCCACGTCCCGATGATCGGCACCGTCAGCGTGATGCCCGACGCGATGCGCAGGCCGACGCCCGAGAGCAGGTCGTCCGGCAGCGAGTAGCCGGAGAAGCCCTCGAACGTGGCGGTGAAGATCAGCAGGACGCCGACCACCCAGTTCGTCTCACGCGGCTTGCGGAACGCGCCGGTGAAGAACGTCCGGAACATATGGGCGAACATCGCCGCGACGAAGAGCAGCGCCGCCCAGTGGTGCACCTGGCGCACGAACAGCCCGCCGCGGACCTCAAAGGAGATCTCCAGAGCGCTCTCGTACGCGCGGGACATGTGCACGCCGCGCAGGTTGTCGAACGGCCCGTCGTAGACGACCTCGACCATCGACGGGTCGAAGAACAGCCCCAGGTAGATGCCGGAGATCAGCAGGACGATGAAGCTGTAGAGCGCGACCTCGCCGAGCATGAACGACCAGTGCGTCGGGAAGACCTTGTTGAACTGCCGGCGCAGGCCGGCCGCGGGATGGAAGCGCTGGTCCAGCTCGTCGAGAGCCTTGCCGACCGGACCGCTGCCGCCCCGGGAGGCCGGCGTGGTGATCGCGCTCATATCTTCCCCATCTCCCAGAACGCCGGACCGACGGGCCCGTCGAAGTCGCCGGTGGCGACGAAGTAACCCTCATCGTTCACGGTAATGGGAAGTTGCGGCAACGGCCTGGCGGCGGGACCGAAGACCGGCCGGGCGTGCTCCGACGCGACGAACTGCGACTGGTGGCACGGGCAGAGGATGCGGTTGGTCTGCGACTCGAACAGCGACGCCGGGCAGCCGAGGTGGGTGCAGACCTTCGAGTAGGCGACGTAGTCGCCGTAGTTGAGGCCTTCGTGCCCCGGCGCAGGCACGAAGACGGTGCCGGGCCGCAACCGGATCAGCATGGTCGGGTTGTCCGCCCGGCGGACGCCGTTCAGCAGGGCCTCCTCGTTGCCCCGCTCGGACTCGCGGAACGGGAAGACCGTCATCACCGAGCCCGGCTCCTGGTCCTCGGGTCGGACCAGCGCGATCTCCGCGGGGTCGCCGGTGTCGTAGCGCAGATACACCGTCTCGCCGTTCACCGGACGCCAGCCGGTGTGCCAGAGCGCGGCGTCCGGCCCGCCCTTCCACGGGTTGCGCACCAGCGGTGCGACTGCGGCGATGCCGAGGCCAATGCCGAAGATACCGGTGGCCAGGCCGGCGGTGCCCAGGATCATCCCACGTCGGCCGATCCCGGTGTCCTTGCCGGCCTGGGCCAGCTGCGCGATGACCGTGCGGCGGGCGACCTCGTCCGACGGTCCGTCGTGACGCTGCTGGACCGAGACCTCGTCCGGGAAGAACTTCTTCACGTACTGGATCACCGCGACGCCCAGCGCGAGGATGCCGAGGCCGAGCATGGTGCCGATCACCGGCGTGTAGAGGGCGTACATCACGTAGCCGGGGTCACCGGGAGCCCGGTACTCGTGCGGCCAGAACAGGAACGCCAGCAAGAATGCCAGGCCGCACAGCGCCGCGATGAGGAACCACATCGCGACGGCACGCTCCGCGCGCTTCTCCGCGCGGGTGCCCGGGATCGGCCACGGGTTCGCGTTGTGCACAACCTCGACGTCGTCGAGGTTCGCCGCGAGCCGCGCCAGCTGCTCCTGCGACATGGCCTCGAGGTCGGCCTCGGTGACCTGCGGTGGGTGCGGCGTCTCGGTTGGGTGCGGCGGCCGGGCGCCGTCGCCGTGGCGTCCGGAGCCGGGTCCGCCGTCGGATCGGGTGGTGCTCATGCCTTCGCCCCCAGCCAGATCGCGATCCCGATCATCGCCGTCAGGCCGACGACGAAGGCGACGATGCCCTCGGCTGTCGGGCCGATGCCGCCCGCGGCGTAGCCGCCGACGCTGTTGTCCTGCCCCGAGACCGACTTGACATACGCGATGATGTCTTCCTTCTCCTCCGGCGTGAGCTGCCGGTCGGAGAACTTGGGCATGTTCTGCGGGCCGGTCAGCATCGCCGTGTAGATCTGCGTCTCGCTGGCCTGGTCCAAATGCGGGGCGTACTTGCCGGACGACAGTGCGCCGCCGCGGCCGGTGAAGTTGTGACACGAGGCGCAGTTGAGGCGGAACAGCTCGCCACCGCGCGCCGGGTCGTCGCCCCGCAGTGCCTCGCCACGTGCCTCCGGCCGGGTCGGGCCGCCGCCGTTGGCCTGGATGTAGGCGCCGAGGGCGTCCAGGTTGGCCTGGCCCTCCTCGGTGTCCGGGTCGAAGATCGGCAGCGGCGGCTTGCGCTGGGCCTGTGCCTCCTGGCGGGCCAGCGGCATGCGGCCGCTGGAGACCTGGAAGTACACCGCGGCGTCGCCGACGCCGATCAGGCTCGGCCCGCGATTCTCGACGCCCTGCAGGTTGGAACCGTGGCAGCTGATGCAGGCGTTCTCGTTGAAGAGCTCCTGCCCGCGCTGCAGCAGGGCGGCGTCCGCCGCCTGCGCCTGTGCCCTGTTCACGTCCGCGGTGGCGGCAGAGTAGAGCCCGGCGGTGGTCAGCAGGCCCAGGCCGATGGCCAGGGCACCCGCGACGCGCCGGTGCAGCCGGCTCCGCCCGCCGCGGCGACGCACGGAAACGGCGTCGAGGAAGCGGGCCCCACGTCTCGGCGCGCCCGGCGATGTCTCATCACTGTCTGCGGTGCGCGCCGGCACTTCGGGTTCGGGCGGCGGTTCGGGTGTGGTGGTCATCGGCGCGCCTTCCCCGTCCTGGCGGTCGTGGTCAGTGGTTTCACGGGCTTCATCGGATGAAGTAGATGACGGAGAACAGCGCGATCCACACGACGTCGACGAAGTGCCAGTAGTACGACACGACGATCGCGGCGGTGGCCTGGGCGGGGGTGAACTTGCTGAGCTTGGTGCGGATCAGCAGGAAGATGAACGCGATGAGGCCGCCGATGACGTGCAGGCCGTGGAAGCCGGTGGCCAGGTAGAACACCGTGCCGTAGGCGCTGGAAGGGATCGTCGTCCCCTCCTCGACCAGGCTGCGGTACTCGTTGGCCTGCCCGAGAACGAAGAACGTGCCCATCGCCAGCGTCACCAGGTACCAGCGGCGCAGCCCGAAGACGTCACCCCGCTCGGCCGCGAACACGCCGAGCTGGCAGGTGAACGACGACGCCACGAGCACGATCGTCACGACCAGCGCGTAGGGGATGTCCAGCTCGGTCGGCGGCGGCGGCCAGGGCCCGACGTTCTGGGCGCGAACCGTGAAGTACACGGCGAACAGGCCCGCGAAGAACATCAGCTCGCTCGACAGCCAGATGATGGTGCCGATGCTGACGATGTTCGGGCGGTTCTGCGAGTGGATCCGCGCGCTGATGGTGGGAGCCGCTGTCGTCACGGTGGCATTATGACCCCCGCCATCTTCTACAGCCTGTCGGGATGGCTGCGGCTCGATCACGGTTCCCGCGGGGTGGAAGTCGACAAGCGTTAGCATTCCGCCCTGTGGGTACCCCCGTCGCGCAGCGGACGTCGACCGTGCTGGTGTTCAGCCACCGCCCGGAGGTCCGTGAGGCCATCATCACAGCCGTCGGTCGGCGTCCAGCACCCGACGTCGGCAGGGTCAGGTTCCTCGAGGTCGCGGGCATCGCCGAGGTCCTCGCGGCGGCGGACGCGGGCCAGATCGACCTCGCCATCCTCGACGGGGAGGCGCAGCCGACGGGCGGGATGGGCGTGTCCCGGCAGCTGAAGAACGAGATCGACGACTGTCCGCCGATCATCGTCACCGTGCGCCGCCGCGACGACCGCTGGCTGGCGACGTGGTCGCAGGCCGACGCGGTGCTGGTGCACCCGCTGGACCCGCTGACCGCCGCCGAGACCGTCGCGGACGTGCTGCGCCGCGCGCAGGCCGAGGAAGCGGACGGCATCGATGCGGGGGGCGCCCGCGCTCTCGACCGGGGCTGACGACGTGGCCGACACGTCCACGGACCGTCGGGGCGGGCAGACCTGGCCGGGCCTGCTCGGCATGCTGCTCGCGGGCACCGACCTCGCGGCCGACGACACGGCCTGGGTCATGGACCGGGTGCTGTCGGGTGAGGCGACCGCCGCTCAACTGGCCGGGTTCCTCGTCGCGCTGCGTGCCAAGGGCGAGGCCGCGGACGAGGTCGCCGGCCTGGCGGCGGCGATGCTGCGGCACGCGCGCCGGGTGACGGTGGCCGGCCCGGCGGTGGACGTCGTGGGCACGGGGGGCGACCAGGCCCGCACCGTCAACATCTCGACGATGGCCGCCGTCGTCGTCGCGGCGGCGGGCGTCCCCGTCGTCAAGCACGGCAACCGGGCCGCGTCGTCGGCCAGCGGCGCGGCGGACGTGCTGGAGGCGCTCGGCGTCGCCATCGACCTGCCGCCCGACGGCGTGGCCACGTCCGTCGCGCAGGCCGGCATCGGGTTCTGCTTCGCGCCGGTGTTCCACCCGGCCATGCGGCACACGGGTCCGGTGCGCCGCGAGCTGGGCGTGCCCACGGCCATGAACGTGCTGGGGCCGCTGACCAACCCCGCCCAGCCGCCCGCCGCGCTGGTCGGGTGTGCCGACGCGCGGCTGGCGCCCGTCCTGGCCGAGGTCCTCGCGGGCCGCGGCGGGTCCGCACTGGTGGTGCGCGGGGACGACGGGCTCGACGAGCTGACCACGACCACCACGAGCACCGTGTGGGTGGTCGGCGGCGGGGAGGTACGCCGCGAGGTCGTCGATCCGGCGGCGCTCGGGGTAGCCACGGCGACGCAGGAGGACCTGCGCGGCGGGGACGCCGCCGTCAACGCTGCAGTGTTCCGGCGCGTGCTCGCCGGTGAACGCGGCCCGGTGCGGGACGCGGTGCTGGTCAACGCCGCCGGCGCGCTGGTCGCCTTCGACGGGGTGGCGGCCGGACCGCCCGCTGACGTGAGCGGGGCGTTGGCGGCCGCTGTGGACCGGGCGGCAGGCGCGATCGACTCCGGCGCGGGGGAGCGGGTGCTGGCCCGCTGGGTCGAGCTGTCCACCCGGCTGCGTGGCGCCGCGACCCGCTGACTCCCCCGGGGGTCAGGAGTCCAGGCCCACGTCGAACGTCGCCTCGGTGTCGGCCCGTGACCACGAGCGGAAGGCGATGTGGGTGTCGGTGCGGCGCACCCCGTCGACCTTGCTGAGCCGCCCCGCGATCACGTCCGCCAGCTCCTCGTGCCGGGTGACCTTGACGATCGCGATGAGATCGACGTCGCCGGCGCAGGAGTAGACCTCGTCCACCCGGTCGAGGTCCGCGATGGCCTGCGCGGCCTCGGGAATCCGGTCGGCGGCGACATGCACCAGGACGATCGCGGTGATCACGGCTGCAGGGTAGGGCGTGTCCCTAGTCCACGGCCACCTCCACCGGACGGGCGCGGCGCGCCCACGCCGCCCAGCTCCCGGCACCCCGCGCCGGTTCCTCCCACGGGAGGCTGGAGAGGACCAGCCGGGTGCCGCCGCCGGTCAGCCAGCGGTGGAGGAGCCGCACCTCCTCGGCGGCGGCCCCGTGGAGCGGCCCGGACCCCGGCAGCAGCGTGGCGGCGCCGGCCCGCAGCGCGTCGACGACCGGCATCGGCGGCACGCCTCGGCGCGCGACCCCGGCCGCGGCGAGCCGGCCGTGGCGCACGACGACGAGGTCCCAGCCCCCGCTCCCGTCGGGGCGGGCGCCGACCACCTCCGCGAGCCGCGCGAGGGCGGTCAGCTGCTGCACACGTCCGAGCGCCCCGACGAGGCCGGCGAGCCGGTCGCGCCGACGGGCGGCCGCCTCGAAGCGCTCCCGCGCCGCCAGGGTGGAGACCTCGTCCGCGAGGGCGTGCAGCGGGCCGTCGTCCGCGCCGTCCACCAGCTCCCGCCAGGCCGCCACCGCGGGCGCGTAGCCCTCGACGTCCTGGTGCCCCGCGCACGGCGCGGCACACCGGTGCAGCTCGTACAAGGCACACGGCCCCGCCGCCGCTCCGCGCGCCGGAATGCGCAGCGTGCACGGGCGCAACGGGACGGCGTCCAGGACCGTGTCGACGGCCTCCCGCGCGTCGCGCTGCGACCGGAACGGCCCGAGCGCGCCCTCGCGCGGTGTGGACACCACGGACAGCCGCGGGAAGGGCTCGGCCGTGCTCGCCACCCACCACATCGCGTGCGGGTTGCGGGAGCGGCGGTTGTAGCGGGGCCGGTGCGCGGCGATCAGCCGCAGCTCGTGCACGGCCGCCTCGACGGCGTGCGCGCACACGATCGCGTCCACCCGCTCCGCCTGCGCCACCATGTCCCGGATGCGCCTGCGGCGCTCGCCCGCGGTGAAGTAGCTGCGCACCCGGCGCCGCAGGTCGCCGCTGGTGCCGACGTAGAGGACCTCGTCGCGGGCGCCGCGGAACAGGTACACCCCCGGCGCGGCCGGCACGGACTCCGCGAGGTGGCGGTTGCGGCGCTGGCGCTCCGTCGGCCGGTGCGGCGTGCCGTCCCGGACCAGCGTGAGCAGCTCCTCGAGGCTCTGCACGCCCAGGTTGCCGATCCGTTCGAGAAGGTGGTGGAGCACCTCGACGGTGGCCCGCGCGTCGGCAAGCGCCCGGTGCGTGGGCCGGGTGGTCGTGCCGAACAGCTCGGCGAGCGCGCCCAGCCGCACGCTGGGTGCCTCGTCGCGGGTCAGCACGGCGCGGGCGAGACGGGCGGTGCACAGCACGGGCGGGCGCGGCCAGATGACGCCGTGGCGCTTGCAGGCTGCGCGCAGGAAACCGGCGTCGAAGGGTGCGTTGTGCGCGACGAGGACTCCGCCGGTGAGGAACTCGAGGACCGACGGCAGCACCTGCGGCAGCCGCGGTGCGCCGGTGACGAGGGCGGTCGTGATGCCGGTGAGGGCGACGACCTGCGGCGGGATGCCGGTGCCCGGGTCGACGAGCGTGGCCAGCTCACCGACCCGCTCGCCGCCGCGCACCTTGACCGCCCCGACCTCGGTGATCGTGTCGCGCTCGGCGGAGCCGCCGGTGGTCTCGAGATCCAGCACGACGAACGTGACGTCCCGCAGGGGGGTGCCCAGCTCGTCGAAGGACAGCTGGGGAGCGGGTGCGGGCGGGGGAGCGGGCACGGTCGCGGACGCTAGCCCGGGACACCGACAGTTCCGTGCATCGTGCGGAGGTGGCCGTCCGGCATCGACCGAGTGGTCCCGCGCCGCCACGACGTATGACGGGCCGGACGCGGCTAACCTGGACCGATGTCCGACACGTCCGGCGACCGGCTCCCGCCCGCCGCGGGCGATCCGGTGTGCCCGGACGGGTGCGGTGTCCCGGACGGGTCCGGTGTCGCGGCCGACACGGCTCCCTCGACCGGGCCGTCATGGGTCAGCCTGCCCGAGCCGGTCCGCTCGCGGCTGGCGGAGGCCGCGTCCGTCGCCGTCGGGGCCATGCCGGGCGACGACGTTCCGGTACCCCTGCGCCGGCTCGCCCGCTTCACCCCCGCGAAGCGGTCCCGGCTGGGCAGGGCGGCGCTGCTCGCCGAGATGGAGGGCTCCGGCGCGTTCCGCGCCTCCGTCGTCGCCTGGTGGGAGGAGCACCGTCCCGGGGAGCTCACGCCGTCCGCGGCCGACCCGCTGGCGGCCGCCGCGGCGGCCGTGCTCGTCGCGGACCCGGGTGCCGCGGACGCAGTGGCACTCGCGGCCCGCCGGGGCGAGGCCATGGAGCTGCGCGCCGAGCGTGACGAGGCCCTGGCCCGGGTCGACAAGCTGACGAGCGAGCTCGAGCGGCTGCGCGCCGAGCTGGCCGACGCCCGGGCCGCAGCCCGGTTCGCGGGGCAGGAGCGGGACGCCGAGTACCAGCAGCTGCGCAGGCGCGTGAGTGACCAGGGGGCCCGCCTGCGGGCTGCGCTCGACGGGCGGGCTGCTGCCGAGCGGGCGCTCGAGGAGCTGCGGGTGTCCGCGGAGACGGACCGGGCCGCGGTCGCCGCCGAGCGCGACCGGGAGCGCAAGCGCGCGGAGGCCGAGCGGCGCCGGGCGGCCGACGCCGTCGCCGAGGTCGCGGCGGCCCGGCAGGCCGCGCGGGAGGCGCGACAGTCCGACGAGGTCCGCCTCGGCCTGCTGCTCGACACCGTCGGCGGCGCGCTGGCCGGGCTGCGCCGCGAGCTGGCCCTGGGCGGTGGGGGTCCGCGTCCGGGAGACCTGGTGGCGGGTGCGCGGTCTGTCCGCGGCGGTGGCGCCGTCGACTCGGTGATGGCGCTTGACGCGCTGCTGTCGGTGCCGTCCCTGCACCTCGTCGTCGACGGCTACAACGTCACCAAGACCGGTTACCCCGAGCTGCCGCTGGCCGACCAGCGCACCCGGCTCGCGGGCCAGCTCGCGGCGCTCGCGGCGCGGACGAGCGTCGAGATCACCGTCGTCTTCGACGGTGCGGGGGTGGTGGCGGCTCCGACGCGCGGTTCCCGGGGGGTGCGGGTGCTGTTCAGCGATCCCGGGGTGCTGGCGGACGACGTCATCCGCGCGCTGGTGGCGGCCGAGCCGCAGGGCCGTCCCGTCGTGGTCGCGACCTCGGACAAGGCCGTGGTCACCTCGGTGTGCGCGCAGGGCGCGCACAGCGTGCCCTCGCGAGTGCTCCTGCAGCGGCTCGCACGCAGCTGACGGCGTCGCCCGCAGCGCTCGTCGCTGCGCTCTGTGCCGTATTCGCTGGTCACAGACTCGCGTGGTGCGCGCGTCGCGGAATTGTCGGTGCCCGCCTCTAGCGTCCGGCCCGACAGGTTCGAACGGGATGGAGGTATCGGCGATGGTGATCGACTGCGAGCGGTGCGAGGTCCGGGGGCTCGCCTGTGGTGACTGTGTGGTCGGGGTGCTGCTGGGGATGCCCGGGGTGGCGCCCGGGGCACTGGACGGGCCGGAGGACGGGATTGTGGACGGGATGGACGAGTCCGGTCGGCGACCGTCCGGCGCGTCTGCGGTGCATCTCGACGCACCGGAGCAGCGAGCGCTCGCCGTGCTCGCGGATCAGGGCCTCGTCCCGCGGTTGCGGTTGGTGTCCAGCCCACTGCGGAGGGTGAGCAGAAGCGGACACGATGGCGAGAACGCCCGTGACGCGGGGTGAGATCTCGCCGTTTTCCACCGTTTTGTCTGCATTCTATTCACCCGGCCGGGCCATGTCGCCACACGCTTCCGGCGGGGGGTCCACCCGCCTGCCCCCGTCTGGCGCCCCTCCGTAATCTCCGCGAGACCTCGCGAACGGGAGTCGTCCGATACGGACGGCGCCGTCGGAGGACACCAGCGTCACCCACGCGGCCCTCGGGTCGGGTCGGGCGGCGCGACACGGAGGAAGGAGTCGCGTCAGCGTGGTCCCGCCCCGGCGCTTCCGGTCGTCCCGGCCGCCCTCGGTGTCCTCCGGCCGCCTCCTGCCACCCCGCCTCTCGGCGGTGCCCGCCGCGGTGCTCGTGGCCGTCCTCACCCTGACCTGCGCTGTCCTGGGTGCGAGCCCCGCTGCCGCCCAGCCCGCGATCCCCGTGCCGCCCCCGGGCGACGGTGCGGTCGCGGTGCCGCTGCCCCTGGTCCCCGCGCCGGCCGACGCGGTCCCGGCGGCCCCGCCGGCCCCGGCCGAGGGCGATGCCGCCCCGCCGCCGAACCCGGCCCCGGCCCCGGCTCCGAGCCCCGCCCCGGCGCCGACGGACGCCGCGGGCGCCGCCGCCCAGCTGCGGCAGGTGCAACAGGAGGCCGAGGCACTCACCGAGCAGTGGCACGCCGCGCAGGACGACGTCACCGCGCGGCGCGCGGAGGTGGACACCCTGCGCGGCGCGATCGACCCGGCGCGGTCCGCGGCCGACGCCGCGCGCGGCGACGAGGAGCACTACCGCGAGCAGGTCGACACCGTCGCGCTGTCGACGTTCGAGAATGGGCGGCTCGACGCGTTCAACGCCCTGCTGGCCAGTCGGACGCCGCAGGACTACCTGGACCAGATGTCGGCACTGGAGATGGTCGCCGCCCAGCACGCGTCGGCGTTGGACCAGCTGACCGCCGTCGTCGACCGCACCCGGCACGCGCAGGACGACGCCGACGCGGCCGCCGCCCGCGCCCAGGTCGCGGCGGACGAGGCCGCCCGCGCCGAGCAGGAGCTGGCGGGCCGCAAGCGCGACGCCGACCGGCGCATCGACGAGGCCGAGGCGCTGCTGCGCCGCCTGACCCCGCGCGCGCTGCAGGACTACCTCGGACCGAACGTGGACGCTCCGGTGCTGCCGTCGGGCTCCGGTGCCGGCGTCCGTGCTCTTCGCGCGGCCGCCGCCCAGCTCGGGAAGGCCTACCGGTGGGGCGCGGAGGGGCCGCGCAGCTTCGACTGCTCGGGCCTGACCTCGTTCTCCTTCCTCCAGGCCGGCATCACGCTCCCGCGGTCCAGCTCCCAGCAGGCGCGGGTCGGGCGTCCGGTGGCCCTGGGCGACCTGCAGCCCGGCGACCTCGTGTTCTTCCACAGCCCCGTCAGCCACGTGGGCATCTACGCCGGTGGCGGGAAGATGATCCACGCACCGCAGACCGGCGACGTGGTGCGCTACTCGACCGTCAACCGGAGCACGTTCAGCGGCGCCCGCCGCTTGTAGACCCTGAGCTTCGTCCGCTCCCCTCTGGCGGGCGGCGGCCGCGCCCGTAGGCTCGGCCGCCGCCCGACATTCGTGTCAGGGTCGTCGCACGGCGGCTGCGCCGGGGCCGCTCTCGGGCCGTCGATCACCGCCGGTAGCGTCGGAGCGTGGCGCGCACCCTGCTGGTGACGAACGACTTTCCCCCACGCGCCGGCGGGATCCAGAACTACCTGCAGGCGATGGTCGACCGGCTACCGCCGGGTGAGGTGGCCGTCTACGCCCCGGCATGGCCCGGAGCTGCGGAGTACGACGCGGCTGCGCCCTACCCGGTGCACCGGCACCCCACCTCGTTGATGCTGCCGGTGCCGACGGTCGCCCGGCGGGCCGCGCAGCTCGCCCGCGAGCACCGCGCGTCGACGGTGTGGTTCGGCGCGGCCGCACCCCTCGCACTGCTGGGGCCCCACCTGCGCCGCCACGCCGGGATCCGGCGGGTGGTGGCGAGCACGCACGGGCACGAGGTCGGCTGGTCCATGCTCCCGGTCGCCCGGCAGGCGCTGCGGCGGATCGGGAACGACGCGGACGTGGTCACGGTCGTCTCCCGGTACACGCGCGGGCGGTTCGCCGCCGCGTTCGGCCCGGACACCGCACTCGAGCTGCTGCACCCCGGGGTCGACGCCGCCACCTTCCGCCCCGACCCGCACGCGCGCGCGACCCTGCGCCGCCGCTACGGCCTGGGCGCCGCGCCGGTCGTGACGTGCGTGTCGCGGCTGGTCGCCCGCAAGGGCCAGGACCAGCTCCTGCGGGTGCTGCCCCAGCTGCGCGCCCGGGTGCCGGGAACCCGGCTCCTGCTCGTCGGTGACGGGCCGGACGCCCGGCGGCTGCGCGGCCTCGCCGACGTGCAGGGCGTGACCGAGCACGTGGTCTTCACCGGTCCGGTCCCGGCCGCGGAGCTGCCCACGCACCATGCGGTGGGTGACGCGTTCGCCCTGCCCTGCCGCACCCGTGGCGGCGGGCTGGACGTCGAGGGCCTGGGCATCGTCCTGCTGGAGGCCTCGGCGTCGGGCCTGCCCGTGGTCGCGGGTGACTCCGGCGGCGCGCCCGAGACCGTCCGCGAGGGGGTCACCGGCCACGTCGTCGGCGGCCGGGACACCGGGGCGCTCACCGAGGCGCTGGCCGGGCTGCTGGCCGACCCGGGCCGGGCCAGGCAGATGGGCGCCGCCGGGCGCGAGTGGATGCTGCGCGAGTGGGCCCTCCCCGCGCTGGTGCAGCGGCTGCGGCAGCTGCTGGCCGGCGGATCCCCGTGCCCGGCTCCGCCCGTCCCTGAGGCTGTCGCCGACCGTTCGTGAATGTCGGATGCAGCGATTCGCGCTGACGAAGGCCGCCGACTCGCGGCCGCAAACGTGCCGACTCGCGGCCAGGCGAAACGTGCCGACTCGCGGCACGCGCCGGGGCGCGCGGTCACGCCGGTTGGTTGACCCCGGAGTAGAGCGCCGCGATGTCGTCGGCGTACCGGCTGGTCACCACCGACCGCCGAACCTTCAGCGTGGGCGTCAGCTCGCCCCCCTCCTCGCTGAAGTCGCCGGGCAGGATCCGGAACTTGCGGATCTGCTCGGCCCGCGAGACGGCCCGGTTCGCCTCCTCGACGGCCGCGGCGATCTCGCCGCGCAGCTCGGGATCGTCGACGAGGTCCGCGGCCGATCCCGCACCCTCGGCCTTGCCGTGCTGCCGCCGCCACCGGGGCAGGGCGTCGGCGTCCACGGTGACCAGCGCGGCGATGAACGGCTGCCCGTCACCGACGACAAGGACCTGCCCGATCAACGGGTGCGCCCGCAGCCGGTCTTCGAGCACCGCAGGAGCGACGTTCTTGCCCGCGGCCGTGACGAGGATCTCCTTCTTGCGGCCGGTGATCCGCAGGAAGCCCGCCTCGTCGAGCTCGCCGACGTCGCCGGTGCGGAACCAGCCGTCGGCCAGCGCCTCGGCGGTGGCGTCCGGGTTGTCGTGGTAGCCGCGGAAGACGACGGGACCGCGGACGTGGATCTCCCCGTCGTCCCCGATCCGGACGGTCTGGCCCGGGATGGGCCGCCCGACGGTGCCGATCCGGTGCGCGGAAAGCGTGTTCACCGAGATCGCGGCGGTGGTCTCGGTGAGGCCGTAGCCCTCCAACACCGGCAGGCCGATTCCGCGGAAGAAGTGCCCGAGCAACGCGGTGAGCGGGGCGCTGCCCGACACGGCCGCCCGTACCTGCCCACCCAGCGCGGCCCGCAGCCGCCGGTAGACGAGCACGTCGAACAGGGCGCGCCGAAGCTTGAGTCCCATCCCGGGACCGCCCGCGTCGCGCGCCTCGCTCCACGCGACCGCAGTGGCGGTGGCGGCATCGAAGATCTTGCCCTTGCCCCCGTCGACGGCCTTGCGCCGGGCGCCGTGGAAGACCTTCTCGAACACCCGGGGAACGGCCAGCAGCACGGTGGGCCGGAAGGCGGCCAGGTCGTCGAGCAGGTGCTTGGCGTCGGGGGAGTGCCCGAGCACGGTCCGGCTGTCGAGGACCGCGCACTGCACGACCTTGCCGAAGACGTGGGCCAGCGGCAGGAACAGCAGCAGCGAGCCGCGACCGTCGAGCAGCTCGGGCAGCACCGTGATCACCGTGCGCACCTCGGCGACGAGGTTGGCGTGGGTGATCTCGCAGCCCTTGGGGCGTCCGGTGGTGCCTGAGGTGTAGATCAGCGTGGCGAGATCGCCCGCCCGGGCCGCCGCGCGCCTCTCGTGCGCCTGCGCGGCGGGCACCGAGGCGCCGCGGGTGGTCAGCATCTGCACCGCACCCGGCCAGTCGCCGTAGGGCGCGATCCGCCATATGTGCTCAGGGGCGTCCGGCCTGCTCGTCACGGTCGCCGCGTGCCGGTCGTCCTCCACGATCACGGCCGTCGCGCCGGAGTCCGCGAGGATCCACGCGACCTGGTCCGCCGACGAGGTCTCGTAGATCGGGACGGTCACGGCGCCCGCGACGACGATCGCGTAGTCGAACAGCGTCCACTCGTAGCGCGTGCGGGACAGCAGCGCGACGCGGTCGCCCGGCTCGATCCCGGACGCGATCAGGCCGCGGGCGACGGCGACGACCTCCGCGGTGAAGGCGGCGTACGTGACGTCGACCCAGCCGTCGTCCACCCGCCTGCGGAGCGCGACGGCCCCGGGGTGCTCCTCGGCGAGGGCGAACACGGTGTCGGACAGGGTGTCGCCGTCGTCCACGCGCACGCTCGCGGGGACACTGAACTCGCGCACGGCCCGACCTCCTCCGCCGACGCTGGCCTCTTGCGCGCAACGTACCGTCTCGCGGCCCACGAGGCGCACACGCCGAACCGGACTGGGTAGCCTCCCCGTCCATGGCCGACGCCACGACCTCCTCGATCACCATCGGTGCCGATCCCGAGCACGTGATGGCCGTGATCGCCGACTTCGCCGCCTACCCCGAATGGGCGGACCAGGTCAAGAGCGTCGAGATCCTCGACACGGACGCCGCAGGCCGTCCCGAGCGCGTCCGGTTCCAGATGGACGCCGGCCCGATCAAGGACTCCTACACGCTCGACTACACGTGGGCGCCCGACGGCCGCTCGGTGAGCTGGACGCTGGTCAAGGGACAGATCCAGAAGGCGCAGAACGGGTCGTACGCGCTGCTCGGGACCGCCGGCCGGACGACGGTCACCTACTCGCTCGCGGTCGACCTGAACATCCCGATGATCGGCATGCTGCGCCGCAAGGCCGAGAAGGTGATCATCGATACGGCCCTCAAGGGGCTCAAGCGCCGCGTGGAGGGCACCGCCTGACCTCGCGGTCCGCGGCGATTACGCTCGCGGGATGCGGATCGTGCTGTTCACGGGCAAGGGTGGGGTCGGCAAGACCACCCTCGCCGCGGCGACGGCCGCCCACCTCGCGCGATCCGGACGCAAGACGCTGGCCGTCTCCACCGACCCCGCGCACTCGCTGGGCGACGCGCTGGAGTGCAACCTCGGGGGCGAGCCGGTGGAGGTCGAGGGGACCGGCGGGCTGTTGGCCGCGCACGTCGACGCCCGGGCCCTGCTCGACGGCGCGTGGGGCCGGCTGCGGGAGCACCTGGCCACGGTGCTCGCCGGGGCGGGGGTGGACGAGCTCGTCGCGGACGAGCTGACGGTGCTGCCCGGCGTCGAGGAGCTGCTCGCGCTGTCCGCGGTGCGCCGCGCCGCGGAGACCGGCACATGGGAGGTCGTCGTCGTCGACTGCGGCCCGACGGCCGAGACGCTGCGGCTGCTGGCCCTGCCCGAGGCCGTCGCGGGGTACCTGGAGCGGCTGTTCCCCGCGCACCGCAGGGCCGTGCGGGGCCTGCTCGCCCGCGACCGCGCCGACGCGCGCCGTTGGGACCGCACGGCCGAGGCCCTCGACGACCTCGTGGCCGAGCTCGCCGCCCTGCGCACCCTCCTCGCCTCGCCGCGGACCGGCGTCCGGCTCGTGCTCACCCCCGAGCGCGTGGTCGCCGCCGAGACCCGTCGCACGCTGACCGCGCTGGCGCTGCTGGGCCTGCACGTCGACGGGCTCGTCGCGAACCGGACGGTGCCGATGCCGACCGCGGACGCCCCCGGTGCGGCGGCCCGCTGGATGCGTGAGCGCGCGGCCGAGCAGGCGGCCGTGCTCGCGGACGTGGAGCGGCTCGGACCCCCGGTGCGCACCGTCGAGCACGCCGCGGGCGAGCCCACCGGCGTCGGCGCGCTGCTGGCGCTCGCGACGCAGCTGTGGGGCGACGACGACCCGACCACCGAGCGGGCGTCGACGCCGCCCCTGGCGGTGCGGCGGACGGCGGGCAGCGGCCGGTCCGCGGACTCCGAGTTCGAGCTCGCGCTGCACCTCCCCGGCGCCGCGACGGCCTCGCTCGACCTGGCCCGGATCGGCGACGAGCTGGCGGTGACGGCGGCGGGGGTGCGCCGGTTGGTGGCACTGCCCGCCGTGCTGCGGCGGTGCACGGTGACCCGCGCCCGGCTGGACGGCGACGATCTGCGGGTGGCGTTCCGCCCGGACCCCGCGCTGTGGATGCGATGAGCGCCGGGCAGGCCGAGGAGCCGGCGCGCGGAGCCGCGCGGGCAGCCGTGGTGGAGGAGCTGCGCGCGTTGGGACTGCTGGCACTGGACCGGCTGGATCCGCTGGTCGACCGCCTGACCGAGGCGGCGTCGGCGGCGCCGGACCCGGCGTCGACCGCATCGGGCGCGGCGGGGACGCCGGAGCACCGGTGCACCTCGTGCCCGGTCTGCGTGGCGTTCGCGGACGTGCGCACGGGGCATCCCGACGCGCTGGCGCAGGTGGCGCGGCACGCGGCCGGGCTGATGACCGCGCTGCGGGCGGTCCTCGCCGACGAGGCGGGCGGCCCCGAGCCTGCCCCGTCGCGACCGGAGCGCGTCGTCCAGCACATCGCGGTCGAGCGGGGGCCGTCGTGCTGACCGTCGGCGTGGACGTGGGCGGCACCCGCGTGCGGGCGGGGGTGGTCGACGCGGAGGGCGAGATCATCGACACCGCCCGCACCTCGACGCCCCACAGCGAGGAGGCGCTCGAGGCCGCCGTCGCGGGGGTCGTCACGGAGCTCGCGCAGCGGCACCCCGTCGGCGCCGTCGGGCTGGCACTGGCGGGATTCGTGACACCGGACCGGCGCGGGGTCCGGTTCGCCCCGCATCTGGCGTGGCGGGACGCGCCCGTCGCGGACCGGATCACGGATCGGCTGGGCCTGCCCGTCGTCGTCGAGCACGACGTGAACGCTGCGGCGCTGGCGGAGCGGCGGTTCGGCGCCGCGTCCGGGGCCGCGACGGTCGTGTTCGTGGCGCTCGGCACCGGCATCGGCGCCGCCCTCCTACTCGACGGCGAGCTCTACCGCGGTGCGTTCGGGGTGGCTCCGGAGCTGGGCCACATCCGGGTGGTGCCGGACGGCCGGCCGTGCGCGTGCGGGAAGAACGGCTGCTGGGAGCGCTACTGCAGCGGTACCGCCCTCGCGACCACGGCCGTCGAGCTGCTGGCCCGCGACCACCTGCACTCCCCGGTGCTCGGGCGGCTCGCCGCGGTCGATCCGGGACAGGTGACCGGCCAGCGCGTCGCCGCCGCCGCCCGCGAGGGCGACCCCGTGGCATGCGCGGCGATGGCGGACCTGGCGTGCTGGCTGGGTGAGGGCCTGGCGCTGGTCGCCGACGTCTTCGACCCCGAGGTGATGGTGATCGGCGGCGGCGTGTCGGAGTCGGCACCGCTGTTCCTGGACGAGGCGCGTGAGCACTACGCGGCGCGGCTGACCGGCCGCGGCAACCGCCCGCTCGCCCGGGTGCGCGTCGCCCAGCTCGGCGAGGCGGCCGCGGTGGTGGGCGCGGCGGAACTGGCCCGCGAGCACGCGCTGGCCCGGTGAGCGCGCTTGCGAGCGACTCAGAGCTGCGCGCCGTCGTCGTCCTCGTCGCGCTCGTCCGGAGGAGCGGGCCACAGCCGCAGCACCAGCCAGCCCAGCCCGGCCGCCAGCGCGAGCAGACCCAGCGGCAGCCCGTAGACGTTCGAGATGCCGACCGCGTTCGGCGCGATGATGAGGACGAGACCGAGGACGAGCAGCGTGATCCCGACGGCGGCCGGCGGGCCGATGCGCGGCAGCGGCGGCGGCTCCGGCGGGATGAAGTGCTCGAAGCGCTCCGTCTCGGGCTCGTACGGCCGGTGCGCCGGCCCGGGAGGGACCGGCGACGCGGCGAACGGCGGGGTGCGTGGCGGTTCGATCGGCGGCCGCTCCTCGCCGGGCCAGGTGGGCACGGCGCCCTCGCGGCGCCACCCGGCGACGATCGCCTCGAACTCGTCAGCGGCGGGATCCGGCCCATTGGGCTCGTCGGGTTCGCGGTTCACCCGGCCTCCCACGCCACTCGTCCCGCCCGGCACGTCATCTTGACACGTCGTCGCCCGCCGCGAGGAGACGCCGGGGGTGTGCGCGTGCGGTCATCGATCCGGCGGCCGTCCCGCACGGAGTGCGAGTGCCCGTTGTGACGGCGGGAACAACGTCTCTAGGCTGGTCGCCGTCGACGTGAGGAGTCCGGAGTTCCGGTGCTGTACTGGTGGTCGAAGTACGTGCTGCTCGGCCCGCTGATGCGCCTGTTGGCCCGGCCGACGATCGAGGGTCTCGAGCACATCCCGCAGCGGGGTGCCGCGATCCTCGCCAGCAACCATCTCGCGGTGGCCGACTCGTTCCTGCTGCCGCTGCTGGTGCGGCGCCGCATCACGTTCCTCGCGAAGCGGGAGTACTTCACCCAGCCCGGGCTGGTCGGCCGGCTCAAGAGGATCTTCTTCACCGGGGTCGGGCAGGTGCCGGTCGACCGGGCCAGTGCGTCCGGCGCGCAGGCCGCGCTCGACACGGCGGTGCGGCTGCTCGGTGAGGGCAAGCTGCTCGGCATCTACCCGGAGGGCACGCGGTCGCCCGACGGGCGGCTCTACAAGGGGAAGACCGGCGTGGCCCGGATGGCGCTGGAGGCGGCGGTCCCGGTCATCCCCGTCGCGATGATCGGCACGGGTGAGCTGAATCCGATCGGCTCCCGGATGTGGCGCCCGCACCACGTCCACATCCGCATCGGCGAGCCGCTGGACTTCTCGCGGTACGCCGGGATGGCGGGCGACCGGTTCATCGAGCGCTCGATGACGGACGAGATCATGTACGCGCTCATGGAGCTGTCGGGACAGACCTACGTCGACATCTACGCGGCGTCGGTGAAGGAGCGCGCGGCGGCCCGCGAGGCCGCCCGGCTCCCCGACTCGCAGGCCGGCTGACGGCGCCGAGGCACCGCGCGGGGCGAGCGCTTTAGGCTCGCGGGTGACCGGATGCCACGGACGGGACTGGGATGCGCTTCTTCTACGACTGCGAGTTCATCGAGGACGGCACGACCATCGACCTCGTGTCGATCGGGGTGGTCGGCGAGGACGGGCGCGAGTTCTACGCGGTGTCGACCGAGTTCGACGCGTCCCGGGCAGGGGCGTGGGTGCGGGCGAACGTGCTCCCCAAACTCCCGCCGCCCGCCGACCGCGCCTGGCGGTCGCGCCAGAGCCTGCGGGCGGACCTGCTGGAGTTCCTGACCTCGGCGCCCGGCGAGGTGCAGCTGTGGGCCTGGATCGCCGCGTACGACCACGTGGCGCTGTGCCAGCTGTGGGGGGCGATGCCGGCGCTGCCCCGCGCGCTGCCGCGGTTCACCCGGGAACTGCGGCAGCGCTGGGAGGACGCGGGCCGCCCGCCGCTGCCGCCGCCGACGCCGGACGCGCATGACGCGCTGGCCGACGCCCGGCTGAACCGGCTGCGCTGGGATGCCATCGAGGCGGCGGTCGCCGCGCGATGAGCGAGCTTGCGAGCGAATCAATGTCACAGCGCTGACGTGCAGCGCCGACTGGGAGCGGGGCGGCCGCCCGGTGGACGGCCGCCCGTGGTCAGACGTTGAAGATGCTCACCCCGCCGGGGCCGACAAGAAGGCCGACGACGATCAGGACGATGCCCCAGAGCAGCTGGCGGCGGATGATCGCGAAAATGCCGGCCACGACGAGGATGACGGCGAGGATCCACAGGAGGGTTGCCATGGCGGCTGTATATCCGCAATGGTCCTCAGTGGAATCGACGCGTTCGAGTGATCGACTCCGTCGATCGAGTGAATCTGTGCGCGGTTCATCCGAATTGCCCTGATGCGGAACCCACGGGCGCCGCCGAACAGGTTGCGCCTACTCTTGAGCACCGTGAACTGGACCATCGACGCCCCGGTGGACGTACTGCCCGAGCTGCCCCCGCTCCCCGAGGACCTGCGCGCCCGGCTGGACGAGGCGCTGTCCCGCCCGGCCACCCAGCAGCCCGAGTGGCCGGACTCGACGGATGTGGCGCATGTGCGCACCGTCCTGGAGAGCGTGCCGCCGGTGACGCTGCCACCGGAGGTCGACCGCCTCCACCGACGGCTGGCCGATGTCGCCGAGGGCCGGGCGTTCCTGCTGCAGGGCGGCGACTGCGCGGAGACGTTCATCGACAACACCGAGCCGCACATCCGGGCGACGATCCGCACCCTGCTCCAGATGGCCGTCGTGTTGACCTACGGCGCGAGCATGCCGGTGGTCAAGGTCGGCCGGATCGCCGGTCAGTACGCCAAGCCGCGCACGTCCCCGATCGACGCGCTGGGCCTGGCGTCCTACCGCGGCGACATCGTCAACTCGCTGGTCGCCGAGCCCGCCGCCCGGATCCCCGACCCCACGCGGATGATCCGCGCGTACGCCAACGCCGGCGCGGCGATGAACCTGGTCCGGGCGCTGACCGGAATCGACATGGCCGACCTGTCGCTGGTGCACGACTGGAACAAGGACTTCGTGCGCACCTCGGCCGCGGGCGAACGGTACGAGGCGGTCGCCGCGGAGATCGACCGGGCGGTGCGGTTCATGGACGCCTGCGGGGTCAAGGACCACAACCTGCACAGCGTCGAGTTCTACGCCAGCCACGAGGCGCTGCTGCTCGACTACGAGCGGGCGATGCTGCGCCTCGACACCCGCCACGGGCCGCGGCTCTACGACCTGTCGGCACACTTCCTGTGGATCGGCGAGCGCACCCGCCAGCTCGACGGTGCGCACATCGCGTTCGCCGAGCTGCTGGCCAACCCGATCGGGCTCAAGATCGGCCCGACGACGACGCCTGAGCTGGCCGTCGAGTACGTCGAACGGCTCGACCCGCACAACACACCCGGCAGGCTCACGCTGATCAGCCGCATGGGCAACGGCAGGGTGCGCGACGTGCTGCCGGCGATCGTCGAGAAGGTCGAGGCGTCCGGGCACAAGGTCATCTGGCAGTGCGACCCGATGCACGGCAACACCCACGAGTCCACCACCGGCTACAAGACCCGGCACTTCGACCGGATCGTGGACGAGGTGCAGGGCTTCTTCGAGGTGCACGCCGCGCTGGGCAGCCACCCGGGCGGCATCCATGTCGAGGTCACCGGCGAGGACGTCACCGAGTGCCTGGGTGGCGCCCAGGACATCTCGGACACCGACCTGGCGGGCCGCTACGAGACGGCCTGCGATCCCCGGCTCAACACCCAGCAGAGTCTGGAGCTGGCGTTCCTCGTCGCAGAGATGCTGCGCGGCTGATCACCGGCGCTCGGCGGTTCAGAAGGCGCGCAGGGTGATCGTCGTCCCGCGGTCGACCATGCTGCCCGCGCCGTGGCTCTGGCCGACGACCTGCGCCTCGTCGTCCGGCCGGCCGCCGAACGGGAACCCGCCGTCGACCTCGGCCTCCAGACCCACCGCGGCCAGCGCGGCGGTCGCCTCCGCGGCCGTCCGGCCGATCAGGAACGGCACGCGGACCTGACGCGGCGGCTCGGCGCCACGGCTGATCACGAGCGTCACGCGGCCGCCGCTCGGCAGGGTCGTGCCCGCGGCCGGGTCCGTGCGGACCACGCTGCCCGCCGGGGCCGTCGCGCTGTACTCGCGGGCTGACCCGGACCGGGTGGGCGTGAGGCCCGCGTCGCGGACGGCCTGCTCCGCGGCCGCCACCGGGGTGCCCACGGCGACGGCCGGCACCTGCGGTCGGCCGCTCGAGACCGTCAGCCGTACCGCGCTGCCGCGCAGCAGCCGCGCGCCCGGCGCCGGGTCCACCGCCGACACCAGCCCGGCGGCCACCTCGTCGTCACGGGCGACGGTGACCGTCGTGACGAGGTCCGCGGCGAGCAGCAGCCGTTCGGCGGCCGCCCGCTCGACCCCGATGACCGTCGGCATGCTCGTCCAGCGCCCGTCGGCCAGCCACCAGCCGGCCGCCCCGACGAGCAGCCCGAGCACCGCGACGACCGAGACCCAGGCGCCGAAGACTCTGCGGCTGCGCCGGCGGAGCCGGTCGGGATCCGTGGCAGGCGGGGGCGGGGGCGCGCCGATCGCCGCCCAGGCGGCCTCCTCCCGGGGCAGCGCCCGGGTTCCGCGCGGCCCGGGGATGCCCGGGAGCCGCTGCGGCGCGGCGGTGGTGGCGTGGCCGGCGTCGGGGGGTTCCGGCCGCGCGGGTGGCACCGGCGGCGGGGCAGGCGTGATCCGGGCCCGGTCGACGACCCGGCACAGCGCGGCCAGGAACGCGCCGGCGTCGACCGGGCGAACGGCCGGGTCGCGGCGCGTGGCGCGCACGATCAGGTCGTCCAGCTCCGGCGGGACGTCGGCGGCGCGCGACGAGGGTGGTGGTACGTCGTCGTGGACGTGCCGGTAGGCGACGGAGATCGCGGTGTCGCCGGTGTAGGGCGGTGCACCGGTGAGCAGCTCATAGGCCAGGACGCCGGCGGAGTAGACGTCGCTGCGGGCGTCGGCGGCCCCGGTCGCGACCTGCTCCGGAGCGAGGTAGGCGACGGTGCCGAGGATCATGCCCGCGTGGCTCGCCCCGGCCTGCGCGGCGGCCGTGACCAGCCCGAAGTCGGCGACCTTCACCTCACCGGTGCGGCTGATCAGCACGTTCTCCGGCTTGACGTCGCGGTGCACGAGCCCGCGCGCGTGCGCCTGAGCCAGGCCGTCGAGCACCGGGCCGAGGACGGCCACGGCCGTCGGTACCGGCAGCGCGCCGTGCGCGCGCACGACGTCGCGCAGCGTGCCGCCCTCGACCAGCTCCATCACGAGGAACACGACGGGCTCGCCGTCGCCGAGCACGTCGGTGCCCTGATCGTGCACGTCGACGACCGCGGGGTGGTCGATGCGGGCCGCCGACCGCGCCTCGCGCTCGAACCGCGCCCGGAACACCGGGTCCGCCGCCAGCCGCGGATCCATCACCTTGACGGCGACCGGGCGGTCGAGCCGGGTGTCCGTGGCCCGGTACACCGTCGACATCCCACCGCGGGCCAGCGCCGGACCGAGCCGGTAGCGGCCGTCGAGCAGCACCCCGGCGGGCCGGCCGGCGGCCACTGTGAGCTCCGCCCCCGGCCGCTCCTCCATACGGCGACGGTACCGCCCGTCCGGATGCTCCCGGTGCACCCCGGTGCTGTGGCAGGGTGTCGGCCGTGACGGACCTCGCACGCGAACCAGGGACACCCAGCGGATGGACGAGTGGGGCGGCGACCGCGCAGGGTGGGGTCCAGCTGTGAACGAGCTGGCGAGCGACCCGGCCCTGCTGTCCGCCGACGTCGCGGTGCTCCCGGTGGCCGAGGTCGCGCAGATGCTCGGGGTCCCGGTGTCGCGGGTGCACCAGATGGTCCGAGACGGCCAGTTGCTCTCGGTGCGTCGGGACGGCGCCGTCTGGGTGCCGTCCGACTTCTTCGCCGACCAGGCCCCGGTCAAGGGTCTGTCGGGGACGATCGTGCTGCTGCGCGACGGGGGCTACGGCGACTCGGAGATCCTCCGGTGGCTGTTCGCCGACGACTCCTCGCTGCCGGGTTGCCCGATCGTGGCCCTGCGCGCGGGGCGGCACCGGGAGGTCAAGCGGCGCGCCCAGGCGATGGCCTTCTAGGAGCGTGCCCGGGCCACCAGCGCCCGGGCCAGGCCGGGGACCGCGACCGCCGCGCGTCGCCGGTTCGGCACCGCGACGCGGCGGTGCAGCACGTCGTAGTCGGCCCGCTCGATCTCGTCGAGGATGCCCTGGTACAGGGTGAAGGCGCAGCCGACGCACGCCCGCGACACCGGCTCCAGCATGTCGATGCCCGGCTGCGCGCGCCGGTACGTGCCACGGGTGCGGGCGACCAGGTGGGCCAGCGCGCGGCGTACGCGCGGATCGGAGCGCCGCGTCCGCCGGCACCAGCACAGCAGGCCACGGTCGACACCGAACGCCGCCAGCTCGTCCGCAGGCAGGTAGACGCGGCCGCGGTCGAGGTCCTCGCCCACGTCGCGCAGGAAGTTCGTGAGCTGGAACGCCACGCCCAGTGCCGCGGCCGGTGGCTCGGCCTCCTCGCGCGGCACCCGCGTGCCGAGGATCGGCAGCATCTGCAGGCCGATCACCGCGGCGGAGCCGTGCACGTAGACGGCGAGGTCGTCGAAGGTCGCGTACTCGGTGACCGTGGTGTCCATGCGCATCGACACCATGAAGTCCGCGAAGTGCCGCCGGTCGATGTCGTAGCGGCGGACGGTGTCGGCGAGTGCGGCGAGGACGGGATGCGCCGCCGGAGCACCGTCGAACGCGGCCTCCATGTCCGCCGTCAACGCGTCCAGCTGGACGGCCTTCGCCGCGACCGGGCGGTCGTCGTCGAGGTCGTCCACGATCTCGTCCGCGTAGCGTGCGAAGCCGTAGAGCGCGTGGACGGCGGGCCGCCGGGCGGCCGGCAGCAGCCGCGTGGCGAGGAAGTAGGTACGCCCGTGCGCAGCGTTGAGCGCCCGGCAGGTGGCGTAGGCCGCCTGCAGCGCCGGGTCGGTGATCCCGGCGGCGTCGAGCTCAGCCGCTCCGCTGCCCGGCATGCGCGAACTCGTCGGGAACGGAGGTGGGCGCAGCGGGGCCACGCAGGCTCAGGTGCAGTGGGTCGACCCGGTACAGCGACGCCGCGGCCAGCGCGGACAGGGCGGCGCAGACGGCGAGGTAGGGCCAGTTGTAGAGGGCGTCTTCGCCGTTCGGGTAGTAGGCGATCACCAGCATCAACGAGACGAACACCAGCCACGACAGCGCCCGGCGCGACCACGGGGCCCCGGCGACCAGCGCCATACCCCAGCTCAGGTACCAGGGCAGCATCGCGGGGGAGAGTACCGCGACGGCCATCAGCACGATCCCGGCCCGCCGGACCGCGTCCGGGCCGCCGTCGCGCGCGGCCCACCACTGCCGGACCGCGATCACCAGCAGGACGATTCCGCCGAGGATCCGCGCCACGTTGATGAACGGCTGCTTGGGCAGGTCGAAGGGGATCTCGAGCAGCCAGTGCACGAACTCGCCGACGCCGGTGGGCAGCGACATCCAGTTGACGATCATCGACGGGGCGCTCAGCGCCGGCAGCCAGCCCAGGTCCACCCGGGCCGCGAGGGTGATCAGACCGAACGTGCCCGCGAACACCCCGATGCCCGCTGCGGTGCCCTTGGTGATCCGGGCCGTCCGCGAGCCGCTCATATGCGCGGCCCAGACCAGGACCAGGAACGGCAGCGCCACGCCCGCGCTGGCCTTCACCGCCATCGCCGCGGTGACCAGCATGATGCCGACGACGTGCCGGCCGCGCAGGGCGAACAGGGAACCCGTGGCGAGGAGCCCCATGACGAGCAGGTCGTTGTGCCCGCCGCCGACCATGTGGATGATCATCATGGGGTTGGCGACGGCGACCCAGAGCGCTACCGGCACACGCCCGCCGAGCCGCCGCGTCAGCTCGGGCAGCGCCCACACCAGCAGGACCAGGCCCACCACCAACGTCAACCGCATGAGCAGCACGCCGGCGATGATGTTCGAGCCCGCCGCCCAGGCCACCGTCTTGGCCAGCAGGATGAACAGCGGCCCGTACGGCGCCGGGGTGTCCTGCCAGAAGTAGTGGACGTTCGTGGTGAAGATTCCGGGCATGGCCTCGGGACCCACCGCGTACGGGTCGAATCCGGCCAAGGGCAGCGCACCCTGGGCCAGGTAGCTGAACACGTCCCGGGTGAACAGCGGCGGCGTGACCAGCAACGGGATCAGCCAGACCCCGGCCGTGGTGAGCACCCCCCGCCCGCCGACGCGCTCCGCGAGCACCTCGCGGCCGAGCCGGATCCAGGCGTACGCCATCAGGACCACGCCCAGGTAGATCAGCGCGGTGGCGAGCTCGCGGCCGTGGCCGTAGCGCCAGAAGCCCAGCGGCGAGTTCGTGAGGATCGGGTCGCGGACGAGGATACCGCCCCCGCCGAAGCCGCCGATCAACATCAGCAGCGACGCCACGAGCCCGGTCAGCAGCGGGCCGCGCGGCGGCGCGCCGAACCGGCCGGGCGGCCGTGCCGGCACCACCGGGCCGGCCTCGACCGGCGCGGCCGTGAGCACCCGGGAGGGCGGCGCGGCCACCCGCTCGGGCGTCGCCGGTTCGTCGACCGGGGAGGACGGCTGTGCGGTCATGTCGTCGCCAATGCTCGCACGAGGGTCGTCAGCGGGCTGTACGGCCCCTCGACCCCCGACCGGTACCGGTGACCCGCTCCGCGGCGAGCCGCCCGGAGATCAGCACCGGCGGGATCCCGACGCCAGGAGTGGTGCCGCAACCGGCCAGCACGACGTTGTCCACCCCCCGCACGAGGTTGTGCGGCCGGAACGGCCCGGTCTGCGCGAACGTGTGGGCGAGCGCGAACGGTGTGCCCGCCCCGAGCCCGTCGGCCGTCCAGTCCGCAGGCGTGACCAGCCGCGAGACCTCGATCTCGGCCGTCAGCCCGTCCAGCCCGAGACCGCGGGCCTCCAGCACGCGCAGCAGCTCGTCGCGGTAGGCGGGCCCGACCCGGGGCCAGTCGATCGGGCCGGCCGCCGTGTTCGGGCACGGGGCGAGCACGAACAGCAGGTCCCGGCCGGCGGGAGCGAGCCCGGGATCGGTCGCCGTGGGCCGGGTGACCAGCAGCGACGGGTCGCTCATCAGCCGGCCCTCGTCGATGATCTCCCGGAACGTCGACTCCCACGCCGAGCCGAACGAGATCGTGTGGTGGGCCAGCTCGGGACGAGCGCGTGTGACCCCGGCGTGCAGGACGACCGCGCTCGGCGACCACCGCAGCCGCACGGGCCGGCGCGGCGCCCTGCCGAGCAGCTGGTGCACGACCGGCAGGTCCGGGGTGAGCACGACGGCGTCACAGGCCAGCCGCTCCGTCGGGCCGCCCTCGGCGGCCCGGTGCCGGACCGCGGTGACGCGCCCGCCCGACCGCTCCAGCCCCGTCACCGTGCGCCCGTACACGATCTCCGCGCCGGCGTCGGCCGCCGCGTCGGCGAGCGCGCGGCCGACCTGGCGCATCCCACCTCGGGGGAAGTACACCCCCGCGATCGTGTCCATATAGGCGATCACGCCGTACGCGCCGAGGGCCCGCTGCGGCGGCACGCCCGCGTAGAGGGCCTGGAAGGAGAAGATCCGCTGCAACCGCTCGTCGGGCAGGTACCGGGCGATCCGCGGGGCGAGCCGGCCGAAGCCGCCGAGCGCGGCCAGCCGGGCCAGGTCCGGTCCGAGCAGCCCCAGCGGCGAGTCGATGTTCGCGCCGATGAAGCGATCGATCTCGGCGTGGTAGAGCTGCGTCAGCCAGGTGCGCAGCCGGCCGTAGCCCGCAGCCGCGTCCGGCCCGCAGACCCGCCGGATCTCGGCCTCCATGGCCTCGACGTCGGTGTGGACGTCGATCGTGGACCCGTCGGCGAACCGCGCGCGGTAGGCGGGATCGAGTGGGACGAGGTCCAGCCGCTCCTTGAGCTTCTCCCCGACGGCGCCGAACGCCTCGTCGAGCAGCGACGGCATGGTCAGCACCGTCGGGCCCGGGTCGACCCGGTAGGTACCCGCGGTCGTCTCCAGGTCCAGCGCGCCGGCCCGGCCGCCCGGGTGGTCGGCCCGCTCGACGAGGGTGACGCGGCGTCCGGCGCCGAGCAGGTGCAGCGCGGCGGACAGCCCGGAGAGGCCCGCGCCGACGACCACCACGTGGTCTGTCGGCCCAGACACCCTTTTCATCGGCGTCGCCGGGTGGCCGCGACGGCGAGGTCGGCGAGCCGGGACGCGGCCGGCTCGGCCACCCCGCCCGCGCCCAGCGCGTCGAGTGCGGAGCCGGTCAGCGCGGCGATGCGCTGCTCGACGGCCTGTACGGCACCCAGCTCGTCGAGCAGGTCGCGGATCCGGTCGAGGCGGGCGTCGTCGAGCTCCGGGTCACCGACGGCCTGCTCGATCTCGGTCACCGCCGCCGGCGAGCCGCGCTGGGCGGCCCGCTCGACGGCCAGGGCGAGCAGCAGCGTCCGCTTGCCCTCGCGCAGGTCGTCCCCCGCGGGCTTGCCGGTCACCGCGGGGTCTCCGAACACCCCGAGCAGGTCGTCGCGCAGCTGGAACGCCACCCCGATATCCGCGCCGAAGCGGCGGTAGCAGGCCACCAGGTCCGGATCCGCACCGGCGATCGCCGCGCCGAGGTGCAGCGGCCGCTCGACGGTGTAGGCGGCCGTCTTGTAGCGGTCGATCTGCAGTGCGGCGCGCGCCGACGAGTCGCCCGTGGACTGGACGAACACGTCGAGGTACTGCCCGCCGAGCACCTCTGTGCGCATCGCCTCCCACGGGGCCGCCGCGCGGGCGGCGGCGTCGGCGTCCAGGCCGGCGCCGCGCAGCATGTCGTCCGCCCAGACCAGGGCGAGGTCGCCGAGCAGGATGGCGGCGGCCGCGCCGAACCGGGCGGGCCGCCCGCGCCACGCGGCGTCGGCGTGCCGGCGGGCGAAGGCGACGTGCACGGTCGGGCGGCCCCGGCGGGTGGCGGAGGCGTCCATGAGGTCGTCGTGCACGAGCGCGCACGCCTGGATCAGCTCCAACGCGGACACCGCGCGCAGCACCGCGTCGACCGCCGGGCCGTCGGGGTCGCCGCCCGCACCGCGCCAGCCCCACCACGCGAAGGTCGGGCGGATGCGCTTGCCTCCGCCCAGCACGAACTCGCACAGGTCGCCCGCGGCAGCGCCGAACGCGGGGTCGATGGCCGCGGCGCCGGCGCGGCGCCGGTCGAGAAAGGCCGCGAGGGTCTCCTCGAGCCGGACGGGCAGGTCGAGGTCGGCGGCGTGCACGCCCACCTCTGCGGGCCGCGCGGCGGTGGGACTCATCGGCGTGATCCGGGTCGTCCGGGCCGGGGGAGCGCGCCTGGGGGTCGGGAGGACACGGCACGGAGCGTATCGGCGCGTCCCGAGCACGGCGCGGCGACGCGACCGCGTCACATCCGGGCTATCACTATCCTGGGCGGGTGAAGGTGACTGACAGGCTCGACCCGGACCGGCCCGTGTTCTCGGTCGAGTTCTTCCCGCCGAAGGACGAGGCCGGAGAGGCCGAGCTGTGGCGGGCGGTCCGGCGGCTGGAGCCGCTGGACCCGGCGTTCGTGTCGGTCACCTACGGCGCGGGCGGGTCCAGCCGGGACCGGACGATCCGCACCACCGGCCGGATCGCGACCGAGACCACGCTGGTCGCGATGGCGCACCTGACGGCCGTGTCGCACTCGGTCGCCGAGCTCCGGCACGTGATCGGGGCGTATGCGGCGGCCGGGATCAGCAACATCCTCGCCGTGCGCGGCGACCCCGCGGGCGACCCGCTGGGCGAGTGGGTCGCGCACCCGGAGGGTCTGACCTACGCCGACGAGCTGGTGCGGCTGGTACGACGGCTCGGCGACTTCTGCGTCGGCGTCGCCGCGTTCCCGTACGGGCACCCGCGCTCGGCCGACACGGACGCCGACACCGCCCGGCTGCTCGCCAAGATCCGCGCGGGCGCCGACTTCGCGATCACCCAGCTGTTCCTGGAACCCGAGGGTTTCCTGCGGCTGCGCGACCGGCTCGCGGCGCTGGGCTGTGACATCCCGCTGCTGCCGGGGATCATGCCCGTGCTGAGCGTGCGCACCCTGCGGCGCGGGCCCGAGCTGTCGGGGGCGCCGGTGCCGCGCGCGGTGCTGGAGCGGCTCGAACCCTTTGCGGACGACCCGGTGGCGTTCCGCTCGGCGGGCCTGGACGTCACCGAGGAGCTGTGCGCCCGGCTGCTGGCCGAAGGCGTGCGGGGGTTGCACTTCTACACGCTGAACCGCTCGACGGCGACCGCCGAGCTGGTGCACCGCCTGGGGCTGACCTCGTCGGCGGCGCTCCCGGGCTGACGCGTGTGGAACGACTGACGGGCCGGTCCGACTCCGCGCCGGAGACGCGCACCGCGCGCGGGCGGCGGGGCGCGGGGTCGGTGACGGTGGCGCGAGGTCGAGTCAGGGGTGCGGCCGGACCGGGGGGTTGCGCGTGCGGTGGGCCAACAGCACCACGACGCCGCAGGCGAGGATGACCAGTGTCGCCGTGAGCAGCGTCCAGCTCGTCGCGGACGGGGCGTTCGGGTCGGCGACTGCGATGACCGCGGTGACGTCCCCGACCTTCCCCGCGTCGAACGTCCAGCTCGCCGTGCCGGCATCCGCGTCGCCGTTGGTCTCCAGCACCTCACCGGACGTGGTGATCTTGAGCTGGAAGTCGGCCTTGTCGACGGGGACGGTCGTCAGGTCGGCCTTCCCGCTCACCAGCAGCCGGTTGCCGGCCCGGCGCAAGGAGAACTGCACCCGCTCACCAGCCGGCCCCGCAGCTGCCGAAAGCCTGCTGAGCTGGTCGAACGTGAGGCCGGAGAAGCGAAGCAGCGACCCGGTGTAGCCCTCCTGGCGGTAGGCGGAGACGTCGACGTCGTCGGCGATCTCCTCCGGCACGCTGATCGCGGGTCCCGGGTCGTCCGGGCCGGTCTCCGGGGTCGCGACCACGATCTCGCCGTTGACGGTGTCGTCGGGCTGGACGGCCAGCGCGGCGCGGACGCGGGCGCAGCCGCTCAGCGCGGTGAACACGACCAGCAGGGCGAGCGCCAGGGCGAGGGCGCGGCCCGGTGCGCGGTTCTTGATCCGACGCGGGGCGGCCGCCACGGACGGAGTCCGGGGTGGACGCGTCGTGGCCGGATCGATTACCGACGGGGCGAGGCGGGACGGCACGGCGCCATCGTGCCAACCGGGGCGCCGACGGCGCCGCACCGGGCCCCGCTGCCGTGCGGCTACGGCCGGTCGGGAGCGCGCTGCGGCTCGGGACGCGCGGCCGGCGGCGGTAGCGGCAGCTCGCGGCCCAGCACGGCGAACGGGCGGGCGTCGCCGGTGAAGAGGTGATCGCGCAGGACGTCGCGGAAGCCGAGCCGGCGGTAGAGCTGCCAGGCCCGCCCGGGTGGCCGCGGGCCGTGCTCGGGGGTCGACAACAGCACATGGGCCCGGTCCGTCCCGGCCAGCAGGGCGCGCAGCAGCCCCTCGCCGAGACCTGCACCCTGGGCGTCCGGTCGCACGTGCAGCTCGGTGAGCTCGAAGTAGTCGTCCGTCATCGCCGTGTCCCTCGGGCGCACGCCCCGCCGGACCTCCTCGTACCACCACTGGCCCGGACCGCCGGTGTAGCCGTATGCGATACCGAGCAGCGGGCCGGCGGGGTCGAGCCAGCCGACCGCCCGCCAGCCGGGCCTGCGGACGTGGTCGAGCCAGAGCGAGCGTCGCTGGCGGGCCGTGCCTGGCGGGTAGCCCATCGCGGCGACGTAGACGTGCAGGGCCTCGGCCAGCCGGTCCGCGAGGTCACGTGCGTCCAGCTCGACCAGGCGGGGGCGGGCCGGTGCAGACGTCACGGGTCGGCCCTCCGCCGAGCGGCGGCGGTGCGGAAACGCTGCACGCGGTCATCACACCACGGTCGGGCACATCACGCTGCGGCTCCGGCCGCCTCCGGACGGGACTTGACGCCCGCGGCGCGGCGGGTTCTACTGGAACCGGATCGAACATGCGTTCGATCGCGGCGTCCGGTGGGGGAGTGGGGGAAGCACTCCTCCGCCGGACGGCCGGCTCCGGCCGGTCGGAAGGAGAGTACTGAGGTGAGCCCCTTCAACCGCATGTTCGGCGGGCGGTCGCCCGCGCCCGTGCACGTCCGCTACCAGGACGGCGAACCGGTCGAGTTCCAGCGCCGCCCACTGCGGAGGGGCTCGCGGTTCCTCATCACGGACGTGCGCGAGCGGTGGATCGAGGAGTCGCCGTGGCCGTTCCCGTCGCCGATGCCGGTCGGGGGCGACCGGTTGCGGTGCTGGCGGGTTGTGGCGCGGTCGGCGGAGGAGCCGTACGCGCCGCCGCACGAGTTCGTGCTGCGCATGCGGGCGGGGCCCGGCGTGTGGGACCTCGTGCGGGTGGCGGAGTGACTGCGGGCCGGGGTACGCGCCGTCCGGGCGCGGGGTGTCGGGAAGCGGTCGGGGCGCACGGTCGGGCGGCGGGAGCGGAGCGGGGGAGACGGCGATGACGGTGACGACGGAGCGGGCGGCGGCGTGGGCCGGTCCGCGGGACGACGAGCGAGTCCGAGGGCGGGCCGGACCGGCCCGCACCAGCGGCGACCGCGGCGAGGCACCTCGGACGCCGCCCCCGATGCCGGCACCGACCTCCCGGGCGGCCCTCGGCCTGCTCCGGCAGGCGGGCGACGGCCTGGCCGAGGCACACCGCGAGGCGGACCCGCTGCTCCGCTACCCCGCTGCCTACCTCGCGGCATTGCGGGCGGCCGCGGCCGTCCTCGCGGTCCGGGCCCGGCCGAAGCCGCGCCGGGGTGCCCCGCGCGACGTGTGGCGCCTGTTGGCGGAGGTCGCGCCGGAACTGGGGGAATGGGCGGCGTTCTTCGCCTCGTGTTCCGACACCCGGGCGGCGGCGGAGGCGGGCATCGCGCGGCTGGTGAGCCGCCGGGACGCGGACGACCTGCTGCGTCAGGCCGAGCAGTTCGTGGGGATCGTCCGGGCGGTGGTCCCGGTGCGCTGAGTGTGGCCGCTCCGACGAGCGCACCCGGGCGCTCGAAGATATGTTCGAGTCATGGCAGATCCTCAGGATGTCACCGAGAGCGCGGCGAAGGACCCCGACGACTGGACCACCGGCGACGAGCCGATGACCGGCCCGCAGAAGTCCTACCTGCACACGCTGGCGCAGCAGGCCGGTGTGGAGGCCCCGCCGGACGACCTGTCGAAGGCCGACGCGTCCAAGGCGATCGACGCGCTGCAGGAGCGGACGGGGCGCGGCCGGTAGCCGGCCGTCGGGGGCGCCGACTGGCGGGGCGGCGCCGCCGTCCCGCTCAGCGGTGCACGGCCGGTGCCGCGCTCGCGGCCGGAGTGCGCTCTCCGTCGGTCGTGACGGTGGTGCCGGCACCCGGATCGGCCTGGCCGTCCTCGTCGGAGAGGTCGGTCCGGTCCGGTTCCCGGCGGCTGCGGGTTGTCCGCAGCACACGGCCGAGCAGGGTGGTGAACACCGCCGATACCTCGCGCGCACCGGGCGTGTCCCACCGCTGGATCGGCAGGCATGCCCCCTGCGCCTGCTGGATCGCGGACCGGTCGGGTAGGACGTTGCTGAAGACGAGCGGTCCGAACAGCTCGCGGAGCTCGGCGATCCGGAACTCGTGCTCGCTGTTGCGCGGCCGCACCCGGTTGATAACGACGCCCAGCGGTTGCAGGTCCGGGTTGCCACGCTCCCGCTCGCGCTCGACCTGGATCGCGTCGAAGGCGCGCTGCACCCCGGCCACGGCGAACATCGTCGGATCGGTCACGAGCAGGGCCCGCTGAGCGGCGGCGAGCGCGCTGCGGGTGAGCTGGCCCAGTGATGGCGGGCAGTCGACGATCACCAGCCGGTAGGGCTCGCCGGGCAGGTCGGCCGGGCCGCGGAGGCGGTCGAGGGCGCGCGAGAGCCTGCCCAGCTGCGCGACGCCCGGATCCGGCCGGTTGTGCCGCTCGGTCTGCTCCGCGCCCACCAGCACGTCCAGCCCGTCCCCCCAGCCGCTGGGGGCGATCGCGCGGCGCACCACGGCGGTGGTCGGGTCGTCGAGGACGTCCGCGACCGTGGCGGTGGTGGCCGCCGCGTCCAGCGCCACTGTGGCGTTGGCCTGCGGGTCGAGGTCCACGACGAGGGTGCGCACCCCGTGCGCATGGGCGGCTCCGGCGAGGCCGAGGGCGACCGTGGTCTTGCCCACCCCACCCTTCAGACTCAACGTCGCGACGACCAGCACGGGGCGAATCTACTCATCCGGGTCGCCGACTACGCTTCCGCTGTGACTACGTCGGCTGCCGAGTGAGCGAAGCGAGCGAGAAGATGTCACAGCGCATGGCCGCGGCGCCGACCGAGCGCAGCGAAGCAGAGCGTGCGCGCAGCGGCGCGGTGAGCGGCGGCGCTGCCGGGCGTGTGCTGGCAGCCGAGGTCGCCCGGCTCCGCGCCACCCGGCCCGGGGCGGCGCCGCGCGTGCTCGACGTCGGCGGGGGCAGCGGTGCGTGGGCGGTGCCGCTCGCGGCGCTCGGCTGCGCGGTAACGGTCGTCGACTCCAGCCCGAACGCCCTGGCGGCGCTGCAGCGTCGGGCGCGCGACGCGGGGGTGCACGACCGTATCCGCGCGGTGCAGGGCGACGTGGACGCGCTCCTCGACGTCGTACCGGCCGGCTCGGCGGACCTCGTGTTGGGCCACGGCCTGCTCGAGGTCGTCGACGACCCGGTCCGGGCCGTCGCGGCCCTCACCGTGGCTGCCGATGCCGGTGCGGCGGTGTCCGTGTTGACGGCGGGGCGGTACGCCGCAGTGCTGTCGCGCACGGTGGCCGGCCGTCTTGCCGAGGCACGGACGCTGCTCACCGACCCCGACGGCCGCTTCGGCCCGGACGACGCGCTGCGCAGGCGACTCGGCGCGGATGCGCTGCGGGAGCTCCTGGAGGGCGCCGGCCTGCGGGTGGAGGTCCTGCAGGGCGACGGCGTGTTGGAGGGGTGGGTGCCGGGCGCCACGCGCGACGGCGGGCCGTCGGCCGCCCGGGCCGTCGCCGAGCTCGAGGAGCTGGCGACGGGGGTGACCCCGCTGCGCGAGCTCGCGGCGCGGTTGCACGCCCTCGGCCGGCGCGCGGGCTGACCGCCCGGGGCGCCGCTCACCGCTCTCCCTCGCTGCGCTCGGTCGGCGCTTCGCGCGGGGCGCTGTGACACTGGTTCGCTCGCTGCGCTCGCTCACCGCTCTCCCTCGCTGCGCTCGGTCGGCCCAGAGGGTTCCAACACTGTGCGCGGGGCGCTGTGACACTGGTTCGCTCGCTGCGCTCGCTCACCGGCGGTGTCGGTGCCGTGACGCACCCGCTACTCTGCCTTTCGCCCCACGGGGTCGACCGTCCGAAGCACGTGACCCCGATGTGAGGGTTTCGACACCACGTATCCACCCACCGGTGGTTGTCCGTGTCACCACTGACCGAGTCCGGGTAGTCGCCGGGCCGAAGGACTCGTATCCTTCGGGTGGACGTCCACCCGGGCGCTCGTCGCGTCGCTCCGGCACCATGGAAGAGACCGACAGGAACGTGTAGTGCCGGAGGCGAAGCCATGCCCCTCTCCGAGCACGAGCAGCGACTGCTCGATCAGATCGAGCGTGCTCTCTACGCCGAGGACCCCAAGTTCGTATCCACTGTCCGTGGTGGCCGGTTGCGCAAACCGACCCGCCGTCGGCGCCTCCAGGGCATCGCCGTCTTCGCGCTCGGGCTGGTACTGCTCGTGCTGGGCGTCGCCGTTCGGGCGCTCTGGATCGCGGACAACTTCCCCGTGCTCAGCGTCGTCGGCTTCCTCGTGATGCTCGGCGGAGCCGTGATGGCGGTGACAGCCGTCGGTGCCAAGGGGCAGCAGGCCGGTACCGCCAAGCGCGGCGAACCCGACAAGAGCCGCTTCACCGGCCGGATGGAAGAGCGGTTCCGCCGGCGCTTCGAGCAGGAGTGACGCCCTCCTCGACGACGGGGGCGCCCGCCTCCTCCTGATCCTCCGACACCGCGGTGGTCCGGTTTCACAGCCGAGCCACCGCGACGTTGTCGCTAGACCCGGTCGTTCCTGGCCGGATCGTTCGTACCCTGATCGTCGGTGTTCTGGTCCGCACCGCGCCGCCGCCCGCCGATGACCGACGCCGGGAACAGCTTCCGGTGCAGTGGTACCGGCACGGCGCGCAGCGCGTCGGAGACCGTGCGCAGCGATCGCGACAGCGCGCCCGGGGCCGGGTCGACACCGCCGTACCAGCTCTCCTCCACGGTCCCGACCAGCGTGTCGAGTGCCCGCCGGACCGGGGCGTCGAGGCCGTGTGCGCGGGTCATCCGGTCCGCCGCCATCCGGACGGTGTCGCTGGCGACGCCCGGCGCGCTGCGGTCCGCCGACTCGGCCAGCAGCTCGTCCCACGCCGCCCCGGCCGCCCCGGCACCACCAGCATCCGCCGCGGCCAGGCGCCGACGGCGCAACCGGGCCCGCCAGGCGGTCGGGCCGGCCACCACCGCCGCCGCCGGGAACGCTGCCGCCAGCGCCGTCAGCAGCCCGAACACGACCGGCGTGGTCGACCCGGCCGGTACCGGCGCATCGGGAGCGGGCGCAGCGTCGGCGGACTCCGGAGCGACGGTGTCGGGTGCAGCGGCTTCCGGGGTGGTGGACTCCTCCGGAGCGGGCGGCGGGGTCTCCGCCGGGGCCGGCTGCTCCCCGACCGGGTTGTCGGCGTCCGCGGCGGCCTGGACGACGTAGGGCGGGACGATCGCGCGGCCGTCGGTCAGTGGCGTCGGATCGAACGTCGTCCACCCGACGCCCGGGAACCACGCCTCCACCCACGCGTGCGCGTCCGCGGTGCCCACCGAGCGGGCCCCGGCCACGTCCCGGCCTCCGGTGAACCCGACCGCGACCCGGGCCGGCACCCCGAGGGTGCGCAGCATCACCGCCATCGCCGACGCGAACTGCTCGCAGTAGCCGCGCCTGCCGCTGGTCAGGAACTCGACGAGGGCGTCGTCGCCGTTGCCCGGCGCCGTCGACAGATCGTAGGTGAACGACGAGCCCGGCCCGGTGAACCACTGCGTGAGCGCGACCGCCCGGTCGAACCCGGTCGGTGCGCCCGCGGTGACCTCCCGCGCCAGCGCCGCCACCCGCGGGTCGACGCCGTCCGTGGCGAGGAACACCGGGTCCACGCCCGCTGCACCACCGTCGGCGGCCCGCAACGACTCGGCCGTCGGTGCGGGGAGGAGGGCCTCCTGCCTCCACGCCTGCTCCTGCCGGGGACGGGTGCTGTACGCGGTCCCGCTCAGCGGGTCGAAGCTCCACCCGTCCGCAGACAACCCCGCGACAGCGAGCGGAACGCCGTAGACCGGCAGCCAGTAGTCGCGGAACCCGACATTCTCCACATGGACGCTCGCCCGGTCGCCGGGCACGTCCGCCGCCGGCAGCTCCCCGGTCAGCGGTGTCCCCGGGCCCGGGCGGCGCACCTGCCAGCCGCTGTCCGGGACATAGGTGCTGAGCGTGAGCGCGCGCAGGTAGGCCGGCCGGGGCAGGCCGTCGATGCGGAACAGCTCGGTCGGGGTGGCCTTCTGCAGGTCTCCGCGCAGGGCGGTGAACGGGCTGAGCCCGATCTCGGTGCCGCGACCGGCGCCCGCGCCGCCGGAGCTCGGGAACCGGCCCGCCGTGCCGACAGCCGCGGCCACGACCCCCGCCCCCAGCGCCAGGACGATCGCCGCCGCCACGGTCGCCGCACCACCGGCCCCCGGACGCCACCGGCGGCGCCCGGGCGGCGGCCCGGGCCGGGCGAAGAGCAGTAGCCCGAACCCGGCGGCCGCCGCGACGAGCATCCAGGTGGGTAGCAGGTCGTCGGCGAGCGCGGTGGGGACCGCGAACACCGCCAGCAGCAGCACACCCGCCGCCGCGGGCGCCGCGGCGCCGACCGTGACGGCGTGCACCGCCACCGCCGTCACCCCGAAGGCAAGGGTGACGAGCAGCAGCATCGCCGGCGTCACCGGCACCGGGGCCACCTCGGTGCGGATCTGGGTCGCGGCGTCGACGACCAGCGCACTCAGCTCGCCGGCGGCCGCCGTGCCGGGCAACACCCGCACCACGCCGGAATCCGTGAACAAGGCCGTGACGAGACCGGCGAGGGTCGCGAGCTGCGCGACGGCGATCAGCGCTGGTGAGGCCGGACGCAGTGCACCGAGCAGGCCGACGGCGACGACGAGCGCCACGGCACCCGCGGCGTATCCCCACCACGAGGTGCCCTGTACGACGGCGGCCACCGGTGACCCGGCGAGCAGGAGCGCGATCCCGGCCCAGACCGGACGCACCCAGGACCCGGTCCGGGGGCGCGGCCGCGGGGCCCGGGGCACGGGCGGGGCAGGGGCGATCATGCTCATGAGACACCCGCCCGCGGCGCCGGGCAGGACACCAGCTCGTCCCACACGTCCTCGGGCCGGGCACCGCGGGTGGCGACGGTGACCGCCCACCCCGTACCCCGCAACGCGGCGGCCGTCGCCTCGGCCGGTGCCGGCGACCCGGCGGCCGTGAACACCGGGGCTGTGCCGGAACCCCAGCTGCCGACGTCCAGCAGCACGGCGTGACCCTGGCGGGGGCACCGCGCGAGCAGCGCCGGCAGCTCGTCGAGCGCGGTCGCACCGAGGATCGCGAGGACGTCCCCGGAGCCCGGCAGTGCCGGGCCGCCGAGGTCGGTGTGCGCCGACGGACGCAGGGTCGCGAGCGCGTCGAGCACTCCGTCCCCACCGCCGGGGGCGCCGGGTGGGACCGGGCAGCCACCGTCCTCGGTGACCAGCTCCACGGGCTCACCCCGGTCGATCAGGTGCACGCAGGCGCTGGCCGCGAAGGTGACGGCCCACTCCAGACTCGCCGTCGGCCCGTGTCCGCGGTGTGCGCCTGCCCGCCGGTCGAGCAGGACGGTGACCCCGCCCCGCCAGGGGCGCTCCTCCAGCCGGACCATCAGCTCGTCGTGGCGTGCCGTGCTGCGCCAGTGCACGCGCCGCAGCTCGTCGCCGCTGCGATAGGGCCGCACGAGCACGTCCGAGCGGCCCTGGCCGGAGCCCGCGGCCCCCGCTCCGTGTGCCCCGTCGGACGAGCCGAGCGCGTGGGGTATCCCGTGCAGAGCCACGGTCCGCGGCAGTACGAGCAGCCGTTCGGTGCTGTGACCGGTCCGGCCACGACGCGTCCACCCCGCACTGTGATCGATCCGGCCACGACGCGTCCACCCCGCACTCCGTGCGACGGCGCGGCCGCCCCGCGCCGGATCGGGGGGCGGCCGCCCCGCGCCGGATCAGGGGGGCGGCCGCCTCGCGCCGGATCAACCGGCACCGTGCGGGCGAACTCGGCCAGGCCCAGTGGGTCCGTGCCGTAGGCGACGAGCGGGCCGATGCGGTGCACACCCCGCCGCACCGGCCGCAACGTGTAGTGCACGGCCGCGGTCCCCGACGTGGGCGACACCCGGAAGCGGGGTGGGGCGGTGGCGCCCGCGGCGTCCGGCGCAGTGTCGACCAGCTCCAGCGGGCCGGCCAGGGCACCCCCCGTGACCTGCAACGTCATCGTCGCCGGTGCCCCGACCGGGAGCCGGTGCGGCGTCAGTGTCCGGTGCACGCGCACGGTGTGTCGCGTGGCCAGCGCGAGCAGCAGGGCCAGCAGCGGCAGGAGCGTGGCGAAGGCGCCGACCCGGAGCAGGTCGCGCTCTTCGAGCGGGACCGCGCACGCGGCCGTCGCGACACCGGCGGCGAGCAGGCAGCGTCCGCGCGTGCTGAGGACGGTGCGGTCCGGTCGACGACCGGCCGCGCCGAGAGCGGCGCCGCTCGTCTCGTCCGGCTCGGCGGCTGCGCGGGACCGGACCGGTGGGTCGGCCTGCACGCTCAGGTTCGGGCCGGTGCCGGTACCGGCAGCCGTGTCAGCAGGCCGTGTACCAGCTCGGCGGTCGAGCGCCGGGCGGCGCGGGCGTCGGGGGCGAGCAACAGCCGGTGGGCCAGCACGGGGACGGCGACCGCGCGCACGTCGTCCGGAGTGACGAAGCCACGCCCCTGCAGCGCGGCCTGCGCCCGGGCGGCCCGCACCAGCTGCAGCGTCGCCCGGGGGGACGCGCCCAGCCGGAGGTCGGGCAACCGGCGGGTGGCGGTGACGAGGTCCACGCAGTACTGCCGGACCTCCGGGCCGACCCGGATGCGGCGCACGGCCTCGATCACCGCCTGCACCGTCGGCGCGTCCGCGACCGGGCGCAGCTGCTCCAGCGGCTCTGCCGCGGCGTGCTCGTCGAGCATCGTCAGCTCGGCGGCCGGGTCGGGGTAGCCGATGCTGACCCGCGCGGTGAAGCGGTCGCGCTGCGCCTCGGGCAGCGGGTAGGTGCCGTCCATCTCGATCGGGTTCTGCGTGGCGACCACGAGGAACGGGCTCGCCAGGCCGTAGGTGACCCCGTCCACCGTGACCTGGTGCTCGGCCATGCACTCCAGCAGCGCGGACTGGGTCTTGGGCGAGGCGCGGTTGATCTCGTCCGCGATGACGACGTTCGCGAACACCGGCCCGGGGCGGAACTCGAACTCCTCGGTGCGCCGGTTGTAGATCGACATGCCGGTGATGTCGCCGGGCAGCAGGTCCGGGGTGAACTGAACCCGGCTCACCGAGCAGTCGATCGAGACCGCCATGGCCTTGGCCAGCGAAGTCTTCCCCACGCCGGGAACGTCCTCGACCAGCAGGTGCCCCTCGGCGAGCAGTGTGACGAGTGCGATGCGCACGACGTCCGGCTTGCCCACGAGCACGTGCTGGACGTTCGCGCCGATCCGGTGGGCGAGCTCCGCGACGTCGGGAAGGCCCGCCGGGGGGCGGGGGGCTCCGCCGTTCGCCCGGTCGGCGCACACCGCGGGTGTCGGCCAGCTGCCCGTCGTCGTCACCCGACCCTCCTCGCCGCCCCGCGCACCGGGGCTCCACCCAGTCTGTCAAATGTCCGGAGCCGGCACGGGCGCCCCGGGTGGTCGGCGTGCCCTGACCGTTCGGCGAGGTCTGCGGGCTCGCTCCCCACCGTGGGGGCCGCAGCCCCCCACCGTCCCCCACCACCGCGCCCCTCGGTGGCGGAAAGTCACTCTCCGTATGACGTTCGGTCACAGATTGTCTTGATCTTCGGGTGGCGACACGTCCTCCCAACGGGTGGGGCGTCGACTTCCCCCACTTCGCGCCACCCCCGTTCACCTGCAAGAACGAACATCGACACGGTCGTGAGGATCGACTGTAGCGATTGACGGTGGAGCAAAGTGGGGTAGTGTGGTGATCGCTGGAGCACGACGGGGGCCACGGGCGGAGGTGGGGTCGTGTTCCTCGGCACCTACACCCCCAAGCTGGACGACAAGGGGCGGCTGACGCTGCCGGCGAAGTTCCGGGACGAGCTGCGAGGCGGGCTGATGATCACGAAGGGGCAGGACCACTGCCTGTACGTGTTCCCCCGCGAGACCTTCGCGGAGATGGCCCGGAAGGTCGCCGCGGCGCCGCTGACGAGCGAGTCGGCGCGCGCGTTCCAGCGCAACCTGTTCTCCGGCACAGACGAGCAGAACCCCGACGCGCAGGGCCGGATCGCGATCATCCCGGAGCTGCGCCGCTACGCGAGCCTCACAAAGGACTGCGTGGTGCTCGGCGCCTTCACCCGCGCCGAGATCTGGGACGCGCAGCTCTGGCAGCGCTACCAGGAAGAGCACGAGGACGAGTACGCCAAGGCTCAGGAGGAGGTACTCCCCGGCCTCTTCTAGAGCCGGCAGGGCGAGGCGGTGAAGACCACACCGCCCGTGCGCCCTCCCGGATGCCGTGCGACAACGCCCGGCGGCCCTGACACACCTTCCCCGGTGCCAGGTTCGTCGTCGTACCCGCACGGCCTCCGGGAGGGTGCGCGGCGGTGGCCCGACCGGACGGCGACGGCAGCGGGAGCCGTCGGCGGACGTTCGGGAACGGCGCGGGGCGGGAGGTGAGCGGTGGGGCAACACCCCGACGCGGATGCGGTGGCCGGGCCGGCTGGGGCCAGGCACGTCCCCGTCCTCCTGCCCCGTGTCGCCGAACTCCTCGAGCCGGCTCTCCGCGACCGGCCGGCCGTCCTCGTGGACGCCACCCTGGGGCTCGGCGGCCACGCGGCCGCCCTGCTCGCCGCCCACCCGCGGCTGACGCTCGTCGGTCTCGACCGCGACCCCCAGGCGCTCGCCCTGGCCGGCAGGCGGCTCGTGGCCTACTCCGACCGAACCCACCTCGTGCACGCCGTGTACGACCGCATCGCCGACGTCCTGGGGGAACTGGGGCTTCCCCGCGTCGACGGCGTGCTGTTCGACCTCGGCGTGTCGTCGCTGCAGCTGGACGCCACCGAGCGGGGCTTCTCCTACGCCCGTGACGCCGACCTCGACATGCGGATGGACCCGGACCGCGGGCAGACGGCGGCGGACGTGCTCAACACCTATCCCGTGCCGGAGTTGGCGCGGGTGCTGCGCGAGTACGGCGAGGAGCGGTTCGCCTCCCGGATCGCCGCGGCGATCGCCCGCCGCCGGGCGCAGCGCCCGCTGCGCCGCAGTGCCGAGCTCGTCGAGCTGCTGTACGAGGCGGTTCCGGCCGCGTCCCGGCGCACCGGCGGCCACCCGGCGAAGCGGACGTTCCAGGCGCTGCGGATCGAGGTCAACGGTGAGCTGGAGGCCCTCGCGGCGGCGGTGCCGGCCGCGATCGGCGCGCTCGCCGTGGGCGGACGGGTCGTCGTGCTGGCCTACCAGTCGCTCGAGGACCGGATCGTCAAGCGCGAGCTGGCCGAGCGGGCCCGGTCGCGCACACCCGAGGGACTGCCCGTCGAGCTGCCCGGGCACGGCCCGGAGCTGCGGCTCCTGACGCGCGGAGCCGAGATGGCGAGCGACGACGAGATCGCCGACAACCCGCGCGCCGCCTCGGTGCGGCTGCGGGCCGCCGAACGGATCGGGGAGGCCGCAGCGTGAGTACCGGGTCGTCGAGCACCACTGGGTCGTCGAGCACCGTCGTTATTTTCGGGGAGGGCACATGAGCGAGCGCAGCGAGCGAATCATTGTCACAGCGCTTGCGCGCAGCGCCAGCCGAGCGAAGCGAGGCTGAGCGATGAGCGCGCCGGTCATCGAGCGCCCGCGGGCGGGTAGCACGCGGACCGCCACCGCCGCGACCCGTACCGCCACCCGGCCGACGGTGCAGCCCGTCGCCCCCGGGCGGGCCCGCCCGCAGCGCGACGCCAACCGGGCACGTCCGGCCACCCGGACGGTGGCACGGGCGGTCGCCCCGGGCCGGGCCCAGTTCGTGCTGACCGTGATGATCCTGCTCGGGATGGGGCTCGTCGCGACGCTGTGGCTGTCGACGGCCGCGGCGGCCGACTCGTACCGCCTGCAGGACGCCCGCGGCGCGGCCCGGGACCTGAGCGAGCGCAGCGAGCGGTTGCACCGCGACGTCGCCGCCCTGCAGTCGCCTCCCGCGCTCGCCCAGCGCGCGACCGAGCTGGGCATGGTGCCTGCCAAGGATCCCGCCCGGCTGGTCGTCGCCGCCGACGGGACGACGACGGTGGTGGGCGAGCCCGCGGCTGCCGTCGCGCCGCCGGTCGCCGCCGCCCCGCCCGGGCTCGGCGGCGGGGTGGCGGCACCCGCGCCCGAGGCACCGTCCACCACCTCCTTTGCGGAGGCGCCCCAGGCCGTGCTGGCCGCGGCGGTCGCGGCGGTGAAGCCGGTGGCCAAGGAGGCGGAGGCCGCCGAGGCGGCGACGCAGGCCGCGGAGGGCGACGGCCCCGACGCGACGGCCGGGACCAGCTCGGACGCCGATTCGACGCCGAGCTCCTCCGCGGACGCCGACTCCGACGGCACCGCGCGTACCGCCGGCGACGACACGACGACCGACTCCGCGACCGGCACCTCGCGGGCCGCCGCCCGGTCCGGCGACGACACGACGACCGACTCCGCGACCGGCACCTCGCGGGCCGCCGCCCGGTCCGGCGACGACACGACCGACAGCGAGACCGGCACCTCGCGAGCCGCGGCCCGTGCTGACACCGACAGCGACACCGAGGAGACGACCGGGGGTGCCTCCGCGGGCGCCCGCACCGGCACCGCGAACAGCGCCACGCACGGCTCCTCGAGGCGCGCCACCCGGACGACAACGGGCACCGGCTGATGCCCGCGGCCCCGCCCCGCACCCGCCCGGCAGGCGCCGCCCGCAGCTCGCCCTCGGCTCCCCGTCCCGGGGGGCGCGGCGGCCGGCCCGCCACGCGCGCGCCCGACCCGCGCCGCCGCCTGCGGGTGGGGCAGATCGTGCTTGTCGTCGCGCTGGTGATGGCGACCGTCAAGCTCGTCGTCGTGCAGGGCCCGCAGGCCGGCACGCTGCAGGCGGGCTCGGCCCGGCAGCGCACCACCGAGATCGCGCTGCCCGCCGAGCGTGGCCGCGTCCTCGACCGCGCGGGCGCGCCGCTGGCGTTCAGCGTCGAGGCCCGCGCGCTCGTCACCAACCCCCGGCTGATCGCCACGACCAAGGGCGCCGGCACCGCCGCCTACGTCACGGAGATGGCCGCGACGATCGCGCAGGCGACCGGCGCCGACGCGACCGCCCTGCGCACGGCGTTGGAGAGCGACAAGGGCTACGTCGTGCTCGTCCCGCTGGTCGACCCGGATGTCGCCCGCACGCTGCGCGACAAGTATCCGGAGATCGCGGAGGAGAAGCGCGAGTCGCGGCAGTACCCGGGCGGGGCGCTCGCCGCGAACGTCGTCGGCGTCGCGTCGTGGAACGCCACGGACCGCAAGCTCACCGGGCTGATGGGCCTGGAGAGCTCGCAGGACAACCTGCTGGCCGGGCAGGACGGGCTGCGGGTGGTCGACACGGCCGAGGGCAGCTCGGCCGTCATCCCCGGCAGCACCCGGTTCGAGCGGCCCGCGACCCCCGGGTCGGACCTGCAGCTGACGCTCGACTCGGATCTGCAGTACACGATGCAGCGCCAGCTCGCCGAGTACGCCGCCGCCAAGGGCGCCAAGGGCGGTTCGGCCGTCGTGCTCGACGCGAAGACGGGCGAGGTGCTCGCGATGGCGAACGCGCGGACGTTCGACCCGCGCGCCTTCTCCTCGGCCGACGAGGCGACCCTCGGCAACCCTGCGGTGTCCAGCCCGTACGAGCCGGGATCGGTGAACAAGGTCGTCACGATGGCCGCGGCGCTGGAGTACCGCACGGCGGCCCCGGACCGCGTGTTCTCCGTCCCCGGCAGCATCCGGGTCGCCGACCGCACCGTCAGCGACGCCTGGAACCACGGCACCGAGCCCTACACGCTGACCGGGATCCTGGCGAAGTCGTCGAACGTCGGCACGATCATGGCTGCCCGGGAGGTCGGCGAGGACCGCTTCGCGGACATGCTCGCCCGCTTCGGCCTGGGCAAGCGCACGGGCGTCGGGCTACCCGGCGAGAGCCCCGGGCGGGTGCCGGCGCGCGAGACCTGGTCGGGCTCGACCTTCGGCAACCTGCCCATCGGGCAGGGCCTATCGGTGACCGCGCTGCAGATGGCCGGCATGTACCAGGCGGTCGCCAACGACGGGGTGCGCATCCCGCCGCGGATCCTGGAGGCCACGGTCGGGCCGGACGGCGTCCGCACCCCGATGGCCGCGCCCGAGGCGGTGCGGGTCATCTCGCCGGAGTCCGCGCGGACGCTGCGGACGATGCTCACCGCGGTGACGCAGGACGGCCACACCGCCGACACCCGGGGCACCGGCTACACCGCGGCGATCCCGGGCTACCAGGTGGCGGGGAAGACCGGCACCGCGCAACAGGTCGACCCGTCGTGCGGCTGCTACGCCTCGTCGACGTACTGGATCACGTTCGCGGGCATGCTCCCGGCCCAGGACCCGCGGTACGTCGTCGCGATCATGCTCGACGCCCCGCAGGGCGGGACGAGCGCCGCGCCGCTGTTCCACGACATCGGCTCGTACCTCGCCCAGCGCGAGAAGCTGCCGGTGAGCCCGGACCCGCAGCCGATCCAGACCCTGGTGTCCCATGCACCCCCGGCGGCGGCCGCCGCGCCGGCTCCGGCGCCCGGCAGCGCGGCCCCGGCGCCCGTCGACGGCGAGGTCCCCGCCGCCGGCTCGCCCCCGACCTCCGTCCCGGCCGCCGGCGTCCCGAACCCGGCTCCACCCCGCTGACCCGGTCCCTGAATTCGGCGTTCGTGCACATGCGTGAGCCGGGCACGAATGCAGGACTCGCGTACCGGAGCGCACGACTCGCGGGGCGTGGGGCGGCGGTCGGGCGCGATCATGGGCGCCGGTAGCCTTCCGGCGTGCCGCCCGTCCGCACCTCTGCCGTCGCCGCGGCCGCCCGGCCGCCGCGGCCCCGGGCTTCGCGACGCGTCGACCTGCACGTCCTCGCGGCCGTCGTCGACGGCGCCCTCGTCGCCGCGGTCGACGGCGGCGAGCCCGATGGGGTCGTCACGGGGGTGACGTTGCGGGCCGCCGAGGTCCGGCCCGGCGACCTCTTCGCCGCCCTGCCGGGTGCCCGGGCGCACGGCGCGGACTTCGTCGGGCAGGCGCGTTCGGCGGGGGCGGCTGCCGTGCTCACCGACCCCACGGGCCTCGAGCGGGCTCGCGTCGCGGGAGTGCCCGTGCTGGTGCACCCGCAGCCGCGGGCTGTGCTCGGCACCGCAGCCGCAACCGTCTACGGCGATCCCACGGAGCACCTGCGGGTGCTCGGCGTCACCGGGACCAGCGGCAAGACCACCGTCGCGCACCTGCTCGAGGCCGGGCTGGCCGCGGCCGGCCGGACGACGGGGCTCGTGGGCACCGTCGGCACCCGCATCGCGGGCGTCACCCTGCCCAGCGCGTTCACCACCCCCGAAGCTCCGGACCTGCAGGCGCTGTTCGCCGTCATGCTGGAGGAGGGCGTCACGGACGTGGCGATGGAGGTGTCCAGTCACGCGCTGGCGCTCGGCCGGGTCGCCGGCACCCGCTTCGCCGTCGGTGCCTTCACCAACCTCTCGCAGGACCACCTCGACTTCCACGCCGACATGGACGACTACTTCGCCACGAAGGCCGCGCTGTTCGCGTCGGGGCGGACCGGGCACGCGGTGGTCTGTGTGGACGACGAGTGGGGCGTGCGCCTGGCCGCCCGCACGCCGGGCGCGGTGACCGTCTCCGCGCGCGGCCGGGCCGACTGGTGCGTCCGGGACGTCACCGGCGACGCCGACGGCACCCAGCACTTCACCGCCGTCACCCCGCACGGCCCGGTGTCGGTCCGGCTGCTCCTGCCGGGGCCGTTCAACGTCGCGAACGCGCTGGTCGCGCTGGCCTGCCTGGACGCCGCGGCCGTGCCGCCCTCCGTGGCGGCCGAGGGCCTGGCGCGGGTCGCCGTGCCCGGTCGCATGCAGCGGATCGAGCGCGGGCAGCCGTTCCTGGCGGTCGTCGACTACGCCCACAAGCCCGCTGCCGTCGCCGCGCTGCTCGACGCGCTGCGCCCGCAGGTGGCGGGGCGGCTGCTGGTCGTGCTCGGTGCCGGCGGCGACCGCGACCGGGCCAAGCGCCCGTTGATGGGCGCCGCCGCCGCCGCTCGGGCCGAGCTGCTGGTCGTCACCGACGACAACCCGCGCTCCGAGGATCCCGCGGCCATCCGCGCGGAGGTGCTGGCGGGTGCCCGCGCCGAACCCCACCGCGGCGAGGTGCGGGAGATCGGCGACCGCGGGGAGGCCATCGCCGCCGCCGTCGCCGCCGCCCGGCCGGGCGACGCGGTCGTCGTCGCCGGGAAGGGCCACGAGACCGGGCAGAAGATCGGCGACGTCACGCTCCCCTTCGACGACGCCGAGGAGCTGGCAGCCGCGATCGCGGCCACCGTGACGACCACTGGCGAGAGGCCGAGCGTGGGAACCCCGAACCCGGGCCGGGTGCCCGGATGATCGAGATGAGCCTGGCCGAGGTCGCCGCGGTGACCGGGGGGCGGCTGCACCGTGCCGCCGGCACCGAGCGGGTCACCGGCGTGGAGTTCGACTCGCGCAAGGTCGGCCCGGGCGGGCTGTTCCTGGCCCTGCCCGGCGAGCGGGTCGACGGGCACGACTTCGCCGCCGCCGCGGTCGCGGCCGGTGCCGTCGCGGTGCTGGCCGCGCGTGAGGTCGACGCCCCCGCGGTGCTCGTGCCCCCTGCGGACGCGGGCAGCCTCGCGACGGGCAGCTACCTCGCCGCCACCGACCCGGACGGATCGGGTGCCGCGGTCCTCGCCGCGCTGGCCCGCCTCGCCGCGCACAACGTCGCCGTGCTGAGCGGGCCCGGCCGGGCCGGCCTCACCGTCGTCGGCGTCACCGGCAGCTCCGGCAAGACCTCGACGAAGGACCTGCTGGCCGCGGTCCTCGCCCCGCTCGGCCCGACCGTCGCCCCGCCCGGGTCGTTCAACAACGAGCTGGGCCTGCCCTGGACGGCACTGCGTGCCGACACCGGCACCCGCCACCTGGTGCTGGAGCTCTCCGCTCGCGGACGCGGCCACATCGCCGCGCTGTGCCACGTCGCGCAGCCGCGGATCGGGGTGGTGCTCAACGTCGGGCGTGCGCACCTGGGCGAGTTCGGCTCGCCGCAGGCGATCGCCGAGGCGAAGGGCGAGCTGGTGGAGGCACTGCCTGCCGACGGGGTGGCTGTGCTCAACGCCGACGACCCGGCCGTCGCCGCCATGGCGACGCGGACGCGGGCCCGCGTCGTGACCGTCGGCCGGTCGCCGGAGGCGACCGTGCGCGCCGAAGACCTGACGCTCGCAGCGGGCCGCCCGCGGTTCCGGCTGGTCGCCCCGCAGGGCTCGGCGGAGGTGGCGCTGCGGCTGGTCGGGGCGCACCACGTCGGCAACGCCCTGTCCGCCGCGGCGGTGGCGCTGGAGTGCGGCGCCACGCCGGAGGGCGTCGCCGCCGCGCTGTCGGCGGCCGGCCCTGCCTCGCGGTGGCGGATGGAGGTCGTCGACCGCGCGGACGGCGTCACCGTGGTCAACGACGCCTACAACGCGAACCCGGAGTCGATGCGCGCGGCGTTGCAGGCGTTGGCCGCGCTGGGTAGCGGCCCCTCCGGCCCGAGGAGTGCACACGGCACGCGGCGCACCTGGGCCGTGCTCGGGTCCATGGGCGAGCTGGGTGATGCGTCGGCCGCCGCCCACGCGGAGGTCGCGGCGACCGCCGCCGAGCTGGGCGTGGACCACCTCGTGACGGTCGGCCCCACCGAGTACGGGCGCGGGCGGCCCGTTGCGGACGTCGCGGCGGCGCTCGACCTGCTGCGCGCGGAGCTGGAGCCCGGCGACGTCGTGCTGGTCAAGGCGTCGCGAGCCGTCGGCCTGGACCGGCTCGCGGACGCGCTGGTGCAGGAGCGGGAGCCCGTAGCGTGAGGGGTGTCTTCATCGCCGCGGGCGTGGCGCTCGCGGTCTCGATCCTGCTCACTCCCTACCTGATCCGGTTCTTCGCACGGCAGGGCTTCGGCCAGGAGATCCGCGACGAGGGCCCGCAGAGCCACAAGGCCAAGCGCGGCACGCCGACGATGGGCGGCGTGGCGATCATGATCGCCATCTGGGTGGGCTACCTCGTCTCGCACGGGCTCACGGGGGAGCCGATCACGGCGTCGGCGGTGCTCGTGCTGTTCCTCACCACGGCGCTCGGGGTCGTCGGGTTCCTCGACGACTTCATCAAGCTGCGCCGCCAGCGCAACCTCGGGCTGAACAAGACCAGCAAGCTGGTCGGGCAGCTGGTCACGGCGCTGGTCTTCGGGATCCTCGCGGCGCGGTTCGTGAACGCCGAGGGGCTCAGCCCCGCCTCGACGAACCTGTCCTTCGTCCGCGACATCACGGTGATCTCGTTCGGGGTCGTCGGCTTCGTGGTGTTCGGCTACTTCGTCATCGCCGCGTGGTCCAACGCGGTGAACCTCACCGACGGCCTCGACGGGCTCGCCGCCGGCACCGCCGCGATGGTGCTCGCCACCTACGTGATCATCGGGTTCTGGCAGTTCCGCAACGCGTGCGCGATCAACGGGGTGGCGGGCTGCTACCAGGTGCGCGACCCGCTGGACGTCGCGCTGGTCGCCGCCGCTGCCATGGGCGGCTGCATCGGCTTCCTCTGGTGGAACGCCGCGCCGGCCCGCATCTTCATGGGCGACACGGGCTCCCTGGCGCTGGGCGGCCTGATCGCCGGGCTGTCCATCGTCACCCGCACCGAGCTGCTGCTCGTCGTGATCGGCGGGGTGTTCGTGGTGGAGACGCTGTCGGTGGCGCTGCAGATCGTCGTGTTCCGGACCACCCGGCGGCGGCTGTTCCGAATGGCGCCGTTCCACCACCACTTCGAGCTGGCGGGCTGGGCCGAGACGACGGTGATCATCCGGTTCTGGCTGCTCGCCGCCATGTGCGCGGCGCTGGGGCTGGGGCTGTTCTACAGCGAGTGGCTCACGGCGTCGTCGGGCATCGCCTCGTGAAGGTGCCTGCCTCGTGAAGCTCGCCGAGCTGGTCGACGCGCCGGTGCTCGTCGCCGGTGCCGGGATCTCCGGGCTCGCCGCCGCCGCGGCGCTGGTCGAGCTGGGCGCGCGGGTGACGGTCGTCGACGCGAACCCCGCGGCGCTGGCCGAGCTGCCCGACGGCGCGGTGGCGGGTGCGGGGGAGGACCTGCCGCCCGGGACCCGGCTCGTCGTCACCGGACCGGGCCGGCGCCCGGACCATCCGCTCGTCGCCGCCGCGGCGGCGGCCGGGGTGCCGGTGGTCGGCGAGCCGGAGCTGGCGTGGTGGATCGGGGCTGAGGTACCGGATCCCCCGGTGTGGCTGGCGGTGACCGGCACGAACGGCAAGACCACCACCACCGGAATGCTCGCGGCGATCCTGGTTGCGGCCGAACTGGACGCTGTGGCCTGCGGGAACATCGGCTACCCGGTGGTGGACGCGGTCCGGGCGGGGCGGCGGGTGCTCGCGGTGGAGCTGTCGAGCTTCCAGCTGCACTGGTCGCCGTCCGTGGTGCCCGACGCCGGGTGCGTGCTCAACGTCGCCGAGGACCATCTCGACTGGCACGGCTCGATGGCCGCCTACGCGGCCGCGAAGGCGCAGGCGCTGCGTGGCCCGGTGGCCGTCGCGGGCGTGGACGACCCGGCGGCGGCCGCGCTGATCGCCGCGGCGCCTGCGGCACGGAAGGTGGGGGTGACGCTGGGGGAGCCCGTACCGGGCCAGCTCGGCATCGTGGGCGACGCGCTGATCGATCGCGCGTTCCCGGCCGTCGGTGACGTAGCGAAAGCGGCTTTGGGTGCACTCAACGCACCGAAAGCCGCTTTCGCTACATCCGGCGCCGACCCGGACGCGGGCGTGGATCGCGCTCGCCCGCGTCGCCGACGTGCACCCCGGCGGCCCGCCCGGGCTCACCGACGCGCTCGCCGCCGCCGCGCTGGCCCGCGCCGCGGGCGTCGCACCCGGGCACGTGGCGGCCGGGCTCGCCGGGTTCCGGCCCGGCCGGCACCGCGCGGACCTGGTGGCGACGGTCGCCGGGGTGCGCTACGTCGACGACTCCAAGGCGACGAACCCGCACGCCGCGGCAGCGTCGCTGGCCGCGCAGGCCCCGGCCCCGGTGGTCTGGGTCGTGGGCGGCCTGCTGAAAGGGGCGTCGGTCGACGAGCTGGTCGCCGGGCACGCCGGGCTCCTGCGGGCGGCGGTGGTGATCGGCAGCGATCGCCGGGCGATCGTCGCCGCGCTGGCGCGACACGCGCCGGACGTCCCCGTCGTGGAGGTCGAGGGGCGCCACGATGGCCTGATGATCCCCGCGCGCACCGCAGAGCCGCCCGGCGGCGTGATGGAGACGGCGGTCCGCCGCGCCGCGGCGCTGGCCCGCCCGGGTGACGTCGTCCTGCTCGCCCCCGCCGCGGCGTCGATGGACCAGTTCCGCGACTACGCGGAGCGCGGCCGGGCGTTCGCCGCGGCGGTCGCCGGGCTCGGCGCGGCGGCCGGAGTGCCGGGCGAGGGGGCTCGGTGAGCGCGGGCCGCGGTCGGGGGACGGGCACGGCGGACCGGGCACCTCGGCAGGCCGGCGGCGCGCCGCGTCGCCCGGTGCAGGCCCCGGGCCTGCTCGCCAGCCCGGGTGCCGCGGCGCTGCGCCGCGGCGTGGCTGCGCTCGCCCAGTGGTTGCGCCGCCCGCTGACCTCGCTGCACCTCATCCTCGGTGTCTTCGGCCTGCTGACCCTGTTCGGGCTGGTCATGGTGCTCTCGGCGTCGTCGGTGGAGAGCTACGCCGCGGGCGGCTCGTCGTACTCGGTGTTCGTCAAGCAACTCATGTTCTGCGCACTGGGGCTCGTCCTGTTCTGGGTCGGGATGCGCGTCCCGCCGCAGAAGCTGCGGATGCTGGCCGCGCCGCTGCTGCTGATCGGCATCGTGCTGCTCGTCGCCGTCCTCATCCCCGGGCTCGGTGCGCTGCGCGGCGGCTCGCGGGCGTGGTTCGTGTTCGGGCCGCTCTCGTTGCAGCCGTCGGAGGGCGTCAAGGTCGCGCTGACCCTCTGGGGGGCGCACGTGCTGGCCCTGCGCCGCAACGTGCTGCACCGGTGGAAGCACGCGCTCTCGCCGGTCGTGCCCGTCTCCCTGCTGATCTTCGTGCTGCTGATCCTGCAGCCCGACCTCGGCATGACCGTCTCGATGGGCATGGTGCTCGTCGCCCTCCTGTTCTTCGCGGGCGCGCCCCTGCGGCTGATGGCGGCGGTGACGGTCGGCGGCCTGGCCGGTGCAGTGATCCTCGGCCTGACCGCGGGCTACCGGCAGGCGCGCATCGTCGCGTTCCTCTCCCCGGCGACGGCGGACCCGCTCGGCCCCGGCTACCAGGCCACCCAGGCGCTGTACTCGCTCGCCGACGGCGGCCTGTTCGGCGTGGGGCTCGGCCAGGGCCGGGCCAAGTGGAGCTACCTGCCGAACGCCCACAACGACTTCATCTTCGCCATCATCGGCGAGGAGCTGGGCTTCCTCGGGGCGTTCGCGGTGCTCGCATTGTTCGCCACGCTGGCCTACACCGGCCTGCGGATCGCCGCCCGCTGCGTCGACCCGTGGCTGCGTATCGTCGTCGCCACGTCGACGACCTGGCTGGTCGCCCAGGCCGCCATCAACATCGGCTACGTCGTGGGGCTGCTGCCGGTGACCGGGCTGCAGCTCCCGCTGATCTCCTCCGGAGGAACCTCGCTCGTGGTGACCATGTTCGTCTTCGGGGTGCTGGCCAATGCGGCCCGCCACGAGCCGGAGGCCATCGCGACACTGACCCGCGGCGGCCGCGGTGACCGGCCCGCCGGCGCCCTCGGCCGCCTCCTGCGGATCCCGCCGCCGCAGCCCTACCGGGCTCAGAGCAGCCGGTTCCCCACGGGTGCGGGACGCGTGCGATGAACGGGCCAGGGACGCCGCTGTCGGTCGTCGTCGCGGGTGGGGGTACCGCCGGGCACATCGAGCCTGCGCTGGCGTTCGCCGACGCGGTCCGGCGCCTGCGGCCGGATGCGGTCGTCACCGCGCTGGGCACCGAGAAGGGCCTCGACACCCGCCTCATCCCCGCCCGCGGCTACCCGCTGGAGCTGATCCCGCCGGTGCCTCTGCCCCGCAAGCCGAGCGGCGACCTGCTGCGGCTGCCGGGAAAGGTGTGGTCGGCGGTGTCCGCGGTCCGCGAGGTGCTGCGCCGGACCGACGCGGACGTCGTCGTCGGCTTCGGTGGCTACGTCGCGCTGCCCGCCTACCTCGCCGCGCGCGGCCGCACCCCGATCGTCGTGCACGAGGCCAACGCCCGGGCCGGCCTGGCGAACAAGGTCGGTGCCCGGTTCGCGGCCCGGGTCGCCGCCGCGGTGCCCGGCAGCGGGTTGCCGCACGCCGAGGTGCTCGGGATCCCGCTGCGGCGGTCGGTGACCACGCTGGACCGCGAGGCCCTGCGCCCGGCTGCCCGCGCGCACTTCGGCCTGCCCGCCGATGGGCCGGTCCTGCTGGTCTTCGGCGGCTCGCAGGGCGCCCGCTCGCTCAACTCGGCCGTCGCCGCGGCGTTGCCCGGGCTGGCCGAGGCGGGGATCGCGGTGCTGCATGCCCACGGCGCGTCCGGCACCCCCGCGGCGCCCGCCCCCGGGTACGTGCCGGTCCCCTACATCGAGGACATGCACCTGGCCTACGCCGCCGCCGACGCCGTCCTGTGTCGGGCGGGGGCGATGACCGTCGCCGAGGTGTCGGCCGTCGGCCTGCCCGCGGTGTACGTCCCGCTGCCGCACGGCAACGGTGAGCAGGCGCTCAACGCCGAGCCGGTCGTCGCAGCCGGGGGCGGCGTGCTGGTCCCCGACGCCGAGCTGACCGCCGAGCGGGTGCTCGCGGAGCTGGTGCCGCTGCTGGGCGACGCGGCCGGGCTGGAGGCGGCGGGCAAGGCGGCGCGGGCCTCCGGCCACGCCGACGCGGACGAACGCCTCGCACGTCTCGTGCTGGACGTCGTGGCGGCCCGGTCGTGACGGCACCGCGGAGCGTGCCGGGGCTCGGGGAGCGGGTCCACCTCATCGGCATCGGCGGAGCCGGGATGAGCGGTATCGCCCGCATCCTGCTCGCCCGCGGGGTCACGGTCTCCGGGTCGGACGCCAAGGACTCCCGTGCGGTCCTCGCCCTGCGGGCGCTGGGCGCGCGCGTGGAGGTCGGCCACGACGCGGCCCACCTTCCGGCGGACGCCACCGTCGTCGTCTCGACCGCGATCCGCGAGACCAACCCCGAGCTCGTCGCCGCCCGCGAGCGGGGCCTGCCGGTCGTGCACCGGGCCCAGGCGCTCGCCGCGCTGACGGACCGCCGCCGCGTCGCCGCTGTGGCGGGCACGCACGGCAAGACCTCGACCACGTCGATGCTCACCGTCGCGCTGCAGCACTGCGGGCTCGACCCGTCGTTCGCCATCGGTGGCGACCTGACCACGACGGGAGCGGGGGCGCACCACGGCGCCGGCGACGTGTTCGTCGTCGAGGCGGACGAGAGCGACGGCTCGTTCACGGCCTTCGCCCCGGACGTCGCCGTGATCACCAACGTCGAGCCCGACCACCTCGACCACCACGGCACAGAGGAGGCCTACCGCGCCGTGTTCGCGCAGTTCGTCGACCGGATCCGGCCGGGCGGCACGCTGATCGCCTGCACGGACGACCCGGGCGTCGTCCCGCTCGTCGCCCGGGCCCGCGACCGGGGGCTCACCGTCCGCTGCTACGGGCACGCCGAGTCGTCCGACGCCGTGCTGCTCGAGTTCATCCCGGCAGGCGCGGGCGCCCGGGTACGGGCCCGGCTCGGTGGCGACGAGGTGGTGCTGCGGCTGGCGGTACCGGGCGAGCACATGGCCCTCAACGCGCTGGGTGCCGCGCTGGCCGCCGTCGAGATGGGCGCGCACCGCGACTGCCTGACCGAGGGTCTCGCTGCGTTCGACGGGGTGCGGCGGCGGTTCGAGTACAAGGGCCGCGCGGGCGGTGTGGCCGTGTACGACGACTACGCGCACCACCCCACCGAGGTCGAGGCCACGTTGCGGGCGGCGCTGGAGGTCGCCGCAGGCGGCCGGGTCGTCGTCGCCTTCCAACCGCACCTCTACACCCGGACCCGGACGTTCGCCGGCGCCTTCGGCGCCGCGCTGAGCCTCGCCGACGAGGTCGTGGTCCTCGACGTCTACGGCGCCCGCGAAGACCCCGAGCCGGGCGTCACGGGGGCGCTGGTGGCCAACGCCGTACCGCTGCCGTCGGAGCGGGTGCACTATGTGCCGCGGTGGGCGGAGGTGCCCGCGGTGCTGGCGGGTCTCGCCCGCCCGGGCGACCTGGTGCTCACGATGGGCGCGGGCGATGTGACGGTCCTCGGCGCGGAGGTGCTGCGCGAGCTCGATCGGGTGGCCCGCCCCGAGAGGTCGCACCCGTGATCGCGCGGGTGGTGACGGCCGGGAACGGCGCACCGCGGGTCGTGCGGTGACGCCGCCCGCGCGCCGGCCCGCCTCCGGCCGGCGGGGCCGGGTGCGCGGGGGCGACGACGTCGGGTCGGACTGGGAGCGCGCCGGTCGCGGCCGCGCCGCGCGCGAGGGCCGCGCCGACCGTGGTGAGCGTGCGAAGCCGAAGGACACCCGGCGCGCCGGTAAGCCCGTCCCGCCCACACCACCCAACTCGGTCCCACTCGGCCCCGGCTCGTCCGGTGCGGTCCCGCCCGGTGCGGTCCCGGTGCCGCGCCGGCCGCAGCAGGCGCCGGGCCGTCGCCCGCCGCGCGGCAGGTCGCAGGCGTCCGGGCGTGCGCTCGCGGCCCGCTACCGGCGCCGACGGCTGGCCGCGGCGCTGTTCGGCGTCGTGGTGCTGCTCGTCGTCGTGGGCCTCGGGACGCGCGTGCTGCTGTACGACGCGGGCATCGCGAACGTCGAAGACCTCACGGTCACCGGGTTGACCACCGTTCCCGAGCAGGCCGTCCGCGACGCCGCGGCCGTGACCCCCGGAGGTCCGCTCATCTCCGTGGACACGGCCGGCATCGCGTCCCGGGTGGCGGCCCTGGAGGGCGTCGCCGCGGTGGAGGTGCGCCGGGCGTGGCCGCACACCGTCGAGGTCGAGGTCACCGAGCGCGTCCCGGTCGCGTTGTGGCAGAGCCCACAAGGCCTGTACGAGGTCGACACCACCGGGCTGTCGTACCGCCGCGCGCCCGACCCCCCGCCCGCGCTGCCCCGCCTGACCTTCGCCGGCATCGCGCCGCAGGACCCCGCGACGACCGCGGCGATCACCGTGCTCCGCGACCTCACCGAGCCGCTGCGGGCCCAGGTGGCCACCGTTACCGTCGCCGGAACGCAGGTCACCCTCGGGCTCGTCGACGACCGCTCGGTACGGTGGGGCGACCCCGAGCGCTCGGCCGACAAGATCGCCGTGCTCGGGCCGCTACTCGGCCAGCCGGGCTCGGTCTACGACGTCTCCAGCCCGGACCTGCCCACCGTGCGTCCGTGACCCGCAACCCTCAGTGACCTGCGACACTGCGGGCACTCTTGCGTGCACACCACCTTGTCGGGGGGTTGCCGCCACGCGGCGCGCCTGCTGGACCGGTGTGCATCGTCCACCTACCGTGCCCAGGCGACGGCCCGGAACGACCGAGCTGGACAGGCCCAACCCGAGCCCGACTGGAAGGTGCCGCGCATGACACCCCCGCACAACTACCTGGCCGTGATAAAGGTCGTCGGCATCGGTGGCGGCGGCGTCAACGCCGTCAACCGGATGATCGAGGTCGGGCTCAAGGGCGTCGAGTTCATCGCGGTGAACACCGACGCCCAGGCCCTGCTGATGTCGGACGCCGACGTCAAGCTCGACATCGGCCGCGAGTTGACCCGTGGCCTGGGTGCGGGCGCGAACCCCGAGGTCGGCCGCAAGGCCGCCGAGGACCACCGCGAGGAGATCGAGGAGGTCCTCAAGGGGGCCGACATGGTCTTCGTCACCGCGGGCGAGGGGGGTGGCACGGGGACGGGCGGTGCACCGGTCGTCGCGTCGATCGCGCGCAAGCTCGGGGCGCTGACGATAGGTGTCGTCACCCGGCCGTTCACGTTCGAGGGGCGTCGCCGCGCGGGTCAGGCAGAAGACGGCATCACCTCGCTGCGCAACGAGTGCGACACGCTGATCGTGATCCCCAACGACCGGCTGCTGCAGCTGGGCGACGTGGGCGTCTCGCTGATGGACGCGTTCCGCTCCGCGGACGAGGTGCTCCTCTCCGGTGTGCAGGGCATCACGAACCTGATCACCACACCGGGTCTGATCAACCTGGACTTCGCGGACGTCAAGTCGGTCATGTCGGGCGCGGGCAGCGCGCTGATGGGCATCGGGTCGTCGCGCGGGGAAGGACGGGCCGTGCAGGCGGCCGGGAAGGCGATCAACTCCCCGCTGCTGGAGGCGTCGATGGACGGTGCGCAGGGCGTGCTGCTGTCGATCGCGGGCGGCTCGGACCTCGGTCTGTTCGAGATCAACGAGGCGGCGTCGCTGGTGCAGGAGGCCGCGCACCCCGAGGCCAACATCATCTTCGGCACCGTGATCGACGACTCGCTCGGCGACGAGGTGCGCGTCACCGTCATCGCGGCCGGGTTCGAAACCGGAACGCCGACGCACAAGAAGCTGGAGCCGACGGCGTTCGGTTCGGCGCCGCGGTCGGCCAACGGGAACGGTGTCTCGAGCGCGCCGGCGCAGAAGGCCGGCAGCGGGTACGGCCACACGCCGTCGAACGGGTTCGTGGCCAACGGCGCCCCCGCGCAGTCGGCCCCGGCGACCGCGCACCAGGCCGGCACCCTGCCGCCCGCCGCGCCGTCGTACCCCACGCCGTCGTACGCCGCGCCGCCGCCGCGCAGCCCGGAGGCGGCCCGCCGGGAGGCATCCGGCTTCGGCCTGCCGAACACGGACGCGGCCGAGCACGCCCCGGCCGAGCCCGCAGCCGCGACGCTGCCGCCCGCCCCGCCGTCCGCCCCTCCGGCGCCGTCCGGGTCGTCGTACTCCTCGTTCTCGTCGTCGCTGCTGCCGTCCGCCTCGGCGACGGCCAGCGACCCGGACGACGACGTCGACGTCCCGTCGTTCATGAAGCGCTGAGAGGGAGCACGTCCGATGCGCGTCCGCCGGGTGGTCACCACCCGGGCGGGCGGCCGCTCGACCGGTCCGTTCGCCCGGTTCAACCTCTCGGCCGGGGTCGGTGACGACCCTGTGGCGGTCGCCGCCAACCGGCGCAGGCTGTCCGACAAGCTGGGTGTGCGCGGGGTCGTGTTCCTCGGCCAGGTGCACGGGACGCAGGTGGCCGTCGTGGAGACGGTCCCCCGGCCCGGCGACCCGGACCGGCCCGGCACCGACGCGGCCGTGACCGCCCTGCCGGGCGTCGCGCTGGCCGTGCTCACCGCGGACTGCGTCCCGGTGCTGCTCGCCGACCCGCGGGCCGGGGTGGTGGGTGTCGCGCACGCCGGCCGGGTGGGCGCTGCTGCCGGAGTCCTGCCGGTGACCCTGAAGGCGATGGCCGGGCTCGGCGCGCACGTGGCCGACTGCGAGGTGCTGCTGGGACCCGCCGTGTGCGGGGCGTGCTACGAGGTCCCCGCGGCGATGCGCGACGAGGTCGAGGCCGCCCTGCCGGGCAGCGCCGCCCGGACCCGCCGCGGCACACCCGGCCTGGACCTGCGTGCGGGCCTGCGTGCCCAGCTCGTCGGGGCGGGCGTCGCCCGGATCGGCGTGGACCCGCGCTGCACCGTCGAGGCCCCCGACCTCTACAGCTACCGCCGTGACCGGCGCACGGGCCGTCTCGCCGCCGTCACCTGGCTCGACGCCGCCCGCTCCTGACCGTCGCGGGGTGTTTCCCGCGAGTCGGCACCTTTGCGGTCGCGAGTCGGCACCTTTGCCAGCCTGAGTGCGCACTTCCGGCTGGCCAGCGGCGCGAGACGGGCCGGCGAACGTGGCGACTCGCGGCGGCGAACGTGCCGACTCGCGCCGGCGGACGTGCCGACTCGCGCGCGCAAACGTCGCGACTCGCGGGCCGTAGGGTGGCGTGCGTGGGGGAGGGCCAGGACGCGGGGAGCCAGGACGCGGGGGAGCGACGGGCGGAGCTGGAGGGCCGGCTCGCGGCCGTGCGAGAGCGGATCGCGACGGCCTGCACCGCGGCCGAGCGTGATCCCGATCAGGTCGAGCTCATGGCCGTCACCAAGACCGTGCCGGCCGAAGACGTCGCCACGCTGCTCGACCTCGGGCTCACCCTGTTCGGGGAGAACCGGGCCCAGGAGGCCGGTGCCAAGGTCGCCGACGTCGCCGCCCTGCGTCCCGACGCCGACCCGCGCTGGCACTTCATCGGTGGCCTGCAGCGCAACAAGGCCAAGGCCGTCGTGGCGTGGGCGGGCCGCGTGGAGTCCGTCGACTCCGCCCGCCTCGCCGACGCCCTCGACCGGGCGGCCGCGCGGGCGTGCGACGAGGGCAGGCGCCCCGGCCCGCTGCCCGTGTTGCTGCAGTACAGCGTCGACGGCGACCCCGAGCGCGGCGGCGTCCCCGCGGACGGCCTGCTGCCGCTGGCGGATCACGTCGCCGGCTGCGCCGCGCTGCGTCTGGAGGGGCTCATGGCCGTCGCACCGCTGGACGCCGACCCCGAGGCGGCCTTCGCCGACATCGCCGACGCCGCAGCCCGGCTTCGTTCCGCCTATCCGGCCGCATCCGTCCTGTCGGCCGGTATGAGCGGTGACCTCGAGGTCGCGATTCGTCACGCTTCCGGGGTCGTGCGTGTCGGAACCGCTCTTGTGGGGTATCGGCCGTTAGCCTCCCTGTGATCGCCGGCCGACCGGAAACGGTGCAAGCGGGCGGGGCGTCGAGGGAGGGAGCGCGGATGGGCGCGATGTACCGGCTCAAGGCCTACTTCGGCATGGTGCCCGCTGAGGACATGGCCGAGTACGCCGACGAGCCGCCCGTGGAGCGGTACGCCGGCCGGCGCCGCGAGTACGACCGCTGGGGCGACGGCGAGTACGCACCCGAGCGCGAATACGTTACCGCGGGGCGTGAGGTCCGCGTCGCCGAGTCCCGTGCCCCCGAGGTCCGCAGCGCGGAGGTCCGGGTCGCCGACGACCGGGACGCCGACCGCTACGACGACTGGGACCGCCGCGCCGCGCGGGAGCCGAGCCGCCCGGTCGCGGTGGAGCGCCCGCGCGAGCCGGTCTCCCGACTGGACCGCGAGCCGGTGCGGGGAGCGGGCCTCGGCCCGTCCGCGGTGAGGGGAGCTTTGGCCATGGACACCGACGCCCTTCGGGAGCCGGCCCTGCGGGATCAGACACTGCGGGATCAGACACTGCGGGATCCGGCCCTGCGCGAGCCTGCCCGGCTGCCCGAGCGGACACCGGCGCCCGCGGTGCCTGAGCAGCGTCTGGGCGGTGCGGCCGCGCTGGCGCGCATCACCACGCTGCAGCCGCGCAGCTACAACGAGGCCCGCACGATCGGCGAGCGCTACCGTGACGGCGTGCCCGTGATCATGAACCTCACCGACCTCGACGACGCCGCCGCCAAGCGCCTCGTCGACTTCGCCGCCGGGCTGGCGTTCGCGCTGCGCGGGTCGATCGACAAGGTCACCAGCCGCGTCTTCCTGCTCACCCCGGCGGACGTCGAGGTCTCGGCGGACGACGCGCGCCGGCTCGCCGAGCGCGGCCTGTTCCGGCAGGACTGAGCGGAGCGCCGGGAAGCGGGGGCACGAACCGTGCGCTCCGATGTGAAAGGACGCGGCACGCCGACCGACCGGGTTGGTAGCCGGGGCGCTGGTCAGGGACGATGGGGTCGTGCTCGCGATCCAGTTCGTCCTCTACTACGCGCTGTTCTTCTTCTGGCTGCTCCTGCTCGCCCGCATCGTGGCCGAGATGGTGCGCAGCTTCGCCCGGCAGTGGGTGCCCGTCGGGCCCAGCGCCGTCGCCCTCGAGGTGATCTTCACCGTCACCGATCCGCCCGTGAAGTTGTTGCGGAGAGTGATTCCGGTCGTCCGGATTGGCGGCGTGGGACTGGACCTGTCGATTATGGTTCTGCTGCTGGTCGTGTTCATACTGATGAGCGTTGCCCAGCCGTAGCCGGAGTGAGCCCCAGTCACCCGGTTTCGCCGCCGAGGACTGCATGAGGTGATCCGATGCCGCTGACGCCCGCCGACGTTCACAACGTCGCGTTCAGCAAGCCCCCGATTGGGAAGAGGGGGTACAACGAAGACGAGGTCGACGCGTTCCTGGATCTCGTCGAAGCCGAGCTAGCGCGGCTGATCGAGGAGAACGACGACCTGCGCGAGCAGGTCTCGCAACTCGAGCAGCGACTCGGGAACGCCCAGGCAGACCTGGAGGAGGCGCGTGCGCGTCCCCAGGCCGCCATGGCGGCACCCGCCGCGACGCAGCAGATGCAGCGTCAGCTCGAGCCACCACCGATGCCCCAGCGGCCGATGGAGCCGCCACGGGGGATGGGTGGGCCGCCTGAGCCGGACTACCGCGGCGACCTGGGTGGTGACCACCACGTCCAGGCCGCGAAGGTTCTCGGGCTCGCTCAGGAGATGGCCGACCGGCTGACGGCCGAGGCCAAGAGCGAGGCCGACTCGATGCTGACCGACGCCCGCAACAAGTCCGAGCAGCTGCTGTCGGATGCCCGCGCGAAGTCGGACGGCCTGGTCAACGACGCGCGGTCGCGCGCCGAGACGATGCTCAACGATGCGCGCACCCGTGCCGAGACCCTGGAACGGCAGTCTCGCGACAAGGCCGCCCAGCTCGTGGGCGATGCCGAGCGCAAGCAGACCGAGATCATCGGCAGCATCACCCGCGACAAGTCCGAGCTGGAGAAGAAGATCGACCAGCTCCGGACCTTCGAGCGCGAGTACCGCACACGGCTCAAGAACTACCTGGAGTCTCAGCTGCGTGACCTGGACGGGCGGGGGACCGCGGCGCCGACCGACGCCCGGGCCGCCGCGAACGGCGGGTACGCCGCGACGGCGGGGTACGGCCAGCGTGCCGACGCCGGCAGCTGACCACCCCACCCATCAGGGTGGCGCGGGGATTACCGACCGCGCCACCCGGACACGGAGTGAACCGTGCTGCTCCTGGTACTCATACTCGTCCTGATCGCCTTCGGCCTGCTGGTCGTTGCCCTCCTCTCGGGCAGCGTCCTGTGGGCCTGGGTGTCCGTCGGCGTCAGCGTCGCCGCTGCTGCCGTCCTGCTGGTCGACTGGCTGCAACGCCGGTCCGCGCTGCGGGCCGGCGCCGAGGCGGGGGACGCCGCGCCCACGGCCGTCTCCTCCCACGTCCGCGAGCCGGTTGTGGAGCCGGCCACGGAGGTCATTCCCGCGGTCCCCGCTGACGCTGCTCCGAGCGACCACGGTGCCGCTCCGGGCTCGCCGCCGCCCGGTGGCGACGAACGGCAGGAGGCGCAGGAGACGGTCGTCCTGCGTGCTGTTGCGCCGCCCGGCTCTACGGGAGGACCGTCGGGCGCTCGTGGCGGTATCGGCCCGTCGGAGCCGATTTGGTCACAGAACGTGACGAAATCGGATGCGGCTGGAAGCCCGTCCGGTGCCCGCGACGGCGAGTCGCGCCGTCCGGAGGCGGACCCGGACGAGGACACGGTCAAGGTGGCCGGCGCGGCCGGCGACGCCCCGCCACACCCCGACGCGCCCGCCGGCGGCCCGCCGCGCGGTGTCCCCATCGAGACCGGGTCCCCGGCCGGGCGCGGGCCGGCCCTCCCTCCGCTCGGACCGGACGGTGCGCCGCCCGAGGAGCCCCGCGACGCCGACGCCGCCGCGCTCGTGGCCGGGGTGGAGGACGAGGTGCTCGTCGTGGACGAGATGCCGCGCTACCACCTCGCCGGCTGCCGCTCGCTCGCGGGCATCCCGGTGATCCCGCTGCCGGCCCGCGAGGCCGTCGAGCTGGGCTTTACCCCCTGCGCCTGGTGCACGCCCGACCGGGCGCTGAGTGCCCGGCACCGCGCTCCCGCCCGGTGACCGGATCCGGCGGTCCTGTTCGTCGGGTCGTGCGGGCCCTGCCGCGGAACCCGGTGGCGCAACGGCGCTACCCTGGTGGCACAGGCACCGATCCGGCCATCACCGGGGAGCCTCCGGAGGAAACCCCGCCCGCGGGGGAGTAGAACCGGACGGGTGCGGCCCGTCAACGCCGCAGAACGAGAGGCCGCGGGCCGTCCCTGGTGACGGCGCACGGCAAGCGGGGTGGTACCGCGGTGTCCCCGGCCCGATGTGTGGGCCGGGTCGTCGTCCCCGTGCCGGCAACGCCCGGACGCGCGAAGCGACAGCGGAGCGCGCCTCCACACCGCCGCACGAGGAGCCCTCCAGTGACCACCCCCGAGACCCCGCCGGCCTACCCGACGGTTCCCGCGCACCCCGCGTTTCCCTCTCTCGAGCACGAGGTGCTCGACTTCTGGGCCGCCGACGGCACCTTCGAGGCCTCCGTCGACGCGCGCCCGGCCGGGGAGAACGGCGCCAACGAGTACGTCTTCTACGACGGGCCACCCTTCGCCAACGGCCTGCCGCACTACGGGCACCTGCTGACGGGCTACGTCAAGGACGTCGTCCCGCGCTACCGCACCATGCGCGGGCGCCGGGTCGAGCGCCGCTTCGGCTGGGACACCCACGGGCTGCCGGCGGAGGTCGAGGCCGAGCACCAGCTCGGGATCAAGCACAAGTCCGAGATCGAGGAGATGGGCGTCGCCGAGTTCAACGACGCCTGCCGGGCCTCCGTGCTGCGCTACACCGACGAGTGGCGCGCCTACGTCACCCGCCAGGCCCGCTGGGTCGACTTCGACAACGACTACAAGACGCTCGACCTGGACTACATGGAAAGCGTCATGTGGGCCTTCAAGACCCTCTGGGACAAGGGGCTCGTGTACTCGGGGTTCCGGGTGCTCTGGTACTGCTGGCGCTGCGAGACGCCGCTGTCGTCCACCGAGACCAAGATGGACGACGTCTACACCGACCGGCAGGACCCGGCCGTCACCGTCGGGCTGCGGCTGCTCGCCCCCGGCAGCGACGCCGAGAGCAGGGACCTGGACGGCGCGTACGCCCTGGTCTGGACGACGACGCCGTGGACGCTGCCGTCGAACCTGGCCGTCGCCGTGCGCCCGGACGTCGAGTACGTGCTGGTCGAGACGGCTGACTCCACGGCGCATCCCGGCGAGCGGTTCGTCCTCGCCGCGGCCCGCCTGGGCGCGTACGCCCGCGAGCTGGGTGACGACCCGCGCGTGCTGCGCCGCCTGACCGGCACGGAACTCCTCGGCACCGCGTACGTCCCGCCGTTCGACTTCTTCCAGGGCCGGGAGAACGCGCACCGGGTGCTGGCCGCCGACTACGTCACGACCGACGACGGCACCGGGCTCGTGCACATCGCGCCGGCGTTCGGCGAGGAGGACAAGGTCGTCACGGACGCGGCGGGGATCGAGGCCGTCGTCCCGGTGGACACGCGCGGCGAGTTCGACACGACCGTGCCTCCGTACACCGGCATGCTGGTGTTCGACGCGAACCCCCAGATCATCCGCGACCTGCGCACCGGCGCGCCACACGCCCAGGGCATGCTCCTGCGCCACGAGACCTACGACCACCCCTACCCGCACTGCTGGCGGTGCGGGAACCCGCTGATCCAGCGGGCGGTCGACTCCTGGTTCGTGCAGGTAACGCAGTTCCGCGACCGGATGGTGGAGCTCAACCAGGAGATCACCTGGGTGCCCGAGCACGTCAGGGACGGCCAGTTCGGCAGGTGGCTGGAGGGCGCGCGCGACTGGTCGATCTCCCGCAACCGCTACTGGGGCTCGCCGATCCCGGTGTGGGTCAGCGACGACCCGCGGTACCCGCGCACGGACGTCTACGGCTCGCTGGACGAGCTGGAGCGCGACTTCGGCGTGCGGCCGACGGACCTGCACCGCCCCTTCGTCGACGAGCTGACCCGCCCGAACCCGGACGACCCCACCGGGAACTCGACCATGCGCCGGGTGCCGGAGGTGCTCGACTGCTGGTTCGAGTCGGGCTCGATGCCGTTCGCCCAGGTGCACTATCCGTTCCAGAACGCCGACTGGTTCGAGCACCACTACCCGGGCGACTTCATCGTCGAGTACAACGGGCAGACGCGCGGCTGGTTCTACACGCTGCACGTGCTGGCCACGGCGCTGTTCGACCGGCCGTCGTTCCGCTCCTGCGTCGCGCACGGGATCGTGCTGGGCGACGACGGCGCGAAGATGTCGAAGTCGCGGAAGAACTACCCGGACGTCAACGAGGTCTTCGAGCGCGACGGCTCCGACGCCATGCGCTGGTTCCTCATGGCGAGCCCGATCCTGCGCGGCGGGAACCTCGTCGTCACCGAGCAGGGCATCCGCGAGGGCGTCCGCCAGGCGATCCTGCCGCTGTGGAACACCTGGTACTTCCTGTCGCTGTACGCGAACGCGGCCGGTCGGGTCGGCGTGGTGCGTACCGACTCGGCGAACGTGCTCGACCGCTACGTGCTCGCCAAGACCGCGGCGCTGGTCGACGGCGTGACCGCGGCGCTGGAGGTCCAGGACATCGCCGGGGCGTGCGAGCAGGTTCGCGACCACGCGGAGGTGCTGACCAACTGGTACGTCCGCCGCTCCCGGGAGCGGTTCTGGGACGGTGACGCCGACGCGATCGACACCCTGCACACCGTGCTGGAGGTGACCGCCCGGGTCGCCGCGCCGCTGCTGCCGCTGACCATGGAGAAGGTGTGGCAGGGGCTGACCGGTGGGCGGTCGGTGCACCTGGTGGACTGGCCGTCCCCGGGCGACCTGCCGCACGACGACGGGTTGGTGGCGGCGATGGACCGGGTGCGCCAGGTGGCGTCGGCGGCGCTGTCGCTGCGCAAGGCCCGCGGGCTGCGGGTCCGCCTGCCGCTGGCCCGGCTCACGGTCGCGGCCACGGACGCGGCGAGAACACTGCAGCCGTTCGCCGAGATCCTGGGCGACGAGGTCAATGTCAAGGACGTCGTGCTCACCGACGACGTCGCGGCCTACGGCCGGTTCGAGGTCGCGGTCAACGCCCGTGCCTGCGGACCGCGGCTCGGCGGCGACACCCAGAAGGTGATCCGCGCGGTCAAGGCGGGGGAGTGGGCGGCGAACCCGGACGGCACCGTCGAGGCGGGCGGGATCACGCTGCTGCCCGGGGAGTTCACCGAGCGACTCGTCGCCGCGGACGCCACGGGAACCGCCGCGCTGCCGGGCAACACCGGCCTGGTGGTGCTGGACACGGTGGTGACGCCCGAGCTGGCCCGGGAGGGTCTGGGCCGCGACGTGGTCCGGCTCGTCCAGCAGGCCCGTCGGGACGCCGGTCTGGAGGTGTCGGACCGGATCACGCTGACCCTGGACGCACCCGAGCCGGTCGTGGACGCCGTGCGCGAGCACGAGACGTTCGTCGCGGGCGAGGTGCTGGCGACGTCGGTGGACTACGTGCCGACGCCGGAGCCGACCCTGGTCGGGACGGTGTCGGACGGCCACGAGGTGCGCGTGCTCGTCACACCCACCACCCGCTGACCGCGAGTTGCGCGTTCGTGCCCGGGTCCGTCCAGGCGCCAAGGCCGACACGGTCGGCGGATGCTGGGACGGGCCGCGCGGACCTGCGCTGCTCGTCGCCGTACGCGCCCGAGCCGTCGAGGGGCAGGCCAACACGGCGGTCGAGGTGGCGCTGGCGACGGCGTTCGGGGTGCGGCGCTCCGACGTCGGGGTCGTCGCCGGGCACCGCTCGCGGGACAAGGTCGTCGAGATCCGCGGCAACGAGGACCCGCTGCGCGCCCGGCTGGCCGTCCTGCTCGGATGACGACAGCGATCGCCGGCACCGGCGCGTGTGCAGCGTCCGGACCATCGCGCTTACGGTGACCAGGTGGGCGAGGCGGCGCGGCGGTGGGCCGAGCTGCAGGGCGGGCGGGGGATCCCGGCGGAGATCCTGGCCGCGGCGCGGACCGACCCGTGGACGCACGAGCCGCGCGACTTCACCGCTCCGGACGTCGCCGTCGCGACGGCGTCCCGCCACGCGGCGACGGTGCTGCTCGGCGAGGGCGGGACGGTGCTCGACGTCGGGTGCGGCGGCGGCGCGGCGGCGTTCGCGCTGGACGGGATCACGGCGGTGACGGGCGTGGACCGGCAGCGCGACATGTTGGAGCTGTTCGCGGCGGCCGCGACCGCGCGCGGCGTGCCGCACCGGATCGTGTCGGGCACGTGGCCGGACGTCGCGGGAGCGGCGGGAGCGGCGGACGTGGTGTTGTGCCACCACGTACTGCACAACGTCGTCGACCTGCCCCCGTTCCTGCGCGCCCTGACCGCGGCGGCGCGGCGGGGCGTGGTCGTCGAGATGCTCGCCGAGCACCCGCTGGCCTGGCTGGACCCGCTGTGGCTGCGGTTCCACGACCTGCGGCGCCCGCCGCCGGCCACCGCCGACGACGCGGTCGCGGTGCTGGGCGAGCTGGGGATCCGGCCCGAGGTCGTGCGCTGGGACCGGGCGACCGTGCCGCGGGGCGACGCCGCCTGGGTGGCCCGGCGCCTGTGCCTCCCGCCGGAGCGGACCGAGGACGTCGCCGCGGCGTTGGCGGAGCTCCTCGTCCGGCCTCGGCAGGTCGCCACCCTCACCTGGCGCCCCTGAGGACGCGCCGGATGGCGCGAGTCGTGCGTCCGTGCACGCGAGTCGTGCGTCCGTGTACGAGCGTCAGGGGTGGGGGCGGTGCGTGACCCACCACGCGATCAGCGCGCCGAGCGAGTTGGTGGCGGCGTGCAGCAGCATCGGGGTGACGAGATGGCCGCTCCACCGCTGCCAGGCACGGAACACCACCCCCGCCGCAGTGGTGAACAGCACCGTCCCGATCACCGCGCCCGACGTGCCCAGCGCGTTCGTCACCGCCGATCCCGACCCCAACGACGGCAGCACGTGCCAGAGGCCGAACAGCCCCGACGACACCAGCGTCGCCCGCCACCAGCCACCCCCGACCAGCGCCGGCAGGACGCCTCGGAAGGCCAGCTCCTCCAGCACGACGGTGCCCAGCGGGATCCGCACGAGCGCGACGAACAACACCGCGGCCAGGGAGACGGTGCCGCGGTCGTCGACGAACGCCGTCCGCACGGCGGGCACCGCCACGGCCACGGCGTAGACCAGCGCGACCGCGGCGACGGCGAGCGCCCCGATCGTCAGCCCCCGCCGCAGCCGCACTCCGTGCAACCCGAGGTCTGCCCACGTCAGGCCACCGATCCGGGCCACGACGAGCAACACCGCGGTCATGCCGAGGTTCCACACCAGGTAGCCCTGCGGCCAGATCCGATTGCTGACCACGTTCGAGACCGCCAGCAGCGTGACCGCCGCGAAGAGCGCGAGACGGATCCGCAACGGTCGCCCGGTGCGGGCGGGCAGGAGCGGCGCGAGCGTCGTCACCCACCCATCGTGCGTGACGTCGCTGTGTGCTGCCCGTGTGGGGCCGGTCGACTCGCGCGGACCCCTGACCGGCCGCGCCCGTTAGGGTGATCGATAGTGCGGAGGTGGGCATGGCGAGCCTGGAGGTGCTGCTCGGCGTCGCGGCCGCGGTGGTGCTGCTCGGCGTGCTCGCCGTGCGGATCTCGGTGCGCCTGGGACTGCCCTCCCTGCTGCTCTACCTGGCGATCGGGATCCTGCTGGGCGAGTCGGTGCTCGGCATCCAGTTCTCCGACGCCGGTGTGACCGAGGCGGCCGGCCTCGGGGCACTCGTCCTCATCCTCACCGAGGGTGGCATCACCACGCGGTGGTCCACCGTCCGGCCGGCGCTGCGCGTGGGGATCGCCCTGTCGACGGTCGCGGTCGTCGTGAGCATCCTCGTCGTCGGCACCGCCCTGCACGCCGTCCTCGGCCTGGACTGGCGAACGGCGTTCCTCTGGGGCGCGGTGCTGTCGTCGACCGACGCCGCGGCGGTGTTCAGCGTGCTGCGCGGGGTGGGGGTGAGCAAACGGCTGCGGGGCGCCCTCGAGCTGGAGTCGGGGATGAACGACGCGCCGGTGGTGCTCGCGGTCGTCGTGCTCGCCTCGGACGACCCGATCACGTGGCTGACGCCGGTCCTCGTGGTCTACGAGCTCCTCGCGGGTGCGGTGGTCGGGTACGCGTTGGGCCGCGCAGGCGCCTGGGCGCTGCGGCGCGCGGCGCTCCCGTCGACGGGTCTGTACCCGCTGGCCGCGCTCGCCAGCTGCCTGCTCGCGTACTCGGCCGGCACGCTCGCGCACGCCTCCGGGCTGCTGGCGACCTACGTCGCCGCCCTGGTCCTCGGCAACTCCAACCTGCCGCACCGAGGCGACGTGCTGTCGTTCGCCGAGGGCACGGGCTGGTTGGCCCAGATCGGGCTCTTCGTCCTGCTCGGGCTCTACGCCTCGCCACCACGGCTGGTCGACGCCGTCGTCCCCGCATTGATCGCCGGGGTCGTCCTCGTGGTGGCCGCACGGCCGCTCTCGGTGATCGTGGCGGCGGCGCCGTTCCGGGTGCCGTGGCGCGAGCAGGCATTCCTGTCGTGGTCCGGGTTGCGCGGTGCGGTGCCGATCGTGCTGGCGCTCGTGGCGCTGCAGGAGGGGGCGACGAACGGGCAGCGGCTGGTCGACGCCGTCTTCGTGCTCGTCGTCGTCCTCACCCTCCTGCAGGGCACGACGCTGCCGTTCGTGGCGCGCCGGCTGGGCGTGGTGGCGGACGAGCCCCGGGAGATCGAGGTCGACGCCGCCCCACTGGACGAGCTGCACGCGGACCTGCTGCAGGTCCGCGTGCCGGTGGGCTCCCGGCTGCGCGGGGTCTACCTGCGCGAGCTCAGGCTGCCGCGCGGCGCCACGGTGAGCCTCGTCGTCCGCGATGAGGAGGCATTCACCCCGACGGCCGACACCCGGCTGCGCGTGGGTGATCAGATCCTGGTCGTCACGACGGTCGCGGCCCGCGAGGCCACCGAGCGGCGGATCCGGGCGGTCGACCGGGCCGGGCGGCTGGCCCGCTGGCACGGGGAGTCCGGTCGGTAACGCCGGTGGGGGATGATGGGGTCGTGAGTGCCGCCGACGCCCCTGGACAGCCGGCCGCCGCTGTGCGGTCCCGTGTCCCGCTGCTCGTCGGCATCGCCGCGCTCGTCCTCGTCCTGGACGTGGTGACCAAGGTGCTGGCGGTCGCCCGGCTCGAGGGCCGCGAGCCGGTCGAGCTGCTGGGCGGCGCGGTGTACCTGGTGCTCGTGCGCAATCCCGGCGCGGCGTTCTCGCTGGCCACCGGTTACACGTGGGTGCTGTCGCTGGTCGCGGTCGCGGTGGTGGTGGTGATCGCGCGCATCGCGCGGCGGTTACGGTCGACGGGCTGGGCGGTGGCACTGGGCCTGGTGCTCGGCGGGGCCCTGGGCAACCTCGCCGACCGGATCTTCCGCGCCCCGGGTCCGCTGCAGGGCCACGTGGTGGACGTCGTCTCGCTGTTCGCCCCGGACGGCAGCGTGTGGCCGGTGTTCAACCTCGCCGACTCGTCGATCGTCACCGGAGGAGTGCTGCTCGTGCTGCTGGCCCTGACCGGACGCGAGCTCGACGGCACCCGCGTCGTGCGCCAGCACGCTGCGAAGGGCGCGGTGGCGAAGGGTGGCGGGGCGCCGAGCACCGGGCCGAACACCGGCCCGCACGGGCAGACGACGCCACGCCCGGCGACCCCGGACGAGACGCCGCAGGGCACGACGCCGAGGGCCGACCGTGGGTGACACGCGCCAGCTCCCCGTGCCGGACGGCCTCGACGGGATGCGGGTGGACGCCGGGCTGTCGCGCCTGCTCGGCCTCTCCCGCACCACGGTCGCGACCCTGGCCGAGGAGGGCCGGGTCGCGGTCGACGGCCAGGCGGCGGGCAAGTCGGACCGGCTCGTCGCCGGCAGCTGGCTCGAGGTCGACCTGCCCGAGCCGGACGGGCCGACCACCATCACGGCGCCGCCCGAGGTCGTCGCCGGGCTCAAGATCCTCTACGAGGACGACGACGTCGTGGTGGTCGACAAGCCCGTCGGGGTCGCGGCGCACCCCAGCCCCGGGTGGACGGGCCCGACGGTCCTGGGCGGCCTCGCGGCGCTCGGCGTGCGCGTGTCCACGTCGGGTGCGGCCGAGCGGCAGGGCATCGTGCACCGCCTCGACGTCGGCACGACCGGGGTCATGGTCGTCGCGAAGTCCGAGCACGCGTACAGCGTGCTGAAGCGGGCGTTCAAGGAGCGCACGGTCGAGAAGCGCTACCACGCCGTCGTGCAGGGGCACCCGGACCCGTCGCGCGGCACCGTCGACGCCCCGATCGACCGCCACCCGAAGCACGACTACAAGTGGGCCGTCGTCGCCGACGGCCGGCCGAGCGTCACCCACTACGACACGATCGAGGCGTTCCGCGCGGCCTCGCTGCTCGACATCCGGCTGGAGACCGGGCGGACCCACCAGATCCGCGTCCACATGGCGGCGCTGCGTCACCCCTGCGTCGGCGACATCGCCTACGGTGCCGATCCCGTGCTCGCGAAGCGGCTGCGGCTGGAGCGGCAGTGGCTGCACGCCCGCGAGCTGGGCTTCGATCACCCGGCCGACGGCCGGTGGGTGACGTTCACCAGCCCGTACCCCGCAGATCTCGCCCGGGCGCTGGACCTGCTGCAGGACTGAGCGCCGGTGACCATCCGATCGCGGGCAGCGGTACTGGCGGCCTGCGCCGTCGTCGCCCTGCTCGTGGCCTGGTACGCCGGGTCCCGCTACACACCGTCCGCTGTGGCTCCTTCGGCCGGCTCGGTGCGGCTCGGGCCGGAGGCGGGCGAGGAGGTCGCGACCTACCTCGCGCGGCTCCCGCCGACACTGCCCGCGGAGGGCGCCCGTGCGGTGGCGCTGGTACAACTGAGCACCGATGCAGCGCCGCAGGACGCACTCGCCGCCGTTGCCGGCACCACCCTGCTGACCGCGGTCTTCCGGGTGCCGCTGCCGCGGGTCCAGACCGCGCTGCGGTTCGTCGTGCTGGAGCCCGGCGTGCCCGTGGCGACGGCGCTGGACAACGCGCGGGTGCGCGCCGAGCGGGAAGCGGCCGCGGACGCGAGCCACCTGACGGACCGGCCGCGCGCGGTCGCCGCGGCCGAGGCGGCGGCGCTCGGCCGGCCGGACTGCCGCTGCGTCGTCGCGCTGGTGGTCGACGGCGACCGCGCCGGGATCGACGCGGTCGCCCGGCGCACCCCGGTGCGGGCGGTGGAGGCCGCGCCGCCGGGCACGACCGACGCGGAGCTGGCGCTCGCGCCGCTGCTGCCGGAGCAGACCGCACGCGCGGACCCGCCGCCGGACGACGGCCCGGTGCCGCCGGCATCCTGATCGGCAGAGGCCGCTGGGGGCCGACCTGGCGCGGCGAGCACGGGTGAACGGCGCGCTGTTGCTGTTCGATCACGTCTGGACAGCGATGACGCGCCTCTGAGGCGGGGGCTGCGCATGCGGGCGCTCGGGTTGGCGTCCTTCCTCACTGCGCTCGGTCGACACCTGGGCCTGCGCCGTACCCGTGGCGCGCTTGGTCATCATCCTGCCGCCTCCCGCGCCGCGCGCAGCTGCCGCTCCCGCGCCGCGTGCTCGTCCGTCCGGACGTCGTAGTCCCAGAACGAGCGCAACGCCGCTGCGGTGACCGCGACACCGGCGACACAGAGCACGCCACCGCTGACGATCGCCGTGCGGACCGACGTCGCGTCCGCCACCAGCCCGGCGCGTGCCTCCCCGCCGAGCGGGCCCACGGTGTAGGACAGCATCTCGATCCCGGCGAGGCGTCCGCGGTGGGAGTCGGGAATCGTCTGGTGCCAGATCGTGCCCCGGAACAGCCCGCTGATCATGTCGAACGCCCCGGCCAGCACGAGGCCGATCAGCACGACCGCCGGGACCGTCGTCAGCCCGGCCAGCACCACCGACGCCCCCCACGCCGCCGCCGACAGCACGACGGCGCGCCCGTGGTGGTGCACGCGGGCCGTCCACCCGCTCGTCGCCGTGGCCAGCAGCGACCCGACGGTCCCTGCCGAGTACAGGAGCCCGAGCAGCGCCGGCCGGGCGAGCACCTCCGCGGCCAGTGCGGGGAACAACACGACCGGCATCGCCAGGAACATCGCGACCAGGTCGACGATGTAGGTGCCGAGCAGGTCGGGCCGGTGCGCCGCGTAGACCACGCCCTCCCGGATCTCCCGCAGCGTCCCGGTCGCGGAACGGTCCTCCAGCGGCGGGTAGGGCCGCAGCAGACCGAACAGCGCGGTCGCGCCCGCGAAGCCGACCAGCGTGACGCCGAAGGCCCACGGCGGGCCCACCCACGCCAGCAGCACCCCGCCCAGCGCGGGGCCGCCGAGCATGCCGACCTGCGCGCCCACCGAGGACAACGCCACGGCCGCGGGCAGCTCGGCGTGGCGCACCGTGCGGGGGACGAGCGCCTCACGGCTGGGCGACTGCAGCGACTGGGCCACGGCCATCACCACCCCGACGCCGTAGACCACGGGCACCGACGGGTGCGGCGCCAGCGCGTTGGCCATCAGCACCGCTGTTCCCGCGATCTGGGCGACGCCGGTGAGCACGAGCACGCGCCTGCGGTCGAGGCGGTCGGCCAGCGCCCCGCCGTAGAGCCCGGCGAGCACCAGCGGGACGAGCTGCACCAGCCCGTACGCGCCGACGGCGAAGTTCGAGCCCGTCAGCGCGTAGAGCTGGAACGGGACCGCGACGTAGCCGACCATCGCGCCGAGGAAGAACACGAAGCCGGCGACGAACAGCACCCGGAAGTCGCGGGACGTGCGCAGCGGAGTGAGGTCGAGGCGCAACCCCGCGAGCCGGGTGCGCCACCCGGAGCGGGACTCGGAGGACACGAGCGGGATGGTGCCGTCCCGGCCGGCCGCGGGCGAGTGGTTTGACTCCGAAGGGGCTGACGGCGGTCGGCCCCGGCTGCGCGGAACTGTCGGACCCCGGCGTTAGTCTGGCGGCCTTCCCCAGAGCATCAGATCCCCAGAACGTCAGACCCCCAGCGCATCAGACCCAGCGCATCAGGCACGGTCCCGAGCACGCGCCGCCTGCCGGCACCGCGTGAGGACGGAGCAGACGACCTCGTGGCAAGCCCCTCCGGTGACAGCTTCGTCCACCTGCACACGCACACCGAGTTCTCGATGCTCGACGGTGCGGCCCGGCTGGACGCCCTGTTCGCGGAGTCGGCCCGGATGGGGATGCCGGCGCTGGCGATGACGGACCACGGCAATGTCTTCGGCGCCTACGAGTTCTGGCGCAAGGCCAAGGCGCACGGGGTCAAGCCGATCATCGGCATGGAGGGCTACCTGTCGCCGGGCAGCCGCCACGAGCGCAAGCGCGCCACGCTCGGCGGCCAGCGGACCAGCGACGACAACCCGGGTGAGATGTACACCCACATGACGCTGCTGGCCGAGAACACCGAGGGGATGCACAACCTCTTCCGGCTCTCCAGCCTCGCGAGCCTCGAGGGCTACTACTACAAGCCCCGCATGGACCGCGAGCTGCTCGAGACCTACGGCACGGGGATCATCGCCACCACCGGCTGCCCGTCCGGCGAGGTCCAGCGCCTGCTGCAGCAGGACCGCTACGCCGACGCCTGCCAGGCCGCGTCCGACTACCGCGACATCTTCGGCCGCGACAACTTCTTCTGCGAGCTGATGGACCACGGCATCAGCATCGAGAAGCAGGTGCAGGAAGACCTCTTCCGGCTCAAGAAGGAGCTGGGCCTGCCGGGGCTCGCCACGAACGACCTGCACTACACCTACGCGGACGACGCGAAGCCGCACGAGGTGCTGCTGTGCGTGCAGACGGGCAAGACCCTGGCGGACCCGAACCGGTTCAAGTTCGACGCCCAGGACTTCTACCTCAAGTCGCCCGCCGAGATGCGCGCGCAGTGGGACCCGCAGTTCCCCGAGGCATGCGACAACACGCTCCTGATCGCCGAGCGGGTGGACGTCGGGTTCACCGAGGGGCAGGACCTCATGCCCCGCGCGCCCGTCCCCGAGGGCGAGACCGAGGAGTCGTGGCTGGTCAAGGAGGTCGAGCAGGGGCTGCACCGGCGGTTCCCGAACGGCGTCACGGAGCAGTACCGCAAGCAGGCCGAGTACGAGCTCGGTGTCATCATCCAGATGGGTTTCCCGGGCTACTTCCTCGTGGTGGCGGACCTCATCCAGCACGCCAAGTCCGTCGGCATCCGCTGTGGCCCCGGCCGCGGGTCGGCCGCGGGCTCGCTCGTCGCGTACGTCCTGGGGATCACCGACCTCGACCCGATCAAGCACAAGCTGATCTTCGAGCGGTTCCTCAACCCCGAGCGCATCTCGATGCCCGACATCGACATGGACTTCGACGAGCGCCGGCGCGGCGAGATGATCCGCTACACCACCGAGAAGTACGGCGAAGACCGCATCGCGCAGATCATCACCTACTCCACGATCAAGGCGAAGGCCGCGATCAAGGACTCCGCGCGGGTGCTGTTCGGCCAGCCCGGCTACGCGGTGGCCGACCGGATCACGAAGGCCATGCCGCCGGCGATCATGGGCAAGGACATCCCGCTCACGGGCATCTTCGACGCCGCGCACAAGCGCTACTCGGAGGCCGCGGAGGTCCGCGCGCTGTACGAGGCGGACCCCCAGGTCAAGGAGATCATCGATACCGCCCGGGGCCTGGAGGGCCTCAAGCGCCAGTGGGGCGTGCACGCCGCCGGCGTGATCATGTCGAGCACCCCCCTGATCGACGTCATCCCGATCCAGCGCCGCGAGGCCGACGGCGCGATCATCACGCAGTTCGACATGGGCGCCTGCGAGACGCTCGGGCTGCTGAAGATGGACTTCCTCGGCCTGCGCAACCTCACGATCATCGACGACGCGCTGGAGAACATCGAGCTCAACGGCAAGCCGGCGCTCGTCATCGAAGACGTCGAGCTGGACGACCCGAAGACCTACGAGCTGCTCGGCCGCGGCGACACCCTCGGGGTGTTCCAGCTCGACGGCGGGCCGATGCGCGACCTGCTGCGGCGTATGGCCCCCACCGAGTTCGACGACATCTCCGCCGTGGGCGCGCTCTACCGGCCCGGCCCGATGGGCGCGAACGCGCACAACGACTACGCGGACCGCAAGAACAAGCGGCAAGAGGTCACGCCCATCCACCCGGAGCTGGCGGAGCCGCTCAAGGACATCCTCGGCGAGACGTACGGCCTGATCGTCTACCAGGAACAGGTCATGGCGATCGCCCAGAAGCTCGCCGGCTACACGCTCGGCAAGGCGGACCTGCTGCGCCGGGCGATGGGCAAGAAGAAGAAGGAGATCCTGGACAAGGAGTACGCCGGCTTCGCCCAGGGGATGAAGGACCACGGCTACTCCGAGGCCGCGGTCAAGACGCTCTGGGACATCCTGCTGCCGTTCTCGGACTACGCCTTCAACCGCGCGCACTCCGCGGCGTACGGCGTCGTCTCCTACTGGACGGCGTTCCTCAAGGCGAACTACCCGGCCGAATACATGGCGGCCGTGCTCACGTCCGTCCGCGACGACAAGGACAAGGCCGCCGTCTATCTCGCGGAGTGCCGGCGGATGGGCATCCGGGTGCTGCCTCCGGACGTCAACGACTCCGTGCGCAACTTCGCGCCGGTCGGCGCGGACATCCGCTTCGGACTGGGTGGGATCCGCAACGTCGGCGTGAACGTCGTCGACGCGATCGTGGCGGCGCGCAAGGAGAAGGGTGGGTTCACCGACTTCTCGGACTTCCTGCGCAAGGTCGACGCGGTGGTCTGCAACAAGAAGGTCATCGAGTCGCTGATCAAGGCCGGGGCGTTCGACTCGCTGGGGCACTCCCGCAAGGGCCTGCTGCTCGTGCACGCCGACGCGATCGATGCGGTGATGAGCACGAAGAAGGCGGCGTCGATGGGGCAGTTCGACCTCTTCGGCTCGATGGACGGGTCGGGGTCGTCGGAGCTGGACGCCGTGTTCGACGTGAAGGTGCCCACCGAGGAATGGGACCCCAAGCATCGGCTGGCCGTCGAACGGGAGATGCTCGGGCTCTACGTCTCGGGCCATCCGCTGGACGGGATCGAGCAGGCGCTGGCCGCCAAGGCGGACACCCCGATCTCGGCGATCCTGGCGGGCGACGTGGGCGAGGGCGCGCAGATCACCGTCGGCGGCATCCTGGCCGGGGTGAACCGCCGGGTGAACAAGAACGGTGAGCCGTGGGCGTCGGCGCAGATCGAGGATCTCGCCGGGGGGATCGAGGTGCTGTTCTTCCCTCGCTGCTACCAGGTCGTCGGTGTGGACGTCGCGGAAGACGCGATCGTGCTGGTCAAGGCGCGGGTCAACAAGCGCGACGACCGGGTGTCGCTGATCGCGAACGACCTCGCCGTGCCGGAGCTGGTCGCGCCGGGCGAGGCCGGGCTGCCGATCAAGGTCAGCATGCGCACGGAGCTGTGCACCCCGGAGCGGGTGGCGAAGCTCAAGGAGGTGCTCACGCACCATCCCGGTGGGTCCGAGGTGCACCTGCACCTGGTCAACGGCAGCCGGGTCACTCCGCTGCGCCTGGCCGACGGGCTGCGGGTGACGCACAGCTCCGCGTTGATGGGCGACCTCAAGGCCTTGCTGGGCCCGGGCTGCCTGGGCTGAGCGGGGGTGGGCGTCAGGTGCCCACCGGCCAGTGCTCGACGGTCACGCCGACCATCGGGAAGTCCTTCGGATTTCCGGTGACGAGCACTGCCTTGTGCGCCCACGCGGCCCCGGCGACGAGGCAGTCGGCCTGGTAAAGGGTGATCCCGCGCGCGGCGAACTCGCGTCGCCACTCGCCGGCCCGCCATCCGACACGTCGGCCCACGGGGAGGACGGTCAAGCCGTCGACGAGCGAGCGGACTGCCGGTTCCTCTCCTGCCCGTAGCCCGCGGACGATCTCGTCCACATTGATTGCGGTGGTTGCGGGGACGTCCCCGGCCTCGCGCAGGGCGGCGACCCTCTCGATCGCCGGGCGTCCGCGCAAGAAGTCGATCAGAACCGTCGAATCCAGGAGGTACAGACCCACGGGTCGTCAGCCCGCGCGACGCGCGTCGGTTCGGCGCTGCTCCCGTACCCACGCGGCGGGGTCGTCGTCCCAGTCGTGGCCCTCGTCGTCGATCGCGCCGGCCGCAGCCTCGATCGCAGCCCAGCGCACCTCCTGACGCACAGCCCGCTCGACAGCGGTCCGTACGAACGCGCTCCGGCCGCGTGGACCGGCAAGACGATCGACCTGAGCCACCAGGTCGTCGTCGAGCTCAATGTGCATACGCATGTGTAGAGGTTAGCACCAAGCGGACCGCGTGGCGTGTGTCGCAGGCCGGCGCCGATGAGAACGCGTCGTGCGGCGCGTCTGCACTCCCGGGGTCGTCGCGGCCCTCAGGGAGGGGTGCGCCGTGTGCGACCAGACGAGGCCGCTCCTGCCCGGCCGCGGGGCGGCGTTCCGGCGTCGCTCGGTCGTACTCGAGCCCGGACAGTCGCGGCCGTCCGGCGACGCCGAGTGGCGCGACGCGCTCGTCATCGTCGAGCGCGGCGACGTCGAGCTCGAGTGCGCGGCGGGTGGCCGGCGGCGGTTCTCCGGCGGCGCGGTCCTCTGGCTGGAGGGGATCGACCTGCGCGTGCTGCACAACGTCGGCGACGAACCGGTGGTGCTGCTCGCCGTGAGCCGACGCCGAGACGAGCAGCCCCACGGCCCGCCCTAGGCTCCTTCGTGTGGAGGACGTCGACGACCTGCTGGCCGCCGACCGTGCCCACGTCTGGCACCCCTACGCGGCGATGCCCGCGGCCGTGCCGCCGCTGCCGGTCGTGTCCGCGCAGGGGGTGCGGCTTCGGCTGGCTGACGGGCGCGAGCTGGTCGACGGGATGTCGTCGTGGTGGGCGGCGGTCCACGGCTACCGCCATCCCGTGCTCGACGCCGCGGTGCGCGACCAGCTCGGCGCGATGAGCCACGTGATGTTCGGCGGCCTCACACACGGTCCGGCCGTCGAGCTGGCCCGGCTGCTCGTCGCCGTCACCCCTGCCGGGCTCGAGCACGTCTTCCTCTGCGACTCCGGCTCGGTATCGGTCGAGGTCGCGATCAAGATGTGTCTGCAGTACCAGCGGTCGCGAGGACACCCGGCCAAGCACCGGCTGATGACCTGGCGCGGCGGCTACCACGGCGACACCTTCGGCGCGATGAGCGTCTGCGACCCGGACGGCGGCATGCACGCGCTCTGGAGCGACGTGCTGCCGCGGCAGGTGTTCGCCGGACCGCCCCCGACCGCGTTCGAGCAGGATTACGTCGCGGAGCTGGCGCGGCTGGTCGAGACGCACGCGGACGAGCTGGCCGCGGTGATCGTCGAGCCGGTCGTGCAGGGCGCGGGCGGCATGCGCTTCCACGACCCGCGCTACCTGCACGTGCTGCGCGAGCTCTGCCTCACCCACGACGTGCTGCTGGTGTTCGACGAGATCGCCACCGGGTTCGGCCGGACGGGCGCGTTCTTCGCCGCCGAGCACGCGGACGTCGCGCCGGATGTCATGTGCGTCGGCAAGGCGCTGACCGGCGGGTACCTGTCGATGGCCGCCGCGCTGTGCACCGCGCCGATCGCCCGCGGGATCTCCGACGGCGGAGTCGACGGATCCGGCCGAGCCGGTGGGCCAGGCGTGCTCATGCACGGGCCGACGTTCATGGGCAATCCGCTCGCTGCCGCCGTCTCGCTCGCGTCGATCCGGCTCCTGCAGGAGCGCGGGTGGCGCGCCGAGGTCCGGGCGATCGAATCCGGGCTGCGCACGGGGCTCGCGCCCGCGCGCGGGCTCCCCGGGGTGGCCGACGTGCGCGTGCGCGGCGCGATCGGTGTCGTCCAGCTCGACCATCCCGTCGACGTCGCGGCGGCCACGCGGGCCGCCGCCGATCAGGGTGTGTGGCTCCGCCCGTTCCGCGATCTCGTCTACACGATGCCGCCCTACGTGTGCGGCCCGGACGATCTTGCCGCGATCACGGCGGCGGTGCGCGCGGCGGCGGTTGCCGGGTAGCGCCGCGGCACGGCGACGGGCGGTCCACACCCGCGCGGTGACCCTGCTCGCCGACGACGTGGTCCTGTCGGTGTGCGGGCTTATCGTGCCCGTGTGACTGGTACCCGTGTGTCCGGTGCTCGAGTGTCGTCCGGTGCTCGAGTGCCGCAGCCGCACCCCCTGGCCTGGCTCGAGCCGCACGCCGCTCGTCGCCGGGAGGCGGGGCTGCGCCGTGCGCTGAGCCCGCGGGCCGCCCCCGAGCCCGTCGTCGACCTCGCCGGGAACGACTACCTCGGTCTCTCCCGAGATCCGCGGGTCGTCGACGGGGCGGTCGCGGCCGCCCGTGCCTGGGGTGCCGGGTCGACGGGTTCACGGCTCGTCACCGGCACCACGGAACTGCACACCGCGTTGGACCGGGAGCTCGCCGCGTTCTGCGGGTTCGCCGCCGGGCTGGCGTTCTCCTCCGGCTACGCCGCGAATCTCGGTGTGGTGACGGCGCTGTCGGGTCCCGGAGCACTCGTCGTCTCCGACGCGGCGAACCACGCGTCGATCGTCGACGCCTGCCGGCTGTCTCGGGCCCGGATCGCGGTGGTGCCGCACAACGACCCCGCTGCTGTGGACGCGGTGCTCACTGCCCGGGACGAGGAGCGGGCGCTGGTGGTGGTGGAGAGCGTGGACAGCGTGGACGGCGACACCGCCCCGCTGCGCGCGCTGCACGCCGTGTGCCGGGCGCGGGGCGCGCTGCTGGTCGTGGACGAGGCGCACGGGCTGGGCGTGCGCGGGCCCGGCGGGCGCGGGCTGCTGGCCGAGGTGGGGCTGGCGGGCGCGGACGACGTCGTGGCCACCGTGACGTTGTCCAAGGCACTGGGGGCCCAGGGGGGCGCGGTGCTCGGGCCCGAGGCGGTGACGGCGCACCTGGTCGACACCGCCCGCTCGTTCATCTTCGACACCGGCCTCGCGCCGTCGTCGGTCGGCGCGGCGCTCGCCGCACTGCACGTGCTGGAGGCCGACCCCGGCCTGCCGGCTGCGGTGCTGCGCCATGCCGCCGCCCTCGCCGAGGCAGCCGGAGCGGCGGCTCCCCGGTCGGCGATCGTGCCGGTGGTGCTGGGCGAGCCGGCGGTGGCGGTGGCGGCGGCCCGCGCCTGCCTGGCATGCGGCGTCCGGGTGGGGTGCTTCCGCCCGCCGTCGGTGCCCGCGGGCACGAGCCGGCTGCGCCTGACGGCCAGGGCGGACCTGACGGAGGCCGAGCTCGCGTTGGTCCGCGAGGTCCTGGCGGAGGTGCTCACGCCGGTGGGAGCCCGATGATCCTCGCGAGGGTCGCCGCGGGGTCGGCATCACCGCCGTGGGGCGACGCTCGCGGTGACCAAGGCCGGATCCTCGTCGTGACGGGCACCGGCACCGGCGTCGGCAAGACCGTCGTCACCGCCGCTGTCGCCGCCCTCCACTCGAACCGGGTCGCCGTGCTCAAGCCGGTGCAGACCGGGGTGGCGGTGGGAGAGCCGGGCGACCTCGCCGACGTCGTCCGGCTCGCGGCCCCCGACACCGTCTGCGAGCTCGCCCGCTACCCCGATCCGCTCGCCCCCGCCACGGCCGCTCGCCGCGCGGGCCGCCCGGCACTCGACCCCGGCGCCGCCGCGGCGGGCGCCCGCCTGCTCGCGGCCACCCACGACCTCGTGCTGGTCGAGGGCGCCGGCGGCCTGCTCGTCCGGTTCACGGACGAGGGCGGCACCCTCGCCGATGTCGCCGGTGAGCTCGACGCACCGGTGCTCGTCGTCGCCGCAGCCGGTCTGGGCACCCTCAACGCCACCGCGTTGACGGTCGAGGCGCTGCGAACCCGCGGCCTGACCTGCGCCGGAGTGGTGATCGGAGCCTGGCCCGCCGTACCGGACCTCGCGGCCTGCGAGAACCTGCGCGACCTCCCGGCTGTCACCGGGGTACCGCTGCTCGGAGCCCTCGCCGATGGGGCAGGTGTGACGGATCGGGCAGAGTTCGCGCGCGTCGCGTGTCACGGGCTGGGGCCGTCGCTGGGTGGGCGATGGCAGACTCCCGAACCGTGACGATTCTCGACGTCGCCCGCCGCCAGGTGCTGGAGTCCGGCCACGGGCTCACGCAGCAGCAGGTGCTCGACGTGCTCGCCCTGCCGGACGAGGCGCTCGACGCGCTGCTGGAGCTGGCCCACGAGGTGCGGATGCGCTGGTGCGGGCCGGAGGTGGAGGTCGAGGGGATCGTCTCGCTCAAGACCGGCGGCTGTCCTGAGGACTGCCACTTCTGCTCCCAGTCGGGGCTGTTCGACTCGCCGGTGCGCTCGGCGTGGCTGGACATCCCGATGCTGGTCGAGGCGGCGAAGCAGACGGCCAAGACCGGCGCGACGGAGTTCTGCATCGTCGCCGCGGTGCGCGGGCCGAACGCGCGGCTCATGGCACAGGTCGCGGCCGGGATCGCGGCGATCCGCGACGAGGTGGACATCAACATCGCCTGCTCGCTGGGGATGCTCACCCCGCGGCAGGTCGACGAGCTGGCCGCGATGGGCGTCCACCGCTACAACCACAACCTGGAGACCGCGCGCTCGTACTTCCCGCAGGTCGTCACCACCCACACGTGGGAGGAGCGGTGGGAGACGCTGCGGCTGGTCCGCGACGCGGGGATGGAGGTGTGCTGCGGTGGGATCGTCGGGATGGGGGAGACCCCGGCGCAGCGCGCGGAGTTCGCCGCCGAGCTCGCGGAGCTCGGACCGGACGAGGTGCCCCTGAACTTCCTCAACCCGCGCCCGGGGACGCCGTTCGGCGACCTCGAGCCGCTGCCCGTGGCGGACGCCCTGCGCACCGTGGCCGCGTTCCGGCTGGCACTGCCGCGAACGATCCTGCGGTTCGCCGGCGGCCGGGAGATCACCCTGGGCGATCTGGGGGCGCGGCAGGGGCTGCTCGGCGGCGTCAACGCGGTGATCGTCGGCAACTACCTGACGACGCTGGGGCGCCCGGCGGAGGCGGACATCGACCTGCTCGGCGAGCTGCAGATGCCGATCAAGGCGCTGAACGCGACGCTGTAGGGAGCGGGGGATGGACTCCTTCTGCGACCAGTGCGGGTCGCTGGTCGAGCTCGGCGACCACCTGCGGTGCGCGCTGCGACGCAGGCTGGAGCCACCCCGCTTCTGCACCCACTGCGCCCGCCGGATGGTGGTGCAGGTGACGCCGACGGGGTGGACCGCGCGGTGCAGCCGCCACGGTGAACGCCGCGGCTGACGTCTCCTGGGGCCTGACCTGGGAGAACGACGTGACCGTCGCCGAGCACGAGGCATTCGGCGCGCTGCTCGCCCGCAGCTTCCCGCGGTCGTTCACGCCCTTCGGTTCGGGCCGCAGCTGGTCGAGCGCGCGCCCGGAGCTGCGAGTGGTCGCGCACGCCGACGGGCGGCCGGTTGCGCACCTCGCCGTGCTGCGGAGGTTCCTGCGGGTCGAGGGCCGGGACGTGGTCGTGGGCGACGTCGGCTTGGTGGCCGTCGACCCGGCGTGGCAGGGCAGTGGTCTGGGCGCGCAACTACTCAGTCGCGGCCGCGCGGTCCTGGCCGACCTGGAGCTCCCGTTCGGCTACCTGACCTGCGGCGAGCACGTCGCGGGGTTCTATGCGACCGCGGGATGGGTGCCGGTGCCGGGCCCGACGCGCATGGTGCGGGCAGACGGTCGGGTCCAGGTGTACGGCGGCGTGTCGATGGTGCTGCCGGTGCACGCCGTGATCGACGACTGGCCCGACGGGCAGGTGGACCGCAACGGGTGGGAGGTGTGAGGGGCGGGCCGCGAGCCTGTAGCGCAATTGCGCTACAGTTGGTGCATGCCGAGGACGATCTCCCAACGCGAGCTGCGCAACGACAACGCCGAGATCATGCGTCAGGTCGAGGCGGGCGAGAGCTTCGTGGTGACCCGCAACGGCAAGCCGATCGCGGACCTGGTGCCGCACGGCGAGCCGCCGAAGAAGCGGAAGACCGGTCGCGACATGCAGGAGGAGTTCCGGCAGCTGCCCCCGATTGACGTGGAGCAGTGGTACCGAGATCGCGAGGAAGCCGACCGGATCTTCGGTGACGACCGCATCGAGTACTGACGTGCCTCCGGCCGCGCTCTATGACACGTCGGTGGTGATCGACGTCGAGAAGGTGGACCTCGGGGTGTACCTGGACGGTGCCGTCGTCGTCAGCGCAGTCACTCTCGGCGAGCTCGCCTACGGCATCGGCAGCGGGGACCGCGACGCGCGCGAGCAGCGGCTGCGTCGGGTGCTGACAAGCTACGAAATCGTGCCTTTCGGGGTCGAGGAGGCCAAGTTCTATGGCGTGCTCGCTGAGCTCGTCCGGATCGCCGGCCGCAACCCGCGCCCACGCCGGCTCGATCTGCAGATCGCTGCAACAGCGGCGGCCGGCCGCCTGCCGTTGCTGACGATGAACCCGGACGACTTCGTCGGCGTCGGGACGCTGGTCGACGTCGTCCCGATCCGCCGATCGGGCTGACCTCGCGCCCCTCTGCCCGTCCCCGCGCGGTCTCCCGCGTGTTGCGCTGCCCGCAGCATGTGCGGGGTGGGGAAGCCCGCGCGGAGTCGGCCAGGCATGCTGTCGCCCGTGGCGACGTGGGGGAGCCTGCTGCGGCAGGCGGCGGAGGCCGGGCTCAAGCTGCTGACGCAGTCGACACAGCAGCGGGAGCGGCCGGTCCAGCGCCCGGTGCCGTCGCGGCCGAGCACGTCCCGGGCGGAGACGCACAGGCCGTCCACCGGTGGCGCCCGCACCGCACCGGCAGGCGAGCGCGCCCGGCGCATCGCGTACGCGCCCGCTCTCGACGGCGGCGCCGACCCGGGTGAGATCGTCTGGACCTGGGTGCCGTATGAGGAGGACGACGGGCGCGGCAAGGACCGGCCCGTGCTCGTCGTCGGTCGCGAGGGTCGCGACCTCGTCGGGTTGATGCTGTCGAGCCAGTCCGGGCGTGCCGACGACCGGAACTGGATCGGCATCGGCGCGGGCACGTGGGATGGCGAGGGACGCCCGTCGTACGTCCGGCTGGACCGGGTCATCGAGGTCGGTGAGCACGAGATCCGGCGTGAGGGCGCAGTGCTGGACGAGGATCGGTTCGACCGGGTCGCCGACCAGCTTCGTTCGCGCTACGGCTGGGCCTGATCCGGCTCGAGCGGCCTTCGGCCGCGCGTGCAGGAACGCAGCACTCGCGTGCAGGAACGCAGCACTCGCGTGCAGGAACGCAAGACTCGCCGGGCAGGAACGGGCAACTCGCGCGAGCCGCGGTCAGTTGGGGCTGGCGTCCACCGTGTAGGTGTGCAGCGGTGCGGGGACGGCGTGCAGCGTCCCGAGCAGCCCCGCCTCGCGGATCATCAGGGCCCGGACCATCCGGAGCCGGATCGCCGGGCGCGTCTGCTCCAGGAGGCGCTGGCGGTCCGACATGGGCAGCAGGCAGTCGGCGGCGAGCAGGTGGGGCAGCTCGGCCGGCCCGACGTCCGGGTCGGGCTCGGACCAGTCACCGCTCTTCCAGGCGGTGGCGCAGTAGCGCCGGTGGGCGGCGCGTGCGGCACCGGCGAGGTCGGCGAGGTCGTCCGCGGGCTCCTGGGGCAGGTCGGGCAGGTACTCGACCTCCGCCATCAGGTACGGGCGCGCCTCGGGGTCGACGTCGAGCAGCCGGAAGCGCTGGGAGCCCCGCGTGACGATGTCGTAGCGGCCGTCGGGCAACCGGCGGACGTCGAGCAGCTCCGCCGTGCAGCCGACGCCGTGCAGGACGGCGGTCTCGTCGCCGTCGAAGCCCTCACGGACGGCGATGACGCCGAACCGCTTGCCCGGCACGGCCCCCGTCACGAGGTCCACGGTCAGCTGGCGGTAGCGGGGTTCGAAGATGTGCAGCGGCAGCGGGGCTCCCGGCATGAGCACGGTGCTCAGAGGGAACAACGGGAGGTTCGCGACCACGTGCTCACGGTAAGGCCGCCCGTGTCTGCTCGCCTGGCGGCCGCAGTACCGCGAACGCGTCGGTCACCCGCAGAGTCGGTTCGGCGAACCGGAACAGCGCGGCCGGGCGCCCCCCCGCCGGTCCGGGCGTGGCGAGCGCCCCCGTCGGCACCAGGACCGAGCGGCGCGCGAGCACCCGCTGCAGGTTCGTCGCCGACACGGGATGGCCGAGCGCGGCGGCGTAGTGCTCGCGCAGCGTGGAGATCGTGAACTCGCGGGGGGCGAGGGCGAAGCCGAGGTTGGTGTAGGAGAGCTTGGCGCGCAGCCGGTCCCGGGCGGCGGCGACGATCTCGGCGTGGTCGAAGGCGGGATCCGGGAGCGCGTCGACGGGGTGCCAGGTGGTGTCGGCGGGCACGGCCGGGTCGGCGTCGGAGGGGACGAGCCCGAGGAAGGCGGTGGCGACGCGCCGCCCACCGGGCACCCGTCGCGGATCGCTGAACACCGCGAGCTGCTCGACATGGGCGACCTCGCGGACGTCGACCTTCTCCGTCAGCTGCCGGCGCACTGACGCCTCGACGTCCTCGTCGTCGCCGAGCAGCCCGCCGGGCAGCGCCCAGCGACCGGCGTCCGGCGGCTGCGCCCGTCGCCAGGCGAGGACCTGCAGCGTGCCGCCCCGGATCTGCAGGACCGCGGCGAGCACCTCGTGCGCGGTGGGTCGCGCCCCGCAGTCGGGCATGCGCCGATCGTAGGGCCGGGGCCGAGGTGGCCTGTCGTGCCGGCCGGGAGGAACGGGGCGGAGTGAACGGCTGGTGTCCGGAAGGTGAGGTCGACGTCACGTCCGTCGGGACAACCGGCGAACCCGTTGTTACCATCGACCGTGTTTTCGCTCATCAGGCGAAAACAGGCGAGCCGGTGGGAGGCGCACGATGACCGTGACTGACGTGGGAACGCGGGCGGACCGCGTCGGCGACGCCTGGTTCGCCGAGGTCCGCGAGCTGGCTCGGAAGCGCGACGCGGTGCTGCTGGCACACAACTACCAGCTGCCCGAGATCCAGGACGTCGCCGACCACACGGGCGACTCGCTGGCCCTGTCCCGGATCGCCGCGGAGTCGTCGGCCTCGACGATCGTCTTCTGTGGTGTGCACTTCATGGCGGAGACGGCCAAGATCCTCGCGCCGGACAAGACCGTGCTCATCCCGGACGCCCGCGCCGGCTGCTCGCTCGCCGACTCGATCACCGTCGACGAGCTGCGCGCATGGAAGGCCGAACACCCCGGGGCCGTCGTCGTCAGCTACGTCAACACGACCGCAGCGGTGAAGGCCGAGACGGACATCTGCTGCACGTCCAGCAACGCCGTGGAGGTGGTGGCCTCGGTCCCGGCGGAGCGGGAGGTGCTGTTCCTGCCCGACCAGTTCCTCGGCGCGCACGTCCGCCGGACCCTGGGTCGGAAGAACATGCACGTCTGGGCGGGGGAGTGCCACGTCCACGCGGGCATCAACGGCGCCGAGCTGGCCGCGCAGTCTGCCGCATACCCGGACGCCGAGCTGTTCGTGCACCCCGAGTGCGGCTGCGCGACCTCCGCGCTCTACCTGGCCGGCAGCGGTGCGGTCCCGGCAGACCGGGTCAAGATCCTCTCGACGGGCGGAATGCTCGACGCCGCCCGCGCCTCGCATGCAGTGAGCGATCCGGCCGCCCCGCGCCAGATCAAGACCGTGCTGGTCGCGACCGAGGTCGGCATGCTGCACCAGCTCCGCCGGGCCGCCCCCGAGATCGACTTCCGGGCGGTCAACGACCGCGCCTCGTGCCGCTACATGAAGATGATCACGGCGGAGGCGCTGCTGCGCAGCCTGCGCGACGGCACGGACGAGGTGCACGTCGACCCCGAGCTGGCCGCCCGCGGCCGTGCGGCGGTGCAGCGGATGATCGCGATCGGGCGCCCGGGCGGTGCCGAGTGACGTCCACCGCCGGTGGCGCCTGGGAGGCGGGCGCGGACCTCGTCGTCGTCGGCAGCGGCGTCGCCGGTCTCACCGCCGCGCTCGACGCCGCAGGCGCCGGGCTGCGGGTCGTCGTCGTCACCAAGGACGCCGCGGACGCCGGCTCGACCCGGTGGGCACAGGGCGGGGTCGCCGTCGTCGTCGGGGACGTGCCGGGCGACAGCGTCGACGCCCACGTCGCCGACACCCTCACCGCCGGTGCCGGCCTGTGCGACCCCGCCGCCGTCGCCTCCATCCTCACCGACGGCCCGGCCGCGGTCGCCCGGCTGCGGGCGCGCGGTGCCGTGTTCGACGCGACCCCGACCGGCGCGCTGGAGCGCACCCGCGAGGGCGGGCACTCGGCGTTCCGCGTGGTCCGCGCCGGGGGCGACGCGACCGGCGCCGAAGTCGAACGGGCACTCGTCGCGGCCGCGCGGGGCGCCGGCCTGCCGCTGCTGACCGGGCACGTCGCCGTGGACGCGCTGCGCGCGGCCGACGGCACCGTCGCGGGCGTCACGGTGCTCGACGACGCGGGCCGACCCGGAGTGCTGCACGCGCCTGCCGTGCTCCTGGCGACCGGTGGCTACGGTCAGCTCTTCGCCAGCACCACGAACCCGGCCACGTCGACCGGCGACGGCGTCGCGCTGGCCCTGCGCGCCGGCGCGACCGCCGCGGACCTCGAGTTCGTCCAGTTCCACCCGACCGTCCTGCACGTGCCCGGCGCGCGTGGGCACCGGCCGCTGGTCACCGAGGCGGTCCGGGGCGAGGGCGGCGTGCTGCGGGACCGCACCGGCGCCCGGTTCATGGTCGGCGTGCACCCGCTGGCCGAGCTCGCCCCGCGGGACGTCGTCGCCGCGGCGATCACCCGGCGGATGGCCGAGACCGGCGCGGAGTGCGTGTGGTTGGACGCCACCGCGGTCGAGGGCTTCGTCGCGCGCTTCCCGACGGTGACCGGCTCCTGCCGGGCCTCGGGGATCGACCCCACACGCGAACCGATTCCGGTGACGCCCGCCGCCCACTACGCCTGCGGGGGTGTGGTCACCGACGTCGACGGGCGCACCGCGGTCCGCGGCCTGTACGCCGCCGGTGAGGTGGCCCGCACCGGCCTGCACGGTGCCAACCGCCTCGCGTCGAACTCGCTGCTCGAGGGCCTCGTCGTGGGGGCGCGGGTGGCCCGCGCGGTGGTCGCGGACCTGGTCGTGCCGCGCCCGGTCGCGGTCGGCGCAGTGCCCCCGCCGATGTTCGCCGTGGCGGACCGGCGGGTCGTGCAGCGGGCGATGAGCGCCGGGGCGGGGATCGGGCGGGACGCCGCCGGGCTGGCGGCCGCATCGGACGCCGTGGAGGCGGCGACCGGCCCGGGGCCCGTGCGCGACCGCGCGGGCGTCGAGGACGCGGCCCTGACGTTGCTCGCCGCCGCGGTGCTCGCCACGGCCGGCACCCGCACCGAGAGCCGCGGCTGCCACGTGCGCATCGACCATCCCGACCGCGACGACACCTGGCAGCGCACGAGCCTGCAGGTCCGGCTGGACGGCGACGGTCGCCCGGTCGTGGCCACCGAGGCGCTGGCGGGTGCGGCATGACCGGCCGGTCCGGGGCCGATCCGTTCGCCGGGAAGGGGACCGCGGTGGAGGTGCGCGTCGGCGGTGCCTCGGAGATCGGTGTCCCCGACCCCGCCGACCTGCTGCGCGTCGTCCGCACCGCGCTGGCCGAGGACCTGCGCTACGGCCCCGACGCCACCACCGCCGCGACCGTGCCCGCCGACGCCGTCGCGATCGGCGCGTTCACCGCGCGGGCGGGCGGCGTGGTAGCCGGGGTCCCGGCCGTCCGCGCGGTGTTGTCCGAGGTGCTCGGCGACGGGTTCGAAGAGGTGACGGCGCTGCCGGACGGCACCCGCCTGGAGCCGGGCGAGCACGCGCTCGTCGTCCGCGCCCCCGTCGGCGGCCTGCTGACCGCCGAGCGCACCGCGCTCAACCTGCTCTGCCACCTCTCCGGCGTCGCCACCGCCACGGCCGCCTGGGTCGACGCGGTGGCCGGCACCGGTGTCCGGATCCGCGACACCCGCAAGACCCTGCCGGGCCTGCGGCTGCTGGAGAAGTACGCCGTGCGCTGCGGCGGGGGAGTCAACCATCGGCTCGGGCTCGGCGACGCCGTGCTGATCAAGGACAACCACGTGGCGGCGGCCGGGTCGATCGGTGCGGCGCTCGAGCGCGCCCGGGCCGCGGCGCCGGACCTGCCGTGCGAGGTGGAGGTCGACTCGCTGGACCAGCTCGACGAAGTGCTGGAGCTCGGCGCGGAGCTGGTCCTGCTCGACAACTTCACGGTCGCGCAGACGGCCGAGGCCGTCCGCAGGCGGGGGAGCAGGCCGACCCTGCTCGAGTCGTCGGGCGGGCTGGCGCTCGCGAACGCCCGCGCCTACGCCGAGACCGGCGTCGAGTTCCTGGCCGTGGGCGCGCTCACCCACTCGGTGACGGCGCTGGACGTCGGGCTGGACCTGCAGGCGGCCTGATCGTGTCCTGTCGACCACCGCCGACCCCCCATTTGCGGGGGTCCGACACCCCCGGCTTGCGGTTTCCCCGGGGTGTTCGCAGCCGCACACACTGACGCCCGGTCGTCTGCCCGGCGGCCGGGAGGGAGCGGCAGGGTGACCGCGACGGTGTCCGCACGGCGCGCTGCTCTGCCCGCGCCGCGCCGGGCCGCCCACCGGGCCCGCGTCAACGCTCTCCCTCGCTGCGCTCGGTCGGCGCTGCGCGCGGGCGCTGTGACACTGATTCGCTCGCAAGCTCGCTCATCCGGGCCCGGGACCCCCCGCCGCGCGCTCGTCCACTTCGCCCTCGCGGGGGTGACGACCGTGCTGCTCATCGCGGTCGGCGGCGCGTTCGTCAGCCGCACGGCGGCCGAGGACCAGGCGGTCGACGACGCGCGCCGGATCAACGGGGTGATCGCGCGCACGGTCGTCGAGCCGCACCTGCGCGACGGCCTGCTCACCGGCGACCCGGCCGCCTTCGGTGCCATGCGCGAGGCCGCGACCCTGCTCACCGCCGGCCCGGTGCTGCGGTTGAAGCTGTGGACCGCGGACGGGCGGATCGTCTACTCCGACGACGAGCGCCTCGTCGGCCGGCAGTATCCGCTGGCGCCCGACGAGGCCGAGGTGCTCGTCACCGGCGAGGCCGCCGCCGAGATCAGCGACCTCAGCCGTGCGGAGAACGACCTCGAGCACGACCTCGGGACCCTGCTCGAGGTCTACCGGCCGGTGCACACGCCCTCGGGTCGGGTGCTGCTCTTCGAGACCTACATGCCGCTCAGCTCGCTCGCCGCCCGCACCTCGGCCATCTGGCTGCAGTTCCTGCCGATCACGATCGGGGCGCTCGTGCTGCTGCAGCTCGTGCAGTTCCCGCTCGCGGTGCGGCTGGCCCGGCAGACGGCGCGGGCCCGGCGCGACCGCGAGGTGATGCTGTACCGCTCGCTCGCCGCGTCGGACGCCGAGCGCCGCCGGATCGCCGCCGACCTGCACGACGGTGTCGTCCAGGACCTCGCCGCGACCTCGATCGCCCTGGCGGGTGCGGCGGTCGAGGCCGATCGGGCGGGCAGCCGCGACGAGTCGGGCCGGTTGCACGTCGCGGCGGACGCCGTGCGCGCGGCGATCCGCTCGCTGCGTTCGCTCGTCGTCGACATCCACCCGCCCAACCTGCGGCGGACCGGCCTGGCCGCCGCGCTGGGCGACCTCGCCGCGACGACCACCGCGCGCGGCGTCGCCGTGACCCTGGTCGTCGACGACCGCGCGGCGCGCAGGCTCGGCGGGCCCGCGGAGCAGTTCGCGTTCCGGGTGGCGCAGGAGGCGCTGCGCAACGTCGTCGCGCACGCCGACGCGACGGCCGTCGAGGTGCGACTGAGCCGGGAGGCGGGTGCCGACGGCGACCTGCTCCGCCTCGCGGTGACCGACGACGGCGCCGGCTTCGACCCCGCCGCCGTCGCCCCCGACGACCGGCCCCACCTGGGCCTGCGGCTGCTGGACGACCTCGCGGGCGACGTCGGCGGGCGGATCGACGTGACCTCGGCGCCCGGCGCCGGGACGACGCTGACGATGGAGGTTCCGGTCTCGTGATCATGATGCGGAGCGAGGCGACGGGCCCCGCAGGCGGCCCCGGCGGCCCGGCCGGCCCCGGCGAGCGGCGCGCGGCGGTCATCCGTGTGCTGCTGGTCGACGACCATGCCCTGCTGCGCGCCGGCATGGCGCGGCTGCTCGACCTCGCCGACGACATCTGCGTGGTCGGCAGCGCGGGCAGCGGTGTGGAGGGGCTGGAGATGGCCGCCGCCCTGCGGCCGGACGTCGTGCTCATGGACCTGTCGATGCCGGGCATGTCCGGGGTGGAGGCGACCCGGCGCCTGCTCGCGGCGCAGCCCGACACGGCCGTGGTGGTGCTCACCTCGTTCGCCGAGCCGGATCTCGTCGTCGACGCGCTGGACGCCGGCGCGATCGGCTACCTCCTCAAGGACGCCGAGCCGGACGGGCTGGTCGGCGCCGTGCGCGCCGCGGCGCGCGGGGAGTCGCCGCTCGATCCACGCGCCGCGCGGATCGTGCTGACGGGGCGGGCGAGGCCGGCGCCGGTGTCGGTGCTGTCGGGGCGGGAGAAGGAGGTGCTGGTGCTGGTGGCCGAGGGCCTGGCCAACAAGCAGATCGCCCGTACCCTCGGCATCGCGGAGCGCACCGTCAAGGCTCACCTGACCAGCGTCTTCACCCAGATCGGGGTGACGGACCGGACGAGCGCGGCGCTGTGGGCGCACCGGCGCGGGCTGGTCGGTGCACCACCGAAGCCCCCGCCGGGCCGCTGATCTGCGTATGGTGACGTCGGACCCGTTCGACCTGGCCAGGCCGGTTCCGTCGGTCCCGCCGTCTACCCTCAGCCCCATGCTCCGCCGAACGGATCTGCGCTCCGCACCGCTGCCGCCCACCGCCGCCCTGCGCGCCCTGCTGCCCCGGGCCGAGGTGGACGTCGACGCGGTGGTCGAGCGGGTGCGCCCGATCGTGGCGGCCGTCCGCGAGCGCGGGGCCGAGGCGGCGCTGGAGTTCTCCGAGCGGTTCGACCGGGTGCGACCCGGGTCCGTCCGGGTGCCGGCCGCAGCGTTGGCCGGCGCGTTGGACGCGCTGGACCCGGCCGTGCAGGAGGCGCTGGAGACCTCGATCGAGCGGGCCCGGCGGGTGCACGCCGACCAGCGGCGGACGGACGTCGTCACCCAGGTCGTACCGGGCGGCGTCGTGTCCGAGCGGTTCGTGCCCGTCCGCCGGGTCGGCCTGTACGCGCCGGGCGGCCTCGCGGTCTACCCGTCGTCAGTCGTGATGAATGTGGTGCCGGCGCAGGAGGCGGGGGTGGAGTCTCTCGTCGTGGTCTCGCCACCCCAGGCCGAACACGGCGGCCTGCCGCATCCCACGATCCTCGCCGCCGCGGCGCTGCTCGGCGTCGAGGAGGTGTGGGCGGTCGGCGGTGCCCAGGCCGTCGCGCTGCTCGCGTACGGCGGCACGGACACCGACGGCCGGGAGCTCGAGCCGGTGGACATGGTCACCGGGCCGGGCAACGCCTACCTCACGGCGGCGAAGCGGCTCCTGCGCGGCCAGATCGGGATCGACGGCGAGGCCGGGCCCACCGAGATCGCGGTGCTCGCCGACGAGACGGCGGACCCGGTGCACGTCGCCGCGGATCTGGTGTCCCAGGCCGAGCACGACCCGTCTGCCGCGTCCGTGCTGGTCACCACCAGCGACGCGCTCGCGGACGCGGTCGACGCCGAGCTCGAGCGGCAGGTCGCGGCCACCAAGCACACCGAGCGCATCCGCACCGCGCTCACCGGCCCGCAGTCGGGCACGATCCTCGTCGGGGACGTCGCGGCCGGCCTCGCGGTCGTCGACGCGTACGCCGCCGAGCACCTGGAGATCCAGACCGCCCGGGCCCGCGAGGTCGCGCTGCAGGTGCGCAACGCGGGGGCGGTGTTCATCGGGCCGTGGGCGCCGGTGTCGCTCGGCGACTACTGCGCGGGCTCGAACCACGTGCTGCCCACCGGCGGCTGCGCCCGGCACTCGGCGGGGCTGTCCGTGCAGACGTTCCTGCGCGGCGTGCACCTCGTCGAGTACACGGAAGACGCGCTGAGCGAGGTGGCGGACCGGGTCGTCACCCTCGCCACCGCGGAAGACCTGCCCGCTCACGGGCAGGCCGTGACGGCGCGGTTCCGCCAGGACGGTCGAGGCGGTGGTGCTCGGTGACGGCCCCGCCGATGACGGCCAGCGTGGCGCCGGTCGTCGGGTCCGAGGTCACGCTCGACGCCCTTCCGTTGCGGGCGGACCTGCGGGGCAAGACCCCGTACGGCGCGCCGCAGCTCTCCGTCGCGGTGCGGCTGAACACGAACGAGAACCCCTACCCGCCGCCGCCCGAGCTGGTCCGAGACGTCACCGCGGCGGCGCGCGAGGTCGCTGCGGAGCTCCACCGGTACCCCGACCGGGACGCCGTCGCCCTGCGCACGGACCTCGCGGCGTACCTCACCCGGGCCACGGGGGTCCCGCTCACCTGCGCGAACCTGTGGGCGGCCAACGGCTCGAACGAGATCCTGCAGCAGGTGCTGCAGGCGTTCGGCGGGCCGGGGCGGGTCGCGGCCGGCTTCGTGCCGTCGTACTCGATGCACCCGATCATCGCCGGGGGCACCCGCACCGAGTGGCTGCCCACCCCGCGTCGGGACGACTTCACGATCGACATCCCGGCCGCGGCCGGCCTGCTGGCCGAGCGTGCTCCGGACGTGACGTTCCTGACCAGCCCGAACAACCCCACCGGGCAGTCGCTGGAGCCGGACGAGCTCGCTGCGCTCGTCGACGCCGCGCCCGGCATCGTCGTCGTGGACGAGGCGTACGCCGAGTTCTCGGACCGGCCCAGCGCGGCCGTCCTGCTGCCCACGCACGGGGGCAAGCTCGTCGTCAGCCGCACGATGAGCAAGGCGTTCGCCTTCGCGGGTGGCCGGCTGGGCTACCTCGCCGCGGCCCCGGCCGTCGTGGACGCGCTGCAACTCGTTCGCCTTCCGTACCACCTGTCCTCGTTGACGCAGGCTGCGGCGCGGGCCTCGCTGCGGCATGCTGGCGCGACGCTCGGGTCGGTCGCACTGCTCCGGTCGGAGCGGGAGCGGGTGGTCGCCGCACTGGCGGCGGCGGGCTACGACGTGGTGCCCAGCGACGCGAACTTCGTGCTGTTCGGACGGTTCGCCGACTCCGCGCGGGCGTGGCAGGCGTTCCTGGACCGCGGAGTGCTGATCCGGGACGTCGGGATCGCGCACCGGTTGCGGGTCACGATCGGAACCCCGGAGGAGAACGACGCGTTCCTGCAGGTGGCGAGGGACGTGCTGGTAGAGGAGACAGAAGAAGCATGAACAGGGTCGGCCGGGTCGAGCGGGTCACAAAAGAATCGAAGGTCGTCGTCGAGATCGACCTCGACGGGACGGGGCAGACCGACATCGCCACCGGCGTGCCGTTCTTCGACCACATGCTGGACTCGCTGGGCAAGCACGGCGCGTTCGACCTGACCGTGCACGCCGCGGGCGACGTCGAGCTGGATGCCCACCACACCGTCGAGGACACCGCGATCGTGCTCGGCCAGGCGCTGCGCCAGGCGCTGGGCGACAAGCGGGGCATCCGCCGCTTCGGAGACGCCTGGATTCCCATGGACGAGGCGCTCGCGCACGCCGTCGTCGACGTCTCGGGTCGGCCCTACACCGTGCACACCGGCGAGCCGAAGTTCATGCGCCACTTCGTCGTCGGCGGCCACTACGCGACGGTGCTCAACAGGCACGTGTTCGAGTCGCTGGCCTTCCACGGCCACCTCGCCCTGCACGTGCGCGTGCTGGAGGGGCGCGACCCGCACCACATCACCGAGGCCGAGTTCAAGGCGATCGCCCGGGCGCTGCGGGCGGCGACGGAGCGCGACGAGCGGATCACGGGTATCCCGTCGACGAAAGGCGCGCTCTGACGCATGCCGCGACCAGCTGTAGCGTTCGAGCCTGACTCGTTGTAGCGCTGAGCCCCGCTCACCGACCAAGTTCAGCAGGCGAGCGGGGAAGGCGAAGTGCTCGCCCCTCGTCGGTCATCAGCACCATCAGGTCGAAGGCCTTCTTGGCTGTGATGTCACCATCTGTGACTGCCATCGACATCAAGTCGACGGTCTCGTAGGTCACGATGCCCTGAAATCGGGCGTACCGCACTGCCTCGCGGTCGTCCGACAGCCAGAACGATCCGCGGAACTCTGCCCACTCCCGGATCACGAAGCACGTCTCGGCCTCGCCCAGGTGCTGCAGCGGTGCATCGTCGGTGCCGCCGAACGCTGCTCGCCGAATCCGGTTGATCTTGCGGATGTCGGACGGCTTGGTGACCTCGACCGGGTCACCGAGCCAACCTCGACGCGGATCCTCGGCCAGCGCGGGCAGGAACCTCGTGGAGGCCGTGGCCTCGTAGGCAACGGCCGCGGTCCATCGCCCGCGACCGGCGAGCACGGATTCCAGGAGGTCCAGCCGCTTCACGGCGGCGAAGTTGCACAGCACAGTGTTGTCGGGGAACCAGAATGCCGTCACGAGACCTCGTCCACCCCGTCCTCGGACTCCAGGGCGGCCCGCAGGGTGTCGACATCGACATCGATGAGATGGGCGTACGGTCGCAGCGTCGCCGCGCCCGCCTCGTAGGCGGCATAAGTGTCGCGGACCAGCAGTCCCGGCGGTCGGGCCCGCCTTGACTCGGTGACCTGATGCGCGAACTCCGCGCTCCGACCCGCCGAGCGTGCCGCGTTGGCTGCGCTGGTCGACCGGAAGCGATCGCAGGTCCCGGCGTCGATCAATCGGAGATCGCGCAATCGGAAGGCGAGCGCCATCGGGGTGACCATCAAGTCGGTGGCCAGCGTGGTGAAGGCGTCGTGGGGCAGGCCGGTCGAGCCGACGGCCTCCCGAAGGATCTCCTCGGGCATCAGGAACGCTGCCGCGAAGGCGTTCGCCCGTTTCTCGCTCGGGTTGCGCGCCTGCGCCTTGTCGAACACGTCGCGGTCGAGGTGCACGCCCTGGTCGTCGCCGGCGAGCAGGTGGCAGAGCTCATGGGCCAGCGTGAAGCGCTGCCGGCTGGGCAGCTGCGACGTGCTGAGGACGATCAGCTTGACGTCGTCCGCCGAGGTGGCCAGCCCGTCGAAGTCGGGCCCGAGGTCGACGACGGCGACGTCGACGCCGAAGGCCCTCTCGACCAGGCTCGCCAGGTCCGGCTCGGTGATCGCGCCCCCGATGTCGCGCACGCGATTCAGAGCAGCCCGGGCGAGCCAGTCGCCCTGCTCGGTCCAGCTCCCCGTGCCCAGGTCGGTAACAGGCGGTTGCCACGGCTGCGGGAAACCGAGCTCGGTCATGTCCGAGCGCAGCGTGCCGAGCCGTCGAGCCTCACGGATCGCGGTGCCTGCACTGCCGCCGGTGGTCCGTGCGGCGAGGGCGAGCGGTGGTTCCTCACCGGTGAGCAGCCAGTCGACGCTCACCGTGCAGAGCTCGGCGATGCGGGCGAGGTCCAGCGACGAGAACCGCCGACTCCCACTCAGCGACTTGGACAGCTTGGAGTCGTCGAGTCCGATGCGCAGGGCGAAGTCGCGCTGGGTGAGCCCGGACTCCCGGACCAGGTCACGCACACGGTCGGCGGTGCTGGACATGAAGCGAGGCTATCAGCAGATTTGCGATTATCGCAAATTGCGGGCACGATGACTCATGTCGAGCTCACAGACGATGCTTGCGGTGACCGTGACCTTGAGGCAGGGAGGCGACACGATGACGACCGCTATCGACGCGGAACGGTGCGCTGAGAACGGAACCGGGCCGCCGCGGGTCGTGCCCTGAACAGGTCGTCGAACACCCGCATCCCGACCGCGCGGCGATCCGTCGTCCGTGCGTCCATCGTTGATCGAACGATGCTGGGCATGTGAGGTCGACACTCCGGCCGGGCCGGGCCGGGCGAGTCTCACCCGGTCACGGCGATGATTCCGTGTGCACCGCGCTCGGCGTCGATCATCGAGTGCGAGACGAACGGGTAGCGCCCGGCCTCCGGAATGGTCAGCTCTACGAATCCGCCCTGGGACGGAGCGAGGGCAAGGCTCTGGCTACCGCCCGCGCCCGCATCCGGCCGAAGCTGGTACCCGCCCTCGGCGTACACGGTGTCGAACTGACCGCCGACGACATGGAATGCGGTGGCCCGGCTGGGTCCGGCGTCGACGACCCAGATCCGGACCCGCTCCCCGACCCGCGCCGTGAGCGGCCGGTGGTCGTACTGGTTGGCGTAGCCGTTGAACACCACGGCGTCCGGTTGCTCGGCGCGCAGCCGGTCCACGTCGACGGTCCCGCCTTGCGGGCCGAGGTACAGCTCCGACTGCACGAGCACGTAGCTGCGGTCCACCGGCGGCAGGCCCGGTGGGTCGACGACGACGGCACCGAACATGCCGTTGGCGATGTGCGCCGACACCGGCATCGAGGAGCAGTGGTACATCCAGGCCCCGGCCCGGGTCGCGGTGAACCGGTAGACGAGCGACGCGCCCGGAGTGATGGTGCGCATCGGCTGGTCGGGGGCGAGGGTGCCGGCGTGGAAGTCGATCGAGTGGCCGATGGTGGCGCCGTTGACCAGGGTGATCTCGAAGACGTCGCCGACCCTGCCGTGCAGCGTCGGTCCCGGCGCCGTCCCGTCGAATGTCCAGAGGCGCTGGCGCACGCCCGGCGCGACCTCGCGGTCCAGCTCGCGAACTGTGAGGGTCCGGCGATGCACAGTGCCGCTCGGCGGCGGCAACGCCGGGTCGTACGCGGTGAAAGCCGGCCCGGGGTCGGCCATGAAGTCGAGCTCGCGGGCGGCGGCGCCGCCGGCGGGGACCGGGGGATCCTGCCCGTCCGTGCCCAGTTCGGTGTGTGCGGCAGGCGGGCCCGTGACCGCGATGTCGAGCACCATGCCCATCTGCCGGTGACCGACGATCGAGCACCAGCCGCTGATGTCGTGGCCGACCACGCCCGCGTCGACCGTGGCCGACCGGCCAGGCGGGAGCCTGCCCGACGCCTGGCCGGTGTCGAGCACGAGATCGTGCACCTGCCGATCGTCGGCGTTGGTCAGGTCGATGACGAGCCGGTTGCCCGCGGGCACCTCGATCCGCGACGGGGTGAACCGCATGCCGTCGGCCTGCACCGCGACCCGGGTCGTCTCGCCGGTGGCGTGCGCGGCGCCGGTGCCGCCTCCGAGGACGAGCGCGGCCGGGTCGGCGGCGACGCCGGCCGCCACGGCGAGCACCAGCGCGGCGAGCCCGGCCGCCGGCCCGCCGCGGGCGCGCCCCGTCGCTGCCGGCCCGGTCCGCTCGTCGCGCGGCCGCGGTGGTGGCGGCTCCGCCTTCGCCCGGCGCGACGCGCGCATCCCCCGGAACGCCAGCGGCAGGAAGCCGGCCAGCCCGATCAGGACGAGGACGGAGCACAGCAGCCGCACCAGGCTCGGTACCGGAAGCACGCAGAGGAGCAGGCCCCCGTTGACGAGCGTGATCCGCAGCGCGCCGGCCCGCTCGAGTTCGGCGTTCGCGGCGCGCACCGCCGCTGGGCCACCGCCGAGCACGACCGGGATCAGGTACGACAGCGCGCCAAGCAGCACCTGGGCGCCGAACCCGACTGCAAGCGGCACGGCGAGGGCGTCCAGCCGGGGGCCGACCACGGACCACGACGGCGCCGAGGCGACGACCACGACCAGCGTGATCAGGGAGGCGGTGAGCCAGACCGCGGCGGCGAGCACGGACCAGGTGGGGTAGGACGCGGGTGGCCTCGCGCGCGCGGTGGTGACGAACGCCTGCCCGACCAGCGCCAGCCCGCCGAGGTAGCCCAGCACACCCGCGGCGGCGAGCAAGGTGAGCCCGGCCAGCGCCCCCGCGGCCGTAACGACAATGGCGCCGAGGAGCAGCGGAAGGGCCCGGCGTGCGGCGCGTTCGGCCCCCTCGGCGATTCGGGTGCGCAGCATCGTCGGCCAGAGGGTCACCAGCGTCCCGACGACGGTCAGGCCCATCCAGCCAAGCACGTTGACCGCGACGTGGGCCAGCGCGACGCGGTCGTGCACCGGGTCTGCGAGCCCTCGGGCCAGGAGCGCTCCGAGTCCGGCACCGACCGGGAGGCACGCCGCGGCGGCGACGTAGTAGCGCACCAGCGGCCGGAACCGGGAGGGCAACGACCGGTGGAGCCGGCGGACCAGCGAGGCACCGTGCCAGCTGATCGCCGCGGCGACGAGGCAGGCCCCGACCAGGGTCAGCGCCCAGACGCGGCTCGGCACGCCGACGACCACCAGCGCCGCGCCGCCGTTGAGCGCGACGAGCCGCCACGACTGCGCGCGCCGGTCGGCCGGTCGGGTCGGGGTGTGCAGCAGGGTCTCGGCGAAGTGGTCGCTCCACACGACGATCGAATGGGTCACCGCGCCGAGCAGTAGCAGGTGGATCAGCAGCCATCCCGGCACCGCCACGAACGGGGGCACCGCGGCCGCAACGAGCGCCGTGACTAGCCAGAACACGGCTGGGATGTCCCGCAGCGGCGAGAACCTGCCCCTCACGACGCACCGCCTGGCGCGGCACGGACCGACGACCAGGCCGCCACGCCGACGAACAGCAGCACCGCGGTGATGTTGAGGACGCCGCCGGCCTGCCAGGCGAGGTGTCCACCGTGGGCGTCACCGGCCCACAGCCGGAGCGCGAGCGAGCCGTGGAGCAGCGCGGCCGGCGCGATCATCGCCGGGTGGTAGGGCAGCGGCCTGCGCAGCACCGCGGGCAGGATCACCGGCGCATGCGCCATGATCATGGATAGGGTGAAGCCGAGGAACACAGCGTGCACGACGGCGTCGTACCGCGGTCCGTCCGACACTGCGCCGCCGAGCAGCCAGCAGGCGCCGGCCACCGCGAGCCAGCCGTAGCCGGCTAGCAGGCAGCCCGCGACGAAGCGGGCGAGCCCGGTAGACCTGATCGTCCGCCGCGCGACGTCATGCCCGGCGAGCCAGCCCACCAGGGCGAGCAGCGCCAGCCCGAGGAGCGGATAGCCGGGGCCGGGCCACAGCAGGGCGGCCACGACACCGGCGACCACTGCCGCGCTCAGGGCGAGGAACATCGACCCGGCCCGCGGACCCATTGCCAGCCGGGCGAGCTCGAGGCGCTCGCCCCCGATGGTGAGCACCACAAAGCCCACCAGCCAGGGGAGCAGCACCGGGATGCCGACGCCCGCGAGCCAGAGGAGCGCCGCGCCGGCGGCGAGCACCGCGCCGAAGGCCTGGACGAGGACCGCGTCGTCGCGCTGTCTGTGCCACAGCGGGACGTACACGCCCACCATCGCGAGCATGCCGACGCACAGCGCCACCCGGCCCGCGAGGAGCGGGGCGGGAGAGAGCAGCAGCAGGCCGCCGAGGCCCAGCGCCGCGGGGGCCGCGAACCCGGCCGGGCACCGCAGGGCCACGGCCCGTTCGAGCGCAACCACGGTGCCGACGAAACCGAGCACGAGCAGCATGCCGTGCACGTCCGGCAGCCGGTCGGCGGTGACGGGGGCCCGCAGGCCCAGCAGCATCAGGGCGGCGTCGAGTCCGGCGAGCAGCGCGAGGGCGCCGGGCAGCAGGAATCCGGCGCGCCGCCACCGGACAGCCATCGCCGAGGGCGTGGTCACGGCTGCCGCTCATCGTCGTGGCGCCCGCGGCTCCTCAGGTCGAGCACGCAGGCACCCGGCTCGCTGAACGCCAGCAGGTCCGCGTGATCGGTCTCCCCGCCGTACACCTCGAGGGCGCCGCGGACGATCCCGAGATGCACCCCGCAGACGATCTCAGGATGGCGGCGTGCGGCCTCGAGCAGCGGGCAGCGGGTCAGCCTGACGACCGCGTGCTGCGCGTCGGGCTGCGCGGCGAACCCGAAACCGTCGAGCAGTTGCACGACGGCCCGCCGAGCCTCCGCCTCGCCTCGGGTACCGGGCTCGCGGTCGGTGGCAAGCTGCCGACCCCACCGCCGGCCCGCGTCGATCGCATCGCGGCGGGGGGAGCCGCTCGTCTGTTCGATCATCTCGGCCAGTGCCGACGCGAGACCGGCGTACTCGGCGACGCCCCCGGGCAGCTCGTCGTCGGGTACCGCGCTGTAGAGCCAGGCCGGTCGGCCGCGTCCCACGGCAGGCGCCTGCTCCCGGCGTGCGAGCCCGGCCTCGACGAGGGCGTCGAGATGTTCCCGCACGGTGTTGACGTGCAGCCCGGTCGCGGTGGCCAGCGCCACGATGGAGATCGGCTCCGCTCGCTCGTCGAGGACCTCGAGCACCGACTCCCTCGACGCCGGCAGCGCCGGGCGTCGGGACGCCCGTCTGGCCGGTCGAGGGCCCAGCTCGTGTCGGTCTTTTTCCACGGAACTATTGTAGTAAAATAACTGCGCGGCCGCCATCAGGCGGGCCGCACCGGCGTCCAGCGGAGGTCAGCAGCCGTGAATACACCAGGCGCAAACAGCGTCGTCATCGCGTCGAACGAGGCCGAGGCGGCCGCGGTCGACGCCGTCGAACGACACCACGCCCAGCTGGCCGGGGCACTGCGCCTGCGGGTCGAGGCGTTCCTTGTGGCGGTGGCGAGCGGGGACCCGGCCGCCGAGTACGAGCGGCGGGAGCTCGTCGAGTGGTGCCACCAGGAGCTGGTCCCGCACGCCCTCGCCGAGGAGAAGGCGCTCTACCCCGCGGCGCGCGCGAAGGTCGAGGCGAGGCTCCTCGTGGACGGCATGCTCGATGAGCACCGGGTGATCACCGACCTGGTCGACGAGATCTCCGCCGCCACCGATCCGACGAGGGCGGCAGCGGCCGGCCGCGCACTCGTGGTGATGTTCGACGCACACCTGGCGAAGGAGAACGATCTGGTCCTTCCGCTGCTGGCCGCGGCGCCCGACGTCACCCTCGCCGATCTGCTGGCCGGGATGCACGAGCTGCTCGGTGGCGCGAGCGAGAGCAGCCACGGCGGACACCCGCACGCGAGCGTTCACAGCTGCGGCTGCGGCGAGGTCGACGGCCCGGGTCATCCCGAGCTCGACGCACGGGTCATCCCGCACGCCATCCGACACGCCACGATCTTCGGAGCGCTGGACGCCGTGCGCCCGGGTGGCGGGCTGGTGCTGATCGCATCGCACGACCCGCTACCCCTGCTGGCCCAGCTCGAGCGGCGCGCTCCGGGAGTGTTCGCGGTCGACTACCTCGAGCGCGCCCCGCAGGACTGGCGGCTGCAGTTCGTCCGCAGAACCTGACCGGGCAGGTCGTGCCCTGCTCCGGGTGGGGGTCACCTATCCTGGCTGTCGTGTCGCGGATCGTCGTGCTGGACTACGGGTCGGGCAACCTGCGCTCGGCCGAGCGCGCGTTGCGCCGGGTGGGTGCGGACGTCACGGTGACCGCGGACCGGCAGGCGGCGATGGAGGCCGACGGGCTGGTCGTCCCGGGTGTCGGGGCGTTCGCCGCCTGCATGGCGGGCCTGCGCGCGGTCGACGGGCCGAGCATCATCGACCGCCGGCTCGCCGGTGGCCGTCCGGTGCTGGGCATCTGCGTCGGCATGCAGGTGCTGTTCGACCGCGGCGTCGAGTGGGACGAGCGCACCGAGGGCTGCGGGCAGTGGCCGGGCACCGTCGAGCGGCTCAAGGCGGACGTGCTGCCGCACATGGGCTGGAACACCGTGTCCGCGCCGGTCGGGGTCCACGCTGTTCGCTGGCATGGACGCCGGCACGCGCTTCTACTTCGTGCACAGCTTCGGCGTGCGCCGGTGGGAGCATGGAGGTGTCGACGGCGATGCGCCCGCCGCTCGTGACCTGGGCGCACCACGGCGAGGACTTCGTGGCCGCCGTGGAGAACGGCGCGCTGGCCGCCACCCAGTTCCACCCGGAGAAGTCCGGCGACGCCGGTGCCACGGTGTTGTGCAACTGGCTCCGTGATGTCGTGGGCTGAGGCCCACGACAGTCTTCAGCCGGATGCCCGGCCGCCGTTCGGGGTGTGGTCCGTGGCCCGTACCCTCGCGCTCGTGAGCGAGCTTGCGAGCTCACCATTCAACACAGCAGTGGCGCGAACGCGGCCGACGAGCGCCAGCGAGGAGGACGCGTGAGTTTCACCCTTCTGCCCGCCGTCGACGTCGCCGACGGTCAGGCCGTCCGCCTCGTGCAGGGCGAGGCCGGCACCGAGACCGGCTACGGCGACCCGCTCGACGCCGCGCTGGCCTGGCAGCGCGACGGCGCGGAGTGGATCCACCTCGTGGACCTCGACGCCGCGTTCGGCCGCGGCAGCAACGCGGAGCTGCTGGCGGGCGTCGTCGGCGCCCTGGACGTGGCGGTCGAGCTGTCCGGCGGCATCCGTGACGACGCCTCGCTCGACCGCGCACTCGCCACCGGCTGCGCGCGGGTCAACCTCGGCACCGCCGCGCTGGAGAACCCGCAGTGGTGCGCGGAGGCGATCGCGCAGCACGGCGAGCGGATCGCCGTCGGGCTCGACGTCAAGATCTCCGATGGCGCGCACCGGCTGGCCGCCCGCGGCTGGACGACCGACGGCGGCGACCTGTGGGAGACCCTCGAGCGGCTGGACCGCGACGGCTGCGCCCGCTACGTCGTCACGGACGTCAGCAAGGACGGCACGCTGAAGGGCCCGAACGTCGAGCTGCTCCGCGCCGTCGCCGCCGCGACGCCCGCGCCGGTGATCGCCTCCGGCGGGATCGCCGAGGTGGCGGACCTGGTCGCGCTCGCCGAGGCAGCCGCGGCGGGGGCGAACATCGAGGGCTCGATCGTCGGGAAGGCCCTGTACGCCGGGCGGTTCACCCTGCCCGAGGCGCTCGCCGCCGTCGCCGCTGTGCGGCCCGCGCGCACGGCCGCGAGCTGATGGGTGTCGCCGTACGGGTGATCCCCTGCCTGGACGTCGACGCCGGGCGGGTGGTGAAGGGCGTCAACTTCCAGAACCTGCGCGACGCAGGAGATCCGGTCGAGATGGCCGCCGTCTACGACGCCGAGGGTGCGGACGAGCTGACGTTCCTGGACGTGACGGCGTCGTCGGGCGGCCGGGAGACGATGGTCGACGTCGTGCGCCGCACCGCCGAGCAGGTGTTCATCCCGCTGACCGTCGGCGGCGGCATCCGTACCCCGGACGACGTGGACCGCATGCTGCGGGCCGGTGCGGACAAGGTCAGCGTGAACACCGCCGCGATCGCCCGGCCGGAGCTGCTCGGCGAGATGGCGCGGCGGTTCGGGTCGCAGTGCATCGTGCTGTCGGTCGACGCCCGCACGGTGCCGGCGGGCAGCCCGCCGACGCCGTCGGGCTGGGAGGTCACCACGCACGGCGGCCGCCGCGGCACGGGGATCGACGCGGTCGAGTGGGCGGCGCGCGGCGAGGCGCTGGGCGTGGGGGAGATCCTGCTCAACTCGATGGACGCCGACGGCACCCGCGCCGGGTTCGACCTCAAGATGATCGCGGCGGTGCGCGCCGCGGTCGACGTGCCGGTGATCGCCAGCGGCGGCGCCGGTGCGGTGGAGCACTTCGCGCCTGCGGTACGGGCGGGCGCGGACGCCGTGCTCGCGGCGAGTGTCTTCCACTTCGGGACGCTGCGGATCGGACAGGTCAAGGACGCGCTGCGCGCGGACGAAATGGAGGTGCGGTGAACGGGCTCGCGAGCGAACCAGTGATGCAGCCGGTCGCGGCGGCGGCCTCGCAGCGCTGCGAGGACCGTCGATGACGGCGGTGGAGCGGGTGCGGGAGTCGGCGCTGGATCCGGCGATCGCCGCCCGCCTCAAGCGCACCCCGGACGGGCTGGTGTGCGCCGTCGTGCAGCAGGCCGGTACCCGCGAGGTGCTGATGGTGGCCTGGATGGACGACGAGGCGCTGCACCGCACGCTCACCTCCGGGCGGGCCACGTACTGGTCGCGCAGCCGGAGGACCTACTGGGTGAAGGGCGACACGTCCGGTCACGTGCAGCACGTGCTCGAGGTGCGGCTGGACTGTGACGGAGACGCGCTGCTGGTGGTCGTGGACCAGGTGGGCGCGGCCTGCCACACCGGTGACCGGACGTGCTTCGACGCGGACCTGCTGCTGGGCGGGGCCACGAACGAGCGGGACCGGACCGGTCAGTAGTAGTTCCGGATGTGGAACTGGCGGCCGCCGAGCAGGGCGTCCCACCGGGCGTCGTCGCGGTCCGGGCCGCTCAGCAGGCCGGCGAACCGCAGGTTCGCGCACGACTGCACCCCCGCGTAGGCCAGGGCGAGCCCGCGGCCGGTGAACACCGGGCCGCCGTCGGCGGCCGGTTCGCAGGTCAACGCACCACCGGAGGCAGTAAGTCGGTAGGACCCGTCGAGCCCGTCGCCGGTGACGCGGAACGGCAGCGTCACGTCCAGTGGCGCGCCGCCGCGGGCCGAGAACGCCCCGGCGACGTCGAGCAGCCGCAGCCCGTACGGCCACTGCCGCACCGGGCGCCACGGCGCGGCGGGCAGGGCGAGGCGGGCCGGGTCGGTGCCGGAGGTGCGCAGCCGCACGGTGCCGGCGATGCTCGCGAACCCGCCGAACATCCGCCAGAGCGCAGCGGTCGCCGGTCCGCTGAGCGCGATCAGCTCGTGCACCGTCAGGGTCGCGCCGTGATAGCCGTCGGTACGGCCCCACGCGGCGTACCCGACCGGCGCTCCGCCGTCGTCGAGGGCGAGGGTGACGGTGTCGTGTCCGTCGAACGGTCGCTGGTGCGGTCCCCGCCGGGTCAGCGGGCCGTTCTGGGCGGCCGCCCACCGGTCGTAGACGGCCTGGTGGGCGGCGGCGTCGCTCCCGTCGGCCCGGCGCAGCACCACTCCGGGCGGGGCCGGGATCCGGGTGAGCGGGGCGACGGGCAGCTCCACGTCGGCCAGCTCGCCGACGATCTCGTAGCCGAGCCGGCGGTAGATGCCGGGCGCGGTCGGGTAGAGACCGGACACCACCTCGCCGTGCGCGCGGGCATCGGCGAGGAGCGCGGCGAACAGCGGCGCGAGCAGGCCGCTGCCGCGGTGCTCGGGCCGGACCGCCACGCTCGCGATCCCGGCCGTCGGCACCGTGGCACCGCCGAACCACGACCCGAACTCGCGGGCCGTGGCCACGGCGGCGAGCTCGCGTCCGTGGAAGGCGCCCCACGGGCGCGTCCCGAGGGCCGGCCACGGGTCCGGGAGAGGCCGCGGGGCAGCCCCGAAGGCCTCGGCGGCGAGGGCCTCGGCGGCCTCGCCGTCGTCCCCGGTGAGCGGGCGGATCTCGGGACCGGTCGGCACGGGTGCAGCCTCTCGCACCGCCCGGCGCACCGCTCAGGGCCGGGCGCCCCCGTCCAGCGGGCCCGTCAGGTAACGCTGCATCGTCGGCGCGATCGCCGCGACGACGGTCGGATGGTCCGCCGACGCCAGCGGCTCGAGCTGCAGTACGTAGCGCACCATGCCGAGCCCGACGAGCTGGCTGGCGCAGAGCGCCGTGCGCAGCTCGACCTGGTCCGGGGCCACCGACGTGACGACCCGGCGCACGAACATGCCCACGAACTGGCGCATCATCCGCGCCGCGATGTCGTGGCTGGCCACGCTGCGCACCAGTGCGGCGAGCCGTCGGCCGCCCCCGGTGTGGTCCCAGATGGTGAGGAAGCGGTGCACGATGCGCTCCCCGAGCCTTTCGGGGTCGCCCGGCACCAGGTCCGCGATCAGCGCCGTGGGGTCGAGCGGCATGTCCAGAGCCGCGGTGAACAGCGTCTCCTTGCCGCCGAACCAGTGGTTGACCATCGCGGGGTCGACGCCCGCGCGTTCGGCGATCACCCGGACCGTCGCGCCGTCGTAGCCGCGCTCGGCGAACTCGGCACGCGCGGCGTCGAGGAGGGTGGCACGGGTGTCCACACCGCCGGGTCGCCGGCCGCGCCGGCGGGGGGCGGCGGGGGCGCCCTCGGCTGCTGTCACGGCTCCATCCTCCTCTCCGCATGCGGTGGCCGCCGTGGTCGCGTCGCGTGATCGCCGCGACCGTCGCACGGGTGCCGCTCCCGCAGCCCGGGGACGACGCTCGCAGCGTGAAAAGCGCTGCGCGGCGTCTGCGACGATGGGCTCATGACCTCTGCGCCCACCTCCACCGCCGGTCGGCTCGGTGCGGTCGCCCCCACTCGCGAGGAGTTCCGGGAGCTCGCCGTCGGCCACCGGGTGATCCCGGTCGTGCGCCGGCTGCTCGCCGACGACGAGACGCCGATCGGGGTGTACCGCAAGCTCGCCGGCGACCGGCCCGGCACGTTCCTGCTCGAGTCGGCGGAGAACGGGCGCTCCTGGTCGCGCTGGTCGTTCGTCGGGGCGCACTGCGCCGCCGCGCTCACCGAGGTCGACGGCTCGCTGACCTGGACCGGCGACGTGCCCGCCGGGCTGCCCACCGCCGGCGACCCGCTGGCCGCGCTGCGCAGCGTCGTCGAGGAGCTGCACAGCGAGCCGCTGCCCGGGCTCCCGCCGCTGACCGGGGGACTGGTCGGCTACCTCGGCTACGACGCGGTCCGCCGGATGGAGCGCCTGCCCACGCTCGCCGTCGACGACCTGCGCCTGCCCGAGCTCGTGATGCTGCTGGCGACCGACCTCGCCGCCGTCGACCACCACGAGGGCACGGTGACGCTGATCGCGAACGCGATCAACTGGGACGCCAGCGACGAGCGCGTCGACGAGGCCTACGACGACGCCGTCGCCCGGCTGGACCGGATGACCGCCGAGCTGGCCGCCCCGGCGCCCGCGACCGTCGCGGTCTACCACCCGGCGGAGACCCGGTTCACCCGGCGTCGGACACCGGCGGAGTACCACGCGGCCGTCGAGGCGGCGAAGGAGGAGATCCGCGCGGGCGAGGCGTTCCAGGTGGTGGTCTCGCAGCGGTTCGAGACCGAGTGCACCGCGGACCCGCTCGACGTCTACCGGGTGCTGCGGGCCACGAATCCCAGCCCGTACATGTATCTCCTGCGGTTGCAGAGCGCCGCCGGTGACCGCTTCGACATCGTCGGCTCCAGCCCCGAGGCGCTGGTGACCGTCTACGACGGAAAGGTGACCACGCACCCGATCGCCGGCACCCGGTGGCGCGGCGCGACCGAGGAGGAGGACGAGCTGCTGGAGAAGGACCTCCGCACAGACGAGAAGGAGCGCGCCGAGCACGTCATGCTGGTCGACCTCTCCCGCAACGACCTCGGCCGGGTGTGCGAGCCGGGCAGCGTCAAGGTGCACAACTTCTTCTCCGTCGAGCGCTACAGCCACGTCATGCACCTCGTGTCGACCGTGACCGGGACGCTGCGCGCGGACCGCAACGCCGTCGACGCCGTCGTGGCCTGCTTCCCGGCCGGCACGTTGTCGGGGGCGCCGAAGCCGCGCGCGATGGAGATCATCGAGGAGCTGGAGCCGACGCGCCGCGGGCTCTACGGCGGGATCGTCGGCTACCTCGACTTCGCCGGCAACGCCGACACCGCGATCGCCATCCGGACGGCACTGGTCCGCGACGGGGTCGCCTTCGTGCAGGCGGGCGCCGGGATCGTGGCCGACTCGGACCCGCAGGCCGAGGACACGGAGACGCTGAACAAGGCGCGGGCCGTGCTGTCGGCGGTGGCGACGGCGGCGACGCTGCGCACCCCGGGAGCGGACGACTGCACCGACGCCGCCGGGCTGTCCCCCCGGCTGGGTACGGGCGCGGACGGCGGCGACCCCGCGGCGCGCGGCACGCGGTGACGGCCACCCCCGCGGGCCGAGACGGGGCCGCTCGACCGGATCGCCGGTCGGGGAGCCGGGTGCTGCTGCTGGTGTGCCTGGCCCTCGCTGGAGCTGCCGGTGCCCTGGAGGGTGCCGCTCGTGTCGCCTGGTTCACCGGCGGGGTCGACGCGGTGGGGCGCGGCACCGTCACCGTCACGGCCGACGGCGCCGATCTCCTGCCCGCGCTGTCGGCCGTCGCGCTGCTCGCCCTGGCGGCCGTCGCAGCCGCGGTCGCGGTCGGCGGGCCGGCGCGTCGCGTGCTGGGGGCGGTGGTGGCGGCGGCCGGCGGCTACGTCGGCGTGCTGGTCGTCCGGTTGCTGCTGAGCCCGCCGCCGCCGGCCGCCCTCGCCGCGCTGCCCGGCGCCCCGGCGGGCGGGACCGCGGTCGCCGACTCCGTCGCGCTGCGCCCCGGCCCGGTGCCGGCCGCGCTCGGCGCGATCCTGCTGCTGGCGGCCGGCGTCGCGCTGGTCGTCGCGGACCGCCGCCTGCCCCGGCTGGGCGCCCGCTACGCCGCCCGGCCCGCCCACGAGCCGACCGACCCGGACCGCGCCGCCTGGGACGCGCTCGACGCGGGCCATGACCCCACCGCCGACCCCGCATGATCCGGCGCGGGGCGGCCGCCTCGCACGGAGTGCGGGGTGGACGCGTCGTGGCCGGATCGGTCACAGCCCGGCGCGGGGCGGCCGCCTCGCACGGAGTGCGGGGTGGACGCGTCGTGGCCGGATCGGTCACAGCCCGTCGTGGCCGGATCGGTCACAGCCCGATCGGTCACAAGCGGGGCCGGACCGAGCGCGGCACGTCGGGTGACCCCATCTAGCATGTCCGGGGACGTCCGAGTCGACGAAATGCCGGTTCGGCCGAGCGGGGAGGGGGACCACCGGATGAGTCAGAACGGCAAGAGCGTCCTCGACTCGATCGTCGACGGTGTCCGCGCCGACCTCGCCGAGCGGGAGGCGAGCGTCGACTTCGCCGAGATCAAGCGCCGGTCCGCCGCCGCCTCGGCACCGCGCGACGTGATGGCCGCGCTGCGCGCCCCGGGCATCGGGGTGATCGCCGAGGTGAAGCGGCGCAGCCCGTCGAAGGGCGACCTCGCGTCGATCCCGGATCCGGCGGAGCTCGCCGTGGCCTACGCGGAGGGCGGCGCCCGGGTCATCAGCGTCCTCACCGAGCAGCGCCGGTTCGGCGGCTCGCTGGCCGACCTCGCTGCGGTGCGCGCCCGGGTGGACGTGCCGATCCTGCGCAAGGACTTCGTCGTCAGCCCCTACCAGGTGCACGAGGCGCGTGCCTACGGCGCCGACCTCGTGCTGCTGATCGTCGCGGCGCTCGAGCAGAACGTGCTGAGCTCGCTGCTCGACCGGGTCGAGTCGCTGGGGATGACGGCGCTGGTCGAGGTGCACACCGAGGAGGAGGCGGACCGCGCCCTCGAGGCCGGTGCCGGGGTCGTCGGCGTGAACGCCCGCAACCTGCACACCCTCGAGGTGAACCGCTCGGTCTTCGGCCGTATCGCTCCCGGCCTGCCCAGCGACGTGCTGCGGGTGGCCGAGTCCGGTGTTCGCGGGCCGGGCGACCTGCTGACCTACGCCGGTTGGGGGGCCGACGCCGTGCTGGTCGGCGAGGGCCTGGTGACCAGCGGCGACCCCCGGGCTGCGGTGCGGGGGCTGGTGGCCGCCGGCTTCCACCCATCGTGTTCCAGAATGGTGCGATGACCCCGAGCTCTGGGACGACGATCCAGGCCGGCGACGGCATCGACACCCCGTCCGGCCACGAGCCGGACGCCCGCGGGCACTTCGGCCGCTACGGGGGCCGGTTCGTCCCGGAGGCGCTGGTCGCCGCCCTGGACGAGCTGACCGCCACCTACGAGAAGGCCCGCCACGACGACGAGTTCCTCGGCGAGCTCAACCGCCTGCAGCGGGACTACACCGGCCGCCCGTCCCCGCTGACGGACGCGACGCGCCTGTCCGAGCACGCCGGCGGCGCGCGGATCCTGCTCAAGCGGGAAGACCTCAACCACACCGGCTCACACAAGATCAACAATGTGCTCGGCCAGGCCCTGCTCACCAAGCTGATGGGCAAGACCCGGGTGATCGCCGAGACCGGGGCGGGCCAGCACGGTGTCGCGACGGCCACGGCGTGCGCGCTGCTCGGGCTCGAGTGCGTCGTCTACATGGGCGAGGTCGACACCCGCCGCCAGGCGCTCAACGTCGCGCGGATGCGGCTGCTCGGGGCCCGGGTCGTGCCGGTCACGCTCGGGTCGCGCACGCTGAAGGACGCGATCAACGAGGCGCTGCGGGACTGGGTCGCCAACGTCTCGACCACCCACTACCTGCTCGGCACGGTCGCGGGTCCGCACCCGTTCCCGACGATGGTGCGCGACTTCCACCGCGTGATCGGGCTGGAGGCGCGCGAGCAGGTGCAGGAGCGCACCGGGCGGCTGCCCGACGCGGTCGCGGCGTGCGTCGGGGGCGGGTCGAACGCGATCGGCATCTTCCACGCGTTCCTCGACGACCCAGGGGTCCGGCTGGTCGGGTTCGAGCCCGGCGGCGACGGTGTGGAGACCGGGCGGCACGGGGCGACCCTGTCCGAGGGCTCGCCGGGCGCGCTGCACGGCGCGCTGAGCTACCTGCTGCAGGACGCCGACGGGCAGACGGCCGAGTCGTACTCGATCTCGGCGGGGCTGGACTATCCCGGTGTCGGGCCCGAGCACGCCCTCCTCAAGGACCTCGGCCGGGCGCAGTACCGGCCCGTCACCGATGCCGCGGCGATGGACGCGTTCGCGCTGCTCTCGCGGACCGAGGGGATCATCCCGGCGATCGAGAGCGCGCACGCGATCGCCGGCGCGCTCGAACTGGGCCGCGAGCTCGGGCCGGACGCGGTGATCCTCGTGAACCTCTCGGGGCGCGGCGACAAGGACGTCGACACCGCCGCGAAGTGGTTCGGCATGATCGGCGAGGGGCAGAGCGCGGAGGACGCCGACGGCACGGCGATCGCGCAGGGCGCCCCGGCCTCCGACGACCTGAGTCCGTCCTCTCCGCACACCTCGTTCGCCGATCCCGGGGCGCAGACCGAAGGGATCCAGCTGTGAGTGTGCCTGCCCGATCCGTGGCCGAGGTCTTCGCCCGGTGCGCCGCGGAGGGGCGCGGCGCGCTCGTCGGCTACCTTCCCGCCGGCTACCCGACCGTCGACGGCTCGGTCGAGCTGTTCACCGCCGCCATCGAAGGCGGGTGCGACCTCCTCGAGGTCGGGATCCCGTACTCCGACCCCGTGATGGACGGCCCGACGATCCAGGCCGCCGCGGACACGGCGCTGCGCGCCGGGTTCCGGGTGCGCGACGTCTTCACCGTCATCGAGCGGATCAGCGCCGCCGGGGGTGCAGCCGTCGTCATGACCTACTTCAACCCGGTGATGCGCTACGGGGTCGACGCCTTCGCCCGGGATCTCGCGGCCGCCGGCGGGCTCGGGGTGATCACCCCGGACCTCATCCCGGACGAGGCCGACGAGTGGCTCGCGGCCTCCACGGCGCACGGGCTGGACCGGATCTTCCTGGTCGCGCCGTCGTCGACCGAGGCGCGGATCGCCTCGACGGCCGCCGCGAGCAGCGGGTTCCTCTACGCGACCTCGACGATGGGCGTCACCGGCGCCCGCGGCGCCGTCGACACCGCCGCCGCCACGATCGTCGCCCGGTGCCGCCCGCACACGGCCCTGCCGATCGGCGTCGGCCTCGGCGTCCGCTCCGGGGAGCAGGCCGCCGAGGTCGCCTCGTTCGCCGACGCGGTGATCGTCGGCTCGGCCCTGGTGTCCGCGGCGGAGCGCGGGGGCCCGGCTGCGGTGCGTGAGCTGGCCGCCGAGTTGGCCGCCGGCGTGCGCCGTGCCGGTGTACCGCAGCCCGCGTGACGGACCCCCGCGCACCAAGCGGCGTGTGGCGTCACACACCAACCGTGCAGCTGCACAGCTCGCTGGGCTCACACACCCCGCCCGGCAGGTGCGACGGTCACACGGGGTGTGTGACGGCGGCCTGATCCGCGCGGCGAGCCACTGAAGCGCGCCGGCGTGGGATGATCGGTGTGTGGCCACCCCAGCCGAGGGTCTTGCCCGCCTGCGCGCCGCCGCGGACGCCGGCGAACTCGACGGGCTGCGCCGCCGGCACCGGATCCGGGTGCTGACGGTGTTCGGCAGCGCAGCACGGGAGGATCCTGCGGCGCGGGACCTCGATATCGGGGTCCTACTGGAGCGGGGCGCTGAGATCGACTATCTCGGGCTGATAGATGATCTCCAGCGGATCACCGAGGCGAACATCGACGTCGTTCACCTCAACCCGGCCGGGCCGGTGCTGCGCGAACGGGCACTCGTGGGCTCCGCTGTGCTCGACGAGAGCGAACCCGGGGCCTGGGCGACGGCGTCGACCGCCGCCGTTCTCGAGCGCATGGACACCGACTGGCTGCGCCGCCTCGACCTCGACCTGCTGGCCGACCGGTGACTCCCCGGCGCCTGGACGTCGCGACGCTCGGCCGGAAGCTGCGTGCCATGCGCCGGCTGCTCGACGAGCTCCACCGCCTCGGCGCGATCGACGCCGACCGCTTCGCGCGCGAGTTCACCACTCAGCTGATCGTGGAGCGCATCGTCTCGCAGCTGGTCGACCTCGCGGCGGGGATCAACACGCACGTCCTGACCACCGAGACGGGAGAAAGTCCGCCCGACGTCCGGCGGTCGTTCACTGCGGTGGCGGATACCGGAATGATCGACCACGACCTCGCCGCGCGGCTCGCCCCTTCTGCAGGGTTGCGGAACGTACTCGTTCACGCCTACGTCGACCTCGACCTCGCTCGGCTCGTCGCCGCCGTGCCGCTCGCGTCGGAGCAGTACGCCGAGTACGTGCGCCAGGTCGCGCGGTGGGTGGCCGACCGGAACGGGTGACCGCGATTCGCCGCGCTACCGTGGCGGGGTGACGACCACGCTCCTGGCGTACCTGCACAGTCCGGACCGTGGCGTCTGGATGCTCGGGCCGGTGCCGATCCGCGCGTACGCGATCTGCATCATCGCGGGCATCGTCGTCGCGGTGCTGTGGGGTGAGAAGCGCTTCGTCGCGCGGGGGGGCGAGCCCGGCACGGTCACGGACGTTGCAGTGTTCGCCGTGCCGTTCGGCCTGGTCGGGGGCCGCCTCTACCACGTCGCCACGGACTGGAGAACCTACTTCGGCCCCGAGGGCAACCCGGTCGACGCGCTCAAGATCTGGCACGGCGGGCTGGGGATCTGGGGGGCGGTCGCGCTCGGCGCGGTCGGGGCGTGGATCGGCTGCCGGCGGCGGGACGTGCCGCTGCCGTTCTTCGCCGACGCCGTCGCGCCCGGCATCGTCACCGCGCAGGCGATCGGGCGTCTGGGCAACTGGTTCAACCAGGAGCTCTACGGCGGCCCGACGACGCTGCCGTGGGGGCTGGAGATCTACCGCCGGGTCGACCCGGCCACGGGCATCACCGACCCGCTCGCCGGCGTCGCGATCGACCACACCCCGATCGCGATCGTGCATCCCACGTTCCTCTACGAGCTGCTGTGGAACCTGCTCGTCGCCGCCCTCGTCGTGTGGGCGGACCGGCGGTTCCGGCTCGGGCACGGGCGGGCCTTCGCCGTGTACGTCGCGGGCTACACGCTCGGCCGGTTCTTCATCGAGCTGATGCGCACCGACCCGGCTACGCGGGTGTTCGGCGACATCCGGATCAACGTGCTCGTCGCGGGCGTCGTCTACGCCGGCGCGATCGCCTACCTGCTGATCGTGCGCAAGCCCCGCGAGGTGCCGCCGTTCCCGCCGCGCACGCGGCGCGCCGCCGCTCCGGAGCGGCCGCCTGCGCACGCCGTCAAGGCGGACGACGCCCCGGACGGTGTCGCGGCCCCGGCCGCCCCGGACGGGCTCGCGCCGCCCGCCGTCCGACGAACCGCGGCACCCCGCGCCGGCGGCCGCAGGGGAGGCGGCAGAACGCGCGGACCACACGCCGTGACGGCGCCGGCGGAGGCCTTCGTGGGGTTCGGGGAGGGCGCCGTCGAGTTCTACGACGGCCTGCTCGCCGACAACAGCAAGGCCTACTGGACCGATCACCGCGCGATCTACGAGCAGGACGTCCTCGAACCGATGCGGGCGCTGCTCGCCGCGCTTCAGCCCGAGTTCGGCCCGGGCAAGATCTTCCGGCCGTACCGCGACGTCCGGTTCTCCCGCGACAAGACCCCGTACAAGACCGCCTGCGGGGCCAGCGTCGGCCCCTTCTACGTGCAGATCTCCGCTGACGGCCTGCTGGTCGCGGGCGGGGGCTACCGGTGGGCGCCGGACCAGATCGCGCGGTTCCGCACCGCGGTCGACGACGAGCGGCGCGGCGAGGACCTCGCCGCCCGCCTGGGCACCCTGACCGCGACGATGATCGAGGGCGCGGCGCCCACGGTCGCGGGCGACCTGCTCGCCACCCGGCCGCGCGGCATCGCCCCGGACCATCCGCGGCTGGAGTTGCTGCGCCACCGCAGCCTGTACGCCCATCGCGGCTGGGAACCGGACGACGTGCTGCACGAGGCGCGCGCCGCGCAGCGGGTCGCCGCGGTGTGGCGGGCGACCCGCCCGCTCACCGACTGGATCGACGACCACGTGGGAGCGCCCGAGCACCGTCGGTGATGTTCGCCGGAATGTCACCCGCGCGCCCCGATGACGACTTCCACCGTACGGCGTCGCGATCATGCTCGATCCGGCGCGGAGAGTACGCTCCACGAACGTGAGCCGACGCACAAAGATCGTCTGTACGCTCGGGCCGGCCACGGCCACCCCGGACCGGCTCCGCGAGCTGATCCAGGCCGGCATGGACGTCGCACGCCTGAACTTCAGCCATGGCGACCGTGAAGACCACAAGCGGGTGTACGACATGATCCGCGCGGCTGCGGACTCCGAGGGCCACGCCGTCGGGATCCTCGCGGACCTGCAGGGGCCGAAGATCCGGCTGGGCCGCTTCGCGACCGGCCCGGGCTCGCTGGAGTGGCGCACCGGCGAGGAGGTGCGGATCACGGTCGACGACGTGGCCGGCACCCACGACCGGGTCTCCACCACGTACAAGGGCCTCGCCGCCGACGCCCGCCCGGACGACCGGCTCCTGGTGGACGACGGCAAGGTCGGCCTGCGGGTCGTCGCCGTCGAGGGCAACGACGTGGTCTGCCGGGTCACCGAGGGCGGCCCGGTCAGCGACAACAAGGGCCTGTCGCTGCCCGGGATGAACGTGTCCGTGCCGGCGATGTCGGAGAAGGACTGCGCGGACCTCGAGTTCGCCCTCGGCCTGCGCGTCGACATCATCGCGCTGTCGTTCGTGCGCAGCCCGGCCGACATCGACCAGGTCCACAAGATCATGGACGATACGGGCGCGCGGCTGCCGGTGATCGCCAAGCTGGAGAAGCCGGAGGCCGTCGACAACCTCGAGTCGATCGTCCTGGCCTTCGACGGCGTCATGGTCGCCCGCGGCGACCTCGGTGTGGAACTGCCGCTCGAGCACGTGCCGCTGGTGCAGAAGCGGGCCATCCAGATCGCCCGCGAGAACGCCAAGCCGGTCATCGTCGCCACCCAGATGCTCGACTCGATGATCACCAACTCGCGGCCCACCCGTGCGGAGGCCAGCGACGTCGCCAATGCCGTGCTCGACGGGGCGGACGCGGTGATGCTCTCCGGCGAGACCAGCGTCGGCCGTTACCCGATCAAGTCGGTGCGGACGATGGCGCAGATCATCGAGGCCGTCGAGGCGGGCCCGACGTCGGTGCCGCCGCTGAACCACGTCCCGCGCACCCAGCGCGGCGTGCTGTCCTTCGCCGCCCGCGACATCGGCGAGCGGCTCTCGGCGCGCGCGCTCGTCGCGTTCTCCGTCTCCGGCGACACGGTCCGTCGGCTCGCCCGCCTGCACACCCGCCTGCCGCTGCTGGCGTTCACGCCGAAGCCGGAGGTGCGCAGCCAGCTGGCGATGAGCTGGGGCGTCGAGACCTTCCTCGTGGACTTCGTGACCTCGACGGACGCCATGGTCCGCCAGGTCGACAACGCGATCCTCTCGATCGGCCGGTTCAAGGCGGGCGACACCGTGGTCGTCGTGGCCGGCTCCCCGCCCGGGACGTCCGGGTCGACGAACCTCATCCGCGTGCACCGCCTGGGCGAGGACGACCACGCCTGAAGCTGGTCCGGTATATCTGATCTCGTAGATCAACGCCTCGCGGTCAGGGTCGGCGCCGAACGCCCCGGTCCTGCGAGGATGGTGCGGTGACGTCTCCCCGGATCGCAGATCAGGCCGACGGCGCGGGCGTCGCCGAGGCGCCGGTCCTGACCGGCCAGGACGCCCTGGACGACCTCGTCGCGCACCTCGACCTCGAGCGGCTCGAGGTGAACCTGTTCCGCGGAGTCAGCCCGCCGCACAGCCCCACGAGGGTGTTCGGCGGCCAGGTTGCGGGCCAGGCGCTGGTCGCGGCCGGGCGGACCGTGGACCCGGACCGGGTGGTGCACTCGCTGCACTCGTATTTCGTGCGGCCGGGCGACCCGGACGTTCCGATCATCTACGACGTGGAGCGGATCCGGGACGGCCGGTCGTTCACCACGCGGCGAGTGCGGGCGGTGCAGCACGGCGAGGTGATCTTCGCGCTGGCGGCCTCGTTCCAACTGCCGCAGCCCGGGATCGAGCACAGCGAGCCCGCCCCGACCGGTGTCCCGGCGCCGGAGGAGCTGCCCGACCTGGGCGAGTGGCTGCGCGGCGAGCGGACCTTCCTCTCCGGGGTGCCGCGCCCGCTGGACCTGCGCTTCGTCGAGGCCCCGATGTGGACGTCGCGCCGCGGGCCGGCCACGGACGCGCCGCAGCGGGTATGGATGCGCGCGGACGGGGTGCTGGCGGACGACCCGATGTTGCACGTCTGCCTGCTCACCTACGCGAGCGACCTCACCCTGCTCGCCTCGGTGCTCGCCGCGCACGAACTGGACGTACGCCGGGTTGCGCTGGCGAGCCTGGACCACGCAATGTGGTTCCATCACCCGTTCCGCGCCGACGAGTGGCTGCTCTACGAGTGCCGCTCGCCGAGCGCCTCGGGGTCGCGCGGGCTGGCGACGGGGCGATTCTTCACGCGCGACGGCCTGCTGGTTGCGACGGCGGTGCAGGAGGGGATGGTGCGCGTCCCCGACACACGCACGTGACCTCGCTCTCGGTATCGGTTCCGGTGACGCCCGTCTCCGCGCGGCCGTCGACCAGGGGGATAGCCTCAGCCCGTGTCTGCGTCGACAAACTCACCCACCGTCGTGACCGTCACCGGGGCCGCAGGGCAGATCGGCTACGCGCTGCTCTTCCGCATCGCCTCCGGCCAGCTGCTGGGGCCTGACACCCCGGTCCGGCTGCGCCTGCTGGAGATCCCACAGGCGGTGAAGGCCGCCGAGGGCACGGCGATGGAGCTCGACGACTGCGCGTTCCCGCTGCTCGCCGGGATCGACATCACCGACGACGCCACGACGGCGTTCGACGGGGTGAACGTCGCCCTGCTGGTCGGCGCGCGCCCGCGGACCAAGGGCATGGAGCGCGGAGACCTGCTGGAGGCCAACGGCGGCATCTTCGCCCCGCAGGGTCGCGCCATCAACGCAGGCGCCGCGGACGACGTCCGCGTGCTGGTCGTCGGCAACCCGGCGAACACGAATGCCCTGATCGCCCGCTCCGCCGCCCCGGACGTCCCGGCGGACCGCTTCACCGCGATGATGCGCCTGGACCACAACCGCGCGATCGCTCAGCTCGCGAAGAAGTTGGACGTGCCGGTCACCGAGATCACCAAGATGACGGTCTGGGGCAACCACTCGGCCACCCAGTACCCGGATCTGTACCACGCCGAGGTCGGCGGCAAGGTCGCCGCGGAGCAGGTCGAGGACGGCTGGCTGCGCGACGAGTTCATCCCGACGGTCGCCAAGCGCGGCGCGGCGATCATCGAGGCCCGTGGGGCGTCGTCCGCGGCATCGGCCGCGAACGCGGCGATCGACCACGTCCGCGACTGGGTCCACGGCACCCCCGAGGGTGACTGGACCTCGGCCGCCATCGTGTCGGACGGATCGTACGGCGTCACCGAGGGCCTGATCTCCTCGTTCCCGGTGGTGTCGAACGGCGGTCGCTGGGAGATCGTCCAGGGCCTGGAGCTCGACGCGTTCTCCCGCGGCAGGATCGACGCTTCCGTCGCCGAGCTGGCCGAGGAGCGCGAGGCCGTGCAGGGTCTCGGTTTGATCTGACGATGGTGGGTGGACACGTCTCGATCCGCCCGCTCTCCTGAACCGCCCCGGGTCTCGTCCGGCCCGCGCTACGCTGGGCCGGACCGGAGCTGAGGAGGTGCCCGATGACCACTGCTCGTGTGCATGACCTGCTTACGGCCGCGGACCTCTCGTACGAGCCCGAAGACGGGCTGCGCCGCGAGCTGCACGACGGGGTGGTGTACGTGGCTCCTCCACCGAGCAACACGCACGGTTGGGAGATCCGCATCGCGGATCACGCCCTGTCGGCGAACGCCCCGGACAACGTGCTGATTCTGCAGAACGTGGGTGTTCATGTCGGGCTGCGTCGGCTCTACGTCCCGGACCTGATCGCCGTTCACCGAGGCACTCCCTTTCATGAGAATGGGTACGACCCTGGTGGGCTCATACTCGTGGTCGAAGCCGTCTCGCCGTCGTCGGTCACCCTCGACCGTGTCACCAAACCTGCGATCTACGCCGAGATGGGGATTCCGTACTTCTGGCGGATCGACTCCTTGAGAGGTCTGGGCCCGCGGCTTCAGGCATACCGACTCGACCCGAGGACCGGTGAGTACGTCTTGCAGGCCGAGTTCGGCCCCGGCGAGGCGGGGACGCTGGAACAACCCTGGCCGATCACGATTCACATGAAGGAGTTCGTCCTGCCGGAGTGACAACCCGCCGGCTCACCCCAGCTCGGCGATCGCGAACGACTCCGGGCTCAGCGTCAGCGCCTCGCCGTCGATGTGCATGTGCTCCGACGCCAGCAGCACCCGGGCGATCGGCAGGCTCAGGTCGAACGTCACCGGGTCGTCGCCGAGGTTGACCGCCAGCCGCAGGCGGCCGCGGTGCAGCACGATCGTGCGCGCGTCCTCGTCGACGTCCACGTCGACCTCGTCCAGCCACGGGTCCGACAGTTCCGGGCGGGCCTTGCGCAGCGCGATCAGCTCGCGGTGGGTGGCGAGCACCGTCGCGTGCGGCTCCTCGGTGGGCTCGGTCCAGTCGAGCTTGGACTCGAGGAAGGTCTGGACGTCCGTCGGGTCCGGGACGTCCTCGGCGGCGTCCCAGCCGTGCGACGCGAACTCCGACCGACGGCCCTGGCGCACGGCGTCGTTGAGCCGGTCGTCGGGGAAGTGGGAGAAGAACTGCCAGGGGGTGCGCGCTCCCCACTCCTCGCCCATGAACAGCATGGGAGTGAACGGCGAGCAGAGCAGCAGCGCCGCCCCGCACGCGACGAGTCCCGGGGTGAGCGACGTCGCGGGCCGGTCGCCGCCCGCCCGGTTCCCGACCTGGTCGTGGTCCTGCACGTAGGCGATGAACCGGTGCGCCGGGATCCGGCGGGTGTCGACCGGGGCGCCGTGGTTGCGGCCGCGGAAGCTGCTCCAGGTGCCCTCGTGCAGGAACACCCGGGTCATGACGTGGGCGAGCCCGGTCAGCCCGGCGGTCGCGAAGTCGGCGTAGTAGCCCTGGTCCTCGCCGGTGAGCGCGACGTGCAGGCTGTGGTGGACGTCGTCGGCCCACTGCGCGTGCAGCCCGTAGCCGCCGCCGTCGCGTGACGTGACCATCCGCGCGTCGTTGAGGTCCGATTCGGCGATCAGCGACAGCGGCCGTCCGAGGTGCGTGGACAGCGCCTCGACCTCGATCGTCATCTGCTCCAGCAGGTGCACCGCGCGGCGGTCGTGCAGGGCGTGCACGGCGTCGAGGCGGAGCCCGTCGAGGTGGTAGTCGCGCAGCCACATCAGCGCGTTGTCGATGACGTACCGGCGCACCTGTTCGGAGTGGGCGCCGTCGAGGTTGACGGTGGGGCCCCAGGCGGTGCTGCCCGCGAAGTAGGGCCCGAACCGGTCGAGGTAGGCGCCCGACGGGCCCATGTGGTTGTAGACGACGTCGAGGACGACCCCGAGACCGCGGGCGTGGCACGCGTCGACGAAACGCTTGAAGGCGTCCGGGCCCCCGTAGTTCTCGGTGACCGCGTACCAGCCGACGCCGTCGTAGCCCCAGTTGCGGTCGCCGTCGACGGCGTTGACGGGCAGCACCTCGACCAGGTCGATCCCGAGCGCGACGAGATGGTCGAGTCGTTCGATCGCCGAGTCGAACGTCCCGCCCTCGGTGAACGTGCCGATGTGGAGCTCGTAGAGCACGCTGCCGGGCAGCTGGCGCCCGGTCCAGCTGTGGTCCGACCAGAAGAACGCGTCGTGGTCGTAGAGCCGCGACGCCGAGTGCACGCCCGAGGGAAGCCAGAGCGAGCGCGGGTCGGGGAGCGGGGTCTCGTCGTCGTCGAGGAGGAACGAGTACGCCGCGCCGGCGCCGACATCGGGGACGTCGGCGCGCCACCAGCCGCCCGACTCCTCGAGCATGTCGTGTTCCCGGTTGTCGACCAGGACCCGAACACGCTTCTTCAGCGGCGCCCAGACAGCGAACTCAGCCACGGGACAATCCTGCCCGGTCGGACGGCGGCCCGCTGCGCCGGACGCGACCACCGCCGGGCGGGGCCTCACCGCACCGTAACGTGACGATCACCTATGGTGATCGGAAATCGTCCGATACCTGCTGCTCACGGCTTTTGTGTCATTCGCTGGATGTGCTAAGTAGTCAAATTGGGTGAAAGTCAAGCTCTTTGGCAACTTGCAGGTCACCTGCACATAACGGGCGAAACGGTCGCGACAACCACCAGCGGGCACGGCTGAAAGGTGATACCCGTACCCCTGTTCGGCCCACTTCTTCAGCGGCCGGATGCGTCGGGGGAGGACCCCGCTGCAGGTGGCCGGTGCGGGCCTCCTACATTTCGCCGTCCTACGGCCGCCGACCGGGACGTCGAGCGGAATCTGCGGGTCGAGTGATCCGCCCGGACGAATCGAGGGCCTGTGGTGCCAGACAACTCGCCGCGCTCGAGCCGGCTCCGCTCGCTGCGGGCCAGGATGCTGGTCATCGGGCTGGTACCCAGCCTCCTGCTGCTCATGGGTGGCCTCGGTCTCGGGCTCTACCTCGTGGCCACCGCCCGGCACGAGCAGCAGCGGTCGGCCGCACTGTCCGCGGTCGCCGAGCGCACGGTCGACCTGATCACTGCGCTGCGTCAGGAGCGCCGGACGAGCGAACGGCTGGCCGTCCCCGGGGCGCCCGCACAGCTCGACCAGGTCCGTCGACAGGTGGACGACACCGCGAAGGCGCTCCTCGACGCCGGCGAGAGCATGCCGAGCGATCCCCCCGGGCCGGTCGCGGCGATGGAGGAGCTGCGCACCGGGGTCGCATCGCTCAACGAGGTGCGCCGCCGGGTGGACCATGCACCAGCGGACGTGCTGAGCGCCGCGCAGTCCTACGACCACCTGCAGGACGATGCCATCGGACTGGTCGACGCGGTCGCCCGCGCGTCGAACAGCGCGGAGGCCACCGAGAAGCGGAGTAGCGCGGAGTTCCTGGTTCGGTCGGCCGACCTGCTGGCCCGGTCGACGTCCGTGGTCGGTGCCGCCGTCGGTGCCGGGGGACTGCCGGGCGACGTGCGGACGTACTACCTCGAACAGAGCGGAGCCTACGACACCGAGCTGGCCGAGCTGGCGAGCATCTCGCCCCGGCTGGGCCAGAACGAGCTCGCGACGTTCGAGGCTCTCCGCGGTTCCGCCGCGGCCGCGACGCTCGCGGAGGCCCGCACGGTCCTGGCGGAGCCGCGGGACGCCGATGCCGCGTCCGGTGCAGCACCCCCCGTCGCGGTGGCCGCGCACGACGGTGCCGCAACGGAGCTCGTCGACGGCCTGCACCGGCTCGGTACGGAAGAGCTGAGGCAGGGCGACGCCAAGGACCAGGAGCAGGCCGCCGACCAGGTCCGCACCGCGGTCCTGCTCGGGACGCTCCTGCTCGTGCTGGCCGGGGTCATCCTGGCCGTTGCCGTGATCATGGTGAACCGCCTGGTCCGGCGGCTGGCCCGGCTGCGTGACGACACGCTGCGCCGGGCCGAGCACGACTTGCCTGCCGCGGTGGCGCGGGTGCGGGCCGGGCGCGGTGACGTCCTCGACGCCCCGGTCGTTCACGACGGGCAGGACGAGATCGACGAGGTCGCCGCAGCGTTCGACCGGGCCCAGCACACCGCACTGCAGGCTGCAGCGGGGGAGGCGGCGGCGCGGACCGGCTTCACCGCCGTCTTCCTCAACATCGCCCACCGCAGCCAGAGCATCGTCCACCGGCAACTGAAGGTGCTGGACGAGGTCGAGCGCGCCGAGACCGACCCCGACCAGCTCGCGCGGCTGTTCCAGCTCGACCACCTGGCGACTCGCGAGCGCCGCAACGCCGAGAACCTCATCGTTCTCGGCGGTGGCACCCCCGGCCGTCAGTGGCGTGAGCCGGTCCCTCTCATCGAGCTGATCCGCAGCGCGATCTCGGAGGCGGTGCACTACAACCGGGTCGAGCACGGCCGCATCCCGGCCGTCCCCGTCGTCGGTCCGGCCGTGGCCGACCTCATCCACCTCCTCGCCGAGCTCCTCGACAACGCCACCGCCTTCTCCCCGCCCGACACACCGATCCTGGTGCGCGGCAACCTCGTCGGCCGCGGCCTGGTCGTCGAGATCGAGGACCAGGGCCTCGGCATCCCCGCCGACCAGCGTGAGCAGCTCAACACCTTGCTGTCCGACCCACCCGACTTCGGCATGCACACGCTGTCCGAGGACACCCGACTCGGGCTCTTCGTCGTCGCCCGGCTCGCCCACGGGCACGGGATCCGCATCACGCTGCTCGAGTCCGCCTACGGCGGGGTGAAGGCCGTCGTCCTCGTCCCGGCCGACCTGCTGGCGGTCGAGGGCGAGACGGCCGACACGCGGCCCGTCGAGCACCGCGCCGCACCACCTGTCCGCCGCTCCGCCGAGGCGGCCCCGGGTGGTCCCGAGGTTGCGGAGGCGGAGGTGCCGGGCGACCGGGTCGCCGCCCCTGCCGTCGGTGCCTCTGCCGGAGCCACGTGGTACCCGGCCTCCGTCGAGGTCGCGGTCGACCCGGTTCGGCCCGTCCTGCCGCAGCGGCGGCGGATGAACCACCTCGTCCCCCAGCTGTCCAGCCGACTCACCCCGGCCGGCTCGACGGGCGACGAACCGGCCGCCGGCGGTATCGCCGGCCCCCCGGCGGACCTCGACGACGGTGCCCGCCGCTCGCGGCATGCGCTCGGCGCGCTCCAGCGCGGAACGCGTGACGCGCGCCGGTCCGACGAGGGCAGCGGCGACGGCGGCGAGGACGCACGATGACCGCCAGCAGCACCGGGCGCTCCGTGCAGTGGCTGCTCGACGACCTCGTCGACCGCGTCCCCGGCGGTGACCGTGCCGTGCTCGTCTCCGCGGACGGCCTGCTCATGGCCCGCTCGTCGGGGCTCGACGACGAGAGCGGCGAGCACCTCGCCGCACTGGCGGCCGCCCTGCAGGGGCTGGCGCGCAGCGCGAGCAGGCAGCTGCAGGCGGGGCGGCCCCGGCAGACGATGCTCGAGATGGACGAGGCGTTCCTCCTGGTCACCACCGCGGGCGACGGCACGTCCCTCGCCGTCGTCGTGCGGGCCGACGCCGACCTGGGGCAGGCGGCCTACGAGATCAACCGGCTGGTGAGCCGTGTCGGATCGCACCTCTCGGTCGACCCGCGGGCATCCGCAGGCACCCCGACGCCCGACCGCGCGGTGCCGTGATGGGGGAGACCTGGTTCGACGGCGACGCGGGCCCCCTGGTCCGGCCCTACACCGTCACGCGGGGCCGTACCCGCCCGGCCCGCACCGACCTCACGATGATCACGATGGTCATGGCGCTCACCAGCCGGGCCGAGGCGGACACGGCGCCCGAGTACGCGGACGTTCTCGCAGCCTGCCAGCGGCCCCGATCCGTCGCCGAAGTCTCCGCCGCGATGGAGCTGCCCCTGGGGGTGGTCAAGATCTTGCTCAGTGATCTCATGGAACGAGGAATGGTGATCAGTCGCAGTCCGATCGCCGACGCCACGGCGTCCACCGCGCTGCTGCACACGATGCTGGAACGGGTGAGCAGCCTGTGAGCACCCCGGTTCTGGGCACGCGTGCGGTCAAGCTGCTCGTGGCAGGCGGCTTCGGCGTGGGGAAGACGACCCTCGTCGGCGCGATCAGCGAGATCGCCCCACTGCGCACCGAGGAGATGCTCAGCGAGCTCGGCAGCGGGATCGACGATCTCGCCGGGATCGAGAGCAAGCGCACCACCACCGTCGCGCTGGACTTCGGACGTATCACGATCACGGACGACGTCGTGCTGTACCTGTTCGGCACACCCGGGCAGCAGCGCTTCTGGTTCATGTGGGACGAGCTCGCGGCGGGCGCGCTCGGCGCGGTCGTCCTCGCGGACACCCGCCGGCTCGACGACTGCTTCCCTTCGCTCGACTTCTTCGAGAGCCGACAGATCCCGATCGTCCTCGCGGTGAACTGCTTCGACGACGCCTCGGGGTATCTGGTGGAGGAGGTGAGCGCCGCGGTCGACCTGCCGCCCCCCGTGCCGATCGTGCTCTGCGACGCGCGTAGCCGCGCGTCCGTGAAGGAGGTTCTGGCGACGCTCCTGCGCCACCTGATCCGGCTGAACACCGTCGCGGGCGTCTCGGCGTCGGACGCACCGACTCAGCGCAGATCGCTCGTCCGCGGTGCCGGAGCGCAGCCGTGAACCTGGGGGACGCGTTCCCCGCGGCCGACTTCGGTCTGGCGTTGCGGCGTGTGGCCATCGCCTTCCATCACCCGGCCCGGACCAGCAACGCGACGGGGTAGCGCCCCAGCACCTGCGCGAGCCGTGGGGCGCTGCCCTCGACGGGCGTGCCGGTGAGCACGTCCGTCCAGGCCGCGGCCCCATCCGGCAGCGGCAGCACGGTATCCGCCCAGCCGCCACCGGCGGCGAGCCCCACCGGCAGCCGGGTCGCCACCGCCACGAGCTGCGCCGACCGGGCGAACGCGATCGCGTGCTCCGCCGCCGGCCCCTCGGCCGGGACGGACCGGTACCCGGCGAACAGCTCCGGTCGCTGCCGGCGCAGGAGCAGCGCCTGTGCCGTGACCAGCAGCTTCGTCGCGCCCTCCGGGTCGACGTCCACCGAGTTCGATCCTTCTCGGCTGAACTCCGGCAGCCAGCCGCCGTCGATGCGCGCGAGGAGCTGCCGGCGCAGCTCCCAGTCGACCGGGCGCCGGTTGTCCGGATCCACGAGCGAGTACTCGTAGAGCTCGGTGCCCTGGTAGACGTCCGGCACCCCGGGCCCGGCGATCTGCAGCAGCTTCTGGCCCAGCGAGTTGCTGCGGCCCGGCTCGTCGATCCGAGCGACGAACTCCGCGACCTCTGCCACGATCCCGGCGTCGCCCAGCACCTGCTCCGGCCACGCCGCCACCGCGGCGTCGACCTCCGCGTTCGGATCGATGTGGCTGGTGACGAGCTTGGCCTCCCGGGAGGCCTTGCCCAGGTAGGCCGGCCAGCCGCTCGGCCGAGATCGGCCAGGCGCCGACCAGGTTCTGCCACGCCAGGAGGTCCAGCGAGCGGTCCGGCAGCGGGTGGGCGGCCGCCCAGCGCCGGAGCCGGGGCGCCCACTCGCCGGGGATCTCGGCGAGCACCGCGAGCCGGGCGCGCACATCCTCGGAGCGCTTGGTGTCGTGCGTGGACAACGTGGTCATGGTGCGCGGCCACGAGGCCACCCGCCCGGCGTTGCGGTCGTGGAACTCGGCGGGGGAGACCCCGAACCGGTCCGGGTCGCCGCCCACCTCGTTCAGCGCGACGAGCCGGTTGTAGCGGTAGAACGCGGTGTCCTCGACGCCCTTGGCCATCACCATGCCCGACGTCTGCTGCACTCGCGTGGCCAGCTCGCCGTCGGGGTCGGCGAGCATCGTGTCGCGGATCGTCGCCAGCACCTCCGCCAGGTCCGGCCGGTGCGCGCGCGCCACGGACACCGCGGTCTCCAGCGCCGAGCGCCCCTCGGGCAGGTAGCTGCGGTACACCGGGAAGCCGCACAGCAGCTCGGCGACGGCCTCCTCCGCCGACGGCCCCGGACCGTCGTCGGTCGGGGCCACCGGCACCAGCGCCGCGATCCGGCGCACCTCCGCCGCCAGGATCGTGTCGGCCACCTCCCGGCGGGCCGCGTGCTCGACCGCGTGCGCGTTCTCCCGGCGCCCGAGATGTTCGGCGGTGATCTGGGTGAGCAGCCCCGCGCCGTCCGCGTCGACGAACACCCCGCAGATCTCGCGCAGCGCCTCGTACCCGGACGTGCCGTCGACCGGCCACGACACGGGCAGCTCCTCGCCGACGCCGAGGATCTTCTCCACCAGCAGCCACCGCCCGGGCCCGATCGCCGCGCGCAGGCGCCGCGCGTAGCCGCCGGGGTCGGACAGGCCGTCCGGGTGGTCCACGCGCAGCCCGTCGACCTCACCCGCCTCCACCCAGCGCAGCACCTCGCCGTGCGTCGCCGCGAACACCTCCGGGTCCTCCACGCGGACGGCCGCGAGCGTCGAGACGTCGAAGAACCGCCGGTAGGTCAGCTCCGCTGCGCCACGTTTCCACGACGTCAGCCGGTAGTGCTGGCGTTCGTGCACCTCCTGCGCCGACCCCGCCTCACCCGTGCCGGGGGCGATGGGGAACGCGTGCTCGTAGTAGCGCAGCAGCGGCCGGCCCTCGTCGTCCTCGGCGAGCGACAGCTCGGAGAGCGCCTTCTCCTCGTCCGCGTCCAGGATCGGGACCAGCAGCGGTCCCGCCGACCAGTCGATGTCGAAGTACGAGGCGTACCGCGACGCCTCGCCGTGCGTGAGCACATCCCACCACCACGGGTTCGCCGGCGCGACGTCCACGCCCACGTGGTTCGGCACGATGTCGAGCAGGAAGCCCATGCCCCGCGCGCGCACGGCCGCCACGAGGGCGCGCCGACCCTCCTCACCGCCGCGCTCCCCGGAGATCCGGGTGGGGTCGACGACGTCGTAGCCGTGGTTGCTGCCCGTACCCGCCTCGAGCAGCGGCGAGGCGTACACCGCGCCGACCCCGAGCGCGTCGAGGTAGGGCACGAGGTCGGCGCCCTGCTGCAGCGTCGTCGCGGAGGAGAACTGGATGCGGTAGGTCGAGGACGGGATCACCGCACTCCCTCACGTCGTCTCGGCAGTGATCCGGATGTGGTGTCGAGTTGTGCGATCACGCCTTCGTGCTCTCCGTCCGCTGGAGGACGACGACCGAGCGGGCCGGCACCGGGCGCTTCGCCCCGCCCGCGACGCGCGGCGGGTCGGCCGCCACCACACCGGGCCCGGAGGCCAGCGTGAGCACCTCGCCGACCGCGGTGTCGACGACGATCGCCCAGCCCGTGCCGTACTCCGGCGGCGGGAGGGTGACCTCGATGTCTTCGTAATGGGCGTTGAGGCACAGCAGGAACGAGTCGTCCGTGACCGGCTCGCCGCGGCTGTCGACCTCGGTGATGCCGTTGCCGTTGAGGAACACCGTGACGCACTTGCCGAAGCCGGAGTCCCAGTCCTGCTCGGTCATCTCCTCGCCCGAGGGGGTGAACCACGCGATGTCCGGCAGCGCTGTGAGGCCCTCGGTCCCGCGGCTGCGGCCGATCGGCTTACCCGCGAAGAACCGGCGCCTGCGGAACACCGGATGCCCGGCCCGCAGTGCCGCGACCCCCGCGGTGAAGCCGACGAGACCGACGTTCTTGGTCAGCAGCGACCAGTCCATCCAGGAGATCGCGCTGTCCTGGGCGTAGACGTTGTTGTTGCCGCTCTGGGTGCGGCCCATCTCGTCGCCGTGCAGCAGCATCGGCACGCCCTGGGACAGGAACAGGGTGGTGATGAAGTTGCGTTGCTGCCGCGCCCGCAGCTCGAGCACCGAGGCGTCGTCCGTGGGGCCCTCGACCCCGCAGTTCCACGAGCGGTTGTGGCTCTCGCCGTCGTTGCCGCCCTCGCCGTTCGCGTCGTTGTGCTTCTCGTTGTACGACACGAGGTCGTTGAGCGTGAACCCGTCGTGCGCCGTCACGAAGTTGATCGACGCGAACGGGCGGCGGCCGTCGGCCTGGTAGAGGTCGCTGCTGCCGGTCAGCCGGGAGGTGAACTCGCCGAGCGTGCCGGGCTCGCCGCGCCAGAAGTCGCGGACGGTGTCGCGGTACTTGCCGTTCCACTCCGTCCACAGCGGGGGGAAGTTGCCGACCTGGTAGCCACCCGGCCCGACGTCCCACGGCTCGGCGATCAGCTTGGCCTGGCTGATCACGGGGTCCTGCTGGACCAGGTCGAAGAACACCGACAGCCGGTCCACGTCGTAGAACTCCCGGGCGAGGGTGGACGCCAGGTCGAACCGGAACCCGTCGACGTGCATCTCGGTGACCCAGTACCGCAGCGAATCCATGATCAGCTGCAGGGTGTGCGGGTTGCGTACGTTCAGCGAGTTGCCCGTGCCGGTGTAGTCCATGTAGTAGTGCGGGTCGTCGTCGACCAGGCGGTAGTACGCGGCGTTGTCGATCCCGCGCATCGACAGCGTGGGGCCCATGTGGTTGCCCTCGGCCGTGTGGTTGTAGACGACGTCGAGGATCACCTCGATGCCCGCGTTGTGCAGCTCGCGGACCATCGCCTTGAACTCCTGCACCTGGCTGCCCGGCCGGGCGTTGGCCTGGGCGTAGGAGTGGTGCGGGGCCAGGAACGCGATCGTGTTGTAGCCCCAGTAGTTGGTGAGGCCCTTCTCCTGCAGGTGGTGGTCCGTGATGAACTCGTGCACCGGCATGAGCTCGACGGCCGTGACCCCCAGCCGCTTGAGGTGCTCGATCATGACCGGGTGCGCGAGGCCCGTGTAGGTGCCGCGCAGCGCTTCGGGGATGTCGGGGTGCTGGTTCGTGAGGCCTCTGACGTGCGCCTCGTAGATCACGGTCTCGTGGTAGGGGATGCGCGGGTGGCGGTCGCTGCCCCAGTCGAAGAACGGGTTGACGACCACCGACTTCGGCACGAACGGCGCGGAGTCCTTCTCGTTCCGATCGTCCGGCGAGCCGAACGGGTAGCCGAACACCGCCTCGTCCCACTGCACCGGACCGTCGACCGCCTTGGCGTAGGGGTCGATCAGCAGCTTGTTCGGGTTGCACCGCAGGCCCTTGGTGGGGTCGTACGGGCCGTGGATCCGGTAGCCGTAGCGCTGGCCCGGCTCCACGGTGGGCAGGTAGCCGTGCCAGACGAACCCGTCGACCTCGCGCAGGGCGACCCGGGTCTCGGTTTCGTCGTCGGCGAACAGGCACAGCTCCACGCGCTCGGCGATCTCGGAGAAGATCGCGAAGTTCGTCCCGGCGCCGTCGTAGCTCGCGCCCAGTGGGTAGGCACTTCCCGGCCACGGCCGCATGGGGTCCTCGCTCTCCGGCTCACGCCGGCTCGTCGTCGTTGAAGGGGAGGGCGGCGCCGCGGGAGCGCCGGCGGGGGTGGTGGTTCGGGTGAGGGACGGCTGGGTGATGGACATGGACGTGGGGCACCCCCGTGCCCGGTGCGGGAAACGCTACCGGGGCCGACCGACAGTGTCGGAAACCCCACGTCCCTTCCGGTTGCGACGCCCCTCCATACCGACAGCCCGTCCGTACCGACAGTAGGTTCGCCGACCATGACCACCGTCTTCTCCCGCATCATCGCCGGAGAGCTGCCCGCGCGGTTCGTCTGGTCGGACGAGCACGCGGTTGCGTTCCTCTCGGTGAACCCGGTCGCCCCGGGCCACACCCTCGTCGTGTCCCGGCTCGAGGTCGACCAGTGGACCGACGCGCCGGTACCGCTGATGGCCCACCTCATGACCGTGGCGCACGCGGTCGGCGCCGCGATCCGCGCGGTGTGGGCGCCCCCTCGGGTGGGCCTGCTCGTGGCCGGGTTCGAGGTCCCGCACCTGCATCTGCACGTGATGCCGGCGGCGGACATGGGGGCCTTCGACTTCGCGAACGCCGCGCCGAAGATCGACCCGGCGGAGCAGGACGGGTACGCCGAGGCGCTGCGGGCGGCGCTGCGGGCGGACGGGCACGGGGGGTCGGTACCGACGTGACCCTTCCCTCGTGGTGTCCACTGTGAACACGGTGTGAAGATTGTGTGCAACCGGTTGCACCCCGCGTGTCGCGCGGCGGATGCCACTCCTCGTGCGGTAGTCGCCGTTCGTCGCCTCCCCTCAACCGTTCGAGGGGAAGGTCGTCTTCCGCGCTGACCTCATGCGCACGGATGCCTACGGTAAGCACACGTCCGTCAGTCGGGGACGGGTCACCTCAGGTTGTCGCGCCGCGGAGAGGGGTCACGTCCGCATGTCCGGGGACACCGGTGGACGCGTCGGTCTCGGACAGCCCCTGCGCGTCCCCGAGTTCCGGGCGCTGTGGGGGGCCGAACTCGTCTCCGTCGCGGGCGACCAGCTCGCCCGGATCGGGCTCAGCGTCCTGGTGTTCGGCCGGACCGGATCGGCCGCCTGGGCCGCGGCGACCTACGCGCTGACGTTCCTGCCCGCCCTCGTCGGCGGGGTGCTGCTGGGCCGGCTCGCCGACCGCTGCCCCCGGCGCCGCGTCATGCTCGCCTGCGACCTCGTGCGCGCCGTGCTCGTCGCGCTGATGGTGCTGCCCGGGACGCCGCTGCCCGTCCTGTGCGCCTTGCTGGTCGCCGTCGTCCTGCTCGCGCCGCTGCACACCGCCGCACTGGGCGCGCTGCTGCCCGAGGTCGTGCCGGGCGCGGTGTTCGATGCCGCGCTCACCCTGCGGTACGTGACGGGTCAGGTGGCCCAGGTGGGCGGGTTCGTGCTGGGTGGGCTGCTCGTCGCCGCCCTCAGCCCGTCGGCGGCGCTCACCCTCGACGCGGCGTCCTTCCTGGTGTCCGCCCTGGCCGTCCGACTGGGGGTGGCGGAGCGTCCGGTGCCGGCCGCAGCCGCGCCGGCCCGGCGGGCCGCCTGGTCGGTCGACGCCCGGGAGGCTCTGCGCACCGTGCTGTACGACGGTCGGCGCCGCGCGCTGGTCTGTGCGGCCTGGCTCGTGGGGTGCTTCGTGCTGCCCGAGGCGCTCGCGGTGCCCTACGCCCAGCAGCTCGGCCTGGACACCGCGGCCGCGGGCCTGCTCATGGCCGCCGACCCCGCGGGGAGCGTGCTGGGCGGGTGGCTGTTCACCCGGTTCGTTCCCCACTCGGTGCGCAGGCGGTCGATCGGCCCGCTCGCGCTCGCGGCCGCCCTCCCGTTGGGGTTGTGCGGTCTGCAGCCCGGCCTCGGCACCACGCTGGGCCTGTGGGGGATCTCGGGCGCCTTCGCGACCGCGAGTCTGGTGCAGGCGCAGGCGGAGTTCGTCCGCGCGACTCCCGGCGAACTGCGCGGCCGGGCGATCGGGGTCGCCGCGGCGGGGCTCATCGGCGCCCAGGGCCTCGCGGTGCTGCTCGGCGGCGTCGTGGCGCAGGTGTGGGGGGCGCGGGCGGCGGTGGCGCTCTGCGGCGCCCTCGGGATCGCGGTCGCGCTCGTCATCACGGACGCGCACGTGCGGTCCCGCGGGCTCGGCGACGGGCCGACGTGCCGTGCGGCCGTCGCCAGGGCGGAGGGGTGAGGGTGCGTCGGAGCCCGAGCGGGTCACCAGGAGCGGTTGGACATCCCGGTCTCCTCCCCGGTCGGTGGCGCCTGCACCCGTCGAACGCGCCGGGCCACGTATCGGGTGTGGTCGGCCGCCCTCCTTCCGGTCGACGGCCGCGTGGGGACGACGAGCGGCGAGCGTCACCCTGCGCGACGATGGGCGTGCGAAGTGCACACGTCCGGGTCGACGTGCGGGCGATCACGGTTCGCAGCGGAGTCACTACTCTCGGGCTCGATCTGCAGGAGAGGAGCTGACATGGGACGGTCCCCCGACCGGCCGTACCCGCGACCCCGGGTTCACCCCTGGACGGTCGGCCGGTGGGAGATGTGGCACCTGCGCGGGCCGGTCGTCGCCGTCGTGCTGCTCGTCTGTGGCACGGCCGCGCTGCTCGTCGGCCTCGAGATCGGTTCGCTGCGCCCCACCGCCCGCGAGATCCTGATGACCGGCGCGCTCGTGGTGCTGGGGCTGGTGCACACCGAGATCGCGAGCAAGGTCGAGCGGATGCGCCGGCGCGTCTCCGACACGTCGTACTACGACCTCAGCTCCGTCTGGACCTTCGCGGCCGCCCTGCTGCTCCCCCCACCGCTCGCCGCGACCGTCGTCGTCGCGGTGTACCTGCACCTGTGGGTGCGGGTGTGGCGGCCCGCGAAGAGCCGGCTCTACCGCAACATCTACACCGCCGCCGCGGTCGTCCTCGCGGCCCAGGCCGCGCACGCCGTCGCGAGCACCTCGGGTGGGGTCCCGCGCTGGAGCGCCGGAGCGGTCGGGCTGGCCGTGCTCGCCCTGGCCGTCGTGGCCTACGCCGTCGTCAACAACATTCTCGTGATCACCGTGATCGCGCTGCAGGACATGCCGGCCGCCGGCCGGGGCCGGGTGCGCCACCTGCTCGGCAAGGTCGACGACATCGCCCTGGAGATGGCCACACTGTCGCTGGGCGCGTTGACCGCCGTGTCCGTGACACTCAACCCGTGGCTCGTCCTGCTCGTGCTGGTCCCGTTGGTGGTGCTGCACCGGGCCGACATGGCGCGCCAGCTCGAGCAGCGGGCCGCGATGGACGGCAAGACCGGCCTTCTCAACGCCGCGGCCTGGCACGACAAGGCCGAGCGGGCGCTGCGCCGCGCGCAGCGCCAGGGAGCCGCGGCCGGTGTCCTCATCCTCGACCTGGACCACTTCAAGTCCGTCAACGACACCTACGGGCACCTCGCGGGCGACTCGGTCCTGGCCGCGGTCGCCGCGACGCTGCGCGCCGAGGTGCGGGACGGCGACGTCGTCGGCCGGTTCGGCGGCGAGGAGTTCGTGGTGCTGCTGCGCGACCTCGACCTGACCTCGGCGGGCCGTCGGCAGATGGCGACGATCGCCGAGCGGATCCGGGCGCGCATCGCCGAGCTCGCGGTCGCCGTGCACACCCCGGACGGCCCCCTCACGATCGACGGGGTGTCCACTTCGGTCGGTGCCGTCTTCGACCTGGGCCGCACCTGCACGCTGCAGCAGGTGCTCGGCGCCGCCGACGCCGCGCTGTACACCGCCAAACGCGATGGGCGGAACCTCGTGCGGTTCGGACCGCCCGGGGCTCCCGCGCCCGCCTTCCCCGGCCGCTCGCCTGCATGATCCATCCCAACGCGCCGTCGACGCCGGCGTCGCGCCCGCCGGGTCCACCGAGCCGCCGTCCGTAGACTGGCGCCGTGACCTTGTTGCGACGCCTGCGCGGTCCGGCCGATCTTCGGCGGCTCGACCCGCGAGAGATCGCCGAGCTGGCCGCCGAGATCCGCCGTTTCCTGGTCGCCAGCGTCGCCCGGACCGGGGGGCACCTCGGCCCGAACCTCGGCGTCGTCGAGCTGACCATTGCGCTGCACCGCGTCTTCGACTCCCCGCGCGACACGCTGATCTGGGACACGGGCCACCAGGCCTACGTGCACAAGCTGCTCACCGGCAGGGTCGACGGCTGGGAGCGGCTGAAGAAGACCGGCGGCCTCTCGGGCTATCCGAGCCGCACCGAGAGCGAGCACGACCACGTCGAGAACAGCCACGCCTCGACGTCGCTGTCGTGGGCGGACGGGCTGGCGCGGGCGTACGCGCTCACCGGGCAGCAGCGCCACGTCGTCGCGGTGATCGGTGACGGCGCGCTGACCGGCGGCATGGCGTGGGAGGCGCTCAACAACATCGCGGCGGGCCGGGACCGCAACGTGGTCGTCGTCGTCAACGACAACGGGCGCTCCTACGCCCCGACGATCGGCGGCCTGGCGGACCGGCTCGCGTCGCTGCGGCTGCAGCCGGGGTACGAGCGGGTGCTGGAGGCCGGCAAGGACACGCTGCGGCGGACCCCGGTCGTCGGCCGGCCGATCTACGCCGGGCTGCACGCGCTCAAGGCCGGGGTGAAGGACGCGTTGAGCCCCCAGGAGCTGTTCTCCGACCTGGGGCTCAAGTACTTCGGGCCGGTCGACGGGCACGACGTGGCCGCCATGGAGTCGGCGCTGCGCCGGGCCCGGCACTTCGGCGGTCCGGTGATCGTGCACGCCGTCACCCGGAAGGGCTGCGGCTACGCGCCCGCGGAGAACGACGTCGCCGAGCAGATGCACAGCCCGGCGGCGTTCGACCCCGAGACGGGTCGCCCCACGGGGCCCACGCCGGTGGGGTGGACGTCCGTGTTCGCCGAGGAGATGGTGGCGCTCGGGCAGGCGCGCCGGGACGTCGTCGCGATCACCGCGGCGATGCTCGGCCCGACGGGACTCGCCCCGTTCGCCGAGGCATTCCCGGACCGCTGCTTCGACGTCGGCATCGCCGAGCAGCACGCGCTGACCTCGGCGGCCGGGCTGGCCGCAGGCGGGCTGCACCCCGTCGTCGCGATCTACTCGACCTTCCTCAACCGGGCCTTCGACCAGCTGCTCATGGACGTCGCGCTGCACCGCCAGGCCGTCACGCTGGTGCTGGACCGTGCCGGGGTGACCGGCAACGACGGGCCGTCGCACAACGGGATGTGGGACCTGTCGATCCTGGGTGTCGTGCCGGGCATGCGGGTCGCCGCGCCTCGGGACGCCGAGACGTTGCGCGAGGAGCTGGCCGAGGCCGTCGCGGTCGACGACGGACCGACGGCCCTGCGCTTCCCGAAGGGCGCGGTGATCGGGTCGGTGCCGGCGGTGCGCCGGATCGGCGGGGTGGACGTGCTGCGCGAGCCCGACCTCGACGATGCGGCTGAGCCGGCGGTCCTGCTCGTCTGCGTGGGGGCGTTCGGCGAGCTCGGTGTCGTGGCCGCAGAACGGCTGGGGGCGCAAGGCGTGGCGGTCACGGTCGTCGACCCGCGGTGGGTGCTGCCGGTCCCGGACGCGCTGGTCGGGCTCGCCGCGGGGCACCAGATGGTGGTCACGGTCAGCGACAGTGGACGCCACGGCGGGTTCGGCTCGGCGCTCGCCGACGCGCTGCGGGCGGCCGAGTGCGACGTGCCGCTGCGTGACCTCGCGCTGCCCCAGGAGTTCCTCGAGCACGGCAACCGGGCGGACGTGCTGGCCGCGGTGGGCCTGACGGCGCAGGACGTCGCGCGCCGGGTGACCGAGTGGGCGGCGGCACTGCCGGGCTCGCGGCTCGGCGTGGCGGCCGGCCGCCGCACCCGCCGGCTGGACGTGCGGGGGCTGACCAGGTTCGAGACCGGGGTCGACACCGAGTTCGACGAGTTCGGCCCTGAGGAGCAGGCGCGCTGATGCGGGTGCTGGTGGTCGAGGACGAGCGCGCGCTGGCCGACGCCATCGCCCGCGGGCTGCGGCGCGAGGGGATGGCCGTGGACGTGGCGTACGACGGCGACACCGGGCACGAGAAGTCGACGATCACCCGGTACGACGTGGTCGTGCTGGACCGTGACCTGCCGGGCATGCCGGGGGACCGGCTGTGTACCGAGATCGTCGGCTCGGGGTCGACGACCCGGGTGCTCATGCTCACCGCGAGCGGGACCCTCGCGGACAAGGTCGACGGCTTCTCCCGCGGTGCCGACGACTACCTGGCCAAGCCGTTCGACTTCCCGGAGCTGGTGGCCCGCTGCCGGGCGCTCGGCCGCCGCGCGACCCCGGCGGCGCCGCCGCTGCTGGTGGCGGGCGACGTGGCCCTGGACCCGGCCCGCCGGATCGTCCGCCGCGCGGACCGCCCGGTGGAGCTGACCCGCAAGGAGTTCGGGGTGCTCGAGGTGCTGATGGGCGCCGGGGGAGCGGTCGTGAGCAGCGAGGAGCTGCTGGAGCGGGTGTGGGACGAGAACGCCGACCCGTTCACGACCACGGTGCGGGTGACGGTGATGACCCTGCGCAAGAAGCTCGGCGACCCCGGAGTGATCGAGACGGTGGTCGGCGCGGGCTACCGCGTCCCCGCCGCCGGCTGACCGCCTTCGCCGGGCCTCGGGCGTACGGGAACGCACTACTCGTGTGCACGAACGCAACAGTCATGTGCACGAACGCAGAACTCGCAGTGGGTGTGCCCGCGAGTCTTGCGCTTCTGCACGCGAGTCTTGCGTCCGGGTACACGAGTTCGACGACCCGGCACGGGGGCTTGCGCCGGTTCGTGACCCGGCCGCCCGTACGGGCGTGCGAGGATCGCGCCGTGCCCGCCGCGTCCGTCGATGCCGCGCGGCCCACCCGCGAGGCGGCCGCCGCGTGGCGCACCGCGGGCCTGCGGCCGGTGCTCACCGTGCTCAGCACCGGGCTCGTCGCGCTGGTCAGCGCCCTGCTCCTGTGGCTGGGTTGGCTCCTCGTCGGCGGTGTCGTGAATGCCGTCCCCGCCCTCCCGCCGGGCAGCCGCGTCCGGGTCCGCGGGCTGGACGTGCCTGCCGAGCAGGTCAGCGCCGCCGTCGGGGCCGCGGTTCAGGCCGAGGTCCTGCGCGCCGGGTTGATCGCCTTCCCGCTCGTCGTGGTCGCGGCGGGCCTCGTCTCGTGGTGGCTGGTCGGCCGGGTGCTCGGGCCGCTTCACGCCGTCACGGCCACGGCGCGGCGGCTGTCGGCCGAGTCGCTCGACACCCGCCTGGAGCTCAGCGACGCCCGCGGCGAGGTCGCGGAGCTGGCGGCCGGCTTCGACGCGATGCTCGACCGGTTGCAGGCGGCGTTCGAGGCCCAGCGCCGGTTCGTCGCCAACGCCAGCCATGAGCTGCGGACCCCGCTGGCGGTGCTGCGGACCGAGGTCGACGTGACCCTCGCCGATCCCGACGCCGACGTCGACGAGCTGCGGCGGATGGGCGACGTCGTCCGCGAGGCCAGCCGCCGGGCCGACGACCTGATCGCGGGTTTGCTCCTGCTGGCCCGCAGCGAAGCGCCATCGGCCGTCGATCCCGCCGCCGCACGGACCGTCGACCTCGCCGACCTCGTCGTGCCCGCGCTGGCAGCGATGCGGACCGAGACCACTCGCCGCGGGCTGCGGGTCCGCGAGCAGCGCGCGCCCGCGCCGACGGTGGGTGACCCGGTGCTGCTGGAGCGCGTCGCCGGGAACCTCGTGGAGAACGCGGTGCGGCACAACGTCCCGGCAGGCTGGGTGGAGATCCGCACCGGCGTCCGGGGGACGTCCGCCGAGCTGTACGTGAGCTCGGGGGGCCCCGAGATCGCCCCGGAGCGGGTGGAGGAGCTGTTCGAGCCCTTCCGGCGGGGGCCGGTGGACCGCACGGCCGACACGCCCGGCTCGGGGCTGGGGCTCTCGATCGTCCGCGCGGTGGTGCACGCGCACGGAGGCACGGTGGTGGCCGAACCGGTGTCGGGCGGTGGGCTCACCGTGGTCGTGCGTCTCCCGGCACCCGGCGGCGCGCTGCCGAACCGTGCGGAACACCCCGACTCACACTGACAAAGGTGCCGACTCGCGGCGGCAAAGGTGCCGACTCGCGGCGGCAAAGGTGCCGACTCGCGGCGGCAAAGGTGCCGACTCGCGGGGGAGGGTCGGTCAGGCGACCGGGCGGGCGAGGTCGGCGAGCACGGGAGCGATCAGCTCGACCTGCCACTCGCGTGCGCCGCCCTCGCGCAGCGCCGTGGCGATCTCCCCGTCCGCAGGCGGGGACCAGCAGACGCGGCGCAGGAGGTCGGGCTGAAGCAGGTTCTCCGCCGGGATCGACCACTCCGCCGAGATCGCCGCGATACCCGCCCGGGCCGCCGCGAGCCGTGCGGCGGCGGCCGGGTCGCGGTCGGCCCAGCGCGCGACGGGCGGGGGTCCGTCACCCGGGACCGTCACCTTCGGGAGCTCGTCGGGACCGAGGCGCGCCGCCTGCGCCAGCGCCGCGTACCAGTAGGAGGTGAGGCGGCGCTGTGACCGGCCGCGGAACACCGGGAGTGCCGCGAGTGCCGCAGGAGAGGTGGGCGCGACGACCGCGGCGTCGACGATCGCCGCGTCGGGGAGTACCCGGCCGGGGGCGATGTCGCGCTCGGCGGCGAGCCGGTCCCGGGCCTCCCACAACGCCCGCACCGCGGCCAGCGCCCGGGGCTTGCGGATCTTGTGGATGCCGGATGTCCGCCGCCACGGCTCGGCCCGCGGTGCGGGCGGCCCCGCGGTCCGCACCGCCTCGAACTCCTGGCTGGCCCACTCGAGCTTGCCCTGCTCCGCCAGCAGCGCCGCGAGGACGTCGCGCAGCTCGACCAGGACCTCGACGTCCAGCGCCGCGTAGACGAGCCAGTCGTCGGGCAGCGGGCGCCGCGACCAGTCGGCCGCGCCGTGCCCCTTCTCGAGCGAGAGGCCGAGCAGCTGCTCCACCAGCGGGCCCAGCCCGACGCGGGGCAGGCCGGCGAGCCGCCCGGCCAGCTCGGTGTCGAACAGCGACGTGGGCGCGAGCCCCACCTCGGCCAGGCACGGCAGGTCCTGCGAGGCCGCGTGCAGCACCCACTCGGGCCCGGCCAGCACGGGGTCCAGCTCGTGCAGGTCGCTGCCGAGTGGGATCGGGTCGATCAGCGCGGTGCCGGCTCCCGCGCGGCGCAGCTGGACCAGGTACGCCCGCTGCGAGTACCGGAAGCCGGAGGCCCGCTCGGCGTCGACGGCGACCGGTCCGGTACCCGCCGCCAGCTTCTGCGCCATATCGGCCAACGCCCTGCGGTCGGCCACGACCGGCGGCAGCCCGTCCGCCGGGACCAGCAGGGGAACTGGTCCCGGCTCTGGCGCGGGTTCCGCGGTCAGCGGATGACCCCGGCCCGCATGGCGAGCGCGACCATCTGCGCGCGATCGCCGGTTCCGAGCTTGCGCCCGATGCGGGACAGGTGGCTCTTGACCGTCAGCGCCGACAGGCTCAGCGCCTCGCCGATCTCCTTGTTCGACTGCCCGTCTGCGACCAACTGCAGCACCTCGACCTCGCGCGCCGACAGCTCCCGCGGGGTGTTGTCGGTCCCGGGCACGCGGGTGCCGGTGGCGAGCAGCGGGGCCACGGTCGGGTCTGCGTAGACCCCGCCGTCCAGCACGCGCTTCACGCCGTCCGTCACCACGGCCGGCGACGCCGACTTGAGCAGGTAGGCCTGCGCACCGGCCTGGAAGGCCGACCGCACCGCGTACGGGTCGTCCGACGACGCCAGCACGACGAGCCGGTTCCAGCCCAGCGAGCGCAGCTCCGTCACCAGGTCCAGCCCACTGCCGTCGGGCAGCCCGAGATCGAGGATCGCGAGGTCGCACGGGCCGTTGGCCTGTGCGCGGGCACGCGCCTCGGCGACGGAGGCCGCTTCGTGCACGGTCACCGCCCCCATGGTCCGCAGCCGCGCGGCGATCGCCTCGCGCAGCAGCGGGTGGTCGTCGACCACGAGCACGGTGAACTGCTCCTCGCGCGGATGCGGGATCGTCGCTGGCGACAGCACCGCTCCGGTGGTTCCGCGCACGGTCGCGCCCTGGCCAAGTACGGCCACGTCATCTACCTCCTGGAGTCGGTCGTTGCCCCCCGACCGCCACCAGCCCCTCGGCGGGCGGACGGTGCCGTTCGACCACCCGAGGTGGTGTCGTGGGATGAACCCTACCCCCCAAGCGGTCTAACGTCGTGTATGCCCTCGCATCCGGAAGCGCGAAGGTTACAGCCCTCTCGGCCTGCGATCACTCAGCGGAGTGATCATCCGGTCACGTTCCGGCACGTCGGGGGCGCCGCCCGCGACGGCGGCGAGTTCACCCGATCCGGTGAGCCATCGCGGCGATGCCGACGGGGGGCAGGCCCGCCGCCGTCGCGATCAGCGTGCAGAAGGCCTCGGCGTGGCAGCGCAGATCCCCGTCCGATCCCTCAGGGGCCGCCGGGGTCCAGGAGGCCCGCAGCTCGATGTCGTCGTTGCGCCGCGGGCCGGCGATGTCGCCGAACCGCACCGACGAGGTCTGCGTGACGGTGCCGCCGAGCGCGACGTGTGCCGCGCCGTTCTGGTCGAGCGCCTCGGTGAGCCACGACCAGCCGACGGTCGGCAGCATCTCGTCGCCCACCTGCTCGGGATCCAGCCGCGCCTGGACGAAGCACACGAGCCGGAACCGCCCCTCCCACGCGTCCTGCCCGGCGGGGTCGTGCAGGAGGATCAGCCGCCCCGACGTGTCCGGCTCGTCGAGGTCCTCCCCGGGACGGCGGGCGGCGTCGGCCTCCACGCTGACGGCCCAGGTGAAGGGAGCCAGCCGAGGCGGCGCGTCGAGCGGGGCCACCACCAGCTCCGGGCGCGGCCGTACGGCCGACAGCGCGGCGACGGCGCGCCGGAACTCCTCCGGAGGGCCGGTCGGGTCGGACACGAGCGGGGACTCTAGATCGAAGCTCAGGGTCACCGGCACAGGCGCGCCGGAGCCCGATCGGGAGACCCCGGTCGTGGCCCGTGGAGCACCGAGCGGGGTCGTCGCGCCCGGGCGGCCTCGGGCGCGGCACCCCGACTGCGACGTGGGAGGATGGCCGGGTCATGGTCACCCCGCCCGCCCCCGCCGTGCCGCCCCTCCCGCGGGCGCGCCGGGACCTGCGCGACGCCCCGTTCCTCGTCGCGGCCCGCGGCGGGCGTCCTGCACGCGTGCCGGTGTGGTTCATGCGCCAGGCGGGCCGGTCGTTGCCCGAGTACCGCGCGCTCCGCGCCGACACCGGCATGCTCGCGGCCTGCCTGACCCCCGAGCTCGCTTGCGAGATCACGATGCAGCCGGTGCGCCGGCACGGGGTGGACGCCGCGATCCTCTTCAGCGACATCGTCGTGCCGCTGCACGCCGCGGGCATCGGCGTCGACATCGTGCCCGGCACGGGGCCCGTCGTCGCCGCGCCGGTGCGCACGGCCGCGGACGTCGAGCGGTTGCCGGGCCTGCACGCCGAGCAGGTCGGACCGGTCGCCGAGGCCGTCGGCCTGCTGGTGCGCGAGCTCGGCACCACCCCGCTGATCGGCTTCGCCGGCGCCCCGTTCACCCTCGCGTCGTACCTGGTGGAGGGCGGCCCGAGCCGCAACCACGAGCGCACGAAGGCCCTCATGCACGCCGCGCCGGAGGTGTGGCACGGCCTGATGGCGCGGCTCGCCGACATCACCTCGACGTTCCTGCGCGCGCAGGTCGACGCCGGGGTGGATGCCGTGCAGCTGTTCGACTCGTGGGCGGGGGCGCTCTCGCTGCGCGACTACCGCGAGTACGTCCTGCCGCACTCCGCTCGGGTGCTCTCCGGGCTGGCCGGCGCCGGCGTGCCGCGGATCCACTTCGGGGTCGGCACCGGTGAGCTGCTGGGCGCGATGGCCGAGGCGGGCGCGGGCGTCGTGGGGGTCGACTGGCGGGTGCCGCTGGACGAGGCCGCCCGCCGGACCGGCGGTCGCGTCGCGCTGCAGGGCAACCTGGACCCCGCGGTGCTGTTCGCCGACGCCGCGACCGTCGCGTCGGAGGCGCGCCGGATCGTCGCGGAGGGTCGCGCGGCGCCCGGACACGTGTTCAACCTGGGGCACGGCGTGCTGCCCGGGACCGACCCCGACGTCCTGACGCGGCTGGTCGAGCTGGTGCACGGCCTGGAGCCGTGAGCGCCGGAGCCATGAACATCGTGCGGGTCGCCGTCGTCGGCGGCGGGGTCTCCGGGCTCGCCGCCGCGCACCGGCTGCGGACGCTCCTCGGAGCGGCCGCCGAGGTCGTCGTCCTGGAGCAGCGCGACCGGCTCGGCGGCGTCCTGCGGACGGTCGACCTCGCGGGCGTGCCCTACGACGTCGGCGCCGAGGCGTTCCTGTGGCGGCGCCCCGAGGCGCGGGCGCTGATCGACGAGTTGGGCCTGGCCGACGAGGTGGTGCACCCGGCGGGTGCGGCGCCGTCCGTGCGGGCCGGGGGCGGCACGGTCCCGCTGCCCTCCGGAACGCTGCTGGGGGTGCCGACGAGTGGCGCCCAGCTCGACGGCGTGCTGTCGCCCGCCGCGACGGCCGTGGCGCGGGCCGAGCGCGACCGGCCGCTCGCGTGGGCACCCGGTGGCGACGTCGCGCTCGGCGGGCTGCTGCGGGAACGCTTCGGCGACGAGCTCGCCGACCGCCTGGCCGACCCCTTGCTCGGCGGCGTGTACGCGGGCCGGGTGGACGTGCTGGGCCTGCGCGCCACGCTGCCTGCCGTCGCCGCCGCGCTGGACGACGGTGCACCCTCGCTGACCGCGGCCGCGGACCGCGCCACCGCGGAGAATTCTCCCGCGAGTCGGCACGTTCGTCAGCGCGAGTCGCCACGTTCGTCAGCGCGAGTCGCGCCTTCCGGCAGACCCGGCGCCGCCGCGCCCGAGAGCTCGACGCCGTCGGAACCCGTGTTCGGTGCCCTGCGCGGCGGTTACGCGACGCTCGTCGACGCGCTCGCCGCCACCGTCGAGGTCCGACTGTCGACCACCGTCCGTGCGCTGCACCGGCTCCACGACGGTTGGCGGCTCGTCCTGGGCCCGGGCCAGGACGCGCTCGACGTGGACGCCGTGGTGCTCGCCGTCCCCGCCCCCGCGGTCGCGCGGCTGCTGGCCGAGGTCGTGCCCGCCGCCGCCCGCGCGGCGGGGGAGATCGAGCTGGCGTCGTCCGTCGTCGTCGCACTCGCCTACCGGGACGCTGACGCGCAACGGCTGCCGGGGACGTCCGGTGTGCTGGTCGCGGCAGGTGAACCCCTGTCGATCAAGGCGGCGACGCACTCGTCGCGCAAGTGGGCGCACCTCGCGGCCGCGGCGACCGACGGCGTGGTCCGGCTGCGGACATCCCTGGGCCGGTTCGGTGAGGAGGCGACGCTGCAGGTCGACGACGCCGAGCTGGTCGCCCGTTCCCGGGCCGACCTCGCCGTGCTCACCGGGATCAGCGCCGCGCCGGTCGCGGTGCACGTGCAGCGGTGGGGCGGCGGCCTGCCGCAGTACGCGGTCGCGCACCTCGACCGGGTGCGCGTGATCGACGACGGCGTCGCCGCCGTGCCGGGCCTGGCCGTGGCCGGCGCCGCCCTGCACGGCGTCGGGGTGCCGGCGTGCGTGGGGACGGCGCGGCTGGCGGCCGAGCGGGTGGCTGCCCAGCTCACGGATGGCAGGATGGGCGCATGGCACGCCTCGACTACGCCACGCTGAACTCGACTGTCCGCTACACGATGTGGTCGGTGTTCCGGACGGAGCCGGGCCGGCTCGACGACGACCGGGCCGCTGCCGCGTCGCAGGCCGCGGAGTTCGTCGATGCGCTGGAGGGCAAGGGCGTCGTGGTCCGCGGGGTGTACGACCTGGCCGGGATGCGCGCCGACGCCGACTACATGGTGTGGTGGCACGCCGAGGAGATCGAGTCGCTGCAGGCGGCGTACGCCGCCTGGCGCCGCACCACCACGCTGGGCCGGGCCAGCGTGCCGGTCTGGAGCCAGGCCGCCCTGCACCGCCCGGCCGAGTTCAACAAGAGCCACGTCCCGGCGTTCCTCGCGGGTGAGGAGCCGCGGCGGTACCTGTGCGTGTACCCCTTCGTGCGCTCCTACGAGTGGTACCTGTTGCCCGACGCCGAGCGTCGACAGCTCCTGGCCGACCACGGCAAGGCCGCGCGGGGCTACCCCGACGTGCGCGCGAACACGGTGTCGTCGTTCGCCCTCGGCGACTACGAGTGGATCCTCGCGTTCGAGGCGGACGAGCTGCACCGGATCGTCGACCTCATGCGCGACCTGCGCGCCACCGAGGCCCGCCGCCATGTGCGTGTGGAGATCCCGTTCTTCACCGGGCCCCGGGTGCAGGTGGGGGACCTGGTCGCGACCCTTCCCTAGGAGGTAGCGCTGAATCAGCGCTAAGCTCAGGGTATGGCGACGATCCAGATCCGGGACATCCCGGACGACGTGCACGAGCAGCTGCAGCGTCAGGCGCGCGACGCCGGCCAGTCGCTCCAGGCATACATGCGCGAGTACATCGTCTCGGGTAGCCGAACACGAATGCGGTGGGCGGAAGCCGTCGACGAGTGGGAGGCGTACTTGGCGGCGAATCCACCGTCGGTGACCCGTGAGCAGATCCTGAACGACCTCGATGAAGACCGTGACCGCTGACGGGGTGGTGCTCGACGCGTCGGTGGCCGTGACCGCTCTCGTCGAGATGACACCCGAAGCGGAGCGCCTGCGTCACAGCTTGGCGCGGGTTGTCACGCACGCGCCGCACCTGATCGATGCCGAGGTCGGGAGCGTGCTGCGCCGTAGATCGTCGGCGGGCCACATCGCTGTCGACGTCGCGGCAGGAGCTCTTCGCGCGCTCGGCCTGCTCGTGGGCGAGCGCTACCCGCACGGTCCGTTGGCGACCGCCGCATGGGCCCTGCGCGACAACGTTACCTACTACGACGCCCTCTACGTCGCCCTCGCCGCCCGCCTCGGCTACCCACTCCTCACCGCCGACGCCCGCCTCGCCCGCGCCCCCGGCCTGCCCTGCGCCGTCGAGCTGATCGACTAACGCTCCTTCGGCACCAGCCGCATCGAGATCGAGTTGATGCAGTACCGCAGGTCCGTCGGCGTCGAGTAGCCCTCGCCCTCGAACACGTGCCCGAGGTGGCTGTGGCAGTTCGCACACACCACCTCCACCCGCCGCATGCCCAGCGTGCTGTCGACCCGCTCGATCACCGCGTCGCCCGCCAGCGGCGTGAAGAACGAGGGCCACCCGCAGTGCGACTCGAACTTCGCGTCGCTGCGGAACAGCTCCGCGCCGCAGGCGCGGCAGGTGTAGACGCCCTCGGTCTTGGTGTCGGTGTACTCGCCCACGAACGGACGCTCGGTACCGGCCTTGCGCAGCACCTGGTACTCGGCGGGGGTCAGCTCGGCGCGCCACTCCGCGTCGCTCTTGACGACCTTCGGGGCGCTCTCGGTCTCCATGTGTCCCAGAGTAGGACGGTTCACAACCAGGTGCCGACGACGAACAGGAGCGCGTCGTACACCACGTAGGCGGCGACCGCCAGCAAGAGCCCGACCAGCGCCACGGCCGCCCAGCGGCGCCCGCCCTCGGCGCGGTTCGCCGAGTCGGCGAAGGTCCGCACCCCGTCGAGGTAGCCCTCGATCGTGAACGTCGGACCCTGGCGCTGCATGCGGTCGAGGTGCGCGGCGAACGCCTGCGCCTCGGGGTCGTCGGGGTCGAGCCCGACCAGGTCGTCGTCGAACCGCGGCGAGCGCTCCGGGGTGAGATCGGCCACGGCACCAGGCTAGTCACATCGCCTGTGGACACCGGGCCGTCCACACCGGCACCGCGGCCGGCGCCTAAAGTCTTCGGCGTGCCGATGACCGCCAAGTACGCCACCACGTGCGCGGTCTGCGCCTCGGACATCCGGCCGGGGGTGGAGATCGCCAAGTCGGGCAGCGGGTGGGCGCACGAGCGGTGCGCCGGGTCGACGGCGGAGACGACGACGGCCCGACCGGCCCGCTCCGCGCCGCGACCGGAGATGCCCGCGGCCGACGGCGCGCTCGAGGTGTGGACGGACGGTGCCTGTTCGGGGAACCCCGGCCCCGGCGGCTGGGCGTGGGCGACGCAGGACGGGCGTCAGGACAGCGGCGGTGAGGCGCGGACCACCAACCAGCGCATGGAGATCCGGGCGGCGCTGGAGGCGGTGCGGGCGCTGCCGGGCCCGCTGGTCGTCGTCAGCGACTCGACCTACGTCGTCAACTGCTTCCGCGACGGCTGGTGGAAGGGCTGGATCGCGCGTGGCTGGACGACGAGCGCGAAGAAGCCGGTGGTGAGCCGCGACCTGTGGGAGCCGCTGATCACCCTGGTCACCGAGCGGGGCGACGTGTCGTTCCGGTGGGTGAAGGGCCACTCGGGGGACCCGATGAACGACCTGGTCGACGCGCTGGCAGTGGAGCAGTCACGCGCGGTGGCATGAGGTGCGTCGGCGGGGGTATGTCGCGCTCACCGAACGACGACGGGAGAGCACGGCATGAGCGTCATCAACACCGCTGACAGTCGCGTCGCCGCCCAGGCCGCCCACGACCTCGGCGCCGCGCTGTGGTTCGGCGGATCGGTGATGGGCGTGGCTGGGGTGAACAAGTCGGGTGCGGACCTGCGGGACGGGATCGACAAGGTCCGTGTCGCCGAATCGGCATGGCGTCGCTTCGCTCCCGCCCAGTGGCTCGGCATCGGCGCCGTGCTCGTGGCCGGATCGCGGTTGACCTGGGAGAGCAAGGGACGGCTCGCCGTCCAGCACGGGATCGGCCGGGCGGGTGCGGCCCAGGCCGCGGTCGCGGTGGCCGGCGCGGCGGCGACCGGTTTCGCTGCATGGAGCGGTAGCCGGATCGGTCGGCTGACGGAGCGTGCGAACGAGCGCGGGGAGCGGTTCGACACCGAGGACGTCACGATCCCGAACGCACAGACCCCGCCGGAGATCACCGTGTGGCAGCGCCGCCAGCGCGTCGCGCAGTACCTCGTGCCGGTGCTCGCCGGGGCGAACATCGTGCTGAACGCCTACCTCACCCAGCACTATCGGCCCGGCGTGACCATAGCCGGCATCGCGCGCCGCCTCCTCCCGTCCTGACCCTGCCTCCCGTCCTGATCCAACCCGGCCGCCCCGCGAGTCGGCACGTTCGTCAGGCCGAGTTCGCACATCTCGCGCAGGCAAAGGTCCCCACTCGCGGCGGCGAAGGTGGCGACTCGCGCACCTAGTAGCTGCCCGCCGGCTCGTCCGGGAGGTCCGTGAGCCGGCGGAGCCGTTCGGCCGCGGGGATCCGGGGGCAGGTACCGCACGGCCCCGCAGCCGGGTTGATCGTGAAGTAGTAGCAGCACGACAGGGTGCGCCGGTCGACGTGCCGCCGCCCGCGGCCGTCGACCAGCACGTGCAGCGTCGACGCCGGCAGCGGGGACGGACCGGCCGGCAGGGCGAGCGCGGCGTCGGGCAGCAGTCGCTCCGGAGTGGGGTCGCCGCCGAGCCACAGCCCGGTGTCCATGCCGTCGGTGAACGCGCCGAGCAGGGTGCGCGGCGGTAACCGCCTGCGCGACGGGTGCTGGGCGAGGAAGGCGTCGGCGTGGGCGCGCACCTGCTCCCGCAGCACCGCGGCCAGCGCCGGCTCGTCGGCCACGGGCGTGGCGTCGGGATGATCCGCGGCGGGGTCGCTCGGCAGGCACCAGAACCGCGCGTCCAGCAGCGCGTACGCGTCCGGGTACGCCTCAGCGGCGAGTCGGAACGCGACCGCGTCCCGACCGAGCCGCGGGACGCGCCGGGACAGCCGGTACAGGGCGCCACCCAGCTCGGCCGGCACGCCCGCGTACCACCCGAGGACGTAGGCCGCCGCGGCCGCCGGGTGGCTGCGGCCGAACTCGCGTCTGTGCTGTGCGCCGACGACCTGCTCCCACCGCGTGACGAACTCCGCGTCGACGTCGGCGCAGCGGGTCCAGCCCGGTCCCGGCTCCCCGCACAGGACGGGTCGGCCGAACGCCGCACCGAGCCGCGCAGCGGAGTCGGCGAGCGGGATCACGCCCGCGGCCGGGTCAGCAGCGGGCCGGGCCATCGGGGCATCGGGACCTTCCCGTGACGGGTTCGACGAGGGGCACAGTAGGAGGTGAGGCTGGCCTCTATCAGAGTGTCACCCGAATGAACGACAGCTGTGTAACGCACCGTCGCCGGATGACGATCAGGTGTCGAGGCCGCTCCCCGCGCCGGTTGTGCCCGGCGGGGTCGCCGAACGGCGGCGCCCGTTCCTCGCCCGTCGGCGGAACAATGTTCGTCGGCGTATTTGCATTTGCCCGGATGTGAGCTCAGCGCGCGATGTCGCAAATAGCGTTCTCCGACATTTGCTCCACATGGGGATCCGCTGACGATCAGTCTGCTCAGCCGTGGCTTGTCTCGTTGCAGCTCAGGGCACTGCTCGCCGGAACTCGGACGCCATTCTCCTAGTCCGTCTGAGTGATTGGCTGCCGATTCGTGAAACGCGGACGCGTCGTATCGCTGACAGGGTAATGTCAGATGTCCGTCGCGATTGCCGGGGCGCACGGGGAGTGCGTGGTCGCGCGGCGTCGCACCGAAAGGTCCTGCACTAGGCGAAGGGGAGCGCATGGGCAAGGATGCCCGCACCACGGGCGTGGCGGCGCGCACGAACGGCCGACCCGGACATCTCCGACATGAACACGCGGAGTGAGCAGCCGTACAGGGCCCGTACACGGATGCGCCCACCCGCCGGGTGGCTGTCGTCCCGCGTCCGCACTCCACCGACGAGCCGGACGGCGGACGGGGTGTGCGTGCGACCCGGGCGCCGGCCGTTCCGGTCCGGCGGCCCTCGCCGACCCGCGGGACGCCCGAGCCGTCCCCCTGGACCTCCGTCGCCGAGCGTCCGCCGGCGGGCTCGGCGACCCGATCCGGGCGCGTCCCCCGTCCGGGTCCGAAGCCGCGGCCCGTGTCGGCCGACCCGGTCGGTGCGACGTCTCGCCTCCCTGTTGTCCCGGGCGCTCGACCGGCGCCGCCGCGTCCGAGCCCGAGTGCCTGACGGCCCGCGTCCCGGTTGTCCGCCTGCGTCCGAACGGCGCCTCGGCCTCGGAGTCCGAGGGTGTGACGTCCCGCGTCCCGGTCGTCCCGTCGCGCTCGACCGGCACTGCACACGAGCCCGAGGCTCTGACGTCCCGCGTCCCGGTCGTCGCCCCGATGCGTCCGGCGGGGGAACCGGCGAGGACGCAGGTCCGGGCGACGGCCGCCCGCCCCGCCGCGCACTCGGCGTACCCGGGAGCGGTCCTGGTCCCCGCGACCGAGGGACTCACGGAACGGCTGCCGGTCGTTCCCCCGCGGCCGTCGACCGTCCCCGCTGTCGACCCGGCGACGACGCGGGTGCCGCACGTCCCGTCGCCGAGCCGCCGCGGTCGTCCCGAGGTCTCCCGGCGCACCCCGCCGGCCTCGGGCGCCCGCACCCCGCCGGCCACAGGCGCCCGCACCCCGCCGGCCTCGGGCGGCCGCCCGCACCGCGGCCCCGCCCTGCCTCGGCGCCATCCACCCCGCACGGCGCGACCTTCTCGTCGGTCTACCTCGGCGGACTGGCCGCCCCGAAGCGCACCCTGCGGGACATCCTCGAGGCCACCGCCCGGGCACACCCGCGGGCCGCCGCCGTCGACGACGGCCGTGCAGGCTGCTCGACTACGCCGCGCTGCTGCGCGAGGTTCGACGGCCTCGGCGTCACATCTCGGCGCGCGCGGCATCGGGTACGGCGACCGGGTCGGCATCCGCGTCCCGTCGGGCACCGCCGACCTGTACGTCGCCGTTCTCGGCGACTCTGTCGGTCGGTGCCGCGTACGTGCCCGTGGACGCCGACGACCCCGACGAGCGCGCGACGACATGGTGTTCGGCGAGGCCGGGGTCTGTGCCGTGTATCGCGCGGAGCGCGCCTGACGCTGCGCTCCACGCCCGGCCGAAGCGCATCGGGCCGCGGCTGCCCGCGGCCGCCGACGACGCCTGGATCATCTTCACCTCGGGCTCCACCGGGAAGCCGAAGGGCGTTGCGGTCAGCACCGCACCGCCGCGGCGTTCGTCGACGCCGAGGCGGGCCTGTTCCTGCAGGACCGCCCGCTCGGCCCCCGCGACCGGGTGCTCGCCGGCCTGTCCGTCGCCTTCGACGCCTCCTGCGAGGAGATGTGGCTGGCCTGGCGCTACGGCGCCTGCCTGGTGCCGGCGCCCCCGCTCATAGTCCGCTCCGGGTGCCGACTCGGCGACTGGCTCTCGAGCAGCGCATCTCGGTCGTCTCGACCGTGCCGACGCTCGCCGCGCTGTGGCCCAGTCGACGCAGCTGACCGGCGTCCGGCTGCTGATCCTCGGTGGCGAGGCCTGCCCGGAGAAGCTCGCGCACCGGCTCGCGCAGGCGTGCACCGAGGTGTGGAACACCTACGGCCCCACCGAGACGACCGTCGTCGCCTGCGCCGCGCAGATCATCAGCGACGAGCCGGTGCGCATCGGCCTGCCGCTCGACGGCTGGCACCTCGCCGTCGTCGACCCGCAGACCGGTGTCCCCGTGGAGGCCGGCGGCATCGGCGAGCTGGTGATCGGCGGCGTCGGCACCGCCCGCTACCTGGACCGGGAGAAGGACGCCGCGAAGTTCACGTCGTTGCTCGCACTGGACTGGGACCGCGCCTACCGCAGCGGGGACCTCGTCCGGGCCGACCCCGAGGGCCTGAGCTTCATCGGGCGGGCCGACACCCAGGTCAAGATCCGCGGCTTCCGCATCGAGCTCTCGGAGATCGAGGCCGTGCTGCTGCAGATGCCCGGCGTCGGGCAGGCCGTGGTGAGCACCTACGAGTCGGCGCCCGGCCTCACCGAGCTGGTCGCCTACTACAGCCCCGTCCCGGGCTCGGCGGTCGACGCCGAGGGGATCCGCACGACGCTGCGCAACCGGCTGCCGGGGCACATGGTGCCGGGGTACGTCGAGGAGCTCGCCGAGATCCCGATGATGACCAGCGGCAAGGCCGACCGCAAGGCGCTCCCGCCGCCCCGGCGACGCAGCGGCGGCGCCGCGCCCGAGGCCTACGTCGCGCCGGCGGACCGGGTGGAGACCGTCCTGGCCGACGCGCTCGCCGAGATCGTCGGGCTGGACACGGTCTCGGTGGAGAGCCACTTCTTCGACGACCTGGGCGCGAACTCCCTGATGCTCGCCCATTTCTGCGCGAAGGTCCGCAAGGCGGGCGAACTCCCGCCCGTCGCGATGCAGGACGTCTACCAGAATCCGACCGTCCGCTCGCTCGCCGCCGCGCTGCCGAAGGGCGACGCGCCGGCGCCGGTGGCCGTCCGGAACCGGCCGCGGTCCCGCCCGTCGGCACGCTGTCGTACGTCTTCTGCGGGCTGATGCAGCTGCTGGTGATGCTGGGCCTGGTCGCGCTCGGCTCGGCGCTGTTCGACATCGGCCTGCGGTGGATCTGGCCGGCGACCGATCCGGTGCAGATCTTCGTGCGGACCAGTGCCTTGAGCACCGCGACCCTGGCGGCGTTCGTCGTCCTGCCGGTGCTGGCGAAGTGGCTGCTGATCGGCCGGTGGAAGCCGCAGGAGATCCGCCTCTGGAGCCTGTCGTACCTGCGGTTCTGGGCCGTGAAGACGCTAATCCGGACGAACCCGTGGGTGATGTTCGCCGGCTCCCCGCTCTACCTGATGTACCTGCGCGCGCTCGGCGCGAAGTTCGGCAAGGGCGTGACGATCTTCTCGCCGACCGTGCCGGTCTGCACCGACATGCTCCGGATCGGGTCGCACACGGTCATCCGCGGTGGTGCGTCGTTCAGCGGTTACCACGCCGACGGCGGGGTGATCCGCACCGGCGCCATCACGATCGGCGCGGACGCCGTCGTCGCGGAGGGCGCCGTGCTGACCGGTGGAACGTCGATGGGCGACGGCGCCCAGCTCGGGCACGCGTCCTCGCTGCACAGCGGCCAGTCGATCCCGGCGGGGGAGCACTGGCACGGCTCGCCCGCACGGCCCACCGACACCGACTTCGGTGGCGTCGACCCGGCCCGCTGCGGTGGCGTCCGGCGGTTCCTCTACAGCTGCCTCCAGCTGTTCAACCTGCTGGTGCTCGCGCCCGCGGTGGCGACGGCCGCCATCTGGGTGCTGCAGAAGATCTCCTACGTCTCCAGCATCGTCGGGCCCGGGCCGGTGGCGGCGTTGCGCGGCGGCTTCTACCTCGAGCAGCTCGCGCTCGCCGCGGCCGTGCTGTTCGGCGGCTTCCTCCTGGGCCTGCTGTACGTCGCCACCGTGCCGCGGGTGATGAACCGGTTCCTCGTTCCGGGAACGGTGTACCGGCTCTACGGCATCCGGTACTGGGTCCTGCGGTTCGTCGCGCGCACGACCAACGTGTCGTTCTACGTCAACTTCTTCGGCGACAGCTCGTACATCGTCGGCTACCTGCGCTGGATCGGGTACCGCGTGCCGCGGTCGGGCCAGACCGGCTCGAACTTCGGCGCCTCGCTCACCCACGTCACGCCCTATTTGTGCGTGATCGGCGAGGACACGATGCTCTCCGACGGCGTCGCGCTGACCACAGCGTCGTTCTCCAGCACCTCGTTCACGACCGGCGAGACCTCGATCGGGTCGCGCAGCTTCCTGGGCAACGCGATCACCTACCCGGCGGGCGGCAGGATCGGGGAGAACGTCCTGGTCGGCACCAAGACCATGATCCCGATCGACGGCGAGTTGCGACACGACATCGGCCTGCTCGGCTCGCCGGCCTTCGAGATCCCGCGGTCGCTGGACACCCAGGGCCGCAAGGACCTGTCGCGCAAGCAGTTCCGCCGCCGCCTCACCGGCAAGAACCGGCACAACATCGCGACGATGGCGATCTACCTGTTCCTAACTGGGTCCGCCTCTACATCACGTTCCTGCTCGGGTTCACGGCCGTCGACCTCTACCAGCCGTACGGGATCTGGGCGCTCGCCGCCGGCGCCGTCGTGGGCGCGGTGTTCAACTTCTTCTGGTCCGTCCTGATCGAACGCACCGCGACCGGCTTCCGCCGGCTGCAGCCCCAGTTCTGCTCGATCTACGAGCCGTACTTCTGGTGGCGCGAGCGGTTCTGGAAGCTCAGCACCCAGCCGGCCGTCTTCAACGGAACCCGTTCAAGGCGATCGCGTGGCGGATGCTGGGCGTGCCGACCGGCAGGCGGCTGTTCGACGACGGCGCCTGGATGAGCGAGAAGACGCTGGTGCGTCTCGGCGACGACTGCACGCTCAACGCCGGCGTCGTCCTGCAGGCCCACTCGATGGAGGACGGCGTCGTAAAGTCGGACCACATCGCCGTCGGCTCCGGCGTGTCGCTCGGCGCCGCGTCGTTCGTCCACTACGGCGTCACGATCGGCGACGGCGCGGTGCTCGCGCCGGACTCGTTCGTCATGAAGGGCACCGAGGTGCCGGCCCGGGCCCGGTGGCAGGGGATCCCGGCGCGGGAGGTCGCGGTCCGGCACAGTCGCGGGTGCGCATCCGGATTTGAGTGCCGTCAGTCAGCAGCGCGGCTTGATCGGTTCGAGAACTCACTGGTTCCAGAAGCGGGGCACTGTTCGGCAGGGCCATGACGACTCCCGCCGAGAGGCCCCGTGTCGACCCGGACGTTCGGGGCCCTCGCGGCCGCCGGCCTGCGGGTCACCGCCCCGCGGCTGGCGGTGCTCGCACGCTCGGAGTCGCACCCGCACTCGACGGCGGACGTGGTCGGCTCACCCGTGCGCAGCAGCTCGGCGGTCTCCGTCCAGGCCGTCTACGACGTGCTGCGGCGCTCATCGACGCCGCGCCTCGTCCGGCGCATCGAGCCCGCCGGGGTCGCGCGCTACGAGCTCGCCTGCGCGACAACCACCACCACGTCGTGTGCCGCGGTGCGACGCGATCGCGGACGTCGACTGCGCCCTCGGCTCGGCCCCCTGCCTGGACCCGTCCGGCGCGCGACGGCTTCGTGGTCGACGAGGCCGAGGTCATCTTCTGGGGCCTGTGCCCCGGGTGCCAGGGCACGCGCACACCGAGTCCCATCCACCCACCCGAAGGAGCAGGTATGACCTACCCGGATACGTGAACGCCGAGCACTCGGCCAGCCCCGACCTACACGACGACCGACGCCGGCATCCCCGCCGCCAGCGACGAGCATCTCGCTCACCGTCGGGCCCGAACGGCCCGCTCCTGCTGCAGGACCACTACCTGATCGAGCAGATGGCGAACTTCAACCGCGAGCGCATCCCGGAGCGGCAGCCGCACGCCAAGGGCGGCGGCGCGTTCGGCACGTTCGAGGTGACCCACGACGTCACGCCTACACCAAGGCCGCGGTCTTCCAGCCGGGCGCGAGACCGAGGTCATCATCCGCTTCTCGACCGTCGCCGGCGAGCAGGGCAGCCCCGACACCTGGCGCGACCCGCGCGGCTTCGCGCTGAAGTTCTACACCGCCGAGGGCAACTCGACATCGTCGGCAACAACACGCCGGTCTTCTTCGTCCGCGACCCGATGAAGTTCCAGCACTTCATCCGCTCCCAGAAGCGCCGCGCCGACAACGGCCTGCGCGACCACGACATGCAGTGGGACTTCTGGACGCTCTCGCCCGAGTCGGCGCACCAGGTCACCTGGCTGATGGGCGACCGCGGCATCCCGCGGACCTGGCGGCACATGAACGGCTACTCCAGCCACACCTACATGTGGGTCAACGCCGCGGGCGAGCGGTTCTGGGTGAAGTACCACTTCAAGACCGACCAGGGCATCGAGTTCTTCACCCAGGACGAGGCCGACCAGATGGCCGGCGGTCGACGCCGACTACCACCGCCGCGACCTCTTCGAGGCGATCGAGCGCGGCGACTACCCGAGCTGGACGCTGAACGTGCAGGTCATGCCGTTCGACGACGCCAAGACCTACCGGTTCAACCCGTTCGACCTCACCAAGGTGTGGCCGCACGGCGACTACCCGCTGCACGAGGTCGGGAAGCTGACGCTGAACCGCAACCCCGACCGACTACCACACCGAGATCGAGCAGGTCGGCGTTCGAGCCGAACAACCTCGTCGCCGGGCACCGGGCTCTCGCCCGGACAAGATGCTGCTGGCCCGGGTGTTCTCCTACGCCGACGCGCACCGGCACCGGCTCGGGGTCAACTACAAGCAGATCCCGGTCAACCGCCGAAGGTGCCGGTGCACAGCTACACCAAGGACGGCGCGATGCGGATCCACAACGTCTCGGACCCGGTCTACGCGCCGAACTCCTACGGCGGCCCGGCCGCGCAGCCGGAGCGCACCGACGACGGCGGCCTGGGACGTCCGACGGCGAGATGGTGCGCACCGCGTACACGCTGCACGCCGAGGACGACGACTTGGGCCAGGCCGGCACGCTGGTGCGCGAGGTGCTGGACGACGCTGCGCGCGCCCGGCTGGTCGACAACGTCGTCGGCCACCTGCTCAACGCGTCAGCAGCCGGTCCTGCTGCGTGCCTTCGAGTACTGGCGCAACGTGGACAAGGATCTCGGCGACCGGATCGAGGCCGGCGTCCGCGCCAAGCAGGACGAGACGGACCCCAAGGCCGCGGAGCAGGCCAACCCGTCCCGGGAGAGCGCGCAGGCCAAGGCCTGACCGCGCGGCGGGGTGTCCACCACCACCCCGCTTCCCGCCCCGACCGCGCCCGCGGCTCTTGCCCCCCAGGAGCCGCGGGCGCGCCCCTTCCGCGAGTCGTCACCTTTCTCGCCGCGAGTCGGCACCTTTGCTGGCGCTGTCGGCACGTTCGCCGGCGGGCTCAGCGCCATCGACGAGGCGGCGCTCCGTCAGGCGAAGGGCAGGCTCGCGCGCAGATCAGGGCGGGCGCGGAGCTGATCGTCCGGCGGGTATCCGGGCTCTCGCTGACCGGATAACTTGCCCCGGCCGTCAGCTCGCCGAGGGGTGGGTTGATCGTCCGGCCGCAAACTGGGGCCGCGCCGGCCGGATAGCGCCCGCCGGCATCAGCTTGGTTGTGATCGTGCGGCCGACGATCCCGGGCCGCCGGTGGACGGTTGACGTCCGGCGGCACGCCCGCCGCCTACGCCGCAAACCAGGGCCGCGCCTCTGGCCGCGAGCGCACAACTAGCTCGTCATCCGTCCTGCGCTCCGACGACCCAGCCCTGGTTCCCTCGGTCTCCGCCCCAGGGGAAGCCTCGGTCCCCTGTCTCTCGCGTCCCGGCGGTCCCCGGTCCCGGGCGGCCCGTCCGCGGTACATCCTCGTCGTGCGGGCTTCCACCAAGGAGAGCTGATGACCCCCGATGTCCCGACGGGCTATCCCGTCCTGTCCGGCGAGACCCTCGTCGTCCCGATCCTGGGCGACCCGATCGCGCAGGTGAAGAGCCCCGACGGGGTGACCCGCGCGCTCGTCGCCCGGGGGCGCGATGCGGTCGTCGTCCCGATGCACGTGCTGCCCGACGACCTCGACACGGTCGTCCGCGGCCTCGGTCCGGTCCGCAGCATCGCCGGACTGATCGCGACTGTGCCGCACAAGTTCGGCGTCACTGCGCACTGCGCCACCCTCACCGACCGCGCCGCGTTCCTCGGCTCGGTCAACGTCGCCCGGCGCAACTCCGACGGCACCTGGCACGGCGACCAGGTGACGGCGCGGCGTTCGTCGCGGCCTGTCGACGCAACGGCGCCCTGCCCGAGGGCGCGCGGGCGTTGCAGGTGGGCGCCGGGGGAGCGGGTTCGGCGATCGTCCTCGTCTGTCGAGGACGGGCCGTTGTCGCTGACCTGTACCACGTCGTCCGCGCGCTCGCGCTGGCCGCCGCGACCCGCACTTCCACCGCGTGAGCAGCGCGCGACCGCCACCTCGGCGACGCCACCCGGCGTGCGCGCGCGACGCGCTGCCTGTCGCGTCGACCGCCTGAAGCCCGACACCTTCGTCGGCGACGTGATCACCAAGCCCGCCGTCTCGCCGCTGATCGCGGCCGCGCGCGCGGCCGGGTGCCCTACCTCGACGCGCGGCGACCTGTTCGCGGCCGTCTCGGGCCTGATCGTCGACGTCCTGGTCGAGGACGGGCCGTTGTCGTGAGTACCTACGACGTCGCCGTCGCACCCGCCTCGCGCCGCTCGAGCAGGCCCCTACCGCGTCCCTCCCCCACCTCCATATGCGGCGGGCTCGTCTCCGCCGCGGTGTTCGACGACGCCTACCCCGGTGGGGGTGCGACCCTGGGGTCTGCGATCACGCGGGCCTACGCCGCCGGGCGCGCGCTCGCCCGCACCTGACACCTGCCCGATCCTGACAACTGACGGAAGGACCGCTATGTCCCTGTTCGCCGTGATCTACCGCTACGCCGACGACGCCGCCGCGCTCGACGAGCACCGCCCGCGGCACCGCGACCACCTGCGCGGGCTGCACGAGGCGGGGCGCCTCGTCGTCAGCGGCCCGCTGGCCGAGGGCGGCGGCCCCGGCGCCCTGCTGATCTTCCGCGCCGACGCCGCGGAGCAGGTCGCCGGCTGGCTGGACGACGACCCGTTCAAGGTCCTCGGGCTGATCGTCGAGCGCGAGATCCGGGCCTGGAACCCCGCCTTCGGGGCAGACCGGCTCGCCCCGCTGCCCGTGTCCTGACGGGTTGGGCCGGGCCGTGATCGGGTAGCAGGATCTGTGTTCGACGACGGTCCTGCCCGCGCGGGCGACGCCGCTTCCGCGGATCTGCCGCCGGACGACGACCGGCCGCTTCGCGTCGCCATGAAGAAGGTCGCCACCGCGCTGAAGGGGGCGGACGTGCCCTTCGCCCTCAGCGGCGGCTACGCGTCCTGGGCCCGCGGCGGCCCCGAGCCGGTGCACGACGTCGACTTCGTGCTCCTCGCCGACGACGTCCCGCACGCCGTCGCGGTGCTCGACGCCGCGGGGCTGCGGATCGTCGAGCCGCCCGAGGACTGGCTGGTGAAGGTCTACGACGGCGACGCGCTCGTCGACCTGATCTTCCGGCTGGCCGAGCGGCCCGTCACGCGCGAGCAGCTCGACGCCGCGGACGAGGTGCGCGTCGACTCCGTGCTGATGCCGGTCCAGTCGGCCACGGACCTGCTCGCCGCGAAGCTGCTCGTGCTCAACGAGCACTACTGCGACTTCGGGCGGCTGTTCCCGCACGTCCGCGCGCTGCGCGAGCAGGTCGACTGGCCGGCGCTGCAGGCGGTGGTCGCGCACTCGCCGTTCGCGCGCAGCTTCCTCGCGCTCTGCGACGAGCTGGGGATCACGGCGGGGTCCTGAGCACCGTCACGGCGGGCACAGCGTGCCGTCGAGCGGGGTGCTCCCGGCGACGAGCACGGTGTCGACCGCGGCGACGACGCACGGCGTCCGCGGGTACGCACCCGTACCGGCGCCCTGCCAGCTGAGGAACAGGGCACCGGGCGTCTCGCTCGCGACCCGGTGCGCGTTCTCCAGCGTTCCCCGCGGGTCGTGCGCCGTGCCGATGACCAGCATGGGGGGCAACTGGTCACCGGGGTCGGGCACCACCGGCGCCGCGGCGGTCGGCCACGGGCCGCAGGCCAGCAGCCGCTGGGCCATCGTCGCTCCGAACAGCGGGTACGCCGTGCGCCACCGGCGGGCCAGCTCGCCGACCTCGCCCGGCGTCATCCGCCGCTGCACGTCGTTGCAGGCGGTGGCGAGCGCGACGTCGTACCCGCCGCCGCGGGTGACCAGCGGGACGAGGCGGCTGATCAGGGCGTCGGGTACTCCGTTCTGCGCCTGGCCGAGCGCGGCGGTGAGGTCGGGCCAGCCCGCGGGCTCGGCGAGCCCGGTGAGGATCGCGGTGACGGTCATGCCCGCCGTCAGCCGCCGTCCGTCGGAGGCGGTGATCGGCTGGCTGCGCAGGCGGTCGACGAAGGCCGAGACCGAGCCACGGGGGTCCGCGCCGAGCGGGCACGTCGGCTCGACGGCGCAGGCCGCGGCGAACGCGTCGAACGCCGACTCGGCGGCCGCCGCGCGCGCCTCGGCGGCGTCGGGTTCGTCCAGTTGTGCATCGGGCGGCCCGTCGAGGACGACCCGACCGACCGCGTCGGGGTGGGTCCGCGCCCACATGCCCACCGCGGTGGCGCCGTCGCCGACGCCGAGCGCCGACAGGCGCGTGACCCCGAGCGCCGCGCGGACCTGCTCGACGTCCGCCGCGGTGGAGGCCGTGCGGTAGCCGCTCAGCGCTCCCGAGTGGACCAGGTAGCAGTCCTGCACCACCATCCGGGCCTGTTCGAGCAGGAGGTTGAGCTGGGGCAGGGCGCCGTCGCCGCCCGGGTCGATGTTGACGAAGGCGCTGCGGGCGACGGCGGGGCCGCAGTCGAGGTCGTCGATTCCGGCGCCCCGGCGATCGACACCCACGAGGCTGTACTGCCGCAGCAACTCGACAGGCACCTGCCCGGCAAGCGCGGCAGCACCGGTCGCCGACGGCTGGGTGGCGCTGTCGCCGACGACCAGCAGCGGTGGCCGGTCGGCCGGGGCGTCGGCGAGCCCGACCCGCATCAGCCCGATCCGCGTCCGGCCCAGACCCGGCTGTGCGGGGTCGGCCTCGACGGTGAGCAGAGCGCAGTCGACCCGCAGCACGCGGTCCGGCGGCGTGGGCACGGAGGCGGCCAGCGTGCCGGTGCAGTCGCGGAACTCCAGTGCCGGGAACCCGGGTTCGGGCGCGGGTAAGGGCACCGGCGCGGGGACGGTCACCGGCGGGGAGGCGGGTGGAGCGGGCATGTTCTCGCCGCGCACCGCGACGGGTGGCCGCTGCGACGGCCCCACCGTGCACCCGGCGAGCAGCGCGGCGACGCACAGCAGCAGACCGGCGACCACCGCCCGCCCCGCGGGCCGCGCCCCGGTCGGTCCGCCGCTCCGGTCCCCGATCCCGTTCACTTCCCGTCACACTGCCTGTCCGACGGTGAGGCGCCGGTGAGCGCCGCACGGGTCAGGAAGGGCCTGGCTGCTCGTGGTGACGCCGCCACGTGCGGATGACAGCCACTCCGACGCGGACGGGGAACGGCAGCGGACCGACCGGCCCCGGTCGCGCGTCGGCGTCCGGACGATCCGCGGCGCCCCTGTCGTGATCGGAGCGCATGGCGTCGACGCCGGCGGCGAACGTCGCGGGGTCGCCCCCGCGATCGGGGTGGTGTGCGCGCACGAAGGCCCGGAACGCTGCCCGCTGCTCCGGCGTCGGGTGACGGTGGGGACCGGTCATGCCGGCGGTGCGGCGTCGGCCGGGTCGGGGGAGCGCCGGTAGCGCAGGAGCAGGGCGTCGTCCGAGTGCAGGACGCCGACCAACGTCATCGGCCGTGCGGGCGAACCCGCCGGGCCGTGGGCGATCCGCCCTGCCTCCCCGCCCGCCAGCAGCGGCGCCACGGTCAGGCACAGCTCGTCCACCGCGTCCGCTGCGTGCAGCGCACCCAACAGCGACGGGCCGCCCTCGCAGAGCACGCGACCCAGGCCGCGGCGAGCCAGCTCGGCGAGCAGGACGTCCGGGGTCAGCCGGGGCAGCACGACGACCTCCCCGCCCGCCTCGGTGATCGCCGCCCGGCGCCGGGCGGGCGCCGACTCCAGCGTCAGGATCAGTGGTGGCACCACGGTGTCGGCGAAGAGTGCGCTGCTCGGGTCGAGCTCCGCCGTTCCCGTGACGACCGCGACCGGTGGCGGGGTGTCGCGGCCGCGCGTCGGGCGCTGCACGCCGTTGTACTTCTCCGCGCGCACGGTGCCGGCCCCGACGAGGACCACCTCGGCCAGCTCCCGCAGCAGGTGGAACACCTTCTTGTCCGCCGCGTTCCCCAGGCCGCCGGACCGCCCGTCGACCGTCACCGCGCCGTCCAGGCTCGACACGAAGTTGACCCGGACGTAGGGCACCGCGCGCGTCTCGGGCCAGGCGTAGTGCGCGGCGAGCGCCGCGTCGTCGAGATCGAGGACGGACGGCTGCGGCCACAGACGATGCACGGCGTCATTCCAACATCTGTTCCGTCGGTGTCGCGGGCTACCCTCCGCGCCGTGACGGCCACCCGGATGCTGCGGCAGGCGCTGCGCGCCCCGCAGGACCTCGACCTGACCGCGATCGACCCGGGCGGGCGGCCCGCCGGCCCGCAGGACAAGAAGGCCGCCGCTGCCGCCGTGGCCGGGGTCGGCGAGCGGCTCGGCGCCCTGCAGGAGGCGCTCTACGCCGAGGCGGCAGGCGGCGGCCGCCGCGCGGTGCTCCTGGTCCTGCAGGGCATGGACACCTCCGGCAAGGGCGGGGTGATCGAGCACGCCGCGGGCCTGGTGAACCCGCAGGGCCTGCACATCGCGTCGTTCAAGAAGCCGACTCCCGAGGAGCTCGCCCACGACTTCCTCTGGCGCATCCGTCAGCAGGTGCCCGCGGCCGGGATGATCGGTGTGTTCGACCGCTCCCACTACGAGGACGTGCTCGTCGTGCGGGTGAACGGGCTGGTCCCGGAGCAGGAGTGGCGGTCGCGGTATGGCGCGATCCGCGACTTCGAGGCCGAGCTCGCCGCGGCGGGCGTCGCCATCGTCAAGTGCATGCTGCACATCTCGCCCGAGGAGCAACAGGCGCGGCTGCTCGCCCGGCTCGACGACCCCGCCAAGCGCTGGAAGTACAACCCGGGCGACGTCGACGTGCGGGAACGCTGGGGCGACTACCGCGCCGCCTACACCGATGCGCTGCGCGAGACCGACACCGACGCCGCGCCCTGGTACGTCGTCCCGTCGGACCGCAAGTGGTACCGGAACTGGGCGGTCTCCGCGCTGCTCGCCGAGACGCTCGAGGAGCTGGCCCCGCAGTACCCGCCGCCGACGTACGACGTGGCGACCGAGCGGCGGCGGGTGGAGGCGAGCACGGTGTGGTGAGCCTCGTCAGGTGACCAGCAGGTGGATCAGCCAGAAGGCGAGCGCCGCCGCCAGCGCCGCCATCGGGATGGTCAGCACCCAGGCGACGACGATGTTGCCGGCGACCCCCCAGCGCACCGCCGAGAGCCGCTTCGTCGCGCCGACCCCCAGGATCGACGAGGTGATCGTCTGGGTCGTGGAGATCGGCGCGGCGAAGGCGAACGCGGTGGTGTAGAGCACCGCCGACGCCGTCGCCTCCGCCGCGAACCCCCGCGGTGGGTCGAGGTCGATGATGCGTCGCCCGAGCGTGCGCATGATGCGCCAGCCGCCGGAGTACGTGCCTGCCGACAGCGCCCCGGCCGACAGCACGATCACCCACCACGGGACCGCGAAGCCCTGGTGAAACCCGCCGACGACCAGCGCGAGCACGATCACGCCCATCGTCTTCTGCGCGTCCTGGAGGCCGTGGCCCAGTGCCATCGCAGCGGCGGAGAGGGTCTGCGCATGCCGGAATCCGACAGTCAGCCGCCGCGGCCGGCCGTTCCGAAAGATCCACAGCACGGCCAGCATCAGCAGCCCGGCGAGGGTGAACCCGACGATCGGCGACACCACCATCGGAATGATCACTTTGTCGAGGACCCCGGTCCACTTGACGGTGCCCGCCGACGCGAGCGCGGCGCCGATCAGGCCGCCGATCAGGGCGTGTGACGACGACGACGGCATGCCGAAGTACCAGGTGACGAGGTTCCAGAAGATTGCGCCCAGCAGTGCGGCGAGCACGACCACCAGACCGGGCACGCCCGTCGGCGCGTCGATGATCCCGCTGCCGACCGTCGACGCGACCGCCGTGCCGAGGAACGCGCCAACCAGGTTCATCACGGCCGCCATGATCAGCGCGGTGCGCGGGGCGAGCGCGCGCGTCGACACCGACGTGGCGATCGCGTTGGCCGCATCGTGGAAGCCGTTCGTGTAGTCGAAGGCCAGCGCGACGACGATCACCACGATGATCGCGGCGAACTCCACTCAGGCCTCCTTGACCGCGATGCTCTCGACGGTGTTGGCCACCGTCTCGAAGGCGTCCGCGGCCTCCTCGAGGGTCTCGACCACCTCCTTGGTCTTGAGCACCGTGAGCACGTCCGCGGGCGGCGCGCCCTCGGGCGGGGCGAGCAGGTCGCCCAGCAGCGTCCGGTAGACGTCGTCCGCCTCGTTCTCGAGCGAATTGACCTTGATCCAGTACTCCTGGAGCTCGGCCATCTTCTCCAGGCGCGGCATGGCCTCTGCCGTCGCCGCGGCGGCCCGCTGCAGCACCTCGACCTGCGCGCCGATCCCCTCGGGGAGTGTGCCGAGCCGGTAGAGCACGATCCGGTCGGCGGCCTCCTCGATCGCGTCGAGGACGTCGTCGAGCGCGGAGGCGAGGCGGTAGATGTCCTCGCGGTCGAACGGCGTGACGAAGGTTGTGTTGATCTTGACCATGATCTCGTGCGTCAGTTCGTCGCCCGTGTGCTCGGCGTCCTTCACCCGCGCGGCGAGCACGGCACGGCCGTCGGGCTCCGTCGCGACGAGCTTGGCCAGCTCGTCCGCGGCGACGGCGATGTTCTCCGCGGCTCGGGTGAACAGCGGGTAGAAGCCGCGTTCATGTGGCGTCAACCTGAAGGCCATCCGCACGTTGTACCGGGTCAACCGGGCCCCGGGCGATCAGGGGCCGTCCCCGTGTCCCGATCGTGGCGCTTCCTGCACGGCGGACCTACGCGGTGTAGACCGGTGCCATGCGCTACGTCGACGACATCCCGGCCGCCAAGCGGTACTCGGTGATCGGGCTGGGCACCTGGCAGTTCGGATCGAGGGAATGGGGCTACGGCGGCGGGTACGACGACGCCGAGGCGGGCCGGATCGTCCGGCGCGCCCGCGACCTGGGGATCACGGTGTTCGACACGGCCGAGGTCTACGGATTCGGCCGCAGCGAGCGCATCCTCGGCGAGGCGCTGCGCAACAGCGGCGGCACGGACGACGTCGTCGTCGCGACCAAGGTGTTCCCGGTGGTGCCGACGGCCGCGGTCGTGCAGCAGCGCGGGGTCGCCAGCGCGCAGCGGCTCGGCGTGCGCACGATCGACCTCTACCAGCTGCACTGGCCGAACCCGGTGGTCCGCGACGCCACCGCGATGCGCGGGATGCGCGCGCTGCGCGACGTCGGGGTCGTCGACCAGGTCGGCGTCTCGAACTACCCGCTGCGCCGCTGGCAGCGCGCGGAGGTCGACCTCGGCGGCGTCGTGCTGAGCAACCAGGTGCAGTTCAGCCTGGTCTCCCGCGGCCCGATGGCAGAGATGCTGCCGTGGGCGGCGCGCACCCGGCACGTCGTCATCGCCTACAGCCCGCTGGCCCAGGGGCTGTTGTCGGCGCGGTACGACGCCGAGCACCGCCCGACGAACCGCGTCCGGGCCGCGAACGCGATGTTCCTGCCGGAGAACCTGCGTGCCGCCGGCCCGCTGCTGTCGGTGCTGCGCGAGGTGGCGGCGGCGCACGACGCGACGCCGGCGCAGATCGCCCTGGCGTGGACGGTGCACCACCCGCACGTCGTCGCGATCCCGGGGGCGTCGAGCATGGCGCAGGTGGAGAGCAACGCCGCCGCAGCGGAGATCACGCTGGCGCCCGACGAGTACGGCGCGCTGTTGGCGGCGGCGGAGGCGTTCAACCCGACGACGGGGGTGTCGGCGATCCCGGCGCTGGTGCGCGCCCGCCGCTCCTGACTTCCGGGCACCCCCGCGCTGGCGGCGGGTGGGCGCCTCGGATGTAGCGAAAGCGGCGTTCGCTGCGTTGAGTGCACCGAAAGCCGCTTTCGCTACACAGGTGCGGCCCCGGCTCAGCCCAGGTTGGCGTGCAGGAACTCCACCGTCCGGCTCCAGGCCAGCCTCGCCTGCTCCGGGTCGTGGGTGCCCAGCAGGTTCTCGTCGTTGAAGAACGCGTGGCCCGCCGGGTAGAAGAAGAACTGCGGGGTGACCCCCGACTCCTTCTGGATCCGCTCCGCGAGCCCGCGCGCGGCCTCCGGCGTCGTGAAGCCGTCCTCCTCGCCGAAGTGGCCGAGCACCGGCGCCGTCAGCCCCGACAGGTCCGGGTAGTCCTCCTTGAGGACGCCGTAGAACGGCACCGCCGCGCCGATCCGGTCGCCCTGCTGCGCGGCGAGGACGATCACGAACCCACCGCCCATGCAGAACCCGACCGCGCCGACCGTGGACGACGTCACGGCCTCGTGGCCGAGCAGGAAGTCGACGGCCCCGGCCAGGTCTTGCGCGGCCTTGTCGACCGGCAGTTCGGACATGAGCCGGCCGGCCTCGTCGGAGTCGTGGGTCGTCGCGCCGCCGAACAGGTCGGGCGCCAGCGCGACGAAGCCCTCGGCGGCGAACCGGTCCGTGACGTCCTTGATGTGGGTGGTCAGACCCCACCACTCCTGGATCACGACCAGGCCGGGACCGCTGCCGGACTCGGGGACGGCGAGGTAGCCGTGGGCGGTACCGCCGTTGCTCGGGAAGGTGACGTTCTGCACAGGGTTCTCGGTCACGTGCACATTCGAGCACGACCGGATCGTGAGCACATGCAGGACCTGGGCACCGGTGCCGACCCGGCCCGCTGCCGTCCGATGTGCACTGCAGGGTCGATCTCGGACCGAGCACCTTCCGGACGGACGTTGCGAGAGCTAACGTTCCGACGGTGAACGTGATCGTCCCTGTTGCCGACCACGTCGCCGCCGCTGCCGACCTGGTCAGGCGCTACCGCGAGCTCCCTCCGGACGCGCGGGTTCGCCTGGGCAAGCCCAGCTCGAACCTGTTCCGGTTCGGAGCTCCGCCGCCCACGTTGGACGCCTCCGGGCTGTCCGGAGTGATCGCCGTCGACCCGGTCGCCCGCACGGCGGACGTCGCGGGCATGACCACGTACGAGGACCTCGTCGACGCCACCCTGCCGCACGGCCTGATGCCGCTGGTCGTCCCGCAGCTCAAGACCATCACGCTGGGTGGGGCGGTCGCCGGGCTCGGCATCGAGTCGACGTCGTTCCGGCACGGCCTGCCGCACGAGTCGGTGCGCGAGATGGAGATCCTCACCGGTGCCGGCGAGGTGGTCATCGCCACGCCGGAGGGGGAGCACGCCGATCTCTACCGCGGCTTCCCCAACTCCTACGGCACTCTCGGCTACGCGCTGCGCCTCGTCATCGACCTGCAGCCGGTGACGCCGTACGTGCGGTTGCGCCACCGCCGCCACGCCGACGCGCAGGCGTGCACGGATGCCATCGTCGCGCTGACCGACCCTGCGTCGGATGAGTCGGGAGCGATCGACTTCCTCGACGGCACCGTCTTCGACGCGGGGGAGCAGTACCTGACCACCGGGGAGTTCGTCGACACGCTGCCTGCCGGCGTCACCCCGAGCGACTACACCGGCCAGCAGATCTTCTACCGGTCCCAGCAGGAGCGGGCCGTCGACCACCTGACCGTCCGCGACTACCTGTGGCGCTGGGACACCGACTGGTTCTGGTGCTCGCGCGCGCTGGGCGTGCAGAACCCGGTGATCCGCCGGCTCTGGCCGGGCCGCTACCGCCGGTCGGACGTCTACCGCCGCATCGTGGCCCTCGACCGCCGGTACGGGTTCAGCGACCGGCTCAACACCCTGCGGAAGCGGCCGGTCGAGGAGCTGGTGGTGCAGGACGTCGAGATCCCGGTGCGCAGCCTGCCGGCCTTCCTCGAAGCGTTCCACCGCGACATCGGGATCTCCCCTCTGTGGCTCTGCCCGTTGCGGCTGAGGTCGGAGGAGCCCTGGACGCTCTACCCGATGACACCGGGGGAGCTCTACGTCAACGTCGGGTTCTGGTCGTCGGTGCCGCAGCGCCCGGGGGAGCCCGACGCACACAACCGGCGGATCGAGCGGCTCGTGTCCGACCTGGACGGGCACAAGTCGCTCTACTCGACGGTGCACTACGCCGAGGACGAGTTCTGGCGGCACTACAACGGGCCCGCCTACCGCGCGCTCAAACAGCGCTACGACCCGCGCGGTCGGCTGCCCGACCTGTATTCCAAGGTTGCCAAACCTTCATCGGACACCGGAAAAGGCGGTGGGTGACATGCAGGTCGCGGAGATCATCGGCGGCGTCCTGGGGACGGGCGTCCCGGTCCGCGTGATCGGTTACGACGGCAGCAAGGTCGGTCCGGACACGGCCGAGACGGCTGTGCGGGTGACCTCGCCGCGGGCGCTCGCGAGGCTGGCGACCGCGCCCGGATCGCTCGGTTTGGCGCGGGCATACGTGGCCGGCGAGCTCGAGCTCGAGGGCGACCTCTACGCCCTGCTCGAGGGGGTCGCGGACGTCGCGCTGAACGGGATCCCCCGCGCGGAGCAGCTGCGGCTGGCGCGCAGGCTGCTGCCCTACGCGCTGCGACACCGCGTGTCGCCGCCGGATCTCGAGTACCGCCCACCGGGCCGGCTGCACTCGAAGAAGCGCGACAGCAAGGCGATCGCGCACCACTACGACGTGTCGAACACCTTCTACGAGTGGGTGCTCGGCCCGTCGATGGCCTACACCTGCGCGGTCTACCCGACGGCGGACGCCTCCCTCGAGGAGGCGCAGTACGCGAAGTTCGAGCTGGTCGCGCAGAAGCTGGCGCTGAAGCCGGGAATGCGGCTGCTCGACGTGGGCTGCGGCTGGGGCGCGATGGTCATGCACGCCGCCGCGGAGCACGGCGTCCGCGCGCTGGGGGTGACGCTGTCGCGCAACCAGGCGGAGTGGGCACAGCGGGAGATCGAGCGCCGCGGGCTGGGCGACCTGGCCGAGGTGCGTCACCTCGACTACCGCGACACCCCCGTCGCGGAGTTCGACGCCGTCAGCTCGATCGGGCTGACCGAGCACCTCGGCCGGGCCGCGCTGCCGGGCTACTTCCGGTTCCTCGCGAGCCGGCTGCGCCCGGGTGGTCGCCTCCTGAACCACTGCATCACGCAGAACCGCACGCCGAGCATCCGCCGTACAGACCCGTTCATCGACCGCTACGTCTTCCCGGACGGCCAGCTGCACGCGGTCGGGCACCTCGTGACGGTGATGAACGACAACGGTTTCGAGATCCGGCACGAGGAGAACCTGCGCGAGCACTACGCGATGACGCTGCGCGACTGGGGCGTGAACCTGGACGAGCACTGGGAGGAGGCGGTCGCGGAGGTCGGCGAGGGCCGGGCCCGGGTGTGGCGGCTGTACATGGCGGCGTGCCGGCTGGGCTTCGCGCGCGACAACATCCAGCTGCACCAGGTGCTCGGCGAGGTGGTCGGGCCGATCGGCGAGTCGGGGTTCCCGCTGCGCGGCTGGTGACTCGGCCCGGTAGCCCCGCGAGTCGGCACCTTTGCTGGCGCGAGTCGGCACCTTCGCTGGCGCGAGTCCGGCGACACCCGGGTCGGCGGGCAGATCAGGAGGCGGGGGCGGCGCCGTTGCGGTGGCCGTCGGTGTAGGCGCGAGCCTGCAGCGTGAACAGCTCGCGGTAGACGCCCTCGCGGGACATGAGCTCGTCGTGCGTGCCGACATCTGTGATCCGCCCGTGCTCCAGTACCACGATCTGGTCGGCGGTGCGGACGTTGGCGAGTCGGTGGGTCACCAGCACCGTGATCCCGCCGAGCCCGTCGGCTCCCGCCGCCGCCATCGAGCGCAGCGCGGCGAACACGGTGTGCTCGGCGCGGGCGTCGAGTGCGGCGGTGGGTTCGTCCGCGACGACGACGGGCGCCCACCGGTAGAGCCCGCGGGCCACGCTGATCCGCTGCCACTGCCCACCCGACAGGTCGCGCCCGCCCTGGAACTGCTTCGACAGCATCGTGCGCAGCCCGCCCGGCAGCTCCGCCAGCACCGCGTCGGCGCCCGACCGCGCCGTCGCATCCGTGAACACCTCGCCGTCCGGGTCGTGCCGCGCCAGCCGGCCGATGCGCACGTTGTTCTCCGCGGTGACCGGCCAGCGCAACGGCTCCTGCATGACGACGGCGACCTGTCCCCACAGGTCGTCGGTGGCGATCCGTGCGGTGTCCCGGCCGTCCCAGGCGACCCTGCCCGAGGTGGGCAGGTACAGCCCCGTGACCAGCTTCGCCAGCGTCGTCTTGCCCGAACCGTTCTCGCCCACCAGCGCGACCACCTGCCCCCGGCGCAGGGTCAGCGACACGCCGCGCAGGGCGTCGTCCTCCTGACCGGGGTACCGAAAGGTCACGTCGGTGAGCGCGATCGTCTCCGGGCCGCCATCCAGGGTGTGGAGAGCCGCAGGCCGCCGTCGGGCGGCGAGGTCGTCCAGGCAGGTGCGGTAGACGTCCACGTGCAGGCCCAGCTCGAACAACTGGTTGAACGCGTAGATGCCGGTGACGATCGACTGCGCCGCGGTGCGCATCGCCAGCACCGCGGTTCCGGCCAGCGCCAGCGGCAGCAGGCCCTCATAGAGGAGGAGCCCCAGTCCGCAGTACCCGACCGCCGAGCCGACCCCGGACAGCGTCCGCCCGACCGTCGTCACGCGGTTCTGCTGCAGTCCCACGCGGACCTCGTCGTCGCCGAGATCCGCGGCGATCCGCCGGTGCTCGCCCAGCACGACGTCCCGGGTGGTGAACGCCCGCAGCTCGGCGGCGTTCCGGCGCTCGGACAGCAGATCACCGGTGACGAACCGGCGCCGGAGCGTGGCGCTGATTCGCACGTTCGCGGCCATCCGCAGCTGGGCGCCGCGGACCCCCGCCCAGCCCTGGGGGAGCGCGGCGAGCAGCACCAGCGGCGCGAGCACCGGATGCAACAGCCCCGCGGTCACCACTGCGGCCCCGACCGAGACGACCGCGGCCGCCAGGTCGCCGACGAGCGACGCCCCGAAGCGCAGGTGTATCAGTGCCTGCTCGGCCCGCTGCACCAGCGTGGTGAAGTCGGCGTCGTCGAACGCGGCCAGCTCGACGTCGGCCAGCCCCGTGTAGAGCTCGTCCTGAGCGCGTTCCTCGATGCGCGGCAGGAGCCGTGCCTGGACCGACCCGCTGGCCGCCTGGAGCGCCCCGCGCGCCACCAGCGCGCCGACCACCACGGCCAGCGCGGGCAGGGCGTCGACGACCCGCTGCGGCGTCGGACCTGCGGCCAGCAGGTTCGTGAAGACGTCGACGGTCGAGAGCAGGCCGAATGCGGTGGCCACCGCCGTCGCGAGCTGCAGAGCGAGGGCCAGCAGCGTCCAGCGTGGTGAGGCCCGCCATGACCAGGCGGTGAGCAGCGTGGCCGTCCGTGGGGCGCCGCGGGCCACCGTCCAGATCCCGGCCTGGCTCGCCTCGAGCTGGCTCCTGGCCCAGTACGGCGTCTCCAGCTCGGCGGCACCGATGAGCGGTTCGTCCCCCACTCCACCATCGTGGGCGACCGGCCCCGCGTCCCGCGACGGCCGAGCGCCCTACTCTCGGCGGGGTGCCGGACCGCCTGTCACCGCTCGACGCGTCCTTCCTCTTCGCCGAGGACCGCACCCGGCCGATGCACATCGGCGGCGTGATGACCTTCTCGGCGCCCGACGGGTTCGACTTCGAGGCGTTCGTGGCACTGATCGGGGAGCGGCTGGGGCTGGTGCCCCGCTGGCGGCAGAAGGTGCGCGAGGTACCCGGGCACCTGGGTCTGCCGGTGTGGGTCGACGACGCCGACTTCGACCTCGACTACCACGTCCGCCACTCCGCCCTGCCCGCGCCGGGCACCGACGAGCAGCTGCGTGCGCTGGTGGGCAGGCTGCTCGGGCGGCGGCTGGACAGGTCGCGGCCCCTGTGGGAGATCTACCTGGTCGAGGGGCTGGCGAACGGCCGGTTCGCGGTGGTCACGAAGACCCACCACGCCATGGTCGACGGCCTCGCGTCGATGGACGTCGGCGAGCTGCTCCTCGACCCGAGCCCGCAGGTGCGCGAGACCCCGCCCGACGACTGGTGCCCGGCACCGGAGCCCTCGTCGCTGGATCTGGCCGCCGACGCCGTGCGCGAGGCGATGCGGCGCCCGAGAACGGTGCTCGATGTCGCCGCCCGGGCCGGTGCGGACGTCCGCGAGGTGATGGCCGGCGTGGAGCGGACGGTGGAGACGCTGGTGTCGGCGACGTCCGGGCGGCCCGTGCAGCCACTGAACACGGTGACCGGCGCCCAGCGACGCTACGGCATGGCGCGCACGACGTTGGCCGACCACCGCGCCGTCCGGGCTGCGTGCGGAGGGACGGTGAACGACGTGGTGCTCGCGGTGGTCACCGGCGCGCTGCGGCGCTGGATGATGACCCGCGGCGAGCCGCTGACCTCGGGGGCGACGGTCCGGGCGCTCGTGCCCGTCAGCGTGCGGACCCGCCGGAACGGCACGCCCGCCTCCGGCAACCGCATCTCCGCGTACTTCGTCGACCTGCCGGTGGGGGAGGACGACCCGCTGCGCCGACTGGCGGGGATCTCGGCGGCGATGGTCGAGCACAAGGCCAGCGGGCGCGCGGTGGGTGCGACGACCCTGATCCGCCTGGCCGGCCTGGCCCCGCCGACCCTGCACAGCCTCGGCGTGCGCATCGCCAGCCAGTTCTCCAGTCACGCCTACAACGTGCTGGTCACGAACGTGCCCGGGCCGCCGCGCCCGCTGTACGCGATGGGCGCCCGGATGATCGACATGTACCCGGTGGTGCCGCTCGCGGGCGGCCAGGCGGTGTCGATCGGGGTGACCTCGTACGACGGGAGCCTGCACTACGGGCTGAATGCGGACCGCGATGCGCTGCCGGACGTCGACGTGCTCGCCGACGCGATGCCCGACGCGCTGGCCGAGCTGAGGGCGCTCGCCGGCCCGGGGTGACCCCGCGAGTCGGCACGTTCGTCAGGGCGAGTCTGCGCTTCGACAGGGCCGATCGGCGGAAGCCCCTCGCCGAAGGGCGAGGTACGGCACGCCCATCGAGCAGGCGTGGATGGCGGGCTTGGCGCATTCAGGGGGATTCGGCGCTACTGTTGGTGAGTGCGCCAACTCGTGTTGTCACCAAATTCACCTGTGAGGTGGAAGCGGTGAACCCACTCGTGCAGATGATCCTTGGTCAGCCCGGGATGGCCGCCCGCCTGATCTCCGAGCACGCCGATGACGGCAACGGCCGATGCACGGGATGCCCCGTCGGCGGTCAGCGTGGGCACCACTCGTGGCCGTGCACGCTGCGGCAGGCCGCCGAGGAGGCGGAGAAGCGCGATCAGGCGCGCACGCGCTGAGCTCCGCTGTCCCCCGCCCCGGACGCCCCGGAGGCGCTGTCGAAGGTACCGACTCGCGGCGGCGAACGTGCCGACTCGCGGCGGCAAACGTGCCGACTCGCGGGCTGTCAGCGCGAGCCGAGGGCTGCGCGGGCTGCGGCGACGCACTGTCCGGCGTAGCCGCGGCCGAACAGCACGACGTGCACGAGCAACGGAAACAGCTGATGGAGGGGGACACGGTCGCGCCAGCCCGGTGCCAACGGCGCGGCCTCGTCGTACGCGGCCAGCACGGTGTCGAGGTGGGGGCAGCCGAACAGGGCCAGCATCGCGAGGTCGGTCTCCCGGTGGCCGCCGTGCGCGGCCGGATCGATCAGCCAGGCCCCGTCCGTCGACCACAGGACGTTGCCCGACCAGAGGTCGCCGTGCAGCCGCGCCGGCGGCTCGGGCGGGCCGGCCAGCTCCGGGAGCCGATCACACACGCGTTCGATCACGGCGGCCTCGGTGGCGGTCAGGTCGCCGGCGTCGCGGGCCGTCGCCAGGTAGGGCGCGACCCGGTGCGCGGCGTACCACGGTGCCCACTCCGCGGCCGGGACGTTGCGCATCGGCGCCCGACCGATCCACGCGTCCTCCGCGGTTCCCGGCGGCCCCGTACCGAAGGCCGGCGCGGGGAGGAGGCCGGGGCCGTCCGCCGGCCCGGAGGGCCTCGCCACTCCGGTTGCGTGCAGCGCCGCGAGCCGCCGGCCGAGCTCGGCGGCCGCGGCTGCCGACGGCCGTCCCGGCGGCACGTGCTCGGTGACGAGCCGCGCGCCGTCGAGCGCGAGCATCGCCGGCACCGGTGGCCCGCCCGCAACGGCGAGCCAGCGGAGCCCTGCTGCCTCGGCGGCGACCCCGGGGCCCTCCTTGACCACCACCGTCCGGCCGTCGGCCAGCTCCACCCGTGCCGCACCCCCGCCCAGCGACACGGACCGGCGCACCGGCGAGCCGAGGATCACAGTTGCGCCTTGACGTACTCCAGCAACCCCGGCATCGCCGCGCGGGTCATCGCGAGCACCTCGGTGAAACCTTCCGGCCCGCCGTAGTACGGGTCGGGGACCCCCGCCCCGGCCGGCGCGTTCGGGTCGAACTCGCGCAGGAGCCGGATCCGTTCGGGATCGGGGGCGATCCGGCGCAGGGCACGGAGGTGGCCCGCGTCGAGGGCGACAAGCAGATCCGCGTCGAGCAGCTCGTCGTCGATCTGCCGCGCGACGTGCGCGTCGTCGTAGCCGTGCTCGGCCAGCAGCGCCGCGGCCCGTGAGTCGGCGGGATCCCCGACGTGCCAGGAACCGGTGCCGGCGCTGGTGACCCGGACGCGGTCGGCGAGCCCGGCCTGCTCGACCTCCCAGGCGAACACCTTCTCGGCGATCGGGGAGCGGCAGATGTTGCCGCTGCAGATGAACGAGACGTGGTAGCGCCGGCCCATGGCTTGACCGTAGCGGCCCGGACGTGCAGAACGTCCGCCCCGGCTCCCCCGGGGCGGACGTTCGCACTTTCCCCGACCGGCCGCCCCCGCTCCCCAGCGGGGCGGCCGGTCCGGCGGAGTGGTTGCCCCTGCTCCCCAGCGGGGCAACCACTCCTGGTCGGGACGGTCAGACGAACTGGTAGGACACGGCTCCGTCGGCGTCGACCGTGGCGCTCAGCTGTGCGCCGTCGGCCTGGCCGGACGCGTTGGTCGCGGTGCAGGAGATGGGCTCGCCGGGGGAGTTGACCAGGACGGTGCGGTCGGCGGGGCCGCAGTCCACGGTGACGGCGACGTCGACGTCCTGAGAGACCGTGTCGGCGAGGCTCGCCTCGACGGAGTCGATCCGGAGGAGACGGTCGTAGGTGACGGTCAGGTTCCCCTGGTCGTCGTTCTGGTGGACCCAGTAGGTGACCGGCTGGGCGTCGACCATCGCGGTACAGGTGAACGTACCGCCCGCCTGTGCCTCGATGCCCACCGGGCAGCGCACGTCGGCTGGCGCGACCTCCACGGCCGACCGGGTGATGCGGTCGATCTCCTGCTGTACCGAGGCGGTATCGACCGTCTTCGTACCGGACAGGAACAGGGCGCCGACGCCGAGGCCGGCGAGTACGACCAGCGCAGAGATCGCGACGGCGACGACGCGGCCGGCGCGGCGCTTCGGGGCGGGCGCGGACCCAGCTGCCTGCGGAGCGGGCGAGAAGGTCGGCTGCGCGGTCATTCGGGTCCCCTCGGAGGTCGTCGTGGTGTCGGGAGAACTCTGGCGTGCGGCGGGAGCGCGGACGACGGTGTTCCCTCGTCGATCACCGGTGGTGGCAGCACCACCGGCCGCCGGGTGATCGCCGCCGCCGGGTGGCGCGCGGACAGCACACGGCGCCCGCCCCGGGTCTCGGGACGGGCGCCGGTGAGTCGGGCCGCGCGGCACGGATCCCGTGCCGCGAGATGGCGGGATCAGGCGAACGTGTAGCCGGGCGTGCCGTCGGCGGCGACCGTCACGGTGATCGCGACGCTGTCCGACGGGTCGTCGGCGTTCGTCGCGGTGCAGGCGATGGGGTTGCCCGGGGCGTTCACGACGACCGTGCGCCCGCTCGGCGGGCACTCCACGGTCACGGCGACGTCGACGTCCTTGCCGACCTGCTGCGCGATCACGCCCTCCACGTCGGCCACCTTGATCAGGCGGTCATAGTTGATCGTCAGGTGGCCCTGGTCGTCGTCCTGGCGGACGGTGTAGGTGACGGGCTGGCCGTCGACCGTCGCGGTGCAGGCGAAGGTTCCCCCGGCCTGAGCCCGGATCTCGGCGGGGCAGCGGACGTCCGCGGGTGCGACGCCGACCGCGGTCTGGGTGATCCGCACGATCTCCTGCTGTACGGACGCGGGATCCACCGTGCGGGGGCCGAAGACGAACAGCGCGGCCGCCCCGATGCCGCCGAGCAGGACGAGCACCGCGGCCACGATGCCGACGATCTTGCCCGTGCTGCGCTTCGGGGCCGGCGGCAGCGGCGGGTAGGCGGGTGGCGGGAACCCGGGCGGAGGGACCGGGCCGTTGCCGTAGGGCTGCGGGGGCCCCTGGGGCGGAAACGATTGCGGGTTCCCCGCAACCGGCGGGAACGGAGGCGGTGAGATCGGGGTGGTCGGCTGCGCGGTCATGGGATTTCCCCCTGTGGAGCGGTCGATCCGTCGGGAAAGACCCTGCTTGTCGGGGTGCCGAGCCGCGACGATGTCTCCCCGTCGATCAGCTGTGGTGCCAGCACCACCGGTACGGGGTTGCTCCCGCTCGGCGGCTCCGGGGCGCCCCGTAGGGTGCCGTTCCATGGCGGACGCCCCCGACACCGCGCCCGACACGCCAGCCCCCGACGCCCTGGCCCCCGACACCCAGCCCGACGCTCCGGCACCGGACGACGCCGATCCGGCCCTTCGCCACCACGGCGACGCCGAGGTCGCACCCGGCCTGCTCGACTTCGCCGTCAACGTGCAGGGCGACGCCCCGCCACGCTGGCTGCGCGACCGCCTCGTCGCCGCGATCGACGACCTCGCCCGCTACCCGACCTCAGCCGCCGACGCCCGGGCCCGCGCCGCCGTCGCCGCCCGGCACGGGCGCCGGCCCGACGAGGTGCTCGTCCTCGCGGGCAGCGCCGAGGGCTTCGCGCTGCTCCCGGCCCTGCGCCCGCGGCTGGCGGCGATCGTGCACCCCGGCTTCACCGAACCCGAGGCCGCGCTGCGCACCGCGGGGGTGCCGGTCGTCCGCGTGCTCACCACCGAGGCCGACGGCCACCGCCTCCGTCCCGACGACGTCCCCGACGCCGCAGACCTCGTCGTCGTCGGCAACCCGACCAACCCGACTGCCGTCCTGCACCCCGCTGACGCGATCAGGGCGCTGGGCCGTCCGGGGCGCGTGGTCGTCGTCGACGAGGCGTTCGCCGACGCCCTGCCCGGCGAGCCGGAGTCGCTGGCCGGCGCGGACGTCCCCGGCCTGCTCGTGTTCCGCAGCCTCACCAAGACCTGGGCCCTGGCCGGGCTCCGTGCCGGCTACGCCCTCGGCGACCCCGCACTGCTGGCCCGGCTCGCCCGCCCGCGGCCGCCGTGGCCGGTCTCCACCCTCGCGCTGGAGGCGGTTGCCGCCTGCTGCGCGCCCGAGGCCCTCGACGCCGCGCGGCGCGCCGCCGAGGCGCTGGTCCGGCGGCGCGCCGCGCAAGCTGCGGCGCTCGCGGCCGTCAACGGGGTCACGGTGCTCCCGGGCGTGGCCCCCTACCTGCTGCTCCGGCTCCCCGACGGGCAGGGAGAGCGGGTCCGCGCCGAGCTGCGCGCCGCCGGCGTGGCGGTGCGGCGCGGCGACACGTTCCCGGGCCTGTCGCCGGACCATGTGCGCGTCGCCGTCCGGTCCGCCGCGCAGGTGCAGCAGCTGGTCCGCGGCCTGGCCACGGCGCTGGCCGAGGTGCCCGCATGACAGCCCGGCTGGCGGAGGTGATCGCCGCACTCGAGACCGCCTACCCGCCCGGCCTCGCGCAGGGCTGGGACGCGGTCGGGCTCGTGTGCGGCGACCCGGCCGAGACGGTGTCCAGCGTCCTCGTCGCGGTCGATCCGGTCGCCGAGACCGTCGACGAGGCCCTCGACGCCGGCGTGCAGCTGCTGGTCACACACCACCCGCTGCTGCTCCGCGGCGTGCACGGGGTCGGCGCGGACACGCCGAAGGGCGCGCTCGTGCACCGCCTCGTCCGCGGTGGCGCCGCGCTGTTCACCGCGCACACCAACGCCGACGCCGCCGACCCCGGCGTGTCCGACGCCCTCGCCGACGCCCTCGACCTGGCCGTCGAGGGCCCGCTGGAGCCCGCGGCCGAGGCACCACTCGACAAGATCGTCACCTTCATCCCGGTCGGTCCGGCCATCACCGCGGTGCACGACGCGCTGGCCGCGGCGGGCGCGGGGACGGTCGGCGATTACAGCCACTGCTCGTTCGCCACCGCCGGCACCGGCCAGTTCAAGCCGCTCGCCGGAGCGCACCCGACGATCGGCGAGGTCGGGAAGCTGGAGCGGGTCGCGGAGACCAGGCTGGAGATGGTGCTCCCACGGGGGCGGCGGGCCGCCGTCGTCGCCGCCCTGCGGGCCGCACACCCGTACGAGGAGCCGGCGTTCGACGTCTTCGAGCTCGCCGACCTGCCCTCGACCCGCGGCCTGGGCCGGATCGGCTCGCTGCCCGCGCCGGAGCCGCTGCACGCCTTCGCCGACCGCGTCGCCGCAGCCCTGCCCGCGACGGCCTGGGGTGTGCGGGCCGCGGGCGACCCGGACCGACCGGTGCAACGCGTGGCGGTCTGCGGCGGCGCAGGCGACTCGGCGCTCGGTGCCGCCGCCGCGGCGGGCGTGGACGCCTACGTCACCGCGGACCTGCGCCACCACCCCGCGTCGGAGCACCTCCTCCTCGGCGGCCCGGCCCTCGTCGACGTCGCCCACTGGGCCTCGGAGTGGCCGTGGTGCGCGCAGGCGGCCGACGTCCTGCGGAAGGCGCTGGGCGGTAGCGTCGAGGTCCGCGTCTCGACCCGGCGCACGGATCCCTGGACCGTCGGGCGGACGCAGCCGATCCGGAGGACACACCAGTGAAGGCCGACCCCGCCGTCCAGCGTCGCCTGCTCGACCTCGCCGACATCGACGCCGAGCTCAACCGGCTCGCCCACCGCCGCCGCACCCTGCCCGAGCACACGGAGCTGACCGCAGCCGAGACGGCGGTGCGTGCGGCCAAGGACGCGTTGGTGGAGGTGGAGACCCGGGCCGGCGACCTGGACCGCGACATCCGGCGGCTCGAACGTGACGTCGAGGCCGTCCGTTCCCGCGCCGACCGTGACCAGAAGATCCTCGCGGGCTCCGGGGTGGGCGCCAAGCAGGCGACCGACCTGCAGCACGAGCTCGAGACCCTCGCCCGCCGGCAGAGCGTGCTGGAGGACGAGGAGCTGGAGATCATGGAGCAGCGCGAGGCGGTCGGCATGGACGTCCAGCACGCCCAGCGCACCCTCGACGAGGCGCAGCTGCACCAGGTGAACGTCGCGGAGCGCCGCGACACCGCGCTGGCCGACATCGACGCAGGCGAGGCCGGGCGGCGCCGCGACCGCGAGGCGGTCGTCGCGGACCTCCCCGCTGACCTGCTCGCCGCGTACGACCGGCACCGGGCCCGCGGCGGCACCGGCGCCGCGCCGCTGCGGGAACGCCGCTGCGGCGCGTGCCGGCTGGAACTGGACCGGACGGCGCTCGCCGCGCTGCAGGGGGCACCGGCCGACGAGGTGGTCTACTGCGAGGAGTGCGGGACCGTGCTGGTGCGGCAGGCCGGGGCACGGTGAGCACCGGACTCGTGTCCGCTCGCGACGAGAGCGGGTGCCGGTGACGGACGACCACGATCCCGAGGTGACCGTCGCCCGGCTGCCGGAGGTCGGCGACGCCCCGACACCCGAGGACGAGGACGCCGAGCCCGAGGGTGCGGCGGCCTGGACCGGCCAGATCGGGATCCCGACACGCCTGCTCCTGCTGCGTCACGGCCAGACCGAGCTGTCCATCCGGCACCGCTACTCCGGGCTCGGCGACCCTCCGCTGACCGCGCTCGGCCACGACCAGGCCACCGGCGCCGCGGCCCGGCTGGCCGAACCCGAGGCCGGCGGCCTCGCCCCCGACGGGATCGCCGCCGTGCTGACCTCGCCGCTGCGGCGCGCCCGCCAGACCGCTGCCGCCGTCGCGGACGCCCTCGGCGTGCCGATGGAGGAACGCAGCGGATTCGTCGAGACCGACTTCGGCGGCTGGGAGGGTCTGACGTTCGCCGAGGCCCGCGAGCGCGACCCCGAGTTGCACGCGGCCTGGCTCGGCGACGAGCACACAGCGCCGCCCGGTGGGGAGAGCTTCGCGACGGTGGGCCTCCGCGTCGCCGCCGAGCGCGCCTCGATCGTCGCGGAGTACCCGGGGCAGACGGTGGTGGTCGTCAGCCACGTCACGCCGATCAAGCTGCTGCTCCGGCAGGCCCTGGCCGGCGGCCCGGAGATCCTCTACCGGCTGCACCTGGATCTGGCGTCGCTCTCGGTGGCCGACTTCTACCGCGACGGCGGCGCGTCGGTGCGGCTGTTCAACGACACCACCCACGTCCCGCGCCCCTGACGGCGCTGTCGCGACAGCGTGGTCGGCGTGCGCCGCTCAGGAACGGCCCGGGGCGAAGGTCTCCAGCACCTCGTGGGCGTAGGCGTCCGCGCTGATCGGGTCGATGTCCGGCGACCCCACGTGCGCGACGAAGTTGAGGTCGAGGAACACCTCGGTCACCCCCGCCTCGTGCAGCCGGCCCAGGTCGTCGCGGACGGCCTCGGCCGATCCCGTCAGCGGTCGCCTGCCCGCGTCGTCGTGGACCTCGTCGCCGAGCCCGACGACGCCGCGCACCACCGCACGCAGCGCCGCCGGGTCGCGGCCGGCGGCAGTGGCGGCGGCGTGGATCGTGCCGATGGCGTCGGAGATCGTGCGCAGGTCGTGCCGGCTGGCGCTGATCCAGCCGTCCGCGATCCGGCCGACGCGGCGCAGCGCGGCGTCGGCCGAGCCGCCGAGCAGGATCGGCGGCGCCGGCCGCTGCACGGGCTTGGGCAGCATCCGTGCCGGTGGGACGTCGGTGAACTCGCCGTGGAACTCCACGGGGTCGTCGGCCCAGAGGGCGCGTAGCGCCGCCACGTACTCGGCGGTCTGCGCGCCGCGCCGGGCGAAGGTCGCGCCCACGGCGGCGAACTCGTGGGGCGCCCACCCCGACCCGAGCCCGACGTCGAGCCGGCCGCGGCACAGCACGTCCACCGTCGCGAGCTGCTTGGCCAGGATCGCCGCCGGCATGTACGGGGCGTTAAGCACCGCGACGCCCAGCCGCGGCTGCTCGGTGACGGCCGCGGCGAACCCGAGGGCGACGACGGGGTCGAGCACCGCGCGGTACTGCGCGCCGTAGTCCTCCTCCGCGGGAACGAGCACGCGCTGGAAGGTCCACAGCGATCCGTAGCCGAGCTCCTCCGCACGTCGGGCGACCGCGGCGATCGTGCCCGGGGTGGCCCAGCTGCCGGAGACGGGGAGGCCGAAGCCGAGGACGAGGTCGCGGCGAAGGTCCGACACGCCGGACATCATGGCCCCATGCGGTGAGTTCGACCCCGCCGGGCGGCGGGCGTATCGTGGGTGGCGGACCGACCCGACTGCCGCGCTGGACGCATTCAGGATCCTGGGAGTCCGTGAATTGCTCGTGGGTACTCGAGGAAGGTCACGGCCATGACGGTGTCGCAGTTCGAGCAGGATGTGCTCTGGGAGCCCGAAGAGCCCGCCGAGGCGGTGGCGGCCGCGATCGCGTCGTTGCGGGTCGACGGGCTGGAGCTCGACGAGTTCGGCGCGGCGGTCATGCAGCGCGTCGCCGAGGGCGAGATCGACGAGGACGAGGCCATCGCGATCTTCCTTGCCCAGTACCGGAAGTGAGCGGCGACCCCTACCTCGATCCCCGCAGCGGCGTCTTCCGCAATCGCCTCGGTCTGACCGACCGGGTTGAACTGGCGACGGCAGAGAAGCGGCTGACCACTGCGCGGATCGGGCAGCTCCGGCAACGTCGCCTACCCGGTAGGTACGACCTCGACCACCTGCGCGCCTTCCACTGGACGATCTTCCAGGACGTCTATCCGTGGGCGGGGCAGCTACGCACCGTGCTGATCGTCAAGGCCGGGGCGTCGTTCTGCCTGCCGCACCAGATCGTCGACACCGCTGCGGATCTCTTCGAGCGCCTCGCCGCCGCGCACCACCTGCGCGGGCGCGATCGCGACGCATTCCTCGACGGCCTCACCGGCCTGCTCGCCGAGGTCAACGCCTTACATCCCTTTCGTGAAGGCAACGGCCGCACCCAGCGGGCCTTCCTGGGCCAGCTCGCCCGCGACGCCGGCTACCGGCTGCGCTGGGAGCACGTCGACCGTGACGCGAACATCGACGCCGCCCGGGCCGCGGCGGACGGCGACCTCGCCCCGATGCGCGCACTGCTGGACCCCGTCGTGGAGCGGGTCCGCCAGCGTCGGTAGGCCACCGCAGATCACCACGCCCGTGCACATCCCCTCACCGTCGTGCACACCGTGCAGCGTGTGCACCGACGGCGGGCGGTGTGCACGGACTCCACCCGGGGCCGGTCGTGCTCAGCGCCGCTCGTGCGGCGGGGGAGGCGGGGGCTTCGCGCCTGGCGGGGGAGGCGGCGGGATCGAGTCGACCCCCGGCGCCTCGCCCGGCCACACGAGCAGCACCGGGCACGGCACGTGGTCGACCACGAACCGCGTCGCCGGCCCGAGGCTGCGGGGCCCCAACCGGCTCCGGTCGCCGTCGCGAGCGCAGATCAGCACCGCAGCCCCGTCGGCCGCCGCCACCACCTCGCGCTCGACCCGGCCGCTGCGCTGCTCGACGCGCGCGGGCCGGCCCAGCCGCTGGGCTGCGCGCTCCAGCAAAGCGGCGACGGCCTCCGCGGACAGGGCGTCGAGACCGACCTCCGGACCCCGCCGGCTCCGCCCGAGCAGGCCTGCCAGCGCGCCGTGGGCCGCCGCGATCTCGCCGCCCGACACGTGCAGCAGCACGACGTCGTCCCCCTCGGGCACCCAGGTGCGGGCGGCATCGACGCACGCAGGCCACGTCCCCTCCGCCACCCACACGATCGCCGTCCCGGCCATGCGTCAGCCTCCCGTGATCGTCAGCATCGCCCAGAGGGCGACGGTCGCGCCGAGCAGCGTCGCCGGCACGGTGATCAGTCCGACGCGGGTGAACTCGCCGAGCTCCGCGTCGTGGTCGTGCTCCTGAAGGATCCGCCGCCACAGGAGGGTGGCGAGCGAGCCCACGTACGTCAGGTTCGGCCCGAGGTTCACCCCGATCAACCCCGCGAGCACCGGCCCCGGACCGGCCGCCGCCAGCAGCGGCAGGAGGGCGAGCACCGCGGGCAGATTGTTGATCAGGTTCGCCAGCACGGCCGCGATCCCGGCGATCGCGAGCAGCTCGGGCAAGCCTGCGGACTGGGGCAGCAGGTGGCCCAGCACGTCGCCCAGTCCGTGGTCGACCACCGCCTTGACCACGACCCCCAGGGCCAGCACGAACAGGCAGAAGAGCAGCGACGCCGACTCGATCAGGCCCCAGACCGTCACCGTGCGCCGCACCAACCCGCGCACCGCCAGCACCACCGTGCCGACCAGCGCCGCCCACACCGGTTCGACGCCCACCAGCGAGCCGACGATGAACCCGGCGAAGGTCAGCCCGAGCACGACCAGGGCGAACACGGGCGGTGCGGGCCGCGCCGGCGCCTCCTCGACCCCGGTGCCGACGGCGAGGTCCGTGCGGAACATCCGGCGCAGCACGGCGTACTCGATGCCGATCGTCACCAGCCAGGGCAGCGCCATCACGACGCTGAACCGGCCGAACGAGAGCTTCGACGCGGTGAAGGCCAGCAGGTTCGTCAGGTTCGACACCGGCAGCAGCAGCGATGCCGAGTTGGCCAGGTGCGTGCAGGCGTAGACGTGGGGCTTGGCCCGCACCCCGATCCGGTACGCCGTCGCGAACACCACGGGCGTCAGCAGGACGACGGTCGCGTCGAGGCTGAGCACCGCCGTGATCACCGACGCCACGACGAACACCCCGACCAGCAGCCGTCCCGGGCTGCCGCGGCTGGCCCGGCCCATCGCGTCCCCCGCCGCGGCGAACAGGCCCTCCTCGGCGCACAGGTGCGCGAGCACCAGCAGGATGGCGAGGAACGCCACCACCGGCCACAGCTGCGTCACCTGCTCCCAGGCGACCCTCGGCGCGACCGCGCCGACCACGACCAGCAGCAGCGCCGCCGGCACGGCGACCGTCGCCTCCGGCAGCCCGCGCGGGCGAGCGACGGCGAACGCGAGCACGCCCAGCAGCAGCCCGACCGCGAGCACCGTCGCACCGACACCACTCACCGCACTCCCTCGCTGCGCTCGGTCGCACGCTCGCTCACTGCACGATCATCGTGCGGCCGGAACCCCGGCGCATCCGATGACCTCAGCGGACGAGCAGGTAGATCCCCACCCCCAGGCCGAGCAGCACGACCGCCGCGCGCAGCACGTTCTCCGGCAACCGTCGCGCCAGCCGCGCCCCCACGTAACCGCCGACCAGCGTGCTCGGCGCGAGCAGCCCCACCGCCGCCCAGTCCACCGGCGCCCGCAGCGCGAAGATCACCACGGTGACCGTGGCGACGACGAGCGACAGCACGCCCTTCGTCGCGTTGAGCCGCTTCAGCTCGTCGCCCGCGCACAGCGACAGGGTCGCGATGAGGATCACCCCGAGCGCGCCGCCGAAGTAGCCGCCGTAGACCGCCGCGAAGAAGATTGCGGGCAGCAGCACGGGCAGCCGGTCCGGCGTCCCCGGTTCGGGCGGCGGGATCCACCGCTTGAGCCAGGGCTGCAGCCCGAGCAGCACGCTGGCCAGCAGCACCAGCACGGGGACGATCGCGTCGAACACCGATCCGGGCAGCACGAGCAGCAGCACGCAGCCGACCGCGGAGCCGAACACGGCCACCGTCGAGGTCAGCACCAGCCGCCTGCCCTGGCCGGGCAGCTCGTGGCGGGCGCCGGCCACGAGGCCGACGTAGCCCGGCCACTGGGCGACGGAGTTGGTGACGTTAGCCGCCAGCGGGGGGAAGCCGACCGCGAGCAGCGCGGGGAACACCAGCAGGGACCCGCCGCCCGCCACCGCGTTCACCGCTCCGGCGACCAACCCCGCCGTGATCAGGAATGCCAGCTGGAGGGGCGACTGGGCGATCACCCGCGCACGGTAGCCCGGCGCGGAACCGGCTGCGGCCTCACATCTGCAGGCAGCCCTCGACGCCGCCGTTCACGCCCTGCTGGAACGCCGCGGTGCGCTCACGTGCGTCACCGTGGCTGGACTCGTCGGTCCACGGGAAGTCGTCGGCGACCGCCGCCAGGGTCTGCGCGATCTCCTCGTCGTCCCCCGGCTCGATCCGCACGAGATCCTCCTGCGCGGCGCCGTGCAGCGCGGCCCCCGCCAGGCAGTCGGCCTGCAGCTCGACGGCCTGCGACACGAAGCGGTCCGGCAGCTGCGCCTGGATCGCGTGCCCCCACTCGTGGGCGATCACCAGGTAGACCCACGCGTCGCCGATCTGGTCGTACCCGGCGCGCATGAGGTCCTCGTCCCACGCCAGGAAGTTGCCGGCCGGGCAGTAGGAGGCGTTGCCGGGCACCGACGGCTCGCCCGAGCAGCTCGGTCCGCGGGTGCCGACGTAGCCGCCCGTGACCTCCGGGGGGACGTAGCGCAGCCCCCGGTCGTCGAACCAGCGGCTCCAGAACTCGTTCGTGATCGAGACGGCCGTCCGCTCGTCGCCCAAGCGGGTGTCCTGGTCGTCCGGGCCGGGCGCGGAGTCGATCGTGTTGTCGACCGGGACGGTCGACGCCTCGTCCGGCACGTCCTCCGCCGTCGGCGGGGCCGAGGCCGGCCCGGCGCCGCTCGGCACGACGTCGATCGAACACCCCGCGAGGGCGAGGGCGAGCAGCAGCACCACGACGGTCGCACGCACGGGGCCACCCCATCACGGACGGCGGCCGCGGTCCATTCCGGGAGTGCGCAGCTCGAGCACCCCGAGACCGCTGAGCAGCCCGAGCTCGTCGCCGACCCGCGGCCTGACCAACGGCGAGATCGCCGCCCGGCTGGTCGTGTCCGTGCGCACCGCGACCACCACGTGTCAGCCGTGTTGCAGAAGCTCGGCGTCACGAGCTGGCGCGACGCTGCCGCGGCGGCCGGTCGGCTCGGCCTGGAGTAGCGGCGGCCCCGTCGGTCCGCGGGGCTACACTCATCGACGCGGACGAGTAGGCCGGGCGGCCGCGTCGGCAGCCCACGGGCTGCTGCCGAGGAAAGTCCGGACTCCGCAGGGCAGGGTGGTTGTCAACGGCAACCCGGGGCGACCCGCGGGACAGTGCCACAGAGAACAGACCGCCCCGCGCATCCAGCGCGGGGTAAGGGTGAAACGGTGGTGTAAGAGACCACCAGCACCTCGGGTGACCGGGGTGGCTCGGTAAACCCCACCTGGAGCAAGGTCAAAAGGTCGCGCGGCGCGAGCCGGGCGGCTGCGCAGGCGTTCGAGGGCGGCCCGTCCGAGCCTGCGGGTAGACCGCACGAGCCTGTCGGCGACGGCAGGCCGAGATGGATGGTCGCCGAACGGAGCGCCGTGAGGCGCCCGGGAACAGGATCCGGCTTACAGGCCGACTCGTCCGCGCCAACGCCCTGAGCTGCAAGAACAAGCTCAGTGATCGTTCTTAGGGCACATATAGGGCACAGGAAGTCCGGGTGCCGAAAAGATCATGATCATGGGTGATCATCCGGTGATCAACAAGCCGGTGGCTGTCCCGACACGACGTCCGGCGCCGTCCCGACGCCGGTGCTCACGCTTCGTAGCCGTCGGTCCCCGGCGACTCGGCAGCACCGAGCACGGAGTCGATCGCCTCGCGCGTCCGGTCGTCGGAGTCGGGCCACAGGTGCGCGTAAGTGTCCAGGGTTTCGGCGGCGGTGGCGTGACCGAGCCGGTGTTGCACAGTCTTGACCGACTCGCCGTGACGGATGAGCAGCGAGGCGTAGAAGTGGCGCTAATGGGGAATTCCCCATTACCGGCATTAGGTGGACGGTGGGGTTATGCGCCCTGCCGGGTGGTTGTGCCTGGTGAGGGCCGTGTCGGTCGTCTTTTCGTCCGCATAATCCCGGCGGCCGGCGTCACCGCCCCAGCGAGTCGAGCCAGCCGATAAAGACGGCGCGGGCTGGCTCGCGGCGCTGCTGGGCGCTGCTCGCATCGGCGAAGAATCGCCTGCCTGTTCATTCCACTACCGAATGCAGAGGTGATTCCCATGGGAGAGACAGGTGTCAGGGACTGCGTCGGCCGGGTCGTGGCGGTGTTGCGCGAGGCTGGGAGGGCCGAGGACACGGTCCGTCGCCAGCAGGTGGTGCTGGACCGGTTCGCGGCCTTCTTGGCGGGTCGCGGCCTGGACACGGCGAGCGAGCGGGTGTGTCTCGACTTCATCGCGAACCAGACCGGGGTCGGGTTGGGGTCGTTGCGTGAGCCGGTCAAAGACAGGGTTGTCCAGGCGGTTCGCCGGCCGGTGGTGTTGATGGCGGACGTGCTGGCTGGTCGGGTAGTCGACGTTGACCGGACGGTGGTCCCCGCGAGGGAGGGTTGTCCCGGAAAGTTCCGCCCGCTGCGGGACGACTACCTCGCTTCGTGCCGTCGTCGCGGTAACGCCGAGGCGAGCGTGGTCGCGAAAGACAGGGCGGCCAGCCGGTTCCTGGCCTACCTGGTCGAGGTGGGCGCGGATGATCTCGCGGCGCTCGGCGTGCGGGACGTGTCGGGCTTCTTGTTGCGCCAACGTGGACTGCGGCGCAAGACCGTCGCGGCGATGAGGTCGTGCCTGGCCGACTTGTTGGGCTTCTTGGCTGCGGCGGGCCGGACACCGCGTGGCCTGGCGGATCGGTTGCCGCCACACCGGCACGTCCGTTACGAGTCCGAGCCGCACCTGTGGACCGTGGACGAGATCCGCCGGACGCTGGCCGGGATCGATCGCCAGTCCGCCACCGGCAAACGCGACTACGCGATGATCCTGATGACCGCCCGGTTGGGCCTGCGGATCTCGGATCTGCGTCGCCTCGAACTGGGCGACCTGGACTGGCGGGCGAAGCAGATCACGATCGTCCAACACAAGACGGGCCGGCCGTTGAGCCTGCCGCTGCTGGACGACGTCGGCTGGGCGATCATCGACTACGTCCGGGGCGGCCGGCCCGAGACGGCCTGCCCGAAGGTGTTCGTCAAGCACCGTCACCCGTTCGACGCGTTCGGGTGCGCCTCGTCGGTCGCCTCCCGGCTGACGCGACACGCTGCCCGCGCCGGCATCGAGTTCGGGCCGGGCCAGGTCTGCGGGATGCATTCCCTGCGCGGCGCGCTGGCCGTTGCCATGATCGGCGACGGCACGCCGATGCCGGTGGTATCGGCCGTGTTGGGACACGCCTGCAGCGACACGACCCAGGCCTACTACCTGCGGTTCGACATCGAACGGCTGCGCGGTTGCGCACTGGACGTCGAGGACATCACCGAACGGGACCGGGCCGGTGAGCGTGGTGCCTGAGGTGACGCTGCCGGATCTGGTCGCCGAGCTGGTCGCTGTGCGTCACGCCGGCGGGTACGGGTTCAAAGTCCAACAACGGGTGCTGCGCCAATTCGTCGACCATTGCCGCCGGGAGGGCTACCCGGACGGCTCGATCACCAAAGAAGCGGTCGACGGGTTCCTCTACGGCCCTCACCTGCGCTCCTCCACGGTCAGACGTAACGAGTTGGCGCTGCGTCAACTGGCCGACCACGCCCGGGCTGTCGGCTGGGATGCCTACATCCCGGCCGCGAGCACCCGCGTGCGGGTGCGTCACCAGCCGCCGTATGTGCTCACCGACGATGAGGTGCGCCGCTTGTTCGCCGCGATCGACTCCCAGCCGATGTCGTGCTACTCGAACAGGGCGCTGGTCGACCCAGTCCTGTTCAGGGTGTTATACGGCGCCGGGCTGAGGGTCTCCGAGGCGCTGAACCTGACCCTGTCGGACGTGGACACGCGCGCCGCGACGCTGCGGATCCGCGACTCGAAGAACGGCCAGGGCAGGACCATCCCGATCACCGGTCGACTCGCCGCGACCCTGCACGCCTACATCGCGGCCGCGCACCCGGCCGGCGAGCACGCCGACAACGTGTTCTACAGCAGGGCCGCGGGCAGGCCGATCAACCAGTCGACCGTCTACATGCGCTTCCGCAGCTACCTGGCCGACGCCGGCATCCCCCACTTCATCGGCGGTCCCCACCCGCACTCGCTGCGCCACGGCTTCGCCGTGGCCAACCTGCGGCGATGGGCCGCGGACAACGCGGACCTCGCCGTGATGCTGCCCTACCTGGCCTGCTACATGGGCCACGCCGACCTCCGCGGCACCCAGTACTACCTGCGGCTGACCGCGGACGCCTACCCCGAGGTGATGGCCAAGGCCCAAATCCGGTTCGGCTACGTCATCCCCGCCCCGGCCGAGGACCAATCGTGACCGGGCGACCAACGCCGCCCCGGGATCTGGCCGGGCGGTGGCTGACAAAGTTCTTCATCGACCACCTGGCCGGAGAGCGCGCGGCCTCGCCCAGGACCATCGACTCCTACCGGGACGCGATCAAGCTGCTGCTGATCTGGTTCAAAGACGCCGAGCACATGCCGCCCGAGCGGCTGCGCCTGGTCGACATCGACCGGCCCCGCATCCTGCGGTTCCTGGACTGGCTGGAAACCGAGCGGTGCTGCTCGGCGGCCACCCGCAACCAGCGCCTCGCCGTGATCAAGTCGTTGTGCCGCTACACCGCCGTCGAGCAGCCCGACCATCTCGACCAGCTCACCCAAGTCCTCGCGATCCGGCAGAAGAAGACCCCGGCCCCGGACCTGGGGCACTTGACCGGGGACGAGGTCAAGACCCTGCTCGCCGAACCCGGCACCGCTACCACCCGCGCTATCAGGGACACCGTCCTGATCGCCTTGGCCTACGACACCGCCGCCCGCGTCCAAGAGCTCTGCGACCTCGACGTCGCCGACATCCGCCACGCCAACCCGATGACGGTGGCGATCCACGGAAAGGGATCCAAGATCCGATACGTGCCCCTGATGGACCCGACCGCCCGCCTCGTCGCCGACTACCTGAAACACCTCAAGCCGCACCCCGGCCTCGGCGCCGACGCGAACCCGCTGTTTTACGGACCGAACCACTCCAGGCTGACCCGCTCGGGGGTGGCCAAGCTCCTGGCCCGCCACGTGCGAACCGTCCAAGCCCGCGACCCCGGCTGGGCTCCCGGACTGCCGGTCACGCCCCACACCCTGCGGCGCAGCCGGGCAATGCACCTGATCCAGGCCGGCGTCAACCTGATCTACATCCGCGACCTGCTCGGCCACGCCGACGTGTCCACCACCGAGATCTACGCCCGCGCAGACGCAGAGACCAAACGCAAAGCGATCGAGAACGCCTACCAGCCACTCACCCCAGACGCCCTGCCCGACTGGACCTCGGACACCTCCCTGATCGGCTGGCTCGACTCGCTGGGCCGGTGACACCGGCCGCCGGGATTATGCGGACGAAAACACGACCGACACGGCCCTCACCAGGCACAACCACCCGGCAGGGCGCATAACCCCACCGTCCACCTAATGGCGCAGTTCGTGAAAGCCGGTCCCGCGGCGGGCCCCTACCGCGCGGATTGTGGGGCGCCAGATCTCGCGGGAGAAGGCAGTGCGCCGTAGCGCCCGGCCGTCCTCGTCGGTGAACACGAGTCGGTCGGGATGATGGACGGGGAAGCGTTCGATGTGTGCGGCGAGCGCGTCGACGACGACCTGTGGCAGCGGGATCGTGCGGTGCGACGCGGGGGTCTTGGGTGGGGCGAGGAACGGTGGGCGGCGGGGGAGCAGGATCAACTGCTGGTCGACCCGCAGGGTGCGGGCGGTGAGGTCGAGGCGGTCGTCAACCACGCCGAAACACTCGCCCTGGCGCAGCCCGGTACCGGCGGCGAGCACGACGAGGGCGCGATAGCGCGGCGGTACGGCGGCGGTCAGCGCGTCGACCATCCCGACGGTGAGCGGTACGACCTCCTTGGGCAGCTTCCTCGGCAGTTTGGTCCCCTCGCACAGGGAACTGCCGACGAGCCGATCCCGCATGGCCGCCTTGAAGATGGCCATTGGTGCTGAGAGTTACCGCAACCGCTATTGCGGCGGCGACAAACGCCATCAAGGCGAGGATGGCGCTAACCCAGGCAGCCTCGGCGGCGATCTGCTCCCAGTTCGTCACGTACTACACGGCCTGGAACATCGGCGCCTCGACCCCTGACATGCGCCGGTGCTGCCCGTCCTTGCTGGCCTGCACGGCAGTCGGCTCGGCCTGCTGCGGCGGGTTGTGCGACTTGGTGTCGTAGTCAGCAACCCAGGCGTCAGGAATGCGTCCACGCTCCTTCACCGGGTAGCCGTGCTCGGCCAGCCATGCCCGAACCTCGGCCAGGTCCTGACGCGAGCGCTTCGGTGCTGCGCTCTGCCGTCGCGGTGTGGAGCTACCACCTACCCGACGGGCAGCTGTTACGTACGGAGCCAACGCGTCACGCAGCCTCGCCGCGTGCTCTTCGTTCAGGTCGATCTCGTACTCCCTGAAGTCCACCTGGAAGGTGACAGTCTCGGCAGCCTCCGACCCATCGAGGTCATCGACGAGCCTCGTTTCGACGTGCTGCGCCACTGGGATCACTCCAATCACTGGGGAAAATTGCGGTTGACCTTCACCGCGCTGTGCAGGACCTCGGCGGCAGGCCCCTGCAGGTCGTACCACGCTGCGCGCACGGTTCCTCCTGGCTGTGGTGCGCCGGCCTCAACCTCGGCCGTCCGGCCAGCGCACCGCCAAGTCTGGTTCATCGGGCTCGCAGTCGGTGCAGGCGCACGGTGATGGAGCTGTTGCCGAGCATCGCCTTGACGACGTCGCCCCGCTCGACAGGGACGGCCGCGGTCACGCCTCCGGTGATCACGACGTCTCCGGGACGGGCTTTTTCGCGCTGCGCCGCGATGGCGTGCTCCAGCCAGTCCAAAGCGCGCCGGGGTGGCCTATGGCGGCCGCACGGTTCCTTTCGGCGACAGCGACAGCGACACCGGCGACGGCGACACTGTTGTGCAGCGGTCGGACCAGCAGCTTCATCCAACCCGGTACCTGACACTTCGACGGCCGCCTCGCCGGACGCAAGTAGCCCTACACCCCGCGGTTACGCAGCTGTTTCTTTTCTTTCTTGACAGTGCCGTCGGTGGCTGAGCGGGGTGCCGGTCATGGCGTGGGCGCGCAGGAGCAGGGTCGGTGACGTCTTTGGGTTCGTCGCCGGTAGCCGGTCTCATGACGTTGGCGGCAAGTCGACCAGCGTGTGGTGTGTTGCGCTGGTCCGTGCGCCGTCGAGCACCTCGGCGGTGGCCAGTGCGTCCCGCGGATCGACGGGCACGGGGCCGTGCCGCGCACGGCCGCGGCGAAGCTCGGGTAGTAGGTGTCCCAGCGGCCGCGTTCGGTCGGGAGCGACGCCGTTCCGGATCCGTCGTGCAGCCGACCCCACCGGTCCTGCGGTTCGGTTCCCCACGATCCGGCCTCGGACGCCGGGGTGCGGCCTGCCACCAGGAGTTCCTCCTGGATGTCCAGGCCGTCGACGACGTAGGTGGCGCGGGTGCCGGTGACCCGGAAGCGGGGACCGGGGGCGGACTGCACCCAGCTGCCCCAGAGGTGGGAGTGGGCACCACGGGCATGGGCGAGTGCGACGAACACGTCGTCGTCGAGCCCGGCGGGGTCGTCGCGGTGATGGATCTCGGCGTACACGGTGCGCACCGGTCCGAGCAGCTGGATGGCCTGGTCGACGAGGTGGCTGCCGAAGTCCAGGAGGGTGCCGCCGCCGGCGGCTGGGGGACCGTCCTGGCGGCGTTCGAAGCGTGACTCGAACCGGGTGATCTCCCCCAGGGCGCCGCTGTCGGCGAGGGCGCGCACCGTGCGGAAGTCGGAGTCGCACCGTCGGTTCTGGTAGACCGAGAGTGCGAGGCCGAGCCGCTCGGCGAGCTCGACGGCCGGGCGGGCGTCCGCTGCGGTGAGCGCGAAGGGCTTGTCGACGACGACCGGCAGGCCGCGCTCGAGCGCCTGCCTGCACAGTGGGATGTGGGTGTCGGCCGGGGTCGACACCGTGACGGCTTCGGCTCCGGCGGCCACGAGCCCGGCGAGGTCGTCGACCACCGCGGCGTCGGGGTGCTCGGTGGCCACGAGCGCCCGCCGCTCGGCGGACCGGGTCGCGACCGCGACGAGCTCGCACTCGGTGGCGGAGGCGATCAACGGGGCATGGAAGTACCGGGCCCCGAAGCCGTAGCCGACCAGCCCGAACCGTACCGGGGCGACCGCGCCCCCTTGTGCGCTGGAACTCACCCTCATCGGTTCCGGCTCGGGTCGGGCGGCAACCCCAGGCCAATCCCGGCCGGCGGCCGACGTCGCTCTACCGGTCGAGCCGGCTGAGGAGATCGTCGGCTGCCGCCTTGCGCTCTTCGGCGTGCCGCTCGTCCAGATGTGCCACCTGACGTTGCCGTAGGAGGCCTTCGACCTCCGCCGCCGACGCCGGCCAGCGCATCAACGTCTACACCGCAGAATCTGGCTCGCGGGACGCAATCCCTTGCGCTGCTCGCCAGCTGGGCGACATCCTTCGAGCCGATCGCCGCGGCCGGCCTCGTGGCTGGTCTGCCGCTGACACCCCTACCTCCGTGGGTCGCGGACCCGCGCCAGGCTCATCGCCGCGGCGAGATGCGCACGCGTCCTCTCGGCAGCGGTCGCCTTATCAGCGTCAGTCCCCCGAGGTCTGCATGGATGGCCGCCGCGCCGCTGGCAGCATCGCGGCCAAACACGACGCGCACGCTCGACATCCCCAGCTCCGACAGGTCGAGGCGGAACACGTAGGGGTCGTCCTTCTCGTCGGGGTGCAGCGGCAGGCCACGGCAGAGGCCCGGGACCGGCGTCATCGCTCGGATCACCAGGTGCCCGCCGCGGGCGAGCACCTCGACACCTGCGGGTACCGCCAGACGCCCGCGCAAGTCGGAGATCCGAGCGGGCATCCGGTAGCGACCGCAAAGCTTGTGGGTGCCGAGAACTCGGTCGTGTCACGAGCAGGGTCTGGTCGGACAGCCTCCCGGTCACTCTTGGCGGGCACAGTTCGCGGGCCGTGCCAGCCCACGGTCCGGACCGGCGACCGAACAGATTGGTAGAGTTCACGAGTTGAAACCCTTGGCGCAGACCGGGTGAACGCTGGGGACACCAGTGATGTGGCAACACTCAAGGACGCGCGGTGGCGAAGAAGCGGCCCACTGACAGGAAGCTGGCAACCGACGAGCGCGTCCCCATCCCAGCGCACCTGCGCCCTCGCCCTGCACTCCACTACGAGCTCGACAAGAAGCCCGAGCACCGAGTCCTCTGGGTGCTGCGCAGTCTCACGCCCGGCCTGAACTACCTCACTAAGAGGTACTCGCGGCGGTGGCTCCGCGCGGACAGCATTGCGGGGTTGGCCGTGGCGGCATACCTCATCCCGCAGGTGATGGCCTATTCGGCGATCGTCAACGTGCCTCCCGTGGCGAGCCTGTGGGCGGCGCTTGCGGCGATCGTCGCCTATGTCGTGCTAGGCAGCTCGCGCATCCTGTCCTCCGGACCCGAGTCCACGATCGCCCTGATGACCGGTGTAGCGATTGCCCCGCTGGCCGCGCAGAACCCTGACCGCGCCGTCGCACTAAGCGCTGCCCTCGCGCTCATCGTCGCGGGGTGGGCCCTGCTTGCTCGGCTGCTGCGGGCGGGGATCATCGCCGACCTCTTATCCACCCCGCTGCTCGTCGGCTACCTGGCCGGCGGCGCCGTCCTGATGGTCGTCGGCCAGCTCGGCAGGGTGACCGGGACCTCCTTCGAGGGTGGCACGATCGTCGAGGAAGTGCGTGGTTTCCTCGGCGTCGCGACCGACACCGACTGGCTGACGCTCGCGGTCGCCGCGAGCACGCTGGCAGTCATCCTGCTGCTGCGCTGGCTGGGCCCGTGGCTGCCGGGGCCGCTCATCGCGGTAGTGCTGGCCACCGTGGCATCGGTCGTGTTCGACCTAGAGTCACACGGGGTGGCGGTGGTGGGCCAAGTCCCTTCGGGGCTACCCGTGCCGCACCTGCCCGAGGTGACGTTCGAGGACGTCAAGATGCTCCTGCTCGCCGGCCTGGGCATCACGATCGTCGGCTACAGCGACATCATGCTCATCGCCCGAGGATTCCCGCTCGCCCCCGCCGAGGGGGAGACCGCGGCCGAGCTCCGGCCTGACCCGCAGGCCGAACTCATCGCGATGGCGGGTGTACACGCAATGGTCGGCGTCTTGAGCGGCTATCCGGTCTCCGCGTCCGGGTCGCGTACTGCCCTGGCGATCGCCAGTCGCGCGCGCAGCCAGGTCTACTCGCTCGTCGCCGCGTTGTGCGTCGTCGCCGTCTTGTTCTTTGCCGGTCCGCTGATGGCACCGCTGCCCTGGGCGGCCCTGGGCGCGGTGGTCTTCTACGCGGCGGGCAAGCTCTTCTCGATCCCGGAGTTCCGGCGGCTGTGGCGGTTTCGCCGGCGCGAGTTCATGCTGGGCGTCATCACTCTGGTCGGGACGGTCTTGATCGGCATCCTGCAAGGCGTCGTCTTGGCCATCGCGCTCAGCTTCCTGGAGATGCTGCACCGCCTGGCGCGCCCGCACGAGGGCGTCCTGGGGCGGGTGCCGGGCGTCCCCGGCATGCACGACGTGGCCGACTACCCCGACGCGCGGACACTCCCCGGGTGCATGTTCTATCGGTATGACGCCCCGCTGTTCTTCGCCAACATCGACGACCTGCGCGAGCGTGTAGACAAGCTCATCGCCTTAGAGAACGAGGCCTACCCGGACTCCCCGGTGCGGTGGTTCGTGCTCAACGTCGAGGCCAACGTCGAGATCGACATCACCGCGGCCGATGGCCTGCGAGAGCTGGCCCGGGAGCTCGCCGAGCGCGGCATCCACCTGGGCCTGGCTCGCGTGAAGAACGACTTGTACCAGCCGCTGGAGCGAGCCGGGATCATCGACGTCATCGGCACAGAGATGCTCTTCGCCACGCTGCCGGTCGCCGAAGAGACCTACCTGCGCTGGGCCATTGCTGCCGAGCCGGCGCAACCCACGGAAACGCCCGTGCAGGCGATCGAGGACGAACCTGCCGACAGCTCGCTGCCCTGGCAGCAGTCCGACTCGGACGATGAGCCGGCCGAAGGGCGCGACCCAGACCACGGCCCCTGACCGCCCTCGTGTTTCGCAGTTTTCTGGCGCTGTCGCTGGTCCGCGGGACGTGGGGACACGCCGGTGACGAGTGGTTCAGATCTTGGGGGGTGAAGGCGACACCATCGACCGCTGTAGCCTTGATGTCCCTACGGTGGACGCGGGGGCCCCGCATGAGCGATCGCACCGAGGCAGCATCGGGGGGCCGCTGGCGGCGAGTCCCGGCGGTCACTTGGCTGCCCCGGTACGAGCGGGGCTGGTTACGCGGCGATGTCGTCGCCGGTGCCGTGGTGGCGGCGCTGGCCATCCCCCAGTCGCTCGGCTACGCCTCGATCGCCGGTGCCCCGGTCGAGGTGGGCCTCTACGCGGTGCCGGTGGCGCTGGTGGCGTACGCGATCTTCGGCTCGTCGCGGCAGCTCATCGTGGGTCCGGTGTCGACGGTGTCGGTGCTGTCGGGCTCGCTGCTCGCCAGCTTCGGGGTCGCCGGCACGGCGCAGGCTGCGTCGTACACGGCGGCCCTGGCCCTGGGCGCCGGCCTCGTCCTGGTCACCGCGGGCTTCCTCGGCATCGGCTGGGTTGCGGAATTCCTCTCCAAGCCGATAGTCACCGGCTTCGTCCTCGGCCTGACCATCCTGGTCGTCCTCGGCGAGCTGCCGCACCTGCTGGGCGTGGCGACCCCAAAGGGCCAGGTGGTCGAGCGGGTCGGCGCCCTGGGCTGGAGCCTCAGCCGGGGCGAAGCCGACCGGGCGACGGTGATCGTCTCGGCGGTCTCGCTGCTCGTCCTCTTCGGCGGGACGCGGTTGGCTCGGTTGGTGCCCTGGGGGCTCGTGCTCCTCATCGGTGGTCTCGTCGCCTCCACCGCACTGGACCTTCAGGCGCGGGGCGTCGAGGTCGTCGGGCCGGTGCCGCGAGGGTTGCCGACGCCGGGGCTGCCCTCGGTAGCCGTCGCCGACCTCCCGGCGTTGCTCGGCGGCGGCGCAACCCTGGCGCTGGTGGGTCTCGCGGAGGGACTGAGCGCTGCCCGGTTGTTCGCCGCCCGCGGCGGCTACCGCATCGACGCCGACCAGGAGCTGCTCGCCTCCGGCGTGGCCAACCTCGGCGCCGGCTTGTTCGGGGGCATCGGCGTGGCCGGCAGCCTGTCCAAGACCGCAGCCGTCTGCGACGCCCGCTGTCGTACACAGATGGCGGGCATCACCGCAGCAGTGCTGTCCCTGGTCGTCATCCTCGCCATCGCGCCGGCGCTCTCCGGGCTGCCCAAGGCCGTCCTCAGCGCCATCGTGGTCAACGCGGTCTGGAAGCTCATGGACGTCGCGGCGCTCCGCCGCTACGCCCGCGTGCGTCGCAACGACATCGTCGCCGCAGCGGTCGCCGCCGTCGGAGTGCTGGCCTTCGGGCCGCTGTACGGCCTGCTGCTCGCGGTTGCCGGGTCGGTGCTGGGCCTGGTCTACCGGTCCAGCCGGGTCGACGTCGAGGTCATGGGAAAGGTGCCGCACGAAAAGGCCGCATGGGGCGGCACCCGGAACCACGACGAGCGACGGACGTTCCCCGGGGTCCTGGTGCTGCGCGTCGACGCGCCGATCTTCTGGGTCACCGCGGCGCCGATCCATGACGTCGTCCTCTCCAAGATTGAGGCCGCACCCGACACCCAGGCGCTCGTGCTGGACATGGAGGCGACCAACCAGATGGACACCACGAGCGCCGACATGCTCGCCGAGCTGCTGGGCGAGCTGCGACAGCGCGATATCGACCTCTACCTGGTCCGCGTCATGTGGCCGGTACGCCGGTTGCTTCGCCGATCGGGGCTGATGGACGAACTCGGCGAGGACCACCTGTGGCACAGCATCTCGCAGGGCGTGCGCAAGGCCCGCCACGCGCACGGTCTCAAGCACCTTCCAGCCCCCACCGGCGCCGCGGACGTTCCCGCCGAGGAGCTGCTCGACGAGGAGACGGCGGAGGAGCACATCGTTGCGCGCAGTACGGCTCCCGACCGCCGGAGCGGCACCGGCGACGGTCCGCCCGACTAAAGCCGCACCGCGCGTGACCCTGCCTCCTCGCATGGCCCCTGCGCGAAGCGTGAAGCTCGCGACCGTCGCGACCGACGTGATGGGGGTATCGGGGCGGGAGATGATGCGCGCCTTGATCGGCGGTGTCGCCGACCCACAGGTGCTCGCCGATCTGGCCAAGGCGCGGTTGCGGGCGAAGATGCGCGCACTGCGCAAGGCGTTGACCGCGCGGTTCCGCGAGCACCGCGCGTTTCTGCTGGCCCGGATGCTCTCGCACGTTGAGGCGCTGGAAGCCGACATTGACGTGCTCTCGCAGCGGATCGCCGAGCTTGTCGAGCCGTGGGCCGGGCACCTGGCGATCCTGGACTCGATCACCGGTGTCGGGCCGCGTGCGGCCGAGGTGATCCTCGCCGAGATCGGCCCGGACATGACCCGGTTCCCCACCGCTGGGCATCTGGCCTCGTGGGCGGGTCGCTGCCCCGGCCAGGGTGAGTCGGCCGGTCGGCGCGGCTCGGCCAAGCCGCGCAAGGGATCCCCGTGGCTGGCCGACGTGCTCACCCAGTGCGCCTGGGCGGCGGTCAAGACCAAGGACACCTACCTGTCGGCCTACTACCGCCAGGTCATGCGCCGACAGGGCAAACCGAAAGCGGTCATGGCAGTCACGCACAAGATCCTTGTGATCGCGTGGCACCTGCTGTCCAACGGCGCGCTCTACGACGATCCCGGCGCGGCCGCCGTGCGCAGGAGCAGTGACGAGCAACAACGCCGCCGGGCGATCCGCCAACTCGAAGCGCTCGGCCTCAAGGTCACCGTCGAGCCACGGGAGGGAGACGCGGCTCCCTGATCGGGGTGGTCGGGGATTTTCGGAGCAGGGCTGCACGTGCTGGCTCGGTCACGTCAGCGTGGAGGGCTTGCAACGACTACCCGGCCGCCGCTGGCGAGGGCTGCGTCCAGGTCATCGAGCAGCGCCGCGCAATGCTCGAGTCCTACGCCGCAGGAATCCGCTCAACGCGCCCCAAGGTACTCCCCGCGCCAACACCAGCCAGTTCACGTGGCGCTCGGCGTGATCCCTCGACGTCGGACGTCCCGTATCAACCAGGAACGCCTCACCTCGCCGCGCTGCGCGCGCCAGCTCCGACCGGAACATGTCGGCCGGCCGCACGCGTCCAGAACGGCTTCCCCCACCGGCGATCGACCACCGGTGTGTTGCCGTCCGTCCTCACCGCGCCACCTGTCGACCGCTTCGCGTCGGGGGTCAGGCTGTAATGGGATCCGGCATCCGGCCGGTGACCACGTAGACGACCCGGCGGGCGAGCGCGACGGCGTGATCGGCGTAGCGCTCGTAGAAGCGGCCGATCAGCGTGATGTCGACGGCCGGGCCGATGCCGTGGGGCCAGGTCGGATTGAGGAGCATGGTGAACAGGTGGCGATGCAGATCGTCCATGGCGTCGTCGTCGGCCTCGATCTCGATGGCCCGCTCGAGGTCCCTGGTTCGGATCACCTGGCCTGCCTCGCGGGCCATCGCGCTGCCGACGCGGCCCATCTCGGCGAGGTAGGGCGCGACCTCGGCGGGCATCACCAGGTCGGGATGGCGACGTCGGGCGGCCCGGGCGATGTGCAGCGCGAGGTCGCCCATCCGCTCGAGGTCGCTTGCGGCGTGCAGTCCGGACACCACGATGCGCAGGTCGGTGGATACCGGTGCTTGCAGTACGAGCAGGTTGAAGGCCTGCTGTTCGGCGGCGGTGCGGAGGTCGTCGATGCGGGTGTCGTCGCTGATGACCTGCTCGGCCAACCGCAGGTCGGCACGCAGCAGCGCGCGAGTGGCGTTGTCGAGGGCTTCGGCTACCAGGTTGCACATGTCGGCAAGACCGTTGGCGAGTCGGTCGAGTTGCTCCTGGTAGGCGTCGCGCACGGCGGCAGGGTAGCCGCGTTCGACTGCGGCAAATCCCCTGAAGTTCGGGCCGCGGCTCCGCGTCACCCGGCTGCGCGGGTTCGAGGAGCGAATCCCGTCGTCGCCGATGGATCGATCCACCGTCAGGCATGGCTATTGGCGGTGCCCATTCGACCGGCGTGTCGCCGCGTCCACGGGCGACCGGGTCGCCGGGCCGGCGGCCGACCCGAACGGGTGCGCGCGCGGCGCCAGGGTCGATGCCAGATGGCCACCGGTTGTTCATCTGCCGTTCGCCCACGGTTCAGGAGGGTCCAGCCGCCACATCCGTACGGTTCAAGTGTCTGATCGCCGCCTTGGCCCAAGGACGGGTGCATGGAGATCTCCGTGATCATCGTGGTGGTCATCGTGACCGCGCTGGCGTTCGACTTCACCAACGGATTCCACGACACGGCCAACGCCGTGGCCACCTCGATCGCGACCGGGGCGCTGAAGCCCCGCACCGCGGTCCTCATCGCGGGCATCCTCAACCTCGTCGGCGCGTTCCTGTCGGTCCAGGTCGCGAAGACGATCTCCAGCGGGCTGGTGGACGACACGAAGATCACCCCGACGGTGATCTTCGCCGGGCTGGTCGGGGCGATCGTGTGGAACCTGCTGACCTGGCTGGTGGGGCTGCCCTCCAGCTCGTCGCACGCGTTGATCGGCGGCCTGATCGGCGCCACGTGGGTGGCAGCGGGCGCGGATGCGGTGAAGTTCGCGAGCGTGGTCGGCAAGGTGCTGCTGCCCGCGGTGCTGGCGCCGATCATCGCCGGGCTTATCGCGCTGATCGCGACCTTCTTCGCCTACCGGATCACCGCGCGCGCCGCGAAGGACACGGTCACCAAGGGATTCAAGCTCGGCCAGATCGTCTCCGGGTCGATGGTCGCGCTCGCCCACGGCACCAACGACGCGCAGAAGACCATGGGCATCATCACGCTCACTCTGATCACCGCCGGCGCGCTGCCCGCGGACGCGGGCCCACCGTTCTGGGTCATCCTCTCCTCGGGCCTCGCGATCTCGCTCGGCACCTATGCGGGTGGGTGGCGGATCATCCAGACCCTCGGCATGCGCGTCAGCAAGATCGAGACGCCGCAGGGGTTCGCCGCCGGGACCAGCACCGCAACGGTCATCCTCACCTCCTCACACCTCGGTTTCCCGCTGTCCACCACGCAGGTCGCCACCGGCTCGATCTTCGGCGCCGGGGCGGCTCGCGGGGCCGCGTCCGTGCATTGGGGCATCGGCGGGCAGGTCGCCTTCGCGTGGCTGCTGACCCTGCCCGCGGCCGCGTCATTCGGCGCCGTCGCCGCCTGGATGGCCGACACCGGCCCGGTCGGCACGATCATCGTGGCCCTCGTGCTGGTCGCCGTCGCGGGCGGGATCTACGCCGCGTCGCGTCGTCGCCAGGTCACCGCCGACAACGTCAACGACATACCCTCGCGGTCGCCGCAGGTCGACCTGGCAGCCTGAACGGAGGGAACACATGACCATCAACTGGGGAGCGCTCAGCGTCGTCGCGGCCGTCTCGCTCGTCATCGGCGTACTGGTCGTGGTCCTGGTGTCGTTGGCCCTGGTCGGTCTCTCCGCCCGCGAACCCGAGCCAGCGGGCGAGGCACTGGTCATCGCTCGCACCGGGAGCGGCCTGTCCCGCACTGCAGGCACGGTGATGGCGGCGGTCTGCCTTTTCGGTGCCGCGGCGATCGTCCTCTATGGCCTCTACCTTCTCGCCTTCTGACCGGGGCGCCTCATTCGTAGCTATTCAGGACCCTCGGGCTTGATGCGATGAAAGGGGGCTTCGCCCTCCGTGGTCCCGAGCGGATGCTCGGGGGTGCTCGCAACGACACGTTGAGGGAGGCCCCTGTGAACGGAGACTACGACGGCCGGCAGTACGTGGGTGTCGATTTGCACCGTCGGCGCAGTGTGATCGTGCGGATGACCCCGGACGGGGAGCAGCTGGGCTGGGTGCGGATCGACAACGACCCGGTGGCGCTGGGGTTGGAGCTGGCCAAGGCCGGCCCGGCCCCGGAGGGGGCCGACCTGGCCACCTTCATCCAACGCGGCGCGTCCGGCTGGACGCCCCGGCCGGTCAAGCGGGTGTTCATACCGAAGGCCAACGGGAAACAGCGCGGACTCGGTATTCGACGTCGACCGCCGCGGGGGCTGCGGGAGCGATCTGACCGAGGCGCCGGTGGCTCTGGTGGAGCGCCGTCAGGTCAGCGACATCGCCCCGTCCCCGCCGCCGTATGTGACCGAGTACCGGATCATCACCCGCACCTGCCCCTGCTGCACCGCGTCCTGGGCCGGCACTGCCCCGGAGGGGGTGGCGGCCCGCGCCCAGTACGGGCCCCGGGTGCTCGCCACCGCCGCCGAGCTGACCTGCCCATTACCTGCCGGTCGGCCGCGCCACGGCGTTGTTGGCGACGCTGGCCGGGGTAGAGGTCTCGGTCGGATTCATGGCCGGTGTGCGGGGTCGGGCGGCCCGCCTGCTTGGCTGTAGCACTCTGAACTGGCCCCACTGTTCTTTCGCGCACCGCAACCCCGTCGCGCGCGCCGTCACGCATCCGCCGTGATGAACCTCGGGCGCTGCTCCAAGAGCGCCTCGCGTTCCTCGGCCACCGCGGCGCACCGGCGCCCGGGTCCGACCACATGGAACCTTCTCCCGGATGGCCCCCCACTAGACGATCTATTCCTAAGATCAGTGGTCGTAGGCGGCAGGGACCGGGTGGTGGTCGCGCCGGTGATGCGGTTGTGCCAGATGGCGGCGGCCAGGGCAAGTAGACGCTGGGCGATGCGGGCATAGACGCCGGGCGGGGTGCGCCCGCCGTGTCCTTCCAGCGAGCAGCTGTCCCTTCGCGGTGTCGTAGACGGACTCGATGAGCTGGCGGAGGCCGGCGAGGTTGCCGTGACGGCGGGTCTCATCGCGTCGGTCGGGGCGGACGAAGCGCACGTTCAACTCGGCGGCCTGGGCCTCGAAGCCGTGTCCGGAGAAGCCCCTGTCGCCATGAGCACCACCACCGCGGGCAGCAGGTGGTGGTCGCGGGCGTGGCCGAGTAGTTCGAGGGCGACCTCGCGTTCGCCGAGTTTGGGATCGGCCAGACACCACGTCACCGGCATGCCGTGGGCGGTGGTGACCAGATACAGCTTCAGACCCCAGTACCAGCGGGAGTGGCTGGCGCAGTAGCCGTAGTTGGCCCAGCCAGCCAGGTCGGAGCGTTGTCGGGTGGGCCGGGAGGTGCCGCCGGGCACCGGCGTTCGCGTCGATGAACCGGAACGCGTCAGAGTCGACCGAGACCTGCGCGGCCAGCGCGTGCAGGGCCTTGTCCCGAGCAGCGGCCCGGCAGCGTTGTCCGCTTGCAGGAGCCGGGCTGCTCTGTCGGCAGGTAGGGGAACATCCCACCCAGGCGGCAGTAGCAGAAACGCAGCCAGCGTGCCTGCGAGGGGCAATCCAGCATCACCTGCGCTACCGCCAGGCAGACCAGCACCGCGTCGGTGAGCCGCTTGGGCCGTCCTGGCCGACGACGTTCGGCGGCAGAATCTGGTCATCGACGAACACGTACAGTGCGGTCAGGAGGGTGTCGAGGTCAGCAGTCACGAGCGGCCATCGACACCCTCCAACCCTTTCTCGATCAAGCGGACACGCCGCCCGGTTCGGAATAGATCCTCCATCCCCCCACTAGAAGACGGCGGGTCCGCGACCGGTGGGTGACTCTCGGCCGCGCGGGCTCTCCCGCCGCTGACGTTTCATGGGTACCTTACAGGCCAAACCCCAAGTTAACCGGGCGTGAATCGCGCCTGAACACGGGGTTGCGGAACGGAGGCGTCGGGCACGGAGAGCTGCATCCAGGAGCGGGTGTGACGACAGATGACGACCGGGCATCGAGCGCTGCGTCGAAGGGCCGCCCCACTCCCAACCTGGCCTATCGGCGCGCGACCGAGTACCGGCTGAATCCAGAGCGCGAGCACCTGTTGCTGCGCGCGCTCAGCGCGGCAACCCCTGGCCTGACCCGGCTGCGCCACTATCGTCGTTCCTGGCTGCGGCCGGACCTGTTCGCCGGGGTCGCCGTGGCCGCCTACCTGGTCCCGCAGGTCATGGCATACACCGTGATCGTCAATGTGCCGCCGGTGGTCGGCCTCTGGACGGCGCTGGCCGCCCTCGTGGTCTATGCGGTGATGGGCTGCTCCCGGGTGCTGTCGGTCGGCCCTGAGTCGACCGTCGCGTTGATGGCAGGCGCCGCCGTCGCGTCGATGGCGCACGGGGACCAGAACCGGGTGATGGCGCTCACCGCCGCGCTCAGCCTCGTAGTGGCAGGCTGGTGCGCGCTCGCCCGGATGGCCCGCCTCGGCTGGATCGCCGAGCTGCTCTCCCAGCCGCTGCTGGTCGGTTACCTGGCAGGCGGCGCCGTGCTGATGATCGTGGGCCAGCTCGGCAACGTGACCGGTACCAGCGTGCACGGCGATAGCATCCTGGCCCAGCTGCAGTCGTTCGTCGGGGTCGTTATGGACACTCACTGGCCCACCCTCGGCATCGCTGTGGGCACGCTAGCCCTGCTGCTGTCGATGCAGAAGCTGCTGCCCAAGTGGCCTGCCCCGCTCATCGCGGTGGCGACTGCCACTGTGGTCTGCGCCGTCGCCGGGCTGGACCAGTACGGGGTGGCCGTGGTCGGGCGCGTGCCGACCGGTCTGCCCGTCCCGCACCTGCCCGCGGTCTCCTGGGAAGAGATGCAGTTGCTGATCATCGCCGGACTGGGCGTGGCGGTGGTGGCGTACGGCGACAACACACTCATCGGCCGCGGCTTTCCCGCCAACACCGACGCCGACGAGGGCCGGGAGGAGCTGGACCCGCAGCAGGAGCTCGTCGCGCTCTCCGGCGTGCACGTGATGGTCGGGCTGTTCAGCGGCTTCCCGGTCTCGTCGTCCGGGTCTCGCACTGCGCTCGCCCTGGCGGCAGGCGCACGCACCCAGGTCTACTCGCTGGCGTCCGCGGCGTGTGTGGTCGCCGTGTTGTTCGCCGCCGGTCCGCTGTTCGCCGACCTGCCGAAGGCTGCGCTCGGCGCGGTCGTCGTGTACGCGGCTGGCAAGCTGGTGTCCTGGAAGGAGTTCCGGCGGCTGGCCAAGTTCCGCAAGACCGAGCTGGTTCTGGCGCTCGTGGGGGCCCTCGGCACTGTGCTGTTCGGGATCCTGGTCGGGGTCGGCGTCGCGATCGCGCTCAGCCTGCTCGAGATGGCGCAGCGGCTGGCACGCCCCCACGAGGGCGTGCTCGGAAGGGTGCCCGGCCTGCCAGGCATGCACGACGTGGACGACTACCCGGATGCGCAGACGCTGCCCGGGCTGGTGATCTACCGCTACGACGCGCCGCTCTTCTTCGCCAACGTCGGTGACTTGTGCCGCCGGGCGCTGCTCGCCGTCACGCAGGAGAATGCGGCGTCCCCCGAGCACCCGGTCCGATGGTTCGTGCTCAACGTGGAAGCCAACGTCGAGGTCGACATCACCGCCGCCGACGGGTTGCAGAGTCTGCACGAGGACCTGGCTGAGCGGGGCATCCGGTTCGGCCTGGCCCGGGTCAAGACCGACCTGCGGCTCCCGCTCGGCCGGGCTGGCCTGACCGACCTGATCGGCGAGGACATGCTCTTCCCCACCCTGCCGGTCGCCGAGGAGGCGTACCTGGTCTGGGCGACCGCCAACCCGCTACCGACGCCGCAGCCCGCGGACGAAGGGACCGGGACGGAGGAGCCGGACGAACCGCATGCCGTCGACGACCGGGCCGCGCCGATGGCGGCGCCGTTGGACCCTGGCGACCGGGACGACCGGGGGGATCATCTCGACGCGGGGCATTGAGCCTTTCCAGTTTGATTATCCGGCGAGGATCAGGGTCTGAACTGCCTTGACGAGGTTGGTCCCCGCCTGGAGACCTGGCCTGTCCGGGCCGCTCGCCGGAGGGTCGGGGGAACGACTCGATCCGCCACAGCGACAACGACGGCGTGGCCGGGGTTGAGAAGCGGTATCCACCAAGTCCGGTAAGCCGGGCGAGTTGTCCCCAGATCTTCGGCAAGCACACTGAACGGCGTCTCCACGCACGACCCTCGACGCGTGCATGCAACTGCCGAGGCCGGCCCGCTTCAAGATCAACGGCTCGGTCGGGCTATGAAGGCGCCACGGGGAAACGGCCGAGCACTACCCGGGACGTACCGCTGCCGACGCTTGGGCATGGCAGGCGAGCCGTGCTGGTCGACGCTGCCGGCTGTGGCGAGACAGCACTCCGCCACAGCTGTCGAGCACCCTCACCTGTTCCGGCTCGACCAGCTCGACCGCGCCCCGGACCACGACCGCGCGCTGCACCGTCGGCCACGACACCCCGTGCGCGGCGGCGACCTCGGACTGATCCCGGCCGTCCTCCACAGCTACGGCCAGCGCCGCCCGCAGCCGGGTCGTGGTGCGCATCCCTGCCGGGACCTGAGCGACCTGCTCGGTGAACGTCTGCCGGTCACAGACCTCGGTGCGGCACCGCCAGCGGCGCTTGCGCCACAACACGACCGCGAACTCCCCGCCGGACGGCAGGTCGTGCGGCCGGGTGAGCACCCAGTCCTTGCCCGATGTCGAAACCGATCCACACGCTGGACACCTGGCGGCGTCCGGAGCCACGGGCCGCCAACGCTCAGGCGCGCCGCACCGACCAACCTCAGGTTGCCCGGTCAAGATCGAAGAGCCCCTTCTCGTGGGTTCAGACCCTCCACGAACCCGGGGCGGTTCACTCCGGTATTCGCGGGGGATGATGAGGGGATGGGCCAGCTGAGTCGGCTCCGGCTGGCGTTGCTCGCTCTCTGCGCTGTGCTCGTCGTCGGAACGATCGGGTACGTCGTGCTCGGTTTCAGCGTCCTCGAAGCGCTCTACCAGACGGTCACCACCGTCACGACGGTCGGCTTTCGCGAGGTCCGGCCACTGACCCCGGCCGGCCAGGTGTTCACAATCACCCTCATCCTGACCGGCGTCGGGACCGCGCTGTACACGCTCGGCGTCTTGCTCGAGGCGCTGATCGGGGGAGAGCTTCGCAAACACGTGGGAAGGCGACGGATGGACAAAACGATCAGTCGGATGACCGGTCACACCATCGTCTGCGGCTGGGGCCGCGTCGGCCTGTCGAGCACCCACTACCTCGTCGGCACCGGACAGCACGTCGTGGTGGTCGACCGCGACCCCGCCCGGCTGGAGGACGTGGAGTACCCGACCGTGCTCGGCGACGTCACCGACGACCAGGTTCTCGCGGCTGCCGGCATCGATCGCGCCCGGGCGTTGATCGCGGCGCTGGACACCGACGCCGACAACGTCTACGTCACGCTGTCGGCCCGTGCGCTTCGTCCGGACCTGGTCATCATCGCCCGCGCCCGCAGCGGCTCCTCGACGTCCAAGCTCCTGCGCGCGGGCGCCGACCGCGTCGTCAACCCGCAGCGAATCGGCGGCCGCAGAATGGCCGCATTCGCCCTGCAACCCCACGTTGCCGAATTCCTCGACGTCGTTATGCACGACGAAAGCCTCGACTACCGGCTCGAACAGGTCGAGATCGGCGCAGGCTCCCCTCTTCTGGGCCGAACCCTGCACGACGCAGCGATCCGCCGCACGACCGGAGCGCTTCTGCTCGCCCTGCGCTGCCCCGGCGGCCCGTTCCTCGCCAACCCCGACCCGAACACACCGATCGAGGCACACTCCGTCCTCATCGTGCTCGGCACCACCGGCCAGCTCACAGCGGTACGCCAGCGCGCCGGTGCGACCTGACCCGCACGACCGTTCGGAAGCGGGATACCGACAGACCCCGCCAGCAATGGAACACTCTGATGCCCAGGGTCTCGGAGCAGGTGTGCCTCGCGAAGCTGACTCGCTGTTCCCGGTGGCCGCGGGTCGTGTCGGGCGGCGCCTGTCAGGCCTGTGGGGTTCCAGAAGCCGGCCTGGGCGTGTGACCTGCAGGGAATGCAGCCAGGCATGATCGCGGCCGTGTCGCTACGCCTGCTCTACTTGATCTTCAGCCGGTTTCTCGACTCGCTGTCACTGCTCAGCCGCGCGATCAGCATCCAAGGACATCGAGCTGCTCGTTCTGCGCCATGAGGTTGCCGTACTCCGCAGAGCCAACCCGAGGCCTCGCTTGGACTGGGCCGACCGGGCCCTGTTCGCCGCGCTGATCCGACGCCTGCCTGCGCCGTTGCGCGGGCATCGCTTGGTGTGGTTACTCCGGCCACGGTCTTGCGGTGGCACCGTCGGCTGGTGGCCGAGAAGTGGACATATCCGAAGACGTCCGGTCGCCCACCTGTCGACCCGACGATCGCCGCGCTGATCGAACGGATGGCCCGCGAGAACCAGACCTGGGGCTACCAGCGCATCCAAGGCGAACTGCTCAAGCTCGGCCACCGCGTCGGCGCATCCACGATCCGCCGGATCCTCAAGCGACGGCGGATACCGCCGGCGCCGCTGCGAGCGACCGACACGTCCTGGCGTCGGTTCCTGCGGGCGCAGGCCTCGACCATGCTGGCCGTGGACTTCTTCCACGTCGACTGCGCGATCACCCTGAAACGGATCTATGTGTTCTTCGCCCTCGAGGTCGGCAGCCGCTACGTGCACATCCTCGGGACCACCAGCCACCCGACCGGAGCCTGGACCACCCAACAGGCCCGCAACCTGCTGATGGACCTCGACGACCGCGCCACGATCTTCCGATTCCTCGTCCGCGACCGAGCCGGCCAGTTCACCAGCTCGTTCGACGCCGTCCTGGCCGGGGCCGGGATCGACACAGTGAAGATCCCACCGCGATCTCCACGGGCGAACTGCTTCGCCGAACGATTCGTCCTGACCGCCAGAACCGAACTCACCGACCGCATCCTGATCTTCGGCGAACGGCACCTGCGAAGCGTCCTCAAGCGGTACGGCGCCCACTACAACGGTCGGCGGCCACATCGAGCACTCCAGCTTCGTCCGCCACGCCCCGATCATCCCGCTCCGCGTCTCGACCGGCAGCGAATCAGGCGCCGATCGGTCCTTGGCGGCCTGATCAGCGAGTACGAGCGGGCAGCCTAAAACCGCAGGTCAGCGCCATGGCCGAGTTTTGGAACCCTACAGGCTATTCGACGGTTGTCTTGGGATTGATCATTTTCAGCATCCGTGGGAACGGGTAGATGACTACCAGGACTCCGATGGTGATGCCGACGACGTTATAGAATACCCGGGTCAGCACGTTCTCGCTGCCGGTCGTGAGGTCGTTCGCCGTGTACAGCAGCAGGATGGTCGCGGTGTAGAACAACGGCATCTTTCCGAGCAGGGTCAGTTTGAATAGTCCGTTCAGCACAGCGAACACGGCAGCGATCAGGACGACGATCGTCGGATCGGTGATAAACGCTAGGGCGATCGCCGCCATTGCGGCGCCGCCCAGGGTGCCGAGGAACCGTGCCCAGGCGCGTTTTCGCGATAGTTTCTCGTCATACCGCACCACATTGCCGACGGCGCTGGGCGCCCAGCCGATCTTGGCGAAGCCGGCGAGGTATGAGATGGCCAGGGCCAGGCCAGGGCCAGCGTGGTGCCGATGCCCATCCGAAGGCCCTGCTCGGCCAGTTCCCCGGTGCTCTGGTTCTCGTTCACCGGCGGCGGTGGCACCGGTGTCCAGAATGGGAGCAGCGATATGAGCGCGGACCAGCCCATGACGAAGGCGAACACGAGGAAGTTGGCGGACGCCTTATCTGGTGAGCCGGTGTTGAGCCCCGCGGTGTAGATCATCACCAGGGTCAACGCGAGCGGTCCGCCGACCTTCCATGCGCTCATGAAGCTCAGGTTCAGGCAGACGAAGAACGTGAAGATCAGCGCGACCCAAGGGTTGGGGGCCACCGTCCCGCCGATCAGATAGAACCCGAGCCCCAGGCCGAGGACGAGGGAGCCCAACACGAAGCGCGCCCCGAGTCTCCTGGGCAGGAAGATCGAGCTGAAGAAGAACGCGCCTTGGCCCAAGGTCACCAGGTAAGTGGTCTGGCCCAGCACGGTCGCGACCATCATCGGCACCAGGCACACCAGCGCTCGCAGCGCCTCGGTCCACATCAGCGGCAGCGCCCGCCATTTGGTGAGCAGGTCAGTCAACCCGATCCCGCCTTTCGTGTCGGTCACCGTCCGGTGCGCCGAAGCGCCGTTCCCACACGTCCCGCCAGGATCGCATGGCGTTCGGGCACACGGTGACCCGCTCAGGCCGGAAGGCGTGAAGGATGCGAGCAGTATCTATCCGGGCCATCCCGAAACCATAGCAACGTACGGCTAGAATCTCGGGCGCGACACACTAGCTACGCCGGCGTCGGCGACGAATCACAAGCAGTATTGTAGCGGCCACCGCAACAGCAAATCCGACGGCAAGCGCCCCGATCGTTCGGCCCTCCCATTCACCGCTGCGGCAGTCATCGACCGGATCGTCACGAGTAAGCGTGCAGATCATGAGCTTTGCCCGTTCCTCTCCGTAGCGAGCGGTCAGGTCCGACTGAAAGTCCTGCCACTGGCGGCGGGTCTCGGCGATAGCTCCCGTTACTGCCTTGGCGAAGTTGTCTCCAATCATGCCGCGAGGCGTTGTCGGACCGGTGGCGTTTCCGGTATCGGGGTCGATCAGTCCCCTGTCCTTGTTGAGCCCCGCATGAGTGACCCGCTGCGCGCAGTCACCGACGCCGGGAACCTCGTCTCTGGGCACGTAGCACCCGGTTGTCAGATCGAACGGCACGTTCGGAGTCGTCGCACTGCGCAGGTCGAGCAGCGGGCTCGGCCCCGGCAGATTCAAGCCTGGCGGGTTGTCGACCCCGCTCGGACGGCCCGGGTCGGCTTCGTCTGCCCAGTTGCTGTGTGCGTAGAAGTCCTGCGCCCCGTGCAGGACTCGCCCGAGCCTCTCGAGGGATGCACATTTGGCGCGGCTGTCCGCCCGATCGCCCAGCCTGCACTCCGGTTCGATGCGCACCTCGGCGTCGATCACCCGGTCCTGGTCGTCGAGGAGACCCCGGGCGCTGTCGACCCCTTCTCCGAACCGCGTGCGCAGATGTCGTAAGCAGTCCATGACTGCGGCAGTTGCCTGGTCGCGGGTATGCGGGTATCCGCCGGCGTGGAAGTCGGCATTGTCGCAATGCGCGGTTGGGTCGGACAACTCGTCGCTGTCCGGCGCCCCGATGGCCCCGAATTGGCGGTCGTGCCCTGCCAGATAATCGATGGATTTCGGCTCGAAACAAGCCACTGTGGATCCGGCGCTATCCGCACAAGCCAGTGCTGCCCGCGTTATCCGTTCGTGCTCGCGATTCTGCCCGCCACTGTCGATCGTGCCGAATCCGGCGGCCGACCCCGGTGCCGACGCGAGCCACGCAACCACGACGAAGACCCCGACAAGCCTCCAGCGCCGTCGTTGCACCTCACGACTTTCCCGAGGTCGTTGCACCTCACGACCTCCCGACCGTCACCACCCCGAACCGGCCACATCGCCGACGCGAACGCAGCGCGGCATCACCCGGGGGCGCCGGCCGCGGTGGCGACGCCGCGGGTCGGCGGCTCGGGCTCCTGACCGACGAACTCGATCACTGCGAGCGCGAGCACGAGGCCGAGTGCGACGAACAGGACGTCGACGCCGCTGGGTCGGTCGAGCAGGACGAACACGAGCACGGCGAGCCCGACGGCGGTCCCCCGCAGCAGGCCACGGTAGGCGTAGACCCACGGCCCGACCGGACCTGAGCGGAGCGCTCGACCGACACGGCCGCGCCCCAGACCCGTGAACATCCGGCCCAGCGCAGAGCGAATCTGCAACGCCCCCGCCGAGCGCCCCGCCAGATACCCGCCGAGGGCGACGACCAGCCCGAGCGTCGCGAGCGTCCGCAACGCTGCGTAGACGAACCGCACGAGGATGTTGTAGCCGGCTGCTGCGGCGGCCACGCCCTGCTCGGGCACCACCCCGACGACGACCGCCCGGCCGACCATCAGCGCCGCGGCCAACACGAGCATCCCGGCGACGACGCCCAGTCCGACCCAGAGCACGGCACGTGGGCGGCGCCGCGCAAGGTAGACCCCTGCGGCGAGCAGCACCAACGTGGCCCACGGCAACCAGGTGGCCACGGCGTCGAGGGCCCGGTAAGTGGTCTGGGCGCGCACTAGTGTGCTGGCAGGGAACAGGTCGATCGTCGGATTGACCGCGGGGATCTTCCCGGCCGCCGCAAAGCCCGACTCGACGAGTTGCTGCTTGGCCGCGTCGATGAAGCCCCCGAGTTGCAGGACGGTCATGTCGCCCTCGATCGCGATGGCCGCAGCCTGTCCCGACAGCACGGCGTTCGCCTGCTGATGGGCGACCTGGACGGCACGGTTCCACGCCGAGGTGAACTCCGGACTCGCCACCAGCTCCCTGACCCGGTCATGAACCAGCCCCGCCACCCCGCTGGCCAACGGCCCGGTCAGATCACGTAAGCCGTCCACGAGCTGCGGTCGCAGTCCCTGCGCGGCCAACGAGTCGACCACGTCGTTCGCGAGCTTCTCGACGTCGATGTAGGCGAGAACCTCGGAACTGATCCGGTCGGTGAGCGCAGACTGAACCGCCGGATCCAGGATCACCGGGCTCATCGTCGCCACGAACCGGTCGGTATCGGCCACCTGGTTGTGCGTCCACACCGCGACAACCGAGACCGGCACCCCCACGCACCCCAGCACCAACAGAACAGCAGCCGCCACCGACGCCCAGCGAATCCGACGACGGGGCCGTGGCACAGCGCTGACACGCAGCGCCGCCACCTCCTGGCGCAGCCGCTCCAGCTCGCCCCGCTCGTCCTCGCCCAGGACCGGAGCGATGACAGCGCCCCGGGCGCCTTCGGTCGTGTCGGCCATCGCAGACTCCTGAATTGAACCGGTGACGCCACACTTCCACCACGCAGCCGGCCGCAGCCTCACCCCGAGAAGGTGATCGGGTCAGCAAGCAAGGCTCACCGCGGTTCGCGCAGTCCGCGCGAATCTTCTGATCAAGCTAACTGGGGGTGATCCTCGGCGGTGTGGTCGCGGCGCACTGCGGGGGGCCGACCGCATTGTGCGGTGTCGCGGTTCTACGAGCGCGACGGAGCAACCGTCCCGGTCGCAAGCGGCCCGCCCGCTCCCGCGCGACCAGCACGGACACGCATGGCGGCCGCCTTCGTCTCCGGTCGGCCGCCGCCGCAGCTCGACGAGTTCGAGGCCCAGCGCATCAAGGCGCGCGATGTAGCCGTGCAGCGCGGCCCGGTCGGTCACCGGACCCACCAGGAAGGTCTCGCCCACGCTGACCGCAGCGCTGGAGCCGCTCCCTCGCTGCGCTCGGTCGTCGCTGCGCGCAGGCGCTGGGCCGCTCGGCGCGAGGCGGGCTGGCGGGACCGTCGACGTCGGCTACGGGTGCACCACCTGCATCGGCAACTCCGGCCCGCTGGCCGAGGAGATCTCGGCGTGCACCCGCGAGTAGCCGACGGCCGGGTCGCCGGTCTCGCCGAGCACGGGGTGCAGCCCGTTCTCGGCTGGTGTGGCCAGGTCGCTGTTTTCTCGTCAATCGAGAGCACCACCGCGCCGCCCGGCGGCTCGAGGTAGAGGCCCACCACGTCGGCCACCTTCGCGGCGAACTCCGGGTCCTAGCTGCACGTCGTACACGGCGCCGCCACCTTCGACCAAGGACACCGGGCAAACGGGCTCGCCGAGCTACAACAGGCACGCTCGGAGTTCGGCGACCTCCCTGTCGGCGCCGAACAAGCCGTCTCCGCCGCCGTCCTCGAGTTCCACGCCGCGCTACAGCTCGGGCACACCACCGCCGCCCACACCGTCTGCGGCTGGCTCGCCGAACGCACCCACGCCAACGCCGAGTTGCTGGTCATGCGCGCCTGGGCCGAATCGGCCGGCGGCCGCCGCGAGCAGGCCCGCGCGGTCCTGCGCCCGGTACTCGACGGCTCCACGCCCGCGCTGCTCCCCCACACCCTGGTCGACGCCTGGCTGCTGGAAACCACCCTCGCGATGGCCACCGACGAGCGGCCGGCCGCCGGCCGCGCCCTGCAAACCGCGCTGGCCCTCGCCGAGCCGCTGGACGCGCTGCGGCCGTTCGCCCACGCTGGGCCCCGCGTCCGCGAGCTGCTCGTGCACCAACACGGCAGCTTCGGAACCGCCGAGGCCTTTGCCCAGCGGGTACTCGCCGCGGGGGCGGGCGGCCAAGACCGGCACACCATGTTGAGCGAACGGGAACTCACCGTCCTCGGGCTGCTCCCGTCCATGCTCTCCCTCGACGAGATCGCCACCGATCTGACCGTGTCGGTGAACACCGTCAAAAGCCACGTGCGGTCGATCTACACCAAACTGGGCGTCAGCAGCCGCCGCACGGCCGTACTCTCCGCCCACGAACACGGCCTGCTCACCACCGGCGGCCGGGCTGACCGCAGGCCTCGTCATCCCCGGGAAGACCCCGCGCAGACGTCCGGGCGACCGGGCCTACAGGGCCGGTCCACCGCAGGGGCGAGCGTCAACGCGCGTTCATCGAACGGGACGCGTTCCAGTGCGGCTACTGACCGGTCGCGAGGCTCAGACTCGCGCATGCGGCCACCGTGCACTACGCCGACGTGTTGATCGAGGTGGCCGTCGACGCACGCCCTGCACTACGCCAGCCCCGACGACGCCTTCACCATCGGCCTGGCCGCCGAACTCAGGGACAACCTTGAGGTCGCGGTCCGCGCCTCCGAGCAGGCCGCGACCGCCGGTCACACCGGCGCCGCGTTCAACCTCGGGTTCCTGCTCGCGGACCGGTGGGAGCCGCCGGACCTGCCCGCCGCCCGCCGCTGGTACGAACAGGCCGTGACCGTCGGCGACACCCGCGCCATGACCAACCTCGGGTTCCTGCTTGCGGACCGGTGGGAGCCGCCGGACCTGCCCGCCGCCCGCCGCTGGTACGAACAGGCCGGCCTCAGTCCATAGAGGGAACGGCTACGGCTACGGCTACGGCTACCGGGACGGTAGCCGTGGGTCCCGGTAGCCGGCGCCACCTCGGCGCGCCCGTCGGGCAGCCCGTCGGCGGCCGAATGTGGTCGAATTCTTCGGGCGCGGCCAGGGTCCTCGCACGGCCTGGCTTGACCAGGCGTTGGCACGGAGGGTTGACAGTCGGCGACTCCGTACCCGGTGGACGGGGCCGGGCTCCTAAGCGGATCTTCGGCTCTGGCGAGGCCCCGGCCTGGGGACGACCGTCGCCGGCGCAGTGGGTTGGATGGCGATGAGGTGGGGTCGGATGAAGGCGATCGTGCAGGACAGGTATGGGTCCGCGGACGTACTGGACTTCCGTGACGTCGCGCGCCCCGAGTTCGGTCCCGAGGACGTGCTGGTCAAGGTCGTGGCCGCTGGCGTGGACTTGGGCGCCTGGCACTTCTGCGTGGTTCCGACCGGCTGTCCTGCGCTGGCTGGACCTGCACCAAGTGCTGGCTCTGCTGTCTGGAGTGGCTGTGGTAGCCACGTTCTCGGGGACAGATCTGGTGACAATGATCCCACCGGTATGTCCACTGTGGATGATCTGAAAGAGCGTCCCGGCCGTTTCGCCGCCCGCTGGCATGCGTGTCGGCGAGCTGGCCGCAACCGGACGCAAACCATCTCGTTGATGCGCATGTAGTGCCACTCGTCGAGGGGAAGCGACGAGGGGGTTGGACCGCCGGGACGTGTGCCCCGGCGGTCCAACCGGTCAGGGCCCGGCCCGACGTCTTTCGTCCCACCTGAGTCGGGGGCCTCGGACGGTCCGCTGACGGCGGTCGACTGCCGGGGACAACTCCCTGTGGGCAACCCTGTGGACAACGGCACCGGTTGCCCACACCGCCGTCTAGACCTTGGTCGTAGATGGCGGCATTCAGGCCGATCTCCGACCCGGACGTTGCGGGGAGCAGGTAGGCGACCGGGCGGGCCGACGCCGCGTCTCCCGCGGTGGGACGGGTCTCACTCGACCCTTGTATGGATTCCGGATCCCTGGGCGCTCTGGCGCTCTACCAGCGCTGATCGCACACCAGGCGGCCCGACACGCGCTCCCGCATCTTGGCGAACGCCGATCGGGATTCCACAACGGGTTCCACGGTCGCGGCGGTCTGCCGCCCGCTGTCACGCGTCGTCAGGCGTGGCCGTCCGGCGGACTTGGAGCGCAGCGGGGCCATGGCCGGATGTGGATGGGCTTTTCGATCAGCTCGGGCTCGATCGCAGCGTTCGGCCGGAACCACGGCCGCCTAGCCCAGTCACCACGCTCCGTCCGATCGCCCGGGCCCTCCCGGGGCGCGTCCGAGTCGAACGTCCAACCAGTCGGGACCCGGACGCCGATCGGGTAGACGGTCAGGCCAGTGCGGTCGACGTGGAGGCGGAGGAAGTTCTTGTACGCCTCGTTGGCGCAACCCGCGTACAGCTCATTGCTGTTGATGCGGAAGTGGTCGGCGATCCACAGGTACACCGCGACCACCAGCGGACCCAGGAGGGCACCGACGATGCCGCCCAGGACGGCACGCATCCAGGGATCGCCGGCGGCCACCCCGCTCACCTGCACCAGCAGGTCGACGACACCGACCACCACCGCCAGGTGCAGCACGGTGTGCAATATCGCCGCGGCCCGTCTGCGGCGGCGCGACACCGGCGCCCCGGCCGTGAAGGCGTACAGGGCGGCGAACACGAGCAGCGCGACCAGCGTCACCGGGAGCAGCGCGGCAACGGTCTGCAGCCACCCGCCGGGGGCGAAGATTCGATCGGCGGGCACGGCCATGGCCACCAGCGCGTAGGCCGCCGCGGTGACCAGGAAGAAGCCGCGGTTGCGGTAGATCTGGGCGAAGATGCGCCCCCGAAGCCGACGGGACTCATCCTTGCTCGGAAAGACATGGCGGAGCTCGAACTGCTTGGGGAACTCGTCCGACCCCGTCCCAGCCGTGCCGGTGGACGGGTGGCGAACGGGGGTGGCCAGGTGATGGGTGGGTGCGAGGTAGGCGCCACCTCCCCCCGCGATGATCTTGCTCTCGTCATCGGCGGCGGCATAGCGGGCGTAAAGGTGCAGGTCGCCGGACAGGGTCAAGCGCAGCGCAGCACGATCGCCGATCACCGCGCGCTCGAAGTACTCGAGCACGTCGGAAGCCGCGGCATCGTCGTGGTGCGGGTCGGTCCACGTCGGCTTGGCCGCGCACAGCACGACCTGCGCCCCCGGCGGCAGAGCCCGGGCGCGCTCTTCGAAGTAGTCCAGCTGGCCGGTGTCGATGTCGGTACCCAGCGCCACGTCCACCGCCCACAGGTGCCAGTTGTGCGGCAGGGCCAGGGCGAAGTAACTGCGTGTCTGCGTGCTCCGCCAACCGCCGACCCAGCGGCCCTGGCAGAACTGCTTCACGAAGCTGGCCAGACCGTCATACCAGTCGTGGTTGCCCGGGATCGCGAACAGCCACCGGGGACGCCACGTCCACGGCAGCACCGCACGGAACGGGCCTACGAGCCGGTTGCGGTACTCCTCCATCGTCGCAAACGGGTAGGCCTGGTCCCCGCCCAGCACCAGCACCGCACCCGCCCGCGTCTCGTGGACCGTCTCAGGCACCCGCGTCGGCCCGCCCCCCACCGGGTCCGGCAGGTGCAACACATCGCGCGCCACCACCGAGGCGATCGTCGCGGTGGCGTCGAACCCGTCCCCGGAATCGGCGACGTAGTCCAGCCACAACTCGTCGGCCCCGGTGAAGTCGAACCCCCGTGCGCCCTCGGTCAGCCTCCACCGGCCCGCCGAGGCGGCCCCGCCGACCAGCCGGCCCGGGACCCGGTTGCTGCCGTGATCCGCATCGGGGCGCGTCGTCTCCGGAAGGTGCGCCTGGGCGTCCCGGCGGTCGAAGAACTCGGCGAACTTGGTCGACAACGCCACCTGCACCGCGATCAGCACCAGCAGCGTCGGCTCCAGCCACCGGGTCGGCGCCTGCGGCACGAACTCGATCTCCTGCGGCTTCGCGGAGGTCGGTCGCACAGCTGGCGGTTCGCCAGGATCCGGGCGCAGCAATGCGGGCATCCGGCGGTGGCCTCGGTCCGAAGACCGGCCCCCCGCGGACGCCTCGGCTGTCTCGTCACCCAACTCGCCACTGACCACGGCCACCCCCAGCCCACCCGATGCTGTGCTCGGGCAATCGCTCGAATCGGGTCCTGTCACGCTCGCTCACGCGCACCCGGTGTTACCCCGACGGATGCCACCGTTGCTCTCCGCACGACGGTGTACAGGCGACGAGCGGGCGCACAGCCGGCCGAGCCGCAACGACGCAGAGGCGTGACGATCACCGCGGTGCTGTCCGTGCTCGCCGCCGACGCTACTTCGTCCCGTTCGTCCCGTTCGTCCCGTTCGGCGCGCCGGGACCGCCAGCCGGAGTCGCCGTCGTCGCGGTGGTGTCAAGTCCGTCACTTGCGGCTTGGTCGGCGCCGGCGCCGCTGCGGGCGTGGCGAGTGGCGGCACGCTCGCCGGGCCCGCGGGACTCGGCCCGGGCGTGTTCTGCGACCTCGCCATCGGCTGACGGCGCGGAGCGGCGGGCGCTCGCGTCGGTCGGCCGCCGCGGGCGCGCACGATCGGGTTCACCGGGGCACCGCGTGTGAGTGTGCCAGAAGCTCGGCACACGCCGCTGACCAACGGTGATCAGCGTCTCCGGCGGTCGGGCGTCATCGTCGCCGTCCGGAACGCCCGGCACCCACAGGGTCGAGCAGTGATCCGTTTCGATCTCAAGCCCGGCTTCGGTCACGATGAGGCGGCGCCGCGCGAGCTGCGGATCAAGGTGCTGCCACGCTGCGTATTTGGGCACCACCCTCGGGGCGCCAAGCAAAGGACACGAAGGAGAACGACCTGGAGGCCGCGAGGCGCTGCCCTCCGAGCGGAAACACGTTCGTTCCCACCAGACTCCACCAGACACGACGAGATCCAGAGAGGCAGAGTGGCGGCGGTGAGCGAAGAGCGCCAGCCTGACACGAACGCCGAACTCGCAAACGAGGGGACGTACCTCGGCTGGCTTCGCACGGGGCTGGCCCTGGCGGCCCTCGGAGTGGCCGCAGAGCGGGTCCTTCCGTCAGAGGGCATCATCTGGGCGAGGCAGCTGGTCGGGGTATCGCTCATCCTCGCCGGAGTCCTAACGGCGGGTTCGGCGCGGTGGCGTTGGCAGACGATCGACCGTGCCATGCGTGCGGAACGTCGGATCCCCCAGCCGATCCTCGGCTACGTGGTGGCGGCCATCGTTGTCTTGGACGGCTTGGCCACGATCGTGCTGCTGCTCCGCGCAGACGCAGGGTGAGCGAGTCGCCGCACTGCTACGAAGGGGCGCCCAAGACGCCCCGGCTGACCTGGCTTCCCCAACCGGCACCCGCGGCCTCACAACGGCCGGCCCCTAATTTCCCGCTCCTACCTCCCATCGGCGGAAACCAGGATGATGAGGCATCAACGAGGATTCATGTTCTTCACCCGTCCGGTCTTCCCCAGCCTGTAATCCTCGGATGGAACGCGGATCCTTGGGCCTATTCCTCGGGCTTCGCACCCCGCAGTTACCCGCGACGCACGCCAAGGCGGGGACGGTCCTTGCGCACTGGACCGGGCACTACATCCTCGACATCAGTCGAACCTCCTCCGATGAGCACCACTCAACTCATGCGACCTCGTGTCGCACGGCGAGCGTCCAGGAGTTCTTGCGCGGCAGGTCACTCATCAACCCGGTGACGTACTTGCGGGCCGCTGTGGCGGCTCGACCCGGGCGAAGCAGCGGCTCAGCCGTCCGTGCAGCTCGCCCAGATTCTCCTGCGTCAGCGTGGCCTCTACCATGGCCGCTGCGGCCGCCTCATGAGCTTGCTTCATGATCTTCTTGCGTCACAAATGATGATCATCGGGCGGGGGCCCTCGTTACACCCTCACCCAGCCAAGATCACGAAGTGCGGCTGCCGTGCTGGGGTGGTGAGGGTTAGGTTAGATACCGTGAGCTACTCGGCGATGCGGGAGGCTCCGGTGGCGAAGACGGCAATCAAGGGGTCAAAGAAGATCAAGCGTGGCGAGTTTGAGAAGGCCTTGGCGGGGCTGCAGATCGAGCTCGTGCACATGCTCGATTGGATTCGCAAGAGCGGTCACAAGCTCGTCGTCGTCTTCGAGGGCCGCGACGCCGCTGGCAAGGGCGGGACAATCAAGCGGATCGTCGACCCGCTCAACCCGCGCTACTGCCGCGTCGTCGCACTGCCCGCGCCGACCGAGCGGGAGCGCACCCAGTGGTACTTCCAGCGCTACGTCCCACACCTGCCCGCGGCGGGCGAGATGGTCGTCTTCGACCGGTCCTGGTACAACCGGGCGGGCGTCGAGCGGGTGATGGGCTTCTGCGCCGATGCCGAGTACTGGGATTTCCTGCGCACTGCGCCCGACTTCGAGCGCATGCAGATCCGCTCCGGCACCCAATTGATCAAATACTGGTTCTCGGTCAGCGACGGGGAGCAGGAGCGCCGGTTCACCAAGCGGCTTATCGACCCGGCGCGACGGTGGAAACTCTCCGCAATGGATCTCGAGTCCCGCCGGCGCTGGGTGGACTACTCCAAGGCCAAGGACCTTATGATCGAGTACACGTCCACCCCGGACTCGCCATGGTGGGAGGTGGACGCGGACGTCAAGCGCCGGGCGCGGCTGAACTGCATCACTCACCTGCTCGGACAGGTGCCCTATGAGCCGGTGCAGTACGACGCGCTGGAGCTTCCCCCGCGCCAGGAGGACCACGGCTACCGGCGCCCTCCGATCGAGAAGATCAACTGGATCCCGACTCCGTACTGAGCGTCAGGACCGACACGTTCACCGGTCGGACAACGCCCTCCAGCTCGTCGAACGAGGTGGTCATCGAGCTGGCTCCGGTCGACGGGGCCGAGCCGTCGAGTACGAGGTCGCCGCCGAGTTGACTATGCACGCGACGTGACCCACCACTTATGGCTCAAGCTCGCACGTTTTGCCAGCCTCAGCAGCTCCGTCGCGGCCTCCCGGACCCTGGCCTGCGCCTCGGCTGCGGTCTGTCCCTCTGGGCCGATCTCTACCGGTGGGAATCGTCACCAGCACTGAGAATCGCCGCGCAGGTCGCGGTCGCCGACTACACCCCCAACTGGTGGCGGCCGCGACCCGGCTGCTGATCCGCCGGGTCCGCCTCGACGTGACTGCCGGGCAGGTCAGCGCGGATCCGCGGGCCCGGCGGCGGCGCACCCTGCACCCCGACCAGCGCGCGCTCCCGCTCGACGAGCTCGCCGAGGCCGACGCCGTCTATGGCTACTCGTTCATCGTCACCAACCTCGATGTCACGACCCCGGGCCGGGCGGCCGCGCTCGAGCACTGGTACCGCCACCGCACCCAGGTGGAGAAGGTTGCGCGACGCCAAGCACGGCGCCGCGTTGCGCCACCTACCCTCGGGGTATCCCGAGGTCAACCGGGCGTGGATGTGGGGTGCGCTGCTCGCCGCCAGCCTCACCGGCTGGCTGCACCAGCTCACCGCCCGGGCCAGCCCGGACGGCCGCCTGCTCGGGCACGGTGTCCGCGACGGTCAGGCGATGATCGCCACCCTGCGGCACCGGCTGATCCGCGTACCGGCCCGGCTGGTCCGCCACGCCGGCCGGCTCACCCTGCGCCTGCCACCCGGCCACCATCTGCTCGCCGAAGTCCTCGCGCGCATCCGCGCCCTGCCCGCCACGTCCTGACCCCGACCGGCCGTCTCGGCCCCGAATCCCTGCGGAATCCGCTCAACCCGAGGCGCTATTCGGGCCGTCGCGCTGCCCTGAACCCGAAACCCGAGGCCTACGAGATCATTCTGCCAGGTTGAAGATCATCCGGGACGCTACTCGCGGATTCGGGTCAGATGACCATGAAGTGGACGGCCGCGGCAGTAGGAGATCGCTGACGCACGGACCCATGCGCCCGCGTTGTTGTCAGAACCTGGAGTCAAACGCCCCCTCCCAAGATCGGGAGGGGGCGTTTGTGCTGGTGGGCGATACTGGGATCGAACCAGTGACCTCTTCGGTGTGAACGAGCCGGCAGCTTCCCTCGCGCATGCGCGAGTTCGGCTGGGTATCCGCGTCCGAACCGCCGGGGCCGGGACGGGGTCGCTGTCGTCGCGGGCCGGCGGGCTGCCAGCCCCGACTACAGTCGGCAACCGCCTGCATTCCCGCGGGACTGCTGGTCAAGCCGTGGTGGCGCCTGCGGTGGGCGCTGCAGTGCGTTGACCCATCGACAGGACGCAAGATCACAGGGCACGGATAGGGCACAACAAGGCCAGAAACGCCGCGTGTCATCGCAGGGCCATGCGAACATCATCCCAGCTCAACAGGGTTGTTGAGAATCGTCGGGAACCGATAAGGGAGCAGGCACTCGCTCCGGCTTACAGGCCGACTCGTCCGCACCAACGCTATGGGCCCTGCTCGCGGCCGTCTGCACCCTCGGCCTCATCGCTGGCGACGGGCTGGACGACCACATCGCCTGTCGTGCATTGCTTCATGCCGCCGCCCGCCACGTCGGGATCGACGGCATGAGCGAGCGCGAGGTCGCCGACGATCACTGACGGCATCCGCCACGGGACGCTCTCCGAGGTCCGTGATGGGCTGCGCCACTGGCGACTTGGCCGTGTGCTGACCGTGGTGGACCGCGGGTACTCCTGCCAAGAGAACCTGGCCTACCCGCAAGGGGCCGGCGAGCGGATGCGCGACGGCTCACCGACGCCGACCGCGACGTCGCGCACTCACGGCATTCCCAGCAGAGTGCTTGGCGTCGCTGGTGGCCAGGCGCCGGTCGGGCGGGCCGCGCTATCAGCTGTGCTACGAGACGCGTGGCTGATCGAGCTGCGACGGCAGCGATGGCCCTTGATCACTCTGGGTTGTGAGGATCCGAGCAACATGCTGTACTGCTCCGCGAGGCGATGGGGCTCGCCTTCGACTGCCTACCCAGGCTGATGGCTCCTACCGAAGAGCTTGTGGGTAGGAGGTGTGTCATGCGAGGCGCGCTTTTTCCGCATGTGATTGTCCAGGCCCGCCCGAGCCGCCGAGAACGCGCCATGGCTACTGATGGCGGGCTCGATGGTCGGCTTGGTCGATGAATCGGGAACAGCTGTGAATGAGGATTGTCTGAAGCTCACAACCTATTTCGGGGAGCGGCACCGAGTTGGGCGAGAATTTCTCGCCGATGCGCAGTTGGACCTATTCGGAAGACACGGGCTTGCCACCAGCGTGTTGCTGCGTGGCGCCGAGGGGTTCGGGTTCAAGCACCACCTGCGGTCAGACCGACTGCTGACCCTGTCCGAGGATCTGCCGTTGGTGGCCGTCGGGGTCGACACCCGTGCCCGGATCGAGACGGTGCTGGAAGAGCTGCGTGCAATCCAGCGGACGGGCCTGATCACTCTGGAGAGGGCGCGGATGCTGCGCGGCGAGATCGGTCCGGTGGAGTTGCCCGAGGAGCTGCATGAGGCGACGAAGTTGACGGTATACGTCGGCCGACAAGAACGTGTTTACCGCGTACCTGCATTCGTCGCGGTCTGTGATCTGCTGCATCGGCGCGGGCTGGCCGGCGCAACGGTGCTGCTGGGTGTTGACGGCACTGCGCATGGTGAACGCAGACGCGCCCGGTTCCTCGGTAGGAACGCCGATGTTCCGATGATGATCATTGCGGTCGGTTCCGGTGAGCGGATCGGTCACGTTCTCCCCGAACTCGGGGCCCTCCTGCGGCGGCCGCTGATCACTTTGGAGCGCGTGCGTGTGTGCAAACGCGATGGCGAACTCATTCAGCGACCTCACGGTCTTCCCGGGACGGACCGACACGGTATGCCGATGTGGCAGAAGCTCATGGTCTTCACCTCCGAGGTCGCGCTGCACGACGGGCAACCCGTGCACCGCGCGATTGTGCAGCAACTGCGCCGCTCCGGCGCGCGTGGGGCGACCGCCCTTCGTGGTATTTGGGGCTTTTCGGGGGACCACACCCCACACAGTGACCGGCTGCTCCAGATGGGGCGACGAGTGCCCGTACTCACCGTGGTCATCGACTCGCCTGACCGGATCGCCGCATCATTCTCAACCGTCGATGAACTCACGCGCGAGCACGGTGTGGTCACCAGCGAGATGGTGCCCGCCTTAAGAGCGATCGGGGCAAACGACGGCCACGATGGCTACGGCGGGCTGCGCCTGGCCCGGCATCGGCCCGGCATCGCTACTGAAGGAGTCGAGTGCGCTCAATCAACCGGCTTCTCGATTTCGCAGATGCCGCCGGCTTTACCGCGGATGTCAGCGGCAAGGAAAGAATATGGTAGTTCCAGGAATGCGTCCTGAAAGGTGAAGGCTATGACATCGTTCGACGTGCGCTCGTTGTCCGCTCTGGAGGTCCTCGATTCCCGTGGTCGACCGACGCTGGCCGTAACGATCACCCTGGGAGACGGGGCCACGAGTAAGGCCGGGGTCCCCTCCGGCGCGTCGACGGGAACGCGGGAAGCGGTGGAGTTGCGCGACGGTGATCACGCCCGCTTCGGGGGCGCGGGCGTGCAGCAGGCCGTGGGCCACGTCAACGGCGAGATCGCGGACCTCCTGTGCGGCCGTTCATGGTCCTCTCTGAGCGACGTCGACGCGGCGATCATCGACCTTGATGGCACCCCCAACAAGGCGCGCTTGGGTGCCAACGCGATTGTCGGGACCTCGATGGCCCTCGCTCGCGCGCTCGCGACCTCGGCGGGGAAGCCGTTGTTCGCGTGGTTGCCCGGGTTCGGCGCTTCGCCGCGGTTGCCGGTCCCCAACTTCAATGTGCTGAACGGCGGTGCCCACGCCCCGAATGCGTTGGACTTCCAGGAGTTCATGATCTCGCCCCTCGGCGCCCCGTCCCTCGCCGAGGCGATCCGGGCCGGAGCCGAGGTGTACTCGGCGCTGAAGAAGCGACTGGCGTCCGCCGGTCACGCAACGGGGCTGGGCGACGAGGGCGGCTTCGCCCCTGACCTCGCGGCACCCGAGGACGTCCTCCAGGTCATCGTCGAGGCAATCGCCGACGCCGGCTACACCCCTGGCCGAGATGGTGTCGGGATTGCACTGGATCCTGCGGCGTCGGAGTTTGCGCAACCCGATGGTTCCTACCTGGTGAATGGGACGAAGCTGTCGGCCGACGACATGATCGAACGATACGCGGCGATGGCCGATGCCTACCCGATCTGGAGCATCGAGGACGGCCTTGGCGAGGCCGACCATGACGGCTGGCAGCGGCTGACCGCCCGGCTTGGCGACCGGCTCCAGCTTGTCGGCGATGACAACTTCTGCACCAACCCCGCCATTATCGCCGCCGCCATCTCCGATGGCATCGCCAACGCGGCTCTGATCAAACTCAACCAGATTGGCTCGGTCACCGAGACCATCGAGGCGATGGCCACCTGCCATCGGGCCGGTTACAAGCAAATGGTTTCGCACCGCTCGGGCGAGACCCCCGACACCTTCATCGCCGATCTCGCTGTCGGCACGGGTTGTGGGCAGATCAAAACCGGGGCGCCCGCTCGGGGCGAGCGGGTAGCGAAGTACAACCGGCTGCTCGAGATCGCCGCCCAGCAGCCCGATCTGGCCTACGGCCTGGCGTCCGCTCATTAGTGAGGTAACCGAAACGGTGCCCGCCGGGCGGTACGACCCGATGGCATGAAGGTGGATCGGTGGAGTAGAAGACGGCGATGAAGCCTGCCTGAATCCGGATCGCCACCCTGTTGGCTTTCGACGGTATCGGTTTCTGGTGGGAGCACCCATAGGGTTCACGTTGTGGGACGCTGTACGGGGGTCGATGCCGTCCTGTCCACGTGAGGTGCTTCCCGTGCGCAAGTGAAGAAGCTCGCAAGATCAGGTGTTGCTTCCCGCTCCGGCAATGATAGTATCTCGATAACGATCGAGAGCGATGAGGCTCGCTCTGACCGCGGCAGTGCCGCTGATGGCCTCTACCACCTTTGTCCCCGCGCTTTGGAGGTAGCTGTGCCCGTCCCTGGATGCCGTTCCCCGTTTCGAAGCAACCTTCCCGGTCCATCTCGGCGAATTACGGTCGAGCCGATCGAGGTTCCTGTTCCGCCGATCGAGGTCCCGGAGCCAATTCCGGCCGAGCCTGCGCGTCCTGAGAAAGAGCCGGTCGGCGCGCGATGACCACCGTCGGGCCGGAGCCGGTCTGTGTGCCGGATCTGATCGAGCCGGTGATCGGCTTCCGACAGTGGCGCCTGGCCGACGACGGCTTGCTCTCGCTGACTGTTGACGAATTGTGGCAAAGGCCTACGCTGCAGGCACGGTGCCGCCTCGGCGAGCATCCACAGGAGCCGTCCCCGACCTCACATTGCAGCTGCGGTGTCTATGCATGGTATGAACCATGCCCACGCACGGCATCCGCGGCAACGACAGAAATCGTCGCCGGAGCTGTCGCAATGTGGGGCGCAATCGAGCTGCACGTTGACAGGATGCGCGCTCAGCACTGCCTGCTCGCGGCCGTCGCCCTGCCGTTATCGCGCTGGGGAAAGCGCGACCGCGTGCGGAGAGCGGTCGAGCTTCTTGGTGTACCGGCGGTCCGACATCGACGTCCGTGCGACCTGGTGATCACGAGGGGGCATAGGGCTGAACCGAGACGGATCGACGACGCCGCGCATCCTCGCGTTCGGGTCGCTGACCGTGTGCTTCACCTTCGTCGATCAGCTCGCGTCGTTCGACGCGGCAGTGGTAGCACGGTCGGCCCGATCGTGCCGGACGACGCCGCGCACCTCCGAGATCGTCCGCCGACCGGCCTACGGCCTCGCCTACGCGACAGCGATCGCCACCACGGCCTCATCGCGCGCCGGGTGTTGTTCACCGGCCTGATCGGGCCGAACACCATCGTCTTTCGCGAGCGGGTGTTCGCCGACTGCCTCGCTCGGCCTGACGTGGACAGGCAGATGTAGGCCATCGCCGGTGACAGCCTCCAAGCGTCGCGCAAGGTGTGGTTCGGCATCATCTTCCGCGACCCGCCGGACGTCATCTTCTGTCGGTCAGCGCAGATCATGGAACAGAGCGAACCGGTGTGCTTTCCGACCGTCTCCGTGACGACGCCCTGTCGGCAAGTGGGCTCTCGGCGACGTGTGCCTGGCGTCGACCCTCGGAGCTGAATGCAACTGAGTACCGGCGCATCTTCGGTGTCTCGCGGGTCCGGCCGCCGCCGACACCGCAGCCTCATCACGAGCATCCGCGTGGTGAACACGGTCACCTCGGATAGCCCGACAGGAGCTCGGCGACGGGAGGTCAGCTCAGAGCGGCGACCACAGCGAGAACGGCGATCACCGCGAGGAGCATGTAGGCGAGGTAGGCGTCGAGCCGGCCGTTCTGCAGCCGCTGGGCGATGCGCACCGACCTCAGCAGGGTCCGGCCGAGGGGCCGGATCATGAACCGTTCGACGACCTCGACGACGTCGGCGGTGTAGCCGAGGTGGGCACCTGCCGCCCCGCGCCGCGGGTCGCCGGTCCGACCACCCGTCTCCTGCTCGAGAACCGTCAACTCCGAGCGGGTGAGCAGCACATTGGCCAGGACCTTGCGGGTGGGGTTGGCGAATCCGAACGGGGTGTACTGGTTCTCGTCGACGCCCCCCGCCTGCGGCCGACCGCCAGGCCGGAACGTGACGCACCGTAAACATCCGGATGGTCGTCGTGTGCGGGCCCGGTCATCACGCTCGCCGCGGGTGCCGAAACCCGTCGCCTCCTGGCGCAGGCCCCCGGGCGCCCGCGGCCGCCGCGGCGGCTGTGGCCGACCGAGTGGTCGGGGACGAGCTTCCCCTCCCGCCACACCACGCTCGCTGTGATCGGAACCGGTCTGACCGCCGAGAGCTTCGTCGGCCAGGCGCCGGTCGACGTCGCCGCCCTCTCGGTCGGTGTGGCGGTCGCCGTGAGCAGGCTGGTACTCGGCGTGCACTGGCCGACGGACGTGCTCGCGGGCTGGGCGTTCGGCGCGGCCGTGCTGGCCGCGAGGCACCGGTGGAGCCTCGCTCAGCTGCTGGCGAGCCCGATCGCCGCGACACATCATCGCGCCCGTTGCAGCACGCCGCCGGCGCCGGACGGGAGGTAGGATCCGATCAACCGGCGGTGGATCCCGCCGGGCCCGCGATGTTCGCGGGCGAGCCGCCGTCTCGGCCGATGGGTCCTACTCCGATACCTGCTGCAGGAGGACGCTCGCACCGGGGCTGTTGCGTCGATTCTCGTCCCGGCCGCGGCGTCGAAGGGGGAGATCCGTGGAGTTCGATGTCGTGGTCGAGATTCCCAAAGGCCACCGCAACAAGTACGAGATGGATCACAAGATCGGCCGGATCCGGTTGGACCGAATGCTGTTCACGGCCACGTCCTACCCCGCCGACTACGGCTTCATCGAAGGGACGCTTGCTCCCGACGGCGACCCCCTCGACGCGGTCGTCCTGGTCGATGAACCGACATTTCCCGGGTGCTTGGTCCGGTGCCGACCGATCGGGATGTTCCAGATGCGCGACGAGCACGGCCAGGACGACAAGGTGCTGTGCGTGCCGGCGGCCGACACACGTCACGAGCATCTGCGCGACATCGGCCACCTCCCCGAGTTCGACAAGTTGGAGATCCAGCACTTCTTCGAGGTCTACAAGGCTGTGGAGCCCGGTCAGCAGGTGCAGCCAGGACGCTGGGTCGGCAGACGGGAGGCCGAGGCCGAGGTCGAGGCGTCTCGGCGACGGTTCGTCGACGAGCAACGGGCCGACGTCGGCACCGGATGAGATCGTCGCCCTCCGGCTCTTCCGTTCGGCGCGTTCACGCCGCTGGTCGGACGGGCCGAGGTGGCGGTTCATGCCCCCGTCATGGCCCACGAGACTCCTGCGGGACGGGCGCTGCCCGCGCCTCCGGGTCCGAGGAGCTGTGCTGACCACTGCCTGTGAGGTCCACAGTGGAGTTTGTTCGTCACTCGGTGTCGATGGAGATCCTGGACCCGGCCCGGAATTTCCGGCCGGTGACGTTGTGGATGGAGCAGCGATGGGATCCGCTGACCGGTCAGGGGTGCCGGCTGCTGCCTGCGCTGAACCTGTTCCCGCCCGCGGTGGCCGATGTGGCCGAGCTGGTGATGGCTGCCGCGCCGGGCTGCCCGTTCTGTCCTGACCGGATCGAGGTCGTCACCCCGAGGTTCCCCGAGCGGATCGTCGGCGGCGGGCGGCTGCGGCAGGGCGAGGCACTGCTGTTTCCCAACCTGCATCCCTACGCCCGGTACAGCTCAGTTGCGGTGTTCTCCCCGCGACAGCACCTGTTGCCGCTGGCCGCGATGACTCCGGCACTGGTGGGAGACAACCTGGCAGTCCAGGTCGCCTTCGCGCAGGCCGTCACGGACCATGACCCGGAGACGTCGTGGGTGTCGGTGAACGCGAACCACCTGCCTCCGTCGGGCAGTTCGGTGCTGCACCCGCATACCCAGGGCAGCGTCCACCCGTTCCCGACCACCATGCAGCGACTGCTCGCCGGCCTGCCCGCGGAGTCGCTGGCTGAGTACGTCGCTTCGGAGAGACGTACTGGACGGCGCTACCTCGGGAGCACCGGATCGGTCGAGTGGGTTGTGGGTTTCGCGCCCACTGGTCCAGCAGAGCTCCGGGCGGTCGTTCATGGCGTCGGGTCACCGGAGGCGCTGGGCGAGGACCAGTTGGCCGAGCTGGGGTACGGGATCGCTACGGCTCTTACCTTCTACGCCGAGCTCGGATTCGCCAGTTACAACCTTGCCTTGTTCGGCACTGGGGGACGGGACGCGCAGCCCGACATGCTCCTGCGGATGGTGTGCCGTGCCAATCCCGAGCCCTGGTACCGATCCGATGTGATGTGGCTCGAACGCCTGCACGGCGAGACGGCAGTCGACCTGTGGCCGGAGGACGTGGCAGATCGTGCAGAAGACCGCTTTCGGCGGTGACGAGACCGCCGCCGGATGCGCTGCTGTTCCTCAAGTTCCGGCCCGCGGCGGGCACGGCAGCCTTATAAGAGCACTCCGACCCCCGGCTTGCATGGTCGGACTCGTCCACGGATACTGCGTCATCAGGCGATGGGGCTCGCCTCGAACCGCGGCTCGTCCGCTGATGGCCTCTACCCACCCGCAACGCGGGGTGCGTCGGTATCCGCAGGCGTACCGGTAGAGGAGGCCCTCATGGACAGTGACCTCCATCGTCGTTCCTCCCGGCGGCCCCGGCACGGTGTGAGTTCATGAGGGCGGACGTGACCGGGCAATCTTGTGCGGCCCGGGTGCCAGGAGCGTCGCCCTTGCAGCGTGACGTCTCCGCGGTGGCGGGCGCAGCGGCCTTACTCGAGCCCCTTCTTCCGGTGGAGCGACGCAGGGCGCTTGCCGACGCGACGGCTAGAGCACAGCTCGGACACGCCCGCGTCCTGGTACTGGGTGAGGCCAAGCGGGGCAAGAGCACGCTGATCAACGCCTTGTACGGTGAACCTCTCCTGCCGACCGGGGCCCTGCCTCTGACCTCGGTGACGACTGTGGTCGCGGCCGGGCCGGGGCCACACGCAGAGGTGCGCTATCGAGACGGCCGCAACCAGCCCCTCGATCTCCGCGCACTGGCTGCTGCGGTGACCGAAAAGGGGAACCCGGGCAACGCCCGCGGCATCGACCGGGTGCTCGTCACCGCGCCCACGCCCTGGCTGCCACCGGGCACGGAGGTCGTCGATACCCCGGGCACCGGCTCAGTCCACGTGGCCAACACCGACGAGGCGCATCGGGCCATGTCGACCTTGGACGTCGCGATCCTGGTCGTAGCGGCGGATCCGCCGCTGTCGGACGCCGAGCTCGAACTGCTGGCGACGGCCATGACCACCGCGTCGCGAGCCGCGGTGGTCGTGAACAAGGCCGATCTGGTGAGCGACGAGGCACTGGCCGAGATCGTCGAGTTCACCGCAGCCATGGTCGCACGGCGCTTCTCCCGACCGGTACCGGTCTTCGCACTGTCCGCGCTGCCGCAACGCTCGCACAGCGCGGCCTTCGCGGAGTTCGCGGCATGGCTGCGCGATGAGCTGACGGTACGGGGCTCGGCTCACGCTCTTGCATCAACGGGACGCGTGGTGCGCAGGGAAACGACGGTGCTCCGCGACGCCCTCCTCGTCGAGGAGGAGCTGCTGCGCCGGCGTGGGGACCGCGGCGCGGACAGCCTTGCCGCGCTCTCCGACGTCGTCGACCGCGCCGGCGACCGGGTTCACGCCGCCCTTGACCATCTGCACGGTGACACGCGCAGGTTGCGCATCGCTCTCGATGCCTCCCACGCGACAGCTGTGGTCACTGCGCTCGCGGACTCCGAGCGTCTCGTCGCGGAATGCTGGATGAGGAACGGCGATGAGTCCCCCGAGGTTCGCGCGGACGCCGCCCGCTCCGCCGTCGGGGAGACGATCGGTCAGGCAGCCCGGAAGTGGTATCGCACTGTGGCAGCCGACCTCGACGAGGGGGTGCGGTCGTCGGTCGAGCGGGCCCTGGAGACGCTGCGCCAGGAGCTGGCAGAGGCTCGTCGGGCTGCCGGCGAGCTCTTAGATTTTGAGCTGACCTTCGTGCCCGAGGAGCCGAGTACGGTGCACTTCCGGACGCCCTCGTTCACCCCGGCGGTGACGCCCGCTTGGGAAGAGCTGGTGTCAACCGGGCTCAAGCGTGGGCTTCCCCGAGGCATTCGGCGCCGGATCCTGCAGCGCGAGCTGCGGCAATGGAGTCAGTCCGCCGTGCCTCGCCCGTTCGGCCGCGGGCGCTCGGCCCTGCACGACGCCCTGCACGAGTCTCTGCGCGTGGCCGAGCGTGATGTCGACGCCGCGCGTACCGAGTACCTCGCAGCGTTGCGGCAGGGCCTGGACGCAGTTCGCCAGGACAACGAGTCCTCACGTACTGACGCCGAGTCGGCGCTCGCGGGGATACGGTCGAGGCGTCGGGCCGTCGACCAAGCCCTTGTGCTCCTGCGATCGGAGTCAGATGGCGCACCGTGAAGCACCACATAGTGAATCACTCAGACAGCCCGTGGGCCCGGTCGATTCGGACGCGTTCGACGAGCGGGCAAGCAGGGTTGACCGGCGCCGCCGCTCCTCCGGACGATTGCGTTCCGTTAAAGAGCACTCCGCGGGAGGACTGGTGGTGAACGCCCGGCACGAGGCTGTGTTGATCGGCCGGCGTGATCGGCGGGGAAGGCTGATGTGGTCGCTTCCCAAGGGGCACATCGAGCACGGGGAGACCGCAGAGCAAGCCGCGGTGCGTGAGGTCCACGAGGAGACGGGGGTGTGGGGAAAGGTCATGACGCGGATCGGCGACATCGACTTCTGGTTCGTGTCGGGCCCCTGCCGCGTGCACAAGACGGTCCAGCACTTCCTGCTGGAGTTCGTCGGGGGAGAGCTGTGTTGTGACGACCACGAAGTTGCGGCAGTCGCGTGGGTCCCACTGGCCGACCTGGAGGCCAAGCTCGCCTACCGCGACGAACGTCGCCTCGCTGTGCGCGCCGACGACCTCGCCCGCCACTTACTGGGCTGACCGATACACGCCGACCGAACGACGCGACCGGATGTGTGAGGGTCATCCGGTCGCGGCCGTCGAGGTCGTCGAGTTCGACGATGACTTCGGTGACGGTGGGATGGTCGGGCGCCATGCCCAGGTCGGGTGGTGCGAGGACGTGGCCGTCCTCATCGGACATGGACTCGGTGTAGGCGAGGCGCCGGTTCTCCACGATCTCCCGGTACTCGCCCGTGAACCACATGCTCATCGGCCCGTTCGGGGTCTGCACCTCCATGCCGATCCGCCGCAGGCCGCCGACCCTGAGGTCCATGTCGGCCACCGGAATGCTGGCCCCGTTCGGGCCGTACCACGCGGCGAACTGTTCCGGGTCGGTCCACAGTGCCCAGACGGCTTCGACCGGGGCGTCGAAGATCCGCTCGATCACCAGTGCCCCGTCTGGACCGGCGTGGTCACTCATCTCCGTCAACGGCTCGGCGATGACCAATCTCATCGCTGAATCGTCGTGAGGGCTGGGCTGCAGGTGGTGCCCGACCCTGCCGGTTGTCGATGATGGCCAGAGTTGGCGGACTGATGGCCGCCACGCCCGGGCCAGGTGAAGGAGGCCGTGCTGTGGTGGCGCAACGCGGGCCAAGGCCGATCACGGCGCTGGTCGTGGCGTCCGATGTGTGCGCCGGGTGAGAGAAATGCTGGGGTCCAGGTTCTCGCCCACGGTTGTCGCGACCACAGTCGCCGCAGCGGGTGCCGCCATCACGGTAGCCGTGGTGCTCCTTCCGGACGTGCGCTTCGGCTACCGGGCAGCCGGCGCGCACATCGCCGTGGAGACCACCGCGGTGTTGATCGCGTTGCTGGTCGCGTTGCTGGCGCTGGGCCGGTTCCGCCGCAACCGCGCCGTGGCCGATCTCCTGCTGACAGCGACATTCGTGCTGCTCGCGCTGGTGAACCTCGTGTTCTCGACGGTCCCGGCGATCCTGTCGGACCTGCCTGACACCGCGGCGACCTGGGGAGCGCTGGGTGGGCGCGTGGTGGGAGCGGGGCTGCTGGCGGCGGCCGCGGTGACGCCGGATCGCCGCATGTCGACCCGCCGAGGAACGTGGTGGCTTCTGGTGTGCACTGGCGGGGGCGTCGTGGTGGCGGTGGGGCTGGCGGCCACCGCTCGCTGGTTGCCTGCGCCGGTCGACCCGGTGCCGTCACCCACGGTGGGTGTGCCCGGTCTGGACGCCAGTCCGCTGATCGTCGGCTTGCAGCTCATCGCCGCGCTGTTCTTTGCTGCAGCGGCGGCCGGCTACCTCCGTCGGACGCGGACCGCGGCGGACCCTCTACACGCAGGTCTCGGCGTCGGCGCGGTGCTGGCCGGCTGCTCGGCGGTGAACTATGCGTTGTTTCCTTCGTTGTTCTCCGACTGGATCTATCTGGGCGACCTGTTCCGGTTGGTCGCCTACTTGGTTTTCCTCACCGCCGCGTTCCGGGAGATCGGCAGCTACTGGCAGACCCAGAACCAGCTCGCCGTGCTCGAGGAACGTCAGCGGCTCGCCCGTGACCTGCACGACGGGCTGGCGCAGGAGATGGCCTACATCATGCGCCACGCCATGCGGCTGCCGGAGAGCAGCGACTCGGCCAACCGGATCCGGGAGGCGGCGCGGCGTGCGCTGGCTGAGTCCCGCCACGCCATTCATGCACTGTCCACGACCAGCCACTCGCTGGACGAGGCGATCGCCGACGCCGTCGGGCGCAGCGCCGGCCGAACCCACATCGGCCTCGACCTCGACCTCGACCCGAACGCCACCGCGGATGCTCCGCAGCGCGAAGCGCTGACCCGCATCGCTGCCGAGGCGGTCGCCAACGCCGGACAACACGCCAACACCGACGAGGTTCGGGTACGGCTCGACGCCGGCCCGCCCCTGCGTCTGCAGATCAGCGACTCGGGCCGCGGCTTCGGCCCCGCCGAGGCAACCCGTCCACGTCACGGATTCGGTTTGGACAGCATGGTGCAGCGTGCCCGTGACGTCGGAGCCGACCTGCAGATCTCGAGCGCGCCCGGTGGGGGAACCATCATCGAGGTCCAGCTGTGACGCCGCTGCGGACGCTGCTGGCAGACGATCATGCACCCACCCTGGACGAGCTGCGGGACACCCTCGACGGTGACCCGCGGTTCACCGTCGTCGCCGCGGTCCGCCACGCCGCCGCCGCGGTCAACGACGCCGTCCGAACCCGACCGGACCTGTGCCTGCTCGACGTCGCCATGCCCGGAAACGGCATCGCCGCCTGCTGGGAGATCACCGCGCGACTGCCCCAGACCGTCGTCGTCATGTTCACCGTCTCCGCCGCCGACAACGACCTGTTCGCCGCGCTCCGCGCTGGAGCCGGCGGCTACCTCCTCAAGGACACCGACCCCGCGAGAATCCCCGACCTCCTCGTCGGAGCGACGACCGGCCAGGCGGCCATTCCACCAGCCCTGGTCGCGCGGATGGTCCGCCACTTCCGGCACCGGGATCCCCGCCGCCGCCAACTCGCCGAAGCGGTTCCGCTCACCAGCCGAGAATGGGAAGTGCTCGAGCTGATGAGCAGGGAGCTGACCAACAACCAGATCGCCGGCGAACTGTCCGTCTCGCCCGTCACCGTCCGCAGCCACGTCGCGGCGGTCCTGCGCAAACTCCGCGTACCCGACCGCGACGCGGCCGTTCGCCTGTTCGCCGGCTGATGGGCCCGCACCGCGACCCCTCGACGACGTCCTGCGCGATCCGCGGGGCGTCCTCCGCGAACATCGACGACGGTCGACGGTACGTCCTCGTCATCGAAGACCTGCTGACCGTCGAGATAGACGCCTTCGGCCCCATGACCCGAGCTGCCGCCCATATCGAAGCCGAGCGGACTCGCGCGGACTTCGAAACGCAGGGCATCGCCGGCGTGCAGATCGCGGTGGTGCCCCTGCGGGAACCACCCCCAGATTCACCGAAGCAGGGCGCAGCGGGCGGTTGACCGTAGCTGGCCGGCAGATCGGCAGGGAGACACCGTGTCCGGCCCGAGCTACGTGTTCGCTCGGGGCTCGCCGCTCGGGTGCTCATCGGGCAGGGTGACGGAGTTCAGCGCAGTGGCGGGGCCGGCTTGGAAGGCGAAGAGCCGGCGTTGCACGGCGGCGGGTAGGCGGGGGATCAGGCGCATCGTCTGGATCGTGAACCACACCTGCAGCTCGGTGGCGGGGATCAGGGTCTTCATGGTGGTGGGGCCGATTCGGCGGCTTCGGGTGACGAGCTCGCGCATCCTCTGCTCATAGCGGTCGAACGGCTGCATCCTGGTCGCGCCCGCGTGTCGCAGCGCGTCGGCAAGGAGGTAGGCGCCGATGACGGCGATGCTGGTGCCACCACCGACGGCGGGGCCGGGGGAGTAGGCGGCGTCGCCGACGAGGGTGATCCGCCGGTCGGACCAGTGGTCCATGACGATCTGGCTGATCGAGTCGAAGTAGAAGTCGTCGGCGTTGTTCATGCCGGCGAGCAGGCGGGGCACCTCCCAGCCATCGGCGGCGAAGACCTCGTGCAGTAGTCGTCGCTGGTGGTCGAGGTCTCGGTGGTCGTAGTCGAACTCCTGGTGGCGGCGGAACAGGAACGCGGCTCGGGCCTGTTCGGTCTGCCGGACCGGGTAGGTGGCCGCCAGTTTGCCGGGGGTGAGGTAGGTCAGCATCCGGCTCTGCAGCTGCAGGTGGTTGGGAACGGTGTAGACGGCCAGGTAGCCGCCGATGTAGCGGCGGAAGCGGGATTCGTCGCCGAAGGTCAGCCGGCGGACGGTGGAGTGAAGGCCGTCCGCGCCGACGACGAAATCGAATCGTCGAGCGGCACCGTGTTCGAAGGTCACCTCCACCCCGCCCTCGTCCTGGGCGAGGGTGCGGATGCTGTCGCCGAAGACGTACTCGACGTCGGACCGGGTCGCGTCGTGCAGTATCGCGGCCAGCTCACCGCGCATGATCTCGACGTGGCGGTCGGAGACGCCGGCGACGAGCCGGGCGAAGTCGACGTCGACCAGGCTCCTGCCGGGGCGCAGGAAGCAGATTCGCTCGGTGCGGGTCCGTGCGTCCAGGATCTGCGGGAGGATCCCCATGCGCTCGGCCACCTCGACCGCCGGCCCGAACAGGTCCACGGCGTGCCCACCCCAGCCCCGGCGCAACGCTCCAGTGCGCTCGACGACCGTGGGACGAAATCCGTAGCGGTGCAGCCAGTAGGCCAACGTCGGGCCGGCGACACTGGCTCCGCAGATGAGAACGCTGCCACGCCCGGCTATGGCGGCCACCTCCTCGGAACGGGGGGAGCTACTGCCGCGTCTCAGGGCTGCAGGGCTCTGCGGAGTATCCCGACGAGGGTACTGATCAGCGGCGGTAGCGCGTCGTGATCGGGTCGCTGGGACATGAAGGCGGCAAAGGTCTGCCGCGAGTCGGCTCCGAGATCTGAGCGACGACGGCTGACACCTACCGACAGTGGCGGCGCGGACGGCGTGCCCAGCAACGCAACTGGAACGTTCTAAGCGCTTTGGTTAGGCTGACGGCCATGACCCCGCGGGTTGGCTCGGCCGCCAGCCGCCGCCCCCGGCTGGCCGACGTCGCCGCCCGGGCCGGCGTGTCCGTGGCGCTGGTCTCCATCGTGATGCGCGATGCGCCGGGGGCCAGCACCGCGACCCGGGAGCGGGTGCGGCGCGCCGCCGAGGAGCTGGGCTACCGCCCCGACAGCCGGGCCCGGCTGCTGCGCAGCACCCGCAGCCGGCTGATAGGCGTGGTGTTCAACGTGCAGCACGCTTTCCACGGCGACCTCGTCAGCGGCCTCTACACTGCCGCCGATGCCGCCGACTACGAACTCACGCTTAGCGCCGTTACTCCCGGCCGCGATGAGCGCCGCGCCGTCGCGAGCCTGCTGCAGGATCGCTGCGAGGCGCTGATCCTGCTCGGCCCCCATGTACCAACGTCCTACCTGGCCGAACTCGCCGCCCGCATGCCCCTTGTCGTCGTCGCCCGCCCGGTGCGGCACCGCGCCGTCGACGTGATCCGCACTGACGACACCGCCGGACTCGGGCTGGCCGTCGACCACCTTGTCGCGCTCGGCCACACCCGCATCGTCCACATCGACGGCGGCCGCGCTCCGGGCGCCGCCGAACGCCGACGCGGCTACCGCGAAGCCCTCCAGCGGCACGGCTTGGCCGACGCCGCCCTCATCCTGCCCGGCGGTCTCACCGAGGACGATGGAGCCACTGCGGCTCGCGCCCTGCTCGAGACTCACCCCCTGGCGACCGCCGTCACGGTGTTCAACGACCGCTGTGCGACCGGCGTTCTCGATGTCCTGCGCAGCGCCAGTATTGACGTCCCCGGTGACATATCCGTCGTCGGGTTCGACGACAGCCGCCTGGCCCGCCTGTCGCACATCGCACTCACCACCGTCGCGCAGGACATCCACCAGCTCACCAGCCTTGCCATCGCCCGCGCCGCCGCTCGGCTCGACGGCTCGGCCATCACCGAACGTGAGCTGGTCATCCCACCCCACCTCATCATCCGCAGCACGACCGCAGCGCCCGCTCGCTGATCGAGGTGACCGTCCCTTTGGGCATCGTGACCCGGTGATCGCAGACCACCCATGTCCACGGCAGACGACGCGCCCGCCGGTGGAGCCCGACTGCATGGGTGTGACGGCGACCGGCGCCCGTCTGCGGCCGGGGGCGGGTGCGCGGCGGCGAGTGCCATGGCGCTCGCCAGGGAGGCGAGCACGATGCCGGCGGTCGGCGGCTCAGCGGTCGGTCTGTCCGTGCCAGAACGCGCCCAGTTCCGTGTGGTCGTACTCCTCGCGGCTCACGCAGGGCCTGGACGTGTTGCCGTCGTTGTCGCGGACGACCAGCCGCCAGCACTCGGGGACCGAACAAGTTCCCCACATGGGCACCGCCACTGGACCTGTCATGGTGCCGCCCGCTTGACAGGCGTAGTCGTAGACGCCCTGGTCGGCCTTAGCTACCACGGTTCCCTCGCTGCTGGTGCCGCAGACGATGAGCGCGAGCACCGCGGCAGCACCGGTGATGAGCGCACCGAGCAGGCCCCGAACCCCGCTCAGCACTGGACCCCCGTGCGCATGGGGTCCACCGTCATCCGTCCTCGCATGGGCCGGTCGTCGCTGGGGTGGCACTCTTCGAGGGGCCCCGGCGCTGTCCCGCCGCGGTGGCAATGAACGGGGTTGGACATCTTGAGCCGATCGTGGACCTGCGCGCGACAGCAGCGCGTGGCGATAGGGTGGGCCCCCGTCGCGGCGGCGGCCAGGCCATTGTCTCTACACTTCCCTGGGTCGAGTTGTCGGAGGCATATACGAGTTCGGCTCGGCTTCGACTAATTGACGGTGAATGCAGTGCGGAATCGTTGGAGGGCGAGTTCGGGGTCACCGGAGGCCCAGGCTTCGAGGCCGACGACCCCGGTGTAGCCGAGCCGGTGCAGCGCCGTGGCGATCGCCGGGTACGAGATTTCGCCGGTGCCCGGCCCGCTCTCCCAGCTCCGCGAGCCGGGCGCGGCGCCGTCCGGGTCGGCCAGCGTCCCGGTGCTGCATCCGGTCATCGACGAGAAGGTCGCCCCGGTCTTGGCCAGCGCAGCGATGTCCTTCTTCGTCCAGTCCCAGATCTCGACCTCGAAGCCCGCATCGGCGATCCGCCGGACCCGGTCCTCGAACAGCAGGTCCACGAACACCATCTCGGCCGAGACGGCCAGCCGGTAGGAGCTGCCGGTGTGGACCGGTCCGGTCACTTGTCCACCTCCGCGATACGTACCGGGCGGCCGGCCCGCACCGACTCCGCGGCGGCCAGGGCGATCGCCAGCGCGGCCCGGGCGTCCTCCCCGCCGACCGTGGCTGGCGTGCCGCCGCGCACAGCGTCGATGAACGCGGCCAGCTCGGCGACGTAGGCGCTGGCCAGCAGCTCCTGGTCGCCGCGCACGGTGTCCACCGCCCGACCGGCCGGGCCGGAGAACTCCATGCCGGTGCGGCGCCCGTCACCCATGGTGGCCATCCCACCCGAGCCGAACACTTCACCGCGCACGTCGTAGCCGTACTTGGCCTCGAAGCAGGCCTCCGCCACCCCGACCGCGCCGTTGTCGAACGTCACCGTGACCACAGCAGTGTCGAGCAGCCCGCGATCCCGCCAGTCGGGCTCGACCAGCGCGTCCGCGATCGCGTACACCTCGACCGCCTCGGCGCCGGGGTTGAGGAACCGTAGCGCGTCGAAGTCGTGAATCAATGTCTCGTTGAAGATCGTGCCCGGGGCCACTCGGGACGGGTCGAACCCCCCTGGGTCGCGGGTCACCGACCGCAGCAATCGCGGCGTGCCCAACGTCCCGTCGTCCAGCAGCGCCCGCGCCGCGGCCCAGTCCGGCGCGAACCGGCGGTTGAACCCCACCTGCAGCGGGACGCCCGCCGCCCGCACTGCGTCGATCGCCCGGTCCAGGTCGGCCAGCGACAGCGCTGCGGGCTTCTCGCAGAACACGGCCTTCCCGGCCCCCGCCGCGGCCACGATCAGCTCGGCGTGGAACCGGGCCGGAGCCGCGATGACCACCGCCTCGACTCCAGGGTCCGCGAAGGCCTGCCCCGGATCGGTGTATGCCGAACCCGCCCCCAATGCTGCGGCCAGCTTCTCCGCCGCACCCGGAGCCGGATCCGCCACCGCCACCAACCGCGCACCCGGCAGCCGCCACGCTAGCGTGGCACCGTGATAGGCGCCCATGCGGCCAGATCCGATTAGGGCTACCGCAACGGATCGACTCGCCTCGGTGCTACTCACGCTTTCCTCCTCGCAACTGAAGACACTATTCAACCTAGTCAGAAATTGGGACAGGGGACGCTCGCCGATCCGCCCAGGCGCCCGACGTCTGTCGAGGTCACTGGTGTTGCGATAGTGCCGCGCGTTGTGGAGGCTCGCAGGCACCCTTGCCTGGGGGACGGTCTCGCACGCTGCGCGGCGCCGCCTCCGGCACCCACGAACGACACAAGCCCTCAAGCGCTTCGCACAAGGGACCATGCCGGCCCGTCCGGACCCCGTCCGCCCGCACCGCTAGTGCACGCGGTTCGCCTTCCTGATGTTGAAGATCGCGCCGCTCTCGACGTCCTCCTCCAGCGACTCGAGCGAGCGGCCACGGGTCTCCGGCACCTGGGTGATGACGAAGAGCAGCGCGATCGCACCGATAGCGGCGAACATGTAGAACGCCCCGGTGATACCGATCCCCTCGACGAGCGACGGGAAGTACAGCGCGAGGACGCCGTTCGTGAACCATCCGAAGAACACCGCGACGCCGATTCCCAGGCCGCGCATGTGCAGCGGGAAGATCTCCGCCAGCCACACCCACACTGCGATGTTGAGGAAGGTCTGCATCGAGAACACGAACGCCACGACCAGGATCAGGATGATCCACGGGCGCAGCGGATTCCCGACCGGCAGTAGCATCGATGCGACGCCGATGAGCAGGTGGCAGGTCGTGGTCAGGGAGAGACCGATGATGAAGGTCTTGCGCCGGTCGAGCCTGTCCATGTTGTAGAGCGCGATGATGCCGCCGACCACGGCGACGACGCCGGGCGCGATGTTGGCGATCATCGCAGCGCCCTCGCCGAAGCCCGACTCGATCAGCACCCGCTGCCCGTAGTACATGATCGAGTTAATACCGGTGAGCTGCTGGGTCATGCTGATCCCGATGCCGACCAGGAGGATCCGGATCAGCCACTTGCTCCTTATGATCGCCCCGAAGCCCTCCCAGTGCTCTTCGTGCTCCTCCTCGACGACGCGCTCCACCTGGTCCCACTCGGCGCGGGCCCGGTCCTCGGAGCGCACCGTCCTCAGCACTGCCAGCGCCTCGTCGTCGCGTCCTTTCTCGACGAGCCAGCGGGGCGACTCGGGCATCCGCAGCATGCCGAAGAACAGCGCGATGGCGGGGAGCGCGCAGACCGCGAACATGAAGCGCCAGATGCCGTCCACGTGGCCCCAGATGGTGCCGATGATCGCGTTGACCACGAATGCCGCGAGCTGGCCGGTCACGATCGCCAGCTCGTTGCGCCCGGTGATCGATCCTCTGATCTCGTAGGGCGACAGTTCGGCGAGGTAGACCGGCACCACCGTCGATGCACCGCCGACCGCGAGCCCGATCAGGACCCGGCCGGTCACTAGGACACCGAAGCCCGGCGAGAAGACGACGAACAGTGTGCCGGCAAAGAACAGCACCGCGAGTACGATGATCGTCTTGCGACGTCCCCAGGCGTCGGAAAGCTGCCCGCCGAGCAGGGCGCCCACGGCGGCGGCGAAGATCAGCGAGCTGATGACGATGCCGAGCGACAGATCGCTCAGCCCGAGCTCGGCCTGCATCGGGCGCTCCGCGCCGTTCGTCACGCCGGTGTCGTAGCCGAAAAGTAGGCCGCCGAAGCAGGCGATTACTGAGATGAGGCCGAGCCGCTTGCGGTGCGGACCGGGAACGAGTGGTGGAAGCGCAGACTCAGCCGTGCTCGTCGAATGTGCCACAAGAGGGACTCCTTGGTCTTCAGCCGCTGGATCGGTCCGCGACCGACATCCACTACAGGTGCGTGTGTTTGAGAGTTACCGGCTGCGTGCCGCGCCACGACGAGCGCACGGAGGCTGACGTCGAGAACGACGGGCCGGGGAGGATTGACGATCGCAGTCATGTGGCGACGGAACGCACCAATAGGTGCGCCACTTGTCGACCCAGTCGCGAACCACAGTGTCAGCGCCCGTCATCCCGCAGCGGGCACAGACTCCCGCCGCGTCGTTGATCACCTCGAGTCGCTGGAGGGTCCGGCCGCCACGGGCCGTGAAAATCGGCGGCGGGGGTCGATGCGGCGGCATGAATGGCTATCGACTGGCGAGTTCCGGGCGGCGCGGTCTGGTCGGTGGTCATGGCTACCTCGGGTTGTCCAACGGTCCGGTGTAAAGGGATCGGCCGAGGTCCAGGGCCGACAGATCGGTGAGAGTACGCCCTGTCCACTGGTCGTCCACACATGTCGCTGACAGGCACAACCTGACGCAGTTTGTTGACGGAGGGTGGAGCCGCCGCTGTAGAACCCGGCGTCGCGAATTGAAACCCCCGATCGTCGCCGCGGCCGATCCCATAGCTGCGCCGCGCCGCGGCCCTCGATTGTGGCTTTCAGTAAAGCGGAGGTTGGCCGGTGCGGCGAACAGCCTTTGAAGGACCTGGCAGGCCAAGGTGAGCGTCGGCGACGAGTAATTCTGCGACTCGGACCGTCCGTAAGGGATTCACCCAACAGGGGAGAGGTTCCTCATGCGGTCCGACACCGGCATAAAACGGACGCCGTATTGATGGAGACTGGGCGCGGCCAGGGTCAGGAGATCCCGGCGCGGCAGGGGCCAGGTTCATTGGTAGGGATCATCGTGCGGCCGGAAGGTGGGCGGGACGGGCGAAGCTACCACCAGGCGGGGCGATCTCTCGGCCCAGACAGCGAGCGGCTGTGGTGAGTGCCGGCAGCACCTCCTCGAGCGCAGACCGCTCAAGGTTGTCGACTTGAACGTCGATTCCGGCGACCGCCGCGCCGCCGGTGTCGAAGACTGGTACGCCGACCGCGCGGGTGCTCGGATCGAGCTCGCGGTCGGCGGTGGCGAACCCGCGGACCCGAATGCGGTGCAGGGCGTCGGTGAGCTCCGTGACGGTGGTCAAGGTCTGAGGTGTGTAGCGGGTGAGCTGGCAAGAGACGATCTGCAGGCTGAGCGGGCGTGCGTAGGCGAGCAGGGCTTTGCCCATGGCGGTGGCATGCGCAGGGACCCGGGCAGCTTTGGAGAACGATGTCGTGGGTGCCGAGCCCGGTTGTTTCGTGATGTAGGCGATCTCCAGCTGGTGCAGCACGCCGAGGCGCACAGTCCTGCGCAGTGCCGTGGCCAGGTCGTCGACGACGAACGGGGCACGCTCCTCCAGCGTCGCGTCCGCCTTCTCCTCGATCAAACTGCGGAGGCTGAGGCTGGGACGATACTTGCAGTCCGCATCCCGTTCCAGGGCCTGTGCTCGCGCCAGCTCCTTGACGTGCCGATGCACGGTCGACACAGGGAGGTTGGTCTGGCGGGCGAGCTCGGAGGTCGTGAGCGCTCCACCCACCGTGAAGGCGCTCAGGATCGCAACGGTCTTGCTGGTGACGGTGCGGCCAGGCTGGCCAGAGTTGCCGGCCACCCGGCGACTCCCTTCGATCACGTAAGCATTCACCCGGGCGCAGGCTCCGGATGAGTGCAGTCCAAGATGGCAGCACGCGGCCATACCCAGCGGTCCAAAGCGGGCGTGGGTCTCCGGACGCAGCGCTACCTGCGGGGGTCGAAGCGATCATCCGCTGCTGCTGATCACCCTCCTCAGGTACTCCGCGCTGGTGTTCACGTCAGCCACCGGGCCCTCACCACGCGGTTCCTCGGTGAGGATGGTGTCCTGCTCGAGGACGTACCAGCCGTCGTAGCCCTGTCTGCGAAGGTGCCCGACGATCGCAGCGACATCGACATCCCCGGCGCCGAGCGGGCGGTACATGCCTCTACGGACCGCCTCGGTGTAGGTGCGCCGCCCGGACTGCACCTGGCGGGCCAGGCCGAGGTTGACGCGTCCTTCATGTGGGTGTGGGCGATTCGGTGGGGAACTTGCCGGGTCAGTTCGGCGGGATCGGTGCCGCCGATGAGCAGGTGACCGGTGTCCAGGCATAGGGAGATGGACGAGCCGTCGAGCACCCGCTGCACCTCGTCGCCGTTCTCGATCAGGGTTCCGACGTGCGGATGCAGCACCGCGCGCACACCGTGCTCGGCGGCCACGGCATCGGCGCACCAGCGATCTTGTTCGGGGCTGTGCTCATCGATATCTGCCTCCTCGTCGAGGTCCAGTCGGAGGTCCGGCGCCCTGGACCAACCTCACCGGCTGTGGTGCGGTCGTCCTTCCAACAGGCCATGACCCATCGCCGTGGTCCGCGGGACTACGGCGACACACGACAGATCAGACCTGGTTTCCGCGCTCAGACTGCTCCGTGTCCAGCGGGACCAAGGCGTCGACATAGGCCTCGAGATCGGCGACCCGCAACCGCGCTGCCCCTTCCACGTGGACCAGCCGCAACCTCCCCCCGGAGATGAGTCGTTCGACTGTCCGTACCGATACCCCGAGTTGATCCGCGGCCTCTGCCTTGGTGATCAGTAGCCGCCGTCCCATCGGGGCATCCTGGGGCGTCCCGTAGTCGCCGTCCACGCCTGTCGCAGCCTGACGCGTTCTGACGTACAGCGTCAGGAACGCGGCCAACTCGTCGATGATGGACGGGACCGCAAGCCCGTCCTTGCGCAGCTGCCGGACGTACCGAGTTACTGCCAGCGCCAGGTGCCTCATTGCCGCCGAGGGGGTCTCCTCTCGTGTCGTCACTACTCTCCTTCTGTGCTGGCGGATGGCAAGGACACCGGGGGTCATTGACGCCTCCTGTGTAGGCATATGGCAGGGGGAACCGTCGCTGCGCTGTGCTGCGAAACGCTCGCGGTCCGCGGCTCAGGCTCGACTCGAAGGCGCCGCGCCAGTGTCTTGCGGTGCGAAGGCCATCGGGTCGACACGGCCAGGCTCGCTCCGTTCGATCCACCCAGGCTCGAGCTGGCCCACGCTGCTCCCGCTGCCCTAGAACGTTATAGAAAGTATGTAGGCTGGTCCGCGAGCTGTCAATGTCTGTGTATAGAACGTTCTAGGAAGTTCGCGAGGCAGGCTGGGGGCGTCGACGAGCCTCCTCACCGGCGCGTTGTCGGCCCTACGTCGCCCGCCGAAGCGAAACGGCGCCCGTTGGCGCCTCGCCGACAACTGAGGGCAGCGAGCGCGGCGTTCGAGGTCGCGGGACGATCTCAGCGACGTGGGCGCTCCTCCCGCAGCACGCGCAGCTCGTCGTTGTGATTCTTCCGGTTCTCGGCGACGAGACGCGGTTTGACCATGTGCGATGCCTCGTCCTGACCTGGCACGTTGGTAGGCGCGCTCTCAGGGCTGCAGGGCTCTGCGGAGTATCCCGACGAGGGTGCTGATCAGCGGCGGTAGGTCGTCGTGGTCGGGTTGCTGGGTCATCAGCCAGGTGTCCATCGCCTGGCCCATGCCGAGGGTGACGGCGATCAGCAGGCCGGACGGCAGGTCGGTGCGCACGGCGCCGCTGGCCTGTCCGGCCGTGAGGACGCGGTCGATCCAGGGAAGGATCTCCTGCTCCATCTCCTGTTGTGCCCGCTGGACGGCAGCGTTGTCGGACGCTGCGAGCCATCCGCGCACCAGAGCGGCCAGTTGCGGTCGGACGGCCAGCTCAGTCGCGGTGTCGAGGTAGTAGCTCTCCACGGCCGACCAGAAGGCAACCGGTCCGGGCTCTGCCGGGAGGTCGACGGGTCCGACCGCGGTGAGCAGGCGCTCGAACTCGACCCGTGCGACGTGGGCGAACAGATCTTCCTTGCCGTCGAAGTAGTAGTACATCGAGCCTTTGGAGATGCCTGCGGCGTCGATGATGCGGTTGAGCGAGGCGTCGTGAAAGCCGTGAGCGGCGAACTCGTCCAGAGCGGCGCGCAGGATTGCCTGCTGCTGGGCTGGGGGGAGCTTGGCGAAACGGGGCCGGACCATGTGATCGTCGGCGGCTCAGGCGACCGGCAGGGCGGGCAACTCGACAGCGTCGCGCAGGCTGCGGCCCATGACGAGGTTCGGGACGCGCGGCAGGCCCAGCAGCCGGATCACCGTGTTCCGGACAGCGAGTTGGACGTGGTTTCGTGGCGCGAACGCCAGTCCGAGCCCCTTGGCGGCGTCTTGTTTGGAGCGCAGCAGCGGCGCGAGCCGGGTGTGGTAGCGGGCGAACGACGCGGCGTGGTCGCCGTCTGTGGAGGCCAGCTCGACGGCCAGCACGTAGGCCTCGACCATCGCCAGCGCGGAACCTTGCCCGGCCAGCAGCGACGGGCAGGCCGCAGCGTCACCGACCAGGGCCACCCGTCCCCGGCTCCAGGACGGCATGCGGATCTGGCTGACGCGGTCGAAGTAGAACGTGCGGGCCTCCGCCATCGCGTCGAGGATCGCCGGTGTCTCCCAGCCGGCGTCTGCGAGCCTGCGCCGCAGCAGTGCCTGCTGCTCACGGGGACTGTCCAGCGGCACGTTGCCGCTGTCGCGGAGGGTGACGAGGAACATCGTGACGTCCTCGCGCAGCGACAACCGCAGCACCTGGAACCCGACGTCGGCGTGCATCACGGCGACGTGCTCGTCGCGCGGGCGGTAGCCGGCGATGTCGAAGGCGGCCACGACGATCCCGAGGTGGTTCTCGAACCGCTCCTGCGGACCGAAGGCCAGCAGGCGCACTCGCGAGTGCAGGCCGTCGGCTCCCACCACGAGGTCGAAGTCCCGCCGCGTCCCGCTGCGGAACGTCACGTGCACGCGGTCGCCGTCGTCATCGATCGCTTCCACCGTGTCGTCGAAGACCGTCTCAACACGCCCGTCCAAGGCCTCGTAGACGGCCGACGCGAGATCGGAACGGGCGATGGTCACGTAGCGATCCCCCGACCCGACGAACGCGGACGGCTCGAACGAGGCGATCCGCCGCCCGTCGCGGCCGACCGAGCGGGCCTCGAGGAGGTGGTACCCGCTGCGCCTCAACTCGGGGACGATGCCCATCCGCTCGGCGACGTCGAACCCGGCGCCCCAGAAGTCCACCAGGTAGCCCCCGCGGCGCAGCTCCGGCGCCCGCTCAACCACCGTGGGTTGATGCCCGAGGCGCTGCAACCAGTAGGCCAGTGTGCAGCCGGCGATCCCCGCCCCGACGATCAACACCCGCATGTCGCGACCTCCCCATTGTGAGACTGATGGTTCGACCACCAGTCTAACTCACAGGTCAAATGCGTACCCGTGTCGCACAAGTTGTGTAGCTTCCCCTGGTGGAGGTCTCTGAGGAGCGTGGGTCCGGAGCTCCGGCCACGGTGATCGACCTTGCCGACGTCGAAGCCGCAGATACCGCGCTGGTCGGCGGCAAGGCCGCCGGGTTGGGACGAATGATCAGGGCCGGTGAGCGGGTGCCTGCCGGCTTCTGCATCACGACCGCGGCCTACGACATCGTCCGGGCGTCGCCCGGCGGGCTACCGGATGGGGTCCGTGGAGAGATTCTCCGGGCCTACGAACGCCTCGGGGCGGATGCGGTGGCCGTCCGTTCCAGCGCCACGGCAGAGGACCTACCCCACGCCAGCTTCGCGGGCCAGCACGAGACCCTGCTGAACGTCACCGGAGACGATGCGCTGATCGGTGCGGTTCGGCGGTGCTGGGACTCGCTCTCTGCCGAGCGCGGGGTCGTCCTACCGTGCGGCCGCCGGAATCGCCGACGACGCGGTCCGGATGGGCGTCGTGGTCCAGCGGATGATCGACCCGGTCGCGGCCGGCGTGCTGTTCACCGCCAACCCGATCACAGGCACCCGGACCCAGATGGTCGTCGACGCCACCGCCGGACTCGGGGACGTGGTCGTCGACGGCAGCGTGACCGCCGATCACTACCTCCTCGACGGGCGACAGCCGGCCGCGGTGGCCGGCGGGTGCCTGAGCCCGGGGCAGCTCGAGGAGCTGCGCGCGGCGGGTGATCGGCTGCAGCGTCGCGCCGGCACCCCTCAGGACGTCGAGTGGGCGTTCGACCACGACAGCAGACTGTGGCTGCTGCAGTCCCGGCCGATCACCACGCTGTTCCCGGTGCCCACATCGAGCCGGCCGGAGCCACGGGTCTACCTCGAGGTCGGCCATATGCAGGGCATGCTGCGGCCGTTCACCCCCATGGGGATGTCCGCGATGCGCGTCGCGACCGCGCAGAGCTTCCGGTCCCTCGGGATCCCGGCCGATCCGTTCGAGGGTCACCCCGGAGTCGTCGCGGCGGCCGGACGCATGTACCTCGACCTGACCGGCCCCGTCCGGAACCGCACGCTGCGCAGGAGGCTGCCGGCAGCCTTGCAGATCTACGGGCCGCGGGTGTCCACGGCGATGACACGCGTGCTGGACGACCCGCGCTTCGCAGCCGTGCCGGGCCGGCCGTACCGGCTGCGCACCGTGATCGCGGTCGCAGTACGGATCGGGCCCGGCCTCATCGTGGGGCTGGCCGGCGCGATCCTGCGGCCGGCGAGGGCGCGCGTGCGGGCGTTCCGCGCGGCCGCGGAGGTGCAGCGGACCAGCCGACCGCCCCGAGATCTCAGCACCGCCGCCGATCGGCTGCGCTTCGCCATCGCCGTTCAGGGGGCGTTCACCGGGCCCGGCATGCTGCAGATGCTGTCGCCGATCTATGCCGCGATGTTCACCAGGGCGGCCGCGGTCGCCCTGCTCGCCGGCGTCGCCACCTCGAGCGAGATCGACGAGACGCTACGCGGGATGCCGCACAACGTCACCACCGAGATGAACCTGGCCCTGTGGCGGCTGGCGTCGGCCGCCCGGGAGCACCGCGACCTGCTGATGCACACTCCGCCTGCCGAGCTCGCTGCCCGGTACCGCGCCGGGGACCTGCCCGAGATCGGGCTTGACGGGTTTCTTGGCAGGTACGGCCATCGCGGTGCGGCCGAGATCGACGTCGGCGTGCCGCGCTGGGCCGAGGACTCCACCCCGGTGTTCGCCGCGATCGCCGGCTACCTACGGGTCACCGATCCCGAGCAGGCCCCGGACCGGCGGTTCGCCCGGGCCGCCGAGGACGCCGTCGCGAAGATCGACGAACTGGTCGCGCGGGCGCGCCGCACCCGACCGGCCCGGGCCCGGTGCGCCGGCTTCCTCCTGCGCAGATCCCGCGCCATCGCCGGCCTGCGGGAGCTGCCCAAGTTCGCCTGGCTGTACGCATTCGCCGAGATGCGCAGCCAGCTCCTCGCCGCCGGCACCGAGCTGCACGGGCGCGGCCTGCTCGACCAGCCCGACGACATCATGTTCCTCGACCTTCGCGAGGCCCTCGCCGCGGCGGTGGACGGCGCCGACCAGCGGACGCTGATCGCTGCCCGCCGAGCCGTCCACGAGCGCGAAACGAGGCGCCGGAACGTCCCCGGGCTGCTGCTCTCCGACGGCACCATCCCGGAAACGCTCACATCACCGGCCCCCGTTCCCGACGGGACACTGCTCGGTATGGCAGCCGCGCCCGGAGTGGCGACCGGCCGAGCCCGGGTGATCCTCGATCCGAGGGGCGCACAGGTGGAGCCGGGGGAGATCCTCGTGGCGCCCACCACCGACCCCGGCTGGACGCCCCTCTTCATGACCGCCGGCGGCTTGGTGACCGAGACCGGATCGCCGATGGCGCACGGCCCGACCGTCGCCAGGGAGTACGGCATCCCGGCCGTCATCTGCGTCCGTGATGCGACTCAACTGATCACAACCGGCCAGGTGATCACCCTCGACGGCGCCTTGGGCACGGTCGCCGTCAACGTCATCCACTCCCTTTAGTCGTGTCGTTTCCGCGCGTCCCGTGCGGCCGCAGCGATTCTCGCGGCGGCCGCCCGGTCGTCCGGGGTGGACGGTCGCCAGAGCCGGACGACTCGGCCATCGGCGACGAGTGCGTCGCCTCCGAGCTGGCGGGTGTCCTCCACCGCACGGCGTAGCCGACGGCCCTGCCGGAGGAACCCGGCATACCGGGCGAGGGTGCCGGGTGAGTACACCTGCCACACCGGGGCGCGGCGCAGGCCGAGGAGCCGGTAGAGCCGCCGCTCGGGATCGGTCAGTACCGTCGCGCGCAGCTCGAGGTCATCCGCCAATGCCGCCATCGCCGGTCCGGGGGAGAACCCGACGACGACGAGGGGCGCCGCGCCCGCGAGGTGTTCCTGCACCTGGACCAGGTGCTCCTGGCAGGGCAGTCAATAACGATGCCGGATGAGCGACACGACCTGTACGCCGGCCCAGCGGACCGGCTCGACGGGCCGGCCGGTGCGCGCGTCGGTGAGCACGATGCCGTTCAGCGGGAGGTCGGGAGTGGTCTCACGCACAGACGTCCTCGCTCGGGTCGGTCGTGGTCCGGGCGGGGTCGGAGGGGAGTACCCGGCAGGCGGCGGGGGGCAGGTGCACATCGGTCCGGTCACCGGCATCGACGGCATGCGCCGGCGGGACGGTCGCAGTGATGACGACGTCTCCGGGGCAGGCGAGGACGACGGTCCGGTGCGTTCCGCGGAACCGCACCTCGAGCACGGTCGCCGGGACGGTGTTCGGCGTCTGCGGGTCGGGACCTATCCGCACGCACTCCGGGCGCACCACGAGCACGCCCGGCCCGAGGCCCGGGGCGTCGACCGTGAGCGGCCCGAGCGGGCAGGAGAACACCACGCCGTCCCCGACACCGGGCACCTCGTTCACCGGGCCGAAGAAGCGGGCGGCCGCCAGGCTCGGCGGGTCGGTGTAGAACCGCGACGCCGGCCCGGCCGACTCGATCCGCCCGTCGAGCATGAGGACGACGTCGTCGGCGAGCTCGACAGCCTCCTGCTGGTCGTGGGTGACGAACAGCATCGTGACCGCGAGCTCGCGCTGGACGCGGCGGACCAGCTCACGCATCCGGGCCCGCAGGTCGGCGTCGAGCTGGGAGAAGGGCTCGTCGAGCAGGAGCACCCGCGGTTCGAGGACGAGCGCCCGCGCCAGCGCCACCCGCTGCTCCTGGCCGCCGGACAGCTCGCCGACGCGCCGCTCGGCCAGGCCTGCGAGCCCGACGCGCTCGAGCATGTCGGCGGCGCAGCGCCGCCGGGCCGTGCGCGGCATCCCGCCCATCCGCAGGCCGAACGCCACGTTGTCGCCGACCGAGAGGTGGCCGAACAGCAGCGGCTTCTGGAACACCAGGCCGATCGGCCGCCGCTCGGCCGGCACACCCGTGACGGACCTCCCGTCGAGCATGACGTCTCCCGCGGCGGGGGTGAGCAGACCGGCCACGGCCCGCAGCACCGTCGACTTCCCGCAGCCCGAGGGGCCCAGCAGCGCGGTGAGCGTGCCGCCCGTCACCCGCAGGTTGACGCCGTGCAGGACCGGCTCACCCGGCCGGTAGGCCACGTCCAGGCCGGTGACCGCGAGCTCGCCGCTCACAGGCGGCCGAACCCGATGGCGGCGGGGGTGCGGCCCGTCAGGTACCGCGTGGTCAGGCCGACGAGCAGCACCGGCGGCAGCGCGATCACCAGGGACAGTGCCGCGGCCGCGGTGAGGTCCGAGGACCCGACGGCGGCGAAGAGCAGCAGCGGCAGCGTCCGGACCGTGCCGCCCCCGACCAGCAGGGTGAGGATGTACTCCCCCCAGGAGATGAGGAACGCGAACAGCCCGGCGACGACCAACCCGGGTCGCACGCCGGGCAGCGTCACGTGCACGAGCCGCCGCAGGGGGCCGGCGCCCAGCACCCGCCCGGCGTCCTCCAGGTCGAGGTCGAGGGCCGCGAAGGCGGCGGCCATCACGAGGGTGGCGTAGGGCACGGCCGGGATCAGCTGCACCAGCACCACACCGGCGACGGTGTCGGCGAGCCCGTAGCGGATGAAGAACACGTGGATGCCGACGGTGACCGCCAGCGTCGGCACCAGTACCGGCGCCAGCAGCACGAGCTGGACCAGCCGCCGGCCACGGAATGCGTGCAGGCCGAGCGCGCGCCCGGCCGCCGCGCCGACCGCGGTGGCGATCACTGCGACCGGCACCGCGATCGCGAGCGAGGTGGCCAGGGCGGCGCCGACCGCGGGGGTGAGCACCAGCGCCGGCCCCCGCGCCGACGGGCTCGGCAGCAGCGCCGGATAGCGGAACTCGCCGGCGACCGCCCACAGCAGCAGCGGCACCAGCGGCGCGAGCAACCCGACCGCCAGCAGTCCGGCCCCAACCGCGCGCCCCACCGGGCGCCTCACCGCGGCGTCCCGCGTAGCCGCTCGGCCAATGCCAGGTACGCCACGGCGCAGGCCCCGACCATGACCGTGGTGAGCACCGCGATCGCCATCGCGGCCGGGCGCGCGGCCAGGTCCGGGTCGCGGAAGCGCTGGTAGGCCACGACCGGCAGCGTCGCCGGGTAGGCGCGGCCGAGCAGGAACGGCACCTCGTAGGACCCGGCGGTGAAGGCCAGCACCAGCACCGACGCCGCCGCGACGGCGGGCGCGACCGCCGGCAGCAGCACGTGCCGCAACCGTTGCCAGGCCCCGGCCCCGAGCGCGCGGGCTGCGTCCTCGAGGTCGGCGACCCCGGCGGAGAGCACCGCCAGCACGACGACGGCGACGAACGGCGCCTCCTTCCACACGTACGACGCGACGATTCCCCACCCGAACGAGTCCTGGGTGACCGCGGGGAACGCGGCCGGCTCGCCGACCAGGCCGAGCGCCGCCGCGGCTCGAGAGACCGCACCGCTCGGGGAGAGCAGCAGCAGCATCGCCAGCGCCGCGACGGCGTGCGGCAGCGGAAGCGTGACCTGGAGCAGCGCGGCGGACGCCGGGCGTGCACGGCCGAGCGCCCGCACGAGCAGCGCCGCCGCAGTCCCGAGCGCCGCCGCGGCCGCCGTGGACAGGACCGCGACCCGCAGGGTGATCCCGATCGACGCGCGCACCGCCGGATCCGCCCCCAGCTCCCGGTAGGCGTCCAGCGAGAGCGGGCGGGCCGCCAGGAACGGTTGGTAGCCCAGGCTCTGCGCGACCGCCTGGGCCAGCCCGCCGCCGAAGAGCACGACCACGACGGCGAGCGCCGGGGCGAGCAGCAGCGTCGTCCGCAACCCGCGTGGCAGCCGGGCCGGGCGCGCGGTCACCGCTGCAGGACGTTCGCCGTCCATCCGTTCTCCACCGCCTCGACGTACCCGACGTCGAGCTCCGGGAGCGCCCGCGCGGTCAGCTCGGCGAGCGGCGGCACGACCGGACCGGTGTCCACGGCGTCGAACCGCTGCCGGACCTCGACCGGCAGCCGGTCGAGGTCGAGCACCGGAAGAATGCCGGCGTCGGCGTAGAAGCGCAGCTGGGTCTCGGGGTCCTGCAGCAGGTTCGCCAGCACCAGCGCCGCCTGCCGATCGGGCGAGTCGGCGGGGATCGCGAGGAAGCTGACGTTGGTGATGTTGCCGATGGAGGGGACGGTCACCCGGGTCGAGGCCGGGAAGACACCGTCGGCCACCCTCGTCGCCACCGTGCCGGGCCCGTAGGTGAAGAAGGCGTCGATCTCGCCGGTCGCGTACAGCTGCTCGACGGCGGCCTGGCTGGTCGGGTAGGTCTCCCCGCCGCGCCACAGCGACCGCTCCAGGGCGTTCAGCCGGGCCCAGAGCCGCTCGGCGAGCGGCGCGAACGCCGCGGCGTCGAACGTGGCGGGCAGCTGCGAGGGATCCCCTGCGGTGCCGTAGAGGAACGTGCGCACGACCATCGAGCCGGTGAAGTCCGGCGGCGCGGGGTAGGCCAGCCGGCCCGGGTTCGACCGGGCCCAGTCCGAGAGGGCGGTCAGCGAGGTCACGTCCTCGCCGGTGAGCGTGGCCGAGTTGTACACCAGCCCGGAGATCGCCTGCTGCCACGCCGCCTCGCAGCCTTCGACCGGCACGCCGAAGTCGGTCGTCACCGCCCGCTTGGTGAGGTCGATGTAGCGAGCGTTGGGCAGCGCACCTGGGTAGTCGCACAGCCACAGGCCGGCCTGCTTGCCGGTGGCGAAGTTCTCCCCGTTGATCCAGATCGCGTCGACGGTGCCGGAACCGGCTCGGCCGGCCTGCCGCTCCGCGAGCACCTTGTTCACCGCGTCGGCGGTGTCGGCCACCGGCACCACCTGCAGCGTCACCCCGTACTCGGCGCTCAACCGCGGGGCGACGTACTCCTCGACCACGGCATTGACGGCCTCGTCGCCGTTGTACATGTACCAGTCCAGGGTCTGCCCGCGGGCAGCCTCGACGACGGCGGCCCAGCCGTCCGTGTCGACCGTCGCGGTGGGCGTGACCGCCGGCGCCGCCGCGCAGGCCGTGAGCGCCGTCGCACAGACGATGACGGCGGCGGCCAGGCGGGGGCTTCGGCAACGCATGGGGGACCTCCTCGGGACGGGTCGTCCGCCGGGAAAGGACGTACCGGTGCCCGGCGGGTCCGGCTCGGGAACCCGACGGGACCGGAACCGATTCCCCGCCGGGGGAACTTATCCTGCCGCGGACCGGGTTACCGTCCCGTGAGCACACGCCCAGAGCACGGCACCTGCGAGCCGGCCACCTGATGCTCGACGCCCCGCTGCGCCGCCTGCTCGACGCACCGCTGGCACGGGCGGCCGCTGCCCTCGACGTGCGGTGGCTCAGCCCGGACCGGCTCACCGTCGCGGGGCTCGTGCTGGGACTGGGCAGCGCGGTCACCGCGGGGCTGGCGTGGTGGGCGGCCAGTGCCGTGCTGTGGCTCGCGTCGCGGGCCGCCGACGGGCTCGACGGGCCGCTCGCCCGCCGCCGGGCCGCCGCGGCGAGCCGGGACCCGGGCGGGGCGGGCGGCTTCCTGGACATCACCGCCGACTTCGTTGTCTACGGCGCCACCGTCGTCGGGGTGGCCCTGGGTAGCGGCGGGCCGTTGTGGCCGTTCCTGCTCGTGCTGCTCGCCTACTACGTCAACGGCTCGGCGTTCCTGGCGTTCTCGTCGATCGCGGAGCGGACGGGGCGGCGGCTGGACGACGGGCGATCGCTGTCGTTCCTCGGCGGCCTCGCCGAGGGCACGGAGACGATCGTGGTGCACACGCTGTGGCTGGTGCTGCCGTGGTGGGCGCCCCAGATCGCGGTGGTCTGGGCCGCGGTCGTCGGGGTGAGCGCGGCCCACCGCGTCGTCGCGGGGTACCGGGCGCTGCGCTGAGCGCACTCACACTCACTGACGCCGGTCGAGCAGGCGGCGCCGGGTCCCGGCGACGATCCGCAGGAGCCGGTGCGGGACGGGCGTGGCGAGCCGTTCCTGGACCTCGGCGATCGCGGCGTTCCACGGCCCGTCGGCCCATGTCGGGTACGCGTGCATCACCGCGGCGAGGTCGCGGGCGCGCAGGCCATGCCGGGTGGCGAGGGCGAGCTCGGCGAGCACCTCCCCGGCCCGGGGGCCGACCACCGTCGCGCCGACGACCCGGCCGCGCCGGTCGAGGACCAGCCGGGAGAAGCCGGCCGTGCGCCCCTCCGCGACGGCCCGGTCGACCTCGTCGTGACGCCGGGTGCGGGTCGTCGTGCCACGGGTGCCGGCCGGCATGCCGACGGCCGCGACTTCCGGTGCGGTGAAGGTGACCCGCGGGACGGCCGAGGTCTGTGGGATCCGCCGCAGCCCGAGCACCGCGTTCGCCGCGGCAGCCGAGCCGTGCACCCCGGCGACGTGGGTGAACTGCGGGTGCCCGGTCACGTCGCCCGCCGCCCAGATCCGGGGGTTGGTGGTGCGCAGGTACCGGTCGACGACGACATACCCGCGGTCGTCGAGACGGACGCCGGCGGCGTCGAGGTCGAGCCCGCGCGTGTCCGGACGGCGGCCCAGCGCCACGAGCACCACGTCCGCCTCGACGGTGGCTCCGTCCGCGAGCCGGACCGCGCGCCCGGCGTCCTCGACCGCGGTCACCGCCACGCCGGTGCGCACGGTCACGCCGTCGCCTGCGAGGGCGGCTGCGACGAGCCCGGACGCGTCGGGGTCCTCGGTGGGCAGCAGCCGCGGTTCCGCTTCGACGACCGAGACCCGGCTGCCGAGCCGGGCGAACGCCTGGCCGAGCTCGCAGCCGATCGTCCCGCCACCGAGCACGACGAGCCGGGCGGGCAGTTCGTCGAGATCCCAGACCGTGTCACTGGTCAGCGGCGCGGCGCCGGCGAGCCCGGGGACACCCGGGATCGCCGGGTCGGCACCGGTGGCGACGAGCGCCTGCCGGAACCGCACCGCGACCCCGTCGATCTCCGCCGTGGCCGGTCCGGTGAACCGCGCGGTGCCGCGCGCCACGTGCACCCCGGCGGACCGCAGGGCGTCGGGCGAGTCGACGGGTTCGATCGCCGCGATCGCGCCGCGGACGTGGGCCATGACGGCCCCGAAGTCGACCCGCACCCCGTCCACCCGCACGCCGAGCCGCGCGGCGGCCCGGGCGTCGGCCGCCGCCGCGGCGCTCGCGAGCAGCGCCTTGCTGGGTACGCAGCCCGTCCACAGGCAGTCGCCGCCCGGGCGGTCCCGATCCACCAGCAGCACGGAGGCGCCCAGCGAGGCGGCGGTGCGGGCGCCGACCAGGCCCGCCGACCCGCCGCCGACGACGAGCAGGTCCCACGTCCGGCCTCCGTCGGTCATCCGGTGATCCGTCCCGTGCGGACCTCGGCGATCGGCAGCAGCCGGCGCAGTGCGGCGTTCTCGCCCGGGTCGAGCACGCCGTGCTGCACGCACGCCGGCACCAGGGAGCCGGTCTCCGGGTGCGCCATCGCGTAGTGGCAGGCGGCCAGGCGCTCCTGGGTCTCGCGCAGCCGCGGGTCGTGCGCCGTCTCGCCGCGCTGCATCAGGTCCCAGGCCGGGGCGACGTCCGCGGCGTCCATGAAGTTGTGCATCACGAACGTCACCGGCCGCGGGCGCCCGCGCAGCAGCACGCGCATCCCGCCGGCGCGAGCTGCTGCGCGGCGCGCCCAGCCGAGCGCGACCACCGCTGCCCGCGGCCGCGCTGCGGCCAGCCGGACCAGCTTGACTGCGAGCACCACCGGCGGGGTGCCGCCGACGCCGACCCCACGTAGGGACCGGAAGAACTCCTCGCGCACCGCGAGGTCGCGCGGATCGTCCGGGTCGAGGAACGGCACCCACTGCTCACCGACCATGAACCCGTACGCGGTGCGGTTGCAGCGCGGGTCGCCGTTCTGGAACGTCCGGTGGTCCAGCCGGGTGCCCGCGCCGCGCTCGATCTCGGCCCACACGGCGTCCGGACCGACGTCGGCGTCGCGGTACCCCTCCCGCCAGCGCCGCTGGTCGCCGAGGTGCGCAGCAGGCTGGAACGACAGCATCCCGAACCCCATCCGCGCGGTCGCGCGGACCACCTCGGCGACCTGCCCGACGTTGGCCGGGGTGACGGTCATGTTGTGGGCCAGGAAGAACCGGACCCCGTGCTCGCGTCGCAGCCGGCGGAACTGTGCGACGAACCGCCGCCGGTACGGGTGCAGCGACGCCTCGTCCGGCGGTCGCGGGATGCCGCGGCGCCCGAACATCAGTGAGTCGAAGTGCCCGGCGAACGAGACGCGATCCAGCCGGCGGCGACCGTCGGGCCCCAGCACGAGCCGTTCGAGGTAGTCGTAGTCGAGGTCGCCGTGGCTCATGCTCATCGGCTCCCGCCCGTGGCGGCGCATGATCCCCAGGGCGGCGGCGTGGTCGTCCGGTGGCAGCAGCGTGACCTCGCCGCCGATCAGCTGGGCGTGCGCGTGCGGGCCGCGCAGCCTCCGCAGCAGGGCCATCTGCGCCTCGACCCGCTCGAGGGTGTGCGGTCCGTCGACCCGGACCCGGTTCGCGTCGCGGGAGTGGTAGCACGGGGTGCAGGCGAGGTCGCAGGCCGGGAACACCCCGTGCGTGCCCTCGCAGCCCGGGGCGAACCGGCCGAGGACCTGCCCCGGGGTCCGGATCGCCTCGGGCAGCTCCGCCCAGCGCCGGTCCAGGGCGGCGACGAACTCCGGATCCACCGGCGTTGTCCGCCGCTGCCACTCCCGCAGCCGTTCCCGCAGCCGCTCGAGCATCGGGTTCCTCCCGTCGTGTCCCGGGGGGAACCCGAGCGATCGACGATCGCCGCTCGAGTGGGGCAGGCACCGCCCCGCCGGCCACCGAGGGGGGACCGGCGGCACGACGGGGTCGGTGCCCTCACCCTCGACGAGAGGGCGGCATCGTGGATCGTCGGGCGGTGATGCACGGATGCCCGAAGATCTCGTCGATTTCCCTCACGGTTCGATCTCGATGTGGCGGTCCTCGTCCTCGCGCCGTTGCGCTGGCCGCGGGCGTGCTGATCGACGCGTTCCTGGTTCGTTCGCCGCTGGTATCCGCCCTGATCACACTCGTCGGCGACTTGGCCGGGCAGCCGCAAGGCGATGAGCGATCAGAACTGGTGATGGTGGCGCCGCGCGGACCGCCCGCCCATCTGTTCGAGTATCGCGGGCAGCTCAGCCACCAACAGGGCGACGGCCGCCGCGAACCCCAGACAGCTCAACGCGACGCTGAGGTCCTCCCACATGATTGCTCCTTCCCTTCGGACTGCCGGTGCTCGATCTCTCCTTCCACGATACGAACATCCGTGATCAGCGACCGCCGAAACCCGACATCGTCATCCGCCCGCAAGGAACGCCGGGACAGGCCCAGGCAGCGACGCCCTTCTCGCGCGTGTTGTTCCCAGATTCCGGTCCTCGGCCCCACGGATCTTTCCTGTGCCAGAGCCGTTGTTGGTTTCGAGGCGCCGGTGGTGGTCATGCCGGGTGCGGGGTCAGGGGAGCTGCGCGAGCACCTGGTCGGGCGTGCGGTCGCGCGTGCCCCGGTTGTAGGGCAGCGCGGCCAGCAGCCGGCCCAGGGTGCAGGTGTCGGTCAACGCGGACACCGTCAGCCCGGCGCCGATCCCGGCGGTGAGCAGCCGGCCCGCCGGGAACCGCAGACCGACGCCGAGCCCGGCCAGGACGAGCGTGCCGGCGACGAGGCGGACTTGCCGTTCCAGCGCCCAACGGGCCCGGCCACGCACCACGGTGGCGTCGCGGGCACCGACGGCGGCGGTGTAGGCGGTGAGGCCGCCGTCGAGGACGTGGACCCGGTCGACACCGACTCCGGCCAGATGTTGCTGGGCCTCGCAGGCGCGCGTGCCGGACCGGCAGACCAGCACGAGCTGGCGGTCCAACTGGGCCGCGAGCTGGTCGGCGTGCTCGGGGAGCAGGGCCAGCGGCAGGTTGTAGGAGCCGCGGATGTGCGCGGTCTCGAACTCCGCCGGTGTACGGACGTCCAGAACGGTGACCGCATCGGGCTGGTCGAGCCAGCCACGGACGGTGGCGGCGTCGACCCGGTCGGGGCTGGCGGTGGCCATGAACTCTCTCCTGTGTTCGGGATGGCGGGTGATGGCGAGGTCGAGGTCAGTGCTGCATCGCCGCGTCGCGCGCGGCGTTCTCGGGCACAGCGCCCGCACGGTGGTCGTTCTCGAGCCCGGCGGCGGTGGCGGCCTCGTAGTCGTCGTTGATCAGCACCACCTGCCGGCCGGGCTCGTCGAGGATCGAGGCGGCGACGGAGGCGCGGTAGCCCGAGGCGCAGTAGATCCACACCTCGCCCTGGGGAACCTCGTCGAGGCGGTCGGCGAGTTCGTGCAGGGGGATGTGCTGAGATCCGGCGACGAAGCCGCCGGCGCGTTCGTCGTGGCGGCGGGCATCGAGGACCTGCACCGGTCCCCGCTGCAGCGCTGTGGCCAGTTCCGCGAAGTCGGTGACGCGGTAGGAGCGCAGCGGCTCCCCGGCGGCGAGGGTGGTGATCTCGCCGGTGGCCGCACCGGCGAGCTCGTCGATCCCGATCCGTATCAGCTCGCGGCGAGCCTGCGCGACCTGCTCGGCGGTCTCGCCGACCAGCGTCAGCGGGGTGCCGTAGCGGTAGAGCCAGCCCAGGTAGGTGACGAAGTTGTCGGACAACTCGAACCCGCGCGAGCCGGCCAAGTGCCCGGCGGCGAACGCCGTGCGGTCGCGCAGGTCGACCACCCACTCGCCGGCCTCGATCCGCTGCCGCAGCTCGCCCGGCTGCACCGGCTCGGGTGCTGACAGGTCGACGGGGGCGGGTCCACGGCGGTTGATCGGGCCCATGTGGGCGTAGTAGGCGGGGTAGGCGTCCAGCCCGGCCAGCAGGGTGTCGACGTAGTCCTGCTCGGCCATCGTCAGCGCGGGGTTCACCCGGGCCTGCTCGCCCACCGTGGAGGCGTCGCCGCTGGTCGGGGTGGCCGAGCAGAAGCTGCCGAACCCGTGGGTCGGCAGCACCGCCGTCTCCGCGGGCAGCTCGGCCGCCAGCCGCCGTACCGACCGGAACTGCGCGTGGGTCAGCTCCACCGTGTCCTGCGCGCTCACCAGATCGGTGCGCCCGGTAGCCGCGTAGAGCATCGACCCGCCGGTGAACACTCCGAGCACCGCACCCGAGGTGTCGGCGAGGACGTAGCTGACGTGGTGGTGGGTGTGCCCGGGCGTGTGGAGCACCCGCACCCGCATCCGCCCGGCCTCCACCACCTCGCCGTCGCTGACGGCGGTGTGGTCGAACGCGACGCCGCTGCCGGCGGGCAGCACGTAGGTCGCGCCGGTGGTCCGGGCCAGCTCCAACCCGCCGCTGACGTAGTCGTTGTGCACATGCGTCTCCAGCACCACCGCGATCCGCACCCCGTGCTCGGCGGCCGATGCCAGGACCCGGTCGATGTCGCGCTGCGGATCGACCACCACCGCCACCTCCCCATCGTGGACGAGGTAGCTGCGGTCGCCGAGGCTGGACGTCTCGATCGTCTCGATATGGATCATGTCGGGTGTCCCTGTCCTGCTCGTGAGAAGAGTGCGGGTCGATGGAAGGTGGTGAGACCGGTGCGTGCCCGTTCACCCGCCGTCTCGACGGTCGGCGACGGTGGCGAGGGCGGCCTGCAGCCGGGCCTTGGCCTCGGCGGCGATCGGCTCGAGCTCGGGCCGACCGGGGACGGTGACCAGGAGCTCGGGGTCGAGCGCGGACACCAGCGTCGACCCGCCTTCGTCGACCCGGACGACGACATTGCACGGCAGCAGCAGTCCGAGGTCGGGCTCGATCCGCAGACCCTCCCGGGCCAGCGGCGCGTTGCAGGCGCCGAGGATCACCTGGGGCGCGACCTCGACACCCAGCTTGGCCTTCAGCGTCGCGGCCACGTCGATCTCGGTGAGGATGCCGAACCCCTGCTCGGCCAGCGCGGTTCTGGTCCGTTCCAGCGCCTCGTCGAGCGGAAGGTCGAGCCGGACACTCATCCCGATGGCAGACATGTCTGAGACCTCATCTCCGAGCCGTCACACAACTATACAACTTTGTAGTTGTAACTATGATGGGGTCGTGAATGTTCCGGCGCCGCTGCCCGACCCTCTGGTGGACCTGATCGCACACCGGTTCCGGGTTCTCGGCGAGCCCGTACGGATCAAGTTGCTCGACGCGCTGCGCTCCGGACCGGCCACGGTCGGCGAGCTGGCCGGTCGGCTTGGCCTGAGCCAGCAGAACACATCCAAGCATCTCGGTGTGCTCGCGGCCGCCGGCCTTGTCGAGCGCACGCGCAGCGGCAACAGCGCGGTCTACGCGATCAGCGACCCCAGCGTGTTCGCGCTCTGCGAGCTCGTCTGCGACGCGCTGCGTGACCGCCTGACCGCGCTCCAAGCCGTCGTCATCCCCGAGCGAGTGCCGGTTGTGGGACGCCCGCCGCAAAGTCGGGCAGAGCGGACAGCCTGCACTGATGCGTGATGCTCATGCGCGCGGTCGTCGCAGTCGCTTGTCGAGGGCCACCACGAGGCCGGCCGCCGTGGCGATGGCCAGGATGCGGAGCCACACGTCCGCTGCGATGGGCGCGGTGCCGAACACGGTGTTCATGGCGGGTAGGTAGGTGATGGCGGCCTGGCCGATCGCCTGCAGGGTGACCCCAACGATGATCCACCGGTTGGTGAACATGCCGATCCGCCACGCGGAGCGGGTCAGCGAGCGACAGCTGAACAGGTAGAACGCCTCGACCACGACGAAGAGGTTCATGGCCGCGGTGCGTGCCTCGGCCAGGCTGGCGCCGCGTGCAAGCTCCCACTCGAACAGCCACCAGGACCCGGCGACCAGCAGGGTGGACACCAGCAGGATCCGCACCATGAGGGCGCGGGTGAGCAGTGGCTCGGCGGGGTCGCGGGGTGGCCGGGTCATGATCCCGGCTTCCTTGGGCTCGAAGGCGAGCATCAGGCCCAGTGCGACGGCGGTGGTCATGTTGATCCACAGGATCTGGGTGGGCAGGATCGGCAGCGCGGCGCCGGCCACGATCGCGGCCAGGATGACCAGGCCCTCGCCGATGTTCGTCGGCAGCGTCCAGATGATGAACTTGGTGAGGTTGTCGAACACGCCGCGGCCTTCTTCGACGGCGGCTTCGATGGTGGCGAAGTCGTCGTCGGTGAGCACCATGTCGGCGGCGTCCTTGGCGACCTCGGTGCCACGGTCGCCCATAGCCACCCCGATGTTGGCCTGTCGCAGTGCGGGGGCGTCGTTGACCCCGTCGCCGGTCATCGCGACGACATGACCGCGGGCCTGCAGCGCCTCCACCAGCCGCAGCTTCTGCTCCGGGGACACCCGGGCGAAGACGCCGGCACCGTCCACCGCCTCGGGGAGCTCCTCGGGGGGCAGCGCGGCCAGGGCGGTGCCGGTCAGCACCACGCCCTCGCCAGCCTCATGGCCATCGAGCAGGCCGACCTGACCAGCGATCGCGATGGCGGTGGCGGCGTGGTCCCCGGTGATCATCTTCACCTGGATGCCCGCGGTGTGGCAGGCGGCGACCGCGGCGGTGGCGGCCGTCCGGGGCGGGTCGAGCATGGCCTGCAACCCGGTCAGCACCAGACTGCCCGGCAGCGTGTCCTCGCCGAACGCATCCGGCCCGAACCCATCCGGGTCGAACCCATCCGGGTCGGCGGCGGGGCGCATGGCGGTGGCCAGCACCCGCAGTCCCCGGCCGGCCAGGTCGTCGGCCGCGCGCAGCGCGACGCCGCGGTCCAGGGGGTGAACGGTGCCGGCGGTGTCCAGCTGCGCGCCGCACAGGTCCAGCACCCGTTCCACGGCCCCCTTGGCCAGCACCACGTGGCCGGCTGGGTGTCCGGCGGTGGTGTCGCGGTGCAGGGTGGCCATGTACTGGCGTTCGGAGCTGAACGGGATCGTCGCGACGCGGGGCAGAAGCTCTGCGACCCGCTCGGCGCCCAGGCCCGCCTTGGCCGCGACCACCAGCATCGCGCCCTCGGTGGGGTCGCCGACGATGTCCCACCGCCCGCCCTCGTGGGTCAGGGCGGCGTCGTTGCAGGCGGCGCCGGCCAGCAGTGACCAGCGCAGTGCCTGGTCGGTGTCAGCCGACGCCGGAGCGCCGCCGGTGTCAAGCAGGACGCCGTCCGGGGTGTAGCCCGAGCCGGTGACGTCGTACTGGCCACCGGTGGTCCACACGGTCCGCACGGTCATCTGGTTCTCGGTGAGCGTGCCGGTCTTGTCCGAGCAGATGACCGTGGTGCTGCCCAGCGTCTCCACTGCCGGCAGCCGGCGGATCACCGCGCGCCGCCGCGCCATCCGGGCCACGCCGATGGCCAGGGTGATCGTGACCGCCGCCGGGAGCCCTTCGGGGATCGCACCGACCGCGAGCGCGATCGCGGCGGTGAACGTCTCGACCGCGTCCTGCCCCCGCAGCACACCCACCCCGAAGGTGACCGCGGCCAGGGCGAGAATGCCGACGGTCAGGATCTTGCTGAACCCGGCGAGCTTCTGCGTCAGTGGTGTCGCCAGCGTCTCGGCGGCCCCGACCAGCCGGTGGATCTCCCCGAGCTCGGTCTCGGCGCCGGTGGCCACCACGATCCCCGCGCCGCTGCCGGTGGTGACCAGGGTGCCCGAGTAGGCCATGTTGCGCCGGTCGGCCACCGGGATCGCCTCGGGCAGCACGACCTCGTCCTTGCTCACGGGGACGGACTCGCCGGTCAGCGCCGACTCGTTCACCCGCAGCTCCGTGGACCGGATCAGCCGCAGGTCGGCGGGCACCTTGTCGCCCGCGTCGAGCAGGACGAGATCGCCCGGGACGAGTTCGTCGGAGGGCACGGTCGCGCGGTGGCCGTCGCGGATCACTGTGGCGTGGGTGCGCACGAGCGACCGCAGACCTTCGAGCGCGGCCTCGGCCTTGGACTCCTGGATGAAGCCAACGGTGGCGTTGATCAGCACCACCCCGAGGATCACCGCCGAGTCGACGTACTCACCCAGGGCGGCGGTGATCGCGCCGGCGGCGAGGAGCACGTAGATCAGCGGGTGGTGGAACTGGCGCAGGATCCGGATCAACAGCCCGGCGCCCTTGGGGGCGGGCAGCGTGTTCGACCCGAACCGCGCCAGCCGCTCCGCGGCCTCCCGACCGGTCAGGCCGCGATGCGGATCGGTCTCCAGCAGCAGAACCACCTCGTGGGCCGCCAGCCCGTGGTGTGCCGCGGTCGACGGGGATATGGCTGTGGTCATCCCCTCACCTCTCCGCGCCCCGAGGACTCGAGCCCGCTCCTCGCCGGAGACGTCAGTGCTGAACCGGGCGAGAGCCCTCCGTGCCCGGCAGGCCGGGCAGCAGCTTGTCCTGAAGTCCAGGCTCCCCGCAGCGGGCCGGTGCCGGTCAGGGGCGGAGGTCACGACCTGCTGGGACCTGGGGCCGCGGCGGCCGCGGGCGGATCCTCAGGGTGACGTCTGAGGGGTCAGTGCCCGTCGCCGTGCTTCTCCACGATCGAGCGCCTGCGCACCACGGCCGGGCCGAGGGCCCACAGTGCCAGGAACACGCAGAACGTGACGGGCGTCGTCAAGCGGTCGACGTCGCGCTTCATCGCACCGTTTCGACCTCAGCCCGGCTCTCCACGTCGCTTGCGGTTGAGCACCACCCCCAGGTCGACGAGGGCGACGACGGCGACGACAGCGAGGATCCATCCGACGACGGTGAACCCCGCGGCGAACGCGAACCACGCCCCGCCGGCGCAGACCAGCAGCCCGAACGTGGCAAGCACCGCCCGCAGCGTCAACGCGCTCCGGGCCGGGGCCGCGCCGCCGATCCCGGCGGTCGGATCGTGGTGGTCGGGCAGGCCTCGCTCGAAGTCCGCACGGCTGCGCCTTCGTCCGCTCCTGTCGTCCGCCATGACGTACCTCATCTCGGTGACGAGAATCCGCTCGGTCCGGGATGCCCCAGGAGATCGGCGTTCCCGCATCGCTGCCCGGGAAACCGGGCCGAACCTCACGAGTCACCCTGCGCGGGAGCCCGTCGGATGCCGCGGCTGCGGGGCAGTCGTCCAGCAAACGGCGACGGGCGCTCGGCACAGATCGACAGGTGATCGCAACGTGGGCCCGGACCGGGGCGTCGAGGTCCGGGGTAACCCCCGACATGGGACGGCGTAGGGGAGGACGTGGATGACCGAGCCGATTCATGTCGTCGCCAGTTACGAGGACTACGCGGACGCCCAGCGCGCCGTCGACTCCCTCGCCGACCGCCGGTTCCCGGTCCGGCACCTCGCCGTCGTCGGGGTCGGCCTGCAGTCCTACGAGCAGGTGACCAGGCCGCGGGGATATGCGCAGGCTGCGGCGAGCGGCGGCGCGAGCGGTGCGACAGTCGGGTTCCTCGTCGCGTGGTTGATGGGGCTGTTCACCCGGGTCGAGCCGTTGGTGTCGGCGGCCGGACTCGGCCTGTGGGGGCTGGCCATCGGCGCGGTGGCCGGCGCGAGCATGGGCTTGGTCCGGCACGCGATGACCGGTGGCCGCCGCCGCCGCGACTTCTCCTCGACATCGACACTGCGCGCCGAGCGCTACGACCTGGTCGCGGACGCCGACTTCGCCGTGCAGGCCCGGCGACTGCTCACCGACGCCCACGCTGCACGCTCCGGTGCGGGCTGACGCGGCCGGCGGCCCCGACGGGCAGCTGGAGCGTTGAAGGTCCTGATCGTGGGCGCGGGGCCGGCCGGCGCCGCCACGGCGCTGTTGCTGGCCCGCTACGGCGTCGAGGTGCTCCTCGTCGAGCGTGAGGTCACTCCCGACCGGGTGTTCCGTGGGGAGGGCCTGCTGCCGCTCGGCGTCGATGCCCTGCACGAGATGGGTGTGGGCGGGGTGCTCGGCGAGGTGCCGAGCCGCACGATCGGTTCCTGGGACATCTGGATCGGCGGCGAGCGTGCGTTCGTCGTTCCGGAACCGGTGACCGATCTCGGCCCGCGGGCGGTGCGGGTGGTGTCGCAGCCGGCGCTGCTGCAGGGGCTGCTCGACCGGGCGGCCGGGTACCCGGGCTTCGCCTTCCGTCCCGGATTGCGGCTGGCTGACCTGGTGCGGGACGGTCGGGGGCGGGTCATGGGCGCCCGCCTCGTGCGCACCGGCGAGGTCGCCACGGGCTGGGTGGAGAGGGCTGATCTCGTCGTCGGCTGCGACGGGCGCGGCTCGTCGGTGCGCACCCACGCCGGGCTGGCACTGGCGCGGTCGGCCGAGGCCTACGACGTGCTCTGGTTCAAGGCGCCGGCCCCGCAGGGGCTTGCGGACCGGTCCGGGTTCCTGCTCTGCGTGCGCGCCGGCGCCGACCCGGCGGTCGGCTACGTCTCGTGGGATGGCCGCCTTCAGTACGGGGTGGTGGTGCCGAAGGGTCGGTCACGGGAACCGGCCACCGGGGACTGGCTGGCCGAGGCGGTGCGCGCTGCGCCGGCGTTCGTCGCCGCGCACGTGCTGGCGCGCCGCGCCGAGGTCGAGGGGCCGGTCCGGCTCGCCGTGCTGGTTGGGCGCTGCCCGGTGTGGACCGCCCCCGGGGTGTTGCTACTCGGCGACGCGGCGCACCCGATGTCTCCGGTCCGTGCCGAGGGCATCAACCTCGCCCTCCGCGACGCCGTCGTGGCGGCGAACCACCTGATCCCGGCGCTGACCGGCCGAGGCGGGGGTGAGATCCTCGACGCTGCCTGCCGGGCGGTGCAGGCCGAGCGGGAACCGGAGATCGTGCGCGCGCAGCGGTTGCAGCGTCGGGAGTCCCGGGGCCAGGGCGATGCCCGCTCCGGTGGCTGGCGTTACACCCTGGCCCGGCACGGCGCCCGGCTCCTCGGCCGCCGTCGCTGGGCACAGGCCGCCTGGCTGCGCCGCCAGCACGACCTGCGGTTCGGCTCGCGACCGGTACGCCTGCGGCTACCGCCGCCACCGTGACCGCACGCCTGGCGTCCAAGATCTCGATGTCCCCGACCCGCGACCCGCGCGGTGGCTCCGGCGACGACCGACCTGGTCCTCTCCGGAGAAGTGGGCAGGGTCCGCCGTGTGCTGCCGCCCCCACCGCGGCAGCACACGCCCGCAGCAGCGGCGTCAGCGAACGGTGGCGAGCCGCCCCGCCCGATCGGGTGCAGGAAGCCGGAAGCCTTCGATGACCAGCTCGCGGGTCGCCATGTTCACCCGGCCGAAGTGAGCGACGGGGATGCGGCCGAGCTCGGCGAACTGGGGTGCGGTGGTGCGGTAGATGGCGGCGACCTCGAGCGTGAAGTCCACGTCCGGCCAGCAGAAGCCGGGGTCGAGGAGCACCTCGAGCGGTGGCATCACCAGACCGGCGGGCGGGTGCGAGTAGCCGGTGAGGTCGGCGGTGAGGTGCCCGTCGTCGGCCGTCACGAGCTCGCGGCCGTCGACGATCCCGACCCCGTCGTGTCGGATCGTGAAGACGTCGACGCCGCGCACGGTGGCGCCGGCGGGTTCACCGGCCACGATGCGGCCCTCGAAGCTGTTGTACATGCGCAGGCCCTCGCCGAACAGGCCGACGGTGACCAGCTCGGTCATCCGGCCCTCCATGCGGAACAGGCGGTCGTGCTCAGTGGACATGCTGGATCTCCTCACGGGTGGTTGCGTTGGTGGGGTCCGGGGTGGCGGGTTCGAAGCCGGCGAGCAGCGCCTCGAGCTCGGCCTGGGTGACGCCGGGGACCGGGTCGGCCGACGGTGCCGCGGCGAGGGTGTCGAGGATGCGGCCGGTGCAGCCGTGGATCGGTGGGAGGTGCGAGCTGAGGACGGCGCGCGGTTGTGCCGCGCGGACGCGATCCAGCGCGTGGCCGAGCGTGGCCGGGTCGACCATCGTCACCCAGGGGCTGTCGACGGTGGCCCACGCGGTCTGCGCGGCGGCGAGTGTGCCGGGGTCGAGGTGGTCGGCGCGGTGTGCGGCGGCCTCGGCGGCGGTGGGCAGCGGGGCTCCGAAGCAGTCGGAGCTGAACAGCAGCCCGGACTGGTCGTCGAGGAAGCCGACGGTGGCGGGGCTGTCGAACAGCGGGGGCCGCAGGGCGAGCAGGTTGCGGTCGCCGACGTTCAGCGTCTCCCCGGAGTTGATCAGCCGCACGCGGTCGAGCGGGAAGGGTCGCTCGGGCAGCATCCGGCCGATCGCCATGAACGTGGTGACCACCGTCGCGCGGGGGGCGAGCTCGAGCAGCCGGTGCAGGCTGCCGGTGTGGTCGCGGTCTTCGTGGGTCAGCCAGATCCAGCGCAGGTCCTGCGGGCGCACGATCGACTCGAGCGCGTCGACGAACTGGTCGCTGAGCGCGGCGGTGCCGGTGTCGACCAGTACCGGCTCCGCGGCGCGGATCACGAACGCGTTCATCGGGATGACCCCGACGTTCGGCACGGGCCAGTAGGTGGGGATCACGTGGGTGTCGGGGGCGGCTGCGAACGGCTCGCCCAGTACGGGGTCCATGGCTCCTCCTCCAGCGCCCCCTCGGACGCCTCGGAGTCGAGGGTGCGCCGGTCGGCGGCGCGGGTCAGTGGGGCGGACCCGCCGTTAACGGCCCGCAGCACCCACATAGCGGTGGTGTCCCGTGCCTCAGGCGCCCAGCAGCGATGCGGCGAGTTCGGACAACGCTTCCCGGTCGGTCGCCCCGGTCTTGCGGAGCAGGCTGGCCACGTGCTTCTCGACCGTGCGGGGCGAGAGCACCAGCGCCTCGGCGATGGCGCGGTTGGACAGGCGGCGCTGCAGCAGGCTCAGGACGTCGGCCTCCCGGCTGCTGACCCCGGCCGCGACCAGGGTCGGCGGGATCGTCGCCGCGCCGCGCCCACGGCGGGGAACCTGACCACCGGCGTCGCGCAGCAGTGTCCGGCAGGAGGTGGCGACGGGGGAGGTGGCCAGCGGAGTCGTGCCGTGGGCGGCGAACCAGCGCACGGCGTCCTGGAGGGTGGCCAGCGGCCTGCCCCAGCCGTCGCGCAACGCGGCAGGAGCGACGAGCCAGGACGTGAGGTGGACGAGCCAGTCGGCGTCGACGTAGCCCCGTAGCTCCGCACGGCGCGGTTCCACCGGTCGGCCGCGATCTCCGGCGTGGCCGTCCTGGCCGGCGGCGACCCCGTGCGCGGCGCAGAGCAGCGCCCGGTTGAACCGCGTGTCGGCTCCCGCCGCCGTGGCCGCCTCGTCTCGCGCCGCCGCTGCCGAGCGGCCCGGTGAGTCGACGGTCTGCAGCAGCGCCCACAGCCCCCAGTGCGGGAAGTGGTGCCCCGGCAGGGTCCGCAGGCACGCGACCGCCCGCTCCAGGCAGTCGAGCGCCGCCTCGCGGTCCCCGTCGTGCAGGGCGAGCATCGCGCGTGCCCGACCCCAGGCGCCGGCCTCGATCTCCGGGTCGCCCGGCGCGGTGTCCGCGGCCCGGTCCAGCGCCTCCTCCATCCGGTCCGCGCGGCGCTCGTGCGCGTAGGACCGGGCGAGGGTGACCAGGGCGGGCGCCCGCACTGCGGACCCCAGCCGCCGGCCAGCGCGGCCGCCCGTTCGGCCGCCGCGCGCCCCTCCGTGGTCCGGCCCCGGGCGACGAGCGCCTCGGCGAGATGGAAGTCCACCACCGCCACGGTGGCGGGGCACCGGCCCGGACGGCTGCGCGGCGCGCGGCCTCGAGGCGGTCGGTGCGCATGCTGTCGAGAAGGTCGACGGTTCCCAGTTCGTGCAGCGCCCGCGCCCGCCACAGCGGAAGGTGGTGGCGGTCGGCGACGGTGAGGGCGGCGTGAACGCCCGCTCGGCCTCCGCCACATCACTCAGCCGCGCGGCCCGGCCCATCCCTCGAAGGCCGCGCAGCGCACCTCGGGCAGGTCGTCGCCGGACCGGGCGAGGGCGGCTCCGGCACGTCGGCGCGCGTTCTCGGTGTCCCCGTCGGCGATCTCGACCTCGGCTGCGAGCACCAGGGCCTGCAGCCGGTCGTCGGGGCGGGCATCGACGGCGCCCCGAAGGACCTCGGTGATGCGCGCCCTGGCCTCCGTGAGCCGCCCCGCGGTGAGCAGGGCGCGGACGAGGGTCAGCTGCAGCTCTGCGTCCTCACCCGACCCGCCGGACCCGTCGATCGGGCCTCCGGATAGCGGTCCGAGCCGCAGCGCGCCCTCGACGTCGCCCGCCAGGGCCCGGACCTGGGCGAGGGCCGTGCGGGCAGCCAATGCCTCGGGTGCAGCCGTCGCCTCGGGTTCCGCCGGCCCGGCGAGCTCCAGGGCCCGCTCCAGGCGGACGGTGGCCGTATCGAGTGCCCCTCGGACCTGTGCCCGGCGTCCGGCCTCGACGAGGTGCCGGGCGGCGGCGACGGTGTCGCCGGCCTGCTCGGCGAGCGAGGCGACCAGCTCGCACCAGGGTCCCGGCAGGTCGGGGTGGGCCTCTCGCACGGCCGCCGCGGCCCGCCCGGCGAGCGCGATGCGCTCGGTGGGCAGCAGGAGTGCAGCCACACGGTCGCGGGTCAGGGCGTGCCGGAACCGGACGTCAGCGCCGCTACCGTCGAGCAGCTGGGCGTAGCCCGCCTCGCGCAGGGCGGCGAGCACTGTCTCGTCCTCGAGGCCGGTGATGCGACCGAGCAGCGAAATGTCGATCTGTGCGCCCAGCAGTGCGGCGGTCCGCAGCACCTGCTGGGTTCGGGGGTGCAGGGTCGCGAGCCGCCGGTCCACGGACTCGGCGACCGTGGCCGGCACAGTGGTGCGCATCCGGTGCCCCACCAGATGCTAGCCGCCGTCGACCCGCAGCAGTCCACCGGTGCGCGCGAGCCCGGCGAGCAGCTCCTCGACGACGAACGGGACGCCGTCGGCGTGTGCCCGGACGAAGTCCAGCAGCGCGCCGGGCGCCGCATCGGTGCCGAGGCAGGCCAGCACCAGGTCGTCGACCTCGGCATCGGCCAGCGGCCCGAGCTCGAGCACCGTCGCCGCCCGGGTGTCCGCCAGCCTGCGGACCGTCGTGAGGGCCTCCCCGGGCTCGGGACGCAGGGACAGCAGGCACAGCGCCCCGTGGTCGTCGACGTTGTCGAGCAGGTAGCGCGCGACGGTCAGCGTCTCGCGCTCGGCCCAGTGCAGGTCCTCGAGGACGACGACCGCACCGCTGTCCCGTGTCGTCACCGCGAGGAACCGTAGGAGGGCCTCGGCGACGGCGAGCGGGGACAGGTCGGCGCGGGCCTCGCCGGTCCACTCGCCCGCGAGCTGCGCGAGCACGGCCCGCACCGGGAGCAGCTCGCGACGAGCGGGTGCATCCAGGGCGCGGAACCCGGCCGCGACCGCCTCCTGCACGGGTCCGAACGGTCCCGCACCGGCCGTCGCCCGCCCCCACATCAGCGGCAGACCCTGCTCGTGGGCCCGCTGCCGGGCCTCGCGCAGCAGCCGGGACTTGCCGATCCCGGCTTCGCCGAGGAGCACGAGTGCCCCCGGTCGCCGGGCCGCGTCGACGGCAGCGAGGAGCTCCCGCCGCTCCTCGGCCCGTCCGACTAGCCGGGCACTCAGCAACCGATCCACCGCGTGCGACCTACGCGATCGGGGACGGGTCCGCGCTCATCTGCCTACGCCACCTCCGTCGCCGCGCGGACAGTCTCCTCGCCGGATCCTGCAGCGCCCCTGACGATCCCCTGACGGAACGCTGGGTTCAGTGACGAAGGCAGGCCCGCCAGGAGACACGCGCCGAACGTGAGCCTCAGAGCCGCCCTTGATGGGCTCTGGGTGCGATCCACCGCGTCGGGCAACTCCGCTCGGTTCGGACCGACCGGCAGCGTCGACGGCATTTGGGAGGTCGCGGAGACCGACCCGGTCCAGCGGACATGCTTGGGTCTCATGCTGACCATCGCGGTCAGCTCGCTTCCCGAGCGCGTCGTGCTTCTGACCCGCGGCCCTGCCGATCGGTCGCCGACATTCCCGCCGGGGTTCTGATTCTCACGGTGAGCAAGAGGTCGCCCGGGTCGCCTCTCGGGTTGGGAAGCCCGCGGCCGCGAAGGCGCAGCCGTCGGCCGCTTGCACAGCCCACGGGAATGCGGACGTTGAGCCGTCCAGCGGGTGTCTCGACGGGAAGGCGGGTCCCGAGCGCGCTTCCCGCGGCGCCACGGGAAGGTCGGCGCGGAGTTCGCGTCCGGCGAGACGGAATACGGGGTGAGGGGCCAGGCGGACCTTCAGGTACAGGTCATCGCGTGAACCGTCGCTCGTGCGACGGCCACGGCCGGGCAGGCGGATCACCTGGCCGTCGACCACACCCGGTGGAATCCGGACAGTGTGGCCTTCAGATGGTGTCGGAGACTGACGGTGATGCGGTAGACCCCTCCGCTGCACGCGTCCTCCAGCGTCAGCCGGACCCTCCCCGACCTGTTCAGGAGGGTACGGGGTGCCTGCGCGCCGCCCGGTTGCCTCTGGCGGCCGGGCCGGCCGCGTGCGTCGTTCCGGCGACCGGGGGCTTCCCCACGCTGCGCCGGGAGGCGGCCTCCGCAGCCACGGCGGGCAGTGCCGGCGGAAAGGATCTCGTATGCCGTCGTGATTCGTACGAACCGTTTGACGGTGGCCGGGTCGGAGTTTAAATCGGGATGGTGACGACGGGCCAGCTTGCGGAATGCCGTCCGGATCTCGTCGTGGCCCGCACCGCAGTCGATACCGAGTACCGCGTGCAGGTCGCAACGAATGCCGGTCACTTATCTTTCACCTCCACCGCTGGGCAGGGTCTGCCTCATCGAGGGTTCCTCGGCTTCGCGCAGGAACGGGCAACACGCCGCCCACGGCACGCTGCAAGCGCCAGGGTGCCGGACTGCGCCCTGGCACCTCGTACCCGATGTTGGTGCTCGGGCAGGCCGACGCTCAACCAGCTGGTGACGATCCGTGCTGCTCGAAGCTGTGCTCGAGGTACATCCGATCGAACACGGCCTGGTCATACAGGAGACGGAGTTCGCCGTCGCAGACCTTGATCACTGCCCCCGTGAATCTCACGGGTTGGCCGCAGCGGTGGCAGGGGAGCAGTAGGTCGACGGGTTTGGTCACGGGGCGGCTGAACGATTCACCAGTGCCTCCACATAGACGTCTCGGAACAGGCATCCCGGGAAACGAGACCACACCGGACCGGGATGAGTCGATTGCGTCAGCTCTCGCCGGGCGTCACCCCTAGGATCCCCCTGACCCGGCTCGGGTTACCTGCCGGGAACCTTGCAGAGTATGCAGCCGACCATCCGGACAATTGCCGAATCCACGGGAGGCCGTCGGCATGCTCGACCGGCGGGCATGTCGTCTGGGTCGTCGAGCAGTGCTCGCTCGACAGTCGGTTCGGCTCAGCGCCGGTCCTTCTGCCCCTCCACAGTCGCACGCCTGCGCACCATGACCGGCCCGAGAGCCCACAGCACGAGGAATACACAGAACGTGGCGGCCCCGGCGATGATCGCACCGGTCGGTCCCAGCACCACGTCGAAGATCAGTACGAGCACACCGACGACGGCGACGCCGAGCGCCGCCAACCCGAGGAGCGCACAGCGCTGGCCGGCCGATACCAGCACCTTCCGGGCGTGCTGACGGAACAGGACGCGGTGCAGTACCACCGGACTGAGGAGCAGCCCGGTCGCGAGCACGGACAGGCTCAGCGAGATCAGGTAGATCACGCGCTGGTGCGGGACCAGCTCGGGGAACCGAGCCTGGAACGGCACCGTGAGGAGGAGACCGGTGAGCAGTTGCACACCGGTCTGCGAGACACGCAGCTCCTGGAGCAGGTCCGACCAGTTTCGGTCGAGGCGCTCGAGAGGCGTCTCGCTGCGCATCCGGAAATTCCAGCTTGCGTCCTCATCCGGGCGGTCGACGTCTCGCTCCATCTTCATCGCACCCTCTCGCTCTGCATCTGGCCTGACTTGTATCACTACGGTGTAATCACTGCCCTTGCGGGTCGCTGAGCTGCGGATTCACCTCTGGATGTGGTCACTAAGCGGTCTGGATCGATGGGTAGCCTCCGGCCGTGGGCTCGTTCGTGCGCCGGGTGAAGACCGCCTCGGGCGCGACGGCGGTGCAGATCGTGCACAAGCGCGGCCGGGTCGTGCAGGGGATCGATCACGTCGGTTCCGCGCACGACGCCGATCAACTCGCGCGCTGCTGGAGAGCTCGCGCGGGAACGCCTGCACGCTGGTCAGCAGGTTCTGGAGTTCGACACCGCCCGCTGCCGGTCGCGCGGATGCCGGGACGGCGGTGGTCGAGGCGACCAGCGCAAGGCTGCTGTGGCAGGCCCTGGACGGCGTGTTCGAGTCCCTCGGGTTCAGCGTGGTCCGCGACGAGGCGTTCCGGGCGCTGGTGCTGGGGCGGATCGTGGAACCGACCAGCAAGCTCGACACCGTCCGCGTGCTCGGCGAGTTGGGGGTGGACCCGCCGTCACGGGTGACGTTCATGCGCTGCCTCAAACGCAGCGTCGCAGCGCGACTACCGCGAGCGATCTCCGCAGGCCTGCTACCGGCACGCCACCCGCGCCGCCGCGGCTGGCGGTTGGCGCTCTACGACGTCACCACGCTGTACTTCGAGACCCCGCGCGAGGACACGCTGCGCAAGGTCGGCATGAGCAAGGAACGCCGGGTCGACCCGCAGGTCACGGTCGGGCTGCTCACCGACCGCACGGGGTTCCCGCTGGCCGTGCACCTGTTCGAGGGCAACAAGGCCGAGACCAAGACCCTGATCCCGGTCCTGACCGAGTTCCGCGACACCCACCCCGACACCGCCGAGATCATCGTGGTCGCCGACGCCGGGATGCTCTCGGCGGCGAACCTGCTCGCGCTGGAGGAGGCCGGGTTCCGGTTCATCGTCGGCTCGAAGATCAGCAAGGCGCCGTATGACCTGGCCGATCATCTCGAGCGGCACGGCAACGCCTTCGACGACGGGCAGATCATCGAGACCACTCGCACGATGGGCACCGGCAAGACCGCTCGCCCCCGGCGGGTGGTCTACCAGTGCGTTCGCCCGCTACCGCCACGACATCCAGGGCGATCAACGCGATGATCGAGCGTGCCGAGGCCGTTGCCGCCGGCAAACGCCCGTTGAAGCGGGACCGGTTCGTCAAGGTCGTCGACGCTGACCCGGTCGTGGACTGGGACCTGTCGAACGCGCCCGCTACGCTCGCCGGGCTCAAGGCTACGTCACCAACATCAACCCCGACATCTTCGCCGGCGCACAGGTCGTGGCCGCCTACCACGACCTCTACCAGGTCGAACGCTCCTTCCGGATGGCCAAGTCCGACCTCGCCGCCCGCCCGATCTTCCACCGGCTGCGCGACAGCATCGAAGCCCACCTCACGATCGTGTTCGCCGCGCTCGCGGTCTCCCGTGAAGCACAGGCCCGCACCGGAGTGTCGATCAACAAGATCGTGAAGACGCTCCGGCCGCTGCGCACCGCGACCATCGCCCTCGCCGGCCAACAGATCCAGGTGCCACCCCGCGTCCCCGACGACGCGCAACGCCTACTCAACGACCTCCGCGGTGGTCACTAAACCGATACAACTCAGGTCTGGGAGCCACGCGACCCAGTGCGCCCCTCCTTTCGCAACGACACCGGCCGCCAGATGCATGGCGGTCAGCCGCCGAACAGCTGCCGGCCCTGGCTGACGATGGTCAGTGCGGCAAGGGTTCCGAAGAGCAGGAACGACCAGATCAGCACGGCCGCCCGGCCCGCGTTGATCCGGATCGGCCGGGGCAGCACCCGCCGGTTGAGCACAACGAGCAGCGCCGAGTAGAGGAACATCATCGTGCCGCCGACCGAGGCCGAGATGACGATCAGCACCAGTGGCTGGTCGAAACCGATGAGCAGGATGACGCATCCGATCAGGACGAGGCCCCAGACCAGGCCGAAGTACAGCCGGCTCTCGCTGACCCGGGGCACATACGACGTCTTGAGCACGTCAGCGGCCAGTCGGCTCGTGTAGTCGACGATCCCCAGGGCGGCCGCGAACAGCGAGAACGCCCCGATGATCCAGAAGAACGCGCCGAACCAGCCGCCGACCGTCGCGGCCAGCTGCTGCCCTTCGACCTGCAGGAACCCGATGTCGTCGGGGAGGCCCGGCAGCCCGAACACGGTCGAGTAGGCCAGCACCGAGGTGAACACGATGGAGATGAACGAGATCAGCACGAACGTGCACAGCTGCTCGGTGTTGGCGAACCGCCACCACCCCCGCCAGCGGGCCAGGTTCGCCTCGTCCGGCTCGAAGATGAAGCCGGTGCTCGGCGCGGCCTCGGGCTGGCCGGTGACCGGGCTGGCGATGCGCGGCACGTAGCGGCCCATGCCGTAGCGCTTGTCCCGGATCCAGTTGCTCTGTACGAGGTTCTGCCCACCGCCGCCGCCGGCGAAGGCCAGCGCACCCAGCAGCACGGCGAACCCGAGCTCGGACACCGGCACCGACGCGTCGGTGACGATCTGCGGCAGGTCTGACCAGGAGTCGGCCGTGACCGCGAAGACACTACCGACCACCACCAGGAGCAGTACCGCGGCGACCTTCAGCATCTCGGCCCGCTCGAGCGCGACGTAGACGATCGGCGCGAGGGTCAGGATGGCTCCGATGGCCAGCAGCATCGCGATGGAGATCCAGGTCACGCTGCCGCCCCAGAGGTAGGTGACGAGCGTCGCCGAGCTGGTCGCCCAGCCCGGCCACAGGTTGGCGAAGTAGGTCATCAGCGCGAATACCAGGCCCCAGTGCCGCCAGAACCGGCTGAACCCGGTCAGCGCCGTCTCGCCGGTGGCCAGCGTGTACCGCTCGATCTCCATGTTGAGGAAGAACTGGGTGAGCAGCCCGACCAGCGCCGCCCAGACGAAGACCAGTCCGACCTGGGAGGCGATGTACGGGTAGAGGATGAACTCGCCGGATGCCAGGCCGACCCCGGCCGCGATCACGCCCGGACCGATCATGCGCCAACGCGAGACCGGCGGTTCTGGCATGACGCGCACGGCGGGCGCGCCGAGGTGCTTGGTGGGAAATCGGCTGATCACCGATATCTGGCTGTCGTCGGAGATGGCCATCGTGGTTCCCCGTGCTGAGCTGCGAGATCGACTGAATCGACCGAGCGCTACCCGGACGACTGCGCGACGACCCATCGTGTCGGCCGTGGCACGGACTCGTCGGGCAATCGCAAGGCGAGGAGCCGTCGAGCGGGCCCCGGCGTGGAATCCCTCCGGTATCCGATTCCGCATTTGGGACGTTGTCGATGCAGGACCCGGAGATCCGGTGCCGCCGGGCCTCTCGCTCGGCTCGCCCGCGACGGGCTGATCGCCGCCCGGGAGGAGAACGCTGATGCCCTACGGCCGTTCCACTCGGCGCGACCGTGTCCGGCGCGACCTCGTTGGTCGCCGCGGCCGCTCGATGAGGATCGTCGTCGCGGTGGTCGCCGTGCTGCTGTTTGCCGGCGCGGTCGGGTTCGGCATCTATTGCGCCCAGCGCGGGGCCGGCGACGTCACGGTCCCGACCGGGGCGACGCCGACCGGCGTCACCGTCGGGCAGGCCTCCGCGCCGGTGACGATCGACATCTACCTCGACTTCCAGTGCCCGTTGTGCAAGGCCTTCGAGGAGCGGGCCGGCTCCACGATCGACGAGCTCGTCGCCGCCGGGCAGTCGAAGGTCGTCTACCATCCCGTCGCCTACCTCGACCGGTACTCCAGCACGCGGTACGCGAGCCGCGCGGCGCAGGCGTCCGGCTGCGCCGCCGACGCCGGCGTGTTCCCCGCCTACCTCAAGCTGTTGTTCGCGGAGCAGCCGCCGGAAAACAGCGCCGGGCTCCCCGACGACCGGCTGATCGCGCTCGGGCGGCAGGCCGGGGCCGGGGATGACTTCGCCCGGTGTGTGCGGGACGAGCGGTACGCCGCCTGGACGAGGTCGGTCACCGACGCGGCCTCGCGGGCCGGGATCACCGGCACCCCCACCGTGCTGGTGAACGGAACTGCGGTCCCCCGCACTGCGGATGCGCTCAGGGCAGCGGTCGCCACCGCGTAGTGAGCGAGTCGAGGAGCGGACCGGCGGACGGCCCAAGTCGCGCATCGACCGTTCCGCCTCGCCACCACCTGCGCCACGGCTGGCCACGGGCCCGTTCTGGGTGACAATGCGCGGGTCTCACCACGGACCGGCGCTGCACCGAGGGAGGGGGTGTCCCGTGGACGGGCCGGTGGCGACCGAGCGCGTGCGGGTCGAGTTGCTCGGCCGTTTCCGGGTGCTGCGCGGGGGCGGGGAGGTGGCCCGGGACGGATGGGCGGCACGGCGGGCGGCGGACCTGGTGCAACTGCTCGCTCTGGCCAAGGGGCACCGCCTGCCGCGCGAGCGGGCCGTGGAAGCCCTGTGGCCACACCTCGACCCGGCGGCGGGAGCCGCGAACCTGCGCAAGGCCGCGCACCACGCGCGCCGGGCCCTCGCCGCGCCGGACGCCGTCGTCCTCCGCGGAGGGCAGGTTGTGCTGTTCCCGTCCGCGGAGGTGGAGACGGATGTGGAGGGCTTCGAACGGGCCGCCGGGGAGGCCCTGCGCGGCGGCGACCCGGACCGGTGCGCGGCCGCGGCCGCGCTCTACACCGGTGACCTGCTTCCGGACGCGCTGTACGAGGAGTGGACGCAGGGCAGGCGCGGGCAGCTGCGGTTGCGCCACCTCGAGCTGCTGCGCCGCGCCGGCGACTGGGAGCGGCTCGTCGAGGCCGACCCCACCGACGAGTCCGCGCACCGGGGCATGATGCGCGCCTCACTCGACCGCGGGGACCGGGCAGCGGCGATCCGGTGGTACGGGCGGCTGCGCAGCACGCTCGCGCACGAGCTCGGGGTGTTGCCCGACTGTGAGACCGAGGCGCTCTACGATGAGTGCGTCGCCGGGCTCCGGCCCGCCGAACCGGACCTCGTCGGACGCGCCGTCGAGCTGGCGCAGGCCGAGGCCGCCCTCGACGCCGTGGCGCGCAGTGGGCCCGGCGCGGTTGTCGTCCGAGGTACCGCCGGGCTCGGCAAGTCCGCGCTGTGCCGGCGTGTCGCGGCGGTGGCCGCCGGTCGGGGCTGGAGCGTCCACGCGGTCACTGCAGCCGGTCCTGGCGGACCGTACGCGCCGCTGGTGGACGTGCTCGAGCGCCTTCTGGGGCGCAACCGGGACCTGCTCGGGCGCCTGCCGCTCCGCACGCGGTCGGTGCTGGCCGAGCTCACGGCGCTGGCCGCACCCGCGCCGCCGCTCGACGGCGCACTGACCCGGCACCAAGTGATCGGCGCCGTGCGTCGGGCGCTCCTGGAGGCCGACAGCGGGGCCGGCGTCCTCGTCGTGGTCGACGACGTGCACCGCGCCGACCACGCGACGGTCGACGTGCTCGTGCATCTTGCAGGCGGCGGCCTGGACCGGCTGCTCGTCATGCTCGCCCACCGGCCGGGCCCGGCACCGCAGACCCTGGCCACGGGCGTGGCGCGGCTTGTCAGGGCCGGAACGGCGCTGACGATCGACCTGCAGCCGCTCGGCCGGGACGACGCCGCGACACTCGTCCGAGCGGCCGCGTCGCGGCGCGCCGACGTCGAGGCGGTCGTGGACCTCGCGGGCGGCAACCCGTTCTTCCTGCTCGAGCTGGCACGGGGCGCGGCACCGAGCGCCTGGGCCGCCGTCGCGTTGCGGTTCGTCGATCTGGACTCCGCCACGGTGGCCATGCTGGAGCGGATCGCGGCCGCGGGAACCGAGCTCGACGGACTCGAGGTCCTTGCCGTCGCAGGGTTGCCCGAGCCACAGGCGTGTGCACTCCTCGACGGTGCACTGGACGCCGAGGTCCTGGTGATCGACGGTGCCCGGTACCGGTTCCGGCACGAGCTGGTGCGCCAGGCGCTCGTCGAGCGGGTCCCGCCACACCGGCGCGCATCGCTGCACCGTGACATCGCGGGTCGCCTGGCGGAGGCCGGCGGCAGCCCGGCCGCGATCGCCGAGCACTGGCTGGCCGGGGGATGTGCGGACGAGGCCGTGCCGTGGCTGCTGGCGGCCGCGCGTCGGGCGGTGGAACTCGGTGCGTACCGCGACGGGCTCGGGCACCTCGACCGGCTGCTCGCACACGCACCCGGGCACGGCGAAGCGCTGTTCCGACGTGCCGAGGCGCTCGAGGCACTGGGTGACGAGCGCGCTCCTGCGGGGTTCGCGGCCGCCGCGCGCGTCGCCACCGGTGAGCGCCGGCACGACGTGCGCGCGCGGCAGGCGCTGGCCTCGGTGCGCGCGGGCGACCCGGTTGCGGCGCTGGACGCCCTGAACGGGGTGCGGACCACGTCGCTCGAGGGGCGGCTCGCGCACGCGCTGGCGCTGTGCGGGGCCGCCGCGATGGGCTGCGCGGACCCCCGGATCGGCCTGGTCACCGCGCTCGAGACGCGGAGGCTCGCGATCGAGTCGGGGGACCCGTCCGCAATCGTCATCGCGACCTGGGCGGAGGCTGCCGCCGCACACGTGGTGGGCGAGCTTCCGGCCCGGCTCCGCGCATGCCTGCGCGAGACGTACGCGTTGCCCGAGCTCGCCGTCACCGTCTTCGACGGACAGCTGTGCGTCGTCGAGCGGCTGCTCTACGGCGGGCTGCCCTACCCCGAGGTGATCGGATTCGCCGATGCCCTGGGGGCCGAGGCCGAGCGGTTGGGTGCCGCCCGGGGCCGCGCGTTCGCGGTGACGCTGCGAGGTGAGGCGAAGCTGCTCACCGGCCGGCTCGACGAGGCCGACGACGACCTTCTCGGCGGCGTGCGGCTGCATCGCGAGATCGGGGCGTCGGCCGGGGAGGCGATCGCCCTGCAGCGCCGCGCCGAGGTCGCGCTCCACCGGGGCGAGCGCACCCGGGCCGACGTCCTGCTCGACGAGGCGCTCGCCGTCGCCCGCGAGTCCAGTATCGGGTTCCACCTGCTCGACCGGATCTACGGCACCCGGATCGCCGCGGCCGCAGACCCGGACCGCGCGCTGGCGGCGCTGGAGGAGGCCGAGGCGGCCGTTCGCGGCGCGTTGGAGACGTGCCCGGGGTGCCGGATCACCCTGGCCGTGCCCGCAGCGATCGCCGCCGCGGGTGCCGGTGACGTCGAGCGCGCCGCGGGCTACGAGGGCGTGGTGGAGCAGCTGACAACGACCCTGATGCGCCTGCCGGGCTGGTACGCCGCGCTCGAGGAGGTCCGCGGGCACCGGGCGCGCGCCAGCGGCGACCGGGCCGCGGCGTGCAGCCACTTCGGTGCCGCCGCCGACCGATTCCGCGCGGCCGGCCAACCCCTGGACGCAGAGCGGTGCGCCGGCGCCGCCGCCGCCCTTGTCTGACCGCACCCGAGCTCGCCGGGAACGTTTCGGGAACGCCGCCACGGAAGCCTCGCCGTCGTGCGGGGCGTCCGCCCCGACCGACGAGGAGAGGAGCGCGCGGATGTTCGCGTTGAACCGCCAGGACGTGCCGGTACTCATCGAGGGCGACGGTGTCGAGGTACGTGTGCAGGAGATCGGCGGCGGCATGTCCGCGTCGTTCATCCGACTGCCGCAGGGCACCGACCTCGGGCCCGCCCTCAAAGGGCTGCCCGACGACCGGTGCCAGTGCCCGCACTGGGGCTACCTGCTGCGCGGCCGGGTGCAGATGCGGACCGCGGCCGGGGATCAGGTCTATACCGGTGGGCAGGCGTTCTACTGGGGGCCCGGCCACGTCCCGGTCGCCCTGGAGGACAGCGAGTACGTGGACTTCTCACCGACCGACGAGTTCACGCCCGTGCTGGACCACATCCGGGGTGCGTGAGGACGCGTCGTGAAGTGAATGTGATCGCCGTTTGCGCGTACTCCCTGCGGTCGATCGCCGGACAAGTGCCTCCAGTGCCGATCGATCAACACTCTCGGCGCGTGAACGGCGATCACCGCTCCGCACGGCCGGCGCCACCCGGCCTGCGGACCCTGTCACGCACCTGATCGACCTTCTGCGGTTGCAGCGAGAGCGCGGTGCAGCAGTCCTGCAAGCGGGTCGATGCGCCGATGACGCCGACGGCCACCTCACATTTTCGACTATGCCCGCTCGATGGAGGACGCCCGCCGGATTCGCCGGAGTTTTCGGCGCGCGTTCGACGGTTGGGGCTTCGCACTCAGCGGGTGGGCGGCCAGTGGATGTCCTCACCTCATCGGTCGGGCTCGGCGGTATCGACGTCGGCCGGCGTCCAGTCACTGTCCTCGACCAACTCGTGGTGTCCAACGAGCGCCGACGGCACCGAGGAGCTCCCGCTGCTCCTCGGCCCGCCCGACGAGCCGGCTACTCAGGAGCCGGTCCACGGTGCCCGCCATCGGCAGGTCCCGTCGCCCATCGGCTCCTGGCCCCTCCATCCGCCCGCGCCGAGCCAGTCTCCCCGAAGGAGGCCGGCGTCCGTCTGACGATCTCCTTACTGTGGCTTCGACGCACAGCCGGAGCCGTTCACCCTCCCCACGAGTCGGATCATCCGGAGCTCATGGCCGAGTTCGCGGCGCGTCCTCCGATCGGTCGGCCAGCATCAGGCTCGGGAAGGCGCCGCCACGGTGTCCACCCCGGGGATGCCGCGCCCCCGGACCGAGCAGCCGCGCGTCTCCGGGACCCGCACGAGTGCGATCGCACCCACGACGCAGGCCGCCATCATGTAGTAGGCGGGCACCAGCGTGTCGCCGGTGGCGTTGATCAGGCCCTGGTTGACGGCGGGGGCGGTCCCGCCGAACAGGGAGGTCGAGACGTTGTAGGCGATGGCGAAGCCCGCGTAGCGGACGTGCGTCGGGAACATCGCCGGGAACATCGCGGAGATGGTGCTGAGCTGGGGGATGTAGAGAAGCCCCAGGATGGTGAACGCGATGATCGCCTGCACGAACCCCTGTGCCATGAGCATGTACATCGGGATCGCGAACACGAACAGACCGATGAGCGAGGCCCACCACATCGGTTTGCGGCCCACGCGGTCCGAGAGCGCGCCGGAGAACGGCAGCAGGACCATCATGATGACCTGACCGATGATGATCAGCGTCAGCGCGGCGTTCGACGTCAGCCCGATCTCGGTCTGCAGATAGGTCGGCATGTAGCTGAGCAGCGTGTAGTTCGCGACGTTGAGCGCGACGACGAGGCCCATGAGCTGCAGCAGCGGCCGCCAGTAGCCGAGCAGGTCGCGGAACTGGGACGAGGTCGTGTGCTCGGTCCCGCCGGACTGCTCCAGCTCACGGAAGCAGGGGGTGTCCTCGAGCTTGCTCCGCAGGTAGATGCCGACCATTCCGAGCGGCGCTGCCACCAGGAACGGGAGACGCCAACCCCAGTCGGCCATCGCGGCGGATCCGATGATCTGCTCGGTGAGCAGGACGAGCAGCGCGCCGAGGGTGAAGCCGGCGAGCGTGCCGAACTCGAGGAAGCTGCCGAGGAAGCCGCGCCGGCGGTCCGGTGCGTACTCGGCCATGAACGTCGCGGCACCGCCGTACTCGCCCCCGGTGGAGAAGCCCTGGATGACACGCAACGTGATCAATCCGATCGGCGCCCAGATCCCGATCGTGGCGTAGCCGGGCATCAGGCCGACGCAGAACGTCGCGCCCGCCATCAGCAGGATCGTGGTGGCCAGCACCTTCTGGCGGCCGAGGCGGTCGCCGAGGGGCCCCCACACCAGCCCGCCCAGCGGCCGAATGAGGAACGACACGGCGAAGACCAGCAGGCTGCCGAGGGTGGAGGCCGTGGGGTCGTCGCTGGGAAAGAACGCCTGGCCGATGTAGACGGCGGCGTAGGCGTAGACGCCGTAGTCGAACCACTCCGTGGCGTTGCCGATCGCGGACGCCCCGATCGCTCGCCGCAGAGTGGTCTTGCTGGGCGGGGTCGAATCAGCGTGTTCTGCTGGTGAAGCCATGGTGAGCTCGTCCTTCGTGTCCGGTCGTCACCTGCCGCGTGCTCGGCAGACCCGGTACCGGGTCAGCCGCTGGTCGCCATCTCGACCGCCTGGGCCCACAGGTCGACCGCCTCGTCGACCTGGGCCTCGTCCACCACGAGGGCGGGGATCATGCGCACCACGTTGTTGTGGGCTCCGCAGGTGAGCAGCAGGAGGCCCGCGTCTGCGGCCGCGCGTTGGGCCCGGGCCGCGGTCTCCGTGTCCGGCGAGCCGTCCGGTGCGGTGAACTCGCTGCCGAGCATCAGCCCGAGCCCGCGGACGTCCCCGATCTGCTTGTGCGAGGCCGCCACCCGGCGCAGCCCGTCGGCGAGCCGAGCACCCATCCGGGCGGCGCGCTCGACGAGCCCCTCCTCCGCGATGACCCGCAGTGTCGCCAGCGCCGCCGCACACGCGACCGGGTTGCCCCCGTACGTCCCGCCCTGCGATCCGGGCCACGCCCGCGTCATCAGCTCCCGCGGCGCGGCGATCGCCGACAGGGGCAGGCCGCTGGCCAGGCCCTTGGCCGTGATCAGCACGTCCGGTTCGACGCCGAAGTGCTGGTGCCCCCAGAAGCGGCCGGTGCGCCCGAAGCCGGTCTGCACCTCATCGATCACCAGCAGCAGGCCGTGCCGGTCGGCCCGCTCGCGCAGCCCCTGGAGGAAGCGGGGGGTGGCGGGCACGTAGCCGCCCTCGCCGAGGACCGGCTCGACGACGAGTGCCGCCGTGTCGGCGGCCGGTGACGTGGTGGCGAGGACGTAGTCGAGCTCGCGGAGCGCGAAGTCGGTGGCGGTCTCGGCGTCCCACCCGTAGCGGTACGCGGAGGGGAACGGCGACACCGCGATGCCCGCGGGCAGCGGTCCGATGCCGGCCCGGAACTTCGTGCCCGACGTCGTCATCGCGGCCGCGCCGAACGTCCGGCCGTGGAAGGAGCCGTGGAACACGACAACACCGGGCCGCCCGGTCGCGTGCCGGACGAGCCGCACGGCGGCCTCGACGGCCTCGCTGCCGCTGTTGGCGAAGAACAGCGAGTCGAGCCGCGCCGGGAGCACGTCGCCCAGCCGCTCGGTCAGCTCGCGCAGGGGACGGCTCAGGACGGTGGTGTACTGGCCGTGGATCAGCCGCGTGGCCTGCTCCTGGACCGCAGCCACCACCGCCGGATGGCAGTGCCCGGTCGAGGTGACGCCGATGCCCGCGGTGAAGTCCAGGTAGCGGCGGCCGTCGTCGTCGAACAGATACACGCCCTCACCCCGCGCCGCCAGCACGGGTGTCGCCTGCTTGAGCTGTGGTGAGAGGGTCGTCATCGCCATCCTTGAATCGTCAGATTGTTGACAATCTCCGCACCCTAGCTTCTATCGTGGCACGAGGACCAGGGGTTCGGCGGCGGGAAGTTTCCGATCGTCAGCAGGGCGCAAGACAGGGGATGGGCATGACACAGACTGTGGCGCGGGTGAACGACGTGGAGGCGGTCGCCGCGGTGCCCCGCCAGCTGTTCGTCGGTGGACGCTGGCGGCCGGCGACCGGCGATGCTGCCTTCGACGTGGTTGATCCCTCGACCGGCGCGGTGCTCTGCGCGGTCGCCGACGCACGGCCGGCCGACGGAGCGGCCGCTCTCGACGCGGCGGTCGCCGCGCAGCCCGACTGGGGCCGGAGCGCCCCGCGCGAGCGCAGCGAGATCCTCCGTCGGGCCTTCGAGGCGCTGATGGACCGGCGCGACGAGCTCGCGCTCGTCATGACGCTGGAGATGGGCAAGCCGCTGGCCGAGGCGCGCGGCGAGATCACCTATGCCGCCGAGTTCTTCCGCTGGTTCGCCGAGGAGGCGGTGCGGATCGACGGCGGTTACGCGGTGTCGCCCGACGGCGCGGCGCGGTTCCTCGTGATGCGCCAGCCGGTCGGGCCGTGCCTGCTCATCACGCCGTGGAACTTCCCGATGGCCATGGGCACCCGCAAGATCGGACCCGCCGTCGCGGCCGGGTGCACGATGGTGGTGAAGCCGGCGGCGCAGACGCCGCTGTCGATGCTGGCGCTCACCGAGGTCCTGCGGGAGGCCGGCCTGCCTTCCGGGGTGCTCAACACGGTCCCGACGACCGACGCCGGCGCACTGGTGGAGCCGCTCCTGCGCGGCGGCCGGGTTCGCAAGCTCTCCTTCACCGGATCGACCGCGGTCGGGCGCACGTTGCTGGCGCAGTGCGCCGACCGGGTCCTGCGCACCTCGATGGAGCTGGGGGGCAACGCTCCTTTCCTCGTGTTCGGCGACGCCGACCTCGACGCCGCAGTCGACGGCGCCTTCGCCGCGAAGATGCGCAACGGCGGCGAGGCGTGCACGGCCGCCAACCGGTTCCACGTCCACCGCTCCGTGGCCGAGGAGTTCGCGCGGCGGCTCGCCGCCCGGATGGCGGGCCAGGTCGTGGGGCGTGGTGTCGACGACGGGGTGACGGTCGGGCCCATGATCGATCGCGCGGCGCTCGGCAAGATCGACGGGTTGGTGGCCGACGCTGTCGACAAGGGCGCGCAGGTCGTTCTCGGCGGGCGGCCCTGCGCGGGGGAGGGGTACTTCTACGAGCCGACCGTGCTCACCGACGTGAGCGAGGAGGCTGCGCTGCGGCACACCGAGATCTTCGGCCCGGTCGCCCCCGTGTCCGTCTTCGACACCGAGGACGAGGCCGTCGCCGCGGCGAACGACACCGAGTACGGCCTGGTCGCCTACGTCTACACCCGCGACCTCGCGCGTGCGCTGCGGGTGAGCGAGCGGCTGGAGACCGGCATGGTCGGCCTCAACCAGGGTGTGGTGTCGAACCCGGCGGCGCCCTTCGGTGGGGTCAAGGCCTCGGGGCTGGGCCGCGAGGGCGGCCGGATCGGGATCGACGAGTTCCTGGAGGTCAAGTACGTGGGCCTGCCCCGGCCGTGACGCCGTGGCGGGGCGGCATCAGGCGTCGCCGGAGGGTGCCGGCGCGGGGGCGAGCCGACCCACGGCGTCGCGCATGTGCTCGTCCATGACGGCGAGCGCGCTCGAGCGGTCGCCCGAGCGGATCGCCGCCACGATCTCCGCATGCTCCTCGACCAGCCGCACCGGGACGACGTAGGTGTCGGCCAGGGCCGCGAGGCACATCCGGGTCTCGACCAGCAGGGTGCTCGCCATCCGCTGCAGCCGGACGCTTCTGGACTGGGCCACCAGCAGCTCGTGGAATGCCAGGTCGCCCCGGCTGAGGGCCCGCGCGTCACCGCGGTCCGCCGCCGCGGTCATGCGGGCCACCGCGCCGTCGAGCCGGCGGGCCACCTTCTCCGTGTCCGCCCGCCGCATGATCGCGAGCACGGCCGCGCTCTCGACGGCCTGACGGGCGTCGTAGATGTCGCGGACGTCGGCTTCGGTCAGCTCGGCGACGAAGATGCCGCGGTGCGGGATGCTGCGCAGCAGGCCTTCCTGCACCAGGCGCTGCATCGCCTCGCGGACCGGGCCGCGGCTGACGCCCAGCTGCGTCGCGAGCTGCACCTCGCCGACCTGCGACCCCTGGGGCAGGTCGCCCGCCATGACCGCCTCCCGCAGCTGGTCGGCGATGCGGGACGCCGTGGGTACGCGGTCGAGCGGTCCGACCTTCATCGCTCGTTCCACCTGTCCTCCCGGCGGTGTGGTCGATCGGGCCGGGACGTCCCGGCGAACAGTGCACCGAGCCCGGGGTGGGCGGGCCGGTGCCCGGCGAGGCGGAGACCCTCCCAGGCCGAGACCTGGTTCGCGGTGAGCACCGGCTTGCCGACGGCGCGCTCCAGCGCGTCAAGGTACGCGATGGTGTGCAGGGCGGTGTCGGGCAGCAGCAGCGCCTCGGCGTCGGGATCGTCGCCGCTCGTCGCGATCGCGAGCACGTCCGGCCCGGTGACGGTGCCGACCTCGGCGGCCATGACGATGCCGTGGCTGCGCAGGCTGGTCACCCGGATCCCGCCGCTGTTCAGAAAGCCGGTGAACAGCCGCGCCACGTCGTCCGGATAGGTGGCGGCCACCGCGACGGCGCTCACCCCCAGTGCGCGCACGGCCTCGACGAAGGCCAGCGACGTGCTGCTCGCCGGTACCCCAGCGGCAGTGGCCAGGTGGGCGGCCTGCTCGTGCGCACCGTCCCAGCCGAAGGCGAAGCTGCCGCTCGTGCACGCCCACAGCACCGCCGACGGCCGGTGCGGGGCGAGGGCACGGGCCCCGTCGGCCAACCGGTCCGCACGACCCCAGTCGAGCAGGGCGTCGACGCGGTGCGCGTCCTCGGTCATCACGGTGTGCTGGACGACGAACCGCAGTCCACCGCCCAGGCGGGCCTCCAGCTCGAGGTAGTCGTCCTCCGCCGAGTGACCGGGGTAGAGGATTCCGATCGGACCGGGCATCGCGGCCTCCCCAGAAGGATTGTTGACAATCCTACAACATGGAACGTAGCGTCGGCTGTCTCCGAGCCTGGGGGAGGGCCATGACCACCGAGTACCGCCCATTCCTGAGAGTCGTGTGGTCGGATCCGGAGGGCCCGGCGACGGGGTACGTGGTGATCGACCGGTTGGTGTGCGGGATCGCCACCGGTGGCCTGCGCACCCGCGCGGGCTGCACGCTCGCCGAGGTGGAGGACCTCGCCCGGGAGATGTCGCTGAAGGCGGGTGCCTATCGGCTCCCCGTCGGCGGGGCCAAGGGCGGGATCGATCATCCGTCCGACGCACCGGACGTCGACGAGGTGCGCGCGCGGTTCGTCGCCGCGGTCCGGCCGCTCCTCGACACGGTCTGGGTGACCGCGGGCGACCTCGGGACACCGCAGGCCGCGCTCGACGCGGTGTTCGCACGCACCGGGCTCGGATCGTCGTCGCTGCGGGCGGCGCTGCTCCGCAGCCCGGACCGGCCCGCCGTCGCCGCCCGGGTGCAGGAGATGTTCACCCTTGTCGACGACGGGCTGGCGATGCCCGATCTGATCGGCGGGTACGGCGTCGCCGAGGCGGCGCTCGCCGGCCTGGCCGGGCTGGGGCTTGCGCCGGCGCGGTCGCGGGCCGTCGTCCAGGGATTCGGCGCGATGGGCGGGTCGTCCGCGCTCTACCTGCACCGGGCGGGCGTCCGGGTGGTCGGCCTGTGCGACGCCCGCGGGCTGGTCCACAACCCGGTGCGCGGCCTGGACGTCCCGGCCCTGCTCGCCACCCGGCGGCCCGGCGGTCTGATCGACCGAAACGTGCTGCGACCCGACGACGAGCAGCTGCCGGGCGAGGCGTGGCTCGATGTGGAGGCCGAAGTCGCCGTCCCCGCCGCCACGTCGTACGCGGTGACGGAGGCCGAGGCGGACCGCCTGCGAGTGTGCCTGGTCGCGGAGGCCGCGAACGTGCCCCTCACCGCCGGTGCCGAGCGGCTGCTGCTCGACCGCGGTGTGCCGGTGATCCCGGACTTCGTCGCCAACGCGGGGGCCGCCGCCTGGGCGTGGTGGGTGATCTTCGGACTGGTGACGGACGCCGACGACTCCCGCGCCTTGACCGCGGCGCACGTACGTCCGCTCGTGGACCGGCTGATGGCCGCCTGGAGCGAGAGCAGGGTCCCCCTCCGCGAGCGCGCCCGCGAGCTCGCCGTGGCGGGTTCCTCCGATATGGAACGCCGGTTCGGCTCGATCCACGAGGAGGTTCCGCTGTTCGAAGCCGGTGCGCTCGCCGCCCGGCTGCCCGTGACCACCACCGATCGAGGGAGCTCCTGAATGGCCCGCTACATCGACATCTCGCTGGACAAGCGCGGCGTCACGTGCGTGGCGCGACTGCTCGACGACCTGGCCCCGCGGACCTGCGCGGCGGTCTGGGACGCGCTGCCGGTCGGCGCGGACGTGTACCACGCGAAGTACGCCCGCAATGAGATCTACACCCTGGTGCCGGCATTCGCGGATCCCGAGCCGGGCCGGGAGAACCCGACGATCACCCCCATCCCCGGCGACGTCGTCTACTTCTCCTTCGAGCAGTGGCAGCTGGCGACGCCCTCGCACGGCTACTCGGCTGCCGAGGAGCCCCACCGCGCGGCGCAGATCGTGGATCTGGCGCTGTTCTACGAGCGCAACAACCTGCTGCTGAACCCCGACTACGGCTTCGTCCCGGCGAATGTCTTCGCCACGATCGTGCGAGGCCTCGACGAGATAGCCGCGGCTTCGCAGGACCTGTGGAAGCGCGGGGTGGAGGGCGAGACGCTGAGCTTCCGGCGGCACGAGGGCGACCTGTAGCGCGTCGCGTCCGTTCCGAGGCCGTCGTCGGACCGACGCGGCGTGCCGAACGCGTCGCCGTGCCAGACTGACCGGCATGCCCGCTGCGATCCCCGACGCCCTGCGCGCCGAGGTGACCGCCGCCCTGCGGGCCGCCGGAGCGAGCTTCGCGCTGCTGCACGGCAGCCGCGTCACCGGCCGCCACCGCCCCGACTCCGACGTCGACGTCGCCGCCTGGTGGCCCGCCGACGCGCCGGCCTCCTTCGACGTCACCCTCCCGGCCGGGGCGGATCTGGTGGTCCTCAACGGCGCGCCGCTCGAGCTGGCGGGGCGGATCGCGCTGGACGGTGAGCTGCTGTTCGACGACGATCCGCCGGCCCGGGTGCGGTGGGTCGCGACGACACGCAAGATCTACGCCGATGAGCAGCCGCGCCTGCTCCGCAGCCACCGCGAGTTCGTCGAGAGCGTGCTGCGTGGTCGATGAGATCCGGGTGCTGCGGTTGCTGCGGTCGGTGACCGACGACCTGGCCGTGCTCCGCGACGAAGCGGCGGCCGACGACCGGCGGCGGGCCGACGCGCTGTGGCTGCGCGGGGTGAAGTACACCTTCGTCACCGCTATCGAGGGTTGTGTCGACGTCGCGCAGCACATCTGCGCGTCCGAGGGGTGGGGGCCGGCCCGGGACAACGCCGACGCGATGCGGGTGCTCGGTGCGCACCACGTGCTGCCGGCGCGGCTGGCCCGCGCCGTGGGGTTCCGGAACGTGCTGGTGCACGAGTACGTCGATGTCGACGACGGCGTCGTGCTCGCCCGACTTCGTGATCCCTCCGATCTGGCCGCGTTCGTGGCTGCGGTCACCGCGTGGACCCAGTTCGGCAGCAGCGGCACCTGCACGCCCTGATCACGGCTTTCCTGCGCTGTAGCGCCTCACCCGGGCCTGCCGCGCATCAAGTGCGACCGTCGCACCCCGCCCAGCAGGTGCGAAGGTCATGCATGCTGTGCGACGCCGGGGTGAGCCCGCCTCCCCGGAGCTCTCGTCTATGTCGAGAACGAGAAGGGCATCTCGCGGTAACCGTCGTGCCAGGCCGGGACGGCCGTGTTGCTGACCAGGGCTCCGGTGTACGAGGCGACGGCGGGGCCGAGCAGCGCCGACCCGGTGGTCGCGGCGGCACCGATTCGCGGCACCCCAGCGCGAGCGGGTGAACAGCACGACGAGCCGGGCGGTCACGGGGAACCTGTCGAGGCCCCACCGCCTCCGGTCGACGGTTACTGGGGGCCCGGCCAGGTCCCGGTCGAGACGGGGCCGGCGGCGAAGAGACGCTGGCCGTTGCGCGGCACCGCGGCCCCGGCGCGGCGCACGGCCGCCCACAGCGACACCTGGTTCGCCGTCAGCACCGGCCTGCCCAGCTCGGCTTCCAGTCCGGCGATCACGTCGTAGCAGGCGAGGTTCGTGCAGCTGACGAAGACGGCGTCCGCGGGGTCGCCCGCGGACGCCTTGACCAGGTCGCGGACCGTCGTGCACGAGACGCGGAAGATGTGCTCGTCGAGGCCGAGCCCGCGGTGGGCGACCACGCCGACGCCGGCCTCGGCCAGGAACGCGTCGAGCCGGGCCGCGAGGGCCGGCAGGTAGGGCGAGACGACGCTGACGGTCCGGGCGCCGACGTGGGCGAGCGCGTCGAGCAGCGCGCCGGAGGTCGTGACGGCGGCGGGCGCCCCGGCGGCGAGCATCACCTCGCGCATGTGCCGCTCGCCGCCGACCCCGCGGACGAAGCTGCCCGACGTGCACAGGTAGAGGACGACGTCCGGCTCGGCGGCGAGCACGTCGGCGGTGCCGGTGCGCAGGGCCTCGTCGACGCCGATCCGCTCGGCCATCTCCAGGCCGGCCCGCAGGGGAAGGTGCCGGGTTCTGGTGACGAAGAGGTCGACGTCCGGCGGCGCCCACCGCCACATCTCGCGGTCCAGCGCGAAGTCGTACGGTACAACCACCCCGACGCCCCGCCGGCGGGACTGCTCGACCATATCGCCTCCCGCGCCCAGAATTGTTGACAATCCTACGATGCGTGGATAGCGTCGCCAAGACGTCCGCGACGGCCCACAGCGAGGAATCTCATGCCGATGCCGCGCGTGGCCCTGCTGCGCGATCGCGACCTCCCGCACAACCTCGACGAGATCGGGCGGCTGGCCGAGGTCGACGCCGTCGACGCCGCCGGTCTGGCGGACGCGCTGCCCGGCGCCGACGTGCTGCTGGCGTGGGACTTTCACACCCCGGCGCTGGCCGGCGCGTGGCGGTCTGCGGACCGGCTGCGCTGGGTCCACACGGCAAGTGCCGGGGTCGACAACGTGCTCACCCCAGACGTCGCGGCGAGCGACGTGACGGTGACGAACTCGCGCGGCGTTTTCGACGGGGCCATCGCCGAGTACGTCCTCGGGCTGGTGCTGGCGTTCGCCAAGGACCTGCCCGGGACGTGGGACCGCCAACGCCGCCGCGAGTGGGAGCACCGCGACACCGAGCGGGTGGCGGGCACCACGGCCCTCATCGTCGGGGTCGGCCCCATCGGTCGAGCCGTCGCCCGGCTGCTGCGGGCCGCGGGCGTGCGGGTGCGCGGAGTCGGGCGCACGGGCCGCACCGGCGACCCCGACTTCGGTGAGGTGGCCGCCTCCGCCGATCTCGGGGCGCTGTTGCCGGAGGTGGACTACCTGGTGCTCGTCGCCCCGCTGACCGACGAGACCCGGGGGCTGATCGGTGCCGCGGAGTTCGCGGCGCTGCGTCCGACTGCGCGCCTGGTGAACGTGGGCCGGGGCGAGCTGGTCGTCGAGTCCGCCCTGGTCGACGCGCTCCGGACGGGTGCGCTGGCCGGCGCGGCACTCGACGTGTTCGAGCGGGAGCCGCTGCCGGAGTCGTCACCGCTGTGGGACCTGCCCGGCGTCGTCGTGTCGCCGCACATGTCCGCCGACACCGTCGGCTGGCGCGAGTCACTGGCCGACCTCTTCCTCGACAACCTCCGCCGCTGGTGCGCCGGGCGGCCGCTGCGCAACGTCGTGGACAAGAGCGTCGGCTACGTCCGTGAGACCCCGGGGGAGGAGCACAGGTGAGTGACCAGCCTGACGACCTGGCCGACTGGACCGCGACCGAGCTGGTGGCGGGGTACGCCGATCACTCCGTGTCGCCGGTCGAGGCGACGCGGGCGGTGTTGGACCGCATCGCCGCCCGCGACGCCGAGCTGAACGCGTTCTGCCTGGTCGACGCGGACGGGGCCGTCGAGCAGGCGCGGTCGGCGGAAGCACGCTGGCACGCCGGCGAGCCCGCCGGCCCCGTCGACGGGGTGCCGACCTCGATCAAGGACCTGTTCCTCACCCGTGGCTGGCCGACGCTGCGCGGTTCGCGGACGATCGATCCGCGGCAGGCCTGGGACGTCGACGCGCCCGTCGTCGCCCGCCTGCGCGAGAGCGGCGCGGTGCTGGTCGGCAAGACGACGACGCCGGAGCTGGGCTGGAAGGGGGTCACGGACGGCCCGCTGACCGGGGTGACCCGCAACCCGTGCGATCCCACCCGCACCTCCGGTGGATCCAGTGGAGGAGCGGCGGCCGCGGTCGCCGCCGGTATGGGTCCGCTCGCGGCCGGCACCGACGGGGGCGGCTCGGTCCGGATCCCCGCGGGCTTCTGCGGGATCGTCGGATTCAAGCCGACCTACGGCCGGATCCCGCTCTACCCGGCGAGCCCGTTCGGCACCCTGGCCCACGCCGGTCCGATGACCCGCTCGGTGCAGGACGCCGCGCTGATGCTCGACGTCCTCAGCGGCTTCGACGCGCGGGACTGGTCCGCGCTGCCCCCACCCGTCGCGACGTTCCGGGAACGGCTCGGCGGGGGAGTGGCCGGATGTCGGATCGCGTTCAGCCCGGACCTCGGGTACGCGGACGTCGATCCGGAGGTGGCGGCGTCGGTGCGGCGCGCCGTGGAGGTCCTGGCCGGGCTCGGCGCCGTCGTCGAGGAGGTGGACCCGGGCTTCGCGGACCCGGTGCGGGCCTACCACGTCCTGTGGTTCTCCGGGGCGGCGAAGTCCCTCGAGGGGCTGCCGGCGCCGCAGTGGGACCTGGTCGACTCCGGGTTGCGGGAGATCTGCGAGGAGGGCCGGACCCTGTCCGCGCTCGACTACCTGGACGCGACGGCCGAGCGCATGGCGCTCGGTGTGCGCATGGGGGAGTTCCACGAGCGCTTTGACCTGCTCGTGACGCCGACCCTGCCGATCCCGGCGTTCGCTGCCGGGCATGAGGTACCGCCCGGTTCGCCGGCGCGGCGCTGGACGAGCTGGACCCCGTTCACCTACCCGTTCAACCTCACCCAGCAGCCCGCGATCACCGTCCCCTGCGGTGCGACCGCGGCCGGGCTGCCGGTCGGCCTGCAGATCGTCGGCCCGCGGCACGCCGACGAGCGGATCCTCGCCGTGGCCGCTGCCCTCGAGGAGGCGACCGGACGGTGAGGCCACCGCACCGCTCCTGGTCAAGCGCCGAACTCTGCACAGCGCGCCCGATGCGCCGGAGCGCCACCGCGTTCAGCGGACGAACGGCCGGGCACACCTTCAACATCACCGGGATCACCGCAGACGCCGATGGCTTTGATGCGGAGCGCGAGTGGGTGCGCCGGTTCTGGAGGGATCTCGAGCCCCACGGCAGCAACTGCCCGCGCAGAGACGCGCAGACGTAGCTCCAGCCGGCCCGTACCGATCTGGTCGATCGAAGGACATCCGCAAGCTGGGCGCCACCTGGCGGGGGTATGTCGAACTGACGACCTCTCCCCGCTGCGGCGATCCGGAGGTGCCCATGACGGCGATCCAGGCGATCCAGGTGACCGGGGAACCGGCGCCCACGAGGCCCGGCCTGCACCGGGCCCGGCGCCCGATACCCGGGTAGGGCGCGGTGCGGAGCCTGGTGACCCTGCTGCTCCTCGTACTTGTGGGGCTGGCGACACCCTCCGCGGCCGCCGCGCAGGACGGTGCGGCGGTCGGGGGCTCGCTGCGCGACCCGGCGGGCGAGCCGGTGCCCGGCGTGACGATCGCCGTCGAGCGGGACGGCCAGGAGGTGGGGACCGCAACGACCGGGCCGGATGGCACGTGGCAGGTGCTGCTTCCCGGGCCCGGCGCGTACGACGTCACGCTCGACACCGCCACGCTTCCGGATGATGTGGTCCTGCGCGAGGCGAGCGCCGCGACCCTGCCGGAGGTCACGATCCGTCCCGGCCAGCAGCGCACCGTGCTCTTCCCCCTCGTCGCGCCCGGTGAGGCGCCCGGTCCCGCCCCGGGGCTGGCCCCGAGCGGGCCTGGGACGGGCGCGCTGCTGGCCCGGCTGACGGTGGCAGGCATCAAGTTCGGGGCGATCATCGCGATCACCGCCATCGGGCTCTCGCTGATCTTCGGCACGACGAACCTGATCAATTTCGCGCACGGGGAGCTGGTGACCATCGGGGCGATGACCGCGTTCTTCCTCAACGCGGCGACGGCCGGTCCGGGATGGGGGCTGATCCCGGCGGCGCTCGTCGCCGTCGCGGTCGGGGCACTCGTCGGCGCCGGCCTGGAGCTCGGCATGTGGCGGCCGCTGCGCTCCCGCGGCACGGGCCGGATCCAGCTGTTCATCATCTCGATCGGGCTCTCGCTGTTCCTGCGGCACCTCCTGCTCGTGATCAGAAGCCCCTCGTCCTCGGCCCGATCGCGATCACACCGCGGGATCTGGTCATCACCGTGCTGGCACTCGCCGTGCTGGTGGCCGTGGGGCTGATGCTGCTGCGCACCCGGATCGGCAGGGCCATGCGGGCCGTCGCCGATGACCGGGAGCTCGCCGAGGCGTCCGGGGTGGACGTCGCGCGGGTCGTCCTCGCTGTCTGGGCCCTCGGCGGCGGGCTGGCCGCGCTCGGCGGGGTCCTGTTCGGACTTTCCGAGATCGTCACTTGGGACATGGGGTTCCGGCTGCTGCTGCTGATGTTCGCCGCGGTGATCCTCGGCGGCCTCGGCAGCGCCTTCGGCGCGATGGCCGGCGGGCTGCTGGTCGGGCTGGTCGCCCAGCTGTCCACCGCGTACTTCCCCGTCGAGCTGCAGAACGCCTGGGCGCTCGGGATGCTCATCGTGGTCCTGCTGGTCCGCCCGCAGGGCCTGTTCGGCCGCGCGCAGCGGGTCGGGTAGGAGGGCCGCATGGACCTGCTCGTGATCCTCTCCGACGCCGGGCGCGGCGCCCTCGGCCCGGTTGCCGCGATCTACGCGCTGGCCGCGGTCGGCCTGAACCTCCACTTCGGCTACACGGGGCTGCTGAACTTCGGGCAGGTCGCGTTCATGCTCGTCGGCGCCTACGGGGTTGCGGTGACGGTGGCGGTCTACGGCGGCCCGCTGTGGCTCGGGGTCCTGGTTGGCCTCGCCGCCTCCGTCGTGCTCGCGCTCCTGCTCGGCATCCCGACCCTGCGGTTGCGCGCCGACTACCTGGCCATCGCCACCATCGCGGCGGGGGAGGTACTGCGGATCGTCTTCAACGCGGGCTTCGCCCGGCCGGTGACCGGCGGGGTGTTCGGCCTGCAGCAGTTCGCCGGCGCGTTCTACACCGCCAACCCGGTGCCGGCCGGTTCCTACGGGCTGGGCCGGCTGACCTTCACCGCCCGGGACCTGTGGGTGATGCTGGTCGGCTGGGGCGCGGTGGCGGTGGCCACGCTGGGCCTGCTCCTGCTCGTCCGCAGCCCCTGGGGACGGGTCCTGCGGGCAGTCCGGGAAGACGAGGAGGCGGTGCGCAGCCTCGGCAAGAACGTCTACGGCTACAAGATGCAGAGCCTCGTCCTCGGCGGGCTGCTCGGCGCGCTCGGCGGGATGCTGCTCGCGGTCGACGGCCAGGCGGTGGCGCCCAACACGTTCAACCCCGTGGTGACCTTCTACCTGTACACGCTGCTCATCCTCGGCGGCGCCGGAACCCTCCTCGGCCCGGTCCTCGGCTCGGTGGTCTTCTGGTTCCTGCTTTCGTTCGCCGACAGCGCCCTGCGCCAGGCGATCGGGGCGGGCGTCGTCCCACCGCAGGTGATCGGGCCGGCCGACGTCGGCGCCGTGCGGTTCGCCCTGGTCGGTCTCGGCCTCGTGATCCTGCTGGTGTTCCGGCCCGCCGGCATCCTCGGCAACCGCGAGGAGATGCGGCTGGAGGCCGGCGCCACGGCAGTCCCGCGTCGTGCCGGCAGGCGGACCCGGCGCCCGGGCCGGGCGCGGACCGAGATCGGATCGTCGCGATGACGTCCCACCCAGCGACCTCCCACCCAGCGCTCGCCGGCGTCGTCGCGGAGCCGGGCGCCACCAAGCCGGAGCCGATCCTCGTCGTCGACGGGGTGCGCAAGGACTTCGGCGGAACGCGCGCGGTGGACGTGGCCCACCTCGAGGTGCAACGCGGTGTCGTCACCGGGCTGATCGGGCCCAACGGGGCGGGGAAGACGACCCTGTTCAACGTGCTGACCGGGTTCGACCGGGCGGACGCCGGGCGCTGGACGTTCGACGGGCGCGACGCCGCCGCGCTGCCAGCCCACCGGCTCGCCCGCCGGGGCATGGTACGTACGTTCCAGCTCACCCGTGTCCTGCCGCGGCTGACCGTGCTGGAGAACGTGCAGCTCGCCGCGGTCGCGCAGCGCGGCGAGCGGCTCGTGCCGGCGCTGCTGCGGCCGCTGTGGCGCGCCCAGGAGACAGAGGTGACGCGACGGGCCGACGAGCTGCTGCTGCGCTTCCAGCTGGCCGACAAGCGCGACGACTACGCCGGCTACCTGTCCGGGGGCCAGCGCAAGCTCCTGGAGATGGCGCGGGCGCTCATGGTCGACCCGGCGCTCCTGCTGCTGGACGAGCCGATGGCCGGGGTGAACCCCGCGCTCCGTCAGGATCTGCTCGGCCACATCTCCGACCTGCGCGACGCGGGTCGCACCGTGCTGTTCGTCGAGCACGACATGGACGTGGTGATGCGGATCAGCGACTGGGTGGTCTGCATGGCCGACGGTCGGATCATCGCGGAGGGGCCGCCCGCCGCTGTGGCGGGGAACCCCGCGGTGATCGACGCCTACCTCGGCTCGCGTCACGACGAACCCGACTTCCGGGAGGACCAGTGAGCGAGCTTGCGAGCGACGCAGTGCTCGCCGCCGAGTCCGTGGTGGCCGGCTACCTGCCCGAGGTCGACATCCTGAACGGCTGCGACCTGCACGTGGCACGCGGCGAGATCGTCGGGGTCGTCGGGCCGAACGGGGCGGGGAAGTCCACCTTGGTGAAGGCCGTGTTCGGGCTCCTGCCGGTCCGGTCGGGAACGATCTCACTCGACGGCGCGGACATCACCGGCAAGCCCGCGCACGAGCTCGTGTCCCTCGGCGTGGGGTATGTCCCGCAGGTCCGCAACGTGTTCCCCAGCCTGACCGTCGAGGAGAACCTGCAGGTGGGGCTCTACCAGCGCCCCCGGCGCTTTCCGGAGCGGATGCGGGCCGTCGCCGAGCTCTTCCCGCTGCTGGCGCAGCGGCGCAGCCAGCGCGCGGGGTCCCTCTCGGGTGGGGAGCGCCAGGTGGTCGCCATGGGACGGGCGCTGATGATGGAGCCGAAGGTGCTGCTCCTCGACGAGCCCTCCGCGGGGCTTTCGCCGATCGCCCAGGACGAGGCGTTCGCGCGGATCCGCGCGATCAACGAGGCCGGCGTGTCGATGGTCATGGTCGAGCAGAACGCCCGGCGTTGCCTGGAGATCGCCCACCGCGGCTACGTGCTCGACCAGGGACGCAACGCCCACACCGGCACCGGCGAGGAACTGCTCGCCGACGACGCCGTGGTCGAGTTGTACCTCGGGACGCTCGCCCGGACGCGCTGACCCCGGCGTCGTGGTCAGCCGGCCGCCTTCCCGGGCCGTCGGGACCTGCGGGCGATGACGAACCGGTGGTCGTTGCGGAACCGGTAGACACCGCGGTGGTCGCGGCAGCTGTCGATGGCGGCCAGCACGTCGCGGCGCAGCGCCTCCCGGTCGCCGTGGCGCAGAGCGGGTACGGCGGGCCCGGTGCTCGACAGCGCGCGCCAGGCTAGTTCGGCGTCCGGCCATTCCATTGTGGAGATCCGCCGGCCGTGTTCGATGACGTCGAAGCCGGAGCCGGCGAGCATCTGCTCGGCGACGCCGTCCTTGGCGATATTGTTGAGCCGCCGCATCGCCTCGAGGTGTGCGAGTCGGGGCATGCTGGGCGTAGGCCTTGAAGCAGGCCCGCAGGTCGAGCGGCGGCCCGGTGCCCCAGAAGCTGATGCCGATCAGCCCGCCGGGCCGGAGCACGCGGTGTGCCTCGACGAGCGCCTCCTCGCAACCGCCCCACACCCCGTTCACCGAGACGACGGCGTCGAAGCTGCGGGACGCGCCAGGGCAGCGCGAACATCGACCCGACCCGCAGGTCGGCGTCGGGGTTGCGGGTGCGGGCGATGTCGATCGAGCTGCTCGGCGGCGTCGATGCCGGCAGCCGTGGCCCCCGTGCGGTGGCCTGCCTGACGGCCAGCCCGGCGCCGCAGGCGACGTCGAGCAGTCGGCGGCCCGGCCCGACGCCGAGGTGGGCGAACATCGCGGTGATCACGTCGACGGCGTAGTGCTCATAGAGGCAGGCCCAGTCGTTCGCGGCGTGCCCCCAGGCGGCGCCGGCCTCCCGCCAGCCGTCCGCCGGGTCGGAGCCGGCCGTGGGGCCCGGTCGCCGGTAGCTGCTCGATGCTCATGGCCGCCAGCCTGCTCAGCCGGCCGCCTCGGAATCATGAAGATCGGGTGGAGATCGGCGGGAGATCGGTCTCCACCCGATCTGCCATGCCGTCCTCCACGTGCCGCCCCGCTTCGCCGGTCAACCTGGTCGCCGTCATCACCACCAGGTCCCCGACGGGACGCGACAAGGAGACGATCATGACCACCACCGAGAAGCCGACCGTCGACAACGGCGTCAACGTCGAGGCCTTGCTGGGTGCCCGGGAGGCCCTGACCGCGGCGCCGGAAGCGGCCCGGTTCCAGTGGCGGGCCCGGTGCGAGTGGGTCTACGGCACCCACAGCCGCACCACCGTGCAGGACTACTCCGGCCTGGGCGCCGAGCAGACGCACCGCCAGCAGTTCGTCTTCGAGGGTGACCACCCGGAGCTGTTCGCCGCGGAGGACAACGGGGCCACCCCGGTCGAGGCCGTGCTGGCCGGCGCTGGCCGGCTGCCTGACCGCGGGGTCGCCTCGGTCGCGACCAACCGTGGTGTCCAGCTGCGCTCGGTCCGGGCCGTGCTTGAGGGTGACATGGACCTGCAGGGGATCCTCGGCATCGACCCCGACGTGCGCAACGGCTTCAGCGGTATCCGGGTGCGCTACGAGATCGACGCCGACGCCTCCACGCGCCGATATCGAGGCCATCGTCGCGCAGTCCCAGAAGCGCTCCGCGGTCTTCGACATCGCTGACCAACCCGACCGCGGTCACCGTCGAGGTCGTCTGATCGGTGCCGGACATCTCGGCAAGGAGCGAGTCCCATGCGAGCACGACCGTCGTCATCATCGGGGCCGGCCAGGCCGGTCTGGCGATGAGCCGCTGCCTGTCCGACCGCGCCCTGGACCACGTCGTCCTCGAGCGGGGCGAGGTGGCGCAGCGCGTGGCGGACCCGAGCGCTGGGACTCGCTCCGCCTGCTGACGCCCAACTGGATGACCCGGCTGCCCGGGCTACCGCTACCGTCGGCGGCCGACCCCGACGGCTACCTGACCGCCGGCGCAGGTCGTCGAGCTTCCTCGAAGGGTACCGGCGGACGTTCGACGCGCCGGTGCAGATCGGCACCGACGTCCCGCGCGTGCGTCCGGCCACGGTTCCGGCTTCCTGGTCGCCACCGACACCGGCTCCTGGCGGTGCCGCTGCGTCGTCGTGGCCACCGGCGGGCCGGGGCACGCCGCACATCCCGCCTGGCCGCTGACGCTGCCCGCGCACGTCCAGCAGCTCAGCGCGCTGCGGCTACCGCACGCCCGAGCCAGTCGGCCCGACGGTCGGCGTGCTGGTCGTGGGCGCCTCGGCGTCCGGGGTGCAGATCGCCGACGAGCTGCACGCGGGCCGGCCGCGACGTCACCCTGGCGGTGGGCGAGCACGTCCGGCTGCCGCGCACCTACCGGGGCCGGGACATCCACTGCTGGCTGGACGCGATCGGTCAGCTGGACGAGCGCTACGACGAGGTCGACGACATCGCCCGGGCCCGGCGGCTGCCCTCGCTGCAGCTTGTCGGATCCCCGGAGCGGCGATCTCTGGATCTGAACGCGTTGGCCGCAGCGGGTGTCCAGCTGGTCGGTCGGTTCGTCGGCGTCGCCGGTAGGCAAGGCGCAGTTCTCCGGTCGCTGGCGAACGGCTGGTCGCCGCTGCCGACCTCAAACTCAGAACCGGTTGCTGGACCGGATCGACGAGCTATCGTCGCCCACCACGGCACTCGAGGTGCCGCGCAGCCCGACCCGTCCGGCGCCGACCCGTGGTCGGCCACCGGCGCCGACCGAATGCTCAACCTCGACCGGCGTTCGACACCGTGGTCTGGGCCACCGGGTACCGGCCCCGGTATCCGTGGCTCGACCCGGCGCTGCTCGATCGCCAGGGTGGGATCCGGCCACGACGGCGGGGTAATGACGGTGCCCTGGCATGTACGTGCTCGGGCCTGCCGTTCACCCGTCGCCGCAAGTCCAACTTCATCGACGGTGTCGGAGCCGACGCCACCGAGCTCGCCGACCACCTCCTGGAAGGCCTGACCCGGTGCCGCGCAGCGTGAACCTCCGGGGCGTCGGCCGGAGAACCCGGACGAACCCCGCTTCCCGATGGGTACGATGGCCAGACCTTCGCGAAGGGAAGGCGGGCCATGCCTCTGTACCTGGTGGAGCGGGAATTCGCCGAGGATTTGCGCGCGACACCGGAGCGCAGCGCGATGCTGGCCGCCTACGAGGCCGACCACGACATCACGTGGCTGACCAGCTTCCTGTCCGCCGACAAGCGCAAGACGTACTGCCTCTACGAGGTCGACGACGTCGACCTGCTCCGTAAGCACGCGGCCGACCTCGGGTTGCCGGTCGACGCCATCGTCGAGGTCAGCGAGTTCCCGCGCTTACCTCCGCCATGCCGGTCTACTGCTTTGCCGGGCTGCGGCTCGATCCCGGCCGGATGGAGATCACCGGTCCGGACGGGAGCCGCGCCGCCGAGCCCCAGGTTCTGGACGTGCTGTGCCATCTGGTGGAGAACCGCGGCCGGCTGGTGACCCGGGAGGACCTGCTCGACGCGGTCTGGGGCGATCGGTTCGTCTCCGACTCCGCGTTGAGCACTCGGATCAAGCAGGCGCGGAGGCTGGTCGGTGACGACGGCACGAGCCAGGCGTTGATCCGCACGGTGCACGGCCGCGGCTATCGCTTCGTGGCCGAGGTGACCATCGAGACCGGTTCGGGTGAGCCGGTGGGCGGCCCCGAGCCGGGCGACGGCCCCACCACCGCGGCGTCCGCCGATGCCGGGCAGCTGCCGCCCGAGCTAGCGTCGGCGGATCGGGAGGCCTTCGTCGGCCGGGCCGAGGAGGCCGACCTCCTGATGCCGCTGTTCGAGGGGCCTGTGCGCGCCGCGCGCTGGATCGTGCTGCGCGGCGAGCCGGGGATCGGGAAGACCCGGCTGGCCGCGCGCGTGGCCGGCCATGCGGCGGAGCACGGATGGACCGTGCTCTACGGGCGGTGCAGCGAGGACCTCGCCGTTCCCTACCAGCCGGTGATCGAGGCCTTGCGCACGGTGATCGCCGGGCGAGACCCCGCGGCGCTGCGCGAGCTGCTCGGCCCGGCCGGCGGCGAGCTGGCCCGGCTGCTGCCCGAGCTTGTGCCGCGAGTACCGGGCCTGGTGGCCCCCTCGTCGGCCGACGCCGAGACCGAGCGCTACCGGTTGTTCGAGGGGACGCGCGGGTGGCTCGCCGCAACCGTTCGGCGCGGGCCGCTGCTGGTGGTGGTCGACGATCTGCACTGGGGCACAGCCAGCACGGTGCAGATGCTCACCCACCTGGCACGGACCCCGCTCAGCGGCCCGCTGTGCGTGCTGCTCACCCTGCGCGACACCAGCTCGGATCCGCCCGAGGGCCTGGTCGCCCTGATCGACCACCTGGTCGCCGACCCGGCGGCGCGGGTGTTGTCGATGGCCGGCCTCGACCTCGCCGCCGCCGTCCAGCTGCTCGGCCCGCGCGACGAGCTGGCCACGATGGTCGGCGAGACGGCGGGCAACCCGCTGCTGCTGCAGGCCATGGCGGCCGCGGGCGGCGGCGATGTCACCGCGGCCGTGCGCCGCCGTACCAGTGAGCTGCCCCCGCGGGTGCACCGCACCCTGACCGGTGCCGCCGTGGCCGGCGCCGAGTTCGCGGTGTCGGTGCTGGCGGCCGCGCTGGGGGTCGACGAGCTGGACCTGGTCGACGACCTCGACCGGGCGGTCACCGCCCGGCTGCTCGACGACACCGGGGGCGACACCTACCGCTTCACCCACGCCCTGGTTCGGGACGCACTGCGCGCGTCGCTCACCCGGCCACGCAGGGCCCGGCTGCACGCCCGGATCGGCGTGGCGATGGAGCGGGTGTACGCCGGACACCTGACCGACGTCGCCCCCGAGATCGCCTTCCACCTCGGCCAGGCCGCCGCGGCCGACCCCGCGGCGAGCGCCTGCGGTCGAGCACCTGCGGGCCGCGGCCCGCCGGGCGGCCGAGCAGCTCTCCTTCCCCGAGGCCATCGAGCACCTCCGGCACGCCCGCGACCTGCTTGACCGGGGGACCACCGGCTCCGGGCCGAGCTGCTGATGGAGCAGGCGAACGCCGAGTTCTGCGCCGGCCACCACCTCGCCGCGATCACCTCTTACGACGCTGCCGTCACCGCCGCGGACTCCGGCGGTGACGCCGACCTGCTCGCCCGCGCGGCGCTGGGCTACGAGGACGTGAGCTGGCGACCGGGTCGGCACGGTGCCGCAGCAACCGTCCGGCTGACCCGCGCGCTGGCCCGGCTCGACCCGCAGGCCACCGCGCAGCGGGTGGAGCTGCTCGGGGCGCTGACCCGCTCGGCGGCGATGCACGGCGACGCGGCCGGCTCGCAGGCCGCCTTCGCCGAAGCTCAGGCGCTCATCGCGCGGCTCGACGACCCCCTCCTCGAGGCCAAGGCGCTCGCCGCCCGCCACGGCGCCTACCTCGACGACGCCGCGGGCTACGCCGAGCTGGCCACCGAGACCGACGCGGCGACCGCGCGGCTGCGCGAGCTCTGCGACCGGATCGACGACGTCGACACCGAGATCCTCGGCCGCCAGATCCGGCTGCGCGCGCTCGCCCGGCTCGGCCGGATGCCGCAGTTCCGCGCCGAGCTGGAGCAGATGGCCGAGGTGATTGTCGGGCTGCGCTCGCCGTTCTGGCACTACGTGCTGTCTCACCTGGACGCGATGCTGCAGCTGCACGACGGCCGGTTGGCCGACGCCGAGGACGCCTCCATCCGCTGCCTTCAGGCGGGCCAGCGGCTCGTTGGTGAGGACAACTCGGGTTCACGGCCTGCGCATGTTCGTCATCCGGCGGGAGCAGGACCGGCTCGCACCGCTGGCCCCGTTCGTGCGGCAACTGGTCCGCTCCGAGCCGGACGGCTCGATCTGGCTACCGGGCCTGATGCTGATGCTGGCCGAGATAGAGGAGACGGCCGAGGCCGCCAGACTGCTGGCCGAGGTCCGGCGCGGCGGGTTCGCGGTCCCGTCGGACGCCATGTGGTCCACCGTGATGGCGCTGCTCGTCGAGGCGGCGGCGGTGCTCGGCGACCGCGCCTCGGCCGGGCTGCTCGCCGACCACCTCGCCGCCCAGTCGGGCACCGCGCTCGTCACGGGGCACGGGATCGTCAGCTTCGGATCGGCCGATCGCTATCTCGGCATGCTCGCGCTCGTGGTCGGCGACCCGGAGCTCGCCGAGCGGCACCTCCAGGTCGCGACGGCCGCCGACACCGCCAACGGGGCGTTGTTGTGGGCCGCGCACGACCGGCGCCTGCTCGCGGACGCCCGGGAGCGGCAGGGCCACCCGGAGGACGCCGCACGCCTGCGCGCGGTGGTCGAGCGGGTAGCGAAGGAACACGGCTACTCCCGGCTGGCCCGGCTGGTGCGTGCGGCGTCCGTCCCGGACTGATCCCCAGCGTGATCAGCTACGGCGCGGCCGAGGTCTGCACCGTGTCGACCGTCTGCAGCTGCCCCTGCTGGTCGAACCGGTAGATCTCGATCGAGGCGGTGCCCGGCTCTCCGGCCGGGACGAACTCCAGCGGCCCGCTGGCGCCGTCGTAGTCGATGTCCTGGCCCTCGGCGACGAGCCGGCGGCACTCGGCGAAGCTCGTGCACTTCGTGCCGTCCTTCGTCACGCCCACGATCTCGTCCTTGACCACCGTCGGGTCGTCGGTACCGGCGACCTCCGCGGCCAGCGCGATGATGTTCACGCAGTCGAACACCTGTGGCGCGAACTGCACCTCGGTCAGGTCCGGGGCGAACTGCCGTAGGTCGGTCAGGAACTGCGCGTTGGAGGCCGAGGCGGGCGCGGTGCCCTTCATCCCGGCCAGCACGGCAGGGTTGGCCGGAGCGACGAGCTCGGGCAGGTTCTCGCTGCGCAACCCGTCGGCGCCGTAGACCCCGACACGGTCCGGCCCCAGGCCGGCCTCGATCAGGCCCTGCAGCACCCGCGCGCCCTCCTCGAAGGCGATCACGACGACCGCGTCGGGCTGCGCGCCGCGGACCTGCTGCACGAGCGCGTCGAAGTTCTGCGCGTTCGGGTCGTAGGTCTCGTTCAGCGCCACCGTGGCGCCCGCCTCCTGCAGCGACCGCGCGGTCGCGCCGGCCAGCCCGACGCCGTAATCGTCGGCTCGGGCGACGATGGCGATCCGGCTGTGCCCGTCCGCGATGATGGTTTCGGCCAGCACCGGGCCTTGCAGGGCGTCGCTCGGTGCGGTGCGGAAGTAGTAGCCGCGGTCGCCGTAATCGGTGAAGGTCGGCGCGGTGTTCGACCCGGAGCACTGCACGACCCCGGCACCGGTGACCCGGTCGATGATGGCCAGCGACTGGCCCGATGCGGCGGCCCCGATGAGGGCGTCCACCCCCGCGGCGAGCACCCGGTCGGCGGACTGCTGGGCCACCGCGGCCTGGTCGGACTCGTCGCCGGCGACCAGCTCCGGGACGGGCCGCCCGAGCACGCCACCGGCGTCGTTGATCTGCGCCACCGCGTACCGGGCCGCCTGGATCTGCGGCGGGCCGAGGAAGGCCAGCTGCCCGGTCTGCGGCAACACGTAGCCGATCTCCAGGACCCCGTTCCCGCGGCCGCTCCCGCCGGGTGCGGGGGCGGGGCTACCGCCCGGGCCGGCCGGTTCGCCGCCGTTCCCGCCGCAGCCGGCCGCGAGCAGCGCCAGGGCCGACAGACCGATCGTCATCCGCGTGCGTCCGCTCATGATCACGTCCGTTCCCTCGTCGGCCACCGCTGTCTGCCGTGCGTCGGGGCCGCCAGCCCCGAGCTACCCGGGGCCCGGTCTCCGTCCACGGTGGAAAGGCGTTCGTCAGCGGATCGTCAGACCAGCCGGCACAGGCTTCGCCTCGCAGCGGTCGGCTCGCCCGCATCGCCGCTTGAGACGGTGCACCGTGGGCCTATTCACCCATCGGCCCACGGGCCCGAATGGGTATCCAGCCCGACGCGGACGGGCGTCCGGGATTCCTAGCCTCGCAGCCATGGACACCCAGCACATCGACACTTTGATCGTCGGGGCAGGCCAGGCCGGTCTGGCCACCGGCTATCACCTCACGCGGCTCGGTCGAGAGTCACTGATCGTCGACGGCAACGGCCGCATCGGTGACAACTGGCGCTGCCACTACGACTCGCTCACGCTCTACTCGCCTGCGAAGTTCGACGGCCTCCCGGGCATGGACTTCCCGGGCGACCCGTGGCACTTCCCGGGCAAGGACGAGGTCGCAGCCTTCCTCGAGCAGTACGCCGTGGAGATGGAGCTGCCGGTGCGGATGCACACCCGGGTGGATCGTCTCGTTCCCCGTGACGGCGGTGGGTTCACCGCTCACCTGGCATCCGAGACGATCGAGTGCGACAACGTCGTCGTCGCCACGGGAACCTTCGGTCGCGCACCTCGGGTACCCGACGTCGCCGCGTCGCTCGCCCCGCACATCCGGCAGCTCCACTCCACGGAGTACCGCAACCCGACCCAGCTCCGGCCCGGGACGACCGCGGTGGTCGGTGCCTCGCACTCCGGGTACGACATCGCCTACGAGGTGGCCGCGGACCGGCCCACGATCCTGGTGGGTCCCGACCGCGGGAACATCCCGCTCGACTGGCGCTCGGCCAGGGTCAAGGTGGAGTTGCCGCTCATCGTCTTCCTCTGGAAGCACGTGCTGACCCGGCGGACGCCGGTGGGCCGCAAGATGATGGACAAGGTCCGCCACCACGGCGCCCCGACGGCCCGGGTCAAGCCGCACCACCTCGCCGAGCGTGGCGTGGAACGGATCGCGCAGAAGGTCACCGACGTGTCCGCCGACGGCAAGCCGGTACTCGACGACGGGCAGGTCCTCGACGTCGCCAACGTCATCTGGGCGACCGGCTTCCGGCCGGACTTCAGCTGGATCGAGGCGCCGATCACCGGCGACGACGGATGGCCGCGCGAGTACCGCGGCGTGGTCGACGAGGTGCCGGGGCTCTTCTTCTGCGGGCTCTCGTTCCAGTTCGCGTTCAGCTCGATGGTGCTCCCCGGTGTCGGCCGGGACGCGGCGTACGTCGCTCGCCAGATCCACCAGCGAGCTACCACCAGGACGGACTCGCCCGCCGAGGCGGCGGTGCGCTGACCGACCTGGTCAGCGCACGGCCAAAAGGAGGGGTGGCGCGGGCTCTCGACTGGACGACGGGAGCTGGAGGCCGCAGACTTCGCCGAGCTGGCGACCACGGCCTACCTGCTCGGCCGACGCAACGACTGCGTCCAGGCGCTTCAGCGCGCCTACCAGGCGAGCCTCACGGCGGGTGATCGGCAGGCGGCGGTGCGCGCCGCTTACCTGATGATCCTCACCCTGCGGCAGGCCGCCGCCGGGCAAGCGCCCGTGCCGGCTCAGACGATCAACGCGACCTTGCCGCGGGCCCGTCCGGTGCTGACGTGCTCGATCGCGGCCGGCGCATCAGCGAGCGCGAACGTGGTGCTCAGCGCGGGGGAGAGCCGGCCGGAGGCCATGAGGTCCGACAGCACGAGCAGGTCCCGATGGGTCGGTCTTGGCGGTGCTGCACATCCCGGTGACGTGCGCGCCGCGCACCTTCGCGACCTGCACGGCGAAGCTGCCGACGCCGCCGGATGCCCCGATGACGAGCACCCGCTGCCCCTGCTCCACCCGGCCGTGATCGCGCACAGCCTGCAGCGCGGCCAGGCCGGAGACAGCGGCCGTGGCCGCTTCGGTGAAGCCGACCTCGGCGGGCTTGGCTGCCAGCTCGTCCGCTCGGGAACCTGTAAAGCCCCTGCCAGCCGGAGGGGAGGTCGGCGATCGGCTAGACGGGTCGGGCCCGCCGAGGCCGGCGTCGGCTTCGTCGTCGGCGTCAGGGCGGCGCATTCCGGGGCGTCACCGACCGCGTCGTCGAGCTGCGGGTACACGCTGAGCACGTCGAGCAGCTGCGGGTCGTTGCCCAGCGTGCCGAGACCGTTGACGGCTGCGGCCGTGGCCTGCTCGACCGCGAGCGGGTCGGCGGGGTCCACCTGCTCCAGCTGCGTCCGTGTGCGTGCGGCGTCGCGCCCCACGTCCGCCAACTGCTGACGGATGTCGGCGACCGCCTGCCCGCCGTTCTCGACCGGCGGCGTCCCCAGCGCCCCCACCCTGTCGACGGCCTGCTGCGTCGCCGTCTCCACGTCGGCCAGGTAGGCCCGGTAGGCCTGCAGGGTCGCGGCGCCATCGGCGAGGTCGACGTCGGGCGGTGAGCCGAGCGTGGCGTACACCGGGTCGAGCGTCCGGCACAGCTGCCCGGCCCATTCGCCGGTGGGCGGTGCGGGCTCGGCCGGGGCCGCGACGGGCGGTGGCGCGGAGCCGGGCCCGCCGGCGCAGCCCGCCAGAGCGAGCGCGGCAGCTGCCACGATTACTGCGGCGCGAGCCGCCCTGCTCAGGATGTGCGTCACGTCGCTGCTCTCCGTCATGCCGCCCGTTCACGTTCGGGCACTCGGCTACCCGGCTGATGGCTGCGGAACCTGACGGGCGGCTGACGACCCACGCCGGTGACCTGCTGACCGCCGGTGCTCCCGTCGACCAACGGTGCGGAGTTGCCCGTCACGGCGCCGGGGAACTGCTCGGTTTGCCACCGGCCTGACCACCGGCCCCGGTCAGCTCAGCGCTCCGGCTCGCCGCGAGGCGGCAGGACGTCCGGGTTCTCGACGGGCAGGGACAGGGTCAGGCTCCCGGCGTCCTCGAAGGTGAAGGTGACCGGGTAGGTCAGTCCGGCCCGGACGGGCTCGGTGAGCCCGACCAGCGTGATCTCGATCGCCCTCGCGTTCCGGGTCTCGACCGACGCGACCGGTTCGACGTACCCGGCCGTCAGCGCCTGCCCGCCGGGTATGCGCGGATCGCCGGTGATCCGTGCTGAGGCCGCCACCGGGCTGCTCACCCCGACGAAGCGGTCGTCGGCCGCCCCCGCGTTGACGATCGTGAGCTGCAGCGGAGCGTCCGCCCCCGGGCGGTACACCTCGTCACCGGCAATCGGTCCGTCGAAGACGAACTGCGCGTCGAGCACCGAGATGTCACCCGTCTGCCCGTACGCCCCTCCGGTCCCGGTGATCTGGTCGGCCGTCTGCGCCCGCTGGCCTGCGCCACAGGCGACCGACAGCATCAGGACGAGCGCGGCCAGGGCCGGCCATCGCAGGGGGAGACGGTGCAACGCGGTCACCGGTCGGCGGACGCTTGGCGTCGCTGTTGCCGCAGCGAGGCCGTGCGCGGCTTGGCGAGCAGCAGCAGCGCCGCGAGCACCGACCCGAACACCAGGTGTGCGGCCAGCTCGAGGGGTTGGTTCGTGGCCTGGAAGGCGGAGAACCACGGGACGGACCGGGCGAAGAACTGGAAGTCGACGAGGTAGACCGCACCCCCGAAGAGCAGGCCGGCCCAGGCCAGCCAGCCCGCCGACCTGCGCCGCAGGGGCAGGAGCAGCGCCGCGAAGATCAGCCCGAACAGCGCGGAGAGCACCACGTGGACGACGACGCCGATCCCCTCCACGGCCTCCGCCGGGGGTGGCCCTTCGACGACGGTCGCGATGGTGCGCAGTGGCGCCCCCGCGTCCCGGCCCATGCTCACCGCGAACCAGCTGTTGATCGCCAGGAAGGCGATGCCGGCGAGGAGGCCGGAGAAGGCGCCCCAGCCGAGCCAGCTCGCGGTGGCGCCCGCACGTCGAGTGCCCGGATCGCGCGAGCGTTCGGGCTCCGCCGCACCGGTGGCCGGCGGCTCGGCCGTCGGGCCTTTCCCGGGCGGAGGGTCGAACCGCGGAGGGCCGGAGTCCGGCGCGTCCGGGCCCGGGGTGCCGGTGGTCGGCGGTTCGGTGGTCGATGCGTCGGTCGCGGCCGGGTGGTCCCGGTCACTCTTCTCGTCGAGGACGGGTGTCGGCCGCGAGGCGGACCTGAGGTGGGATTCACGGCGGGCCATGAGGTATGGGTATCCGCCCTCGGCCGGTTCACCGGACGGCGACCTGACGACCCCCTGACAACGACTGCCCGGGGAGATCCCGGGAAGGCGTGACCGCAAGCTGTTCGGCAGGTAGGTGACCCCTGGCGGCGGAAAACCTTGATGCGGGGTGGGTGGATCTGAGCCACCTCGGCCCGGCCGCAGGATCGATGACGGGCGCGGGCAGGGAAGGAGTGGACCGAAGTGTTGTCCAACAACGTGATCCAGGGCTCGGCCGGTCGGGGAGCGGGTGCTCGGACCGCGCATCGCAAGGGGCCGTCAGGCGCCAGGAACGTCTGCTGGTGACCGGAGAACACAGCGCTGACCTCCCACCGGCGCCAGAGGGGAACAGGAGGCCGCAGGTGCCGGATCCGGACCGGGAACGGACGAACGCTCAGCGGCCGGACCCTGCTGGAGGCCGCCCGCGGCGCCGACCTGCTCGCGCTGGGCAACCACGGACGAGGTGCACTCTCCGGCACCCTGGTCGCCTCGGTCGCCCAGCACTGCGTGCGGCACGCCGCCACCCCGCTGGTCCTCGTGCCCGCTCCGGAGTCCGCGGCCGCGGACGACAGCTGACCTCCTGCTGCTGGGACACCGGTCTGCACGGACGGACCGCGGTGCAGCTTGCCGGCGTCGGGAAGTGCTACGGGCCGGTCCGCGCCGTCGGTGGTCTCGACCTGCGGATCGCCGCCACGCACGCGCCTGCCCGAGGTCGGGCAGGAACTGGGTGCTGCACCTGGCGGTGCAGGGCGCCAAGACCAAGCTGCAGGAGGCGCTGCCTGGCCGGAATCGGGTGACCGACACCGCTGCGGCCGCGGGCTCGAAGCGATCAGGTCAATCACGAGTCGACGCCCCGGGCGTGTTCGACCTGCCCACGCCCGGCAGCTGTCATCTGTGACTGCCCTCGGGTCGCCCGCGGTCGTGCGACCGCGCGCTGAAACGGAGGTGCGTCGGGTGGGGTGTGGTCGGGAGTTCGACCGTGAGTGAGTTCCTCGATCTGCTGCGCGACACCACCTCCGTGCTCGGTCGCCTGGTCACCACCGCGGTGCTGGTCGTCGTCGCCGTCCTCGTCGCGCTCGTCGCCGGACGGCTTGCGGGCTGGGCGGGTGGACGACCCGGGCAGTTCCGGGTGGGTGACCAAATCCAGATGGGTGGGGTCCGCGGCGACGTGATCGACCTGTCGCCGCTCCGGACGAAGCTTCTCGAGATCGGGGCGGGGTCGCAGGAGACTGGATCCGCGGCCGCCAGTACACCAGCCGGGTGGTCTCGGTGTCGAACAAGGCGATCTTCAGCGAGCCGGTGTTCAACAGCACTGCGGCGTTCGAGTACCTCTGGGAGGAGCTGGCGCTGCCCGTCCCCTACGACGCCGACTGGCACCGCGCCGAAGACATCATCATGCGCGAGGAGGCGGAGCGGGTGTCGGCCTCGGCCGCGGCGCGGCGGGCGATGGAGGAGGTGCTGTTTGCCTCGTATCTTCCGGCGTCGGTGTCGTAGTGCCTCCACCCCGGTCAGCCGTCGGCCGCGGCGGTTCCCGCGTCGTCAGGGTTGCGCAGGTATCCGGCGACGCCGTGGGCGACCGCCGCCACGGGGACGGCGACCACCGCGCCCGGGATGCCGAGCAGGAGGTAGCCGACGGTGACGACCACGATGATCACCGCCGGGTGCAGCCGCACCTGATGACCCTGGACGAGCGGCTGGAGCAGGTTGCCCTCCACATTCTGCACGACCAGCACGATGCCCACCACGATCAGTGCGGCGCCGAACCCGTTGGTGACGAGCGTGACCAGGGCCGCCACCGCCCCGCTCACCAGGGCGCCGAGGAACGGGACGAAGGCAGCGAGGAAGACCAGTATCGAGAGCGAGAGCGCGAGCGGCACGCCGAGCACGAACAGCCCAGCGCCGATCAGCACGGCGTCGGCCAGCGCGATGACGACGACCCCGACGACGTAGCGGCTCGTCGTGTCCCAGGCCCGATGCCCGGCCCCGTCGAGCCGTGCGCGGTGCCGGGCCGGCGCGGTGCCGAGGATCCAGTGCCACATGCCCGTGCCGTCTTTGAGTAGGAAGAACAGCACGAACAGTGCGATGAGCATTCCGCTGCCCGCGGAGATGAGCATCGTGGCCGCGGTGATGCCGCTGGGGAACCTGGACTGGATCGCGCCGACGACCTGGTCGCGTGCCTGATCGACCTGCTGCGGTTGCAGCGAGAGTGGACCGTTGATCAGCCAACCGCGGATGTGGTCGACGCTGGCCGTGAGCGATGTGGTCAGCCCGCTGACCTGTCCTGCGACACGGCTGGCGACGAGGTAGCCCGCCCCGAGCACCACGGCGAGGAGGAGCAGCAGGCTCAGCAGCGCCGCCGCCCAGGCCGGGAGGGCGCGGTGCAGCAACCGTGCGAGCGGGTCGAGTAGCGCGGCCAGCAGCAGCGCGACCACGAGCGCGAACGTGACCAGGGCCACCTGCAGAAGCACCCACACCACAGCCCACGCCAGGGCACCTACCACGAGCAGCCCGCCGGCGTAGGCCACGGTGCGCCGGAACCATCTCGGGACCAGCGGGCGGGACGACCCGGCACGGTCGGTGTGCTCCACGGGCCTGCTCCTCGTGCACCTGGTCGTCGGTCCGGCGGTCGGCTACCCGCGTGGGCAGCGCACAACCTGACGGGCAGATGACAACCGTCCTTCGCGGAGCTACCGCACCAGCGGCCGCGGGCTCGACCAGGTGGGCGCCGAGGCCGGGGGAGGCTCGGGAGCGAGCTGACGGCGTTTGGCGGGAGCGTTCACATCGGCGTCGCTGCAAGTGCGCGGACTTGCACCAGGGGGCACGGGCTGTGACCGTCCGGCGTCCACTCGATCTGACGGTCTGCTGACGTACCCCGGCGGGGGCCGCATCCGGCGGCGCGCGGGGGGTACTTCGCCCGTTGACGAGGCTGCGCACGGTCCGGAAGCGCGGTTGGTCGACCCGGGGCAGCTGCTCGCGAACGCAGGGTCAACGGCCGGGTGGACGGCGTGGGTCCTCGGGCTCACCGTGGGCGCGGCGGCCATGGGCGCAGGCGTGGGCACCAACGAGGCGATCTGGTCGCAGCGCGACCAGATCGACGTGAGGCACCACCGGCGACCCGCGCCGGTGCGGACGTGAAGGAGGAATCGATGAGCAGGCTCACGCGGATGGGCGGGCAGGCACTCACCGGCTGGCGGAGCAAGGTGGGCGAGCCGGTTGCCGTCCGGCTCTCCCGATCGACGTCCCTGGATGCGGACGCGGCCCGCGCGCTCGTCGGCGCGGCGTTCTTCCTCGCTTCGCTGACCTACGTGGTGAAGACCGTCACGGCGGCCGTCCGGGCCGAACGGCGCTGACGTCGACCGCGATCGGATCCCGTCCACGGCTGTCGCCGCGCAGCCGGTGCCGGGGACGCGCCCCCGTCACCGCTCCGTGTGCTGACAGAGCCGGACGGGCGGCTGGCCCGGCCGCGGGTCGTGGCACGGACTGTCGGAGTGGGCGACCGCGTGCAGCTGATCTTCTGATCTGCCTCCTGTGGCAGATCGTCGACCGGTGACCGCAGCGGTTGCGCCGCGGCCCGCCGGCCGGCCCGGCCAGGAGGGGGAGGAACCGTATGGAGGTCGGGCCCGGTCCAAACGTGCTGGATGCGGTGCTCGTGCTGCTGCTCGTGGTCGCGGCGCTGCGAGGATGGCGGCAGGGAGCGGTGTCGCAGCTGGCCGCCTTCGGGGGGCTTGCGCTCGGGCTGCTCGCCGGTGTGTGGGCCGCCCCGCTGGTCGCCGGGATCCTCACCGACGACGTGGGCGCGGGCACGGCAGTGCTGACCCTCGCCGTGCTGGTCGTCGCCGCTCTGGTCGGCCAAGGCATCGGCCTGGCGCTCGGCGTCCGGCTGCACCGGGCGGTGCACCGGCTGCGAATCAGCGGGCTCGACCGGGCGGCCGGTGTCGCCGCCGGCGCGGCCGGCTTCCTCGCTGTCGTCTGGCTGCTCGCGAGCTTGCTGGCGCAGGGCCCGTTCCCGGCGCTGGCCCAGCAGGTCCGCGGCTCCCTGGTGGTGCGCGCTCTGGACCGGACGCTGCCACCTGCTCCGGACATCGTCGGCCGGGTGTCGGCGTACCTGGACCGACAGGGCTTCCCGCAGGTCTTCGCCGGTCCGAGTGGCGGAATCACGCTGCCCGCCGCGCCGCCGGCCGGGACCGATGCGGTGCAGGCCGCCGCGGCCGCCGGTCAGCCGAGCACGGTGCAGGTGCTGGCCTTCGGCTGCGGTGCCCGGGGCGGTGCCGGCTCGGGGTTCGTGGCCGCGCCGGGGTTCGTCGTGACCAATGCGCACGTGGTCGCCGGGTTCGGCCAGGTGCGGGTGCGGGACGCCGGCGGCGAACACCCGGCCACCGTCGTCGGTTTCGATCCCGCGCTCGACATCGCGGTGCTAGCCGTCGACGGCGTCGACGCACCCGCGATCGGCTGGACCGACACCCCGGCCGGCCGTGGCACCGAGGGGGCGGCCCTCGGGTTCCCCGGCGGCCAACGGCAGCTCGTCGTGATGCCGGCCACGGTGCAGGGGCGTCTCGACGCGGTTGGGCGCGACATCTACGGGGCGGACCGGGTGCGGCGGGAGATCCTGGTCCTCGCCGCCCCGGTTCAGCAGGGTGACTCCGGGGGGCCGTTCGTGACCAGCGACGGCCGTGTCGGCGGCGTCGTCTTCGCCGGCGACCCCGGCGAGGGTTCCACCGGGTACGCCCTCGCCGCCGAGCAGGTGCGACCCGTGGTTGAGGCCGCGATCGCACAGGATCAGGAGGTCGGCGTGGGCGCCTGCCGCTTCTGAAGTCATGGCCCCGCGGCGGGAGATGTCGGCCCGATGCGGATGGCCGGCCCTGGACCGGGGACTCCGGACCACGGTTTGCGGAGGTTCAGATGCACGCACTCGCGCTTGTCCTCGCCGCCCAGAAGTCGTCGTCGTCTGGCGCCGCTCAGCACGCGGCGTGGCGGCGGCCGGTGCGCCGGCCGACGTGCGACCAGCCGGAGGCACTGGTGGCCGAGCAGCCAGCCCAGACCGTGGCGGTAAAGCCGGTCGGGAACGATGGAAGATCCACCGCAGCCGGGGTGAGGGACCTGGTGGTGCGGCACGGCCGACCTCCCGGCGGTCTCGGTACGCCCGCCGCGTAGCGGCGGATGCCGGTGGAGCCGACCAGCGCGGACAACGGTCCCCGGGCGAGCGGCAGCCGACGCCGGAGGAGCCGTCGCGGGGACGGAATCGGACGGTCGTGTAACCTGTTCCGCGGCGCTGCCGACGACATCGCGCCGTGACCAGCGGCCCGGCCGCGCCATCCGCCCGCCGCCGTGCCACTGGCCTGTGGGCGGCTCAACCAGACGGGACAATGGAGGCGTGGCATCTCCCGACATGCGGCTGCGTGTCACCTCGCCCGGCTTGCTCGCGCTTCCCTGGGACCGCCCGCTCGGGGAGTGGGACGCCACAGAGGTGCCGCTGCGCGACATTCCGGTCGGCCCGAGCCGACATCTCGTGCGGTTCGTCGAGGCCGACGGGTGCTACTGGGCGCTGAAGGAGCTGCCGGAGCGCATCGCCGTGCGGGAGTATGCGGTGTTGCGTGACCTCGAGTCCATGGGCTTGCCCGCCGTCCGCGCCACCGGCGTCGTGGTGCAGGCCACCGACGACCGCAGGCTGGAACCCAACGCGATCCTGGTGACGCGCTACCTGGAGCGGTCGTGGCAGTACCGGCGGCTGTTCATGCGGCTTCCTCCGAACCGGCCCCGACACCGCGCCCGCCTGCTCGACGCGATGGCCGGGCTGCTGGTCGACCTGCACCGCAACGGTGTGTTCTGGGGCGACTGCTCGCTGGCCAACACCCTGTTCTCCCGCGACGGGCAGCTGCTGCAGGCCTGGCTCGTCGACGCGGAGACAAGCGAGATCCACTCCGAGCTCAGCGTGGGCCAGCGGCGCCACGACCTGGAGATCCTGGTCGAGAACATCGCTGGCGGTATGATCGACCTCGCGATCCGGCTGGACCAGCCCCCCGAGATGATCGACACACTCCTCGAGGAGGCCGCCGGCGTCGCCGACCGCTACACCGCGTTGTGGGAGGCGTTGCACGCGGTCCCCGAGTTCACGTTCTCGAGGCGCCACGAGATCGAGGGACGCATCCGCGCCCTGCGCGACCTCGGCTTTGCCGTCGACGAGGTGCGCCTCGAACCCGCGGGGGCGACCGATCGGCTGCGCCTGCAGGTCGTGGTCGCCGAACGCCGCTTCCACGCCCTCGAGCTTGCCGCGCTCACCGGGCTGGAGGTGGGGGAGGGCCAGGCCCGGATCCTGCTTGGCGACCTGCGTGCCCATCAGGCGCTGATGCAGCAGCGGCTGGGTCGGGACGTGCGCGACACCTCGGCCGCCCGGGCGTGGCGGATCGAGCGGTTCGAGCCCGGCACTGAGCGGGCGCACGAGGCGGTGGGTGGTGTCGGTGACCCGGTGCAGGCGTTCTGTGATCTGCTGGAGGTGCGCTGGCTGCTCAGCGAGGAGGTCGGCCGCGACGTCGGCGAGGAGGAGGCGCTGACCGCGCTGCGGCTGCGCTTCGTGCCCTACGACGCGGCGGCCTCGGCCGCCGTGGCCGAGCCCGCAACCGACGAGCTGCTCCGGCTCCGTCCGGACCTGTTGGCACGGCTGGATCGCGACCGCGACCTTCACACGAGCAGCGGCGAGGACTGACGTGGAGCCTTCGAGCGCCCTCCGGCACTACCGCCCGCTCAGCGTCGCCGACTCCTCTTGCGCCTCCGCCAGCTGATCCGCCCGGTACTCCTCCGCCATCCGTGTCAGCTCCGCGCCCGCCTCCGGGTCCCGGGTCAGGTTCTCCCCGGACTTGGGGTCGAAGATGTGCATCTTGCGCGTGTCCAGCCAGAACTCGGCCTCGCGACCCTCGCGGATCCGGCTCGCCGCGTCGATCGACACCACGGCCTGGGTGCGCAGCTGTTCACTGTCGAGCTCGCGGGACAGGTCGCGCAGCTGAGCGGTGACCTCCTCCGGCGCCTCATACGGGATGTAGGCGTACTGGGAGTCACCTAGCCATTCGGTGACGTCCACCACCTGCCGGAACGTGATGCCGGCCGACCGCTTGGCCTCGTCGACCAGGGAGGCGTCCTCGAAGTACTCCGGTCGGATCCCGACCAACACGACGTCGTGCCCGGAGACGGCCTTGGCCTGCCGGTCGTCCAGGTCGATCCGACCGAACGGCATGTCCAAGCATCTGCCGGACACCGTCCCGGGCAGGAAGTTCATGGGCGGCGAGCCGATGAACCCGGCGACGAACAGGTTGACCGGCTGCTCGTAGAGCTCGCGCGGCGAGGCCACCTGCTGGATCAGGCCCTTGCGGAGCACACAGACCCGGTCGCCGAGCGTCATCGCCTCGGTCTGGTCGTGGGTGACGTAGATGGTGGTGATGCCCAGGCGGCGCTGCAGGCGGGAGATCTCGGTGCGCATCTGCCCGCGCAGCTTCGCGTCGAGGTTCGACAGCGGCTCGTCGAACAGGAACGCGTCGGCCTGCCGCACGATCGCCCGGCCCATCGCGACCCGTTGGCGCTGGCCACCGGACAGGTTCGCGGGCTTGCGGTCGAGGTGTTCGCGCAGCTCGAGCACGTCGGCGGCGTCGTTGACGCGCTTGCGCACCTCGTCATCCGGGGTCTTCGACAGCCGCAGCGGGAAGGCGATGTTCTCGAACACCGACAGGTGGGGGTAGAGGGCGTAGTTCTGGAACACCATCGACAGGTTGCGGTCCCGCGGGGCCTTGTCGTTCACCCGCTTCCCCCCGATGATCATGTCGCCGCTGGTGATGTCCTCCAGCCCGACGACCATCCGCAGCAGGGTCGACTTCCCGCACCCGGACGGGCCGACGAGGATCATGAACTCGCCGTCGGCGATGTCCATGCTCACGTCGTTCACCGCGGGGAACCCGTCGCCGTAGCGCTTGACGATGTTCCTCATCTCGACGGATGCCATGGCTTGCGGTCTCCTTCGACGTGGGGGTGGGGTCAGCCCTTGACGGCGCCGTTGGTGAGCCCGGCGACGATGCGCCGCTGGAAGATCAGGACGAGCACGACCACGGGGATCGTGACGACCACCGCGGCAGCGGCGATCGGCCCGTTGGGGCTCTCGAACTGCGATGCGCCGGAGAACAGCCCCAGCGCCGCGGGCACCGGCCGCGCGGCCGAGGTCGAGGTCAGCGAGATGCCGTAGGCGAAGTCGTTCCAGGCGATGAAGAACGCGATGATCGCGGTGGTGAACACGCCCGGGCGCGGCGAGCGGGACGATCACCTTGCGGAACGCCTGCCAGTTCGTCGCGCCGTCGACCTGCGCGGCCTGCTCCATCTCCCACGGGATCTCCCGGAAGAACGCCGACAGCGTCCAGATGGAGATCGGCAGTGTCAGCGAGAGGTACGGGATGATCAGGCCGGGCCAGGTGTCGTACAGCCCGATCTGGCGCCACAGGTTGAACAGCGGCGTGACGAGGGAGATGACCGGGAAGATGGCCACCGCCAGCGCGGCGGACAGGATCAGCCGCTTGCCCCGGAAGTCCAGCCGCGCGATGGCGTAGGCGGCGAACATCGACAGGATGCACGAGATCGCGGTGGCGATCAGGCAGATGCCGAACGAGTTGCGCAGCGCCGGCAGGAACAGGTCGCTGGCGCGTCGCCGACGAGGATCTGGCTGTAGTTCTCCCAGGAGACGGCGGTGGGCAGGAACTGGCCGTTGGAGATGTCGGACGACGACTTGAGCGACAGCGAGACGATCCAGGCCACCGGGAACAGCGCGTAGAGGATGATCGCGATGCCGGCGACGATCCACAGCCACTTCTCGCGGGTGGACATCACTTCTCCCCTCGGGTCTGCGACAGGTCGACCTTGAAGCCCTTGATGAACACCACGCAGATGAGGATCACGCAGACGAACAGCAGCACCGAGACCGCCGAGCCGAGGCCGATCTCCAGCCGGGAGATCGTCTGGCGGTAGGCGAGGAACGACACGGTCTCGGTGCTGTTCGCCCCGCCGGTCATGATGAAGATGGAGTCGAAGATCCGGAAGGCGTCCAGCGTCCGGAACAGCAGCGCGACCATGATGGCCGCCTTCATGTTCGGGATGGTGACCTTCCACATCCGCTGCCACCAGGTGGCCCCGTCGACCTTGGCGGCCTCCTGCAGCACCTCGGGCACCTGCGCCAGGCCGGCCAGCAGGAGCAGCGAGATGAACGGCGTGGTCTTCCAGATCTCGGCCAGGGCAGACGACGAACAGCGCGGAGAACGTGCCGCCGAACCAGTCGGTGTCCGCGCTGATGCCGGGCAGCCAGGCGAACCACGAGTTCACGAATCCCGAGTCGATCGCGAAGGCGAACTGCCAGGCGAACGCCGAGACGACCGTGATGATCGCGTACGGGATGAGGATCGCCGCGCGCAGGATCGGCCGGATCGCCCGCAGCGCCTTGACCATGACCAGGGCGAGCGCGAAGCCCAGCACCAGCTCGACGGCCACGGTGACGAGGGTGAGCAGCAGCGTGACCCCGAGCGCGGTCCACCAGATCTGGTCGGTCAGGACGACCCCGTAGTTCGACAGGCCGGTGAACGACCGGTTCGCCGGGTCCGTGAGCCGGTAGTCGAACAGCGAGTCGTAGAACGCCTGCAGGATCGGGTAGGCGGTGACCAGCAGCATCACCCCGAACGCCGGGCCGGCGAGCATCCAGCCGAGCCGCCGCTCGGCGCGGGACCGGTCGCTGAGCCCGGCCTTGGGCGCGGATTCCGGCCGTTCCTTCTCCTGGCCCGGCGCGAGGGTGGTGGTACTCATAGCAGCTCCTCCTTCGCCAGCACCGCTTGGATCAGGGCGGCGGCCTCCGGTCCCGTGACACCCGGGACGACGTCCGAGGGCGGGTGGTAGACCCGCTGCAGGCTGCCGGACACCTCGTTGTAGTACGGGGTCTGCGGCCGCGGGGCGGCCTGCTCGAGTGAGTCGCGGATGGTCGCGGCCATGGGGAACTCCGCGACGACCGCCGGGTCGTCGTAGACCGAGGCCAGCGCGGCCGGGTTGCCGTTGGTGGTGAAGTAGTAGCTCTGGTTCTCCGCGCTGGTGATGCACTCGGTAGCGGCGTAGGCGAGGTCCGGGTGCCGGCTGAAGGCGCCGACGGCAAGGTTGATGCCGCCGTACGGCGGCGCGCTCGGCTGCCCTGCGGCCGTCTGCGGGTAGAGCGCCCAGCCGTAGTCGTCCACCACGGACTGCTGCAGCGTGCCGCCCTCCACCGCGCTCGCGGCGCGCGGCCAGACGAACGGCCAGTTCACCATGAAGCCGGCCGAGCCGTTCTCGAACGCGGCGACGCTCTCGTCCTCACCGGCGGTGGACAACGCCGGGCCGCCGAGTCCGGCGTCCGCGATCGTGCTCATGATCCGCGCGGCCTCTTCCGCCGCTGGCGAGTCCAGGCCCAGCTGGACGTTCTCCGGGTTGTCCACCGCCGGGTCCGTGATGATCGACCCGCCGCCGGACTCGATCAGCGCATTGATCCACACGGTCAGGGACTCCGCGCGCCTGCCCTGCACCGCCAACTGCGTGTTCTGGCTCTGCGCGGCCTGGATGAGCTGGTCCCAGGTGACCGGCTGCGACATGTCCAGCCCCGCGGCCTGGGCGACCGACTTCTTGTACCAGAGCAGCTGGGTGTTCGCCCAGAACGGCACGGTGACGAGCTGCCCCTGCCAGGTGGCGCCGGCCAGCGCGCTGGGCAGCACGCCTTCGCTGACCCGCGCCTGCCACCTCGGCCGGCACCGGGGCGAGGAACCCGGCCTCGGCGAACTCGGGGATATAGGGCGGGTCCAGGCTCATGAGGTCGATCGAGCTGTCTTCCGCGGCGAGCCGGCGAATCAGCTGCTCGCGCTGCTCGGACGACTCCCGCGGCAGCACGGACACCGCGATCCGGTACCGGCCACCTGCCGCCTGCGTGCACCGGTTGGCGATCTCGGCCTGACCACCGGAGTCCGGGTTGATGTACCAGTTCAGGGTGGGCGGACCGGACTCCCCGCTCCCGCACCCGGCGAGCCCGCACACCGTGAGTGCGGCCAGTGCGACCGAGGCGGCTCGACGCCGCCAGCCGTACGACCCCATGCCTCTCCTCCGACTTCCTCGGTGGGCGCGCCCATAGCCGCGACTGGCGGCTTGACGGCCGCCGCCCGCGACGCGGACTCGAGCCTCAGCCGACGCCGCTCGCCCGCCAGCAGACGGTCGGCGCATCGATGCTCGGCGCCTCCGTGTTACCCCGACAGCGCCCCCGCACGCCGCCGCGTTCTTGCGACTTCCTTACGGCCCCGTCACGACAGGCGGCGTCATCGCCGACGACGTGGAGCTCGTCCAGGACGCGCGGTGAACCGCCGTACGACGCGGAGACGGAGTTGCTTCTGCGGCTCGGCCCTACGCCGACTGGCGCCGACTCCGCCCGGGAGATCGTGTCGAGGCGGAACAGCGTCGGGTGAACCACGTCTCGTCCGATCAGAGCGTCCTGCGCAGCTTCATGCGGGGCGGGCGCCCGTCCGGGTCGGACAGCACGTGGTAGGCGGGGAGGGCGAGCAGCCGCTGCCACTTCGGCGGTGGGTCGAAGCGGTGCGGGCGCAATCGGCCGGGTGGTCGGGCCCCGTTCCGGCCCCCGGCGGACCAGCGGTCCAGCGCGTCGGCGGTGGTGCGGATCGCGTCGACCGCGGAGTCCGGATCAACCAGGTCGGCGTCGTCGCCCTCCTCGCGGTCGAGATGCTCGCGGAGGAGCTCGAGACGCAGGTCGCGGGCGAACCGGCGGGCGCCGTCGCCGAGCCCGGCCGGATCAACCGGCTCGCGGGGGTCGCGGGCGTCGTCGAGCACGGCGGCGGTCAGCTCCGAGTCGTGGGTCCACGACCGGCGGTTGAAGTTGTCGCTGCCGACCGCCGCCCACACATCGTCGACCACGCACACCTTCGCGTGCACGTAGACGGGTTCGCCCGCGCGGTTCTCGACGTCGAGCACCTGGACCCGGTCGCCGCCGGCGTCGCGAACGAGGTCCAGCGCCTGGGTGTGCCCCACGAGCGCGGCCGTGGCCGCCAGCCCGCCCTCCTGCTCGGGGAACCGCGGGACGACCGCGACGAGGTGCAGCCGCGGCGCGGCGCGCAACGCCTCGGCGAACACGCGCGCGACCGAGGCCGACCACAGGTACTGGTCCTCGACGTAGACCAGGCGGCGGGCCCGGCGCAGGGCCTTGGCGTAGCCGCGGGCCGCGCTGCGCTCGCCGTCGGGGGCGAAGGGGTAGCCCGGCCAGCGGTTGGGGTAGGTGCGGAGCAGCTGGACCGCGCAGCTGCCGGCCGGCGGCGGATCGGGCGGCGGGTCGGGCAGGTGCGACGGGTCGCGGTCCAGCCGCCGGAGCATGTCCGGCAGCGCCTGCCAGGGCAGCCGGGACAGCGCCGCCGGGTCCTCCCACCGCTCGCGGAAGACGTCCTCGATGTCGCGCACGGCCGGCCCGCGCAGCTCGAGATGCACGTCGTGCCAGGCGGGGCTGTCGCCGTACCGGTCGGAGAACGGCTTGGTGCTGCGGGTCGCCCCCGTGCTCGCGGTCGTCGCGGCGGCTGTGGCCGAGGTCGATGCCACCGATGAAGGCGACGTCACGGCCGACGTCGGCGGGATGGCGGACGACGACGAACTTCTGGTGGTGGCTGCCCAGCGGGCGCACCCGCTGGTCGAGCAGGACCTCCCCGCCGTCGGCGTTGACGTTCACCGACAGGTTCCGGTTCTGCTCCGCGGAGAACTGCAGCGCGTCCAGGTGCGACCGCCAGACCAGGCCTTTGACGAGCGCGCCCCGTGCCGCGGCGGCCGAGAACGCCTCGGCGACGGTGAGCCCGGCGTCGGTCAGCCGCTCATCGGGGTCGCCCCGCCAGTCGGCGAAGAAGACCAGGTCGCCGTCCCCGGCGCCGGCCAGCGCCGCGGCCAGCGCCGGGAAGTAGGCCCTGCCGTGGGCGAGGGGACGCACAGCGTTCCCCTCGGTCCAGACCCGCAGCCGGGTGGCGCCGTTGCCCCGCTCCGCCGCGCTGAGGAACCACTGCGCGGCATCACCGGGACGCGGTGACGCGGCGGTCAGCGCGCTCTGCAGCTCGCGGCGCAGACCGTCACCGTCTGTCGCCCGCACGATCGGGACGGGCCCGACGCGGTCGGCGGGGAAGAGCCCTTCGGGGACCTCCTCGTCGGCGACGGCGAGCAGCCCGATCGCGTCGACCCTGGCCGGGAGCCGCTGCGCGAACCTGATGTACCGCTCCCGGGTGCGCGGCACGTCGTCGCCGATCAGCATCCACCGCACCGACGGCAGGGCTTCGGCGAGCCACTCCAGCACGTCGTGCCCCGGTGCCCGACCGGCGGCGAGCCCGCGCCGCGGACGACGCGTGTCGCTCGTCATCAGTACGGCACCCTGCGGAAACCCGCAGCGCTGCAGGAGGTGGGCGAGCGGCCCGGTGATGGCCGGAGGGCCGCTCGACAGGTAGACGACCGGGCCGCAGGCGTCGGTGGTCGTGAGCTCCGTGACGAGGCGGGCCATCCCTGCGCGGGCGCCCCGGCGCATGCTCGGCCGGACGACGGCCCGCCACACGGTCCGCAGCGGGCGTCGCAGCGCGCTCACCGCGTCGACCGCGACGACGATCCCACAGCTCGCATGATCGGCGCCGGCGGACGCCGGTAGGGGCGACGACACTGGCGGCAGTGGGGCGGGCGATGGCCGTCGGGCACGCCCGAGCAGCCCGAAGCGAGGCATACCGACCGCATACCCCACCCACCGCATACCCCACCCACCGCCCCTCACGTCCGTCTCCCGGCCGGCGGCGCCGATCGCGGTGAGGTGGGCAGCGGGCCGGTCGAGAGCGACGCTCCGATCCGGCTGCGGACTGACAGATCGTTGACGATGACCGCGCTCGCGTGATGACCCGGCGCCGCGCGTGTACCCCGTGTCCATGGGAACCACGCGACTGGAGAACGCAAGCAGGACCGAGCTCTACGGAGCTCGCTCGACGGCGAGAGGTCCCGGGGCGCTCGTCGATGAGCCGGGAGGAGCTGCTCGCCGCCCTCGGGGAGCACTGGTGGCCGGGCGCGGCCGGCGGATGCCACCGAGGACGAGCCCCTGTCGCGGTTCGAGGTGTTCCGGCAGCTCGCCCGCCGCCGCGCGCGCGGGGAGATGGTGCTGCTCCCGCGGCAGCTGACGGGCAACGACCGCCGCCTGCACGTGCGGGAGACCCTGCGCGAGGACCACCGCAACCGCATCGCGCGGCACAGCGAGGGCGCCGCGGCGAAGTTCGACAAGCTCGCCGGCTCGGTCTTCTCCTTCTTCCGCGGCACGTGCCTGCTGTTCTACCGCGACATGGCGGGCGAGGACGCGACGATGCCGACGGTCTTCGCGCTCGGGGACGTGCACCCGGCCAACTTCGGGGTCATGCCCAGCGCCGACAACGTCCCGATCTTCGGGGTCAACGACTTCGACGAGGCGCACTACGCCCCGTTCACCTGGGATCTGAAGCGGGGGGCGGTCGGGTTCCTGCTGGCGGCGGAGGAGGAGGGCGGGCACGGGCCGTCCCGGCAGCGCGCGATCGCACGGCACTTCCTGCAGGGCTACGTCGACGCGATCGACGGGTTCGCCCGCGACGGCACCGAGGACGACCACCAGGTGCGCCCCGACAACGCGCCCGAGCTGATCCGCGGGCTGTTCGACGACGCTTCGCAGGATCGGCGCAGCTGGCTCGCCGAGGACTACCACGACGAGTACGGACGCGGCTTCCGCGCCGACGAGGAGCTGGTGCCGGCCACGAGCCGGCGCGCGGAGTTCCAGTCGCTGGTCGACCGGATGGTGGCCGAGGGGGACGTGGCGGTGCCGCCGCGCGCGGGGGAGATGCGGGTCAAGGACGTTGCGGCCCGCGTGGGCCAGGGCACCGCCTCGCTCGGTCTGACTCGCTACTACGTGCTCGTCGAGGGCGCGCGGGCCGACGCCACCGACGATCTGATCGTCGAGTTCAAGCAGGCCCGTCGCTCGGCGCTCGCGGGTCTTACGCCCCCCTCGGAGTACGACTCCGACGGCCGCGGCGAGCGGATCGCGCGGGCCCAGCGCACGCAGCTGGTCAACGGCGATGTGTTCTACGGCGCGGTCGAGTTCGAGGACCGCAGCTACGTGACGCGGGAGCGCTCCCCGTTCCGGGACGATGTGGACCTCGACGACCTGTCGAAGAAGGAGTGGAAGGCCTACGCGGGGATCTGCGGACGGGCTCTGGCGAAGGCCCACGCCCTGGCCGACGAGGCCGGCGACGTCGTCGGCGACGTCGAGCCGCAGATCGTCGCGGCCATCGACCCGCCCGACCTGTTCGTCGACGACGTCCTGCGGTTCGCCGAGGAAGCGGCCGCCCGGGTGCGCGCCGATCACGAGCACTTCCGGGCCGACCACGCCCTCGGGGCGTTCCGGACGTTGGGGGTCGGGCACTGATGACCGGCCTGGGCGGCGCGCCGTCGATCGCGCGCGCACCGGAAGCGGCACCCGCTGCGGTGAAGGCGCCGTTTGCCGACGGGCGACCCGGGTACGCGATCGGGGACGGGTGACGACGACCGAGAACCGGTGAGGCACGACGGACGCGCGTCGCACTCGAAAGGCGGTGCACGGCACCGTGTCGGTCGACCGTGTCGATCGACGACGACCTCGCCGCCGTGGGCCGGTCGGAGGTCGGAGGCCTGCCCGGCGACATCGCGGCGGTACACGATCATCGACCAGCGTGTGAGGAGTACGGCGATGGCGGACAAGGAGTTCCGGCGCGAGTTGGGCCAGCAGTTGCGGGTCGACTCGGTGCGGGTGAGCGAGAAGGCGGGATCGGGTCACCCGACGTCGTCGATGTCGGCGGCCGATCTGATGGCCGTGCTGCTGGACGGCTACCTGCACCTGGACTACGGCCGGCCGCACGACCCGCACAACGACCACTTGATCTTCTCGAAGGGTCACGCGTCGCCGCTGTACTACAGCATGCTCAAGGCGGCCGGTGCGGTGAGTGAGGACGAGTTCCTCACCTACCGCCGGCTGGACAGCAGGCTGGAAGGGCACCCCACACCCCGGATACCGCCCACCGATGTGGCCACCGGCTCCCTCGGCCAGGGCTTGCCGGTCGGGGTCGGCATCGCGCTGGCCGGCAAGCGCCTGGACCGCCTTCCCTACCGGGTCTGGGTGCTCTGTGGCGACTCGGAGATGGCCGAAGGATCGATGTGGGAGGCGTTCGAGCACGCGGCGCACTACGCGCTGGACAACCTGACCGCGATCGTCGATGTCAACCGGCTGGGACAGACGACGGAGACGATGCTCGGCTGGGATGTCGACACCTACGCGGCGCGCGCCGAGGCGTTCGGGTGGCACGCCATCACCGTGGACGGGCACGACATCGACGCCATCGACGCGGCATACGCGGAGGCCGTGTCCACGACCGGCCGGCCGAGCGTGCTGTTCGCGCGGACCGAGAAGGGCAAGGGCGTCAAGGCGGTGGAGGACCAGCCGGGCAAGCACGGCAAGCCCCTGGACGACCCGGAGGAGGCCATCGCCGAGCTCGGCGGCGAGCGGCAGCTCACGGTCACGGTCGCCGCACCGGACACCTCGGCCACCGCCCATGTCTTCGCCACCGACGGGGGGACACTGCCCACCTGGGAGGTCGGCGACGAGGTCGCCACGCGGCTGGCGTACGGCGAGGCGTTGACCGCGCTGGGTGCCCTCCGGCCGGACGTGGTCGCGCTGGACGGCGAGGTGTCCAACTCGACCCACAGCGAGCTGTTCGCGCAGGCCCACCCGGACCGCTACTTCGAGATGTACATCGCCGAGCAGCAGATGATCGCTGCTGCGGTCGGCCTGCAGGCCCGTGGCTGGGTGCCGTTCGCGTCCAGCTTCGGCGCGTTCCTGTCCCGGGCCTACGACTTCGTGCGCATGGCCGCGGTCTCGCGGGCGGACCTGCGGTTGTCCGGCTCGCACGCGGGTGTGTCGATCGGCGCGGACGGGCCGTCGCAGATGGCGCTGGAGGACATGGCGGCGTTGCGGGCCGTGCACGGGAGCGCGGTGCTGCACCCGTCGGACGCCAACCAGACCGCGCGGCTGGTCGCCGCGATGGCCGAGCGACCGGGGATCTCCTATCTTCGGACGCTGCGTGGCAAGACCGTGGTGCGGACCGGTCCCGACGAGGACGTGCGCATCGGGGGTAGCCGGACCGTGCGGTCCTCCGACGACGATCAGGTGACCCTGGTGGCGTGCGGGGTCACGGTCGACGAGGCCGAGCGGGCGGCCGATGCGCTGGCCGCCGACGGCGTGCGTGCGCGGGTCATCGACTGCTACTCGGTCAAGCCGATCGACGCGGCCGCTCTCCGCGTGGCCGCCTCCCGGACGGGGGCTCTGGTCACCGTCGAGGACCACTGGCCCGAGGGCGGGCTCGGTGATGCCGTGCTGGAGGCCCTGGCCGAGGTCGCCGAGCCGGTCGTGGTGCGCAAGCTGGCGGTCCGGGAGATGCCCACGTCGGGCACCCCTGATGAGCTGCTGCACGCCGCCGGTATCGACGCCGCGTCCATCGCCGACTCCGCCCGAGAGATCGTGTCGAGGCGGAACAGCGTCGGGTGAACCACTCGCTGCGACGTCGTCCTTCTGGTCGTCCTTCTGCCGCTGCGGGGCCTCCGGGTCAACCGCCGCGCCGCACCGGGACCCGCGCGGTGCCCCAGCCGGCGGCGGACCAGAGGGCGAGGCCGAGCCCCGCGACGGCCGAGCTGACCGTGCCGAAGAGCAGGTCCAGCAGGGTGTCGCCGTAGCCCACCTGGGGCGGACCGTCGTTGCGGTAGACGATCCACTCGTAGAACTCCCACCACACCGCGAGCGTGGTCCCGACGGCGGTCGTCAGCACGATGACGGCCGAGCGGCGGACGTCGTCGTCCTGCAGGTCGGAGGCCAGGCCGGCCCGGGCGAGCAGCAGGTACACCGCCGCCGCGGTGGCGCCCGGTGTCGTGGCGTGCACCGGCATGTCGACCCAGGGGTGGGTGACGTACCAGCCCAGGACGTTGACCCAACCGGCCACCGTCCAGGTGAGGCCGACAGCCAGGTCGACGGGGCGGGGCAGCGCCGCGAGCCGTGGCACGAGCGCGACCACGACCACGACGGCGAAGACGGCCAGGGCCTTGAGGCTGCCGACGACGGCCGCGTAGCCCAGCCCCGCGAGCGTCGCGATCCGCAGCGCGTCGGCGGCGAGGTCGACCTGCCGGAGCACGGCCGGGCCGGGACGGACGCGCACGCCGGGCACCGGAAGGCCACTCACGCCGGCGGGACGAGCACGAGCGGGCGGGTCGCGTGGTGCACGCAGTGCAGCCCGACGGACCCGAGCAGCGCACCCGCAACCCCGCCGCGCCGGCTGTTGCCGAGCACGAGGGTGTCCGCGTCGCTCGCGTGCTCCAGCAGGACGTCGCCGGGATCGCCGCGAGCCACCAGGCTCTCGACATCGTCGCGCGGACCATCGGGCAGACCGGCGAGCGCATCGTCCAGCCGGGACTGAGCGGCGCGCTCGTACTCCGGTTCCGGGAACCACTCCGCCTGCCCGACGGCCGAGGGCTGCTGCCACACGGCGACCGCCCGGACGGTGGCGCCGACCTCCTCGGCGTAGGTGACGGCCCAGGCCAGAGCTGCGCGGGACGGGTCGGAGCCGTCGATCCCGACGACGACCACCGGACGGCCGGCGCCGTCGGTTCCGCTGGATGCGGTCGAAGCCATGCTTCGGCCTACCCCGGCGCCCCCGTCCCGACGCCTCCTCGGGAGGTCGTGTGCTCGACCCGTCAGCCGTTCGCAAGGCCGCCCCGCAGCGGCAGGACGTCAGCTCGCCGCCAGGTTCGGCGACCGGGGCAGGGGTAACCCGGCTCGGCGGCACGAAGGCGGGACACCACGCGAGGAGGACGCATGCCGACGACGCCGGGGGACGCGAGGCTGGACCGCTCGCTCGCCTTCTTGCGTCAGGGGTACGACTTCATCGGTCGGCGCACGCGGCGGTACGCCTCCGACGTCGTCGAGACCCGGCTCCTGCTGCGGCGGACGCTCCTGCTGACCGGCGCCGACGCCGCCCGGGTCTTCTACGACCCCGACCGCTTCGTCCGGCACGGCGCGGCGCCGCGCCGCGTGCGCAGGACGCTGTTCGGCGAGGGCGGGGTCCAGAGCCTCGACGGGGCGGCGCACCGGGTCCGCAAGAGCCTGTTCACCGCTCTCCTGACGCCGGAGGCGGCGCGCCGGATCGCCGACCTCGCCGCCGCCGAGTGGCGCAGCCGCGCGACGGTGTGGGAGAGCGCGGGCGGCCCGGTCGTCCTGCACAACCAGGCCCGGGAGATCCACTGCGTGGCGATCTGTGCGTGGGCGGGCGTCCACCGACCATGACCCGCGGCTGTGGGACCGGCCGGAGGAGTTCCGGCCCGACCGCTTCCGCGGACGCGACATCGGGGCCTTCGAGTTGATCCCGCAGGGCGGGGGAGACCTCGACCAGGGACACCGCTGCCCGGGCGAGTGGACCACCATCGAGCTGCTCAAGGTGGCCGTGCGGGTGCTCGCGGTCGAGCTGGACTACTCCGTTCCGGAGCAGGACCTCCGGGTGCGGCTCGCCGACCTGCCCGCACTGCCGGTCAGCGGGTTCGTCGTCACGGGAGTCCGGGCGTGCGCTGTGCGGCCGACCGGCTGATGCCGGCGGACGACGAACACCGCGTATCGTCGCGCAATCCATTGACGAGCACGGCAGCACCACGCGCTGCGGCCGACCTCGCAGTTGCCCGGGCGGCAGCGGTCCGGCCGCCCGCGGTCACCGGCGATCCGCCTCCTTACGCTCGTCCTTCTCAGGCACGCCTGCGATGGCCTCGACGTGGAAGGCCCGCGACACGGGGACGTCGGTCATGCTGTGCGCGACCATCGACAGGGCGATGGTGAGGGCGACGAGCTCGAACACGCCTGCGCAGCTCGCGTACCGACAGCCGCCCGCCGTCGACGAACAGCACGGTGAACAGCGCCAGGTCGGCGAGCGCGCTCACCAGCGGTCCTTCCGGGGTGACCGTGATGAGGCCGAGGAGCCCGTCGCCGACGAGCGCGCCGGCCACCAGGAAGATCAGCGCGGTCGACAGCACCGAGCGGGCGGCCAGCCCGGACACGGCCACCGTCAGCATCAGCACAACCCCGAAGGTCAGGACCAGGACCACGACGCCTCCTCGGCGGTATGCCTACCCGTTCACGAGCCGCCCGGCGCGGCGTACCGGACGGTGTCGAGGCTGAGCCTCGACACCGTCCGATGAATGTGTCAGACATCCGCCGGCCGAGACGGAGCCAGCCCCGGGGCGAAGCTCCGGACGACCGACTGGTCGCCGTTCTCGGCTATGTCAGCGGCCGGGTAACTGAACGGTCCGCAGCTGCTGGCAGGACTGCGCCTGATCGAACGCGACGTCGATGCGGGGGTTGCCGTCGAGGGCGCTGAGGGCCTGGGCGCTGTTGGCGACCGCACCGACGATGTTGCCCGCGGCGACGACGGAGGACCCGATCGCCGCCGTTCTCGCGTCGCCTCTCGAGCCGGGTCGGCATCGGCGAGGTCGCGCGCAGCTCGGTGACTCGCTGCGGACCTCCTCGGTGACCTGCTCGCCGTTGTCGACGGGCGCGGGGCCCGCCGTGGCGATGCCGTCGAGTGCCCGATCAGTGGCCGCCTGCTCCTGCGCGAGGTAGGTCAGGTAGGCGTCCCGGGTGGCGGTCGCGAGGTGAGATCGAACCCGGGCGGGTTCGTGAGGCTGACCGCAGCCGGCGAGGCCCGTCCCCACGGCCGCAGCCAGCACGCCGGAGACGCAGGCGGAGCGGAGAGGTGCAGGTGACTGGTCACCTCGTAGGCGTTCCCCGGCCGGCGAGGGGGTATCTGGCGGGTTCCTTGCGGCTCGGCCGGAGCGGTTCACCCCGGTGGTCGTCGCTCGTCGGTCCCGGAGGGACCGGCGAGACGATGGCCGGGCCAGCCGCTGGCCCGGCCGACGAGCGAGACCAGCGCGGGGACGAGCAGGGAGCGGACGATGAACGCGTCGACGAGCACCCCGACGGCGACGGCGAACGCGAGCTCCTCGAACGGGGCGACCGACCGGGTCATCGACGTCGTTCAGCCGCGCGCCCCCGACGTCGCCGGGACGCCTACGTCGTTCTGGATCTCCTCAAGTGTGCGGTCCTTCGTCTCCGGCACCTTCGCTGCGAAGAAGCTGAACGCGGATACCGAGACCGGCATACAGCCAGAACGTCCTGGCCGGCCGATCACCCCGACGAGCTGGAGGAAGAAGTAGGACACGAGGAAGTTGGCCGCCCAGTTCGCCACCGTCGCGATGCTCATGGCCCGGCTGCGCACGCCGACGGGGTAGATCTCGCTGATCATGAGCCAGAACACCGGTCCGAGGCCGACGGCGAACCCGGCCATGAACAGCAGCAGGAACCCCAGCGCGAGCACCGGGTGGGCCTGCAAGGCCGGGAGCTGGAACCACAGCCCGAGCCCGACGAGGGCGAGAACGGCCACGGCGGTGCCGGTCAGCAGCAGGACGCGGCGACCGACGCGGTCCAGCAGCAGGATCGCCACGACGGTGAACACCACGTTGGTGATGCCGACCGTCACGGCCTGCAGCACCGACTGGCTCGCCGAGAGGCCGGTGTATTTGAGGATCGTCGCGGAGTAGTAGACGACGGTGTTCACCCCGATGAGCTGCTGGCCGACCGCGAGCGCCAGCCCGACGGTCATCAGTGGTCGCAGTGGCCGGGTGAACAGGTCGCGCATCCCGGTGTTGCGCGATGCGTGGACCGCCTCGCGGATCTGGTCGATCTCGTCGTCGACCTTCTGCTCGTCGCGGGTGCGCAGGAGCACCTGCCGTGCATCGTCTGGGCGGTTCTTCGACATCAGCCACCGTGGGGAGGCGGGCACGGTGAGCATGCCGATCGCCAGCGCGAGCCCGGGCACCACGGAGAGCCCGAGCATCCAGCGCCAGGTGCCCGACACGTCCTGGAAGCCGGCGGCGACCAGGTAGGCCACGAGGATGCCGGTGGTGACCATGAGCTGGTTGAACGAGGTCACCCCGCCGCGCAGCCGCGGGGGTGCTTGCTCGGAGATGTACTCGACGGAGACGAACGAGGCGGTGCCGACGGCGAGTCCGAGGACGAACCGGCTGGCCAGCAGCCACTCGGTGCCGGGGGCGAACGCCGACCCGAGTCCGCCGACGACGTACACGCAGCCGCTGGTGAACTTGGTCCACTTCCGCCCGATCCGGTCGGACAGCCACCCGGAGCCCGCCGCGCCGACCATCGCCCCGATCAGCAAGGCGCCCACGATCCACTGCTGCTCGGTCTGGGTGGTGGACAAGTCCTGCTGGATGTAGAGCTGGGCCCCGGAGATGATCCCGGTGTCGTAGCCGAACAGGAACCCGCCGAGCGCCGCGATGATCGCGATGCGCAGGAGGAAGCGGTTGTCGCCGGTGAAGGCCTCCTTGACAAAGCTCGACGGCATGCTCGCCCTCCTTCGGCCTGAGCGGCCCGATCAAAGTCGCTCCGCTTTCATGGTTCGAGTTCCTGGAACGCGGGTGCCACCGGGGTCGAGGACCAAACTCGTCGTGCCTCTCACGGGAGTGCCGGTGTCAGAATTCTGACCGGCGCAAACTTGACGAAAAACGGACGCGAGGGATCAATCTCGCACATATTCGTCAGGCGACGTCAGCTGGTCGCCGCCGGTGTTCGGCAGGTCCTCCACTCCCCCGGGAGAGTGCTGCGGCGCAAATGCGCGGCGCAGCCGAGTTCAGGATCCGGGCGGGGCGCTGTCGGGCAGCGCACCGACGGATCGGCGACGGACCCCGTCGCGAGTCGACAGGTGACCGCAACGCGTGAACCACGGGCCCTCAAGATCGGGGGTACCACAGGGGCATGACCGATCGGAACGACCGCGATGCACAAGCGCTGCAGAGTGACCGGCACCTGCACGGGTGGAAGGTGGCCGCAGGCGTGGTGACGGTGGTGGCCCTGGTCGCGCTGACCGTCACATCCGTGGCGCGGGCTCCGAACAACGTGTGGACGATCGTCCTTCCGCTCATCGCGACCGCGGTGGTCGTGATGCTCGTCGGCGGCGTGGTTCGCCGCCGGCGGCGGTCCTGGCGCGACGGGTCGGGCGGGGGTGACCAGACGGCGTGACAATGTCCGGGCCGGCTCGACGAGGCCGACGACGACCTTGCCCTTCGAGCGTATTCCGCCCGCACACGGGCGCCGGGTCCGGGCCGACCCGGAGACTGACGGCAGGCGATCAGAGCGGTGCCTCCGCCCAGAGGGGACCGGCGCGCTCGAACCGATCGAGAACGCCGGCGAGCCGCAGCGCCAGCTCGGCAGCGGGCGAGACCGCTCCGCGGACGACCTCGCGTACCCGGTGGCCTGCCGCCGGAGCTGCTCCAGCAGCCCGCCGTGACCCTCCCCTGCGGTGCGACGGCTGCCGGATTGCCGGTCGGCCTGCAGATCACCGGCCCGCGGCACGCCGACGAGCGCGTGCTTGGGGCGGCCGAGGCCTACCAGGAGGCGTCCGGGTGGCGAGGACGTCGTCCCGCTTCTCGACTCGCAACCGGCGGGCTGGCGACGCGGGACACCGCTGGCGGGTCAAGCTGACTAACGGCTGACGAAGGCCCGCGCCGGTTCGCCGTTCCCGTGAGCGAGCTCCCGCGCCGGGCGTGGCGGTGTCACGACCCCGTTTGCGGCGGTGGTGTCGGCGAGCACCTCGCGCAGGTCGCACGCCGAGAGAACGTGCCGGACGACGCCGTGGGCACCCATGAGCGTCAGCCGCCGGCAGGTCGCCTCCAGTGCCGCCCGGAGCGCCGCGAGCGGGCGGATGGCACAGCAGGCGAGAAACTCGGTCTCCGTCAGGTCGACCACGGCGGATGCGTCGCCGTGCATTTCCAGAACATTCAGCGCGTCCGTGAGCAGCTCCAGTGTTGCCAGGTCGACGACGCCGCGCGGACTGAGTACGAGCTCGGATCCTCGATGCTCCAGCTGCAGCGTCAGGGCCTTCTGGACGTCCGATGATCGCTGCGTCACGGCCGCTCACCGGTTCGGCTCAGCACAGCGCCCAGGATGGCCCATTCACCCCGGTGCGCGTCGCTCCGCAGCTGACGAGTTGCTGACGTTCGGGCAGACCCGACGCTCCAGGGCGCGACGATGGACGGTCCGTCAGCCGACCGTCGGATGATGGCAACTCCTGTGCTTGTCATCACGCCGTTCGCCCTGCACTCATCGATCCATGGTCGTCGACGATCACTCCTCCCGACCGCAGCGCGGCTGCAGCCCGATCACCGGCAGCTGCTCGACCAGTAGCCGGCGATCGGCGTCCGTGCCCCGGTAAGGCCAGCCGAGCAGCCAGGACAGCGCCCGGTGGACCACCGGCCGGATCAGTCGGTTCCGACGCTCGTAACCGGCCAGTACGGCGAGCGCTTCCGCATCGTTCAACCGTCGATGGTCGGCCGGAAAGGACAGGCGCCCCACCGTGACCCTGGCAGGGCCGCCGGCGTCGAGGTTGCGCAGCCAGTCCGACCGCGGGCCGAAGCCGGAGACCACGAAGAACTCGGCGTCCCGCCGATGACCGACCACCTCGAGCACGGTGTTGTAGGTCCGCCCGCTGCGCCGCCCACAGTGGGTCAGTCGCAGGATGCGCCTGCCCAGCATCCAGCCCAGCCGGTGGTCGTAGAGCTGGTTGGCGGCACCGTTGACCACCCTCAACCAGCGGGGAGGGGCGGTCACGGCTCATCCTCCTGGCACTGGACGCGACTCACGCCGTTCCGGCTCGGACGAGTCCAGCGTCGCGCATCCGGGCGGGCACACGGTGTTCTGCAGCTGACGAGTTGCTGACGTTCGAAGCCTGCGGCGACGAGGTGGTCGCGAGCAGCACGACGACCAGCGACACGTTGGTCTCCGTGTGGTGCAGCAGGATGAGTCAGGGGGGCAGAGGTCGTGGTGGCGCGGCCGGCCGGTGCCGTCGGGTGTGGACCGCGCAGGAGGCGTGCAGGCGGCGGTGGTCCTTCTCGATCGCGGCCAGTAGCTGCTGATCGTGGGGAGAGGGGGCCTGGTCCGCCTGCTTTACGACCGGCCGGCTCGTGGCGGTGTTGGCACGAAGGCTTCGACGGTGGAGAAGGCACTGCGCCGGTCGAGGAAGCCGAGCAGTCGGCGGATCGCCTCCGGATCCTCGTCGAGATGCACTCGTGCGGGTGGCATGCCGTTACCGTCCAGCTCACCGACGGCCCAGTCGAGGACCTGCGGTGGGGTGGGGACGAGGTCCAGCGGCTCTGCTCGGGGGCGCGCGTAGAAGCAGAGCGGCCCGCTGGCCGTCCGGTGCGACATCGCCCAGCCGTGCTCCGGGTTCCAGGTCAAGGTTCGGCCGGTCAGATCGCTGCCCCGGGTGTGAACGAAGGCCAGCCGGATGTCGATCGGGTCGATGATCACGCATACGCCGGGGGAGACGGCAACGACGTCCGACAGCGGCTGGCTGATCAACCGGAGCCCGCGTTGGGTCGCCTCGTACTACAGTCGCGGTTTCTCGTTGAGTGATCTTACTGTCGCTTAGCGTGAGGATTCTCGCCTGAGGCGGGATTACATTGAGTTACCTCCTTCCTGGTCGTGGGTGTCTTATCCGGTGTCGGTGAGGGCTTGGAGTCGGGTGCTGTAGTGGTGCCAGCGGGCTCTGGCCTGGTGGAGTCGTCGGCGTAGTGACCAGCGCAGCGCGAAGGCGAGTCGGGTGCGGGTGATCAGTCCTTTGGTGTGGCGGGCGGCGAGCCCGGCCAGGCGGGTGGTTTCGGCGATGGACAGCTTGATCGGGCCGAGCTCGGGTGGGCAGGGTTGGCCGGCGCGGACCGGGACGGGCGCGTCGCCGAGGGGGATCTGCAGGTCGGCGTCGCTGACCGCGCCGCCGCCACCGTCGCATGCGTCTCCGGTCGCGGTGCCGGTGTCCGACCGGTGCTGATCGGCGGTGTCGTCGGCGGTGTCGTCGGCGGTGTCGTCGGCGGTGTCGTCGGCGGTGCCGTTGGCGGCTGGCAGGGTGATGCCGGCGGTGATCGTGGTGCGGATGGCGGCGGTGCGGAGTTGGGCGAGGGCGGCCAGGGCGGTGTGCCGGCAGATCCCGTCCCAGGCACGGACCTGGGTCTGGTCCCAGCCGAACACGTCCTTACCCGTCTCGAATGTCTCCTCGACCGGCCAACGCCGCCCGGCGATGGTGATGAAGTAGGTCATGGTGGCCGGCCGGTCCGGTGGGGCCCAGCACAGGTAGAAGGTGTAGCTGTCCGGGCGGGAGAGCAGCCGCCGGATCAGCAGGTACTGCCCGGGCACCGCGGTGGTGGTCATGGCCCAGTCGCTGAACCGGGGTCCTTTCGAGCCGTTCCCGGCCGATCGGCGCTCGAACACCGCGTGTTCGACGGCCTGCTCGGCCCGGATCGCCGTACCGGAGGGCAGCCGGATCCGGTAGTCGCAGGGGATGATCCCCACATAGGCCAGGCCGTGGCCGGCGGCCTTGGTGCGCAGTGCTTCGCTGCGGCCGTAGACCTCGTCGAACGCGACCCACCGGGCCGGGGACCCGGCCGCCACCTGCCGGTCGAGCTGGTCGGCGGCCAGCTGCGGCTTGGTGGTGAAGGTCAGCTCGTCGGGGATCCCGGCGGCCCGACGGCGGGCGGGGTCCCCGGCCCAGCGTTCGGGCATGTACACGTCGAAGTCCACCCACGCCTGCCCGAGGGCGGTGACGTAGGCGCTGAACACGGTGGTCACACAGTTGGCCACGCCGCCGGTGCACCCGGCGTGCTGGGGGGCCACGCACGCGGTGGCCTCGCCCCTCTTCAGCTGCGCGGTCTCGTCGATCGCGATCCCTGGCCCGATCAGATCCCCAGGTGGGTCGGGGATCGAGGCGGCGGCCAGCCCGGTCAGCTGATCGCGCAGCCGCACCCAGTTCCACCGATACGACCGGAGCAGGCCCTGCATTCGGCCTTGCCCGTCGTGGCCGGCCGCTTCGGCCAGCGACCAGCTGTTCGCCTTCACCCCCGACCCCAGCGCGGTCACGTAGTCCAACGCCACCTCGGTGCTGCGTCGCTGCGCCATCACTGCCCGCAGGACCGTCTCGATCCGGGCGTCCACCCGCGCCGTGCACTCGGCGAGGTCTTCTATGCTGGCCACCGCGGCCGTGTCGTTGTTGCTGTGATCCACAACCACTAGACGCGGCACGGCCGCACCCGGATGACATCCGTGTAATTCCGGCGCGGATCAACCCGCGACCGTCACTCTCCGTGGTTACCTGGCACTAGCCGCCAACTACGCTTAGCCATGAGCGGTAACCCTTAGTGAAACAACGACTGTAGTACTCGGCGCATACGGCGAGGCGGTATCCGTGTACCGCCGCAACCGCGTCCATCCCGAGGGCGGCGACCAGTGCGTCGTTGTTCATCTCGTTCCTTCCCGGGGATGCGCTTGTGGCGCTTCCCTGCCGGTAGTCGTCGAGATCAGCGTCGCTGTCCGCGGCAGCGCGATCCATCGGGTGCAGCACCCATTTCCCGGACCTGCACCATGCAACAGCCGATAGCGGCTGGGGTCGCTGATCAGCTGGACCGACACCGCGGCCACCCGCGGCACCGAGGGCGCCACCTTCGGCTTCCCGGGCGGGCAGTCGGAGGTGGTGGTTCGGCCGGCGACCGTGCAGGGGCGGGTGGACGCATCAGCCGGCCGACCTCGACGCTTGCCGCTTCTGAACGCCCGAGGACCGTCCGCAGCGTTCTCGGTCAGGGTAGGAACGTGTTCTGGTGAGCGGGCCAACTCCCTGCTCAAGACCATCCTCAAGGCACCACGCCGCTCGCGCGGCTGCCCCTGGCGCATCGGCCGGTCGTCGTCGCCGAGCCGGTGCGCGCCTACACTGTGGGTAGGCGCGCCGGGAAGGCTGGTCGGCATCATCGACCGCTGCGCGAAAGGCCCCGGACTTGCCCACAGCATCCAGACCCGGTCCGAACGCCCCTCAAGGACCACGGCGTCCCTGTCTTCCCGGGAACAGCAGGTTGGTTCTCGCAGCTGCTGACCCTGTCGAGAAGAACTAGTGTCGCGTGGCGGAAGTTGATTTACGGTCGATTTGGCCAGGATGGTGTCGGCGTCCTTGGTCCAGACGAACGGTTCGCAGCGCTCGTTCCACCCCTCGATGAATCGGCGAATCTTCGCGACGAGGTCGCGGACCGAGTCGAAGGTGCCGCGGCGGATGGCCTGGCGGGTGATGACCCCGAAGAAGATCTCCACCATGTTCAGCCACGACGCCGAGGTCGGGGTGAAGTGCAAGGTGATCCGCGGGTTGCGCGCCAGCCAGGCCTTGACCCTGGGTGCTTGTGGGTGGCGTAGTTGTCGCAGACCACGTGCAGCTCCACCCGCGGGTAGGCCTTGGCGACCTGTTTGAGGAACTTCAGGAACTCCTGGTGACGGTGGCGCTGAAGCAGGCGTCGGTGACCTGGCCGGTGGCCACGTCCAGCGCGGCGAACAGCGTGGTGGTGCCGTGGCGGACATAGTCGTGGGTCTGGGCTTCGGGACGCCCCACACCCATCGGCAGCGTCGGCTGGGTCCGGTCCAACGCCTGGACCTGGGACTTCTCATCGAGGCTGAGCACCACCGCGTTCTCGGGCGGGTTCAGGTACAAGCCCACGACGTCGCGGACCTTGGCCTCGAGCTCGGGGTCGGTGGAGAACTTGAACGTCTCGACCCGCCACGGCGCCAGGTCCCACTTGCGCCAGATCCGGGCGATAGTGGCGTGCGCGATCCCCAGCTCGCGCGCCCAACAACCGCGAGCGACCAGTGGGTCACCCCGAGCTGCCCTTCGGCCGGCCTCTCCCGGGTGGGCGTCACGATATCGGCCTCGTCGACCTCCGGCGCCCGGCCCGGCCGGGGCCGATCGTCCAACGCCGCGGCCCCGCCCTCGACGTAGCGCTCCCGCCAGCCGATCACCGTCGGCCGCGACATCCCCGCCGTCGGGCGATCTCCGCGTTCGACAACCCGTCGCCGGCCAACAACACAATCCGCGCCCGCCGCGCCAACCCCGCCGGGATCGAGCTCGACCGCAGCATCCCCTCCAACCGGGGACGGTCGCCCTCACGCAGGACCAGGGGCGCAGCAACCGACATGACTCATTGTCCCGCACCACGAACCGTAAACAGAGTTGCGACACGCGACACTAGTTCCGAGTGAACTGGTCCGGTCGGCCGGGCCAGTCGATTCAAAGGATGTGTGATTCGTGCTGACAACGGTTTTGATCGTGGTCGTCGTTCTGGTGGCCCTGCTGGCCGCCAGCAGTGAACGTCGAGAACTACATGGGTGCCATCTCCCAGGTCGCGAGAACCTCCTTGCGCTCGGTGATCGGCCGTGCTGACCTCGACACGATGCTGTCCGACCGCGAACGGGTCAATTCCGAGCTGCGTGCGGTCATCGATACCCCGACCGACGACTGGGGCGTCAGTGTCGACCGGGTCGAGATCAAGGACATCGCCCTTCCCGAGGGCATGCGCCGCGCGATGGCGCACCAGGCTGAGGCGGAACGGGACCGCCGTGCCCGGGTGATCGCCGCGGACGGCGAGTTCCAGGCCTCGGCCCGGCTCGCCGACGCGGCGCGGGTCATGGGCGCCCCGTCGGGTGCATTGCAGCTCCGGTTGCTGCAGACCGTGAGCGAGGTCGCCGCAGATCAGAACAGCACGCTGGTCATGCCGCTTCCGATGGAGATGCTGCGCTTCTTCGAGCAGACGACCGGCTTGGCAGGTGGTGCGCAGGCCTCCACGCCGTCCCTTCCGACGTCCGCGCCGGCAGACCTGCAGCCCGATCCTCCGGTCACCGCCGCCAGCCCCGGGCTGGAGCGCACCGACGGCAACGGGGCGGGGCGGTAGGCCTCGTCACCACAGGTCAGGAGGCAGGTCCTCGGTCAGGTCCTCCAAGTCGCCGCGGGTCTGTGCCGCGTAGGCAGCCTGCACCCGCTGGTCGAACTCGACGATGGTCAGCCGCCCATCCCGCAATGACCGCTCCAGCCGCCGTGCGACGGCGTGCCGTTCGGCATCCGACACGCGCTGGTTCCGTCGCACGCCCACTCCCGTCGATCCGCAGACGCATCAAGGATAGGGCGGCGGAGAGTGCGATTTCAGGCGGTCGAGGACGGCGCGGGCCCGGTGAGACGGCGAACAGGTCGCGTAGCGGCGTCAGGACGGCGCGGGCGCGGGCGGCGACGGAGCCGGTGAGCGTGAGTCCGACGAGGAACGCCCCGACGGCGGCCGAGGCACCGACGAGTTCGGCGAGCCCGGCCACCCGCCATGGCGAAGTCTTCGAGCACCAGTACGGACAGCACGGCGGGTGTCTCCCGGTTGCCCATGGGGCCCAGGTCGTCGAGCATCCGCGCGATGCCGGAAGAGGAGATCCACGTCGCCCCGGCGAGGGCCAGGATTCCGACCGGGGTCAACCCGAGCAGCCAGCCCGCGACCGCGCCGGTGTCGCGTTCAGCACGAAGTCGACCACTGCGGAGGGCAGGTGGCGGTTGAGGCTGGCGGCAAGTTCGTCGACCGAGAACTCCAGGCCGAGGGTGAGCAGCAGGAGCACGACGCCGATCGTGCCGCCGATCTCGACGACTGCGGCCCGGCCCCGATACCCGGGAGTGGCCTGCGGACGAAGCGGCCTGAGCGCCCGGCTGCTCGGTGCGATGATGGCCGCGACCGCGGCGGGCAACGGGCTTGGCGCCGCCCTGGCTCCGGTCTTGTTCGCCACCGGCGGGATCGTCGCGGCGGGCAGCCGTCAGTCGCGATGACACGCAGGGCCGAGGACCGTGAGACGCCACGCCTACCCCGTCTGATCACCGCGTCCCTAGGCTCGGTCGACGCCGTCCGCAGGGGGAGCGCGGTGGCGGGACGGGAGGTTCAGGGGGATGGCACGGGCCCGGGTCGGTGACGGCTCGGGTCCTGCGTCCGCTGTGGATGAGGTGGCGACCGCTCGGCAGCGGCTGTACCGCCTCGCGCTGACGACCGCGATCGCCGGAACCGCCTTCACCGTGCTGCTCGTGATCGCGCTTGCGCTGGTCCGCCAGGCACCCGGTCTGGGCGTCTCCGACCAGGCGTACCAGGACTTCTACTCCGACACCGGGCACAGCGACGTCCTCGTGACCGTCGGGCTGCATCTCGTGCCGTTCGCGGGCATCGCGTTCCTCTGGTACCTGGCGGCCGTGCGGGGCCTCGTGCTCGCGTTTCCGGGGGAGCGCCCGCAGTTGCCGCTGTGGCTGCAGCTCGCGGCGGGCGTGATCGTCGTGTGCACGATGTTCGTGGCGAGCGCCCTGGTCGGCGCGGTGGCGCTGCTGCGGGTGTTCTCGGCCGACCCGCTACCCCCGCCGGAGGTCGCGAGGGCGCTGGCGAGCGCGGGCTACGGCGTCGCCTTCGTCTACGGCGTGCGTGCCGCCGGCATGTTCATGATGACGACGACGTCGCTGCTGCGGCACGCCGGGCTCATGCCTCGCTGGCTGGCCTGGGTGAGCTACCTGCTCGCACTCGGGCTGCTGGCCAGCACCACCTTCCATCCCGCGGTCCTGCTCGTCTTCCCGACGTGGGTCGTCGTCTCCGGCGGTGCGCTGCTCCTCGCCGGGCGCCGCTCCGTCCTCGCCGCAGGGGCCGTTCCAGAACGGGAGTGAACGCACATGACACAGACCATCGGCGTCGACGGCGTGCCCGGCCCGAAGGGCCTGCCCTACCTGGGCAACCTGCTCGACATCGACCGGGACAGCCCCATCGAGGGCTTCATGCGGATGGCCAGGGAGTACGGGCCGATCTTCCGGCTGTCCACGCCCGCCGGGGTGCGGCTGATGATCTCGGACCCCGTGATGGTCGACGAGGTCTGTGACGACGAGCGCTACGACAAGAAGATCGCGGCGGGGCTGAAGAGCATCCAGAGCAGCGTCGCCGGGGGCGGGCTGTTCAGCTCCGACACCGAGAACCCGCTGTGGCATCGCGCCCATACGATCCTCATGCCGCCGTTCAGCGGGCAGGCCATGCGGGACTACATGCCGAAGATGCTGGACCTGGCCGACCAGCTGATGGACAAGTGGTCGCGGCTCAACCCGGACGAGGACGTCGACGTCCCGGCGGACATGACGTCGCTGACGCTGGACACGATCGCGCTGTGCGGGTTCGGGTACCGGTTCAACTCGTTCTACCGGGAGACGCCGCACCCGTTCGTCGCGGCAATGATGCGGTCGTTGAACGAGGCGCAGACCCGGGCGATGAAGCTGCCGATCCAGAACCGGTTCCGGATCCGGGCCCAGCGCCAGCAGGAGGAGGATCAGGACTTCCTGCGGAACCTGGTGCAGAAGCTCGTCGAGGACCGGCGCGCCCAGGGCGAGCAGGCCGACGACACCGACCTGCTGGGTGCCATGCTCACCGGCAGGGACCGCAACGGGGACGCCCTGCCGGACGACAACATCGTGGCCCAGTGCCTGACCTTCCTGGTCGCGGGCCACGAGACGACCAGCGGGCTGCTCTCGTTCGCGATCTACTTCCTGATCAAGAACCCGGAGGCCGCCGAGCGGGCGCGCGCCGAGGTCGACGAGATCTTCGGCAACACCGCGGAGCCCACCCACCAGCAGGTGCACCGGCTCGTCTTCGTCAAGCAGGTGCTGGAGGAGACCCTGCGGCTGTGGCCGACGGCGCCGCTGTTCACCCGGGCACCGTTCGAGGACGCGGTCATCGGCGGCGGCCGGTACGCGATCCCGGCCGGGACGCCATTGACGGTGCTGATCCCGAGCCTGCACCGCGACCGGGGTGTGTGGGGCGAGGACGCTGAGGAATGGAATCCCGACCATATGAGCCCGGAGCGGGTGGCCGCGCTTCCGCCCAACGCCTACAAACCCTTCGGCACCGGCCAGCGCGCGTGCATCGGGCGCCAGTTCGCCCTGCAGGAGGCGACCCTGGTGCTCGGCATGCTGCTGCAGCGCTTCGAGTTCGTCGACTACCTCGACTACGAACTGCGGACCCGCACCACCCTCACGATCAAGCCGGTGGACTTCCGGATCCAGGTCCGGCCGCGGGCGGGGGTGCGCATCGAGCGCGCGTCGGCCCCGGCGGCAGCCGAGGCCGCGCCGCAGGAGCGCGCCGTGCTGGCCTCGGCGGCCGGGCTGCCCGCGGAGGCGCGGCACTGGACGCCACTGCTGGTGCTGTTCGGGTCGAACCTGGGCACGGCGGAGGGGATCGCGACGCGGCTCGCGGGCGAGGGCGCCGAGCGCGGCTACGCGGTGAGTCTGGGCGCGCTGGACGACCACGTCGGGGACCTGCCTACGAACGGGGCGACGGTCGTGGTGAGCTCGTCCTACAACGGGACACCGCCGGACAACGCCGCGGAGTTCTGCCGATGGCTGCAGAACCCGGCCACCGCCGCCGACGCCGCGGCCGGGGTGAGGTTCACCGTGTTCGGCTGCGGGGACACCGCCTGGGCCTCGACCTACCAGAAGGTGCCGACGCTGATCGACGAGCAGCTGGCGGCGCTGGGCGGCACCCGGGTGCACCGGCGCGGCGCGGGCGACGCAGAGGCCGACTTCGACGGCCAGTACCGGGCCTGGCACGCCGAGCTCTGGGCGGATCTCGCCACGGCGTTCGACCTGCCCGTGACGGCCGTCGAGCCCGCGATGACCGGGCCCCGGCTGTCGATCACGATGACCAACCGGCAGGTGACCAACCCGGTGATCATGTCCTACCGGGCCCGGCCGGCGACCGTGCTCGACAACCGCGAGCTCTCCCGACGCAACGGGGACGTGGCGGGCCGGTCCACCCGGCACCTGGAGATCGCGTTGCCCGAGGGCGTCACCTACCGCGCGGGCGACCACCTGGGCGTGCTGCCGCGCAACTCGATAGACCTGATCCGGCGGGTGATGGCGCGCTTCGCGCTGGATGCAGGCCAGTACATGACGATCATCCCGAACCGCGCCGCGCCGACGCACCTACCGATCGAGGAGCCCACCCCGCTGCTGGGGGTGCTGGGCAGCTGCGTGGAGCTGCAGGACGTCGCGAGCCGCGCGGATATCGAGACCCTCGTGGGATACACCGACGACCCGGACCAGAAGGCGGCACTCGCCGCGCTCGCGGGCGACGACGAGGAGTCCCGCACGACGGTACCGGACGCAGGTCTTCACCCCGAACCGCTCGGTGCTCGACCTGCTGGAGCGGTTCCCGGCGTGCGCGGTGCCGTTCGAGGTGTATCTCGACATGCTGCCCCCGCTGCGACCGCGCTACTACTCGATCTCGTCGTCGCCGCTGGTGAGCTCCGAAGTCTGCAGCCTGACCTCGGGGGTGCTGGCGGCGCCCGCGCGCGGCGGGGTGGGCGAGTTCCGCGGGGTGTGCTCGACGTACCTGGCGGCCCTTCCCGAGCACGGCACGGCGTTCGTTTTCGTGCGCGAGCCGTCGATCCCGTTCCGGCCGCCGGACAATCCGCACACGCCGATGATCATGGTGGGGGCGGGCACGGGAATCGCGCCGTTTCGCGGCTTCCTGCAGGAGCGGGCCGCGCTGAAGGACCAGGGTGTGCCGATCGGCCCTTCCGTGCTCTTCTTCGGCTGCCGCGACCCCCGCTGCGACGACCTCTACTCCGATGAGCTGCGCGAGTTCGAGAAGAACGGCGTCGTCACCGTGCACACCGTGTACTCCGGACGGCCCGAGGACGGGCGCCGGTACGTGCAGCACGAGCTCGTCCACCGCGCCGACGAGGTGTGGGAGCTGCTCGAGCGGGGCGCCGCGGTGTTCGTCTGCGGCAACGCGAACACGATGGCCCCCGGCGTGCGCGCCGCGCTGGCCGAGATCCACCGGGCTAGGACCGGCTCCTCGGCCGAGGGCGCTCAGGAGTGGCTGGCGGAAATGCAGGCCGAGGGCCGCTTCGTGGAGGACATCTGGGGCGCCTGACCGGCTCGGGCCGCCCTCAGCACATCCCGGGGCGGGCGCCCGTAGCGGTTGCGGAAGGCCCGCCCGAACTGCGCGGGGTCCGCGAATCCCCATCGGGCGGCCACGGCACCGACGGTGGTGCGGCCGCCCTCGTCCGGATGCGCGAGTGCATCGTGGCAGCGGCGCAGCCGTTCGTCCCGGATGAAGTGGGTGACGCCGCCGTCCGGCTCGAACAGCCGGTACACCGTGGCCCGGGAGTAGTGGAAGTGCTGCTGGAGGTCCGCTCCCGACAGGGTCGGATCGGCCAGTCGGTGGCGGAGGTAGCACCTCATCGTCGCGAGCCGGGCGTCGTCGTGCAGCCTGCGGGCGTGCGGGTCGAGCACGCCGTTGACCAGCCCCACGAGGGCGCAGGCGAGCTCGTGTCCGCTTCCCGGGCTGCACCGGACCGTCTCCCATGCCGTCCGGAGGGCGGTGGTGAGCAACAGCCCGGACGGCGAGCTGACCGGAACCGAGAACATCGGCGCTCGCAGCCGCAGCAGTTCGGAGTCGGCAATGCGTGTGCGGGGGATGGCCAGCCCCCAGACCTCGGAGTTCTCCGACCAGCCGCGGTAGGGCACGGCGAAGTCGTGGAAGGAGATCCGGTCGGGGGCCATGTACAGTTCGTGGCCGCCCACCCGGCCCCGGATCGATCCCTCGACGTACCACTGGATCGTCACGACGTCGGACTCGCCGGAGGGGAACCGGCCGGGTTCACGCCAGAAGGTGCTCGCGTCGAACCGCACGCGGCTGAGCAGCAGGTCGTCGACCCAGTAGGCGCTCGCGGCCGCGTCGAAGCCCACCTCCGGGCCGAGCGGGCGTGTGTCGTAGAAGTCCCGTGTGAGCGCCCGCCAGGCCTCGGCGACGTTGTCGTCGCCGACCTGAGCCCGGTCGAGCAGGACCGGTGGCGGCACAGGGGCGGTACGGGCGGCCGCCTCGATCGAATCCGCCACCATGCCGGTCACGCTCGTCGTCATCGCGGTCACCGCCGTCCATCCCACGCCGTCGTCGCGCCACCTGGCCTGTCCGCACTGGAGGCCGAACATAGAAGCGGCGGGCGGCCGGCCGGGAAATCGGCAGCAAACCGTAAGGCAGCGAGGAGGCGCCCCGGGCGCCTCTGTCGATCACCCGCACTGCGATGTCTCAGTCCCGGATGTTGTGGTTGCAGCGGAAGAGGTTGCCGGGGTCGACGCGCTTCTTGACCGCGATGAGCCGTTCCAGGTTGCGCCGGTAGTTCGGCGCGAGCATCGCGGGGTCGTCGCCTGACATGAAGTTGACGTAGCCGCCGTCCTGGGAGAAGGGCCGCAGCGCCGCGTCGTAGTCCCGGGTCCAGGCGATGTTCGCCGGGGCGTCGGCCGGGTCGGGGAAGCTCGCGCCCAGGGCGGTGGCGAAGCGGGCGTCGCGGTGGGCGAACGCGGTCGCGTCCGGCGCCACCCGGTGGCAGGCGCCGTCGATGGGGAACACGAGGGTCGCGGTCTCCAGGCAGGGCACCCGTGCGCCGTACTGCAGGTGCACGCCGATGGCGCCGTCGGTGAGCTCGGTGGCGAACTGGCCCGTCCAGTAGTGGTGCAGCCCGGGTGGGAGCAGGTCGTCGAACAGGGTGTTGATGGTCGGGTAGGGCATGCGGGTGAGGTGCTGTCCGATGACCGGGCCGAGTGCGGCGAGTCGGGCGCGGACCTCGGCGTCGCGGGTCGACGGTCCGCTGAAGCAGGTGAGCACGGCGCAGGCGGGCCGGCCGTGCCAGTGCTCGGTGACGAAGGGGAGCGGGGGTGCCAGGGTGATGCCCAGGATGGCGCCGAGCTCGTCGGGGGCCTCGGCGATCAGCCGCCGGTAGCCGCGCATGACCTCGCCGTCGAGCGGGTAGAAGGTGGGCCCGCCGAGCACCTGGTCCACCGGGTGCAGTCGGTACTCCAACGAGGTCACCACGCCGAAGTTGCCGCCGCCGCCGCGTAGTGCCCAGAACAGCTCGGGGTCGCGGTCGGCGTCGCAGGTCAGGAACTCGCCGTCGGCGGTGACCAGGTCGGCCGAGACGAGGTTGTCCACCACGAGCCCGCAGCGCCGGGCCAGGTGTCCGATCCCGCCGCCGAGGGTCAGCCCGGCGATCCCGGTGGTGGAGACGATCCCGCCGGTGGTGGCCAGGCCGAAGGCGTGTGTGGCGTGGTCCAGGTCGGCCCAGGTGCAGCCCGCCTCGGCCCGGACGGTGCGGGAGGCGGGGTCGATGCGGATCCCGCGCAGAGCGCCCAGGTCGAGCACCATCCCGCGGTCGCAGGTGGAGAACCCGGCGATGCTGTGCCCGCCGCCGCGCACGGCGAGCAGCAGGTCGTGGTCGCGGGCGTGGCGCACCGCGGCGATGACGTCGGCGACGTCGGCGGCCCGGACCACCATCGCCGGGTGCCGGTCGTGCCGGGCGTTGTAGACCGCGCGTGCGGAGTCGTAGCCGGGGTCGCCGGGCAGCACGATCTCGCCGCGCAGCCCGGCCGGGACGGGTTCGGTCACGCTCGCGGTCACCGGAACCACCGCCCGGGCTCGTCCATCGCGACTCCCGCGTCGACGAGGTACGGGACGAAGGTGGCGGCCATGTCCCAGGCGCGCCAGCGCGCCGGGGTGACCACGATCGTGACGTCCTCGATCTCGGCGAGTGCCCGGCCGACGACGGCGACCCCTTCCTCGGTCATCCAGGTGCGGTAGATGCGCTCGTTGAGCGCCCGGGACTCCGGTCCGCTGACGAGCCGGGCGGGGCCGGTGCCCGAGACCCACTCGATCGTCCGGCGGTCGTCGACGGTGACGGTCGCGGCCGGGCGGGCGGCGATGTTGCGTCCGGTGCGGCCCGCAGAGGTGGTGGCGACCAGGAAGCTGGCACCGTCGAAGGTGTAGAGGTAGGGGACGGCGTGCACGATGCCGTCCGGGTTCGTCGTGGCGAGGACCAGGTGCTGGTGCCCGGCCAGGAACTCGCGCATCGGGTCGGTCAGTGCGCGGGCCGTGGCCCGGTGCACCGCCGTCGGGGCGGTGGTGGTGTCGGTCATGTCCGGTGTTGTAGGTCCGGAAGGCACGCCTCGGCATCGCCTGGACCGCCCACAGGTGCGGCGATCGCGGTATGGGCGATTCAGCCCATGCGGCTGGGCGGAGTCAGACCAGCTCGTGGGTGACGGCGTAGGCGGTCGCTGCCGCGCGGGAGGAGACCCCGAGCTTGGCGAAGATGTTGTTGAGGTGGCGGGCCACGGTGTGGTCGCTGACGAGCAGGTCGACCGCAATCTCGCGGTTCGTCCGGCCTGTGGCGACGAGGCGCAGCACCTCGATCTCGCGGGTAGTGAGACCTCCGGGCCGGGCGGGCCCCGTGGCGAGCAGCGCGGTGGCCCGGCGGGCGTCGGGCTTGGCGCCCAGCCGGAGGAAGGCCGCGCGCGCGGCCTCGATCTCCAGCCGCGCGCCCTCGCCGTCGCCGGCCGCGCGGCAGGCTGCGGCGATCAGCATGCGGACCTGGGCCAGGTGGTAGGGCAGCCCGAGGTCGAGCCAGCGGTCGCGGGCGGCGTGCAGGAGGGGAAGCGCGTCGAGAGGCTCGCCCTCGGCCAGCCGGACGGCGCCCCGGGCGGTCGCGGCCAGCGCGTGCAGCAGCGTCGCGCCGGTGTCGGCGTCCCGGGCGATGGCGTCGAGCTCGTCGGCCGCCTCTCGTGCCGTGCCCGCGTCGCCTGCGGCGAGCGTGACGTCGACCTGGGCGGCGAGCAGCCGGGCCCGGCCGAGCGTGCCGCCCGTGACGCCGCGCAGGGCGGTACGCAGCGCCGCGGCCGCCGCCGGAATCCGGCCCTGGGTCAGGCGCAGCAGGGCCAGTCCCGGCTGCGGGTCGCGGCCGAGCTCGTGGGCCCGCCGGAACGCGGTCTCGGCGGCCTCGGTGGACCCTCGGCGGTGGGCGATCTCGCCGGCCAGGTAGAAGGCCTCCGCGGCGATCCGCGGGTCGTAGGCCAGCAGCTCCTCGCAGGCACGGCCGGCCTCCTCGGCCGCCGCCGACCAGGCCCCGCGCAGGTGCAGCACCTCGACGCGATGCACGCGGCACAGCCCGTGGAACGGTGTCCCCGCCGGCAGGGCGGCGCACCACGCCATCGCGCCGTCGGTCCACTCCGCGGCCCGGCGCAGGTCGGCCGCCTCGACCGCGGCCGGCAGGGCGAGGCAGTAGATCCATCCGGTGAACAGCGACGAGAGCTCCCCGGCCAGGACCGGGCACATCGCCTCGTCGATCAGCGCGAACCCGCCCTCCCGCTCGCCGCGGGCGAGCAGCGCGGCGCCGCGGATCTCCAGCGCCATCGCGGCGAGCTCGGCGCTGCCCTGGCGGTGGGCGATCTCGTCCATCATCCCGGCGTGCAGCAGGGCGGCGTCGGAGTCACCGCGCTCCTGCGCGAGGAACGATTCGGCGAGCTCGACGAAGGCATGCTCGACGGACTCGGGCTGCCCCACCAGGTGCCGGCGGGCCCGGGCCAGCCAGCCCGCAGCGACCGAGCCGCGCCCCGCGAGGTGGTGCTCGTAGAACACCATCCAGGCCGAGTACGCGGCGCGGCGGTGAGCGTCGGCGGCCGCGTGCCCGGCGTAGGCCCGCTGCCGGTGCGCGATCGACTCCTCCACCCGGCACAGCCACCAGGTGGCGTCGGCCAGGGTGTCGAGGTCGGCGGGGTCGGCGTCGGGTGCGCCGGCGAGCCCGCACAGCAGCGCGTGGGCCAGCGCCCAGTCGCCGCGCGCGGCCGCGGCCCGCGCTCGCTCCGGTGACGTCACTGTCCGCACCCCCGCACCCCGGTCGGTGACCGGAGGGTAGTGCCCCGGTTGCAGCGCAGCGACGGTGCCGACCTCAGGTCCTCAGCCGGGGTTCACCCCTGCTGCCGGGGCCGGAACCGCGGTTCGTCGGGTTCGACACCGATGGGCGGCTCCCGCTGAGCAAGGGGCGAACTCGGTCGCTCAGGTTGCCATCGGCGTCTTCACCCAGCCGGCGTCGAACGGCGTGAGGAACTGCCAGTCGAGGATGTGCTCACGTACAAGCCAGCGTCCCTCCGATCGGCGGTACTTGATGTTCCAGGTGTTCGCCAGGAACATGGCCTTTCCACCTATGGTGTGTGTGCCCCACATGTACCACTGACCCCTGGCAGCGCCGCCGCCTTCGTCGACGGTGACTACCCGCGTGGCGAGGTGGTGCTTGCAGAACGTGATCTGCTCGCTGACACCGGCGAAGAACTGGCGAACGGCATCGATGCCTTCATAGCGGCCGAACGGACCACCGTCGAAGACCCCGTCGTCGGTGAACAGGGCCACGATCCCGTCGGCGTGGTAGCCGTTGTCGAACTGGCGTGCCAACTCCATCGTCAGGTCCGCGATGAGTTGGACGTCCTCCAACCTCCGGACCCGCTCCTCCAACGTCGCCATGTCTGCCTCCCTCGGGTGGACGACGCCTGCGGCCCGAGACTAGGAATGCTCTGTTGGCGAAGGTTTGGTGAACGGGACGATGCTGCGAGTCGAGCTGACCGGTCGCCTGAGCGTTCTGGGTGACGACGGGACGATCCTGACGGCAAGGGACTTCCCGGGACGGCAGGGCAGGCTAACTTTCGCCCGCCTGATCACCGCCTGCGGTCCCGTCCCGGCCGAAACGCTCGCCGATCTGCTGTGGCCCGGCGGCCCACCGACCACGTGGCGGCGCGACCTCGCCTTGGAGGCGGCCGGCACCGGAGTGCGGCTCGCCCCTCTCGACCCCGCCGCGGTGGCGGCGCTGATCGCGCGCACGCTGGGACGGGCGCCCGGCGGGCACCTCGCCGCAACGATCGTCGAGCGCACCGGCGGCAATCCGCTGTTCGTCACCCAGGTCGGGCGGCTGCTCGCCTCCGGTGCGGGCGCGGGCTCGGAGGACTGGCCCGTCCCGCCGGGCATCCGGCAGGCCATCCGCGCCCGGGTCGCCCGGCTGTCCGGGGTGGCCGGGCCGCTCGGCGCCGCCGCGGTGCTCGGCCGCGAGTTCGACTTCTCCGCACTGGAGACCCTCACGGCGACACCGGCGGCCGACCTGCTCGAGCCACTGGCCGCGGCCACGGAGGCCGAGCTGGTCGAGCCGCTGCCCGGCGGCCGGTACCGGTTCGCCCACGACCTCGTCCGCGAGACCGTCTACGGCGACCTGTCCCCGCAAGCGCGCACCAGGCTGCACGCCCCGTCGCCGCGATGCTCGCCGCCCGCCCGGGCGACGATCCCGAGCACCTGGCCCTGCTCGCCCACCACGCGCTCGCGGCCGTGCCGCTCCTCGATCCCACGGTGGCTGCCGACCACGCCGAATCCGCCGCGCGGTCGGCCGCGCGAATGGCCGCGCACGAGCGGGCTGCGGAGCTGTACGCCGGGGCCATCGCCGCGCTGGAGTACCGGAGCCCCGCCGACCTACCCCGACGCTGCCGGCTCACGATCGCGCTCGGCGACGCGCTCGTCCGGGGCGGCGACCCACCTCGCGCTCGCGACGTCTTGGCCCAGGCTGCAGCCCTCGCCCGCCGGCTCGACGACCCCGGCCTGCTTGCCCGGGCCGCGCTCGTGCGCACCGAGCGCCTGGACTTCAACGACATCGACGCCGACGGGCTCGCGCTGCTCGATGAAGCGGCGACGGCGCTGGCCGGCACGGGCACGGGGGTTGAGGCGAGGGTGTCGGCCCGGCTCGCCGTCGTCGGCTACCACGTCCGTCCGGGCCGGCGTGTCGAGCTCGCCGACCGGGCCGTCGCCGTCGCCCGCCGAGCCGCCGACGCGGACGCCCTCGCGCACGTCCTCTCCGCGCGGCTCTACGTGCGGTGGGGTGCCGAGCCGCCCGAGGTGGTACGTCCGATCGCCGACGAGATCGTGGCGCTGGCCGAGCGGAGCAGCGACCGGGAGCGCGTGGTGGACGGCCGGCTCTGGCGGCTCGTCGCGCTGCTGGAGCAGGGCGAGCTCGCGGAGGCCGAGCGCGAGGTGCACGCGGTGGACCGCGAGGCCGAGGCGCTGCGCCAGCCGCTGCACCGGCTGCTGGCCGCCTCGCGCCGATCGACGCTCGCGCTGCTGCGGGGGCGGCGCCCGGCTCGCGGAGCTGCGGCGCGAGCACGCCGAGGCGCAGCAGTGGCACGACGCCGAACGTGCCGCCCGGCTTGCCGTCGAGATCGACTTTCTGGCCCGCGAGCTCGGTGCGGCGCTGGGTCTGGCCGGGCGACCGCGACGGACGGCGGGCGCCGCTGAGCGGGCCCGGATCAGCGTGACCCGTGCGCTGCGGGCCGCCATCCGCCGCGTGGCCGACGTCGATTCGGCGGCCGGTGAGCACCTGGCGGCCGCTGTGCGCACTGGCACGTTCTGCTGCTACCACCCCGAGCGGGACGCGCGGTGCGGCGGACGACAGCGCGGTCGCCTGACGGTGTCCTGACGATGCCGCGGGATCCGGCCGCCGCCAGACCGGCGGGGTACGCCGACGGCATGACCCACCCGGTCCCGTTCCGCTTCCTTGCCGACCTGGCGCGTGTCGGGGCTGCGGTCGGCTCCCGCACCGCATGAGCACAGGAAGGGACGTCGACCTGCGGACGCGGCTGAGCACCGTCCTCGCGGCTGCCCGGTCCTCCCACGCCGGACAGGTGGTGGAGAACTCGCGCGCATGGACCCTCCTGCGCGCCTTCGCGGTCAAGTGCGAGCAGGACCGCGTCCCCGGACTCGCCGCCGAGACCGCGTTCTTCGTCATGCTCGGGATCTTCCCCGGACTGCTGATCGCGGCGAGCCTGCTGGGCGTCCTCGACGTCGTCGTCGGACCGGCCATCGCCGACGGGGCGAAGCGGCAGGTCGTCGAGGCCCTGAACACGGTGCTCACCGACGAGGCGGCGCCCGCCGTCACCTCGATGCAGAACCTCTTCGAGAACCGCCGCGGTCGCCTGCTCACCGTGGCCACCCTCGGCGCGCTGGTGACGCTGTCCGGGGCCTTCGCGGTCGCGGTCAACGCGCTCAATCTGGCCTACGGCGCCACGGAGAGCCGCAGTTGGTTCCGGCGCCGGATCCTGGGTCTGGTCATGGCTGTCGTCACGGTTGTCGCCGTCACGGCGGCGTTGGCGGTGCTCGTCGTCGGTCCGCTGCTCGGGCAGGGCAGGCAGCTCGCCGATCTCGTCGGGCTGGGCGCCGCATTCACCTTCACCTGGAACGTCCTGCGCCTGCCGGTCGTGGCCGTCGCGCTGGTCCTGTGGCTGTTGACGGTGTTCCACGTCGCCCCGAACCGCGAGGGGCGGTGGCGGGACGCGCTGCCGGGGGCCCTGCTGACCACCTGCCTGTGGCTCGCGGCCAGCGCCGGTTTCCACCTCTACCTCCTGCTCACCGCCGACGCGAACCCGGTGCTCGGCGCCTTCGGCGGAGGCGTGATCGTGATGATCTGGGTCTACCTGCTCAGCATCGCCCTTCTTCTGGGCGGCGAGCTGAACGCGACCCTCGTCGCCCGGCGACGCCGCTCGGCGTCCGAGACACCCGAGGACACGGCACCCGAGGACACGGCACACGAGGACAAGGGCGAACTGTTGCCGACGAGAGGACGGGAGGCACGGGCATGAGGAGCGCGCTGCTGCACGAGGTCGACGGCCTGCGCACGTTCGCGGTCGTGATGGAGAAGGGAGACGAGGCCGCCGGCGCGCTGTCGGCCTTCGCGCGTGATCACCACCTGACCGGAGCGGGCCTCACGGCCGTCGGGGCCTTCCGCGAGGCGACGCTGGCGTACTTCGACCCCGAGAGCATGAGCTACGAGGAGATCCCGGTCACGGAGCAGGTGGAGCTGGTCTCGCTCGTGGGCGACATCGCCCTGCGGGACGGGGAGCCGGCGCTGCACGCGCACGTCGTGCTGGCCCGCCGCGGCGGCTCCACCGTCGGCGGCCACCTGCGGCGTGCCGTCGTCTGGCCCACCCTCGAGGTCGTCGTCACCGAGACCCCGGCGCACCTGCGCAAGCGGGTCGACGCCGAGACCGGGCTCGCGCTCATCGACCTCGACGACGCCGATTGAGCCCGAGCCGCAGCTGCCCGTGACCGGCCGCCGTGCAGCCGAAGTCCATGCCGCCGAAGTCCATGCCGCGGTGTCACAGCCAGCGCCGGACCCGGGCGCGGTAGCGGGCGTAGGCGGCGCCGAACCGGTCGGCGAGGTAGGCCTCTTCGGGGCGGATCACCAGCCGGTCGGTGGCCAGCACGCACAGCGGGGTCAGGGGGAGCGGCCACCAGGTGCCGGCCCGCAGCGCGGCGCCGAGGTAGGCGGTGGCGAGACCGGTGTACATCGGGTTGCGGCTGACCCGGAACGGTCCGGTGGTCACCAGCGTGGCCACGGGGTGGTGTGGCACGACGGTGCTGCGGTGGGCGATGACGGTCGCGGCAGCCGATGAGCTGAATGCCATACCCGCGGCGAGGAGAACACCGCCGACGACCGTGGTCACGGGCTGCCCGGGCATGGGCCAGGGGCGCCGCCGGTGCAGCGCGAGAGTCAGCGCCAGCGGAACGATGAACAGCGCCGGCGGGAACGGGAACCGCACGGCGGCGCCGCGCTCGTCGCCTGACCGCCCGGCCAGCTGGGTGTTCGGCAAAGCGCGCCCCTTCCCTCGGAAGTCTCGTCGCTGCGTCGCAGTCATACCGCATCCGACGACCCGACGGACCCGAGGTAGGCCCGCGGTGCAGCCGCCGAGCCAGCGGTCACCGGTCACCGGTCCTCGGCCCAGGCGGGCCGCAGGGCCGTGACGGCCAGCAGTAGGAGTAGGGCGGCCACCGGGATGGCGGCCGCGAGGGCGTCGAGCGTGGTGTAAGCCAGCGCAGCCGCCGCTGCGGTGGCGAGGTATGCGGTGACGACCAGCGACTGGAGGGCGTGCGACGGCGGTGGGTCCGCGGCTTCCGTCCCGGACGACCTCCGCAGCCGCGCGGCGACCCCGGCGCTGAGCGCCGTCCACGTACCGGTGATGTAGGTGGTGGAGACGGGCACGTTCAGCGAGCGGACCATCGCGCTCTGGGTGCCCATGGCGACACCGGCCAGCGCGACGAGCCCGTATCGGGCGGCGCCTGCCGGCGCGGGGACGCCGAGGCCGATCCACCCTCCGCACAGCCCGCCGAGCAGCGCGGACTCGACCGCCACCACGGCGAGGAACGCCCGCCGGGTGACCCGGTCCGGCACGGCGGCACCGGCGGCCGCGGCCCCGAGCAGGAACGCGCCGAGCGCGGTCGCCGACCGGGTGGCGGCACCCAGGTCGCCGGTGGCCAGCCCGATACCGAGCAACACGGTGTTGCCGGTCATGTTGGCCGGGAAGACGTGCCCGAGGCCGAGATAGCTGATCGCGTCGGTGGCCGCCGAGACCACGGTGAGCCCGAGCACCAGCGGGGCGCGGCCGGCCTGCCGCCGGCCGCTCCGACCTCCGCGCCGCTCGACTGTGCCGCCTACTTCGGGTGCTCCTTCTCCGCGCGCTCGCGCAGCCGGCCGGCGATGCCGGACACCGCCCGTCCGACCCTACCGGGGATGACATGGCCCGGGCTGGCGTCGAAGGTCACCAAGCTGGCCACCGGTCCCGCACGGGCCCGGACCTGCAGCAGCCGGGCGCGCCCGCGGGTGGAGTGGCGCTCCTCCCGCGTCACCATGAAGCTCGGGCACATCACGCCACCATCGAGGTGGCGGCACTTGCCCACGCCGAAGCAGCGACCGGCGGCCTCGACGAAGCTGCGCCCGTCCTGCGGGGAACCGGAACGCCGTGTCCAGACCGCTCGGCCGGTACGCCGGGCCTTCCCGCAGGTGGGAGTCGAGCGGGTAGGGGTCGATGAGCATGTGCGGGTTCATCCGGTCGTCCGACCGACCCGCATCCGCAGCCCGTGGAGCAGTCCACCACGACGGCGGCGTTGACCGACTGGCCGGCGAGCGCCGTTCCGCAGCCCCGGGCCAGCACCGGGGCCTCGTACCGCCGGCACACCGCGAGAGCGGCCAGCACGTCGTCGGCGTGCCGCGGGATCACGACCCCGATCGGCACCTGCCGGAACACCAACGCGTCGAACGCGAGCGGAGGTCGGTGGACGGGCTGGACGCGTGCATCCAAGGGGACCCGTCGTTGCATCACCGCAAACATTGCAGGTGCCGGGCATTTGGCCGCCACGGCCATCAGACGTGGGTGTCGGGCTCGTGACCGGCGTGGCCGGCTGGTTCGAGCTGGAAGGTGGAGTGCTCGACGTCGAACCGGCCGTACAGGCATTCCTGGAGTTGGTCGAGCAGCTGTGGTGCGTGCCCGTCGTGGAAGCAGCTGTCGTCGACGACGACGTGCGCGGTGAGGACCGGCAGGCGGGTGGCGATCGACGAGGCGTGCAGGTCGTGCACGTCTCGAACGTGCGCCAGGGTCAGGATCGAGCGACGGACCTCGTGGAGGTCGAGGCCCTTGGGGGTCTTGGCCATGAGCACGTCGACGGTCTCGCGCAGCAACGACCAGGTGCGGGGCAGGATGAGGGCGCCGATGAGCAGCGACGCCAGCGCGTCGGCCCGGAGGAACCCTGTGAGGGCGATGACGGCGGCGGCGACGAGGACGGCGATCGACCCGAGGGCGTCATTGACAACCTCGAGGAAGGCCGCTCGGCTGTTGAGGTTGTCGCCCCGGCTTCGGGCGAGCAGGGCGATGGACACGGCGTTCCCGGCGAGGCCGACGGCTCCGAACACGAGCATGGCGCCGCTCGTGACCTCTGGCGGCTCGAACAGCCGGCGCACCCCTTCGACCAGGACGAAGACGCCGACGGCGAGCAGAACGGCGGCCTGCGCCGCGGCGGCGAGCACCTCGGCCCGCAGGAACCCCCAGGTGCGCTCGGGTGTCGGCGGGCGGGAGGCGAGGACCGAGGCGGCCACGGCCAGGCACAGGCCGGCGACGTCGGTGAGCATGTGCCCGGCGTCGGCGAGCAGTGCCAGGCTGCCCGAGACCAGGGCGCCCGCGACCTCCACCGCGAAGACCGTGGTGGTGATGGCGAGCACGGCGATCAGCCGGCGCCGGCTGCCCGCACCGTGGGGAAGGCCGTGGCCGTGACCACTCATCGTGTCGTCGAGGCTAGCCGAGCAGACTGGGCAGCGCCTCGACGACACCCGCTTCCACCGCTGCATCATCCTCCGACCGGGGATGTTCGCCGCCGCGTCCCGCTTGCCCAGAGGCAGGATCGTTCGCCCTCCGTACGTCGCGGCCAGCATCAGCGCCCCGGCGGTGTAGAACGCAGCATGCGGCCGTCCGCGGGAACCTCACCCGCGGACGCGGGCGACGGCCGTCAGGGCCGGGGGAGGCGTCACTCGCCGGCGAGGTGGACGGCGAGCGCGGTGAGGAAGCCGACCGCGGTGATCAGCCCGGTGAGGACGTGCGCCTTCTCGAACGCCTCGGGAATCATGGTGTCGGCGAGCATGGCGAGGATGGCGCCCGCCGCGACGGCGGTGATGACGGCGATCAGGGTCGGGGAGACGCCGTCGAGTGCGAGGTAGCCGATCAGTGCCGCCAGGCCACTGGCGACGGCGATGCCACCCCAAACGCCGAAGACGTAACCGGCACTGCGCTTGGCCTGCTTCATCCCGGCCGCGCTGGACAGTCCCTCGGGGACGTTGGATATGAAGATCGCGGCGAGCACGGCCGGGCTCACGCCGCCGCCGCCGAGCAGGCTCAGGCCGAGCACGACGGACTCGGGGATGCCATCGAGCAGGGCGCCGATCGCGATGGCGGCGCCGCTGCCGGACTGCTCGTCCTCCGACGGCTGCTGGCCGCCGGAGCGCTTGCGGTGCCGGGCTCCGCGCCGGTCGAGCAGGGCGTTGGCGCCGACGTAGACGATCGCGCCGGCGATGAACCCGACCGTGGTGGCGACCGCACCGCCCTGGCGGACGGCCTCGTCGACCAGCTCGAAGGCGAGTGCGGAGATCAGGACACCGGCCCCGAACGCCATGATCCCGGCGATGATCTTGGGTGGGACCTGGACCCACCACGCGACGGCTGCGCCGATGACCAGCGCGCCGCCGGCCACGAGGCCCCACATCCCCGCTTGTAGCCAGGTGGGCATCATGCTCCTTCTGTTCGAGGTCGGGCCGGGCAACGGCCGGGAGGATCGGTCAGTCGTTCCGGTCTGTGCGCAGGCCGGCACCGGACAGGTGTCGGGCGGTATTGACCAACGCGACATGGCTGAAGGCCTGGGGGACGTTGCCGACCTGGCGGCCGGCAGCGGTGTCGTACTCCTCGGCGAGCAGGCCGAGGTCGTTGCGCACGCCGAGCAGGCGGGTGAACAGGGTGGTGGCCTGGTCGGTCCGGCCGGCACCGTGCAGCGCGTCGGCGAGCCAGAAGCTGCAGGCGAGGAATGCGCCCTCACCGCCGGGCAGCCCGTCGACGCCGTCCAGCTCGGGCCGGTAGCGCAGCACGAACCCGTCCTGGCAGAGCTGTCGCTGGATGGCGTCGACGGTGCCGGTCACGCGGGAGTCGTCCCAGGGCAGGAACCCGGTGCGGGGGATCAACAGCAGAGCGGCGTCGAGGCCCTTGCTGCCGTAGAACTGGGTGAACGTGCCGCGGTCGGCGTCGAACCCGTGCTCGAGGACCTCCGCGGCGATCCGGTCACGCAGGGCTCGCCAGCGGTCGACGGGGCCGGGCAGGCCGAACCGTTCGACGGCCTGCACGCCGCGGTCCAGCCCGGCCCAGGCCATGACCTTGGAGTGCACGAACTGCCTCCGTCCGCCGCGCATCTCCCACAGGCTGTCGTCGGGTTCGCACCAGAGGCCTTCCAGGTAGTCCAGCAGCGCCTGCTGCACGTCCCAGGCCGGATCCGTCGGTTGCAGCCCGGTCTGACGGGCGACGTGCAGCCCGTCGAGGACTTCGCCCCACACGTCGAGCTGGAACTGGCCTGCGGCGGCGTTGCCCACCCGGACCGGGGCGGAGTGTTCGTAGCCGGGTAGCCATGCCAGCTCGTACTCGGGCAGCCGGCGCGACCCGTCGAGCCCGTACATGATCTGCAGGTCCGCCGGGTCGCCGGCCACGGCGCGGACCAGCCACTCGCGCCAGGTCCGGGCCTCGGCGACGAAGCCGGTGCCCAGCAGCGCCTGCAGGGTGAAGGTGGCGTCGCGCAGCCAGCAGTAGCGGTAGTCCCAGTTGCGCTGCCCGCCGAGCTGCTCGGGCAGCGACGTGGTCGCCGCGGCGACGATGCCGCCGGTCGGGGCGTAGGTGAGCGCCTTGAGGGTGACCAGCGAGCGGCGCACCGCCTCGGGATCGCGGCCGCCGTAGTGGCATCCGGACAGCCAGTCGGTCCAGAATTCCTCGGTGTCCTTGATCGCCTGCACGGCGTCGACCGGCCGGGGTCGCTGGGCGTACGACAGCGCATAGGTCAGCACGAACGGCACCGTCTGCCCCGCGGTCACGTCGAACTCCGCGGTGGTGGTCAGATCTCGGCCGGCCAGCTCCACCGGGGTGCGCAACCACACCGAGTCGGGCCCGGCCACCGCACCCAGCTGCCCGTCGACCCGGCGCACCCAGGGCACGACGTGGCCGTAGTCGAACCGCAGCCGCAGGTCCATCCGCATCCGCACCCGGCCCGACACTCCTGTGACCAGCCGGACCACGTCGGCCGCCTCGCCCCGCCGGGGCATGCAGTCGGTGACCCGCACCGTGCCCTCGGCGGTGTCCCACTCGGTGTCGAGCACGAGGGTCTCGCCGCCGGTACGCGCGTCGGGTGCACGGGCCCCCTGCGGCCGGAGCGAGCAGCCACCGGCCGGCGGTCTCGTCGCCCAGCAGCGCGGCGAAACAGGCGGGCGAGTCGAACCGGGGCAGGCACAACCAGTCGATCGACCCGTCCCGGCCCACCAGGGCGGCGGTCTGCAGGTCGCCGAGCAGCCCGTAGTCCTCGATCCTTCCCGCCACCTGATTCACTCCCCGAGCTGCAGAACGACCTTGACGTCGTCGTCGTGGCGCTCGAGCGCCTGCTCGTAGTCCTCCAGCGGCACCCGCCGGCTGATCAGCCGCTCCAGCCAGGCCGTGGTCGGCATCGGCCAGCGCCTTCGCCGCCTGCTCGTAGTGACGGCGGTTGGCGTTGACCGAACCGAAGACGACGTCATTCTCCAGAACGACGCCCCGGTTGAACCCGCCCACGTCCACCGACAGCGACCGACCCCGGGCGGACACCCCGGTCAGGCAGACCACGGCGTTGTGCGCGTTGCGCTGCATGACGTCGACGACGAGCGCCGCGACCCCGGTGCACTCGATGACGATGTCGGCGTCGGCGTCGACCTCGTGGACGTCGGTGTGGTAGCTCGCTCCCAGGTCGGCGACCAGCTTCGGCTTCGGGCCGTCGGTCACCCGGTCCAGGACCCGCACGTCCAGGCCTCGCTGCACCCCGAGCAGCGCCGCGAGCAGCCCGATCGGTCCGGCGCCGGTCACCAGCACCTTCTTCGGCGACCAGGCGGCGCGGTGCCCGATCTTCTCCAGGTGCTCCCACGCCTTGGCCACCACCGAGGTGGGCTCCAGGAGCACGCCCACCCGGTCCAGCCGCGGGTCCAGCGGAACGGCGAACTCCGGTTGGATGCGGTAGCGCTCGCTGGCGTAGCCGTGGCGGCCCTTGATGCCGCGCTCGGTGTACCGGCCGTTACGGCACATGTCCCACTCGTCGACCGCACAGTTCGCGCACGGCACCGGGTCCGGCCGCCGGACGATGCCGACCACGAGATCCCCGGTGGCGAGACCGCAACCGTCCGGTGCCTCCGCCACCCGACCGACCGACTCGTGCCCCAGCACCAGGTGGTCGTCACCGGCCGGGGCCTCTCCGTACTCCCCGTCGACGATCTCTCGGTCCGTACCGCAGATGCCCACCGCCAATGTCTCGACCAGCACTGGTCCGTCCGCCTCCGGGGGCTCTGGCACGTCCTGAACCTGCGCTGAACCCCTGACCCCCGGTCGTACCGTCCACGCCTTCACAACTCGTGCGTTCCCGCAATGAACTTGACGAAACGCCGCGACGGGTCGTGGGCCACGACGTTTCCCTGCTGCCGGCGGCGGCAAGTCAGGACGTTGATGACCGTCGTGCTCCAGCTGCTCGGCACCACCGTCCTCGCGGCAGTCCTCCAGGACGTGTTCGCGACCGTGCTGTTCCCGGGGAGCGGATGAGGGATCATCCGCGGCCTGGTTCGCGGGGTGCGGCCGCCCGGCCGATGCGACGGCGCGGACAGGGTGCGACAGCGCGGCTGGGGTGCGACGGCGCGGTCAGCGCCGATCGCACACTGGTTGCTGGGCGGCGCGCACCTCCTGCAACCGTCACACCCCTCCCAACATGTGCGCCGGCACGACCCGGGGTGCGACAGCGCGGCTGCGGTGTGACAGCCGCTGGGTCGGCCGCAGGGCTGGGGTGCGCCGGCGCGGCTGGGGTGCGCCGGCGCGGCTGGGGTGCGACAGCGCGGCTGGGGTGCGCCGGCGCGGACGGGGTGCGACAGCGCGGCTGGGGTGCGACGGCGCGGTCAGCGCCGACAGCACACTGGTTGCTGGGCGGCGCGCACCTCCTGCAACCGTCACACCCCTCCCAACATGTGCGCCGGCACGACCCGGGGTGCGACAGCGCGGCTGGGGTGTGACAGCCGCTGGGCCGGCCGCAGGGCTGGGGTGCGACAGCGCGGCTGGGGTGCGACAGCGCGGCTGGGGTGCGACAGCGCGGCTGGGGTGCGCCGGCGCGGCTGGGGTGCGCCGGCGCGGCTGGGGTGCGCCGGCGCGGCTGGGGTGCGCCGGCGCGGCTGGGGTGCGCGGCGCGGCTGGGGGCGACAGCGCGGCTGGGGTGCGCCGGCGCGGCCGGTGTGACACCGAGCGTTCCTCGGCTGCGCGCGGACCGTGGCCGCCGACATGCAGCCGGCGCCGTGAGCCCGACCCGACCACCGATATGGGCGAGGCTGCGGCGGGCGTCCTCGACGAGCATGGCGATCAGTTGCCGCCCGCCGGCCGTTCGACCGCATTGTGTGCTCTCTCGCAAACAGTGGTAGCCCACAACCATGCCGTCAGGACACGCTCACCAGCCTGTGATCGACCACGTCGAGGCCACGGCCTACACCATCCCCACCGACGGCCCCGAGTCGGACGGGACGCTGGAGTGGGATTCCACGACCCTCGTGCTGGTCCACGCCCACGGTGGCGGACGGACGGGGATCGGCTACACCTACGCCGGGCCGGCCGCCGCGCAGGTCGTCGGCGGCCACCTGGCGAGCGTCGTGCAGGGCCGGGACGCGACCGCGCCGGCGGCGTCCTGGGCCGCGATGCAGCACGCGGTGCGCAACCTGGGGCGGCCCGGGCTGGTCGCCGAGGCGATCTCCGCGGTTGACGTCGCGCTGTGGGACCTGCACGCGCGGCTGCTGGAGGTTCCGCTCACCGTCGCGTTGGGTGCCGTCCACGATGCCACACCGATCTACGGCAGCGGCGGCTTCACCTCATACGATGACCGGCGGCTACGCGAGCAGCTCGGCGGCTGGGTCGCCGCGGGAATCCCGCGGGTCAAGATGAAGGTGGGCCGCCACCCGTCGGACGACGTGGAGCGCGTGCGTGCGGCTCGGCAGGCGATCGGCGAGGCTCAGCTGTTCGTCGACGCCAACGGCGCGTACACCCGTAAGGAGGCGCTCTGGTGGGCCCAGCGGTTCGCCGAGTTCGACGTGGGCTGGCTCGAGGAGCCCGTGACGTCGGACGACCTGGCCGGCTTGCGGCTGCTGCGCGACCGCGGGCCCGGCGGCCTGGACATCGCAGCGGGGGAGTACGGCTATGACCTGGCCTACTTCCACCACATGCTGGCCGCCGAGGCCGTCGACTGCCTGCAGGCCGACGTCACCCGCTGCGGCGGCTTCACGGCCCTGCTGCGCGTCGCGGCACTGTGCGACGCCCGCGGTATGGACCTCTCGCTGCACTGCGCGCCGCAGGTGTCGGCGCACGCCGGCACGGCCGTCTGGCACCTGCGACACCTGGAGTACTTCCACGATCACGTGCGGATCGAGGGCATGGCGTTCGACGGCGTGCTCGGCCCGGAGCCGGGCGGGTTGCTGCGTCCGGACCGGGATCGGCCCGGCCTCGGCCTCGAGGTCCGGACCAGCGACCTGGAGCGCTACCGGGTTGCGTGAGGCGGCAGCCGGTTCACCGGCGGTGACCGCCGCCGGGCAGGCCGCAGCGCGACCAGCCCGGCTCGGCGGCACCGCCCGGGCGAGATGTCGCCTACCCGGCGGTGACGAACGGCGCGGCCGGGCCCCGCGGCCGCGCATCGGGGCTGGGCTTGCGCCCGGGCGTGAACTCGACGTCCTCGAACCTGACGTCCACCGCACCCGCGTAGCGCTTGCCGTTGTTCGGGTCGTGCCTCATGAACCCAGGCGGCTCGATGTGCACGTCGACCGTGTACGGTCCATCGTCCGGGACCTTCACGTCGCAACCGTAGTGGTGCAGGAACGGATGCCAGAGGAACGGCAGATCCGTCGTGAACAGTTCTCGCTCACCGTTCCGCAGGGTCAGGCGGATATCCAGGTTCGGGACGAAACGGCCGTCAGCGGCGTCCGCGACGGCGATCTCGAGGTGCCCGTTCGCCTCCTCGGCCGCCTCCCGCCAGACCAGCTCGCCGCCGTCGAGGGCATAGAGGCCCTCGGCCTCTTCCTGGACGAACGCGACGACGTACTCGCCTGCAGGCTTGACGATGGCGCCGGACTCGCGGTCCATCGCCTCCAGCGCGCGGCGGTACGCGTCGCCCTCGCCGCGAGCGATGTCCAGCTGGGAAGGCTCGGCCTCGTTGCTCGGCTGCATCGGTGGCATTTCCTGGTCGGTACTCAATTCTTCTCCCTCGCTGCTCGGTTCCGCTTCATGGAAGATTGCGGCTGGACGCCGCCGTGGTGTGCGGGGCCTTCAGCCGGTGGCGGCGGGCTGCTGGGCCCGCAGCGAGGCGTGCACGCGGGTGTCGGGCACCGCCAGCATCAGTCCCGCGGCCAGCAGCAGGGAGGCCGCCATGAACACGAACGCCGGCCCGGAACCGACCGACCCGTTGAGCCAGCCGACGATGTAGGCCCCGACGAAGCCGCCGAGGGCGCCGAAGCTGTTGACCAGCGCCATCGAGGCGCCCGCGACGTTCTGCGGCACCAGTTCGGGAATCAGCGCGAAGTAGGGACCGTACGGGGCGTACATGCAACCGCCGGCGAGCACGAGCAGCGCGAAGCTCGGCCAGAAGTGCCCGGCACCGAGCAGGTACGACCCGCCGAACGCCAGCGCGGCCACGAGCAGGAACGGCCAGACGAAGACCCGGCGCCGGCCGGTCTTGTCGGAGCCGTATGAGGCGACGAGCATCAGCACCACGGCGAGCACGTACGGCACCGCCGACAGCAGCCCGGTGGCCGCGATCCCCACCCCGGCCCCGGCCTTGACGATGGTGGGCAGCCAGAAGACGAACCCGTAGACGCCCACGCTCCAGAGCAGGTACTGCACCGACAGCACCACCACGGCCCGACTGCGCAGGGCCTGCAGGTAGCCGCTGACCTCGGGCAGGTGCTGCTGCTCCTCGCGCAGTGCTTCGGCCAGCGCATCCCGCTCCGGTCCGGGCAGCCAGTGGGCGTCTGCGGGGCGGTCCGCGGTGAGCGCGGCGAACACGAAGGCCCAGACGAACGCCGGAACCCCCTCGATGATGAACATCCACTGCCAGCTCGTCACCGACACCAGCCAGCCCGACAGGGCGGAGAGCCACAGCACGGTGATCGGGTTGCCGAGGATGAGGACCGTGTTGGCGCGCCCGCGCTCGCGACTGGTGAACCAGTGGATGAGGAACACCAGCATCGCCGGCATGATGGCTGCCTCGACCACGCCGAGCAGGAACCGGTCGACCATCAGGGCGGGCACCCACGTCAGGACGCCCTGCAGCGATGCGAAGATCCCCCACCCGATGAGGCACCAGAAGATCAGCCGCCTGACGCTGCCGCGTTCGGCGTACTGCGCGGCGGGGATCTGGAACAGGAAGTACCCCAGGAAGAAGAGCGCTCCGAGCAGGGCCGAGGTGGCCGACGTGATGTGGAGGTCCCGCTCGAGGCCGCCCGCGGCGCCGATGGAGTAGTTCGACCGGTCCAGGTAGGCGAGGCTGTAGGTCACGAACACGATCGGCAGCAACCGACGCCAGCGGACGCTCGTCGAGGGCCTGGTCTCCGTGCTGACGCTGCTTGACATGTCACACCTCCGCAATGTTTGCGTTACGTCAAACATCGGGATACCCATTTCTGGGGATCGGCTAGCAGGACGAGCAGGCCGCCGGTGGTGTGCCGTCGGTGTGCAGTACCGGGCTCATGCCCCGGCGCCGGACCGGCCCGCCCCGCCGGACGGTCTCGATGATCCCGGCGGCATCGACGCCGAGCCCGCGCAGCAGCTCGCCCCGCGACCCGTGCGGCACGAAGTGCACACCGAGGTCCACGGTCCGCAGGGGCGTCACGGTCTCCGACCTCCGCAGCGCGCGGGCGAACGCGTCGCCGAACCCGCCGGCACCGGCGTTGTCCTCCACGGTGACGACCTGGCGATAGGCGTCGGCCGCAGCGACGAGCGCGGGATCGACGGGGAGCAGCCAGCGCGGGTCGACGACCGTCACGTCCTCGCCCGCGGCCGCGAGCTGCTCCGCCGCGGCCACCGCGGCGGGCGCGCAAGCCCCGGCCGGCACCAGCAGGGTGCCGCCGGTGCCGTATCGGGCGAGCACGTCGGCGCCGCCGATGCGCCCTCGGGCCGGCAGTTCGGGGCCCGCGGAGCCCTTCGGGAAGCGCAGCGCGGCCGGACCGGGATGGTCGACGGCCTCGCGGAGCAGGGCCCGCAGCCGGTCGCTGTCGCGGGGCGCGGCCACGCGCATGCCGGGGACCACACCGAGCAGCGCCAGATCCCACATGCCGTGGTGGGACGGTCCGTCGGGCCCGGTGATCCCGGCACGGTCGAGCACGAAGGTGACGGGCAGCCGGTGCAGCGCCACGTCCATGAGCACCTGGTCGAAGGCGCGGTTCAGGAAGGTCGCGTAGATGCACACCACCGGGTGCAGCCCGCCCATGGCCAGCCCGGCCGCCGAGGTCACGGCGTGCTGCTCGGCGATGCCGACGTCGAACACCCGCTCGGGAAAGGCGGCGGCGAACGCGCTCAGCCCGGTCGGGTGCAGCATCGCCGCGGTCACGGCGACGACATCCGGGCGCTCGCGCCCGATGGCGACCAGCTCCGCGCCGAGCACGCCCGTCCAGGGCGGCCCGGCGGCCGGCTCTGCCCCCGCGGGAGGCGAGACGGCGTGCATGCAGTCGCGGTCGTCGGCCTCCGCCGGCGGGTGGCCCGCCCCCTTCACCGTCACGCAGTGCACCACGACCGGCCGGTGCAGCGCGCGGGCCGCGCGCAGCGCCCTCTCCACCGCCCCGACGTCGTGCCCGTCGATCGGCCCCAGGTAGCGCAGGCCGAGCTGGTCGAACGCGGACGCCGGCGCGGCCCCCCGCCGGAGCGCGGCCAGGTGCTCCGCGAACGCCCCCAAGGTCGGCGCGTAGGAGCGAGCGTTGTCGTTGAGCACCACGACCAGTGGTCGCCCGGGGGCCGAGCCGATGTTGTTCAGCGCCTCCCAGCACATCCCGCCGGTCAGGGCCCCGTCCCCGACGACCGCGACCACAGCTTGATCGGCGCGGCCCTGCAGGGCGAGTGCCTTGGCCAGTCCGTCGGCGTAGGACAGCGCGGTGGACGCGTGGGAGTTCTCGACGAGGTCGCAGCTGCTCTCGGTGCGGTTCGGGTACCCCGAAAGGCCTCCGGCGCTACGCAGCCCGTCGAAGACGGCCCGCCGGCCTGTGAGCAGCTTGTGCACGTAGCTCTGGTGCCCGGTGTCCCAGATGATCGCATCGGCGGGAGCCTCGAATACGCGGTGCAGCGCGATGGTCAGCTCCACGACGCCGAGATTGGGGCCCAGGTGCCCCCCGGTCCGAGCAACGGTGGCGACGAGCAGATCGCGGACCTCCGCGACGAGCTGCGGTAAGGCCTCTGCGGGCAGGGCGCGCAGGTCCGCAGGACCGGTGAGGCGGTCCAGGAGCGGCCGCACCGCCCGCACCCGACCGGCGCCGCCCACTGCTGTCCGACGCCTCGCACTCTGCTGTGTCGCGCCTCGACCTGATCGCATCACCCCATGCTCGCGCTCCGGGTCCCACGTCTCTCGGCTCGCGACGGCAGTTCGGACACCGGACTGTTGTCACGTTCGAACAATCGTCGGCCCGGCGCGTTCGCGTCGCGCCTGCCGGGTCTGCGCCGCTGCCGAGGTTCGTCCATCCACCCGTCCGGTGCGGTTGCGGAGATCCTCGGCACGTTGCGGCGGTCCCGAGCGGCGGCTGCTGTGACGGTTTGTACGCCAGGAACAACTGCCGAACCACCGAATTGATTGCGAGTGCGCAGACATCTACGACCTGCCCGGAGCAACATCGCTGGCGTGGACATCCGCCATCGGGCAGACGAGCAGCCCACCGTGCTGTCCTGCGCGGCCGAGGCACGACTGCGCCAGGCCGAGCGGGCGGAGAACTTCCCGGTCGCGCTGCGGCTGCTCCCGAGCCCCGTGCGGGCCCACCTGCGCGCCGTCTACGACGTGGTCCGCGTGATCGACGACCTCGGCGACGAGGCCGACCGGGGACCGGATCGAGCAGCTGCACCGGTTCGCCGACGACCTCGCGCTGGTCTGGACCGGCGAGCGCCCGGTCACCGGTGCTGCGCCGGCTGGTCGCCCACCGTCAAGGCGTGCGACCTGCCGCGCGACCCGTTCAACCGGCTGGTCGCGGCGAACCTGCAGGACCAGGAGGTCACCCGGTACGAGACCTGGACGACCTGCTCGGGTACTGCCGGCTGTCGGCCGCCCCGATCGGCCGGCTCGTGCTCGGCGGTCTTCGGGGTCGACGCACGCCCGGCGGACTCGTCGAGCGCGAGTCCGACCGCGGTGTGCATCGCGCTGCAGCTGCTCGAGCACTGGCAGGACGTCGCCGAGGACCGCCGCGCGGGGCCGCATCTACCTGCCCGCCGACGACCTCGCTCGCGGCCGGGGTGCGCCGAGGCGCGACCTCGACGCGGCCGCCGCGTCGCCTGCGCTGCGCAGGCTGATCGCCTACGAGACGGCCCGGGCCGCCGGAGCTGCTCGACTGCGGTGCGGTCGCTGGTCGCGCCGGCTGCACGGCTGGGCGCGCTTCGCCGTCGCCGGCTACGTCGCCGGCGGCCGCGCGGCGGCCGACGCGCTGCGCCGACCGGGGCTGGGACGTCCTGGCCCGGCCGCCCGCGACCCGGCGCCGCGACGTCGCCCGGCACCTGCGCTCGGCCGGGCTGCTCGGGAGCGTGCGGTGACGCCGGGTCGGCGCACCGCTCGCCGCCGCGTACGCGGCCTGCGAGGACATCACCCGGCACCAGGCCCGCAACTTCTACTACGGCATCCGGCTGCTGCCGCCGCCGAAGCGCGCGGCGCTGTGCGCGGTCTACGCCCTCGCCCGGCGGATCGACGACATCGGCGACGGCGACCTGCCCGCCCGGAGGCAAGGCCGCCGCCCTCGCCGAGGTGCGGGACTCCCTGACCCGCCCGCCCGACGCCGGCCGACCCGGTGCTCGCGGCCGTCACCGATGCCGCGCGCCGCTACCCGATCCCGCATGGCGGCGTTCGACGAGCTGCTCGACCGGCGTCGAGATGGACGTCGAGATGGACACCCGGGCGCGCGAGTACCGGACCTTCGACGACCTGGTCGGCTACTGCCGCTGCGTGGCCGGCTCGGTCGGCCGGCTCTGCCTGGGCGTCTTCGGCTCGCCGCCCGGACCCGCAGGCGGCCCGGTACGCCGACACCCTCGGCATCGCCCTGCAGCAGACCAACATCCTGCGCGACATCCGCGAGGACCTGGGCAACGGCCGGGTCTACCTGCCCGCGCGAGGAGCTCGGCCGCTTCGGCGTCACGCTCGCGCTGGACGGCGCAGGGCGCGCTGCGCGACCCCGACGGCGGGCTGGCCCGGCTCATCGGCTTCTTCGCCGAGCGGGCCCGCACCTGGTACGCCGACGGGCTGCGCCTCGTGCCGCTGCTCGACCGGCGCAGCGCCGCGTGCACCACCGCGATGGCCGGCATCTACCGCCGGCTGCTCGACGACATCGCCGCCGACCCGCCCTCGGTGTACGACCAGCGGCTGTCCCTGTCGGGCTGGCAGAAGGCGGGCGTCGCCGCGCGGGCGCTCGCCGGTCTGGCGCCGTCCGGTCCGGCGCCGGAGGTCCGGCGTCGTGAGCGTGCGGGTGGCCGTCGTCGGCGGCGGGCTGGCCGGCATCGCGGCGGCGCTGCGCTGCGCCGACGCCGGGTGCGAGGTGACCCTGCTGGAGTCGCGCACCCGGCTGGGCGGGCTCGCCGGATCGTTCCGCCGCGGGAGCGCTGGAGGTCGACACGGCTCAGCACGTGTTCCTGCGCTGCTGCACCGCCTACCGGGCGCTGCTGGACCGGCTCGGGGTCAGCGAGCCTCGTCACCGCTGCAGCCGCGGCTCGACATCCCGGTCCTGCGCCCGGCCGGCGACCCGCGCGGCTGCGCCGGGGCGTCTTGCCCGCGCCGCTGCACCTGGCCGGCTCGCTGCTGCGCTACCACCCGCTCCCGCCGGCCGACCGGCTGCGGATCGCCCGCGGCCGCGCTCGGCGCTGCGCCGCGTCGACCCGGCCGACCCCGCCACCGACCGGCGCAGCTTCGGCGACTGGCTGGCGCGAGCACGGGCAGGGCCGGCGCGCGGTCGACGCGCTGTGGGACCTGATCGGCGTCGCCACCCTCAACGCGCCAGCCGGAGCCCGCCTCGCTGGCGCTGGCCGCGACGGTGTTCCAGCGCGGCCTGCTCACCGACGCCGGCCGCCGGCGACATCGGCTGGGCGCGGGTCCCGCTCAGCGGCTGCACGGCGAGGCCGCCGCGGCGGCGCTGGCCGCCGCAGGCGTCGAGGTGCGCACCGCGACACGGGTCCGCGCGCTCGGCAGGACGGCGCCGGCTGGCGGGTCGCCGGCGAGCGCCGCGGACGGCCGGACGAGCTCGTGGCCGACCGCGTCGTGTGTGCCCTGCCCCCGGATGCCGCACGGCACCTGCTGCCCGCTCGGCGCTCGACCACCCGCCGGGTGGGCGGCCGCTGGGCAGCTCACCGATCGTCAACGTGCACGTGCGTCTACGACCGGCGGGTGCTGCGACCGAGCCGTTCGCCGCCGGCGGTCGACACCCCGGTGCAGTGGGTGTTCGACCGGACCGCCGCGTCCGGGCCGGACCCTCGTGGCCCGGCGGTGCCCAGTACCTCGCCGTCTCGCTCTCCGCCGCCGACGCCTGATCGACCGCGCCGGTGGCGCGGATCCGCGAGCGAGCTGCTGCCGGCGCTGGCCGGCCCTGCTGCCGCCCGCGCGGCGGGCCGGCCTGCTCGACTTCTTCGTGACCCGGGAGCCGCATGCGACGTTCCGGCCGGCGCCCGGAACGGCGCGCGCTGCGACCGGGCGCCCGCACCGCAGCGCCCGGCTGTTCCTCGCCGGCGCCTGGACCGACACCGGGTGGCCGGCGACGATGGAAGGTGCGGTGCGCAGCGGCGACGGCGGCGGCCGACGCGCTGCTCGGAGCCGATGCCGGCCGCGCGCGAGCAGGGCGGTGGCCGGCGTGACCGCCGTGGCGGCGCACGACCGCCCTCGCGCCGCTGCCGGGACCTGGTGGCGCCGGCGCTGCGGGCCGCCGTCGAGCGCCTCGACCCGGCCAGCCGCGAGCAGGCGGCCTACCACCTCGGGTGGTCATCGAGGCGGACGGGAGCCGCCGGGGCCGGCTGCGGGAAGGCCGTCCGCCCGGCGCTCGCCCTGCTGTCGGCCCAGGCGGCGGGCGCCGGCGCCGACGTCGGGCTGCCCGGCGCCGTCGCCGTCGAGCTCGTGCACAACTTCTCGCTCGCTGCACGACGACCTCATGGACGGCGACACCGAGCGCCGCCACCGCCGCACGGTCTGGGCGCTGTGGGGCCGGCCGCCGCGATCCTGACCGGCGACGCCATGCTCGCCCTGGCCAGCGAGGTGCTCGCTCGAAGCGCCGTCGCCGCACGCGCCGGCCGCCGCCGCCGGCTGCTCGCACGCGACCGTCCGCGAGCTGGTCCGCGGCCAGGTCGAGGACGTGGAGTTCGAGGCCCGGGCACGGCGTGACCGTCGAGGAGTGCCTCGCGATGGCGGCCGGCAAGACCGGCGCCCTGCTCGGCCGCCAGCGCGGAGATCGGGGCCGTCCTCGCCGGCGCACCGGCCGCGGCTCGCCGCCGCGCTGCGGGCCTACGGCGCGGAGCTGGGGACGGCGTTCCAGCTGGTCGACGACCTGCTCGGGATCTGGGGCGACCCGGCGGTGACCGGCAAGCCGGTGCTGTCGGACCTGCGTTCACGGAAGAAGTCGCTGCCGGTGACCTACACGCTGTGCCACGGCGGGCGGCCGGCGCGCGCTCGCCGTGCTGCGCCCGTGGTGCCGGGGGAGGGGCCGGACCCGGGCGAGGGCATCGCGCGCGACGGCACCGCCCAGGAGGCCCGACCTGCGCCGCCTCGCGGCGCTCGTCGAGGAGGCGCGGTGGCCGGGCCTGGGCGACCGCGGAGGCCCGCAGGCGGGTCGCGCTCGCCGAGAAGGCCCTTGACCGGCGTCGACCTCCCGCCGGACCCCGGTCGGAGCTGGTCGCGCTCGCCCGCCACCTCGTCGAGCGGGAGTGCTGATGACCCTGACCGCACCGGAGCTCCGAGGCGACCCACGCCGCGCCGCCGACGACGCCTCGACGCCGCCGTCGACCCACCTCCGCGGGCTGCAGCGCGAGCGCGGCTGGTGGCAGGGCGAGCTCGAGACGAACGTGACGATGGACGCCGAGGACCTGCTGCTGCGGGAGTTCCTCGGCGTCCGCACCGCGCAGGAAACCGCCGAGGCGGCCCGCTGGATCCGGTCCCGCCAGCGCGCCGACGGCACCTGGGCGACCTTCCACGGCGGGCCCGGGCGACCTGTCCACCACCGTCGAGGCCTGGGTCGCGCTGCGCCTCGCCGGCGACGACCCCGCGGCACGGCACATGCGGGCGGCCGCGGAGTTCGTGCCGGGCGGAAGGCGGGATGGAGCGCAGCCCGGGTCTTCACCCGCATCTGGCTGGCGCTGTTCGGGCTGTGGTCGTGGGACGAGCTGCCCGGACATGCCGCCCGAGCTGGTGTTCCTGCCCCGGTGGTTCCCGCTCAACGTCTACGACTGGGCGCTGCTGGGCGCGCCAGACCGTGGTGCCGCTGACCGTCGTCGCCACCCTCCGGCCGTGCCGCCCGCTGCCGTTCGGCGTGGATCGAGCTGCGAACCGGAGCCGCCCGGCCACCGCGCGCCGCCGGGTGGACCTGGGCGGGGGCGTTCGAGCGGCTCGACGCCGTGCTGCACCGCTACTCGCGGCGCCCGCTGCGGCCGCTGCGCCGGCTGGCGATGCGCCGGGCGGCGGAGTGGATCCTGGCCCGCCAGGAGGCCGACGGGTCGTGGGGCGGCATCCAGCCGCCGTGGGTGTACTCGCTGCTCGCGCTGCACCTGCTCGGCTATCCCCTCGACCACCCCGCGATGCGCGCCGGGCTGGCCGGGTTCGACCGCTTCCTCATCCGGGAGGACGGGCCCGACGGCCCGGTACGCCGGCTCGAGGCCTGCCAGTCGCCGGTCTGGGACACCTGCCTGGCGGTGACCGCTCTGCGCGACGCGGGCGTCGCGCCGGACGACCCCGGCCTGGTCGCCGCCGCCGACTGGCTGCTCGCCGAGGAGGTCCGGGTGCCGCGGCGACTGGACCGTTCGCCGGCCCGGGCTCGCTCCCGGCGGCTGGGCCTTCGAGTTCGACAACGACGGCTACCCCGACGTCGACGACGCCGCGGAGGTGGTGCTGGCGCTGCGGCGCCTGGCGCACCCGCAGCAGGTACGGCTGCGCGGCGCGGTCGAGCGGGCCGTGGCGTGGACGCTGGGCATGCAGTCGCGCGACGGCGGCTGGGCTTCGTTCGACGCCGACAACACCCGCGAGCTGGTCACGAAGCTGCCGTTCTGCGACTTCGGCGCGGTGATCGACCCGCCGTCGGCGGACGTGACGGCGCACGCGGTGGAGATGCTCGCCGCCGAGGGCCTGGTCGACTCCCCGGCGTGCCGGCGCGGCGTCGCCTGGCTGCTCGCGGCGCAGGAGCCCGACGGGTCGTGGTTCGGGCGATGGGGGGTCAACCACGTCTACGGCACCGGCGCGGTCGTTCCGGCGCTGGTCGCCGCGGGCGTTGACCCGGCGTCGGCCCGCGATCCGCGCCGCGGTCGCGCTGGCTCGCCCGGCACCAGAACCCGGACGGCGGGTGGGGCGAGGACCTCCGCTCGTACACCGACCCGGCGTGGGTCGGCCGCGGCGACCTCGACCGCCTCGCAGACGGCGTGGGCGCTGCTCGCGCTGCTCGCCGCCGGCGAGCGCTCGGCCGTCGGTGCGACCGCGGGGTCGCGTTGCTCGCCCGCACCCAGCGGCCCGACGGGACGTGGGACGAACCCGCAGTACACCGGCACCGGCTTCCCCGGCGCCTTCTACCTGAACTACCACCTCTACCGGCTGGTGTTCCCCGTCTCCGCGCTCGGCCGCTACCTGAGGGCCGGGTCGTGAGGCCCACGGGCGGGCCGACGGGCGACCCGGTGCCGACCGCGCGGGGCGGGGGAGCGGCCGGTGCGCGAATCCCGGCCGGGGGGACAGCCGTCTGCACCCCGCTGGCGGTGGAGCGGGCCGCCCTGCGCGGGGCGATCAGCGGGCTGCTGCTGGTCCGCACCGGGGCGGGGCCGTCCCGCTCGCAGGCCGCGGCCGCCCGGCCGCGACGGGCGGTCCGCGGCCGGTGGTCGTCGCCGGGCTGGCGGGCGCGCTCGACGCGCGGCTGCGCCCCGGCGACCTGGTGGTCGCCACCGAGGTCCGGCGGGCCGGTGCGCCGCCGGTCCCGGTGCCCGCCGCCGCGCCGCTGGCCACCGCGCTGCGCCGGCGGGGGCTGCGGGTGCACCTCGGCCCCGTCATCTCACACGCCGACCATCGTTCACACGGAGGCAGCGCGGGCGGCGCTGGCCGCCGCCGTGGAGGGCGCGGGCGCGCTCGCCGTCGACACGGAGTCGGCGTGGCTGGCACCGGCCGCCGCCGGCGGCCCGTTCGCGGTCGTCCGGGCCGTCGTGGACACGGCCGACATGCCCGCTGCTCCGCCCGGGCACGCCGGTGCGCGGGCTGGCCGCCCTGCGCGCGCTGCGCTTCGCGGCGCCTGCGCTGCGCGACTGGCTCGCGGCCACCGGGCCGCGCACCGTGGAGCTGGCGGAGCCCCGGTCGTTCTGCGCCGGAGTCGAGCGGGCGATCGAGGTCGGTGGACCGGGCGCTCGACCGCTACGGGGCCCCGGTGTACGTGCGCCGGCAGATCGTGCACAACGCCCACGTGGTGCGCCGGCTGGAGGAGCGCGGGCGCGGTGTTCGTGCAGGAGGTCGACGAGGTGCCCCCCGGCGCCCAGCGTCGTGCTGGCCGCGCACGGTGTCTCGCCGGCCGTGCGGGCCGGTGCCGCGCGGCGGCAGCTCGCGACCGTGGACGCCACCTGCCCGCTGGTCGCCAAGGTGCACGCCGAGGTGCGCCGGTACGCCGGCCGGGGTGACACCGTGTTCCTCATCGGCCATGCCGACCACGAGGAGGTCGAGGGGACCCTCGGCGAGGCCCCGGACGACATGGTGGTCGTCGAGGACGTCGCGGCCGCCGCCACCGTCGAGCCCCGTGACCCCGACCGTGTCGCCTACGCGATGCAGACGACGCTGGCCGTCGACGAGTCCGAGGAGATCGCGCGGGTGCTCCGGTCCCGGTTCCCCGCGCTGGCCGCCCCGCCGTCCGAGGACATCTGCTACGCCACGACGAACCGCCAGCGGGCGGTGCGGGCGCTGGCGGCCCGCGCCGACCTCGTGCTCGTCGTGGGGTCGCCGAACTCGTCGAACTCCCGGCGGCTCGCCGAGGTGGCCGGCCGCGCCGGCGCGCGGGCCCATCTCCTCGACGACGCCGGTGAGCTGGACCCGGCCTGGCTCGCCGGTGCCCGGCACGTCGGCGTGACCGCTGGCGCGTCCGCGCCGCAGCACCTTGTCGAGGAGCTCGTGTCCTGCCTGGCCGGCTTCGGGCCGATCACCACGACCACGACGACGACCGCCGTCGAGGATGTCCGGTTCGCCCTGCCGCGTGAACCCGAGGAGATGAGCTGAGAAGTGGCGATGCCCCTGCGTCAGAGCCTGCGTCTGGCCGGCTACCTGGCCGAGCAGAAGATCCGGCGGAGGGAGAAGTTCCCGCTGCTGGTGGAGCTGGAGCCGCTGTTCGCGTGCAACCTCAAGTGCGCGGGCTGCGGGAAGATCGCCCAGCCCGCGTCCCTGCTGAAACGGCGGATGCCGGTGGAGCAGGCGGTCGGCGCGATCGAGGAGAGCGGCGCGCCGATGGTCTCGATCGCCGGTGGCGAGCCGCTCATGCACCCGCAGATCGACGAGATCGTCCGGCAGCTGCTCGACCGCAAGAAGATCGTCTTCCTGTGTACGAACGCGGTGCTGCTGCCCAAGCACCTGCACCGGTTCACCCCGCACCGCAACTTCGCCTGGATGGTGCACATCGACGGGCTGCGCGAGCGCCACGACGCGTCGGTGTGCAAGGACGGCGTCTTCGACCAGGCGGTCGCCGCGATCAAGCTCGCGCAGGACGCCGGGTTCCGGGTCAACACGAACACCACGTTCTTCGACACCGACACCCCCGCCGACGTCGTCGACGTGCTCGACTTCCTCAACGACGAGCTCGGCGTCGACAACATGCAGATCTCGCCCGGCTACGCCTACGAGCGCGCTCCGGACCAGGAGCACTGGCTGGGTGTCGAGCAGACCCGCGAGCTGTTCCGCAAGGCGTTCGCCGACGGCGGACGCAGGCGCTGGCGGCTCAACCACACCCCGCTGTTCCTCGACTTCCTGGAAGGCAAGCTGGATCTCGCCTGCACCGCGTGGGCCATCCCCTCCTACTCCCTGCTCGGCTGGCAGCGGCCGTGCTACCTGCTCGACGACGGGTACGTCGCGACCTACCGCGAGCTGGTCGAGACCACGGACTGGTCGGCGTTCGGGCGCGGCAACGACCCGCGGTGCGCCAACTGCATGGCCCACTGCGGCTACGAGCCCTCCGCGGTCTTCGCCACGGTCGGCTCGCTGCGCGAGTCGTTGCGGGCCGTGGCCGGCCGGTGACGGGGTTGCGACGGGATGCCTGCCTCGACGCCTCCGCCAGGGACGCAGCCCGCCTAGACCGACGGGATCCGGCCGGCCAGCGCCACCAGCGCCGCGTCGAGGTCCTGCGCGCCGAACGCGGCCGCTCGCCGGGCCAGCGCGGCCAGCTCCGCGGGAGCGCGCGGCCAGCCGGCGGACGGCCCGGGTGACGTCTGCGGGCCGCGGGCAGACCAGCGCGAGCCCGGCCGCCGCCGTCATCTCCGCACCGGCGCGGCCGTGCCCGGGGACGGGAGCGGCGAACAGCACCGGCCGGCCGCCGGCCAGCGCCTCGGTGGCGAACATGCCTCCCGCGGTGGTCAGTACCAGGTCGGCGGCGGCGACCAGCTCGGGTACCCGGTCGGTCCAGCCCAGCGCGACCAGCCGGGGCTGCCCGCGCGCCGCGAGCCGGGCCCGCAGCCGCGCGTTGCGCCCGCACAGGACCACGGCCTGCGCTCCGGCCGCCAGCACGGCGTCGACCAGCGGTTCCAGCCGGCCGAACCCCAGCGACCCGCCCGTGACCAGCACGACGAAGGCGTCGGCGGGCAGGCCGGCGGCGGCTCGCGCTGCCACGCGATCGCCGGGCCGGAACCCGGGGGCGACGACCGGGGGCGCGACGGTGACAGTGGCTCCGGGGGCCAGCGTGAGCGCCTGGTCGCGCGAGGCCGGCAGGAGCGTCCAGGTCTCGTCGAGGTCGGGCCATACCCAGAACGGGTGCACGGCCACGTCGGTCACCACGGCCACCGCCCGTCCCGGCAGCCGCCCGCGGCGGCGCAGCCACGCCAGGCCGCCGGAGATCATCGGATAGGTCGAGACGACGAGGTCGGGTGCCTCGGCGGCGACCAGCGGGGCCAGCGCGCGCCCGAGCCGGGCCGCGGTGACCGCCTTGAACAGCTCGGCTGCGCGGGGGAAGCGGACCAGCAGGTCGTAGCCGAGCCCGTACAGGCGGGGGGCGCGGCGCATGGTCACGGCGTAGGCCGTGCGCAGCAGCCGGTCGCGCCGCGCCGACCCCCGGCCTGTGCCCTCGACCTCGCGCACCCGGGCCGTGGGCCACAGCGACCGCATCCGCACGGCCAGCGCCCGTGCCGCGGCCACGTGGCCCTCGCCGACCGGCGCGGACAGCAGCAGCACGCGGCGGGGTCCGTCCACGGCCGCACCCTACGGTGGCCGCGGGCCCTGGGGTGCCCGCGCGAACCCGTACAGAGGAACGAGGGCCGGTACCCAGGCCGTGAGCGGGGTGCAGGCCCCACGAGGTCGGCGCGAGCCGCATGAGCGCCGGCACGCGGGAGCGGGCGCCACGAGGGCCGGCCGCGCCGGCAGCCTGGCCGCGGCGGGTCCTCCTGGTGACCGGCAGCATCGGCGCCGGGCACCACGCCGCAGCCCGGGCCGTGGAGGAGCGGGCCCGGCAGGTGTGGCCGGGCGTGGAGGTCGCGTGGACCGACACGTTGGACGGCATGGGCCGCCACACCGGCGCACTGTTCCAGGCGGTGTATGCCGGCTGCGTGCGGCGGCTGCCGTGGCTCTACGAGCTGTACTTCCGCCTGCTGTGGCGGGTGCCGCCGTTCCGCGCGGCGACGCGGGCCGTGATCGGTGCCTGGAGCGCCCCCGGGCTGGCCCGGCAGCTGGCCCGCCACGACCCCGACCTCGTCGTCGCCACCTTTCCCGAGGGCGTGACGGGGCTGGCCCGGCTGCGCCGCCGGGGCCGGCTGCCGGTGCCGGCGGTCGCCCTCGTCACGGACCCGGCGCCGCACCCGCTCTGGGCCGACGCGGGGCTGGACCTGCACCTGGTCTCCACCGCCCCCGGCGCCGCGCTGCTGGAGCGGGCCGCCCCCGGTGCGGCCGTCCGGATCGCGGCGCTGCCGGTCGCGGCCCGGTTCCACCCGCCGGACGGCACCGCCGACCGCGAGCGGCCCCGGGTGTACGTCTCGTGCGGCTCGCTGGCGTTCGGCGACCTCGCCGCCACCTGCGCGGCCGTCCTGGATGCGGGGGCGGATCGGAGGCACGGCGTCGGCACCACCGTCCTGCTCCTCGCCGCCGTGGCCGAGGCCCTGCACGGGCTGCTGGCGGAGCGCGGCGCGGCCCCCCGGGGGGGCACGGTGCGCGCGATGGTGCCGATGACCACGCGCACCGGGGCCGCGATCGGCAGCGGGGCGCCGGGGAACCGCACCGCCGTCGTGGCCGTCGACCTGCCGACCGGGGCGATGCCTCCCGCCGAGCGGGTCGCCCGGGTCGCGCGGGCGGTGGCCGACGGGGCGGGTGGCGGGCAGCCCGAGGGGGCCGCCGCCGTCCTCGCCCTGCTCGGGCTGCTTCCCGGACGGCTGCAGGCACTGGTCGTCCGGGCCGTGTACGGGCACCGGTTCTTCCACGTCCTGGCGTCCGTCATGCCCGGCGTGCGGCGCCCCCTGTACCTGCGCGGCGCGCTGGTCCGCGAGGCCTACCCGGTGCTGCCGCTCGCCGAGGGCGTCGGCCTGGCCGTCGGCGCGCTGCATTGGGGTGCCACGACGGGCGTCGGCATCACGGCCGACCCGCACCTCGTGCCGGAGTGGGCACAGCTGCCGGAGCGCCTCGCTGCGGCACTGGCGCTGATCGAGCGTGCGCCATGACCGGGGGCGGGCTCGCCCTGGTCACCGGCGCGTCATCGGGCATCGGCGCGGCCGTCGCCGACCACCTGGGCCGGGAGGGCCGGCAGCTGGTGCTGGTCGGGCGCAACGGCCCGCGGCTGGAGGCGGTGGCGGCCCGCACCGGCGGCCGTCCCGTGCGGGCGGACCTGCGCACGGGCACCGGCGTCGATACCGTGTGCGCCGCTGCCGGCGGGGTGTCGCTGCTGGTCCACGCGGCGGGTGTCGGCATGGCCGGTCCGTTGCCGGACACCCCGGCCGGGACGGTCGACGACCTCGTCGCGGTGAACCTGACGGCGCCGGTGCAGATCACGCGCAGGCTGCTGCCCGGGCTGCGGGAGCGGCGTGGGCACGTGGTGTTCGTGGCGTCGATCGCGGCGCTCGGGGTCGCGGACGAGGCCGTGTACTCCGCGACGAAGGCGGGCCTGCGTGGGTTCGCCGACGCGCTGCGCGCTGAAGTCGGGGGGAACGACCGAGTCGGGGTCACCACCGTCCTGCCGGGCGCCGTTGCCACCCCGTTCCTCGCCCGTCGCGGCTACGACCGGCGTTTCCCGCGACCGGTCTCGCCGGACCGGGTCGCCGGCGCCCTCGTCGCGGGTGTGCGACGGGGCCGCGCCGAGGTGTTCGTCCCACGCTGGCTGGCCGCCGCGGCGCGCGTGCACGGTGTGGCGCCCGGCCTGTTCGCCCGGCTGTCCCCCGCGGCCGTGGCCGCTGCCCGGCCGGGTAGGAGGAGAAGTGCTCGGCATCGCGCTGATGATCGTCGCGGCCGCGCTGAACGCGACGGCGTCGGTGTTGCAGCGTCGCGCGAACCAGGACGTGCCGGAGTCCCGGGCGTTCTCGCTGCGGATGCTTCTCGACCTGGTCCGGCGTCCCGTCTGGGTGTTCGGGATCCTCTCCATGATCAGCGGTTTCGTGCTGCACGCGGTGTCGATATCGATCTCGCGGATCGCGTTGGTGCAGCCGCTGCTCGTCGCGGAGCTACCCTTCACCATCCTGCTCGCGTCCCGGGTCTTCCACATGCACGTCTCCCGGCGGGACTGGATGGCGCTGGGGATGCAGTCGGTCGGGCTCGCCGCGTTCGTCGGGTGCTGGCGCCGACCGACGGGATCCCGGGCGGTGCCCGGCACGACCTGGGCGGTCGGAATCGCCGCGACCTCAGGGGTCGTGATCGCGCTGGTGGCGCTGGGTTATCGCGCGCGGAAGGAACGCCGGGCCGCGTTCTCGGTGGCGACCGGGGCCCTTCGGCCTGAACTCCTCGCTGATCGCCGGGGTCGGAGCGGCGGTGAGCCACGGGGCTCTTCACCACCTGGCAGACCTACGGCGTCGCGGTGCTGGGGCCGATCTCGTTCTTCCTGCTGCAGAACGCCCTGGAGGGAGGGAACCTGGTCGCGTCGCAGCCGGGGTTCACCCTGACGAACCCGCTGGTCTCGGTGGTGTGGGGGCTCGCGGTGTTCGGCGAGCAGGCTCGTGGCGGGGTCTTCTTCGTGGGAACGGTGGCCGGCGGGGTGCTCATCGCGGCCGGGTCCATCCTGCTGGCCCGTTCGCCGCTGCTCGACCCGAACGCGACCGGTGCTGGGGCAACGACGACGGGCAGGAGCAGCGACGACGGCGGGCGCCCACGCCGGGCAACTCCGCCGGCCGCGGCGCGTGAGGCCGGACACGCCGACGGCCCGGCCTGCGCTCAGCGTTCCCCTGTCCCCAGCAGTCATCAGCGCTGCCGCTGCGACCCCCGCTCGGCCTGCTGCAGGATCTCCTGCCGCAGCTGGGTCCCGCGCCGGGCGAGGACGACGACGCCCGTGATCAGCACGATCGCCGAGGCCGCCTCCCCGAGGAGCACCGGCGGTGAGCTGTTCAGGTGCTCACCCAGCCAGGCGACCCCGATCGCGGTGGCGACCAGCGGGTCGACGATCGTGATCAGGGCCAGCGCGGGCGCGATGAGCTCGCCTTGCTGGAAGGTGTACTGGCTGAGCAGGAACCCGGCCGGGCCGGCCACGCAGACCACGTAGATCGTCGGGTGCGCGAAGATCTCGACGGCGCCGCCGGTCCGGATCTGTCCGGTCACCACCTTCATCAGCCCGGCCGTCACCCCGTAGCAGACCCCGGTCGCCACGGCCAGGGCGCCGACGTGTGCGCTGCCGGAGAAGCGGGACGCGACGGCGACCAGGAGGCATCCCACGACGGCCGCCACGAGCACGAGGGCGAGGGGAAGGACGGCCGGCAGGTCGGGCAGGCCGGGCACGCCGGCGGTGCTGCCCTCGGGGCGGGCCAGCACCAGGAAGGCGGCCAGTCCCGCCACGGCGGCGGTGGCGCCGGCCAGGATCTGCCGGTCCGGGCGCCGCCCGGCCAGCCGCGCTGCGAACAGGGTGCCGAACAGCACGCCGGTCACCAGCAGGGGCTGGACCAGCGCGAGGGGTGCGAAGGCGAGCGCGACGACCTGTAGCGCCAGCCCGAGCCCGACGGCGGCACCGGACAGCACCCAGTACGGGCGGCGGACGAGCTCGAGCACCAGCCGCGGGTCGAGGGTCCGGTGCGTGGATACCTGCTTGGTCGCGCGCTGCTGCAGCGCGCTGGCCATTCCGAAGCTCGCGGCACCCACCACGGCGGCCGGCACGGCGAGGAACAGCACCGGCGGGACGGACCCCGACATCGTCACACCCCTCCTGAATCCCCTGCCCTGCTGGCGGCGCATCACACGACACCGTGGTGCTGCAGGTACCGGAACGTCACGATGCCGGGGAGCACGGGCAGCCAGTAGGTCAGCAGCCGTGCGGCGAGGGTCGCGGCCACCGCCACCGTCGGCGCCGTGCCCAGCGCGGTCAGCCCGGCGATCATCAGCGCCTCGGTCGGCCCGAGCCCGCCCGGGATGGGTACGACGTGGCCGAGCGTCTGGCCGACCATGAAGACCCCGATGACCCCGAGCACCGGCACGGGCGTGGAACGCGGCAGGCCGCGCAGGCCCAGCCCCGACAGCACCAGGTTCGCGGTGGTTCCGCCGAACAGCTGGACCGCCCGCACCGGCTGGCGCAGGGTGGCGAGCAGCTCGCGGGTCACGTGCCAGGCCGGCTGGACGAACCGGCGCCGGCCGAACGGCGTGGCCAGCACCGCGATGGCGGCCACCACGGCACCGCCGAGCGCGACGACCACGGGCCATCCGTGGGGAATGTCGATGCGCTGCACCGAGCTCGAGGCGCCGATGCCGAGCAGCCCGATCGCGCACCAGATCCCGCCGAGGACGCTGAACGCGGCCATGTTCAGAACGGTGACGCCGACGGCGCTCGCCCGGCGCATGCCGAGCCGTTCCATGAATGCGATGTTGACAGCGAAGAAGCCGACGCCGCCGGGGGTGGTGCGCCCGGTGAACGCCACGGCGATCTGGACGGCGGTCGTCTTCCAGAACGGCAGCGGTGCCGGGCTCGACCCCAGCATCGACACCGCGGACCCCACGACGGCCAGCATTCCGGTGAGGGCTGCCACGGCCAGCCACCACGGGTCGGCGGCCAGGAGCGAGCCGACCACGCCGGGCATGCTCGACAGCTGCGGCAGCAGGGTGTACACGGCGGCCCCGAGCAGCAGCAGGCTGACGAGGGTGGCCGGGCGGAGCGGCGAACGCAGGGTGGGGATGGGCCGGTCGATCTGCTCGGCGAGCGTCTCGCGCAGCTCGGTGATCGTGAGGCGCTCGGCGTCGAGCTGCCTGCGGATCCGGCGGGGCAGGGCGAGCGGCTGCAGGAACGCCAGCGCCGCCTCGAGCCGGTCGGGTCCAGGACCCGGCACGCGCTGTCGACCGCGCGCTGCACGCCGACCAGTGAGGTGAGTGTGACCAGCGTCTCGGCGAGGTCCTGGGCGGTCCGCGCCGTCGATGCGCCGACCTTGGCGAAGGTGAGCTCGAGCAGCCAGGGGTCGCCCTCGGCGTCCACGAGGATGTTCTCGGCGCGCAGGTCGTGATGGGCGATCCGGGCGTCGCCGAGCTGGGCGACCTGCTTCCAGACGGCGTCGAGCAGCCGGTCGCCGATCTTGTCGTGCGGCAGCGCCGCGAGCCGGCGCCCGTCGACCTGGCGGCGCACGAGCAGCGGCGCCCCGCGCCGGGCCTCGCAGGTCAGCACGAGCGGCGGCACGCGGACCCCGGACCGCTGGGCGAACAGCGTGACGAGCGCCTCGTGGTCGGTCTCGTGCCGGACGCTCGACAGAGCCGGCTCGTCCTCCACCTCCACGGAGGCCAGCAGCCGCCGCAGCCGGTACCACGGCCCGGCGCGCCGGTGCAGCCGCCGCACCGCCTCCACGCGCAGCCGCTGCCCGTCCTCCGTGGTCACCACGAACTCCAGCGGTCCGCGCCGGCGGTCCCGGATCCGGGCGATCGTCAGCGGTGTGAGGCCGGCGCGTTCCAGCGCCAGCCGCACCACCGGTTCCGTGGCCTCCTGGCTCGGTGCGCCCCACAGCACACGGAGGAGCGCGCCGAGGGCCACGCCGAGGAACACGCCGGCGAACGCGTCCAGCGGCAGCCCGGTCCCGAGGTACACGTCCGCGGCGGCGACCAGCACCACGGCCGCCCAGGCGAGCCGCCGGTAGGGCGCCCGGAGAGAGGGCACCGCGACCGCCACCATCGCCGCGGCGACGGCCGGATGGGGTGCGGGGAAGGCGAACCCGGCGAGCGGGGGCAGCCGGACCGGGGTGTCGAACTGGTGAATCGGGACCGGGCGGGGGCCGACGATCCGGGCGACGGCGGCGGCCAGGACCCAGGCGAGTGCGCCGGCCGCGGCGCACTGCAGCCCGAGCCGGATCCGCCGCAGGTACAGCAGTCCGGCGGCGACCGCCGCGATGCCGCCCCAGCTCCCGGCCACGGCGAGGGCTCGCCAGAAGACCGTCGACGGTGCCGGGATCCGCTGGAACTCCTCGAAGATCGCCACCTCGACCGGGTTGGCCGCCCTGGTCCGGGCCGCGAGTGCGCACAGTGCAACGACCGCGACGGCGAGGCCGAGAAGAACGAGGTCACGCGGCCGCCTGCGGATCGGCGCCGCGGGCCGAGGCGGCGTGTGGGCCGGTGTCGCCGTTCCGGTCTTCATGTCACGCAGGGTGCTCGTCGGGCGGTGGGACGTACCGGCCGGCGAGTAGGGGCGCGGCCCGGTAGACGATCGCGGCGACCGGCACCGCGACGAGGGCACCGACGACGCCGGCGAGAATGCTCCCCACGGCAAGGGCGAGCCCGATCGCGAGCGGGTGCAGTCGCACGTAGCGGCCGACGATCAGCGGTTGCAGCAGGTGGGCCTCCAGCTGGTCCTCGACGATCAGGACACCGAGCATGATCAGCGCGGCGATCCAGCCCTGCGTGCCCAGCGTCACGAACACGGCCAGCCCCCCGGCGACGAGGGCGCCCACCAGCGGGATGAAGCTGCCGAAGAACACCAGCACGGCCAGCGGGATGACCAGCGGAACGGACAGCAGGAAGAGCACGCCACCGATCACGACGGTGTGGACGACGGCAATGGTGGCGGTGCCGTGCACGTAGGCGGTGAGAGTCTGCCAGGCGGCCCGACCGGCCCGGTCGGCCCGGCCCGCCGCGTCGTGGGGCAGGGGACCGAGCAGCCAGTGCCAGATCCGGCCGCCGTCGTAGAGCAGGAAGAAGGTGACGAAGAGCGTCAGCACGACGAAGGTCAGGAACTCGAACAGGTAGCCAGCGCCGGTGGTGAGGTAGGCGAGAAGGTCGGTGCGATGCGCCTCGATCCACCCGGTCACGGCCGACTGGAGCTGGTCCAATTGCGCCGCGCCGAGGCCCACGCCGCGCAACGTGTTCCGAAGGCGGTGGACGGTGTCGACGAGCTGCCCGCTCAGTACCGGGAGCTGCTGGGTGAACCGCAACCCGACCGCGTACCCGATGCCGCCCATCACCACCACCGCGAGCACGAGCGTGACGCTCGCGGCTGCCGGGCCGGGCAGGTGCCGGCGCAGACGGTCCGCCACCGGGTGGATCAGTGCTGCCAGCAGCAGCGCCGCGACGATCGGGACCACGACGAGCCACAACAGAGCGAGCACCCGCACGGCCAGGTAGACGGCGGTCCCGACCAGCAGCAGCCGCCACGACCAGCCGGCCGCGACGACAAGGAAGCTCGGGACACCTCGGGTGCGCCCTCGTGTCGCGACGCCGGCCGGTTGGCGAACCGCGACCGTCGATGGGCTTGCCGGGCGGAACGCAGAACCTCGCCTCCGGCCCGCGCCGCGCCACCGGCGGGGCAGCGCCCGCCGGTCTCCTCCTCGCGAGGCAGTCCTGGTCATTCGTCCGGTACGTCCTGGTCGTCGTCCCCACCCCAGGCGAGGGCGAGCAGGAGAGCCCTGCGGGTGGCCGGGTCGTCCAGCGCCGGTCCGAACAGCTCGCGCAGCTGGCTGAGGCGGTAGCGGACGGTCTGCGGGTGGACGTGCAACTCGGCGGCCACTGCTCGCCGGTCGCCCATGTGCAGCAGCCAGGAGCAGAGGGTCGAGGACAGGCGGTCGCGTGTGCCCGGAGGCAGCCCGTCCAGCGGGCCGAGACACTGCCGGCGCACCGCCGCCAGCAGCGGGCGATCCTGGCGCACCATGATTGTGTCGAGATGCTGGTCGACGAAGACCGGGTCGCCGTCCAGCACGTGGTTGTGCCGCAGGCGAAATGCGAGCTCGGCGAGGCGACGGCTGGCCGGCAGCCGGTCGAGGGGCACGGCGATCCCGATGACCGCGCCCGTGCCCTGCAGGGCTTTCGCGAGCCGTTGGCGTCGTCCCGGCCCGGTAGGGTCCGGCACCACGATGACGTGTCCGTCGGGCTGGTCCATGTGGAGGCACGTGGCGTGCAGGCGGGAGAGCAGGTCGCGCGCGATCTCCCTCGCCGGCTCCGTCAGTACCAGGCAGGCGAGCCGGGGAAGCGGCCAGCTGCAGCGTTCGGCCGCGGCGCGGACTGTGGTCGTGTCCGAACGGTCGGACAGCAGCAGGGCGGCCAGCTCCTCGCGCTGACGCTCCCGCGTCTGGGCGGTGTCCGCCCGCTCCTCGACGTAGCCGCGCAGGGAGGCCGACGAGAGGTGGTCGACCGCGGTGAACACAGCTCCGGCGAGCGCGACCAGCGCCAACGGCGGGGTGCCGAGCTCCACGGCGACGTCGCTGACATGCCGCCAGGCGACCGTGGCGCCGATCCGGTAGGCGGCGAGCAGGCGAGTGATGTCGAGGCCCTGCCGGTGGTGGATGCGCCCGATCTCCTCGAACAGCGCCTGCTCAAGATCCGTGGTCAGGCCGTGTCCTGCGGCGTCCGGCGGCGGCGCGGCGAGGTCGAGGAGACGGCCGACGAACATCTCCGCGGTCCCGACGATCTCGTCGAACTCATCCTGGATGAACCAGGCGTAGTCGGGGTAGCGGTCGGCCAGCAGGCCGGCGACCTCGCGCAGTACGGCCGGGAGACGGCCGACGAGGACGGGGGCGAGATCATGCGGGATGCCCTCGGTCGTTCCCTGCTGCTCCATCAACGCCCTCCACCTCCGGGTGCACCGTTCTGCAGCCGGTTCCGGCACCCGGCCTGACATTCGGGCGAGGCCGGTGGACCGGGCATGGCGCCCGCCCAGCGAGCGGCGCTACCGCGATTGCTCACTCCGTGCCCCTCCCACGCGCCTTCGAGATCGGTCGGATCGCGACGTGCGCATCTGGCGGACGTGCCGGGTCACGTGGGTCTGGTGAGGCGGCATCGGAGATCGGGCACCTGCGTCGGGTACCGGGATTTCTCCGGCCGAAACGCCAGTGCGGGCTGCCCCATCCGTCGAAGGGCCCCCGGTCGTCACATATCCGAGATACCCATCGTGTGCGACAGCGCAAAGAGTGGTACGTCACAATCATGCCAACACGACAGGCTCAGGCGGCCGTGATCGACCGCGTCGAGGCGGCGGCCTACACCATCCCCACCGACAGCGTGCTGCGCCCCGACCGGGACCGACCCGGCCTCGGTCTGGAGGTGCGCGTCGCGGACCTGAAGCCCTGTCGGGTCGTGTGACGTGGCCGGCATGGCGCGCAGAAACGTCACGCCCGGCGGATGGGCGGTGCGGTGCGGGGCCGCCGCCGTGGTGCTGGCGGTGGCCACGGGGTGCGGGAGCGCCCCGGCAGCCGACGGCGTGGTCACCGTGGAGCAGCTGCGTGAGCCGCAGCCGTTCTACGAGGGCCCGTATCTGGGCAGCAGGGTCGTCGTGACGGGGCGGGTGGCCGAACGACCGGCTCCCGACCAGCTCGCGCTGTCCGGGATGGGCGGGACCCTCACCGTGTTGGCCACGGGACCGGTCACGGTGCAGCCCGGCCAGGTTGTACGGGTCACCGGCACCGTCGGCCAGCTGCACACCCTGGTGCCCGCGGAGCAGGCCCCCTACATCCAGTCTTCGCTCTACGACGAGGCGTCCACCGACCCCTACCTCTTCGACGCCACGGTCGAGTCGGCCACCGGCTGACGCGGCGGTCAGCAGCCGGGTGCGGCCGTCGGGGTTCCGGGCACCGGCGCACCGCCCGGGGCGGTGAGCACGCGGGTCGGGTACCCCGCCGTCGTGGGCTCGCAGGTCCGCGCGACCTCGTCCGGTGTCGCGATGGGGACCTGCATCCGCAGATCGCCGGCCCGGGCGAAGGTGAACACGACCGGGTAGGCCATGCCGGGACGCAGCTCCTGCCGCAGCGAGGTCAGCACCACCTGGGCGCTGGTCGTGTCGGGGAGTGCCGTGCCCGGCTGCGATCCGATGGCTATGACGTGCCCGCGCGGCAGCGTGGTGTCGCCGGTGATCTGCGCGTCACCTGCGATCGGGCTGCTGACCGAGACGAGCCGGTCCTCGGTGTCGCCCGTGTTGATGACGCTGGCCACCACCGGCGCCGACTCCCCGGTCCGGTAGGCCACGGGGGAGTCGACGGGCCCGCTGAACGCGAAGAGCGCGTTGGACACGACGATCCCGCCCGCGCGCCCGGTGGCACCCGACCCTTGCGGGGCGTCGAGGTAACCGGGCCGGGAGTTGCCGCAGGCGCTGAGGAGCGCCAGCCCGAGCAGCACCACCAGAGCGGTGGTCGACCGGGCGCTCACGGCGGGGCCTCCTCCCCGCGGGTCGCGATGTGCTCGTCGATGCGTGCTCCGTCGTAGTGCAGGGGCACCGGACGCCCCTCGTGATCGACCCCGCCGGGAGGCTGGCGCAGCTCGGCGAACACACCGTCGGCGGTCTCGGTGAGCAGCCCGGTCCGCACGCCGTGGCGCAGCGTGTCGCGGTCGCGGCGCTGCAGCCCGACGCAGATCCGGTGCGCGGCCACGAAGGCGATGCCGGGGAGCACGAGCGTGGCCACCCGCTCCGTCCAGCGCAGAGGCTCGAGCGGTACGTCGAAGGCGATGGCCAGCACGTCGTCGCTGCCTGCGATGGTCAGCACCAGCCAGAAGGTGAGCGCCATCGTGCCGACCGCGGTTCGCATCGGGTTGTCGCGGGGACGTTGCAGCAGCTGGTGCGCCGCCCGGTCGCCGGTGATCCAGCGTTCCAGGAACGGGTAGACGCCCAGCAGCAGGAACATCACCACCGGCAGCACCAGCCCGGGCCAGAACGGGGGCGGGACGGTGTAGGGCCCCAGGCGGATGTCCCACTCGGGGAAGAGCCGCAGCGCGCCGATGAGGAACATCGCGTACCAGTCCGGCTGGGCTCCGGTCGATCCGTTCGCCGGCGCGTAGGGCCCCCACAGGAACACCGGGTTGATCTGCAGGATCCCGCCCATGAAGACGATGACACCGGCGACCGCCAGCCCGTTGGCCACCGTCTTGGCGAGGAAGCCGGGGGCGGCGCGCTCGCCGACGACGTTGTCCTCGCGGGCGCCCCCGCCGGGGAACTGGGTGTGCTTCTGGTACCAGACCAGTCCCAGGTGCACCCCGACCAGCGCAAGCAGCAGGCCGGGCAGCAGGAAGACGTGTGCAAGGAAGAAGCGGGAGATCCAGATGTCGCCGTCGAACTCGCCGCCGAAGATCATCCAGTGCAACCAGGTGCCGACCACCGGCACCGACAGCAGCAGCCCCGAGATGATCCGGACCCCCATGCCGGACAGCAGGTCATCGACCATCGAGTAGCCGCTGTAGCCCTCCAGGACCCCGAGCATCAGCAGCACCACACCGGTGACCCAGGTCAGCTCCCTGGGGCGCCGGAAGGAGCCGGTGAAGAAGTTCCGCAGCATGTGGATCACGATCGCCGCCACGAACAGCAGCGCCGCCCAGTGGTGGACCTGCCGGATCAGCAGGCCGCCGTTCACCGCGAACGACAGGTCCAGCGCGGAGGCGTAGGCCCGCGACATGTGCAGGTCGTCGGCCAGCTGGAACTGCCCGGTGTAGAGGGTGTCGGCGGTGTCGGGCACGAAGTGCAGGGCCAGTACGGTGCCCGAGAGCAGCAGCACCACGAACGAGTACAGCGCGATCTCGCCCCAGAAGAACGAGAAGTGCTTGGGGAACACGTGTTCCGACTGCTCACGGGCCGTCTTTGCCAGCCGCAGCCGCCGGTCGAGGGCCATGGCCACGTGACCGGCGGCCCGGCGCGTCAGGTGCAGCCTGGTCACGTGCGTCCCTCCCAGACCTCCGCGGTCGCGTCCGCCAGCTCCGCGCGTCGTTCCTCGGCGGTGACCCACCGCCAGAACACGACCATGGCGATTGCGCCCATCGGCAGCATGCCGACGATCATGGCCAGGCCGCCGAGACCGTCCCCAGCGGCAACCGTCCAGACGCCGGCCAGGTCGAGCATCGGCATCGCGAGGAAGAGGTAGAGCACCCGCCCGCCGTCGGGGAGCCGGCGGTGGACCCCGAACACCGGTGCCCAGAAAGCGGCCGCGCCCAGCAGCAACAAGGCCGGGCCCAGGGGACCGAGCCGGTCGCCGTCGAGGGTCACCAGAGCGTGCAGCACGACGAAGCCGGGCAGTGCGACTACGGCAGGCGGAGCTGCCCGGTCCAGTTCGGGTGCCACGCACAGCGCGGCGCGCAGCAGCAGGGGCGCGGCCACCGCGACCAGCAGCCCCATGCCGGCCATGTGCGCGACGTTCTCCCCTGCGTTCACCGTTGCCTCCGCACCATGCGGGCCACGACGCGCGCGGCGATGACGGTCCACCGGAGCTTCGCGATGACCGGCAGCGGGCTCGCCTCGTCCGCCCGCGTGGGGTAAGCGGGGCCCTGGGGAGCGGCGCGCCCCGGGTGGCCGGCGGGGACCGGGACCGAGGTCCCCAGTGCTTCGCCGTGGTAGGAGAGCGGAGCCGGGGCGGCGGGCGGGGTGCCGTCGACGGTGACGGGCCAGACACGGGTCCGGGCGGGCAGCCGCTCGCCGCGCAGCATCCACAACGCGACCCCGAACGGGTAGACCGCCAGCAGCGCCACCACCCACCCGTAGGCGAGGCCGGTCGCGGCCACGCCGCAGCCGAGTGCGGCGAACACGGCGGCGGTCGCCCGCCTTGGCTGGCGTCGTTGCACCGTGTGCTCCCCGTCCGCGCGACCGGCCAGCAGGACGGCCAGCCCGAAGAGGGCGACGAGCCCGGTCGCCGCGAGGAACATCACGAAGACCGCCAGGTGGCGGACGAACACCAGCAGCACCAGCGCCAGGACCAGCAGCCCGCAGGCCCAGGCCCCGACGACGTGCGCCGGCCTCACCGGTTCGCCTCCGCGTCCTGCTGCTGGCGCAGGTCGAGCAGCGGCGCGTAGCTGCGCACCGGCGGCACCGGGTGGTCGGTGGTGAAGTTGTGCCGGGGCGGTGGGGAGGTGGTGGCCCACTCCAGGCTGTGGCCGCCCCACGGGTCGTCCCCCGCGGGCCGCGCGCGGAGCACCGACACCACCACGTTGGCCATGAACACGAGCGCCCCGACCACCAGCACGCCGGTCCCGATCGTCGAGATGAGGTTCTCCGTGCCGAACCCGTCCTGCGGCAGGTAGGTGTAGATGCGCCGCGGCATGCCGTGGATGCCCAGCCAGAACATGGGCAGGAACGTCAGGTTCGTCCCGACCAGCCACAGCCAGAAGTGCGCCTTCCCCAGCCCCTCGCGCAGCATCCGCCCGGTGACCTTGGGGAACCAGAAGTAAATCCCGGCGAAGAGCCCGAAGAGGCTGCCGGCCGCCAGCGTGTAGTGCCAGTGCGCGACGATGAAGTAGCTGTCAGTGAGCTGGTAGTCCAGGGCCGGGGTGGCGACCATGATCCCGGTCAGGCCCCCGATGAGGAACTGCGGGATGAACGCCAGCGCGAACAGCATCGGGGTCGGGAAGCGCAGCCGCCCGCCCAGCACGGTGGCGACGAGGTCGAAGTACTCGATGCCGGCCGGGACCACCAGCAGGATGGATGTGAGCGAGTAGTAGTAGTCGGTCGACTGGCCGGTCGAGAACATGTGGTGGCCCCACACGCTCATCGAGAAGGCCGCGAACGTCAGCTGGGACAGCACGAACGCCCGGTAGCCGAAGAACCGCCGCTGCGCGAAGACGGCGAGCACCTCGGCCACCATGCCCACGAACGGGAAGAACATCACGTAGACCACGGGGTGACCGAAGAACCAGAACAGGTGCTGGTACCCGATGTTCCAGAGGTTGTCGTCGAACACGGCCGGGTCGATTCGGCCCACGGCCAGGATCCCGCACGCGACCAGCAGCGACGGGAACGCCCCGAGCACCATCAGGTTGCTGGCCACGATCGACCAGCTGAACATGGGCATCCGCAGCATCGTCATGCCCGCGGTGCGCTTGAGCAGCGCCGTCCACAAGACGGTGGCGCCCATCAGCAGCAGCCCGGTCGCGCTCAGCGCGACGCCGGCGATCCACAGCGACACTCCGGGCCCGGGGGTGTAGCGGCTCCCGGCCAGCGGGGGGTAGGAGTACCAGCCATGGTCGGCGGCCCCGGTGTCGGTGGCGAAGCCGGACAGCATGATCAACCCACCGACCAGGTACAGCCAGTACCCCAGCATCGTCGTGCGCGGCGCCGCCACGTTGGGCGCGCCGATCTGCAGCGGCACGAGGTACAGACCGGCGCCGATGGCGAACGGTGTCACGACCAGGTAGATCATGATCGAGCCGTGCATCGTGAAGAACTGGTTGTAGCGCTCGTCGGACAGCACGGTGCCTTGCGGCACGGCCAGCTGGGCCCGCATCGTCGACACCAGGCCCCCGGCGACCAGCATCATCACCATGGCGGTGCCCAGGGTCAGCCGGGCGATCCGCTTGTGGTCGGTGCTGGTGAGCCAGCCGGCGATGGCGCCCGGCTCGCCACCACGCTCGGGTGCTGCCGGGGTCGGCAGCCCGGTGGTGGCGCTCACGCGCTCACCCCGCCACCGGCCAGGAACTGCTGGTACTGCGAAGGGGAGACGACCTGCACCCAGAAGTCCATCTGCGCGTGGTGGGTGCCGCAGAACTCCGAGCAGCGCCCACGCCAGCGCCCCTGGGTCGGGAAGACCATGCGCAGCGGGTTCGTGTGGCCGGGGTAGGCGTCCATCTTCGCATCGAAGTCGGGCAGCCAGAACGCGTGCACGACATCGCGCGAGGTGATGTCGAACTCGACCGGGCGGCCCTCCGGGACGACGACGGTCGGGTAGCTGCCGGTCGCGCAGTCGCCGGTGCGCTGCACCGGGGTGCCCGGGTAGGCGAAGTCCCAGCACCAGCGGAACGCGGTGACGTCGACCCGGACGGGGGGTTCCGCGGTCGGCGCGGCCGCGGCGGGGGTGGCGGCCAGGCCGGTGCCCTGGTTGAGCTGCGAGATGGTCATGAAGCTCCCGGCGGCCAGCGCCGCGGCGACTCCGCCGAGCAGCACTGCGTAGCCGATCTCCACCGCCGGGTGCGAGGACGCCGCGAACGGCAGGTGCTCCCGTCGCCGCGCCCGGTTGCGCACGATCGCGAACAGCAGAAGCCCGCTCACGATCACGAAAACCCCGGCGGCGATCGCGGACCAGATCGTCATCAGGTGGTCGAACACGGTGCGGAAGGGCACGGGTCTCCTCCCAGCGCGGTCGGCGGGCGACGTCATCACGGAGCGCGGATCGTTGCGACGCGACAATCTTTGCCTCGTCTGCGACGATTGAAACTACCCTCGGCATTCGGTTTTGGCACCCGTTGCGGGGGCACACGAGGCGGGTCGACTCCGGGAGGTGCCGGTGGGCGGGTGTGCTGGCGGTCCGAGGCGGCGTGCCGGCCGGCGCCGGAGGTCGCGTCGGTGGGCCCGAAAACTAGTCCTGTGCTTGGGGCTGCTCGTTGCCGGCTCGCTGTACGCGCTGCTCAGGCCGGCTCCTCCCGCGGCGGCGCAGGACGACGCCGCGCTCGTCGCGGAGGGGGAGGAGCTCTACGCCACCTCGTGCATCAGCTGCCACGGCGCACACCTGCAGGGGGTGCCGCAGCGCGGGCCGAGCATCGTCGGGGTCGGCGATGCGGCGGTCTACTTCCAGGTCTCGACCGGCCGCATGCCGCTTGCGAGCGAGCGCCTGCAGGCTCGCCGCAAGGATCCCTATCCCGGCTACGACCCGTCGACCGCGCAGGGCCGGCAGAACCTTCGGGCGCTCGGCGCGTACGTCGAGGCCAACGGCGGCGGCCCGCGGGCACCGGCCGAGGGAACGGACCTCGTCGGCGACGATCCGGCACACGGCGCGGAGCTGTTCCGGCTCAACTGCTCGCAGTGCCACAACTTCACCGGTCGCGGTGGCACCCTCCTGGGTGGCGCCTACGCGCCCAACCTGCAGCAGGCCACGCCGGAACAGGCCTACACCGCGATGCTCAGCGGCCCGCAAGCCATGCCGCGCTTCAGCGACCGCCAGCTCACCCCGGCCGAGAAGCGGGACATCATCGCCTACGTGCTCGCTGTGCGGGGGCAGGCGAACGCGCCGGGCGGGCTGACCCTCGGCGAGATCGGGCCGGCCAGTGAGGGCCTGGTCGTCTTCGTGGTCGGGCTGGTGGCGCTGGTCGGGTTCACGATCTGGCTGGGATCGCGGTCGTGAGCGACGGTGACGAGCCCGGCGCCGAGGAGCTGCACCGGATGAGCCGCGAGCAGCTCGTCGAGCTGGGTGGGCGGCTCGACGGGGTACGGGTGGTGGCCCCGACCTCCCGGCCTCCCGAGTACGACACGCCGGCCCGGCGGCGGGCCCAGCGGCACGTCGTGGCCTGGTTCGTGTTGTCGGTACTCTTCGCGGGCGCGTTCGTGGCCGCCTTCGTCGCCTGGCCGAGCCGATACGTGGCGCCGGGCGAGCCGGGCGACCTGATGTTCCTGCTGCACACCCCGGTGCTGGGCGCGTCCTTCGGCCTGGCCGTACTGGCGCTCGGCATCGGGTTGACGGTGCACCTCAAGCACTTCGTGCCCGACGAGATCGCGGTGCAGCAGTGGGAGACCGGGCCGTCCGACGAGCTGGACCGGCGCACCGCCGCCGCCCGGCTGCGGCAGGCGGGCGTCGAGAGCGGCCTGGCCGGCCGACGGGTGGCGCGCCGAGTGCTGCTCGCCGCGGTGGGTGCGTTCGGCGCCATCGCCGGAGTGCTGGGCGTCGGCACTTTCGTCCGCAATCCCTGGCGCGGCGGCGACATGGCGGCGCTGTGGATCACCGGTTGGCGCTCCCTGCAGGGCGAGACCGTCTACCTGCGCCAGGCGTTGGCTGCGACCGGCGAGATCGTGCGGGTCCGCCCGGCCGACATGGCGCCCGGCGCGGCGATGACGGTATTCCCATTCCGCGAGTCGGACCGGGATCACGAGGAGCTGTTGCGGGCTGCCGAGGAGGCCACCGACGCGCCGGCGCTGCTGATCCGGTTCCGACCCGGCACCACGTTCCAGCAGCAGCGCGGGAACTACGGCTACGGCGACTTCGTCGCGTACTCCAAGATCTGCACCCATCTGGGTTGCCCGGTCGCGCTCTACAACGCCGAGACGGGAATCAACCTCTGCCCGTGCCACCAGTCGGCGTTCGACATGACCGATCGCGCGAAGGTGGTGTTCGGCCCGGCCGTTCGACCGCTGCCGCAGCTGCCGATCGCGGTGAACGACGAGGGCTTCTTCGTCGCCACCGGCGACTTCGCCGGGCCGGTGGGGCCGTCGTTCTGGGAAGTCAACTCCTCGTCGTGATCAGGTCCTGTACTTGCCGCAATCGTTGCTCCTCGCGGGGTATCACATCCGTCATCGGGTAGCAGTCGTGGTAGGAGGCCGGGGATGAGCTTGCATGTGCTGCGCCAGTACGCGTTGCTCGCCGACGGCGAGCGGGGTGCGCTGATCGGCCCCGGAGGCGACGTCGCATGGTTGTGCGCGCCGCGATGGCACTCCGACGCTGTGCTGTCGTCGTTGATCGGGGGTCGGGGCAGTTACACGGTGACACCGACAGGGCGTTTCGTGTGGGGCGGCCACTACGAGGAGGGAACCCTGATCTGGCGGTCCCGGTGGGTCACCGACTCCGGATTCGTCGAGTGCCGGGAGGCGCTCGCGTTCCCCGGTGACCAGCACCGGGCGGTGCTGCTGCGGCGGGTCCTCGCCCGCTCGGGTGAGGCCAGCGTCGAGGTCGTGCTGGAGCCTGCGGCGGAGTTCGGGCAGGCACCCCTGACGGATCTGCGCCGCGACGACAGCGGAGTCTGGCACGGTCGGACGGGCGGGCTGCGCCTGCGGTGGAGCGGCGGGAAGGACGCCGAGCCCACGCACGGGGACACCGCGCTGCGCTGCACCGTGACGCTGCCGCCCGGCGGCCACCACGACCTGGTGCTGGAGCTGTCCGACGTGGACTTCGATGCCGGGCCGCCCGACCCGGGCTCCACGTGGACGGCGACGGAGACCGCGTGGCGGGAGGCGGTGCCCGAACTCGGGACGTCGATCGCCCCCCGGGATGCGCGGCACGCCTATGCCGTCCTGCGCGGGTTGACCACCGCCGGGGGCGGGATGGTCGCCGCGGCGACGACCAGCTTGCCGGAGCGCGCGAAGAAGGGGCGCAACTACGACTATCGCTACGTCTGGATCCGGGATCAGTGCTACGCCGGGCAAGCGGTCGCCGCGGCCGGTGAGCATCCGCTGGTCGACAGCGCGGTGCACTTCGTCACCGAGCGCCTTCTCTCCGATGGGCCCGACCTGCGACCGGCCTACACGGCCGCGGGCGGTGAGGTGCCCGCGGAGCGGACACTCGACCTGCCCGGCTATCCCGGCGGCAGCGACGTCGTCGGCAACCACGTGCGCGAGCAGTTCCAGCTCGACGCGTTCGGTGAGGCGTTGCTGCTGCTCGCCGCGGCCGCCCGGCACGACCGGCTCGACACTGTCCACCACGAGGCGGTGGCGGTGGCGGTGGCCGCGATCGAGCAGCGCCGGCGAGAGCCCGACGCGGGTGTGTGGGAGCTCGACGCTCGGCGCTGGACGCATTCGCAGCTGATCTGCGCAGCCGGTCTGCGGCAGGTGGCGGCGGCCGGGGTCGGCAGCGCTGCCGATGCCGCGGCGTGGAGCGCGCTGGCCGACCGGATCGTCGCCGACACCGCCACGGACAGCCTGCACCCGTCGGGGCGCTGGCAACGGGCGCCGGATGACCCGCGCGTCGACGCAGCGCTGCTGCTCCCGGCGATCCGGGGCGCCCTGCCCGGCGACGACCCGCGCTCGATCGCCACCGCCGCCGCTGTGCGCGCGGAGCTCGGCAGCGAGGGGTACGTCTACCGGTTCCGCCACGACCGCCGCCCGTTGGCCGACGCCGAAGGGGCGTTCCTGCTGTGCGGGTTCTGGACAGCGATGGCGACGCACCAGGAGGGCGACGTCGCCGGCGCGGCGCGGTGGTTCGAGCGCAACCGGGCGGCCTGCGGTCCGCCGGGGCTGTTCTCCGAGGAGTACGACGTCCGGCAGCGCCAGCTGCGCGGGAACCTGCCGCAGGCGTTCGTCCATGCCGTGCTGCTGGAGGCGTCGGTGCGGTTGGCCGGTCCGTGGCCGGGAGACGGCTGAACCTCGACGACGGGGGCGCATGAGACACCGCCGACTTCGCCTGCTCGTCCTCGTGGCCGCGATCCCCGCGCTGGCGGCCTGCGTGGTCGGGCTCCGAGCGCCGACCGCACGGACGAGTAGGTCCTTCCCGACCTCACCTCAGCCCGACCGTCGGCTGGGCCCGATCAGCTGCCCGGCAGCTGGCCGAGCGTGACCGTGACGGTGCGGTGAGCGCCCTTGGCGTCGACCAGCGCCACCGGCACGGCCTTGCCGGGGTCGAGCCGAGCCAGGACCGATACCGAGCTGCTGTGCGCTGCTGACCTGGGTGCCATTGATCGCCGTGATCACATCGCCGGGCGTGATCCCGGCCGCGGCGGCAGGCCCGCCCGGCTCGACGGTGCCGACGCCCACCCCGACGGGTTGACCATTCTGGTCGGCCACAGTCACCACGCCGACACCGAGTGCCGCCCGGTGGGAGTTGACCACCCGGCCGTCGTGCACGATCTGGCCGGTGATGTCGGTGACGATCGCGCTGGGGATCGCGAGCCCGATCCCCGGTGCGGGCGCGACGCCACCTTGCGCGCTCGGCTCCAGCGCGGCGAGGGTCGGCACGCCGACGACCTCTCCGGCGAGGTCGACGAGCGCCCCGCCGCTGTTCCCGGGGTTGATGGCGGCGCTGGTTTGGACGACGTCCGGCAGGGTGGCGCCCGGGCCGCCCGCCTCGGACGGCTCGGTCACCGTGCGGCCGACCGCCGAGACGATGCCATTCGTGACGCTGCCCGTCAGGCCCAGCGGGTTGCCCATGGCCAGCACGATGTCGCCGACCGCGAGCTTGCTTGAGTCGCCGAAGGTGGCCGGGTGTAGGTCGGGCGGCGGCGCGCTCAGCGTGATCACTGCGAGGTCGTCGGGTGCGTACACGCCCTTCAGCGTGGCAGGAACCGGCGTCGGGCTGCCCGCCAGCCGGACCTGGAACGTGGCGGCCGCCTCGACGACGTGCGCGTTGGTGACGATGTTGCCCTCGGTGTCGAGGATCACGCCGGATCCGAGCCCCCGGTCGGTCGTGATCTGCACGACCGACGGCAGCACCCGCTGCACCACCGAGACGTAGGCCTGTTCCAGCGCGGGTGCATCGGCCGGTACGGCGGCCGGGGGCGTCGACCGCACCTGAGGGGTGCCGCCGTTCGAGCAGCCCGCCACGAGCGCGACCGTTGCGACGAACCCCGCGACGAGGGGCCGGAAGGTTGTCGTCATCCACTGCTCCCTGCTGGCCGCCGTCGAGCGAGGAGGCCTGCGACCACCATCACGCATTCATTGCGCTTCAGCATGCGTAAGGGAGTGTGAGCGGCGGCGGTCGCTCCGCGTCAACTGGCCGCTCCGGGATCGGCGGGCTGCTCCCTCTGGGCGCCCCCGCCCCACGGTCGCAGTCCGCGACTCCGTGGTCCTGCGTACGCCGGTGAGCCCCAGGTCAACGCGACCGGGCACCGCGGCGCCTGCGCTGCACGGCCCAGCCGAGTACGACGACGCAGGCCACGGTGAGGACGGCGAACACGATCGCGAGTGGGATCGTGTCAAGCCACACGAAGATTCCTGTCACGAAGGCGCAGAGCACGGTCGCGATCACGGCGATGCCCGCGTGCAGCCGCAACGCGCTCTGCCCGTCGCTGGTGCGCTCGTCAGAAGTCGGTCCGCCGAACCCGGGAACGGGCCGGCTGCCAATGTCGTCCGGGCCCGGAGGTGAGTCGGTCACGCTGCTCGGGTACCCACCTTCGCGCCGGACATGTGGGGTGGCCGGACATGTGGTGACAGTCGGCGGCAAGGGTGCCGGCTCGGCGTGGGGCGGGGGGCCTCGCCGGATAGGTACAACCCCGCCCGACTGCCCTGGCCGCCTTGATCCGCCGCCAGCGGGACGGCGACCGCGGTGCGCGCCGGCCCTCCCGGTGCGCCGGCCGTGAGCCGCGGATGCTTCCTGGGTCACGATCCGCGCACGCCGACCCACGATCGCAATCGTTGCGCCAGACTCGACTCGAAGCGGCGAGGTGTCGCCGGCCGACCGCGGTGCCTGCGTCGACCGACTTCGGAGGAGCCAGCCATGACCGCAGCGCCGGTGCGCCCGACCCCGTCCCGCAGCCGCACCGAGCCCGCCTGGCACCGAAGGGCTCCCGCTTCCTCACGATGCTGCACACGACGGACCCGAAGCAGATCGCCTTCGCTACCGCTTCGGCCGCGTGGTGACTGTCGACGACCCTGGGCTTCGGCAACTCGCTGGAATGGCCACCTCCTGCCCGCCGCCCCGCACACTTCACCCAGCTGCCGCGCATCCGCTCGCAGCGCCCGCGTTCAGCTACTACCCCATACGTCCAGCTTCCCCGGGGACGTCGCACGTGCAGCGCGAGGCCGCGCCCTCCGAGCGGATCGCCGCGCCGCAGGCACGCCCGACCACCGCGATGAGCGCGACCGCTACGCCGCCACCCCACGTCGCGGCGTCGACTACGGCGACCAGCGGCTCGGGCTGGCACCGGCCTGACGATCTGGGAGCGGCGTGGGAACCCGGCTCACGACCGCGGAGTTGCCGTGGTCACCGGTGCTCCCCCCTCTCCCCCTCTCACGTTCGCCCGCCCGGTGCGTCGCCGTCGCGAGTGGGCGCACCGTCCGCCGGCTCGCTCCGGGCGAGGTGGCCGTCGTGGACGGGTGGCGCGCGCTCACGAGCCTGGAGCGGACGCGCGGGCGCGTCGCGATGACCACGGCGGCCCACCCTGACCCTGGACGGCGAGGGCACCGAGGGGGTGACGGCGGGGTTGAGCTTCTACCCGGCACGCGGCATGACCGTCGCCACCCGGCGGTTCGTACCGGGTGGACCCGGGACGTCTACATCACCCTGCTCGAGGTGAACGACGCGGCCACCGCCGCGACCCTGCGCGTGGCGGTCAACCCGCTGATCGCGTGGATCTGGGCCGGCGGGGTGCTGATGACCCTCGGCGGCGCCCTCGCCGGCTGGCCGGCGCGCCGCCGTTCTCGCCCGGTCGCCCCGGCGACGGGCCCGGGACGTCGACGGACCCGCCGAGCCGGCTGGAGTGCGACGTGGCGAGGTGGGCCGATGAGGGAGCCGAGCGGCCGCACGCGCGGCCGCCGCACCTGGGGTGCGGTCATCGCGCTCGCGGTCGTCGGGCTCGTTGCCGCGCCGTTGCTGACCAGTCTGCACGGCGCGTCGGACGAGCCCGTGCGTTCCGCGCTCGTCGGCCGGCCCGCACCGGCGCTGGCCGGCACGATCGACGGAACGTCCTACGACCTCGCGCAGGCAGCCGGGCAGGTCGTCCTGGTCAACGTGTGGGTCTCGTGGTGCGGCCCGTGCCGCGACGAGCTGCCGCTGCTCGCCGCGACGCGCGAGCGGCTCGCCTCGGCCGGGATGCAGGTCGCCACGATCGACACCCGGGACGGGCCGGTCGCCGCCCAGGCGCTTCGATTCTCGGTGTCGTCGTATGCCACCGGTGTACCCGGATCCGGACGGTCGGCGGCGGTCCGTGGCGCCGGGTCCCGGGACCTTCCTGGTCGGCCGCGACGGCACCACCGCGCCTTCCGGGCCGGGCGATCACACCCGAATGGGTCGAGCAGTACGTGGGGCCACTGGTGGCGGAGCCGTGATCACGACCCGGCGCTCGCCGGCCGCGGTGGCGGCCATCGCGGTGCTGCTGCCTGCTGCTGGTGGTGGCGGGCGTGTGGCAGGCGGCCCGGGACCGGGGCGCCACCCTCGAGCGGCGCACGGACGCCGTCGCGGCGGAGCTGGCGTGCCCGCGCGGCGTTCTCCTTCGCCGCGTAGCGGGCAGCCCGCTGCGCGACGGCGGACCGCCAGAGGGCCGTAAGGAACGCTGGTGTGACGGTCCTCCGTGGGTACAACCCCCGGGTCGGGCAGCGCCCATGGGCACGGACGGGCCGATCCGGGCACCGACGCGCGATCGGGCCCGCGGAACTCCGCGCCTCAAACGGACATCGGGGAGGAAGGCATGGCGATCAACCCGGGGATCAAGGACCGGCGCAGCCCGGTCCGGCCGGCCGGCGAGGACAAGGGTGTGTGGCTCGCGACGCTCGAGCAGGGGGCCAACGCGTTGCAGAGCACGGCCCCGCTGAAGGGCTTTGACGTGTACGTGGTGGGGTTCCACTGCGCGAAGGACGAGCCCGACTTTCAGATGGAGGCCCACCACTACTGCAGGGTCGTCAACGACGACCTGCTGCAGTGCGTGCTGTTCGACGGCAACACCAAGGACGCCAACCTGATCGGGGTCGAGTACATCGTGTCCGCAAGGTTGTTCGACACGTTGCCCGAGCCGGAAAAGCCCTACTGGCACCCGCACAACTTCGAGATCCTTTCCGGCCAGCTGGTCGCCCCCGGCCTGCCCGACGTCGCGGAAAAGGCGTTCCTCGGGCTGCTGATGAACTCCTACGGCAAGACCTGGCACACCTGGCACACCGGCCGCCATGACGGCGGCCCGGGCATGAACCTGCCCATGGGCGATCCGAAGCTCATGTGGTCGTTCAACCGCGAAGGCGAGTGCGACGAGGCGCTCAAGCAGGACCGCGACACGGCCATGGGCATCACTGTGGCCGCGAAGCGCGAGGAGCGCCAGCGCGACCTGCTCGAGCACGCCCGCCCGCAGTGCGGTGTCGATGCGATGAGGGACCAGTTCACCGGCACCACGCCGATCGCCGGCGTGGTCGACGTGCACGCCGCCGGATGAGCCCGCCTTCCTTCGTGCCTGACCACCAGCGAGATCGTGTGGGTGAAGGGCACCGGCGCCTCCGAACTCGGGCGGCTACGGCATGAGGACCTTGTCGATCACGAAAGCGCTGCGGTCGGCAGCGGTGGCGCGGCGGGCGGCGGGGACGTGGTCTCGGGACTGTCGTCCGACGCGCCGCCGCGGAGGGCGAGGACCAGAGCGGCGACACCGGCCGTGGCCTGGCGGAAACCGCCGCAAATGCCGCTTCGTGCATGTCGGCACGTCGGAGCGGGCCTCGACGAGGCCCGCCGACGTCGCAGCAGGTTCACCGAGCATCGGTGCGAGTCGCGGCGAGTGCGGTGGCCACGTCGGGGTACCGGTCGAAGCGGTCGAGCACCCCGGTGTACCGCAGGGCACGCTCGCCGGCCGGAGGGAGCCCGACGAGTGCCATGCCGGCTCGTGCGGTGCCGGTCCACCGCCGGATGCGCTCGAAGACCGCGATGCCCTGCAAGCCGAGGAAACGTAGCCCGCTCAGGTCCAGGATCAGCCGGTACGGTGCCTGCAGCGCCACCGCCCGTCGCAGTTGGGCGTCCAGTCCCGGTGCGCTGGCCAGGTCGAGCTCGCCCCGTAACGTGACGACGAGAACGCCCGGCGCCGGGGTAGTGCTCGTGATCGCCAGCAGGAATGGCTCCGGGTAGGCGGAATCAGGCCCCGGGTCGCGGGTTGTCGTGCTGGTCGTCATGACACTCCTCGGGCCGTCGCCCCCACGACAACGTCGCGGGGCCCAGGTCGGTGACCTGCGCTGTCGGTCATCGGACTTCCGCAATCACTCCCGTACATGCATGGCCTGACGAGTTGTTGCGTAAACGCAACGTTTGCTGTGTCTTTCGCCGGACGGCGAGCAGCGAGGCGGCGCACGATCGCCGAAGGCGCGTTGCGTGGGGGTCGTCAGGCGACTCATCGCGCGGGTGTTGGCGATGACCGAGCGGTGGGAGGCCGACACGCTCGCCACTCCCGGGGACAGCTGGGTGCGCTCGGCGTGGGCCACGGCACGTCGCCTACCCGGTGCCGCGGTCGTCGAGCTGGTACCCGGGCGCATCGGCGTCCCCGGAGACGGGTATCTCGGGCTCGATCGCCACGATCCGGGCGACCGGTATCCGGGACCGCATGTCCTGCTCGATCTCGTCGATCGCTGCTGCCACCTCGGCGAACCGCAGGCTCCTCCCGGAAGCCGACCTTGGCCTCCACGAGGAGGTCCTCGGGGCCGAGGTACAGCGTCCGGACGTAGCCGAGGTTGCGTGTCCCCGGATGGTCGGCGATGGCCGCCTCGATCTCCCGGCGTTGCTCGTGCGGTGCCGACTCCCCGATGAGCAGGCTCTTCATCTCGCGGGCGAGCACGACGGACACCGCGGCGAGGAGCAGGCCGATCAGGATGCTGGCCACGGCGTCGTAGACGCGGCTGCCGGTCAGCGCGGTCAGGCCGACCCCGGAGTAGGCGAACAGGAGACCGACCATGGCCGCGCTGTCCTCCAGGAGTACGACAGGGACCTCGGGGTCCTTCGACCGCTCCACGTACTGGCGGTAGGACAGGTCGCCCTTGTCCCGGCCGGCCTGCTTCCGGGCGACGAGGAACGACCATCCGTCCATCACCAGTCCCACGGTGAGGCCGACCAGCGGCAGGATCGGGTCGAACGCCTCGTCGCTCCCGCTGACCAGTTCGAGGACACCGCGGCCGATCGAGACCACCGTGCCGATACCGAACATCACCACGGCGACGAGGAAGGCCCAGAAGTAGCGCTCCTGGCCGAACCCGAACGGGTGCTGCACGGTTGCCGCGCGCTTCGACCGCAGCCGCCCGCGCAGGAGCAGCGCCTGGTTGGCGGTGTCCGCCGTGGAGTGCACCGCCTCGGCCAGGACGGCCGAGGACCCGCTGACGAAGAAGGCGATGTACTTCGCGGCCGCGACGACGAGGTTGGCCAGGAGAGCCACGCTGACGGTGCGGACGGTGCCGTCGACGTCGTCGGAACGGCCCACGACCTGGCGCAGCGCGCTGCGCCAGCCCCGCAGTAGAGCATGCGGCCACGACTCGGGCCGCGGGTCGGTCACCTCGCTCTGCCGTCCCCGCGGCTCCGGGCGACGAGCGCGGCCGCGGCGGCGCCGAGACCCGACAGGAGCGCCACGCGGTGCATGGACGCCCACGACAGCGGGTCGCGGGCGTGGGCCCGCTCGTCGAACGGCCCGTGCGCGCCCCGGTCCCCGTCCTCGTCCGAGGGCGAGAACACGTTGGACCCGTAGCGGGGCTTGTCGGACGTCGTCTGCTGGGACTTGACCCCCGTGCGCGCGAGGTAGGAACTCACGAACGCGGGTGCGATGCGTTCACCCAGGATCGTGTACGCCGTCGAGACGCCGACCCACATGTTGCGCCGGGGATGCTCGGCGAGGAACCGGATCGCCCGGGCGGCGAGCTCGGGCTGGAAGATCGGCGGAACCGGCTGCGGGTGGCGCGGCATCTTGTTGAGGTTCCAGGTGAACTGCGGGGTGTTGAGTCCCGGCAGCTGCACCATGCACACCTTGACGTTGCTCTTCTCGTGGGCGAGCTCGGTGCTCACCGACTCGGTGAAGCCCTTGATCGCGTGCTTGGCCCCGCAGTAGGCGGACTGCAGCGGGATCGACCGGTAGGCCATCGCCGAGCCGACGTTGACGATCACCCCGCGGTTCCGGGGGCGCATCCGCGCGAGCGCGGCACGCGTGCCGTTGACCTGCCCGAAGTAGGTCACCTCGGTCATCCGCCGGAACTCCTCGTCCGAGGTGTCCCAGAAGAACGCCAGCGAGCCGGCGAAGGCGACGTTGACCCACACGTCGATCGGGCCGAGGTCGGCCTCCACCTGTGCCGCGGCCTTCTCGACCGCGTCGGCGTCGGCGACGTCGGTCGGCACGGTCAGCGCCCGCCGCCCGGCCGACTCGACGTCCTGCGCAGCGCCCTTCAGGCCCGCGGTACCCCGCGCGAGGATCGCGACGTCGTAGCCGGCGCGGGCGAACTCCTGGACCGTCGCGCGGCCGACACCGGCGGTGCCGCCGGTCACCACGACGATCCCGCGGGCTCCGTCGGCGCTCATGACCGCCGCCCCGTGATGGCCAGGCCGGCGGCCGCGGCACCGGCGGCGACGACGCCGACCGGGACACCGATCCGGGCGGCGCGCCGCGCCGGGCCTGGTGCAGGCCGCGAGCCGGCGGCCTTCTCGGGTGGGCCGCCGCGGTAGCCGGCCGTACCGTGCTCGCGGGCCATCGCCATTACCTGCGCCAGGTGCAGCGCCCGACGACCGGACCCGGCGTCGGCGATCTGGGTCTTGCAGGAGAACCCGTTGGCGACGATGACGGTGTCCGGGTCCGCGGCCCGCACGGCGGGCAGCAGCGCCTGCTCCCCGCACGCCATCGAGATGTCGTACTTGCCGCTCTCGAAGCCCCAGGACCCGGCCAGCCCGCAGCAGCCGCCCTTCACCGACTCGACGGTCATCCCCATCCTCTCCAATACCTGTTGCTCGGGTTCGACGCCGCCGGTGGCGCGGTGGTGGCAGTGGCCCCACAGCACCGCCTTGCGGTCCAGCCGCGGTGGCTGGATGTCGAAGGTGGTGAAGAACTCCCCGAAGTGGTACGCGTTGCGGGCGAGCCGCTGCGCGTCGTCGTCGTGCGGGAGCATCTTCGTGAGCTCGTCCTTGAACACCGCCAGGCAGCTCGGCTCCATGCCGACCACCGGTGTGCCGGCGCGGACGTCGTCGCGCAGGATATCGAGCACCCGGTGCAGGTAGCGCTCGGCGACGTCGAGGAACCCGTAGTCGTAGAGCGGTCGCCCGCAGCAGACGTGGACCTGCGGCATGACCACCTGCCAGCCCGCGGCCTCGATCGCCTCGACGCACGCCACCCCGACGTCGGTGTGCAGGTGGTTGTTGAACGTGTCCGGGAACAGCACCACCCGCCGGCCGTGCTGGTTGCGGGTGCCTCCGCGCTCGGCGAACCACTGCTGCAGGGTGAGCGGGGCGAACGTCGGCAGCGGGCGGCGCCGGTCGAGCCCGCCGGCGAGCTTCACCAGCGTGGTGACACCCGGCGTCTGGGTAGCGGTGTTGACGAGCTCCGGCATCCGCGCCACAAGCCGGGAGACCTGGTCGATGAAGCCGAACGCATAGGCATAGCGCGGGCGCCACCGCCGCCACGACCGGTAGTGGTGGTGGCGGAACTCGGCCTTGTAGGTGGGCATGTCCACGTCGACCGGGCAGTCGTTGGTGCAGCCCTTGCACGCCAGGCACAGCTCGAGGGACTCGGCGACCTCCCGCGACTGCCAGCCGTCGGTGATGACTTCGCCGCGGAGCATCTCGAACAGCAGCCGGGCCCGGCCGCGGGTGGTGTGCTCCTCCTCCCGGGTCACCTGGTAGCTGGGGCACATCGTCTGCGCCGGCTCGGGGTCGCGGCACTTGCCGACACCGACGCACCGCAGGGTGGCGTGGGCGAAGTCGCCGCCGTCCTGGTCGTAGGCAAACCTGACCTTCGGGCGCCAGGGGTTGTAGTCGACTCCGAGCTTGAGGTTCTGGTCGAAGCGGTACGCGTCGACCACCTTCCCCGGGTTCATCTTCCAGTCCGGGTCCCAGATGGCCTTGAACTCCCGCATGGCCTGCATCAGCCGCGGGCTGTACTGCTTGACCAGCAGCTCGGCACGCTGCTGGCCGTCGCCGTGCTCGCCCGACATCGTCCCGCCGTAGCGGGCGATGAGATCGCCCGCCTCCTCGAGGAACGCCCGGTAGGTGCGGAGCCCGTCGGCGTGGCGCAGGTCGAAGCTGATCCGAGAGTGGATGCAGCCCTCCCCGAGGTGGCCGTACATCGCTCCGGTCAGCCCGTACTTCGCGTAGAGCGCCTTGAGATCACGGACGTAGTCGCCCACTCGGTCCGGCGGTACCGCGGAGTCCTCCCACCCCGGCCAGTGGTCGCCGTCGGCGGGGAAGGCCGTCGATCCCAGACCGCTCTCCCGGATGGCCCACAGGTCCTCGCTGTTGCCGCCCTCCTGCTTGCTCTTCGAGACCATGATCTGGTCGGCGGCGTAGCCCTTGTCCCGGCGCAGCCACGCGACGAACTCCTCGCAGCGGCCCACCGACTCCTCGGTCGTGTCGGCGCCGAACTGCACCATCAGCCACGCCCCGGCGGTGTCCCGACGGGGCAGCTCGTGCAGGCCCGCGACGTTGATCGATTTGAGCTGCTGATCCTCGATCAACCGGTGGTCAATCGCCTCCAGCCCGATGGGCTTCCACGCCTGGATCTCCATGACGTGGCTCGCCGCCTCGGCCAGGTCCGGGTACGCAATGAGCACGGTGGTGCGCTGGTAGCGCCCCGGGGTCAGCAGCAGCGTGGCCTGCAGGGCGATCGCGCAGGTGCTCTCCGTGCCGACGAGGGCGCGGGCGACGTTGAACCCCTTCTCGGGCAGCAGCTCGTCGAGGTTATAGCCCGACACCCGGCGCGGCAGCTTCGCGACGGACGGGTAGCCGGCGCGGATGTCGTCGGCGTAGCGGTCGCGCAGGTCGCGCAGCTTGGCGTAGATCTCGCCCTTGCGCCCGCCGGCGGCGATGATGTCGTCCAGCCGGGCTTCCTCGCCGACGCCGACCCAGAAACGCTCACCATCGTAGGTGACGACCTCCAGCGCCTGCGTGTTGTCCGAGGTGCGCGGGCCCGGCCCGTAGTGGCGGGCCTGGACCGAGTGAATGCCACAGGAGTTGTTGCCGATGTTGCCGCCGATCGTGCAGCGGGAGTGCGACGACGGGTCGGGCCCGAAGACCAGCCCGTGCTTCCCGGTGGCCTTGTTGAGCTGTTCGTTGATCACCCCGGTCTCGCACGTGACGCGGCGCGCGGTGACCTCGACATCCCCGATCCCGGTGAGGTACTTGGAGAAGTCGATGACAACGGCGTTGTTCACCGTCTCGCCCGACAGGCTGGTCCCGCCGCCGCGGGAGAGCACCGGTGCCCGGTAGCGGTGGCAGGCCACCATGGTGGCGACGACGTCGTCGAGCGTCCTGGGCACGACCACGCCGATCGGCACCTGCCGGAAGTTCGACGAGTCGTTGGCGTACATCGCCAGCGAGGCACGGTCGAACCGCACCTCGCCCGCGACGTGCCGGCGCAGGTGTTGCTCGAGCCCGCGGGCGTTGATCGTCTCGGTCGCGGCCATCCCCGCAGCGAACCGGGTGTCCGGGTGGGCCGGAACGGTGACCGTGGCCGCCGCGGCCACTGGCAGTCGCATCAGGACGACCTCCCGGGCAGGACCGTCCGGAGCGACTCGGTGAACTCGTGCATCTTCTGCCGCGCGCCCTTGGCGATGACCCCGGCCTCCTCGGGGTCACCCTTGAGCATGGCCTTGGCCGACTTCTTGGCCAGCTCCTTCTTGATGTGCGGCGGGATCGGCGGCACCTCGGGGTCGACCACGACCTCGAGGACGCAGGGACCGTCGGCGGAGAGTGCCTCGTCCCACGCGGTGCCCATCCGGTCCGGATCGTCGACCCGGATACCCTTGAAGCCGAGGAGCTTGGCGAACTCGGCGTAGGGCACATCCGGGATGTACTGCGAGCCCATGAACTTGGGGTCACCGGACTCGGCCCGCTGTTCCCAGGTGACCTGGTTGAGGTCCTGGTTGTTGAACACGCAGAAGATCAGTGTCGGGTTCTGGGCGGTCAGCCGCTCCCGGTAGCGCTTGACGGTGATCAGCTCGGCCATGCCGCTCATCTGGAACGCCCCGTCCCCGACCACGGCGATCACCGGCCGGTCCGGGTAGGCGAACTTCGCGCCGATCGCGTAGGGGGTGCCGCCACCCATCGTGGCCAGCGTGCCGGCCAGCGAGGCCCGCATGCCCGTGCGGAGCCGCAGGTACTGCGCCCACCAGTTGGTCGAGGAACCGGAGTCGGAGGTGATGATGGCGCCGTCGGGCAGCCGCGGCGAGAGCTCGTACATCACCAGCTGGGGGTTCATCGGGTCGGCCGGCATGTGCGCCCGCCGGTCCAGCACCCGCGCCCACTCGTCGACCTCGGTCTCGATCTTCTCCCGCCAGGAGCGGTCTTCCTTGCGCCGCAGCAGGGGGAGCAGCGCCCGCAGGGTCTCCTTCGAATCGCCGATGAGGTTGGCCTGCACGGGGTAGCGGACGCCGATCATCCGGCCGTCGATGTCGATCTCCACCGCCTTGGCCTGGCCCTCCGGGGGCAGCCACTCGGAGTACGGGAAGCTGGTGCCGACCATGAACAGCGTGTCGGCGTTCGACATCAGCTCGTAGCTGGCTGTCGAGCCCAGCAGCCCGATCGGGCCGGTGACGAACGGCAGGTCGTCGGGCAGCACGTCGCGGCCCAGTAGCGTCTTGGCCACGCCTGCCCCGAGCAGCTCCGCGGCCTCGACGACCTCGTCCTGGGCCTCGGCGGCGCCCTGCCCGACGAGCATCGCTACCCGCTCGCCCTGGTTGAGGATCTCCGCGGCAGACCGTAGCTCGGTCTCCGGTGGAATGATCCGGGGCTTGGTCCATCCGACGCTGGTGTAGACCGCGCCGTGGGTGCGCGGCGGCGACGGCTGGGCCTTCTCCTCCTGCACGTCGACGGGGAAGATGATCGTCGCAACGGTCCGCTGGGACAGCGCCACCTTGCACGCCCGGTCGACGAGCTGGCGGGCCTGCGCCGGGTGCATGCACGTCTGCACGAACTCGGAGACGTCGCTGAACAGGACCGTCGGGTCGATCTCCTGCTGGAAACCGGCACCGAGGGAGAAGCGCTTCTGCTGTCCCACGATCGCGACGACCGGCTGGTGGTCGAGCTTGGCGTCGTACAACCCGTTGAGCAGGTGGATCGCCCCGCCGCCCGAGGTCGCCATGCAGCAACCGAGTTCACCGGTGAACTTGGCGTGCGCGCACGCCATGAACGCGCCCATCTCCTCGTGGCGCGGCTGGATCAGTTCGGGATCACCTTTCGCCCGGTCCAGCGCCCCGAGGAACCCGTTGATCCCGTCACCCGGGTAACCGAAGATCCGGTGGATCCCCCACTCGGTGAGGCGGTGCAGTACGTAGTCGGCAACCTGGCCCATACCGTCCCTCGCTGTGCTCGCGCAGTTGGTCGTCCCTCTCGGTCTACCACCTGGAGCGCAATGTATGCGAAATCGCAAGTAGTTCGGCGGCCAGTTCGCCGGGTGCGCGGTCGCTGAACCACCGCCCCATGGTCGAGTCCGCAACTCCGCGCTCTCGCGTACGCCCGGTGAGCCGACCGACTTCGGAGGAGACAGCCATGACCGCAGCGCCGGTGCGCCCGACCCACGTCCCGCAACCGCACCGAGCCCGCCTGGCACCGAAGGGCTCCCGCTTCCTCGCGATGCTGCACACGACGGACCTGAAGCAGATCGCCTTCCTCTACCTGGTCACGTCGTTCGCGTTCTTCATGGTCGGCGCGGCGATGGCGATGCTCATCCGCGCGGAGGTGGCCCGACCGGGGCTGCAGTTCCTGAGCACCGAACAGTGGCATTGCGTTCTTCGCCGGGATCGCCATCGCCGCCCTGTCGCGTTCCGCCGCGCTGAGCAGCCACTGATCGGTGCTGTCGGGATTCGGCGCCGCCGTGGTCCGCGCGCGCTGCAGCCGCCTGCGCAACGCGTCCGCATTGTCGCCGACCAGGACCCGGCGTATGGAGGCCAGGTCCGCGGCGAGCCGCTCGAGCGTGTCCAGCCACGGTGCTCGCTGTCCGCGGAGCCAGCCGCGCAGCCGGGTCGACCGGCCTGCCATCGGGGCCCCGCCGCCAGCGGTCACGTAGCCGCGCCGTCCAGTTCGTGCTCCTCGCCCTCCGCCTCGGCCCGCGAGTGCTCGACGTGCTCGGCCGCCCGCTCGGGCACGAGCCGCACCCGGACGGCCAGCATGAAGATGATCAGGCTGAACACGCCGATCACCGGGAACGCCGCACCGAAGCCGATCACGCCGAGCCCGTCGCCGTAGGCGCCGAGGTAGCTGATGAGTGCGAGACCGCACAGCCACGGCAGCACCCAGGTGGCTCCGGAGCGCCACTCCATGTGCGAGGTGACGCGGCCCGCCCCGGGCTCGCTTCGGCGTACCCCGGGAGGACGATGACCGATCCGTGCGTCGAGCGCGGGCCTCGGTTTGTCAGCTGTCCGTAAGGCTGGTGCACAGTGCGCCGACCCACCCTCGCCGACCACGGTCAGATGCATGCTGTGCGCGTCCCCGCGTGGTCGGCGCTTCGACACAATGTATGCAAGGACGTATGCAAGGACGCAAACGATGCAAGTGTGACTCAGCGCGCCGGGTAGGCGACCGTGGACAGGAGCGCGTTGGCCGGCTGCCGGGAGTCCAGCCGAGAGTGCTGGACGACGATCGGGATGTCGCTGACGATCACTGATGCGTAGTCGGTGCCGGTCGGCACGGGCTCTGGATCGTCGAGCTCGTTGAATCGTTGGTGGAGCGTGCGTGGTTCATGGCAGTCCTCCCCTTCTTCTCGACGGTCTGGCCGTGGGCCGGACGTCCCGCTCCGATGCGCCGGCGGCGCCTTGAGGGACGGCAGGACGGCCGGAGCGCGGATCAGGAAGCGGCTTCGTCGTCGGCGCCGGTGGTGGCCCACCCGAGCCGCCAGACGTCGGTGGCCTGCACCTCTCCGGCGGCCTCGGCGAAGGCGCGCAGCACCGGCACGAGCGCCACCCGCTGAAGCGGCGGCATGCGGGCGAGGATCTCCTCGACGGCGGTGGCGCGGTGCCGTTGCACGCGCGCCACGAGCTCTCTGCCGTCCGCGGTCAGGTCGAGCTGCAGGTTGCGCCGGTCCGCGGGATCGTCGCGGCGGTCCAGCAGCCCGGCGGTCACCAGGCGATCGCACGCCCGCGTCGCGTTGGAGGGGTGGACGTCGAGCCCGCGCGCGACCGCGCCGAGGTTGAGCGGACCGTTGCTGGCCACCATGACCAGCACCCGGAGCTGAGGGAGCGTCACGACGTCCTCGACCCCGGCCACTGATCGGGCGGACACCGCGACGAGGACGCGCATGGCCAGCAGGGTCGCCTCCACCTCGTCGGTGTGTGCGGTGGAGTGCGTCGAGCCCTCGGTAGCCACGATACGGTCCGTCTCCTTCGTCCACGTCCTCACCGGGTGGGACCATCCGACCGGTTCTCCCGATTCTGCGAGCAACAGTTGCGGGATGCAACTCGACCGGCGCGATAAGGCCTAGTCATGGAGGGCGGTCGAGCCAGGTGGCTCGTCGGCTTCCGGTCCTCGACCGATCGCGCTCCCCGGCGTCGGCCGCGTGTCGAACAGCGGGAGGAGTCCGGAGACCAGGAGCGGCCGGTGAACTGCGCGGTGTCCCGTCCCGACCAGCATGAGGTGCGTGTCCGCGACCCGGCACCGACGGTGCAGGTGAAGGAGTAGGTCCAGCCCCTTCGGGCCCAGCAGGTCGACCTCGCTGAGATCCAGCAGCAGTCGGTACGGCGACGGCCGGCCCGGGCATCCGTCCAGTTCTTCCGCAATAGCGTTGCCCAGGTTCACGGCGCCGTCCGCGTCCAGACTCCCGGCCACCCGGATGAGAGCGACGGCCGGCGCGGGTTCGAGCACCTCGACCGTGAGCGGGGCGTGGTCCCTGGTCGTTCCGCGCGCCACTGGCTTCGACTTCACGATTGCACGTCCTTCAGCCCGGTCCACCGGCTCATGCTCGAACTCACCGCCGATAGAGCAACCCTTGCAGTATAGCAACGATCACTGCGACGCCCGGGGTGATCGCGTCGATGGAGGGCTCAACCTTGTCACGGTCTCGCTCACCGACGACGCGACCCTCCGGCCCAGAAGGGGCGGACGAGGAGACCGACGAACTGCTCGCTCAGTCCGGAGGCGGACGCGGCCTGCTGCAGGGTCGCACCGTTCTCCAGTGCCCAGACGGCGTGGGCGACGGCGGCTGGGACGCCGTCGCCCATCGTCAGATCCGGGCTGTCGCCTGCGAGGTGATGGCGACACGGGGTGAGCACGTCACGAGCCGCGCAACAGGGGGCGGGCTCCACGGCCCGGCGTAATCGGACGGTGACGCGGCCTTCGCGTCGCTGACCGAGCCCCACGCCGAAGCCGGCGTCGGAGGCTTCGGTCGACCTGGTGTGCCTGCGCCCGCCGATCGTGGTCGGCTCGGCTGTGCGGTGGAGGTCGCGGTCCTCGTCGACGACTGCCAGGTGTGCGGCCGGTCCGAGGGCACGGTCACGATGCGACATGCCTGCCGGGTATCCCCACCCTGCTGGTTCAGCGGCTGCACAACCTGACGAGCAGCTGACGACCCGGCGGGATGGCGACCGACCGATCCCGGGCGGCATCACGTGTCACGGATCCGGGTAGCCCTACCAGGACGGACGGACCGTCGAGAGTCCGGAGCGGGGAGGCTCGGTGCGGCTTCTGGCGTGGGCTCGTGAGCGGTTCTGGCTCGTCCCGGCGCTGTGCGCAGTGCTGGCGGGAGCGGTGGGCGTTGCCATGCCCGCGCTCGACACCACGCTGCTGGAGCTGCAGACCCTGCCGTCGTACGTCCTCTTCACCGGTGGCCCCGAGGGTGCTCGCGCCCTGCTGTCAGCGATCATCAGCTCGATGATCTCGTTCACCGCGCTGGTGTTCTCGATCACGATCGTCGTGTTGCAGCTGACGAGCAGCCAGTTCTCGCCCCGGGTGCTGCGCACGTTCCTGCGTGACCGGTTCAACCAGATCACCCTGGGCGTGTTCGTCGCGACGTTCGTCTACGCGATGGTCGTCCTGCGGGCCGTGCGCGGGACCGCGGACGCCTCGCCCTTCGTCCCCCAGCTGGCCGTCACGACAGCCTTCGTGTTCGTGCTCGGCAGCGTGCTGGTCTTCCTCGTGTACCTGCATCACACCGCCCAGGCGATCCGCGCCGCGACGATCATCGGCGGCATCGCCGAGGAGACGCGAGTCGTCCTCGACCGCCGGCACCCCGCTGAGGACGACGACGATGTGGATCTGCCCGAGCACGACCGGATCGATGGGACGGGTGGGCGGCTGGTATTCGCCCACCGGCCCGGCGTGGTCCTGTCCATCTCGATGAAGGCCGTGGCCGACGCCGCACAGCGAACGGGGGCCACCGTCGAGGGGCTGCGGTCACTCGGCGAGTTCGTTCCCGGTGGGGCCGCGCTCTTCCGGGTGTTCGACGACCACGACCACGACCGCGACCACGACCACGACGACGGCGACGACGAACGGCTGAGGGACGCGGTGCTCCTCGGCGAGGAGCGTGGGCTGGACGAGGACGTCGGGTTCGGGTTGCGCCAGCTGGTGGACATCGCGTTACGGGCGCTGTCGCCGGGAGTCAACGACCCGACGACTGCGGTACAGGTGCTCGACCAGCTTCACGACCTGCTGCGGCGGCTCGCAACCCGCTCGCTGCCGGTGCGCTGCGTCGTCCGCCGCGACGACCGGGTCGTGGCAACTACCCCCTCCGCCGGGTTCGCCGACTACCTCGACCTGGCGGTGGACGAGATCCACCACTGGGGCAGCGAGGATCCCCGGATCCGCGCCAGGCTCTGCGGCCTGCTCCGCGAGGTGTACACCGTCGCGCGCCACGAGTACCGCCCGCTGATCGCGCGCAAGCTCGCCGGCTGGAACGAGCTGCCGCAAGGCAGGGGCGTGGTGCTCGACCTGACTCCCTCGGACGTCGGGCTGCGCAGCCGTGCGGGCCCGTCCGGCGGGTAGGTGCCCCGATGGGCAGGGGCTGGGACCGACGTCGACCGTCACCCGGCCGGGCGTGGCCCCCGGTCGGTGGCCATCCGCCTGACGGTTGTGTGACGACCGCGGCCCACCCCTCGTCACCTGTCTCGGTGGGGTAGCCGTTCGGTGAGCGTTCGGAAAGGAGCGGTCCATGCTGACCACCGACGTGATCGAGGGGTCGAACATCGTCACGGTGACCTATGACAGCCCGCTGCGCGCGGAGGAGATGGTCGCCGTCCGCGAGCGGCTGATGACCGTCATCCGCGAACGGGGCAGCGCGCGGCTCTTGATCAAGTCGGGGGAGATCGACCTCAGTCGCGTCGATCCGCGGGCCATCTGGGAGGACTTGAGGACGGCCGGTGTCGTCAAGGACCTGACCCGGGTCGCGGTCCTGGCCGACCAGGCGTGGATCGAGCCGCTGTCCTCCGTCGCCGGCGCCATGCTGCCGGTGGAGATGCGCACCTTCCACCGCGACCAGCGCGACGAGGCCGTGGCGTGGCTGTACTCCTGACCGCATCGTCGGGTCGCGAGGTGGTCAGTCCGCGTCGAACGGACGGAGTCGCGGCACGTCCAGCGTGTCGACGGGGACCTGCACGAGCGTGGCGTGCGGCGGGCACGAGCGCGATCATCGGGGCGGGTCGCCGCCGGGGCGCGCAAGGCGGTGACCCGGCCAGCCGCTCACCCGGCCGACCAGCGAGACGAGTGCCGGGACGAGGAGCGATCGGACGACGAACGCGTCGATGAGCACCCCGACCGCGACGGCGAAGGCGAGTTCCTCGAACGGGGCGATGGGGATAAGGGCGACCAGTGCGAAGCTGACGGCCAGGGTGACTCCGGCCGCGTTGATCGCTCGGGTGGACCGGGGCACCGCGACGGCGAGCGCATCGCCGAGCGAGCGGTGCCGGGCCTCCTCCCAGATGTATCCGACGCTGAAGATGTTGTAGTCCGAGCCCAGCGACACGAGCAGCACGGCGGCGGCGAACGGAACGTAGAAGATGATCCCGTCGCGGCCGAGCAGGTCCTGGAAGACCCACGTGGTGGCTCCCAGGGCCGCGACGACCGCGAGGACGCTCGTAGCCAGCAGGTACAGCGGGGCGACCAGCGCGCGCAGGAAGATCGCCAGCAGCACCAGGTCCACCAGCACGACGGCGACGCCGACGCGCACGAGGTCCTGCCGGGCGCCGTCGACGAGCGACAGACCGAGCGCGGTGTCGCCGGCCCAGGAGAGCTCCGCCCCGGCCAACCCCGCCGTGGCGAGCAGCGCGGGTATGCGCTGCTGCAGGGCGCGCAGCCCGTCGATCGCCTCCGCACCGAGTGGGTCGCTGTCGAGGATCAGCAGGTAGCGGGCCGCGCCACCGTCCGGCGCGAGGAACAGCCCGAGCTCGATCGGCAGCGGCTGGTCCCGCGGGCCCAGCACTCCGGCGACCTCGGGCTGGGCGTCGAGCAGCCGCTCCAGGGCGGCCAGTCGATCCCGGTCGGCGGTGATGCCGGGGGAGGACACGACCAGCGCGGTGGGTGCCAGGATCCCGGGCGCGAACCCCGCCGCTGCGGCGTCGGCGGCCTCGCGCACAGGATTGTCGGCGGGCAGCGCGGCCACCGGCGAGACCGCCGCGCGCAGGCCGCCGAGCGGGAGCGCCGCGACCACGAGCAGCCCGACCACCGCGGCGGTGACCAGGGCGGCCAGCGGGCGGTGCCCGACCGCGCGCAGGAAGCGTCCGGGGCGGGCGGGCCGATCGGCCGGTGCCCTGTCTTCGGGCGCCTCCTCGGCCCGCCCCTCGGCCGCCGCACGGCCCGGCCTGGCCGGCCAGAAGGTCCACCTGCCCAGCACCCCCAGCAGCGCGGGCACGAGGGTGACCGACACGACGAGCCCGGTCAGCACGGTGATCGCCAGGCCGGGGCCGAAGGTCTGGAACAGCGCGGACTCGGCGACGATCAGGGTGGCGACCCCGGCGGTGACGGTCAGCCCGGCGACGACGACGATGGGCAGGTACTCCACCACCGCCTCGCGGGTGGCGTCGTTGCCGGACAGGCCCTCGCGCAGGCGGCGGCGCATGCCGGACAGGAAGAAGACCGAGTAGTCGGTGGTGATGCCGAGGATGAGCGCCACGACCACCGGTTGCAGCTGGCTGGGCGCGCTGAGCCCGGTGGCCTCGCCGACCAGCCCGAGCAGCCGGTCGGTGACGAGGTAGCCGACGCCCGCACTGAGCAGGGTGATCACGGGTGCGGCGACCGAGCCGAAGTAGAGGCCGACGATGAGCGCGATCGCGCCGAGGGTGGCCAGCTCGACCACCGGCAGCCGGTCGGTCACGATGCGGCCCTGAGCGACCTGGACGGGGATCGTGCCGGTGGAGCCGACCAGCCCCCCGTCGGGGCGCTGCAGGCTCGTCGCGTAGTCGGCGGCGATCACGTCCTGCTCGCCGAGGTTGGCCGTCGGCGCGATGAACAGGTAGGTGACGAGCGTCGTGTTGCGCTCGGGCGCCTCCGGGAACAGCAGCGGGTTGTTGGTCAGCGGGTAGGCGAGCAGTAGCTCGCTGTCGGGGTGGCCGCCCGCATCCAGAGTGCGCTTGTCGACCTCCAGCGCCCGCAGCACCGAGTCGGCCTGGACGAAGGGATCGAGCCCATCGGGGTCGCGCTGCACCACGACCGTGCGACTCAACAGCGGCAGCCCGAACCGCGCCACCGCGTCGACCTGAGCGGTGATCGCCGGGTTCCCCCGGCCGACCAGACCGGACAATCCCGCCTGCGAGCCAGCCAGCCCCGGTAGCTGCGTGACCGCCAGGTACGTGCCGATCGCGACGAGGACCAGCACGGCCCACCGCCCCCGCACCACGAGGCCGGCGTAGAGACGGACGAGCAGCCGCTTGCGGGGACCGGGCTCAGCCACGGTCCCGCTCCGGTGCGGGCCGCCAGTCGGGCGGCCGCAGGCCGAGCCGCCGCAGTTCGGCGGCGGCGAGGTGCTCGTGCCGGCCCTGCTCGACGTCTCGCCACGGTTGGGTGGAGACACGACGCAGCTCTGCGTACGGCACGCGGCGCAGGGCCGCGTGCGCCAGGTGCTCGACCAGCAGCGGGTCGACCGGTCCGGCCAGCTTTCGACGAAGCCCAGCCACCTCGCGCGCGCGGGCCACCCGCAGCGGGAAGTAGAGCGCGACGAGCGGGATGGTCGGGAGCAGCGCGATTGCCGCGCCGATGACAACGGCCAGCGCGTGCACCTGCGTCTGGACGGTGAATGCGTTCGTCCGCAACTGCGCGGCGGTGTCGGCGATGCTGCCGGCCAGCTGGTCGGCGCCGTTGCCGACCACCGGGACCTCCCCGACCAGCCCGACCGCGCGGGCGGTCAGGCTCAACGCGTCCGCGGCTTCCAACAGGCTCCGGTGCAGCTCTGCCAGCGACCAGATCTGCCATCCCGCAACCGCCCCGAGCACCACGAACGCCAGGGTGTACACCGCTGCGGCGACATCCCACCGGCGTAGCGTCCGGCCGCTGGGAGTCAGCGCCAGCTCGGAAACCACCGGCGCCCTCCCGTCGCTGTCGCGTGCGCCGACGGTGTCACCCGCCTACGCTCCCGGCAAACCGCTGAAGGACTTCCGCAAGGAAGTCGACACCGAGGGTCGAGCGCGGAACCGGGAGAGCATGGGCGACTACGACGAAGCCGACGAAGCCGACGATGCCGTCGGGTCGGGAGGATCGCGACCTCGTCGATGGACGGCCGTCCTAGCCGTGGTCGCCGCTCTCGCCGTGGGCGTGGGGCTCGGCTACGTGTGGCGCTCGATGACCGAGCCGGCCGCGTCTCCCGCCGCGGCACCCCCAGCCGCGGCAACGCCCGCAGCGCCGCCGCCGGCAGCGCCGACCACCGTGCCGTCGCCGTGCATCGCGGTCGCGCAGCGGGGTAGCGACGTGCTCGCACAGCTCGACGCCGCAGCCCGGGCCGTCGGCGCCGTGGACCCGGCCACACTGCGCCAGGTGCTCGATGAGGTCCGGCGGCTGCGCGACGAGCTGCAGCGCGACGTCGATGCGTGTCGTGGGCAGGTGAGTGGCGGGCCGACGGCCGTCACGCCCGCCCCGGTGACGGGAGGATGAACGGCACGGGATCAGCTGCCCCCGGGCCGTCCCGGGGTCTGGATCGACCGTAGGCGCTGGCAGGACTGGGCCTGGTCGAACGCCGCGTCCAGCTGTGGGCTGCCGTCCAGCGCGCTGAGTGCTTGCGCGCTGTTGCCCACGGCACCGACGACGTTGCCGGCGGCGACCACGGACCGCCCGATCCCGGCGGCGTCGTTCGGATCGGCCTGCTCCAGCTGGGTCCGGGCCGCGCCGAGGTCGTTGCGCAGGTCTGTCAGCTGGCCCTTGACGTCGTCGGCGAGCTTCTGGCCGCCGTCCACGGGCGCGGGTCCCGCCGCGGCGACGTCCTGGGTCGCCGCATCGGCCGCTGCTTCGGATCTGGCCAGATAGGACAGGTACGCGTCCCGCGTGGCCGCGGGTGCGGTCACATCGAACCCGGGCGGGTTGAGCAGGCTCTCCGCGACGGGGACGAGGGCGCCGCAGATGGAGTCCGTCCAGGCGACGGTCTGCGCTGCGGGTTCTGGTCCGGCCGTCGCGGCGGCCGTCGGGGGGGCCGGAGCGGCAGGAGGGGGCTCCGCGCCACATCCGGCGAGAGCCAGTGCGGTAGCCGTCGCGGTCGCTGCCACGGTCATGTGGACGCGGAGGCCCGGACGGTGCAGTCGTGTGGTCACCGGTGCTCCTCGCTGCTGGGGATCCTTGTCGCACCTTGGGTACCTCGACGCCGACCCGCCCATCTGGCGACCACCTGACGAAGTGGCGGCGACGCAGCGGGGGCCCCGGGGTCGTGCGCGTGGACCGGGGATCACCAGAGCGCCCGCGCGACCCGGCTCATCCGTTGATCGAGCCGATCGTGACGGTGGGAGTAATCTGGCCGGCGCCGCGGGCGGCGGTGACCGGTACCTGCTGGCCCGGTTCGGTGCCGCGCAGCGCGGCGGCCAGGTCCTCGACGCTGGCAACGGAGTGGCCGGCCAGGGCGGTGATCACGTCGCCGGGGCGCAGGCCCGCGGTGGCGGCAGGCCCACCGGGAGCGATGCCGACGACCAGGGCGCCCTGCTGGGCGGTGACGCCCAGGCGGTCACGGATCTGCGGGGTGAGCCTGCCGAGGGAGACGCCGAGGTAGGGGTGGGTGGCGGTGCCGTCGGCGAGCAGCTGGTCGGCGACGTTGGTCGCGGTGGCTGCGGGAATGGCGAAGCCGAGGGAGACCGCGCCGGTGCTCGGAGGGAGATAGGCCTCGTTGATGCCGATGACGCGGCCGGTGCCGTCGAGCAGCGCGCCGCCGGAGTTGCCGGGCGAGATGGGGGCGTCGACCTGGATCAGGTCGACCAGCGCGCGGCCCTGCGCGGCGGATCCGGGGATCTGGCGGTCGACCCCGGAGACGATGCCGGCGGTGACGGTGTTCTCCAGGCCCAGCGGGCTGCCGATGGCGAGGACGGACTCGCCAGCGCGTGGCAGGTCGGTGCGGTACTCCGGAACGGGCAGGCCGGTCCGGGCGGTGCGGACGACGGCGATGTCGGCGATCGTGTCGGTGGCCAGCACGGTGCCGGGGGAGGAGGTGCCGTCGGCGTAGTCGATCGTGACGTCACGGCTGTCGGTGACGACGTGCTGATTGGTGATCACGATGTCGGGCCGGTACACCACGCCGCTGCCCAACCCGTCGCCCACGCGGACGGTCACGACGCTGGGTTCGAGCTGCTCGACGACATCGGGCACGCTCGCCCCGGCCGTGACGGGGGCCACGGTGGCGGGCGCGGTGGACGCGGAGGGCGCGGCGCTGACGGTGGCCGACGGTGCGGGCGGCCCGGTGCCGGTCGCGGTGCAGGCCACCAGGCCCACGGCCACCGCTGCTCCCAGGGCCAGGCGGACGGCTCTCGACCGATGCGCAGACATGTCTACGAGTAACCCGCCCGACCCTGGCCACACCTTGCGACGGAGGTGAGCGGGCGTCGCGCAGGCCGGTTGTGCGTGCGCCCGCGCCGCGCGGGGTATGCGCCGGGAGGCCGCCGGATGTGGCGTGAAGGGGAACCGATGGACCTGGGCCTGCACGTGCTGCGGGAGTACGCGCTGCTCGCCGACGGCGAGCGGGGTGCGCTGATCGGCCCCCGGGGCGATGTGGCGTGGCTGTGCGTGCCGCGGTGGGACTCGGATGCGGTGTTGTCGTCGCTGATCGGTGGACGAGGCCGGGAAGGCTACGTCTACCGGTTCCGTCACGCTCGCCGCCCGCGGGGCGACGCCGAGGGCGCGTTCCTGCTCTGCGGGTTCTGGATGGCGCTGGCGAGCCAGCAACAGGGGGACACGGTCGGCGCGGCACGGTGGTTCGAGCGCAACCGGGCGGCGTGCGGACCACCGGGGCTGTTCTCGGAGGAGTACGACGTGCAGCAGCGCCAGCTGCGTGGGAACCTGCCGCAGGCGTTCGTCCACGCAACGATGCTGGAGGCGTCGGTGCGGCTGACCGGCCCGTGGCCCGGCGACGAACGGTGAGCGGGCGGTGGCAGTCGTCGGCGCTGACGGTGGTGCGTGGGGGCTACGGTGCCGCCTTGCTGCTGGCGACCGGTCGGATGATCCGACTCGTCAGCGGACGGTCCGCTGACCCGCGGACCCGAGCGGTCGTCCGCCTGCTCGGCGCCCGGCACCTGGCCCAGGCAGTCGTCACCGGCGTGCGCCCTGCCCCCCTGCCGATCGCGCTCGGCGCGGAGGTCGACGTCGTACATGCCGCGTCGATGCTCGGCGTCGCCGCCATCGCGCGATCGCAGCGACGTTCCGGCGTGATCGATGCCACCGTCGCGGCCACGTTCGCGGTCGCCGGGGCAGCGCTCACGCGACGACTGGGGACGCCGCCGCAGGTCGGTCGCGGGCTCGTCGGGTGGTTCTGCTCCGTGCGGGACGCCGTCGCGGCTCTGGTGGCACGCTGGACCCTGCCCGCGCCGGTGAGGCGCACGCTGCCCCACTTGTCGAGACCGCAGAACCGCTGACGTCAGGATCGGAGGCCAGTTCCCTGTGCAGGCCGGCCAGGGTCGCGGCGATCAGGCGGGACACGTGCATCTGAGACACCCCTATCCTCCGCCCGATCTCGCTCTGGGTCAGCTCCTCGACGAAGCGCAGCTGCAGGATCCGCCGCTCCCGCTCCGGCAGCGCCTTGACCAAAGGTCCGAGCGTCAGGCGGTCCTCCACGCGGCTCAGCTCGGGATCCACGCGGCCGAGGCTGCGTTCGAGGCGCCCATCACCCCCCGAGGTGTCCTCGTGGCAGGGCTCATCAAGTGAGGCGCAGCGGATCGCTCGCTCGGCCGACAGGACGTCCGCGACGACGTCCGGATCGAGGTCCAGCTCGTGGGCGATCTCGCTCGTGTTCGGGATGTGGGCGAGGCGCTGGCTCAACTCGTCGACTGCCCGCATGACGGAACGTCGCAGGCTGTGGAGCGGACGAGGCGTTCTGACAATCGTTGACCGGTCACGGTGGTAGCGCAGCACCTCGCCGTCGATCGTGGGTATGGCGAACGCAAGGAAGTCGACTCCGCAGCGCGGGTCGAACCGGTCGACAGCGAGAACCAACCCGAGCGCGGCGACCTGCTCGAGGTCAGCCGGGCTTTCGCCGAGGGAAGCGTGCTTGCGGGCGATGTGCTGCGCCACCGGGAGATAACCGATGATCAGTTCGGCGCGAAGGCCGCGGCGTCGCGGATGATCGGGAGCGAGCCAGGCGAGTTCGGCGAACATCGGGAGCAGGTGCTCGTATCCGGTCCGGCGGACGGGCCGACCCGTGGCCGCGGCGGTCGACGACCCGGTGCTCTGCCCGCTCCCGGGCAGCGCTGAGCATTCGCGCCCCGGCTCGACTACGGATGCGGCCGGCATGCGTTCTCACCACGAGCGGACGACACTCCTGCCGACGGACGTGCGAAGACCGAGCGCGCCGATCGCGTCGGACGGGCCGGCGGATCCTCCGGCGATCCCTCACCAGCGACAATCAGCGCGGTGGGGAGATCGGTGTGTCGAGGAAACCTCTCCAGGACGCCGGTGAACCGCAGCGCACGCTCGCCGGTGGCCGAGAGGCCGACGAGGATCACGCCTGTACCGTCCGCGGCGGCCCCGCGCCTCAGACGTTCGAAGACCGCGGTGCCCTGAAGGCCCAGGAACTGCAGTCCGGAAAGATCCATCACGAGCCAGTGGGGTCCCCGGCGGCGTAGCTCAGCCCGCACGCGGGTGTCCAGCTCGGGTGCGGTCGCCAGATTGAGGCCGCCCTCGACCGTTGCCAGCAGGACACGTGACACCGGCACGGAGAATGTCACCGTCAACGTGGTGCCCCCGCGGAATGCTCCCGGCGCGGGTGAAGTGGTCAGCATGTCCCGCGGTTACCGCCCTGGAGCCCGTGGCGCACGGGCTGCGGGGCATCGTCAGACAAGCGTAAGGCCGCGTCCAGGGGCGTCCGCGGTACGGGTCAAGCGGGCGCGACCGAGCGGTAATCGTCGCGGCCGACCGGCCCGGCGACCGCTCCTCTGTCCGTGGGTAGCGTAAGCGCGCGGTTGTCATGCTTTACGCGCACCCGAGCAGCGCAGCAGATCTCCGTCGCTGTCCACACCAACTGCGCTGCGGCGAGGAACAGATCGCGGTCGGGCAACGCCGTGAACGCCGACGTCACCTCGACCACGACGATCCCATCCTGGGCGGCAGCCAGTGCCACCGACTGTGGCGGGATGCGCGTCTCCAGGTCGGCCTGCACGTCAAGAGCAGTCGGTCCGGCCGACAACGAGGTGATGGCGTCGTCGGTCGACCTGCCCGACCGGATCACCGGAACGAGGCGCCCGCCCCGCACGAGATAGACCTGTACGACACTGCTGACCTGCGGGGGCGCCGGCGTCGCGGTAACAGGCAGATGGTTCTGGGCGACGGGCTGCGGCACGCTCTGCGTCTGTGATCGCCGCACGCCGAGGTGAGGAGTGCGACGACGAGCACCACGACGCTCGCGACCAGCCCGCGGCGGCGTCTCGAGCACCGTCTGCAGGTGGGCGTCCCCGGGCGCCATGAGCACCGCACCCACGCCATGGCGGTCACGACCCACCATCAGGTTCTCGTCACCGTCCCATTGGGACGGCGACGTGAATGTTGACGGTCTGCGCTCGACACGAGGCCAATCGTCGGCGCCCGTGTTTGTACGGACGGCGATTTCCAGCTGACGAGTTTCTGACGTTCCTCCGCGAGATCGTGAGATAGCCGTCGGTTCGGTCGGTGTCTGAGGAGGAAGCCGTCGAAGGCGACGAGGGCGGGCCGGCCGATCAGGTCGACGAGTGCGAGGAAGACCATCAGCGGTCGCAGCGCCCGGGTGAGGCTGCGGCGCCGATGGTCAGTCCGGTGGGATGTTCTGGTTGAGCCGGAGGAGATTTGTCGGGTCGTACTTCCGCTTCAGGGCGCGGAGGCGTTCGAACTTCGCGTCGCCGTAGGCCTGTCGGACGCGCGCGTCGCCCTCCTCCATCAGGAAGTTGACGTAGACGCCGGTGTGGAACGGTGCCAGTGCTGACCAGTAGTCGCGCGCCCACTGTCGTTGCTCGTCGAAGCCCTCTGCGGTCTCCGTGTTGCCGTTGATGTTGAAGGTGAACCCGGCGCCCCGGCCGGAGTACGCCGTCTCGTCCTCACCGATCCGGGCGACTGCGCCGCCCATCTGCCACAGCGCGATGCTGCTCAGCGGGGAGCTGATCCGGCGGCCGTAGTCGGCGACGATCTCGATCACAGGATCGCTGAGGTCGGTGACGTCGCAGGAGCGGACGTAGTACCAGCAGCCGTGCTGGAACGACGGGTTGAGCATCTGTTGGTGAGCCACGAACGGTGTCGGGCCGAACAGGTCCAGGACCGGGGAGCCGAACTCGCGCATCGGCCGCAGCACCCGCTCACCGTCGTCGACGTCACCGGCGTAGCAGGCGAGGACCGCGATCACCGGGCGGCCGACCAGGTCGGGCGGGATGGTAGCCAGCGGCGGGGCCAACCGCTGCGCGACGAGGGTCATGAGCTCGTCCGGACAGTCGGTGACCCAGTCGCGGTAGCGGCGCAGCACCGGCACCGCCTGCTCCATGGGCCAGAAGGTGCCGCCGGCCATCACCTGCGGTCCGAGCGGATGCAGTCGGAACCGGAAGTCGGTGACGACGCCGAAGTTCCCGCCCCCGCCGCGCAGCCCCCAGAACAAGTCGGCGTTCGCGTCCTCGTCGGCCCGCACGAACTCCCCATCGGAGGTCAGCAGGTCGGCCGACAGCAGCGAGTCCACGGTCAAACCGAACTTCCGCATGATCCAGCCGATCCCGCCGCCCAGGGTCAGCCCGGCCAGCCCGGTGTGCGACACGATGCCGGCCGGGACGGCCAGGCCGTGCTCCTGGGTTGCCGCATCGAGCTCCTCGAGCAGCGCCCCGGCCTGGGCGCCGGCCACCCGGGCGTCGGGGTCGACCCGGACGTCGCTCATCAGGCGCAGGTCGATCAGCAGGCCGTCGTCACACGTCGACAGCCCGGGGAAGCTGTGCCCACCGCCGCGCACCGCGATCGGCAGCCCGTGGTCCTTGCCGAAGCGGAGCGCGGCGCGGACGTCGTCCACTCCCCTGCAGCGGGCGATGACCGCCGGACGCCGGTCGATCGACCCGTTCCACACTCGGCGATGTTCTTGGTATCCCTCGTCTCCCGGGCCGAAGACGTCTCCGACCAGTGCGCAGCGCAGCCCGGCGACCGCCGCCGCACTCACCGCGCGAGGCAGGGAGGTGCCTGAACGCGTCGTCGTCATACCCGGCAGTGTGGGGACCTCGCGTGGGGCCTGGCAGGGACCAAGGTTCCACCCTGCTCCTGGCTGAGCCGGAGGGGATCGACGATGTCGATGCGGCCGGCGTGGGTCCGGATCACATCCGATTCCCGGAGGTCACGCAGCACCCGCACCACCACCTCCCGCACGGTGCCGACCGCCTCGGCGAGCTGCCGTTGGCTGACCCGGACCGTCAGGACCGCCTGCGTTCCACGCGTGGTTCGCGACTCCTGGGCCGCCAGGTCGAGCAGGTGACGGGCCACCCGCTGCCGCACGGTGGTGAACGCGCTTCCGCCGATCTCCTGAACGAAGTTCACCACCCGATCGGCGAGCTCCCGCAGCAAGGCATCCGCCACCCGGGGATCTCGAGCCGCCGTCCGGCGGACGACGTCCGGCGCCAGGCGCAGCACCCGGGTGTCGACGATCGCCTGGATGCCCGCCGGCATCCGGAACTCGGTCGCGTACATCGACACCGCCCCGATGAGCGCGCCCCTCCGGCAGTAGCGCACCGTCAAGGTCCGACCGTCCGGCGCCCCCACGAAAACCCGGACCAGTCCATCGACGACCAGCTCCAGATGCTCGGCCGTCTCGCCCTCCCGGTGCGTCACCGAGCCGGCTCGTATCCGGACCAGCCGGGCCCGCACGAGTAGCGGCTGGGTGGCCGGGACCGGCAGCAGAGCAAGGCTGGACGCGGCCAGGGCGCCTCGGACCCCCTCCTCCATCAGGCCCTCGTCCATCCAGCCACCGCTCAGCCGGGGGCCGGGCCCTCGACGTTGATCACTGCTTCGCCGGTACCCGACCGCACCACGACGACGGACGACGCCGCGTCCGACGGGTTGCCCTCACGGTGGATCGCGTGCGGTGGCACGTAGACGAAGTCCCCGGCGACGGCATCGACGGCCTCGGCGCCGCCGGGACCGAACTCCATCCGAAGCGTTCCGGAGACTACGTAGATGCTCGTCTCGTACTCGCCGTGGTGGTGCCAGCCGGAAATCGAGGCCGCGTCCGTGGTGACATGGCCGGCCCACATGCCCTCGGTGGCCACCGCCTGTTCACGGTGCATGCCGGGGGTCGGCTGGCCTGGAATGCGCTCGGCCGGTCGCACCCGCCGCACCGTCTTCTCCTCGCCCATCAACTTCTCATCGCCCATCAACACCCGCGGATCAGGCCATACCCCTTCTTCCGGGACAACGGACAACAGATCCCCAGGATGGCCCCACTCACAGGGCGCCTCAAGGTTCCCGGGTCACTGCCATGAAATCGTCAGGCGCCGACAACGGCGGTGCGCGCATCCGGTTCCGGCGACGGCGGTGTGCCTGCTCCGCGGCGGGGTTTGAGCATCGCCTGAACGGGGCCTGGTCCTGCGCAACCGGCTCATGGCCGCGGTGAGTCGCGCACTGACCGGTAAACGCGACGAGCCCCGGCTGAGCGTCGCACCACGTTGTCAGCGCGTGGGTCCACTCGCTGGCCCGACCGAAGTCGGAGACCTCCTGGCACGCCTCGATCGTCGAGCAGTAAACCCTCCCGGCCGTCACCGGCGTCACCTCGCCTGCCATCACCCCGACCAACGCCTCGTCCATCCGCTTCAGGCCGTCCGCGACCCGGCCCGAGTAGAGCGTCAGCCGGCCCTCGGCATGGAGTCCGAGGGCGAACAGGTCGGGCTCGTCGAAGCGCCGGCCGTAGTCGGTGATCCGGGGGGCCAGCGGGAACGCCGCGGCGAAATCGCCGTCGAGGATGTGCCCCATCATCTCCGAGTCACACAGGTAGCCACGCTCGGCCACGTCGTCGGCAATCTCGTCCAGGAGCCGCGCGGCCCGGGCATGCCAGCCGTTGCCGACGGCCAGCTCCCCGGCCTGCCGCAGGGTGACGGTCATCAGGTACGCGGCACGCACCGCCGCCGGCCGATCACCCGCCGCGAGACTCGCCTGGTAGGCGCGCTGAAGCGCGTGGACACAGTCGTTGCGTCGGCCGAGCAGGTAGGCGGTGGTCGCCAGCGCGGCGAAGTCGTCGGCCTTCAACTCCGTCTCGTCCAGGTCGCAGAGAGCCCGGTACGCCGCCACCCACTCGCGACGCTCGTATGCCTCTCGGGCCCGATGGAGATCCTCGACGACGCCCATGGCGGCCACCTCCCTGCCGTTCGAGCGTAGTCGGCGGCGGTGTCCGGTCGGGCCGTCTGCTCCCGCCGCGAGGCTCGCTCAGGCGGCGACCCGGGCCGTCGCCATGGCGCGCTGTTCGATCTTGTCGGCGACGTACGCCGCGTCCCGCCCAACGCCGGGCAGCACCATCGAGCCGAACGCGAACTGGAACGAGAGCCCGCAGAAGAAGAGCCCGGGCACCTCGTCGACCACGCCGCGATACTCGCGCGGCCGCCCGTCGTCGCCGGTGATCGGTGGCGAGGTGGTGCAGCTTCACGCGCGCGGTAGGTGCACCGTGATGGCGAACCTTCCGCATCATTCTGCGGCCCATCGGCGTACGCCGGGTCAGCACGTGCTTCCACAGGAAGACGATGACCGGCAATGCCACCTTGACCCTGGCCGAGTCCCAGTCGAGCGGGATGTTCCCGCGGTCGGGACCCACCAGGATCGTGGGCCGGTCCGCAGCCACCTCGTAGGCGATGTCGTAGCCGGAGTGCGAGGCACCGACGACCACGGTCATCCCGGGCTGGAGCTGGGTTGCGTTCTTGTACTCCGTGGAATGGAACTGCCGGATCCGCGGATCGAGCGAGGCTGCGATGTCAGGCACCCGCGGAGTGCGGCCGAAGGTTCCCGTGGCGACGACGACGTTGTCGCATTCCACCCTCTCCGACTCCAGGTGTGCGGTGAATCCGCCGCCGCCGCGGAGTTCGAGTCGATCCACCCGGGCCTGCGTCCGCACCGGCAGGTTCATTTCCACGGCGTACTGCTCGAGGAAGCCTGCGACCTCGTCCCTACCCGGGAAGTGCCACGGATCGCCCGGGAAGTCCATGCCCGGGAGGCCGTCGAACTTCGCAGGCGAGTAGAGCGTGAGCGAGTCGTAGTGGCAACGCCAGTTGTCACCGATCCGGCCGTTGCCGTCGACGATCAGGAACTCCCGACCGAGCCGTGCGAGGTGATAGCCGCTGGCCAGACCCGCCTGGCCGGCGCCGACGATCAGGGTCTCGATGTGCTGGGTAGTCATGATTGCTTCTCCTCCGGGTGGTCAGCGGACGCAGAGGCGCAGGCCCAGGACCGCGATACAGAGCCAATAGGTGGCGACGGCGTCGCCACCGTCCAGGACAGGGACGGACCCCTGGTCCGGATGATGTGATGTGGTGTCCACCGTTGCGACGCTAGGAATCCGGTCGCCCGCCGGCGTCGGGCTGTATACCCATTCGGGTCGGCGCGGCCGGTGGGTGGTTCTGCCCACCCGGCTCGGTTACGCCGTCGCCTCGGCCCGGCTCGAGCGCCTCGACCCTCGTGCCTTGTTCGCGGTCGGCTGGACCAAGCTGACGAACGCCTGACGAACGCGCCTGCGAGGCTTGCGGCGATGGTGCTGCCGTGACTACAACGGCCGACATCGCCGACCGCGCTGCGTGCTCCTGGCGCTGGGCCGTCAGACCTCATCGCCCCGGGGTGAGGAGTGGATGACAATGATCGGAACTCGATCCGGTACGGGCCCGCCGCCGACCCGTTCCCCCGGTGACGCCTCCTCCTGGTTCCGATGACCACCGCTCGCTCGGTACCCCGGTGACCGCGACGGCGTCGGCACGTGCTCGGCCGGCCGACGACCGCGCCCCGCCTGATCCGGCCGCCGCGCGGCTGGTGATCAGCCTCCTCGGCGAGGTCGCGGTCGTGGTGGACGGCCGGCCGGTGCCGGAGCTCGCCGCTCCTCGGATGCAGCGGCTGTGGGCGCGTCTGGTCCTCGCTCGCGGGCACCGCCTGCTCCGCAACCAGCTCGCGTGCGAGCTGTGGCCGCAGTCGAGCGACGCACAGGCCAGGACCAACCTGCGCAAGCTGCTCCACGACCTGCGCCGGTCGCTGCCGGCCGAGCCGGAGCTGGTCGACGTCGACTCCCGCGCCGTGCGGTGGTGTGCCGGATCCATGGTGTGGGTCGACGTGCTCGCGTTCACCGACGCGCTCGCGAAGGGCGAGCTCAGGGAAGCGGTCGGCAGCTACGGCGGTGTCCTGCTTCCCGACTGCGACGATGACATCTGGGTCGAGGGCGAGCGCGAGCGGCTGCGCCGGCTCGCCGTCGAGACGCTCGCGGGGCTTGCCGCGGAAGCTGATGCGGAGCATCGCGACTCCGACGTCGTCGGGTACGCCCGGAGGCTGCTGCAGATCGACCCGCTGCACGAGCCGGCCTGTCGGCTGCTGATGCGCGCTCTGGTGCGGCGAGGCGAGCGCAGCGAAGCGCTCAGGACGTACGACCGTCTCGCGGGGATGCTCGCCGGCGAGCTCGGCGCCGCGCCGGAGCCTGCGACGACCGCGCTGGCCGAGCAGCTACGGCGCCCAGCCTGGGGTGATCGCACCGGACCGGCTCTGGTCGGCCGCGCACGCGAGTGGCGGGCGGCGACCGCGGCATGGCGGGAGGCCGTGGGCGGCCGCGCTCGCCTGCTGTGCGTGACCGGCGAGGCGGGCATCGGCAAGTCCCGGCTGGTCGAGGAGCTGGCCCGGCGCGTCGCCGCGGACGGCCACGCGGTGCTGTACGGCCGAGCGTACGAGGCCGCCGGCAGACCACCGTGGGGTCCGGTGGTCGACTGGTTGCGGTCCGAGCCGGTGCGGTCCGGCCTCGACGCGCTCGATGAGGTGTGGCTGGCCGAGCTCGCCCGGCTGCTGCCCGAACTCCGGACCGCACACCCGGGCATTCCCGCCGTCCCGCCCGAGGCCGACGTCGGTGGGCGTCGCCATCTGCTCGATGCGGTCTGCCGGGGGCTCCTGTCGTCGGCGCGGCCCCTGCTCCTCGTGCTCGACGACCTTCAGTGGTGCGACACCGAGACGATCGAGCTGTGTGGCTTCCTGGTCCAGAGCGCTCCGTCGGCGCCGGTTCTCGTCGCGGGCACCGTCCGCGACGAGGAGGTCGGCCCGATGCATCCGGTCGCGCGATTGCGCCGGAACCTCGTCCCGACCGGTGCCCTGTCGATCATCGCTCTCGATCGCCTCGACCGGGCGGCGACCACCGAGATCGCTGCCCGGGTCGGCAGGCGCAGGCTCGGACCGCGGGCGGCGGCACCGACTGTGGGCGGAGACCGAGGGCAACCCGCTCTTCGTCGTCGAGGCCGTTCGAGCAGGATTCGGCAGCGCACACCGAGGACCGATCGCGCTGACGCCCACGGTGCAGGCGGTGATCACCGCACGTCTGGATCGCCTCTCGCCCGGAGCCCGCAGCCTGGTCGAGGTGGCGGCTACCGTCGGACACGAGTTCACGACACCGGTCCTCGCCGCCGCGGCCGGCCGGAACGAGGACGACCTGACCGACGACCTGGACGAACTCTGGCGGCACAGCATCGTCCGCGCCCGTGGCCCGGTCTTCGACTTCAGCCACGACCGGTTGCGCGACGTCGCGCTGGCCTCCATCAGTCCGGTTCGCCGCCGCAGGCTGCACCGCCGCGTCGCCGACGCCCTCGAGGCGCAGCACGCGGACGATCTCGGCCCGGTGAGCGCCCGCCTCGCGGTCCACCTCGCCGACGCGGGCCTGACCCCACGCGCCCTCGACGCGTACGAGCGGGCGGCCCGGCACGCGTACCAGGTGTTCGCCCTCGACGCGTGCATCGCGCTGTTGCGCGAGGCGCTGCGGTTGCTCGACCGGTCACACTCCGGTCAGTCCCGCGACGCGGTCGAGCTGCGACTGCTGTCGACGATCGGGGTACCGCTCGTCGCCCGGCTCGGCTACGGGGCTCCTGACGTCCAGCGCTGCTACACGCGTGCACTGACCCTGCACCGGAGGCTGGGGCGCAGCCCGAGCCCGTCCGTACTGCGCGGCCTCGCGTTGCACGCCCTTGTCACATGTCATTTCCCGCGGGCGGAGGATCTGGGCCGCGAGCTGGTCGTCGCCGGGCGACGCGAGCGTACGGCCCGGGTCGAGGGCGAGTACGTGCTCGGGGTCACGACCTTCTGGCGAGGCGACTTCGCGGCCGCCGAGCGGCACCTCTCGGCGGCCATCGACGCGTACCACGTGGAGGACGCGCCGCTGCACGTCGCGCGCTACGCCCAGGACCCGCTGGGCGTGTGCCTGTCCCGGCTCGCGCTCACCCAGCTGTTCCGCGGCCGTCCGGACGACGCCGATCGAACGATCGAGGAGGCACTGCGGGTCGCCGTCGAGCTCGGCAACCCGATGACCGTCGGCTACGTCCGCGCCTCCAACGCGCTCCTCGCAACCTTCGAGCCCGAGCGCCGCGACCTCGACCGGGCCGTGACGGCACTGGACGCCGTCACCTCGACGATGCACATCGGCTACTTCGCGGTAGTGGCCCGGCTTCTCAGCGGCTGGCGAGACGTCTACGCCGGTGACCTCGCCGGCGTGGCCGTGCTCCGGGACGCGACCGATCGGATGCGCCAGGAGCAGCCGCTGCATCTGACACTCGGGCTCAGCCTGCTGGCTCGCGGTCACGCGAAGGCGGGCGAGGCGGCAGCAGGCCGGGCGGCCATCGCGGAGGGCCTCGACGCGACGGAACGCAGCGGCGAACGCTACCTGCTCGCCGAACTCCTCCGCATCGACGCGGAGCTGCTCGCGTTCTCCGGCGACATGGCGGGCGCTGTCGCCGGCGCCCGGCAGGCAGCGGCGACGGCAGCGGCGACGGGATCGCCCTGGTTGCGTGACCGTGCGCTCGCCACGCTTGCCCGGATCTCCCGCCGAGCGTGATCGGGAACGGTGTCGGAACGCCAACCGGGCATCGTGGGGTCACCACGACAACCGATCGGGAGGGATCATGGGCACGATCGCCGAGCTGCGCGAGCACGTGCGCGGCCCCGTCATCGAACCGGGCGACGACGACTACGACGAGCAGCGTCGGGTCCACAACGGGATGCACGACCGGAACCCGGCGCTGATCGCCCGGGCGGCCTCGACCGCCGACGCCGTCGCCGTCGTCAACTACGCCCGCGAGGCCGGTCTGGACCTCGCGGTCCGCGGTGGCGGCCACAGCGCCCCCGGGTTCGGCACCTGCGACGGCGGTGTCGTCCTGGACCTCGGCCTGCTCAACAACGTCTTTGTGGACCCGGGCAGGCGGACGGCGCGGGTCGGTGGCGGCGCCACCTGGGGCGACGTCAACCACGCCACCCACGCCTACGGGTTGGCCACCACGGGCGGGATCATCTCCACCACCGGCGTGAGCGGCCTGACCCTCGGCGGTGGCGTCGGCTATCTCACGCGCGGGTGCGGCCTCTCGTGCGACAACCTGGTCAGCGCCGAGGTCGTCACCGCAGACGGCCGGATCATGACCGCGAGCGAGTACGACAACGAGGACCTGTTCTGGGCGCTGCGCGGCGGCAGCGGCAACTTCGGTGTCGCCACATCCCTCGAGTTCGCCCTGCACGACGTTGGCATGATCTACGGCGGGCCGATGCTGTACGAGGTCGACGCCGCCCCCGCCGTGATGCGGGCCTACGACGACTACATCCAGGAGGCGCCCGGGGAGCTCGGTGCGTTCTTCGGGTGGCAGATGGCGCCGCCGCTGCCGTTCATCCCCGAGGACCGCCACGGCGACGTGTTCTGCGCCGTGGTGACCTGCTGGAGCGGGCGGCCGGAGCAAGGCGAGCAGGCGATCAAGCCGTTCCGCGACGTCGCCGAGGTCAAGGCCGAGCTGGTCGGACCGATGCCGTACCCCGCGCTCAACTCCGCGTTCGACGCGCTCTTCTTCAAGGGCATCCGGCAGTACTGGAAGGCCGACTTCGTCCGGGACCTCCCCGACGAGGCCATCGCGCCGCACCTCGAGCACGGCCCCCGGACGCCGACCGCCGCCTCGACGATGCACCTGTACCCCATCAACGGCGCCGCCGGCCGGGTCGGCCCGGAGGAGACGGCGTTCGGCCACCGCGACGCGCGGTACGCCATGGCCGTTGTTGCTGCATGGCCCGATCCCGGCGACGACGAGGCGAACATCCGCTGGGTGCGCGACTACTACGCTGCCGTCCACCCCTACTCGGGCACCGAGGGTGGATACGTCAACTTCATGTCCGCCGACGACGCCGCACGCGCACCTGCGAACTACGGCCCGACCTACGAGCGGCTGCGCCAGGTGAAGGCCGCCTACGATCCGGGGAATCTCTTCCACGTGAACCAGAACATCCCCCCAGCCACGTGAACGACCGCTCCGCGATCCGTCGACGGGCGCACGGCCGGGCCCGTGGACGGTCGCACGGACCGTGGGTGGTGGTGGCGTCGACGGTGTCCCGGATCTCGTCCGGTTCGCGGGCACTTCACAGCCGGATGGCGATGTCGACGCCGCTGCGCGCCGATCGACGACCACGGTGAGCCGGCCGGTCTGGCCGTGCCAGACTGGCCGGCATGGCCCCTGCGATCCCCGACGCCCTGCGCGCCGAGGTGACCGCCGCCCTGCGGGCCGCCGGAGCGAGCTTCGCGCTGCTGCACGGCAGCCGCGTCACCGGCCGCCACCGCCCCGACTCCGACGTCGACGTCGCCGCCTGGTGGCCCGCCGACGCGCCGGCCTCCTTCGACGTCACCCTCCCGGCCGGGGCGGATCTGGTGGTCCTCAACGGCGCGCCGCTCGAGCTGGCGGGGCGGATCGCGCTGGACGGTGAGCTGCTGTTCGACGACGATCCGCCGGCCCGGGTGCGGTGGGTCGCGACGACACGCAAGATCTACGCCGATGAGCAGCCGCGCCTGCTCCGCAGCCACCGCGAGTTCGTCGAGAGCGTGCTGCGTGGTCGATGAGATCCGGGTGCTGCGGTTGCTGCGGTCGGTGACCGACGACCTGTCCGTGCTCCGCGAGGAAGCGGCGGCCGACGACCGGCGGCGGGCCGACGCGCTGTGGCTGCGCGGGGTGAAGTACACCTTCGTCACCGCGATCGAGGGATGCGTCGACGTCGCGCAGCACATCTGCGCGTCCGAGGGATGGGGGCCGGCCCGGGACAACGCCGACGCGATGCGGGTGCTCGGTGCGCACGGTGTCCTGCCGGCCGAGCTGGCCATGCGGCTGGCCCGCGCCGTGGGCTTCCGGAACGTGCTGGTGCACGAGTACGTCGATGTCGACGACGACGTCGTGCTAGCCCGACTCCGCGATCCCTCCGATCTGGCCGCGTTCGTGGTCGCGGTCACGGGGTGGACTCAGTCCGGTAGCAGCGGCACGTCCACGACCTGATAGCCGCTGCACCAGCTCCTGCTGGTAGTCGGTGACCTGGCTGGACAGCCCGTACACGCCGTGGGCGCCCGACTCGAGCAGCTCGGCGATGGCGGCACGATAGGCGGCCAGCGACGCCGGGCAGTCGTCGCTGTGCTCGCGACCGGCCGTCAGGCACTCGAGAAACGGTCGGGTGCGCTCGATCGGGATACCCAGCCGGGATGAGAACCCGCCGGCCGGCGAGCTCGCGGGGCCGGCGCACGTCCGCGGCGTGGCGGATCGCGCCGGAAATCGGGCCTCGCCCGGCCACCGCGGCCGGACGAGGCACCGGATCGGATCCGGTGGCCAGGACGACGTCTGGCGTGTGGAGGTCACCCGCGCTGCTGCGGGCAACCCAGTGACCGCCCTCGGGGTCGACGCGGTCCACCGCGACGCCCCACATGTGATCCCTCCTCTGCCTCGCCCGAGCTCACCGGGTGGCGGTGAGAATCAGGTTGGCGCCGGTGTCGGCGGCGAGGACGGGGTCGCGGAACCCGGCGTCGGCGAGCAGCCGCAGCCGCAGTGTCGGACCACCCTGGGTACCGACGGCGTGGCCCCCGTGCTGCGCGAGCGCGGTGGGCGTGCACACCGAGGTGGAGATGGCGTAGTCGATGCGGATCGAGGGGTTGCCGATCCCGTCGGTGAGCCCGTCCACCGACCAGGGCTCGACGACCACGACGGTGCCGCCGTCGACGAGGACCTCGCGGGCGCGGGCGAGCGCGGCCGGTGGATCGCCCATGTCGTGCAGGGAGTCGGAGAACACGACGACGTCGAACGGGCCGGGGCCGATGTCGGCGGCGTCGGCGACGTGGAAGGCCACGTTCTCCGCCCGGGCCTCCACGGCCTTCGCTCGGGCGATGAGCACCGACGGGCGGTGGAGGTCGAAGCCGGTGACCGTGCTGGCGGGCCACTGCGCGGCGATGTGCAGCGTCGACTGCCCGTGCCCGCACCCGACGTCGGCCACCCGGGCGCCCGCCTCGAGCCGCGGTACCAGCCCGTCGACCGCGGGGAACCAGGTCGTGGCGAGCTCGTGGGTGTACGCGGTGCGGAAGAACCGCTCGACGCCCTCGAACAGCGACGGGGGTAGCTCGTCGTAGTCGAGATCGGCCTCGCCGCGGAACACCTGCTCCAGCTGCGTGAGGGTCAGGTATTGCGCGGTGATGATCTCTGCTGCGCTGATGACGTAGGCGGGCGAGTCAATCACCGACAGCGCGAGGGCGTGCTCGGGCGCCAGCTCGAAGGTGCCCGCCTCTGGGTCGTGCCGGACATAGCCGGATACCGTCTGGCTGGCCAGCCATTCGGCGACCAGGCGCTCGTGCAGCCCGGTCGCGGAGGCGAGCTCGGCCGCGGTGAGGGGTCCGGCGTCGGTCATGGCGGTGTAGAGCCCGAGCCGGTCGCCGAGCACGGTCATGGCCGTGCTCGCGGCGCCCGCGAAGTCGGTGAGCAGCTGCTCGACGAAGGCCTCCACGCGGCTCTCGTCGAGAGTGCCCTCGCGCACCGTCCCGGCGGGCGTGGTCTCGGTCGTGGAGGTGGTCGTGGTCGTGGTGGTCATGGGTTCAGCCTGGGGACGGTGGGTTGCTGCTCGGCTGCCGGCGGGTTGCCAGCCGAATGCTGGGCCGCGTGCGCGTCCAGCCGCGACAGGGCGAGGTCAGCCGCAGCGGACCTGCCGAGGGTGGAGCCGCGGCGTGTCGCTGCGGCGAGCCGGTCGGTGGGCAGTCGATGGGCGATCCGGTCCCGCACCCGGCGCTGCCGCGACCGCTCGTCGGCGAGGACGGTCGGCGCGAGTGGATCGGCGTCGGCCGCGGCGAGCAGCGTCGCGGCGGGCTCGGGGTCGTCGAGGTCGGCGAGGAGCTCGGCGGCCAGCCGCACCGCGGTCCAGACCTGCGGCCACATGCCCGCCGAGCGCAGCGTGCGGATCACCTGCCGGCACGCGTCCGCGGCCTGGCCCCGGCGGCCCGTCCGGATCAGGGCGGCGGTGCGGCCGACGGCGGCCACGTCGCCGTTGTAGGTGTGCCCGGCCTCGGCGCACTGCTGGTACGCCCGCTCGAACCAGTGCAGCGCGGCCTCGGGGTCGCGGGTGGCGAGCATCTCGCCGCGGGTGTAGGCGGCGAAGCCGTCGACGGTGCCGAATCGGTCGAGCAGCGCGGCGTGCGCGGACATCCACCGTTCGGCACGCTCGAGGCTGCCGGTGAAGACGTGGATCAGCGCCGCGCCGCACACCGCGGTCGCAACGGCCCAGTCCGGTGCGGTGGGATCGTCGAGCAGGGCGTCGGCGTCGGCCTCCACGGCGGCGACGTCGCCGCGGTACATCCGGTTCATGCCCCGGAACAGGTGGCCGATCCAGCGCTGCGGGTGCCCGGCGGGCAGGAGGCCGAGGGCGGCATCGAGCAGGCGGTCGGCTTCGCGCATATCGCCGTGCATCCAGCAGGCTCCTCCCGCCGCGAGGGCGCAGCGGGCCCGGACCTCGGGCGGGCCGGGAGCTGCGTCGGCCAGCCGGCGCAGCTGCCCGATCAGCTCCAGGTGCACGTCGTCGCAGAGCGCCACGGCCAGCGGCACGGCGAGCGCGGCGGCATCCGCCCACTGGCGGGCGTCGATCAGCCCGGCGAGCGCGGCCCGCAGGTTCGCCAGCTCGCGGCGCAGCAGCGAGGTGGCTGCGGCGGACCGCTCGTCCTGGGCCCGGCGCACGCGGTCGAGGTGCACGCTCATCCACCGGGCGTGGCTCTTGCGAGCCGCGGCGCGGTCGGCTGGCGCCAGGTGGGCGAGGCCGACCTGCCGCAGCGGCTCGAGCAGGCGGTATCGGGGCGGCTCGACCGAGTGGTCGGCCAGTACCATCGACGTCTCGACGAGCTCGGCGAGCAGCGCGGCCGAATTCGCGGTGCCCTCTGGGGCGAGGTGGTCCAGCGCGGTGAGGTCGAATCCCGCCGACCGCCACGGCGGACCGGTCGAACAGCGCCCGTGTCGCGGGGTCGAGGAGCCGGTAGGACCATTCCGCGGCGGGCACCAGCGCGGTCGTCCGGTCGCCCGCGTGAGCCGGTTCGAGCACCTGCAGCCCGCCGGCCAGCCGGTCGCGCAGCGCGCGGAGCCCGAACACCGCTTCCCTCCGCGCGGCGAGCTCGACGGCGAGCGGCAACCCGTCGAGCAGAGCGCAGATCTCGCGCACCTCGGGCCGGCCGGCCTCGAACCCGTCGCGGAGCAGCGCCGCACGATCGCAGAACAGCGCGATCCGGTCCGGCTCGGGCAGGGGGCCGAGCCGGACCACCTGCTCGCCCGGGACGCCGAGTCTCCGCCGGCTCGTGGCCAGCACCGTGAGACCGGGGCAATGGTCGAGCAGTTCCGCGACGAGGTCGCGCGCCGTGTCGAGGACGTGCTCGCAGTTGTCGAGCACGAGCAGAACCGGGCCGTGCGCCGAGCTGCTCGGCGATCGCCGCGCCGATGTCCTCGGACGCCGCCCGCAGGCCCAGCTCGGCGCCGACCGTGGCGGCCACGTCCGCCGCCGTGGCGACCCCGGCGAGCTCGACCACGACGGCGCGCCCGGCCGTCGAGGCCAGCAGCTCGAGCACGAGACGCGTCTTGCCGACCCCGCCCGGCCCCACCACGCTGACGACCGCGTGGTGTCGTAGCGCCGACCGCACCGCGGCGATCTCGGCGCCCCGCCCGACGAACCGGTCGGCCGGGGGGCGCCGTCCTGCCGTCGCCACGGGGGTGGGTGCCGGGTCCGGCGGCCGGAGCTGCGGGTCGTCCATGCGCACCCGCTGCTCCAGATCGGCCAGCGCCCGGCCCGGGTCCAGCCCGGTCTCCTCCACAAGGCGGCGGCGGTAGGCGCGCGCGGTGGCGAGCGCGTCCGCGGTCCGGCCGACCTGATGCAGCGCGCACATAAGGAGCAGCTGCGGTCGTTCCCGCAACGGCTCGATCCGTGCCAACTGCTCGAGCTCGGGCACGGCGGTGGCCTGCTGCCCGGTTCGGAGCAGCAGATCCAGGCGCCGCTCCTGGAGCACGAGGCGCCACTCGCGCAGCCGGGCCAGCTCGGCCGCCAGGGGCAGGCATCCGGGCAGCTCGGCGAGCGGCTCGCCCCGCCACAGAGCGAGCGCGTCGGTCAGGAGTGCCGCAGCCCGAGCGGGGTCGGCCCGAGCCCCGTCGTCGGCCTCGGCGACCAGCCGCTCGGCACGGCGGAGGTCGGTGTCGTCCACGTCGAGGCGGTAGCCCCCGGGCTGCCAGTTGAGCCGGTCGGGTCCGACCGCCCGGCGCAGGCGGGAGACGTAGCTGCGCAGGTTCCGCACGGCGTGCGGGGGCGGATCCTCGGGCCACAGCAGGTCCACGAGCGCGGACGGCGGGATCGGACGGCCGGGCGAGAGCGCGAGCCGGGCGAGCAGGACGCGCTGCGGCGATCCGGGCACCGGCACGACGCGGCCGTCGCGCCGGACCTCGACCGGTCCGAGAAGGCCGACCACGAGCATGGCCCGGCAGTCCGGTCGGGCATCTCGTGGGGTCACGGGACGCCCACCAGTCGGCTCCGCCGGCCGCCGGGCCCAGCTGCGACTCCCCGGGAGAGCACCACGGTCAGAACGGGACAGGAGTGCTCAGCAGCCCCTGCCCGGTTGCGCGGCCGGACAGAGTGCGGCAGAACTCCACGGCGTCCGAGGCGACGTGGGTGCCGGCGGTGCCGGCCACGAACCTGCCGCCGGCCGGACCGTCGAGCGTCAGCGCGAAGGGTTGCCGGTGGCGGCGTGCCCAGTCGGCCACCACGTCGGTGACGACGCGGCCGTCGTGTTCGGCGGTCAGATGTGGCGCCCGGCCGACGGCCCGGGAGATGTCGAGCCGGTGCATCCACACGTCGCGCGTGTAGATCACGTCCATGAGGTAGCGAACCGGCCACGTCTCGTGCACCGGTGCGCCGACTCGCATCAGCACGCCGCCCGCGAGCCGTGACCACCGCGCCCGCCAGCCCACCGCCGCCGGTACGGCACGGTCGAACCGCCGCCGCAGCGCGGGCGGGTCGAGATCCCGCCGTTCCCGCACCTGCGTCTCGCTCACCGGGTCGACCTCGATCGCCCTGCCGCGCCGCCCGCGGCGGAGCTGGCGCAGCATTTCCGGCGGCGATGCGTTCGCCTCGGTGGCACCCAGGACGTGGGCTACGAGCAGCCGCACGTCCCAGGCCGGGCAGTCCGTCGGCCGAGACCAGTCGGCGGGTGCCAGGGCTGCGAGCACGTCGGCGAAGCGCCGGTACTCGGTCTCGGCGATCGCACTCGCCTCGTTCCCGCCCAGCCGGGGCAGGGTGAGGACGTCCCGCGGCGCATCGTCGTCCATGGTGCTCCTCCGGGCGGAGGCTACTGCCGCGCCGCAGCGCTGCACCTGACGACTGTCCGACGACGGTCCCGCGGCATCACGGGCGACATGGAGGACCTCGTCGCCGTCGAGGGCTCAGCGAACCAGCGTCGTGTCGGCGAGCGCCCAGGCCGCGCCTGCCGCGAGGCCGAGGGCTAGAAGAGGCTGGCGAGGGTGTTGACGGCCACGGCGACGCCGAGCCAGGCCACACCACCGTTCCAGGCAGCGGCGATGATGACGAGCTTGCCGACGAACACCGCCGTGGGCGGCGTGCCGACGAGGCCGAGGCTGCCGAGCGCAAGCTGTTCGGCAGGGAGGCGACACCCGCCAGCGGAAATCCCTTGTGCATCCGACCTCGGAGGAGCACGTGATGCGGAAGAACCCGGCAGAGCGCCGGTGGCCGGTGGCCGGCCACGGTCGGGACGGACCGCGAGGGCCGCAGCGGTCGCCGACCTGGCGGCCGTGACGGCCTGGTGGTGTGACGCCCTCGACCTGGTCGTCGACATCGAGGGCGGCGTCGCCCGCCGCCTCGGTCTGCGGTCCGTCACGCTGAGGGCGGCCGACGGGGTCCGCATCGAGCTGCTGCATCGAGAGGGCTCGGCCCCGCCCGAGCACAAGGTGTCGCACCCGGCGGACGCTGCGCTCGTGCAGAGGTGCGTCCGCGGCCCCGGAACTGTCGGTGTTCGAATGTATGTTCGAGGCATGCCGGAAGCGGTCGTGGTCGAGGAGCTGGTGGCGATGCCGCCGGGTCCGGAGCTGGCCGCCGCGCTGGGCACCGCCGACCTCTCCCGCCTCACGGGCGCTGGACTGGTGCATGTGTTGCGGGCGCAGTCGCGGCAGTGCGCGCACGAGCAGGCGCGGCTGTGGGCGTCGCTCGTGGAGGTCGGCCTGGCCGTCCCACCTGACGAGCTTGCCGACGGCTCATCGAACTCGCAGGCGATACGGGCGGCGGAGGTGGCCACCTGGGCCTCCGGCGAAGTGGCCGCGGCTCTCACCTGGACCTCGCGTACCGCGGACCGAGAGCTGGACCTGGCGCAGGTCGTCGTGCGCGCGTTGCCAGAGGTGTTCGCCGCGCTGTGGGCCGGCGAGATCGACCGCGGGAAGGCGGCGGTGTTCGCCGGGTACCTCGACCCCGCATGCGGCGTCACACCGGAGCAGGCGGCGGTGATCTGTACCCGGCTGCTACCGGTCGCACCGAAGTTGACCACCGCGCAGCTGCGCGGCCGGTTGTGGCGCGCCGTGCTGGCGATCGACCCCGGGTGGGCACGGCGACGCTACACGCGAGCGGTACGGGGCCGGGCAGTTACCGCGGTGCTGGCCGACGACGGCACGGTCACCATCACCGGGTCGAGCCTGCCGGCGGACAAGGCGGCGGTGGCGTGCGCACGGGTCGACCGGCTGGCCGAGGCGGCCAAGCGGGCCGGGCACCCCGGCCGGGTCGGGCAGATCGCCGCAGATGTCTACCTCGGTCTGTTGGACGGGCGATTCCACGGGCTGTCCGAGGAACAGATCATCGCCGAGCTGTCGCGCGAGCTACGGCCCGAGGACACTGGCCCCGACAACGCCCCCGACGATGAGGCTTCCGATCGCCGTGCCTCCGGCGACCACGCCTCGGACGCCCCCGCTTCCGAAGGCCACACCTCCGACGACCACGCCACCGACCCTGCTCGCGACGACGGGATCGACGAGTCGACGGAGGTCCGGCCCGCTGCCGGCCACGCCCGCACACGCGTGACAACACCGACCGGCGTCGAGATCCGGGTTGGGCTGGCCACGCTGCTCGGGCTCGACGAGCGGCCGGGAGAGATCCCCGGGCTCGGACCCGTGTTGCCCGCCGTGGCCCGGGATCTCGTGACACACCAGCAGCGGGGGGCGGAGTGGCGCTTCGCCGTCACCGGCTCGGACGGCCACCTACTCCTGGCCGGAATGACCCGCTGCCGCCCGCGCCGCGCCCACGTCACCGAGCAGACGACCGGACGATGCTCCGGCGGGATCGTGGAGCTGCAGATCGAGGCCACCCGCCTCACCGAGCTCGTCGAACTGATCGGTGACCGGGCCGCGGATCACGCCGCACCGCGCTGGACCACCTCCTGGGCCGCCGTGATCGCCGACATCGCCGCCCAGTTTGCCGCCCGCCACACCCTGCTCGCCGCCCTCGACGACCGCCCGCTCGACCGGTTTCCCGGCGCGGCACTGGCCCGCCATGTCCAGGTCCGGGATCGCACCTGCAGCCACCCGGGCTGCCGCCGCCCGGCGCGCCGGTGCGACCTGGACCACACACGCGACCATGCGAGCGGTGGCCAGACGGTGCGGGCCAACCTCGGTCCCGGCTGCGACCGCCATCATCCGCTCAAGCACGGTCTTGGATGGCGGCTCGCCCAGCCTCGACCGGGCTTCTTCGAGTGGACAAGCCCGCTGCGGCAGGTGTACCGCACTCGCGGTGAGCCGATCTTGGCGCCACTGCCCGATCCGCAGCCCCGCCCGCCCGAATGCGACAACGACCACTACGGCCGGATGTGGATCGAGGGGCCGATCCTGCGCCTGCCGGACCCACCGACTCCCGGCGGCGCCCGACCCCCGCCCGCACCGACGGACCCGAACGATTCCGCACCCTTCTGATCCCGGCTCAGCCCAGCACCGACGCCAGTGATCTCCTTCACACTCGGGCCAGCCACCCCCTCGACGACGTCGTCGTAGGTCGCGGCGTGCAGCACGGCCGCCGGGCCGGTGGTCATCGTCACGACGTCACCTGGCTGCAGCCGGCGTGACCAGCCAGGGCCCCAGCCCGCCTGGACCCGGCCACCCGACGTCGTCGATGTCGGCCGCCGATCTGATGGCCGTGCTGCTGGACGGCTACCTGCGCCTGAACTATGACCGGCCGGGCGACCCGCACAACGACCACTTGATCTTCTCGAAGGGTCACGCGTCGCCGCTGTACTACAGCATGCTCAAGGCGGCCGGTGCGGTGAGTGAGGACGAGTTCCGACCGCGTCTGAGGTTCTATGGCCCGGTGGGCCGCCTCGAAGAGGACAAAACGGACCGTCTCCTTCACCGTGCCACGGCCGGCCCCGCCGTCGCGGCTTCCGAACCGCCGGGGCGACGCCGTGCTCGTCGATCCCGCCCGCCCTGATCGCCAGCGGGTTGAGCTACCGGCGCGACGCGCACTGCCGGCGGCAGACCGCCACCGCCGCGACCGCAGCCTCCACCGTCTTCGGGACGACGACCCGATCTGCTCGGGGCCCAGCCGGGCCCGCCGCAGACTGGGCAGTCGCCGAAGTCCCCGGTCCGTCGACCGGGCGGCGCGTGCTCGACAACGCCGAGCACGTGCCGCTCGGCGTCGCGGAGGTCGTGTCGAGCGTGGTCGAGGCCTGCCCGTCGGTCACCGTCCTGCAGAGCTCAGCGGACAAGCGTCGTGTCGGCGAGCGCCCAGGCCGCGCCTGCCGCGAGGCCGAGGGCGAGACTGGCCACGGCTGCGACGATCGCGGCGTTGGCCGCCCAGGGCCGCGGCGCCAGAAAGATGCCGGTGCGGGTGCCGTTTTCGCCCGATCTGTACGCCGGCGCTATCCAGCGGAGGTAGTAGAAGAGGCTGGCGAGGGTGTTGACGGCGACGGCGACGGCGAGCCAGGCCATACCACCATTCCAGGCAGCGGCGATGATGACGAGCTTGCCGACGAACACCGCAGTGGGCGGCGTGCCGACGAGGCCGAGGAGGCTGACGAGCAGCACGCCGCCGAGCCACGGCCGCGCTCCGGCGAGGCCGCGGTAGCCCACGAGGAGGCGGTGGGTGGGGAGGGCCGCGACGACGGCGAAGGCGGCGAGGTTCGTGACGGCGTAGGCGGCGAGGTAGAGCAGGAGCGACGGCAGCGCGAGGTCCGTGCGCCCGACCACCGCGACGGGGACCAGCAGATAGCCGACCTGGCTGACCGTGGACCAGCCGAGCAGCCGCTGCGGGTCGGTCTGCGCATAGGCGGCGAGGTTCCCCAGCGTCATGCTGGCCACCGCGAGCAGCGCGACGAGCAGGTGCCAGTTCAGGGTGCCGGGCAGGACGTCCACCAGCCGGTACACGGCCACGACCGCGCCGATCTTGGGGACGGTGGTGAGGAAGGCGGCGGCGGTGGCGCCCGCGCCCTGTGCGGCGTCGGGGACCCAGAAGTGCAGGGGCACCGCACCGGCCTTGAACAGCAGGCCGGCGAGCACCGCGACGCCTCCGGCGGCGGCGGCCCCGGCGGGTGCGGGGGTCAGCCGCTCCGCGAGCTCGGCGTAGGTGGTCGTGCCGGACACGCCGAACAGCACGGTGACGCCCAGCAGCATCGTGATGCCGGACAGCGCGCCGAGCAGGTAGGTCTTCATCGCCGCCTCGGCGGCCCGTGGCGTGCGGGCGAGCCCGACGATCGCGTAGAGCGGGATGCTGGCGAGCAGGAAGCCGACGGCGAGGACGAGCAGGTCGTTCGCTCCGGCCAGGACGGTCGTCCCGGTGGCCGCGAGCAGCAGCAGCGCGTAGGTCTCGCTCTCCTGCCGGTTCCCGCCGAGCTCGTCGACGCCGAGGCCGATGACGAGCAGGGTGGCGGCGGCGATCACGATCCGGGCGACGCCGGTCGTGCCGTCGACGGCGTAGGAGCCGTCGAAGGCGGTGACCGGGGCTCCGGACAGCCCGGCGGCGGCCGTCGCGACGGCGGCGCCCAGGGCGGCGGCCGCCATCACGCGTGCGACCCACTGCCGGTCCCGGGGCAGGAACGACCCGCTGATCAGCGCGAGCAGCGCCCCCGCGAGCAGGCAGATCTCCGGCAGCAGCGCCAGCGGTGCCTCGCCGAGGTCCGCACCCACGGCTACCGCCCGACCATCTCGGCCACGGCGCCGGCCGCGGGCTCGATCACGTCGAGCAGGGGGCCGGGCAGGACCCCGAGCAGCAGCGCGGCCAGCAGCAGCGGGGCCACCGACCAGACCTCGGCGCCCCGCAGGTCGCCGAAGCCCTCCGAGCGCCCGGCGGTCGCCCCGGTGAAGACCCGTTGCAGCGCCCGCAGGAACAGCGCGGCGGTGACGAGGATGCCCGGCAGTGCGAGCGCGGCGGCGGGCACCGCGGCGATGCTCCCGGTGAACACCTGGAACTCGGCGATGAACCCGACGAAGCCGGGCAGGCCGAGGGAGGCGAAGGCGGCGACGCCGAACAGCGTGGCGAACCTCGGCGCGTGCGCCGCGAGCCCGCCGTAGGAGCCCATGTCGTAGGTGCCGGCCCGGTCCTGCAACACTCCGGCGAGCAGGAACAGCGCCCCGGTGATGAGGCCGTGGCCGACCATCTGGGTTACCGCGCCGGTCACCGCGACCCCGCGGACGGCGGCGTCGCCGCCCGCGACCATTCCGGCCGCGCCCACGCCGACCACCACGTAGCCCATGTGGTTCACCGACGTGTACGCGATCATCCGCTTCAGGTCGGTCTGCGCCAGCGCGACGAGCGCGCCGTACAGCACGGACACCACACCGACGACGAGCACCACCCACGCCAACGCGCGCCACGCGCCCGGCAGCATCGGCATGGCGATCCGGACGAAGCCGTACGTGCCCATCTTCAGCAGCACCGCCGCCAGCACCGCCGAGCCGACGGCGGGGGCATCGGTGTGCGCAGGGGGCAGCCAGGTGTGGAACGGGACGGTGGGGGTCTTCACGGCGAGCCCGACGAGCACGGCGGCGAGCACGAGACCGCCGGTGACCGAGTCGCCGAGCAGGGGTGGCGCCGCGGCCAGCGCGACCATGTCGAACGTGTGCGGCTCGGCGGCGACGAAGAGCCCGATGAACCCGAGCAGCAGGGCGAGCGACCCGAGGAAGGTGTAGAGGAAGAACTTCAGCGCCGAGCGGGCGGCGTCGCCGTGACCCCAGCCGGCGATGACGAAGTACATGCCGACGATGGACAGGTCGAAGAAGACGAAGAACAGGATGAGGTCGGCGGCGGCGAACACGCCGAGGCAGGTCGTCTGCAGGAACAGGAACAGCGCGGCCTGCTGGCGCGGCCGCCGCCGCTCGCGCACCGCGTAGACCGCGCAGGCGAGGAAGACGACGGCGGTCAGCGCGACCAGCGGCAGCGACAGCCCGTCGACGCCCACGTGGTAGCTGCTGTCGACCCCGGGGATCCACGCCACCCGCTCCTCGAACGCCAGCCGGCCGGGCGGTGGGGTCAGGTAGCCCGCCCACAGCACGGCGACGAGCCCGAGATCGACCGCCGCCACCGCCACCCACGCCGCGCGGGCCGCCGCGTCGGGCAGGTGCCGGGCCACGGCCAGCAGCACCGCGGCTGCCAGCGGGAGGAACACCACGACGCTGAGCACGCCTCACCTCACCACCAGGAGCAGGACGACGGCGGCCACGAGCAGGGTGGTCGCCTGCAGGTAGTACTGGTGCAGCAGGCCGGTCTGCGGCCGCCGCGCGAGGGCGCCCAGCCGGCGCACCCCGCGGGCCAGCGCCTCCACCGCCGCGTCGACGCCGCCGACGTCGACCCGGGCCGCCGCGCGGCCGGCGGCGAGCCCGCCGCGGGCCACCGCCGTCACTGCCCGGTCGAGCACCCGGTCGTCGAACCGGGCGAGCGCCTCGGCCAGGCGCAGCACCGGACGTACGACGACGGCGTGCGCCGCGGCCTCCAGCCCCAGCCAACGTGCCGCCCACCTGGGTTCCGGGACAGGCCACCGCCAGACCACCGCGAGCACGACCAGGGCGAGGACCGCCGAGACCGTCATCTCGGCCACGCCCGCCGCCGGCGCGTCGTCGCCGAGGGCCGAGCGCAGAACGCCGGCGACCGGCGGCAGCGCGAGAAGCCCGAGCAGCGCCGCGCCGGCGGCGAGCACGACCAGCGGGGCCTGCTGCAGGACCCCGACGTGCCGGGTGCCGCGCCGCTCGTCGTCGAACTCCTCCTCGATCCCCGCGGGCGCCTGCTGCCACACGACGACCAGCACCTTCCCGGCGTACGCCGCCGACAGGGCGGCGGCGGCCAGGCCCACGACATACAGGGCGGGGGAACGCTCCCGCGCCGCGGCGAGCACGGCGTCCTTGGTCGCCCAGAGCGACAGCGGCGCGACCCCGGCCAGTGCGAGAGCGCCGACCGCCGCGCAGACCCCGACGACCGGCCAGCGCCGGCCGGCGCCGCGCAGCGCGGCCAGCCGCTTGGTGCCCAGCGCGGAGAGCCAGGCGCCGGCGGCGAGGAACAGCAGCGCCTTCGTCGCGGCGTGGGCGACCAGGTGGGCGGCCCCGCCGGCGACCGCGGACAGCCCGGCACCGAGCACGACGAATCCGAGCTGGGCCGCGGTCGATGCGGCCAGCAGCTGTTTGAGGTCGCGCTGGGCGACGGCGACCGCGCCGAGCAGCAGCGCCGTGAGCGCTCCCACCCAGGCGGCGGCGGAGTCGGCCCACCCGCTTGCCCGCAGCAGGGGAGCGGTGCGCAGGAGCAGGTAGCCCCCCATCGCGACCATGGCTGCGGAATGCAGCAACGCACTCACCGGGCTGGGCCCCTGCATCGCCCGGGACAGCCAGAACGAGAACGGCAGCTGGGCGGCCTTGCCCAGCGCCGCAACCAGAACGCCGGCCGCCGCGACCTGCCGCCACCCGTCGGCGGCGTCGGGCAGGGCGGCGAGGGCGAGCCCGTGTCCCCCGGCGAGTGCCGCCGCAGCGGCCACATAAAGACCGAGATCGGCCGCGCGGGTGGTGAGGAACGCCGTCGCGCCGGCCGCCACGCGCGGCTCGTCGCGCCAGTGGAAACCGATCAGCGCGTAGGACGTCGCACCCATCACCTCCCACCCGAGCAGCAGCGCGGGCAGGGTCGTCGCCGTCGCGGTGACCGCCACGGCCGCGGCGAACAGGAGCATCAGCCCGTAGAACCGCGCCCGAGACGACCGGACGTCGCCGGCGGCGAACACGAGGACCAGCAGCGTCACGACCGCTACCGCCGGGACCACCAGCGCGGACAGCGCGTCGACGGCGAGGCCGAACGGGGTGCCGGCCACGAACGGCGCCGACACCGCGGGCCGGCCGACGGCGACGACGACGGCCAGCACGACACCGACCGACGGCGGTCGCGAGCGACACCGGCACCGCGGCCCGCTCGACCCGCGGAGCCGCCAGGCAGAGCACGGCGCCGACGACGGCGGGCAGCACCGCGAGCAGCCACAGGGCGGCCGAACCAGTCGTTGTCGCGCTCACCGGGACGGATCCGAGCGCGGCGGTGGTTCGGCCAGTGCGCGAGCACCCCTGGTCCATCTCGCCGGCGTCGTGGTCGCCGTCGTCCTGGTCGCCGTCCTGCTCGTCGTCATCGTCGTCCGTGAGAGTGCACAGAGGTAGTCCAACAAGCTGCCCTCTCGCCGTGTCGCCCGTGGCCTGGGGCGGCCCTGCCGACCTGGATCATTCGTCAGGACCGGCAGCGTTGCCGCCTGGAGGTCGTACCCGCTGAGGCTGTGCGGACAATCTGTCGGCTCGCTGACGACAGCTCGGACGGTGTGGGGGCGGGGTCGATGCGGATCCCGCGCAGCGCGCCCAGGTCGAGCACCATCCCGCGGTCGCAGGTGGAGAACCCGGCGATGCTGTGCCCGCCGCCGCGCACGGCGAGCAGCAGGTCGTGGTCGCGGGCGTGGCGCACCGCGGCGATGACGTCGGCGACGTCGGCGGCCCGGACCACCATCGCCGGGTGCCGGTCGTGCTGGGCGTTGTAGACCGCGCGTGCGGAGTCGTAGCCGGGGTCGCCGGGGAGCACGATCTCGCCGCGCAGCCCGGCCGGGCGGGTTCGGTCACGCTCGCGGTCACCGGAACCACCGCCCGGGCTCGTCCATCGCGACTCCCGCGTCGACGAGGTACGGGACGAAGGTGGCGGCCATGTCCCAGGCGCGCCAGCGCGCCGGGGTGACCACGATCGTGACGTCCTCGATCTCGGCGAGTGCCCGGCCGACGACGGCGACCCCTTCCTCGGTCATCCAGGTGCGGTAGATGCGCTCGTTGAGCGCCCGGGACTCCGGTCCGCGGACGAGCCGGGCGGGGCCGGTGCCCGAGACCCACTCGATCGTCGGGCGGTCGTCGACGGTGACGGTCGCGGCCGGGCGGGCGGCGATGTTGCGGCCGGTGCGGCCCGCAGAGGTGGTGGCGACCAGGAAGCTGGCACCGTCGAAGGTGTAGAGGTAGGGGACGGCGTGCACGATGCCGTCCGGGTTCGTCGTGGCGAGCACCAGGTGCTGGTGCCCGGCCAGGAACTCGCGCATCCGCCGGTCAGCGCGCGGGCCGTGGCCCGGTGCACCGCCGTCGGGGCGGTGGTGGTGTCGGTCATGTCCGGTGTTGTAGGTCCGGGCGCCCCGCCTCGGCATCGCCTGGACCGCCCAGATGCGCGGCCCTCGGTATGGGCGATTCAGCCCATGCGGCTGGACGGGGTTTCTGCGGCCTCGGCGGTCCCTCTGCGATGGGTGATCTCGCCGGCCGGTTCGGCTCACGTCCATCTTTCGGTTAGGTGGCCGGGTCGACGATCTTCCAGTACGAGTCCTTGCGGACCACCTGGCCGTCGCGGAACTCCCAGTGGTCGCAGCCGCGGACACGCACCTGCTCGCCGTCGCCCCTCGTGCCGGTGAGAAGCCACTCGGAGACGCCGAGGTCGCCGCTGACCCAGTGCCGGTCATCGCCGTAGTGGACGTCGGGAAGTCCCGCGAAGCGGGTGGCCAGGCCCTCCCTCACGGCCGCCTTGCCGATGAGGCGCCGACCCCAGGGCTGGGGCCCTCTCGGCATGTCCAGCGAACAGTCCTCGGTGAAGAACTCCATGATCGCGTCCAGGTCGTGGCCGTTGAACGCGGCTGTGATCGCCTTCAAGGTCTCGACCGACGCCCCGCCTCGATCTGTCATCACCGGCCCTCCCCCTGGTTGTGCTCATTTTCCGCGTGCGGAGGGTACGCCCCTTCCCCCACCCTCAGGCGGTGAAGATCACCGTGAGGGCGGCCGCGACGTCACGTCGCGCCGGTCACCTCCCACCCGAGCAGCAGCGCCGGCGACCGAACCGGTCGTTGTCGCGCTCACCGGGACAGGTCCGTGGCCATGTCGGTCATGTCCGCGTTCCGGGAGCGGTGCAGCAGCGTGGCGACGGCGAAGCCCATCGCCATCTCGACCGTCATCGCCGCAACGACCACGAGCAGCAGCACCTGACCCGTCGGGTCGGGAGCGAGGAACCACCACATCGCGCCGGCCGCCAGGATCACCCCGTTGAGCATCAGCTCCAGGCCCATCATCACCATGACGACGACCTGCTGGGACAGCGCGCCGTAGAGCCCGACGGAGAACAGCGCCGCGGCGACGACGAGCAGGGCCTGCAGGGTCATCTGCCGACCCCGCCGGGCTGGGGGTCGTCGGCGGTCCGGCGGCGCAGGTCGTCGCCGAACCGGTCGTAGCGCCCGCGCGGCGCGGCCAGCGCGATGCCCGCGACGATCGTGGCCACCATCACCGGGCTCACGGTCATCATGACCAGCATCTTCGATCCCATGATCGCGTGACCGAGCGCGGCGGTGGGGTCCGCTGCCGGGACACCCCGGCGGGCCGGCCACGGCACGAGCAGTGCGCCGCCGGCCAGCAGGACGAACGCCGCGACGGCCGCGACGACCGCCCGCCGGTTGTCGTGGACCATGCTCATCGGCATCAGCGCCGGGTTCATCCCCATGAACATGACCATGTAGACGGCCATGACCGCCATCTCCATCACCATCATCAGCACGACGACCACACCGACGTAGTCCAGCCCGACCAGCAGCAGCGCCAGGCCGACGGCGGTGAACGACACCGCCAGGGCGTACGTCGCCCGGGCCATCGAGTCGACCCGGAACACCGCGACACCCGCGGCCACGGCGAGAACACCCAACACCCAGAACGCCACCGCAGTCCCCACGCTCACCCCCTCACCACCGCGACCACCGACACCACCAGCAGCTGCAGCAGTACCGCCGGCAGCAGCACCAGCCACCCGGCCTCGAGGAACCGGTCCGGGCGCACCGCGGGCAGCCGCCTCCGCAGCCCCACCAGCACCGCCAGCAGCGCCGCCGCCTTGACCAAGGTCCACAGCCAGCCCGGCAGCAGCGGACCCGCGCCGCCCCCGAGGAAGAGGGGGACCGCGACCGCGGCCCCGGCCGCGAGCAGGGCATACCGACCGGCCAGGAGCAGGAGCCGGTCGACCCCGGAGACCTCGGCGAGCACCCCGCCGGCGATGTCGGCGCCGGCCGCCGGGGAGAACGGGCCCCACACCGAGAAGGCAGCCACCCCGAGGCAGTAGACGGCGAACGCCACCGGCATCCACACGACGAACCACAGCCCGTGCTGTGCCGCGGCGACGTCCGCGACCCGCAGGCTGCCGGCGGCCACCGCGGGCGCGGTGAGCGCGAACATCAGCGGCAGCTCGTAGGCCAGCGCCTGCGCGAGGAACCGGTAACCGCCGACAAGGGAGTGCGCCGCGTTCGGCCCCCACCCGGCCAGCCAGACGAACGCCCACACCGTCACGTCCATCGCGTTGAACCACACGACCCCGACCGGCAGGTCCGCCAGCACCCACGGCCCGAGCGGCACCACGACCACCATGAGCAGCGCGGCGACGAGCAGGCCCGCGCCACCCGTACGCCACAGTGGCACGTCGGCGGCCACCGTGGTGCGACGCCGCTGCCGCAGCAGGCGGGCGACCTCGGCGAGCGGCCCCGCCGCGTCCCGTGCACCGGCCCGGCCGGCAGGGCGGGCGGCCAGGACGCCGTCGAGAGCGGCGGCGCCGAGGGCGAGGACCGCGAGCAGGAGGGCGCCCACGAGTGCCCACGCCCCCTGCACGGTGGTGACGTCAGGCACGGGCGTGCTCCCTGCGGATGGTGCCGGCGGTGTCCGGGTCGAGGCTCGCGACGACCAGCCTGACCGCGCCGAGCTCGAGACCGGACACGATCTGCGGGAGGGCTGCGAGCACCGCGCCCGGAGCGGTGTGCGGCCGCGCCGGTTCTCCCTCGAGCTCCGCCCGGGCCCGGTCGAGCATCGCAACCAGCCGGTCGAACACGTCGCCGCGCGCCTCGGAAGGCAGACCGTGCGACCCGAGCGCCTCGTCGTCGATCACGCCCAGCCCGCGCAGCAGCCAGCGCAGTGACCAACTCCCTGCCACCCGCGACCGGAGCCGATCGAGCTGCGCGCGCGGCGCGCCGTCGGCCGAGTCGATGAGGACGAGGTCGCGGACCCGGCGGGCTGCCGCGGCGGCGTCGTCCCAGCCGGCGACGGCGAGCAGCCGGGCTGCCGCGTCGCATGCGGCCGCCGCGTCCTGGGTCCGCAGCGCCGAGGCGACCGGCGGCGGAGGAACGCTCCGACCCTCCAGCACCCCGACGTCCGCCTCGGTCACCACGTCGCCGTTCAGCGTGCAGCGAAGGACGAGCCCGGGCGGCCAGTACGGCAGCACCGGCCCGAGCGGCACGTGCAGCACGTCCATCTCCAGACCGTCGCGGTCCTCATCGCCCCCGGCGAGCGGTATGCCCGCCGGCGCCATGTCCATGTCGCCGTGGTCGCCGTCCCCCTGGGCCCTCTCGCCGCCGACCGGGTCGTGCCGGGCGCGGGCGTCGTCGCGCTGGCGGTCCTCGTCGCTCAACTGCCTGCCGGCCTCGTCGAGCGCGGCGGACACCTCGGGCCCGGTGACCAGCACACGGGCCCGGGGACCGGGCAGCTGCTCCCACACGCGGTCAACGGCTTCGGCGAGCCGCTCGCCCGGTGCGCCGCAGACGACGAGCACGTCGGCATCCGCAGGCGACAGAGCGGGCTGCCACCCGCGCCGGGCCAGGTCCTGCTCCACGGCCACCCGGGTCGCCCACCACCCGGGTACCTCGACGACCAGCGCGTGGGCCCGCGCGACCGCCCAGGAGGTCCACCGCCGCCTCAGACCCACCGCAGCGCCCCCTCCCGCCACGCCCACACGACGGCGACGAGCAGGACGCCGAGGAACAGGAACATCTCCACGACCGCGGACGCCCCGACCTCGGCCACGACGACGGCCCACGGGTACATGAACAGCATCTCGACGTCGAACGCCAGGAAGAGCAGCGTCGCCGGGTACCAGCGGGCGTGGAACCGGGACAGGGCGTGCTCCGACGGCTCCCAACCGGACAGGAACGGCAGTGCCCGCACCGGCCTCGGTTCCACGGCCACGACGCGGTGCACGGCGTATGCACCCACGACGACCGCGAGGGCCACGAGCAGCATCGACAGCGCGCCGAGATAGTGCGACAACGTGCTTCCTCGTCGTGTCGGTCGTGGGCGGTCACTCCAGCCAGAGCGGACGGCGTCGCCTGCTGGTACCCGGTGGTGGATCGGGACAACCTGTCGGCAACCTGACAACCATCCGAGATCGCCGCCGGCGTAGCGGACCTCGTCGGCAGCTGATGTGTGTCCGCTGCCGATGGCCGATCGTCTTGTCGACGTCGATACAGTGAGGGGCGTCTGGTCGCCCTCGTGCATTCCTCGCTGGACAGAGATCTCGGGTTTGCGGCAGGCTGCCTTCCAGCAGTTCCAGCTGAGAAGGTATGCCGTGGACGCTCTCGAGATGGCGACGGCCGAGCGAACCGACCTGGCGGATCTTCTGGCGACGCTGATGCCCGAGCAGTGGGAAGGCCCTTCGCTGTGCGAGGGCTGGCGTGTCCGTGACGTAGTCGCTCACGTCATGAGCTTCGACGGCGTCAGTCCACTTGGGATGCTTCGCCGTGCCATCCGCGGTCGGATCGTCCACATCAACCAAGCCGGCGTCGACGAACTTGCGCTGCTGAGTACCGACCAGCTCCTCGACAGGCTGCGTGCTCACCTGCGGCCGCAGGGACTGGCCACAACCTTCGGAGGACGGCTTGCCCTGCTCGATGTCACCATCCATCATCAAGACATCCGCCGACCGCTCGGTCTGCCACGCGAGATTCCGGCTGAACGGCTGCGCCCGGTCCTGGACTCCAGTGTGCGCAGCCTGGAATTGCCGGCGTGGCGCATCGCTCGCGGTGTACACCTCACCACTTCCGATCTGGACTGGAGCCACGGCTCAGGGCCAGAGGTTTCAGGACCGGCGGAGGCCATGCTGATGGCGATCACCGGTCGGGCATGCGCCGTTGGTGAGCTGACTGGTCCAGGGCAGCCGGTGGTGGCCGCCCGGCTTGCTCGCTGACTCCATCGGCGCACCATCCCCTTTCTCGCTCGCCTGCTTCTTCGGGGTCAACGACTTCGACGAGGCGCACTACGCCCTGTTCACCTGGGACCTGAAGCGGGCTCGCCGGGCTGACACCCCCCTCCGAGTACGACTCCGACGGCCGCGGCGAGCGGATCGCCCGGGCCCAGCGCACGTCGAGCCGCAGATCGTCGCGGCCATCGGCCAGCCGATCTCTTCGTCGACGACGTCCTGCGGTTCGCCGAGGAGGCAGCCGCCCGGCTGCGCGCCGATCACGAGCACTTCCGGGCCGACCACGCCCTCGGTGCGTTCCGGACGACGGGGGTGGCCGACCGGCTGTCGGGCTGTCGCTAGTGATCGTTCCGGCTGCCGGCCTCCCCGGGCTCCGAGCCGGTGTGACGGCAAGTGACCAGGACCTGCGAGGTCTGCAAGCTGCCCGACAGGTAGTCCGTCCGCGGCCGGTGGAACCCCCACGATGTCCGGTTCGACCTCGGAGGAGCGAGTGATGCAGAAGAACCCGGCGAACTCCCGGTGCCCGGCGGGGGCCACCGGCGGTGACGGTCGACCGCGAGGGCCGTGGCGATGAGCCCCGCCGGTGACCGGGACGGTCTGAACGCGATCGAGCGGGAGCTGGCCGACGGCGACCCCGCGCTCGCCGAGGCGTTCCACCGGTGGCAGGCGCCGAAGGATGTGCCCCAGGAACGGCCCGGCGGGACGACCGCGCCGCCGTGGGTGCTGGCCGTCTTCGTGACCGCCGCGGTCTCGTGGGTGGTGTCTCCCGGCTTCGGGGTGGTCGCCGGCGCGGTCGCACTGGCCTGGCTCCTCCTCGACGTCACCGACGGCCACCGGCACCTGCCCGGCTCGCGCCGGAACCCGCACAGCCGCAGCGAGGAGGCGCCGACGGACGCCGACGGCCGCGACGACGGCTGGCCGCCTCCGCACCTGTGGCGGGGCGGGTGGATGTGAGGCGGACGGCCACGGGGCCCGAGGGCCGGCCGCGCTCTGCTGCGGGCACGGATCCGAGCGCCCGGAGGTAGCCGAGAAGATGTGGTTCGACTCCTGGAGCGACCTCGGGCGGATCCTCGTGGTGACGCCGCTGGCGTACAGCGCGCTCGTGGCGGTCCTGCGGATCAGCGGCGCCCGGACGCTGTCCAAGCTCAACGCGTTCGACCTGGTGGTCACCGTCGCCCTGGGCTCGACGCTGGCCACCGTGCTGCTCAGCTCCGACGTGAGCCTGAGCGAGGGCGTGCTCGCACTCGTGCTGCTCGTCGCGCTGCAATTCGTGGTCAGCTGGTCGTCGCACCGCTGGACGTCGGTGGAGCGCATCGTGAAGAGCGAGCCGGTCCTGCTGTACCGCTCGGGCTTCCTGCCCGGCCCGATGCGGCGGGCGCGGGTGACCGAGGACGAGGTCCGGCAGGCGGCCCGGGCGACGGGCAAGGCGTCCCTGGACGATGTCGCGGCCGTCGTCCTGGAGACGGACGGCACCTTGAGCGTCCTCCCGGCCGTCCCCGACCTGGATGCCGAGTGACAGGCGACGGTGCGGGCGCCTCGACGGGCAAGCGTCAGGTTGTCGTCAGGCCCGGTGCGGTGGTCCTGCGCGAGGATGACGGCAGGCTGGCCGACCGGTGTCCCTGGGAGTGTGATGACCGTCCACGGAGAGTCTCCGACCGGCGTTCTGCTCGCCGTCACCGCGCACATGGCGTCGGAGTTCGGCGGAGCCGTCCCGCCGACTCTCGTGGCGGCGGTGGTGCGTGACGCCGAGCGCGACCTCCGCGGGCAGGTCGTGCCCGGCTCCCTCGGCGAGATGCTGCACCGCCTGGCGGCGGTCCGACTGCAGGAGCTCACGCGGAACCCGGGCGGAGAGCGGGCGGCAGCACGGAGTGCGACGAGCACGCTCGTCTGACCCGCCCGTCAGGTGATCGCAAGGCCGATGCCGGTCCCCGTGCCGCACGGCGGGTAGCCCTCGGGCATGCGCATGCGGATGCCCCTGGCCATGGCGGGTGCGGCGGCGCTTCCAGTCGCCGCCGCCGTCGACCGGCCTGCGGTCTGGTGGGCCGCGGTCGCGCTCTTCGCGGTCGGCACGGCGTTCTACACCCGCGCGGGAACACCGCACGGGCCGCCGGTCGACATCGGCCCACCGGTCCGGGGGCACTGGACGGCGGTCAACAGCCCGACGTCGCGGGTGCCGAGCCACGGTGTCCACGCGTGGGCCCAGACCTATGGGCTGGACCTGGTGCACGACCCCGGGGACGGGGCGAAGCCCTCGGTGGGCTGGTGGCCGATCGCTCGGCGTCCCGACGACTTCCCAGGCTTCGGCAAGCCGGTGTTCGCCCCGGTCTCGGGCGAGGTGGTCCGTGCCCGAGACGGGATGCGGGACCACCGAAGCCGGACCTCGCCGTCGGCATTGGTGTACTTCGCCCTCGAGAGCGTCCGGGAGCTGCTGGGCCCGCCGGGCGTCCTGGGCAACCACGTCGTCATCCGGCGTGACGACGGCGCCTGCGTCCTCGTCGCGCACCTGAAGCGGTACTCGTTGCGCGTCGCCCGCGGTGATCGCGTCGACCGGGGCACGGTCGTGGGCAGGTGCGGGAACTCGGGCAACTCGACCGAACCGCACGTGCACGTCCAGGCCATGACCCGGCCCGGTGTGTGGTTGGCGGAGGGACGCCCCCTGCTGCTCGACGGTCGGGAGCCGCCGCCCGACGGTGAGGCACTGGACGTCGTGCGGGCTCGCCGCGGATGACCCACGTGTCAGAGCGGTGCGACCGACAGGTAGTCGGCGCGGCGTAGCGGCTGCGTGGTCGGGCCACGGTCGGTCGGTACCGGTAGCGGGTGGCCGTCGAGCAGCACGTGCACCTGCGTGGCGCAGCAGAGCTCGGTGGCGGTCCAGACCAGCTGCCCGGCCGCGAGGAACTGGTCCCGTGCCGGTAGCGTCGCGAACCCCGCGGGGACGGCGATCGTGAGGACGTCCGGGTCCTGGCCGGCGACGAGGTCCACGGGCAGTGCCGGGAGCAGACTGCGCAGCTCCGCGTCGACGTCGAGGGCCGTGGGTCCCGCCGACAGTGCGCCGAGGGCGTCGGCGACGGACCGGCCCGTGCGGGCGACCGGGACGAGGTGCCCGTCGCGGACGAGGTACACCTGGACGACGCCGGTGACATGCGGGGGCGCCGGTGCGGCGGCGGCCGGCGCGCCTGGCGGTACCGCCTCCGGCTCGCTCTGCGCCGCCACGCCGCATCCCGCGGCCGCCGCGAGCGCGACGGCGACGCCGACGGCGAGGGCACCGCCGCGTGCCCACCGCCGGCCGAGTGAGCCGGTCGGATTGCGGCGTCGCATCTGGCTCCCCGCTCAGCGCTCGTGGCACCCGTCCCCCGTCGGTCGGTCCTGGGGATATTCCCGGCGGGACCGGCCGACTACCTGTCGGAAGGCTTGCGATCGCAGCACCACCGGGTCGGCGGGTTGGGGTTGCCGTCCGTGACGGGGCATGCAGTCGCGTCACCTGACGGTGTCCTGACGACGCCGCCGGATCGGGGCATCAGGTGGTCGGTCCGGGTAGTCGCCGGTATGACCGAGCAGGGCATGACGTTTCGCGCTCTCGCCGACATGGTGCGGGTCGGGGCCGCGGTGAGCGCCATGGCGGCCCTCGTCGGTATCCCGTCCCTCGGGCTCGGTACCCGGTTCCTGCTCGTCCTCCTCGTCCTGATGATCCCGCGGGCGACCGGCGGCGTTTCCGCCCCACTCGACCTCGCATTCACCGCGACGCTGTTGGCCGCCGTCTGGATGTCGACTGCGGACTGGTACCACGCGATCCCGATCGCATGGCTCGTGCACGCGGTTGCGGCCGGAGTCACGGCGGTCGTCCTCCATCTCGTGCTGGCCCAGGTCGGAGTTCTACCGGCGCCCGGCGGGCGGAGCCGGGCAGAGCGGGCCGGCGTGGTCGCGCGGACCGTGGCCATCGGGGTGGTGGTCGGCGGGGTGTGGGAGGCCTACCGCTGGTTGGAGCCCGTCGTCGTCGTGGCCCTCGCTGCTCACACCTCGGTGGACGTGGTCGTCCACGTACTCGGCGACGCGGTCGGCGCGCTGGTCGCCGGGGTCGCCCTCGCCGCCGTGCATCGCACAGGGAGCGCACCGGCCGCAGGCGTCGTGACGAGCCCTCCGGCGGCGGACGACCGCCTCCGGTCGATCCTGTGAAGTGCTAGCCCTGGCTCCGGGTAGTCAGCCAGCCAGGCGAAGAGCCTCCGGGAGGTCGGCGAGGACGGTGAACAGCGTCGCGATGCCGGCCGTCTGCAGGGCAAGGGGGACAGCCCGGGTGTCGGGGTCGATGACGAGAGCAAGGCCTCGGCGGCGCTGCTGCGCGTGCCAGTGCGTGTCGACGAGCACGGCGAGGCCCGTGGAGCTGAGAAGTGTCACGCGAGTGAGGTCGATGACGACCGGCCGTCCCTCGTGCTCGTCGACTGCATCGGCGAGCGCCCTGCGAAGAGGTGGGCCGGACAGGATGTCGACCTCTCCGTCGACTGTGACCACCACAGTATCGGCCAGGCGGTCGGTGCTGATGGTGAACAGATCCTGGGACCCGTTGGCGGCGTACGACTGCATACCCAGGAACTCTAGTGACGAGGACCACTGGTTCCGAGTAGCCGAGGCTGACGATCACCTTGCATCTGGTTCCCCCGGCGAAGGCGACCGGCGGCCCACGACCTCGGCGTCGTCGGCGAGGTCGTTGTCGCCGCAGCCGGGCGAGATCGCGCTCCCTTGGCGTCTCGAGCACACGACGGCGGAGTGAGCCGCCGGCCGCCAGAACACGTTCTAGGTCATGACCGCCACCTTCGCCACGGCCCTCGCTGGATCGTCAGGTCCTCGTCAGTTCCGTCCGCCGGTGACGGCGCCCACCCCGGCGACGAGTTCGTCAGGTAACCGTCAGCTTCATCGTGCATAGCGAGGCCGGTCCGCGGAGCAAACATGGTGGACGATGTCGGGCGTAGTGAGGGACGTCGGTGGAGTGCTGTTCGAGCAGGTTCGGTCTGTGGTGATGGGGATGTGGTCGACGTGCCATCCGGGGTGCATCTGATGGACGACCCCGGTGTCGATCCGGCGGTGCAGGCTGCGGCCGACGTCAAGAGGTTGCTGTCGCAGGCGTCGGGTCTCCAGCGCCTCGTCGACCTCGGCGACGAGGTACGCGGCGAGGAGGATCCGAATGAGGTTCACCACGACCCCGACGCTCCGCAACACCTGCCGCCTCCACACGGCCCGACCTGCTGATGAAACGGTCGCCGAGAAACCCCCTCGGTAGGTGGGTACCGCTGCCTCGCTCTCAGCCGCGCGACGCGATCTCCTGGTCCCGGCTCCAGCCCGGGGGCGGTCGCAGGCCCAGGCGGCGTAGCTCGGCTGCGGCGAGCGGGAGGTGGCGGCCCTGGTCGACGTCCCGCCACGGTGCGCCGGAGACGCGGCGCAGGATGAGGACCGGGTCGGGTTGATCGGCGAGCAGGCGGCGCAGCCCGCGCAGCTCCTGCTGCCGGGCCATCCGCAGCGGGACGTACAGCACCAGGACTGGCCAGCTCGGACATCATCGCCGCCCCTCACGCGTCGCCCGGCAGGGCATTGTCGCTGTGCGGTGCCGACCTGCTGGCACAGCTCGACCTTGCGGCCGACGCGATCGGGGCGCTCGACCCGGCCGCGCTCTTCTCATGTCCGGCGCGTTCCCGGCCCGGCGAGCCCCAACCTGTCGTCAGGCTGACGATTCCCCGACACCCCGCCGGACGGACACGGCGTCGGGACCGTGGCAGGGTTGGGGTGCAGGCCGGACTCCGACCGGCGACAGGGGATGATCGACATGCCGTGCGACGTGTTGCTGGTCGAGGACGACGAGCGCATCCGCCAGGCCCTCGGAATGGCTCTCGGTGACGAGGACTGCGAGGTCGTCGAGGCGGCGTCCGGTGAGGAGGCGCTACGGCTGCTCGCGACGACGGACGTCGACGTGGTCCTGCTCGATCTGATGCTGCCGGGCATCGACGGCCTGGAGGTGTGCCGGCGCCTGCGCGCCGCAGGCGATCTGCCGATCATCATCGTCTCGGCGCGGACCGACACCGGGGACGTGATCGACGGGCTGGAGGCCGGCGCGGACGACTACGTCACCAAGCCCCTCGTCGCGCGGGAGCTGGCGGCGCGGATCCGGGCGTTGCTCCGGCGCCGCAACCCGACCGAGCAGAACGGCGACCGCCGGGTGCTGCGCGTCGGAGACGTCGAGATCCACCCCGGCGAGGGGGTGGTCCGCCGATCGGGGCACGAGGTCCACTTGACGAAGACCGAGTTCCGGTTGCTGTTGGAGCTGGCGACGGCTGCCGGCCGGGTCGTCACCCGGGAGGAGCTGCTGCAGCGGGTGTGGGGCTACGACTACTTCGGCGACACCCGCCTGCTCGACGTGCACATCCGGCGGCTGCGTCGAAAGATCGAGCGCGACCCCGACGCACCGGAGTGCGTGCTGACGGTGCGGGGAAGCGGCTACAAGACCGCCCGTCCCGCCTGAACGAACGCCTGGAGGGATCGAGCGATGTCGCGGATGTCCCTGCGGTGGCGAGTGGCGGTGGCTTTCGGGCTCTGCTCGATGATGGTGACCGGGGTTCTCGCGGTCGTCACCTGGCAGCTCGCTTCGGACTACATGCTCCGCCAGCGGGAGATGAGCACGACCCGGCAGGCCGAGGTCAATGTCCGGCTCGTCGATGCCGCGGTCCGGGCGGGGTCGGGCGGGCTGGACGAGCTGCTCACCGGGTTGAGCACGAACCCGACCTCGACCGTCCTGCTCGTCCGCGACGGGATGTGGCTGACCAGCGGTCGCCGCATCGACCCTGCCGCCTTGCCCGAGCCCCTGCTGACCCTCGCGCAGGACAGCGTGCCGGTGCGGCAGCGTCTTGTCGTCGACGGACTTCCGGTCATGGCCGTGGCCCTGCCGGTGCCGGCGGACGGCACGTTCATCGAGTTGTTCCCGCTGGTGGAACTCACCGGTACGCTGCGGTTCCTCAGCCTGGTGTTGGTCGGTGGCACAGCGCTGGGCGGTCTGTTCGGCATCGGACTGGGGCTGTGGGCGAGCCGCCGGGCGCTGCGCCCGCTGACCGCGCTGACCACAGCCGCATCGCGGGTGGCCCGCGGCGACCTGGACGCGCGCCTGCCCGAGCAGGCCGATCCCGATCTCGCGCCGCTCGCCACGACGTTCAACAGCACCGCGGCGGCCCTGCAGCAACGGGTGCAGCGGGACGCCCGGTTCGCCAGTGACGTCAGCCACGAGCTGCGTTCGCCGTTGACGACCATGGTCAACGCCACGGAGCTGCTCAGCCGTAGGAGAGCCGAGTTGCCGGCCACCGCCGTCCGGGCGGTCGACCTGCTCGGCGCTGAGGTCCACCGCTTCCAGCGGATGGTCGTCGACCTGCTCGAGATCTCGCGCGAAGACCAGACGAACGACAGCCGGGTACTGGAGACGCTCGACCTCGCCGAGCTCGTCCGCAACGTCCTGGGCGCCCGACCGGATGACGCGCCCGACCTCGAGACCGACGGGTCACCCGCCCTGCTCCGCGGCGACCGCAGGCGGCTGGAGCGAGTGGTGGGCAACCTGCTCGACAACGCCGGACGGTACGGCGGCGGGGCTGTCCGGGTCGCAGTCTGCCGATGGGGTGGGCGGCTTCGGCTCGAAGTCGACGACCGGGGCCCCGGGGTTCCCGAAGCGCTGCGGGAGCGGGTGTTCGAGCGGTTCGCCCGCGGCACCCGCGCCGGGCAGCGCGGCGCCGACTCCGGTGCCGGGCTGGGCCTGGCTCTGGTGGCGCAGCACGTCGCTCGCCACGACGGCGCGGTATGGGTCGAGGACAGACCCGGAGGTGGCGCCCGCTTCGTGGTCGATCTCCCGGCGGCCGAGCATCAATACGGCGGTCCGAGTCGTCCGGGAGTCGGCCAGCTGGATCACCGTCGGCCGTTGCGTCAGTCCGGACCGACGGAACGGTAGTCGTCACGCCGGACCGCTCGCAGAACCGGCCCGCTGTCCGTCGGCATCGGCACGGGGCCGCCGGCGAGCTGCACGCGTACCTGCTTCGCGCAACAGACCTCGGTGACCGTCCATACCAACTGCGCCACGGCGAGGAACCGGTCATGCTCGGGGAGCCGCGCGAACTCCGGTGTCATCTCCACGGTGACGACCTCCGGATCGTGCTCGGCCGCGAGCTCGACCGTTTCGCCCGCGAGCGGACTGTCGAGGCCGGCCTCGCTGTCGAGCGCTGTCGGTCCGGCGGACAAGGAAGCGATCGCATCGGACACGCTGCGACCCGCTCGCGGCACCGCGACGAGCCGCTCCGCCCGTACCAGGTAGATCTGCACGATCTCGGTCGACAGCGGGGGAGCGGGCGCGGCACTGTCCCCCACCGGGCTCGTCTGCACGGGCTCGGGTCGGTTCTGTGCGGTCAGCCCGCATCCGGCGACGAAGGCGAGCACCAGCAGGAGGGCCAGCCGGGACGGCCACCGTCGCCGGCGAAGATCGTCCACACCCGCTCCTTCCCTCGCGCCCGCGACGGGAAACGCGCTCCGGCCACCGTCAGACGATCGTCAGGTCGACCGTCAGGGCTTCGTCCGGGCGGCCGACGACCTCGCCGCCACGACGAACGCGGCGCGATGCGGTCTGCAAGCTGCCCGACAGGTAGCCGGGCAACTCGACGTGGAATCCCGGAGTGTCGGATCCGCAATCGAGGTCCCGAGGTCGACATGTTGGCGAGCACGGTTCTCCCCGCCACGAACATCGTCATGATCATGTACGGCGGCCCCGTCAGAGCAGAGGAGCTGCTCGACGCCCGTGAGGAGGTGGACGGGGTTGTCCGACGGTGCGCCACTGCGCGTCTGCTCGTCGAGCATCGCGACCGGGACCCTGTTCGGATCGAGCCGAAGGCCATGTGGGCGGACTTGACGACCGCGCACATCCTGCGCGACGTGGACCGGGTCGCCGTGGTGGCCGACGCGTGGTGGGTCGACAGGGTGGCCGATACCGCCCTCACCATGACTGACGTCGAGGCCAGGGGCTTCGACACCACTCGGCGTGACGACGCCGTGGCCTGGCTGCGGTCCTGACTCCGGCGAAGCAGCGATCCGCCGGGTCGATGCACCGCGGGACCGACACACCGATTCCGCGGCCGAGCCGCCATGGGTGCGCTGTCACGATGCACGAGCGACGGGTACGGCGTCGACAGCGGGCTCGCCGCACAGCTGCAGCAGGCGCCGGACCTGGCCCTGAGCACCGGTCACCACGAGCGTGCGACCGGTGGCGGCGAGCGTCGTACGGACGACGGCGAGGGCGCCGACGCCGCAGCAGGCGAGGAAATCCGTCCTCGTCAGGTCGACGATGACCGGCGCCCGCGGCACCCGGGTGGCCGTCTGGAGCGCGTCTTCCAAATGGGACACGGTCAGCAGGTCGACCTCGCCGCGTGGGGTGACGACGACGGTGCCGTCGCGCCGCGTCACCTGCACTTCCAGGTTCCAGTTCGCCACGTAGACCAGGGTGCCGCTGGCGAAGGGCACGTTGCGGGATCACCGGCTGACGAGTCGCTGACGATGGTGTTCCGGCTGTGGGGCTCACCGTCGGCCTCAGTCGCGACCCTTGTCGACGGGCTGGTCCGCATCACGTCCGTCCTCCGCGTCGTCGTCGGGGAGCCCGGCTAGCTCCTCCACGTCGAAGGCGTGGGAGACGGGGACGTCGGTCATGCTGTGGGCGACGATGGAGACTGCGATAGCGAGGGCGACGAGCTCGAACACCGTGTCGGCCTCGACGATGCCGGACTGGGCGGCGAGCAGGCCGTAGACGACTGACGCGAACCCCTTGGGGCCGAACCAGGCGGCGGCATACCTCTCACGGCGAGGTAGGCCCGCGCGCCACAGCGACACCAGTACCGAGGCGGGGCGGACGATCAGCAGTGAGAGCAGGGCGACCGCCCATTCGCCGGGGGTCGTGCCGGTGAAGAAGGCGGGGGTGAGCAGGGCGCCGAAGACGAGGACGGCGGCGAACTTCGTCAGTTCGGAGACCAGGTCGCCGAAGTGCTCGAAGGCCTCGGAGGCCTGTGGGGCGACGGTGGCCAGCGTGATACCGGCGGCGAACGCGGCGAGGTAGGCGTTGGCGTGGGTGTAGTGGCACACGCCGTAGAGCACGATCGCGAGGGCGAGCGGTCCGAGGGGCTGCAGCTTGGGTTCCGAGCCGAGTACGGGCAGCCGGAACAGGGCGGTGACGACGAGCGGCAGCACGATCCCGAACACGACGCCGAGGACCAGTTCCAGTGCGACGTCGCCAAGACCGGTCTCCGTGCCCGTGGCCAGCGCGAGAAAGATCAGGACGAACGGCAGCGCGAGCCCGTCGTTGACCCCGGACTCGATGTTGAGCAGCCGGCGAAGCTGGAGCGGGACCTCGCTGCGGCCCACGATGGCCGAGGCGAAGACCGGATCGGTCGGCGAGAGGATCGCGCCGACCAGCAGGGAGGTGGTCCAGTCCAGGCCGACGAGGTAGTGGGTGGCGACGGCGACGAGCACGAGCGCCAACGGCATGCCCAGGCCGAGGGCTCGGCCGGACAGCCGCCACCCGGCGCGGAGCTCGCGCAGCGACAACCGGCCGCCGTCGACGAACAGCACGGTGAACAGAGCGAGGTCGGCGAGACTGCTCACCAGCGGTCCCGCGGGGGAGACCTCGATCAGTCCGAGGAAGCCGGGGCCGACGAGCGCCCCGGCGACCAGGAACACCAGCGCGGTCGACAGCACCGACCTGGCCGCGAGCCCGGACAACGCCACGGTCACGAGCAGCACCACGCCGAAGGTCAGGACCAGGACCACGCGCAACTCCACTCTGCTCGACGAGCCGGTTCCGACCCCCGGTGCAGGCGGTACCCGACACCGAGGAGTGCCTCTCGCCCGTAGCCGGCCGCGCCCGCGTCGACCGGCGACCACCCCACCGCGGCGATCCTGGCGATCGCCCTGACGATCACGTCCATGTACCGGGCACGGAACGACCGGGGAACGATCGTGGTCCCCGTCGTCGTCACCGGCGCTCGGCCCTGACGGCGGCGGCGACAGTCTTCACGACGTAGACGGCGGAGGCCAGGAAGAACGCGGCGCCGACGAGGGCACGGGCCGTGTCCGGACGCAGGGACGTCCACCGGGACAGCCGGGCGGCGACCGGCTCACCCACCGTGCTCCGCCAGCCGCTGAGTGCGTGCTGGCTCATGCGGGTCAGGCTCCCCATCGGTTCCTCCTCCATGTCCGCGTCGAGTCGACCCGGACAGACCAACGGTAGTCGGGCGCCCCGGCTCACCGGCCCGGGCCTGCGGGACCCGTACCTCGGTTCGCGCGACGGCGATGGCCGACCACGAGCACGGCTCGCGCGAGCATCACGACGGCCGCGTCGTGAGGGCGACCGGCGACACGGCGGCCCGCAGGCCGCCTCCCGGAAGTGGAACCCGGTCCGGGCGGGTGAGGCGGTCGTCGGATCGTTACGTCCGCCGACGCGGTCGCTCCGGCGACCACGACACGACGGTCCCGGACGACGAGACGGTGCGGACGCATTTGCAAGCTCGCTCCAAGGTGGACCGGTGGCCGGTTCGAGCCCCGAGTGTCGCCGGCCTCGCGCCCTGGGTGCTGGCCACCTTCCGCACCGCCTTCGCGTCGTCGCCGGGGCCCGTGCCCGGGTTGGGCGCGGCCGAGGCTGGCGGTGCTGGTGAGCTACGCGGTACTACCTGAAGCAGCGCGGTCAAAGGCTCGCACGATCGTGACCGGGCACGGCGCGTGCTGGGCACACTGGTGGCCGACCGAGCCGAGCAGGAGCCCGGCGAAGCCGCCGTGACCCCGAGATCCGACGACGAGCATGTCTGCGCCGCGGGCCTGCTCGACCAGTACCCGGGAGGGCTGTCCTGTGGCCACCACCCGCTCGATCGCTGCCGCACCGTCCGCCTCGACCTTGTCCACCGCCGCGTCCAACGCGGCACGGGCGCTCTCCTCGAGCGCCGTCGGATCGACCATCGGTCCCCAGGCGTCACCGCCGTAGGCCAGCGAGTCGGGGTTCCAGGCCATGACGGCCCGCACGACGGCTCCTCGGAGCCTCGCCTCCTCCACCGCGAACCGCAGGGCGTCCTGAGCCCCGTCCGACCCGTCGATACCGACGACCACTGTTGCCATGTGCTGCTCCTCGCTTGTGCTTCCTGATGCTGAATGGGCGGTAACGGCACGTAGGCGTGCAAGCCCGCGAGCAGCGCACCCAGCTGAGCCTTCGCGTCGCCGAAGAGCATCGTCGCCTTCGGGTCGGTGTGGAGCTCGTTGTCGGCGTAGCGACCACGCTCGCGGCCCTGTCGACGTCGAGGATCGGCGTGCCGGAGACGGCGTTGCCGGGGCGGCGGGCGCCGGATTGGTACCACCACGCTACACCTCCACGCCCGTGACAAACGCCGCCCGCTCGCCGCATACAAGGGCACATGTCCACTCTGTCGGGACCCTGCCCGGGGAACCTTTGACGACGCCGACTCCGCGGTGGATAGTGGAAGTCTCTGCTGCTCCGGATCCCTGGTGGCTTCGCTTTCGATGTTGCCGAGAGGAATCCGATGGGCCCTTTCGCAGGATTTATGGCAGGCGTCATGTCTGGGCTTTTTGGTCGGGTTACCGCAGCCATGTTCGGTGTGGTCCGCGGCTCGGGTGTCGGCGGACCGGCCGGCCAGAAGCTCGCGGGACTACGGCACTCGAGGCGCCGATCAGTAGCACCGGGAGACGGGAGTCAGCGCATGACCAGCACACCACCGGCCGTCGGGTCGTGGTCCTCGACCGGCACCCCGGCCTGGACGCCTCGGTCGCCGTACACACGTCCGGACCGGTGGCGGCGCTGCTCGAGGGGAGCGACACCCGCCCTGCTCGTCGTCGGGTCGCGGGGGACGGCCGGCTTTCCATCGCTATGGAATCGGACATCTGCCGCATCCTGACGGTCAATGGCGGCTCGTCGAGTATCAAGTTCGCGCTGTTCGACGCCGGCGAACCGCCGCATCGCGTTCTGCGGGGTGGGATCGAGCGGATCGGGCGGTCCGACGCCACTTTCGCGGTGGCTGGGGTGGATCGGGCAGAGGACGTCTCGCGGTCGCTGACGGCACCGGACCACGCCGCAGCGGTGGCGGCGTTGATGGCGTGGGTCGAGCAGTGCGCCGGTCGCGAGCCGCTGACCGCGGTGGGACACCGGGTGGTCCACGGCGGCCCCCACTACAGCAGACATGCGGGATCTCCTCGAGCGTGTGCCGCACGACGTCCGGGCACGTGAAGCGGTGGCGGTGTTCTGCTATCAGGTCAAGAAATGGATCGGCGCCTTTGCTGCGGCAATCGGCGGGCTGGACATCCTGGTCTTTGCCGGCGGTATCGGCGAGGACGCGCCGGACATCCGTTCGCGAGTGTGCGCGGGGCTCGGATTCCTCGACATCGAACTCGACGAAGAACGAAACTCCACCGTCGGTGGTGACGGGGCGATATCCGCGGCGCACGGCCGCGTCGATGTACGCGTCATAGCCCAGTTGACCGGACAGGTCCTCGGGCTCGCCCTCACGAAGGAGACCTCACCGTGACGACACGGACACTCGACCCGGAGTTGCTGCACCGGATGGACGCCTATTGGCGCGCCGCGAACTACCTCTCGGTCGGTCAGATCTATCTCTACGACAATCCGCTGCTGAAGCGGCCCCTGGAACTGTCGGATGTGAAGCCTCTGGTTGTCGGGCATTGGGGCACGACTCCCGGGCAGAACTTCATCTACGTGCACCTGAATCGGGTGATCAAGAAGTTCGACCTGGACATGTTCTATGTGGCCGGTCCGGGTCACGGTGGACCCGCTCTGGTGGGCAACACGTATCTGGAGGGCACCTACAGCGAGGTCTACCCGGACATCAGTCAGGACGAGGCGGGGTTGAAGAGGCTGTTCACCCAGTTCTCGTTCCCGGGCGGGATTTCCAGTCATGTCGCGCCGACGACGCCGGGGTCGATCCACGAGGGCGGTGAACTGGGGTACTCGCTCAGCCACGCGTTCGGGGCCGCGTTCGACAATCCCGACCTGATCGTCGCCTGTGTGGTGGGGGACGGCGAGGCTGAGACGGGTCCATTGGCGACCGCATGGCAGTCCACCAAGTTCCTCGACCCGGTCGGTGATGGGGCAGTGCTGCCGATCCTGCACCTCAACGGCTACAAGATCAGCAACCCGACCGTGCTGGCCCGCATCGAACACGAGGAGCTGGAGCAGTATTTCCGGGGCTGCGGCTGGGACCCCTACTTCGTGGAGGGCCACGATCCGCAGGTCATGCACGAACTCATGGCCACCACGCTGGATCGGGCCGTGGAGCGGATACGACAGGTCCAGACCGACGCGCGCGAGAACGGTGACACGGTGCGTCCGCGGTGGCCGATGATCGTGCTTCGGTCGCCGAAGGGGTGGACGGGCCCGAAGGTCGTCGACGGCCAGCAGATCGAAGGCACCTTCCGGTCCCACCAGGTACCGCTGATCGTGGATAGCGAGCATCCTGGTCATCTGGCCCAGCTGGAGAGCTGGATGAACAGCTACAAGCCGGAGGAGCTGTTCGACGAGCGCGGTCGGCTTCTGGCGGACCTGGCCGAGCTCGCCCCGGCCGGTGAGCGGCGGATGGGTGCCAACCCACACACCAACGGCGGCATGCTGCTGCACGAGCTGCACATGCCCGACTTCCGCGTGCACGCCGTGGCGGTGCCCGCACCCGGTGGCGTCCAGGCTCAGGACACCCTTGTGCTCGGCGGGTTCCTGCGTGACGTCGTGGCGCTCAACGCCGGGCGTCGCAACTTCCGGATCTTCGGACCCGACGAGACGCTGTCGAACCTGTTGGGGGCGGTCTTCGAGACCACCGACCGGCAATGGGACGCCGCGACCGAGCCCAACGACGAGTTCCTCGCCCGCGACGGGCGGGTGCTGGATTCGATGCTCAGCGAACACCAGAGTGAGGGGTGGTTGGAGGGCTATCTGCTCACCGGGCGTCACGGGCTGTTCAACTGTTACGAGGCGTTCATCCACATTGTGGACTCGATGTTCAACCAGCACGACATCGTGCGCGTGTACCTCCCGCCCGATGCGAACTGCCTGTTGTCGGTGTTCGACCATTGCCTGCGCAGCCGCCACTACGTCAACGTCGTCGTCGCCGGGAAACACGCCCTGCCGCAGTGGCTGAGCATGGACCAGGCGCTCATCCATTGCACCGAGGGCATCGGCATCTGGGGGTGGGCCAGCAACGACCAGGGCGCCGAGCCCGATGTGGTCATGGCCTGCTGCGGGGACACCCCCACCCTGGAGGTCCTGGCCGCGGTCTCCATCCTGCGCACCCACCTGCCCGATCTGAAGATCCGGGTGGTCAACGTGGTAGACCTCATGCGGTTGCAGCCCGCGACCGAGCACCCGCACGGGCTCAGCGAGGCCGACTACGACTCGCTGTTCACCACCGACAAGCACATCATCTTCGGCTTCCACGGCTACCCGTCGCTGATCCACCGCCTCACCTACGCCCGGACCAACCGCAACCTGCACGTCCGCGGCTACAACGAGGAGGGAACGATCACCACGGCGTTCGACATGCGAGTGCAGAACCGCCTGGACCGCTTCCACCTGGTGCAAGACGTGATCGACCGGCTACCGCAGCTGGGGGCCACCGGCGACCACGTCCGACAGCTGATGCGCGACAAGCTCGTCGAGCACAACCTCTACATCAACACCCACGGCCAGGACATACCCGAAATCCGGAACTGGACCTGGGGTGAACCGCGATGAGTCGTCACACCCAGGCCACGGCGCCGGGCAGCGCCCCGCGCCCGCAGGCCGGCGACGACTTCGAGTCGCTTCCGCTGTCCGAGGTCGTGAAGAGGCTGGACACCTCACCGGAGGGCCTGAGCCAAACCGAGGCGGACGAGCGGCTGACCCGATACGGGCCGAACGAGATCATCGAGGAAAAGCCGAACCCGATCCTGAAGTTCCTCTCCTACTTCTGGGGTCCCATCCCGTGGATGATCGAGATCGCGGTCATCCTGTCGGGTGTGGTCGGGCACTGGCCGGACTTCTTCATCATCCTGGTCCTGTTGATCGCGAACGGCCTGGTCGGATTCACCGAGGAACGCCAGGCCGGTAACGCCATCGACGCGCTGAAGGCCACACTGGCGATCACGGCCCGGGTCAGACGGGACGGGAACTGGGTCACCCCGCCCGCCCGGGAGTTGGTACCCGGTGACGTCATCCGTGTCCGCTTGGGCGACATCGTGCCCGCCGATGCGCGTCTGCTCTCCGGTGACCCGGTCGAGGTGGACCAGTCCGCGTTGACCGGAGAGTCGCTACCTGCCACCCGCAGCGCCGGTGAGGCGGTGTTCTCCGGCTCGATCATCCGCCAGGGTGAGATCGGGGCGTTGGTCTACGCCACCGGCGCAGGCACCTACTTCGGGAAGACCGCGCGGCTGGTGCAGGATGCGCACACCGTCAGCCACTTCCAACGGGCCGTGCTGAAGATCGGCAACTACCTCATCGTCCTCGCGGTGGCCCTGGTCGCGGTGATCGTCGTCGTCTCGATCCTGCGCGGCGACCCGGTCCTGACGACCCTGCAGTTCGCCCTCGTGCTCACCGTCGCCGCCATCCCGGTGGCGATGCCCACCGTGCTCTCGGTGACCATGGCCGTCGGAGCGCGCCTGCTCGCCAAGAAACAAGTGATCGTCAGCCACCTGGTGGCCATCGAAGAACTGGCCGGCGTGGACGTGCTCTGCGCGGACAAGACCGGCACCCTCACCCAGAACACCCTGACCCTGGGCGAGCCGTTCCGCGTCGATGACATCCCCGCCGAGCAGGTCATCCTGCACGCTGCGCTGGCCTCACGCGCCGACAACGACGACCCCATCGACAGAGCCGTCCTGGACGGCCTGCCCGACGAACAGACCCTCCGCGACTATCAAGTCGTACATTTCCAGCCGTTCGACCCGGTGCACAAACGCACCGAAGCCACCATCACCGACGCCGACCGCGGCTCCTTCAAGGTCACCAAGGGTGCACCCCAGGTGATCCTGGCCCTCTGCGTCCCCACGGCGACGGTCCAGGCGGCCGTAGAGGAGGCCGTCAACGGGTTCGCCGCCCGGGGTTTCCGCTCGCTGGGCGTGGCCCGCACCGACGGCGAGGACGGTTCCTGGCGGTTCCTCGGCGTGCTCCCCCTGTCCGACCCGCCGCGCGAGGACGCCAAGACGACCATTGCGACGGCCCGGAAGATGGGGGTCGCCATCAAGATGGTGACCGGTGACGCCCTGGCCATCGCGAAAGAGACCGCCAAGAAACTCGACATGGGCACCGACATCCTCGACGCCGCCGGTCTCGGCGATGCCCAGCGCGACGAGACCCCGGCGCTGGCCCGGTCCATCGAGGACGCCGACGGCTTCGCCCAGGTGTTCCCCGAACACAAATTCCATATCGTCGACGTCCTGCAGAAACGGGGCCACATCGTCGGGATGACCGGTGACGGGGTCAACGACGCCCCCGCGCTGAAGAAGGCCGACTGCGGCATCGCCGTCTCCGGCGCAACGGATGCCGCCCGGGCCGCGGCCGCGATCGTCCTGATGACCCCCGGCCTGTCGGTCATCATCGACGCCATCAAAGAAGGCCGCAGGATCTTCCAACGCATGAACAGCTACGCGATGTACCGCATCGCCGAGACGCTGCGCGTGCTGCTGTTCATGACACTGGCCATCCTGATCTTCAACTTCTACCCGCTGACAGCGGTGATGATCGTGATATTGGCGCTGCTCAACGACGGTGCCATCCTGTCCATCTCCTACGACAACGTCCGCTACAACGACCAACCCGAAACCTGGAACATGCGCCTGGTCCTGGGCATCGCCACCGTCCTGGGCATCATCGGGCCGATCGCCGCATTCGGCCTGTTCTACCTCGGCGACCGGGTCTTCCACCTGGGCCACCCACAACTGCAGACCTTGATGTACCTCCTGCTGTCGGTAGCAGGCCATCTGACGATCTTCCTCACCCGTACCCGCGGTCCGTTCTGGTCCATCCGACCCGCCCGCATCCTCTGGATGGCCGTTCTCGGTACACAAGCCCTGGCCACCCTGATCGCCGTCTACGGACTGTTCATGACCCCGCTGGGCTGGGGCTGGGCGGCATTCGTCTGGGCCTACGCGATTCTCTGGTTCCTGATCAGCGACCGCATCAAACTGCTCGCCTACCGCATCCTGGACCGAACGAGTCACGATCGGGCCCGCCAGCCCGGGCGCGCTGGCCGGGTCAGGGGTCAGGCGCCCAGGCGGCGTTGTTGATCCCTCCAGGTCCGCACGATCAGGTGTGATGGTCAGAGCGGCCCATCCGTCTGGCGGCGAGTCTCTTGAAAACAACTTCGATGCCGAAGGACAAGGCCACCATCACGACAAGGACGAGGGCCGCTGCTGGGGTGCTGTTGGTGATGAGTGCCAGCAGCGCTGCCGCGCAGGCGATTGCGGCAAGCAGGGACACCCATGCTGCTGATCCACGTTCGCGCGCGGTCCGGGCTTCGGCGAGGTTCACCGCAGCGAAAATGATGAGGAATCCTGCGCTGCCCATGGTGGAGATGCTGGTCAGGTCCATCAGGTTGGCCAGGATGACGGTGGCTCCGGCGGTGATGAACAGGCCTTCAAGGGGCTGGTTCCAGATGGGCCGTTCCAGTTCGGCCGGCAGTTCCCGAGACTTCGCGATCGTGTAGGTCAGGCGAGCCGAGCCGTAGAGCGTGGCGTTGATCGCTGAGGCGGTGGAGAGCATGGCCGCCACCCCGATGATCGCGAACCCGGCCTGTCCGAGGGCCGGTCGGGCCGCTGCCGCGAGTGCGTAGTCACGCGCGTTCACCAGCTCGGCGATGGGCAGTGACCCTACCGACACAACCGCGACCAGCACGTAGAGCACGATCACGAACAGCACGCAGATGTAGTAGGCCTTGGTCAGGGTGCGGCCCGGGTCCGCGACGTCTTCGGCGGCGTTGGCGATGAGCTCGAAACCCTCGTACGCCAGAAAAATGATCATGCCGCCGGCGATCAGGGAGATCGGTGGGCTCCAGTGCGTCGGCGCGAGACGCGAGGCCGAGATCCCGGTCAGGCCCACCGCCACGAACAGCAGCAGGATCGCGATCTTGATCGTGACGACGATCCGTTCGGCGCGGGCGACCGTGGTGGCGCCCGCGACGTTCAGAGCGGTCAGGGCGACGAGGGCGGCGCTGAGGAACAGGTGCTTCCACAGGCTCTGCGCGGATGGGGGGAGGAAGCTCGCGGCGTAGGCGCCGAATGCTTGCGCGTAGAGGGCGAGCATCACGATGTAGCTGACCCACAGCAGCACGTTGAGCCCGCCTGCGAAGCGACCCGGGCCGAAAGCGCGGTTGAGGAAGGTGACCGTGCCGCCGCGGCTGGGGTAGGACTTCGACAGCAGCGCATACGACCGTGCGGTCAGCAATGCGACCAGTCCGGCCACGAGGAACGCGACCGGGGCGCCGGCGCCGGTGAGCTGCACCGACAACCCGAGGACCGCGAAGATGCCGCCCCCGACCATCCCGCCCACGCCGATCGCGACCGCCCCCCACAGTCGGACCTGTCCCGGGTCACGCTGCCGCGACGCGCTCACGGCCTCAACGTATCCGGCCTCGGCCTGACATCACCCCGGCCATGGCTGCCGGGGATCGTGCTACGCGCCGGCTTCAGGGGGCCGAGCGCATCGGCTGCGGGTCCAACCGGGTCTGGCAGGCGGCGTCGAGATCGTCGATCCGGCTGATCACGGCCTCGGTCGCGGGCGCAACCCCGGTGCCGGACTCGACGGCACGACGCAACCCGACGATGGCATCACGCATCGCGCGCGAGGCGGCGCCCAGGCGCGCGTTCGTCGTGTTGAGGTGCTCGCCCATCCGCGCCTCCGCGATGCGCAGCCGGGAGGCCAGTGCCGAATCGGGAAACCGTCCCTGCACCTTGATGGCGAGTGCCGCGTCCTCGACGATCGAGCTCATCGTGAGACACAGTTGCGTGTCCGCGGCCAGCTCGGGGTCCTCTACCGGCGCCGCGGCAACCGCGGGCCGCGCGGTCCTGCTGACCGTCGGGGTGGGCTGGGGCCCTGACACCGCCGACGTCACGATCGCGGACGCGGCGAGGACGATCCCGGTGAACACCAGTACCGGCACCGATGATCGCCACTGCGTCCGTCGTCGCTCGTCCACATCGGGCTGATCGCCCCATTCGTGCCGGCGTTATCGCCCGGACCGCCGACGTTCGCGGACGTCAGGAGAACGTCAGGTTGGCGGCGGATCATTCGATCGGCGCGACCGCCTGGGCCCGGTGCAGGCGCGCGGCGCGCCGTCCGCTCATCAGCCAGCGGCCCCGGCCGCCGCCTCCTCCACGGCGAAGAGTACGGCGGCGACGAGCCCGACCCGGCGCGCCAGTGGACCGTTCATCGCTGGACCTCCGGGACCTCGACGACGAACCGGGCGCCCCCCGCCGGGAGGCCTCCGGGAAGTGTCGCTGCGGGTGCGCTGGACCGGTGGAGCCGACGCTCACCCCGACGACGCGGGTGCGCTCCGCACGACCGTTGTCGTCGCAGCCGGGCAGCATCACGACCTGGTGCCGGAGCTGGCCGACACCGACCTCGGCGAGCCGCCGGATGCGGGGCGGCTGTGGTCGGCCACCGAGACGGCGTGGCGTGAGGCGCTGCCCCGCCTCGACACCTCGTCTACCGGTTCCGCCACGACCGCCGCCCGCTCGACCACGCCGAGGGCGCCTTCCTACTGTGCGAGTTCCTCATGGCGATGGCGGCGCACGCCGAGGGCGACGGGGTGGGGCCTGGGTGGCACGCCCCGGTCGCGAACGGGTGCCGAGGTTGCGGCAGGCGCGCACCATCGCCGACCACGCCCCGGTGACCGGGGTGGGGAAGCGGCGGACACCGGTGTCCACCGCCTCCACCCGTACCCCCGGACCGACCGCGGCCGGGAGCAGGTCGTCAACGGGCGTCGTCGTCACCGTCGGATCCGCCCCCGCAGGAGTGCGACCGCTCCGCCGAGCACACCGGTGGCGGCCGCACCGACGGCGGCGGCGGCGAGCCGCGCGCCCCGTGACGAGGGCGCCGGCCGCGGCGCCCACCGCTGCTCGGGCCGTGTCACGCCGTCGTCGCCGTGCAGTGCGGCGCGCAGCAGCTCGGCGAGGTGGACGGCGCCGCGGCCACCGGATGTCGCCCTGCTCGATCTGCGTGCGGCAGCTGAATCCGTCGGCGAGGATCACGTCGGCGTCGTCGGCGGCGCGCACCGCGGGCAGCAGGACGCGCTCGGCGCAGGCCTCGGAGACCTCGTAGTGGCCCTTCTCGAAGCCGAAGTTTCCGGCCAGGCCGCAGCAGCCGGAGTCGAGCACGTCGACCTGCGCGCCGAGGTCGGTGAGCAGCTGCCGGTCGGCGGTGTAGCCCATGATCGCGTGGTGATGGCAGTGGGTCTGCACGTGCACGGTGCGGTCGAGGCGGGGCGGGGCCCAGCCCGGCGTGTGGTCGCGGAGCAGCTCGGCGAGGGTGACGGTCTGCCGCCGAAGCTTCTCCACGTCCGCGTCGTCGGGGAACAGCTCCGTGGCGTCGGCACGGAACACCGCCGTGCAGCTGGGCTCCAGGCCGAGGACCCGGGTGCCGGCGCGCAGGTGCGGGCGCAGCACGTCCAGCGTGCGCCGCAGGACCTGCTTGGCGGTGTCGAGCTGCCCGGTGGAGATCCAGGTCAGCCCGCAGCAGACCGGCTCGGACGGTGCGATCACGCGCCAGCCGGCGTCCTCCAGCACCTCGACGGCCGCCTGCGCGACCGAGGGATGGAAGTGGTTGGAGAACGTGTCGGGCCACAGCAGGACCTCGCCGCGCTCGCCCGTGCCGCCGGGCTCGCGGGAGGCGAACCAGTCCTGGAAGCTCTGCCGCGCGAACGCCGGGGCGACACGGTGCTCGTCGATACCGGCGGCCCTGATCGCGAGCTTGCCGAGGCCCGGCGCGGCGAGCAGCGCGTTGACCAGCCGCGGGGCGTGGGCCGCGAGTGCCGACCAGAGCGGCAGCCAGCCCATGGAGTAGTGCGCGAGCGGTCGGAGGCGCCTCTTGAAGTGGTGGAAGAGGAACTCGGCCTTGTAGGTGGCCATGTCGACGTTGACCGGGCAGTCGGCCTTGCAGCCCTTGCAGGCCAGGCACAGGTCGAGGGCGTCGCAGGACGTCCGTGCTGCGCCAGCCGTCCGCGATCGCCCCGCCGCGGCTTGCGCCGTCGAGCATCTCGAACAGCAGCCGCGACCGGCCACGGGTGGAGTGCTCCTCCTCCTTGGTGACCATGTACGACGGGCACATCACCCCGCCCTCGTGGCGTCGGCACTTCCCCACACCGACGCAGCGCAGCACTGCCCGGCCGAAGCTGCCTTCGTCCTCGGGGTAGCGGAACGCGGTCTCCACGCCGCCGTGGTCGTAGTCGACGCCCAGGCGCAGCAGCGAGTCCAGCGGATACGCCGGCGCGACCTTGCCGGGGTTCATCCGGTCGTCCGGGTCGAAGATCGCCTTGAACCGCCCGAACGCCTCGATGATCTGCTTCGGCGAACATCTTCGGCAGCAGCTCGCCGCGCTGCTGGCCGTCGCCGTGCTCGCCGGAGAACGACCCGCCGTAGGAGGCCACGAGGTCGGCGGCGCGTTCGACGAAGCGGCGGTAGGCGGCGACGCCGTCCGCGGTCTGCAGGTCGAACGGGATGCGGGTGTGCACGCAGCCCTGGCCGAAGTGCCCGTAGAGCGAGGCCTGCTCGTAGCCGAACTCGTCGTAGAGCTTCTGCAGGTCTCGCAGGTAGTCGCCGAGGTCGTCGACGGCGACGGCGGAGTCCTCCCAGCCGGGCCAGGTGTCGGGCAGTCCCGGTACGCGTGCTGTGGCGCCGAGCCCGGACTCGCGGACCAGCCACATCTGCTTCTCCAGCGCCGGGTCGTCGAAGAAGGCGACGTCGCTCGTCGTCGCGGCTCTTGCCCAGGTCGGCGAGCATCTGCGTCGGCAGCGCCGTCGGCCTCCTCCCGGGTGTCGCCGCCCATCTGCACGAGCAGGTAGGCCTGCCCCGCCGGCAGCTTGGTCAGCGCGTCCGGGTTGAGGTGCTTCTCCTGCTGGAAGCTGATGAGCTTGGCGTCCAGCCCCTCGAGGGCGATCGGCTCGGAGCGGAGGATCGACGGCACCGCGTCGGCGGCGGAGGCGATGTCGGGGTAGCCGAGGAACACCGCGGTGCGCGCCTGCACCCGCGGCACGAGCCTCAGCTTCGCCCGCAGCACCGCCGACACAGGTGCCCTCGGTGCCGACCAGCGCCTGCGCGACGTGAAAGCCCTTCTCCGGCAGCAGGCTGTCGAGGTTGTAGCCCGACACCCGGCGCGGGATGTGCGGGTAGCGCGGTGCGCAGGGCGGCGAGGTGCTCGTCGCGCAGCGCGCGCAGCTGCGCGTAGATCTCCGCCCTGCGGCCGCCGGCGCGCTGGATCTCCCTGTAGTCGGCGTCGTCGGTCTCCCCGACCCACATCCGGGTGCCGTCGTAGAGCAGCACCTCCAGCGCGACGACGTTGTCGACGACCTTGCCGGTGCGTTGCGCCGTCGCGCCGCAGGAGTTGTTGCCGATCATCCCGCCGAGCGTGCAGTGGTCGTGTGTCGCCGGCTCGGGGCCGAACTCCAGCTGGTAGCGGCGGAGCTGGTCGTTCATCAGGTCCAGCACGACGCCGGGTTCGACGATGCAGGTGCGCGCGTCGGGGTCGACCGAGATCAGGCGGTGGCAGTACTTCGACCAGTCGATCACCACCGCCGTGTTGGTGCACTCGCCGGCCAGGCTGGTGCCCCCGCCGCGGGAGACGATCGGGGCGCGGTGGCGCCGGCAGACCGCCACCGCGGCCACCGCCGCCTCCACCGTCCGGGGTACGACGACGCCGAGCGGGATCTGGCGGAAGTTGGAGGCGTCGGTCGAGTATGCCGCGCGGGAGCCGGGATCGAAGCGGACCTCGCCGTCGACCGCGGCGGCGAGGTCGCGTTCCAGCGCGGCGACGTCGACCTGCGCGACGGACTCGGCGGGGGTCGGGGGCCGGCGGACCGGGTTCGGCAGCAGCCGGGTCATCGGCGGAAGATCTTGTTGATCTTGTCCTTGGCGATGGTGGCCGCGGTGGCGCCTAGGTGCGGCTGCCCGCGCAGGAACGGCCTGGGTGAAGGGCTTGGCCTGCTCGTACTCGACCTTGCCCGGCATGGGCGGCTCGTTCGGGTTGACGTCGCAGTCGACGAGCGCGGGGCCGGGGTGGGCGAGCGCGTCGCGGATCGCGCTCTCGACGTCGCCGGGCTTGGTGACCTTCACCCCGAAGGCGCCGCAGCCGCGGGCCCAGGTGGAGAAGTCGGCCGCGGGCTGCTGATGGCGCACGGCGTACTCGGGGTAGCCGAGGATGAGCTGCTCCCACAGGATCTGCCCGTAGGAGTTGTTGTTGTTCACCACGACCTTGATCGGCAGCTCGTGGCGCACCGCGGTGAGGAACTCGGCCATCAGCATCGCGAACCCGCCGTCGCCGACGAAGGCGATCACCTGCCGGCCCGGGTAGGCGTGCTGGATGCCGATCGCGTAGGGCAGGCCCGGGGCCATCGTGGCGAGGTTGCCCGACAGGTAGAACTCGCGGCCGCCGCGGATGGTCCAGTGCCGGGCCGCCCAGGTGGCGATCGTGCCGGAGTCGCAGGTGAGGATGGCGTCGTTCGACGCGAGGTCGTCGACGACGCCCATCAGGTACTGCGGGGCGATCGGGTCGCGGCTGCCGTCGTGCAGCGCCGCCATCTTCTCCCGCCAGGTCGCCATGCCCTTCTGGTGCTTCTCCAGGAACGACCGGTCGGTCCTCCTCGCCAGCTTCGGCAGCAGCGCCGCGAGGGCCAGCCCGGCGTCGGCGACGACCGGGGCCTCGGTGGGCAGCCGCATCCCGACCAGGGACGGGTCGGCGTCGATCTGCACCACGCGCACCTTGCCCGGGCGCGGGCAGGTGCTGTGGAGTAGGGGAACGAGGTGCCGACCATGAGCAGGGTGTCGCACTCCTCCATGACCTCCTCGCTCGGCCGGGTGCCGAGCAGGCCCAGGCCGCCGGTGGTGAGCGGGTGGTCGTCGGGGACGACCATCTTCCCGGACAGCGTCTTGACGATCGGAGCGCCGAGCGCCTCGGCGACGGCGATCACCTCGTCGCGGGCGTGCCGCGCACCGATCCCGACCAGCATCGCGACCCTGGATCCGGCGTTGAGCACGTCGGCGGCGCGGGCCAGTTCTGCGTCGGACGGCGGCAGCTGCGGCAGGCTCAGCGTCGGCATGCTCGCCGGCGCCCCGCCCGGCCCGACGTGCCGGTACGGGTCCTCGGACAGCGGCGCGACCTGGATGTCGTTGGGGAAGGTCAGGTGCGCGACCGTGCGCTTCGACAGCGCGTTGCGGATCGCGAGGTCGACCACGCCGGGCAGCTGCTGCGGGTTGGTGACCATCAGGTTGTAGGCGGCGAGGTCCTGAGTAGAGCCGGTCGAGGTGCACCTCCTGCTGGTAGTGCGTGCCCAGCACGTTCGTGGCCTGCATCCCGGTCAGCGCCAGCACCGGCACGTGGTCGAGCTTCGCGTCGTAGAGGCCGTTGAGCAGGTGGATCGCGCCCGGGCCGGACGTCGCCGCGCACACCCCGAGCTTGCCGGTGGCCTTGGCGTAGCCGGTGGCCATGAACGCGGCCGCCTCCTCGTGATGGACCAGGACGAACCGCAGCTTGTCGCTGTGCCGCCGGAAGCCCTCCATCAGCCCGTTGATCCCGTCACCGGGCAGGCCGAAGACGGTGTCGACCCCCCACTCGACCAGCCGCTTGGCCAGGCTCTCGCCGACGATCTCCTTCACGGGCAGCTCCTCGTCACGGACGCCGGATGGTCGCTCGGCCCTTCTTGCCGACGACCGCGTGCCGCTGCGGGGTGCCACCACCGGCAGAAGGCCAAACCCGTCGGATGCGTCACACTGATACCTATTGCGTGCCTCTGACCAGGGCAAACGCCTGATAAATCGGACGCAGTGGACGAACGTCCCGGCCGTTCTTCAGGCGACCGTCAGAATTCCGTACGGGAATCCACCGAGGGCGGTCAGGGCCGTCCGAGCCGGATCTCGACGAGCCGAAGCGCCGCCGGCACTCAGGGCAGTCGACCGACGGACCCGCGGGCGCTGGTGAGCGCGCAGCCCGGGGCCATCACGGGGTGGGACCCGATCGGCGGGTGGCCGCCGATGCCGGAGGGACCAGTGACCCGTAGGCGGTAAGGACGTCGCGGTGGTCGAGCCAGCCGATCGGCGGACCGTCCGGTTCGGCCACGATCGGTAGACCGGTTGCCTCGTGCGCAGCCAACATGGCGAGGGCGTGGTGGAGGGAGAGGTCGGGGTGCAGCTCGGGCAGCATGCGGGCGAAGTCGCGGGCGTGTCGTGGCGTCCCGGGGATGTCCTCCTCCTCGGGATCCAGCTCCGGTACCAGGATCGCTCCGAGGTAGGACCCGTCGTCGTCGATGACCGGCGCGGCGCCGTAGCGTGAGCGGCCGAGCCGGCTGACGACCTCCAGGAGATCGGTGTCGCCGGGGATCGGCTCGGGGACCGGGTGCATGGCGTCACGGACGCGGAGCCGGTCGAGTGCGGGGCTGGTACGGGAGTCGGCGTCGATGTCGATGCCGCGGCGCAGCAGCTTGAGTGTGTAGATGTTGTCGCGGGAGAGCAGATGGCTCAGCCCGGTGGCCAGTGCGACGGCGGCCATCAGGGGAAGGATGATCGCGTACTCGCCGGTGAGCTCGAACACGATCAGCAGGGCGGCGATCGGCGCGTGGCTGGCGGCGGCGAAGACCGCGGCCATGCCGACCAGGCCGAAGGCGCCGGGAGAGAGATCCAGTCCGGGGAACAGCTCGTGCGCCACGACGCCGAATGCGCTGCCGAGCATGCCGCCGATGAACAGCGACGGCGCGAACACCCCGCCCGAGCCGCCGATGCCGATGGTCAGGCTCGTAGCGATCATCTTGCCGACCAGCAGGACGAGCAGGAACCCGACGGCGTAACCGCCGGAGATCCCCTTCGCCAGCACCGGGTAGCCGACGCCGTAGAGCTGTGGCAACGCCACCAGGACTCCACCCAGCAGAAGCCCGCCGACCGCGGGACGCAGCCAGTCGGGTCCCCGCCACGCTCGGTCGCACAGGTCCTCGATCCCGTAGAGCACTCGGGTGAACCCCCAGCCCGCCAGGCCTGCGAGCAGACCCAGCACCGCATAGAACGGGAATTCCACAGAGGAGCCCAGCATGTACTCCGGCAGGTGCAGGATGTGATCGGCACCGATCAGCGAGCGGACGACCGCGTTCGCGGTCACCGAGGCGATGACCACGATGCCGAAGGCCTCCGCGGAGAACCCGCGGAGGATGATCTCGAGGGCGAAGAAGACCCCGGCGATCGGTGCGTCGAACGTGGCCGAGATGCCCCCCGCCGCGCCGCAGGCCACCATCAGCCGTAGCCGGTGGTCCGGAACCCGTAGCCACTGCCCGATCGACGAGCCGAGCGCGGACCCGATCTGCACGATCGGTCCCTCCCGTCCCACCGAGCCGCCGGTCCCGATGCACAACGCCGACGCGAGCGACTTCACCACGGCGACCCGGGCGGGGATCCGCCCGCCGTGACGGGCCACCGCCACCATCACCTCCGGAACGCCGTGTCCCCGGGCCTCGGGCGCGAACCGGGACACCAACGGCCCGTACACCAGGCCGCCCGCGACCGGCGCGAGCAGCAGGAACCACGGGCCCAGCGCGGGCAGGTGCAGGCTCGCAACACGCCCGTCGACCCCGTAGTCGCCACGTCCGGTGACCAGCTTCGTGATCCCGACGATGAGCCAACGGAACACCATGGCGCCCAGTCCGGCGCCAGCACCGATGACCAGTGCCAGACCGACCAGCCCGGGCTGGGTGCCAGTGAGCCAGGCGTGCAGCCGCTTCGCCAGCGACAACAGCGTCGGCACCGGATGGAGAACGGCCGAGGTGACTTGAGTGGAACGCCTCACACCCGAACCGCCCATTCGCGTTCGGGCACCTCGCCCGCAACCTCGGCGAAGGCGCGCAGGACGTCTGCCACCGCCTCCTGCTGCTCCACCGGCAGCTTGGCCAGCAGTACCGCCAGCTCGGCGCGCCGCCGGTCCATCACCTCGTCGACGAGTTGCCGTCCCCGCCGGCTGAGCCCGATCCGAACCTCACGCCGATCCATCCCGATCCGATCCCGGACCACCAGGCTTTTCGCGACCAGGCGATCGCACATCCGGGTGGCGGTCGAGGGTGACACGTCCATCGCCGTCGCCAGATCCACCGGCCGCTGCGTTCCACGCTCGGCCATTACCACCAGCGCGCGATACTGCGGCAGCGTTACGTCGTCGTCCACGGCTGCCAGCGACCGGGCAGCGACAGCGAGCAGCGCGCGGCTGGCCGCCATCACCGCATCGACCAGCCCCTCACCGCCGTCCGCATGTGGCCGACCCGTCGGTTGTTGCACAAGGACATTATTGCATCCGGCAATCTTGCTCGCCGAGTCGTCACGCGGGATCGACGACGAGACCCCAAGGGCGGCCCGGGGATCCCCGCGTCGGTACCAAGACGGGTAGGCGTCGCGCCGGGGGCTGTTCGCCCACACGAACGCACAGAGGACTCCCTCATGGATCGACGGCAGGTCCGCCGACCAGGCTTCCCAGCACACCGGCATCCATGGTAGGCCACCGACACGTCGTCCGTCGCCCGGAACGAAGCATCGGAGCGTGTTCGATGCGGCGGAGAGGCGCAGAGGACTTCTATTCTGCGCGGCGTGGCCAAGGCGGTGACACGGCGGCGCTCGCCGGTGGACGCGGTGTTGCACCGACCTGCCGCCGCAGTCGTGGCCGGGTTCGCGCTGGCGGTCGGGATCGGGACCGTCCTGCTGATGCTGCCGGTCGCGACCGAGGACGGCACCGCGGCCGGGCTGGTGACGGCGCTGTTCACCACCGTCTCGGCGGTGTGTGTGACGGGCCTGGTGGTGGTGGACACCGCGACCTTCTGGTCGGGGTTCGGTGAGCTGGCCATCCTGGTCATGATCCAGGTCGGCGGGATCGGGATCATGACCTTGGCGACGCTGCTCGGCCTGCTCATCGCACGGCGGGTCGGGTTGCGGCATGCAGCTGACCGCTCAGGCAGAGACCAAGGCCCTGGGCCTGGGCGACGTCCGCCGGGTCGTGGTCCGTGTCCTGGCGGTCAGTCTGATCATCGAAGCCGCGACCGCGGCGATACTGGTGGCGCGGTTCGCGTTGTTCTACGCGGAGCCGCCGCTGCGGGCGGTGTATCTGGGGGTGTTCCATGCGGTGTCGGCGTTCAACAACGCCGGTTTCGCGCTCTTCACCGACAGCATGGTTCCCTTCGCGACCGACCCGTGGATCTGCCTGCCGATGGGCCTGGCCACGGTCCTGGGCGGGATCGGGTTCCCGGTGCTGTTCGAGGTCGGCCGCCGCCTGCGGGGCCGGGCGACGCGGTGGTCGCTGCACCTGCGGGTCACGGTGGTCACCTACACGGTCCTGCTCGTGGTCGGGTTGGCGGCGTTCCTGCTCGGCGAATGGGACAACCCCGGGACGCTCGGTCCGGTGAACGTGGGCGGCAAGATCGTGATCGGGATCTTCCAGGCGATCCAGCCCCGCACGGCAGGGTTCAACAGCGTCGACGTCGCCCGGCTCGACCCCTCCACGCTGCTCATCACCGATGTGCTGATGTTCATCGGCGGTGGCAGCGCCGGCACCGCCGGCGGGATCAAGGTCACGACGTTCGCCCTGCTGGCGTTCGTCATGCTGGCCGAGGTCCGTGGCGAGCCGACAGTGCACGTGCTGGGCCGTCGCCTGCCCTCCGCTGTCCAGCGGCAGGCGCTGACCGTCGCGTTGGCGGCGGTCGGGCTGGTGATGGTGTCCACGGTGACCCTGCTGGAGATCAGCCGGTTCGGGTTGGACGCGGTGCTGTTCGAGACGGTGTCGGCATTCGCCACGGTGGGACTGTCGACGGGAATCACCGACGACCTGCCGACCGCGGGCAAACTGCTGCTGGCAGCACTGATGTTCCTGGGCAGACTGGGACCCATCACCCTGGCGTCCGCGCTCGCGCTGCGGGAACACGAACGCCGCTACGAACTGCCGGAGGAGCGCACCATCGTTGGCTAGAGCGAAGAACGATCACGACGGGCGGCCGAGCCGGGTCGTGGTGCTCGGCCTGGGTCGCTTCGGCGCGTCGCTGGCGTCGGAGCTGGTCCGCCGCGGCACCGAGGTGCTCGGGGTGGACAGCAAGCAGCGGGTGGTCCAGGGGTTCGCCGACGAGCTCACCCACTCGGCCGTGGCCGACACCACCGACATCGAGGCCCTACGACAGTTGGACGTGCCCGACTACCAGCGAGCCGTGGTCGGCATCGGCACCGATCTGGAGGCCAGCATTCTCACCACCGCGGTGCTGGTCGACCTCGGAATCCCGAACATCTGGGCCAAGGCCATCAGCCGCCAGCATGGCCGGATCCTCGAGCGGGTCGGCGCCCATCACGTCGTTCTGCCCGAGCACGAGATGGGCGAGCGGGTCGCGCATCTGGTCACGGGGCGGATGCTCGACTACATCGAGTTCGAAGACGACTTCGCCATGGTCAAGACCTCACCCCCGCCCGACGTCGTCGGCCGACCACTGTCGGAGACCGGCGTCCGCAATCGCGACCGGATCACCGTCGTCGGTGTCAAACGTCCGGGAGAGGACTTCACCTACGCCACGGAGAACACGGTGCTGCAGGCCCAGGACCTCCTCATCGTCTCCGGCAAGATCGACGATGTGGAGGCGTTCGCGGACCGCTCATGACCGACGGCACCGCGCCATGGCGCAGACGCCTATTGTTGCCTCATGAGAGCGCGTGACCTCGCGCAGGATCTGCCCACGGTGGGGCCTGACGATCCGGCGTTCGCCGCAGCCCGGTTGATCGCAGAGGGCCGATTGCCGGGGATCGCCGTCGTTGACGCCGCTGGTCGTCCGGTGGCGGTGTTGCCGGCGTCGCAGGTGTTGCGGGTCGTCGTGCCGGACTACGTCCGCGAGGATCCGGCGCTGGCGAGGGTCGTGGACGAGGCAGGCGCAGAACGGTTGTGCGTGCAACGGTTGGCCGACGAACGGGTGAGTGACCTCCTGTCGGCGGGTCGTCACCGGGTCGAGCTCGCGGCCGTCGACGGCGACGCGACCGTTCTGGAGTGCGCGGCGGTGATGGCCCGGTTGCGCAGCCCGCTGCTGGTCGTGGTCGAGGACCGGCAGGTCCGCGGAGTGCTGACCGCGGCGCACCTGCTGGAGGTCCTGCTCGCCGCCGAGGACGCCGACACGGAAGATCAGCCGGCGACCAGGAAGTAGCGCACCCAGACGTACAGAGTGGCCACGGCAAGGGTGGCTCCGGCGACCACGAGCCCGTAGCGGGTGAACTGCCAGAATCCGATCGGGGTTCCGTTGCGGGCCGCGATACCGGCGACCACGACGTTCGCGCTGGCGCCGATGAGGGTGGCGTTGCCCCCGAGGTCGGCACCGAGCGCCAGCGCCCACCACAGCACCTGAGGCTCGCCGTCCGGGCCGATGATGTCCGCGACGACCGGGCTCATGCTGGTGACGTAGGGGATGTTGTCGACGATGCCGGAGAGCACTCCGGAGCCCCAGAGCAGCAGCCCGGTGAACGCGAGCGGGTCGGAGTCGGCGAAGCCCGCGACGCTGTGTGCGAGTGCCTCCAGCACGCCCGACTCGACGAGGCCGCCGACCATGACGAACAGGCCCATGAAGAAGGCGAGGGTGGGCCACTCGACGTCCTGCAGGGCGGTCTCGGTGGTGACCCGGGTGATAGCCACCAGCAGTCCGGCGCCGAGCAGGGCCACGACAGAGGGGGCATAGCCGAGTACCGGGCTCAGCACGAAGGCGGCCAGGACGATTGCGAGCACGACGAGCGACTGCACCAGCAGGCGGTGATCCTGGATGGCCTCCCGCTCGTTCAGCGCCAGGATCTGCGCGATCCGCTTCTTGTCGGTGCGGAAGGCGTCGGCGAACAGCCACCGGCACAGCCCGATCAGCAGGGCGAGCAGGATGATGACAACCGGGGCCAGGTGGATCAGGAAGTCGTTGAAGGACAGGCCGCCGCGGCTGGCGATGATGATGTTCGGCGGGTCCCCGACGAGCGTGGCGGTGCCGCCGATGTTCGAGGCGAACACCTCGGCGAGCAGATACGGCACCACCGGCAGGGCCAGCCGCTGGCAGAGCAGAATGGTGACCGGTGCGATCAGCAGGACGGTGGTGACGTTGTCCAGCAGCGCCGACGCGATCGCGGTGATGAGGATCAGCAGCACCATCAGCGGGAAGGGGCGCCCGTGGGCGCGCTTGGCCGCCCAGATCGCCAGGTACTCGAAGATGCCGGTATCGCGCATCACGCTCACGATGATCATCATGCCGAGGAGCAGGAAGACGACGTTCCAGTCGACCCCGGTCTCCTCGGAGAAGAAGGCCGCTTCCGCGTCACTGATCCCGAACGCGAGCACCAGCGCGGCACCGCCGAGGGCGGCGGCGACCCGGGTGACCCATCGTTCCGTGGCGATCAGGACGTAGGCGCCGAGGAAGATCGCACAGGCGGCGACGGCGGACAGCAGGTGGGGCACGGAACGGCCCTTCCGGGTGTGGTCGGCGCACGGCAGGACGGCGCCGACCAGACTTCCCGGCTCACCAGCGGTGAGCATAGCGACACCGGCCCGTCGTACGGCCGGTGCGAGCGGCGGGCGGAACGGCGAGACGGTTCGCCGGCCGTCGGGCAGCGCCAGGGGCGAGCGGCGCCAGGCCTTGGCATACGCTGCGCCGGAGCCGGACGGAGGTCGTATGCAGGAGCCCGTCGGGCTGTCGGAATCCGAAGTGCTCGCCCGCCGCCGGCATGGGGAGGGCCGCGGGTCGACGGCGGCCACGGGGCGCGGTTACCTCCGGATCCTGCGCACGAACCTCTTCAGTTTCTTCAACAACATCCTGTTCGTCATCGGCATCACGCTTCTGCTGCTGGGCCGCCCGACCGACGCGCTGATCAGCGTCGGGGTCGGGCTGCTCAGTGCCGTGATCAGCTCGGTGCAGGAGGTTCTCGGGAAGCGCAAGCTGGACCGGCTGCGGGTGATCGACGGCGACGGGGTGGCGGTGGTGCGCCGGGACCCGGCCGGCGGTGGGGTCGAGCTGCGGGTGCCGCTCGCGGAGGTGGTACGCGGTGACCTGTTGCCGTTGGTGGGCGGCGCGCAGATCGTGGTGGACGGGCCGCTGGTCACCGGGCGGGTGGAGGTCGACGAATCACTGGTCACCGGCGAGGCCGCCCGGGTGCTGCGGGGGCCGGGTGAGCTGCTGCTCTCGGGTAGCAGGTGCGTGGCCGGGCAGGGGATCCAACGTGCCGACGCGCTCGGCGTCCAGAGCTTCGCGGGCCGACTGGTCGCGGCGGCGCGTACCCCGACTGTGGAGCGGACCCCGCTGCAGCAGCGGGTTGACTTCCTGATCCGGCTGATCATGCTGGTGGTGGCGGTGATGAGCGGCGCGATCCTGGCTCGGGCGGTGTTGGACGGCCAGCCGCTGCTGCGTTTCGTGCAGACCGCCGCGGTGCTGTCCGGGCTGGTGCCCTACGGGTTGTTCCTTCTGATCACCGTGGCCTACACCGGTGGAGCCGCAGTGATCGGGCGCCGCGGGGTGCTGGTGGCTCAGGTCGGCGCGGTCGAGGCGATGAGCAATCTCGACATGGTGTGCGTGGACAAGACCGGCACGTTGACCGGCGCTGCTCTGGAGCTGGTCGAGCTGGAGATGCTGCCGGGGGTGGACCGGGTGGACACCGAGGCGAGACTTGGTGGGTTGGCCCGTGGCACGCCCGTGCCGGGCCCGGTCGATGCGGCGATCGCGGCAGCGTTGCCGGGCGGGCCGGTGGCGGCCCGCGAGGAGGTCGCGTTCTGTTCTGAGCTGGGTTGGCGCGGTCACTCGACATGCTCAGGGACGGTCGTCATCGGGGCCCCGGACGCGCTGTCCACGGCGATGGTGCTGGCCGACCGGGCAGGACCGCTGGCGTCGATCCTCGCCCGACACGCGTCGGCGGGCCTGCGGGTGCTGGTCGTCGCGCGGCCGGTCGACGCGGCGGCGCGGTTGCGCGACGCGGCCGGGCGGCCGGTCCTGCCGAGGCTGGTGCCGCTTGCGGTGCTCGCGCTGCGCGAGCAGCTGCGGCCCGGCGTGGTCGAGGCGATCGCCGGGCTGCGCGCGCAGGGCGTAGGGGTGAAGGTGCTCTCCGGTGACGACCCGCGCACGGTGACCGCGGTCGCCGACGCCGCGGGCATCGTGGTGGGCGAGCCGGTCACCGGGCCGGAGCTGGACGCGCTGGAATCGGAGGTGTTCGACCGGGTGGTCGCGCAGCGCAGCGTCTTTGGACGGGTGTCACCCGCGCACAAGGAACGCATCGTGGCCTCGCTGCGCCGTGGCGGCTTCTACGTGGCGATGATCGGGAATGGGGTCAACGACGTCAACGCGCTCAAGCAGGCCCAGATCGGGGTCGCGATGGGCAGCGGCAGCCCGGTCACCCGCGACGTGGCTGACGTCGTGCTGGCCGGCGACGAGTTCGAGCAGCTCCTGCCCGCCCGGCACGAGGGTCGCCGGATCATCGGCGGGATCGTCATCTCCATGTACCTGTTCCTCAGTCGGGTGGCCACAGCGACGCTGATCATCGCGGCGGTGGCGATGCTCGGGCTCGGCTTCCCTTACCAGCCCTCGCAGGCCGGGCTCAGCCTGTTCACCGTCGGGCTGCCCAGCCTGTTTCTCACCTTGTGGGCCCGGCCAGAACCCTCACCGGCGGACTTGCTGAGGTCGTTGGCCCGGTTCGTGGCCCCGGTCGCCCTGGTCACGGCGTTGTTCGGGGTCGGCGTGTACACCTACCTCTACAGGCGGGTCGACGACACCTCCGCGGCGGGTGGGCTACCGGCCAGGATGGTCACCGCCTTCGAGCGCTACACCGGGCTTGCAGCGAGCGACCCCGGGTTCCGCGAGGCCACCGCGACTCTCGCCGCCCAGACCGGCTTGTCGATCTTCGTGTCCATCACCGGGATCCTGCTGGTCCTGCTGCTGGCCCCGCCGCACCGGGCGCTGGCCGTGTGGACAGCGGCGGTACCGGACCGTAGGCCAGCGCTGCTCGTCGCCGGGCTGTCGGGCGTGTTCGTGCTCACCCTGGCCACCCCGGCGCTCACCGACTACTTCCACCTGATCAGGCCGGTCGGCCCGATGCTCGGCGCGGTAGCGGTGGCCGTGAGCGGATGGGCCGTGGTGCAGTGGGCGGTGTTCCGCTGGAAGGTCCTGGACCGGGTCCTCGGGCTCGCGGGACGGCCGGCCACGACCGACCGGCGCGGCGGTAGCTGATCGTCCCGTCCATGGTGCGCGCGGACCCGCGGGTGGCTACCAGCGCGGCACACGTCAAGGCGAGCAGCCGACCCACAGGTCCGGCTCGCGACCCGCTGGAGTTGCTCCTCGATGCGCGCCAGCCGTTCGTCCAGGTCGTCGAAGCGGGCGTCCACGCGGTGCTCGATCGACTTCGCCTCGACCTCCAGAGCGTGCTCCTCAGTCGCCGCTACGGACCGCGCGACGACGAGGGCGATCCCCGCGGCGACGCCGCCGAGTACCGCGACCCCGGCAACCATGACGGCGGCGGCGACGAGGCGACCGGCGACCGTGACGGGCACGTGATCTCCATAGCCGACCGTCGTGAGGGTGGTGAGGGCCCACCACAGTCCGTCGCCCCACGACGTGATGGTGCTTCCCGGCATCCGCTGCTCCGCCAGCCACGCGGCGGAGCCACCCAGCAGAACCGCGGCGACGGCGACCGCCGTGACAACCAATGCCATCCAGACGACGGTTGCTCCGGCTACTTTGCCTCTACCCGATTGCATCGTTCCCCCGCCCGATTGTCGCCGCTGAACTACACGAACGCAGTTGAGCTCAGTTGAGCCCGAATCCGCTCGACGGGACTGCACGGGTTGCCCGCCGGAGCTGGCGCTGCCGGGGCGCTGGCCCGAACCAGGGTGTCGATCGCGTGCCGGGTCGTCCCGTCGATCTCGACCGGGCGCCTGACCCGTTCGGCCTTCTGGATCCGCAAGCGGGGGAGCGCGGCCGCGACCTGATCGGGGGTCTGCAGTGCAGCCCGCTGACCAGACGAGGTCGGAGGCGGCGTACCGCTCGTCCCACCCGGCTGCGTCCATGAAGCCTCAACTCGGTGGCGTCGTCCTCCGGATTCCGTGTGGTCGTCATCCGACCGGTTGCGCGAGCGCGGTCCACGCACAGTACCCACCGAGCAGGTCGGAGACGTCGGTGTGGCCTGCCCGGCGCAGCAGCGAGGCTGCGACGCTGGAGCGGTAGCCGGCGGCGCAGTAGGTGACCACGGGCCGGTCCGGCGGGATCTCGCCGAGCCGGTTCGGCAGCTGCGCGAGCGGGATGTGCCATGCGCCGGGAATGGCGCCCTCGGCGAGCTCGCCGGGGTTGCGGACGTCGAGCAGAACCGGCGGCAGCGGGGTGCGCAGGGCGGTGGCGAGCTGCGGCGCGGTGACCCGGCTGGCGGGGGCGACGCGCTCGGGTGTGCCGAGGAACGCTCCCTCGGGTTCGCGCAGGTAGCCGGCGACGCGGTCGAACCCGATCCGGGCGAGCCGGATGACGATCTCCTCCTCGCGGTCCTGCGGGGCGATCACGACGATCTGCTCGTCGGGGCGCACGACGGTGCCCGCGGTCTCGGCGAACCGGCCGTCGGCCGGGACGTTGAGGGAGCCGGCCAGATGGCCTGTGGCGAACTCCTGCGGGTCGCGGGCGTCGACCAGTACGGCGCCGGCCCGCTGTAGATCCAGCGCCTCGGGCAGGTCCAGCGGCCGCACGTGGTGAGCGGGATCGAACACCTCGTGCGCGCGACGGTTGAGCACGGCGTCGTAGACGAAGTAGTCCGGTGCTGCCGGCTGTCCCGCGGTCACGAGAGCGAGGAAGTCGTCCACGTCCATCGGCTGGCACGCGTAGTTCCCGGTCCGCTGCTCACCGATCGTCGACCAGCGCTCGGTGGAGAGGTTCTTCCCGCAGGCCGAGCCGGCACCGTGCGCGGGGAAGACCCGGACCTGGTCGGGCAGCGTCATCAGCCGCCGGACCGACGCATACAGCATCCTGCCCAGCTCGTCGGCCGTGTGGCCGATCGAGGCGAGCAGGTCCGGCCGCCCGACGTCGCCGATGAACAGCGCGTCACCGGTCAGCACGCCGTAGGGCACCTCGTCGCCGGCGTGCTCGTGGACCAGCACGCTGATGGACTCCGGGGTGTGCCCGGGGGTCTCCCAGATCTCCAGGACGATCTCGCCCAGCGCGATGCGCTCTCCGTCGGCGAGGTGGCGGACCGGGAACTCCGCGTTCGCCCGGGCGCCGAAACCGATCCAGGCCCCCGTCGCCTCCGCCAGTTCGAGGTGCCCGGCCAGGAAGTCGGCGTGGAAGTGGGTGTCGATCACCCCGACGATCCGCAGCCCGTGCGCCTCCGCATCGGTCAGGTACTCCGCGACGTCGCGGCGAGGGTCGACGACGACCGCCTGCCGCGACGTCTCGTCCCCGATCAGGTACGACGCCTGCGAGAGGCAGTCCAGGTAGTACTGGGTGAAGATCATGATAGCGCTCCCGCTCGTCGACGACGCTGACAACCAGGGAACCCCCGGGGGTATGTGCATCCTTCCCGGCGAGCGGCCCGTCTCCCGCGAGGCGAACGACTCTCCGGAGGCGGGCACAACGTCCCTGCCCCTTCCCTCGAGTAAATGTACGGTCTTTTGTCTTGTGATCTCAACATGTGAACGAATATTGTGACGGATGCGCGGCGAGCGGCCGCTCTCGACGTCAGGAGGACACAGTGGTCGACACCGGGCACCGGATCGTGATCGTCGGTGGCGGCAGCGGGCGCCGGTCGAGGTGACCGCCCGACCCGAGTCGACGGTCATGCCCAAGGGTGTGACGTGGATCCGCCACTACCCCGACGTGTTCGCCCTCGGCGACGCCAGCTCGACCCCGAACTCCAAGACCGCTGCGGCGGTCCGCAAACAGGCCCCCGTGCTCGTGGCGAACCTGCTCGACGCCATGGCGGGCCGTGCGCCCTCGGCCTCCTACGGCGGATACGCCTCGTGTCCGCTCACGCTGCGTGGACTCGCCTGACGTCACACGAGATCTGCGATGACGTCCCCGAACCCGCCCACCCCGGACACGGTCACCGTCGCCTGCCCGAGCTGCGCCCGGCGCAACCAAGGTTGACGTCGACCGGGCTCCGGGCGTCGCCGCTCGATTCGACGCCCGCAGCATTCCGACACTGCTGATACTGCGAAAGGGGCAGGTCGTGGCGCGCCAGGTATGGATCCGGAGCGTTCCCGAGCTGCTCAGCGCTCCCGAGTTGCTCAGAGTGTCAGCAGGCTCTGGACACCCACGAACAACCCGACTGCGACGAGCAGCCACGCGAAGCCGATGCCGAGTGCTCGTCCGGAGAGCCGATCGGCCAAGCGCTTACCGGCGAAGGTTCCCGCCACGCCGGCCAGGGTGAACGGCACGACGATTCGCCAGTCGACGTGGGCGACACCGATGCGGGAGACCACCGAGGAGACCGAGTTCAGCGTGATGATCAGCAGCGATGTGCCGATTCCGAGCGTCATGGGCATTCGCAGCATGATCACCAGGACCGGTACGACGAGGAATCCGCCGCCGACCCCGAGGAAACCGGTGAGGAAGCCGACCGCGGCGCCCCCGAGAGCAATCTTGGCCGCGGTGGCGAGGAACGGACCCGCGGAGGCGCCACGCCTGCTGGTCAGTACCGTCGTCACGCTTCGACCGCCCGCGCCGGTGTCCGAAGCGCTCGCCCGCGGCGCGTCGTGGCTCTCGTCAGCGACGCTCCCACCACCCCGGTCGTGGTGCGGAGTGGTGTCCTCATCGGCGTGCTGAGTCGCTGGTCGCGTGCTCCGCGCGTGGAGCAGCATCGCCGCGGCGGCGACGAGGGTCAGCCCCGCGAACGCGAGCATCAGCGTCGGCTGGCTGACCCGGTGGTTCAGCACGGTGCCCAGCCACGCCGCCGGGATTCCGACGACACCGAACACCACACCCGTCCGCCAGTCGACCCCTCCCGTACGGGCGCGGGCGAGGACGCCGACCGCCGCGGAGATACCGACGATGACCACGCTCGCAGTGGTCGCGTCTTGGGCCGATTGACCCAGGACATAGACCAGCACGGGCACGGTGAGGACCCCACCGCCGCCGCCGAAGCCGCCGATGACAGCGCCGATGACGAGCCCGAGGAGAGCGGCGAGAGCGATCATCGGACCGGGCTCCCGCCGCCGGTACGGGGGGCGACGGCGAGGCGGTAGCCGTCGCGGGCGGAGAAGTCGGCGGTGAGGGTGAACCGATCTCCGCGGACGAGGGTGTGGCGCCACTCGACGAGCCGGCCGTCGGCACGGCCCAGGCGGTCGATGGCGAACGTGGCGGTATCGGCTCCGACGCCCAGCAGCAGGCGTTCGGCGGGGGTCGGTACGACGGCGCGGATGCGCTCCTCGCCGTCGGTCAGTGTCACGCCGCAGCGGTCGCGGTACTCGGTGTACAGGGCGGTATGGGTGAAGTCGGCGTCGAGCAGGGGATAGGCGAGGTACGCAGGTAGCCAGACCCGGTCGACGGCCAGCGGTTCGCCCGCCGCGAGACGCAGTCGTTCCAGGTGGACGAGGGGTGTGGACTCCTCCAGGCCGAGTCGGGTGGCCACGACGCCGTCGGCGCGGACGTCGAGGGTGTGCACGATGCTGCGCTGCTCCAGCCCGTTCGCCTCGACCGAGGCGAACAGGCTGTACAGGGCGCCGACGGGCTGAGTGATCTCGGTCGGGACCACGTGTGGCCGGCGACCCCGGCCCGCGGCGATCACACCCTCGGCGCGCAAGTGGCGCAGCGCCTGGCGCACGGTCTGGCGGCTGACCCGGTACTCCGTCACCAGGGTGAGCTCGCCAGGAAAAGTGTCGGCAAATTCCCCAGCGGTGAGGCGGCGGCGCAGGTCGGCGAGCAGCTGCTGCCAGAGCAGGCCTCCGCCCGTGCGCTGAAGGGGTTGCGCCCCGCCGTGGCCCACGTGTGTCCCACCCTTCGATACGTCAGGGGCTTAATGTACGGTCATTACGAGGGGTGTGCAAGGGGGAGGTTGTCCTGTCGGCGAGGTAGGAGCCGCGAGCGCGTCGTGCCCGGGACCATCGGCGGGGAGGCGGGGTCGGCCCGCCCCTACCGGGCCAGGTCCCGTGGTTGGAAGGGTGTGGGTGACGGTCGGCACGGGTCCGATCGCCGCCGAGGAGTGACCGGTGTCCAGGGGCGAGGCGTCGTCGCGTCGAGGTGGCGGTCCCACCGCGCTGTCGTGGGCGCGGCGGTGGTTCGAGCCTGCGCTGCTCGCCACGACGGTGGCCTTGCTGGTGGCGGGCGGCGTGGCTTCGGTGACCGGGTTGAGCGGGTGGGCCGACGCCCTGTGGGCCGCCGCGACGGTCGCCGCGGTCGTCCCGGCGGCGGGCTGGGTGGCCGCGGCACTGCTGCGGTGGACCCTTGGCGTCGACCTGATCGCGGTCCTCGCGCTGGTGGGAACGCTCGTGGTGCGCGAGTACCTGGCGGGCGCGCTGATCGCGGTGATGCTGGCGACCGGACGTGCGTTGGACGCCGCCGCGCAGCGGCGCGCCACGCGGGATCTGCGGGCCTTGCTGGAACGGGCGCCGCGCACTGCGCGCAGGCAGGTCGGCGACGTCGTCTCCGAGGTGCCGGTCGACGAGGTCGCCGTCGGGGACCTGGTGGTCGTCGGCCCCGGCGAGGTGCTTCCCGTGGACGGGCTGGTCGAGGCCGGCCCGGCGGTGTTGGACGAGTCGGCGCTGACCGGCGAGCCCCACCTGGTGGAGCGCGCGGTCGGGGAGCCGGTGCGCAGCGGCACCCTGAACGCGGGCGGTGCAATGGAGGTGCGCTGCTCGGTGCCGGCCGCGCAGAGCACCTACGCCGGGATCGTCGCGCTGGTCCGCCAGGCGGGCGCGGAGAGCGCTCCGGTGATCCGGCTGGCGGACCGGTTCGCGGCCTGGTTCCTGCCCCTGTCGCTCGCGCTGGCCGGACTGGCGTGGTGGGCCAGTGACTCGGCTGAACGGGCGGTGGCGGTACTGGTGGTCGCCACGCCGTGTCCGCTGCTGCTGGCCGCGCCGGTGGCGATCGTCTCCGGACTCTCGCGGGCGTCGCGGCGAGGGGTGGTGGTGCGCAGCGGTAGCGCGTTGGAGAACCTCGGCCGGGCCCAGACGATGGTGCTGGACAAAACCGGCACCCTCACGGCCGGGCGCCCCGCGGTCACCGAAGTGGCCACCGCGCCGGGCCACCTGGCGGCCGAGGTGCTCCGGATCGCCGCGTCGGCCGACCAGCTTTCCCCGCACGTGCTCGCCGAGGCCGTGGTCGCCGAGGCGCGCAGGCGCGGTCTGGTGCTGTCCCTGCCGGGCGAGGTCGAGGAAGAGCCGGGCCGCGGCGTCACCGCCGCGATCGACGGCGTCCGGGTACGGGTGGGCAAACGGGCTGCGGCGCCCGACGCCACGTGGGCGCGGACGGCGGTCAGCCGGGCCGGGCTGGACGGTTGTGCGTTGGTGTGGGTCGAGGCCGATGGCGACCCGGTCGGCGCGATCCTGCTCAAGGACCCGCTGCGGGCCGATGCAGGCCGCACCCTGCGGCGGCTGCGGGCCGCCGGTATCCGGCGCCTCGTGATGCTCACCGGGGACCGGCCGGAACCGGCCCGGGAGGTCGGGGCGATTCTGGGGCTCGACGAGGTGCGAGCCCAGCAGACGCCCGCGAGCAAGGTTGCCGGTGTGCGTGCCGAGGGGGAGCGCGCGGTCACGGTGATGGTCGGCGACGGTCTGAACGACGCCCCCGCGCTCGCTGCCGCCACGGTCGGGGTGGCAATGGGCGCGCGCGGCGCGACCGCCTCCTCCGAGGCGGCCGACGTGGTGCTCACGACCGATCGCCTCGACCGGCTCGCGGACGCCATGGAGATCGCCCGCCGCGCCCGGCGGATCGCCGTGCAGAGCGCGCTGGCGGGCATGGTGATGTCGCTGGCGGCGATGGTGGTCGCCGCGTTCGGTCTGCTGCCGCCCGCGGTCGGGGCGCTGCTGCAGGAGGGCATCGACGTCGCGGTGATCCTCAACGCCCTGCGCGCCCTGCGCGGCGGCCAGGTCGGTGGGAAACCGGTGCAGGCGGACACGCTGGCCTTGCTGCGTCGCTTCGCGGCCGAGCACGACCGCCTCCACGAGGTGCTGCCGCTGCTGCGCACGGCTGCGGATGTGCTGGCCGTCCAGGCGGACCGCTCGGCCATCGAGGCACTGCGCCGAGCCCACGCCGCGCTCGAGGAGCGGCTGGTGCCGCACGAGGAGGCCGAGGAGGCCGAGCTTCTCCCGGCGATGGCGCGCAGGTTCGGCAGCAGTGAGGCGGTCGCGCCGATGAGCCGGGCACATGCCGAGATCGGCAGGCTCACCCGGCGGCTGCACAGCCACCTCGACGCGATCGACGATGGCGCTCAGCTCGATCCCGAGCGCCGCCAAGACGTCCTCGCCTGCCTCTACGGGCTGCACGCCCTCCTGGAACTCCACTTCGTCCAAGAGGAGGAGAGCTACTTCGCGCTCGTCGCCGAGTAGCCGACCGACGGCCCGGCCTCGGGGACGCCACGGAGGTCAGCCATGAGCTGAGCTGCGCTGCGTCCAGGCTGAGTTCCACGAGCTCGCCCACAGCCGTTCGTGCCATGCATGCGCGGGTCACCGCATAGGCAGCCGGATGGTGAAGGTGGCTCCGCCTGCCGGCCCGGAGGCCGCTTCGACGGTGCCCCCGTGCGCGGTCACGAGCTCGCGGACGACCGCCAACCCGATGCCCGAGCCCGCGACGTCGCGATGGCTCCGTCCCCGCCATAGGCGGTCGAAGACGTGGGGGAGCGCGTCTTCCGGGATCCCTGGGCCGCTGTCGGCGACCTGCACGACCGCCTCGCCGCCGGTGGTGGACACCCGCACGGTCACGCTGTCACCCGCGCGCAGGTAGCGCTCCGCATTGCCGAGGAGGTTGCCCAGCGCCTGGTGCAGCCGGTCGGCGTCGGCCCGCACCACCACACCCTCGGCGAGCTCGGCCCGCGCAGCGAGGCCGGCCGCCTCGAGCCGGGGTGCGTGCGAGGCCAGCTCCGTACGGGCAAGGGCGGCGAGGTCGACGTCGGCGAGCCGCAGCGACAGTGCAGCCGACTCGGCCGCGGCGAGCTCGGCGAGGTCGTCGACGACCCGGCCGAGTCGAAGGGTCTGGTCGTGCAGGCTGGTCAGCCGGGCCGGATCGGGGTCGGCGAACCCGTCGCGCAGCTCCTCCAGGCCGGCCCGCAACATCGCCAGCGGGGTGCGCAACTCGTGCGCGACGTCCGCGGTCAGGTTGCGCCGGGCCTGCTCGGCCTGGGACACCTCGGCGACCATGGTGTCGAACGCCCGGCCCAGGTCCCCGAGCTCGCCGGGCGCGCGCACCCCGGAGCGAGCGGACCGGTCGCCACGGGCCATCGTCCGCGCGGCGGTCGCGAGCCGCCCGAGCGGACGCACGATCTGCCCGCTGACGAACCAGCTCGCGGCCAGGGCCACCGCGAGCGCGACTATTGCGGCGACGCCGATCCATCCCCACGCGACACCGCGCGCCGAGGAGCCTGCGGCCGCGGGGAAGACGAGCTGAACGGCACCCACCGTCGTCCCGGCGACGACGACCGGCGCGCTGATCCCGTTCCGGCCCGGGCCGGCCCTGCCCGGGCCCGCGCCGCCCGGGCCGGGGCCAGAGCCGCCGCCGGGGGATCGCACGGTCTGGCCCGCGGCGTCGCGCACGACCAGTCGGGCTCCCGCTCCTTCGGCCAGGGCCGCGGCCCTGTCCAGACGCGCTCCGGACCAGCCCGCCGCCTCGGTGTAGGCGATGCCCACCGCCTCGGCCACCTGGTCCGCGGTCTGCTGCCAGGTCGTCTCCTGGGCCGCGGCGAGACCCCGGTCGGCCGCCACCACCGCGCCGGCGGCCATCACCACCACCGAGGAGAGCGCGGCGGCCACGAACGCCGCGAGCAGTCGCCAGGCCAGCGGCCCCCAGGTCCGGTCACCGGTCACGGCGCAGGCCCAGGCGATAGCCGACTCCGTGCACCGTCTCGACGACGGCTGGCCCGTCTGCCCCGAGCTTGTGGCGCAGGTTCTTCACATGCGAGTCGATGCTGCGCTCGTAGCCGGCGAACTCGTAGCCGCGCACGCGGTTGACCAGCTCGTAGCGCGAGTACGCCCGGCCGGGCACGGCCGCCAGGGCGGCCAGCACGCCGAACTCGGTCGGGGTCAGGTCCAGCGTCGTGCCGTCCCAGCTCACCTCGTGGCGGGCCTCGTCGACATGTAGCCGCCCGGCCCCGAACGACGACGGCCCCGACACGTCGGACCCGCCGCGGGTCCGGTGCAACACGGCCTGGACGCGCAGGACGACCTCGGTCGGGCTGAACGGCTTGGTCACGTAGTCGTCCGCGCCGAGCTCCAGCCCCCGGATGCGGTCGGCCACCTCACTGCGCGCAGTGAGCACGACCACCGGGACACCGCCGCCGGTGCGGGCCGCCCGCAGGACCTCGATGCCGTCGACATCGGGCAGCCCGAGGTCGAGCACGACGATGTCGGTTGCGTGCTCGTCGAGCATCTGCAGCGCCTGCGCGCCGGACCCGGTGGTCAGGACCGCGAACCCGGCCCGCTCCAGGTATCGGCGGAGCAGCTCGCGGATCTCCCGCTCGTCCTCGACGACGAGAACCGTGCCGACGCCCAAGGTCTCCACATCCCCTCCACATCGACCACATCGTGCCTGCACCAGCAGGGCCGATCCTCAAGGGTGCTCAACCTGAGGAGGACAAGATGAGGACCATCACGAAGGTCGCCACCGCCGGAGCCGGCATGCTGGCCGTCGGTGTGCTCGTCGCGGGGCCTGCGCTCGCCGCCGGGCCGGGCGATGGCTACGGTCCCGGGAGCGGCGGCAGGAACACGAGCCAGAACGGCGGGTACGGGCCGGGCGACGGTGGGTGCCTCCTCACGGCGCCCAGCGGCACCCTGACCGCGGCCCAGCGCTCGACGTTGCAGGCCAACGCGCAGGAGGAGAAGCTCGCGCACGACCTCTACACCGCGTTCGCCGCCCGCTACGACGACCCCGTCTTCGACCGGATCGCGGCATCGGAAACCCGCCACCTCGAGGCCTTCCGGACCCTCCTCGCCCGCTACGGCATCACCGACCCGACCGCCGGGCAGGCTGCGGGCAGCTTCAGCGACCCGACCGTGAAGGCCACCTATGACCGCCTGCTGGCCGAAGGCCTCACCGGCGAGCCCGCCGCCCTCGGAGTCGGCCGGACCGTCGAGACGACCGACATCGCCGACCTGCGGGCCGCCGCCGAGGGCCTGACCGCCCCGGACGTGCAGCGGGTGTACCAGCAGCTGCTGAACGCGTCGCAGCAGCACCTGGCCGCGTTCGAGTACCGGCGCTGACGCGGGCGATGGGGGGCGGGGCGCGGCGGGTAGCCTCGGCGCGATACCCCGTGGGGTACCACGAGCGAATGGGAGCGCGATGGTGGACGTGCAGATGGCCAAGCTTGGGGAGGTGCTTGATCGCCTCCGTCGCGTGCAGGGTCAGGTCGGAGGGGTGATCCGCATGATCGAGGAGGGTCGGGACTGCGCAGACGTCGTGACGCAGCTGGCGGCGGCATCCCGCGCACTGGACCGCGCCGGCTTCAAGATCATCGCCGCCGGAATGCGGCAGTGCATGGTCCAAGACGACGACCACGCCCGGCGTCTGAACGAGGCTGAGCTCGAACGGCTGTTCTTGTCGCTCGCCTGACCTGGCTTGCTCGACGCGTGAGAGGCGCGTCCTTGCTGCGCAGGCATGATCGAAGAGCGATGGTGCGCCTTTGACGTGCGAGCATCGTGGTCGGCGTCCGGTCGCAGACTGTCGGTGTGGCGACAGGCCCTCCCGGTCGGCGAGCGCGTCCCAGCCCAGGTTCGCCCGCATGTCGGCGCCCGTGCCGCGGGCGCCGTGCAGCACAACCACGAGCGGCGCACCTGTCGGCTCGACCGACTACCTCGCCGCGGCCCTCGCCGGCCGGGAACCGGTCGCGCCTGATCCACACGTGGGACCTCGCCACGGCGACCGATCAGGAGCGCACACTGGACGGCGAGCTGGTCGACGCCTGCGTGGCGATGTTCCTGCCGGAGAAGCCCGAACGTGGACGCTCGGCCGGGCTCGTCGGCCCCCCGGTCCCGGTACCGGCCGATGCCACCGCCCAGGACGGGCTCCTCGGGGCCATGGGGCGCCGACCGTGATCCCGGAGTCGCGGTGATCTCGGAGGTGTCGTGATCCCGGAGGTGCCCGACGAGGCCCTGCGTGCCATCGCCCATCCCGGCCGCCGGACGATGCTCCGGCTGGTCTGGGACGCCGAGCGTCCCGCGTCGGAGCTGGCCGAAGCGGCGGGGTTGACCAGATCGGCGGCGAGCCAGCACCTCAAGCAGCTCCGGGATGCCGGACTGGTCACCGCCCGGGCGGCCGGGAACCGGCGCCTGTACCGCGCTGACCTGCGACGCGTCGCAGAGATCGCCTCGTTCCTCGACGAGTTCTGGGCGACGCCCCTGCAACGGTTGCGGGCCGCCCCGGAGTCGATCGGATCGTCATCCGTGCAGGGATCAGCGGGAGGGATCCGGTGAAGCTTGAGTACCCAGCGCGTCCCATCCCCGCCGAGTTGGGCCGGCGATGACCGTCCCGGAGACACTGGGCGAGGCCTGCTTCTGGAATCTCGCCGCGCCGCTCCTGGCAGCACCCGGAGCCGAGCGTTCGACGATGATGGGCCGGCCCTGTCTGAGGCTCGACGGCGCCTTCTTCGCCTCCTTCGACCGGCGGACCGGCAATCTGTTGGTCAAGTTGACGGAGCCGCGAGTCGACGAGCTCGTCGACTCGGGGCAGGCCGTTGCGTTCGCCCCAGCGGGCAGGCGATTCCGGGAGTGGGCGGCCGTACCCGAAGGGAGGTCGGAGGGTTGGCCGGCGTTGCTGGACGAGGCGCTGCAGGTCGCCTGCGATCGGCCGCCCGCACGGAAGCGGCGGCGCCGCGCGGACCGCGAGGCTGAGCATGTCCGCCAGGCGGGAGCTGAGCTGTGAACGTCGACGTCAGGGTCGAGACCGTGATCCATGCTCCGCTCGCGGATGTTTCCGCGTACGCCTCCGACCCCTCGCACGCGCCCGAGTGGTACGCCAACATCTCCTCGGTCGAGTGGGAGACGCCCCCACCCGCTCAGGTGGGATGCGCCACGAACGCCACTCGAGGTCGCCGAGCTGGTGCCCGGGGAACGGACGGTGATGCGCACCGCGCAGGGGCCGTTCCCGATGGAGACCACCTACACCTGGGAGGCTGTCGACGGCGGCACCTTGATGACCTTGCGCAACACCGGGTCGCCGAGCGGGTTCGGATCGCTGACCGCGCCCTTGGTGGGGCGGGCGATGCGCCGCGCCACCACCAAGGACCTCGCCGCGCTGAAGGCGATCATGGAAGGGGCAGGCTCACGGAGTTGATGCACCGCCCAGCGTTCAATTCCACCGCCGAACGCGAACCGCGAGGTGAACCACTGTGGTGGCCGCCGCCACGGCGGTCCGCGCCGTCGTTCCGGACATGCAGCGGCTGGGCCGCGGCACCTTGCTGTTCACCACGGGGGGCGCCGCGGTCGAGCCGCACCGCGACGTGCGGTGTCCGGTGTCGCCTACGCGGCGGAGTCGGCGTATGTGCGGATGCTGCACGACACCCTCACCGGAGACGGAGTTCATGTGGCGCAGGTGATGGTGGTCGGGGCGATCGGCCACGACGGGCCGCACCGCCCATCTACGCTGACGCCGTGACCGTCGCCCGCTCGATCGTTCTCTTCGTGCTGGCCGCGGTCGCCGAGATCGGCGGCGCCTGGCTGGTGTGGCAGGGGGTGCGTGAGCACCGCGGCTGGATCTGGATCGGCGCCGGAGTGATCGCGCTCGGTGCCTACGGGTTCGTCGCGACCCTGCAACCCGACGCCAACTTCGGGCGCATCCTGGCCGCGTACGGCGGGGTGTTCGTCGCCGGGTCGCTGCTGTGGGGGGTTGCGCTCGACGGGTTCCGGCCCGACCGCTGGGACATCATCGGTGCGCTGATCTGCCTGGTCGGGGTGGTCGTCATCATGTACGCCCCGCGCCCGGCCTGAGGAGGAGCGACGGGGCTCGCGCCGCCCCCCGGTCGGCGCGAGCCCACGATCATGCGGCGACGGCGACCCGCTCGGCCAGCGCCCGGCCCGCCTCCGCGGCCAGCTCCCGGGCCTGGGCACGCTGTCGCTCGGCCTCGGGGACCAGCGACGCCATGGCGGGGACGACAGCCGCGAGCGTCAGCTCGGCCTCGACCACCGTCAGGTCCGCGCCGAGCACCGCGCCGAAGATCTGCCGCAGGTACGGGGTGGCGTGGTCCCAGCCGGCGCGGGGGGTGCCCGGGCCGTAGCCGCCCCCGCGGGCGATCACCAGCGCGAGCGGACGGCCCGCCAGCGGTGCGGTACCGGGACCGAGCCGGGGGTCGGTGATGAGCAGGTCGATCCACGCCTTGAGGTGCTGCGGGACACCGAAGTTGTAGAGCGGGGAGGTGACGACGATCGCGTCCGCCGCCAGCACCTCGTCGGCCAGCGCTGCAGCGAAGGCGACGGCTGCCCGCTGCTGCGGCGTGCGCTGCGCCTCCGGTGTGGAGCCTGCCGTGAGGGCGGTGGCCCAGGCCTGGGCGGGAAGCGGGTCGCGGCCGAGGTCGCGGCGGACCACCGGTCCGGTGTGGTGGCGCGACCACGCCTCCTCGAGGGCGTCGGCCACCTCCCGGCTGACCGAACCGTCGGTGCGGATGCTGCTGTCGACGCGGAGCAAACTCATCGAACTCCCGGGGTGCGCGGTTGACCAGATATTCTGTATCGCAGACTATCGTGCTCGCAGAGTATCTGCACACTGCCTTTCCCGATAGTCTGTGTTCATGACCACGCCCGCCGCCGTCGAGTCCGATCTCGGCTGGGCGTTGGGCGCGGTGATGCGGACCTACCTGCGCACGACGGCGGGCGCCCTGGTCGAGGTGCCCGGCGGGCCTCGGGGCTACCAGGTACTCACCGCGTGCCTGCGCGACGAGCCGCCCACCCAGCTCGCTCTCGCCCGGCGGCTCGGGCTGGACCGCACGGTGATGACCCACCTGCTCGACGACCTGGAGCGGGCGGGTCTGGTCGAGCGCCGGCCGGACCCCGCCGACCGCCGGGCCCGCCGCATCGTGGCGACGCCGGCGGGCGGTGCGCTGCTCGCCGAGCTCGACCGCCGGCTCGCGAATGTCGAGGACACCGTCCTTGCCGCGCTCGACCCGGCCGAGCGGCAGACGCTGCGCGCGCTGCTGAGCAAGGCCGCGGTGGCCGGGAGCCCGCCGGTGGACGCCTGCACGGTGGCCCGCGAGATGCAGGAGGCCGGGCAGCTCGACGGCTGCTGATCCCCGGGCTCCGCGAGATGTCCTGCCCGAGATGTCCTGCGCGCAGGAAGGGTCGCGCGGAATGGTGCGTCGGTCCCGTTGCCCCCGGACGATGCGCTGGTGTGCGGGCGGTCAGGAGCCGGTTGCTCCGCCCGTCGCCGGCGGCTGAAGCCCGTCCCACGACCATCGCGGCATCGGCCGCCCGGTCGGGACCACGGCGTCGACGGGGGAGTAGACGAGCACGTCGGCGACGGCCCACTCCATGTAGGCGCGCAGTGCGTCGCGGAACGCGGGGTCGGCGGGGAGCCCGGCGTCGTCCGCCGCCGCCACGAAGCAGTCGACGAACCGCCTGCCGAGGTCGCTCATGTCGCCGTTGTGTGCGTGCATGAGCAGGACCGCGGAGTGGTCGCCGCACTCCGCCGAGAAACGCGGCGGGCCGCCGAGGACCTCCGCCCAGTACATCGCCAGCCGCTCCACGTGCTGCGGGTGCTGGTCGGGGTGGGAGAACGGGTGGTTCAGCTCGGGATCGGCGAGGCACCGCACGTGGTGGGCGGCGGCGAGGGCGAGGAAGGCGGGCTCGCCCCCGGCGAACGCGAAGAGCGACGGGCGCACCGCGCGACCGTCCCACGACGGGGGCGGCTGCGCCAGTAGCGCCCTCCGTCGTCGCGCCTGTTGCGTTGCGTAGCGCGCGCACTCCGCGATACTTCTGTTGCAGATCGAATCTGCAACAGAGGTATGTTGGGTGGGTGACCGATCCCCTCGCCGATGCACTGCTGCCGACGCTCGGCGCCGTGCGCCGCACCCTCCGCCGCGTCGCCGGTTCCGCCGTCAGCGACGACGCGCTGACCTCCGCCGAGCGGGAGGTCGTCCTGCTCGTCGGGCGGCGGCCCGCGCGGCCGGTGTCCGAGGTGGCTCAGGAGCTGGGGCTCGCGCCCAACACCGTCTCGACCATCGTGTCCCGGCTCGTCGCGCGGGGTCTGGTCGTCCGCGCCACCGACCCGGGCGACCGGCGCGTGGCCCGCCTGAGCCTCACCCCGGCCGCGCAGGAGAGCGCGGACGCGGCCCGCGCCCGGCGCCGTCAGGTCCTCACCGCGGCGCTCCACGCGCTCGATCCCGCGCAGGTCGAGCAGTTGCGTGTCGGCGTGGACGCCCTGGCCGCGCTGGCGGAGCAGCTCGAGCGCGCCGGGGCGCCGGACGGGATCCGGGCGGGCGCGCGATGAGCGAGCTTGCGAGCGAATCAATGTCACAGCGCCTGCGCGAAGCGCCGACCGAGCGTAGCGAGGGAGTGCGTGAGCGAGCTTGCGAGCGAATCAATGTCACAGCGTCTGCGCGCAGCGCCGACCGAGCGTAGCGAGGGAGAGCGATGAGTGAGAGCGCCCCTGCGCGGCGAGCGAGTGCGATGACCGTTCCCGCCGTCGAGGTCACCGGCCTCGTGCACCGCTTCGGCGACGCACGGGCCGTCGACGGGCTCGACCTCACCGTCGCGGCCGGCGAGGTGTTCGGCCTGCTCGGGCCCAACGGCGCCGGCAAGACCACCACGCTGCGGGTCGTCAACACCCTGCTACCGGTGCAGCAGGGCCGGGTGTCGGTGTTCGGGCTCGACGTCGCCCGGCACGCCATGGCGGTGCGCCGGCTGCTCGGCTACGTGCCGCAGCAGCTCTCCGTCGAGGGCGGCCTGACGGGCAGGCAGAACGTCGCGTGGTTCGCCCGCCTCTACGACGTGCCGCGCCGCGAGCGGGCGGCGCGCGTCGACGAGGCGCTGGCCGCGATGGACCTGCTCGACGCCGCGGACCGGCTCGCCGGTACCTACTCCGGCGGCATGATCCGCCGCCTCGAGCTCGCCCAGGCCCTCGTCGGCGACCCGGCGCTGCTCGTGCTGGACGAGCCCACTGTCGGGCTGGACCCGATCGCCCGGGACGGCGTGTGGGAGCGGGTGCAGGCGATGCGCGCCGAACACGGCATGACCGTGCTCCTCACCACCCACTACATGGAAGAGGCCGACGAGCTCTGCGACACCGTCGCGCTCATGCACCGCGGCCGCCTCACCGCCGCCGGCTCGCCCGCCCGGCTCAAGGCCGACCTCGGGCCCGACGCGACGCTCGAAGACGTCTTCCGCCACCACGCCGGTGTCGACCTCGCCGCCTCAGGAGGAAAGGAGGGCATCCGTGACGTCCGTCGCAGCCGTGCCACCGCGCGCAAGCTGGGTTGAGGCCCCGCTCACCCTGGTCCGCCGCACCGCGGCGCTGAGCCTCGTCGAGCTGCAGAAGCTGCGCCACGACCACACCGAGCTGCTCACGCGCACCGTCCAGCCGCTGCTGTGGCTGCTGGTGTTCGGCCAGATCTTCGCCCGGATCCGGGCGATCCCGACGGGGCCGGTGTCGTACCTGGCCTTCCTCACCCCGGGCATCCTCGCGCAGTCCGCGCTGTTCGTCGCGATCTTCTTCGGCATTCAGATCATCTGGGACCGGGACGCCGGGATCCTCACCAAGGTGATGGTCACCCCGACGCCACGGCAGGCGATCGTCGCAGCCAAGGCCTTCGCGGCCGGGGTGCGCGGGCTGTCGCCGGTGGTGGTGCTGATCCCCGTCGCACTGCTGCTCGGCGTCTCGGTCACCACGAACCCGTTCAAAATCGTGGCCGCCGCGGCCGCGGTCATGCTCGGAGCCGGGTTCTTCGCCTGCCTGTCGATGGCGATCGCCGGGGTGGCCGGCACGCGCGACCGCCTCATGGGCTTCGGCCAGGTGCTCACGATGCCGCTGTTCTTCGCCTCGAACGCCCTGTACCCGATCGAGATCATGCCGACCTGGTTGCAGGTGGTCAGCCACGTCAACCCGCTGACCTATCTCGTCGACGCGTTGCGCGGGTTGCTGATCGGGACGCCCGCGCACCTCCTGCTCGACTTCGCGGTGCTGCTCGGGTCGACCGCGGTGGGCATCTGGGTCTCCGGCGCGCTGCTGGGGCGCCTGGTGCGGTGACGGGAACCTGGGCGGGTATCCCGGACGTTGACCGGTCGATCGGTCCGGTTTGTCAATTTCGGGAGGACATGTCCGATGGGTCTGTTCGACAAGCTCAAGGAGCGGCTCGCGCCCTCCACCCCGCCGCAGGCCTACGCGCCGCAGCGGTCCGGCGCGAGGCGACCGGGTAGCACGGCGGCGAAGGACCCGGACGAGGCCGCCGTCGAGCGCTACCGCTACATGCTGCGCACGGCTCCGCCGGAGACGATCGAGCAGGCCCACGCCGAGGCGTTCGCGAAGCTCACACCCGATCAGCGGCAGAAGGTGCTCGCCGACGTCTCGGCCGAGCTGCCGCCGTCGGAGCGCGCGACGTCGGACGACCCTCGGTCGCTGGCCCGCATGGCCACCCGGGCCGAGATGCGCAACCCGGGGACGATGGAGCGCACGCTCGGCGGCGGGCGCGGCGGCGGCATGGGGATGGGCGGAATGATCGCCGGGACGCTGCTGGCCAGCGTCGCGGGTGCCTTCATCGGCACGGCGATCGCCGACGCCTTCCTCGACGACGAGGGAGCCGGCGACGCAGGCGGCGAGGAGATGGCGGCCGCCGAGGACCCGGGCATGGAGGACCCCGGAGCGGGTGACTTCGGCGGCGACTTCGGCGGCGGTGACTTCGGGGGCGACTTCTAGCCTAGAGCGCGCCGCGGCGGCGACCCGCGCCAGCGCCGGTCCCCACGGGGCGTGCGTGCTCCAGCTGCGCACGCCCCACCGCCGCTGCCGGCGGATCAGCTCCGCGGCAGCGTCCTCCGCCGACGCCGCGAACAGCACGAACGGGGTGTCGAGCAGTAGCTCGGGTACGAGCCAGTCCATCCCGTGCTCCGCGGCCTCGCGGGACGCGGCCGCGGCGGACTCCTCCGGGTCCGGGTCGAGCACCACCTGCTGCAGCAGCACATCCAGCTCGGGAGCGCGGCCGTGGGCAGCCGCGACCTCGCGCACGAGCCCGACCCGCTCGTCGGTCGTGGCGGCGTCGACCAGGGTGAACGTCCCGGCCGGCCGGCCGGCGACCTGCATCGCCCCGGCGAGGCCGACGACGTCGGCGTGCTCGGCCGCGACCCGCAGCGCGCGCTCGCCCATCCCCGCCACCAGCACCGGCACCGGTCGTTGCAGCGGCGAGGGGACGTGTGTCTCGTCGGCGAGCCGACGCCGCACGTCGGTGAGCACGGCTGCCGTATGCGCCCAGCGCTCGTCCACCGACGGGAACGGCAGCCCGGCGTCGATGTGCTCGTGGCGCATGTGACCTGCGCCGATTCCCAGCTCGACCCGGCCTCCGGACAGCAGATCGAGTGTGGCGACCTCCCGCGCGAGCAGCGCCGGGTTCCAGAAGTAGGCGTCGAGCACGTAGGTGCGCAGGCGCACGCGCGACGTCACGGCGGCCGCGGCGGCCAGCACGGCGAACGGCGCCGTATGCCCGAGATGGTCGGCGACGGTGACGGCGTCGAACCCCTCGCGCTCGGCCGTCCGCGCCGCAGCGAGCAATGCCGGGCCGTCCGACCAGCCGGCGAGCGACACCCCGAACCGGAGATCTGCCACGCCGCCTCCTCGCTGACGCTCGTCGACGCCCGTGACGGTCACATGGCGCATCCTGCCGTCCGCCCGGCGCACGCGGCGAACCGTGGTCAGAGGAGATCATTTAGCACATTCCCACGCCTGGTACAACGATTCAGGATGACACCATCGTGGGGTGGACAAAGGGTCTGCACCACGCCGGGCCGGGTAACCGGGCTGTGCGCGTAGGGTGCTGGAGCAAGTGCGCAGCGTGATCGGCACCACCCAGCAGTCTGGGCACGACGTCGTGCGCCGGTCGGTCCTGCGCGCACGACCACACCACGGGTCAGTGGAGCGAACAGGACATGAGATGGCCGCACCGGCACCGCCCCGCATCGTGATCGACGGCGAGGACGGGAGCACCCTCGCCATCGCCACGATCGACATCATCGACCCGGACGTCGTCCGGGCCTCGTTGCACGTGAGCCCCGGGCACCTCCCGCCCGGCACCCGCACCCGCCTCGTCGATGCCGTCTTCGACGAGCCGGAGGTCCGCTCGCGGCGCCGCCTACAGGTGACGTTGCCGCCGGGCGACATCGAGATCCTGGACCGGCTGCGCGAACGCGGCGTGCTCACGTCGTTCCGCGCCGCCGGGTCGACGTCGCTGGTCGAGGCCGACCTGCCGGTAGCCTGACCCGGCCCCGGCGGGCGAGACTGACTCCGTGTCCACACCACGCACCATCTTCCTGGCCGCCGCCGGCACGGTCGCCGACCTCGTCGACGCGATCCCCGACACCGCCTGGGGCGGCCCCGGGCTGGGTGTATGGGACCTGCGTGCCCTCGTCGGGCACACCAGCCGGTCCCTGGTCACCGTGATCACCTACCTGGGCCAGCCCGCGGCCGCGGAGGAGGTCGGCACGCCCGAGGCCTACTACGCCATGGTCGCCCGCGCGGGCGGCGCGAACTCGGACGCCGTCGCCGAGCGCGGCCGGGCCGCGGGTGCCGCACTCGGTGACGAGCCGGCTGCCGCGTTCCGCTCGCTCCTGGCCGACGCCGCCGTGGCCGTCGACCACGCGGCCGACGACGACCTGCTGACAACCATCGCAGGCGGCATGCGCCTGGCCGCCTACCTCCCCACACGGACCTTCGAACTGGCCGTGCACGGCGCGGACATCGCCGCTGCGACCGGCCTGCCCGTCACGTTCCCGCCCGCCGTGCTCGCCGAGGCGGCGGCGCTGGCGGCACGGACCGCGGTGGAGCTCGGGCGCGGTCCGGCGGTGCTGGCGGCGCTCACCGGGCGGGCCGCGCTCCCGCCCGGCTTCTCCGTGGTGTGACCTGCTGCGACGGAGGCTCGCGCCGGTCGGCTAGATTCCCGGCGCGCCACCGGCGGCGCACGGGGAGGAGCGGACCGTGACGGGACGGGGCGTGGTCGCCGCAGGGCATCCGGAGTCCGCGGCCGCGGGTGCCGCGGTGCTGCGGGCGGGCGGCAACGCGGTCGACGCCGCAGTGGCGGCCGTGCTCACCTCGTTCGTCGCCGAGCCCCTGCTCACCGGACTCGGATCCGGCGGTTACCTGCTTGTCGTGCCGCCCGGCGGGGAGGCGGTGCTGCTCGACTTCTTCGTCGAGACCCCCGGTCGGGGCCGCGACCTGACCGACCGAGCCCCGCTGCGCGCGGTGACGGTCGACTTCGGCGACGCCACCCAGGTCTTCCACGCGGGGGCCGCCTCCTGCGGCACCTACGGCACCCCGGCCGGGCTGGCCGCGGCCGTCGCCGGATTCGGGCGGGCACCGCTGGCCGAGCTCGCCGTTCCCGCCGTACGGCTGGCCCGGGCCGGGGTCCGGGTCACCCCCATGCAGGAGTACCTCTACGACCTGCTCGCCGAGATCAACGCTGCCACGCCGGCGGGCTGCGCCCGGTACCTGCCCGGCGGGGCGCCACCGCGGACCGGTGACCTGGTGACCGACCCCGAGCTGGCGGACGCGCTGGAGCGCTTCGGCGCCGAGGGGCCGGCGCACTTCTACACCGGTGACGTCGCGGTCGCCGTCGTCGAGGAGGTGCGCGCTCAGGGCGGGTTGCTCGGCGCCGCGGACCTCGCGGCTTACGAGGTGCTGCGGCGGGATCCGGTCCACGTCCCGTACCGCGACACCGTCGTGTGCACGAACCCGCCCCCGAGCGCGGGCGGCGTGCTGGTGGGGCGGGCGCTGGCCGAGCTGGGCTCTTTCCCGGGACCGCCCGACGTCCCCGCACTGGTGGCCGCGATGGTGGCAGCGGAGCGGGAGCGCACCCCGGAGTTCCTCGCCGGGCTGAGCGACGCGGGGCTGGACGACGCGGCGTGCGCGAGCGCGAACAGGCTGGGGTCGACCACGCACGTGTCGGTGCTCGACGCCGACGGCTGGGCGTGCGCCGTGACGACCTCGAACGGCGAGGGCTCGGGCGTCGTCGTGCCGGGCACGGGCGTCCACCTGAACAACGTGCTCGGCGAAGAGGACCTGTCGCCGCTGGGGTTCCACGTGGAACCGCCGGGGCGGCGGCTGCCATCGATGATGGCCCCGACGGTGGTGCTGCACGACGGCGTGGCCCAGCTGGTCGTCGGCTCGGCGGGCAGCAACCGGATCCGCAGCGCGCTGTTGCAGGTGATCGTCAACGTGGTCGACCGAGGGCTCGCCGCGCAGGCCGCCGTCGACGCACCGCGCGTGCACTACGCCCCGGACGAGCTGTTCGCCGAGCCCGGGATCCCGGCGGACGGGCTGGCCGCCACCGGTCTCCCCGTGACCCTGTTCCGCGGACCCAACCTGTACTTCGGCGGCTGCCAGGCGGTGGTGTGCGACCGGGCGACGGGCGCGCTGACCGGCGGGGCGGACCCGCGGCGCGGTGGCGGGGTGGCGGTCGCCTGACGCGTGGAATGGCGAGCGAGTGCGTCCCGCCGCTCAGGCCATCCGCGCGAACACCACGACGTTGTCCCGGTAGCTGTGGGCTGCCCGGTCGAAGTCACCGCCGCAGGTGACGAGCCGCAGCTCGGGACCCTCGGTGTTGCCGTAGACCTCCCCGGTGGGGAACGCGGACTTGCTGAACCGCTCGACCCGGTAGGCGGTGAACCGGACCGACGTGCCGTCCGACCGCGTCACGACGGCCGTGTCGCCGACCTTCATCTCGTGCAGGCGCGCGAACACCCCGGGCACCTTGTCGTAGTTGACGTGCGCGGCCAGGACGGCCGGCCCGACCTCGCCCGGGACCGGGCTCAGCGCGAACCAGCCCGCGGTGGTCGCGCCCTCGGGCACCTCCATCGCGCCCGCCGCCGTGAGTCCGAGGTCGACCAGGCGGGTGGTGTGCACCCCGATGGCGGGCACGTCGAGGGCGGTGGGGGTGCTCCGTGCCCGCGCGGGTGGAGGCGCGGCCGGGCCGGCCGCAGCGGTGGCCGCCGGGGCGCGGACCGGCGCCGGGCCGGCGGGCGCGCAGCCCGCGACCACGGCGAGGAGGAGCAACGCGGCGAGCTGCACCATGCGCGCCGCCGAGCGACCCTCAGGCATCGGCGGGCTCGCCACCGGTGTCGACGCCGCCCGCGGGATACACCTGGACCTGCTGTCCCGGAGCGCCGAACCGCTGCTCGCAGGCGATGCCGTCGTCGTCGGCGTCGAGGTTGTCGGGGTCGCTCGGCTCCGCGGCAAGGGCGGCCTCGGCGTCGGCCTGCGAGGCGAAGTCGGCGCAGTCCTTGCCGTCGCCGGAGGAGGTGCTCGACGAGTCCGAGTCCGAGCCCGACGAGCTGTCGTCCGAGTCCGACGTCGTCGTGGCCGTGTCGGTCGTGGTGGTGCTGGTCGCTGAGGTAACGTCGGTCGCCGTCGTGGTGTCGGTCCCAGTCGTGGTGTCGGTGCTGGTGGCGTCGGTGGTCACGGTCGTCGACGAGTCGGCGGCCACCAGGGCTGCGGGCGGTGTCGTGGTCGTCGCCGTGTCCGTCGTCGCCGTTTCCGTCGTCGAGGTGGTCTCGTCGCTCGACGTCCCCGCCGTGGGCCGGTGCGGGAGCGTCTCGCAGGCGACCCCGTCGTGGTTGCTGTCGAGGTTGTTCGGATCCGAGGGGTCCGCGGCCAGGACGGCCTGGGCGTCTTCCTGGTAGGCGAAATCGGAGCAGTTCTGGTCGACCGCGTGCGCGGTCCCCGACAGGGCCAGCAGCGCCGCAACGGCCATGAGCAGCGTGGCGGCGGCCAGGGCGACGGCGCTGCGGGCGGTGCGGAACGCGGCCATGCGGCGTGGAGGTCCTCTCGGCGATGAGCGACGGCCCACCCGCGGACGGCCACGGGCGGAGTCGTACGGGGTGTCGGACCGCGCCTACCCCCTGTTACCCCCGTATCTGCGGGGTCGCCGCCCCGGGCTGCGTGGCCCGCGGGACGCTCCCGTCGACGTGATCCGGAATGGCACGATGTGGTCGTGGCGACGCGCCTGCTCGAACGCGACGACGAGCTGCGGCTGCTCAACGCCGCGTTCGACCGCGCCGCCGGGGGAGCGGGTTCGGTCGTGCTCGTCTCCGGCGAGGCCGGCATCGGCAAGACGAGGCCCTCGCCTCGCCGGACGACCCGGTGCCCCGGACCGTCGTCGACGCCGTCCTCGCCTGCGTGCACCGGTTGACGCTCGCCGCGCGGGAGGTCGTCGAGCAGCTGGCGGTCTTCCCCACGCAGGTCGCGGTCGTGCTGATCGTCGCGGGCCTCCTCGGTCGTGCGGTGGACGGACCGAGGATGGCGCGAAGGGCGCGGGGGACGGATCGGGGAGCGATGCCCATCCCGTACCGGGACGTACCTAGCTCAGGACCAGACGTAGCAGGTGACGGGAAAGCGGTAGTGCCGGGTGAGCACCTGGTACGCCGCCGGAATCGCCTCCACGGGGGCGTCGACGCCGAGCAGGACGCCGCCGTCACCGGTCGGTTCGACCATCCGGACCGTGATCCCCCGGCGGTGCCAGGTGAACAGGTCGCGGGCCACGGCGGAAACCGCGCTGGTGCACCGGTCGGCGGCGGAGGGTTCTCGCCACGGTGCGACCGTCCGGGTCATCGTTCACTCCTCTGTCGGTCGGATTTCGGGGAGCCCGACTGGGTGGAGGACGGGCTGCGGGCAGCCCCTCCACGAGCGACAGTAGGGAGCGCGACCACTCACGGCCACGCCGTAAACACGGGGTGCTAGTACCTGGTGCCTACCCCCTCATCCTGGGGTGGTGCGTGATCAGATGTTGGAGTGGTCCGGCAGGACGTCGGCGGGCAGCTCGGCGGCCGCTCCCGGGCCGTCGCCGTCGACGTGGCACGGCAGGTCCAGGGTGTAGGCGGTCATCGACAGCGAGCCGTAGGCGTAGCCGTCGACCAGCACGTCCGTGCTCCCGCCCGAGGCCCGCCCGGCGTCGGCCAGACCCGCGAGGTAGAGCAGCGGGAGGAAGTGGTCGGGGGTCGGGACGGCCGTCCCGAAGTCGCGGTGCGCGTCGAGCCCGGCCACGGAGGCCGGGTCGCCGAGCATCCGCTCGCGGGCGTCGTCGTCGAAGCGGTGGGCCCAGTCGTAGCCCTCATGGGCGAGCCGGCGGTCGACGCCGCCGAGGTTGTGGACGATGTTGCCGCTCGCGACGACGAGGACGCCGCTGTCGCGCAGCGGAGCCAGCTTCGCGCCGAGCCCGAGGTGGTAGTCGAACGGCTTCTCGGCGTTGATGCTCAGCTGCACCACGGGGATGTCGGCCTCGGGGAAGGCGTGCACGAGCACGGACCACGTGCCGTGGTCGATGCCCCAGGAGTCGACGTCCGCGCCGACCCAGGTCGGCGCGACGGCGTCGGAGACCTCCTGCACCAGCTCGGGCAGCCCCGGCGCGGGGTAGGAGATGTCGAACAGGCGCTGCGGGAAGCCGAAGAAGTCGTGGATCGTGCGCGGGCGCTGCATGGCGGTGACCGCCGTCGCGTTGATGTACCAGTGCGCCGAGACCACCAGGATCGCCCGCGGCTTCGGGACGGCCTGCCCGAACGCCCGCCACGCTCGCGTGTAGCGGTTGTCGTCGAGGGCGTTCATGGGGTTGCCGTGACCGAGGAAGGCGGCCGGCATTCCCGTGGTGGCATGCGTGCTCGGGGCGGTCGTCACGAGCGGCATTCTGCGCTCTACCGGCGCGGCGTGTCGCCGTCCAGGCGGCCCAGGATCGTCTCGCAGATCGCGGTGAGCTGCCGGAGCTGCTGCGGGTCGAGGGCGTCGATCACGTAGTCGCGGACGGCCTCGACGTGCCCGGGCGCGGCGGAGGCGAGCTTGGCGAAGCCCTCGTCGGTGAGCGTGGCCAGGGTGGCGCGCCCGTCGTCCGGGCACGGGTCGCGGCGCAGCCAGCTGCGTCGCTCCAGGCGGGCGACGACGTGCGACAGCCGCGACAGCGACGAGTGGCACAGGGCCGCGAGCTGGCTCATCCGCAGCACGTGCCCCTCGGCGTTCGACAGGTTGACCATGACGATGTACTCGAAGTGGCTCAAGCCCGCGTCGCGTTGCAGCTGGGTGTCCAGGGAGGCGGGCAAGCGGATGATGACCCCGATCAGGCTCAGCCAGGCGTCCCGCTCGATGCCGTGCAACCAGCGGGGCTCCGGGCTCTCCGGGACGACCGTCTCGTCCTGCTTCACCGCGTCCACCCCGACATCGTGTCACTCGTGCGGATCGGTCCGCGCGCGGCCGAGGTGTTGCCGGGTTCTCACGTGCCGGGTCGCCCGCGCCGGGGCCCTCACTCGAGGTGGACGCGGCCCGCGGCGCCGTCGACGGTCAGCCGGGCACCGGTCGTGATCCGCGTGGTGGCGTCCGGGACGCCTACCACGGCCGGGATGCCGTACTCGCGGGCCACGACGGCGCCGTGCGAGTTGGCCCCGCCCATCTCCATCACCAGCGCGCCCGCGGTGAGGAACAGCGGGGTCCAGCCGGGATCGGTGGACGGTGCGACGAGAACCTCGCCGGGCTCCAGCCGCGCTCCGATGGGGTCGAGGACGACGCGGGCCGTCGCCGTGACCGTGCCCGCGGAGGCGGGGGTGCCGACCAGCGCGCCGTCGTCCGGGACGCCGGCCCGGGCGAGCGCCTCGGGCTCGGTGCCGTCGGAGAGCAGGACCCGCGGGACGTGCCGGCGGCGCAGCTCCCGCGCGTACTCCTCCCGGCGTGTGGCGACGCGTGCCCGCTGGTCGGTGCCGGTGAGGGCGGCGCGGACGTCGCGGAGGTCGAGGAAGAAGACGTCGTCGGGCGCATCGAGCAGGTCCTGGGCGGCCAGCTCGACGCCGACGGCCGCCAGCTCGGCCCGGGCGAGCGCGATCAACCGGACGAGGTGGTCCTTGGGGGCCTCGCGCAGCCCGACCAGCGCGCGCACCCGGCCGAGGGCGAACCCGACGGCCCGCGCGCGCCAGCGGGAGCGGCGCCGGACCCGGGCGACGACGTCCGCGAGCGCCTGCTTCGCCACCCGCTCGCCGGCGGCGAACCGGGCGTCGGGCGCGGCGTCCGGGTCCCCGTCCTCGGTGGTGCGCAGCCGCAGGTAGTTGGCCAGCGCGCCGAGCACGTGCTCGGGCTGCTCGGACCAGCGGGGCATGCCGAGGTCGATCTCGGCGACGGCCCGGTGGCCGTAGCGGCGCAGGAACGCGGCGAGCCCGTCCTGGAGGACCGCGGGTAGGGCGCCGGCGCGGAACCGCGCGGCGAGGGCGCCGAGATCCGGCTCAGCGTCGTCGGCTGCGCCCAGTGCGGCGGCCGATGCCGGGTCCACGCGCACCAGCTGCGCCAGCGCCCACAGCCGCAGGTCCATCTCCGTGGTGACGTTGTGCGGCAGCGCGCGCAGCACGGCGTCCATCGTGACGTCGTCCAGGTCCGCCGCGGCCAGCCGGCGCGCGACCGCCCGCATGAGGAAGCCGGCCGCGAAGGCCGGCGCGCTGCGGGGGAACACCTCCACGGCCGTCGCGAGCGCCTCGGTCGCGCGATCCACCCGCTCGGCCGGGGTGGCGCCCGGTGGACAGGCGGGGATGCCGGCGGCGCGGGCGCCGATGCGGGCGACGCGGTGGCGGGCGGCCGTGGGGGAGGCGATCGCCTGGGCGATGACCAGCGGCACACGGAGGCGCACGAGCATCGGCACGATCCGGCGCAGGGCCCGCCGCCGGGCCCCGGGCACCGGGGTGAACGCGGGATCGGCGAACAGATCGCGCAACACCACACCGGTACGGGCCTCCATGACACTCAGGACGCGAGGCGCGACGGCCCGCCCGAGCGGGTTGCGCAGCACGGCCGTGACGTCGACGAACGCGCGTGCGCCGACCGCGGCGAAGGCGGGCGGTGGTGCCACCAGGTCGGTCGCGTGCGGGCCGGGGAGGCCGAACAGCCGCGCTATGGAGCCGCAGATGACTCCGAAGGCGGCCAGTCCCATCGGCGTGATCGGCCGGGTCAGCCCCTGGGCCAGGCTGGCGCAGACGAACGCGCGCAGCGCACCGTCGCGTGACGGCGGCACGGGATAGAGGCTGGTGATCGGCCGCGCCTGCGTCAGCCAGATCGTGCCCGCGTCGTCGAGGGCCCACTCGATGTCCTGCGGCACGCCGAAGTGCGCCTCGACCCGCCTGCCGAGCGCGGCGAGCGAGACGGCCTGCGCATCGGTGATGCACGCGTCCAATCCGTCCGCGGTGGCCTGCGGCGCGTGGGCCGGCACCGTCGCCGGGAGCTCGACCCGCTCGGTGCCCCCGCCGGGCAGCGCGCGCACGGCGACCGCCTTGTCCCCGAGCCGCCGGTCGACGATCCGGCCGTCCTCGACCCCGAGGTGGTCCGGGTTGACCATCCCCGACACGACGGCCTCGCCCAGCCCCGGGCTCGCGTCGAGCACCGTGCGTGTGCGCCGCCCGCTCACCGGGTCCGCGGTGAACAGCACCCCGGCGACCTGCGCGTCGACCATCCGCTGGACCACCACCGCGAGCCGCACCTCGGCGTCGTCGATCCCGAGGTCGGCGCGGTAGGCGACGGCGCGGTCCGTCCACAGCGAGGCCCAGCAGCGGCGCACGGCGTCGAGGAGCCTCTCGCGCCCCACGACGTTCAGGTAGGTGTCCTGCTGGCCGGCGAAGCTTGCCGTGGGCAGGTCCTCGGCGGTGGCCGACGACCGGACCGCCACCGGCACGTCCGGCTTCCCGTCGCCGGCCGTATTCGCGCCGTCGTCCCGGGCGCACAGGCGGCGGTAGGCCGCGACGACGGCCGTCGCGACGTCGTCGGGCAGCGGTGCGGCGCGCAGCAGCTCGCGCGCTCGCACGGGATCGGCGGTGTCGACGTCGGTCGCAGCACGGGCGTACGCCGCCGTGGTCACGCAGAACCCACCGGGCACCGGCAGCCCCGCGGAGATCAGCTCGCCGAGGTTCGCCGCCTTCCCGCCCACCGACGGCAGGTCCGCTGCCCGCAGCTCCCCGAGGTCCCGCACCAGTGGCGAGCCGACGGTGGACGTCGCGGCGGAGCGCTCTGCAGTGGCCATACCTCACGCTAGCGCCGCCCACCCCATTTTTCAACAGGCGATGAATACCGCTCCGCGGTTCCCGCGAGTCGCCACGTTTGCCACCGCGAGTCGGCACGTTTGCCTGCGCGAGATGCACCTTTGCCGGTTCGCGGCGGAGTCGATCAGGTCCACGGTCGGGCAGAGCGCGCCGCCCAGTAGGCCTCCGGGTCCTCGGCGAGGCCCGCGAGCTCCGCGGCGACGGTCTCGGGCAGCGCACGGTCGGCGGCCGCGGCGTTGCTCGCCACCTGCGCGGGATCCACCGCGCCGGACAGCACGCGCCAGGCCCACGGCTGCGCGAGCGCTGCCGCGATCGCCAGCGCGTCCGCCGTCGTGTCCGCCTCGGCCGCGAGCTCCGCGACGCGGTGCGCACCGGGGGAGTCGGCCCCACCGGGCGCCAGCCGCCCGTTCGCCACCGCCTCCTTCACGATCACCCGTGCCCCTGCTTCCGCCGCCTCGGCCAGCGCCGGCCCGGCCGAAGGCTCGAGGACGTTCCAAGTGCTCTGGAACGAGGTGAACAGCGATGAGCCGTCGACGGTCACCGCCAGCGCCCGCCGCACCGCGTCCGCCTGCCGCGGGCCCGACGTCGACACGCCCACCCGCACCCCGCGCTCCCGCAGCTCGGCCAGCGCCCGGTGCACCGCGGCATCGTCCAGCACGCCGCTGTCCAGCGTCGCCGAGTGCACGTGGTAGATCCCGACCCGCTCGCCCAGGAGGGCCGACGTCTGCGCCCACTGCGCGGTGAACGCCGCGAGCGAGTGGTCCTTGACCTCGTGCGTCCCGGCGTCCATCCGCCAGTCGCCGACGTAGCGGTAGCCCCACTTCGAGCCGACCACGACGTCGTCGATCTCGGGGTGCGCCGCGAGCCACGCGGCGAGGAACTCCTCGGCCCGCCCGTAGGACCGCGCGGCGTCGACGTAGCGGATTCCGGCGGCGTACGCGGCGTCGAGAACGGCGAAAGTTCGGTCACGGAACGTGGCGACATCGCGCTCCGCGCCCAGGTCCGTGACCCGGCCCGCGGTGATGTACGCGGGGCGGCCGACGGCGGCGAGCCCGATCCCGAGCCGTTCACGATCACTGGTTCCCGTCGGGGTCACGTCGGCGTAGCTTACGGAAAGACCCCCGCCCCCGATGGGAGCTCTGATGAAGAAGCTGATCAACGACACCGCCGACGTCGTCACTGAGGCGTTACGCGGAGTGGAGCTCGCGCACCCGCAACTCCGCGTCGACCACGAGAACAAGGTCGTCTTCCGCGGTGACGCACCGGTGCAGGGCAAGGTCGGGATCGTCTCGGGCGGTGGGTCGGGGCACGAGCCCCTGCAGGGCGGTTTCGTCGGTCCCGGCGGCCTCGACGCCGCGTGCGCCGGGGAGGTGTTCACCTCGCCGGTGCCCGACCAGATGGTCGCGGCCACGAAGGGTGTGGACGGCGGCGCGGGCGTGCTGCACATCGTGCTCAACTACACCGGCGACATCATGAACTTCGAGATGGCCGCCGAGCTGGCGGCCGCCGAGGACGTCCAGGTCGAGACCGTCATCATGAACGACGATGTCGCCGTCGAGGACAGCCTCTACACCGCCGGGCGCCGCGGCGTCGCGGCCACCATCCTGCTCAACAAGATCGCCGGAGCGGCGGCGGACGAGGGCCGCGACCTGGCGGCCGTCGCCGAGGTCTCGCGCAAGGTCATCGGCAACGCGCGCAGCATGGGCATGGCGCTGACCTCCTGCACCGTCCCGGCCGCGGGGCGGCCGACCTTCGACCTGCCCGACGACCAGATGGAGGTCGGCATCGGCGTGCACGGTGAGCCGGGCAGGCGCCGGCTGCCGATCGCACCGGCCAAGGAGATCGCCGAGATGCTCGTCGAGCCGATCCTCAAGGACCTCGACTTCACCGGCGGCGACGGCGTCTTCGCGTTCGTCAACGGGATGGGCGGGACGCCGCTGCTCGAGCTGTACCTCATGTACGGCGAGGTGGCGCGGATCCTGGAGCGGTCGGGCGTGCAGGTGGCCCGGTCGTTGGTCGGCAACTACATGACCAGCCTGGACATGGCCGGCTGCTCCGTCTCGCTGCTCAAGGCGGACGACGAGCTGCTGCGCCTGTGGGACACCCCGATCAACACCGCGGCCTTCCGGTGGGGGGTCTGAGTGTTGCCAGAAGAAGTGGGGCACGAGACGGTGGGGTCGGCCGCGCTCGGCCGCTGGCTGCGCGCGTTCGCGGACGTCGTGTCGGAGAACGCGGACGAGCTGACCGCGCTCGACTCGGCTATCGGCGACGCGGACCACGGGTCGAACATGCGCCGCGGCATGAACGCCGTGGTCGCCAAGCTCGACGCCGCCCCGGACGCCGCGCCGGCCGCGCTGCTCAAGACGGCCGGCATGACGTTGGTCAGCACGGTGGGCGGGGCGAGCGGGCCGCTTTACGGCACGTTCTTCCTGCGGATGGGCACCTCAGCGGGGGACCGCGCGGAGTTCGACGCCCAGGCGTTCGCAGCCGCGCTGCGTGCAGGGCTCGACGGTGTCGTCGCCCGCGGGAAGGCCGCGGTCGGCGACAAGACGATGGTGGATGCGCTGACGCCCGCCGTCGACGCCCTGGACGCCGCGCTGGCCGACGGCGCCGGGCTGAGCGACGCGCTGCGCGCCGCGGCGACCGCGGCGGACCAGGGATCGGACGCGACGATCCCCCTGGTCGCTCGCAAGGGCCGGGCCAGCTACCTGGGCGAGCGCAGCGCGGGGCACCGCGACCCCGGCGCGACGTCGACAGCGCTGTTGGTCAACACCGCCGCGGCGAGTCTGGGGTGAACGCACCCGGCCGGAACGTCGGCATCGTCGTGGTCTCGCACAGCAGGGCGCTCGGCAACGCCGCGGCCGAGCTCGCGGCCGAGGTGATCGGCGACGTCGACGTGCCCATCGCCGTCGCCGCGGGTCTCGACGCGACGACGCCGGGCACGGACGCCGCCGCCATCGCCACCGCGATCGCGACGTCGGACCGCGGCGCGGGCGTCGTCGTCCTCATGGACCTGGGCAGCGCGGTGCTCTCGGCCGAGCTTGCCCTGGACCTGCTCGACGACGTCGGTGCGGACCCCGCGACCCGCGGCCGTACCGTGCTGTGCCCCGGGCCGCTAGTCGAGGGCCTCGTGGTGGCCGCGGCCACCGCCTCGACGGGCGCGGACCGGCATCGCGTGAGCGCGGACGCTGCGGCGGCGCTGGGACCCAAACGCTCGCACCTGGGCCTGTCGTGGGAGCCCACCACCTGAGCCGCCGCAGCCGGCCGTTGCGCGGTGATGGGCTCAGTGGCCGTTGATCCCGTAGGCGCCGCGGTAGAACAGCAGCGGCAGGGTGGTGGGATCCGAGCCCAGGTCGCGCACGTTCCCGACGACGATCGTGTGGTCGCCGCCGTCGTGCTCCGCCCACAAGGTGCAGTCGACCCAGGCGCTGACGCCTTCGAGCACCGGCGCTCCCGAGGGGGCCGGGCACCAGCCGACGCCGGAGAACTTGTCGACCGCGGTACCGGAGCGGGCGAACCCGGCACTGAGGTCCCGGTGGTTCGCGGCGAGAACGTTGACGCAGAACGCGCCGACGTCCCGGATGCGGGGCCATGTCGACGACGTGCGCGCCGGCGCGAAGGTGACCAGCGGGGGGTCCAGCGACAGCGAGGCGAACGACTGGCACGTGAAGCCGAGCAGCGTCCCGTCCGGCTCCCGCGCGGTGACCACGACGACGCCGGTGGCGAAGTGCCCGAGCACGTCGCGCAGGGCGGCGGCGCTCACAGCGGGTGCGCTGGCAGGACCGGTCATGACGCCGAGGTTAGGCCACCCTGCACCCGGCGGCGTGGAGTGCCGTCGCCCGCGCACTTCGGGACGGGCGGAGCATCCCCGCCGACGTCGGGACCGGGCCCGGACGCGACAGCGGCGCCGTCCCGTGGGACGACGCCGCTGGTGTCGGGTCGATCAGCTCGCGTAGGAGCGCAGGCGGTCCGCCCGCTCCCCGATGCGCAGCTTGGCCATCGTCTCGCGCTCGATCTGGCGCACCCGCTCGCGGGAGAGCCCGAAGCGGCGGCCGATCTGGTCCAGCGTGCGCGGCTGGCCGTCGTCGAGGCCGTAACGCAGCCGGATGACGTGCTGCTCGCGATCCTCGAGCGTCGCCAGGACGCGGCGGAGGTCGTCGTGCAGCAGGCGCGAGATCACGGTGGTCTCGGCGTCCGCCGCCTCGCCGTCTTCGATGAAGTCCCCGAGCGGGGCCTCCTCCTCGGCGCCGACCGGCATGTCCAGCGAGACCGGGTCCCGGGCGTGGTCGAGCAGGTCCGCGATCTTCTCCGCGGGCAGGCCCGACTCCTCGGCGAGCTCCTCGTGGGTGGCCTCGCGGCCGAGACGCTGGTGCATGTCGCGCTTGATCCGGGCGAGCTTGTTCACCTGCTCCACGAGGTGGACGGGCAGCCGGATCGTCCGGGCCTGGTCCGCCATGCCCCGGGTGATGGCCTGGCGGATCCACCACGTCGCGTAGGTGGAGAACTTGAAGCCCTTGGTGTAGTCGAACTTCTCCACGGCACGGATCAGCCCCAGGTTGCCCTCCTGGATCAGGTCCAGCAGCGGCATCCCGCGGCCCGTGTAACGCTTGGCGAGCGAGACGACCAGCCGGAGGTTGGCCTCCAGCAGGTGGTTACGGGCGCGCTCGCCGTCGCGGACGACGAGGCGCAGGTCCTTGGCGTGTGCCGGGTCGAGCTCGACACCCTCGGCGGTCGCGCTGTCCAGCACGTGCTTGGCGAAGACGCCGGCCTCGATGCGCTTGGCGAGGTCGACCTCCTGCGCGGCGGTCAGCAGTGCGGTCTTTCCGATACCATTGAGGTACACGCGGACGAGGTCGGCAGCCGGGCTCTGGGCGTCGAGATCCTCGGCCGCCAGCTCCACGGCCGCCTCGACGGCCTCGTCGCGCGTATCATCGGTGTCTGCGCGCCGACCCGGAACGGTCTGCGGCACGGTCATTGGTTTCCTCCCCCATGGACCCGGGCGGTAGGCGATCGGGGCACTCTCGCCGGGGCTCTCGGTGGGTTCAACGCGACGTCACCGCGGAACGTTCCCTCGACGGTGGAACCGTCGCCCGGGTGAGGCGTGGCTCTCAGCAGGTTCTCAATCCGGACAGTGCGCACCGCCGTCCCGGCTGGAATGTGGCCAGAACCACCGCCATCGGACGGTGCGTCGTATGGTCAAGGGGGGAACACCTCACCCACACGGAGTGTCGGACCGGAATGATGTACGTATGACCGCTGCACGATCAGCCGACGACGAACCCGTGGCGGGACCTGCCGACCCAGCCGGAAGCGGCGGGCAGTCCGGGATACATGACGGCGCCGCGCCGTCGGGCTGGACGGTTCAGATGAACGCGCTGGGCGAGTTCATCCGGGCGCAGCGCCAGCTGGCGAACCTCTCGCTGCGCGAGATGGCCTCCATGACGAGTGTCTCCAACGCCTATCTCAGCCAGGTCGAGCGCGGCCTGCACCAGCCCTCGCTCAAGGTGCTGCACTCGATCGCTGCGGCATTGCAGCTGTCGACCGAGCAGTTGCTCGCGCAGGGGGGCTGGGCGTCGGGAGCCCGCGAGGCCGCGGCCGGCAACGGCACCGAGGAGGCGATCCGCACCGACCCTCGCCTCACCCCGGAGCAGCGAGCGGCGCTGCTGGGCGTGTACCGCAGCTTCGTCGACCCCGACTGATCGGACGGGATGTCGCGCCTCGCGATGGGACCGGCGTCACAACACCTGTGATTGACATACTTAACGCCGGTGCATAGTTTGGTAAGCGACACCCAATCGATTCAGAGAGGACGTGGACGATGACCGCGCCTACCGACCAGTTTGTCGACATCGCCAAGCGCAGCCAGGAGGCGGTCACGACCGCCGTCCGCACTTGGGCCGACTCCGTCCAGAGCCTCGCCGGCAACCTGACCACCGGCCAGGCCCAGCTGCCCGACCCGCAGAGCGTCGTGGACGGCTACTTCGACTTCGCCGAGAAGGTGCTCGCCACCCAGCGGCGTCTCACGTCGGAGTTCGTCTCCGCATCGGTCAAGGCCGGCGAGACCGTGCAGGAGCATGTCTCCAAGGCCACCGAGACCGTCACCGCTCAGGCCGTGAACGGCACCGAGCAGGCGGCGGCCCAGGCGGCCGAGACCACCCAGAAGGCGGCTGCGACCGCCCGCGCCGCGCGCAACGCCACCAAGGCCTGATCTTCCGCGGGGCACTACGGCCCCCGTCCGGCACCTGCCGGGCGGGGGCCGTTCCCCTTCCTCCTCCGCGGTCAACCGGTCTCGACGAGCACGGTGAACGGCCCGTCGTTCACCGATTCGACGGCCATCGCCGCGCCGAACACCCCGGTCGCCACCGTCGCGCCCCGGGCGCGCAGCGCGGCGACCACCGCGTCGACCAGCGGTCGCGCTCGGTTCGGTGGCGCCGCGGCCGACCACGACGGCCGCCGCCCCTTGCGCGTGTCGCCGTAGAGCGTGAACTGGCTGACCACCAGAAGCGGTGCCCCCGTGTCCGCACACGACCGCTCCCCGTCGAGGATGCGCAGGTCGTGCAGCTTGCGGGCCATGACCGTGGCGGCCTCGTCGGGATCGTCGCGGTGGACGCCGAGCAGCACCAGCAGACCGGGGCCGATCTCGCCGACGGTCGCGCCCTCGACATGCACCGCGGCCCGGGCGACCCGGGCGACGACGGCTCTCATGCGGCGCGCCTCACGGGACCGGCAGCAGCAGCCCGTGCCGCACCAGCTCGCGCACCGCGGGCAGCGCGGCGTCGACCAGCGCGTCGACCGGCCGGTCGTGCGCGAACGCCAGCAGCTCCACGAGGTCGCGGAGCGGCAGCGCGCCCCGGCAGCCTGCGAGCAGCGCGGCGGCCGGCTCGTCCACCTCGTGCCGCCACCGCGGCCCCTCCGCCCGGGCGACCACGGTGCCCTCCTCGACCCAGCCGCCGTCGCCGGCTGTGGCGTACCGCTCGAGCACCACGCCGTCGGTGAGCCGCAGCCGGGCGTCGAGCAGGGCGTCGTCCGTCGCGTGCGCGCGGAGCCAGTCGACGCGGTCGAGCCAGCCCGCGACCTCGGGGCCGAGCGGGTCGGTGAGATCGTCGGGCAGGTCCTCGACGACCACCGTGGGCGTCGCCTCCGTGCGGCGCAGAGTGAGGAACCCGAACCCGACCGCCTCGACCTTCTGGGCGGCCAGCCAGTCCAGCCACGCCCCGGCCTGCGCGCGGGCCGCGGGGGAGTGCAGGTCGAGCCCGGCGTCGCGCTGCCAGGTGCCCACGTGCAGCGCCGGGTCGGTCACCTCGCGCTGCACGATCCACGCGTCGACGCCGTCGGGGAGCCAGCAGCGGACGCGGTCCGGCCAGTCCTCGCCGCGCACGTGCAGCCACGACCCGAGCAGCTGCGCCACGCCACCTAGCTCGAGGTGTGCCGGCAGCGCGCGGACCAGGGCCGCGAGCGCGTCGTCGCCTGCCTGCCCCGAGTCGCGGTAGACGTAGTCGACGCGAGCCGGTCCCGGGACGAACGGTGGGTTGGAGACGATCAGGTCGAACCGGCGCCCGCCGACCGGGGCCAGCCACGGGCCGTCGAGCAGCTCGACGTCCAGGTCGTTGAGCGCGAACGTCGCCCGCGCCATGGCGAGCGCGCGCGGCGCGACGTCCGTCGCCGTCACGGCACGCGCGTGGCGAGCGGCGTGCAGCGCCTGGACCCCGCAGCCGGTGCCGAGGTCGAGCACCGTGCCGACGGGCGTGCGGGGCGTCGCGGAGGCGAGTGTGAGGGACGCGCCGCCGACGCCGGTGACGTGGTCGCGCTCCTGACGGCGGGCGTCGAGGTCGGAGAGCACCCACCACTCGCCGCCCTCGTCCGCGCCGTGCGGGCGCAGGTCCAGCGCGGCGGCCCAGCCTTCGCCGTCGCGGCGCAGCAGCCCGGCCGCGGCGGCGTCGACGGGGGCCAGCGGGGCCAGTGCGCGCCGCGACGGCCGTGTCCGGCTCGACCGACCCCAGCAGCAGCATCCGCACCAACACCCCGAGCGGACCGCCGTCGGCGGTGACGCGGAACGCCGGCTCGGGCTCGCCCCGGCCGAGCGCGGCGTGCGCCTCCCGGCCGAGCAGCGTCCGCACGCCGTCGGTGCGGTAGTCGGCCCGGTCCAGGGCCGTGCGCAGGGCGTCGGCGGTAGCGGGGGAGATCTCGGGCAGCACCACCCGATCCTCCCCGACGCGCCCCGCACCGCACCGGGCGGTTCCGGTGGTGCCCTGCGCGCTCGTGTTGTCTTGAAAGCCACGTTCAGGACGTCTCCCGCCTTGAACGTGGCTTTCAGGACACAGCGCGTCCACGGCTACCCTGGGCCCGACCCGCCGATCGGAGGAGCCGTGCTGCAGCTCGCGCAAGACCCCGACGCCGACGCACTGCTCGACCGCGACCCGCTCGCCTTGCTCATCGGGATGCTGCTCGACCAGCAGTTCCCGATGGAGCGGGCCTTCGCTGGGCCCGCCGGGCTGGCCCGGCGCCTCGGGGTGGACGTGCTCGACGCCCGCGCGCTCGCCGAGTACGACCCCGAGGCGCTCGCCGCCCTGTTCACCGGGCCGCCGGCGCTGCACCGCTACCCGGCGGCGATGGCCGGGCGCGTGCAGGCGCTCGCCGCGCTGCTCGTCGACCGCTACGACGGCGACGCCGCCGCGCTCTGGCGCGACGCCCCGGACGGCGCCACCCTGCTCCGCCGGCTCAAGGCCCTCCCCGGGTTCGGCGCGCAGAAGGCGCAGATCTTCGTCGCGCTGCTGGGCAAGCAGCGCGGGGTGACGCCGCCGGGCTGGCGCGAGGCCGCCGGGGCGTACGGCGACGAGGGGTCGTTCCGCTCGGTCGCCGACGTCGTCGACGGGGCGTCGCTCGTCCGCGTCCGGGAGTTCAAGCAGGCGGCGAAGGCGCAGAAGAAGGCGGCCGCAGGGCTCTGAACCGGTGCGCTCGGTGGGCGCGCGGCGGCTGTGCAGCGGTGGCACGATGGGTAACCGAGGGTGCGGGGCACCGCTTCGGGCATATCGGGGCGGTTCCGCACCGGCGAGGAGCAATTGTGTCCCAACCTCAGCGCCGTCCCACCCCGAGCTCCCCCGACCCCGTCCTGATCACCGACGCGGCCCGGTCGTACGAGGAAGAGCTCAAGGTGCGCAAGCGCCGGTACGCCGTGATGATGGGCATGCGGGTGCCGTGCATGGTGCTGGCCGCGGTCTTCTACCAGACCCCCTGGCTGGCGGTGACGCTCCTGGTCATCTCGATCCCGCTGCCGTGGATGGCCGTGCTCATCGCGAACGACCGCCTGCCCCGCAAGAGCGAGACCGTCAACCGCTACCGGGCGGACCGGCGGTCGCTGGAGGCCCGCCCGCACCCGGTGATCGAGTCGGGGCACGGGACGTTCGACGGGCCGGTGGTCGACGGCGGGGTGGTCGACGGGCAGGACGTCACCCACGGCGCTGCACGGGGGGGCGTGCGCCGCGCCGGCTGACCGCCTGCGCTCCCGCCGCGCACCCGGCCCGTAGCGCCGCCTCCGGCCCGGCGCCCGTCAACCACGCCGCGAGCAGGTCCGCGTCGAAGGCGTCGCCGGCGCCCGTGGTGTCGACGACGTCCACGGCGGCCGCGCGCACCGTCCGCACCCCGTCGCGGTCGACCCAGCTCGCCCCCGCAGGCCGGCGGTGACGACGACGGCGCGCGCCACGGCAGTCACTCCACCTGTGGATCACCGCCTTGCTTCGCTGCGGCGTTGGTCTACAGGACACGCTGTGGCAGCGCTGCGCCCGCCTCCGGCTCCGGCGACCCGGTCAGCGCCGCCAGCTCCGCCGCGTTGGGGAGCAGCAGGTCGACGCCGCCGAGGCGGGCGAGCAGCCCGTCCGCGGACCCGGTGGCCTGCGGGTCCACCGACGTGCTCGCCCCCGCCCCGCGCGCCGCGGCCAGCGCCGCGAGCCCGGCGGCGCGCGACCCGGCGCCCAGCACGTAGCCCGACAGGTGGAGATGGCCGACGCCGTCGAGCGGTGGCAGGTCCGCCACGGCGAGCCGGGCCGCCGCACCACGGTCCGACAGCATCGTGCGCTCCCCGCCCGGCCCGACCGGCACGACGACGGTGGCCGTCGGCGCCTCCGGGTCGACCGCCACGACCGGACGCACCCCGGCCGCCGCCAGCTCCGCCACCGCGGCGCGCACGATCCGCGGCCGGCGATCGCTGGGCGCGCGGCCTCGCTGCCGGGCTGCCGCGCTCACCCCGCCAGCGCCACCGCGACCTGCGCGGCCAGCTCCGCGTTCGCCCGCACCAGTGCGAGGTTCGCGGCGAGGCTCGCGCCGTCGCTGGCGTCGTGGAAGTGCGCCAGCAGGGCCGGGGTGATGTCCTTACCGACGATCCCGTGCGCCGCCACCAGCGCGAGCCCCTCGGCCAGCAGCCGGTCGTGCAGCGCCGCGTCGAGCTCGTCCGCGGCCGGTACCGGCTGGGCCAGCACCATCCCCGCGCCGCCGCCCAGGTCCCGGTGCGCCCGCCACACCGCGGCCACGTGCGCCGGGTCGTCCACCCGCCAGGGCACCCCGGACCCGGAGTCGCGGCGGTAGAACCCGGGGAACGCGTCGGTTCCGTAGCCCAGCACCGGGACCGACAGGGTCTCCAGCAGCTCCAGCGTCGCCGGGACGTCGAGGATCGACTTCACTCCCGAGCACACCGTCAGCACCGGCGTGCCGGCCAGCGCGCCGAGGTCGGCGGAGACGTCCCAGGTCTCGCGCGCCCCGCGGTGCACCCCACCGAGCCCTCCGGTGGCGAAGAGCGCGATCCCGGCCGCGGCCGCGAGCGCCGCGGTCGCGGCCACGGTCGTCGCGCCGTCGCGGTGCAGCCCGACCGCTGCGCCCAGGTCGCGCACCGAGAGCTTGACCAGCCCGCCCCCGCACACCCGATCCAGCTCGGCCGGCGTCAGCCCGACCCGCGGGACGCCGTCGAGCACCGCGACGGTCGCGGGCACGGCGCCCCGGTCGCGCACGGCCGACTCCAGTTCGTCCGCCACCTCCCGGTTGCGCGGCGCGGGGAGCCCGTGGGCGAGCAGCGTGCTTTCCAGCGCGACGACGGGAGCGCCGGCGCGGATCGCCGCGTCGACCGCGGGGGAGAGGACGGGACCGGTCACGTGGGGCATCATGGACGACATGGCGACCCAGGTGCTGCCCGACGTCGACACCCGCCCCGAGGGCACCGACACGACCGGCGACGACACCCCGAAGATGTTCCATTACGTGCTCAAGGCGAAGATCGCCGAGAGCGCGGTGCTCGGGAACCTGGTGGTGGCGTTGTGCGGCGAGACCTTCCCGGTCACGCGCTCGCCCAAGCCGGGGTCCCCGGTGTGCCCGGAGTGCAAGAAGATCTACGAATCGATGCCGGCCGGCGGCGAGTGAGCCGGGCGTGGCCTGAGGATCACCGCAGGGGGATGCTCAGGATGCGCCGAGAAAGTCGGTGATGACGGCAGCCAGTTCCGGCGCCTCGGTGACGATCGCCAGGTGCCCACCGGGGTGACGGTGCACCCTGGCGTCGGGGATCCCGCACCCGAGGATCCTCGCGTTGGCGGTCGGGATCATCGCGTCGTCGTCACCCGCGATCACCAGTGTCCGCGCCCGGATCAGGCGGAGCAGGGGGAGGCTCGTCCAGCCGACCATCGCGGCCAGCTGATGGGCGTAACCACGCCGTCCGCGGCGCAGGCTGTCGGCGATGCCCGCCAACGTGGCGGCCGCGCGCTCCGGATGGGTGCGCAGCGTCCCGCCGAACAGCTCGGTGGCGACGGCCAGGACCGCCACCGGATCCTGCGGCCACCGCCGCAGGAGGAACCGGGCGAGCACCCGCGGGCTCGGGGGTACCGCGAGCGCCCCGGTGGTCGTCGCGACGAGCACGAGCCTGCGGACCTGTCCGGGTCGCGTGATGGCGAGCTGCTGGGCCAGCTGGCCGCCCCACGAGTAGCCGAGCACGTCGACCCGATCATGGCCGAGCCGGGTGACGAGGTCGCCGACGACGGGTGCGAAGGTCGTTACGTGATAGCCGAGCGCCGCGACGGGTGAGCCGCCGATGCCGGGCGGGTCGAAGCGAATCACCTCGCGGTCCGCGGGGAGCTCGTCGACGAACGGGTCGAGCAGGTCCAGCTCCGCGCCGATGCCGTTGATCACCAGCAGCGGGGGACCGGACGGCGCCTTCGGCCGCCGGACCTTCACGCGCAGCGGGCGGCCGCGCACGGTCACGAGCTCGTCCGTGACGGTGAACCGCCAGCGCGGGGAGGTCAACGGGCTGGCCATATGCTGAGCGTGACCGATACCGCTGTCCAGTGGGAAATCGATAGACGGATCTCACAAAGTGTTGCGAAATCCCGGCGAGTGGGCCGGGTTGCGACCCGCTCGTCACATCCGCCGGGGGCCGCGAGCGGGGGCAGGACGACCGGTCCGCACCCGGGCGAGCACCCGTCCTCCCGTCGTCCGCGCCGCGCGGCGCAGCGGGACGGCGGCCGGGTGCGGGGCGACCGGTGCGCGGCGCACGACCTGGAGCGGGGAGCGCACCGGCCGCACGGGCCAGACCTCCTGGACGGCGTTGTTCAGCTGTGCCCCGAGCACGATCGACAACCCCAGCAGGAACGCGAACAGCAGGAACGCGACCGGAGTGGCCAGCGCGCCGTAGGTGTAGCCGGTGGCCGTCAGCACGGTGAGGTAGACGCGCAGCCCCGTCGCCGCGGCGACGAAGACCAGCATCGCCAGCAGGGCACCCGGCAGCAGGCGCCGCCACGGTGGGCTGTGCGGCAGCGCGGCGCGGTAGACGGTCGTGAGCACGAGAACCAGGAGCATGCCGACACCCGGGTAGTAGAACGTCTCGACGACCGCTGCAGCCGCCGCGCGCCAGGCCTCGGGAAGCAGCCGCGGCAGCAGGTCCGGGCCCAGCGCGACCAGCGGCAGCGTGAACACCGCGACCACCAGCGCGCACAGGTAGATCAGCAGCGAGAACAGGCGCTGCCACACCGGGTGGCGCACCCCGTACTGGCCGTGCGCCTCCGTGATCGAGTCGACCACCGACGCGATGGCCGACGACCCCGCCCACAGGGCGATGAGGAACCCGACCGAGACCACGTCGGCACGTCCGCGGGTGAGGATGCTCGAGGCGGTCGGGGCGATGAGCTGGTCCACCACCTCGGGGGTGAACACGCGGTGGGCGAACCGGACGATCTTGCCCTCGACGATGCCGACGGTCTCGGGCCCGAACCAGCCGCCGACGTAGCCCAGCGAGCCCAGCAGGCCCAGGAACAGCGGCGGCAGCGACAGGGCCTGCCAGAACGCGGCCTGCGCGGCCATCGAGAAGATCCCGTCGTCCCACGACTTGCCCAGCGTGCGCCCGACGACGCGGGAGAGGGCCCCGCGCGGGCGCGAGGCCGGGGGGTCGGGGTCCGGGGGCACCGGAACGGGAGCGGCGGTCATGGCGCCTCCCAGAATGGACCACCCCGCGGCGCGGCCCGCGGGGACACGGCCGCGACGCGCCGGACGATGCCGTACCGCAATCCCGGCTCCCCGGCGGCGGCACGGGCGCGGGTGTGGGCGGGCCGCGCGGACCCGCCCGGTTACCCTGGTGCGCCGCCCTGGTGCCTTGTCCGACCCCCTGGAGACGTGTGTCCGAGCTTGCCGTGTCGCCCGTACCGGACCCGGCCGAACCCGGTGTCACGCCGCCCGGACGCCCCCTGCGCGCCTGGCAGCGCAGTGCCCTGGCCCGCTACCTCGCCGCCCGGCCGCAGGACTTCCTCGCCGTCGCGACGCCGGGCGCGGGTAAGACCGCCTTCGCGCTGCGGGTGGCCGCGGAGTTGCTCGCGGACCGGACGATCACCGCGATCACGGTCGTCACCCCCACGGAGCACCTCAAGCACCAGTGGGCGGTCGCCGCGGCGTCGGTGGGGATCGCGCTGGACCCCGACTTCCGCAACTCGACCGGTGCGACGTCGTCGGACTACACCGGCATCGCGATCACCTACGCCGGCGTCGCCGCCCACCCGATCCTGCACCGCAACCGGACGGAGACCCGCCGCACGCTGGTGATCCTCGACGAGGTGCACCACGCGGGCGACGCGCGCTCGTGGGGCGAGGGGGTGCGCGAGGCGTTCGCGTCGGCGACGCGCCGGCTCACGCTGACCGGAACGCCGTTCCGCAGCGACGACAACCCGATCCCGTTCGTCGACTACGTGCCGGACGGCGAGGGCCTGCTGCGCAGCCGCGCGGACCACTCCTACGGCTACTCGGAGGCGCTTGCCGACGGCGTGGTCCGGCCGGTCGTCTTCCTCGCCTACTCCGGGACGTCGAGCTGGCGCACCAGCGCGGGGGAGGAGATGACCGCGCGGCTCGGGGAGCCGTTGACGGCCGAGCAGACGGCGCGGGCTTGGCGCACCGCGCTGGACCCGGGCGGCGAGTGGATCCCCGCCGTGCTCGCCGCCGCCGACCGGCGCTTGGCGGGGCACCGCAACGGCGGCATGTCCGACGCGGGCGGCCTGGTGATCGCGACCGACCAGACCACCGCGCGCGCGTACGCCGAGATCCTGCGCGACGTCACCGGCACCCCGCCCGTCGTCGTGCTCTCCGACGAGGCGGGGGCGTCGGACCGGATCGCCGCGTTCAGCAAGTCCGACGACCGGTGGATGGTCGCGGTCCGCATGGTGTCGGAGGGCGTGGACGTCCCGCGGCTCGCCGTGGGGGTGTACGCCACCAGCGCGTCGACGCCGCTGTTCTTCGCGCAGGCCGTCGGCCGCTTCGTGCGGTCGCGTCGGCCGGGGGAGACGGCGTCGGTGTTCCTGCCGAGCGTCCCGGTGCTGCTGGGGCTGGCCAGCGAGCTGGAGGCGCAGCGCGACCACGTGCTGGGCAAGCCGCACCGGGCCGCCGAGCAGTGGGACGACGAGGAGTTGGCGGCGGCGAACCGGCAGCAGGACGAGCCGGGGGAGGACGAGAAGTCGTTCACCGCCCTGCACGCCGACGCCGAGCTGGACCAGCTGATCTACGACGGTACCTCGTTCAGCGCGGACGAGGAGGACTTCATCGGGTTGCCCGGCCTGCTGGAGCCGGACCAGGTGCGCAGCCTGCTCAGTTCGCGGCAGAAGGAGTGGCTGGCCCGGCCGAAGACTCCCGCTCCGGCCCCCGCAGCCCCGCCGCCCCCCGCGGAGCGCACCCAGCTGACGGTCCGCGAGCAGCTCAACGGGCTGCGCAAGGAGCTGAACACCCTCGTCGCCCTGCACAACCACCGCACGAAGAAGCCGCACGGAATGATCCACAACGAGCTGCGCAAGGCCTGCGGCGGCCCCCCGACGGCCATGGCGAGCATCGAACAGCTCGAGGAGCGCATCGCCACGCTCCGCTCCTGGCGCTAGGTCGATGATCCCCCGCTACGGGTGGCTATGGCAGTGGTCGCCCCATCATCGCCGGTTGCGGGTGTAGGTGGTCGTGGCGACGACCACCTACACCCGCAACTTCCGATCACAGCCCTGGACATCCGTAGCGGGGGATCATGGCCGCTCGACCCGCCAGCCAAGATCCGTCGGGCACTCCCCAGCGACCAAGGATCGCTAGTGCGATGACCACAAACGTTCACCGGGTTGCGCCGGGCGGAGGCGGGTCGGTCATCGCTCGCGGAGGGGGTGCGGGCAACGACCGACCCGACGACAGGGTCTTCGCAGATGGTGGCGGTGACATCCTCCAGGATGGATGAGGTCCCCGCGCGCAGGCCTTCGCTAGTGCGACGGCCACATACGTTCACCAGGTTAGGCGGCGCGGGGTCGGCCTCAGCGGTGTTGGCGTTTGCTGCGGATGCGAGGTCATCAACCCGGTCAAGGTTGGTGGTCACCGCACTAGCGCTTCTCGACGGCCACGCCCCCGCGGACGGCGACGGGGCGGGAACCGGACCCGGTTCCCGCCCCGTCGAGGTGTGCGGTGAGCGTCGCGGCGCTGCGCGCCGGTGGCAGTCAGCCCGACTGCACCTGGATGTCCAGCTCGCGCATCTTGTCACCGTGGGCGCGTGCGTGATGCCCGCAGAAGAGGAGTTCTCCACCGGAGGGCAGGACAGCACGGACCTTGGCAGCCGCGCCGCAGCGGTCACAGCGGTCGGCGGCGGTCAACTCGGGCCGGGAAAGGGTTCCAGGCTGCACAGCGGTCTCCCTCCGTCTCGACACCGGGTCTGCCCGGTATCGCTCGATGCGACGAACCGCCTTCGCGGTACGTCCACTCTTGCAGACGCACGGCACCCCGGTGACTGTTCCCGGCGTGCGTCGCGACACCCGTCACGTCGTGACCGTGTGGAGGTCCGGCCGCCGTCCGAGGATCGCCCGGGGAGGTCCGGCCTCCGGATTCAGTTGACTACGGGTAAATGATGGGGTGCGTGATGTGACACCGCAAGGTGGGGAACGTAAACACGGGTTACGTGCTGACGCTACGGAGAGTAACAGCTTGAGTGCCGTCACCCGGCGGATCCCCGCGCCAGTGCTCTTCGTACTGGGCGGCGTGTCGATGTACGTCGGCGCGGCGCTCGCCGTCGGCCTGTTCGACCGCCTCGCGCCGTCCGCGGTCGCCGTCCTGCGGCTGATCGGTGCGGCGGCGGTGCTGCTGGCGTGGCGCAGGCCACCCACCGTGGCGTGGCGCGGGCGTCGCTTCGCCCGTGCCGCCGCGTTCGGGCTGGCGACGGGCCTGATGAACCTGGCCTTCTACGAGGCCATCGCCCGGCTTCCGCTCGGTACCGCCGTGGCGGTCGAGTTCTGCGGTCCGGTGGCCGTCGCGGCGATCGCGTCCCGGCGTCCCCGGGACGTCGCAGCGGTGCTGCTCGCCGCGACGGGTGTGCTTCTCATCGCGGACGTCCGCTGGTCAGCGGCACCCTGGGGGGTGGTGTGGGCGCTCGCGGCGGCCACGATGTGGGCGGCGTACATCCTGCTCGGTGCACGGGTCGCGACGGCCGGCAACGGTCTCGACGACCTGGCCGTCGGCTTCGGCGCGTCGGCGGTGCTGCTCTCGCCCGTGCTCCTGTTCGGCAATCCGGGCGGGGCCGCGGCGCTGGTCGACCCGGTCGTTCTGGGGCTGGGCCTGGGTGTCGGCGTGCTCTCCAGCGTGGTGCCCTACGTGCTCGACCAGGTCGTCCTGCGGCGGGTGGGCACTGCCCGGTTCGCCGTGCTCCTCGCGCTGCTGCCGGCCACCGCGACGGTCGTCGGGCTGGTGCTGCTGGCCCAGCTGCCCGGGCCGGCCGAGGCGCTGGGGATCGCAGCGGTCGTCGGTGCGGTCGCGCTGCGCTCGCGGGACGGCGACCCGCCGGCCAGACCGCCGCAATCAACTACGGAGAGTAATACCGCTGGGGACGACGCTCGGTAGCCGCTGTGCCTCCCTGCGGGTGAGGTGGTGCGACCGCTCGCCCCAGTCGCCAGCGTCGGTGTGCGCAGGTCGCACACGTCCCGTCGGTGCACTGGTCCGGTTCGTGGCAGCTCGCACCGACTCCGCCGTCAGGGTGGGTGACAGGTGCGGACAGTGGCGAGAATCACCTGATCGGACGTCACCGCATCGAGCGTACGGTGCGGACGTCTGACCTCGGCGGTCGCCAGGAGCGACAACAAACGCGTACTCGCGAGACCCAATCGTGATGCAAACGCGGCGACTTGAACGGTTCAGTGTGGTTGGCACCACCCCCGGCGGCGACATACGTTGCCGCCCACAACATTCTCCCGCGCCGCGGGCCCCAACGAGGTGGAAGAGGACGACGGATGCGCACGAGGACGACGGCCGCCAGGAGGACGGCGGTACTGACCGCCGGACTGGGTCTGACGATGGTGCTCGCCGCCTGCGGCCAGAACGCCGCGGCACCGAGCAGCGGCGGCGGCGCACAGAGCGCTGCGCCGGCAGCCGGTGGCGTCAAGGTCGGCGTGATCCTCCCGGAGACCCAGAGCTCGGCCCGGTGGGAGGGCTTCGACAAGCCGCTGCTCACCGCGGCGATGCAGGCCGAGGGCCTCGACGCCGACATCCAGAACGCCCAGGGCGACGAGCAGAAGTTCTCCACGCTGGCCGACGGCATGATCTCCAGCGGCGTGAAGGTGCTGGTCATCGCTTCGATCAGCAGTGAGTCGGGAGCCGCGGTCGCCGCGAAGGCGAAGGCGCAGGGCATTCCGACGATCGACTACGACCGGCTGAGCCTCGGCGGCACGAGTGACTACTACGTGTCGTTCGACAACGAGAAGGTCGGCGCACTGCAGGGCCAGGGCCTGGCCGACGCGCTGAAGGGCAAGCAGGGCGCGCAGGTCATCGAGATCGAGGGCGCCCCCACCGACAACAACGCCACTCTGTTCCACAACGGCCAGGAGAGCGTCCTCAAGCCGCTCTACGACTCGGGCGCGCTCAAGCTCGTGCAGAGCCAACCCATCCCGGACTGGGACAACCAGGTCGGCGGTACCACGTTCGAGCAGATCCTCACCGGGAACGGCGGCAAGGTGGACGGCGTCGTCGCCGCGAACGACGGCCTCGCCGGCGCGGTGATCACCGTGCTCACCAAGTACGGGCTCAACGGGCAGGTCCCGGTGACCGGCCAGGACGCGACCCCCGACGGCCTGCAGGCGATCCTGCGCGGCGACCAGTACATGACGGTCTACAAGCCGATCAAGCAGGAGGCCGAAGCCGCGGCGAAGTTGACCGCCGCGCTCGCCAAGGGCGACACGGCTGCCGCCGACGCACTCGCCACCGGCAGCGTCGACGACACCAAGGGCAACCGGCAGGTCAAGTCGGTGCTGCTCACCCCGCAGTCGATCACCAAGGACAGCGTCAAGACGGTGATCACCGATGGCCAGGTCAAGGCGTCGGAGGTCTGCGTCGGCGACCTGCAGGCCACCTGCCAGCAGCTGGGCATCAACGCCAGCTGACAGTGACTGTGACCGATCCGGCTACGACGCGTCCACCCCGCGCAGTGACCGATCCGGCCACGACGCGTCCGCCCGGCACTCCGTGCCGGGCGGACGCCTCGCGCCGGATCAAGGGCGTGGCAGCCGCCTCGCGCCGGATCATCGCCCCGACCCACGGGTCCGTCCTCGACTCCAGGAGGCCGCGGTGCTGCTGCAGCTGAACAAGGTCAACAAGAGCTTCGGCGCCGTCCAGGTGCTGCACGACGTCGACTTCTCGGTGCGCGCCGGCGAGGTCACCGCCCTCGTCGGCGACAACGGCGCCGGCAAGTCCACGCTGGTCAAGTGCGTCGCGGGGATCCACCCGATCGACAGCGGCGAGATCGTGTTCGAGGACAAGCCGGTCTCGATCCACGGTCCGACCGACGCCTCGGCGCTCGGTATCGAGGTCGTCTACCAGGACCTCGCACTGGCCGACAACCTCGACATCGTCCAGAACATGTTCCTCGGCCGTGAGCGCGGCAGGCCCTGGCTGCTCGACGAGGCGGACATGGAGCAGGCCGCCCGGCGCACCCTCGCGTCGCTGGCGGTCCGCACCGTGACCTCGGTGCGGACACCGGTCGCGTCGCTCTCCGGCGGCCAGCGCCAGACCGTGGCGATCGCCAAGGCAGTGCTCTGGGACTCCAAGGTCGTGCTGCTCGACGAGCCGACCGCGGCGTTGGGCGTCGCCCAGACCCGCCAGGTGCTCGACCTCGTCCGCCGCCTCGCCGAGCAGGGCCTCGGAGTCGTTCTCATCAGCCACAACATGGCCGACGTGTTCGAGGTCTCCGACCGCATCGCCTGCCTCTACCTGGGCCGGATGGCCGCGCAGGTGCCGACTCGCGACGTCACCCACGGCCAGGTCGTCGAACTGATCACCGCGGGCCGCTCGGGCGACCTCGGTCTCGCCCGGCCCGAGAGCGTGAGCATCTGATGCCCGCCCACCGCACCCCCGAGGGAGGCGCCGTGCCGCCCACCGACCCCGGACCGGCTCCCGACGAGCTCGGCTCGACCCAGACCGACACCCACGCCGGCTCCGACGTCGTCGACGACTCCGGGTCGCCCGCAGCGCGCCCGGCTGCCGGCTCCGCCGCCGTCTCGGCGGCGGAGCGCGCCGGCCCCGCCTCGTCGCGCGCCGCCGACTTCGGCATCGACACCACCACCAAGACCACCGGCGAGGCCGTCCGCGCGTACCTGCAGAACCTGCGCAACGGCGAGCTCGGCTCCCTGCCGGCGCTGCTGGGGCTGCTCGCGCTGTTCATCCTGTTCACCGTCCTCGACAGCAGCGGGACATTCCCGAGCCTGCTCAATCTGGCCAACCTGCTCCAGCAGGGCGCCGGCCAGACTGTCATTGCCATGGGCCTGGTGTTCGTGCTGCTCATCGGCGAGATCGACCTCGCCGCCGGCACCGCGTCCGGGCTGGCCGCCGCGGTACTGGCACTGCACCAGGTGAGCAACGGCAATCTGCTCGGCGCGATGGGCACTACGGTGTTCGTCGCCTTCGTCGCGATCATGGCCGTGGCTGTCGCGCTTGCGGTGTGGCTGCGGATCTGGGTCGGTGTGGCCTTCGGGGGCCTGGGGCTGGTGCTGATACTCGTGGGCTTCCCGCCGAACGCCTGGTTCGAGATGCTGCTCGCCGTCTGCGTGGGCGTGGTGATCGGCGTGCTGACCGGCTTCCTGGTCGCGAAGCTCGGTATGCCGTCGTTCGTGGTGACCCTCGCCCTGTTCATCTCCTGGCAGGGCGTGATCCTGCAGCTCATCGGCGACGGCGGGACGCTGGGCCTGCGGAACCCGGTGCTCGTCGCCGTCGCCAACGGGAGCATGTCGACCGCCGGCAGCTGGCTGCTGTTTCTGGTGAGCGCGGGCGGTTACGCGGCCGTTCTGCTGAACCGTCAGTTTCGCCGACGCAGGCTCGGGCTCGTCGCCCAGCCCACCGGCCTGGTGCTGATCAAGATCGGGGCGGTGGTGCTGCTCGCGGCGGTGATCACCTTCCTGCTCACCCTCGACCGCTCGCCGGGCCTGATCCGCATCGCCGGCGTGCCCTACGTCGTGCCGATCGTGCTGGTGGTCCTCGTCGCCGGGACATACCTGCTGGACCGGACCCGGTTCGGACGGCACGTCTACGCGGTCGGCGGCAACCGGGAGGCCGCGCGCCGCGCCGGCATCAACGTCGTGCGCATCCGGGCGACGGTCTTCGTCATCTCCTCCGCGCTCGCCGCGGTCGGCGCGATCATCTACTCGTCGAAGGTCGGCTCGGTCTCCCCGAGCTCCGGCGGCGGCAACACCCTGCTGTTCGCCGTCGGTGCGGCGGTGATCGGCGGGACGTCGCTCTTCGGTGGCCGGGGCCGGATCAGCAACGCCGTCATCGGTGGCGCGGTGCTGGCGACGGTCAACAACGGTCTGGGCCTGCTCGGCCAACCGGCGTCGGTGGTCTTCCTGGTCAACGGCGTCGTCCTGCTCCTCGCGGCAGGGGTGGACGTGGTGTCCCGACGCCGATCGGCCGCTGCGGGCCGGTGAGCGAGCTTGCGAGCGAGCCAATCGGCACAGCGCCTGCGCGAAGCGCCTGCCGAGCGTAGCGAGGCAATGCGGTGAGCCGCACGTGGGTCGGCGGGGGCGCCGGGCCCCACGGCCCGCCGGTCACCACCGGGGCCCGGCCCGACGAGGCCCGACGGCACAACCGCGCGGCGCTGCTGCGCCGGCTGCACGTCGACGGGCCCACCACACGGGCGACGCTGGCGACCGAGCTGGGGCTCAACCGCAGCACGATCAAGGCGGTGGTCGACGGCCTAGCTGAGTCCGGGGTCGTCACCGAGGCCGTCCCGGTCCGCCGAACCGGGGCGGGACGGCCGTCACTGATGGTGCTGCCCGACCCGCAGGCCGCCGTCGTGCTCTCGGTCGACGTGCGCGTCGACCGCGTCGCGATGGCGGTCGTCGGGCTGGGCGGCCAGATCCTCGGGCGGCACAGCTGGAACCTGCACCGCGGCACCCGCCTGCCCGGTGAGGTGATCACGCACATCGCCGAGTCGGCCGAGCTGCTCGCCGACGAGCTCGCGCTGGTCCCGCAGGCCGCGGCGGTGTCCGTGCCGGGCGTCGTGCGCCGCGACGACGGGCTGGTGCACGAGGCGCCCAACCTCGGGTGGCGCGACGTCGCGCTCGGCGTGCGGCTCGCCTCGGTGCTGCGCAAGCCCGTCCAGGTGGCGAACGACGCCGAGCTGGGTGCGCTGGCCGAACACGTGCGCGGGCTGGCGCGCGACGTCGCCGACCTGGTCTGGGTGTCGGCCGACTACGGCGTCGGCGGTGGCGTCGTGTCCGGCGGGCGCCCGTTGCGCGGGACCGCCGGCTACGTCGGCGAGCTGGGGCACATGACCGTCCGGCACGACGGGCGCGCCTGCTACTGCGGCAACCGCGGCTGCTGGGAGACCGAGGTGGGGGAGCCTGCGCTGTGCCGTGCGCTGGGCCTGCCCGAGAGGACGGCCCGCGGAGTGCTCGTGGCCGAGCTGCGGTCCCTGGAGACCGCGCCGGTCGCGGGACCGCTGGACGAGTTCGCCGAGTGGCTGGCGACGGGGCTGGTCACGGTGGTCAACATCATGGCGCCCGAGCTGGTGGTGCTCGGCGACCTGTTCACCGCGCTGCCGCCGTGGGTCGTCGAGCGGGTGCGAGCGACGGTCCACCGGCGGAGCCTGGTGAGCCGGGCGGTCGGGGGGACGCGGATCGAGACGTCGCCGCTGGGGCGCGACGCGAAGCTGGTGGGCGCGGCGGAACTGGCGTTCGAGCAGGTGCTCGCGGCGGTGTGAGAGGGCGGACGAACGAAAGCGGCGTCCGCTCGGGTCAGTCGAGCGAACGCCGCTTTCGGTCACCGCGGGAGTGGCGGGGTTCAGGGGGAGGGCATCGCGAGATCACCTCGGCGATCACGCGGCGATCAGCAGGGCGAGGCCGGAGTCGGTGAGGGCGACGGGCCCGGCTGCGGCAGTGATCAGGCCGGCGTCGACGAGCCGGAGCCCGGCGAACTGGTCGGCCAGCGCCATGCCGTCGACGGTCAGCGAGCCCGGTCCGGGTCGCTGGCAGCGGCCGGCGGCGACGGCGCGCAGGACGGAGCGGTCCCGGTGGGTGAGGGCGGGGAGGGTCATGACGGACATTGGGGTCTCCTTCCGGGAACCGCGTGGTGGTGCCGTTATGACCCCAAGAGTGCGCCGGATTCATCGGCGGACCGATACCGCTGCCCCCCGGACCGGTGGGTGTGATCCCGCCCACTTCAGGTGGTGCCAACCCCACTCCGTCCGCGGTCGTGCTGGCCGGCTTCTCAGGCCGTGACGCGCACCTTGCGCACCCCGCGCCGCAGCCCGACGCAGCCGATGCACAGGACGCAGCCCTCGCAGTCGACGCACCCGATGCACAGCACGCACCGGCGGCACCCGACGCAGCCCAGGCAGCCCACGCAGGCGGCCAGTGCGACCGAGAGCAGCGTGAGCACGGACCCGGCGATCCCGGCGCTGCCGGACACGCCCGCGCTGCCCGCGACGCCCACGCTGCCGGACACGCCCGCGCTCCCGGCGACCCCTGCGGAGCCGGCGATCCCGGCGCTGCCCGACACCCCCGCGCTGCCCACGACACCCACGCTGCCGGACACCGCCACGCTTCTGGTGACGCTTGAAGAGCCGGCGACGGCGACGCCGCCCGCCACGTCGACGCTGCCCCTGACGGCGACGCTGCTCGTGACGTCGACCGTGTCGCCGCCGCCGCCGTCGTCTCTCGTCGCGAGCGTCGCTTCCGTCCGCTACCACCTCGCCGTCGCCGACCTGCTCCACAGCGTTCCTGCGCTCGTCCATCCGTCTCCTCCGCTCGGCTCTGGTCGGCGTACAGCCTGCCCGACCGCAGTGGTGATGTCGCCGACCGCGGGTTATGGTCGCCAGGAACCCACGGGAGCCTCGCGCCGAGGCTGAGAGGGCGGCAGGTCCGGCCGTCGACCGTTATGACCTGATCCGGTTCGCACCGGCGTAGGGAGGACACGTGGCCGTCGGGCCCATCCGTTCTGCACTCGTCCTTGTTGCCGTTCTCCTGCTCGCCGCGTGCGGCGGCGCGGGCGGCCCGTCGTCCGGAACACCGTCCGCGCCGGCCACGGAACGCACCCCGATCCGCATCGCGCTGGACTGGACCCCCAACACCAACCACACCGGGCTGTTCGTCGCCCAGCAGGAGGGGTGGTTCGACCAAGCGGGGCTGGACGTCGAGTTCGTGCCCTACAACAACACCCCGCCCGACACGCTGGTCGGCTCCGGTGCGGCCGAATTCGGGATCAGCTTCCAGGACTCGTTCACCTACGCGAAGGCGAGCGGGGTCGACGCCGTCTCGGTGATGGCGATCGTGCAGCACTGGACCTCGCAGATCGCCGTGCGCGCCGACCGCGCCGACATCACCAGCCCGCGCGACCTCGACGGCAAGACCTACGGGGGCTTCGGCGCGGCGTACGAGGTCCCGAAGATGCAGGCGGTCATCCGGGACGCCGGCGGTACCGGCCAGTTCGCCACCGTCGTCCTCGGAACCGCGGCCTACGAGGCGCTCTACGCCGGGCAGGTCGACTTCACCGAGCCGTTCGTGACCTGGGAGGCCATCGAGGCGCAGTTGCGCGGTCAGCCGCTCAAGACGTTCAACTACACCGACTACGGTTTCCCCGACGCCTACAACGTCCTGCTCATCGGCAACGGCACCTGGCTGCAGGCGCACCCCGACCAGGCGCGGGCGTTCGTGCAGGCCGCGCAGCGCGGCTACCAGTTGGCGGCCGACGACCCGGCGAAGGGCGCCGAGCTGCTGGAGAAGGCGAACCCGGGGGCGTTCAGCGAGCCGGAGCTCGTCAGCCGCAGCCAACAGCTGCTCAGCGAGCGCTACCTGCGCGACGAGTCGGGCGCGGTCGGGTCGCAGACGCTGGAGAAGTGGAACGGCTTCTCCGGCTTCCTCTACGAGACCGGGACGCTCGTGGGACCGGACGGCAAGCCGCTGACGGCACGCCCCGACTTCGCGACCTGGTTCACCGACCGGTACCTGGCCACACCGTGACCCGGGCCTCGCAGCAGCGGCCGACACCACCCGGCGTCGGCGGCGGCGCGAGGCCGCGGTGGACGGGCGCCGGCCGCGCGTGATCGCAGCGGCCGGCGTGGTCCCGGGCGCCGCGACCACCGCTGGCCGCCCCCCGGGCGCGCGCCGGGCCTCCCGCAGGCGCCGCGGGGGGCCCGCCGCGCGTTCGCCGCCGGCGTCCCGTCCCTCGTCCTCGTCGCCGCCGGCCTCGTCGCCTGGCAGTGGTTCGTCGCCGCCACCGGGGTGCGCCCCCAGGTGCTGCCCTCCCCGCTGCGCGTCGCGGAGCAGGGGTGGGCCGCCCGCGAGCAGATCTGGGCCAACACCATCCCGACGCTGCAGGTCACCGCCGTCGGGTTCGCGGTGTCGCTGGCGCTCGGCTGGCTGATCGCGATCGCCGTCGACTTCTCGCCGTGGCTGCGCCGTGCACTGACACCCCTGCTGGTCGTCTCGCAGACGCTGCCGATCATCGCGATCGCCCCGCTGCTGATCATCTGGTTCGGCTTCGGCCTGCTGCCCAAGGTCGTGGTGATCGCGCTGGTCACCTTCTTCCCGGTCGCCATCGGGCTGGTCGAGGGCTTCGCCTCGACCCCCCGCGCCGCCACCAACCTGCTGCGGAGCATGGGCGCGTCGCGCTGGCAACGGTTCCGGCTGGTCCGGCTGCCGCAGGCGATGCCGTCGTTCTTCACCGCACTGCGGATCGGCATCACCTACGCCGTCACGGGCGCGATCTTCGCCGAGTACGTGGGCGCGACCGCCGGCCTGGGCATCTACATGAGCCTGCAGAAGAACTCGTTCCGCACCGACCTCGTCCTCGCCGCCGTCGTCGTCACGGCGGTGCTGTCGGTGACGCTGTTCGCGCTCACCTTCGTCGTCCAGCGCCTGGTGATCCCGTGGCACCGGCGCGGCTGACCGTCGACGGCCTGCGCAAGGCCTACGGCGACCTCCCGGTGCTCGACGGTGTGTCGTTCGCGGTGGGGCGCGGCGAGTTCGTCGCCGTCATCGGGCCCAGCGGCTGCGGGAAGAGCACGCTGTTCGACGTCGTCGCGGGGCTCGAGCCGCCGGACGGCGGCCGCGTGCTGGTCGACGGCACCGACGTCACCGGGCGCACCGACGCCTTCGCCTACATGCCGCAGCAGGACCTGCTGTTCCCCTGGCGGACGGTGCTCGACAACACCACCCTCGGCCTCGAGGTGGCGGGCGTGCGGCGCCGCGCCGCCCGCGAGCGGGCGCGGCCCCTGTTCGCGGAGTTCGGGCTCGCCGGGTTCGAGGGCGCGCGGCCGGGGGAGCTGTCGGGCGGGATGCGCCAGCGCGCCGCCCTGCTGCGCACCGTCGTCCAGGAGCGGCCCGTGCTGCTGCTCGACGAGCCGTTCGGGGCCCTGGACGCGCTCACCCGAGCGGACATGCAGCTCTGGCTCTCGACCGTCCGTGCCCGCTTCGACTGGACGGTCGTGCTGGTCACCCACGACATCCGCGAGGCGCTGTTCCTCGCGGACCGGGTCGTCGTCCTCGACCCCCGCCCGACGAGCGTGCGCCGGGAGGTGGCCGTCGACCTGCCGCGCCCCCGCGACCTGTCGACGATCACCCACCCGGCCTTCGCCGCGGCGGAGGCCGAGCTCCTGGGCGCGCTGGTCCGCTGAGGCCCGGGCCGGATGTAGCGAAAGCGGCGTTGGGTGCACTCAACGCACCGAAAGCCGCTTTCGCTACACCGGTCGGCTACGCCGCGAGCACGACGATCAGCGTGCGCGGGCCGTGCACGCCCTCGACCCGCTCCAGCTCGATGTCGCTGGTCGCCGACGGGCCGCTGATGAAGGTCGTCGGCCGGGTCGGCTCCAGCCGGGCGACCAGCTCGGGCACGGTCTCGACGACCTGGTCCGCGCGCACCACGCAGACGTGCACGTCGGGCACCAGTGTGATCGCCCGCCGGCCCTGGTCGGGGGAGCCGTCGAGCGCGATCGTCCCGGTCTGCGCGCACGACGCCGCGGACGCGGTGACCACGGCGGCGAACCCGTCGAGGTCGAGCGGGGTGAAGCCCGGCTCGTCCGCGACGCCGTCCGGGAACCAGCCCTCCGGCAGGCCCGGCGGGACGAGGACCCGGCCGGTCACCCCGGCGCCGGTCAGCGCCCCCGCGATCGCCGACGGGATCTCGTCCGGCGCGGACTCGACGACCGTCGCCTTGTAGTCGACCAGCCGGTCGACCAGCAGGTCCAGCAGCTCCCGCGACCCGGCCGCGAGCGTGCCCGACCGGTGGTAGTCGCGGGGGATCGGGACGGGGTTCGGGTGCCCGGCGGCCGCGTTCGCGGCCTTGACCCGGTTCAGCACGACCTCACGCGCGGTGCTCACTTGCCGCCCCTTTCACTCTTCCACCACTCGCGGAACGTCTGCGCCGGCGGCCGCGGGAGGTCGCGGCTCGTCGTCCAGCCCGACAGGGGTGGCGGGAGAGTCCCGATCCGCCCCGTCTTCCGCCCGAGCACCCGCCCGAGCCGGGACGCCCGCTCCGCGGCGGCGAACCGCCTCGGGGTGGTCATCGCCCACGACGCGGCGGCCATCGCGACCGCCTCCGCCGACGGCACGCGCGAGTGGGCCCGAGCCTCCTCGACCTTCTGGGAGCGCAGGCGCACCAGGAGCGACGGGATGTCGATGCGGACCGGGCAGACGTCGAAGCACGCCCCGCACAGCGACGACGCGTACGGCAACGTGGGGTTGTCCTTGATCCCGGTGAGCTGGGGCGTGAGTACCGCGCCGATCGGGCCCGGGTACACCGAGCCGTACGCGTGCCCGCCGGTGCGCTCGTAGACGGGGCAGACGTTCATGCACGCCGAGCACTTGATGCAGTGCAGCGCGTCGCGCCCGACCTCGTCGCCCAGCGTCGCCGTGCGCCCGTTGTCGAGCAGCACGAGGTGGAACCGTTGCGGCCCGTCGCCGGGGGTGACGCCCGTCCACGCCGAGGTGTAGGGGTTCATCCGCTCGCCGGTCGACGAGCGCGGCAGCAGCTGCAGGAACACCTCGAGGTCCTGCCAGGTGGGCAGGACCTTCTCCAGGCCCATGACGGTGATCAGCGTCTCGGGCAGCGTCAGGCACATCCGGCCGTTGCCCTCGGACTCGACCACCAGCAGTGTCCCGGTCTCGGCGACACCGAAGTTCGCCCCGGAGATCGCCACCTTCGCGCGCAGGAACCGCTTGCGCAGGTGCGCCCGCGCCGCCATCGCGAGCCGGCGCGGCTCGGCGGTGAGCTCGGGGTCCACGTCCGGCATCTCGCGCAGGAAGATCTCCCGGATCTCCGCGCGGTTGCGGTGGATGGCCGGCACCAGGATGTGCGACGGCATGTCGTGCCCGAGTTGGACGATCAGCTCGGCGAGGTCGGTCTCGTACGGGGTGATGCCCGCGGACTCCAGCGCCTCGTTGAGCCCGATCTCCTGGGTGGCCATCGACTTGACCTTGACGACCTCGGTCTCGCCGGTCTCCTGCACCAGACGGGTGACGATCGCGTTGGCCTCGTTGGCGTCGCGGGCCCAGTGCACGACGCCGCCGCGGGCGGTCACCTCGCGCTCCAGCCGCTCGAGGTGCTCGTCGAGCCGCGCCATCGTCGAGCGCTTCATCGCCTCGCCGGCCAGCCTCAGCTGCTCCCAGTCGTCGAGCTCGCCGACGACGTGCGCCCGCTTCGTCCGGATCACCTGCGTGGCGTGGCCGAGGTTGCGGCGCAGCTGGGTGTTCTGCAAGGCATCGCGTGCGGCCTTCGGGAATGATCTGTCGCCGCGCAGGTGCCCGACCCCGCGCGGGGCGGGGACGCCCAGGAAAGTGGGCGCCGTCTGTCCGCTCATCGCACTCCCTCGCTTGTGCTCGGTCGACGCTTCGCGAAGCGCAGTGTTGATGATTCGCTCGCAAGCTCGCTCATGAGGGGGGCGGGAGCCCCGCCGGTCTCGGTGCCGTCCGTGCGGGTCATGCCGGGCTCCCTCCGGTCGCGGCCGGCGTGCGGCGGCTGCTGGTGATCTCCTGCTCGCCGGGCGCGGGGACACCCGCACCGGCGGCCGATGCCCGGTCCGGGGCCGGGGCGTCCGTGCTCGCCAGGATCTCGGCCAGGTGGACCGTCTTCGTGCCGCTGCGCAGCCGGGACATGCCGCCACCGATGTGCATGAGACAGGAGCTATCGCCTGCGGTGAGCGCCTCCGCGCCCGTGTCGAGCACGTTCCTCATCTTGTCGGCGAGCATCGCCGTCGACGTCTCGGCGTTCTTGAGCGCGAACGTGCCGCCGAACCCGCAGCACTGGTCCGCGTCCGGCAGCTCCAGCAGGGTCATCCCGCGGACGTTGCGCAGCAGCCGCAGGGGCTTCTCGCCCACCCGCAGCATCCGCAGCGAGTGGCACGTGGGGTGGTAGGTGACGCGGTGCGGGTAGTAGGCGCCCACGTCCTCGACGCCCAGCACGTCGACCAGCAGCTCGGACAGCTCGTAGGTGCGTTCGGCGACCGCCTCGGCCCGCCGCGCCAGCTCCTCGTCGCCCTGTCCGCGCGCGACCATGGCGTGCTGGTGGCGCACCGACCCGACACACGAGCCCGAGGGGGCGACGATCGCCTCGTACGGCTCGAACGTCTCCACGAAGAGGCGCACGAGTGGCAGCGCCTCGGGCTGGTACCCGGTGTTGATGTGCATCTGCCCGCAGCACGTCTGCGCGGCGGGGAAGTCGACCTCGTGCCCGAGCCGTTCCAGCAGCCGCACCGTCGCCTTGCCCACGTCGGGGAAGAGCGCGTCCGCAAGACACGTGATGAAGAGCGCGATGCGCATGTGCTGACCTCCGTTGGTCGGGCCCGTCGGTGGTGGGTGGCCCTCGCAGAACATCTCGGGGAGCCGCCGAGACCCTCTGTGGTCAGGCCACAGCGTAACGGTCGTGGTCTGACCACGTCCAGATACGCTGTCGGCCGTGCAGGGCATGCGTACCCACCAGCTCGTCCTCGCGCACGTCGAGGCCGAGCTCGCGGCGGGCCGGTTGACCCTGGGCGGGCGCCTGCCGGGGGAGCGGGTGCTGGCCGAGCAGCTCGGGATCTCCCGGCCCTCGGTGCGCGAGGCCATCCGCGCGCTCGAGGTGCTCGGCGTCGTGCGCACCGCGACCGGTTCGGGGCCCGAGGCGGGTGCGGTGATCGTCGCCGACCCGGCGGCGGGCCTGGGTGTGGCGCTGCGCCTGCACGTCGCGACCAGCGGCGTCGCGGTCGGCGACGTCGTGCAGCTGCGGCTGCTGCTGGAGACCTGGGCCGTCCGCGAGGCCGCCGAAAGGCCCGACGCCACCGTGCTCGCCGCCGCCGCCGTGCTGCTCGACCGGATGGACGCCGAGCCCGACCCCGACCGTTTCCTCGACCTGGACGGCGACTTCCACGCCGGTCTGGTCGGCCTCGCCGGGAACGTGCTGGTCACCGCCGTGATGACGAGTGTGCGCGGTGCAGTGCGGTCCTACGTCGGCGCGGGCGCGACCCGGCTGCCCGACTGGACCGCCACCTCACAGCGGTTGAGCGCCGAGCACCGCCGCATCCTCGACGCCGTGCGCGAAGGGCGGGCCGACGACGCCGAGCGCGAGGTCCGCGCGCACATCACCGGCTACTACCGCGACTCCGGGGTCGGATGACCGCCGCCCAGCGGTCCACGGCGGCAGGAGCCTCGGATGGCGCCCAGCTCAACCGGCCCAAGCGACGATCAGGAGCTGCACCTCGTGCCGGTCTTCGAGGACCAGGTAGGTCACCATCCCCAAGCTGCCGAACGGCAGGTTGCGAACGGCGCCTTGCGGATTCCCGGGTCCACCTTGAGCTGGCTCCACGACACGGCACCGGGGGGACGCCCACCTGTGCGGAGCCGTCGCTCGGCGTCCCGCATGATCACGCGATACCGATCCTGGCCGGTCGCTGTCGTCACCCACGCCGTGCGTCGCCAGGCCTCGAGGGTGCCGAGGACCTCGGTGAGATCGAGTTCCCTGGTGGCCCGCGCCATGACCTCCTGCCACTGGCGGTCGAACTCGGCCATGTCCTCGGGAGTCAGGGCGGCACGCACCTGTGCCGGTGAGGCATCGGCGAACGGCGGTTGCCTGTCGGGTCCCGACGTGGACGCGGCCGCGGCAGTCATGCCGACACGATAGTCGGCTTGCGGTCGTGCCGATGGCAGGTCGGCGGTTCGTCGGCGCGGCGGTAGGTTCATGATTTGCGAACACCTGCTCCGAGGCAAGGAGGGAGCACCCTTGGCGCGCTATTGCTTCCAGCTCCAGGTGCGGCCGGACCGGCTGGGCGAGTACAGAGAGCGCCATCAGGCCGTCTGGCCGGACATGCTCGCCGCGCTGCGCGACACCGGCTGGCGCAACTACTCGCTCTTCCTGCGCGACGACGGCCTGCTGATCGGTTACGTCGAGGCCGACGACCTGCAGGCGGCGCAGGCCGCGATGGCCGCCACCGAGGTCAACGCCCGCTGGCAGGCCGAGATGGCGCCGTTCTTCGTCGACCTGGAGGGCCGCCCGGACGAGGGCTTCCTGCTGCTGGAGGAGGTCTTCCACCTGGAGGACCAGCTCCGCGCGTCGCCGTCCCGCTGAGCGTCAGGCCGTCCGCGCGCCCGTCGCGGCGAGCTGCTCCACCACCGCCGCGATGTCGAGATGTCCGCCGTGCGACCGCATCAGCCGCAGCGACCCCCCCGACCCCTGGTGGGCCCGGTCGACGGTGGCGCGGAGGAAGTACTGGTCGGTGTCGTCGTCGACGAGCACCAGGATCCGGCCCAGCGGCACCAGCTGTGCGAGCTGCGTGATGTCGGCGGTGACCCTCTCCTGCCTGCGGGTGAAGCCGCGCAGGTCCAGCAGGACGCAGTCGGTGCGCCGCACCAGTTGCTGCAGCGCCTGGCGCCACAGGTCATCACGGCAGAACAGCTCGCCGACGCGGTACCGCCCGTCGGGGTCCGGATCCCCGTCGAGGTCGTCGACCCGCGTGCGCAACTCCCCGGCGGTGCCGGCGATCCGGCGGCCCGGCCTGCCGTGGAGCAGGTCGAGGAACTCGTGCGGCTCGAGCGCGGCGGACGCGCGCTCCGTCCTCGTGATCATCGCGATGGTGCCGACGTAGCGCCAGTACGCGCCGAGCCGGCAGAGAAGGGTCTCGCTGTACTCCGGGGCGCCGTGTGTGCGGAGGAGCAGCAGCCGGCGGGGTAGGTCGGTCGGGCGGGGGCGCAGGCGCATCGCGGCGGCCAGCACGAGCCGGAACGCGAGGTGGGCCGTCCAGATGGCGAGTGCCGGACGGATCCCGGACGGGATCAGCACGACCGAGTGCCACACGGTCGCGAGGAGCCACCAGTGGGAGATGGTCACCGTCTGGTCGCCCGCGCGCTTGCGGGCGTACTGCCGAGCACTCCGCACCAGGTGCGCGGTGCCTGCGACGCCGAGCACACCTGCGGCGAGCACCGCGAGCGCCGTGCCCACTGCGGGCGAGGTGCCCCACTGCACCGCCCACAGGGCGGTCGACGGGTAGAGGAGCAGCCCCGTCGCAGTGACCAGCACCGGGACGGCGAGGAACGGGCCGACCGCTCGGACGTCCCGACCGCTCAGCGTGAGGAGCACGACCGCGGGGGGCACGACGACGAGCCCGACGAGCGTGGCGGTCACCGACGGTGTGATCCCGGTGCCGATCGTCGAGAGCGGTACCAGAACGCCGTAACCGAGCCAGGCCCACACGCGGGTCGACCGGGGTGCCGCGAGCACCGCCAGCACGGTCGGGAGGAGCGGCCAGGCGAACAGCACGGCCAGGCCGAGCAGGTTGCGCGGCCCGATCTCCACCCGTCCCGCCACGAGCCACACGACCCCGTCGACCAGGCCGCAGGCGAGTCCCGCGACGACGTAGGCGGCGACGGTGGCGTGCAGGTGCCGGCGGGCGCGCCGCCACAGGTCGTTCGCCGGGCTCCCCGGGGCGCGTCGGTGCGCCATGTCGAGCAGCACCACCGGTGCCGGGCGGGCACGGTGGTGCGCCGCGTCCGGCCGGCCGGCCGGGACGGACGCGACCGGCACGCCCGTCGCCCTGCTGCGCGCCGAGCGACCGACGGCGCGGCGGTGACGCCACGACACCAGCAGGGACAGCGCCGAGGTCACGACGACCGTGGCGATGGTCGCCGCGAGCAGCAGGCCGAGCGGGTCCGGAGAGTGCGGGGCCATCGCGCGTCGCACTCTCCTCCGGTGCCGGCCGACGCAGACGTCGGTCCGTGAGGTGGAGAGTTGCGCACGCCGCGCTGATACATCATTCCGGTGAGAACGGGACGTGAAAGGTGCACACTTTCAAACGGAAGGAAAGAGCTTTCGTTTGGTGCTGTTTTCTTGACGTACATCTTCGCGCTGGTTACTTTTCTCCGCATCGAGGTGACGCAGAGCACCTCACATCGATGCCGGTGACGGAGGTAGCAGATGGCCTCGCTGGACGAGTTCTCCCGGGAGCAGGTCATCCTGTCCGCCCTGCGCACCACCGGACGGGTGGCGGTCAACGATCTCTCCGCCCGGTTCGGAGTGTCGTCGGTGACCGTCCGCAAGGATCTCGACGCGCTGGAGCGCCGGTCGCTGCTGCGCCGGGTCCGCGGCGGCGCGGTGAGCCTCGGAGCGAGCGACGAGGGGTCGTTCGAGGCGCGGTTCACCGACTCCCGCGACCGCAAACAGGCCATCGCGAAGGCCGCCGCCGCGGCGGTGCGCGACGGTGACGTGATCGCGATCGACTCCTCGACCACCGCCTTCTACCTGGCGCAGGAACTCGTGGAGCGGCGCGGCCTGGTCGTCGTCACCAACGGCCTGCGGCTCGCGACGCTGTTCATGGAGCAGTCGTCGGCGCGGGTGCTGGTGCTCGGTGGGGTGCTGCGCCGGTCGGCCGGGTCGCTGGTCGGCCCGATCGGGGACGTCCTGTCCAGCCGCGGACGGATCGCGAAGGGGTTCTTCGGCCTCGTCGGCCTCTCTGCCGCCCACGGGCTGATGGACGTCTCGGCCGAGGAGGCCCAGACCAAGCACGTCATGGCCGCCGCCTGCGACGAGGTGCACGGCCTGTTCGACTCGACGAAGATCACCGGGTTCGGCCTGCACCCGTTCGCCGCGGCGGACCGGGTCACCGGGCTCTGGACCGACGACGAGGCGCCCGCGGCGTTCGTCGCCGACTGGCGGGAGCGGGGGGTCGCGGTGCACACCGCGTCGTTCCGACATCGCACCGCCGATGTCGTCCCGTTCCCCCCGCACCGCGGCTGACCGTTTCACCGCAGTTCTCACACCGCTCCACCCCTCGTCGCTCCACCCCTGCCCCGACAAAGGAGTCCTGATGCGCCCTGCCCGGAAACTGTCCGCCCTCGTCGCCCTCGGCGCGGCGGCGGCGATCGCCCTCACGGGCTGCACGAAGAAGAACGAGGCCGACACGGGGGCCGCATCCGGCGGCGCCGGCGCCGGCGCCTCGACCTCGGCCACGACCTACAAGGTCGCGTTCGTGCCGAAGCTGCAGGGCGTGCCCTACTTCGAGGCGATGAACGCGGGCGGCAAGAAGGCCGCGGCCGCGCTGGGCAACGTGGAATGGCTCTACCAGGGCCCGACCCAGGCCGACGCGGCGGCGCAGGCCGACATCGTCCGGTCCTACATCCAGCAGAAGGTCAACACGCTGATCGTGGCGCCGAACGACCCCGACTCGATGGCCCCGCTGCTGCAGCAGGCCAAGGACGCCGGCATCCACGTCGCCACCGCCGACACCGACGCCCCCAACTCGGTCCGCGAGGCGTTCGTCAACCAGGCCACCGCCGACGGCATCGGCCAGGGCCTCACCGACTCGCTGCTCTCGGCCATGGGCGGCCAGGGCAAGTACGCGATCGTCTCCTGCGGGCAGACGGCCGAGAACCTGAACTCCTGGATCGAGGTCCAGAAGTCCTACACGGCCTCGAAGTACCCGAACGCCCAGATCGTCGACATCGTCTACGCGGGTGAGGACCAGGCCAAGTCCACCCAGATGGCCACCGACCTGATGAACGCCCACCCGGACCTGACGGGCCTCGTCGGCGAGTGCACCTCGTCCGCCCCGGGCGTCGCGCAGGCGGTGCAGGACGCGAACAAGATCGGCAAGGTCTTCACCGTCGGCCTGGGCACCCCGCAGTCGATGAAGCCCTACCTGGAGAACGGCTCGTCGACGGCGGCCATCCTGTGGGACGTCGAGAACCTCGGCTACCTGACCGCGTGGACCGGTGCCCAGCTCGCCGAGGGCAAGCCGTTCGCCGCCACCAACGACGTCAGCCCGGACCTGTCGGGCATCGCCTACGACGCCGGCACCAAGACGCTGCTCCTGGGCCCGCCGCTGGCGATCACGAAGGACAACGTCGACAAGTTCAACTACTGATCTCGCGGTGACGCCCCGGCGGACGCGGTCCGCCGGGGCCCCCACCCCGACAACGGAGTCCGAGGACCATGACAGTCGACCAGCCGTCGAAGGCGCCCGCGCCGGCGCCGCCTGCCGAGGCCACCGCCTCGTCCGACCCGGCGCGCCTGCACCTCACCGGGATCTCGAAGCGCTTCGGTGCCGTGCGCGCCATCCGCAACGCCGACATCACGATCCGGTCCGGTCGGGTGCACGCCCTCGTCGGCGAGAACGGCGCCGGGAAGTCCACGATGATCAAAATCATCTCCGGCGTGGAGGCCGCGGACACCGGCGCGATCGAGTTCGAGGGCCGGCCGACCACGATCGCATCGACGGGCGACGCCATGGCGCTCGGCATCGCGACCGTGTACCAGGAGCCGCAGCTGTTCGCCGAGCTGACGGTCTCGGAGAACATCTTCACCGGCCGCGAGATCCGCCGCGGCGGCCGGATCGCCTGGGCCGAACAGAACGCCAAGGTCGTGGAGCTGCTCGAGCTGCTGGGTCTCCCGGCGCGCTACGCGACGGCCCCGGTCGGCACGCTCTCCATCGCGGAGCAGCAGCAGGTGTCGATCGCGAAGGCGCTGGCGGGCGAGGCGACCGTGCTCATCCTGGACGAGCCCTCGGCGATCCTGACCGACGCCGAGATCGACGTGCTGTTCGACGTCGTGCGCCGCCTCAAGGCCTCCGGCGTGGCCGTCATCTACATCTCGCACCGGCTCGACGAGCTGTTCCGGATCGCCGACGAGGTCACGGTGATGCGCGACGGGCAGACGATCGGCACCTACCCGATCGGCGACCTCTCGGTGCGCAAGGTCGCCGAGCTCATGGTCGGCGGCATCCTGTCCGACGAGCGGCCGCACCGCGAGGTCCCGGACGGGCCGCCCGCGCTCGTCCTCGACGGGCTGGGTCGGACGGGCGCGTTCCACGACGTGAACGTCGCGGTCCGCCGCGGGGAGATCGTCGGGCTCTACGGCCTGGTCGGCTCCGGCGTCTCGGAGATCGCCGCGTGCATCTACGGCATCGACCGCGCCACCAGCGGGGAGATGCGGCTGAACGACAAGCCCATCGCCCCGCGCTCGCCCGAGGAGGCGCAGCGGCTGGGCATCGCCCTGCTGCCGGCCAACCGCAAGCTCGAGGGCATGTTCGGCTTCCAGTCGATCGCCTTCAACATCTCCGCCGGGCACCTCAAGCTGCTGTCGCGCTTCGGGACGCTGGTGGACCGGGCCCGGGAGAAGACGGTCGCCACCGACATGATCAAGCGCCTGGCCGTGCGGACCCCGCACGAGCGCCAGCCGATCAGCGCGATGTCCGGCGGCAACGCCCAGAAGGTCGTCCTGGCCCGCCAGCTCGTCGAACGGCCCGAGGTGCTGGTGCTGGCCGAGCCCACCCAGGGCGTCGACGTCGGCGCCAAGGAGGAGATCCACCGGATCATCACCGAGCTGGCCGAGAACGGCACCGCCGTGCTGGTGGTGACCTCGGACCTGCCGGAGGCACTGCGGATCTCCGACCGGCTGCAGGTGGTGCGCGGCGGCACCACGACCGTCGAGTTCGGGCCGGACGCGACCCAGGTCGACGTCCTCGCCGCCGCGGCCGGGGCCGAGCACACCGACACGGCGGAGCAGAAGGCGGTGACCGAGAGCGTGCCGACCGTCGACCCGGCGTCGACCGAGGGAAGCGGGACCGACCGAATCGAGGATGGGCGATGACCGCCACGCTCACCGAGCCGCCGGCGTCACCCGCCGCGCCGCCGACGGGGCGCAACCGGATCCTCCCGTCCCCGGTCACCGGCCAGGAGCTGGTGCTGATCGGCGTCATCGCCGTCATCTGGGTCGGCCTCGCGCTGGCCACCCCGGCCTTCCTGACCGCGGGCTCGATCCGCCCGCTGCTGGTGGCCACCGCGCCGATCGCCCTCATCGGGGTCGGCATGACGATCATCATCATCACCGGCGGGATCGACGTCTCCGTCGGCGGCGCGATCATGGTGTGCTCGGTGATCACCGCGAAGGCGCTGGTCGGCGAGGTGTCGCTGGTGCCGGCGGTGCTGCTGTCCGTCGCCGTGGGAGGCGTGCTCGGCCTGCTCAACGGCGTACTCATCGCCTACGGCCGGGTGCACGCGATCATCATCACCTTCGGCACGGCGAACCTGTTCCTGTTCCTCGGCCTGCAGATCTTCGGCTCGAGCACGGTCAACGGGATCCCGCAGACCTTCGAGTTCTTCGGCCGCGGCGCGGCCGGGCAGACCTTGGGCGTCCCGAACGCCTTCCTGATCACCGCGATCGTCACCGGGATCGCCTGGTGGTACCTGCGGCACACCGCCGGTGGCCGGCACTTCTACGCCATCGGCGGGGACGCCCACGCCGCGCGCCTGGCCGGGGTGAAGGTGCAGCGCCGCCAGTTGCTGGCCTACCTCGTCACCGGCCTGCTGGTCGGGCTCGCGTCGTGCTTCGTCATCGCGCAGGGCACCTCGACGCTCGACCAGTCGGTCGGCAGCGGCAAGGAGCTCGCCGTCATCGCCGCGGTCGTCATCGGCGGTACGTCGATCATGGGCGGCCGCGGCTCGGTGCTCGGCACCTTTCTCGGCGCGCTGCTCGTGCAGTCGGTGACGTCCGGGGTCACGCAGCTCGGCTGGAAGTCGCAGCTGTCGGACCTGTTCGTCGGGATCTTCATCATCATCGCGGTGGGCACCGACCTGCTGCGTCAGGGTTCTGAGGGACCGGGTCCCGCGGCCAGCCGCGTCCGGCGGTCTCTCAGAACTCTGACAGAGCGCGCTCGGAGGGCGTCATGACCGCCACCGCCACCCCACCCGCACCGGCGCCGCAGCGGGAGACGGGCCCGGCCGCCGAGAGCATTGGCTCGCGGATCCTGCGGGCCCTGCTCACCCAGCGCATCGCGCTGCTGGCCGTGCTGATCGTCGTCGTGATCGTCTGGTTCTTCGCCCTGGACGCCGGCGGCTACCTCACCGCGTCGTACGACTTCGACTACATGTCCTCGTCGCTGATCACCGCGGTGCCGCTCGCGATGCTCGGCCTCGCCGAGCTGCTGGTGATCCTCTCCGGCCGCGGCGGCATCGACCTCTCCGTCGGCGCGATCGTCTCGCTGGCCGGCATGGTCTTCGGCTTCGCCTACGGCGAGTGGGGCTGGCCCCTGCTGCCGGCGATCCTGCTGACCGCGGCGTTCGGCGCGCTGTGCGGGGCCCTCAACGGCTTCCTCGTCGCCTACGTCGGGTTCCCGGCGCTGATCGCGACACTGGCGACGTTCTACGGCTTCAAGTCGCTGGCCATCGTGATCAACAACCAGAGCCCGATCAGTACGCCGCCGATCCAGAACCTCTTCTCGATCACGCGCTCCGTGGAGTTGCCGGTGTTCGGTGCGTACGTCCCGGACGTCCCGCTGGGCCTGTTCACCTTCCTGCTCCCGACCGTCCTGGTCGTGTGGCTGCTGCTCGCCCGAACCACCTACGGCCGCCGCCTCTACGCCGTCGGCACCAACGACGTCGCCGGACGCTGGGCGGGGATCCCGGTGCGCGGCACCCGCTTCAAGGCCTACGTCTACGCGGGGCTGATCTCCGGTCTCGTCGCGGTGGTGACCGTGGCGCAGTTCGCCTCCGCCCGCCCCGACGCCGGCGTCTCCGGCAACGGCATGGCCCTGCCCGCGATCACGATCGCCGTGCTCGGCGGGGTCGCGATCACCGGCGGCATCGGCCGCGTCGCCGGCGTCGTGCTCGCGACGCTGCTGATCGTCTGGCTCAACGCCGGGATCCTGCTCGCCTTCGTCGGCAACGAGGGGTCGCAGTACCAGCTGCTCGCCCTCGGCGCCGTCCTGATCTTCGCCGCTCTGCTGAACGGCCTGACCACCCGCCGGTACGGCGGCTCCCGCTGAAGGGGTTTGTTCCATGACTCTCGCGCCCGCGCAGGCCCTCGCCGGCCTCGACGACTTCACGATCGAGGTCCCGAGCTGGGCCTACGGCAACTCCGGCACCCGGTTCAAGGTGTTCTCCACGCCCGGCGTGCCCCGCAACCCCTTCGAGAAGATCGCCGACGCGGCGCAGGTGCACGCGGTGACCGGGCTGGCGCCGCGGGTGTCGCTGCACATCCCGTGGGACAGGGTGGACGACTTCGGCGCGCTGGCCACCCACGCCAAGGAGCTGGGGGTGAGCATCGGGGCGATCAACTCGAACCTGTTCCAGGACGAGGACTACAAGCTCGGCTCGCTGACGAACGTCGACGAGCGGATCCGGGCCAAGGCGATCGCGCATCACCTGGACTGCATCGCGATCATGCGGGAGACCGGGTCGCGGGACCTGAAGATCTGGCTGCCGGACGGCACCAACTACGCGGGCCAGGACGTGCTGCGGGCCCGCCAGGAGCGGCTGGCGGACTCGCTCGCGCAGATCTACGCCGCGCTGGACGACGACCAGCGGCTGCTGCTGGAGTACAAGTTCTTCGAGCCCTACTTCTACGCGATGGACATCCCGGACTGGGGTACCTCGCTGGTGCACTGCGAGGCGTTGGGGGAGCGGGCGCAGGTCGTGCTGGACACCGGTCACCACGCGCCGGGCACGAACATCGAGTTCATCGTCATGCAGCTGCAGCGGGTGGGGAAGCTGGGCGCGTTCGACTTCAACTCCCGCTACTACGCCGACGACGACCTGGTGGTCGGGTCCGCGGACCCGTTCCAGCTGTTCCGGATTCTGAACGAGATCGTGGAGACCGGCGGGCACCGCCCGTCCTCGGGAATCAATTTCATGTTGGACCAGTGCCACAACATCGAGGAGAAGATCCCCGGCCAGATCCGCTCGGTGCTCAATGTCGAGCAGGCGCTGGCCAAGGCGCTGCTCATCGACCGGGAGGCCCTGGCCGCTGCGGCTTTGGCCGGTGACGTGCTCGGCGCGCACGCCGTGCTGATGGACGCCTACGACACCGACGTCCGCGGCGTGCTCGCCGACCGGCGCGAGGCCCGCGGCCTGCCGCGCGACCCGATGGCCGCCTACGCCGCGTCCGGCTACCCGCAGCGCATCGCCGCCGAGCGGGTCGGCGGAACCCAGGCCTCCTGGGGCTCCTGACCCGCCCCGGTCCAGCCCACCCCCGTCCAGCCCATCCCCGTCCAGCCCACCCCCGTCCAGCCCACCCCCGTCCGCCGGCCTGTTCCGCGGCCGCCGCCAGTGTCGTGAAAGCCACGTTCAGGACACCTGGCGCCCTGAACGTGGCTTTCAGGACAACTCACGCCCACGTCACGAGAGGACGTCATGACCGACAACGAGGCCGTGCGGGATCTCGTCGCCCGCAGCAACCGGCTCGGCGCCGACCCGCGCAACACCAACTACGCCGGCGGGAACACCTCCGCGAAGGGCCGCGAGACCGACCCGGTCACCGGGGACCCGGTGGAGCTGATGTGGGTGAAGGGCTCGGGCGGTGACCTGGGCACGTTGACGGAGAAGAACCTCGCGGTGCTGCGGCTGGACCGGCTGCGCAGCCTGGTGGACGTCTACCCGGGGGTGGAGCGCGAGGACGAGATGGTCGCGGCGTTCGACTACTGCCTGCACGGCAAGGGCGGCGCCGCGCCGTCGATCGACACCGCGATGCACGGGCTGGTCGACGCCGCGCACGTCGATCACCTGCACCCCGACTCCGGCATCGCGCTGGCGACGGCCGCGGACGGGGAGAAGCTGACCGAGGAGTGCTTCGGCGACCGGGTCGTCTGGGTGCCGTGGCGCCGCCCCGGGTTCCAGCTGGGCCTGGACATCGCGGCGATCAAGGCGGAGAACCCGCAGGCCGTCGGGGTGATCCTCGGCGGGCACGGGATCACCGCGTGGGGTGCGACGTCCGAGGAGGCCGAGGCGAACTCACTGGAGATCATCCGCACCGCGCAGGCGTTCCTGGCCGAGCGGGGCAGCGACGAGCCGTTCGGCGCGGTCGTGCCCGGCAACGAGGCGCTGCCCGAGGCGGAGCGCCGGGCCAAGGCCGCCGCGATCTTCCCGGCGATCCGCGGCATCGCCTCCGCGGACCACCCGCAGGTCGGCCACTTCACCGACTCCGAGGCCGTGCTGGAGTTCGTGGCGCGGGAGAAGCTCGCAGCGCTGGCCGAGCTGGGCACCTCCTGTCCCGACCACTTCCTGCGCACCAAGGTCAAGCCGCTGGTCGTCGACCTGCCCGCCACCGCGAGCGTGGCGGAGATCCTCGCCCGGCTCCCGCAGCTGCACGAGGCCTACCGGGCCGACTACCAGGCCTACTACGACCGCCACGCCACCCCGGACTCGCCGGCGATCCGCGGCGCGGACCCGGCGATCGTGCTCGTGCCCGGGGTGGGCATGTTCTCCTTCGGCAAGGACAAGCAGACCGCGCGGGTCGCCGGCGAGTTCTACGTCAACGCGATCAATGTGATGCGTGGCGCCGAGTCGGTGTCGACCTACGCCCCGATCGCGGAGTCGGAGAAGTTCCGCATCGAGTACTGGGCCCTCGAGGAGGCGAAGCTCGCGCGCATGCCCCGGCCCAAGCCGCTGGCCACCCGGATCGCGTTCGTCACCGGCGCCGGCTCGGGCATCGGCAAGGCCATCGCGCAACGGGTCGTCGCCGAGGGCGCCTGCGTCGTCGTCGCCGACCTGAACCTCGACAACGCCCAGCAGGTGGCCGACGAGCTGGGCGGCCCGGACAAGGCCGTCGCCGTCAAGGTCGACGTCTCCGACGAGGACGCGGTCGCCGCGGCGCTCGCGGAGGGGGTGCTCGCGTTCGGCGGCGTGGACCTGGTGGTCAACAACGCCGGCCTGTCGCTGTCCAAGCCGCTGCTGGAGACCACCGTCAAGGACTGGGATCTGCAGCACGACGTGATGGCCAAGGGCTCGTTCCTCGTGTCCCGCGAGGCGGCCCGCGTGATGATCGCCCAGGAGCTGGGCGGCGACATCATCTACATCTCGTCGAAGAACTCCGTGTTCGCCGGCCCGAACAACATCGCCTACTCGGCCGCCAAGGCCGACCAGGCCCACCAGGTCCGGCTGCTGGCCGCCGAGCTGGGTGCCCACGGCGTCCGGGTCAACGGCATCAACCCGGACGGCGTCGTGCGCGGCTCCGGGATCTTCGCCGGCGGCTGGGGCGCCAAGCGGGCCGAGGTCTACGGCGTCAAGGAGGAGGACCTGGGCGCCTACTACGCCAAGCGCACCCTGCTGGGCCGCGAGGTGCTGCCCGAGCACGTCGCGGACGCCGTCTTCGCCCTGACCGCCGGCGATCTGTCGCAGACGACCGGACTGCACATCCCGGTCGACTCCGGCGTCGCCGCGGCATTCCTCCGATGAGTGACCCAGTCGCCCTCGCGGCGGTCGACCTCGGGGCGTCCAGCGGTCGGGTCATGCTCGGCCGCGTCGGACCCGACACCCTCGAGCTGACCGAGGTCAACCGGTTCCGCAACGGCGGGGTCCGGCTGCCCGACGGCCTCTACTGGGACGTGCTGGGGCTGTACCAGGACATCCTGGCGGGCCTGCGCGCGGCCGGGCGGCAGGCAGGCGGGCTGGCCGGCCTCGCGATCGACTCGTGGGGCGTCGACTACGGGTTGCTCGACGCGCACGGCGGGCTGCGCGGCAACCCGCGCTGCTACCGCGACGAGCGCACCAACCGTGTGGTCGAGAAGGTGCACCAGCAGGTCGACCCGGCCCGGCTGTACGCCGTCAACGGCCTCCAGTTCATGCCGATCAACACCGTCTACCAGCTCGCGGCCGAGCCCGATCTGCAGCACGTGCGCCGCGCGCTGATGATCCCGGACCTGCTCGGCTACTGGCTGACCGGCCGGGAGGTCGCCGAGGAGACCAACGCCTCCACCACCGGCCTGGTCGACGCCCGCACCGGGCGCTGGGCGCCGGAGCTGGTCGAGGCGCTGGGTCTGCCGGCCGGGTTGCTGCCCGAGATCATCGAGGCGGGGCGGCCGCTCGCGCCGGTGTCGGCCGCGGTGTGCGAGGAGCTGGGCCTCGACCCTGCGGATCGGCCGCCGCTGGTCACGACGGTCGGGTCGCACGACACCGCGTCGGCGGTGGTCGGCGTGCCGGCCGTGGGGCGGAACTTCGGCTACGTCTCCTGCGGCACCTGGGGCTTGGTCGGCGTCGAGCTGGACGCCCCGGTGCTGACCGAGGACGGCCGGGCGGCGAACTTCACCAACGAGCGCGGCGTCGACGGCACCATCCGCTATCTGCGCAACGTCATGGGCCTGTGGCTCCTGTCGGAGTCGATCCGGTGGTGGAACCTGCGCGGTGCCGCGCTCGACCTGCAGGATCTCCTCGGCGCGGCCGCCGCGCTGCCGCCCGGCCCGCGGGTCGACCCGACCGATCCGGTCTTCCTCCCGCCGGGCGACATGCCGGGGCGTATCGCCCAGGCCTGCCGCGACGTGGGGGAGCGGGTGCCGCAGACCCCGGCCGAGATCGTCCGGTGCATCCTCGACAGCCTCGCGGCCGCGTTCGCCGAGGCGATCGACCAGGCCGAGCGGCTCTCCGGGCAGCCGGTGGAGGTCGTGCACGTCGTCGGCGGCGGATCGCAGAACACGTTGCTGTGCCAGCTCACCGCGGACGCCTGCCGGCGCCCGGTGGTGGCGGGTCCCGTGGAGGCGACGGCTCTGGGGAACCTGCTGGTCCAGGCCCGGACGCACGGAGTACTGGCGGGCGACCTGACGGCCCTGCGGGAGCGGATCCGCCGCACGGTCACCTTGACCCGGTACGAGCCCCGCGCGCCGGCCCGCTGACGGCGGTTCCGGCTCCTGCGGTGTTCTGCCCGCCCCGGTCGCCGGTGATTCGGTGGAGTGACGGCGGCGCAGTAGCGCTCGCCTGCCGCGGTCGCGCTTGAGAGGCGCGCCATTGCTGTTGACCGATGATCGAACAGCATGCCCGTGATGCGCTGGCGTGCGGGTGGAGTTCACCAAGACCGGCCGCAACGGCACTCTCGTGCGGATCATCGAGGGCCCGTACGAGCCCGAGGTCGCCGGCTTCCACAGCAAGGGCTGGGAGCTGGAGCTCGAGCGCCTCGAGGGCCACCTGGCCGGGGCGCATGTCAAGGGCGTGACGACATGACCGAGGTGTCGAAGGCGCCGGTTCGCCGACGAGCTGCCGCCGCAGCACTTGGCCAAGGGCTTCCTCGCGCAGAGCTTCTTCACCGGGTTCGGCATCACGCTGGCCAACGTCTCGCCGTTCATCTTCCAGACGTTGATCGACGGGGCGACCGACGCGGGCATCCCGTACTGGGTCGTCGGGTCGTTCATCCTCGGCTCGGTCTGCTCGATCGCCACGGTGCTGGTGTCGGTCATCAGCACGCCGGAGATCCCGCCGAGCCCCGAGGAGCTGGCGGCGCTGCGCGCCAAGAAGGGTGGCCTGCGCCCGGCGCTGCACGAGATCTGGGAAGCGATCGTCGAGATGCCCGGCGAGCTGCGCAAGCTCGCGCTGGTCTACCTGTTCCAGTGGTACGCGCTGGTCTGCTACTGGCAGTACGTGTCCCTGGGCGACGACCCGAACAACGCCATCACCTTTGCGGCGATCCTGCTCGCCTGCGCGGGGCCCCAGTGAGCTGAGCAGATCGGGATAGCGTGGGGCCGGTGGGCGTTCTCGCCGCCGGCCTCGCGCTCGTCGCCGCCGCGTTGTTCGCCGTGGCCGCGGCGGCGCAGCAGCGCGCGGCCGCCCGCGTCCCGGCCGACGGATCCCGCGGCCTGCGGTTGGTCGGCACGCTGGTGCGCACACCGCTGTGGTGGGTGGGGACCGTCGGCGACACCGCCGGCTACGTCGCCCAGGCCGCCGCCCTCGGGCTGGGCTCGCTGCTGCTCGTGCAGCCGCTGCTCGTCACCACGCTCGTGTGGGCGCTGCCGCTGCAGTCGTGGTGGACGCGCCGTCCGCCGCGGGCGACGGACGTGGCGTGGGCGCTCGCGCTGGCCGTCGCGCTGGGGACGTTCGTCGTGGTCGGCGAGCCGACGGCGGGGCTGGACCGGGCTCCATGGGAGTGCTGGCTGCCCGCCGCCGCCGTCCTCGGGGCCGTCGTGGCGGCCTGTGCGGTCGCCGCGGCCGCCCGCCGCGGCACCACGCGGGCGGTGTTGCTCGGCGTTGTCACCGGGGTCGCCTACGGCGTGGTCGCGGCGCTCACCAAAGGGGTCGTCGACGCGCTGGGCGAGGGCCTGTTCGCGCTGCTGACGACCTGGGAGACCTACGCACTGGCCGGCGCCGCGGTCGCCGGGACGCTGGTGCAGCAGTCGGCCTTCCAGGCGGCCGGGCTGCAGGCGTCACTGCCGCTGATCATCGTCGGTGAGCCGGTCGTGGCGGTCGTCCTCGGGGTGGTCGTGCTGGACGAGCAGGTGCGTGCCGACGGCGCCGAGTGGGTGTTGATCGGCGTCCTCGTCGCGGTGATGGTGGCCGCGACGGTGGCGCTCGCCCGCTCGGCGGCCGGTCAGACGGCCCCGGTGCCGTGATCCGGCGCGGGGCGGCTGCCCCGCGCGGAGCGCGTCGTGGCCGGGCCGGTCACAGAACCGGATCTGCTTGACGCGCCGCCCGGTGTGCGGTGAACGCGAGCAGGCCGAGGCTCGCGACCGCGACGACCGCGGTGCCGACGATCGAGTTCTGGCTGTCCCACAGGGTGTGCAGGACCACGGCGACGACGAACGCGCCGGCGAACTGCAGGATCTCCCGGCGGCGACGGGTGGCGGCCGCGGCGTAGAGCGCGGCCGCCGCGATACCGGTCCAGGCCATGTGCCCGGCCGGGCTCAGGAACCCGCGCAGCAGCAGGATGTCGACGGTGTCGGTGATGTCACCACCGCTCTTGATCAGCGTGGTGAACGCGTAGCCCATGGTCTCCAGCGCGGCGAACCCGGCGCCGCAGGCGACGCCAGTGAGCGAGCTTGCGAGCGAACCGATGTCACAGCGCCTCGCGAAGCGTCGACCGAGCGAAGCGAGGGAGTGCGATGAGCAGGCCGTCGGCACGGGTGCGGTGCCGGCGCAGCGGGATCAGCTGACATTTCGAAACCCGGCCCGCGCGCCTGCGCGCCCTGGGGGTTTTGAAATGCCCTCGTAGACGAAGGCGACGAACGCCAGCGGGACGATGCTCGCCCCGAGCAGGATCGCCGACGGCACGAGGTTCGGGTTCTGGGTGGCGACGAGGGTGCGCTCCTCGGCGATGAACAGCGCGGCGCCGACGACCAGCACGGCGAGCCAGGCGTGGCGGCGGGCGAAGCCCGTGGCGGGCGGCGCGGCGGGGATGTCGGCGACGGACACGGGTCAGTTCTCCCAACGGTCGAGGCGCCCCTGGGCGATCGAGCGTACCCAGCGGATTCACCCACGTAAGGTCTCCGAACGGAGCAGCGACCTGCGCGTGAGGGCGGCGGCGTGCCACGATCGGCGCATGCCGTCCTTCCACCGCCGCACTGCCCGGGCCGGCGTGCCGGTGCTGGGCGCAGCGCTGCTGGTGGCGCTGGCGTCGTGCGCCGGGCCGTCGGCGCCCACCCCGGCCCCGCCCACCCCCGCCGCACCCGTCCCGCCCGCGGTTGCGGCGATGCTCGACGGTTGGCAGCTCACCTTGCCCGTCCCCGGGTCGAAGGGCGACGCCGAGATCGTTAAACCCGCGGCCGTGTCGCCGCCCTGGCTCACCGCCGACGGCAGTGGCCACCTGGTCTTCTTCGCGCCGGTCAACGGCGTGACGACGAAGAACTCCGAGCACGCCCGCACCGAGCTGGACCGCCTGGAGAACTTCATGGCCGGCCAGGGGCCGCACACGCTGACCGCGTCCGTCACCGTCGCGCAGGTGCCGACGCAGGTGCCAGAGGTGATCATCGGTCAGATCCACGGCGCCGCGGACATCAGCTCGGTGCCGTTCGTGATGCTGTTCTACGACAACGGTGCGGTGAAGGCGGTCGTCAAGCAGGAGCAGTCGGGCAACGCCCACACCAACATCCCGCTGCTTCCGTCCGTGCCGGTCGGAGAGCCGTTCGACTACTCGATCACCGACGGCGGGGACGGCACCCTCACCGTCACGGCGACCTACCAGGGGCAGACCGTGTCGGGGAGCGCCCCGGTCCCGGCGGCGTTCGCCGGGGCGACGGTGCGGTTCCAGGCCGGTGCCTACCAGCAGGCCCCGTCGGCGGGGAACACCGCGGCACCCGACGACGGCGCCCGTGTGACGTTCTCGGCCATCACCGTCGGGACGGGTGCCGCGCCGTCGGCGTCGTAGGTACCGGCAGCTCCACCGTGGCGACGGTGCCCGCCGCGGGCGCGGGAGCGAGGGTGAGCGCGCCGCCCGCCGCCTCCACGCGCAGCGCGTGCGAGGCCAGCCCGATGTGGCCCTCGCCGAGCCGGTGTGTGACGTCGGTGGCCGCGACGCCCACGCCGTCGTCGGTCACCGTGAGCCGCGCGTGCCCGTCGAGCAGCGTGAGAGCGACGGTGACGTGCGTGGCCCCGGCGTGCTTGACCACGTTGCCGAGCAGCTCGCGGGCCGTCCGGTAGAGCAGCCCGTCGACCGGTGTGCGGCGGTCCACCGGCCAGCCGTCGAGGTCCAGCTTCGCGGCGAACCCGCCGCGCGCCGCCGCCGAGGCGACGAGGTCGCTCACCGCGGCGGGCAGCCCGGCGCGCTCCAGCACGGCAGGGTGCAACTCGGCGACCGTCGAGCGCAGCAGCCGTGACGACTCCACCAACGCCTGCTCCAGCCGGTCGAAGGCCTCGGGTGCGCCGGTGTCGCGGGCCTCGTCGAGGTCCTGGCGCGCGGCCAGCACGTACTGCAGCGCGCCGTCGTGCAACTGCTCGGACAGCGTCCGCCGCTCGCGCCGCTCGAGGTCGGTCAGCTCCGCGAGCAGGTCCGTGCGGGCCCGCACGAGCCGGCTGATCGTCGTCACCCGGGAGCGCTGGATCCACGACAGCACCACGCACGCCGCCCCGACGCCCGCCATGACGAGCGCGCGCAGCAGCAGCGAGGCCCACGGCTCCGCGTTCGCGCTCTGCGTCGCGATACCGGCCACGAGGTAGACCAGCACGGCCGGGACGACGACCGCTGCGCACACCTTCGGCCGCAGCGTCGCCGAGGCGAGCACCGGGACGAGCAGGAAGCCCGTCATGAGCACGTCCGCCGTCCAGCTCTGCGGAGTCGCGATCCCGGTGAGCAGGGTGAGCCAGATGAGCACCGTGAGGTCGAGGAACAGTGCCAGCCACGCCCATCGGGCGACCGCGACGCCGCCGTCGCGCACCCACACCGCGACCCCGAGGGCGGCAAGGGTGTACCCGACCGCGACCGCCGCGCAGGTGGCCCGGTCGTGCGCGGGCGGGACGAACAGCACCGTGGCGGCCACGAACACGACGAGCACCCCGCGCACCGCGACCTGCAGCCGGACGCCGAGCCCGGCGTGCCCCAGCCGGATGGCGGCGACGTCCGGCCCGAGGGGCGCCTCCGCGGCGGCCTGCGGCGCGACGGGAGCGGACACGGGGACCTCCGGAATGATCGGCTGCGTCGAGATTGCACCACGTCGCACCGACAATCCTTAGGATCTGGCCAGTGAGCGAGCTGGCGAGCGAACCAATGTCACAGCGCCTGCGCCCTGCGCGCGAGCGTGCGAGCGCGCCGTCAGCACAGTGCCCGGCGAAGCCGACCGAGCGCAGCGAGGGAGAGCGGTGAGTTCCTCCGACGCACGTGTCCGGGTCGTGGTGGCCGACGACCACCCGTTCTTCCGCGACGGCGTCATCCGCGGCCTGACGATGAGCGGGCGGGTGGAGGTCGTCGCGGAGGCCGACGACGGCCGCGCGGCGCTGGAGGTGATCCGCCGCGAGCGGCCCGACGTCGCGCTGGTGGATTACGAGATGCCCGACGTCGACGGGCTCGGCGTCGTGAAGGCGACGGTCCGGGACGGCCTGCCGACCCGGGTGCTGCTGCTCTCGGCGCACACGGACAGCGGGATCGTGTTCCAGGCCCTGGAGGCGGGTGCGGCCGGCTACCTGAGCAAGGACGCGCGGCGTGCCGAGATCGTCGAGGCGGTGCTGGACGTGGCGCGCGGGAAGACGGTCGTGCCGCCCGGGGTCGCCGCGGGCCTGGCGGGGGAGATCCGGCTGAGGGCGCAGTCGTCGGGGCCGGCGCTGAGCGAACGCGAACGGCAGGTGCTGCAGGCGTTCGCGCGGGGCCGCTCGGTCCCGCAGGTGGCCGCGGAGCTGTTCCTCGGGGTGAGCACGGTCAAGACCCACACGCAGCGGCTCTACGAGAAGCTGGGGGTCTCCGACCGCGCGGCCGCGGTGGCGGAGGGCATGCGCCGGGGTCTGGTCGAGTGACGCGAAGCGCCGCGCCGCCCCCGAAGGGTGGACGCGGCGCGGGTGCCCGGTCACCGGGCGGCCGGGCGGTACGCGGCCGCGGCGGCACCGACGATCAGGCTGCCGATCGCGAGGCCGATCACCAGGTTCACGATGGCGATCGCGACGGCGGCGGCCATCGGCAGCCCGCCCAGCAGCGGCACGACCACCGCGGCGGCCGTCGACAGGCCGATGATCCAGCCGAGGTAGGACAGCGGATCGGGCGTGGAGACGACCAGCAGGTGGGCGACGCCGGTGGCGGCCAGCGCGGCGAGGGCGGCGAACAGGCAGAGCAGGCCGGCGTTGCCGCCGTCGATGGCCTGGGCGGTGGACGTGCCGACCGGCGCGTACGCGACGAGTACCCGGATCACGAGCGTGCCGACCAGGGCGACGAGCGCGGCGACAGCGGCGGTGGCGAGGCCACCGGTCCACAGCCGGGTGGCGTCGAGGACCGGGCGGCGGTCCGTCGGGTGCTGGTCGACGGCGCGGTGGTGGAGGGCCTGGTACTCGGTGGGGCGGGGGTCGGTGGTCACCAGCGGCAGGCGGACGGTGTCGTCGTCGGAGGTGGCGTAGGAGGGGGTGGTCGTGGCGTAGGGGGTGGACATGGTGGTCATCTCGGTTTCTCCGTCCGGTCTGCCGGGCTCGTTGCCCGACACCCATGACGATGCCCCGAGCGCGGCCCCCGCACAGTCGGCGGATCGGCTCGTGTGCCGGTTGACCTGCGTGTCCACCGATCGGTGGACACGGGCGTCAGTTCTGGCAGCCCGCGGTCATCTGCGGGGTGGCCGGGACCAGCCCGAGCCGCGCCGCCATCCACGGCAGTGACCGGCGGAAGGCGGCGCTCCAGACGTCGAAGGTGTGCCCGCCGTCCGGGGCGACGATCAGGCAGCTGGTGATGCCCGCCGCGGCGGCGAGCGGGGCCAGCTTCTGTGCGGCGGCGAGCGGGTCGCCGTCGTCGCCGCCGACCTCGAACCACCCGCCGACGCCGCGGAAGGCCGGGCTGCCGGTGGCGAGGAGATCGGCGGGCTCGTGCGCGGCGAACTCCTGCCGGGACCCGCCGAAGAGCTCGGCGACCGTGGGGTCGGTGTCGGTGTCGGAGTCGCCGACCCGCGGCCCAGACAGCCCGCCGAAGTCGCCGAACGTCCTGAACAGGTCGGGATGGCGCAGCGCCAGCATGATCGCGCAGGCGCCGCCCTCGGAGAGCCCCGCGAGCGCCCAGGACCGGCCCGGCGGTGTCGTGCCGAACTGCTGCTGGACGGCGGCCGGGACGTCGACCGTCAGGTAGGTCTCGGCGTTGCCGACCGGGCTGTCGACGCACTCCGTGTCGGCGGTCAGGCTGCCGTTGATGTCGGGCATGACCAGCACGGGGGCGACACCGCGATGCTGGGCGGCCCAGGCGTCGGCGGCGGCGGGTGCCTCACCGCCGTCGGCCCAGTCGGACGGGTCACCGGGCTCACCGTGCAGGAGCATGACCACGGGCAGGGCGGGCCGCTGCGACGCGAACCACGCAGGCGGCAGGTAGACCTCGGCCTGGCGCGCCGAGAAGCTCGACGCGGTGGGCGGGACGGTGAGCGGCACGACCTGGCCCTTCGCCGGGATCCGACCGTCGTCGGCGTCGACGGAGGAGAGCGACGGCTCGCCGCCGAGCGCCACGCCGAGGGTCGGGACATAGGCGTAGTGGGCGTTGACGACGCCTCCGACGGTGAGGAGCGCGAGCAGCACGGCCGACGTGACGGCGAGCGTGCGCACCACCGGCGAGGCGGGGCGGCGCAGAGCCCGCACCGCCGCGAGAACGGCCACCCCACCGAGAGCGAGCACGACGACCCGGACCGGCCACCACGCCGTGATCGAGAGGCTCCCCCAGGCGTCGGTCACGCCGCCCGCTGTTCCGTCACGCCGCGCGCCGCGTCGCGGGCGGCGCGGACGGCGAGCTCACCCCGCCGACGGTCTTGGGCACGAGCAGGTCCCCGATCACCGGCAGGGCGAGGAAGCCCTCGGCGCCGGCGTACCGGAGGCCGACCCGGGGCAGGTCCGTACGGCGGCGGTAGGCGAGCACGCGGGGCAGCCACTCGGGGTCGAACTTCGCGTTGAAGTCGTGCAGCGACTTGATCTGGAAGAACGGGTTGAGCACGCCCACGGCCCACCGGGCGGCCCGCTGGGCGGCGGTGAACGGCACGTCGTCGGCGAACAGGCGGCCCCACACTGCGAAGTTCATCGACAGCCTGGCGACCCCCCGGTCACGCAGCGCGGCGGCGGAGGAGGCGATGAGGAACTCCGTCATGCCGTTGGGTGCGTCCGGGTCGTGGCGCATGAGGTCGAGCGTGTAGCCGAACGACGGCCCGTAGGCGGGCACGAGACGCAGGAACCCCGACGGCGTCCCGTCCTCGCGCAGCGCCACGCACAGGAGGAACTCCGGGTTCGCCCCCTTCCCCCGGACGTCCTGCGACAGCGCCATCGTGAAGCCGCGCTCGGGGTTCTTGCCCCGCCAGCGCGCGCTGATCGCGTTGAGCTGGTCCACCAGCGTGGCCGAGGCATGCGACTCCGCCACCAGCTGGAAGCGGTGCGTGCGCCCGATGCGGCGGACCGCCGAGCGGAGGCTCTTGCGCCGCGCACCCTCCAGGGAGAACCGGCGGCAGTCGATGATCGCCTCGTCACCCAGGTAGAAGGCCGAGAACCCGCGCGACTCGTACAGCGGCATGCTCACCTCGCGGGCGGCGAGCAACGCCGGGGTCCAGGCCTGCTCGTCGCACATCTGCAGGAACTCGTCGAGCACGTGGACCACCGAGTCCCGCGCGCCGATCGGGTCGCCGGAGACGAGTGCGTAGCCGCCGATGTAGGTGTAGGCGAGGAACGCCTCGCCGTCGCGGGAGAAGAAGAAGTTCTTGTCGTCGCGCAGCGCGAAGTAGGCCAGCGTGTCCCAGCCGTAGGCGTGCACGAGACGCGTGGCGTGCTCCCAGTCGCCCTCGGTGTGCTCGGTGCGGGCGGCCAAGGGACGGAACAGCAGGATCGCGAACACGGCCAGCCCGACGACGCCGAGCGCCACCAGCGCCGCCGGGAAGTAGACCGCGAAGAACGGTGACCGGAAGGTGTACGGGCCGTCGAGCCCCACAAGGCCGCCGTACACCGTCTCCAGCACACCGCCGATGCTGAGCCCAGGGGTGATCCGGCCGCGCTCCGTCCAGAGCGCGACGACGCCGAAGACCAGCACGGCCACCAGGTACAGCGGCACGAACCGGACGAGGCGGAACAGCGACGGCGGGTCGACCGGCGCGCCGAAGGACCGCCGGTAGGCGACCATCGCGACCAGCATGCCGACGCAGAACGCCAGCGCGATCGGGTGCGGCCCCTTGACCAGGTGCGCGAGGGCGCCGAGCGCGAACAGCGCCACCCCCAGCCGCCACGCCGCGTGTTTGCGCTTGCCGAGCTGGTCGGCCAGCAGGACCAGCAGCAACCCGACGATCACCGACACGACGTGGCCGACGATCGGCACCCACAGCGGCCCGATCGCGTCCTCGCGCGCGTCGAACCGCGAGTGCACGAACGGGATCATGCTGAGCAGCTGGAGCACGCCGCAGAGCGCGGTGAGCCCGGCGATCGTCCTGACGGCGCGCGGGTGCAGGTCGGGCCGGGGTGGGGGCGGGACGATGGCGTCCATGGACGGGGCCATGGACGGCAGGGCGACGACGGACGCCGGGGCCGCTCCGTCGACATTCAGGCTGCCGGCGCTCGGACCGGCGACGCTGCCCGGTGCGATGGGCGTCGGGGCGGCCAGTGGGCGCGGTGCCCCGCCCGGCCCGCCACCCTCTGGCGGGGCGAACTCGGGGCGCAGCGTCGGGAAGAGGATCACCTCGCGGATCGAGTCGACGCTGGCCAGCAGCATCACCAACCGGTCGATCCCGATCCCCAGGCCGCCCGTCGGCGGCATCCCGTGCTCCAGCGCGCGGATGTAGTCGTGGTCGACGTCGCCCGCCTCCGGATCGCCGCCCTGCTTGGCGCGCGCCTCGGCCTCGAAGGCGGCGAGCTGCTCGGCCGGGTCGTTCTGCTCGCTGTAGGCGTTGCACAGCTCGAACCCGGCGACGATCAGCTCGAAGCGCTCGACGTAGGCCGGGTCGTCGCGGTGCACCCGGGCCAACGGCGACACCTCGCGCGGGTAGTCGATGCAGAACACCGGGCCGACGACGTCGTGCTGCACCTTCTCGTCGTAGACCTCCTTCATGAGCCGGCCCGCGCCCCAGCTGCTCTCGTAGGCGATGTGCAGGCGGTCGAGGACCGCCCGGGCCTGCGCGATCGGCATGTCCGGGTGCATCGTCGCGCCGGTCTTCTCGGCGATCATGTCGGCGAACCGGGCGCGCGGCCAGGGCGCCCTGAGGTCGATGGCCTGCCCGGCGTAGTGCACCGTGGTCGTGTCGCCGAGCGCGGCCTTCGCCGCCGCGGACACGAGGCCCTCGGTCAGGTCCATCATGTCGTGGTAGTCGGCGAAGGCCTGGTAGGCCTCCAGCATCGTGAACTCGGGGTTGTGCCGGGTGTCGATGCCCTCGTTGCGGAACACCCGCCCGACCTCGAACACCCGCTCCAGCCCGCCGACGATGAGCCGCTTGAGGTGCAGCTCCAGCGCGATCCGGAGGTAGAGGTCGATGTCCAGGGCGTTGTGGTGGGTGACGAACGGGCGGGCCGACGCGCCGCCCTGGATCGTCTGCAGCACCGGGCCCTCGACCTCGGTGAAGCCCAGGCCGTTCAGGTGGTCGCGGATCGCGTGGATCGCGGCGTGCCGGATCCGGAAGATCTCGCGGGTGCGCTCGTTGGCCTCGAGGTCGACGTAACGCTGTCGGTAGCGGGTCTCGACGTCGGTGAGCCCCCGGTGCTTGTCGGGCGGCGGCAACAGCGCCTTGGCGAGGAGCGCGAACTCCCCGACACGGACGGAGAGCTCACCGCGCCGGGTGGTCATCACGGTCCCGGCGACGCCGACCCAGTTGCCGCGGTCGAGCTCATCGAAGTCGCGGTGCACTGCGGCGCCGACGACGGCGGTGTCGACGAAGAGCTGGATGGCCCCGGTGCGGTCGCGCAGGGTGGCGAAGGTCAGCCCGCCCTGGCGGCGGATGAGCTCCAGCCGGCCGGCGATGTGGACCTGGTGCTCCGTGACATGGTCGGGAGCCAGCCCGGCGTGAGCGGCCCGGATGCCGGCCGCGGTGGCGTCGGTGGGGTAGCGGTACGGGTAGCCCGAGCCGCGCGCCTCATCGGCCTTGCGGAGCCGTTGGTCGCGCTGGCTGTTGGCGGAGGTGTCGGCGTCGAAGGTGTCGGCATCCGGGACCACGCGGCCGACGATAGGAGGCGGGGCACGCGGCCGTACAGGTACCCGCGTTGCGAGATCACCTTTCCGGCGATGCGGGGCGCGAGTCGGCACGTTTGCCGCCGCGAGTCGGCACGTTTGCCGCCGCGAGTCGGACCCTTCGTCTGCGCGAATGTGCGCCGGATTCCCGGGACCGCACAGCGCGATCGAGGCGGTGCCGCGGCTACTGGCCGGCGCGGGTACGCGAGGCCTGCGCTCGTCCATGCGAGTTCGCGCTTCCGCACGGTGGACGACATGCCGCCGTGCGTTGCCCTGGTCCGGCGGCCCGGGTACGCATCGGTCACACGAAAGGAGACGACCGGATGACCCAGTCGCACAACCTGCCGCTCGACCCCGACACCGTCGCGGAGATCGCGCCTGGCGAGGGGCCCGAGCCCGGCTCGGTCGAGTACGGCGGGAGCGAGATCCACGCCGACGGCGCGGGATCGGGTGCCGGCGGCCCCGCCGCCGGTGATTCCGTCACGACCGAGGCCGGCACGTTCGAGGAGCTGCCGGTCGGCGAGGCAGACCAGGGCGAGTAGGGGGCCCGGCAACGGGAGTCGGGCGCTGGCCGGATCGTCGCTCCGCGCGCGCGTCGGACGTCGGATTCGCGCTGTCGAAAGTGCCGACTCGCGCCCGCAAAGGTGCCGACTCGCGCAGGCAAACGTGCCGACTCGCGGGGACACGGGCGGGCGCGCCGTTGCGCTCAGCGCAGGTAGACCGCCGTCAGCGGGGTCAGGCCGCGGTCCAGGCCGGGCCCGCCGGCGGGCCCCAGGATCGCGAGGTCGTCGGCCCAGCGGCGCACCCGTGGACGGTGGCGCGCGGCGGCCGGGTGAAGGCCCGGGACGGTCTGCTCGGCGCCGACGTCGAGCGCGTCCGCGAGCCGGGCGTGCAGGAGTGCCCGCTGAGGCGTGGCGTACAGGCTCAGGCCTGCGGCGACCGCGGCGAGCAGCGACACCGTGGCCAGTGCAGCGGGCAGGCCGACCCCGCCGACGATCAGCCCGATCAGGGGCGGGCCGCCGAGCAGGCCGGTGTAGCCCACCGTCGACGCCAGTGCCACCCCCTTCGACCCGCCGAGCAAGCCGGCGCGGGCGATCACGAGCGGGAAGACGTTCGCCAGGCCCAGCCCGACGAGCGCGAACCCGACCAGCGCCACGGCGACGGCCGGGGCGAAGGCGGCGGCGAGCATGCCGGTCGCCGCCAGCACCGACCCGTAGACGAGGACGTGCGTGGCCCCGAAGGCTCGCACGAGCCGCCCGCCCACCAGCCGACCGCAGGCCATCGCCAGTGAGAACGCCGCATATCCGGCGGCGGCGACGGCCGGAGTGGCCGCCAGGGTCTCGCGCAGGTGCAGAGCGCCCCAGTCCGTGATCGCGCCCTCGCCGTAGGCCGTGCAGCCGGCGATCAGGCCGAGCACGACGAGTAGTCGACGCGGTGCGGTCGTCGTCCGCCTCGGTTCGCGACGGTCGGCGAGGGCGTCGGCCCGTTCGACACCACCGGAGTCGGCGGCCCGCTGCTCGACGTCGCCACCGACGAGCACCGACGCGATCACCGCGGTGAGCAGCAGCCCGACCCCGGCCACGACCAGCAGGTGCGGGGCCACCGGGCCCAGCCCGGACGCGAGACCCCCCAGCGCGGCACCGACGAGACCGCCGAAGCTGAAGGCGGCATGCAGGCCGGGCATGATCGTCCGGCTGCCTGCGGCCTCGATCCGGACGCCCGTGCTGTTCGCGGCGACGTTCACCGCACCGGTCGCCGCGCCGAACGCGAGCAGCGCGGCGGCGAGCTCGGGCAGCGTCCGGGCCAGGCCGGGCAGGATGACCGCGACGCAGATCAGCAGGGCGGACGCGGTGGCGACGAGCCCCGCGCCCAGCCGTGCACACAGCGCCCCCGCCAGCTGCATGCTCGCCAGCGCGCCGATCGAGACGCACAGCAGCGCGAGGCCGAGCGTGGTGTGCGAGGCCCCCACCTGGGTGGTGACGTCGGGGATGCGCGCGGCCCAGCTGCCGAACACGGCGCCGTCGAAGGTGAAGAGGGCGGCGACGGCGGCCAACAGCCTCGGGCGCGACGGCGGAGAGCCGCGGCGCACGCGGCGCGGACGGTTCAGGAGGACGGACATGGTCTACCTCGGTCGTGAGACGGTGGTGTGCACGCCCTCGGGCACGTCCTCCACGATCCTCGGAATCGATACAGAAGTCAGGGGCTGAGGATCGTGAACCCGCTCACGGGTTCGGTGCCAGGAGGGCCACTCCCCGCACGATCCGCCCTGCCTGCATCCGCGGCACCCGGATGTTCTGCAGCACCAGCCCCGACGCGTCGGGATGGTCCTTCAGTGTCACGCTCTCGCCCCGGTCGATGAGATCGAAGAAGTTCGGCGCCGGCCTGCGGTCGAAGTCGACGGCGCCGCCGCCCGACAGTGCCTGACCGACCTCGGCCAGCGCCGCCAGCGCCCGCTCGCGGACCACGGTCAACAGCGCAAGCCACAGGCACCCGCTCGTACCCCTTGCCGGGCTCGACCCGCGACGGCCTCCGGAAGCCCTCCGGCGAGTGAGGCCGCCGTCGTGGCCAGGCCGCCCAGAACCTCGGCCGCCGCCATGCCGGGATCCGGCGGGACCAGCCGGAGCCCGCCGAGCAGAAGGGTGCCGTCGTGGCGCAGCGACGGGACATCAGCCTGGTCACCCCGCGCTGGCCGACCAGTCCCCGCAGGCCCGCGCCGGCGCCGGGTACGACCGGGCCAGCTTCACCATCGACTTCGACACCCAGCGGGCCACCTGCCCACAGGGCCACAGCTCCACCTGGTGGAACCCGGTCACCCAACGCGGCACCGACGCCATCGTGATCAAGTTCGCGGCCGACACCTGCCGCCCCTGCCCGGTCCGCGACCAGTGCACCCGCTCCACCTCCACCAAGACCGGGCGCCAGCTGACCGTGCCCCCGCGCGAGGTCCACCACGCCCGGCTCGCCGCCCGGACCGCCCAGGACACCCCGGGCTGGCAGGCCGACTACGCCCGCCGAGCCGGCGTCGAGGGCACCATCCGCCAAGCCGTCGCGGTCCCCGGTGTGCGCCGCGCCCGCTACCGCGGGCTACCCAAGACCACCCTCGAACACGTCTACTCCGCGGTCGCCCTCAACCTGATCAGACTGCACGCCTACTGGAACGGCAACGCCCTGGACCGCACCAGAACCAGCCACCTCAGCCGCCTCGAACACGCCCCGGCAGCCTGATCGAATTGGCCAGCAGGGTCATCTCCTCCGACAAACGCCGTCGCGGACGGGTGGGTCGATCCGCCTCGTCGCGGTCCTTGGGGTCGTCGTCGGGCTGGTCCGTGAAGCGGGTCTGCACGTCGAACCACGCGAGCTCGTTGCGCGACGCGTCGTACTGCACGTCGTGATCCCGCCCGCCGACGAAGAGCCGGAGCGAGGATCGGGACAGCGACGGCGCTGCCGGCAACGTCACGCCGACCCGCCGGATGACGGGCGAGACGTCCTCGCTGCCCGGCGGCAGCGTGAGCCGGACCGTGATGGTCAGCTGGAGGTGCGGCTTGAAGCCGACGAACGTCTTGATGGCATCGGCGTCGAGGGCGAGCCGCTTCGTGTCCTGCGCTGTGACGGCCTTGAGCAGGTCGTCGCCCACATCGGCGTTGTCGGGATCGGACATGCTCACGTCGATCCTCATCGGGATCAGCTTGGGCGTGCCGGGCAGAGGTACGTAGTCGACGGCGAAACGGTGTTCGAGCCGACCCGCCGACAGGGCGTCGGTGTCGGGGAGATCCGGGCCGCGGACCGGCACCCGGATCCCGTGTGCGCCGAACCGTCCATCGAGCCCGAGCTTGTCCGCGAGGTCGGTGTCCTGGTGTCCGACGAGGAGCAGATGCCCGATGAGTGCCTCGACGACGTTCTCGTCGGCCCCGTTCTCGTCGGCCGGGGACGGGGGCGAGTCATCCTTGTCCGCCGCGGCGGCAGGTCCCCGGCCCCGCAGTCGCCGTTCGACGTCCGCGGGGCCGGGCGCGTGCGAAGAGCACGGGGTCGGTGGATTCGGCCGTGAATACCAGGCCTCTCGTCAAACCAAGGTATCCGTCCGTATGTGATCATGCGCACCGTGGATCGACGTGCATCCGCCAGATGGGCGATCTGGCGGCCTGAACTACGGAATGGATATGTCGTTCGTCGGCCGTGTGGCCGCCGGAAGCGCGGCCCGCCGTCCCGCCACGTGCGCGCGCTGTGCCGCGGGCATCGGGAGCGCGAGCGCGGCGTCGAACGCCGTCCGTGCCTCGGCGACCCGCTCGAGGCGCGTCAGGAACTCCGCCCGCGTCGCGTGCCAGAGCGGGTAGCCGCCCAGCCCCGGCAGCGCGTCCAGCTCCGCCAGCGCCGCCTCCGCGCCGCGGCACTCGCCGACGGCGACGGCCCGGTTGAGCCGCACCACCGGCGTGTCGTGGACGGTGAGCAGCACGTCGTACCACGACAGCACGGCGGCCCAGTCGGTGTCCGCGCCGGTCGGCGCGAGCGCGTGGCAGGCGGCGATCGCGGCCTGGACGACGTACGGGTCGGGGCGGTCGGGGGTTCGGCGCAACCCCTCGCCGACGAGGACCACGCCCTCGGTGATCGACGGCCGGTGCCAGCGCGTCCGGTCCTGCTCCGCCAGCGGCACGGAGTCGCCGGCCGGGGTGAAGCGCGCCGGGCGACGCGAGTCCTGCAGGAGCAGCAGCGCCAGCAGGCCGAGTACGGCCGCCTCGTCCGGCATCAGCCCGTGCAGCAGCCGGGCCAGGCGCAGCGCCTCGTCGGCCGCGGTTGCGCCGTCCGCGCGGCCATACCCCTCCGTGAACAGCAGGTAGACCGTCGCCGCGACGCCGTGCAGGCGGTCCGGCAGCTCGGCGGCATCCGGCACCCGGTACGGAATGCGGGCTCTGGCGATCTTCTGCTTGGCCCGAGTGAGCCGCTTGGACATCGTCTGCTCGGGCACGAGCAGCGCGCGGCCGACCTCCGCGGTGGACAGCCCGCACAGCGTGTGCAGTGCCAGTGCCACCTGCGTCTCGATGGCGAGCGCCGGGTGGCAGCAGGTGAACACGAGCCGCAGCTGGTCGTCACGCAGCACCTCCGGCGGCTCGTCGGGTGGATCGGCCAGGGGCATGGCGTCGGCCTCCTTCCCGGAACGGGCGGCCTCGCGACGGGCGATGTCGATCGCGCGGTGGCGCGCGGTGAGCGTCAGCCAGGCCCGTGGTTGCGGCGGGACACCAGTGCGCGGCCAGGTGTCCAGCGCCCGCAGAACGGCGTCCTGCACGGCGTCCTCGGCGAGCTGCAGGTCGCCCGTGTGCCGGACGAGGGTGGCCAGCACGCGCCGGCCCTCGTCGCGCACGAGGCGGACGAGGGCGGCGCGCGCTCTACGTCACCGGGAAGCCCCCGCCTGACGGCGTCGGCTTCCCGGACACGCGTTGGCACGTCATCGGGAAGCCCCCGCCTGGCGGCGTCGACTGCCCGGACATGCGACGGGTCGGTCACGTGAACACCATCACCGGCCGGACCTCCACCGCCCCGTGCCACGCCCCCGGGATCTTCGCGGCCGTCGCGACCGCCTCGTCCAGGTCGGCGCACTCCAACAGGTAGAAGCCGTTGAGGACCTCCTTGGTCTCGGTGTACGGGCCGTCGGTCGTGACGACGTCGCCGCCCTTGCCGCCGACCACCCGCACCGTCGTGGCCGTGGACGTCGGGTAGAGGCCCTCGCCGCCGCGGATGACCGCTGCGGCGGCCTTGCCGAACTCGGCGTACTCGGCGGACATCTCGCGCGGCGAGCCGTCGCCGCGGTCGAGCTCGGCACCGTAGATGAGTGCGGCGTAGAGAGTCATCGGGGTCCTCCTGAGCGGGGTAGGGGCCGGCCCGGTCGCCGGTCCTCATCCTGGGGACGAACGGCCGGCCGCCGAAAGGACATCGCCGCCGACTTTGCCTTTTCCTTACGGTTGCTCTTTGCCGTGCAGCGGCTGCGGCGCAGGCCAGGGCGTAGTCATGTAATAGATCAGCGTTGGGCTGACCTGGGGAGACGCGTGTAAACCGGGCCACGACCAGGGCCTTGCGCAGCTTAGTGATCATGTCTTCGAAGGACGGCTCGGTCTGTTCTCGTACCACGGCTGTCATGCGGCTGTCGACGTCGTCGTCGCGGTGGAGCCCGTGCGGTGTACCTGATCCCGACCAGCACTGGACCAGCATCCCCAACGGGACCGTCCGCTCGACAGCCTTGCGCATCCGGTTACGGGCTTGCCCGACGCCCATCTGCTGTTTGCCCACGACGTTGGCCGCTCGATCGACCAGCGGTCGCGTACCGTTCGACGATCTGATCGGGGTGGCGCCCGGTCGAGGTGAACAGGCCAGGTCGTAGCTTTCGCCGAGCCGAGCTCGCGCAGCATCACACACCGGCCCGGCCGGTTGCCGAAGCTGCGTACCAGATGCACGCCCGTTCGGCGCGCTGTACGGACTCGGTGCGCCGGAACCTGTTCACGCTCACGCTGGCCAGTCTACTTCGTCGGCAGCGGCGCTGACCTTGTCGCGCTTTGTCGGCGTCGCGCGCGACGGCGTGGGCTGGCTGATCTTGCGGCCTCTCAACGCCGGGCGCCCGCGGCGCCCGTCCGCGGCGGCGCGGTGGCGTACAGGCAGGCGTTGGCCGGAGCCGGGTCGTCCACGTCGCCCCCGGCACCAGCAGCGGCTTGCCGTGGTAGGCAGCGTCCCCGACGCCGTGCATCTCCGGCCTGGGAACTCGGCGACCAGCAGCTTCAGCAGCTGGGCGGCCAGCTCCACCGGGGTGGTGGTTCCCTTGCCCGCCCACAGCCGCAGCAGCACCGGCAGGCACACCGGCGCGGTACAGAACGGTAACCGGACCACGATCCCGGCGACCACCCACCGGTTCCCCCGGGCGATCTTCTTATCGCCCTGAGCAGCCCCGTCATGCGTCCAATGTGCACCGTGAACGTGGCACCCCACCGCTTGAACAGGTGTCGTCGATCACCACCGTGACCGGCTCGCCAGCCCGAGCAGCCGGTCACAACCATGCGGGCCACGACCAGGCCCAGCCGGTCGATGTCCCACACCGCGTGCGCGAAGAACCGACACGCGGCATGGAACGAGATCTGCTGGGCCATCCGGGCGCGGCCAGCATCCCGACCACCGACCGCCGCCCGACCGTGGTGACCATCCCGGTGGCCAGCACGGTGAACAGCACGAACGTGCCGCGACGCCGGAACACCGGCCGCAACGGCTCCAACACCCCGGCCCACGACCCCGGCAAGATCACCAAGTGACGGTAAGAACCCCAGCCACGGACCGTTACGACACGCCGGCAACCCGTGTCACGCTCCCACGGAGGCCACCATGCCGGACAGGCCATCATGCACGGCGTGCCCGAGCACCCCAGCCCGCAGACCCGCACCGCCGTTACCGCGCGATCACCACGCACGTCCGGCGCTGGCCCCACCCGGCAAACGACGTGACCCACCGCCCAGTCTGCTACGTCGCGGCCGTCAACTCCGCCATCGCCAACCCGAGCTGATCCTCGACTGCGCTACCAAGGATCAGCCGACCGCTGGCCATCGGGATCTACCTCGTCAACGGCGAGCGCTACACCAAGCCGAACTACCCACTCCTTCGGCCCGCAGACCGGTACCCCGAACAGATCGGCCACCTTCATCCTCTACCGCTCAACCCCAGCTCGAACCGAGCGTCCGCCAGACTGCGTACACGAGATTGCTGCGCAATGGTAGTTTGACGTCCTCGTACCTCGGGCAATGCGCCTCTATGTCCGTCGCCGCAGGTGGAGCCGTGCGGAGCCCGGAATGGGTATCGGTGGCGAGTACGCGGCCGTCAACTCCGCCATCGACGAGCTGATCCCGGCCAAGTTCCGCGGACGCATCGACATCATGGTCAACGGGACGTACTGGTTCGGCGCGCTGCTGCCGCCCGTCGACGAGAGCAAGGCCATCGACGTCAAGGCCGGGGAGGACCACGGCTACCTGACGCTGCTGCGCGTGCTCTTCCGCGAGTACCCGACACGATCGGTCCTCGGCGCCACGATGATGATCACGCAGTCGTTCCTCTACAACGCGATCTTCTTCACCGCGACGCTGGTGCTGGGCAAGTTCTACGGGGTCGCGTCCGAGGACACGCCGCTGTACCTCATCGCGTTCGCCGTCGGGAACCTCGTCGGCCCACTCGCGCTCGGCCACCTCTTCGACACGATCGGCCGCCGGAAGATGATCGCGGTCACCTACGTGACGTCCGGCGCGCTGCTCGCCGTCAGCGCGTTCCTGTTCAACGCGGGGGCGCTCAACGCGATCACCCAGACCGTCGCGTGGTGCGTCATCTTCTTCTTCGCCTCGGCGGGCGCGAGTTCGGCGTACCTGACGGTCAGCGAGATCTTCCCGATGGAGGTCCGGGCCAAGGCGATCGCCGTGTTCTTCGCGATCGCGCAGTGCTTCGGGGCGATCGCGCCGGTGGTCTACGGCTCGCTGATCGGCGACGGCAGCGACCCGTCGAAGCTGTTCTACGGCTATCTCATGGGCGTCTACGGCTATCTCATGGGCGGCGCGATCATGATCGTCGGCGGCATCGTGGCGCTGGTCTACGGGGTGAACGCCGAGGGCCAGTCGTTGGAGGACGTCGCCACGCCGCTGAACGCCGGCCGCCGTGGCACGGCCCGCGCGGAGGGTGCGGGTTCGCCGCGCGCCACCTGAGTGAGCGGCCCCTGTTGTCATGAAAGCCACGTTCAGGGCATGTGGCGTCCTGAACGTGGCTTTCCAGGCAACGAGCGGCAGCGACGGGCGCCTCGGTGGCCGACACTGTGCCCGTGACCGCTCCCGCCCTGCCCGAGCCGGTCATGCCCATGCTCGCCACCGCCGGGCAGGTGCCGAAGGGGCCCGGCTGGGCGTTCGAGTTCAAGTGGGACGGCGTGCGCGCCGTCGTCGCGGCGGCCGCCGACCAGGTGCAGCTCACCAGCCGCCTCGGCAACGACGTCACCGCCGGCTACCCCGAGCTGGCCGGGATCGGCGCGGTCACCGGGGGGCGGCCCGTCCTGCTCGACGGGGAGATCGTGGTGCTCGACGCCGCAGGCCGGCCGAACTTCGGGCTGCTGCAGGACCGCATGCACGTTCGCCATCCGTCGGCAGAGCTGCGCGCGCGCCTGCCCGTGTCGTTCTACGCCTTCGACGTGCTGTACCTCGACGGCGAGTCGTTGCTCGCGGCCTCCTACGATGACCGCCGCGCCCGGCTCGCCACGCTCGCCCCGGCGGACCGCGTGCTGGTACCCCCGTCGTTCGTCGACGTCGACGGCGACCAGATGCTCGGCGTCGCCCGCCAGCACGGGCTCGAGGGCGTCGTCGCCAAGCGCCGCGCCGGTCGCTACGAGCCCGGCAGGCGGTCGCCCGGCTGGGTGAAGACCGCGCTGGTGCGCACGCAGGAGGTGCTCGTCGGAGGCTTCACGGCGGGGGAGGGGCGGCGCAGCGCGACCTTCGGCTCGCTGCTGCTCGGTGCGTACGACGCCGCAGGCGCGCTGCGCTATCTCGGCCACGTCGGCACCGGGTTCTCCGACGCCGTGCTGGTCGGCCTCATGGCCCGGCTGCGGCCGCTGGCCCGGCCGACGAGCCCGTTCGGCGAGGTGGTGCCGCGTGAGCACGCCCGCAAGGCCCGCTGGGTGGAGCCCGTGCTGGTCGGCGAGGTCGAGTACCGGCTCGTGACGCGCGACGGCCGTTTGCGGCACGCCGCGTGGCGGGGCCTGCGCCCGGACCGCTCGCCGGACTCGGTCACGATGCCCGCCGTGCCGGTATGACCGTGCCGGTACGCGTGTCCGGGTGGCGCTCGCGGCACGCGATCGCCACCCTGCACGTCGTGACGAGCGTGCGGTGGTGGCGGCGGATCGGCGTGGGGCTCGCGACGGCTGGTGCCGTGGCGTGGCTCGTCCGGGCCCGACCGGCGCTCGTCCGCGCGGCGCCAATCAGGGTGGCCGTGCTGGTGGAGGACGTCGTCCGGGTCGGGCAGATCGCGCTGCTGCGCGTGTTCCGTCGCTCGACGACCCCGCTGCTGATCCCCTTCGTCGGCCACGGCTCGCCGCAACGGGTGGAGCTCGGGGCGCGCGCGGTGCTCGGCAGGCCCGAGGCACGGGCCCGGCGCCTGCCCGCGACGGACGGCGGCGTGCTCGCGCCGGCCCGTGGCCCGGTGCAGGAACCCACCCGGCGCTCCCGCCGCTCGGTCCTGCGCACGAGCCTGGCGCGCTTCCTGACCGTCGAGGTGGCCGACGCGGCGGTCACCGCCCGCACGCCCGGCGCGGTCGTCACCGTCCGCAGCGACCGCGACGGCTACGTCGACGCCGTCGTCACCGACCCGGGGCTGTCGCCGGGTTGGCACGACGTCGAGCTCGACCTCGCCGACGGCGCGACCGTGCGCACGCCCGTCCTCGTGGTGTCGCCGGACGTGCAGCTCGGGCTCGTCAGCGACGTCGACGACACGATCGTCGAGACCGGGCTGACCCGCGGACTGGAGTTCCTGCGCATCACGCTGCTCACCGAGGTCACCGATCGCGCACCGCTGCCGGGTGCGGCGGCGCTGTACCGGGCTCTGGTGTGCCGGTCCGGCGAGGCCGGGCTGCCGGTGTTCTACATCTCCACCAGCCCGTGGAACCTGCACGAGATGTTGCTGGAGTTCATCGCGCTGCGCGGCTTCCCGTTCGGTCCGCTCCTGCTGACCGACTGGGGTCCCGGGCGGGGCAACCTGTTCCGCATCGGTGCCCGGGAGCACAAGCTCGGGCTGATCCGGCGCATCCTCGCCGAGCACCCGGGGCTGGCGCTGTTGCTGGTCGGCGACACCGGGCAGCTCGACCCCGAGATCTACGCGGCCGCGGCGCGCGAGCATCCCGGCCGGATCCGGGCCATCTACGTGCGGCGCACCGGCGCGCTCAACGCCCGCCGCGCGGCCGAGGTGGACGCGCTCGCTGCCGTGACCACCGCCGCAGGCGTGCCGATGCTGGCCGTCGACGACAGTGTCGAGATCGCCGAGCACGCCGCCTCGCTGGGACTCCTGGACACCGCTCAGGTCGACGAGGTGCGTCGCGCGACTCACTCGGACGGCTCAGCCGGGACCACCTGGTCGGTGGACGTCGCGACCCCGCGTAGTCGAGGGACCGGCGCGTGAGGCGGGTGGGCAGGGCGTGCTGAGCCGGCTTCCTCCTTCCTGACCAGCTCTTTTCTCAGCGTTGCCAGGCGACCACAGACCGTGGTGAGGTGTTTCGGCAGCAGTCAAGCCGGAGACCCAATCGTTACCTGAACGGCGCGCTCAGGGAGGTGGACATGGCAACGCACCGTCGCGGTACGTCGGGGGCGCAGTGGCTCGTCGCTGACCTCCTGCGCCGCGAGGGTCGCGCCTGGCCGTCGCTGTCCCCCGCCGCGCGCGGGTTGGCGGTCGGCGGCGCGCTGCTGTGCAGCACCGTGGTCGCGGTGTCGATGGCCGCGGAGCCGCAGGCGCCCGAACCACCGCCACCGCCCGAACCCGAGCCCCCCGTCGTGGCCGCTCCGCCGCCCGCCACCGCGCCGGCCTCGCCCACTTCGCGGGCGGAGCCGCGCACCCGATCGCCCGCGGCGGCACAACCCGTCGTGGTGCACCCGCGACAGCCCGCACCGCGCACGGTGCCCCGACTGCGGTTGCCCACCCCGCGGGTCCCGACCGACGGGCCGAGCGAGCCGGTCGACGGCGACGTCCTCGCGTCGACGGCGCACCCGCCCGCGACAGGCCGGCACGCCGCGGACGATGCGTCGTCAGGCGACTCGACGGGCCGCGGGACGGACAGCGGTCGGCACCGCGCTACTCACCGCGAGGCAGCCGACCGGGACAGCGACGAGGACACCGACCAGGACGACGGGTCCGACGACCGGGACTGGACCGACGACCGGGACTGGACCGGCAGTCGCAGCGGCCGCCACACGCACCGGGATCGCGCGACCTCCGACCGGTCCGACGACAACCGGTCCGACCGGGACGGGGACCACGCCGACAGCAACCGCGACGACGACCACGACAACCGGGACCACGACACCGGGACCACGGCCGGGACCACGACGACCGGGACCACGAAACCGGACCACGCGGACCAGGACCACGGTGGCCGGGGCGGGCATGACGAGGACCGCGACGGCGACGGCGACCACTCCGACGACAGCGACCACCACAGCGAAGACAGCGATCACGACGGCGACCATGACGACGACGGTGATCACAGCGACGACAGCGACCACGCCGATCACGCCGATCACGACAATGACCACGGCGACGACGGCGATCACGACAGTGACCACCACGACGACGACCACCACGACGACAACGACAGCGACCACGGCGGCCACGACCACGGCGAGCATCGCGCTGCCGACTCGGGAGGGCGGCACCGCGCCGAGGCCGCCTGACCGGGGAGCGGCGGCAGCACGCGGTCAGGGCCGCACGAGCCCCTCCCGGACCGCCCACAGCGCGGCCTGCGTCCGCGACGACAGCTCCAGCTTCGTCAGCACGTTGCCCAGGTGCGTCTGCACCGTCCGCTCGCCGATGGACAGCACCCGCCCGATGTCGCGGTTGGACCGGCCTTCCGCGACCAGCACGAGCACGTCGCGCTCGCGGGCCGTCAATGCGGTGACGCCGCGCCGCGGCGCGACCAGCGAGCGGGTCAGCACCCGGGCCACGGCGGCGTCGAGGTGCACCTCACCACGGTGTGCGGCCCGGATCGCCTCGACGATCTCGTCGACGTTCGCGTCCTTGAGCACGTAGCCCGTGGCGCCCGCCTCCAGGGCACTGTGGACGCGGTGCGCCTCACCGAAGCTGGTGACCACGACGACGTCGACGGCCGGGTGGGCCTTCTTGATCAGCGCCGTCGTCGCGATCCCGTCGGGCTCGGGCATGACCAGATCCATCAGCACCACGTCCGGCAACGCGTCGCGGGCCGCGAGCGCGTCGAGCCCGTGCAGCGCCGAGCGGCCGTCGGCGGCCTCGCCGACCAGCTCGACCCCCGCGGTGGCGCCGAGGAACGCCCGCAGGCCCAGCCGCACGACCTCGTGGTCGTCGACCACGAAGACCCGGATCGGGACGCCCGTCATCCCGCGGAGCCCAGGACCCGGGGGGCGACCAGCCGGACCACCGTCCCGGCACCCCGGCGTGGGGCGACGACGAGCTGGCCGCCGAGGCGCTCCGCCCGCTCGCGCATCGACACCAGCCCGAGCCCCGGTCCGCCGGCCACGGGATCGAACCCGACACCGTCGTCGGTGACCTCGACCAGCAGCGTCCGCGGGTTGTCGTCGGCCGGACCGATCCGCACCCGGACGTGCGTGGCCCGGGCGTGTTTCACGCAGTTGTGCAGCGCCTCCTGCGTGAGCCGGTAGGCGTCGAGCTCGGCATCGGGCGCGATGTCCAGGCGCGCGTCGGGGCCGTCCACGGTCACCGCCGGCCCGCCGCGCCGGGTGACCCACGCTCCCTGCTCCCGCACCGCACAGACGAGCCCGTGCGTGTCGAGCGGGGTCGGGTGCAGCTCGAAGATGAGCGCGCGCATGTCGTCCAGTGCCGCATGGGCCAGCTCGTCGAGGGTGTGCAGGAGGGCGTCCGGCACGGTCCGGTCCGCACCGGAGGTCAGTTCGGCGGCACGGATGTGCAGGGTCATGGAGAACAGCCGCTGGCAGGCGGAGTCGTGCAGCTCGCGGGCCAGCCGGTGCCGCTCGTCGGACGCGGCCTCGCCCCGGACCTCGGCGAGCAGCCGGGCGTTCTCCACCGCGACCGCGGCCTGGTCGGCCATCGCGGTCAGGAACGCGATCTCGTCGTCGTCGGGCTCGTGCCCGGGGCGGCAGTAGGCGTTGAGCGCGCCGACGGGCCGGTCGCGGACTCGCAGCGGCACCGCGACGAAGTCGTCCCAGGCGAAGCTGTCGAGCTGGTCGTGCAGCGGCTTCCACCGGGGGTCGGCGAGCATCTGCGGCTTCCTGCGCCGGGTCATGACGGGGCGGCCCGTCCGCAGCGCCTCGAACGAGCTGAGCTCCGCCCCGCGGTACCGGGCCTCCTCGAGGAGCAGGGCGAAGTCCGGCGGCCATCGGTCGACGGGTGCAGCACCGTGGACCCGCATCCGGGTGCCGGAGGCGTCGACCAGGAAGATCTGTGCGCCGGCCAGGCCCGCGGTCTCCACCAGCTGCGCGCAGATCGCATCGAGCGTGCTACGCAGGGAGCCGGCGTACGCGACGTTCGCGGCGGCGCTCGCGAACGCGGTGAACCGCCTGCGCTGCACGCGGACGTCGGTCACGTCCCGGAAGGTGACGGCGGTGAGTTCCCGTCCGTCCGCGGTGTGCACCGCGCGCGACTGGTGCTCCAGCTCCCGCTCCCGGGGCGAATCCGGGACCGTCCACCGGAGCAGCCGACGTGGGCGTGTCGGCCCGGCGGAGGGGGCGTCGGGTTCGACGAACGGCGCAGGCCGCCCGAGCAGGTCGGCGAGCGGTGTGCCGAGGAGGGCGCACCCGGCGGCGTTGACATGGAGGCACCGTCCCTGCTCGTCGAGCAGCGCGACGCCGTCGGGGGACGCGGCGAGCGCGGCAGCGAGGATGTCCGGACCGATCACCGCCGCGGGGTCGGCCTCCGCTCGGGCCGTCGGCGGCATCGCCATCGGTTCCTCCTCGACGCCCCGGCCGCGCCTCGACGGCCGGGCGGTCGAGCATCGCCCGCGTGGCGACACGGGGCAACTCCTGTCCCGCTGATCGGGCTACGCGAAATGTCGGAGGTGGTTGCGCGCAATGCGCGCGAGTTGACCGAGTGCATTGCGCAACATTTCTCGCGCCTCTTCCCGCTGGCGGACACGGCGTTTCGGACCCACGATTCGCGGTACCCCCGTGACGCGGCTCACGCCGGTACCGGGTGGGCCGGCTCGAGCCGCAGCACATCTCCGGGAGGAGGGTCGATGTCGACCGAGAGCTATGACAGCGACACCGCTCGCAAGGAGCAGTTGCTGGAGGACCACCGGGAGGGCCGCCCGGTGACGCCGTACAAGGCGCTGTGGGCGGTGCTGCTCCTGGGCTGGATCGTCAGCTACGCCGACCGCACGCTCACCGGGCCGGTGATCGCGTGGATGATCCAGAACAAGGCGGGCTTCATCGGCGACGCGGCCAACCCCGCCACCCTCGGCGGGCTCGTGGGCTCGATGTTCTTCCTCGGCTACATGCTCACCCAGTACCCGGGCGGCCGGCTGGGTGACCGGTTCGGGCACCGCGAAATGATCATTGTCTCGCTGCTCGCGGCGTGCGTGCTCACGGTCGTGTCCGGGCTGATGGCCGGGCTCGTCGCGTTCGTCGCCGCCCGCGTGCTGACCGGTCTGGGTGAAGGCGTCTTCTACTCCAACGACCGGACCCTGATCATCAACCACACGCCGGTGGCGAAACGGACGCTGGGGCTCGGCATCGTGATCGCCGGCCTGTCGGTCGGGTTGACCGTCGGCATCATCGTCACGCCGATCGCGATCAGCTGGGGGACCGCACTCGGAATGGGTGGCGACGCCTGGCGCATGCCGTTCTTCGTGTTCGCCGCATTCACGTTCGTGGTCGTGCTGATCGCGTTCACCTTCTTTCGCACGAAGCTGGGCGGGCCCCTGCGGCTGGGTCCGCCCGCCCTGCGGCTGCTGCTGTTCTCAGCACCCACGTTCATCGTGATCGTCGCGCTGTTCCTGCTGGCCGAGTCGCTCCGCTGGCCCGAGTGGCTCACCGCCACGCTGGCCACCGTGATCGCGCTGGTCTACATCGCGGTGATTGTGCGCGGTGTCCAGCGGTCGGGCCGCGGCCCGGCCCTGCTCAACCGGAACATCTGGCTGGTCTACCTGGCCTACATCGCGATCCTGTGGAACCTCTGGTTCTTCAGCTTCTGGTCCGTGCAGATCGTCAAGGAGGCGGCGCAGAGCAGCCTGCTCGTCGCGGCGCTGACGGCGGCGTTCAACGCCGGTGCCGGCATCCTCGGGTTCCCGGCGGGCGGCTGGCTGGCCGACCGGGCGGTGCGCACGGGCCGCAGCCGCAAGACCCTCGCCCTGGTCTGCACGGGCGTCTACTCGGTGCTGGTGCTGATCTTCGGCTGGAGTGTCTCCGGGGGTGACAAGCCCTCGCTCGCCCTGCTCGGGCTGCTGCTGTTCACCTCCGGGTTGTTCTTCAACGCCCTGCAGCCGATCGTCCAGGGCATGACCGGGGACATGGTCCCGGCGAGCGAGCGCGGGTCGGCCTTCGGGATGCTCAACCTGGTCTCCGAGATCGGCGCCGTGCTCAGCCCGGTGGTGAGCGGCATCCTGCGCGATGCCACCGGCAGCTGGGCCCCGGGCGTTTTCGTCGCCGCCGGCATCATGATCGTCTCGTTCTTCCTCTACCTGGGCGTCCGTGAGGCGCCCGCTCACCACGAGGACCCGATCCCCGCCTGACCCGTCCCACCACCACGTCCGACCGACGGCGGTGCGTCCTGCACCGCCCGCGCAAGGAGATGCGCCATGTCACAACCGCAGACGACCGGCCACGCGCTCGGTCCGCCACTTCCCGCTCAACGCCTGGTACGCCGCGGCATGGGACCACGAGGTGGGGCGGAACCTGCTGGCCAAGACGGTCGCCGGCCGGCCGATCGTGTTCTACCGGACCACCGCCGGCCGGGCCGTCGCGCTGGCCGACGCGTGCTGGCACCGGCTCGCGCCACTGTCCATGGGCAAGCTGCGCGGCGACGACGAGATCATGTGCGGCTACCACGGCATCTGCTACGACGCCGACGGCCGGGCCACGTTCATGCCGGCCCAGGACACGATCAACCCGTCGGCGACGGTGCATTCCTACCCGGTGGTGGAGCGGCACCGCTACGTGTGGGTGTGGCCGGGTGACCCGGCGCTCGCCGACCCGGACACGGTGCCGGACCTGCACTACAACGATGACCCCGCCTGGGCGGGCGACGGCAAGACCATCCGCGTCAACTGCAGCTACCAGTTGATCGTCGACAACCTGATGGACCTCACGCACGAGCAGTTCGTGCACGGGTCGAGCATCGGCCACGACTCCCTGAGCGAGTCCGACTTCGAGGTCACCCACAGCGGGAACACGGTCACCGTCACCAAGTGGATGCTCGGCATCGAGCCGCCGCCGTTCTGGAAGCGCAACCTGCAGGACCGCTTCCCGGACTACGAGGGGCTCGTCGACCGCTGGCAGATCATCAAGTACACGGCGCCGGCGACGGTGGCGATCGACGTCGGGGTGGCCAAGGCGGGCACCGGCGCGCCCGAGGGGGACCGCAGTCAGGGCGTCACCGGCACGGTCATCAACACCATGACCCCGGAGACCGACAACACCTGTTTCTACCTGTGGGCCTTCGCGCGCGACTGGTGCCTGGACAAGCAGGTGATCACCACGCGGCTGCGTGAGGGCGTGTCCAATGTCTTCTTCGAGGACGAGGTCATGCTGGAGGCGCAGCAGCGCGGCATCGAGGCCAACCCGGGCTACGACTTCTACAACCTCAACATCGATGCCGGCAGCATGTGGACCCGCCGCAAGGTGGCAGCCATGATCGCGGCCGAGTCGGGCACCGACGTCGGGAGCGACGACGAGCACGCCGGCGCCGCCGCGGCCGCGCTGAGCGCCGTGACGGCCGCGGAGAACACCCGGACCGAGAACGGCGACGGCCACTCCGGGACCGGCATGGATGCCGAGGTGGCCGACGGCGTCGCGAAGCACCGCGACCAGCCGGCCGCCGGGCTGATGGCGCGCGGGGTGTAGCGCGATGGGAGCCACGAGCCACAAGCGGTGGGGTCGCGCGCGGGTGGTGGACGTCTGCGAGGTCGCGCAGCACGTCCGTCAGGTCGTCCTCGCGCCCGAACGGATGGACGCACCCGCCCCGCCGGGCAGCCACATCGACATCGGCGTCTACGTCAACGGGCGGGCCGACGTGCGGTCGTACTCGGTCGTCGGCTCCGGCCCGTACGGAGCCGAGATCATTCTGGGGGTGCAGCTGGCCCGCCAGAGCAGGGGCGGGTCGGCGTTCGTCCACCAGCTGCGCCGCGGTCAGGAGGTGCAGATCACCCAGCCGCTGCAGAACTTCCCGCTGAACTACGGCCGCCCCGGCTACGTGCTGGCAGCCGGCGGCATCGGCATCACCGCACTGGTCGCGATGGGGAAGGCCCTCAAGGCCCGTGGTGCGGACTACCGCTTCGTCTACGGCGCCCGCTCCCGCAGCCTGATGGCGTTCGTCGACGACCTGGTGGCCGAGCACGGCGACCGGATGGACCTGCGGATCGACGACGAGGGGGGCTCGCTGGACGTCGACGAGCTGGTCGCGTCGGTGCCCGCCGGCGGGGAGCTGTACGTGTGCGGGCCCGCCCCGATGCTGGATGCGATCAAGGCGGCGTGGGCGCGGGCCGGGCGGCGGCCCTCCGAGCTGCGGTTCGAGACGTTCGGATCCAGCGGTCGCTTCGCCCCGGAGGCGTTCCGGGTGCGGATCCCGCGGCTCGGGCTGGAGACGACCGTGTCCGGTGACGTGTCCATGCTCGAGGCCCTGGAGGCCTGCGGGGCGGACATGATGTACGACTGCCGCCGCGGCGAGTGTGGTCTCTGCCAGGTCAAGGTCCTCGACGTCCGGGGCGCGATCGACCACCGTGACGTGTTCCTGAGCGATGCCCAGCACGAGAAGAACGACCGGCTGCAGTGCTGCGTGTCCCGGATCGTCAGCCCCCACACGGCGGGAACAGGTGGAGAGCGGGACGCGGAGTACGGCGCGGTCACGATCGACGTCCCCTGACGAGAAGGAGAGCGGACGTGGGGAGCTACCAGGCGTTCGAGCTGGAGGAGCTGCAGGCGGACCGGTCGCGGTCGTACGCGGAGTTCCTGCGGCGGCCCGGGGTGTCGATGGGCATCTACCACCTGCCCGCCGGCGGCAAGGACCCGCAGCACCCGCACGCGGCCGACGAGGTCTCCCCCGGACGATCCCGCGGCCTGAACCGGACGCGCAGGACGGCCGTCAGCGACCTGCCCGAGACCGACCTCGGCGGATCAGTGGGCGGCACGCGCCAGCAACCGCTCCCGCAGCTCCCGCCACGACGGCGCTGCGCGGTCCCGATCGCTGACCAGGGTCGGCGGCAGGGGCCACGGAATCGCCAGGTCCGGGTCTGCGAAGGCCACCGAGACGTCCTCGCTCGGGTCGTGGACGGCGTCGATCCGGTAGCAGGTGTCGGCGACGTCGGTCAGCGCCTGGAACCCGTGCAGGAACCCGCGCGGGATGTACACCGACCGCATCGACTCGTCGTCCAGCGTGAAGCTGGCCCAACGGCCGAACGTCGGCGACCCCGGACGCGCGTCCACGACCACGTCGAGCACCGCGCCGTGCGCGCACCGCACCAGCTTCGCCTCACCCCGCCCCAACCGCCCGTGCATCCCGCGGATCACGCCGCGGATGCTGCGCGACTGGGAGTCCTGCGGGAACGTCGGGTCGATCCCCGCTGCGGCGAGCACGGCGTTGTCCGAGGTGCGGCTGAAGAAGCCGCGGGCGTCACGGTGCGGGGTCGGCTCGAACAGCAGCACCCCGTCCAGCTCGGTCTGCACCACCTGCACCCGGCCACCGTAGTGCCGTGCAGCATGCGCCGGTCGGCCGGGATGTGCACGGGCGGGTAAGGCGCGGCGATACCGTGACCGCGTGACCGCCTCGCAGCTGGCCGACGCCGTCCCCGTCCCCGCCGACCCGTCCGTCGCCTGCCGGTTCTGCGGCGGCACGGCCGGCGACGTGGTGCTGGACCTGGGGGAGCAGCCTTCCAGCGAGCTGTTCCCCGCCGCCGACCACCCGGGACCCGACCCGCTGCTCCCGCTGCGGATGTGGCTCTGCGCGGAGTGCGGGCTCGCGCAGCTGATCGGCGCCGACGACGTCACGGAGGAACCACTCGGCTTCGAGCCCGCGGCACTGGCCCGGCAGCGGGCCGCCGCGCTGGAGCGCCTGGCCGCCGACGGCGTGCTGCCGGAGCACGGGACGGTCGCCGAGTACCCGAGCCCGCACGGCGGCACCTGGCTGCCCGAGCTGGGCGCGCACGGGCTCACCGAGGCGGCCCCGGACGCGCCCGCGGACGTCGTCGTCGATGCCTGCTTCGGTCTGATGCACTTCGTCGACCAGCGCGCCGCCCTGGCCGAGCGGGCCGCCCGGCTCGCTCCCGGCGGCGTCCTCCTGCTGCAGTACCACTGCCTCGGCGCGATCGTCGAGGGCCTGCAGTGGAACGCACTGCGGCACGGTCACTACGCCTACTACTCGACCCCGGCGATGGTCGGCATGCTCGCCGAGGTCGGGCTCACCGCCACGACCGCGCACCGGTTCCCGCTCTACGGCGGCACCGTCCTGCTCGCCGCCGTCCGGGACGGGCGCCCGACGCCGGAGCTCGCCACCGTCGTCGACGGCGAGGAGGCCGCCGGCGTGCGCGACCCGGCCGCGGTGGCGGCGCTACAGGGCTCGGTGGCCCGCACCGCCGAGTGGCTGCGCGCCACCTGCGAGGCGGAGCGGGCCGCAGGCCGACGTGTGTACGGCTACTGCGCCGCCTCCCGGGCCGTCGCGCTGCTGCGGGTCGCCGGGCTCGACACGAGCCTGCTCGCCGCCGTCGCCGACGCCTCGCCGGACAAGCACGGCCGCCGCATGCCCGGCACCGACATCCCGATCATCGCGCCGGACGCGCTGGTCGCCGCACGGCCCGACGTCGTGCTGCTGTTCGTCTCCGACCTCGGCACCGAGGTTCGCGCCGCCCTGCCTCAGATCGAGGCGGGCGGCGGACAGTGGGTGGACGCCGGCGCGGGCCGCTGACCGCGGGAGTCAGGGCGGGCAGGGGACGAACGGCAGGTCCTCGCTGTCCGGCCCGTCGCGCACGATCAGCGCCGTCGACGGCGGGATCTCGTGCCACAGCCCCGGCAGGTCGATCAGGGGCTCGGACACCACCACCCGCGCCTCGACGAAGCCGGCCATCCGCTCGAGGGCGCCGAGCGGGTCGTCGTCGAGGCCGAAGGTCAGCGCGAGGAAGAACATCACCTCGGAGTCCGTCGAGCCTTCGATGAGCGGGTAGAGCTCCGGGTCCACCGCCATCGTCAGCTCGCGTCGCAGGTGCGGCCAGTCGGCGATGAAGCCGTTGTGCACGAACAGCCACTTCCCGTGCCGGAACGGGTGGCAGTTCGTCTGCTGCACCGGCATGCCGGCACTGGCGGCGCGGACGTGGGCGAGGAACAGCGGCGAGCGGACCTGCGCGCTGAGCTCGCGCAGGTTCTGGTCGCCCCATGCCGGCAGGGAGCTGCGGAAAAGCCCCGGTGTGTCGCTGAGGCCGTACCACCCCAGGCCGAACCCGTCAGCGTTGGCGATGCCCGCATCCGGGCCGCTGCGGCGGCTCTGCTCGATCAGCGATCGCCGCGGCTCGTAGAGCAGCTCCTCAGGGCGGATCGGATCACCGAAGTACGCCAGCCACCGGCACACGTCCGTTCCTCATTTTCCACGTCGTCGTGCGGAACGAGGGAAGGAGGCGCGGCGCGTCGCTCAACCGGACGGGCCCACCCACTTCCCGGAGTCGTCCCCTCCGGGAACTGTGGCACGGACGTTGCGGTCGACGATCAGTCGGGTTAGGTCGGGACGCGGAAGTGACCGTCGTGCACGACGACCGGGATCTGCAGACGGATCCAGCGATCTTTCCCAGACAGTTCGAGGTCCAGGTACCGGTCCGAGCGTGCGGACCAGCCAGGCAGTGGGATTTCGATCTCTTCCGCCGCCGCGGCATCAGTGTGGGTCGCAGCGGCGCTGCCGACCATGACGATCGCGCGGGGCTCATCCCCGGGAGCCCTCTGCCCGATCAGTGCAACCCTGACCCGGACGTCGACGACGTAGTAGCCCTCGGGAGCGAGTTCGATGCTTCCGATCAACACGAGGTCTGCGCGTTGGCATCCGCGGCCTGACCATCCCCACAGCGGATTGGCGGCGCTGTCGATGTAGGCGGTGAGGGCCGCTGCGCGGCTGAGTGGATCGAGTTCGTCCCACGACAGGTAGTCGGCCGCGAACGCGCCGGCGAAGGCCGCCGCGCTGTCCCGGAGGGCGCCCTGGGCGATTGGGTGCTGGGCGGCCGGGTGTTGGACGTTAGAGGCCACGACAACAGCGGGGGGACGTGCATGGCGGCGGCGGAGGCGCGGGCGCACGACGAGAAGGAAGCTCATCAACAGGCACAGGCTGAGGAAGTACAGCGCGAATCCGGACTCGATGAAGGTGACTGACCGGAAGGTGGCGAGGGTGATGGCGGCGTTAACGGCGCCGGCTACCCAGATGCTGGGACTGTCGGCGCGGGGGTCGCGGTAGGCCTGCCGGATGACGGGGATGGCGACGAGGGCGTCGCAGACGATGCTGAGCGCCACTGCGACGCTCCCGGAGGCCGTGATGCGCCACGCCGCGAGCGTCACGACGGCGAGGACGCCGCAGGTGATGTCGAGGCAGCTGATAGGCGCGTAGGCGCCGTACCGGCGTCGGCCCACCAGGGCTGCGCAGAAGATGAACGTGGGCACCGCGGCGACGCAGAGCGTGAGCAGTGCTTCGCCGCGCACACCCTCGGTCACCTGCCCGAAGTACGCCAGCCAACCCGACAGCGACCAGATACCCCAGGAGACGGGGTTTGGTTTCGGCTGGGCGTCGTCGCCGGTCAGGTTGCGGACCGTGCTGTAGGTGTAGTGCAGTCCGGCCGCAAGATTGGCGACGGCGCCAGCCCAGACCAGATACAGCGGGTTCAGCATGGGCCGTTGATTGTCCCGTCCGTTGATGACTCGTGTCGGGCGCGGCCGCCGGGCGCGCCGATCGCCAGGGGTCGCGGCCGCAGTGTGTCCGCGACGTTGCGCAGCTGGCGCCACAGGGCGTTGACGGTGGCGCCGTCGGTGGACACTCCCCCGATCGCCACGCGGATGGTGTAGCGGCCGTCGACGACGGTGTGGGTGAGGTAGGCGACGCCCTGCTCAACCTCCGTGCCCGCCGCTTGACCAGAGCATTCCCTGCGCGCCCAGCCCACCCGAGAGCAAGTCGCCTGGCAGCGAGGCGAGCGAAGCGTTAGCCGGGAAGTAGCCGAAGAAGTCGGGGTGCTGCCTGTGCAGCGTTGCGGGTACGACCACCCGGTCGACCTCGTCGAGCACGGTCTCAAGGGGAGCGGTCGCTCGCGGACGAGCGGGCCGAGTTGGTCGCGCACCGCGCCGGGCGCGACGTCGGGCTGGACCGGACGGTCGCGCAGGCCCGCGCGGTAGCCGGCCACCCAGTCGATGAACGCGTGGCCCCGCCGGCGGAACTCCACCGGGTCCAGATCGATCACGTGCTCATCCTTCCTCCGCGGAGCTTGGTCGGACGTGGTCCGTGGCCCAGATCGCGGGCACGATCAACGACGTCCGCAGCGCACCCGCTGGGCTGTACCACGGTGATGCGTCGCCGCTCTGATGGAGGCCGACGTTCGCCGGGCTCCCGGCACTGGGCAGTCAGCCGCCGCCCGCAGGGCGTCGTCTCGCAGTGCCCGCACCCGGTTCCGGGCTTGCCGCGTGGACGCCATCAGTTCGTCTAGCAGGTGCAGGGTGTGCCCACCCGAACCGATCTGAGTGGTGCGCCGCTGCATGTTGAGCTCGGCGAGGCGCCGATGCGCTGCGCGGAAGGTGCCGATCCGCCGCAGCAGACTCTCCAGATGCGTGAGAACCGCCGCAGCAGCGCTCAAGTCGGGCCGATGTGCAGTGCACAGTTGCCGTTCGATGTGAGTCAGCAGGGAGGCTTCCCCAGTGCGCTCGAGGACCTTGGCAACGAGCTGGCGGTGGGCCGGCAGCTGTTCTGCTAGGTTCGTCCGGGCGTAAGAACGGTATTCCTCGTCCGCGCTCTCCACGCCCCACAGCAGGTAGTCGATGCCGACGTTCGGGCTCTGCGCACCGGTGATCCCCTGGTAGGTTGCGCCAGCGATGTCGAGCGGTACGAAACACGGCACGATCCGCCCAGAAAACACCTCCGGCGGCATCCCCCGCAGCATCTTGACCGACGCTTCGATCATGGGCTCCCAGGCGGGCACCAGGTCGCCTGCCGCTGTGACGACAGTCGGCGAGTCGACAGGGTGGTGAGCCATGGTCGCCAAACCACTCAGCACCCCATCGAGTCCGCGTAATCCGTCCGCGATCGCGCGGACGAACATGCGCTCCTCGGGAAGCCCAGTGAACAGCCGCATCCGGTCGTCGGGCGGATTGCAAGGCCCGTAAGTGGAATTCGAGCCGCGCGGGATTTGTCCCGTGCGCTGCCCGAGGCGGACGAGGAGTGATTCCAGGCCAGACACAGCCTTGTACGCGAACGGGTCGGCGAGGTGTACGGCGCATAGGAGGAAGTCCAGATCGCGCAAAGCCGCCAACGCGGCGCACGTGTTGTCAAATGCAGACTCGTCAGCGTCCCGCACAATCGCTTCGAGTCGGCGAAGCATTACGTCCGCAGGCTGCTCCACCACTGCGGCAGTCTGGTAAAAGAAGCTATCAAGGCCCAGCGGGTCCACACTCCGAGCCTCGTAAAACAATGCCATGGAGTTCAAAGTCTCTCCTGCCGCGCCATCGAGCAGTTCCTGTGAGGCCGCGCGCCGTACGGCTGTGCATGGAACTGAGAGAATGGGGAAACGACAGTGATCATCCTCGGGTCAGGCCCGAAGCGCCGGGTACTCAGACGCAAGGCGGTCACGCTTCGTGTCCCTCTCGTTACACGCAGGTTCTCACTGAGCTCGACTCGACGGTGAGCCTGAGCAGATCCGACAGATTTGCAGTCTGCGTTCCGGACAGATGTTCTGTCAACTGCGACAGAAAGAGATGTCCCACACGCTGAGATACGCGTAACGATCAATTCAAGGATTGGCGCCTCTCGCGTGCGCATAACTGACACGCATAGAAACGAACTGAATGGGAGAACGGTCGACCATCGGCCGTGGTGAGGTAAACGTTTACCCGCAAGTCGACTGGCCGATAACGTGATCTTGAGTCGGGTCGACGAACGGCGCCTGTCGATCAACTGGTGATCGGCTTGGCTACGGTTCGATCTTCGGGTGTCCGCGCCGGAGGAGGTGTCCCTCGACGAGCTGGCCGTCGTCGTGGCGCGCCAGGCCGCGCAGCTGGATGCGCGGGTTCGACAGATCACGGAGGTGGCCGGACGGCTTGCCGAGCTGATCGAGGTCAACGAGGCTCTGGCCGTGAAGCTGGCCCGGCTGGAGCATCTGCTGTCGCAGAATTCGGGGACTTCATCGAGCCTGCCGTGACGCGACGACGACCCGGGCAAGCCAGCGCCGCCGGAGAAGAAGCGGGGCCACGGCGGGTCGGGACGGGCGCGGGGCAAACAGCCCGCGGCGCCGGACCTGGGTTGCACCTGGCGTGGACCGACGACCCGACGAGCGGCGTGATCGGTTCCCGCCGGGTCGCTGCGACTGCGGGGATGACCTGGCACGAGCGCGTGATCTGGGAATGGTCGACCGCTGCCAGTCCCACGAGATCCCGCAGGTCGGGGTGCGGATCATCCAGTGCGACCAGCACCAGGTGCGGTGCCGGTGCGGGCGGACGCACACCGCCCGGACGGGGCCCGGCCCGGTCGGCTACGGCCCGAACCTGGCCGCGTTCGGTGTGTAAGTGGGCCACAGTGACCGTCTATGCGATCACCTCCCTCACCGCGCTGCAGGCCGCCCGGTCCTACTGGCCGCTGGCTGCGCGGGCACTCGGCGATCGAGGCGCTGCACTGGTTCTGCAACTTGAGTCTCGCTCTCGTCGTGCAGGGGCGCTGGGCCGGAGGTAGCGGGCCGGACCGGCCGTCGGCGGACGGAACGGCTGACTAGGACGGCGAGGCCGCCTCGCTCACGCGGGGGGCGGCCTCGAGACCACGCTCAGTCTGTGCGAGGCGTCCGTCACGCGCGGTGGACGGCTGCAGTCCGTCGGCCGGCGAGGGCGTGGTCGATGCTGAACCGGCCCGGACCGACGGCGACCAGCAGCAGGGCAACAGCGGCGATCACCGCGACCAGTTCGAAGCCATTGTCGGTGACGAACACGCCGTTGCCGATGTGTACGAGCAGGAACGCGCCGAGCATGTCGAGGACAACGAGCGCGCCGGCCACGACCGTGGCCGCGCCGAGGGGGGGGGGAGGGAGGGGCATGGGGAGAGGGGGGGAGGAGGGGGGGGGGGGGGGAGGGGGAGGAGGGGGAGGAGAGAGGGGGGGGGAGCGTCGGGGGAACAGAGAGGTGGGGGGGGGGGGCGGTTGCGTGGGCGGGGGGCCCCCAGGAGGGAGGGGGGTCGTGGAGCACAGAGGTACTTGTGATGTACAAATATTAGGGGTCAGAGGGTGAGCGTCGTAAGTATTTTGGTTATAGGCGCTGTTTGGTTGACCTCTGACACGTCAAGTCAGGAGTCGGGACGTGCGGATCGCGAGCTTCGGAGCCGGCAGCGTAGGGCACGCTGAGTGATCGTCGACTACGTCAGACGGGCCAGCGCGGCCACGGTTGGGGGATACCGTGGCCCGGGCCCAACAGTGCGATGGGCTACCCTGCGCTGCTGACGCAGGCGAGGAGACGAGGTCTGTAGATGACGCTGGCTCACCGTGGTCTGTCGCAACGAAGTCTCGGCGCCGTCGAGCTGATGACACTCGGCGTCTCAGCCTCATGTCCGATGGCGGTCGTCGGTGGGGCTGTGGTGGCGACCTTCGCCGTCACTGGTGTGGTTGACGTCGCGCCCAGTTTCCTTTTCCTGGGTGTTGCACTCGCCTTCTTTGCCGTCGGGTTCCTGGCAATGAGTCGGGACATCCCGAATGCTGCTTCGTTCTACGCCTTCTTCTCGCACGGGTTCGGCCCCACGGCCGGTGTGGCCGGTGCTGCGGTCAGCCTGCTGGCATACAACATCGTCCAGATCTCGTTGTACCCCCTGATCGGTGCCATCGCCTCCGGCGTCTTCGGAGGCCCATGGTGGCTCTGGGCCTTCACTGCCTGGTTGGCCGTCGGTCTTCTCGGCGTTCTTCACATCGCCGTGAACACACGCCTTCTCGGAGTGATCCTGGTCCTCGAGCTCGCCGTACTCACGCTGCTCAACGCGACCGGGCTCCTGGCCCCTCCGGATGGTCACCTGGACGTGGGGCCTCTCCTGCCCTCCAACCTGGTGACTAGCGGTGCGCTGGGCGGCGTTCTCGCTTTCGGAATGGCCTCGTTCATCGGAGTGGAGTCGATCGCGGTTTATCGGGAGGAGGCAATTCGGCACCGGTCCGTCGCCATCGCCACCTATGTAACCATCGGATTCGTCAGCATCTTCTACGCCGTTTCGAGCTGGGCCATGGTCTCGGCTGTCGGCGCGCAGAATATCGTCGACACCGCTCGTGACCCGTCCGCGAACCTGCCATTCGGCATTCTCGCAGAGCGCTACGGGCCGCTTGTCGGGGCGATCAGCCAGGCACTGCTTATCACAGGGATATTCGCCGCACTGCTGAGTTTCCACAACGTCGTCGGACGGTACGTGTACTCCCTGGCGCGCGAAGAGGTGCTGCCGGCGGCTCTCGGGAGGCTGGGCGGAGCGCAAGGAGGCGTGCCGATCGCCGCGTCCCTCGTGCAGACGGCGACGGCCGCAGTAATGATCATGGCGTTTGCCCTCTCCCGCGCGGATCCGCTTGCGACCCTGTTCCCCTGGACGTCGGAGCTGTCGGCACTGGGGATCCTGACACTGATGATCTGCTCGTCCGTCGCGGTGGTGCGGTACTACCGGCGCCAGGGCCGCACGCTCGGCTTCAAGCTGGGAGTCGCGCCCGTTTGCGCAGCACTCGCGCTGACCGCAGTTCTGGCCATCAATATCGCCAACATAGACTCGATCACCAACACCGACGCGAGCACGGCGCTCCGCTGGACACTCCCCGCCATCGTCTTGCTCAGCGCGGCCGCTGGAGTAGTACTTGCCCAGCGCATTCGCCGCGGGAATCCCGGCGTGTACGCCGTCATCGGCCGCGGCGAGCCCCGCCCGCTCGCGGTTCCGGAACGCGTTCTGGCCAAACTGGAGATGTGAGCAATGATCGGGAACGACGACCCCGTGGCCGTGCCAGGAGTGGTCCAGCTGAGTGACGATTCTCGAGGAGCCGTGCCACCGCAGCCGCGGATTCCTTCTCCACGTATTGCTCCGGACAGTGTTGGATTTGGTTCTCCAAGCAGTTTGGTCGAGAACCGGCTCCGCGGGAAACTTGTCGATCGTCTCACTCTCATGGCGGTCAGGCACTGTCGCCACCGGGAAGAGCAGCAACGGACCCGTCGCGCCGTCGGGCCGCACGCACTCGGCTTTTTCTTTGCTGACACCGCCCCGAACAGTTCAGGTGAGATCGAGGTCGTCACCGCGACGCGACTGTTCTTCGACAACGACGACAACGCCGATACGAGCAACCTGATCGCGGTTCTGGATATGTTGATCGAGCGAGCCAGCGAGTACTCGCCGGGCACCTTTGAGCCACGCACGCACATGTGCAACCGTGTCGAGGCAATGCCGGCCACGGCTGAGTTGGTGGGCATCGGGATCACGACTGTGTTTGCGCCGCCGACTGCATCCGTGGGCTATATCACGCTGGGCATGGACAGGCCGTATAAGGCGGTGGCGCGCATGGTGGATGGCACGGACCTGCTGATCCGCTGTGACGGCGGGTTCCTCGCGTCGGCCGACGTTCGATCCACACAAACGCTGAATGTTGGAGGAATGCGGACGCGGCATTGGGAGTGGCTGCCCCCGCAGCTCATGCGGACGACCGAGACCGAGCTGCTGGAGATCCTCCCTCGGTTCAGTGCACTGCTGGACTACGCGGCGGGTGATCGGCCGATGTCTCCCCCTGCTGCACCGACGCACCCGCCACCTTCAGCCGGCCTTCGCCGCGGAGCACACGCCCGGCGGACCCGCGTGCAGCTGGGCAGCCGAAGAGGATAGTTCGCGACGCGGAGCAGTCGGTGGGGCCGCTCGACGAGCTGACGGTGACGATCCGCAGCAATCTCGCGCAGGGACATGTGGCGCTCGGCCGTGCCGACCTGGCGCACGCCGAGCTGGAGCGCGCTGCGGCTGACTGCCAGACACCGCTCGGTGCGAACCATCCCGACACCGTTGCCTGCGGGCGGACCTTGCGCTGCTGGCGCGGGAGGTTCCGAGGAGCGTGGAGCCCGCCGAGTCATAGGCCGGTGGGCTGGCGATCCGGCCCCGCAACCGAAGACGCTCGCGCTGGAGGCCGGACCGCCCTGGCCCGGCCAAGGTGTGGAGGGGACAACACCCGGACGACCCAGGTCCCGGGCGCGAGGGCCCGCAGACAGCGCGACACTACCGGCCGGGACTCAGTGGTGTCACCTCGCTGCGCTGCCCTGTCGACGGGTTCCCCCGGTCGGTAAGATGATCACGGAGCGTGACGAGCAGCGACTCACCATGCTCGACCGCGTAGCGTGCGGGAGAGCACGTCGATCGTGCGGGAGAGCGTCCGCAGGTGCGCCTCCACCGCGCGCGGGCTGATTTTCAGGCGCTCGCCGATCTCGGCCGTGGTGAGCGTCTCGGCGACCAGGGGCCAGCCGGCCGGGAAAAGTCGGCGCGCAACTGGTCGACCAGACGCATGCGGCCGCGGGAGAGGCGCGACCAGCTGGGTGCGGGCGGATCCTGATCCGGCGTGCCGGCACGGTCCACCTGCGGTCGCCCTCCTGCGCTCCGCCGTCTACCTGCGGTGATCGTGTCGAAGCCGGCGCACGCGGACGGCCGCCGCGGCGGCACCCGTATCCTGCCCGGATGTTGCGCAGGCTGCCCCGGCCGACGTTCGGTCCAATGGCCGGCCGTCGGTCGCGCGCGCAGGCGCGCCGTTCGGCCCCGGCGGCGCTGGCCCGACTGGGCGGTTCGCAGGCGGCCGGTTGGCGGCTCGGCGAGCCGTTCGACGGCCGCGGCGACACGAACGTCTTCGCCGTGCAGGCCGACGGCGGCAGCCCGGCACTGCTGAAGGCCACCGGCAGCACGCAGGGGCGCCTGCAGCTCGAGCGGCAGGTGCGGGTGCTCGCCGCGCTGCACGCCGACCCGCGCCTGGGCCCATGGGCCCGGCTGGTGCCGCGCACGCTCGGTGTCGGTGACGTCGACGGCCTGCACTTCGTGCTGGAGTCCCGGCTGCCCGGGGCCGACTGCCGGCGGCTGCCCGAGGCGGAGCGCTGCCGGGTGATCCTGATGGCCCTGGAGACGATCGGCGAGCTCTCCGCCCGCACCTGCAGCGTCGTCCCGGTCGACGCCGCCACGCTCGACCGATGGGTGCGCGAGCCGGCGTCGCACGTGCGGGAGGTGGTCCGCGGCGCCCACCGCGCCGCCCTCGACACGGTGCAGGCGCGGCTGGTCGCGGAGCTGTCGGGTCGTCCCGTCGCCCGCGCCTGGTCGCACGGCGACTTCAACCAGACCAACGTGCTCGTCGAGAACGGCCGGGTGAGCGGCGTCGTCGACTGGACCGAGGCCGAGCCGGACGGCCTGGTCGGCGCGGACGCAGTCACACTGCTGATGTTCGAGCGGATCCTCGCGGGCACCGAGCTCGGGCCGGTGCTGCTGGAGTGGCTGGCCGACCCGTCGCCGGTGGCCGGCATCCTGTGCGCGATGCAGCGCGACGGCGCCGGCGCGGAGGTCGATGTCCGCACGATGCTCCTGCTCAGCTGGCTGCGCCACGTCGGCGGGAACCTGGCCCACTCGACCCGCTACGCGGCGAACCCCATCTGGATGCACCGCAACGTCCGGACGGTGCTGGCAGGCCTGTGACGGGCAGCTGCCGCCGCGACCGTCGCCCCACGGCTGCCTGAGCGACCGTGGGCCGACGCCGGCGACGATCACACGTCCCGGAGCCGCCGTGATCGATCGTTATCAAAGCTGTTGCAGCCACGCGCGGCGCGCGATGACGTCGGAGCATTAATGTCCCGCCCGTGACGGCGCCGCTGGACGTGCCCGAGTCGACGACGCAGACCCTGGCGCCCGTCGCGGGTCCGGGTGGCGTCGCGGGGCGGTCGCCGTGGCAGATCGCCTGGACGCGGCTCAAGCGCGACAAGGTCGCCCTCGGCGGTGGCGTCGTCGCCGCGCCGTACCGCATCCAGGGCATCGAGCCGCCCGGCGGTGTCCGGGCTGCGGTGCAGGACCTGCTCTCCCGGGTCGGGCTCAGTCCCGAGCACTACAACCGCTACCCGCACGAGTTCTCCGGCGGCCAGCGCCAGCGCATCGGGATCGCCCGCACGCTGGCCCTGCGGCCCAAGCTGATCGTGGCGGACGAGCCGGTGTCGGCGCTGGACGTCTCGATCCAGGCGCAGGTGGTGAACCTCCTGGAGGACCTGCAGACGGAGCTCGACCTCACCTACGTCCTCATCGCCCACGACCTGTCGGTGGTCCGCCACGTCAGCGACCGGGTTGCGGTGATGTACCTCGGCAAGATCGTCGAGCTCGGCGAGCGGGACGCGGTCTACGACACCCCGATGCACCCCTACACCGTCGCGCTGCTCTCCGCGGTGCCCCGGCCCGACCCGCGGCGGCAGCAGAAGCGGGAGCGGATCCTGCTGAGCGGAGACGTCCCCAGCCCGTTGAACCCGCCGGCCGCCTGCCGGTTCCACACGCGGTGCTGGAAGGCGCAGGAGGTGTGCCGGACCGAGGAGCCCCCGTTGGCCGAGCTGACTGCGTCGAACGGAAATCTGGGGAGCCACCGGGTGGCGTGCCACTTCCCGGAGAACGCGCCGAACTGAGCCCGTCGGCGCCACGATCGCGTGATCATTTCGCGGCGTCGGCAACGGAGCGCGCGGTTTCCCCCAAGATCGTCCGGACGCCGGCCGACGACGTGGGGGATCGATGACGCTGATCGACCATTCCACCGCCCTGCACCGCCCGATGGTGTACGGCGACCTGCCGGCCCGGGATCGGCCGCCCTGCTGGCCCGGCAGGAGAGTCGCGAGTCGAACGCCCGGGTGTACGGGCGGCACTTCCCGATCGCGGTGGAGGAGGCGTCCGGATCGTTCGTCCGCGACGTCGACGGCAATGTGTTCATCGACTTCCTGACCGGTGCCGGAGTGCTGTCGTTGGGGCACGGTCACCCCGAGCTGGTGGAGGTGGCGACCGAGCAGCTGGGGCGGTTCTGCCACGGGCTCGACCTGCCCTCGCCCGCCAAGGACGCGTTCACCACCGCGCAGCTGTCGATGCTGCCCGAGGGGATGCGGGACCGGATGCGGGTGCACTTCTGCGGGCCGACCGGCGCCAACGCCGTCGACGCGGCGCTGAAGCTGTGCAAGACCGCGACCGGCCGCGGCGACGTGGTGGCGTTCTCGGGCGGCTTCCTGGCGTTCGCGGCCGGCGCGCGGGCGGTGGAGATCGTGCGCCGCGACGACGTGCTGGGCAACGTGCGGAGGCGGTCGGCGCAGATCCGGCAACGGCTGGACGTGCTGCGGGCCCACCCGTGGGTGCGCGACGTGCGGGGCCGAGGCCTGATGTGGGGCATCGAGCTGGCCGATCCGGGGACGGGGGCGCGTGCGGGCGAGCTGGCCGGCCGGGTGCAGGCCCGCGCGTTGCGGGGTGGGCTGATCGTCGAGCTCGGCGGCCGCGACGACTGCGTGGTGCGGCTGCTTCCGCCTCTCAACGTCACCGCCGACGTCGTCGACACCGCCTGCGACATCCTCGTCGAGGCCGTCGAGCACTGCACGGGGTGCTCCGCGGCGCACTGCCCTCCACCCCGGACTGCCCCGTCCGAGCCCGCCTTGCCCGTCGCCCCGGCCCGGAACGCCGGTACCGCACCACTGTCGTGAGCACGGCACTGCCGCCCGGAGGATCGTCGGGCGCAGCCGCCGTCCCGGTCCCCGGCCGGCCGGACCCCCGCATCCTGGTCGACGGCGCGCACGGCCGGCACCAGCGGTGGTGGCGGCCCGGCGAGCGCCTCGAGCACCTGTTCGAGCAGCGGTGCGAGCAGCTGCGCGCGGAGGGATCGGCCGACCGGCTCTGCGTCGACGCGCCGGGGGCTGCGCTCACCTACACCGCCGTCGACGCCCGCGCGAACCAGCTCGCGCGACACCTGCTGCGGCACGGCCTCGGATCGGGCCACCGTGTGGGGCTGCTGTTCGACGACCCCGCGCAGGCCTACGTCGCCATGCTCGCCGTGCTCAAGGCCGGCGCCGCCTACGTGCCGCTCGACCCCGCGTTCCCGGCCGACCGCATCGCCTACATCGTCTCGGACGCCGCGGTGACGGCCGTGCTGTCGCTGTCTCACCTGCGCCCGCACCTGGCGCAGGTACCGGTGGAGGTCGTCGCCGTCGACGACGTGGCCCGAGACCTCGCCGCGCAGAGCCCTGCCCGGGTGACGGGCGGGGAGCGCGGGCCGGTGCTCACCGAGCACCGGGTCAGCGCAATGTGCTGCGTGCCGACGCTGCTGGCCACCGTCGAGGACGACCTCCCCGCGCTGCGCTTCCTGCTGGTGTCGGGCGAGGCCTGCCCGCACGACCTCATCGTGCGTCACGGCCGACGGCGAGATCGAGTACCTCGGCCGGATCGACCTCCAGGTCAAGATCCGGGGTTACCGCATCGAGCTGACCGAGATCGAGTCGGTCCTGCTGCAGGTGCCCGGGATCGCGCAGGCCGTGGTCGACACCTACGAGCCGGTACCCGGCACCACCGAGCTCGTCGGCTACTACAGCCTCAACGCCGGCGCCGCGAGGCCGGGCGACGACGTGCTGCGGGCCCACCTCCGCGAGCGGCTGCCGCCCTACATGGTGCCCGCCTACCTCGAGCACCTCCCGGTCGTCCCGATGACCACCGCCGACAAGGCCGACCGAAAGGCGCTGCCGCCCCCGACCACCCGGCGCACCACCGAGGGGGAGTTCGTCGCGCCCACCGGGCCGACCGAGACCGTGCTCGCCGAGCTGCTCGCCGCGACGCTCGGCCTGGAGCGGGTCTCGACCGCCGCCCACCTCTTCGCCGACCTCGGTGCGAACTCGCTGCTCCTCGCGCAGTTCGCCGCACGGGTGCGCGCGCGGACCACGTTGCCGCCGATCGCGATGCGGGACATGTACCTGCACCCCACCGTGACCGCGCTCGCGGCGCTCGCCGACGCCGGCATGCAGGCCAACGCCCCCGCGGTGCCCGGCGCGGCGCCGACCTCCAGGACACCCACGAGGCCGCACCCGCTGGCTTACGTGCTGTGCGGGGTCGTGCAGCTGGTGCTGTTCCTGGTGTCCGTCATCGTCGCCGCGGGCGTGCTCGTCGTCGCCCTGGAGTGGTTGCGCGGCGCCGCGACCTTCGTCGACATGTGGCAGCGCTCCATGGTGATCAGCACCGCGACGTTCGGCGGGTACTTCGTGCTGTCGACGGCGGCGAAATGGCTGCTGGTCGGGCGGTGGAAGGCCCAGGAGTTCCCGCTGTGGGGAGCGCGCTACCTGCGGTTCTGGGTCGTGCAGCGGATCCTGCAGGCCAACCCGCTCGCCGTCTTCGCGGGGTCGCCGCTCTACAACCTGTACCTGCGGTGCCTCGGCGCCCGCGTCGGAGCGCGCGCCGTCGTCATGACGGGCGCCGTCCCGGTGTGCACGGACCTGCTCACGATCGGCCCCGGCGCCGTCGTCCGGAAGGACACCCACCTCAACGGCTACCGCGCCGTCGCGGGACGCATCCAGACGGGCCCGATCACGATCGGCGCCGACGCGGTGGTCGGCGAGCGTTCGGTGCTCGACATCGGTGCCGTGCTGGGGGACGGCGCGCAACTGGGCCACGCGTCGTCGCTGCAGTCCGGACAGGCGGTCCCGGACGGCGAGAGCTGGCACGGCTCGCCCGCCGCGCGCTGCGACGTCGACTACCGGCTGGTCGCGCCCGCACGGTGCGGCCGGCTGCGCCGGTCCTCCCACGGCTGATACAGCCCGGCACGACGACGGTCGCCGACCCCGCCGTCCACCTGCAGGTACTCGGCTACGTCACGGCGCTGTTCGTCGTCGGGATCCTCGCCGGGCTCGTGTTCGTCGCCACCGTCCCCCGCCTGGTGCACCGGGGCCTGCGGGAGGACGCCGTCCACCCCCTCTACGGGATCCGCTACTGGCTGCACCGCATCGTCGCGCGGACGACGAACTCCCGCTTCTACTGCGTGGTGTTCGGCGACAGCTCGGCGATCCTGCACTACCTGCGGCTCGTCGGGTACCGGTTCGGCCGACCGCTGGTCCAGAGCGGCTCGAACTTCGGGGTGGAGGTGCGGCACGAGAACCCCTACCTCAGCGGGGTCGGCAGCGGGACGATGGTGTCGGACGGGCTGTCGTTCATGAACGCCGAGTACTCGAACACCTCGTTCCGGCTGCGCCGCGCCGAGGTGGGCGCCCGGAACTTCCTCGGCAACGACATCGCCTACCCCGCCGATGCTCGGACCGGCGACAACTGCCTGCTCGCGACGAAGGTCATGGTGCCGATCCACGGAAAGGTGCGCCGCGACGTCGGGCTCCTGGGCTCGCCTGCGTTCGAGATCCCGCGGTCGGTGGAGCGCGACCGCGCCGTCGACGACCTCGTCGACGGCGACCAGCGGCGCAGGCTGCTCCGGGCCAAGAACCGGCACAACGCGGCGACGGCAGCCGTGTTCCTGCTCGCGAACCTCGCGACCCTCAACATCGTCGTGGTGATCGGCACGGCGGCCCTCGACCTCTACGTCGACCACGGGTTCTGGGTGGTCCCGGTGGCCGCGCTCGCGGGGCTGGCGGTCGGCATCGGGTTCCAGATCCTGCTCGAGCGGGCGGTCACGTCGTTCCGGTCGATGAGCCCCCAGTTCTGCTCGATCTACGACCCATATTTCTGGTGGCACGAACGCTTCTGGAAGATGAGCGTCGGGGGATACCTCGGCCTGTTCAACGGCACGCCGATGAAGGTCGTCGTCTGGCGGCTGCTCGGGGTCAGGATCGGGCGGCGGGTGTTCGACGACGGCTGTGCGATGCCCGAGAAGACGCTCGTGCACATCGGGGACGACGTCGCGTTGAACGCCGGGAGCACGGTGCAGGCGCACTCGCTCGAAGACGGGGTGTTCAAGTCCGACCACATCGTGATCGGTCCCGGTGCCACGGTCGGTCCGCGGGCGTTCGTGCACTACGGGGTCACGCTGCACGAGGGGGCGGTGCTCGACGCCGACGCGTTCCTGATGAAGGGGCAGGAGGTGCCGCCGTACACGCGGTGGCGGGGCAACCCGGCGGCCGAGACGCGCGACCCGCTCGTCGTCGTGCCGCCGTCGCCGTCGCAGGCGACCCCGATCGCCCGGCTGGCCCTCGCGATGATGATCGTCGTGGCGATGTCGGCAGGCGTCGTGCTGGCCCTCGCGCCGCGGTCGCCGGTGCCGGGGCCCCTGCTCACCTGGCTGCCGCCCGCCTCGTCCGTCCCGGCTGCGGACCAGGGGCCGTGACGCACGCTCGGCTCTGATCGCCTCGGGTGCGCCCGCGGCGGCTCCGAGGTGCGGACCGGCCATACAGCGGGCACTCCGACGGCATGGCCGTCCCGCTCGCCGACATCGCGTCCGCGCCCGTTCCCGGCGGGGACATCTGCCCCAAGCACATGCACTACGGGCCGTGCGGTGGGGTGCGTGACGACCTGAGCTGCGAGCTGGGCGACCGGCCCTGCCCGTTCGCCGCCGCTCCGCTGCCGCCCTGGACGGGAGGCGAGCCCGCACCCGCCCCACCCCCGCGGCCCGACGGGCTGCTCGACCGCGCCGCCACCCGGCCGGTGGTCCTCACGGACCTCTCCGTCACGCCCTACGCGCCGGCCTCGGTGCGCCGAGTCGTGGGGGTGCTCGCCGCCTCGTCGGACGCGCTGCTCGTCGGGGAGCACCAGAGCACACCGGACCTGCCGCCCACCCTCTTCGCCACCGAGGTGCTCGCCGCGGGTGGCCGCCCGTGGACGACACTGACCTGCCGCGACCGCAACCGGGTGGTGTTGGAGCAGGAGATCATGGGGCTCGCCGCGGTCGGGGTCGAGGGCGTGCTGTGCGCGACCGGCGATGTCCGCGCCCCAGGGGTCCGTCCGGATGTCACCCAGGTCTTCGACCTCGACGGCACCCGGCTCGCCGCGCTCGCCGCCGCCGCGGGGCTGGTCGCGACGGTGCCGGAGGCTCCCGAGGCCGCCCCGCGGGCGCTACGGCCCGCGCGGGTCGCGGCCAAGCAGAGTGCCGGGGCCCGGCTCTGCGTGCTGAACCACGCCAGCAGCCCGGCGGCGGTCGCGCGCTTCGTCACCGACGCTCGGGAGGCCGGGGCGACGCTGCCGTTCGTGGCCGGAGTCGCCGTGTACACCGACGAGCGCTCGGCCCGCGTCCTGCAGGCCTTCCCGGGCCTCCATCTCGACGACGGCGCGGTCGACGCCGTGCTCGCCGCACCGGACCCGACGGCCGCCGGGATCGCCGCGGCCGTCGACGAGGCGCGGGCCCTGCTCGCGATCCCGGGCGTCGTGGGCGTCAACCTGTCCGGGCTGGCGTCGGGGCGGGGTGAGGTGGCCGGGGCGGAGGTCAAGGCCGCGATCGGGGAGGAGATCCGGGGGTTCGGGACCGTGAGCTGACCGTCGGGGGTCCGGGCGATTGAGGCGGTCGATCGGCCCGGATTGCGCCCCGACGATCAGCAGAGCCGATTGCGGGCTGAATCTGCGGTGACGGCCCGGCAAGTGGGGAACAGTCCGACTGTGAGCGCGCCCGAGCAGACCGACGCCCAGGAGATCGAGTTCGACCTGCTCGCGGGCTGGACCGAGGACGCCGTGCGGGAGCTCGGCCCCGAGTACGCGATCCCCGCGGGGTGCCGGGGCAGTGGCAGCCCGTCGGACCTCGCCTGGCTCGCGGAGGCGCTGCTGGTCGGGTCGGACACCAGGATCGCCGATGTCGGCTCCGGGGTCGGTGGGCCGGCGGCGTGGCTCGCCGACCACTTCGGCCCGCAGCCGGTGTGCGTCGAGCCGATGCAGGCCGCGGCGGCCGCCGGGCGGCGGTTGTTCGGCCTGCCCACGGTGGTCGCGGGCGCGGAGGCACTGCCGTTGACGTGCGGCGCTTTGGACGCGGTGGAGTGCCTCGGCGTGCTGTGCACGATCGCGCAGCCGCAGCGACCGGCGGCCCTGCGGGAGCTGCGTCGGGTACTCCGACCCGAGGGCGACCTCGGCCTGCTGGTGTTCGTCGCCCGCGGCCCGCTGCCCGGCCCGCTGCCCGAGGGCAACGACTTCCCCACCGAGGAGGCGCTGCTCGAGCTCCTCGACGAGACCGGGTTCACCGTCGTCCAAACCATGGAGTCCGACGGGCTCGCGCAGGCCCCGGCGGCCTGGCAGGAGCGCGCCGACGCGGTGGACGCCCTCCTCGCCCGCCGCCATGGCGACGACCCGCGGTGGCAGCGGGCGGAGGAGCAGACGGCGCGGATCTCCCGGTTGATCGGCGGCGGCCACGTCCGTCCGCTGCTGGTACACGCCCGCGCGGCCGGGCACCGCGGTCCCGACCACGCGGGCGGGTCGTGATCGCCGCTTCGGCGGGTGCGCCTCGGCGGTCAGGGCCGGGTCATGTTGCGGTCACGGGCCATGTACACGGTCGTCGCGGACGACCAGTCACCCGCGGCCCGGCTCACTGCCCTGGACACCCGTAGCGGGGGACCATGGCGCGCCCGACCGCGCCAGCGGCAAGATCCCCGCAGACGCCCCCTACGGCAGCACGATCCGGTACTCGAAGGCCCCTCCGTCCGGGGCGATGATCTCCAGGTCGTCGGTCAACACCCGGTGCAGGCGCAGCGAGTCCGCCGTCGGCGCGTCCATCGGGGTCGCGACGGCGTCGGAGAACCTGCAGCCCAGCCCGAGCTCGATGCGCACCTGCAGGCCGTCGTCGTTCGTGACGGTGGCGCTGCGCCCGTCCGCGGCGACCGCATGGGTCTGCCGATGCCCGTGCAGCGCCGCCGCGAGCAGGTCCACGCAGAACTCGTTCGCGACCCTGTGGCCCGGCTCGACGTCCTGGTAGGCGACGTGCACCGTGCGGCCGTCGAGGTGCACCGTCTTGCGGAAGGCGCCGAACTCGTCGACGTCGTGCAGCACCGTCCCGCGCCGCCCGGCCAGCTTCTCGTCCCGGTCGTGCGCGAGCAGCGCGTCGAGCGCGTCGACGGTCGCGGGCGCCGTCTCGCCGGTTCCCGGCCCGTACGCGAACGTCACCGAGAGCGGGTCGCCGGGCACCTCGTCGTACAGGTTGAAGTTGTCCGGGTAGTACAGATCGAAGCCGCGGTCGTTCGGCGGCCGCGAGCCCAGCGTGCCGCGGCTCGCCTCGACGTCGCAGGCGGCGTAGCCGTGGTTCGGGCTCCAGACCGTGTTCTGCAGCACGAGCCCGTCGCACTCCACGCCGCTGTCGCTCGCCCAGTCGGCGTCGACGAACTGGTAGGCCTTGAACGTGCCGCTCACCGCGACCGGCCGGTCGCCGACCAGCGCGAACATCTGCGTGATCCGGCCGCCGTTGCGGTCGACGACCACCAGCGCGTGCTCGTTGTAGAGCACGACGTTGGTCAGCGGGTCGTGGTCCCACTGCAGCCCCGCCTGCTCGGGCCGCCACCACCGGGGTGTCGGGCCGGGGACACCCGCCTCCGCGACCGCCGCCACCACCGGCCCGTCGTCGCGGTGCGCTCCCGCGCCTCCGTCGCGCGCCCACCGTGCCCAGTGGCGCGCCGCCAGGTACACGTGCGCGTTGCGCAGCTGCAGCGACTCGGCGGCGACGAAGTTCTCGCAGTGGTCGAAACCGTCGTGGCCGGGCTCGATCCGCGGCCGCTTCGACCACTGCGACTCGTGCAGGCACATGAGGAAGTACAGGCGGGCGAGCAGCAGCAGCTCGTCCACCTCGTCGGGGTCGTCGACCTTCGCCCGCTCGATGGCCTGCTCGGCGCGGTCCGAGACGGCGCGCAGCGTCTCGCCGAGCCACGCGGCGGGGGTGTCGGCCCAGGCGGCGTACCAGGTGTCGTAGGCCAGCCCGTTGTCGTGGCCCTCGGCGGGCGGGTTGGGCAGGCGCCATTGCTCCTCGATGTAGGGGTCGCTGGCCCGCAGCAGGTCCAGCTCGCCGACGACGTCGGCGTCGGTGAGGTCGTCCGTGGTCACGACCTCGACCCACGGGTGGGTGGCCAGCCACGACAGCACGGCCTGGTAGCGGAAGTTGTTCGCGGCGCGCGTGTCGTAGCCGCCGTCGAACCAGCCGTTGCCGCTCGCCTTGTCCGCGTCGTCGCTGTAGACGACCACGTGGCCCCCGTGCTCCACCGGTGCGGTCGCCAGCTCCAGGAGCTTGCAGCGGATGGCCTGCGCGGGCTTGCCGCGGTCCGCGGTGTCGCCGTCGGCGGCGAACAGGGCGTCCTTCATCTCCCTGTCGATGAACAGCACCTTCGTGCCGCTGCGCCGGTCCCGCCAGATGTACTGCCAGTTCATCCACCGCCCGTCGTGCCATGCGCCCATCGGCGGCTTCGCGTGCGCGATCGCGGTGTTGCCTCCGGCCTCCTCCGCCCCCTCGGGCACCGCGCCCTGCCCGGTGCCCGCGTCGACGACGACGTACTCCATGCCCGCCGACCGCAGCGCTCCCGCGACGTTGTCCTTGCACGTCGTGAGCCGCTGGTCCGGGTAGTAGACGGGCCGGGCCGCGCCGAGCACCTTCTCGAGGACCCGGGCGCCGAACCGGATGGCGTCGACGTTCGTCCCGGCCGTGTAGTAGGGCAGGCGGTGGGCGCCGTACCCGGCGACGACCGGCACGAGCAGGCCGGCCTCGACGTCGCGCCGCATGGCCGCGACGTCGTCCGGGCAGTCGTGGGCGAGCAGGGTGGCCAGGCCGCCGTTCATCGCCCACATCTGCGGGATGCCGTAGCGCCGGTGTGCGTCGATCGTGAACGCGTAGCCGTCGCCGACCGTGTTCTCCTCGCTGCCGGGGCGGCTGCTGTAGCTTGCGGCCTCGTCGCGCATGGTGAGCCGGGTGTAGCTGCGGGGCGGCTGGTAGTCGTCGTCCGGTGTGGCGAAGAGATCGTTGAGGCCCTGGATGGCGAAGTTGACGAACATCACACGGGCGGTGCCGACGCCGACGCGGGTCGCCAGATCGACGGGCACGGGGTCCCCGTCGCGGTAACGGACGGTGACCGGAGGCAATCCGTCTCCGTCGTGCGGCAACCGCGAAGCACACCGAGTCCGCCGCGACGTCGACCAGCGGCAGCGTCGGGTACCGGCCGGCGGCGAGGTCCACGACCGTGTCGCCGACCTGGACGACCAGCTCCGCGCGCTCGGGGGCCCAGCCCAGGTCGGCGACGTCGATCCGGAACTGGTCCAGGCCCGCGGCGCGCCGGTGGTGCAGCACCCACGCTTCGCCTGCGTGGAACGCACCCGGGCTGAAGATGCGCCGCACGTCGTCGCGGGTGAACCGCGGGTCGACGGCGTGCAGGGTCGCGGTGGGGGCCGTGAGCGTCCGGGGCTGCCCGCCGTCGCGGCACACCGTCACGGACAGCGTGTACGTCACCGCCGCCCCGGGCGGCACGCCCGGCACGCGGCACTCCAGATACGCCGCACGGCCGGCGCGGACGTCGTCGTCGTGCAGCCCGGCGTAGTAGGGCAGGTGGTCGAAGGTGAACACCCCCGTACGGGCCATCCGCTCGCGCAGCGCGTCCGCCAGCCCGGGCCGCAGCCGCCGCGTGCGCACCCGCGACCCCCATGACCGCCCGTCCACCTCGACGTCCAGGCTCCAGCCGGTGACTGCGAGCGCGGGGTCGTCGAGGTCGACGCGGAACGGCAGCAGCACGTCCAGGGTCGATGTCCCGGCCGCCCCGGCGACGACGCGTGGGAGACTGTCAGCGGTGAAATGGGTGATCGTCAGCGGCATCGCGGCTCCTCGGGCACGGGATCTGTAGATGCATGACGGCGCAGCGACCCGTTTCGATACATGGGCGAGGCAGACGGCGGTCCCCGTGCGGGGAGCTGCCGTCGACGTCAGGGGCGACGGTGGATGACGGCGTGATGGTCCGGAACGGGCGCGACACCGCGGTGGGCTCCTCCGAGGAACGCACCCCCCGCTCCCGGGCCGTGGTCCGGGTGCTCGGCGGGTTCACCGCGACGGTCGGCGACGACGCCGTGAACCTCGGCGGCCCCCGCCAGCGGGGTGTGCTCGCCCGGATCCTGGTCGGCGGGGCCGAGGCGGTCTCGGCCGAGCAGCTGCTGCACGACGTCTGGGGTGAGCGGGCCGTCGAGGCGACGGTCGGGGCCGTGCAGGCCTACGTCTCCCGGCTGCGCCGCCTGTTCGGGCCCGACGCGCTGCCCCGGCGGCCCGACGGCTACGTCCTGGACCGCACGGCCGTCGCCGTCGATGCGGACCTGTTCGGATCCGACGTCGACGCGGGGCGCCGCGCGCTGGCCCGCGGCAACGACGAGGACGCGGCGGCGCTGCTCGAGGCCGCCCTGGCCCGCTGGACCGGGCCGAGCGCGTTCGGGCCGGGCGCGCAGGCGGAGATGTCGTTCCTCGCCCCGGTCGCCGCGCGACTCGAGGAGCAGCGGGTGGTCGCGGCCGAGGCGCTGGCCGACGCGCACGCCCGCCAGGGCCGGGCCGCGGACGACGTCGCGCTGTTGGAAGACCTCGCGGCCCGCGACCCGCTGCGGGAGTCGGTGGCCGTCCAGCTCGTCCGCGCGCTCTACGCCGCGGGCCGGCAGGCCGACGCGCTGGCCGCCTACGACCGCTGCTGCGGCGCCCTGGCCGACGAGCTGGGGGTCGAGCCGACACCGGCACTGCGCCGCGTGCGCGCCGCCGTGCTGGCCCACGATCCGCTGCCCGGCGTCGGCGGCACCGTCCTGCCCACGCACCTGCCCCCGCGCAACCGCTCGTTCGTGGGCCGCCGCGGGCTGCTCGCGCACGTCGACGCGACGCTGGACGACGACACCCGCCGCCCGCGCGCCGTCGCCCTCACCGGGCTGGGCGGGGTGGGCAAGACCGAGCTCGCGCTGGAGCTGGCCCACCAGCGGCACCGGCACGGCCGGGTCGCCTGGTGGATCTCCGCCGAAGACCCCGCCGGCACCGCGACCGGGCTCGCCGCGCTGGCCGCGGCGCTGGGGATCGCGCCGTTCGAGCGGCGCGAGGACGCCCGCGCGGCCCTGTGGGCCGAGCTGGACCGCACACCGGGCTGGCTGCTCGTCTACGACAACGCGGACGAGCCCGCGCAGCTCGAGCCGTTCCTGCCCGCGGCACGCCACGGCGACGTCATCATCACCTCCCGCAACCCGGCATGGCGGCGCATCGCCCACCCCGTCGCGATCGGGCCGCTCGCCCGCGGCGAGTCCCTGGCCTACGTCGCCACCCGCACCGGGGACCGGCCCGTCGAGGCGGACACGCTGGCCGAGCTGCTCGGTGACCTCCCGTTGGCGCTCGAGCAGGCGTGCGCCTACATCGAGCAGACGCGGATGTCGCTGCCCGACTACGTGAGCCTGTTCCGCCGTCACCGCGACGGGCTTTTGCTGCGCGAGGTCGAGGGCTCCGGGCGCACCGTGGCCACCACGTGGGGGCTGGCGTTCGACCGGCTGGCGGTGCGCGCGCCGCGGGCGGCGGAGCTGCTGGAGACGATCGCCTTCCTGGCCCCGGACGCGATCTCGGTCGGCACGCTGGGCCGGTTCGAGCCGGGGGAGCTGGAGCTGCAGGACGCGCTGCGCGAGCTGCTGCGGCTGTCGCTGGTCGACCGTGAGGCCGAGACGGTGCGGGTGCACCGGCTGGTGCAGGACGTGGTGCGTGCCCGGATGAGCGAGGCGGCGCGCTGCGATCGGCTGGCCGACGTGGCGCAGGCGTGCGTCGCCCAGGCCACGGAGAGCCGGACGCGACGTCCCGGACGACGTCGCCGCGCACCTCGTCGCCCTCGCACTGCACGCCGAGGCGCTGGGCGTGCAGCCGGATGGGCTGGTCGAGGCCCTCGAGCAGGTGGCTGCCCGGCAGGCGCAGCGGGCGCTCTACCCGGCTGCCGAGCACGTGCTGCGCGCGGCGCTGCGGCTGCCAGGAGCAGCGGTCGCCCCGACCGTCCGTGGCCGCCTGACCTGCGCGCTCGGCCAGGTACTCGACTCGGCCGGCAGCCTCGCGCTCGCGCTGAAGCTGCACCGGGAGGCGGTGGCGATGCTGGACGGGGCGGTCCACGCGGACGAGCCGGTCCAGCCCGACGTGCTCGCCCACGCGTACAACCGGCTCGGCCACGTGCTCAACTGCGCCGACGAGGGCGCGGCCGCCGTCGTCGCCCACCGGCGGGCGCTGGAGGTGCTGCGCGGGGCCGGGCGGTGCGATCTGGAGCCCGAGGTGCTGATCGACCTCGGCTACACCCTGTGGGGCAGCGGCGCCCTGGACGCCGCGGAGGAGGCGCTCCGCTCGGGCCGCGCGATGCTGGAGGAGCAGGGGCGCCTCGACGAGCGCGGCTGGGCCCACGCAACCGCCGGGCTCGGCATGGTCGAACAGGACGCGGGCCGGTTGGACGAGGCGGTCGCCTACCAGCGTGCGGCGATCGCGGCCTTCACCGACGTCCTCGGCGCGGACCACCCCGACACCGCCCAGACCTTCGACAAGCTCGGGTACGCCCTGCGTCTGCAGGGGAAGGTCCCGGAGGCGATCGAGGCGCACCAGCGCGGTGTCCGACTGCTCGAACGGGTGCTCGGGCCGGACGACTCGCGGGTGGGGATGGCGCTCACGAACCTCGGGCTGGCACTGGCCGACGCCGGAAGCTGGGAGCAGGCCGTCGGCGTGCAGATCCGCGCCCGGACGATCTTCGCGGCGGGGCTGGGGCGTACCCATTCCAGCACGTTGATGGCCGGCGACCGGCTGGTCGATGCACTCGTCGCAGCGGGACAGCCCGTCCGCGCCCGGACGGTCCGGGCCGAGGTCGACGAGGCTGCCGCCGAACGGCGCAACGGCGAGGATCCATCCGGAATGTCCTGATTCCTGCGGGTGGCCCCTGATCCTTGTCAACGGTGCCCGCGGGGCCGCCGTTTGCAAGAAGCCTGCAAGGGACCCGGCGGACAGTGACGCCGTCCCCGAACGGTCGCTGTGCCAGGAGTCGCCCGATGAATGCCCCCGAGAAAGTCCCCGTCGAGACGGTCCCTCCCGAACCCGCCCCGCCCGGTCACGCCCTCGTGCACGCCGCGTGCGCCGGCGACCCGCAGGCGTGGCAGGAGATCGTCCGTCGCTACCGGGGAATGATCGGCAAGGTGGCCCGGTCCTACCGGCTGTCGGACGCCGACACCGCGGACGTCCTGCAGAACACCTGGCTGCGCGCGCTCGAACGGCTCGACACGGTGCGCGACCCCGAGCGGCTGAGCGGGTGGCTCGCCACCACGGCCCGCCGGGAGTGCCTCGCCGTGCTGCGCCGGACGTCGCGGGAGGTGCCGGACGGGCTGTTCGAGGCCGAGGTCAGCGGCAGCGGTACCTGCCCCGAGACCGTGGTCCTGAACCGGGAGACCCGTGGGATGGTGCAAGAGGCCGTGGCGCAGCTGCCGCAGCGCCGGCGGGTGCTGGTCCGGGCGCTCTTCGCCGACGAGGACGTGCACTACGCCGACATCTCCGAGGCGCTCGACCTGCCGCCGGGCAGCATCGGCCCGACGCGCGGGCGCGTGCTGCGCAGCCTGCGGCGCACGCTGGAGCACGTGGGCCTGGACGCCGAATCGGCCTAATCAGGGTTCCGCGGATTCGGTGCCGTCGGGGGGCACCGGATTCGTCGTCTGCGCACAGATGACTTCGGGCGACAGCCGCCGTCTGCACCGGTAACCCGCAATGTCCAGCGAGAGGAACCGGACAGATGACCGTCGTCGACCACCCCACCGTCCCCGCCGCCGTCGTTCCCGTCGGCCGCGCCGCCCGCGTCGCCGGCTGGACGCTCACCGTCCTGATGACGCTGTTCCTGCTGGTCGACTCGGTGACCAAGCTGCTCCAGATCCCCCCGGTCGTCGAGGCGACGATGCAGATGGGCTTCCCGGCCTCCGCCGTGCCCGTCATCGGCGGCACCCTGCTCGCCTGCCTCGTGCTGCACCTGGTTCCCCGCACCGCGCTACTCGGCGCCGTGCTGCTCACCGGCTACCTGGGCGGCGCGGTCTGCGCGCAGCTGCGGATCGGGGCCCCGCTCTGGACCGTCCTGCTGTTCCCCGTCTACACCGGCGTGCTCGTCTGGCTCGGCCTCTACCTGCGCAGCAGCACCGTGCGCGCCCTGGTCCGCGCGAGCGGCTGAGCGGCCCGGACCAGCGGCTCCCGGCGGGGAGCCGCTAGTCCGGGTACTCGTCGACGTGGAAGCGGCCCTGCGGCACGTGCATGGTGCGGGTGGCGTTGGCGGCGGCGCCGGACAACAGGCTGCCGATCGCGGCGCCCACCACGAGATGGATGAGCGCCTGGGCGATCGCGACGGGCAGGTTGGACGCGTAGGTGAACGGCAGCACCGTCGCCGCGGCGGTGAGCAGCCCGACGATCCAGCTGAAGTAGGTCAGCGGCCGCGGGGCCGCCACGAGCAGCAGGTGCAGCAACCCGGTCGCCGCCAGCGCCGCCGCCGCGGCGATCAGGCACAGCACGACGGTGTGCGAGTCGCCGAACGAGCCGGCCTCGGCGGGTGCGTACACGGCGATGCTCAGCAGCGCGCGGACGATCAGCACGCCGACGAGGGCGATCAGCGCCGCGACGACGGCGGTGGCCACGCCGCCCGCCCACAGGCGGCCGACCTCCAGCCGCGGGCGCTGAGGTCCGGCTGGAACCGGGTCGAGGTGCTCGGTCATCGGGACTCCAACCGGCGGATACCCCGGTGTTCACGCCGGGGAGGAGCCGCTCTGTCGACAAGGGTAGACAGGGGCGTTACGCGGCGACATGCTACCTTGTGAGTATGCCGGGACGGGTGGTGAAGCGGGCGTTCAAGTACCGCTGCTACCCGTCTGACCAGCAGGCCCAGGAGCTGAACCGGACCTTCGGATGCGTCCGGAAGGTCTACAACCTGGCCCTGGAAGCCCGTACCGCCGCGTGGTATGGCGAGCAGCGGCGGGTCAACTACAACGAGACCTCGGCGATGCTCACCGCGTGGAAGCGGGAGCCGGAGCTGGCGTTCCTCGGTGAAGTGTCGTCGGTGCCGCTGCAGCAGGGGCTCCGTCACCTGCAGGGCGCGTTCACGAACTTCTTCGAGAAGCGGGCGAAGTACCCGACCTTCAAGAGCAAGCGGCGCTCCCGGGCGTCGGCCGAATACACGAAGTCGGCGTTCCGCTACCGCGACGGGCAGATCACCCTGGCGAAGATGGCCGAGTCGCTGGCGATCCGCTGGTCCCGGCCGCTGCCCGACGGGGCGGAGCCGTCCACGGTGACCGTGTCCCGCGACAGCGCGGGGCGTTGGCACGTGTCGCTGCTGTGTGAGGTCACCGTCCAGGACGGGCCCCGCACCGATGCCGTGGTCGGCGTCGACGCCGGGATCACGTCGCTGGTGGCCTTGTCGACCGGGGAGAAGGTCACCAACCCCCGCCACGAACGCCGCGACCGCGTCCGTCTCGCGCGGGCGCAGCGCGCGCAAGCCCACAAGCAGCGCGGGTCGGCCAACCGGGAGAAGGCCCGCCGGAAGGTCGCCCGGGTGCATGCCCGGATCACCGACCGGCGCCGCGATCACTTGCACAAGCTGTCGACTCGACTCGTCCGCGAGAACCAAGCGGTCGTGATCGAGGACCTGCAGGTGCGGAACATGCTCGGCAACCACCGGCTGGCACGCGCCATCTCGGACGCGGCCTGGCGGGAGCTGCGGGGCATGCTGGAGTACAAGTGCCGGTGGTACGGCCGCGACCTGGTGGTGGTAGACCGCTGGTTCCCGTCGTCGAAGGTGTGCTCCGCGTGCGGGGCCCTGCGCGACGGCCTGCCGCTGAACGTGCGGGAGTGGACGTGCCGCTGCGGCACCGCCCACGACCGGGACGTGAACGCGGCCCGCACCATTCGTGCCGCCGGGCTGGCGGTGCTCGCCTGTGGAGACGGTGTCAGACCTGCGCGCGCGGAAGCGCACGCGGGCAGTCGTCTGTGAAGCAGGAACCCTCCCGGGCGACCGGGAGAATCCCCGCCGTTCACGGCGGGGAGTAGTCAACGTCGCCATCCGTCAGGGTCTCTCTCAGGTCAGGTCAGTCAGGTCAGGTCTCGCCAGGGGACGGGTTCATCATGGACGTACCCGGTCCGGCTGCCCACGGGCCGTCCGGTCGGACCGGCGGCGGGTCGTCGGCGCCCGGCGGTCTCCCATCGTGGTCCGCGGCCGCGCGGGCCGACCGCGTGGAGCCGAGGATCGCGTTCGCCCACCGCACCTGCGGGTTGACGTCGACGATCAGCGCCTTCGCGAACAGCGTCAGCGGCACTGCGAGCACCGCCCCGACGGTGCCGAGCAGCCAGCCCCAGAACACCAGCGCGACGAGGGTGAGCGAGACCGAGATCCCCACCGCGTCGCCGACGTACTTGGGCTGGATCACCGACGTCAGCACGAAGTTCACCACGGTGAACAGCACGAACACCGCCACGGCGAGCCCCCAGCCGCCGGTCAGCAGCGCGAGCAGCACCGGCGGGACGAGCGCGATCCAGAACCCGATGTAGGGGATGTAGTTGGTGATGAACACCAGCAACCCCCACAGCACGGCGAGCGGTACGCCCATCAGGGCGAGCACCACTGCGTCGATCAGCCCGGTGAGCAGGCCGAACACCGTGTTGACCCCCATGTAGCGGCGCGTCGCGCGGGTGAACCCGGTGAACGCGGCGGCGATCGGCGCTCGGTCCCGCGCGAGCAGCGCGAGCCGCGTGCCGGCCCCGGAGGCCTCGATGCTCAGGAAGAGCAGCAGTGAGAGCAGGAACACGAGGTTGCCGAGCAGGCTGGTGATGCCGAGCAGGAGCCCGGACACGATCCCGACCAGCCTGCCGTAGTTCAGCGTCCCCGCGAGCTCGCGCAGCTGCTCGGCACCGACGCCGAACCGCGCGAGCTCCGCGGTCGCCGAGGCGAGCAGTGCGTTGGCCTCGGCCGCGTAGCTCGGCAGCAGCGTCGCCAGCCGGGCGACCGACACGACGACCACCCCGGCCAGCACCACGAGCACGCCGTACACGGCGAGCACGAGCAGGGTGGTCGCGGCCCACGGCGGCAGACCCCGGGCACGCAGCCGGGCGTGCACGGGGTGCACCGTGATCACGATGACCAGCGCCAGGAACACGGGCGCGACCAGCCAGGCCGCGGCCCGGATGCCGCCCGCGACGACGACCGCGGCGGCCAGCTCGAGCAGGATGACCAGCGTCCGCGGGAGAAGCACGGCGCGGGGCGCTCCGATCGGTGGTCCTGACGGGACGTCGGGGTCGTCCGCAGCTGTCGGCACCCGCCGGTTCTAGCCGTCCCCGGGCGGGTGCCACCTCCTCCGCCGCGGAGGAGAACTCGTGATCAGTCGGCGAACGCCTCGCGCAGCGCGTTCTCCTGCTCGGTCGACAGGTTCGTGAACAGCAGCTCGGCGCGCGCCCCGGCGAACGCGTCCCGGACCCGGTCGACGACAGCGTCGGAGGTGAGCACGAACAGCGCAGACGTCCCCGGGGTGATCTGCTCGCGGGTGCGCCGGATGAAGTCGTCGTTGATGCCGACGTCGGACAGTTTGCCGGCCAGCGCGCCGGCTGCGGCGCCGATCGCCGCCCCGAGCAGCGGCACGAGGAACAGCAGGCCGAACAGCAAGCCCCAGAAGGCGCCGCCGAGCGCGCCGGCCCCGGCCAGGTTCGCCAGCTGGCGGGTCTTCGGCTTCTTCGCCCCCACCGGCCACGTCACGGTGGCGGCGTCGTGAACGGTGACGAGCTGCTGCACGGACAGCGCTCCCAGGGTCTCGACGGCCTTGTCCGCGCCGTCGGGGGTGTCGAAGCGCCAGACGCTCAGAGTGGACATTGCCCTCCTTCTCACCGGACGCCGCGCGGCGCCCTCCGCAGTTACCCACGCTTGCAGCAGGGTCGGCGTACGCGGACCGCGGTGCCTCCCCCGTGCCGGACGAGAACTGGGCGGTCAAGACCCTCTCAGACCGGGCCCATCCGCAGCGCGGTCACGACGCCGTCGACGATCTCGGCCTCCACCCGGCCGGGGCGGTCCGCCTCGCCCTCCAGCCGGACCGTCCAGGTCGCCCGCTCGCGAGTGAGCTGCTTGCGGGTGAGGTCCAGCCGTACCGCGGTGCACAGATCGGCGACCTCGGCGCGGGCGTGCTCGCCGCGCAGGCCGTCACGGGGCCGGAACGGTGCGGTCGAGGTCAGCTCGAGGTCCGGGGCGAGGATCGCGAGCACCCCGTCGACGTCCCCCGACCGCCAGGCCTGCTCGAACGCCAGCATCGCGAGGAACTCCTCGGCCTGCTGCTCGCCCTGTGCCATCAGCTCGCGGATGAACCGGGCGTTGCGGTTGAGCTTGGACGCCGGCCCGAGCTGCCGCGACGAGAGTGGCCGGGCGAACTGCAGGATCCGCACGGTGACGTGCTTGTACCGGTCGCCGACGAGCTGGCCCTCGGCCAGCAAGCGGTCGATCACCTCGATGCCGTGCAGTTCCTGGTAGAGCGAGAGGTTGCCGGACAGTTCGTTGCGCCGGTCGGTGATGTCGAGCACCGTCTTCGGCTCGTCCGCGCGGGCCGTCGGGTTGATCTGGATCACCCAGAGCTCGTCGGGCCGGGTGTCGAGCAGGTCGTGCACCGGGGGGTTCTGGGAGAACAGGCCGTCCCAGAAGGCGCCGCCCGCGACGTGCACCGTCGTGAAGAGGGTCGGGATCGCCGCGGAGGCGAGGATCATGTCCGGGACGATCCGCTCCTGCCTGCTGTTGAAGGCGCGGAACTGCCCGGAGAGGACGTCGACGGCACCGACCAGCAACTGGGGCTGCGCGCCGAGCGGGTCCGCCTCGATGCGGTCGAAGTCGACCCGGCGGGTGAGCAGGTCGCGGAAGTGGTCGAGGCCGGTGGACGGGAGGTCGTAGGGGCTGACGGTGGGCAGGAACCCGGTGCTCTGCAGGGTGCTCGTCCACAGCAGCCAGACGTTGACGGCCGCGTCCAGCGGCGTGCTCGCGGAGTTGTCGCCCCAGAACCCGTCGAGCAGTGCCCGGGCCTTGCGCTGGTCGCCGTCGCGCAGCGCCGTCCAGGCCATCAGCGCGCACACCGCGCCACCGGAGGTGCCGCTGAGCCCGACGACCTCGTACCCGTCGAGCCCGCCGGACCGCTCGGGGCCGTCGAACAACCGGCTCAGCACGCCGGCGGTGAAGGCGGTGTGGCTGCCACCGCCCTGGCAGGCGATGGCCACGCGGCGCGGCCGGCCCGGCGGCGGAGGCCCGGGGGCCTCGGTCACGAGAGGAGCCGCGCCTTCTGCTCGGCGAACTCGGCGTCGCTGAGCAGCCCCGCCTGCCGCAACTCGCCGAGCTTGGTGAGCTGGGCGTGCAGCTCGTCGACCGAGGGCCGCGGTGCCGGTGCGGATGCGGGTGCGGGTGCGGGTTCGACCCGCGCCCCGGCCATCCGGGCGTCGACCTGGGCGTCGATCTGGGCCTGCAGCTGCATCTGCCGCAGCTGCTCCTGCGCGGCGGCCGCCTCCTGCCGTTGCTGTGCCCCGGCCTGCTGCGCCGCGCCGACCCGCCCCGAGACCGCCGAGGCGGTGCCCGCGATGACGGCGGTGCGCGCCACCGTGCCCAGCAGGCCCGGTCCGCCGCGCCCCCGACCCAACCTGCGCCTCATGCCGGGCTCCCCTCCGACGCGGTCTCCCCGGCCGCGTCGTCCAGCGCCGCGACTGCCGCGGCGACATCCGCGGCCGCGATGCGGTCGTGGGCGATCACGGACCCACCACGGTCGCGCACCGCCTCCGCGAAGGCCGCCGCCCACAGATTCTCCCAGACCACCACCAGGGTGGTCGTGTCGTCGCCGAGACGTCCGGCGATCGCGAGGAGGTCGTCGTGGTTCAGCAGCTCCAGCACCTCGCCGTCGACCTGGTCGAACGCCGGTGCCCCCGCGTCGATCTCCACCTCGCTGATCGTGCCGTCCGCCGCCTTCCGCACGACGACGGCGTCCAGCACGCGGACGGTCTTCGTGTCCACCAGCCCGGCCAGCGGCGCGGTGACCTCGGGGCCGAGCCCCGATCCCGGGAACGTGATGGCGACCCACTCCACCGGCCCGGCCGGCGGGGACGTCACGGGCATGAAGTTCTCCTCTGGTGGTCACAGACGGGCCGTCGCGGGCGGGACGCCCGAGCATTCCGCAGGGCCGGGCCGGGTGGCCTCCCCCGGGAGGGAGGAGATCTCGCCTGCGGCGGGGGAGGCCGGGACCGGTGCCGTCGGGCAGCCTCGGCCACGACCGTCGCGAGGAAGGGACGTCATGTGCCGCTGGCTCGGATATCTCGGCAGCCCGATCGAGCCGCGCGAGCTGCTCTACGACCCCGAGCGCTCGCTCATCGAGCAGAGCAGGCGCCACGCCCCCGACATGGCCGTGCCCAACGGCGACGGCTTCGGACTCGGGTGGTTCGGGCGCCGGGACGTGCCCGCGCTGTTCCACAGCGCGACCCCCGCCTGGGGTGACCGCAACCTGCACACGCTCGCGTCCGAGATCTCCTCGCCGCTGTTCCTCGCCCATGTCCGTGCGGCCACGGGCACGCCCGTCCAGGAGACCAACTGCCATCCGTTCGCCCACGGCAAGTGGATGTTCGTGCACAACGGCTACGTCGACGGGTACGACGCGCTGCGCCGCGACCTGCTGCTGGCGGTGCGCCCGGATCTGTTCCCCAACATCAAGGGGACCACCGACTCCGAGCTGCTGTTCCACCTCGCGCTCACCTTCGGGCTGGCCGACGACCCGATCGCCGGCCTGGAGCGGATGGCCGGGTTCGTCGAGACGCTCGGCGCCGACGCGGGCGTCGCCGAGCCGCTGCAGATGACGGTCGGAGTCACCGACGGCGAGCGCCTCTGGGCCGCCCGCTACGCCAGCGGCTCCGTGGCGAACACGCTGCACTACAGCGCGGACGTCGAGTCCCTGCGCGAGCTCTACCCGGAGAACGAGCGGTTCGCCCACTTCGGCGCCGACTCACGGGTCGTCGTCTCCGAGCCGCTCACCCCGCTCCCGGGCGTCTGGCACGAGATCCCCGCGGGAGCGGCGATCGTGGTGACCAAGGGCACGGTCGACCAGGTCTCCTTCAGCCCGCGCTGACCGGCCGGTGCTCATGATCACCACCCCGATGGGCCGAACGGTACTGCCGGCCGCGTCAGGATCTCCGTAGCGTGCTCGCCGGAGGCGGGGCGGCAGGGGGATCCGGTGGTACCGAAGGCGAAGACGACGATGCCGCGCGTTCCCGCGCGGCACGTCGGTCGCCCTCGGCTGCTCGCCCTGCTCGACGCGGCGGAGCCGGGCGGGCTGCTGCTCGTCAGCGCCCCGGCCGGGTACGGCAAGACGCTGCTGCTGGCCGAGTGGGCCGCGCGGCGGCCGGACCGCGTCGCCTGGCTGTCGCTCGACGACGACGACAGCACCGCGCCGCGCTTCTGGTCGGCGGTGCTCGCCGCGCTGTGCGGGTGTGCGGGTGTGCCCCCATCCAGCGCGGTGCGCCGGCTCGTCGCACCGCTGTTCGGGGAGACCGGATCCGGGTTCCTCCTCGGGCTCCGCGCGGCACTGGACGAGCTGGCGGCACCCGTCGACCTGGTCCTCGACGACCTGCACGAGCTCGCCGCGGGGTCGACGGCGATGCGCGCGCTCGCCGCCCTGGTGCGCGAGCGTCCGCCGGCGCTGCGGCTCGTGCTCGCGACGCGCACGGACCCGCCTCTGCCGGTCGCGCGCATGCGCCTGTCGGGCGAGCTGCGCGAGATCCGCGCACGGGACCTGGCGTTCTCCACCGACGAGGCCGCCGCGCTGCTGACGGCGAGCGAGGTCGCGCTGTCGCCCGAGCAGGTGCGCACGCTCGTGGACGAGACCGGCGGCTGGGCCGCGGGGCTGCGCCTGGCGGCCCTGTCGCTGCGTGAGGCGCCCGACACCGAACGGTTCCTCGCCGATCTCGTCGGCAACAGCAAGGCGACCTCGGACTACCTGGTCGGGGAGATCCTCTCGAACCTGCCGGCCGACACGTGCGACCTGCTGCGCGCCGTCAGCATCTGCGACCGACTCCCCGCGGGGCTCGCGGCGACGCTCGCCGACCGGCCGGACGCCGGGGAGGTGCTGGACGCGCTGGAGCGGGAGACCTCGCTCGTCCTCAGCTCCGGCGAGGGCCGGGTCTGGTACCGCATCCACCCGCTGCTGCGCTCCCACCTGCGCCTTGACCTGCAGCGCAGGCGACCTGAGATGATCGCGCGCCTGCACGGGCTGGCGGCCGACTGGCTCGCCGCCCACGGACATCCGGATGCGGCGCTGCTGCACGCCCGCCGGGCCGGTGACGGCGCCCGGGTGGCGGCGCTGCTGGTCGCGCACGGACTCGGGCTCGTCGCGGCAGGGGAGCACGCCGCGGTGCGCGACGCCCTGGGCTTCCTCGCCGGCCGCGCCGCCGCGGTCGACCCGTTCGTCGCGCTGCTGAGCGCGCTCGTGGCGAGCGAGGACGGCGCGTCGGCGGCAGTGGACCGGCACCTCGCACGGGCGGCGGTGACCTGGCCGGACGACCCCGCGCCGGAGTTGGTGGCGCTGCGCGCCCTGGTCCGGTCCCGGCGGGCCGGCCGTGGCAGCGACCACGGGCTGATCGCGCGCGCCGCGGCCGAGCTCCACGTGGCGCAGGCAGGCGCGGTGAACGACCCGGTCGGCATGGGCCGGCTCGACCTCGCGCTCACCCACGTCGTGTCCGGGCAGCTCGAGGCGGCGCGTCTGCTCGCGGAGGGCGTCGTCGCCGACGCCCGGGAGCGCGGCCACGGCTACCTCGGCGCCCGCGCGCTGTCGGTGCTGGCGGTCGCCGCCGCGATGGAGGGGCGGTACCGCCGCATGGCCCAGCTCGCCGACCTCGCCCACGACGCGCTCACCCGCGGGGGGTGGCGGGCGACGGCGGGCGCCGGGCTCGCGCCGCTGCTCGGCGCGTACGGGGCGCTGTTGGACCTTCGTCCTGCCCGGTGCCTCGAGCTGCTCGACTCCGCGTCGGCGGACGACCCCGCCACCGCGGTGTTCGACTTCCTGGCACACGCGACTCGCGCTGCCGCCCTGGCCGACCTGCACCGCAGCGAGGAAGCCGGTGTGGCGCTCCGCCTGGCCCGCTCGGCCTTGACAGCCGGGGTGCTGCCCCGGGTCGTCCCACCGGCCGCCCTGCTGGCGCACGGGGTCGCCATCGAGCTGGGGAGCCATGACGTCGCCGCCGACGTGGCCCGTCTTGCCGCAGACACCTGCGGCCCGACCGCCGAGGTGGTGCTGATGGCCGTCCGGCGCCCCGAGATGCCCTCGGGGGACCGGACCTTGGCGCTGGGACCCGTGCTCGACGGCACCGTCGGCGCCGTCGTGCACTGGACGGCGGTCGAGACCCACGTCCGTGCCTGCGACCTGGCCCTCGCCGCGGACCGGCACCCCCAGGCCCGGCACGAGCTGGAACAGGCACTGACCGTCGCGGAGGCGAGCGGGGCATTGCGTCCCCTGCTCGCCGGCGGCCCTGCCGTGCGCGACCTGCTCGCCCGCCAGATCGGCAGCTTCGGTTCCGGCGATGCGGCGGCCGCCCGGGTGCTGAAGATCGGCGGCGCCGCGGATCGGTCCGACGCCGTGTTCACCGGGCGGGAGCGTGACGTCCTCGGGCTGCTGGCCAGCCCCCGGTCGCTGGGCGAGATCGCCGCCGAGCTCGGCGTGGCACCGAGCACGGTGAAGACGCACGTGCGCGCCATCTACTCCAAACTCGGGGTCAGTTCGCGGCGGGCGGCGGTGGCGGCGGGGCGTCGCCGCGGCTCGGCCGGGCGGCGCTGACGCACGGCCCGTCCGGCGGGACCTCGTGGACCGAGACCACGCGCAGCCCGAGGTCCAGGATCACGGCGAGGACTCCGTGCAGGTGCGCATCGTCGAGGACCGCGCCCACGATGACGGTGTCCGGCGGGGCGTCGATGACCGTCATGTCCGGGAAGGCCTCGCGAGTACGGTCCGACAGCAACCCGGCCACCCGGAACTCGTACCGCCGGGACTCTCTGGGTCGCCCGTGCAGCTCGCCTTCGCCGTGAGTCTGCACGTCGGCCTCCTTCCGGCACGTCCAGGTGCAGGTCGGGTTCGACGCCTGCCGGGCAGGACCGCACCACCATGAACCGGCGCGGGGCGGCCGTCCTCGTTCCGCGGGGATGAGAAGTCGTCGTCGGCCCGGTCGCGGCAGCGTGCGGGCCCTGCTGCCGGAGTGCCCGCTCGGGGAACCGGGCGCAGGAGCGGCCGGGGCCGACGGCGCGGGCGAGGAGTGGTCGTACAGATGTCGTCCGCAGCGGAGGAGGCCCACCCGACGATTCGAGGCCACTCTGGCGATCGTCGGCACTGGCATGTACCGGGGCCACGGGCGACGGAGGATGGCCGTGCTCGCTCTACCGACTCACTGCGGAACATGAGCATTGTGGAGCAGCCGCTGCTGCTCTTCCTCGCCTTGTTCGCCCTCTACAGCCCGCTGGCGGCGGTGTCGTCCTACTTCCCGCCACGGGCGGCATCGCTCTGCTCTACGCCGGCATCCCGCTCATGCGCGGGGTGGGGAGAGCACGCCGGATCGCGACGCCGAGCAGCGAAAGGCCGAGGTACGCGACACCGGGCAACGGGACCCGGCATCGGCTGAGCGCGGGGACCGCGCCGAGGCCGAGCCGGCCGTCCGCGACGCTCCGCCGGTCGACGACGGCCTGCTGGAGGCCGGTGCCTGGCGCCGGTTCCTGTTCGTGCCCGTCACCTTCCCGCTCACCGTGGGTGGCACGACGTTCGCCTTCTTCGTCGGCTTCCGTGCCGAGGCGACGTCCTTGCTCGGCGTCGTCGCGCTGTCGGTCGCGGGGCTCGCCTACGCCGCACTGACCGGGCTCACCGTCTACGCCTCGGCCCGCGTACAACGCCGGGCGTCGCCGGGCGCGCAGGCATTCCTCGAGCGCATCGCCGGGATCCTGCTCACGGCCATTGCCGTGACGATCCTGGCCAGCGGTGCCACCCGGCTCGTGGTGGACGTCCTGGAGGGACTCGGCCGATGAGTACGACCGACGTGAAGCCCCTCGCGCGGATGTCGCTCGCCGCCCGCCGCCTACTCCGCGAAGCTCGCGGGCCGCGGGGAGACACCTACGGGGACGAGCCCCGCGCCCGGCGCACGGACCTGCTCGTCGCGGCTGCCGCCACCGTCTACACGACGTTCCTGGTCTACGCGGCCGGACTGGTCTTCCTGCTGCTCGGGTCGCTCGTCTACGGCGCCGGCACCGTTCTGTTCGTCGTGGCACGCCGTGAACGCAACCAGCGGGTGTTCGCGCCGGCCGAGCTCGTCCTGCTCGTCGTCACCGTCGTCGGTGCCGTCGGTGCCGTCGTCGGATTGGCGACGGGCCTGATCTCGATCTAGGAACGGTGGAAACGATGACCGGAACCAGTCCGTCGGCGGTCCTGGGTGTGCACTCCGAGGTCGGCGTGCTGCGCAAGGTGCTCGTGTGCGCACCAGGTCGGGCGCACGAGCGCCTCACCCCGACCAACGCCGACGCTCTCCTCTTCGACGACGTGATGTGGGTGCAGAACGCCCGCCGGGACCACGCCGACTTCGTGGCACAGATGCGCGCTCGGGACGTGGACGTCGTCGAGCTGCACGACGTGCTCACCGAGACGATGGGCGTGCCCGGTGCCAAGGCGTGGCTGCTCGACCGCAAGATCGTCGCCAACGAGGTGGGGCTCGGGTTGGTCGACGAGACCCGGGCCTTCCTGGAGGGCCTCCCGGACCGGGAGCTCGCCGAGTTCCTGATCGGCGGCCTCTCGACGGCCGACCTGCCGGGCGACTTCCGGCCCGGTTACGTCGCGCTGGCCCGGGAGTCGGCCGGCGTGCCGGAGTACCTCATGCCGCCCCTGCCGAACACCCTCTACACCCGTGACACCACCTGCTGGATCTACGGCGGGGTCACTCTGAACCCCCTCTACTGGCCGGCGCGCCACGACGAGACGCTGCTCATGAAGGCCGTCTACGAGTTCCACCCCGACTTCGCGGGCGCCACCGTGTGGTGGGGCGACCCGGAGCAGAGCTGGGGCACTGCGACGATCGAGGGCGGCGACGTCATGCCGATCGGCAACGGCGCGGTCGCGATCGGGATGAGCGAACGCACGTCCCGGCAGGGGATCACCCAGCTCGCTGCGGCGCTGTTCGCGCGGGGGGCCGCGAACCGGGTCATCGTCGCCGGCATGCCGAAGCTGCGGGCGGCCATGCATCTCGACACCGTGTTCACGTTCGCCGACCGCGACATCGCGACGTCCTACGGCGGCATCGTCGACGGGATCCACACCTTCTCGCTGCGGCCCGGCGACCGGACGCCGGTGGAGGTGACCGAGGAGAAGATCCCGTTCGTCGACGTCGTCGCCGACGCGCTGAACCTCTCCGACTTCCGGGTGCTCCCGACCGGCGGTGACGCCTACGCGAGCGAGCGCCAGCAGTGGGACAGCGGCAACAACCTCGTCGCCGTCTCCCCGGGAGTCGTGTTCGCCTACGACCGCAACACCCACACGAACGAGCTGCTCCGCCGGGCCGGGGTCGAGGTGCTCACGATCGTCGGCGCCGAGCTCGGCCGCGGCCGCGGGGGCGGGCACTGCATGACCTGCCCGCTGAGCCGCGACCCGGTCGCCTTCTGACCGCTCGCCACCTCCGGTCACGTCGAGTGGTGGCCGACAGCCGGCCCCGTCAGCGAAGGTCGTACGGGCGCGCGGCGAGAAGCCCGCGCCGCGTCGCCGCCTCGACCGCGTCCGCGCGCGAGCTCACCCCGAGCTTGCCGTGCAGCGACCGGACGTGACTGCGCACGGTGTTGAGCGAGACGGCCAGCGTGTCCGCGATCTCCTCGAGTGACAGCACCGTCGGCAGAAGTGCGAGGACGTCGCGCTCGCGGTCGGTCAGCGGGGTGTCCGGCAGCGTCCGGTCCCGGGCAGCGCGCAGCGCCCGGACCTCGCGGAGGACCTCGGCCCGGTCGGGGGAGTGCACGGGCTCCCCGAGCAGCGCCCCGATGCCCGGCGGTGCCGTGACGAGCGGGCGCAGTGCGCCGGTCGACGCCGCGTCCGCCACCGCCCGGGCCACCGCGCGCCGGGCGTGCGCGGCGTTGCCGGCCCGCAGCGCGAGCGCGCCGTCGAGCAGCTCCGCCTCCGTCCGCATCCAGGGCACGGCGCACGGCACGGAGCTGTCGAGCACCGGCCTGAGCCGTTCGCGCGCAGCGTCGTCCCGGCCGATCGCCGCCGGTCCCCACGCCTGCATGACCAGCACGTCACCTGTGCTGCCCAGGCGGGCGCGGGCCCACTCGGCGACCGTGCGGGCGTGGGCGCGCATGCCGAGCGCGGCTGCCGCCCCGTGCTCGACGGCGGCGGCGAACGCGAGCATCGGGCGTCCGAGCGGCTGGTCGCCGTCGACCTCCGCCCGCGCCGCGGTGAGGGCCGCGAGGCCGGCGCGGTGCTCGCCGAGGTCGAACCGGGCCGCCGCTCGCAGGACGCCCAGCACGGACACCACCCCGGCGGGTTCCGGGGGAGCGGGGTGAACAGCCGTCACCCGGTCCACCTCCGCCACCCAGCGCAGGCATTCCTCGGACCGGAATCGCAGCAACGCGCCGTAGCCCTGCAGCAAGCAGGCGTACGCGTCACCGACGGTGCCCCGCCAGCGGTCGGCTGGGGCGATCTCCGCGGCGCGCCGGGCGAGTGCCACGGAGTCGGTGACGTCGCCGCGCAGGCTCCGTACGACGCCGAGCGTGACGACGGCGCGCGCCTCCAGGTAGGTGTTGCCCTGCCGGGCCGCTTCGGCGGCCGCCACCCGAGCGAGTGACTCCGCCTCGTCCCACTGTCCGGCCGCCAGGGCGTGGTCGACCCGCAGCAGCACGTCGACCACCGCCGTCCCGATGTCCGGCTCGGCACGCGGGTCGGGCGCGTCGCTGCCGCTCGGCCCGATCCGGCCCAGCCGCGCCCGTGCCTGTGCCCGCAGCGTCGCCAGCCCGGGGTCCGGGTCGGCAGGCCACACCGTGTCGGCCCGGGTGAGGAGCCGGTGTGCGACGGCGCGCCTGCCGACCTCGGCGTGGGCGAGCGCGGAGATCAGGAGCAGCCGGGCACGTGCGGACACGTCCGCGACGGGCAGGGCGTCCAGCGCGGCCAGCACTGCCGCGTGGTGGCCGCCGCTCGCCAGCGCGGGCCCGTGGACGTCGAGCAGCTCACCGAGCAGCACGGCGTCGTCGGCGAGGGCGGCGTGGTGCAGCGCCCCGACCACGTCGTCGTGCTCCTGCCGCGCGCGGGCCACCCGGCCGTGCAGCGCCGCGAACCGGTCCGGGCGGCGACGACGCAGGTCCGCGCGCAGCTGGGCGCGCAGGAGGGGATGGACGCGGAAGGTGCCGCGCGCGGTACCGGACCCGGTGACGAGCGCCGTCGAGCGCTCCAGCTCCGCCAGCACGTCCCCGGCGTCCGCGCGCTCCGCGAGGACGGTGGCCAACGGCGCGGTGACCTCGTCGCAGACACTGACGGTGGCGAGCACATCCGCGACGTCGGCGGGCAGCCGGGCGAGGATCTCGCCGGTGAGGTAGTCCGCGAGGTGGGGGTGCCCGGCGAGGTCACGCAACAGGGCGTCGGAGTCGGTCGACCCGGCGAGCGACCGCGCCGCGAAGGCCAGGGCCGCGGCCCAGCCTTCGGTCTGCGCGCACAGGAGGTCGAGCCGGTCGGGGCTCACCGGGACCCCGGATGCGGCGAGCAGGGCCGACGTCTCGTCACGGGTGAACGCGAGGTCGCCCGCGCGCAGGTCGACGACCTCCTCACCCAACCGGAGGCGGTCGAGCCGCAGCGTCGCGTCGGACCGCGTGGCGAGCACCAGCAGCAGGTTGGCGGGCCGGTAGCGCACGAGCGCGGCCAGCCCGTGCAGCGGGTCCGGTGCGGAGACCGCGTGGACGTCGTCGACGACCAGCGTGATCGGGCCCGCCGCGGCGAGGGCGTCGACGACCGACGCGACGAACGCCGGGTCCCGGCTCGGCGTGGCCGGCCGCGGCAGTGCCCACGGCGTCCGGTCCGCGCCCGGCACGCCGTCGAGCGCCGCGAGCAGGGCGGCCCAGAACCGGCCGTCCGCGTCGTCGTCGGCGTCGAGCGTGACCCAGGCCCCGGCCCGGTCCGCCAGCCAGTCGGCGAGGAGCTGCGTCTTGCCGAACCCGGCGGGCGCACAGACCACGACGACCTGACCGGGGGCCGCGCGGGCCAGCGCACGGGTCAGCCGCGGCCGGGGGAGGAAGGACGCGGACACGCGGGGGCGCGTGCACTTCGCGGGCGACACGACCGGCCACCCCGCAATGTCCACACGGCGGACCCTACGACCGCCGGAGGGCCCGGACCAGTCGACGTGCTGGTCCGCTCGGCGACGGCCGGGCCCCGGCTACGTCAGCGCAGGGGGCCTCGGTCCGGGCGGTCGGCCTTCGCTCAGTCCGTCAGTCGAGGTAGTCCCGCAGGACCTGCGACCGCGACGGGTGGCGCAGCTTCGACATCGTCTTCGACTCGATCTGGCGGATCCGCTCCCGGGTGACCCCGTAGACCTGCCCGATCTCGTCCAGGGTGCGGGGCTGGCCGTCCGTGAGGCCGAACCGCAGCCGCACGACACCCGCCTCGCGCTCGCTCAGCGTCGCCAGCACCGACTGCAACTGGTCCTGCAGCAGCGTGAACGACACGGCGTCGACCGCGACGACGGCCTCGGAGTCTTCGATGAAGTCGCCGAGCTGGGAGTCGCCCTCGTCGCCGATGGTCTGGTCCAGCGAGATCGGCTCCCGGGCGTACTGCTGGATCTCCAGCACCTTCTCCGGGGTGATGTCCATCTCCTTGGCCAGCTCCTCCGGAGTGGGCTCGCGGCCCAGGTCCTGGAGCAGCTCGCGCTGTATGCGACCGAGCTTGTTGATGACCTCCACCATGTGCACCGGGATGCGGATGGTGCGGGCCTGGTCGGCCATCGCGCGGGTGATGGCCTGGCGGATCCACCACGTCGCGTACGTGGAGAACTTGTAGCCCTTCGTGTAGTCGAACTTCTCGACTGCGCGGATCAGGCCGAGGTTGCCCTCCTGGATCAGGTCCAGGAACGCCATGCCGCGGCCGGTGTAGCGCTTGGCGAGCGAGACGACCAGCCGGAGGTTGGCCTCCAGCAGGTGGTTCTTGGCGCGCTCGCCGTCGCGGACGATCCACCGCAGGTCCCGCCGCAGCTGCGGGGAGACCTTCTCGCCTGCCTCGATCGCCCGGCGCAGCCGCTCGGCGGCGTAGAGGCCGGCCTCGATCCGCTTGGCGAGCTCGACCTCCTCCTCCGCGTTGAGCAGCGCGACCTTGCCGATCTGCTTGAGGTAGGCCCGGACCGAGTCGGCCGACGCGGTGAGCTCGGCGTCCTTGCGGGCCTGCCGCAGCGCCTCGGACTCCTCCTCGTCCCACACGAAGTCGCCGGACTTCTGCGGGGCGGCGGTGGAGCGGGTGATGGTCGTGCGCACGACCGGACCGCTGTCGACCTCGTCGTCCTCGTCGTCGGCGTCGTCCGCCTCCTCGGCGGTGTCAGCCTCGTCGGTGGTGTCCGCCTCCGCCTCCGTGCCGGCCTCCAGCTCGAGGTCGGCGTCGAGGGCAGGGTCCAGTTCGACCTCGAGGTCGGCGACGTCCGGGGCGCCGTCCAGCTCGATTTCGCCGTCGAGCTCGGGCTCGTCGTCCGTCCCGGTCTTCGAGGCCGGCTTGGCGCCGGCCTTGGGTGCCGCGGCTCTCACACGAGGGGCCGCCGCCTTTCCGTCAGCCGCCTTCGCGCCCGCGGCACGGCGGGCACGGCGGGGTGCGGGACTCGTCGCCTCGTCGACGGACGGGTCGGTCCGGGTTGCGGAGTCTGCGGCTGCCACCTAGGCCCTCTCGCTACGGTGCGCTCTCCGACGTCGAGGATGGTCGACCCCCGGCGCCGATGTGTGTCGGTGCTCGCCGCGCCGGTCGCCGCTCGCGGGCATACTCGATCCTCTTCGGGTCGAACCTCCCTGGCGGCCGCCCCCGGCGGGCACCGACCCATTGTAACGGTGCGTGTCACGGGCCATCTGCCTCGCGTCCGTCCACGCTCCGCTGCTGCGCCGGACGGTCGCCCGCGCGTGTTTGCGGACCGTTCACCAGCGGCGACCCGGTTGGGTGACCGGCGTGTGGTCGGATGGTGCGGTGAACGACCGCTCGACGTCCACCGCGACCACGTCGCCCGCTGTCCATCCCGACGAGGTCCGCTCCGACGACCCCGGGTCGTTGCGCCGCCTCGCGGAGCGGGTGGTGACCGAGGCCGTCGCGCACCTGCGCGACCTGCCCCGGCCGTGGGAGCAGCGCGCGGACCCCGCAGGCGGGCTGCCCGGCGGGTTGCCGGGGGTGTCGACGAAGAGCACCCCGACCGACGTCGTCACGGCCTCGGACACCGCTCTCGAGGCGCTGGTGCGGGAGCGGCTCGCGCAGCTGCGGCCGGGGAATCCCGTCGTGGGGGAGGAGGCCGGCGGCACCTCGGAGGACGGGGTCGTCACCTGGGTGGTCGACCCCATCGACGGCACGGCCAACTTCCTCTACGGGCTGCCCTGGTACGCGGTCTCGTTGGCGGCGACGCGCGACGGCGAGTCGCTCGCGGGGGCGATCGCCGAGCCGGCCTCGGGCCGGCTGTGGAGCGCAGCCCGCGGCGCCGGGGCCACCTGCGACGGGCGGCCGCTGCGGTGCAGCGCGGAGACGGATCTCGCCCTGACGATGGTCGGCACCGGGTTCGCCTACTCCCCGCAGCGCCGGGTCCGGCAGGCCGCGTTCCTCGGCGGGATGCTGCCCCGGATCCGTGACCTGCGCCGGAGCGGGTCGTCGGCGCTGGACGTGTGCTCGGTCGCGGCCGGGTGGCTCGACGCCTACCTCGAGCACGGCACGAACTGGTGGGACTGGGCGGCCTCCGCCCTGATCGCGCAGGAGGCGGGCGCCGTCGTGCGGGTGCCGGCGCGGCCCGGGTACCCCGCGGCGGACGACGGTCTGGGCCCGGACGTCCTGCTCGTCGCCGCGCCCGGTGTGTCCGGCCAGCTCATCGCGCTGGCCCGCGAGCTGGGCGCTGCGGAGGTCTAGTGACCAGTGATCAGCAGGCCGCGTTGCGGGCCGACTCCAGGACGGTCGGGTCCACCCCCGGCGTCGCGGTGTCGGACGCCGCGGGGGCGGCCGGGTCCGCGTTGGCGGAACCGTCGGTGCCGCCGCCCGTGCCGACCTGGTCCAGCGCCTTGCGGACGGCTCGCGGCGGGTTGACGTCGCGGAAGCCGGTGCCGACGGCGATGTCCACCGCGTCGTCGGTGCGGTCGTCGCGCACGAGTTCGGTGCACGGCAGGACCAGGGAGAGGGTCCGTGCCGCCCCCGACCCCGACGGTCCGAAGCGGAGCTGCCCGACGCACTCCATGTCGCCGTTCGGGTACAGCGGGTCGTTCTCCGGCGGCGCCGCCTCGGGGAAGCCGAGGTCGCCGAGCTGCGCGGCCACGAGGTTGGCCTGGCCGCGCTGACCCCCCGCGTTGAGCACGCGCACCCGAGCGGCCGAGGGCGGGACCGGGGCGACGTCGTCCAGTGCGCTCGGCTCGAGCACCTCGCCGGGAACGGCGCCACCGGCCGGAGCCGCGCAGGAGGTCGCCGCCGACGAGCCGCTCGCCCCGACCAGGACGACCGTCCAGGTCGCCACCGCCACGACGCCGAGCACGGACACGACCACGACCCACGGGGTGCGCCGGCGGCGCCGGTACGGGGGGACGCGTGCTCCGCCGTCCGATGGCGGTGTCCTGCCGAGAATCACGTGCCGCACCCTAAAGCACGAGGCGTGGAGGAGGGCCCGACCACGGTCGGCGGGCGCGGTCGGCCCGAGCGGTGATGGGCCCGCCGGGCGCCGCGGCGACTAGGTTCGCAGCGGCCTGCCGGGGTACCCGCGATCACCGTTGCGGCTCGGCTACCCTTCGCGCCCCGGGGGCAGATCAACACCGCTCGGACCTGGCGCTCGCGTCGGGCCCGCCGCGGTGCTGCGCTGAGACGCGCGTCACATTCACGGCCGGGCACAAACACCGGTACTGCGACGTTGACCAGCGGCACGACGATGACATATGGGTATTTCACGAGGTGGGGACGATGGCGACCGACTATGACGCTCCGCGGCGCAATGAGACCGACGACATGGCGGAGGACTCGCTCGACGAGCTCAAGGCCCGCCGCAACGAGGCGCAGTCGGCGGTGGTCGACGTCGACGAGTCGGAGACGGCGGAAAGCTTCGAGCTTCCGGGCGCCGACCTGTCGGGCGAGGAGCTGACCGTCAAGGTCCTGCCCAAGCAGGCCGACGAGTTCACGTGTGCCAGCTGTTTCCTGGTGCACCACCGCAGCCGGCTGGCCAAGAGCAACGGCACACAGCTGATCTGCCGCGACTGCGCCGCCTGATCGGGCGACGGATGGCGACCCGGCACGTCAGTGCCGGGTCGCTGCCAGGGCCGTCAGGAGCTGGTCCGGCTCGCGCACGCTGAAGACCCAGTACGGCGTCGGGTCGTCGGGGTCGGTGACCTCGAGCCGGACGAGCGGCCCGATCCAGCCGCGGTGCAGCACCATGGCGGCCGGGTCGAGCTCCGGGCCGAGCGCGGCCTGTTTGTCGCGCCGATCCACGATCTCCACCCGTCCCACGTGGCGCAGCGGCAGCACCGCCCGGCCGACCGTCAGCTCCCTGGCCGTGACCCGCACCCGGGAGCGGCCGAGCGCGACCAGTGCCGTGACCAGCAGCGGGACGATTACGACGTACCCGAGCCACGAGCGCAGCCCCGGGTAGCCCATGTGCACCTCTGCGCCGAGCAGCACCCCGAGTGCGACGGTCGGCACGTACCACCACCACGGGACCGACAACCGCTCGTCGAACGCGGGGGCGCCGGACGTCGCAGACGGGGTGGGCGGGTGGTGATCCTGCACGAACGCCGAGGGTAACGTCGCCCGCCGTGGCAGGTCCCGTCGATGCTCCCCCGTACGACGCCCACCCGAACGACCCGTCCGTCGACCGGATCGACGAGACCGGGATCGAAGTGTTCCTGACCCGGGTGGACGACTCCGTACCCGTGCCCGCGTACGCCCACTCCGGTGACGCCGGCGTCGACCTGTCGTGCACGGAGGACGTCGTGCTCGGTCCCGGCGAGCGCGTCGTGGTCGGCACCGGGGTCGCGGTCGCGCTACCGCCGGGCTACGCCGGCTTCGTGCATCCCCGCTCGGGGCTCGCGGCCCGGGCCGGGCTGTCGGTGGTGAACACACCCGGCACCGTCGACTCGGGTTACCGTGGCGAGATCCGGGTCTGCCTGATCAACCACGATCCGCGCGCGGAGCTGCGGCTGCGGCGCGGCGACCGGATCGCGCAGCTGGTGGTGCAGCGCGTCGAGCGGGTCAGGTTCGTCGAGGTCCCGGCTCTGCCCGGGTCCGCGCGAGGGGCCGGTGGCTACGGCTCCACCGGCGGGCACGCGCGGCTTTCCGGGGGACACCCGTGATGGCGCGGCGTGGTCGCGGCGGCGGGTCCGCGCGGACGAAGCCGACGCCGGGCGGTCGGCCGTCGACGGTGAACGGGTCGGCGAACGGGCTGGACGAACCCGGTGACGAGCCCGGTGCGCGCACCATCGGTGCGCTCGCCCTCAAACGGTTCGTGGCCCGGGGTGCGGGTCGCGGTGAGAGCGACGGCGACGGCGGCGACGGTCCGGTGACGCTCGGCCCCTTCGACGAGGACGACCTCGACCCGGAGCACGCCGCGACCGAACGGGTCGACTTCGGCGCCGTGCGGGTGCCGGTGCCCCGGGGCGGCGAGGTGTCGGTCGAGCCCGAGGACGGGCGCTTGCAGGCCGTGCACGTGATGCTGCCCGCGGGCCGGCTCTCCGTGAGCGCGCTGGCCGCGCCCCGGACCGGGGGGCTGTGGCCGGACCTGGCCGCCGAGATCGACGAGTCGCTGCGCGAGGGCGGGGCCACCGTGCGCTCGTTCACCGGCGAGTGGGGCCGCGAGCTGCACGCCCGGACGGGCGACGCGTCGTCGCTGTTCGTCGGGGTCGACGGCCCCCGCTGGATGTTGTACGGCGTCGCGACGGGCCCGACCGGCTCCGCGCGCGAGCTCGACGCCGCCCTGCGGGTGATGCTCCGCGGCACGGTGGTCGTACGCGGACGTTCCCCGTACCCCGTCCGGACGGTGCTTCCGCTCACGGTCCCCGAGAACCTCTCCCGACCCGGGCCGATCGCGGTGCCGGACCGGGTTCCCGTGCCGCGGGCGCCGGCCGAACGCGTACCGACACCGACGCCGCCGCCAGCGCCGCCGCCCCTGCCCGCCCGCCCGGCCGCCCTGGTGGACGCACCCACGACCATCACCGTGGTGCCGGACGGCCTGGACACCGTGCCGCACGGGATCCCTCGCCGGGTCCCCGAACCGGTGGCAGACGCAGAACGGTCCGACGCCGGGCGCCCGACCCGCGGCCCCACGGTCCGCGGTCGGGACGCCGCGGCCGAGGAGGACCCGGCGGTGTCGCCGGGTGCGTCGGAGGGCGACGCCGACACCGAGGTGACGCGGACCGCCTCGCGCGGCCTCTTCCGACGCCGGCCCGAGCGACCCGCGCGGCCCGCCGCGCGGCCACCGCAGCGGCGCGTCGCGGAGCTGATCGCCGAGGCGGAGCGCGACCGCGTAGCGCCGCGGCCCGACCCGGCGGCGGAGCGGTCGGCCGGGCCGGCACGCCCCGGTCGTCCCGGCCCCGCGTCCGTCCCCCACGAGCGCAGGTCGGCGGACGGCAGCGAGGGCTCCCGGAGCAACGGGTTCGTTCGCCGCGGGCTCACACACGACGAGTTCGGGATGCCGCCCGTCGCCGACGACGGCGACGCAGCCCCCACCGGGTACATCCCGAACGGGGCGGCATACGGGACGAACGGTTCGGCGAACGGGGCGTCGTACTGGGCTGACGGGGCCGGGTACGGCCCGTCGCCGGAGGAGCCGGCCGCCCACGACGTCCCGGTCAACCCCGCGGACGACCACCTCCCGCAGGCCGACGGCAGGTACGCCAACGGCACGCACGTGAACGGTGGGTACGTGAACGGCACATACGCCGACAGCACGTACGCCCACGGTGCGTATGACGACAGTGCGTATGACGACAGTGCGTATGACGACGGGTGCGTATGACGACGGTGCGTTTGCCGACCGGGGCTATCAGGACGATTCCTCGCCCCCCGCCTGGCCGAGCCTCGGCGCCTACGGGTACGACCGGCCGGTCGGCTACGACCGGCCCGTCGGCCCGGACCGGGAGCCGGCGGTGCCGGCCGGGAGTTCAGGGCCGACCGGGAGCACGTGGCCGGTGCCGGAAGCGACCCCGACCTCTGGATCGAGGCCACCGTCTGGGCGTCCATCATCGGCTCCGGGGCGACCCCGGCCGTCGAGGCCGCCGATGCCGGGGCCGACGACTGGACCGTGCCGATGCCCGTCGTCCGGTCCGCGCCCGAACCGGAGCCGGAGCCGGTCCGCCCGGCACCGTCCCGAACGGATCCCGGCGCGCATGACCCTGGCGCGGCGGGCTCGCGCAGCAGGCGTTCCCGTCGGGCCGCCGAGGAGCGCGCCGCCGGGTCGCCGGGCTGGGCATCCCAGCCGGAGTTCCCCGAGCGGTGGCGGCGGGAGCGTCGGCCGGACGAGCAGCCGCGGTCGCAGTGGGCCGAGTCCGGATGGGAGGCCGCCGGGATGTCGGCCCGTGGGGAACCGGACCGGGGCGCGCACGCCTCGGACCGTCCCCGGCACGGCGGCCACCGTGCGGCCGAGCCCGGTGCCGACTCCACCGGCCGGGCCGCCCGCCGGCACGCGTCGGCGCACGGGCGGCACTCCGAGGAGCGCGACGACGTGGCCGGCCGAGCGGAGCGGCCGCGCCACCGCAGGCCCGAGCACTGACCGCCCCACGACCGGGGGCGCGGCGCACCCTGCCCGCACCCTCGGTCGTGCACAGGCGTTGCACAGCCTGGTGCACACAAGTTGCACGACGCCACGGGGCCGTGGGCCAAGAGGACAGCCGCCGGTGACGCGCCTATCCTGAAGTGGTTGCGACCTCGATGAGAAGGAGGCTCGCGACGGCGAGCCGGGAGAGACATGGGCAACACGGACGGCAGCGCGTTCCGCAGGATGCTGCGCAAGCTGACCAGCGACGTCGAGGAACTCGACGCCGAGAACCTCTCGGGTGACGCCGAGCGCTCCGGGGCCCAGCGGGCCTCGGAATGTGCCTGCGGTCAGGAGGTCACGGTCCTCGGTAGGCTGCGCAGCGTGGAGTACGGCCCGCAGGACGCCGCGGCGACCCTCGAGGCCGAGCTGTTCGACGGCACCGAGGGAGTGACGCTGATCTGGCTGGGACGTCGCCGGATCCCGGGCATCGAGCCGGGCCGGACCATGCGAGTACGCGGGCGGATCGCGCTCCGGGAGGGCCGGAAGGTGCTCTACAACCCGTACTACGAGATCTGTCAGGCCACGTGACCTCGGAGCTGCCGCACACCGCTGCGGATCCCGGTTCCGTGCGCCCGACGATGCTGCAGCAGATGGGCGGCATCTCGGGGATCGTCGCCTCGACGATCCCGGTCGTCGTCTTCGTCGTCGCGAACCTGCTTCTCGATCTGCGCCCGGCTGTCATCGCGGCCCTGGTCAGCGGCGTCGCGATCGCCGGCTGGCGCGTCGTCCGGCGTCAGGCGCTCCAGCCGGCGATCTCCGGGCTGTTCGGTGTGGGCATCGCGGCGTTCCTGGCCTACCGCTCCGGCGAGGCGCGCGCGTTCTACCTGCCCGGGCTGATCTACAGCGCCGCGTGCGGGCTGACGTTCCTCGTCTCGGTCGCCGTCCGGTGGCCGCTGGCCGGTGTGATCTGGCACGGGATCAACGGAGACGGCCAGGGCTGGCGCCGCGACCCTCGGCTGCTGCGCGCCTACACCTGGGCGACGCTGCTGTGGGCGCTCGTGTTCGTCGCCCGCGTCGTCGTGCAGGGCCTGCTGTACCGCTACGAGGAGGAGACGTGGCTCGGCATCGCCCGCCTGGCCATGGGCTACCCGCTCGTCGGGGTCGCGCTGCTGGGCACGATCTGGGCCGTCCGCCGCGCGCGCCGCGCCCCGCTCCCCGCCGTCTGACGGGGCTCGTCGAGCGTTCCCCACGGGCTGGGCGGGCGTGCTGCCCGCTCAGTGCCCGAGGGCCGCGCGGATCTCCTCCTCGACCGCCGAGGTCGCGACGAACAGCAGCTCGTCGCCGGCCTCCAGCGAGTCGTCGTCCTGCGGGACGATCACGCGTCCGCCGCGCAGGATCGTCACCAGCGCGGAGTCCTTGGGCAGCTTCAGCGCCCGGACCGGGGCCCCGGCAAGCGGGGTGTGCGCCGGGAGCGTCACCTCGACGAGGTTGGCCTCGCCCTGCCGCAGCGTCATCAGCCGCACCAGGTCGCCCACCGCGACCGCCTCCTCGACCAGTGCCGCGAGCAGGCGCGGTGTGGAGACCGCGACGTCGACGCCCCAGTTGTCGTCGAACAGCCACTCGTTGCGCGGGTCGTTCACCCGGGCGACGACCCTTCGCACCGCGAACTCGGTCTTCGCCAGCAGCGACACCACGAGGTTGACCTTGTCGTCGCCGGTGGCCGCGATCACGACATCGCAGTCCTCCAGGCCGGCCTCCTCCAGCGAGGCGAGCTCGCAGGCGTCGGCGTGCACCCACTCGGCAGCCTCGACCGCCTCGGGCTCGATGTTGCCGAGCTCTCGTTCGATGAGCATCACCCGGTGCTCGCTCTCCACGAGCTCCAGCGCGATGGAGCGGCCCACCGCCCCCGCCCCCGCGATCGCCACGCGCACCGGTCACCCCTCCTGGGGCGGGGCCAGGGCCGCCGCCGTCACGTCGCTGACCGTCCCCGAGACCGCCGCCACGTAGACGGTGTCCTCGTGCTGCACCACGGTCTCGGGTCCCGGCAGCACGCCGTTGCCGAACCGCACGATGAACGCCACCCGGCCGCCGGTCGCCTGCTCGAGCGCGCGGATCGGTTGGCCCACCCAGTCCTCGTGCAGGGGCAGCGGGAGGATCGCGACCGTGCCGCTCGGTTCGCGCCACGCCGAGGCCACACCGTCGGGCAGCAGCATGCGCATGAGCCGGTCCGTGCTCCACGGCACGGTCGCCACCGTCGGGATGCCCAGCCGCTCGTAGACCGCGGCCCGCTTCGCATCGTAGATCCGGGCGACGACCCGCTCGATGCCGAACGTCTCCCGCGCCACCCTGGCGGAGATGATGTTGGAGTTGTCGCCGCTGGAGACCGCCGCGAAGGCGTCCGCCCGCTCCGCGCCCGCCTCGACGAGCACCTCGCGGTGGAAGCCCTGCCCGACGACCTGGCGTCCGCGGAAGTCCGGACCCAGCCGGCGGAACGCCTGCGCCTCCTTGTCGATGACCGCGACCTCGTGCCCGAGCCGCTCCAGGCTCGCGCTGAGCGACGAGCCGACGCGCCCGCACCCCATCACCACGACGTACACGCGCTGATCCTCCCCGGTCGTTGACGCACGCTATCGCGTCCGTAGCAGGGCGAGGATCCACAGGTGGAGTGACTAGGCTTTCGCCGTGTCCAAGCTCGCCGTCGCGGTGAAGCGCATCCTGGTCGGGCGCCCGCAGCGCAGCGACCGGCTCGCCCACTCCCTGCTGCCGAAGCGCATCGCGCTTCCGGTCTTCGCCTCGGACGCCATGTCGTCGGTGGCCTACGCACCGGAGGAGATCTTCCTCACCCTGTCGGTGGCCGGGGTGGCGTCGTACGCGCTCTCGCCGTGGATCGGGCTCGCAGTCGTCGTCGTGCTGCTCACCGTGGTCACGAGCTACCGGCAGAACGTGCACGCCTATCCCTCAGGTGGGGGTGATTACGAGGTCGCGACGGTCAACCTCGGGCCCCACGCCGGCCTCACCGTCGCGAGCGCCCTGCTGGTCGACTACACGCTCACGGTGGCGGTGTCGATGTCGTCGGCAGCGGCGAACATCGGAGCGTTGGTGCCGCTGGTCGCCGAGCACAAGGTGCTGTTCTGTGTGGTGGCGATCACGCTGCTCACCGCGGTGAACCTGCGTGGCATCCGGGAGTCGGGTGCGGCGTTCGCCGTGCCGGTCTACGCCTTCATGTTCGGCATCGGCGCGATGATCGTGTGGGGGCTCACCCGCATCCTGCTGCTCGGCGACGAGGTGCGCGCCGCGAGCGCGGACCTGCACCTGCTCGCCGAAGGCGACGCGTTCACCGGCATGGCGCTGGTGCTGCTCGTGCTGCGGTCGTTCACCCAGGGGGCCGCGGCACTGACGGGCGTCGAGGCGATCAGCAACGGCGTCCCGGCGTTCCGGAAGCCCAAGTCGAAGAACGCCGCCACGACGTTGCTGATGCTCGGCCTGCTGTCGGTGTCGATGTTCATGGGCCTGATCGCCCTCGCCCAGGCCACGGGCGCGAAGATCGCGGAAGACCCGGCCGTGCAGTTCCCCGACGCGCCGCCGGGCTATGTCCAGCAGACGATGGTGGCCCAGCTCGCGGACGCGGTGTTCGCCGAGTTCCGGCCGGGGTTCTACTTCGTCATCATCATGACGGCGCTGATCCTCGTGCTGGCCGCGAACACCGCGTTCAACGGCTTCCCGGTGCTCGGCTCGATCCTCTCGCAGGACCGCTACCTGCCCCGCCAGCTGCACACCCGCGGCGACCGGCTGGCCTTCTCGAACGGCATCGTCATCCTCGCGGCGTTCGCGGTCGTCCTGGTGATCGGCTTCCAGGCCGAGGTCACCCGACTGATCCCGCTCTACACCGTCGGCGTGTTCGTCTCGTTCACGCTCAGCCAGACGGGGATGGTCCGCCACTGGCGCCGGCTCCTGAGCACCGAGACCGATCCCGGGGTGCGGCGGCGGATGCGCCGCGCGCAGCTCATCAACGGGTTCGGCGCGGTGATGACCGGGGTCGTGCTGGTGACCGTGCTGATCACGAAGTTCGTGCTCGGCGCCTGGATCGCGATCGCCGCGATGGCCGGGTTCTATATGCTCATGCTGGCGATCAAGCGGCACTACGACCACGTCGCCGCGGAAATCGACGCCGCGGAGCTCGACACCGTCCTGCCCTCGCGCAACCACGCGATCGTGCTGGTCGCCCGGCTGCACCGGCCGACCATGCGCGCGATCTCCTACGCCCGCGCGACGCGGCCGGACGTGCTGGAGGCCGTGACGGTCAACGTCGACGACGCCGACACCCGCAGGCTCGTGCGCGAGTGGGACCGGCGCAAGATCCCGGTGTCGCTCAAGGTCGTCGAGTCGCCCTACCGGGAGATCACGAAGCCGGTCCTGGACTACGTCAAGCGGGTGCGCACGAAGAACCCGCGCGACATCGTCACAGTGTTCGTCCCCGAGTACGTCGTCGGGCACTGGTGGGAGCAGGTCCTGCACAACCAGAGCGCGCTCCGGATCAAGACCCGCCTGCTGTTCCAGCCGGGAGTGATGGTGGTATCGGTGCCATGGCAGTTGAAGTCGTCCGAGCGGATCGTGGAACGGGACGAGCTGACCCCCGGTGCCACCCGACGGGGCTACCCGACGGCCCGGCGCGACGACCGGGCCGCCGCGCCGTCGCCGTCTTCGCCGCACCGCCAGGTCGCCGGGACGGCCCGCAAGGAGCAGACCACCGACGGCCGCGGTGCGGACCGGGCCGGTGCCGGCACGCCGCAGCCGTGACCGGCCTGCCGCTCACCCGGACGGGGACCGGCCAGTGACCGCGGCGGTCCCCGCGGACACCCTGGACTGGACGGACCGGGTGCTCGACCTGGACGTCGGCGCGGTCGCCCACGGCGGGCACTGCGTCGCGCGGGTCCGGGTCGACGACGGGCGTGAGCGCGTGGTCTTCGTCCGGCACGCGCTGCCGGGGGAACGGGTGCGCGCGGTCGTCACCGAAGACGGTGGCGGCGCGTTCTGCCGCGCCGACGCGATCGCCGTGCTCGATCCCGCTCCGGGCCGGGTCGAGCCGCCGTGCCCGTGGGCCCGAGCCGGTGGCTGCGGCGGCTGCGACTGGCAGCACGCCGACGGGCCGACCCAGCGCGCGCTGAAGACCGCGGTGCTGCGCGAGCAGCTGCAGCGCCTCGCGGGGGTCGAGCGGGACGTCACCGTGGAGGAGCTGCCCGGAGGCCTGCTGGGCTGGCGGCACCGGGTGCGGCTGGCCATCGACGACGACGGGCGCGCCGGGTTGCGCGCACACCGCAGCCATGACGTCCTGCCGATCGCCGACTGCCCGCTCGTCCCGTCCGGCGAGCTGCCCCCCGTCCTCGAGCAGCGATTCCCCGCGCGCGACGAGGTCGAGGTGGCGATCGACGCCGACGGGGTCCGGCACCTGCACCCGGTCGGGTCGCGGGTGCGCGGTCCGGCGGTCGCGCAGCGTGCGGCCGGTCGCGAGTGGCACCTGTCGGCCGGCACGTTCTGGCAGGTTCACCCCGCGCTGGCGCCGACGCTGGTGGAGGTCGTGGGGGAGTGGGCGCAGGCCCCGAAGGCCGGGCTCGCCTGGGACCTCTACGGCGGAGTGGGGCTGTTCGCGGCCGTCCTGGCGGAGCAGGTGGGGCCGGACGGCGAGGTGCGGGTGGTGGAGTCGGCGCGGCAGGCCGCTGCCGACGGGCGCACGGCACTGGCCCACCTCGATCAGGTCCACTGGACGGTGGGTCGTGTCGAGCACGTGCTGGCGTCGCTGCCGGGGCGCCCGGACGTCGTGGTGGCCGACCCGCCCCGCCGCGGCCTCGGCCGCGCAACGGTCGCCGCCCTGTGCGACCGGGCCCCGGGCCGGGTGGTGCACGTCGCCTGCGACCCCGCGGCCCTGGCCAGGGACGTCGCCCTGTTCGCGGCGCAGGGCTACGACCTGGCCGCGCTGCGCGCGTTCGACGCGTTCCCGATGACCCACCACATGGAGTGCGTGGCCCTCTTCCAACGCTGACCCCGCGAGCGCCGACCCCGCGAGTCGGCACCTTTGCCTGCGCGAGTCGCCACGTTCGCCGCCGCGAGTCGGCACCTTTGCCTGCGCGAGTCGGCCCGACCACTCGCCGACAGAACCGTCCGGCGGGGAGGACGGGCGCCTACGCTCACGCCGTGGCTGCTGCGAGGAAGGCGCGAGTCGACGACGTGCACGAGCTCGCCCTCGCCATGCCGCACGTCACGATCTACCCCGGAACCGCGGACAGGCCGGTCTACCAGGTTGGCGGCAAGTCGTTCATCTTCTTCCGCAATCCCCGCCCGGACGCGGTCGACCCGGAGACCGGCGAGCGCTACTCCGACGTGATCGTGTTCTGGGTGGCTGCCGAGGAGGACAAGCACGCGCTGGTCCAGGACGAGACGTCGCCGTTCTTCACCACACCGCATTTCAACGGGCACCTGTCGGTGCTTCTCCGTGGCAGCCGGATCGGGGAGCTGAGCCGCGACGAGCTGGCCGAGGTGGTGCAGGACGCCTGGCTGGCGCGCGCCTCGAAGCGCCGTGCGGCGAATTGGCTGTCGTCTCACCGACTCGCGGCGGCGAAGGTGCCGACTCGCGGCGGCAGACGTGGCGACTAATGGGTCTCGCGCGGCCGACCCGGGATTGCGTCCGACCCGGGCGTGACCGCGCGCCCACCGCCCGCCACGATGGGGGAGTGACAGGTACGCAGGTCCAGCCACAGCAATCCCCGGCTCCGAACACCGCGCCCGCACAGGCCCGCGCGATCCAGCAACGCATCGCCGACGAGCTCGGCGTCCGTCCCGGCCAGGTCGCCGCCGCCGTCGACCTGCTCGACGGCGGCGCGACGGTGCCCTTCGTCGCCCGCTACCGCAAGGAGGCCACCGGAAGCCTCGACGACGCCCAGTTGCGCACCCTGGAGGAGCGGCTGCGCTACCTGCGCGAGCTCGAGGAGCGTCGGGCCGTGGTGCTCGACTCGATCCGCTCGCAGGGCAAGCTCGACGACGCGCTGGAGGCGCGGATCCTCGCGGCCGACTCGAAGGCCCGCCTGGAGGACATCTACCTGCCGTACAAGCCCAAGCGGCGGACCAAGGCGATGATCGCCCGCGAGAACGGTCTCGAGCCGCTGGCCGACGCCCTGCTGGCCGATCCGACCCTCGACCCGACCGCGGCGGCCGCGGGCTACGTGACCGAGAACGTCCCCGACGGCGCGGCGGCGCTGGAGGGCGCCCGCGCCATCCTCGTCGAGCGGTTCTCCGAGGACGCTGACCTGATCGGCGGCCTGCGCGAGCGCATGTGGAACCGCGGCAGGCTGGTCTCGACGGTCCGGGCGGGCAAGGAGACCGAAGGCGCCAAGTTCGCCGACTACTTCGACTTCTCCGAGCCCTTCACGAAGCTGCCCTCCCACCGGATCCTCGCCGTGTTCCGCGGCGAGAAGGAGGACGTGCTCGACGTCACCCTCGACCCGGGGGACGGTTCGGACCCCGAGGAGCCGGTCACCGACTACGAGCGGTCGGTCGCCGCCGCGGCGGGCATTCGCGACGAGGGCCGCGCGGCGGACAAGTGGCTCGCCCAGGTGGTGCGCTGGACCTGGCGCACCCGGATCCTGCTCGGGCTGCAGGTCGACCTGCGGATGCGGCTGCGGACGGTCGCTGAGGAGGCCGCGATCGCCGTCTTCGCCGCGAACCTGCGCGACCTGCTGCTCGCCGCGCCGGCCGGCACCCGCTCGACGATGGGCCTGGATCCGGGCCTGCGCACCGGCGTCAAGGTCGCGGTCGTCGACGCCACGGGCAAGGTCGTCGCCACCGACACGATCTACCCGCACGAGCCGCGCCGGGACTGGAACGGCGCGCTCGCGACCCTGACCCGGCTCGCGGTCGCGCACGACGTCGACCTGATCGCGATCGGCAACGGCACGGCGTCGCGCGAGACGGACAAGCTCGCCGGCGAGGTGGTCGCGGCGAACCCCGGGCTGAAGATGACGAAGGTCGTGGTGAGCGAGGCCGGAGCGTCGGTGTACTCCGCGTCGGCCTACGCGTCGGCCGAGCTGCCGGGCCTCGACGTCTCGCTGCGCGGTGCCGTGTCGATCGCCCGCCGCCTGCAGGACCCGCTCGCGGAGCTCGTCAAGATCGACCCGAAGTCCATCGGCGTGGGCCAGTACCAGCACGACCTGCCCGAGTCGTCGCTGTCGCGCTCGCTGGACGCGGTGGTCGAGGACGCCGTGAACGCCGTCGGCGTGGACGTCAACACCGCCTCGGTCCCGCTCCTGCGCCGCGTCTCCGGGATCACCGAGGGCCTCGCGACGCAGATCGTGGCGCACCGCGACGCGCACGGCCCGTTCCGGGCCCGGACGGCGCTCAACGACGTGCCGCGGCTGGGCCCGAAGGCGTTCGAGCAGTGCGCGGGCTTCCTCCGTATCCGCGGCGGCGACGACCCGCTCGACGTCTCCGGCGTGCACCCGGAGGCCTACCCGGTGGTGCGCCGGATCGTCGCGAAGGCAGGCGGCGACGTCGCGACGCTGCTGGGCAACGCCCCGAGGCTGCGGTCGCTCAAGCCGCAGCAGTTCGTCGACGACCGGTTCGGGCTCCCGACCGTGACCGACATCCTCACGGAGCTGGAGAAGCCCGGCCGCGACCCGCGCCCCGAGTTCCGCACCGCCACCTTCGCCGAAGGCGTTCACAAGATCGCCGACCTGCGGCCGGGGATGGTGCTGGAGGGCGTGGTCACCAACGTCGCCGCGTTCGGCGCCTTCGTCGACGTCGGTGTGCATCAGGACGGGCTCGTGCACGTCTCGGCGATGTCGCGGCAGTTCGTCAGCGATCCGCGGGACGTCGTGAAGTCCGGTGAGGTCGTGCGGGTGAAGGTGCTGGAGGTCGACGAGGCGCGCAAGCGGATCTCGCTGACCCTGCGGCTGGACGACGAGCCCGGCGCGGCGGCGAAGCCGGAGCGGGGGGAGAAGTCCGGCCCGCGGCGCGAACCTGGCCGCGGCGACCAGGGCAAGGGCGAGGGTCGGGGTGGCCAGCGGCGGGGCGAGGGCCGGGGTGCGCAGGACCGGCGCGCAGGCCGGTCCGGGCAGGAGGGCCGGGGCGCCGACCGTGGCCGTGCTCCTGCACCTGCGGCGAACAACGCGATGGCCGACGCACTGCGCCGCGCCGGCTTCGACGTCGAGGGCAACGGGCAAGGGCAAGCCCCGCTGACCGACCCGCCGCGAGCGACCCGAGGAAGATCGTCGGCTGTGCCTCAGCGGGCGGGGCGGGCGGATCGGACCCCTTGCCGTCGGGGAGCACCCCCGCCCTGCTCGTCGCACCCCGCCAACGGTGTCGCAACCTCAGCCCGGCCCGCACACCCTGCTCGGCAGGTGTGACAACCCCACGGCCTGTGCGACAGCACGGGCGGGGTGTGACGGACCGCCTGCGTGGCGCCCGTGCGTGGCCCGGGTGACCTTGCGCGCCCGCCCTCACCAGGCGCAGAGTGCGCCGGTGCCGGATCCGCGCCGACGGCCGGACGTGTCGTAACGCAGGCGCAAGCCGCCCGCGACTGGACGGTAACCCGGTCCGCGGACGATCATGCTCCTTGCCGAGTCGTGGAGGTGGGGTGCGCACAGCCGGGCGGGTGACCCCGGGCCGTTCGCCGCGATGGCGGTCCGCGGCGACGGCCGTCGCGGCGTTCGTGCTGCTCGTGGTCGTGTGGGAGCTGGTGAAGCTCGTGGTGCCGGCCGACGGGGTGAGCATCGCCGGCACGCGGGTGCTGCCTCGGACCTCGGACGCGGCGATGCCGCACGTCTGGACCGTCCTCGGCAGGCTGTTCGATCCCGAGGTCGCGGGGGCGGCGCAGCAGCGGTCGATCGGTGCCGCCGTGCTCTCCGGGGCGCTCTTCACCCTGCGCCTCTCCTTGGGCGGTCTCGTGCTGGGCGGCGTGCTGGGCGTGCTGCTGGCGGTGGTGATGCAGCGGTCGGGCCTGCTCGAGCGCGCGCTGCTGCCCTACGTCGTCGCGTCCCAGACCGTGCCGCTGATCGCGATCGCCCCGCTCGTCGCAGGCTGGGGCGGCAGGATCGCGGTGTTCGGGCAGCCGTGGCAGCCGTGGGCGAGCGTCATGGTGATCGCGGCCTACCTGGCGTTCTTCCCGATCGCGGTCGGCATGCTGCGCGGGCTCACCTCGCCGCGGACCGCGGACGTCGAGCTGTTCCGCGCGCTGGCGTGCGGCTGGTGGACGACGCTGCTCCGGCTGCGGCTCCCCGCGTCCGTGCCCTACCTGATCCCGTCGGCTCGGCTCGCCGCCGCCGCCGCGGTCATCGGCGCGATCGTCGCCGAGATCTCCACGGGCACCCGCGGCGGGATCGGCCGGCTGATCATCGAGTACGCCCAGGCGGCGACGGGCGATCCGTCACGCATGTACACCGCCATCCTCGGCGCGGCGGTGCTCGGTCTCGTCGCGGCGGCGGCGGTCGGGCTGCTCGACCTCGCACTGCGGCGCTACCAGGGGGTCGCCCGATGAACGCCATCGAGCTGACCGGCGTCGACAAGACCTTCGACACCGGGGCCCGGGGAACGGTGCACGCGCTGTCGGGCATCGAGCTGCGGGTCGAGCCCGGCGAGTTCGTGTCGCTGATCGGCCCGTCGGGGTGCGGGAAGTCGACGCTGCTGCGGGTGGTCGCGGACCTGGAGCAGCCGAGCTCCGGGTCCGTGGTGGTCGGCGGCAAGTCCGCCCGGCAGGCCCGGCTGGACCAGGACTACGGCATCGCGTTCCAGCAGTCCGGCCTCCTGGAGTGGCGGACGGTCGCGGCGAACGTCGAGCTGCCCCTGCATGTGCACGGGGTCGCGAAGGCCGAGCGCCGCGCCCGCGCGGCGGAGCTGCTCGCCCTGGTCGGCCTCGCCGAGTTCGCCGCGCTGCGGCCCAGTCAGCTCTCCGGCGGCATGCAGCAGCGCGTGGCGATCGCCCGGTCGCTGGCCACCCGGCCGAAGCTGCTGCTCATGGACGAGCCCTTCGGCGCGCTGGACGAGATGACCCGCGAGCGGATGCAGGCCGAGCTGCTGCGCATCGCGGACGAGACGGGTGCGGCGGTGCTGTTCGTCACGCACTCGATCCCCGAGGCGGTCGTGCTGTCCGACCGGGTCGTCGTGATGTCCCCGCGGCCGGGACGGATCACGGACGTGATCGACGGGCGGCGCCCGCGCGGCGGGTCGGGGCCGGCCGGTCGCGGCGTCGACGGCGCCCTGCTCGATTCCGCCCTGCCCGATTTCACACTGCCCGATTCCACACTGCCGGACGAGGTCGTCGACGACGTGCGCGAGTCCGCCGAGTTCTTCGCGGCCGTCACCGAGGTCCGCGAGGCGCTGCGCAAGGGCAGCGCATGACCCTCCCGACCATCACGACCGCCGTCGCGGGGCCGCGCCGCCGCCACTCGCTCGGCCGGGTCTGGCCGCCGGTGGCGTTCGGCGTCGCGGCGCTGCTGCTGTGGGAGCTCGTGGTGGCCGTCAGCGGCGTCCCGGCCTTCCTGCTGCCCGCGCCGAGCGCGATCGCCGCGCAGGTCGTCGCCGCCTTCCCGACGATCCTCGCGACCGCCGCCGTGACCGGCGGGAACGCCCTGGTCGGTCTGGTCGTCGGCTTCGTGCTCGGCGTCGGGCTCGCGCTGCTGGCGGCCCGGTCGCTGATCGTGTCGGAGCTGACGACACCGCTGGTCAGCGCGGCTGCTGCGGTCCCGATCGTGGCGCTGGCGCCGGTGTTCACGACGATGTTCGGCTCGACCACGGAGCTGCCCCGGCGGCTGGTGGTGGCGGTCGTGGTCGTCGTGCCGGTGTTCGTCTCGACGGCCCGCGGGCTCGCCCAGGTGACCCCGGTCCACCACGACCTGATGACCGCGCTCGCGGCGACCCCGGAGCAGTTCTCGCGGTTCGTCCGCCTGCCCGGTGCGGTGCCCTACATCATGACGGGCCTGCGGCTGGCCGCGCCGGCCTCGGTGATCGCCGCGATCGTCGCGGAGTACTTCGGCGGCCTGCAGAACGGGCTGGGCAGCCGGATCACGTCCGCGGCGGCCAACACCGCGTACGCGCGGGCCTGGGCGTTCGTCGTCGCGTCGATCGTCCTCGGCCTGCTGTTCTACCTCGCCGGCTTGCTCGCCGAGCGGATCGTCACCCGTACCCCGACCCCGACCAGGAGAGAACCATGAGACTGACACGATCGAGGCGGGGGATCCGGGCGGGCCTCGTTGCCGCGGCGGCGGTGCTGGCCCTGGGCCTCGCGGCCTGCTCGACCACACCCCAGGCCCCGTCGGGCGGGGGCGCCGCCCCCAGCTCGGCCGCGGGCTCGCTGACGCCCGTCAAGTTGCAGCTGCAGTGGGTGACACAGGGCCAGTTCGCCGGCTACTTCGCCGCCGTCGACCAGGGCTTCTACAAGAAGCGCGGGCTCGACGTGCAGATCCTCGAGGGCGGCGTCGACATCGTCCCGCAGACGGTGCTCGCGCAGGGCCAGTCCGACTTCGCGATCGCCTGGGTGCCCAAGGCGCTCGCCTCGCGCGAGCAGGGCGCGGGCATCACCGACGTCGCTCAGGTCTTCCAGCGCTCGGGCACCTACCAGGTGTCGTTCGCGAACAAGGGGGTCACGGCGCCCGCCGACCTGCGCGGCAAGAAGGTCGGCAACTGGGGCTTCGGCAACGAGTTCGAGCTGTTCGCCGGTATGACGAAGGCCGGGATCGCGCCGTCCGACGTCACGCTCGTCCAGCAGCAGTTCGACATGCAGGCGCTGCTCAACGGCGAGATCGACGCCGCGCAGGCCATGTCGTACAACGAGTACGCGCAGGTGCTGGAGGCGACGAACCCGGCGACCGGGCAGCTCTACCAGCCGTCGGACTTCAGCATCATCAACTGGAACGACGCGGGCACCGCGATGCTGCAGGACGCCATCTGGGCCAACACCGAGAAGCTGTCGGACCCGACCTACCAGGACACGACGACGAAGTTCGTCACCGCGTCACTGGAGGGCTGGGCGTACTGCCGCGACAACCCCGAGTCGTGCCGCGACATCGTGGTGAAGGCCGGCTCGAAGCTGGGGGCGAGCCACCAGCTGTGGCAGGTCAACGAGATCAACAAGCTGATCTGGCCGTCACCCGCGGCCGGGGTCGGCACGATCGACCAGGCGGCATGGGATAGGACTGTGCAGGTTGCGCTGCAGGCCAAGAACGCGGACGGGGCGACGGTGCTGACCAAGGAGCCCGACGCCCAGGCGTTCACCAACGAGTACGTCACCAAGGCGCTGGAGACCCTCAAGGGGGAGGGCGTTGACGTCGTGGGCTCGGGCTTCACGCCGGAGACCGTGACGCTGAACGCGGGCGGCGCCTGAGCGCTTCGCTCGTCGCTCGTGTTGTCGTGAAAGCCACGTTCACGGCGTCTGACGTCCTGAACGTGGCTTTCACGACATCCTCGACGCCGGTGTGACCCCCGGCTCGCGGCCGGACGACGCCCAATGGGATGATTTCTCGTCGGTTCGATGTTGTGAACCAAGAAAGCCCGCTGTCCGGCTGTGTGCCACCACGTCCGCGGGCTTCGCCCGTGGGTGCACCGTCCGTGCTCCCGTTCCGTTCGACGAGAGACAGACGTGACACTGAACGACGTTGTCGTTGACCCTGCCCTGCCCGAGACCGCCGAGATCGTCACCGAGCAGGGCCCGAGCTTCGCCGACCTTCCGTTGGGCCCTGAGCTCCAGCGGACCGTCGCCGCGCTCGGCTACACCACCCCCACCCCGATCCAGGCCGAGTCGATCGCGCCGCTGGTCGAGGGCCGTGACCTGATCGGTCAGGCCGCGACCGGCACCGGCAAGACCGCCGCCTTCGCGCTGCCGATGCTGGAGCGCCTGGGCGAGCAGCGCCCGAGCCGCACCGGCCGCACCGCCCCGTTCGGCCTGGTCCTCGCCCCGACCCGCGAGCTCGCGCTGCAGGTCGCCGAGGCCATCACCAGCTACGGCCGGGGCATGGGCGCCCGCGTGCTCACCGTCTACGGCGGCGCCCCCGTCGGCCCGCAGCTGCGCGGCCTGTCCGAGGGCATCGACGTCGTCGTCGCCACCCCCGGCCGGGCGATCGACCTGATGAACCGCGGCGCGCTGCGGCTGGACGAGCTCGAGGTCGTCGTCCTGGACGAGGCCGACGAGATGCTCGACATGGGCTTCGTCGAAGACATCGAGACCCTGCTCGACGCCACCCCGGACACCCGGCAGGCCGTGCTGTTCTCGGCCACCATGCCACGGCGCATCGAGGACCTCGCGCGCAACTACCTGCGTGAGCCGGTCACCGTTCGGATGGGCCGCGAGGTGGTGCCCGACGGCGGGGCGCCGCTGGTCCGCCAGACGGCGTACCTCGTGCCACGCACGCACACCACCGCCGCGCTGGGTCGCGTGCTGGAGGCCGAGCGACCGAAGGCGGCGATCGTCTTCTGCCGCACCCGGCTGGACGTCGACGCCGTCACCGAGACGCTGACGGCCCGTGGCCTGCGCGCGGAGGCGCTGCACGGCGGCATGGACCAGGAGCACCGCTCCCGGGTGGTCGACCGCCTCCGCAGCGGGCGCACCGAACTGCTGGTGGCGACGGACGTCGCGGCCCGCGGCCTGGACATCGACCTGCTCACGCACGTCGTCAACCACGACGTGCCGCAGTCGCCCGAGACCTACGTGCACCGCATCGGCCGGGTCGGCCGGGCCGGCCGCGAGGGCGTCGCGATCACGCTGGTCCCGCCGTCGAAGACCTACATGCTGCGCCAGATCGAGCGGCTGACCCACCAGCCGATCACGATCGCCCCGGTACCCACCGCGGCCGACCTGCGCGCCGCCCGCCTGGCCCGCACCCGCGACGCCCTGGCGGCCCGGTTGCTCGGCGAGGTCGACGGCGCCCTGGACGGGACGCACCTCGACGCCGTCCGCGCGATGATCGTCGAGCTCGCGGCCGACTTCGACCCGGTGGACATCGCCGCGGCCGCGGTCGGGCTCGCCCAGGAGGTCGCCGGTGCGCCGGACGACGCCGACGACATCCCGGTGGTCAGCGCCCGAGCGGGCGGCCGGGAGCGCGATGCCGGCCCGCGCGGCCGTGGTGGCGCGGCGGCCGGGACCCGTCCGCCGCGGGCGGGCGCGACACGCCTGTTCGTGAACGCCGGCCGCGCCAGCGGTGTGCGTCCGCAGGACATCGTGGGCGCGCTGGCCAACGAGTCGGGCCTGACGGGCCGGGACATCGGCGCGATCCAGATCCACGAGCGGCACTCGCTGGTGGAGATCCCCGAGCACGCCGCGGACGACGTCCTGCGCTCGCTGCGCGGAGCGACCACGCTCAAGGGCCGCAAGGCGAACATCCGCCGCGACCGCGGCTTCGCCCCGACCGGCGCCCCCCGCCGCGGCGGCCGCCACGACTGACCGCCGCCGTCGACCTGGGGTGATCCAGGGGGACCGAAGGCGATCGAGAGGGCCCGCACCGGGTGGTGCGGGCCCTCTTCCGCGTCCGCGGTTCCCGCGAGTCGGCACGTTTGCCGTCGCGAGTCGCCACCTTCGTCGGTGCGAGCGCGCGTCCTCCTCGCCCATGGCGGCCCTCGGAGCGCTCTCGCGCCCGCAACGGCAGACTGTGCGCCGACGCGCACGCCAGGAGGCCCCCGATGACGCAGACCCCTCAGACCCAGCCGGATCTCAAGCCCCGCTCCCGCGAGGTCACCGACGGCCTCGAGCGGGCCCCTGCACGCGGAATGCTGCGCGCCGTCGGCATGCGCGACGAGGACTTCACCAAGCCGCAGATCGGCATCGCGTCGTCGTGGAACGAGATCACCCCCTGCAACCTGTCGTTGCAGCGCCTCGCCCAAGCGGCCAAGGAGGGCGTGCACCGGGCGGGCGGCTACCCGATGGAGTTCGGCACGATCTCGGTCTCGGACGGCATCTCGATGGGGCACGTCGGGATGCACTTCTCGCTGGTCAGCCGCGAGATCATCGCAGACTCGGTGGAGACGGTGGTGCAGGCCGAGCGGTTGGACGGCACCGTGCTGCTCGCCGGCTGCGACAAGAGCCTGCCCGGCATGCTCATGGCCGCCGCCCGGCTCGACCTCGCGGCCGTGTTCGTCTACGCCGGGTCGATTCTGCCGGGCTACGTGGGCGACCGGCAGGTGACCATCGGCGACGCGTTCGAAGCCGTCGGCGCCTGTGCCCGCGGGCTCATCTCCCGCGCCGAGGTCGACGCGATCGAGCGGGCCATCTGCCCCGGTGAGGGGGCGTGCGGCGGCATGTTCACCGCCAACACCATGGCGTGCGCGGCCGAGGCTCTCGGCATGGCCCTGCCGGGCTCCGCCAGCCCACCGGCAGTCGACCGCCGCCGCGACGGGGTCGCCCGCGCCTCCGGCGAGGCGGTGGTGGCGATGCTGGAGAAGGGCATCACGGCCCGGCAGGTCATGACCTGGGAGGCGTTCGAGAACGCGATCGCCGTCGTCATGGCCTTCGGCGGGTCGACGAACGCCGTGTTGCACCTGCTCGCGATCGCGCACGAGGCAGGTGTCCCGCTGGAGCTCGACGACTTCACCCGCGTCGGCGACCGTGTCCCGCACCTCGCGGACGTCAAGCCCTTCGGGGCGCACGTGATGAGCACCGTGGACCGGGTCGGCGGCGTTCCGGTGGTCATGCGGGCGCTGCTCGACGCCGGACTGCTGCACGGCGACGCGCTGACCGTGACCGGCGCGACCGTCGCCGAGAACCTCGCGGCGCTCGACCCGCCCGACTTGGACGGGGAGATCCTGCGCCGGCTCGACGACCCCATTCACCCCACCGGCGGCATCACGATCCTGCGGGGCTCGCTCGCCCCGGATGGTGCGGTGGTGAAGAGCGCCGGGCTGGACTCCGCGCGGTTCGTCGGGCGGGCGCGGGTGTTCGACGGGGAATCGGGAGCAATGCGCGCCGTCGAGGACGGCACGCTGCAGGCCGGTGATGTCGTGGTGATCCGCTACGAGGGCCCCCGCGGCGGTCCGGGGATGCGGGAGATGCTGGCCGTCACCGGCGCGATCAAGGGCGCGGGGCTGGGCAAGGACGTGCTGCTGGTGACCGACGGCCGGTTCTCCGGTGCGACGACGGGCCTCTGCATCGGCCACGTCGCTCCCGAGGCGACGGACGGCGGCCCGATCGCCCTGGTCCGCGACGGCGACGAGATCGTGCTCGACATGGCGGCCCGCATCCTCGACTTGCGGGTCGACTCCGACGAGCTGGCCCGCCGCCGTGCGGAGTGGGCGGCGCCGGCGCCGAAGCACACGCGCGGGGTGCTGGCGAAGTACGCGAAGCTGGTCGGAACGGCCGCCCGTGGCGCGGTCTGCGACTGAGATCTCATGGAGCCCTTGCCCGCCGACTGGGCCGCCTGGCGTCGCAGCATCGATGTTGATGCCTACGAGCGCCGCTGGCAGCGGCTCGCCGCGGCGGGCGTCGACCCGCACGGCGAGGTCGCGCTGGTGCAGACCTACGCGCCCCGTTCGGTCCTCGACGCCGGGTGCGGCACCGGACGGGTCGCCGCCGAGCTGGCCCGGCGCGGTGTCGCGGCCGTCGGGGTGGACAGCGACCCCGACATGATCGCCGCAGCCCGTGGCAAAGCACCGGACCTGCGCTGGATCGTCGCGGATCTCGCCGACCTCGCCCTGCCCGACCGGTTCGACGTCGTCGTGCTGGCGGGCAATGTGGTGCCGTACATCGGCGCCGACCGGCGGGCCGCAGCCGTCGCCGCGTGCGCCCGACACCTCGCACCGACCGGGGTGCTCGTGGCGGGGTTCGCGCTGCGTCCCGGGTGGCCGCGGCTCGCCGACTACGACGGCTGGTGCACCTCCGCCGGGCTCACCCTCACGGACCGCTGGGCGACGTGGGACCGACGGCCGTACACCGACGGTGACTACGCCGTCTCCGTGCACACTCGCAGTGCAGGAATCCCGTGACCGACACGTCAGTCCCGCACGCTCCGGGCAGACGGCACCCGGCAGACTGCGCGGCGTGCACGGAACGATCCTGGTGCTCGGCGGACGGAGCGAGATCGGGTTGGCGGTGGCGCACCGGCTCGCCGGCGATGCCCGGGTGGTGCTCGCCGCCCGTCGCGCCGACGACCTCGACGAGCCGGAGCGCCGTCTGCGCAACGCCGGCGCGACCGCGGTGCACCGTGTCGAGTTCGACGCCGACGACGTCGGTCGGCAGCGCGCGGTGCTCGACGACGTCGTCGCCCGTTTCGGGCCGCTGGACGTCGTTGTCGTCGCGTTCGGCGTCCTCGGAGACCAGGCCCGTGCCGAGCGCGACGTCGACCACGCCCTCGCCGTGGTGCACACCGACTACGTCGCGCACGTCGCCGTGCTCACCCATCTCGCCCAGCTCCTGCGGGCCCAGGGGAGCGGAACGATCGTGGTGTTCTCCTCGGTCGCCGGGGTCCGCGTCCGCCGGGCGAACTACGTCTACGGCTCGGCCAAGGCGGGCCTCGACGGCTTCGCGTCCGGTCTGGCCGATGCGCTCGCCGGCAGCGGGGTGCGGTTGGTGCTGGTCCGGCCGGGCTTCGTGATCGGGCGGATGACGGCGGGGATGAGCCCCGCGCCGTTTTCGCGCACCCCGGACGCGGTCGCGGACGCGACGGTCCGCGCGCTGCACGGCCGGGTCGGCGAGGTGTGGGTGCCGCCGGTCCTGCGTCCTGTGTTCGCGGTGATGCGGCACCTGCCACGGGCGGTGTGGCGGCGCCTCCCCCGGTGAGGCATCTCCAGGCGCGGGCGCGCAACTCGCCCTGCTGAGATGCGCGACTCGCGGCGGCAAAGGTGCCGACTCGCGGCGGCAAAGGTGCCGACTCGCGGTCAGGGGCGCGGGCGGCGCAGGCGGGGGCGCAGGTCGGTGGCGGAGGCGACGGTCGGGTCGTCGCGTTCGACGCGGTCGGCCACCGTCTCGGCGTGGCGGACCAGGTCGTCGAGGGCGAGGTCCGCGGGCGGTGGGCCGGTCCACCCCGACTGCCAACCGACGATGTGCGCCGCGCCGCGCCGCAGCAGCGCCACCGCGCCCCGGGCGTTGCCCCGCTGCAGGTGCGTCAACCCGACCGCGAGCTGCGCCAGCCCCCGCCACAGCTCCCGCTGCGCGGGCTCGGCGGCCTTCCACGCGGCCTCCAGCACCTCGTGGGCGTGGAACGGCATCCCCTCGTCGAGCAGCCGCTGCGCCTCGTCCACGCTCTCCTGCGGGCCGAGCACCAGGTCGTCCGGCACCCGCTCGACCCCGACCGCGCCACGCGGCAGCGGGCGGCCGGCGGCGTCGCGGGGGCGCGCGTTGCGGGCACGGCCCGCGGCGTCGCGGTCGCGCTGGTCGGTCATGCCGTCCACCGTGCCACGGGGACTCCGGGTACACCGGCGGGACCCGGTGGCTGCGTGGCCGTGCGCGATCGAACGCGGTCCACGAGGCCCGGAAGACGACGGAGCGGCCGCCCTCGAAGGAGGACGGCCGCCCGCTCGGCGGATCAGCGATCAGGCCGGCGACGCGCCCGCCGGGTCCGCGTTGATGGGGTCGTTGCAGTTCGCGTTCTGGGGGTCGTCCGGGCCGTAGTTCGGGTCGCGGTCGACGTCGGCGCCCACGCGGAACTGCGTCATCATGTCGTGGTCCTCGTGCGGCAGGTTGTGGCAGTGGATCATGTACCGGCCGTCCGTGGTCGGGTCGCCTGCCTTGCCGAACCGCATGATCGCCCGGACCGTCTCGTTCTCACCGATGTACGCGACGTCCTTGGGGCCCTGCTCGTAGCTGAACACCGGCTTGCCGTTGCGGGTGAGCATCTTGAAGTCGACGAGGTGGATGTGCACCGGGTGGAACCAGCCGCCCGACTTGTTCGTGATCTCCCAGATCTGGACGTCACCCGAGGCCGGGTTGGCGACGGTCTCCTTGTAGTTGGAGGCGATGACGTCCTCCCAGGTGAGCAGCTTCGTCGTGCCGTTCCCCGAACCGCCCGAACCGGAGCCCGACCCGCTGCCACCGGACCCCGAGCCCGACCCGCTGCCACCCGACCCCGAGGTGCCCTTGCCCGAGTTGCTCGTCGTCTTCGTCGACGTGCTCTGGATCTTCCATTCCCCGCCCTGGCGGAGGACCTCGATCTTGGTCGTGCCCTGGATCTCGGTCTCCTTGAGGTCCCAGACGTCCTTGTTCGGGTTCAGGGAGTAGAGACCGCCGGTCGGCAGGGCGTTGTTCGACTTGTCGAAGGCGTCGTTCACGACCTCGAACTGCATGACCTTGCCGGTGTTGTCGAAGTCGGTCGAGTTCGGCACTCCGAGGTTGAGCAGCTGGAGCTTGGTGCCCGGCGTGTACTTCGAGAAGTCGATGACGATCTCGTAGCGCTCAGCCATGCCGATGCGCAGCTGGGTGGTCTGCTGCACCTGCGGCATCAGGCCGCCGTCGGTGCCGATCACGCTGATCGGCGTGCTGTTGCTCATCTGCAGCCGGAAGCCCCGCGAGATCGAGGCGTTCAGGATCCGGAAGCGGTAGAGCCGCTTCTTGACCTTCAGGTTCGGCCACGGCACGCCGTTGACGAGGACGACGTCGCCCCACAGGCCGGTGTGCCCGGCGTCGTCGTAGCGGAACTCGCCGTTCGAGCTGAACATCTTGTCGGCCAGGATCAGCGGCAGGTCGTACTGGTCGGCCACTGGCCGGCCGTCCCACGCCCACTTCGGGATGCTCAGCCCGCTCTCGACGTCGTCGTGCAGGTGGTACTGCGCCGCGAGCCCCATGTAGGCGTTCTCAGCGGTGTGGTGCACGCCGTGGTCGTGGTACCAGAGCGTCCGGGCGTCCTGCTTGTTCGGGAAGATGTAGCGCTTGGTCTGGCCGACCTTCGTGATGTCACTGGCGTACCCGTCGTACTGCGGCTTCGACGCCGAGCCGTGCAGGTGCGTCGAGGTCCACGGGTCGTAGTTGAGGAACGGGTGAGCAGTCGGCAACTTGTTCGCCATCATCACGGTGAGCGGCGTGCCACGCTTGTTGTGCAGGGTCGGGCCCGGGGTGGTCGGGCCCTGACCGGGCAGGCCGTAGCCGAAGATCGTGGTCTGGAACCCGGGGAGGATCGAGACCTTCTTGGCGGTCTGCTCCAGGTTGACGACACCACCCCCGCGCCCGTCGATCACCGGCGGCACCGCGAACGGCAGGGTGTACGGCGCCGGCAGCTTGCTGGCCGCGATCTGGCTCACCGTCTTGGCACGCACGACCCGCTCGAGGGGGAGCGCGACCGCCGCGGCGCCCAGCGCGGAGAACTTCAACACGTCCCGTCGGGACACCTGGGCTTCGATCATGACCTACCCCTTGACTCGCCGTGGCAGCTCGTCTGCCTTCGGGCAGAACTGTCGTCGGAAACGGGGGCGGTCAGCAGACGCGCGTGGGGGGAGCGGAAACACCAAATGCGGGGGGTCGGCCGCCATTAGTTGTCCAGTTCGTGGCGGTTCGGTCGCCATGCGCAATGTGCATGGCTGCGCTTGGTCAAGAGAAAGGGTCGCCGGAGCCCGCCGACACGATCGGCGGGAGGGTGCCCCCGGTGGGATTCGAACCCACACTGGACGCTGTTTGAGAGCGCGGCCTCTGCCGTTGGGCTACGGGGGCTTCGACCGTTCGGTCCAGCGAGGGACCAGGTCACAGAGTGCGTCCAGCATAGCCCGGTACCCTGGAGTCTCCTGGTTCGACCCATTCCGCAGAGGAGATTGCCCGGTGGCCCAGCAGGTTTCCGACGACGACGGCAGCACGGCGACAGCTGCCGCGGCCACCGGACTGTCAGTCCTCGTGGTGGAGGACGAGGCCCTCATCCGGCTCGACCTCGCCGAGATGCTCACCGAGGAAGGCTACGTCGTGGCCGGTGAGGCGGCGGACGGCGAACAGGCCGTCGAGCTGGCTCGCCGGCTGCACCCCGACCTGGTCATCATGGACATCAAGATGCCGAAGGTCGACGGCATCGCCGCGGCGACCAGCATCGTCGAGGAGCGGATCGCCCCCGTGGTGATGCTCACCGCGTTCAGCCAGCGCGAGCTCATCGAGCAGGCGCGCGACGCGGGTGCGATGGCCTACCTGGTGAAGCCGTTCGCCCGCCACGAGCTGGTGCCGGCGATCGAGCTGGCGGTGTCGCGGTTCGCCGAGAAGCGCGCGCTGGAGGACGAGGTCGCCACGCTGAGCGAGCGGCTGGAGACCCGCAAGGTCGTCGACCGGGCCAAGGGCCTGCTGATGACGCGCCAGCAGATGACCGAGCCGGAGGCGTTCCGCTGGATCCAGCGCACGGCGATGGACCGGCGCACCACCATGAAGGCCGTGGCCGAGGCCGTCGTCGAGGGGCTCGCGACGCCGCGGGCGTGAAGCCTCCCAACGGAGCCTGAAGGTCACGCTGCGCTGTCGATTGTCGCACTGCGCACCGTCTTGATCACTCTGAGTGACATTCGGATTGCGGTCCGGTAAAGAGGCCGGGGCGGTGGTGCGTGGTTTCGGGGCGTCGCCTAACGTCCGCCACGCTCTCCACAGGAGAGTGTTTCGGCGGTGGTCGGGCACCACCGATGCGGTACAGACGCCACGGAAGGACGTTCGGCACATGACTCGGAGGCGGACGATCGTCACCGCCGCGATCCTCGCCGGAGCTCTCGGGCTCACGGCATGCGGCACGAACCGGCAGGAAGGCACCGGCGGCACCGCCGGCGGTGGCAGCTCCTGCGACACCAGCAAGGGTACGCTGGTCGTCGGGATGGTGGCACCGCTCTCCGGTGGCCTGTCGGCTCTCGGGCTGGGCATGAGCCACTCGGCGGACCTCGCGGTGGACCAGGCGAACCAGAAGTGCACGGTGCCGGGCTACGCGCTCGTCTTCCAGCCCGAAGACGACCAGGCGACCCCACAGGTCGCGGGCCAGGCGGCGACGAAGCTCGCGTCGGACCCGAACGTCGTCGGGGTGGTCGGCACGCTGAACTCGTCGACCTCCCAGACGGTGCAGCCGATCCTGGCGGACCGCAGCATCGTCCAGGTCTCGCCGGCGAACACGAACCCGACGCTGACGCTGGGTGAGCAGCCCGCGACGGCGCCGAAGCGGCCGTTCGCGAGCTACTTCCGGGTGGCCACGACGGATCTGATCCAGGGGCCGTTCGGCGCCCAGTACCTGGTGCAGAAGGCGGGCAAGAAGAGCATCGCCGTGATCGACGACGGCAAGACCTACGGCGCGGGTCTGGCCGACCAGTTCGCGAAGGAGGCGGAGAAGCTCGGCGCGACGATCGTCGCGCGGGAGAAGGTCGGCGAGAAGGACACGGACTTCTCGGGCGTGATCGCCAAGGTCCGGCCGTCGAGCCCGGACGCGGTCTACTACGGCGGGGAGTACCCGGCCGCAGGCCCGCTCTCGGCGCAGCTCGCCGGCGCCGGCCTGAACGTCCCGCTGATGGGCGGCGACGGAATCGTGGACCCGCAGTTCGTCGCGCTCGGCGGCCGCGCAGGCGACCTCGCGACCAACGTCGGCGCACCTCCGGAGTCGCTGCCGAGCGCCAAGCAGTTCATCGCCGACTACCAGGCCGCGAACTACGCCGAGCCGTACGGCGCGTACGGGGCCCTCACCTACGACGCGACGAACGTCGTCATCGACGCGCTGGCCAAGGCTGTGCAGGGCGGCACGTGGAGCGAGGACACGCGCAAGACCGTGGTGTCGCAACGTGCAGGCGACGAACCTGCAGGGCGCGAGCGGCCCGGTCTCGTTCGACGAGTTCGGCGACACCACGAACAAGGTGCTCACCGTCTACACGGTCAAGGGCGACAACTTCGAACCGATCGAGGGCTCGACGGGCAGTTTCCAGCCCTGACGTCCCCCGGCACGGGGAACCACCGCAAGAACACCGGCGGGGGCGGGCATCACCCGCCCCCGCCCGGTCTGTAACCGATCCGGTCACGATGCGTCCGCCCCGCACCGGATCGAGGAAGGGACCCACTTGCTGGCCACGTTCCTGTCGCAGATCGTCAACGGGCTCATCCTCGGCTCGCTGATCGGCCTGATCGCGCTGGGCTACACGATGGTCTACGGGATCATCCAGCTGATCAACTTTGCGCACGGTGAGGTGTTCATGGTCGGCGCCTACGGCGGCCTGTTCATGTTCACCTACCTGCTTCCGACCTTCATCCAGCAACAGTGGTACCTCGCGCTCCCGCTGCTGCTCGTCGGGGGAGCAGCGGTCTCCACGGCGGTCGGGGTGCTCATAGAACGCTTCGCCTACCGTCCGTTGCGCGGCGCCCCCCGGCTCGCTCCGCTGATCACCGCGCTGGGTGTGTCGGTGGCTCTGCAGGAGTTTGTCCGCAACTTCTATCCGGGCGCGACGGCCGCGCTGCCCTTCCCCAGGGTGTTCGTGCAGGGCACCTGGGAGATCCCGGTTCCCGGCGGCACGGTGCCGCTCCGCTGGACCGGGCTGCTGATCATCGTGCTGTCGCTCGTCCTGGCCGCCGTGTTGACGGCGTTCGTCAACGGCACGCGGATGGGCCGGGCGATGCGGGCCGTGTCGCAGGACTCCGACACCGCCCGCCTGATGGGCGTCGACACCGACCGCGTGATCGTGCTGACGTTCGCGCTCGGCGCGGCGCTCGCCGGGGTCGGCGGGATCATGTACGGGACGGACCTCGGCTTCATCAACATCGACATGGGCTTCCAGAACGGCATCTTCGCGTTCACCGCGGCGGTCCTGGGGGGAATCGGCAACCTCAAGGGTGCAGTGGTTGGCGGTATCGTGATCGGGCTCGTGAAGGCCCTCGGTGGGCAGTACCTGCCCGGCGGCACCGCCTATGACTACGTCTGGATCTTCGTCGTGCTCATCGCGGTGCTGGTGTTCCGGCCGCAGGGCTTCTTCGGCGAGTCGGAGAGGGTGCGGGCATGACCACCACCACCAGCCCGGCGGGCGCGCCCCCCGCCCCGCGCCCCGCCGGGCCGCCGCCGGGCCGAATGGGCCGCCTCATAGCGGCTCTTGGCCCGCACGCCACTGCGCTGCGTGTCGCGGGCGGCCTCCTGACACTGATCGGCACGCTGCTGCCGTGGGCGACGTTCGTGCTCAACAGCGGCCCATACCCGGACAAGGCGACGTTGCAGTACTTCGTCGCTCCCTTCGGGGTCACCGGCTTCCGGTTGCAACTGCTGCTGTTCGGCATCGCCGCGCTCGTGCTGACCCTCGCGCCGGTGCCCGCCCGAGGCCGGCTCCTGCGCGGACTCGCCTGGGGCATCATCGGGATCGCGGTGGTCAACGGTCTCTTCATCACCGTCGAAGGCGGCGGCCTGGGTGCGATCACCGTCGCCGACGGGTCGGTGGCCTTCGGGGCCGTTGTCACGCTGCTGGCCGGCGTGCTGGTCGAGCTCGGGGCGCGGGCGGGCGGGATCGAACCGCGGCCGGTCTGGACGTGGCGGTTCGGCGCGTGGGTCGAGCGGGTCGTGATGGTCGTCGTGTACGTGCTGCTGCTGTTCGTGGTAGCCGCGACGCTCACCAGTGGCGGCACCGGAGGTGCAGCGAACCCGTACTCGGGCGCGGTCTTCCTGTCCTTCCTCGCGGCACTGGGCGGTGCCTTCGCGGCCCTGCACGCCTCCGGCCTGATGACCTGGGTGGCGACGGTCGCCGAGCGGCACCGGGTGTTCAGCGTCGTGGTCCTGCTGGTGATCGCGCTGGCGCTGCCGCTGACCGCGGCCGGCAACGAGTACTGGATGACGGTCGCGGCGAACATCGGCGTCTACGCCGCCACCGCGATCGGGCTCAACATCGTCGTCGGACTGGCCGGCCTGCTCGACCTCGGCTACGTCGCCTTCCTCGGCATCGGGGCCTTCACCGCGGCGAACCTGTCCGGCGCGGCCGCGGCGAAGTTCGACGTGCACCTGCCGTTCGCCCTGGTCATGGTGATCTCCGCGGTCATCGCCGGAATGTTCGGCGCCGTGGTCGGCTCACCGACGCTGCGGGTGCGCGGCGACTACCTCGCGATCGTCACCCTCGCCTTCGGCGAGATCTTCGTGCGCACCGCGCAGAACAACATCTTCGGACTCACCGGTGGCTCCAACGCCATCCCCGGCATCCCGCAGGTCGAGCTGTTCGGTACGCGCTTCTCCGACCGGATCGCGGTCGCTGGGATCCAGCTCCCCGCGGGCGTCCTGTACTACTTGCTGATCGTGTTCCTCGTGGCAATTGTCATGCTCGTTTTCAGCCATCTCAAGGAGTCTCGGCTCGGGCGGGCGTGGATCGCGATCCGCGAAGACGAGGACGCCGCGCGGGCCATGGGCATCCGCACCGGCCCGATCAAGATCATGGCGTTCCTCTGCGGTGCCACTCTCGCCGGGTTCGCGGGTGCGTTCTTCGCGCACAAGACCGGCACCGTGTCGTACGAGAGCTTCCGGTTCACGGAGTCGGTGACGTTGCTCGCGGCGGTCATCCTCGGCGGGATGGGGACGGTGCCCGGCGCGGTACTGGGTGCTTCGCTGCTGTTCGTTCTGCCCGAGAAGCTGCGCGAGTTCTCGGACTACCGGCTGCTCCTCTTCGGCCTCGCCCTTATCCTGATCATGCGGTTCCGCCCGCAGGGCCTCGTGCCCGACCGGCACCGGCGGGCCGAGCTGGCGCACGACCCCGTGGACGCGCCTCCACCCGGTGGGTCGACCGCGGGCAGCCGGGCGGAGGTGGCCGCATGAGTGCTCCGTCAGCCGCCCCCGAGGCGGGACGCACCGGTGTCAGTCCGATCCTCGCCGCCGCCGGCGTGACGATGCAGTTCGGCGGGCTGCGTGCGCTCGGTGACGTGTCGTTCGACCTGATGGAGGGCCAGATCATCGGTCTGATCGGACCGAACGGGGCCGGCAAGACCACGCTGTTCAACTGCCTGACCGGCCTGTACGCACCGACGTCCGGCTCGGTGTCGCTGCGCGGCCAGCGGCTGCCGCAGGACCCGGCGCTGGTGACCGAGAAGGGCATCGCTCGGACCTTCCAGAACATCCGGCTGTTCCCCTCGATGACCGCCGAGGAGAACGTCCTGGTCGGGCGGCACGTCCGGATGAAGCAGAGCCCGCTCTCGTCGCTGCTGCACGGGCCGAAGTTCAAGCGCAGCGAGGCCGAGGCGCGCGAGCGCAGCGGGGAGCTGCTCAACTTCGTCGGGCTCGGGCGGTTCTCCGACGAGCTGGCGCGCAACCTGCCCTACGGCGACCAGCGGCGCCTGGAGATCGCCCGCGCCCTGGCGACGGACCCGTCGGTCCTGCTGCTCGACGAGCCGACCGCCGGGATGAACGCGCAGGAGACCGAGGCCACCCGGCAGCTGATCTTCGCGATCCGGGACCTGGGGATCTCGGTGGTCGTCATCGAGCACGACACCAAGTTCATCTTCACCCTCTGCGACCGGGTGCTCGTGCTGGTGCAGGGGGAGCTGCTGGTGGCGGGGAGCCCGGACGAGGTGCGCGGCGACCCCCGCGTGGTCGAGGCCTACCTCGGGGCCCCGCCGGAGGAGGTCGAGGCGCAGCTGCACTCGTCTGCCACGGTCGACGAGTCGCCCGGGGGCGCGCACCGGAAAGAGGAAAACCCGTGAGTTTCCTGCAGGTCCGCGACCTCGTGGTCGCCTACGGCGCGATCCAGGCCGTACGTGGCGTCTCGTTCGACGTCGAGAAGGGCCAGATCGTCAGCCTGATCGGCAGCAACGGGGCGGGCAAGACCACCACGCTGCGCACGATCTCCGGTTTGCTGCGGTCGGTGTCCGGCGAGGTGCTGCTCGACGGCGAGCCGATCCACCGTCTTCCGGCACACGAGATCGTCACGAAGGGCGTGGCCCACAGCCCGGAGGGCCGCAAGCTGTTCTCCCGGATGACCGTGGAGGAGAACCTGCGGCTGGGCGCCTACACCCGCAGCGACGAGGCCGGGATCCGGGAGGACATGGACCATGTCTACTCGCTCTTCCCGGTGCTGGGGGAGCGGCGCATGAACAAGGCGGGCCTGTTCTCCGGCGGCGAGCAACAGATGCTCGCGATCGGCCGGGCGCTGATGTCGCGGCCGTCGGTGCTGATGCTGGACGAGCCGTCGATGGGCCTCTCGCCGATCATGACGCAGAAGATCTTCTCGACGATCAAGGAACTCCAGTCCGAGGGCACTACGGTCCTGCTCGTCGAGCAGAACGCGCTTTCGGCGCTGGCGCTGTCGGACCGCGGCTACGTCATCGACCTGGGGCGCACGACGCTGTCGGGTACGGGCCATGAGCTGCTGGCGGATCCTCGGGTGCAGGAGGCCTACCTCGGCGAGGGCGTCGGCACCTGACGGTGCCCGCTGCGCCGGTCGTCAGGACGGGGACAGCGGCGCCGGCATGTCCCGGTGCACGCATGTCAGTCGCGCCGTGCAGGTCCGCCGACCCCGGTCGTCGACGAGCACGATCTCGCAGGTCGAGGTGCTGCGGCCCAGGTGCACCAGCCGCGCCGTACCGGTCACCCAGCCGTCGACGGCGGCGCGGTGGTGGGTGCAGCTGAGCTCCAGCCCCACCGGCGACAGGTCCGGCATCACGTTCAGAGCCGCGAGCACCGAGCCCAGCGTCTCGGCGAGCACGGCGCTCGCGCCGCCGTGCAGCAGGCCGTAGGGCTGCCGGTTGCCCGCCACCGGCATGCGGCCGACGACCTCGTCGCGGGTCCAGGTGACGAACTCGATGCCCATGCGGTCCTGCAGCTGGTCGGCGCGCAGGTGCTCCGGGATGACGAAGGGACCGTCCGCGGGACCGGCGGTGGAGGCGGGATCGATCGACATCGTGGCAGCCTAGAACGGTCTCAACTCGGTTGCGGCGGCTCGCGGCCCTGCAGCGCCGCCTCCAGCCGGGCGCGGATGTCCTCGTCCGGGACCCGTTGACCTCCGCGCACATACGCGTCGACCTCTGCTCGGAACGCCCGGCTGAACGCCGCGTAGTGCGGGACGACCGGGCGGGTGCGCGCGCCGTCGAGCGCGTCGACCAGCGTGGTGGTGAAGTCCGACTGGACCGCGGGGTCCTTGTAGACGATCTTGCGGGTCGCGGGCAGCCCGCCGCGCTGGAACAGCTGCTGCTGGCTGCGCGCGTCGGTGAGGAACTCGACGAGGGCGCGGGACGCCTTCGGCATGTCCGTGGTCGCGGAGACCGCGAGGTTCTGGCCACCGAGCGCCGCCGACCCGCCGGGCAGCGTCGCGACGCCGAACGGGATCACCGGTCCCAGCTCCGCGTCGCGCAGCGTCCGGTCTGCCACGGGCCAGTTGCGCATGTACAGCGCCCGCCCGTTGCGGAACTCCTCGATGCTCGTGGCCTCGTTGGTCAGAGGCACCCTGTCGGTGACGGTCTTGAGGCGGCCGAACGCGGTCCGGACGGCGGCCACGTCCCGCGAGTCGGGCAGGACGGCGCCCTCGTCGTCGACCACGACCCCCGTCCGCGCCCCAGACCATCTCCAGCGCGGTGACCGTCAGCCCCTCGTAGTCGGCGAACTGGCCGACGAACCCCGCGGTCGAACCGTGGGAGACGCCCGCGGTCACCACGGCGTCGTCGACGAGCCCTCCCCAGTCGGAGGGTGGCTCGGTGCGCTTCACCTGTGCGAGCAGCTCGGTGTTGTAGTACAGCAGGCCGACGTCGGTGTTGAACGGCAGCGCCCACAGCCGGTCGTCGTAGCGGCACGTGGACAGCGGGCGCGGGAGGAAGTCGCCGGTGCGCACGCGCGACTCGTCCAGGCTCTGCAGGTAGCCCGCGGCGGCGAACTCGGCGGTCCAGGTCACGTCGAGGTTGTAGACGTCCACGCCGCCGCCACCCGCCTGCGCGCGGGCCAGCATCTCGCTGCGCTGCGCTGCGCGTCCGCGATCGCCGGCAGCTCGACGATCTGCGCCTGGGTGTCCGGGTGCAGCGCGTTCCATTGCTCGATTAGCTTGCCGCGCTGCCCGTCGATGCTGTCGTCGCGCCCGCTCAGGACGACGACGGTGCCCTTCTCCAGGTCGTCCGGGTCGTCGAGCGCGGCCGGGAGAGTGGTGGCCAGCAGCGCGACGACGAGCCCGATCGCGATGCCCGCGAAGACCTTCATCGTGGCGAGCGCCCAGAGCGTGCGCAGCCCGCTACCGAGCTCGCTCAGCCATCCGCGGCCGTCCGAAGTCGACGGCGCCGGCCCTCCCTGCTTCGGCTCGGTCGGTTCGTTCACCGCGTACCTCCCCGCAGCTGGGTGACGAACTCCTGCACCCGCCCGGGCACGTCGGCGGGATCGGACTCGACGCACTCCCCGCCCGTCGCGTCGGCCAGGGTGGCGAGGCCGGCCTCGGCGCAGCGGACCCCGCCGAGGGCCACCACGACGATGCGGACTCCACGGCCCGTGACCCGGTCCCTGACATCGTCGAGGCCGGTGCCGCTCGCGTTGTCCCGGCCGTCGGTCAGCACGACGAGAGCACGGGTGCCGATGCGCTCGCCGGAGGCGGCCTCGTCGCGCGCCTACAGTGCGGTCACCCCGTCGGTCACCGCGCGGAACAGCGGCGTGCCGCCACCCGGCTGCACGCGGGCGAGCGCATCCCGCGCGGTGGCGAGCCCCTCGTCGCGGCGCCCCACCGGCACTGCTTCGGTGTACGCGTCCGGTGTGCCGCCCGGGAAGAGCCAGAGCCCGAACTCGTCGCCCCGCTGCAGACCCGCGAGCCCGGCGCCCACGGCGTCGGCCGCCACGGTGGCACGGGTGCGGCCCGGCGGCGCCTCGGTGCCGCCCGTGACCACCCTGGCCATCGAGCTGGACGTGTCGACGAGGACGAGCAGCCGGCTGGGCAGCTGGGCCGCCTCGTGCGCGGCGTAGGCGTCCCGAACGCCTCCGCGGCCCGCTCCTGCACCGATACCGGATCGGTCCAGCGCAGCCGGACGACCTGCAGGTCCTGGTCGGCGGTGTCGTCCGGGTAGACGGCCTCGAGCTGCCGGTCCGGCGCCGGGCGGCCCGGGGTCGGACCGCAGGTCGTGCCGAGCGCCGCGCCCTGGTTGTAGCGCGCGACGTCCTGCTCGGTCGCGACGACGGCGGCCGCGGCGCCGGTGCCCGCGCCGCGCCGGGGGCAGAGCAGCTCGGCGGCGCCACCGATCGGCAACGCGCCTCGGGCGGCGTCCAGGGACCGCTCGACCGCGACGGATCGCGCCGCGTCGGGGTAGGCGGTGTCGCGGCCGTAGAGCAGCACCGTGGCGAGCCGCCGGAGGCGGCGGGTTGCCGGGCGGACGCGACGTCACGTGGTGGCGCCCCTCCTCACCCTCCCGGGCGTCCACCCGACCGGGTGACGACACCGCCCTGCGTTGTGACACACCGTACGCGGACGGATCCGTACGTGGAGGGCCTGGGGTGGCGCATCCCGGCCGGTCAGCGCGGCCGGGGACCCGCCGTCGGTGTGGTCACGGGCGGCGGCAGACGAAGATCGCGGTTCCGGGGAACAGCGCGCCGCGCAGCGGCGACCACTGCCCCCAGACGGTCTCGCGGCCCTCCGGCCACTCGGGCTCCACCAGGTCGTCGAGCACCAGCCCGGCGGCGACGACGTCGCGGATCCGGTCCCCGATTGTGCGGTGGTGCTCGACGTAGGTCGGCACCCCTGCGGAGTCCACCTCGACGTAGGGCGTCCGGTCGAAGTAGGACTGGGTGACGGTCAGGCCGTCCGGGCCCGGGTCGTCGGAGAACATCCAGCGCATGGGGTGGTTCACCGCGAACACCCACCGGCCGCCCGGCCGCAGGACGCGCGCGACCTCGCCCATCACCCGCTCCGGTTCCGCCACGAAGGGCACCGCGCCGAACGCCGAGCAGGCCAGGTCGAAGGAGCGGTCGGCGAAGGGCAGCCGCTCGGCCCCGGCCTGCACGAGGGGAACAGCGACACCCGTCGCGGCGTTGAACGACGCAGCGTGCTGCAGCATTCCGCCCGAGAGGTCCACACCCACCGGCCAAGCGCCCTGGGTCGCGAGCCAGCGCGCGCACGGTGCGGAACCGCAGCCGACCTCGAGGACCCGGCGCCCGGCGACCTCGCCCAGCAGGCGCGCGTCGGCCTCGCGCAGGCCCTCCGGGCACCAGACGAAATCGACGTCGCCGATGTCGTCGCCGTGCTCGGCGAGGTAGTCGTCGGCGTCGGCGTCCCACCAGGCCCGGCTGGCCCGCTGCGACTCGGCGGAGCCGACGGCACGGCGCGCGACCGCGGCCGTGCCGAGCCGCTGCTCGGCGCTCGTGTTGCCCCCGTCCACCGGGACATCGTGCCCGCCCCGCGGAGAGCCGACACCGGGGACCCGAGCGCGGGAGGCGACATCCGCTCGTCCGGCCTGCTCGGAGGCGGGGCGCGTTGCCCCGGCCACACCGGGCCGCGTAGCATCATCCACGCACTGTGGTCAACGTGGCGCCTGCTCGCAGACGGTCGTCCTGCCGTGCGCCACGATCCATCGGAAAGACCGCTCGTGCTTTCGCACGTTCTCGAGAACAAGGGTGACAGCACCACGTCACAGCCAGTCCCGCACCAGAACCGCACCAGCCGAACATCCACTACCGGAGCACCCCACTACATGTCCACCGACACCACCTTTTCCTCCACCGCCTCGACCACGCCCCAGGTCGCCATCAACGACATCGGGTCGGAGGAGGACTTCCTCGCCGCCATCGACAAGACGATCAAGTACTTCAACGATGGCGACATCGTCGAGGGCACGATCGTCAAGGTCGACCGCGACGAGGTCCTGCTCGACATCGGCTACAAGACGGAGGGGGTCATCCCCTCCCGCGAACTCTCCATCAAGCACGATGTCGACCCCGCAGAGGTCGTGTCGGTCGGTGAGTACGTCGAGGCTCTGGTCCTCCAGAAGGAGGACAAGGAGGGCCGGCTGATCCTGTCCAAGAAGCGCGCGCAGTACGAGCGCGCGTGGGGCACGATCGAGGCGCTCAAGGAGGCGGACGAGCCCGTCGAGGGCACGGTCATCGAGGTCGTCAAGGGCGGCCTGATCCTCGACATCGGCCTGCGCGGCTTCCTGCCCGCGTCGCTGGTCGAGATGCGCCGGGTGCGCGACCTGCAGCCCTACGTCGGCCGCAAGATCGAAGCCAAGATCATCGAGCTGGACAAGAACCGCAACAACGTGGTCCTGTCCCGCCGTGCCTGGCTGGAGCAGACCCAGTCCGAGGTCCGCAGCGAGTTCCTCAACCAGCTCGCGCGCGGCCAGGTCCGCAAGGGTGTCGTCTCCTCGGTCGTCAACTTCGGTGCGTTCGTCGACCTCGGCGGCGTGGACGGCCTGGTGCACGTCTCCGAGCTGTCCTGGAAGCACATCGACCATCCGAGCGAGGTCGTCGAGGTGGGCCAGGAGGTCACCGTCGAGGTCCTCGACGTGGACCTGGACCGCGAGCGCGTCTCCCTGTCGCTGAAGGCGACGCAGGAGGACCCGTGGCGGCTCTACGCCCGGACGCACGCGATCGGCCAGATCGTGCCGGGCAAGGTCACCAAGCTGGTGCCGTTCGGTGCGTTCGTCCGCGTCGAGGAGGGCATCGAGGGCCTGGTCCATATCTCCGAGCTGGCCGAGCGCCACGTGGAGATCCCGGAGCAGGTCGTGCAGGTCGGCGACGACGCGATGGTCAAGGTCATCGACATCGATCTCGACCGGCGCCGCATCTCGCTGTCGCTCAAGCAGGCCAACGAGGGCATGACGGTCGACACCGAGTTCGACCCCACCCGCTACGGCATGGCGGCGGAGTACGACGACCAGGGGAACTACATCTACCCCGAGGGGTTCGACGTCGACACCGGCGAGTGGAAGGAAGGCTTCGAGTCGCAGCGCGAGGCGTGGGAGAAGGAGTACGCCGAGGCCCACCAGCGCTACGAGCAGCACATCGCCCAGATCCGCAAGGCCGCCGAGGCCGACGTGGAAGCGGCGGAGGGTGGCGGCGCTGCCACCAACTACTCCTCGCAGGGCGGGGCCGCACCTGCCGAGAGCGGTGGCTCCCTGGCCAGCGACGAGCAGCTCGCGGCGCTGCGGGAGAAGCTGTCGGGCGGCGCCTGATCCGCTCGCACGACCGCCGGACGGTCCCGGCGACGCAGTGATTCCACCGAGGAACCCCCGCCTGACGGCGGGGGTTCCTCGCACATGCGAGGGATCCCACCGAGGGATTCCACCCCGAGCGGCCGCGGGGCCGTTCCGCGTTCGGGGGCAGCCCGAAGATCAGGTGTCCGTCCGGGGTCTGAGCGGTCACGGTTGTGCTGCGTTCGGTCACGGAATCGGCACGTCGGCAGAATCGATCATGCCGACCGACCTACCTTCGGTGGCGTGCAGGGGTGGGTGTCGTGCCCGGGGGGGCAGGGCGGTACAGCACCCGGGGCGGGACGATCGACAAGGGTGGGGCAGGCGACACCGTGATCGGCGGCAGTGGGATCCTGGCGGGCGCTATGCGTGGGGGGATCTGGAGTCGGCTGGGGGCCGGCGCGGCCGTGCTCGCGTTGACCTCGTGCGGGAGCGCGTCGGGAGACCCGGGCGCCCTGCCCGTGCCGACCTTCCCCGCCACCCCGACGGCCGCGGCGTCCGTCGGCCCGGCCGGCGCGGTGGACGAGGGCCGGCTGCCCGACGACTGCACGCGGCTGCTCGGTGGCAACGACCTGGGCGCCCTGTTCGGGCTGCCGCTCGATTCGGTGGCCGTGCGCACCACGATCGGCACTCCGGCCCCCACCGTGGGGCGCACCGAGCGGCTGACCTGCTCGTACGCGCGCACCAGCGGGGCGAAGAACGACCTGCTCGACGTCAACGTCAGCGCCTACACCGACGCGGAGTCCGCCTCCAAGCAGTGGCGGACCAACGCGGCCGTCGAGGACGGTCCGCACCGCGAGGTCACGCTCGGCAACGCCCGCGGTGTGCTCGTCGAGCGCCCGACGGACGCGGTGCTGCTGGTCGCGAACGGTGCCGAGACGCTGACCTTCGTGCTGCCCCAACCGGTGCGGATCCGCGACCTCTCGGCCGCCGACACGCTGGTCGACCTCGCCCTGCGCGTGCTGCCGGCGGTGGCGGCCGGCGCCGCGGAACCACCGGCCGCGGGCTGACCTCCCCGGGGGATCCGGAGGCCCCGATAGGGTCGGCGGATGCTGCGTGTCGGGCTCACCGGGGGGATCGGGTCCGGCAAGTCGACGGCGGCGCGCCGCTTCGCGGAGCTCGGGGCCGTGCTCGTCGACTCGGACGTGCTGGCCCGCGAGGTCGTCGCCCCGGGCACCGCGGGCCTCGCCGAGATCGTCACGGCCTTCGGCGAGGGCGTGCTCGGCCCGGACGGTGGACTCGACCGGCCCGCGCTGGCGGCGGTCGTGTTCGGTGATCCGCAGGCGCGCGCCCGCCTCAACGCGATCGTGCACCCGCGCGTGCGCGACCGCACCGCGGAGCTGATCGCTGACGCGCCCGGTGACGCCGTCGTGGTGCAGGATGTCCCGCTGCTCGTCGAGACCGGCTCTCCGGCATCGTTCGCGCTGGTCGTGGTGGTGCACGCCGACGCGGAGGAGCGGGTGCGGCGGCTCGTGGAGTCGCGGGGCATGGCGGAGGCGGACGCCCGGGCGCGGATCGGCGCGCAGGCCTCAGACGAGACGCGCCGCGCCGCGGCGGACGTCGTGCTCGACAACGGAGGGTCGCCCGCAGACCTGCGGACGGCCGTCGACGCGCTGTGGCACCACCGCCTCGTGCCGTTCGAGGACAACCTGCGGAACCGACGACCGGTGCCGCCCGCGCCGGACCCCGTCGGCCCGGAGCCGCGGTGGGCGGCCGACGGCGCCCGGCTCGCGGCCCGGGTCGCCCGGGCGGCCGGTCCGGGTGTTCGGGACGTCGCGCACGTCGGGCCGACGGCCGTACCCGGGCTGGCCGCGGTCGACGTCGTGGACCTCCAGGTCGCCCTCGACCCCGGCGTCGTCGGCGAGCCGGGCGCGGTGGAGGCGGTCCGCGCCGGTCTCGACGCCGCCGGCTTTCCCCGGATCGGGGCCGGCACAGCGGAGGAGTGGCGGCATGCGGGTGCCGACCCGGGCCGGCCGGTGCGACTGGCACTGCGACCGGCCGGGTCGCGGGCGTGGCGGGCGGACCTGCTGTGGCGTGACTGGCTACGAGCGGACGGCGCGGCCAGGGCAGAGTGCCGGGACCCGTCGGCTGAGCCGCGTGCGGGAGAGTGTGCCATCACCCGAGCGGAGGAGTGGGCCGCATCGTCGGGGTGGACGCCGTCGTTGGAGGAGCTGCCGGGACCGTGAACGCCCAGGACGTTCCCCACCCCAGGGGGAGGACTCCGGTCAGGTAACACTAGGGTCTCGTTACTCGATGGAGTGGGCGACGCGGCCCACTGCTCCCTTCGATCCCTGGTCAACGGTCACCGGGCCGCGATTCCCGGGCCTCGGTGACCCTGTGCGATCGGCCGGGCGCGCGATGGTGCAGGAGTAGGGTCGATCGACGATCGGGAGGACGAAGAGGTGAGCGTGCTGGCCGACCACCGGGCCGACCCCGGCGACGATGTCCCCGCCGCACCGTCCGCCCGAGCCGACGATGACCTGGCGGCCACCTCGGTCGACACCGCCCTCGACGGGGCGACGCGGATCGCGCCGGCTTCCGACGTCGATCCCGGCCCGGCCGAGCCCCCCCGCGGTGCGCTCCGGCCCGATCAGCTGCGTGCCGACTTCGGTGCGCACTTCGAGGCCCACTACCAGCGGCTCGTCGCCCAGCTCTACGCCATCACGCTGAACCCGGCGGAGGCGCACGACGTCGTCCGGGAGGCGTACTCGCGTGCGTGGCGGCGCTGGGCCGAGGTCGGGGTGTCGGCCGACCCCACCGGATGGGTGCGACGGGTGGCCGTCCGGTCCACGATGCGCAGTTGGCGCCGCACGATCGCTCGGCTCGCGCCCGGTCGCCGCCGCGGTCCCCTCGTCGACGGCGGTGAGCCCCGGACCCGGGTCGCCCTCACCGCGCTGGGGCGGCTCCCCGACGCCGAGCGCCGCGCGGTCGTGCTGGTCGACATGGCGGGCGTGCCCGTCGTCGAGGTCGCGGCGCTGGAGCAGGTGCCGCCGGGGACCGTCGCCGCGCGGCTGTCCCGGGCCCGCCGGGTCGTGGGCGACGCTCTGGCCGACGTCGTCCCCGCCACCCCGGTCTCGATCGGCCCCTACGGACACGGTGGTCGCTGGTGAGTGTCGATGTGAACTGGGTGAGCCGGGAGCTGCGCGCCCTGGACGACGAGCTGGCCGAGGCGGTGGAGTTGCCACCGGTCGACTCGGTGATCCGCCAGGCGGGTCGGACGGCCCGGGCGAGCACCGCGGCCGCCGCCGCTGTCCTGACCGTCGGCGCCCTGGGCGGGGTCACGGCGGTCACCCACGTCGGCGAGCCCACACCGGTCGCGGACGTGGCCGCGGTCGCGGCCCCCGCCGCCGTGCTTCCGCCGACGACCGCCGCCCCGACCGAGACCGCCGCTGCCGCGTCCACCCCGGCGACGAGCACGCCCACGTCGGCCCGCCGCACCCGCGCCCGGGCCGCCGTCCCGGCGACGCCCCGCAAGCGCACCCCTGCGCCCGTGACGGCCAGTACCAGCCCCACGCCGACGACGTCCGACCACCAAGAAGTCCGCGGACGACGAGGACAGCAACGCTCAGGCGGGCCAGGCGGCACTCGTCCCGGACGTCTCGGTGAGGTCCAACACGTCGACGAAGTCCACCAAGAAGAAGAACGACTGATCGGTCACCGTCAGGCCGGCCCGGCCTCCCAGGTCAGGGCGATGCCGAGGCCCGCCAGCCAGGCGTCGAGATCGTGCCCGTGGGCGGCGAGCCCGTCGACGGCGGCGTACGAGCTGTGCAGCGCGTGCTCGGCCTGGCGCGCGTCGACCAGGCCCGCGCCGACCGCTGCCACGAACTCGTCGACGTCGACCACCGAGGCCCCTCGCCCGGTGCGCAGCACGATGTCGAGGTAGAGATCGGTGAGCCGCCAGCGGTCGCCGTCGCGGTCGATCTCGCAGACGTCGAGGTAGAAGTCCTGGTCACGCTCGTGCCCCGGGTTCCACGAGAAGTCCGTGACGGCCAGGCCCAGCGCGGGTAGCAGCCACGATCGCATCCAGTGGGCGCTGGTGCGACCCACCATCGGCCGGCTCATGTAGAGCCCGAACGGGGTGGTCCGGTACTGCGTCACGGTCCGGGCGAAGCCCTTGTTGTCGACGCTGACGCCGGCGGGGACGTCGAAGGTCACGATCTTCGGCGGGTGCATCGGAACCGATCCTGGCAGAGCCCGGATCGGTCACGGAAACTGTCGGTGGGCGCTCGTACCCTGGAACCGTGGCATTCGCGACCGAGATTCCGGGCAGTGCAGCTGACGTGCACCACGACGCCGGGCACGCCGACGGCGACCGCGTGTTCCCGCTGGCCCATTCCGAGCACCGCCCCGTGGGTGAGATCCCGCGGACCGGCGGGCGGTTCGAGGTGATCAGTCCGCACCAGCCGGCGGGCGACCAGCCGGCGGCGATCGCCGAGCTGGAACGGCGGTTGCGGGCGGGCGAGCAGGACGTGGTGCTGCTGGGCGCCACCGGCACCGGGAAGTCGGCCACCACGGCCTGGCTCATCGAGCAGCTGCAGCGGCCGACGCTGGTGATGGCGCCGAACAAGACGCTCGCGGCCCAGCTGGCGAACGAGCTGCGCGAGATGCTGCCGCACAACGCCGTCGAGTACTTCGTCTCGTACTACGACTACTACCAGCCCGAGGCGTACATCGCGCAGACCGACACCTACATCGAGAAGGACTCCTCGATCAACGAGGACGTCGAGCGGCTGCGCCACTCCGCCACGCACAACCTGCTGTCGCGGCGCGACGTCGTCGTGGTCGCCTCCGTGTCGTGCATCTACGGCCTGGGCACGCCGCAGAGCTATCTCGACCGGTCGGTGGAGCTCGGCGTCGGTGACGAGGTGGAGCGGGACGCGCTGCTGCGCGCGCTGGTCGACGTCCAGTACGTCCGCAACGACCTCGCGTTCAACCGCGGCACGTTCCGGGTGCGCGGCGACACCGTGGAGATCATCCCGGCGTACGAGGAGTTGGCGATCCGCATCGAGTTCTTCGGCGACGAGGTCGAGGCGCTCTACTACCTCCACCCGCTGACCGGCGACGTCGTCCGCCAGGTCGACTCCCTGCGGATCTTCCCGGCGACGCACTACGTCGCGGGCCCGGAGCGGATGGAGCGCGCGGTCCGCGACATCGAGAAGGAGCTGGAGGAGCGGCTGGCGGAGCTGGAACGTCAGGGCAAGCTGCTGGAGGCCCAGCGGCTGCGCATGCGTACCCAGTACGACATGGAGATGATCCGGCAGGTCGGGTTCTGCTCGGGCATCGAGAACTACTCGCGCCACATCGACGGCCGCGGTCCCGGCACCGCTCCCGCGACGCTGCTCGACTACTTCCCGGACGACTTCCTGCTGGTCATCGACGAGTCGCACGTCACGGTTCCGCAGATCGGCGGGATGTACGAGGGCGACATGTCGCGCAAGCGCAACCTGGTCGAGTTCGGGTTCCGGCTGCCGTCCGCGGTCGACAACCGGCCGCTGACGTGGGAGGAGTTCGCGGACCGGATCGGCCAGACCGTCTACCTGTCGGCGACCCCCGGGCCCTACGAGCTGAACCGCACGGGCGGGGAGTTCGTCGAGCAGGTCATCCGGCCGACGGGCCTGGTGGATCCGCACGTCGTCGTCAAGCCGACCAAGGGCCAGATCGACGACCTCGTGCACGAGATCCGGGTCCGCACCGAGCGGGACGAGCGGGTGCTGGTCACGACGTTGACCAAGAAGATGGCCGAAGACCTCACCGACTACCTGCTGGAGCTGGGCGTCCGGGTGCGCTACCTGCACTCCGAGGTCGACACGCTGCGCCGGGTCGAGCTGCTGCGCCAGCTGCGGCTCGGCGAGTTCGACGTGCTGGTGGGCATCAACCTGCTCCGCGAGGGGCTGGACCTGCCCGAGGTGTCGCTGGTCGCGATCCTGGATGCGGACAAGGAGGGTTTCCTGCGCTCGGGTACCTCGCTGATCCAGACGATCGGCCGCGCGGCCCGCAACGTGTCCGGCGAGGTGCACATGTACGCGGACAGGGTGACGGACTCGATGCGCTTCGCGATCGAGGAGACCGAACGCCGGCGCGCGAAGCAGGTCGCCTACAACGAGGCGAACGGGATCGATCCCCAGCCGCTCCGGAAGAAGATCGCGGACATCCTGGACCAGGTGTACCGCGAGGCCGACGACGTGCCCGTCGGCGGGTCGGGACGCAACGCGTCGCGGGGCAAGCGGGCTGCCGGCGAGCCGGGGCGGGCGTCCGCCAGCTCCGGGATCGTCGCCGGTCGGGACACCGCGAACATGCCCCGTGCCGAGCTGGCGGACCTCGTGCAGCAGCTGTCGGACCAGATGCTGGCCGCTGCGCGGGACCTGCAGTTCGAGCTCGCCGCCCGGCTGCGTGACGAGATCGCGGACCTGAAGAAGGAGCTGCGAGGGATGGACGCCGCCGGGATCCGCTGACGGCGTGCGCGGGGCGATCCGATGTGACACCGGCCGCCCGCGGGCCGGGCGGTGCGCGCTCGGACCGGCAGCGCAGCTACCGTGTGTGGCGGCCCTGCGTGGCACGGCGCAGGGCACGTGAGGGACGCATGCTCGAGGACACGGCCGGAGGATCCGCTTGACCAGACATCTACCGGCGCAAGCCCGGCCGTTCACGGCCGGGACAGCCGCTTCGTCTGCAGGCAGTAGACGGTGGGTCGCGCTGCTCGAGTGGGCTGCCGCTGCCGTTCGACGTACTCGCGGATGATCGACAGCGGGGCCCCGCCGCAGGAGGCGGTGAAGTACGACGGCGACCGCAGGCGGCCGCGGTGCGTGCGCAACCGGAACCGCTACCGCAACCTGCGTGACGACGCGCCCCTGAGGCTGCCCACCAGCTTGGACAGCTGCACGGTGGGCGGGTACTCCACGAGTAGGTGCACGTGGTCGTCCTCGCCGTTGAACTCCGCCAGGGCGGCCCCGAAGTCGGCGCATACCGCGGCGAGGACGGATTCCATCGCGGTCAGGTGCTCGTCGGTGAACACCCGCCGCCTACACGCCGTCACGCAGACCACGTACACGTGCCGGGTGACGACGCCGTCGGCCACGGCGAGCGATGAAGATGAAGCTGTCGGTGCGTCGTGTCACGATCGTGGGGTGTCGATCGTCCGGTACCGGTATCGCGCCTACCCCACGGAGGGCCAGGTGCAGGGGCTGGCGCGGACGTTCGGCTGCGCGCGGGTGGTCTACAACGACTGCCTGCGGCTCCGGCAGGACGCCCACGCGGCCGGGGAGAAGCTGTCCGACACCGACGTGCAACGCCGGGTCGTCACGCTGGCGAAGCAGACCCCGGAGCGCGAGTGGCTGGGTGAGGTCGCGTCGGTGGCCCTGGTGCAGGCGTGCCAGGACGCCCGCCGCGCTTACCGCAATTGGTTCGACTCTCTGTCTGGCAAGCGGAAGGGCCGTCGGATCGGGCACCCCCGGTTCCGGTCCAAGCGCGACAACCGGCAGTCGGTGCGGCTCACTCGCAACGGGTTCACCGTGCGCGACAACGGGCGGGTGTACGTGGCCAAGGTCGGGGACCTGCGCGTGGAGTGGTCTCGGCCGCTGCCGTCGGTCCCGTCGTCGTGCACGGTGATCCGGGAGGCCGACGGCCGGTACTACGTGTCGTTCGTCGTCGACCGCGACCCCGCCCCACTGCCGCCCACCACACGGGAGGTCGGGGTGGATCTCGGCCTGGACCGGCTCGCCGTGCTGTCGGACGGGGATGTCGTCGCCAACCCGCGCCACCTCCGCAAGGCGCAGCGGCGCCTCGGCAGGGCGCAGCGGGCGCTCGCGCGCAAGCAGCGCGGATCGGCGAATCGGCGCAAGGCCGTCCACTGCGTCGCCGTGCTGCATCGGCGGGTTCGGGAGACCCGCCTGGACGCACACCACAAGCTGGCCCTTCGGCTGGTCCGCGAAAACCAAGCGGTCCACCTGGAAGACCTGTCCGTCGCCGGTCTGGCCCGGACGAAACTCGCCCGGTCGATCCACGACGCGGGCTGGTCCACCCTGGTCCGCCTGGTCGCCGAGAAGGCCGAGCAGTACGGCCGGACCGTCGTGAAGGTCGACCGCAGGTTCCCGTCGTCGCGGCTGTGCTCGACCTGTGGGCACGACGACGGCCCCAAGCCGCTCGCCGTCAGGTCGTGGACCTGCCCACGGTGCGGCGCCGAGCACGACCGCGACCTCAACGCCGCGCGCAACGTGCTCGCCGAAGGACACAGGATCGCCGCCGGGCTGGTGGAGATCGCAAACGCCTGTGGAGCTGATGTCAGACCGGGGCTCGCCCCGGCAGTCGGCGACGAAGCAGGAACCCGCCTCGCGAGGCTCGCATGAGCCGCCGTGGAGGAATCCCGGCTGTTCACGGCCAGGAGGAAGTCAACCGCCCCAGCACGCCATCGGCCACCCGCCCCGGCGCAGCCCGGCGCTGCCCGGACGGCAGACGATCGCCGCCGTGGCGCTGCCGCTGCTGGCGATCTCCGTGGCGATCCTGGTCTGGCACACCCACGGCTACCACATCGACCTCGAGGTCTACCGGATCGGCGTCCAGACCTGGCTCGCGGGCGGCGACATGTACGGCCCGCTGCCACCCACGATCAGCGGGATGGCTCTGCCGTTCATCTATCCGCCCTTCGCGGCGATGCTGCTCGCGCCCTTCGCGTTCCTGCCGTGGACGGTCGCCTGGGTGCTGCTGTTCGCGCTCTCGCTGGGCTCCCTCGCGGCGACGCTGTACGTGGTGGCCCGGCAGGCCTGGCCGGACGGCGGGCCCGGGGGAGCGCTGTCGGTCGCCGCGCTGGCGCTGCCGCTGCTGCTGTGGATCGAGCCGGTTCTGGAGACCTTCGAGTTCGGGCAGGTCAACCTCGTCCTCATGGGGCTGGTCGCCGTGGACTGCCTGGCGCCGCGCACGCGCTGGCCCCGCGGGCTGCTGGTCGGCGTCGCCGCGGCGATCAAGCTGACCCCCGCGGCGTTCGTCCTGTTCTTCCTGCTCCGCCGGGACGCCCGGGCGGCCGTCGTCACGGTCGTCACCGCCGCCGTCGCCACCGGGATCGGGTTCGTGGTCGATGCGGCCTCGTCCGCCCGCTACTGGTTCGGCGGCCCGGCCTCCGGGGTCAGCGGCTCGGTGTTCTACACGAACCAGACGATCCAGGCCGTGCTCGCGCGCGCCGAGGTGCCGGCCCTGGCCGCGAAGGCGGTGTGGCTCGGGGCGACGGTCGCGCTGCTCGTGCTGATCGTCCCGGTGGTGCGCCGTGCCGAGCCGGCGCTGGCTCTGGTGACCGTCGCCGGGTTCGCGCTGCTGGTGAGCCCGACGTCGTGGTCGCACCACTGGGTGTGGATCGCTCCGGCACTGCTCGTGGTCGTCGTGGAGGCGGTCCGGCGGCGCTCGCGCGGCTGGGCGGCCGCCGCCGCGGTGCTGGCCGTGACGTTCTACGTCGCCCCGTTCCGCTTCCTGCCGCACGAGATGGACCAGGAGCTTCACTGGACAGCCGCGCAGCAGGTGGTGGGGGCGACGTACGTGATCGTCGGCATCCTGGCGCTGGTGGCGGTGCGGCTCACCATGACGCGCCGGGACCGCGCGCCGGTCGCCGTCACGAGGTGATCAGGCCCGCGCCCGGATGACGGAGGCGGCCTCGGCGCGCAGCGCGTCCAGGACCGCCGCCACCGCGGGACGCTGTGCCGTGCTCGTGCGCAGCACCGCCTCGACGACCCGCGCGGCCCGCACCCCGGCGACCGGTCGGCGGGCCAGGCGCCGGCCGCCGCGGTCGTCCGTCGAGTACCGCGGGAGCAGCGCGATGCCCACTCCGGCGGCCACCAGCTCCTCGGTCACGGAGAAGTCGTTGATCCGCTGGACGATGCGCGGGCTCGTCCCGGTCTGCACGGCGAGCGCCCGCAGGACGTCGTCCACCGGCCACCCGACGTCCACGCTGATCCACGGCTCGTCCGCCAGCTGCGCCAGGCGCAGCCTGCGGTGGCGGGCGAGGGGGTGCCCGGGTGGGAGCACGACGTCCAGCGGCTCGCGCAGCAGGGGCACCACGGTGAACCGCGGCTCCGGGACCGCTGCCGTCCGCTCGTCGCGATGGGTGACGACCACGTCGTAGTCGGCGGCCAGGGCGGGGACGTCGGGTGGGGTCATGTCGACGTCGCGGCACCGCAGGGCGACGTCCGGGAACGCCGCCATCCTGCGCAGCAGGCCGGCCAGCAGCATGCGGGCACCCGACGGGAACAGGGCCATCCGCACCTCACCGCCCGGCAGGCTGCGCAGCCCGTCCACCGCGGCCTGCGCCCTGGCGAGCGCCGTGAACACGTCCTCGGCCTGCGTCACCAGCGCACGCCCGGCCGCGGTGAGCCGCAGCCCGCGGCCCGCCGGCTCGGTGAGCGGCACCCCGACCTCCGCGGTCAGCGCCCGCAGCTGCTGGGAGATCGCCGACGGCGTGAACGACAGCGCAGCGGCGACCGCCGTCACCGATCCCCGGTCCGCCAGCTCGCGGAGCACCCGCAGCCGCCCCACATCCATGAAGCCACGCTACAGAGACCGTGAATATCTGTGCGCTGGTCTTCCGGGTATCGGGACGCCACCGTGAAGGCATGCCGCCCCGCGACCGCCTGCTCGCCGCCCTCGTCGCCGTGCTGTGGGGGGCGAACTTCCTGGCCATCCACGTCGGCCTGCAGCACTTTCCGCCGCTCTTCCTCGCCGCGCTGCGGTTCGCGGTCATCGCGCTGCCGACGGTGCTGTTCGTCCCCCGACCGCAGGTACGGCTGCGCTGGCTGCTCGGCTACGGGCTGGGGTTCGGCACGCTGCAGTTCCTGTTCCTGTTCGTCGCGATGGACGTGGGCATGCCCACCGGGCTCGCGTCGCTGGTGCTGCAGGCGTCGGCCCCGTTCACGGTGGTCCTCGGCGCGGTCCTGCTGCGGGAGCGGCTCACCGTGGCGCAGGGCGTCGGGATCGGGCTGGCGGTGCTCGGCCTCGCCGCCATCGCGGTCGCCCGCGCGCAGACCGCGGCGCTGGTTCCGGTGCTGTTGACGCTGGCCGGCGCGCTGGGGTGGGCGCTGGGCAACCTGTGCAGCCGGCTCGCGGCACCCCCGAACCCGCTGCACTTCACGCTGTGGATGTCGGTCGTGCCGCCGGTGCCGCTGCTGGCCGCGTCCTGGGTCGTGGAGGGACCGGCGGCGGGCTGGGACGCGCTGCGCGCCGCGGTCACCCCTTCCGGGATCCCGGGGCTGCTCGCCGTCGCCTACATCGCCGTGCTGGCGACGGTCCTGGGCTCGGGGATCTGGACGGCACTGATGCGGCGGCACCCGGCCGGGGTCGTGGCGCCCTGGTCGCTGCTCGTCCCGGTGGTCGGGATGGGGCTCGCGGCGCTGGTCCTCGGGGAGCGCCCGAGCGTCGTCGAGCTGGTGGCGGCGGCGGTGATCGTCGGCGGCGTGCTGCTCGGGACGCCACGGACGGTGCACGCACGGTTGGCCCGCACGGACGAGGCCCTTCGCGCAACTGCCTGAAGGGTCAGTGTTGCGGTCGCCCCTCGGCGTGTCACCCTCGGCCCGGAGGTGTGCCCGTGGACGAAGCGGTCTGCGCGATCCGGCCCGGCACCGATGTGGGCCGGTACGCCCGCCTGCTCGCCCGCACGCACGACGCCCTGCTCTCCGGCGACCGCCCGCCGGTCGACCCGCGGCGCCTCGTGGCGCGCTCGTGGCTTCGGGTGCAGGCCCAAGGCGTCGACCCCGACCGGCGTGATCCGCCCGGGCCGCTCGACGCGTCGCAGGTCGAGCAGCGCCGCACCCGCTCGCCGCTGCTGCAGGTGCTGCCCGCGCTACGGGCCGCGCTGACCGCCGTCGCCGAGGACGCGCGGCACGTCATGGTCGTCACCGACGCCGACGGCGTGCTGCTGTGGCGGGAGGGATCGACCCGCGTGCGGCACCGGGCCGATGCGCTGGGCTTCACCGAGGGCGCCCGCTGGACCGAGGGGGCCGTCGGTACCAACGCGATCGGTACCGCGCTGGCCGAGGACGCGCCGGTGCAGATCTTCTCCGCCGAGCACTTCGTCCGCACCCACCACGGCTGGACCTGCACCGCCTGCCCCGTACACGACCCGCGCAGCGGCGAGCTGCTCGGTGTCGTCGACGTCAGCGGGCCCGCGGAGACGGTGCACCCGACGACCGTCGCGCTCGTCGGCACGGCCGTGAAGCTCGCCGAGGCGGGCCTGTGGCGCTACCACGAGCACCGTCTCGACGCGCTGCGCTCCGTCGCCGTGCCGGTGCTGGCGTCCGGCTCCGGTCCGGGTCTCGTCGTCGACGACCACGGGTGGGTCGCGGCGGTGCGGGGCATGCCGCATGTGGACCGGGTCGCGGCACCCACCGCGGACGGTCCGGTGGCCGTGCACGGGTTGGGGCTGTGCGTTCCCGAGCCGGTCCCGGGCGGCTGGCTGCTCCGTCCGGGCGGGACCGGCCGCGTCCTCCGCCTGACCCTGGAGCTCGACGCCCGCCCACCGCGCGCCGTCGTCGCCGGCACGAACGTCTGGTTGCATCCGCTGTCGACCCGGCACGCCGAGGTGCTCCTGCTGCTGGCCCGCGCCGGGCGCACCGGCATGGACGCCGCCGCACTGAGCACGGCGCTCTACGGCCACGTGGGCAGCCTGGTGACGATCCGCGCCGAGGTCTCCCGGTTGCGCAAGGCGATCGGCGGGATCCTCCTGGCCCGGCCCTACCGGCTGGCGCCGGAGGTCGAGGTCGTGCTGCCGGACCTCGAGACGAGCCCGTTCGTGGCCGCGTCGACGGCCCCGGCCGTGCGGGCGCTCGCCGGGCGCTGACCCGCAGCTCTGCAACACCGCTGCAACCCTCGTCGCGGTCGCCACCACGCGATGGACTGCGCCTGTGAGCGCGGTCACGAGCGGCGAGCTTCCGGTGGTACCGGGCTCGACGGTCGGGATCGTCGCGAACCCGATGTCGGGCCGCGACATCCGCCGCCTCGTCGCGCAGGCCTCGGTGTTCCCCAACGCCGAGAAGACCAGCATGGTGGTGCGGCTGCTCGCCGCCGCCGGGGCCGCCGGGGTCGAGCGGGCCCTGCTCTCCACCGACGGCATGGGCGTCGCCGGCGGCGTCGTGCGGGCACTGGCGGAGCGCCGGGCGAACGCGGGTCGCCTGCCGGACCTCGAGTTCGTCGAGCTGGACGCGCTCACCGGCACCGCCGACGACACCCGGGCGCTCGTCGCCGCGATGCGCGCCCGCGGCGCCGGCGTGATCGTCACCCTCGGTGGCGACGGAACTGTCCGCGCGGCCGCGGCGACGTCCCGCTGCTGCCCCTGTCGACCGGCACCAACAACGCCTTCCCCGAGATGTGGGAGGCCACCGTCGCCGGCACCGCGGCCGGCCTGCTGGCCACCGGGCGGGTGGACGCCGACGCCGTCACCCACCGCTCGAAGGTGCTGCACGTCCGCTGCGGGCCGACCCGCGAGGTCGCGCTGGTCGACGTGTGCGTCTCCACCGTCACGCACGTCGGCGCCAAGGTGCTCTGGCAGCCGGCAACTTTGCGCGAGCTCTACTGCGCCTTCGCCGAGCCGCACGCGATCGGCCTGTCCAGCATCGCCGGCCTGCTGCACCCGGCCGCGCGGACCGATCCCCACGGCGTCGTCGTCACCCTCGCCCCCGACGGGCCGCGCGTACTCGACGTGCGCATCACGCTCGCCGACGCCGCCGCGCGCCGGCTCCTCGTCCACCAACCCGACCCCAATCCCATCTTGCAGTCGGCCCTCTAGCGAGGAGTAACAGATGAAGGCAGCACGGTTCCACGGTCCCGGTGACATCCGCATCGACGACGTACCCGAGCCGACCGTCGGCCCCGGGCAGGTGAAGGTCGACGTCGAATGGTGCGGCATCTGCGGCACCGACCTGCACGAGTACCTCGAAGGCCCGATCTTCATCCCCCCGAAGGGCTCGCCGCACCCGCTGACCGGCCAGGAGATGCCGGTGGTGATGGGGCACGAGTTCGCCGGGGTCATCGCCGAGGTCGGGGCGGGTGTCACGAATGTGAAGGAGGGCGACCGGGTCGCCGTCGAGCCCTACGACGTGTGTGGCGAGTGCTCCGCGTGCCGGATCGGCCGCTACAACATCTGCCGCAAGCTCGGGTTCGTCGGCCTCGACGGCCAGCAGGGCGGGTTCGCCGAGAAGTGCGTCGTCGACTCCCGCTGGGCGCATCCGCTCGGTGACATCCCGACCGACCTCGGCGCGCTCGTCGAGCCGCTCGCCGTCGCCTACCACGCTGTGCGCCTCTCGGGCATCAAGCCGGGCGGTACCGCGGCCGTGTTCGGCTCCGGCCCGATCGGCCTGGTCACCACCGCGGCGCTCAAGGCGGCGGGCGCGGAGAAGGTCTTCGTCGTCGAGCCGGCCGCCGTCCGCAAGGCCAAGGCCCCCGGCGCGGGCGCCGACGAGGTGCTCGACCCGACCGAGGTGAACGTCCCGGACGCGATCCGCGACCTCACCGGCGGCGCGGGGGCGGATGTCGCCTTCGAGTGCGCGGGCGTGGACGCCGTGCTCGGCTCCGCGATCGGCTCGGTCCGCCCCGGCGGCACGGTCGTCAACGTCGCGATCTGGGGCCACGAGGCCCGTGTCGCGGTCAACGAGCTGGTGTTCTCCGAGATCAACCTCATCGGGACGCTCGCCTACTGCGGTGACCACCCGAACACGATCGGCCTGCTCCGGGACAAGAAGGTCGACGCCGCGCAGTTCATCACCGGCCGCATCGGGCTCGACGACCTCGTGGGGAAGGGCTTCCGGGAGTTGATCGACAACAAGGAGGAGAACGTGAAGATCCTCGTCACTCCGAAGGACCTCGCATGAGCAACACCATCGTCACGGGTGCCGGCCGTGGTATCGGCCGGGGGATCGCTCTGCGGCTGGCCCGCGACGGGCACGCCGTCGCCCTCAGCGACGTGAAGAGCTGGCGAAGCACAAGATCACGGTCAACGCCTACTGCCCCGGCGTCGTCGACACCGACATGTGGGAGCTGATCGACGAGCAGATGGGCCCCTACCTCGGCACCGGCAAGGGCCGGGCGGTGATCCGGTCGTGATCAGCGGCGGACCGCCGCCGACAAGGTCTTCCGCGCCCGGGTCACCGGGTCGGGGGGATGTCGCCGGTGGCGAACTCCTCGTGACGGCGCCGTCGGCGTCGCGGCCCTCGACACCGCCGGCACACTCGGTGACGGCCTCGAGCACCGGGTCGATCGCCGAGCTGGGGTCGTCGAGGGCGACGACCAGCACGTTCTCCTGCGGTGCGCCGGCGTGTTCCGCTGGGGTCACCGAGCCATCGTCGCGCACCCGGGCGGGCACGCCGACCGGGCTGCGGCCCTGCAGGTCACTTGCCACGTCGCACCCGCCGCGCCACGCTGCGTGGCAGAGCGCACGCGGCGTGCGGTGACGCGGGGGGCAACGATGAGGAACGGTCCGGCGGGCCCCGTTCGGGTGTTGTTCGTGCTCGCCGCGGCCGCCCTGCTCGCGGGCTGCGGCGGCGGCCCTCCACCCGGGCCGCCGCCGACCGCCCCGCCGCCGCCTGCGACGCCGCAGGCGTGGACGGACGCGGTGTGCGCGGCGCTCGTCCCCGTCGTCGCGCGGCTCACCGCTGCCCCCGGGTTCGACCTCGGAGCCCCGGAAGCCACCCGGCAGGCGTACCTGACCTACCTCGACGCGGGCCTCGCGGTGACCGACCGGGCCCGCACCGAGATCGCGGCGGCCGGACCCGCTCCAGTCGCCGACGGCGACGTGATCGCCGAGCAGGTCCGCGGACACGTCGCCGACCTGCGTGCGGACCTCGCCGAGGCCCGCGACCAGGTGCAGCGGACCGACACGGGCAGCGCCGTCGCGTTCGGCCGAGCGCTCGTCGGTGTAACGCGCGTGGTGGGCGCGCTGCTCAACGGCGCCGAGGTCGCCGGGACGGTCAACCGCGACCCGACGCTCGAGGCGGCCTACGCGGCGTCGCCGTCGTGCGCGCAGCTGCAGCGCTCCGGCAAGCTCAACACGGCGCCCCCCTCGGTGCCTCCCGTGCCCCCGACCCGCTAGCTCGTGATGTCCTTGCGCCCGAACCGCACCACCGCCGCCGCGAAGAACGCCGCAGCGTAGGCGACGGCCGAGAACGCACCGCGGGTCATGTCGCCCCAGTCGATCTGGTCGGCCAGCAGCCCGGACCAGGCCGTGCCGAAGTGCGTGGGCAGGTAGTCGCGCAGCTCGTCGAGCGCCGTGATCTGGTCCAGGATCTGGGAGATGATGGACGCCATCACCGCGCCGCCGACGGCGCCGAGCGGTGCGTCCGTCGACACCGACAGCAGCATCGCCAGCCCCGCCACCCAGCACAGGTGTACGGCGACGTAGAGCGCGCCCAGCAGCACCCTGGTGGCCCCTGCGGCGAACGGCAGGGACTCACCGGTGGGGCTCACCAGGTCGTTCGCCCCGTACGCGAGCGTGCCCACGAGCAGCGCCACCACCGGCAGCAGGAGCAGCGCGGTGAGCGAGAGCAGGCCGGCGACGATCGCCTTCTGCCGCAGCAAGCGGGCCCGGGGGATCGGCGCGGCGAGCAGGTAGCGCAGGCTCGACCACGACGCCTCGGCGGCCACCGTGTCGCCGAAGAACAACGCCACGACCACGACCAGCAGGAAACCGGCGGAGGCGAACAGCGCGAACACCGCGAAGTTCGCCCCGCTGCCCTTGGCGAGGTCCACGAGGTTCGGCGCGCCGCCGGGTGGCCCGTCGTCGCCCAGCTCGAACGCGATCCAGAGGATCACCGGCAGCAGCGCGACCAGCGCGAACGCCACCTGCGTCCGGCGGCGGCGCAGCTGGCGGACCAGCTCGACGCGCACGGGCAGGGTCCGCTCCGGGCGGTACGGTGCGTGTTCCACGAGCGGCAGCGCGCCGACGTGGCCGGCGACTGTGGACGGTCCGGGCGCCGCGTCGCGGCGGCCGCGCCGGCCCGCGGTCGCCTGCTCCTCGTCCGTCGGGCCGGTCATCGGGTCGGGTCCTCTCCCACGAGCTGCAGGAACGCGTCTTCGAGGCGCCGCCGGGGACCGGCCGAGCGCACCTCGACGCCAGCGGTGACCAGCGCGCGCACCGCCGCCGACCGGGCGGTGCCGTCGAGCTCGGCGTGCACGGCGTCGCCCTCGACCGCGACGCCCCGGACGCCGTCGAGCCCGCCGAGCACCGCGGCGGCCCGTTCGGGCGCGTCCACCGTGAAGCTCGCCGCGCCACCCCCGGCGATGATGTCGTCGACCGCCCCGCTCGCCACCACGACGCCCTGGTGCATCACGACGACGTGCGAGCACGTCTGCTCCACCTCGGCCAGCAGGTGGCTCGACACCAGCACGGTGCGCCCCGCCGCCGCGTAGCGCTGCAGCACCTCGCGCATGGCGTGGATCTGCGGCGGGTCGAGCCCGTTCGTCGGCTCGTCCAGCACCAGCAGCTCCGGCAGCCCGAGCATGGCCTGGGCGATCGCGAGGCGCTGCCGCATGCCGTGGCTGTAGGTCCCGACGCGGCGCTGCACCGAGACGCCCAGCCCGGCGATCTCCAGGGCGTCGTCGAGATGCGCCTCATCGGTCGGCCGTCCGGTCGCCGCCCAGTAGAGCCGCAGGTTCTCCAGGCCGGACAGGTGCGGTAGGAAACCGGGGCCCTCGACGAAGGCGCCGACGCGAGCCAGCACCGGTGCGCCCGCACCGACCGGCTCGCCGAAGGCCTGGATCGAGCCGGCCGTGGGCCGGATCAGGCCCATGAGCATGCGCAGCACGGTGGTCTTGCCCGCGCCGTTCGGGCCGAGCAGGCCCAACACCATGCCCCGCTCGACGTCGAAGGACACCCCACGCACGGCGCGGAACCCGCCGCGGTACGTCTTGGCGAGGTCGCGGATCTCCAACGGCCGCGCCGCCGGAACGTCGGCCGCGCCCAGGGCCGGGACCGGTGGCAGGTGCGTCGGAACGGCCGCGCCGGGGTGCGCTGCGGTGCGCCCGCGCTCGGCGCGGCGGCGCCACAGCCGCGCCCCCACCATCGCGAGCAGTGCCGCAGCCAGTACCCCGGCGATGCCGAGGAGCGGCCCGAGCGGCACGGTGTTCGCGGTGACGGCCTCGCCGGGCACGACCGGGACGACGAGCGCCGCATCCGCGCCGTCGCCGAGCCCGATCCGCCAGGCCGCCGGCGTCGTGGTGCCGGCGTACCCCTGGTCCGTGGTGCCGAACGACACCATCAGCCGGTTGCCTGCCTCGATCGGGGCGACGACGCCGGCCAGGGCGACCGTGACCCGTGCGGGGGACCCATCGGCCGGGACGGCCACCCGCACGGGTGCGACGGCGCCGCCGAGCAGTGTCCGGGTGCCGTCCGAGGTGACCTCGTAGACCTTGCCGAACAGCACCGCCGCGTCCGGCGCGGGCTGGCCCGGCACCCGGGCCACCGTGAGGTCGACCCGCGGCGAGCCGGCTACGAGCAGCGGGGCGGCGACAGGGGCGGTGCGGAACGCGGCCGACTGCCCGGGGAGCTCCGCGGTGAACGCGGCGATCCGGTTGCCGGCGGTGCCCAGCGCGCCGCCGAGCCCGGGCAGCGCGGTGATGGCGGCGGGGTTGCCGCCCGCCGGGACCAGCGCGACCTGCGGTTCGCCCACCAGCGGGAGCGGCTGGGTGGACACGGCCGGGGTACCGGCGAGGCCGGGATAGGCGGGTGCCTCGACGGTGCGGCTGGTGGGCGTGTCACCGCCGGTGCGCACGCCGCTCGCGACGGTGTAACCGAAGCTCGCGCCCGGGTCGCCCTTCCCGGTGAGCCAGTGGTCGAACCAGTCCCCGATGGCGTCCCGGACGCGCTGGTCCACGCCGCCGCCGTCGTGCCCACCGCCGTACCACAGCACACGCACCGTGCCGCCCGCCGCGGCGATCTGCCGAGCGGTGGCGTCGGCCTGGTCCAGCCCGAACAGCGTGTCCGCCTCGCCCTGCACGACGAGCGTCGGAGCGGTGATCCGGTCCGTGACCGAGGCGGGGGAGGAGCGGCGCAGGAGATCCGCGGTGGCGGGGGAGAGCCGTCCGGTGGTGGCCGCCTCGGTGTAGGCCGCACACACGGCAAGGGTGAAGCGGCCGCAGGTCAGCGGCAGACCAGGAGCCGGCGCCGCCGCGGGACCGGCTCCCGACTCTCCCGCCGGCACGCCGTCACCCTCGACCGCACCACGCGGCCCACCCCCCGGTGCGAGACCGGCGGAGAAGAACACCCCGGCCCAACCGCGCTTGAACACCCCGTCCGGGGAGAAGGCGCCGCGGGCCGGGGTGTCCGCCGGCAGCGACCCGGGCGCCGCGGCGGCGTTCGGGAACAGGGCCTGCCCGAGGTCGTTCCACGTGATCACCGGGGCCACGGCGTCGATGCGCCGGTCGTACCCGGCGAGCAGCAGCGCCAACGCCCCGCCGTACGACCCGCCCGTGACGCCCACCCGCGGGTCGCCGGGGCCGTCCTGAACGACCTCGGGGCGTGCGGCCAACCGGTCGACCAGCGCGCGGGCGTCCGCGACCTCGAAGTCCGGGGAGTCCAGCGCGATCTGCCCGCCGCTGGCCCCGAAGCCACGCGCCGTCCACGTGAGGACGACGAACCCGCGGTCGACGAGCGAGCGGGCGTCCGCGTCGACCGACGCCTTCGTGCCGCCGAAGCCGTGCGCGACGAGGACGGCCGGCGCGGGCGTCGCGGGCGGCAGGTACAGGGTGGTGTCGAGGGTGATCGTGCCGGGCAGCCCGGCGCCCGCGGGGACCTCGACCTTCTCCTCGACCGTCCGGGGCCCCGTGGCGGCGGCCGCCGGAGCGGCGCCCACCAGCGCGAGCAGGGCCGCAGCGAGCACCGCGACCGTGAGCCGGGCGCGAGACGCGCCGGCGCGGAGCGCGGTGGAGGGGGACATGCTGGCGACCGTAGGGCAGCCCACCGACGGTTCCGCGTGTGGCCCTCAGCCGCCTCTCAGCGCCCTCTCGCCCTGGTGCGTTCCGTCACCATGAAACGCCCAGAACTGGCGTCGACGTTGCCGATCCGTGACAATCGAGGTGCACCGGAGGGGAGTATCCCGCCTACGGTGACATCGTCAGCACGGTATCCGCCCGATCGGGAAGGTACCCGGTGTCACCGGTCGATCGCGAGCGTCGTTGTACGTTTTGTCCGCGTCGACGGGAGAGACCTCGGGCCGCTCGACGCCGCCCGAACGACCTCCTCCGGAAGGACACCGTATGAACGTGCCCCTGTGGCTCTGGCTGGCCACCATCGGTGGTCTGGTCGCGATCATCCTGGCCGACCTGTTCCTCGTCGACCACACGCCGCACGCGGTGACTGCCCGCGAGGCCACCCGGTGGGTGCTGTTCTACGTCGCCCTGGCCGTCGCCTTCGGGATCGGGCTGTGGCTGTTCGCGGGCGGCGTGCCGGCCGGGGAGTTCTTCGCCGGGTACATCACCGAGTACTCGCTGTCGGTCGACAACCTGTTCGTCTTCGTCCTCATCATGGCCGCGTTCCGGGTGCCCGCGAAGCACCAGCACCGGGTGCTCCTCGTCGGCATCGTCATCGCCCTGGTGATGCGCGGTGCGTTCATCGCGGTCGGTGCGGCCGCCATCCAGGCGTTCAGCTGGGTGTTCTACCTGTTCGCAGCGGTGCTCATCGTGACGGCGGTCAACGTGGCCCGGCAGGGCACCGACCACGACGAGGAGTTCTCGGAGAACGCGCTCCTGCGGCTGATGCGTCGGGTCGTCCCGGTGACCCCGGAGTTCCACGGATCGCGGTCGTTCGTGCGGATCGCGGGACGCCGCATGGTCACCCCGATGCTGGTCGTGATGGTCGCGATCGGGTCGACGGACCTGCTGTTCGCGCTCGACTCGATCCCGGCGATCTTCGGGCTCACCCAGGAGCCCTTCCTCGTGTTCACGGCCAACGCGTTCGCGCTGATGGGACTGCGGCAGCTGTACTTCCTGCTCGGCGGGCTGCTGTCGAAGCTCGTGTACCTGTCCTACGGCCTGGCGGTGATCCTCGGCTTCATCGGTGTCAAGCTCGTGCTCGAGGCCCTGCACGAGAACAACCTGCCGTTCCTCAACGACGGGCAGCCGGTGCCGGTGCCGACGGTGGGCATCCTGGTGTCGCTGAGCGTCATCATCGGGGTCCTGGCGATCACCACCGTCGCGAGCCTGGTCAAGGTGCGCCGCGACGCGGCGGCGGCGCGGGACGCCGCCCGGGACATGGAGGCCGCCGAGCCCGCGGACCTGCCGGTCCCGACGCCGGCCCGCGGCGTCGCGCACGCCCGGCGCGCCCCCGGCCCGGGCAGCCCGGACCCGTCGCGAGCCTGAACGGAGCCGCCCGCCTCCGACGCGTCAGGCGCGCGGCGGCAGGTGGTGCAGCGTCACCGCGCCCAGCCGGCCGTCGCCCACCTCCACCGTCATCCAGGTGTAGGTCGGTTGCCGTCTGCGATCGGTCGGCGAGCCGGGGTTGAGGAGCCGCAGCGTGGTGCCGTCCGGCCGGGTCGCGGTGGTGTCCCAGGGGATGTGGCTGTGCCCGAACACCAGGACGTCGACGTCCGGATAGGCAGCAGCGCACCGGCGTTCCCGGCCCGTGGCGGCCCCGGTCTCGTGGACCACGGCGAACCGGACTCCGCCCAGATCCATCCGCGCGACCTCCGGCAACCGGGCCCGCAGCGCGGGCCCGTCGTTGTTCCCGTGGACCCCCACCAGCCGTGCGGCCCGCGCCTCCAGGGCGTCGAGCAGGTCGACGGTGACCCAGTCACCCGCATGCACGACCACGTCGGCCGTGTCGATCGCCGCCCACAGGGGTTCCGGTAGGTCGCGGGCACGGCGCGGAAGGTGGGTGTCCGCGGTCAGGACGAGCCGCACGGCGCTTGTAGTCAGCTCACTCCCAGAAGGTCGACCACGAACACCAGCGTCTCACCCGGCTTGATCACGCCGCCCGCGCCGCGGTCGCCGTAGCCCAGGTGCGGCGGGATCACGAGCTTGCGCCGTCCGCCGACCTTCATGCCCGCCACACCCTTGTCCCAGCCGCCGATCACCCGGCCGGCCCCGAGCGGGAAGCGGAACGGCGCGCCGCGGTTCCACGAGGCGTCGAACTCCTCGCCGGTGGAGTGCGCGACCCCGACGTAGTGCACGCTGACGGTCTGGCCGGGCACGGCCTCGGGGCCGTCGCCGACGGAGATGTCCTCGACGACCAGGTCGGTCGGCGGCGGGCCGTCGTAGGGGTCGACGTCGGGGCGCTGCGGTGCGGTCACGGGAACCTCCGGGAACGAATCGGGTGCCGCCAAGCATGTCCTGTCGATCAGCGCCGCGGCGGAGCAAGGCGGTGATCCGCAGGTGGAACGATGAGCCTGCCAGACCCGATTCCCCCGCCGTCGGCGGCGTGACCGACCGGCGGGAAGGGTAGCCGCACCTCGATGATCGAGCGGGTGAGCGAAGTGCGGTCAGCCGGGCGCGGTGGGCTCGAGCAGCCGGGGCCGGCCCCGGCGGGACCGGGCGACGACACCCCCGACCCCCGGCGCTGGCGCGCCCTCTCGGTGACGCTCACCGCCGGGTTCATGAGCCTGCTCGACGTCAGCATCGTGGCCGTCGCGCTGCCGTCCATGCGCGAGAGCCTCGGAGCCTCGCCCGCCGCGATCCAGTGGGTGGTCTCGGGGTACGCGCTGACGTTCGGGCTCGCGCTCGTGCCCGCGGGGCGTCTGGGAGACGCCGTCGGACGCAGGCGGATGTTCCTCGCCGCGCTCGCCGGGTTCGTGGTGTGCAGTGCCGCGGCCGGGGCGGCGCAGAACGAGGGCATGCTGGTCGCGGCCCGCCTCGCTCAGGGCATCGCCGCCGGGGCGCTGGCGCCGCAGAACTCGGCACTGATCCAGCAGCTCTTCCGGGGCGCGGAACGGGGGCGCGCGTTCGGGTTCTTCGGTGCCACGGTCGGGATCTCCACCGCCGCGGGCCCGGTGCTCGGCGGCGTCATCCTCGCGCTGGCCGGGGGCCCCGACGGATGGCGGTGGATCTTCTACGTCAACGTGCCCATCGGGCTCGTCGCCCTCGTGCTCGCCGCACGGCTGCTTCCGCGCGGCGCGACCGGGTCGGCGCGGGCAGGTCGACGTCGCGGGGGTCGCGCTGCTCGGCGGCGGCGTCCTGGCCCTGATGCTGCCGCTCGTGCAGGCCGAGTCGGGCGGGCTGGCGCGGCTGTGGTGGCTGTTCGCGGTGGGGCTCGCGCTGCTCGCGGCCTTCGCGCTGTGGGAGCGACGGGTGGTAAGCCGCGGGGGAGAACCGCTGCTGGACCCGCTGCTGATCACCCAGACGCCGGGCTACGCCACGGGTGCGGCGCTGGGCACCGTCTACTTCGTCGGCTTCTCCGGCATCTGGCTGGTGTTCGCGCTGTTCTTCCAGACCGGACTGGGGTGGACGCCGCTGCAGTCGGGGCTCGCGGTCACCCCGTTCGCGCTGGGGTCGGCCGTGTCGTCGGTGTTCGGCGGGCGCCTGGTGGACCGGTACGGGCGGCGGCTGACGGTGATCGGACTCACCGGCGTGCTCGTCGGGATCGGGGCGGCCGCAGTGGTGCTCCGCTTCGCCCCCGCCGGGTCGGTGGGCTGGGCGGTGGCTCCCGCGCTGCTGCTGGGCGGGCTGGGCGGTGGCCTGGTGATCTCCCCGAACGTGACGTTGACGCTGCACGACGTGCCGGTGCGGATGGCCGGCTCGGCGGGCGGGGCGCTGCAGACCGGGCAGCGCTTCGGCGCGGCGATCGGCACCGCGACCCTGCCTGCGCTGTTCTACCTGGTGCTGTCGGCGACGGCGAACGACTTCCGAGCTGCGATCGCGGCCGCACTCGCCACCGCGGTGGTCGGGGTGGCCCTGGCGCTGGTGATCGCGGTGGCCGAGTGGCGGCGCGAGGTGCACAGGAAGCGCGCCGACGCCGACGGGGAGCGCCCGGCCGGGTCGCAGCCGTAGCGCACATGTACCGAAAGCGGCGTTGGGTGCGTTAGACGCACCGAAAGCCGCTTTCGCTACATCACCCCCCGGCGCGTGGGCTGGCGATCCCGAGGGCGTCGCGGAGGAACTCCACCTGGAGGAGGAGCAGGTTCTCCGCCACCACCTCCTGAGGCGTCATGTGCGTGACCCCGGACAGCGGCAGCACGCTGTGCGGGCGGCCGCCGGCGAGCAGCGCCGACGACAGCCGGAGCGTGTGGGCGGCGACGACGTTGTCGTCGGCAAGGCCGTGCACCAGGAGGAGCGGGCGGGTCAGCTTCGCGGCGTCCGGGAGCAGCGAGGTCCGCGCGTAAGCGTCGGGATGGGTGTCGGGACGGCCCAGGTAGCGCTCGGTGTAATGGGTGTCGTACAAGGTCCAGTCGGTGACCGGCGCTCCGGCGACGGCGGCGTGGAAGACGTCCGGGCGGCGCAGCACGGCCAGCGCCGCGAGGTAGCCCCCGAAGGACCACCCACGGATGCCCACGCGGGTCAGGTCGAGGTCGGGACGGCCGGCCGCGAGCGCGTGCAGCGCGTCGACCTGGTCGTCCAGCACCGGCCCGGCGAGATCGCCCCACACCGCACGCTCGAACGCCGGGCCGCGTCCCGGGGTGCCCCGGCCGTCGACGACCACGACGGCGAAGCCCTGCTCGGCGAACCACTGGCTGGTCAGGTGCGGGCCGCGGGCGGCGACGACGCGCTGGGCGTGCGGGCCGCCGTAGGGGTCCATGAGCACCGGAAGCGGCATCCCCGGCTCGTGCCACGACGGGAGCAGCAGCGCGGTGCGCAGCGCCCGCTCCCCGGCACGGTGCAGCGTGACTCGGGGGATCAACCCGGACGGCTCGGCGAACGAGGTGACCGTCCGCTCGATCCCGCCCGCCGGCCGGACGGTGGTCACCGTGCCGTCGGCGTCAAGCGACTGCCTGCTCACGACGAGCGTTCCGCCGACCAGCCGCCCGCCGTGTACACCGGGCTCCGGGGTGAGACACCGCAGCCCGTCCGCGGCGGACCAGGTCCACAGGGCGGTCGAGACCGGGTCGTCGGAGGCACTGAGCAGCACGGTGTCCCCGTCGACGTCGAGCAGGGCGCGGACCTGGAGGGTCGGTGGGGTGACCGGTTCACCAGCGACGAGCAGGCGGCGCGCGGCCCCGTCGTCGGTGATCCACAGCAGTGCGCCGGACGCTGTGCGGGCCGGCACGCCGGGGACGATCTCGACCCAGTGCCGGTCGGTGTCCTCGTGCACGAGGGTGGTGGCGCCGGTGGCCGGGTCGACCTGCAGCACGCGCAGCGCGCGCTGGTCGCGCGGCTGAACCACGATCAGCAGTTCCTCCGGGGACCACACGGTGTGCGCCAGGTACTCGTCGCGCCCGGCGTCCCATGCGACGTCGACCCGGGTGCCGTCGATCCCGACGACGACGAGCGACACCCGCGCGTTCGGCGTACCGGCGGCGGGGTAGGCGACGACCGTGGGCTCCCGGTCGGGGTTCGCGGGGTCCGCGATGTACCAGCGGCGGACCGGCTCGTCGTCGACCCGGGCGACGAGCAGCGACCGGCCGTCCGGGGACCACCAGTACCCGCGCATCCGGTTCATCTCCTCGGCCGCGACGAAGTCCGCGAGGCCGTAGGTGACCGTGGTGCCCTCGGGAGCGGCGAGGACCCCCGTGGTGCCGTCGGCGAGGTCGTGGACGTGCAGCGCACCGCCGCTGACGTACGCGACCCGGGTGCCGGTCGGGTCCGGTCGGGGGTCGACGACGGGGCCGGGCGAGTCGAGCAGCCGGGGCGGGGCGCCGTCCGGGGTGAGCCCGGTGACGTAGGCACGTCCCGACACTGCGAAGGCGGCGACGTCGCCCGCGCGGTCCGTGGCGTAGGCGACGATCCCGCCCGCCTGCTCGCGGGCCCGCTCTCGCCGAGCCCGCTCCTCGGGCGGCACGTCGTCGTTGCTACCGCCGTCGAGCATGCGGGGGTCGGCGACCAGGCGCTCCTCGGCGGTGGCCGGGTCCAGCGTCCAGAGGCAGGTGACGGCGTCGGTGCCGCCACCGCTGCGCAGGAACGTGACGCGCGCCCCGTCGGGGGAGGGCGTCACGCCGCGGGGGGCGCCCAGGGTGAAGCGGCGGGTCCGGGCCTGGCGGCGGGGGAAGGAGTCCGTCACGCCGACAGTCTGCCCCGGCGGTGGATACCGGAGTGGCCCGGCGGTATCCGGAAGGGGGTCGGCTCGTTCCTCCCCACAAGGAGGTGAACGACGATGATCACCATGTACCTTTCGCCGCGGTCGCTGGAGGCGGCCCGCGCCGTCGACCCGTACGTCTCGGCCGCGGCGGTGCACGCCGCCGTCGAGGTCGCCGTGGCCGAGCAGTTGCGCGCGCACGCCGACCAGGGTCCGGACGAGATCCGCGCCTGGGCCCGCGCGCTCGAGCGCCGAGAAGGCGACCGCGACTGATTCCGGGGTCGACGGCGTCCACGCGGGGGCTCAGTCCACGCAGGTGACTCCGGCGGCGGAGATGCCGGCGTCCGGCGCCGTGGTCGGCGCAGGGGCCCTCGAGGTCGAGTTCTGCGTGGACGCCGCTGCCGCTGCCGCTGCCGCAGCCGCTGTGTCCGTCGCGGCGATCGTGTCGCGGACGAAGGTGCGGACGTCGTCCGGGTCGACCTGCACGGCGATCCCGTCCACCGGCGTGTCGAGTGCGGGGGTTCCCGTCGGAATGGTGACGAACCGGATGTCGCCACCGGACATCCGCCCGAACTGGGTGACGAGCCTGTCGAGGTTCCACCCGCGGTCCAGGACGACGTTCCGGGTGACGGCGTCGACGAGCCGGCGGACCGCGCCGGGGTCGGACAGGGTGCCGGTCGACAGCATCCGGCTCGCCAAGCCGGCGAGGAACGCCTGCTGGCGGGCGATGCGATCCAGGTCCCCGCCCTCGAGGCCGTGGCGCTGCCGGACGAAGGCGAGCGCGTCGGCGCCGCTGACGATCTGTGGGCCTGCGGGGAGGTCGACCCCGGACCGGACCTCGCGCTCGGGCCGTTTGAGGCACACCGGCACCCCACCGATCGCCTCGGTCATCTCGACGAACCCCGCGAGGTTGATCTCCGCGTAGTGATCGATCGGGAGCCGGGTCAACTTCTCGACGGTCGCGACCAGCGCGCGGCGGCCGGCGTCGCGAGACCGCCGGTCGAGTGCAGGACCGGTGACCCCCTGGGCCTCGAGAACGGCCTTCTCGTCGTCCGTGGCCCGACCGTACGCTGAGTTGATCTTGTGGGGCCCGCGTCCGTCGGCGAGGGTGACGAAGGAGTCGCGGGGGATCGAGATCGCGACGGCGCGCGCGTTCGGCCCGGCCGGGACGTGCAGCAGGATGATCGTGTCGGTGTGCAGCTGGCCTTCGTCGACGCCCGCCCGCAGCTCTGCCAGCAGCCCCGGAGGCAGGGGGTTGCCCGATGCGTCCGTGCGGCTGTCCAGCCCCACGAGGAGCGCTGTGAACGGCTGATCGGGCTCCGGCGCCATGGTCCGGCTGCTGATGACGTCGCTCGTGACGACGCGGTCGGTCAGGGTCCGCTGGACCGCCCAGCCGTACCCGGTGCCGACGAGCAACGCGAGCGACAGCATCGCGGCGACCGCGCGCCCGATCGCGCCGGCGGCCAGGCGCAGCAGGCGGGCGACTCCGCTCACCGATGCACCCTCCCCGGCGGGTCGCCCGCCCTGGAGGGTGCGACCGGTCCGCCGGGAATCGTCGCCCACGGGCGTGGGCGGGCGCCACACGAGCGCCGCAGAGCAGTGCCGCGGAGGTGTACCACGACGCCACGCGGGCACGGGCCGACCGCGCCCGACGTCACGGGGACGGTGGTCACCCCATCATGATCGGCCGACACGCACGCCGATGTCGATCACGGTTGGGTGATCGTTACCTGACGGCCGTCACTCCCCGCGTCCGGGCACGCTCCGTTGCGTCCCCTGATGGACCAGGCACCGGGACGATCGGCGGATCGCCACCGCGCGCCACTCCGGGAGCAGGACAAGGGCGCGCCGGGCACGAGTGAGCGCGGGCCAGGTTCATGTCCGCCGAACCCGACTACCAGCCGCGGGCGCGCCACTCCGGGAGCGACGGGCGTTCCCGGCCGAGAGTGGTGTCGTCGCCGTGGCCGGGGTAGACCCACGTCTCGTCCGGCAGGGTGCCGAACACGCGCTCCTCGAGGTCGTCCATGAGCGACGCGAAGTCGTCGGCCGACCCCGTCTTGCCCGGACCGCCGGGGAACAGGGAGTCGCCGGTGAACAGGTGCGGGCCGTCGGCCGAGCGGTACACCAGGGCGATCGAGCCGGGCGTGTGCCCGCGCAGGTGGATGACCTCCAGCGGCACTCGGCCGACCGTGATCGTGTCGCCGTGCTCGAGCGTCTCGTCCACGGGGACCGGCAGCTCGGGCGCGTCCAGGGGGTGCGCGAGCTGCCGTGTGCCGAACTTCTCGGCAACCGCCCCGAGGGCCTGCCAGTGGTCGTAGTGGCGATGCGTGGTGACGGTGGTGCGCAACTGGGCGCCCTTCGCCGCGCCGACTACGCCCTCGAGGCGGTCCGGCTCGTTCGCCGCGTCGATCAGCAACGCTTCGCCGGTCGCGGTGCAGACCAGGAGGTAGGCGTTGTTGTCCATCGGCCCGACCGAGACCTTCGTGATCGTCAGTGCGCCGAGGTCGCGGCGGGCAGCGGTCCCGCCCGGGTCCGTATGTCCGCTGTAGGTGTCGAGGACGTCCACGAAGGCGGAGCGTACGGACCCCCGCAACATCCTGGCCAGCCGTCGTCACTCGGCGGAATCCATCGGGATTGACGATGGATCCACCCCTGAGCACGGTGGCGGCATGACATGCACGGCACCGTCCGCCCCGGAGCCCGATCCGGTCGCCGGAGCCGAGCCACCCCGGCCGACCGCCCGCAGGTCGACCGCCGACGCCGCCACAGACCCAGCCGACAACGACGACGCCGCGGCCTTCGCCGCCCTCTTCCGCGCCATCTACCTCACCTACCACCGCCGCGACGGACCCCGCAGCGGCCTGACCGCCGCCGCCCGTGCCGTACTCGGCCACCTCACCCACACCGGTCCCCTGACGATCGGGGAGGCCGCGCACGACGCACTGGCCGCGGCGATCGCGCGGATGTCCGATACCGACCGCACCGCCCTCCTCACCGGCGCCGCCCCTCCTCGATGCCGCGCCCTCCGCTGGAAAGGAATGTCCATGACCGAATCGGTCCCGCAGTCCGTCGGCACCACCACGCACTCGTGCGAGAGCTGCGGAATGCCCATCGAGACCGGCCGCTGGTGCACGTACTGCACCACCGACTCCGGCGAGCTTCAGCCGTTCGACGAGCGCTTCGCGCGGATGGTGGCGTGGCAGGAGCGCCGTCACCCGGAGCAGTCCCGGGCGGACGTCGAGGCGGCCACGCTGGCCTACCTCGCCACCATGCCCGCCTGGCGCGACCACCCGCGGGTGACCGGCCGGGGCTGAGCAGGCGGGACAGTGCCGCGAGCGGGCCGCGGCCGGCAAACCGGCCGTGGCCCGCCGGTTTGTCGACCGGGCAGGTGCGGCCGTCGGACGTCGAGCGGGCGCACGGTCGGGACGAGCGGGCGTGGCCGGGGCCGGATGGCGTGGTGTCGAACATGCGTGCGAAGCTAGCGGGGTGGTCCGACAGTTCCGTACCCGGAGGACGAGATCGCGGAACCGCTCGACCGGCCGCCTGTCGAGCGGTAGGCCGTGGTCTCGTCCGCCTGTCGCGCCCGGCGCGCATCGCTGCTCGTCCGGCGCGGGTGGGTCGGCGCCCCGAAAGTTGTCGGTGGCCACACTTAGCATGGATTGCGGGGCCGGACGCCGTCCGGTCACAAGTTCGTGGCGCCAGCCGCGTGGTACCCCAGCCTGATTCCGGAGGCTCCCGACCGTGGTCGACCGTTCTCCCGACGACCGTCCCGGCGGCGCCGCGCGCTCCGTCGTTCTTCGGAGGCCCCGCGCCTCGTCGTCCGCGGTGCACGCGAGCACAACCTGCGCGGCGTCGACCTCGACCTTCCTCGTGACAGCCTGATCGTCTTCACCGGACTGTCCGGCTCGGGGAAGTCGAGCCTGGCGTTCGACACGATCTTCGCCGAGGGTCAGCGCCGGTACGTCGAGTCGCTGAGCGCGTACGCGCGGCAGTTCCTCGGGCAGATGGACAAGCCGGACGTCGACTTCATCGAGGGCCTGTCCCCGGCCGTCTCGATCGACCAGAAGTCGACGAACCGCAACCCGCGCTCCACCGTCGGCACGATCACCGAGGTACACGACTACCTGCGCCTGCTCTATGCCCGCGCCGGCGTCCCGCACTGCCCGGTCTGCGGCCACGTGATCGAGAAGCAGACGCCCCAGCAGATCGTGGACCAGGTGCTCGCCATGCCGGAGGGCAGCCGGTTCCAGGTGCTCGCCCCCGTGGTGCGCACCCGCAAGGGCGAGTTCGTCGACCTGTTCGCCACGCTGCAGACGCAGGGCTACTCCCGCGTGCTCGTCGACGGCACGGCGCACCAGCTCAGCGCCCCGCCGACACTCAAGAAGCAGGAGAAGCACGACATCTCGGTGATCGTGGACCGGCTGGCGGTCAAGGCGAACGCCAAGCAGCGCCTGACCGACTCGGTGGAGACGGCGCTGCGGCTGGCAGACGGGCTGGTCGTGCTCGATTTCGTCGACCTCCCCGACGACGACCCGCACCGGCAGCGCCGCTTCTCCGAGCGCATGGCATGCCCGAACGGGCACCCGCTGACGCTGGACGACCTCGAGCCGCGCACCTTCTCCTTCAACTCGCCCTACGGCGCCTGCCCCGAGTGCACCGGTCTCGGCGTGAAGAAGGAGGTCGACCCGGACCTGGTGGTTCCGGACCCCGACCTGAGCCTCGCCGACGGCGCCATCGCCCCGTGGGCGGGCGGCCAGTCCGCGGAGTACTTCGGGCGGCTGCTCGACGGGCTCGCCTCGGCGGTCGGGTTCCGCACGGACACCCCGTGGCGGCGGCTGTCGGCGGCGGCCCAGAAGGCCGTGCTGCACGGCACCACGGACCAGGTGCACGTGCGCTACCGCAACCGGTACGGGCGCGAGCGCTCCTACTACGCGAACTTCGAGGGCGTCATCCCGTTCCTCGAGCGACGCCTGGACCAGACGGACTCGGAGTACGCGCGGGAGAAGTACGAGGGCTACATGCGGGACGTGCCGTGCCCGGCCTGCAAGGGCGCACGGCTCAAGCCCGAGGTGCTGGCCGTGACACTGGCGCACCGCGATCAGGGCGACAAGTCGATCGCCGAGGTCTCGGCCATGTCGGTGGCCGACTGCTCGGCGTTCCTCGACGGGATGCTGCTCGACGCCCGCCAGGCCGCGATCGCCGGGCGGGTGCTGAAGGAGGTGCAGGCGCGGCTGGGCTTCCTGCTCGACGTCGGCCTGCACTACCTGTCGCTGGACCGCGCCGCGGGCACGCTGTCCGGGGGCGAGGCGCAGCGGATCCGGCTCGCCACGCAGATCGGCTCCGGGCTCGTCGGTGTTCTCTACGTGCTGGACGAGCCGTCGATCGGGCTGCACCAGCGCGACAACCGGCGGCTGATCGAGACGCTGACGCGGCTGCGCGACATGGGCAACACGCTCATCGTCGTCGAGCACGACGAAGACACCATCCGCACCGCGGACTGGGCGGTCGACATCGGGCCGGGTGCGGGTGAGCACGGCGGCCAGGTCGTGCACAGCGGCACCGTCGCCGAACTGGAAGCGCACGACACGTCGCTGACGGGCGCCTACCTGTCCGGCCGCCGGTCCATCCCCGTCCCGGCGACGCGCCGGCCGGTCGACCCCAAGCGGAAGCTCGCGATCGTCGGGGCGCGTGAGCACAACCTGCGCGGGCTGGACGTCGACATCCCGCTCGGCTGCCTCGTGTCGGTCACCGGTGTGTCCGGGTCGGGCAAGTCGACCCTGATCAACGACATCCTCGCGACCGTGCTGGCGAACCGGCTCAACGGCGCGCGACAGGTGCCGGGGCGGCACACCCGGATCACCGGCCTGGACAACCTGGACAAGCTGGTGCGGGTCGACCAGAGCCCGATCGGCCGCACCCCGCGGAGCAATCCCGCCACGTACACGGGCGTGTGGGACCAGGTCCGCAAGCTCTTCGCCGCCACCACCGAGGCGAAGGTGCGCGGCTACCAGCCGGGCCGGTTCTCCTTCAACGTCAAGGGTGGGCGCTGCGAAGCCTGCTCGGGGGACGGCACGATCAAGATCGAGATGAACTTCCTGCCCGACGTCTACGTCCCGTGCGAGGTGTGTCACGGCGCCCGGTACAACCGGGAGACCCTCGAGGTGCACTACAAGGGCAAGACGGTCGCGGACGTGCTGGACATGCCGATCGAGGAGGCCGCCGAGTTCTTCGCGCCGATCACGTCGATCGCGCGCTACCTGCGCACGCTGGTCGACGTCGGCCTGGGCTACGTGCGCCTCGGGCAGCCGGCGCCGACGCTGTCCGGGGGCGAGGCACAGCGGGTCAAGCTGGCCAGCGAGCTGCAGAAGCGCAGCAACGGGCGAACGGTCTACATCCTGGACGAGCCGACCACCGGCCTGCACTTCGAAGACGTCCGCAAGCTCCTGGCGGTGATCGACGGGCTGGTCGAGAAGGGCAACTCGGTCATCGTCATCGAGCACAACCTGGACGTCATCAAGACCTCAGACTGGATCATCGACATGGGGCCGGAAGGCGGCTCGGGCGGCGGCACCGTCGTGGCGCAGGGCACCCCCGAGGAGGTCGCGGCGCACCCCACGAGCTACACGGGCCAGTTCCTGCGAGAGTTGGTCACCCCGGCGGATCTGGCTCCGGCCCGGCCCGCGCGGCGCCGGAGGATCGCGGCAGCGAGCTGAGGCCCGCCGGTCGGTGCGCCGGGACGACACCTACGACGTCCGACGTCGGGTCCGCCCCGTCAGCCCGAGCGCGGGTCGTCCCCTACCGCCGTCCCTCGCCCCGCTCCACTTCCGGGGTGGGGTCTTCGCGCCCTTCGGCCCGCCCGACCCGGCGGGATACTCCTCCAGCGGTACCTCGTCGCGCTCCCACGCCTGCAGCACCGGCTCGACGATCCGCCACAGCTCCTCGGCCTCGTCACCCCGGATGGACAGCGTCGGGTCTCCCTCGATGATCTCCTTGAGGAGCAGGCTGTACGGCGGCAGCTCCTGGACGGGGAAGTCGTTGTCGAGCGTCACCCGTTCGAGGTCGAAGGGGTCGCCCTCGCCGTTGAGGTTCAGCTCCAGGGCGATGGCGTCGGGGGAGAGGGTGAAGCGCAGGACGTTCGGGCGGTCCCGGTCGTCGAAGGGCTCGTGCGGCACCGACTGGAAGTACACGGCGATCTCCCGCCGCTCCTGCCCGATCGCCTTCCCGGTGCGCAGCCGGAACGGCGTGCCCGCCCCACCGCCAGTTCGACACGCGGAAGGTGACCTCGGCGTAGGTCTCGGTCTTGCGGTCCGGGTCGACGCCCTCTGCGTCCGCGATAGTTCGGCAGCTCCTTGCCGCCGACGGTGCCCGCGGTGTAGCGGGCCCGCCGGGTGGCCTTTGCCATGTCCTCGGGTTTCGGCGGCTGTCACCGCCCGCAGCGCCTCCACCTTGCGGTCGCGCAGGTCGCGCTCGGTGATCGACCGCGGCGGGTCCATCGCGACGAGCGCGAGCATCTGCAGCAGATGGTTCTGGATCATGTCGCGCAGTGCGCCGGCGCGGTCGTAGTAGTTGGCCCGGCCCTCCAGACCCAACGACTCGTACCAGGTGATGTCGACCCGGCTGATGTGGTTGCTGTTCCACACCGGCTCGAAGATCCGGTTGGCGAACCGCAGCCCGAGGACGTCCAGCACGGTCTGCTTGGCGAGGAAATGGTCGATCCGGAAGACGTCGCGCTCGTCGAACGACCGCGCGATCAGCTCGTTGAGCGCCTTCGCGTCGTCGAGGTCCGTGCCGAACGGCTTCTCGACCACCAGCGTCGTGTGCGCCGGCAGGCCGGCGCCGGCGAGAGCCTCCAACGTGGGCCGGAACAGGACGTTCGGCAGCGCCAGGTAGACGGCCATCGGCGCGGCAGCGCCGTCGAGCGCGGCCCGCAGGGCGTCGGGGAGGTGACGTCGGCCTGCCGGTACGACACGTGCTCCAGCAGCGTGTCCGCCGCCTTCTCGTCGCGGTCGGGCAGATGCGCGTCGAGCTTCTGCCGGGCGTGCGCCCGGTAGGCCTCGTCGTCGCCCGGGTCGCGGTCCACGGCGAGGACGGCGGTCGTCGACGGCAGCCCGCCGGCGCCGGCGAGCCGGACGAGCGCCGGCAGGAGGAGGCGCCCGGTCATGTCACCGCGGGCGCCGAGGACGACGAGGGTCTTGAGCACGTCTGGCACGCAGCCGTGTTCCCCGTGTCACGCCCGGTGAACCCGAGCGCGGCGAGCCGGGGTGGTCCGGCGATTGCAGCATGGTGGCCCTGCTCCAATCCGGTTGCAGCATGGCCACCATGCTGCAAACCTCGCCGGCCTCGACTGCGCCGGCCGACTCAGCCTCAGCCTCAGCGGAGGCGGTAGAAGCGGAAGAAGTCGTTCGCGATGTCGAGGATCTCCACCTCCGCGAACCCCGCCTCCACCGCGTAGCGGCGCAGCGTGGACGGCCGCATCACCGTGCCCGTGCCGGCCGACGGCTGGTGCGCCATCCCGTCGGCCAAGCAGCACATCAGGCTGTAGCCGTACATGAGCCGCTCGACGTCGTCGCCCGGGGCCGTGAACGTCTCTGCCACCCGCTCGTCCATGACCACCACGGCGCCGTCGTCGCCGGCGAGTCGTCGCATGGCCGCGAGCACACCGACGGGGTCGGGCAGGTCGTGGATGCACTCGAAGGCGAACACGGTGTCGTATTCCTGCGCGGTCACGGTGGCGGCGTCCGCGGTGTGGAACCGCACCCGGTCGCCGACGCCCGCCTCGCGGGCGTTGCGCCGTGCGGCGGCGATGGACGGTGCGTCGACGTCGTAGCCGTCGACGGTCACGTCGGGGTAGGCCAGCGCGATACCGATCGACGACCAGCCCAGCCCGCAGCCCACGTCGGCGACCCGCCCGCCGGCGCGCAGGGCCGCGTCGACGTCCGGCATCGACGGCAGGTACTCCCGGCCCAGCGGGCCGAGGAACAGCGGCCGGTTGGCACCGGCCTGACCCTCGCGGGCGTCCGCACCGAGCTGCGCCCAGCTCACCCCGCCGCCGGTCCGGAAGGCCTCGACCAGGTGGTCGACCTGCTTGAGGAAGCCGATCGTCGCCCGCGCGAACGGGGTGACGTGTCCGAGGTCGAGCTCGTCGGTCAGCGGCGCGACGTACGCCGCGGGCAGCGTGTAGCGGCGCTCTCCGGTGTCCGCCTCCGGGGCGGTGTCGAGGATCCCGGTGACGGCCTGCTGCTCCAGCCACTCGCGGGTATAGCGCTCGGCGGTCGCGGTGCGGGCGGCCAGCTCCGCCGACGTCAGCGGTCCGGGTGCGAGCGCCCGGTAGAAGCCCAGGCGGTCGCCGAGGTACACGGCGTGCAGGTCCATCGTCGCGAGCAGGGCGCCGAACAGCCGCTCGACGAGCGCGTCGGTGGTGTGGAGGACGGGCGGGGTGTCCAGGGTGGTCATGGCGGATCTCCTCAGCGAACGCGGTGCCACGGCGGCGTGACGCGAGCGACGCTAGTGACACGGGCTTGCGGATCGCTGTCGGTGCGCTGTCATCGGCGCGACAGCCGCCGACAGCGGTGTGCGGGTCGGAGGCGCGCCGTTGCTGGTCGATCACGGACCGAACCGCGATGACGCGCCCGTCAGCCGCCCCGGTTGAAGCGTCAGGTCGCCCGCGAGAAGGCCGTGCCGGTCTCCAGCAGCGACTTGAGGTCGCTGAGCACCCAGGGCCAGCCGCCACCGCCTGAACCCGGCTGGTCGTCGGCAGTAGACGCGGCGCACCTGCACGGTGCGCGTGCCGGCCGTGTCGTCGGTTGTGGTGCTCGTCGCGGTGGTCATGTCTCGTCCTCCACGTGTCTCTTCAGGTCGGCCAGCGCCGAGACCTGGCGTTCGGTGTACTTGTCGATCGACCGGTCGTGGATCAGCCGGATCGGGACGGCGTTGAGGAAGTGCAGCTTCCCCCGACCCCGCCGGAGGGTGACGACGAGGCCGGCCTCCTCCAGCACCTTCAGGTGCTTCATCACCCCGAAGCGCGTCATCTCCAGCTCGGACTCCAGCTCGGTGAGCGTGAAGGGTGGGTCCACGGCGACGCCATGCGTGGTTTCGCCGTTCCGTCTGTCCTGTCCGAACTGCGACGATGGCAGACGTGGTGCTGCTCGGGGTTCTCGGGCCGCTGCGGCTCGAGGGGGACAGCGGTCCGCTGCGGATCGGCTCCCTCCGGCAGCGGCGGCTGCTCGCTGCGCTCGCGGCGCACCTGGGGCGGTCCGTCGACGTCGCCCGTCTGGCGGACATGGTGTGGGCCGACGAGGTACCGGCCGACCCGACCGGGGCGGTGCAGACCAACGTCGCTCGACTGCGCCGCCTGCTGCCCGACGGCATCCGGCTCACCACCACTCCGGAGGGATACCGGCTGGACGCGGACCGCGCGAGCGTCGACGTGACGGCGTTCGCGGACCACCTCGCCGCGGCGGCGACCCTCGCCGACCCCGCGGCCCGTCGGGACCGCCTCGGAGCCGCGTTGGCGCTCTGGCGGGGGATCCCTTACCCGGAGCTGGACCACCACGCGCTCGCCCCCGAGGTCGCGCGGCTCGCCGAGCTCCGGGCCGGGGCGGCCCAGCAGCACGCGGAGGCGCTGTTGGCGGCGGGGCGGGCTGCGGAGGCCGTGGCGGAGCTCGAGGCGCTGGTGGCTGCAGAACCGCTGCGAGAGCGGGCCGTCGGAGTGCTCATGCAGGCCCTGGTCGCGGGCGGCAGGCAGGGCGACGCACTCGCCGCCTTCGCCCGCCTCCGCTCGCGGCTCGCCGACGAGCTCGGCCTCGACCCGTCCCCGCAGCTGCAGGAGCTCGAGCGGCGGGTCCTGCGTCAGGAGCTGCCCGTCACCGTTATCCCGGTCGCCGCCGGCCCGGAACCGACCGCCCGCACCGGCGCATCGCACCCGCGGGTACCGCTCAGCTCCTTCGTGGGCCGCGCCGCGGACCTCGCGCGCGTCGTCGACGCCGTGCGGCGCTGCCGGGTGGTCTCCCTGTGTGGTCCGGGTGGGGTGGGCAAGACGCGGCTGGCCCGGCACGTCGCCGCGGCGGTCGCCGACCGCTACGACGACGGCGTGCTGGTCGTCGAGTTCGGCGAGGGAGGAGCAGGTGACGTCGAGCCGCTGGTCGCCGCGGCGCTGCGGCTCAGCGACGGCCGGGCCGAACGGAGCGGTTCGATGGCCGAGGGCATCGTCGAGGTGCTCTCGGTGCGCAACCAGTTGGTGGTGCTCGACAACTGCGAGCACGTGTGCGACGAGGTCGCCACGCTGGTGGAGGCGATCATCGCTGCCGCACCCGGCGTCGATCTGCTGCTCACCAGCCGGGAGTCGGTGCGGGTCGACGGCGAACAGGTGCTGCCGGTGGCTCCGTTGGAGCCGGGTGCGGCGGCCCGGCTGCTCGTCGACCGTATGCAGGCCGGCGACCCTGCCGCTGCGCCGGATCCGGAAGACGAGCTCGTCGCCGAGGTGTGCCGGCGGCTCGACCATCTGCCGCTCGCCCTCGAGCTGGCCGCTGCCCGTGCGCTCCCGCTGGGCCTGCCCGGTTTCCTCGCCGCCCTCGAGACCTCGGAGGAGCCGCTCCGGGTCCTGCGAGGTGGACGTCGGGGCGCATCACCGCGGCACCGCTCACTACGCGACGTCGTGGCGTGGTCCTACGGACTCCTCGACGAGGAGCGACGGACGCTGTTCGACCGGTTGTCGGTGTTCGCGGGACCGGTGGAATACGGCGCCGTGCTCGCGGTCTGCGGAGACGCCGATGCGCTGCCCGACCTCGTCGACCGCTCCCTCGTCGTCCGGCACCCGGGGGAGCCCGCGCGGTTCGGGATGCTCGAGACGCTGCGCGCCTTCGGTCGCTCTCGCTTCGCCGGCGACCCGGCCGCGACCCGTCTGCGGGTCCGCCACGCGGCGTGGGCGGCGCGGCTGGCCGACGAGGTGACCGAGGCCAGACGCGGCTCCGGGGAGCTCGAGGCGATCCGGCGCTTCGACGCGCATCTGGCCGACCTGCGCCGTGCCCACGCCTGGCTCTGCTCCCACGGCCCCCTCGACGAGCTGCTCCGGCTGACGGTTCCCATCGCGGAGCTGTCCTACCTGCGGGGGCGCGCCGACCTCGTCCTGCTGCTCGAGGAGACCCTCCGCACCGCGGCCGCGCTCGACCCCGATCAGCAAGTGCACGGCCGGGCACACCCACTGCTCGCGCGCCTGCTCGGCTACCACGCACACACCTGGTGGCAGCGGGGGAACCTCGACCTCGCGGAACGCCAGGCTCGGCGGGCAGTGGCGATCGCCGCCGAGTCGGGAGACCCGACGTCGGCCCGGGACGGGCAGGAGGCGCTGGCGAACGTCCTCGGCTTCCGCGGTGACCTCGATGCCGCACGCATCGAGGGGGAGCGCGCCTACGAGCTCGCCGTCGCCGCTGCCGACGCCGACGTCCTGGCGATGGTCCTGATGGATCTGGCGACGCAGTCGGCCTATGCCGGGCGCCACGAGGAGGCCGCGCGGTACGAGGCCACGTTCGCCGCTCTGGTCGAGCGGACCGGGTCCGTGACCGGACAGGCCGGCCTCGCCTACGTCCGCGGCGAGTGCAGGGCCGAGCGCGGGGACCCGGACGCGGCGCGGTACCTGGAGGAGGCCGTCGCTGTGGCCGAGGAGGCCGAGCTGTCCTTCGCGGCCGGCGTCGCCCGGCACACACTGGTGACCCTGTCGGCACGGGCGGCCGAGGATCCCGCCGCCGTGTTTCGCACCTTCGGCCCGCTGATCGACCACTGGCACGGCTTCGGCTCGTGGACCCAGCTCTGGATGGCGGTACGGGGGTTGGTCGAGACGCTCTCCCGCCTCAGCTGCCACCGCGAGGCGACGATCCTGCTGGGGGCGCTGGCCGCCAGTCCCCGGGCGTCGCGGGTGTACGGCTCCGACTCCCAGCGCATCGACGCCGTCGAGGCCGCTGCGCGCATCGCGCTCGGCGACACCTTCGAGGTCTGCCGGGCCGAGGGGGCCGCGCTCGGGGACGTCGGGGCAATCGCCCTCGCCCGCCGTCTCACCTGCTCCGCTCCGCTGCCGACGAGTGGTGCCGGATCCGGCGCTCACGTCGGGCGCTGATACGCAGCCGGGCCGACCGTGCCGACCACCCGTTTCCGTACGGCCCGCACAGACTGGTAGCCTCTGGAATGCGACCACCCTGTCGTGCGTTGTCCTTTGCGTCAGGGCGATCAAGTGGAGCCCCGGCTCCCACCCGGCACCACAGGTGACCGGGTTCGGTCCGTTGATGCGCCGCGCGCTGTCGTGCCGTGGCGTGGCACCGGATCGTCGGGTCTCCGCTCCGTCGCGCCACGACGTCGAAACGAGGAGATCCGCATCAGCACAGAAACGCGCATCAACGACCGCATCCGCGTGCCCGAGGTCCGCCTGGTCGGCCCGAACGGCGAGCAGGTCGGCATCGTGCGCATCGAGGACGCCCTGCGGTTGGCGCAGGAGGCCGAGCTCGACCTCGTCGAGGTCGCGGCCACCGCGCGCCCCCCGGTCTGCAAGCTCATGGACTACGGCAAGTTCAAGTACGAGAGCGCGCAGAAGGCCCGGGAGTCACGCCGCAACCAGCAGCTCACGGTGATCAAGGAGCAGAAGCTCCGCCCGAAGATCGATACCCATGACTACGAGACCAAGAAGCGCAACGTGGTGCGCTTCCTCGAAGGTGGGAACAAGGTCAAGGTCACCATCATGTTCCGCGGTCGCGAGCAGTCCCGCCCCGAGCTGGGGTTCCGGTTGCTGCAGCGGCTCGCCGAGGACGTGGCCGAGCTGGGTACGGTCGAGGCGGCCCCGAAGCAGGATGGGCGCAACATGACCATGGTGATCGCTCCCAACAAGAAGCCGACCCCCCGGCCGCGCCCCGCGCAGACGCCGGCGCCGGCGGACGCCCCCGGGGCCTGACCGCCCGGGGGCCCGAGCGCCCGCCAGCAAAGATCACGCACCACCCGCACGTCAGCTCTGGCGCCCCGCTCCGGGGCGCCACCGGTGAACGGACCATCCATGCCCAAGAACAAGACCCACAGCGGGACCGCGAAGCGCGTCAAGATCACCGGCAGCGGCAAGCTGCGCCGGCAGCAGACGCGCCTGCGGCACCGGCTCGAGGTCAAGTCGAGCACCGTGACTCGCCGTCAGTCCGGGACGGTGCCCATCGCCCCGGCCGACGTCAAGCGGGTCAAGAAGCTTCTCGGCCGCTGACGGTGACCGATCCGGCCACGACGCGTCCCCCCGCACTCCGTGCGCGGCGGGCGCCCCGCGCCGGATCCGAATTCCCCGCTGACCCCGGGACGGCGGCTTTCCCGTACCGCCGCCCCGACAAGAGACAGGAACTCCCATGGCACGCGTGAAGCGCGCGGTCAACGCCCAGAAGAAGCGGCGCACCACACTCGAGCTGGCCAGTGGCTACCGCGGCCAGCGGTCGCGGCTGTACCGCAAGGCGAAGGAGCAGATGCTCCACTCGCTCAACTACGCCTACCGCGACAGGCGCGCCAAGAAGGGCGACTTCCGGCAGCTGTGGATCACGCGTATCAACGCGGCCGCGCGCCAGAACGGCATGACGTACAACCGGTTCATCCAGGGCCTGAAGATCGCCGGGGTCGAGGTCGACCGCAAGATCCTCGCCGAGCTCGCTGTCAGCGAGCCTGCCGCCTTCGCCGCTCTCGTCGACGTGGCGCGCGCGAATGTGCCCGCCGCAGGCGTGACGTCACAGGACGGGACTGCCGCCTGAGCACTCCGGCTCACCACCACCGGAACCCGGAACCGCCCGGCACCGAGCGCACCCCGCGCGTGGTGGCAGCACGCAAGCTGCTGCGCCGCGCGGGCCGCGACCGGGCCGGGCGGTTCCTCGTCGAGGGCGCGCAAGCCGTCCGCGAGGCGCTCGCCGTCGCGACGGTGCACGAACTGTTCGTCACGGCGACGGCCGCCGAGCGGCATCCGGAGCTGGTCGCGGCGGCGCGCGCGGACGGCGTACGCGTCCTCCCGGTCGCCGACCGGGTCGCGGAGGCGCTCTCGGACACCGTCACCCCGCAGGGCATCGTCGCCGTCTGCGACCTCGTCGACGTGCCCGTCCGGGCCGCGCTCGCCGGGCCACCCGCCCTCGTCGCGGTGTTGGTCGGCGTCGCGGACCCGGGTAACGCGGGCACCGTCGTCCGCGTGGCCGACGCCGCGGGGGCCGGTGCCGTCCTGTTCGCGGGCGACACCGTGGACCCGCACAACGGCAAGGCGGTGCGCGCGTCGACCGGCAGCGTCTTCCACGTGCCGCTCGCCCGCGATCGCGACGCGGCCGCCGTGCTCGAGGCCTGCCGCACGGCCGGGCTCACCCTCCTGGTCGCGGACGGCCGCGGCGAGCTGGACCTGCACGACCCGGGTGCGGCCGCCGTCCTGGCCGGCCCGACCGCCTGGGTGTTCGGAGGCGAGGCACACGGACTCGCGCCGGAGCTGGCTGCCGCCGCGGACCACCGGGTGCGGGTGCCGATCCACGGCCGAGCCGAGAGCCTCAACCTCGCGACGGCCGCCGCGGTGTGCCTCTACGCGAGCGCGCAGGCGTCACGCACCGGCTGAGCGCCGGCGGGTCCGCCGCCCCACCGCGGAGACCAGCTGCGGCAGGTTCGGCACCAATGCCCAGAGCGCGAACGCCCACGGGCCCAGCACGAGGTAGAGCGGGATCGACACGAGGAACCCGCCCGCGCCGAGGACCTGGTGCGGCCAGCCGTGCCCGATGATCTCCGGCGGTGTGCCGGGCACGAACAGCCCGCGGCGCCCGGCCACCGTCTGCATCAACCCGAAGACGATCAACAGTAGTGCTTGGGCCAGCGCGTAGAGGCCGAAGCGGGCCACGTCCAGCTCACCCTCGCGGATGATCTCGGTGAGGAACGGGGTGGCGACGATGATCAGCAGCCACGCGAAGTTGAGCTGCACGAACATGCGGTCGACGTAGCCGAGGTACCGGAACACGCGATGGTGGGCCCGCCAGTGGGCGCCGACCACCAGGAAACTGATCACGAACGTCAGGTAGGCCAGCGAGTTCGCGGCGAGCGAGGCGAGCAGCTCTCGGGTGGCGGTGCCCTCGGGGACGGGCAGCTCGATCGCCAGGAGAGTGATCGCGATGGCGACCACGGCGTCGGAGAAGAACATCAGGCGTTCCGTCGCGCCGCGGGCCACGTCGCCGAGCCCACCCGCGGTGCCCTCGACGGCACCGGCGAGATTCCCGTCATCCGTCCCGTCCACGGCGTCCACCACGCCGCGAGCGTAAGCGCCATCCGGCCGGGACGGCACGGACCAGGTGCCGCGGGTCGCGGACATCGGTATCTCCACCCGTGGATTCCCGCCTTGCTCCGCCGCGGCGGTGATCCACAGGACAAGCGTTAGGGTGACCGGGATTGGCCCCGTCCCGGAAGGTTGACCGATCTCCATGTCCGAGAGCACCGACGCCGCGAGCGGCGCCGCCGTGGGCGCAGACGCCGGGAGCCCCGACGCCGTGGGCAGCGACGCCGGGGCCCTGCTCAAGCCGGAGGCGCTCGACGACGCGGTGGCCGCGGCTCGTAAGGCCTTTGACGCCGCGCCCGACCTCGCCGCGCTCGCCGTGGTCAAGCCCGCGCACCTCGGCGACCGCGCGCCCGTCCTGCTGGCCCGGCGCGCGTTGGGGTCGCTGCCCGGACCGGCGCGGGCCGAGGCGGGTCGACGGGTGAACGCGGCGCGCGCCCAGGTGCAGGAGGCCTTCGACGCCCGCCGCACCGTGCTCGAGGCCGAGCGCGACGAGCGGGTGCTGGTCGAGGAGGCCGTCGACGTCACCCTGCCGTTCGACCGCATCCCGCGCGGTGCCCGGCACCCGATCACGCAGATCGGTGAGCGGATCGCGGACGTGTTCGTCGCGATGGGCTACGAGGTCGCCGAGGGGCCCGAGGTCGAGTCGTCGTGGCTGAACTTCGACGCGCTCAACTTCGGCAAGGACCACCCGGCGCGCACCATGCAGGACACCTTCTACCTCGGCGAGAGCGAGGAGTCCGGGCTCGTCCTGCGCACCCACACCTCACCGGTGCAGATCCGGGCGCTGCTGGAGCGGCCGCTGCCCGTCTACGTCGTCTGCCCGGGCCGGACGTTCCGAACCGACGAGCTCGACGCCACGCACACCCCGGTGTTCCACCAGGTCGAGGGCTTGGCCGTGGACAAGGGGATCACGATGGCGCACCTCAAGGGCACCCTCGACGCCTTCGCCCGCGCCATGTTCGGCGAGACGTCGCGCACCCGCCTGCGCCCCTCGTTCTTCCCCTTCACCGAGCCGTCGGCGGAGGTCGACGTGTGGTTCCCGGAGAAGAAGGGCGGCGCGGGCTGGGTCGAGTGGGGCGGCTGCGGCATGGTCAACCCGAACGTCCTGCGCGCGTGCGGCATCGACACCGCGGTGTACTCCGGCTTCGCGTTCGGCATGGGGCTGGAACGCACGCTGCAGTTCCGCAACGGACTGCCCGACATGCGCGACATGGTCGAGGGCGACGTGCGGTTCAGCCGCGCCTTCGGCGTCTGACCCCGCAACCCCAGGAGCGATCCAAGTGCGTGTCCCCCTGTCCTGGCTCGCCGCCCACGTCGACGGCCTGCCCACCGACGCCGACGCGGTCGGCGAGGCGTTCGTCCGGGTCGGCCTGGAGGTCGAGGACGTGCACCGCGGCCCGGAGCTCCGGGGCCCGTTGGTGGCGGGTCGGGTCGTCGAGATCGAGGAGCTGACCGGGCTCAAGAAGCCGATCCGGTGGTGCCGTGTCGACACCGGCTCCCACAACGGGGACGACGGGCCGCGCGGCGTCATCTGCGGCGCCCGCAACTTCGCGGTGGGCGACCTCGTGGTGGTCGCGCTGCCCGGCGCCGTCCTGCCCGGCGGTTTCACGATCTCGGCCCGCAAGACCTACGGGCACGTGTCGGACGGCATGATCGCCTCGGCGCGTGAGCTCGGCATCGGCAGCGACCACGCCGGGATCCTCGTGCTCCCGCCGGGCGCGGCGGCCCCCGGCGAGGACGCGACGGTGCTGCTGGGCCTGGACGACGCGGTGATCGAGCTCGCGGTCACCCCGGACCGCGGCTACTGCTTCTCGGTGCGCGGCCTCGCCCGCGAGCTCGCAGGTGCATTCGACTCCGACTTCGTCGACCCCGCGACCCGCGTCGAGGTACCGCCGGCTGAGGGCGACGCGTGGCCGGTCGAGCTGGACGACCCGGCCTGCGCGCGGTTCGTCGCCCGCCGGATCGACGGCGTCGACCCGGCCTCCTCGAGCCCGTGGTGGCTCCAGCGGCGGCTGCTGGCCGCCGGGATGCGCCCGATCTCCCTGATCGTGGACGTCACCAACTACGTCATGCTCGAGCTCGGCCAGCCGCTGCACGCCTACGACGCGGCCCGCCTCACCGGCGGCATCCGGGTGCGCCGCGCTGCAGCCGGGGAGATCCTGACCACCCTTGACGACGTCGAGCGCCGGCTGGATCCCGACGACCTGCTCATCGTCGACGACTCCGGGCCGATCGGCCTGGCCGGGGTCATGGGCGGCGCGTCCACCGAGATCGGCGAGGTGGGCGAGGACGGCACCATCGATGTCGTCCTGGAGGCGGCCCACTTCGACCCGGCCGTCATCGCTCGGGCCGCGCGCCGGCACAAGCTGCCCAGCGAGGCGTCGCGGCGCTTCGAGCGGGTCGTCGACCCGCAATTGCCGCCGGTGGCAGCCGAACGGGCGGCGCGCCTGCTGGTCGAGCACGGCGGCGGCACGATCGCGCCCGGCCGCACGGATGTCGGGGCGGCGCCCGCGCCCGCCCCGGTGCGTATGCCACTGGAGCTGCCCGACCGCGTCGCCGGCGTGGCGTACGAGCGCGGCGCCACCGTCCGCAGGCTGCACCAGGTGGGCTGCAGCGTGGAGTTCGACACGGGGACCGACGGTCACGGCGTCGTGGTCGCCACCCCGCCCTCGTGGCGACCGGACCTCGTGCAGGCCGCGGACCTGGTGGAGGAGGTGCTGCGGCTGGAGGGCTACGACACCATTCCGTCCGTCCTCCCCCCGGCCCCGCCCGGACGCGGGCTCACCCCGACCCAGCTGCGTCGCCGGACTGTCTCCCGCGCGTTGGCCGAGACCGGCAGCGTCGAGGTGCTGCCGTTCCCGTTCGTCGGGCCCGTGGTGTGGGAGGCATTCGGACTGCCCGCCGACGACGTCCGTCGCCATACCGTTCCAGTGGTCAACCCGCTGGACGCCGACCGGCCCGCGCTGTCCACGACGTTGCTTCCGGGCCTTCTCGACGCCCTGGTGCGCAACCGGGCGCGCGGGTTCTCGGACCTCCTGCTGCACACCGTCGAGCAGGTCGTGCTGCCGCACCGCAACCCGGTCCCGATGCCCGATCCGGACGTCGCGGACCGGCCGACGGACGCCGAGTACGCGCAGATCAAGGCGGCACTGCCGGCCCAGCCGGTGCACGTGGGCGTGGTGCTCGCCGGCGACCGGGAGCTGCGCGGCTGGTGGGGCCCGGGCCGCCCGGCCCGGTGGGCCGACGCGATCGAGATCGCCCGGCTCGTGGGCGCCGCGGCGGGCGTCGAGCTACGTGTCACGGCAGCCTCGCTGCCGCCCTGGCACCCGGGCCGGTGTGCCGCGCTGCGCGTCGGGGACTGGATCGTCGGCCACGCCGGCGAGCTGCACCCGAAGGTCGTCGAGGCGCTCGACCTCCCACCCCGCACGTGTGCCGTCGAGATCGACCTCGACGCCCTGCCGCTGCGCGACGACCGCCCCGCCCCGCAGGTGTCGCCCTACCCGCCGGTGACCGTCGACGTCGCGCTCGTAGCGGCGGCGGACGTCCCCGCCGCCGAGCTGACCGAGGCACTCGAGGTCGGTGGCGGAGACCTCCTCGAGCAGGTGCGGCTGTTCGACGTCTACACGGGCGAGCAGGTCGCAGAGGGGAAGCGTTCGCTGGCCTTCACCCTGCGGTTCCGCGCCCCGGACCGGACGCTGACGAGCGAGGAGGCCAACGCCGCCCGCGACGCCGCTGTCGCCGTGGCCGCGGACCGGTTCGGCGCGACGCTGCGCTGACCGCGTGCCGCTCGTCACGGCGGTAGCCGGGCGAGTGCGGCGCGCGCCGCCGCGCGCCAGGCGTCGTCGGGCGGCGAGCGGCCCTGCACCAGCAGCGTGACGAGGAACCGTGGGCTCGCGACCTGCAGGGTCGGCCCGGCCGCAGTCTGCAGCAGCGTCGCCGCCTCGCCCAGACCGGGCAGTGATCGGCCGCCCGCCGCACGGACGGCCTCCGCGGGCGTGCCCGCCCGCACTCGGTAGACGTTGATCGCCGCCAGCGGTTCCCGCGGCCCGTCGGTGGCGCCGGCGTAGCAACTGGTGCTGCGCGTGCCATCGAGGCGGTGCACCGCCGCGTTCTCGGCCCGCACCGGGCGGTCGAGCAGCGCACCGAATTGCGCGGCGTCGAGCAGGCACTCGTCGGCGAGCACATCGGTGTCGAGCGCCGGAGCCCGGGCCCGCGCCGTCGTCTCCGGCGTACCGGCGCTGGTGGACGCGGACGGGGAGGCGATCGGCCCGGGTGCCGCCGACGGCGCGCCCGCCACCGCCCGGCTGCACCCGGACGACCAGAAGCAGCCCGAGCACCGCCGGGAGCATCCACCGCCACCGCCACCACCTGTGTCTCATGTCGCGGACGCTAGCCCGCGGTCCCGTCCGTTCGTGGCCGTTCGGGAACATCCGCGGGCACTTGTCCACAGGTGACCCGGTCGTCGTTGCGTGGCGGGCGCCGGGCCGGAACGCTCGATCGCGTGAGCACCACGACACCGGTCACCGTCAGCACCACGGGCGGTGTCGTGCAGGGGATCCGGACCGGCGGCGTCGTCGCCTTCCTGGGCATCCCGTACGCCGCCGCACCCGTGGGGGAACGCCGTTTCCGCGCGCCGGAGCCGGCACCGCGGTGGTCCGGTGTGCGGGACGCCGTCGCGCACGGCCCGACGGCCCCGATGCCCGGGTACCCGCGGCCCTTCGATGCGCTGCTGCCGAACCCCGTCATCCCCGGCGACGACTACCTGAACCTGAGCGTGTGGACACCCGATCCCGGCGCACGGGGCCTGCCGGTACTGGTGTGGATCCATGGAGGTGCCTTCGTCAACGGATCGAGTGCCGTTCCCCTGACGGACGGCTCCGCCTTCGCCCGCGACGGGGTCGTCACGGTCGCGCTGAACTACCGGCTCGGCGTCGAGGGGTTCGCGCTGCTGCCCGACGCACCGCCCAATCATCGGCCTGCTCGACCAGGTGGCTGCGTTGGAGTGGGTGCGCGACAACGTGGCCGCGTTCGGCGGAGACCCGGACGAGGTGACCGTAGCGGGCGAATCCGCGGGCGCGATGAGCATCGGTGTGCTGCTCGCGATGCCGCGCGGCGCAGGCCTGTTCCGGCGCGCGATCCTCCAGAGTGGCGCGGCCCACCACACACTGACCACGGCCACGGCCGGGCGCGTCGCTGGCTACCTGGCTGCCGAGCTGGGCGTGCCCGCCACCGCCGCGGCACTGCGCGGCGTCCCGATCGAGCGGGTGATCCGCGCGCAGAAGGTGCTCACCCGCCAGGTGCACGTCGCGCCGGATCCCGCCCGTTGGGGGGAGATCGTCGCGAACCTCATGGTGTTCGAGCCCGTGGTGGACGGCGAGGTCCTGCCCGGGCCGCCGTGGCAGCGGGTCGCGGCCGGGTCCGCGGCAGGCGTGGACGTGCTCGTCGGCGCGAACCGGCACGAGTACCGGTTCCTCCTCGTCCCGACCGGTGTCGTGGACCAGATCGACACGAAGGCCGTCGCTGCGGTCGCCACCGCGTACGGGCTGCCCGACGGCGCGCTCGACCGCTACCGGCAGCACATGCCCGACGCGTCACCGGGCCTGCTGCTGGCCGAGGTCATGAGCGACTGGTTCTACCGGATCCCGGCACTGCGGCTCGCCGAGTCGAACCCCGCCCGCAGCTTCGTGTACGAGTTCGCCTGGGAGTCACCCGCCTACGGCGGCCGTCTGGGCGCCTGCCACGGCCTCGAGTTGCCGTTCGTCTTCGACAGCCTGCACGACCCCGGCGCGCGGGCCTTCGTGGGCACCGATCCGCCCGCGGAGCTCGCGGCCGCCATGCGTCGCGCCTGGACGGCCTTCGCCACCACGGGTGATCCCGGTTGGCCGGCCTACACGACCGACCGGCGGGCCGTCGCCCGGTTCGGCTCCGGCACAGGTCCCGGACCGGAGGTGATCGATGATCCGCGAGGCGACCTGCGGGAACTATGGGACGGGATCCGCTGACGCCGGCCGAGCCGATGGCCCTCGATAACATCGCACCGTGCCCGACCCGCCCGTGTCCGATCTCCCTGCAGCCGGGCCGGACGGGCCGAGTGCCGGGACGAGGGAGCAGCACGAGACCGCGCGAACCCCACCGGCGGCGACCGCCGGGGAACGTGCTGCGCTGACGGGCTCGATCGTCGCCTCGGCGGTGTGCGGGGGCCTGGCCGTGGTGTGGGGCGTGCTCAGCGGTGCGCGGATCATCCTGTTCGACGGCGCGTACGCGTTGATCGGGATCGGGATCGCCGGGTTGTCGCTGCGGATCGTGCACGCGGTCGCCGCCGGGCCGACGCGCCGGTTCCCGTTCGGCCGCGACGCCCTCACCCCGATGATGGTGGTCGCACAGGGCGTCGCGCTCGCGGCCACGCTGTTCTATGCCGGCGCGGACGCGGTGGCGGTGATCCGTCAGGGCGGTACCCCCGTCGCACCCGGCGATGTGGCGGCCTACGGCGCCATCACCGGGCTGATCTCGCTGGTGGCCGCGTGGTGGCTGCGGCGCAGGGCCCCTGGCTCGGACCTGGTCGCCGCCGAGGCCCAGCAGTGGCGCGCCGACGCGATCCTCAGCGCCGTGATGGTGGCCGGAGCGTTCACCGGCTTCGGTCTCGTCGCGACCGGCCGGGCAGGCCTGGCCGACTATGTCGACCCGGTCCTCGTCCTGGTCGCATGTGCGGTGCTCGTGCCCACCCCGCTGCGGTTGCTGCGCTCGGGCACCGTCGAGCTGCTGGAGGGCGAGCCGTCGGCGGAGATCAGTGACGCCGTGCGCGCGACGGTCGAGGAGGTCCGGCAGCGGTTCGGGCTGGACGAGCCGATCGTGCGGCTGCACAAGCTCGGCCGGAAGCTCTACGTCGAGGTCGACTTCGTCGTCGAGCCGGGCGAGTGGGACGTCAGCGAGGAGGACGGCGTCCGTCGGGCCGTCGCCGACGGTCTCGCGCCCCTCGGGCTGGACGTCTGGGCGTACGTGGAGCTCACGACGGACCGGGCGCTGGTGGAGTGACCGGGACCGTCGCCCACTGAGCTGCCCAGGTCAGGACGTGCTGTCGACCGGTGTGGGATTCCGCCGGGCGACCTCCGCGCGCACCAGGGGCGCGACCTGGGTGCCGAGCAGTTCGATCGCCGTCATCACCGAGCGGTGAGGGACGGTGCCGAGCGCGAACTGCACCAGGGTCCGGTCGTGACCGAACACCTCGTGCTGGAAGAGGATCTTCTCGGCCACCTCCTCCGGGGCGCCGAGGGTCAGGTGGCCGCGCAGGCCGGCCGCCGCGGTGAAGGCACGCTTGTTCGTCGGGCCCCAGCCGCGTTCGGCCCCGATGCGGTCCATCACTTCGGCATGGTGCGGGTAGTACGTGTCCACCGCCGTGTCGTGGTCCGCGGCGACGAACCCGTGCGTGTTGATGCTCACCGGCAGGTGCCCGTGCCCGGCCTTCGCCGCGGCCTCCCGGTAGAGCGTCACCAGCGGTGCGAACCGCTCGGGGATCCCGCCGATGATCGCCAGGGCGAGCGGGAGGCCCAGTGTGCCGGCGCGCACCACCGACGCCGGGTTGCCGCCGACGGCGATCCAGACCGGTAGCGGGTCCTGCACGGGCCGCGGGTACACCGCCTGGTGGTCCAGCGGGGGCCGGTGCCGTCCCGACCACGTCACGCGCTCGTTCGCGCGGACCGCGAGCAGCAGGTCGAGCTTCTCGGCGAACAACGCGTCGTAGTCAGCGAGGTCGTAGCCGAAGAGCGGGAAGGACTCGACGAAGGACCCGCGCCCGGCCATGATCTCCGCCCGCCCGCCGGACAGCAGGTCCAGCGTCGCGAACTGCTGGAACACCCGCACCGGGTCGTCGCTGCTCAGCACACTCACGGCGCTGGTGAGCCGGATCCGGGAGGAACGCTCGGCCCCGGAAGCGAGGATCACGGCCGGAGCCGAGGCGGCGTAGTCGCGGCGGTGGTGCTCGCCGACCCCGAAGACGTCCAGGCCCACCTCGTCGGCCAGTGCGATCTCCTCCACGACCTCCCGCAGCCGCTGCGCCGGGCCCACTCCGTCGGGGTCGAGGCTCACGTCGGCGAAGGTGTACAGACCGATCTCCACGCGATCACCGTATGCGTTGCCCCCGACCGCGGGATGCCTGGAAAGCCACTTTCAGGACGTGTGGCGTCCGCAACGTGGCTTTGCGGACACCCCCGGCGACGTATCGAGTTGCATGCTGGTGCATAATCTTCCACGTGCGAATTGCAGTGGCGGGAGCGAGCGGGTATGCGGGGGGCGAGCTGCTCCGGCTGCTGCTCGGCCATCCCGAGGCGGAGATCGGGGCCCTGACGGCCGGAGGCAGTGCGGGCACGAGGCTGGGTGCGCATCAGCCGCACCTGCTGCCACTGGCCGACCGCGTCCTCGTGGACACCACCGTCGACACCCTGGCAGGACACGACGTGGTCTTCCTCGCGCTGCCGCACGGCCGCTCGGCCGAGCTCGCGGCGCAGCTCGGCGACGACGTGCTCGTGGTCGACTGCGGTGCGGACCACCGCCTCACCGATCCCGGCGCCTGGACGCGCTGGTACGGCGGCGCGCACGCCGGTTCCTGGCCCTACGGCCTACCCGAGCTGCCCGGTGCCCGCGACGCCCTGCGCGGCGCCCGCCGGATCGCCGTGCCCGGGTGCTACCCGACCGCGGCGACGCTCGCGCTGTTCCCTGCGCTTGTCGCCGGGCTGGCCGACCCCGAGGTCGTCGTCACCGCCGTGTCGGGCACGTCGGGCGCCGGCAAGTCGCTCAAGCCGCACCTGCTCGGGGCGGAGGTGATGGGCGCATTGTCGGCCTACGGCGTCGGGGGCGCCCACCGGCACACCCCCGAGATCGTCCAGAACTTGTCGGTGGCCGCCGGTAGGACTGTCAGCGTGAGTTTCACTCCCGTTCTGGCCCCGCTCCCGCGCGGCATCCTGGCCACGTGCACGGCGCGGACGGACGCGTCGGCCACGGAGGTCGTCGAGGCCTACACGAAGGCGTACGCAGACGAGCCGTTCGTGCACCTGCTGCCCGCGGGGACGTGGCCCACCACCGCGGCCACGGTCGGGGCGAACACCGTCCACCTGCAGGTCACCGTCGATCCCGACGCACGGCGCCTGGTCGCCGTCGCTGCGATCGACAACCTCACCAAGGGCACCGCCGGAGGCGCCGTGCAGTGCATGAACCTGGCCCTGGGACTGCCGGAGACCACCGGCCTGCCGCTGACGGGGCTGGCCCCATGACAGTGACGACGCCTCGGGGATTCCGGGCCGCCGGCGTGGCGGCGGGGCTCAAGTCCACCGGTGCCCTCGACCTCGCCCTGGTCGTCAACGACGGCCCGGCGTACGCGGCCGCCGGCGTGTTCACCCGCAACAAGGTCAAGGCCGCGCCGGTGCTGTGGTCGCAGCAGGTGCTCACCACCGGCCGGCTGCGGGCCGTCGTCCTCAACTCAGGCGGCGCGAACGCGTGCACGGGGCCCGAGGGCTTCCAGACCGCGCACGCCACCGCCGAGAAGGCGGCCGACGCGCTCGGATGCGCTCCGCTCGACGTCGCCGTTTGCTCCACCGGGCTGATCGGGAAGCAACTCCCGCGGGAGGCCGTGCTCGCCGGGGTCGAGGCCGCCGCCGCGGCGCTCGGTGACGACACCGCGTCGGCGCTGGCCGCCGCCACCGCGATCATGACCACGGACACCGTCGCGAAACAGGCAGCACGCACCGACGACACCGGCTGGAGCATCGGCGGGACCACCAAGGGCGCCGGCATGATCGCGCCGTCGATGGCCACGATGCTCACGGTGCTCACCACGGACGCCGTGGTCGACGCGCCGGTGCTGGACCAAGCGCTGCGCGCGGCCGTCCGGGTGAGCTTCGACCGGCTGGACGTCGACGGCTCCATGTCCACGAACGACACCGTGCTCGTGCTCGCCTCGGGTGCCTCCGGTGTGGCCGCGGACCCGGTCGTGTTCACCACCGCGCTGACGACCGTCTGCCGCGACCTCGCCCAGCAGATGCAGGCCGACGCCGAGGGCGTCACCAAGCGGATCACGGTGCGGGTGACGGGCGCCGCCACCGAGGACGATGCGGTGACGGTAGCGCGCACCATTGCCCGCGACAGCCTGGTGAAGACCGCGATCTTCGGGTCGGACGCCAACTGGGGGCGCATCGCGGCCGCGGCGGGGTACGCGGACGCGGCCGTCGACCCCGACCGGCTCGACGTCACCGTGAACGGCGTCCAGCTGTGCCGGGGCGGGGTGGCCGCAGGCGGCCGCAGCGATGCCGACCTGTCGGGCAAGGAGGTGCTCGTCGAGGTCGCCCTCGGGCTCGGCGTCGGCACAGCAGACATCCTCACGACGGACCTGTCGCACGCCTACGTGGAGGAGAACAGTGCCTACCCCTCCTGACGGCACACTCACCCGCCTCGCCCACGCCGGTGAGAAGGCCGCCGTGCTCGCCGAGGCGCTGCCCTGGCTGCAGCGGTTCCACAGGCGGATCGTCGTCGTCAAGTACGGCGGTAACGCGATGATCGACGAGGAGCTCAAGCAGGCCTTCGCCCGGGACATGGTCTTCCTGCGGCTGGCCGGGATCCTCCCGGTCGTCGTGCACGGCGGCGGCCCGCAGATCACCGCGATGCTGGACCGGCTGGGGCTGCCCGCGGAGTTCCGCGGCGGCCTGCGCGTGACCACGCCGGAGACGATCGACGTGGTCCGGATGGTCCTGGTGGGTCAGGTCGGTCGCGAGCTGGTCGGGCTGATCAACCAGCACGGCCCCTACGCCGTTGGCCTCTCGGGTGAGGACGCGCATCTGTTCACCGCCGAGAAGCGCACCGCGCTCGTCGGCGGGGAGCCCGTCGACATCGGCCTGGTCGGAGACGTGGTGGCGGTCAACCCGGACGCCGTGCTCGACATCGTCTCGGCCGGCCGTATCCCGGTGGTCGCGGGCGTCGCCCCGGACGCCGCCGGCACCGTCTACAACATCAACGCGGACAGCGCCGCCGCCGCGCTTGCCGCGGCGCTCGGCGCGGCCAAGCTGGTCGTCCTCACCGACGTCGCCGGGCTGTACGCGAACTATCCGGACCCCGGCTCGATCATCAGCGCGCTGACGGCGGAGGAGCTCGAGCCGATGCTGCCCGGCCTGGAGTCGGGGATGGCCCCGAAGATGGAGGCCTGCCTGCGCGCGGTGCGTGGCGGGGTCGAGCAGGCACACGTGATCGACGGGCGGGTGCCGCACTCGGTCCTGCTCGAGGTCTTCACCCCCGAAGGAGTCGGGACGATGGTGGTTCCCTCATGACCGCTACCTCCACGAGCGGGTCCTACCAGGAGCGCTGGAACGCAGCGCTCATGAACAACTACGGCACGCCCGCGCTCGAGCTCGTCAGGGGCAGCGGGGCCGAGGTGTGGGACTCCCATGGGCGCCGCTACCTGGACCTGGTCTCCGGGGTCGCCGTGAACGCCCTGGGCCACGCCCACCCTGCCGTCGTCGCCGCCGTGACGGCCCAGATCCAGCAGCTCGGGCACGTGTCGAACTTCTTCGTCCACGAGCCGGTGCTGCGCCTGGCCGAGCGGCTGCAGGGGCTGCTCGACACCCCGGACTCACACGTCCTGTTCTGCAACTCGGGCGCCGAGGCGAACGAGACGGCGTTCAAGATCGCCCGGCGGACCGGGCGTCCGCACATCGTGGCCGCCCAGAACGCCTTCCACGGCCGCACCATGGGCGCCCTGGCGCTCACCGGCCAGCAGCCCAAGCGGGCACCGTTCGAGCCGCTGCCGCCGGGGGTGTCGCACGTGCCCTACGGCGACGTCGCCGCGTTGGACGCCGCGGTGGACGGTGACACCGCCGCGGTCGTGCTCGAGCCGATCCTCGGCGAGGCCGGTGTGATCGTGCCGCCCGAGGGCTATCTCCGGGCCGCGCGGGAGATCACCGCCGCGCGGGGAGCACTGCTGGTGATCGACGAGGTGCAGACCGGCATCGGCCGTACCGGTGCCTGGTTCACCCATCAGGCCGCCGGGATCGTGCCGGATGTCGTGACGCTGGCGAAGGGGCTCGGAGGCGGCCTGCCGATCGGGGCGTGCATCGGGGTCGGAGATGCCGGTCGGCTGCTCGAACCCGGCCAGCACGGCACCACCTTCGGCGGGAATCCCGTGTGCTGCGCCGCCGCGCTCGCGGTGCTCGACACGATTGCGGGCGAGGGGCTCCTGGAGCACGTCCGGCAGGTCGGCAAGGAGATCGCCACCGGGATCGAGGCACTGGGGCACCCGCTCGTCACCGACGTCAGCGGGGCCGGGTTGATGATCGGGGTCGGACTCGCGTCGCCGGTGTCCGCGGTGGTCTCCACGGCCGCGCGGGAGGCGGGCTACCTGGTCAACAACGCGGTGCCGGACCGCGTCCGGCTGATCCCGCCGCTCGTGCTGACCGAGGCCCAGGCCGCCGAGTTCCTCGACGCGCTGCCCGCCTTCCTCGACGCCGGCACGGCCTCGGCCGCGGGGGCGGTCTAGGTGCCCCTGCGCCACCTCCTGCGCGACGACGACCTCACGCCCGCCGAGCAGGCCGAGATCCTCGACCTCGCGGACGCGCTGAAGGCCGCGCCGTTCTCGCGGCGGCCACTCGAGGGACCCCGCAGCGTCGCGGTGCTGTTCGACAAGAGCTCCACTCGCACCCGGCTGTCGTTCGAGACCGGTGTCGCTCAGCTCGGAGGTACTCCGCTGATCGTCGATGCCGGCGGCAGCCAGATGGGCCGGGGCGAGACCATCGGCGACACCGCCCGGGTGATCTCCCGCTACGTCGCGGCCATCGTGTGGCGGACCGGGGCGCAGGCGCGGATCGAGGAGATGGCGGCCGCGGCGACCGTTCCCGTCGTGAACGCCCTCACCGACGCGTTCCACCCCTGCCAGGTGCTCGCGGACCTGCAGACGGCCCGCGAGCGGTTCGGCCGGCTGGCCGGGCTGACCCTGACCTATCTGGGCGACGGCGCGAACAACATGGCCCATTCGCTGCTGCTCGGCGGGGTCACGGCCGGGGTACATGTGCGGGTATGCGCTCCCGACGGGTTCACCCCGGACACCGCCGTGCTGCGCGATGCGAAGGCGCGCGGTGAGGAGACCGGCGGGAGTGTGGCGCTGGTCGCCGACCCGCACGCTGCGGTCGAGGGCGCCGAGGTCGTGGTCACCGACACCTGGGTCTCGATGGGCCAGGAGTCGGACGGGCGGGACCGCGCGGCCCCGTTCCGGTCCCTGCAGGTGAACGACGCGCTGCTGGACCGGGCGGCGCCCGACGTGATCGCGCTGCACTGCCTTCCCGCCCACCGCGGCGACGAGATCACGGACGAGGTGCTCGACGGCCCTCGTAGCGCGGTGTGGGACGAGGCGGAGAACCGGCTGCACGTTCAGAAGGCACTGCTCACCTGGCTGCTGGCCCAGGTGCCGCGATGACGACCGGCATCACCACCCGCGCTGCCCGCCAGGCCCGGATCGTCGAGATCATCTCTCGCGAGCAGGTCCGCAGCCAGACGGAGCTGCTCGGCTTGCTGGAGGCCGAGGGGATAGAGACCACCCAGGCCACCCTCTCGCGGGACCTCGATGAGCTCGGCGCCGTCAAGCTGCGCGGCGCCGACGGCGGTGTGCCCGTCTACGTCATCCCGGACGACGGCAGCCCGGTGCGCGGCATCGAGGGCGGCACCGGCCGGCTGGCCCGGCTGCTCGGTGAGCTGCTCGTGTCCGCCGACGCGAGCGCGAACCTCGCGGTGCTGCGCACGCCGCCGGGCGCGGCCCACTACCTCGCCAGCGCGCTGGACAGGGCCGCCCTGCACGACGTCGTCGGCACGATCGCGGGCGACGACACCCTGCTCGTGGTGGCCCGTGAACCGATGACGGGCGCGACGCTCGCCGCCCGCCTCACGAACCTGAAGACAGCCAAGATCGATTAAGGCAGCGATGAAGGAGTTTCGAGAGATGACGGACCGGGTCGTACTGGCCTACTCCGGGGGCCTGGACACCTCGGTGGGCATCGGCTGGATCGCCGAGGAGACCGGCGCCGAGGTCGTCGCCGTCGCCGTGGACGTCGGCCAGGACGGTGAGGATCTCGAGGAGATCCGCAAGCGCGCGCTGGCCTGCGGTGCGGTCGAGGCGGTCGTCGCCGACGCCCGGGACGAGTTCGCCGAGCAGTACTGCTTGCCCGCGCTCCAGGCGCAGGCTCTCTACATGGACCGCTACCCGCTGGTGTCGGCGTTGTCCCGGCCACTGATCGTCAAGCACCTCGTGGAGGCGGCGTCGGGAACGCCACGGACGAGCGTCGGCGAGGCGACGGCGTGAGCGGGCTGTGGGGCGGCAGGTTCGCCGCCGGCCCGGCGGACGCGTTGGCCGCGCTGTCGAAGTCCACGCACTTCGACTGGCGCCTCGCCCCCTACGACTTGCGTGCCTCGATGGCGCACGCCCGCGTGCTGCACCGCGCAGGGCTGCTCAGCGACGACGAGCTCGCCGGAATGCTCTGCGCTCTGGAGAAGCTCGACGCGGACGTCAGTGCTGGCGCCTTCGGCCCCGCCCCGGACGACGAGGATGTGCATTCCGCGCTCGAGCGCGGCCTCGTCGAGCGGGCGGGCGCGGAGCTGGGCGGCAAGCTGCGCGCCGGCCGCTCGCGCAACGATCAGGTGGCGACGCTGTTCCGGATGTGGTTGCGCGACGCCGCCCGCCGGGTCGCCGCGGGTGTCTGCGACGTCGTGGACGCCCTGCTCGCTCAGGCGACCTCCCACCCGGGCGCGCCGATGCCGGGTCGGACGCACCTGCAGCACGCCCAGCCGGTGCTGCTCGCCCACCACCTCGCCGCGCACGCGCACGCGCTCCTGCGTGACGTCGATCGGTTCCGCGACTGGGACCGGCGAACGGCGGTGTCGCCCTACGGGTCGGGTGCGCTGGCCGGGTCGTCGCTCGGGCTGGACCCGGAGGCGGTCGCGGCCGAGCTCGGTTTTCCGGAGTCGGCGGCCAACTCGATCGACGGCACGGCCGCGCGCGACTTCGCCGCCGAGGCGGCGTTCGTGCTCGCGATGGTGGCGGTCGACCTGTCCCGGATCGCCGAGGAGGTGATCGTCTGGGCGACCGCGGAGTTCTCCTACGTCACGCTGGACGACGCGTTCTCGACCGGCAGCTCGATCATGCCGCAGAAGAAGAACCCGGATGTCGCGGAGCTGGCCCGCGGTAAGGCGGGCCGGCTCATCGGCAACCTTGCCGGGCTCCTGGCCACGCTCAAGGGGCTCCCGCTGGCGTACAACCGCGACCTTCAGGAGGACAAGGAGCCCCTGTTCGACTCGGTCGAGCAGCTGGAGCTGCTGCTTCCCGCGGTCGCCGGCATGGTGGCGACTCTGACGTTCCACACGGACCGGCTGGCGGCCCTCGCACCTGCCGGGTTCACCCTCGCGACGGACGTCGCTGAGTGGCTCGTCCGGCAGGGCGTGCCGTTCCGGGTGGCGCACGAGGCCGCCGGTGGTTGCGTGCGGGCGGCTGAGGCGCGCGGCGTCGGGCTGGAGGACTTGACGGACACGGAGCTCGCGGCGGTACACCCCGCGCTCACCCCGGAGGTCCGCTCGGTGCTGACGGTCGAGGGATCGATCGCGGCACGCGACGCCCGGGGAGGCACGGCCGGGGTGCGCGTGGCGGAGCAGCTCGCCGGCCTGCGCGCGCAGGTCGCAGAGGCACGGTCCTGGGCGGGATGATGCCGCCCCGGCGGGCCGCCCCCCGCGTCCGCGCAGGAACGGTAGGTAATCCTTCCGCGGTGGCGGACGCGCCCACGGGTGTGCCGATCGGTCGTGACGAGCTGGCCGCCGACGTCCTCGACGCCGCGGTCCGCCTGCTCGGCTGCTCCGTCGAGGCCGACACCCCGGAGGGCACCGTCGCGGTCCGGCTCGTGGAGGTGGAGGCCTATCGCGGGGCGGACGACCCAGCATCGCACTCCTTCCGCGGCCGCACCGCCCGCAACGCAGTGATGTTCGGGCCGCCCGGGCACCTCTACGTCTACTTCGTCTACGGCATGCACTACTGCGCCAACGTGACCTGCCTGGCCGACGGCGAGGCCGGCGCGGTACTGCTGCGCGCCGGCGAGGTGACCTCGGACCTGGCCATGGCCTTCGCACGGCGCCCCACGGCGCGCCGTGCGGCCGAACTCGCCCGCGGTCCTGCCCGGTTGGCGGCGCTGCTCGGATTGGGCCGTTCGCACAACGGTCTCGACCTGACCGACCCGCGCTCGCCCGTCCGGGTGCTCGCCGGGCCGCCCGCGGACCCGGCGGTGGTGCGCACGGGCCCCCGGGTCGGGGTTGCCGCCGCGCACGAGACGCCGTGGCGGTTCTGGATCGCGGACTCGGCCGCCGTGAGCCCGTACCGCCCGGGCCGGGGCGCCGGGACGAGCCCGGGTACCGGTGGGGGAGGATCGACGGCGTGAGCACCACGAACGCCGATCGCCCGGGGAGCACGGGCGGCACCGACATCCTGGACGAGCTGGAGTGGCGCGGGCTGATCGCCCAGACCACGGACCGCGACGCGCTGCGACGCGAGCTCGCGGCCGGGGTGCTCACGCTGTACTGCGGATTCGACCCGACCGGGCCGAGCCTGCACGCAGGGCACCTCATCCCGCTACTCACCCTGCGCCGCTTCCAGCAGGCGGGTAACCGGCCGGTCGTCCTCGCCGGCGGCGCGACCGGGCAGATCGGCGACCCGCGTGACCTGGGAGAGCGCACCCTGCAGAGCACGGACACGGTCGCGGACTGGGTGCAGCGCATCCGCGGCCAGCTGGAGCGGTTCGTTGAGTTCGACGGCTCGCCCACGGGTGCCGTGATCGCGAACAACCTCGACTGGACCGGATCGCAGACGGTCCTGGAGTTCCTGCGGGACGTCGGCAAGCACTTCTCGGTCAACGTCATGCTCGCGCGCGAGACGGTCAAGCGGCGGCTGGCGGCCGAGGGCATCTCGTACACCGAGTTCAGCTACCTGCTCTTGCAGAGCCAGGACTACCTGCACCTGTTCCGCAGAGAGGGTTGCCGGCTCCAGATCGGCGGCTCGGACCAGTGGGGCAACATCGTGGGCGGTGTCGAGCTGATCCGGCGTGTCGAGGGTGCGACGGCCCACGCGCTGACCGTGCCATTGATCACGGACTCCGAAGGGCGCAAGTTCGGCAAGTCCACCGGGGGCGCCAACATCTGGCTGGATCCGCAGATGACCTCGCCGTATGCGTGGTACCAGTACTTCGTGAACGTCGCCGATGCCGACGTCGGGCGGTACCTGCGGATGTTCACCTTCCTGCCGCTCGAGGAGATCGAGCAGCTCGAGAAGGACGTCGCCGAGCGGCCACACCTGCGCGCCGCGCAGCGCCGGTTGGCCACGGAGCTGACCACACTCGTCCACGGCGCCCACCAGACCGCCCAGGTGGTCATGGCGAGTCAGGCCCTGTTCGGCCGGGGGGATCTGAGCGATCTCGACGGCTCGACCGTCGAGGCCGCGCTCTCGGAGGTTCCGGGGGCGACCGTGGACCTCGCCGATCGTTCGACGATCGTCGATCTCCTCGTGGCTACCGGCCTGGCCGACAGCCGTGGAGCGGCGCGCCGCACCGTCGCCGAGGGTGGCGCGTACGTCAACAACGTCAAGGTCGTGGACGACCAGTGGGTGCCGGTGGAGCGAGACTTGCTGCACGGCCGGTGGCTCGTCGTGCGCCGTGGAAAGCGCAACATCGCCGGCGCGCGAGTGGAGCGCCGGCCCGGGTAGCCGCCCACGGGTGTGAGCAGCGACAACGGCGGGCGATCGACCCCCTGCAACAGCCTCCTCGCGGAGCGTGTAGTGTTCTCCACGTCGCCAGGGCGGCAGTACGACAGAGCGGGACGGCTCCACCGGTCCGCTGTCCAAGCCCCCGGCAGTACAACACCCCCTCGGAAGTCTCCGCCCAGTGCGGTGTACAGTCGAGGGGTGGGACGGTCAGGGGTTGACCCTGAGCACCGGACCACTTAAGGTGGGGTGGTTGCCCCGGATTCGATTCGGGATGCTACTCTGCATGAACAAGCCCCGACGGACTGCCTGGCGGTGGGATGTTGGTGTGCGGGTGTCTTTTGAGAACTCAACAGTGTGTCGAGCTTGTTTGTTCGGACTGGTGGTGTTGTGCCAGTTTGATGTTTTGTGCTCTGGTCTTGCGACCCCGTCGTGAGGTTGGAGTGCCAGTTAGGGCCAGTTTTTGTTGGAGAGTTTGATCCTGGCTCAGGACGAACGCTGGCGGCGTGCTTAACACATGCAAGTCGAGCGGTAAGGCCCTTTGGGGTACACGAGCGGCGAACGGGTGAGTAACACGTGGGTGACCTGCCCTTCACTCTGGGATAAGCCTGGGAAACTGGGTCTAATACCGGATATGACTACATGTTGCATGGTGTGTGGTGGAAAGCCAGTTACATTTGTTTCTGGCGGTGGGGGATGGGCCCGCGGCCTATCAGCTTGTTGGTGGGGTGATGGCCTACCAAGGCGACGACGGGTAGCCGGCCTGAGAGGGCGACCGGCCACACTGGGACTGAGACACGGCCCAGACTCCTACGGGAGGCAGCAGTGGGGAATATTGCGCAATGGGCGGAAGCCTGACGCAGCGACGCCGCGTGGGGGATGACGGCCTTCGGGTTGTAAACCTCTTTCGGCCCCGACGAAGCGTGAGTGACGGTAGGGGTAGAAGAAGCACCGGCCAACTACGTGCCAGCAGCCGCGGTAATACGTAGGGTGCGAGCGTTGTCCGGAATTATTGGGCGTAAAGAGCTCGTAGGCGGTCTGTCGCGTCGATCGTGAAAACTTGGGGCTTAACCCTGAGCTTGCGGTCGATACGGGCATGACTGGAGTTCGGCAGGGGAGACTGGAATTCCTGGTGTAGCGGTGAAATGCGCAGATATCAGGAGGAACACCGGTGGCGAAGGCGGGTCTCTGGGCCGATACTGACGCTGAGGAGCGAAAGCGTGGGGAGCGAACAGGATTAGATACCCTGGTAGTCCACGCCGTAAACGGTGGGCGCTAGGTGTGGGGGCCATTCCACGGTCTCTGTGCCGTAGCTAACGCATTAAGCGCCCCGCCTGGGGAGTACGGCCGCAAGGCTAAAACTCAAAGGAATTGACGGGGGCCCGCACAAGCGGCGGAGCATGTGGATTAATTCGATGCAACGCGAAGAACCTTACCTGGGTTTGACATGCGCCAGACGCGTCTAGAGATAGGCGTTCCCTTGTGGTTGGTGTGCAGGTGGTGCATGGCTGTCGTCAGCTCGTGTCGTGAGATGTTGGGTTAAGTCCCGCAACGAGCGCAACCCTTGTTCCATGTTGCCAGCGGGTGATGCCGGGGACTCATGGGAGACTGCCGGGGTCAACTCGGAGGAAGGTGGGGATGACGTCAAGTCATCATGCCCCTTATGTCCAGGGCTTCACACATGCTACAATGGCCGGTACAGAGGGCTGCGAGACCGTGAGGTGGAGCGAATCCCTTAAAGCTGGTCTCAGTTCGGATCGGGGTCTGCAACTCGACCCCGTGAAGTTGGAGTCGCTAGTAATCGCAGATCAGCAACGCTGCGGTGAATACGTTCCCGGGCCTTGTACACACCGCCCGTCACGTCACGAAAGTTGGTAACACCCGAAGCCGATGGCCTAACCAGCTTGCTGGGGGGAGTCGTCGAAGGTGGGACTGGCGATTGGGACGAAGTCGTAACAAGGTAGCCGTACCGGAAGGTGCGGCTGGATCACCTCCTTTCTAAGGAGTCTCACCGTTGGGTGAGGTCGGTACATGCGCCTGTAGAAGGGTGTGTGTCCCTCCTTTCACTGATTCCACGCCTGATCAGGCAGTCGGTCACTGTTTCGGTGGCGGGTTGTGGGTGTGGCTGGGTGGAACACTTCTGCCGCTTCGGTTCCGAACATGTCAGAGCAGGCTTGGCACGCTGTTGGGTCCTGAGAAGACACCCGTGTGGTTTGGTGGGTGTTTTTCTTGGTGCCGCTCCTGGTCTGGCTGTTCCTAACGCGAGCGTTGGTGTTCGTGGTGGCGGTGTGGGTTCTGGGGTGTGGTTGTGTGTTGAGTGTTGCATAGTGGATGCGAGCATCTTGTTGTGGTCAAGTGTGTAAGGGCACATGGTGGATGTCTGGGCATCAGGAGCCGATGAAGGACGTGGGAGGCCGCGATAGTCCTCGGGGAGTTGTCAACCGAGCTGTGATCCGAGGGTGTCCGAATGGGGAAACCCAGCGCGTGTCATGACGCGTTACCGTGCGTTGAATTCATAGGCGTACGGGGGGAACGTGGGGAAGTGAAACATCTCAGTACCCACTGGAAGAGAAAACAACCGTGATTCCGTGAGTAGTGGCGAGCGAAAGCGGATGAGGCTAAACCGTGTTCGTGTGATACCCGGCAGGGGTTGCGGATGTGGTGTTGTGGGGTTTGGTCGTTCTGGTTCTGCCGGACTGGGGATGGCATGTGCGTGGTGTTAGTGGAAGACTTCTGGAAAGGGTCGCCGTAGTGGGTGAGAGCCCCGTACGCGAAAACACTGCGTGTGTCATGGATCGGATACCCGAGTAGCAGCGAGCTCGTGGAATTTGCTGTGAATCTGCCGGGACCACCCGGTAAGCCTAAATACTCCCTGGTGACCGATAGCGGACGAGTACCGTGAGGGAAAGATGAAAAGTACCCCGGGAGGGGAGTGAAATAGTACCTGAAACCGTGTGCCTACAAGCCGTCAGAGCCGAGGCTGCGCCACTTTTGGGTGGTGTGGTGGTGATGGCGTGCCTTTTGAAGAATGAGCCTGCGAGTTATGCTTCGTGGCGAGGTTAACCCGGGTGGGGTAGCCGTAGCGAAAGCGAGTCTGAATAGGGCGTGTGAGTCGCGGGGTGTAGACCCGAAGCGGAGTGATCTACCCATGGCCAGGGTGAAGCGGCTGTAAGAGGTCGTGGAGGCCCGAACCCACCAGGGTTGAAAACCTGGGGGATGAGTTGTGGGTAGGGGTGAAAGGCCAATCAAACTCCGTGATAGCTGGTTCTCCCCGAAATGCATTTAGGTGCAGCGTTGTGTGGTGGATGTCGGAGGTAGAGCACTGGATGGGCTAGGGGGCCGACAAGCTTACTGAACTCAGCCAAACTCCGAATGCCGGCATTTCTAGCATGGCAGTGAGACTGCGGGGGATAAGCTTCGTAGTCGAGAGGGAAACAGCCCAGATCACCAGCTAAGGCCCCTAAGCGTGCGCTAAGTGGGAAAGGATGTGGGGTCGCCTTGACAACCAGGAGGTTGGCTTAGAAGCAGCCATCCTTGAAAGAGTGCGTAATAGCTCACTGGTCAAGTGGTCCTGCGCCGACAATGTAGCGGGGCTCAAGCGTACCGCCGAAGCTGTGGCAATGATGGCCCTTGTGGGGGTTGTTGTTGGGTAGGGGAGCGTCCTGCGTCCGGTGAAGCGGCCCTGTGAGGGAGCCGTGGAGGGTGTGGGAGTGAGAATGCAGGCATGAGTAGCGAATGCAGAGTGAGAATCTCTGCCGCCGATTGACCAAGGGTTCCTGGGCCAGGTTTGTCCGCCCAGGGTGAGCCGGGACCTAAGGCGAGGCCGACAGGCGTAGTCGATGGACAACGGGTTGATATTCCCGTGCTCGTGACGGTGCGTCCATGCCCAGGCCGGTGATGCTGACCATCCGAACCTCTTTCGTCTCCTTCGGGAGGTGTTGTGGGGGGAGCGTGGGACCCGATCCGGTAGTAGGCAAGTGATGGGGTGACGCAGGAGGGTAGTCCCGCCAGGCGGTGGTTGTCCTGGTGCAAGCTCGTGGCCCGATGCCTAGGTAAATCCGGGTGTCTGTCTTTGATGACGGGGGTGAGGGGTGATGCGTAGCCGATTGAGGCGAAGTAGGGTGATCCCATGCTGTCGAGAAAAGCCTCTAGCGAGTGCTGTTGCGGCCCGTACCCTAAACCGACACAGGTGGTCAGGTAGAGAATACCGAGGCGATCGAGTGAACTGTGGTTAAGGAACTCGGCAAAATGCCCCCGTAACTTCGGGAGAAGGGGGACCGCTGGCCTTGAAGCTCTTTGCGGGCTAGGGGTTGGTGGTCGCAGAGACCAGGCCCAAGCGACTGTTTACTAAAAACACAGGTCCGTGCGAAGTCGTAAGACGATGTATACGGACTGACGCCTGCCCGGTGCTGGAACGTTAAGAGGACCTGTTAGTCCCTTTGGGGGCGAAGCGGAGAATTTAAGCGCCAGTAAACGGCGGTGGTAACTATAACCATCCTAAGGTAGCGAAATTCCTTGTCGGGTAAGTTCCGACCTGCACGAATGGCGTAACGACTTGGGCGCTGTCTCGACCACAGACTCGGCGAAATTGCATTACGAGTAAAGATGCTCGTTACGCGCGGCAGGACGGAAAGACCCCGGGACCTTTACTGCAGCTTGGTATTGGTGCTCGGTTCGGCTTGTGTAGGATAGGTGGGAGACTGTGAAGCGTTCACGCTAGTGGGTGTGGAGTCGTTGTTGAAATACCACTCTGGTCGGATTGGGTGTCTGAACCTCGGGCCATGATCTGGTTCAGGGACAGTGCCTGGTGGGTAGTTTAACTGGGGCGGTTGCCTCCTAAAGGGTAACGGAGGCGCCCAAAGGTTCCCTCAGCCTGGTTGGCAATCAGGTGGTGAGTGTAAGTGCACAAGGGGGCTTGACTGTGAGACGGACGTGTCGAGCAGGGACGAAAGTCGGGACTAGTGATCCGGCATCTCCTGGTGGAAGGGGTGTCGCTCAACGGATAAAAGGTACCCCGGGGATAACAGGCTGATCTTGCCCAAGAGTCCATATCGACGGCATGGTTTGGCACCTCGATGTCGGCTCGTCGCATCCTGGGGCTGGAGTAGGTCCCAAGGGTTGGGCTGTTCGCCCATTAAAGCGGTACGCGAGCTGGGTTTAGAACGTCGTGAGACAGTTCGGTCCCTATCCGCCGTGCGCGTAGGAGACTTGAGGAAGGCTGTCCCTAGTACGAGAGGACCGGGACGGACGGACCTCTGGTGTGCCAGTTGTCCCGCCAGGGGCATGGCTGGTTGGCTATGTTCGGAAGGGATAACCGCTGAAGGCATCTAAGCGGGAAGCTCGTTCCAAGATGAGGTCTCCCACCACCTTGCGTGGTTAAGGCCCCCTAGAGACGATGGGGTTGATAGGCCGGGGATGGAAGCTCTGTGAGGAGTGGAGTCGACCGGTACTAATAGGCCGAGGGCTTGCCCTCAACACTGTTGTTGCTCGCATCCACTGTGTGACCCTGAGCACACAACCATGTTCTCGTGTCGCCCCCAGCGTGTTGGTGGGGGCGGGTGCGGGGGGTGGTGTGTTCGGCCCCCCTGGGGTTGGTGGGGGGATAAGTTTATAGTGTTGTCGGTGGTGTTGGCGGAGCGGGGAACGCCCGGTCCCATCCCGAACCCGGAAGCTAAGCCCTCCAGCGCCGATGGTACTGCACTCGTCAGGGTGTGGGAGAGTAGGTCGCCGCCGACATTCAATGTGTAAAGGCCCCCGCCGTTTGGCGGGGGCCTTTCTTTGTCGGCATAACCGCGGCGTATGCTGGAGTTATGAGTATCGCGGATGGCTCCGGCGATAACCGTCCGCGAGACAATGATCGTGGTTCGGCGCGCGGAGCCCGTCAAGGTTCAGGTGGCAAGCGCGATCGCGACGATCGGCCGGCGTCCGGGCGTGGCGCGTCTGATCGCCGCGGCGGCGCGCAGGGCAAGGTCGGCAGCGGATGGGGTTCGACCCGTCGCGACGACGAACGCGGCAGGGGTTCGGACCGCGGCCGCGGGAGCCGGGACGAGCGCAGCTCCGAGCGTCGTGGCGGTACCGGCGGGTCCGGTCGTTCGGACGGCGGCTCGGAGCGCCGATACGGATCGTCCGGCCCTCGCCCTTCCGCTGGTGACCGCGACGACCGCGGTGGGCGGGAGAACCGCTGGGGTGGCTCCCGGACCGAGGGCGGTCAGAGCTATCGCGGCGACGATCGCGGCGACGATCGCCGCGGCGGTCAGTCGGGCAGCGGCTGGCGCGACGATCGGCGAGCCGGCGGCGACCGGGGCGACCGCCGCTGGAACGACCGCGGTGACGACCGACGCGGCGACAACCGGCGCAGCGACGACCGACCCAGCGACGACCGACCCAGGAACGACCGTGGCCGCGACGACCGACCGGCCGCAGGCCGCGCGGGCGCCTACCGCGGTGACCGTGATACGCAGCGGCAGGATCGGCCGGACCGTCGCCCGTTCCGGGACGATCGCCGTGGATCCGGCGATCGGTACGGCACCCGCGACGACCGCGGAACCGGAACCGGAACCGGTTCGGGATACCGCAGGGACGACGGGGGTTACCGAGGCCGGAACGGATCGGATCATCGCTCGGGCGACGCCGGATCCCGCGGCGGAAAGAGCGGCCCGGGCTACGCCTCCTCGAACCGCAGTGAACACCGCAACGATCGAAGCTCCTTCCGGTCCGACGAGCGCGGTGGATACAACAACGACCGAGGTGGATACCGGTCGGACGATCGCGGATACCGGGGAGCAGACCGCGGCGGATCGGACTACCGCTCGGGCGATCGGGAGCGCGGGTATCGCCCGGCTGACACCGGCCGGTACCGGGAGGGCGCACCACGCCGATACGACGGGGACGACCGGACGCGGCGCAGCGCCGTGGACCGCGACGGATCATCGGGATACCGCTCGGCCGATCGGTCGTCGGGATACCGGTCGGACGACCGCGGATCCCGAAGCCCGGGCGGCGGTTCGACCTCCCGCTACGGCGCAAGCGGCGGCGGTGGGCGGTTCGACCGCGACCGGCCGAGCGGGAACCGGGACCGCGACGAGCGGAGCGGCGGATACCGCCGTCCGGAGACGTCGGACCGAAGCTCGGAGAGTCGAGGCCAGACCGGAGACCGCTACCCGACCCGGCGGGACGACAGGGGCGACCGTCCGTCGTCGGATCGCGCCGACGATCGCCGATCCCGCAGTGCTCGCAGCGGCCAGGAAGGGCGCGACGATGCGCGGCGCCCTGGCGCCTCCGCTTCACGGGGTCGTGGATCCGGCGACCGCAATGACCGGTTCCGCGGCGACCAAAGGAGCGAGCGGCCCGCCCGCGCCGGTGACCACCGTCGGGCGCCATACCGGGATCGCGACGGGTCCGCACGCTCCGAGGCCCGTGGCGCAGCGGAGCGCAGGCCCGGCTACAAGGCTGAGGGCCGGGATCGCCGCGATGTCGACGAGGTCCGGATCGCAGCGCCGCCGCTGCCCGACGACGTGACGGCCGCCGAGCTGGACGCCGAGGTCCGTCGTGACCTGCGTGGCCTGCAGAAGGACACGGCCGAGACCGTCGCGCGGCACCTCGTCGCCGCGGGCTCGCTCGTCGACGACGACCCGGACCAGGCGCTGGCTCATGCCCGCTACGCCCGGTACCGCGCGTCGCGGATCGCGCTGGTCCGCGAGGCGGCCGGCATCGCCGCCTACCACGCGGGTGAGTGGGCCGAGGCCCTCGGGGAGCTGCGTGCCGCTCGCCGTATGGGCGGTGGTCCCGGCCACCTCGCGGTGATGGCCGACATCGAGCGTGCCCTCGGTCGCCCCGAGCGCGCGCTCGATCTCGCACGAAGCCCAGAGGCGCGCGAGCTCGACAGGTCCGAGGCCATCGAGCTCTCGATCGTCGCCGCCGGCGCCCGGCGTGACCTCGGTGAGCTGGACGCGGCCGTCGTCGGCCTCCAGGTGCCGGAGCTGGACCCGGAGCGCCGCGACCCGTGGAGCGCCCGCCTGTTCTACGCGTATGCGGACAACCTCGCCGCGGCCGGTCGCGAGTCCGACGCCGTGCAGTGGTTCATGCACGCCGCGGACGCCGACGAGGTGGCCGAGACCGATGCCGCGGCGCGTCTGGCCGAGCTGACGGGTGAGCCGTCGCCGGACGACGACGTCACCTTCGAGGACGAGATCCCGTCCGACGCCGCGGATGCCGTCGCTTCGACGCCGGGCGATGTCGAAGCCCCCGGGCACGAGGAGCGGGAACCCGCGGACGAGGAACCCGCGGACGATCCCCGACCCGGGCAGACGACCGCAGAGCGGAGCCCGGTGGACGAGACGCCGACCGGGTCTTCGTCCAATGGAGGGTCGGCCATAGCCGCCCCCGACGAGGAGGCCCCGGGGGCGGACAGTCCGGACGCCGTTGTCGACGGCGTACCGAGCGGTGCGGCTGATCCGGTTGTCAGCGATGCGCTCGTCGCCGATGCTGAGGTGGTGGATGCCCTGGACCGCGAGACCGACACCCGCGCCGGTCGTCCATGACCACGCTCCTCGACCGCCACGACCTCGTCCTCGCCGATCTCGACGGCACCCTCTACCAGGGGCGTGCGGCGATCCCGGGCGCCGTCGACGCCGTCCGTGCCGCGGCGGACCGAGGCGTGCGGACGCTGTACGTCACCAACAACGCGGCGCGCTCGCCCGGTGACGTCGCCGCTCATCTGGCCGAACTGGGTTATCCGGCCGGGCCCGACGACGTCGCCACCAGCTCGCAGGCCGCCGCGGCGTTGCTCGCCGAGCAGCTGTCCGACGGGGCCAAGGTGCTCGTGGTCGGTACCCCGGCGCTCGGCGCAGAGATCACGGCGGTCGGACTCACGCCCGTCGAGTCGGCGGACGGCGCGACCGCGGTCGTCCAGGGCCTCGATCCCCAGCTGCGCTACGCGACGCTCGCCGAGGCGTGCATCGCGCTGCGAGCGGGCGCGGTGTGGGTGGCGTGCAACGTCGACCCGACACTGCCGAGCGAGCGCGGGCCGCTGCCCGGCAACGGGTCCCTGGTGGCGGTCCTGCGTACCGCGACCCGGCTCGAGCCGCAGGTGGCGGGGAAGCCCGCTCCCGCCCTGATGCAGACGGCCGCGCGACGGGTCGGGGCGGCGGCGCCGCTCGTGGTCGGCGACCGCCTCGACACCGACATCCAGGGCGGCCGCGCGGCCGAGATGGCGACGTTGCTGGTGCTCACCGGCGTCTCGGACGCCACCGAGCTGCTGACCGCCCCGGCGGAGGCCCGACCGGACTACGTCGGCGCCGACCTCGGTGCCCTCGACCTCGATCCGGACACCCTCGCCGTCGGACCGCGGCCCGGTTGGACCGTCGACGGCGGACCGGACGGGCTCGTCCTCTCGGGGTCCGGGGACGCGCTGGACGCGCTGCGCACGCTGTGCGTCCGACACTGGGACACCGGTGGCGGGCCGCCTCGGGTTCGCGCGGAGGGCGACGACGCGGCCGCCGCGCTGCGCGTGCTGGGGCTCACCCCCGCACTCGACGGGACCGCCTCGGCTACCGTGGCCGGAGCCGAGACCGATCCGCGCGCCTCGTGACGCGGACCCAGCGAGGGGACCTGCCGCGATGAGTTTCCCGTCCGGCCCGCCGCGTCCGGTCGATCCGCGCACCCTCCAGGGCCCCTCGCCCGAGGAGGCGGTCGCCGCCGCTCTCACCGCGTTGCACGGTCTCGCGGACCGACCGCTCACCGAGCACGTCGCCGTCTTCGAGCAAGTGCACGCCGCCCTCGGCCGGGCCCTCGCCGACGGCGCCGATGGTGCTCCCGAGGCGCTCGGCCGGGCGTGACGGCGGTGGTGACGCGCGCCCGCCTCGACGCCGAGCTCGTGCGCCGCGGCCTCGCCCGCTCCCGGCAGCAGGCCGCGGAGCTGATCGAGCAGGGCCGCGTCGCTGTACGCGGGGTACCTGCGGGCAAGCCCGCCACGGTCGTCGACCGCGACACGCCCGTCACCGTGCACGAGACGGACGAGCGCGACTGGGCCTCCCGCGGCGCGCACAAGCTGATCGGTGCCCTCGACCGGTTCGGTGATGTCCTCGTGGCCGGTGCGCGCTGCCTCGACGCGGGCGCCTCGACCGGTGGGTTCACCGACGTCCTGCTCGACCGCGGTGCCGCCGCGGTGGTTGCGGTGGACGTCGGATACGGGCAGCTCGTGTGGCGGCTGCGGTCGGATGACCGGGTGGTGGTGCACGATCGCACGAACGTCCGGACCATGGATGTCGGCGACATCGGCGGCCCCGTCGACCTCACCGTCGCGGACCTGTCGTTCATCTCCCTGCGCACGGTGCTGCCCGCGCTCGTCGCCTGCACCCGGCCGGGGGGCGAGCTGCTGCCGATGGTCAAGCCACAGTTCGAGGTCGGACGCGAGCGGCTCGGTTCCGGCGGGGTCGTGCGCGACCCGACGCTGCGCCGCGCCGCCCTGGGCGAGGTCGCCGCCGCCGCGCGGGCGCTGGGGCTGGTGCTGCGCGGCGCGGTCGCCAGCCCGCTGCCGGGGCCGTCGGGCAACGTCGAGTTCTTCCTGCGGCTCGTCCGCGACGTCGAGCGGCCGGACGTGGGTGACGACGTGCTGGACCGAGCCGTCGCCGAGGGCCCCCGATGACGGGAACTGTGATGACGAGGGAGGGGCGATGACCCGCGAGGTGCTCGTCGTCCTGCACGCCGGGCGGCCGACCAACCGCTACACGGCGGCCGCCGTCGCCCGTCGCCTCGCCGCCGACGGCGTCCGCCTCCGGATGATCGACGACGAGTGGAAACAGGTCGCCCCACTCGTTGGCGACCTGCCGGCCGAGCTGGCGCCGCGGGTGGTCGACGCCCGGCCGGGATGCGCGGAAGGGGCGGAGGTCGCGCTCGTGCTGGGGGGCGACGGCACGCTCCTGCGGGCCGCCGAGACCGCCCGGCCGGTCGGCGTCCCGCTGCTCGGGGTGAACCTGGGCCATGTCGGGTTCCTCGCCGAGGCCGAGCAGGAATCCCTCAACGAGGTGCTGCGGGCGATCATCGACGGGGGCTACGACGTCGAGGAGCGGATGACCGTCGACGCCGTCGCGTTCGTCGGCGGCGACGAGATCGCCCGCAGCTGGGCGCTCAACGAGGTGTCGGTGGAGAAGCACAGCCGCGAGCGCATCCTCGAGGTGGTGCTCGAGGTCGACTGCCGGCCGGTGTCGGCTTTCGGCTGCGACGGCGTGCTGTGCTCGACGCCCACCGGCTCCACCGCGTACGCGTTCTCGGCGGGCGGCCCGATCATGTGGCCGCAGGTGAAGGCGCTGCTGCTCATACCCAGCAACGCCCACGCACTCTTCGCCCGGCCCATGGTCATCGCCCCCGACAGCCAGGTGGCGATCGAGATCCAGCCCAGCGGTCCGCCCGCCGTCCTGGACTGCGACGGCCGCCGCACCGCCGCGTTGCCGCCGGGCGCCCGGATCGAGGTCACACAGGGCGCCACACCGGTGCGCATGGTCCGGTTGGACGGCAGACCCTTCACCGACCGGCTCGTGCGCAAGTTCGACCTTCCGATCCGCGGCTGGCGCGGCGCGCCCCAGCGCCCGCACGCCTGACGGCGCCGATCCGCAGGTGGAGTACAGCCCGCCGAGAACCGTCGGGCCCGGCACGTAGGCTCCTCTTGTGCTCGCCGAGATGCGGATCCAGGGCCTCGGCGTGATCGACGACGCCACCCTGGAACTCGACGCCGGTCTCACCGTGCTGACCGGTGAGACCGGCGCGGGCAAGACCATGGTCGTCACCGGGCTCACGCTGCTCGGTGGCGGCCGGGCCGAGGCCTCCCGAGTGGCGGACGGGGCGCGCCGGGCGGTCGTGGAAGGGCGGTTCACCGCGGACGCCGCGGCGCTGGCGGTCGCGGATGAGGTCGGCGCCGAGGCGGACGACGACGGTGCGCTGATCGCCGTCCGCACCGTCGGTGCGGACGGGCGGTCACGTGCCCACCTCGGGGGGCGCGCGGTGCCCGTCGGTGTGCTGGCCCGGCTGGCCGACTCGGCGCTCGCGGTGCACGGGCAGAACGACCAGTTGCGGCTGCTGCGACCTGCAGAACAGCGGGCGCTGCTGGACCGCTTCGCCGGTGACACCGTGGGCGTGCCACTGCAGCGGTACCGGGTGGTGCGCTCCGAGTGGCAGGCGGTCGCGGCCGAGCTCGTCGAGCGACGGGACGGGGCGCGGCGGCTCGCGCAGGAGGCGGACCTGCTGCGGCACGGCCTCACCGAGATCGAGGCCGTCAATCCGCAGCCCGGCGAGGACCGGGAGCTGACCGAGGAGGCGCGCCGCCTGGCCGCCGCGGACGACCTGCGCGAGGCCGCCGGCACTGCGCGTGCCGCCATCGCGGGGGGCGATGCGATGGACGATGCGGCACCAGCTGCGGTCGCGCTCGTCGGAGAGGCCCGCCACCGGCTCGCCGCGTCCGGCGACGGCGCCCTCGCTGCGCTGGACACCGTCCTCGGTGACGTGCTGGCGCAGCTCGACGACGTCGCCGGGGAGCTCACCATCTATCTGGACCGGCTGGACGCCGACCCCGAGCGACTCGCCCACGTGCTCGGCCGCCAAGCAGAGCTGAAGGCGCTCACCCGCAAGTACGCGGCTGACATCGACGGCGTTCTCGCGTGGGCGCAGCAGGCCCGGAAGCGGCTGGAGCACCTCGACACCTCGGACGATGCGCTGGCAGCGCTCGCCGCGCGGCGCGACGCGCTGGCCACGGAGCTGGCGGGCCACGCCGCCGCCGTCACCAGGGCGCGCATCGCTGCGGCGGAGCGGCTGGCCGACGGCACCACCGCCGAGCTGGGCGGGCTGGCCATGCCGGACGCGCGGTTGCTGGTCGCCGTCACACCCCGTCCAGCGGGCCCGGGAGCTCCCGACGCATTGACCGTCGGCGACACGTCCCTCGCGGCGGGTGCGGACGGCGTCGACGAGGTCGAGCTGCGGCTGGTCGCCCACCCCGGCGCCACGCCGCAGCCGGTGCACAAAGGCGCGTCGGGCGGGGAGCTGTCGCGCGTGATGCTCGCCCTCGAGGTCGCGCTGGCCGGCGCGGACCCGGTGCCGACCATGGTCTTCGACGAGGTCGACTCCGGTGTGGGCGGCCGGGCGGCGGTGGAGATCGGCCGCCGGTTGGCCCGCCTTGCGGCCCGGCACCAGGTGGTGGTCGTGACACACCTGCCGCAGGTCGCGGCATACGCCGACCGGCACTTGCTCGTCGACAAGGCCCGGGCGGGCGACGGCCCGGCCCGCAGCCGCGTCCGCACGTTGGACGAGGGTGAGCGGGTCGGTGAACTGGCGCGGATGCTCGCGGGGCTGGACGAGACGGACACCGGCCGTGCGCACGCGGAGGAGCTGCTGGCGGCGGCACGGGCGCACCGCGACGCGGACCGGCGGACGGACGGAGCCACCGGCGGCCGGACGGGTCGGCGGAGCAGGCGGGGTACCGCACCGGTCCCGGCCTGAGCGCTGTGCCGGTGACCCGCTCGCACGCTCGCTCGTCCCTGGCCTGGCTGCCCGGCTTCGTGCTCCTCTCGGCCGTCTGGGGCTCCAGCTTCGCACTGATCAAGATCGCGCTGGAGGCGGGAGTCGCGCCGCCCTGGGTCGCGTTCGCGCGGTGCGCCCTCGGGGCGCTGACGCTGCTGGTGATCTGCGTGCTGACGCGGACGCCCCTGCCCCGCGACCGGGCCACCTGGGGCCACGCGGCGGTCGTCGCCGTGCTGGCCAACACCGTGCCGTTCGTGCTGCTGGCCTACGGCGAGCAGCACGTCGACTCGGTCCTGGCCGGGTTGCTCAACGCGACCACACCCCTGATGACCCTGCTGTTCGTCCCGTTGCTGGTGCCCACCGAGCGGATCACCGCGCGCCGGGTGGCCGGCCTGTTGATCGGATTCGCGGGTGTCCTGTGCGTTCTCGGGGTGTGGCGCGGTGTGGCGGGCGCGACCGTGGCGGGCACGCTCGCGTGCCTCGGCTCGACCGCGAGCTACGGCGCCACGTTCGCGTACATGCAGCGCTTCTTCGCCGGCCGCAGCGGGTCGGCTGCGGCACTGTCCGCCGCCCAGCTCGTCTGCGCGAGTGCCGAGCTCGCGGTCGTCGCCCCCGCGCTCGCCGGCCTGCCGCACTGGCCCGGCGTCCCGGCCGCCGTCGCACTGCTGGCACTCGGTGCGCTCGGCACGGGCCTGGCGTATGTGCTCAACCTCGGGGTCGTCCGGGCCGCGGGACCGACCGTCGCCTCGACGGTCACCTACGTCATCCCGGTGTGGTCGACGACCATCGGCGCCGTGCTGCTGGCCGAACCGGTGAGCTGGAACACGGTCGTCGGGGGCGTCGTGGTGGTCACCGGAGTCGTCATCACGCGCCTTCCCGACCGAGGCTGACGAGGCCTAGCGGTCACGCTCCGGTGATCTTCGGCGTGCCTTGCCGGGCGTTCGCCGCCTCGGATGTCACAGTGCGTGCATGAAGCTCTCCGGACTGTTGCACCGCACCCGGTCCGAGCTGCCGGGGGTCAGCGGTGTCGCGCGGGTCGACCGGCACACCGGAGCGCTGCTCCGGCGGTTGCGGCCGGGCGACGTCGCGGTGCTCGATCAGGTCGATCTCGATCGGGCGACCGCCGACGCGCTGGTCGCCGCGGAGGTCGGGGCGGTCGTCAACGCCGCCCCCTCGATCTCCGGGCGCTTCCCCAACCTCGGGCCGCAGATCCTCGTCGACGCCGGGATCCCGCTGGTCGACGCGGTCGGTGCCGAGGTGCTGCACGCGGTCAAGGACGGCATCCGGGTGCGGCTGCACGAGGGGGTGCTCTACGCCGGGGAGCAGGTGCTCGCCGAGGGCGTCGCGCAGACCGCGGACTCGGTGGCCGACGCGCTCGTCGAGGCCAAGTCCGGGTTGGCCCACCAGCTGGAGGCGTTCGCGGCCAACACGATCGAGTTCATGCGGCGCGAGCGCGGGATGCTGCTCGACGGCGTCGGGGTTCCCGACGTGGCGGTGGACCTGGCCGACCGCCAGGTGCTCGTCGTCGCCGCCGGCTACGACCACGTCGCCGACCTGGCCCGGTTGCGGAGGTTCGTCCGGGAGCATCGGCCGCGGCTGATCGGGGTCGGTGCGGGCGCCGACGCCCTGCTCGCCGCGGGCCACCGGCCCGACCTCATCGTCGGGAACCCCGCCGAGGTGTCGGAGGAGGCGCTGACCTGCGGCGCGGACGTCGTCGTCCCGGCCTTCACCGACGGCCACGCACCCGGCCTGCACCGCGTGCAGGACCTCGGTGCCGGCGCGGTCACGTTCCCCAGCTCGGCCAACGCGGAGGACCTGGCGCTGCTGCTGGCCCACCACCACGGAGCATGCATGATCATCACTGTGGGGCTGTCGGCGTCCATGGGCGAGTTCCTGGACCGCGGGCGTTCGGGGAGCAACGCCTCCACCTTCCTGACCCGGCTGCAGACCGGGGGGACGGTCGTCGACGCGCGGGTGGTCGCCGCGCTGCACCGCAACCGGATCTCGGGCTGGCTCGTGGCGCTTCTGCTCGTCGCGGCTGCGACAGCGGTCGTCGCCGCGCTGCTGGTGTCGGCGGCGGGCGACGGGGTGCTGGCGTGGGTGCAGCAGGGCGCGACGGCCGCCGTCGAGCTCGTCCGGGGCGGTGTGCAGTGATCTCCCTGCGCTATCACGCGGTGTCGATCGCCGCGGTGTTCCTGGCGTTGGCCATGGGAGTCGTGCTCGGGGCGAGCGGGGTCTCGGACCGGGTGCTCGCGGCCGTGTCGAGCCAGCGGGACGACCTGGGCGTGCAGGTGACCCGGCTGTCCGCGGAGCGGGACACGCTGGCCGCGCAGGACCGGGCGGCCGACGAGTTCGCCTCCCGGGTGGGGCCCGCCGCGGTCCGCGGGCTGCTGACCGGACAGACGGTCGCGCTGGTTGTCGCGGGTGCCGACGTGCAGGACCGGGACGGCGTCACCGGGCTGATCGAGCAGGCCGGCGGGACGGTCACGGGCCAGGTCGAGCTGACCGATGCCGTCGGCGACCCGGCCCGGGCGGACCAGCTGCGCGAGCTGACCTCCCAGCTGCTGCCGACCGGCGCCCAGCTGCCGGCGGCCTCGGACACGGGCAGCCTGGTGGGGGGCCTGCTCGGTGGGGTCCTGCTGGCCCGCGACGGCGGGGCCGCAGTGCGGCACGACGACGCCGACTCGGTGCTCACCGGCCTCACCAGCGCCGGTTTCGTCCACCCCGGGACGCCGCCGGGAGCGGCGAGCCTCGTGCTCGTGCTCACCGGCGGAGCGGAGGACGGGGTGGACGCCGCCGACAGCGCGGCGGTCTACGCACGACTCGCCGCCCAGCTCGACCTCGCGGCCGCCGGCGCGGTGCTGGCCGGGCGCAGCGGATCGGCCGAAGCGACGGGCGCGGTCGGCGTCGCGCGGGCGGACCCGCAGGTGGTGGAGCGGCTCTCGACGGTGGACGACGTGCAGTCCGGCGCGGGCAGGGTGGCGGCCGTGCTGGCGCTGCACGAGCAGCTCGACGGCCGCGCGGGCAGCTACGGAACAAGTACGAGCGCGGCATCCGGCGCTGTTCCGGCGGTGACCGCCGCCCCCGGCGCCTGACGAAGGTGCCGACTCGCGGCGGCAAAGGTGCCGACTCGCGGCTACCGGGCCGGCGGCGGGGGTGGGACGTGAGGCTGTACGCTGAAAACCCGTGCAGCAACGCGCCACGCGTCATCTGTTCGTCACCGGAGGCGTCGCCTCCTCCCTCGGCAAGGGTCTGACGGCCTCCAGCCTCGGCCAGCTCCTCACCGCCCGCGGACTGCGGGTCACGATGCAGAAGCTGGACCCGTACCTCAACGTCGATCCCGGGACGATGAACCCGTTCCAGCACGGCGAGGTGTTCGTCACCGAGGACGGGGCCGAGACCGACCTCGACATCGGCCACTACGAGCGGTTCCTCGACCGTAACCTGCACGGGCGGGCGAACGTCACCACGGGCCAGGTCTACTCGTCGGTGATCGCCAAGGAACGCCGCGGCGAGTACCTGGGCGACACCGTGCAGGTCATCCCGCACATCACCAACGAGATCAAGGACCGCATCCTCGCGATGTCGGCCCCTGACGACGACGGCGTCACCCCGGACGTCGTGATCACCGAGGTCGGCGGCACCGTCGGCGACATCGAGTCGCTGCCGTTCCTGGAGGCCGCCCGCCAGGTCCGCCACGACGTCGGCCGGGACAACTGCTTCTTCCTGCACGTCTCGCTCGTGCCGTTCCTCGCGCCGTCCGGGGAGCTGAAGACCAAGCCGACCCAGCACTCCGTCGCCGCCCTGCGCAACATCGGCATCCAGCCCGACGCGCTCGTGCTGCGCGCGGACCGGGAGATCCCGGACGGGCTCAAGCGCAAGATCTCCCTGATGTGCGACGTGGACCGAGACGGGGTCGCCGCCGCGCCCGACGCGCCGTCGATCTACGACATCCCCCGGGTGCTGCACCGTGAGGGGCTCGACGCCTACGTCGTGCGCCGGCTCGGCCTGCCGTTCCGCGACGTCGACTGGACGGTGTGGGGCGACCTGCTCGAGCGCGTCCACGACCCGGACGAGACGGTGACGGTCGCGCTCGTCGGCAAGTACGTCGACCTGCCCGACGCCTACCTGTCGGTCACGGAGGCACTGCGTGCGGGCGGGTTCGCACACCGGGCGAGGGTGGAGATCCGCTGGGTCCAGTCCGACGACTGCGCGACCCCGGCCGGTGCGGCGACCGCCCTCGACGGGGTGGACGCGGTGCTCGTCCCCGGCGGGTTCGGCGTGCGCGGCATCGAGGGCAAGATCGGGGCGATCCGGCACGCGCGCACCCGCGGTGTGCCGGCGCTCGGGCTGTGCCTGGGCCTGCAGTGCATGGTCATCGAGGCGGCCCGGAGCCTCGCCGGGCTCGACGGCGCCAACTCGACCGAGTTCGACCCCGCCGCACCGCACCCGGTGATCTCGACGATGGCCGAGCAGGTCGACGTGGTCGCCGGCGAGCGCGACATGGGCGGCACGATGCGGCTGGGTGCTTACCCGGCTCTGCTCGCGCCGGGCTCGGTGACCGCGGCGGCCTACGGCGTGCGCGAGATCTCGGAGCGGCACCGGCACCGCTACGAGGTCAACAACGCCTACCGCGACCGGCTGGTCGCCGCCGGCCTCGTGGTCAGCGGGACGCTGCCGGACGGTTCGCTGGTCGAGTTCGTCGAGCTGCCCGCCGACGTCCACCCCTTCTTCGTCGGCACCCAGGCACACCCGGAGCTCAAGAGCCGGCCCACCCGTCCGCACCCGCTGTTCGCGGCGTTCGTCCGGGCAGCGATCGACTACCGCGCGGCGGACCGGCTGCCGGTCGAGCTGCACCGCGAGCGGGCGACGGTCGGTTCGGGTACAGGGGCCTCGTGAACACATCCTCGGTGGCCCCGGTCGTCTCCGCGCCTCGCCACGACTTCGCCGTCGTCTCCTCCGACGACATCTACACCGGCAAGGTGCTCGCGGTGCGCCGCGACCACGTGCGCATGCCCGGTGGCGGCGCGTCCGTCCGCGAGATCATGGAGCACGCCGGCGCCGTCGCGGTCGCGGCGCTGGATGCGGACGACCGGCTGATGATGATCTATCAGTACCGGCACGCCCTCGAACGGCGCCTCTGGGAGATGCCGGCCGGCCTGCTGGACGTCGCCGGCGAGGACGCGGTGGAGACGGCCCGGCGCGAGCTGGCCGAGGAGGTCGGCCTCGCGGCGGACGAGTGGTCGGTGCTGATCGACGTCGCCCCCTCGCCGGGCTTCTCGGACGAGGCCGTGCGGGTCTTCCTGGCGACCGGCCTGCACGACGTCGGCCGGCCCGACCTCGGCGCGGACGACGAGGAGGCGGACCTCGAGACCCACTGGATCCCTCTGGCGGACGCCGTCGCCATGGTCTTCGAAGGGTCGATCGTCAACTCCAGCTGCGTCGCGGCCGTGCTGGCGGTGCACGCCGTGCGGACGGGTGCGGCGACGACCCGCCCGGTCGATGCGCCATGGCCGGACCGGCCGACGCGGTTCGCGGCTCGGAAGGCCTGACACCCACCTACGCGGGCCGCGCGGTGTCGGTCCGGCCGGGACCACCGACCGTCACGGACGAAGCGGCCGACCGTTCCCGTCGGTCGGGCGCCCGGCGAGGATGACGATGCCGTCGATGAACGCCCAGATGACGCCGATGCCGAAGAACACCGTGAGCAGCAGCTGGGCGATGCCGATCCCGGTGTGCCCGGCGTAGAGCCGTCCGATGCCGATCGGGAGGAAGAGCTGCAGCAGCCCGGCGACGACCTTGGAGCGGTCCGAGTACGGGAACCCGCTCACCGGGTCGCGGCCGTAGGGAGCCTGAGGGTCGCGCTCGCCGTACGGGAGCGGGTAGCCGGCGGTGCCGGGGTGCGGCGCCGGGCCCGGCCAGAACGGCGGCGGAAGGCCGGCAGGGTGTCCGGCCGTCGGGTAGCGGGCCGGCGGGAACTGGGCCGTCGGGAACGGCCCGGTCTGGCACGGACCGGGCGCCCCGGGCAGGTCCTCGAACAGCCGGTCCAGGTCGTGGGCGGTCCGCGCAGCGTAGGCCGCCGTCATCCGCTCCTCGAACTCCTCCGGGTTCAGCCTGCCCTGCGCGAAGTGGTCGCCGAGCGCCGTGACCGCCTGCTCCCGCTCGGCGTTACCGATACGAATCGATCGCGGATCGGGTGTCGCCACGCACCCGACGGTACCGCTCCGCGCGCACGAGGCGGCGCTCCCGCTCGCCCTGGCCCACGGCCCCGGGCGGCGCGGCGCGGCGCTCGTTACGCTCCGTCCCATGCGCTTCGGACTCTTCGTGCCCCAGGGCTGGCGGCTCGACCTCGTCGGCATCGACCCCGCCCAGCAGTGGTCGGCGATGCGCGACGTCGCGCGGCACGCGGACGCGGGGCCGTGGGAGTCGGTGTGGGTCTACGACCACTTCCACACCGTGCCGCGGCCCACGGACGAGGCCTGCCACGAGGCGTGGACACTCATCGCGGCGCTCGGCGCGACGACCGAGCGGGTCCGGCTCGGCCAGATGTGCACGTGCATGAGCTACCGCAACCCCGCCTACCTGGCGAAGGTCGCCGCCACCTGCGACATCGTGTCCGGCGGCCGGGTCGAGATGGGCATCGGCGGCGGCTGGTACGAGCACGAGTGGCGCGCTTACGGCTACGGCTTCCCGCCCGCGGGCGTGCGGTTGGGCATGCTCGACGAGGGCGTGCAGATCATGCGCCAGGCCTGGACGGAGGGCCGCGCCACCCTGCACGGCAAGCACTACCAGGTCGACGGTGCGATCGTGCGGCCGCTGCCGCTGCAGGAGGGTGGCATCCCGCTGTGGATCGCGGGCGGCGGCGAGAAGGTGACACTCAAGATCGCCGCCAAGTACGCGCGGTACACCAACTTCGACGGCACGCTCGAGGGCTTCACCCGCAAGTCCGAGCTGCTCGCCGGCCACTGTCGCGACGTCGGCACCGACTTCGACACGATCGTCCGCTCCGCCAACTACAACGTGGCGATCGGCAGCACCGAGGCAGAGGTCGAGGATCGGCTGCAGCAGCTCAAGGCCCGGATCGCGCCGTTCGTCGGCGCGGAGCGGGCCGAGGGCCAGCTGGGCGGGTTCCGCGGGCTCCCGGCCTGCGGCACGCCCGAGCAGATCGTGGAGAACCTGCGCAAGCTCGAGGCGGCGGGGATGTCCTACGGGATCTTCTACTTCCCGGAGGCCGCCTACGACCGGTCGGGTATCGAGCTGTTCGAGCGCGAGGTCGTCCCGGCCATGAGCTGACCGGACAGAGCCGACCGTGCCGCGCCCGTCCGACGTCGTCGAGGCCTTCCTGCACCATCTCGCGGTGGAGCGGGGGAGTGCCGCGAACACGCTGCGCTCCTACACCGTCGATCTGGAGCGCTACGTGGAACACCTGCGCGCCGCCGGGATCGACGACCTCGCCGCCGTCCGCGAGGAGCACGTCACCGGTTTCGTCGTCGCGCTGCGTACCCCGGCCGACGGGCGGCCCGCGCTCGCCGCGTCGTCGGCCGCCCGGGCGCTCGCCGCCGTCCGCGGGATGCATCGCTTCGCCGCCCGCGACGGCCTGGTGACCGCGGACGTCGCCCACGCCGTCACCCGGCCCACGCTGCCCCGGCGGCTGCCGCGGACGTTGAGCGTCGACGAGGTCGACCAGTTGCTCGCGGGCTGCCCGGGCGACGACCCCGCCGCGCTGCGCGATCGTGCGCTGCTGGAGCTGCTCTACTCCACGGGCGCACGGATCTCGGAGGCAGTCGGGATCGACCGGGACGACCTCGACGTGCGCGCCCGCACCGTGCTGCTGCGGGGGAAGGGCGGCAGGCAGCGGCTGGTGCCGGTCGGGCGCCCGGCGCTCGCGGCCGTCGATGCCTACCAGGTGCGGGCCCGTCCGGCGCTCGCCTGCCGCGGCCGGGGCACGCCCGCGCTGCTGCTCAACGCCCGCGGCGCGCGGCTATCCCGGCAGAGCGCCTTCCACGTGCTGCGCGCGGCCGCCGAGACCGCCGGCGTGACCCGCGACGTCTCTCCCCACACCCTGCGGCACTGCTTCGCGACGCACCTGCTCGCCGGGGGTGCGGATGTTCGCGTGGTGCAGGAGCTGCTCGGCCACGCGTCGGTGACGACGACGCAGATCTACACGCACGTGACGGTCGACACCCTGCGCGAGGTCTACGCCACGTCCCATCCCCGCGCGCTGGGGTGAGAGCAGGGTCACCGCAGGAGGGTCGGTTCGGCCCACGACATCCCCGACGTGCGGCAATCCGCGTCAATCAGTACCGACGCGCACGGCGAGGCGCGTTGCCGCCCGCGACCACGGCCTCCTACTGTCACCTGTTGATCCCAGCCGGGATCGCTCGCGAGAGACCGGAGCCCGCATGGACACGACGCGGCCCATCGATCCCAGACCGGAGGATGGCCCCGAGGACGACACCGACGTCACCGCAGGTGTGGACGCCTCCAGGATTCCCGAGCCCGCACCGCTGACCGAGCACGGCCCCGCCCGCGTGATCGCCGTGGCGAACCAGAAGGGCGGCGTCGGCAAGACCACGTCGACGATCAATCTCGGCGCCGCGCTCGCCGAGTGCGGCCGCAAGGTGCTGCTCGTCGACTTCGACCCGCAGGGTGCGCTCTCGGTCGGCCTCGGCGTGCAGCCCCACCAGCTCGAGAGCACCGTCTACAACCTGCTCATGGAGCGTGACGCCGAGATCGACGAGGTGATCCGGCCGACGTCGGTCGAGGGCATGGACCTGCTGCCCAGCAACATCGACCTGTCCGCCGCCGAGGTGCAGCTGGTCTTCGAGGTCGGGCGTGAGCAGGCGCTCGGCCGCGCGCTCAAGCCGGTGCTCGACCGCTACGACATCGTGCTGATCGACTGCCAGCCCTCGCTCGGCCTGCTCACGATCAACGCACTGGCCTGCGCCGACACCGTGCTTGTCCCGCTGGCCTGCGAATTCTTCAGCCTGCGCGGTGTGGCGCTGCTGATGGACACGATCGACAAGGTGCGCGACCGGCTCAACCCGAACCTCGACATCCTGGGCATCCTCGCCACGATGTTCGACCCGCGGACCCTGCACACCCGCGAGGTGCAGCACCGGGTCCGCGAGGCGTTCGGGGACCTCGTGTTCCAGGCGGTGATCAACCGGACGGTGCGGTTCCCGGAGACGACCGTCGCCGGCGAGCCGATCACGACCTGGGCGCCGGCATCGGCAGGCGCGGCGGCGTACCGGCTGCTGGCCCGCGAGGTTCTCGCCCGGTGACGCTGCTCGCCGACGGGCCTTCCGCGCCGGCGGAGGCCCCGCCGCGGTTCACCGTGCGCCTCGACAACTTCACCGGCCCGTTCGACCTGCTCCTGCAGCTGATCGGGAAGCACCAGCTCGACGTCACCGAGCTGGCGCTGCACCGCGTCACGGACGACTTCATCGCCCACCTGACCGCGCTCGGCGACGACATGGACCTCGACGAGACCTCGGAGTTCCTCGTCATCGCGGCCACCCTGCTCGATCTCAAGGCCGCGCGGCTGCTGCCGGACGCCGAGGCGAACATCGAGGACGGCGACGACGGCCTGCTCGAGGCCCGCGACCTCCTGTTCGCCCGGCTGCTGCAGTACCGCGCCTACAAGCAGGTCGCGCAGCTGTTCGTCGAGCTCGAAGCCACCGCGCTGCGCCGCTTCCCGCGCTCGGTCGCGCTGGAGGAGCGTTTCTCCGGGCTGCTGCCCGAGGTGCTGCTCGGCGTCGACCCGGCGCGGTTCGCCGACCTCGCCGCCGCCGTGCTGCGGCCCCGGCCGCCGCCGACCGTCGGCACCGACCACCTGCACGCGCCGACCGTCTCCGTCGCTGAGCACGTCGCGATCCTGCGGGAGCGGCTCGCCGAGCTGGGGGAGGCGACGTTCGCGGCGCTGACCGTCGACTGCGAGGGCGCGCTGGAGGTGATCGCCCGGTTCATGGCCGTACTGGAGCTGTTCCGGGAGGCCACGATCACGCTGGACCAACCGGAGTGCTTCGGCGAGCTGACGGTGCGATGGACCCCGCCCGGGAGCTGTGACCGATCCGGCCACGACGCGTCCACCCCTCACTCCGTGCGGGGCGGCCGCCCCGCGCCGGATCAGGCGGAGGAGAATTCGGCGGGTGACGACGACTGACGAGCCCGCCGTCGAGGACGGTCTGCCGGACCTGTCCGACGACGCCATGCTCGAGGCGGCGCTGGAGGCGCTGCTGCTCGTCGTCGACGCCCCCACCGAGGACGACGCCCTCGCCGATGCCCTCGACCAGCCCGTCGCCCGCGTCCGCGCCACGCTGACCGCGATGTCGGAGCGGCACACCGCCGAAGGCCGTGGGATCGACCTGCGCCGGGTGGGGGAGGGCTGGCGGTTCTACACCCGCGACACCTATTCCCCGTTCGTCGAGCGGCTGCTGCTCGGCGGCCAGCGCGCGAAGCTGACGCGGGCGGCACTGGAGACCCTCGCGGTGGTCGCGTACCGCCAGCCGGTGACCCGTGCCCGCGTCGCGGCGGTACGCGGTGTGAACTGCGACGGCGTGCTGCGTACCCTGGTGACGAGAGGGCTCGTCGAGGAGGCGGGCGTGGACGGCGCGACGCAGGGCACGCTGTTCCGCACCACCGAGCTGTTCCTCGAGCGGCTGGGGCTGACGTCGATCGACGACCTGCCGCCGCTGGCGCCCCTGCTGCCCGACGTCGACGCCATCGACGCGATCGACGCGGGCCTGGAGACCGGAAGAGGACAGTGAACCACGACGACAGGCCGGACGGCGTCCGGTTGCAGAAGGTGCTTGCACAGGCGGGCGTGGCGTCACGGCGCGCGTCCGAGGAGCTCATCGCGGCGGGCCGGGTGAGCGTGGACGGCAAGATCGTGCGCGAGATGGGCAGGCGCGTCGACCCCGACACCGCCGTGGTGCACGTCGACGGGAACCGCGTGGTGCTGCGCGACGACCTCGTGCACCTCGCGCTCAACAAGCCGTTCGGGATGCTCTCGACGATGTCGGACGAGCAGGGCCGCCCGTGCGTCGGCGACCTGATCATGGAGCGGGCCGAGCTGATCAACCGGGCGGGTCGGCTGTTCCACGTGGGCCGGCTCGACGCCGAGACCGAGGGCCTGCTGCTGCTCACGAACGACGGCGAGCTCGGCCACCGGCTCATGCACCCGTCGTTCGAGGTGTCCAAGACCTATCTGGCGAAGGTGCACGGCAACGTCGCCCGGGACATCGGCAAGCGGCTGCGCGAGGGCGTCGAGCTGGATGACGGCCTGGCCACCGTCGACTCGTTCAAGCTCGTCGACAACCTGCCCGGTCACTCGCTGGTCGAGGTCGTGCTGCACGAGGGCCGCAAGCACATCGTGCGCCGGCTGCTCGACGCCGTCGGCTATCCCGTCGAGCAGCTCGTGCGTACGGCGATCGGCGAGGTGATGCTGGGCAACCAGCGACCCGGCAAGGTCCGGCCGCTCACGGTCACCGAGATCGGCCAGCTGTACCGGGCCGTGGGACTGTGACGGGGGGGCCGCCCAAGGGGAAGCTCCTGGGCGTCGTCGCGATGGACGGCCCGTCGGGCACCGGCAAGTCGACCGTCTCGCGGCGGTTCGCCCGCGACGGCGGAGCGGCCTACCTCGACACCGGCGCCATGTACCGGGCGGTGACGCTGGCGGTGCTGCGCGCGGGGCTGCCGGCCGACGCATCCGCCGACGCCGTGCTCACCGTCGCGCAGGCGGCCCGGCTCCGCTCGGGCACCGACCCGTGTGCTCCGCACATCGAACTGGACGGCGAGGACGTGGAGGCCGAGATCCGCGGCGGCGAGGTGACCCGCGCCGTCAGCGCCGTCTCCGCGGTGCCCGCGGTACGCCGGCTGCTGGTGCAGCGCCAGCGCGACTTGATCGCGGACGCCCTGGCGGAGACCGGCGGCGCGGTCGTCGAGGGCCGCGACATCGGCAGCGTGGTGCTGCCGGATGCCCCGCTCAAGGTCTACCTGACCGCGCCTGCCGAGGTCCGGGCCGCCCGTCGGGCCGCGCAGGACCGCAAGGCGGGGCGCAATGCCGACCTCGACGCCGTACTCGCGGACGTCCGCAGGCGCGACGAGTTCGACTCCACCCGTGCCACGTCGCCGCTGCACACCGCCCCCGACGCCGTGGTGCTCGACACGGACGGGCTGAGCGTGGACGACGTGCTCGCCCGGCTGACGGAGCTCGCGCACGAGCGCGGGCTGCTGACGTGACCGGCACCCGCGAGCACGCCGCGCCGGTGTCCCGCACTGCGCGCCTGCCGCAACCGGCGCGCGGTCCCCGCGAGCGGCGCGAGGTGCCGGCATCGGACCTTCCACCGGGTGCGTCGCCACTGCTGCACGACCTCGCCCGTTGGGTCGGCAGCTGGTGTTTCCGCCCGGTGCTGCGGGCGCGGGTGCACCACGGTGAGCGGATCCCCGGGTCCGGTCCGGTGGTGCTGGTCGCCAACCACAGTGCGTTCGTCGACGGGCCGCTGCTGCTGGGGCTGGTCGGGCGCCGGATGGTGTTCCTGACCAAGCAGGAGATGTTCCGCGGCCCACTGGCCTGGCTGCTGCCGCGGATCGGGCAGCTCGCGGTACGGCGCGGGGTGCCGGATCCGGCGCCGCTGCGCGCGGCCGTCGATGTGCTGCGGGGCGGCGGGATGGTCGGGGTGTTCCCCGAGGGCACCCGCGGCGCGGGCGACGTCGCGGCCGCACAACACGGCGCGGCCTGGCTGGCCCGCGCGACCGGCGCGACGGTGCTGCCGGTCGTCGCACGGGGTACCCGGCGTGCCGCCGGCCTGCGACGGCGCTTCCGCCCGCGGGTGGACGTGCTGGTGGGTGAGCCGTTGACGGTGGCCCCCGGCGGTGGTCGGGCCGGGCTGGCCACCGCGACCGAGACCGTCCGGGCCGCACTGGCCGGGCTGGTCGTCGAACTGGACGAGGTACGGAGCAACAGTGAGTGAGCAGGACGACGTCGCGTACATGACGCGGCTCGGGATCGACCCCGGCGAGTTCGCCCCCGACGACGTCGATGTCGACGACACGGCCGACGACGAGGAGGTGCTCCCCGCGGCGCCGGTCCTCGCCGTCGTCGGGCGGCCCAACGTCGGCAAGTCGACCCTGGTGAACCGGATGCTCGGCCGCCGCGAAGCCGTGGTGCAGGACATCCCCGGCGTCACCCGGGACCGCGTCGCCTACGACGCGCTGTGGAACGGTCGCCGGTTCACCCTCGTCGACACCGGTGGCTGGGAGCCCGACGCCACCGGTCTGCAGGGTGCCGTCGCCGCGCAGGCGTCGCTGGCGATGCAGAACGCGGACGCCGTGCTGCTCGTCGTCGACGCGAGCGTGGGTGCCACCGCCACGGACGAGGCCGTCGCCCGGGTGCTGCGGCGCAGCGACCGGCCGGTCCTGCTCGCCGCGACGAAGGTCGACGACGAGCGGCTCACGGCGGACGTCGCCGCGCTGTGGCGCCTGGGTCTGGGGGAGCCGTACCCCGTCAGCGGCCTGCACGGCCGCGGGTCGGGCGACCTGCTCGACGCGATCCTGGACGCGCTGCCCGAGAGCCCGCGCGACACCTTCGGCGCCGGCAGCGGCGGCCCGCGGCGGGTGGCGCTGGTCGGCAAGCCGAACGTCGGCAAGTCCAGCCTGCTCAACCGGGTCTCGGGGGAGACCCGCTCGGTGGTGCACGACGTCGCCGGGACGACGGTGGACCCGGTCGACTCTCTGGTGGAGCTGGACGGTGAGGTGTGGCGGTTCGTCGACACCGCGGGCTTGCGCAAGCGGGTCAACACCGCCAGCGGCATGGAGTACTACGCGTCCCTGCGCACCCGCGCGGCGATCGAGGCTGCCGAGGTGGCGGTCGTCCTCGTCGACGCCTCGGAGCCGCTCGCGGAGCAGGACCAGCGCGTGATCACCATGGTCGTGGAGGCCGGGCGCGCTCTGGTGCTGGCGTTCAACAAGTGGGACCTCGTGGACGAGGACCGGCGGCTGGCGCTCAAGCGTGAGCTCGAACGCGACCTCGTCCGCGTGCAGTGGGCCGAGCGCGTCAACGTCTCCGCGCTGACCGGGCGGGCCGTCGCCAAGATCGCCCCGGCGCTGCGGACTGCGTTGGCGTCGTGGGACACCCGCATCCCGACCGGCCGCCTCAACGGCTGGCTCGCCGACGTCGTCGCGGCGACCCCGCCGCCGGTGCGCAGCGGCAAGCAGCCCAAGATCCTCTTCGCGACGCAGGCGAAGACCCGGCCCCCGACCTTCGTGCTGTTCACCTCGGGCTTCCTCGAGGCGGGCTACCGGCGGTTCCTGGAGCGGCGGCTGCGGGAGGAGTTCGGGTTCACCGGCACGCCGATCCGGCTCTCGGTGCGGGTGCGGGAGAAGCGGTCGCGCAAGCGCTGACGCCCCGCGCCATCGTGCGGCGGGGGAGGGTGGAAATACCTGGTTGCGTCGGATCGGCTCCCGCCGCCCGCCGAGCCCGGCAGGCTCAGTGCCATGACCGGATTCTCTCCCGCGACCGCCCCTCCTCTACGGACGGACGACGACGTCGCCCGCCGCGTCGCGGCCCTCGTCGGGCGCGCCATTCGCGACGACACCCTGTGGCTGCTGTTCGTTGACGGCGACGACCGTCAGGCGCCGGTGGTGATGCCCGTCGAGGAGATGCCCGGGCCACCGGACGACGAGGTCGTCGCAGCGCTGGGCGACGTCATCGCGGGACTCCTGCCCGACCTGGCGACCTCTACGGGTGCGGGTTCCGTGGTGTTCGTCCGCGAACGTCTCGGGCCTGACGACGTTCTCCCTGCCGACCGCGCCTGGGCCGAGGCGCTCGTGATGATGTGCCGGAAGCGCGGGATTCGCCTGCGCGGGGTTCACCTGTCGACCCGGCACAGAACGCGGCGAATCTCGTGACTCCCGGTTCGGGGTCCGCGTGATCCTCCGGCAGTAGGGTCTGCCGGCGTGAAGCTGCGCGAGAACGAGGTGCGGGTGCCGGCTCCCGACGGTGGGATCCGCGCGATCCTGATCAACCCGGTCGAGGGCGGTCGCGGGCAGGGCGTCGTCCTCTACACCGACATCTTCCAGCTGACCGAGTCGACGCTGCGGACGGCGCGCTGGCTGGCGTCGTACGGGTTCGTGGTGTGTGTGCCCGAGATCTACCCGCGGGGCGAACTGGCCGGGGTCGCGCTGGAGTTCGACGACGCCGGCAAGCAGGCCGGGCTCGCCGGCGCCGCCGCGACGACCACGGCCCAGTTCGACGCCGACCGGGTCGCGGTGCTGGACTTCCTCGCCGGGCAGCCCGGCGTTGACCGGCTCGGCGCCGTCGGATTCTGCATCGGCGGGCACCTGGCCTTCCGGGCGGCATTCGACTCACGGGTCGCGGCGACCGTGTGCTTCTACCCGACCGGATTGCAGGACGGGAAGCTCGGCGCCGACGACGCCGGGTCGCTGGCCAGGGCCGCGGACGTCGGCGGTCGCCTGATGATCGTCTTTGGGTCGCGGGACCCGCACGTCCCGGCCGACGCTCGCGCGAAGATCGTGTCCGCCCTGTACGCGGCCGGACTGACGGACCTGGAACTGCACGTCTTCGCCGGCGGCGAGCACGCGTTCATGCGGGATGTAGGCGCCCGGCACGACCCGGCGCTCTCCGCACTTGCGATGGATGCAGCGGTGTCGTTCCTCGACGGCCGTTAGAAGCCGCTGTCAGGTGGCGCCGGTCTGCTCCAGTGCTGCCCGGGAACCGGGGGCCCGCTCGACCGGTGCGGTGACTGAGGCCACCTTCGGTCGAGTTCGTTCGCGGACACTCGGCGGTTGTATCCGCACGAGCGGCCGAGTCGGCTAGCGACGGATCCCTGTCGGGCCGGGTCGTCCCGCCGACCGGCGGCATCCGATGCGTTGTCGGCCCGCATCCGCGGAAGGACAAGCGGAAGGCGGCTTCCCCTGGCGTAGCGATCGCCGCGGGACGGACGGGTTGGGCGTTGACGTCCCCGTGGCGCGCCCTTAGCGTCGGTGCGACGTTCGCCGACCTCCCGGAGCCGCCGCGTGCCGACCTACGGCTATGACTGCACCGACTGCGGCGCGTTCGACCTGGTGCGGCCGATGGCGCAGGCCAGCGCACCGGCGTCGTGCCCGCGTTGCGGCGAGCCCGGTCGTCGTCTTCTTGGTGCACCATCATTGAGGTCGCTCGACGCCGCCCTGACTCGCGCGCTCGACGCGAGTGCTGGCACCGCTGAGGCGCCCGGCGTCGTCGACCGCGTGCCTGCATCGCGCCGCCGCCCCCGCTACACGGTTGACCCGAGGCATCTGCGCCTTCCTCGCCCCTGATCCAAAAACCCGAGTTCTGTGAGCAACTGTTGAGCACGTGCGCACGCGATCTAGCGAACAACGTGGTACGCCCCGGCTGCGAGGGGGTGCAGGGGGCGTGCGCTAAGCTGTCCGGGCTCCTTCGGGGGCGGCCGGGACGTGGCGCAGCTTGGTAGCGCACTTGACTGGGGGTCAAGGGGTCGCAGGTTCAAATCCTGTCGTCCCGACGGTGGCTCGGGGCGGTGTCCGCGCAAGGGGGACGCCGCCCTTACGCTTGCTACCAGCAGGAACGCTCGGCGGCGCGATCAATGGTCGTGCTGTGCCGGGTGGCGGGCATGATCTACACCGCGTCTGCTTGGGGACCGTTTGGGGACCGCGGGGCGCGTAGGTACGCGGTGAGTGCGTCGCCGGCGTCGGCGAAGGTCTGGCGGTCGGGGTGTAGGTAGCGCTGGGTTGTGGTCAGGGAGCCGTGCCCGGCGATCTTGCGCAGGACGTGTACGGGGACGCCGGCGTCGGCCAGCCAGGTCAGTCCGGTGTGGCGGAGCCCGTGTCGGCGGAGGTGTTCGTAGCCGAGGTCGGCGACGACCTCGTCCCAGTGGGTGGCGTCGCGCAGGACCGCGGTGGTGATGCGACCGCCTTTCGGCCCGGTGAACAGGCGGGCGTCGGGCCTTGCGCCGGCGGCGTCGATGCGGCGGCGGACGATGTCGCGGACCTCGAGGATCAGCGGAACGGTGCGGGCGCGTTTGCCCTTGGTGCCTTTGTCGGCGAGTCCGCCGGGTGAGGGTGTGGTTTGGCGGCGCACGGTCCAGAGCCAGTGGGTGGTGTCGATGTCGCTGACGCGGCATCCGGAGATCTCGCCGATGCGCGCGGCGGTGCAGGCGGCGAAGATGGTGATGTCGCCCCATCCGGGGAAGTGGTCGGCGGATCGGGCGACGAGGGCGTCGGCCAGGTCGGGTCAGTGCATCCCAGTCGGCGAGGGCCAGGGCTCGGGGATCGTCGAGTTCGTCCTCGGCCTTGCGGAACTCGCTCTGCCAGCCGGAGACGCGGGCGGGGTTGCGGTCGACGATGCCGTCGCGGACGGCTTGTTCCATCACCCGCACGAGTGCGGCGAGGCTGTTCTTGACGGTGGAGCGGCTGCAGTCGTCGGCGATCCAGCTGTGCACGGCGCGGTCGACGGCGCCGTTGGTGACCATGCGGGGTGCGAGGTGGCCGAGTGTCGGGACGACCCGGTGGCGCCATCCGGAGAGGTACGGATCGAGGGTTTTGGGTTCCAGTCCGCGCATCGCCAGGGGCATGACCGAGTCGCCGTACTGGGCCAAGGTCATGGTTGCCGAATAGGGATCGACGCCGCCGCGGGCGAGTCGCTGCATCTCTTCGACCCAGGCCTCGGCTTGGGTGCGCCCGGCGAAGGCTTCGGACTTGGAGTGGCGTGCCTTGGTGACCGGGTTCGTCCAGCGCACCCGGGCGCGGTAGCTGAGGGGGCGGTCGGGCCGGTATTCGATGTCGCCCTGCAGGGACAGCCCCGGCGGGGGACCGGGCCGGGTCGGGGTCATGCGACGGCACCGGGGTCGACGCGCTGGCTGCGGAGCCACTCCTCGACATCGCGGACGCTGTAGATGGTGTGTCGAGCGGAGATCTTCACGAACGGCGGGCCCTGCGGGGGCCGGGCGGTCCGCCACCGCCGCAGCGAGGAGGGGTCCACCCCGAGCGCGCGGGCCAGCCGCTCGGTGGTGTACCAGTGGCTCTCGACGAAACCCGTGTTCATTCGCGTGGTCTCCGTTCCGGTACCAGGTGCTCGTCGCCTCGATCACCACGGCGGCCGCCGGGGTGGCGCGGGCCCTGCCCGGTGGAAGAAGGCCGGGCCTGCCCGTCGTGAGGCTGCCCCCGACTGTGCTCGACGGCGTTGACAGCAGTGCTCGCGAACGTCGCCCCACGTTGATGGGAGGTGCTCGGTAACGTCTCCTCCCTGGTCACCGCCCCGGGCGGTGTCGGACAACTCGAGTTGCTCGGCGGCGGCGATGTCCTCGCCCAGCCTGGCCGTCGGCGTGCGGTACGGCGAGAACTCCTTTTCGAAGCTGTGGACAACACCGCCGCCGGTGGGGATAACTCGGGCCGCCCGAGGACCGTCCCGTCATCGAGGCCTACCGCCTGTCGCCCACTGAGGAGCTCACCCCGTCCGGGGCGCCGTCGACCGATGTGGGCGTTGGCGGCGCTGCCGCGGTTCGGGGCCTGGCTCAGGGCCACCGAAGGGCCGAGGTCGTGGAGGAGGTCGCTGCCGGTCCACGGGGCTCCCGCCGAAGTCGGCCCTCGGGTGCGATTACGGGCACACGTCAGGGGACAGCGTGGTGCGGGCGGTGCTCGGCGGCGTTTCGCCAAGTTGTCCCGGTGTCGCCGTTTGATCGGCCTGGGGCTGGTCGGCGTGGGTGCCGGTAGCGCGGTTTCCGGTTGCGGTGGCGACGACCTCACCGGTTCGGGGGCCGGCTCAGGGCCGCCGGAGGGCCAAGAGCTCCGGTGGAGGTCGCTGCGCTCCCCGGCTCCCTCGGGCTGAGCGTGATGGGCCGCCCCTCCGCCGGCAAGGGCCGCAGAACATCTTCGCCCTCCGGGTCCGCTCCGCCGAAGATCTTCTGCTTCCTCCCTTGCCCGCGGAGCCTCTGCGACCCATCGGAGCCGCTCCACGGCGAGGCCAAGAACGCGCCTCGCCGATTCGACGCCCGAGGGAGCAACGCTGATGAACGCCACCGATGCCACAGGCCGACGCCGCGACGCCGGGGATGTCACGGCGATCTTCTGCCCGGAGTGCGGCGACGAGGTCGAGGACGTCGCACCGGAGAACTATCTGGTGCCCGGGGTGCGGCCCGGGTACCGGCACGTGTCCGACCGGACGGCGCTGTGCCCGGTGATGACCGCGGCCGGGTACCGGCCGGCCGAGCCGGTCGAGCACCAGGTCGGGTGCCTGATGGCCGCCACGACTGCGCGGCGGCGGCTGACCGAGGTGGAGCGGGCCGAGCGGGTCGAGGCGCTGACCGCCGAGCTCGCCGCCGCCGTGGAGGCTCTCACCGACTCGGCCGGCTGGCGGTCCATGCTCGAGGTGTCGGCCCGGTTCCGCCGGTACAGCCTGAACAACCAGCTGTTGTTGTGGGCGCAGGCGACCCAGCGGGGCATGACCCTGAGCCGGGTCGCCGCCTTCGGGACCTGGCGCAAGCTCGGCTATCGGGTGCGGGCGGGGGAGAAGGGCCTGCGGATCTTCGGCCCGGTCACCCGGCGGCTACGCGCCGACGAGGTGGCCAGCTGGCTGGCCCAGGGGCGGGATCCGTTCGACCCGGACGGGCGGCCGCGGCTGGTCGTGCGCGGGTTCACCGTGGAGTACGTGTTCGACCTCAGCCAGGTCGATCCCGGCCCGGACGCGCAACCCCTCCCGGACACCCGCCCGTGGATCGCGCAGCGGGGCGACGGCCCGGCCGGGCTGTGGCCGGCGCTCGTCGCGCTGACCGAGGCCCACGGCTTCACCCTCGACGTGCGCCCGGCCAGGTCCGAGGACGGTGGGGCGCACGGCTGGACCGACTACGCGACCCGGACCGTGTGGGTCAACAGCGACTGCGACGAGGCGGAACGGGTGCGGATCCTGGCGCACGAGACCGCCGGGCACATCCGCTGCGACCACGAACACCGCCGCGACATTTCCCGCGGGCAGCGGGAGACCGAGGCCGACAGCGTCGCCTACGTGGTGCTCGCCGCGCTCGGCCTGGACATCAGCTCCTCGACGGTGGAGTACCTGGCCGACTGGAGCCGCGGCGATACCAACGTGCTGCGGGCCGCCGCCGAAACCGTGCACCGGGTGGCCGCCGCGGTCCTCGCCGACCTCGACCAGACCGATCCGCACGAGACCGCAGCCTGAGCACGGCTACGCGTACGGCCCCTGGTCGACGCGACCAGCAACCAGTACCAACGGCCAGCAATTCAGTAACAACGAGGAGGGGCCGGAGCTTTCCGCTCCGGCCCCTCCTCGTGGTGTCGTGTGGGTCAGTGGGCGGCCTGGAAGGCGTCCACCACGGTCTTCGAGATCCGGCCGCGGTCGGAGACCTGGTGGCCGTTCTGCCGGGCCCACGCCCGGATCGCCGCGGTCTGCTCCCGGTCCAGCGGCTGCGGCCGCCGGCCCGAGCTCGCGGTCATCTTCGATGCCCGGCCGCTGCTCGCCGCTGCGGATCCGCCGCTCTTGCGGGCCGCCGCGACAAACGACGCCAGCGAGTCGCGCAGCCGGGCGGCGTTGTCCTCGGACAGGTCAATCTCATAGGCCCGGCCGTCGATGGCGAACGAGACCGTGCCCGCCGCATCCGACCCGTCGAGGTCATCGACGAACTTCACGTTCACTTGCTGCGCCATGCCTGCTTCCGTTTCAGTCGTGCCGTGTTGTGCCACCTCCGATTATGCATATTCCGACCAGGACCGGCAAACTCGCCACCTTAAGTGGCCGCGCAACGCTGGTGAGTGACTATTGAGCCGTTCCCGGGCAACCGGCCCGCTGTGAGGGCATGTGGCGCAGATTCCTGCCCTTGTTCACACGCTGCGGCGGCGACAACGGCGGCAGCTGCCTGCCGTGCGCCCGATCCCGCCCCCATGCGCCACATCGAGACCTGCCGGCATCCCCGCCCCGCACGGCTTCGTGCCGTGGGTGCCGCCGCGCCCGGTGAGTGTCTCGCGATGGTCCGCGACGTTTCCCCTACCGCTTCGCCACTGCTCCGCCACGTCTCCACGCAGGTCAGCGGGCATGGCCGGTGGGTGCCGTGTCGGCGCCCGCGGGCAGCGGCGATCCGTCGACCGGGTCCACGGAACTCCCCGCACCGGCACCGACGCGGCCGCCGACTACCGCTCGTCGGTGTTCACCGCAGCCGCTCCCGGAGCAGTGCGTTGCGCAGCGCGAGGTGGCGCCCGACGAATATCGATGAACTCTCCGGCCGGTCTGGGCCAGGGCACCCGAGCGGGGGGCGCCCAGTACAGTCCTGGGACATGAACACGCCGGAGTCGACTGCGTGAGTAAAGCGCTCGAGACCCTCGGGTGGATGATTCGACCGCGGGGTCGGGCGCTCGGCGCTGACCGGTTGGATCGCCGGGGCACACGTCCCGGCGATCCAACTCTCGTCGCTTCCCCTCGACGAGTGGCCCTACATGCCCCACAACGACGCCGTCCGCGTTCGGTTGCGACCAGCACGCTGATGAGCGGTGAGGCAGCGGCATCGGCGTCCTGGACACGATCCGCACTGGACATGCCAGTGGATCACTGTCACCGGTTCTGTCACCGAGAACGTGTCTACCGTATGCACTCCCGTCAGGGGAGCCGGCCGTCGGTGCGGGCCTGCCGGCGCAGGACAGACCAGTCGGCATGACGCACTGCATTTGCAAGGCGAAGTTGCCCTGCGGATCGTGGTGCGCGACGCCAAGATCACGGTGCTGCCCGCGCGATAGTCGGGACACGAGCCAGTCAGTCGCGGTGGAGAGTGTTGTGGGCCGAGTAACGGCCCTCTGACGATCAGCGACCGCCACCGCATGCCCGCCCCCGACGGCCCAGACTTGCCCGTCGCGAACTGCGTCCTCTGCGGCTGGCCGATGGACGGCACGGTCAACATCCTTGAGGTACACGTCGGCACCGTTGCGGTGTACCGCGCATGCGCTGGCGAGTGCCCAGCAGCCGACCTGAACCGGTGGAGCGCAATAGACCGGAAGCGCTACGTCGACATGCGTCACGCTGTGGCTCGCCAAGTGCATCGCGAGATGACCAAGATCCACCGCCTCTCGCTACCTGACGCCGGCCGCCTCGCCGATCTGGAGAGGCGTTACTCCGTCCTGCTCGGGCTTGACGCCCCACAGCGCGTGGACGTGAACCCCTCCTCTGTAGCAGGTCTCTCAGCTGCCGAGGTCGTCAAGCGGGTCCGTGATCAGACGCGCTAGCGCGTCTGATCAGTGATCCGATGGAGCCGCCCCGTGGGTCTCTGATGCCATGAAGGAGCGGGGCCTCCGCTCCTCGTGACCCTCGGCTCATGCTCGAGGTGCTCACGTCCACGACTCGAGGAGGCCCCTGTGAGCGGAGCATACGAGGGACGGCAGATCGTCGGGATGGATCTGCATCGGCGTCGGTCGGTGCTGGTGCGGATGACCGAGTCCGGCGAGCACCTGGAGACGGTGCGGATCTCCAACGACCCGGAATACCTGCGGGCGGTGATGGCCCGCGCCGGTGAGGCCCCAGAGGTGGTGCTGGAAGCGGCGTACGGCTGGTACTGGGCCGCGGACACCCTCGCCGAGTTGGGCGCTGCGGTGCATCTGGCGCACCCGTTGGGGGTGAAGATGTTCTCCCTGCGGCGGGTCAAGAACGATCAACGCGATGCTGCGGATCTGGCGGATCTGCTGCGGATGGGACGGCTGCCCGAGGCGTGGATCGCCCCGCCCGCCACCCGGGAGCTGCGCGGCTGGGTGCGGCACCGGGCGAAGCTGGTCGGGCTGCGCACGTGTCTGAAGAATCAGATCCACGCCGTGCTCGCCGGCGCCGGGGTGGCGGTGCCGATGAGCGATCTGTTCGGGCCGGGCGGGCGGCAGCTGCTCGCGGCGACACCGCTGACGGTGGAGTCCCGCTCCCGGGTCGACTCGCTGCTGCGGCTGATCACCGCGCTGGACTTCGAGATCGACACCTTCGCCCGGCTGGTCGGCCGGCGGCTGCGCACCGATCCCGGCTACCAGGCGATCCAGCAGATCCCGGGGGTCGGGCCGATCCTGGCCGCGGTGTTCGTCGCCGAGATCGGCGACATCACCCGCTTCCACCGAGCCGAGCAGTTGGCCTCCTGGGCCGGGCTGACCCCGAAACACCACGAGTCCGACACCACCGTGCACCGCGGGCGGATCACCAAACAAGGCTCTCGGCTGGTGCGCTGGGCCGCGGTCGAGGCCGTGCAACGCGTGTCCGGCCATACCCGACTCGGGCAGACCCGCGACCGGGTCGGTGAACGCCGCGGCCGCAACATCGGCGTCGTGGCCGCGGCCCGGGAGCTGATCACGCTGGTGTTCTACGGGATGCGGGATCACCACATCCGCTGCCTGCCCGCCCCCGCCCCCACCGGGGCGGCGTGAGCGGCCCGGTCCTCGCGGTGGGTGCGGATCGTGCAGGTCATGACCCCCGAACCGGGGAACCGGTTCGGCGTGGTCGCCCCCTCTGATTGATCCCGCCCACCGCGAACCCCTGTCGCAGCGCACCATGCCGCCTCACGCGGCGAAGGGATGACCGACAGCCCCACCCGGGCCTGTCCACCAGCCGGGGATCCCGGCCCTGGAGCAGCACCAGACCCCCACGATCCGACCTGCCGGAGCCGCCCCGCCCCCCTCTTCTCCGCCTTCGAATAGCGTGCGCCGATCGGCGACGGCGTCAAGGACCTGCGGCCGCTGACGCGGGCGCCCTCCGGGCGCTCCTTGACCCCGCCGCCTACCTCGACGCGCCCAAGAACCGGCGGAGAACACCAAAAGAAAGATCAACAACAAGAACAACGGGGTTGACCGGCCCCGCTCCTTCAGGGCGGGGCGGCTCGTCGTATCACGGACGTCGCACGGTGAGGTGTAGCGATCCCGCCCCAGCCGACGATAAGTGGTCGCGGCCCCCGCGCGAGGCTCGCCCAGTGCAGCGCGGGGGCCGCTGCCATGCGCGGGGGGCTCCCCGCGGCCGGGAGGCAGTCCTTGCGTCAGCCTCCCCGCGGCCGATCTCCACCGCCACCTGCAGGGACGGGCTCGGGGAGGCAGTCGAACGGTGCCGACGAGGCTCCCTAGTGGTGCAGCACAACCGATCCCGCCGACGATCTCGACACCCGGCCGCGAGACTGGCGGCCGTGACCCCGATCGCGCCGACGTCGGCGGCGGCGACGCGGCCGGCGTGCAGGGAATCGACGCCAGTGACGACGTCAGGGACGGCGCGGGCAGCGCGGGGAGCGAGGTGTCGGCCCCGCGGTGGCGAAGCACCGTGCTGCCGCTGCGCTGTCCATCCTCGGATCAACCGCCCTGCACCACCTGCCCTGCACCCCCGACACCGCAGATCCGCTGCCAGCGCCGACAACGCTCGTTGCCGGGCTCGGGCCCATGCCGATCTCGGGTGGCGGGTCGTCCGAGCCGCCGCAGCCGGGCGCATCCCAGGCGATCACGTCGAATTCGTCGGGCAGCCCTGCGAGCTGCGGTCGCCACTCCCGCCCATCGCTCCACGCGCCGTGCAGCAGCATGAGCGGGTGCCCGCCGCCCGCGCGCCGGTAGGCGATCTTCCGCCCGCCGAGTTCGATCAGCTCCACGGTTGCCCCCTGGCGCGCGTTGCCCGCGAGACGGCGCCGGGTCGACGGTCCTGAGCCGACCCACCGCCGTGCAGACCCTCGGCGGCATCGTCCCCCCGGCCCATCCGCAGCTCAACCCTTTGATCTGTAGCGGGCAGCTGCTGCCGATCGGACTTCCGGGCTCACGCCTCCTCGCGCAATCCCGCCGCCTCGGTGCCTGTCGAGGCAGCGGTAGTAGGAGCGCGGCGCATGGACGACGCTGCGTGTCCGGGCCTTGCCCGCCTCCCAGGGGCCCGCCTCCCAGGGGCCCGCCTCCCAGGGGCCCGCCTCCCAGGGGCCCGCCTCCCAGGGGCCCGCCTCCCAGGGGCCCGCCTCCCAGGGGCCCGCCTCCCAGGGGCCCGCCTCCCAGGGGCCCGCCTCCCAGGGGCCCGCCTCCCAGGGGCCCGCCTCCCAGGGGCCCGCCGCCCAGCGGCCCGCCGCCCAGCGGCCCGCCGCCCCGGGCGGCCGCATCGCGCTCCGGATGGTCCGCAGCGTTCCCCTACCGCTTCCCCTGCTCCGCCACGTCTCCACGCAGGTCAGCGGACATGGCCGGTGGGTGCCGTGTGCGCCCGAGGTCAGCGGCGATCCGTCGACCGGGTCCACGGGAACCTCCCCGCACCGGTAACGACGCGGCCGCGACTACCGCTCGGGTGTTACAGCAGCCGGCTCCCGGAGCAGTGCGTTGCGCACCACAACGTGGCACCCGACGAATACGAAGAACTTCCGGCCGGTCTGGGCCAGGGCACCGGGGCGGCGCGCGCCCAGTACGCAGACGTCGAGGTTCGACACAACGCGGCGATCTGCTCCGGCAATCCCTGACACCCCGCGGCCAAGTCCAACCGCCGGATATCCCGGCAGCCGCTGACGTCAGCTGCCAGGGGCGAAGTAGTCATCCTGAGCACGAACCCGCTCCAGCAGCTGTCCGCGGGCACCGTCGATCTCCCACGAAAGCCCGCATCCGCCTTGATCGGCGACAGGTGCGTCGTCCAGCCTATGACGGTCACCGAGGCAGGACCGGAGGCCACAAGAGTCAGAGGCCTGCCGGCGGCGTTGACACGACGTTTCCACGGAGGGCCTCCGGCTACTGGTAGGGCCGCGTATTCATTTGCCGCGTGTTCGGGGCTCGGCTCCCGGCGCGGGGGGACCGGGTGCGGCGTAGCGGTTCCAGATCCCGCCGGCGTGGATGGTCTGGCGCTGGGTGGTGGTGTGGTGGAACCCGAGCGCGTCGGCGATGACCGGGGCGGGTGCCTGTAGCGCGAGCTGGCGGATGGCCGCGACGCGGGCGAGCCGCAGCGGGACTCCGAGATCGCGTAGGCCTTGGCTGAGGGTGATGTAGCCGAGCGGTTGGCCGGGCCGGCGGCCGGGGAACAGCCAGCGGGTGCTGCTGCCGGCGGGGAGCTGGGCGAGCAGGCGACGGACGAGCGTGGCGAAGGGTTCGGGGACCGGCGCGGGTGGGTCGCCGAGCCGGAGGATCATCGAGCCGTTGTCGTCGGCGATGTCGTCGATGGTGAGCGTCATGATGCGGGTGACGGGCTGGGCGTAGAGCAGCAGGACACAGGCCGCGACGCGCATCCGCAGCGGCCGGTCGTCGCCGTCGCCGTCGCTGTCGTGGTCGGTGACGAGGTGGCGGAGCAGGTCGAGGCGCCGGGCCTGGGTGAGGGCTTCGCCGGTGGTGAACCGGGTCCGGGCGAAGGTCAGCGTGGGGAGGTTGCGGCTGGTCATGGCCCAGTTCAGGAACCCGCGCAGGGATTGGCGGTGCCCGATCTTCAGCGCGGTGTAGTAGCGGTCGAGGTCGGGCTGGCCGAGCTCGGTCGGGCGGTGGTGGTGCTCGGCGAGCCAGGTGCAGAACGCGGTGGCGTGGGTGAACTCCAGTTGGGCGTAGGTCCGGGCGGGCGGGGTCAGCGGCGCCAGCGCGGCCTTGGTGCGCATCCGGGGCAGCTGGTGCCAGAGCCCGAACTGGCGCAGCAGCCGCTCGTGCGGGTGCTCGGCGAGCCCGTGCAGGCGGCGGGTCAGCCAGGCTTCGAAGTCGAGCAGTTGCCGGTCGAGGTCGGGCAGGGCGCCGCAGTGGACGAGCAGTGCGCGCAGGTAGGGGATCCCGGCCTGGTCGGGATAGGCGGTCAGCCCGGGGTGGGTCAGTGGCGCCGTCCGGTCGCGAGGGCGCGCAGCAGTTCGCGGTTGTGCGGCCGGGCCAGCCAGACCAGACGCCCGGCCGGGGTGGGTGTCGGGCCGGTCGCCAGCGCGGCGGCGAGCGGGGCCAGGGCGGGGTCGGTGTGGCCGGTGCCGTTGTCCAGCAGCGCCGTGACCCGGTCGGTGAGGTGCAGTGGATGCAGAGTTTGCGGTGGTAGAGCCGTCCTTCGCTCTGGCAGCGGCGGCAGCGGAACACGCTGTGGACGATCCCGGCGCAGGCGGGGCAGATCGGGGCGCCGTCCGGGCCGCGGCCGGGCAGGATCCGCTGGTCACCGCAGCCCGGGCAGACGCCGTGGATGTCCACCGCGGCCAGGACGCAGGTCCGGCAGAGGTGCCCCTCGGGCCAGCACCGGTAGGCGGAGTGGTCGCGCCCGCAGCGGGCGCAGATCCACCGGTCCGACCGCGGCGGCGCCGGATCGGACGTCGTCCGCGCCGTCGTCCGCGGCGTCGTCTGTCATGGCGGTGGTCGGGCGTTGTCGTCGGGTCACGGCTCGGGCCGCAGCCGGGCCCGGGTGGGTCGCAGCTCGGCCGGTCCGGCGACCGGCGCCGGGCCGGTGGCGGCGGCGGTCTTGCGGGTGGGGGCGTTCTCGGCGCTGGTGACGATGAGCTCGGCCGGGGTGACCTCGAGCAGGTCACACAACGCGGCGAGGACGGGCAGCGACAGCCGTTCGGGGGTGCCGGTGACCAGCCGGTGGATCTGGGAGGCCGACAGCGTGATGCCGCGTTCGGCCAGCAGCGGCGCGAGGTGGGTGGTGGTGAACAGCCCGCGGCTGGCCATGATTTCGCGCAGCCGCCACTGGTAGCTGACCTCGCGTCGGCGGGTCACGGGAGGCTCCCGTCGGGTCGTGGCCCGACCGCTGCGGCGGTCGCGCTCACCGCCCCAGCCGTTGCCGCGGCCTTGGCCGCAGCGGTGGTCTCGGTGGTGGCCTGGGCGAGGGTGGCGTCGAGGGCGCGGCGCAGGGTGCGGGTGCGGAAGTCCGAGGACACGCAGGTGTAGATCGCGGTGGTGGAGGCGTGTTCGTGCCCGACCTGGTGCTGCACGAACAGCGGGTCCCAGCCGGCCTCGATCAGGTGCGTGACGTAGGAGCGGCGCAGCGAGTGGAAGTCCAGCCCGGGGCCCAACCCGAGCGTCGTGCGGAGGGCGGCGAAGCGGGCGTCGATCTGGGCCAGCCCGACCCGCGGCGCCCGCTCGGAGGGCCACAGCGCCGCGCTGGGCGGGATGCTCTTGGCGGCGAGCAGGGGCCGGATCTCGGTGGTCCACTCGGTGAGGGCTTCGGTGACCCAGGGCCAGACGGTCAGGACGCTGCGCCGTTTCGGGGCGGAGCCCTTCATGGCCTTGCCGTGGCGGACGTAGCAGACCCCGCGCTCGCCGAACTCGGGCGCGTGCGGGTTGGTGCCGAAGTCGACGACATCCAGCATCCGGGTTTCGTTGCGGCGCAACCCGTACCCGTAGGCGATCTTGAACAGGGTGGCGTCGCGGAACGCCGGCAGCCAGCCCTTGCGCCCGGCGGCGCGGATGCGGGCGACCTCACCGTCGGCGTGGTCGAAGAAGGACTGCAGCTCGTCGAGGGTGAACGCGCGCTTGACCGGGTCGCCCTCGGCCTGCCTGCACGTGCACGGCGGTGTTCCACTCGTGCACCACCTGGACCGGGTGGGTGCCGAACCGGGTCTCGCACTCCCCGGGCCAGCCATAGGCCGGGTCGGTCAAGTAGCAGACACAACATCCGGATCGATTCCTGGTAGCCGCGCAACGTGGAGCGGCGCAGCCCGCGGACCGCGCGCAGGTCCCCGAGCCACTCATCGAGCATGGTCGCGGTCCACAGCCAGGGGAACGTGTCGGCGTGGGCGGTGAACGCGCGGGCGGCGCGTTCCCGAGCGGCGATGGTGGCCAGCGCAAGGTTGCGGGCCAGCTGCTGGTTGCGCCAGCCCTCGAGCATCGCGGTGAACACCTGCTCCTCGGGACGCAGCAGCGGGATCCCGCCGGCCAGGTGCAGCCGGGCCGCACCCGGCACCCGGGCCCGATCTGCACCGTCGATCACTTCCGTCCCGGCTCGCGTTGGACGGGAGAATGTCGCATCAGATGCGAGATCGTCAACATCGCAGCAGGTCAACCAGCCGCAGAAGCGGCCGGTGACCCACCAGCGGCGCCCAGCCGGTATGCCATGATCGCCTCTGTCACCGCCGACTGCCGCAGATCAGCAGCATGATCTCCCGGCTGCTGCGTGCTGCGCAGCGGACTGTATTGAGTTCGCATCTGATCGAATACGCGCCGCTCGGAGCAAGATATGCGGGAAGTAGGACTTCCCGCTGTCAGGGTGGTGCGGAACCGGGGGGTTCCGCAAGTTGTCCACAGCGGCGCGTTTCCCGCGCGTGTTGTCCACAGATTCCGGTTCTCGGCCCCATGGGCCTGCGATTCCTGCTGCGCTTCGGGCTCGGACATCGGACGAGCGGAGGGCAGTCGTGGGTCGGGTTGGGGCATGGGTCTGGGTGAGCCGTCGCCGTGGGTGTGGCTGCGTGACGGGACCGACCGGCTGTTTCATGCGGTGTCGGTGTGGGAGCTGCCGCCGGAGGAGGACGGGCCGGTCGCGGTGTGTGGCCGGCGGGTGCAGGTGGTGTCGTTGTTCGACGAGCCGGCCGGTGGCCGGTGCCCGGCCTGCGTGGCGGCGTCGGCAGAGCCGGGAGGGAGCGGCGGGGAACGGGGGCGGCACGCGCGCGGGTGAGGCTCGGGGCCGTGACGAGCAGCGACCCGATGCCCAACACGGGTGTCCGGGTCGTCGCGGCGGCCGTCGGGCGGAGGCGGCGCGCAGCGAGTCGGTGCGGGTGCGGTTGAGCCCGGTCGAGGCGGCGGTGGTCGGTGAGGCCGCGGCCCGGGCGGGCTTGTCGGTGGGGGCGTGGGTGGGGCAGACCGCGGTCGATCGGGCCCGTGCGCAAGCGGCCGGTGATGAGCCTGACGAGGCTGGCGTTGGCAAGTCAGGCCGTCGTCGTGGCGGGAGCTGGTCGCGGCGCTGGTGGCGCTGCGCGCCGAGGTCGCCGCCGATGCGGCGCGTGCCGGTCGTCGAGCTGCGCGCCCGGCGCGCCAGCAGATGAGCTGCCCGACGGCGAGCCCTCCCACGGCGATCCCGGCGGTGCGGGCCGGGGCGGTGTGGTCGAGGTGTTGCGGCGGATCGACGCGGTGACCGCAGCCGCGGTGGAGGCGATGTCGTCGACGTGCACGGCGTTCCTCACGCGCGGATCGGAGCGCTCGGTGCGGTCGTGATCACGAAGGTGGTGCACGGGTGGCGCCCGGCGGGGCTGTTGGCCTACCTGCTGGGGCCGGGGACCGCGGAGGTGCACCGGGCGCCGCGGGTGATCGCCTCCTGGGACGGGCTTGGATGCCGGCTGGCAGCCCGCCTCGACGGGGCCGGGGGAGTATGACCTGGCGCTCGGGCCGTTGATCACCGCGTTGCACGCCCCCGCCGTCGCCGCAGGGCTGCCGACCCGGGCCCCGGCGGAGCAGGGCAAGCGGGGGTATGTGTGGCATTGCTCGGCGCGGGTCGCCGCCACCGACCGGGTCCTGTCCGATGGGGAGTGGGCAGGCATCGCGCGGGAGCTGCTGGACGGCGCCGGAATCGCGGTCAGTGGCGACGCCGGTGGGCCGCGGTGGGTGGCGGTGCGGCACGCCGAGGACCACATCCACATCGCCGCGGTGCTGGTGCGCCAGGACACGAGTCGACGGTTCTGGCCGCACCACGACTACCCGAAGCTCCGCGCGGCGGCCCGGCGGATCGAGCAGCGCCTCGGGCTGACGGTGACCGCCGCACCGGACGGCACCGCCGCGCCGCGACCGTCGCGCGGGGAGATCGAGAAGGCCGGGTCGGCAGGGCCGGGTGCCGGCGCGGGTGGAGCTGCGCCGCGCCGCCCAGCAGGCCGCGGTCGCCGCGACCGACGTCGACGAGTTTCGTCGCCTACCTGCAGGAGCGCGGTTATCGGGTGGGGCTGCGGCGGGCACCGTCGGGGGACCTGCTCGGCTACAAGCTCGCCCGCCCCGGGGATGTGACGGCGGCGGGGGAGCCGGTGTTCTACAGCGGCAGCAAACTCGCCCCCGACCTGTCCCTGCCGCGGCTGCAACAGCGCTGGGCGAGCACACCCGTCCAGCCGTACACCCGGCGGCGCCGGTCAGGAGCCGGAGGCGTCGGAGGTGCTCGAGGCGGTGGCCGCGGCGCGGGCCGCGCTACGCGCCGGCGGCGAGGACGGCGACGGGATCGCCTCGGCCACCGCCGACCTGCTCACCGCCCTCGCCGATCACAGACTTGGTGGGTGGGGGGAACGGTGGGGAACGGCGGCGGACCGGTTCGACCGGGCCGCCCGGACGCCCGGCGGACACCCGCCGGAGCCGGGTCCGGTGGCGGGGCAGCTGCGGCTGCTGGCCCGCAGCCTGCTGACCGCGCGGGGTCGAGCCGGGCGCGGACGCGGTCGGTGGGGTGGCGTTGGCGGTGGCGCTGGCCGCGCTGGTGGCCGAGATCGCCGCCTGGCAGGCCGCCCGCGGCCGCGACCACCAGGCCGCCGCGGCCCGCCGCAGCGCTACGGACGCGACCGAGCTCGTCCTCGAGCACCCGCCCGCGGCACGGTCGGCGCGGGCGCGGGCGGCGGGTGGGAGGAACGGCCGGGCACGGGGCACGCCACGGCCGCGGGGAGGGTCGGGGCGATCCGGCCGCCGGCAGAACAGCGAGCCCACCATGACCCCATCGACTGGGATCCCTCCGGGTCCGTCGTCTGCGTCAAGCCCGGCGCCGTCGTCTGGTTCGGCACCGGCCGCTCAGCCCACGCTGTGGGCGGATCGGTCGTGACCGACAGGCAGGAGCAGGCGGTGCTGGCCGTGGTCCGGCTGATCGGGGACCAGGACGTCGAGGTCACCGCCCAGCACGCGAGCAGCACCAGCGCCGCGGTCACGGTGCGGATCGGCCGGGCCCTGCTCTACCTCAACGATCAGGCCACCGCCGCGCACTTCCACAAGGTGTGGTTCGACGCCGCCGCGCACGCCCGCACGCTGCCCCCGGTCGGGCACCCCGCGCACCGCGGCCTGGTCCGCGCGCTGCGCGGGATGCCCGAACCCGGCGTCGTCGCCAACGCGTCCGCCCGCCCGGCGTGCAGCGTCGCGATGGTCGGCGGCGACCCACCGGACGCCAAGCCGTTCCTGCGGGTCCAGCTCGGCCGGGTCGCGTTCGAGATCCGCGACTTCGCCGCCTACCGCTCCTGCCTGGGCGCGTTCCGCCAGGCCCACCACATGGCCCGCGACGTGTTCCTCCCTGCCGGCAGCGCACGGGTCTACAACGGCGCGCTCACCGCCGCCCGCGACGCCTTCTACCCCCACACCCCCGACGCCCCGGACCCTCCCGCGAACCGACCGGGTACGGCGCGGGGCCGCCGGGTCGCGCAGACGACCGACCGCAGCGCACCCATCACCCCCGCCGCCCCGCGACACTCCCCGGCAGGCGCGTCCCGCCAGTCACCGTCGAGATCATCGGTGAGAGGACAGACCGCATGAGCACCCCCGACTATCCGCTGCTCACCGTGCCCGGCTACGAGCTCTACCAGCTCGCCCACCTGACCACCTTCGTCGTCGACGCCCTCGCCCGGCACCGCCGCGCGGCAGAGGCGAGGGATCAGCCGGACCGCCGGGCCGCCGCTGCTGTCGAGACGCCCACCAATGCAGCTGACGCCGGCCCGACACAGGTCAACGCATCGCTCGGCGGGTTCCCGGCCGCGGCGGCCGCCCTGCCCAGCCCCGGGGCTACGCCGCTCCCCAGCCGCGCCGCCACTACACGCCACAGCAGTGCGGGAGCCCGACCTGTCCCCGCTGCCGCGACGGGGCCGGCGCCTTCTCGCGGACCGACGCCCGCTCCTTAGCTTGACGTTTAACCTGTGGCGTCGGTGATCGGCCTGTCCTGGCTGCATGTCGGCGTGTCGCCACGACGTGGGGCGGCCTCCGGAAGATCGTGTTCTCGCCAAGAGAAACCATGATCGACCGAAGGCCGCGATGGACAGCGTGCACGGCGACCGTGTCGGAGTCGAGCCGATCACCGGGTTGTGTCGGTTCCGAGACGGCTTCTATTCCTGCCTGGGTGCGCGGGCGGATGCGCAGTTCGAGCTGACCGAGGCGCTGCTGTGCGCGGACGGGCCGGTGCGGTCGCTGGTGGATCTGTCGCTGGCCCCGGAGCATCGACGCGGGCACGGCGCGTTGTATGACGGGCTCAACCATGGGTCGATCGAGGTCGCGCGGCTGCGCCGGGGCGTGGCCGGCCTGCCGCTGCCGCGGGTCGGGGACCGGATCGTGCTGGCCGCAGATGTCTCGCCGTGGCTGCGTCCGGACGCCGAGACCAGCGCAGCACGGCTGTTCTGCCACGTCCACGGCCGGGCCAAGGGGACCGCGCAGATGATCCCGGGCTGGCCGTACTCGGTGGTGGCCGCACTGGGGTCGGGCCGCAGCAGCTGGACCGCGGTGCTGGACGCGGTCCGCCTCGGACCCGCCGACGACGCGACTGTGGTGACCGCCGCCCAGCTGCGCGAGGTCGTGGATCGGCTGTGCGCGGTCGGGCACTGGCACCCGGGCGACCCGACCATCTGGATCGTGCTCGACTCCGGCTACGACGTCACCCGGCTGGCGTTCCTGCTGGCAGACCTGCCCGTGATGCTGATCGGCCGGCTGCGGTCGGACCGGGTGCTCGCCCGCCCGGTCGAACCCCGTCGCCCGGATGCCCGGGGCCGCCCACGCCGCCACGGCCCGGTCCTGGTCCTGGCCGACCCGATCACTTGGCCCGCCCCCGAGCACACCAGCAGCACGGACACCACCCGCTACGGCACCGCGCAAGCCAGCGCCTGGCATCGCTGCCATCCCCGGCTGGAACACCGCGGCCCCTGGCGCGACCACCACGGCGAGCTGCCCATCATCGAAGGCACCCTCATCATCACCGGCGTCGGCACGCGAACCGGCCACGCCGGCTACTTGCCATGCCCGCTCACATGACTTCCGAATACGTACAGACCGCCACCCCGGCCCAGATCGTCGAACGGTACGCGATCCGCTGGTCGATCGAGCCGGCCAACGCCGTCGGCAAGCAGCAGATGGGCGTCGGGCAGGCCCCGCCCGCGGCGGCCGGTGCGCGGCGGCGCGGGTGTCGAACAGGCAGGCGTTGGCCGGTAGCCCGGGTCGTCCACGTCATCCTCGCCACCAGCAGCGGCTTGCCGTGGTAGGCGGCGTCTCCGACCCCGTGCACGTTTCGGTCGCCGAATGCGGCGGTGAGCAGCGCCAGCAACTACTACATATCGGTGGGGCCGCCAGTGTCAGGGATCGGTGGGCGCCTTCGGCGCGATGGCGCCGGTTGTTCTGGCGGCGGCTTCCAGGAGCATCCAGGCCGACAGCTGTACCGACAGGTCGGCTTCGGGGACCCCCGGTCGCGGGTTGCGGGCCGACCGGCGCCAGTCGGGGGCGAACACCGGACCACCATTCGCTGGGTGGTCCAGGTCGATGCGGCCCTGCCAGGCCGCTTCGGCGCTGGCCAGCACGAGCGGGGCGGCGAGCGCGGTGAGTTCGGGGCGGCGGACCGCGGTGTCGGCGAGGTAGCGGGCCAGGATGCCGTTGAACAGCCCGCCGTCGCCGCCGTCGTCGAAGCCCGGGATCACCTTGTCCGGTCCGGCCATGGTGGTGATGGCGTTCAGGACGGTGGCGGCGCGTTCGGCCCACCGCGGGTCACCGTCGCGTTCGGCCAACTCCACGCACGCCCCCAGGTACACGCCTTGGCAGTAGGTGTAGGTGGTGGCTTCGACGGTGCGGATCGTTCCGTCCGGGTTGAGCCGGACCCCGTCGCGGACCAGCCCGGTCTGCGGGTCGACCAGGGTGGCCGCGATCCAGTCGGTGATCGTGGTGGCGAAGTCGAGGTCGCCGGTGCGGGCGGCCAGGATCGCGGCCGGACCGTTGGCGGGGGCGTTCTTGAAGTCGTCCCCGCGGCGCCACCAGATCCCGCCGCCGCCGGCGGCTGTCCAGCCGGCGCGGAGCCGGGCGGTGATCGCGTCCAGCGCGGATGGGGTTGACCGGCGAGCGAGTGGCCCGGCGCGTTGTACCGCCAGGCCGAACCAGGCGATGTCGTCGTAGTAGTCGTTGGTCCAGGAGCCGAGGTTGCGCAGCCGCACCGTGCGGGCCAGCGCGGCGATCTCCACCGCCCGCCACGGCTGGGGCGCTCGGCGCTGCGCGTCGACCAGGCAGTCCAGCAGGTGGGCCTGCCACCAGTAGTTCCACGGCCACGGGCGGATCGGCAGCGGGCGGGGCCAGCGCACCCGCCCGATCCGGGTCCCGGGCACCACCCCGGCCAGGCGGCGCACGAACCGTCGCCGGATCGCGTCCTCGACCGTTCCGGCACGACCTGCCCAGTCGTCCGACACCCTGTACTCACCTCCGGGACAGTGATCGAGACCCGCTGCTGGGATGGCGGTGGGCCGCCCGCCGGGGGAGACGGGCCCGCGCGCATCCAGTCGGGGGGACTGCGCGGTCCAGCCGAGAACTTTGGTCGCTCGCGGTCGTCGCGGTGTTACTCGTTGCTGTGCATTCGGGTCACGGACACACCGGTCTGGGCGTAGGGGACGCCGAGGGTATGCGATGCCATCTCGTGCGGCGGAGCGGGCTGGGGCGGCGCCCCCGCACGGGGACGCGTGGTGGCTGCGCTGGCGGCACGTGGATCAATCGCGGCATCCCGACGGCCACCGCGTTGATCTGGACGTTCACCGCCGACGCCGCATCATCTACCTCCCGAACCCCACGTTCGGAGGGCATCCGCCACCGGGCGGGCCGCTGGTCATGCCGCGCAGCCGCTCGGCGCGCACGTCGGGCCTGCACGGGTGCCATCCATGATCGTCCCCGTGTTGGCTCTTCGGGCGCCCGCCGATGCCGCGGATGCGGTGGGCGCTGGCGGGGGCTGAGTTAGCCGCTCAGGCGCACAGGCAGCTCGGAGAGCCCCCGCAGCACCAGCCCGTCGCCGTGACCCCAGCGCAGCTGTGTCGGGTCGACGGCCAGCCGCATCGCGGGGAACCGCGTGTGCAGCGCGCCGAGCGCGATGCGCCCTTCCAGCCGGGCCAGCGGCGCGCCGAGGCAGTGGTGGATGCCGTGCCCGAGGGCGAGGTGGCCGCCGTCGGTGCGGTGGATGTCGAACGACTCCGCGTCGCGGTAGCGGGCCGGGTCCCGGTTCGCCGCCGCCAGCGACACGATCACCTGGGCATCCGCGGGGATCACGACGTCGCCGAGCCGGACGTCCTCGGTGGCGTAGCGGAACGTCGAGTGCTGCCCCGGCGGGTCCCACCGCATGGCCTCCTCGACGGCGCGCGGCACGAGGTCGGGGTCGGCGACCAGGGCGTCGCGTTGCGCGGGATGGCGCAGCAGCGCCACGGTGGCGTTGCCGATCAGGCTGGTGGTGGTGTCGTGCCCGGCGACGATGAGCTGGAAGATCGTGGAGAGTATCTCCTGTGTCGTGAGCGCGCCGTCGCGGTCGGCGGCGACGACGAGGTCGGTCACCAGGTCCTCACCCGGCTCGGCGCGCTTGTGGTCGAGCAGCGCGGTCAGGTAGCCGACGATCGCCTCTGACGCCGCCACCGCCTCGGCCGGCGGCGGCCAGGAGTGTGGGGCGAGCAGGGTGCGGAACCACCGGCCGAGGTCGGCCCGGGCCGGTTCCGGGATCCCGAGCAGCTCGCTCACCACCGTGAACGGCAGCGGGAACGCGTAGCCCGCCACCAGGTCGACGACCTCGTCACCGCGGGCCGCCAGGCCGTCGAGCAGCTGCGCCACGATCGCGCGCACCCGGTCCTGCAGCCCGTCGACCCGCCGCCTGCTGAACGCCGGCGTCGCGAGCCGGCGCAGCCGGGTGTGGTCGGGCGGGTCGACGGCGAGCATGTGCCGGGCCAGCGCGGGCCCGGGCAGACCCTCGGCGACCAGCTCGCCGCTGCGGGCCAGCGCGGCGTGCATGTCCTTGGACAGCCGCGGGTCGTTCAGCGCCGCCTTCGCCTCGGCGTGACCGACGACCAGCCACGCCGGGTGCCCGTCGGCCAGGCGCACCGGGTGCACCGGGCCGGCGGCGCGCACGTGTGCGAACAGCGGGAACGGGTCGTCGCGGTCGTGGTCACCCCACGCGTCGAGCGCCGGATGCCGCAGTGACGTGCTCACTGGCTCTGCGTCGCTACGCTCGGTCGGCCGATCGGACGACGTCTCAGCGCGCAGGCGCTGTAACACTGATTCGCTCGCAAGCTCGTTCATCGGACACCTCCCGGAGGCCGGAACACAGCAGGTCGATGACCGCCAGCCGCTTGTCGACGAGCTTGCAGACCGCGGTCTGGGTGCACACCCAGCGGGTCGCCCCCCGGGTGACGTGCAGGCGGTAGTGGATCAGCAGGCGGTCGGCGACGGCCTCGCCCGCGGACTCCACGAGCTGCACCGTGTCGAAGTCGGCGAACCAGCCGGAGAAGCAGGCGGCGACGTCCTCCCGCCCGTGGGCCTGGATCGGTCCACCGGGCAGCAGGGCGCGTAGCCGCGCGGTCTCGGTCAGCGCCGCGCCGAGCTGTTGCGGGTCGCGGCCGGCGACGATTGTTGCGATGGCGGCGGCGACGGGATGGTTCTCCATGACGTTCCTTTCAGCTCGCCCATGGACGGGCGAGCGAGCCCAGGTACCGGACGAGGTGCTCGGTGAGGTCACGGGCGTCCGCGGCGGCGCCGTCGATCAGGGTCGATCTGCGCCGGCGCAGGACCGGCAGGCCCATCAGGTACAGCCCCGGCGCGGCGGTGACACCCCCGTCGTGCACGACGCGGCCCTTCCGGTCGAACACCCCGGCGTCGAGGAAGGACAGGTCCGGGCGGAAGCCGGTCGCCCAGACGACGGTCTCGATCCCGCCGGGACCGAGCCGCTCCGACAGCGCAGGCGGGTCCGGTATCTCGGTCGGCGCGAACCGCTGCGGCGGCTCCGCCTCAACGCCCGTTCGGTCGGCCCAGGCGTCGAGGGTGTCCAGCAGCCGGCCCAGCTTGAGGTCGGCCAGCGCGGTCACGTTCGCGAGTGACCCGGCGAACTGCGCCGACCCGTCTCGGACGCCCGCGAGCCGCCCGACCAGTGCCACCCCGAGCCGGCGCAGCGCGGTGAGGTCGAGCGTGCGGGGCGCGCCGACCAGCTGCATCGACGGCAGGGCGCGCGCCCGTACCAGGTCCGGAATCGCGTCCCAGCGCTCGTCGAGCAGGCCCGACGCGTCCATCCACCACAGGATGTCGCGGCCCCGGTAGGTGCGCGGCATCCGCACGTGCTCACCGACGGCCAGCGTCACTCGTCTCCCGGACAGGGCGAGCTCCTCGGCGATCTGGACGCCGCTCGCCGAGGCGCCGACGACCAGCACGCCACCGTCGGGTAGCCGGCCGGGGTTGCGGTAGTCCGCGCAGGTCACGGAGGCGATCCCGGGGGAAAGCGGAACGGCCGGGTGGGCCGGTACCGCGGTCGCGCCGGTCGCCACCACGACAGTCCGCGCGTGCCAGGTGCCCCGGTCGGTGCCCACCCGGTAGCCCGGCCCGTGGGGCCGGACCGACGTGACCGTCGTGCCGGTCAGCACCGGTGCCGGCCCCGCGTAGTCCGCGAGCAGCCCGACCAGCTCGGCTACGCCGAGGTAGCCGCCCGGGTCGGCGCCGGAGTAGGCGTGCCCCGGCAGCCGGGTCATCCAGTTCGGGGTGAGCAGGCGCAGCGAGTCCCACCGCTGGGTCCGCCAGGAGTGCGCCACCTCGCCGCGCTCGAGGACGACATGGTCGATCGAGCGTTCGGCGAGGCGGCGGCTCATGGCCAGCCCGCAGTGGCCGGCCCCGACCACCACCGTGGTCGTGTGCTGCACGGTCAGCTCACGGTGACCGTGACCGCGGTCGGGTTGGTCAGGATGTCGTAGACCGCCGACCGCTTCTGCGACTGCGCCACCAACGCCTCGATCTCCGCGGCCGTCGCGTCGGCGTCGATCCGGTAGTCGACGCGCACGCCGCTGAAGCCGTTGCGCACGTCGGGGTCCACGCCCAGGATGCCCTGCAGGTCCATCTCCGCGGCGACCGTGGCCCGTACCGAACGAAGCTGGATGCCCCGCTGCTGGGCGACGGCGGCGATGCCCGCGGTCAGGCAGCCGCCCAGTGCAACCAACACGTACTCGATCGGTGTGATCCCGTTGTCCTGGGCGGCGAACTGCAGCGGGTGGTCGATGTCGAAGGCGAACGTCCTGCTGTGCGTCTGCTCCTCGCCGAACCCGAAGAAGGTCTGGACGTCGGAGCGGCTGTGCGTGCCGTTGACCCAGGACACGCTCGAGCGCCACTGGAACCGGGCGATCTCCGGCGCGTCGGCGAACGCCGCCCGCGCCCCGAGCAGGGCCTCGACGTTCACCCCGTTGTCGACGACGGATGTGGTCATGATGTGTGCTCCTCGTGATGAAAGTGACGCCAGGTGTGGCCTGGGCGAGCGCAGCTCAGCGGTCGGTGGTCTCCGGGCCGAAGGTCGCGGCGACCTCGACGACCGCGTCGGCGGTGACGCCGCCGCGACATACAGCCGGGTGTGACTGCATGCATCGAAGAGAAGGCTTGTTCACGTCGTGATACACCGCGGGAGCGGGTGGGACAGGGACCGCGAGCATGCTGCTGGCCTGGGTGCGCAGGAACTGCCGCCACGTGGTGTCGGTGTCCCGCAACGGAGCTGGTGGGATGCGGTGGCGGCGAAGGATCCGCCGGATCGTCGAACGAGGCGGTGGCCGAGTGTGAGCAGCTCGCCCTGATTGTCCGTGATGCAGCCCCAGACCCTGGCTGCGGCGTCGTTCGTGGGTGTCTGGCGGACGCGTCTATGAAGGACGTGGGCGGGTCGACGGACATGGATCATCTAGCGGCCGGCGTTCGGACCTCTGCCGTTGGTCAGGATCGAGTCAGGTGGTCGGTGAGCTCGCTGACAGTTGTGGTCCAGTTCGTCGCGCGGCTCGGGGTCGAGGACCTTGAAGCGGGCGAGGGCCTTGGTGGGCGAGGGCGTTGGTGGGCGAGGGCGTTGGTGGGCGAGGGCGTTGGTGGGCGAGGGCGTTGGTGGGCGAGGGCGGGGACTTGGTGGTGGTGCGGGGGAGCCTCGATGAGCTGGTCAAGCCGCTGTCGGTGCGGTGGACTACGGAGCGTGTACTGGGTCCTGCACGTCGATCTGGATCAGTTCATCGCGGCCGTTGAGCTGCTGCGCCGCCCGGAGCTGGTTGGGCGGCCGGTGGTCGTCGGCGGCCATGGCGACCCCACTCGCCGTGGTGTCGTCGCCACGGCGTCCTACGCGGCCCGCGAGTACGGCGTCCATTCTGGAATGCCGCTGCGCACGGCGGCACGTCGCTGCCCGGACGCGGTCTTTCTGCCGGCGGACAACGCGGCGTACGAGGCGGCGTCGGAGGAGGTGATGGCCGTCCTGCGCAGCTTCGGCCCGATCGACGGCACCGTTGTGGAAGTCATGGGGTGGGACGAGGCGTTCGTGGGAGCGGCGACCAACGACCCCGAGGGACTTGCCAGGCGGATCCGGGAGGCGGTGCGCACGCAGACCCGGCTCACCTGCTGCGTCGGCATCGGCGACAACATGCTGCGCGCCAAGATCGCGACGGGGTTCGCGAAGCCGCCGGTGCGCAGCGAGCTTGGGGCTGGTGTCGTCGGCGCGGGCGTGTTCACCCTCACCGCGCAGAACTGGGATGTGGTGATGGGCGAGCGGCCGACGCGGGCGCTGTGGGGCATCGGCGCGAAGACCGCAGCGAAGCTGGCCGACCGCGGCCTGCACACCGCGCGCGAGCTGGCCGGGACCGATCCGGCGGCGCTCGCGGCAGACCTGGGCCCTGCGCTGGGCCCGTGGTACGTGCAGCTGGGGCGCGGCGTCGGGCGGGTCGAGGTGCGGGGCGAGCCGTGGCTGGCCCGCTCGTGCGGCCACGAGGAGACCTTTGCCGTCGATCTGACCGATTGGGCCGAGGTACGCGCTGCCGCGGCCGGTCTCGCCCGCCAGGTCGCGGCCGATGTGCTGGCTGAGGGGCGGCCCGCGACACGGGTGGGGGTCAAGGTGCGGTTCGCCCCGTTCATCACCCGGACCCGCAGCACCACCCTCACCGAGCCGACCAGCGACACGGCCACGATCGAGGCCACGGCGCTCGACATGCTCGACCAATTCACCGCCCGGCGACCCGTCCGTCTGGTCGGGGTCCGAGCCGAGTTCGCCCCCTGATCGACGACCCCGGTCGCCCTGCCCAACGACGAGCGGGACGGGCTCCCGAGTGGCAGCAGGGGCAGGCCGGCCGGTTCGGGCCGGCTCGACCGCGGAGGGTGCGGCGGACCAGCAGCGCGCAGGCAAGGACCGTCTTCGAACCCAGCAACCACCGACGGGATCACCTGCCGGCTACGCTGGGCCCGCTCGGCTCGCGCACCGCGACACCCCATTGCCGCCTCCAGCCCGTGCACGGCCGGCGGCCCCGGGCATTGGACGGGGCCGTGCGAGCACGCCGTGGCGGAGGCCCTGCTGCAGATCTTGTGGGTCATCTGCTGACCGTTGTGCCGTCGGCAGTGTGAATTCGTACTGCTCGTCGGGGCTCGTCGTGTCGATGCGGACTTGAGCTTCGCAGCCAGAACCTGAGGCAGGAGCCCGATGCGGTAGTTCCGCACGTCGGGATCCGTGCGGGGGACCGCCCGTGAGGGCGGTCCCTACCGCGAGGCATCGAGTGGAGCGGCCAACCCTTATGCCGCGCGGCCCCACGATTGGAGCAACGTGAAGGTGGTGCCCCAGCGGTCCGGCTCTCTCAGCTCCGCTTCCGCCTGCGCGCGTAGCGGCTCCAACTCCGTCGCGTCCACAAATGATAGCAACCGCGCCTCGAGTGCCGTCGTGAACTGCAAGGGAAGCCGAAGGTACGGATGCCCCGGGGGAAGAGCCAAGACCTCGGCTCGGACGTTCGCCGCGACGCCGAAGCGCCGGAACAACTGCAGGTGCTTGCGGCCGGCCTCGGCGTCCCCCCAGCGCCGAAACGACTCGCAGACCAGGGTGATGAGCCGCTCGAGGGCCGGCGCGGGCGGGTTAAAGTGCCAGCTCCCCCAATCGGGGTCCTCCAGCACCACCATGCCGCCCGGCCGGGTCAACCGGAGGTAGGTCGCCAGCTGCTCCTCTACTCGTCCGAGCGGGGTGAGCTCGAACCGCGCGTGCACCAGGTCGAACGACACGGGTTCCAGCGAGGTGGCGAACAGATCGTCTTTCATCAGCGCAACGTTGGGCAACTGCTCATCGGCCACGAACTGTGCGGCCGCGGCGAGCATCGCCTCGTCGACGTCGGTTCCGACGACCTCCCCGTCGGGTCCAACCCACCGGCTGAGCAGGCGGAGCCAGCCGAGCACGCCACAGCCGACGTCGAGGGCGCGGTCCCGGCCTGGGCCGATGGCTTCGAGCAGCCTGTGTCCGCTGGGCTCCCACACCCGCGACTGAAGCTGCAGCCGCTCCAGCTCGGAGGGCTGCCCAGCCAGCAGGTACTGATTCGCGGTCATCGCGTCCTCTCTGCGCGGGCTGCTCGGACGCTCTGGGCTGGGGTGCGGCTCAGTGACCTACCACAGGGGTCACGGCGGATCGGATTGCCGAGCAGCAACGCCCGGTCCGGCGGCAAGGGGTGGTTCGCATCGAGCGGCCGAGTATCCGCTCGACCGGCAGGAGCGGCAAGCCGCCGGCCGGCGTATCCAGAGCGCCGGTCGGCCGGAGGTTCGGAACGAGCGCGGGCTTTTTTACTGCCTGACTGCCAGGCCTCATTCGCGTCAGTCCGCTCCTCGTTCGCGAAACCGGGTCACCGATACCACGTCAACTTGATTCTTAACCTCGCAGCACCCGAGCGGGTGTCAGCGTGGCTACCGGGGGTGATCACGAACGGAGGCCCTTGGTCGATCATGCTTTCTGACGAGAAGATCAACACGAGGGAATCCTGCACCTGGACACCGAGCAGCCGACAACCTGTGGGGTGCCAGAAGTCGGGCCTGGGTCGCTGACCAGCGGTGATCGCCGGTCGGACATGATCCCGGCGTGTCGCTGCGGTTGCTCTACTTGATCTTCCAATCGGTACTCAGGCTGCTCCTACTGATGGCCCGAACATCCTCCACCAAGGACATCGAGCTCCTCGTGCTGCGTCACGAGGTCGCCGTGCTGCGCCGCACCAACCCACGACCACGCCTGAACTGGGCGGACCGGGCCATGTTCGCCGCCCTCGTCCGGAAGTTGCCCCGCGCAATGCGTTGCCACCGCCTGGTCACCCCGAACACGATCCTGCGCTGGCATCGCCGCCTCGTGCGCCGACGATGGACCTACCCGACCCGGACCGGACGGCCACCAATCGACGACGTGCTCGCCACCTTGGTGGAGCGGATGGCGCGGGAGAACCCGCGCTGGGGATACAAGAGGATCCAGGGCGAGCTGCTCAGACTCGGCCACCGCGTCGGCGCCTCGACAATCCGGCGGATCCTGAAGCGCCACCGGATCCCACCCGCACCGGTACGACACACCGACACCACCTGGCGGCAGTTCCTGCGCACCCAGGCCGGCAGCATGCTGGCCGTCGACTTCTTCCACGTCGACTGCGCGGTAACACTGCGCAGGCTGTACGTCTTGTTCGTGCTCGAGGTCGGCGATCGCTCCCTGCACATTCTCGGCGTGACCGCGCATCCCGACGGGCCGTGGACGGCCCAGCAGGCCCGCAACCTCGTGATGGACCGCGGCGAGCACGTCGGCCGGTTCCGGTTCCTGGTCCGCGATCGGGCCGGCCAGTTCACGGCCTCGTTCGACGCGGTACTCGTCGATGCCGGTATCGAGGTGGTCAAGATCCCGCCGCGGTGTCCGCGGGCGAACTGCTTCGCCGAACGCTTCGTGTTGACCGTCCGCACCGAACTCACCGACCGCATGCTGATCTTCGGGGAACGACACCTGCGCAGCGTGCTTGCCCAGTACGCCGCGCACTACAACCTGCAGCGGCCGCATCGAGCCCTCCAGCTGCGTCCACCACGCCCGGAATCGCCTGTCCCCGAACCGGTTCACGGCAGGATCCGTCGTCGACCAGTCCTCGGCGGGCTGATCAACCAGTACGAACCCGCGGCCTGAAACCGCTGATCAGATGCCGTGGCTGAGTTCTGGACCCCCACAGGGCCCGGCCCGCGATGGCGAAGCTCGGCGCGGCGGCCGTCCTCGGCGCGATGGCCGCCGGGACATTGGCTGCGATGCTGGTCCGTGCCCTGGACCGCGTCCTGCCGCGCACAGGGTCCGCGCTGGCGGCGACGGCGCTCCTCGGCGGTGCTGCCGCCGCTCTGGCCGCCGCGGCCCGAGAGGAACTGCGGCGGATCGGGTCGCTCGTTCCGGAGCAGACGGTGCACAGCGTCGAGGCGGATGTCGCCGCGGTTGCCGACGCCGCCTCCGCTGCACGATGAAGGCATGACCGAGGATGAGCCCGCCCCGCCGGCCGTGTCCGACGAGCGGATCGAGGAGCACATGACCGTCGAGCGTGTGCGCGTCGACGGCGAGCCCGTCACCGATCTGGACGCCCCGGCGCCGACCGGGACGCGGGTCGTCGTCTGGGGAGAGTAGCCCAGACGGCGCGGCTCGCTGCGGGACGATGCCTCGTGCGACGCGTGCTCGACGACCCCGCCGCCATCGGTCTCTGGTTGGCCTTGACCCTCGCCGGGTTCATTGTCGCATTCGTGGCCAACGGTCCAATTTGGGCAGTGGTCGGTTGGGCGGTCGGCGGGGTTGCCGCGTTCCTCCTTGTAGCCGTCAAGGCGTGGCGCGGTGAGTAACGGCGGGGACCACTGCGGGCGATCATGCAGGGCTGGCTCTGGAAGATGACGGTGCGGTTGGCCTGCCATGAACGCGCTGATCAGGCACCGTGACACGGTTCTCGGCACCGACAGGTTCACGGTTCAAGGTTCAGAGTTGCAGCTCGACGTGCGCGTTGACGCTCGCCCCTGCGGTGGACCGGCCCCGCCGGCCCGGTCCCCCCGGACGTCTGCGCGGAGTCTTCCCGGGGATGAAGAGGCCCGGTCAGCCCGGCCGCCTGTGGTGAGCAGGCCGTGTTCGTGGGCGGAGAGTACGGCCGTGCGGCGGCTGCTGACGCCCAGTTTGGTGTAGATCGACCGCACGTGGCTTTTGACGGTGTTCACCGACACGGTCAGATCGGTGGCGATCTCGTCGAGGGAGAGCATGGACGGGAGCAGCCCGAGGACAGTGAGTTCCCGTTCGCTCAACATGGTGTGCCGGTCCTCGCCGCCCGCCCCCGCGGCGAGTACCCGCTGGGCAAAGGCCTCGGCGGTTCCGAAGCTGCCGTGTTGGTGCACGAGCAGCTCGCGGACGCGGGGCCCAGCGTGGGCGAACGGCCGCAGCGCGTCCAGCGGCTCGGCGAGGGCCAGCGCGGTTTGCAGGGCGCGACGGGCGGCCGGCCGCTCGTCGGTGGCCATCGCGAGGGTGGTTTCCAGCAGCCAGGCATCGACCAGGGTGTGCGGGAGCAGCGCGGGCGTGGAGCCGTCGAGTACCGGGCGCAGGACCGCGCGGGCCTGCTCGCGGCGGCCGCCGGCCGATTCGGCCCAGGCGCGCATGACCAGCAACTCGGCGTTGTTGTGGGTGCGTTCGGCGAGCCAGCCGTAGACGGTGTGGGCGGCGGTGGCGTGCCCGAGCTGTAGTGCGGCGTGGAACTCGAGGACGGCGGCGGAGGCGGCTTGTTCGGCGCCGACAGGGAGGTCGCCGAACTCCGAGCGTGCCTGTTGTAGCTCGGCGAGCCCGTTTGCCCGGCGTCCTTGGTCGAAGGTGGCGGCGCCGTGTACGACCTGCAGGGCGAACCGCAGGGTTGGGAACAGCAGTCCGGGGCGCGCGGTGAGTCCGTCGGCGGCGAGGCGCTGGGCCTCGGATGAGTCGGCGCGCAGCAGCGCGGCGTGGGCGACCATCGACGTGGCGGCGGCCGACCAGGTTGAGCCCGGCCAGCCGTGTCGGGAGGCGGAGGCGATCGCCTCGGTGCTTCGCGCCAGCATCGTGGGCACGTCCCCCGAGGTGCAGGCGATGACGCCGAGCAGCACCAGGCACTGCATCGACAGGTAGTCGAAGCCGTGCCGCCGGCCCAGGTCCAGGGCTGCTTCGACCTCGGCGCGAGCCTCGGCCCGGTCGTCGCGTTCGAGCAGCGCGGTGCCCCGGGCCAGGCGGGTGAGCGCCTCCAGGTGCGGTTTCGCCGACAGCTCATCGACGTGCGTCAGCACGAACGTGGACGGGCCACCGCCGTTCGAAGCGGCCAACTGCTCGGCCATCGCCCGCAGGACGACAAGGTCGACGGTGCCACGATTCGGCCAGTGCATCTGCGCGTTACGCAGGTCGGCCCGGGCCGCCGGCAGGTCGCCGGCCTCGAGCTGGGTGATGGCCGAAATCACGGCCAACCACGGGTCGGACCGCGTGGCCGGCGCACCCATGCCGGCGAGCGCGCGGCGCAGTGCAGCGTGGTCGCCGGTGAGGATCAGCGGTATGGCGTAGCGGCGCAGCAGCTCGGTCAGCAGCGCGGGGTTGCGGCTGCGGGTGGCGTGGTCCAGCGCGTTGATCGGCTGATTCTGTTCTGCCCACCAGTGGGCGGCGGTGGCGTGCAGCTCGGCGGCCCGGGTGGGTCCCTGGCGGTGCAGGTCGGCGATCAGGTAGGTGCGCAGGAGCTCCTGGATGCGGTAGGCGTCGCGCGTTCGTGTGGTGGCGGTCAGCAGCGAGGTGTGGTGGGCGAGCCGGTCGAGCAGGCTGGCGGCGTCTTCCCGGCCGGACAGCGCCGCGCCCAGCCCGGACGGGACGGGGTCGCTGATGCTGATCACTCGCAGGAACTCCCGGACGTCCTCGGGCAGCCCGGAGAGGACCTCCCCGGTCAAGTAGTCGGCGACCGAGCTGTCGTTGCCGGAGAACTGGTCGAGGAACGCGTCACGGTCGGTGGCCTGGGTGAGCGCGACCGCGGCCAGGCGCAGCCCGGCGGCCCAGCCGCCGGTGCGCTGGTGCAGCGTGTCGACCTGGGTGGGGGTGAGGTTCAGGCCGGATCGTTCGAGCAGGGTGGCGGTCTCGACGGGGGAGAAGCGCAGCCGGTCGGCGCGAAGCTCGCACAGCCGGCCGGTGAGGCGCAGCCGAGGGAGAGACAACGGCGGGTCGAACCGGCTGGACAGGACGACCTGCAGGCCGGTGAGGCGGTTGCGCAGCAGGGTGTGCAGGCCGTGCAGGGCGACCGGGTCGACGAGCTCGTGCACGTCGTCGAGGATCACCCGGACCGGCCGGGGCAGCTCCTGCACGGCGTCGGTGAGCTCGGCGAGGAACTCCGGTTGGATGCCGGGGCGCCACGCCCAGGGGGCGTGCAGCCGGCTGCCCGGCGGCACCGACGGGCAGGCCGCGAGCGCGGCCACCACCGCCGCCCACAACCGGTGCGGGTCGTTGTCGTCGCGGTCCACGCTCACCCAGGCGATGTCGGACCTGTCGGACCTGTCGGACCTGTCGGATCCGGTGCCGGCGCGGGCCCAGTCCGCGAGCAGCATCGTGGAGGTGTCAAATGGTCTGTGTAAGACCTCAACCTAACTTGAGGAGTATCACGGACTCATGGCTACTGAACAGGCACACCCGCTGGGGGTGACCGCGACGTCGGAGCCGCCATCGGCCCGCCAGGCGGTCAAGCAGATGCTCGACGCCGGGCTGTTGGACGAGGTCATGGACCGCGTCGATGCCGGCAGCCTGACGCTGACCGGGGAGGGCGGTTTCCTCCCGGAGATAGTCAAGGCGGTGCTCGAACGCGGCTTGCAGGCCGAACTGACCGAGCATCTGGGCTACGAGCGCGGCGACCCGGCCGGGCGGGGCAGCCCGAACTCACGCAACGGCAGCACCCCCAAGACGCTGGCCACCGAGGTCGGCGCGATCGGGCTGGACACCCCGCGGGACCGGGCCGGCAGCTTCGAGCCGCGGCTGGTCCCCAAGGGCGCCCGCCGCGCCGGCGGCCTGGACGAGATGATCGTGTCGCTGTACGCGGGTGGGATGACCGTGCGCGACATCCAGCATCATCTGGCCCGCACGCTGGGCACCGAGCTGTCCCACGAGACGATCTCGAACATCACCGACGCGGTGCTTGAGGAGGTCAAGGCCTGGCAGGGCAGGCCGTTGGAGGAGATCTACCCGATCCTCTACCTGGACGCGCTGGTGATCAAGGTCCGGGACGGGCACCAGGTCCGCAACCGCGCCGCCCACATCGCCGTCGGGGTCGATCTCGACGGGGTCAAGCACGTGCTGGGCATCTGGGTGCAGGCCATCCGAGGGGGCGAAGTTCTGGGCCGGGGTCTGCGCCGAGCTGCGCAACCGCGGGATCCGCGACGTGCTCATCGTCTGCTGCGACGGGCTGACCGGCTTCCCCGAGGCGATCGAGGCCACCTGGCCGCAGACCACGGTGCAGACCTGCACGGTGCACCTCATTCGGGCAGCCATGCGGTTCGTGTCCTACCAGGACCGCAAGAAGGTCGCCGCCGCGCTGCGCCCGATCTACACCGCACCCACCGTCGACGCCGCCGAGTCCGAGCTGCTGGCCTTCGCCGACTCCGCCGCTGGGCCGCCGCTACCCGGCCACCGTCGCCACCTGGGAGAACGCCTGGCAGCGGTTCATCCCGTTCCTGGCCTTCCCACCCGAGCTGCGCCGGATCATCTACACCACCAACAGCATCGAGAGCCTGAACTACCAGCTCCGGAAGATCATCAAGAATCGGGGGCACTTCCCCACCGACGACGCCGCGATCAAGCTGCTGTGGCTGGCCATCCGCGACATCGAGGACAAACGCGCCCGCCAGCGCGCCAAGGAGAAGGGCCTCCCGCCGACCCAGCGCACCGCCCCCGGCCGGCTCGTCGAGGGCGCCACCGTGCAGGGCTGGAAGGCCGCCCTCGGCGCCCTCGCGCTGGCCTACCCCGACCGGCTCGCCGGCTATCTCACCTAACGCCCTTTCCTCCGTCCTGGCCATCCCTTCCCGCCGCGTCGAAGGAGTCAACGTGGAGCGCCCGCAGCGCAGCGAGGACGAACGACGTGGACACCGACAAGCGGTGGAAGACGATCAACGGCGGAGGAATTCCGAACTACCGGACCGATTTCTTACACAGACCATCTTGACAGGCT
>CAWHHY010000021.1:0-5992 GCA_963829305.1 uncultured Actinomycetota bacterium | reverse complement strand
ACCGACTGACGGGAAGGGCTCGACGCGTGCCCCGGGAGCTCCCAAGATAGCCAGTCGCCGACCTCGGCCCCCTCCGGCACGCGGTCCTCGCCCGCGGTGGCGCGGTGCAGGCGAGGGTCGACGAGATCCGCGACGGCGACCTGCACCTCGGCGAGATCGAGGTGTCCGACGAGCCGGAGGAGGGCACGGGCAGCGCGCTCCTGCGCGCCGGCCACCCCGACCCTGACCGCGCTGCGGTCGGTGACCGACGCGGACGACGATCTCGTGCAGAAGTGGCTGGCCGACCGGGACGGATGAGCCCGCGACCGGGCCTGTCAGGGCGTTCGTGCATACCGCAGCCGACCCGTGCACCTGGTGCGGGATGTGCACGAGCCGGCGCGGGTGTGCACGAACCGGGTGGCCGCTCCTGTTACGACACCACGCGGGGCCGGTCGACGAACGCACGCTCATCCGGCCCCGGCGGGGCGTCGGCCACCACCCGCTCGACCGCCCGGCACAGCATGTGCAGGGCGGCGAGGTGCATCTCCTGCACGGTCGCGGTGTCCCCGGGCAGGCACACGGCATCGATGCAGGCATCCGCCAACGGGTTGGGGCCCGGACCGGTGACCGCCCAGCTCGTCACGTTCAGCGCCGATGCGGCGGCCGCGGCCTCGACGAGGTTCTCGCTGCGCCCGCTGGTGGAGAACATCAGCAGGACGTCGCCCGGACGCGCGTGGGCGCGGACCTGCCGCGCGTACACCTGGACGAAGCCGTAGTCGTTGCCGATGGCGCTGACGCTGGATGTGTCGGCGTGCAGCGCGATCGCGGACAGCGGGCGCCGGTCGCCGTCGAACCGGCCGACCAGCTCCGCGGTCAGGTGCTGCGCCTCCGCGGCGCTGCCCCCGTTGCCCGCGGCGAGCAGCCGGTTCCCGGCGAGCAGCCGCTGCCCGAGGTCCTCGCCCCAGCGTGCCAGGGTGGGCGCGGCGGCCTGCAGCGCGGGGAGGGCTCGGTCGAGCCGGTCGACGTGCGCGGCCAGCAGCGCGGCGAGCTCGTCGGCGTGGCCCGCTGGGTGCGGCCCGGGTGCAGCCGCCGCGCCGTGGGCCGGGCGGCGCCGCGCGGGGCGCGCCGCCGGGGTCACCGGGCCACCCCGAGCACCGCGGAGTCATCGTCCCGGAAGTCCGTGCGCTCGCGGGACACGTCGTCCATCTGGTCCGGTGCGGGTTTGCCCGCCCGCTCGGCGAGCACCTCCTCGTACACGGCGAGCGTGCAGTCCGCGATGCGGTCCCAGCCGTAGCGGGCCAGCACGCGGTCCCGGCCGGCGATGCCGAACGCGAGTGCCCGGGTGGGCGTCGCCAGCAGCGTCCGCAGGGCGGCGGCCACCGCGTCGGGCCGGCGCGGGGGGACGAGCAGGCCCGTCACCTGGTCCACGACGGTGTCCTGGATCCCGCCGACCGCGCTGGCGACCACCGGCCGCCCGCACGCCATGGCCTCCAGCGGCACGATCCCGAACGGCTCGTACCACGGCACGCAGACCACGGCGTCGGCCGAGCGCAGCAGCGCCGGCACGTCCGGCCGGGCGACGGCGCCGAGCAGGCGGACGCGGTCCGCCACCCCGGCGGCGGCCCCGGCCTGCCGCAACCGCCGCGCGTCGGGGTCGCCGTGCAGTGCGGCGCTGTGCTCGCCGGAGCCGTCCGGACCACCGGCGACCAGCAGTTCGACTCCCGGCAGCCGGCGCAGGGCCGCGATGACCTCGTCGACGCCCTTGCGCCGGACGAGGCGGCCCAGCACGACGATCCGGGGCCGCTCGGCGCGCGGGTGCACCGGCCCGTCCGGCGAGAAGGCGGCCGTGTCGACCCCGCACGGCACCACGGTGGTCCGACGGCGCGGTGCGCCGAGGCGGGCGAGCTCGAAGACCTCGTCGGTGCAGGTGGCGATCACGCGGTCGACGCGACCGATGACGGCCTGCTCGGCGGCGACCCGGCCGGGCGGGCTGGTGTCGTCGGCGCCCTGGTGGCGGCGCTTGACGCTGCCGAGGGCGTGGAAGGTCTGCACGACGGGCAGGTCCAGCGGAGCTGCCGCGGACACCGCGGCCATGCCGGACATCCAGAAGTGCGCGTGCACGACGTCCGGCCGCTGCGCGGCCCAGTCGTCCCCCAGCACGCGGGCGAAGGCGGGCAGGTAGGGAACGAGCTCGTCCTTGGGGACCGGCGCCCGTGGGCCCGCGGTCACGGTGCGCACCGTCATCCCGGGCCGCACCGTGACGGTGTCCGGGGTGTCGTCGTCGGTCCGGCGGGTCCAGACCGTCACCTCGTGCCCGGCGCCGGCCAGCGCCGTACCCAGTTCGAGGACGTGGACGTTCTGCCCGCCGGCGTCGACCCCGCCGACTGCCGCCAACGGGCTCGCGTGTTCGGACACCATCGCGATCCGCACCGGCGTCACCTCCTTTCCGGTCGTCCGGCGACGGCGGGCTGTCGCGCGCCGCGCCGATCGTGTGTCTCGAGGACCCGGCCCAGGACGGCGTCCCAGCCGGTGAGGAACCGGTCGAGGCCGTACCGGTGCAGGACGTGCGCACGACCGGCCGCGCCGACGGCCCGGGCCCGGTCCGGCTCGTCGGCCAACGCGCGCAGCTCCCGCACGAGGCGGTCGACGTCGGTGGAGCAGACCCCGGTGCCCGGCGGTACGGCCTCGTGGGCCTCCGTCGTCGCGAGGGCGACCACCGGCATGCCCAGGTGCATGGCCTCGAGCAGGGAGAGCCCCAAGGAGGTCCACCGCATCGGATGCAGGTAGACCCGCCGGCGGGCGAGCTGATCGTGCATGAGGTGCTGGGGCAGGTCACCGACGGTCCGGACCTCGGCGCAGCCCAGGTGCGCACCGAGCCCGTCCGTGCCCATCCCGAAGACGTCGAGCGGGACGGCACGGGCGAACCGGGTCAGCAGGTCGGTGCCGGTCACCCGGCCCCGCCGGACCGGCTCGTTGACGCACACGGCGGCGGCCTCGAGCTCGCCGGTGTAGCGGTGCCCGGGGTCGACGATGCCGTGCTCGACGACCGTGGTGGCGGTGGAGCCCGCGTCCCACATCAGGTCGTTGAAGTGCGTGACGTGCACGAGCAGCAGGTCGTCGCGGTCGGCCATCGGGTGCCGGCTGGTCGCCGCCGGGCCGCCGCGGGGGGCGTTGTGCTCCAGGAAGACGGCCGGCACGTCGCGCCCGGGCCGGCGCCCCAGCCAGCTCTCGGCGAGGTCGATCTCCTCGGGCCGCTGCAGGACCACGACGTCGACGTCGGCGTCGACCAGCTCCTCGGAGAGGTCTCGACCGCCGAGGCGGGCCAGTTCCAGGCCGCCGGGCGCCCGCCGCCCCACGGACCGCGCTCGGGCAGCGTGGGCAGCAGGTAGCGGTGCGGACCGTGCACGAACGCGGTCGTCCAGGAGCCGTGCACGTGCCAGAGGAGGACGTTCACGAGGTCGTGCCGGCACGGACGCCGGCCGCGTGGGGAGCGGAGGGCATGCTCCGGTAGTGGCCCGGCTGAGCACGGCCAAACGCCCTTGCCACGACTGCTACTCTCCGTCGCGGAATCCCACCCCTTGTATACGCTCCGCTACCACTCCGCGGGGTGGCGAACGCGCGGGTACCCCCGAACGATGCGGGTATCCGCGCCGCATGGCGACGACGGACCTCGACGACGGGGACTAGAAACGCATGCGCAAGGTCGTCGGCTACGTCCACCGTCACCTGGCGCAGCGCCCCAAGGGTGATGTGAGCGAGACGAAGTGGCGGTACTCGCTGATGAACTGGGGCACGATCCGCTGAGGTGAGCCGCTGCCCCCGCCGGCCCCACCGCCCGACGGGCTCCGGAGGCCGGGCCGGGTTGGCGTGCCTCCGCGCGGGGTAGGACGCGGCGCGTGACGAGACGATCGCGCGACGAGCTCTCCCGCATCGCCGAGGAGACCTTCGGCTGGACGCAGCTGCGCCCCGAGCAGCTGACGGCGATGGAGCCACTCACCGAGGGCCGCGACGTCCTCGCGGTGCTGCCGACCGGCGCGGGGAAGTCCGCGATCTACCAGGTGCCGGCCCTGCTCCTCGACGGCCCGACGGTCGTGGTCTCACCGCTGATCGCCCTGCAGCGCGACCAGCGCGAGGGCCTCGCCGGTACCGAGGCACCCGACGCCGTCGTGATCAACTCCGCCCAGCGGGCCGCGCAGACCCGCCGGGCGTGGGAGAAGCTGCGCGACGGCACCGCCGAGTACGTGTTCCTGTCCCCCGAGCAGCTGGCCAACGACGAGATCGTCGAGGCGCTGCACGCGGCAGGCGTCTCGCTGTTCGTCGTCGACGAGGCGCACTGCGTCTCCGAGTGGGGGCACGACTTCCGGCCCGACTACCTGCGGCTGGGCCCGGTGATCGAGCGTCTCGGGCACCCGCCGGTGGTCGCGCTGACCGCGACGGCCGCGCCCCCGACCCGCGACGACATCGCGGCCCGGCTGGGCCTGCGCGACCCGGCCCGGGTCGTCGCCTCCTTCGACCGCCCGAACCTGCACCTGGCCGCGCGCCTGTTCCACGACGACGACCTTCGCCGGCGCGAGGTGGTCGAGCGCACCGCCGACCTGTCCGCGCAGGAACCTTCAGGGACCGGTACCGGCCTGGTGTACTGCGCCACCCGCAAGGACACCGTCGCCTACGCCGACGAGCTGCGCGGCCGTGGTGTCCGGGCCGCCGCGTACCACGCGGGGATGAAGGGCGCCGACCGCGACGACGTGCACGCGCGGTTCCTCGACGGCCGCCTGGACGTGGTCGTCGCGACGTCGGCGTTCGGGATGGGCATCGACAAGCCGGACGTCCGCTACGTGCTGCACGCCGCAGCCCCCGCCTCGCTCGACGCCTACTACCAGGAGATCGGTCGGGCCGGGCGGGACGGCGATCCTGCGGAGGTGCTGCTGCTGCACCACGCCTCGGACCTGAACCTGCAGCGCTTCCTCACCGCCCGCCGGCCCAAGCCGGCCGCGCTGCGCGCTGTGCTCGACGCCCTCGGGGACGCCCCGCTCACCCCGGCCGAGCTGCGCGCCCGCGGCGGGCTCGGGGCGGCGCGCACCACCGCGGCGGTGAACCTGCTGGAACAGGCCGGCGCGGTGGTCACGCGGCCCGACGGGTGCCTGCACCGGTCGGAGATGCCGGCCGGGGCGGCGGTGGCGCGGGCGACGGAGATCGCCGAGCAGCGGCGGGACGTGGTGCGGTCGCGGATCGAGATGATGCGCGGCTACGCCGAGACCACCGACTGCCGGCGCCGACTGCTGCTGGGCTACTTCGGGGAGCAGGTCGTCGACCCGTGCGGGCACTGCGACAGCTGCGAGGCCGGTACCGCCCGGGCCGCCGATCCCGCGGAGGACTCCGCGGCCGCCGACGACGGGCTGGGCTCCCGCACGAGGGTGCGCCACCCCGAGTGGGGCGACGGGGTGGTCATGTCGACCGCGCCCGACCGCGTCACGGTGCTGTTCGCCGAGCACGGCTACAAGACGCTCTCGCTCGACGCCGTGCGGGAGAACGACCTCCTCGAGCCGGGGGCGCATCCGCGACGCGGCGCCGGCCCGCGGCGACCCGGGGTCGGCCGGGCCGACGAGGTGCCGTCACCCACTCCGCGCGGCCACCAGGGTCCGGCACCGATTCCGACGCGCGCACGCCCCGCGACCCCGCGCGAAGTGACCGTCGCGCGCCCGCCCGGTGTACGTCCGGGGGTTGAGAACCCCCGCCAGCGGCTACCCGCCGACGTGGGCGCCATCCCGCCCTGTTCCGTCCCCACCGCCGGAGGAGCCCCGTGTCCCGCCCCCCGACGCCCTCACCGTCGTCCGCGACTTCCGCCCCGCCCGACAACCCCTCCGGCCGCACCGCATCGAGTGTGCCCGGAGCGAAAGCGGTCGCGTGGGCCGTCGTGGGGCTCGCCGCGCTGCGCAAGCGCAAGGACCGGTCGGCGACGCTGCGGGCCCGCGTCGACCCGTTCCGTACCCGGCCGCCCCGCACGGGCGGGTCC
>CAWHHY010000020.1:0-48793 GCA_963829305.1 uncultured Actinomycetota bacterium | reverse complement strand
TTGTCCAGCTTCGTCTCGCCACCGCACTCCCACGGAATGATGTGGTGGCATTCGGTCCAGGAGATCGGGCGCCCGCATCCGGGGTGGGCACATCCGCGGTCCCGCGCGGCCACGGCCCGGCGCAGCCCCTCCGGAACCGTCCGGGTCGCGCGGCCCACATCGAGCGGCTGCCCGGCGCCGTTCAGCACGATCGGCACGGCGGTGGCGTCGCAGCACAGCATGCGCAGCGCTTCCGGTGACAGGATCCCGCCGAAGTCGAGGCAGGCGGCGCGGGCCCGGTTCTCCAGGTCCTCGAGCCTGATCAGCACGTTGACGTGCGGCCGGCGGCCACCGCACTCCGGGACCAGGTTCGTCGGGGCGTGGTCGAGGACGTAACCACACACGTCGGCCAGGGCCTCGGCCTGCCGCTGCCCGGCCGGGCGCTCGTCGTCGGCGGTCAGCGGATTCGCCTTCGCGTCGATCACCGTGGCGATCGCGTCGAACATCGCGGCGTCGTCGATCCGGCCCTTGATCCTTCCTCCGCCGGTCGCCGTCCGGGTCAGGTGCAGCTCATTGACTTGCGCCGGCGGCCCGTCGTCGGGCTCGGCGCCGTCCTGATCGAGCGCCTCGACCAGCGCAGCACCCCAGGCCTGCAGCTCCGACGGGGTGTAGTCGCGGGCCTTGCCTGCCAACGCCGACTCAGCGCCTGCCCATACATCGGGGGAAAGTCGCCGCGCCGAGGGCGTGTCGAGCACGCGCGCGATCACCTCGACGTGGCGCAGGCTGGCCCGCCCGTCGGCGAACACCGTGGCGGTGGCGGGCAGCCGCGCCGGCAGCGGGGCCCCGTCCAGCCCCACCCGTGCAGTGACGTGCTCGGCAGCCACGACGCGGCGGCGGGCCTCGAAGCGCTCCAAGCCGAGCAGATCCGCCAGGGCGGAGGCCGATGACTTGTAGCCCTTCTCGGCGAACACCCCGCGGCGCTCCAGCGCGGCCACCGCGGAAACGGCAGTGCGATCGAGCCTGCGCGCCGCGTGCTCGCATCGGGTGAGAAGCGCGACGAGATCCGCATCGGTGCCGGTTTCCGCGATCGCGTCCAGCGCCTCGATTGCCTGCGTGAGCAGACCGTCGAGCGTAGCGATCGTGGTGTCTGGCACGGGTACATCATCGCGCGACCCACCGACAATTCCGGCCGCTCGATCCGCGATCGCCAACCCTTCTTTCCCGAACTCTCGGCAGGGTGGCGCAAGCCCTTACAACAACCCCAACGCCCGCGCCCGCGCCACCGCCTCCGCCCGCGACGACACGCCGAGCTTGCGGAACAGCAGGCGCCCGTGCGTCTTGACCGTGTTCAGCGACAGTTGCAGGACCGTCCCGATCTCCCGCTGCGACAGCCTGCCCGCCAGCAGGGGGAGCAGTTCGCGTTCCCGCTTGCTCAGGACGATCCCCGCCGCGGTGCCAGTGGTGGGCGCCGCGGCGACGCGGGCCGCCGGTCCGATGCGGATCCGGGCGAGCCGGACCGGGAGCGGTCCGGGGTCCGGGCAGGCCCGCGCGATGCGCCGTGCCTCGTCGAGCAGCCGCCTGCCGTCCTGCTCGTCGGCCGAGGTCCGTGCGCGCACGGCGAGGGCCAGCGCGAGCTCCAGCAGACCCGCCCCGCGCCGGGCGAGCGTCAGCGCGCGGGCCGCCGCCTCGGCGGCGCCCTCGGTCCGGCCCGAGGCGGCGAGCAGCGTCGCGCGGGCGAGATGCGGCAGAGCGGCCACGAAGTGCTCGGCGACGCCGGGGTCGGCGTCCCGCTCCAGGGCGAGCGGCACGCGGCGGGCGGCGTCGTCCAGATCCCCCGAGTCGGCGGCGGCCAGCGCCAGGTAGCCGAGCCCGTAGGTCTCCGCGAGGACGTTGCCGGTCCGGCGGGCCATCTGGACGGCCTCGGCCAGCGGGCGGGTCGCGCCGGGGACGTCACCGCTCCAGAAGGCCGTGATGCCGAGCTGCAGGTGGGCCACCGTCGCGGCGAAGGACGCCGCACCGTCGTCCAGCTCGAGGACGCGCTGGGCGGCGGCGCGGGTGGCGCCGAGGTCACCGATCTTGAACCGGTGGGTGGCGCGCAGCACGCCAGGTCCAGCAGGAGCCAGGCCCGCGCGACGCACAACCGGGGGTCGGCCCGCACGTGCGGCTCGGGCAGCAGGTCGAGCCAGCCGGCGACCGAGCTCAGGCGCCCGGCGTTGAACCACTCCGTCCAGGTCATGGCGATGAGCTCCGCCGCCGGCCCGTTGTCCCCGGCGGCGACGTGGTGGGCCACCGCGTCCCCGATGGCCCCGGTCTCCGTCGATCAGGCCGCGGCGCGGCGATGCAGGGTGGGCACGATGGTCGGCTCGGCGAGGGCCAGCTCGTGGCGGAGCAGCTCGCCGAACAGCCGGTGGTAGCGGAACCACCGACGCCCGGGGTCGATCGCGCTGAGGAAGACGCCCGCCCGCTCCGCGCGGTCGAGGAGTGCGGCGGCGTCGGGGCGATCGGTGACGGCCCGGCACGACTCGGGCGAGAGCCTGCGCAGGATGGAGGTGCGCAGGACGAACTCCCGCAGGTCTGGCGGGAGGTATGCGCGACCAGGTCGTTGACCAGCAGGGGAACCGCGGCGTCGCGGATCGCGCGCCCCCCGGCGGGCAGGGCGCGCAGCGCGTGTTCCCCGATGCCGGGCAACGGCTGTCGGAGCGCGGCCAGCACGTAGCTCCAGAACAGGACCGGGTGGTCGTCGCCGCTGTCGAGCGCCACCCAGGCGACCCGCGCGTCACCGGCCGCGCACCACTCGGCGAGCAGCGAGGTCTTCCCCCAGCCCGCGGGGGCGTCGAGCACGGTGAGCCGGTGTGCGGTCGGCCGGAGGTGGTGCACCAGGCCGGGCCGGGGCAGCAGGCCGCGACGAGCGGGCGGGTGCAGCTTCGTCGCACCGGCCCGTCGACGCGGAGAGGGCCGACCACGTCGGCAGCGTGCCGCAGCGCCCGTACCTGCAACAGCCCCGCGAACGAGGTGTACGCGAACGGTCAGGAGTTCGCCCGCGGCCGCGGCGTCGCCTCCTCGGCCTGCGCGATCGCCCACGCTGCGTTGATCAGACCGATGTGGCTGAAGGCCTGCGGGAAGTTGCCGAGGAGGTCGCCGGTGGCGGGGTCGATCTCCTCGGCCAGCAGTCCCACGTCGTTGACGTAGCGGACCGCCCGCTCGAAGACGGTCCGGGCCCGGGCGACCTGTCCGGCCGCGGCCAGCGCCTGGGCCAGCCAGAAGGTGCAGAGCAGGAACGTCCCCTCCTCGCCCGCGAGGCCGTCGGCGTTGCTCCCGCTCGCCGTGCGGTAGCGGTAGACGAGCCCGCGCGCGTCGGTGAGCCGGTCCGCGACGGCCTCGACCGTCGCCACCACCCGCGGGTCGTCCGGTGGGAGGAAGCCGACCAGGCCGATCATCAGGGTGGAGGCGTCGAGGTCGGGGGAGCCGAACGACTGGGTGAACGACTTCGCCGTGTCGTCCCACCCCTCGCTGAGGATCGCGGCGCGGATCTCCTCGGCCGCGGCCCGCCAGGCCGGCATCCGGTCCGTCGCGCGCAGCGTGCCGGCGAGGGCGACGGCCCGGTCGAGCGCGACCCAGCACATGAGCTTGGAGTAGAGGAAGTGCCGCGGCTCGCCGCGCACCTCCCAGATCCCCTGGTCCTTCTCATGCCACCGGCGCGCGGCCGCGTCGGCGCACGCGACGAGGAACTCCCGCCAGGCGGTGGCCCCCGGATGGTCCGGGTTGAGCTGGGCGACGAGCCGGTGGGCCGAGCCCAGCAGCTCGCCGTAGACGTCGATCTGCCGCTGGTTCCAGGCGCCGTTGCCGACGCGGACGGGCCGGCTCCCGCGCCACCCCGACAGGTGCGGCAGCGTGCGCTCGCTGAGGTCGTGCTCCCCGCCGACGCCGAACATGATCTGCAGGTCGCGACCGCCCAGGACCTGGCCTGCGGAGCTGGCCGCCAGGTAGTCGAAGAACTGGTGGGCCTCGTCCGGGCAGGCGGCGATCCACAGCGCCTCGAGGGTGAAACTCGCGTCCCGGACCCAGGCGTAGCGGTAGTCCCAGTTGCGCTCGCCGCCCACCTGCTCGGGCAGCGAGGTCGTCGCGGCGGCGACCACGGCACCGGTGGGCTGGTAGGACAGCGCCTGCAGCACCCGGCCGCTGTGGTGGACGAGATCGCGCCACGGCCCGCGGTAGTTCTGGTGCAGCCGGGACCACGCCCGCCACGCGTCGGCCGTCGCGCGCAGCGCGTCGTCGAGGTCCTCGGCCGGCAGCGGACCCGGCCACGGTTCGGCCGTCGTGCGGTGCTGCAGCCCGAGCAGCATGCGGTCGCCCGCGGCGAGCCGCAGCCGCCCGGACGCGGTCGCATCGGCGACGTCGAGCGAGGTGGGGCAGGAGAGCACCACCACGTCGGCCCCACCCCGGGCGACCACGCCGCCCACCACCGGTGTGACCAGCGGCTCCACCAGCCCGTACTCCGGTCGCGGCGCGAACTCCACGGCCATCTCCACCTCGCCGCCGGTGCACTCCAGCGCGCGGACGAGCAGCCGGGGCGCGGCTGCGCCGATCGCGTGCGGGTCGTCCGCGCCGCCCGTGGCGAGCGCGTCCGTGACGGTCGCGGTGCCCGTCGCCGTCGTCCACGTCGTCTCGAGCAGCATCGTGTCGTCGACGTAGCGCCGGGTCGCCTCGGCGTCCGGGTCGACAGGGCGCACCGACCAGTGCCCGGCTCCGGGGTCGAGGAGCCGGCCGAGCACGGCGGGCGAGTCGAAGCGCGGCGCGCACAGCCAGTCCACCGAGCCGTCGCGGCTGACCAGCGCGGCGGTGCGGCGGTCGGACAGGAGGGCGTAGTCGGCGATCGGCGTGGCGGTCATGATGGCGGTCCTTCCGGCGGTCGTCGCTGTACGGACCCGATCGGTACGCCGTCCGTTACGTGTCGCGCCACTCCGGAGGGCGTGGATCAAGCGTAACGCCGGAGGCCGCCGGGCAGAGCCCGCTCACATGACCGACCTCACCGGCTTGGGCGTCCTGGTCACCGGCGCCGCCGCCGGGATCGGGCGGGCCAGCGCGCTCGCCTTCGCCGCCGCGGGAGCGCGGGTCGCGGCGGCGGACGTCGACGAGTCCGGCCCTCGGCGTCTGGCGGTGCGTCAACGCGGGGGCCGAGGACGTCGACACCATGATCGGCACGCGTGCGGGACGGTGCGCGGGGCCCACAGGAAGTCGCCCGCGCCCGGCCGCACGACGTCGTCGTCGACATACACGCTCACCTCGCCGTCGAGCACGTAGAACGCCTCGTCCTCACGGCTGTGCCGGTGCACCGGCGTGGCCATCCCCCGCTCCGCCAGGAGCTCCTTGGCCCAGAGCCTGCCCGCGGTCTGCTCGCTGGTGGCCTTGAAGGTCAACAGGGCACCGAGGTGCCAGCGGGCGGGCCCAGCGTCGCGCGGCAGGTGGTAGGGCTGGGTGATCAGCTGGGTCGTCACGTCGTCGCCTCCCGGTCGGTGGAGGATCAGACTCGCGGCGCCCGGTCCCCGTTACGCGGCTCGCCGCGTCACGTCCCGAGTCGGTGGCAAGGACTCAATAGCAGGTCCATCCGCCGTCGACGTAGAGGGTCTGGCCGCTGACGTAGCTGCACGCGTCGCCGGCCAGGAAGAGCAACGGGCCGTCGAGCTCGTCGGGCCGCGGCCGGGGCGGTCGGCCGAGCGGGGTGTGCGCGCAGATCCACGCCACCTGGTCCGGGTCTTGCAGCCAGCCGGTGGTCGCCGTGGGGAACCACCCCCGGTGCCGTCGCGCGCGCCAGCTCGATCATCCGGGTCGCGGCGGCCGCGCGTTCCGCGACGTGGTCGAGCCCGGCGATCGCGTCGCAGTACGCGGCCAGCGCCGCGCACTCGACTTCCGGAGCTCGCGCGCGGCGCGGCGCACGGCTGGCCGAGCCGGGCCGGATCGTCGCGGCAGGTGAGCAGCAGCATCACCGGGAGGGAGGGGCCGCGTCCACGGCGGCCCGCCGCACGGTCAGCGACGCAGGGTCGGACCAGTGCAGGACCTCGATCACCACGAGGAGCGGACGCCGCCGCGCGGCCTCTGCGAGGGCCTCCACCACTGCCGCGGCGAGAACCTCCCGTCCCGAGGCTCCGCCGTCGCCGTCGCCGTCGCCGTCGCCGTCGCCGTCGCCGTCGGCCACCGCAGCCGCGGCGCGATCTCGGCGAAGCTCTCGGCTGGAGCACCCGACCGGAGGCCGGGGGCGTACGGCTCAGGATGGTCCGGGGTGGACGGGGCGGTCGAGCCACACCCGGTCGCGCAGGGCGATGCCGTCGATCTCGATCCCGGGCGGGTAGCCCGTCGCCGGGCCGAACGCGTCCCTCTCGACCGAGCGGAACCGGAAGCCCTGCCGCTGGTAGAAGCGCAGGTTCCCGATGTCCGCAGCCGCGGTGGCGACCACCATCTCGTGCGCCGCCTCGGCCGCGGCGAGGTCGAGGGCGGCCCGGACGAGCCGGCTGCCCACCCCGCGGCCCTGCACGGCCTCGCGCACGGCCATGTTCTTGAGCTCCACCCGTCCGGGATGATCGCTGTCGACCACCTGGATGTGGCCGAGCACGTCCTGCCCGGACCGGGCGACCAGCACCCGGCCGGCGTGCAGGTACGTGTCGAGCTCGGTGGGGGAGTCCTCGGCCAGCTCGAACAACTCGCGCAGCTCGTCCAGCGGACCGGTGTGCGGCTCGATGCGGACATCGGGTGCCGGCTGGAATCGCGGCGCGGTGAGCTGTGCGGTGGCGGGCGCGAGCACCATCCGCCAGCCGTCCGGGTCGGCGAACGCGACCGCGCCGACGGCAGCCCAGTAGGGGTTGTCGAGCGGTACCGGCGCGTGGTGGGCCTGCAGGCGCGCGACGGCCGCCGCGTGGCCGGCCGGATCCTCGATGTAGAGCACCAGCAGGTTCTCCGTGGTGGGGGCCGGCCCCGGCGTCCCCTCGACATGTGCGGTGAACTCGAGGTGGTGATCCGTACCGGGCAGACCCAGCATGACGCCCGAATACCCGGCGTGGCCGGCGAAGCGGTCGAGCACGGGCAGCCCGAGGTCGACCGCGTAGAAGTGGACGACCTCGTCGAGCTTGTCAGTGGGGCGGGCGAGGCGGACCTGCGTGGCGGGTAGGCCGGTCGGCCACGGCTGCGGGCTCACGGCTGCTTCACCAGGACCGTGCGGGTGTAGAGCAGGTCGAAGCCCCGACGCCGGGCGCTCCGCTGGGACCGGGTCTCGACCCGCGCGGTGCGCTCGGCTGGGGCGACCTTGCAGGACCGGTGCGTCCGGTCGACGTTCATGATCACTCCGCGGTCGGGACCTGTCCCTCGACTGTGCCTCCGCCGGACCGCCTGCAGGAAGAAGGATCGCTTACGCGAGCCTTACGGCCCCCGGGTTCGCAGCGCCCGCGGCCCGCGACCGCGACCAGCCCAGGTTCCTGCGCGTTCCGGGCTGGGCCGCCTTCATTTGGTCGGGGGCGTCGAGGTCGTGGTCGTTGCGGCGGTGGTCGTTGCGGCGGTGGTCGTTGCGGCGGTGGTCGTTGCCGTGCTTGCGGCGGTGGTCGGGGCGCCCCCTACGGTTGGCGGGCCCTGGTGGGTGAGGTCCTGGCAGCCGAGGTTGGCCCAGGTTGCGGTGAGGCGTTGGGTCAGGAAGTCGAACAGGTTTGCCGCGGCGGGGTCGGGGGAGGCGGCCGACTCGGTGAAGGCGCGGTCGCGTTGCAGCCGGGCCGGGGCGATGGTGGCGATGTTCCTGCAGTAGGTGAGCCCGTCGTCGGTGCGCGGGTTCGTCGCGGGCATGTCGACGCCGGCCCGGTAGAGGTTGGTCTTGGTGATGTTGATCTTGCCGTCTACCTGGGTCATCGGGTCGATGGGTGGAACGAGGGCGATGGGGGCGCCCTGGTGCGCTGCGGCTTGAAGCTCGTTGAGGGCCAGCGCTGGGGACGAGGTGCCACCTGCGGACAGGTCGGGCGCGGTGAAGGGTGTGCAGTGCAGGGCAGGGTCGATGCGGTTGTCGAGCAGGCCGTTGTCCGAGCCGTTGGTCAGGACGGTCGCGCCGGACAGGGCTTTTCGGTTGCCGGGGGAGTCCTGTGCGGTGCGCCCGTCCGACGTCACGAGGTACTTGGTCGGCAGGTTGTCGCTCTGGTCCTGGTCGACCACGCTGAAGTCACGTGTGGTGGGGCACGGCAAACCGTCGGCGCCCTTGCCAAGCGGGGGAACGGTGAGCTTGCCGGCGCGGATGGCGGCGTTGGCGGCGGCGAAGAAGCGTGGTGCCCCGCAGTAGGCGAACTGGGTGAAGGGCGAGGCGGGTAGGCCGTTGACGCAGCCGTCTCCTGTGTTGAAGCGGAGACGCATGATGCCGCGGCGGACGTGGTGGTGCCGCAGGGTCAGCGTGTCGGCCTGGAAGCCGAACCAGATCCCGACCACCGCTCCCCGGGGCAGGGTGGGCTTGACCGGCGGGATCGCGGGCTGCGTTCCATCGTCGATCACCAAGGGGTGGTAGACCGACACGGTGCCGGTGGTCGGGTCGATGATCGCCGCTTCGACGAACGCGGACTGGTCCGAATTGGCTTCATGGCAGGGCCCGGCCGCCGGGTCGGTCGCGGTGAGGCGGTAGGGCGTGGCCAGTCCTGCTCCAGTAAGTGCGGCCGGAGGCACGATCAGCGTGCAGTTCGTGTTCGTGGCCCCGGCCGTCGGCGGTGGCGTATCGGCCGTCGTGGATGTCGGGGCGCTGGTCGGGGTCACAACCGTGGTCGCGCTTCCGGAGGGCGGGGTGGCGGTGGGTCCAGCGGAAGGCCGTGCCGGAGGGCGCGCGCGCGTCGGCGGGTCGGCGAGCCGGTGGAAGAAGCTGTTGACGAACGTGGTGGTGCGGCCGGGCGCTGGGCTCCGCCAGGACTGCGCGGCGTCGACGACGGGCACGGACCGGCCAAGGGTCACGGTGCCGCCTGCGAGGACGGCCGCACCGACGAGAAGAGCGCCGCGAAGGCGCAGGGAGCGTCGTCGGGGGCTGCGGTCGGTCCGGCTGCGGTCGGCCGCGCGGTGGTGGGCTGGCTGTTTCGGCACGGGTCACCTCTCCGAGGGTGATCGCAATTCGGCCGGCTGTCCGCACGTGCGGACGGAGCGGGGAGCGAGCCGGTCGGGGTGCGTCCTACGTCGGTGGGTGACCATAGGGAGGCGTCGGAGCGCCAGCGGCTTTCCTGAGAGAGCTGGTTGCTCGTGAACCGGTCGAAGGGCGACCGTGGGCGCTGAGTGGCAAGCGATCCACCGAACGGCAGGAGCTGCGCTGCGCTCAATGGCACTCGAATTCTCAGAATGCCTTTAAGGGTGATTCGTCCGGGTCGACCATCCCGCTGGTCACGGCAAACGCACCATTCAGCCCTGGAACCGCTTGTTCGGGTCCGTGGGCGCCCGGCTGTGCAAGATCCGCTGATGGCGGTCAGTGTGCAGCGGGCAGCGTCGGCCGATTGGGCTATGGGGGGCCGTGGCGATCGGTATCGGCGGGATGGTCGGTGGCGGGATCTTCGCCGTGCTCGGACTGTCCGTGCAGCTGGCCGAGGGCGGTGCGCCCGTGGCGTTCCTGATCGCCGGAGTGATCGCTCTGCTCACTGCGCGCTCATATGCGCTCCTCTCCCGGTCGTACCCGAGCCGCGGCGGCACTGTCACGTTTGTCAACCGGGCCTACGGCACCGGCCTGTTCAGCGGATCGGTGAACATCCTGCTGTGGATCAGCTACATCGTTATGCTCGCGCTCTACGCGCAGGCATTCGGCAGCTACGGTGCGAGCTTCCTGCCCCGCGAATCGGTGCTGTGGAAACACGTGCTGCTCAGCGGGGCGATCGTGGCGATCACGGCGCTGAACGTGGTCGGCGCCGCGGCGGTGGCCCGCTCCGAACGGGTCATCGTCGCAGTCAAGATCGCCATATTGGCGTCCTTCGTCGTGGTCGGGGTCGCGGCGTCACGCCCAGCCGCATCGCGCCCGCGGCCTGGGGTACGCCGCTGGCTGTCATTGCGGGCGGGATGATCATTTTCCTCGCTTACGAGGGATTCGAACTGATCGCGAACGCCGCCGAGGACGTCCCGGACGCCGGCCGCACACTCACCGCCGCGTACTACATCTCGGTCGGCTTCGTGATCGCGCTCCTCCTGGCCAACCTGCTGGACCTGCAGAGCATCTCGGTCCTGGGCAGTGCCGGCTTCCTGATCATTTTCGCGGTGGTGAACGCCGCCGAGGCGGTGACCTCCCGCGAGCGGGGCTCCCGCCGCTGGATCTCCGTGACCGCCGCCGTAGCGTGTCTGACCGTGCTCGTCTCGCGCAGCCGGGTCCGCGACGTCGCGGTCCTCGCGGGCATGGTCGCCTGCGCGGTAATCGGCGAGGCCGCGTTCCGTCGTGCGCGTGGCGGGAGTGAGGTCCCCGATGGCTCGACGGAGGGCTGATCGACGACGCGAGTGCTTACGCGAGCCTTACGGATCATCGGCTCCGGATGCACCGGGTCGGAGCGTGGCTAGCGTCGAGTCGTGCGCATTCTGATCACTGGCGGGGCCGGGTTCGTCGGGTCCCACGTCGCGGACCGGCTCGCCGACGAGGGGCACGAGCCGCTCCTGCTCGACGCGCTGCTCCCGCAGGCCCACGGCGACGATCCGCCGCCGGAGACCGAGCGGTACGAGCTGGTCCGCGGGGACGTCCGCGACGCCGACCTGCTGGCCCGGCTGCTGCCCGGGGTCGACGCGGTGTGCCACCAGGCCGCGATGGTCGGGCACGGCGTCGACCCGGCCGACGCGCCCGGCTACGCCGCGCACAACGATCTCGGCACCGCCGTCCTGCTCGCCGCCATGCACGCCGCAGGACGCCGCCGGCTGGTGCTGGCCGGCTCGATGGTCGTCTACGGCGAGGGCCGCTACGACTGCCCCGAGCACGGCCTCGTGCGGCCCGGGCCGCGCACGCGGGCCGACCTCGACGCGGGACGGTTCGAGCCGCCGTGCCCCCGTTGCGGCCGCGATCTGGTCCCCGGGCTCGTCGCGGAGGACACGCCGTTCGACCCGCGCAGTACCTACGCCGCGACCAAGGCCGCCCAGGAGTACCTGGTCGGGGCGTGGGCGCGGCAGACCGGTGGGACGGCGTGGTCGTTGCGCTACCACAACATCTACGGCCCGCGGATGCCGCGGGACACCCCGTACGCCGGCGTCGCGTCGATCTTCCGGTCGGCGTTGGAGCGGGGGGAGGCGCCCCGGGTCCTGGAGGACGGCTGCCAGCGCCGCGACTTCGTGCACGTCACGGACGTCGCTGCGGCCAACGTCCGCGCGCTGACCACCGACCCGCCCGCGGGCGCCCTCACCGCCGTCAACGTCTGCTCGGGGGAGCCCCACACGGTCGGCGACCTGGCGGGCGCGCTCGCCGCGGCGACCGCAGGCCCCGAGCCCGTGGTCGTCGGCGGCGCCCGGCCCGGGGACGTGCGCCATGTCGTCGCCGATCCGGCCCGGGCCGCGTCGTTGCTCGGGTTCCGGGCCGCGGTGCGCTTCGCCGCGGGGGTGCGCGCCTTCGCCACCGACCCACTGCGCGTCCCGGCCCGGAGGGTCGACGTCACCGAACGGTAAGCGGCAGAGACCCGTCCGTGAGGCCCTCACGGCCCGAAGATCGGGACGTGGACGGCGATCCCGAGATCATTCTTCCCTGCCTGGACGAGGCCGACGCGCTGCCGGTCGTGCTGGCCGCGCTGCCTGCAGGCTGGCCCGTGCTGGTCGTGGACAACGGCTCCACCGACGCCACCGCGGCGGTCGCCCGCGCGCTCGGCGCCCGGGTCGTCACCGAGCCGCGGCGCGGGTACGGCGCCGCCGTGCACGCGGGGCTGGAGGCGGCGCAGGCCGAGCTCGTCGCCGTGCTCGACGGTGACGGCTCGATCGATCCCGGCGTGCTGCCGGGCATGGCCGCCGTGGTCGCCGCCGGCGAGGCCGACCTGGCGGTCGGGAGGCGGGTGCCGCAGGCCCGGGCGTGGCCCTGGCACGCCCGGGCCGGCAACGCCGTGATCGCCGCGACGCTGCGGCGCCGCGGCGTGCCGGTCCACGACCTGGCCCCCGTCCGCGTGGCGAGCCGCGCCGCGCTGCTCGGGCTGGGCGTCGCCGACCGGAGCTTCGGCTACCCGCTCGAGCTGCTGTTGCGCGCCGGGGCGGCGGGATGGCGGATCCGCGAGGTCCCCGTGCCCTACCGGCCCCGGGCCGGCGGCCGGTCGAAGGTCTCGGGGTCGCTGCGCGGCACGGTCCGGGCGGCCCGGGACATGGCGGGGCTGCTGCGATGAGGGAACCAGAGGTGTGTCCTGCGGATCAACGCCGCAGCGGAGCAAAGCGGAGATCCACCGGGCCGACCCTCGCGCTGCTGGTGCTCGCCAAGGCGCCCGAGGCCGGCCGCGTCAAGACCCGGCTGTGCCCACCCCTGACCCTCGAGGAGGCGGCTGACCTCGCCGCGGCCGCGCTGCTGGACACGCTCGGTGCGGTGCGTGCGGTCCACGGCGGCCGGGTCGTCGTCGCCCTGGCCGGGCGGCTGTCCGCGGCGGCCCGCGCGGGCGAGCTGGCGGCCGAGCTGCGCGGCGTTGCGACCCGGCACCAGCGGGGCCCGGACCTGGGGCACCGCATCGCGGCTGCGCACGGCGAGGTCGCCTGCCTGCTGCCCGGCTGCCCGGTGCTGCAGCTCGGGATGGACACCCCGCAGGTCGAGCCCGGCATGCTCACCGAGGCTGCCGGGCCGCTGCGGCGCGGCACCGTCGACGCGGTGCTCGGCCCGGCCGCCGACGGGGGCTGGTGGGCGTTGGGGCTGCGGGACCCGCGGGCCGCGGCGGTGATCGCCGGGGTACCGACCTCGCGCGACGACACGGGGGAGCGGACCGCCCACGCGCTGCGGGCCGCGGGGCTGCGAGTGGGCCTGCTGCCGGAGCTGACCGACGTCGACACGGCCGCCGACGCGGCGGTCGTGGCGCGGCTCGCGCCCGGGACCCGGTTCGCGGCGGCCGTCGCCGGGCTGCCGGCCCTGTCCGGCGACCCGTCGTCCCCGGTCGGGAGCGCCTGGTGCTGAGCCCCGACGTGCAGCCCGTCTGGACGGCCGAGCCGATCCGCACCGTCCCGTCCGTCGACCTCGTGCGGGCCTTCGATCCTGCCCTGGCCGGGGCGTCCGCGCGGCTCGTTCGCGACGACGGTGTCGAGCTCGACCTCGCGGTGCCGCGGTGGCGCCGGTCCGCCGACGGCCAGGACCGCTGGCTGCTCGACCGCTGCACCGGTCCGGTGATCGACCTCGGGTGCGGGCCCGGACGCCTCGTGTCCGCGCTGGGGGAGCGCGGCGTGCCGGCGCTGGGGGTGGACCTCTCCGTGGTCGCGCAGCGGCTGTGCCGGCGGCGGCGCACGCCGATGGTCCGCCGGGACGTGTTCGACCCGCTGCCGGGCGAGGGCACCTGGGGCCAGGTGCTGCTGGCCGACGGCAACATCGGCATCGGGGGCGACCCGCTGCGTCTGCTGCACCGGGCCACCCGGCTGCTCCGGCCCGGTGGGAACCTGCTGGTGGAGACCGACGCCACTCCCGACCTGCTGTGGTGCGGCACCGTGCGGCTCCGCACCGCGGCCGGTACGGGCGCTCCGCTGCCGTGGGCGTGCGCGGGTGCGGATGCGCTGGTCCGCCTCGGGGCGACGCTCGGGCTGCGCCGGACCGCCTGCTACCGGGGGGTCCGCAGCTTCGTCGAGCTCACGTCCGGGCAGGCGTCCGCGCCGGGCGCCGCAGCGGCAGGGTGAGCTCGAAACGGCAGCCTGGGCCGGAGTTCACGACCGAGAGCCGGCCGCCGTGCGCCTCGGTCAGGGCGCGGGCGATGGCCAGCCCCAGCCCGGCCCCCGAGTCCGGGCCGGGGGTGCGGGCGGCGGCCCCCCGGTAGCCGACGTCGAAGATCCGGTCGAGGTCCGACTCCGGGATGCCGCCGCAGCCGTCCTGGACCCTCAGCCACGCCTCGGCTCCGGTCGTGCCCGCCGACAGCGCGACGCGGGCCCCGGCCGGGGTGTGCCGCACGGCGTTGGACAGCAGGTTGCGGACCACGCGGGTCAGCTCGGTGTCGCTGCCCGCCACGGTCGGCCAGCGGTCCGGCTCGTCCGCGACCACCTCCACCCCGGCGGCCGCCGCGGCCGCCGCCTCGGCGGCGACGGCGTCGGAGACGACCTCGCCGAGCGCGAGCGGGACGAGCTCGAGCCGCAGGGCGGCCGAGGTGGCCCGGGAGAGCTGGAACAGGTCGTCGACCATGGCCGCCAGCCGGATGGTCTCCCGCCGGACGCGTGCGAGGTAGTCGGCGACCTCGTCCGGCCGGTGCACGACCCCGTCGGCGAGCGCGTCGACCATGCCCCGGATCCCCGCCATCGGGGAGCGCAGGTCGTGGCTCATCCACCCCACCAGCTCGCGGCGGGCGGCCTCGGCCTGGCGCTCCGCCTCCCGGGCCTCCCGTTGCCACAGCGCGTCCCGGGCGAAGCCCCGCCCGAGCAGGGCGGCGACGGGCACGGTGACCGCGGCGACCACTCCGACCACCGCGAGGGTGCCGGCGAGCTGCGGGGTGTACATGAAGCCACTGACCGCGACGACCCCGGCGAGCGCGGCCACGAGCGGGACCAGCGCCAGCGTCGTCATGGCGGCCGTCACCGAGCGGCGGCGCATGCGATGCAGGAGCAGGCCGCCGAGCGCGGTCACCGGCAGGGCGAACAGCAGCGCTGCGGGCAGGGCGTGCGCCAGCTCGGTGAGCACGTCACCCTTCCCGGGCGCCGGACGTGCCGGGGTCGTAGCGGTAGCCGGTGCCCCAGATCGTGGCGATCCGCCGCGGCTGCGTCGGGTCCGCCTCGACCTTCTCCCGCAGCCGGCGGACGTGGACGGTGACGGTGGACTGGTCCCCGAACTCCCAGCCCCATACCTGCGCGAGCAGCTCCGCGCGGGTGAAGGCCCGGCCGGGGTGCGCCAGGAGGAACGCGAGCAGGTCGAACTCCCGGGAGGTCAGCGCGAGCTCCGCCCCGGCCAGGGCCGCGCGGCGGGCGGCGGTGTCCACCCGCAGGTCCCCGTCCACCAGCGGCCCCCCGGCCGCGGACGGGGAGCCGTTGCGGCGCAGCACGGACCCGACCCGCAGCACGAGCTCTCGGGGGCTGAACGGCTTGCTCACGTAGTCGTCGGCGCCCAGCTCCAGGCCGCGGATCCGGTCGTCCTCCTCGCCGAGCGCGGTCAACATGACGATCGCGGGCGGCTTCTGCCCGGCGCGCAGCGCCCGGCACACGTCGAGCCCGCTGGTGCCGGGCAGCATCAGGTCCAGCACGACGGCGTCCGGCCGGTCGCGCGCGGCGGCCTCCAGGGCGCCCTCCCCGTCTGCGGCGAGGTCGACCCGGTACCCGGCGTCGCCGAGGTACCGGGCGACGACGTCGCGAACGGTCGCGTCGTCGTCCACCACGAGCACGCGGTCGGCCATCTCACCAGCGTAGTCACCCGGAGGGGCGTCGCCGGCGCACGTCATCGAACGGTAAGGCCGAGCGCAGGTCCCGTCGTCGCCCGCGGTCCTACGGTCGACTCGTGACGCGCACCGAGCCCGGACAGGACCGACCCACGGCGTCGTGGGGGGCGCCGTGGGATCCGGCCGTCCAGGCGCTGGAGCGTCACCGCCCGCCGCTGCCGCGGTTCCGCAGCCCGCTGCGCGGGCCCTGGCTGACCTCCGTCTTCGGCGCCGTGTTGCTCGCGGCGCTGCCCGTCGTGATCGTCACGGGCCTGCTCAGCTACGTGGCCTACGGGCCGCAGTTCGGGCAGGCCATCCCGGGCGATGTCGGCGTCCTGCACCTGCCCTGGTTCGACTGGCCCGCCTCGCCGTCATGGCTCTACCGGCTCACCCAGGGCCTGCACGTCGGGCTCGGACTGGTGCTGGTCCCGGTCGTGCTGGCGAAGCTGTGGTCGGTCGCGCCGAAGCTGTTCGCGTGGCCGCCGGTCCGCTCGCCCGCGCAGGCGCTCGAACGCCTGTCGTTGCTGCTGCTCGTGGGCGGGATCCTGTTCGAGATCATCACCGGGCTGCTGAACATCCAGTACGACTACGTGTTCGGCTTCAGCTTCTACGCCGCCCACTACGTCGGCGCCTGGGTGTTCCTCGGCGCCTTCGTCGCGCACGTCGCGCTCAAGCTGCCGCACATGGTGCGCGGGCTGCGATCCCGGTCGCTGCGCGCCGAGCTGCGCACCTCGACGGCCGCCACCCGGCCCGAGGAGCCCGACCCGTACGGCCTCGTCGCTCCGACCCCGGCGGAGCCCACGATCAGCCGGCGCGGCGCGCTCGCGCTCGTCGGCGGCGGGTCACTGCTCGTCGCGGTGCTGACCGCCGGCCAGACCCTCGGCGGCCCGCTGCGCAGCCTGGCGGTCCTGCTGCCCCGCGGGCGCAACTCGGCCGCCGCCGACGGCGGGCCGAACGACTTCCCGGTCAACAAGACGTTCGCGGTGACAGGGATCGAGCCCGGTGCCCTCGGCGCCACATGGCGGCTCGACCTCACCGGGGGGGCTGCGCTCGTCCGGCTCGACCGCGACGCCCTGGCCGCGCAGCCGCAGCACACCGCGACGCTCCCGATCGCGTGCGTCGAGGGCTGGTCGACGACCCAGACCTGGACCGGGGTCCGGCTGCGTGACCTCGCGGCGCTGGCCGGCGTGCCCGAACCCGCGAGCGCGGTGGTGCGCTCGCTGGAGAACGGCCCGTTCGCGCAGGCGACGCTCACGTCGGGCCAGGTGCTGCATCCGGACGCGCTGCTCGCGCTCGGCGTCAACGGCGCGCCACTCGGTCCGGACCACGGCTACCCGGCCCGGGTCGTCGTCCCGGCGCTGCCCGGCGTGCACAACACCAAGTGGGTCCGCTCGATCGAGTTCCGGAGCTCCTGATGCGCCACCGTTTCGCGACGCTCTACGGCGCCGGCCCCGGCCACCTCGCCGTCCTCCTGCTGAGCGTCGCCGTCGCCGGCTACGCCGCGTCGATCGTGGCGGGCGACCCGCTGTGGCCGTGGATGGCCGTCTGGTTCGTCGCCGCCGTCGTCGGGCACGACGGGGTGCTGTCCCCGCTCGCCGCGGTGGCCGACGCCGTGCTGCAGCGCCGTCCTGCGCCGCCTTCCCCGCGTTCCCGCCCGACCGACGACCGTGAACTACGTCCGCGTGCCGGCGCTGGGGGCCGCGCTGACGTTCCTGATGTTCCTGCCGGGCATCATCCGGCAGGGCGAGCCCGTGGTCGTCGGCCAGACCGGGCTCGACCAGAGCCCGTTCCTCGGCCGCTGGCTGCTGCTCGTCGCCGCGATGGCGGCGGTGTCCGCACTGGTCTACGGGGTGCGCCGGCTCACCAGACGGTGAGCAGCAGGTGGTTGACCGCCAGGGCCAGCAGCGCCTGGGCGGCCAGCCACCTGCGGGGCCGCGGCAGCAGCGCGCAGGGCACCACGAGCCAGACCGCGAACGGCAGCCAGATCCGCTCCACCTCGGCCTTGGACAGCCCGGTCAGGTCGGCGACGACGACCGCGGCCAACGCGGCGAGCACCAGGAGCGCCGCCGGACCGGGCAGTGTCCGCGTGGCGGCCGCGCGGCGCATACCCGCCCAGACGGCCGGGCCGACCGCGAACGACACGGCCGCGAGGTTCGCCCACACGAAGTAGGAGTAGGGCCTGCTCGCCGCGATGCTCGCGGCGTAGATCACGCGGACGTGGCTGAACCCGGTGAACCACCAGAACCCGGCTGTGGTGAAGCCGACGACGACGGCGGCCGCTCCGGCTCCGGCGAGCACCGCCGCCCGCCACCGGTGCGTCGCCGCCAGGACGGCGGCCGGCACGAACAGCCCCAGCACCAGCCCGTACGAGAGGTAGAGCGTGGAGCCGAGCAGCACCCCGCCGGTGACCGCGGTCGTGTCCGCCCGCCCCCCGCGGCCGGTGGCGCCCACGGCGAGCAGCGCCACCCCCCACGCCAGGACGGCCGCGAACATGCCGTCCGCCGACACCCCGACCCACACCGCACCCGGCAGCAGCACCCCGAACGGCAGCGCCGCCCGCGCCACGTCCTCGGCGCCGAGCGCGCGCAGTGTCACGGCGACCGCAACGCACGCCGACGCCCCGACGAGCACGGTCACCACACCGGCGGCCCCGCCACCGCCGAGGCCGATCCGGTCGAGCACGACGTAGACGAGGAACACGCCGGGCGGGTGGGCGCCCACGTGCGTGGTCCAGTGCACCGGCTGGTCGGTGAGGATGTGGTCGGCGAACGTCGCGAGCATCTCCCGCACGCCGGCGACCCGTGGCACGTCGTGCAGGTACTCCTCGCCACTGGAGAGCCGCTCGACCACCCCACGCTGCCAGCCGTCGACCAGCGCGAGCGCCAGCGTCCACACCGTCGCGGTCAGCCACGTCGCGGGGAGCAGCCGTCGCCACGAAAGCGTCGCCGCCAGCGACGGCCCCCATCCGACGACCGCGACCGCCGTGATGGCGGCGACGGGCGTGCCCGGGCCCACATGCGGCAGCCACTGCGCGAGCAGCGGGGGAAAGGGGAGCAGCAGGTTCACCCCACGGGCCAGCAGCAGCCGGCCCACGACCGCGGCGGCGACGACGAGCACCACTCCCGCAGCGACCGCCGCGATGTCGCCTGCGGGGCCATCGCGCCCGATGAATCCGCGACACCGCGCGGTGCCCGAGGCCGCGCTCGCGTCAGAACCGGTGCGGGGCCCGACGGGGCACGCGGAGTCCGGCTCGCGCGCCCGGCCCCGGTAATCGGTCACGGACGGTCCGCGCGCGACCGGACGTGCTCGGCGACGGCGGCCAGCTGGGCCGCGAGCCCGGCACGCACGTCGGGGTCGCCGACGGTGCCGTCGGGCCCGACGACGTCTCGCCCGACCGGGATCCGCACGCAGGCGTGCTCGATGACGTCGGCGTCCACGTACCCCAGCACCGTCGCCAGCGTCGCCTCGGCGCCGGCTCCCCGGCCCGGGTGTCCCACGTTGATCCACGCCACCGGCGTGCGGTACAGCTCGCCGCTGCCGACGAGCCAGTCGATCGCGTTCTTGAAGCTCCCGGGCAGCGTGCCGGCGTACTCGGGTGTGCAGAACACGAGGGCGTCGGCCGACGCCAGCAGCAGCCGCAGCGCGGTGACGGCCGCGGGGGGTTCGGCCTCGTCGTCCGGAACGAACGCGGGGACGTCGACGAGCCGCTCCCAGAGTGTGGTGACGACCCCGGGGACGTCCAGCTCGGCGGCGGTGCGCAGCGCGGCGGTGTTCGTGGACCCGGCCCGCGTGCTGCCCGAGACGAGGACGACGTACACGGGTCCTCCGGTGTCGGCTACCACGACGTCCTCCCTTTCGGCGCTGGTTGTTCCACTGTGCCCGGAGGGGCCAGCAGGCCGGGCGAGCGACCGCTTACGCAAGGCTTACGGCGGGTGATCCGGGCTTGCCTGCGCCGACATTCTCGAGTCGGATCCGCGAGTGGCGCGTAACGGGAGCCGTGTCCGCGGACACCAGGCAGGCACCTGACGAGACCCCGGAGGTCGAGATGGACGAGCACGCGGTGGTGGCGACCCGCCACTCCCTGCACGCGGTGGCCGAGCGACTGCTCGCCGGGCCGCAGTACCGGGAGAACGGCGAGATCCGGCTGCAGGTGACGCCGGGCGGCTTCGGGCAGTTCGCCGGGCCGCTACGGGTCGAGGGGACGGAGATCGTCAGTGCCGGCACGAGGGTCCCGCTGCGCGGCAGGATCGGCGACCTCGCGGCCGCGCTGGGTGTCGAGGCCGGCGAGCCCGCCGACCTCTACGCCGAGCACGCCGAGTTCGGCGCGGACGACGAGCTGGCCGTCGACCCGGCCGCGGCGGCGCTGCTGCTCGACTGGTTCGCTCGCGGCGACCAGGCGATGCGCCGGTTCGCGCCGTCGGAGGAGCCGATCCTCTGGCCGGAGCACTTCGACCTGGGCATCGCGCTGGACGAGGTCAACTACGGCGTGTCGCCGGGCGACAGCGGCCACCCGCTGCCGTACGCCTACGTCGGACCGTGGACGCCGCGCGAGGGTGAGTTCTGGAACGCGTCGTTCGGCGCGGTCCGGACGGCCGAGCAGCTCCCCGACGCGGATGCCGTGGCCGCCTTCTTCGCCGCGGGCCGCGCCGCCGCGGCGGGCTGACCGGTGGGGCCGGCGGGGGGATCCCGCCTGAGAGGCGCACCATTGCTTGTCGATCAACGATGGACAGCAACAGCGCGCCTTTCACCCGCGTCGAGGTGCGCGGGCGGCCGGTCGGCGGTCGAGATGTGCGAAACGGCCTCGAGCGGCCGGGTCCCTGCGCGATGCTGCGTCCGTGTCGGCTGTCGTACCGGGTTGGCCCGTGGCGTTCCGCGGCTCACTCGCGGTCAGGGCCGGTCTCACCACGTGGGGCTGCCTGCGCGGGCCACGGTTCGAGCGGCTCTTCCCGGACGTCTACTGCCCGACCGGCGACGAGCCACCGGACCTGCGCCTACGCTCTGTCACTCCACCTGTGGATCACCGCCTCGCTCCGCAGCGGCGCTGATCTACAGGACATGCTTGGCGGCGCCTACCGGCTCGTCGAGGGGCGGGGCGTGCTGGCGGGCTACTCGGCGGCGGTGCTGCTCGACGCGGACTGTGCCCGGTACCGCGATGTCCCCGCGGAGGTCACCGTCGCCGGCAGCGGCCAGCGGGTCCACGACGGGTTGGTGGTCCGCCGCGAGCGCATCGCCCCGGGAGAGACGACGTGGGTGGACGACGTGCGGTGCACCAGCCCGCTGCGCACCGCCTACGACCTGGGCCGGCAGGAGGATCTCGCCGAGGCGGTGGTGGCGGTGGACCGTCTTTCGAACCGGCACCGCTTCTCCCCGGACCTCCTGCTGCACTTCGGTGCGCACTACCGCGGCGGGCCCGGCACCAGCCGGTTGTGCACCACGCTTGCTCATGCCAACCCGTACGCCGGGCCGCCGATGGAGACCCGCCTGCGTCTGATCATCGTCCAGGCGGGCCTGCCGACTCCGCGGGTCCAGTGGGTGGTGCAGGACGCCGGGGCGCGCACGGCCGTCTGGCTCGACCTGGCCTGGCCGGATCAGCGCATCGGCATCGAGTACGAGGGGGAAGGCCACACCGATCCGGTCGAGGTGCTCCGCGACGCCGGGCGCTACACCCGGCTGGTCGACCGCGGCTGGCGGATCTACCGCTACACCCGGTTCGACGTGTACGGCGATCCGGGGCGCATCGTCGCCGAGCTGACCCGCGCACTGGCGACGTCGACGCGCAGCGCGTAGGGCCGCTTCCCGGCCGCCCACGCCTCACAGGCGCGCCATTGCTGCCCGACCATGATCGAACAACAATGACGCGCCTCTGACGCGGCGGGGAGCGACCTCGCTCGGCCTGGTCGTCCCGGTGCTGTCCGACGCGGGCGTGCTGGCGCAGCCGGTCGGGCGGATCGCCCTCGCCGGCGCGTCCGCGGGCGAGGTCGCGGCGGTGGTGCTGCTGTCGGTGGGGCTCGCAGGCAGCGACACGCCGCTGGCCGGCCGGCTGTTGCTGCTGCTGGTGCTGCTGCTCGGCGCCCTGGGGATGATCGCGCTGGCCGTGTTCGGGGTGGAGCACTCGATGCGGCTGACCGGCGTGATCGCCCGGCTCGCCGACACCAGCGCGCAGATCCGCGTGCGGCTGACCGTTCTCCTGGTGGCCGGGCTCCCGCTGGCGGCGCAGATGCTCGGGTTCGAGGCCATCCTCGGCGCGTTCCTCGCCGGCCTGCTGGTGCGGGCACTCGATCCGGACCCCGTCACCACCCATCCGCTCTACCCGGGTCAAACTCGAAGCCGTGGGCTACGGGCTGCTGGTGCCGGTCTTCTTCGTCACCAGCGGGCTGACCCTCGACCTGTACGGGCTGATCGCGCACCCGGCCGCGCTGGCCGCGGTGCCGGGGTTCCTGCTCGCGCTGCCGTTCCTGCTCGCCGCTGTCGAGATCGGCCGAGAGATGGGGATGCTCGACCCGGCCGTCGGAGCGGGCCTGGTGGCGGCGGGTCTGGTCTCGGTCCTGATCTTCCCCGCCGCCGCGCTGACCCTGTTGCCCCGACCAGCCCCGGTTCCGGTGTGACCAGCGCAGGTCGTTCAGGACTCCAGGAGGATGACCAAGGTTTCGGGCAGGACCCCGTCATGGCTCATGGCGTCCGCAGCCGCCTGGGTCTGCATGGCGGCCTGGAATGCGTCCATGTCGGGCACGTCCATGAGCACCGCCGCCCGCGTCGGATTCTGGGGATCGACGAACGTCCGGATGTTGGTGATACCGAGGGGGCCGAAGAGTTCCTCGCGCTTCGGTGACGACAGCCAGTGCTGGGCGTCTGTGATCTCGTGATAGCCGATGAGGGTGGGCATGGTCGCCGGTCTCTCCGATCGTGATCTACGGGGCAGGGATGATCCTCGCTCCTCTGATTCGGCGTCAAGACGGGTGTTCGCGCCGAGCCGATCGGGTGATCATCGGTCAGTCGGGATCGATGCCGAACGTGTCGCTCAGCCCGTCGCGGCCGGCGGCGGTGATCTCGACCGCGCGGTTGCCGCGGGTCGGCAGTCGGGTTCGGGGTCGTGCAGCTGGACGTCACCGTCGTGAACGTCGCGATGCAGCCGATCGGCGCCGCGCTCGGTGGCACGACCGCGCGGGCGGCCTGCGCCAGCCTGGCCCTGTCGGCGGGGCCGTTGGTCGGGGGAGTGCTGATCGAGGCCGTCGGCTGGCGGGCGATCTTCTTCATCAACGCCCCGCTGGGCGTCCTCGCCATCGCGCTGACGCTGCGGTACGCGGCGGAGACGCCCCGGACGCCGCGCAGGATCGACCTGCCCGGCCAGACACTGGCGATCGTCGCGCTGTGCGCGCTCGCCGCATCCACGATCACGGGCGGGCAGGACGGCTTCACCGCGCCGCTCGTCCTGGTCGGATACGGCGTGGCGGTGGTCGCGCTCGTCGGGTTCCTCCGGGTCGAGGTACACAGCCGGGAGCCGATGCTGCCGCTGCCGCTGTTCCGGTCGCGGACCTTCGCGACGACCTCGGCGGTCGGGCTGCTGGTCAACGTCGCGATCTACGGCTTGATCTTCCTGCTGAGCCTCTACTTCCAGACGGTCCGTGGTGCATCGGTGCTGGCCACCGGCATGGCCTTCCTCCCGCTGACCGCAGCCGTCTTCGTGGGCAACCTGCTCGCGGGCCGGATCGTGCGGGCGAGCGGTGTGCGTCCGGCGCTGGCCGGGTCCGCGGTGCTCATCGCCGCCGCTCTCGCCGGGCTGCTGATCGTCGACCGGTCCACGCCGTTCACGGCCCTCGTCGCCCAGTTGGTGCTGCTCGGTTCGGCAGCGTGTGGTGCCGACGATGGACCGGAAGCGTCATCGGCGTCGCCCTTTCGGGTCCCTCGCCAACGGCCGCTCGTCCCCGGCCTGCGGTTGTCCCTCCTGCTGTCCATCACACTCGCGCTCGTCGCGGCGGCACTCACGGTGCATCCGCGCATGACGAGTACGGGGCTGTAGCCCTCAACTCATCAGCCCGCTCTGGTAGGCGAGGACGACGGCCTGGGTGCGGTCGCGGGAGCCCGTCTTGGCGATGACCCGTCCCACGTGCGTGCGGGTAGTCGCGTCGCTCACGAACAGCTGCGCGCTGCTCTCGGCGTTGGAGCGCCCTTCGGCCATCTGCGCCAGGACCTCCCGCTCCCGGGGGTGAGCGTGGCCAGTGCCGACGGGGCGGCGTGCGCGCGCGGTCCGGCACGTCGCAGGGCACCGATGACGCTGCCGATGACCGACGGATCCAGCCAGCCGTCGCCCGCCGCGCAGTGGCGGATCGCGGTGATCAGGTCGGCCGGCGCGGCGTGCTTGAGCAGGAACCCGCTGGCCCCGGCAGCCAGTGCCTGCTGCACCGCCGTCTCCTCGTTGAACGTGGTCAGGACGAGCACCGTCGGCGCTGGGGCGCCCCCGGCCGCGCGGGGACCGGTGATGGCCGAGGTCGCCGCGACGCCGTCCATCCCGGGCATCCGCAGGTCCATCAGCACGACGTCGGGCCGCAGCGCGTGGGCGAGCTCCACCGCCTCGGCGCCGTCGCCTGCCTGCCCGATGACCTCGATGTCCGGTGCGGCGTTCAGCAGCATGACGCATCCGGCGCGGACGGGCGCCTCGTCCTCGGCGACTACGACGGTGATGGTCACGGGCTCGACGCCTCGATCTCGTTGGGCGGGGGCGGCGGGCCCACCGACCTGTCCGGGGGCCGCTCGGAGATCGGGAGTTCGGCGTGCACCAGCCAGCCGCCGTCGGCGGGTCCGGAATTCAGCGATCCACCCACCAGGTGGATTCGGAGCTGGCCACCAGGATGAGCGGCGACATCGACGTCGACTGCTCCGGAGTCGTCGAGACCGGCGTGCCCCTCGAGGAGATGGGACGGCGGGTCTACCGCCGGCTGATCGAGGTGGCGTCCGGGGACCGCTCGCAGAGCGAGGACCTGGGCCTGGGCGGCGAGGAGATCGTGCCGTGGCAGATCGGAGCGGTCCTGTGACTCGGCTCGACCCCACCGCGCTTTCCCGGCTCACCGAGTCGCCTGCGCTGTCGCTGCCCGCCCGGCACACGGCGGCGAGCACGGTCGGCGTGGTGCACCTGGGCATCGGCGCCTTCCACCGGGCACACCAGGCCGTCTACACCGAGGACGCCGCCCTCGCCACGGGTGAGCTGGGTTGTGGGGGATCTGCGGTGTCACGCAGCGGTCGGCGTCCGTGCGCGACCAGCTGGCCCCGCAGGGCGGCCTGTACGGGATCCTGCAGAAGGACGCGGACGTCCCGGTGTCGCTGCGGATCACCGGGATTGTCCGCGAGGTGCTCGACGGGCCGACGCAACCCGACGACGTGCTGGAGCGGCTGGCCGACCCCGCCGTCGCAGTGGTCACGCTGACCGTCAGCGAGAAGGGGTATCGCCGCGGCCCGGACGGGCGGCTCGACCTGTCCGACCCGCTCGTTCGCGCCGACGTCGAGGGCGCCGCCCCGGCAAGTGCCGTCGGACGCCTGGTCCGTGGCCTGCAGCGCCGCCATGACCGCGACGCCGGGCCGGTCACCGTGCTGTGCTGCGACAATCTCAACCACAACGGCACCGCTCGTCGAGGCTCTGGTGGGCGACTTCTGCCGGGCCCTGCCCACGAGGGAGGGCGAGGCGCTGGCCGAGTGGATCGGCGTCAACGTCGCGTTCCCCAGCTCGATGGTCGACCGCACCGTCCCGGCGACGGCCGCCCCCTCCCGCTCGACGACCCGATGGCCGACGTCCTCGGACGGATCCGCGGGACGACCGACGCCGCGACAGTGGTCGAGCGCCTGCTCGCCGTCGGCCCGATCTTCGGGCCGGAGCTGCCGGAGCTCGGCTGGTGGCGGCGCGAGCTGGTCGACGACGTCCGGGACCTTCTCGCCGGGCACCTCCCGGCCCTCACCGCGAGGGCGTGAGCTTCAGCGAGTCCGTCGTCGAGGCGTGTCACGCAGGGGAGGTTCCCGTGTCCTCGGGGGTGTCGTCGGCGATGGACATCCACCCAGCCACCGAGGCCGGGCTCGACGTCCGCACGGCCGGGCCGGTGAGCTCGCAGATCGCCGCCGCGCAGGCCGTCACGATCCCGCGGACGAACGCCCGGGGGTCCTCGTGCGCTGCGGGCTCCTCGGGGACGACGGCGTGGACGATGCCGTCGTCGAACAGGTCGAACGCCGACGTCCGCTGCCGCTCGGCCAGGAACGGTGCGTGGTCGGTGTCGTGGTAGACGATGGCGCTCGCTCCCTCCGGCGGGAGGGGAGACAGCCACGCGTGCTCCGCGGCGATGACGCGGCGGGCAGGCAGTAGGGCGAGCGCACCTCCGCCGCAGCCCTGGCCGAGGAGCACGGCGACGGTCGGCACGGTGAGCCGCGACATGTCCGCCAGGCACCGGGCGATCTCCCCGGCGAGCGCGCCCTCCTCGGCGCGCGGCGACAGGTCGGCGCCGGGCGTGTCGATGACCGTGACCAGCGGGAGGCCGAGCTCCTCGGCGAGCCGCATGCCCCGCCGCGCCTCCCGCAGCGCCGCCGGACCCATGGAGTGCTGGGGAGACTGGTTGCGGCGGTCCTGGCCGACCAGCACGCAGGGGTGTCCGTCGAACGAGGTCAGGGCGAGGAACAGCCCGGCGTCGCGTTCGCCGTCGCCGGTTCCGCTCAGGGGCAGGACGTCGTCGGCGCCGAGGGCGAGGAGCTCGCGGACCCCCGGCCGGTCCGGCCGCCGGGTCAGCAGCACCGACTCCCACGTGGTCGTCGTCCGCCGCGGTGGCGCCGGGCGGACGGCGGGAACCGTCGCCGACGGGGCGTGCGGCATGGTGCGGTCGGTCCGGAGCAGCCGCAGGACGCGGCTGGCCACCCACGCCAGGTCCTCGGGCGCCACGACCGCGTCGAGGATGCCCTTGTCGACGAGGTTCTCCGCGAGCTGGACACCGGACGGGAACGCGCTGCCGTGCAGCGCCTCGAACACGCGGGGGCCGAGGAACCCGATGAGCGCGCCCGGCTCCGCGACGGTGACGTGGCCCAGCGAGCCCCACGATGCGAAGACCCCGCCGGTGGTGGGGTGCCGCAGGTAGACCAGGTACGCCAGGCCGGCGGCCTTGTGGGCGACCACCGCCTTCGAGATGGCGACCATCTCGACGAACGCCGGTGTGCCCTCCTGCATCCGGGTGCCGCCCGAGGACGTGGCGACCAGCAGCGGCAGGCGCTCGCGGGTCGCCCGCGTGACCGCGGCGACGATCCGTGCGGCGGTGGCGCGCCCGATGGACCCGCCGAGGAAGCCGAACTCGCCCACGATGACGGCGACCTCGTATCCGCGGATGCTCCCGGCGCCGGTGACGACGGCTTCGTCGACGCCGCACCGTGCGTGTGCCCTCGCGAGCTGCTCCGCGTAGGCGGGGTCGATGCCGGAGGTGTCGACGGGCGTGTCCCAGCCGATGAACGTGCCGTCGTCGAGGACGAGGGTGATCAGGCCGCGAGCATCCAGGCGGGCGCTCATGCCGTCGCTCCTTCGGTGGGCCAGGCCCGGACGGTAACGCCGTCGCCGTCCGGTGGGGCGGCGCCGTTGAGTGGTGTGTGTCACCGGTTGTGGGTGCAGTCGGTCAGATCACGCCCAGGAGCATCGCGGCCATGAGGGCGCTCATCGTTGCGTGCGCGACGTGCTCGACCCTGGCCGGCGCCCGGACGGTGCTCCGTGGACCCTCGGTCTGCGTGTCGGCGTTCGTCGCCGACCGGGAGCGTTCCACGCAGGTCCAGGTGTGCCACGCGAAGTAGCCCGCGAGCACCAGGGTGAGGAGCAGGGCCACGACGCCGACGGCACCGCCGTTCGCCGCGGCGTGCGCGGCGTGCCCTCCGTCGCCCGCGGCGCCTGGTGTCGTCTCCACCCGTCCGTGGATGACGTACATGAGCACCATCGCCACCGACGAGATCATCAGGTGTCGGGCCGTGCGGGTGGCCCGGTCGCGGCGCAGGCCGAGCACGGTGAACCACATTCCGAGCAGGGTGAACGCGCCGACGCCCACCCACATCGGAACCGGGTTGCCCCAGGGGGCGAACATCCCGGCCATCGCCACACCCATCGCCGCATGGGTGAGCTGGGCCGGCCGATCACCCACCCGGGCGACGGCCAGGGCCAGACAGACCAGGCCGGTGCCCAGGCACAGCACAGCCGCGACCGCGCTCCACGCCACCTCGCCGATGACCCCCACCCCCGTGCGTCGATCGACAGGCAGGACGGTACGGCTTCGCGCCCCCCGCGATCCATACCGCGGCGGGGTACCGGAAGCGCCGTGCCGTGCGCGCGCCGTTCACCGGAACGACTCTTCCGATCACCCACCGTCAACACCTAGCCTCGGCAGCGGTGCCCGGGCGGCGGGCCGACACCGACGGGGAGCGCACATGTCGAACGAGGCCGGTCTGCAGCACGTCGCGAAGTTCTGCGGGCAGTGCAGCTGCGGTTGTCCCGAGCTCTACATCGACCACGACGCCCTGCCCGAGCGCCGGATCGTCATCACCGACGACTTCGGCCAGCGGATCCAGATGAGCCACGACCAGCTGCGCGACCTCGTCGCCGACGTCAAGAGCGGTGTCCTCGACGGCGTCCTGCAGGGCACGCCCGCCTGACCCGGGCCGAAAGACCGCCGCGCCGCGGGCTGGCGATGGCGTTCAAGGTCATCGAGGCCGCCCAGGACCGCTGGCGCGCGATCAACGGCCGGCACCTCGGCGAGTACACGACGCCGGCACCATCGGCGACGCGGCCCGACGGCGGGTGGAGCGCCTCCTCGACCTCGAGGACGCTGCCCTCGGCGAGGACTGAACCGCTCTCGCCGTGCCGGGGCCGGTGCGGCAGGCTCTCCTCATGGACACGCTCGTCCCCGAGCGGCTCTGCACCGCCCGGCTGCAACTGCGGCGGCCGGCCGTCCCGGACGCGGCAGAGATCCTCACCCGGTATGCGGGCGACCCCGAGGTCACCCGGTTCGTCGCCTGGCCGCGGCACCGGTCGGTGGAGGACTCGCTCGCGTTCGTCGTGTGGAGCGACGACGTGTGGTCCACGCAGGGCGCGGGCCCGTACCTCGTGCTCGACGAGAGCGGGCGGCTGGTGGGCTCGACCGGTCTCGACCTCGAGACCCGGGAGCAGGCCAGCACCGGTTATGTCCTGGCGCGTGACGCGTGGGGCCTCGGCTACGCGACGGAGCTGGCGTCGGAGATGGTCAGGCTCGCCGACGTCGCCGGCCTCCACCGCCTCTACGCCCTCTGCCACCCGGCGAACCGGGCGTCGGCGCGGGTGCTGGAGAAGGCGGGCCTGCGCTTCGAGGGCATCCTGCCCCGCCACGCCGCCTTCCCCCAGCTCGGGACCGGCCAACCGGCGGACGTGGAGTGCTGGGCGCGGACCCGCGAATCGGCGGCACCCTGAACACGCGCTCACCCGTCGGGAGCGATGGTGGCCGCGAGGATGGCACCGAGCTCTCGGCAGGCGTCCCGGTCGCTGCGGTCGGGAGCCCCGGTGACCTCGACCGGAGCTGCCACGGCGGTCCAGCCGAGGGCGTCGGTGATCGATCGGATCGACCGGACGGCGCCCTCGAGGCCGAGATTGCCGTGGACGTAGGTGCCGTAGGGCAGGCCGCGGGTGTCGGCTGCGCAGACGTAGAAGACCTGGTCGAAGAAGTGCTTGAGGGCGCCGGACATGTAGCCGATGTTCGCCGGCGTGCCGAGGATGATTCCGTCGGCGGCGAGCAGGTCGGACGCGGTGGCGGCGAGCGCGGCGCGGCACACCACCTCGACTCCGCCGATCTCCGGGTCCTGCGCGCCCGACACGACCGAGTCCAGCAGCTCCGCGGTGGCCGGGGACGGGGTGTGGTGGACGATCAGGAGTCGGGTCACGGCCTCAGCCTGGTGGCCGGTCGCGAAGCGGGGAAGCCCGGCCGGCCGTACCCTCGGGCGGCCCGCGACCACACGGAGGCTGCCCGTGGACATGAAGCTCGAGGTCATCGCGATCCCGGTGTCGGACGTCGACGTCGCGCTGCGGTTCTACGTCGATCAGGTCGGCTTCGGTCTCGACCACGACGCCCGGCCGAACCCCGGGATGCGGGTGGTGCAGATGACCCCGCCCGGGTCGGCGTGCTCGGTCGTCATCGGAGAGGGGCTCCCGCTGGGCGCCCCCGGGACGACACGGGGCGCCCAGCTCGTCGTCGAGGACATCGACGCCGCCCGCGCCGAGCTGGCCGGGCGCGGCGTCCCGATCAGCGACGTGCAGCAGCTCGGTCCGGAGGGTGTGCGCGGCTCCCGCTTCGCGTTCTTCGACGACCCCGACGGCAACGGCTGGTCGCTGCAGGAGATCAAGCGCGGCTGACCCGGGCTCGCGCGGGTCGAGCGTCATCCGGCGCGGGCAGACAGCATTCCCGGAATCGGGCAGGGGTGGGGGACTGCCGTGCCTGCATCACCCGGTCCGGAGGTCAGGTCGGAAAACCGGTTCGACGTCGGCGACGGAGACGAGCGGTGGTACCCGTTCTCTCTCAAGTTCGACAACTGCTTCTCCAATCTCGGAGGCAACCCGGGATTCCCCGAAGCGGTCGACATGGACACCCCGGCGGGTGACGGCTACACCTCAAGGAGTGACCACTCGCCTTCTCCTTACGGGAAAGTTGCATTTCCCGGCGCTGATCCGGAGAATCGCCGACGTCTCCCCGCAACCCGTGAACAAGGATGGAAGTGCACAATGGCACAGCAGACGACCGTCAGGTTCATCGACGACCTGGACGGGTCGGACGCATCGGGCACCTTCGACTTCTCGCTCGAAGGCCGGACTTACCAGATCGACCTGTCGGACGAGAACGCGGCCAGGCTTCGTGACGCGTTGGCGCCCTACATCGGCGCAGCCCGTAAGGCCGGTGGCCGTGGTCGCGGGCGCACTTCGCGGCAGACCGCAGTGGCGGACAAGCCCACGCGCTCGAGCCGCGAGGAAACGGCCGCGATCCGCGGGTGGGCGCGCGAGAACGGTCACCAGGTGAGCGACCGCGGCCGCATCCCGAAGTCGGTCATCGAGGCGTACCAGGCCGCCAGCTGATCCGGGTGCCATTCCTGCAGACGAGGTGAGCGTCGGGCACGGCCTCATCATCGTCGTCGCCGGCGTGTGGGCAGGAATGATCAACGCGATCGTCGGCTCGGGGACGCTGGTGACCTTCCCCGTGCTCCTCGCGCTCGGATACCCGCCGCTCACCGCCAACGTGTCCAACGGGCTGGGGCTCGTGCCGGGGTCGCTGACCGGGGCCATCGGCTACCGGCGCGAGCTGACCGGGCTGGGCGGGCGCGTCACCCGCCTGGCCGTCGCGTCGGTGCTGGGTGCGTTGCTCGGAGCCGTGTTGTTGCTGTGGCTGCCGCCCGGGGCGTTCGACGCCGTCGTGCCGGTGCTGGTCGGCCTGGCCGTCGTGCTGGTGATCGTCCAGCCCCTGCTCGCGCGGCGCCTCGCCGGCCGCCATGGTGGCGGCCGCACCCGGGTGGGCCCCGCGCTGCTGGCCGGGGTCTTCGGCGCCGGCGTCTACGGGGGCTACTTCGGCGCCGCGCAGGGCGTGCTGCTGCTGGCGCTGCTCGGCATCGGGCTCGACGACGACCTCCAGCGGCACAACGCCGTCAAGAACGTCCTCGCGACGGTGGCGAACCTCGTCTCCGGGCTGGTCTTCGCCGTCGTCGCGCCGGTGTCGTGGCCGGTGGTGGCGCTGATCGCGGCCGGCTCCGTGCTCGGCGGCCTCATCGGCGCGCGGGTCGGCCGCAGGCTGTCCCCGAAGGTGCTCCGCGTGGTCGTCGTGCTGGTGGGGGTGGCCGCGTTCGTGCTGCTCCTGCGCTGACACCCGCTCCACGCGCCCCCGCGAGTCGGCACCTTCGCCGCCGCGAGTCGGCACCTTCGCCGCTGCGAGTCGGCACCTTCGCTGTCGCATCTTGACGCAACCGATCGGTTGCCATAATGTAGCAACCGTTCAGTTGCTACATCGGATGGAGGCAGTCATGGGATTCCCGGATCGCATCGAACGGGTCGTCGATGTCGCGCACCCGCCGGCACGGGTGTGGGCGGCCCTCACCACGGCCGAGGGCCTGGGGAGCTGGTTCGGCGACCAGGCGACGATCGACCTACGTCCGGGCGGCGCGGCCCGAATGACCTGGACCAGCGGATACGCCGCGGAGATGCGGATCGAGCGGGTCGAGGAGCCCCGGGTGTTCGGCTACACCTGGCACATCAACGGCCTGCCCGACGACGACCCGCGCCGTACGTACGTCGAGTTCACGCTCGAGCCCGTCGGCGCCGGCACCCGGCTGACCGTCGTCGAGAGCGGCTTCTCGCAGCTGCCGGACGACGCCTACGACAAGGCCTTCGGCGGCAACACCGAGGGGTGGGCGAGCGAGCTGGGCGAGCTGGTCGCGTACCTCGATGCCGCCTGAGGAGAAGCACCCGGACCTGCCGGACGCCGAGGCGATCGCCGAGCAGGTCTTCGTCGCCCTGGCCGACCCGACCCGGCGGTCCGTTCTGGCCGCGCTGGCCTCGGGCGGCCCGGCGACGGCCACGGACCTGTCCGGGCGGCTGCCGATCACCAGGCAGGCGATCGCGAAGCACCTCGCGCTCCTGGCCGAGGCAGGCCTGGTGACGGCTGAGCCGGGGGAACGCCGCAGGGTGCGCTACCGCCTCCGATCCGCGCCGATGCAGGTGGCACAGCAGTTCCTGGCCGCGCTGGCCCGCGACTGGGACGGGCCGCTGGGCGCGCTGCTCGACCACCTGGACCGGTGAGACCACACCACGAGATTCGAGGGACATCATGAGTGATCAGACTGCGATGCGGACACCCCCGGTCGTCACGGCCGAGGAATGGGACGTGGCCCGACAGGAGCTGCTGGCCTCGGAGAAGGAGCTGACGCGGGCCCGCGACGCGCTGGCCGCGAAGCGGCGGCGGATGCCGTGGCTGGAAGTCGAGCGGGAGTACGCGTTCGAGGGTCCGGACGGTCGGAGGACCCTGCTCGACCTGTTCGCGGGCCGCCGCCAGCTGATCGTCTACCGCGCCTTCTTCGAGCCCGGCGTGCACGGCTGGCCGGACCACGCGTGCCCGGGCTGCTCGCTCGTGGCCGACCAGGTCGCCCACCTGGCTCACCTCAACGCCCGGGACACGACGCTGGTCTTCGCGTCGCGGGCACCGCAGCCCGACATCGAGAGGGTGAAGGCGCGGATGGGCTGGACGATGCCCTGGTACACGATGACCGACGGGTTCGACGTCGACTTCGGCGTGGACGAGTGGCACGGCACGAACGCCTTCATCCGCGACGGAGACCGGGTGTTCCGCACCTACTTCGTCAACAGCCGCGGTGACGAGGCGATGGGGAGCACCTGGAGCTACCTCGACATCACCGCGCTGGGGCGCCAGGAGGACTGGGAGGACTCGCCGGAGGGCTACCCGCAGACCCCGCCGTACGCGTGGTGGAACTGGCACGACGAGTACGACACGCGGGAGTGACTACTGCAGGGGAATGTCGACGCCGCGGTCGGCCTCCGGCCGCGGCCCGAAGATCCGCCTCTCGGACTCCTCGATGGCGACGTCGTTGATGCTCGCCTCCCGGCGCACCATCAGGCCCTGCTCGTCGAACTCCCACTTCTGCGTGAGGAACGCGACGATGTCCGCGCGGCCCTGCAGGAAGCGGTCGCGGTTGCGCCACACCGAGTCCTCGCTGTAGGCCAGCGAGACCCGCTCGGGGTCGCAGGTGTTCCAGGCGTCCTCGGCGGCCTGCACCTTCTGCCGGGCGGTCTCGAGCGTGAACGGCGGGAACGGGGGCCGTCCGGTCATGGTGCGTCCTCCAGTCGTAGGTCCGTGTCCTTCCTACTCGGCGCGCGGGCGGGCGGGGTCGCGCAGGCCGGCGTTACCGTCTCGGCATGGCCGACCACCCGGCGCGGACCGACCTGGGGCGCCGGGTCTGGGCGCTGTTCACCCCGTATCGCCGCAGCCTCGTCCTGATCGTGGTCGCGGTGCTCGTGAGCAGCGGCCTGGGCATCGTCACCCCGTTCCTCACCCAGGCCGCGTTCGACCGCGCGCTGTTCCCGGCCGGCGGCGGGGTCGACATCCCGCTGCTGGCGTGGCTGGTCGCCGGGATGGTCGCGATCCCGGTGGTGAGCGCCCTGATCGGCGTGTGGCAGACCTACCTGACGACCCTGCTGGGCAACCGCGTCATGGCGGACCTGCGCAGCCGGCTCTTCGCCCACCTCCAGCGCATGGACCTCGCGTTCTTCACCGCGACCCGGACCGGTGCGATCCAGTCGCGGCTGGCCAACGACGTCGGCGGGGTCCAGTCGGTGCTCTCGGAGACGGCGAGCTCGATCCTGTCCAATGTCGTCACCGTCGTGGCGGCGCTGGTCGCGATGCTGCTGCTGTCGTGGCAGCTCACGCTCGTCGCGGTGGCCCTGCTGCCGGTGTTCGTGCTGCTGCAGGTGCGCGTCGGGCGGGTGCGGCGCCGGCTGGCCGGGCGCACGCAGGAGTCGCTGTCCGACATGACCGCGATCACCGAGGAGTCGCTGTCGGTGTCGGGTGTGCTGCTGGCGAAGGTGTTCAACCGGCAGGCCGCCGAGGTCGAGCGCTACACCGCGGAGAACGCCCGGCAGGTCGACCTGCAGGTGCGCCAGGCCATGACGGGGCAGTCGTTCTTCGCGGTCGTGCAGACCTTCCTCGGGATCACCCCGGCTCTGGTCTACCTCGTGGCCGGGTTCCTGATTGCGGCCGGGCACGGGCTGTCAGCAGGCACGATCGTCGCGTTCACGACCCTGCAGGCGCGCCTGCTGTTCCCGACGGTGAACCTGTTGCGCGTGTCGCTGGACGTGCAGACGTCGCTGGCGCTGTTCGGGCGGATCTTCGAGTACCTCGACCTGCGGCCGCGCATCGTCGACGCCCCTGACGCGCGCCCGCTCGACCTGGCCGCGGTCACCGGGCGGGTCGAGTTCGACGACGTCTGGTTCTCCTACCCCGAGCCGGACGTCCCCGGGATGGAGCCCGCGGAACCGGTCACCCGCCGGTGGGCGGTGCAGGAGGCGTCGTTCGTCGTCAAGCCGGGCCGGCTGGCCGCGATCGTCGGGCCGAGCGGCTCGGGCAAGACGACGATCTCCTACCTCATCCCGCGGCTGTACGACGTCGACCGGGGGAGCGTCCTGCTCGACGGGCACGACGTGCGGTCGCTGACCCAGGCGTCCGTCGCCGACGCGATCGGGATGGTCACCCAGGACACCTACCTGCTGCACGCGACGATCGCCGACAACCTCCGCTACGCCAAGGCCGACGCCACCGACGCGGAACTGGAGGCCGCCGCGCGTGCGGCGAACATCCACGACCGGATCCTGTCGTTCGCCGACGGCTACGACACCGTCGTGGGGGAGCGCGGGTACCGGCTCTCCGGCGGTGAGAAGCAGCGCCTCGCGATCGCGAGGGTGCTGCTCAAGGATCCGCGGATCCTGATCCTCGACGAGGCGACGAGCGCGCTCGACACCACCAGCGAGCGGCTGGTCCAGCAGGCGCTGGAGAACGCGACCCGGCAGCGCACGACGATCGCGATCGCCCACCGGCTCTCCACCGTGCTCGGCGCGGACCTCATCCTCGTCGTCGACGCCGGGCGGATCGTCGAGCGCGGGACGCATGCCGAGCTGCTCGCCCGGGGCGGGCTCTACGCGCAGCTCTACATCGAGCAGTTCGCGGGCGGGGCGGTGGAGGCGCGGTGCGCCGACGGCGTGCGGTTCCGGGACGGCCGCACGATCTGCGACCAGCGCGGCAGCGTCGAGCCGGCCGCCTGACCCGGCACAGCTCGCGTCAGCGCCGACCGGCGAAGGCGCGCGCGCCGACCAGCTCGGCGAGCTCGTCGCGCGTGGGGCCGTCGGGGACGGGTGGGCGCCAGCCGCCCGCGTAGATCTCGCGGACCCGGGGCGCCGCGGCGTCGAGGCTGGCCGGTAGGGCGCGCATGCCGAGGTAGGGGCCGATGAGAGGGAACAGCGACGGATCGGCCGCCGCGGCGGCGACGACCAGGTCCGACGGCAGCGGCCGGCTGAGATCGACATCGCCGCCCGCCCATCGGCGGGCCAGGTCGGCGTCCCACCGGACGTGGTCGTCGTACCACGGGCGCGATGTTCTCGGTGCACCACCGGTCGAAGGCCAGGGTGGCGGCGGCGAGGTCGTGGGGATGTTCCTCGACGAGCCGGAGCAGTTCGCGGGCCTGCAGCAACGAGGTGGTGATACCCCGGCCGACGGCGGGGTTCGTGGTGCACACGCTGTCCCCCACGAAGATCAGCCCGGGCAGGGCGACGGCACCGGCCGTCGTCGAGCTGGCCCTGGTACGTGTTGTGCAGCCGGGCGCCGGGCACGACCGGGGTGTAGGGGTGGGCGCGGGCCGGGTCGGTCCACTCGGCCAGGGCGGGGATCGCGCGGGCAGCGGCCTCGAACACCTCGGTCGAGCGCAGGGCGGCGAGCGCACTGTCGTGGCTGGAGCGGACGATCGTCGTGGAGAAGATCCCGTTGTCGTGCAGGAACACGATGACCTGGTAGCCGGGGTAGAGGTCGACCTGGCCGAGCGGGGAGTTCATCGGCCCGGGCCTCGCGCCGGGGTTCAGGCGGTACTGGCGCGAGACGTAGGCGATGCCGCAGTCCCCGCCCCGTGCCGGCGCGCGGAGATCCCGGCCGAACCGGCCGGCCCGCCCGGACGCGGCCAGGACCAGGTCCGCGTCGAGCGGTGCGCCGTCGACGCGGACCCCCGTTGCCCGGCCGCGGTCGGTGCACACGTCGTCGACGTGCCCGACGCGCAGATCCACGCCCGGCTCACGCTCCGCCGCGGCCCGCAGGACTCGCTCGAAGGTCAGCCGGCGGCACCGGATGCCCATCACCTGCTCCGGGCCTCCCGCGCCGTTCGGGCCGGCCGGGGCGGTGATCGGCTGCGCGCCCGCGGCGAGCAGGTCGCACCACACCTCCGGCAGCTCGGCGCTGCAGCGCCTCCACCACCTGCGCGCGGAAGGCGTGCGGATGGTGGAACTGCATCACCCCGCGGCGGGACCACGAACCGTCGGGTTGCGGCCCCGGATCGCGGTCCACGACAGTGACGCCGTGGCCCCGGCGGGCGAGCGCCATCGCCGTGAACAGCCCGGTCGGCCCCGCCCCGACAACGACGATCCGCATAGCCCACCCCTCGGACGTGTCCCGAGGACGAGACTGCCGGGCCGTCGGCGGAGATACACCGCCGAACGGCTTGTCGCGTGGAGCGGACCCGGACCGTCAGCCGGTGGTCCCGGTCGCTGCCGGCGTCGTGGTCGTCGTCGCCGTGTTCGGGGCCGGCCGTGTCGGTGGTGGTGTCGCCGACGTCGTGGTGGCCGTCGTCCGCGGTGCACCGGTGGTGAGGTCGTAGCAGGGCCGGTCGTCCAGCTTGCGGAGCGACCGCCGCCTCGTCCTTGGGCATGGGGACGACGACGAAGGTCGGGTATTCCTCGTCGTCCGGGTCGTCGTCCGCTGTCGTGGTCCCGCTAGTCGTGGTCGGTCGCGGTGTCGTGGTCGTCGCCGTCTCGGCGGCTGCGCCCTCGACGGCGGCCGCGAGGGCGTCCGTCGCCACGGTCTCGGTGGTCGTCTCCGGGGCGGTCGTCGTGGATGTCGTTCGCCCGGTTGTCCCGTCGCAGACCCGGAACCACACGTAGCGGACGTCGCCGTGGTCCCTGAACCAGCGATCGTGACCCCGCCCACGGTCGCGGTCGTGGTCAGAGGTGGCGGCCGCCGGCGCGGGGGAACGGTCGGCGGCCAGTGCCGGTACGACTCCGACGACCCCGACGCCCGACGCCACCAGCAGGGACACCCACGCCACCCGCATCGATGGCGTCCCTCGTCGGCGGTCCGTTCTCTCGATCATCAGCCCTCCCCGTCTGCATGCCCGGTCGAGCCCGCGTGCCCTCGGGCCGGCCGGATGGATGCAACGACGTTATGGGCGGAAGGGTGAGGAGAGGATCCCCAGGGACGGGGGTGGGTCGACCCCCGAAAAGGGGGTGGTCAGCCGATCACGGCTGCGGTGGCGGCGGCGACCAGGCGCAGGTTGTGCGGCAACGCTCCGTCGAATCCGGGGTGCTCATCGTCAGGATCACGGTGTCGAGCCGCGGGTTGTTGACGAACTTCGTGGAGAAGAACCCCTGCCAGCTGTACGCACCGGGGCCGCCCAGGTAGTGCAGCGAACCCGAGGGGGCGTTCTCACCTTCCTGGATGTCGACCATGTAGCCCCACTTGTTCTGCGTCAGCTGCCAGTTGGAGAGGTCACCGATCTGGTTGGTGGTCATCAACCGCACCGACGCCGGGCTGAGCACCCGGACCCCGTCGAGTTCGCCGCCACGGAGCAGCATCTGGGCGAATCGGAAGTAGTCCGCCGTCGTGCCGTGCAGACCGCCGGCCCCGCTGAAGTAGGTGTGATGCGGGCTGAACGCGGCCTGCGGGCCGAGCATCCCCAACCCCAGCGGCCTCGCTTCGGTCACCTTCTCGTCCCTGCCCGCCTCGTACACGGCGGCGATCCGGTGCTGCTGGTCGTCCGGGGTGAAGAACCAGGTCTCGTGCATCTGCAGTGGGTCGAGGACGTAGCGCCGCTGGTACGTGTCGAAGTTCAGCCCCGACACCACCTCGACCAGCCGGCACAGGGTGTCCACGCTGTTGTTGGAGTAGTCGAACATCGTCCCGGGATGCGCGATCAGCGGCATCTGCGCGAGCTTCTTGATGTTCTCCTCGAGCGTGGTGGCCGGCGCGCTCATGTCGTCGACGACGCCGGCGTCCTTGTAGAGCTGCGGCACGACCCCGTACACCGACGGCTCGAACACGCGGTGCCACCAGGTGTTGGTCATCCCGGCCGTCATCGTGAGCAGGTCGTGCACGGTGATCTCCCGCTCGGCCGTCACCAACTGGGTGACCTGCCAGTCCTTGACCACCGCGACCTTCGGTTCGGCGAACTCCGGCAGGTAGGTCGAGATCGGCTCGTGCAGCGCGATCCGACCCTGCTCGAACAGCTGCATGACACAGGCCGCGGCGACGACCTTCGACATCGACGCGAGCCGGAAGATGCTGTCCGTCGCCATCGGAACGCCCTCGTCGGCCTTGCCGAACGCCTTGAAGTAGCACACCTTGCCGTGCCGGGCGACGAGGACGACCGATCCCTGGTAGGCATCCTCGGCCAGGTACCGCTCCTGCAGGGCGTCGATGTTGCCGAGGTAGGCGCTGGACACCCCGACCTCGTCGGGCTCGACCTGCTGGTAAAGCTCCGGACTCATACCGCGTTCCTCCCACGGGCGACGTCGCCGACGATCTACCCCTACCACGAGAGGCTGCGGCGTGCGCGGGGTGGACGAGGGTGGCGCGGAGTCGGGTGGGCGGCGCGGCGTTGTGCAGCTGCGTGCCCGTGCTGCAGGTCCGACCAGCGAGGAGTCTGATCACTTCATGGTTGAACGACCGGGGACGGAGTTCCGTCGCGATCGGCTCACCTGGGTCGCGTACGTGATGCTGGCCTGGTTCGCCTACCTGCAGGCGGCCCCGGGGCTGGTCATCGTGCACCTGCGCGACGAGCTCGACCTCAGCTACTCGGCGGGCGGGCTGCACGTCGCGGCGTTCGCGGCGGGGAGCATGGTCGCGGGCCTCGCCGCCGCGCGGCTCGAGCGCACGCTCGGGCGGCGCAGGCTGTTCTGGTCGGCGGCCGTGCTGATGGGCGCGGGGGCGGTCGGGTTGACGGCGGGGCGCGTCGCCGCGGCGACCGTCGGCTCCGTGCTGGCCATGGGCGTCGGCGGCGGGCTGCTGCTGGTGACGATCCAGGCGGCGCTCGCCGACCGCCACGGCGCACTCCGGGCCGTCGCGCTGACCGAGGCCAACGTGGCGGCCAGCGTCGCGTACGTGGTGCTGATCGGCGTGCTGTCGCTGGCGGCTGCGGTGGACGCGGGCTGGCGGGTCGCGCTGCTCGTCTCGCTGGTGGTCCCGGCGTTCACATGGTGGGGCAACCGGCGGCTGGCGATCGACGCGCCGCCGCCGTCGCGGGCGGCGCAGGGCCGGCTGCCCCGGGGTGTTCTGGATCGCGGCCACGATGCTGTTCTGCATGGTCGCGGCCGAGTGGTGCGTCACCGCATGGGGCGCGAGCTTCGTCGAGGACGCCGCCGACGTGTCGACGGACACCGCGGTCGCGCTGATGGGCGGCTACTTCGGCGGTGTGGTGGTCGGGCGCACCCTCGGCAGCGGGTTGGCCCGGCGGCACGATCCGGCGCGGTTGCTCGCGCTCGCGCTCGCCGTGACCGCCGCGGGGTTCGCGGTCCTGTGGCCGTCGACGGGGCCCGTCCAGGCGCTGGTCGGACTGTCCCTGCTCGGGCTCGGGCTCGGCAACCTGTTCCCGATGGGGCTTTCCGTGACGGTCGGGCTCGCGCCGGAGCGGTCGGCGCTGGCGAGCGGACGGGCGGTGTTGATGACGTCGTTCGCGGTGCTGCTCGCGCCCCTCACGGTCGGGACGCTCGCGGACGCGACGTCGCTGACCGCCGCGTTCGGGGTCCTGCCGGTCGTCCTCGCGCTGGCGGCGGTGGGGCTCGCGCTCGTGCGTCGAGCGCAGCGCCGCCCGCCCCGCGACCCGAGCCGTCCCCGCACCGGCTGAGCGGGCTCGAATCCCTGGGTCGGCGGCCGACCTCGCCGGTCGCGGTGCTCCGACCGCTCGACAGCCCTGTGCGGGCCACCTGCCCGCGGCCGGAAAGAATGGGGGAGCCCCCGTCACCTGGAGGACTGACATGACGTCGCGACGCATCGTCCCGATGCTGGCCGCGGTCGCGGTCCTGCTCGCCGCCTGCGCCGCGGGCCCGCCGGGCCCCGGGTCCTCCGGGGCGCCGTCGGCCGCTGCTCCCCAGGATCTGGCCCCGGTGCCGGTGATCGTCCCCGCGGGGCTGACCGCCGCGCCGCTGAACGTGCCCCGACAGGTGCTCGTGCCGCCCGGCTGGACGATGATGGTGTTCGCCCGCGTGCCGTCGGCGCGGCTCGCCGCCTGGGCGCCGGACGGCACGCTGCTGGTGTCGGTGCCGAAAGACGGCTCGGTCGTACGGCTGACGCCGGACGGCCGGGGCACGGCAGGCGTGTCGGTGCTGCTGGACGGGCTGAACCAGCCGCACGGCCTCACGTTCGCCGGGACCACCCTGTACGTCGCGCAGAGCGACCGGGTGGACGCCTACTCCTACGCCGGTGGAGCCGCGACCGCCCCGCGGCCCGTCGTCACCGGACTGCCGGACGCGAAGAGCCCGGACCTGAGGGGCCAGTACGCGCACGCGCTCAAGAGCGTGGCCGTCGGTCCCGACGGTGCCGTCTACGTGTCGGTCGGGTCGACCGGCAACATCTCCGACGACGACCTCACCGCGACCCCGCCCCGGGCGTCCATCCTGCGGGTCCCGCCGGGTGGCGGCGCGCCCGAGCCGTACGCGGTGGGGGTGCGCAACGGCACGGGCCTCGCCGTCGCCCCGGACGGCGCGGTGTGGACGGCGGTGAACAACCGGGACAACATCCAGTACCCGTTCGACCGGCCCTACGGCGGCGCCTCGCGCCTCGTCGCAGGGGCAGGTGATCCCGGAGTACGTGCGCGACCACCCCGTCGAGCCACTGGCCCGGCTCACCCCGGGCCGGAACCTGGGATGGCCGTACTGCAACCCGGACGCCGACGTGGAACCCGGACTCGCCGGATCGGCCCAGGAGCTGTCGGACGTTCCGTTCGCCGTCGACGTGCAGACCAACCCCGACGGCCGCGTGCTGGACTGCGCGGCCCTTCCGCCGGTCGAGCAGGCCCTCGGCGGGCACTCCGCACCGCTGGGCCTGTCCTTCGTCGACGGCGGGCTGCCCGACACCTGGGCGCGGGGCGCTCTGGTGGGCGTCCACGGCTCGTGGAACGCGTCACCGCCCCGCGCACCGGAGGTGTCGTTCTTCGCCTGGCAGAACGGCGGGCTGGCTCCCCAGCAGACCCTGGTCGGCGGGTTCCAGGCCGCGGACGGCTCCCGGTGGGGCCGCCCGGTGGCCGCGGTGGCCGGGCCCGACGGTGCCGTGTACGTCACCGACGACGCGGCGGGCGCGGTGTACCGGTTGGCCCCGCCAGGACGGTGATCGGCACCGGCGAGCCGGAACCGTTAGGTTCCTCAGTATCGACGCGGGAGGGCGATGGCGGCGGTGACGGGCTCGTGAACGGCGTGCTCGACGGCTTCCTCGTCATCGCGATCGTCATCGTGGTCGGGTACCTCCTGGGGCGGTCCGGCCTGCTCGGGCCCGGCTCGGCCGAGGTCCTCTCCCGCACTGCGTTCTTCGTCGCGAGCCCCGCGCTGCTGTTCGTCACGCTCGCGCGCGCCGACGTCGGCGCCGTCTTCTCCGAGGCGCTGGTCGTCACCGCGGTCGCAGCCTCGCTGGCATGCCTGCTCTACCTGCCGGTCGGGCTGCTCCGGCGCCGGCCACCGCGGGGAGACCGTGGTCGGCTCGATGGCCAGCGGCTACGTGAACGCCGGCAATCTCGGCATCCCGATCGCGACCTACGCCCTGGGCAGACGCGGCCGAGATCGCGCCGTGCTGCTCTTCCAGCTGGCGGTGCTGACGCCCGCGTTCACGACGCTGCTCGACGCCGTCGACCGCCCGCGCGCGGCGGACGGCGAGCGGCCGCCGCGGCTGCGGACGCTGCTGCCCCGCTGCGCAACCCGCTGCCCTGGCCAGGCCGCGGGCCTGCTCGTGCTCCGCGACCGGCCTGCGGGTGCCCGCCCGCGGGCCTCGCCGCCGGTGGAGCTGCTCGCGACCTCGCGGTGCCGGCGATGCTGCTGGCGTTCGGGCTGTCGCTGCGCGCACGCCGCGGCCGGGCGCGGCGACGACGCGCCGTCGCCTGGTCGCGGTGATCCTGCTCAAGAACCTCGTGCACCCGGCGCTGGCCCTGGCTCTCGGCCCCTGCTGGGGCTGTCCGGCCCGGCGCTGCTGGCGGTCGTCGTCTGCGCGGCCCTCCCGACGGCGCAGAACGTCTTCGGCTACGCGGTGCGCTTCGACCAGGGCGTCGCGCTCGGCCGGGACGCGGGGCTGGTGACCACGCTCGCCAGCGTGCCCGTGCTCGTCACCGTGGTGACCCTCCTCGACTGACTGAGAGCGCGGAGAATTCGGTGCGGGCGTCGCGCCGGAGGGGTGGCGGGGTGCTCGTGGCGGCTGTCGCGCCCCGCGCGTGACCGTCGCACCCTGTACAGCAGCTGCGGCGGCCCGTCTTGCTGTGCGACGCCGCGGACGGGGTGCGATGCCGCGGATGGTGTGCGGCGACCCGGTGACGCGAGAGGGATGCGGCGCCGCGGACCGGTCTTGTCGGTGCCGGCGCCTACCCTGCGGGGGTGGCCGACGACCTGCACCTGTTCCACATCACCTGTGGAGGGTGCGCCGCCGACTGGGCGGGGGATGACCGGGCGCATTGCGGTAGTTGCCACGTCACGTTCGACTCGATCGCCCTCTTCGACGCCCACCGCGCCGGGGACCGCTGTGCCCGCCCACGGGCGCTCGGCCTCGTGCCGACCAAGAACGGCATCTGGAGGGAGCCGATGACCGGCCGGCGCCGGACGGGCTGACTCTCAGGACGAGATCCGGTACCGGAGGTGCGTGACGGTGCGGCGACGCGATCACCTCCACCGGTGTCATCGACAGCCCGCCCAGGCCGTCGAGCAGGCGCTCGCCGGCGTCGAGCACCGCAGGGACGAGGTGCAGCACCAGCTCGTCGAGCAGGCCGGCCGCGAGGTACTGGCGGACGGCGGCCGCGCCGCCCGCGATCTCGATGGGCTTGCCGCCGCCGGCCTGTCGTGCCTGGTCCAGCGCCGACTCGATGCCGTCGACGACGAAGGTGAACGTCGTGCCGCCCTGCATCGGCAGTGGAGGCCGCTCGGGTGGTGGGTGAGCACGAACACCGGTGCGTGGTAGGGCGGCTCGGGCCCCCACCACCCTGTCCAGTCCGGGTCCCACGCACCGCGGCCCGGCCCGAACATGTTCCTGCCCATGATGTGTGCGCCCGTGTTCGCGTGCAGGTCGGCGAGGAGTTGCTTGTCGGCCTCCCGGCCCGGCTGATCGGTCTCGAACATCCATGCGGTGAGCGCGTCGGCGCCGGTGCCGAACGGATGCTCGAGGGTCTGGTCGGGACCCGCGGTGAATCCATCGAGGGAGATGGCGAGGTTCGCAGTCACGATGCTCATGTGGCGGATGCTCCACCACCGCAACTCGGCGGGCCATCACGGCCCGTCCCCGGGTAAGCGGTGATCGCGTGCCGGATGGCGTCGAGGTCGGCGCGGAGCGCGAGCACGCGGTCGGCACCCAGCAGATCGGTCACCAGCCCCTCCACCTCGGGCACGAGGGCCTGCGCGACCGCGATGACGTCGCGCCCGCGGTCGGTGGGCAGGACGAGCTTGGCCCGCTTGTCGGTCGGGTCGGGGACGCGCACCAGGTGGCCGCGTTCCTCGAGGTGGCGGACGAGTTCGGCCATGGCCTGCTTGGTCATCTGCGCGCGGTCGGCGAGCACGCTCACCGTCGTCCCGGTGTCGTCCAGGTACTGGAACACCGCCGCGTGGGCGGGGCGCACGTCCCCGTGCCCCCGTTCGGCGAGCCGGGCGATGACCAGGTCGTTGATCGCCACGAACGCCTCGCGCATGAGGACGGCGAGGTTGGCGGGGCGCTCACGGCCGCCCAGGACCGGGATCCGCCTTGACATCGACATGCTACCTGTCTACTTTCCTCAATATGGACATGCGACCTGTCGATTCTGGCACGGTGGAACGGCTCCGGCTCGGCGGCGACGAGATCACCGTCCTCGCCACCTGCGCGCAGACCGACGGCGCCCTGTTCGCCGCCGGGCTGCGCATGCCGGCCGGGGGGTGGCCCGCCGGTCATGCACCGGCACGACCCGGGCGAGGTCTACCACGTGCTGGAAGGCGAGTTCACGTTCTACGTCGGCGACCCGGCCGGTCCGGTGCAGCGGACGGTCGCCACGGGAGGCGACGTCGTCCCGCTCGCCGGCGGCACGCCCCACACGGTCCGCAACGAGTCCGCCGCCGACGCCGTCGCCTTCGTCGCGCACGCTCCCGGTGCGCCCATGGAGAGCTTCTGCCGTGCCGCGGTCGCGCTGGCCGCTGAGGGCGACCCGAGCATGGCGGCGGTCCTCACCATCGCCGGCCGGCACGGCATCGAGCTGCTGGGTCCCGTCCCGCAGGTGACGGCCTGACGGCGTCGGGGTGCCCGCCCGACTGCCCGATCGGGCAGCGACCCTGATGCCATCCCGGCGCATAATCGCCGGGTGGGACGGCAGGAACTCCTGGTGGGCCCGGACGTCCCGGGCCGACGGCCACCCCGCCCGAGCGTGTCGCCGCCGCCCCGGCGGGCGCCGAGCCCGCCGCACGCCCTCGATGCCGACACGGTCAGGCACCTGCAACGCGAGGTCGGCAACCGGGCCGTCGCCGACCTCGTCGTCCAGCGTGACAAACGCGCCCAGAAGCCACCGCTGAAGGTCGGCGGCGGGGATCAGCAGCTGTGGGTCGTCCGGGACAAGTCGATCGGCCTCGGCGGACGGCTGGTCCCGGACCTCACCGCGTTCAAGAACCAGGTGATGACGACCGCCGACGCCGACGGATGGACCCTGGTGCTCGCCATCCACGGCTCCGAAGACCGGCTCGGCGCGCAGGCGCCACCGAACTGGCAGAAGAACGCCGTGTTCTACGAGAAGAGCGACATCGAGGCGCTGTTCGCGAACGACAAGGCGTTCGTCGCGTGGCGCGACAAGTACGGGCCCACCGGCCTCTCGCTGGTGTCCTGCCAGGTCAGCGCGCCCTTCGAGGATGCATTGATCACGAGCTTGACCCGGCCGGGCGACAAGGGCAGGCAACCGAAGCGCGGCCTGGGCGAGGGGTGCAAGCCGATGTCGCGGTCCCAGGCGGGCGGCCGCATGCCCGATTCCAAGGCGGTGTTCGCCAAGCTCGGCACGTCGCAGCAGGACGCGGCGCTCGACGAGCTGGACACGGTGAACCAGAAGTGGGGCTACTACGGGGCACCCCCCGTGGCCCGGGACATGCTCGCCCACTATTACTACGACGAAGAACCCAAAGGTGAGTGGGTCATCGTCGAGGTCGGCGCCGAGGACGGCGGTATGTTGAAGCCCACCGGCATCGCGTTCTGGAACAGGACGTTCGGGCCGGACGCGTCGAAGTTCCGCCGGCTCTGCAGCCAGGGCATCGGAACGCTGCGCCAGCACAAGGCCACGGCCCCGCCCGACACCGACGAGGAATAGCCGAGAGGAGCGAGTGTCGATGACGACCACGCAACCCACCTTTGACGCCTTCCTGGCGTGGTTGGAGGACAGCCGCCGGCTCGGCCAGGTGCACTTCGACGAGAAATCGCGCTGCTGGTACGTCCTGGGCCACCCGGAGACGAACGCCATCCTGTCCGACCCCGCGGCGTTCTCCTCCGATCTCCGTGTGCTGCAGCCCGCGCAGGACGACTTCGCGCTGTTCCAGCGCGGCAACTTCGTGCAGATGGACCCACCTCAGCACCGCAAGCTGCGGACCCTGGTCAGCCAGGCGTTCACGCCGAAGGTGGTGGCCGGGCTCGAGCCGCGGATCGCCGAGCTGACCACCGAGCTGCTCGACCAGGTCGGCGAGCGGTTCGACCTGATCGACGCGCTGGCCTACCCGCTCCCGGTGATCGTGATCGCCGAGCTGCTCGGCATCCCCACCTCGGACCGCGATCTCTTCCGGTCCTGGGCGGACGTGCTGCTCAGCCAGGAGGTCGATCCGAACGAGGCCGTGGAGAAAGCGAGCGAGCAGGCGGTGGCCGCGGTCGCGCCCACGATGCGGGAGATGAACGCCTACTTCCTGCAGTACATCCGGTCCCGGCGGGCCAACCCCGGCAGCGACCTGACGAGCAGGCTGGTCCAAGCCGAGGTGGACGGGGAGCGGCTGGCGGACGAGGAGATCATCGGGTTCGTCGGGCTGCTGCTGCTCGCGGGGCACATCACTACCACCGCGACGCTGGGCAACAGCGTTGTCTGCTTCGACGAGCACCCCGACTCCGTTGCCGAGATCCGGGCCGATCCGACGCTGCTCCCCGCGGCGATCGAAGAGGTGCTCCGGCTGCGCACACCGTTCCCGCGCGTCGGGCGGCTCACCCGGCTCGACACCGAGGTGGGCGGCGTGCAGATCCCCGCGGGCCAGATCCTGCTGCCCTGGCTGGCCGCGGCCAACCGGGACGAACGGGTGTTCGCCGACCCGAACCGGTTCGACATCCACCGCGTCCCCAACCCGCACCTGACCTTCGGGCACGGCATCCACTTCTGCCTCGGTGCACCGCTCGCCCGGCTGGAGGCGCGGGTCGTGCTGCGGATGCTGCTGGAGCGCTTCCGGGACATCGAGGTGGACCCCGGCGCGCAGGTCGAGCACCGCAACCCCTGGACGATGGTCGCGGTGGCCCGCCTCCCGCTCCAGGTGCGGGCGGCGTGACGGCAGCTACCCCGTCCACTCCAGCCACACCGCACCGGGGTGCGCGCGGCCCAGCAGCGTCCCGGTCCTGCGTCCCGCGCGGATGCTCACGCGGCCGATCACACCGAACACCCCGCCCTCGCGGTTGTCGGTGATCCACGTCTGCGGGACCGACAGGCCCTGCACGGTGTCCGTGGCGTGCGGGCCCAACGGCACCAGCGGGTCGATCGAGATCCAGTCGAGGTCGCGCTCGCGTCCGATCTCGTCGACGACGGCGACGAACCGGGCCAGCTCCGGCGGCGGCAGGAACACATGCACTTGACGTCCTCCCCGCCCTGAAGGGCGGGGATTCCGGTCTGCGCGGCTCATGCCGTGCTCCCGGCGGGTTCCTGTTTCACGGCCGGTTGCGGGACCGGGGCCCCGGCTGACACCAGCTCCACGAGCGTTTCGCTGCTCTCCGCCCGTCCGGCGGCGAGGATGTTGCGGGCGGCGTTGACGTCCCGGTCGTGGTGCGCCCCGCACGCGCAGGTCCACTCCCGGACGTGCAACGGCTTGGCCTCGCCGATCACCCCGCACACCGAGCAGGTCCGGGTGGAGGGCAACCACCGGTCGACCCTGGCGAACGTGCGCCCGTGCCGGCGCGCCTTGTACTCGAGCATCGCCGCGAACGTCGACCAGCCCGCGTCGTTGACGCTGCGGGCGAGCCGGGTCCGGGCCAGGCCGGACACGGCCAGATCCTCCACGTACACCGCTTGGTTCTCGCGGATGATCGTGGTGGACAGCTTGTGCAGCCAGTCCCGGCGGGTGTTCGCCGACCCGGGCGTGGCAGCGGGCGACCTTGCGGCGCGAGCTTGCTCCCGCCGCGCGGAGCCCTTCTGGCGGCGGGCGAGTTCCTGCTGGGCGCGGCGCAGCTTCGCGGCGGCCTTGCGGGCGATCCGCGGGTTGTCCACCTTCCGGCCGTCGGACAGCACCGCGAAGTGCGTCAGGCCCGAGGTCGATCCCCACCTCGCGCGTCGACCGGGGGAGCGGGGCGTCGGGGGCGTCGACGACGAACGAGGCGTGGTACCGGCCGGCCGCGTCCACGGTGACGGTCACCGACGACGCCTCGCCCGGCAGCGCCCGGGACCAGCGCACCGGCACGTCCCCGATCCCGGGCAGCCGCAACCGGCCCGCGTCGGTGATCCGGAACCGGGCGGCCTTGGTGAACCGGATCGACTGCGCCCGGTCCCGCTTCGACCGGAACCGCGGCGCCCCCAACCGTCGGCCCTTCCGCGTGCCCCTGACCGAGGCGAAGAAGTTCCGGTAGGCGGTGTTCGCGTCCGCGAGGGCCTGTTGCAGCACCACGGCCGACACCTCGGCGAGCCACGCCCGTTCCGGCGTGCGCTTCGCCGCGGTCAGCGCCTTGGACAGGGCCGCGTCGGTCGGGAACGGCTGACCGGCCTCCCGGGCGGCGCGGCGTGCGGCGACAGCGTCGTTGAACACCACCCGGGCGCACCCGAACGCCCGCGCCAACGCCTGCCGTTGACCCGGGGTCGGGTTCAGGCGGTAGGCGTACCGGAGCTGCACACGAGCACCGTACGGTCGCGGACCGACAAGAACGGCCTGCGACCCGATAGGGACTGCGCGTTCCCGCTGCAGGCGCACGTGGTGTTCGTGACGAAGTATCGGCATTGCGTGTTCGGTGACCGGCACCTCGCGCGGATGGAGGAGGTCATGCGGGCCGTCCGTGACGACTTCGAGGTTCAGCTCGTCGAGTTCGACGCGAGAACAACCAGGTGGGGCGTGCGGAACCCCGGGCCCGCACATCCGG
>CAWHHY010000019.1:0-47160 GCA_963829305.1 uncultured Actinomycetota bacterium | reverse complement strand
ATCCCAGGATGGCCTTGACGGCGGACCGCCAACGAGGACGATCGGGCGCGTGGCGGTCAAGTACGTCGACGGCTCGTGGGCCACGGCCGCCGTGCAGGCCGTGGTTCGATCCCGGGTGACGCCGCTGTGCTGAGATACCTGGCCCGCCGAGTCGTCGGGTGGCTTCTCATGGTCGGGGTTGCGACGAACCTGACCTTCTTCTTGGCCAGTTGGTTCCTGGATCCGCGGGCCAACTATCTGCAGCTGCGGCCGCCGCGCACGCCCGAGCAGATCGACCGGGCGCTCGCGCAGTACGACCTGAGCCCGCAGACCCCGCTGGTCGGAGCGTTGGTGGCGCTGGATCGGTGACATCGTGCTGCACTGGAACTGGGGGTACTCGCCGGTCGGGGAGTCCGTGAACGATCAGATCGGCTTCCGGATCGGGGTCAGCGCGCAGCTCGTGCTGCTGTCGGCGATCCTGTCCGCGATCATCGGCATTGCCCTGGCCGTCTACACCGCGGCCCGCCAGTACGGTCTCGCGGACCGGTTCACCCAGGGCCTGTCGATCGTCGCGCTGAACATCCCGGTACCGGTGGCCGGGCTCGCGGTGGTGCTGGTCGCGATCGCGGTCAACCGGTCGCTGGGCAGCACGCGTGTTCTTCGTGGCGGGCGCGCAGTCGCCCACGGTCACCGGGTTCTGGCCGCTGGTGCTGGACCGGCTCCGGCACCTTGCCCTCCCGACGGTCGCGCTCACGGTGATCAGCTACGCCGGCTACCACCTGCTGCAGCGCTCGCTGCTGCTCGACACGGTCGACGCCGACTACGTGCGGATGGCCCGGGCCAAGGGGCTGACCCGGGGCGTGGCCATCCGCCGGCACGGGCTGCGCGCGTCGCTGATCCCGGTCGCCACCTCGATCGCGTTCACGATCCCGGCCCTGTTCACCGGGGCGGTGCTGACCGAGACGATCTTCGGGTGGGAGGGCATGGGCGCGCTACTTCGTGACGACCATCAGCAAGAACGACGTCCACGGCGCGGTCGCGGTCGCCGCGTTCGGTGCGCTGATGACGGCGGTCGGGGCGATCCTGGCCGACCTCGCCGTGGTGGCCCTCGACCCCCGGGTACGGGTGGCGTGAGCGCCAACATCCCGGGCCTGGGGCCGTTGGTCGACGACGTCGCGTCCGTGCCGAGCGAGGTCGAGCTGCGGGGCACGCGCAGACGGCTGAGCCGGCGACGGCTCTACCTGCGCCGGATGCTGCGCAACCGGGGAGCGGTGGTCGGGCTGGCCATCCTGGCCCTGCTGATCCTGTTCGCCCTGTTCGGCTCGCTGTTCACCCCCTACTCCCACACCGATGTCGACTTCGCCAACCTGACGCTCGCCGCCCTCGCCCGAGCATCCGTTCGGCACGAACGCTGCCGGGAACGACACCTACGCCCAGGCCGTGCACGGCCTGCAGCGCTCCCTGGTCATCGCGCTCGCCGTCTCGCTGTTGACGACCGCGGTCGCGGCGTTCGTCGGCGCGGCCGCCGCCTACCTCGGCGGGATCGCCGAAAAGGCCGTCCTCGAGGTGATCCACTTCCTGCTGGTGGTGCCCTCGTTCCTATCCTGGCGCTGGTCTCCCAGCGGGCCCACGGCGACTGGCTGGTGCTGATCCTCGTGCTGACGGTCTTCGGGTGGATGTTCAGCGCCCGCGTGGTGTGGTCGCTGACCACCTCGCTGCGGGAGCGGGAGTACGTGCACGCCGCCCGGTTCATGGGTGTCGGGCGGCTGCGCGATCGTGCTGCGCCACCTCGTCCCGAACCTCGGCTCGCTGCTGGTCGTCTCGTTCACCCTCGGGGTGGTGGCGGCCGTGCAGTCCGAGACGGCGCTGTCCTTCATCGGCTTCGGGGTGCAGCCGCCCGACGTCTCGCTGGGCACGATGCTCAGCGACGGCGCGAACACGGTCTCCAGCGCGCCGTGGTTGTTCTTCGTCCCGGCCGCCCTGGTCACGCTGCTGACCGTGTCGATGGCGCTGATCGGCGACGGGCTGCGCGACGCGCTCGACCCGACCTCCCGCTCCGGCGGCCGGGCGTGAGCACGCCGGTGCTGTCGGTCCGCGACCTGCGGGTCTCCTTCCCGTCGGAGGCCGGTCGGGTGGACGCGGTCCGCGGCGTCGATCTCGACCTGCACGCCGGGCCGGACGCTGGGCATCGTCGGCGAGTCCGGCTCGGGCAAGTCGGTCATGTCGCTGGCGGTGATGGGCCTGCTGCCGACCTACGCCGCGGTCTCCGGGTCGATCACCTGAAGGCCGGGAGCTGCTCGGCCTCGACGACCGGCAGCTGTCGAGGATCCGCGGCCGCGAGCTCGGCATGATCTTCCAGGACCCGACGTCCTCGCTGACCCCGATCTTCCCGGTGGGGCAGCCAGATCGTCGAGGCGCTGCGGATCCACCAGGAGCTGGACCGTGACGTCGCGCGGAAGCGGGCGGTCGAGCTGCTCGACCTGGTCGGGATCCCGAACGCCGCGGCACGGGCCCGGTCGTTCCCGCACGAGTTCTCCGGGGGATGCGGCAGCGGGTCGTCATCGCGATGGCGATCGCCAACGACCCGAAGGTGATCATCGCCGACGAGCCGACGACCGCGCTGGACGTCACGGTGCAGGCCCAGATCCTCGAGGTGCTCGCGCTCGCGCGGGTCGAGACCGGCGCCGCGCTGATCCTCATCACCCACGACCTCGGCGTGGTGGCTGGGACCGCGGACGACGTGCTGGTGATGTACGCCGGGCGGCCGGTGGAGAAGGCGCCGGTGGATGAGCTGTTCGCGCGGCCCCGGATGCCGTACACGATCGGCCTGCTCGGCGCCGTCCCCCGCGTGGACAGCGCAGACCGGGCGCCCCTGGTGCCGATCGCCGGGCAACCGCCGCTGCTGGTCGACCTTCCGCCGGGCTGCCCGTTCACCCCCCGCTGCCCGATCTCGGTGCCCCGCTGCACCGACGGGGAACCGAGCTCGCTCGGCGCCGGTGTCGAGCCGGCCACGAGGTGGCGTGCGTCCGGGCCGAGGGGATCGCGGACGGCCGGATCGACGGCGCCCCGGTCTACCCGCTCCCCCCGGCGCCCGAGTCGCCGGGCCCGGCGCCTGCCCCGGGAGCTGCGCCCGACCGTGCTCGAGCTGGACGGCGTCAGCAAGACCTACCCGCTGCTGCAGCGGTGCGCTGCTGAAGCGCCGGGTGGGCTGGGTGTACGCGGTCTCCGATGTCGACCTGGACATCCGGGAGGGCGAGACCCTCGGCCTGGTCGGCGAGTCCGGGTGCGGGAAGACCACCACGCTGCTGGAGATCATGAACCTGCGCCGGCCGGAGCGTGGCGCCATCAGGGTCGCGGGCGTCGACGTCGCGGCGCTGCGCGGGCGGGCCGCGGAGCGTGACGCTGCGCCGCCGGCTGCAGATGGTGTTCCAGGACCCGATGGGGTCGCTGGACCCGCGCATGACCGTCTTCGACATCCTCGCCGAGCCGCTGCGCGCGCTCACCGAGGCGGACCGCGCGACGGTCGGACGGCGGGTCACCGAGCTGATGGAGCTGGTGGGGCTCGACCCGGAGCACGCCGACCGCTTCCCGGCCGCGTTCTCCGGCGGCCAGCGGCAGCGGATCGGGATCGCCCGCGCCCTGGCCACCAGCCCCGTCGCTGGTGGTGCTGGACGAGCCGGTGTCCGCGCTGGACGTCTCGATCCAGGCGGGCGTGCTCAACCTGCTGAACGACCTCAAGGCCCAGCTGGGGATCTCCTACCTGTTCGTGGCGCACGACCTCGCGGTGGTGCGGCACGTCGCGGACCGGGTCGCCGTGATGTACCTCGGGCGGATCGTGGAGATCGGCACGGTGGACGAGGTATTCGACGATCCCCGCCACCCCTACACCCAGGCCCTGCTCTCGGCGGTGCCCACGCCCGACCCGCAGGCCGAGCGCACCCGCGCCCGGGTGCTGCTGCGGGGCGAGCTGCCCAGCCCGACCGACCCGTCTGCCGGGTGCAGGTTCGTCAGCCGCTGCCCGCTGCACCTCACCCTCGACGAGACCGGCCGCGACCGCTGCCGCAGCGAGACCCCCGCGCTGACCGGAGCGGGGACCGTGGACCATCGCACTGCCTGCCACTTCCGCTGACGACCCGAGCACGGACTGCCCGTGGACGGACATGCGCTGTCGCACGGAGGACCTTGACGAGGATCACCGCTCTCGCGGCGGTCGCCGCGCTGTGGGCGGCGCTGGTCGCCTGCAGCGGCGCTCCGGACCGGCGGAGCCGCCCGGCGAGACCGCCCAGTCGCTCGCCGAGAAGACACAGTACAACCCCCAGCCCTACGAGAACCTCAAGGACGGCGGCACCCTGACCACGTCGCTCCCGGAGATCTCGCCGCAGTTCAACACGTTCGAGACCGACGGCACGGGCTACACGCTCACCCTGTGGCGCTGGTACAACCCGATCCTGATCACCTTCACCGCCGACGGCGACGCGGTGTACAACCCGGACTACCTGACCGACGTCAAGCAGGAAACGGTCGACGGGAACACCAGAATCACCTACACGATCAACCCGAAGGCCACCTACAACGACGGCACGCCGATCGACTGGCGCTCGTTCGAGTCCACCTGGAAGACCAACAACGGCAAGGATCCGGCGTATCTGGCGAGCTCCACCGACGGCTACGACCGGATCACCTCGGTGGTGCGGGGGGTCGACGACCGGCAGGCCGTCGTGACCTTCCAGGGGATCGACGTGTGGTGGCAGGGCCTGTTCAACGTGCTGGTCAACCCCGCAGCCGCCGACCCCGCCGTCTACAACCAGGGCTACGTGAACAACCCGCACAACGAATGGGGTGCCGGCCCCTACCAGGTGCAGAAGTTCGACCCCCAGAACGGCACGATCGTCTTCGAGCGCAACCCCCGCTGGTGGGGAGACCGGGCAAGCTCGACACCCGGACCTTCCTGACGATGGAGGACTCGGCCAGCCTCAACGCGTTCAAGAACGGGCAGCTCGACGCCGTCGGCGTCGGCACCCGCGACCGGCTCGCCCAGGTGCAGGGCCAGCCCGGCACCGAGATCCGCAAGGGCCCGTCGCTGCAGCTGGACTACTTCACGCTCAACGGGCAGAGCCCCCTCCTGTCCGACCCCCTGGTGCGCAAAGCCGTCTTCGAGGCCATCGACCGCGTACAGATCGCCAAGATCCACTTCAACGGGCTGGACTACGCGGCCGGACCCGCAGGGGTCGATGCTGCTCCTGCCCTTCCAGAACGGCTACACGGACAACGTCGGCAAGGTCATCCGGTTCGACCCCGAGCAGGCGAAAAGAGACCTCGACGCGGCCGGATGGCCGGTCGGCCCGGACGGCGCCCGCGCGAAGAACGGGCAACGGCTCGTCTTCAGCTACGTCAACACCGGCGACGACCCGGTCGGGAAGGCAATCGCGGGCGGCACCGCGGCGATGCTGAAGAACGTCGGGGTCCAGATCGACATCCGCCAGGTGCCTTCCGGCGACTTCTCGAAGATCGTCACCGGCAAGCAGTTCGACATGTTCTACTCCGGGGTCGCGCAGTCCGACCCGTTCGGGTTCGCCTACATCTGCCAGGTCTACTGCTCCAACAGCGGGCTTATCAAGTCCGGCGTGAACGACCCGAAGAACGACGAGCTGATCAGGTCGGTGAACACCCTGCCCACCCCCGACAGCAGTACGCCAAGGCCACCGCGGCCGAGACGGCGGCGCTGGCACGTTCGGCATCCTGCCGACGGTGAACCTCCCGGCGATCCTCGCCGTCAAGACGGGGCTGGCCAACTACGGGGCCGGACGGTTCTTCACCGCAACCCCGAGATGATCGGCTGGCAGAAGTAGCAGCGGGATCGGCGACTGCCCATGCGGCAGTGACGGGGTACGTCGGCGCGGTTTGCGCGGTGCCGAGCTTTCCGACAGTCTCCGAATCGGGCTCCGGCTGCACCCGCACGATGAACTCCGCGCTCGCCCGCTCCGGTGGGAAGAACCGCTCCAGGCTGAAAGCGATCCACTCGTCCTTCGCCGGGTGGTCGAACTTGATCGTGCCCTCGTAGTAGTAGTCGACCCCCGCTACGGCCAGGCGCTTTCCGTCGATGCTCGCATCCGGATAGGGGACGGACAGGAAAGTCAGCGGTCTGATGGACGGATCGGCCGTACCGATTTCGAAGGTCCGGGTCAGCGCTCGGGTGGGCGGCACGGCGGGAACGGTGAGCCACCGGTCGAGAACGATCGTCTCCGGGGCCGGTTGGCCGAGGGGCGCGACGCCGTCGAGGGGATCCACCCTCAGGTCCGTGGGTGGTGCGTCCCGATCGAACCGGCCGCCGCCGGTCACCACCAGACCGTCGTCCCACCGCGTGCCGTCGACCCGCTCGGGAGGCGGCGACGCCGCCTGAATCCTGATGTACCGGGCGGGGAGGAGCCAGTCCGGCGGCCGCGCGGACAGCAAGGGCTCGCGCCACTGCAACCCGAAACGGAACGTGAGGTGCTGTCGACCAGCACCCAGAAGGTCCACCACGCCGTCAGGGGTGGTTCCGCTACCCGTCACGTCGCCCCCCGTCCTGACGGACTAACGATGCGGACGATCGAGTCGACCGACTACACAGGGTAGAAGCCGCACCGTTCCAGGACAAGGATAGGTCCACGATGGGGGCAGATCGGGAGTCGCTCGGCAGCGCGAACGGCCACGGCCGGTCGCGCCCCAACGCGGCGTGGGGGGCCCACGTGCCTGACCACGTGATCGCGCTGCTGCGTGATCACCCCGGTCGGACACCGACCACCGGGGGCGAGCCCACCGATGCTGTGGTGCTCGTGGCCGACGTCTCGGGCTTCACGCCGATGAGCGAGGCGCTGGCGCGGTCGGGCCGCCACGGCGTCGAGGAGCTCGGCGGAATCCTGAACGCCTGGTTCGATGCGATGAACGAGCGGATCAGGAACTACGGAGGCAGCCTCGCCGAGTTCGCGGGCGACGCGCTCATCGCGGTGTTCGGCGGCGATACGTCGTCGCGACCTGCCGCAGCACATCGAGCGGTGCAGTGTGCGCTCGACATGCAGGCCGGCATGGCCCGGTTTCAGTCCGTGCAGGCCAGGGCGGGACCCTTCCACCTGACGATGAAGGTCGGCCTCGCCGCCGGTCCGCTGCTGCAGACCGTCATGGGAGACCCGGCCGTCCGGGTCGGGCCCGTGCTCCTGGGCCCGGCAGTGCAGCGGGCCGTCGCCGCCGAGCACCGCGCGCGTGGGAACGAGATCATCGCGGCGGACGAGCTGGTCGAGCCCGGGACGGGCGACGGGCTCATGGAGCGCGACGCGCGCGGGTGGCTGGTGCGGGGGGTGCGTCGTCGGGTCGAGCCGGTGCCCCCGGCCGCGCCACCGTCCCTCGACGAGGGCGAGATCGCCCGGTTGGCGCCCTTCCTCCATCCCGCCATCGCCGAGCGACTGCGGTCCGGGCGGCGCGAGCTCGTCAACGAGCTCCGGACGGTCGCGGCCCTGTTCGTCGGACTGCCGGCGGTGCCCGTCGAGGACCGGCACGCGGTGGCGGACCTGCAGCGCTTCCTGGCCGCCGCGGTGCGCGTGATCGCGCACTACGGTGGCCACTTCCGCCACCTCGCCGTCGGCGACACGGGCAGCGTCATGGTGGCCTTCTTCGGGGCGCCGGTCGGCCACGAGGACGACGAGGAGCGCGCCGTCCGCTGCGGCCTGGAGCTGCTCGGGCTCCCGGGCGGGCCGTACCGGGTGGGCGTGGCCACCGGAGCGGTGTACTGCGGCGAGGTCGGGACCGATGCCCGGCGCGAGTACGCGGTGATCGGCGACTCGGTCAACCTCGCCGCCCGCCTCATGGGTGCGGCCGGGGAGGGGCAGCTCCTCGTCGATCACGCGACGTACGAGCGGGTCCGGCGGCACACCGTCCACGAGCAGCTCGCGCCGCTCACCGTCAAGGGCAAGACGGGCCGGATCGACGTCTGGGCGGTGCGGTCGGTGCGGGAGCAGCGCGCCCTGGCTGTCCGAGCCGGCGGTCGACCTGCCGCTCGTGGGCCGCGAGGCGGAGGTCGCCCGGATCGGGGCCGCCGTCGGGCGGGTGCAGAACGGCGAGGGCCACGTCTTCGTCGTCACCGGTGACGCCGGGATCGGGAAGTCGCGCCTGGTCGCGGAGGCTGTCCGGGCGGCGACGCGGCGGGGTTTCACGGTCGTCGGCGGAGCCTCCCGGTCGCACGCCACGACCACCAGCTACCTGGTCTGGCGCTCGATCTGGCGAGATCTCCTGCGTCTGGACACGTCGTTGCCGATCCCGGAACAGCGGGCGCAGCTCGTGGACCAGATCGCGCGGCGGGCCCCCGACGCCGCGCAGCGCGCGCCGCTGCTGGCGCCGGTCGTCAGGCTTCCCATGCCCGACAGCCCGCTCGTCGCCGCCCTGGATCCGCAGACCCGCGACGGGCTGCTCCGGACGCTCCTGCTCGAGTGCCTCTGCGATATCGCGTCGTCGACACCAACCCTCCTCGTGCTCGAGGACCACCACTGGATCGACCCGCCCTCGGCCGCCCTGCTGGAATTCCTCGCCCGCAGCATCGGCGGCCAGCGCGTGCTGATCCTGGTCACCGCGCGCGCGACGAGCGCCGGCACGTCGCCGGCCACCCGGCTCGCCCATTCGAGCGAGCTGCACCTGAGAGACCTGCCCCGGTCCGAGGCCGAGCTGCTCGTCGGCCTGCACGTGCGCAGGCGCGTACCCGACCGCGGCCGACGTCGACCCCGGCGTGCTCGCCCGGATCGCCGAGCAGGGCGAGGGCAATCCGTTCTACCTCGAGGAGCTCGTCACCTACCTCCATGCGACGGGGGTGGATCTCCGGGACCCCCGGGCGGTGGCGGCGCTGGAGCTGCCCGACGGGCTCCAACGGCTGCTCACGGCCCGGCTCGACCAGCTCGGCGAAGGCGAGAAGGCGACGATCAAGGTGGCGAGCGTGATCGGGCGCCGCTTCCGCGCGAGCTGGATCGCGCAGGCCTACCCGGGCGCGGGTGGCCACAGAAGGTCGCCCGGCACCTGGAGCGACTGCACCAGCTCGACCTGACCCCGCGGCGCAGCGACACGTCCGATCCGGAGTACCAGTTCAAGCACGCGATGACCCAGGAGACGGCCTATCGGAGCCTGACCTTCGGTATGCGCGAATCGTTGCACGAGCGCGTCGGGCTGCTCATCGAGTCGGCGATCCCGAGCGCCTCGGCCAGTACGTCGACGTGCTCGCCCACCATTACGGCCGCACGCAGCGGGTCGACAAGCAGCGGGTGTGGTTCCGGGCCGCAGGCGACGCGGCCAAGACGGCGTTCGCCAACGTCACCGCTGTGGCCACTACCGCCGCCTGCGCCGCTCCTGCCGGAGGCCGAGACGGGCGAGGTACTTATCGAGCTCGGCAGCGTCTGGCAGCGGACCGGCGAGTGGACGGAGGCCGAGCGCGCCTACCGGAGGGCCATGGAGGTCGCCACCGCCGCCGGCCGCCCGGGCATCCTCGCCGCGGGCGAGCGGGACCTCGGCGACCTGTTCATGTACAACCGGTCGCCCGCGGAAGCCGTGACCTGGCTGCGGCGGGCGGCCGACGGGTTCGACCGCCTCGGCGACGCCGCCGGTCTGTCCCGGACGCTGGAGTCCCTGGCGTTCGTGCTGTACCGGCAGGGCGCCTACGCCGACGCCCTGGAGACCGCCGAGCGCATCAACCCTGGCGGCGGCGGCAGGCGATCTCGCCGGGCTGAGCATCGCCCTCGCATCATGGGCGTCGTGCAGATGGAGACCGGCCACCCCCGAGGCGCGTGAACTGTTCCAGGAGGCGCTGGACACGGCGAAGAGGGCCGACAACCGGGTCTCCCTGCTCTACGCGCTCAACAACTTGGCCGTGCTGCACCTGCGCCACGGTGAGCACCGGCCCGCCGTCGCGCACGGCCTGCGAGCGTTCGAGGTCGCGCAGGAGATCGGTTACCGCTGGACCGCGGGCGTAGTCGTCGGCAACCTGGGCGAGGTGTACCGGGACGAAGGTGACCACAGTCCGGCGACCCGTTGTTTCGCCTACGCGCTGCGGATCGCCCTGGACCTGCGCGACTGGACCTCCATCGGCGACCAGGTGGCGAACCTGGCTGTGACGGCCGCGGGCCAGGGGCGTGCCGGGGAGGCGGAGCGGCTCTTCGACCGGGCGGTCTCGATCGGCCGGCACCTCGACGCCCCGTACCTGCTCTGCGGCTGGCTGCACCGGCTGGCGCGGCTCTACGTCGAGCAGGGCCGGTTCGACGAGGCGGAGCGGCTGAACCGGAAGTGCTCGAGATCGCCGAGTCCCACGACGAGCGGGACCTCCGGATCCGCACCTTCGTCCTGGGCAGCGCCTGGGCGTCATGGTCGGTGCCGCGCCACCCCGACGAGGCGATCGCCCAGCTCCGCGAGCTCGAGGGCGAGTGCATCGAGCCGTCCGAGCGGGCACTGGTCCTCGAGGCCCTCTGGCGGCTCGACCCGACGGCGGAGGACGCCCGGTCCGCCGCCGCGCACTTGTACCGGGACCTGTACGAGCGGACCCCGATGGTCGAGTACCGGGCGGCCCACGCGTTCCTGACCGACGTGTCCCTCCCGGCCGGGACCGCCGTTGCCACCGCTGCCGAAACCGCTCGACACGGACGCGGCGGACGTCGCCGCGCTGCTGCGACGGGTTGACCGGATCACGCCGCAGCTCACGGGTGACCCGACGTCGCCTGGACGGGCCTCACTTGGTCTGACCTCGCGAGCCGGCTCAGCTGTCGAGAGGGAGGGAGCGAACACGTAGACCGCCCCGCTGGTCCACACGAACCTGCCGAAATGGATCTCCACCGGCTTCCGCCCTCCCGCCTCTCGGATCACGCAGGGGGCGTCGGCGCGCCGACCACCGGATCCGGCCCGTCGGGGACCACCGGCGGGAGCGAGTCGGGGTTGCTCGCCCAGTTTCGCAGCAGGTACTCGAACTGGTTCTCGATGCTCGCCATGAAGGCGTTGAACGCCAGCCGTGCACGACCGCCCGGCGGCGATCTCGGCGATCTTCTCGGCGCCGGGCAGCCGCGTCTCGACCTGCAGAGGCGTCGCGAACGGAATCCCTCGCCGGAGCAACCGGTGGATGCGGTCGTCGAACGTCCCGTTGCGGGGGTTCATCTTGCGGGTGTGCGCGAACCGCGGAGCCTTGCTCGCCCAGCTGGTCGTCCGTGAAAGTCGAAGTCGTTGAGAAATCCCGACCCGCCCTTTCCGAGCGCGACGAGCGGCTTCCCGTCCGTCGTGCGCCCGATCGCCGTTGCCGCTGCGTCGATCGTGCCGCCGGACGAAGCGGAGAGGTCGCGCATCTGCGCCTCCCAGCCGTCGACGTCCTGCCGCAGCCGCAGCAGCACCTGGAACGAACCGTCGTGCATCCAGCCCGGCCGGCCACGGGTCGGCCGGCCGTCCGGGTAGGAACCCGCCCTCCCCGGCATAGCCCAGGACGAACTCGCCCGTGGCGATGATCGGTGAACCGGCCTGGTCCGCCGCCTCGCGGCGCCCGTTACGATCCGTTCGCACGCGGTGAAGTCGCGGACCCCGGGCTGCGAGATGCCGTCCCTGAAGCCGAACGGCTCGATTCCCGGCGTGCCCTCGTCCGTAGGCGCGGTGCCGTCGGCAGTCCTGCCACGACAGCACCGCAGAGCCCCCGACCCACCGCCGAGGCCCTGCACGTCACCCGCACGCTCTCTCCTGGAGGCCGCTCTCGCTCTCGTCGGCCGCGACCGTCACCACCGCGTCGACGGGGTACTGGCCTGGACCTCCGACGACCCACTGGGTCGGGTCGCCGCGGCGGGCGTCACCCACGACCGCGGGCGACATCCTTCGCTCTCCGCCGGTACTCGCGGTCGACAAGCGGGCCCTGCCAGAAAGCGTCGTAGGCCAGCAGGCCCCTCGCGAGGCCGGGATCCAGCGTCATCAGACCGGAGGACGTGAAGCTCACTCCCACCCACTGCTGCGGGGGGAGTGTTCCTCGCCGTCCTCCTTTCGCCTGCCTGCGTAGGCCTTGTTGTGCTCGATCACCTGCTTCGTCGACGCGACTCCAGCGTCGACGAGCTCCTTGAGCCAGGCCCGGGCCTCCGCTCGACGGTTCATGAAGCTGATGAACAGGAACCGCTGGTACGGCTTGTTGAAGGGCGCGAGGATGTTGCCCTGAATGTTCTCCGACAGAAGGAGCGGCAAAGCGGCCGTCGACTGGCGCCGCTGTCTCCGTCCGCGTTTCCCGCCATGTCAGCTCACCTCTCCCGGGAGCCTCGCGCACTCGCAACGCTCGACAGTAGTCCACCCTCAGCACGTGTCAATGGATTGCGCTACGAGCCGGTCGGCTGGTAAGCGCGACGGCATCTGACTGAGTTCTCATGAACGATCCGATGGTCAGGCGGGGGATTCTCCCAGTCCCACTCCGGGTCGGCGGCCAACAGGAAGACGCATGCGCTCGAGGCCCCGCCGGCGGGTCGGCCCGATGCTGCCCACCGGCACTTTCAGCGCGGCCGAGATCGCCGCGTAGCTCGGCTGATCAGCATGGATCAGTTGTTCGAGCACTACTCTGTGTCGGTTTGGCAGCTTCGCAATGCGTCCGCCGGATCGCTGCTCGGTCAACCCTCGTCGAGCACGATCTCCTCGGGCCCCGCCGATGAATCCGGGACGGCGTGAAGGGAATCCACGTCGTCGACGCAGACATACCGCCGTTCAAGGTTGCATCACGCGGAGCGCCTCCCGACGGGCAACGACCCAAAGCCAGGACAGGCCGGAGCCCGGATCGCGGAGTCGATGGATGTGCAGCAACGCGGCCAGCATGGTCGACTGCACGACGTCGTCGGCCAGCTCGTGGGCAGCCGATAGCTCCGGGCGATGTGGAAGAGCCACGGTCTGACTTGGCGGGTCAGATCGGTCATCGCCTCGGGGTCACCGTCCAGATGGCGTCGGATGCACATGGCCACCTGGTCGGCGAGGGTGGGCGTCGTCCGTCGTGATTGTCGTGGGCATTGTCATTGACCTCACCGCGTCGGATCTGCCTGGTCGTGCGCCGTGGGCGCGGACCCGACGCTAGGGAAGGACCGGTCCGTCGGATTGAGGAGCTGCAGCACAACGGACCTGTCATCTCGGTGACAGGTGAACCGGCAGCGCGTCACCGGGCTTCTGTCGCCGTATTGCTTATGAGGTCCGGCGCGGGCGATCTAAGGTCGGCGGAGTGGGGCTGGGGAGCGCGAGCCGGGGACGCCGAGCTCGAGCTCGCCGTGGAGGTCCTGAGGCTGACCGAAATCTTCCGGGCGCTGGACGACGACGCGCTGGCCCGAGCTCGCCGCGGCCTGCCGTACGCGCACCTACCGCAAGGGCCAGTACGTCTTCTACCAGGGTGACCCCGGCGACACACTGCTCGTGGTCGTGCGACGGCCTGGTCAAGGTCGTGCTTCGCCTCCGCGCCGCGGGCGAGGAGACCGTGCTCGCCGCCCTCGGCAGTCGGTGAGGTCCTCGGGCGAGATCGCCCTTCTGGACGGGGCGCGCCCGCTCGGCATCGGTCGTCGCCGTCGAGCCCACGACCGGCCTGCTCCTGACCCGCGCGACCGTGCTCGACGCCATGGCTGCGGCATCCGGCCGTCCTCGACGCCATGCTGCGCAGCCTCGGGAAGCTGGTCAGGCGCCTCACCGAGCAGGCGGGCGACTTCGTCTTCCTCGACCTCGGCGGCCGGCTCGCGAAGCTGCTCCTCCGCCTCGCCGGCGAACGGTCCGAAGCCGCTCGACGGCGATCGTGCTCGACACTCGGCCTCTCCCAGTCCGACCTCGCCGCGATGGTCGGCGCGAGCCGTCCGGCGGTCAACCGGGTGCTCCATTCGTTCGCGGCCCGCGGCCTCATCATCGGTCAACGGACAGGTGATCGTCCTGCGCGACGTGGGGGCTCTCCGCACGGCGTGCGAGTCCCTGACGAGTCCTCAGGGACGCGGAGCCGCGGGTGGCCCGGAGACCCGAAGGTTGTCGGGCATGACCACCGCGGTCTCCGTGTTGCTCCGGCGGCGATAGCACCCGATCTTCAAGAAGTTGCGGCGGTCGCTGGTGTACATCGTCTGACGGAACGTCCTCGGCACCGTCTGGACGCCGTTGACGAACGCCTCGACGAATCCCTCGTCCTTCTTCGGTGACCACTTGACGTGGATGACGACGTGCTCCCACGCGCCGGGGCGCACGGTCCAGACCGGGATCGGTTCCTGGATGTCGCCGTCGGCCTCCATCTCGAAGTACACCTTGTCGTCCGAGTGGACACTGAGCGCCAGCGGCGGCGACCCGTCGGCGTGGTCCTGGTGCCACTGCATGATGATCGTCCAGGCGCGCGGTGTGGGCCAGTCCGGGTCGCCCAACCGGAAGTCGCACTCGTACCAGAGTTCGTCGGCGCCTGGTTTCCTGGCGTCCCACTCCTTTCCGAACGCGCTCAGCTCGGCCCGTTCGTCGTTGCCGACGACGGTGTCCCCGTCGCGGACCTCGGTCCGGAGGACGTGCGGGTGGTCCGGGCCCGCGTCGACGATCCGAAGTGAGTAACCCTTCTTCGGGTCGTAGGACGACGCCGCATGGCTGCCGAAGGCGCGCGTCTGCGCCGAGGTCCACTGGGAGAAGTCACCGACTCGAAACCCTCGAAGAATTTCTGCGTCGCGCCTACCACCAGCGGACCGTCCGACCGCGCCGCCGGAGCCGGAGCTCGGGGCCGCCGGAGCCGGAGCCGGAGCCGCCGGACGACACCGCATTTCGCGGTGCCGGATCCGGGTAGCCGTGTGCCACACCTCCGAGTCGTACAGGTCGAGCACGAACGGCTCGCCCTGCTGGTCGCGCGAAGTCGTCGACTGGTGGTAGTTGCCGAACTTGAAGTAGTTGCCCGAGCCCGCCGTCGTACTTCTGGGTGGCCTTCGGGGTGGCCATGTCGTCCCAGTAGTACTGGATGATCGTCGAGTCGCCCGGATCGGATCGTCTCGATCATCCACTCGTGGATCTCGCCCGGCGCCAGCGAGGTCGTCATGGTCCCCGGCCGCCCCTTGTCGCCGAAGGTCGAGACGACGTTCGCCCCCTCGACCCGGATCGTGGCCACGTCGTCGTCCGCATCGTGGATCTGCGCGATCACCGTGTGCGGTCGGCCCGGCGCCAGCCGGATCGATCGCGCCGCGGCACCACACGTAGTGCCGACCCGACGTCGACGACCACGACGCCTTGTCCACACCGTTCGGCCTGAGCTCGCGGAACTCGGTGCGGGAGTGCGTCGAGTTCGGGGTGGTCGCGGCCCCGACGTACGAGGTCAACCGGATAGCGCCGACATCGGTTCGAGGGTCCGCGTCGCCCGGGACGACCATGTCGTCTTCGATGTCGGCGAGCGTGGAGTCGGGACGTGCTTGCCCTTCTTCCCGGGCGGGCCGTCGTTCTTGCGGAGAGTCAGGGACACCCAGATTGACCTTCGTCGGGCCGGAGCGGACTTGCCCGAGTGCGGCAGGATCGCAGGCATCGTCGTCGGCAAGGACCGTCGTCGTCCGGCCTCACGGATCGACGCCGCTCTGTCCGGTCATGATCGGTCTCCGTTCTCGCCGCGGGAGGAAGAGAAGGCGAGATTGCCGGTGTGCGACCTGCTCTGCCAGGGCGGCGAGCGCCCGTTGGGTGTCTGCGGCGCGCTGTTCGTCGGCGACGATGATCTGTTGAGCCTGGACGATGTCGCCGAAGCCGTTGCGGATGGTGTGGCTCCGACGGCGGCGGCGATCTCGTCGGCGGTGGGCATGTCGTTGCGTCCGAGCTTGGCCTTCCAGACGTCGTCGTCGTGCCTTCGCGTCCCGGCCGTATGCTCCGGCCCCGGGGGCCTGATCCGTTGTAGGCACGGAATCCGTCTTGGACGCCACGTGTGCGGATGTGGTTGGCGAGGATCTCGAACCCGTTTTGCAATTGATCTCAAAGCGCCAGCAGCCGCCCAGGTCGTCGGCCCGCTGCTGGAAGGGCCCGAAGGTCAGTTGAGTGGGCCCTGAGCCCTGCCGGCCCGCGCGCCCTGCGCTTCACCGCTGCGGTGTATGCGCTGTGAGTTCGACTCGGTGACCAGCCCGCCCTTGGTATAGGTATTCGGAGCGACGACGACGACGTCGTGGCCCCACACGTCGCGGCGGCCGCCGCCGCTTTCCTTGATCAGCAGCGTGGCCGCGGCGGCGAGGTCGAGGTCGGCGGCTGCGGCGATCGAGGCGACGTCGGCCGCCTGAAGGATGCCGCCCTGGGCCAGCACGGTGACGTCGGACATGACAAATGCTCGTCTTTCCGTCGGTAGCAAGGAGTCGCGATGCCAGGGCACAATCTGTGCTGGCACGTCGCCACATAGATCGAATGATGCCGTCGGCTCAATCGCATGTCACTACGTAGTACTGCGTATCCGCGGATGACGTGAACGGCGTTGTCGAGCGCGTTCGGCTTCTGTCATGGTGGAGCCCGAAAATGGTTGCCTGCGTCCGAACGACTGATCCTGATCGGTGATCCGGTCGACGAGGAGACGGGGACGAGGAATGATTCGTCAGAGGAACGGAGCCGTCGGGCGATGATGCTTCTCGATCTTGCTTATGCGGCCCGTCGAAGCGGGTTGACCGTCGTCGAGGAACCGGGCTGGCAGACCCGCGGGCATGGCTCCATGACCGCCGTGCAGTCGATCACCTGCCATCACACCGCGGGGCCGGCCACCGGCGCGACGCCCCCCTCGCCGTCGTCCGGGACGGGCGCGGGGACCTCCCCGGCCCGCTCGCGCATCTGGTGCTCGCGCGCTCGGGCACCGTGCAGATGTGGTCGCCGCCGGGGGTCTGCTTCCACACCGGCCGCACGTGGGAGCGCTGGCAGTCCAACCAGAGTGCCGTCGGCATCGAGGCCGAGGCCACGGGCCACGACGTGTGGCCGGCTGCGCGAGTACGCGGCGTACGCGCGGGCCTGCCGTGCCCTCGCCGACCACGGCGCGCCAGACGGCCGAGTACTCGATTCGGCACCGGGAGATCGCCAAGCCGGTCGGCCGCAAGGTCGACCCCAACTTCGACATGGCCGCATTCCGCGCGGCCGTGGCGTCTTCGGAGGATGACATGCCCACTGCCGACGAGATCGCCGCCGCCGTGCTCGCGCGGCGCATCCGCAACTTCCACGGCGACACCGTGACCCTTGAGCAGATCGTGGTCGCCACCGAGCAGCGGATCGCCGACGCACAGGATCAGCTACGGGCCATCACGGTCGCGCTCGGCGACCGCCTCGTCGACGACAAGGCCTGACCCCACGGGCTGCGCGGCGGCGTCGGCCCGGGCGAGGGCCACGACCGCGGTGACGTCGTGTCGGCGGAGGGCGGCGACGTAGCGCTCGAGAAGCGTCCGTTCGGTCGGGCCGAGCCGAGCGTCCCGGCCACCGTTCCACCGCCGAGACCGGTCGTGCGCCGTGGAGGGTGGCCCGAGCCCGCTGCCGGGCGCTGTTCACCGCGCCCACGGTCGTGCCCAGCAGCTGGTGCCGCCTCGCCCGACGAGCAGCGCAGGACCTCGCAGAGGATCAGCACCGCGCGCTGCTTCGGCGGCAGCAGCTCGATGATCGTCCGACAGGCTCCTTCGACGGCTTCGCCCGTCTCCAGCAGCGCGTCGGGCCCGGGGTCGGCCGAGGCAGGGCTCGGGTTGCCGGTCTGCTCCGTCGCAGACACCCGGTTTGTCCGCCGGAACCGGTCTGCGGGCCCGCCAGCGGTCACGGCGCATCTCGTCCAGGCACGCGTTGGTGGCGATCCGGTACAGCCAGGTGCGGAAGGTGGCTCGCCCGGCGAAGTTCGAGCGGGCCCGCCAGGCCCGCAGCAACGCCTCCTGCAGCGCGTCCTCGGCCCCGTCCGAGGAGGCCAGCATCCGGCGGCAGTAGCCGTGCAGCTCGCCGCGGTGCCGCTGGACCAGCACGGTGAAGGCGGCATCGTCCCCGGCGAGGGCGCGGTCCACGACCGGATCGTCGGTGGGGTGCGCCGATCCGGCCGCGGGGCCCTCGACGAGTGCGGTGGTCATCGCGCGCTCCGGTCGGACGGCTGCCGGGTCGGGACGGTCAACGCGCGGGTCAGGCCGTCGACTGCGGGGGCCGGGTGGTCGTGCGGCCAGATCAGCGCCACGTGCCGCAGCGGTGGCCAACCCTCGTCGGCCGCGAGTTCGGCGACCCGCTCGGCCAGTGCCGCGCCGGCACCATCGCCGACCACCGCGATCCGGGTGGCGTCCACCCCGAGCTCGACGGCATGATCGGCAGCCCAGGACAGGACGGCGAGCGCCTCGACGGCGTGCGCCGCCGACACGGTCAGCACCACCGCGCCGAGGCGCGCGATCAACTCGCAGACCAGGTCTTCGTCGGTGCAGAACAGCACGACGAGGGCGGCGACGGTCGGATCGGTGCACGGTGCGGGCCAGTGCACCCGCGCCCGGTTGTGCGGCGCGAGGTCGCGGAGCGCGACGTCGGCGACCCGGTACGCGCCGGCGGGGGGTCGCTCGGGGGAGGCCATGAGAATAACCCTCGCGCCGGCACCCCGGCGAAGGGAAAGGCCGATCATGCCTCGTGGCATCGGCGTAGGCGACGGCGTTGCCCACCGCGACGGCGACGTGGCCCGCCAGTTCTCGGCGACCTCGATCGCCTCGCCGGAGAATGCCGACGGAGTCCGGGAGGACTTCGCGCTGTACCTCGACCAGGTCGAACTTCTCCTCGACCTGGGCGAGCGCGGCGTCGAAACGGGTGGTCCCCCGACCCGTCGCCGTTCGGCGCCCGGCTCGTTCAGCGACGCGGTGTACGCCGCGCCCTGGGCCGACAGGGCCTCCAGCACGGCCTCGATGTTCAGGCCGAGATATCTGGCGATCTCGCTGGGCCGTGGGGCACGGCAGTGACGTTGTCCCAGCTCACCGGCAGCGTCGTAGATCATCGACTGCAGCGCACGCAGGCGTCGGTGCGTCCGGATCGGACTCGCCCGGTCCCGGAAGTACGGCAACACCTCTCCGCTGATCGTGGGAACCGCGAAGGACAGGAAGTCGACGCCGCGGCCCGGATCGAATCGGTCGACCGCCAGGACCAACCCCACCGACACCACTCCGGATCGGCGGTCGGACCATCCGGGTGGGGCGGTCGCAGCGGCTGCTTGCTCAACCGCTGCGACCTTGGTCCCGCAGCTCCCGGGCAGCGGCGGGTCCCGGCTGTAGTAGACCCAATGACCTGACGGTTAATCCCGAAGGGCAGGTCCGTCCGCGACCGGCTCATGTCCAGCGTCTCGCCCTGCACGTGGCGAGCCGCTGCGTGGGGCCGGTGAACCACGCGTGCCGAGCAATCCCGGGCGGCGGTATCACGGTGACGAGGCGTCCGCTCTCCTCGGTGTGCCCGCCGGGAACTGCCCCTCCACCGGGCTGACGAGCGTGGCACGCGACGATCCGAAAAGAGCGAAGAGGTGTACGGCCAATGACCACGACCACCGTGCAGTCCGGCGACGCCGGCCCGATCACGACCAGGACGACGGCGACCAAGGCGTGGGTGGCAGCGGGGCTCAGTGCGCTCCTCGCATTCCTGTCCTCGGTCGCCACCGCTCTGGGAGGTGCGGAGACGGGATTCGGTTCGATCACCGCGGGCCAGTGGGTCACCGCGGTCATCGCCGCGATCGTGGCGTTCGGCAGCGCAGCGGGACTGACGTATGCCGTCCCCAACAGGCAGAGGTAGCGGTTCAGGCGAACCAGCGCCCTTCCTGGGCGACCAGACGCGGCCTCGATGTGGCGGGCGACCTGGGCGGCGAACCGGTCGGCCAGCACTATCGTGTAGTGGTTTGCGTCGGCCACGGGCTCGATCGTGATGTCGGGGCGGCGGCGGGCGGCCTCCGCGACGGCGTCCTCGCTGAGGAGGCCGGGGGCCTGCCCGAGCATGCCGCGAGGCGCGCGCAGCAGCACGGTCGGGACTCGGAGAGCGTCCCAGGCAGCGAGGTAGTCCGCGGCCAGTACCAGGTCGCGCCCGTCCTCGCGTACGGCGTCGCCGACGACCCGTGAGCGCATCTGCCCCGGCTCCCCGGTGAGGTCCTAGCGCACGTAATCCGCGATGTCGTCGTTCCAGTCCGCGGTCAGCGCAGGGTGAGAGCGGAAGAAGTCGAGGTAGCCCTGCTCGGACTCGAAGCTCATGCTCAGCCTGTCGAGCGCCGGTCCGAGGGTGGCCGCGAGTACGTCGTCGACACTGACGCCCTCGGGTGCCGGCGGGAAGGGCAGGCCACCGTCGACGAGCACCAGTCGCCGGAACAGCCCGGGTTCGGCGGACGCGGCCAGCAGCGCGATATACGCGCCCATACTGTGCCCGACCAGCACCGCTCCGGATTCCGTCGATCGGGAGCGCGCGACCGCACAGACATCCTCGACGTACGGCGCAACCCGTACGGGCCGGGAGCCCGGCGGCCGCCCCTCGGCCTCTCAGGTCGGGCGCCACGAGGGTCCACCCCGCCGACAGCCGTCGCGCCACCGGAGGCCACTCCATCGCGGAGGCCGTGATGCCGTGGACGGCGACGACGAGCCGCGGGCCGTCGCCGAAGGTCAGCACCGGCAGCGTGCCCCCGGCTCCCGACGGAGGACCGTTCGGTGAGGTCACGCTCGGCAGGGTGGCACGGTCGGGCCCGCCGGGCCACCCCCTGGGTTGCCTGGGGTGGCTCGATCCACGGCGCAGTACGGCGCCGGAGGGGCTTCCTCCGCTGAGCGGTGGAGCAGAGCATGGGTGAGCTCCATGACGGCGACGAGGCTCCGGGGGGAACGATGCGCCAGACCCGCGCAGGATCCGGCTCCGCAGGCGGTGTCGCCGACCACGACCTCGACGCACTTCATCGGGTCTACGCCCTTCACGCGGCGGCGGCCGGCGTCTCCGCCGACGATGTGACGACGTTGCCCGCAGCGCTCCGGACGATCGTCCTGGCACACCGACGGGTGGCGACCCAGCGGCCACGGGGCGAGTCGGTGGTCGACACGAGCACTCCGGGCTCGGACGGCCGAACGTCCTTCGACGTCATCACGGACGAGATGCCGTTCGTCGTGGAGTCGCTGCTGGCGGGGTTCGCTCGCACCGAGGCGCACGTCAGGCAGGTGGTGCACCCCGTCGTCAGTGTCCGCCGCGACCAATCAGGCGCTCTTGTCGAGGTACTCGACCGGGACAGGCGCGGCCCGGTACGTCGACCGAGCTGTGGATCCGTGTCGATGTCGACCCGGTGCCGGTCGACGAAGCGCAGGAGATCGTGGCGGAGCTGCGATCCGTGCTTCAGGACGTACGGGACGTCGCCGTCGACCAGGACAACCTCGTCGAGGTGGCACGGGCGGTGGCCGCCGAGCTGGTCGACGCACATCCGTCCGACAGGACGAGGGAGACGTGCAGGACGCCGCACGGCTGATCGAGTGGCTCGTGGACGGGCGCTTCGCCCTCCTCGGCCATCGCCTCCACGACCACCGCGACCAGCAACCGGCCGCCTCGGGTCTCGGATTGCTGCGTCGCGAGGAGGTCGCCGGTCGCGTCCTCGACGGGGTCGCCCTCGACCCGAGCGAGGACGGCGAAATCCTGGTGCTCACCCGGGCCGGCACGGCAAGTCGGGTGTTCCGGCCGGTACACCCCTCGGTCCTGGCCGTCCGCATCACTGACCGGATGGGACGCGCCGTTCGGGAACACCACTTCCTCGGCGCGCTCACGCGAGCCGCGCTGCACGAGGACGTGCTGGCGATTCCGAGGATCGGACGCCGGGTCCGGGCGTCGGTGCATCGGGCGGGGGTGCATCTGGAGTCGTACACGGGCCAGCGGATGCTCGAGGTGATCGCCGAGTACCCGCGGGAGGACCTGTTCTGGGCCGGCGAGGAGCTGCTGCACGATCTCGCTGCCGGCGTTCCGGCGCTGACCCAGCCGCGGCGGTTGCGTCTGCTCGTCGGACGAGAACCCTTCCGGCGGTTCTTCTCCTGCCTCGTCCATCTGCCACGAGACCGCTACTCCACTCGGGCACGGCAGGCGATGGAGGAGGTGTTGCTGCATGAGCTTCGCGGGTGGCGGATCGAGCACTCGGCTCGGATCGGTGGCGAGTCGAGGCTGGCCGCGGTGCACTTCACCGTGTACACGGCGGCGCCGAGCCTCTGGCCCGACCGGAACCGCCTGGAGGGCCAGCTCGCCGCCGCGATTCTCACGTGGGACGAGTGGGTGCTCGACGCGGCGGGCGCGCGCGACCAGGACGTCGTCGACCAGCTCGCCGGCGTTCCCGAGGCGTACAAGAGCGATGTCGACCCGGTCCAGGCCTTGGCCGATCTCCGGGTGATCCGGTCTCTGGGGAAGGATCCGGAGCTCCGGCTCTCGGTCGAGCCGGGCCCGATCGATGTCGAGATGAAGTTGCGGTTCTTCCTCGACGGGCGTGGCGTGACGCTGTCCGCCGTGCTGCCGGTGCTGCACAGCCTGGGAGTAGAGGTGCTCGACGAGCGGCCCTACGAGTTCGTGCAACCGGACGGTGGCCGCTGCTGGCTCTACACCTTCGGACTACGGGTCGACGAGGGGACCAGCGCCGAGATACGCACTCGGCCGATCGTCCTGTCCCGGGAGCTGTTCTGTGCTGCGTTCGCGGCGGCGTGGCGGGGTGAGGCGGAGTCCGACGGATTCAGCGCGCTGGTGCTGCGCACGGGGCTGGCGTGGCGTGAGGTGGCGGTGTTGCGCGCCTATGCCCGGTACGCCCGCCAGCTCGGCAACCCGTATGGGGTCAAGTACATGGCCGACACGCTGCTGGCCCACCCTGCCGTGGCGCGGGCGCTGCTCGGTCTGTTCACCGCGCGCTTCGACCCGGTGCTGCAGGGGCAGCCCGAGGCCGAGGACGACGCGTTGGCCAGCGTCCAGGAGTTGATCGACGCGGTGACCGGGTTGGACGCCGACCGGATTCTGCGGGGTTTCCTGGGGATGATCGGTGCGACGTTGCGCACGAACTTCTATCGGGAGCGGCCGTTCCTGTCGTTCAAGATCGACCCGTCGGCGGTGCCGGACATGCCCGCTCCGCGGCCCCGGTTCGAGATCTTCGTGTATTCCCCCCGGGTCGAGGGCGTGCACCTGCGCTACGGGCCGGTCGCCCGCGGCGGGCTGCGCTGGAGTGACCGGCCTCAGGATTTCCGAACGGAGATCCTGGGTCTGGTCAAGGCGCAGGCGGTGAAGAACGCCGTGATCGTCCCGGTCGGGGCGAAGGGCGGGTTCGTGGTGCGCCGGCCGGAGGCGGGTGCCGACGAGGTCGTGGCCTGCTATCGGACGTTCATCTGCGGGCTGCTCGATGTCACCGACAATCTGGTCACCGGCCCGGATGGGCGCGCGGAGACTGTTCCGCCACCGGATGTGGTGCGTCATGACGGGGATGACGCCTATCTGGTGGTGGCGGCGGACAAGGGCACCGCGAAGTTTTCGGACATCGCGAACGAGGTGGCCGCCTCGTACGGGTTCTGGCTGGGTGATGGGTTCGCCTCGGGCGGCTCGAAGGGCTACGACCACAAGGCGATGGGTATCACGGCCGCGGGGTGCGTGGGAGAGCGTGAAGCGGCACTTCCGGGAGTTGGGAGTCGACACCCAGGCGCAGGAGTTCACTGTCGTCGGGGTCGGGGACATGTCGGGTGACGTGTTCGGCAACGGCATGCTGCTTTCGCCGCACATTCGGCTGGTCGCGGCGTTCGACCATCGGCATGTGTTCGTCGATCCGGCGCCGGATGCCGCGCGGGGGTTCGCCGAGCGGGCGCGGCTGTTCGGGTTGCCGCGCTGTCGTGGGACGACTACTGACCGCGGGGGCGATCAGTGCGGGTGGTGGGGTGTGGCCGCGGACGGCGAAGTCGGTGCCGGTCGGGCCGGAGATCCGGGCCGCGTTGGGGATCGACGACGGTGTGGATGGAGGGGTGACCGGCTCAGCCCGCCGGAGCTGATCCGGGCGGTCCTGCGGGCGCCGGCGGACCTGTTGTGGAACGGCGGGATCGGCACGTACGTCAAGGCGAGCGAGGAGACCCATGCCGACGCCGGGGACAAGGCCAACGATGCGATCCGCGCTGATGCGAGTGAGCTGCGGGTCAAGGTCGTCGGCGAGGGCGGCAACCTCGGCCTGACCCAGCGGGGCCGGATCGAGTTCGCCCGCAACGGCGGGAAGATCAACACTGATGCGATCGACAACTCCGCGGGGTCGACTGCAGCGACCACGAGGTCAACATCAAGATCCTGCTGGACCGGCTGGTCGCGGACGGCACGGTGCACCGCGACGCGCGTGACGCGCTGCTGGTGGAGATGACCGACGAGGTTGCCGCCCTGGTGCTCGCCGACAACCGCGCGCAGAACGCCGTACTCGGAATCAGCCGGGGCGACGCGGTGCACGATCTGGACATACACGCCCGGATGGTGGCCGACCTCGTCGCGTGCCGGGCGCTCGATCCCGTCATCGAGGGGCTGCCCGACGCCGCAGGCTTCGCAGCCCGCGGTGCGGCGGGTGAGGGGCTCTCGGGGCCGGAACTCGCCGTTGTCCTGGCACACGCCAAGCTCGACGCCAAGTCCGCCGTACTGGAGAGCGACCTGCCCGACCTGCCTGACGTCGAGAACCGGCTGACCAGCTACTTCCCTCCCGCGCTCACCGACCGCCATCTCAGCCCACTCGCCCACACCCGCTGCGCCGCGAGATCGTCGCCACGTCGCTCGTCAACCAGATGATCGACCGCAGCGGATTGACCTATGCGTTCGTCCTCGGTGAGGCCACGGGAGCCACACCGGCCGACGCACTGCGGGCCTTCCTCATCGTCTCGGCGGTCTTCGACCTGCCCGACCTGTGGGCCCGGATCGACGAGCTCCCCGGGGCCGTGCCGGTGGAACTGGTCGACGATGTCGTCCGCGAGACCCACCGGTTCCTCGTCCGGGCAGCGCAGTGGCTGCTGACGCGTCGCCCGCGACCGCTCTCGCTGTCCGCGGAGGTCCAGCAGTTCGCCCCGCTCGTGCGCGCCATGCGACTCCGGCTCCCCGAGCTGCTGGCCGGCCGCGAAGCCGAGGCGGTCCGGAGGCAGGTCGAGGGTCTCGCCGAGCGGGGAGTGCCGATGCCGCTGGCGCTGCACACGGCGGGTCTCCTGCCCGGCATCGGGCTGTTCGACGCCATCGAGGTCGCAGAACGGGTGCCGGGCGTTCCGCTCGAGGACATCGTGCGCATGTACTTCACCCTGAAGGATCGAGTGGGCTGACGAACCCGATCCAGGAGGCCCGATGGGTTCCGGGACCGGTCGGTGAACCATGCATTCGAGCAATCCGGGGGCGGCGGTATCACGGCGACCAGGGGTCGGCTCTGCTCGGTGTGCCGATGAACTGCCGGTCGACCGGGCGGGCGTGGCACGCGACGAAGCCGAAATGAGCGAAGAGGTGTACGGCCAATGACGACGACCACCGTGCAGTCCGGCGACGCCGGCGCGATCACGACCAGGACGACGGCGACAAAGGCATGGGTGGCAGCGGGGCTCAGTGCGCTTCTCGCCTTCCTGTCCTCCGTCGCCACCGCTCTGGGTGGTGCGCAAACGGGATTCGCCTCGATCACCGCAGGGCAGTGGGTCACCGCTGTCATCGCGGCCATCGTGGCGTTCGGCAGCGCCGCGGGACTGACCTACGCGGTACCCAACAGGCTGAAGTAGCGGCGCGGCATCCCCGTCACGGGGCCAAGGCGGGACCGTTGCGCCCGGATGATCAGCCAGGCCGGGACCGGGCTGATCGTCCGGCGGCTACTCCGTCCCGGACGGCGCGATAGCACCCGGATGATCAGTGTGCTCCGCGCCGGATTGATCGTCGTCGGGCGGTAGTGGGGGCCGGGATGCGCCCCTGGGGTCCCGGATCAGCTCGACGCCGTCACGGACCACTGCCGTTGAGCAGTCGGTCCAGGGCGCTTCGTGCGGCGGCGTCGCGGGCGGCGATCCGGTTGAGGTCTTCGGCGAGGGCGTGGAGCCACTGGTCGATGTCGACGGTCCGACGGCTGATCACCACCCCGCGGACGACCTGATGGACCTGCGCCTCCACCGCCCCGTGGGCGGCCTCGCGCAGGTGCAGCTCGCGGTCCGCGCCGTGCACCACCACCGCCACGGGTCTGCCCGCGCGCCCGGACACACGGTCGGCAAGCGAGCGGTGGTGTTCCACCTCGACCATTCCCGGGGGAAGCGCGTCGGCGAGCGCGCCGCTCAGCACCCTGGCGTAGGAGGCGACGTCGGCCCGGTCGGCGCGCAGGGTCGCGGCGAGCAGTTGCACGTCGAACATCGGGCCCAGCCCGTGCGGTTCACCCGACTCGAGGGTCATCGGTCTGTGCTCACCGATCCGTCAGGGGCAGCACGAGCTGCGGGGTCGGGATGTGGTGATCCGCACGCAGCGGCCGCACCGCCGTGCCGATCGCGAAGAACTCGGTGGTGTGGCCACCCCAGCGGTGGGCAGGGAGAGCAGCTGCACCCCGACGATGCCCTCCGCGTGGAACTGCTCGGCTTCGGCCTGCATGCGGCTCATCGCCAGCTCACGGGCGTCGTAGAGCGCCTCGGTGAACTGCGGCAGCTCGACGTTCTGGCCGATGTTGCCCATCGCCTGCCAGAACCGCTGGTGGGCGACGTGGTAGACGCAGGTGCCCATCACCATGGCCAGCGGCGCGTAGCCGGCCTGGATCAGCGTCCAGAAGTCCTGTCCCGACAGGTCGGAGGTGAACGGCTGGTTGCGGTTGTTGCGCCAGCGAACCCGTCCGGCTCCGGGCGTGGGCCTCGTCGGACTTCACGGCGGTGCCCACGGCGATGAACTCGGCCAGGTCGGTGCCGAACTCCTTGAACTCGATCTCCAGCCGGACGCCCACGATCCCGTCCGCGCCCAGCTGGTCCGCCTCGGCCTCCATCCGGGTCATGGCGAGCTCCCGGGCGTGGTACATGGCCTGCGAGAGGGTCTCCAGCTCCTGGTTCCTGCTCCACCGGCCCATCTGGAACCCGACGTGGTAGATGCGACCCGAGCACCAGCCCGAGCGGGCGGAACCCGGCCTCCCGGACCAGCAGGAACTCGTTGACCGAGAGGTCGGAGGTGAACAGGCTGGTCGCCTGGCCCGGGCCGCATCTCGGCCAGGCGGCGCAGCGCGTCCTCGGGGATGCCGAGCTCGTTGGCCTCGATGGTCATCGCGGTCCCCAGGGTCGGCCCGCCGCAGCGGGAGGTCGGTGAGCGATCGGGTCGGGCGCGCTGCGACCGCGGTGGAAGCGGGCGAGCGAGGTGCCGAAGACGGTCGCCTCGGCGACGTGGTCGCGATGGCCCTCCGCGGGCTCGTTCTCCCAGACGTGCAGGTCCATCTGCGAGACGATCGCGCCCTCGGCGCCGGCCGGCCGCACATGCCCGGCGAACAGCGTGCCGGCGTCGGCGCGCACGTGCTGCACCAGCTCCGTGTAGCCCGCCACCTCGATGTTGCCGCCCCACGCGTCGCCTGCCGCTGGGTGCGCCAGTCGTCGTGGCGGATCGCCGACCGCGATGCCGAACGCGATCGACGCCGGCATCCAGCCGGCCGTCAGCAGCTTCGCGACGTCCGGCCCGGGCAGGTCGGTGCAGAACGGCCGGCGCGGCCGACGGTGCCGCGCGCGCGCACGGCGGTGCCGAGAGCGACGAACTCGCGGTTGCCGCGGGCCCGAGGTGGTCCGTCGTCAGACCGACGCCGACGACGCCGTCGGCCCCCATCGCGCTGCGCCTCCTCGAGCATCCGCGCCATCGCGGTCTCGTAACCGCGGTACAGCGCGTCGACGTAGGGCGCCGTAGCCGGCGAGCCGGCCCGCAGCGGCGACCGTGCGTGCCCCCAGCCCGCAGCCGCGTCCGTACATCCCGCAGCCCCGACCCGGTCCACCCGATCTGCGCACGATCGAGCCCATCACCTCGCCGACGGGCTCGAATCCGCGACCTGCAGACCGGCGGCGGCCGGCGCGGTCAACAGCGACGTCCACGCCCCGCCCGCAGCGGCACGACGTGCACGCTCGGCGGCGATCGGGGGCAGCCCCTTCCCGTCCCAGTCGGCCACCACCCGAACAGTAGTCCGGTAGCCGCAGTCAGGGCGGCGATCAGGACCCGGTCGGTCCAGGTTCGAGGCCCCGGCGCGCCGTTCAGGGCACGGCGAGCCTCAGAACTGGACACTGGGCAGGTAGGCGCCCCGGGGCGTGGTGTGGAGGCCGACGCTCATCAGAGTCATCATGTGCACGACGTGCAGGCCCTGTTCCAGGCACCAGCGGAACAACTCGCCGTTGGTGGTCGGCACCAGGATTCCGGAGCCGTGGAAGCTGTCGGCGGCCAGGATGAGCGCCTTGAGGTCGGCGTCGCTCTCGCCCACGGCGTGGCCGGTGAAGCCCAGGTCGCTGGCGTAGCCGCTGATCTGGCCGTGGTGCTCGACTACCAGGCCGGTCCGTGGGCGATCGCGTCCGCCATCTCTGCGGTGCGGCCGTGTCCGTGGACGCGGTGGCACACGACGGCGCAGGCGTCGAGGTCGGCGGTGGTGGCCTGCCGGACCTGGTGCCCCGGGATCTGGCCGGCGGGCGGCGTGCCCTGCATGCAGGCGAGGACGTCGCGGACGGTGAAGCCGAGCGTGGCGTAGAGCGACAGCGATCGGCTGTGGTACGCCGCCTGGAGCAGGCGTACCCCGGGAGCCTGCCGGTCGGTGGCGCGACGCAGGACGTCGAGCATCAAGGCTCGCCCGACGCCGCGGTTCTGGGCGGCGGGGTCGACGCTGACCGGTCCGACCCCGGCGATCGCGGAGCGTTCGTCCAGGAAGTTGCTGCCGACGACCTGGCCGTCGAGCTCGGCCACCACCGCGTAGATCTGCGGATGCGCGAGCATCGCCGATGCCACGTCGACCCCCACCTGGAGCGACGGGAAGTCCGAGGGGAATCCGTGCGCGGCGGCGATCGCGCCGAATGCGTCGTAACAGATTCGTCCGCAGACCTCGGCGTCGTCGCGGCGGCCCGGCCTGAGTTCGACCTTCATCACTCGCTCCCGTCCTGTACGCCCGTGAGTGTGCTCGACCCGGCTCGGCGGGGCAGGAGCTCGGCAGGTCGTCCCCCACGACATCCCGCGCGCCGAGCTCGCCGCGCTGAAGGCGGCGGGGGTCCTCGGCGTCACGCTCAACGCGGCCCTGCTGGGTGTCGAGTACTACGCCGACGCCGGTCCGCTGCTGGCCCACCTCGAAGCCCTCGACATGATCGCGGATGTTCAGGTGATCGACGACCAGCTCGTCGCGTTGTCGCCACTGTTGGAGCGCTCGTCGGTGCGGGTGCATTTCGATCATTGCGGGCGGCCCGACCCCACCGTGGGGACGGCGCCCGCAACCGCATCCTCTGGGACACCCCCTGCAGGGAGTTCGGCTCTCCCGGTGAGCGCGCGACCTGGTCTCCCACTCGCATTCAGCGGCCGAGGAGATCGGCGACGCCATGATCGACCAGCGGCCCGACCGCGAACCCGTGTGCTCGGCAGTGGTCCAGCACCCACGGCAGCGCGCCGACCGTCGCGCGCCACGAGCCGGGGGCGGCGGCGACGTCGGAGTCGTGCAGCAGGATGGTGCCGCCACCGGACAGGCCGCGGATAACCGTCGAGGCCACGGACGCGGGGGTCGCGCGCCGGGTCCAGTCCCGGCCCCAGGAGGTCCACAGCACCGGTTCGAGGCCGAGCCGCGACCCGGCCAGCAGCGCCGGCCCGGTCAAGACGCCGTACGGCGCACGCATGCGGCGCGGGCGGGTGCCGGTGTGCCGCTCGACCACCTCGACCGCACGGGCCAGGTCGTCGTACACGGCGTTCGGACCCCGGCGGAGCAGGCACCGGTGGTCCCACCCGTGCACGGCGACCTCGTGTCCGTCGTCGGCCAGTGCACGTCCGAGCCGGGGAGCGTGGGCCAGCTGTTCACCGAGCACGAAGAACGTCGCGCGGACCCGGTGGCGGCGCAGGACGGCGAGCACGAGCGGGGTCGCGTCGTGATGGGGTCCGTCGTCGAAGGTCAGCGCCACATGTCCCGGGTCACCGCGGCCCGCGATCCGGGGGGCGAGGGCATCGCGCACCGGGGGGAGGAACAGCGCCGCCGGTGCCGCGTGCGCTGCGGCGGCCAACGCCAGGCCTCCGACGACGGCCGTCCTCAGCATGCGGGCCGCGCCACCGCTGCCGACGCCGCGGGCAGAAGCGCCGCCAACGCGGCGTCGAGCTCCGCCCGGCGGGGGTCGACGACGACCGCGGTCCCGGCGGCGCCGGCGCACGTCAGGCCCTGGGCGAGGCCGCCGCGTGACCGGATCCACGGCACGAGACCCTCCGCGTCCAGCGCGGCCGCGTTCGTGCGTCCGTGGCCGGGCAGGCAGCGGTAGGTCAGCACCGGCACCTCGCTGGCCAGGGCCTCCGCGGCGGTCAGGCCGCCCGCGTTCTGGACGACGACGTCACACGACCGGATCAGGCCGGCCATGTCGTCGACCCAGCCCATGACATGGCGATGGCCGGACGCCACGAGGCGGGCCCGCAGGGCCTCGTTGCGGCCGCAGGCGACCACCGGCGTGGCCAGCCCGGTCGCGGCGATGTCGGCCACGGTCCGCTCGACGTCACCGACACCCCACGAGCCGGACACGACGAGGGCGAGTCGCAGGCGGGCCGGCAGGTGGAACGCCTCCCGAAGCCGGTCTCGCTCGGCCGGCCCGGTCGCGGGCCGGAACCCCGTCGCGACGAGCGGCGGTACGACGACCGTCCGCCCGGCTCCGAGCCGGCGTGCCTGGCGAGCTGCGACGTCGGTCGGTGCCACGGTCAGCGCGGCGTGCCGGCTGATCGACAGGCGGTGGACGGAGGGATCGGTGAGGTGCACCACCAGCGGGGCGCGCAGCCGCCCCCTGGCCCGCGCACGCGCGAGTGCCTGGGTCGCCATCGGGTAGGTCGACACCGCCAGCACCACGTCCGCGTCGAGGAACCCCTCGAGCCGGCGGACGGCAAGCCGGGCGACACAGCCACCCACGGCGGTCAGGGCGCGGGTGTCCAGCGCGGCGAGCAGCCACCCCCAGCTCCGCGGGGCGACCGTGAGCTGGAGCCGGTAGAGGCGACACAGCAGGTGACCGAGGCGGCCTGGGAGAAGGTCCAGGGCGTCGACGAGGTCGACCGTGCGGCCGGCGGCCCGAAGCCGCTGGGCCAGCTCGCGGGCGGCCCCGTCGTTCCGCCCCCGACCGAGGCGGACACGACCACGACGCGCCCGCCTGCCCCGGTGACCGTCGGTCGGGACCGGCGCTGCCGTCTCACGGTCATCCTGGTGGGGCGGGATGCATGGCCGGTTCGATGTCCTTCGTCTGCTCGCGGGCGGGACCGTCCGCTCGCCGGGGGTTGACAGGTGCTCCTTCGAGGAGGCCACACGCACTGGAGGCCGGTGGGCTGAGTCTGGGGGGCCGTGGTGAGACGGCGGGAAGTCGTGGGTGCGAGCTTGGTAAGAGACTGGATAGGGGCACCGCCGAACGGCTCAGTGTAGTGCCGCCAGGAGGGCGTCCAGCACGCCCTTGTCCGTCACGGGGATCCTCTTAGGGAGCGGTGCGCAGGGTGACCGCGAGGAAGTCGCGGTGGTCGGGCACGAGGTAGCGGTCCGCGGGCTTCACCATCGCCGGCAGGAGCTTCGTGGTGTCGAGCCCCGTGCGCGACGGGCGGATGATGGTGAAGGTGACGGTCTTGGGGTGGATGTCGAGCTCCATGCCGCGCTGTACTCCCGCCGCGGTCATGGCGTCGGCGAGACCGGACAGGGTGAGCTGGTCACCGGCGACGTAGATCAGGTTTCCGGACCGGTCGGTGCCGAGACCGGAGCGCCACGTGAACTGGAACTGGTTGTGCGGGCTCCCCCAGGCTCCGGTGGCGTTGTCGGCGAGCCCGTCGACCGGTCGGGCCCCGTCGACGATCAGTTGCAGGTTCTGGCGGACGGCGACGACGTCCGGGCCGAGATGGACGTCGCGACCCCGCTGTCCGACCGTGACCCGCCCCGCGTTGTCGATGACCAGCGAGGCCGCCCCGTCCTGCAGGGGTACGAGGGACTTCCCAGCCGCGTAGAAGCCGCCGCGGCTGTCGGCCATCTTCCATCCGGAGTTGAACACGGCCACCAGCCGGCTGCGGAGGTCGTGCGGGACCTGGGCGGCGGCCGCGGCGTTGTCCCGGGGACGGGTTCGGCGGTGCCGGCGAACAGGTGCGTGCCGGTGAGGGCCTGGTTCATCCAGGCGACGCCGACGATCTGGCTCGGGTAGTCGGCGTTCGGCCGGAAGTAGGCGCTGTAGAGCGCCGGAGCGGCACCGCCGTCCGGGTTCGGCACCCATTCGGCCTCGTGGGACAGAGCCGGCCGTCCGGCCAGCAGCGGCAGCGCCGGAGGCTGCGCCGTCGCTGGTTGGGCCGTCCGGCCTGCGGCCGGTGGTCCGGCCGGCCCGTCGTCGGTGGGCAGCGTTGCGGCCGCCGGAACAGCGCCCGTGGGCCGGTTGTGGGCGTACCACCAGTTCTCCGCGGTGTCGACGAGCGGGCCACCGCCGTGGTCGCGCATCCACTCGACAGAGGTCGTCTGCCAGTCGGCGGATCCCGGGGCGGTGAGCGCGGTGACGTACGACGCCGCCGGCGTTCCGAGCACCGCCACCGGGATGGCGATGGCCAGCGCGACGGCCAGCCGCCGCCGGGGCCGCCGCGGGTCGGAAGGGGAGCGGGGTCGATGCCCGTCCAGCAGCATGCGATGTCCTCTCCTCCGGGAGAGGCCAACACTGCGATGCACAGGATTCGCGGATCATGTGCGCGCGATGAGCCCGTTCTCATCTCCGCGCGGACCGGGCGATTCTTGTCGAGCCCTTACCCGGTTCTCGCCGGCCCGGAGTGGCGGCGACCTACCGTTCTTGCGACGGTCCACGTGGGCCGAGCTCCGAGGAGGACCGTGACCACCGTGCTCGCCCTGAACCCGCTCAGCGCGAACGACCTGCTGTCGTCGTTCGGCACGGTCGGTGTCCTGGTCGTGCTGTTCGCCGAGACCGGGCTGCTGATCGGGTTCTTCCTGCCCGGTGACTCGCTGCTGTTCACCGCCGGCCTGCTCGCGGCGACCGGCGCCGGGCGGGTGCACCTGAGCCTGCCGTGGGTGCTGGTGGCCGCGGCGGCCGGCGCGCTGGCCGGGGCGCAGGTCGGGTTCCTCATCGGGCGCCGCGCCGGTCGGGCCCTGCAGGAGCGGGCCCACCGGCCGAAGGTCGCCGACGGCATGCGGCGCGCCGAGGAGCTGTTCGCCCGGTACGGGCCGGCGAAGGCGATCGTCCTCGCCCGGTTCATCCCGGTCGTGCGCACCATGCTCAACCCCGTCGCCGGTGCGCTGCACACCCCGCTGCGGACCTTCACTCTCTGGCAGGTCGTCGGGGGCCTTGTGTGGACGGTCGGGCTCGTGCTGGCCGGGTACGCCCCCGGGGCGTTCTTCCCCGGCGTCGACGCCTACCTGCTGCCCGTGATCGCCCTGATCGTCGTTGTCTCGCTGATCCCGCTCGTGCTGGAGGTCGGGCGGGAGCGGCGCCGCCGTGTCGGCCGCGCCGGCTGAGCGGGTCCTCATCGTTCTCACATCATCACGTTCCTAGGGTTCCGACGTGCGCGTACTGGTCGTGGAGGACGAGCTGCGGATGGCGGCCCTGCTCAAGCGCGGCCTGCAGGAGGACGGGTACGCCGTCGACGTGGCGTCCACCGGCCCGGACGCGATCTGGCAGGCGACCGAGTTCGCCTACGACGCCGTCCTGCTCGACCTCATGCTGCCGGGTCTGGACGGCGTCGAGGTCTGCCGGCAGCTCCGTGGCGCCGGCCGGTGGGTTCCGGTGCTGATGCTGACCGCCCGGGACGCCGTCGAGGACCGGGTCCGCGGCCTGGACGCGGGCGCCGACGACTACCTGACCAAGCCCTTCAGCTTCGCCGAGCTCTCGGCCCGGGTGCGGGCGATGATCCGCCGCGGGGCGATCGAGCGGCCGACCGAGCTGCACGTCGCCGATCTCCGGTTGGAGCCGGCCACCCGCAGGGCCTGGCGGGGCGAGACCGAGCTGCGCCTCTCGGCCAAGGAGTTCGCCCTGCTCGAGCTCTTCCTCCGGCACCCCGACGAGGTGCTCACCCGCACCCGCATCCTGGAACACGTGTGGGACTTCGCCTACGACGGCGGTTCCAACGTCGTCGACCAGTACGTGCTCTACCTGCGACGCAAGATCGACCGACCGTTCGGGGTGGACCAGCTGGAGACCGTCCGCGGCGCGGGGTACCGCCTGCGCGGCGAGCCGGTCCCGGCGTGCGCGTCCTGACCGCCGGGTCCTGACGAAAGAGAGAGCGGAGGAGCGCGGATGCCGTTGCGGATGCGGCTGTCGCTGCTGTTCGCGCTGGCGACGGCGGTGGCCTTGACGATCGCGGGGCCGGCCTTCGTCGCGCAGCTGCAGGTGAGCGTCGACGCGTCGCTGGACCCGGGGCTGCGCGCCCAGCTGGCCGACGTCGCGGACGACCTGGGCGACGGCGACCCGGAGCCGGTCGGGCCGGGCACGCCGGTCCAGGTCGTCACCCCCGACGGCCGGGTGCTGTCGTCGTCCGCCGGCACCGCCGCGCTGCTGACCGACACCCAGCGCCGCCAGGCTCTCGGTGGCGAGACGTCGTTCACCGCGCAGATCGGTGCGGACCGCACCCGCGTCCTGGCCGCGCCCGCGACGCGCGCCGGCGCCCCGGTCGTCGTGGCCGTGGCTGCCCGGACCGTGGTCTCCGACGTGGCCGTCGAGCGGGTCGAGCTGGCCCTGCTGCTCGCGGCACCCGTGGCGGTGCTGCTGGCCGGGGTCGGTGCGTGGCTGCTGGCCGGGGCGGCGCTCCGGCCCGTCGAGCGGATGCGGCGCGAGGCCGCGGAGATCAGCGACCGCGACCTCGACCGCCGCCTCGGCGTCCCCGCCACCCGAGACGAGATCGCGGCACTGGGCACCACCATCAACGCGCTGCTCGCCCGCCTGCAGGAGGCCCTGCACCGCGAGCGCGGGTTCGTCGCCGACGCCGGACACGAGCTGCGTACGCCACTGGCGATCCTGCGCGCGGAGCTCGAGCTCGCGGCGCGGCCGGGCCGCAGTCGGGAGGCGCTCGTCGACGCGATCAACGAGGCCGGCGCGGAGACCGACCGGCTGATCCGGCTGGCCGAGGACCTGCTGCTGCTCGCGCGGGCCGACAACCACCAGCCGTTCCTGCGTCCGCGGCGGCTGTCCGTGCCCGACCTGCTGCACGCCGCGGCGCGCGGCGCGGCGACCCGGGCCGCCGAGCGCGAGGTCACCGTCGCGGTTCACGTGCCGCCGATCCTGGACGTCGCAGCCGACCCCGACCGCCTGCGCCAGGCCGTGGACAACCTGCTCGACAACGCCACCCGGCACTCCCCGCGCGGCGGGGTCGTCGAGCTCAGCGCCGGCGTCGCGCGCCCCGGTGTGCTCACCATCGAGGTCGACGACCGGGGGCCGGGCTTCCCCGTGGACTTCCTGCCGCACGCCTTCGACCGGTTCCACCGCGCCGGTGGCGCCCGCAGCCGCGACGACGGGGGCTCGGGCCTGGGCCTGTCCATCGTCCGCGCGATCGTCCGCGCCCACGGCGGGGAGGTCGCGGCGACCAACCGGGCCGGCGGCGGCGCCGCGGTGACCATCGAGCTGCCGGCGGTCGAGTCGCCGACGACCCCCGTCCGGACCGGCCGCGCAGTGCCCTCAGCGGGGGACGGCCTCGGGGCGTGACGGCAGGAGGAGCGCGGCGGCCGTGAGCGCGACGAGTGAGCCGGCCAGCAGGCCGCCGATGACGTCGGACGGGAAGTGGACGCCGAGCAGGACGCGCGACGCGGCCACCGCCACGGACAGCGCGACCGCGGCGACCACCGCGACGGCCCTGCCCCGGCGGCGCAGGACGGGGTAGAGGACGACGAGCAGGGAGACGCACAGCGCGGTCGTCCCCGCGCTGTGCCCGGACGGAAAGCTGAACCCGGCGGCGGTCGTCAGCGGGTGGACGTCGGGGCGAGGGCGCGCCAGCGCGGTCTTCAGCGCGGTCTCCACGCCCAGGGCGACCAGGCGGACGAGCACGAGGTAGATGGCCTCCCGGCGTCGGTGACGCAGAAGGAGCACGACGACCGCCACGGCCGTGAACACGTCGACCGCGACCGGGCTGCCCACGTCGGTGACCGCGATCGCTACCGTCACCGCACCCGAACGGACCGCCATCGCCGTGTCGGCCGCGAGGACGACATGGGCGTCGGCGGCCTCCAGCGGGGCCCATCCGGACGCGACGGCGCCCGTCAGAATCGCCCAGGCGACGGCGAGGACAGCGATGATCGCCCATGTCACCGGTCGGGAGGTGGGCCGTGGCCAGGCGAGCGGGACCATTCCCCGACGTGCTCCTGCAGGTCGCGATGTCGTCGTCGACCTGATCGTTCTCGGCCACGGTGAGGCCCTGGCGCACGTCAGGTGGGAAGTGGGTAAGAGGTGGAGAAAGATGTGGCGGGGGATGTCGAGACCGGCCCGGCGGCTCCGTCCCAGGGGCAGATGCGGCCGGCGTGGCCGCACCGACCAAGGAGATCACGATGGCGAAGTACCTGCTTCTGAAGCACTACCGCGGCGCCCCCGAGGCCGTCAACGACGTCCCGATGGACCAGTGGACCCCGGAGGAGGTCGAAGACCACGTGCGGTACATGAACGACTTCGCCGCCCGGCTCGAGAGCACCGGTGAGTACGTCAACAGCCAGGCGCTCTCGCCCGAGGGCACGTTCGTCCGGTACGACGGTGAGGGTCGCCCGCCGGTCACCGACGGCCCCTTCGCGGAGACCAAGGACCTGATCGCCGGCTGGATGGTGATCGACGTCGATTCCTACGAGCGCGCGCTCGCGCTGGCCGGCGAGTTGTCGGCGGCTCCCGGAGCCGGCGGCAAGCCGATCCACGAGTGGCTTGAACTGCGCCCGTTCCTGGGCGTGGCGCCGACGGTCGCCGAGTGAGCGAGTGCGAGGAACAGTGTACAGCAGCGGACCGGCCAGGTGGCGGATCAGGCGATGGACGAACTGCTGCTGCGGGAGCTGACTCCCGCGGTGATCGGCGTCCTCGTGCGTCGCGGAGTGGACTTCGCGACGGCCGAGGACGCCGTGCAGGAAGCTCTGTTGCAGGCCGCCCTGACCTGGCCGGACCGGCAGCCCGCCGACCCGAAGGGCTGGCTGGTCACGGTCGCGTGGCGCAAGTTCCTCGACGCCCACCGTGCCGAGGCCTCGCGTCGCGACCGTGAGCAGCGGGTCGTCGATGCCGAGCCACCGCCCGGACCGACCGAGACCGCGGACGACACGTTGCAGCTCTTCTTCCTGTGCGCCCATCCGTCGCTGACCCCGGCGTCCGCGGTGGCCCTCACGCTGCGCGCCGTCGCCGGCTTGACCACCCGGCAGATCGCCCAGGCCTACCTCGTGCCGGAGGCGACCATGGCGCAGCGGATCAGCCGGGCCAAACGCACGGTCCGGGACGTGCGGTTCGACCAGCCGGGCGACCCGGCCACGGTGCTGCGGGTGCTCTACCTGGTCTTCAACGAGGGCTACACCGGCGACGTCGACCTCGCGGCCGAGGCGATCCGGCTCACCCGGCAGCTCGTCCGACCGATGGCGAGCAGACCGACGACGAGGAGACCGCGGGTCTGCTGGCGTTGATGCTCCTGCACCACGCCCGGCGACCGGCGCGGACCAGGAGCGACGGCAGCCTGGTCCCCCTGGCCGAGCAGGACCGCTCCCGCTGGGACACCTCGCTCATCGCCGAGGGCGTCGCCGTCCTGCAGGCGGCGCTGGGGCGCGACCGGCTCGGCGAGTTCCAGGCCCAGGCCGCCATCGCCGCCCTGCACGCCGACGCGCCGCGCGCCGAGGAGACCGACTGGGTGCAGATCGTCGGCTGGTACGACGAGCTGCTCCGGCTCACCGGGAGCCCGGTCGCGGCGCTCAACCGGGCCGTCGCGATCGGCGAGGCCGACGGCCCGGTGGCCGGCCTCGCGGCCCTGGCCACCGTGGACCCGGGCCTGCCCCGCCACACCGCCGCGTCGGCGTACCTCCACGAGAAGGCGGGCGACCTGCCGACCGCGGCACGGCTGTACGCCGACGCCGCCCGGTCCGCCCCCAACCTCGCCGAACGCCACCACCTCACCCGGCAGGCGGCGCGGATCAGCCAGGCGCTGCGCCGTCCCTGATCTGCCCGTCGCCCCTGATCTGCTCCAGACCGAGGACGCGGTCGAGAAGCCGGAAGTGGAAGGCCGCGCTGAGCGCGGCGAACCACAGCACGACCGCCCCGCCCACGATCCGGACGACGAACGAGTTCCCGGCGGTGAGCCCGAAGTACCGGTAGAGCGCCGGCACGAAGAGGACCGCTGCGAAGGCGGCGACGAGCACCGCGACGAGCACGGTCGGCCTGCGGTCGGCGACGGGCGGGGTCCAGGCGGCGAACAGCCGGGTGGGTGGCGCGAGGAACAGGATGAGGATGAAGGAGGCGAGGCAGACGAAGGTGGAGAGCCCGGTCTGCGCCCCGATGGTCGCCGCGGCCGCGGCGAAGTCGGCGTCGGTGTAGGTCAGCCCCGTGTAGCTCTCGAAATCGCTGATCGCCTGGGCTGGGGTCCGGCCGGAGCCGATGAACTGGGTGACGCTCTCGTAGAGGAAGGCGTAGACGGCCGTGGCGACGCCGCCGGTGACGATCGCGGCGGGGATGGCGAAGCGGGCGAGGTTGCTCAGCAGGTGCGGGTCGGGCGGGGTGGGACGGGCCCAGAGGGTGAGGAACAGGGTGGGGACACCGACGGTGAACAGGGTCATTGCACCAGCGCGCCGGACCCGGCGATCCGCGCGGCGCCCGCGGTGTAGGCGACGGCGATGAGGAAGAACAGCCCGTAGGGCACCAGTCCCGACAGCACTGCGGTGATCTGCACGATGCGCACCAGCGTGAAGCCCTCGAGCAGCGCCTGGGCCAGGATCGCCCCGCTCATCAGCACCGTCAGCGTCATGACGAGCCGCACGACGAAGGTGATCCGGCGCTGCAGCGGTGTGGTGTCGCTGGTGGCGCGGCGGGCGTCGGCGGTCAGCCGACCGGCGTAGCTGGCCGCCCCGACGTCCCGGGCGAGCAAGTGGCCCTCGCCCGCCACGCACAGGCTGCCCGACCGCAGGTCGTCGCCGGGGTTCTTGACCACCGGGTCGGACTCGCCGGTGAGCAGCGACTCGTCGGCCTCGACCGGGGCGCCCGGCAGCAGCGGGCCGTCCACCACGATCTGGTCGCCTGCGCGCACCCGCAGCACGTCACGCCGCACCACCTCTTCGGGGGCGACCGCGACCTCGGCGCCGTCGCGGACCGCGACCACCGGGGTCCGGTCCAGCAGCTGGAGCTGGTCGAGCTTGTGCTTGGCCCGGATCTCCTGGGTCGCGCTGATCAGCGGGTTGATCAGGCGGAGCCCGACACTGATCAGCGCGTCGCTGTAGCGGCCCATCGCGAGGAGCGCGGCGCCGATGACGAAGAGGATGAGGTTGAAGAAGGAGAAGACGTTGGTGCGCAGGATCGTCGCGTAGCTGCGGGTCGACCCGTTCGGGGTGGTGTTGGACTCGCCGCGCCGCAGCCGGTCCGCAGCCTCGGTCGTGCTCAACCCGCGGGCGGTCGCTGCCCCGTCCGTCGTTTCGGTCGCGCTCATGCCCGCGCGCTCCTGACTCGCTTGCTCGGTCATCGTGGGTGAGGACGACTCCGGCGAGCAGCACGATCGCACACACCACGGCGTCGGTGCCGAGGTCGACCGTCTCGCCGAACCAGAACATCCCCGCGACGAGCCCGACCAGCGGGTCGACGACGAGGATCACCGACACCACCGCGGTCGCCAGGCGGCTCTGCTGCAGGGCCGCCTGGCTGAGCAGGATCGCCGACGGGCCGAGGGCGAGCGCGACGTAGAGCGCGGGGTGTTGGAACGGCCCCGCGAGGCCGGAGGCGAGCTGGGTGCCGACGGTCTTCAGCGCGACCGCCGTGATCCCGTAACCCAGGCCGGTGGCCACCGCGAGTGCCAGGACCCGCCCGGCCCCGGAGCCGGGTGGTGCCGCGGTGCGCGACCACGTGACCGCGGCGAGCATGAGCACGAGGCAGCCCGCCGCCACCGCGAGCGTCGAGCCGGCGGGCGGCACTGCGCCGGTGCCCGCCGTCGGGCGGAGCGCCACGAGCAGGCCGACCAGGCCGAGGCCGGTCAGCCCGACGCCCGACCACGTGCCTCCGCGCGGCCGGCGCCCCGTCAGCAGCCCTTCGGTGACGGTGGTGAAGACGATGCTGCTGGTCATCACGCTCTGCACCACGATGATCGGGCCCAGCGCGAGGGCGAGCATCTGCAGACCCAGCCCGGCGACCGCGGCCCCGGTACCGATCCACCACCACGGCCGGCGGGTGAGTGCGGTGACGAGGCGGGGATCGCCCGCGCCGTAGGACGGAACCGTGAGCGCGGCCAGCCGTTGGGCCGCGGCGGCGCTGCCGAGCAGTGCCGCCGCGGCCAGCGCGGCCGCGGCGGCCCCGACGACGGAGCTCACAAGAGGCTCATCAGAACCCGCTCGCCCGCACGGCGGCGTCCCGGCCCCCGGTCCGCGCCCGCTCGATCTCCCGCACGACGACTGCGGCCGGATCGGCTCCGGCCGGCCAGGCCGGCATCGGCAGCGGCCGGGGCGTCGTCGACGCGAGCCGCTCGATCGTGTCGGCGAGCTGCTGCGGGTCGCGGGGCCAGCCCGCCACCCCGGCGCGGTCGAGCACGGCGGCGTTCGCCCGACCGTGCCCGGGGATCGGCAGGTAGGTCACCGCCGGGAGCCCGGCGACGAGCGCCTCGGTCAGGGACAGCCCGCCCGCGTTGTGCACCAGGAGATCCGCGGCCGCCATCAGGTCGGCCACGTCGTCACGCCAGCCCAGCGGCGTGACGCGCGGATCGCCCGCCCACCGCCGCCGCAGCGCGCCGTTGCGCCCGCACAGCACGACGGCATGCGCCCGCGGGTGGTGCAGGATCGCCGCCACGGTGCGGGGGACGTCGCCCAGGCCGAGCGAGCCGGCGCCGATCAGCGCGACCGGCGCGTCGCCGGGGATGCCCAGCTCGGCCCGCAGGGCCGAGCGGCGCTCCGGGTGGCCGAACCGCGGGGCGCAGAGGGGACCGGCGACCTCGGCGGCCACGCCGTAGCGGGCCGCGTCGCGGGCGGTCGCCCGGGTGACGGTCAGATGCAGGTCGACGTCGGGGTGGCACCACAGCACGTGTGCGGCCGGATCGGTGAGGTACGTGATCGACGTCCCGGACACCCGCCCGTCGCGGCGCAGGTGGCCCAGGGTCTGCCCGGCCAGCGGGTAGGTCGAGACGACGACGTCGGCGCCCGCTGCCCAGCGGGCCATCTCCGGCCGTGCCAGCGCGCTCGTGAAGCGGGCGAGGCGCCGCAGCGGCCCGGGCCGCTCGAGCCGGCGGAACAACCCGTCGAAGACGGCGGGCAGGTACTGCACGGTCGGGGCGTAGAGGTCGCGCAGCGCCACGCGCGCCGCGGCGGGGAGCGCGTCGAGGTAGTCGTGGACGGTGACGTCGACCCCCGAGGCGGCCAGTCGGCGAGCCAGCTCGCGGGCCGCGCCGTCGTGCCCCTGCCCGACGCTGGCGCCGACGACCACGACCCGCCCACGGGTCGCGGCCCCGGCGATGTCGCGCGGGATCCGGGTGACGGCGCCCCGCCGGGCCTCCCGGACGTGTTGCCCCGGCCGGGAGCGGTGGCCGGCGCGGGTCATCGAGCCGGGCCGGGACCAGGGACGCCGTCGTCCCCGTCCCCGTCGACCCCGTTCCCGAGGTCGCCGACGCGGGTGTCGTGGTGGCGCCCGGCGCCCGGTTCCCCCCTGTCCTGGTGCATCCCCGGACCGCCGCCGAGCTCACCGAGGAGCGCGCCGGTCGCTCCGCCGAGCCCGCCGAGGCCGACGACCACGGCCACGAGCACGGCGACCGGCCCGCGCAGCCACCGTGGGCGCCGCAGGAGTGCGCGGATGTTCCTCATGCGCCCACCGCCAGCGCTCCGAGGACCGTGCACACCACGAACCAGACCACCGCGAGCACGCTCAGCAGGGCGGCGGTGCGGTGCTGGGCGGTGCCGGGACGCGGTCCGGCGACACCGGTGACGGTGGTACGCAGGCGCCACACGAGGAGCGTCCAGAGCGCGTTCCACCGCGGCGCGTCGGTGAACGCCGTGTCGCCGGCGGGCAGGTCGGTCAGGAGGTCGGCCAGTTCGTGGCGGTGGCGGGCGGCGTAGGCCGCGGCCACCCGCTCGTCGGTCTCGGCGAGGTCGAGACGGCCGGCGCCGAGCGCCTCGTGGAGCCGCGCGACGGTGTCGGCGCGTTCGGCGTCGGACGCGCGGGGGGACGTGCTGGGCGTCGCCGTGGTGGCGTGGCCCTGGTCGTGGCCGGGCGCTTCGCGGTGGTCCGCGTGCACGGCGCTGTCGGTGGACATCGCACTCCTGGAGACGGGGTTCGTCAGGTCTCCTCCAGGGTGGAGGGCTCGGGTGAAGCGTCGGCGTGTCCTGGTTCGGAGCCGGGTAAGAGTCGATCGGGTCCGATGGTGAACCCGACCGCTGCCCCGCCGCCCGGACGGATGCCGGCGAACACCGTCCCGCCGTGCGCCCGCGCGACGTCGTCGACGATCGACAGGCCGAGCCCGGACCCGGGCAGGCCCCGGGCCCCGTCGGCACGGTAGAAGCGGTCGAAGACGCGGCCGGCGTCGGCCGCGTCGATCCCGGGGCCGCGGTCGAGGACGGTGACGCGGCCGCCGCGGATGTGCCACCTCGACGGGCGCGTCGCTGTCGTCGAACTTGGCGGCGTTCTCCAGGAGGTTCCCGAGCGCGCGTTCCAGGCCCTGGCGCCGGCCGCGGACGGCCGTGTCGTCCGCGTCGACCCGGACCTGCCTGCCGGTGCGCCGCTCCACCCGGGCCGCGGCGCCGTCCGCGAGCGCGGCCAGGTCCACGATCTGGTCGGACTCGTCGGTCCGGCGGGCCAGCGCCAGCTCGACGAGCTCGTCGACGAGGTGGCTCAGCTCGCGAGTCTCGCCCTGGACGTCGTCGACCAGGCGGGTGCGGGCGCCCGGCGGCAGCTCACCGATGCGGCGCAGGACGCTGGCGTTGGTGCGCAGGCTGGTCAGCGGGGTGCGCAGCTCGTGGGCGGCGTCCTGGATGAGCCGTTCCTGCGCGTCGCGGGCGGCGGCGAGCCGGGTGAGCATGGTGTTGAACGCCGACGCGAGGCGGGCCACCTCGTCGGAACCGTCCACGAGCACCTGCCGGTCGACGCCCCCGTGCACGCTGACGTCCTCGGCGACGCCGGCCAGCGCCTCCAGGCGACGGGTGATGCGCCGGGCCAGCAGCCAGCCGACGCCGGCCGCGATGACGAGCACGGCCGTGCTGGCGAGTGCGATCTCGTTGGCCATGTCCGCGAGCACGTGCTCGGTGTCCTCGACCTCGACGCCGACCTGCAGGGCGCCACCCGCGGACCGCGCCATGGTGAGGATCCGGTACGACTCGCCGTCGACGTCCGTCTCGGTGACGTCGGTGCGGCCGGTGGCGGGTCCGGCGGCGATCGCCAGGGTCGTCCCGGTCACCGGCAGGCGGACAGCCGAGGCACCGAGCGGCGTGACCGTCCCGTCCGGCGCCACGACCTGCGCGACCACCGACCGGGACGGCCCGCGCCGCGGACCGCGGCCCTGCGGTGCCGGCATCGTCAGCACTTCGGTCTGCCCGTTCTGCAGGGCCGTGGCCGCCGATTGCAGGGAGGTGTCGATCTCCTGGTAGATCCGCTCGGCGGCGGCGCTGTAGCTGAGCAGCCCGACCGTCGCGGCGACCACGGCGGCGACGGTGGCGAAGGCGAGCGCGAACCGGGTGCGCAGGTTCGCGCGCAGGTGCTCCCGCACGGGCGCGCCCAGCTGTAGCGCCGACCTCACGGTGTGCGCAGGGTGTAGCCGACCCCGCGGAGGGTGTGGATCAGTGGCGGGGCACCGGCGGCGGCGAGCTTGCGGCGCAGGTAGCCGATGTAGACCGGCAGGTTCTTGGAGTCGGGGCCGAAGTCGTAGCCCCAGATGCGCTCGTAGACCGTCGAGTGGTCCAGCGCGATGCCCTCGTTGCGCGCCAGCAGCTCCAGGAGGTCGAACTCGGTCTTGGACAGCTGCAGCTCCTCCTGCTCCCACCAGGCCCGACGGGCGGCCGGGTCGACCCGGAGCTCGGCGACCAGGAGGGTGGTGTCGCCCCGGGCGTCCGCCTCAGGCGCGGGCGCGGCGCGCCGCAGGAGCGCGCGCAGCCGCGCAAGCAGCTCGTCGAGCTCGAAGGGCTTGGGCAGGTAGTCGTCGGCACCGGCGTCGAGACCGGCCACCCGGTCCGGGGTCTCCACCCGGGCGGTGAGCATGAGCACCGGTGTCCGGTCGCCGTCGGCGCGCAGGACGCGACAGACACCGAGCCCGTCGACGCCGGGCATCATCACGTCGACGACGAGCGCGTCGAACGTCTCGCGGCGGGTCCTGGCCAGCGCGGCCACCCCGTCCACGACCACGTCGACGTCGTATCCCTCGAGTTCGAGCGCGCGGGCCAGGGACTCCCGGATGGCCCGGTCGTCGTCGACGATGAGAACGCGGTGCGGCACCGGACCATCATGCGGGCAGGCAGTCGTCCGCGCGGGGGCATCCCCCTCGTCCTCCGGTCGTGCCGCGTTCGGGGTTGTCATGGCCACCCTCCGCCTCCCGGACGATGGGTCGAGGCTCCTCGCCCGCCGTGAGGGGGCGACGTGACCGGGTTCGGAGCCGGGTAAGAGCCGGCGGCTCCGCCGCTACGTGCGGGCGAGGATCGCGTAGGTGTCGCCGCCGGCGATCGCCCGGTAGCGCGGTGCCAGCACCTGCTGGACCGCTGCCAGGTCCGACGGGCAGGCGACCACCTCGACGAACTGGGCGGTGGCGGGGAGCACCGCGGTGGCCACGTCGGGGACGTCAAGGGTGAGCACGGTGGCATCGGGGGGCGCGGAGCCGCGGGCGTGCACCAGCGAGGTCTCTTCGACGTTGACCCGCGCAGGTCCGCCCTCGAGGGCATGGTCCACGGCGAACCACTTGAGCACCGGCACGCCGGTGACCGGCCCGGCCGCGGAGTCGCAGCCGTAGCGGGACGGCACCGTCAGGTCGAGGACGTCCGTGGCGGCGGGGATGGCCGCGTCGGTGGCGGCGTCCACCTGCGCGATCCGCTGCCCGACGTCGACGTACTCCACGAGGTGCAGCGCGACGACGGCCGCGGCGAGGGCGGGGCCGAGGGCCGCCACGCGCATGCGCCCGGGCCGGTAGGGCAGCGCCGCGGCCGCCAGGAGCAGCGCCGGCGCCACGAACCGCTCGTCGGGTTTGATCAGGTCGTTGACCATGCTGATCGGCAGCAGGATCGCCACGGCGGCCAGCGCGGCGCTGAGCCACAGCACCGGCCGGGTCGACACGGCCGCCGTCCCGATCGCCCGCACGTCGAGCCGGGCCAGGACGATCCCCGCGAAGGCGAGCGCCAGCGCCATGTTGATCCAGAAGAGCGGGAGCGCCGGCGGGAACGGATCCGACCGCAGGAAGAACTGCAGCGTCTCCGTCAGCGCGATGGCCTTGTCCTGCCACGACGGGTACAGGGTGATCCCGGTGCCGCCACGCTCGGCGAGCAGGTACCACGCAGCGAGGACGACCCCGGGCGACAGGGTGGCGACGAGCTGCCCCGCCGTCCGACGGCGGCCCTGCCGGGCGAGGACGAGCGCGTGCACGAGGACGGCCAGCCCACCCATGATCCACGCGAGCAGGTGCGAGAGGTACAGCAGCACGCCCACGCCGGTCACGACGAGCAGCGTTCTCCGGTGACCGCCCGCCGGCGGGTCGGTGAGGCGGTGCAGCGTCGCCACGAGCACGAACATCAGGGCGAGGCCGAAGGCGTAGCTCAGGTAGCCCTTGTACAGGAAGAAGCCCATCGCCCAGGGGAACCCGAGGAACTCGACGGCGGTCGGCCGCTGCTGGATCGTGCGCACGAGTGGCCGAACGCGCAGGCGAAGCCGAGCACGGTCACGACGACGAACACCTGGCCGGCGACCTCGATGGGCAGGACCGTGTCGAGGAGCCCGATGACCACCGGGGCGGCGAGGTTCGGCACGGGCACCGGGCTCAGGGAGTAGGCGTCCGCGATGGCACCTGAGCCCGGGTCGGCGCCGAACAGCAGGACGGCGACGACGTGACCCTGGAAGAGCCACTGGTAGTAGTCGTAGAACGGCAGGAAACCGGTCTGCACAGGACCGCCACCGTGGCCGCCGACAGCAGCAGCCACGCGGCGGTGAAGCCGTGGGGGGAGCGAGAGCGGGAGACGTCGCGCGGCCGCCGGGCCGGCGGTCGTGCCGCGGTTGCGTCGGTCATCCGCCGCATCGTCGCAGGTGCCCTCCGGGAGGGCGCCGGGCGTTGCCGGAGGATGTCGCCAGGCTGTTCCCGAGGGTGAGCGCCGACGTGGTCGGATTCGGAGACGGTAGGAAGTGCTGATGAGCAATCCGCATCGGAGGCGGACGGTGATGCCGCCGGCTGCGGTCACGCGGCTTGTCGCCGCGGGTGTGCTCAGGGCCTGATGGCGTGGCCGTCGGCGTCCTGACCGTTGCGTTGCTGGCGGTGCTCGCTGCGATCGCCGGGTCGGCGACGATCTTCGTGATAGCCGGGTGGGTCGTGCTCTGGCCGATGGACGCCGCAGCCACCCACCGCACCGTGCAGCGGCAGGACTTCCGGCCCGTCGCCCAGGAGATCGTCATCGTGGCCGCCGCCGTCGGAGGCCTGGTCGCCATCGTGTCGTTGCTCTTGCTGACCGGCTCGGGCAGCGGCCGCACGGCGGCGGCGATCTCCCCAGCTGGGATGTTCATGGTCTGGGCGTCGCTGCACCTGATGTACGCCGCCGGTATGCGCACCTGTACACGAGGTCGGCGCCGAGGGCGGGATCGACTTCAACTCCGAGGACCGGCCGGCCTACAGTGACTTCCTTGATTTCAGCTACGACCTCGGGATGACCTACCAGGTCTCCGACACCATCGTCTCGAGCACGACCATCCGCGCGGTCGCGCTACGACACTGCCTGCTGTCCTATGTCTTCGGCACCGTCACCTGGCCATGACGATCAACCTCGTCGCCGGGATCGTCGCCGGGTGATCGTTCCCCTGA
>CAWHHY010000018.1:0-174104 GCA_963829305.1 uncultured Actinomycetota bacterium | reverse complement strand
TGTCCTGTTCGGATCGAGATGGCGCAGCGGCGTGGCGAGGAGCTGTGATGCGCCAGTTGATCTGGATGATTTGCCTGCCGATTTGTTCGGATCAAGTGGCGCATTCGGTGAGATCGATCTTGGGTTGGGTGGTCAGGTCGGCGCTGGCCCAGATCGCGCCCTCGATGCGTTCCATCGTCGGGGACCACGGTCGGATCAGGACCGGGCGGACGTGGCGGTGGTGAAGGATCACGTTGCCGCCGTCGGGGCGGCGGGCGAACCAGAAGCTGCTGCGCTCGTGGCGGGCTTGGTTGCCCCTGCCGGGCGTGAACACGGGGCTGGCGCCGCTGGTTCGGGTGTCGAGGTAGGTCCGCGGCGGCCTGATCGGCGGTCGACAGGCGTCCCAGCTCATCCAGTGCGCGATGACGTCGCTGCTGTCGCCGGGCTGGTAGGAGCAGCGGCCGAGGCGCCGGCCGATCTCGGCGAGGAACTGTCGGCGTTGCTGGTGGTCGCCGTGGGCGAGGCGGCGCCAGGACGTGCCGGGGCGAGGACGGCGGCGAGGGTGACCGCTTCCGGGTAGACCGCGGCGAACACCCGGGACGCGGTGAAGTCGGCGAACCGATCCTTGATGAGGACGTTGGTGCGTCGCGGCCAGTGTGGACAGATGTCGCCGGTGGACGCGGCGGGCCGGCTCCACAGGTGTCCGCAGATCAGGAACCCGGTCAGGACCGCGTCGTAGGTGGCGACCCAGCCGTGGCGGCGCAGCAGCCGCAGGTGCCGGTGTTGCGCTCGGACGATCTCGGGCAGTTCGGTCAGCGGGGTGGGCGCCGCGGCGATGTCCGGTGGCCCGATCCAGTGCCGGTGCCGCGGGCAGACGTAGCGGTGGTGGGGCAGCAGCCGGGTGACCGGGCCGCCGGGGTGGCGGGCGTCGCAGCGCGGGCAGCCGGGTTGGGGTTCGTGCCGGAACAGCGCCCAGTCCGGGGCGGGATCGCGCAGCTCGGGCAGGGCCCCGGCGAGCTGGGCGCGGGGCCGGCCGGTGAGCGCGGCCAGCGCCTCGGGCAGCACGCGCCGGCGGCGGCCGCCGGGCTGTTCGGGGGTGCTGATCTGCGCCCAGAGCTGGTCGAAGCCCAGGCCGTGCAGCGCGGCGAGGCGGGCGACGTAGGACGTGACGAGCTCGTGGCGGGCCGGGGGAAACGGGATCGGCAACCGCGCCGGCAGCATTCGGGTCTCCTGTCTGGCAGTCGGTCAGCCGGCCGGTGCACTGCGGCGGCGGGGTTTGCCGCGCCGGGCGGCGAGGTCGGCCTGCTCGGCGGCGTGGTCGACCGGCACGGTGTCGAGCAGCTCGCGGGTGATCTTCTCGGTGCCGTCGTCGATGGCCAGCACGGCCGCGCCGCGCACCAGCTGGGACAGGCTGCCGATCATCCCGGCGGTGCGCTGGTAGAGGTACTCATCCTGGGCGACCAGGCTGCCCGCCCGGTGCTGGTGCAGGCGCAGCAGTCCCTCCAGGGTCGCGACCAGCGCCCGCCAGACCTCCCGCTGCTCGGGGGTGCCGTAGGCGAACGGGGTGGCGGGCAGCACGGTGAACCGCCCGGCGATCTGCCGGCCGCGGGTGCCGGCGAACAGGTCGCCGCGCTCGATGTCGATGCCGGCGTAGACGAACGTGGCGGGCAGCCGTTCGGAGAAGTACTTCAGCGTGTCGGAGACCTCGGCGCCGGCCCGGGTGGTCAGCGAGATGTTGTGCAGCTCGTCGACGCAGACCAGCTCCACGCGGGTGTGCGCGGCGGTGGCGCAGACGGCGTTGACGATGTCGGTGATGTTCGCCCGGACCCCGACGGGCAGCCCGAGGAACCGGGCGAACTCGGCTGCCAGCATCCGCGGGGTCGCCGCCGGCGGGACGGTGACGTAGAGCACCGGCAGCCGAGACCGGTCGTCCGGGTAGCGGCGGCGGATGTGCCGTTCGTGGGTGCGCCCGAGCTGGGTCAGCGCGGTGGTCTTCCCGGTGCCCGACGCCCCACTGATGATCACCCCTCGGCGCGCGGAGATCTGGTGGCGGTTGAGCTGGATCAACAACCGGCTCGTGGACACGACCCGGCGGATGGTCGGGGTGCTCACCAGCGGCAGATCGCAGTGGTAGTCCCGGCGGGCGTCGTCATAGCCGGCGCGTTCCCGCCCGGTCAGCCCGGCCAGCACCGCGCCCGACAGCAGCTCGGGCGGGCGGAGCTGGCGGTCGACGAACCGCCGCCAGCCCTCCTTCGTGGTCAGCGCATCGTCGGGGCCGACGTCCTCACCGATGTCGTTGCCGGACGCGCCCGTCGTCCCGGGCCGCGACGCGGTGCTGGCAGTGGTGGGGCTCATCGCCACCTCTCGGCCTCGGCGTCGGCGTCGAAGATCCCGAGCGGGATCACCGTCGCGTCCGCGCTGCTGCCGGCCTCGGCGGTCGTCCCGGCGGTCGTCGCTCCGGCGGTGTCGGTGTCCGGCGGGTCGTCTCGGGGTGGCCGATGGGTGGCGGCGCCGACCCGGGTGCGGGCGACCACCCGGGCAGTCGCCGGGTCCACCGGGCCGTTCTGGGCGCGGGTGAGCAGCTGGTCGAGGATCCGGGCGATCTCGGTCTCGTCGGTGTCGTCGCGCCCGGTCTGGGCGGCCAGCCGGCGGGCGTGGCGCCAGGTGAAGTCGGCGAACGGCGCGCTCACCATCGGCAGGTGGGTCCACGGCGCGGTGACCCAGCCGTCCGGGGTGCGCACGAACACCTGCGAGAGGTCGTAGGGGTCATGATGGACCTCCCAGAGCCCCCGCTTCGCGGCGATCCCGGAGTGCTGGCCCCGCCACCGGCCCAGCTCGGGACAGTCGTAGGTGCGGTAGTCGATGCGGATGCCGTAGGCGTTGATCTGCCGCCAGGCCACCGGCAGCAGCTCGAGGTAGTCCTGCCCGGACAGGGTCAGCGGCAGGTAGCCGGCGGCGGCGACCAGCGCCGCATACCGGTCGTTGGGCGAGACCGCCCGGCCCGGGAGCTGCGGATCCCGCAGGCTGTCGTGCGGGCGGTGTTGCCAGACGATCAGCCACTCATCGAGCAGGTCCTGCAGCTCCGCGATCGTCCAGGCGGCGCCGGGGTCGGCGCCGCGGCGGGTCACGTTCGGGCCGGTGTAGCCGGCCACGTGCTGGCAGAACAGGGTGTTGATCGACCCCAGGGTCGACTCCACGATCCCCTTGTCGGTCGGCGTGCCCGGCCGGCAGGGCTGCACCGAGATGCCCAGCCGCTCGCAGGCCCGGGTGAAGGTGTCGGAGACGAACACCTTCCCGTGGTCGATCACGATGGTGTCCGGGACGATCACCGGGCGGGCCGCCGCGGCGTGCATGCGGGTGTCGATGTCGAGCAGCCGGGCGTGCGGCAGCCGGGATGCCGACATCCGCAGCGCCTGCGCCCAGCCCGGGCGCATCGGTTCCGGGACCAGCATCCGGGCCAGCAGCAGCGCGGCGTCGACCGCCTTGGTGCCGACCGGGCGCAGCACCGCCGCGCCGATGGTGCGGGTCGCCACGTCCACCGCGATGGTCAGATCCGCGCGCACCGCCAGCCCGTCGTCGAGCAGCACGAGCACGTCGATCGGGGTGGAGTCGATCTGGACCTGCTCGCCGGGGCGGGCGGCGAAGCTCGGGGTGAACACCCCGGCCGGGCGGTTCGCGGTCTGCCGGCGGGTGACCGCCGAGCCGAAGGTGTGCCGGCCCGCCGACAGGGTGTCGATCAACCGGTAGAAGGTGGTCTTGCCCGGCAGCGGCACCACGCCCGGGCCGTGGGTGGCCTCCACCTGCTTGATCACCCGGCGGATCAGCCTCGACCGGGTCCCGGTCGAGGCGTCGGTCTCGCGCGGCGATCACCTCCCGGGCCGCGGCGACCAGCCGGGCGTCGGCCCGGCCGACACCCGCAAGGGCTGCCACGTCGCGCCGGCTCACCAGCCCCCACAAGCCCTGCTGGGCATACCGGGCCCGCATCCGCTCCACCGTGCGCGCCCCGACCCCCAGCTCCGCGGCCTTCGCCGCGTCGCGCTGGGCCAATGTTCGAGCCGCCGGGTCGTACTCCGGGCGCGGTGTTGCTCCCGGTGCCGGCTGCGGCGCGAGCCCGGTCTCGACCTCGACGACATGGCGCTGCCACTCCCGGGCCGTGGCCAGCACCTCCTCGGGCAGGCCGTCCAGCAGCCCGAACGGCTCCAGCGCCGGCGACAGCCCTTGACCGGAATCGATCACTTCGAACGACGGCGAGGCCAGCAGATATGACGCAAGAACCACCATCTCGGCGCCGGCCGCCGAGCGCAGCCGCACCGACGTCCCCGCCAGCCCGACCACCTGGTGGTCCTCGTCGTCGAAGCGCACCCAGTCCCCGAGCCGCAGCACCGCCGACCGGGGCGAGGTCATCACGCTGCCGTCGCGCTGACTGCAGCGCTGGTCGTCACGGTGGCCAACGGGTGCAGCGGCACGGTCAGGTCGACCGCCAGCTCATGGCGCCACAGCAGGTGGAACAGCACCGGCAGCACCGCGATCGGATCACCTGCCGCCTGCGCCCCGCCCAGCAACGCCGTCGGCGTGGCGAACACCTCCCGCAGGGCCGCGGCCAGCATCGGCCGGTCGTGGCGCGGGTGCCGGTAGCCCGACAGCCAGCGCACGTTCCCGGTCACGACCGGGTCCGCGGCGCCCAGCCGCCGGTACTGCCAGCCCAGCCACTCGCACACCCGTCTCGGTCGCCGCGAACGCGACCGCGTCCCGGGGCTTGATCCGGTCGTCCGGCCGGCAGTCGATCACGAGCGCGGACCCATCCGCCCGGCGGGCGAAGTAGTCCGGCGCGTGCGAGCGGGCCTTGCCCTCGGCGGTCGTCCAGTACAGCCAGAACGGCTGCGAGGCGACCGCGACCACGTCCGGGTCGTAGTCCAACAGCATCAAGTGATCGCGTTCCAGCCACGACTCGTACCCCACATGCCCGGCCACCGTGGCCGACCACCAGCGGCCCGACAGGTGCCGCTGCCCCTTACGCGAAAGGAACCGACGCACAGGTGGACACGACTCGAACCCGACCCGCACCGCCTCCGCCAGCGACACCCGCTGCTCGACGCCGCCCTCGGCCAGGTAGCCGATCTCGACACGGTCGAGGGACAGGTCGGCACCCGGTTCACCCGAGACGCCCAACGTCGTCACAGCCCGCATTCTCGATCAACGGAGACGAGATCCGATGCAGCGACGCGCCACTTCCTCGCCACCAATCCGAACAGCCTCGCCAGCCGACTCGCCAACTCATCCGGACTCCGCCACTTCAACCCGGACAGGACACTTGACGGGCGTCGACTGCCGGGACACTGTCTCCGGTTCCACGTGAAACACCCACCCATCCTGGGTCGGTGGACGCTGCCGCATCCTGGGTCGGTGGACGCTGCAGCGAAACGCCGCCGCGGCCCCAGGGGCGACCTGGTCGGTTTGCGTGTCCGACCCCTGCGGGCGTCGGCCGCAGGGGACGGCCGCAGTCGGCCCATCCTGGTGAGCACTGAGGTTTCGAAGCGCGGTGGCAGGCTGCCGAGCATCGCCTGCGGGTTCCACGTGGAGCATCCGGGACACCGGCAGGTCCAGACGTCCGGACCTGCGGACCCATCGTGGAGCACCGCTACGGTTTCACGTGAATCATCCTGGGCGAGTCCACGTGTCCGGACCTGCGGGCGCCAGCCGTCAGGCATCGCCGCAGTCCGACGTGAAAAATCTGACCGCACCCCTCGGCCGCCGACCCACGCAGGAGACGGCCCGCCCGCGCGACCCTCGCGGCCGGTGCACCTTGCGAGCGATCCCGGAGACCAACCGCGGCCTTACGGAACGTGTGCCCAGCGCCTCGGTCGCCACGCGTCCGCCCGCCCAACGCAGGCTCGGAGCCACGGGCTCGCCGACACCCTCAGCCCGAACGCGCCGTTGACGTGCACCCCACGCGCCGTACTGATGGGCAAGGAGGTCCAGATTTGCGGGCGCCGCCGTGGAAGGCGGCCCCGGAGGCAAGTCCCTGAGCGCGGTGCTCCGCAGTTCCACGTGAAACCCCCCGGTGTTTGCGAGCGTCCCGACTTGTGTGGCAGGCCGCGCTGGCACAGCGGTGCGGGTGTCCTTCTGACCTCTTGGGGCGGCCGGTGCAGGCGTTTGGACCTGCGAGCCCTGGGCCATCGCATAGCGCCGGCGGTTCCACGTGAAAAATGTCGTGCCGGGGCGTCCAGATGCTCGGGCGCCACCCCTCGAGCACCGGCACGGTTCCACGTGAAACATCGGAGCGGAGCAGGGTGTCTGAGATCCGACGACCCGGTGGGCCGCTTCGAGGGGACGAAACGGACCGCTTCCTTCACAGCGGAGCTAGGCATGCGGACCTGCGGTCGGCTGCCGCGGGATCATCTGCCCACAACGACCCGATAGGAGGGGCCGGTGTTCCACGTGGAACACCGGCCCAGGATGACAACGGACGCCGGCTCAGCCGAGCGCGCCGCCCATCAAGGCGGCGATCCGCGCCAGATCGTCCGTAGAGCCGAACTCGACGACGATCCGTCCCTTGCGCTGCCCCACCTCCACCCGGACCCGGGTGTCGAAGGTGTGGGACAAGCGCTCGGCCAACTCATGCGTCACGGGATCCGCTGCCGGCTTCCGTCGTGGCGGCCGTGGGGCGGTCGGCTCCTCCCTACGGGCGAGAAGCACCGATTCCTCGGTCGCCCGCACGGATAGCCCTTCGGCGACGATTCGCGTCGCGAGATCCTCCTGCTGCCCCGGGTCTTCCAACCCGAGGAGCGCGCGGGCGTGGCCGGCCGAGAGCACGCCGGCCGCCACCCGACGCTGCACGGTCACCGGCAGCTTGAGCAACCGGATGGTGTTCGTGACCACCGGACGGCTGCGGCCGAGCCGGTCCGCCAGTTCGGCGTGCGTCACGCCGAACTCGACCAGCAGTTGCTCGTAGGCCGCAGCCTCCTCTAACGGATTGAGCTGAACGCGGTGGATGTTCTCCAGCAGCGCGTCGCGCAGGAGAATGTCGTCGCCGGTCCGCCGGACGATCGCGGGGATCCGACTCAGCCCGGCGCGCTGCGACGCGCGCCAGCGTCGCTCGCCCATGACGAGTTGGAAGCGCCCGTTGCCCATCTCGCGGACCACGACCGGCTGCAGCAGCCCGAACTCACGGATCGAGTGTTCGAGTTCGGCTAGGGCCTCCTCGTCGAAGACGCTGCGCGGCTGCTGTGGGTTCGGCTCGATCGCGGTAACGTCGATCTCGCGGTAGTAGGCCGCGCGGGACGATGTTTCACGTGGAACATCTGCCTGGACCGGGCGGGGGGCCGGCCGCGGGCCGCCGAAGAGGATGGCGGTGGGATCCGGCGTGGGCTGGCGGACCGGTGGGGGCGGGGGCGGCGGAGGAGCCGTCTCCATCGATGGTGGGCCGGTCGGAATCAGGGCGGCGAGACCCCGCCCGAGCCCGCCTCGCCGCTCGACGACCTTCCGCTCACTCACCGGACTCCCTCGCTGCGCTCGGTCGGCAGTTCGCGCCTGCTGTGTCCCATTGCTCGCTGGCTGTGTTGTGTCGAATTGGCCACTCGGTGCGCTCACTCGCCGCACTCCTCGTCTGAACATGCCGGTACCGACGGATGCGCGGGCTCCGCGGTTCCGCTCCTCACGACCGACCGTTCCGAGTACGGCCTGCGCCGGCCTCGGCGATCTCCCGGGCCGCGTCGACGTAGCTCATCGCACCACGTGAGCCGGGGTCGTAGCCGAGCACGGTCTTGCTGTAGCCCGGAGCCTCGGACACCTTGACGCTGCGTGGAATGACGGTCCGCAGCACGGTGTCGCCGAAGTGCTTACGGACCTCGGAGGTGACCTGGTCCGCGAGCTTGGTGCGGCCGTCGTACATCGTCAGCAGGATCGTCGAGACGTGCAGATCGCGGTTCAGGTGGCTGCGCACGAGGTCGATGTTGCTCAGCAGCTGGCCGAGACCCTCGAGCGCGTAGTACTCGCACTGGATCGGGATCAGCACCTCCTCGGCCGCGACGAGGGCGTTGACCGTCAGCAGTCCGAGCGACGGCGGGCAGTCGATGAGGACGTAGTCGACGCCCAACTCCTCCAGCGCCGCCGGCGAGAGCGCCTGCTTGAGCCGTTGCTCGCGGGCGACCATTGAGACGAGCTCGATCTCCGCGCCGGCGAGGTCGATGGTGGCCGGCACGCACCACAGGTTGTCCGACGCCGAACTCCGCGTGGCGGTCTCGGAAAGTGGGATCTCGCCGAGCAGCAGCTCATAGACCGATGGCGTGCCCGACCGGTGTTCGACGTCCAGGGCCGTGCTGGCATTGCCCTGGGGGTCGAGGTCGACGACGAGGACCTGAACGCCGTGCATCGCCAGTGCTGCGGCGATGTTGACGGTGCTGGTGGTCTTGCCGACCCCGCCTTTCTGATTGGCGACGGTCAGCACCCGACGTTGGAGTGGCCGGGGCATCCGGTGCCGGTCGGGGTGCAGCACGCGGGCGGCTCGGGCGGCCTCCTCCGCGATGGGCGTCCACTCCGCGTAGGCCGATGTTTCACGTGAAACACCGGCCCGGGACGCATCGGTGCGGGAGGCCTCGTCCGGTGAGACGTCGCGCGTCCGGCCGTCGGCCATCAGCTTCGTTCCTCTCTGCGGCGCGGGCGGCCGGGCCGTCGTCCGGTGCCGCGCGCTCGTTCCACGACCACCACCGTGCTCGGGGGGTCGACCAGTTCGGTGCCACATCGAACGATCCGCGGCTCGTTCCCGCCGAGTTTGCGCACCGCGACCGCATCGCGGGCCACCTCGGTCTCCGCCGACCGACCCTTCAGCGCGAGCAGCGTCCCGGCCGGTCTGATCAGGGGAAGCGCCCACCCGGCGAGGCGCGCGAGCGGGGCGACGGCCCGGGCGGTCACCACGTCGGCCCCCTCCCATCGCGTGCGCACGCCCGAGTCCTCGGCCCGCCCTCGCTCGACCGTCACCGGCAGGCCCAGATCCTCCACGACCTCACGCAACCAGTCGACGCGACGCGCGAGCGATTCGACGAGTACCACCGAGAGATCCGGGCGAGCGAGTGCCAACGGTATCCCGGGCAGCCCGGCACCGGATCCGATGTCCACCGTCCGTGCGCCGTCCGGGAGCAACTCCGCGACGACCGCACAGTTGAGTATGTGCCGCTCCCAGATCCGGGGAGCCTCGCGAGGCCCGAGCAGCCCCCGCTCGACCCCCGAACCGACGAGATGTGCCGCATAGCGCTGAGCGAGTGCCAACCGATCACCGAAGATCGACGCGGCGACCGCCGGTGGTTCCACGTGAAACACCACCGGTTCCGCGGCGTCCCGGTGCGCCCCGACGGGGTCCGGACCCGGTTCCACGTGAAACAGGACCGGTTCCGGAGCGTCCGCACGCGGTTCCACGTGAAACACGGCATCGGAGGAAAAGGCCTCGGGCCCCGGCGAACCGGGGCCCGAGGTGATGGAGTCGGACATGAGGTCAGGCACTGCGCGAGACGACGACCTGGCGCCGCGGCTCCTCGCCCTCGCTCTCGCTGACCACGCCCTTGATTCCCGCGACCGCGTCGTGCACGACCTTCCGCTCGAACGGCGTCATGGGCCGCAGGCGAACGGCCTCACCGCTGTCGAGCACTTCCTTCGCCGTACGCGTGCCGAGCTCGGTCAGCTCGTCGCGCCGGGAGCGACGCCATCCGGCGATGTCGAGCATGAGCCGGCTGCGGTTGCCGAGGGACTGCTGCACGGCGAGCCGCGTCAGCTCCTGCAGGGACTCCAGCACCGCTCCGCGATCACCCACGAGCTTGTCCAGATCGTCCCCGCCGTCGATGCTCACGATGGCCCGCCCGGCTTCGACGTCCAGGTCGATGTCGCCGTCGTAGTCCAGCACGTCCAGCAGGCGCTCCAAGTAGTCGCCCGCCACGTCGCCCTCGCGGACCAGCTGGTCCTCGACCGACGACGTCGACCGCGCGCCGGAGCTGTCCGGTCCGTCCTGTGCAGTCTTGGCCACGATCGTCTCCTTTCTCGGGTCGGCGGGTGCGGGGTTCCTCTCGCGCACCCGCCGGGGCGGCCGTCGGATCGGGGCCGCCGGTGGTCGTTGGGCTCAGCGCCGCTTGCGGGAGCGGCGGGCGGGCGGGCGGGCCGGGCCGGTCGCGCCGGGACGGCTTGTCGCCCCGCCGGCGCCGGCACCGTTCGTCCCGGAGCCGTTCGCTCCGGCCCCTGTCACCTCGGTGCGCTCCGTCTCGCCCTGGACGGCGGCGCCGTCACCTCCTGCGGCGGAGCTGTCACCGTCCGCAGTCGGAGAGCGCCGGGCGACCGGCTTCGCGCCCGGGGTCTTCTCGGAGCGAGCCACGGTTTCGGGGCGGATCGGCTTCTGACCCGGACGGGGAGCGCGAGCCTGCCGCTCCGCGATGACCTGCGCCTTCTTCTCGGCCTCTTCGGCGTCGATCTTCCTGTAGACGACGTACTGCTGGCCGAGCGTCCACAGGTTGTTGGACACCCAGTAGAGGAGCACGGCCAACGGCAGGAATGGCGCCCCGACGACGACACCGATCGGGAAGACGTACAGCATGAGCTTGTTCATGATCGCGGACTGCGGGTTCGCCGCCTGGGCCTCGGTCTGCCGGGCCACCGAGTGCCGCGCAGTGATGTGGGTGAAGATGCCTGCCGCGATCATCAGCGGGATCATCACGATCAGCATGCTCGTGATCGAGGTGCCCAGGGCCTCGAGCTCCTGCTGGCCCATCGTCACCCAAGCACCGAGCTTCGCCCCGAACAGGCTGGCCGCATTGAACGACTCGACCTCGGAGGCGCCGAAGATGTAGTTCTCGGTCTTGCCCGGCTTGAACTCGCGCAGCACGTGGAACAGGCCGATGAACACCGGCACCTGCACCAGCACGGGCAGGCAGCCGCCGAGCGGGTTGACGCCCTGCTGGCTCTGCAGCTTCTGCGTCTCGGCGGCGAGCTTCTGCCGGTCGTTGCCGTACTTCGCCTTGAGCTTCTGTACCTCCGGCGCGAACTCCTGCATCTTGCGCATGGAACGCACCTGATGCACGAATGGCTTGTAGAGCAGGGCCCGGAGGGTGAAGACGAGGAAGACGACGGACAACGCCCACGCGATGCCGCTGGCCTCGCCGAACACGTACCCGAAGGCCTTGTGCCAGAACCACATGATGGCCGACACCGGGTAGTAGATGAAGTTCAGCACGGCGCTTGCTCCTCGTGGTTCTCGGCCGGGCGGGTCCGGGGGGCAGCACGCGACCCGTCCGGAGAAGGTCTACGGAGGGCGCGCGCCGGCGGGACCTCGTCCACGCCGCCAGGGTGCCACGGCGCGCAGCGCAGCAGCCGCCACACCGTCAACGCCGTGCCCTTGAACAGGCCGTGAACCTGCAGGGCCTCGACGGCGTAGGCGCTGCAGGTCGGGTGGAAGCGGCACGTCGGCGGCAGGGCCGGCGAGATCCAGCGCTGGTAGCCGCGCACCAGAAGAACGAGCGGCCGCGCCGCCCGGGAGGTGCGGGCACGACCCTCGGCGATGTCGCTCACCGTCTTGCTCACGACCGTGTCCCGGTCCTGCGCAGGACCGCCCGCAGACCGGAGTCGAGGTCGTCGCCCAGAACGGACGACGGTGCGTCCGCAGCCGCCGGCAGCGCCCGAACCACCAGCCGCGAACCCGCGGGCAGGGTCGCCAGGCGCGGGCCGAGGAGGTGGCGCAGCCTGCGGGCGACGCGATGGCGCACCACCGACCCACCGACGGCGCGGCTCACCACGAGACCCGCCCGCGGCGGGGCGTCGGCGGGATCCGGGGCGGCAACGGGCACCAGCAGGTGGACGACCAGTCGAGGGCGGCCGACGCGTCGCCCCCGGCGGACGGCCGAGGTGAACTCGTCCCGACGGGTGAGCCGGGAGCCGGCCGGCAGCACCGGCGCGGCCGCGTCAGGCCGATAGCCGCTCGCGGCCTTTGCGGCGGCGACCGGCGAGGATGGCGCGCCCGGCCCGGGTGCGCATCCGCAGCCGGAAGCCGTGCGTGCGTGCCCGGCGGCGGTTGTTCGGCTGGAAGGTGCGCTTGCCCTTGCTCACGGTCGACTCTCCCGGTCGACGGCACGGATCGAGGCCGGCCGCCGGTCTGCTGAATGTGCTCTGGACGGAACGTGCTGGTCCGCGATGGTGCTCGACGGCACGCGCACAGGGCACAACCATCGGCGGACACGGTTCCCACCAGCGTACGCAGCGCTGTGAGAGAGGGTCAAACCGCCCCGGTACAGCCGATCGACCCAACCTCCTACCACGCAGAGTGGCGAACGCCACCCGCCCCGTCACCCCACCGCATCTTGCGTCACAGAGGCGGCTTGTGAGCAGAGGGCCACGTCGGCTAGCGTGCCCCCTCACAGCTCGATCCGGGGGGATCCTCAGCTTGCGGCCGCCGTCGGGCCCCGAGACGCGACGGCGCGCGAGTCCGCGTACCGTTTACACACAGGTGTGGACAGGTCTGGGGATGGATGATGCCCCGACCCTGTCATGGATGCGGCGTCCGCCACAGCAGTCCCGCCAGGAACGTCGAAAGGGGTGCGGACGTGGCCGATCAGCCCGGCGAGCTGGCGTACGTGTGGAACCGCGTGATCGCGGATCTGTCCGGTACCTCGGCGGGCTCCGGTGCGTCCGCGCTGTCGGCGCAGCAGCGCGCATTCCTGCGCTTGACCCGCCCGCTCGGTCTCATCGACGGCACCGCGCTGCTGGCCGCCCCGAGCGAGTTCGCGAAGGATGCCATCGAGCGGATCCTGCGCCGGCCGATCAGTGAGGCGCTGGGCCGCCACCTCGGCTTCACCGTCAACCTGGCCGTCGTCGTGGACGTCGACGCCGCCTCGGGCGGCACCGAGGTGCCGGACCCGCCGGGCACCGCCCGGCCGCATCCGGCTCCGGAGCCGGCGCCGCCGGGGTTCGCCGAGCCGGACGGCGCGATGTTCCCCGCGACTCGGCCCGACGCACACGCGCCGGTGGACGAGGAGCTGCTCGTTCCGGTGGGTGGCCAACCCGTCGACGGGGCGGAGGACCCGCGCCCGACCGGCAACGGCGCCTGGCCCGCGTACTCCGCACAGCCGTCGCCGCCACGCGGCGGCGACTCGGTCCCGTCCTCCTCGCAGAGCCGGCTGAACGAGAAGTACATCTTCGACACCTTCGTCATCGGGGCGTCGAACCGCTTCAGCCACGCCGCGGCCGTCGCCGTCGCCGAGGCCCCCGCGCGGGCCTACAACCCGCTGTTCATCTGGGGCGAGTCCGGGCTGGGCAAGACGCATCTCCTCCACGCCGTCGGGCACTACACCCAGCGGCTGTTCCCCGGCATGCGCGTGCGGTACGTCTCCACCGAGGAGTTCACCAACGACTTCATCAACAGCCTGCGCGACGACCGCAAGGTGGCGTTCCAACGCCGCTACCGCGACGTCGACGTCCTGCTGGTGGACGACATCCAGTTCCTCGAGGGCAAGGAAGGCACCCAGGAGGAGTTCTTCCACACCTTCAACACCCTGCACAACTCGAACAAGCAGATCGTCGTGTCGTCGGACCGGCCACCCAAGCGACTGGAGACGCTGGAAGACCGGATGCGCACCCGCTTCGAGTGGGGGCTCACCACAGACATCCAGCCGCCCGAGCTCGAGACGCGGATCGCGATCCTGCGCAAGAAGGCGGCGCAGGATCGGCTCGCCGTGCCCGGCGACGTCCTCGAGTTCATCGCCGAGCGGATCGAGCGCAACATCCGCGAGCTGGAGGGCGCGCTGATCCGCGTCACAGCGTTCGCCTCGCTGAACCGGCAGCCCGTCGACACCCAGCTCGCCGAGATCGTCCTGCGCGACCTCATCCCGGACTCGGCCGCATCGGAGATCACCGCTCCAACGATCATGGCGGTCACCGCCGACTTCTTCGGCGTCTCGATCGAGGAGCTGTGCGGGCCGGGGAAGACCAAGGCGCTCGCCCAGGCGCGTCAGATCGCCATGTATCTGTGCCGCGAGCTGACCGACCTGTCCCTGCCCCGGATCGGTCAGACGTTCGGTGGCCGTGACCACACCACGGTGATGCACGCGGACAAGAAGATCCGCAACGAGATCGCCCAGCGCCGCAAGACCTTCGAGCAGGTCCAGGAGCTCACGGCGCGGATCAAGCAGCGCGCCCGGCACTGAGCGCCACCTTCACCGACCCCGCTCCGCCCGCCGCATGCGCGACGTCCGGGCTTCCGGCGCGCGGGTGGGCACGACGGCGCGGGGTGACGCCGCGACACGATCTTCCCCACCCTCGGACGACACGCAGCCGCTCGTCGTGTCCTCCGCGACGCTCGCCGCTCCGCCGTCCGACCTGGTGATCGTCACTGATCGCGCTCCGGTGACCCTGGGTGCGATCCCGTCGCAACGAGTCAGATCCAACGACTCATCGGAGCCGGAGTCACCTCCTCGGCGTCGCCGATCTGTCGCCCAGCGTGGCCGTGCGCGCACACTTCACCCACATCTGGGGATAACTCTGTGGACAATTTCTTCCAGGGCGGTGGATGAACGTGGGCAGATCCGTGGACAACTCGTGGACCGCCCGTGGGCAACTCCCGCCCGCGGCGGGTTGTCCACGGGAGCACCGCGCCGTCCACGTCCCGGTCCCGACTGCCACCCACACGCCGCCACGCCGTGCGAGCTGCCGAGATCCGCTCGATCCACAGTATCCACAGCCCCTTTCTCTACTGCTGGATATCTCTTCTTCTGAGAACTCCAGAAGAACAACGTCGTGGATGGAGGAAGCAGACCCCTCGAGAACCCCTCGACCGGGACCCGGACCTGAGATGACACCCGTCGCCGAGAGGCTCTACGGTGGCCGAACCGGCCCGGACCGTGCCGGGCGCCGAGCGCCCACCGGCAGCCGGTCCGACCAGATCACCGAGCCCGAGCACGTTCGAGCCCGAAGACGTTCGAGCCCGGGCGGTTCGAGCACAGTCCAGCTGGCAGGAGCACCCATGAAGTTCCGGGTCGAACGCGACGTCCTGGCCGATGCGGCTGCCTGGGTTGCCCGCAGCCTGCCTGCCCGGCCCCCGGTCCCGGTCCTGGGCGGGGTGCTGCTCGAGGCGACGTCCGGCTCGTCGGGGGACCGCCTCACCGTCTCGGGCTTCGACTACGAGACTTCCGCCCGCGTCGAGCTGGATGCCACGATCGGCGACCCGGGACGGGTGCTCGTCTCGGGTCGGCTGCTCGCCGACATCACCCGCGCGCTCCCCGCCAAGCCCGTCGACGTCGTGGTGGACGGCGCGCGGGCGACGATCTCCTGCGGCAACAGCCGGTTCAGCCTGCCGACCATGCCGGTCGAGGACTATCCCCAGCTGCCGGCCATGCCGCAGATCGCCGGCGTCGTGCCGGGCGACGTGCTGGCCCAGGCGGTGCAGCAGGTCGCCGTCGCCGCGGGCCGCGACGACACGCTGCCGATGCTCACCGGGATCCGCCTGGAGATCGACGGTCCCCGCCTCACCTTCGCCGCCACCGACCGGTTCCGGCTCGCGGTGCGCGAGCTGGAGTGGACCCCGGACGACGCCGGGCTGACCACGTCGGTCCTGATCCCCGCCCGCACGCTCGCGGACGTCGCGAAGACCCTCGCCGGTGCGGGCCCGGTGGAACTGGCGCTGTCGGCGGGCGACGGCATGCTCGGGATCACCGGCGGCGGGCGGCGCGCCACCACACGCCTGCTCGACGCCGAGTTCCCCCGGTTCCGTCAGCTCATCCCGACCGAGCACACCAGCGCGGCCGTCCTCGAGTCCGCCGCGCTGGTCGAGGCGATCAAGCGCGTGCAGCTCGTGACGGACCGGGTCGCGCAGGTGCGGATGGAGTTCGGCGACGACGGGCTGCGGCTGTGCGCGGGCGGTGACGAGGTCGGCAGTGCCGAGGAGGAGCTTCCCTGCGAGTTCGACGGCGCCCCGCTCGTCATCGCGTTCAATCCCGGCTACCTGCTCGATGCGCTGGGCGTGCTGCACACCTCGCGGGCCCGGCTGACCTTCACCACACCCAACCGACCTGCACTGATGCGCCCCATGCCACCACCTCCCGCCGCCACCGAGGCGGCCGAGGGGGAGGCCGCGTCCGACGCAGGGCCGGAAGCGGGTGCGGAGGAACCGCATTCGGGGTACCTGCACCTCCTGATGCCTGTCCGCCTGCCCGGCTGACCGACGGGTCGGCGGGCAGGCCCGGCTTCTACCCACCCCTGGAGGGCGAGCGTGCAACTCGGATTGATCGGTCTGGGCCGCATGGGCGGCAACATGCGCGACCGTGTGCGCGCCGCAGGTCACGAGGTGATCGGCTACGACCCGCGACCGGAGGTCACGGACGTCGAGTCGCTGCAGGCGCTGGCCGAGGCGCTGCAGGCGCCCCGGGTCGTCTGGGTGATGGTGCCGTCCGGCGACCCCACCCGCGAGACCGTCCGCAAGCTCGCGGAGGTGCTCGAGCCGGGTGACCTGGTGATCGACGGCGGCAACTCCCGCTACACCGACGACGGGCCGAACGCCGTGCTGCTCGACCAGCACGGCATCGGTTTCGTCGACTGCGGGGTGTCGGGCGGCGTCTGGGGGAAGGAGAACGGCTACGGCCTGATGGCCGGCGGCTCGGACGAGCACATCGAGCGCGCCCTGCCGATCTTCGACGCGCTGCGTCCGGAGGGCCCGCGCGACGAGGGTTTCGCGCACGCCGGGCCGGTCGGCGCGGGGCACTTCGCGAAGATGGTGCACAACGGCATCGAGTACGGCCTCATGCAGGCCTACGCCGAGGGTTACGAGCTGATGGCCGCGTCCGACCTGATCACCAACGTGACAGGGGTGATCGAGGCCTGGTCCCGCGGCACCGTCGTGCGCTCGTGGCTGCTGGACCTGCTGGTACTGGCACTCAAGGACGACCCCGGGCTGAACAAGCTCAGCGACTACGTCGACGACTCGGGCGAGGGTCGCTGGACGATCGAGGAAGCGATCCGCCATGCGGTGCCGCTGCCGGTGATCTCCGCGGCGCTGTTCGCCCGGTTCACCTCGCGGCAGGAGTCGTCGCCGGCGATGCGGGCCGTGGCCGCGCTGCGCCACCAGTTCGGCGGGCACACCGTGCATGCCGTCGGCCCCTCCGGCACCCCGGGCCAGCTCGCCGGCCCCAGCTCCGGCACCGGCTCGGCCCCGACCCACGACTAGTAGCGCGTGTACCTGCGCCGTCTCGCGGTAGCCGACTTCCGGTCCTGGGAGCGCGCCGAGCTCGATCTCGAGCCCGGCGTCAGCGTGCTCGTCGGACCCAATGGCGTCGGGAAGACGAACCTCGTCGAGGCGGTCGGCTACCTGGCCACGCTGGGGTCGCACCGGGTCGCTGGCGACGCCCCGCTGGTCCGGCGCGGAGCGGAGCGGGCGGTGGTCCGCGCGACGGTGGTGCACCAGGGTCGGGAGCTGACCGTCGAACTGGAGATCGCGCCGGGGCGGGCCAACCGGGCACGGGTGAACCGCGCGCCGGTGGGCCGGCCCCGGGACGTCTTGGGCATCCTGCGGACGGTGCAGTTCGCCCCCGAAGACCTCGCGCTGGTGCGCGGCGACCCGGGTGAGCGGCGCCGGTTCCTCGACGACCTGCTGGTCGCCCGGCGTCCCCGGTTCGCGGCGGTGCGCGCCGACTACGACCGGGTGCTCAAGCAGCGGTCGGCGCTGCTCAAGACCGCCCGCAACAGCGCCCGATCCTCCACGGGCGAGGATCTCCGTACCCTGGACGTGTGGGACGGCCATCTCGCCAGGCACGGTGCCGCGCTGCTGGCCGGGCGTCTGGACCTGGTCGCCGGCCTCGCCGCGCCGGCCGTCGAGGCGTTCGCCGAGGTCGCGCCGTCATCGGAGCCGATCGCGCTCGTCTACCGCTCGTCGCTGGACGGGGTGCTGCCCGCCACGGCGGACGAGCTGGAGCCGCTGCTGCTCGAGGCGCTCCTCGCGGTGCGTCGCCAGGAGGTCGAGCGAGGTGTGTGTCTCGTCGGCCCGCACCGCGACGATCTGGAGCTGCGGCTCGGGGCGGGCCCGGCGAAGGGGTACGCGAGCCACGGCGAGTCGTGGGCGCTGGCCCTCGCGCTGCGGCTGGCCTCCTACCGGCTGCTGTGTGCGGACGGCGTCGAACCGGTGCTGATCCTCGACGACGTGTTCGCCGAGCTGGACGACCGGCGGCGCCGGGCGCTGGCGGGGGTGGCCGCGCGGGCGGAGCAGGTCCTGGTTACCGCCGCGGTCGCGGATGACGTCCCCGCGGGCCTCGCCGGCGTCCGGTTTGCGGTGAACGGCGGCCGGATCGAGCGCTGTTCGGCGGCCTTGCCGCAGACCCCCACGTCAGCGCCTCAGGCATGATCAACCATGGGTTGTGGACAAGGTTGTGGATACTGTGGACAACTTCGGCTCGACTGGTGATGAGCAGCAGAAACGACCGTCCGCCGGGCCACATCGACCGCCCGCCGCGGGCCGATTCGGAGGACTTGTCCCCAGGCCTGGGGACAACGATGGACCGACCGCTGGTCGTGAGCTTGCCCACTCCGACGCTCCGGCAAACCCCGATTCCGCATCCGACCGGGCGAATCCAGGCCCCCGAGGGGCGGATCTCGCGCGGGAGGCGCTGCGGGCGGCGCGCGAGGCGTCGGCCAGCCGCGCCGCCGAGCGGACGGCCCAGCGGTCGGGCGTGGCGCGCCGTCCGGCGAGCAGGCGGCGCCGGTGGTCCGGGCCCGGTCCCGACGATCGCGATCCGCAGCCGTTCGGCCGGCTGGTCGCCCGCGTATCCCTGGACCGCGGCTGGTCGCCCCGGCTGACCGATGCGACGGTCCTCGGGCGCTGGCCGCAGCTCGTCGGCTCGGACATCGCCGACCACTGCACCCCGCTGTCGCTGCGCGACGGCGAGCTCGTGCTGCAGGCCGAGTCGACGGCCTGGGCGACGCAGCTGCGTACGCTGGCGCGCCAGCTGCTCCACCGGATCGCGGTGGGTGTCGGGAAGGACGTCGTGCGGCGCATCCGTGTGGTCGGGCCCAGCGGGCCGTCGTGGCGACACGGCCCCCGGCACGTCCGGGGACGGGGCCCGCGCGACACGTACGGCTGACGCACCCCGGGTCCGCTGCCGGACACGAGAGCCGGCTGCACGGCGGCCAGACGGCCGTACAGCGCGCCGTGACGTCCGCTCCGCCCGTCGCGACCCCCCGATCCGCCGGTCGGTCCCGATTTTGGTCCGGATCGCCCGTCAGCGGGCTCGCTAGGGGTGTCCTTCGTGCGCTTCTGTCGGCGCGCACCAGTATCATGGAAGTGTGCGCCGGAGCGGGGCTCCCCGAAGAGTTGTGACAACCGCCCGGCCGACGAGCGTCACCGCAGCGAGTGGTGGCGCCCTCAACGGTCGAGGAGACAGGCTGCCCGTGGCTGCCCAGAAGAATGCCTACAGCGCATCGTCGATCACGGTCCTCGAGGGGCTGGAGGCGGTCCGCAAGCGTCCCGGCATGTACATCGGGTCCACCGGCGAGCGCGGGCTGCACCACCTGATCTGGGAGGTCGTGGACAACGCCGTCGACGAGGCGATGGCGGGCTACGCCACCCGCGTCGAGGTCGTGTTGCAGGACGACGGCGGGGTGCGGGTCGTCGACGACGGCCGCGGCATCCCGGTCGGCATGCACCCGGTGGAGAAGCGGCCCGCGATCGAGGTCGTCATGACGGTGCTGCACGCGGGCGGCAAGTTCGACAGCGACTCCTACGCCGTCTCCGGCGGGCTGCACGGCGTCGGCGTCTCGGTGGTGAACGCGCTGTCGTCCGCGATCGACGTCGAGATCCACACCGAGGGGTACGTCTGGCGACAGCACTACGCCCGCTCGGTCCCGGGCCCGCTGCGCAAGGGCGAGACCACCCGGCGCACCGGCTCCAGCGTCACGTTCTGGGCCGATCCGGACATCTTCGAGACCACCGTCTACAACCTCGAGACGATCCGCCGCCGCCTGCAGGAGATGGCGTTCCTCAACAAGGGCCTCACGATCCTGCTGCGCGACGAGCGCAACGGCGGCAACCACGACGCCGAGGAGCCCGACGCCGAGGGCTACGTCGCCAAGGTGCGCGAGCACGTCTTCCACTACCCGGGTGGGCTGGAAGACTTCGTCGCGCACCTGAACAAGAGCAAGGACCCCATCCACAAGAAGCTGGTGTCGTTCTCCGGCGAGGGTCCCGGGCACGCCGTCGAGGTCGCGATGCAGTGGAACTCCGGCTACACCGAGTCCGTCTACACGTTCGCGAACACGATCAACACCCACGAGGGCGGCACGCACGAGGAGGGGTTCCGCTCGGCGCTGACCTCGACGGTGAACCGCTACGCGCGCGACAAGAAGCTGCTCAAGGACAAGGACCCGGCGCTGTCCGGCGACGACATCCGCGAGGGGCTGGCCGCGATCGTGTCGGTCAAGGTCAAGGAGCCACAGTTCGAGGGCCAGACCAAGACCAAGCTGGGCAACACCGAGGTCAAGTCGTTCGTGCAGCGCATCTGCAACGAGTGGCTGGCCGACTGGTTCGAGCGCAACCCCACCGAGGCGCGCACGATCGTCAACAAGTCGGTGCAGTCCGCGCAGGCCCGCGCGGCGGCGCGCAAGGCCCGTGAGCTGGTGCGCCGCAAGAGCGCGGGCGATCTCGGCGGGCTTCCGGGCAAGCTGGCCGACTGCCGCAGCAACGACCCGGCCCGCTGCGAGGTCTACATCGTGGAGGGCGACTCCGCGGGCGGCTCGGCCAAGTCCGGCCGCGACTCGATGTTCCAGGCGATCCTGCCCATCCGCGGCAAGATCATCAACGTCGAGAAGGCGCGGATCGACCGTGTCCTCAAGAACACCGAGGTCCAGTCGATCATCACGGCGCTGGGCACCGGCATCCACGACGAGTTCGACCTGAGCAAGCTGCGCTATCACAAGATCGTGCTGATGGCGGACGCGGACGTGGACGGCCAGCACATCCGCACGCTGCTACTGACGCTGCTGTTCCGCTTCATGCGCCCGCTGGTCGAGGCCGGTCACGTCTTCCTCGCCCAGCCGCCGCTCTACAAGATCAAGTGGGGGGGCCGGGGCGCCGAGCCGGAGTTCGCGTACAGCGACGGCGAGCGCGATGGCCTCATCGAGGCCGGCCGGGCGGCGGGCAAGAAGCTGCCCAAGGAGGAAGGCGTCCAGCGCTACAAGGGCCTCGGCGAGATGAACGCCAAGGAGCTGTGGGAGACCACGATGGACCCGGCGAACCGGGTGCTGCTGCAGGTCACCCTGGACGACGCCGCCACCGCGGATGAGCTGTTCTCGATCCTCATGGGCGAGGACGTCGACTCCCGCCGGTCGTTCATCACGCGCAACGCCAAGGACGTCCGCTTCCTTGATGTGTGACAAGTCTCGATGTCTGACCCCGACGTCTGATCCCGCTCCCCGTCTCCCGTAGAAGAAGGTCTTCGTGACGGACACCCTGGATCCACCCGTGCCCCCCGTCTCCGGGCCACCCGCCGGTGGCGGCGACCGGGTCGAACCGGTCGACATCCAGCAGGAGATGCAGCGCTCCTACATCGACTACGCGATGAGCGTGATCGTCGGCCGGGCGCTGCCGCTGGTCGAGGACGGGCTCAAGCCGGTGCACCGGCGCGTCCTGTACTCGATGGGGGAGAACGGGTTCCGCCCGGACCGCAGCTACGTCAAGTGCGCCCGCGTCGTCGGCGAGGTGATGGGCAACTACCACCCGCACGGCGACAGCTCGATCTACGACGCGCTGGTGCGGCTGGCCCAGCCGTGGTCGATGCGGTACCCGCTGATCGACGGCCAGGGCAACTTCGGGTCGCGGGGCAACGACCCGGCCGCGGCGATGAGGTATTGCGTTGTCGGCGACAGTCGGGTGCGGATGGCCGACGGCTCGTCGCCACGTATCGGCGACATCGTTCCGGCTGCTCAGCCGAATACCGACAACCCGATCGACCTCAAGGTGCTCGACCGCAGCGGTGACCCCGTGCGGGCTGAGATGCTGTTCCACTCCGGCGAGCACCCGACACTGCGCGTGTCTACCGTCGAGGGGTACGAGCTCTCGGGAACACACAACCACCCGGTGCTCTGCCTCGTGGATGTTCTCGGCATCCCCACTCTTCTGTGGAAGCTGATGGAGGAGGTCCGACCGGGCGACCGGGTGGCGCTGCAGCGGACTGCACGCGAGGACTCCGCGGTCTGGTCCGTCTCGGACGCGACCGAGGCCTTCCTGCTGGGTGCTTTCGTCAGCGAGGGCTTCGTCTCCGCCGGGCGCGCCGGCTTCAACAACATCGACGAGGAGTATTTCCGGTTAGTTCTGGCGGCATACGACTCGGTCGTCGGTGGCCCGCGCTACGCCTACTCCCGCTCGATCGCGTCCGGCTCGATCCTTCACGAGCTGGACGTGCAGGACCTGACCGCCCTGCGGCGAAGCGTGCTCTCGGAGGTCACCGGCCGAGCAGCCGGGAAGCGGGTGCCGGAGTCGGTGTGGTCTGGTTCCACCGCGCGCAAACGGTGGTTCCTCCAGGCCCTGTTCACTGGCGACGGGTCCTGCTCGTCCCTGCCTCGTGGCGCCATCCAGGTGTCCTACTCCACGATAAGTGAGCAGCTGGCCAAGGACGTCCAGCAGCTCCTACTGGAGTTCGGGGTCGTGTCAAGGCGCTACCGGCACGCTACCGGTGAGCACAAGGTCGTCTTGACCAACCGGCACGATGCCCGGCTGTTCGCCACTCGCATCGGTTTCCTCGGCACCAAGCAGAAAAAGCTCGCCGGCATCCTCGGCGAGGAGGTGCCGGTCAGCACGTCGCTCAGCAGCGACCACGTTCCCGGGCTGGCCGTTTTCCTGCGGCAGCACGGTGCCATGACGTATGCGGACCGCGACTGGCTGCGCCGGCACAACGTCGATCGCATCGAGCGGTGGGAGCAGCGCGGCGAGGAAATCCTCTCGCACGTCACCGACCCTGACGCTCGGGCGATCGCGCAGGAACTGGCAGGTGGCCGGTTCTACTACGCCGAGGTCGCGGATGTCGCCGATGCCGGCGTACAGCCGGTCTACAGCCTTCGCGTCGACACGGACGACCACTCGTTCGTCACTGACGGCTTCGTCAGCCACAACACCGAGTGTCGGCTGTCCCCGCTCGCCATGGCGATGCTCCAGGACATCGACGAAGACACCGTCAACTTCACGGCGAACTACGACGGCAAGACGCAGGAACCGGACGTCCTGCCGTCGCGCGTGCCGAACCTGCTGATCAACGGCAGTTCCGGAATCGCCGTCGGCATGGCCACCAACATCCCGCCGCACAACCTGCGGGAGGTCGGCGCCGGCGTCGTCTGGGCACTCGAGCACCCCGAGGCCGCCGAGGAGGAGCTGCTCGCCGCGCTGATGGCGCGCATCAAGGGCCCGGACTTCCCGACCGCAGGCCTGATCGTCGGCCGGGACGGGATCGAGCAGGCCTACCGCACGGGCCGAGGGTCGGTGCGGATGCGTGCCGTCGTCGAGGTCGAGGACGACGCCAAGGGCCGCACGATCCTCGTCGTCACCGAGCTGCCCTACCAGGTCAACCCGGACAACCTCATCGAGTCGATCGCCGGGCTGGTCCGCGACGGCAAGCTCGCGGGCATCGCCGAGATCAACGACGAGTCCAGCGACCGCATCGGCATGCGCATCGTGGTCACGCTCAAGCGCGACGCGGTGGCCAAGGTCGTGCTGAACAACCTCTACAAGCACACCCAGCTGCAGTACGGCTTCGGTGTGAACATGCTGGCCATCGTCGACGGGGTGCCGCGCACCCTGCGGCTGGACCAGGTGGTGCGCAACTACATCCGCCACCAGATCGAGGTCATCGTCCGGCGCACGCGCTACCGGCTGCGCAAGGCCGAGGAGCGGGCCCACATCCTGCGCGGCTACGTCAAGGCGCTGGACCGGCTGGACGAGGTCATCGCGCTCATCCGGGCGTCGGCGACAGTGGACGTCGCCCGCACGGGCCTGATCCAGCTGCTCGACGTCGACGAGATCCAGGCCCAGGCGATCCTGGACATGCAGCTCCGGCGCCTCGCCGCCCTGGAGCGCCAGAAGATCATCGACGAGCTGGCCGAGATCGAGCGCGAGATCGCGGACCTGAACGACATCCTCGCCCGGCCGGAGCGGCAGCGGCAGATCGTCCGCGACGAGCTGACCGAGATCGTCGAGAAGCACGGCGACGACCGGCGGACGCAGATCGTGGCCGACGACGGGGACGTCACGAACGAAGACCTCATCGCCGTCGAAGATGTCGTCGTGACGATAACTCAGACCGGCTACGCCAAGCGGACGAAGACCGACCTGTACCGCGCGCAGAAGCGCGGCGGGAAGGGTGTCCAGGGGGCGCAGCTGCGGCAGGACGACATCGTCGCGCACTTCTTCGTCTGCTCGACGCACGACTGGATGCTGTTCTTCACCAACAAGGGCCGGGTGTACCGGCTCAAGACCTACGAGCTGCCGGAGGCCAACCGCAGCGCCCGCGGCCAGCACGTCGCGAACCTGCTCGCGCTGCAGCCGGACGAGCACATCGCCCAGGTGATGCAGATCAAGGACTACCAGGCGGCGCCGTACCTGGTGCTCGCCACACGCACGGGCCTGGTGAAGAAGTCGCGTCTCACGGACTTCGACTCGAACCGTACCGGCGGCCTGATCGGGATCAACCTGCGCGACGACGACGAGCTGGTCGGCGCTGTGCTGTGCGCCGCGAGCGACGACCTGCTGCTGGTCTCGGCCGAGGGGCAGTCGATCCGGTTCAACGCCAGCGACGAGGCGCTGCGCCCGATGGGCCGGGCGACGTCGGGCGTGCTGGGGATGCGGTTCAACGCCGGTGACCGGCTGCTGGCGCTCGCCGTCGTGAGCCCGGGGACCTTCGTGTTGGTCGCCACTGCGGGTGGGTATGCCAAACGCACCCCGATCGAGGACTACCCGGTGCAGGGTCGAGGCGGCAAGGGCGTGCTGACCCTCCAGTACGACCGCAGGCGTGGCACGCTGGTGGGCGCGCTCATCGTCGGACTCGACGATGAGCTGTACGCGATCACCTCCACCGGAGGTGTGATCCGGACCTCGGCCCGTGAGGTCCGGAAGGCCGGTCGGCAGACGAAGGGAGTCCGCCTGATGAACCTGGGCGAGACCTCCACGCTGCTGGCCGTGGCGCGCAACGCCGAGGACGATGCTGAGACCCCCGACGCAGGCCCGGCGAGCTGACCAGAGCCGCACATCCCGCAAGCGACCAGGAGAGCTCCACCCCGTGAGCCAGACGAACAGAACCCCGGCCGGGCCGGAACGCGGCTCTGTCGCGACCGGACAGAACACGCCCCAGCGCAACGGTGAGGGCGATTCGGGCAACGGCCGGGTCGTCGACGGCGCTGTGGAGCCGGCCACGGACGGCGCGGACACGGCGCGAGCCGAGGAGTCGGCGGTCACGGGTGCGGACATCGTCGCCTCCGAGGTGCCTGCCTCGGACGGCGACGAACCCCGCACACCCGACGCGACCGCCACCGCCAAGTTCCGCGTGCCGTCCGAGCCCTCCGGTGACGCGAAGGGAGCGGAACCGGCAGCCAGGTCCAAGCCGGCGGCTCTGACACTGGACCCGGCGCCGGCCGTCCCTGCGCCGGGCCCGGCGGCCGCCCAGCCCCCGCCGTGGCGCCGCATGCCGGGCCACGAGATCCGGGAGGCCCCGCCCGCCTCGGGCGCGGACGTCCTGCTCGACGACGGCCCGACGGCTTTCCTCGAGGCGCCCCAGTTCACGGCGCCGTCCCCGGCCAAGGACGGCGAGCCGGCTGCCGGCGAGACGGGCAGCTGGGCCCGGGCCCCCCGGTCGCGGCCTCCGCGGCAGGCGGCGCTGCAGCTGCGGCGGCTCGACCCGTGGTCGGTGCTGAAGCTCGCGCTGGTGCTGGCCGTGGTGCTGTTCTTCATCTGGCTGGTGGCGGTCGGGGTGCTGTACGGGGTACTCGACGGCATGGGTGTCTGGGACCGGCTCAACGGCACGTACGCGGACCTGGTCTCCGGCGAGGCCCAGACGGGCAGCACGCTGATCAGCGCGGGGCGGGTGTTCGGCCTGGCTGCCGTCATCGGGGCGATCAACAGCCTGCTGTTCGCCGTGGCCGTGACGGTCGGGGCGTTCGTCTACAACGTGTCCGCGGACCTGGTCGGCGGCATCGAGGTGACACTGTCCGAGCGGGACTGACCCCCCGCACGGGCTGCGCGCGGACTCGGGTAACCTCGTCCCCGACGCAGGGGCCCATAGCTCAGTTGGTTAGAGCGCGTCGCTGATAACGACGAGGTCGCTGGTTCAAATCCAGCTGGGCCCACTCCATCAGGCTTCCTGACAGGACGGAATCAATGAAGAAGCTCCTCGCTGTCGTCGTCGCCCTCGCTGCCGGGGCGTTCGTCTTCGCCAAGGTGCGCAGCTCGCGCCAGGACGCTGACCTGTGGCACGAGGCCACGACCAGCTGACCCGAGGTCCCGTCGCCCCCGTCGAGCGGGTACCGTCCTCGGGGACCCGGGGACGTAGCTCAATTGGCAGAGCACCGCCTTTGCAAGGCGGGGGTTAGGGGTTCGATTCCCCTCGTCTCCACACTCTGACCAGCGGAAACGCTGGCCGCAAGATCGCTGCGTGATCAAGTGTGATACGAACAGCGGCGGTGCTCGCGTGCGACGACGGGCCCTTTGGTGTACAGGATTTCGGGCATCCCGACTCGGTCACGACCACCGCCGCTAACGGCTGCAGCGCCGACGGCGTGGACATCAGGGCGTCCGTCCTCGCCATCGCCTGAGCGCGGAGACGGGGTGAGGACGCGCTTGGCCTGTGACTTGCACGGTGTGCTCGCTGAGGCACATCCCGGTCACGATCTCTGTGTTGGTGATGCCACTCAGCGATCAGTGCCAGCACCTGGACCAGCTCCACGTCCGCGTACCGGAGGTACGTGACCGACCTGGAGGTCTTGGAGCGCGCACGCAGGTGTCGGTGGCGACGAGCTTCGCGCCGGCACACCGCGTGATCAGTCCCGGCCAGCGGTCGACCAGCCCGTTCCAGACGCGCCGGGCCTCGTCATAACACTCCTCGCCCGGCCACGGCGGGCCGCGTCGACGCCGTTCACGAGGCCTGCGCCAGCAGGGGGCCCAGGTGCGCCGGGTCGAAGAACTCTACGGGGGACATGGTCCCCGCGTTGAGGCTGACGAAGGCGTTCATGCCGGCCTGGCTGGCCGCGAGCCCGCCGAACAGCCGCTGCATCTCCGGGGGCGGCGGCTCCAGCGTGGCGAGCTGGGTGGTGAATTCGTAGACCGGCAGGCAGCCCTCGTCGCGGACTCGCTGGACGTCGCCGAGCGCGTTGTCGAAGGAGCGCTCGCCCGCCCACACGGCGTGCAGCGCGGCGGCCGCCAGCTCGGCCTGGTCGAAAGCGTTGGCGATGCCCTGAGCGGTGATCGGGTCCTTGGTGTAGCCGGCGTCGCCGACCAGTACCCAGCCCGGCCCGAACGGCTTGCGGAAGAAGTTGGGCACGCCCCCGCCGACGAAGTCGGCTTCGCGGGTCGCGTCGGCGATGAGGTCTGCCCACTCGGGGTCGCGTCGGAGGGCTTCGAGGTAGTTGTTCTCGAGGTCCTTGCGGAAGTGCGAGGCGTGCGCGAACGGACAGCCGACCAGCACCAGGGTCTGGTCCTCGTTGGTCGGGATGGCCGCGAAGCCGCGGTCCTCGCGGATCACCGTCCGCATCCGGTCGACCGGTAGGCCGCTCCAGAACGTGTAGAAGGCGTTCTCGAGTATCGACTTGTCGTGATAACTGGGCGCCTCGACCAGCCGGGCGATCCGGGAGTTGTGGCCGTCGGCGCCGATCACCACCCGCGCCCGCTCGGTGACCGCGGTTCCGCTCTCGTCGTGGCCACGGATGCCGACCACCGTCCCGTCCTCGACGAGCAGGTCGTCGACGGTGAAACCCTCCCGTACCTCGGTGCCTGCCCCGCCTGCAGCGTCGATCAGGATCTTGTCCAGGACGGTGCGGCGCGGGGCGATCGCCTCGGCGTTGCCGTCGATCGGCTGGGGCCGACCGGTGAGGACGACGGGTCCGAAGTCGAAGCTGTACTCGTGGATCGGCGGGCATCCGGTCGCGAGCACCGCATCGTGGAGCCCCCATCGTTTCAGGGCGGCGACGCCCTTGGGCTGGATGACCAGGGTGGACATCGTGTCACTGGGGAATCGCGAGCGGTCCACGAGCAGGACCCGGTGGCCGCGGGCGGCGAGCAGCATGGCGGTGGGGGCGCCTGCGCAGCGGGCCCCGACGACGATGGCGTCGTAGCTGATGTCGGTCATGGGCCCGACGGTGCGCCGCCCACCGTTTCAGAAGCGTTTGGCCGAAAGGTGCCCCAGCCGGGACGCGGTCTCCTCGATCCGCCGCAGGTGTCCAGCGGCCCGCTGATCGCGCGCGAGTGCGGTGGCCGCATCCAGGGCGGAGCGTACGTTTCCCGCCGGCGCCCCGTCGGCGGCGAGGACCGCTGCCTGGACGCGGCGGAGCTCGGCGTCCCAGATCGGGGTGCTGCCGAGCCCGAGCCCGCGCTCGATCGCCCGCAGCGCGGCCGCGGAGTCGTCGCCGCACGCTTGCGCGGCGACGAGCACACGGACGATCGTCATCTGGAAGCCGGGGTAGAAGTTACGCCCCTGGCAGCGGCTGAGAGCGGCCTCGATCCGAGCGATGCCGTCCGTCGTCCCGCCCGCGATGACGGCGAGGTATCCCCGCAGCGCCTCCCGCTTGATGCGGTGCGGCGTCGAATCCATCCCGAGGCTCCCCAGCCGGGCGCTGCACTCCTCGAACATCTGGTCGTCGTCGAGGTCGAGGGCAAGCAGGGACGCGAAGATCGTCGCGGTGTCGTGGCTGAGCGCGTGGCCTGCGCCTTCGGCCAGCCTCAGGGCGTGCTCGCAGGTGCGCCGGGCGCCGTCCTGGTCCCCCTGGAACCACAGGGTGTTCGCCAACCTGCTCATGCAGACGACCTGCGGGTCGTGGCCGTACGTCTCCAGGTACTCGCCGCGGGTCCGCGGGTCGAATTCGGAAATGACCGTCTCGAACTCCTCGCGCGCGTCGCCCAGGTGAGCGGACCAGAACGCGGCGATCCCCATCAGATAGCGGCTCTCGACCCGGAGCAGCCCGTCCCCGGTGGCCACGGCGTGCTCGTGCAGGCGAGCGGCCATCTCGCGAGCCGGACCGAACTCGTCGCGACACACCGCCGACATGACCATCGAGCGCACGAACGGCGGGTCCAGCTCCACACCCAGCCGGGCGGCGACCTGCGTCGCACGCTCGTGGGCGTCGGACATCCGGCTCGTGCCGTAGCCGTCGACCCCGGCGAGCGCTACTGGCATCGTCGACAGGAGCTCGAGCTCGCGGACGTGCTGCAGCTCGGGCGGCAGCAGCGGCACGTGGTCCAGCGCGCGCTGCAAGAGGCTCAAGGAGTCCTCGTAGGCGTCGATGCGGTGTGCCTCCACGGCCGCGCGCTGCCACCACTGCACCGCCTCGGCAACGCGGCCTGCCGACTCGAAGTGGGCGGCGATCTCGCTGCTCGGGTTGTGGATGCCGGTCGGTCGGGCGGCCATGTAGGTGGCGACGGCGGCGTGGTGGGTGCGTCGGACCACCGGGCCGAGATCGTCGTACACCGCCTCCCGCAGCTTCGCGTGGCTGAAGTCGTACGCCGCATGCCCGGCCTCCGACCAGATCCGGCGCCGCCACAGCTCGTCCAGGGCACCGGCCAGCGCACGGTTGTCGAGATCGGTCAGCGCCCTCAGGAGATCCGGCCCGAACGGGCGGCCGACGACCGAGGCGGCGGCCACCAGCTCCCGGGTGGCGGCGTCGAGGGGGCGCAGTCGCGCGTCGATGACCGCGCGCAGCCGTGGTGTCAGGGGGGTGTGCTCCTCGCTGCCCGTCCACCCGGCTCGGACGGCCTCGACGACGAACAGGGGGTTGCCCGCCGACTCCGCGAACAGGGATGCGGCCGCGGTTTCGTCGAGCGGTGCGCCCACGAGCTGTTGGCCGAGGGTCGTCGTGTCCGCCTGCGCGAGTCGTACGAGCGGGATGTTCTCGGTGCGGCCGACGGCGGCGAGCGAGTCCCGGACGACGCTCAACGGGTGCGCGGTGTCGAGCTCCTCCTCGCGAGCCGTGGCCACCACCAGGAGGGGCCCCGCGGCTCGGCGGACGAGATAGTGGATCACCTCGTGGCTGGCGCGGTCGCTCCACTGCGCGTCATCGACGACCAGCAGCGTAGGCCTCGCGGTGGCGTCGACCACCGCGAGGATGGCCTCGAACAGCCGCCTGCGCCGTTCTGCCTCGTCAAGATGGTCGGCACCCGCGGCTGGGCCCGGGCCGTCGAGCTCGGGCAGCAGCCGCGCCACCTGGGCCGACTGGTGCGGTGTCAGGTGCCTCAAGCCAGTCGCGAAGTCGGGCGCGCGCAGCCAGCCTGCCGCCACGGCGAAGCCGAGCTCGCCCTCGGCGACGTAGGACCTGGACACCGCCACGCCCGCGCCTGCCGCGCGGCAGCAGGCGCCGAACTGCTCGACCAGGCTGGTCTTGCCGATCCCCGCCTCGCCGGTGACCACGGCCAGCCTCGGTGGGCCGACTCGTACCGCTTCCCAGGCGGCCGCGAGCATCGCCCACTCCGCATCGCGCCCGATCAGCTCGTGCCTGGTGCGTCTGCCTTCCGACGGTCGGTCTCCGGGCGGTCTCTCGACGAACCTCTCGAACAGGGCCACCGTGGCTTCGGACGGCGAGATGCCGAGCTCGCGGTCGAGAACGCCCAGGCACTCGTGGTAGGCGCGTACCGCGCCTGCGAGGTCACCCGTGACGGCGTGCGCCTCGATGTGCAGCCGGTGTGCCGGTTCGTCCAGCGGATCGGCCCGGAGCAGATGCGGGGTGACCTCGAGCGCCTCGGCGCCGCGGTCCGCGTCGATCAGGGCGGTCGCGAGCAGGCGTAGCACCTCGACGTACTGGTCGTGCAAGGTCTCGCGCCAGGTCCCCAGCCACTGGTCCGTCTCGTCCGGGAGGAGGGGGCCGCCGTACGCGGCGGCGGCTGCCCGGCAGGCCGCGATCGTCGCGGCTTCGTCGTCAGGGTCGGCCTGCAGCGCGTCGTGGGCGGCCGCCCGGAACGCGGTCAGGTCGTCGGTGACGCCGGCCTCGGTGATCCAGCGGAGCGCCGGCCCGACGTCACTGATCGCCTTGGCCAGACCGGGATGGGTGCGGCGGGTGACGTGGAGGAGGTTGCGCAGGTTGGTGCGTGCCTGCGCCTCGCTCGAGTCCGGCCAGAACGCGAAGGCCAGCCGCTGGCGGGGGACGGCGACATCGCGGTGGAGCACCAGGTAGGCGACCAGGCTCCTGATCCGAGGGGACGCGAGCGCCTGGCACGGCGTCCCGTCGTCCCAGGCCTGCGCCCCGCCGAGGAGTCGCAGCCGGAGCGCGCCGGTCTCCACAAGTGGATGATCCCACGATCCGGCTGCCCAATATGTGCCTGGACCGGCCAGCAGCGCGGAGGATCGACCCGGCCGCAGGAACACCGCGTGAGGAACGGTGCAGACGATCGTGTCGCTCAGGTACCGGAACTGAATTGTCATCCCCTGCCGGACCTCGACACCCGCGGCAGTGTCGAGCCGTTCCGGCGTGCGACACCGTGCCGGGGGCCCCGCAGGCTCCGTGGCCGAGCGGGCCTAGTCCCGGTGATCCCACGGATGTGCCAGTGCGCGTCGGCGCAGATGCTGGACGGGTACTGGGCGGAGGGCCGCGCGGACCGGCCCTGAGGGGCCCGGAGGGGGGAGCCGAGATGTCGTTCGAGAACCTGATGGGGGAGATCGCCCGGCTGGGCGTCGCCGCGGACACCCTGGCCGCGATCGGCGCGCGGCTGGCGCTGGGCGAGGGCGGCCCGGACGCCGATCCGGACGTCGCCGCGGCGCTGGACGAGGTCCTCGACGCGGCCGGTGTGGCCGACCTGGGCGCCCTGCCGCCGCCGCAGCGGGCGGCTGCGCTCACGTTGTCCCGGCTGCTGCTCGCCCAGGCCACCGACCTGGCCCGGGAGCCCGCGCGACCGGCAGGCTGGGCCGCGACCGACCCGCTGATCCTGGACGGCTACGGGCGGCTGTCGATGATGATCCCGGGCCTGGTCGCCGGTGCCGCGCCGGAGCTCGCGGGGGTGATCGGCCCGGGCGAGGATCTCCGTGAGCAGGCGGCCCGCTCACCGGCCCGCCTGCCTCCACGCGGCCCGGCAGCCACGGAGGGGTCCGGGCAACGATGGAAGCGACGTCGCCCGGACGAGTGAGCGGAGGTGACCTGGGACGATACCGCGGCGTGTGTCCAGATCCGCCCATCGGCTGCGGAACCCGGGATTTCCGCACGTCGCCTTGCGCGCCACGCCGACACGTTGTCGAACGGGTCGGCGCCTGAGTGTGATCGCCAGATTGGCGGAGCTCCGCTGCTGTCTGCGTCACCAATGTCGTCCCCACGTGTGAGCCCGGCTACCACGTCAGCTCACCAACAAATGCATCCAGGACTGTCCGGACGGATATCGCCAGGCCGCGCGCGACAACTGCGTGCCGATCACGCCGACCTGCCCTGACGGCAGCACCAAGACGACCGGCGAACCGTGCCCCGCGATCACTGGGAGACGACCACCCGGCGGACGTCGCCAACGGGCGTCTGGTGCCCCCGACCGCGACGAGACCGAAGTATTCGAGGATGACAGCCCGCCAGGTCATCGACCAGGGCATTCGTTCTGCAGGGGTGTGCGAGTAGCGCACCGCAGGTGGGGGCTTGCTCCCCGGATGGAGTCCGTGGCTGGTGGCGGCGAGACCGCACGGTGTGGCCGTCTCACCGTGTGGGTTGCCAGAAGCCGAACTGCACCGCGCAGGCGGCGGCGACCAGGAGTACGACGAGGGCCAGCACCACCCGGGCCCGGCCGTCCGCTCGGCGTCGCCGTGTCCGGCGGCGCCGCCGCGGCGGGGGGCGGTGGGTGAGGTGAGGGCGTCCCGCATGTTCCCAGGCGGTCGTCCCGGTCTTGGAAAACCCTCAGAGTTGGGGACGACGCCCGGCGCGTTCGCCCGCGATGTCCTGGGCGCCCTCGGTGGCAGCGTGGCCGGGCTGACCATGGCGGTCACCTCCTACGGGGTGCTGAACGCCATGGTGGCAACGTTCGCGACGATGGTCCTGGCCGCGGTCCTGCTGACCGGCCGGGCCGCGACCTGCGACGACCTGCTGACTCCGGCCCCGTTCGGTCCGGTGCACGACATGAGCCGCTCGGCTGGACCCGCGTGCGAACGCATTATGGCCCGCGCGGTCGCCCCGGCCGGGGAGGTCGACGACCCCGCCGTGCGCGGCTACGTGCTCAGCCGGGTCGGCCTGGTGCACGCGGCGCTCTACGCCGACGACGCCATGCTGCGGCGCAGCCTCGTCCAGGCCCGTCAGGGCGGGCAGCATCTGGAGGCCGGGATGGCCTATCAGGGGCTGGCGTGGGACGCCGTGCTGCGCCGCGATTGGAGGACTGCACGGCGCTGGATCGGGGAGGGCATCGCGTACCTGGAGCCGCGGGAGATCCTGGGCCCGCTGCAGTACCTGCGCGGGTTGGGGGCGACGACCGAGCTGAGCGCCGGGGACTGGGCGGCGGCGGAGTCGGCGGCGCGCTGGGTGCTGGCGCAACGGGTCGGACGGGGCATCACCGGGGTGCACGCGCTGGCCACCCTGGCGCGGCTGCACGTCCGGCGCGGCGAGACCGAGCGGGCGACGAGCCTGGTGCGGGAGGTGTGGGAGGTCGTGCAGAGCACCCGCAGCCCGGGGCAGTGTGCGAGCAGGTGGGACATGAGCTCGTGGGCCGCGTCGAGGAGGTGCGCGCAGTTGTCCAGCACGAGCAGTGCCGGGCCGGTCCCGTCCCGCTCGGCCACCGCCTGCGCCGTCCCCGAGGGCGCGGCCTGCAACCCGAGCCGAGCCGCGACGGCGATCCCGGCGTCGCCGCCCGGCGGCACCTCGGCGAGCTCGACGAGGAAGGTGGAGCCGTCGTCGAGTGCATCCAGCAGCTCGAGTACGAGGCGCGTCTTCCCGACGCCACCGGGACCGACGACCGTGACGGCTCGACGTCCCGCGAGCGCGGTCCGCAGGGCCCCAGCTCGGTCATCCGGCCGACGAACCGGTCGGGCGGGGCGAAGCGGCGCCGGGCCGGGTGGTGGTTGCCGAGCCGGCACGTCGGGGTCCGCGGTGCGCAGGTCCTGTTCGAGGTCCGCCAGCTCGGCGCCTGGGTCGAGGCCGGTCTCCTCGGCCAGGCGACGCCGGTAGCTCCGGCCGGCTGCGAGCGCCTCGGCGGTGGCCCGTCTGCTCCGGGCAGTCAAGCACCGAACCCCGGTGACCCGCACCCTGCTCGGACGCGGATCGAGCGGCGCGCATTGCCTCGCCGTTCCTCGGCTCCCCGGCCGTTCACGCGGTGTCGGAGCGGAGGAGGCGTGCTGTGCTCACAGGGCGGCGAGAGCCCAGCAGGCCGGCCACCACAGGGCGAGTCCCCCGAACAGGGCCAGGGGAAGGCTCGCGGTGCGGCGCCACAGCACCCAGGCCGCCGCCGCGGCGAGCAGCGAGGGCAGGGTCTCGACGATCGAGATCTCACCCCGCGGGGCGATCAGGGCCGGCAGCGTGATCGCGGCCAGCACGGCGGGTCCGACGTGCGGCAGCAGCCGAGCGATCGCAGCGGGCGGCTCGGACCGCGCCGTGACGAGGAAGGCCGCGCGCATGGCGTAGGTTCCCAGCCCGATCGCGACGAGGATCAGCAGCTCACGCACGGCGGCCTCCGACGAGTGCACCTGCCGCGATACCCGCTCCCGCGCCGACCAGCAGCCCGAGTCCCAGCGGCAGGCCGGAGGCAGCCAGCGCGACGACCGCGCCGGCTGCGGCGGCGGCGTAGGCCGCGGTGCTGGTGAGCATCGGCAGCAGCAGGAGCAGGAACGACAGTGGGGCGGCCAGCTCCAGACGCAGCCCGGCGGGAAGAACCCCGGCCAGGAGGGCGCCGGCGCCGGTCAGCAGCTGCCACGCGGTCCACAGCGTGAGCCCGACGGAGAGGTAGTAGGCGAGCCGGTCGCGGGCGTCGCCGCCCCCGTCGGCACGCCCGAACCGGCCTACGGCCAGCGCGTAGACCGGATCGGCGAGGAGGTAGGCGCCCAACCAGCGGGAGCGGCCCCGCCACTGTCGGGTGTGCGGCGCCAGCGATGCGCTGTAGAGCAGCATCCGGGCGTTGACGACCAGTGCGCCGAGTACGACGACCGCGGCACTCGCGCCCGCGTCGAGCAGCTGGACCGACAGCAGCTGGGCGGCGCCGCCGAACAGCAGCGGTGAGGTGGACCAGGCGATCAGCGGGTGCACGCCCGTCGAGGCCAGGGTGGCGCCGAGCGCCAGGCCGAACGGGGTGTACGCGACGATCACCGGCACTGAATCCCGGCAGCCCTGCCGGACCATCGACGGGACGGCGGCCGTGCGCCGGGCCGTTGTCATGACGCCACCCGCCAGGTTCCCCATGTGGGTTCGCAGACCGCGGACGCCTCGCCCGAGACGAACGACTCGGTCGCCCACCAGCGCCGGAGCCTGTCCTCCCCGATGGCGGCGATCAAGGGTGCGGTTTGGCTGGCCTGCGCGCGCAACGCCACGAGCTTGCGGTCGAGGAGGTGAGGCGTGAGCCGCAGCTGCATGGCCAGCGCGGACGCCGGGGTGCGCAGTGGGAGCCCGTCGGCGAGGAACACGTCGAAGTCGTCGCGGGCCGGCTCCCAGCTCTCGACGAACTCCTCGGTGGTCGTCGCGTGCAGCAGGAGGGCGTCGGGCGCCGCGACCGCGCGGGCGGCGGAGGCCCAGGCCGAGACCGCCTGGTGGTCCTCGTGACCGGTGAGGCCGTCCGGGCCGAACGTGATGATGGTGTCGGGGGCCACCGTCTCGACGATCCGGGCGAGGTGGTCGGTCACGGCGTCGTGCGGCTGGGCCGCGCAGGTGCCGTCGACGATGCCCAGCAGGTGGTGCTCGGTGACGCCGAGGGCGGCCAGCGAGGCACGGACCTCGTGGGAGCGGACCGCGGCGAGTCGCTGCGGCGGCCAGCTCCGCGGGTCGGTGGTGCCGTGTTCGCCCAGCGTGGCGGTCACGCAGACGACGCGGTGGCCAGTGTCGCGGGCGGCGGCCATCACTCCTGCGGACAGGAAGGCCTCATCGTCGGGATGGGCCCAGATCCCCAGCAGGGTGCCGAGCTCACCGGCATCGGTGATCACGTCTGGGCCGGCCGCGGGCCGGATGGGGGTAGGGGTGGCGGACATGGGATGGAGCTCCTCGTGGGAGACGGGTCGCGGTCAACCGACCGGGACGGGGACGGGATCGCCGGCCAGGTCGTGGCCGAGCACGTCGCGCTTGGTGCGCAGGTAGCGCACGTTGTGGGGGGTGGGCGTCGTCTGCAGCGGGACGGCTGCGGCGTCGATGCCACCAGCCCGTAGCGCGGCGGTCTTGTCCGGGTTGTTGGTGAGCAGCCGCGCGGCGGGCACGCCGAGGTCGCGCAGGATCGCGGCGGCGTCGCCGTAGTCCCGGGCGTCGACCGGCAGGCCGAGGTCGAGGTTGGCCTGCACGGTGTCGCGGCCCGCGTCCTGCAGCCGGTAGGCCGCGAGCTTCGCGGGCAGCCCGATGCCACGGCCCTCCTGTCCCCGCAGGTAGACGAGCACCCCCACGTCCTCTTCGGCGATGCGCCGCAGCGCCCCGCGCAACTGCACCCCGCAGTCGCAGCGCAGGCTGGCCAGCACGTCGCCGGTGAGGCACTCGGAGTGCACCCGGACCAGCGGCGGACCGGATCGCGATGGCTCGCCGCGGACCAGCGCGACATGCTCGGTCCCGCCGGTCCCGGCGTACGCGATCGCCCGGAAGGTCCCGAAGGGCGTCGGGATGTCGGCGTCGCTCAGCCGGCGCACCGTGGAGTGCCCGCGACGGTGTCCGACGAGGTCGGCCACGGAGAGCAACGGCATGCCGTGCCTGCGCGCGATCTTGGTGAGCTGCGGACCGCGGGCCATCGACCCGTCCTCGGCGAGGATCTCGCAGATCACCCCGGCGGGGGCGAGCCCGGCGAGGCGGGCCAGGTCGACGGCGGCCTCCGTGTGACCCCGCCGTTCCAGCACCCCGCCGGGCCGGGCCCGGAGCGGGAAGACGTGCCCCGGGCGGCGGAAGTCGTCGGGGCGGGCGGCGGGATCGACGGCGTGGCGGATGCAGCGGGCCCGGTCTGCCGCGGAGATGCCCGTGCTGCCCGGCTCGTCGAGGTCGATGGACACGGTGAACGCCGTCTCGGGTGTGCAGCCCGCTGCGGTCACCATGTCCGGCACCCCCAGCGCATCGAGGCGGATGCCGTCCATCGGCAGGCAGAGCAGGCCCCGCCCGTGGGTGATCATGTGGTTGATCGCGGCGGGGGTCGCCCGCTGCGCGGCCATCACGAAGTCGCCCTCGTCCTCCCGATCAGGGTCGTCGATCACGATGACCATTTCGCCTCGGCGGATCGCGTCGACGGCCTGGGCGACGGGTGCGGTGCCGGGTGCGGACATGGCGAAGCTCCTTCTGGGTCGGACGGGCGGTCGGTATGGCGGCCGCGGGGCCGGCGGTCGGATGGCGGCCGCGCCGGCCCCGCGGAGTGCGGATCAGCCCCAGCGGGGCTGCTCGTCGGGGTCGATCCCGAGGGAGAACTTCCCGACGAGCTCGTGGGTCAGCGCCGAGCTCGCGGGGTGGGCGCGCCCGAGGCGGGCGTCGCGGAACAGCTGCTCGATGCGGTTGCGCCGGAAGATGCCGGACCCGCCGCTGACGTCCATCGCGGTGTCGACGACCTTCCACGCGTTGGTCACCGCCACGTACTTGGCCACCATGATCTTGAGGGGCCACTCGCCGCCGTGGTCCACCCCGGTCGACCAGTCGCCGGTGGTGCGGTCGACGATCGCCCGCCCGGTCTCCAGGGCGAGGCGCATCTCGGCGATCTGGTGCTGGACCTCGGGGTGGTAGGCCATCGACCGGGTCAGCCCCAGCGAGGTGCGGCGATGGCTCCCGGCCACGGCCAGGTCGAAGGCCCGCTCGGCGATGCCGGTGTAGACGTTGGCGAACCCGAGCAGCGCCCACGCGAACACGCCGACCTGGAACATCCCGGCGCCGGCGAACCCGGCCGGGCACACCAGGGCCACGTGCTCGTCGGCGACGAACGTCCGGTCGAGCAGGGTGTCGTTGCTCTCCGTGGCTCGCATGCCCAGCGTGTCCCAGGTCGGCTCGATCCGGAAGTCCGACGCGGTGCGCGGGATGAAGCCGTGCACGATCCGCGGGTTCTGCGGGTCGCTGGTGTCCATCGCGTGCACCCCCAGCCAGTCCCAGACCGGCGAGAGGCTGCCGAAGATCTTGTGGCCGGTCAGCTCCCATCCGCCCTCGACCCGCTCGGCCTTCGTGGTGGACAGCATCAGCTGCACGTCGTTGCCGGCCTCGCCGTGCCCGGCAGCGAACACGTCTCCCGCGGCTGCCCGCTCCAAGATCCAGGCGCAGCTGGTATCGCCCGCCCGCAGCAGGTCGGCCGCCAGCCCGGTCCAGTAGAAGTGCATGTTCACCGCGACCGCGGTGGCCGGCGCGTGGTAGGCGAGCCGACGCTGGTGCGCGCCGATCTCGGCGAGCGTCAGGCCGGGGCAGCCGTACTCGGTCGGCAGGGCCAGGTCGAGGTAGCCGGAGGCGCGCAGCTCGGCGAAGTCCTCAGCGAAGAACCGGTTCTCCCGGTCGTACACGGGCGCGCGCTCGTCGAAGCGGGCGAGCATCTCGTCGGTGAGCACCGCAGCGGGTGCGGTCGTCGTGGCGGTCACAGGTCTCTCCTCGGTCGAAGCTGGACCCGGTCAACGCTAGGAATCGGCCTGTCACAGCACATGACCAGCGTTGGCCCCTTCCGCGTCGCGTCGCAGCGGGTCGCGGCGGGTAGCGCTGGTCAGATCTGACCATCGGTGCCGAGGTGACCGGATGCCGGTTGCGCATGGCGACGGCGGAGAGCATCGTCGAGAAACCTTGGAACCGGACGGCAGGACCGATATGGCCGATTGGGACGTACCACTCCCCGGGCCGCTGCAGGTGCCCCCGCCGTTCGCCTTCGTCGGCCGCCGCACGGAGCTCGCCCGGCTGCTGAAGCTCTGGGACCGGGTCGGGCAGGGTCGCTGCCTCGCTCTGGTCGGTGGCGAGGCAGGCGCGGGGAAGAGCAGACTCCTGCGTGAGCTCGCCCCTCGGGTGGCCGCCCGGTCCGGTCTGGTGCTCTACGGCGCGGGTGACCCGACATCGGGAATGTCCTATCAACCGGTGACCGAGGCGCTGGCACACGCGCTGCGGCACACCGCGCCGGTTCTGACAGCTCAGGATGTGGGCCCGCTCGGTGGCGAGCTGACCCGGCTGTTCCCCGACCTGCCGTCCCAGGTTCCGGGACTGGTCGCGCCGGCTGCGGCCGCGCCCGAGACGGAGCGCCACCGCTTGCACACCGCTCTGGTCGACCTGCTCGCCGGAATCAGCGCCCACAGGCCGGTACTGCTGGTCCTCGACGACCTGCACTGGGCCGACCGCTCGACGTTGCTGCTGCTGCGCCACCTGCAGCGCACCCGACCCGACGCGCGGTTGATGGTGGTCGGCGCGTTCCGCGACGGCGAGGACGAGGTGGGCGAGCTGCTGGCCGACGCGCTGGCCGACCTGGCTCGAGCTCCCGGGATCCTCCGGCTGGGCCTCGGTGGTCTGGGTGCCGACGAGATCGCCGAGTTCGTCGACCGGACGAGCGGGCCCGACCTGGACACCACCGGGGCCGCGGTGGTCACCGCCCTGCACGAGCTGACCCATGGCAACGCCTTCCTCCTGGGCGAGCTCTGGCGGCACCTCACCGAAACCGGAGTCGTCCACAGCTCCGGCGAGGGATGGCGACTGACCGCCGCGATCACCGAGATCGGCAGCCCGGACAGCGTCCGTCAGGTCGTCGGCCAGCGGCTGGCCCGGCTGGCGGCCCATACCCGCACCCTGCTGGAGACCGCGGCCGTGGCCGGTCCGGAGACCGACCTCGGGCTGCTGCGGGGGGCGATAGAACTCGACGAGACCACGCTGCTCACGGCGCTGGAGGAGGCGTTGCGCACGGGTCTGATGCAACCGGCGGCGGGCCCGCGAGCGAGGTACCGGTTCGGCCACGAGCTCGTGCGGCGGGCGGTGTACGACCGCCTGAACCCGGTCGCGGTTGCGCGCCTGCACCTGCGGGTGGCTGAGGCGCTCGAGCGGTTACCGGGCCACGACCCACGGGTGCTGGCCGATCTGGCCGCACACTTCACGGCGGCCGCGCCGCTGGGCTGTGCCGGACGGGCAGTGACCCACAGCCTGCGCGCCGCGGAGGCGGCGACTCACCGCTTCGCATTCGACCAGGCCGCTGACCTGCTGCGCAGCGCGCTGGACCTCGGAGTCCCGGAGACCGAGCGGGGCTACGTCCAGCTGCGCCTCGGCGCGGCGCTCCGTGCGGCCGGGCGGTGGGAGCCGGCCGTGGCGAGCTACCTCGCCGCGGCTGGCGATGCCCGCCGTCGCGCTGACCCGGCCCTGCTGGCCGGGGCGGCACTGGGGCTGGAGGAGACCTGCTGGCGGCCCGGTATCACCTCGGCGGGCGCCGCGGCGCTGCTGCACGAGGCGATCGACGCAGTCGGCCCCCGCGAGGATCGCCTGCGGGTCCGGCTGCTCGCAGCACTGACCCGCGCCCACGGCTACGCCGGCGACTGGCCACAGGCCGCGTCGGCCCGGCGCGCGGGCGTCGCACTCGCCCGCCGGCTCGACGAGCCTGCCGTGCTGGCCCGCGCGCTGGCCCAGTCCTACTGGGGCCGCGGCACCGATGGCGCAGCCGAGGTGCTGGCCGCGCTGGACGAGGCGCTCGAGCTGGCTCGCCAGGTCCGGGACCCGGAATTGATGTGCACCGTGTGCTGCTGGCGCAATCCCCTGCTGGCCGAGATGGGCCGCTTCGACGCGGTCCGGCGCGGGCTCCACGAGTTCTGGACCACGGCCGAGCAGCTCGGTCAGAGCATCTACCTGTACCAGTGCGAGCTGGCGCAGTCCGCGATCGCGCTGGCCGACGGCCGACTGGACGAGGCCGAGGCACGGGCCGAGCGGGCGCTGGAGCTCAGCCGCGACGGGCACTACGACGCCGGGGGGGCGCACGGGATCCAGATGTTCTCCATCCGGCGCGAACAGGGGCGGCTCGCCGAGCTGGAACCCGTGGCCCGCCTGGTCCGGGCCCAGCGGGACCGGGTGCCGGTGTGGCGCCCCGGACTGGCCGTCCTCTACGCGGAGCTCGGCATGCGCGAGGACGCCGCCGCCGAGATCGCGTGGCTGTGCGCGGACGACTTCGCCGAGATCCCCGACGACGCCCTGCGGACAGCGGCGCTCACCTACGTCGCCGACGCCTGCGTGCTGACCGCCGACGCCCGACACGCCGCAGCGGTCTACGCCGAGCTCGCTCCGTTCACCGGCACCGTGGTCGTCGTGGCCGGGCTGGTCGCCTACTACGGCGCGATGGACCGGTACCTCGGGTCGTTGGCCGCGTGCACCGGCGACTGGGCCGCCGCCGACGGGCACTTCACCGCCGCGATCGAGCTGAACGACCGGCTGCGGATGCCGACGTGGCTCGCCCGTTCCCGCTACGGCCACGCCCGCATGCTGCTCGCGCGCGGTGGTCGCGGAGACCACGACCGAGCACGCGTCCTGCTGGCGCGGGCGCGCCGGGACGCCGTCCGCCATGGGCTCCACGGACTGCGCGACGCCGTCGACTCGACACCGCTGCGCACCACGGGCCCGGACGGCCTCAGCGCACGGGAGGTGGAGGTGCTGCGCCTGCTCGCCGCGGGCCACACCAACCGCGACATCGGCCGGGTCCTGTTCATCAGCCAGAACACCGCCGCCAACCACGTGCGCAGCATCCTGATGAAGACCAGGTCCGCCAACCGCACCGAAGCTGCCGCATTCGCCCACCGACACGGGCTGGTCCGCGAGAACCGACCCGAGGAGACACCGTGCCCCTCTACGTGATCGAACAGCAGTACGCCCAGCAGATGCAGCTCGAGGAGTTCGGCGCCCGATCGCTGGCCCACGAGAACCTCGATGAGGGACTGCGCTGGATCTTCTCGTTCCTCAGCGCCGACCGCCGCAAGTCCTACTGCCTCTACGAAGCACCGTCGGCGGACGTGGTTCGCGCCGCAGTCCGCCGAGCCGGCCTCCCCGACGACGTCTTCGTCGAAGTGGACAGGGTCGACCCGGTCAGCCTCGGCTCATGACGGGCGTTAGTTAGACGGGCGTTAGGACCGGCTGCGGTGCAGCTGGCCGGGACTGTCAACTGAACGGCACTGGCACAGAGAAGGTGGTGCCGGCGATCAGGTGAGCAGGATCCGCTTCCGGACATCAGCCATGTCCATCGTCGAAACCGCCAGCCCAGGTCGCGGTCGCCCGGGTTCTCCCCACATCGCTGACCTGGGGCTTTGTTGTTCCGGACCGAGCGGGTAGCTACAACTGCTGATCAGGGCTTTGAGAAAGCGCCGGGATGAACCGGCATGGAGGAGGAGATGGAAGAGCTCTACGCCGAAGGGGTAGCGACCCACGGCGGCCCCGAGTCATGCGTCGACGACCCGCGAGGGCGTGGCGAAGCGTTGACAGGGGTACGTGCAGGCCGGGTTATTGAGCCACGAAATCACAGCTTCGGGGTGCCCACGCTGTTCAAATGGTGGAAGGCAACACCGCCGGCGGCGCTAGCGCGAGGCGTCGGCGGACCCCGCGGGGTCAGAGAGCCATGGCATGTACGGAACCTCCATGCGCGAGAACCGGGAGATCCCACGCTCGCCCGTCCGGTTGATCACCGGGCGGGACGCTCAGGGAACACGAGGTGGTACGCCTGAGATGTACGAGCGTGGGAAGTCGGACGGTCCCGTAGTACCTGCGAACCTGCCGAACAACGCCGCGGGAGTGGTGGCGGAGGTGGGGGAGGAAAGGGGACCGGCCAAGGGGAACACGGCCAGCAAAACGCCTCCCGGACGCAGTGCCGGGCCAGGGGCGTCCAGTGCGCTGGAGCGTGTGCGCGAGGTTGCACGACGAGACAAGGATGCGCGGTTCACGGCGCTGCTGCACCACGTCGACCTGGTTCGGCTCCGGAAGGCTTACTGGGCGATCCGCCCACAGGCCGCCCCGGGGGTGGACAAGGTGACGTGGGCCGATTACGGGCAGGACCTGGAGGCCAACCTGCGGGATCTGCACGCACGGGTGCGAGCGGGGCGCTACCGGGCCAAGCCGAGCAGGCGCGTCTACATCCCGAAGGCGGACGGGCGGCAACGCCCGCTCGGGATCGCCTCGCTGGAGGACAAGATCGTCCAGCGGGCCGTCGTCGAGGTGTTGAACGCCGTCTATGAGGTGGACTTCCGGGGCTTCTCCTACGGGTTCCGGCCGGGGCGCAAGCCCCACGACGCGTTGGACGCGTTGACGGTCGGGATCACGAGCAAGAGGGTGAACTGGGTGCTGGACGCGGACATCCGCGACTTCTTCGGCCAGCTTGATCACAGCTGGCTGCGGAGGTTTCTCCGGCACCGGATCGCGGACGAACGGGTCCTGCGGTTGATCGACAAGTGGTTGACCGTGGGGGTCGTCGAGGACGGGCAGTGGACGGAGTGCGAGGAGGGTTCGCCACAGGGGGCATCGGTGTCGCCGCTGTTGGCGAACCTCTACCTGCACTACGTCCTGGATCTATGGGTGGCGTGGTGGCGTGACCACCATGCCCACGGTGAGGTGATCATCGTCCGGTGGGCCGACGATTTCGTGGTCGGGTTCGAGGACGAGCAGGATGCGCGGCAGTTCCTGGCGCAGCTTCGTGAACGGTTCGCGAGGTTCGGGCTGGAGTTGCACCCGGACAAGACCCGGTTGATCGAGTTCGGGCGGCATGCCGCCTGGAAGCGGCGCAGGCGGGGCGCGGGTAAACCGGAGACGTTCGACTTCCTGGGCTTCACGCACATCTGCGCGACGAACAGGGCAGGACGGTTCTGGATCAAGCGCATCACGATCGCCAAGCGGATGCGGGCGAAGCTGGCCGAGATCAAGGTCGAGCTCAGGCGACGCTGGCATGACCCGATCCCGGAGCAGGGGCAATGGTTGGCCAGCGTGCTGCGCGGCCACTACGCCTACTACGCCGTGCCCGGCAACTCCGACGCGGTAAACGATCTCCGGTTCCAGGCGGTCGGGCTCTGGCGCAAGCGGCTACGCCGCCGCAGCCAGCGGTCCCGGTTGAACTGGGCCCGGATGACACGGATCGCGAATCGATGGCTACCGCGACCACGCGTGATGCATCCCTTCCCGGAGGTGCGCTTCGCCGCCAGAACCTGAGGCAGGAGCCCAGTGCGGTAGTCCCGCACGCTGGGATCTGTGCGGGGGGCCGCCCGCAAGGGCGGTCCCTACCGCGACTCTTGTGTCCGAGGGGCGACTTGACCACTACGTACACGGGCTTCACCAGCAGGTTCGCTGACGACGGGTTGCTGATCGGGCCCGCGCCGCTTGTCGTACGGCAACCTCCGAGCGATCATCACTGCTGCAGGCCGGCGTGGCGGGTGAGGACGCCCCGTTCCGGGCCTATAGCATCCGCGCTATGGCCTGGGGTACCGTCGAGCTGGAGCCCGAGGTCCGTGACTGGCTGGAGGCGCTGCCGACGTCGAAGTTCGCCACGGCGGCGTTCTACGTCGACCTGGTCGCGGAGCGGGGGCCGCTGCTCGGGGAGCCGTACACCCGGCAGTTGGACGGGAAGCTGCGGGAGCTTCGGTTCCACCTGGGCGGGAGGCCGATGCGGGTGACGTACTGGATCGCGCCGGGTCGGCGGATCGTGTTGTTGACGGTGTTCGTGAAGACGCGGATGCGGGAGTCGGCCGAGGTGGAGCGGGCTCGACGGGCGATGGCTCGGTGTCTGGCGCAGGTGCACGGTGTGGAGGACGACGGTGGCTGAGCGGGAGTCGTGGTCGGGGCTGCGCGAGCGGCGGATGGCCGAGCCCGGGGCTGAGGAGGCGTACGAGGCGGCGCGGCTGGCGTTCGAGCTGGGGGCGGCGGTGCGCGAGCTGCGGCTGGGGCGTGGGTGGAGCCAGGCGCAGCTGGCGTCGGCCGCGGGGATGACGCAGTCGGCGGTGGCGCGGTTCGAAGCCGGCGGGACGGTTCCGACCCTGGCGGTGCTGGGACGGATCGCGAATGCGTTGAACGCCGACCTCACCGTGCGGGTTGAGGCCCGTCCTGATGTGGCGTGACCCCGGGCGGCGAGGCTGATCCTCTCGCCGGGAAGCCCGCGGAGCAGTGTGCGTCTCGACCGCGATGTTCTTGATGTCCGTGGCGGCGTGCCTTCGGGCGACTCACGGCAGGCTGGGCGAGGTGTCCGACGACGCCCAGAAGGCCGTGGCATTCCACGAGGCGACCAGGTCACTACCAGGATGCGGAGCCGGTCGTGTTCGACGGTGACGACCGCCTCGCTCGAGATGCTCACCGGCAAGCGCGAGGACGGTGAGCACGATGTGTGTTCGTTCGGTGGTCCGCCGTCCGATGCGGCGCAGCAGGATGACGCTCGGTTCGGAGGCGCCAGTCAGGGCGAGGAGGGTGCCGAAGTCGGTGTCGGCGGTGACGATCACGCGGTCGTCGTGGGCGGCTTTGGCGAGCAGCGCTTCGTCGGTGGTGCCGCGCAGGCCCAGGTCTGTGACGTGGACGGCGTTGTGGCCTGCCGAGGAGGCGTGCAAGGTCGTGTTGTTGCGATTCGTCGATCAGCAGGTTCACGCGCTGGTGGGCAGCGGGATGGTGGCCTGGTCGACAGCCGCCGCGGCGAAGGTCAGTGCCTGCCGGATGTCGTCGGGGATGAGCTGGGGGAAGTCGGCGGTGATCTCGGTGGGGGTCATGCCTTCGGCGATCATGCCGACGACGGTCGCGACGGGGATGCGGGTCCCGCGTATGCACGGCACCCCCGCCATGATCCTCTGGTCGACCGCGATTCGTTCGAACGCCATGGTGCCAGGGTAGCGCCGCGGGGCTCGATGCAGCCGACGCACCGCCATTGTCGTGTCGACGGCGAGGCTTTCGCAGCGCCCCGCTGACGTGCTTTGGGATTCACGTCCGAGGCAGCCGCATCCGCCGCTGACCGATGAGGTGATCACCGCCCATCTCGTCGCCGACGACCTTGCCGCGCTCGGCGGAACCCTCGACATCGTGGCTACCCTCGGTGACCGCAGCTGGAAGGTCGCGTAGCCGTTCCCGAACCCTCGCCCTGTGGTGGCGACTCTGGAATGAGCTGAGCCTGCACTACCGGCCTCTCGATCACCGTTCGCGCCTGCTGTTCCGGGTTGCAGTAGAGCTGGGTGGTGATCTCACTCCGGTCGGGCGTGGGCGGGGCATGGGCCGCGCCGCCGGGCGGGTGCGGGTCCCTCACCTCACCGCAAGTGGTGAGGCCGCCTCCGCGCCGAACGTCTTTCTCGGCGGGCTTCCGGGGCGTCGCTCCTGCGAGAAGACCCTTCCCTGTCCGACCGCCCCAGTCCGACGACCTGTTCGTGTGTCCGTCACGCCGTGACGGTGAGCGGGATCGGTGAGTTGTCCGATGCCGCTGGCGGTGGAGCGGACGAGTCGAGGTCCTCGGCGCCGTCAATCCCCCTGCTCGACCGGCTCGATACGGGACGGGGAGACTGTGCGAATGAGTCCAGTCAGTCGTCGGCGAACCCGTCGGCAGCGGAGCAAGTCCAGCCGTCCCATGCCCCGGCAGGAGCGGGTGACACAGGGCGAATGCGATTGTCCGGATTGTGCCGCCGGGGCGGCCGTCGACGCTACGGATGTGTTCCGCCGGCTGCTCGAGGACGCCGCCGGGCTCACCGAGCTCGAGTACGCGCTGGATGCGGAGGCGGCCGGCGCGGCGTTCCTGGCGGTGCTGCCCGCCGACGACGTCAAGCTCCAGGCCATTCTGAACAAGATTGTTCCCATGGTCGAGTCGAGGCCCGGCGCCGGCGCGCTGGCGTTGATGCGGGTGCTCGGCTCGGTCGCCTGCGGCGTGCGGCCACGGGTCGCCACGGTCGCATCGGCTGCTGCCGACCGGATGGCGAAGGCGGGGGTCTCCGAACCCCGGTGGGCGGCGGAGGTGGCGGAGCCCGTTGAGGTCTCGGACTGCGCCCGGCTGCACGACGGTTCAGGTGTGCTGACGTTTCTCTCGGCCACCTTCCAGCGGGCGGGCCGGGAGCACTCCTTCGTGGTCATCGTCGAGCAGACACACTGCGGCGCGGCGGCGGACATCATCGTCACCGGCGATCAGCAGCTTCCCGGGCTGACGAACTCCATTCGGAACAGCGTGCTTGGTGGGCGGACCTTGGGCCGGCAGGAGCTGACCCCGGCCGAGTTCCGCTGGTACGCGGAGGATGCCCTTGACTCGCGCGCCGTGCACGACGAAGAGGATCCGGGTGGGGCTCCCGAGCGGTTTGCCGAAGACGGTACGGGCGGCCCGCCGTACGTGGTGCTGGCCCAGCTGCTGCGGGCTCGGCTGGCGTGTCTCCCGAAGCCGACGAAACCGGCGGGTGAGCATGGCCACGAGGAGCGGGGAACCGGCTTGCCGGCTCTGCTGGAGGCGTTCGAGCGCCTTCTCGGCCCCTCGCCGGCCGGGTTCTCGGTCGGATTCGACGACCTGGGGTTAGGTCGACCGGAGGTCACGCTACCGGCCAAGCGGGGGAAGAAGGACGGGCCGGCGCCCGTCTACCAGCTCAAGGTGGGGTTGCGCGGCGCCAAGCCCCCGATCTGGCGGCGGCTGCTGGTTCCGGCCGATTTCCTGCTGGCCGAGCTGCACGAGGTCATTCAGGTCGCCTTCGGCTGGCACGGCTACCACATGCATGTGTTCGAGACGCCCTACGGCGAGTTCGGCACGTCCGACTCGGACCTCGGGCACCGGCCGGACGGGTCGGTCACGCTGGAGCAGGTCGCCCAGGGGGCCAACGTGAAGATCCGTTACACCTACGATTTCGGCGACGACTGGGAGCACGAGATCCTGGTGGAGAAGGTGCTCGACGGGGACCCGGGGATGCCCGCGCTCCCGTGGTGCACCGGTGGTCGTCGGGCAGCGCCGCCGGAGGACTGCGGTGGCATCTGGGGCTATGCGGATCTGCTGGACGCCCTCGACGATCCGACCCGCGCTGATCACGAGGAGAAGCAGGAGTGGCTGGGGTTGGCTGATCTCAGCGAGTTCGATCCGGCCGCGTTCGATATCGCTGACGTGAACGAGGCGCTGACCCGCGTGCGCTGACCTGGCCCTGCGGCGGCCGACTCTGGACTGGTCGCGGCGGACGGAAGCGGGCGAGATCCGGTCATCCGTCAGGCTCGGGACAACATAGGGAGGTCTGGCGATGACACGTGATCAGCCGAACATGGTCCCGGATCGGTCGCAGCGGTTCGCGGCGACCGTGACCGTCGATCGGCAAGGCCGCACTCAGGTGCCGGTCCCGTTCGAACCCGACGTGGTCTTGGGCGCCAAGCCCCGCCATCACGTGACCGGTTCGGTCGCCGGCTGTGGTGTGCGTGGTGCGCTCGATGTGGTCGACGGCGGCACGTACTGATCCTCGGGCCGGCGTGGAACTGCGGGTGCGTCCCGGCTGATGGCAGGACGGTTGAGGTCGAATACGCACCCGAAGGGCCACAGCGCGCCGACCTGGCGCCCGATGCGGCGGCGGCGCTGGAGGCATCGCCACGTGCCGGGGCGTACTTCGACTCGCTGGCCCAGTTCTATCGCAACGCCTTCCTGCGGTGGATCGACCGACGCCACCAAACGACGCCCAGAGCAACGCCCGGTGCGGATCGCCGAGATGATCCGGCTCCTCGAGGAGGGCAAGAAGCATCGTTGAGCGGGGAGTTGGCGAGCACCTGCGAACGTTGACGGACGCGACTGCGACGAACCGCGTGGCGAGTGAGGGGCAATGAGTGCGAGGTCAGCCCTATCTGAACCTCGTCGAAGGCGGCTGACACTGGGCGGAGTCGATCGCGGTGAGCCGGTCCTACCGGCCTGCGGTACTCGGGTCGCCGATCGCGGCTACGCGACGGCCAGCTCGACCGGGCGGACGCGGCTGCCCGCCTGGCCCAGCACCCGCGGTTCAGCCCGGCCACCGGGCGTGGCGGCGCTGGCATTGTGTGCGGCAGACCGGATCGCGACCAGCGCTGTCCCGAGAGCAGCGGGCTGGTCGTCGGCGACGACGTTCACGCATACGTCGACCGCGCCGGTCGTCAGGTTCACCCCAACATCGGGGTCGGTCAGGTCGGGCTCGACGAGCAGCGCAGCCATCATCGCGTCGACATGGCGACCCTGTACCTCCGGCGCTTGATCGACGATCGGAGCTGCGCGGATGTCGTCGTGGGCGTGAGGTGGCCCGAAGCTCTCGATCACCGTGACTGCGTCGACTGGCGCATTCGCAGTGCCGCGTAGCCTAAGTTGATCAAGCCGTTGACCTCGGTTTCAGTCCGCGGAGGTTGATCGTGGCTGGGGTTGTCTGTCGGGTGCTGGCCGGGGTCCGGCACCGCGGCGGCAGCGGATCAGAACAAGGTCGTCGTGCTGCTCTCGGTCTCCAGCGTCGGTGCCCAGCGGCGGATCGACGCGTCCGGATCGACTCGGGCCAGGCGGACGGCCTCGGCGGAGTCGACCCGTTCGGCCATGACCTGCAACGCCACCTTCCGGACCTGTCCGCGCCCGCCTTTCAGGCCGCTCTCGATCGCGGTCCGCAGGTCGGAGTGGGTCAGTGAGTCCGCCGCGTCGAGGGCGCCGGCGAGAACGGCCGGGCCGCCCCGGGAGTCCAGCGACGCGGCCCGGTTGCGCAGCCGGTCGAGGGGCGTCCGCTTGCGGCGGAGCAGGTGTCCCGCGGCCCAGCGCAGCAGCGGCGGCTCGGCGGGTGAGCGTTGATGGTCGACGAGCCGGTCGCGGTCGACGCCGCGGCCGACGATCTCGCCGCTGGCCACGTCGATCGACAGCCACTCCAGCCCGAGCCAGGACAGCGGGCGGCGCACCGACGGTCGATCCGGCCACAGCAGCCTGTCCGCGAGCGCGTCGAGCGCGTCGTCGTCGAGGATGTCGCTGGCGCAGACGTCGGCGATGAGCTTCGCCGTGCACCGGTGCCACCGCGGTTCGGTGCACAGCAGCACGGCGGTGTCGACGGCGTCGGCCGGGTCCTCGCGGTGGTGGTGCACGAACAGCTCGACCGCCTCCCGGTGCCGGGTGCTGCGCCCACCCACCCGGCCGTTCAGCAGCAGGCGGTGCAGCTCCGCGACGGATGCGGCGGCCCGGATCTCGGCGAGGTCGTCGGGGTCGTCATCCATCGTGGCCCGCCCTGTACCGGTCGAGTTTCCGGTTGATGTCCTGGAGGTCGAAAGGGATGGTCTGGGGCCTGCCGGTCCAGTCCTCGACGGGGGCGTCGCCCCGGCCGGTGACGCAGACGGGAACCGCGGCGTCCGTGGGGGGATCGAGGACCTTCTCGCACCGCACCGTGTGGTCCCAACAGGCCCCGAAGTCGTAGCGGTAGGTGATCGTGTCGGTGGTGGCGAAGGCGGTACCCAGCCGCAGCCGTTCCTCGTCGGCGAGCTCGGGGGTGTAGAAGGGATCGCCGTAGCCAATGCGGCCGACGGTGAACTGGTGCAGGTGGTCGTCGTCCCAGTTCATGACGATCTGGATCACCTCGTGCAGCAGGCTGAGGGGGGCGGCCGCGGGCAGCAGTACGCGGCGCCACACAGGAGGCCGCATGCGGTCCAGGGAGATCTTGAGCTGGGCGGTTCGCGCGCTCGTTGGGGTGGCGCCGGCGGCGAGGAACGCGGTGACGCCCGCAGCCAGTTCGGAGGCCGCGGGGTGGCCGGTGCGTTCGACCATCCGCAGCCGGGAGGCGATCCCGTCGCCCGGCAGGCACTCGTCGAGCCAGGAGTGCGCTTCGTCAGGGCCGACCTGTCGCAGGGCTGCGGCCGCGTACTCGACGGCGAGCCAGGTCGCGTCCGACTCGCCGGGCCCCGAGTCGTCTCGGGCTCGGACGTGCGGGCCGAGGGTCCGGTCCGTGGCGACAGCCGCCCACGCGGGGTCGGCAGCAGGGCCGAGGACGTCGACGAGCTCCACCGCGGCGACGCGCTGGTCCGCGGGTGCGGCCGCGGCGGCGGGAAGCAGGTCGTGCGCGGCCGCCAGCGGGTCCCGGGCCGCGAGCCAGGGCTGGGCCGCTCGCCATTGCTCGTCCGGCTCGACATCCGCGAGCCGCGCGATCAGCTCAGCTGCGGTGAGCTCGCTGCCGATCGGACGAGGCGCCTGGGCCAGTAGCTCGTCCAAGCCCCAGCGTCCCAGCGGGGTGAGCGCCGCTCCGCTGCGATCGCGCTGCACGGCACCGAGTTCGACCAAGCAGTCCAGGGCTGCGGGGACGGGGCTGGTCAGGCGGTACCAGCCGGTGAAGAACTGGAACACCGCCTCCGAGTGCTCCTCGGCGGCGGCCTCGCGGCCGAAGCTGCGCACCTCGTCTGGTGCGGCGCCCGGGTCCGCGGCGAGCTTGGCGAGGAGCACTCGAGCGCAGATCGTCGCGTCGGCCTCGTCCACGTCGGGGCTCGTCGCGGCGACCGCTGCGGGTAAGGCGGCCAGCCACATCCCGCGGACGGTCTCGTCGTCCGCGCCGGGCCAGGTGCTGGAGGACGGGACCGGGCCGGGCGTGGCCGTCGACGATGTCCAGGAACCCGACCGTCAGGGCTATCCGCCACAGACGATGCAGGGTGAGGACGTCGGCCGCGGTGCGCACCCGCTCGGGGACCGGGATGCCCAAAGCGCGGGCGGCGGCCGGTACCTCCGCAGGACGAAGGACGTGCCGCGGCGTGACGCGGCGAGCCTCGCCCACCCAGACAGCCAGCCGATGCGCCGCACGGAACGCACTGCTCTCGCGTGCCGCGGCGGCGCCCTCGACGATGGCAGTCGGGGGAGGAACCACGACGCGCACGGTAGCGCGCCGCACATCCCGCTCCCCGGACCAGCCCCGCTTGACGTCGAAACTCTGGGGCTCGTCCGGACTCTTCCCGATACACGCGAGGTCGACCCATCCATCGGGCCGTTGCCAGGCGCTGCAGCGGCTCGGATGGTGGGATGGATGCGCTGTTCGAGATCGATGATCGGGATGTTCTGCAGGGCTGGGGCGGTGGGCGACGAGCGTCCCTGGCGGACCAATGTGCCGTCGAGTACAGGTCTGCGGTTCGCGTTCTACGGACGGACCTCGACGGCGGAGTTTCAGGATCCGGTCGACGTCGCGAGCGTGGCAGCGGGAGATCGCCGAGTCGGTGATCGCTGGGCGTGGGGTGATCACGGCGGAGTTCTTCGATGTCGGTTGTGCGCGGCGGGTGTCGTGGATGCGGCGGCCGCAGGCGGCGGCGCTGCTGGAGCAGGCGACGGTTGTCGGTCGCTCGTTTGATGCGGTGGTGGTCGGGGAGTTCGAGCGGGCGTTCACCGAAGGCCAGTTCCAGCAGGTCGTGGGCCTGCTGCGTCCGTATGGGGTCACTGTGTGGCTGCCGGAGGCCGCCGGGCCGGTCGATGTGGACGATCCCGCACACCGGGTGTTGATGAACGTGCTGGCGGCGCAATCGCAGCGAGAGGTTGTGCGTGCCCGGCATCGGACGTTGGCGGCGATGACCGTGCAGACTGTCGAGCAGGGCCGGTTTCTGGGTGGGCGACCGCCGTATGGCTACCGCCTGGTGGACGCGGGTCCGCACCCGAATCGGGCGCATGCGGCGTGGGGGCGTCGGCGGCAGCGGCTGGATCCGGATCCGGTGACCGCGCGGCACGTGCGGTGGATGTTCGCCGAGCGTCTTGCCGGGCGCAGCGTGGCGGGGATCGCCCGCGAGTTGAACGAGCGCGGCGTTCCCTGCCCGTCCGGTGCGGACCCGGAACGGAATCGGCACCGTAGCGGCCAGGTGTGGAATCTGCGGTCGGTGGCGGTGATCTTGGCCAATCCGCGCTACACCGGCCGGGAGGTGTGGCATCGCCACCAATCCGCGCGGCCGGGCGCAGGGCGGCGGACGATACCGGCGGAGGCGGTGGTCTCGCGGACGGCGGCGCATCCGGCGTTGGTGAGCGAGGCGGACTTCCTGGCCGTCCAGCAGATTCGGGCCGCTCGGGTGAACGGCGACGGTGCGCGCCGTCGGTACCTGCTCGCGGGTCTGCTCATCTGTGGCTTGTGCGGGCGGCGGATGGACGCGCACTGGGTCAACGGCCGGCCCGGATACCGCTGCCGTCACGGCCACAGCAGCGCCCGCCCGGGGAGCCCGGACTGTCCGAGGAACCTGTACGTCCGCGAGGACGTCCTGCTCGCCGAGCTCGTCGGGCGCTTCATCGTCGATGGCGACGAACCTGCTCCGACTGCGCCGGATATGGCGGCGTGTCTGCGGTCGCGGGCTATGGTAGTCGTCCACGACCGCACCGGCTGGAGCCTGGTTGCCCGCGATGAGCGGTGATCGAGACGTCACCCTGCGTCGTGCGTGACACCTACCAGCGCGTCATGGGGTAATACTGTGTCCGAGGGGGGACTTGAACCCCCACGCCCTACTCGGGCACTAGCACCTCAAGCTAGCGCGTCTGCCATTCCGCCACTCGGACCTGCCGCGCAAGGATAGCCGACGCGCCCGGGCCGCCGTCACCGGACCCGGGTGGTAGGAAGATCCGCATGACCGTGTGCGCCGAGGACGAGGTCGTCGAGCTGTGCTCCGAGCTCATCCGGTTCGACACGTCCAACACCGGGGAGCTGGAGACGACGAAGGGCGAGCGGGAGGCGGCCGACTACGTCGCCCGCAAGCTCGACGAGGTCGGGTTGGCGTACGAGCGGGTCGAGTCCGGGGCGCCAGGGCGTGACAACGTGTTCTGCCGCGTCGCGGGCGCCGAACCTGAGCGGGGGGCGCTGCTCGTCCACGGCCACCTCGACGTCGTCCCCGCCGACCCGAGCGAGTGGTCGGTGCATCCCTTCTCCGGCACGGTGCAGGACGGCTACGTGTGGGGCCGCGGCGCGGTCGACATGAAGGACATGGTGGCGATGACGCTCGCCGTGCTCCGCCAGTTCCACCGCGACGGCGTGGTGCCCCCGCGCGACATCGTCTTCGCCTTCCTCGCCGACGAGGAGGCGGGTGGGGCGTACGGGTCGCAGTGGCTGGTCGCGAACCGGCCGGACCTGTTCGAGGGCTGTACGGAGGCGGTCGGTGAGGTCGGTGGGTTCTCGCTGACGCTGAGCGAGGACCGGCGGGTCTACCCGATCCAGTCGGCCGAGAAGGGCATCGCCTGGATGCGGCTGCGCGCGCGGGGCAAGCCCGGGCACGGTTCGTTCCTGCACGAGGACAACGCGGTGACGAAGGTCGCCGAGGCGGTCGCGCGGCTGGGCAACCACACGTTCCCGCTGACGCTCACCGACACCGTCCGCGCGTTCCTCGCGCGGATGAGCGAGCTCACCGGGCTGGAGTTCCCCGAGGACGACCTCGAGGGCTCGCTGGCCAAGCTCGGCCCGATCGCCCGCATCGTCGGGGCGACCGTCCGCGACACGGCCAACCCCACCATGCTCAAGGCGGGCTACAAGGCCAACGTGATCCCGTCCGTCGCGGAGGCCGTCGTCGACTGCCGGGTGATCCCGGGTCGCCAGGAGGCGTTCCTGCGCGAGGTCGACGACCTGCTCGGGCCCGGCGTCACAAGGGAATGGGTGACGGACCTGCCGCCGGTGGAGACGGACTTCGAGGGCGCGCTGACCGACGCCATGATCGCCGCCCTCACCGCGCACGACGACGGTGCCGTCGCCATCCCGTACATGCTCTCCGGCGGCACCGACGCGAAGGCGTTCCATACGCTGGGCATGCGCTGCTACGGCTTCACGCCGCTCCGCCTGCCGCCCGACCTCGACTTCGCCTCACTCTTCCACGGCATCGACGAGCGGGTGCCGGTGGACGCGCTCACGTTCGGCACACGGGTGCTCGACACCTTCCTGAGGAGCTGCTGATGGATCTCGACGGCAAGGCCGCGCTGGTCACGGGTGGCGCGTCCGGCATCGGGGCGGAGGCGGCCCGGCGGCTCACGGCGGCGGGTGCGCGGGTGGCCGTCGCCGACCTTGACGAGGCCAAGGTCCGCGCGCTCGCCGACGAGATCGGCGGCCTGGCGCTGCCCGGTGACGCCGCCCAGCCCGACACGATGCCGATGGCCGTCGACATCGCCGAGGACACGTTCGGCCGTCTCGACGTGGTGCTGCTCAACGCGGGGATCACCGCGGGCCAGTCCGGGCTCGAGAACCTCGACCTCGCGGGCTACCGCAAGATCATGGGCGTCAACGTCGACCACGTGGTGTTCGGGCTGACGGCGGCCGTGCCCGCGCTGCGACGGGCGGGCGGCGGCGCGATCATCGCGACGGCGTCGCTGGCCGGTCTCACCGCCATGCCGGGCGACGCGCTCTACACGCTCAGCAAGCACGCCGTCGTCGGATACGTGCGCGCGGCCGCGCCGACGCTCGCGTCCGAGGGCATCCGGGTCAACGCCGTGTGCCCGGGTTTCGCCGACACGCCGCTCATCGCGCCCGCCAAGGAGCAACTCGGCGACTTCCCGCTGCTGACGCCGTCGGACGTGGTCGACGCGATCGTCGCGATCCTCGACCGCGGCGAGCCGGGGGAGTGCTGGTACGTCCAGCCCGGCCGCGAGCCTGGCCCGTACGGCTTCCGCGGTGTACCGGGTCCGAAGGGCTCGGCGCGGATACCCGACGTCGACTGGCAGAGCCACTGACGCCTGGCGGCGACCGGTCGAGCACCGTGCCGAAATCCGGAACTCGCCGTGCCGAAACGCGGGACTCACCGTGCTGGGGTGCGGGACTCACCTGATGGGGGCCGTTACCAGGAGAAGCCGCCGCTGCCGTTCACTCCGGGGATGGAGATCGCGGGCGAGGTGGTGGCCGCGGGCGACGGTACTGTGGCCGCCGTCGGCGACCGCGTGCTGGGCACGCCCCCGATGGGCAAGGGCGGCTACGCCGAGCTGGCCCTGCTCGACGCCGGTTCCACGCTTCCGTGGCCGGACGGGATGAGCGCGGGCCAGGCCGCTGGCATGTTCGTGACCTACCAGACGGGGATCCGCGCGCTGGAGCACCGGGGTCGGCTCCAGCCGGGGGAGACGCTGCTGGTGCACGCCGCGGCGGGTGGGGTCGGGAGCGCGGCGTGCAGCTCGGCAAGGCGTTCGGCGCCCGGGTCATCGGGACGGCAGGCGGCGCCGACAAGTGCGCGGTGGCCAGGGCGATGGGCGCCGACGAGGTGGTCGACAACGCCACCGAGGACCTCGTCACCCGCGTGAAGGAGCTCACCGACGGCCGGGGCGCCGACGTGGTCTACGACCCGGTCGGCGGCGACGTCTTCGACGCCTCGCGCCGGGTGGTCGCCTTCGAGGGGCGCATCCTCGTGATCGGGTTCGTCGCGGGCCGGTTCGCCGAGGCGCCCACGAATCACATCCTGGTGAAGAACTACGCGGTCTTCGGCGTGCACTGGGCGCTCTACCGGCGCAGCCGCTGCGCGAGGCGCCCGAGGCACTGCGGCGTCTCGGGTCGCGCGGGACGACCGGGAAGGTCGTGCTCCGCCCTGTAGGTCGACAGAGCCTCAGATAGACAAGCCGGGGAGCAGTCTCGAACTGCGCCGACGGCGCAGCACCACCTTCCGCACGCCGCCGGGGTAGAGCCGCACCCTGGCGAGCTCCCAGCCGCTGTACTCCGCCTGGATCGCGAGCCGGACGGCCGCCGTCATCCGCGACACGTCACCGGGGAGCCGGACGGGGTGGTACTCCCATTCCCCGAGGGCGCTCCCCTCCCCACTATTCCCCTCGACTGCGTCTCCCTCGATCGTGCCGGTCGGGCCGCTCCGCGCCACCGGCTCACCTCCGCAAGGTAGGGACCGTGTTGGCCACCCGCCGGTGAACGGCGGGTGGACTGCTCACCCTATGCGCACCCGAGGGTCCAGTGCCAGATCCCCGGCCCGGACGCTCACGTCGTCCAGCGCGGCGCGGATCTCCGCGGGCAAGGTGACCGCCTCGGTCGCCATCGACGCGGTGAGCTGAGCCGCGTCGCGGGCCCCGACGATGGCGGACGCGACGCCGGGCCGGTCGCGCACCCACGCCAACGCGACCGCCAGCGGCGAGGTCCCCAGCCCGTCGGCCGCGGTGAGGACGGCCTGCACGATCCGCGCGGAGCGCTCGTTGCGGCGGGCCTCGACGTAGGGGGCGAGCGCCGGGGAGGCGGCGCGGGAGTCGGCCGGGGTGCCGTCGGCGTACTTGCCGGTGAGCACGCCGCGCCCGAGCGGCGCCCAGGCCAACAGCCCGATGCCGTGGTAGGTGGCCGCAGGCAGCAGCTCGGCCTCGGCGTTGCGGGTGAGCAGGGAGTATTCGACCTGCGCCGACACCGGCACGGTGATGCTGCCCAGCGCCCGCCCGCGTTCGGCGATGGTGGCCAGCTGCCAGCCCAGCGGGGCGACCAGCCCCGCGTAGCGGACCCGGCCGGACATCACGGCCACCTGCACGGCCGAGAGCGTCTCCTCGAGCGGGACGGACGCGTCGAAGCCCGGAAGCTGCCAGAGGTCGAGGTGGTCGGTGCCGAGGCGCTTCAGGGTGGCGTCCAGGGCGGTGAGCAGAGCGCCGCGCGCCGCGCCGTCCCCGAGTGGGCCGCCGGGGAGCGTCGCGCGCCCGGCGATCACCACGTAGTCGCGCGGAACGCTCGTCGCGAGCACCGACGCGAGCACCTCCTGCGCGGCCCCGTCGCCGTAGCCGTCGGCGGTCTCGACGAGTGTGCCGCCCGCGTCGACGAAGGCGGTCAGCTGCCCGTTGGCACTGTCGGTGTCGGTGGCGTCACCCCAGGTCATCGTGCCCAGGCCGATCCGCGACACCTCCAGCCCGCTCCCGCCCACCCGCCGCCGCAACACGCGCTGAGCTTAAGCGGAGCCTCAGGTCCACCCGCTACCGTCGCCCACCGTGTCGTGGCTCGAAGTCGTCGTGCTGGGGATCGTGCAGGGGCTCACCGAGTTCCTCCCGATCTCCTCGTCCGCTCATCTGCGCATCGTGTCGGGGGTGTTCTTCGGCAACGACCCCGGCGCGGCCTTCACCGCGGTGAGCCAGCTCGGCACGGAGGCGGCCGTGCTCGTCTACTTCGCCCGCGACATCGGACATCTCGTCGCCGCGTGGTTCCGTGGGCTGCGCAGTCCCGAGGCCCGCGCCGACCCCGACTACCGGCTGGCCTGGCTGGTGATCATCGGCACGATCCCCATCGCCGTGCTCGGCGTGGTGTTCAAGCACTCGATCGAGACCGCGGCCCGCAACCTGTGGCTGATCGCGACGACGATGGTCGTGTTCGGCGTGCTGCTCGGGCTCGCCGAGTACTACGGGCGGCAGAGGATCGAGCTGCGGCAGCTCAAGGTCGCCGACGGCGTGGTCCTCGGGTTCGCGCAGGCCTGCGCGCTGATCCCGGGGGTGTCGCGCTCCGGCGGGACGATCACCGCCGGGCTGTTCCTCGGCCTGCAGCGCACCGCGGCGGTGCGCTACTCGTTCCTCCTGGCGATCCCGGCCGTGGTCGCCGCCGGGATCTTCACGATCCCCGACATCGGCAAGGGCGGGATCACGCCCGCGCAGATGATCGTGGCGACGGTGATCGCCTTCGGGGTGGGGTTCGCGGTGATCGCGTGGCTGCTGCGCTGGGTCGCGAAGCACACCGTGTACGCGTTCGTGTGGTACCGCATCGCGCTGGGCGCGGTGCTGTTCGTGGCGCTCGGGGCCGGTTGGGTGTCCGCGACCTGAGGCGCTCTACGTCGGGTTGTCGTCGCGGTCGATCAGCGTGGTGAGCAGGCCGACGACCTGCTCGTGTCCGGCGGCGGCCTGGTCGAGCTTCGCCCGCATCTCGGCGAAGCCCGAATCGACCTTCTCCTCGAGCCGGTCGACCCGCAGCCGGTCGAACCGGGCCGCGGTCTGCACGCCGAGGGCGGCGACCCGGGACTCCAGGTCGGGTGCTGGGGGCATGCCGCGAGCAGTGAACGTGCCCTCATCTTAGCCATAAAATGAACGATGCTTCATGATGGTGGGGTGAGAGTCGACGCACAGCGCAACCGGGACCGGATCCTCGAAGCGGCCCGCGCGCTCGTCGCCGCGACGGGCGTCGACGCGACGATGGAGGACATCGCGCGTCACGCAGGCGTGGCCGTCGGGACGCTCTACCGGCACTTTCCCGCCAAGGAGGACCTCGTCGCCGCCGTGGTCGAGGACTCGCTCGCGCAGATGGCCTCGCTCACCGAGGGCGCGCTCGCGTCGGTGTACGCCGGCGCGCCGCCGGGGCCTGCGCTCGGCGAGCTCTTCCGCGAGATCGCCGAGCGGCACGCGTCGGACCAGGCGTTCAAGTCCGCGGCGGGCCGCCTCGACGTCGACGCCGAGATCGCCGCGGCGGCGCCCGGATCGCCGGTCGCGCGCAGCGTGCTGGCCATCACCGAGCTCCTGCAGCGCGCCCAGCTCGCAGGCCAGGTGCGCGCCGACCTCACCCTCGCCGACCTCGGCGTGCTCCTGGGGGCCGTGCCGGGACCCGGCGTGGCCGCGCACCTGCGCGAGCGCTTCGTCGAGATCGTGATCGCCGGGCTGGCCCCGTAGGCTCTTTTCGTGACCACCCTCATCCTGCTCCGGCACGGCCGCAGCTCCGCCAACGTCGCGGGCGTGCTGGCCGGGCGCACGCCGGGGGTCGAGCTGGACGAGACGGGGCGGACACAGGCCAAGAAGGTCGTCGAGCGGCTGACCGGGGTGCCGATCGCCGAGATCGTGTGCTCGCCGCTGCTGCGCTGCGAGCAGACGGTCGCGCCGCTGGCGGCCGACCGCGGCCTCGTGCCGGTGTCGGAGCCCGAGCTGGCCGAGGTCGACTACGGCAGCTGGACGGGCGGCTCGCTGAAGACGCTTTCCAAGGAACCACTGTGGAAGGTGGTGCAGGCCCACCCTTCGGCCGCCGTGTTCCCGAACGGCGAGGGCCTGGCGGGGATGCAGGCGCGCGCGGTGGCCGCCGTCCGCCGCCACGACGCCAGGATCGCCGAAGCCCACGGAGCGCAGGCGGTGTGGCTGGCGTGCAGCCACGGCGACGTCATCAAGGCCGTGCTCGCCGACGCGCTGGCGTCCCACTTGGACAACTTCCAGCGGATCATGGTCGACACCTGCTCGATCAGCGTCGTGCACTACACGCCGACCCGCCCGTTCGTGGCCCGCCTGAACGATCTCGGCGGCGACGTCGCGGGCCTCATCCCGCCCAAGCCGCGGCGGCGCCGCAAGCCCGCGGCCCGCAGCTCGGACGCCGTTGTGGGCGGAAGCACCTGACAGCATGTGCCGGAGCGCCCGAGGTGGCCTACTCTGGATTTCGCCATGTCCCGTGTCATTCACGTCTTTCGCCAGCCCGAGCGCTTCGTCGCGGGCACCGTCGGCGAGCCCGGAGACCGCTCGTTCTACCTCCAGGCCATCGAGGACTCCCGCACCGTGAGCGTGCTGCTGGAGAAGCAGCAGGTCTCCGTGTTGGCCGAGCGCATCGCCGCCCTGCTCACCGAGATCACCCGGCGCTTCGGCGCGGGGGTGCCCGAAACCACCGGCACCGATCTCGACCCGCTGGCCGTCCCGCTCGAGGAGGAGTTCCGCGTCGGCACGATGGGCCTCGGCTGGGACGCCGACTCCAAGTCGATCGTGGTCGAGCTGCTGGCCGTCACCGAGGAGGAGGTCGACGAGTCCGTCGTGCTCGACGACACGGAGGAGGGGCCGGACGCGCTGCGCGTCTTCCTCTCGCCGGGCCAGGCCAAGGCGTTCGCCGACCGGGCCGAGCGGGTGGTCTCCGCCGGACGGCCACCCTGCCCGCTGTGCGCCGAGCCGCTCGATCCGCAGGGCCACGTCTGCGTGCGCCTGAACGGGTACCACCAGAGGACCCCGGCCGCGGAGTAGGCAGTACGTGGATCCCCGTGACCCGGCGCTGCCGGAGCTGCTCGCCCGCGGTCGCATCGAGATCACGGGAAGGCTCGTCGACGCGTCCAACGCCACCCTCTTCGGCACGGTGAGCGCCGACGGCCTTGAGGCGCAGTGCGTCTACAAGCCGGTGCGGGGGGAGCGGCCGCTGTGGGACTTCCCCGACGGCACGCTGGCGGGCCGCGAGGTCGCGTCGTTCCTCGTGTCGGAGGCCGTGGGCTTCCACGTTGTGCCGCACACCGTGTACCGGGACGGCCCGTTCGGGCCCGGGATGGTGCAGGTGTGGGTGGAGACCACCGACGAGCGCGAGCTGGTGGACGTCTGCTCGCCCAAGGACGTCCCCGCGGGCTGGCTCGGGGTGCTGCGCGCCCGCGGCGAGCGCGGGCGGCCCGCCGTGCTGGTCCACGCCGACACGCCTGAGCTGCGTCGGATGGCGGCGTTCGACGTGGTGGTCAACAACGCCGACCGCAAGGGCGGGCACGTGCTGGCGGGCACCGACGGACACCTGTACGGCGTCGACCACGGCCTCACGCTGCACATCGAGGACAAGCTGCGCACGGTGCTGTGGGGCTGGGTCGGGCAGCCGCTGCCCGACGACGTCGTCGAGGGCCTGGAGAAGCTGCGCGCCGAGCTCGACGGGGCGTTCTGCGACGTGCTGGGCGAGCACATCACCCGCCGTGAGGTCCGCACGCTCTCGGCGCGGGTCGACGCGCTGCTCGCCGAGCCCCGCTACCCCGAGCCGTCCGGGTACGGCCCAGCGATCCCCTGGCCCGCGTTCTGACCCGTGCGCGGAAACCGCTGCTGGGGCGACGATTTCCGCGCACGACCGCCGTACGCTCCGCACATGACGGCAGCAACCCCGATGCCCGCCGCGTTCATCGGGCACGGCAGCCCCATGAACGCCTTGGAGCACAACCGCTACACCGAGGCCTGGGCCGCGCTCGGGGCGAGCCTGCCGCACCCGCGGGCGCTGCTGGTCGTGTCGGCGCACTGGTACATCAACGCCACCGCCGTGACGGCGATGCCCCACCCGCGCACGATCCACGACTTCTTCGGCTTCCCCGACGACCTCTTCGCCGTCCAGTACCCGGCGCCCGGCGCGCCCGAGCTGGCCGCCGAGGTGGCCGAGATCGTCAAGCCGACCTGGGTGGGCGCCGACGTCGACAGCTGGGGCATCGACCACGGCACCTGGTCGGTGCTCACCCACATGTTCCCCGACGCCGACATCCCCGTCGTGCAGCTGTCGATCAACGCGATGCAGCCGTTCGACTACCACCTCGACCTCGGCGCGCGGCTCGCCCCGCTGCGGGAGAGCGGCGTGATGGTGATCGGCAGCGGCAACGTCGTGCACAACCTGGGCGGGATCGACCCGATGCGGCCCGAGTCGGGCTTCGACTGGGCGCACCGGTTCGACGACGCGGCGCGCGACCTGATGGCCGACCGGCCCGCCGAGCGCCCTCGCTCTCGGGCGCCCGCGACTTCGACGCCGCCGTGCCGACCCCCGACCACTTCATCCCGCTGCTCTACCTCGCCGGGCTCGGCGCCGCGGCGGGCTCGGGCACCGACGTGCTGGTCGACGGCTACACGTACGGCTCGCTGTCGATGACGGCCTACACCCTGGGCCGCTGACCCTCGTGCGCGGAAAAGCGTGCCGGAGCACGCTTTCCGCGCACGGGCGGCGTCAGCCGCGGAACCAGGGCGGCAGCTGCGGCGGCGCGTCGAAGGCGACGACGTCGTCGCGGAAGGCGAGCGTCGCCGACCCGTCGGCGGCCACGCGTATCCGGACGTCCTCCAGGTTGTGCGGCTCGCCGGGGTCGTGGCCCAGCGCGGTGGCCACGACCGCGCGCATGGGGGCGGAGTGGGTGGTGGCCAGCACCAGGAGCGGGCGCTCGCCGACCAGCTCGCCGAACGCCGCCACGGCCTGCCACATCCGCAGGGCGGCGAGCTGCGGCGGCTCGAAGGACAGCGTGGGGTTGCGCAGCCAGTACTCGATCGGGCCGCCCGCCGCGGCGACGGCCCGGTAGTCGCTGTCGAACCGGTCGTACTCGCGCGCCCAGCTCGGCAGCGCGCCCTCGGGCAGGGCCAGCCGAGTGGTGATCGCGACCGACGTGTCGACGACCCTGCCGTGCAGGGCGAACCGCAGGTTGGCCAGGTGCGGCTCGGCGTAGAGCGGCCCGACGGTCGTGCCGTCGACCCCGTCGCCGCCCAGCTCCTCCACCAGCGACGCCCGCAGCGCGACCGCGGTCGCGCTGGCCCGTGCGGTCTGCGCGTGCGGCATCCGGACGGCGGTGCCCGGCGCGATCTCCTTGGCCAGCGTGGCACCGCGCTCGCGCGCCTGGCGCTCGCCGACCGACGTCAGCCCGAGGTCGCCGTCGTAGCCCACCGTCTCGCCGTGGCGCAGCAGCACCACCTCGTATCCACCCACGGCCCTCACGCTACTTCGGACGCGGGCAGGCCCGGGGGTGCCGGTGCCGCTGGGGGAACGGGCTCGGCGGGCGCCCTCGGCGATCACGTGCCAGGCTCGGGGGCGGGCATCCGCTCGCAGAGGAGGCAGCACGTGAAGATCGGCCTGCACATCGCGGACTTCACCTACCCGGCAGGCGGTCAGGGCCTCGCCGACGACCTGACGCGCATCGTCGTCGCGGCCGAGGAGGCCGGCTTCGCGCGGGTCAGCGTCATGGACCACCTGTTCCAGATCCAGGTCCTCGGCCCGCCGGAGCACGAGATGCTCGAGGCCTACACCACGCTCGGCTACCTCGCCGCGCGCACGTCGAAGGTCGAGCTGTTGGCGTGGGTGACGGCCGTCAGCTACCGCGACCCCGGCATGCTCGCCAAGATCGTCACAACGCTCGACGTGCTGTCCAAGGGTCGCGCGTGGCTCGGCATCGGCGCCGCGTGGAACAGCGAGGAGGCCGCAGGCCTTGGTCTGTTCTTCCCCGGTACGGCCGAGCGCTTCGAGCGCCTCGAGGAGACGTTGCAGATCTGCCTGCAGATGTGGAGCGACTCCGACGCGCCGTACGACGGCAAGCACTACCGGCTGGGCCGCACGCTGAACGTGCCCCAGGCGCTGCAGCGCCCGCACCCGCGGATCCTCATCGGCGGCGGCGGGGAGAAGAAGACGCTGCGGTTCGTCGCGCAGTACGCCGACGCCTGCAACCTGTTCCCCAGCCCGGACCTCGAACGCAAGCTCGACGTCCTGCGCGGGCACTGCGCCGATGTCGGCCGCGACTACGACGACATCGAGAAGACCGTGATGTTCGGCCTCGACCCCGGCGAGAAGGGGGAGAAGGTCGGCGAGCTCATCGCCCAGCTGGAGCGCCTGGCCCGGCTGGGCATCCAGGAGGCGCACGGCTGGGTGCCGCGGGTGTGGGAGATCGAGCCCTTGCGGATCCTCGGTCGCGAGGTCGTACCGGCCATCGCGGAGCTGTAGGTTCGCCCTCATGACCGAGCCCGCGCAGCAGCTCAGCCGCATCGGCGTCACCGGACTGGCCGTCATGGGCGCGAACCTCGCGCGCAACATCGCCCGCCACGGTGTGACCGTCGCTGTGCACAACCGCACGACCGCGCGCACCAAGGAGTTCATGCAGGCCTACGCCGACGAGGGCGCGTTCACGGCGGCGGAGACGACCGGGGAGTTCGTCGCGGCGCTGGAGCGCCCGCGGCGGATCATCGTCATGGTCAAGGCGGGCGCGCCGGTCGACGGCGTGATCGAGGAGCTCGCGCCGCTGCTCGACGAGGGCGACATCATCATCGACGCGGGCAACTCGCACTTCCCCGACACGAAGCGGCGCACCGAGGAGTGCGCGGCGAGGGGCCTGCGGTTCATGGGCGTCGGCGTGTCCGGCGGCGAGGAGGGCGCGCTCAACGGGCCGAGCATCATGCCCGGCGGCGACCCGGCCGCCTACGCCGAGGTCGAAGAGGTCCTCACCGCGATCGCGGCCAACGTCGACGGCACCCCGTGCTGCGTCCACGTCGGGCCGGACGGCGCCGGGCACTACGTCAAGATGGTCCACAACGGCATCGAGTACGCCGACATCCAGCTCATCGCCGAGGCCTACGACCTGCTCACCCACGTCGGCGGGCTCGACGCCCCCGCGATCGGGAAGATCTTCGAGGAGTGGAACTCGGGCGACCTGGAGTCGTTCCTCATCGAGATCACGGCCATCGTGCTGCAGAAGACCGACGCGGCCACCGGCAAGCCGCTGGTCGACGTCATCCTCGACCAGGCCGAGCAGAAGGGCACCGGCCGCTGGACCTCGCAGGACGCCCTCGACCTCGGCGTGCCGCTCACCGGGATCACCGAGGCCGTCTTCGCGCGCACGCTCTCGTCGCTGCGGGACGAGCGCAAGGCCGCCGCCACCGCGCTGGCCGGACCCAGGCCGGGCGAAGGCGGTGTCCCCGAGGGGTTGGTCGACGACATCCGGCAGGCGCTGTACGCGTCGAAGATCGTGGCGTACGCGCAGGGCTTCGCGCAGATGCGGGCGGCGTCGGAGGCCAACGGCTGGGGGCTCGACCTCGGCGCGATGGCGACGATCTGGCGTGGCGGCTGCATCATCCGCGCGCAGTTCCTCAACCGGATCAGCGAGGCCTACGCCGAGCACGGCGACGTCGAGAACCTGATGATGGTGCCGTACTTCACCCGGGGCCTCGCCGACGCGCAGGACGCGTGGCGGCGCGTCGTGGTGGCCGCGACCGAGCAGGGCGTGGCGATCCCGGCGTTCTCCAGCTCGCTGTCCTACTACGACGGCTACCGCCGCGAGCGCGGCCCGGCCAACCTCATCCAGGGCCTGCGCGACTTCTTCGGCGCCCACACCTACCACCGCCTCGACACCGAGGGCAGCTTCCACACGCGGTGGAGTCAGGACGGCACGGAGGTGCGCACCGACGCCTGAGCGGGCCGGGGCACGAACGTGAACTCGGCCGGGTCGAGCGTGGCCGTCGCCTTGGCGTACTGGCGCATGTAGCCCGGCCAGTTCGTGACGACCCGGCCGTGGTCGTCGCGGTACCAGGAGTCGCAGCGCAGCCACGCGGTGCCCCGGAAACGGGCCTGCAGCGCGGTGTCGCTGTTCGCCGCGACGTCCGGCCGGACGTCGATGGCCGCCGCGCCGCGGTCGCGCACGTGCTCCAGCGCCTGCCGGACGTAGCGCGCCTGCGCCTCCAGGTAGTAGATGATCGACCCGCCGGACGTGTTCGTGTTGGGCCCGTACAGGACGAAGAGCGACGGGAAGCCCGGCACGGTCATGCCCAGGTGGGCGCGCGGCCCGGCGGCCCAGACGTCGGCCAGCCGCCGTCCGCCGGTGCCGGTGACGTCCATGGGGAACATGAAGTCGAGCGCCGCGAACCCGGTGCCCCAGATGATCGTGTCCACGGGGTGGTGGTTGCCGTCGGCGTCCTCGATGCCGGTGGGGGTGACGCGGGTGATGCGCGCGGTCACCACGTCGACGTCCGGGCGTTGCAGGGTGGGCAGCCACAGCGAGCTGAACAGTACCCGCTTGCAGCCGAACGTGTAGTGCGGCCAGACCTTGCGGCGCACCTCGGGGTCGGGCAGCTGCGTCGCGCATGAACGTCGACGACCACAGCCGCCCGATCCTGCCGATCCGGTCGGGGTTGCGGATCTGGGCGGTGAGCAGCTCGGCGTAGTGGAAGAGGTACAGGCGGCGGTAGGCCTGCAGGCCCGGGATCCAGCGGATGGCCGCCCGCACCGGCTCGGGGTACGGGCGGTTGCGGCGGGGGAGGAACCAGTTGCCGGTGCGCTGGAAGACCGTCATGTGGGCGACGCGGTGGGCGATCGCGGGCACGAACTGGACCGCGCTCGCCCCGGTGCCGACCACGGCGACCCGCCTGCCGGTGAGGTCGTGGTCGTGGTCCCAGCGGGCGGAGTGGAACGCGTGCCCGGCGAACGTCTCGATGCCCGGAAGCGTCGGGGTGACCGGCCGGTTGAGCTGCCCGGTGGCCAGCACGACCGCGTCGGCCTCGTAGGTGGCGCCGTTCGCGGCGGTGACCGTCCAGCGCCGGGCGTCATCGTCCCACGTGCACGCGGTGACGGTGGTGTCGGGCACGACCAGCCGGTCCACGCCGTGGCCGCGGGCGACGCCGCGCAGGTAGGCGAGGATCTCCGGCTGCGGCGAGCAGATGCGGGTCCAGTCGCGACGCTTCGCGTAGGAGAACGAGTAGAGGTGGCTCGGGACGTCGCACGCCGCGCCGGGATAGGTGTTGTGGTACCAGGTGCCGCCGATGTCCGGGGCCGCGTCGAGGATCGTGACGTCGGTGAAGCCGTGGCGCCGCAGCTCGATGGCCGCGGCGATGCCGCCGAACCCGGCTCCGACGATCACGATCCGACTGCCGGTCCGACCCGCGCTGGCCACGGGGCAGACGTTAGACCAGCGCGGCGAGATCGACGTGCAGCGCGAGCGGGTGCTGTGTGGTGAACGTGCCGGTGACAGGCGGCTCGTCGACGTAGCCGAACGGGCCGCCGAGGTGGCAGGCGGTGAGCGAGGGGCCGCCGAGCAGGTCGATCATCCAGTAGTGGCCGATCCCGGCCTCGGCGTACTCGTCGTGCTTGATCACCTGATCCGTCCGCCGGGTGGTGGCCGAGTGCACCTCGACCGCGAGCACACACTCGGCGGCGCGGAGGAACCCGCGCTCGTGGCGCACCCGCCGGAACGCCTCGCGGGTGACCACGACCAGATCAGGCGCGCGGACGGTGCCCGGTTGCGTAGGCGGAACGAGCTCCATGTCGAGATCGACCTCGAGCAGGAGCTGGAGCGGCGCGGGCACCTGTGTTCGGAGCTGGGCGTAGAGCTCGCCGACGGCGCGCTGATGATCGGGGATCGGCTTCGCCGACATGATGACGTGACCGTCCTGGAGCTCATAGTCGTGGTCGGCGTCCTCGGGCAGCGCGTAGTACTCGGCCGCCGTCAAGGACCGCGGGGGAACGGGGAGAGCCGTCATGGGTCGAGTGTGGCACGCGGCACCGACGCGACCGGGCGCACACGACGCCGGACCGGGCGGTTGTCCCCATGCCGCCGATCCGTCCACAGCGCCCGCGGCGGGCGTTCCCTGCGGCGCCGGGATGGGCGAGAGTAGGCCCCGTGCCCGACCCCGCGCCCGACGTCCTCACCGCTCACGCCGCACTGCTCCCCGACAAGCCCAGCGTGATCGACCCCGAGGGGGAGCGGCTCGGCTATGCCGAGCTGGAGGCCAGGGCCAACGGGCTCGCCCGCGGCCTGCACGGCCTCGGCCTCCGCGGCGGCGACCGGATCATCTGGTGTGGACCCAACAGCGTCGAGGTGCTGGTCGTGCTGCACGCGGCCCGCAAGGCGGGCCTCGTGGCCGTGCCGCTCGCCTACCGCTTCACCGCCGACGAGATGCGCTACGTGATCGCCGACAGCGGGGCTGCCGTCGTGCTCGTCGACACCGAGCAGGCCGACCGGGTCGCGGCCGTGCGCGCCGACCTTCCCGCGTTGCGGGAGGTGGTCGTCTTCGGCGGCCCGGCCTGGCACACACTGCTGGCCGGGGACGCCACGCCGCTACCGCCGCCGGGCGGCTCCGGTGGATCGATGATCTACACGTCGGGCACGACGGGGAAGCCCAAGGGGGCGATGCGCGGCCCCACCGACCCGGAGGCGACGGCCGCGCTCGCGGCCACGCTGCGGCTGCGGCCCGGCGCTGAGGTGCACCTCACCACCGGCCCGCTCTACCACTCCGGCCCGCTGGCCTGGGCGCTGCTCACCCACGCGCTCGGCGGCACGGTGGTGCTCCTGCGCCGGTTCGACCCCGCGCGGTGGGTCGAGCTGGTCCGCGAGTACCGGGTCACCAACACGTTCACCGCGCCCACGCCGTTGAAGCGGATCGTCGCGCTGCCGCCGGACGTCCTCGAACGGGCCGATCTGTCGTCGATGCGCTCGCTGGTCGCCAACGCCGCCCCGGTGCCCTACGCGCTCAAGGAGGAGGTGGTCGCCCGGCTCGGCGACGGCTTCCTCTTCGAGGTGTACGGCTCGACGGAGCTGGGCGTCGACACGGTGCTCCCTCCCGAGGAGCAGCTCGCCCGCCCCGGCTCGTGCGGAACCGCCGTACCGGGCGTCGAGCTGCGGGTGGTCGGCCCGGAGGGCGACGAGCTGCCGCCGGGGGAGGCGGGCGAGCTGCAGGTGCGGTCGCGATCGACGTTCAGCGGCTACCACGGCCGCGAGCGGCTGGCCGACGGCTGGAAGTCCGTCGGCGACATCGCCCACCTCGACGCCGACGGCTACCTCTACATCTGCGACCGGCCCGGGGACCTCGTGATCACCGGCGGGATGAACGTGTACCCGGCCGAGGTCGAGGCGGTGCTCCACGAGCATCCCGACGTGCTCGACGTCGCCGTCTACGGGCTGCCGTCGGCGGAGTGGGGCGAGACCGTGCACGCCGTCGTCGTCCCGCGCGACGGCCAGGAGATCGACGTCGCGGCGCTGGAGGCGCACGTCGCCGAGCGGCTCGCGGGCTACAAGCGGCCGCGGAGCTGGCAGGTGCGCGCCGAGCTGCCGCGGACGGAGGCCGGGAAGCTCCTCAAGCGCCTCCTCCGCGCGGAGCACGGCGTTTCCAGGTAAAGGAATCCCCAGGTCAGGACCTGGTGTACGGTCCGGCGCCGTGACGCAAAGGCGCCTGGCGCGCAGGGGTTTCCTCGCGGCGCTGCCCGCGGTCGTGGCCGCCTGCGCGGCGCCCAGGGCACCGGGAGCGCCCGCCCCGGCGTCCGCCCCGACCACCGCGGCCCCGACCACCGCCGCCCCGCCGCCCACCGCGGCGCCCGCGGCCGTCGGGCCCGCGCACGAGCTCGTGCACGCCACGTCCGGGCGTCCCGAGGTCGCGCTGACCTTTCATGGCGCGGGTGACCTCGTCCTCGCCCGGAAGATCCTCACGATGCTCGCCAACCGGGGCGCCGCCGCCACCGTCCTGGCCGTCGGCACCTGGCTCGCGCAGTACCCCGACGCCGCCCGCGTCGTCACCGACAACGGCCACGAGCTGGGCAACCACACGTGGAGCCACCCGACGCTCACGGCGCTGAAGAGCGCCGGGATCCAGGCCGAGATCGAGCGTTGCCGCGACCGGATCGCGGCGCTCACGGGCGGGCCTGGCGCGTTCTTCCGCCCGTCCGCCGCCCAGCACGCCACCCCCGAGGTGCTGCGCCTCGCGGGGGCCGCCGGGTACCCGACCGTGCTGTCCTACGACGTCGACTCCCGCGACTTCACCGACCCGGGCGCCGCCACGATCCGCCACGCCGTGGGAGCCGCCGCGGCGGGGTCGGTCGTCAGCATGCACCTGGGCCATCCCGGCACCCTCGACGCGCTGCCCGGGCTCCTCGACGACCTCGCCCACCGCGGCCTGCGACCCGTCACCGCCACCGCGCTGTTCCGCTGACCCTCACGACGAGAAGAGAGCCCGTGCCACAGTCCGTTCGTCCGATGCTCGCCTGCGCGCTGCTCGCCGTGGCGGCCGCGCTCGCCGGGTGCGCGGCCCCTGCCCCCGACGGCGCTCCCGACACCGCGCCCGCACCCTCGACGGCACCGGAGGCCGTCCTTCCCGCGCTCGGGGCGCCGCTGCCGGGGATGCCGCCGGTCGCCGACCCGCACAACGTCTACGCCGACGCGGGCGCCGACATGCTGTCCGCGGCGGCCAAGGCGGCCCGACCGATGGTCTACGTGCCGCACACGAAGACCGGCGAGGTGTGGACGATCGACCCGGCCACGTTCGCGGTGGTCGGGCGCTACCGCCTCGGCGGGGAGCTGCAGCACGTCGTGCCGTCATGGGACATGACCACCCTCTACGCGAGCAACGACACCGGCAACATGCTCACGCCGTTCGACCCGCGCACCGGCCTTCCCGGCCACCCGATCCCGGTGGTCGACCCCTACAACCTCTACTTCACCCCCGACGGCCGTTCGGCGGTCTCGGTGGCCGAGGCGCGGCACGAGCTCGTGTTCTACGACCCGCACACGTGGGCGGTCCAGCAGACGCTCGCCACGCCCGAGTGCGCGGGCATCGACCACGCCGACCTCACCCCCGACGGCCGCACGGCCGTGTTCACCTGCGAGTTCGCCGGGCGGGTCGCGGTGGTCGACCTCGTGGGCCACCGGGTCCTCCGGATGATCGACATGCCGACCCGGCACACCACGATGGGCCCGCAGGACATCAAGCTCGCCCCCGACGGCTCGGCGTTCTACATCGCCGACAGCCAGGAGGGCGGCGTCTGGGTGCTCGACGGCGCCGCGACGAAGGTGCTCCGCGAGATCCCGACCGGCCGCGGCGCGCACGGCCTCTACCTCTCCCGGGACGCGAAGCGGCTCTTCGTCACCAACCGGCTGGAGGGCACGGTCAGCGTGCTGGACGCCTACACCGGCGCCGTCGAGGCCACCTGGCGGATCGGCGAGCACGCGAGCCCGGACATGGGCAACGTCACCGCCGACGGCACCAAGCTGTGGCTCTCCGGGCGCTACAGCCATGCCGTCTACGTCCTCTCGACCACGGACGGGCACCTGATCAAGCAGATCGACGTCGGCGACGGGCCGCACGGGCTCTGCGTCTGGCCGCAGCCGGGCCGCTACTCGCTGGGGCACACCGGCATCACCCGCTGACGCACCCGTGCGCGGAAAACGTCGCTCTGGCGACGTTTTCCGCGCACGACCCGCGTCAGCGGGCGAGCCACGCCGTCACCTCGGCGACCGTCGTGTTGCCGCCGCACACGAACAGGCCGAGGTGCGCCTCGGCGCCGACCCGCTCCAGCACCCGGCGGGCGGCGGGCACGAGGCACCCCGCCGCGGGCTCGGTCCACACCTTCGCCCGCTCGGCGAGCGTGACGGTGCCCGCGACGGCGTCGGCGTCGGACACGACCATGACGTCGCTGAGCAGCTCGCGCGCGTGCTCGAGGGTGAGGTCGGAGACGGCGGGCGCGCTGAGCGTCGTGACGATCGAGCTGAGCGGGGTGGGCACCGGCTCGCCCGCGGCGAGCGCCCGGCTCATGGCGTCGGCGCCCTCGGTCTCGACGCCCCACACCCGCACCTGCGGCGCGAGCGCGCGGAACGCCGTCGCCACGCCCGCGACGAGACCGCCGCCGCCGATGCTCACCAGGACGTCGGTGACGGCGGGCGCGTCGGTCGTGAACTCCAGGCCTGCCGTGCCCTGCGCGGCGATCACCACCGGGTCGTCGAAGGGGTGCACGAGCGTGGCCCCGGCGGCCACCAGCTCGTCGAGCAGCGCGAACGCGCCGTCCATGGTCGGGGTGAGCCGCACGTCCGCCCCGGCGGCGCGGGCGATCTCGACCGATCGGGCGGGCGCGTGGCTGGGCATCACGACGGTGGCCTTGATGCCCAGCGCGCCCGCGGCGTCGGCGACGGCGATGCCGTGGTTGCCGCCGCTCACCGCGACCGCGCCCGCCGCGCGTTCGGCGTCGGTCAGCGACAGGAGCTTCGCGAACGCCCCGCGCGCCTTGAACGACCCGCTGCGCTGCAGCAGCTCCAGCTTGAGCGTCACCGGGACGCCGAGGTGCGCGGCGAGCCCGGGGCTGGGCAGCGTCGGGGTGCGCAGCACGTGCGGTGCGACCCGCTCCGCGGCGGCGCGGATGTCGGCGATGTCGATCAGGTTCCCCACCAGGTCGACGGTAGCGCCGCGCAGGGCGGTCCCGCGCCCGGCCCGGCTGGCTGGCCGCGCCCGGGCGTGGCCCTCGCAGACCTGGTGTGCGCTTCGCAGGGCCCCGGGGGTCTGCGAGGTGGCGGCTGGGTCTGCGGGGTGGGGCGCGGGCGGGGCACAATGCTGACCCGCGCGACGCGCCGGGCGCGGCGGCGGGGTGGGGCCGGGGGCCGGGCGCGGCGGCGGCGCGCCTGCCCCGGCGCGTGGGCCGCGGAGCGTGGCGGTGTCAGCGTCCCGGGTCAGCGGAGGGGGACGACCTCTGGGGCGCCCATGCGGGCCGAGTCGGCGGTCTCGTCGTCGGGCATGGTCTGGCTCTCCCGCTCGGCCTCGACGCGCTTGCGGTAGTGCTCCACCTCCCGCGCGACCTGCCCCTCGCTCCAGCCCAGCACCGGCGCCGCGAGGCGGGCGGCCTCCTCCATGGCGCCGACGCCGCGGTCGAAGGTCTCGATGGAGATGCGGGTGCGACGGGCCAGCAGGTCGTCCAGGTGTCGGGCGCCCTCGTGCGACGCGGCGTAGACGATCTCGGCGCGGAGGTAGTCCGACGCCCCGGCCAGCGGCTCGCCGAGCGTCGGGTCGGCGATGACGAGGTCGAGCACCTCGTCGACCAGTGAGCCGTAGCGGCCCAGCAGGTGCTCGATGCGGGCCACGTGCAGCCCGTAGCGGTGCGCGAGCTGGTAGCGCGCGTTCTTCATCGCGGCGTAGCCCTCGGCGCCCAGCAGCGGGATGGTGTCGGTGACCGACGGCGGCACCTTGGCGTCGATCGCCCGCACGGCCTCGTCGACGGCGTCGCGGGCCATCACCCGGTAGGTCGTGTACTTGCCGCCCGCGACGACCACGAGCCCCGGCACCGTGTGCGCCACGGCGTGCTCGCGGGAGAGCCTGGACGTCGACTCCGACTCGCCCGAGAGCAGCGGCCGCAGCCCGGCGTAGACGCCCTCGACGTCCTCGTGGGTGAGCGGCTCCTCCAGCACGACGTTGACGTGCTCGAGCAGGTAGTCGATGTCCGCGGCCGACGCGGCGGGGTGGGCCTTGTCCAGCGCCCACTCCGTGTCGGTGGTGCCGATGATCCAGTGTCGGCCCCACGGGATCACGAAGAGCACCGACGTCTCGGTGCGCAGGATCAGGCCGGAGTCGCCGCGGATCCGGTCGCGCGGCACGACGAGGTGGATGCCCTTGCTGGCGCGCACGTGGAACTGGCCGCGCTCGCCCGCCAGCGCCTGGGTGTCGTCGGTCCACACGCCGGTGGCGTTGACCACCTGCTGGGCGCGCACCCTGACCGTCTCGCCGGACTCCTGGTCCAGCACCACCGCGCCGACCACCCGCTCGCCCTCGCGCAGCAGGCCCGTGACCCGGGCGCGGTTGGCGACGTGCGCCCCGTACGCGGCCGCGGTGCGCGCGATGAACACGGTGTGGCGGGCGTCGTCGACCTGGGCGTCGTAGTACTGCAGCGCGCCCACCAGCGCGTCCTTGCGCAGGGACGGCATGATGCGCCGGGCGCCCCGCCGGGTCAGGTGGCGGTGGCGGGGGACTCCCCGGCGGCCGGAGAGCAGGCCCAGCGCGTCGTAGAGTGCGACGCCCGTGCCTGCGTAGAGGCGCTCCCAGCCGCGGTGCCGCAGCGGGTAGAGGAACGGGACAGGGCGCACGAGGTGCGGGGCGAGGGTCTGGATGAGCAGGCCCTGCTCGGCCAAGGCCTCGGCGACGAGCCGGAAGTCGAGCATCTCCAGGTAGCGCAGGCCACCGTGGATGAGCTTGCTGGAGCGGCTGGACGTGCCGGAGGCGAAGTCACGGGCCTCGACGAGCCCGACCGAAAGGCCCCGCGTGGCGGCGTCGAGCGCGCGCACCGGCGCCGACCACCCCGCCGCCGATGACCAGCACGTCGAGCTCGCTGGCGGCCATCGCTCTCAGCGCCTCCTCCCGTGCGGCGGGAGACAGGCGCGGACCGATCGGCATGGTGATCCCTTCAGTCGACGTCCACCCAGTTCAACGTCCGTTCGACGGCCTTCTTCCAGCGCGCGTACCCCTCCGCGCGCTGCTCGGCGCTCCACGGCGGGCTCCCAGCGCGTGCTCTCGTTCCAGTTGCGGCGCAGCTCGTCGGTGCCCGACCAGAACCCGACGGCGAGGCCCGCGGCGTAGGCCGCGCCCAGCGCCGTCGTCTCGGCGACGACCGGGCGGCTCACCGGCACGCCCAGCATGTCCGCCTGGATCTGCATGCACAGCTCGTTGGCCGTGACGCCGCCGTCGACCTTGAGCACGTCGAGCGCCACCCCCGCGTCGGCGGCCATCGCCTCGGCGACGTCGCGGCTCTGGTAGCAGATGGCCTCCAGCGCGGCCCTGGCCAGGTGCGCGTTCGTGTTGAAGCGGGAGAGCCCGACGATCACGCCGCGGGCGTCGGAGCGCCAGTACGGCGCGAACAGCCCGGAGAACGCGGGCACGAAGTAGACGCCGCCGTTGTCGGGCACCTGGCGGGCCAGCGCCTCGCTCTGGGCCGCGCCCGAGATGATGCCGAGCTGGTCGCGCAGCCACTGGATCGCCGAGCCGGTGACGGCGATCGAGCCCTCCAGCGCGTAGACCGGCGGCTCGTCGCCGAACCGGTAGGCGACGGTGGTGAGCAGCCCCGACTTCGACCGCACCGGCTCGGTGCCGGTGTTCAGCAGCATGAAGTTGCCGGTGCCGTAGGTGTTCTTCGCCTCGCCGGGGGCGAAGCAGACCTGTCCGACGGTGGCGGCCTGCTGGTCGCCGAGGTCGCCGGTGATCGGCACCTCGGCGGCGAACGGCCCGTCGGCCAGCGTGGTGCCGTAGCCCGCGGCATGCGAGCTGGGCCGGATCTCGGGCAGCATCGCGCGCGGGATGTCGAAGAAGCCGAGCAGCTCGTCGTCCCAGTCGAGGGTCTCGAGGTCCATCAGCATCGTGCGGCTGGCGTTCGTCGGCTCCGTGACGTGCACGCCGCCGCGCGGCCCGCCGGTGAGGTTCCACAGCAGCCAGGCGTCGGTGTTGCCGAAGATCGCGTCGCCGCGCTCGGCGGCCGCCCGCGCCCCGTCGACGTTCTCCAGGATCCACTGGATCTTGCCCGCCGAGAAGTACGTGGCGGGCGGCAGGCCCGCCTTGCGCCGGATGACGTCGCCGCGGCCGTCGCGGTCCAGTGCGGCGGCGATGCGGTCGGTGCGGGTGTCCTGCCAGACGATGGCGTTGTAGAGGGGGCGGCCGGTGCGCCGGTCCCAGACGACGGCGGTCTCGCGCTGGTTGGTGATGCCCAGCGCGACGAGGTCGCGGGCGGTCAGGCCGGAGGTGTTGAGCGCGGTCTGCACGACGGCCGACGTCCGCTCCCAGATCTCGACCGGGTTGTGCTCGACCCAGCCCGCCCTCGGCAGGATCTGCTCGTGCTCGAGCTGGTGGCGGCCCACCTCGTTGCCGTCGTGATCGAAGATCATGAATCGGGTGCTGGTGGTGCCCTGGTCGACGGCACCCACGAACTCGGCCACGGGTCGACCTTACGAGGACCAGATCGGCGCGTCGTCCCCGGTGAGGGAGACGAGCAGCGCGTCGACGTCGTGCACGACCAGCCGCGCCCCGGTGAGCTCGCCCGGCTCGGCGTACCCCCAGCCGACGCCGATCGCGGGCACGCCGTTCTCGGTCGCCCCGTCGACGTCGTGGCAGCGGTCGCCGACCATGACGACCGGCGAGCGGGCCGGGTCGACCTCCAGGCGGGCCAGCACCGAGCCGATCACCGGGCCTTTGCCCACCCGGCCCGCGACGTGGTCGGCGCCGCCGACCAGGATGAACCGCTCGGCCAGCCCGACGCCGTGGATGATCCGCCCGGCGATGTACTCCGGCTTCGACGTCGCCACCGCCAGGCGCAGCCCCGCGGCGACCAGCTTGTCCAGCAGCGCGGGGATGCCCGGGTAGAGCGGGCTCTGCTCGGCGGCGACGGCGTCGTACGTCCGCCGGTAGTGGACGATCGCGGCGGCGGTCTGGTCGGCGGAGAGCCCGATGGCGGGCAGCGCCGTCTCGAACGACGGGCCGACCAGGCTGAGCAGCCCCTCAGGCCCGGGCACGACGCCGCCGACCGCCGCGATCGCCGCCGCGAGATGCGCGGTGATCAGGGCCGCCGAGTCGACGAGGGTGCCGTCGAGGTCGAGCAGGACGGTCCGCACCGTGCGCAGCGTACGGGTGCACCTCGACCACAGCAGGGTGACACCGCAGCGATGGAGTGGGAGCGGTGTCACCCTGCTGCAAACGGCGACGCAGGGAACTGCCTGGCGGCGCGCACCGTTGGTCAAGCGTTGGTAAAGCCGAACGGAAGGGTGTGGCGTGCTGGAGATCGGGGGACTCACCTGGGCAGTGACGATCGCCCTCGTGCTGGGGCTGCTCGCGGTCGATCTGGTCCTGGCCGCCGTCCGGCCGCACAAGGTCGGCTTCAAGGAGGCCGTCGCGTGGTCGGTGTTCTACATCGGCGTGGCGGTGGCGTTCGGCATCTGGTTCGCCGCCGCGTACGGCGGTGACGCGGGCACCCAGTACTTCGCGGGCTGGATCGTCGAGAAGAGCCTCTCGGTCGACAACCTGTTCGTCTTCGTGATCATCATGACGACGTTCGCGGTGCCGGAACGCCACCAGCACAAGGTGCTGACGTTCGGCATCCTGCTGGCCCTCGTCATGCGCGGGATCTTCATCGCGCTCGGCGCCACGCTGCTGTCGCTGTTCTCGTTCGTGTTCCTGCTGTTCGGGCTGCTGCTGATCTACACGGCCGTGCAGCTGTTCCGGCACCGTGACGAGGACCCGGACGTCGAGAACAACGGCGTGGTCCGCACTGCCCGGCGCCTGCTGCCCGTCACCGACGAGTACGTCGAGGGTCGGCTGGTCACGAAGGTCGACGGCAGGCGGATGGTCACGCCGCTGTTCATCGTGCTGATCGCGATCGGCAGCATCGACCTGCTGTTCGCGCTCGACTCGATCCCCGCCGTCTTCGGCGTCACCGACGAGGCGTTCATCGTCTTCGCGGCCAACGCGTTCGCCCTCCTCGGGCTTCGCGCGCTGTTCTTCCTGGTGAAGGGCCTGCTCGACCGGCTGGTGTACCTCTCGACCGGCCTCGCGCTGATCCTGGCGTTCATCGGCGTCAAGCTGATCCTGCACTGGGCGCACACCGACATCAGCGCGTCCGTGCCGGAGATCTCGACACCGCTCTCGCTGGGCGTGATCCTCGTCGTGCTCGTCGTCGTCACCGTGGCGAGCCTGGTCAAGACCCGCAAGGACCCGACCGCCACCGCGCACGCGGGCTCGATCACCGGGCACAAGCCCGTCGCAGCCGACTCTGCCCAGCAGGCCGGGCCCGAACGGCGTCAGATGCCGTAGTGCCAGATCGTCAGCGCGTAGCCGCCGTACCATGCGGACGCGAGCGCGGCGGCGACCACGACGGCCACGGCCGTTCCGGTGCGTCGCCGCGCCAGGCCGAGGGCCACCGGCAGCAGCAGCGTGAACGCGGGCAGGAGCAGTCGCAGCTTCGCGTGCGCGAGGCCGTCGGAGCCCCAGACGATGGCGAGCACGAGCCCGCCGTAGACCAGCAGCGGCCACGGCAGCCGCATCCGGAGTGAGACCGCGAGCAGCACGAGGCTCGCGGCGAGGGCGAGCACGATCGCGAGGTCGAACACCTCGGACCCGCCCGCCAGCGCGGCGGCGGTGAAGCGGACCGTGGCGCCGCCGCCGTCGAGGTACCAGCCCCAGCCGTCGCGCTGGATGCGGCTCCAGCCGTCGAGCCTGCCGGTGACGAGCGCGACGTAGCCGAGATAGCCGAAGAGGCCGCACGCGGCGAGCGCGCCGCCGACCCACGGCCGCCAGCCGTCCCGGCGCTGGAACACGGCGACGAGCGCGGCCAGCCCGACCGCGACCACCAGCGCCGCCGCCGTCGGGCGCACCAGCCCGGCCCCGAACGTGCCGAGCCCGGCCAGCAGCCACTGCCGCCGCAGCACGCCGACCAGCGACCAGGCGGCGAACGCGCAGAACAGCGCCTCGGTGTAGGTCATCGACAGCACGACGCCCATCGGCGAGGCGGCGAACAGCCCGACCAGCAGCAGCCCGGCGCGGGGCGACCCGCCGGGCACGAGCGCGCCGAGCCTGGCGACGCCGTAGGCCGCGACGACGCCCGCCACGAGCGCGACGAGAAGGCCCGCCACGACGAGGTTGCCGCCGGTCACGGAGCCTGCGACGGAGACGAGCGCGGGGTAGCCGGGGAAGAACCCGAGCGGCGTGAACGAGGTGTGGTTGCCGTAGGCGTCGAGCATGTCGTCGGGCACGCCCGCGTAGCCGTACTGGGCGATCGCGAGCAGCCAGGCGCCGTCCCAGGCCTGGAGGGCGTCGTACAGCTTCGTGCCCCCGCCCGTCATCACGCCGAGCACCACGACGCCGACCAGCCGGACCCCGAGGTAGACCCCCGCCGGGGCGAGCGCGGGGAGCATGCGCGAGCGCGGGGGAGCGGCCTCGGGGGTGGGGTCGACGGTGTCGACGGTGTCGACGGGGTTGACGGGCACAGGCGCTCCTTCCGCCGCCGACGGCGTGCCGCGGCAGGCGCAGCGTACGCGGGTGGCCGAGGCGGCCCCGGAAACCGGCCCGACCAGGTGTCTTGACGATGGAGATGATTCTGGGTAACGGCGTGGCGGGAACTGCGTCACATGACGGTACGACGCGGGGCCGCGTGCGGGCGGTGCCATCTCCAGATCCGCGGGAGGCGGGCGGTGGCGTTCGACGGCGTGCGGCTGGCGCTCGCGGGCCACGCGCCGAGCGGTGCGCGCCGCCGGGTGCCGATGGCCGCCCGCTGGTCGACGTCGTGCCCGTTCTGTCGCACGCCCCTGCTCGCGGGGCCCAGCGGCGAGCTGCCCGCCCATCTGCGGCCCGGCTCGCTCGCACGATGTGGCGGCGGTGTGCCCGCGGTGCCCTGGGGCGGCGTCGCCGAGCCGGTGGGTGCGGGCTTCCGGTCGTGGTGACCGGCACTGGACCAGCGGATTATCGGAGGACCCAGGTGTCCTTCGCGCCTCCGCCGCGGGAGGAGTTGACGATCAGGCTGCCCGCGGGCGCCACGCGGCTCAGCGCCGAGGGGAGCACGTAGGCGTCCGTGCCCGAGCCGCGCCGCGACTGCAGCACAAACGCACGCAGGTCCACGGCGCGGGGCTCCAGCTTCTCGCCGGTGAAGGTGGGGTGGGTGGACAGATGCACGAGGTCCTGCGCCACCCAGCTCGCGGGCCGTGCCCGCACCGCCGCCGCCAGCTTCGCCAGCTCCTCGCGGCCCGCGTACGGCCCGATGACGATGCCCTGCCCGCCGTAGCCGTCGACGGGCTTGAGCACGAGCTCGTCGAGCCGGTCGAGCACCTCGGCGCGACGGTCGGGGTCAACGCACGGGTAGGTGGGCACGTTCGGCAGGATCGCCGTCTCGCCGAGGTAGTAGGAGATCATGTCGGGGACGTAAGCGTAGACCACCTTGTCGTCGGCCACGCCGTTGCCGACCGCGTTGACCAGCGCGACCCGCCCGCGCGCCGCCGCCTGGCACAGCGCCCTCCCGATCGGGCGCAGGTCGGCGCCCTTCGCGGTGAGCAGCGTGCGCTCGTCGATGCGGCGGTAGAGCACGGACAGCCGTCGGCGACCGCCGTCGCCGACGAGGAAGACGCCGTCCTCGGTCACCTGCAGCTCGCGCGGCGTCACGACGGGCACGCCCATCCGGTCGCCGAGGAGCTGGTGTTCGTAGTACGCCGAGTCGGTCGGACCCGCGGTCAGTAGCGCGACCTCGTCGGCCCCTGGCTGGTCGGGTTCGGCCGCCGAGAGCAGCGCGCCGCGCAGCAGGCCCGGGACGATCTCCAGGCTGACGACGCCCGCGGGCGGCTCGAGGTCGGGCATCACGCTGCGGATCAGCCGTCGTGAGGTGATGGCGTACCCGATGCCGGAGGGCACTCGCAGGTTGTCCTCGAGCACGAGCCACCGGTCGGCGCGGTCGCGGACGAGGTCGATGCCCGCGACGGCGATCCGCACCGCGTCGGGCGGCGCGAGCTTGGCCAGCCGGTTCCAGCCGGTGGTTCCGTCGACCACCGACGCGGGCACCACGCCGTCGGCCACGATCCTGCGATCGCCGTAGACGTCGCGGACGAACGCCTCCAGGGCGCGCACGCGCTGGGTGAGGCCCGCGGAGAGGCCCGCCCAGTCGTCGGCGGTGATGATGCGCGGAACGAGGTCGAGCGGGAACAGCCGGTCGGGCTCGCCGTCGCCGACCCGGAACGTCACGCCGCGCGCCCGCTGCTCGGTCCGCAGCGCCGACTGGGCGGCGACCAGCCCGCGCGGTCCGAGGCGGGACAGCGCCCGGAACATCCAGCCGTACTGCGGCAGCACCTCGCCGTCGGCGCCGACCGCCTCGTCGTAGGCGCCGGGGTGGTAGGCGGCGAGCAGCTCCAGCCGGGCGGGCACGGTGTCGGGCGGCTCCAGCGTCGGCGCGCGCCCCTGGGTGCGGGCGAGCAGGGCGTCGACGACGTCGGCCAGCTCACCCCTGCGGCCGAACACCCGCCGTTGGCGGGCGGCCGCGCTGCCCGTCGAGAGGGTGGCCTCGGAGAGCGCCCGGACCTGCTCCCAGTCGCCGACCTCCTCCAGGTAGGGACGCAGGTCGTGGACCAGGCGGCCGATCAGCAGCTGAGGGGCGACCAGGTGCGGGCCGTCGAGGTCGACCAGGTCGCCCTCCAGGCCCGAGCGCGCCGCGCGCCAGCTGCTCGCCCGCAGCAGCTCGTGCCTGCTGGCCGGGAGCGGCAGGCCCGCCTGGAACTCGACGCGGGCGCGCGCGACGAGCGCGCGGAACAGGCCCGCGATGAGCACGACGTCCTCGACGTCGGGGCAGGCGTCGCACACGCGCAGCTCGACGGTCGGCAGGTGCGCGCTGGGCCGGATGTCGAAGTACACCATCCCGGGGTCGGAGATCGTGCCGGACGCGATGAGCTCGGCGACCATCGCGTCGTAGTCGGCGGCGGTCTCGACGTGGCCGGGCGGGCCCGCGGTGGGCCAGCGCGACCACACCATGCTGCGGTAGCTGGCGTATCCGGTGTCCTGGCCGCGCCAGTACGGCGAGCTGGCGGAGATCGCGAGGAGCGTCGGGAGGTAGGGGGCGACCCGGCGCACGACCTGCACCGCGACGTCCCGGTCCGGCACGTCGACGTGCACCTGGGCGCCGCAGATGTGCTGCTCGCGCACCAGCAGCTGGTACTCGTGCTGCATGCGCTCGTAGCGGGCGCCCGCGGAGATGTCGTCGCCGTCGAGGTCGACCAGCGGCACGGTGCCCGCGGCGACCACGCCGAGCCCGAGCGGCTCGGCCACCGACTCGAGGGTGGCGCGCAGCCTGCGCAGGTGCCCGCGGAGGTCGTCGAGGGTGGCGCACACCGGCGTGTTGGTCTCGACGAGCGAGCGCTGCAGCTCCGGGGCGAACTCCTCCCCGTCCAGCTGGCTCAGCAGTGCCTCGACCTCGGGCGCGGACCGGCGCGTCTGCAGGTCGACGACGTGGAACTCCTCCTCGACGCCGAGCCGGGGGAGCTCGCTCATGGCCCCGACGCTATGCGGCGGATGTTACGGACGGAAGTCGCGGCCCCCTTCGCCCTCGATGAGTCCCGCGTTCGGCCGCGGTGAGTCCCGCGTTTCGCCACGGTGAGTCCCGCGTTTCGGCACGGTGAGTTCGGCATTTGGGCACGCGATGACACGGAGATCACCGGCTCGGTGCACAAAGCGGCCGAATCTGGCCGGATCTGCTCCAAGCTGGTGATCAGGAGCTGGGGGCGAGCCGGAGCTGGGACTGGAGGATCGCGGGCGGGGCCGAGCTCGTTTTGGCGGGAGCGCGGCTCGGTTGACGGGTGGGGTGGCAGCGCGCCCGTCGGCGAGCGGTGCGGGGGTCCGCGGGTGCGGGGCTCGGTCGGCGGGGTGGGTGCGGGCGGCGGTTAACGGGTGGGGGCGGGGCAGCGGTCGGCGGGATGGGTGCGGGGCGCGGTCGGCGGCGGGGTGTGGATCCGCGGGTACGGGTCTGTCGGCGCGGTCTGCGGATCCGGGTGCGGGTGGGCGCGGTTCCCGGTGCGGGCAGGCGGTCAGCCCTGCAGGATGCCGTCGACGAGGTGCGGTGCCGCGGCGCTGACGTCCAGGTCGGCGGCGAGCGCGACGTCCGCGCCGTAGCCGTCGGCGACCAGCTCCAGCCCGGATCCGAGTGCGGACAGGACGTCGGGCAGCCCACGCCGCGTCGCCGCGGCGAACTGGGCGGCGGCGAGCTCCGCCTCGGGCGAGTGAGACAGGGACGTCCTCATGGCGGCGACGACCGCCCCGGCGCCGAGCGCGTCCTCGGCCGCGACGCGCAGCATGTCGTCCGGCCACCGCTCTCCGGCCGGGACGACCCCGACCGGGCCGCCGACCGCACAGGCGGCATCAGCCACCGCGGTGGCGTTGCGCAGGCAGCCCGCCAGGACGACGGCGCGGTGCCGGGCCGCGGCGGCACACAGCGTCGCGCCGTTGGGGGAAGGGAGCGCCAACAGGGTGCCCGGCGCGAGATCGAGCAGCGACGACGGCCGCAGCGACGGCCCGGCCGCGTCCCGCCGCCCGGCGGCAACGGCGCCGCGCTTGGCCACCTCCCGCGCCGCGACACTCGACGGCGCGGCCTTTCCGCTGGCCGTTGCCGCGTCCGACCAGCGCTGGGGCAGGACCCGTGCCCCGCGCCCGACGGCGATGTCGACCGACGTGCAGAACGACAGGACGTCCACGATCACCACAACGGCGCACTCTCGCGCCAGCAGCTCGGCCCCGTGCGGCCCCCACTCGAGCCGCACGTCGTACCCGCGCTGCCGGTGCTCGACCTTCGGCTCGACATCCATTGCGGCGACGCTACGGCGCGCCCCGGCGTACGTCCGAGCGCGCATGCGAACGGCCGTGGCGCCGCGACCGACCCGGCTGCCCTGCGGGGGTGATCGCGGCGGGCGGCCGGAGGTAGCGTCCACCGGTGACCGTTCAGGACGTGTTGGGCCGGGTCGGGCTGCCCATGCCGGTGCGCGAGCTGGCCGCGCGGCGGTGGGACGTCGTCGTGGTGGGCGGCGGCCACAACGGGCTCACCACGGCCGCCTACCTCGCGAGGGCGGGCCGCTCGGTGCTGGTACTGGAGGCCCGCGAGCAGCTGGGCGGCGCGGCCACGTTGCAGCGCCCGTTCGCCGACCCGCGGTATCTCGTCAGCCCGTGCGCGTACGTCGTCGGGCTGCTGCATCCCCTCGTCGTCGACGAGCTGGAGCTGCGTCGGCACGGCTTCGACGTCGTGCTCGTCGACCCGAGCCTCTGGTGCCCCTTCGAGGACGGCTCGTCGGTCGCCGTCTACGCCGACGCCGAGCGCACGGCCGCGCAGGTCGCCGCGATCTCGCCGTCCGACGTCAAGGGCTACCTCGCCTACGACGCGCTGTTCGAGCGGATCCGGGTCGCGCTGCGCACCGGGCCGCGCGACGCCTGGGTGGGCGCGAGCCCCGACCGCGCGGGCCTCGCCGAGCTGCTCGACGGCGACGAGGAGGCCCTCGACGTCCTGCTGCGCCGCTCGGTGGCCGAGGTCGTCGAGGAGCACGTCCGCGACGAGCGGCTCCGCGCCCTCCTGCACGGCCAGGGCGTGATCGGCACATGGGCGGGCCCGCGCGACCCCGGCACCGCGGGCGTGCACGCGATGCACTCGCTCGGCACGCTCGCCGACGGTCGCTGGGGCTATGTGCGCGGCGGCACCGGGCGCGTGTCGTTCGCCCTCGCCGACGCGGCGCGCGAACACGGGGCCGTGCTCGCGTCCGGGGTGCCGGTCGCCGCGGTCGAGCCCGGCGTCGGCGTCCGGCTGGAGGGCGGGGAGCTCATCGCTGCCGACGTCGTCGTCTCCAACGCCGACCCGAAGGCCACGACGGCGCTGTGCGCGTCGGACGTGCCGACGACGTGGCGCGAGCGCGTGGCCGCCTGGCGTTCCACCAGCCCCGTCCTGAAGATCAATTGCGCGCTGTCGCGACTGCCGCGGTTCACCGCCGCCGCGGAGCCCGGCCTGCCGCATCGCGCGATGGTGACGATCACCACGGGGATCGACGCCACCCAGCGGGCGTTCGAGCGGGCCGTTGCGGGGGAGCCAGCGCCGTCGTGGGCGGAGGTGTACTTCCCGTCCGTCTACGACCCGTCGGTCGTCCCGCCCGTAGGCCACGTGATGAGCGTGTTCACCCAGTACGTGCCCTACACGCTCGCGGAGGGCGACTGGGACGCGCGGCGTGACGCGGTCGCCGACACCGCGCTCGCCGAGGTCGCCCGGCTCGCCCCCGACGTCGCCGACTGCATCGTCGAACGCGAGGTGCTCGCGCCACCCGACGTCGAGGCCCGCGTCGGTCTGACCGGCGGCCACATCTTCCAGGGCGACTGTCTGCCCGACCAGATGTGGGACCGCCGCTTCGGCCCCCGCACCGAGGTCGCAGGCCTCTACCTCTGCGGCGCGGCCACCCATCCCGGCGGCAGCGTGATCGGGGTGAACGGCCGCAACGCCGCCATGGCGATCCTTGACGACATCAAACGATGAGATATCTAACGATTTGTGGCATGCTGGGCCCATGACGGACCTCGGGGGAGCGCTGCGCCGGATCTGGACCGACGGGCGGCGGATCGAGAGGGCGGCCTACGCCGTCGGCGTCGTGCTGCTCCTCAGCGGGCTGGTGCACGTGGTGGTACTGCTGGTCACCGGCAGGACCTGGATCGGGCCGCTGTCGCTGCGGAAGGCGGCGACGTTCGGGCTGTCCTTCGGCCTGACGCTCCCCTCGGTGGCCTGGGCGACGTCGTTCCTGCGCCTGCGCGCACGCGCGCTCGTGCTGGGGGTCTTCCTGGTCGCGTGCGTGGTGGAGACGGTGCTCGTCACCCTCCAGGCCTGGCGGGGCGTTCCGTCGCACTTCAACTTCGAGACGCCGTTCGACACCTCCGTCTCGATGACGTTGGCCCTCGGCGGCGGCGTGATCGTCCTCGTGGGGATCGTGTGCACGGCCGCCGCGTTCGGCGGGGCGGGGTCGCTCGCGCCGAGCCTGCGCCTCGCCGTGCGGGCCGGGCTGGTCGTGCTGCTCGTCGCGCTGGGGACCGGCGCGGTGATGATCGCGCGTGGCGTCGTCGAGGTCCGCGGCGGCAACGCGGGGCTCGCCTACGACACCGCGGGCTCGCTCAAACCGCTGCACGCCGTCGCGATGCACGCCGTGCTGGTGCTGCCCGCGCTGGCGTGGCTGCTGGCGCATTCGGGTTGGGACGAAGGGCGGCGGCTGGCGCTGGTACGCGTGGCGGTCGTCGCCGACGCGGTGCTCACCGTCGTCGTCGGGATCGAGGCCTTCGGGGAAATCCCGCCGCTTGCGCCGCCGCTGGCACTCGGCCTGGTGTCCGCGCTGGCGCTCGCCGTACTGGTGGCGACCGGCGCCGTGGCGCTCGTCGCTGCGCTGACCACCCGGGCCCCGCGGCTGGCATGATCCTCCGGCAATCGGCCGGATGGAGGAACGGGCATGAGCGAGTTCGGGGGACGGGTCGCGGTCGTCACCGGCGCCGGGTCGGGCATCGGACGGGCGTTGGCGCTCGACCTGGCGCGTCGAGGGGCGCGGCTGGCCGTCTCGGACGTCGACAAGGACGGCCTCGCCGAGACGACCGACCAGCTCAGCAGGCTCGGGGCCGAGCACCGCGCCGACCCACTGGACGTCGCCGACCGCGCCGCGGTCCTGGACTACGCCCAGGAGGTCGCCTCGGCGTTCGGGCGCGTCAACCAGGTCTACAACAACGCGGGCATCGCCTTCGCGGGCGAGGTGCTGACCAGCTCGTTCGAGGAGATCGAGCGCGTGGTGGACATCGACTTCTGGGGTGTGGTCAACGGGACGAAGGCGTTCCTGCCGCATCTGATCGCGTCCGGCGACGGGCACGTCGTGAACATCTCCAGCCTCTTCGGCCTGCTCTCGGTGCCCAGCCAGAGCGCGTACAACGCGGCCAAGTTCGCCGTGCGCGGGTTCACCGAGAGCCTCCGCCAGGAGATGCTGATCGCGAAGCATCCGGTGCGGGTCACCTGCGTGCACCCCGGCGGGATCAAGACCAACATCGCCCGCAACGCCGCCCGCACCGATGCCTACGCCGATGGGAAGGCGCTGGAGCGCTTCGAGCGGACGGCGCTGCGGATGGCCCCCGCCGACGCCGCCCGCGTCATCCTCACCGGTGTGTCCCGCAACCGGGCCCGCGTGCTGGTGGGCAACGACGCCAAAGCGCTCGACCTGCTGGTGCGCCTGACGGGGTCGGGCTACCAGCAGGTCGTTGCGCGGTTGGCGCGGCGGACGCTCAGCTGAGGGACGCGGCCACGAGCTCACGCAGCTGCTTGCTGCGCAGGTACAGCGCCACCCAGACGACGACGCCGAAGTACACCGGGAAGAGCGTTGCCGAGAACAGCGGAGCCTCGATGCGCAGCTGGGCGCAGACCGCGCCGCCGAGGTAGCCCGTGAGCAGGACAGCACCCAGGATGGACGTGCGCGGGACGAGGTAGAGGGCGAGGCACACGAGGAGCACGGTGCCGATGACGGGGACGGCCGAGATGGGGAAGCCCATCTGCTGCGTGGCGGTGACGACGTCGGGCACCTGAACCAGCTTGGTGCCCGCGTCGAACAGGAAGAAGAGCGTGAGCAGCGCGGTGAGCGCGGTGCCGATGCGGGAGGCGGCGCGGGACACCGGACGGGCGGGGGTGAGCACGGACATCAGGGGGCTCCTGGGGAATTCGAGGTGGAAGTGACCAGCGGCGCGCCTACGTGTGGGGAGACCCGTGCCCCGCGCGGAACTCATCGGTCGGGCGGAAATCCTCCGCCGGCTCGTTAACGAGCGTCGTCGCCTCACTGACTGCCACAGGAGACCGACCCCGAGTGATGAGGCCCCGAACCTGCCCTTGGCTGACCCCGGACGCACGCCTCGAGAAGGACCCTCGGCGATGACCCGCCACTCTTGCCCGCGCACGGCGGCCTACCGACGGTCATCGACGCGGGCGGCAATGGCGGTGGGGTGGGCGTTGCTCGCCGCGGTGGGTGTGGCTGGTCTCGCGTCGACGAACCCCGTCGCGGCGCAGGGCGTCGGGCCGGGTCCCGGCCGAGTGCCGACGGTCGAAGGAGTGTCGGCGGCGGCTCCGCCCGCCCCGGTCGTCGCGCAGCCGGTGCCGCCCGCGACCGTCGTGACGGCGACGTCGCCGACCGCGGTCACCTACCACTCGTCGCCCTACGGGATGGGCAACCCGGACCGCCGGGCGGCGGTGGCGGTGCGCGCGGCCATGGCGCAGATCGGGCTGCCGTACGAGTGGGGCGGCGACGGCCCGGCGAGCGGTGACGCGGGCTTCGACTGCTCCGGCCTGCACGGTCGCGTCGTCCAAGGTCCTGACGACGGCAGAGGCAGCCGCGCCCGTCGCCTCCGCGCCCGCGGGTGAGCTGGTCATTCCCGCCCCGGCAGCGGGCGGCAACTGGACGGTTGTCATCGCCACTTGACCCCATGAACCCCCTCGAGTGTGCCGTTTCCGGTGATCGAACCCCGTAAGCGGCGCACTCGCGTCGATCGTCAGCGCCCGGTGTGCCCGAACCGCGAACTCGGCGTAGCGAAACGCGGGACTCACGGTGCTGGGGTGCGGGACTCACCGGACGGTGAACGCTCTTCGAAGGGCGCGGCGGATGCAGCGGAGGGGAAGGTCGGAGGCCGGGAACCTGCGGCGCGGGGATGTACGTCGGCCCGTGCGGTCAGGGAGCGACCGGCGCCGCGCCTGGCGGCGTGCTCGGTGTCGAGGCCGACCTGTCGGCCACTCGCTGTGACGGCGACGGTGGCAATGTCGCCGGTGTCCTGCTTGCGATGGCGGTGTGTGACCGAGCCCCGGCAACGGCCGCGAACGCCTGACCGACGCGCCACACCCCGGGTGACGTGCTGACTCATGGTCGACATCACGGCCGCAAGCGACCCGCCCGCGCTCCACACCGTCGGGTGACGCCCGGATCCGACACGCCCGAGCGGGCCCTACCGTCCTGCGCGATCGAGTGCCGTGGAGGTCCCATGAGACGCACGCCGGGTGGCGGAAATGCCCCCGTTCCCGCAGATGGTGGACCACGTGCCCGGCCCCGGCGTTGGCGTCCACATTGTCCTGGCGAAAACGCGCGGAATCGCCGTGCTTCGCGGCTGGGGCGGCTCGGAATAGTGATCTCCGCGGTACTCGCGCTCCCGGTCGTGACCTTGGGGGCGGCGGGCGCGGACCCGTCGGCGAAAGACTGGCAGACCCTGCGGATGTGCGAGTCGAGCGGACGCTACGGCGTGATCGCTTCGAATGGTCATTACGGCGCCTACCAGTTCGACCCGGCGACGTGGCGCAGCGTCGGCGGCACGGGCCTCCCGTCCGACGCGAGCCCCGCGGAGCAGGACTACCGCGCGCTGTACCTGTACCGCATGCGGGGCTGGCAGCCGTGGGAGTGCGCCGGGACGCGCGGCCTCCAGCCCGACGCGGACGCGCGGAGCAAGCGGGTGCCCGACCGTTCCGAAGCGCAGTACATGGCGCCTGGGGCGTCCCGCGTGCCCTCGTGGCCGGGGCGCGTGTACCAACCGGGCGACTGCGCAACGGAGCTCAAGGCCTGGCAGCTGCGCATGAACACCTACGGCTACGGCTTCACCGGCACCGGCTGTTACGGCGCCAAGACCGCCACGGCGGTGCGGGACCTCCAGAAGGCCAACGGCATCACGACGTCCGGACTGCTGGGGCCGAAGACGTGGCAGGCGGCATGGGCGGGCGTCGCGAAGGGCCGGTGAGGTCGGTCGTCCAGCAGGTACCAGGGCACGAGCTGGACTGCGCCGTTCAGCCCCGGCATCGGCACGCCGACCGCGTCCAGGCCGCGGGCCTCGTCCCGCGCCACGACCATCCACCGGCCCGCCGCTTCGACGCTCATCTCGATCTCGACGTGGCCTGCTACGCGTCGGCGGCCGCGGCGGCCCGCGCGGCGATGGACCCCACCGACCCGGCCCGCATCGCGCTCGCAGCAGAACACGCACAGGTGTGGTTCGACCACCGGTCCGACCCCACGGCCGCCTTGGAGACCGCGACGGTCGTCTACGAGGAGGCGGTGCACGTGATCGACGACGCGGGCGAGCATCGCGCGGCCGTTCGCGAGCTGGCCCTCCTGCGCGACCAGATGACGTTCCGCATGGCGGACTGATGGCCGACTGAGCGCCGACTACGCGGCGAGCGCGGCGTAGCGGCCCTCGGCGGCGAGCAGCGAGGTGTGGGTGCCGGACTCGGCCACCCGGCCGTGGTCGATCACGACGATCTGGTCGGCGTCGCGAACGGTGGAGAGGCGGTGCGCGATGGTGATCGTCGTGCGGCCCTTCGCCAGCGAGTCGAACGCGTCCTGCACGGCGCGCTCGGTCTCGGTGTCCAGCGCGCTCGTCGCCTCGTCGAGGATGAGCACGCGGGGGTCGCGCAGGAGGGTGCGGGCGATCGCGATGCGCTGCTTCTCGCCGCCGGAGAACCGGTGCCCGCGCGAGCCGACGACGGTGTCGTACCCGTCGGGCAGGCCCGCGATATGGTCGTGGATCCGGGCGGCGCGCGCGGCGTCCTCGATCTCGGTATCGGTCGCGTCGGGCTTGGCGTAGCGGAGGTTCTCCCGCACGGTCGTGTGCAGCAGGTACGTCTCCTGGCTCACCACGCCGACGATGCGGGCGAGGTCGGCGAGGCGCATGGCGCGCAGGTCGACGCCGTCGATCGTGATGCGGCCCGCGTCGGGGTCGTAGAGCCGGGCGCCGAGCGCGGCGAGCGTGCTCTTGCCCGATCCCGTCTCGCCGACGAGCGCGAGCGTCGTGCCCGCCGGAGCGCTCAGGTCGACGTCGGTGACGGCGTTGCGGTCCGCGCCGGGGTAGGCGAACGTGACGCCCTCGAAGCGGACGTCGCCGCGCAACCTGCTCGGCTCGACGTCCACGGGGTGCGGCGGGTCGTCGACGTCGACGGGCAGGTCCAGGTACTCGAAGATCCGCGCGAACAGGGCGAGCGAGCTCACCAGCGCGACGCTGACGCCCAGCAGGCCGGTCAGCGGGCGGAAGAGGCCGCCCTGCAGTGTGGTGAACGCGATCAGCGTGCCGATCGTGAGGGTCGTGCCCGGCAGCCCCGCGCCGAGGTAGATCACCGCTGGGATGGCCGCGAAGATGACGCTGGTCGATGCCATCCGCCACCGCCCCGCCAGCTGGGAGCGCAGCTCGAGGTCGATCAGCCGCTCCGACGAGCCGGTGAAACGGGCGACGAGCGCCGGGCCGGTGCCCAGCGTGCGGGAGAGCTGGGCGCCGTTGACCGACAGCCCCTCCTCGACGGTGACGTTGAGGTCGGCCAGCTCCCGCTGCTGCGCGCTGGTGATCTCCCGGCGCATCCTGGCGACCCTGCGGGTGAGCCAGATCGAGGGCGGCAGCACGACGAGCGAGATGAGCGAGAGCCGCCACGAGAGCGCCACCATGGCGACGGCCGTGGCGACCGCGGTCGTCAGGTTGGCCGCGATCGACGTCGCCGTCGACGTGACGACCGACTGCAGGCCGCCGACGTCGTTGGTGATCCGCGACTGCACCTCGCCGGTGCGGGTCTTGGTGAAGAAGGCGATGGACTGGCGCTGCAGGTGGGCGAAGACGTCGGTGCGCAGCCGGTGCATCACCTGCTGGCCGACGCGCGTGCTCACCCAGGTCTGGACGACGCCGAGCGCCGAGGTCAGTGCGGCCACGGCCACCATGCCGCCGGTGAGCGCGGCGAGCAGGGGGAGGTCGCGGGCCGGGAGCGCGGTGTCGATCACGGCGCGCAGCAGGAACGGCGAGGCCATGCCGAGCACGGACGCGACGACGATGATGGCCGTGACGCCCGTTATGGCCCACCGGTGGGGGGCGAAGAGCCCGCCGATGCGGCGCAAGGAGACGCCGCGCGCCTGCGCTTTCTCGACGGGGGTGACGGTGCGGCCGCGTCCGCGCGGCCCGGTGCGGGACTCCAAGGAGTCTCCTCTCGACGACGACAACAATGCAGAGGTTACCTCACAATGAGGTACGGTGTCAGCATGGACGGGACGGACGAGCCACTTGTCGAGGCGTTCTGGGCGCTGAGCCGCAGGCTGCGGGGGCTGGCTCAGGAGGCGCTGGCCGCGTGGGACGTCACGCCGTCGCAGGCCCGCGCGGTCGGCGTGCTGCGCCGCTGCGGCCCGGTGCGCCTCGGTGACCTCGCCGAACGGCTGCGGATCGCCCCTCGCTCGGCGACCGAGGTCGTCGACGCGCTGGAGGAGCGCGACCTCGTTGAGCGCCGACCGGACCCGTCCGACCGCAGGGCCACGCTGGTCGCGCTGACCGCGCACGGGGAGGAAGTGGCGGCGGGGATCCGCGCCGCGCGCACCTCGGGCGCAGGCGCCCTGTTCGCGCGGCTGCCCGAAGCGGACCGGACGGAGCTCGCCCGCATCCTGGCCGCGTTGCGGGAGGTTGCGGAGACCACCGTGACGTGACCGTGGCGGTGACGGTCGTCGGCGTCAGCGCCGTGTCACGGACTCAGGCGCCGATCGTCGTCCGCACGGCGTAGAGCTCGGGGAAGAAGGTCAGGTCCAGCGCGCGGCGCAGGAAGGGGACGCCCGACGAGCCGCCGGTGCCGGTCTTGCCTCCGATCGTGCGCTGCACGGTCTTGAGGTGCCGGAAGCGCCAGAGCTGGAAGTTCTCCTCGATGTCGACGAGCTGCTCGCAGGTCTCGTACAGGTCCCAGTACTCTCGCGGTGTCGGCGTAGATCGTGCGTGAACACGTCCACGAGCGCGCGGGACGAAGCGTGGGCGCGCCGGACGTCGCGCTCCAGCAGCTCGGCGGGCACGGCGTGGCCGCGGCGGTGCAGCAGGCGCAGGAACTCGTCGTAGACCGACGGCCGGTCCAGCAGCTCGGCCAGCAGGGCGTGGGCCCGCTCGTCGTGCTCGAACAGCCGCAGCATGGCGGCGTCCTTGGCGCCCAGCAGGAACTCGACGGCCCGGTACTGCGCCGACTGGAAGCCCGACGACGAGCCCAGCGCAGTCCGCGGAACTCCGCGTACTCCGCCGGGGTGAGCGTCGCGAGCACCGACCACTGCTCGATCAGCGTCTTCTGGATGTGCTTGACGCGCGCGAGCTTCTTCAGCGCCGGGCCCACGGTCGTCCGCGGCGAGGTCGTCGCAGGCGGAGCGCAGCTCGTGGAGGAGCAGCTTCAGCCACAGCTCCGAGGTCTGGTGCTGGACGATGAACAGCAGCTCGTCGTGCGGCCTCGGGACGCGAGCGCGGCTGCTGGCTGGCCAGCAGCTCGTCGAGGTGCAGGTAGGCGGAGTAGGACAGGTTCGTCCGGAAGTCCCGGACGATGCCCTGTTCGACCGCCCGGGTGTTCTCCGCCGAAGCTTCAGCGGTCATGGCGGCCAGGCTAGTCCTGCCCGCCACGACTCGCGTCGGTTCAGCCGCCCATCGCCGCGCCCGTCTCGAGCAGCGTCTTGAGGTCCGAGAGGATGAACGGCCAGCCGCCGCCGCCCTGCAGGACCTCGCCGGTGACCAGCGCCAGGTGGATCGGTGCGCCGTCCAGCTCGTGCGTGACCGTCAGTCGCGACACCCCGCCCTCCATCTGCTCGATCTCCCAGGTGATGCGGGTGAGCGGCTCGGCGGCCTGGCTGGGCTCGAAGAGCATGCGCCAGGTCTGCACCAGCCGCCGTGGCGGGTCGACCTCCAGCACCTCGCCCTCGACGACCGTGTCGGGCGCCCCCATGGCCTTCATGCCGTCGTTGGCCAGCGCGCGGAACGTGCCGCCGGGCGTCAGGTCGTACTCCTGCGGGGTGCGGTAGCCGTAGCGGGCCGTCCACTCCGGCGAGGTGATGGCCTCCCAGATCCGCTCGGGTGCGGCCTTGATGTGCACGCGGAAGACCTGGGTGGTGGACGTGGCGGGACGGGTCGACGTCGTCATGACGGGTTCTCCAGTTCGGCTTTGAGCTCGGCGAGCGCGCTGACCTGGCGCTCGGTGTACTTGTCGATCCAGCGGTCGTGGATCAGCCGGATCGGCACGGGGTTGAGGAAGTGCAGCTTCTCCCGGCCGGACCGCCGCGTGACGACGAGCCCGGCCTCCTCCAGGACGCGCAGGTGCTTCATGACGCCGAAGCGCGTCATCGAAAGCTCCGACTCCAGTTGGGTGAGCGTGCGCCCGTCCTGGTTGAGGAGCCGGTCGAGCAGGTGGCGACGGGTCGGGTCGGCCAGTGCCTTGAACACCAGGTCGTCGTCCGTCACGCCCTCAAGATAGGTGACTAAAAGGTCACATGTCAAAGGTCCTGTTGACGAGGGCCGCAGTACCCGCCTCGTTCAGTGATGAGACGCCCCTGGTCCACCCACCGACGGCGATCTACCGTGGTCGACCTGGACCTGGGAGGAGAGCCCATGAGTGCCGAGGCGGCCCGGCTCGTGTTCGACTTCGCGGAAGGCAGCCGGGAGCAGGTGGACCTGCTCGGCGGGAAGGGCGCGAACCTCGCGGAGATGACGCGCCTCGGGCTGCCCGTCCCGCCCGGCTTCACGATCACGACCGACGCGTGCAGGTTCTACCTCGACCGCGGCGAGGAGCCGCAGTCGCTGCGCATCCAGGTGACGATGGCGCTGCGCCGTCTGGAGGACGCGCTCGGTCGTCGGCTGGGCGACGTCGAGGACCCGCTGCTGGTCTCGGTGCGCTCCGGCGCGAAGTTCTCGATGCCCGGGATGATGGATACCGTCCTCAACGTCGGCCTCAACGACTACTCGGTGAAGGGCCTCGCCGAGGTCGCGCAGGACGAGCGGTTCGCGTGGGACTCCTACCGGCGGCTGCTGCAGATGTTCGGCCGCACGGTGCTCGACATCCCCGGCGAGCTGTTCGAGAAGGAGCTGACGGCGGCCAAGGAGCGGGAAGGCGTGACGGCGGACGTCGAGATGTCGTCGACCGTGCTGCAGGACCTGGTCGCGACGTTCAAAGGCATCATCGCCGAGCGCACGGGGCGGGAGTTCCCGCAGGACCCGCGCGAGCAGCTCGACATGGCGGTGCGCGCGGTCTTCAACTCCTGGAACACCGACAGGGCGCGGATCTACCGCCGCCGCGAGCGCATCCCGCAGGACCTCGGCACGGCCGTCAACGTGTGCGCGATGGTGTTCGGCAACCTCGGCGAGACCTCGGGCACCGGCGTCTGCTTCACCCGCGACCCCGCCACCGGGAAACAGGGCGTCTACGGCGACTACCTGACCAACGCGCAGGGCGAGGACGTCGTCGCGGGCATCCGCAACACGCTGTCGCTGGAGGACTTCGCCCGGCTGGACCCGGCCTCGCACGGCGAGCTGACGCGGATCATGCGCAGGCTGGAGACGCACTACCGCGACCTGTGCGACATCGAGTTCACCGTGGAGCGCGGCAAGCTCTGGATGCTGCAGACGCGCGTCGGCAAGCGCACGGCCGCGGCCGCGTTCCGCATCGCCATCCAGCTCGTCGACGAGCGGCTGATCACCCAGGACGAGGCGCTGCACCGGGTGACCGGGCACCAGCTGTCGCAGCTGATGTTTCCCCAGTTCGATCCCGACGCCGACCGCGCGCTGCTCGCCAAGGGCATGGCGGCGTCGCCGGGCGCGGCCGTCGGCGAGGTCGTCTTCGACTCCGCGACGGCCATCGCGCGCGCCGCGCAGGGCGCCGACGTGCTGCTGGTGCGCCGCGAGACCACGCCGGACGACCTGGGGGGCATGATCGCCGCGACCGGCGTCCTGACCAGTCGGGGCGGCAAGACCAGCCACGCCGCCGTCGTCGCCCGCGGCATGGGCCGCACCTGTGTGTGCGGCGCGGAGGCGATCGACATCGACGCCGAGGCGAAGGTGCTGCGCGTCCATGTCGACGGCAGGGAGACAACGGTCGCCGAGGGTGAGGTCCTCTCGATCGACGGCTCGACCGGGGAGGTGTTCGCTGGCGAGATGCCCGTCGTCCCGTCGCTGGTGGTGACCTACCTGGATGAGGGCCTCGAACCCGCGCTCGCTGCGGCCGACGACGAGGCACGGTGAGCTGGTGCGGGCCGTCGACCGGCTGCTCCGGCACGCGGACCGCACGCGACGGCTGAGGGTCCGGGCCAACGCCGACACGGCCGAGGACGCCAGGCACGCGCGTCGGATGGGGGCCGAGGGCATCGGGCTCACCCGCACCGAGCACATGTTCCTCGGCGAGCGCCGCACGCTGGTCGAGCGGCTGATCCTGGCCGAGGGACCCGAAGAGCGGGAGGCCGCGCTGGCCGCGCTCCTGCCGATGCAGCGGGAGGACTTCGTCGGCCTGCTCACTGAGATGGACGGGCTGCCCACCACCATCCGGCTGCTCGACCCACCGCTGCACGAGTTCCTGCCCGACCGCACCGAGCTCGCCGTCCGGGTGGCGGTGGCCAAGGCGACCGGGGGCGCCGACCCCGGCCGACGAGCGACTGCTCGCGGCCGTCGAGCGACTGCACGAGGCCAACCCGATGCTCGGCCTGCGCGGCGTGCGCCTCGGGCTGGTCGTGCCGGGGCTCTTCGCCATGCAGGTGCGGGCGATCGTCGAGGCCGCCGCGCAGCGCAAGCGCGACGGCGGCGACCCGCGCGTGGAGATCATGGTCCCGCTCGTGGGCTCGGTGATGGAGCTGCATCTCGTGCGCGACGAGATCGACACCGTCGTGGCGGAGGCCTCCGAGGGCGTCGACCTGCACGTGCCGATCGGCACGATGATCGAGCTGCCGCGGGCGGCGCTCACCGCGCGCCGGATCGCCGAGTCGGCCGAGTTCTTCTCCTTCGGCACCAACGACCTCACCCAGACCACCTGGGGCTTCTCGCGTGACGACGTCGAGGCGTCCTTCTTCCCGGCCTATCTGGACAAGGGCGTGTTCACCGTGTCACCGTTCGAGTCGCTCGACCGCGACGGTGTCGGCGCGCTGGTGCGGATGGCGGTCGAATCCGGACGGCGTGCCCGTCCGGACATCAAGATGGGCGTTTGTGGTGAACACGGGGGCGATCCGGACTCCGTGCACTTCTTCCACGACGCGGGCGTCGACTACGTTTCGTGTTCACCCTTCCGTGTGCCGGTCGCGCGCCTGGAGGCCAGGCCGAGCCGCCCTGTATGCCGAAACGCGGAGCATTCCCGACTGAGCGCGTGCCGTGCTGCGCCAGGCTTGCGCCACGTTTCGCGAGAGAGTGGCGGTGAATTCGACACTCTGTAGTCGAGGACATCACCGATCGTGTATCCGTTCTGTCCGCTTCTCAGCATCGCCACAGGTCGTTGGGCCATTCTGGTTCGGTGTGGTGGTTGAACGGGCAGTGGATGGAACATGAACGTGTCGGGCTTATTCTCTGCCACATGGCCTATCGAATCTCGTCCGAATGGCAGCTCCTGACGTGGGCCAGGAACAGGCGCTCGGCCGAGAAGGACCTCGTGGACGCGGTGATGGTGTGGTGACCCTGCCGGGGGGACCCGTGCAGGCCTTCGACGTGGAGCTGGGTGCTCTGCGCGAGCTGCCGCCTGTGGACGGCGGTCGTGCCAGGGTGTTGGTCCGGTCGCACGGTGTCCCGGTCGCGCTGTGTGCCGTGGACGTGCCGCCGAGCGGGCTGGACGAGGCCCAGCTCGCCGAGCGGCTGGCCGAGGCGCTGGGCCCGGACGCGGAACCCGACCCTGCCGATCTGGCCCGGCAGTCCCGGCGCCGGGACATGATCGAGAACGGGCCGCGGCTTGACCGTGCAGATCGCCACCCACGACCGGCCCAACGCGCTGCGGCGGTGTCTGAACTCGCTGGCGGCGTCTGGAGTACCGCTCGTTCGAGGTGGTCGTGATCGACAACGCGCCCAGCGACGGGGAGGGCCGCGCGGTGGTGCGGGCGTGGGAGCGCGCCCATCCCTCGGTCGCCGTGGTTACCTGTGTGAGCCGGTGCCGGGGGCGTCCCGGGCGCACAACCGTGCCTTGGAGGTGGCCGAGGGCGCGTGGGTGGTGCGCACCGACGATGACGTGGTCGTCGATCCGCAGTGGCTCGCCGCGATCGCGGAGGCGGCCACGTCGGCGCCCGGTATCGAGTGTGTGACCGGCCTCATCCTGCCTGCCGAGATCGACACCCCGGCTCAGGAGCTGTTGGAGCAGTTCGGCGGGTACGCGCGGGGGTTCGCCCGGCGCCGGGTGGACATGGGTGCGCACCGGCCGTCGGATCCGTTGTTCCCCTTCACGACCGGGCGGTTGGGCAGTGGGGCGAACATCGCGTTCGACGCCGAGCGGTTGCGTGCTCGCGGGGGGTTCGATCCGGCGTTGGGTCCGGGGACGCGGGCCAAGGGTGGGGAGGACCTGCTGGCGGTGTTCGACGTGCTCGCGGGCGGTGGCGGCGTGGTCTATGAGCCGAGCGCGCTGGTGTGGCATTGGAACCGGCGCGACTACGCGAGCCTGCGGCGGCTGATGCGGGACTACGGGGTGGGGTTGGCGGCGTACCTGACCGCGGCGACGGTGCGGCACCCCCGGCTCGCGTTCGGTCTGGTCCGGCACGCGGCGTTGGGGGTGCGGCATGTGGTCGGACGCTCGTCGCCGAAGAACCGGCCAAGCGGGGCGGCTACCCGCGGGAGCTGGAGCGCCGCGAGCTGCTGGGCATGGTCGCGGGCCCGGCCGCCTACCTCGCCGGACGGCTGACCGGCCGCACCGAGACACCGCGCACACCCGTGCGCAACGAGGCCGCATGATGCCCGCCGTGATCCCGATCCTGCTGTACCACTCCGTCGCCGAGCGGCCGTCGGAGTTCATCGCCCCCTACGCGGTGAGCCCCGCGACGTTCCGCCGCCACCTCGACGCGGTCGCGGCCATCGGCGCCACCACGCTCACCGTGTCCGAGCTGCGCACCGCGCGTGCTGGCGGCACGCTGCCCGAGCGGCCGGTGCTCGTCACGTTCGACGACGGCTACCGCGACACGCTCACGGCCGCCGCGCCCGCCCTCGTCGAACGCGGGATGAAGGCCACGACGTACGTCACGACCGGCGTCGTCGGCGCCGTCAGCCCGGGCGGCGACCCGATGCTGACCTGGCGGCAGATCGGCGAGCTCGCGGGGCTCGGCCACGAGATCGGCGCGCACAGCCACACGCATCCGCAGCTCGACACGCTCTCCCTCGACGCGATGCGACGTGAGGTCGCGGGCAGCCGGGCCGTGCTGCAGGACGGCACCGGCCAGCCGATCGACAGCTTCGCCTACCCGCACGGCTACTCCGACGCCCGCGTGCGCCGGGTCGTCAGGCAGGCCGGGTTCACGTCGGCGACGAGCGTCAAGAACGCGCTGAGCCCGCCGGACGACCCGGTCTTCACGCTCTCCCGGCTCATGGTCATGAGCACCACCGCGGAGGACGAGCTCGCCGGATGGCTCGCGGGCCGCGGTGCGCCCGTCGGGCGGGCCGACGAGCGGCTGCTCACCCGCGGCTGGCGCTGGTTCCGGCGCGCGAAGGCCCTCGTCGGCACGTCGCCGCGCGGCTGGGCCCCGACGGGTCATCAGCCGACCATCGCTACGCAATGACCGTGCAAAAACTTCCGATGGTCAGCGGGCGCTCAGGAAAACCCTAGGAAACCACCAGGGTACTCACAGCCTCGCTCTCTAGCTTCCGCCATGCTCCCCGCTCGCACCGCGGTCAGGGGAGCACGGCGGAAGCGGGTGGACGTGGCAGTGACCGTGCCCTCGGCGGGCACCCTGGCGGCGGTCGACCCGACCGGCCTCCTGCGGGTGTCTTCGGGGGCATCCGGTGGGGAGGGTCCTCCGGCGGCGGTGGCGGGGGCTCCGCCGCCGGAGGCACCACCGCGGCGGGCGGGTCGTCGGTCTCGTGGGGGGACCGGCACCGCCTGTCCCTCGGTCGCGATCTTCCCGCGCCCCGGCGTGTGCCGACGTCCGCCACCGGTCTCGCGGGGTGGCCGGTGGTGGCGGACGTCGCGGCGGGGGTGACCGCCGTCGTCATGGGCGGCAGAGAATCTCCCCGTGGACGATGGCGAACCAGCCGTCGTCCTCGGCGGCCCACGCCCGCCACGCCGCGGAGATGTCGCGCAGCTCGACCTCGTCGGCGTACCCGCCGTCGACGGCCTGGCGGGTGATCGCCGAGGTGAGGATGCGGTCCGCCCACATGCCGGCCCACCACGCGCGCTCGCTGGGCGTCGCGTAGCACCAGACCGACGCGCTCGCCGTCACCTCCGTGGCGCCCGCGGCGTTCGCCCACGCCAGGAGCCGACGTCCGGCGTCGGGCTCGGCCCCGTTGCCGTGCGCGACCGCGCGGTAGATCGCGAGCCAGCGGTCCAGCCGCGGGTCGGCCGGGAACCAGGTCATGGCCGCGTAGTCGGCGTCGCGTGCCGCCACGACGCCGTCGGGCCTGCAGACGCGCAGCATCTCCCGCAGCGCTCCGACCGGGTCGCCGAGGTGCTGGAGCACCTGGTGGGCGTGCACGACGTCGAAGGTGTCGTCGGGCAGGTCGAGCGCGTAGACGTCGCCGACCCCGAGCTCGACGTTCCCGGCGCCGACCAGCTCGGCGTGCGCGCGGGCACCATCGAGCGGACCGGGGGTCGGCTCGATCCCGACGACCCGACCCGGCGCGACGCGCACCGCCATGTCGGCGGTGATCGTGCCCGGCCCGCAGCCGACGTCCAGCACGGACGCGCCCGGCCGCAGGTGCGGGATCAGGTAGGCGGCCGAGTTGGCCACCGTCCGCGTGGCGTGCGAGCGCAGCACGCTCTCCGCATGCCCGTGGGTGTAGGTCTCCTGGTCGGCGCGCACGCCCTGATCGTCGGCCTAAGCGTCCACATTCTGCAACGGTTGTCTCAACTGGTGATACGGCGCGCGTTCTGGAACGGCAGGTTGGCGAGCTTGGTGTACTGGACGGGCTCGCCGGACTGCGTCGCGTTGAGCACCATGCCGTTGCCCGCGTAGATGCCGACGTGGCTCACGGGGGAGTAGAAGAACACCAGGTCGCCGGGCTGCAGCGCGGCCTTCGACACAGGCGTGCCCATGGTCGACAGCGTCGTCGACGAGTGCGGGAGCGAGATGCCGAGCTGCTTGTAGGCCCAGACGATCAGGCCGGAGCAGTCGAACGCGTTCGGGCCTGCCGCGCCCCACACGTACGGGTCGCCCAGCTTGCCCTTGGCGAGCGCGAGCACGCGGGAGCCGACGCGACTGCGCCGCAGGCGCGGCCGCGGGCTTCGCCGCGGCGGGCTTGAGGGCGGACGGCGCGGGCTTCGGCGCGCGGACGGGCGCGGACTTGGGCGCGGCAGGGGGACGCGCCTGCCGGGTGGCATGCGTCTTGGCGTCGGCCGCGGCCTGCGCGGCGAGGGTGGCTCCCTGCGCTGCCTGCGGCGACGGACGGCGACACGGACGCGAGCCGGCCCGCAGGGCTGCCGACAGCCGAGGGCGCCACGGATGACGAGGTCGCCGCGGGCAGCGCGAGGTCCAGCGCGGCCGCCGACGCCAAGGAGGGCGTGGCGGGGCGCGGGGTCGTCGTCGGGCTGACGGCGGCGTGGCCCGCGGTAGCGGCGACAGCGGCCGTCGCGGTGATCACCGTCGCGGACACGGCGGCGTAGAGCGGGCGGGGCCGCAGGCCCGCGATGCGGCCGGTCGGGTCGGCGGGGAGCCTGCGCGGGGGTCGGGGCCCCTCGCCGGTGCGCTCCTCGACCGTGTGATCACCAGCTGGGCGCGCGGAACGGCCAGAACTGGCCGGATCTGCGCCGAGCTGCCGATCACCGGCGGCGGGGGCGAGGTCTCCCCGGGGGTGGACGGCGGGCTGTACGAGGTCAGGCCCTCGACGGCCGGGTCACTGACCGGGGTCGGGGTGAACTGCGGCGTCGGCCGCCTGTTCGTCCCCGTGCATCGGGTTCCGCCCGACCCCGTCTGCAGAAGGCTCTGCACCGTCTGACGGGGCGGGCGCGCAGGGAAAGGGGCGGTTCCGAACGGGTCCAGCGAGGGGCGGGACGTGTGGCGGGTGCGCTCGGGTCGCGGGGTCGCCTCGGCGGCGAGCCGGGCGAGCAGGTCGGTGGCCAGCTCCTCCGACCGACTGCTGTCAGTCCGATGTCGGGCACGGTGTGAGCCCATGGAAGATCCTCACCCCGGCGCGCGCCACCGAGCGGGGAGCGGGCGGCGCATCCCCGCCCTGGCCGTGACGACGCCCGTGGGGAGCTGTCGGCAGGCGGGGGAGCCGGGACCGACCAGGCGCACCGCGGGGCTCCTTGGCTGCCGAGCGGCGACCTGACCGTAATCATCCTCGTGACCATGATCGGACCTGATCCATCCCGCCACGGCGCTGATCGGCCGCTTGCGAGCCATGAACGGTCGCGGCATGCCGCCGTTCGGGCGAACAACGACGACGGGTTACGCCGCCGTGGCGGAGGCGCGGTGCAGGGACAGGATCCCGTCCGAAGACCCGGCCGCGCCCCACTCGCCGCGCTCGGCCGTCCACGTCCGGCCGTCGTAGGTGACGGCGTCGAGGCCCAGCCTGGCCGCGTGCGCCACGAGCCATGTCGCGATCGCCCAGCCCCTTGCGGGGGGCTGGCTCCCGGAGAGCCGGGTCGTGCCGAGCTCGGCGGCGGCGAGCTTCGCGACGTCGGCGCCCGGCACCGTCAGGGTGAGGTCGTGGCAGGTCAGCGCGGCCGGGTCCTCCCCGGTGAGCGCACGGGCGAGCGACCTGGCCACCGGCTCCCAGCGTGCGTACGCCGCGGGCTGGGCCGAGCGCTGGACGAGCTGGGCCGCCTGGGTCACCGAGAGCGTCGTCCAGTCCGGCTCGGTACGCAGCTTGGCGTAGAACGCCGTGGCGGCGTGCACGGGGTCGGTGACCTGCTCGTAGGTCCCCCAACCCTGGCTGGGTCGCTGTTGGAACAGACCCGCGGAGTCCCGGTCGCCGCCCGCGAGGTTGCGCAGCCCCGACTCCTGCAGGGCGGTGGCCAGCGCCACCGTGACGGCGTGGTCGGGCATGCCCATGGCCAGCCCGACCCCCGCGATGGTTGCCGCGCTGTCGGCCTGTTCGACGGTGACGGGCCCGGCGCCGTCGCCCAAGGCGGTCGTGCAGCCGGGGCCGGGACGCAGCGCCTCGCGCAGGACGACGACCGTCAGCGCGGCCACGAGGGCGAGCACTGTCGCGGTGATAACGATCGTCCGGCCACGCACGTATTCCATGGTGCCCGCAGCCCTTGCCCGGAGGTGACACAACCCTGCCCGCACGCAGCGTCCGTCTGGCCGTCGCGGTGATGATGTATCGCCGCGCCCGACGGCACCATCTCTATCTAACGGGGCGGACATCCTGCCCTAGCAGATCGGGAGTTGAGAGAAGATGTCACAGAACACCGGCAACGCGGGACTGCTTCCCCAGCAGGACGACGCCACGGTGTCCTTCAACCGCGGCGCCCAGCGGGCCCCGTTCGCACCGAACGCGCCTGCTGACGGTGTGACGGTCCTGGTGCCCGGCGCCGTTCTCGCTCCCGCCCCGACCGCGGAGGCCGCCGAGGCCGCCGAGGCCCCGGTCTTCGTCGACGACAGCGGCGGCCGCAAGCGCCTGCTGCGCATCGTCGGCGTGCTGCTGGGCCTGCTGTCGATCGGCTTCCTGGCCCTCGTGGGCGTCGCGCTCGCGGTGCCCTCGGTCGCCACCTCGGTCGGCCTCGGCGACGTCGTCCCGTTCGTCGTTCCCGGTGCCGCGGCCCCGCCGCCCCCCAAGGCCCCGCCCGCGCCCCGCGTGCAGGTCGTCAAGCCCAAGCCCAAGCCCGCGCCCGTCGTGGTCGCGGCGCCCACGACCAAGCCCAAGCCGGTCGAGGTCACCCCGCCCACCACCCAGCCCGCGCCCACCACCCAGCCCGCGCCGGTCACGCAGGCCCCGGTCACCGAGGCCCCGGTCACGCAGGCACCGGTCACCGAGGCCCCGGTCACGCAGGCTCCCGTCACCGAGGCCCCGGCCCCGGGCGGCCAGGGTGGCGAGCAGGGCGGCGGCCAGCAGGGCCAGCCGCAGGGTCAGCAGCCGCAGGGCGGCGGCCAGGCCCCGGCCGAGAACAACCCGCAGGCACCTGTCGCCGACGGCGCGGCCCAGTAACACTGAGGCCCCTCGCCGATCAAGCTTGGAAAGAACTGAGGTCTCCCGCCATGAGGATCCTGCCGCGCCCCACCTGGGTGCTCTCAGTGATCGCCTTCCTGGTCTTCGCGACGATCCTCGTGGTCGACGGCACCGTCCGCGGCGGCGTGGGCGTCCCGCCGAGCAAGCCCGCCGACAAGGGCACCGTCCAGCAGGTGCCGTTCGTCGTGACGCACGGCCAGCAGGTGGTCGAGGCGCGCACCACGCCGGTGCAGACCTTCGCACTGAAGAAGGGCACGATCGCCCTCACCTTCGACGGCGGCCCCGAGCCCGAGCGCACGGCCGAGCTGCTCTCGGTGCTGGACCACTTCCACATCCCGGCCACGTTCTTCATCGACGGCTCCGTGGCCGTCCAGCACCCCGACTCGCTGCGGGCCATCCAGGCCACCGGGTCCGAGCTGGGCATCCGCACCTTCAACACGCTCGACCTCGCGGCCGCCTCGCCGACGCGGCTGCAGCGGGAGACCACGCTGACCCAGCTGACCCTCGCCGGGGCCACCGACCACACCACCTACCTGGTGCGGCAGCCGTTCTCGGCGTCGGTCGCGGGCCTCGACGACACGCACTGGGCGGTCGTCCAGCGGCTGGCCGCGCAGGGCTTCGTCTCCGTGTTCAGCGACATCAACGCGAACAACTGGGCGGCGCGCAGCACCGACGACATCCTGAAGGAGATCGTCCGCAAGGACCAGAAGGGCACGATCGTCGGGATCGACGCCAGCCAGGGCGGCACCACACAGCTGGCCTCGGCGCTCTCCCGCGTGATCCCGGCGCTGCAGGACGCGGGCTACACGTTCAACACGGTCACCGCCGCCGCGGGCCTGCCCGCCGCGCCGCAGCAGGCCCGCGAGCGCGACCAGCGGATCGGCCAGGGCATGATCCTCGCGGTGTCGGTCGCGACCCACACGGTCGACGCGCTCGGCATCCTGCTGCTCGTCACCGGCGCGCTCGTGATCCTGCGTCTCGCGCTCATGCTGATCTTCGCCATCTGGCACGCCTGGCGGCGCAACCCGAAGCGCTACAGCTGGGGCCCGCGCGTGACGCAGAAGGTGTCGGTGATCGTGCCCGCGTACAACGAGAAGGAGTGCATCGCCGCGACGATCAACTCGCTGCGGGCGAGCGACCACCCCATCGAGATCATCGTCGTGGACGACGGCTCCACCGACGAGACGGCCGCGATCGTGCGCGGCATGAACTACCCGAACGTCCGCCTGGTCCGCCAGGCGAACGCGGGCAAGCCCGCCGCGCTCAACAACGGCATCCGGCACGCCCGCACCGACATCGTCGTCATGATCGACGGCGACACCGTGTTCGAGCCGAAGACGATCAGCACGCTGGTCCAGCCGTTCTCGCGGCCGTGGGTCGGTGCGGTGTCGGGCAACGCGAAGGTGGCCAACCGCAAGAAGATCGTCGGCCGGTGGCAGCACATCGAGTACGTGATCGGCTTCAACATCGACCGCCGGATCCAGGACCTGTTGGGGTGCATGACCACGATCCCCGGCGCGGTCGGCGCGTTCCGCCGGAAGGCCCTGCTGCAGGTCGGGGGCGTCAGCGAGGACACCCTGGCCGAGGACACCGACCTCACGATGGCCGTCTGCTCGGCGGGCTGGGAGATCGTCTACGAGGAGCGGGCCCGGGCCTGGACCGAGGCGCCGACGACCCTCCAGCAGCTGTGGCGGCAACGCTACCGCTGGAGCTACGGGACGATCCAGGCGATGTGGAAGCATCGCGGGGCGATCTTCAAGTCCGGCCCCGCTGGTCGGATGGGCCGCGTCGGCCTGCTGAACCTGGCGATCTTCCAGGTGCTGCTGCCCGCGCTCGCTCCGCTGATCGACGTGTTCCTGGTCTACGGCCTGTTGGCCCTCGACCCGGTCGCGACCCTGGAGCTCTGGGCCGCCGTCCTCGGGATCCAGATGTTCGCCGGGCTGATCGCGTTCGCGATGGAGCGGGAGAACCCGCTTCCCCTGTTGTGGATGCCGCTGCAGCAGCTGGCCTACCGCCAGCTGATGTACGGGGTCCTGATCAAGTCGCTGGGCACTGCCCTGGCCGGGGTTCGGCTGAAGTGGCAGAAGCTCAAGCGAGTCGGAGACTTTGGCGCCGTCGGCGCCCCTGGAGGTGCACGATGAAGCGTCTGATCTGTTTTTTTGTCGGGCTGGCCCTGATGGTGGGCCTGTCCGCCTGCTCGACCACCGTCTCGGGGTCGCCCGCGGTGGCGACGTCGGCGGGGTCCGCCCGCCCGGCGTTCGCCCCGTACGTCGACATCTCGATCAAGCGGCCCGACCTGGTCGCCGTGGCCAAGCAGACCGGGCTCAAGCACGTCACGCTCGCGTTCGCGCTCTCGGCCAACGGCGCGTGTGAGCCCGCGTGGGGCGGCACCCAGCCGCTGGACGCGCTGAAGGGTGAGATCGACGCCTTCAAGGCCGTCGGCGGGTCGGTCTCGGCAGCCACCGGCGGGGCCGTGGGCAGCTACCTGGAGAACGCCTGCGGCAGCGCCGCCGACCTCGCGGGTGCCTACGAGAAGCTGCTCGACGCCTCGGGCACCAACTTCCTCGACGTCGACATCGAGGCGCCCGTCCGCAACGACGTCGTCGTCGACGCCCTGTCGCAGCTGCAGCGCAAGCGCGGCACCGACATCACCCTCACCCTTCCGGTCGACCTGGGCGGTCTGCCCGCCCCGACGCTGGACCTCGTGCAGCGCGCCGCGGCGGCGAACGTCGCGGTCACCGTGAACGCGATGGACATGAACTTCCGCACCGGCGGCAACTGGGGCCAGGCCATGGTCGACGCCGCGCAGGCCACGCTCGACCAGCTGCGCAAGGTCTACCCGAACGCCAGCGAGGCCGTGCAGAACCGCACGCTCGCCATCACGATCATGATCGGGCGCAACGACATCGGCGTGATCACCCAGCCCGACGACGCGCAGAAGGTGCTCGACTTCGCCAAGTCCCGCGGCGTCAGCCGGATGGCGTTCTGGGCGCTGGCCCGCGACAACGGCGGCTGCGCCAAGAAGGTCAAGGCCCAGCCGAACTGCAGCGGCATCGCGCAGTCGGACTACCAGTTCACCCAGCAGTTCGTCGGCTTCACCGGCCCGACAGCAGCCTGATCGGCGCGGGCAGGCCCAACCGGGGAATGGGCCTGCCCGGCCGTTGCCGAAAGCGGGACATGCGCGCCGCATCTGGCGCGCATGTCCCGTTTTGTCTGTTCTGAGGGTGGACCAGCCCCCACGGCGTAGCGTCGGAAGCACTCGGGGGAAGGACTTCTGCATGACCCAGGCACCGACTCAGCCACCGACTCAGCCACCGACACTGCCGCTGCACATGCGGCGCGACCGCTTCGCTCCCGTCGACGAGCTGCGCCAGGTGCGCGAGGGGCCGGGCGTCCGTCAGGTCACCACGCCGTTCGGCGCCCAGATCTGGCTCGTCACGCGCTACGCCGACGTCCGCCAGGTGCTCGGCGACGCGACGCGGTTCAGCAACCGGATGGCGTTCACGCCGCCCGCCGACACGCGCACCGACGAGGAACGGGCCAAGGCCCGCGCGGGGCAGCTGCTGGCGGCAGACCCGCCGGAGCACACGCGGCTGCGCCGCCTCCTGACGCCGGAGTTCACGGTCCGCCGGATGAACCGGCTCGAGCCGCGGATCATCGAGATCGTCGACCAGCACCTCGACGCGATGGAGGCCGCGGGCAGCCCGGCCGACCTCGTGCCGACGTTCGCGTTGCCCATCCCGTCGCTGGTGATCTGCGAGCTGCTCGGCGTGCCGTACGCGGACCGGGGTGAGTTCCAGGCCCGCACGGCCCGCCAGCTCGACCTGTCCATCCCGGTCGAGGAGCGGATCACGCTCGGCAGGGCGGGGCGGGTCTACATGGAGTCGCTGGTCGCCCGCGCCAAGGCCGACCCCGGCGAGGACATGCTCGGCATGCTGGTGCGCGAGCACGCCGGGGAGGTCACCGACGACGAGCTGGTCGGGATCGGCAACCTCCTGCTCATCGCGGGCCACGAGACGACCTCCAACATGCTTGCGCTCGGCACACTCGCGTTGCTGCAGCACCCGGACCAGCTCGCGCTGGTGCGCGACAACCCGGACGCCGCGGCGCCCGCGGTCGAGGAGCTGCTGCGCTGGCTGACGATCGTGCACTCCGGCGTGGTGCGCACCGCGACGGCCGACGTCGAGGTCGCGGGCCACACCATCCACGCGGGCGACCTGGTGGTGTGCTCCCTGCCGACGGCGAACCGGGATCCCGAGCTGGTCGACGACCCGGAGCGGCTGGACGTCACCCGCGGCGCGCCGGGGCACCTCGCGTTCGGCCACGGCGTGCACCACTGCCTCGGCGCGCCGCTCGCCCGGATGGAGATGCGGATCGCGTTCCCGGCGCTCCTGCGGCGGTTCCCGGGGCTCGCCCTGGACGTGCCGCTGGACGAGGTGCCGTTCCGCGCGTTCCACTTCATCTACGGCCTGCAGGCCCTGCCGGTGCGGTGGTGAGCGGAGTGCGGATCACCGCCGACCGCGACGTCTGCATCGGGGCGGGGATGTGTGTGATGACCGCGCCCGCGGTGTTCGACCAGGGCGAGGACGGGCTCGTCGAGCTGCTGGTGGCCGAGCCGGAGGGAGCGGACGCGCAGGCCGCGCGCGAGGCGGTCGACCTGTGCCCGTCCGGTGCGCTCCGCCTGGCGTCCTAACCCCGAGGTCGCCCAGCGGAACGATCTTGTTGCGTTTCCGGCGTGATGACCCCGGGAACGCAACAAGATCCGCAGAGGGGGCGCGGGTCGCCGCGCCGGACCGCATGACTGTGCCGCCGACCGCGCTGGTTGCCTCGGCCGCGGGTTCGCGCCAGATGCCCGTGATCGGCTCGGCGTCGGCGCTCTTGCCGAGCGGCGTGAGCCCGTACATGTCCTCGATCGTGCGCAGCAGCGCGTAGTGGTCGATGCGGCCGGAGTAGGTGCCGGGGTTGACCATCGGTCCAGCGAGGATCGTGGCGATCGGGTTGCCGCGGGTCCTGTTCTCCGACTCGTCGAAGGTGAGCACGAGCAGCGCGTTGTGGGTGTCCGCCCAGTCCAGGTAGCTGCCCAGCGTGTCCTTCGCCCACGCGTCGCCCGCGGCGACGGGGCAGTCGTGCATGTCGTGGCACAGGTCGGGGGTGAGGAACGCGACGGTCGGCAGCCGGTCCCAGTCGGTGCCCAGCGCCGATGCGGGCAGGTTGGTGGCGGCGCCGGGCAGGTTCGTGAAGTTCACCCACGGGCTGTGCTTGCGGGCGTACCACCTGCCGTGCACGCCGTCGAGCCCGCGTGCGGCAGCCCCTCCGAGTAGCCGACGAACGTCCGCCCCGCCGCGATCAGCGCGGAGCCGAGGTTGGGCGCGTCGAACGAGAGGTCGCAGCCGTCGTCGCTGACGCCCTGGGTGCTGGCGGAGAACAGCGCGAGGTAGTTGGGCTGGCTGGGGTGGGTCTCGGCGTGCGCGTCGGTGAAGTTCGCGCCCGACCGCGCGAGCGCGTTCAGGTACGGCGCCGCACCGCTGCCGATGATCTCACCGGTGTCCCTGTTCTCCATGACGACGACGAGCACGTGGTCGGGTCGGGGGAGAGCGGCGGGGGCGGTGGGGGCGGCGGACGCGCTCGGGGTGACGGCCAGGAGCGAGGACATCATGAGCGGGACCAGACCGGCTCGGACGATCATCGGGCGACGTGCGGGCATGCGCCGCAGTCTGGCGAAGCCTGCCCCCTTCCCGTGGCCGGACGCGCGTCGGGTCACCCGTGCGGCTGACGCTCACCGCACGGGCACACGAGCGTGAGCAGCGCCTGCACCCCCGCGCGCAGGTCGTCGGGCGCCGCCGCGTCGCCGCCGAGGTGGCGCCCGAGCGCCTGCTGGAACAGCCCGTCGAACATCGCGTACGCCAGCGGCGACGCCACCGCGGGCGCGTTGCCGGTGAGCTCGGCGTACCGGCTCGTGATCCGCCAGATCATCCGCTCGAGCGACGCGTCGATCTCCCGCACGTCGGGCCGGAACGACTCCTCGAACAGCGCCTGGGAGCGCAGGTCGTACCACAGGCGGTGCATGGTGGCGTCGGCGACGAGCGTGCCGACCATCGCGTCGGCGAACCCCGCCGCGAGCCCCTCGGGGGCGCGCGCGTCGGCGACGATCTCGTCGTAGCGCCGCACGCAGACCGCCTTGTAGCGGCGGACGCAGTACGTGATGAGGTCGACCTTGTCGCGGAAGTAGTAGTGCAGCACGCCGTGCGAGAACGCGGAGTTCTGCGCGATCTCCCGAAGGCTGGTGCGGGCGTACCCGAGCGCGGACAGCGTCTGGAGCGCCGCGTCCGCGAGCTCGCGGCGGCGCTCCTCGAACTTGTCGACTCGCCCGACGGTGGCCGTCATCGCCCAACAGGATAGCGCCTTGACGGTCGTCCAAGAATTTCTTGACAGTCGTCCAGAAGCGCTCCAAGGTTGTGCTGCGCATCACCGCGGATGACGAGAGGACGCCGAGCATGACCACGCTGCATCTGTCCCGGCCTGGTGGCCACCGACATGGGCGTGAAGCTCGCCGTCGAGACCTCGGGGCTGGGCCTGTTCGAGAGCCCGGACGCGGCCGTCGCCGCCGTCGTCGGGCTGACGCCGTCCGGGCGGCTCGGCGAGGTGTCCGACATGGCCGACGCGGTGCTCTTCCTCGCGTCGGACGCGTCGCGGTTCATCAACGGGATCGGCCTGCCGGTCGACGGGGGAATGGGAATGTGATCGTGCAGAGCCCGGTCGTGGAGGCGCACACCTGATGGGGCTGACGGCCTACCTGGACAAGGGGGCGTCGCTCGGGCGCGCCGCCCCCTGTCTGACGCTCGACGGTGTCTCGCTGTCCTACGGCGAGGTGCAGGACCTCTCGCACGCCGTCGCCGGTGCGCTGGCCCGCTCCGGTGTGCGCGCGGGCGACAAGGTCGCGATCCTCTCCGGGAACGACGCCCACGCCTTCGCGTGCGTCTTCGGGATCGCGCGCCGCGGTGCGGTGTGGTGCCCGATCAACCCGCGCAACACGGCCGCCGAGAACCGCGAGCTGCTGGCGCTGTTCGACTGCGTCGCCCTGCTCTACGCCCGGCCCTACGCGGCCGTCGCCGAGGGTCTCGACCTGCCGACGGTCGTCTGCCTCGACGAGCTCGACGCGTGGCTGGTCGAGGGCGCCGACGGGATCGACGGAGCCGACGCGCCCCCCGACGACACGGTGATGATCGTCGGGACCGGCGGGACGACGGGGCGGCCCAAGGGGGTGCAGCTCACCGACCGGAACATCGAGACGATGACCGCCTTGACGCTGATGGGCTACCCCTTCGAGCCCAGGCCGGTCTACCTCGCCATGGCCCCGCTCACCCACGCCGCCGGGGTGCTCTGCTTCCCGGTGATGGCGATGGGCGGCGAGATCGTCGTCATGGCCAGGCCGGACCTCGGCGAGTTCCTCGCGCTCGTCGAGCGCCACCGCGTCACGCACACGTTCCTGCCCCCCACGCTGATCTACATGCTGCTCGCGCACGAGAGGCTCGCCGCGGCGGACCTGTCGTCGCTGCGCTGCTTCTGGTACGGCGCGGCGCCGATGTCGCCGGAGCGGCTGGAGCAGGCGCTCACCGCCATCGGGCCGGTGATGGCGCAGCTGTTCGGGCAGTCCGAGGCCCCGATGATGGTCTCGATGCTGCCGCCCGCCGAGCACTTCCACGCCGACGGATCCGTCGCGCGGGAGCGGCTGTCCTCGGCGGGGCGGCCCGCGCCGCTGGTCACCGTCGGGATCATGGCCGAGGACGGCACCCTGCTGCCCGGGGCGAGCGCGGCGAGATCGTGGTGCGCAGCTCGCTGGTGACTGAGCGGGCTACTACAGAGGAACGTCTACTCGGCCGAGGTGGAGCAGGCGCTGATGGCGCACCCCGCCGTGCGCGACTGCGGCGTGGTCGGGCTGCCGGACGAGAAGTGGGGCGAGCGGGTGGTCGCGGTGGTCCAGCCGCAGGACGGGGCGGAGGTGACGGCGGCGGAGCTCGTCGCGTTCGCGAAGGAGCGGATCGGCAGCGTGAAGGCGCCCAAGCAGGTGCACGTGGCCGGACCTCCAGTTCGCGGTGGCAAGCTCAAGACGCGCCGAGCGGCGACGCGTGTGCGAAAGGCAGGCACTTTTCCGCGCACGGGTCAGCTGCGCACCAGCCGGGCGATCGCCGCGGACGCCTCCCGCACCTTCTCGTCGGCCTCGGGCCCGCCCGCCGCCGCGGCCTGCACCACGCAGGTCGACAGGTGCTCGCCGAGCAGCTCGAGGGAGAACGCCTGGAGGGCCTTCGTCGCCGCGGAGACCTGCGTCAGGATGTCGATGCAGTACTTGTCCTCTTCGACCATCCGCTGCAGCCCGCGCACCTGGCCCTCGATGCGGCGCAGCCGCTTCAGGTACGCGTCCTTGTCACCTGTGTAGCTCGCCATACCCCTACACGGTACGGGACGTCGTCATAACGACGTCGCATAACCATGCGGGATCGCGAAGACGGGCTTACCCTCGGTGACGCGCACGTCCGGGGTGCCCTCCGGACAAGCGCGCCGGCGGTCGTCGTGCGGACGACCCCTCCCCAACGACGACCGCCGGCCCCACCCGGCGTTCGCCCTCCGGTCGCCAACGTTCAGACCAGGAACCGGTAGGCCGCCGTGCCGGGCGCCACCAGCTGGATGCGCAGCGGGCTCGCCTCCATCCGCTTCCACAGCGGCTCGTAGGCGTCGCGTTCGCTGATCTCGACGCCGACCAGCGCGGCGCCCGTCTCCCGGTTGTCGCGCTTGACGTACTCGAAGAGCACGATGTCGTCGTCCGGCCCGAGGACCTCGTCGAGGAAGCGACGCAGCGCTCCGGGCTCCTGGGGGAACTCCACGAGGAAGTAGTGCTTGAGCCCGCGGTGCACGAGCGAGCGCTCGACGACCTCGGCGTAGCGGCTGACGTCGTTGTTGCCGCCGGAGAGCAGGCAGACGACGTCCGTGTCGGGCGCGAGGTCGAGTGCGTCGAGGGCCGCGGTGGCGAGCGCGCCCGCGGGCTCCGCGATGATTCCGTCGGTCTGGTAGAGGTCGAGCATCTCGGTGCAGACGCGGCCCTCGTCGACCGCCACCATGTCCATCCCGGCGGCGCGGACCAGCGGGAACGTCACATCGCCCGCGCGGCGCACGGCGGCGCCGTCGACGAAGGTGTCCAGGTCCGGGAGCGGCACCGGCGCGCCCGCGGCCAGCGCGGCCGCCATGCTCGCCGCGCCTGCAGGCTCGACGCCGACCACCCGCACCGCGGGGTGCGCCGCGGCCAGCCAGCTCGCGACGCCCGCCGCCAGCCCGCCGCCGCCGACCGGCACGACCACGACGTCCGGCGCCCTGCCCAGCTGCCCGACGATCTCGACGCCGACCGTGCCCTGTCCCGCGATCGTGCGCAGGTCGTCGAACGCGGGCACGACGGTGGCCCCGGTCCGCTCGGCGTACCCCGCGGCGGCCGCGGCGGCGTCGTCATAGGTGTCGCCCTGCACGACGAGCTCCACACCCTCACCGCCCAGCGCGCGGATCCGTTCCCGCTTCTGGCGGGGCGTCGTCGCGGGGACGTAGACCCGACCGCGCATCCCGAGCCGCCTGCAGGCGTACGCGACGCCCTGGCCGTGGTTGCCCGCGCTGGCGCAGACCGCCCCGGCGGCGCGCTCGTCGTCCGCGAGCCCGGAGAGCAGGTTGTACGCGCCGCGCAGCTTGTAGGAGCGGCCGACCTGCAGGTCCTCGCGCTTGAGCCAGATCCGGGCGCCGGTGGCGTCGGACAGCCGCTCGCACGGCTGGAGCGGGGTGGTGACGGCGACGCCCGCGAGGCGCGCCGCCGCGCGTTCGACGAGCCCGGACAGGTCCATCGCCCGATGATCCCCGCCCTCGCCGCAGCCGATGCCGAGGGGTCGGTCAGTGGATGTGACTGCGCCAGTCGGACGGGAGACGGTCCGCCGGACCGGGCGCGGCCTGGTCGACCGGGTGGTGGGTCGGGTTCGCGAGGGTCGGGCCCTGGAACGCCTCCGCGCGCTCGTAGTCCCAGAACCAGTCCTCGCCGGGTTCGAAGCTCTGCACGACCGGGTGGCCGCTGGTGCGGGCGTGGGCGGTGGCGTGCTGGGCGGGGGAGGAGTCGCAGCAGCCGACGTGGCCGCACTGCGCGCAGCGGCGCAGATGCACCCACCAGCCGCCTGCCGCGTCGCATTCCACACACCCCGGGCCGGACGGGGGAACGGACGGGTCGATGCCGGTCGTCACGGTGCCGACGCTACTCCGGCCGTCCGTCCAGCAGGGTGCGCGCCACGTCCTTCCAGATCCGCAGGTGCGGGTCGGTGCGCGGGTCGCGGTGGTCGAACGCGTAGGTCAAGCCGACGCCGCGCATGCTGGTGAGCAGCAGGTCGCGGACCTGGGCGTAGCGGGGGTGCGCCATGAGCTGCGGACCGTAGAAGGCGTCGGCACCCGCCCGGATCGCCGCGCCGACCTCCCGCTCCTCCGGCAGCAGCGCGCGACGCAGCCCGGGGTTCGTGCGCGCGGCCGTCCACAGCTCCACGGCGGCCCAGAAGTGCGGTTCCGAGAAGGTCTCCCACATCAGCTCGATCGCGCGGTCGAGGCGCTCGCCGCCGGTCAGCCCCCGGGAGAGGCGGCGGATGCGCTCGCCGGTGGTGCGCAGCCGTTCGGTGGCGAGGTGGCGGGACGCGGCGACGAGCAGCTCGTCGCGGGACGGGAAGTGGTGCAGCAGCCTGCCACGGGAGACGCCCGCCCTGGCCTGGATGCGCAGGGTGGTGGCGCCCGCGTAGCCCGACTCGACGAGGCACGCCACGGCCGCGTCGAGGATCCGCGCGCGGCTCGTGGCCGTGCGCGCCTCCCGGCGCCCGCGCGGGGCGGGGGTGGTGGCGGTTGCACTCATCCCGGGCAGCGTACCGGAACAGTCACGGCTGACCGGGTTGGCGCGACCCGAGGGCGGCGGCTCGCACACACCGTCGGTGGTCGGCACACACGTCCCGCACTGTGTTCCGACCCCGCACAGTGTGTGCGAGCGCGGCAGACAGGCGTCAGGCTGGCGGTGGGCCGCTCGTGGTGCCGATGCGCAGGGTCACCGGCAGCAGGACGTCGGGCGCGGCATCGCCCGCCACCAGCGCCATGGCGGCCGCCGCCGCCGCGCGTCCCTTCGCCTCCGTCGGCTGGACGACCGTGGTGAGGACGGCGGGCGCGAGCCAATGCAGGTCGGCCCCGTCGAACCCGGTGACGGAGACGTCCTCGGGCACCCGCAGGCCCAGCCCGGCGGCGGCGGTGAGCACCCCAGCGGCGAGGATGTCGCTCTGCGCGAGAACGGCCGTGGGCCTGCGGTCGGCGGGCACGTCCAGCAGCGCCCGACCCGCCAGCTCGCCCTCGGCGACGGCGTTGCTCGCCGTCTCCATGATCGGCACCGGCCCGAAGACGTCCTCGACGCCCGCGATGCGGTGCCGCACGTCGCGGTAGTGCGCGCGGGCCCGCCGCGCCGCGCCGACCTCTCCGCGGGTGCCGTCGAGGCGCAGCGGCATCGCCACCGTGGCCACCCGGCGGTGGCCCAGCCCGCGCAGATGCCGGGCGAGGTCGGCGACCCCGCCGCGGTCGTCGATGTCGATGAGCGGCACGCCGTCGACGTCGGGCCCCTCGACGGCGACGATCGGCACGCCGCGGGCCTGCAGCGCGGCGAGTGCGGGGTCGTCCTCCAGTCCGCAGGTGGCGAAGACGGCCGCGTCCAGCGGCATGCGCAGGATCTGCTCGAGCGGTGGTCGGCCCGAGTCGCCCGCCAGCAGGAGCAGGCCCGCGCCGTGCACGCCGAGCACCTCGGTGATGCCGTCGAGCAGCTGCACCGAGACCGGGTCGCGGAACGCGTAGAGCAGCCGCTCGCCGATGAACACCCCGATCACGCCGCTGCGGCCGCGGCGCAGCGAGGCCGCGAGCGGGTCGGGGCCCGCGTAGCCGAGCTCGGCGGCGGCGGCGAGCACACGCTCCCGGGTGGCGGTGGTGACGCGCGGGCTGCCGGAGAACGCGAGCGACGCGGTGGAGGGTGAGACCCCGGCCCGCGCGGCGACGCGCGCGAGCGTGGGTCGAGCGCTCATTCCCTGACGGTAGCGCTTGAGGTGACGGCACCGGGCCACGTACTCTCGACGCGAATCGAATCGATTCGATAGGAGCTTCCGTGACCACCGTTCGGGCCGACCCTGGCCTGCTGCGCGCCCGCACCGCCGTCGTCGCCACGTTCGCGACGAGCGGTATCGCGTTCGCGTCCTTCGCCTCCCGCATGCCCGCCGTGCGTGAGGCGCTGGGCCTGACGACCGCGCAACTGGGCCTGCTGCTGCTGTGCATGTCGGCCGGGTCGATCGCGGGCCTGCCGCTGTCCGGACCGATCGTGCACCGGTTCGGCACCGGGCGGGCGTGCCTCGGCGGCGCCATGACCCTCGGCGTCGGGCTCGCGCTGACCGCGGTGGGCCTGCTCACCGGGGCGGTCCCGCCCGCGGTCGGCGGGCTCGTCCTGGTCGGTCTGGGCATCGGCGTCTGGGACGTGTCGATGAACGTCGAGGGCGCCGACGTCGAGCGCCGCCTCGGCCGCTCGCTGATGCCCCGACTGCACGCGGCGTTCAGCATCGGGACCGTCGCGGGCGCGGGGATCGGGACGGCCACTGCCGCGGCCGGGATACCGATCGGCCTCCAGGTCGGCGCCATCGCGGTGGTCTCCCCGCTGCTGATCGCCTGGTCGTCGCGGCGGTTCCTGCCGCGCTCCGCGCCGACCGCCGAGGAGCACACCAAGGGCTCGGGCGCGCTGCGCGCGTGGCGTGAGCCGCGCACCCTGCTGATCGGGCTCCTCGTCCTCGCGTTCGCCTTCACCGAGGGCTCGGCCAACGACTGGATCGCGGTCGCGCTCGTCGACGGCCACCAGACGAGCGGAACCGTCGGCGCGGTGGCGTTCGGCCTGTTCGTCGCCGCGATGACGGTGGGCCGACTGCTCGGCGGCGCGGCCCTGGAGCGCTTCGGCCGCGTCGCGGTGCTGCGGGCGACCGCGGCGTGCGCGCTGGTCGGGCTGCTGATGGTGCTGGTCGGCGGAACGACGCCGCTCGCGCTCGTCGGGGCGCTGTTCTGGGGTGTCGGCGCCTCGCTGGGCTTCCCGGTCGGGATGAGCGCGGCGGCCGACGACCCGGCCCGCGCCGCCGCCCGCGTGTCGGTCGTCAGCTCGATCGGCTACACGGCCTTCCTCGCGGGGCCGCCGCTCATCGGCGTGCTCGCCCAGCTCGACGGCATCCTGCGCGCCCTCTTCGTGGTGGTCGGCGCGCTCGTGCTCGGCCTGCTGACCAGCGGCGCCACCCGCCCGCTGCCGCACGCCGCCGACCCCCACTGACCGCCTCCCGCCCGCCCCGGTCGCGCCGCCGCCCGTCCCGCCTCACCGCCCGCCCGCCCGCGGCGCGCCGCCGCCGCCCCGCCTGGGTTGCGCCGCCGCCCGTCTCGCCCGCTTCGCAGACCGGGCCTGCGCTTCGCAGGCTCCCGGGGCCCTGCGAGGTGTGCGTGGGCTCTGCGAGGTGGGGGCGGGGGCGGGCGTGCTCCTCCCGCGACCGAGCCGCGTGCGGGCACGCCGGGCCATGGTGTCCGGCGGGCGAGCTCACGACGCGGCGGCGCGCGGCTTCGCAGAGCGGGCCTGCGCTTCGCAGGCTCCCGGGACCCTGCGAAGTGACGGTGGGGTCTGTGAAGCCGGGCGCGCGAGGGCGGGGTTGACGGGTCGGCTTCGGGCTCTGGCTGGCCGCGGTCGCGCAGGCGCCGCGCCGCTGCCCGCATCGCAGGCGCCGCGCCGCTGCCCGCATCGCAGGCGCCGCGCCGCTGCCCGCATCGCCTGCGTCGCGCCCGCCCCTTTGCTCGCGCCCCGCGGGGGGTGAGGTGCGCGGGTCGCGATGCCGCCCGCCCCCTGCGTCGCGCCGCCGTCCTCCGCCCGCTTCGCAGGCCGGCCCGCTTCGCAGGCCGGGCCGGTGCCTCGCAGGCGCCCGGGGCTCTGCGAGGTGACGGTGTGGTCTGCGAAGGCGGGGCGGGGCGGCGTGGGCGGTCGGCCGCGGGCTGGTGTCCCCCCGCGCGCGGCGGCCGAGGGGCGGGGGCGGCGGGCCATACTGGCGCCCGTGGCGTACGACGAGGAGCTCGCCAACCGGATACGCGAGGTCGTCGCGACCGAGGCGGGCGTCACCGAGAAGCGGATGTTCGGCGGCCTGGCGTTCCTGGTCAACGGCAACATGGCGGCCAGCGCGAGCGGCCACGGCGGCATGCTGCTGCGGGTGGACCCCGCCCAGGCCGACGCGCTGGTGGCCGATCCGCACGCCGAGCGCGCCGTGATGCGGGGTCGGGCCATGGACGGCTGGCTGCGTGTCGACGTGGCCGACCTCGCCGACGACGACCTCGACACCTGGATCGGGCGGGGCGTCGCCTACGCCCGCTCGCTGCCGCCCAAGTAGCCGTCCCGAGCATCCGCCCCGGCAGCCGCACGGCAAGCGGTGTCGGACAAGGGGTTTCCGGGCTACGGTCGACCCCATCCTGGACACCCACCTCAGCGCGGGGGAGCGCCTCGTGACCGGCGACGACGAGTGGCTGTCGGGCCTGCGCACGGTCGGGGACGCCGCCGCCGACGCCTACGTCGCCGATCAGCTCGCGCACGTCGGCTCGCGGCGACGCGAGTGGCTCACCGCGGCCATCGCGGCGCTGCGTGGCGTCGAGCCGACCGACGCCGCTTGGGCGACGGCGTGGGAGCGCCAGGCCGTCGACCCGCCGGACTGGCTGGACGACGACCTGCTCCGCCGCGGACAGGCCGTCTTCGACGACTGGTCCCTCGACCTCACCACGTCCCTGTTCTGCGCGTCGCTCCCGCATGCCTACGCCAGCGGCCGCGGCGCCGCGGTGCTCGCGTCGGCGTCCGAGCTCTACGACCCGCGGCGGGTGCTGAAGCGCGTCTCCCTGACCGGCCAGATGCTGCTCGACATCACCGTGCCCGGCGCGCTGGTGGTGGGCGGGGTCGGCTACCGCACCGTGCGGCGGGTGCGCCTGCTGCACGCCTGCGTCCGTGCCCTGCTGCTGCTCGGCGACGCCGCGGGCAACCCCTGGCCGACGCCGGCGCGCGGCATTCCCATCAACCAGCAGGACATGATGGGCACCCAGCTGGCGTTCACCATTGCGGCCTTCGAGGGCATCGAGCGCCTCGGCTACCGCATGACCGAGTGGGACAAGCGGGCCTACCTGCACCTCTGGAGCGTCGTCGGGCATCACCTCGGCGTCGTCGAGGCCAGGCGGCTCGCCGATCTCGCGGCGGCGCAGCGGCTGACCGGGGTGCTGGAGGTCAGCCTCGAACAGGCGTCGCCATGGGGCGCGGCGCTGATGCGCACGCTGCTGGACGACATGGGCGCGATGATGCCCCGGCCGCTGCGCACCCTGCCCGCGGCGCTCGTGTGGCGCCTCGCGGGCGCGGACATCGCCGAGCTGCTCGCCGTCCCGCGCAGCCGATGGGTGCCTGCCGTCGCGGTGGTCGTCGGCGTCGAGCGGCTGGTCTCGCGGGCGACGCTGGGCCGGTGGACGCTGCGGCTGCCGTCCCGGCTGCTCGGCCGCGCCCTGATCCGCCGCTCGATCGGCGAGGGCACCGGCGCCGCCGATCCGGCCCACCTCTGGCCCGACCAGTGGCTGAGCTCGGAGGTCCGCGATTGAGCCTGCCCACGACCCACCACACCCTGCACGGCCGCGCGGCCGAGTGCGCCCACATCGACGGCCTGCTCGCCGACGCGCGCGACGGCCGCTCCAGCGCGTTGGTGATCCGCGGCGAGGCGGGCATCGGCAAGTCGGCGCTGCTCGCGCACGCCCGCGCGCAGGCGGCCGGGATGACCCTGTTGTCGGTGACCGGCAACGAGTTCGACGTCGAGGTCTCCTACGCGGGCCTGTTCGACCTGCTGCGCCCCACGCTCGACGTCGTCGAGGAGCTGCCCGCGCCGCAGCGGGACGCGCTGCGCTCGGCCTTCGCGATGGGCTCGCCCAGCAGCGGGAGCCGCTTCGGGGTGGCGATCGGCGTGCTCGGCCACCTGTCGCACCTGGCGGGCCGCGGGCCGGTGCTCGTCACCGTCGACGACGGGCAGTGGCTCGACGCCGCCTCCGTCGAGGCCCTCGCGTTCGTCGCGCGCCGGGTCGCCGCGGAAGGCATCGTCATGCTGGTCGCGGAGCGGTCGGGGACGGGTCCCTCGCTCTACGGCGGGCTCCCCTTGCTCACCCTCCCGGGCCTCGACGACGACGGCGTCGCCGCGCTGCTGCGCGAGATCGGCCGCGCCGACGACGAGGTCGCGGGCTACCGACGGCTGACGGCGGGCAACCCGCTGGTGATCCACGAGCTGGCCCGGGCCGGTGGCCCCGCCCGCACCGGCGACGAGCAGCCCGTGCCCGCCACGGAGGCGGTCAGGGCGACCTTCCTCGCCCAGGTCGCGCCGCTGGGCGAGCGCTGCCGCCGGGCGCTCCAGCTCGTCGCGGCCGCGGGCCAGAACGACACGCCGGTGCTGCCCACGGTGCTGGGCGCGGCGGGCCTCACGTTCGCCGACCTCGACGAGGCCGAGGCGGGCGGCCTCATCGCCGTCGACGCGGGCCGCATCACCTTCCGGCATCCGCTCCTGCGCTCCGCGGTCTACCACGACGCGCCGCCCGCCGTCCGGCGCTCGGTGCATCTGAGCTTCGCCGAGGCGCTGGCCGACCTGACCGCCCCCGCGCACGCCGAGCGCCGGGTGGCGCACCTCGCCATGGCCGGTGACCTGCCCGACGAGTCGCTCGCCTCCGAGATGGAGCGGGTGGGACACGCCGCGGCCGCGCGCAGCAGCTACGCCACCGCGGCCCGGATGCTCGAACGGGCCGCGCTGCTGTCCACCGACACCGACCTGCGCGCCCGTCGCTTCTTGGCCGCCGCCGCGTCCGCCCTGCCCGCCGGACGGCTCGGCGACCTGGGCAGGCTCGTCGAGGCCACCTTCGCGTGGGCGGGCGACGACGCCACCCGGATGGCGGCGTCGCACCTGGCCTACCGGGGGTCGCTGTGGCAAGGGGTGCGCGACACCGTCGACCGCTTCCTCGCCGACGACGCGCTGCGCGCCGACCCCGCCGACGCCGCGGTGATCCTCGCCGAGGCCGCGCTCGCCGCGTTGCTGCGGGGCGACCGGAGGACCGCCGCGCGCGAGGCCGACCGGGCGATCGCGCTCGCCGCTGACCTGCCGGGACCGGTCCGGATGCCCGGGTTGCTCGTGCGCGCGACGCTGCACGCGATGGGGCTCGAGCACGATCGGGCGCGCGCCCTGCTGGCCGAGGCCGCGCCGTTCATCGCCGCCCGCCCCGGCGAGCAGTGGCCGCTGATCGCGCCGATGCTGCTCTTCCTCCTCGACGACCTGGCCGCCGCCGCGCAGGGCCTCGACCTCGTGATCACCGCCATGCGCCGTTTCGGCGTGCTCGACCTGCTGCCCTCGCCGCTGCTCCTGTCGTCGCGGCTGGAGTTCCGCCGCGGCGACTGGGCCCGCGCGCGGATCGCGGCCCACGAGGCGGCCTCGCTCGTCTCGTCCCTCGGCGGCTCCGCCTCGGAGGCCGGAAGCGTGCTGGAGCCCGACTGCGCCGCGGCGATGGCGGTGCTGGAGGCCGCCACCGGCGAGGCCGAGGAGTGCCGCCGCCACGCCCGCATCTGCCTCGCGTTCGGCACGGCGCACCGGGTCGACTTCATGATCGGACACGGTCGCCGCGCCTTCGGGCTGCTCGCGCTCGGCACCGGCGACTTCGAGACCGCCGTCGTCCAGTTCCGCGAGCTCGACGACATGGCCTCGGCGTACGGCCTCCTCGACATCCCGCTGCTGCCGTGGCTCGCCGACCTCGCCGAGGCCGAGCTCGCCACCGACGACCGGGCGGTCGCGGCGGCGACGGTCGCGCGCATGGCCGAGCACGCGGCCACCGTCGGCACCCCGGCCTCGGAGGGCCTGCTGCTGCGGGCGCGGACGCTGGCGACCGCCGAGCCGGACCCGGAGGCGCTGGAGGAGTCCGCCGCACTGCTGCGCCGGGCGGGCGTGCCGTTCGAGAGCGCGCGCAGCAGGATGCACGCTGGCCAGGTGCACCGGCGGCGCAAGCAGCTCGGGCAGGCGCGCCAGCAGCTCGTGAGCGCCTTCGACGCGTTCGACGCGCTCGGCGCGGCGCCGTGGCGCGAGCGCACCGGCGGGGAGCTGCGGGCGAGCGGGGCCGCCGTGCCCGACCAGCCCACGGTCGCCGTCGACCTGACCCCCCAGGAGCTGCAGGTCGTCCGGCTCGCCGCGGACGGCGAGTCGAACGCCCAGATCGCGATGACGCTCTTCCTCAGCAAGAAGACCGTGGAGTTCCACCTCGGCAAGGCGTTCCGCAAGCTCGGTGTGAACCGGCGTTCGCAGCTCGCGAAGATCCCGGGGATCACCGCCTGACGCGACACTGGTGTCGGCACTAGGGATTCTGCCGATTCGCCGGAAGTGCGCCAGACCGCACTCTCGTCGACATGACGGCTGACCTCCACATCGACGGGCACACCGCGGTGTTCCGGTTCCACGACGGGCCCGGCGGTGGGCCGGTCGACACCGGGATCGTGCTCCGGCCCGGCGACGCGGTCACCCTGTCGGCCACCGGGACCATTCTTCCCGGCGCGTTCCTCGGCGTCCGCACGAGTCCCGAGGGGTGGCTCGGGCATCCGCCCGCCGAGGACGCGCCGGTGCCCCCTTCCGCCGACCGTGCCGCGAACGCGCACAGCCTCGTGGCGCGGGTCGGCGGCTCCCCGTGGTTCGAGGCCCGGAGCTTCCACGAGTGGCAGGCCGGTCCCGACCAGCACGGCGCGCTCGTCCTCGCCTCCAACGCCGCCTCCTGGACGGCGGGCGACCCCACCGCCGCCTGGACGGTCACGGTCGTGGTGGTTCGCAGGAGACCAGCCGCCGAGTAAGGGCTTTGTCACCCCGCGGCGACTGTGGGCGCACCCCGCCGGGGCGCATCGTCAGTGCATGCCGCGCATCACCTTCCCTGGAGTGTCTCCCATGCGTGACGCACTAACGCCCTACTGGTCGGACGTCGTGCGGCCGGTCGAGCTGCGCACCCGCGACCTCGACGCGCTCGCCGCGCGCCGCGGGCCTGCGGCGGTCGACGAGGTGCTGCGCATCCTGGGCGACCTCCAGGAGGTCTTCGACGGGTCCGGGAACCCGGCGGCCGGGTTCAACCATCTGTACATCGCGACCACGACCAAGGTCGCCGAGCGGCTCGCGGCCCGCGAGTTCCTGGCCCCGGAGTTCATCTGCGCGCTCGACGTCCGTTTCGCGCTGCGCTACCTCGCCGCCGTGCGCGGCATGGCGCTCGACCCCGACACCGTGGCGCGTTCGTGGCAGGTCGCCCTCGACCCGGGGGAGGACGCCTCGCTGATGGCCCGCATGGCCGCGGGCGTCAACGCGCACATCAACTTCGATCTGCCGTTCGCGCTGCTGTCCGCCCTTCGTCAGACGGCGCCGGGCCATGGGCGGTTCCCTGCGGGCCCGCGCGACCTCTTCGCCGCGCTCTGGGCCGACGGCGAACCTAGCGCCGAGTACCGCGACTACGCCGAGGTCAACGAGATCTTCTACGCGCTGCTGCCCCAGGCGCTGGACTTCGCGACCGCGCACGACGGGTTCCTGCGCTGGATCTACCGCCTCGGCGGCGTGGTTGACGACGCCGGGCTGCTCATCGAGGCCGCGCGCCGTCTGGCGTGGGTCGTGTGCGAGAACCACCTGTGGCCGGTCCCCGCCGACGAGCCGCGCGCCCTGCGCCGCCGGGAGCGGTGGCTGGACTGGATGGTGTCGCGGCTGGGGGCCGAGATGCTCGGTCCCCTCGGCCACATCGCCTTCGGAGCGCCGGGCGACGCCCCTGGGGACGCCGCGGCTTGACCGGTGCCTGCCGCCTGAGTAGGTATCGGGAGGCACCGGCGCGGCCGAAGGGGGCACCACTTTCCATGATCGGGTCCCGGCGGCAGGCGGACGGCGAGCGGGCTTCGTGGTGGCGGCGCGGGTGGGCGGCCGTGCGACGGTTCGTGGCCGAGCTCGTGCGCCGCTGCCGGGAGCGTGGGCGCACCGCGCTGTTGCGGGCACTGCGGATCACCGGTGCCACAGTGGCCGCCTTCGTGGTGGCCGAGGTGGTCGGCCTCAACGACCCACCGCCGATGGTCGCCGCGCTGACCGCGCTGCTGGTCGTGCAGGCGACGCTGGCGAGCACGCTGGTGAGCGGCGTCCAGCGGGTGCTGTCGGTGGTGCTGGGCGTGCTGGTGGCCGTCGGGTTCGTCTCGGTGGCCGGGCTGAGCTGGTGGAGCCTCGGCATCGTCGTCGCGGCCTCGATCATCGGCGGCCAGATCCTCCGGCTGGGCCCGCACCTGCTCGAAGTGCCGATCAGCGCGATGCTCGTGCTCGGGGTGGGCTATGCGTCCGGCGCCGAGTCGGCTGGCCTGGCGCGGATCATCGAGACGCTGGTCGGCGCGGCCGTCGGCGTGCTCGTCAACGTCGCGTTCCCGCCCGCGGTGCAGACCCGCGACGCGGGTCGGGCGGTCGCGAAGTTCGCCGGGGAGATCGCGGACCTGCTTGTCGAAGCGGCGGCGGCGCTGACCACGGGGCCGGTCGACCCGCATGAGGCGACGCGCTGGCTGGAGCGCGCGCGGCGGCTCAACCGGCACGCGCCCCAGGTCGACCGGGCGCTCGCGGAGGCCGACGAGAGCCGCAGGCTCAACGTGCGCGCGATCGGCGCGCCGCGGGTCGAGCGCAGCCTGCGGGAGGGTCTCGAGGCGTTGGAGCACAGCTCGGTGTCGGTGCGGGTGCTCTTCCGCTCGCTGCTCGACGCCACCCGCGAACGGCCTGGCCCCGCGCCGGACCCGGCCTACGCCGAGGAGGTGCGGCTGGCGACGGCCGCGCTGCTCAGCGAGCTGGCGGCGGTCGTCAGGACGTTCGGCGACCTGATCCGCGACGAGATCGAGGAGCCGGAGGCGCCCGACGAGGCGGAGCTCACGGCGGCGCTCAACGCGCTGCGGCAGCATCGCGACCAGATCGAGGCGCTGCTGCTCGACGACCCGCGCGGCCGCACCCGGCTGTGGGAGCTCAACTCGGCGCTGGTCACCGTGACCGACCGCATGCTGGCCGAGCTCGACGTCGGCGAGCACGCCAGGCTGCGCACCGAGCTCAGCGACGCGGCCAGGGCGCGGCGGCGCGCGGAGGTCGCGCTGGAGCGCATCCGCGACTCCGCGGTGAGCCGCCTCGTCGAGCACGACGACCCCGACGACGGTGAGTCCCGCATCCCGGCACGGTGAGTCCCGCATCCCGCCACGGTGAGTCCCGCATCCCGGCACGGCGAGTTGCTCGTTTCGCCACGCCCTGGCCGCTACGCCGGGGCCGTCACGCGGTGGTGACCGCGCCTGCGTCCGCCACCGGCTCGTCGGCGGTCGGGCCGTAGGGCACCGTCGTCGTACCTCGTGAAAGCTCGACCGGACGACCGTGCACCAGCACCGGCACCGTGGTGCCCGCCGGCCCGTCCAGCGCGAAGGTGATCCCCGCGTGGGCCACCGTGACCCGCAGCGGGTTGCCCCGCCACCGCAGCCGGAAGTGGATCGCCTGCCAGCGCTCGGGCAGCCACGGCGAGAACGACATCTGCCCGTGCACCACCCGGAAGCCGCCGAACCCGCACACCAGCACCTGCCAGGTGCCGCCCGCCGAGGCGATGTGCATGCCCTCCGCGGTGTTGCCCTGGTTGTCGGTGAGGTCGACGAAGGCCGAGCGGGCGAAGTACTGCTCGGCGCGCGACGGGTCCCCCACCTCGATCCCCATGATCGCGTGGATGGACGGGCTGAGCGACGACTTGTGCAGCGTCCGCGCCTCGTAGTAGTCGAAGTTGGCGCGCTTGGTCGCCGCGTCGAACGCGTCCGGGAGCACGTACAGCAGCATCACGACGTCGGGCTGCTTGAGCAGCTGCGTGTCCTCGCAGTTGAAGTGGTGGTAGCCCACGGGGTAGCGGGGCATGTCGTTCTCGTCCCACTCGGTGACCGGCACGTCCAGGCGCTCGAAGTAGCCGGTGAACTGCTCGATCAGCCCGTCGGGCCGCTGCGCGGGCAGGGCGATCGCAGCGGCGACGGAGCGCCACCGGTCCACCTCGTCGTCGGCGAGGCCGATCGCCTCGGCGAGTGCGGCGAACGCCGTGGGCTCGTTCGCCTTGAGGTCGTCGTGGACGGCGGCCGCCGTCTCCAGATGCCAGCGGACGAGGTAGTTGGTGAACGCGTTGTCGTCGGTGTGCGAGTGGAACTCGTCGGGCCCCATCACCCGCAGCAGGGAGTAGGTGCCCGCGTCATTCCGCACCGCCCGCTCCACCCAGAAGCGGCTCGTCTCGAACAGGATTTCCGCACCCCGCTCGACCAGGAACCGCCGGTCGCCGGTCGCCTCGACGTACTGCATCACGCCGTGTGCGACGTCGGCCGAGACGTGCAGCTCCTCGTCGCGGGTCCAGAACTTGTTCGCGCCGTCCGCCGTGAACTCCGGGCACTCCTCGCGGCCGGTGTCGGCCGACTCCCACGGGTAGCGCGCGCCCGCCGTGCCGTTGATCCGCGCGTTCTCGCGGGCGCCGGGCAGCGTGTGGTGGCGGTAGGCGAGCAGGTCGCGGGCCGCGTCGGGACGGGTGTAGACGAAGAACGGCAGCATGAGGACCTCGGTGTCCCAGAACACGTGGCCCCGGTAGCCCTCGCCGGACAGCGACTTGGCGCCGATGTTCACCGTCGGGTCGGTGTCGTTCGCGGCGATCAGCAGCTGGTAGATGCCGAAGCGCACGGCGTGGGTGCTGCGCGGGTCGCCGTCGATCGCGCAGTCGCAGTCCGCCCAGCGCTGCTCCCACTCCGCGCGGCTGGCGGCGACGATGGCGTCGAACCCCGCGGCCCGTGCTGCGGCGAGCCCGGCGAGGCAGCCGTCGCGCACCGAGCCCTCGGCCCGGTCGACGTCGCGCGAGGTCCCGATGCGCGCGATCTTGTCCAGGCGCACCGGGCCGCCCGGAAAGGTGGCGTGCCAGACCACGCGCTCGTCGTCGAGCGTGAAGCCGCTGCGCGTCGGCGCGACCGACGGCGTGACCGCCGCCGCGTAGCCGATCGTGATGCCGCTCGCGATCGTGCGCATCTCCAGGTAGCCGACGTCGTCCGTGGCTTCGCGGGCGGTCCGGTAGAGGTGGCGGGTGAGCGCCCACTTCTCCCACCGCGTCTCCAGCGGGAACCGGGTGCCCGAGGGGTAGACGGGCAGCCGCTCCAGGTTGCGGCGCCGCCCGTCCAGTGCGCTCTCGACCGTGATCTCGGCGTCGTGGTTCTCCGGCGTGATCTCCACGCGGAGCGCGCAGGTGTGCCGGTCGGCGACGGACGCGCAGCGCAGCGTCTCGATCCGGGTGCGGCGCCCGTCGGCGTCCGTGAAGACCGTGCGTCGGTACAGCAGGCCGGTGCGCAGGTCGAGGGTGCGCTCGTGGTCGAGCACGTCGGCGTTGCGGACGTCGAGGCGCGACCCGTCGACGTACACGGCGAACGCCAGCCAGTCGGGGGCGTTCACCAGGTCGATCACCGGCGAGTCGTGGTCGTCGTAGACGCCGTTCAGGTAGGTGCCCGAGAGGTCGCCGGGGTGGCCCTCCTCCAGCGTGCCGCGCGTGCCGAGGTAGCCGTTGCCGACCGTGCACAGCGTCTCGTACACGTTGGCCCGCGCCGGGTCGAACCCGCTCTCGGTGACCAGCCACTCCGGCGGGCTCAGTGCCTCACGCACGTGCCGCTCCCGCCATCGGACCGTACGTGCGCTCGATCTGCGCGTCGGTCTCGGCCCTGGGCAGGTAGATCGAGAGGGCGGACCCCGCGCAGCGCTGGGCGCCCATCGCGTTGCCGTACTGGCACGCCCTCACGATGTCCCGTTCGAAGAGGTAGCCGAAGGCCATCCCGGCGGCGAACGAGTCGCCGCACCCGGTCGTGTCGACGACGTTCTCGACCGGAACGCGGGGCACCATGTGCTCCTCGAGCCGGTCATCGTCGTCGAGCCGGTAGGCGACGCATCCGCGCTGGTCGAGCGTCACGCAGACGGCCTTGACGCCGTGGCGGAGGCAGTGCTCGGCGAACCTGGGCATCTCGGACTCGGTCATCGGCTGGCCCATCGCGGACGCCCCGTCGTCGCCCTCGCGCGGGAACCAGCTGCAGCCCGCCTCCTCGAGGTTCATCTTGAGGATGTCGATGCTGGGCAGCCACGCGTCGCGCTCGGCCCACAGCCGGTGCTGGCGCTCGCCGCCGAGCGTGAGGGTGCTGACCGGGCCGTGCGCGTCGAGCAGCACGACCCCGTCGCTGTGGCTCCTGATGTACTCCAGGGTCGTCTGCCCGACCTCGTAGTCGGTGATCGGCACGCACACGAACGCCTCGGCGTCGAGGGCGAACTCGACGTCGCGCGGCAGGATCGGGCTCATGAACCCGGTCTGGCGCTCGCGCCGGGTGTTCTGGTCCTCGTAGGTCAGTTCGACGAGATCGCCGCGGTCGGTCGCGGAGCTGATGCCCGTGAGGTCGACGTTCGACATCGGGGCGAGGAGCTCCTTGACCGCGTCCTCGTCCTGCTTGCGGACGTGCACGATCGGGCAGATCCGGTCGGTCGGCTCCATCAGCGCCGACAGTGCCGCCACGGTGTAGAGCGCGCAGCCGTACTTCTCGAACACCTCCCCGCGATGGGTCACGATGCGGTCGCGGGGAATGGGGCCGAGCACGGCGACTGTGCGCATGAAAGATCCCTTCGGGCGGCGGACGCGGCCCGAGGCGGGGACCCGTGATCCGTCCCAGGACCACGGGCCACTGTAACCCAGATCACGTAGGGCGTGCCCCGCGTCAGCTCCGCCGCGGGGCGCCCCGGTAGGTGCCGAACGACCACCGGTTGCCCTCGGGGTCGCGCAGCGCGAAGTCGCGAGAGCCGTAGTCGGTGTCGTGCGGCTTGTCCATGATGTCGGCGCCCGCGGCGGCGCAGCGCTCGTAGAGGCCGTCGATGTCGTCCGCGACCACGTACGCGGCGAAGTTGCCGGGCTCCTGCGCCCAGGGGCCGTCGGTGCGGGCGGAGCCCATCATGATCCCGCCGCCCGGCGGCCAGGCGAGCTCGGCGTGGTGCACGTTGTCACCCTCGCCGTGGACGGCGGTCTCCTCGAACCCGACGACGTCGACGAGGAAGCGGATGAGCGCGCGGGCGTCCTGGGCCCACAAGGTGGGCCAGACCTGGGGCGCGGGGGTTGTGTCGGTCATGGGGATCAGTGTGTGGCCCGCCACCGGTGCTCGGCTTGGACGTTTCCGAACTCCTCGGCGAGCCAGCGGGTCGGCGAGCGGCCGGTGAAGGCCACGAAGTCGCGCACGAGATGCGACTGGTCGCTGTAGCCGTGCCCGGCGGCGATGACGCCGAGCCGCCCCGGCTCCGCGGTCTGCACGGCGCGGCGGGCGCGGTCGAACCGGATCACCCGTGCGGCGGTCTTGGGGGAGAGCCCGATCTCGGCGTCGAACAGCGTGGAAAGGCGCCGGTCGCTGTAGCCGACGGTGTCGGCCAGCCTTCCGATCGGGAGCGCGCCGTGGCTGCGCCGCAGCAGCCGCCACGCGTTGACCACCGCGGGCGGCGGGCCCGGGCGCTCCGCGCCGGTGACGAGCGCGCCGAGCTCGCCGTCGAGCACGGCGAAGCGCTCCGGCCAGTTGCGCGCCTCTCCGAGCCGGTTGCGGATGCGGTCGGCGAGCTGCCCCAGCACCGCGTCGGCGTGCGCGTCCAGCCCGGCGAGCTCGCCAGCGGGCAGGCCGAACAGCGCCCGTGCGGCGTGCGGGTGCACCTGGAGCTGGATGCCGGACTGGCGGCCGTCGTGCGTGATCAGGGCGGGCGTGGTGTGCAGCCCGCCCGCGAGCGCGTCGTAGGCCTGCGCGGCCCGCTCGTCCTCGACGTGCTGGGCGACATACAGCGGGTCGTCGAGGGTGAAGATCAGGGTGAGGTACGGCGAGGGCAGGCCGAGGTGGCGCGCCGGTGGCACGCCGTGCTGGCGGTAGCCGTGGTAGGCGGCCACCGCGCCCGCCGCCGCACCGCTCGGCCGTCCGACGACCGCCTCGTCGATCACGAACGCCAGGATCGGCCGCCCGGGGTCCCGTCGCAAGTCAAGTGGTGCCTTCGACTGGCTACCTCCGCCGCCTACCTCAGGCCGTAGACGCGCACCGCGTTGTCGCGGCCGACCAGCCTCGCGATGCGCTCCGCGTCCGCCAGCGTCATCTCGTCGTCGGCGACCCAGGTGCCCAGCGCCCTGCGCATCCCGCGGCGCCACAGCTGCGCCCCGAGGTGGTGCAGCTCGGCGGGGCCGTAGCCGTCGGAGGAGAAGAGGATCTTCGCGAACGGGGCCAGCTCCAGCGACTCGGCCACCACGGCGTGCGAGCGCAGCCCGGTGTAGTGCGTCGCGAGCCCGACGTCGAGGTAGACGTGCGGGAACACCTGCGCGAGGTAGCCCGCGCCCCGGTGGAAGGGGTAGCAGTGCAGCAGCAGCACGGCGACCCCGTGCGGCTCGACCAGCTTGAGGAAGCGGGTGAGCAGCAGCGGGTCGCACCGGTGCAGCTCGAGGTCGGGGTCGCCGTAGCCGCAGTGCAGCTGCAGCGGCAGCCCGCGCGCCACGCCCGTCCACAGCAGGTGGCGCAGGAGCGTCGGGTCGTCGACCCGCGGCGGCCCCGGCCGGGCCAGCATGGCGTCCGTCGCCGCGACGACGTCGGCGGTGTCGGGCGGCTCCGGGTCGAAGTCGAACCCGAACCGGTAGGCCACGACGCTCTTGAGCCCGACGGCGTCCCGGGTGCGCTCCTGCAGCACCTCGGGGAAGGTCCGCACGGCCGCCGCCGCGCCCACCTGCGCGGCGAGCGCCTCGAACACCGGCTCCAGCCGGACGACCTCGTGGGCCCGCGCGTCGGCGGCGACGGCCATCTCGTCCGGCGAGAGGACGGCGTCGGCCTGGAACCCGGTCTCGACCAGGTAGCGGTCTACCCCGCACGCGCGCAGCAGCCGCCGGGTGACCTCGGCCTCCCCGAGATCGGCGCGCCGCGCGACGTAGTCCTCGGCCGTGGCGAGCGGCTCCAGGTCGAGGACGGGCGCGCACCACCGGCGGATGGCCAGCCCCACCTGGGAGTCGAAGGTCGACATCCACGGCGGCACCGGCCGGTCCGACTCGGTCATCATCCGCTCGAGTGCGGGGCGGTCGGGCGCCTCCCGCAGCGCACCGTGCACGTGGTGGTCGACGAGCCGCACCGCGGCCACCGCCGCGTCGATGTCCGGCGTGGTCATGGGGCTCCCTCCGAGCGCGTTGTCCGGCCTGGACAAGGCCGTCCGCGACTTTTATCCGGGCGATCCATCGGTCGGGGAAGTGACGCGCGGCACAGTGGCCGGGAGCGCCGCCCTTTCCGCACGTCCGAGGAGGAACGCATGGCCGAGGTACTGGCCGAGGGCTTCAACGTCTTCGACACGAGCAAGTCGCCCAACGGCACGGTCAGGTACCTGTCGTCGCCAGCCGACGTGATCGGCCTGATCCAGTCCGGGAAGCTCCAGGAACACATACTGCTGGTCCGCGGGGGCACCACCACCTTCCTCGCGCCCGCGCTGAGCATGGGCGCGATCGGGGTGATCACGATGTCCGGCGCGCCGGAGTCGCACCTCGGGATCCTCTCCCGCGAGTTCCAGACCCCGTGCGTGATGACGGCGCACCTCACGACCAGCGAGTCGCGCTACGTGGTGGGCAAGACCGACGAAGCGCACTTCGAGGAGATCGCGGCCGCCCTCGACGGACGCAAGGTCCGGCTCGACTGCACCGACCACGAGGTCGGCCGCGTGGTAGCCGAGGACTGAGCGGAGCTTGCGGAGCGAACATCGACTCTGAGACAGGAGCGAACAGATGACCACCACCGAGGGCAAGCGCGCGACCTACAAGCAGCGGTACGAACAGGCCGACGACGGCCTGCGGTTCCAGGACCTCACGTACACCGGCAACTTCGTCGGCATGGAGCCCGTCACCGACGGGATCAAGGGCGACAAGATGATGAAGTCGCGGGCGAGGAGCGGCGTGCTGGAGAAGGTGTCCAAAGAGGACGTCCTTCGCGACCAGTTCACGATCGACGAGCTCAACGACCTCAACAACTATCTCGCCTGGAACATCTGGGACGTGCTGGTCATGCGCGCCACCGAGGGCGTCAGCGGCATGATCCCGCGCCAGGAGTACGAGATCCTGGCCTTCATGCACGAGTTCTACCGCTGGCCGGAGATCCTGCGCATGACCACGGAGGAGGCAGGCGGCGCGCAGGCGGTCATGGACATCGGCGCCACCGCGCGGCGGGAGATCGGCACGAAGGTGAACGCGGTGCACGACTGGTGCATCGGCGCCGTCGGGTTCGGCATGGGCCGCTGCGGGCTGCTCGCGCTGGAGGTGATCCAGCCCGACGACTACATCGAGGAGTCCAACGAGATCCTCAAGTTCATGCAGCGCATCCTGTGGGGCAAGCGCCAGGACGGCTACATCCTCAACTCCCAGGACCGCTACCGCTGCCGCATCCACGAGCCCGACTTCCTCGACCAGATCACCGCGCAGATGGAGCCGCTGGAGAACGGGAGCCCCGCCCACAGCCAGTTCACCCGGTTCAACGCGGCCGCCGAGCTGCTGTCGTTCCTCGACCACTACGACTGCCGCCTCGGCCTCGGCGACACCGGTCCCTACGAGCTGCCCAACGGCCAGCTGCTCATCCTGCGCGACCTGTTCGTCAACGAAGAGGTCTTCCACTGGAGCGACGTCTGCGACGACGCGAAGCTGCCGCACTGCTACACGCTCGCGCTGATGATCGACCCGGAGGCCATGGGGCTCAACGAGATCCGCGTGAACGACATCTCCACGACGTTCACCCGTCCCAAGAACTACATCGAGTCGATCACGGCAGGCGCGGTGTTCGCGCGCGAGAAGTGGAACACCCCGATGGGCGAGGTGTACCCGATCAAGGTGGCGGACCTCGACGACCACCTGGGCCGCGTGCAGACAGCCACACTCAAGCTCTACACCAAGACCGCCCGCATGAACCGGCGCGACCTGATCTGGAACGGCCAGTACGTCTACTACGTCGACATGATCCTCCCGCACATGCGCCTCGCCGGGGCGTACGAGAAGGCGTGCACGGACTACCAGCTGTGGGAGATCGACCAGCGCGTCGCGAACTACTACTACGACATCACCAAGCGCGGGTTCGCCCAGGAGACCGTGCCGCAGAAGATCTTCTCGGGTGCTGGGTACCTGCCGTTCTCCGACGGCGCCGACCGGCGCCGGTCGAAGTACCGCTGGCTGTAAGCATCCCCGCGACACCCCGGGCGGCGCGCCCCTCCGCGTCGCCCGGGGTTCCCAGCGTGCCGAAGGACTGCCATGACGACCCTCACCACCGAGGACTACGACGTGCTCAATGTCGTGGCGCTGAAGAAGATGGCCACGGCAGGCGCGATCGCCGCCGACTGCGGGCTCGACGGCGCCGCCGTCGAGCCGGTGCTGGCCGCGCTCGCCGAGCAGGGCCTCGTCGTCGTGGCCGGTGGCGCCGCCCTGCCGACCGACGCCGCCGGACCGGCACTCGCGGCCGCGGCGGCCGACCGGTACGCGGATGTGCGCGTCGACGCGGAGATCGGGGAGCTCGTCACGCGCTTCGAGACCGTCAACGCGCAGCTGCTGTCCACGATGTCGGCCTGGCAGCAGGTCGACGTCGGCGGCCGCAAGGTCGCCAACGACCACAGCGACTCCGCCTACGACGGCAAGGTGATCGGCCGGATCGAGAAGCTCGTGCAACGGCTACAGCCGCTTCTGGAAGCGCTCGCAGGCCACGACCCGCGCTTCGCGGTCTACCCGCGGCGGTTCGGGGCCGCGCTGGACGGGATCGACGCGGGCGACCACGACCTGGTGTCCTCGCCCGTGCGCGACTCGGTGCACACGGTGTGGTTCGAGTTCCACGAGGACCTGCTGCGCACGCTGGGGCGGGACCGGAAGGAATGAGCTTCACGCTCACGTTCACCGACGCCGACCCGAGCGCCGTCGACCGGCTCGGTGGCAAGGGCGCGGGCCTCGCCCGGATGACCCAGCAGGGCCTGCGGGTCCCGCCCGGCTACGTGATCTCCACCTCGGCGTGCCGCAGCTACCTCGCCGAAGGCCGGATGCCCGACGGCCTCGTCGACGAGCTGCACGCGCAGCTGGCGGCGCTCGAGAAGCGTTCAGGGAAGACGTTCGGCGCGGGCCCGTTGCCCCTGCTGCTGTCGGTGCGGTCGGGCGCGCCGGTCTCCATGCCCGGGATGATGGACACGATCCTCGACCTCGGCCTCTCCCGGGCCGCCGCCGTCGCGATCGCCGTCGCGACCGGGGACACTCGGTTCATGGCCGAGATCGTCGCCCGGTTCCACGCCATGTACGCCGAGACCGTGCTGGGTGCGCTGGACCTGGAGGTCGACGTCGGCCCGGTGGCGGCCGACGACGACCCGGGGGAGGTGTACGACCGCGTCTGGACGGCCCGCGAGGCGGCTTTGGCCGACGACACGGGCGACAGCGTGCCCGCGGAACCCCGCGACCAGCTCCGCGGGGCGGTCGAGGCGGTGTTCCGGTCCTGGAACACGCGGCGGGCGCGCACCTACCGCGAGTTCCACGCGATCCCGCACGACCTCGGCACCGCGGTCGTCGTGCAGGCGATGGTGTTCGGCAACCTCGGCGACGACTCCGGCTCCGGCGTCGTGTTCACCCGCAACCCGGTCACCGGCGAGCCCGGCCTGTTCGGCGAGTACCTCGCGCACAGCCAGGGCGAGGACGTGGTGGCGGGCATCCGCACCCCGGACCCGGTGACCGCGGCCCTCGCCCCCGACCTGCTCGACGAGCTGCGCGCGACGTGCCTCGACCTGGAGCGCCGTCAGGGTGACGTGCTCGACATCGAGTTCACCGTCGAGCGCGGCGTGCTGTGGTTCCTGCAGGTCCGCAGCGCCAAGCGCACACCGGAGGCGGCGGTGCGCATCGCGGCCGACCTGCTCGCCGAGGGCGCGGTCGGCCCCGAGGGCGCGCTCGGCATGGTCACCGCCGAGCAGGTGCGCCAGGTGCAACGGCCCGGCTTCGACGCCGACGAGGTCGCCGCCGCCCGCGCCGACGGCAGGCTGTTGACCACCGGCATCGGCGCGTGTCCCGGCCAGGTCAGCGGCATGCTCGTGCTCGACTCCGACCGCGCGAAGGCCGCGGCGGAGGCGGGCGCGAAGGTCGTGCTCGCCCGGCCGGTCACCAGCCCGGCCGACCTGCACGGGATGATCGCCGCGCGGGGGATCGTGACGGCGACCGGCGGCTCGACCAGCCACGCCGCCGTCGTGGCGCGGGCGCTGGGCACGGCCTGCGTGGTCGGCGCGTCGGCGCTGCGGGTCGACCTCGCCGCCCGCACGCTGTGGATCGGCGAGCGCATGGTCGTCGAGGGCGTCGAGGTGTCCGTTGACGGCGCGACCGGCGAGCTGTTCGCCGGGACGTTCCGCACGTCGACGCCCGCGTCGGCGACGGGGGCGCTGTCGACGCTCATCGAGGTCGCGCGCGCTGCAGCGGGATGCGCGGTGTTCGGCAGGGTGACGCTGCCCGGCGACGTCGCCACCGCGCTGGAGGCGGGCGCGTCCGGGCTGGTGACCGCGATCGACGACGTGCTCGCCGCGACCGGGCACCTCGACGGCCTCGTCGCCGCCCTGCTGGCCGGACGGGACGGGGTGGAGCACGTCGCCGATCTCGTCGCCGCGGAGCTGACCCCGCTGCTGCGCGCCGCCGGGGACGTCGAGATGGGCGTCCGCGCGATCGACTTCCTCGCCGACGAGGCCAGGGAGCTGCTGCAGCAGACCGCGTTGACCACGCAACGGCCGGAGCTCTCGGTGCCGCTCGGGGCGCCCGCGCTGATCGAAGGCCAGCTCGCGGGCCTGGCGAGGGCGATGGCCGACGCGGGCGGGGCGGGCCGGGTGCATCTGGCCGTCCGGCACGTGTCCGACCCGGCCGAGGCGGTGGCCTTGCGGGAGCTGGCGGCGGCCGCGCGCGGGGAGGAGGACGGCCGGTCCGCCCCCGGCCCTGCGGCGCCGGGACAGCGGCCAGGGGTCGGCGCCTACCTGACCAGTCCGCGGGCCGCGTTCAACGTGGCCGGAATCGCGGCCGCGTCGGACGTGCTGTGGCTGGAGGTGCGGGCGCTGCAGTCGGCGATGTTCGGCATCCCGGCCCGACAGCTGCTCACCGCCGAGCCACTGGACGGCTACGTCCGCCGCGGCCTGCTGTCGGTCGACCCGCGCACCGCGATCGACCCCTCGGTCGAGGGCCTGCTCGCCGGGGTGGCCGAGGCCGCCGACAAGGTGCCGGAACGACGGGTGGGCCTGCGGCTCACGGGCGCGGTGTCCGAGGCGACGGCCGCCCAGCTCTACGGCCTGGGGTTCCGCCGGTTCGCCGTCGACGCGCGGGAGACCCGCCCGTTCCTGCTCGCCCTCGGCAAGGCCGCCCTCGCCTGAGCGTTGGGCCCGGGCGGGCGCCCGGCCCTCGACGTCGACGCGCGTTCGCAAACCGGCTTGCCGCCTCGCGGAGGCCTCGCGGCGATTCGGCCCGAATGGCCCGCGGGACTCGGCCCGCCGCCGCCATGATCACCAGCTCGGTGCAGAAAGTGACCAGAACTGTCCGGATATGCGCCCAGCTGGCGATCATGGTCGGGGTGGCCCGCAGCCCGGCCGTCAGTGCGGGCGGACGACCCGCCGGACGGCGGTGAGCAGTTCGGTGCTCACCGACCCGCCTGACCCCGCGGCGTGATCCACCGCCGCCTGCACAGCGCCGGACGGCCTACCCGACCCCCGCCGAGCGACCCCTGCCTCGGCCGACGCCATCGAGCGGACGGCTTGGCGCCTGCGCTCGCGCCGCACGGCCCCCGCCGTCATCCCTGCGGCCCCCTGTCCAGCGCCCTCCGCGCCGCCGCCAGCACTCCCTCCCTGGCCAGCTCCTGGACGGTCGCCATCACCTGCGCCGCCTGGGGCAACGCCCGTACCGGCGCCGCGGGCAGCGCCGCCGCTCATCAGCGCCCCGCCGTCCGCGGCCCGCAGGCCGCCTCCGGTCGCCCGGGCGCCCCCGCCCACCGCGCAGGCTCCGGTCGCGGGCTCGGCCGCGGCGTCGCCGAGCAGGTGGGCGGCCACCTCCTGCGGCCAGAGCGCCACGAACTCCGCCCCGGCCGCGGCGAGCTCGTCCACCGCGTGCATGCCCCACGCCACCCCGACGACCCGGATGCCCGCTTCGAGGGCGTCGCGGACGTCGCCCGCGGTGTCGGTGACGAGCACGGTCGTCGACGGGTCGGGGTGCACGCGTCTTCCCGTCTCGTCGTAGTCCGCGGCGCAGCGGCGACCGAAGCCGCTGCCGGTGTCGGCGAGGAAGGCGCGGATCGCGGCCCGCTTGTCGGGCATGACGTCGCCGCCGAACACGTGCGCGAAGCAGAACGCCAGGTCGTTGGTCACGAGCACCCGCCGCAGCACCTGCATCGCGTTCGACGACATCACCGCCAGCGTGCAGTCGGCCGCGAGCCTGCGCACGACGTCGGCCATCCCCGGAACCATCGGTGGCGTGTAGTCCTTGCGCAGGCGCTCGAGGAACGCCGCCTTGACCTCCGCGGCGTGCGCCTCGTCCCGGCACAGCGCGCGGATCGAGGCGAAGAGGTTGCCGCGGAACAGGTCGAAGTACTCCTCCGGATCCGTGACGCCGAGCCCGAACCGCTCGCTGATCGGCCGGAACACGTCCCACGACGCCACCCGCGTCTGGACGAGGGTGCCGTCGAGGTCGAACAGGACGGCCCGGACGGGCACCGGCAATGTCTCCTGCCTGGCCAAGGTGCTGGTTCCGTTGTCGAATGGCCGCCCCGTCGGGATCACCTCAGCACAGCGCGATAACGCATGCCGAGCTCGCCCAGCCCGATGAAGTCCATGCACTCGCCGTAGCCGGTCTGCCCGTCGCAGGTCCAGCGGTGCAGCGCGTTGTGCCCCACCGTGCCCGGCCACGCCTGCCACGGGAACGTCGTGAGCGCGCTGCCGCGCAGCTCCCAGGTGCGGTCGGCGGCGTCGATGATCGACAGCGTGATCGTCTCCGGGTAGAAGCCCGCGCGTTCCGTCGTGCCGGTGCCCGCCTTGAGGCCGTAGACCTTGCCGTGGTCGAGCACATAGCCGTGGGTGAGCGTCAGCGCCGAGGGCGCGTCGGGGCCGCCGTCGGTGCGGAAGTCGAACATGGCGTGCACGGCGAAGTCCTTCGAGAAGTGCGCGTGCATCCACGACAGCCGCGACGTCTGGCGCTCGGCCCGGATGCCCCAGCTGTGGTCCATCGTCGTGACGCAGTCGATCGGCAGCGTGCGCCCGCGGAGGGTGATCTCGCCCTCGCAGTGCCCGGTCAGGTCGAAGTGCCCCGCGTACGCGTGGCCCCAGGTGAGGTCCATGTCGCGCTCGGCGGCGAGCGGGTCCTGGGCGGGGTCGTTGATGTCGTAAGGCTCCATCAGCGCCGTGAACCGGAACCGCAGGTCCAGGCCCGGAACGGGGTCGGAGTACGCGACGTCCCACACCCGGTTCGGATCGGAGCAGGTCACGCGCAGGCCGTTGGCGAGCGCGTAGTCGAGCAGGTTCGACGGCTGCGGGACGACGAGGTGCTCCCAGGCGTCCCAGTAGTCGGCGGCCCAGGGGAGCGTGACGCGCTTGCCGTTGACGGCGACCGTCGCCCCGACGACGCCGAGCGGCTCGCGGAACAGCCCGTAGATCCCGATGTTGAGCGGCGTGTCCGTGTCCTGCCCGGCGTAGAGGCCGAAGTAGTTGGTCTCGGCCCACAGCGGGTCGTCGCTGGTCGGAGCGTGGAACTGCGCGTCGTCGGGGCGGATCACCGGGTACCTCCTGGCGTCGTCGCGTGTCGTCAGACCCTTCCCTACCGCCCCACCCCCGGCCAGGGCGGCGAGGGACAACGGGCCCGGTGGATGTTGTCCGGCCGGGATAGCGCCGCCTGGTGTGACGCCGCTTACGGTCACCGCCAGGTGCGAGGTGAGGAGGTGACCGCGTGCAGCTGGCCAAGGTGCTCGGGCAGGTCGTCTCCACGGTCAAGGAACCGGGGCTCGCCCGCTTCACGCTGCTGGTGGTGCAGGACGACCCCGATGGGGCCACCTACGTCGCCGTCGACCTGGTCGGGGCGGGCACGGGTGAGCTCGTGCTCGTCTCCAGTGGGGAGCGGCGCGGGTCGCGGCGGGTGCGGACGCGCCGACCGACCGTGCCGTCGTCGCCATCGCGGACTCCGTCATCCGGGCGGGCACCGTCACCTACCGCAAGAGCTAGCAGCCACCGACCGATACGGAGGACGCCATGGCTACCCCGAACGGCACGCCGACGCCACGCGGCGCGCTCGGCCTGATCGAGACGAAGGGTCTGGTCGGCGCGATCGAGGCGGCCGACGCGATGGTCAAGGCGGCCAACGTGCAGATCGTCGGGCACCGCGAGATCGGCGGCGGCCTGGTGACGGTGATGGTGCGCGGCGACGTCGGCGCGGTGAAGGCCGCCACCGACGCGGGCGCGGTCGCTGCGGGCAAGGCGGGCGAGGTCGTCTCGGTGCACGTCATCCCGCGCCCGCACGACGAGACCGAGAGCATCCTCGCGGTCCTGACGCGCCCCAAGAGCTGAGATGAGCACCCAACGGGACGCCCGGTCGTGGACGGGGCCCGGTGCGTGGCCGGGCGGGAAACACTGAGATGAGCACCCAACGGGATGCCCGGTCGTGGACGGGGCTCGGTGCGTGGCCGGGCGGGAAGCACTGAGATGAGCACCCAACGGGATGCCCGGTCGTGGACGGGGCCCGGTGCGTGGCCGGGCGGGAAACACTGAGATGAGCGCGGGGACCCTCGACGCGGACCTCGCGGGCCTCGCCGACGTCCGGGCCAAGGCGCGGGCGGCGCGCCGGGCCTTCGAGGCACTGGAGGGCGCCGACCAGGAGACCCTCGACCGGTTCGTGCGGGCCATGGCGCTCGCGGGCACGAAGGCCGCCGAGGAGCTGGCCCGGCTCGCCGTCGACGAGACCGGATACGGCGTGTACGAGCACAAGATCTACAAGAACCGGTACAACACCGGGTTCGTCGCGCGCTGGATGCTGGAGCGCCGGGCCGTCGGCGTGCTGTGGACCGACGAGCGGGCCAGGGTGACGGCCGTCGGCGCGCCGATGGGCGTGATCGCCGGGATCATCCCGGTGACCAACCCGACGTCGACCGCCCTGTTCAAGAGCCTCGCCGCGGTGAAGTCCGGGAACGCCGTCGTGCATGCGCCGCATCCGCGCGCCGCGCGCTGCACCCTGCGCGCCGCGGAGATCATGGCCGACGCGGCGGTGTCCGCGGGGGCGCCGGAGGGCCTCCTGTCCTGCCTCACCGCGCCGACGCTCGCCGCCACCCAGGAGCTGATGCGCCGCCCCGAGATCGCGCTGGTGCTGGCCACCGGCGGTCCCGGCATGGTGCGCGCGGCCTACTCCAGCGGGAAGCCCACGATCGCCGTCGGCGCCGGGAATGTGCCCGCGTACGTCGGTGCGAGCGTGCCGGACCCGGCCGAGGCCGCCGAGATGATCATCACGTCGAAGGCGTTCGACAACGGGACGGCGTGTGTCGCCGAGCAATCGGTCGTCGTCCACGAGGCGGTGGCGCCCGGGTTCCTCGCCGCGTTCGAGGAGCGCGGCGCGCACTGGCTGAACGAGCCGCAGCAGGAGCGCCTCGCCCGTGCGTTGTTCGACGACCGCGGCGGCCTGCGCCCAGACGCCGTCGGGCAGAGCGCGCCCCGGCTCGCCGAGCTGGCGGGGTTCACGGTGCCGTCGGCGACGCGGGTGCTGGCGGCCGAGCTGACCTCCGTCGACGCGGACGTGCTCCTCTCGCGGGAGATCCTCGGCCCGGTGCTGAGCGTGTACCGCGCCCGCGACGTCGCCGCCGGGTGGGCGCGCTGCCGCGAGGTGCTCGCGCTCGGCGGCGAGGGCCACACGTGCGCGGTGCACGCCGCCGACCCGGAGGAGATCGCCCCGTTCGCCACGCTCCCCGCGGGCCGGATCCTCATCAACACGCCCGCGCTGTTCGGCGGCATGGGCTACTCGGCCGAGGTCGACCCGTCCTTCCAGCTCGGGACGGGCACCTGGAGCGGCTCGATCTGCTCGGACAACGTCACGCCGCTGCATCTGATCAACATCAAGCGGGTGGCCCACGAGGTGCGCCCGTGGCGGACCGTCTACGACCCGGTGGAGCTCTAGTGGTGGCCCGGCTCTTGGAAGCGGCCGCCGCCGCGCGCGCGGGCGGGGTCGCGGTGGCACCCGTCGGCCCGCTGCGGGTCGGCGTCGACCTCGGCACGGCGAGCTGCGTGCTCGTCGTGCTCGACGGCGGTGCCGATGCGCGCTCCGCTGACGCTCCGCGCGGCGTCGATGCGCGCTCCGCTGACGCTCCGCGCGGTGTCGATGCGCGCTCCGCTGACGCTCCGCGCGGCGAGCCCATCCGCGTCGACAGCCACCCGTCCGCCGCGCTGCGGGACGGCGTGGTGGTCGACTTCGCCCGCGCGGTCGCCACCGTCCGCATGCTGCGCGAACGCGCGCAGGAGGCGCTGGGCGTCGAGCTGACGTCGGCGGCGACCGCGCACCCGCCGTGCATCCCCGCCGCGGACGCCCGCGCGTGCACGTACGTCTGCGAGGCGGCGGGGTTCGCCGACGTCGTGCTCGTCGACGAGGTGAGTGCCGCGCAGCGGACGATCGCGGTGCGCGACGGCGTGCTGGTCGACGTCGGCGGCGGCTCGACCGGCGTCGGTGTGTTCCGCGGCGGCAGGCTCATCGCGCTCGACGACCGCCCCGGCGGCGGCCATCACCTCGACCTCGTGCTCGCCGGCGCGCTCGGCATCTCCGTCGAGGAGGCGGAGGTGCGCAAGCGCGAGCACCCGGGGGAGGCGCTGCCGATCCTCGTGCCCGGCCTGCAGCGGATCGCCGAGTCGGTCCGCGCGATGACCGGCGACGCCGCGGAGCTCCCGCTGCACCTCGCGGGCGGTGCCCTGATGATCCCCGGGGCGGGCGACGTGATCGCCAGATACCTGGAGCGCGAGGTCGTCACCTACCCGCACGCGCTGCTCATCACCCCGGTGGGGATCGCGAGGTCGGCGGCGTGAGCGAGCGGGCGAGTGAACCATCGGCGCGGCCCACCCTGCGCACGTACGCCTTCATCGACCGCATGCAGCCCCAGTGCGCCGCGCACATCGCCGCGACCAGCCCCGGTGACGTGCCGCTCGCCGGGATGGCCGAGCTCTACATCGAGATGGCGCCCGGCAACGAGGTGTTCCGGGCGGCGGACGTCGCGCTCAAGGCCGCGGGGGTGCGGCCCGCGCTGCAGATCATCGAGCGCGAGTTCGGGCTGCTGGAGATCCACTCCGAGCAGCAGGCCGAGGTGCTCGCGTCCGGCCAGGCCGTGCTCGACGAGCTGGGCATGACCGAAGCCGACCGGCTCCGGCCCACGATCGCCTCCACCCAGTTCATCACCAACGTGCATCCGTACCAGGCGCAGCTGCTCAACAAGTGGCGCAAGGGCTCGATGCTGATGCCCGGCCAGAGCCTGTTGGTCATGGAGGTCGCGCCCGCCGCGTACATCGCTATCGCCGCGAACGAGGCGGAGAAGGCGGCGTCGATCACCGTCATCGAGCTGCGCGCGGTCGGCCGGTTCGGGCGGATGTTCCTGTCCGGGTCGGAGAGCGACGTCCAGACCGCGCGCGACGCGGCCGTCGCCGCGCTGGAGGGGATGTCCGGACGGGAGGCGGCGCGGTGAGGGGACCCCGATCCCGTGATCACCGGCTTGGCGCGCAAAGCGGCCAGATCCGACCGGAAACGCGCCGAGCTGGCGATCTTTGGCGGGGTGCGCGGTGAGCGTCGTCGGCGCGGATGAGGTCGAGGCCGCGGTGGCGGTTGGCGTCCTGCGGCACGGCCCCGACGACGTCGTCACGCCGCTGGCCCGCGAGCGCGCCCGGGACCTGGGCGTGCAGCTCGTCGTGGGCACGCCGGGGGCGACGGCGGCGGTGACGGGCGACCGGCTCGCGGCCCGCACCCCCGCACCCCAGCCTTCTGCCGCGTCGGGCCGCCGTCCGCCGCCGACCGCGCGGCAGGCGGGCTCGCCACCCGGGCACGGCGGTGCCACGGCCATCGTGTCGCCCGAGCCGGGCGCCGCGGCCGTCCCGCGGCGGGGCGGCCGGTCCGCGGCGCCGCAGGCTGGTGGTCCGTCCGCGCCGCCCTCGGGTGGTCCGTCCGCCGCGCTGCCGGGTGGTGGGCCATCCGCGGCGGCCGCGCGCCCGGGCGGGTCGTCGGCCGCCCCGCCGCTGCCGCGACCGCCGGTGGGTGCGCTGTTCCGCCGCGGCGCGCCCCTGCCCGCCGACGTGCGCGGGGTGGGCGGAGCGACCGGGCGCGTGCTCGTCGTCGGCGCGGGCAACGTCGGCACGATCACCGCGCTCCGGCTCGCCGAGGCCGACCTCTTCACCGAGATCGTGCTCGTCGACGTCGACGAGGGGAGGGCGAAGGGGGTCGCGCTCGACCTCACGCACGCCGCGGCGCTCTCCGGCTTCGCCACCCGCGTCCGCGGCACCGGGGCCGTCGAGGACGCGGGACCCGCCGACTACGTCGTCATCACCGCGGGCCGGGCCCGCCAGCCCGGGATGAGCCGCTCCGACCTGGTGGACACGAACGCGGCCATCGTCGGTGACGTCGCCGCGCGGGTCGCCGCGACCTGCCCGGACGCGGTCATCGTCGTCGTCACCAACCCGCTCGACGAGATGACCCAACACGCCTGGCGAGCCTCCGGCTTCCCGTCCCACCGCGTGCTCGGCATGGCGGGCGTGCTCGACACCGCCCGCTTCCAGTCCCTCGCCGCGCTCACCGGGGTCGACCGGGCGGACCGGATCACGGCCGCCGCACTGGGCAGCCACGGCGCCGAGATGGTCGTCCCGCTGTCCCAGACCAGCGTGGCGGACCGGCTCGACCCGGCCACGCTCGACGCGCTGGTCGCCCGCACCCGCGACTCCGGCGCCGAGGTCGTCGGCCTGCTCCGCAGCGGCAGCGCGTTCCTCGCCCCCGGCGCCGCGGCCGCGCGGATGGTGCTGGCGATGGCCGCGGACTCCGACGAGGTCATGACCGCCGCGGTGCTCGCCGACGGCAGCTACGGCGTCCGCGACGTCTACGTCGGCCTGCCCGTCCGGCTCTGCCGGAGCGGCCTGCGCGAGATCGTCCGGCTGGACCTGCTCCCCGACGAGCTCGCTGCCCTGCGCGCGGCGGCCGACCGGATCCGGGACCGCGTCGGGCAGCTCACGCCATGAGGGCCGTCCTCTACGCGGGCGACGGGCGGGTGCGCGTCGAGAGCGTCGCCGACCCCGGGATCGAGGCGCCGACCGACGCCGTCGTGCGGGTGCGGCGCGCCGCGGTCTGCGGCACCGACCTGCACCTCGTCACGCACGCACGACCAGCTGCCACGCGGGAGCGTGCTCGGGCACGAGTTCGTCGGCGAGGTCGTCGCGGTGGGGTCGGCGGTGGTCGGGCGCACGGCTCGGCGACGTCGTCGTCGGCGCGGACTACACGGCGTGCGGCCGATGCTGGTGGTGTCGCCGCGGGGACCACTGGGAGTGCGCGGACCGCCGCTTCTTCGGCACCGGAAACGCCTACGGCCCCCCGCTCGCGGGCGCGCAGGCCGAGCTCGTGCGCGTCCCCTACGCGGACACGGTGCTGCGCGCCGTCCCCGACGGCGTCGCGCCGGACGCCGCCGTCTTCCTCGGCGACACCCTCGCGACCGGCTTCGCCGCCGTCCGGAGGGCCGGGTCCGTCCCGGTGACACGGTCGCGGTGATCGGCGGCGGCCCGGTGGGCCAGCTCACGAGCCTCGCGGCGCAGGCGATGGGGGCGGGCGTGATCGTCGTCGTCGAGCCGGTCGACGCCCGCCGCGCGCTCGCCGCCGAGCAGGGCGCGGTGGCGGCCACACCGGACACCGCGCGCGCCGAGGTCGACGCGGTGACCGACGGCCGGGGCGCCGACGCCGTCGTCGACGCGGTCGGTGCCGCGCTCGGCCTCGACCTCGCGTTCGCGCTCGTCCGCCGCCGCGGCACGGTCGTCTCCGTGGGCGTGCACCCCGACGCGGCGTGGCCGCTGCCGGTAGCCAGGGCGTTCTCCGACGAGCTGACGCTGCGTTTCGTGATCGGTGATCTCATGCGTGACGGTGACGCGCTCGTCGCGTTGCTGCTGTCCGGTGCCCTCGACCCGCGGGTCGTGGCGTCCGCGACGGTGGGCCTCGACGGGGTTCCGCAGGCCTACCAGGACATGGCTACCCGCCGTAGCCTCAAAACCCTTATCGCCCTTAGGCGCGTCTGGTGGAGGTTGATCCGATGGAGCCGGTCGACCCGGATCGCGCTGCCGAGGTGGGAGACGGCGCGCAGCCGACACCCGCCTGCCGCGCTGCGCCCCGTCGACCCGACCGACGAGCTGGACGCGCTGCTGTGCGAGGTCCCCGACGACGCCGCGTCGGCCGCCGTGCGCGTGGCCGACGCGCTGTCCGAGGCGTGGGGCACCCCCGTCGTGGTCCGGTGGGACTCGGCCGCGGAGCGCGCCGACGGTCCCGGCGCCTCGGTGTGGGTCGCGTGTCGCTGACCTGGGACCCCGGCGTGCACCTGCCCGCCGACCTGCGCACGCCCGCGCTCCAGGCGTGCGCGTGGCTGTCGATGGCGGCCGAGCGCGACGAGTCCCGCCGCGGCGCCGACGCGTCGGCCGCCGAGACCGCGGCCGTCCGCGACGTCGTCGGACGACTGCTCTCGGTGCGCGACGTCGACCAGGTGCTGCTCTCGGTCGCCCACCACACCTTGCGGCTCCTGGAGTCCGACATCTGCGGCGTGCTCCTGCGCGACGGCGACGAGATCCGCATGCGCTCGTGCGTCGGCAACCGCGCGATCGAGACCGCTCGGCTGCGGATGCGCCGCGGCCAGGGGGTCGCCGGGCTCGTGTTCCTCACCGGTCGAGCCCGCGAAGGTCGACGACTACCTGCGCGGACCGCACGATCAGCCAGGACTTCATGTCGCTGGCCGTGCAGGAGGACACCCGCTCCGCGATGGCTGTGCCGCTGCGGCTGCAGGGCGAGTTCGTCGGGGTGCTGGAGGTGTGGCGGAGGCGGCCGTCGCTGTTCACCGACCGCGACGTGCGTCGCATGGTCACCCTCGCCGACTTCGCCACGATCGCCATCGACAACGCCCGCCTCCACGACGAGCAGGCCTCCGCGGTGCGCAAGACCAAGACAGGCGCGTGACGCACTCGAGCGCCAGGTCGCCGTGCTCGCGACGGGCATCGGGCCTGCAGCAGGCCCTGCTCACGACGGTCAGGGACGGGGGCGGCCTGCCCGCCGTGGCCCGCACGGTGGCCACCGAGCTCTGCTGCCAGGTGGGCGTCTACGGGCAGCAGGGCGAGCTGACCGTGGCGCACGGCGGCAGGCGGATGACCGCCGACCTCCCGTCGACCCTGCCGCGCACCGCGCCGGGCCGCAGCCCGATCGACCTGCCCGGCCGCGGCGAGGTCATCGCCTGGGTGCAGCCGTTCTTCGCCGACGGCGACCAGATCGGCAGCGTCGCACTGCTCCCGGGGGAGCAGTCGGTCGAGATGATGGACGTGGTCGCCGGGCAGGTCGCGATGGCGTGCTCGCTGGCCCTCCTGCGGCAGCGGGCGGCCAGTCGGGCCCGCTCGGAGGCGATGGACCAGGTGCTCTGGGACCTCGTCCAAGGCCCGGTCGAACACCGCGCGGCCGCCCGCAGCCGCGCCCAGCAGCTCGGGATCAGCCTCGCGGGCAGGCTGCGGCTCTTCGCCGGACAGATCCAGAACGTCGAGGAGCTCGGCGCCCAGCACGGCTGGGACACCTCACAGGTCAACCGGGTGCGCCGCGACGTCGTGCGCGCGCTGCGGGACGAGGCGAGGGGGCTGTCGCTGGTCAGCCTGCGCGGCGACCTCGTCGTGGCGGTCGCGTCCGACATCGACCGGGCCGAGATCAAGAACCTCCTCGGCGGGCTCACCGCGCGGGTGCGGGAGGAGATCGCCGAGCTGCGCGTCACATGGGGGGTCAGCCGGGCGCACGGCGACGCCATGGCGCTGCCCGGCGCGATGAACGAGGCCCGCATCGCGCTCTCGGCGGCGCACCGGCTCGGCGGCCAGAACGTCTTCCTGTACGAGGAGCTGGGCATCGTCCGGCTGCTGCTCGGTTCGGGCGACGACCCGGACCTGCAGGCGTTCATCGACGACGTGACCGGCCCGCTGGTGGCCTACGACCGCGAGAACGACGGCTCACTGGTCCGCACGCTGCGCGGCTTCTTCGACGCCGACTGCTCGCAGCGCCTCGCCGCCGAGCGCCTGTTCATCCACCACAAGACGCTGCGCTACCGGCTGGAGCGGATCAAACAGCTCACCGGGCTCGACCTCGCCCGCCACGAGGACCGCATGCGCGCCGACTTCGCCCTGCGCCTGCTGCAGATCAACGGGGCGGCCGTCGACGACGACGTGCCGGGCGTCTGAGCTCTCAGGCGGGCGGTGTCACCACGCCCGCGACGACGCCGTCGGTCTCGTCGTGCGGCCGGGCGATGACGCGCGTCGCGTACAGCTCGCCGACCCGCGCGGCGGCGGCCTTGCCCGCGTCGACCGCGGCCGTCACCGCGCCGACGTCGCCGCGGACGAGCACGCTGACCTGCCCGTTGCGCAGCGTGCGGTACCCCTCGACGACGACGTTCGCCGCCTTGACCATCGCGTCGGCCGCCTCGATGGCCCCGACGAGCCCCTTCGTCTCGATCATGCCGAGCGCTGATCCGCGATGGGGGGCGGTCATGGCTCCTCCAGTGCTCGGGCGGCCCATCGAGCGTAGGCGGCCGTCCGCGCCCCCGGGTTGTCTCGGACGGACAAGACGTCGCGGACCGGTTATCCCCGCCGCGACGAGGGCATGGCGACCGTCCGACCCGCTGACCGGCCCGCGTACCGTCAGCCGGGTGGACGTCGGGTCGGCGGGGAACGGGGCCGCCGCGGACGTCACGGTGCCCGTCGAGCTGCACGTGCCCCTCGACGGTCGGCGCGACGTCGGCGGCCAGGTGTACCGGCAGATCCGGCTCGCGATCGTCCACGGCCGGTTGCGCGGGGGCGACATGGTGCCCTCCACCCGCGAGCTGGCCCGGCGGCTGGCGCTGTCGCGGACGACGGTAGGGCTCGCCTACGACCGTCTCGTCGCCGACGGGTATCTCGCCGCGCGCACCGGCGTAAGCACGTTCGTCACGCATGGGCGTCCGCAGGCACCCAACGGGTCGGGCGCCGACTCGCCGATGCGTCCGCGGCCGGTGTGGGACCGGCTGTACGACCCGCCGGACATGTCCGGGCGTCGGCCGACGACGTGCTCGTCACCAACGGCAGCCAGCAGGCCGTCGACCTCGCGGCGCGGGTGCTCGTCGAGCCGGGGGCGGCGGTCGCGATGGAGGCCCCCGGCTACTCGCCGCCCTGCGCGTCGTTCACCTCGCTCGGAGCGCGGGTGGTCGGAGTGCCCGTCGACGACGAGGGCCTCGTCGTCGACTCCCTCCCGGACGACGCCCGGCTGGTCTACGTCACGCCGTCGCACCAGTTCCCGCTCGGCACGGCGATGTCGCAGCGGCGCAAGCTCGCGCTGCTGCACTGGGCCCGGCGCCGCGACGCCGCGATCCTCGAGGACGACTACGACGGCGAGTTCCGCCACGAGGGGCGCCCCCTCGAGCCGCTGCACAACCTCGACGAGTCCGGCCGGGTGCTCTACGTCGGCTCGTTCTCGAAGGTCCTCATGCCCACGCTGCGCCTGGGGTTCCTCGTCGCCCCGCCGACGTTGCACGGTGCCCTGCGCAAGGCCAAGCACGTGGCCGACTGGCACACGCAGGTCCAGATCCAGGCCGCCGCGGCACGCTTCGTCGACGACGGGCACCTGCGGCGGCACGTCCGGCGCATGCAGCGCGTCTACGAGGAGCGCCACCACCCGGTCATGGAGGTGCTCACGAGCGAGCTGTCCGAGCACCTGGCCCCGGTGCCGTCGGCGTGCGGCCTGCACGTCGCCGCGCTGCTGCGAGTCCGCGTAGACGACCTCAAGGTCGTCGACCGCGCCGCCGAGCTCGGCGTCGGCGTCCAGGCCCTCTCGCTGTTCGGGGTGGCCCACCGCGGCCCGGAGGGCCTCCTGATCGGCTTCGGCGGGATCGCCACCGACCGGATCCGGGAAGGCCTGCTCCGGCTCCGCGACGCCTGCTGACGCACTCGGTGGCCCACCGCGGTTGGGCCGGGATTGGACCTTTGCGCCCGCCGGTCGGCTGCCTAATGTCAGGGCCGGACCGAGGAGGGAGAGGGATCGGGACGACGGAAGCCGATCACGCGCCGGGGGGTCGTGATCGGCGGCGCCAGCGCGGTGAGGCCCGGGCTCGGCACCCACAGACGCCGTGGTCAGCCCAGCGCGGCGCGGGCGTCGGCGGCCGACCCGGCGTGGTCGGCGATGTCGGCCCACGGGTCGGGCTTGCGGGCGATGCGGCGGACGACCGACACGGTGTCATACCCGTCGGGCTCCACCCGGCCGAGCTCCGCGAAGTCGATCGGCGTCGCGACCGGCGCACCCGTCCGCGCCCTCGGCGAGTACGGCGCGACGGCGGTCTGCGCGAACGCGTTGCGGTTGACGTCGAGGTAGATCCGGTTGCCGCGCTTCGCGATGCGCTGCTCAGTGGTCAGGTCGTCGGGCGCGTCGGCGGCGAGCCGGTCCGCGACGGCGCGGGCCAACGCCCGGACCTCGTCGAAGCCCGCGGCCCGGTCCAGCGGGGCGACGACGTGGTAGCCGCGGCTGCCCGTCGTCATCAGGTAGGGCGTGAGCCCGATCGTGCCGAGCAGGTCGCGGGTGGCCCGGGCCGCGCGGCGCAACGCGGCGAGGTCGCGGCGGCGCGGCGGGTCGAGGTCGATCACCAGCAGATCGGGGTGGTCGAGGTCGTCGGCGTCGAGAGCCAGCGGTGCAGCTCGACCACGGCCTGGTTGGCGAGGTACCGCAGCCCTTCCACGTCGTCGACGAGCACGTGGTCGACGTGGCCGCGGTCGTTCTGCGCGGGCACGGTGACGGTGTCGACGGGCGCGCCCTCGGAGGCCTGCTTCTGGAAGAACCCGGCGTCGGCGATCCCGTCGGGGAAGCGGTGCAGCACGAGCGGGCGCCGCGCCAGGTGCGGCAGCAGGACGTCGGCGACCCGCTCGTAGTAGGCGGCGAGATCGGCCTTCGTGAGCCCGGGGTCGGGGAACAGCACCTTCCCGGGCCGCGAGATCTCCTGGTGCGTGGTCATGCGGGCTCCTCGCGGACGACGTCCTCGGGTCGCTTGTCGTCGCGCAGCCCGAGGTAGCGGGGATGGCGGAGCTTGCCGTCCCGGGTCCACTCGCTGAACCCGATCTGCGCGACCAGCTCCGGCTCCACCCAGTGCGCGCCCTTCTCCCGCACGCGGGTCGGCGAACGGCGGGTGCTGGGCGGCGAGGTCGCGGAACCGCGCGCTGAGGTCGGCGAGCGCCCGGTGGTCGAAGCCGGTGCCGACCTTGCCCGCGTAGCGCAGCCGTCCGCCGTCGTAGTAGCCGACGAGCAGCGCGCCGAACCCGGTGCGGGAGCCGCTGCGGGTCGGTCCAGCCGCCGATGACGAGCTCCTGCTCGTGCACGCACTTGAGCTTGAGCCAGTCGGGCGAGCGCCGACCGGGCCGGTACGGCGCGTCGGCCCGCTTCGCGACCAGCCCCTCCCAGCCCTTCGCGCACGCCTCGCGCAGGTAGGCCTCGCCGTCGCCGTGTTGCGGTGGGCGCTCATCCGCAGCGGGCCGCCGAAGTCGACCGCGTCGCGCAGCAGCCGCTTGCGGGCGCGCAGCGGCAGCCGGGTCACGTCCTGGTCGTCGAGCACGAGCAGGTCGAAGAGGTAGAGATAGACCGCGATGCCGGTGGCCCGCGCGGCATCGGGGTCGTGCAGCCCGATGCGGCCCTGCAGGCGCTCGAAGCTGGTCTGCGCGCCGTCGAAGGCGACGATCTCGCCGTCGAGCACCGTGCCGGGCGGCACGCGCTCGGCGATGGCGTCGACCAGCTCCGGGTACGTGGCGTCCATCCGCTTCTCGGTGCGCGACCACAGCCCCGCGCCGCTCGCGTCGCGGACCGCGACGGCGCGGACGCCGTCGAGCTTGCGCTCGAAGATCCATGCCGGGTCCGTGAACCGGTCCTGGGTCAGGGTGGCCAGCATGGGCGCGACGAACGCCGCCTTGCCGCGGGTCACCAGCGCCCGCTCGGCCTCGTCGAGGCCGTCGACGAGGCTGGTCACAGATCCTCGTTTCGCTTGCCGGACACCACGGACACGGGCTGCGACGTGGCGGGCTTGCGGCGTCGGTCGGCGCCCTCGTCGTCGAGCTTGACCATCAGCCACGCCTGCTCGTCGCCGCGCATCGTGGTGTGCTGGAAGACGTGGCCACCGGTCAGCTTCTCGCCGTGCAGCCGCACCTTGACGTGGCCACGCTCCAGCCCGGCGGCGAACCGCGGCGCGCCTTCGCGGCTTGTGCCGCCGATGGGCTCGTCGGTCTGCGCGGGGTTCCGCTTGGCGCGGTAGTCGGCGAGCATGTCGTTCACGTGGTCACCTCTTCGGCCAGGTCTTCTCGAGCGCCATCCGCATCAGGACGGCGGCCAATGCAGCCAGCTGTCCAGGCTGCACCAGACGGGCCAGGTCCGCAGGATGCGCGGACAGGCCGGCGCGCTTCGGCCGGTGGGGACCTTGCCGTCACAGGTGCGGGCCGCCCTCTCGGGCGGCGCGGCGACCGGCGCCGTCACGACAGCACCCTGTCGAGGGACCGGTGCAGCTCGGGCAGCGAGTCGAACACGTCGAGGGCGCCCGCGTCCCGCAGCTCGGCGGCGGAGAAGCCACCGGTACGGATGGCGTAGCCCGCGTGCCCGGCCTTCTTCGCGGCGACGAAGTCCCACACCGAGTCGCCGACAACGACCGCGTTGGTGCCGCCGACCCGCTCGACCGCGACGGAGATCAGGTCGGGCGCAGGCTTGGTGCTGTCGACGTCCTCGCTCGTCGTCCAGGCATTGGCGAGGACGCGGCCGTCGAAAAGGTCGAGGTAGGTGTCGACGTGGTCGGGTGCCCCCGAGCTGGCCAGCACGACCTTCAGCCCGCGCTCGCGCAGGTCGGCGAGCAGCTCCCGCACTCCGTCGAAGGGCTGGATCTCGGCGAGCATCGGCGCGAACTCCTCGGCCCACGCGGCGCGGACGTCGTGGCCGCGCTCGTCGTCGAACCGGGCGCCCGCGACCTCGGGAACGAGCCGGTCGCCGCCCATCCCGATCGCCCGGTGCAGCCGCCACACCGGCAGTGTCACGTCGAAGCGGCGGAAGGCCCGGAACCAGGCGAGCGCGTGGTGGTAGTTGGTGTCGACGAGCGTGCCGTCGACGTCGAGCACTGCGGTGTCGGTCATCGCCGCGCCTCGCCGTTCCGTGCGAGGCAGCGCCGGGTTTCCCACATCGCCCGGCTCTGCTCTTCGCCCAGTAGCGTGACGTCGGCGGGGGTCTGCCGCAGCAGCCGGACCGGTGAGCTGACCATGGTGGCGGGGTGCCCACTCTCCGCCAGTCCGAACCCGGCTCCCGCTTTCTCTCCGTGGGTTGCCCGCGACGGCGACATCCGACCCCGATCGTGCCCTGACCGGTCAGGCGGAGGGCGCCGACACCCCGAGCGGGGGACCGACGAAGTCGATCCCGCCCATCTCGGCCGCCGCCGCCAGCGCCTCGACGTCGTAGGGCCCGGTCGCCTGCCGGTCGTACGCGAGGAAGAACTCCTCCAGCCCGGCCGGTCCGGTGATCACCAGCAGGCGTCCGGTTCCCGCACCCACGTTCTGGAACGTGTGCGGTGTGCCGCGAGGGCCGAAGGCCAGGCCGCCCGTCGGCTGGTGGACCAGCGCGTCTCCGAGCAGGAAGCGGAACTCGCCCTCGAGCACGTACCAGAGCTCGTGCTCACGGCGGTGCACGTGCCTGCCCGGTCCCTCCCCGGGCTCCAGGGCGAGTTCCAAGGCCGACAGGGTGCCTCCGGTGTCGGAGGCGCCGAGCTTGACGATGCCGCGGCCGCGGGTCGGCAGGCCGAACGGCCGCCCTTCGCCGGGGCCGAGAGCGAACCCATTGTCGCCTCGCTCGGTCATGACGCTCCTTCTCGGACGTGGTCGCCGTGCCGGTGGACGACCTTCCACACGCCGTCCTCGCGCCGGTAGAGGTGGGTGACCCGCAGCGTGTAGGTCGCGGGCTCGCCGTCGACGACCGCCGTCTTGTGCTCGAAGCCGACGGTGTAGGCGAGATCGCCGCTGGCTCCTGTGGCCACCAGCTCGAACCGGTAGTCGTGCAGCGCGGAGAAGCGGCCCGCGAGCCAGCGGAAGGTGCCGCTCACCTCGTCCCAGCCACGGCGGACCGAAACCGCGGCGGCGCCGAAGAGCGTCACCGGGTCGCGCTGTGACCACGTCTCCGAGCGGAGGCCGACGTCGCCGCGGCACAGCGCGTGTTCGGCGGCCAGCTGCCGCGGCAGCATGTCGGCCAGGAAGTCCTCGACCTCGGATACCATGGCCATCTCCTCCGATACAGTTCGGCTATATCCAATAAAGTAAGGTTGTATCCGATGATGAGCGACGGTGTCAAGAGGCGCTACGACTCCACGCGGCGCCAACAGCAGGCGCTGGAGAACCGTCGCCGGATCCTCGCCGCGGCGCACCGGCTGTTCGTGGACAAGGGCTACGGGGCCACGACGATCGCCGAGGTCGCCGCGGCCGCGGGGGTCGCCGCGGAGACCGTCTACGCGACCTTCCGGAACAAGCCCACGCTGCTGCACCGCGCGTGGGACGTCGCCGTCGGCGGCGACGAGCAGGACGTGCACCTCCTCGAGCGTCCCGAGATGCGCGCCGTGCTCGCCGAACCCGAGCTCCGCATCCGGCTCACGCGGTTCGCCGTCGTCAACACGACGATCATGCGACGCACGGCAGGGCTGCGCCTGGCCGTGCAGGGCGCCGCGGACACCGACCCGGCCGCGGCCGCCCTCTTCGCGGAGATCGACTGCGCGCGCCTGGAGGCGATGGGCGTCCACGCCCGGCGTGCCGCGGCGACCCGACAGATGGCCGTGCCGGAGGAGGAATGCCGTGACGTCCTGTTCGCCACCACGGACGGGTCGCTGTGGCACACCCTTGTCGCGCGGCAAGGCTGGTCCGACGAGCGCTACGCGCGCCTGGCTCGGCCACCTCTGGGTGACGGTGCTGGTCGATCCCACCTAAGGTCAGCGACCTCGGGTGACACCGGACGTTCACCGCCGCGGCCGGGTCCTCGGTGCCCTCGCGCCGAAGCCGGATGGGCCGTCCCCCCGGGGTTGTCGAAGAGCCGGATGCCTTCACCGAGGAGCACGGGCGCGATGTGCAGGTCGATCTCGTCGACCATCCCCTGCTCGAGGAGCTGCCGTCCGATCGTCGGCGAGAAGACCTCGAGGTTCTTGCCCGCCGCGGCCTCGAGCCCGATCCGCGCGGCCTCGACTTCCCTTGACAGACGTCGCAGTTCAGGAAGGTGATCCCCGCTGCCGGGGTCGCGTCGCCCGCCGTCGCCTCGCCAGCCAGTCCGCGTCGCCCGGCGGCCCGCTGCTCGGCCAGCCCGCCGCCCTCGCCGTATGCCTGCGGCAGCACCCGTCGGTGTACGTCGACCCACTTCGCAGAGCTGGCGTGCACTTCGCAGGGTCCTGGGGCTCTGCGAAGCGTCGGGTGGGTCTGCGAGGCTTACCCCGAACGCGTCGGGTCCTCGACCTTCAGCACCTCCAGGTGACGCTCCGTCTGCCTGCTGGTTGACCGTGCCGCTGAAGCGCGAGTTACGCGGTCGTCCACCTCTTGGGCATCGGGTTGATCTCACCTCGCACCTGCCGCCGAGCATCCGTAGATGATCGTGCGGCGCCTGGCTCGCGCCACGCGCCTATGAGGCCGCTAGTGAGGCGGAGCTCGTCGCAGAGTTCCAGGTCTCGCGCAACACGTCTCGGCGTGCCTATCGGCAGTTGGTCGACGAGGGCCTCGTAGTGATCCGGCATGGCGCTGGCGCGTTCCCGGCGCCGCGCTGACTCACCGCGGTGCGGTGGCTACGGTTCATTGGCGACGAGCCCGCAGGACGAGGACGCCCGGTGGATCGTGCATGGCGAGCGGCCCGTGTACGAGAACGAGTGGATCACGGTCGGCTCGCTGACTCTCCCAGCCGTCGGAGGAGCGGTTCGAGCACCACACCGAAATTTCGGAGGCGGTGTCGGATCGGGGCAGCGGTGTTCGTAGCAGGGGTGAGCGGCTGCCCAGGAGGGGCGTCCCCGAACCACAGGAGATGATGCGAGATGCAGTACCTGGTTTCTGTGATCCACGACAAGACCGACCTCGGCACCCCGGACGAGGAGGCTGCGATCGACGTGTTCAACGACCGGCTCAAGGCCGAGGGGTACTGGGTCTTCGCAGGCGGTCTCGGGTTTCCCAGCACGGCTACTGTCGTCGACAATCGGGGTGGGGAGGCGCTGTTCACCGACGGGCCGTTCCTGGAGTCGAAGGAGTATCTCGCCGGCTTCTGGATCATCGAGGTCGCTGATCTCGACGTGGCACTCAAGCTCGCCGCCGAGGGGTCGAAGGCCTGCAATCGGAAGATCGAGGTGCGGCCGTTCCTGTGAGCTTGGTCGACGTCAGGGAGGCGATCACCCAGACCCACCACGAGGAGTGGGCGCGGGTGGTCGCCTCCTTGACCAAGCGGTTCGGTGACCTCGACATCGCCGAGGAGGCGGCGGCCGAGGCGTTCGCGACTGCCGTCGAGCGGTGGCCTGCCGACGGCGTACCGCCCAACCCTGGCGCCTGGCTGACCATCACCGCCAACCGAAAGGCCATCGACCGGATCCGGCGCGAGAACAAGCACGACGACAAGCAGAGGAGGCTGGGCTGTTGTTCGACGACGACCCGCCCGAGCCTGTCGGCGCCATCGACGACGAGCGGCTGCGGCTGATCTTCACCTGCTGTCACCCGGCGCTCGCGATGGAGGCCCGGGTGGCGCTGACGCTGCGCATGGTCGCCGGTCTGACCGTGCCCGAGATCGCCCGTGCCTTCCTGGTGCAGGAGACCGCCGTGGGGCAGCGGATCACCCGCGCGAAGGCCAAGATCAAGGCGGCTCGCATCCCTTATCGGGTGCCGTCCGCGGAGGACCTCCCGGCCCGCGTCTCCGGCGTACTCGCCGTCCTCTTCCTCGTCTTCAACGAGGGCTACCTGGCGACCGGCCCCGACACCGATCCCGTACGTCACGACCTGACCGCCGAGGCGATCCGGCTCACTCGCCTGGTCCGTGTCCTCATGCCAGAGGACGGCGAGGTGGCCGGGCTGCTGGCGCTGATGCTCCTCACCGAGGCCCGCCGGACCGCCCGGGTCTCGGCGAACGGCGAGCTGGTCCCCCTCGACGAGCAGGACCGTGGGTCCTGGGATGCGGCGCTGGTCGCCGAGGGTCATCGGCTGGTGCGCGAACGCCTGACCGCTGCCGCCGCCGGGGTGGCTGCGGGTCGCTACCAGATCCTCGCGGCGATCAACGCCGTGCACACCTCCGCCCGTGACATACGCGACACCGACTGGTCGCAGGTCCTCGCCCTCTACGACCAGCTCGTCCGGCTCGACCGCTCGCCGATCATCGCCCTCAACCGGGCCATCGCGGTCGCCGAGATCGACGGCCCGGAGGTGGCACTGGCTGCCGTCGACCGCCTTGAGGACAAGTTGGCCGGCTACCATGCCTACCATGCGACCCACGCCGCCCTGCTGCGCCGGCTGGGCCGCAGTCAGGAGTCCCGCGCGGCGTATGACAAAGCCATCGAGCTGGCGGGCAATACCGCCGAGACCGCCTACCTGACACGGCGCCGCGACCAGCTGGGATAGCGCCCGCGGATCCCCGTCGAAACGCCTCGTCGCGGTCTCCCATTTCTGACTCACTGGCTAGCGGCGGACGCCGGCGCCGCCACTCGGAGTGGATTGAGCTGTGACTACAGCCCGTTGTCCGAGGCTGGTGAGGATCTCGCCGGAGGCGCTGAGGAGCGCGATCGCACGATGCGCTGTTCCCTCCGATACTGAGTACTGGGTCGCCAGAGCCTTCGCCGTAGGAAGGCGGTCTCCAGGGCCGAGGGCACCGCATCGGAGCAACGGGCGGATGTACGGCCGGATGATGCGCTCGTACCCCGAGTGTGTGGTGTCCTCGATCTTCAGCAGCTCAAGGTTGTGCTCCACCAGCTGGTTGACCGTGGCGCCCGTGCGGGGGTCGCGGCGGTCGTCGACCTCGGCCAGGAGGCGCGTGCGGATCTTCTCTGGGAGGTGTGCGCCTTCGGCCCAGCCGGGACGATCTCCGCGAGGAGGTGACGCTTGCGCGAGATCGGGTCGATGCCCGTGTACACGCACACCCGCAGCGAGCCGCTGGGCAGCGCCTCGATCTCCGCGCGGGAGCGTCGTCGAGGTACCGCCATGGAGCTACTTCAGGCCGGCCCGCTTGGCTCCATGCGCGCCGAGCGGATGAGACTACTGGGCCGCTCCGACCTGGCGCCCCCGGCAGGACTCGAACCTGCGACCTAGAGATTAGAAGTCGCCCGGCACGTGTTGACTCTGCCCTCTGCCAGCGCGAACAGTTCTCGGTCGCCATCGTCAGTTGCGCTTGTCATCCTCGCTGGCCTCCGCTTCGCACCACGTATGGCTCCACGGCCTGCTGATACGGGGGCCTGCGGCTATCGCTCGAGGGCCTTGATGTAGGCGGCGCGTCCGGCGATGGCAGCGGTGAAGTTGGCGAACGACAGCTCGTCGTAGGGCTGGTTGATCGGACTTTCGGGATCGCGGGAGCTGGTGACGAAGCACGCCGCGTCATAGAGGCGTTCGCGGACCAGGCGCTGACAGAGGATGCCGTAGCGATCCTTATAGGAAGTGTCCTGAAAGATCGGCTCCGGCCGGAACACACCTTGGGCGACGCGGACCGGGGTGATGGAGCGCGGGGTCTCCTCCAGCAGGAAGACGTAGCCGAGCCACGGCCGAACCGCGCCGAACGTGCCTTCCTCGTAGGCGCGCCAGACGTCGACGGCGTTGCCGATGGCTTCCTCGGTCCGGTTGTTGAAGTTGTTGCCGAACGAGGGCCCGACCTGGGACTTGAGTTCGATCGCGGCGACAAGTCTGTCGTTGGAGATGACCACGAGGTCCCACTTCTTGGTGGGCCGGTAGTACCCGGGCAGCTCGACCCCGGCCCGGCGCAGCACCTCGGATGGTTGAAACCCTGCGCTGACGAAGAGCTCCTCGAGCAGGTCGAGGATGGCGTCGAGGTGGCCGCCGCCGGTGACCGCCCCACGGCTGCCAGCGTCGACCTTGCCGCTGGCGAGTTGCTTGGCTGCTTGGGCGTCGCGGACCGACCAGTAGCTGCGGACGGCGCGGTCGAACGATGTCGGGCGGAAGAGTGATCGTCTACTCCGGGAGCGAGTCGAGGCCGTAGAGCGGCAGGGCGACAGAGGTTGCCGCATCGACGTCCCGGCGGTCAAATGCATCTGCTAGAGCCGCCGCGTCGCGTGCAGAGACGTCGCTGATCCGCGGCACCCGGATTCGTCGCAGGTACTGCGCCTGGAACCGAAGCGTGCCGCCGCGCATCTTGACGCAGTAGGCCTCGACGAACGCCGTAGCCACGCGGGACAGCAGCAGACCGCCAAGTACCCGCATGTCCCAGCTACGGGAGGTGACGAAGTAGAGGTTGTGGTGCGGGTAGGTCTGGCCCTCGTCCAGTACCGGATGCATGGTCATGCGCATGTCCGGGATGAGCAGTTTCGGGGACTCTCGCAAGCCGGGGATGACGCGGTCGATCGTGCGGTACCATCGGTCGGGCTGGCGCCCGGCAACGTGCCGTTTGCGCAGGGCGTCGGCGTGCGCCTCGAAGTAGCCGAACAGTCGGGGATGGTCCCGGAGGCGGACGAGGCCGTCGTCGTCCCACGGATTGACCAGGTAGTGGCCCGACCACTCGACTTTCCCGCTGGCGATATCGCTCACCATCGATAAGGGGAGCAGGCGGCTTGGTTCGGCGACGTTGGCATTGGTCGTGATGAATACCCCGTCGGCGCCGGTTGCCACGCCGATCCCGACTTTGGTCTGTGTGGCCGCGTCCTCCAACGGAGGGGAAATGATCGTTCAGGTGCTCGATCATGGCCAGGCGTGCCGGTGACCCCGTCGGCCATGAGTCGTCGCCTGCGAACCAGTGCGGGAGGCGGGAGGCTTGGAAAGTCGGGGTCGTGACCGTCTCGGCTGCCGGACTGCCGACGTAGGCGGTCAACCCAGGCGCGGACGCGGGCTCCAAACGCGGCCTTGGTGTCCGCAACGACGGCTGCTCGCTGAGGGCGTCGGGAGATGACGGTGATCGCGGGGTAGGCCGAGACCTGGTCCTCGAACGCGTCGACGTCGTGCATGGCGATCGTGACGTCGAGGCTGTACCGGCTGGAGATCAGTGCCCGAAGGTGTTTGCCGTACTGGTTGCGCATCCATCGGTCGGCGCAGATGAAGCCGACTTGCCCGCCTGGCTTGCAGCGACCGCAGCGCGCGCTCGAAGAAGCCGACGTAGAGGTCGCTGCGTCCGGTCATGGTCGGGCAGTTCGCGCGATAGGCGCGCATCCGCGCATCGGGCACGTCCTCCAGTCGCACGTAAGGCGGGTTCCCGACGACCAGATCCACGTCGCCGTCTGCGGGCCGCAGAAGGTAGTCGGCCACCTGGACCCAACCCGTTGCGAGGCTGCTCGGCGGCGTCGTCGGGCCAGCCGTCCTCGACCAGGACGCGCCTGGCGAGCGCGCGGGCCTTCTCGACGTTCGCCGGGAGGAGGTCAAACGCCCGCAGCGCCCCCGCAGCGTCAGCGAGCGGCCGCCCCTGCTGGCGGCATGAGGCGCTCAGCCGCGCCACCAGCGGCTCCGAGGAACGCCCCGGAACCGCACGCAGGCTCGACGACGCGCACACGCGGCCAGGTCGCGGTCGGGGGTGTAGCCGACGAGGTCGAGGATGAGACCGACCACCCAGGGCCGGGTGAACACCTCGCCGTGCTCCCCAGCCTCGTCGACCAGGTACGCCGCGGACTCGTGGACGAGCTCGGGCGCCGCGACGAGCGAGAGCTGCTCGCCGAAGTCGAACAGCTCGGTCCTAGCCTCCAACGCCATGCCCGGCACCGTACTTGGCGGCACCGACACTCTGACGCCACCCACGACCCGCCATGCCACTCACCGGTGCTCTCGCGGCGCCTCAGTGGTGTCGGAGCTGGACGAGACCGGCCCGAGTAGTTTGTGGATGTGGCCGTAGTTGTCGAACCCATCGTAAGCGATGAGAAGCTGCGCGAGTGCTTGGCGGAGCAGCACGAACAGAGTTGTCTAGACTATAAGAAGCGACTGGATTTTCAAACGACTCTAGAGACACTCAAATTTGCGCTTGACGTAGCTGCGCTCTCGTCAGAGCCACATGGTGGGTACGTAGTGGTCGGTGCGGACGGTCAAGGTAATCCAGTGGGTGACCTGGAGGGTATAGATCTCAGTCAATTCGATGAGTCTCGCCTCCGATCGCGCGTCGCCAAGTACATCTCCGGCCCATTTGAAATCAGGGTCGGGTTGCATCAAGTCGATGAACACCCGCTCGTCTTGATCTTCGTCGGGCCTTCGCCGACTGGGTGGAGCATTATGGCCCTAGATGGCGAGTATAAAGATGAGAAGACCGGAAAGTCAAACTTTGCATTCCGGCGGGGCGATGTGTACGTTCGGCGGGGCACGTCGAATGAACGATGGAACCACGATGACAAGACCCGACTGATCGAGCAGCTTATATCGCGCGAACGAGAGCGGTGGCGCCGAGAATTCCGAGACGAAGCTGTTGGATCGGCCTCTATCGGGGCCTCCGTTGACACTCTGCGCAACAGTCGAGATGGTGCGGCGATTACCTGGGAGATCGACGGTCCTGCTTATGATGAGTTGGTTATGCAGCTGCTGCGGGCCAACGATGATATTCCTCTGCGGCGGATATTGTTTCAACTCAGGCGCGATGCCGCCAAACACTACACGAGTAATTCCGATGAAATCAACGATCTCCTTGATCGTATCACGCAGTTTGCTGCGATTGCACTTCAGTTTCAACGGCCCGAGTGGTTTCGGGATGCGGTTACGTGCTTCGTAAGGGTCTACGAGAATGGATTCGATGAGCGGGGGCATGAACGTGGTACCCACGAGTCGGTCATGCTGTGGCTGGAGATCATTTCGCGTGTTCACGCGATCGGTGCACTTGCCGTACGTCTAGAAAATTGGGCCGCTATCGGATTCTTAACGAGCAGGCGCCCCAACGCCGAGCAGTTCCAGTACTACGGGAGCTGGCTACGGCACGGTCTAACGATGGCTGCCCGGGCGAATCTCGTTGAGGGGCAGAATAATCTGATTGCGCGTGGAGCGAATGTCGTCCGACGGCTAGCGTGCCTTCGTCCGGAAGAGGCCGAGGAGTCGGAGGCCATTGCCACGAGCCTCTGCCAATTCGATGTTTACGGCTGCCTAAACGTCATGGGCTCTCGTAGAAGTCTTGACTCAAGCAACTACTATCCGAGCTTTGCGCGCTACCACTCATACAGAAGCGTGCCAGCCTTCGTGCGGCTTGTGGAAGACGAGACCGCTCGTCGGGAGATTTTTGGTGAAGATAAGGTGTGGTTGGCAGCTTGTATGAAGGAACTCATCGAGAGCGCGGAGAAAGAAGGGTTTCGCTACATGGCATGGATGGGCGTTAATAGCAAAGAGGTCGCAGCGTTCCTCGCCGATAATCCGCCAGCGAGCAGCACGACGTCAGTCGGGTGATTTGCCGCCGGATACTAGACGTAAGGAGGTAGTCAATGGCGCCCCGTGGGACGTATCGCGAAATTGCTGAGGATATTCGAGAGCGCATCCTGAGTGGCGAGCTTTCCGCGGCGACCATGCTTCCCTCTGAGATGTCACTTGCCAACGAGCGATCGGTGTCTAGAGGTACAGTCCGCGCGGCGTTCGCCCTGCTTGTGGCCGAGGGTCTCGTCGAAGTAGTTCCCGGTCGGGGTCGACGGGTGGCGGGTGTCATGAGTCGTCCTCAAGAAACGACCGCTTGGGGACGCCTCGCAGGGGATCTTATGGACCGGTTGCAGTCGGAAGAATTTGCGCCGGAAACTGCCCTTCCAAGTGAAGCTCAGTTAGTGGCGGAGTACGGCGTTTCGCGCAATACTGTTAGGCGAGCGTACCAATACCTTGCAGAATCTGGTCTGGTAGTCATTCGACACGGGGCAGGTGCGTTCCCTGCGTCACGGTGACGGAAGGTCCGCTGTCAGCCCCCTGCGCGGCTACGGTTGTCGGATGACCTGCCCGCAGGACGAGGACGCCCGGTGGATCGTGCACGGCGAGCGGCCGGTGTACGAGAGCGAGTGGATCACCGTCGGGCTCGCTGACATCTCCCAGCCGTCGGGGGAGCGGTTCGAGCATCACACGGTGACGATGAAGCCCGCCGCGATGACGGTCGTGCTCGACGACGCGGGGGAGCACGTGCTGCTGTCGTGGCGGCATCGGTTCGTGCCGGACGTGTGGAACTGGGAGTTGCCGGGCGGGCTGCTCGACCCGAACGAGACGCCCGAAGAGACAGCGGCGCGTGAGGTCGTGGAGGAGACCGGCTACCGGCCACGCTCGCTGGAGCATCTGGTGACCTTCGAGCCGATGATCGGCATGGTGCGCAACGCGCACTATGTGTTCCTCGCCCGGGGCGCCGAGAAGGTCGGCGAGGCGACGGAGCTGAACGAGGGCACGTTTGAGTGGGTCGCGCTGGCCGACGTGCCGGAGCTGATCTCGAAGGGCCGGATCGTCAACTCGGGGTCGCTGGTCGGGCTACTACATGTCTTGGCGCTGAGCGGGCCAACCGCGCGCGCGTCACGAGGCGAGTAGCTGCGCGATGCGGCGGCGCTGACGCTCCGAGCCGGTCCGGATCGCAAGCTCGGCCGCCCGGCGCGCGTGGACTTGAGCTTCGTGCGGGTCGCCGCGGGCGTTGAAGGCGAGCGCGAGGTCGACGCGCAGGCTTACCTCGGCGCGCCCGTACTGACCCTCGCCCATGGCGTCGAGCGCGCTTGTCAGGTCGTCGATCGCGTCGCTGTCGCCGAGTCGTGCGAGGCAGTCTCCGCGCCAGCGAGCAAGGTGCTCGGGGGCGAGCATGAGGTAAGGCAGGGCGTCGTCCTCCGAATTCTCCGGGAGGGTCGCCACCGCTGCGTCGAGGGCGCGCAAGGCGTCGTCGCGCTGACCGAGAGCCGCGAGTGATTCGCCTTCGGCGGCGTGCAGCCATGCGCGCAGTACAGGGGAGACGTGCGTCCCGGCGTGCCGTTGCCCGGTTTCGACCATTGCGCGCGCGGCGTCGAACTCGCCCGCGTCGAGCAGGATGTACGCCTGCTGCGCCTGTGCGTAGGCGAGTGCTTCCGACCGGCCGCTCTCCCGGCCGGCCGCGATGGCGAGTTGGTGGAGGCGCCAGGCGTCTGCGGCCCGTCCCATGTCGAGGGCCTGCCAACCCGCGAGGGCGGCGGCCTGGCTGAGTTCGTCGGCCGCCGCCTCGCGGTGGGCGCCGGGCAGCGCGAAGTGGATGAGGTTGTCGAGCTGCTCGACGTGCGCGGCGGCCTGCCGGTAGATCGCGTTGCCGCCGAGGCGGCGGTCGAGCAGGCGGATGCTCTGCGTGTGGTCACGGAGCAAGGCCACGAGGCCGTCGTCGAGGCGTGAGAACGTCAGCCGCTCGGCCAGCTCCGTGCTCGGCAGCGGCGGTTCTGACGGGAACGTCAGGGGCTCGGCGATGCCGAGCTGCACTGCCGTCATGCCGTAGACGTCGCACAGCAGCTCCCGGTAGCGGTCGCTGATCGGCTTGTCCTGGTTCTCCCACCCCGCGATCCGCCGCTTCAGGCTCGCGTCGCTCACCAACGTCTCTCCGCGCCGGGCAGCGGCCTCCCGCAGCTTGCGCATGAGCGTCGTCTGCTTCCACTCGCGCTCAGCGCGCACGCGGGCCAGCTGGTTTCCCATCGGACCCCCTCAGCTCCGCGTCTCCACCTTGCCGCTCTGACCAGCACGGCTCAACTAGGCGCGCGGTTCATGTCATCTCGCGTCATCTCGCGTCATCTGCCGCCGTGGTCCTCACCAGCGGAATCTCGGTGCCACACAGCACGACGGCAGTTGACAACCGCCGACACATACCTACGATGTCTAGTACACGTACCAAACGTGTACATCTGAGAGGACGCGAGTCATGCGAACCCTTCGTAAGCAGGCAGTGGACGGGGACAAGCCGCGGCAGTTCCACAGCGTCACCGAGGTGGCGCGGATGTTCGGGATGTCGCCGATGACGCTCTACCGGGCGATCGCGGCGGGGGAGTTCCCCGCCGTGCGTGTCCGGGGGCGGCTCATCGTTCCGGCCCGCGCGATCGAGGAGATGGTCGACGGCCGCACTGGCCGATCAGGGCCTCGTCGACGCGGCCGAGTGGGTGCCGGAGCAGCGCAACGGTCGGGGGGTGTGAGCGATGCCGAACGCGGGCGTTCTCATCTTCTTCGCGGTCGTCGGCTCGGCCATCTGCGCACGATCGCGGTTCGCCGGGGGAGCGGTTCTGTTCGCCGCGATCGCGATGGTGCTGTTCATTTCCACCCCGGTCGGGGCGGGCCTGCCGGGCGCGCTGTCGAGCTTCCTATCGACGCTCGACCACGCCGCCACCCCGACCCTCAACGGCAAGGGCGGCGTCGGATGAACGCCCGGCGAGACTGGCGGTCGCATGCGGCCTGCCGCGGTATGTCCGGCGAGATCTTCTTTCCGACGGCCGTCGAAGGACCGACGTACGAGGCGCAGGTCGCGGTCGCGAAGGCCGTCTGCGCGGGCTGCCCGGTCCGGTCGGAGTGCCTCGACGAGGCGCTGGCCCGGATCCCCGACGGCATCGCAGGCGGACTCACTGCCGAGGAGCGGCGCGCCCTCCGCCGACCGCGGGTGTCCACCGTCCGCAGCCGGACCAAGCCCCCATGCGGTGACCGGGAGGCCGCCGGGCGGGTGCTGCTCACCTCGGGACAACCGGTGCACGAGGTCGCCCGCCGCTGCGGGGTCTCCGAACGCACGGCCGCGCGTTGGGCCGCCCGGCTCCGCGCCCTCACCACCAGCACGGCGGAGGGGAGCTCCGGCGGCCACCGGGCTCCCCTCCTGATCTCCCACACAAACCCCCAGCCAGGGACACGAGCGGAAGGACTCCCACTCTAATGACCACCCCCGACGAACGCCCCCGCGCGCTGCGCAGCGCCGACACTGCCGCCACAGCCTGGGCCGAAACGGTCGAGCACCAGCAGGAGGCGTCCCCCCGTCACGCCGACTTCTACGCACTGGCGGGCGAGATGGTCGCCACCCTGTACGCGCTGGACGACTTGACCGTCCTGTTGGCCCGCCAGGTCGGCGGCTACGGGCAGGGCCGCCTGCTCTACGACGACACCCGCACGACCGATCCCGCCGATCGTCTCGCCGACGCCATCGCCTGCCTGCATGGCATGCGGACAGGCCTGGCGACCACATCGGCTGCGGCGAATGCGTTCTGGTCGGCGATCGGCCACATCGGCGTCGAGGAAGCGCCATGAGCCGGGAGTTCGACGCCTTCTTCCGCAGGCATCAGGTCTGGTTGCCGCGCTACCTCACCCGCCAGGTGCGCCCCGGTGACAGCGACGTCGCCGACGACCTCGCCCAGGTCACGTTCGTCCGAGCGTGGCAGGCGCTACCCGGCCTGCACCTGGCGTCGGTCGAGGTCGAGCGGGCGTGGCTGTGCACCATCGCGCGGCACGTCGTCGCCGATCACTATCGCCGCACTGGCGTCCAGCAGCAGGCTCGAGAGGCCGCGACCGACCCGACCGATCCCGTTGCCTGGCACACCGCCGGTGTGGGCGCGATCGGCGACGACGCCGACCGGATCTGCGCGAGCGTTGACCTGCAACGGTCAATGGCGGCCGCGACCGCCCGGCAACGCGAAGTCGTGTGGCTGCGCGTGGTCGAGGAACTGCCCTGGTCGGTCGTTGCCAGCCAGACCCGGCAAGGCAAGGCCTGCGCCCGCCGGTCGTTCGACGCCGCCACGGCGGGGGTGACCGACTGATGGCCGCCCGACTGATCCTGCTCGGACTGCTGGCCGTCGTCGCCGCGGCCGCCGCGGTGCTGTCGTTCTCCGCGCTGCGGGACCTCGCGCTGCTGTGCGGGTTCGCCCCGGAGCTGGCGTGGCTGCTGCCGGTCGTCGTCGACGCCGGGGCCGCGGCCGGGTCGCTGGTCTGGCTCGGCGGCCGGACCCACGAGCTGGCTCGCCGGTTTGCCCGCACCCTGGCCCTGACCCTCCTCGGGCTGTCGGTGGCGGCCAACGCCCTCGCGCACGGCCTGGACGCCTACCGTCTGGCGCCCGCGTGGTGGGTCGTCGTGGTCGTCTCAGCTATCGCCCCAGCCGTGCTCGGCGCCGTCGTCCACCTCGCCGTGCTGGTCGGTCGCCCGATGCCCGCCGTCGAGCCGGACGATGCCGACACCGCCGAGTTGGAGACGCTCGACGAGCACGGCCTATCCCACCTCTGGGAGACCGCCCCGCCCGCCGTCGAACACGACCGGGCCGCGGAACTGATCGCCGCCGGAGTCGGGCGCCGTCGCCTGTCCCGCGAGCTGGGCATCAGCGAGTACGAGGCCCGCCGCCTGATCGACGACGCCCGGCCTACCACCCCAACCGACCCGGCGCCCCGCGCCGCCGCGCTCACCGGAGCCACGCCATGAACATCTCCACCTTGCTCGTATTCGCCATCTCCGCTACAGCGGCCTGGATCGCCTGGCGCCGTGGTGCTCGCTTCGTCGCCATCGGGTTCGGCGCCTTCTCGATCCTGCCCGCGATGACCTTCGTCGAGGAGACGCCCTGGTGGGTGCTCGCCCTGCTCGCCGTCCCGGTTGCGCTGTGGCTGTGGCACCGTCACGGCCGCACCTCCGCCACGGTCGTCCGGTGGAGCGCCCGCACCCGGCGTAAGGCAGGCGTCGCGTCGACAACCGACATCGTGCGCGTGGCGAGCGGCCGCGCCATGCTCCGCCGAGCGGGCACCGTCCGCCCGTCACTGGCACCGACCACCCGTTGGGCCAGCTGGCTCGGCTACGGAACGGCCCACGTTGTCGACGTCGCCGTCCTGCTCTGCCGCGCAGGGCTGCTGCGGGTGTGGGCTTCGGTCGAGGACGTGATCTGCATCTTCGGCGGGCCGCGCACCGGCAAGTCGCAGTGGCTGGCCGGGCGCATCCTGGACGCCGCGGGCGCCGTGCTCGTCACCTCCACCCGCACGGACCTCTACGGGTTGACCGCGCCGCTGCGCGCCCGGCGCGGCCCGGTGTACGTCTTCAACCCGGTCGGGCTGGCCGGGCTCGCCTCGACGATCACCTTCGACCCGCTGACCGGCTGCGCCAACTCGGTGACGGCGGCCGAGCGCGCCGCCGACCTGCTCGCCGCGGGCGCCATGACCGGCAACGCGGGGGAGCGGGAGTTCTGGGAGAACCAGGCGAGGCGCGTCCTGACCGCGCTCCTGCATGCCGCCGCGCAGGCGCCGGACCTGACCATGCGCGACGTGCAGCGGTGGGTCTCCGACCCGGACGAGGCCAAGCGCGAGGTCTCCTCGCTGCTGCGCAAGTCGCCGCAGAAGGCGTTGCAGGACGACGCCCGCCAGTTCCTGACCACGAACGACAAGACCCGTTCGTCGATCACGTCGACGATCATGCCCGCGCTGGGGTGGCTGCACCACGCCGCCGCCGCTGCCGCCGCAACCGGCCCCAGGAGCGGTGGGGCCGGGTTCGACGTCGCCGAACTCCTCGCTACCCGCGCCACCGTCTACCTGCTCGGCGCGGAGGAGACCCAGACCGCGCCGCTGGTGTCCGCGTTGACCGGGCACATCGCCCGCGAAGCCCGCCGCATCGCCGCCCACCAACCCGCCGGGCGCCTCGACCCACCCCTGACCCTCGCGCTGGATGAGGCGGCGCTGATCTGCCCGGTCCCGCTGCATCAGTGGACCGCGGACATGGGCGGGCGCGGGGTGACGATCATCGGCGGCGTTCCAGTCCCGCGCGCAGTTGCTCGACCGCTACGGCGAGGCCAAGGCCGAGGTCATCCTCAACAACACCGGCGCGGTGATGGTGTTCGGCGGCACCCGCTCCCGCGACGACCTCACCTACTGGTCCACGTTGGGTGGCGAGCGCGACGAGCCCACCCTCACGACGGACATGCACGGTCGGGTCGCGTCGCGCACGACGCGGCGGGTGCCGGTGTTGGCGCCCGCGCAGATCGCCAACCTGCCCGCGGAGACCGGTGGTGGCGTTCCGGCGGGGGATGGCGCCGGTGATCGGGCGGGTGGAGCTGGCCTACCGCCGCCTGGACGTCCGCGCCTGGCAGACCCCGGACGCGTGGACGGTCCGCGCCCAGCTGGCCGCCATGACTGTCCGTGCCTGGCTGCTGGGGTGGCTGGGCCGCCATGTCGGCCCGGTGTGCGGGGTGCCGTTCGGGGTGTGGGCCGGGGTCCGGTGGGGTGGCTGGGCGGCCGCACAGCTCGACCCGTCCTGGACCACTCTCGGTGCCCTGCTCGGCCTCGTGCTCGGCGGGTTGCACGGCTGGGTCGCGGGCGCGATCGTCGCGGCTTGGCAACAGCCCGCCCGGGCGTGGCTCGCCCGCAGGTGGGCGGCGCTGTGGGTCCTGATGGCCCGCTTCTGGCGGGTGCGGGTGACGCACTACCGGCCGCGGGATGTCGACCCGGTCACGCAGCCGTTGACGGTCGTCCCGGCCGCCCCCGACGACAACCCCTAGCCGGGCTTCGCCCCATCCCGACGGGTTAAGCCCTCTAACCACGCCAACTCCCTTGCTCTGCGGGTCGGCCCCGGTGACCGCCTCCCCGGGGTCGGCCCGACCCCACCCATTCCCCTTCTGTGGAGCTTGTGATGGCCCGCGCCAACCCTGACCTGCCGACCGCGGCGGAGATCGCCGCCCTGACCGCCCGCCTGCGAGAGCTGTCGAACGCCGGGGCCTCAGCGGACCCGGCCGAACGCGCCCGGTTCCTGGCCGACAAGGACGCCCTGCTCGACCGCATCACCGCCAACCAACACGCCGACCGTGGCGCGGCCTTCGCTGCTGCCGCGCTCGCCGACGTCACCCGCGCCCAGGCCGAGGACGGCGGCTACGCCCTGGTCGGGCCCAGCGCCCGCACCTGGCGCGCCGACCCCACCACCGGCCAGCCGATCGAGCCCGCGTCCGAGGCTGAACATCGCGCCCTCCGCCAGATGTTGGGCCGTGAACAACTGTCCACCACCGAGCCCACCTGGACCGACAACCGCGAGATCGTCTGCACCATCATCCCCGCCGCCGACGAGCCCGACGGCTACGAGCAAGCGGGGACGGACACCGCAGGCGACGAGCAGGGCGCGGCCGACGAGCCCGGCCTGACCGGCGGTGAAGGGCCACTCATCGACGCCGGACCGGCCCTGACCGCCGAGGAAGCCGCGCACGAGCTGGCCGCCGACGGTCGCAGCCTCGTCGAGGCCCGCGCCCTGGTCCGCGACTACCTCGAAGACGTCTCCGAGCACGTCGGCGCCTCAGCGCACTTGTGGGGCCTCGACGACGCCGAGCTCGACGCGATCAGAGCAGGCGAAGCCGCACAGGTCGCCGAGGCCGTCGAGGCCGCCCACAACGTCGTCGCTGCTCATGTCCCGTACGAGGCCGACGTCGCCGCGTCGACCACCGTCGACGAGTACGCCGACGAGACGATGACTGTCGACGGGGCCGGGCTGTGATGGGTGAAGACGAGGTCATGTCGCTGGCCCGGTCGGTCGAGCGCACCGGCAGGCGAGTCAGCGCCTTGGAGCGGCTGGTCCGGCAGCTCGGCGGCGACCTCGCCGAGGTCGCCGCGGCCGTGCTCGCCCCGGAAGGTGGGGACCCGGCCGTGGTGCGGTCCTGGTTGCTGGCCGACGACCCCGCCCGCGCCGTCGCTGACCTCGCCGAGCTGATCGGCTGGACCCGCCGGATCTACCTGCGCTACCCGGACGCCGCCCTGTCGGCCTGCTGGCTGTGGCATCCGGACGTGATCGAGGAGCTGTGGTGGCTGCGCCACGCCCATGCCGACGCCTACCACCCCACGACCGGCACCTGGCAGCGCGTGGCCGACTGGCACGAGCGGCACCGACCTGGCGTCACCAAGCGCGTGCTCGCGGCGGTCGGAACGTGCGAGCTGGCCCTGCACCGCGACGGGCCGCCCGCGCGCCCGGCGCTTGCGCCGCCGCTCGCCGCTCACGCCGCGAGTCTCGCCGCCGCCTGGGCCACCGACCCACTAGCTCCGCGACCCGAGCCGACCGACGCCCAACTCGATCAAGCCGACGCCTACACCCGCCAGCAACTCCGACGCACCTGAACGCAAGCCTTCCCGCCCACCACAAGACGCCTTACCGAATGCCACATGCGATCACCGCCAGAGCGAAGAACAAGAGATCAACAACGAAGCACACCGAGGCATCCGGATCCGCTGGTGATCTTCGCTTCGCCCTGGCGGGCTCGCTCGATGATCGTCCACAAGATCAACTTCTGGAGCGTGAGCCAGTGCTCAGCATCACGACCGGGCACGACGTCGGCTACCTGACCAAGGCCGTCGCGCAGGCCCGCGAGGGCTACTACACCGGCGCCGTCGCCACCGGCGAGCCGCCGGGGCTGTGGTAGGGCGCGGGCGCCGAGGCGCTCGGCCTGACCGGCGAGGTCGACGCCGACCTCATGGAGGCCGTCTACACCCACCTCCGCGACCCGCGCGACCCTGCGCGCACGTCGCGCTCGACGTGGGGCGAGGCCGACCCGCTCGCCGCCGGCCACCGCAAGTACCGCACCGCGCGACGAGATCTACGACGGCCTGCTCGGAGCCGAGCCGAACGCGGGCGCCGGAGCGACGGGCCGAGCTGCTCGCGCAGGCCGAACGCTCGGCCCGGCAGGCGGTGTCGTTCATCGACGTCACGTTCTCCGCGCCCAAGAGCGTCACCGTGCTCGGCGGTCGCGTTCGAGCGCGCCGCGAACGACGCCGCGCGCGGCCGGCGACCACGCAGGCCGCCGCAGGCGTGGTCGATGCACGCCAAGGCCGTCGAGGACGCCGTCATGGCCGGCGCCACGCGCCGCGATGGAGTACCTGCAGCAGCAACGCCGGCTACTCCCGCGTCGGGCACCACGGCGGCGGCGCCGGCCGCTGGATCGACGCGCACGAGCTTCGTCGTCGCGCAGTTCCTCCAGCACGACTCCCGCGACAAGGACCCGCAGCTGCACGTCCACCAGGCGATCCTCAACCGCATCCTGTGCGCGGACGGGGAGTGGCGCTCGCTGGACTCCCGCGCCATCCACACCCTGCGCGCCGCGGCCGGCGCGATCGCCGAGCGGGTCATGGAGGCGCACCTGACCCGCTCGCTCGGCGTCGAGTTCGCCACCCGCCCGGACGGGCAAGGCCCGCGAGATCCTCGGCGTCCCGCAGGAGGTCATGGACCTGTTCTCGTCCCGGCGCCGGGCGGTGACCGCGAGGACGCCGAGCTGATCGCCGACTTCCGCGACGCCAACGGGCGCGAGCCCACGCCCGCCGAGCGGTACTACATCGCCCAGCAGGCCACCCTCGCCACCCGCGCGGGCAAGTCGCACGACGGCGAGACCCGCGCCGAGCAGATCGCCCGCTGGACCGAGCAGTGCCGGGCGACCGTCGCGCGGCGGCCTCGCCCAGGTCGCCGCGCGACGTGCTCGCCCGCGCCCAGCAGGCGCAGCCCGGCCGCCAGCTGGTCGCCGCGCGACGTCGTCGCCCGGGCGCTGGCCGGCGGTGTCGGAGACCAAGCAGGCGTGGTCGCGCTCCGCGCTGGTCCGCGCGGTCTCCGACGCGCTGCCGGGCAACCTGCGCGTCGACCCCGAGCAGGTCGAGCCCCTGCTGGACGGGCTGACCGACGCGGCGTTGGAGCAGGCCGTACCGCGTCACCGCAGGCCGACGACACGACGAACCTGCCCGCGTCGGAGCTGCTGGCCAACGGCCAGTCGCCCTACACGTCGCCCGACGGGCGCGCTCTACACGACCGAGGGCCAGTTCACCGCCGAGCACGCCGTCCGCGGGCCGCGCCGTGCTCGCGCGGCGCCGCGACGCTGCCCGCCGAGGTCGCCGACCGGCTCCTCGAGCGGTACGCCGAGTCCGGCGTGACGCTCGGCGACGACCAGGCCGCCGCGCTGCGCGGCGTGCTCACCTCCGGCGCGCAGGTCGAGGTCCTCTGGCCGCGGCCGGGGCACCGGCAAGTCGTTCGTCGTCGGCGCGATCGCCGACGCCTGGCGCCACGGTGACCCGGACGCCCGCCCGGCCGACCCAGACCGGGCGACGACGGGACGGGCCCGCGGGTGTTCGGGCTCGCGCCCTACCAGGTCGCCGCCGACATCCTCGGCCGCGAGGGCCTCACCGCCCGCAACATCGCGTCGTGGCTGGCGCGCAGCAGCGCCGGCTCGAGCCGCCCGGTGCGGGCGCGACCGGGCGAGACGCCGGCGGGACGAGCCGTGGCGGCTGCGCCGCGGTGATCTCGTCGTGCTCGACGAGGCCGGCACCGCCGACACGGCGTCGCTGCGCCGAGATCGTCGCCCGCTGCCAGGCGGCGGGCGCCAAGCTGCTGCTGGTCGGCGACCCGCGCCAGCTCGGCGCGATCGGCCCGGGCGGGGCGTTGTCCGACGTCGCCGAGCACGGCATCGTGCACCAGCTCGCCGAGGTCCGCCGCTTCGCCAACGACTGGGAAGGCCCGGCGTCGCTGCGGCTGCGCGACGGCGACGTGACCGTGCTCGACGAGTACGCCAAGCACGGCCGGCTCGTCGACGGCGGCACCGCCGAGCAGGCCGAGGCCGCCGCCGCCCGCGCCTGGCTCGCCGACTCGCTCGCCGGCAAGGAGTCGCTGCTGATGGTCGGCACCAACGCCGCCGCGGCGCGCGTGTCGGCGCAGCTGCGCGCCGAGCTGGTCGCGCTCGGCCGCGTCGAGGAGCACGGCGTCGAGCTGGGCATGCCCGACTGGGAGGGCGTCACCGCCGGGGTCGGGCGACCTGGTCCAGGCCCGCGCGCTCGGCCTGGCACCTGCGCGGGTTCGAGGGCAACACCGCCGCCCCGATCACCCGCCAGACCTACCGCGTCACCGGCGCTGCGCGCCCGACGGCGGGCTGACCGTCGCCCCGATCGTCGAGCGCCGCGGCACCGCCGCCGAGGACGCGGGGGAGTGGAACGTGTGGGGCGAGCGGCTCGGCACGCCGATGCAGCTGCCCGCCTCCTACGTCGCGCGAGCACCTGTCGCTCGGCTACGCCGTCACCCGCGACAGCGCCCAGGGCGGCACCGTCGACACCGCCCACTCCGTCATCGGCGCGGGCACGACCGCCGCCGGCGTGCTACGTGCCCGGCACCCGCGGGCGGGAGTCGAACACCTTCTACGTCGTCACCCAGCACGCTCGCCCGACGACGCGCAGACCGGCCAGACCCTGACGCGCGCCCGAGCGGTCCGCGCCAGGCCGTGCTCGCCGACGCGCTCGACCGCCGAGCAGCAGGAGCGCACCGCGCTGGCCGCAGCGCGAGCAGGCCGACATCGACGCCCGCTCGACCATGACCCACGTCGACCGGCTGATCGACGTCGTCGCCCGCCACGTCACCCCCGGCCGGCTGTCCGCCACCCTCGACCGGCTCACCGCCGAGGGCGACCTCAGCCCGCCGGACCGCGCGCGGATCGCCGCCGACGAGGCGTTCGGCTCGCTGGAGCGGCTGCTGCGCACCGCCGAGCTCGCCGGCCACGACCCCGACGCCGTGCTCGCCCACGCGGTCGCCGACGACCGCGGCCTGCAGAGCGCCACGTCCCCGGCGCAGGTGCTGCACCGCCGGATCACCGACGCCTACACCGGCCGGCTCACCCCGAACGTGACCGACCTGGCCGACCTCTCCCGGCCGACGCCCCGCCGAGTGGGCCGCCTACCTGCGCGACCGCGCCGACGCCGCGCGACCGAGCGCCGCCACGAGCTCGGCGCCGAGATCGCCGAGCAGGCCCCGGATGGGCGGTCGACGCGCTCGGCCCGGTCCCCGACAGCGGCACCGACGTCCTCGGCCGCCAGGAGTGGGAACGCCGCGCCGGCTGGGCCGCCGCCTACCGCGAGCTGGTCGGCTAGGACGACGAGCGCGACCCGCTCGGCAACGCCCCCGC
>CAWHHY010000017.1:0-98390 GCA_963829305.1 uncultured Actinomycetota bacterium | reverse complement strand
GCAGGCCGAGGAGGCGACGCCGCGGCCGCGGGCGAACTCCTGACCGTTCGCGTACACCTCGTTCGCGGGGCTGTTGCGCGTACCGGTGCTGCGGCACGCTGCCGTCGTGGTCGGCCCACTCCGCGTCGACGGGCCGGTGCGACGAAGCTGCACCCGCCCGCTCGTCGCGGCCTGCTGCCCCGGCCCGGCCTGGTGCACCACCTCCGGCCGACCGCACACCGGCTCACCGTGCTCGACGCCCCCGCGGGCTGGGGGAAGACCTCGCTGCTCGCCGAGTGGTGCGCGGCCGGTGACGCGCGGGTCGCCTGGGTGGCGCTCGACAGCGGCGACGACCACCCGGTCCTGTTCTGGAGCTACGTGCTGGCCGCGCTCCGACAGCCGTTGCCCGGCATCGGGGAACACGCGCTGCGCGCCCTGCCCGCCGGGGGGCGCGCGATCCGCGACGCCGCGGTTCCCCTGCTGGTCAACGACCTGGTCGCGCATACCTCCCGCCAGACCTGCGGGAGTTCGTCCTGCGCACCTCCATCCTGCGCAGGCTCTCGCCCGAGTCGTGCCGGGCCGTCACCGATCGCCCCGACGCCGCCGCACTCCTCGACCGCGCGGAGCGGGCGGGCGTCTTCCTCAGCGCGATCGACCCCGGGCGTCGGTGGTTCCGCTACCACCGGCTGTTCGGCGAGCTGCTCCGCCACGAGCTGGCCCTCGCCGAGCCGACCATCGTGCCCACCCTGCATCGCCGCGCCGCGGCCTGATCGACGGAGACCGGGGCCATCGGGGACGCGGTGGCCCACCACGTCGCCGCCGGGGACAACGGGCCGGCGGCGGAGCTCATCGCCATGACCTGGACGGAGTGGTTCAACGCCGGGCGCCTGAGCTCGGTCGCCGGCTGGCTCGACCTGCTGCCCGAGCCGCACGTGCGGGCCGACCCCCGGTTGTGCGTCGCGCGGGCCTGGCTCCTGCTGGACCTGGCGTGCTGCGCGCCACCCACCGGTTCAAGATCGGTGACCTCGGCGCCACCCGCGCCGCCGCCCAGCGCGTCCTCGAGCTGGACGACGGTGCGGCGTCCTTCGCCGCGACGGTGGCCCACCTGCAGCTCGGCATCACGGCCTTCTGGAGCGGTGACGTCCCCGGCGCGACCCGCCCGCTGGCCGAGGCCGTCCAGATGGCCCGCCGGACCGGCAACGTCCTCGCGGAGACCTACGGGCTCGGCTACCTGGCGCTGGCCGCCGCCGACTCGGGGGATCTGGACGACGCCGCCCGCCGCGTGCCGCTCGCCCTGGAGCGGGACGCCGACCCCGGCGTCGCCGAGCACTTCGTGGCCGCTCTGCCGCATCTCGCCCGCGCGACGCTGCTCGCCGCCTCGGGCCGGACCGAGGGCGCCGCCGAGGCGGCGGCCCGCGCGCTGACGCTCGCCCGGCGCGGGGCGGGTCTGCTGGAGCTCGCGCTGGCCCTCGCCGTGCGCGCACGGACCTCGGCCGACGAGCAGGACGGCAGGCGGCTGCTCGACGAGGCACGGCCATCGCGCGGGCCTGCCCGGACCCCGGACCGCTCCCGGTCCGGCTCGCCCGGATCCGCATCGGACCGGCGGCCCGCGTCGCCGCGGCGCCCACCACTGGCACCGCGGCGGGGATCGTCCTGAGCAAGCGGGAACGCGAACTGCTCCCCCTGCTGGCGGGCAGGCTGTCGCAGCGGGAGATCGGGACGGTCCTGCAACTGTCGCTGAACACGGTCAAGACGCACGGGCGCCTGCTGTTCCGCAAGCTCGGCGTGTCGTCGCGGGCGGAGGCGGTGGCGCGGGCGCGGGCGTTGGGGTTGTTGTAAGGGCTTGCGCCACCCTGCCGAGAGTTCGGGAAAGAAGGGTTGGCGATCGCGGATCGAGCGGCCGGAATTGTCGGTGGGTCGCGCGATGATGTACCCGTGCCAGACACCACGATCGCTACGCTCGACGGTCTGCTCACGCAGGCAATCGAGGCGCTGGACGCGATCGCGGAAACCGGCACCGATGCGGATCTCGTCGCGCTTCTCACCCGATGCGAGCACGCGGCGCGCAGGCTCGATCGCACTGCCGTTTCCGCGGTGGCCGCGCTGGAGCGCCGCGGGGTGTTCGCCGAGAAGGGCTACAAGTCATCGGCCTCCGCCCTGGCGGATCTGCTCGGCTTGGAGCGCTTCGAGGCCCGCCGCCGCGTCGTGGCTGCCGAGCACGTCACTGCACGGGTGGGGCTGGACGGGGCCCCGCTGCCGGCGCGGCTGCCCGCCACCGCCACGGTGTTCGCCGACGGGCGGGCCAGCCTGCGCCACGTCGAGGTGATCGCGCGCGTGCTCGACACGCCCTCGGCGCGGCGACTTTCCCCCGATGTATGGGCAGGCGCTGAGTCGGCGTTGGCAGGCAAGGCCCGCGACTACACCCCGTCGGAGCTGCAGGCCTGGGGTGCTGCGCTGGTCGAGGCGCTCGATCAGGACGGCGCCGAGCCCGACGACGGGCCGCCGGCGCAAGTCAATGAGCTGCACCTGACCCGGACGGCGACCGGCGGAGGAAGGATCAAGGGCCGGATCGACGACGCCGCGATGTTCGACGCGATCGCCACGGTGATCGACGCGAAGGCGAATCCGCTGACCGCCGACGACGAGCGCCCGGCCGGGCAGCGGCAGGCCGAGGCCCTGGCCGACGTGTGTGGTTACGTCCTCGACCACGCCCCGACGAACCTGGTCCCGGAGTGCGGTGGCCGCCGGCCGCACGTCAACGTGCTGATCAGGCTCGAGGACCTGGAGAACCGGGCCCGCGCCGCCTGCCTCGACTTCGGCGGGATCCTGTCACCGGAAGCGCTGCGCATGCTGTGCTGCGACGCCACCGCCGTGCCGATCGTGCTGAACGGCGCCGGGCAGCCGCTCGATGTGGGCCGCGCGACCCGGACGGTTCCGGAGGGGCTGCGCCGGGCCGTGGCCGCGCGGGACCGCGGATGTGCCCACCCCGGATGCGGGCGCCCGATCTCCTGGACCGAATGCCACCACATCATTCCGTGGGAGTGCGGTGGCGAGACGAAGCTGGACAATCTCGTCATGCTGTGCCGGGTCCACCACCGGCAGATCCACTTCACCGAGTGGATCGTGCGGATACGAGACGGGCTACCGGAGTTCCTTCCCCCGAAATGGATCGACTTCGAACAGCGGCCGCGGAGAAGAGCACTTTCTCACCTCGCCGCGGCGAGCGCGTGACGCACGGCCGTCAGGGACTCATGCTGTTCGAAACCGTCCCCACGGCCACGGTGCGCCGGCGTGGCGCTGATGGCCGGGGCCGGCCGGCAGCGGTCGCGGGCACAGCACGCCCGCCGGGACGAGCAGGCGATGCTGCGGGCCCAGGCGGGCGAACGGGTCTTCGGCCCACCAGGCAAGCCGATCGGCGACCCGGCGCGGGTCGGCTCCGCTGATCGAGCCCGCCCACTGCGTCGGCCCGTCGACCAGCGTGCTCAACAGCGTCGTTCGTCCCGGGTCGCGCAGCACCGCGCGCATGGCGCCGACCACCGCCGGGTCGTCGAACAAGGGCCGGGCGCCACGCGGCGGCAGCACGAGTGACACCGCGAGCGCCGGTCCGTCACCCACGAGCGACGGCTCCACGCGCACGGCGGTGCGGTGCGGCTTCGCACGGCCGACCGTGACCAGCAGGTGGCCGGCCGCGGTCCCGTCGCGTGGATCGGTCACCGCCACCGTCCCCGGCTCGGCCGTGTCGAGCAGCGCCAGCCAGGCGAGGTCAGCCATGCGGCGCCGTCCAGTCCGGGCGCAGCGCCGCACCGGCATCGCGCAGGTCCGCCCACAGGTCTGCGAGCGACGGGCGCCCCCACATCCAGTAGCCGTCGTACACCCGGCGGACGGTCAGGTCGGGGGCACAGATCAGCACGGTCGGCAGGTACGGGTCGTGCACGGTGTCGGTGACTTCGCGCAGGTCCAGCGTGGACTGCCAGGCCCGGTCGACGTCGGAGAGGAACGTCCACCGGGCGTCGAGGCCGGCCCGGAAGGCGGCGGTCACCTCGGGCGGCTCGACGCTCACCGAGACCATCCGCACGTACCCCACCTCGGCGACCTCCTGCAGCGGCAGCAGTACCTGCCGGAAGTAGGCCCGCTCCTTCGGGCAGAACCAGCCGCGGTAGGTGTGCAGGACCAGCGGATCGCCTTCGGGGAGGTCGGCGAGACGCCGGGCGCCACCGGTCGTGTCGGGCAAGGTGACGTCGGGCAGCACGGTGCCTGCGACCGGACGTGGCATGTCAGGCGCCCACCGCGTCGACGGCGTCCGGACCGAGCAGCACCCGCAACCGCGCCCGACCGCGGTGCAGCAGCACGCGCTGGTTTCCCACGGACAGGCCGAGCAGTGCCCGGACCTCCTCGGACGTGGAACCCTCCACATCGCGCAGCACGACCACCACCCGTTGCCGGTCCGGCAGGCCCGCGAGCGCCGTCCGGATCACCTCCCACGCCTCGACGGCGATCGCGTGATCCAGCGGTCCCGCCGCCTCGGCCGACCGCCCGGCGAGACGCGACCCGGCGGCGCTCACCCGGGTGATCCCGCCCGGCTGACCCGCACCGCAGGCGCCGGCTCGCGGGCACCACGCCGGCATTGGGCTCAATGCAGCAGCGGGGCGCCGAAGGTCGGGTCGTCGAACCCGGTACCGGCGGGCGAGCCGCTCCCGAACGGAAGGGCCGACGGGTGCAACCCGCCCGCCGGGTCCTCGGGCGCTGGGCCGAGCGTGCCGGCCTGCTGCTCGAAGCCGTCGGTGAGGCCGTCGCGGTCGGTGTCGACGTTGTTCGGGTCGCTGCCCAGCCCCCGTTCGACGCCGTCGGACAGGCCGTCGGCATCCGTATCGGCCACGTCCGCGCGGGTCCCGATCGTCCGTTCCTCATAGTCGGACAGGCCGTCCTGGTCGGTGTCCAGCGTCTGCATGCCGCCGAAGCGGGCGTCGGCGGCCCCCTGCGGCAGCGCGGCCCGGCCCGGATCGGTGCCCGCAGCCACCTCCACGGCGTCCGCGACGCCGTCTCCGTCGGTGTCCGCCCGGAGCGGGTCGGTGTGGTACGTCGCGGTCTCCGCGACGTCGCTGAGGCCGTCCCCGTCGGTGTCCGACCGATTCGGATCGGTGCCGAACAGGCCCTCGAACTGGTCGGTGAGGCCGTCGCCGTCGGAGTCGGTCTGCCCCGGGCCGCCGAGGACGGCGCTGGGCAGCGCGGCGCCGGGCATACCGAACGGGTCCACGGCGCCGAAGCCCGGCGCCATCCCGCCCGGGGCCATCGCGAGGTTCGTGCCGAACCCTCCGGACGGGACGGTGGACAGCTGGGGGATCACCGCGGCGTAGTTGAAGCGCACAGTGTTGGCGGTGAACACGCCCACGCCGTCCCGGCTGTTGCGCGCCTCGATCGTCCGACCGTCGCCCAGGCTGATCGCCACATGGGCCTCCGCAGGCCGTCCCCCGGTCGGCGGGCTGGAGAAGGAGAACAGCAGTGCGCCGCGGGTGTGCAGCGCCTGCTCGACGCTGACCGCCCCGCCCTGCTGCTCCAGCTGCCGGTACTGCAGCCACGACCCGTCGGGAACCTCGACCCCCGCCTGGTGCGCCGACCACTGCACCAGCTCCGAGCAGTCGAACGCGGTGGGGTTCGGGTCGTCGCCACGCGCCTCCGCACCGAAGACGTACCGGTCGCCGGCCTGCGCGAGCGCCTCCCGGACGAAGTACTCGGCGGCGCCGCCACGCGGGGCGGTCACCGGGACCACCAGGCCGGGGTGTCACGGCCGACTGCCCGCTCCTGCCCGGAACACCCGGCTCCGCCACGGGCCAGGCGCGGTGAACACGGACTGCGGCGAGGCATGACTACTCCAGGACGCGGGACGGTACCTGCACCCGCCAGCGTCGTTGCCGGATACGGCTCGGGTCAAGTTCAGGTGCAGGGGCAGGGCGGCCCGATGACCGGGCGACAGCCGTTGACACCCTCGCCCACGCCCACCAACGGCCCAAGGCGCCCATCCGTGTGACATGGTTCAACCATGGCTCAGCTTTCCGGTGCTGCCCGGAGTGTGACTCAGAGCATCGAAAGTATCGCCGACGTCGCTGCGGTCGTGGCGCTACTCGCCGATCCGACGCGTATCCCCGAGTGGGCACCCGACTTCGCGGATCGGGTTTCCGGTGATGCCCGCTCGGGTTGGCAGGCGAGCAAGGACGACACGGACTTCGCATTGCGGGTGGCCGTCAACCAGGACGCAGGCACGGTGGACTACCTCCGTCAGGTTGCTCCGGGACGGGAAGGCGGCGCTTACATCAGAGCCGTTCCGCGGCCGAGAAGTGGAAGCGTCATCGTCATGACCTTGCCGCTGCTGCCCGACGTCGACCCGGACACCACCGCAGCGACGTTGACCCGAGAGCTCAACGCCCTCGCATCACTGGTGGGCGACAGCTGACTTTCGACGCCACCATTCCCGTTTGGACGCGCGTCACCGGCCACGACTTCCGCAGCGAGTGGGACGGGCCGGTCAATCCTCGGAACCCTGCCCTCACTCACGTCCCGTGCCACCCCGACCCCGCGCCGGCAGTCGGATCGCCGCGCCGGGGAGTGGCTCCCCGAGCAGGTAGCCCTGTGCGAAGTCGCTACCTACCGCGCGGACCTGCGCCAGCTGCTCCTCGGTTTCGACGCCCTCTGCGATTGTTTGCATGCCCAGGCCGTGTGCCAGCCTGACGATCGCGCCGACCACCCCACGGTCCTGGCCCGGCTGAGACAGCGCCGCCACCAATGACGGATCGATTTTCAGCGCCGTCGCGGGCAGGTCGCGGAGGTACGTCACGGACGTCAAGCCCGCGCCGAAGTCGTCGATGGCGATGTGTACGCCGGTGGAGTGAACCTCACGGATGCCTGCCAAGGCCACGTCAGGCTGCTCCATGAGCTGCGACTCCCGAGCGTCCAAGGTCAGCCGCGAGGGCTCGATCCCGAGCTCGACGAGCCGGCTCAGCACCTCCGCTGCGAAACCGGGCCGTACGAGCTGGCGTACCGAGACGTTGACGGCCATGGTCAGGCGGGGGTCGTGCCAGTCCCGCAGCTGACGGAGGGCCTCGTGCAGTACCGCGTCGCCGAGGGCGTCGATCAGCCCGTTATCCTCCGCGACCCCGATGAGTGCATCCGGTCCTAGCCGCCCCCGGGTGGGGTGCGGCCAGCGCGCCAGCGCCTCGAAGCCGTGCAGCACGGGATCGGCACCCGGGACAAGCCGCATGACGGGCTGGTACTCCACGGTCAGGTTGTGAGAACTGATGGCGAGCTGCAGCTCTTCCTTGGCCAGCTCGTGGTACGTCGCGGCTGTGCCCGACGTCGCGTTGTAGATGGCGATCTGGTCCCGTCCGGAGCGCTTCGCGTGGTACATGGCCGAGTCGGCCTGCCGTAGTGCCTCGTCCGACTCGCTGCCGGGTGGGACCACCGTGATGCCCACGCTCGCGGTGACGGAGCGGATCACCTCGTCGCCCAGCACGAAGGACTGGCGGAACTCCTCGACGATCCGCTCACCGATGGCCACCACGTCACCTCGCTGCGCGCTGGGCACGACAACCACGAACTCGTCCCCGCCGATACGGGCGACGGTGTCCTGCGGGCGTACGACCTCGACCAGGCGCCGGGCCACCATGATGAGCAGCTCGTCACCGACGAGGTGGCCCCTGGTGTCGTTGACGCCCTTGAACCCGTCGAGGTCGATGAACAGCAGCCCGACGCCGGGGCCGCCGTCTGAGCTGTCGCTTTCGCGTCGCAGTGGATGCTCGGCGAGCAGATCGACCAGCCGGTCGTTCATCAGCGTCCGATTGGGCAGCCCGGTCAGCGGGTCGTGGAGCGCCAACCGCACCAGTTGGGACTGGGTGCGGTGCAAGACCACCTCGGGCATGACACGGGCGAGCTCTTCGGCGGCAGCCACCTCCGCCGGCCGCCACGGGGCGCTGCGGCCCCGTACCTCCTCCAACCACTCTGCGAACGACGCACGCGGGCCGAGCAGTGCATCCGGCGCGTCCACCTCGGGGGCCGGCCGCCCGGCCCAGCGGACGGTCGCTGCGTGCTCTCCGCGCAACCACAGGACGAACCCGTCCGGTCGGCCCGCCAACCGCAGGAACATCGCACCCGTCGCAGGTGCCGACGGCCGCGCGTCGCCGGTCGCCGGCGTCTCGGAACCGTTCGTCAGCACTTCGTCGTCGAGGGCGTCGGTCACCAGTGGTCCTGCCGCGGCGCCCAGGCGTGCGGCGAGACGGAGCACCAGCGCGTCCAGCTCCTTCGCCCCGGGGACCAGGCCCACGGAGAACCTGTCGCCCTCGATCTCTACGACAGCACCGTCGGCAGCGACCATGTCGAGGAGCGCATCCGGTGCGTCAGCGGCGCCCGCAGCCAGGTTCTCATTGTTGGCGATCGATGCGATGAGCTGTGCCCGCAGGTGGCTGAGCTCGGCGCTGTACTGATCGTTCTCCGTCGTCCGGGCGGCGCGGAGGCGCACCGAGACGAGCTGGCCCAGCGCCTCGCAGGCCAGCCGCTGCATGTGGCCTGCCCGCTTGGGTGTGCCGTGGTGGCATGCGATGAGGCCCCACAACTGGTTGTCGACGATCAGCGACATGGTGAGGCTCGCGCCTACGCCCATGTTGCGGAGGTACTGCAGGTGCATCGGCGAGACGCTCCGCAGAACGCACATGCTGAGGTCCAGCTCGTGCACGGGGGCGCCGTCTGCCAGCGCGACGATGGGTACGGGCTCGGCATCGACGTCGGCGATGACCCGTATCCAGTTCTGAAGGAACAACGCCCGGGCCTGGCGCGGGATGTCGGTTGCCGGGTAGTGCAACCCCAGGTAGGGCGTCAGGCTGGTCTCGCACGCCTCGGCGACCACGTGGCCGTGCGCGTCGGGCTCGAAGCGGTAGATCATCACCCGGTCGTAGCCGGTCAGCTCGCGCACCAGTTGCACCGTCCGCGCGCAGATCGCCTGTACGCCGTCGACCTCGTGGAGCGCGTTCACTGCGTCACGTTGCCGCTGGTAGAACCGTGCCGGGCTCGCGTGGTCTTGCGTGTCAGCCACCTCGAGCTCGAGCACCAGCGCCCCCCCGCGACGGTGCGCCATCAGGTCATACGTCGCCTCTCCACGCTCGTCGGTGGTTGGCAGCTGGACCGGCACGGGAAGACCGTCATGCGGGTTCCCGGTCGTGTGGGCAGCACGGACAGCCTCGGCAAGGTCGGGCCCGATCACGTCAGCCAGTGCAGCACCCAGCGGGGTGTGGGCGTGCGTCGTGGGCAGGGGAAAGTTCACGCTCGCAGCGGTAATGACGTACAAGGTGGGGTCGACGACGAGCAGGACGCCGTGCGGCTGGATCGCGCCTGACAGGTGGATGGGCTCACGGTCACAGGCATTGCCCGGGCCGAGGGCCGCCAGCCCCTCTGCCGTGAGCTCTGCGGGACGGGCCGGCTCCACGGCCGTACGCGTCATGTCGATGCCTGACCTGCGAGCACCGGCAGCGGTGCGGCGGTGGACGTGATCACCGTGCCCACCCAGCGGAACGTCCATCGGGCGGCATCGACGGCGGCGGCCAGGTCCGTCGCGAGCAGGTCGGCGGCGTCGAGACGCCGCCGGAAGGACACCCACTCGCGACCGGGATCGGTGCCGTTCGATGCGAGGAAGCAGGTGCCAGATGCGCTCGTGAGCCCCAACTGGGCGCGCACGAGCGGGGCAAGCACGCTGCCGCCGAGTCGCGAGCCGCGGAGGACGTAGGCAACGCCCCAGGTCGTCGACGTCTCCGCAAGGAAGCGGCGGAGCCGGCTCCCGCCCGCCGCACCCGTTCGAGCCGACGTCTCGTGGGGGAGCACCCCGGCCGACGCGCCGCCGATGTCGGCGAGGTCGCGCTCGAGCCAGCGGAGCGACTGGGTGGCGGGAGGAAGCAGTTCGGCAGTCGCCTCCGCAGCGGCACCGGGCGCGGCGGCGGCGAGTTGCACCTCGTGCCACACCCCGGTCCATCCGTGCAGCAGCGCCGCCAGCTCCGCGGGATGGCGGAGGCGACGAAGGTCCAGACCGGCCTCGACGGCATCGTGCTCGGCTCGGGTGTCATCCCGCAGGCATGCCGACGACGAGGTCGGGCGCACCACCGGGTTTCCTCCCATCTAGCCAGTCTGACAGAAAGTGCACGATCAAACGCACTCGGTGACCGAAGGTCACCCCGGCGCGTTCAGTTCTGCCCGGACGGCGCCTGGGACACCGTCCGCGCTGGCCCGTGGACCGAGGTCGGGCCCGAGCACGCCGTGGCGAAGGCCTCCCACCTCCACTCGACTCCCCCGGCTCCGCCACGGGGCAGGCTCGGTGAACACGGACTGCGGCAAGGCATGACTTCTCCAGGACGCGGGACGGAACCTGCACCCGCCAGCGTCGTAGCCGAGCGCGGCCCGGGTCAAGGACATCACGAGTCGGCAAAGAACCCGGGTGCCCGCCGCGACGACCGGAGATAACGTCGCCGCGATGACCCCGCTGCACATCGTCATGATCGGTGTGCCCGCACACGGGCACATGAACCCGCACCTGCCGGTGCTCGCGGAGCTGGTCGCGCGCGGCCACCGCGTCGAGGTCACCACCCCGGCCGGGTTCGCGCCGGCCGTCGCCGCCACCGGCGCCACCGTCGTGCCGGTCACCTCCGTGCTCCCCGACGAGGACAGCGGGGAGACCTGGCCCGACGACCCCGTCGCAGGAATGGCCCGCTTCCTCGACGAGGGGATCCACGTCCTGCCACAGGCCCGCGCCGCCCTCGACGACGACCGGCCCGACGTGCTGCTCGGCGACATCGGCTCCTATCCGGCGCGGGTGCTGGCCCACCAGTGGTCCCGGCCGTTCGTGCAGCTCTCCCCCACCTACGTCGCCTGGGAGAGCTACGAGCGGGACATGGCGGACGTCCTCGACGGCCTGCGGGCCGCCCCCGGCTACGCCGCCTACCACGAGCGGTTCACGGCCTGGCTGGCCGCCGAGGACGTCCCGCTCGACGTCGACGCCTTCGCCGGCCGGCCGCCACGCTCGGTCGTCCTGGTCCCCCGGGCCATGCAACCGCACGCCGACGACGTCGACCCGCACCGCTACACCTTCGTCGGACCGGCCCTGGCCGTCCGTGCCCACCAGGAACGGTGGCCCGTCCCGGACCGCCCGGTGCTGCTGGTCTCCCTCGGCTCGGCCTACTCCGCACCGCCCGCGTTCTACCGCGCCTGCCTCGACGCCTTCGCCGACCTCGACCGCGACGTCGTCGTCAAGGTCGGCCCGGCGGTGGACCCGGACGCGCTGGGCGCGCTCCCGCCCAACGCCTCCGTGCACCGCTGGGTACCGCAGCTGTCGGTACTGGCGCACGCGTCGGCGTTCGTCACCCACGCCGGGATGGGCGGCTGCTCGGAGGGGCTGTGGCACGGCGTCCCGATGGTCGCCGTGCCCCAGGCCGTCGACCAGTTCGCCAACGCCGACCGGCTCGTCGAGCTCGGCGTGGCCCACCGGCTGGAGGCCGGCGCCACCCCCGACGAGCTGCGCGCGGCGGTGGTCGCGCTGGAGTCCTCGGCGCAGGTGGCCGCGCGCTGCGCCACGCTGCGTGCGGAGCTCCGACACGCCGGCGGCGCAGCAGGCGCCGCTGACGTCATCGAAGCTGAGGCCACCGCCACCCGGTAGGGGACGACGGTCACCGCGGGGCCGCGAGCCCCTCCCCCGACTCCTCGAAGGTGATCGCCGCCCGTCCGGCCTCCAGCCGGGCGACCGGGACGCGGAAGGGGCTGCAGGACACGTAGTCGAGGCCGACGTCGTGGAAGTAATGGACCGACTCGGGGTCACCGCCGTGCTCGCCACAGACACCGATCTTGAGCCCGGGACGCGCAGCCCGGCCTTCCTCGACGGCGATGCGGACGAGGCGGCCGACGCCGATGGCGTCGAGGGTCTCGAACGGCGACACGGTGAAGACGCCCTTGTCGAGGTACGCGGCGAAGAAGGCGGCCTCGACGTCGTCGCGGGAGAACCCCCATGCGGTCTGGGTGAGGTCGTTGGTGCCGAAGGAGAAGAAGTCGGCGGCCTCCGCGATCCGGCCCGCGGTGAGCGCCGCCCGCGGCAGCTCGATCATGGTCCCGATGGGGATGTCCAGGCGGACGCCCTCGCGATCGGCGACCTCGCGCAACACGGCGTCGGTCTCGTCGCGGATCAGATGCAGCTCCATGACCGACCCGACGAGCGGCACCATGATCTCTACCCGGGGGTCACCACCGGCGCGTTTGCGTGCCGCGGCGGCCTCTGCCGCGGCACGAACCTGCATCGCGAACAGCCCGGGCACGGTCAACCCCAGCCGCACCCCGCGCAGGCCGAGCATCGGGTTGGACTCGTGCAGGCGCTCGACGGCGGCCAGCAGCTTCTCGTCGTGCCCGGTGTCCTCACCACGCTCGTGCGCGACGGCCACCTTGACCGCCAGCTCGGTGCGGTCGGGGAGGAACTCGTGCAGCGGCGGGTCGAGCAGCCGGACGGTGACCGGCAGGCCGTCCATCGCCGCGAAGAGCGCGGTGAAGTCGTCCCGCTGCAGCGGCTCCAACGCCTCCAGCGCCGCCTCGCGGGCCTGCGCCGAGTCGGCCAGCACCAGCCGCTCGACCAGGACCCGCCGGTCACCGAGGAACATGTGCTCGGTGCGGCACAGCCCGACGCCCTGCGCGCCCAGCCGCCGGGCCCGCGCGGCATCGTCGGCGGTGTCGGCGTTCGCCCGCACCTGCAGGCGCCGCGTGACGTCGGCGTGGCCGAGGATCGCGTCGACCGCCCGCACCAGGTCCGCCGTCTCCTCGTCGACGTCGGTGACCACGGTGTCGAGGCCTTCCTCCAGGTACCGGGCCACCGGTGAGCTCATGACCGGCACGTCCCCGAGGAACACCTCACCGGTGGAGCCGTCGATGGCGATCACGTCGCCCTCGTTGATCACCACGTCCCCGACCCGCGCGATGCGTGCGGCGGCGTCGACGTCGATCGCCTCCACCCCGCAGACGCAGGTGCGGCCCATCCCGCGGGCCACCACCGCCGCATGGCTGGTCTTGCCACCCCGGCTGGTCAGGACCCCGGCCGCGGCGATCATGCCCTCGAGGTCGTCGGGGTTGGTCTCCCGGCGCACCAGGATCACGGACTCACCGCCGGCGTGCCGGGCCACCGCGGAGGCGGAGTCGAACACCGCCGCACCCACCGCCGCACCGGGCGAGGCCGCCAGGCCGCGGGCCAGCAGGGTCTTGTCGGTGGACCGGTCGAACTGGGGGAACATCAACCGGGCCAGCTGCTCGCCGCTGACCCGCTCCAGCGCCTCGTCGAAGGTGATCAGCTGCTCGTCGACGAGCTGGGCGGCGATCCGGAACGCCGCCGCGGCCGTCCGCTTCCCCACCCGGGTCTGCAGCATCCACAGCTTCCCGCGCTCCACGGTGAACTCGATGTCGCACAGGTCGCGGTAGTGGGTCTCCAGCCGCCGCATCACCCCGAACAGCTGCTTCGCGGACGCGGGGTCGCGCTCGGCGAGATCGGCCAGGGTGAGCGTGTTGCGGATGCCGGCGACGACGTCCTCACCCTGGGCGTTGGGCAGGTAGTCGCCATACACGCCCTGCTTCCCGGTGGCCGGGTCGCGGGTGAAGCAGACGCCGGTGCCCGAGTCGGCGCCGAGGTTGCCGAAGACCATCGTGCAGACGTTCACCGCGGTGCCCAGGTCGTGCGGGATCCGCTCGCGGCGCCGGTAGATCCGCGCCCGGTCGGTGTTCCACGAGTCGAAGACCGCGACGATCGCCAGGTCCAGCTGCTCGCGCGGGTGCTGCGGGAAGGCCCGCCCGGTCTCCTGGTGGACCACCTTCTTGAAGGTCTCGACCAGCTCCTCGAGGTCGCCTGCCGTGAGATCGACGTCCCCGGTCACCCCGCGCTCGCGCTTGAGCCTGTCCATCGCCTCGGCGAACAGCTCACCGTCGATGCCCAGCACGGTCTTGCCGAACATGGCGACCAGCCGGCGGTAGGAGTCCCACGCGAAGCGCTCGTCACCCGACACGTCGGCCAGCCCGCGGACCGACGCGTCGTTCAGGCCGACGTTCAGGACGGTCTCCATCATGCCGGGCATCGAGAACTTCGCCCCGGACCGGACGGACACCAACAACGGGTCCTGCGGGTCGCCGAGCTGGCGACCAATCCGGTCTTCCAATGCCCGCAGCGCCCGGGTGACCTGGACCCGCAACTCCGGCGGCACGGCCCCGTCGGTGAGGTAACGGCGGCAGGCCTCGGTCGTAACCGTGAATCCCGGTGGAACGGGCAGCCCCAGCCGGGTCATCTCGGCCAGGTTGGCGCCCTTTCCGCCCAGCAGGTCCTTCTCGTCCTTGCCGCCCTCGGTGAACTCGTACACGAACTTCTGCATCGTTGCCGCCTCACAGGTCGTCGAGCTTCGTCGAGCTGCAAGGCTGATCGTGACACGAAGGTCTCCTGCGCGGGTGCGGAGAATGCAGGTCAGGCTGCTGCACCCACCAGGATGCGCGGGCTCGGCAGCGTGGACGTCGCGCCACCGGCAGGTCGGGACGCGGCCGACCGTGCCGCCCGACGTCGTGCAGTCCTGCCGGAGATCGCGGAGGCCGGGACGGACCGGGTCCGCGGGTAGGCGTCGGTGAGCAGGGCGTGCACGGCGTCGTGGGAGGGTCGGCGGGCGGGGTCCTTGTCCAGGAGCAGCGCCAGGAGCGGCTGCAGGCGGCCGGCACGTCGGGCCGGTTGCGGCGCGTCGTGCAACACCGCGGTGAGGGTCGGCACGGCTTCCTCCTGGGGGAAGGGCGGGCGGCCCTCGACGGCCGTGTAGAGGGTCGCGCCGAGCGACCACAGGTCGGCCGCGGGCTGCGGCGCCTCGCCGCGGACGAGTTCGGGCGCCATGAACGCCGGCGACCCGACGACGTGGCCGGTGCGGCGGGCGGGATGGGCGGGGTCGCCACCGGCGGTCTCGGCGATGCCGAAATCCACCAGCACCGGTCGCCCGTCCTCACCGAGCATCACATTCGCGGGCTTGACGTCGCAGTGCACGACGCCGGCCGCGTGCACGGCGCGCAACGCGGCGAGCAGCTGCAGGCCCAGCGCGGCGACCGCCGTCGGGGGCAGTCGACGCCTGCCCCGGCTCAGGACGGTGGCCAGGCTGGCACCCGGGTGGTAGTCCATCGCCAGCCAGTCCGAGCCGTCGTGCACCACCACATCGTGCACGACGGTCACGTGGGAATGCCGGACCCGGGCCGCGAGCCGGGCCTCGACCCGGCCGTGTGCGTGGTCGACCTGCTTGACGGCGACGTCGCGGTCCAGCAGCTCGTCGCGGGCTCGCCACACCCGTGCCGTCGCCCCTCGGCCCACGACCTCGGCCAGCCGGTAACGGCCGGCCAGGAGCAGACCGGTGTCGGGATCGGCGGCCGCCGCCCGCTCTGTCGGAAGAGGCACGACCCGAGCCGCCCCGACCGTCGCCTGCCCGCCCATGTCGCCCTCCCCCGATGTGATGCCGACCATGCTCAGCCGCGGCGCGTTCCGGACACAGAGGCCGGAGTGCCCCGAACCAGCGGGTCGTGTGTTCCCCGTTACACCTGCCGTCCGGTGTCGCGCGGACGACCGGCAGCGTGGTGGCCGAGCAGCCCCCACCCCGTCTGCGGCTGTTCGCCGCCGATCCCGACTTCCCGCGCGCTGATGCTGATCAGCTGCGTCAGTGCGACTCGCGGGCGACGGCCGAGCCGCGGGCGCCGGACAGGAAGTCCAGGCCGGCGCCGCGGTCGGCCTGCTGCACGTGGTCGCGGTAGAGCTGCTCCCAGCCGCTTCCCGCGGGCGGGGCGGCGGCGGTGACCGGTGAGCGGCGGGCCAGCTCCTCGTCGGGGACGTCCAGGTGCAGGCGCCGACCCGCGACATCGAGCTCGATCGGGTCGCCGGTGCGCACCAGCCCGAGCGGGCCGCCCGCGGCGGACTCGGGGGCGACGTGCAGGACGACCGTGCCGAACGCGGTCCCGCTCATGCGGGCGTCACTGATCCGCACCATGTCGCGCACGCCGGCGGCGAGGACCTTGCCGGGCAGCGGCATGTTGCCCACCTCGGGCAGCCCGGGGTAGCCGCGCGGGCCGCAGCCGCGCAGCACGAGCACGTCGGACGGCCCGACGTCGAGGTCGGGGTCGTCGAGGCGGGCGTGCAGGTCCTCGACGCCGTCGAACACCACGGCCCGTCCGCGGTGGCGCAGCAGCTCCGGCGTGGCGGCGGCCGGCTTGACGACGGCCCCGTCCGGGCACAGGTTGCCGCGCAGCACGGCGATCCCCGCCTCGGGAGCGATCGGGTCCGCCGCGAGCCGGATGACGGCGGGCTCGCGGGGCGGCTCGCCGCTGATCTGATCGGTCAGCTGGCACCCGGACACGGTCAGCCCGGGCTCCAGGTGCTCCGCGATCTGCCCGAGCACCGCGTCGAGGCCCCCCGCCCGGTAGAAGTCCTCCATCAGGTGCGCGCCCGCGGGCTGGATGTCGGCCAGCAACGGGATGCCGCGTCCGGCGGCGTCGATGTCGTCGAGCGTGACGGACGCACCGACGCGGTCGGCGATGGCGAGCAGATGAACCACAGCGTTGGTGGAGCCGCCGACCGCGGCGACGGTGCGAACGGCGTTGCGGATCGCCGCGGCGGTCAGGATCGCGCTGGGGCGCAGGTCCTCGGCGACCATCGCCACGATCCGGTTGCCCGCACCGTGCGCCAGTTCCAGCAGCCGGCTGTCGGGGGCCGGCAGGCCGGCATTGCCCGGCAGCGTCATGCCCAGCGACTCCGCGACGCACGCCATCGTCGAGGCGGTGCCCATCGTGTTGCAGTGGCCGCGGCTGTGGATCATCGCCGACTCGGCGCGGCGCAGGTCCGCCCGCGGCATCCGCCCGGCCCGCACCTCCTCGCTCATCTCCCAGATCCCGGTCCCGCAGCCCAGCGGGCGCCTGTTCCAGGAGCCGTTGAGCATCGGGCCGCCGGTCACCATCAGGGTGGGCAGGTCCACCGACGCGGCGCCCATGATCAGCGACGGGACCGTCTTGTCACAGCCGCCGAGCAGCACGACCCCGTCGACGGGGTTGGCCCGGATCAGCTCCTCGACGACCATCGCGGCGAGGTCGCGGAAGTACATGGCCGTCGGTCGCACCAACGTCTCGCCCAGCGAGGGCACCGGCATCTCCAGCGGCACGCCGCCCGCCTCCCACACGCCCCGCTTCACATGCTCGGCGATCTCCCGGAAGTGCCCGTTGCACGGGGTGAGGTCCGACCAGGTGTTGCAGATGACGATCTGCGGGCGCCCGTCGAACGCGTGGTCGGGCAGGCCGCGGCGCATCCACGCCCGGTGGATGAACGCGTCGCGGCCGTCCCCGGCGTACCAGGCCTGAGACCGCGCCGCGCCCGTTCCCGCGTCCGATTCCGCACCCGACATCGCTGGCCTCGTTCCCGTCTACGGCACACCCGCCGGACGTCGGCGGCGGTTCCCGGTGCGGGATCTACCATCTCTCACCGGGCAGGACAACGACGTGCCGCACGCGACACCACCGCTCGACAGCCCACGCCGGGCTCGCGTCATATGCGGCCACGGCGCGACTCCTTGTTGGTACGCGGGTTCGATGACGACCCCGGCGCAGGCCGCTACCCTGATCCGACGCCGTCGGCAGGAGCTCCTGCGCATCCGACGTGTTCGATCAGCAATCGGAGTGTCAGCGATGACCGACCGTGCCCGATCCCAGATTTCCGTCAACGACGAGGATGGGCGGCATGTGGCCGCCGCCGACATCGAGGTCGTGGACCCATCGGAGGTGCGGGCCTCGCTGCATGTCGAGTCCGGCCACCTGCCGGTGGGCACCCGGACGCGGTTGGTCGACGCCGTCCTCGACAGCCCGGAGGTCAGCTCCTGCGAGCACGTGCGGGTGGCGTTGCCGCTCGGCGAAACCGAGATTCTCGACCGCGTTCGGGAACGGTGCGACACCGGCGAGGTGCGTGCTGCTGGAGCCTCCTGTCTGGTCGAGGCCGACCTTCCCGGCCACTCGGACGTCGAACCAAGCTAGAAACGACCGCCTCGACGTGAAGCGGAGCGACGCGCCGTCCGGCGAGGGGGTCCGGCGCGCCGTTCCATCCCCGTGACTCGTCGGCGGGTCCCGCATGACGCGGAGCCACCCGGAGAATCAGTCCGTGGTGTCGCGCTGCTCCGTCAACGCGCGTTGCGTCATGTCGAACGACGCGAGCACCTCGACCAGAAAGATGGATGCCGCCTCGGCGAGCTCCTGTGGGCCCTCCAGGCCGGGCAGGGCGTCGATGACGACCGCGTGGTGGATCTGCACGATGTCGAGAATGCTGACCTCACTCGTCAGGCTTCGCCTCCCGAGCTCGTAGGCCGCGGCCAGCGCACCCTCGTCCCTGTGGAAGAGGAACCGGGCGAACGCCGCAGCATAGTTCTGGCGCAATCGGTTCCGGCGCAGCCGCGGATCGGTGTTCACCATGCCCGGTGGTCGATGCCCGTCGGGAGGTCGGCGTGGTCGAGGAGGTCGAGCGCCGCCTCGAGGTCGAGCGCGGTGAGCACGGGGTGGAGGGTGGTGCCGAGCCGGGCCATCGCGAACGCGACGCCTGGTTGGATTCCCACGACCACGGTCTCGGCGCCCCTCAGGCGCGCGACCTGGGCGAGTGCACGCAGGGTATGGCACGCAAAGGAGTCGAGCACGTCCAGCGCGGCGACATCGATGATCACTCCCGGCGCCCGGTACCGCCCGATCTGGTCGAGGAGCTCCGTGCGGAACCGGAGGAGCTGGCCGTCGTCGAGCGCGGTGTGGAAGGACGCGACGAGGTGCCCTCCGTGGCGGAGGATCGAGACGCGCAGCGGTTCCTGCGCCGTGTCCTCGTCAACGTCCGGCATCGTCCGACCTGATGACCTTGAACCCGAGGAGACGTTCAGCCTCCTCGATGCCGCCCTGGAGGTCGCCGACCGTGTTCATCTTGCCGAGGTCGACACCGATGGTGACCAGCGTCTGCGCGATTTCCGCGGACAGCCCGGTAATGATGACACCCGCGCCCATCAGCCGTGACGCGTCGACCGTCTGGACCAGGTGGTTGGCCACGGGCTCGTCGATATCCGCAACCCCGGTGATGTCGATGACCACCACCCGCGCCCTGTGCTTGCGGATCGCCCGTAGCAGCTGGTCGGTGAGCTGGTGGGCACGTGCGTTGTCCAGAACTCCGATGATCGGGAGGATGAGCAGCCGTTCGCGGACCTGCAGCACCGGCGTCGAGAGCTCGCGAAGCGCGTCCGCCTGCTCGCGAATCACCCGCTCACGCTCCTCCACGAAGCTCACCGCAACCGTGTTGGCGATGCGGTTCGCGGCGGGCTCGTAGGCGTCCAGCACACGGGTGAGCAGGTCGAAGTCGTCCTGGTACTTCTCGAACAGGGAGCGGGCCAGCACGTCGCGCAGCAGCAGGACGATGCCGACGACCTCGTGTGTCTCGACGCCGCGCGGGATGATCCGCTCGGAGAGGTCACGGGCGTACTCGCGCAGCTCCACGACGCTGCCCGTCTCGAGGACCGCGACGTAGTTGTCGTAGACGGACGTGACCTCCGAGGACACCTCGTGGGGCGTCATCGCCGAGAGCAGGTGCGCGTCGGTGATGCGGTTCGTCCACTCCTGCCGCAGCTCGCTGCGGTTCTTCTGCAGGTGGGCAACCAGCTCGGGCAACAACTCCGTCTCGTCCGCCCGTCGCTCGGGCTGATCGGCGACCGTCTGCCGGGCTGTCACGTCCTCGCCCTCCTCGATCTCGCCGGATGTGTCGTTCATGTCAGCTGCGCCACTTCGCCATCGTCACCGTTGTACCTTTTCCCACCTCGGTGACGATGTCGAACTCGTCCATCAGCCGTCGGGCGCCGGGGAGTCCGATGCCCAGTCCTCGGTAGGTGCTGTAACCGTCCTGCAGCGCCTGTGACAGGTCGGCGATACCCGGGCCGCTGTCGCGCGCGGTCATCAGCAGTCCGGTGCGTCCGGGCTCGGCGACGACCGAGAAGGTGAACTCGCCGCGGCGGGCGAACTTCACGATGTTGCGGGCGATCTCCGAGACGGCAGTGGCGATCAGTGTCAGATCGGTGCCGGAGAAGCCGGCGCGCGCCGCGGTCTCACGAGCTTTCTGTCGCGCGACGACGACATCGGCGTCACACGACACCGGCACCCGTTCCTCCTCGACGCGGGTCCGGCCCGCACGACGCTGGAGCAGGCGCGAGCTGACGTCTGCGCAGAAGTCGCAGGCCAGGAGATGACCGGTGACGTCGAGCTCGGCCTGTCGGCGGCGGTCGGCGGCCGAGACGGCGAGCAGGGCCGGGCGGCAGTGGTCGGTCGGAGGCTCCGCGTCGCACTGGGCGAGCAGGTACTCCACCCGAAGGCGGGCCCGGGTGCGGGCCAACCGCGCCGCGACCGCGCCTGGCGTGGTTCCCCGATCGGCGGCGAGAACGGCGGTGTCCCTGCCCTTCACCTCATGCTCGAGGAGGATCTCCCGGTCCGCCTGCGGCAGCCGGCTCAGGGCGAGATTGACCACGGCGGCCTCCGCCTTGCGGACCGCCTCGTCCTCCGGGCGCAGCTCCGTGTCGTCCGGCCCGGCAAGCAGGTGCGCGCTCTTCCGGGCCCGTTGCTCACGCTGGAACCCGGACACGATGAGGTTGCGCGCGGTGGCCACCGCGTAGGGGGCGAGCGTGTCGCGTTCCACCCGTGACCGGGCCGCCATCACCCTGGACAGCGTCTCCTGGACGATGTCATCGATCTGGGCCGGGTTGCGGATGCGTGCAGCCACCACCCGGCGGATCACCGGGACGAGGTCCGCGATCGGCTCGTGGCCGTTCGGCGGCGGGACCTGAACGTCGCCCACACCACCCTCTCTCCAGTCACGTCACCGCTCCAGGACGCCGAATGGTAGCCCGAAGCGGTGGTCCGCACGCCCTGAGCGATGGTCCGTCGCGGCTCTCGTTCCGCGTCATCCCGCGCGGCGGCGCGAGTCATGGACAGTGACCGCCCGTGCGGGCGGCCGGGCACCATGCTGGGAGGACGCAAGGATGACGGAGCTGCAGGACCGGACGACGGATGACCAGACAGTCGCCGAGGGTGGACAGCCTGGTAGCGCAGAGACGCGGACGGCCGAGCAGACGGTCGACGTGGTCGTGGCGACCGCGAACGCCGTGTTCCACAGTCTGCGGGAGGGGCAGGACGCCGCAGCGGGGGTTGTGCGGCAGTGGGCCGGCCGACTGGCGGAAGTCCCGTTCACCGCCTTGAGCGAAGGTGGCGCGTCACTCGTGTCCGGCCGGGTATGGGTCGACTGCACGTTCGAGATGGTCGATGCGCTCGTGGACATGCAACGCCGGTCGGTACTCCAGATGGTCGACCTGCAGCGGCGGACGGCCGGCCTACTGGCCGGGTTGACGCATGGTCAGCCGTCGTCCTCGGGGCTCGCGAACGCCCGGAGCGCGGACAGCGACGGCACGAAGTAGTACCCGCCGGTCTCGGGCGTCGTGTAGCGGGTCAGCTCGTCCCGGGGCCCGGCGAGGCCGGCCATCCTGTCGAGCATGCGGGACAGCGGGCCCTGGTCCGAAGCGAAGCCGACGAACATCGTCCCGTGTGCCGTCACGGTGCCGTAGGGCATGTTCCGGCGGAAGATCTCGCCGAGGTCGTCCTGGTCGGTTCGAGCGATGTGCGAGTTCTCCGGCTTGTCGGCGAGCTCGGTCGAGTCGTCCTTGGTGCGGCCCATCGCGGCTTCCTGCGCGGTGACGGTCAGCGCCTCCCACGCTCCCACGTCGTGCCTCCAGCGCTGCACCAGCAGCACGGACCCGCCCGCACCGGGCGCGCCGGGCGGGACGATGGCCACGTCGGGCGCCCGGGCGAGGCTCGGGTTCTCGGTCCCGTCGATGAAGCCGGTCAGGTCCCTGTCGTGGCGGTAGGGCCAGCTCGACGTCTCCGTGGCGACGACGGCGACCGGCGCGAGCGCCGCGATGGCCTTGCGAGCCTCGTCGAAGACGACGTCGTAGGCCGCGCCCGCGAGCCACAGCAGCGCGTCGTGCTGGGTCGCCGGCATCGTGAAGCCGTCCGGCCCGGCCACCGGCTGGTCGAAACCGTGCAGACCGGCAGGCGCCGTCGCTCCGATGCGGTCGCGCCACAGCTCGGGCCGCACGCCGACGACGAGGTTGACCCCGCCGATCGTCGTGCGCGGCTCGCGGAGGTCGGCCAGGCGCACCATGAGCTCGCGCGGATCCGCGCCGTCGTGCAGGTCGAGTTCGAGGTAGGCGTGCGAGGCGGTCCCGAGCGCGAAGATGCCGGCCTGCGGCGTGTCCTGGCTCGCGCTCATGGGGGCACGCTAGCGCGGGCGTCTGGTGCGGTCGACGAGATGGAGTGGATCCTGCGCCAGGCCTCACCGAAGCCGGAGAACCTGTGAGAAGAGGAGAACCGTCATGAGCGAGCGAATCGATGTCGTCGGAGTGCCGAGCGAGATCAAGGACAACGAGAAGCGGGTGGCGCTGACCCCGGACGGTGCCGTGGAGCTGCTGCACAACGGCCACGAGGTCGTCGTGCAGGCCGGAGCCGGCGTCGGGTCCCGGTTCCCCGACGACGAGTACGCCGCCGCCGGCGCGAAGATCGTGCCGACCGCCGACGACGTGTTCGACGCAGCCGACCTGATCGTGAAGGTCAAGGAGCCGGTGCCCGCCGAGTACCACCGCTTCCGGCCCGGCCAGCAGCTGTTCACCTACCTGCACCTCGCCGCCGACCGCGGTCTCACCGAGTTCCTCCTCGACCGGCGCATCGACTCCATCGCCTACGAGACCGTCCAGACCCCCGACCGCAAGCTCCCGCTGCTCACGCCCATGAGCGAGGTCGCCGGCCGGATGTCCGTCCAGGCCGCCGCGCACCACCTGGAGAGCCCCGCCGGTGGAGCGGGGATCCTGCTCGGCGGCGTGCCCGGCACCCCCGCGGCGAAGGTCCTCATCATCGGCGGCGGGGTGTCCGGCACCGAGGCCGCGAAGATCGCACTCGGGATGCGGGCCATGGTCCGGGTCCTCGACACCAGCCCGGCACGCCTGGCCTACCTCTCCGACATCTTCGGCGGGCGGCTGGACCTGGTGACGCCGAACCGGGCGCGGACCGCCGCCTACGTCGCCGAGGCCGACGTCGTGATCGGCGCGGTGCTGGTACCCGGCGCGAAGGCTCCCAAGCTGGTCACCCGCGAGATGATCGCCGCGATGCGCCCGGGCAGCGTGGTCGTCGACATCGCCATCGACCAGGGCGGCTGCTTCGAGACCAGCCGGCCGACCACCCACTCCGACCCGACCTACGTCGTGGACGGCGTCATCCACTACTGCGTGGCCAACATCCCGGGAGCCGTCGCCCGCACCTCGACGCTGGCCCTCACGTCAGCCACGCTGCCGTACCTCGTCAAGGTCGCGCACGACGGGGTGACCGGCGTCGCGAGAGTCGACGCGGCCCTGCGACTGGGCCTGAGCACCCTCGACGGGAAGCTCGTCAGCGGGCCCGTCGCCGAGGCGCACGAGCTGCCGTTCACCGACCCGGCGGAGCTGCTCGACGCCCGCTGAGGTGAGCGGATCCCACGTGCGGGCGGTCGGAACCCGGTGCCGGCCGCCCGTTCGTCCGGCCAGCGCGGCCGGCACGGCGACCGCGGCCACCGCGAGCAGCGCCCAGCCGGAGAAGACCAGGATCACCAGCACGACGGCGCAGGCCACCCCGGCGACGACCCGGGCGCCGCCCGTGGACAGCCGCACCGCGGCCGCCGTGCACAGCGCGTAGACGGTGACGAAGAAGGCGGTCGGCACCGCCACCAGGGCGTCCAGCGTGATCAGCCCGGCGCCGACGAGGCCCAGCACGAGCAGCCCGATCCCGGCCACAGCCGCCTGCACGCCATGCTGCCGCCTTCCGGTGCCGGTCCTGCGCAGCCTGCCGGCGAGCTCGACCGCGCCGGAGAGGTAGGCATTGGTCGCGGCCAGGGTGAGGGCGACGGCGGCCGCGGCGGCCAGGTACCGGCCGGTGCCGCCGAGCGCGACGTCGAGCAGATCGGCCAGCGGCACGCCGGTGCCTGCCCGTGCCCCGAGCACCCCCACCGTGACCACGGCCAGGCCCAGGTAGATCACCGCTGTGACGACGAACGCGGTGCCGATGATCCGTGACAGCTGGCGACCCGGGTCCCGCAACCGCGCGACCAGTGGGGAGATGGCCTCCCACCCGACGAACGACAGCATCAGCACCGACGCGGCCCGGCCGACCGACCACCAGCCGTGCGGCGCGAACGGCGTCCAGTTCTCGACCCTCGCGTGCGGTGCCGCGCCCAGCACCGCTACCGCGACGAGGACGGCCAGCAGCGCGACCAGGGCCAGTTGCACGCCGCCGCGCACCGCCCGGCCGGCCAGCGCCATGGCGACCACGACCGCCAGGAGCACCGCGGCCATGATCACCGTGGCCGTCGGGCCACCGCCGGTCAGGTCGGCCACGTACGCCGCGCCGATCAGGCAGACCACCGGCGCTCCGAGCACCACCCCGGCCAGGAAGCACCAGCCGACGGCCCGGGCCGCGCCGGCGCCGAGCCGCCCCGGTCCGAAGCCTGCCCGCGTGTAGCCGACCACGCCGTCGGTGCCGGGCAGAGTCCGGCCGAGCACCATGAACACCTTGGCCAGCAGGCCGGACAGGACGAGCAGCAGCGCCCAGGCGACCAGCGAGGCAGGACCGGCGATGCGGGCGGCCAGGCCCGGCAGCAAGAGCAGGCTCGGGCCGAGCAGGGCGCCGATGTAGAGCGCGATACCGGCCGGGGTGGAGAGCCCGGCGGGGGCCGGAGTACCGGTGGTCGACATGAGTACAGCGTGCGCCGGACGGCGCCGCACGCGATGGCGACTTCAGCCGCCCAGAACACCTGTGACGCAACATCGTGCGCTCCAAGCACCGCTACTCTTGTTTTCATGCCGCCCAGCTCGTTCGACAGGACAGATCGCGCCATCCTGGCCGAGCTCCAGCGTCACGGGCGAACGGCCAACGTCGACCTCGCCGAGAAGGTGCGTCTCTCCCCGTCGGCCTGCCTGCGCCGGACCAAGGCCCTCGAGGAGGCCGGGCTGATCACGGGCTACCGCGCCGAGCTGGACCGGACCGGGGTCGGCCTGGGGCTGACCGTGTTCATCTCGCTCAAGGTGGAGCAGCACTCGCGGGCGACCTCGCGGGTCATCGAGGACGCGCTGACCGCCATCCCCGCCGTGATCGCTTGCTACGTGGTGTCCGGCGAGGCCGACTTCCTGGTCGAGGCGGTGGTGCCGGACCTCGGCGCGTACGAGGAGCTGCTGCTGGATCAGGTGCTCGCCATCGGACCGGTCACCGACGCCCGCAGCACGTTCGCCATCCGCACGGTGCGGAGCCGCGGGCCGCTGCCGCTGCGGCAGTGGCCGCCATAGGCGTGACCATGGATCGGCTGAAGCTGCGCACGAGCGTCGCCGGACGGCGATGCCGACGACACTGGGATGACGCTCGCGGAGATCAGCTGGCTCGGCCAGCTCTCGGGACCAGGTACCGGTCCAGGGGGTCTCCCTGGGTCGAAGGGGCCGAGGGTCGCGACAGGGTGACCCAGCCGGCACGGCCGCCGTGCCGACGCGGCGAGGACGAGGAGTTCGGCCGTGGACATCAGGACGAGGTCGTCGTCGTGCCTGCCCGGCCGGGAATGAGAGGCCATCATGACCACCCTCACCGACAGCGCCACCGGCCTGCGGGAGCCGGCCCTGCGCGGGCAGACCGTCGTCCTCATCGGCGGCAGCTCCGGCATCGGGCTCGAGACCGCCCGGTCCGCCCGTGCCGAAGGCGCCCAGGTCGTCCTCACCGGCCGGGACCCGGAGCGCCTCGGACACGCTGCCGCCGAGGTCGGCGCGCGGCGGCACGCGGCGTTCGACGCCCTCGACCCCGACCGTCTCGATGCGTTCTTCCGGTCCTTCACGGCGCCCGTCGACCACGTCATGCTCACCGCGGGGCGTCCGTACTACGCGCCGTTCGCCGACATGGACATCGCGGACGCCGCCCGCTACGTCGCCGACGACGTCAGGCTGACGCTCGCGGTCGCCCGCCACGCCGCCGGAACTGTGCGGCCCGGCGGCACACTCCTGCTCATGAGCGGCACCGGAGGGCGCCGGCCGGCCATCGGGATCAGCGTCACGGCGCTGCTGACCGCGGGATTTCCCGCGCTCACCGCCAACCTCGCGCTCGAGATCGCCCCGGTCCGCGTCAACCTGATCGCCCCCGGGTTCGTGGACACTCCCCTCTCGGCCGCCCTGCTCGGCGGTGACCTCGACGAGCGCCGCGCGCACCTGCGCGCCACCCTGCCGATCCGCCGCGTCGTGGGGCCGGAGGACGTCGCCGCGCTCGCGGTGCACATCATGGCCAACACGGCCCTCACCGGCGCGACCTTCGACGTCGACGGCGGCCAGCAGATCACCTGAGAGGCAGCAGACATGACCGGCGTCGCCGTGCAGGGAACGACGGACCCCGGGGCGTCGAGCCCGGCCCGAGCGCCGGTGCTGTTGTCCGTCAACGTCGGGATGCCGAAGGACGTGTCCTGGCACGGCAGGACGGTGTACACCGGCGTGTGGAAACACGCGGTGACCGGGCCGCGGATGGTGCGCCGGCGGGGCATCGACGGCGACGGCCAGGGCGACACGAACGGTCACGGCGGTGAGCAGCGGGCCGTGTTCGTCTACCAGATCGACTCCTACCGCTACTGGCAGCGGCATTTCGGCCGCGACGACTTCACCTACGGCCAGTTCGGGGAGAACCTCACCGTCGACGGGCTGCCCGACGACGAGGTGTGCATCGGCGACCGGTACCGCATCGGCGAGGCCGAGTTCGAGGTGACGCAGCCGCGGGTCACCTGCTACCGGGTCGGGTTGCGGATGGATGAGCCCGAACTGCCCGCGCTCCTCGTCAGCCACCACAGGCCGGGCTTCTACATGCGTGTCGTGACCGAAGGGCGCGTCCAGGCCGGCGACCGGATCGTCAAGACCGGCGACGGGCCGCACGCACTGACGGTCGCCGACACCGACGCGCTGCTCTACCTGCCCGGACGCGATCCCGCGAAGCTCCGCACCGCGATCCGGATCCCGGCGCTCAGCCCTGGCTGGCAGGAGTCGTTCCGGGAACTCGTGGCCGCCGAGGATGCCGGCACCGGTCCGGTGGGGAGCCAGCCGGCGTGGACGGGATTCCGGTCGCTTCGCGTGACCAGGGTGGTCCGCGAAGCCGCCGCCGTGTCGTCGATCTACCTGGCCGCACCGGACGGGAGCCCGTTGCCGGCCGCCCGGGCCGGCCAGTTCCTGACGCTGCGGATCCCCGGCCTGGCCCGGCCCGCGCCGGTGCGCAGCTATTCCCTGTCCTCCGCGCCCGGCGCCGGCGCCTACCGGATCAGCGTCAAGCACGAGCCGCACGGGACGGTGAGCGGCTACCTCGCCGGCACCGTGCGCCCCGGCGCGGTCCTCGACGTGGCGGCGCCCCGCGGCGACTTCGTCCTCGACCACGGGAGGAACCCGGTGCTGCTCATCTCCGCGGGCATCGGCGTCACCCCGGTGCTCTCGATGCTGCACGAGCTCGCGGCGCGCCGCAGCGACCGCGAGATCTGGTGGATCCACGGCGACCGCGGACCTCGCGAGCAGGCGTTGGCCGTCGAGGCCCGCGACCTGCTGGCCTCCCTACCGCATGCCCACGAGCAGGTTTTCTGGAGCAACGCGACATCCGCCGAACGCGAACGCGGCCGCGCCGCGCTCGGCCGGCTCACGAAAGCCGGGCTGACCGCACTCGGTGTTCCGGTCACCGCGGACGCCTACATCTGCGGCCCGGCCTCGTTCATGACCGACATCGGGCAGGCCCTCACGGCGATCGGCATCGAGCCGGCCCGCATCCACACCGAGTTGTTCGGGGCACTGCCGCCGATCAACCCCGGCGTCACCGGCCAGGCCGCCCGGCCGCCGCACCAGCCGTCGGGACCGGTCGGAACCGGGCCGCTGGTCACCTTCGCCCGCAGCGGCCTCTCCACCCCGTTCCCCTCCAGCGTGCGGAGCCTGCTCGAACTCGCCGACGCCTGCGACGTGCCGAGCCGCTGGAGCTGCCGGACCGGGGTCTGCCACACCTGCATCACGCCCCTGCTCTCCGGCGACATCACCTACTCGCCGGACCCGTTGGAACCGCCACCCGGCGATCAGACACTCGTCTGCTGCGCCCGGCCCGCCACCGACGTCGTCCTCGACATGTGACGGGCAGGTGACGAGGCATTGAACGGCGGAGAGCGTGACACTGAGTTGATCTCCCAGCTTCGGCTGGTCGGCACGAGGAGGCATGGGCCATGCGTTCCGACATCGTCCCCGGCGGGGTCTTCCCCGACTACGCGCTGCCCGACCACACCGGCGTCGTACGCACGCTCGGCGAGCTGCAGGGCCGCGACCCGCTGATCCTCACGCTGGCCCGCGGCCACTACTGCCCGAAGGAGCACCAGCAGCACCTCCAGCTGGCCGCGTTCCAGCCGAAGGTCGCGGTGGCCTACACGCAGATCGTCACGATCTCCACCGACGACCGCCACACCCTGCAGGAGTTCCGCGCCTCGGTCGGCGCGTGGTGGACGTTCCTCGCCGATCCGGGCCGCATCGTGCAGCGAGACCTGGACATCCAGGAGTACACGGACCCGGGGAACAACCCGATGGTCCCGCACACCCTCGTGCTCAAGCCGGGACTGGTCGTCCACAGCGTCTACAACGGCTACTGGTTCTGGGGCCGCCCCTCCGTGGACGACCTCTGGCACGACCTCCGCGCGGTCACCCGCGAGATCCGTCCCGACTGGGACCTCAGCGCGCCGGGACTGCGCGCAGCCTGGGACGCCGGCGACCTCTCCCCCTTCCACGGCTGGGACCGCGGCGTCAGGCTGACGTCCCGCTCCGCTCGCCCACACGCAGGGACAACCGCAACTGCCGGCGACTACTGACGCCGAGCTTCGCGAAGATCTTCCTGAGGTGCCACTCGACCGTCCGCGGGCTGATGTAGAGCGCAGCGCCGATCTCCGGGTTCGTGAGCCCGTCCGCGACGAGCCGGGCGATGTGCGCCTCCTGGGACGTCAGCTCCCTGGACGTCTCGACCGACCGCTTGCGCACCGTCTCCCCGGTGGCCAGGAGCTCCCGCCGGGCGCGGTCGGCGAACGCGTCGACGCCCATCGCCGTCAGCGTCCCGTAGGCGGTCCGCAGCTGCATTCGGGCGTCGGTCCGTCGACCTTCCCGCCGCAGCCATTCGCCGTAGAGCAGCTGCGCGCGGGCGAGCTCGACGCACACCCGGGTGCGACCGAGCCGCTCGATCGCCTCACGGTGCAGCGCCTCCGCTGCGGCGTCGTCGCGTAGCAGCGCACGCCGGCTCGCCTCGACCCCGAGTGCCCAATCCGTGCCGCTCGCCCGCGTCATCTCCGAGAGCTGCTCCAGCGCGGCCGCCGCCGTGCGGGTCTGGGCGCTGCGCGCCCCGGCCTCCACCAGCTCGGCGAGCGCCCACTGGGGTGGCCCGAGTCCGCACGGGTCGATGGCTGCCTCCTGAGCTGCCATCACGGCGTCCCCGTACCGGCCAAGGCCGTTGCACAGCACGGCACGCGCCCACTGCGCCAGGTTCACCCCGACGCCTTCGCCTCGGGCGACGACGTCCTCCAGGCAGCCCTGGATCAACGGCTCTGCCTGCTCGTCGTGACCCCGCAACGCAGCCAGGCCGATCTCGCCGTAGGGCGCCAGCGTGCTTCCCGTCGCCGCCGCGACGGACCGCGTCTCCTCGACCAGTGACGCCGCGGCGCCCAGGTCACCGGTGAAGAGCTGCACGACGACACGGGTATGAAGGGCAAGGGGCAGGGCGCTGAGCGCACCCGTTCGCCGGACGGTCTCCAGGTGCCGACGGGTGAGGACGTCCCAGCAGGCGTCGTCCCACAGGGACGCCGCCGTCGCCGCCGCCAGCCTGCCGAACAGCAGGGCTTCGTCCAGGCTCGGCTCCTCGCCGGCGAAGGCCTGGACCGCACGGTGCGACATCGGCGCAGCCCGGGTGTACCCGTCGGTGAACAACACCGCGAGCGCCTCCAGCAGCGCATCGACCGTGCGCGGTGGGCTGGGCGGCGGCTGCCTGCGCACGATTTCGGCCACGTGACGTGCATCCGGACCTGAGGCGAGGCGTCCGGCGGACAGCGCTGCGGAGAGCGCGTCGAGGTAGGTGTCCCGCGCGAGCCTCGCGTCGACCGGCTCGAGCCGGCGGCCCGCCGCCAGGAGCAGCGGCAGCGCTTCGTTCCCACGGTCCGTGGCGAAAGAGATTCTCGCGCGCACGAGGTCGATCCGTGCTCGTGCGGCGTCGTCGGGTGGTACCGCCTGCGCAGTCGCCACGAGCGCCAGGGCGTCGCCGAACTCGCCGGCGTGGACCTTCAGATGGGCGCCGTCGAGCGCACGTCGTACCCGCCGCGTCGGATCGGGCGTCAGCGCAGCGGCCTGCTCCAGGAAGGCAGCCGCTGCCGCCACGCCGCCGTGGGCCAGCGCGCTGCCGGCCGACCGCTCGAGCTCCGCGGCCACCGCCTCGTCCGGGTTCGCGGCCGCGCGAGCGCGATGCCATGCGCGGCGGTCGGGATCGACGTCCGGATCGGTGACGTCGGCGAGCGCCCGGTGCACCTCCCGCCTCTCGGCAGGCGTCGCCGACCGGTAGACGGCCGACCGGACGAGGGGGTGCCGGAACCGGGCATAATCGCGCAGCTCGATCAGGCCGGCGGCCTCGGCCACGCTCGCCGCTTCCGGTCTGATGCCGAGACGGTGCACGGCGCGCCACAGCAGCGGAACGTCGCCGACCGGTTCGGCGGCCGCCGCCAGGAGCAGCTGGCGGGACTGCCGCGGCAACGGTGTCAGCTGGCGGAGGAAGCCCTGCTCGAGGCGGTGGACCAGAGGGGTGGCACCGGCGGCGCTGACCGCGCCGAACGCCAGCTCGGTCGCCGACAGCCCCCGCGGCAGCTCCAGGAGGGCGAGCGGGTTGCCATGGCTCTCGGCCAGGATGCGGTCCCGGACCCCCGAGTCGAGCGCGCCGGGCACCGACGTGTCCAGGAGCTCCCCGGCGTCGCGGCTGCTCAACCCGTGCACCCGAAGCTCCGGGAGCCCGGTCAGGACGGGTTCCTCGTCGGACTCGCGGACCGCGAACACCATGGCCACGGGTCCGACCCCCAGACGGCGGGCGACGAACTCCAACGTCTGCATCGACGCCCGGTCCAGCCACTGGGCGTCGTCCACGACACAGAGCAGGGGCAGTTCCTCGGCAACGTCGCTGAGCAGGGTCAGGACCGCCAGTCCCACCAGGAAGCGGTCCGGCGCGGAGCCGGGCCGCAGCCCGAAGGCTGTCCCGAGGGCGTCACGCTGCGGGCTCGGGAGCCGCTCCAGCCGCTCCACGTACGGACCGCAGAGCTGGTGCAGGCCGGCGTAGGCAAGCTCCATCTCGGACACGACACCGGCAGCGCGGGCGACCTGGCAGCCGGCCGTGTGGTCGAGAAGGAACTCGAGCAACGCCGTCTTGCCGATTCCGGCCTCCCCACGCAGAACCAGGGTCCGGCTACGGCCCGCCTTCACGGCGGCGACGAGGCTGGTCAGTGTCTCGCATTCGCGTCCTCGTCCCAGCAGACCCGGCCATGATCGGGACTCGGAGGTATCTCCGCGGCTCACTGGTCGTCACCGCCACACGGCTACCCGAGCTGGGCCCTTCGACGGCCACTGGCCGCCACACCACGTCGTCCGCGCCGATCACCGAGGCGACCGATGCCCGCGGGCAGGTCCTCTTGCCCGCATACGGCGGCTAAAGTAGCATGATCGGTACCACTTTTCCAGCCTGAGGGGCCTGCCGACCATGAAACACACCAGGCACGCAGACCTCGCGCTCCGCGTCCTCATGTACCTGCGGGTCGCGCCGGGCAGGCGTGGGTCCATCGCCGACATCGCCACCGCCCACCGCGTCTCCCACACCCATCTGGACAAGGTGGTCCGACGGATGAGCGAGGCGGGTCTGGTGGCGACCCTGCGTGGTCGCGGGGGTGGGGTGCATCTGACCCGCGAACCGTCCACCATCACCGTCGGGGATGTCATGCGGGCGATGGAGGACGACTTCGCCGTCGTCGAGTGCCTCGGCCCCGCGCGGTACTGCCAGGTCGCGGGGGTCTGCGGCGCCCGGAGCGTCTTCGCCCGCGCATTGAGCGCGTACTTCGCCGTTCTCGACAGTGAGACTCTCGACGACATCGCGATGAACGACCAGGGCCTGCGGGGAGCGCTCGGTCTCACCGGAAAGTCCGGCCAGTAGCTGCCCGCCGGCTGCTCGACGTGGAGGGCACGATGGCGATCGACTTCGAGATGACACCTCGACAGCGGAAGCTCAAGTACGACGCCCGCGAGTTCGCCCGCGACGTCCTCCGCCCGGTGGCCGAGCGGGCCGACGTGATCGTCGACCCGCAGGAGGCCTTCGTCGCGATGAAGCCGGTGTTCGAAGCCGCCACTGAGCTGGGCTTCGCCAATTCGTTCCTCCCGGCGAAGTATGGTGGCGGCGGCGCGAGCATCGTCGACACGCTGATCGTGACCGAAGAGCTCTCCGCCGTCGACGGCGGCTTTCCGACCACCATTCTCGTCAACGGCCTCGCCCTGATGCCGCTCGTCTGGTTCGGCACGGAGAAGCAGTGTGCGAAGTGGATCGGTCGCGCCGCCGACCGCGCGAACACGGACTTCCTCGGCGGCTGGGTGGTCAGCGAGCGGGGTGGGACGGCGAACTTCGACCATCCGAATCCGATCGCGGGCATCCAGCTCATCGCCGAGCCGGACAAGGCCGACGGCACCCTTGTCCTGAACGGCGAGAAGCACTGGCCGTGCAACGCAGGTGGCTGGGACCTGCGCGGCGCCGAGGTCAACCTGTGCATCGCACGGACGGACCGGCGGAAGGGCGGCCGGGAGTCGCTGAGCGCCGTCCTGGTCGAGCGCGGCACTCCGGGCGTCGAGTACCAGGTCATCGACAAGGTCGGCCACCGAACCTGTCAGAACGTCACGATGACGTTCCACGACGTGCGGGTCCCCGCCGAGAACCTGCTCGCGGAGGGCGACGGTGATCTCGTCATCAACCGCAACTTCACGTGGTCAGGGCCGATCGCCGGGATCGCCGCCGTCGGCGTCGCCCGTGGGGCCTACGAGTTCGCCCTGAAGTGGGCGAAGACGTTCACCGGCGGCGGGGTGGCACCGATCATCAACCACCAGGCCGTCGGCTACCTGCTCGCCGAGATCGCCGCGAAGATCGAGGCGTGCCGGTACATGTGCTGGAAGGCCGCACATTACATGGACACCTACGACAACGGCGGCCATGCGCTCAGCGGGATGAACAAGTCTCTCTGTACCGACCTCATGCAGCGAGTGGTCGTCGACTGCATGCGTGTCGTCGGCGTCAACTCGCTGGACCGCCGTTTCGGGCTGGAGAAGTCGTATCGCGAGTCGATCGTCTTCCCGCTCTACGACGCCGGAAACCTCGCGATGCAGCAACGCCGCGCCTGGGGCGTGATGGCCGACCCCGGCTTCACCCCGGACCTTTTCGTCGACTCCGAACCCTTCGGCTTCACGAAGTCCATGGAGGGGTTCGGCGTCGGCACCGAGATGCGATGACGAAACCGGATTGCTCGCTGGTGGGGTTCGACCACCGGCGACCGGTCGGCTCAGTGATCTCCCGACTGCGCGGCACGGCGGATGGCCAGTGGTGCCCCGGCGAGATCCTCCTCGTTGCACAACAGCTTGACCTCGTAGTACGGCGAGCCGGCGCGGTCGTCGTAATCCAGGTGTATCGCGATCACATCGAGCGGCTCGCCGAGCCACTGCTGAGCCCGGCGGAGCCACGCGGCGGAGCGCGCCAGCGCGGTCGGCAGGTCGTCATCACGGAACTGCACCGGCCGGTAGGGGACCTGCTGCACCTCGTCGGCCGAGCTCTCGGGCCGAGGCAGGTCCGCCGACAGGCCGAACTCGTCCAGGTCCAGTTTCACCCTCTTGTCCGTCACGACATCAAGACTGTCCGCACCAAACCCCCGGGGGCAACCCGCCCGCGGGCCACCGGACGGTGAACCACCGGCGTCATGTGGTGAATCAGCCACTGCCCGCATGCTCGATGCCGCTGTCGTCCTGCTGATCCTGCTGGTCCTCTCGGTGAAGATCATCAAGCAGTACGAGCAAGGCGTCCTATTCCGACTGGGCCGTGTTCTCGGGGTCCGCTCACCCGTGTGGTCGGCCAGCACACCCTTGATGAGACGCTCTCCGAGACCGACCGCATCAATCTCGACATCCGCGAAATCCTCGACGTCAGCACCGTCGAGTGGGGCGAACGGCGCACTCGACCACTAGCACCTGCCGGCACCGAGGCAGACGATGTCAGCGATGTGTCATCACGACCCCGGCGACGGCGGGGTCGGCGAGGAGGGCACGTAGAGCACGTCCCTGGAGGCGAACCCGTGTCCGCACCGACCGTGCTGCCGCCGCCGGACGCCACCGCCCCGGGCGCCCCGCCCGATCCCCGCGAGCCCGTCGTCCGGCTGCTCCGTGACCTGGGCTCGCGGCCCGCGGGGTTGTCCGAGCGGGAGGCGGGGCGGCGGCTGGAGCGCTACGGCCCGAACTCGCTGGTCGCCCGCACCACTCGGACCTGGCCGCGAGCGCTCGCCCGCCAGTTCACGCAACCGCTGGCCGTGCTGCTCATGCTCGCGGCGGTGCTGTCCGTCGTCGCCGGGACGCCGCAGTTGGCATGGGCCATCATGGCCGTGGTCCTGCTGAACGCCCTGTTCGCGTTCGTCCAGGAACGCCAGGCAGGCCGCGCGGTAGAAGCCCTGGGTCGCTACCTGCCCCCGCTCGCGCAGGTTCGGCGGAACGGGGAGATCCGGTCCGTCGCGGCGACAGAGGTGGTGCCCGGCGACATCCTCGTGCTGGCCGAGGGCGACCGGGTCGCCGCCGACGCCCGCCTGCTGTCCGGTGCGGTGGAGATCGATGCCTCGGCCTTGAGCGGGGAGTCGGCGCCGGTCGAGCGTGTCGCCGACGCGGTAGTCCGAGGCCCTCGTGTTCGCCGTCGGGCTGCTGGTGGCGAACGTTCCGGAAGGCCTGCTGCCGACGATCACCCTTGCGCTCGCCGCGGGGGTCCGATCGATGGCCAGGCGCGGAGCGCTGGTGAAACGGCTCTCCGCGGCGGAGACCCTCGGTTCCGTGACCGTCATCTGCACCGACAAGACGGGCACCCTGACTGCGAACGTGATGCACGTGCAGCAGGTCCGCGACACCGGCGGCGCCGTACTCGCGACACCCGGCCACGACCTCGCCGACGCCGTCGCCCGCTGCTCCACCGCCGACGCCGACGCCCGCACGGGTGACCCGACGGAGCTCGCACTGCTCGACCTTGCCGCTGCCGCAGGCGTGCGGATCGCCCCTCCCGAACGCGACGCGCAGCGCGTGGCGTTGTTCGCCTTCGATCCCCGCCGCCGGCTGATGGCCACTCTCGACCACGTGGACCCGCTCGACCACGACACTGCGCTGCGGGTACACGTCAAGGGCGCCCCCGAGGCGTTGCTGCCGCTCTGCCTGACCCAGCCGGCGCAGCGGCAGGCGCTCGCCGACGCGGTCGACTCGATGGCCCGCCAGGGGCTACGCGTGCTCGCCGTCGCCCGTCGGGACTGGACCGAGCCGACCGCACCCGACCGGGACCACGCCGAGGCCCCCGGGCTGACCCTGCTCGGGTTGGTGGGGTTGCTCGACCCACCCCGCCCCGAGGTCGCCGCCGCGGTCGCGGCGTGTCACAGCTCCGGGATCCGCATCCACGTCGTGACCGGCGACAACGGCCGCACCGCCACCGAGATCGCCCGCCGCGTGGGCATCCGAGTGGACCGTGTCGTGGACGGTACTGCGCTCGATGCGCTTTCCGACGCCGAGCTGGCCGTGCTGCTCGCGGGCGACGAGGAGTTCGTCTTCTCCCGGGCCGCACCCGAGGCCAAGCTGCGGATCGCCGACGCCCTGCACGAGGGCGGCAACGTCGTGGCCATGACCGGCGACGGGGTCAACGACGCCCCCGCACTCCACCACGCCGACGTCGGGGTGGCCATGGGCCGCAGCGGCACCGAGGTGGCCCGCGAGGCCGCCCCGTCGTGCTCACCGACGACAACTTCGCCACCGTGGTCGCCGGTGTCGAGGAGGGCCGCCGGGTCTATGACAACGTGCGCAAGTTCGTGCTCTACATCTTCGCCCACGCCGTCCCCGAGGTCGTGCCGTTCCTCGCCTTCGCCCTCTCCGGTGGCCTGATCCCGCTGCCGCTGACCGTGCTGTCCATCCTCGCGATCGACCTCGGCACGGAGACCCTTCCCGCGCTGGCGCTGGGTCGCGAACCGGCCGAGCCGGGCCTGATGGCCCGACCAGGTCGGCACCGCGTTCGCCGCCCGCACCCAGCGCAGCTCGCTGCGCAGCATCGGCCTGACGAGCAACCCGCTCCTGCTCGCCGGCATCGCCTTCGAGCTGGTCTTCGCCGCCGCCGTCATCTACCTGCCGCCGCTGCAGGCGGTCTTCGCCACAGCCGCCCTACCAGGGTGGGTGCTCGTCCTGCTGGTGCCGATGCCGCTGCTCGTCTGGGGACTCGACGAGATCTACCGGGCACTACGCCGTCGCCACCCGGCCGACACCGTCCGACGGGTCGCGGCGTAGCCGGAGTCCACGCCGGCCTCCCCCACACTGCGAGAACCCGTTCATCGGCGCGCTGCCTCACCGGTCGTGAGGGCCGACGCCACCCCCGACGCCCACCGCCGGATCTCGTCGTGGTCGCGGAAGTCCCCCTCCGGTGCATGCACCATTCGGGCTGCGGCCCGCTCCACCCAACGCAACTCCTGGCGATCCAGCCGTCCGGCGAACAGCCGGTGCCCCCGGGCACCGATTGCGACGCCGAGCGCCGTGACCTCGGCCAGCTCGTCCACCGGCACCGACGGATCCCCGAGGGGACCACTGGAGAACAGCCACACCGGCATCGCCGAGAGCACCTCGCGATGCCCCTGGACCAGGTCGCGCGCCGCGGGCAGCCAGCGCCCCATGTACACCGCGCTGCCGATCACCGCGGCGTCGTAGGCGGCCATCTCGCCCGCCTTCGCCGCGTCCCGCAGGTCGACGACCGCGCCAGAGACGTTGCGACGCAGCACGTCTGCAATCTCCGCGGCGATCTCCGCAGTCGACCCGTGCCGGGTCGCGCACGCGACCACGATCCTCATCCCCCACCCTCCAGTCGGGCACTCACGGTGTACTGCCCATCGGGGGGCACGCGCGGGGTGGGTCGATGTGGTGCAGGTAGACGGCCAGGACCGTCCCGATGACGACGGCGAGCGCGGCGAACGCCGGCACCATGGTCATCGACGCCGCCGGCGACGTCGGATCGGCCCGCGAGCCGAACCATTGGTCGGTGGCGACACCGATACCCTCCAAGGTGAGCATCACCAGCATCGCTGCGGTGACCAGCAGGCCCCACGCCCGACGGTGCCAGCAGGCCAGCGCGGCCGCCATGAGAAGAGGCAGCCAGATCGCCAGGTCCTGCACGTAGACGGGGTTGGTGAGCAGTCCCGTGCCCTTCATCAACGACGCCGGATCGGAACTCAGCAGCGCCGGGACGATTGCCGCGAGCCAGACGGTGGCGTTCACCGCGGCGATAGCGAATGCGAACGCTGCGATCGACCGAGCCGGCATGCCGACCGACAGGCTGGTGCCGAACACGCGCTGGTCGACCGCGGGGAACAGCGCCACGATGCTCCACACGCCGAGCCCGAGATAGGCGACGTAGCACAGGAAAAGACCGTTCAGCGGCGTGCCGAAGCAGAACAGAACCGCCTGGTAGAGCACGTACCCGAGCGTCCCCAGCCATACGACCAGCCACCGGGGTGAACCGCGCGCGGTCCCGACCATGGCCGTCAGGAGTGTCGGAACCCCGACCAGGAGCACGACCAGCGCGGTGCCTCGCAGGTTCCCGTTGCCGACCTCGGCACCCGACAGCACCGAGGGGAGGAAGAAGCTGAACCCTGCGGAAGCGGCGGCGGCGGTGGCCAATGCCCCGGACACGGCGTACGGCAGCGGACCGGGCCGCACGACCGCGTGTCGGCCGGGTCGGAGACGGTCCGTTCGAGTGTCGATCGAGGACATCGCTCTCCTTGGCAGGCACTGTTGTATGCCGATGGCGGTCGCGACGACAGTCAGGGCCTCACCCCGGACGGCGGCCCGGGACGGCAGTGGGTGACGAGCCGAGCGATCAGTGGTCTCGCCGCCTTGAGCAATCGGTCAGGAGGCAGCGGCGAGGGAGCACGAGGTCCGGACAGATCCTGGCGCGCTGAGAAATGCCAGTGTCGCACGGATCGACGGTGGGAGATATGCCGTACCCACGCCGCTCGAACGGCACGGTGGCGCGCGGCATCACGTGTCGCCGTAGAGCGCAGCGATGTCGCGCGAGCCCGCCCACCTGCTGTAGGTGGGCGACTGCGGCCAGCCCTCGGGCGAGTCCTGCCACTGCTCCTGCCGCCCGTAGGGGAGCAGGTCGATGAGCCCGAAGGTGTACCCGAGCTGTTCGGTGCCCCGGCCCGCGGTGTGCCAGGTGCGGTACACGGTGTCGCCGTCGCGGAGGAAGACGTTCACACCGAACCCACCGCCGGGCGGGGCGCCGACGTCGGTCCCGAAGGGACTGTCCGCGGTGGAGTACCAGGTCATCGTGTTGCCGACGCGTCGCTTGTAGGCGAGCGCCTCGTCGATCGGGCCCTGGGTGACGACGACGAACCGGGCGTCGAAGTTGTCCAGGATGTCCAGTCGCGTGAACTGCGCGGTGAACCCGGTGCAGCCGGGGCACTGCCACTCCTCCCCCGGGAACCACATGTGGTTGTAGACGATCAGCTGCGACCGACCCTCGAAGATCTCGGCGAGCCGGACCGGCCCCTTCTCACCTTCCAACGTGTAGTCGGGCATCTCGACCATCGGGAGCCTGCGTCGCTGCGCGGCGATGGCGTCGAGCTCCCGGGTCGCGGCCTTCTCCCGGATGCGCAGGGCGTCGAGCTCGCGCTGCCAGGTGTCGGCGTCGACGACGGGCGGTAACGCTGTACTGGTCATGACTTCCTCTCGACTGCTCGTGTCGTGGTCAGGATCCGGACACCCCGGGTAGACCCCGGGCGAGCGAGGAACTCATCGGCCGACAGCGGTCATCGTCGGAACAGGGCCCTGCTGTGGCCTTCACGGCGGCGCAGGCGCAACGCCACCAGCAGTGTGAGAGCGGCGGCGAGCACGATCCCCACCAGGTTGACCAGCAGTTGCACCGCCGAGGACAGGGCCTCGTCGTACCGGTGCTCGACCAGCGCCACGGAGGCGAACGTGGCTGCGGGGACCGTTGTCACCGAGATGAACACCCCGACCATGCTCGCGGACTTGGCCGAGGTCAGCGCCAGCGTGCCGGCGACCCCGGCCAGCATCGCCACGACCAGCGAAGGATGTCCCGGCGCCGCAGCTCAGCCGGTGGCCGAGATGTCGAGACCGGCGTGGCGGCTCCGTCCCAGGGGCAGATGCGGCCGGCGTGGCCGGACCGGCGCGCCTCGCCGCACCTGCTCACCCCGCGGGATGGACCCCGCGAGCACTTCCAGCTGGTCCGCGACCCTTCCACTCACCACCCCCGAGTAGTTGCTTTCCGTCACGACTCCAGGACCGTGGGCTCACACCACCGTGCCAAGCGCGGTGCGCCTCGATGAGGCAGCCTGTTTACTGCTCGTAGGAGTCCGATCTCGGGGAGTCAACGCCTCGGGGAGGTGTTGATACTGCCGCGCGTCGCGACCATCGTCTTCGGCGTCTTGATGCTCGCCCTCACCGGCGCGTTCTACGCATTCCCGGCGCTGCACCTCGTGCTCTGGAGCTCGCTGGCCCTCAGCAGTGCGGCCGCGATCGCGGTCGGAGTGCTGATTCACCGCCCGGCGCGCCCACTGCCGTGGTGGCTGCTCGCACTCGCCGTCACCGTGTTCGCCGCCGGTGACACCACCTACAACGTGCTCACGACGATCCTCGGGCAGGAGCGACCGTTCCCGTCGCTCGCCGACGTCTTCTACCTCGCGATGTACCCGCTCGCAGCCGCGGGCCTCGTCCTGCTCATCAGGCGCCGGACCGGCGGTCGTGACCGGGGCAGCCTCCTCGACGCGCTCAGCGTCACCACGGCGATGGCCCTGCTGAGCTGGATCTTCTTCATCGACCCGTACGTCCAGGACGCCGGGCTCACGTGGCAGGAACGCGCGACGTCGATCATCTACCCGCTCGGCGACATCCTCCTGATGGCGACTCTCGCCCGCCTGCTGATCACGAGCGGCAGCAACCGTGCGGCGGCCCTGCTCGGCGCCGGCGTGGCCGGGCTCCTGGCGTCGGACGTCGTCTACGGCCTCGGGCAGCTCGACGGCACCTGGGCGATCGGAAGCTACTACGACCTCGGCTGGGTGGTGTTCTACATCGCCTGGGGCCTGGCGGCGCTGCGCCCGTCGATGGCCGATCTCACGGTCCCGGTGCGGGCGCCGTCGGCGGAGATGAGCATCGGACGCATCGCGCTGCTGATGGCGGTGTCGCTCGTCGCGCCCGGCGCGCTCCTCGCCGAGTCGCTGACCGGCGAGGTCCGGAGCGCGACCATGATCGCGGTGTCCTCGGCCCTGCTGTTCCTGATCGTCCTGGTGCGGCTGTCCGGAGTGGTGGCACGGCACCGGCAGGCCGTCGAGCGTGAGCGCACGCTGCGCACTGCCGGAGCGGACCTGGTATCGGCCGATGACGCCGCTGACCTGGCCGTATCCGTGCGCAGAGCGGTCGGCTGCCTGGTTCCCCCGGGTGCGACGCACCGGGCGGTGTTGCTCGTCGACGGCGCCACGGCAGGTGTGCCTGGGCCCGGTGCGGACATCCCGGAGGAGCCGAGCCGGCTCCTGCAGGTGGCCGACCTCGAAGGCGTCGCGGCCCGCGAGATGGACGGCTTCGCGACCGCGTTGGTCTGCCCGCTCGTGCCGACCGACCGACCCACAGCCGGGTCGTCGATGGGGCTCCTCGTCGTCGCGGCCGCCGAGCCGGTTCTGTTCACCCTCCGCGGCGCCCTCGAGGTGCTCGCCTCGCAGACCGCGCTCGCGGTCGAACGCGTGACGCTGAGCCAGGAGGTGACCCGGCGCAACAACGAGGCGTACTTCCGGACGCTCGTGCAGAACGCCCACGACGTCATCCTGATCGTGGATGACCGTGGCCGCATCCGGTACGCCAGCCCGTCGGCGGAGGCGGTCCTCGGTCCGGGCTCGTTACTGGCGAGACCCGTCGTCGATCTCGTCGCCCCAGCGGACCGCGCTGCCGCCGAGCGTGCGCTGTCGGCCGGGGAGGCCAGGCCCGGCACCCGCGGCTACCGGCTGGTGCGCACGGACGGGGCCCGCATCGACGTCGAGGTGACATCCCGGGACCTCCGGGACGATCCGACTGTCCGCGGTTTCGTGCTCACCATGCGCGACGTCACCGATCAGCGGAAGCTGGAGCAGGAGCTCACCCACCGGGCGAGCCACGACTCGCTCACCGGGCTCGCGAACCGGATGCTGTTCCGGGACCGCGTCGAGCGGGCACTGGCCGTCCGGACGGACGGGGTCGTGGGCGTCCTCCTGGTCGACCTGGACGACTTCAAGCTCGTCAACGACACGATGGGCCACGGGATAGGAGACGAGCTGTCTGGTCGCCGTCGCCGCGCCGCCTCATCGCCACCCTGCGTCCCGACGACCTCGCGGCGCGGCTCGGCGGGGACGAGTTCGCGATCCTGATCGAGGGCGCCACCCGGGCAGACGAGATCGAGGAGATCGCGGCACGCATCGTCGATGCCCTTGTCGCCCCGCTCGACATCGGAAGCGGCCTGGCCACGTCGGTGAGCGTCGGCGTGGCGACGACACCGGGGGCGAGCGGATCCGCCGAGATGCTCAGCCAGGCCGACCTCGCCCTCTACGCGGCGAAGGGAGCCGGCAAGGGGCGGTGGCGCCGCTACGAGCCGGGCCTGCACCTGGCCGCGGTCGACCGGCTCGAAGTACGGACCGAGCTGGAGCGGGCGATCGCCTTGGGCGCGTTCACCCTGCTGTACCAGCCGATCGTCGATCTCCGCAGTGGCGTGATCCTCGGCGTCGAGGCGCTCGTGCGCTGGCGCCATCCCCGGCGCGGCGTCGTGGCTCCGGGCGACTTCATCCACGTCGCCGAGGAGACCGGGCTGGTCGTGCCGTTGGGCGCGTGGGTCCTCGACTGCGCGCTGGCCGACCTCGCCGGCTGGCGACGCGAGAGCGCGCCGGGGACGTCCGTGACGATGAGCGTCAACGTGTCGGCCCTCCAGGTGCGCGCTCCGGGATTCCTCGACGCGCTGGTCGCGGCACTCGCCCGGTGGGACGTGCCGGCGGAGTCGCTGATACTGGAGATCACGGAGACGGCGCTGCTCGCCGACGACGAACGCGCCTCCGCCGACCTCGCTGCGCTGCGCGAGCTCGGCCTCCACATCGCCATCGACGACTTCGGCACCGGCTACTCCTCGCTGGACTACCTCCGGCGGCACGCCATCGACGTTCTGAAGATCGATCGGTCCTTCATCAACGGGATCGAGAGCTCAGGCCGTCAGGCCGCGCTCGTCGGAGCGATCGTGCACCTCGCCCAGGCGCTCGACCTCCGCGTCGTCGCCGAGGGCGTCGAGACCTCCACGCAGCGCGACACCCTGCTCGAGGCCGGCTGTCGCCTGGGTCAGGGACACCTGTTCTCGGTTCCGGTGCCGGCCGAGGAGATCGTCCCCTGGCTGCTCGCCGCTGCGCCCCCGGCCGGTACCGGCACACGCCGACGTCGCCCGGCGATGGTGGCCGGCGTGGTGTCGCCCACGGCTGCCGGTGTGCACCGTCGGCTCTCCCGGCCCGCATCACGTCCGACCACTGCGGCAAGGGAGATCGATGAGGACCGTCCGCCGACCTGACGCTTTGCTCTACTCCAGCCTGGCGCACCTCCGCGACGACCCGCGGTTGTCCATGCTGTCACGGCTGCAGCGCTCCAGCCCGATGGTGGACGCGGTGATCGACGAGGTGCGGGGGCGGCGCATCCGCGTCGAGGACCACTGGCTCTCCGACTTCGCGTCCTGCAACTACCTGGGCTTCGACCTCGACCCGGAGATCGCGGCCGCGATCGACGAGCAGGTCGGCCGGTGGGGCACGCACCCGAGCTGGTCACGCCTGCTCGGCAACCCGCGGCTCTACCCGGAGATCGAGGAGCGGCTGACGGAGCTCCTGGGCGCCCCGGACACCCTCGTGCTTCCGACCATCACCCACATCCACGCCTCGGTGCTTCCCGTGCTCGCCGCCGGCGGCACGCTCATGCTGGAGGCGCAGGCGCACCGGACGCTCTACGACGGCGCGCGGATCGCCGCCGCGGCCGGCGCGACGGTCCACCGCTTCCGGCTCGACGACCCCGACCGGCTGGCCGACCTCCTGCGCAAGGCGTCGGTCCATGCGCCTCGGGTCGTCGTCGCCGACGGGGTGAACAGCATGACCGGCAACCCGCCCAACCTCCCCCTCCTCGCCCGGATCTGTCGGGAGCACGGCGCGTTGCTCTACATCGACGACGCCCACGGCTTCGGCGTGCTCGGTGAACGCGATCTCGAGGAGACCTCTCCGTACGGTCGGCGCGGCAACGCGATCGTGCGGTACTTCGACGAGAGCTATGACGACGTCGTGCTGGTCAGCGGGCTCTCGAAGGCCTACTCCTCGCTGCTCGCCTTCCTGACCGCGCCGACCTGGCTCAAGGAGCACCTCAAGCTGGCGGCGCACCCCTATCTCTACTCCGGACCGTCTCCGACGGCGTCGTTGGCGACCGTGCTCGCCGGCTTCGCCGTCAACAGCCGTCGCGGCGACGTGCTCCGGGCGGACGTCTACCGCAAGACCGAGCGCGTGCTCGACCACCTCGACATGCTCGGCGTGTACACCCCGAACGTGAGCGGCCTGCCGATCGTCGAGATCCCCCTCGCCGACGCCGACGACCTCGACGCCGTCGGCCGGGTGCTCTGGGACGCCGGCATCTACGTCACTCTCGCCGCGTATCCCCTGGTTCCGCGCGCCTCGGTCGGCTTCCGGGTGCAGGTCACCGCGGCCAACACCGACCACGAGGTCGACGAGCTGCTCGCCGCGATCACGGCCCTGGCGCAACGGTCTCTCCTGCGCTCGACGGGCGACGACCGGCCACTGCGCGCCGCGAGCGGGTCGTGACGAGTTCCGGATCGGTACGCATGATGGAGCGGTGCGGGGTGAGAGTTCGAGGTCAGTGAGCAGTCGGCGCCGTGGGCAGCGGTGAGGCAGCCAGCCGGTGGCGCAACGCCGACCCGGACTGGGATCGCTGGCCCGTGCCGGTCTACCTCGCCGAGAACTACCGGAACCTCCACGAGAGCGACGATGCGGTGATCGCCCACCACTCGGCCGCGTACCGCGAGCTCGCTGCCGGGAGCCTGGGCCGCGCGGTCGAGATCGGGACAGGGCCGAACCTCTACCCGCTGTTCCTGGCTTCGGGTGCCGCACGACGCATCGACGCCGTCGATCGCAGCGAGGCGGGGCTCGGCTACCTCCGGCGGCAGCTCACCGGGGCCCCTGATCCGATCTGGGAGCCGTTCTGGCACCGCTGCCGTGCGCTCAACCCCACCCTGCCGGCCACCATGACCGAGGCGCTCGGCCGGGTCCACATCGTGCAGGGCGACGCCTTCGCCCTGGCCGGTTCGAACTACGACCTCGCTTCCATGCACTTCGTCGCCGAGAGCGTCACGGAGGACCCGCACGAGTTCGACGAGTTCTGCGCGGCGTTCGTGGCGACCGTCCGGCCGGGAGGCCATCTCGTCGCGGCATTCATGGAGAACATGGGACGGTACGAGCTCGGCGACGGGTCGCGCTGGCCGGGCATACCCGTGGACGGCGCGACCGTGGCACGGGTGCTCGGCCCGCTCACCGAGGATCTCCGGATCTCGCGGATCGACGCCGACCCGGGTCTGCCCGCGTACGGCTACACCGGGATGGTGTTGATGCGCGCCCGACGGCGGGCAGGAGCGACGCGATGACGTACTTCGAGCGGGTGGGCAGGTCGGCCTTCCGCGCCACCAGCCATGTCGGCGGGGCGTGGGATCCGGGCGAGCAACACGTCGCCCCTGCGCTGGGCCTGCTGGTACACGTCGTCGAGCTCGACCGGGACGCCCGCCGCGCCGACGGGCTGGTTCTCACCCGGTTGACCTTCGACATCCTCGGCACCATCCCCGTCGACGTCGTCGAGACCGCCGTCCGAGTCGTCCGGCCCGGCCGCAGCATCGAGCTCGTCGAGGCCGCACTGACCCACAACGGGCGCGCCGCCGTCGTCCTGCGGGCCTGGCTCATGCAGCCCCGCGACACCACCCACCTGCACGCCGCCGCGTTACCGCGGATCAGCCCACCCGCCGACATGCCGGCGTGGGACCCGTCCACCGTCTGGCCGGGCGGGTTCGTCGCCTCGGCCGACGTCCGCCGCGATCAGGCCGAGCCGGGTCGAGCATCGTTCTGGGCGCGCACCCCGCTGCCCCTCATCGAGGGCGAGCCGTTCAGCCGGCTCGCCGGCGCGGCAGGCCTGTTCGACCTCGCCAACGGCATGACCGTCCGCGTCGATCCGCAGGACATCGCCTTCCCCAACGTCGACCTGACCGCTCATCTGTTCGCGCCGCCCCGCGGCGAGTGGATCGGCTTCGACACCACCGTCTGCTTCGGCCCGGCAGGCGTCGGGGTGACCAACAGCGTCCTTCACGACGTCCACGGGCCGATCGGCACGATGTCCCAGATCCTCACTCTCCGCCCCACTACGTGACCGTCGAGGAGCAGCTTTCGGACGGGACCCACCAGGGCCGAAGGACCCGGCCGGGCCCGTCCAGAGCGTGACACCCTACGCCGTGGCCTGAAGTCATCGACGGTCCGGAGGGTCGGTATGAGCGGTCTGCTGTATGGGACGAACGAACTGGTGGGGGCCCCCAGCTTCGAGCTGGACCGGATCGTGGCGGGTGCGCACCATGACCCGCACGGCGTGCTCGGCGCGCACCCGGGGCGCGACGCCGACGGGCAGGACGTGGTCGTGATCCGCGGCTGGCGACCGGACGCGGTCGACATGGCGATCGTCCTCGACGGCGGCGACGGCGAGCGGATCGCGATGCGACCGCTACACCCGGCCGGCATCTTCGGCGGGGTGGTGGCCGGCACCCGGATTCCCGACTACCGCCTGGAGGTCACCTATCCGGGCGACAACGTGGTGACGGTCGACGATCCGTACCGCTTCTGGCCGACGATGGGCGAGTTGGATCTGCACCTGCTGGGCGAGGGCCGGCACGAGGGCCTCTGGCGGCACCTCGGCGCGCACGTCCGCGTGCATCAGACGGTCAACGGCACGTCGTTCGCGGTCTGGGCGCCGAACGCGCAGTCGGTACGGGTGGTCGGCGACTTCAACAGCTGGGACGGCCGCATGAATCCGATGCGGACCCTCGGCGGATCGGGCGTCTGGGAGATCTTCCTGCCCGGCGTGGCCGCAGGCGCGCACTACAAGTACGAGGTGCTCACCCAGCAGGGCCATCTCGGCCTCCGCGCCGACCCGTTCGCGTTCGCCACCGAGGTGCCCCCGTCCACGGCCAGCGTGGTGTACGACGCGTCGTACACCTGGCGCGACGCCGGCTGGCTGGCCGACCGGGAGGCCGTCGACGTGATGACCTCGCCGATGTCGGTCTACGAGGTGCACCTCGCCTCCTGGCGGCAGGTCGAGGACGGCGACGGCGGCTGGCGCCCGATGACCTACCGGGAGCTGGCCGACGCGCTGCCGGCGTATGTCAGCGATCTCGGCTTCACCCACGTCGAGCTGCTGCCGGTCGCCGAGCACCCGTTCGGCGGCTCCTGGGGCTACCAGGTGACCGGCTACTACGCGCCGACCGCGCGGTTCGGCTCACCCGACGACTTCCGGTATCTGGTCGACCGGCTGCACCAGGCCGGGATCGGCGTGATCGTCGACTGGGTGGTCGCCCACTTCCCCAAGGACGACTGGGCGCTGGCGCGGTTCGACGGCACCGCCCTCTACGAGCACGTCGACCCGCGGCTGAGCGAGCACCCGGACTGGGGAACCCTGGTCTTCAACTACGGGCGACACGAGGTGCGCAACTTCCTGCTCGCGAACGCGCTGTACTGGATCGAGGAGTACCACATCGACGGGCTGCGGGTGGACGCCGTGGCCTCGATGCTCTACCTCGACTACTCCCGCTCGCACGACCAATGGGTGCCCAACCGGTTCGGCGGGAAGGAGAACCTGGAGGCCATCGATTTCATCAAGGAGACGAACGAGGTCGTCTACCGGCACCATCCGTCGGCGCTGCTGATCGCCGAGGAATCGACGTCCTGGCCCGCCGTGTCCCGGCCGACGCACCTCGGCGGCCTGGGCTTCGGCTTCAAGTGGAACATGGGCTGGATGAACGACTCCTTGGAGTATTTCTCCAAGGAACCGGTGCACCGTCGCTACCACCACCACGACCTGACCTTCAGCTTGCTGTACGCGTTCCACGAGAACTTCATCCTGCCGTTGAGCCACGACGAGGTCTCGCACGGCAAAGGCTCGCTCGTCGGCAAGATGCCCGGCGACAAATGGCAGAAGCACGCCAACCTGCGCACGCTGCTGGCGTGGATGTGGGCGCATCCCGGGCGGCAGCTGCTGTTCATGGGCGGCGAGATCGCCCAGTCCGTGGAGTGGCGGAGCGAGGGCAGCATCGACTGGCACCTGCTGCAGTACCCCGAGCACGCCGGCACACAGGCGCTGGTGCGCCGGCTGAACGCGATCTACCGCGCCGAGCCGGCACTGTGGGAGCGGGACTTCGACTGGACCGGCTTCCGCTGGATCGACGCCGACGACGCCGAGAAGAGCGTGCTGTCCTTCCTTCGCTTCGCGCCGTCGGGTGGAGGCCGGCCGATCGCCTGCGTCGCCAACCTGACTCCGGTGGTCCGGCACGACTACCGGATCGGCCTGCCCGAGGGCGGCCGATGGAGCGAGATCCTCAACTCCGATGCCGCCGAGTTCGCCGGCGCGAACGTCCCGCTCGGGGAGGTCTCCGCGGAGGACGTGCCGTGGAACGACCTACCGCACTCCGCGAGCATCTCCCTGCCGCCGCTCGGTGTGGTGTGGCTGGCACACGACCCACAGGCCGCCGCGAGCTGAACGCGCCGCCACCCCGGCAACGGGCGGCCCGCGCCGCGGGCCGCCCGTTCATCGTCTCCGCTGGATCAGGTCGATCCGAGCCCGCGGTGAGGGTGGCACACACCGATGAGAGCCTGTCGGGCCGTCAGGTCAGTGCGGCAAGTAGATCTCGCCGACGCCGCCGAGCGGCGTTACACCAGGAAGAACCCAGGCTGCACAGCTACGGTTGGTCGGGTTCGAGATCGGCTGCCGGCGACGTGACGAGCGCGTCGTCGGGCGCGCTCCGCCGCATCGCCAGGAGGGCGACAAGCGACACCACCGCGCAGCCGATGATGTAAACGGAGATCCAGAAGCTGGATCCGGTCTGCGCGAGCACTGCGGCGGCGATCAGAGGCGCCGGCCCGCCCGCAATCACCGAGGCGAGCTGGTAGCCCATGCCCGCGCCGCTGTAGCGCAGGTTGGTGCCGAACACCTCGGCGATGAGTGCCGCCTGCGGGCCGTACTGCATGTCGTGGAAGATCAGCGACAGCACGATGGCCAGCAGCACCAAACCGGACGTCCGGGTGTTGAGCAGGCCGAAGTAGGGGAACGCGAACAAGCCCGTGCACACGACACCGATGCCGTACATCAGCTTCCGCCCGATGACATCGGACACGTGGCCGAACAGCGGCACGCTGATCAACCCGATGGCTGCGGCGATCAGCGTGTAGGTCAGCAGCTCGTTGCGGTCCAGCTTCAGCTGCCGTGTGCCGTAGGTCAGCACGAACGTGATGAACAGGTAGAACGGCGCCTGCTCGGACATGCGCACGAGCGCGGAGAGCAGGATGTCGCGCCATTGCAGGCGGATGACCTCGGCGAGCGGACGGTGCACGACCGCCTTGGTCTCCTTGATCTTGGCGAACTCGGGGCTCTCCATGACCCGCAGCCGCACGTACAGGCCGACCCCGACCAGGAGAACGCTCGCGAGGAACGGCACACGCCAGCCCCAGGTGAGGAAGTCCGGGCCGGTCGACCGCGACATCACCTGGACCATGGCCGTGGACAGCAGCAGGCCGAGCGGGACGCCGAGCTGCGGCCAGCTCGCCATGAAGCCACGGCGGCGGCGAGAGCCCCATTCCATCGCCAGCAGGACCGACCCGCCCCACTCTCCGCCCACGGCGACGCCCTGCAGCAGACGCAGCACCGTGAGCAGCAGCGGTGCGGCAAGGCCGATCGCCGCGAAGCTGGGCAGCACCCCGATCAAGGCGGTGCCGATACCCATGATCAGCAGGGTCGTGATGAGGGTGGCCTTGCGACCGATCCGGTCGCCGTAGTGGCCGAAGATGGCGGCACCGATCGGCCGGGCGGCGAACCCGAAGGGCTGCGCGAAGCCCACGACGGCGATACCCGAATGGAGCACACGATGAGTCTGCTGAACCGCCTGGACCGGATCCCGCTGTCGCGGCCGCACTACACGTTGTTGCTGATGGTGGGCTCGGCTACACCTTCGACGCCTACATGCCGGAGGTGTTCCCGACCTGGGTGCGCAGCACCGCCACCGGCATGTCCAGCGCCTTCGGGCGCATCGGCAGCATCACCGCCCCGGCGATCATCGGGATCTTCGCTGCCGCGCTCGGCTTCGCCGGGGTCTTCACGATGACCACGGCCGTCCTCCTGGTCGGGGTCGGGGTCGCGGTCGCGCTGATATTCGGTCTGTCGACCGCAGGTCAGTCGCTGGAGGAGCTCAGCGAGCGGCGTGGGCTGGACGCCGACGCGTCCCCGTGATGCTGCTCCGTCACGCGGGGATGGGGATGATGTCGCGGTGGGAGTGATGTGGCGATGACCAGCATGCTCGTGACCGGCGGTCAGGTGCTCGACGTCGCCACCGGGGAACTCAACGAGCGCGACATCGTCTCCGTGGACGGGAGGATCGTCGAGGTCGGGACCGATGTCCGCGCTCCCGACGGCGCCGAGGTGATCGACGCACGTGGGTTGGTCGTCATGCCGGGCCTGATCGACGCCCACGTGCACGTCACAGCGGCCACCGCCGACCTGTCGGCCATCAGCACCTGGCCGGTCAGCTACGTCACGGCGCATGCCGCAACCATCCTGCGCGACATGCTGCACCGGGGTTTCACCACGGTCCGGGACGCCGCCGGCGCTGATTTCGGGCTCGCGAGGGCGCAGCGCGAAGGACTGCTGGCCGGACCGCGGATCGCGTTCTGCGGCAAGGCGCTGAGCCAGACCGGCGGGCACGGGGACGGGCGCGGCCCTGGCCAGAGGGCCATGGAGGACACCCACTACTGCGCCGGCCTCGGCCGCATCGCCGACGGGGTGGACGCGGTCCGCATGGCCGCCCGCGACGAGCTGCGCAACGGAGCCCACCACATCAAGGTGATGGCGTCGGGTGGAGTTGCCTCACCCACCGACCGAATCGACTCCACGCAGTACTCCGACGCCGAGCTCGTCGCCGCAGTCGAGGAAGCCCAGGCCGCCAACCGCTACGTCGCCGCCCACGCGTACTCCGCCCGCGCGGTCAACAGAGCCCTCCGCGCCGGCATCCGCTCGATCGAGCACGGCAACCTCATCGACGACGAGAGCGTGGCGCTGTTCCGCGAGCACGACGCCTTCCTCGTCCCGACGCTGGTGACCTACTGGGCGCTCAAGGAGGAAGGCGTCTCCTACGGGCTGCCCGAGTCGAGCTGGAAGAAGGTGGACGCGGTCCTCGACGCGGGGCTCACCGCACTCGAGCGGGCCCACGCCGGCGGAGTCAAGATCGCTTACGGCTCGGACCTGCTCGGCGGTATGCACCGCCACCAGTCGCGCGAGTTCAGCATCCGCGGTCAGGTGCAGGCGCCGGCCGACGTCATCAGGTCGGCCACCCTGGTCGCCGCCGACCTGCTCGACATGAGCGGCGAGATCGGCCAGCTCCTGCCGGGCACCCGGGCCGACCTGCTGCTTCTCGACAGCGACCCGCTCACCGACCTCACGGTGCTCGCCGAACCCGCCGACCACCTCCGCGCCGTCGTACAGGACGGGGCCGTGGTGCTCGACCGGCGGTGACCGCGCGATCGTGGTCATGACCGCCGGATGAGCCGGGTGCGACACTTCGGCAGTTGATCGGCTGGGCTCGTCGGCAGGGGGACCGATGCTCGCGCTCGTCGTCATCCTGCTGCTGTTGCTCGGCTGGGCGCTGATCGCCGGGCGGCTCGCCCGATACAGCGTCACCGCCCCACTGGCACTGCTGGTCGCCGGCGTCGTCCTCACCGCGGGGCAGGACCCCGTGTTCATCTTCGACATCGAGTTCAAGGCCGCCGAGCAGATCGTCGAGGTGATCCTCGCGATCCTGCTGTTCACCGACGCAACCGAAGTGCCGGGGGGTGTGCTGGGCCGCGAGCCGCGGCTCACCCTCCGGCTCCTCCTGATCGCCCTCCCGCTCTCGCTCCTCACGGCGTGGCTGGTCGGCGTCGTTCTCCTGCACGGCGTGAACCTGTGGCTGCTCGCCGTGCTCGCCACGATCGTGATGCCCCTCGACCTCGCCCCTGCCGCCGCATTCGTCCGCGACCGCCGCATCCCCGAACGACTACGTCAGGTCCTGACCGCCGAGAGCGGTCTCACCGACGGCATCGTCGCGCCCGTGTTCCTGTTCTGCCTCGCAGCCGCCACCGCGGCCGGAAACGAGGCACAGGCCGACGCCGCAATCGACGCCGGCCCCGCCCTCGCCGTGGCCGTCCTGATCGGCGCACTCGTCGGCGCGGTCGCGGCACGGGTACTGCACCGGGCCCTGCAGGCGGGGTGGACCCAGCCCTCTGCACTGCGTCTCGGCGTGCTCGCCCTGCCCCTGCTCGCCTACGCCGGAGCGGCCGTCCTCGGCGGCAACGGATTCATTGCTGCATTCGTTGCCGGCGTCTTCTTCGAGCCCGAGGCGCGTCGGCTGCCGGCCGACGCGCTGCACCTCGTCGAGGACGTCGGTGCGCTGCTCTCACTGGCGTTGTGGTTCCTCTTCGGCGCCGTCCTGAACGACGTCGTCGAACGCGGCTCGATCACCTGGCAGATCGTGCTCTTCGCCGCACTGGTGCTGACCGTCGCCCGCATGCTGCCGGTAGCGGGGTCGATGATCGGAACCGACCTACCCGGGCGTGATCGGCTCTTCCTCGGCTGGGTGGGACCGCGCGGGATGGCCTCGCTCGTGTTCGGCCTGCTCGCCTACATCGAACTCACCGGGCCGGACGCCGAACTCGTACTCGCCGTCATGGTGGTCACGGTGGTCGCCAGCATCGTCATCCACGGCTTGTCGACCGGCCTCGTCGCCAGCCGCTACGGAAGCCCGGACCGCGCCACCGACGCCACCACATAACCACGTCCGGCCCGACCGACACCTCGTTTCGCGACGTACCGTCGATGCCGTGACCAACCCCGACATCGCGTGGCAGCCGTCGCTGCTCGACGGTGGCGCGGTCGGGTTCGACGACACCTTCGGAAGGATGCAGCGCCGCGTGCTCACCGACGGCGCGTGGGTGGACCACCGGCCCGGTTGGTGCCATGGCTCGGACGAGCTGTTCGCGCGATTGCTGGCGGAGACCCCGTGGCGCGGACGGACCGTGCACATGTACGACCGGGCCGTCGCCGAACCCCGGCTCACCCATCGTTGGGTGCTCGATGACGGTCCGCCACCACCGCACGACCTGCGGGAGATGGCGGAGGCGCTTTCGGACCGGTACCGGGTCCGATTCACCCAGGTCGGGGTGAACCTCTACCGCGACGGGGCCGACAGCGTCGCCTGGCACGGCGACCGGGTGGCCCGGGACCTGCCCGAGGCCGTCGTCGCACTCGTCTCCCTGGGCGCGACCCGCCCGTTCCGGCTGCGGCCGACCGGCGGCGGGACGTCCGTCCTGTACCGGCCCGGACCGGGTGACCTGCTCGTGATGGGCGGGTCGTGCCAGCGCACCTGGCAGCATTCCGTACCGAAGTCCAGGGGCGTCGGGCCGCGCATCAGCGTCCAGTTCCGCCACGCCTACGACTGAAGCCCGGGTTGAGTCGGTGAGCGGAATGGCGCTCGGCACCGACGACGGTGTGAACAGCTCCGCTCGCGGGCCGAACCGCACACCTGAAGGGCGACCGGTGGCGGAGACTCAGGCGACGACCTGGACCGCGTCCACCACGAAGACCAGGGTCTCACCGGGCCTGATGCCATTGCCGCCCTGGCCGTAGCCCTTGTCCGGCGGGACGACCAGCAGCCTGCGGCCGCCCTGCTTCATTCCGAGCAGCCCCTCGTTCCATCCGTCGATGACCTGCGCACGGCCCACGTTCTCCAGCGGGAAGGGCGTGCCGCGCGACCACGAGGAGTCCAGCTCCCGCTTGTCCGACCAGGTGACGAGGTCGTAGTGCGTCTGCATGGTGACGCCCTCGGTCACCTCCGGGCCGGTGCCCGCCACGAGGTCCTTGCTGAGCAGCTCCTTCGGCGGGGAGCAGGTGTCGGGGATTGTGATGGTCGGCTTGCTTCCGGCCGCACCGGTCACCGTGATGTCGTCGACGGTGCAGACCGGGCCGGCAGGAGCAGCGGACGCTCCTGCAGCCGGTGCGCTCGTCGCCCTCACCGGGGAGTCGCCGGCCGGGGAGGAACAGGAGACGAGTCCCGCAGCCAGAGCCGCAGCGATCACGATCTTGCCGACGGTCCGCATGATCCCGCATCGTAGGAGTCCCCACCGGACCCCGAGACAGGCGGCAGGGCCGTGTCGTCACGACACCGCCCGCGCGGCCCGCAGCCGGGCCTCCGCGCGCGCAGCCTCGGCCCGGGTACCGCGCTCGCGACGCAGCCACTCCGGCTGCTCCTCCTTCAACGCCACGATCTGGGCGGTGGTCAGCGGCTCGACGATCTCGGCGCGGGCCAGCCCAGAAATCGACACTCCCAGTCGGTCCGCGACGACCTGGCGCGGATGCGGGCCGTTGCGTCGCAGCTCGCGCAACCACTCGGGCGGATCGGCCTGCAGGGCGTCGAGCTCGTCGCGCGAGACCACCCCGGCCCGGAACTCCTCGGGCGTCGCGTCAAGATGAACGCCGAGCTTCCTCGCCGCCGTCGCGGGCTTCATCGTCTGGATCGACCTCTGCCGCGTCCCCCGCAGGACGACCCACTCACCTGGCCCGGCGACCGGCCAGGACGGGCAGCGGCGATCGCCCCCGCAACGACAGCCGAGGCGATCGAGCTCGTCGCCGCGGGCGTCGGCCTGCTGGTCGTCCCCCAGTCGCTGGCCCGCCTCCACCACCGCCGGGACCTCACCCACCGACCGCTGGCCGACGCGCCGGGATCGGGCGTCGGTATCCGGAGTGGACGTCAATGAGGTGCTGCTACCGGGTATTGGGCGTGCGCTACGAGTTCACCTCCACCGAGGGCCGCCGCATCGGGATCGTGGCTCGCCGGGAGGGCAACTTCGAGGTGGTCACCTAACGACCGCAGCGACCCCGACCAGTCACGGCTGCTGCTGAAGCTCACCGCCGAGGAAGCCGACACGGTGGCCGAGATCCTCGGCGGACCCCGGATCGCGGAGCGGTTCGCCGACCTGACGAAAGAGGTGCCCGGGCTCAGCGTCGGCGCCGCGTTGATCCCCGTGGGGAGTTCGCCATCGTCATCCTCGGACTCGCCGCCGTCGCCGACCCGACCCTAGGAGCCCTGGTCACCGCCTACGTGTTCATCCTGGCAACCACCGGACCGCTCATCGCCCGCCTCACCGGACCCGCCCCGGCATCATCGACCTGACCGACACCCCGGCACTTGGTGGTGGCAGGGGTCAGTGGCGTAGTGGTGCTCGTATCGCGCGACGAACGCTGTGCAACCGCTGTGCAACGGAACCTGCGCGTGTCGGACGCCGAACGACGGGCTGTCGCACGGCGACATCGTCAAGCGCCTATCCCGCAATGCTCGTTCATCGGAGGATCGAGCGGCACAGCCGTCGGCGTGGACGTCATCGACGCCGGAAGGGACGTCGTGGAGGCTGGCGCGTCGCCTGTCGCATCCACCGCCTGCTCGAAAAGGCGCATTACTTCCATGAGGAGCGGCATGACCCAGTGTGCTGTTCTGGTCCCTGTTCTGGTCCGAGGCCACCTCGCTCACGGTCTGCAGCACCGGAGCTGCATCGCACGTGAGGGGGCGCCCATCACCCGCGCTGCGTCGGCCAGCCGGGCCGAGGCCTGGAACTCGCCGTCCGTAGCGATCACGCAGGCAGGACGGTCCCGCTCGGCCTCGGCCTGGTGCGCCATCGCGAGGATGACGCGATGCTCGTCCGCTGTGGGGACGGTGGCCACCGGTGGTGTGTGGTTGTCGGGTTCGGTCTTCATGTGTGCCGAAGATCGGGCTGGTGGGCAGTGTCGATCTTCACCCACTGCGACAAGGTCACCTTCTGGGTGACGGGCGACCGCGCGGCCGCGGCGGACGCGGACGTCTTGGCCCGCGGCGTCGCCGACGGCCTGGTCCAGCTCGCGGAGCTCGCCCGCGCCGCGCGCTCCGACGGTGACCGGCCATTTCCTGATGCATGCCGGTTCCGGTCAAGGCCGTCCGGCATCTGGTGTCAGGGCGGGCGGCCCTTCCCGGCAGGCCGCCGCGCTCGGACCATTGAGGATGCACAGGTGGGCGACTCGAGGGAGGCCGCCATGGACGAGCGCACCAAGTCCTCCGCCGCCGAGGTGGTGGTCGGCACCGACGGGACCGCGACCGCGCTCCGCGCGGTCGCCTGGGCGGCGACCGAGGCCCGGCTGCGCGGCCGCGCACTGCGGATCGTGCACGTGGCCTCCTACGCCGACACCAAGGCAGGCCGACAGCACGCGCACAGCATCCTCGGCAGGGCGCTGACCGCGGCGCACCAACAGGAACGCCACGCCACCGTGACCACCGAACTGCTCGGCGGCCACCCCGCCGAGGCACTGGTCGAGACGGCCCGCAGCGCCGATCTGCTCGTCGTCGGGATGATCAGCGAACAGGCCAGCGACGTGCTCGTCCACTCGGTCGCGACGCCCGTCGCGGCCAAGGCGGTGTGCCCGGTGACCGTCGTGCGCGGCCAGCACCGCGCGCACACGGCGTCGCTACCGGTGGTGCTCGCGCTCGCCGACCCGGACACCGACAGCGCCGCGGTCGAGTTCGCCTTCGCCGACGCCGATCGCCAGAACGGCACACTCGTCGTCCTGCACGTGGCGCACGGCCCCCACGCGACAGGCAAGGTAGCCAACGCGCTGCAGACCCGCCTACAGCCCTGGCACGACCGCTATCCCGCCGTGCCGGTCAAGATCCGTGTCGAACACGGGCCTGCGATCGAGGCGCTGCTCGGCGCCGCGAACCAGGCCCGCATGGTGGTCGCGACCCGGGGCCATGGCGCGATCGCGGGCGCGGTGCTGGACTCCGCGAGCCACGCGCTCGTGAAGCTCAGCACGTGCCCGGTCACGATCGTGCCGCGATCGTTCACCACGGCCGGGCATGCAGCAGCCCCCACCGCGCCAGAGGCCGCGCGATGACGCCAACGGGGAGCCCCGTGGGCGACGTCCTGGATCTGGCTGCCGCCCGAGCAGTCGATCCGCCTGATCATGAGTGACCCGCCTGCCAGCGTCGAGCAGCACGAGCGCTCCGCGACGTGGCGAAGGAGCTAGCCGCGGAAGAGGCCGGCGTGCTCCTGCCGGTCGCGGGGCGCGCCCTGCGCCCGTCCCGAAGGTCCGGCCGATCGGCGAGTGCGGTACCGGAACAAATGCTCTGTGGCGTCCGGGGCTGCCAGGGAGCAATTGTCAAGACCTGTGATGAAGATCCTCTATGCGGCTTCGGGTTGGGGGTACTCGGCGGGTCGTTCGACGAGCTTGCCGGCCTCGAAGCGGGCGCCGGCCCGGACGAGCGCGACGAGGTGCGGGGCGTTGACCGGGCGTCAGCGGTCCCGGGCGGCCTCGATGAGCTTGAACGCCATCGCCAGTCCCGTCTATAAGCACGTTGCCCACGCCCCGATTCTTGATCTCGGTCAATCGTGAGCGTCGGCGCATCGCCACGGCCATCGTGGACATCACTACGGCCGCGACTGTGACGACTGCCAAATCGCAGCAACGAAGCGGGCGGCCGGTGGCGAGCGCGGCGCAGGCCCCAGCGCGAGAGCGGCGGCGACCGTCGCCCAGCTGCCGCGGCGCAGCAGCCCGGCGACGACGGCCAGCGCCAGCGGACCGCTCACCGCCAGCGCGCTGCTGCGGTTACCGCCGTGCACGAACCGGCAGGCGCGCAGGTAGGGCTGGATGGCTGATCGGCTCCGAGGAAGACAACAGTGCAGCACCATCAGGAGCCCATGGCCTTCCGCCAGCCCGCGATGTGCTACTCGACGAACGCGAACCTCCGCAGTGACCGGGGCAGGACATGAGGCGGTTCTGGCACCAGTTCGGCACCTCGGCCGCAGCTCAGGGCGCCGGCTTCGCCTCGTTGGTAGCCCGCCGGCGAGGTCGTGACCTGCGACAACGCCAGGTTGGAAAGGCTCAGTGAGCCGGAAGTGGATATTCACTTCCTCAATCGGCGATCACTTCCCCGCCGAGCCGCACCAATCCGCTAACGGCCGGTGTCTGCCCATGGCGTTCCGAACTTGGAGCCGCTATTATCGCCAATCCCGAGGCTTGTGGGCACCGGGCACGCCGGCGGTGGTGAGTCGCACGCCGACCGACTTCCGGCGTCTGCATCCCGAGGGGCCAGCTCCGGTGTCATGGCTGAACCGCGCGAGACCGGCCGCTATATCGGTTAGGGCCTGATTCGCGTCGGCGTCGTCGTGACCCCGCGACGGTTTACGCGATTGGCTGGTGGCGATGGTGGTGACTCAGCAATACCTCATCGGTGAGTTGTCGCTGCTGCTGTCGAATGTGGCGGCGGTCGCGACCACCGATGCCAACCTCGAGGAGGCCCTGCGGCTGCGCAGGCGAGCCGAGACGTCGGCGCCGGAGGACCTCACGGCCGTCGCGGCGTCTGCTCTGTGCCTGACGGACGTCCTCTGTGTCATGTCACTGTCGCGCGGGGACACGACAGCGTTCACTGCCCAGGTCGAAGTCTCACGTCGGCTCTACGAGTTCGGAGTGTGCTCGGGTCTATTCGACGACCACTGAGCCCGCCTTCAGGGATCCATCGTCTGAATTGGGTGGAAGCGATGACAGCAGCGCAGGGGACGCAGGTCTCCGAAGCACAAATCGCGGTGCACTGGCGCGAGGAGGAATACTACTACCCGCCGGCGAAGTTCGTCGCCCAGGCGAACGGCTCCGACCCTGCCCTGTTCGAACGCTTCAGTGAGGCGCACTTCCCGGAGTGCTTCAAGGAATACGCCGACCTGCTCACGTGGGATGCCTATTGGCACACCACGCTCGACACCAGCAAACCGCCGTTCTGGAAGTGGTTTGTCGGCGGCCGGCTCAACGCCTGCTACAACTGCGTCGACAGGCACTTGGCCACCAGCCGGAACAGGGCAGCGTTCATCTGGGTGCCCGAGCCGGAGGCGGAGGCCACCAAGGCGATCACATACCAGGAGCTGTACCGCCAGGTGAACGAGTTCGCAGCGCTGCTGCGCGGTGTCTGCGACGCCCAGACCGGGGACCGCATCACCTTCCACCTGCCGATGGTCCCCGAGCTTCCGGTCTCGATGCTGGCCTGCGCCCGGTTGGGCGTCATCCATTCCCAGGTCTTCGGCGGGTTCAGCGGTGCAGCCTGCGGCGACCGCGTCGCTGATTCGCAGAGCCGCGTTCTGGTCACGATGGACGGCTATTACCGCAACGGAGAGCTCATCGACCATAAATCGAAGGCCGATGAGGCGGTGGAGGCCGCCCAGCGGCTCGGCCACGAGATCGAGAAGGTGCTCGTGTGGCGCCGGCATCCCGGCGAGTACGCGTCGGCGAGCCCGATGGTCCCCGGCCGCGACTTCTTCGTCGACGACCTGCTCGTCGACTACCGCGGCCGGATCGTGGAACCGGTGTCCATGCCGGCCGAGGCGCCGTTGTTCCTCATGTATACGAGCGGCACCACCGGGCGACCCAAGGGCTGCCAGCACAGCACCGGCGGGTATCTCGCCTACGTCGCCGGAACCTCGAAGTACTATCAGGACATCCACCCGAACGACACCTACTGGTGCGCGGCCGACATCGGATGGATCACCGGGCACTCGTACATCGTGTACGGCCCCCTCTCCCTGGGCACGACGAGCGTGATGTACGAGGGCGTCCCCGCGTATCCCGACCCCGGACGGCTCTGGCGGATCGCGGAACGGCTCGGCGTGAACATCTTCCACACCGCGCCGACAACGATCCGCATGCTGCGCAAGCTCGGCCCGCACGAGCCGGCTGCCTACGACATCCACTTCAAGCACATGACCACGGTGGGCGAGCCGATCGAACCCGAGGTGTGGCGGTGGTACTACGAAGCCGTCGGCAAGCGGGAGGCCGCGATCGTCGACACCTGGTGGCAAACGGAGAACGGCGGCTTCCTCGGCAGCACCCTGCCCGCGCTGCAACCCATGAAGCCGGGCAGCTGTGGACCGGGCGTGCTCGGCATCTACCCCGTGATCCTGGACGAGGACGGCGTCGCGGTGGAGGCCGGCAGCGGCAAGGCCGGCAATATCTGCATCCGCAACCCGTGGCCGGGCATCTTCCAGACGATATGGGGCCAACCCGAGCGGTTCGTCGATATCTACTACCGGAAGTACTGCCGGAACCGGGCGAGCACGGACTGGCGCGACTGGCCGTACTTCGCCGGCGACGGCGCCGTGCAGGCCGCCGACGGCTACCTCCGGATCCTCGGCCGGGTCGACGACGTGATCAACGTGGCGGGCCACCGGCTGGGCACGAAGGAACTCGAATCGGCCTGCCTCACCGTCGAGGAGGTGGCCGAGGCGGCCGCCGTGCCGGTGATAGATGAGCTGCGGGGGCGGGCCGTCGAGATGTACGTCGCGCTCAAACCCAACTACTCCCCGAGCAAGGAGATCGAAGAGAAGGTCAGCCACGCCATCGACCGGGAGATCGGCAAGATCGCACGTCCCAAGAACGTGTGGATCGTTTCGGACATGCCGAAAACCCGCTCCGGCAAGATCATGCGGCGGGTCATCGCGAGCATCTCCAACTTCGCCGATGTCGGGGACGTGACGACCCTGGCCAACCCCGAGGTCGTCGAGGAGATCCGGCACGAGGTGCAGAGCGCGAAGGTGGAACTCGGCGAGCAGCCGCGCGAGCTGACGCCGGAGGAGCTGACCGAGATCAGGGCGTTCGGGCAGGCCGAGTAGATCGTTGCGGGGACTGTGGGTGGCCGAAACTGCGCACACAGCCCCTGACCTGCCCGTTCGTCGCGGCATGCAACCAGGCATGATCTGCTGGTGGCGCTGCGGCACATCCTCGGTGTCACCGCCCACCCCACCGGCGCCTGGCTGACCCAACAGGCCCGCAACCTCGTCATGGATCTCGACGACGCCGCCAGCCGCTGCCGATTCCTCATCCCCGATCGCGACGCCAACTCACCGCCTCGTTCGCCGCGGTGTTCACCCCCGCCAGCGTCCGCATCATCAAGACGCAGTGCGGGCGCGGGCCAACGCGATCGCCGAACGCTTCGTCGGCTCCATCCGCCGCGAACTCCTCGACCGCACCCAGGAAGTCGGAGACCGTCGTGGAGATGAAGCCCGGGGGCCGTCCCGTCGGAGACTCGGGCCGGGGGTTACACACCCCCGCCAGTCGGCGTGATCGAGTGGCTCATCCCGTAGGCCGGGCATCACAGGCAAGTTGGTGCTGCCGGACCGGATGACGCAGCACGAGGCGGTCAAGATGGTCAAGATGGTGACCGCCCTCGATCAGGCCGGCGAGGAGCAGGGCCCTGCCGCCCGGGCGTCTCTTGCCCTGCCCGCTGCCAGCGCTACGTGCCGATCGAGCTGCTCCTGCCCCGCTGCAGCCTGCTCGTCGACCACGCCGGCGCCGGAACGCTGCTGGCCGGTCTGGCCCACGGGCTGCCACAGCTGCTGCTGCCCCAGGGCGCGGATCAGTTCACGAACGCAGCCGCCTGCGCCCGGGCCGGGGCCGGACTCGTCCTCGAACCACACGAGCTCTCGCCCGCCGCGGTGACCATCGCCGCGCGCCGCCTGCTCGACGAGCCCGCCTTCGCCGTCGCGGCGCGTGCCCTCGCCGCGCAGATCGCCGCCATGCCGGGCGCGTCGGAGGTGCTGGCCGGGCTGGTCCACGGCCCCGCTACAGACGATGCCGCGTCCGTCGGGCACCGTGCCAGGTCGGGAGATGGGGTGTAACCCAGACGCGATCCCGGCGACGGACCTGTGCCGGGGCCACGGCGACATGGTCGACAGAAACCTCGCCGTCATGCCGTCCGTAGAGTCCACAGTGGACGGTGTCCTCCACTGAGAGCAGCGAGCCGCGTCGTGTCCGCCAGGAACCCGGCCAACGGCGGCGGTGACCAACCTTGTCGCCCATGATCGCCTGCGGGCTGAGGCTCTGCGATCCGTCAGCTCGTCAGCTGCTCCACGAGGAATTCGCGCTCGGCCACACTCGCAGCGTCAAAACCGTCCACATAGGCGTCGAAGTGCCCACCGGGAAGAATCACCAGCTTCTTCGGTTCGCGGGCCCGTTCATAGGCGTCGATGGCGAGGTGGGCCGGCGTCAGATGGTCCTCCCGGGCCACCACCATGAGCAGCGGCGTAGGACTGATTCGACCAATATAGGTGCCCGGCTCGTACTCGCCGAGCATCTCCACCGTCCGCAGGGTCACCTCATTGCGCCACGATGGCGCGCGCGTCCTGCCCGTCTCGGTGAACCACGTCCAGGAATCCGGCGTGGGCAGCGCCGACGGCGCCAGCGGATCCTCATCCACCACCGGAACCATCGCCGGCGGGTCACCAGCGAAGCGCGCCGCGCGGTCGGCGTCGAACATGTCACGAAACCCGGCGCGGAAGTCCGCGCGCACCAGCTCGGCGATGTTCGCCGACCCGCTTACGAGCGGCACCTGGGCAACCACGGCCTTGATCCGCCGATCGATGGCCCCGAGGACCAGGACGTGCCCGCCGGAGTAGCTGCTCCCCCACACCCCGATGCGGACGGTGTCGACTTCATCGAGGGCGCCAGCTTAGGTGATAGCGTGCCGGTAGTCGCGCACCTGCTGCCAGGGGTCGATCTCCTGGCGGGGCTCTCCGTCGCTGGCGCCGAAGCCACGGTTGTCGAGCACCAACGCGTTCAACCCGGCCGCAGCGAAAACCTCCGCGAAAGCGTCGAGGTAGATCTCCTTCACTGCCGAGAACCCGTGCGCCATGACGACCGTCGGCGCTCGCCCCGTCGCCCCCTCGGCACGGTAGAACCACCCACGCAGCACGACGCCCTCAGCGCTGAACTCGATGTCTCGTCGACTCATTCGGACTTCCCCCATTGGTCACTTGCCGCCGACGGTAGTGGCGCCGGTCACGTCGTCGCGACGGCCGGACGGCTCAGCCCCCCACCGCACCAGCCCGCCACAAGAGCACCGGGCCGCCACGACGAACGTAAGCAGTTCACACCCCCTGTCGGAGACAAGATCCGGTGGGCGATCGCCGTAGAACGGGCGTTCGCCGCCGTTGTACCCGGCGGCCTCAGGGGAGGCCGCTTCGATCGGAGCTGCACGCTGGCCCCGCCGAGGTGGTCGATGTCGGGTGGCGCCGATGTCGCGGTGCGGGAACGACGCTGGAGGGGCCGGATGTAACCGGGACGTGAACCGTCGGGTAACTGTTCGCCGTTCATTCTCGTCCACGCAGCCCCGCTCGCCTTGATCACCTGATAGCCAGGAGGTCTGACGAGCGGAGGGCTCGTCCGGGGTCAGCGGAGGACATCGTGATCTTCGGCTACAGCATCATCGGCGCGATCATCGTCGGTCTCATCCTGGGTGTGCTCGCCAAGTTCATCCTGCCCGGCAGGCAGGCTGTCCCGATCTGGCTGACCATCCTGGTCGGTATCGTGGCCGCGATCATCGGCAACTACGTGGCCACACTGCTGCACGTGGGGGTGACCTCCGGTTTCGACTGGATCCGGCACGGCCTCCAGTTGCTCTTCGCCGTCCTCGGGATCGGCGCGCTCGCCGGGGCCTACGCGAAGAAGGCCGCCTGATCAGGAAGCCGCGGCGTCGAGCACAAGGACGTCGAATTCGCCCTTGCCTCAGCCTCGTCGAGCTCGCACGGCACTACCGCGACCTCGACGACCAGCTCCGCGCCCGGATCCCCCGGGCGTTGCCGCCCTGTTACCGCCCCGGCCGTGCGCCCACCCGCGGCAATGCCCCGGGTCCTGCGGCGGCGACCGCCCCCCGCAGAGCCCGGCAGCTCGTCTCTGGCGCGGCCGCGGCAGCCGCCGCGACGGCCGTCCTGCTGGCTCTGCTCACCGCCGCGATCGTCGCCGGGCGGGGCGGGGGCCCTGCGGCGGCGTACGGGTTGGCCGCGTTCGGTTCGGCCGACCTGGCGGTCGGGCTCCTCGTGCTCGCCCGCGCGGGCGCCGTGGCACGGAGCGACGCGGCGCGTGGTCGGGTGCTGTGCATTCGCTGCTGCGTCTGGGCGCTGTTCGCGGTGCTCGCGGTCTTCATCGCCGGCGGCGTCGCCGGCTACCTGACCCGGGCCGCCGGGCCCATCTGGGGGAGCACGGTAGCCGGCGTCCTGCTCATCGCCCTGGTCGGTGTGGCGGCCCGGCAGCGTGTCCTGCTGCAGGTCCGAGCTGGCTGGTGAGCTGTCTGGTGGGCTCACCCTGCGCCGCGGTCGTGCGCGTTCACCGTGGCCGGCTTGAGAGCTGCGCGCATCGAGCAGCACCTCGCCGCCGGACGGGTGCGCGTTGACGGCGAGCCGGTGACCGACCCGGACTACCTGGCGGCGAAGCCTGCGGTGATCACGCTCGCAGTGGACCGAGCGGCCCCGTAACCGACCGCCCGCGCAATCCGAACTCCTCCCGTGAGCGAGGCCGCGGACGTCGTCTGCGTCGGGGCGATCCTGATCGCCGTGCTCAGCGGCTACCTCGCCGGCTACGCCGCTGGCAGCCGACTCCGACAACCGCGCCGGACCCGAGTCCACCCGCGACGGCCACGACACCGCCGATAGCGGGCTGGCGAGCTCCCGACGGGGCCGCGCCAGCAGGGCGAAAAGGTCTGGGCGCCACAGCCTGGTCTGGGTCGCCCCTCGGCAACTCAGTCGGGCGATGAACCGCTTACAAGGCGGCTCGTCCTTGTACACCTGGGCCTCTACCTGCAACGACAGTCCACGTTCGCGTCGCAGCAGGCCGCACGAATCACTCGGGTTGCCCCCGTTTCGCGTCACGGACCGTGTCACAGACCATCCTCGACGGACATGTCCACGTGTCGACATCGAGCGCGGATGTGGCCCGGCTGGACGAGGGGTGTTCGGTGGCAGCTTGGCAGTCGCGCCCGGTGGTGCTCGACGTGCCGATGGCAAGTCCACAGATTCGCCGCACCGCGCGGCGCTGGGCAGCTACCGGCTCGCCGTCTCGGCCGCAGCAGATCCCGCGCGCGGGTACGCCGCCGCATGGGGCCGCCGCCCTGGCGAGCCCGCAACCGTGACGCGGCACTCAACCCGCCGCTCACCTGAGCCGAGCGCAGCGGTGATTCCGGTCAAGCCAGTCGGGAGGGCCCGGGCCCACTCGGCACCCTTTGGCGCCTGGCTGGCCACGGCGCATTCCCGCGGGCCTAGGCACGGGCCATCATGGTCGCGCATATGACGGAGCGGAGGTCGCCAGCATGCGCACCAGCCTGCTCACCTTCCTTGGCGACAGCCAGGGCGGCAGTTCACCCGTCGACGCCTACGTCCGCGATCTCCGAGCAGCCCGCGACCAGGGATTCGACTTCGCCTGGACGGTGCAGCTGCCCTGGGAGCATGACGCTCTGATCACCTTGGCTGTGGCCCTGCGAGAGGTGGACGGCATCCGGGTCGGGACCGGCGTGCAGCCGATCCAGACCCGCCATCCGATGGCCCTGGCTCAGGAAGCGCTGACCCTCAGCGCGCTGTCGGACGGGCGGTTCACCCTCGGGATCGGACTCAGTCACGCCGTCGTCAGCCATGGGATGTGGGGCATCCCCTGGGATCGCCCGGTGCGACGGATCAATGACTACCTCGACTGCTTGCTGCCGCTGTTGACCACCGGCGAGGTGGACGCGGTGGGCCAGACGACCACCGCGCGCGGGCAGGTCCGGGTACCCGGCGCCTCACCACCGCCGGTCTACCTTGCGGCTCTTGGACCGCAGATGCTGCGGATCGCCGGCCGCCGGACCGCGGGCACTCTCACCTGGATGGCTGGACCGCGCACCCTCGCCGGCTACGTCGTCCCGACACTGCTGGCCGCCGCCGAAGACGCAGGTCGGCAAGCGGAGGTCATCGCCGCCCTGCCGATCTGCGTAACCGACGACCCGGCCAAAGCCCGCACTACTGCCGCCGAGATCTACGCGGTCTACGGATCACTGCCCTCCTACCGAGCCATGCTGGACCGCGAAGGGGCGGTCGGACCCGCGGACATCGCAATCATCGGAGACGAACAGGCGGCCACCGAGCGGATCGAGGAGATCCGGGCCACTGGCGTGGCAGAGATCAGCGCGCACGTCTTCGGTTCCAACCCCGAGGAACGGGACCGCACACGAGCCTTCCTCCGACCGCCACAGGCATTGCCGAGATCAAATCCAGTATCCGCGGATTAAAAGATCGCTGCTCCTTGCCAGCCGGTGTGTACAGCCATGTCCTACCTGCCGTAGGAGCTGCCTGGGCTGCACCCACTGCACCGCGGCGACAGGTCTTCAATGACAGATCCATTGACAGCCAGTCCACAATGGATGATCCGCCATGGCGGCCGTCGGTCGGACGGACGGGTCCGCGTCGCATCCGTCTCCTCGAGTCTCTGCCGGCGTCCTGCGCCTATCGCCCGAAGCTCGGGCGATGGTGCGTCGTCCGCACGATCCGCCGCCTGCAGCCTCGGACGGCGCTGTCGCGCGGCATCGACGCTCGCCACGATCTCGAACGTCGTCTCCGGCCCGTTAGCGCGGATTTCCACGCAGGCGGTTCGGGACAACCCCTTCGGCAGGCGGGAAACGGCTCTGACGTGCGATGACACTGATCGACAGACCCGTCGACGACGGCAGATAGTGCTCCGATCGGCCTGCCAAATCACATCATTGTAGTTCGTTATCGTGTCGCAACACGGCCTGCTGTTCGCCTGCGGCAAGCGGCTGACCAGGAAAAACTCCGACAGCAGCCAGGGGCGCCGCCACTGAAGATCCACAAGTTTGCTACCCGTCGACTGTTATAACTGCGCTGTGACAGCAGGATCGGCGCAACGCGACGGGGCGGAGTGGTTCACCACGCCCGGGCCGGTCAATTAGCGCCGCTACGAGGCGCTGCGCGCGTTCTTCGTCGACGGGCTCAGCCACGCCGAGGCCGCAGCCCGCTTCGGCTACACCCGCTGGGCCATGGTGAACCTGGTCCGCGAACACCGGGCCGGGCGGCTGGAGCTGTTCACCCCACCCCGCAAACCCGGCCCGCCACCCGGGGCGGCTCCGGCCAAAGACCGCGCCCGCGGCCGAGTGATCGAACTACGCCGCCAGGGCCTGTCCACCTACGAGATCTCGGCCCGGCTGGCCGACGAAGGCACCCCGCTCAACCGCACCAGCGTCGCGGAAATCCTGTCCGAGGAAGGCTTCGGCCGGCTGCTGCGCCACCCGGCCGCCCAGGCGTCCACCGCGGCGGCCACGCCCGGCCGCGACACCCGGCTCCCCAAGACCGCTGCGCTGGACTTCGCGACCTGGCCTCACCGGGTGGACTCGGCCAAGGCCGGGCTGCTGCTGCTGATCCCCGACCTGGTCGCCCTCGACCTACCCGCCCTGGTCAAGACCGCCGGCTACCCCGGCACCCGGATCGTGCCCGCCACCAGCTGGCTGCTGTCCCTGCTGGCGCTGAAACTCACCCGCACCCGGCGGGTCTCCCACGTCGATGACCTGCTGCTGACCGACCCGGCCGCCGCCCTTTTGGCCGGGCTGGCCACGCTGCCGAAGAAGAGCGCGCTCACCAACTACTCCTACCGCACCGGCCACGACCACCAGCGCGCCTTCCTCGCCGCCCTGGACACCAAGATGATCGCCGGCGGGTTGGCCACCGCCGACCAGGCAATCTTCGACCTGGACTGCCACGCCGAACAGCAGCACCGCGTACGGGTCGCGGCGCAGCGCCTGGATCGACCTCTGCCGCGTCCCCCGCAGGACGACCCACTCACCTGGCCCGGCGACCGGCCAGGACGGGCAGCGGCGATCGCCCCCGCAACGACAGCCGAGGCGATCGAGCTCGTCGCCGCGGGCGTCGGCCTGCTGGTCGTCCCCCAGTCGCTGGCCCGCCTCCACCACCGCCGGGACCTCACCCACCGACCGCTGGCCGACGCGCCGGGATCGGGCGTCGGTCTCGCCTGGCCGGACACGGAGAACACCGAGCTGATGGAAGAGTTCATCGGGATCGTCCGCGGGCGCACGGCCAACAGCTCACGCACCCCCCGCCGGGACGGGACCCCAGCACCGGGCACACCCGCCCCCACCAAGAAGAACGTTGCCCGACGCCCCCCGGCCCGGCGCGGCACCCACCGTCGTTGAGCTTACCCACCGACCCGGCCACGCAGCCTGAGAGCGACCGGCAAAATGATGTTGAGGGTGTGTCACACCAGGTAGAGGCAGGAACCCATACGTGATCACGGGATTGCCGAAGTCTCAAGATCGCAGCTCGACATGAGCGGTGCTCGCCGAACCCGCCGATCACCTCCGCACCGTCGTACAGGACGGGGCCGTGGTGCTCGACCGGCGGTGACCACCCTGCCGACCGGCGCCTCCCGCAAAAATGTTCACCGGGAGGGCGTTGTGGCGAGCCGGACGGTATAGCCGTCGGGGTGGCGGCGGTGGGTGATGTCGACGAGTTGGTGGCTGATCCACAGGCCAAGCCCGGAGCCGTTCGAATGCTCCGGCGGCAGGAGACCCACGAACGGGTCGGTCGGGCCGGGTCCCGTGTCGGTCACGGTGACGGTGAGACCAGCCGGTCGTACCCACAGGCGCAGGACCACGGGCGGGCGTCCGTGCAGGATGGCGTTGCTCACCGCTTCGTGGGCGGCAAGCACGATGTTCTCGATCTCCTGAGCGGGCAGGCGGGTCTGGCGTGCGAATCCGGCGACGGCCGCGCGGGCAGTGGCCGGCGAGGGGTCGACGAGCTGCGCCGATGGGCTTTCCCGCTCCACTGGGTCCGGCGGCGCGTCCTGGTGCTTGCCGATGAACTCGACCGGGTCCTGGTAACGGTCGTTGCGCAGGTGGTGGTCACCCTGTCCGATGAGGTGGTGGGTTGCGTAGAGGTCCTCGACCATTTCGTCGGTGAGCGGGCGCCGGTCATAGACACACACCGCCCACGTGTTGTGGCGGCGCAGCGCGAGGTTGACCACGGCTTCGAGGCGGCGCCACTCGTGCCACTGCGCCTCGGGCACGACAGGTTCCTGGTTGACGATCCGCACCTGCGATGTCCCCGGACCGTAACCGGCCAGAAGCGTTTCGGTCGCGCGCAGGTCCGCCGCCGGCCGCCCCGGCTGCCCCAGGGCGGGTAGCAGCAATAGGTGCGGTGAGCGTTCGACGCGGTCGAGCACCGTGGCGGCGGTTTCGGGACGGACGAGCAGCAGCGTCGGCTCCTCGGCAGCGACCGCGTCGCGGATGAACGGCACGATGAACTCGAGCATCTCCTCCGGCGAGCTGTGCAGAACCAACTCGTGCAGGAACCCACTCTGGTCTGCACCTCGTGGTCTCATGGCCTGCCCTCCACGCGCACTGCGATCAGGTCCACGACCGTCAGCAGCCGTGTCACGACGGCCGGTGGCGACCGGAGCACCAGGATGACGTCATTGGCCGCGGCGTGCCGATCCAGCGTGAGTAGCCCACGGATGTCGATGAACTTGAGGTCCGCGGCGTCGATCACCACATTTCCTCCGCAGGCGCCGAGGCTGATCCGCTGCAGCGCCTGCTCGAGCTGGTCGGCGGAGAACACATCGATCTCGCCGGTCAGGGCGGCGTCGGCGGTGGGTGCGGCGTGGACCTGGAACGGGGACAGGTCACCGTGGGCCAGGGCGTGGACACACACCAACTCGGCCACTGCGCTATTGCCGAGCGCGGCCGCGTCGTAGGCGCACAGCCTCGTGAGGGCGTGATCAAGGCAGAACCGATCAATCAGATGCTCGTAGCGCACCTGCCGCGCCCGCCACACCGGGTCTCGCGCCCGGTCGGTCCCGTCGGCAAACATCCGCAGCCCAACGTACCCGCCGTCGAGCGCCTGCGCCGTCATCTCGGCCAACACCATCAACTCGGCATCTGGAACCGACCGCAGCTCGGCATCTGGGACCGACGGATCCGGGGCCGGCAACGTGGCGACGGGCACGAGCTGGAGCCGGCCGCGTTCGACGTGCTCGTCGAGGCCGGGGAGCCCGTCGAGATCCTTCCGCAGCTCACTCGGAGCTCGGTCGGCGAGGTAAGCGACCCGCTCGCCCCGCGCCAGACCCTCGGACACATACGGTCGAGCGACCGCGGTCATTGCGTCGTGACCGCGGAACGGCCAGCACACATGATCACCGACCGACCGCCCGACCGGTGACCACACCACCCACGGCTTGTTCATCCCCGCATCACCGTCACGTCGCATGGGAAAGCGTTCGGCCTCTATGGCGTGGGCCGCGAGCAAGAGTCCGCCGGATCAGGGTGAGACACAGAGACCGGTAGCCCCTTGGCCGCCCGACGCAAGTCGGCAGTCGCACCTCGCCACATTCCCCACGCACCCGTCGGGGATCACCGCCGCCACCACCATCGGTGGACCAGGAGCCCGGTCACGGCGCCCGATCCCGGGCACGCCGAGGCTAGCCCGGGCGGGTGCGCCGGGCAACGAGCAGCTGCCAGGCCTCCGGCGGCACTCCTGCGGCGGTACTAATGGGTTGTCGAGATGTGCATGAGCACCGGCCCGGCTCTGAGGATCGCCAGTCGTTCTGGCGAGGCGAGGCCGTACCCGTTGTCCGATGTCGGCGGGGCTGCTCGAGCGACCGCCGTGCGGATGAGGTTCGGTCAGCTGTGCCGGAAGTAGGCCCGCACGCTGGTGCCATCGCCGGTGCGGTGCACGCGCACCAGGTCGGCGACCTGGTGGACGACGTATAGCCCGTGACCGATTTCGGAGGGCCGAGGGGGGCGGCGGCCCACCATGGGGTCGGTGATCCGGCCGCCGTCGTCGGCCTGGACCACCAGGCAGTTTGCGGCCTTCCAGATCGAGAGCAGTCCGCTGCCGCCAGCGTGCAGGATGGTGTTGGTGGCCAGCTCGTGGACCGCGATCCGGAGGTCGGTCAGCCGCTGCGGCGACAGCCCGAGCCCCTCACCGACCTCGTGCACGAGCTGACGTGCGGTGCGCGGTCCGGTGATCGTGTTGATCACGACCACCTCGGCGTCGTCGGGCAGGGCGGACAGCGGCGGGTCAAAGGCGGCGGCCACGGCGCGGGGATCACCGTAGGACGGACTGTCGCGGCGGTGGCAGCCCCAGGCCAGGGTCGGGTGGGTACGGGCGGCGTCGGCCAGCACCGGCGGGGGCAGGCTTGTTCTGTTGTAGGGGCAGACGATATGCGCCCGGGTGTCAGTAAGGGCGATGTTGATCAGCGCTTCGTGTTCGACGCAGGCCAGATACTCCTCATCGGTGCGGTCGGGCCAGATCGTCTCGCTGATGATCCGTACACGGTGCCCGGGGTGCTCGTGCACGAACGCGGTGAGCACCGAACCGAGAATCCGACCCGGGTTGCGGCCGGACACCGCCATGTCGTGCATCCGGACCTGGGCGGCCTCCTGCACCGACAGGCCGGTATGGAGGAGCTCCAGGTTCGGGCCGGGAACGGCGATCAGCACCGGTTCGTCGCGGGCAAGCCCGCCGCGGACAAAGCCCAGCAGGTCGGTGACGTAGCCGTCGGCGTCGTCGTAGGTGTAGGCGTCGTGCTGCAGGGTTGCTCTCGCCCGGTCGTCAGACTCGTTCCGGTGACCACGCCCGGGATCGGCAGACATCAGGACTCCCCGCCGGCGACTCGCTCCACCCTGGATGGCACCACAGCCAGGATTGCCTCGCCGCGGTCCTGGCCTGCCCGCAGGAAAGACGTCACCCGCAGGCTGCCTGCCGAGTCGTAGATCACCGCAGCATGCCGCGGCCCTCCCGTGTGGCCCCGGCCCCGACCGGCGCGATCGATCATGCGTCGGCGTCCCGCCCGATCAAACGCAGCCCCGCCCACTGGTCGGCGCCGGTCACCGCGAGCATCCTGGCCACCCCCCCATCAACACCCACCAGGGCCAGCGGCACACCATCCTGCTGGAACGCATCGGCAGCCGAGACCAGCACGCGCACCGCGGCGACGTCGCAGAACGTCAACCCGGACGCGTCGACCGTGCGCACCCCGGCGGTCAACGCGGCCCGCAACACTGCGGAGAACCGGCCAGCAGCGGTGAAATCGATCTCCCCGCGCACGCGCAGGCAACCGTCGACCAGCTCAGCGTTCCACACCTCATCGTCGACGTTGCGGTAGTGCACCGCCAGCATCTCCCCGAGAAGCCCAGGCTGTTCCTCCGGGGGGTAGCGACACAGCGACCGCACCCCGGCCACCACGGCCAGCCGCTCGAGGCAGCGCTCGTACCCGATCAGCTCGGAATCGCTTCGCGTGATGGTGTGCATCGCCGCAGCGTCACCGGTCAGCGCCAACCCGGCGAAACCCTCCCGGGTCGCCTGCCGCAGCTGCTCCAGGTGCAGGCCGTAGAGCCCGTCGTGCCGACCGCCGGTCTCCGCGCGCAAGGCGGTGGTGTCGGCCAGCTGCACCTGACCCGAGGTCAGCACGGCGGCGTCCAGACCCACCTCCGGCAGCGACCGGCTCAACACCGCCGCCGCGTCCTCGTTCGGAGCGTGCTTGTACAACACCCGCTCCCCGCGACCGACTGCCCCCGCGATCCACGCCGCGACCAGCGAGCGGTCTCGAGGCGGCGACGCGGACACCAGCAACCTGTGCATCAGTCCCACCCGCACGGTCTGGACCCATCCACCCGGCGGCGCCGCGCCACCACCGGAAGCCAACCCGCACACCCTCCTCCAGCACCCGGTCACCGACAACGCGAGCGGCCGGCGCGAACTCGAGCCACGAGGACCGTACAGCCGTACCAACGCAGCCACGCTTGGGACACCAGACGGCCGACGGGGTGTGCCCGCGCTGCGGGCGCGCGTCACGGCGGGTGCACGCCTGACATGTGCGGCGGCTGACGACCCGGACCGAAGCGGGCAAGCACCTGGCGTTCTCCACCGGCATCCACTACTGCGTCGGGGCGGCGCTGGCGAAGATGGAGGGCGAGGTCGCGCTGCGCGCGCTGTTCGACCGCTTCCCGGACCTGACGCTCACCGCGCCACCACACCGGCGACCGAGCCCGTCCTGCGCGGCTGCGACACCATGCCGGCCACACTCAGCCCGGTCGGGGTCCCGGCGTGACGAGATGACGTGACCGCACGCCACGGCGGTCGAGCACCAGCACGGGCTCGTCGATCGACCGCTGCACGATCGGCTAGGCGGTACGGGGTAGGCACCCGCCGTCGGGGCCCCACCTACTGCCGGGGGCGCGGGAGCGACCATTCGGTGCCCAGCTGCTCGCGGGTCCCGGGGTGGGCCAGGTAGCGCTCGATGGTCTGCGCGACCAGTGGCCGTCCGCCGGCGAGGTCGACGCAGTCGATGCACATCAGGCCGGGTGGGACGCGGCATTCCCTGCTCCAGACCCACCAGGTCGTCTGCCGTACCTCGGGACGCGCGCTGTGCTCGAGCTCGAGCACCAGGGGTTGCACGGCCGCAACTCCCCGGCCGGACGCATAGGGCAGCACGGCCTTCTTGGCCTCGAATCCCGTGCGGTCCACCCCGACCAGCTCCGACCACGGCAACGCCCAGCTCACCGCCTCCTTGCGGTACTCCAACCCGTCGGGGGTGAGCCACAGCCCGCCGGGTTCGACCTTGCCGGTGAGCAGGACCGCGATCGGCCAGAGGAGCACCAGAGCGCCCGCCGCCAGGGGCAAGGCCCACACGTCGTGGCCGTATCCGTGCAGCACCACCGCGAGCCCGCCCAGCCAGGCGGCGAAGGCGGACGTGAACAAGGTGCTCATCATCATCATGAGCGGTGAGCGCCGGAAGAACGTCGCCGGCGCTCCGGATGGGGCGGTGCCCAGGGCGGGCTCGGGTCGACGACGGCCGAGCAGCGGGATGACCAGGACGATCGCCAGTCCACCGATGGCGATCAAGGTGAACGCAGTTCCCGCGAAGATGGCGATGTCGCGGTCCTGGGCGGTGTCGGCGTGCTGCAGCGACAGCAGCATCGCTACGCCGAACGTGCCCATTGCCGCGTACACGACGCCCAACACCAGCCGTCCGATCATCGCCACCCCCCTCGGCGGCCCCATCAGTGGGGCCTCATCTCAGTGACCTCATCAGTGGAACAGCCCACCGATGCCGTGTGCGGCCTTCATGAGGCCTCCGCCGATGGCCTTGCCGGTGTCGGTCACGGCCTCCAGGCCGCGCTTGCCGGCCTCGCCGACGTCCAGACCGTTCTCGAACAGCGAGTCGATGGCCCCGGACGCGAAGGTCCCGACCACGGCGCCGCCCAGGGCACCGACCGCGGTGCCGACGCCGGGGATCGGTATCAGCGTGCCGATCGCCGCTCCTGCGGCCACCGAGGCGAGGAACCCGCCGCCACCCGCGGCCACGGCTTGGACCGGGTCCTTGCCGGTGGCGATGTCATAGCCGATGCCGGCCACCGCCAGCGCGCCTCCGATCTTCGGTGGCACGAACTTGCCGGCCCGCTCGACCCGCGCGGCGTCCGCCACGAGCGCGTCGCCGTGGCGGCCCAGGGTGCTGTAGTGGTCGAGGTCGTCATAGAACTGGCTCGGGTTGACCACCCGGCTCTGCTGCCCCAGCCGCCCCAGGTTCTGCCTGGCGAGACCCTGTTCGTACTCGCCGGTGAGCTTGCCGTAGTGGGCGTCGAGCTCCAGCTTCGCCCCGTACATGCCGCCGGTGGCGTCACCCGCGGTGAGCAGGCCGTTCACCAGGCTCAACCCGTGGTAGGGGTCGGCACCCGCGGGGAGTGGGACGCCGGTCGGTAGGGCGAACGCGCCGGGGCCACCACCGAGCAGGTACTCGGGGATGCCGGCGTACCGGGCGCCGACCCCGACCGCGGTGCGCTGGGCGAGGAGGTCGGCGTCGGTGAGCGGACGCAGGCCGAGCGGGTCCAGGGCGTTGACGGGGTCGTTGCCGGCGTAGTGGTACGGGTTGGCGGCGTAGGCGGTACCGGGCACCGGCGGGAGCGGGTCGGGTTGCAGGAAGGTGCGGGAGGCGGGGTCGTAGGTGCGGTGCCGCAGCCAGGTCAGCCCGTCGACGACGAGTTCACCGCGGTGACCGAGGCCGATCCCGCCGTCAGCGCCGGCGTCGTCGGTGGCCGCGCCCCACGGATCGACCGAGCGCCCGCCCGGGGTGTGTTGCCAGTCCGGGTCGAGACGGCCCGGACCGCCGGCACCGACCTGCGCCCAGGGGTGGCCGTCGCCGACGTACGAGGTGCCGCCGAGGGCCAGCAGCGCGCCGGCGCGATCGGCGCTGTCCCACGCGAGGGGCGTGTCGTCGACGGCGGCCAGCTGGCCGAGGGCATCGACGCGCAGGCCGGGTGGTCCGCGTGGAGCGTGCCTTAGCGGTGGTGGACACAGTGGTGGTGACCGCGGTGAGCCGGCCGAGCGGGTCCCAGTCGTAGCGCCGGCTGCGGTCCGGGTGCTGCTCGCTGCCGCGACGGCCGGCGGCGTCGTAGCCGAAGTGGTGCTCACCGTCCTGGCCCGACGATCGTCGTGGAGCTGCCCGGCGGCGTCGTAGGAGTAACGGCGCGCGCCGAGCTCGGGGTGAGCCTCGGTGACCAACCGGCCAGCGGCGTCGTAGCCGAAGCGGCATTCGCCGGCGACATCGGTGACGCTGCACAGTTGCCCGGCCGGGTCGTAGCCGTAGAACGTGGCCCGGCCGTCGGTGTCGGCGACGGTCACCCGGCCGTCGGTGTTGCGGGTCAGCCGGGTGGACCGCCGCTGCCGGCCGCTCATGACGTCGGTGGTGTGCATGGTGAGCCAGCCCTCGACGTAGCCGAAGCGCGTGGCGGCCTGCCCGTCGCGCATCTCCAGCAGCCGCCCGTCGGGATCGTGTCGCAGGTCGATGCGCCCGAGGAGGGGGTGTTCGATCGCGGTGAGGTGCCCGGCGTCGTCGTGGTGGTAGCCGGTGCGGACGCCGCCGGGGTCGATGCGGCCGGTGGGGAGGCCGTCGGGGTCGTAGGACCAGCCGACGGCGTGCGGGCCGCTGCGCCGCTCGACCAACCGGCCGTCGCGGTCCCAGCGCAGCCCGGTCTCCTCGACGCGGTCCGCCGTGGTCTCGGTGATCCGGATCGGGCGCCCGAGCCGATCCCGGTTGATCGTGACGGTGAGCCGGTCGGCGCCGCCGGTCGCGGTGATCCGCCGGGCGCGGCCGGAGCCGTCGTAGTCGATCGTGTGGTGGGCGCCGGTCGGATCGTGCCACTCACGCAGACGGCCGGCGGGATCGTAGGTGCGACGGGTCGTGCGGCCCAGCGGGTCGGTCACGCCGGTCAGGCGGCCGGCCTCGTCGTAGCGGTAGCTCGTGGTGTGCCCGAGGGGGTCGGTCGCCGCGGCCAGCCGGCCAGCGGCGTCGTAGGTGTAGCGGGTGGTGTGCCCGAGCGCGTCCGTCGCCGCGACCACCCGACCGACCGGGTCTCGGGTGAACCGGCGCCGCCCGGCCCGATCGATGACCTCGACGACCCGCCCGGCCGCGTCGTAGCCGTAGTCCGTGGTGCCGCGCCCTGGAACCCGGTGCCGCACGACCCGCCCGGCCTCGTCGCGGGTGAACGTCTCCACGAGCCCGGCGGGCGAGGTCCGCTCGACGAGCAGCCCGTCGGGGTCGTAGCGGTACCGCCGGCACCCGCCGATGCCGACGACGACGATGGCGAGCCGGCCCACGTCGTCGTGGACGTAGCGCTCGGTGCGGCCGGCCGGGCTGGTGATCCCGGCCGGGCGCCCGGCCGCGGTGTAGGACAGGTGGGTGACCCCGCCGTCGGGGTCGGTGACGCTCACGCGGCGGCCGCACCGGTCGTAGCTCACGTGCCGGGTGGAGCCGTCTGCGGCGGTCTCGACGATCGGCCGGCCGAGCCCGTCGTAGGCGTATGCGGTGGTGACGAGGCCGTCGTCGACGCCGACGAGCCGCCCGGCCGTGTCGTACGACAGGGCCTCGCCGACGCCGGTGGGGTCGATCGTGGCGGTGGGGTTCCCGTCGACGTCGTACTCGTGCAACCAGGAGCCGCCGCCCGGACCGGTCCACGCCGTCAGCCGGCACAGCGCATCGAACGCGAACGTCGACTTCGCCCCGTCCGGCGCGGTGAGCGCAGCGAGGTTGCCCAGCGCGTCGAACCGTCGGATCGTCAGGGCGCCGAGCGCGTCGACCAGCTCGACGGCCTCGCCGTGCGATCCGTAGCGGGTCTCGGTGCGCGCCCCAGCCGGATCGACCACGGTGCACAGCCGCCCGGCTGCGGTGTAGCAGTAGCGCCACACCTCACCCGTCGGGTCGCGGCGCTCGATCAATCGGCCGGCACCGTCGTGGGTCAGCTCCGTGCGCCGCCCGGCCGGAGTCGTGACCGCCGTGGGTCGCCCGCCTGCGTCCCGCTCGATCCGGGTCACCCCGCCGGCCGCGTCGACCGCCTCGGTCAGCTGCCCGTGGGCGTCGTACCGGAACCGCAGGACGATCCCGTCCGGGTCGGTCACCCCCGTGACGACTCCGTCGGACACCGTCGCCCGGGTGATCCCGCCCTCCGGGTCGACGATCTCCGACGGGATCCGCTCAGCGCCCTCGTACCCGAACCGGGCGACCGCGGAAGCGATGTCCGGCCCGCACACGCGCACCTCGACGAGCCGGTCGTGGCCGTCCCAGCTCAAGGTCTGTACCGCGCCGCCGGGCAGGCTGCGGCGGATGAGCCGGGCGCGCTGGTCGAACTCCTGCCGGGTGACCGCGCCGCCCCGCTGCACCATCTCGATCGGGTTGCCCCACCGGTCGTAGCGCGTGTGCTGGGTCCGCCCGTGCCCGTCGGTCACCGAGACCAGCCTCCCGGCAGCATCGTGCCGGTAGGTGTTGCGCGGGCCTGCCGAGTCGTCGGCGACCACCGTGGACCCGTCCGCGGCATAGTCGAAGGTGACCGATCGGCCGAACGGCGACCGCTGCGTCAGGACCCGTCCGGCCGCGTCGTAGGTGTTGACCAGCTCCACGACCCCGTCTGCGTCGGTCACCGACGTCACCCGGCCGGCATCGTCGTGGCCGTAGTGATGGCTGCCGCCCGGCCCCTCCGCCGCGACCAGCCGATCGCCGGTGTAGCGGTAGTCCACCCGACGCCCGTCCGACCCGCTGACCGCGACGATCCGGGCCCGCTCCGCATCCCAGTCGACCCGGATCTGCCGGCCGCGCTCGTGGGTCAGCTCGACCAGCCGGCCGCCCTCGTCATGCCGGAACGCCACGCCGGTGCCGGGGCCGGCCCAGGTCCGCCGGATCCGGCCGGACGGGTCGAACTCCCAGCGACGCCCGTCGAACCACGCCAGCACCCACCCCGCACCTGGCTCGGGGCCGGCCGGCTCCACCAGGGCGTCGATCCCGGCCGCGCGCCCGAACTCGGCCGGGCCGGTGCGCGGGAAGCTGACCTGCTGCCCGTCCGGACTCTCGAACTCGGCCGTCCAGGACCCGACCCGCAGCCCCGCCGTCGCCCAGCTCGACCAGCGTGCCCCGAGCGGGCCGTCCAGGTCCGAGCACGAGTTGTAGGTCCGCGCGAACGTCAGACCGGCCGGCAGGCCCGCGAACGACAGATCGGTCTCGCCCTCGACGAAGTTGCCCAGCGCGGTGTTCACCGGGTCCGCCGCGTACCCGGCCGTCAGCGGGGTCCCGAACCCGGTCGGGTCCACACCCCCTTCCAGGCGCGGCGCCGCCGGCGCCGGGCGGTCCAGATCCTCCACCGGGACGAAGCCCTGATCAGCCAGCAGCCGCAGGGCATCGTTGACCACCACCTCATAGCCGTGGATGCGCTGCGACACCGACCGCCCGACCTGACCGACCCGAGAGGTCATCGCGGCCGCGACCCGGTCCCGCTCGGCCAGCAATCCCGCCACCGCGGCCTCCGGGATCAGCCCACCCGGACCAGTGCCGGCCGCGGCCACCCGCGCCGCCCACCCCGACCGCTGCCGGGACAGCTCGGTGTGCAACCCCGACACCGCCGCTGAGGTGTCCCGCATCGCGGCGCTGAGGTCCTCGGCCACCGCCGTCACCCGCCGCGACGCCCCCGTCAACCGGCTGGAGGCCTCCCCGAACCCCGCAGGCAGGTTCCGCAGGTGCGTGCCCCGGTCGTACACCGCGGCCCCGTCATTGACGAACGCACCACCCAGCGTCGAGGCGGCGCTCCGGCTGCGCGCCCAAGCGGTGTCGAACTCTCCGCCCGCGCGCCCGAGCGTCCCACCGGCCGCCGACACGACCCCAGGGTCAGCACTGCCGACCCGCGCCGCCTCGGCGTCGGGATTCACACCGGCACGCGCCACCAGAGTGGCGTAGTCCGGCAACGACAGGTCGACCACCCTCGCCGGGGCGCTCACCGCATCCGCCCACGAGCGAGCACACCACGTGACATGTCGCGTGCCGTGGCCATCCGAGCACCACCGACGGCACCCACACCACTGGTCAAGTCCGAACCTCCTGCGCTCGCCAACGCTCGGGTACCGCCGGTCTCACCGCAGCGGTACTGGCGCCACCGCCTACACGGACCGCAGCCCTCGAGGGTTCGATGCGCAGGAGAAGTCGGTCAACACAAGACTCCGGCAGCTCCTCAATCCGTCCGCGCGCCCGCGCACGGCGTCGCGGTCCCGACCCGGCCATGGCGCCGTGCTAGCCCCACTCGCACCACGGATGGCGCCACGTTCGAGGCTAGCGATCCGCTACGGGTCGCGTTACCGCTGCTCAGACGGTGGGGCGGGTGGGGCTCGAACCCACGACCTGACGGATTATCATGATCGCGAGCTGCTGCGAGCTGACGCTAACGAGCGATATCAACTTGCAGCCTGACCTGGGGTAACTTAGCGCCAGCTCGCGACAGCTAGCCCCTAGATGCGCGAGCTAGGGGGACTGCGGACCGCGGACTGATGCGGACTGAGAGCGGACCGCGAGACCGTCTACAGCAGACACTCGGGACGAGCGATGTCCGCGCGGTCGATGATCCACGCCTAACGCCGGTAGGTCCGCAGCCGCTCCGCCCCGTCCGCCGCGTAGCCCGCGTGCAGCTCCACCCCGACGAACCGGCGCCCGAGATCGAGCGCGGCCACTCCGGCGGTCATGTTCCCGCCGAACGGGTCGAGCACGGTCCCGCCCGGCGGGCACCCGGCGGCACCGCACCGGGCGGGCCAGCTCGACCGGGAACGGTGCCGGGTGTCGAGTGGGCGACGGAGTGATGGCAGCGTCCACACGTCGCCGGTCCCGGCCGCGTCCCGGTTGAACCAGTAGCGGGGCGACCGCGTCAGCAGGAACACCATCTCGGTGCGGTTGTCCAACCGGGTCCGGGTCGGGTGCGGCAGGTCGTTCGGGCGCACCCAGACGATCGCGTTCCGCAGCAACCAAGCCCCGGCCGGTGAGCGCGTTCGCCACCCGCCACGGCAGCCAGCTCGTCCCCGACCGCGGCCAGCGCGCCCACGTAGTCGGCGATGGTGGCCTCGTGGCCGAGTTGGCCGGGGTGTCCGCCGTAGTCACGCGCTGTCCAGTACGGCGGTGAGGTGATGATGCTGTGCAACAGACGCGGCCGCGAGGGTGGGCAGCACCGCGCGCATGTCGCCCACGTATACCGCCCAACCGTCCCCGCGGTGGTCGGCGGTGTCGTGACGCCGCCGGTGCGCGCGAGCCCGGCAGGTGGCGGCGCAGAACCGACGCGGCCGCCCGGTGGCCGCTGGGGGCGGCAGGGGGTCGCCGCAGCCCTCACAGACGATCATCCAAGGAGCGTACGAAACGGCGCCTCGGTCTGTTTCGTACGCGCCCTACTCCCCCCGCTCGTGACGTGTGGTCACGTCGTCGTCCTCCTCGCGTTCGCGGCGGGCCAGCACGTCGAGCTGTCGGCGGAGGTCGGCGAGGTCCCACCGCCGGTCGCCGTTCGGCAGCACCTGCGTCGGCGTGACCTTGCCCTGCCTCGCCCACTTGGCCAGCGTCGCCCGTCCAACCCCAATCGCCTTCGCGGCCTCGGCCGGGGTCAACAGACGGTCGTCGGGCACGCACAAGATCGTAGAGGTACGCAGACGACCGCCGGGGATTTCGGTACGCAGAACGCCGTAGAACGCTACAGGATGTCGCAGGAGTACGCAGAAGGCCGTACGCTCGCCACTATGCCCGCCGATGCCACCGACACGTCCAGGTGCCCCCTGGGGACCCGTTGTGAGTGTTGCGGCAGCGACGCGCCCGACCTGACCGTCGCCACGGCGACCACCGCCCTCGGGGTGCTGTGCCTGACCGCCTGCTCCACCTGCGCCAGTGCGCTACGCCGAGGCACCCCTCCGCCGGTGAGCGCGCCTACCGCGGTGCGGCTGGTCAACCAGCATCGGCGGCACCTCGCGCGCTGACCACCCGGGCAGGCCGTCCGCCGGGCGAAACTGCGGAAACACCGCGTCCACCGCGCACCGGACGAGCGCGGCCGGGTCGTTTGACCTGGTCGGCGCCGACCGCTCGACGGTGCTGCCGCCGATCACCGACGCGACGGCGGCCAAGCTCGTCGGCCAGCACGCCGCCCACCTGGACATCACCCTGGACGAGGCGGCGGCGACGGCGATTCTGGCGGCCGAGCACAACTGAGCCGGGGATTGGCCCCGGACGTCAGGGGGCACACGTGTGAGAGGTAACCGGGGCCCCGGTATCTCCGACGACGTAGCAGAGGTCACAGAACACATGCGGCAGCCAGGAGACTCGACGCGCCGCTCGCGGCAAGGGAAGGCACGAATGGCGGAGTCGACCGAGAATGAGCCCGGGCCAATCACGATCGATGCGAGCGACGTCCGTGGCCTGCGCGCTTTGCTGCAAATCGCCAACGACAAGAGCTGCGCTGACGCCACGCGCGAACTCGCTCGACTAGGGCTCACCGGCTACTTAAGCACTATCCTGGGCGAACCACCGGTGATCGAAGAAGGTGGCGCATGCGACGAACCGAACTCGGGCGAGGGGCAAGCTTCCTAGGATCAGCGATGTGAATCCGGGGTAACGGGCCAACAAGGTCTCGGCCTGTCCGTGGACGTGGTCGGCGGCCCGCGTGTAGCCGGGTGCGAGCGCAGCAGTCCTTACGCGTCACACAGCCGGAGTCCGAGTTCGCGCAGCCGGGCGGCTCACATCTCCGAGTGGAGGGTCACCCCGAGTTCGGCGAGCCGGGCGGTGCCGCGTTCGTTGACCTGCGCGGAGATCACGAACTCGGCGGCGGCGTCGACGATCTCCGCGGCGTCCGGGTCGTCGGCCAGCTCCTCGGTCAGCGCGGACAGCGCCGCCCACACCCGCCGCACGGCGGCGACGTCGGCGTCGACCGCGGCCAGGTGCAGCCGCCGCGCGCACCGCGAGAGCAGCTCCCGACGCATCTTCCACTCGATCTCGTCGGCGTCGAGCGCGAGCTGGAGCGCGACGGCGTCGTCGGGCGGGATCACCGGCGCAGCGCGGCCAGCGTGCCCCGGCCGCCGCTGCCCGGGGCGGCGGAGTAGGACGCGTCGTTGGCGCGGCACCACCCGTCGACGTCCGCGGGCGACGGGTCGGCCCGGCGCGCCTCCAGCCGGAGCCGTCGGAGCTGGTTGTCCAGCCGGTCGAGCGCGGCCGTCAGCTCGTCGTACTGCGCCTGCTCTCGGGTGTTGAACGGGCGCCCGTGCTGGCGGGTCGCCCGGTCGGCCAGCGCCAGCGCGGCCTCGTAGACGCGGGCCCGGCGCAGCCGCAGCCGCAGCACGTGCTCGGGCAGATCGTCGGACATGGCGGGGCCTCCGATCGGGAGGTGGGGCCGACCCCCAGGATAGGGGGTCACTCAAGCGCCCGGTGGATCTTTCGGTCCAGCCCATCGAGTCCCGCTGTCATGGGTGCTGGGAAGATCGAGCGGTAGGCCGGGCCAGGGCAACCGACCACGGATTGGTCGCAAATCAGCCGGGCCGGTAACGGCCCCCGTACGCACCGCGACATGGGAGACGCTCCCCGTCGATCATCCCGGAGGTCTCGTGCGCGGTGCCGCGCTCCCACCACGGCCCGATGGCTCGTCGACCGCGCCGTCGGCGCGGAAACGATTGGGCAGCGATCCGACGGTCACAATAGGAAGGACCCCTTCATGAATGCGCCGATGCCTCCTCAGTACGGCGGGTACGACCCGAACGGCCCACAGACGCCGCAGGACGCGAAGGCGCGGGCGAAGGCGGAGAAGGCGTACCGCAAGGCACAACGGCCGTTCTACAAAAAGAAGCGCTTCATCCTCCCGGTCCTGTTCCTGTTGCTGATCGTGGTCATTGCCGCGACGGCGGGTGGCGGCGACAAGACCACCAACACGGCGGCCACCGGTGCGGGAAGTGCCGCGGAAGGTGCCGCCCCCGGCGCGACGCCCTGCGCCGCGGACTACGCCGACAAGCAGCCGAAGGACGTGTGCGCCGACGCGAACGGCACGGTCACGCTCCAGGGCCTGACGGTGAAGGCGACGCCGCTCCAGGGCACCAGCAACGGGATCGGCGGCAAGTCGCTGTGCAGCGAGATCAGCCTAAAGAACGATAGCGGTGAGAGCCAGGACTACAACGCGCTCGACTTCAAGATCCAGACCCCGAGCGGCGACGTGAGTTCGACCAGCACCATGGGCATCGGCAGCACGCTCAACTCCGGCACGCTCGTCGCGGGCGGCACAAAGACCGGCACGATCTGCCGGGACGACGCGACCGAGAAGGGCCAGTACGTCGTGATCTACAAGCCCAACGCGTTCATGGACGAGCGCGCCGTGTGGCTGTTCAAGGTCTGAGCCTCACGAGACCCGAGCGGCGCCGGTCGGGCTGGCTACGCTCGACCGGCCCGCTTCCCCCGCGCGGATTCCGCACCGCTGACCGCCGGAGCCCGCTGTGCCCGACCGTCCCGCCGCCAGCGCCGCCGAGCGCGAGCCACTGCCGTTCAGCCCGTACGCGCCCGGCTGCGCCTAGGTGGCTGGTGTCTTTCGCGTGTTGGTTGCCCTGGTCGGCGGTCCGCCGCGGGAGGATTTCGGGGTGACGTTGGGGCGTGCTGATCGCCAGGTCGACCTGTTCGACGATGCGGCCAGGTTCTGCGAGCAGTCGTTGCCGGAGAACTCGATCTACCGGTTCCTGGCGCGGGAGCGGGACCGGTTGTTTCCCGACGAGCTGTTCGCCGATCTGTTCTGCGATCGCGGGCGGGCCTGCGTGCCGCCATCGGTGGTGGCCACGGTGATGGTGTTGCAGCGGCTGGACGGGCTTTCGGACCGGGAGGCGGTCGACCGGTACGCCTTCGACGTGCGCTGGCGCTACGCCGCCGGGGTCGGCGGGTACGGCTCGGGCTGGGCCCGGTTCGCGCACACGGTGCTGGTGGACATGCGCGCTCGACTGCGCGATTCGACACGACCGGACCGGATCTTCGAGGTGGGGCTGGAGGCGGCGGCCGCGGCCGGACTGGTCGGGCGGCGGCGGGTGCTGGACTCGACCCCGCTGTATGACGCGGTGGCCACGATGGACACCGTCACGTTGATCCGCTCGGCGGTGCGGGGGCTGCTCGCCGTCGCCGATCCCGAGCTGGCCGCCGCGCTGCGGGCGGGGCTGAGCAGCGGGGACGACTACGCCGGCAACGGCAAGCCGCAGATCGACTGGGACGACCGGGCCGCTCGTGAGGAGTTGATCGACTCCCGGGCTCGCGATGGGTTCGCGGTGCTCTCGCTGCTGGATGGTCGCAGGCTTGCCGACCCGGTCGGGCAGGCGGCGGCGTTGCTGGCCACGGTGCTGGGCCAGGACCTGGAGGAAGGCCCGGACAACGTGTTCCGGATCGCGCGGCGGGTGGCCAAGGATCGGGTGATCTCCACCGTGGACCCCGACACCCGGCACGGGCACAAGACCTCTGCGCGCGGGTTCGACGGCTACAAGGCACACACCGCGGTCGACCCGGACTCGGAGATCATCACCGCGACCACGGTCACTGCGGGCAACGCCGGCGACGCCAGTGTCGCCGAAGACCTCATCGCCGACCTCCTCGGCGACCAACCGGGTCAGGCCCAGCCGAAGCCCGCCGAGCCGAAGCCCGCCGAGCCGAAGCCCGCCGAGCCGAAGCCCGCCGGGCCCCAGGTGGCCGGGCCCGAGGTGGCCGGGCCCGAGGTGGCCGGGCCCGAGGTGGCCGAGTCGAGCGCGGGCGAAGACGCCGAGCAGGCGGCCGTCTACGGCAACGCCTACGGCACCGGGTCGTTTCACGACCGGCTCGGCCAGGCCGGGATCACCGACCGCTGCAAGACCCAGGCACCCACCGCGGCGGGCGGATTGTTCAGCAAGGACCGCTTCGGTATCGACCTCGACGCCGGCGCGGTGACCTGCCCGGGCGGGATCACCGCCCCGATCCGCCCGGCCCGCGCCGGTGGCGGCACCGCCTACTTCGCGTCGGCCTGCCCCCAGTGCCCGCTACGCACCCAATGCACCACCGCCGCCGGCGGGCGCACGGTCAGCGTCGGCCCGCACGAGCAGACCCTCACCGACGCCCGCGCCCGCCAGGCCGACCCCGCCTGGGTCGCCGACTACCGCGGCACCCGCCCCAAGGTCGAGCGCAAGCTCGGCCACCTCATGCGCCGCCGCCACGGCGGGCGCCGAGCCCGAGTCCGCGGCACCGCCCGCGTCGATGCCGACTTCCGGCTGCTGGCCGCCGCGGTCAACCTCGCACGCATGGCCGTCCTCGACCTGCGCGGATCACCGCAGGATGGGCGGTGGCCGTCTGAACAGCATAAACACGCCCGGCCGGACAAGAGCGCCGATCCGGCGCACCCAGACCCCACCACCCCAGCAGCCGCAACGACTCGCGTGGAACCTCGTCCCCGCCCACCCCCGACCGTCTCAGGAGCCCCCATGACCCCTCCGCTCACGCGAGCGCGTTCCCGAGCCGTCCGCTTCACACCAGCCACCTAGAGGTGCACGCCGGGCAGTGGGGCGGCCGCGAGGGCCGACCGGCCGTCAACGCATGTAGAGCGGCTCCCCGCGCGCGGCGAGCGCTGGCGGGGCATTCGCCTGCGCGGCGCACGCCGACCGGTTCGTCGGTCCGGAGTGGCGCGAACGTCGGCCCGCTCGACGACGCCGCGCGAGGGAGCTGGCGGACCGGCATGCCCGCTGGGCCGACGCGCTGGCCGGGAAGGGGTGGCGTCCGCCGCGACCGATGGAACCGGAGCGGCTCGCGGTCAGGTCTGCTGACCAGGCTGTCCGGGCACGACCGCCGCGCGGGACGCGGTGAAGCGGGGCCAGCGGTTGTAGCCGACGGCGGGATCGTTCGAGCGTAGCTCGCGGATCATCGCCAGCTCGACCGCGCGCACCTCCGCATCGGTGGCCGTCTCCGACTCGAACAGGATCTCCTTGCGGACGGTGAAGTCGCGCCGCTGCTCACGGGTGAAGTCCTGCGCGACGAGGCGGCTGTCGACGCTGCCGAAGTAGGTGATCGTGTCGGTCAGGTCCATGCCGACGTAGACCTTCCCGTTTGGGTAGGTGATCTTGTAGACGACCTTCACGGCGTTCCTTCCGACCGCGCGCACCTTCCCTGCGCCTCGTTTTTTGGCTTGAGCCCCGGCGGCACGTTCTTCGCGCTTTCGATCTGCTTGGCCGTGAGCTGCCCGTCTTCGAGCTGGGCGCCATCGAGATTGGCGCCGTCGAGGTTCGCCCCGCGGAAGTCCGCCATGAGGCAGTGCGCGCCGGACAGGTTCACGCCCGACAGATCAGTCCAGGTCAGGTTCGCGTTGCCCAGGTTGGCGCTGCGCATGTTGGCGCCGGTGAACTCGGCCTCCTCGAAGTTCACCGTGCCGAGGTCGGCACCCTCCAGGTCGGCGCCGTGCAGCGTGCAGCGGGGCAGCGCGCCGGTGCGGAAGATCGTCTTGCGCAGGCTGGCGCCGGTGAGGTTGCAGCGGATGAGGCTTGCGTTGTCGAAGTTCGCGCCGTCGAGGTTGATGCCCGTGAGGTCGGCGCACCGGATGAGCACTGCGTCCATGCGCACGCCGCTCAGGTTGCCGCCGACTAACCGCGCGTCGCTGATATCGACGCTGTGGAATAGCGCGCCGGGGATGTAGGCGCGGACGACGCCCTCGCGCGGGAGGAGCTGCGCCAGGACGCCGACGGCCGCGAGCACGTCGGCGCCGGGCGGATGATGTGTGCCGTCGCTGCCGCCGACCCCGGCGAGCTTGTCGCGGATGAACGCGCTCAGCACCTCGACCACGGTGCGCTGATCGCCTGCCCGGTCGGAGTCCTGGGCGTACTGCTGGAGGCTGTAGATGCCGCCCAGCCGCGCCGTGTCGTTGTCGTTCTCGCCGAGCTGGCCGACCGCCTTGGCGTAGCGGTCAGTTAGGTGGCCCCGCTCGGTCACGCGCAACGTCTCGGTGGCTACGCGGGCGTTGCTGGTTGCCGCATTCGCGTTGTCAGCGGCGGCCCTGGCGTTGATGATCGCGGCCCTGGCGTTGGCGTTGTTGATCCACACCGCGAGTAGCGCACCGACGCCGAGCACCGCCGTTGCGATCGCCGCTCGCGTTGCGCTGACGGTCGTCCGTCGTGACGCCTCATCGGCAACCCTTTGCGCGAGTGCATCGCCTGGGCCGGTGATCGGGTGGTACCAGTTCGGTGCGATGGCCCAGCAGATGGCCGCCGCTACGAGGGTCACGACCGCGATCACGACGAGGACCGCCGGATGGATGGCACCCGGTCCTGGGTCAGAGCCGCGATGCCCGGACGGGTCGGCGGGCTCCTGCGTGTTCGCTGACGGCACGGCCGGAAAGGGTAACCGAGCGTGACACGGTTACCGATTGGCGTAGCGGTCAGGCGCCGAGCCGCACCCACACCCGCGCGGGGGCCGCCGCCACACCCCCGGTGCCTGCCGCCGTCCGTCGACCGACCGCGCCGTGCTCGTGCTCGTGCTCGATGGTCACCATCGCATCCTCGCCCGCGCGGGTCCAGCAGGCGGGACAGACCGCGACCGCACGGGCGGATCCTGCCGCTGGGCACGTCGCCGACGCCGAACGCGGGGTGCGCGATGCCGGTGCAGTCGACGACCGGGGCACGGACGCGGGACGGTCAAGCCGCTGCTACCGGCGGCCACGGCACGTCGTCGGACCACTCCCGCCGCCAAGCTCACATCACGCTCGCACGAGCCGTTTCGGCTGTTTGGCGGGCTCGACCGACTGATACCAAATCAGCGGGCGAATGGGTCCCCGGAGACCATGATCGACAAGATCGTAGGCCCCCCGGGCCCCGGGATGCCCCCGTTCGCAGGTGTCGACGGCCGGTCGGCGCTTGCGTGTCGGACCGCGCGGGCAGAATCCCGGCATCAACGCACCTGACGAGGAGGCCCGCATGGCGCCGATCACCACCGAGAACCCGACTGGGATCGAGACGTTCGACCACAGCCGCATCTCCGGCCTGCCGGAGTACGCGGTCGTCAGGCGGGCACTGGACCAGTTGGTGAAGGCGATCGAGCGCGCCGAGGTCGAGATCGACCAGGCGGAGTGGTTGCGGATCGTGCAGCAGATGGCGTCGGCGCTGCCGTACACCGACACGTGCGAGAACTGTGTCCGCATCGCGGTCAACCAGCATCGGCCGACAACGGAGCTGGACCCCTACCCGGGGGCGGCGCCCGACGGCGCGGATGTCGAGGACGGCTGGGTCCGGGGCCGCTACCTGTGCCCCGCGTGCGGCACCCGATGGACCTGCGGGTACTCGGCCGACATTCCGCAGTTCTGACCCGGCCAGGCCGGGGCTACGGCCTGGCACGGGGGTGCCGTGCCCCGATGTCGCGGGTCGAACATCGCGTATCAGGCGAGCGGGACGCAGGCGCGCGGGGCGCCTCAGTCGTCCCAGCAGTGGCAGACGCCCTTGCGTCGGTCGCGGGCCGCTTCGGCGGTCACCAGCTCGACCTCAATCGTGGCGCGGTGCCCGCGGTGGAATGCCGGGCAGTCCGGCCGATGGAACAGGTCGCTGGTCCGCGTGGTGATGCCCGGCGTGCCGTCGTCCGGCCACGACCGGGCGCGCTGCTCGGCGGTGCCGATGTCCTCGCTCATGATGGGAGAGTCCTCTCTCGACCATGATTAGCGGCAGGCCGCGCCGCTACATGTAGTCGCTCACGCCGTCCCGGACACCTCGGCGAGCCGGTAGCCGCCCGGGGCCCGTTCGATCCACCCACGTAGGACAACGAGTTCAGGTTGGGTCCGCACGGGAGGCATTCTGCGCGCCTGCGCGGACGACGACCAGGTAGACGCCGGTATGGGTGTTGACGACTCTTTGGCGGGTGATCTCGCCCCAGTTTTGATCAGCCCTGTGAACGAACTTGGCCCCTAACGACCGCGAGCGGCGCCCGCCGCAACCGTAGTGCAGTCAATCAGGACGAATGGCCCACGCCCAGCATTCCGGTCAGCGCGGCCCACCGCCCCCTCCGCCTAATCCTGGCTGATCGAGAACGGCCCGCCAAACGGCCTCAGCGATGGCCACCTTCCACGGGCGATCGGCTGCACTATCCCCGAACGGCCGTGGGCGCCCTTGGACGTCGACGAGGATGTCGTCCAGCACGATCACGTCTCACCTCTGATCACCGATAGCCCATCGGCGGGCTGAGGTCCATGCTCGGCGGCCCGACGTGCAGCGTCTAGCGGCTTTGCCGGGGCACCGATCAGAGCCGCACAGACTCCCTCGATACGAGCTGCTTGCCGGTGCCCAGCTCGACCAAAACGCGCACGGTCGGACCCGCCCGCTCGACGCGGTCGGGGGCGTGCACGAGGCGCATCAGGGCCGTGTCGACGTCGCATACCCACGTCGCCTGAGTCTGAGCTTCGACGGTGGCGGGGAGGTCGGGGCCTTTGGCGAGGGTGGTGATCCAGATGGTAGCTTTGCGGGCACGAGGCGCCCACCCCGCACTTCGTGCGCGGACGGTCAACCCCCAACGCTCGACCCGGACAGCCGACCGGCCTCGGTTTGTGACCCTCAACCCGATCACTCGGGCTGGCCGGGTTGACCCCCCACGAGCTACGACACACCGCGGCGTCGCTGGCGGTCTCAGCCGGGGCGACCGTCAAGGCGGTACAGCGGATGTTGGGCCACGCCTCCGCGGCGATGACCCTGGACGTGTACGCAGGGTTATTCGCCGATGACCTGGACGCGGTCGCGGACCGGATGCACGCGGCGAAGGTGGCCGCCGACGCGGATCGTGCGGCGGATCGTGCGGACCAGATGCGGACCGGCGGGGTCGTTCGGCTCCCGCGGACCGCCACAGGCTAGATCAAGACATGGCCCGACCTGCGGAGACTCTGTGGGGCGGGTGGGGCTCGAACCCACGACCTGACGGATTATGAGTCCGCTGCTCTGACCAACTGAGCTACCGCCCCGTCGAGGCAGCAGGCTACCGGCCGCACCCGGCCCGCGAGGCAACGAGGCGACCGGGTACAGCGCGCGGTGCGCTCCCCCGGCGGATGTGCGGCTTCCGCTCGACCGTCCCCGCCTGCGGATCCGGCACCGGACGGCCGCTACCGTCGTCGACGGTTCGACCGGACGGGGAGCGGATGACGGCGACGCGGGAGCGGATCAGGACACCACGGTGGGTGTGGCCGGTCGTCGGGGCCTTGCTGCTCGCGCAGGCAGTCGTGCTGGCGCTCTGGCCCGCGGCGCACCTTCTCATGATCGACCTGCAGGTCTATCGCGCGGGCGGTGAGCACCTGCTCACCGGGACGTCGCTCTACGACGGCGGAGTGCTGCTCGACCTGCCGTTCGTCTACCCGCCGTTCGCTGCCCTCGTCTTCGTTCCGCTGACGGTGCTTCCGCTGCCGCTCCTCAAGCTGGCCTGGACGCTCGCGGGTGTCGCGCTGGTGGTGTTCGTCGTCCGACATTCGGCGGACCTGGTCGGGATGCGGGCGAACCCACCGGTAGCCGCGCTGCTGGTGGCGGTGCTGCTCGCGCTCGACCCGATCCGCACGACGTTCTACCTGGGACAGATCAACGTCGTGCTGCTCGCCGTGGTGCTCGCCGATGTCACCGGGCGGCCGGGGCGGCTGCGCGGGGTCGGGGTGGGGCTCGCGGCGGCGGTGAAGCTCACCCCGCTCGTCTTCGTCGTCTACCTGGTGCTCATCGGCCGGGTGCGGGCCGCGGTGACGGCGCTGGTGACGTTCGTCGCGGCGGTCGGTGTCGGCTTCCTCGTCGCGCCGGCGGACTCGCACACCTTCTGGTTCGCGGGCACGTTCGCCGCCGCCGACCGGATCTCGCCCGTCGTCTCGACGGCGAACCACTCGCTCGACGGCCTGCTCGCGCGGGCCGGCGCGCCGGGCTGGGTCGGGCTCGCCACGACCGTCGTGCTCGCCGGGGCCGGGCTGGCCGTCGCGGTGCTCGCCCACCGACGGGGCGAGGCGCTGCTCGGGGTGACGCTGTGCGGGCTGCTATCCGCGGCGGTCGCACCGTTCGCGTGGTCGCACCACTTCGTGTGGTTCGGGCCGCTGGTGGTCCTGCTCGGGCACCGCGCCGCGACCGGGGACCGGCGGGCGGCCGTTGCGCTGGCCGGGGTCCTGGCCGTCACGCTGGCGTGGGTGACCCGCCTGCCGGGGCCGGGCGTCGGCCCGATCCCGAGCACCGGGCTGATCTCGCTCCAGCCCGATGTCTACCTGCTCGCGGTCGTGTTGATCGTCGCGGTGGCCTGGCGCGTGCTCCTGGCGCGCGACCCCGGCGCTGACGGGTCGGCACACAGGTAAGGGGGCCGGTGCACAGGTCACACCCTGTGCACCGGCCCCGACCCTCTGTGTGAGCGGGCAGCCGCGAGCCGCCGCGGCTGCGCTCGGAGTTCAGCGGGACAGGACCGCCACGCGCTTGCGGGTGTCCTTCGCGAGGCCCTCGGCCTGGTGTGCGGCCTCGGCGCCCACCGCGGACGCCCGCACCGCGACGTCGTGGCCCAGCTTCGTGGCCTGCGTCGCGACCTGGTCCAGGAAGACCGGAACCTTCTTCTCCAGCTCGGCGCGCTTGCGCTGCGCCCGCCGGGCGAGCTCGTCGCCCCGCTTGGCGGCGCGCTTCTGCAGCTTGCGGCTGCGCTTGTCGGCCTGCTTGCGCAGCTGCCGCGCGCGCTTCTCCGCGTTCTTCTGCAACGAGGCGCCGCGCTTCTCGGCCCGCTCGGAGGCCTTCGCCGCCGCGGCCGACAGCTCGTCCGCCAGCACCGACGCCGAGGACGCGAGGTCGCCGGACGTGTCCGACGCCTGCGCCGAGGCCCGCTTCGACGCCCGGGCGGCCTTCTTCGACAGGTCGTCCGACACGTCGGACGCCTTCGCCGAGAGGGCCGAGCCTGCCTTCGACGCGCGCGAGCTCGCGGCGGCCGCCGGGAGCAACCCCGCGGCACCGGCGGCGAGGCCCGCGACCGTGCCCGACGCGTCGTGCGCCGCACCGCTGAGCCGTCCGGAGACGTCCTCCGCGGTGCCGCTCACCTTGCCGGAGAGGTCCTGCACGACCTCGGCGACCTTGCCGCTGACCTCGTCGACGGTCTCCGACACCGAGGCGGCCTGGGTCGCCGCGGCGGCCGCGGCGAGCTTGGCGGCCTTGCGCCCGCGCCAGGCGAGCGACGGCTTGCCCTCGGTGTCCGCGGCCGCGATGAGCAGACCGCCCAGCAGGCCCACGTTCTTGAAGAAGTGGATCTGCTGCATCTGCTTCGCTTCGGGGTCGGTCTCCTCCCAGAAGCGGTGCCCGGCCAGCGTCGTCGGGATCAGGGACGCGGCGAGCGCCGTCGAGGCCAGCCGGGGGAACTTGCCCAGGGCCAGCATCGTGCCGGCGACGACCTTGACCCCACCGTCGATCTTGACGAGGGTCTCGTCGTCCAGCCAGTCGGTGGTGGTCCGCGGAACGTCGACGGGCACGGCATCGGCCGCCTTGTCGATCGTCGGGGCCGCAGCGTCGGTCGCCTTCTCGAGCACAGGCGTGACGGCGTCGAGGACGGGCTTCACCGCCTGGACGTGGCCCTGCGGGGACTTCAGGGCGGCGATCCCACCCTGGATGAAGATGGCGGCCAACATAGGCCGCGCCACTCGGCGAAGGAGCATGTCGTGCGGTTCCCGGTCGGCGGTGGTGGCAAACGCACGGGATCGGCATCATGCACGCGTGAGCACGGACGCGCGGTTGGCCATCGGCCTCGACATCGGCGGGACGAAGATCGCTGGTGGGGTCGTTGACCGCTCCGGCCGGGTGCACGCCGAGCTGCAGGCTCCCACTCCACCCAGGTCGGGGGCGATCGTCATCGCGGCCATCCTGCTGGACCTCGTCTCGCGGCTGCGGGCGGGCCGCGATATCGCGGCGGTCGGGGTCGGCGCGGCCGGCATCGTCCGGTGGCCGGAGGGCCGGATGCTGTGGGCACCGAACAACGCCTACCGCGACTGGGCGATTCGCGACGAGCTGGAGCGCGAGACGGGCCTGCCGGCGGTCGTCGACAACGACGCGAACGTGGCCGGCTTCGCCGAGGCCCGCCTCGGCACCACGCCCTACCGGCAGATGTTGTTCATCACCGTGGGCACCGGAATCGGCGGGGGCCTGGTCCTGGACGGGGAGATCTACCGCGGCCCGACGGGCATGGGCGCCGAGCTCGGACACATGATCGTGGACCCGCTCGGGCCGCGGTGCGGCTGCGGGAACCACGGCTGCCTGGAGGCCGTGGCCTCGGGCAGCGCCCTGTCGAGGATGGGACGCGAGGCCGCCGCCGCGAACCCGGACGGCCTGATCGCCCGGATCGGACGCGCCGAGGGCGTCGTCACCGGGCACACGGTGACGTCCGCGGCCCAGCAGGACGACCCGACGGCGCTGGACATCTTCACCCGCCTCGGCCGCTGGCTCGGCATCGGGATCGCCTCGCTGGCCACCATCTTCGAGCTGGAGGCGGTGATCATCGGCGGGGGTGTGATCCGTACCGGCGACCTGCTCCTCTCGCCCGCTCGCGCGGCCGCCCGGGAGTACGCCTACGCACCGCAGGCCCGGGGCGTGCCTCCGGTACTCCCGGCGACGTTCGGGGGCGAGGCCGGCATGATCGGGGCCGGACTGCTCGCCCTGGACCATGCCGACCGCAAGCCCGGCGGCCTCGAGAACAGATCACTAGGGTGAGCGAATGTCCCTGGTCCTCGGGCCGGTCCTGCGCCACGTGGGCGACACGACCGCAGCCGTGTGGGTGCAGCTGGATCGACCTGCGACCGTGTCCGTGCTGGGCTGCTCCGCCCGCACGTTCGAGGTCGCGGGGCACCACTACGCGCTCGTCGCCGTCACCGGCCTCGAGCCCGACACGATCTATCCGTACGAGGTCGTGGTCGACGGCGACGTGGTCTGGCCCCCGCGCATCTCCCCGCTCCCCCCGAGCACGCTGCGCACCCGCGGCCCTGCGTCCGCGCGACGGCACCGGATCGTGTTCGGCTCGTGCCGCTACCCGAAGGTCGTCAACCCGAAGCTCGCGACCCGCCTGGGCATCGACGCGCTCGACGCCTTCGCCGCGCAGACCGCGCGGCGGCCTCCGGAGGAGTGGCCCGACGCGCTGCTCCTGCTCGGCGACCAGGTCTACGCGGACGAGCTGACGCCGCAGAACCGCCGCCGCATCGCCGGGCGACGCGACCGGCACCCGGAGTGGCCGGACGACGAGATCGTCGGGTTCGACGAGTACGTCGGCCTCTACCGCGACTCGTGGAGCGACCCCGAGGTGCGCTGGCTGCTGTCCTGCGTGCCAACCGCGATGATCTTCGACGACCACGACGTGCGCGACGACTGGAACACCTCCGCGGTGTGGCGCAGGCAGATGGCGGAGAAGCCGTGGTGGCGGGAGCGGATCCGGTCGGCGCTGGCCTCGTACTGGGTCTACCAGCACCTGGGCAACCTCCCGGCGGAGGAGCTGGCGGCCGACCCGGACTACCGGGAGGTCCTGGCAGCCGAGGGCGACACCTGGCCGCTGCTGGTCGCCCTCGCCGACCGGGCCGACGCCGAGACCGACGGGACCAAGGGGGTGCGCTTCAGCTTCCGCTGGGACCTCGGCACCAGCCGGTTCGTGATGATCGACTCTCGGAACGGTCGGATCCTGGACGGCGGCGCACACCTCATGCTCGGCGAGACCGAGTTCGAGTGGGTCGAGGAGCAGGTGCGCGACCGGGCGGCCGGGGGCGTCGAGCATCTGGTGCTCGGCACGTCCCTCCCGTGGCTGCTGCCGCACGCGATCGGCGACCTGCAGAGCATCAACCAGATCGCGGCGGCCCGGCCCGGGTGGCGGGGCCGGCTCGGGGAGATGATCCGGCAGACCGGCGACCTGGAGCACTGGCAGGCGTTCCGCTCGTCGTTCGACCGGCTCACGCAGATGGTCACGGCGGCCGCGACCGGGCCGGACGCGCCGGTCAGCATCAGCGTGCTCTCCGGCGACGTCCACCACAGCTACGCCGCCCAGGTCGACCTGCCGGGCCCCGGCGACGCCCCGGGGCGGCGCCGGACTCTCCGGGGCCGCCGCCGTCCACCAGCTCACCTGCTCGCCGGTGCACAACGTCGTCGACTGGTTCATCCGGCCCGGGTTCCGCCTCGGCTGGTCGCGCACGATCGCGCGGGCGACCCGCTGGTGGGCAGCCGGGCCGGGGTGCCGCCGCTCGAGGTGAGCTGGCACCGGCTCGCGGGCCCGCTGTTCGGCAACACGGTCGCCACGCTGGATCTGGACGGGCGACACGCCGAGGTCACGTTCCTGCAGCCGCGGTCGGCGGGCACGATGCGCGAGGCCGCCCAGCTGGTGCTGGCCGACGGGCCCCCCGCCGGGTCGACGCGGACGTAGCACGGGTCACCGCTCGCCGCGACCGCCGGGCTGGCCGTGGTCACCGCCGTCGTCGGAGTCCTGGCCTTCGCCGCTGCCCCGGCCGGGATCAGGCGAGCGAGACGAGGTCGGCGTAGTCGGCGTTCCAGCAGGTCCTCGACGCCGTCGGGCAGGATCAGCACCCGGTCCGGCTCGAGGGCGTGCACGGCGCCCTCGTCGTGGGTGACCAGGATGACCGCGCCCTGCGTAGGTGCGGATCGCCGCCGAGCACCTCCTCGCGGCGAGGCCGGGTCGAGGTTGTTGGTCGGCTCGTCGAGCAGCAGCACGTTGGCCGAGGAGACCACCAGGATGGCCAGCGCCAGCCGGGTCTTCTCACCGCCGGAGAGCACCCCCGCGGGCTTGTCGCGTCGTCGCCGGAGAAGAGGAACGAGCCCGAGCACCTAGCGCACCTCGGTGTCGGTGAGCTCGGGGGCCGCGGACTGCATGTTCTCCAGGACGGTGCGCCCGGTGTCGAGGGTCTCGTGCTCCTGGGCGTAGTAGCCGACCTTGAGCCCGTGCCCGGGCACGACCGCGCCGGTGTCGGGCTTCTCGACGCCGCGCGAGGAGCCGCAGCAGGGTGGTCTTGCCGGCGCCGTTGAGGCCGAGGATGACGACCCGGCGAGCCCTTGTCGATCGCGAGGTCGACGTCGGTGAACATCTCCAGCGAGCCGTACGACTTCGACAGCCCCGCGGCGGTGAGCGGGGTCTTGCCGCACGGCGCGGGCTTCGGGAAGCGCGATCTTGGCGACCTTGTCGGCCTGCCGCTCCCCCTCCAGACCGGCCAGCAGCTTCTCGGCGCGTTGGGCATGTTCTGGGCGGCCTCGGCCTTGGTGGCCTTGGCGCGCATCTTGTTGGCCTGGTCGGTGAGCGTCTTGGCCTTCTTCTCGGCGTTCTGCCGCTCGCGCTTGCGGCGCTTCTCGTCGGTCTCGCGCTGCTGCTGGTAGTGCTTCCAGCCCATGTTGTAGACGTCGATCACGCGTGCGGTTGGCGTCGAGGTAGAACACCTTGTTGACGGTCTCCTCGACCAGGTCGACGTCGTGGCAGATCACGATGAAGCCGCCGCGGTAGGTCTTCAGGTAGTCGCGCAGCCACACGATCGAGTCGGCGTCGAGGTGGTTGGTCGGCTCGTCGAGCAGCAGCGTCTCGGCGTCGGAGAACAGGATCCGGGCCAGCTCGACGCGGCGGCGCTGACCGCCGGAGAGGGTGTGCAGCGGCTGGCCGAGCACGCCGGTCCTCGATGCCGAGGCTCGGCGGCGATCGTGGCGGCCTCGGCCTCGGCGGCGTACCCGCCCCCGGCGTGGATCTCCGTCTCGGCGCGGTCGTACCGCCTCATCGCCTTCTCGCGGGCCTTCGGGTCCTGGCTGCCCATGTCGCTCCTCGGCCTCCCGCATCCGGCGGATCACGTTGTCCAGACCGCGGGCGGACGAGGATCCGGTCGCGGGCGAGCACCTCGAGGTCGCCGGTGCGCGGGTCCTGCGGCAGGTAGCCGACCTCGCCGGAGCGGGTGACCGCGCCGCCGGCCGGGAGGCCTCGCCGGCGAGGATCTTGGTCAGGGTGGTCTTGCCCGCGCCGTTGCGGCCGACCAGGCCGATCCGGTCGCCCGCGGCGACCCGGAAGGTGGCGTCCTCCATGAGGAGGCGGGCGCCGGCGCGCAGCTCGAGCTGGAGGCGGTGATCACGGCGTGCAGCTCCTGGCACAGGACGGGGAAGGGCGGGCACAACGGGACGGGTGGATTTCGGGGTACGCCCGACCGAGCGGCGGGAGCGGGCAGCGTGCGGACGACGTCGGCCATGCGCTCGGGAGAGGATTCTACGGCGTCCGGGCGCGTGCTCGGACCACGCCCGTCGCCCCGACGTGCACCGGAACCCGCCCCAACCGGCCGGGGCGGCCAGCCGTCGACGTCCCGGATCAGCCGTCCCACCTGCCCCGGAGGTCCGGGCGTGCCCTCGTGCGCGGCACCGTGCCGGGTGCGACACCGGGGACGCCCGACTGGGATGAACCTCACGGCCGACGCAGTCGGTGGGCCCGGCCGCCCTGGTGTCTACTACCCGCATGTCCGAGTCCCACGTCCTCCTCCGCCCCCGAGCACGACGACTCCTTCGACCGAGCCCGTGACCTGTCCCTCGTGCCGGTCTTCGCGGGCGTCGTCGCCGCCCTGGGCGTCGTGCCGGCGGTCACCCTGCCGACCAGCTCGGTGCCGATCACCGCGCAGACGCTGGGGGTGATGCTGGCGGGTGCGCTGTTCGGCGCGCGGCGCGGCTTCCATGGCGCTGCTGCTCTTCGTCGGGCTCGTCGTGATCGGGCTGCCGCTGCTCTCCGGTGGGCGCGGCGGGGACTGGGGGTCGTGGCCGGCCCCAGCGGCGGCTTCCTGCTCGCGTTCCCGCTCGGCGCGCTGGTCGTCGGCTGGCTGACCGAACGGATCGGGCTGCCGTACCGGCTCCTGCCCGGCATCCTCGCCAACGTCGTCGGCGGGATCGGTGCGGTCTACCTCGTCGGCGCCCCGTGGCTGGGTGTCTCGCTGGGCCTCGGTGTCTGGGAGACCGTCACGGTGAACGCGGTCTACCTGCCGGGCGACCTGGTCAAGGCCGTGCTGGCCGCGGTCGTGGCGCGCGGGGTGCACGCGGCGTACCCGGGGCTGATCCGGAGCCGCCGGACCCGCCGACCCGGGCGTGCCGGGCGGGCCGAGGGGGACCGTGTCGGCTGACGCGGCCGCCGGGCAGCCCGACCTGAGGGGCCACGTCGAGGTCGGGGCGTACGCCGACCCCGTCGTCGCCGTGCGCGAGGCGCACGCCGTCGGTGCCGGGGATCGCCGTACGCACACCTCGGGCACGACCTCGCAACCGCGATGGATCCTGCGCACGACGGCGGACTGGTGGGGACTCCTTCGACGCGTGGGGGCCCACTGGCCGGCATCGACTCGGCCGCGCACGTCTGGGTGCCGGGGCCGCTGTCGGCGACGGATGGAATCTCTTCGCCGCCGTGCACGCCGCGGAGACCGGGGCGACGGTG
>CAWHHY010000016.1:0-95061 GCA_963829305.1 uncultured Actinomycetota bacterium | reverse complement strand
AGCGATCTCGCTCACCCCGAGCCGCTCGGCGACGGCGACGACAGCCGCGTCGGTGGTACCGAGCGGGAAGTCGGCGTAGGTCTCGACCAACTCGGCCATCCGCTCGTAGTCGGCCAGCTCGAGATCGACGATCGTCAGTGTCTCCTGCACGATCGAGCGCAGGAACGCGGCCTCGATCTTCGCGCCGCCCGCACGGCCGAGCAGGTAGCCGACCTCGGCGACCACCGGCGCAGGGACGAGGATCGCGCGCCGCGCGAGGTGCAGACCGGTGAACAGGTCCGTGCAGGCCCGGTTGTGCTGGTCGTCGCGATCGGCGGCCGCAACCAGCGGACCGGTGTCGCAAACGATCACTCAGGAACGCCCGAATCCCTCGGCGAGCAGATCGTCGTGGTTGCTCCCGAGATCAGACCGGCCGCTGGCGAACGACCCGAACCACGGCGGCGGCCACTCACCCGCCGGCACCGACCCGCTCTGACGACGCGCCTCGGCAAGCACGGCCGGAACACGGTCATCCGACAGCTGCTCGACCAGCCGCCTCAGCTCGTCCCGCTCGGCACTCACGCCCAACAGCGTAGCCCCGACTCACCCGCCGAACCCGGAAGGCAAGCGGCAAACGGTCGCGTCCCGCCGACGGGCCGACACGGCACACCCATCAGCCGCCGTGTGGAGCATCCGAGCGCGGGTCGCGGCACGCAACAAAGCAGCCAGCCCCTGCGCACCAACGGGGACACCCCGTGGTGCGGGTCGTGGTGCGAAATACGGGATACCAGAGTCGACGACTTAACCAGACCTAAGCCACGTTTCCGCAGGTCACGTGGTGGAGCTGAGGGGACTCGAACCCCTGACCCTTTGACTGCCAGTCAAATGCGCTACCAGCTGCGCCACAGCCCCTTACAACGTGGACGGTACACGACCCGACCCGGTCCCCCGCACCGGGGGCCGAGTCGTCAGCCCGCTGCGAGGACCGTCTGCAGCCAGTCGGAGTCCGAGACATCGATCTTCCGGCCGCCGACTGCGATGGTCGGAGTCCCGAACTGGCCGTCCGTCTGCAGCGCCGGATTCGCCGAAGCGGCGGCCGTCGCTGCCGTGATCGCGGCGGCGTTGCCGTTGCCTTCCACGCACTGGGTGAACACGGGGCCGGCGCCCAGCGACGTGCCGATCGCGGACAGCTGGGCCGCGGTCAGGCCCGCGCTGCCCTCGGCAGGCTGCTCGGCGAACAGGCGGGCGTGGAAGGCCGGCCAGATGTTGGCGGGCACGGCACACAGGGCGGCGTTGGCGGCCAGCGTCGAGTAGCCCGGCGGCGTGGTGCGGGCGTCGAGGATGTTCAGCGAGTGGTAGTTGACCTTGGCCTTGCCCTCGTTGAGCGCCGCGGTCAGGGCGTCGTCGTTGCGGGTCTCGAAGCGCTCGCAGAACGGGCAGAGGAAGTCCTCGTAGACGTCGATGGTGACCGGCGCCGCCGGCTGCCCGGCCGTGACCACGACACCGTCCACGGAGACCGGATAGGTCGCGGCCGCCTGGGGCGAGGAGCCCCACGGCCGGTTCAACGCGATGTAGATGGCTGCGAACACCACGACGATCACGACGGCTACGACGATGCCGACCTTGACCCGGTTGTCCTTGCCCCCGGAACCCGGCACACGGTCGATGGCGGGCTTGCGGCCCGCCGCGGCCTCCTGCCGCCGCCGGCGTTCGTTGCGCGACGCTCCGCCCACGTCAGACCCTCTCTCTCGGCCTGCCGGGCAGGCTCAGCACAGCAAGCGTCCGGGGCCGCACGACCAGCCACCCGGCCAACAGCAGGAACCCCGCGTCGCGGAGCAACTCGCGCCCGTACGTCGTTTGCCCCGGATCGACGGCGCCGCCGCCCCCGAAGCACCCGCAGTCGATCGACAGCCCGCGGGCCCACGCCTGCGTCACCCCGACCATGAACCCCAGCAGGAGCACCGCCGAGGCGACGGCCACCGCCCGGGTGGCGATGCCGACGAGCAGGAGCAGGCCGATCACGATCTCCAGCCAGGGTAGTGCCCCGGCGACGAGGGCCACGCCGAGCTTCGGCAGCAGGTCGTAGGCACGGACGGCGACGTAGGTGGCGTCGGGGTCGATCGCCTTGAGCACCCCTGAGACGAGGAAGACCGCGGCGAGCCCGAGGCGCGCGACCGTCCCGACGATGTCCCGGACCCGCGTCGACCCCACGCCATGAGCTTAGCCGCGAGCCGTCGTCACCCGTTCCGCCCAGTCCCGTCGCACCCTTGCCGGGCCGTCGCACAGCCAGCCGGACCGTCACACCCCGCACAACACGTGCGGCAGCCCGGCCCACTGCGCGACGGCCGACCCGTTGTGCGAACGCCCGGAAGGTGTGCGGCGGCCGCCCGGGTGCGGCACACGACGGCTCAGAACACCTCCCGCGCTGACTCCTGCTCCCGCACCGCGTCCAGGTCCGGGAGCCGCCGCATCGACGCCACCGCCCGGGCCGTGCGGTTGTTCGCGGCCAACACCTCGTGGTGCCGGTCCACCCACGCCCAATGGCCCGCCGTGAACGGGCACGCGTCGTCGCCGAGCCGTTTGCGGGGATCGAACGCGCAGCGCCCGCAGTGGTCGGACATCCGGTTGATGTAGGCGCCGCCCGAGGCGTACGGCTTCGTGGCCAGCATGCCGCCGTCGGCGTGCTGGCTCATGCCGATCACGTTCGTCGGCATGACCCACTCGAACCCGTCGACGAACGACTCCCGGAACCAGTCCGACAGCGCTTGCGGCTGGTAGCCGCGCTGCAGCGCGTGGTTGCCCAGCACCATCAGCCGCGGGATGTGGTGGGTCCAGCCGCGGTCGCGCACCCCTTCCAGCGCCGCCCGCAGGCAGGCCGCGGTCACCGCGTCGGCGTCCAGCGAGACCCACCAGTCGGGCAGCGGCGTCTGCGCCCGCAGTGCGTTGCGCCGCTGGTAGGCGGGCCCGAAGTGCCAGTACAGGTGCCACATGTACTCCCGCCAGCCGAGTACCTGCCGGACGAACCCCTCGGCGCTGGCCAGCGCGACGTCACCGGCGCGGAAGGCGGACTCGGCCTCGCCCACGACGTCGAGCGGGTGCAGCAGGCCCAGGTTCAGCGGCACCGAGAGCAACGAGTGGGCCATCGGCCAGTCGTCGTGCAGGATCGCGTCCTCGTGCGGGCCGAAGTGCGGCAGGCGGAACTCGACGAAGTGCGCGAGCGCGCGCCGCGCCTCCCCCGCCGTCACGGCGAACCAGCGCGGACCGTCGCGGCCGACGGTCGGGAGGTCGAGGGCGTCGAGGTCGGCGCGCACCTGCTCGTCGATCTCGTCCTCCGGCGGCTGCCACGGCGGGACGACGCCGAGCGTCTTCCGGCCGCGGGGCGGCGGCTCGCGATTCTCGTGGTCGAGGTTCCACTTCCCGCCGACCGGCTCGCCGCCCTCCATCAACACGTCGAACCGGCGGCGCTGGGACCGGTAGAAGTCCTCCATCCGGAAGGTCTCGCGGTCGCCGGCCCACGCGGCGAAGTCCGCGCGCGGCAGTGCGAAGGTGGGCGTCGGCAGGATGTCGGCGACCAACCCCTCCGTCCGCAACTGCTCGACGAAGCGCAGCGCGGCGTGCGAGGTCGGCTCGTGCACGACGACGGGGCGCCCGACCCGCGCCAGCGCCTCCCGGTAGGTGTCCGCGCGCAGGTACGTGGCGCGGTCGCCGAGCTCGGCGGCGAGGTGGCGCATCCCGGAGAGCACGAGGTGCAGCTTCTGCCGGTGGAACCGCTTGCGGCGCAGGACGCGGCTCGACTCGACGAGCACGACCTCCCGCTCGCGGTGCGGGTCGGTGCCGTGCACGTGCGGGCCGAGCTGGTCGGCGAAGAGCCACAGCGGCTCGGCGGTCATGGGCGCAGTCTCGTGGCGCCGGTTATCACCCGCGACCCGACGCCGGCGACTTCGCGCACGTCCGGGTTCCTGCACGCCACAGGACGTCCGGCCTGCGGTGCGGCGCCGAGGTCCGGCATAGGCTGCCGCCATGTCCCAGCTTCCGGGCCCGGCCGAGTTCGCCGAGCACGACGGCGACCACACGCACCGCGACGTCTCCGGCGGCGGGTTGCGGGCCGCCACCTTCGGTGCCATGGACGGGCTCGTCACGAACATCGCCCTGGTTGCGGGCGTCGGCGGTGGCGGCGCCGACCGGCACGTGATCATCCTGACCGGCATGGCCGGCCTGGTTGCCGGCGCCTTCTCGATGGCGCTGGGCGAGTTCGCCTCCGTGCAGACGCAGAACGACGCGGTGGCGGGCGAGGTCGCGGTCGAGCGTGCCGAGCTGGCCCGGCACCCGGCGGCGGAGGAGGCGGAGCTCGTCGACATGTACCGCGAGATGGGGCTCTCCCAGCAGACCGCCGAGGCCGTGGCCCGTGAGGTGCACGCCGACCCCGAGCTGGCGCTCAAGGTGCACGTCACCCAGGAGCTCGGCGTCGACCCCTACGATCATCCCTCGCCGTGGCTGGCGGCGATCTCGTCGTTCCTGTGCTTCGCGGTCGGCGGGGTGGTTCCGCTGCTGCCTTACCTGCTGGGCGGCTCGTCACTCGCCGTCAGCCTGTCCGTCGGTGCCGTGGGCCTGTTCATCGTCGGCGCGGTGACGTCGCGGTTCACCGACAAGCCGTGGTGGTTCAGCGGCGGCCGACAGCTGTTGTTCGGCGCGATCGCCGCGGGGGCGACGTACCTGGTGGGCTCACTGATCGGAGTGTCGGCGGGCTGAGGAACGCCTACGGCTGCCGCACCTCGGGTGGCAGCGTCTCGGGGGCGCGCAGCCACAGAGCCAGCGCCAGCGCCGTGACCAGGCCCGTCAGCCCGAAGGCCGCGCCGAAGCCCAGGAGCTGCGCCACCGCGCCGGCTGCGAGCGGGCCGACGATCGCGCCGACGTCTGAGGCCATCTGGAACCCGGCCAGTACCGTGCCGCCCCGCCGTTCCGCGCCGACGACATCGGCCACCGCCGCGTTGAGCGGCGGGTTCAGCAGGCCGCTGCCGAGCCCGGCGACCAGTGACGCCGCGAGGAACAGCGGGAGGGTCGGGACCACGCCGAGCACGGCGGTCGCGGCCGCGGAGACCGCGAGGCCGATCAGCACCGGGGGTCGGCGCCCGCTGCGGTCGGCGAGCCGTCCGGCCAGGACCAGCGTCGTCGCGTTGCCTGCGGCGAAGACGGACAGGGCGATCCCGCCCCACGACTCCGCGCGCCCGAGGGCCTCGACGACGAACAGCGGGACGAGCGCGACGCGCACGCCGAACACGGCCCAGCCGTTGGCGAACGCGGCCGCGAGGGCCGCGCGGTATGTCGGGTGCCCGAGTGCGGTGCGCAACGAGATCTCCGGCACCGCCGCACCGTCGACCGGGACCACACCGGCCCGGCCCCGCAGCAGCAGGCCGGTCAGGATCATCGCGGCCAGGAGCATCGCCGCGTAGACCACGAACGGCGCGCGGAGCCCGAACGTGACCAGGCCACCGCCGACGAGCGGCCCGGTGAGGTTGCCGAGCAGGAAGCCCGTCGCCCAGAGCCCCGAGGCGCGGCCCCGCATGCCCGGCGGCGCGAAGCGCACGAGCATCGACACCGACGCGACGGTGAACATCGTCGATCCGATACCGCCGAGCGATCGGAACACCAGCAACTGCCAGTACTCCGCGGCGAACGCGCACGCCCCGGTGGAGGCGGCGACGATACCGAGCCCGAGCAGGTAGGTCCGCAGCTCCCCCACCCGCGCGACCAGCCGTCCGCTGACCGGGGCGAACGCCAGCCGGAACAGGGCGAACGCGCTGATGACGGCGGATGCGGCCGTGACGCCGACGTCGAAGCTGCGGGCGAACGTGGGCAGGGCGGGCGCGACGAGGCCGTACCCGATCGCGATCACGAAGGCCGCGGCGGCGAGCACCCGGATCTCGCGCGGCAGCCGCATCCGCACGACGTCGCGGTCCGTCACGGCCACGACGTCCTCCTCGACTCGGCCTGCCCTGGCAACGTTACGTGTTGGTGGCCTGCGGAGAGGGCGGGCAGCTGGTGGAACGGCGTCGTGGTCGCCGGGTGGTTCGCCGAGTGGCCGCACCCCATTGCGGGTACGGGGTGCCATGGCGGAGTTCGAAGCGGAACGGCGCATGCCTGCCGACGCCGAGCAGGTGTTCGCGATCGTGGGCGACCTGGACCGGCTCGCGGAGTGGATGCCCGCGCCGATCGGGGTGCGGCCGACGGGCGACGGTGAGGTGCACGCCGACGTCGAGTCACGCGGCGTGCACGCCGACGGCCTGGTCGGGGTGCGGCCGGAGCAGCTGCGCCTGGAGTGGGGCAGCGAGGACTCGCCCGACTACGCAGGCTGGCTGCAGGTCGAGCACGCGGAGCCGGGCCACTCGTCGGTGGTGATGCACCTGTCCTTCCTCGGCAACCAGCCGGAGACCCGCAGCCACGGCGACGCGCCAGACCAGGTGCGCGGATGGCTGGACGACGCGCTCGGCCGTCTCGAACGCGTCGTCGCCGGCGCGTCCTGACGGGACTCGCGCATCCTGCGGGTGCAAGTCACCCTCTGAGCCGCACTCCCCCCTCGCGTCTGTCACGCTGGGACGCGCACCGGAGAGGGGGACCCGTGACGGCTGAGCTTCGGGCGGTCCTGGACGCGCCGAGCCTCGTCGAGCTGGCCGTCCGCAGGCTACGGGCCGAGATCGTCAGCGGCGCCTTCGCGCCGGGCGAGCGTCTGGTCGAGGAGCAGCTCACCCGCCGGCTCGGGATCAGCCGGGCGCCGCTGCGGGAGGCGCTGCGGCTACTGGGGCAGCAGGGGCTGGTCGAGCACCTGCCGCGCCGGGGCGTGCGTGTGGTGGCACTGTCGGCGCGGGACATCGACGAGCTGTTCAGCCTGCGCGACGTGCTCGAGCGCTTCGCGCTGGAGTGCGCGCTGGGCCGCGGCGGGGTTCCCGACCTCGACGGGCTCACCGTCGCCCAAGCCGCCGTCGAGCGGATGGAGGCCGCCCCCGGAGACGCAGCCGAGCAGGCTGCCGCGCATCGGGCGTTCCACCTGTCGCTGGTCGCGCTGGCCGGCCATCAGCATCTGATGCGGGTGTACGAGCCGGTGCTGCTGCAGCTCCAGCTCTACATGGCCACGAACATGCGTCGCGAGGCCGAGCAGCGGCCCGCGACCAAGGGTGCGCGCCGGCACCGGCGGCTCTACGAGGCGGTGGCGGGGGGCGACCTCGACGTCGTGCTGGACGAGCTGGCCCACCACGGCAGCCGCACCTACCTCGCCCCGGAGCTGGGCCGGGCGTAGTGCCGACCTTGATCCCCCGCTAAGTGTCCTGAGGGCTGTGCCCGACCGCGTGATCTCCGGCTGCGGGTCCTGAGGGCAGCTCCGACAACCCTCACCACCCGCACCTGACGATGTTGCCGACCTGCGCAGCTGTGAACGCCCGTAGCGGGGGATCAACGACCCTCACCGCTCGTAGCGGGGGATCACACGCGCTCCTAGCCGCTCACCGTCACACGGCGTTTACGCGGGAGGTCTTCCCCCGACACCAAATTGTCGACAATCGACGATGTGCTTCCGCAGGCCGCTCCATCCCTGCCCGGCGTCGCCGTGCCTGGCGGGGACCGCCCGCGCCCGCACGACGTGGTCGACGCCGTCCTCGCCCGGCTCGCCGAGCGGCGCGGTGACTCGGCCTGGATCTCGCTCGTCGAGCCCGCGGCGTTGCGGGCCCGGGCGGACGAGCTGGAGTCGCTCCCGGCCGACCTGCCGCTCTACGGCGTGCCCTTCGCCGTCAAGGACAACATCGACGTCGACGGCCTCCCGACCACCGCCGCCTGCCCCGCGTTCGCCCACACGCCCGGCAAGGACGCCGGCTGCGTCGCGCGGCTGCTCGCCGCGGGCGCGATCGTCGTCGGCAAGACCAACCTCGACCAGTTCGCCACCGGCCTGGGCGGCACCCGCTCCCCCTACGGCGCGCCGGAGAGCGTGTTCGGCGGCGACCTGATCAGCGGCGGGTCGAGCTCCGGTAGCGCGGTCGCCGTCGCCTCCGGCACCGTCACCTTCGCCCTGGGCACGGACACGGCGGGCTCGGGCCGGGTGCCCGCGGCGATGAACGGGATCGTCGGGCTGAAGCCGACCCGAGGGCTGATCGGTGCCAGCGGGATGCTGCCGGCCTGCCGCTCGCTGGACTGCGTCAGCGTGTTCACCCGCGACGTCGCCGACGCCGCCGCGGTGCTCGGGGTGCTCGCCGGGCCGGACCCCGACGACCCGTGGTCGCGCGCCGCCCGTCCCGAGACCGTCCCCGCCCGACCCCGGCTCGCACTGGCCGACGGGCTCGACTTCGCCGGCGACACCGCGATGGCCGCCGCGTTCGCCGAGGTCGCCCAGCGCGCCGCGGCCGCGGCGGCGTCGACCGTGCACGTCCCGGTCGGGCCGCTGGTCGAGGCGGGCGACCTGCTCTACACCGGGCCGTGGGTGGCCGAGCGGCTCACCGGGCTCGAGGGGTTCCTCGCCGACCACCCCGACGACGTCCTGCCGGTCACCCGCGCGGTCATCGAGCGCGGCCGCGACTTCACCGCCGTCGACGCCTTCCGCGCCCGCCACCGGCTGCAGGAGCTGCGCGCGGAGTGCAACCGGGCCTGGCTGGCCGCCGACGTCCTGCTGCTCCCGACCGTTCCCACGACGTTCACCCGCGCCGAGCTCGCCGAGGAGCCGGTGGCCCGCAACCTCGTCCTCGGCCGCTACACGCAGTTCGCCAACCTGCTCGACCTCGCCGCCCTCGCCGTTCCGGCCGGCACCACACCCGACGGGCGGCCGGTCGGCGTCACCCTGCTGGGCCCGGCGTTCGCCGAGGACCGCCTGTTCGCCGCCGCCCACGAGTTGATCAATCCGGCTCGATGATCTCAGCCGAGGAGGCCCCATGACCGCCAAAGCCCCACCCGCCCCGACCCTGACGAGAGCGCGCATCGGACCGGTTGCCGCCAACCCCTACCCCTGGCCCTACGACGGCAGCGTCGACGCCGCGAAGGTCGCGCTGATCTGCATCGACTGGCAGGTCGACTTCTGCGGGCCGGGCGGCTACGTGGACACGATGGGCTACGACATCGGGCTCACCCGCGCCGGGCTGCCCGGCGCGGCGGCGATGCTCGCCCACGCCCGCTCGACGGGCATGTTCGTGATCCACACCCGGGAGGGCCACTCCCCCGACCTGTCGGACCTGCCCGCGAACAAGCGCTGGCGCTCGGCCCGGATCGGCGCCGAGATCGGTGGAGCGGGGCCGTGCGGGCGGATCCTCGTCCACGGCGAGCCTGGCTGGGAGATCGTCCCGGAGGTCGCGCCGATCCCCGGGGAGGTGGTGATCGACAAGCCCGGCAAGGGCGCGTTCTACGCCACGAACCTCAACCTCGTGCTCCGGACGAACGGCATCACGCACATCGTGCTGACCGGGATCACCACCGACGTCTGCGTGCACACGACGATGCGCGAGGCGAACGACCGCGGCTACGAGTGCCTGATCCTGTCCGACTGCACCGGCGCCACGGATCCGGGCAACCACGCCGCCGCGCTGCACATGGTGACCATGCAGGGCGGGGTGTTCGGCTGCGTGTCCGACTCGACGTCCGTCATCGAGGCGACCACCTGGGAGGACGCGTCGTGAACACCGTTCCGGCAGAGCCGTACCCGTTCACCTTCGACCCCGCCAGCACCGCGCTGGTGATCATCGACATGCAGCGCGACTTCGTCGAACCGGGCGGCTTCGGCGAGACGCTCGGCAACGACGTCAGCCACCTGCAGGCCGTCGTCGCCCCGCTCAAGAAGGTGTTGGAGACCGCCCGGGCGGTGGGCCTCACCGTGATCCACACGCGGGAGGGGCACGTCCCCGACCTGTCGGACTGCCCGCCCGCCAAGCTCAACCGGGGCGATCCGAGCCTGCGCATCGGCGCACCAGGCCCCAAGGGCCGCATCCTGATCCGCGGCGAGTACGGCCACGACATCATCGACGACCTCGCGCCGCTGCCCGACGAGCCGGTGATCGACAAGCCGGGCAAGGGGTCGTTCCACGGCACGTCGTTCGGGGAGCTGCTCGAGGAGCGCAGCATCACCAGCCTGGTGGTGACCGGCGTGACCACCGAGGTCTGCGTGCACACCACCGTCCGCGAGGCCAACGACCGCGGCTACGAGTGCCTGGTGCTGTCGGACTGCGTCGGCTCCTACTTCCCCGAGTTCCAGCGCGTCGGCCTGCAGATGATCGCCGCACAGGGCGGGATCTTCGGGTGGGTCGCGCCGTCTGACGCGTTCCTGGCAGTGCTGTACGACACCCTTATCGCCCCTCAGGAGGTTTCGGCATGACCACGACGACGGAGCGGGAGGGGCTCAAGCTCCCCTGGTGGGTCGCAGGCGACACCAACGCCTTCTTCGGCCTCGGCTTCAACACCCTGGTCAACGTGCTCGTGCTGTCCGGCCTGTGCCTGGGCGTGGTGCACATCCCGGGCGCCCAGGTGTTCGGCGCGATCCTCCCGGCGCTGGGGGTGCAGCTGCTGATCGGCAACGTCTACTACACCTATCTGGCGCGCCGGCTGGCCGCCCGCGAGGGCCGCACGGACGTCACGGCGATGCCGTACGGGCCGTCCGTGCCGCACATGTTCATCGTCGTCTTCGTGATCATGTTGCCGATCTACCTGCAGACCAACGACCCGCTGACGGCCTGGGCGGCGGGCCTCGCGTGGTCGTTCATCATCGGCATCATCGTCCTGATCGGCGCGTTCGTCGGCCCGTACATCCGCAAGTACACGCCGCAGGCGGCGATGCTCGGCACGCTCGCGGGCATCTCGATCGCGTTCATCTCGATGCGACCGGCCGCGCAGATGTTCGAGGCGCTGTGGATCGCGCTGCCGGTCATGGTGATCATCCTGATCGGCTTCTTCACCGACCTGAAGCTGCCGGGCAACATCCCCGTCGGCCTCGCCGCACTGCTGCTCGGCACGGCGATCGCGTGGATCGGCGGGTACATGTCCGCCCCGGACGTGATCACGGCTGCGCAGGACGTCGCGATCTCCCTGCCGACGTTCGACTTCGCGCGCCTCGGCCAGGGCCTGGCCGACGTCGCCCCGCTACTGGCCACGGCGATCCCGCTGGGCATCTACAACTTCACCGAGGGCATGACCAACGTGGAGAGCGCTGCGGTCGCGGGCGACGAGTACAACCTGCGCGCCATCCTGGCCGCGGACGGCGCCGGCGCGATCGTCGGCTCGGCGCTGGGCTGCCCGTTCCCGCCCGCCGTCTACATCGGTCACCCGGGCTGGAAGGCCGCGGGCGGCCGCACGTCGTACTCGCTGGCGTCCGGCGTCGTGATCGCGCTGCTGTGCTTCCTGGGGATGTTCTCGCTGCTCGGCGCGCTGCTGCCGCTGCCCGCGATCGTCCCGATCCTGCTCTACATCGGGCTGCTGATCGGCGCGCAGGCGTTCCAGGAGGTGCCGAAGGCGCACTGCGTGGCGGTCGTGATGGCGATCATCCCGAACATCGCGGCGTGGGCGACCGGGCTGATGAACAACGCGCTGGCGGCGGCCGGGACGAGTGCGGCGCAGGTCGGCGACGAGGCGCTGGCCAACGCGGGACTCGTGTACCACGGCACCGCGCTGCTCGGCGGCGGCGCGATCCTCGCCGGGCTCGTGCTCGGGTCGATCGTGGCGTTCATCATCGACAAGAACTTCCTCGCCGCGGCCGCGTACTGCCTGGCGGGCGCGATCCTCGGGTTCATCGGCCTGATCCACGCCGAGCAGGTGGGCTGGAACGTGGGCGGCCAGATCGCGCTGGGCTACCTCTTCGCGGGCATCGTGCTGCTGGCCTTCTGGGCGGTGAACCGGCGTGCCGCGGGGGCGGTCGACGGCGGCGTGCGCGAGGACCAGCCGGTGGCCGCGGACATGGCGGCGCCGGAGCCGGGTGCGGGCGTGCCGGTGCAGCGCACCGACGAGCCCGCCGTGGCCCCGGCCGCCGACAGCCGGCCCTCCACCGCATGACGGTCGAGGTCGAGCCGGGGGTCGGGAACGGCTCTGCCGAATCTCACGGGGGAGCCGTTCTCGACCACCCGGACGTCGTCGGCCAGGTCCGGGCGGTGTTCGAGCGGTACGAGCGGGCGCTGGTCGACGGCGACGTCGCGGCGCTGACCGAGCTGTTCTGGGACGACCCGCGGTGCGTGCGCTACGGCGTCGCGGACCGGCAGTACGGGGCGGGCGAGATCACGGCCTGGCGCCGGACGCATCCGTCGGTCCCACCGGGACGTCGGCTTACCGGCACGGTGATCGTGGCCGTCGGCGACCGGACGGCGGTCGTGAGCACGCTGTTCGGCTACCCCGGCCTGCCGATCGAGGGCCGGCAGACGCAGACGTGGGTGCGGCTGGCGCAGGGCTGGCGGATCGTCGCCGCGCACGTCTCGGAGATCGCGCTCGACTGATCGGCTCGGTGATCGGCACGAAAGTGACGACAGCCGGCGCGCGGGTCACGCCATCGTCTGCGGGACGCCCTCGGGTTCCGCCGCCTGACCGCGGGCCGCGCGGCTGCTCGTCCGCGAGCTCAGTCGGCGTTCCAGCCACACCGCGAACCGGGAGAGCAGCAGGTTCACCACCACGTAGATCGCGGCGACGATCAGGTAGGTCTGCACCAGCAGGTGGGTGTAGACGGTGAGGTTCTGGGCCTGCTTCATGAGCTCCGGGTAGCTCACCACGTAGCCCAGCGTCGAGTCCTTGAGCAGCGCGACGAGCTGGGTCACCAACGTCGGGATCACGAGCCTGACCGCCTGCGGCAGGATCACCGCCCGCATCGCCGTGCCCTCGCGCAGGCCCAGGGCGGCAGCGGCCTCCGACTGCCCGCGGTCCACCGCGAGGATCCCGGCGCGGAAGATCTCGGCGAGCACCGCGACGTTCACCATGACGATCGGGACGACGAGCTTCCACAGGATCGGCAGGTTGATCCCGTACCGGGGCAGGGCCAGCAGGAACGCGTAGATCAGCAGCAGCAGCGGGATGCTGCGGAACAGCTCGATGTACCCGGTCGAGACCCGGCGCAGCAGCCCGTTGCGCGACAGCCGGCCCAGCGCCAGCACCACTCCGAGCGGGAAGGACAGCACCGCCGCGAGCACCGTGGCGACGATCGTCCCGCGGATCCCGTCGGCGAGGAACCGCAGGTAGGCGAACTGCGCGAAGGCCAGCCAGCGGCTCCGGCCGAGCTGGCCGTTGCGATAGAACTGGTACAGCGCCAGCGCGACGAGCCCGGCGACGAGCAGCAGGCCGATCACCGTGACGATCCGGATGCGGGCGCGCCCCCGCGGTCCCGGCTCGTCGAAGAGGACGCGGGTGGCCGCTGCGGTCACGGTGTCTTCCCCCTCACCGTTGCCTCCCCTCCGGCGCCCGCGCGTCCCGCGCGGCCGCCGGCGTCATCGGGGGAGGTGTCCTCCCCCGCAGCGTGGCCGCCCCGCCGTCGCCCGCCGCCGGCGTCATCGGGAGGACCGCCCGCCCGATACCCGCCGCTCCAGCGCCCCGCCCGCGGCGCCGCCCAGCAGCGCGATCGCCAGGTAGATCGCCCCGCTGACCAGGAACAGCACCACGGCCTCCGCCGACTGCAGGTTCAGCACCTGGGTCCGGTTGGTCAGCTCGCTGACCCCGACCGCCGAGGCGAGCGACGACCCGAGCACGACGCCGATGAAGATGTTCACCAGCGGCTGCACCATCGTCCGGAACGCGGGCGGAAGGATCACGTGCCGCAGCGACTGGGTGAACGTGAAGCCCAGCGACCGCGCCGCCTCCGCCTGCCCGACCGGCACCGTGTTGATCCCGCCACGGACCGCCTCGCAGACGAACGCCGCCCCGAACGCCGCCATGCACAGCGCGGCCGAGGTGAACAGCGAGAACGTGATCCCGATGTCGGGCAGGCCGAAGACCACGAGGATCAGTAGCGTGAGCAGCGGCACGTTCCGCAGCACCTCGACGTAGACGGCACCGGCCCAGCGCAACGGGGCGACCGGGCTGACCCGGAACACCGCGAGCACCGTGCCGAGCACCAGTGCTCCGACGAAGCCCAGCAGCGTCAGCTCGAGCGTGACCAGCAGCCCACCGAGCAGGAACCCGAGGTTGTCGGTGACGACGCTCAACGCTCTCCCTCGCTGCGCCCGGTCGGGCGCTTCGCGAAACGCGCGGTGTCATCGGTTCGCTCGCTGCGCTCGCTCACGGGCGAGCGCCCTCAGGAGCCCGGGACGGAGCCGATCGCCGGCGGGGCCGGTGCGTCACCCGCGACGACCTTGCCGACGGTCGCCTTCCACAGCTTCGCCCAGCTGCCGTCCGCGTAGATCTTGGTGAGCCAGTCGTTGACGAACTGCTTGGCCGACGGGTCGTCCAGCGGCAGCCCGACGCCGTACGGCTCCTGCGTGAACGGTTGGCCGACCAGCTTGAACGCGGGGTTCGTGCTCGCGTCGGAGAGCAGGATGCTCTCGTCGAGCACGTACGCGTCGGCTCGGCCCCCCTGCAGCGCGGCGACGCACGAGGCGTCGTCCTGGAACAGCAGCACGTTCGCCTCCGGCGCGAACTGCTGCAGCGCGAGCACGGCGGTGGAGTTGCCCTCGGTGGCGACGTTCTTGCCCTTGAGGTCGGCCACGCCGTTGATCGTCGTGTTGTCCTTCTTCACCATGATCGACGTGCCCGACTGGTAGTACGGGCCGGCGAACGCGATCTTCTGGGCCCGCGGCTCGGTGATCGTGTAGGTCCCGAACACGGCGTCGACGGTCTTGTTCTGGATCACGGTCTCGCGCGTGTCGACGGTGGTGAGGACGAGCTCGACGGCGTCGGCGTCCGCCTTGCCCGTGATGTAGTGGGCGAGCATGGCCGCGAGCCCGGCGTCGAAGCCGGTGATCTTGCCCGTCGCCGGGTCCTTGAGCGAGAAGATCGCGCCCTGGTCGGTCCCGCCACGGATGAGCTTGCCCCGCTGCTTGATCTTGTCGGCCCACGAACCGGCGGGGATCGCGGCAGCGTCCGCGACCGGCGATCCGGCGATGATCTGGTCGTAGCCGCTCGTGTCGGCCTGGCCGGGGACGGGTGGCGGCGGCGCGCTACCCGAGTCGGCGCAGCCGGCGAGGACGAGTGCGGCGGCCGTCGCCACCGCCGCCACGAACCGGGCCCGCCACCGTTGCGATCGCACCACCGCTACCCCCGTCGCCGTTCGCCCGGTCGCTCGTCCGGGCAGCCTGGCAAGCGGGTGGCGGTCCGGCAACCGGGAGCGGTCACACTCCGGTCACAGAGTGTCCACCTCGGTTCACAGGCGTCCGGTCAGAACCTGCCGGTGGTGAAGCTCCACGTGGTGGTGGTGAGCGGATTGCCGGCGGCATCCCTGATCGCGGCGGCTCCGCCGGTGAGGGTGACGGTGAACTTGGTCCTCGACGCGAGGGTCGTGTTCGGGTTGAGCGTGGCGACCCGGGTGGTGGTGTTGTAGCTCACCACCGCTGTGATGGTGGCCCCGGTCGAGGTGTTCTTCAGAGTGAATGTGGAGCCGCTGACGCCGGTGACGGGCTCGCTGAAGGTGGCCGTGATGTTCGCCGTGCGACTGGAACCGGTGGCGTTGCTGCCCGGGCTACGCGCGGTGACCGTCGGCGCACTGGTGTCCGGCGGGGCGGCCGCAGTGGTGAAGGTCCAGGACACGGTCACCAGCGGGTTGCCGGCCGCGTCCCGGACGGCGGACGCACCGCCGGTCAGGGTGGCCGTGTACGAGGTGTTCAGGGCCAGGTTGGCCGTCGGGTCCAGGGTGGCGACCCGGGTCGTGGCGTTGTAGGTCACCGCCGCAGAGACGTTGGCAGCGGTGCTGGTGGCAGTACCGGGCTTGAGCGTGAACGTCGAGCCGCTTACCCCTTGCACGTTCTCCGAGAACGTCGCGGTGACGTTGCTCCCGACCGCAACCCCGGTGGCGTTGGCCGCGGGCGCCTGGGCCGTCACCGTCGGCGCGGTGGTATCCGCCGGGGCGACGGGGGCGGCCGTGGTGAAGGTCCAGGACACGGTCGCCAGCGGCGTGCCGGTCGCGCCCTTGATGGCGGACGCACCCCCGGTCAGCGTGGCCGTGTACGGCGTGTTCGCGGCCAGGTCGGCCGACGGGTCGAGGATGGCGGTCCGGGAGGCGGCGTCGTAGGTCACCACCGCGCCGACCGCCGCACCCGTACCGGGCTTGAGCGTGAACGTCGTGCCACTGACGCCCTGCACGGCCTCGGAGAACGTCGCGGTGACGGTGGTCGTGGCCGCGACCGCGGTCGCGTTGATCGCCGGGGTCCTAGCCGTGACGGTCGGCGCAGCGGAGCCCGCGCAGGTCGCGGTCGGGGTGCCGACGCTGTTGCCGCTCGGGTCGCTGACCGGACCGGTGAAGGTGTCGCCGCAGAAGGGCCCGGAACCGGTCTGGCGGTTGATGATCGCGTACGTGGCGGCGCCGCTGAACGAGGTCCCCTGGGCGGTGTTGCCGCCCTTGTCGTAGGTGGACGAGTCCGACGCCAGCTTCATGTTCCAGCTGCGGCTGTTGCTCAGGGTGCTGCCCAGCACCGTGTTGTGGTCACCGCGGAACTCGACGTTGCTGCCCTGGAACGTCGACGGCTCGTCGTTCCACCCGCACTTGCTGTTCTCCATGCGGTTGTGGTGCGCGTTCTCCTTCACCTCGAAGCACTCGGAGCCGTAGGTGTTGATCGTGGAGTTGCGCACGACGATGGTGTTGCTGGTGTCGTTGGCGTACAGGGGCTGGTCGGTCGACTTCGGGCTCGTGCCGACGTAGACGCCCTCGGCGTTGTGGTACTTGTACTGGTCGGTGTCGTTGCCCTGGCCGAGCATCCCGCACCACTGGATCGTCGAATTGTCGATCAGGCTGTTCGCGGCGCGGTCGCGGAAGCGCACGCACTCCCCGCCGGAGCCGTTGAGGAACATGTCCGAGATCGTCGTGCCGACGATGTCGAACAGCGTGGTGGATGCACCGACGTAGACCAGCTTGCTGTTGACGGCGCGGTCCTGCACCGAGTCCTTGAACGTCCGGATCTGCGACAACGAGGAGACGGCGGGGTACGCGGTGCGGGCGATGTTCTGCTGGCCGTCGATCGTGAAGCCGCTCAGCGTGTAGTAGCTGTGGTTGATGCTGAACACGCGCCCGCCGAGCCCGTACAGCACGGCCTTGTAGCGGCCGGTGACGTCCTTGCCCGTCTCCGGCCCCTTGATCGTGATCGGCGCGGTGGCGGTGCCGGCGGTCTTGGTGGCGACGGCCTCGTGGTACTCGCCGGCGACTTGAGGTTGATCGTCGTGCCCGCCGTGAGCGACGTCGAGCGCCTTCTGCAGCGTCTTGAACGGCGCGGTGTCGCGTGCCCGGGTTGGTGTCGAGCGCCTGACGGCGCGACCCAGTAGTTCGTCGCCGCGTTCGCCGGGCTCGCCCCGATGCCGGTGACGACGCCCATGATCGCGACCGCGAACGCGAGAACGGCGCTGCGAACTCGGATGCTGCGGCGATGCTGCACGGATGGGCCTCCGACGGCGGGCGCGCCACCCCCGGGGACACGCGAACGTTCCGGCGCGTCCATGGAGCCGGGCGGGCTGGCCGGAGGCACCGCCGTCAGGGGGATCTCTCCACGGATGCCGTGCCCGTTATCGTCGACGGATCAAGTTCATCAATCTTGGTGATCTCCCGGGCCGCCCGGCCGGCGCGGACCGCTCGAGCCGGTGCGCGTCGACTTCCTGCAGCTCCACCCGGGTGGGCGATACCCCGGCGCGGTACCGGTACCCCGCGCGGTCGGGCCGCCCGCGGCCGACGGTGACACCGACGTCCGGGGCGGCCCGTCTCGACGTCCGTCAGCCGGCGACCAACTCGTCGATCTGGTTGATCGCGGAGGAGGCGCCCTCGACGATGCCCATGTCCAGCACCTGCTGCAGCCCCTCGGCGGACGCGAAGGTGCTCACGTAGGTCGCGCGGGTGCCGCCGTCGTGCTCGGTGAACGTGTAGACGTTCGTGGAGACCGGCAGCGCCGGGTCCGGGTTGAAGTCCAGGTCGGCGAAGCCGTCGTCGAAGGAGAGGCCGCGCGGCTCGTCGACCGTCGTGATCTGCCAGTAGCCGGCGTGCTTGTCGCCCTCCGGACCGGTCATGAAGTAGGTGACGCGGCCGCCGGGGCGCAGGTCGTGGTCGACCACGGTCGCCGGGTAGGTCGGCGGGCCCCAGACCTTCTCGAGCTGGCGCGGGTCGGCGTAGACCCGCCAGATCCGCTCCACGGGCGCGGCGAACTCGGCGGTGATGGTCAGCGTCAGGTTGTCGAGGTCGTGGCGGACGTCGGTGACAGGCATGTGTCAGCCCTCCTGGTCGGTGTCGGATGCGATGAGGTCGTCGATGCGGGCGACGCGGCCGCGCCACACCTGCTCCAGGTCGGAGAGGAGTGACGCGACCGACCGCACCGCCTGCACGTCGCCGCTGGCCAGCTGCTCGCGACCGCTGCGTCGCTTCGTGAGCAGGCCCGCCTTCTCCAGCACGGCCACGTGCTTCTGCACCGCGGCGAAGCTCATGTCGTACCTCGCTGCGAGCGTGGAGACCGAGTGCTCGCCGGCCAGCACCCGGCGCATGATGTCGCGCCGGGTCCGGTCGGCGAGCGCGTGGAACAGGGCGTCTGCCCGGTCCTCGTCCGTCTCGGTCACGGGACCAACATACAACCAACTAGTTGTACGTTGTCAAGGTCGCGGCGGTAGTGTGTATAGTATGCGCATGGCGAGGGTCAACATCACCGTGCCCGACGAGCTGCTCGCACAAGCCCGAGCGGCCGGGCTCAACGTGTCTCGACTGGCGGCTTCGGCCGTGGCCGAGGAGCTGGACCGACTCGCCAAGATCGCTGAGCTCGATTCCTACTTGGCCGAACTGGAGGCGGAACTCGGCCCCCTGGGAGATCAGGAAGTGGCGGCCGCCCGGAAGTCGGCCGACGAGCTCAGCTCCGGATCCGACCCGCACTCCGGCACGCGACCCGGGGCGGCATGACCCTCATCCTGGACTCTGGCGGAATCGGTGCTCTGGCCGGCCAACGAGCCCGCCTGACCGAGCTGAGACGGCGCGGTCTGTGGCCGGCGCAGGTCCCGGCGGTCGTTCTGGCCGAAGCACTCACCGGCGACCACCGTCGCGACTTCCACACGAATCGTCTGTTGCGCGCCTGTCAGATCCGAGAGGTCAACGAACCTCTGGCCCGTGCGGCTGCCGGGCTACGGACGGCGACCGGCCGAGCCGGCACGATCTCCGCGGCCGACACGATCGTGGTCGCGTACGCGGACACCTGCCCCGAGCCGATGGTTCTCACCAGCGACCCTGCCGATCTGACCGCACTCGCCGCACACGCCCCACGTCGCATCACTGTCGCTCGAACCTGACCAGCCACCCGCGAGCAAGTGCGTGGACCGATCGGGTTAGGCCGGTGTCACATCTCGCGTCGAGCATTGCGGTACTCATAATCTGAGACTGTCTACCTCCTCCGCTCGCCGGCCAACGCCGAGCGACTGCTCCGCAGCATCGCTGACGCGGAGGCCGGGCGCACCGACGTCCAGGAGCTGATCGATCCCTCGCACGACGTCTCGTGAAGATCAGCTTCACCCGCGACGACTGGGAGGACTACACCTCCTGGGCCAACGAGCGGGCGACCCTCACACGGATCAACCGCATGATCGAAGAAGCGGCCCGCGACCCCGGCGCCGGAATCGGCAAACCCGAGCGGCTGTCGCACAACCTGGCCGGCTATTGGTCCCGTCGTATCACCGACGAACACCGCCTCACCTACCAGCTCCGCGACGAGGAGCTCATCATTGTCCAGGTCCGGTATCACTTCTGAGGATCCTGCAGCGCGATCTGGTGGTCCGGGAATGAGAAACGCCCAGGCCGATGGCTGGGCGTGCGCCGGTGGCGGAGCTTGCCGCTTACCCGCGCACCCTCACAGGCCATTGAGCTGCAACGATGTATGCAGCCGCTGGAGACCAGCCCGGTCGAGGCGGTCTATCAGCGACGGCTTGCGGCGATGTTCGTCGCGAAGCCGTCCCTCCCCGGCCTGGACGCGCCCGCCTGGCGCAGGGTCACGGCCCGCAGGTGTGGGGCGTCGCCCCACAGTAGCTTGATCAGCAGCGCATCACACGTTCACGCGCCGCAAGGCTCGCGACCCAGGCATCGAGGTCGGGGCCACGTGGAAGAGCCGCCTCGCTGCTCGCGGCCGCGGCGGCGATCAGCTCCCTGTCGACCCGCAAGAACTCGGCCAGCGCCGTCTGAGAACCGGTCAACGCGCGCAGCCCCGCCGGCACCGGCGCTCGAGCTCGTCGCCGTCGAGTTGCTCGGCCTGCACACCGACGAGCCACAAGAGGTAGAGAGGACGAAGGTCGCCGGACATGACTTCGGCACGGACCGGCAAGATCGAGGCGAGCGCGCCCTCCCGCCCTCGTCGCGGTACTCGCCGCACTCATCCTCACAGGCGGCGCAGAGAATCACATGTCCTCGGCTGGCCCAGCACGAAACCGTGTCGATCGTGCAGTGGCGCTGCGCGGTGTCGAGATCAAGCAGCCGGGCAGGTAGCCGCAGCATGATGATCCGCGGATTACCCCAGAAGCTGCCCCAGTGGTAGCTACCGGGCGACGATCCGACCGTCGGCTGCGAACTCCACCTCCGTGACCGTCACCGGTACACCGAGAGCAGTGGCGCCGAAGAGTATGGCGAGGTTTTCGTCGATCAGGGCAAAGAGGCCGGTGAGCTGCTCGTCGTAGCCGTAGCCGTAGCCGTAGCAGTCTACCGTCGCCCCGGCGATCGGTGCGTCCAGGTCCGGGCTCATGCCGGGGACCGTAGCGCCGCCCGCCGACGCGCGACCGTCCCGGCCATGTCGCAACCTGGTCACGCGTACCGCCCGGCGGATCAGACACCCGGAGTACACCATCACAGCGGACAGACCGACGCCGACAGGTTGGCGCGCCAGGCCGGGGTGATGGCGGTGGGCAGCCGGAGGGAGGAGGTTCCCGCTACTCGCCGACAGCTGGACCGAGTTCGGCGGCCGCGGGCCCTCCTGCGCCGAGCAGCGTCACGCCGATCCACGCCGGGCGGTCCAGGTCGCGCGCAGGGTTGAGGCATCGGCAGGCCGGTGCGAGTACTCCTCGGTGACGGCGGTCAACGCGAAGCCTGCGTCCAGAAGGGCATCGAGGACCTCCGCGGCAGTGTGGAAGTACTGGCGGTGCTGCTCGACGAAGGTGTCGCCGTCGGCGGCGCGAATGACCAGGATGCGGGTGTCACATGTTCGGGTGGCGGGATCCACGACGCTGCTGATGGTGAAGTGCTGGCCGTCCGCGGTCCCGGCGACGACCGGGTTCGCCATCGTGAAGTTCAACATCGCCGTGGTATGCAGGTCGAAGACCAACCAGCCGCCGGGCCGCAGCAGGCAGGCCACCGCGGCCACGGTCGCGTTGAACTCGGGTGTGGGCAGGTAGTTCAACGCGTCGAAGGTGGAGATGACGGCGTCGAAGACACCGCCGACCCCCAGGTCGGGCATCGCGCGCTGGATGAGCACGGCCTCGGGGCCGAGGAGTCGACGAGCGCGCGCCAGCATCGCCTGCGAGGAATCCACGCCGGTCACCCGGTACCCGTAAGCGGTGAGGGCGGCCGCCATCAGACCAGTCCCACAGCCGAGGTCCAGCACGCTGTGGACCTCCGCCGGGTCGCCAGTCCACAGGTCGTGCAGGTGAGACGCCCACGCCCGGTGGCAGGGATCGACAACGATCTCGTCGTACACCCCGGCCAGGCGGGCGTAGGGCTCGGCCTCGTTCACCCTCACCGCGACCGTGGTTGGGTCAGATCCCCAGTACCTTGGCCTTGGCCGCGGAGAACTCCTCGTCGGAAAGCACACCCTGAGAGTGCAGCGCCGCCAACTGCTGCAGCTTGGCGGTCAGATCGTCCTCAGGCGATGCCGCCTCGGCTGGTGCGGCCTCGGGCGGCGCGGCCTGAGGGGCGGGCTCCGGCTCCGCGTACTGTGCTTGCTCCTGGTCGTACTTGCGGGCCTGCCGGCGTGCGATGCGTCCGGACACTGCTGTGGCAGTGCCTGCGACCACGGCGGTCCGCGCGGCCATGCGGAGAAGTCCCATATTCGTTCCTCTCAGTGGATCAACCGGGGCCGGCGTCTAGCCAGCGGTCAGGGCGGCCTGGACGACATCGACGGGGATGCGGATCTGGTCGATCACCACGGCGTCGGCCGCCTGGCATGCCTCCACGACCTTGGCCGCCCACAGGTTCTCGATCGCGATCAGGAGTGCGGAGGTGTTCGGCGGCAGGTCGTCATTGACCTCCTCGGCATCCTCGGACCCCAGTGCGCCCGGCTGCGCGACGGTGACCGCCGCGAAAGCGGCCCCGGTCTCGGCGTCGAGATCCGAGATCTCAAGCGTCGTGACGACACCATCGGAGTTCTTGCTGACGAACAGCGCATCGATCACCCGGATCGTGCCGCTGTCCACCAGATCCAGGATCGCGGGAGTGATCCGCCCGTTGAACTTGTTGCCCGGGAAACCGATGAGGAAAACATCGACAGGTGCGACGGCCATGGCGTCTCCTCGGTAAGTCCGCCACCCGGAAGTGTCCGAACGGCCTGTACCGGCCCGACCCTACTCGGGATCATGAAGACAAAGCTAGATCAACGGTGCGGCCGCTCCCGACGGCGGGGTACGGGAGGCTCCGCCCGTCCCTGAGCCTGAGGGGCGCCGCGGAGCCGTGCACACACACCATCCTGCGTCGGCAGGGCCGGGGCGTCCGGTCGGCGTCACACTCCCGGCTTTGGCCAGCGACCCGGCCGCCGTCGGCCGCTGTCGGCCGCTGTCCTCAGTGCAGTGTAGTCGTGTTCGTTCTGGTCGGTGCGGGTGGTGGCGAGGTCGGCGATGGCCTCGCAGCGTACTGCGCTTTGGCGGCACCGGGTACCACGCGAGAGGGTTCGGGATCATGACGCAATTGCCGCAATCTGCTCCTATCTAGCGGAGCATGTGGAAGCTGGTCGTCGGCATGTTGATCAGGGTCACCATCTCGGTAACAATCCTGTTCGCCGCCTACTACCTCGTCCCGACCAAGGGCACCGGCGAAGATTCGGACCTGCCGTGGCTGATACTGGACCTGGTGATCTTCGGGGTAGTAGTTGCCATCCAGGTACCGGCAATCATCAAGGCGAAATATCCGAAGCTACGGGCCATCGAGGCACTTGCGGTGACGGTCCCACTGTTCCTACTGATCTTCTCCAGGGTATATTTGTCGAACTCCCTGACCGATCCCGCCGTATTCACCTTACCGTTGGACAATACGACGGCGCTGTATTTCACCGTGACGGTCTTCGCCACCGTCGGCTTCGGAGACATCGTCGCGCAGACGAACGGGATGAGGCTGTTGGTGACCCTGCAGATGCTGCTCGACCTGGTGGTACTGGGCTTGGTCATCAGACTGCTGACCTCGGCGGCGCAACGCGGCGTCCAGCGCCGCAATGAACTCCGCGGCGACGCGGACGGAACCGGCCCGCCCAGCGACCCGGTTCCGCCATCCCGATAAGGCGCGGTCTATCACCCCGAGCAGGTTGTCACGGCACTTGAACACCGAGGTGACGGCGCAGTCGCGGGTGATTTACGCGGTGGCCGGGGCGGGGGGTGGTGCGACTGGTCGTGTATCGGTAGGTGGAAGCGTCGGCCCCTTCGGCCCGGGGACCGGAAGCACGTTGGTGACGACGAACGCCACGACCACAGCGACGATGATCTCCGGGGTCGCCGACAGCCCGTCCGCGCCCGAGTAGCAGGACGGCCAGCAGCGTCGAGGTCAACGGCAACCGCAGCATCGCGGCGCACATCGCACCGATGCCCATCCCGATCGCCGGCGCCAGATCCATCCCCGGCAACCCGCTTGCGGCGATGCCGATGGCTGCGCCGATGAACATCGACGGGAACACCGGGCCCCCGCGGAACGCGCTGAGCGACAGGCCATAGGCCAGCGCCTTGCACGCGATCAACATGATCATGACGCCGAGGGAATAGTCGGCGGCGTGCGCGACCAGTTCGGGCAGTGCATCCTCCCCGGAGAACAACACCTGGCCGAAGCTGTTGCCGGTGACCAACTGATAGCTCATCGCTATCAGCCCGATGAGCAGGCCCAGGCCCGCAGTCACCAGGACCCGGTTCAGATGCACGATCGGGCGCAGGGACAGGCCGATCCAGCGGATCCCCCAACCGAGAAGGGCACCGGCCAGACCCATGACCAGTGCCCAGCCCATCGTGGCGATGGTGGGAACCGTCTGGGGTGGAACAGTGGTCAACGCCAGTGAGAAGTCGCCCAGGCCGGTGAAGGAATCCAGGCCGACGAAGATCAGCGCGCCGATGCCCGACGCGAGCAGGCCGGGCAACGCCACCAGGCCCAACATGGCGCCGCCGATCCCCGCCGCCTCCATGATCAGGAACGCGCCGAGAATGGGCGAGCCGAGCAGCGTGCTGATGGCCGCGAAACTCCCCGCCGACGCCATGATGGTCAGGGCCATCGGCGGTGCGTCCTTCTTCACCAGATGCACCACCAGCGCGGCCAGACCGCCGCCGATCGCGATCAAGGGCGCTTCCGGTCCCAGTACCGCGCCCAGGGACAGCGTGCTGAGCGCGGCCAGGATGACGCCGATCAGGTCCGGACCGGTCGGGGGTCCGCCACCGGCCTTGAACCCGAAGGCGGGTGAATGACCCGCATTACCCGGCAGGTAGCGGATCGTGGACTTTCGCACTTTGGCCCTGACTGGTTGACGTAGCCGGGTGCTCTGCGGATCTGGATTGTCCGCGCGACGAACTTGAGCGTGTGCTCGCGACACGCCGTTCGTGATCCGTGATCAGCAGGCCAGACCGCAAGACCATCTGTTCGTGCCAGCGCAAACAGATGGGAGAATGGGATGGTCATGTCACAGAAGCCGTCGGAGCGGATGCCGGGGCTGCTGCGCGGGTCACTGGTGACGCTGCGCCGCCGCTGCGGTAAGCCGAGCTGTCGGTGCGCGGACGGCGAGCAGCTGCACGAGACGCCGGCACTCAGCTACTCCGACGGCGGGCGGACCCGGGTGCTGACGCTGACCGAGGCGGACGTGCCGGCGGTGGCCGCGGCGCTCGACCGGTACCGGGCCGCGCAGGTACTCGCTGCAGATCAGCAGCATCGACGACCGCGGCGTCGGCTACATCGCCGCGCTCGCGGCGCCACACCAAGCCGAGCAGCGCGCCGCGCAGGCAGGTCCGCTCGCCGCGGCGCAGGCGATGCAGGACGTCCTGGTCGAGCAGGCCCGCGTCGCGCAGCGCGACGCCGACCTACGGCGGCCCAGCTGATCGCCGAGGTCGTCAAGCCTGCCGAGGCGGAGGCCGAGGCGCTGCGGACCCTCGCCAAAGCGCGCGCCGACGCCGTGAAGCTCTCGGCCGAGGCGGCGGCGGTGCATGGCCGCATCGCGCTCGACCAGAAGGTGATCGAGCAGCTGCCCGACATGCTGCGCGCGGCGGGCTGCAGCCATCGGACACCCCGGCGCTGGACGCCAAGCCCCGCTCGGTTTCCGGGAGCTGACGAGGGAATGGTCAACCGAGAAGCTCGACGAGGCGCTGACCGATGATCGAGACACTCGGGAGGGGCTCGCGGTCGAAGTAGGGCTTCTTCTCGCGGCGGAGCAGCTTCTCACCGTCCCGCGACCACGTGAAGCCGGGCTTCCGCAGCAGGGTGCGGAAGATCTGGTCCGCCCCGTCGGGATGGCGCTCGACGAGGCGACGGATCACCAGCGGCGGGATCGACTCGTCGTCCAGGTAGGCACGCAGCTGTGCCAGGTCAGCGCGGTCGCGAACCTCGGTCGGATCGGCGAACAACGCGTCGAGGCAGCCGAAGTCGCGGTAGTAGCCAAGTCCTTCGACCTCGTCGTAGACCAGCGCGACGCTGTCGGCGTCCAGCAGCTCCTCGGGCAATCGGCCTGCATCCTCGGGGAGGCGACCGGACGTCCGAGCGCGGCGGGCCGCCTTCCCCTTCAGTCGTGCCACCGCCTGGGACCGTATGCAGCGGTAGTGCTCGCGCAACGTCTCCTGCGCCTCCAGCGGCGGGAGAACCACCAGGTCGGCGCCGACCTGGTCGATGAACGCGGCGCGCTGCTCGGCCTGGACCTCCCACGACCGCTCGAACAGCGCCGGGTTGCGACGGATCAGCACGGGGTTGGCGGTGACGTGCTCGACGGCGACCTGGGCGAGCCTGCGTCGGGCCGACGCAGCGTACATGGAGATGTGCCCGCTGATCAGCCAGTCATTGGTGGCCCGGCGGAGCGGCACGATCCGGCATACGGCGAACATCCCGGTGCGCAGCGGGGCGAGTGCAGGGGGACCCATGTTCGAGTGCACGCGGTACACCAGGTCGTCGAGAAGATTGTGGAGCTCGACCGCCTCGCCGTCGCCGCCGCGTACCTCGAAACACCCCTCGACGACATCACCCCAGCCGAGCACCAACGCCCGCTCGTCGTCCGACAGGGGCGGTCGCCGTTGCGCGACGAATCGCTCGACAACGGTGCGACCGTCGGGAAGGCGGTGTTGCAGCGCGAACCGGTCCATGGCATGCACCGCTACGCCCTCGTCCAGGAAGCCGAGATCATCGGCGGAGTCGCGGAGCAGGACGTCCAGCCACTTCCGGAAGCGTGGACTCTGGGCGAACGCCACGAGCTCACCCTTGAGGTCCGCGGCGCGGTTGATCAGATCCTCGATCGAGGCTGACGTGGTCGGCTGGGCCATCTCGCGAAACTAGCGGCCGATACCCGCCTCGACGCGGGCGACCCACCGGAGGAGTTCGTCGATCGCCCCCCATCCATGGTCAACAGCACGCTTCGACTGATCGAGCGGCCTGTGGCCGGCGCAGCTGCCTCACTACGGACAGCCACCGGCCGAGCTGGCACCATCTCCGCGACCGACGCCATTGTGGCCGCGTATGCGGACACCTGCCCCGAGCCGATGGTCCTCACCACCGACCCTGCCGACCTGACCGCACTCGCGGGACATGCCCAACGTCGCATCACCGTCGTTCCAAGCTGACCGAGGAAACCGGCATCGTCGTCCGCTACTCGGACCCTGTTGGCGAATCCTGTGACACGCTCTCGATCTGCACGGCGTTGATCTTCCGGGGCGGCATGATCTTGGCCGCGGTTGGCCTTCCCCCGTTCCCGGCCGCAGAATGGGCTTGTCATGTCGCTTCAGCCGCGCCGCTTGCCGGGGGTTCCCGCCGACACCGCCAGGGCGGCCAAGGCCGCGTTCCCCAAGGGCAGCCTGGCGATCCGGATCCGTGACGAGCTGGGTGAGGTGTGGTCCGACCAGCGGTTCCAAGACCTGTTCGGGAACCGCGGCAGGCCGGGGATCTCTCCAGCCCAGCTGATGATCGTGCTGGTGCTGGCCATGGTGGAGAACCTGACCGACCGGCAAGCGGCCGACATGGCCCGCCGTGCGATCGACTGGAAGTACGCGCTCGGGCTGGCGTTGGACGATCCGGGGTTCGACTTCACGGTGCTCTCGGAGTTCCGCGCCCGGCTGGTCGCGGGGTCGATGGAGACCGAGGCGCTCGACGCGCTGCTGATCGCGCTGGCGGGACGGGGACTGGTCAAATCGGGCGGCCGGCAGCGCACCGACTCCACCCACGTGCTGGGCCGGCTGCGCAGCCTCAACCGGCTGGAACTGGCCGGGGAGAGCATCCGCGCGGCGCTGGAGGCGCTGGCCGCCGCCGCGCCGGCCTGGCTGGCCGGTGTGATCGACGAACAGTGGGCAGGGGTGTACGGAAGCCGCATCGACAACCTGCACCTGCCGCAGAGCGACACCAAACGCGCCGCGCTGGCGCTGTCCTACGGCCGCGACGGCTACCGTCTGCTGGAGGCGGTCTACGCCGCCGGCGCGCCGGCCTGGCTGGCTGAGCTGCCCGCGGTCGAGACCCTGCGCCGGATCTGGGTACAGCAGTACTACCGGGTCATCGACGAGGCCGGGGAGCAGGTGATCCGGCGGGAAGCGACCGAGCAGGGGCTCCCGCCGGGCAGATCGAGGCTGGTCTCCCCCTACGACCTGGATGCCCGCTACAGCGAGAAACGCGGCACGGGCTGGACCGGCTACAAGGCCCACCTCACCGAGACCTGCTCCACCTCCGGCGAGGACGACCCGGACACCGGCCGACCCGCCGCACCGAACCTGATCACCCATGTGGCCACCACCGCGGCCACCGTGCCGGATGTGGCGATGACCGAACCCATCCACGACAGCCTCGACGCGAAGGACCTGCTCCCGGGCGAGCACGTCGTGGATGCCGGCTACACCTCCGCCGACCTGCTGCTCACCGCCCGGGCCCGCGGGGTCACCCTGCTCGGCCCGTTGCTGGCCGACACCTCCCCCCAGGCGCGGGCCGGCGGCTACACCACCGCCGCGTTCACCATCGACTGGGACACCCACCAGGTCCGCTGCCCGCAAGGCGCCACCAGCACCGGCTGGAGCCCGTGCACCCAACGCGGCACCGAAGCCATCGTGGTCAGGTTCGACGCCGCCACCTGCCGGGCATGCCCGGCGAAACCCCGGTGCACCACCGCCACCCGGACCGGACGCCAGCTGTCGCTGCGCCCCCGCCACGTCCACGAGGCCGTCGAGCAGGCCCGCGCCGAGCAGAGCAGCGACCAGTGGCAGCACGACTACAAGATCCGGGCCGGAGTCGAGGGCACCATGCGCCAGGCCACCCACGTCACCGGCATCCGCCGCGCCCGCTACCTGGGCCTGCCCAAGACCAGCCTGGAGCACAACCTCGCCGCCGCCGCGATCAACCTCATCCGCTACGACGCCTGGCTCACCGACAAGCCCATGGACAGGACCCGAACCACACACCTGCAACGGATCTTCCCACGCGCTGCATGACGCCCAGAATTTGCCAACAGGGTCTACTCGCACTCCAAAATGACCGATGCCCAGGTCAGAGACCTGGGCGTCCGCCAGTGGAGGTGCCGGGAATCGAACCCGGGTCCTCCGTCGCTTCACGAGGGCTTCTCCGTGCGCAGTCCGCTGTGCCTCTACTCGGATCCACCGGTCGCGCGGACGAGCCGGTGTGACGATCCCAGTCGCTGTGTGGTGTTCCCGCCTACCCCGCGACCGGGCGGACGGGTGAGTCCCCTAGCTGATGCCGGGGTCCGGGGCGGGGACGCCCCCGGTCCGACAGCTCGCTACTAGATCAGGCCGCGAGGGCGAGATCGCTGCGAGCGGTGCCCTTTTCGGTGGCACTTATTTTTTTACGACGCATGGTTAACGAGATCATCGTCGTCTTCCTCGGCACGCTTCCCCTCGATCCGATATCCGGAGTCGAAACCGTTCACCCCCTTGCGCCGTCTGAGCGGCGGCAGCCCTGAGGATAACGCCTGGGACCCGCCGGATCATCCCGGATCCACCCGACGGGCGTCCCGGCCCGTCGAGCGGCGTCGACCTGCTGCCGGTCTAGCCGGACCGGCCAAGGAGGCGGTCGGGGGCGTCGTGCAGGACGGACCGCAGGAACGGGACACCGAGCCGGTCGTCCGCGGCCGCCCAGCTCGCGACGGCGCGCACCTGCTCGGCGTAGGCGTAGGGGATGTTCGGGAAGTCCGAACCGAAGACGACCCGGTCCGCGACGCCGGCGAGCCGGGCCGCCCAGTCGGGCGGCAGCGGGGCGAACGCCTCGGTGAACGGCGTGCCGACCATCGTCGTGTCGAGGTGGCAGTGCGGGTGGCGGGCCAGCAGGTCGATGGCGTCGGCGAAGTCGGGCAACCCCGCGTGCGCGAGCACGGCCCGCAGGCGGGGGTGCGCCGTGAGGACCTCGCCGAAGACGTCGAGCCCGGTGTGCACGCCACGGCGCGGGCCGTCGCCACAGTGCACGACGACGGGGACGCCCGCGTCGGCGAGGAGGCCCCACGCGGGGGTCAGCAGCGGGTCGCGCGGGTCGAAGCCGCCGACCTGCACGTGCACCTTCGCGATCCGGGCGCCGGCGTCGACTGCGGCGCCGAGGTAGCCGGCGACATCCGGCTCGGGGAAGAGCGTCGCGGTCCGCACCGCGCCCGGCGTGGCGTCGGCGAAGGCCGTCACCCACTCGGTGAGCCAGCGGGCCATCCCCGGCCGGTGCGGATAGACCAGCGGCGCGAACGTCACGACACCGAGGTCCTTCAGGATGGCGACCCGGTCCGGCTCGGACAGCCGGTAGTGCACGGGCCACGGCATCCCGTAGTGCTCCTGCGCCTGGTCGAAGTATCCCCACACCTTGCGCAGCACGTTCTCGGGCAGGAAGTGCACGTGGACGTCGACGATGCCGGGGACGCCGAGGTCTTCCAGGAACCGCGATACGTCCGCGTCCGTCACCGGCGGAGCCGGTACGTCGGACGGAGCCCGCGGAGCCGGGACGTCGGACCGCGCCTGCGATGCGGGCACCGTCACCGCAGCTCCCGCACGCGTCCCTTCGCCGCGCGCCCGTAGGCCCGCGCGATCTCCCGGTCCGAGTCGCGCTTGGCCATGTCCTGGCGCTTGTCGTAAGCGCGCTTGCCGCGCGCGAGCGCCAGTTCGAGCTTGACCTTGCCGTCGCGGAAGTACAGCGACAGCGGCACCAGCGTCAACCCACCCTCACGGGTCTTGCCGATCAGGCGCTCGATCTCGTCGCGGTGCAGCAGCAGCTTACGGTTGCGCCGCGGCTCGTGGTTCGTCCAGCTGCCGTGCGTGTACTCGGGGATGTGCAGCCCGCGCAGCCAGACCTCGCCGTCGTCGATCGTGGCGAAGGAGTCGACGAGCGACGCCCGCCCCAGCCGCAGGCTCTTGACCTCGGTGCCCACCAGCGCGACGCCGGCCTCGTAGGTGTCGAGGATGGCGTAGTCGTGGCGCGCCTTGCGGTTCTGCGCGATGGTCTTGCGGCCCTGCTCCTTCACCTGTCCAGTTTACGCCGATGACCAACGTGGACGGCTCGTCGCCAACGTTCTACCCTTGGAACCAGTAGGTTTCTACCGAGGAGGCCTCGTGGCTGGGATGAACATCAAGAACGCTGAGGCGCAGGCGCTGGCCAAGGAGTTGGCGGATCTGACCGGCGAGACCATGACTGAAGCGGTGATCGTCGCCCTGCGTGAGCGGTTGGCCGAGGTTCGTTCCCGGGAGGAGCACGTCCGTGCTCGAACCGAGGCAATCATGGCGATCGGGCGTGAGGTCGCCTCCCGCATACCTCCCGAGCTTCGCGACAAAGACTGGGATGCCGAGCTGTACGACGAGCGCGGGCTCCCCCGTTGATCGTCGATCCGTCAGCCCTCGTCGCGATCGTGTTCCAGGAGTCCGACGCCGAGCGCTACGCCGAGGCTCTGGCGGATGCCCGCACCCCGTCCCTGCTTCCCGCACCGGGGTACCTCGAGGCCTCGATCGTCATCGATGGGCTCCGCGATCCGGTGGTCGGGTACCAGCTCGATGCTCTCATCAAGGCGTCCCGCATCCGAATCGAGCCGTTCACCGAAGAGCAAGCACGAATTGCGCGGCAGGCATACCGGGACTTCGGACGCGGCAGCGGACACCCGGCAAAGCTGAACTTCGGCGACTGCATCTCCTTCGCGATGGCCAAGGCACTCGGCGAGCCGCTGCTCTACAAGGGGAACGACTTCGGCCACACCGGCATCCGCTCGGCGCTGTAGCTACAGCCGCACGTACAGGCGCAACGTCACGTAGCCCGTCACCGCCGCCACCCCCGCGCCGATCATCAGCAGGATCGGCGAGACCCACAGGACGTCGCCAACCTCGATCGGCGGGATCACGCCGTTGCTGACGATCCCGGAGAGCAGGTCGTCGATGAACAGGAACTTGCCCACCAGGATCCCCAGCGACGCGATCACCGCGCCCACCACCCCGGTGACGACGGCCTCGATGAGGAACGGGAGCTGGGTGTACCAGCGCGTCGCGCCGACCAGCCGCATCACGCCGACCTCCACCCGCCGGGTGAACGCGGAGACCTGCACGGTGTTGCTGATCAGCAGCAACGCGGCGATGGCCTGCACGACCGCGACGGCGAAGGTCAGGTTGCGCACGCCGGAGAGGAAGTCGAAGAGCTTGGCGACGACGTCACGCTGGTCGATGATGTTGCGCACGCCGACCTGGCCGATCATCGCCTCGCGCACGGCCTGCGCTCCGGCCTCGGGGTCGTTCAGCTTGACGCGCAGCGTCGCGGGCAGCGACTGCGGGCGCACCACCTCGGCCAGCGACTGGCCCTTGAACAGCTGCAGGTAGCGCTCGTAGGCCTGCTGCTGGCTCTCGAAGCGCACGGATGCCACCAGCGGGGAGTTCTGCAATGTCGCCTTCAGGCCGGAGCAGACGGCCTGGCTGCAGTCGGCGTCGGCGGACGAGATGTCCGCGGTGAGCGCGACCTGCACCTCGACGCGGTCGCTGTAGAGCTGCTCGGTGCGGTCGATCGTCCGGACGGCGAGCAGCCCGGTACCGACCAGGGCCAGCGAGATCGCCGTGGTCAGGACCATGGCGACGGTCATCGTGACGTTGCGCCGCAGGCCGGTGACGACCTCCCGGACGACGAAGTCGGTACGCAATTAGCGGCCCACCCCGTAGACACCCCGCACGTCGTCGCGGACCAGCTTGCCCATGCTCAGCTCCACCACGCGCCGGCGCATCGAGTCGACGATCGAGTGGTCGTGGGTGGCCATGAGGACCGTCGTACCGGTGCGGTTGATCCGCTCCAGCAGCAGCATGATGTCCTGGCTGGTGTCCGGGTCCAGGTTGCCCGTCGGCTCGTCGGCCAGCAGCACCATCGGCCGGTTCGCGAACGCCCGGGCGATCGCGACGCGCTGCTGCTCGCCACCGGAGAGCTCGTGCGGCATGCGCTCGGCCTTGCCCTCGAGGCCGACCAGCTCCAGCACCTCGGGGACGATCTTGCGGACGGTCTGCGGCGGCTTGCCGATCACCTCGAGGGCGAAGGCGACGTTGCCGCCGACGGTCTTGTTCGGCAGCAGCCGGAAGTCCTGGAACACGCAGCCGATCCGCTGGCGCAGCCGGGGGACGCGGCGGCGCGGCAGCTTCGCGACGTCCAGGTCCGCGACCGTGATCGTGCCCCGGGTCGGGACGTCCTCGCGCAGCAGGAGCCGCAGGAACGTCGACTTGCCGGAGCCCGACGGCCCGATGAGGAAGACGAACTCCCCTCGCTCGATGTCGACCGAGACGCGGTCGAGCGCCGGGCGCGTCGAGGTCTTGTACATCTTGGTGACGCGTTCCAGGCGGATCACGACGGCGCAGCGTAGTAAGTGCCCGCCGCGGGCCGCCTACCGGGCGGCCGTCTCCTGGCTCCGGCGCCAGCGGATGCCGGCCTCGATGAAGCCGTCGATGTCGCCGTCGAGCACGGCGCTCGGGTTGCCGACCTCGTGCTCGGTGCGCAGGTCCTTGACCATCTGGTACGGGTGCAGGACGTAGGAGCGCATCTGGTTGCCCCACGACGACCCGGTGTCCTTCAGCGCGTCCATCCTGGCCTGCTCCTCCTGGCGGCGACGCTCGAGCAGCTTGGCCTGCAGCACCATCATCGCCGAAGCCTTGTTCTGCAGCTGGCTGCGCTCGTTCTGGCAGGACACGACGATCCCGGTGGGCAGGTGGGTCAGTCGCACGGCGGAGTCCGTGGTGTTCACGCCCTGGCCGCCCGGCCCCGAGGAGCGGTAGACGTCGACGCGGAGGTCCTTCTCGTCGATGTCGACGTGGTCGCTGGTCTCGACGACCGGCGCGACCTCGACACCGGCGAACGACGTCTGGCGGCGGCCCTGGTTGTCGAACGGCGAGATGCGCACCAGCCGGTGCGTGCCCTGCTCGACCGACAGCGTCCCGTAGGCGAACGGGGCGTGGACCTGGAACGTCGCCGACTTGATCCCCGCCTCCTCCGCGTAGGAGGTGTCGTAGACGTCGATGCCGTAGCCGTGACGCTCGGCCCAGCGCAGGTACATGCGCATGAGCATCTCGGCGAAGTCGGCGGCGTCCACCCCGCCGGCCTCCGAGCGGATCGTGACGAGTGCCTCGCGGGCGTCGTACACACCCGAGAGGAGCGTGCGGACCTCCAGGCTCTGGATGTCGTCGCGCAGCTTGAGGCGCTCGACGTCGGCATCGGCGAGCGACCCTGCGTCACCCTCCTCCTCGGCCAGCTCGTAGAGCACGGGCAGGTCGTCGAGGCGGCGGCGCAGCTCCTCGACGCGCCGCAGGTCGCCCTGGGCGTGCGACAGCCGGCTCGTGACCTTCTGCGCGGCCTCGGGGTCGTTCCACAGGTCCGGGAGGCCCGCCTGCTCCGACAGGTCCGCGATCTCGGCGCGCAGCGCGGGCAGGTCCGTGACCGCCTCGATGCTCTCCAGCGTGGTGGAGAGGTCTTTCAACTCGGCCGCGACGTCGGGGTTCACAACGGTTCAGGGTACGCGCGGAGGTCAGTCGAGCGGGATCGCGTCCAGCAGCTTGACCATGGCCCGGTTGTGGGCGACGGCGAAGTCCGCGACGGCTCGCCGGTACGGGTCGTCCTCGCCGCGGGCGGCGGCCCGCGCCGACGCCAGCCGGGCGCCGAACGTGTCACGGTTGCAGCGGACGAGCTCCTTGCGCTCGTCAGCGGGGATCGCGCCGGCGTGCAGCAGCCGCAGGACGAGCGGGCTCCGCAGGGACTCCGAGCCCCCGCCCGACGCCAGCCAGGCCGCGAACGCGCGCCGGCCCGCCGCCGTGATCACGTACTGCTGCGACGCTCGCGGCCCCTGCTCGCCCAGCTTGAGCAGGCCCGCCTCGGTCAGAGCGGGAAGCTCGCGGTACACCTGGCTACGGGTGACGGAGAAGAAGGAGCCGAACCGGCCGTCCGCAGCGGAGACCAGCCGGCCGCCGGACATCGGGCCGTCGTGCAGGAGACCGAGCAGGGCGGCGGCGGTCGCGTTGATTACTGGCGCTCTCCCCCGGGGCGTCATTCCATAACGGTGACACGGGACCGCGCGGTTCGCCCGGTGACGCCCGTCGGGTTCACCGGCCGGTGAGGCGCGCCCGCAAACGCTCCAGCGAGGCGTCGTCGAGCCCGTTCGCCCGCAGCCAGCCCACCGCGCCGTCCGAGCCGTCGCGGCCGTGCTCGTCGTCCAACCGGGACAGCACCGTCGCGATCACCTCGGCCCGGGGCAGGTGCGGGGTGAGGTCCTCGGGCATGTCCCGGCCCAGCGCCGTCGTCCATCGCCGGAACATCGCCTCCACGTGCCGCGCGGACAGCGCGTAGTCGGCGATCACCGCCTCGCGCTCGACCCCGACCGCGTCCAGCACGAGGGCGAGCAGCACGCCGGTCCGGTCCTTGCCTGCGGCGCAGTGCACGAGCGTCGGGCCGGCGTTGGAGTGGCCGAGCAGGCGCACGGCCTGCACGACGTTCTCCGTCCGGTCGACGAGGTAGCCGAGGTAGGCGCGCAGCAGCGGGTCGGTGTCGTCACCCGTCTCGGGCAGCGCGGTGCCGTCCTCGGGGATGAAGCTCAGCGGAACGGTCTCGACGCCGCGCGCCGCCACCGCCGTCGGGCCGTCGCGGTCGATCTCCCGGGCGGTCCGCAGGTCGATCACGAGACGTAGGCCGACCACGTCGACGAGGTGCGCCACGTCGTCGTCGGTGAGGTAGCGCAGGTTCGCGCTGCGCAGCAGCTCGCCGAACCGGGTGCGGCCCCCGTCGCGCAGGGGCAGACCGCCGGCGTCGCGGACGTTGTCCAGCCCCTCGAGCTGCACCCAGCGGTCCGACTCGGTGTCCTTCACGGTCTCCTGCACGGCGTCGCCCACGACACGACACTAACCACTCCGCCTGGGGTCCGACCTCGATCGCGGAGACGGGACCTGTCGCACAGCGTGACGATTCGGCGCCGGTCCCGCCGACCAGCGCGAACGCCACCGGTCGCGCGCGACGACCGTTCGGCGCTGCTCACGCGGCTCGACCACGGCTCGGTGCGATCCGACGAGCGGTGAACACGTTGCGCCGAACGACGTAACGTCTCCTTGTTCCGACCCCGCCCCTTCCCTACAGTTTTGTACCGAGCGTCACGACCCGACCGCGTACACAGCGGAGCCGGACTCCCCACCGGCTCCCCGGGCCCTCCCCACCCGGTGTGCCCGTGGCCGGGTCGCTCCCCGCGCTGGAAGGACAGGTCCGTGGCTGGTCACCGCTCCCCGAGTGGTCGCCGCGCGCAGCCGGCCGTCGTGGTCCGCGATCGCGCCGCGCACCGGGCCCCGTCGGACGGCCAGCGCCGTGTGCAGGTCGTCGCCGCGGCCGCCACGCTCGGTGCGGTCGCCGCCGGCACCGCCACGACCTTCCTGTCCGGCGGCACGGCCGCCGCGGACCCGACCCCGGCCGTCGCCGACGTGGCAGCCGCGACGCCGAACCCGATGCTCGCGGCGAGCGCCGGCGTGCTGCAGCCCGCGGAGCGGATCCGGGGGCTGACCGCACCGTCGCCGATGCTGCCCGTCGCGTACCGCTTCGACGGCGACGACGCCACCGAGCAGCGGGTGGCGTCGGTGCAGAAGGCGAGCCGGCTCGCCGAGCAGCTCGCTGCCGTGCACGCCGAGCAGGCCCGGATCCAGGGCGTGATCCGGGCGGGCGGGCTGGACGGCTGGATCGCCGAGGCGCTTCAGGTGATGGGGCTTCCGCAGCGGCTCGCCCCGGGCGTCAAGAAGATCATCCTGGCGGAGTCGGGCGGTAACCCGCACGCGATCAACACCTGGGACAGCAACGCCGTGCGGGGCACCCCGTCGCGCGGGCTCATGCAGACGATCCCGTCGACGTTCCGCACGTACGTGCACCCCGAGCTGGCCGACCGCCCCATCACGGACCCGGTGGCCAACATCACCGCGGGCGTCCGCTACATGATCGACCGCTACGGGATGGAGACGGTCGCGGCGGGCGGCCGGAGCGACGGCCTCGGCAGCTACGTCGGCTATTAGTTAGGCCACGACCGGCGGGGTCACCGGGGCGCCCGGCGGGGGCGGGTCGGGCTCGCGCGGGTCGGGTGCCCGCGGATCCGGCGCCACGTCGTCGTCGGCGGCGGTCGCCCGCAGCTGCGCGAAGGTCGCCCACGCCACGGCCACCATCGGTACCGCCACCACGGCCCCGATGATCCCGGCCAGCACGGTGCCGGACGCGACGGACACCGCGACGACCACCGGGTGCAGCTTCACCGCCCGGCTCATGATCACCGGGTGCAGCACGTGGCCCTCGATCTGCCCGATCACCACGATCAGCACGAGCACGGCCAGCGCCGTCAGGGGGCCGCGGCCGGCCAGGGCCACGAGCGTCGCGATCCACAGCGCGATCGGGGCACCGATCAGCGGGATGAACGCGCCAAGCAGGACGAGCAGGGTCAGCGGCAGCGCCAGGGGAACCTTGAGCAGGAACAGCGCGATCCCCACCAGGGTCGCGTTCGACACCGCGACGATCACGACGCCCCGGGTGTAGCCGGCGAAGGCCGTCCACCCGGCCCGGCCGGCGGCGTCCCAGCGGGTGCGCCGCACCGGGAGCTGGCCCAGCACCCAGCCCCACAGCCGCTCACCGGAGTGCAGGAAGAACAGCGAGCAGAACACCGCGAGCGCGAGGCCGGCGAACAGCTCCGCGACGACGCTCGCCTCCCCAGCGGCCTGCGCCGCGAGCTCGCCACGGTTCGCCGCCAGCCACGCGAACGCCTGGTCGGTCAGCCGCCGGAGCTCACCCGCCGGCAGCCCCAGCGGCGGCCCCGACAGCAACCTCTCGATCTCGCGGATGCCGGTGGCGAACTGCCCGATCAGACGGCCGAACTGCCCGACCGCGGACGTCGCGACGAAGGTGACGACCGCCCCGACCACGATGATCGCCTGGATGACGGCGATCGCCACCGCCGCCACGCGGGGCATCCACCGGGCGAGCTGATCGGTCAGCGGGCGGAGCAGGGCGGTGATCAGCAGGCCGACGAACACCGAGATCGCGACGAAGTGCAGCCGCCCGAGCGCCACGAACACCAGGTAGACCGCGACGGCGACGGCGACGGACCGCCAGGCGTACCCGGCCGCGACGCGCAGCCCGTAGCGCACCGCCTCGTCCGGGTCGGGCCTGCGGGCGGCGGGTCGCGCTGCACCGTTCGCGATCGGCCTCCCCGACGGCGGCTGCGGTCCGGGTCGCGGCACACCGGGCCTGCGCACGCGCAGACGCGTCGGTGGCCGCCTTCGGCCCGGACCGGGTCGAAGACCCGTCATCGCCCGCGTTTCCTCACGGCATCCCCCTGCTCGCATGGGTGTCGCCCGCTGCGAGGCAGTGTCGCACCCATCCCCTTCCTCGGCCTGCGTCGTCGGGCCCATACAGCGATCCGTGACGGGACCGCGGACGACCTGGCGAGCGCGCGCCTGATCACCATCCGTAGCCGTCGAGCACGGCCTCGATCTGGGAGACGTAGCGCTCGCCGAAGTGGCGTAGGTTCACCAGCAGCTTGTGCAGCTGCAGGGCAGGGCGGCGCTGTGGGTAGCCCGCGTCCGGCGGCCACTCCTGCCGGTAGGCCTCGTGGAACTCCGCGGGCAGGTCGGCCATGTCCATGAACGCCAGCTCCAGCTCGCGGTCGACGTAGGCCACCGCCGGGTCGACGAGCCAGCGCCCGCCGACGACGTTGCCGGTCCACAGGTCACCGTGGGTCAGCGACGCGGGCGGGCGCTCGGGCAGCAGCGCCGGCAGCGGCCCGGCGCAGGCGTGCTCCAGGCGACGGCGCAGCGCGTCGGGGACGGCCGGGTCGGCCAGGTGCACCCGCACCCGGTTCGCGACGTAGAACTCGTTCCACCTGTCGTGCCATCCGTTGTGCTGGACGATGCGGCCGCCGGAGTTGTCACGGTGCCAGCCGAACCGCGGGCCGGTGGTGCGGTGCAGGCGGGCGACGGCCCGGCCCAGGCCGGCCCAGTCCGGCGACCCCGCCACGCGCTCGAGGACCAGCAGGTCGCCCGCGGCGGCCAGCACCGACGGGACCGGCGCCCCGGCCCCGGCCAGGGCCGCGAGCCCGTCGGCCTCGACCTCCGCCGGGTACGGGCAGCGCTTGACCACCACCGGGCGGCCGTCGGCGAGCGTCCCGCCGAGCACGGTGCAGACGAGGCCGCCGGGCAGCGGCTCAGCGCCGGCGAGCGGCGGCAGGTGCGCGGGCCAGCCGGGGACGTCCACGCGCGCAGCCTGCCCGAGAATGGCGGGGTGCGCGTCGCGGACCGGTTGCACCGGCCGGGCGGCGCCGGACATGCTGGCACCGGCGCGGACCCGGGAGGTAAGGGCGTGGAGTCGCCGTTCGTCGGGGACAGCGAGATGGCGCAGCGCATGCGCGAGGTCGACTGGACCGGTACGCCCCTCGGGCCGCCGGCGAGTTGGCCGCCCGCACTGCGCACGGCCGTCGAGCTGCTGCTGCGTTCGCAGCTTCCGATGTACGTCGCGGCGGGCCCGCGGTGGTCGCTGCTCTACAACGACGCCTACGCCCCGATGCTCGGGGCGCGACACCCGGACGCGCTCGCGGTGGCGTTCGCGGACGCCTGGCCCGAGGTGTGGCCAGGTCTGCAGCCCGTGCTGGCGGACGCGCTGGCCGGCAAGGCGGTCTTCCAGGAGGACATGCCGATGCTGCTCGCCCGCCGCGGCTGGCCGGAGGAGGCGTGGTTCACCTACTCGCTGAGCGCGATCGGCGGCGAGGACCCGGGCGCGGACGGGGTGTTCTGCGCCTGCACCGAGACCACCGCGCAGGTCGTCGGCGAGCGGCGGCTGCGGGCGCTGGGCGAGCTCGCCGAGCTGGGCAGCGCGACGGACGTGGAGGCGGCGGGTGCGGCCGCCGTCGAGGTCCTGTCGCGCTACCGCGCGGACGTCCCGGCCGCGCTGCTCTACCTGCTCGGCGACGACGGCGCGCGCCTGGTGGCCGCCGAGGGCGTCGAGCCGGGTGGGGCCCTGGCCCCGCGGACCGTCGGCGACGACGGGTTCTGGGCACCGGCGCTCCGCGAGGTGGTGTCGAGTGAGCACAGCACGGTCGTCGAGGGACTCGCCACTACCCTGCCCGAGGGGCGGCTCCCCGGCGCGGGCCCGCTGCATCCCGGGCTGCTCGGCGGCGAGCGGCACGACGAGCGTCCGTTCGACGCTGCCGTCGTCCTGCCCGTCCGCATCGGCGCCGGCGAGTCGACTGCCGTGCTAGTCGCCGGCGTGAGCCCGTACCTGCCGTTGGACGAGGAGTACCGGGCGTTCCTCGAACTGGTCGGCCATCACCTTTCCACGGCGGTGACGGCGGCGGACGCCTTCGCGGCCCAGCAGCGGCGCGCCGAACGACTGACCGAGCTGGACCGGGCCAAGACGGCGTTCTTCGCCCGGATCAGCGACGAGTTCCGCACGCCGCTCACGCTGGTGCTCGGGCCGGTCGCCGAGCTGCGCGACGCCGCACCGCTTGGTTCGGGCCTGCGCACCGATCTCGAGCTCGTGCACCGCAACGCGCAGCGCCTGCGGCGGATGGTCGACCGGCTGCTGGAGCTCTCGCGGCTGTACGCGGGGCAGGTCGACCCGCACTTCGAGCCGGTCGACCTCGCCGCGCTCACGGCCGGCCTGGCCGGGATGTTCCGGTCTGCCGTCGACCACGCCGGGCTCACCCTCGAGCTGGACTGCCAGGAACTCGGCGAGCCCGCCTTCGTCGACCGGTCGATGTGGGAGCAGGTGGTGGTCGCCCTGCTCGCACGGGCCGCCGCCGTCGCCTCCGGGCGGATCACGGTCACCCTCGGCCGGGAGGGCGGTTCCGCGGTTCTGCGGATGGCGGCCACCGACACTGCTGCGACGCCGCCCGACGACGGCGGCGTCGGGCCGGCGCTGGTCACCGAGCTGGTGGGGTTGCTCGGCGGCACGGTGACCACCGATCCGGCGCCCACCGGATTCGGCGTGGCCGTCACGGTGCCGCTGGGCCGCCACCACGTGCCACCCCGCCCCTCGGGTACGGCGCCCGACGACTCCGGGCCGCTGCGGGTGGTGTCCGTCACCGAGGCGCTGTGGTGGCTTCCCGAGGCCGACGCCGGCGATCCGCAGCCCGTCCTCGTACCGGACAACCCTGACGCGAGCCGCATCCTGGTGGTCGACGACCACGCGGACATGCGCGCCTACCTCACGCGGCTCCTCGGCCGCACGCACCGCGTCGAGGCCGTGGCGGACGGGGCGGCCGCGCTGGCCGCCGCCGTGGCCGACCCGCCCGACCTCGTGCTCGCCGACGTCTCCCTGCCCGGGTTGAGCGGCCTGGACCTGCTGACCGCGCTGCGGGGCGACCCGCGCACCTCCCTGGTGCCGGTGGTGCTCATGTCGGCCCGCGCCGGGCCGGAGGCCGCCGTCGAGGGTCTGGGCGCCGGCGCCGACGACTACCTCGTCACCCCGTTCTCGGCCCGCGAGCTGCGGGCACGCGTCGACGGCCGGGTGGCGCTCGGCCGGGCGCGTCGCGAGGCCGAGCGCCGCTTCCGGGCCATGGCCGACTCGACCCCCACGCTCATCTGGGCTGACGGGCCGGGCGGGCAGCGGCTCTTCGTCAACCGGGGCTGGCTGGAGTTCACCGGCGCCGAGCCCGACGCCGACCTGGGCCTGTCCTGGCAGGACCGGATCCATCCGGCCGACCGGGCGCACTACGGCCGCGTGCGCGCCGCCGCGGACGGCGGGCCGTTCGAGGTCGAGTACCGGCTGCGCGCCGCGAACGGCCACTACCGGTGGGTGCTCGACCGCGGGGCGCCGGCGGAGGGGTACGTCGGCGGCTACGTGGGGGGCTGCCTGGACATCGACAGCCGGGTCGGGGAGCGGGAGCGGCAGCGGCTGCTCGCGGTCATCGGCGCAGCCATGGATCGGGAGACGACGGTTGTCGAGCGCCGGCAGACGCTCGTGCGCACCCTGGTCGACGAGGGCCTCGTCGACATGGCGCGGTTCGTCGAGATCAGCGACGGGCAGGCGACGGACGGCCTGGCCATCGCGGCGCACACAGCCGAGCAGGAGGCGGTGCTGCGCCAGCTCGACGTCGACTGGATGCGGGTGGGCCGGATGGTCACCGCGGGCGAGGTGCGGCAGTACGACGTCGACGACGACTTCATCCTCGCCAGCAGCACGGACGAGCGGCAGCGCGAGCTGCGGCGCAGTGTGGGTTTCGGCACTATCGCACTCGTCCCGCTCAGCGCGCGCGGGCAGACCTCGGGGCTGCTCGCGGTCGCGCGTCACCGCGACTCGACCCCGTTCGACGACGGCGACATCGCGTTGCTCGCCGACCTCGCCGAGCGCGCGGCCACGGCCCTGGACAACGCGCTGCTGCTGGAACGCGAGCAGGCCAACCGGGCGCGGCTGGAGGTGCTGCAGCGGGCGACCGCCGCGCTGTCCGCCTCGGCCACCCTCGAACAGGTCGCCGCTACCGCCGTCGAGCAGTTCGCCGGGCTGGCCCGGGCCACTGCGGTCATGCTGTGGCTGCTGTCGGGCACCGGCGGCGACGCGGTGCTCGAGCCGGCCGACGGCCTGGCGCCCGCCCGCCCACGGATCGCGGTCGACGAGCCGGTGGCCCCCGCCGAGGCGGCGCGCACCCGTGTCCCGGTATGGGCGGAGGCCGGCGATCCGGGCGCCGTCGACTGCATCCCCCTGGTCGCCGCCGGCACCTGCTTCGGTGTCGTCGGCCTCGGCGGGCAGCCGCGGGACGTGCGCACCGGCGCCGCCCGCGCCGCGCTGACGGTGCTCGCGAAGCTGTGCGCGCAGGCGTTGCAGCGCGCCGGGCTGCTCGCCGCGGAGAGCGCGGCACGGCGGACGGCGGAGGAGTTCGGCGAGGTCGTCGGTGCGCTGTCCGGCGCGACGCGGCTCGTCGACGTCGCCGAGGTCGTCCTGGACCACACTGCCCGGCTGGGCGCGAGCTCCGCCGCGGTCCTGCTGCGCGCCGGGGAGCACCTCGACGTGCTGGCCGCGCGCGGCACGGACGCGGTCCCGGCGACGGCCCGCCGGCTACCGCTGGACTCGGGGCACCCCGCCGCGCAGGCGGCCCGCACCGGTGAACCCCTGTGGGAGGGCGGCAGGTGGGACGGCAGCGGCCCGGAGGCCGGCGCGCTCGTCGCCGTACCGCTCGCCCTCGGCGGCCCGACCCGGCCCACGGGCGCGATCGTGCTGCGGTTCGCCGACGGGCGGCCCACGTTCTCCGCGCAGGAACGCGCCGCGGTGCTCACGCTGGCCGGGCAGTGCGCCCAGGCGCTGGACCGGGCGCGGCTGCACCAGGCCGAGCACGACGTGGCGGACGTCCTGCAGCGCAGCCTGCTCCCCCCGGCGCTGCCGCCGCTGCCCCGGCTCCGCGTCGCCGCCCGTTACCTGCCCAGCGCCGTCGGCATCGCCGCGGGCGGTGACTGGTACGACCTGCTGCCGATCGACGAGAACCGGGTCGCGGTGGTCGTCGGCGACGTCGTCGGGCACGGGGCGCCTGCGGCCGCGGTGATGGGTCAGCTGCGCAGCGCGCTCGCGGCCTACCTGCTCGACGGCCACTCCCCCGCCGCCGCGCTGGAGCGGCTCGACCGGTTCGCCCGCCGCGTCCCGGGCTCGGCCGGCAGCACGTGCGTCTGCCTCGTGGTCGACTGCGGGACGGGGGCGCTGTGCTGGGCCAGCGCCGGGCATCCGCCGGTGCTGCTGCTCGAGCCCGCCGGCCCGCGCTACCTCGAGGAGGGCGGCGGGACGGTGCTCGGGGTCGCGGGCCGCCCGCCCTACCGTCAGGCCGAGGCGGTGATCGAGCCGGGCAGCTCGGTGCTGCTCTACACCGACGGGCTCGTCGAGCGGCGCGGCGAGGTCCTCGACGAGGGCCAGGCGCGGCTGGCCCGGGCGGCCGCCCGGGTCCGTGACCGTCCCCCGGACGAGCTGGTGAGCGCCGTCGTCGACACGGCGCTGGCCGACGGCGCGCTGGGGGACGCGGCCGCGCCCGACGACATCGCCGTCGTCGCGGTCCGCCTGGTGCCCGGCCAGCTGCACGGGGTGCAGCCCGCCCAGGCGCGCCGGCTGCGGGTGATGCGCCGCGCCGTCGAGGACTGGGCGGCGGCGGTGGGGCTGCCGGACGAGGTGCTCGACGACCTGCAGTACGCGCTGGGCGAGGCCGCGGCGAACGCCGTCGAGCACGCCTACGGCAACACCGGTGAAGGCGAGTTCCGGTACACGCTCGAACACTGCCCCGGGCCGGACGGTGGCGTCGCCGTCGAGGTGCGCGACGACGGCCGGTGGCGCCCCGTGCCGGCCGACTCCGGGCACCGCGGGCGCGGCGTGGCGGTGCTGCACGCCGTCGGGAAGGACGTGCGCATCGACTCCGGGGACGATGGCACGACCGTCACCTTCCGGGTGCCCGTGCCGCCCGTCGAGGCGCCCCGCCGACCCCGCCTCGCGGCGCAGGCCCGGTCCGCGGGCCCGACGTCGATCACCGCCATTCCCGGCACGGACCCACCCGTTCTGCGGGTGGCCGGGGACCTCGACCTCGACGGCGTCGCCGCTGTGCGCGGCGTGCTGCTGGCCGCGACGGGGCCCGCCGGGCTCGTCGTCGACCTGCACGACACCGGCTACGTGAGCAGCGCCGGGGTGGCACTGCTGGTGGAGCTGTCGACCCGGGTCGCCGCGCAAGGCGCGCCGTTCGCGCTGCGGGTCAGAGCGGGGTCGCCGGTGGCGCGGGTGCTGGACCTGACCGGGCTGCGGGCGGCGCTGCCGGTCGACCCCTGAGCAGGCGGTGGTGCGTCCGGATCCGGGCGACGACGTCGTCGCGCACCTGCTCGGGCGGGGCGGAGGCGTCGACGACCTGCGCGCCGAGCCGCGGCACCAGCGCGAGGAATCCCTGCCGGACGGCCTCCAGCCCCTCGGGGGTGAACTCGCCCTTGCGGGCGAACGCGACCTCGCCGGGTAGGTCCAGGACCAGCACGAGGTCCGGCCGCGGGGCCAGGTGGGCCAGCACCCAGAAGTAGGGCCGCTTCAGCGGGCGCCACGAGCCGGTGATCGGCAGGAGGGCGTCGTAGGTGTAGCGGTCGAAGACGACGAGCCGGCCGCGGCGGGCGTGCACGGCCCCACACGCGACGCGCCACCACACCCGGAACGGGCGCAGGACGATCGCCGCGACGGCGTGTAGGCGGGTGTAGCCGGGCCTGCCCGCGCCCTGCCACATGCCCATGTAGATCTGCCGGACCGGAGCCGGGTAGCTCTGCGCCAGCCCGGCGAGCAGCGTCGACTTACCGACACCGTCCGGGCCGAGCAGGGCGACGGTCAGGCCCGGGACACGCGTCCTCATGCGACGCGGTTCGTCGACGGCACCGCGGCAACCTACCGGCTCGGCACGGCAGCCCCGAGATCACCGGGCCGGCGGCAGCGACTGCTGATCGGTGGCGCCACCGCCGACGTCGCCCGCAGCCTGCGCGTTCCACTTCCCGACCGCCGCGTCGAACTCCGAGCTCGTCCGGAGCCGCATCTCGGATTTCGTCACCGTCACCCCGAAGTGGTCGTCGACGGTGAACCCCCAGAATCCGGGGCAGCGCTCGCTGCCCGGAAGGGCAGACCGTCCGCGCCGTCTCCGCGCACCGCGCGATCGGGCAGGCTGTTCCGCCTCGACTCCGGCACGATGTCACGTGCCCGCCGGCATGTGCCGGGGGCGCGAGACAGGACCGAGGAGCCGACGTGAGCAATCTCGTGGTGCCTGCCACGCCGCCGTCTCGCGTGTGCGCCCCAATCCCCGCGAGTCGGCACGTTTGCCTGCGCGAGTCGGCACCTTTGCCACCGCGAGTCGGCACGTTTGCCGGCGCGAGTCGGGCACCTTCGTCCTGCGGGAGGGCGTGATGCGCACGCATCGGCACCTCGACGACGAGGTCGCGGCGGGCAGGCAGGGCCCGCGGCACACCCCCTCGGGCCTGGCCGGCCTGCAGCGGGCGGCCGGCAACCGGGCCGTGAGCCGGCTGCTCGACCCGGCGGTCCCCGTCCAACGCTGCGGCTGCGGGGGTGCACCGGGCCCGACCGTGGCCGAGCTTCCGATCCAGAGGTTCGGATTCGGCTTCCTCGGCGACCTCGCATCGGAGATCGGTTCCCTGGCCGGCGGCGACGAGGCGGAACCCCTCCAGCAGAAGTCCGCTCCGGCCACCTGCTCGGAGCAGCCGACCTGGAACCCCGAGGTCTCGATCCCCGCGGACATCCGGGCGGACACGGCGCTGGACTTCTCCCAGCAGGTCAAGTCGGCGCTGGGCGGCAACGTTGGAGGGGCTCATCAAGGCCCACGAGGAGCGCCATCGGGACATCGCGAAGAGGTTCGCCCAGCGCGCGCTCTGCGCGGCGATCGGCAAGACCGGCGACACCTACGCGAAGGCCATCAACGGCGTCCTGTGCGAGATGAACAAGGCGCAGGAGGCGCTCGACAAGACCGAAGGCACCGTGCGCTGGACCCTCGACCCGGGCGGAACCAAGGTCGTCGACGTGAGCCTCGCGCCCGAGCCGTCGGCCAGCTACCCCTGCTGATCGCCACGACCGCACAGGCGGTCCAGCCGGACCTCAGCCGCTCGAGTGCGCCGTCAGGGCGTCGCGGATGGTCAGGGGTGGCCGGTCGAGCAGGCGCTCCAAGGTCGGGTCGACGGCGGCGAACTCGCGGTTCCGGCTCGCGGCGAACAGGCCGACGAGCATCTCCGCAGCCGACGTCGGAACCCCGTGGGCAACCAGGTTGTCCCGGTACTGCGCGTCGGACACCACGGTCCGCCGGATCGGCCGCCCGGTGACCTCCGACGCGACCGCGGCGATGCCGGCGAGGTCGAGGGCCGTCGCGCCGGTCAGGGCGGCCGTCGGACGGTCGACGCTCTGCTCGGTCAGCAGGATCGCCGCCGCCTCGGCGAGATCCGCGTGGGCGGTCCAGGACACCGGGCCGTCTTCCGGGGCGGCGACCTCGCCGGTCTGTAGGGCCTGTCCGAGGAGCATCAGGCCCGACGACGCGTAGAAGCCGTTGCGCAGCACGGTGAACGCGAGGCCCGACTCCATCAGCATCGCTTCCGTGGCGGCGTGGTCCGGCATGGGCGCGAACGGCGACGCCCGGTTCGCGCCCATGTGGCTGGTGTAGACGATTTGGCCCACGTCGGCCTTGCGGGCCGCGTCGATCGCCGTGCGGTGTTGCCGGAGCGCGGCCTCGCCCGTGCTGGACGCGGAGACGAGCAGGACCTGCTCGGCATCCTCGAACGCCTCGGCGAGGCTCGCCGCATCGTCGAGAGACCGGCCTGCTCGACGCCGTCGCCGAGTACGGCTTCGACACCTATCTCGCGCAGAAGGCCCTCCGCCCTTCCGGCGGCGACCCGGTCGACGACCTGCGCACCGGCTGGGACCTGCACGTCGGTTTCGGGCTGGCCAACCCGGGGCTCTATGCGCTCATGTACGGCGACCCGCGACCCGGCGCCGCCTGTTCTGCAGCCGTGCAGGCGAGGCAGATGCTGCGTGCCCACGTCCGGCGGGTGGCGGAGGCGGGCCGGCTGCGCGTAGGTGAGGAGCTGGCCGTCGACCTGTTCCACGCGGCGGCCTCCGGGACGGTGCTCACGCTGCTTGCCGTCGCCGAGAAGGAGCGCGACCCGGCACTGTCCCCGCTCACCTGCGAGGCAGCGCTCGCGGTGATCACCACCGACACGCCGGCCGTACCGGCGCCGGGACCGGTCGGGGCCGCGGTCGCCCTCCAGGCGGCGTTGGGCGACGTCACGGTCCTGACCATCGGCGAGCGAGCCCTGATGCGGGAGTGGCTCGACCGCATCGCGGCGAGCTGATGCGTCGATCCGGCACGCGGAACGGTCCCCGGAGCGGGCTCCGGGGACCGTGGTACCGACGACTCAGCTTGCGTGGGTCTCGATCGCCTCACGCACCTTCAGCGTCGTCGCAGCCGCCTGGGCCAGATCCTGCTGGAACACCATGTTCATGCCGAACGCACTGTCGACCGTCCACATGCAGGTGGTCATCGGTGCGTGCTCGGCGCAGCGCATCGTGCCGCCGAGCGGCCCGGCCGGCTGGTCCACGAAGTTCAGCTCCTGGGAGCCCAGCGACTGCTGGAACCCGGCCGCCATCCCCGTCAGCACCTGGTCCGGGCTTCCGGCGGTCGTCGTGCCGGCGACGATCACGAATGCCGGCAGCTGCCCGGGATCGCCGTACATCCCCACCACCGGGTCCGCGGAGACGGCCGCCAACTGCTGCCGTGCCGCGTCGACCAGCTGCCGGGAGGACTCGTTGTCGATCAGCGGATGCCCGTCGACCACCGGCGGCAGGGACATGGTCACCGCTGTGGCGGCCGGCGCGGCGGACGGGCTCAGGCCCGGGATGGTGCGGGTTCCCGTGACCAGAAGCACGGCGGCACCGAGGAGCCCGATCATCAGGATCCCGGCCAGAGCGAACGCGACGATCTTGCGGGTGGAGGGTCCGGTTCGGGGTCGCCTGGTAGCAGGCAGCGGTGCCGGGGGGAACGGCCCGCCCTGCTGGCCCCAGGAGTTCGCGTAGCCCGGGTGCTGCGGGTAGGTCTGCTGGTGGGGCGGGTAGGGCTGCTGCTGTGGGTAGGGCTGCTGCTGCGGGTAGGCCGGGTACGGCGGCTGCGCAGGGGCGGGGCTCGCGAACTGCTGACCGGGGCCGGACGCGGGCCAGGCCCATTGCTGGGTCGGGCTGCCCGAGGGTCCGTTCACGCTGTCGGGCCGGGTCATCTGCAGCTCCCTACGGTCAGTGCCGGGTGATGCGTTCAGGGTGGCGACCGCCGAGCCGGCAGGGCAGGAGGCAGACCCCCGGTCTGCGCCCGTACGCCCTACCACCTGAGGTAGGGCAGACCCCTCCCCGCGCCATCACCCTGCTGGATCGGGCTGCCCTGAACCTCGGCGAGCGCCTCGTCGTGCGCGGCGGCGGCTCCTGGCACTGGACGGCTACCGCTCTGAGCGTGGGAACTCGAGTCATCACCGCGTACGATCCGCCGCAGCATGTGGTTGCGCCTAGGGTTCCGCCTGTCGCCTGCCTCCTCACCCACAACCAGGGTGATCAGGGTCTGGACCGAGCGGCGCCACGGCCTCCCGAACGACGTGTCGGGATCGGTCGACACCTGACGGGATAGAAGCCCCGAGGGCTCCGTGTTCGACGTGCCCATCTTCGGACGGGACCGACGCCAGGGGGCCTCCTCGATGGCTACTGTTCTCGTTGCCCTGACCTCCGCGACCGCTGATCACGCCGCAAGCGCCCCCTCCGGAGTGACCGGCGGGGTCTTGGGGATCACCCTCGTCGCCGCGGTGCTGCACGCGGTCTGGAACGCGATGGCCCACGGGGTCTCCGACCGCCTGGTCGGATTCGCCCTCATCGGCGTGGCTTACACCGTCATCGGCGGGTCCGCCGCGCTCGTGCTCGGGCCGCCCCCACCGGCGGCATGGCCCTTCGTTCTCACCTCAGCGCTGCTCCACGTGATCTACACGCTGTTGCTGTGGGCGAGCTACCAGCTCGGCGACTTCAGCCAGGTCTACCCGGTCGCCCGCGGCACGGCGCCCCTGGTCGTGGCGGCGATCGAGGTCGCGCTGGGCCACGTTCTGCCGGCGCGACAACTGGTGGGGATCGCGGTGATCTCGCTGGGGCTGATCAGCCTGGCCCTCGACGGCGGCCGCCTGACGCGCGCTGCGCTGCCCGCCCTGGGAGCCGCGGGAGCCACGGGGATCTGCATCGCCGGGTACACGGTCATCGACGCCGGCGCCGTCCGCGCGACCCCGGTGCTGGTCTACGCGGCCTGGATGTTCCTTCTCCAGGGACCGGTGATGCCGCTGATCGCCCTGCTGCGGCGTGGACGCGGCCTGAGAATCCCGGCCCGCGTGACGAGTGCGGGGCTCGGTGGTGGTGTGGTGTCGCTCGCGGCCTACGGGCTGGTACTCGTCGCCCAGACCAGCGGGGCAACCGCGGCGGTCGCCTCGCTGCGGGAAACCAGCATCGTCTTCGGAGCCGTCATCGGCACCGTGTTCTTCGGAGAACGCTTCGGGGTCGGCCGGGTGATCGCAGCCGCCGTTGTCGCCCTGGGCATCGCCGTGGTCAACGGGTAGCGCCGTACCGAATGGCACAGCTGAGCCGCTCGTACAGCGCGGACCACACTGCACTGTCCGCCACACCGCATCCGGGCTCGCTTGGCACAGAGCCCACGTGGGCGGCACCCATGAGACGACTACGTCCTCGTCGGCGACAGTCAGTCCAGGCTGAGGCCACGTCGGCCGGTCTGGTTGAGGTCGTCGACGGTGAACCGGTTGTCCCAGGTGCGCTCGTAGTCCTCGGTGGGGAAGTCGGTTGGACTGGAACCGGTCAGGAAGGCCTCGCGCACGCTGGCGGCGTAGGTCTCGTTGCGGGGGCACCAGGGGGCGGCGGGGATGTACATGACGTTGCCCCAGCCCTTCTGGTCCTTCACCGGGGCGACGCTGTGGATCATGTCGCAGAGCCACCAGACGGAATCGCCGGCCTTGACGTCCGGGATGCCGGTGACCGGCCTGCATGAGCAGGGGGTGCCACTTCTCGTTGGCGGGAAAGACCTGGTTGACGGTGACGCCGCACATGTCGTCGTCGGGCACGTCGGCCAGTAGCGGGCGGAGCATGAGATAGCCCATGGCCTCGGGGATGGGGACAGTGTGCAGGACGCCCTGGTCGTGGTCCATGTCGGAGAGCGCGGTCCAGCCCTGGAAGGTGCGGAACGCCGAGCACATGGTGGTGCCGGGGTAGTGCGGGCCGGCGGTGCGGTGGGAGGCGTCCCAGGGGTCGTGCTGCTCGACGGTGCCGTCGAACAGGTGCCGGAACGCCTTCTGGTAACGCCGTCGGACTCGCTGCGCCACTGGCTGTTGAGGAATGTCTGCACACGGGCCATCCGGTCGCTCTGGCGTGCCTGCATCTGCGCCGGCGACCAGTAGACGGGGTAGATCTCGGGCTTGGAGCCGACGCTGCCGAAGAAGTCGTCGCCCGGACCGCGGTAGGTCTCGAAGAACCGGTTGCTCTCGACGTAGTCGACGATGCCCTGGTCCCAGGCCGTGGCCTGCTCGTGCGGGAAGTGACCGCGCACGATGAGGCAGCCGCGGCGATGGAGTTTGGCCAGTGCGTCGGCGGTGACGGTGCCGGCCTCGATGTCGGCGTAATCGATCACCGGCCAGACCGTCTCGCCACGCTCCTTTTCCGCTGCGATCTCGGCTACCCGCTCGGCGACGCGCGCCTCGATGACGGCGAAGACCTCCTCGACCGTGCGTCCGGACGCGGCGATGCGGGCCCGCAGCGCGGCCTTGATTTCCCGGATCGCTGCCTTCAGATCGGCGGGCGGGGTCTCCCAGTGCGGCAGCGTCGGCAGAGCGGGGGTGCCGAGGGTCGAGGGGAACGGACCACCGGACGCGGGCGGGTCGGCTCGTACTACGGCCTCGCCGAGGACGTCGGCAGCGCTCTGGTGGTCAGTGTCGCCCCGGAGGGGATCGTGGCCGAACTGCTGGACGCTCACGGCGACGTGATCTCCACGGCGACCACAGACGTTGCGCGCCCAGCACAGCCGGCGCAGGTCGTCGAGGCACTGACAACGGCGGCCCGGACAGTGCAGAAGGATGTCTCACAACAGCCCCGGCTCGCGGTGGTCAGCGCCGCCGACCCGGTGGACCGGGCCACCGGCCGCCTGGTCCACCTGCCCGACTCCCCGTTCCTGCTCGGTGAACTGTCCCCGACGGACGTGCTGGCCGGGCTCGTCGACGGCCCGGTCATGGTCGACAACGACGTCAACTGGGCGGCACGAGCCGAACGCGACGCCATCGACAGCCAACAACTCGACGACTTCGCCTACCTGCACCTTGGCGAGGGTCTGGGCTGCGCCGTCGTCAACGACGGCGTGGTACGCCGGGGACACGCCGGTCTCGTCGGCGAGATCGCCCATGTCCTCACGACCGGTCCGGACGGGCGCGCCGTCCCCCTCATCGACGTGTTCGGTGCGCTGCGCCTCCGCCGTCCTGCATCGACGGCGATCGACGTGCCCGCACTGCTGGCGGCGGTCGGATGCGACGATGCTCCGGCACGCGATCTGCGGGCAATCCTGGCCCGAGCGATCTGCGGTGTCCTCGCCGCCGTGGTCGCTTTCTGCGACCCCGAAATCGTCGTCATCGGCGGCACGTGGGGCCCCGAGCCCGTCGTCCTCGACGCCATCGCCGCGGAGTTCGAACCGGCGCCTGGTGCTCGAACCCCGACCACCCTGCTCCGGCCGTTTGCTTCGGTCGCTTCGGTGTTCGTCGCGGTGCGCGACGTGGCTGCGAGCGGAGCTGGCGTTCTAGCGTGCGACGAGCTCGACTCCGTCATGTGCGCGTGTGGCGACGCCTTCGTGGAGGGCGTCCAGGAATGGTCGCCGGGCTGAACCGCCGCCGCCTCGACGACGCGCCCGAGGCCGGCTGAACTGGCCCCTGGTCACAGATCTTCCACAGATGCGAAAACGGCCCTCAGGGAGAATCCCTGAGGGCCGTTTCGGCTGGTAGCGGGGGTAGGATTCGAACCTACGACCTCTGGGTTATGAGCCCAGCGAGCTACCGAGCTGCTCCACCCCGCGCTGGCGTGTTACCGCCGTCTTGCTGTTGTAGGCACTACTCTACACCCCCCTCGGAGGCCCCTGCAGGCGGGTGTGGATCGACGAGAAGGGGGGCGCGAGGCTCGCGGTCGAGCCCCGTGCCCCCCTCCGTCGATCGTGCCCTGCCGGCCGGTCAGCCGCCCGGACCGGGCGCCGGAGCCGACGTCGGCGGGGCGCCGGCGAGCTGCTGGTAGCGCTGGACCGCGACGTCCAGTGCGGCGAGGGCCTGGCCCTGGGCGGCGAAGTCACCGCTCTGCTGCGCGGCCTTCAGCTGGTTGATGGACTGCTGGATCGCCGCCGCGGCCGCCGCCTGGTCCGGGTTCGCCGGATTCGGGGCCGGTATCGCGGCGCCGGGCGCGGGCTGTTGCGGCGACTGCCCGGGCTGGGCGACGGTGCTGCCGGCACCCGGGCCGAAGACGTCCTCCAAGGCTCCCGGGAGGCTCGCGTCGTACCCGACCCGGCCGTTGTAGCTCACCAGCACGCGGGCCAGCACCGGGTACGAGGCGCTCTGGCCGGCCCGTTCGATGTACACCGGTTCCACGTAGAGCAGGCCGCCGGCCACCGGGAGGGTGAGCAGGTTCCCGTACTCGATCGTGGTCTGGTTCTGCCGCAGCAGATTCAGCTGCGAGCTGACCTCGGGAGAGCCGAGGAACTGTGCCTGCACCTGTTGGGGGCCGAGCGTCTGCGTCTCCGCAGGCAACTCGAGCACGGTGATCTTCCCGTACGTGGCGGGGTCCGAGTTCGCGGTCACGTACGCCGAGAGGAACTGCCGCGCTCGGCTGACCAGCGCGCTGGTCAGCTGGAATGTCGCGCCGTCCTGGTTCGGCAGCCCGGCGAGCAGGTAGTACGGCGGCTGCGCCGACCCCGCCGTGCCGGTTGCGCCCTGCACGGTGGGATCGGACGGGACGTCCCAGAACGAGACCGTCGAGAAGAACTCGCCCGGGGTGTCGACGTGGTACTCGGTGAGCAGCTCACGCTGGACCTTGAACAGGTCCTCCGGGTAGCGGAAGTGCGAGCGGAGGCTGTCCGAGATCGCCGACGCCGGCTTCACGACGCCCGGGAACGCCGCCGCCCACGTCCGCAGCACCGGGTCCGACTCGTCGAAGCCGTAGATGGTGACGGTGCCGTCGTAGGCGTCGACGGTGGCCTTCACCGAGTTGCGGATGTAGCTGATCTCCTCGTCCGGCAGCCGCGGCACGCCCTGCAGGGCGGTCGCCGTGGCGTCGCCCAGCGACATCTGCTTGGCGTAGGGGTAGTTCGCCAGCGTCGTGTAGCCGTCGACGATCCACGTGACCCGCCCGTCGACCACCGCCGGGTACGGGTCCGTGTCCAGTGTCAGCCACGGAGCGACGTTCTTCACCCGGTCCGCCGGGTCTCGGACGTACATGATCTTCGAGTTGTCGTTGATCGAGGCGTTGAACAGGATGTTGCGCTCGCCGTAGACCAACGAGAACACCAGCCGGTTGAAGAAGTTGCTGAGCGACACGCCGCCGCGCCCGGCGTAGGTGAAGCTCTGAGTGTCGGAGTCGTACTCGCGCGGGGCCCCGCCCTCCTCGGCACCGACGATCGAGTAGTCCGTGATCAGCTCGCCGTAGTAGATCCGCGGCTCGGTGACACGTAGTCCCTCGGGAGCGGTGGCGGCGTTACCGGTGTCGACGCTGATGAACCTAGGCAGGCCGCCCTGCCCGCCGGTGTCCTGCAGCTGGGCGTTGATCTCGTTCGCCGGCGCGAGCACCATGCCGTTGCCGTGGGTGTAGACGAGGTGGCGGTTGATCCAGTCCTGCTGGTTGTTGACCAGTCCCTCGCTGTTGAGCTCGCGCGCGGCGACGATGTAGTCCTGTGTGCGGCCGCCGACGGTGTAGCGGTCGATGTCGAGGTTCTCCGGGAAGCCGTAGAAGTTGCGGCGCTGCTGGAACTGGGTGAACGTGTCGCCGAGCTTGCTGGGGTCGAGCAGCCGGATGTTCGGGATCGTGTCGGTGTCGGACGCGACCTCGGCGGGCGTGGCCTCGGAGGTGCCGGCATAGGGCTGGATGTCGACCTTGTCCGAGGTGAGGCCGAAGGCCTGGCGGGTGGCGTCGATGTTGCGCTGGATCGACGGTGCCTCGCGCTCGTTGGCGTTCGGCGCGACGACGAACTGCTGCAGCACCGCGGGCCACGCCGCACCGACCAGCACGCTCGACAACACCAGCAGCACGACGGCGATCGCGGGCAGCTGCAGATTGCGCCGGAACACCGCGACGAAGAACGCCGCCGCACAGATGATCGAGATGAACAGCAGGATCAGCTTGGCGGGCATCACGGCGTTCAGGTCCGTGTACGTGGCACCGGTGAACGTCGGGTTGCGCGTCGAGTACAGCAACTCGTAGCGGTCCAGGTAGTACGCGACGGCCTTGAGCAGCACGAACACCCCGGCGAGCACGGCCAGGTGAGCGCGCGCGGCGGCCGACACCTGCCCGGCGCGACCGGTCAGCCGGATGCCACCGAACATGTAGTGCGCGATCAACGCCACGATGAAGCTGATCGTGACGGCGATGAACAGCCAGTCCAGCACCCAGCGGTAGAAGGGCAGCTCGAAGGCGTAGAAGCTGACGTCGATGCCGAACTCAGGGTCCGTGACCCCGAAGGCCGTGGAGTGCAGGAACTGCTGCACGGTCTGCCAGTCGCCCTGCGCCGCGAGGCCCGCGATCATGCCGACGAGCAGCGGGATGCCGATCCCGAAGAGCCGCAACCGCGAGATGATCACGGTGCGATACCGGGCGATCGGGTCTTCGGGACCTGAGACGGGGACGAAGACGGGGCGGAACCGGTAGGCGATCCACAGCGAGAGGGCGACCGCCCCTCCGATCAGCACCGCACCGAGCAGGAACTGCAGGATCCGCGTGAAGATGATCGTGGTGAAGACGTTGCGGTAGCCGACCTCGCCGAACCACAGCCAGTCGACGTAGAGGGTGATCAGGCGGGACCCGCCCAGCAGAAGCAGCACAAGGACGCCCGCGGCGATGAGCAGGATCCGGGTACGGCGGTTCAGCGTCGGGGCTCCCACCGGGGGCCGCATGGCCACGGGACACGCTCCAGTGATCGGTGACTTCTCGTGCGGGCTGTCCCACGCCACGCCGACGTGCCGACGTGGGCCACACCCTGCTGTGCCAACTCTACGGACGGCGTGTGGAGTTCCCGTGGGCTGGGCTGAGATGGGCAAACGGGAGGAATTTCCGGTCGGCGTCGGCGTCGGCGGGCGGCGGGCTCAGCAGGATCGAGGCAGCCCACCGCTGTCGAGTGCCTCCAGCTGCGTGACCGCATCCCCCAGGCCGGTCACGCGGACCAGCTGCAGACCCTGCGGGGCGGTGGACGCGGCCTCGGCGCAGTTCTCGTCGGGGACGAGGAACACCGTGGCCCCGGCGTCGTGGGCGGCCCGCATCTTGAACGGGATGCCACCGATGGGCGAGACGTCGCCGGTCGCGTCGATCGCGCCGGTGCCGGCGATGAACCGGCCGCCGGTCAGGTTGCCCGGCGAGAGCTTGTCGACGACCGCAAGCGCGAACATCAGCCCCGCCGACGGTCCCCCGATGTCGCCCAGGCTGATCCGGATGTCACCGGTCCGGGGCTCGACGGTCGGCCGCACACCGAGCAGGCCCTGGGCGCGGTCGGGGCTCGCGGCGAGCGCGACGTCCGCCGTCTGCTCCTGCCCGTCGCGACGGTAGGTCACCGTGACGCTCTGCCCGGGCGCGGTGCCGGACAGCGCCTCGGACACCGACGCGGGCGTGCCGACCGTGCGTCCGGAGACGGCGACGAGCTCGTCGCCGACCCGCAGCGCCGACGCGGCCGGGGAGTCGGGGACGACTGCGCCGACGACGACCCGGGTCGGGATCGCCAGTTGCGTCATCGCGGCGAGCTCGGCGTTCGACTCGGACGTGGCGAACTGCTGAGTGTTCTCCTCGCGCACCTGCTCGTCGGTCTTGCCGGGCGGGAAGATCTCGCCGCGGGGCACGACCTGGCGGCCGCCCGACGCCCAGGCGCGCAGCATCTGCACGAAGGTCAGGCGGTCCGACACCGCCACCGTCGTCATGTTGAGGTGCCCGGACGTGGGGAACGTGGACAGGCCGTCGACGGTGACGACCGGCGCCCCGTTGACGTCACCGAGCGTGTCGTAGGTCGGACCGGGGCCCAGCGCCACCATGGGGACGGGCATGCCCGCGCCGAGGACGCCCAGCACCGCCGCCAGCAGGGCGGCGGACAGGAACGTGCTCGACCGACCTGCCACGAGGTCCGAGCCTAGCCTCCACCTGTGGATCTCCGCCTTGCTCCGCTGCGGCGTTGATCCACAGGACACGATCTGGGCCTCCACCTGTGGATCTCCGCCTTGCTCCGCTGCGGCGTTGATCCACAGGACACGACTGGGGCGTGCGCGGGGTCAGTCCGCGTACCGTGGGGCCATGACGAACGAGCCGCCATTCGGGTTCGGCTTCGGGCCCGCGGACCGCGACCCCGACCGTGACCCCGAGCGCGGACCGCAGGACCCCTTCGGCCTAGGTGCCGGATTCCCCGGGCTGCCCGGCGGAATGCCCGGGATGCCGCCGGGCGGGTTCGACATGAGCCAGCTCGGGCAGATGCTCACCCAGCTCGGGCAGATGCTCAGCCAGGCGCAGAACACCGGCGGCGGCCCGGTGAACTACGACCTCGCGGCGAATATCGCGAAGCAGCGCCTGGCGGGTACCACCTCGTCGCTGACCGACGGGCAGCGCAGCGCCGTGCGCGACGCCGTGCGGCTCGCGGAGCTGTGGCTGGACCCGGCCACCACCTTCCCGGCGGGGGCGACGGAGGTCGCGGCCTGGTCGGCGAGCGAGTGGGTGAACGCCAGCCTGCCCACCTGGAAGCGGCTGTGCGACCCGGTCGCCCAGCGCGTGTCGGTGGCGTGGGTGGAGGCCCTGCCCGAGGAGGTCCGCGCCGGCGCGGGCCCGATGCTGGCGATGCTCGGCCAGATGGGCGGCCTCGCGTTCGGCAGCCAGCTCGGAGGCGGCCTGGGCCAGCTCGCGGCAGAGGTGCTGAGCTCCACGGACGTCGGCGTGCCCGTGGGACCGGCCGGCACCGCCGCGCTGCTGCCGGAGAACATCGAGAAGTTCACCGCTGGCCTCGACCGGCCCGCCAACGAGGTGATGATCTACCTCGCCGCCCGGGAGGCGGCGCACCAGCGGCTGTTCGCCCACGTCGGTTGGCTGCGGGAGCGACTGCTCGGCACGGTCGAGGAGTACGCACGGGGCATCACCGTCGACACCTCCCGGATCGAGGAGCTGGCCCGCGGCATCGACCCGTCGAACCCCGGCGCGATCGAGGAGGCCATGAACTCGGGGATGTTCGAGCAGCAGACCACGCCGGCGCAGCAGGTGGCGCTCGCCCGACTGGAGACCCTGCTCGCGCTGATCGAGGGCTGGGTGGACGCCGTGGTGGCGGACGCCGTCGGCGACCGGCTGCCGGGGGCGGCGGCGCTGCGCGAGACGCTGCGCAGGCGGCGCGCCGCGGGGGGACCCGCCGAGCAGACGTTCGCGACGATCGTCGGGCTGGAACTGCGGCCGCGGCAGCTGCGCAACGCCGCCGAGCTGTGGCGGCGCCTCGGCGAGCAGCGCGGGACCGCGGGACGAGACGCGCTGTGGGCACACCCGGACCTGATCCCGTCGGCGGACGACCTCGAGGACCCGGCCGCCTTCGTCGCCCGCGAGGAGCTCGGCGACCCGATCGCCGAGCTGGAGAAGGCGATGCAGGCCGAGAAGGACCTGGACGACAAGACCGACGGCGAGGAGCCCGGCGCCGCGCCGACCTCCTGATCCCGCCCGACGAGCGCCGTCTCCACCCGGCCTATCCGACGGAGGCGTCGCTCGCCTGTTCGTCGACGTCGCCGTCCGTGCCGACCAGACCCAGCCCGGCCGCGGCGGACAGCCCCTCCAGGTAGCCCATCGCCCGCTCGGTGCGGGGGTAGCGGCGCACCCAGGCCCAGAACGCCTTGTCGTGGCCCGGTTCGAGCAGGTGCGCCAGCTCGTGGACCAGTACGTAGTCCACGACCCAGCCCGGGGCGTCGCGCAGGCGCTCGCTGACCCGGATCGTGCCGTCCGCCGGTGTGCAGGACGCCCAGCGGGTGCTCATCGTCGGTACCCACCGCACCGTGGTGGGCTCAGCGCGGCCCTCCAGGTACCGGCGCGAGAGCTCGACGCTGCGCCGACGGAGTGCGTCGTCGCCGGTGCGGGCGGGCGAGCGACGTCGCGCCTCGCTGCGTTCGAGGCGGCGCACCATCTCGTCCACCCAGCGCGTCTCCTCCGACTCGCTCATCCAGCCGGGGATGAAGACGATCACCGTGTCGCCCTCACGCCGGGCGCTCACCATCCGGCGGCGGCGTTCGCTACGACGGACCTCCACGACCGCGGGCCTGACCACCGTCCCAGACTATCCTCGGCCGACCCGGCACCGGAGCGGTCGGCCCCGACCGAGCCCGAGTTGTCCACAAGCCGCATCCGCCTGTGGACAGCCGGATGCGTCGGAGCGCCGGGGCCGGGACGCTGCCGACATGACTTCACAGGCATCCGCCCTTCGCCCGCCCACACTCCCGCGCCGGCTTCGGCTGTCACCGCACCGGTCGGTGCTCGTGCGGGGGCCGTCCGCGCGGCTGCTGGGGCTGGATCCACGGGCGGCGCTCGCCGTCGACGACCTGCCGCCACCGCTGGCCGGCATGCTGGACGAGCTCGCCGCACCGACCGAGCGAGTCGGTCTGGTGGCTCGGGCCGTCCAGCGCGGTGCGGATCGCGACGAGGCCGAGGAGCTGCTCCGGCGGCTGGTCGACACCGGGGTGCTCGTCGACGCCGAAGGGCCGGAACGCGTGGCTCGGCAGCGGGCGGCGGCCGCGGTCACCGTGGTGGGCGGCGGCCCGCTGGCGGCGGGTGTGGCGGCGGGGCTCGGACGTGCCGGCGTCGGTGCCGTGTGGGTCGAGGCCGCCGCTGACGGCGTGGTGCAGGAAGGCGACCTGGGTACCGGTCTGCTCGACACCGACCGGGGACGGTCCGCACTCGAGGCGGTGGTCGACGTCGTCCGGCGGGTCGCGCCTGGGACGAGCGTCGGGCCGCCCCCGGCCCGCGCCGCGCCGGACCTGTGTGTGCTTGCCGACGCCGTCGTGCCCGATCCCACGCGGGTCGCCGCCCTGCACCGCGACCGCGTCGCGCACGTGCCCGTCCGTTTGCGCGATGGCATCGGAGTCGTCGGGCCGCTCGTGCTTCCGGGTCGCTCGGCGTGTCTCGGGTGCGTCGAGCTGCACCGGCGCGGCCGCGACCCCGGCTGGCCGGCCGTCGCGGCCCAGCTCGTCGGACGCCACGGCCGAGGCGATGCCGCCACGGCGGTGGCCACCGCGGCGCTCGGCACAGCCCAGGTGCTGCGTGCGGTGGACATCGCCGGCGGTGGCGGGACGGCTGTGCCCCCGGTGCTCGGCGCTTCCCTGGAGCTCGACCTCGGCGCGGGGGAGCTGCTGCACCGCCCGTGGCCCCCGCACCCGGACTGCACGTGTGGCGCATCCCCGCCGCACGGACGTGCGAGCCGCCCTGCGGACGGGGGACAATCATGAGGTGATGAGCGCAGCGAGGCCGTTGAAGTGAGTGACATTCCCCGGCGCACCGCAGCGCGTACGGCCAAGCTCGCGAGTCTGCCCCTGGGTGTGGCCGGCCGGGCCGCGGCTGGGTGGGGTCGCCGGCTGGCCGGTGGCAACAGCGACGAGATCTCCGCCCAGATGATGGCGCGCAGCGCCGAGCAGCTGTTCGCCGTACTCGGTGAGCTCAAGGGCGGCGCGATGAAGTTCGGGCAGGCGCTGTCGGTGTTCGAGGCGGCGGTGCCGGACGAGCTGGCGGGACCCTTCCGGGAGTCGCTGACGAAGCTCCAGCACGCGGCCCCGCCGATGCCGACCCGCGACGTCCACCGGATGCTCGCCGAGCAGTTCGGCCGCCGCTGGCCCGAACGGTTCCGCGAGTTCGACGACGCGCCCGCCGCGGCCGCGAGCATCGGGCAGGTGCACCGCGCGGTGTGGCAGGACGGCCGCGAGGTCGCAGTGAAGGTCCAGTACCCGGGCGCCGAGGAGGCGCTGCGGTCGGACCTTCGCCAGCTCGCGCGCATGAGCAGGTTGCTGCAGCCGCTCGTGCCGGGCCAGGACGTCAAGCCGCTGGTGGCCGAGCTGCGCGAGCGTATGGAGGAGGAGCTCGACTACCGCGACGAGGCCGCTAATCAGCGGGCGTTCGCCGAGGTGTTCGACGGCGATCCGCTGATCGCGGTTCCCCGGGTGGTTGCCTCGGCGCCGCGCGCGATGGTGAGCGAGTGGATCAGCGGGCGGAAGCTGTCGGAGGTGATCGCGGTCGGCACGGCGGACGAGCGGCACCAGGCGGGTGCGCTGCTCGCCGAGTTCCACTACAGCGCCCCCGCCCGGGCCGGCCTCCTGCACGCGGACCCGCATCCAGGCAACTTCCAGCTGCTGCCCGACGGCAGGTTGCTGGTGCTGGACTACGGTGCGGTCGCACGGGTGCCCGCGGGCCTGCCGCGCCCGCTGTCGGTGATGACCCGGCTCGCGCTCGAGGACCGGCCGGACGATCTCATCGCGCACCTGCGGAACGAGGGGTTCCTGCTGCCGGGGACGACCGTGTCCGGGGCCGACCTCATCGCCTACCTCGCGCCGTTCGCCGAACCGCTGCGCACGGAGTCGTTCCACTTCACCCGCCGCTGGCTGCAGAGTCAGGCCGAACGGGTCGGTGACCTGCGCAGCTCCGGCTTCGACGTCGGCCGGCGGCTGAACCTGCCGCCGCAGTACCTGCTGGTGCACCGGGTGTCGATGGGAACGCTCGCGGTGTTGTGTCAGCTCGACGCGCGTGTCGCGCTTCGCGACATCGTCAGCAGGTGGAACCCGGCGACATTCGTCGACGTCTAGCGGAAGGGGCGGCGGCGCGGCGAGAGCGCGTCACGGACCCACCCGAACACGCGGAGTGTCGGCGGGAATCGCACGCCGACTCCCGGGGGTTGCGCGGGTCATGGCAACCAAGGTCGTGGCCACCGCGTTCGGTGGTCCGGATGTTCTGTCCGTGGTCGAGGCCGACGTACCGAAGCCCGGCCCGGGCGAGGTGGTGATCGCGGTGAAGGCCGCGGGGATCAATCTGTTCGACTACAAGGTCATCTCGGGGATGCTGGGAGCGGATCCGGACCGGCTGCCGTTGCCGGTGGGTCTCGAGGTCGCCGGCGTGGTGACCGCCGTCGGACCGGGCGCCGTTGGACCCGCGGGGCCGATCGCTGTCGGCGACGAGGTGGTGGCGCATCCGGTGAACGGCGGATATGCCGAGAGCGTTGTCGCCCCCGCGAGCGTGGTCGTGCCGAAACCGCCTGCCCTCGAGTGGACGGTCGCCGGGTCGATCCTCTCGGTGGGCGGGACGGCCGCGCACGCGCTGCAGGTGGCGGCAGCGAAGCCCGGGGAGACCCTGCTCGTGCACGGCGCCGCGGGCGGCGTCGGCCAGATCGCGGTGCAGCTGGCCGTGCAGGACGGGGTCCGGGTGATCGGGACGGCCCGCGAGTCGAACCACGACCTGTTGCGCGGCTATGGCGTGATTCCCGTGACCTACGGCGCCGGACTGGCCGATCGGGTGCGCGCGCTCGCCCCGGACGGAGTCGACGCGGCGATCGATATGATCGGCACGGACGAGGCCGTCGACACGTCACTGGAGCTGGTCGCCGACCACCACCGGATCGTGTCGATCGCCGCCTTCGGACGCGCCGACAGCGGCATCGTGCTGATCAGCGGGGACGACCCGGAGACGCACGTCCGGGCCGAGGCCTGGCGCCGGCTGCTGGCGGGGGCGGCGGACGGCTCGGTGAAGGTCGTCGTCGCCCGCACCTATCCCTTGGCCGAGGCGGCGGAGGCCTTGCAGTTCGTCCGCGACGGGCACGCCGGCGGGAAGGTCGTGCTGGTGCCGTAACCGGCATGCGCACAGCGGACGCGCATCCGGCGGCACTCGCCGCCGGGCTCGTGCGTCGCGCAGACCGCGAGGTCGCCCTCGGAACTCCTGCGTCCCGAGGGCGACCTGCGATTTCGTAGCGACCGCGCCGCCCTGTCAGCAGTGTTGCTGATGGGATCGTGCCAGGGCTTCGTGGAGCAGTGACGCGGTGCGGGAGGTCGTGCGGAACAGGGTTCGCTGCGTGATCATCGGTGATCTCCTTCGATGTGGTCGAGCCGGACGGTCAGGCGCTGACGGCGCCCAGTGCCGCCGCGTATGCGGCGTCGCGGGCCAGGTCGGCCTTGCTGGGCCGGCCCCGTGGCCGCTTGCGCGGCACGACGACCCCGCGCTCGAAGATCTCCCCGCCCCAGACGCCCCACGGCTCCTCGCGCTGCAGCGCGCCGGTCAGGCAGGCGACCCGGACCGGGCAGCCACCGCACAAGGTCTTGGCCTGCTCCAGCTCGGCCGGTGACTCGGCGAACCACAGGTCGGCGTCGCCGGAGCGGCAGGGCAGGTCCAGCCCGGCGCGGGGCGCCGCGTCGAGCAGGGTGCCCAGGGCACCGGTCTCGGGTTCGTCGCAGGTTCCGCCCTCCAGCGGAACCGATCGAACTAGCACCGCGCTACCTCCTGGTGTGAGTTGGTGGACAAAAGAAAGAGGGCCGCGGATCCCGGTGAGATCCGCGGCCCTCGAACTTCGGCCTGATTGCGCCCTCTAGATGGGGCGCCCTCGTGCGGACACACCGGTTCCGTTGACGGTCGGGAACTCGTCGAGCGCGATCGAGCACGCACGGTTGCGCTGCCAGCCACGCGGGTCCACCGACACGTCGATCCCGGACACGTGGGTGCCGAGGATCATCACGGCCTGCATCGTGTACTCCATCTCGGCACCTCCTTCAGGAGATCGGGTGGTTCGGACGCGCGGATACGGTCCCTCGGCGCTAGACAGTAGGCACCCCGGTCAGGGCGCACAACCTATTTACGAGAGGTTCGCCCAACGCGCGGAGCGAGGCGGAGATCCACAGGTGAAATGATCAGTCGTCGCCCTCCGCGACGAGAGCCAGCACGGCCTGGCCGTAGCGGTCGAGCTTGCTCGCGCCGATCCCGGGGATCGCGACCAGCGCCGACGGGTCCGCCGGGCGCTGCTCGGCGATCGCGGTGAGGGTGGCGTCCGTGAACACCACGTAGGCCGGCACCTGCTGTTCCTTCGCCGCGCTCCGCCGCCATTCCTTGAGCCGGTCGAGCAGCTCGACGTCGACGTCCGACGGGCAGTCGTCACAGCGGCGCAGCTTCATGGCCATCGTGCCGAGCAGCGGCTTGCCGCACACCCGACAGCGGGGCTTCGCGGCGGCGGCGGTGCGACCACCGGTGGGAACGCGCGCCGCCGGGTGCTCGTCGGGGATCAGTCCGTACAGGAAGCGGCTGCGCCGACGACGGCGACCCCCGCCGGGTTGGCGCGACAGCGCCCACGACAGCGACAGCAGCCGCCGCGCGCGCGTGATGCCGACGTAGAGCAGGCGGCGCTCCTCCTCGATCGCGGCGTCGTCGCCCTCGGCGTGCTGGATCGGCAGCGTGCCGTCGACCAGGCCGACCAGGTACACGGCGTCCCACTCCAGGCCCTTGGCCGCATGCAGCGACGCCAGCGTGACCCCCTGCACCGTCGGGGGGTGCGCGGCGTCCGCCCGGCTGTCCAGCTCGGCGGAGAACCGGCGCAGGTCGGCCGACGGTTCGACGGCGACGAGTTCCTCCGCGAGCTCGACCAGGGCAAGCAGCGACTCCCACTGCGCGCGCTGCGCGGCACCGCCGGGCGGCTCGGCGGTGAGGCCGACGGGTTCCAGCACGGCCCGCACGACGTCCGTCAGCGGCTCACCTTCCGGCCCCGGCCCGGCCGCCCTGACCGCCGTCATCGCCCGCCGCACCTCGGGACGCGAGAAGAAGCGTTCCCCGCCGCGCACCTGGTAGGGCAGGCCCGCCTCGGTGAGCGCCTGCTCGTAGACCTCCGACTGGGCGTTCACCCGGAACAGCACAGCGATCTCCGCGGCAGGTGTGCCGTCGTCGACCAGGCGCCGGATCGCCCGCGCGACGGCCGCGGCCTCGGCGGGCTCGTCGTCGTACTCCTGGAACCGCGGGTCAGGCCCGGGCGGCAGCTGACCGACGAGCTGAAGGCGCGTGCCTGCGACACGGCCGCGGGCGGCACCGATCAGCGTGTTCGCCGCGGAGACGACCTGCGGGGTGGATCGGTAGTCGCGCGTCAGGCGCACCACGGCGGCCTCGGGGAACCGCCGCGGGAAGTCGAGCAGGTGCCGCGGGTCCGCACCGGCGAATGTGTAGATCGTCTGGTTCGCGTCGCCGACGACCGTGAGGTCGTCGCGGCCGCCGAGCCAGGCGTCGAGCACTCGCTGCTGTAGGGCCGTGACGTCCTGGTACTCGTCGACGACGAAGCAGCGGTAGCGGTCCCGGAACTCCTCGGCGACCCCGCGGTGCTCCTCGAGCGCCGCGGCGGTGTGCAGCAGCAAGTCGTCGAAGTCGAGCAGCTCGGCGCGGTTCTTGAGCTCCTCGTAGCCGGCGTAGACAGTCGCGACCTGCTCGGCGGGCCCCGGGGTGTCCCGGCGCAGGCGGGCGACCGTGGCCGGGTAGTCGCCAGGCGTCACGAGGCTCGCCTTGGCCCACTCGATCTCGCCGGCGAAGTCGCGCAGCGAGGCCGCGTCCGTCCCTGCACGCGCACGGGCCGCCGCCTGCCCGACGATCCGCAGCTTGCCCTCCAACAGCTGCCACTGCTCGCCGCCGACGACCTGCGGCCAGAAGTAGCGCAGCTGGCGCAGCGCGGCGGCGTGGAAGGTCCGCGCCTGGACCCCCGACACGCCGAGCACGCGTAGGCGGGTCCGCATCTCTCCGGCGGCGCGCGCGGTGAACGTCACGGCCAGGACCTGCCCCGGAGCCACGTGCCCGCGACGCACGAGATGCGCGATCCGGCGGGTGATCGTCCGGGTCTTTCCGGTGCCCGCTCCGGCGAGCACGCACACCGGCCCGCGGGGCGCGGCGACCGCCGCACGCTGCTCGTCGTCCAGGCCGGATGCCGGGTCTTCGGGGGAGCTCACCGCGCTCCCTCGCTGCGCTCGGTCGGCGCTTCGCGGGCTGCTGTGTCATTGGTTCGCTCACTGCGCTCGCTCACTCCGCCATCCTGACACCCGGGGCCGACACCGCGTGACGGCTGTCCACAGGGAAGAAGCCGGCCCGGCGGATGGTTGAGAGGTACATGTCCAAGCTTACGGTGTACTCGACGACGTGGTGCGGCTATTGCCGGCGCCTGAAGCTCCAGCTCGACGCCGCCGGGGTGGCCTACGACGAGGTCAACATCGAGCGCGACCCCGAGGCTGCGGAGTTCGTCCAGAACGTCAACGGCGGCAACCGGACCGTGCCCACCGTGCGCTTCCCGGACGGCTCGGCGCTGACGAACCCCTCGATGGTGGAGGTCGCCGCCAAGCTGGACGCCCTCGCGGCATAGCACTCGCACCTACCTTCGGGGTCTCGCGCACAGGTTCTGCCGTATGTGCGGGGCCCCGTTCCTGTGTGCGCGCCGGGGTCAGCCGGGAAACGATCACGGATCCGGACGGCGGTGTCTGTGAAGTCCCAGAGATCGGTCCAGGTCCAGCGCACGACCTCCCAACCCCGCGCGCGGACGGCGTCCTCGCGCAGCTTCTCCTCGAAGACCGCATCGCCCGGATCCTGGCCGGGCCGCAGCAGGCGGCCGTACTTGACCTTTCCGTCGAACTCGCCGACCGTGCGATGCTGGGGCCAGCCGAAGTCCGAGTACGCGACGCCGCGCGCAAGGCGGACGGGGAACTGCAAGACGGGGCTGGGAAGGCCGGCACGAGCGATGGCGACCCGGCTGCGCGACTCTCCCGCTTTCGGATCGCCCGTCCGCAAAGGCCAGTACGTGACGTGCGGCCGGCACGCCCGGCCACCCCTTCGCGCGTCGCACCGCGGCGTCGAGCCCGGCGTGCAGGGCCGGGGAAAGCGCGGCCGCGCGGCCCGCATCGCGCAGGCCGGTTGTGCTGTCGGAGCTGTCAGAAGTCGCAGTCGTCCCGTACTCCGTGCGACGTGCCGGATTATCACCGACCGCCGCGCGCAAAGCCGCATCCGCGACCGTGACAGCAGCCTCGAACCGCGCGCGCCGCGCGACGCCGACGACCGTCCGGGCCACTGACGTCACGACCTGCCCGTGGACCATGACGACGTCGTCCGCGTGCCGGGGTGCGGTGTGGACGTGCAGCCGAGCCTCGAGTCGGCCGCCGGACGGCCGGTCGAACGTCACGTGTGCCCGATCGAGTGGCAGTCCCCAGGTCGGGAGGCCGTGCATCACACGATGCAGTACCGGTTCCATGCAGTCGAGCGTGCCGCTCCCCGTCCCTGCTCCGACAGGGCAGCCGCTCGTGCCTGTGGACAACCCACCGACGGCCCGGCCGATGTGGACAACCGGCAGGCGTGCGCCGCCACGGGTCGGCTCACACACAAGACGCCGGGCCGGCACCAAGGTCGTGACCTTGGTGTCGGCCCGGCAACCTTGGTGTGAGCGGTGCGGTTCCTGTGTGCGGGCGAGTGCCGGCGAGGTCAGTCGACCGCGGCCCACGCCTCCAGCATCGCCCGGGCGATCGAGACGGCGCCCGGCAGCAGCAGTCGCGAGCCCTCCGCGCCGGCCCAGTCGCCGGCCGCCAGGGCATGCCGCAGCTCCGCGCGCGTCACCCACATCGCCTCGGCGATCTCGCCCTCGGCCGGCCGCAACGGCGCGCCCACGTCGGCGAGGGCCTGGAACCCGACCATCAGCGAGCGCGGGAAGGGCCAAGCCTGGCTGCCCAGGTACGTGACGTCGCGGACGGGGACGCCGACCTCCTCGTGGATCTCGCGGAGCACACAGGCCTCCAGCGACTCCCCCGTCTCGACGAACCCGGCGAGCACCGAAAACCGCCCCTCGGGCCACACCGGCTGGCGGGCGAGCAGGACCCGGTCCGCGCCGTCGTGCACGAGGCAGATCACCGCCGGATCCGTGCGGGGGTAGTCCTCGTGCCCGTGCGCCTCGCAGACCCGGTGCCAGCCCGCCGCCCGCGGGTGGGTCGCCGAGCCGTCGCGGCCGCAGAACCGGGCTGTGTCGTGCCAGTTCAGCACCGCGACGGCCGTGGTGAGCAGGCCTGCGCCCAACGCGTCCAGGGCGGCTCCGGCGCTGCGCAGGTCCGCCCGGTCGACCGGGTCCTCCCCGGGGACGAGCTCGGCGGGATCGCGGACGGCCCAGTACGCGACACCGTCCGCCTCGCCGAGCAGCACCGCCTCCTCCGGCGGTGCGTCTCCGGTGGTGGGCACCGTCACCAGGCGCGCGACCCCGTCCGTGTCCATGTCCCACGGGCCCTCGGGCGCTCGCCCGGTCCACGCCACCGGGACGCGACCGGCCGCGTCCACGACCAGCAGCCGCGCGGCGCTCCAGCCTGCGTGCTGCCGCGCGGTGTCGTGGCGCAGCGCGTCGTCGCGCAGCACGGCCGAACGCGACAGCACGGGCGGCCCGAGCAGGTCGAACCGCACCACTTCCGCGGTGCTGGGCGCGGGTCCCGCGCCGTCGGCTTCGCGCACGGTCTCGCGGGAGGGCCCGGTCATCGCGCCTCTCCACCGCGTCGAGATCGCCTTCGCTTGGCCGGCTCACACACACCTCGCCGGGCCGGCACACAGGTCGTGACCTCTGTGCCGGCCCCCGATGCTGTGTGCGGGCGGCCTGCGGGTGCTGCGCCCGCGGTTCGTCGGTTCACGGGAGGTCGACCCCGCCCAGCGCGCGCAGCCCGGGTCCGACGACGTCCGCATCGCCGACGATGACGCCGGTGAACGCGCTGGGTGCGAAGAACTCGCCCGCCGTCGCGGCTACCTCCTCCACCGTCACCGCCTCCAGCCGGGCCGGGTGGTCGCGCAGCCACTGCACGGAGATGTCGTCCGCGGCGAGCGAGGCGAGCGTCGAGGCGTACCCACCCTGGCTGTCGAGCGAGATCAGCAGCGAGCCGACGGCGTAGCGGCGGGCGGCGTCGATCTCGTCGGCAGTCGGCGGCACCGCGACCATCCTGCCCAGCTCGTAGCGGGTCTCCAGCAGTGCGGCGGCGGTGACGTCGCTGGCCACGTCCGTCTCGACCGACAGCACCGCACCACCGGGCACGAACTCGGTGCCCGAGTGCGCGCCATAGGTGTAGCCCTTGTCCTCCCGGACGTTCTCCATCCAGCGCGAGGAGAAGTAACCGCCGAAGACGAGGTTCGCCAGTTGCAGCGCGGCGTAGCGCGGGTCCAGGCGGGGCAGCGCGGGCGCGGACATCCGCAGCTGTGACTGCACCGACCCGGCCCGGGGCACCAGCTCCAGGTTCGACGGCGCCACCGGCGGCGGCGCGGTCAGCCCCCGCGCGGGATGCGACGCCGTCCAGCCGCCGAGGCACTGCTCCACGAGCGCGACCGCGTCGTGCGGGTCGATGTCGCCGACGAGGGTGAGGATCGCGCCGCCCGGCACCAGGCCCGCGGCGTGCAGGGCACGGACGTCCGCGGGCTCGACGGCGGCGACGTCCGGGCCCGTCGGCATCTCCCGCGCGATGGGGTGGGTGCCGAACCGCTTGCGCTGCAGGGCCTCGCGGGCGATCGTGCGCGGCTGCGCACGCGCGACGGTGATCCGCTCGACGAGCCGGCTGCGTTCGCGCACCACTTCGGCGTCCGGGTGCACGGCGCCGGTGAGCACGTCCGCGAGCACGTCGAGGATGGTCGGCAAGCCCGCAGACAGCCCGGATCCACCGATCTGGAGCCGTTCGGGGTCGACGGAGACGCCGAGGTCTGCGCCCACGCCGGCCAGCTCGTCGTCGATCGCGACGCGGTCCCGCGTCGCGGTACCCGTGAGCAGCGTCGCGGTGAGCAGCTCGGCGGCGGCGAGATGCCGGGAGATCGCGGCGTCGTCGATTTCGCCGGCGTCCGGGCCGAACGGCACCCGCAGCCGCAGCTCCGCCATCGGCACCCGCGGGTTGCGCGCGACGAGCACCCGCAGGCCGGTGGCCAGCGTGACGTCCAGGACGTCCGGCAGCGGCACCTCCCGGGTGGACCCGAGCGGCGGAAGCGGCCGTGGGCCCGCGGCGGTGCGGCCGATCTCCTCGGCGCTGCGGTGCGCCGCATTGGACACGGTGACGGTCACGCCTGCTCCTCGGTCGGCTCGGTGGCGGGTTCGACGATCAGCACCGCACGACCCTGCCCGCGCAGCGCGGCCGCCGCCGCCCTGACCTGCTCGGGAGTGACGGCCGCGAGCCGGTCCGGGAGCTCCACCGCGAGCTCGGCGCGGCCGTAGAGCAGCTCGCGGGCGCCCAGGCCGAGCATCCGGTACATCACCCGGTCGTCCTCGTGGTGCAGTGCGGCGGACCAGCGGGCCACCTGGCGGGCCAGCTCGTCCGCCCCCGGGCCGGCCGCCGCGAGCTTGTCGAGCTCCTCGTCCACCGCGGCCAGCACGCGGTCCGGGTCCACCGACGGCGGGTGCACCGCGGTGATCGTGAACGTGTCCGGGTCCCGCGCGTCGAGCGGCCCCATCAGGCCAGCGCTCGCCGACACGTCCGTGACCAGCCCGTCCACGTGCACCAGCCGACGCTGCAGGCGGGCGGCCTCGCCGTCGCCGAGGATCGAGCCGAGCAGCGCGTGGCCGAGGTAGGCGTCGAGGTCCGCGCCCGGGTCGGGCAGCCGGTAGCCGACGGCGAGCGCGGGTAACGGGGCGTGCGCGTCCGGGCTCACCGCGCGGCGCTCGGCGCCGGGCAACGGTTCGGCGAACGAGGGCCGGGACGGGGTGGGCCGCGCCGGGATGTCGCCGAAGTGCTCCTCGACCAGCGCGAGCACGCGGTCCACATCGTCCCCGAGGTAACCGGCGACCGTGACCTGCGCGTTCCCCGGGGCGTAGTAGATGTCGAAGAACGCCGCGGCGTCGTCCAGGGAGGCCTGCTCGAGCTCGGTGAAGTCGCCGTAGCCGTTGTGGGCGTTCGGGAACGTGTCGTAGAGGACCGGGGGCAGGAGGATCCAGGGGAAGCCGCCGTAGGGGCGGTTGAGGACGTTGAGCCGGATCTCCTCCTTGACGACGTCCACCTGGTTGCGCAGGTTCTCCGCCGTCAGCTTCGGGGCCCGGAGCCGGTCCGCCTCCAGGAACAGCGCGCGCTCCAGCGCCGCGGCGGGCAGCACCTCGAAGTAGTCGGTGTAGTCCTGGTGCGTCGAGCCGTTGAAGACCCCGCCTGAGCCCTGCACGTGCCGGAAGTGGGCGAGCTTCTCCAGGCTCTCGCTGCCCTGGAACATGAGGTGCTCGAACAGGTGCGCGAAGCCGGTGCGCCCCTCCGGCTCGGAGCGGAACCCGACGTCGACGTGCACCGCGACGCCGACGACGGGGGTGTTCGGGTCGGGCGCGAGCAGGACGCGAAGCCCGTTGGCGAGCGTGGCACGGTGGAGGTCGACGGGCACGCTCCGACAGTAACCCGGCACACCGACAGGCTGCGCAGCGCGCCGGGACCCGGGATGGTCAGTGCACCTCGACGACATCGCTCCAGGGCCCGCGGTCGAATCCCTCCCTCGCGACGGGAAGGTCCGTGGCAGGCGGCATGCGGACCCCGCCGGCCAACAGCGGCACGACGTTGCGCCGGTGGGCCAGCGCGTGGACGATCTCCCGCCGCAGCCAGTCGCCCGGCTCGCCGACGCGGTCCAGCGAACCGGGCTCCAGCAGCACGAGGAAGTGCGGCCGCTCCTCGATCTCGCGCAGGATCACCGGCTCGAAGGCGCCGCCGCCCAGGCTCCCGACGTCCATGAAGACGTCGAAGCCGTGCGTCACCAGGTCGTTCCTCACGAGGTGCGCCATCGGCCCCGACACGTCGCGCCGGTAGGACAGGAAGACCATCGTGTCCGGATCGGCCATCGTCCTACTCCGGAGGCAGCACGACGAACTGGCGCAGCGAGAGGTCCGGGTAGGTCACCGGCCCGCGCGGGCCCGGGGTGTGGTCGACGTTGATGCCCGTCTCGGGCAGACCCAACAGCTTGTAGCCGTCGAGCAGCCGGGTCGAGGCGTTCCAGAACACGCCGGTTCCCGTGTAGGCGTCGATGAACGCCGTCGCCGCCTTCTCGTCCTGCGCGCACACGGCTGCTGCCAGGCCGGAGGTCTCGCGGGCGGCGGTGAGGGCGGCGTCGACCGGGCCGTCGACCTGAGCGACGGTCACGTGCGCCTCGTTGCCGGCGTCGAGTGCCCACTCGTGGCCGAGCGGGTGAGAGTGCGGCGGCAGGCTCGGGGTCAGGCCGCGCTGCCGCAGCGCCGCCTCGGCGGCGGGCCACAGCCGGTCGTGCGCGGGACGGTCGATCAGCAGCAGGTTGAGCCGGTTGCACACACCGAGCCGGTCCGTGCTGTCGTGCACCATGCGGACGGCTTCCGCCTCGTCCGCGCTCGCGTCGAGGTAGAGCACGCCACCGCCGTCGGCGTGGGCGAGGACGCGGGTGCCGGCGGCGGCGCCGAGGGCCGAGAGCCGGCGGGTGACCTCGCCGCTGCCGCGCACGACCACGAGGGGGACGAGGTCGGGCAGGCCGACGAGCGCGTCCGCGCCTGCGTGCCCGGGGGTCGGGACGAGCTGCACCGCCTCGGCCGGGACCCCGTTCTCGCGCAGGGACGGCGCGATCACCAGCTCGACCAGGGCGGTCGCGCTGCCCAGCGCGGCGGCACCCGTCCGCAGCACGGCGGCGCTGCGGGCCTTGAGCACCTGGGACGCGACGTCGATCGTCACGTTCGGCCGGGCCTCGAACACCGCGCCGATCACCCCGACGGGCACGCGCCGCTCGAACACCCGCTCGCCCGTGGGCAGGGTGCGGACGAAGCTCTGCAGCGCGGGCTCGGGGGTGTCGGCGAGCACCTCGAGCTGGACGGCCATGTCGGCGAGCCGCTCGGGCGTGAGCCGCAGCCGGTCGAGCAGGCCGCCGGTCATGCCCCCACGCTCGGCGGCCTCGACGTCGGCGGCGTTCGCGGCCAGCAGGTCCGCGGTCCGGTCGCGCAGCGCCGCGGCCATCGTGCGCAGGGCGGCGTCGACGGCCGGGCCCCCGGCCGCGCGCACCCCGGGCGCGGCGCCGGCGGCCCGCTGCGCGGCGGTGCGGACGGCGGCGTGCTCGGGGGTCTCGGCGGTGTCGACGACGGCGTCGTTACCAGTAGTGCTGACGGTGCTCACGGCGTCCCAGCGTGCCATGCCGAGTGCCGGCACGGTCACGCCGGGACCGCTCGCTGCGTTCACGTCGCGCGGCGTCCGGGGGCGGGCACGAGTTCCGGGTGCCGCGGAGCCGCGGACGGCGCGCGCAGTGGCCACGGCGCACGTCGACGGGAAGGGTTCAGGCCGGCACCGCGTAGACGATGACGTTGTCGGTGTAGTGCCGGGTGGCCCGGTCGAACCGGCCGCCGCAGGTGACCAGCGCGAGGCGGGGCGGACCGCCGTGAGCGAACAGGTCGGCGGGCAGGTCGGCCTTCCCGAGTTGCCGGCGCGCGACGACCCGGTAGGCGAGCGTCCGGCCGTCTGCCCCGCGCAGCTCGACCCGCTCCCCCACGCCGACCTGGCGGAGCACCGCGAACGTCCCCGGCCCGGCTGCGGCCGAGTCGATGTGCCCAACGAGCACGGTCGTCCCGGAGGGGGCTCCGGCGAGTGCGCCGGGGGCCCACCAACCGACAATGGTCGGAGGGTCGGGCACGACGAGGGCGCCGTCGGGCGCGGTCTCGGTAGGGACGACGGGCGCGCTGATGTGTCGGTCCGGCAGTGCGACGGCGACGGGGACTGTGCCGGCCACCGCAGGCCCGGACGCGACGGTCTTCGGTCCGTCAACGGCAGCCTCGGCGACCGGGAGCGTCGCCGAAGCCGGCACGACACCCATGTCGGCGGATCCGCCCGGCACGACCGCCAGCAGTGCGCCCGTCGCGATGCAGGCCGCTCCGGCACCGGCCGCCGTCCACATCGCGGTTGCCCGGCCTCCTAAGAAGCGGAGTGGATGTAGCGAAAGCGGCGTTCGGTGCGTTGAGTGCACCCAACGCCGCTTTCGCTGCATTCCCACCCGCCGGGTCTACGCCCGCCGGCGGCGCAGGCGCAACGCGACTGTGATCAGCAGGGCACCGAGGCCGACCAGCGCTGCGGGGAGCGCGGGGGCCGAATCTTCGGCCTGGCCTCCGGTACCGGCGTTCACGGCGTTCGGCGTGCCCGCACCTGACGTGGCCGACGCGTCGCGGATCGCTGCAGCGAGAGCGTCGAGGCGGGCCAGCGCGTCCCGGGCGGCGGCCTTGGCCTCGTCCGAGGCGTCCGGCGACGACAGCACGGCGTTCGCCGCGGCCCGTCCCTGCTCGACGAGGTCGCCGACCGCCCGCAGCCACGCCTGGTCGAACGGCTGGCCGTTGCGCGCCTGCAGGTCGTTCAGCACGCCCTGGATCTGCGCGCCGACGTCGTCGCTGAGCGTGAGTCCCTGCGCGGTCGCCAGCGTGCGGATCTGCTCGTCGAGCGCGCGGCCCTCCGAGGTGACCCGGCCGGCGAGAGTCCGCAGGGCGTCCGTGGTGCCCTTCTCGCCGCCCAACCCACCGAGCGCGACCAGGCCGAGCGCCGCCTGGTGGGCCTGCGCGGCCTGGTCGGCCGACAGCCCGGACGCCCCCGACGGCGTCGACGTACCCCCCGTCCCGGTGCTCGGCGCTGCGGCGCCGGGAGTGACCGACGCACCTGCGGTACCGGTCGGCGCGGTCGTGGCAGCCGGCTGACCCGCGCTGCAGGCGGCTCCCAGCAGTGCGACGACGGCCAGCGCCGTCGCGAGGGCCAGCCGGGTGGGTTGCACGCTCACGAAATCCTCCAACCGGTGACGGTCAGGCCACTCATCGTGGCCCGTCCCCGTCGCCGCGCGGACGCCGGACCGGGACTCGCGGTCGTGTCGTGACCCTCCGGTGATCATCGAGGGGGCGGCGCGGAGACGTGCACCACCTTGGTGGTCGTCATCTCGTCGAGCAGCTCGGGCCCGTACCCGAAGCCCGTTCCGCTCCCCCGGCGCGGCTGGGCGGCCCCACCCGGCGCGCCGCCGAACACGTTGTTGACCTTGACCGTGCCCACCGGCAGGGCCCGCCACGCGGCCTGGGCGTGCGCCATGTCCGAGGTGAGGACCGTGGCGGCGAGCCCGTAGTCGTCGTGCACGGCTTCGAGCAGCGCCATGTCGAAGTCCGGCACGACCCGCACCGGCGCCACCGGACCGAAGGTCTCCTCGCGCATCACCCGCATCTGTGGCGTGCAGCCGATCAGCACCGTGGGCGGGTAGTAGGCGCCCTGGCCGTCGGGCACCTCCCCGCCGGTCAGCGCGCGCGCCCCGGCCGCGAGCGCCTCGGCCACATGGCCGTGCACGTGGTCGCGCTGCCGGCGGTCGACGAGCGGACCGAGCCGGTCCTGCCACGCCCGGGCCTCCGCGGTGAGCGCGGCGAGGAACGGGTCGGCGAGCGCGGCGTGGCAGTAGATGCGCTCGACCGAGACGCAGATCTGCCCGGCGTTCGCGAAGGCCCCGAGCGCGGCCTGCTCCGCCGCCCAGGCCGGGTCGACGCCCTCGTCCACGATCAGCGGGTCGTTGCCGCCGTTCTCCAGCACGGCCTTCGCCCCGGTACGGGCGCACGCGAGCGCGATCGCCCGCCCGGTCGCGGAGCTGCCGACGTGCGCGACGACGTCGACGTCGGCCCCGGCGAGCTGCGCACCCACCGAGCCGTCGCCGTCGAGGATCTCCAGCACGCCCTCGGGCAGGTGGGCGGCGAGCAGTTCGGCGAACCGGCGGCCGGTGTGCGGGCAGCGCTCGCTGGGCTTGTGGACGACGGTGTTGCCGGTGACCAGCGCGGCGCCGAGCAGGCCCGCGGCGACGGCGACGGGGTCGTTCCAGGGGGTCAGCACGGCGACGACGCCGCGCGGGCCAGGCACCATGAAGTCGGTGGCGTCCCAGCTGCCGTGCAGGGTGCGCCCCCGGTGCACGGGCCCCAGCTCGGCGTACTGCACCAGCGTGCCGATCCCGGCGTCGACCCCGCCCCGCGCGTCGTCGAACGGCTTGCCGGTCTCGCGCTCGGTAAGGGCGGCGAGCTCGTCGGCGGCGTCCCGGACGGCCGACGCGGCGGTGTGCAGCGCGGCGGCCCGTTCGGCCGCCGGGGTGTGGGCCCAGCCGTCGGCGGCGAGCCGGGCCCGGCGCAAGGCCCGCTCGCCCTCGTGCGAGGTGGCGATCGGGACGCGCCCGACGGTCTCGCCGGTGCGCGGGTCCAGGACGGTGATCTCACGGGTCAGCACATCGGTCACACCTGCCGCTACCCGTTCGGGACGGCGTTATACGTGCCGTAGTCAATCCGTGCGACGAACGCCCTCAGGAACGAGATCGGCGTGCCGCAGGGGCCGACGGCGGCGGGACCACCGGGCCGATGTCACCGTCCGGCGCGACGTCGAGGTCGACGATCACCGGCGCGTGGTCGCTGGGGCCCTTGCCCTTGCGCGCCTGGCGGTCGATCCACACCGCCTTCGTGCGCCCCACCGGGTCGGCGCCCGCGAGGACCAGGTCGATGCGCATCCCGAGGTCCTGATGGAAGCGCCCGGCGCGGTAGTCCCAGTAGGTGAACACGCGCGAGTCCGGCCAACGGTCGCGGACCACGTCGCGCAGCCCCAGCCCGACCAGCTCGGCGAGCGCCTTGCGCTCGGCGGGCGTGACGTGGGTGGAGGTGACGAAGAGCGCCGGGTCCCACACGTCGTCGTCGGTCGGGGCGATGTTCATGTCGCCGGCCACGATCGCCGTGGCCGGATCGGTCACCGAGGCGCGCAGCGCGGCGAGCCAGTCGAGCTTGTAGAGGTAGTGCGGGTCGTCGGGCGTGCGGCCGTTGGGCACGTACACCGAGGTGACGCGCAGGCCGCCGCACGTGGCCGTGACCGCGCGGGCGTCAGCCGGGGAGTCCACGGCCGGGAACCGCGGCTCGTCGGGCAGACCGCGGACGACGTCGTCGAGCCCGACGCGCGACAGCAGCGCGACCCCGTTCCACTGGCCCTGCCCGTGGTGCGCGACCGCGTAGCCGCGCTCGGCCAACGGCGCAGCGAGCGCGTCCGCGAAGGCCTCGTCGGAGAGCTTGGTCTCCTGCAGGCAGACGACGTCCGGACCGCGCTCGTCGAGCCAGGGCAGGAGCCGGGGCAGCCGGGCCAGGACGGAGTTCACGTTCCACGTCGCCACGCGCACCCGGGCGACGCTACCCGCACGAGGTCAGTCGTCGGCGGGGAGCGAGGCCTTCCGAACGTAGAGCAGGCGGTCGCCCTGCTCCAGCGCGTCGACCGCGGAGGCGTCCACCCGGTGGAGCTGCTCGCCGCGGACCACGCCCAGCACGATGTCGGTGAGGTGCCGCGGCGAGCCGCCCAGCTCCGAGTCCTCCACCTCGCGCTCGCTGATCGCGAACCCCGCGTCCGGGGTGAGCAGGTCCTCGACGACCTCGACCACACTCGGGGACGTCGTCGCCATCCCCAGCAGGCGCCCGGCCGTCTCCGCCGACACCACGACCGAGCTGGCTCCCGACTGCCGCAGCAGGTGCACGTTCTCCGACTCCCGCACCGACGCCACGATCCGCACGTTCGGCGAGAGCTCCCGGGCCGTCAGCGTGACGAGGACGGCGGTGTCGTCCCGGTTCACCGCCACCACCAACGCCGACGCCTGCATCACCCCGGCGATCCGCAGGACGCTCGACCGGGTCGCGTTGCCCGTGACCGTCACCAGCCCCAGGGCAGAGGCGGCGTCGAGGTTCGCGCGGTCGGTGTCGACCACGACGATGTCGGTGGGCTCGGCCCCGTCGCCGAGCAGCGTCTCGACGGCGGCCCGGCCCTTGGTGCCGTAGCCGACGACGATCGTGTGGTCACGCACCCGGGACCTCCAGCGCGAAATGCGGAACGACTGCCGGGAGCGCTCGGTGAGCAGCTCGACGGTGGTGCCGACCAGGACGATGAGGAACAGCAGCCGCAGCGGTGTGATCACCAGTGTGGTGACCAACCGAGCCTGCGGGGAGACGGGGACGATGTCGCCGTAGCCGGTCGTCGACAGGGACACCGTCGCGTAGTAGAAGGCGTCGCCGAACGAGATCGGAGTGTCGCTGTTGTTGTCGACGTACCCGGCGCGGCCGAGCCAGACGACCAGCGCGGCGAGGGCCAGCGAGCCCAGTGCCGCGGCCAGCCGCTGCAGCAGCGCCACGACCGGGGCCGTGGTCGCCGCGGGCATCCGGAGGAGCCCGACCAGAGACGGGTCGGCCAGCGAGCGGCCGCGCTGCAGTGCGTTCACCTGCCGGTACTCCACGCGCGGACCCTAACGTCGCAGGCCCTCCCCCGTCCGGGTCGGGGCGCTCGCGCCGTTGTCGTGAAAGCCACGTTCAGGACGTGTGGCGTCCTGAACGTGGCTTTCCGGCCACCGTCGGCGACCCTGCGGGCCTGCCGGCTCCCCTCCGGGCGGGAGCTGAGGGAGCGATCGGTACCGCTGCCCGGTTAGGGTTTCCGATGCCGGTTGCGGCAGCCACAGGCTGTTCTGGTAGCGACAGCGGAGGCGGAGATGGTCGGTGCCGACCCGGGGGGCATGGCGGTCCCGGACGCGCAGCTGCCCGCCCCGCGTCGCCGCAGGCTGCTCGGGCGCCGCGCGACGCCGGGTGCCGGCGAGGCCATGGACGCGCTGGCCACCGGCGTCGAGATCGCGTCCGCGCTGCGCGACGGGCTCACGGCGCCGGCCGCGTCGGGCGCCGCCCGGCGGCTGCGCGCGCTGCTCGACGCCGACGCCGTCTGCCTGGTCGACCTGGACGGCGCGCGCACGTGGGCCGGCCACGACGTCACCGACGACGCGCTCGTCGACGAGGTGCTGCGGACGGACCGCCGGGCCGCCCGTGACGACGTCACCGCCCTCCCGCTGCGGGTCCGCGACGAGCCCGCGGGCGTGCTGGTGGTCGCGGGCGCGGTGCCGGACGGGGCGGCCCGGAAGGCGGCCGCGTTCGTCTCCGACGCCCTGCACCGCGGCCGGCTGCAGTCGTCGGCGGACGCCGCGGAGCAGGCCGAGCTGCGCGCACTGCGGGCCGAGATCTCCCCGCACTTCGTCTACAACGCGCTCACCACGATCGCGTCGTTCGTGCGCTCCGACCCCGCCCGCGCCCGCGAGCTGCTGCTCGACTTCGCCCTCTACATCCGGCATAACCTCGCCCGGCACGGCGAGTACACGACGCTGGCGGGCGAGTTCCGCGCCGTCGAGGCCTATCTGACGCTCGCCCGCGCGGTCCTGGGCGAGCGGTTGCGAGTGCAGGTGCGCATCGCGCCGGAGGTGCTCCCGGTCGCGATCCCGTTCCTCGCGCTGCAGCCGCTGGTGGAGAACGCCGTGCAGCACGGCGTCGAGCGGACGGAGGGCGACGGGTCGGTGCAGGTGAGCGGCGAGGCACAGGGCGAGGACTGCGTGATCGCCGTGGAGGACGACGGGCCGGGCATGCTGCCGGAGCATGCTCATGACGTGCTGCCGGGACGGGGCACCGGGACGAGCCTGGGGCTGGTGAACGTCGACCGCAGGCTGCGGGCGGTGTTCGGCGCCGGGTACGGCCTCGTGATCGAGACCGCGCCGGGCGCGGGCACCCGGGTCGTCGTGCGGGTACCGCGGTTCCACCCCGGCGTCGTGGCGTCATGACGGGCGCGTCGGAGCTGCGCGTGCTGGTCGTCGACGACGTCGCGCCGGCCCTGGACGAGATGTGTCAGCTGCTGCGCGAGGCCCGCGGCGTCGGGTCGGTCGAGGCGGCGGGGGACGCCCTGACGGCGCTGCGGCTGATCCAGACGACGGCGCCGGACGCGGTGTTCCTCGACATCTCGATGCCCGGCATGGACGGGCTGGAGCTGGCCGGGCTGCTCGGCCGGATGACCGACCCGCCCACAATCGTGTTCGTCACCGCGTACGAGCAGCACGCCGTGTCGGCCTACGGCGTGGGCGCGGTCGACTACCTGCTCAAGCCGGTCTCCGCCGAGCGGCTCGCCGCCGCGCTGGGCCGGGTGAACCGGGTCCGCGCCGCCGGGGCCGCCCCGGCACCGGCCGTCGACGAGCTGGCCGCCGTGCCCGTCGAGCTGGGCGGGCGCACTCGGTTCGTCCGCCGTGCGGACGTCCGCTTCGCCGAGGCGCAGGGCGACTACGTCCGCCTGCACACCCGTGGCGGCCGCCACCTGGTGCGGATCCCGATCTCGCGGCTGGAGGAGCACTGGCGCGGCGTCGGCTACGTCCGGGTGCACCGCAGCTTCCTGCTCGCCGTGCACGCCGTGCAGGAGCTGCGCAGCGACGTGAGCGGCGGGCTGCTCGCGCACACCGACGTCGGCGACGTCCCGGTCAGCCGGCGGCACGCCCGCGAGCTGCGGGACCGGCTGCTCGACGCCGCGACCCGCGGCGAGTTCGACTCCGGGGCGCGGCGGGACGAGCGATGAGCCACCCCGGACGCCGCGCGAGTCGGCACCTTTGCCAGCCCGAATGTGGCGTTCCGGCCGGCCGGGAGCGGCGACTCGGACCGACGAACGTGCCGACTCGCGGGAACCCGGGCGGCCGGCCGTGACAGGGCGCGCCGGGAACAGGCTGCCGCGGCGGGTTGCGGTGACCAGCCCGCAGACCCGCGTCGCGCTCGGCGGCCGCCGCGGGCCGCCCGCCCGCGCGCCCCGCCTGGCATCGGCGGAGCTGGCGCGGGCCGAGCGCATCCGTGTGGTCCAGCTGCGCCGGGCGGTGACGGCCCTGCTCGCGGGCGGGGCCTTCCTCGTCGGCCTGCCGCTGCTGCTGCACCTCGTCCCGGTGCTCGACGACGTGCGGCTCCTCGACCTCCCGATCTCCTGGCTCGCGGTGGCCGTGCTGCAGTGGCCGGTGCTGACCGGCCTGGCCTGGTGGCAGCTGCGCCGGGCGGAGCGGGCCGAGACCGACGAGGACGCGCCGTGACCGCCCTCGCGGTCCTGCCCGTGGTGCTGTTGACCCTGCTCATCGGCGCCCGCGGGGTGGCCGCGATGCGCACGACGTCGGACTTCCTCGTCGCCTCCCGCCGGATCTCCCCCGCCTTCAACGCCGCGGCCGTCTCCGGTGAGTACCTGTCGGCGGCGTCGTTCCTCGGCATCGCCGGGCTCGTCGTCAAGGGCGGGGTCGGAGCGCTGTGGTACCCGGTCGGGTTCACTGCGGGCTACTTGCTGATGCTGATGCTGACGCTGGTGGCGGCGCCGCTGCGGCGGACGGGCGCGCTGACCGTCCCCGACTTCGCCGAGGCCCGGCTGGCCTCCCCCGTGCTCCGGAAACTGTGCGCGCTGGTCGTACTCGTGATCGGCTACCTGTACCTGGTGCCGCAGTTCACCGCGGCGGGCCAGGTGCTGACACTGGTCAGCGGCGTGCCGTACTGGGTGGGCGTGGTGGTGGCCGGGGTCGTGGTGAGCGTGACGCTGGCGCTGGGCGGCATGCGCGCGGCGACCTACGTCCAGGCGTTCCAGTTCGCGCTCAAGCTGGTGCTGTTCGCCGTGCCGGCGCTGTGGCTGCTGCTCGCGGTGGGCCCGGAGATCCGCCACCAGGCCGTGCACCCCGTCGAGTTCACCCAGTTCACGACGGCCACGACCGTCGACTTCACCGTCGACACCCACTTCGAGCTGTCCGAGCCGGTGACGGTGCGCGTCGACGGCGGACCGCCCGTGCCGCTGGCACCGGGGGCGCACACCGCCGCGGGCGGCGCCCGGTGGGAGTTCCCGGCGGGCGCTGCGGTACCCCGGATCGACGGGGCGGCCGTCCCGGGCAGCGTGACCTGGCAACGGCCGCTGGTCGACGCGGGCTCCGCCGGGCACGCGCTGCTGGGCACGTGGTCCGTGCTGGTGGCGACCGCGCTGGGCACGATGGGGCTGCCGCACGTGCTCGTGCGCTTCCACACCAGCCCGGACGGACGCAGCGCGCGGCGCACCGCGGCGATCACCGTCGCCCTGCTGGGCACGTTCTACCTGTTCCCGGCCGTGTACGGGCTGCTCGGGGCGGTGCTGCTGCCCCAGCTGTACCTCTCCGGCGCGACCGACACGGTCGTCGTCGCGCTGCCGGCGCGGGTCGACCCCGGCTGGCCCGGCGACCTGTTCACCGCGCTGCTCACCGCCGGCGCCTTCGCGGCGTTCCTCGCGACGTCGCTGGGGATGCTGCTCGCGGTCTCCGGTGCCGTCTCCCACGACCTCATCCCCGCCGGCCTGCGCCGGCTGCGCCTCACCCCGCTGGCCGCCGCGGCCGTCGTGGTGCTGCTCGCGCTGCCCGGGGCGCGGGTGGACGTCGGCGCGCTGGTCACGTCCGCGTTCGCGGTCGCGGCCTCGACGTTCTGCCCGCTGCTCGTGCTCGGGATCTGGTGGCGACGGCTGACCGCGCGGGGAGCCCTGGTGGGGATGGCCGTCGGGCTGGTGAGCTCAGCCGGGGTGATGGCCGCGGGGCTGGTCGCGGGCCCGGAGCCGGGGGTCCCCGCGCTGCTGCTGGCCCAGCCGGCGCTGTGGTCGGTGCCGCTGGCGTTCGTCACGATGATCGTGGTGTCACTGCGCGGGAGCCCGCCGTCGGGCGCGGCGTCATCAATGCTGCGGCTGCACCTCGACGAGACGGCGCCGACGGCGCCCGGGTCCTGAGCGGCGCCTGACGGGACCCGTCCGCTACGGCTCCGACCGGCGGCGCGGGCGCAGGGCCCGGACGGCCGCCGGGTCGCACGGCTGCACCGTGATGTTCGGCGCGATCCGGTACGGCCGGGCCAGCAGGATCCCGCCGAGCCGGCGGCGCAGGCGCGACACCTCGGCGCGCACCGCCACCGCGTGGTGGTCGTCGCCGTACACCGCGGCGCTGAGGGCGAAGGCGTCGAGCCCGGCCGCTCCCGCCTCCATGAGCAGGGCGAGCAGCTCGGCGTGCCGCGGCGTCAGCGGGTACCGCCAGACGGTGCTCCCCTCGACGACCGCGTGCGGCGGACGGGAGTGCAGGTCCAGCCGCAGCCGCGGCGGGACCGCCCGACCCTCCTCGCGACGCAGCAGCCAGCCGCCGGGCACCGGCTCCGGGAGGCAGCTGCCGATGCCGGGCACCATGCATCGCTCGCCCTCGACGGGTACGGCGACCCGGTCCGTTCCGATCGCCGCGCTGACCGCGGCGACCCAGCCGTCTTGGTCGACGACGGCGGCGGGCCCGAGCACGCCGCGCAGGAGTGGTGCCGCCACCGCGCGCAGCGCCTCGAGGCCGACCTCGCGCTGCCGCCAGAGATCGACCTCCGCCAGCCGCACCGCCATGCCGACCAGCGCGACCGCCGCCGGATGCACGGTCGCGGCCGGCCCGGAGATGTCGACGATCCCCACCAACGCGCCGGTCCGTGGGTCGTGCACCGGAGCTGCGGCGCACGTCCACGGGTGCAGGCTGCGCTGGTAGTGCTCGGCGGAGAACAGCTGTACCGGGGCCCGCTCGACGAGCGCGGTGCCGATCGCGTTCGTGCCCACGGCGGTCTCGGTCCAGGCCGCGCCCTCGGCGAAGCCGAGCGCATCGGCGCGGTGCCGGACCCCGTTGCAGCCGTCGCGCCACAGCACGACGCCGTCCGCGTCGGTGACGACCATGATGTGCTGCGCCTCGTCGGCGACCGAGGTGAGGTTGGACCGCAGCCCGCGCAACACGCTTGCGAGCGGGCTGGCGCGGCGCCGCTGCTCCAGCGCCTCGATCCCGACCGGGTGGTCGGTCGTCGTCCGGTCGGGATCGTGCCCGTCGGCCCGCATCCGCGTCCACGACCGCGCCACGACGCCGCGGGGGCTGGCCGGCAGCGCCTGCCCGGTCAGCATCGCCTCGTGGGTGCGGTGCAGCAGGTGGGCATGACGGCGCAGGTCGACACCCCGGCGCACTGCGCAGACCGCGTCGTCCACGCCCTCATCCTGCGCCGGGGACTGTGCCATCGCAGTGTCAGGATGTACGGGCCAACCAGTCGGTGATCAGCTTGTTGATCTCCTCGGGCCGCTCCACCAGCATGAAGTGCCCGACGCCCTCGATCAGCTCGGAGTCGGAGCCCGGACCGGCATAGCCCTTGACCCGCTCGACCTGCTCCTTGGTGACGCCGTGGCAGCCGTCGGTGGTGCCGTGCAGGTAGAGCACCGGCTGCGGGGCGCCGCCACCCCAGGCGGCCTCCTGCTCGGCGTTCCACTCGGGCGAGCCGAAGCGCGTCGGGTCGAACTGGCCCCAGTAGTACCCCAGCGCGGCGCGCAGGTGGTCCGGGTCGCGCAGCGCCTCACGGATGTGGACCATGTCGGCGTCGGCGTCGTAGCCCGGCGACCAGTCGCCCCAGATGTCCTGGATGAACCGGAAGTCGTCCTCGCGGATGCGGTCCTCGATCACCCGCTGCATCTGGAAGTACCAGAAGTAGAAGCTCTTCTTGATCTGGGCGTAGGTGCCCAGGTTCTCGCCGAAGATGTCGAACGGCGGGATGTTGATGATCACCGCGCGGCCCCACAGCTCCGGTGCCCGGCCCAGCGCCCCCCACGCGCCGACGGCGCCCCAGTCGTGGGCCACGAGCAGCGCGTCGGACCCGCCGCCCAAGGCCCGGGCCAGCGCGATCTGGTCGGCGACCATCACGCTGGTGTGCACGTGGTGGCGCAGCGGGGGCAGTTCGGTCGGGGCGAAGCCGCGGACGAAGGGCGCCACGGCGTGGAAGCCCGCCCGCGCGAGCTCCGGGAGCAGGTAGCGGTAGGTGAACGGGGAGTCCGGGAACCCGTGCATGCACAGGGCGAGCGGACCCTCGCCGGCCTCCAGGTACTCGAAGGTGATGCCGTTGGCCGCGACCCGGCCCCGCCCGAGTTCGGACATCTCGATCTCCTCGCGTGTTCGTCGGTCACGACGGAGCGTGGGTCGCGCCCGGGTCCGGCCGCCACCGTTGCACCAACCTTGCACTGCAGCTGGGGGTGACCCACGTCACCGTTCGTCGGGAACTCCGACCGTTCGTCGGCCGTTCGTCGATCCACTCGACGCGGTGGCCCGCGCAGCTTCTCTCGACGGCCGGTTCGCCCTTTCCTTGTCGCCGGGAGCCCGCCCGGGGCGCCGTGACGTGCGAGGAGGCACCGTGACCGCGACCGAACGACCGTCGCCTTCGGAGGCGCGGGACTGGGAGGAGATAGCCTCCCGGCCCGAGTTCCAGGTGCTGCGCCACCGGCTGCGCACCTTCGTGTTTCCCATGACCGGGCTGTTCCTCGCCTGGTACCTGCTCTACGTGCTGCTGGCCAGCTACGCGCCGTCGTTCATGGCGATCAAGCTCGTGGGCAACATCAACGTCGGTCTGGTGTTCGGCCTGCTGCAGTTCGTCTCGACGTTCCTGATCACGTTCCTCTACGTCCGCTTCGCCGACCGGCAGCTGGACCCGCTGGCCGCCCAGCTCCGCGACGACATCGAGACGGGCCGCCGCACCGAGGGAGACGTCAAGTGATCATCGCCGCCGGGGTCGAGGGCAGCAACCCGATCCTCAACCTGACGATCTTCGGGCTGTTCGTGATCATCACGCTCGCGATCGTGATCCGCGTCAGCAAGCGCGCCTCCAGCGGGGCGTCCGACTTCTACACCGCGGGCGGCGGCTTCTCCGGCCCGCAGAACGGCATTGCGATCTCCGGCGACTACCTCTCGGCCGCGTCGTTCCTCGGCATCGCGGGCGCGATCGCGATCAACGGCTACGACGGTTTCCTCTACTCCGTAGGCTTCCTCGTCGCGTGGCTGGTGGCGCTGCTGCTGGTCGCCGAGCTCCTGCGGAACACCGGCAGGTACACGATGGGCGACGTGCTGGCGTTCAAGATGCGCCAGCGCCCGGTCCGCGCCGCGGCCGCCACGTCCACCCTGGCCGTGTCGTTCTTCTACCTGCTCGCCCAGATGGCCGGCGCAGGCGGCCTCGTCGCCCTGCTGCTCAACGTCACCAGCAAGGCCGGGCAGGCCGTCGTCATCGCCATCGTCGGCGCCGTGATGATCGCCTACGTGCTGATCGGCGGCATGCGCGGCACCACGTGGGTGCAGATCAGCAAGGCGGTCCTGCTCATCGCGGGTGCCGGGATCATGACGGTGTGGGTGCTCGCCCTGCACGGCTTCAGCCTCTCCGCGGTGCTCGGCGACGCCGTCGCGCGGGCCGGCGCCACCGGCGAGAAGCTGCTCTCGCCGGGCGCGCAGTACGGCAAGAATGCGATCACCCGCATCGACTTCATCTCGCTCGGCTTGGCGCTCGTGCTCGGCACGGCCGGACTCCCGCACATCCTCATGCGCTTCTACACGGTGCCGACGGCGCGGGAGGCCCGCCGCTCGGTGGTCTGGGCGATCTCCCTGATCGGCCTGTTCTACCTGTTCACGCTGGTCCTCGGGTACGGCGCGGGCGCGCTCGTCGGGCCGGACGCGATCAAGAAGGCGCCCGGCGGCGCCAACTCCGCGGCCCCGCTGCTGGCCTACCAGCTCGGCGGCACGATCCTGCTGGGCATCATCGCCGCGGTCGCCTTCGCGACGATCCTCGCGGTGGTGGCCGGCTTGACGATCACCGCGTCGGCGTCGTTCGCCCACGACATCTACGTCAACGTGATCAAGCACGGCGTCGTCGAGGACGCCGCGCACCTCGAGGTCAAGGTCGCCCGGCGCACGGCCATCATCATCGGCATCGTCGCGATCCTCGGCGGCATCCTGGCCAACGGCCAGAACATCGCCTTCCTCGTGGCGCTGGCGTTCGCGGTCGCGGCCTCGGCCAACCTGCCGACCATCCTGTACTCGCTGTTCTGGAAGCGGTTCAACACCACGGGCGCGCTGTGCAGTATCTACGGCGGGCTCGGGATCACCCTGATCCTGATCATCTTCTCGCCGGTGGTGTCCGGGAAGCCGGTGGACCCGGTGACGGGCCGCAGCGCGTCGATGCTCCAGGGGGTCGACTTCCACTGGTTCCCGCTCGACAACCCGGGCCTGATCTCCATCCCCTTGTCGTTCCTGCTCGGCTACCTGGGCACCGTGCTGGCCAAGAACGACAAGCCGGACCCGGCCAAGGTCGCCGAGATGGAGGTCAAGTCGCTGACCGGCGCCGACGCCGCGAAGGCGCTCGTGCACTGATCGCACTGTCCTGACCGGATCAACTCCCCTGTCGCGCCCGGCCCGCTCACCGTCGAGCGGGCCGGGCTCGCGGCTTCAGAACCTCTCGTGGTGATCTCATCGGCCGCGCCGGCCCAGCAGCACATGGACGGGCACCTGGTGGAGGAGGGCCTCGTGCCATTCCCGGTGTCCGCCGGGTTCCAGGAGCTGGTCCGGACGCGGCGGTGGTGCCGGCACCCGGGCCTCGGACACGGTTTGCGCCGTCCTGCATGATCGGCGCGCGCGGGCGGAGGTGGCTGCGGTGGCAGCCGTGAGCACCCGCAGGACGGGATCACGGCTCGGATGGTCGTCGTGCGCGGGTGGAGGTGGCTGATGCGGCAGCCATGAGCACCCGCCGGGCGGGATCACCGCCAGGAACCGAGGAGTCACGCACCCGCCGGAACGGACGCGACCAGCGCGCGCAGGCCGTCCGCGTCGAGCAGGTCGACGGGGCGAAGCGTCACGTCCTGGCGGACGTAGTGGAACGCCGCCCGCACCCGCTCCGGCGGGCAGCCGATCAACGCGCCCCACGCGAGGCGGTACGCGGCGAGCTGCACGTTCAGCGTCGCCCGGCGGGACGGGTCGGGCAACGCACCGGTCTTCCAGTCGACGACCGTCCAGCCGCCGTCCGCCTCGGCGTACACCGCGTCCATCCGGCCGCGCACGGCGATCCCGTCGATCACGGTCTCGAACGGCACCTCCACCTCGTACGGCTCGCGCTCCGCCCACCGCGACGCCAGGAACGCCTCCTGCAGCTCCTCGAGCAGCTCGTCCGACGCGGCGCCCTCATCCGCGGCGCCCGGCAGCTCGTCGACGTCGAGCAGCTGGGCGGCGCCGAACCGCTGCTCGAGCCAGGCGTGGAACGCCGTGCCGCGGCGAGCGTGCGGGTTCGGGGGCAGCGGCAGCGGGCGGCGCAGGCGCGCGGCGAGCGCCCCGGGATCGGCGGCGAGCTCGACGAGCCTGCTGACCGACAGCTGTGCGGGCAGCGCGACGACGGGCCGCTCCCGAGCGGCGGCGCGCTCGGCGAGGAGCACGTCGACGTCGGCGGCCCAGCCCTCCGGATCGGCCGGGTCGTCGAGGTCGACCGGGTCGTCGAGGTCGACCGGGTCGTCGAGGTCGGCCGGGTCGTCGAGGTCGACCGGGTCGTCGAGGTCAGCCGCGTCATCGAGGTCGACCGGGTCGGCCGGGCCCGGGCGCTGCACCGCAGCCGGATCGGCGGCCGCCGCGTCGCCGGTACCGGTCGGATCGTCGACGGCGGGCTGATCCCGGGACCCGACGGTACCGGCGCCGGCGTCTGCCCCTGCCAGTTCCGCCGCCTGCTCCCGCAGCGCCGCGCGAACGAGCTCTGCTCCGGCGTGCACCGCGGCCGTCCGCGCGCCGAGCGGGTCCACCGGCCACTCGGCCGTGACGGGCTCCGCGGTGGCCGGGTTGTGCGTGCCGAACTCGGGTTCCTCGGCCCAGTGCTCGACGCGCCCCACGCCGGTGGTCGCCACCTCGTCGCGCACCTCCTGGAGGAACACCGACGGCTGCCGGGGGCGGTCGCCGGTCGCCCCCCACCGGTGTCCGGAGACCAGCAGCACGTGCTCCGCCCGGGTGAGCGCCACGTAGAACAGCCGCCGCTCCTCGACGAGCCGCCGGTCGTCCAGGGCCTCGTCGTGCGCCGTCAGCGCGGCCTCGATCACCTTGCGATCGGCGCCCGGTGCGGGCAGGTCGAGCCCGGGCAGGTCCGCGGCGTCGCCACGCAGCGGGACGGGCAGCGCCGACGGATCCGTCAGCCAGCTGCCGCTGATCTTGCGGCCCGGGAACACCTGGCCCACGAGGTGCGGCACCGCCACGATCTCCCACTCCAGGCCCTTCGCCGCGTGCACGGTGAGGACCTGCACACGGTCGGGAGCCACCTCGACCTCGCCGGGGGCGAACCCCTCCTCCGCGCGCTCGGCGGTGTCGAGGTAGTCGAGCAGCGCGGGCAGGGTCGAGACCTCGGCCCCGGCGGTGAAGTCCGCGACGACGTCGGCGAACGCGTCGAGGTGCGCCCGGCCGACGGGGCCGGGACGGGCGGCGGTCTCGGCGTCGAGCAGCAGCAGGCGCTCGGTGTCCGCCACGAGGTCCGTCAGCGGCACCGACGCCCGCGCCCGCAGCCGGCGCAGCTCCGCCGCGAGCCGGCGGATCCGGGCGAAGCCCGCCCGCGAGTAGCGGCCGGGCGCCCCCGGGTCGTCCAGCGCGTCGACGAGACCGGCCTGTTCCGCGTGCTCGCCGGGCAGCGCGCCGAGCGCGAGCTCGGCGGCGGAGAGCGGTGCCGAGGGAGCGGACGGGCCCGGTGCGAGCTCCCTCGCTCGCGCCCAGAGCGCCGCGAGGTCCGCCACGCCCAGCCGCCAGCGCGGGCCGGTGAGCAGCCGTACCGCCGCTGGCCCGGAGAGCGGATCCGCGACCAGGCGCAGGGCGCTGACCAGGTCTCGGACCTCCGGGGTGTCGAGCAGGCCGCCCAGGCCCACCACCTCCACCGGAAGGTCACGCGCCCGGAGCGCGGCGGCGATGGCATCCATGTCGGCCCGGCGGCGCACGAGGACGGCCGACGTGGGTGACTCCCCGCCGACGTCCGCAGCCGCGTGCCAGCATGCGGCGATCGCGTCGGCCAGCCAATCGAGCTCCGCCGCGACATCCGGCAGCAGCGCGACCCGGACGTCGCCTGCTCCGGCGCCCGGGCCGGCCGCGAGCGCGCCCACACCGACCGCACCGGGAGCCGCCCGGAGCGGCGCGGACACGGCGTTCGCCAGTGCGAGCACCTCCGCCGGGTTGCGGAAGCTCGTGAGCAGGCCGTATTCGTCGGCGGGAGCGCCGTCCGGACCCGGGAAGTCCGTGCGGAACCGCGGGAGGTTGCCCGCGCTCGCGCCGCGCCAGCCGTAGATCGACTGGCACGGGTCGCCGACGGCGGTGACCGCAGGGGCATCTCGCCCGGCCGGCGCTCCGGGGGCGGCGCCGAACAGCGCGCGCAGCAGCACCCGTTGGGCGTGCCCGGTGTCCTGGTACTCGTCGAGCAGGACGGCCCGGTACGTCGCCCGTTCCTGCGTGCCGACCTCGGGGTGCTCAGCGGCCACCCGGGCGGCGATCGCGAGCTGATCTCCGAAGTCGAGCGCGCGCTCCGCCCGCTTGCGGGCCGCGAACGCCTCGACCAGCGGGATAAGGGCGTGCCGCATGCGCTGCGCCTCCAGCCACCGCCGGTAGCGCTGCGACGGCTCGGCCTTCTGCCGCGGCCCGGGGGGCGCCCGGTCGAGCAGCGCGGCCAGCGCCGCGGCGTGCGCCCGCACCGCGGCGGGCTCGACGAGGTGCTCGCCGAGCTCGCCGGCCAGTGCGAGGACGTACCCGGTGACGGTCGCGGGCACCCGGTCGACGTCCAGGTCGTCCGCCCAGCTCGTCACCACCCGATGGGCGAGCTGCCAGGCACCGGTGCTGCCGAGCAGCCGGGCACCGGGCTCGGCAGGGAGCCGCAGGGCGTGCTCGCCGACCAGACGGCCGGCGTAGGCGTGGTAGGTGGCGACGGTCGGCTCGCCGGCCAGCACCGCCGCGCGCCGTGCCCCCGTGGGATCGAGGTCGTCGAGGAGCCGGGACCCGGCGAGGCGCCGCAGCCGGGTGCGCACCCGGACGCCGAGCTGCTGGGCTGCCTTCCGGGTGAACGTCAGGCCGAGGACCTGCTCGGGGAGCACCTGCCCGGTGGCGACCAGCCAGACCACGCGGGCGGCCATCGTCTCCGTCTTGCCCGCACCGGCGCCGGCCACGACGAGCGCCGAGCGCGCGGGCGCGGCGATCACCGCGGCCTGCTCGTCCGTGGGCGGCGGAAGGCCCAGCGCGGCGGCGAGGGACTGGGGGCTCAGCACTCCCCAGTCCTACCGCAGGGGTCCGACAGTTCTCAGGACCGGGACGCCGGCGCGTAGACGCGCAGCCAGTCGACCTGCAGGGAGAACGCCGGCGGTGTGGTCGCGTCCGGCGCGGGGATCCAGTCCTTCTTGGGGCCCTGGTCGAACTGCATGGCCAGGTGCATCGGCTTGTCCGGGATGATGTTCCGGTCGGTCACGCGGAACCGCTCCACACCGTCCACGTAGTAGACGATGCGGTCGGGCAGCCAGTCGACGGCGAAGGTGTGCCACTGGCTGAAGTCGTCTTCGGCGTAGGAGCCGTACACCTTGTCACTGCCGCCCGAACCGGCGAAGTGGACGATGAAGTGCGCCCGGTCGCGGGTCTCGGACGGCACCTCCATGATGTCGATCTCCCCGTCCTGCGGGAAACGCTCCGACTCGGGCCAGAGCAGGATCGCCGAGCCGAATCCGCGACCCTTGTCCGTGCGGGCTCGGAACTCCCACCGGCCGTAGGTCCGGTCCAGCTTGTGGGCCATGCCGCCGGAGACGTTGCCGTTGCGGGCGGTGATGTTCAGCGTGCCGTCGGACACGCTGATCGCCGACGAGCGGCGCAGGCCGTTGCCGAACGCTCCGACGCTGTCGTAGGTCCCGTAGGCGTCCGAGCGGAACGAGTCGAAGTCCTCCGCGGTCACGCGCTTCCACTCCGGCCCGGGATCGTTGGGGACGGCGGAGCGCGCCTTGTCGTCCTGCGACGCCGAGGGTGGGGCGGGGATGGCCGACACCGTGCCGGGCAGCGCGGAGAACAGGTCGCCGGTGGAGCGCGGCGAGCCGGTACCGGTGCCCAGGCTCCCGCAGGCGGTGAGCATCAGGACGAGCGCGCCGCACACGGCCGCTGCGCGCGCGCGGACTCGTCCGTCGAGCACTCCGGCCTCCTGTTCGCACCGACGGGAGCGGGGAGCGCCCGGTGCGTTCCCGCGACGGTACCGGTATGCGGGATCGACCGAGAACTCACCCCGTCGGCGGCGTTTCGCCAAGCTGATCACACCGGAACGGTCCAATGTTCGTCACGTACCGTGACGAACTCATCCATCCGTGACCGACCGTCCGGACTCGTTCACGGGACAACTCGCCCGCACCGGACACCGGTCGCAGTCCGGACCGACGCGTGCGTGGAAGCGCGCCCCCGCCGTCTCCTCGGCGCACGCGCGGACCAGCTGCCTCCACCGCTCCACCTCGGCGGCGTCCAACGGCGGCTGCTCGGGCACCTTGGCCTCACCCGAGGCCGACCGGTCGGCGAGGTAGACCAGTCGGGCGCCGCCCGGGTCTCGGGCGGCCCCGACCAGCTCCGTGAACGCGCCGAGCGCCGCCGCGAGCTGGTAGACGGCGAGCTGTGCATGCTCGGCGGCGGCGCGGGCGGTCGCCGCGGTGCGCCCCGTCTTCACGTCGACGACGACGGGACGGCCCGCAGCATCCACCTCCAGCCGGTCCACCCGCCCGCGCAGGCGCAGCACCGGATGGTTCCCCACTTCCACGTCGTCCGGACTCGGAAAGTCGAGCTGTACGGGGTGCTCGACCGCGACGAGCCGCAGCCCGTCGGCCCGGCTCCGGTGGACCCACCCGTCGAATGCCGCGAGCATCGCGCGCACCCGGGCCAGCTCGCGTCGCCCGAACCAGGGCGCTCCCAGATCGAGCCGCTGCCAGGCGGTGTGCAGGGCGCCCTCGAGCTCCGCACCGTCCGCTCCCGCCGCGCCGGCCTGCACCAGGGCGTGCACGAGCGTGCCCGTGACGGCCGACAGCGCACCGACCTCGGCGCCGCCGTGCCGCTCGAACATCCACCGCAGTGGGCAACGCAGGATCTTCTCGACGTCCGACGGGGAGACGGGCACGACCTCACCGGGCGCGCGGAGCGGCGCCTCCGTGGACAGCGGCGCAAGGCCGTACCAGTCGTCGGGCGCGGCACCCGGAACGCCCGCCTGGGTCAGCCGGGCCAACTGCACCGCCGCCCGGCGGCGGCGTGAGTCGCGCGCCGCGCGCCCTTCCGGGCTCTCGCCGGGCTCGTCCGGGCCGCACACGACCCGCCGCAGCTCACCGACCAGCTCTGCGAGCACCAGGGCGCGACCGGGCCGGTGCACGGGGCGGTCCGCACGGTCGCGACCGTCGTCCGAGGCTGGGTCCAGCTCGTCGAGGAACCTCGATGGCTGCTCCCCGCCGGTCAGTGAGGTGCTGTCCGCCTGCACCGCGCTGACCAGCAGCGTCTCCCGGGCGCGCGTGCACGCGACGTAGAACAACCGCCGCTCCTCGGCGAGCAGCGGCGCGATCCGCGACACCGCGGCGGCGGGCTCGGCCACCCCGGCGACGAGATCGACCAACCGCTCGTTGCCCAGGAGACTGCCCCGGAGCCGCAGGTCCGGCCAGGTGCCCTCCTGGACACCGGGTACGGCCACGACCCGCCACTCCCGGCCGCGCGCGGCATGCGCGGTGAGCAGCGCGACGGCCTCCGCGTCGGGTGCCCGGGCGGCGAGGGTGTCGGCCGGCAGCTGCTGGTCGCCGAGGTACTCCACGAACGCGAGTACGCCCGCGCCGGGCAGCCGGTCGGCGTGCCGGGCAGCGCTGTCGAAGAGCGCGAGAACGGCGTCCAGGTCGCGGTCCGCCGCCGCGCCCACCGGGCCGCCGACCGCGGCGATCTCGACCCACCGTTGCTCCAGGTTCGTGGCTTGCCAGATCAGCCACAGCACCTGCTCGGCACCGGCGCCCTCGCGGATGGCCGCTCCCGCCACGTGGAGCAACGCCCCGACCCGTCGCAGTGGTGCGGTCTCGAACGGCGGGAGCGCGGCCAGCGGATCCGGCTGCCCCCGAGCGGCGGCGCGCAGCGCGTCCACCAGCAGCGGGTCGCTGCCGATGCGCTCCTCGTCGACCGCCGTCGCCGAGAGCACCGTGCCCGCGACGGGTGCCGGCGCAGGTCGTGCGGGAGTCGGCCCCTCGTCCTCGCTGCCGGGCATCGCGTCGGCCCCCGCAGGCTCTTGGGCCTGCCCACCGGCGGCATGCAGGCGCAGCAGCCCGCGGCGCAGGCGGCGCAGGCGCAGCGGGTCCGCCGAGCCCAGCGGAGAGGTGAGCAGCGCGGTGGCGGCGTCGGGGTCGAGGTCGTCCGGGCGCGCCGCGTATCGGAGCACCATGAGCAGCGGTACGACCGCGGGCTGGCGGGCCAGCGGCAGCCCGTCCGGCGGCACGGCGATCGGCACCCCGGCGGCGAGCAGCGCACGGCGCAGCACGGGGAGCGAACGGCGGGCGGAGCGCGACAGCACCGCCATCTGCGACCAGGGCACGCCGTGTTGCAGGTGCGCCCGCCGTAGCCCGTCCGCGATCCAGGCCGCTTCCTGCGCCGCCGAGCCGAACACGCGCACGTGGACCTGACCGTCGGCCTCATCGGGGGGATCGTCGGGGGGATCGTCCGGGCCGACCCGCGTCCGCCCGAGACCCGTCCCGGGGAGCCGAGCGGCCAGCCGGGCGGCGGCAGCGCGGATCGCCGGTCGGGCACGGCGGTCCACACCGAGCACCACGAGGGGAGCGTCCACGGCGTCGAGGCCCGATGGATCCGCGCCGCGGAAGCCGAGCACGGCCTGGTCCGGGTCGCCCGCGAGCACGACGGTGCGGGCCGTGCGCCCCAGCACCCGCACCAGCTCCAGCTGCTGCGGGTCGAGGTCATGCGCGTCGTCGACCAGGAGGTGCCGTACCCGGGCACGCTCGGCCGTGAGCAGCTCGGGATCGCTGGCCAGCGCGTCCAGCGCGGCGCCGACCAGCTCGGCGGCGTCCAGCGCCGGAGCGGTCACCTGCGGCGCGCCCCGGCCGACCGCCCCGCGCAGCAGCACGACCTGCTCATAGGTGCGGAAGAAGCGACCGGCCGCTACCCACTCCGGCACGTCGTGCCGCTCCCCCAGCGCCTGCAGCTCGTCCGGCCCGAGCCCGCGTTCGGCTGCCCGCAGCAGCAGTTCACGCAGCTCGGCGGCGAAACCCGGCACGCCGATCGCCGGCCGCAGCCGCTCCGGCCAGCCCGATCCGGGCACTGTGCCGCCGGGCCAGCCGTGGAGCTCGCCGTCCAGCAGGTCTCGCACCACGGCGTCCTGCTCCGCGCTCGCGAGGAGCCGGGGCGGAGGGTCGCCGTTGCGGGCGGCGTGGAGGCGCAGTACGCCGAAGGCGTAGGAGTGCACGGTGCGGACGAGCGGCTCGCGGGTGGTGCGGACACCGTCGTCACCGTGCACGAGCCTGGTCAGCCGCGCCCGCAACTCCCCCGCGGCCCGGCGGCTGCCGACGAGCAGCAGCACTCGGCCCGGCTCGGCTCCCGTCCGGATCCACCGGGCCGCAGAGGCGACGAGCAGCGTCGTCTTCCCGGTGCCGGGGCCGCCGACGACCCGCAGCGGGCCGGCGTCGTGCTCGAGAACCCGGCGCGCAGCCGGCTCCCACTCCGGTTCGGCTTCCGCGACGCGCGCGGGCCGGACGAGCAGGGGCACGCTCGCGTCGTCGAGAACCAGAGGTCCGGGCACATGACGATTCGACCACGCACCCCCG
>CAWHHY010000015.1:0-18534 GCA_963829305.1 uncultured Actinomycetota bacterium | reverse complement strand
CGACGTAGTAGACACAACGACTGCTTCGCCTCACGCGGCGGAGCCCGTCGAGGAACTCGCCGTCCAGGACCAGGCCCTCCGGGATCTCGGTGACCTCCACCATCAGCCCGTCGAGGTGCGGGGTGGCCGCCCGCGGTGAACGAGAACGTCGCACCGCGAACGAGCGGCACCCCGTTCACCTTGCCTGGACCAGGGGCCGTGCGGGTTGGCAGGCTTACGGCCTGCACGGCAGGAGGTACACGGGTGGAACTCGGTATCGATCTGGGCACCGCCAACACGGTGGTCAGCGACCCCCGCCGCGGAATCGTCTACGACGAACCGTCGGTCATGCTGCTGTACCGACGCGGTTCCCGACGGGAGCGGGTGCTCGCCGTCGGGAGGGAAGCGGCGGAGCTGCTCGGCCGCGCGCCGTCGGGGTACGTCGCGGTCCGGCCGCTGCAGGACGGCGTGGTCACGGACCTGGAGGTCGCGCGGCTGTACCTGCACTCGGTCCTGCGGAAGGTCGGCAGGCGCGCGTGGACGGCGCGGGTCCGTGCCGTCGTCGGGGCGCCGGTCGGGTCGACCGCGCTGGAACGCCGCGCGCTCATCGAGGCCGCCGAGGAAGCGGGCATCCGCCCGGTGACGGCGCTGGACGAGTCCATCGCCGGTGCCGTCGGCTGCGGCATCGACCCCCTGGAGCGGCGCGTGCACATGGTCGTCGACGTCGGCGGTGGGACGGCCGAGGTGTCGGCGTTCTGCTTCGGCGGGGTGCTCACGCACCGGTCCAGCAAGTTGGCCGGCGACGAGATGACCGTGGCGGTCAGCCGGCTCCTGCGCGAGCAGCACCAGATCCACGTCGGCGAGCTCGGGGCCGAGGACCTCAAGATCCGGGCTACTGAGCCGGACGCCGGCCCGCTCGTCGTCCAGGGCCGCGACGCCGCCACGGGACGCCCCCGGCTGGCGACGGTGCAGGCCGCGGAGGTGGCCCAGGCGGTTCGGCCGATCACCGACGAGATCATCCACACGCTCGCCACGTGCCTGGACGACCTTCCCCCGCAGGGCGTTGCGGACGTGCTGGCCGAGGGTGTGCTGGTGATCGGCGGAGGCTCGCTGGTCCCTGGCTTCTCCGACGACCTCGAGCGACGCCTCGGCCTGCCGGTGAAGCAGGCGGAGGAGCCGCTGACCTGCGTCGCCGAGGGGGCGGCCCGGGCCCTGCGTAACCGTCCCCTGCTCGCCGCCTACGGCCGGAGCTGATCAGGGGGTCTGCACCGGTCCCGTGGCGAGGATCGCCTCCCGGTGGTCGAGGTAGTGGCGCAGCCCCGTGTCCACCACGTCCTTGGCGCTGTTGGCACCCTGGCCGGGCCCCTGGACGAGCGCCGTCACCACGATCTCGGGGTCGTCCATCGGAGCGGCCGCCGTCATCCAGTTGTCGTAGCTCCCATCGGTGAGCCCTCCGTCCTGCGCGGTACCGCTCTTGCCTCCGACCGCCGCGGGGAGGTCGGCGAGCCGGACCGCGGTGCCGCCGGTGACGGCCGCCCGCATCCCCTCGCGGATCGGTCCGAGCGCTCCGGCGAACGGCAGCGGTGTCGCGACCTGCGACGGGAGCGCCGTGTACGTGCCCTCCCCCGTCCCGACCGCGAGACCCAGCCGAGGCGTGACCAGCGTCCCCGTGGCGACCGCCGCGGTCCACCGGGCGTTCTGCAGCGGCGTGACCTGCAGGTAGCCCTGACCGATGCCGAGGATGACCGTCGACCCGCCGTACCATGTGCCGCCGCTCGCGTGGACGGAGTCCGGCGTGCCCAGGTACCCGCCTGCTTCGGCCGGCAGGTCGATGCCGGTCCGCCGGCCGACCCCGAGGGCCCGGGCCGTGTCGATCATCGCGTCCGGCCCGAGGGCCACGGCGAGCTTGTAGAAGTAGACGTCGTTGGACATGGCGATCGACTCGGGCATGTTCATCGGGCCCATCGGCTTCCAGTTGCCGAAGGTGTGGCCGCCGTAGGTGAAGTCGGCCCCGGTCGGGATGGCCTGCTTCGGGGCGAAGACCGGGTGGGCCTGGTTCGCGGCGGCCACCACGAGCTTGAACGTCGACCCGGGCGGGGCGACGGCCTGGGTGACGTGGTCGAGCATCGGCGACCCCGGAGCTGCGGCCACGTCCCGGAGCGCGGAGGCGTTCGAGCGGCGGCCCGTAGACGTTGTTGTCGAACGACGGCGTGCTCGCGATCGCGAGGATCTGACCTGATCTCGGGTCCATCGCGACCGCCGCGCCGATCCGGCCCGTCGGTCTCGGCTGCGCCCGGACGGCGGCGACCAGGCCGGCGTCGAGCTGGCGCTGCAGACCCAGGTCGATCGAGAGCCGCAGGTCCGCCCCGGGCACGGGCTCCTGCCGGGGCCCGAGTGCCACCGGCACGCCCCGCGGGTCGACGTACAGGCACTGTTGGCCGTTGATCCCGCGCAGCACGGCGTCGTACCGCTGCTCGAGGCCGGCCCGCCCCACGATCTCTCCCGGTGGCAGGTCGGGGATGCGTTCGACGTCCGTGGGGGTGGCGACCCCGGTGAAGCCGAGCACCGGTCCGAGCAACCCACCCGTGGGGTACGCCCGTCGCGGGTCCGCAGCCACGAACACCCCGGGGATCCCCGCCGCCGCGATCGCGTCGCCGGTGCTGCGCGGGACGTCGGCCACGGGGAGCTCCAGCGTCGTGGCCTCCGCGCGCCCGAGCTGCGCGTGCAGGTCGTCGCTCGGGCCTCCGACGAGCGCGGCGAGGCGGTCGACGTCAGCGGGGTGCGCCCGCAGCAGCGCGGGGACGACGACGACGCGGTCGGTCCCGCTGCCGGTGTCCACGGCGTTCGCGGCGAGCACCGCACCGTGCCGGTCCGTGATCGCGCCGCGGGGCGCGGGCAGCCGGACGCAGCGCGTCATCTGCTCCTGACCGGCCAGCTGCAACGCGGGTCCCTCGGTGCTCTGCAGCTGCCATCCGTAGACGCCGAAGAGCACCAGCGACGCAGACAGCGCGATCGCGGTCGCGCGGACGAGCCGAGGTCGCGGGTTGCGCAGGCGCGGCAGGGCCCACAGCGACCGGCGGCCGCCGTCGCGGCGGACGGCCAGGACGACGCCGATCGCGGCCAGGTGGACGACCAGCGCGGTGCCGCCGTAGCTGAGCAGCGGGAACGGGACGCCCGCCAGCGGGAGCAACCCGAGATTGCCCCCCACCGACACGACCGTCTCGACGCCCAGGAGGATCGCGAGACCCCCGCCGACCAGGGCACCGTGCGGTGTGCGGGACGTGCGCGCGGCCAGCGCGAGCCGCCATACGAGGAAGAGCGCGAGAGAGCACGGCTCCGGCCCCGGCGACCAGCCCCCACTGCCCGACCAGGCTCGCGAGCGCCAGGTCGGTCTCCCGCTCGGGTACGTACTGCGCGCGCAGGAGGCGCAAGGGGTCGTCGGTCCGCCCGAAGAGCGTCCCCGACCCCACCGCGATCTCTGCCTGCCGAACCGCCCAGCCGGAGCCGGTCGGGGACTCGTGCGCGCCGACCAGGAAGCTGCCGAGCCGCTCGACCTGGTACGGCCGAAGCAGACCGATCGCCAGCGGCGCCGACACCGCGGCCGCCGCGGCGAGGGGCAGCAGGAACCGCGCCGGCACCCGCCCGATGATCAGCATGGCTCCGGCGAGGACGGCGAGCAGGGTGGTCGTGCTCAGGTCGGGCTGCGCCACGGTCAGCGCGATCGGCACGAGCGCGAGCAGCACGGCCGCGACGAAGCGCTGCCATTCCGGCAGGCTCGACCCGAGCACGCCGGCGAGGACCAGCAGCAGCCCGAGCTTGGCCAGCTCCGACGGCTGAAAGCTGAGCGAGCCCGACCGCGATCCAGCGGGTGGCGCCGTTCGCCGACGCACCCGCCACGAGCACCCCGGCGAGCAGGGCGACGCTCGCACCGTAGGCCAGCCAGCCGAGGACGCCGAGCAGCCGGACGCGGAACCGCCAGAACGCGATGAGGGCGAGGAGTCCGCCTCCCGCGATCATGGCCTGCCGGACCGCCAGCTCCGGGGTGCCCGTGAGGGCGAGGTTCGCCAACCCGAGCCCGACCAGCGCGAGCGCCGCCGCCACGGCGAGCAGGTCGAATGCACCACCCCGGCGGTTTCGGCGCTCCTGCCAGGTCCGTCTGCGCCTGCGGGTCCGCGCCGGAGGCGGTACGGCCGGTCCAGTGATCGACATCTCGGATCCCTCGCGTGGCTCACCCGGACGTACACGAACCGAGGAGGACCGGCGGTGCCGCTGCGACGGCAGGTTGCTCCGTCACCGCGCTCACCGCGACTCCGCCGTACGCCGGCAGAAGAACGGTGTCCACGACAGCGACTTGCTGCGACCCGGCCGGCACCGTGACCGATCCTCCGGGTGCCGAGTCCGTGGCGCCCGTGCAGCGGTCCGTCAGCTCGAACCGCCAGCTCGCAGTTCGCGGATCGGCAGCCGGGACCAGTCGCAAGAGCACGCGCACGGTGCACGGGGCTCCTGGCGTGCAGGCGGTGAGCGGGCGCACGTCGATCCCCGCCACGGCTCCGGCAGTCGGCGGCGCCGGCGGGATGACGGGCAGGCCGTCGGGCTGCGTGGCCGCCGACGCGGTCGATCCGGACCGTCCGGCCTCCAGGAGCAGGTGGACGTCGGCGGCGATGTTGTCGCGCAGGAGGACGACCTCGAGCGCGACGACCGCGACGAGCACCGCCACCGACAGCAGCCACGCCCAGACCCGGGTGCGCACCGCCCGTCTCGGGCCGGCCGGCGGCGGCGCTCCCGAAGGAGCCTCGGCCATTCGCTCGGGTCGAGCAGCACCGCCCGGCCCCGCAGTTCCGGTGCTCGCCGTCAGCGCCCGCACGAGCGCTCCGAGCTCCGCACGCACGGCTTGCCGGTCGAGGGTGGCACACGCCTCCTCCAGCCGCTGCCGGACCGCTGCCACGCCGGCCACGGGCAGCTCTGCCACTGCGCGGTCGAGTTCGTCGACGAGCCGGGCGTTCACAGGGTTCCCCGGGCCGACCTGAGCGCGGACTGCGCCGGCGAGCTCGCCGAGCAGGGCGGCATCACCCCGCGCGGGAGCCCCGGCCCCGACCGCCGGCAAGCCGCCGGCCCGCGGCGCGGGACCGACGGCCACTCGGCCGTCCACGTCGACCGTGATCCGGTCGACCGCAGGCCCGCCGTCGTCCGGATCCCCCTGCTCACGCGCTTGATCGAGTTCGACCACGGCGAGCAGACCTGCGCCCACCTCCACGGCCTGCGCCGGACTGAGTGCAACCAGCGCGAGCAGCCGGGTCAGCCGCACTTCGCCGGTCCTCGCCCCCCGCACCGGGGCGGGCTCCTGCTGCTCCGCCCTCGCAGACGGGAGCGCATCCCGCACCGGCTCGTCCAGATGGACCGCACGGTCGATGGTCAGGTCGGTCATCGCACGTCCCCCGCCTGCGACTCGCTCGAACACGGCCGTCCCCCGCGACCGGTCCTGCCCCTCGAATGCTTCCGTCCGGCACCGCGACATGTCACGCGGTCACCGGACGACTCGCCGACGTGACGACATCGTTATGGTGTGCGGCCCGGGCGGGTCACCCGCGGACCTACCGACGCACGAACCGGACCGGCTCGTGGAGCACGGTTCGGGCGGCGCCGAGGTCGGTCAGCCTCGCGGCGAGGGTGGCAACCGCCAGCCGGCGGGGAAGCGCCTCGGAGAACTTCAGCCCGTCGACCGCGACGTCGTCGACCTCCGCGAGACACACCCGGTCGGCGGCGTCGGCCGTCGCCGTGCGCCACATGCCCGGCGTCAGGTCGTTGCGGAGCCGGATCGACACGTCGTCGATCCGCGCTGCGGCGTCCACCAGGTCGGACACGGTGGCGGCCAACGTCGCGTTGGCCCGGAATCCGGCCCAGGTCCACCAGCGCACATCGCCATCGGCGTCGGTGATCACCAGGCCGCCGGGATGCACGGTGGACGACTCGGATCGAGCGCAACTTCGCGAGTACGGCCCGCGCCCGCTCCGTCATGCGCACCGGCGGGTCGTCACCGAGCAGCACGTCGCGTACCGAGCGGGTCAGGGCGAACGAGCGACCCTCCGGGCCGCCGACGACCCATCGGGCCCGGCCTCCGCGGTCGGCGGGTTCGACGAAGCACCGCCGCCGTCGCCAGTCGACCCAGGTCACGCGCCAGGACCGGCCCGCCAGCAGCAGAAGCCGGGGACCCTCGACGCGGTCGGTCAGCAGCGACGGATCGACGCGGCCGATCTCCCGCAGCCCCTCGATCACGGTGAACTGCGGTGGAGCGGTGAAGACCGCGGTCAACCCCGCGAAGTGCCGGTGCCCGAACCGCTTCTCCGCTTCCGCACCGACGAAGAGCATGCCGTCGTCCTGGTCGACGAAGCCCTCCGCCAGGAGATGCGCGACGATCGGCTCGGCGCTGCGGTCGAACGGAGCCAGACCGTTCCACTCCTGCGGCCACAGGCTCCGCCCGACGCCGGCGTCCTGCAGGCACCGGGCGAGGAGCTGCTGGGCCACGATGTGCCGCGGTTCCGGCGGTGCGACGATCGGCTCGACGTAGCCCGTGCCCCACAGCCGGAGCAGGGCCGCCGCCCACAGGAGCGACCGCTCGTCAAGGGCGAGGAACAGGCAGTTGCGGACGGCTCCGGGACGGCGCCCGCTCCGGCCGAGACGCTGCAGGAACGCCGCTACCGTGGCCGGCGCGTTGATCTGCACCACCCGGTCGAGGTCGCCCACGTCGATGCCCAGCTCCAGCGTCGACGTCGAGACGATCACACAGTCCCGCGCCTCGGCGAACGCCGCCTCAGCGCGTCTGCGCTCGTCGAGCGACAGCGACGCGTGCGAGAGGAACGTGGTGACCCCCCGCTCCCGCAAGGCGGCACCGAGCTTCTCGACCAGCGCCCGGCTGTCACAGAACACCAGCCGCTTCTCCCCGCGGTGCAGTGCGGCGAGCACTCTTGGCAGCGTTGTCAACGGTGCCGACGTGGTCGAGCTCGATGTCGGCGCCACCCGAGCGGGCGGCCGACGGGGCGACGACGGCGGCCGGACGCCCGTGGCCGGCACCCTGCAACCAGGTCAACAGCTCCTCCGGGTTGCCGACGGTCGCGGACAGCCCGATCCGCTGCAGCGGGCGACCGCAGAGCCTGGTGAGCCGTTCGAGAACGGCCAGCAGGTGCCACCCGCGGTCGTCGCCGGCGAGGGCGTGGATCTCATCGACCACCACGGCGCGCAGATCGCCGAGGAACTGCCGGTGCTCCACCTTCGTGCTGACCAGCATCGCCTCGATCGACTCCGGCGTGGTGAGCAGGACGTCCGGCCGCTCGCGCAGGATGCGCTGCCGTGCGGAGGCGGCGACGTCCCCGTGCCACACGGCGACGGTCCGCCCGAGCCATGACGCGTACGTCGTGAGGCGCGGGACGAGGTTGTTCAGCAGCGCCTTGAGCGGGCAGACGTAGAGCACCGACACCCCGGTCCACCGGTCCCGCTCCATCACGGTGAGCAGCGGGAACATCGCCGCCTCGGTCTTGCCGCCCGCGGTCGGGGCCAGCAGGAGGGCGTCGCGCCCGGCCAGCAGCGGCTCGATCGCCTCGCCTTGCAGCGGCCGCAGGTCCCGCCAGCCCAGGCTGTTGACCACGTGGTGGGCGAGCGCGGGGTGCAGCGCGTCGATCACAGGTCGAGCTCGACGTCGCCGGCCCGCACGGGCGTCGCGGCGTTGCGCTCGACGTCGGTGAGCTCGGTGCGGGCCAGGGTGAGCCGGTAGTGGCGTCGGGGGTCGAAGTCGGCGTGCTCGTCGACGCGGTCGAGCACGTCCTGCACCAGCTTGCGCAGGTACAGCCGCGGGACGACGCCGACCCGCCCGCCCAGCTCGCCGGTGAGCGCCCGGGCCAACTCGTCGACGTAGGCGTCGTCGACCGATGGCCGTGATGCGCTCCGGATGCCGCGCCTGCCCGGCGTAGAGCGCACGCACCCGGCGGCCCAGCTCACCCAGCCCGGCGAGGTCGAATCCGGGAAGGCGCAGCTGCACCGCGCGCGGCGAGTCGAAGCGCGGGTCGGTGGCGAGGTCGGTCGCCAGCCGCTGGGCCAGCGGTGGGAGACGCTGCACGCCCTGCTGCCCGTCGAAGAACGCCGGCGTCCCGGTGATGACGAGGAACAATCCGGGGAAGCGCTCGGCGTCGAGCTCGTCGATGAGCTGGCGCAGCGCGTTGAGGGCCTTCTCCCGGACGTCGCCGCGCACGCGCTGCAGCGTCTCGATCTCGTCGAGGACCAGCAGCAGGCCGGGGTGCCCGCAGTCGCGCAGCACGGTCAGCAGGCCCTGCAGGAAGCCCAGCGCGGCGAAGTGATCCAGCTCGCCGCGCACTCCCGCAGCCCGGCGGGCGGCCGCGGCCACCGAGCGCTGCCCACCGAGCCACGCGACGAGCGCCTCGGCAGTGGCGGCGTCACCGGCGAGCCGGGCGTGCCGGTAGCCGCGCAGCGCCGCCGCGAAGGCCGGGGTCGCCCGGGCGACCGCGGCGAGCCGCTGCTCCATCAGCTCGTCGACGGCGGCGACGAGCCGGTCCGTGTCGCCCTCGTCGACATCGCCGGAGTCGAGCACCTCCTCCTCCAGCGTGTACAGCCACGAGTCGACGACCGGGCGCAGCGCGCTGGGCTGGTGGGTTGCGGTGGCCAGGCGCTCGGTGAGGCGGCGGTAGACCGTCTCGAGCCGGTGCAGCGGCGTCTCGGTCTCCGACACCTGGATCTCCGACGTCGCCAGGCCCGCGCGCTTGGCCCGCTCCGCGAGCCAGCGGGCGAAGAACGTCTTGCCCGAGCCGTACTCGCCGCGTACGGCGTGGAATGCGGCGCCGCCCCGCGAGACCGTGGCGAGGTCGTCGTCCATTGCCGCCGCGAACCGGTCGAGCCCGACCGCGAGCAGGTCCAGCCCCGAGGCGGGCACGGTGCCCCGCCGCAGCGCGTCGATCACCGCCTGCCGACGGGCCTCGCTGACCGGTACGGTCATCGGCCGACCTGGAACTGCAGCTTCAACAGGTCGACGTTGAGCTCCACGGTGCCGCCCGCGACCGTGAGGACCGGGTAGCCCTCGACGTTGAGCAGCCGCTGCAGCGTGGCCGCCACGCCGTCGGGATCGCGACCGGCGCGGCCCGCCTGCGCGGCCGTCGCCACGGCGGAGAGCCGGCCCTCCACCGCAAGCGCGTCCACCACAGCCGCCACCGTGGCCTTGTCCGGGGCGCGACGGACGAACGCCTGCTGCGCCTTGTACACCTCCGACGCGACCACCTGCTGCCCGAGCGACATCGCGGCGACGACCGGCTCGAGGGGCGGCGAACAGCCCGTCTGCCTCGGTCGCCGCCGGCTCGGGTCTCCGGGGCCGCCGGGCCGGCCGGGGTGCCGGGGCGGGGGACGGGGCGCCGCGGCGGCCGGTCCACCACGCGGGCTCCACGATCTCGACCGGCAGGACCGCCCATCCCAGGGGGAGCGACTCGGGAGTCGGGGTGATGACGAGCACGGGCACGGCCATCTCCGCCAGGGACGCGCCGCCGTGGTAGCCCGCCCGACGCCGGGTGTAGCGGATCTCCTCCCGCCACGGCACGATGACGCGGCCGTCACCGAGCAGCACGCGCGGTCCGCCCAACGCGAGCTCACCGTCACGCGGCTCGCCCGTCCGCCAGCGGGCGGACTCGACGCCGTCTGCCGCGACCGGGCCGTCGGACCCACCCCGGTCGAGCACGTGGCCGTGGTCCGCCACCAGCACGACGGGGCGGGCGTAGCTGCGGGCGGCGTCGAGCAGGTCGGGCAGGTAGGTGATGTCGTCCAGTCGCCACCCGGTGCGGTCGCCCTCACGACCGTGGTCGAGTGCGTCGTCGACGGTGTTGAGCACGACGCCCACCACGGTCCGTTCGTCGGCGAGGGCCTCGGCGAGCGGCTCGGCCAACCTGCGCCCGGCCGGACCGGCGATGTCGGCCTTGTGCACGAGCAGGGCCGGGCGCCGGTGCCGGCGCCAGAAGGCGGTGAACCCGTCCACCTCGCAGGCCTGGTCGCCGACGCAGGCCCGGCCGGTCAGCAGGCTTGCGCGGCTCGCACGGGTGACCGAGGGCACCGTCGCGACCGCCCCGCTGCGACGTTCGGTCTCCCGCGACACCTCGACCCACGCCCGCTCGGCGAGCTGCTCGCCCAGCTCCGCCGCAACCGCCGCGCTCATCCCGTCGACGACCACCACCAGCGGTGCAGCCCTGAGAGCCAGCAGCGGGACAGCCACCTCCTCCAGCACCTGTTCGACCAGCAGGGCTGCGCCGGGCACCTGACGCCGACGCGTGCGCGACCCAGTCCGGGAGGAGGGCCGCGAACGCGGCGTCCTCGTCGTCGCGGCGGTGACGGGCCGCGTCGAACACGGTGCGGTATGCCGCGGCGACCACGGGGTCGTCGATGCGCTCCCCCGCCCACACGGCCGTGAGCGCCCGGTCGACCCACCCGCCCTCGGCGACCTGCGCGGCGACGGCCGCGGCGACCGACCCGGCCGGTGCGGACGGCGCCGCGAGCCACCGGTGCAGGCGGACGGCCATCTCCGCGGCCGCACACCGGTCGGGGTGCAGCTGCGCGAGGCGGTGCTCGCGCAGCGCGGCGAGGGCAGCCGCGGCGCGGGTCGGGGCGTCCGCATCGGGCGCCGGGCCGAGCGAGGCGGCCACCGCGCGTAGTCGCGTCCGGAACGCCGACGGGAGGAAGGCGTTGCCATGGAGCGCCTCGGTGAGGCCGGCGTCCGCGGCGAGGTGGTCGGCCCGGTCGACGACGGCGAGGACGCGGCGCCGCGCGTCCTCCCCGGCCGCATTGGCGGACTCGGCGGCCGCCACCCAGCGCTCCACCATGCCCTCCACGGCCGCCACGAACGCCCGCCGCTCCGCCGCCCCGATCCGGGTTGCGCCGAGCAGACCGCCGACGGCGACGGCCGTCTCGGCCGAGGCGCGCGGATCGTCGAGCACCGCGGCGACGACCCCGATCGCCATGGCGTCGGCCGCCCGCCCGTCTGCCACCAGTGCCATCAGCACCGCCGCCACGCCCACCGACGCTGTCGGTGAGCCAGGCGAGTGAGTCCGGCGCGTTCGTCGGCCGGCAAAGCCCGGAAGCGCACCGGTCCCGGCCCCTGCGACCACTCGAGCAGGCTGCCGGCGTCGGGCGCGTCGTCGAGCCCGAGGCGTGCGGCGAGCAGCGCCCGGACGGCCACGTCGAGCGTGAGCACCGGCCCGCCGCGCCGCCATCCGGCGGTCGGCTCGGCGGCGAGCAGGCCCTTCACCAGCCAGTTGTTCTGCCGCACCCGCTGGTCCAGGTCGGTGGCACCGAACCGGCGCTGCACGATCGTGGCCAGGTCGACGGTCACGGTGCCGCGCCGGACGGCGTGCCCGCGCACATCCCAACCGAGCTGCTCGTCGTCGAGCGGATGGACGACGACCAGAAGGTCGTCGCCGCCCCGCACCCGGTGGGCCAGCCAGGCGTCGACGACGCCGAGCACGGACTGCTGGTCGACGACATGCGCCGGTACGGCCGTCGACCTGCAAGACGGCCTTCTCGCCCGGCTGGGTACCGGCCGTGGACGAGCAGAAGCCGCCGGTCGCCGAGGTGCGGGAGCTCGTCGCCGATGACGGCCTCGACCATCCGGGTGTCCAGCTCGGGGGCGGGCACGGCGCTCAGCCCTGCTCGTCGGGCTCGAGCGGCCGCCAGACCAGCTCGAACCGGGCCGACGGATGGCGCTGCACATCGAGGCGCAGCTCGTCCAGGGCGGCGTCGAGCTGACCCGCATCGACGACGCGGCGACGGGCGGCGGCCGACCCGACCGGCGGCGACACCGGGGATGATGTGACGACCCGCGGCGGCGCGATCGGGAGCGGCTCCGGATCGCGGACCGGTACCGGTGTGGGTCGGACGACGGCTGCCAACCGGGCGGCCTCGGACCCGAGCGCGACGGCCTGGCCGCGGATGTCGCCGAGTACCGGGACCAGGTCGCGCGTGTACTGGTCGTCCCGGGCCGCCTCGGCCACCCGGTCGACGAGCCGCGCCGCCCGCTCGCCGAGCGACCTCGTGGCCGACGAGAGCGCGCACGGCCTCCAGAAGCGACCACTCCACGCCGTCCACGCGCGGCGAGCACGGCGGGCGCGGTGACGATGGCGGTGCCGAGCACCGCGTCGGACTGCCCCGTCGGCACCCGCGGCGACGACCCGGACGAGCGCGGGATCGGTGCGGGTGGCGGACAGCCGGGCGAGCAGGTCCGCGGCGGCCTGGGCGGTGGTCGTGCGCGGACCGGGCTCGGCAAGGCCGAGGTCGCGCGTGCTTCTGCAGCGCCCGCCACAGCGCGTTGACCGCCGGCTCCAGCTCACGGACCTTCTCCCGCGTCCGCTCGGCCAGCGCCCGGACATTGCGGGCGAACAGCACGTCCGGCACCCGGATCCCGAACAAGGCGGAGACTCGCTCCCGGGCGGCCGCGAACTCGTCGGCGGTCGGCAGCTCCTGCGCCCGAAGGGTGTAACCGGGGCCGATCCGGTCGAGGTCCGGCGGGTCGACGACGACACCGTGGTGCACCCAGGCCCGGTCGGCGAGCAGCGCATAAGTGGCGATGACGAGGTCACTCACCGGACGGTCGAGCCCGGTCGGACCCACCTCGCCGATCCAGCGGCGCACGTCCTCGACGGACAGGTCACCGGTCACGCCGTGCACGGCCGCCTGCTGGTCGATACGCCGCCGCCAGTCGACCGAGAGCGTGAGCGGACCGTCGCCGACCTCGCCCAGCTCCAGGCCGTGCACGATGCGGCGGACGACCGGGAGCTGCCTGGCCTCGACGACCGTGCGCCGCTCGCCGGTCTCCATCGCCTTGGTGATCCAGCCCAGCGTGGTCCGCAGGTCGGCGAGCGTGATCGCCCGGCCGGTCCGCGCGGGGTCGAAGTCCGGGTGGCGCGGGTGCAGCGTCGCGAACAGGCCGTCGACGAGCAGCTGCGCGTTCTGCTCGAACGACGCGCCGGCGGCCGGCCGCGGCTGAAGTCCGGCTGCAGCGACTGGAGCGTCATCCCGTAGTCGAGGTCGGCCCGGACGGTGCCCGGGTCGGGCCGGGCGATCCCGTAGGCCTGCGCGAGCGCGGCGCGCAGCTGGGACGACAGGTTCTCCCGCAGCACCAGCAGCTGCTGGCGCATCCGCAGCCGCAGGTCCGCGGACAGGTCGGCGGCGTACTCCTCGAGACGGTCGCGCTCCAGCAGGTAGTCGATCTTGAGCAGCCGGCCGAGCTGGGCCGAGCGCTGCTCGGTGAGGTGCAGCGGGATCCACACGACCGTCGCCGCCTCGACCCCGGCCCGGCGCAGCCGGGTAACCCGTAGGACGTCGTCGGCGGGCGAGAACCCGGGGTCGAACGGGTAGTCGAGGACGAACCGCACGTTCCCCGGCATCTCGGGGGTGAACTGCAAGTCGGGCACGTCGGCCTGGTCGCGGACGTTCGCGAACACGAACTCGGCGGTGCGCCGCGTGCCCCGCCACACGAACTCCCGGCGGCTGACGAACTCGCCGGAGTCGCGCACACCGAGCTGCTCCCAGACCTGGTCCTTGACCCAGATCCGGCGCGCGCCCAGCGAGTCCTTCTCCCCGACGGCGTCGAGCAGCGGCTCGACGTCGAGGTCGTCGAGGTGCAGCGTGAACACCGGGTCCTGATCGCCCTCGGAGCGCAGCTCGCCGAACTCGGCCTGCAGCTCCTGCAGCCGGGTGACCACCATCCGGGCCGGCTCGACGGTGCGCGAGCGGATCGAGCCGAGGTTGAGCGCGGCGATCCGCGCGCCGGTGAGCCGCGCCAGCGCGGGCAGCTGCGGCGCGAGCGAGGCGAGCAAGAGCGTCTTGACGAACCGGTCGACGGCGACGAAGTCGCGGGAGGTCGCGCCGCCGTAGCGCTCCACCAGGTGCGCCCGGGCCCGGGCGTAGAAGCGGTGCGCGGCGTCGGCCTCGCGGCGCAGCCGGTCGGTGAACGCCTCGCCGGTGCCGTCGGCGAGGACGTCCCACAGGTCGCCGAGCGGGATCAGCTCGCCGAGCTTCATGTCGTCGCGCCGGCGATAGAGCATCTCCTGCAGCAGCTTGAGCCCGGTCCGCTCGCGCTGCAGCGCGCCGGCCAGCGCGACGAGAACATTGAGGAGCGCCGGCGAGAGCGGGTAGACCCGCCGGAAGTCGTCCCAGGTCGCCCCGGTGGCGCCGGTGGCGTCGAGTAGCACGTCGCGGTCGCCGGGCCGGCTGGACTCGATCGACGCGAACGCCTGGTCGAGCAGCGCCTCCTTGCCCGGCCGCGGCCGCAGCACCCGCTCGCGCACGATCGCCGGCAGGTTGGTGTCCTCCAGGTTGACCACGTCGAACCGCCCGGCCAGGTACTCGACCTGCGCCTCCAGGTTCTTCACGTCCGCCCCGGTGACGTCCTCACCGACGAGCTTGGACAGGTCGCGCTGGCGGGAGATGAACGACACGATCGGCAGCGCCCGCTCGGCGACGCCGGACTCGATGAGCTTGACCAGCTTGCTCACCTGCGTGTTGACGAACTCCTGGTTGCTCATGTGCGCCTGCAGCCACAGGATCAGCTCGTCCAGGAACAGGATCAGGCCGTGGTAGCCGAGGCTGCGGGCGTGCTCGGCGATCACCGCGAGCCCGTTCTCCAGCGGCACGAACGCCTCGGCGTCACCGTGCGCGCCGCGGGCGTAGGAGCTCATCGGGCCGGACAGCAGCGCCGACTCCAGCGCGCGGCGCGGCGCCGTGCCGGGCGGCGCGGCGAACGCCGCGTCCAGCACTTCCGTGCTCCAGCCCGTGGTCGGCGCCACGATCTCGACGCCGCGATCCTCGGCGGCTACGTGGCGCACGTGCGCCGCACGGAGCCCGAGGCGTCGATCCCGGCGGTCTACCGCTCCGACGCCATGCTCGACGACGCGCGCCGGCAGCGGGAGTTCCTCGCCGACGACGGGCAGCGTTCGCCCGCTGGCTGGGGGCCGACGGTCCCGCCGACCCGGACGACCTCGACGTCATCGACGACGCGTCGGCGGGGTTGCGGCGTCGCCGGCCTTCTCGGCGGCCACGCGGGCGGTCTCGGCGGCGTTGTCGACGACGGCTTCGGTGCCGTTCGCGGTGCGCGCGGCCACCGACTGGGTGGCGCGCTGGGCCTGCTCGGTGACGGCCTGGGAGGCCTTCGTGGTGGCCGACGCCCACTGCTGGGCGAACTCGCGCTGCTTGGCCAAGACCTTCTCGGCGAAGTCGAAGTACTGGTCGACGACGTCCTTCAGGTCGGGCATCTGTGACTGACCGGAGGCCAGCTTGCTCGCGAAGCTCTGCACGGTGTCGGCCCAGGTGTGTACGGCGGTGGTGACCGCCTCCTCGCTGGGACGGGCGGTGTCGACGAACTGGCCGGTGGGCACGGTCATCATTCAGATCCTTTCGGTGAGTGGAATCGTGGCGTAAACGGGGATCAACGAAGTACGCGTCGCTGCTCGCTGCGGCAGCGGCCCCGGTGACAGAAGCACCGGGTCTGGGCTTTCATCGAGGACGACGCGGGCTTGGCCACGCATGCGCAAATTCTCTCGACGCCCCTGAGCCTACGCCCGTTTCGGCCGTCCAGCGGCGCGCGTGAGGCCGATCTGACGAGTTCGACGTGTCATGCAGCACTGCTGCTGCCAGCGGCGCGTGCTCGACACGATGAGCCGAGCATTTTGCGGCTAACTTGACCAGATGTTCGCTGTCTACGCATCCGAGCCGAATCCCGATGAGCCGCTGAAGTCGCTGACCGTCGGGGAGCGCCCCGAGCCAGAGGTCGCGGACGGGTGGGTCGCGGTGGATGTCGCCGCGGCCAGCCTGAACATGCACGACCTGTGGACCCTGCGGGGTGTCGGCATCAAGCCCGACCAATTCCCGATGATCCTGGGCTGTGACGGCGCTGGCCGGCTCGCCGACGGCACTGAGGTCGTCCTGCATCCGGTGATCGGCGACCCCGGCGTCGCCGGTGACGAGACCCTCGACCCGAATCGCTCCCTGCTCACCGAGAAGTACCAGGGGACGTTCGCCGACACGGTGGTGGTGCCGGCACGCAACGCCGTCCCCAAGCCCGCCGGGCTGTCGATGGCACAGGCCGCCGTGATGGGTACCGCGTGGTTGACGGCGTATCGGATGCTGTTCGTCAAGTCCGGGCTCCGCCCCGGACAGACCATGCTGGTGCAGGGCGCCTCCGGTGGGGTGGCGACGGCGCTGGTCCAGCTCGGCCATGCGGCCGGCATGCAGGTGTGGGTCACCGGACGCAGCGACGCCAAGCGCGCTGTGGCCGAGCGGCTGGGCGCGGACGCCACGTTCCCGTCCGGGGCCCGGCTGCCGGCTCGGGTGGACGCGGTGTTCGAGACCGTCGGCGAGGCGACCTGGGCCCACTCGATTCGCGCGCTCAAGCCGGGCGGCACGATCGTCGTCTCCGGTTCGACGAGCGGCTCGAATCCCGGGGCGGACCTGCAGCGACTGTTCTTCCTGCAGCTGCGGGTCATCGGCGCGACGATGGGCACCCGCGGCGAACTCGCGGACCTGCTGGCCTTCGTCGCGACGGCCGGGATCACTCCGGAGATCGGCCTGGAGCTGCCGATGGAACGAGCCGAAGAGGGTTTCCGCGCGATGCTGGAGGGCGACACCTCGGGAAAGATCGTCTTCACGCACTGACGTCGGCCGCCCGGCGTTGCGCCGGTCACCCCTACCTTCTATCCTCGGAAGTAGAGTTCAGGCTCGGCTTTATGCCCCGGACCCCGGTATATCGCCTCGACGGCTTTCATCGGCGGTAGGGCAATTCCTGTGATTTCTCCCAACCTCCGTGAAGCGCGTGTGTACGTTTCCGTAGCTGGCGGGTTCGCCGGGCCATAAGCGTGCCGCCGGGCACTCGCGGCGCAGAGGAGGAAATCATTTCCGAGCCGACGATGCGTGCTGCCGTCCTCGATGACCCGCGGACCCCCTTGCGCGTGGAGACGATCCGCAAGCCGGAGCCGAAGACGGGCGAGGTGCTGCTGCGGGTCCGGGCATGCGGGGTCTGCGCCACGGACCTGCACGTCATCAAGGGCGAAGTGGGGTTCCCGACGCCCTGTGTGCTGGGCCACGAGGTGTCCGGCGTCGTGGAAGCGGTGGGCGACGGAGTGGCCACGTGCGCGCCGGGCGATCATGTGGCCGGCGCGTTCCTGATGCCGTGCGGGTTCTGCCGCTCGTGTGCCCGTGGGCGTGACGACCTGTGCGAGACGTTCTTCGGGCTCAATCGGGTGCGGGGCACGCTCTACGACGGCACGACCAGGCTCTACCGGACCGACGGCACCCCGTTGGCCATGTACTCCATGGGCGGGCTCGCCGAGTACGCCGTAGTACCGGCGACGGCGGTGTTCCCGGTACCGGTCGGGCTGGACCTGGAGGCGGCGGCGGTGCTCGGGTGCGCGGTGCTGACCGCCTACGGGGCGGTCGCGCACGGTGCTCCCGTTCGGCCGGGTGATCGGGTGGCCGTGGTCGCCACCGGGGGCGTCGGGCAGAACATCGTGCAGATGGCGCGGGCGTTCGGCGCGGTGCAGATCATCGCGGTCGGCCGCGGCCAGGCGAAACTGGACGTCGCCAAACGGATGGGCGCCACCGAGACCGTCGACAGCAGGGCCACCGATCCGGTCGAGCGGGTGCGGGAGCTCACCGGGGGTGACGGAGTCGACGTCGCGTTCGAGGCACTCGGCCGTCCGGAGACCTTCCGGCGCGCCCTCGCGATGGTCCGCGAGGGCGGAACCATGGTCGCCGTGGGCATCGCCGACGGCGCGGCCACCGCCGCGGTCGGGATCACCCACCTCGTACGCCGCTCGATCCGCCTGGTCGGGTCCTACGGCGGCCGGACGCGCACCGACATGCCTGCACTGATTCGGCTGATCGAGGCGGGCGCCATCGGCTTCAACGGAGCCGCTGCCGACGTACCCGACGAGAAGCTGCGGCTGACGGTGGCCGATGCGGCCTGGGCCCGATGGACCCCGGTCAACCTGGCCGCGATAGCCGCGCACCTGGTCGGTGGGGTCGGGATCCTGTACGCGAATCGAGGCCCGATTTCAGCTCAGCAGGGCGTCGGCGCATCCACCGGCGCGAAGGCCGCCCTGACCGGCGCCGCCCTGGCCGTGACCGGGTACAGCCGGATCCTGGGCAAGAAACTCGAGCAGGCGGAGGGCGAGCCGGTCGCGGGCGGAACCACCCGTCGCCGGTGACCTCGCCGGACGTCGCCAAGGTGCAGCGGCAGCTGAAGGTGTGCCAGTCGCTCATCCCCGGTCTGACCGGAGCGATCGAGGTGCTCAGTGCCCTCCACGGCGAGCAGCAGCGGCCCGACCAGCAGGTGCCCGGGATCCTCGCCAAGCCCGCCCAGCTCGCGAAGGCCATCGCATAGCAGGGCTGGGAGTCGGTTCCGGGGCAGCTGGCGTCGCAGCCGAGTCAGGGTTCGCGTCAGAAGGCGGGCGAACGTTGCCGGCTACCTCCGGTGGCCGGCCGTGGGCTCGCCGGCCGCGTCATCGAGTTGGCGTACCGCCGTCGAGC
>CAWHHY010000014.1:0-57044 GCA_963829305.1 uncultured Actinomycetota bacterium | reverse complement strand
CGTCTCGGCGATGGCCAGGGCGAGCGGGCCGTCGATCAGGTAGAGCACGGAGTTGACCTGCTGGTCGGCTTGGCAGCGGTAGCCGGCCTGGCGCTGCAGCCGCACCTGCGGATACGCGCCGATCAGCTGGTCAAGCCGCGCGGTGACCGCCGCGTCGGCCAGTTGAAGCCGGGGTCGTGCTCCTTCGCGAGCGCGAGCAGTTCGTCGCCGGTGTAGCGGCCGGAGCGGAGGATGGCGTCGACGTCGATGAAGTCGCGTGCCTGGGCTCGGGAGTAGAGGGCGCAGACCTTGTTGGCAACGGCGTCGTCGGGATGCAGGACCGGGCCGATGGCGAGCGGGACCGGTGGGTGCGCCCTCCAGTCGATGCCGAGTTCGACCTTGGCCGTGGTGCCAGTGGTCGGGTCGGTGACCTGGAGTCGCGCGAAACCAGGGTTGGCCATCGTCATCGTGACGTCGAGTCGGTCCGCCTCGTAGGCGTGGACCACGGCCGCGAGCGCATCGGAGAAGTGCTCCTCGGAGGCGGTCGTGGTGAAGAGGTCGACATCCTCGGAGGGGCGATCGAGGAAGCCGTGGGCTTGCACGGCGCAGCCGCCGGCGAGGCAGAACCCGAAGGCGCCGGCTTCGGCCAGCGCAAGGCGGGCGAGGCGGCGGTGGAGCTGGTCCATGGTCGGGATGGTGCGTCGGCTCAGGCCGCGGAACTCAGGCCGGGGAACCGCGACTCCCCGAGGAGACGAACCCTCGCGGGGAGGAACAGGTCAGGCCACAGCGCACGCAGCCGTTCCGCGTTGATCAGCGGGGTCATGTCCTGTGGGCGGACCGCGTCGACGAGGACGCGTTCGTAGAGCACGACAGCATCAGAGGTGTCGTCGAGATCGTATGCGGTGCGTCCGGTCCAGCCGAGTTCCGCAGGCAGAACGACGTGCCCGTTCAACGGGCCGGTCAGCTCGGCGAGATCGTTCGGAACGGCGTAAGGGCGCCGGTCGCCGTAGGTCCGCGCTGGGGGCACGCCCTCAGTACGGATCAGACGGTTCGTGGTGGACCCGCTCGACATGAGCCTGGGTGGGGTGGGTGACGTAGGAGCTGTGGCCCCGTGGGCACTTGGGTCCGTAGCCGTCGACTCAGCGGCGCAGCGCGTCGAGGCGACGGCCGAGCCGTGGTGCTGGCTGGATAGGTTGGCTGTTCAGGGCGATGCGGCGAGGAGCGACCGGGTGAGCGAGTATCAGTACTACGAGTTCGCGGCGGTCGACCGGCCGCTGGGTGTCCGCGACCTCGACGTCTTGCGTGGTCTGTCGACCCGGGCGCACATCACGCCGACGTCGTTCGTCAACACCGACCAGTGGGGCAGCTTCAAGGGTAATCCCCGGCGGCTGGTGGAGCGGTACTTCGATGCGTTCCTGTACCTGGCGAACTGGGGGACCCACGAGCTGATCCTGCGGCTGCCGGCTCGACTCGTCGATCCGGGGACCGCGCAGCGGTACTGCTCGGGTGATGCCGTGTCGGCGTGGCACACGGGCGATCACGTGATCGTCACCGCGGTGTCCGAGGACGAGGAGGGCGACTTCGAGTGGGGCGGGGAGGGGGTGCTGGCCTCGATCCTGCCCGTGCGGGCCGAGCTCCTCTCGGGGGACCTGCGCGCGTTGTACCTGTTGTGGTTGTTGAGCGTGCAGGTCGGCGAGGTCCCCGATGACGCGGTGGAGCCGCCGGTGCCGGCGTCGTTGAACGCGCTGACCGGTTCGCAGACCGCGCTGGCGGACTTTCTGAGGATCGACCGGGACCTCGTCGACGTCGCCGCGGCGGGATCGCCGCCCGCGTCACGAGGCGCGGGTCGATGTGGCGCGGTGGGTCGCGGGCCTGCCCGTTCCGAGCGGGATGCGCTGCTGGTCGGGCTGTTGGAGGGCAAAGACCCGTTGCTCCGGGCGGAGGCGCTGCGCAGGGCCAGACCGAGTCGGCGTGACCGGGCAGGTGTTCGGACCGCAGGGGAGTTGCTCGATCAGGCGGCGGCGCAGCGGGAACGGCGGGAGCAGGCGGAACGCGATCGGCGGGCGGCTCGGGCGGCCGAGAGCGCACGGCGTGCCGAGGTGGCGCGGCGGCAGCGGCTGGCCGCGCTCGTGGCCGAGGGCGACGGGGCGTGGGCGCGGGTGGCGACGCGGATCGCGGAGAAGAAGCTCGAGCGCTCGGCTCCGGTCTGCTGCGGGAGGCGATCGCGCTGCGCGGGCGAATGAACCTGACCGCCTATGACCGGCTGTTCCCGTCCCAGGACGTGCTCCCGTCGTCGGGAGGGAGGGATCGGCAATCTGATCGCTGCACCGCTACAGGGTCGCTCCCGCCGGCACGGAGCGACGGTGTTCCTCGACCTGGCGACGCTGGAACCGCATACCGACCAATGGTCCTACCTGGCCTCGTTGCACCGGCTGTCACCGCGCGAGGTGGAGCGGCTCGCTGAGCGGGTCGCCCCGCCAACCGTGGGTGCCGCCATCACCGGGCTGGTGCCGGCCACGGCGTCGGGCATCCAACCTCGGCACGCGCAGGTGGTCAGCGTGCAGCTCGCCGCCGGGGTTGCGGTCGACATGTCCGCACTCACCCCGGCGCTGCTCGCGACGCTGAAGCATGCGACGTCGATGCCGAACCCGGCCTTCTACGACCGGCAGCGTCGACGATTCTCAACCTGGGGCGTCCCGCGGTTCCTGCACTCGTTCGACGAGACCCTCGACGGTCGGCTGGTGCTTCCCCGCGGGTTGGCCGGTCTGTTGTCAACTGTCGTGCGCGAGGCCGGCAGCGCGCTGGAGATCGACGACCGGCGCGCGGAGGGCACGCCGCAGCAGTTCGTGCTCACCGCGGCGTTGCGCGATGACCAGGCCGACGCCGTCGCCGACCATGACCATGGGGTGCTGGTCGCCCCACCCGGTACGGGCAAGACCGTGATCGCGTGCGCGCTGATCGCCCGGCACGCCACTTCGACGCTGGTGCTGGTCGACCGCAAGACCCTGGCCGATCAGTGGCGGGCGCGGCTGGCCGAGCACCTCGGCGTCACCGCGGGCCAGCTGGGTGGCGGGCGCACGAAGCTGCGCGGCACGGTTGACGTGGTGACGCTGCAAACCTTGGCGCGGCGCGATGATCTGCCGGAGCTGACCGCTGGGTACGGCTTCGTCGTGGCGCGTGGATGGCGCGAGAGGTCGTGTTCTACGGCGTGGCGTGTCCATGATCGCTTCTGCGATCTCAGCCCGGCCGCTGCCTCGCTCCCGGAGCAGCCGTCCGAGGGATCAACTACGGCGATGAGTAGCAGCACCAACGGTGCGGCTCCATGGTGGAGTGGATGCACTGTTCGAGATTGATGATCGGGATCTTTTGCAGAGCTGGATCGGCGGGCGAGTACGGCGCCGGGGCGTCGCTGGACCGCCGGATGCGGTCGTACCGGGTGTGCGGTTCGCGTTCTATGGGCGGACCTCGACGGCCGTGTTCCAGGATCCGGTGACGTCGCCGGCGTGGCAGCGTGAGGTGGCCGCGACGCTGGTCGCTGGGCGGTGGCCGACCGGCCGCTGGGTGGGCGCGACCTCGACGCGTTGCGCGGTCTGTCCACGCGGGTGGGGGAGACCGTCCGGTTCACCATAGTCTCCGGCGGCGGCAAGCTGTCGGGCGCGGAGCCGGACCCGGACGGCAGCGTCGCGGCCGCCGCGGCAGCCGTGCCCGTCACCGAGGGCGACGACGGCCTGGCCCGGGTCTGGTGGGTCGTCGGGCCGGCCGCCGACCCGGCCGTCGCCCCGGACACCTTCGACCCGGACTGCGCCCAGCTGGTACGGGCCGAGCTCGTCGGGCCCGGCGACACCTCCCCGGCACCTGCCGCTGGAGTCGTGAGCACGGACGACACGGGCGTCGCCCGGCTCCAGTGGACCCTCGGCACCGAGCAGGGGCTGCCCGTGCAGCGGGTCAGCGCGACCCTGCTCGACGGCACCGACCGCCAGAGCCTGCTCTACACCGCGCACCTGGCCATGGCGAGCGAGGTGAGCGGGGGGGGGGGGGGGGGGGGGGGGGGGGGCGGGGGGGGGGGGAGGGGGGGGGGGGGGGGCGGGGGGGGGCGCCTTTGGGGCGCGGGAGGTGAGGGCGGAGAGGGGTGGGGCCGGTCGGCCGGACGGCGGCCGACTGCCCCTACATCGAGGGGGCTTCAGAGTAGGGCTCGGAGTGCGGCCGCGGGAGAAGGCCGGGGAGTACGCCCGGCCGCGCAGGCGCGAAGGCGGCCCGGACTACCTGCCGCTCAGGCCCGCGTCCGCAGCGGCGTGCTGAGGGGGCCGGGGGGGGGGGGGGGGGGGGGGGGGTTGGGGGAGGGGGGGTGGGTGGGCGGGCGGGAGGGTGCGCCGCCCGGGCGCCACGCCGGAGGTCTCCTTTTCTCCCGGCTCCCCGGCCGCGCCCCGCCGGCCACCCCGCCGCGGTGCGCGCCCGGCTGGGCGAGGGCCGCCCCCTCGAAGGCTCTGTCCGCGGCAGGATGGAGACCGCGCTGCGCGGCGACCTCGGCTCGGTCCGGGTGCACGACGACGGCGCGGCCGCGGGCGTGGCCGACGAGCTGAACGCCCGCGCCTTCACGGTCGGCAGCGATGTCGGCTTCGGCAGCGGCCGCTACCGGCCGGGCACCCCCGTCGGAGACGCGCTGCTGGCCCACGAGCTCGCGCACGTCATGCAGCAGGGCGCGGCCGGTCCCGCGGTCGCGCGGCAGCCCGCGGAGCTGCCCGGGCACGACGAGGTCGCGACGGAGGCCGACGCCGACCGGACCGCGGCCAGCGCGGTCGCCGCGCTCTGGGGCAACGGCACGGCCGCCGCGCGGGAGGTGGCCGGGAACGCCGGACCCGCTGTCCGTTCCGGTCTCGCGCTGCGCCGCTGCGGTGGCCTCTCGGACGCGCAGGAGAAGAAGTTCCTCGACCAGGCGCGCGCCCGCGCCTCCGGCGACCTCGACAAGCAGCTCGCGACCACGCGCGACGAGCTGTTGCAGCTGGAGTCCGCCGGTGAGCAGATCCGCGCCGACGCCGTGGCCAAGAAGCTCGTGCCGCAGGAGGTGATCACACCGTGGGGCCAGGCATACGGCGCGATCCTCGCCATGCAGCCGAAGGTGTCGAGCGGCATCCTCGACGAGGGCCACAAGAAGGACGCCGCCACCGCGTTGCAGCGGTTCTACGACGAGTTCCGCAAGGTGGTCGCGCGCTACGACTACACCGTGCAGGGGCAGGGCCGCGGCGCCGCCACGCTGACCAAGAACCCGTACCTGTCCGACGACCAGCTCCGCGGCCGCTCCTACCCGCTGAACATGGACAGCGTCGGCATGCTGAAGCGGCTGCACGACGCGAGCGCGGCGGGCGACTGGCCCGCCGTCGTGCGCGACTTCCACACCGCCTCCAACGGCCTGGACGGCTACATCAGCATGCAGCTCCGGACGCTGGCCAAGGTCGAGGAGGGCAAGGCCCTCGGCGCCAAGGAGGCCGCAGGCGGGGAGCCGATCGGGAAGCTGGAGGTCGCGCTGACCGCCGGATCCGCCGACGCCGCGGTGGCGGAGCCGGCGAAGAAGGCGATGCTGGACTTCGCCCAGACGCTGCGCTCGACGGTGGCGCACGCCGACTACGTGCACAAGGTGGAGCCGAAGGCGGTCCGGAGCACCTCGCCGTACCTGGCCGTCACCAACGACTTCCTCACCCAGGACGACCTCGAGCAGTTCCGGGACCGGGCGACCCGAGCCACCTCCGCCGCGGACCTCCGTGCGCTGCTCGGCCGCTACGGCGAGCTCAAGAAGGCCCGTGACCGCTACCTCGCGGATCCGAAGGTGCTGGGCAGCAGCGCCGACGCCGACAAGCTGGAGCGGGCGGGGAAGCTCTCCCGCGGCATCGACGAGCTCCGGACGGAGCACCCGGACGCGCAGAAGATCCGGGCGGTCTTCTACGCGGAGCCGGGCGAGAAGGACGTCGACGCGCCCGGCTACACGACGCCGCCGCCTGTCCCGATCGAGCTGTTCCTGTTCAAGGACGGCGGCAAGTGGAAGCTGCGCGACCTCACGTCGACGCTGGAGCCGAAGGAGAACGAGGAGTCGGCCGAGGAGGGCAAGCCGGCGCCGCTGCCGGCCCTGATGCGGCACCTCGACTCCAAGCTCCGCTTCCCCAAGGGCCTGGTCAGCTGGCGGGCGCCGGACGGGCAGGCGGGCGAACAACGGACCACGGAGGCGCGCTCCTTCTCGGAGTGGCTGACGCTGGCCGGCATCGTGCTCGCTGCCGTCGGTCTGGCGCTCGCCACAGCCGGCGCGAGCACCGCCGCGACCGGCTTCATCATCGCGTCGTCCCTCACCGGCGCGGTCGCGGCCGCCGCCGCCATGGGCGAGAAGTCCGAGCAGGGCATGCTCACGACGGTCGACGTCGTCGTCGGCCTGGCCCAGATCGCCGCCGACATCACCACCGCCTACACGGCCGGCGCCGGCAAGCTGATCATCTCCCAGGCCGGCAAGACCGGGACGTTCGCCCGGATCGCCGTCCTCGCCGACCGCTACTACGCGGTCACCTCGAAGATCACGCTGGGCGCGAACGCCCTCACCTTCATCACGTTCAACGTCCAGGCGGCCGAGGACCTCAAGAAGATCGACACGGGGCCGGGCAGCTCGGACGAGAAGGCGCTGGCCAAGGAGCGGCTCATGCAGCAGATGCTGCTCATGGGCGCGGTGACGCTGCTCGGCATGCATGGCGAGCTTAAGGACTTCCGGGCCGGGCGCTCAATCTACCTCGACCCGGACTTCGCCAAGGGCGGCATGGCCCGGCAGATGTTCGCGAACGAGGAGATCCTCGCCAAGGCGGCCCGGTACGGCGAGACGGATGGGCTCAAGGCCCTGCTGGAGAACAAGAAGCTGCCGGAGGAGCTGGGGTTCAAGCTCAACGCCGAGCTCGCCGACGCCCTGAGCAAGGCGAAGATCCCGGAGGAGGGCATGCGGCTCGTGCTCGGGCGGCTGACGGCGGGGTCGACCGCCGCCGAGGTGGAGGCGGTGGTCACCGAGGTGCGCCGCGCGAACCGGCTCGTCTACGCCGACGTGCTCGGCGCCGACGGTCGGATCGTCATGGAGGAGGTCGGCGGGCGGCTGCGCGCCCGACCGGTGCTCGGGGAGGCGGACCTGCTCGCGCGGGCCAAGAAGCTGGGCACCGGCGACGTCCTCCAGCAGGTCCTCGCCCGGACGGACCTGCCGGCCGCGCTGAAGGACGGGATCCGCCAGGAGCTCTCCATCGGCATCGCGACCGGTCAGCTCGACGACACCGGCCTGGCGAAGACCATCGGCGCGCTGAAGAAGGCGGAGGGAGCCACGCAGGCGCAGGAGGCGCTGGCCGAGCTCGTGCACGGCAACGCCGTGGCCTCCACGTTGCGGTCGGACGCCAAGGTCGTCACCGGCGCGAAGATCGGCAAGGAATACACGTTCGGTGGGAAGACCGTGAAGATCGACCCGATGAGCGAGCTGGACGTGCTGTACCTCGGCAACGACGCGAAGATCCACGCTGACGAGGTCAAGAACACGACGAACGCGCTGCGTCAGAAGCTCGACGTGACGCCGGCCCAGCTGGCGAACATGCAGAATTGGCGCGCCGCCGAACCCGGCGGTCGGGTGGTCTCGGTGGTCATCCATTCCGAGGAACGGTGGACCGACTTGTTCCGGCCGGTCGGGAAGGACGGTCCCGCGACGATGCAACAGCTCATCGACGGCGGCATCCCGCTGCGGATCGCCGGCCGGGAGTGGAGCCCGGCGAAGATGCAGCAGATCTGGGACACGGTGCTGGCGAAGGGATCCGTGGGCGGCAAGCCGCCGACACCCGACTTCTTCAAGAGCATCTCGAACTTCACGGACGCGCAGAAGGTGCTGGGGATCTCGCTGTGACCGACGACCTGTTGCCCGCCGGGCTGGCCGGCCTGCCCACGCCGTGGAACCTGACCTCGCGGGCGGCCCGGCGGGCCGCGCTCACCACGGGCTCGCGCGACGCGCCCGTGGTGCTCGACCGCGTGCTCGGCGAGCTGCCCGCGTTGCTCGCGGCCAGCCCGGACGACGAGGAGATCCCCACCGAGCTCGGCTACTACTTCGACTTCACCGCGACCTGGCTGGCCGAGGCGATCCCGGTCCTAGACGGCGTCACCGTCGCCGCCCTCACCGAGCTGCTGCGGGAGCGGACCGGCGAGGCGCCCGACCAGGTGGGGTCGGCCGCACTTGGCCGCCGCTGGCTCGCCCACATCGCGCGGTACCTCGCGGCGGAGGCCGTCACGGCGACGCCGTCCGACGAGGTGGCGCCCGTCCTGGGGCGCCACCTGGCCCGGCTCGACCCCGGCACGGCCTCCTACCTGCTCGCGCTGCTCGGGCCGGTCCACGAGCGCCCGCTGCGCGGGTTGTTGGAGGCGGTCGCGGCCGACGAGCGGCTCGACGCCGCGGTGCGCGCCCAGGCGAACGGGATGCTCGGCGCCGTCGGGGAGACGCCATGATCGTGCCGTGGTGCACCTGGCGGCTCGGTGGCCGTGCCCTTCCCCTGTTCCAGGTGTGCGGCGTCGCGGGGTTGCTGGCCGCCGTCGTGCTCACGCAGTCGCTCGCCGCCGCGACCGGCCGGTCGGCGCCCGGCATGGCCGCGCTCTTGGTGCTCGCCGTGCTGACGTTCCTCACGCTCGCGATGGCGGTGAAGATCCTCGTCGGCGAGGAGCGCCTGGTCTACCTGCACCACGAGATCGCGGTGCTCGCCGTCGCCGCGCTCGCGTTGGTGGCGACCGGTGCGCCGGTGCTGCCCTACCTCGACCTCGTCGTCCTCGGCGTCGGCGCGTTCCTCGTCCTCGGCCGGGTCGGCTGCCTGTTCGCGAGCTGCTGCCACGGGCGGCCGCACCGGTGGGGCATCCGGTACGCCGGCGCGCACGGCGCGTCCGGGCTCGACCCGCACCTCGTGGGCGCCCGGTTGTTCCCGACCCAGCCGGTCGAGACGGCCGCGGTTCTCGTCCTGGTCGTCGCGGGCTCGGGGGCGGTGCTCGGCGGCGCTCCCGCCGGGACTGCGCTGGCCACCTACCTCGTCGGCTACGACGTGGTGCGGTTCGGGCTGGAGTTCGTCCGCGGCGACGCGCGGCCGCACCACGCGGGCCTCTCGCAGGCGCAGTGGCTGACGATGGCGATCACCCTGCTGGTGGCGGCCGCCGAGGCCGTCGGCCTGCTGCCGCTGACGCCGTGGCACCTGGTGGCGGCCGTCGCCCTGCCGGTCTGGGCCGTCGCGGTCGCGGTGCTGCGCGGCCGTTCGGCCGCGGCGTACCGGATGGGCACGGCGGCGCACGCGCGCGAGCTGGCCGCGGTGCTCGACGAGCTGGCCGCGGCCCCACCCGGTCGGGACGTCCTGATCCGCGAGACCACGGCCGGCCTGCGGATCAGCCGCGGGGAGCTGCCGGACGGCCTGCACTACGCGCTGTCGGCCGAGGACCCGCTGGGCCGTGCGGCGGCGTGCCGGGTGGCCCGGCTGGTCGTCGACCTGCACCACCCGGACGCGGAGTGGGCGCTCGCCCGGGGTGGGGTCGGGACGTTCCACGTGCTGGTCGGCCCGAGCGCCCGGGCCGCCCCGATCGAGCACCGAGCCCGTGACGAGCGGGCTGTCGAGGTCAGCCCCTGACCCCGTCGGTGAGCGGCGAATGCGCCGGCCCGCGGACGACGTCCGTGGGCGTGGAGAACACCGTCGAGCTCGCCGTTACCGCCCCGGCGAGGTCCACCAGCGCGGCCGACACCGCGGCGGCCACCCGCACCCCGTCGAGCAGGGCCGAGGGAGCGCGCGTCGGGCCGGCGACCGTGACCGCCGCCGAGCCGAGCAGGGCGACACCGATGACGCCGGTGACCTCGCGAACCGCGTCGGCGATGATCCACTGGCTGGAGGACGTGGGAGCGAAGATCAAGCGTGCGCAGCCGGGCCGGCCGGCCCGCCTATACCGCCAGCTGGAGATCGACGCTCGGTACGAGTCGACCGGCGTCGGTCACCACGGCGCCATGACCGCGCGCGTGACCAGTGTTCGTGTCCGAGGGGGGACTTGCGCACTGACCACACGGTTGGTGCTCGACGCGACAGCCTCGGTTCATGCTCCGAATAGCGCATATAGCATGAGCGCTATGCCTTGGGTACGGTTGAGCTGGAACCGGAGGTTCGGGACTGGCTCGAACGGTTGCCGACCGCTCAGTTCGCCACGGCCGCGTTCTACGTCGATCTTCTCGCGGAGCGCGGCCCGATGCTGGGCGAGCCGTACACGCGGCAGCTGGACGGCAAGCTCCGGGCGCCGCGGTTCCACCTGGAGCGGCGAGCGGTGCGGGTGACGACCTACTGGATCGCCACCGGGCGACGGATCGTGTTGTTGACGGTGTTCGCGAAGTCGCGGATGCGTGAGGAGCGGGAGATCGAGCGGGCGCGGCGGGCGTTGGCGCGGTGCGAGGCGGAGGGGCACACGGCGGAGGGGGATGGGGATACCGGAGCGTGAGTCGTGGACGGGGATGCGAGCGGCGGCTTGCTGGCCGTGGCGCCCGAGGCGAACTGAGGCGGCCCGTCTGGCGTTCGAGCCGTCGGGGCCGCAGTCCTGAGCCGGCTGGCGGGAGCGGAGTCGCGGAGTTGGCCTCGGCGGCCGGGATGACGCGCGGGCTGGCTCGGTTCGAGGCGGGGGGCACGGTGCCGACGTTGCCGGTCTTGGGACGTCTTATCGCGCGTGCGCTCGACGCGGACTTGACGGTTCGCAGGCGCCGAGAACCGGCGCGCATGCACGGCGGGCTGACGGTCGGATCACGACCCGCCGTGCGCGACGGTTGTCGCGGCGCAGACCGGCGGGCTGGCTACGGTGACCGGTCGTGAGCGAGTACCATTGTACTACGAGTTCGCGGCGGTCGACCGGGCGTTGGTGCCCGTGAGCTCGACGCGCTGTGTCGACGCGGGCGCCCACGCCGACGTCGTTCGTCAACACCTATCGAGTGGGGCAGCTTCAAGGGTGATCCCCGGTTTTCGGCTGGTGGAGCGGTACTTCGATTGCGTTCCTGATCTGGCGAACGACGCCGTGAGCTGCAGTGCGGCCGTCGAGCTCGCCGTTACCGCTCCGGTGAGGTCCGCCAGCGCGGCCGACACCGCGGCGGCGACGCGGAGCTCGTCGAGCAGGGCCGAGGGAGCGCGCGTCGGGCCGGCGACCGTGATCGCCGCGAGCCGAGCAGGGCGATACCGATGACGCCGGTGACCTCGCGCTCCGCGTCGGCGTTGATCGCCTGGCTGGCGGTCGTGGGAGCTCCTCGGACAGGCGCCGCAGCCGGGCCGGGCATCGCGGGTCATACGCCTGTCTGGTCGCGCTCGGGCAGAGCCGTTCGACGTTGAGTACCACGGCCATCGTCGACGCGGTCCGGCGGCAGCTGCCAGACCAGACGCGAGGTGGCCCGCACGCCGTCGGCGACCGTGCTGACCGGGGAGTGAACGATCTTCGTCGGCATGTAGGTGGACGGGTGCAGCGCGGTCGCGACCACCGACGGATCACCGTTCCCGCCACCCGTCAGGTCGAACGTCATCATGATCTGGGCGAGCTTGCTCTGGCAGTAGGCCTGGATACCGCTGTAGGAGCGCTCGAGCATCACGTCGTCGAAGTCGATCGGCGCCTGCCCCGCCGACGACACGCTCACCACCCGCGCGGAAAGCGCTGTCGCCAGCTGTGGCCACAGCAGGTGGGTCAGCGCGAAGCCGGCGAGGTAGTTCACCGCGAAGCGCAGCTCGATCCCGTCCGCGCTTTCCTGCCGCGCGCCGCCGCCGGGGACGTCCGATCCGATGCCGGCGTTGCTCACCAGCACGTCGAGGTGGTCGTGGTCGCGCCCGACGGCGTCCGCCAGCCCGCGCCGCGGCGCGGCCGTTCTCCGGGCTGGAGCGTAGACCGCACCGGCAGCGCGGGGCACGGCGCCGGAGACGCCACGGATCGATCCGAACGCGCGCCGCGATAGGAGATCCCTGCGTCGTCCGAGGACTTGCGCACTGGCCACACGCCTTTCGCTCCGGTGACTGCCGCCCGGTCCAGCCGGACCGGGCGGGGCTGTGCCGGGGGCCTGGCAGGCACGTAGAGCCGGGACGGTGGGGACGCGAGCTGGCCGGCGCACGGGCCGAACCACGTCACACTGCCCTTGACAAGCGTCAGTAGCCACCCCATTCTCATCGCGTGAACCTGTCAGACAGCCGGACAGCCGTACAGCTTCGGCGCGTCAGTGCGATGGATGCCGTCCTCGCGCACCTGCGCGAGGCCATCGAACGGGGGGAGTACGCCGTCGGCGGGAAACTTCCCTCCGAGGCCGCCCTGAGTCGGGACTTCGCGGTCAGCAGGTCCGTGGTGCGCGAGGCGCTGCGCGGTCTGCAGGCGCTCGGGCTGACGGTGTCCCGGACCGGCAAGGGCACCTTCGTCGTCTCCAGTCAGGTGGCAGACAGCCCGAGGTTCGGGACCTACTCCGCGCGCGACCTCGTCGAAGTCCGCGGGCACGTGGAGGTCCCGGCAGCGGGATATGCCGCCGCCCGGCACAACGCCGGCGACCTCGACGCGCTCACCGAGCTGCTCGAGCGGATGGAACACGAAACCGACAACACCGTCTGGGTCGCGCTGGACTCGCTGTTCCACATCAGCATCGCCCAGGCATCCGGCAACCCGGTCTTCGCCAAGGTCATCGAGGAGATCCGGGACGCGCTGGCCCGCCAGTCCGCGTTCCTGAACCAGCTCGGCGGCGGCCGCCGAGAGGGAGCGAACGCGGAGCACCGGCGCATCGTCGAGGCGATCGCCGCCGGCTCGCGGCAGGCCGCGATCGCGGCGATGACCGTCCATCTCGACCACGTCGAGACCGCAGTCGCCGACATCGTCGGGACCGACACGGCCGCAACGAGGCGGCTAGAAAGGGATTCGCACCCGTGACCGAGACCGTCATCAAGGACGTCGGATCGAACCGGGCCACAGCCGACGCGGGAGACGAGGGCTACCGCAAGTCGCTGCAGGCCCGCCACATCAACATGATCGCCATCGGTGGCGCCATCGGCACTGGCCTGTTCCTGGGCGCCGGTGGGCGCCTTGCCCAGGCCGGACCGTCGCTGGCCATCGCGTACGCCGTGTGCGGGCTCTTCGCGTTCTTCGTGGTGCGCGCGCTCGGCGAGCTCATCCTCTACCGGCCGTCGTCGGGTGCCTTCGTCTCCTACGCACGGGAGTTCATCGGGGAGAAGGGTGCCTACACCGCCGGCTGGATGTACTTCCTCAACTGGTCGACCACCGGCATCGCGGACATCACCGCGATCGCGCTCTACGCCCACTACTGGTCGGTCTTCAAGGGCGTTCCGCAATGGCTGCTCGCGCTCCTCGCGCTGGCGATCGTGCTCACCATCAACCTGGTGTCGGTGCGGCTGTTCGGTGAGATGGAGTTCTGGTTCGCCCTGGTCAAGGTCGCGACGCTCGTCGTGTTCATGGCCATTGGGATCTTCCTGCTCGTCACCCAGCACCCGGTGGGCGGCACGGCGCCCGGCCCGCAGCTCATCTCCGACCACGGCGGGCTCTTCCCTCTGGGCGTGCTGCCCATGGTCCTCTTGATGCAGGGAGTGGTCTTCGCCTTCGCTTCGGTCGAGCTCGTGGGCGTCGCCGCGGGGGAGACGGCGAACCCCCGCGAGGTCATGCCGCGGGCAATCAACTCGATCATGTGGCGAATCGGGATCTTCTACGTCGGCTCGGTCGTCCTGCTCGCGATGCTCATGCCTTGGAGCGACTACAGCGCTCACCAGAGCCCGTTCGTCACCGTCCTGTCGAACATCGGCGTGCCCGCGGCGGGCGACGTGATGAACCTGGTGGTGCTCACCGCCGCGATGTCCAGCCTGAACTCGGGGCTGTACTCGACCGGCCGCATCCTGCGGTCGATGTCGGCAGCGCACTCGGCGCCCAGGCTCGCCGGGGTGATGAGCCGGACCAGCGTCCCCTACGGCGGCATCCTGCTCACGGCCGCGGCCTGCATGCTCGGCGTCGGGCTCAACTACGTGATGCCGGCCGAGGCGTTCGAGATCGTCCTGAACTTCGCGTCGATCGGCATCCTCGCGACGTGGGGGATCATCGTGGTGACCCACCTCCTGTTCGTCCGCAAGGCCGAACGCGGCGAGGTGATCCGTCCCGCCTTCCGGCTGCCGTTCGCGCCCTGGTCCCAGATCGCCACCCTCGCGTTCCTGGTGTCGGTCGTGGTCCTGATGGCGTTCGACAAGTCCGGACGCATCGTCCTTGCCGGCGTGCCCGTGATCGTGCTCGCACTGGTCGTCGGCTGGTTCGGTGTCCGCAAGCGCATCGACACCTCGGTTCTCGAGCAGTCCGCATGAGGCACGCCCCGGTCGGTGTCCCGGCCCACGTCCCGCTCGTCCACCTGATCCGCGACGGCTTCGTCGAAGGGGTCCACCACGGCTCGGTCGTCGTGCTCGCCCCGGACGGTTCGGTCGTGTTCCGCGCGGGCGATGCCGGCACCGCGTTCTTCCCGCGCTCCACCGCCAAGCTCATGCAGGCCGTCGCGATGACCCGTCTCGGCCTGTCGCTGCCGCCGGACCTGCTCGCGCTGTCCGCAGCCAGCCATTCCGGCGAGCCGTTCCACCTTGACGCGGCGCAGCGCATCCTGGACGGGTCCGGCTGCACCGAGGACGACCTGGGGAACCCGGCCGACCGCCCCTTCGACCCGGTCGAGGCCGCCGGCTGGATCGCCGCGGGTCGCCCCGCGCGCCGGCTTGCGCACAACTGCTCCGGCAAGCACGCCGCGATGCTGGCGACGGCCCGGCACCGCGGCTGGGCGACCGCCGGGTACCTCGACCACGGGCACCCGCTGCAACGCGCCATCCGAGCCACCGTCGAGGACCTCACCGGCGAGCAGGTCGCGTACACGGCCGTCGACGGCTGCGGGTCGCCGCTCTTCGCCGTCTCGCTCGCTGCCCTGACCCGCGCCGCAGGGCGGATCGCCGCGGCGGCAGAGGACACCGCCGAGGGGCGGGTGGCCCGGGCTATCAGGGCCCACCCCGAGATGGTCGCCGGGACCCGGCGCGACGTCACCGCCCTGATGCGGGCGGTGCCCGGCCTGATCGCCAAGGACGGGTTCGAGGCCGTCCAGGTCGCCGCCCTGCCCGACGGCACCGCGATCGGAGTCAAGATCGCCGACGGTTCGGACCGGGCCCGTCTCCCGGTCACCGTCGCCGCGCTCGCGCTGGCCGGCGTCGACCCCGACCTGCTCGCCCCGTTCCGGGAGACCGGAACCGCCCGCGGCCTCGCCGTCGCCGGCGAGCTCCTCCACATCCTGTCCACCACGACCGACGAGGAACAACTGTGACCACCCGCACCGAACACGACCTGCTCGGCGACAAGGACGTCCCGGCCGACGCCTACTGGGGCGTCCACACCGCCCGCGCCCGCGAGAACTTCCCGATCACCGGCGTGCCGATCGCGGTCTACCCGCACCTCGTCGTGGCCCTCGCCTCGGTGAAGGCCGCCGCCGCGCGGGCGAACGCCGAGCTCGGACTGCTCCCGCCGCAGATCGCCGAGGCGATCGACGGGGCCTGCGCCGAGATCCGGGCGGGGGCGCTGCGCGACCAGTTCGTCGTCGACGTCATCCAGGGCGGCGCCGGCACGTCGACGAACATGAACGCCAACGAGGTGATCGCCAACCGGGCGCTGGAGCTGCTCGGGCACGCCAAGGGCGACTACGCGCACCTGCACCCGAACGAGCACGTCAACCTGAGCCAGTCCACCAACGACGCCTACCCCACCGCCGTCAACATCGCGACGATCACGGCGGTGCGGGAACTCGCGGAGGCGATGACCGGGCTGCAGCAGGCCTTCGCCGACAAGGCGGACGAGTTCTCCGGCGTGCTCAAGATGGGTCGTACCCAGCTTCAGGACGCCGTTCCCATGACGCTGGGCCAGGAGTTCGGGACTTACGCCGTGATGCTCGGCGAGGACCGCCTGCGGCTGGAGGAGGCCGTCATGCTGCTGCACGAGGTCAACCTCGGGGCCACCGCGATCGGCACCGGTCTCAACACCGCGCCCGGGTACGCCGCGGCCGCCTGCCGCCACCTCGTCGAGGTCACCGGCCTGCCCCTGCAGACCTCGCCCGACCTCGTCGAGGCGACCCAGGACTGCGGCGCGTTCGTCCACCTGTCCGGTGTGCTCAAGCGCATCGCGGTGAAGCTGTCGAAGATCTGCAACGACCTGCGGCTCCTGTCGTCCGGGCCGCGGGCCGGCTTCAACGAGATCAACCTGCCCCCCGTGCAGGCCGGGTCGTCCATCATGCCCGGCAAGATCAATCCGGTGGTCCCGGAGGTGGTCAACCAGGTGGCGTTCGAAGTCATCGGCAACGACGTCACGGTGACCATGGCCGCGGAGGCCGGGCAGCTGCAGCTCAACGCGTTCGAGCCGATCATCCTGCACTCGCTGGGTGCGAGCATCACCCACCTGACCGCGGCCTGCCACGTGCTCGCGGACCGGTGCGTCTCGGGGATCACCGCGAACCCGGTCGTCACCCGCGGGTACGTCGAGAACTCCATCGGGTTGGCCACCGCCCTGAACCCGGCCATCGGCTATGCGGCGGCGACGGAGATCGCCATGGAGGCGCTGGCCACCGGCCGCGGCGTCGCCGAGCTGGTTCTCGAGCGCAAGCTGATCCCGGCCGAACGCCTCGAGGAGATACTGCGCCCGGAGAACCTGGCGCACCCACAGGGCTGACCGGTCAGGAAACCCTGCGGGACATCGGTGCGGACGCCCCCGGAGGTCTGCTACCCGCTGCGGCCGGTCCGGAGGCGGGGCCGCCGCCCGCGGCGTCACCGGCGGCCCCACCCGGTTCCTATCAAGGGCCAGCCGGGCAGGTGCGGGACAGCCGGTGGTTCCGGTCGCTGTTCGTGCTGCAGCCCGACCTCGCCGCAATGAGCGATTCCGGTCTCGCGTTCCAGCTGCATACCCTGATCGGCATGGCACTGTTCGCGATCTGGCCGTTCACCCGGCTGGTGCATGCCTTCACCGCGCCCGTCCACTACTTGCTCTGGCCATACATCGTCGATCGCACACGGTTGGGCGGCCCTGCTGCTCGCCCCGATCGCCGCGGCTGGGAGCGGATCAGATGAGCGCCGTGCAGAAGTCCTCCCTCGACGCGTTAGCCCGCGAACTGCTCGCCGCAGCCAGCGCATCGTCCAGCGGGCGCGCCGCGCGCACCATCTACGGCGGTCACGAGCACGTACTCCGCCAGACTGTGATCGCGCTGGCGGCCGGGCAGGCGCTCGCCGAGCACGAGAACCCCGGCGAGGCCACCGTTCACGTCTTGCACGGGCGGGTCCGCCTGGTCTGCGGCCCGGACTCCTGGGCGGGCAGGAAAGGCGACCTGTTGATCGTCCCGCTCGCTCCGCACAGCCTGGAAGCCGCCGAAGACTCGGCCGTGCTGCTCACAGTGGCGAAGACGGGTCGCTAGTGCGCTGACCTCGACGGATCACCGTGTTGATGTTGGCGACACGCCGCGGTCTGGGGCCGCACTGGGCTCTTGGGCAGGGCCCTCGATCGAGAGGATGCGCTCAGGCGCCACACAGCACCTGGGGGCACGGTGTCGCCGAGCGCGGCGCGGCGTCTCGACGGCGCGGGAGTCACGCAGCCTCGACGACATCGTCGCCCCGCAGGGGATGACGCTCAGCTTCGTCGCGGTGGCAGACGAGTGGCATGCTACATGCCACGGTCATCGCAGTTCTCCTGTGCCGCACGCAACCCTCCAGCGCCGAAGGGATGCCCTGGCCTCTCACGTCACCGGGAGCCGTGTGTCCGCCGACGAGCGACGCGATCAGCGACGAGGCAACTTCGGCGGCGGCTGGTACGCGCCTGTCGTCACGGGAGCATCCCAACCGTCGGTCCGGAAGTGCTGGTGCACTGAGCCGCCCCGGCGTTTCCAGGGAGCGAAGGATTGAGTGGCCGGGCATGGTGTCGGCCGTCGCGTTCCTGTGGTGACGGAGGTTCCCGTGGCGCAGGAGGCGTAGTTGGTGTGGTCAGTGCGCGTGTCCGAGAGGGAGGCGAACCCCCACGCCGCTTACCTGCGGGTCTGCATCTGTGGGAAGAAGGGCTGACATAAGATCCCTGGTCAGAAGCTTGTCGATGTGTCCGAGGGGCGACTTGACCACTACGTACACGGGCTTCACCAGCAGGTGCGACTGGCTGTTACGTGAGGGCAATGACGCTGCGGCACGCTAGTTTGCGCGCTATGGGCAGTTGGCGGATGCGAGCCGGTCGTGTTCGACGGTGACGACCGCGCCTCGCTCGAGATGCTCACCGGCAAGCGCGAGGACGGTGAGCACGATGTGTGTTCGTTCGGTGGTCCGCCGTCCGCTGCGGCGCAGCAGGATGACGCTTGGTTCGGAGGCGCCAGTCAGGGCGAGGAGGGTGCCGAAGTCGGGCATCCGCTGCTGACCGACGACATGATCACCGCCCATCTCTCGTCGCCGACGACCGCCGTCAGGTCGTCAGCGACCTCCGTGACGTCCTCGCCCGGGAACGGCAGTGCCTGGTCGTCATCCAATGGACACCACACGGCGCGGCGATCGCGAACCTGCTGCGCCAGGCGGGCCGCGAACCGGTCGTGCTCCGCGGTGGAATGGGCGCCCTCAACGCGCCGCCGCCCTCGACCTCCTGACGCCCGTCGGTCACCCGCTGGTTGTCGTCGCGATCGACTGCTCCGCCGAGGAGGGCTTCGACGAGGTCCAGTACTTGTTCCCGTCCCGTCGGACTTGTTCCCGTCCCGTCGGCCGGTTCCCGGGTGGCGTCGGGCAGGTCGGACAGTGGTGCGAAGGGATCGGCAGGGCGGTTCCGTGACCACCCGCGCGGGATCGGGCAGTCCGGTGGCTGCGCACGCTGCGGGGATGTCCGCGCGACGCAGAACTGCCTTCGCGGTCACCGGGCGGCCCGTGTCGACGAAGGCGGCCACGGCACGGGCCCGCCTGAGTAGAGGGCACGCGCGTGCCGCCTCGAGTACCGTTAGGGACGGCGCCACCGCTGTACTCCGCCCACGGCCGGGATGCGGTCCTGGCTGGCAGGCTCATCAGACACCACCGGTCGGCCTGGACGTCGGTTGGGCTGCAGCACGTCGCGGAGCCTACCGACGGGCTCGACCGTGACCCCGAGCGTGGTCGCGACGCAGCAGGACTCTGCCGTCAACCCCAGCCGGCGAGCGACCACCACGACGACCTGATCGTGCACCAGCTCGACTGCCGAGAGTCCAGCGTTCCGGCTTATGGGCCGTGCCTGTCCCAGCGCTAGGATCCGCCGTCGTGGATCCTGAGAAGGCCGCGTTCCTCGACGATGCCGGCGACGATCCGGAGCTGGATGGGAGCGACGGCGTGGCATTGCAGGTGGCGTTTCGGGATGCCATCGGTCAGCAGATCGTCGACGACGACCCACCGCAGGTGTGGCGCACGGCGCAACGGCTGCTCGGCGGCGGGATGGCAGCACCGGCCGTCTGGCGCCAGCTCGTGCTCGCGTTTGGCGCGAGCGTCGTTGCCGCGGCGGACGCGGACGCCGCCCGGTTCGACCGCGACGGCTACCTTTCCTCCCTCGATCGGCTCCCGCTGCCCTCCGCCGAGCGGGTGATAGAGGTTCTCGTCGCGGCCGTCCGGGACCGCCAGCCCGTCTCGGCCGACGAGGTTGACGAGCTCGTCGCGGCCGAGCTGGGCCTACCCCTCGACGACCCGCTCACCGAGACGCTGCTCGACCTCGTCCAGGACGAGTTGCTCGATGAGCACGAGGGGCCGCTGGCGATGCTCGCACCGGACCTGCTGGTGCACGTGCCGTCGCTGGTCGACGGCGTCGTGCTTACCCACCGGCTGACCGACGGTGAGCGGGAGTCGGGCACGCTGCTGGCCGCCGACCTGCCCGGCTTCGCACGGATCGAGCTACGCCACGAGGACGATGCGGTTTTCGAGGCCGTGGCGGAGGACTGCCGGTCGCGCTGGATCGGACCGCCGGACTGGCTGCAGCCCTACCCCGCCGGCGCGTTGCTGGCCGTCCGCGTCGCCCCGGACGGGCAGGTGGCGCTCACTGTGCTCGACGAGGAACCCGAGCTCGCCGACGAGTTGGTCGCCGAGGTCCGTGCGGCCTACGACGCCGAGGTGGACGAGGCATGGCTGCCGGTCACCGGGGAGGATCTGGTGCTCGGGGTGCTGGCCAGGGACCGGGGCGCCTTCACCCGCCCGGCCCCGCCGCTGTCCGAGCTCGCCGCGGCGGCGGGCCTGCAGGAGCGGGAGGAGCGCTACGCCCATGAGGAGTCCGTGTGGCGGCTCGCCGAGAGGATCGACCGGGCCCGCCGGATGAGCGACCTGCTCGGTCCCGGTCCCGCGGCCCTGTCTGCACTGCGCGTTCTCGACTTCCTCGACGGGGAGCCGCCTGACACCGCGGACGCGCGGGAGATCCTGCATGCCCTCGCCGACCCGCAGGTGTTCGACGTCGTTCTCGACGAGCTGCTTGGGGTCGGCGACCTTGAGCGGCCGTCTGGGTTCGACGCACTGATCCCGACCCTGATCAAAGCCGCGTCCCGAGGCAACGAGCGGGCGGTGGCGGAGCTGCTCGCCGCCGTGGCCTGCGAGCGGGACGGCGCGGTGCTCGACGCCGAGTCGCACCTCCGGGAGGCGGTCCGCGCCGACCCGGGCTGGCCGCCCGCCGAAGATCGGCTGGCCTGGTACGTGGTCCCCGACGGCGAGTCGCATCAGCTCATTGGCGGGCTGTTCCGGGTGCCGCCGGGCACCGAGGGGCCGCTGCTGGAGCTGCTCGACCGGCGCGACGGGTTCGGGCTGCTGTCGTTCGTGGCCGCGCAGAGTCGGCCCCGAACCTTCGTCACGACCGAGGGCGAGCCGCTGCTGGACTGCCGGGCCCAGTCGGGTAGACAGCGACGAACGGCGCCCGACGGCGCCCGATGCCGCGGCGCCGCCGGTCGGCGGACCGGTCGACGAGGCGATGCGGGAGGCGCTGATGCAGCTTGCCGACCGCCACGAGCGGCAGTGGTGCGAGGAACACGTGCCGGCGCTTGGCGGCCGGACACCGCGCCAGGCCGCAGCGGATCCCACTCGGCGAGACGAGCTGGCCCGGCTCATCGCCACCTTCCCGGAGATCGATCCGGCCAGCGGGATGGTAGGGCCGCGGCTGCGCGAGCTGCTCGGCCTTAGGGCCCAGGATCGGTGAGTCTGGCTCCAACGTTGACCCTGCTGGCTAATTTGATCAGGCGGCCAGGGCGAGTTCGAGGCGGGTGAGGTGGCTACGGTGGCCGCGACCCCTTGGCGGATGGCCAAGGCCGCACGCAAGTCCCGACTCCGGCTGCGAACGTGAACAACATCGAGGCCTCCGATGCGCCAGTGAGTGAGCCGGACGTGCCGTTGCTCCGTTCGGACGGCCCGGAGTAGCAGTGATCGCCGTTCGCGTGCGTGTGCGGTGAGCGATCGCCGAACGGGTGCGCCCAGCGCGGATCGATCATCAGCAGCAGTGCCAAAGCGACGATCATCGGGCGGTCTGCAGGCGCTGGCTGTTGGCCTTTCGCGGCCCGGGCGGGGCGGTGTGCAACCTGGCCGATGCGTGGCTGCTGCGGCTCGCCGCCGAGTTGGACCGGGTCCGGCCGCGCAGCAGTCGGCCGGCTGGAAAGCTGATCAGCGGTGGACCCTGGCCCGGGTTGCGGCGTTGATCTGGCGCCCACGCCGTAGGATCAGGACGTGAGGCCGTCTCCGCGCCGAACGTCTTTCTCGGCGGGCTTCCGGGGCGTCGCTCCTGCGAGAAGACCCTTCCCTGTCCGACCGCCCCAGTCCGACGACCTGTTCGTGTGTCCGTCACGCCGTGACGGTGAGCGGGGTCGGTGAGTTGTCCGATGCCGCTGGCGGTGGAGCGGACGAGTCGCGGTCCTCGGCGCCGTCAATCCCCCTGCTCGACCGGCTCGATACGGGATGGGGAGACTGTGCGAATGAGTCCAGTCAGTCGTCGGCGAACCCGTCGGCAGCGGAGCAAATCCAGCCGTCCCATGCCCCGGCAGGAACGGGTGACACAGGGCGAATGCGATTGTCCGGATTGTGCCGCCGGGGCGGCCGTCGACGCTACGGATGTGTTCCGCCGGCTGCTCGAGGACGCCGCCGGGCTCACCGAGCTCGAGTACGCGCTGGATGCGGAGGCGGCCGGCGCGGCGTTCCTGGCGGTGCTGCCCGCCGACGACGCCAAGCTCCAGGCCATCCTGAACAAGATTGTTCCCATGGTCGAGTCGAGGCCCGGCGCCGGTGCGCTGGCGTTGATGCGGGTGCTCGGCTCGGTCGCCTGCGGCGTGCGGCCACGGGTCGCCACGGTCGCATCGGCTGCTGCCGACCGGATGGCGAAGGCGGGGGTCTCCGAACCCCGGTGGGCGGCGGAGGTGGCGGAGCCCGTTGAGGTCTCGGACTGCGCCCGGCTGCACGACGGTTCAGGTGTGCTGACCTTTCTCTCGGCCACCTTCCAGCGGGCGGGCCGGGAGCACTCCTTCGTGGTCATCGTCGAGCAGACACACTGCGGCGCGGCGGCGGACATCATCGTCACCGGCGATCAGCAGCTTCCCGGGCTGACGAACTCCATTCGGAACAGCGTGCTTGGTGGGCGGACCTTGGGCCGGCAGGAGCTGACCCCGGCCGAGTTCCGCTGGTACGCGGAGGATGCCCTTGACTCGCGCGCCGTGCACGACGAAGAGGATCCGGGTGGGGCTCCCGAGCGGTTTGCCGAAGACGGTACGGGCGGCCCGCCGTACGTGGTGCTGGCCCAGCTGCTGCGGGCTCGGCTGGCGTGTCTCCCGAAGCCGACGAAACCGGCGGGTGAGCATGGCCACGAGGAGCGGGGAACCGGCTTGCCGGCTCTGCTGGAGGCGTTCGAGCGCCTTCTCGGCCCCTCGCCGGCCGGGTTCTCGGTCGGGTTCGACGACCTGGGGTTAGGTCGACCGGAGGTCACGCTACCGGCCAAGCGGGGGAAGAAGGACGGGCCGGCGCCCGTCTACCAGCTCAAGGTGGGGTTGCGCGGCGCCAAGCCGCCGATCTGGCGGCGGCTGCTGGTTCCGGCCGATTTCCTGCTGGCCGAGCTGCACGAGGTCATTCAGGTCGCCTTCGGCTGGCACGGCTACCACATGCATGTGTTCGAGACGCCCTACGGCGAGTTCGGCACGTCCGACTCGGACCTCGGGCACCGGCCGGACGGGTCGGTCACGCTGGAGCAGGTCGCCCAGGCGGCCAACGTGAAGATCCGTTACACCTACGATTTCGGCGACGACTGGGAGCACGAGATCCTGGTGGAGAAGGTGCTCGACGGGGACCCGGGGGTGCCCGCGCTCCCGTGGTGCACCGGTGGTCGTCGGGCGGCGCCGCCGGAGGACTGCGGTGGCATCTGGGGCTATGCGGATCTGCTGGACGCCCTCGACGATCCGACCCGCGCTGATCACGAGGAGAAGCAGGAGTGGCTGGGGTTGGCTGATCTCAGCGAGTTCGATCCGGCCGCGTTCGATATCGCTGACGTGAACGAGGCGCTGACCCGCGTGCGCTGACCTGGCCCTGAGGCGGCCGACTCTGGACTGGTCGCGGCGGACGGGAAGCGGGCGAGATCCGGTCATCCGTCAGGCTCGGGACAACATAGGGAGGTCTGGCGATGACACGGGATCAGCCGAACATGGTCCCGGATCGGTCGCAGCGGTTCGCGGCGACCGTGACCGTCGATCGGCAAGGCCGCACTCAGGTGCCGGTCCCGTTCGAACCCGACGTGGTCTGGGGCGCCAAGCCCCGCCATCCCGTGACCGGTTCGGTCGCCGGCTGTGGTGTGCGTGGTGCGCTCGATGTGGTCGACGGCGGCACGGTACTGATCCTCGGGCCGGCGTGGAACTGCGAGTGCGTCCCGGCTGATGGCAGGACGGTTGAGGTCGAACTCGCACCCGAAGGGCCCCAGCGCGCCGACCTGGCGCCCGATGTGGCGGCGGCGCTGGAGGCATCGCCACGTGCCGGGGCGTACTTCGACTCGCTGGCCCAGTTCTACCGCAACGCCTTCCTGCGGTGGATCGACCGACCGACGCCACCAAACGACGCCCAGAGCAACGCCCGGTGCGGATCGCCGAGATGATCCGGCTCCTCGAGGAGGGCAAGAAGCATCGTTGAGCGGGGAGTTGGCGAGCACCTGCGAACGTTGACGGACGCGACTGCGACGAACCGCGTGGCGAGTGAGGGGCGCTGCCGACGTCGGAGTTTGCCACGGTGGCGTTCTATGTCGACCTTGTCGCGGAGCGGGGGCCGCTGCTCGGGGAGCCGTACACCCGGCAGTTGGATGGGAAGCTGCGCGAGCTTCGGTTCCACCTGAGTGGGAGGCCGGTGCGGGTGACGTACTGGATCGCGTCGGGTCGGCGGATCGTGTTGTTGACGGTGTTCGTGAAGATGCGGATGCGGGAGTCGGCCGAGGTGGAGCGGGCTCGACGGGTGATGGCTCGGTGTCTGGCGCAGGAGCACGGGGTGGAGGATGACGGTGGCTGAGCGGGAGTCGTGGTCGGGGCTGCGCGAGCGGCGGATGGCCGAGCCCGGGGCTGGGGAGGCCTACGATGCGGCGCGGCTGGCGTTCGAGCTGGGGGCGGCGGTGCGTGAGCTGCGGCTGGGGCGCGGGTGGAGCCAGGCGCAGGTGGCGTCGGCCGCGGGGATGACGCAGTCGGCGGTGGCGCGGTTCGAGGCCGGGGGGACGGTTCCGACCCTGGCGGTGCTGGGGCGGATCGCGAAGGCGTTGAACGCCGACCTCACCGTGCGGGTTGAGGCCCGTCCTGATGTGGCGTGACTCCTGGCGGTGAGCCTGATCCTCCCGCTGGGCATTCCTTGCCGTAGTGATGGCACCATCGGGTCGTGGCGCGCAATGTCCTAGGTGGTGAGCTGGAGAGCTGCGGCACCGACCCGATGACGGGATTTCACCGCGACGGCTGCTGCAACACCGACGCCGAGGACGCCGGCGTGCACACGGTCTGCGCGGTGGTGTCTGCCGAGTTTCTGCGGTTCAGTATGGGGGTCGGCAATGACCTGGTGACGCCGCGTCCGGAGTTCGGTTTTCCGGGGCTGCGCCCAGGCGATCGCTGGTGTCTGTGCGCGAGCCGGTGGGCGCAGGCGCAGCGGGAGGGCGTGGCGCCGCCGGTGGTGCTGGCGGCTACCCATGCCCGAAGCCTGGAGTGGATCGACCTCGCCGACCTGCGGCGCGCCGCCGTGACCTGATCGGGCAATGCCAGTGAGATAAGCGGTTTCGGTCCTGTCCGAGGCGGCTTGCCGAGCGGTCACGTTGGGTGAGGTCGGGATGGTGTCAAGGGACAACTTGACTCGAACGTGGCTCGCCCTGCGGGTCAGCCGCTCGCCCGGCGCTGGGTTCTCGCGCGCAGCGCTGCCTGGTAGGCGGTACCCGCCGAGGCGCTTGCGCCGGCGGCGGGCCACCACTGCTCGCGCGCGAGCGTGAAGGGATACCAGCGACGGTCGGGGCCCAGCCGCAGCAGCACGCCGGCCCCGGTGTCGGCGACGTGTCCCGGCTCGACTGACAGCTCGCCTGCTGCGAACGTTCGACGTCTGCGCACCTCGTCCACCGCCGCAGCCATGTCCTCGGCGCCGCCCGGGGTGGCCGCGAGCGCCGCGGACACGCCGCCGGTCCCGCCATGCCGATACGCGAGGACGAGCCGGCGCAGTTCGTCCTCGGGGATGCCGGACAGCTGTGCCGCCGCGCCCGCGTGCGCCGCCGCTGATCCGGTCGCGAGCAGCCGCACCGCATCGACCACGGCGTCCTGCGTCGCCGCGGCAGCTCCCGCGAGCATCGCGGCCGCCCGCCCGGCGGCGTCCATGGTCAGCAGGTCCAGCAGCACCCGGTCGGGGACCCCCGGCGGCGTCGGCCACGACCGCCAGGCCTGCGGGTCCCGGGGAGCAGGCTGGTCCGCGCTCACGGTCTGCCGCCAACGCTCGGCTCGGTGCCGAGCCTGACCAGGGCCGACAGCTCGCGGTCGGAGAGCTCGGTCAACGCGGTCTCCCCGCCGGCGAGCACCGCCTCGGTCAACTCCCGCTTCCGGGCGAGGAGATCGGCGATCCGGTCCTCGACGGTCCCCTCCGCGATCAGATGGTGGACCTCGACGAGGCGGTGCTGACCGATGCGGTGCGCCCGGTCGGTGGCCTGGTCCTCGACGGCGGGATTCCACGGCCGGTCAACATGGATGACGTGCCCGGCCCGGGTCAAGGTCAGGCCCGTCCCAGCCGCACGGACCGACAGCACAAGCGCGTCGCCGTGCCCGGTCTGGAACCGGTCGACGATCTGCTGCCGGGTCACGACCGGCACGCCGCCGTGGAGGAAGTCCGCGCGGACCCCGCGCGCCGCGAGGTGAGCCTGCACGAGGTGCCCCATGGACACGTAGCCGGTGAAGATCAGAGCCGCCTCCCCGGTGGGGACGATCGCCTCGATCAGCTCGTCGAGTGCCTGCAGCTTGCCCGATCTGGCGGCCTGCCGGTCGGCATCCCAGCCGTCCACGGCCTCGCGCAGGTAGTGCGCGGGGGAGTTGCAGATCTGCCGCAGCGACTGCAGCAGGCGCAGCACCTGCCCCCGCCGGGCCGGGCCGTCGCTGGCCGCAATGCGGCCGAGAGACTCGGCGGTCACCGCCTCGTAAAGGGCGGCCTGCTCCCGGGAGAGTTCCACGTACCGGTCGCTGACCACCTTGTCGGGAAGTTCCGGGGCGATGGTCGGGTCGCTCTTGCGGCGACGCAGGACGAAGGGGGCGATGAGCCGGCCGAGCCTGCGAGCCGACTCACGATCGGCGCCGGACTCGACCGCCTCCCGTTCGGCGGCGCGCCCGAACCGATCCCGAAACGCGGCGAGGGAGCCGAACAGCCCGGGGTTCGTCCAGTCCAGGATCGACCACAGCTCCGACAGGGAGTTCTCGACCGGGGTGCCGGTGACCGCGACGCGCACCGCCGGGCGGAGCAGCCGCAGGGCGCGGGAGGCCTGCGAGCGGTGGTTCTTGACCTGCTGCGCCTCGTCGGCCACGACCAGGTCCCAGGGCACGCCGGCGAGTATCCCGGCATCCCGCAGCAGCGTCCCGTAGGTGGTGACGACGACCTCACCAGGGGTCAGACCGCCCACGGACCTGCCGGCCCCGTGGTAGCGGCGCACGGCGACGCCGGGCGCGAAGCGCGCGAACTCCCGTTCCCAGCTGCCCAGCAGGGACGCGGGGCAGACGACGAGCGACGGTGCGGTGCTCGTGCGGACCAGCCGGTAGGCGATCACGGTGAGGGTCTTGCCGAGGCCCATGTCGTCGGCGAGCAGCGCCCCGAAGCCCGCCGACGTCAACCGCACCAGCCATCGCACGCCACGACGCTGGTAGTCGCGCAGGGTCGCCTCCAGCCCGCCGGGCAGCACGACGTCGTGCGGGCCGCTGCCCGCTCCGCGCAGTCCGCTACTCGCTCCGCGCAGGACACTGACGAGGTCCGCGAGCGCCTCGGTTCCGCGGCAGGCGATGTCCCGTCCGCCCACGGTGACCTGGCCGGTGAGCGCCGCGGCCACGGCCTGTACGCCGGAGAGCCGGCCGGCGCGGCGATCGCGGGCCCGCTGCTGCGTCTCGGCGTCGAGGACGACCCAGCGTCCCCGCAGCTGCCACGACGCCGGCGACGGCGTCGGCGGCCGCCCGGGTCTCCTGCTCCGTCAGCGGCTCCCCGTCGAGGTCGAGCTGCCAGGTCAGGTCCGCCGTGTCGGCGAGGGAGAACGTGCCCGAACCGGTGGCGGATCGGGGCGCGACGCCGATGTGCGCCGCCACCGTGCCGGGCGTGAGCAGCTCGGCCGGCCACTCGGCGGTGATCCCGAGCGCCGCCAGGCGTTCCCCCGCCGGGCCGAGGAGCTGCGCCGACTCGGCGCCGGTCAGCACGCCCGCGCTCCTGACCCGCTCCAGCGGGAGCCATTCGCGAGCCGCCCTGCGCAGCAGGCGTTGCTCCGCGCGGGTGAGCGAGGTCTCGCCGCCGGACGGCGACACCTCGGGTGAACGGCCGGTCCGCAGGTGGGCACGAAGCGGCCTGCCGTCGCCCTCGGGTAGGCCGAGGCGGATCACCAGGTGCGCGGGAGCGGTCCCTTCGGCGGCCTCTGCGGCACGGTCGGCCCAGTCGGTGGCTTCCGGATCGAGCGGTCGCGGGTGTCCCGCGTACGGCCGATCCCCGATTACCAGTGGCGCCCCGGGGGGACGCAGCAGCTCGTCGGCGACCGCGTCGAAGAACTGCGCGATGGCAGGGTCCGGTGCCGGGGTCGAGACGTGCGGGGCGAGTCGCCAGCAGTCCCGGCCCTCGCCGTCCACGGCCGGGTACACGCGCCGCGCGGCGACCGCCTCCAGCGCGACCTTCGTGGCGCTTGCCCAGGTCCGCGCCGTCGGATCGATCGGGCCGTCGAGGGTGGCGAGGACCGGCAGGGCGGACAGCAGGGGCAGCTCGCATCCCGCCAGTGGCTCGGCGAGGTGGCCGGTGATCCGCAAGCCCTGGCCGGTGAACTCCACCGGGCAGCCGGCACGCGCGAGCCGGCTGAAGATTCCCTCGGGGCTTCGGGCCTGCTCGCGCCGCGCGCGGGCGAGGCGAGCCAGGTGCGTGTGCTCGGCGGCGACGATCTGCTCCAACAGGCCCGCGGCGGCGGCTGACTTGGCCTCGTTCTTGCTGCCGGCCTCGGCGGTGCTGGTGTAGGGCTGCGTGCCATGCACGCAGGTTGCGGTGCAGGTGAACACCGGCCGGTGGGCCGGACCCGCTGCGTCCTGCGTGTATGTCAGGTCCCCGACCAGGCCGACCTGGGCTCGCTCGTTCAGCAGGCTGACCGGATTGCCGCCGCCGATGGGAGGCTCGGGCGCGCCGTCGCCCTGGATCGGGGGCGCGAGATCCCGAACCAGCGCCAGGGCTGCGGACGCGCGGGCGGCTCGGAGGCCGCCCGCGACGGCGGGCTCGCCGACGACCGGCCCCTCCGGCGTGGTCACGTACGCGACCGCGGTGCTCGCGCCCGTCTCCACGCAGCCGGCCGGGGGCCAGCGACGGTCTTGGGTACACATCGACAGCACCCCCGGCGCCTGCGATGGGGCGGCGGCAAGGGTGCTCCAGGCATGCGCCCGGTGCTGCCGCCACCCGGCCGGGTCGGCCTCGAAGAGCAGCAGGTACAACGCGCGTGGCGTCAGTCGGCCGGCCGCCAGGTGTGCGGAGAGCTCGGGGTCGGGCTCCGGGCACCCGACCATGTGGTCGAGCCAGGCCTCCAGGTCCTCCGGGCCGGTCGCGGGGGCGGTCGTCGTGGGCGTCGACGCCGGCGCGGGCGGCGCGTCCACGGCGGCGTCGACGGGTATCCCGGTGAGCTCGACGAGCAACGACACCAACGCTCGCTGACTCGCCCGTTTCTTGGAGGTGTCGGCGCACGGCCAGCCCTCGACGGTGACACCACCGCGGTCGAGCGACGCCTGCGCGGTGAAGCCGCCCTGGTCGGCCGACCCGGTCGCTGACAGCTCCTCGCTGGCGCTCGTCGCAGTCGCGCCCGGCGGTGCTGTGTTGAATGGTGACCTCGCAAGCTCGGTCACGTGTGGCGGTGGTGCGCCGAGGCGCTGGACCTCCAGGTGCACGACCTCGACGGCGAGGTGGGGTTGATGGGCCACCGCGGCCATCGCCGCGTTGCGGGCGTGCTGCCATGCGGCGTCGTCCCCGGCGGTGAAGAGCACCTGGTGCAGGTCTCGCGAGGTCGCGGTTCCCTCGGCGAGGCGGCGCTTGACGTCGGCGATGAGCGCCCGGTTGACCGTGCCCTCCTGGCAGGCGCACTGCAGCGCCGCGAAGAACGCGTCGGCGTCCAGGGCGGCGAAGTCCGTCGCGGGGTCGGCAACCAGGGTGCGCATCGCCTGTCGGGCTTGTTTCTCCACCTCGGCGAGGTGCCTGTCTCGCGACGGCCTCGGCGGTGTGGGCGGGCGCCGGATCCGGGCCAGGTTGGCGGGCGAGGGGACCCTCGGGGACGGCGCGGACACCGCTTCTGTCTATCGCACTACACCCCTTGCGCTGCCAGCGACGTGCCGGACACGACGTCACGCCTCCGTGGGGGTGGGCGGAGGAGCCAGGACGTCGACGCCGTGATCCGCCAGCGCGGCGACGAGCGCGTCGAGATCGGGTGGCGCGGCTGCGGGGGGCGGAACCGTCAGGGCGGCCGCGGGCTCACCCGTGTCGAAGAAGAACTGCTCGAACCCGGCGGGTGTGGCGACGACGAGCAGTCGTGCCTGCGCCGACTCGACGCAGAACGCGTGCGGGACGGCACGCGGAGCCCACAAAGGTCCGACCGAGCGACATCGCGAGTACGCTCGACGAGCTGCGAACGGCGGGGTTCCGCATTATGCACGACGGCCGATCCTGGAGCCTGGGCACAGGCCGGTAGAGCTGAGCGAGCTGGTCGCGACGGCAGCCGGACGCTGGTGGGGTAATCCTGTGTCCGAGGGCGACTTGGCCACTATGTACACGGGCTTCACCAGCAGGTTCGCCTGACGACGGGTTGCTGACCGGCCCCGCGCCGCTTGTCGTGCGGCAACCTCCGAACGATCTCCACTGCTGCAGGCCGGTGTGGTGGGTGAGGACGCCCCGTTCAGAGGCTATAGCATCCGCGCTATGACCTGGGGTACCGTCGAGCTGGAGCCCGAGGTTCGTGACTGGCTGGAGGCGCTGCCGACGTCGGAGTTCGCCACGGCGGCGTTCTGTACTGGATCGCGCCGGTCGGCGAATTGTGTTGTTGACGGTGTTCGTGAAGATGCGGATGCGGGAGTCGGCCGAGGTGGAGCGGGCTCGACGGGTGATGGCTCGGTGTCTGGCGCAGGAGCACGGGGTGGACGACGACGGTGGCTGAGCGGGAGTCGTGGTCGGGGCTGCGCGAGCGGCGGATGGCCGAGCCCGGGGCTGAGGAGGCCTACGACGCGGCGCGGCTGGCGTTCGAGCTGGGGGCGGCGGTGCGCGAGCTGCGGCTGGGGTGTGGCTGGAGCCAGGCGCAGCTGGCGTCGGCCGCCGGAATGACGCAGTCAGCGGTGGCGCGGTTCGAGGCCGGGGGGACGGTTCCGACCCTGGCGGTGCTGGGACGGATTGCGAATGCGTTGAACGCCGACCTCATCGTGCGGGTTGAGGCCCGTCCTGATGTGGCGTGACCCTCGGCGGCGAGCCTGGTCCTCTCGCCGGGAAGCCCGCGGAGCAGTGTGCGTCTCGACCGCGATGTTCTCGATGTCCGTGGCGGCGCTCCTTCGGCGACTCACGGCAGGCTGGGCGAGGTGTCCGACGACGCCCAGATGGCCGTGGCATTCCACGAGGCGACCAGGTAACTACTCACGTTCCGCACTCTTGAGCCGCCATGTGCTCCCCCACCCGCGCGCGCTTGCCGTACCGCAGGCCGGAGGCTGGTTCTGGTCGTCGACGGGCTCGATGAGGACCGCAGCGTCACGGCTGGCCCCCACGCGCACAGCATCGCCGGTCGACGCGTCAGTTGCCCGGGGCGGCTCTGCTCTGCCGCGCGTGCGGTGGATGCGTCGCCCGCGATGCGCCGTGTGGTGCATGACGGAGAGCTCGGTGGCCGAGCCGACGACGGATCAGTCAGCGGGGTCGGTGGCCGCGTCGAGCCGGGCCAGCCGACGGTTGATCTCGTCTCGGTCGAAGGGGGTGGACTGCGGGCCATCGGTCCAGTCCTCCACGGGTGCGTCGCCCCTTCCGGCCACGCACGCCGGGTATGTCGCGCCGTCGAGGAGATCGAGCACGTGCTCGCGGTGGATGCTGTGGTCCCAGCAGTCGCCGAAGTCGTAGCGGTAGCTGATCGTGCTGCTGGACGCGAACGCGCGGGTGAGCCTCAGCTGCTCCTCGTCGTCGTAGTCACCGGCGAAGTTGAGGTCGCCGTAGTTCCGCCTGCCCACGGTGAAGGCGTGAAGGTGGTTCTCGTCCCACTCCATCGCGACCTGGATCACTTCGTGTAGCTCGGCGAGGGTGGCGGTGGCGGGCAGCAGCACCCGCCGCCAGACGGGGGGCCGCATCCGGTCCAGGGAGATCTTGAGCTGGTAGGCCTGTGCGGAAGTCGGTGTGGTCCCCGAGGCGAGGAATGTGGTGACGGCCGCGGTCAGCTCGGCGGCGGCCGGGTGGGTGGTCCGTTCGATGACCTGCGGCTGGAAGTCGCGGCCGATACCGGGGAATCGGTCGTCGAGCCTGGCCAGCGCCTCGTCCGGGCCGTGGTCGGGCAGGGCGGCTGCGGCGTACTCGACTGCCAGCCAGTCCGCTGCTGGCTCGTCCAGGTCGTCTCGCGCGAGCCGGACGTGGGCGGCGAGGTTCGGGAGTGCTGCCGCCTCGCCCCAGGCGGCGTCGGCGCGTGGGCCGAGGGCGTGTACCAGTTCCACCGCCGCGAGGCGCTGGGCCGGGGTGGCTGTGGCCGCGGCGGCGAGGAGGTCCCGGCTGGCCGGCAACGGGGCCCGGCGGGCGAGCCAGGGCTGCGCGGCGTACGACTGCTCGTCTTCGTCGATCTGGGTGAGGCGGGTGAGCAGCTCGGTCGCCGTGAGGTCGGTGCTGATCGGCCGCGGGGCCCGCGCCTGCAGCGTCTCCAGCGCCCAGTGCCCCAGCGGGGTGATGGTCACCCGGCCGCGGCTGTGGGCGGCGGCGCCGAAGTCGATGAGGGGGTCCACCGCGGCGGCGAGGGGATCGGTGTTCGTGCGCCAGCTGATGAGGTAGGTGATCGCCGCGTCCGGGTGCGCGGACGACAGCGCCTCGCGGGCGGGGCGGGACAGGTCGGTGAATGACGCTGTGGGGTTGGCGGCCAGCGCGGCCAGCACGACGCGGGCGACGGTGGCCCCGACGGGTTCGTCGGTGTCGGGGGAGAGCGCCGCGTAGGCGAGGGCCAGCCCGGTCAGCCACCGCTCGCGGACGGTGTCGTCGTCCAGGTCGGGCCAGCCCGCCAGGGTCGGGCCCGGCCGCGCCTGCCGCGCTCGGAGCCGGGCGGTGAGGCAAGATCACCCAGATCAGGCGACATCACGCAACAGGCCGAGAACCCCGGGAGCACGGGCAATAGTCGCGTTCCCCTACACCTCGACGACCGGCAGCTCCGGGGTGCTGCACCAGGCCTGCGAGCACCGGCCACGCCGACCACCAGCCGCACCTCCATCTCCACGAAGAGGCTGGCGACGATCCGGTCGAACCGGAACCGGCCCTGCAGCACACCGCGCCCGACCGCCTGCGCGAGGTAGCCCAACATGCCGGCGCCGAGGACGACGAACGGCCACGCCGAGTGGAGGCGACCAGGGGCATCCGCGGGCTCGGCCTGCCCAGCATCCCTGCAGTGGTGGCGCTGACGGCCAACGCCCTGGAGGGGGACCGCGAGCGGCTGCTCGCCGCCGGAATGGACGGCTCCCTGAGCAAGCCGGTCACCCTGGCTGCGCTCAACGGGTTGCTGGACCAGGTCGCGCTCGGGGAGCCGGCCGGCAGCGCGGGCGGCAGCGCCGCGGGGGTAGGCCGCGCCCTTGCCGGCCGGCTGGCCGGCCCCGTCGAGCGTCAGGTCGTCACCTCGCAGGACGCCACCGGCACCGGCGAGTGCGGCGGAAGGTCGGAGCGGTCCCCTCCGGCGCCGGCTCTGCACGACGACCCGGTCGGATGTCCGCCCGGCGGTGAGCCGGACGCAACCGGTACCGTCCCGCTATCCTTCCGCCGGCTCGGGAGGCGGCAGTTCCGCCAGCTCGCCGAGCAACTCCCAGGTGCCGGGGACGTCGAGCGCGCGGGCCGCATAGGCGAGGTCGAGCAGGTCCTTGCCCAGATAGCGGTCGTACTTGTCGCGGGTCCTCACCCGGACCGTGCGGGCCAGCGCCAGCGGGTCGGGGTGCGGAGCGGCCGCGAGCTCCTGCACCAGCTCCCACAGCTGGAACGCGGAGATCCCCTTGAGCGTGAGGCACAGACCGTCCTGTCCCACCGCCCATCCGTGGCTGGCGAGGGTGACCAGCAGGGTGTTCATGATCCGGTCCCCGCGCCACGGGAAGAGCAGAGTCTCGCCCTTCCAGCTGAAGATCCGGTGCCCGGCATGACCGTGCCGGTGGAAGGTCTCCCGGCCCTCGCGGAACAGACGTTGCGCCGCGTCGTCGAGGTAGCGCGGGACCTCCTGGGACAAATACAGGGAACGCATCACCCGGCGGACCTCGTCCGCGGTCTCGCTGCCGTTGCCAGGAAAGGTGGGTGGCTGACCGCTGCCGGCGGGAGCCAACTCGATCACCCGCCGGTCCGGGTCGACGCCGACCACCCGCCATCGACGTCCACCGAAGATGAGCAGGGTGCCGGGAAGCAGCGGTCGGTCCACCGGAAGGGATCCGATCGTGCGTCCGCCGGCCACCAGCCGGTAGTCCGGGGAGGTCTGGAACGCGGCGAAGAAGCTGTGGTGGTTGACCAGCTGGTCACCTCGCGGGCCCGGTAGCAGGCGGCCGCCGGCATCCTGCTGGATCAGCTCCTGCCGGCCCAGTTCGCGCAGCAGCCCGGCGAAGGTGCGCCGGTCGATGTCGGAGAAGGGGCCCTCGGCGCACAGTACCTGGTGGAGCCGGCCGGCGGGGGCTCCGCCGTGTTCCGCCAGCACGGACAGCACCTGCTGGATCAGGGTCGACAGGTGCAACCCGGCCGTGTGCGGAGGTTCGTACCAGGATGCCAGCAGGAGCTCGACCATGGCCACGGTCTGGAACAGCTCTCCGCGCAGGGCGTCCGGCGGGGGGGTGACGGCCGAGGTCTCGCTCTCCCAGACGTAGACCCTCAGCACGGCGGGCTGGCCCGGACGCCGCCCGGAGCGTCCGAGCCGCTGGCGCAGGCTGGAGACGGTCAGCGGGGCGCCGATCTGGGCCACCGAGTCGACGCTGCCGACGTCGATCCCCATCTCCAGGGTGGAGGTGCAGATGGCGGCGACGGGAACCGACGGGTCCTTGAGCCGTTCCTCAACGTGTTCGCGGATCTCCCTGGCCAGGCTGCCGTGGTGGGCGAGAAACTGGGCGCGGCAGCCGGCCGCCGCGCTGCGGCGGGACAGCAGGTCGGCGTACCGCTCGACCGAGGCCCGGGAGTTGGCGAAGACCAGGCTGTCGTTGTCGCGCAGCGTACGGAACAGGTGGTCGGCGATCTCGGCCGTGTGGTGCTCCGTTGGCTCGTGGGGCACGGCGGCCCTTGCCGATGTCTGGGGTGGCCGGGCGCGGACCAGATAGCCGCGGACCTGGAGGCGGATCTCGCCGGCGTCGTCGTCCGAGCTCACCAGCTCGACCGCGTCGCCGTGGCCGGGGCGGAGAAAGTCGGCGGCCGCGGTCAGATCGCCCAGGGTGGCCGACAGCGCGATGCGGGGCACCTGCCGACGGAGTCGCAGCTCGATCCGGTGCAGCAAGGACTGCAGCTGAGCTCCGCGCGGTGTGCCGATGAACGAGTGCAGTTCGTCGACCACGACGTAGCACAGGTCACCGAACACCCGCCCGATCCGGTTGCCGTGCCGGACGAACATCGCCTCGATCGACTCCGGGGTGATCAGCAGCACCCCCGACGGGGCCCGCAGCACCAGCGACTTGCGGCTCCCCGGCACGTCCCCGTGCCAGCGGTGCACCGGAAGGTCGAGCCGCTCGCAGAGCATGGCCAGCCGCTCGTACTGGTCGTTGATGAGCGCTTTCAGCGGGCTGACGACGACCGCCTGGACCCCCGGTCGGTTCCGGCCCAGCTCGACCCGGCGAACCAGCGCGGAGCAGATCGGCAACCAGGCGGCCTCGCTCTTGCCGCTCGCCGTCGCCGCAGCCAGGACGACGTCGCGGTCGCCGGCCAGGATCGGAGCCGCGGCCCGTTCCTGGACCTCCCGCAGCCGTTCCCAACCGGAGTCGTAGATCCACCGCTGGATGCCGGGATGGAACAGCTGGTAGGCGGTGGACGGTGGCGAGGCCGCGGAACGGTCAGAGCCGGAAGGTGTGCAACTACGTCATCGAGGCTCGTCTCGTCCTGCTGGACCCGGGGCTCGGCGGGCTCGAGCTCGGCGGGCTCGTCGGCCTCGGGGTCGACCGGAGTGAGGTCCACCTGGTCGAGCAGCGGCTGCCAGCCGATCCCGGGGTGCTGGTCGAGCAACGCCAGCAGGTCGAGAAAGCCCTTCACCGTCTCCCGGGGAGTCCGGAAGTAGGCATCACCGATCCGGGTCGCGCAGTGCCGCATGTAGCCGGTCAGCGCTTCGTCGGGAACCAGGTAGGCGGTCGGATCGCCACCGGCATGGACATGCCGCAGCTTCGTCAGCAGCACGTACAGATCCTCCGGCGACAGGTTGGGCAGCCGTAGCACCGGTCCCGAGGTGTCGGTGAGCCCGGATCGGGCGAAGGTGTTCTCCGTCAACCGCGAGGCCAGCGCCGGGTAGGAGAACATCCCGCGCCGGGTGTCCAGCAGCAGGTCGGGAGTTCCGCCGAAGAGCAGACCCAGATGGGCGGCTGTCCCCTGCAGGCTGTCGTTGAGCATCGACAGCAACTGCTCGTAGTTGGCGGCCCGCGCCTGGGCGCTGGCGAGTCGGTGCAGGTTCACCAACTCGTCCAGGCAGACCAGCAGGCCGTCGTAGCCGGCCAGCCGGACGAACCGGGCCATCAGCTTGAGCTGGTCGTGCAGACCCGCGTCGTCGATCACGGTGCGGACACCGAGCGCGCGTCGAGCGTCGGCGCGGGTGCTGAACTCGGCCCTGAGCCATCGCACCGCGTCCGCCTTGAGCTTGTCGTTGCCGCCGTCGTGGCCGCGCCAGTACTGTGCCAGCACCTGGGCGAAGTCGTAGCCGCTGGTCGACTCGGTCAGCTCCGACAGCCGGGAATGGATCATGCTCTCGGGGTCGGTCCCCGTATCGCGCGCCTGGGCCAGCGATTGGCTGACGAACCGTTCGACCACGCCGGCCAGCGCACCTCCCTCCGGTCGGGCCCGGGTGGCCAGGTTTCGCGCCAGCTCTGCATACAGCGCCCTGGCCTGCCCCGAGGTGGCGTGCAGCCGCCGTCCGGGGGAGAGGTCGGCATGCATGGTGACCAACCGCCGCTCGAGCGCGATCGACCGGGCCAGCTGCAGAAAGAAGGTCTTGCCGGAGCCGTACTCGCCGATCACGAACCTGACCGCCGACCCGCCGTCCGCGATCCGGGTGATGTCGCCGACCACCGCCCGCACCTCCGCGACCCGGCCGACCTGCAGGTGGTGCTGCCCGACCCGGGGGACGACGCCGGCCCGCAGCGAGGCCACGATCGCGTCCCGTTCGCGGGGCCGGATCCGGACAGCCTGTACCGGGTCACCAGCCATCAACCCAGCATCTCCCGCACCACGGCGTCGTCGATCGAGAGCGGGTCGTCCCCCTCGATCGCGGGCTGGCCGGTGAGCGTGATCGCCGCTTCGTTGATCACGTCGAGGGCACCGACCGGCAGTACTCCACGCTCGGCGGCCAGCGCGGCGAACTCCGTGCCCGACCAGGTCGAGCGGGCGGAGACCGCGGTCAGGATGCTGCCGTGTGCGGCATCCAGACCGGGGACGGCACCGGGGTCGGGCGCCCCGGTGCCGGGCCGGCCGGCGGCGTGGTCGGGGTCGTCGGGCGCGGTGGTGTCGTGGGCCGGGTCGTCGTCCGCGGTGAAGATCCCGGCCAGCAGGGCGGTCACCCCCTCCGTCTCGGTGATCCTGCGGTCGAGCACGGCCGGTCGCAGCGGCACCGGGCCTGCCACCGGCCGGTGCCCGGCCGCTGCGGCGGGTGGTTCCGCGGCCGCGGGAACCGGCCCGGTGGGGGAAGGGCGGACCGGGACCGTGGTGGACGCGGCAGGCGCGGTGGAGGCCCAGGGCAGGGCGTGACCGGTGTCCGGACGCCCGCGCCGGACCAGCACCGGCCCTCTCCCCTGCGGACTGTCCACCGCAGCCGCCGACGATGCCGAGGCCGGCGACGAGGGCAGGCGTGGTGAGCGGGACCGGGCCGGCGGCGCGGGGCGTGACGGGGCCGCCGACCCGGGCGGCGCGTCCGCGGTGAGGGCCTGGTGGAGCCGGTGGAAGAGCTGGTCCTGCGGCAGCGCCAGCAGTCGGTAACCCTCGGTGAGAGCGGCGACGGCGTCCGGGCCGACCGGTGCGCATTCGGTGGCCAGCCGCAGCAGGAAGTGCCCGCCGGCGTCCCGCTCGGCAGGCGTCAGCGCCTCGGCCCGGCGACGGACCCGGGCCGGGTCCACCCTGCTCGCCAGCAGCCACCGCAGCCGGGCGCACAGCCGGGTCCGCTCGTCGACGGTGAGCCGGATCTCCGCGGCCAGCGCCGTCACGGTCCGGTTGACCGTGTCGTGGTCGATGTCGTGCTCGGTCGCGGCGTCGGGAGGGACCGTGCGGTCGGTCCGGGCCAGCACGCTGGCCGCCGCGACGGCCAGCAGCAGGCAGGCCGAGCGGTAGCCGGCCGATGGCCGATCCGTCGCCCGGGAGCCGGACGCCTGCGGGTCGAGCCGGAACAGCACAGCCGGCCCTGGCCCCAGCGGCGGTCCGGCGAAGCGGACGTCCGGTTCCACACCCAGGCCGATCCTGGCCAGCACCACGGCGAGCGAGGACGCCTCCTCCCGGGACATCCCCCGAGGGTCGGCGCTCGACCAGAACGGCGCGAACTCCGCCGCGTCGACGACGGCGTGCGATGCCCCGCCGAGACGGTCGTCGGCCCAGCTCATCAGCGGCCGCAGCGGGCCGGGTCGGTGATCGAGCAGGTCGTCGGGCAGCAGCATCGTCGAGGCGACGCTCGCCCGTCCCCCGGGGGTGCGGGCGAGCCACCGGCTGTACGGGGTGAGTGCGCCGGTCACCTCGTCGACCAGCGTGCCCAACAGCCGGGTGGCGACCGGCTCCGCCAGCATGTCCGGCAGATCCGGGCGCTCGACGGCCACTGTGTCCATCTCGGGATTGACCGGCTGATAGCCGATCCGGACCGGAGGGCGACCCTCGGCGTCCGGCACCAGCCCGGCCGGCAGCCGGCGGCGGTAGCGCAGCGCGAACAGGTCGGTGAACTCCTCCGGGCAGCGGGTCTGCGGCGCGGCCGGGAACAGCGAGGGGTGGTACCACGCCCAGCACCGGGCCCACTGCGGCGGCACGGGTCGGCCGGCGTTGGCGAGTTGGGCGAGAGCGATGCGCAGTGCGAGCGGGACCGGCCATCGCGGGGCGTCGGTCGCCACCGGCGGGGGGACGGCGCGTCCGGCCGGGCCCGGCCACCTCGCGGGCGCGGTGAGCAGGTCCAGCACCTCCAGCAGCGCGTCGGCCTGCTGCCCGAACGACGGATGGGCCGCGCCGTACACCGCCTGCAACCGCTGCAGCTCGGTGGCGATCACCGGGAGTTCGGCCCGGACGGTCGGGTCGGCGGCGGCGTCCACCAGCACCCGGCGTTCGAGGCCCGAGCAGAACAGCACGACCAGGCCGATCGGGACGTCCGACCCAGTGCGTCCCGCGGCCAGCCACGCCAGGTAGGCGGCCCGATGGCCCGAGGAGATCAGGTGATAGGACGGCGCCGCGGCCAGGCCGAGTGCTGCCCGGCCCGGCGCCTGCGGGTCGACCGGTAGAGCCGGATTGATCTGAGCCGGTTCGACGGAGCCGGCCGCCGACCTGAGCGAGTGGCCGACGTAGATCAGACCGCCCGCGATACGGTGGCCCGCGACGGCAACCGGCTCGTTCGCTGGAATCCAGGAGGGCGACCGGGTCACGGCCCGACTCTATCCGTCCGTATCCGTCCATCGCGGTGGCCGGTGCGTACGGGCCGTACGCGACCATCGACCGGTCACGACACCAGCAGCGACCAGGACGCCTGGCCAACACCACCGAGGAGTGCACGTGCCCGAAGAAGCCGAGCCGGATCGCGTCATCACCGAGTCCGCCCCGGAGATCCGGAGCGAGGAGTACGGTGCGGGCCAGGAAGCGGCGGCGACTGCCGCCGACGACACCCTGGAGGGCGCGCTGGCCCTTACCCAGCGGGCCGCGGACGCCGCGCTGAAGGTGGCGGCCGCGGTGGCTCGTGATCTGCGCAACGCCTCCGGCCGAGCCCGCACGGGGCAGGTCCGGGAGCTGCGCAAGGCGCTGGTGTCCGCGCGGACGGCCGCCCAGGACCTGGCCGAGCTGACTCGGACGCTGGAGGCGGGGGTCGACCTGGACGAGCAGGAGCACCTCGCCTCGGGGGCCTACACCAAGGAGCTGCTGGCCGCCGCCGAGGCGCGCGGCGTCACGATCTTCGAGGAGGAGGACCGGCTGCTGTGCTACCCCTCATTGTTGCGGATCCTGCCGGGCGAGGTCGCTGTCGAGATCGACAAGGTTCGGGAGCGGCGGATCCGTCCGTCCGTCCTGGTCGATCTGCTGGCTGCCACCCAGCAGCGGGCCCCCCGGTTCAAGGCGGAGGCCTTCCTGGACAGCCTGCGGGCCGGTTACGAGCTGGTGGCCGCCGGCGAGCGGAAGAAGCCCGGCGGCGTGGTCCGGCTGGTCGACGTCTGGTCGGTGCTGACCATGCTGCCCGGCCAGCGCGGGCAGTACACCAAGCAGGAGTTCGCCCGCGATCTGTACCTTCTCGACCAGGCAGGGGTCACCAGCACCCCGCGCAGCCCGCGTGAACTGCGTTGGTCGGCGAGCACCGGCACGAAGGGCGCCGGGGTGCTGGTCACCGTGGCCCGCAGCGGTCAGCGGCAGTACTACTGGGGCGTCTCGTTCACGCTCGACGGCGAGGAGGTGCAGTGATCCATGGTTGACCAGTACGTCCCGGCGGCCCTCGACGCACCGGCCTACCTGAGCTTTCTCCAGCGCGAGTACCTCACGCCGTACGTGTCGCGAGGGGGTGCCGCAGTCAAGCTGCTGGTGACCGGCGACGAGGCATCCGCTGAAAAGCTGGCCGCCGGGCTGGCCGGTGTCGGCGACGGTTTCCAGCATGCCGGAGTGGACGCCGTCACCACCCGGGTCCACCTGATCGACCAGGTGTTCGCCGAGGTGGCCCGGCAGATGGACTGGCTCTCGTTGGCCGGGGCGGTGGTGCGGGCCGCGTACACCCGGGCGGGCTTCCCGCCGCCGGAGGAGCAGCTGGCCGTCTCCGTGGTGGCTCACCATCACGATCTGGATCCCGCGGAGCTGTACCGCAGCGTGCGGCGCACCCTCGAACGGACGGTGTTGCGAGACGCCGGCCTCGGCCACGAGTACCGGACCGCGATGTTCCGGCTGTGCCAGCACCGGTTGGGTCGTGGCGACGTCAGCCGGGCCGAGTGCGAGACCGTGATCGGATGGCTGCGCGGCGAGCGGGTGCCGGCCGCCGAACTGCGCAAGCTCTCACTGACCGCGAAGCTCGGCCGGCACAACGCGAGGTCGATGCTGCTGTCGCTGACCCGTTGGCTGCGGCTGGCCGGCCATCGCGGCCTGGTGCTGTCGGTCGACCTGGCCAGGCTGGCGGTGTCCCGCCGCCCGCCGGCCGGGATGCGCGACGGATACTACTACTCGAAGGCCGCCGCGCTGGACGCCTACGAACTGGTCCGCCAGCTGATCGACGGGACGGACGAGTTCGAGGGGCTGCTGGTGGCGGTGCTACTGCCGCAGGACCTGGTGAACGACGAGGCCCGGGGCCTGCCGGCCTACTCGGCGCTGCGCCTGCGAGTGGTGGACGAAGTGCGCGACCGTTACCGGACCAACCCGTACGCGACGCTGATCAGGATCGGTCCCGAGCCGGAGGCGGTGCCGGCATGACGCTCGACACGGTCGCGGACCCGAGCGCCGACCGGTCGGTGACCGCCCGGAGGGCGATCGAGGCGCTGCGGGCCGGGGTTCCGAGCCGGGACGCGGTCGCCGCGACCGGAAGCGGCCAGTCCGCGATCGAGGACCGGTTCGCCCGGCTGCGCGCGACCGCCGCCGAGGGTCGTCCCGGTGGCCTGCTGATCGGCGGCGGATTTGGCACCGGCAAGAGCCATCTGTTGGAGCACCTGGCCAGGCTCGCCCTGGACGCAGGGTTCACCGTCAGCCGGGTGGTGATCAGCAAGGAGACCCCGCTGTTCGACCCGGCGAAGGTCTTCGCAGCGGCGGTCGAGTCCGCGGTCTTCCCCGACCGGCCTCGGCCCGCCATGGTGGAGGCTGCGGCGGTGCTCGACCCGGACGGGCGCGGGTACGCCGAACTGGTGCGGTGGGCGTCGTCCCCGGGGTCCGGGCTGAACGAACGGTTCGCGGCCACGCTGGCCCTGTTCGCGCACGCTCGGGACCGGGATGCCGCCTGGGCGAACACGATCGTCCGGTTCTGGTCGGGAGACCCGATCGCGACGGTCGAGCTGCGTCGACGGATGAAGGAGATCGGAGATCCGCGCCCGTCGCTGCCGCCGGTCTCGATCAGGGAGCTGGCCGTGCAGCGGATCCGATTCGCCCCCCGACTGCTCACCGCGGCCGGCTCGGCCGGCTGGGTCATCCTGTTCGACGAGGTCGAACTGATCGGACGGTACTCAGCGCTGCAACGGGCCCGCGCCTATGCCGAGATCTCCCGCTGGGTGCGGGGCGAGCACGGTGGGCCGGGTGCGTCGCTGGCCGCGGTGCTGGCGATGACCGACGACTTCGAGGCAGCGGTGATCACCGGCCGGAGGGACGGCGAGCTGCTGCCCGAGAAGCTGCGGGCGAAACAGACCCCCGAGGGAGACACGCTGGCCTCGGCGGCCGCGCTCGGGATGCGGATCATCGACCGGGAGATGCACCTGCTCACCCCACCGGACGATGTGGAGCTGGGCCAGGCGTACCAGCGGATGAAGGAACTGCACGGGGAGGTGTTCGGCTGGAACCCACCCGACGTGTCCGGGCTCGAGCGGCTTGGAGCCACTCGGATGCGGCAGTACGTCCGGGCCTGGATCAACGAGTGGGATCTTCGCCGTCTCGACTCCGGCTATCAGCCGGCTACCGAGATCATCGACGTCGCCTCCGACTACCGCGAGGACCCCGACCTCGAACGACCCGACGTCACCACGGCTCACGCTGAGTAACGCGGTGCAGGTGTGTCCGCTGTGGTCGACGCGATCAACCGGGCACGAGCCGAGCGTGACGCCGCCCGGGCACACCTGGCACAGGCTCCCGACCGGCCGCCGGTCCTCGACACAGCCGAGGTCTACGCGATGATCGACTCACATGGCGATGTCGGCTCGGCGATCGAGCGCGCGCAGCCAGAGCGACTGGCCCGGCCGGCCGTACCGGCGGGCGTCGGTACCGCCGGATCACTGCGGTTGCATCTCGGCGCCGCGCTCGGCGTCCCGCCGAGCACCTACCGCCGCACCTTCCGCGCGCGGGTGCCTACGAGAGCGCCTGATCTCACAATCGATCTTGCCGGCGGCTCGGAGAGCAGCGATCAGCCCGTACTCGATCGCCGTGGCCGCAGATGCGGCGATCTGCGAGGCCAGCAGGGCGGCGACGGCCGCGGCAGCAAGGACGACCGCGAAGCGGATGGCAGTACCCGTCGTTCACCCGGGCGCTGCGGGTGCGGGGGCTGCGCCCGGGGTGCATGGCGTGCGCGAGCGGTGCGCACCGCGAGGCGGCGATCATCGACCATCCGGCCGGGGAGGAAACCATATGCGGATATCTACATAACCGGTTGTATGCCGAGTCGCTGGTTATGTTGAGGACGCTGCCGACGGGTCGAGATTCTCCTTGCGTGACACGGGTTCGCCGATGACCCGCTCAACATAATCGTTGGCTGCCACGCCGATGTGGGCGATCAGCAATCGAGCTCGCATGGACACGGGCGTCCACGGGTGAGACTGGATTACGCGATGGCGGTGATGTCGCCGTCGTCGAAGTAGATTGCTTGGTGGAGCCGGCCGCCGAGGGCGATGGCGTAGCGGGCGAGGACGTCGTGTCCGGAGACCTTGCCGCGTTCGATCTGGGAGATCCGGCCCTTGGTGACGCCCATGCGGTCGGCGACCTGTTGCTGGGTGAGGCCGCGGGCGCGGCGGACCTCGGCGAGGCGGTGTCCGAGGACTTCGGCGAGCATCTGGCGCTTGCCGGCGTCGACTGCGTCCTCGCCGCCTGCGCGGGCGACGTGTTCGGCGCGGATGTCGGTCCAGGCCACGTGGCTGCTCATCGCTGGTGGTCCTCCTCGTCGCGTCGTTCCTTGAGGTAGCGCTCGTAGCGTTGTTCGGCCAGGGGGATGGCCTCGCGGTACCACTGTGTCCAGCGGCCGGCCTTGTCGCCGGCGACGAGCAGGATGCTGTTGCGCCACGGGTCGAAGGCGAACAGGATCCGCACGGTGCCGGGTCTCAGCTCTTTGAGGTTGGCGATGGATGATCCGTGGATGGTGTCGACGAGTGGTCGGCCGAGGCCGGGGCCGACGTCGGCGAGGGTGTCGATCGCTTGCACGACGCGGGTGTGGGTGGCGTCGTCGAGGGAGTCGATCCAGGCGCGCACCTCGTTGACGACGTAGACCTGCCACTCTCCCGACGGCACTCCCCGAGTGTACCAATTGCTATACTTGCTCGTCGACGTGGACGGGCAGGATTGCCGGGCTCAGGGCGCAGTCTTAGTGGTCGCCGCTGGAATTACACCGGTGTAAGATTGTCGTGTCTCGGCGAGGGGAAGCGCCGAGCCTCCGTCTCGTCGTGCCTGCGGAGGCTTGTGATGACCCGTCGCTCCCCGTACCTGATCGAGTTGTCGACCGCGGACCGGGCCGTGTTGCAGCAGCGCGCCCGGGCCTACACCGCGCCGTACCACCAGGTGATGCGGGCGAAGATCGTGCTGCTGGCCGCCGACGGGCTGGAGAACACGGTGATCGCCGACCGGCTCGACGTCGCGGTGCAGCTGGTGTCCAAGTGGCGTAAGCGGTTCTTCGAGGAGGGCCTGGCCGGATTGAAAGATCGCCCGCGGACCGGTCGGCCGCGGGCTTTTCCCCCTGTGGCGGTGGTGACGGTCAAGGCGCTGGCCTGTGAGCTGCCCGCCGAGACGGGGGTGCCGCTGTCGCGGTGGAGCGCCCCGGAGCTGGCGGTGGAGGCGGTCGCCCGCGGCATCGTGGAGGCGGTCTCGGCGTCGACAGTGCGCCGCTGGCTGGTCCAGGACGCCCTCAAGCCCTGGCAGCACCGGTCGTGGATCTTCCCGCGGGATCCCGACTTCGCCGCCAAGGCGGCCCGAGCGTTGGACATCTACGCCGGGATCTGGGACGGCGAACCCCTGGGCGAGAACGAGTTCGTGGTCTGCGCCGATGAGAAGACCTCGATCCAGGCCCGGTGCCGCTGCCACCCCACCCTCCCGCCGGGCAAGGCCGGGATGATGCGGGTCGAGCACGAGTACCAGCGCACGGGCGCGCTGCAATATCTGGCCGGCTACGACGTGCACCGGGCCCGGGGTGATCGGCCGGATGGAGCCCACCACCGGGATCGAGCCGTTCGCCCGGCTGGTCGCCCAGGTCATGACCAGCGAGCCGTATGCCAGCGCGGAGCGGGTGTTCTGGGTCGTCGACAACGGGTCCTCGCACCGCGGACGCGCCTCGGTCTCCCGGATGAGCAAGGCCTGGCCGACCGCCCGGCTGGTGCACCTGCCGGTACACGCGTCCTGGTTGAACCAGGCGGAGATCTTCTTCTCCATCCTGCAGCGCAAGGTGCTGACCCCCAACGACCTGACCGACCTGGACGCCCTCACCGCACGGATCCTGGCCTTCCAGGATCGCTACAACGCCACCGCCACCCCGTTCGACTGGCGCTTCACCCGCACCGACCTCGACCAGCTCCTCCAGCGCATCGCCGCCCACGAGCCCGCACTCGAACTGGCACCAGCCGCCGCCTGATCGACGCCGCCACGTACTTCCGGCGCGGACCACTTAGCGCTCGATGTGATCGGCGGATGGATACAGGGTGCAAGCGGAACGTCCCGAGCGTTCTCGATGAGTGGACGACACAAAGCCGGCGCAGATCGTCGCGAGCCGACGTCGGAGCGCGTCGCGCGGACGATCTGAGGTTCGCCTTCTACGGGCGCATGTCGACGGCCGAGTATCAGGACCGGGCTTCGTCACGTGCGTGGCAGCGCGAGGCTGCCGACCACCTGGTTGCTGGTCACGGGGCGGTGCAGGTCGAGTTTTTCGACGCGGGCTGTTCGCGGCGGTTGCCGTGGTCGTCCCGCCCTCAGGCTGCTGCGTTGCTGGCCGAGCTGTCCTCGCCGGAGCGACGGTTCGACGCGGTGGTCGTCGGCGAGTACGAGCGGGCGTTCTCCGGTGACGAGTTCGCAGCGGTGACGGCGCTGTTCGAGCGGTCCGGCGTGCAGATGTGGCTGCCCGAGGCCGGCGGGCCGTGGGAGCGCGAGGATCCGATGGCGCAGGCACTGGTCATGGTGCTCGGTGCGCAGTCGCAGCGCGAGGTGCTGCGATCCCGGCACCGAGTGCTGGCGGCGATGCGGGCGCAGGCGCGAGAGCAGGGCCGATACCTGGGTGGACGGCCGCCGTACGGGTACCGGCTGGCTGATGCGGGCCCACACCCGAACCGGGCGCACGCGCGTTGGGGACGGCGGCTGCAGCAGTTGGAACCGGACCCGTCGACCGGGCCGCACGTGCAGTGGATGTTCGCGCAGCGGTTGGCCGGACGCAGCATCGCCGGCATCGCCCGCGAGCTGACCGAGCGCGGCGTGCCGTGCCCGTCAGAAGTCGATCCGCAGCGGAACCGGCACCGCGACGGCGGGGTGTGGACGTTGCGGACCGTCGCGGTGATCTTGAGCAACCCGCGGTACACGGGCAGGCAGGTGTGGGGCAGGCAGCAACAAGCCGCACGACGCTCCGGGAGTCGTAGTCACCAGTCGATGTCGGCGGGGGAGTGGGCGGTCTCGGTCAGGCTCGCGCATCCCGCATTGGTGTCCGAGGCGGAGTTCATCGCCGCCCAGCACGTCCGTGCCGCCCGTCAGACTCAGGAGGGCCGGGCCCGCAGCTACCTGCTCTCCGGGCTCGTCCGGTGCGGTGTCTGCGGGCGGCGCATGGACTCGCACTGGGTGCACGGCCGCGCCGGATATCGGTGCCGTCACGGACACAGCAGCTCCCAACCACGGGCTGCCGACGGGCCGAGGTACGTCTACGTCCGCGAAGACCTGCTCGTGCGCGAGTTGTTAGGCCAGCTCGCCAATCGACCAGCCGGTTCCGAGGGGGACGCGGTCCGACCGAACGACACCGCGATTACGGTCGACAAGCTGCGAAGGTCCGGGCTGCTCATCGTGCACGACGGCCGAGCCTGGAGCTTGAGCACCGGCTCGTAGACCGGGACGAGCCGTCCGTGCTAGCAGCCCGGAAGCCGGTGGGGTAATCCTGTGTCCGAGGGGGGGTAATCCTGTGTCCGAGGGGGGACTTGCGCACTAACCACACGGCTCATGGTCCCGCGCTGATCGGCTGATGACGTGCTCAACAACGATGGAGTAACGCCGCAGATCCGACGAGAGCCCCAGGTGCGCGGCTACGCTGCGCTGGGCAGGACCACGTCCCCAGTGGTCGAGTGGATCGCCGCTACCGTCCCTCCCGTCGGCAGTGCCCTCCGCGAGTGCAGTAGCACCCGCAACGACCGCGTTCACTATCAGAGACACGTCGTCGGACTGCCCCCGCGCATTACAAGGATCGAACGTTCTGCAGACGGCGGGTAGCGGGGTCGGGAGGTCAGCGTCCGTGGTGCGCGAAGGCCGCCCACACCGTGAGGTCGGCGAGCGCGGAGCGGCGTGCGTACCGGGCAAGGTCGTCCGGCATTCCCGGTAGCGGTTCGCGCCGCGGGTCGAGCATCCACAGCTGGGCCGAGCGCAGGGCGTCGGCGGCCGCTCGCGGCGGGCGGTGAGGAAGTGGTGCAGGGCGAACATCGCGACCGCGGTGAGATGGTCCAGCACCGCCCACCGGGCGCCGACGACCGCGGTCGCGCCGGCGGCGAGACACGTCGTGGCGAGGGTCAGCGACTCGTCGAAGTCGGCCCAGGTGACGTCCGTGTCGCAGGCGCCGAAGACGACCGTCGGCCCCTCGGCCCACGGTTCCCGCCCGGCTGCCCGGCGCAGCACATCCGCGATTGTCAGCTGCCCGGTGAGCTTCAGGTGCCCGGTGTCGGCCGTGCCCCCGACGTGGGCGTGGCAGCACAGCTCCAGCAGCCCGACCTCCGGCGCGGCGGCGGAGAACACCGCGAGCACGTGCGCCGGCGACGCCGTGGCCCCGGCGAGCACCGTGGCCGCCGGGTAGAAGGCCCGGACCAGGGCGTCGGCCTCCCGGGCGGCTCCGGGCAGCTCACCGGTCGGATCGACCACGAGTACTTGTCCGCGGTCGGTCGGCAACAGCCGCCGCCGGGCCAGGTCGATCAGTTGGCGGCCCGACGCCGCGGTGGAGAGCACGGCGGCTTCGCAGGCGCGGCGGTCCGGTGCGCCATGGCCGGCAGCCGGGCGGCGGCCCAGGGCACCACACCCAGCGGCCCGCCCGGCACCAGGACGACCCGGGGCGGGCGGTCGCCGGTGTCCAGCGCCCCGAGCAGCGGCTCCATCGCCGCCGGGCCCGCCCAGTCGGCCAGCCGCTGCAGCGCGGACCGCCAGACCGCCGGTTCGCCGCCGTCGCCGTCGCTCGGGCGCCGCGCGCCGAGGTAGGCCGCGACCGGTCCGCCGGGATCGAGCCGCAGCCCTGGCGCGTCCATTGGGGTGACCCGCCCGTCTGGGTCGACGAGGAGGACGTGCCCGCCGGTGTCGGTGTCGCCGGGCACGAGGTAAGCGAGCACGTCGCGGCCCAGCTCGCGCAGCGTGCGCCCGATCGCGCGCGGCGACGGCGGGGCGAACAGGTACCGGCCGCCGGGCGTGCTGCGCAGGACGTCGAGCACGCGGTGGCGCAGGTCGGCGGCGGCCGCGGCGTAGTCGGGCTCGGCCGCGTCAGCCGCATCGGTCGGCACCGCCGGGTCGTGCTGCCGGGCGCGGGCGTCGGCCCGCCACGCCTGCGTCAGGTCCTGCCGGCCGGCCTTCTCGAGCAGCGCCGGCACGCCGACGGTGGTGGTGGCGGCGTGCAGGGCGAGGCCACGGCCGAGCTCCACGGCCTGCACGGCCCCGAAAGAGTCGTCGTCGGCCAATGCCCAGCGCATCAGCCGGGTCGCCTCCGCGGCGGCCCCTCGGGCGGTGACCAGCGCGTGCGCGAGGCCGGACTGCAGCAGCACGATCGCCGCGTAGGTCTGTAGGCACTCGAGGGCGACGCGGCGGGAGGCGGCGTTGTCGCCCACGGCGCGCAGGGCCAGGGCGAGATCGCTCAGGACTGCGATGCGCGGGACGTCGGCCCGGCGTTCGCCGAGCAGGGTCCGTGCCTCGGTCAGGTGAGTGACGGCGCGGGCCGCCGCATCGGGAACCGGAATGCGGGTGGCCGCTGCGGCCAGGTAGGTCTTGCCCAGCAGCGCGTGCTGCCCGGCCCGCAGCTCGGGCATCGCGACCGGTGCGTCGAGGTCGGCCTCCATGCGGGCGACGGCATCGACCACGGCCTGCAGGTCCGCGCCGACGAGACCGGCGAGCGAGTCGAGGGCCCCCACCAGGGTCGCGACGACAGGGGTGGGAACGCCGACCGGCGGGTGGGTGCCCGCCGCCTGCCGGACACCGGCGATCGCCGCCGCGTCCGCCCCGCCGCCCCGCACGGTCGTCCGGAGTTCGGCGATCTTGAGGACGAGGTCGAAGTTGGGGCGCAGCAGATGGCCCCCGGACAGCTGCTGCAGCGCCTCGCGCAGGGCGTCCGCTGCCGCGACGAGGTCGTCCGGTTCGTCGGTCCGCATCGCCCGGGTGACCCGGACCACGGCCGCGACGCACGCGATGACGCCGTCGTCGGGGCCTGTGCCGACCACCCGCACGGAATGGTCGAGCAGGTCGACCGCCGAGTCGGCGTCGGCGAGCATACCGTCGACGAGGTGGCGGTCGGCGAGGACGGCGCCCAGCTGCCCGACCGCCACGGGCCGTAACGGGTGCCCGTCGGGCAGCACCTTGACAGCCGCGACGAGATCGCGCACAGCGCCGGTCGGATCCGGGTCGTCGCCGGTGCGGGCGCGCAGCAGGCCGACCAGGGCGGTCAGGAAGAGGTCCTTCCCGCGGCGGGCCGGGTCGTCCGGGTCCGCGGGCCGTGTGACGAGGTCGGCGGCGAGCTCCCGGGCCGCGGCGACCTGGTCGCGGTCCTGGTCGGTCGCCGCGACGGCGACCAGCGCGCCGGCCAGCATCCGCTCGGTCTCGTCGCGCATCGGGTGCTCCGGCGTCATCTCGCCGGCAGCGTGACGGAGCAGGTCGGCGGCGCGGCGCAGCGCGTCGGGGTGGTGGCCGAGCTCGGGGCCGCGCACCAGCGCCTCGGCCAGGTCGCGGCGCAGGAGCGGCGCCAGCAGTGAGTCTCCGGGCAGCCCGGCGATGGCTGCCTCCAGCTCGCCGACCGGGTCGGCCGACGGGTCGAGCCAGGTGACCAGCCCCCGCAGCAGGTCGGTGCCGGGGGCTTGGGCCGGTGCCGTGTTGAGCGCGTGACGCAGCGGTGCGGTGACCGCGGGCGCGACATTGCCGTCCCACTCGGGTTGCGCGACGTCGGCCATCAGCCCGGTCGCGGCCCGGACGGCGTCCAGGGTCCAGCGGATCTCCGGGGGCAGGTCGGCCAGGTCCACCGCGTCGAGCTGTTTGGTCAGTCGGGCCAAGCCGGCAAGCATGGCTTGCGGGTCCGTCTCCGCCTGCCACTGCTGGGTCCGCCGCAGCGTCTCAGCGTTCAGAGACGCGTGGTGACCGCGCAGCGCCGCTGCCGGCGTCACGGAGACCATGGTCAGCGTCGGCAGCAGCATGGACATGAGCTGGCGCTGCTTCGCGGACGCCGCGTCGTCGGCCAGCACCTCGCCGGCCAGTTGCTCGGCACGCACCCGATCGGCGTCGCCGCCGCCGAACTGCATAAGGCGCCTGGCCAGGCAGGTGGCCAGCTCGGTCCGTGCGGCCCGCTGCTCCGCCGGGTCGGCGGTGGTACCGAGCGCGTGCTCCAGCCGGGCGATCCGGGCCTCCAGCTCGACGCGCGTCGGTGCCATCCCGCAACCGTACAAGCGGGGGTCATCGCCTGCCGTCGGCGAGGGGCGGGGAGACCGAACTGCCGAACAGCGTGAAGCTTCCCCAGAGTCGAGGGTCGCGGCTCGCCGCCCCGGAGATGCCCGGCAGCCGTCCGGTCAGGTAGTCGATCCGGGTCCGCTGCAGCGTGTTGAGGACGCGCCGCGAAGGCCGCGAGCACCTACTACCACCCGACCGGGGCCTGCCGGATGGGCACGGACGCGGCCGCCGTCGTCGACCCGCAGCTTCGGGTGCGCGGCGTGATGGGCCTGCGCGTCGCCGACGCGTCGATCATGCCGACGATCGTCTCGGCGAATCCGAACGCGCCGATCACCATGATCGGCACCAAGGCGGCGGCATTGATCACGGGAGTCAGCCCGGCGCGGGCCGACGCCCTCGCCACCGCCTGAGCACCACGGTCGGCAGGGTCGCCGACGGGGTAGTTCGGCGCTGGGTTAACGTGCCTCCATGCCGGAGGATCCGCCGCCCGACCGGAACGACGGGTTCGGCGAGCTGGAGCTGGAGGCGCTTGAGGTGCTTCGCGACGCCGCGAGCTGGCACTTGACCGGCTCCCGATGGCGCGTGGTGTCGGCGGCGGTGACGGCGCTGGCCGACGCGCGGCGGGCCGGCGACGTCGTGGCGTTCCGGCGGGCGATCTACGACCTCGAGCTCGCCGGGCCGGTGCGCGGTCGCAGCGCGGACGACCCACCTCCCGCGGAGGTGCCCCCACTCGTGCGCGAGGAGATCACCGATCTGATCCTGACCCTGGACGGCACCGCCGGCTGACCCGGGACAGGAGATCGTATGGCCTCGGACCTGGTCGGGTACGAGTTCGTCGCGCACGTCTTCACCGTGGCGCGCGGTCCGTCCGCTCCGGTCGCGTACGAGCACCTGCGCACGCTGTGGTCGGCGCTGCCGGCGGTGCAGATCACGCGCCCGCTCGGTACCCGGCCGGCGGATCCGCCGGCCGATCCGCCGACGCAGGAGGGCCTCGTGGCCGCTCGCGCCGGTACCGGCCCCGGCCTGCGCGAGGCGCTGCTGCGCCGCACCCAGGACGCGTTCTGCCTCTCGGTGTTCCTGGCGGCACCCCCGTCGGGCAATCCGTCGTGGGACAGCCGGGAAGCGGAGTGGGATTCCGTGTTCACCGCACCGATCGAGGGCCACCTCGGGGTCGGCGCGCATCCTGCAGGCGCGGCTGGACGACCCGGCAGCCCCGCTCGCCGTGGCGCCGCTCGACCCGGTGATCCGGTGGTCGTCCGCCGTTCCGCGGGACTGGTGGCGGCCCGGGGTGCTGCGGCCGGACCCGCCGCTGGGTCCCTTCGCGGTGTGGGAGGCCGTCGATCCCGCCGCGGGTCAGCTCGCCTGGGACGGCCGGGCGGACCGGCGGCTGGCCGTGGTCGCGGCCAACGACCGCGACGCGCAGCTGAGCGCGTGGACCTGGACCTCCGGCACGGAGCTCACCCCGCTCGGCCGCTACCTGCTGCACGCGGCGAGGATGCGCCACCAGCTCCGCCTGTGGACCACCGACCGGACCGGTTCCGAGCTGCGCTCGGCCACCGACCGCGCCATCGTGCCCCTGCTGGAGATCGCGAAGGACACCGCCGACACCGGGAAGGACCCCGATCCGGGAACGCTGCTGGACGCCTCCGTCCCGCTCGTCGTGCTGCAGGCCCGCGAATCGGGACTGGTGGACCGGGCGAGCCGGTTACGAGAGCTGAGCCGCACCGTCGACAGCACCGCCCGGACCATGGCGGCCCACGCGCAGGATGACCTCGCGGGCGGCTTGTTCGCCGACGACAAGGCCGTCGCCGACTGGCTCGGGCGACAGCTGGACCACGAGGCAGGCGCCCTCGACAGCGTCGCCGACCGCGCCCGCAGCGCCGCGGCGCTGGGCGACCAGTTGATGCGACGGGTCGTCGTCGGTCGCCAGGAACGCGTCAACCTCACCGTGGCGGGGGTCGTGGGCGCCGTCCTGATGGCGCTGGCCGTCATCCAGTCGTTCCAGTACGCCGTGCCGATCGACAACTCGGTGAAGGGCCCCACCACCGCGCTGCTCGCGACGTTCGCGCTGCTGGCCACGATGGTCGTGGTACGGATGGCGGCGCCGCGACGGACCGGTTCCGCGGTGGCGGTGGGAGCCGCCTCGGCCGCGTTCGGGGCGTCGGTGGCGTGGGTGGCGGTGTCCGTGATCTCGCTCTGGACCCCGATCGCGGAGGCGTACGGGGTCGCGGCGGCGGCGGTGTGCGCGCTGATCGGGGTCGCGACGGCGCGGCGGGTAATGCGCCCCAGGTGAGGGGTCGGCGGGGGCCTGCAGAACGGTCACACCGAGCCCGCCGCCACTGATCTGCGGGAGCGAGTACGGCACGGCGTCACCGCGAGAATGGCGACGACCAGGACGCAGCTGACCGCCGTCTCGGTCGTGCCTGCGTCGAGGCCGCCGTCGACGGCTCGGGGAAGGGCGACCAGCCGGCCGTTGTGGCGGATCTGCTCGCCCGGCACGGCTGAAGGCCAACTGTTAATGACATATCGGAGAGTTGAACGCCCAGAATGCCGATCAACGGCTTCTTATCGCATGCATGACGAGGCCGAGAAGAACGCCTAGTCAGCGGGTAGCGGCCCTGCCGAGCCGGTTGACCTGGATGATGAGGGTGGTGTCGGTGGTGTTGCCCGGCCAGCTCCAGCAGCGCACCGGGATGCTCTCGCGGGTCACCGCTAACCCGATCACGATTTGCGGCAGGTCCCGTGAGTGGTCCTTCGAGTGGCCGTAGCGCCGCAATGAGGCCCGTCCTCGCGGTCCCGGCCGTTCCCATTGCCGCTGTTCCCGTTGCCGGCGCACGCGCCGCGCTCGCCGCCCGGCGCGCCTTTTCGGTCGTGCGGGCGGCCCGGGTCGCTGTCGTCTTCGCCGTCTTCATCGTCGGGTTCGAAGTAGGTGCTGGTGGTATCTCGGTTTACCGGCCAATCGCGATGCTCCTCAAAAGGGACATATGGTGCATCGATTGGCCGGTAAACGGCGGTTCTCCGGGCCAAGGGCTCCTCTAATCTTTGATTAGCCGGAGAATCGAAGAAGATCAGGTCGACCTCGACCCGCATCGCCTGGTCCTTGTCCATCCCGGTCAGTCCGGGCACAGCAACATCGTGGGTGACCCAGTCGGCGGCGAGCAGCTTCGAGGCCGGCGCCACCGCCCGGTTCGCCACCAGCGCGAACAGCGCCCGCTCCACCTCGGTGCGGAACTACCTCCCGTTTAGCACCGACCCGAGCGCGGTGTCGATCGCCAACTGGCTCCACAGCCCGTGCAGCAGCCACACCGCCCCGAACGGGCGGGCGGACTCCACCTGCAGCGGTCCCACCACGCCAGCCTCGCCGGCGTGATCCGGTTCGCCGTACGACGTTGAAGGCGTTGAGTACCCGTACTGCCCCGGGTAACTGCGCCGTCAGAACGATGGCGTAGCCCAGCGGAACAAGTCCAGCGATTGAGGTGGCCACCGCGGGCAACGCTGGCGGCTGGTCGGCGAGCCAGTCGACCAGCACCGGGCAGCGCCTTCGATGAAGTCGAGCAGCCGTGCCGGTGTGGTCCTTCCTGGTCACAGCACTTCAGATCCTGTGCAAACCCACCGCACCGGATCCGTGCAGCGGAAGGGCGCAATCCCACGTGCGTCGACGTGTGTGCCGCGGGCCCGGGCCCCAAGTGCGGAGACGGCGAAGTAACGCATCCGGCCCGGGTGCTCGGCCTCCAGCGGGGCAACCCTGTTGAGGATCTCGTGGGCGTCGAGGCGCAGGAGCAGGCTGCGCACCTCCTCGTGCAACAGTGCTCCGTCATCCTCGTCATATGTCGGGGTGAAGCTGCTCTCGCGCAGGAACGCCGCACCCGGGTTGCTCATAATCTCCTCCCAGCCGGCGCCCTCCGCCTCTCCGAGCTCCTGCAGCGCGTCGAACTTCGACAGTGCGACGCCGATCCGTGAGGCGCCCGGCCGCATGAGGTCCAGCACGGTGTCCAGCACGTCCTGCGGCTGCCGCATGCTGGGCGGCGGAGGCATCTGCAGCTTTTCCCGCACCTCACGCACGTGGTAGGGGTCGAACAGGAAGAGAACGGCGTCGGCGTGGGCGAAGAACGTGAGGTCGACCTCCGGCGAGACCCGCTCCAGGTCCTCGCCCGCCACGTCCCGGATCACCAGGTAGTGACGCGGCCCGGTCGCAGCGTCGATCCTCAGCACGAGCGGGTCGCGCTGGTGGCCCGCGGCCTTCATCGACGTCGTCGGGGGGATCATCGCCCGCTCCTGGAACAGCGGCTTCCGGTAGTGCTCCCGGTAGCGCTGCTCGCTGCCGGCATCCGCGAACCGCAGCACCCCCTTCTGCAGCCGGACGAGCTGCTGCAGCTGGGGGACCAGCACACCGATGTAGATGCTCTTGCCGGTGTTCACGGCACCGGCAAGAGCGATACAGGTGACCCGCGACCCGTGCCAGTCCGGGGCGTGCGCGGTTCCGCAGTGGGGGCACGTCCCGTCCGTGCCCGTCCCGGCACGGAAGCAGAAGGAACACTTGTTCATCGGTCCTCCACCCCGCAGTGGTGCAGCAGCGGCTCGACGACCGCCGCCAGCGCGCCCGGGACGTCCAGCAACCGGGACGGGGGGGTCTGTCCCGGTGCGGGTGGGGGAAGCACTGTCACCCCGCGCCCGGCCGCCTGCGCCGACACCCCGCCACCCACCACTATCAGTGCGACCTCGCCAGGGGGAAGCCGCGTGAAGTCGGCCGGAATCCCGTCGGTCACCACGAACCGCGCCGTCCGGCGGACCACCCGCGGACCGGGCGGGTCGGGGAGGGAAAGCCCGGGAGCCCAGCTCGAAGCCGTTGCCCTCGACGTGGTCGGTCAGCGCCGCGGCCATCTCGGCCGGAGCGACCGCAGGCAACCAGGTGGTCTCCTCCCCGAGCAGGCACACCAGGGGGAACTCGTCCTCGTCGCCCACCACCTGCCACAGTCCGGCGAGCACGTCGACCGCCGCGTGCACCCCGCCGTCGCGCAGCGGATGCGCCATGGACGCGGAGACGTCGATCCCGATGGCGACCCGGACGGCCCGGTCGTCCCGCACGCGGTCGTAGCCGAGGCGACGGCGCGCCTCTCCGCGCGCCCGGACCGCCAGGGGCCCCACCGGGAGATCCGATACCGCGTCGCGTGCCGTGACCCGCAGGTCGTCACCGTCCGGTTCGACGCTGACGAGGTCGCGCAGCGGCAGCGACGACACGTCGACCGGCTGGACGGTGATCTCGTACTGGGCGTTCGGGGTGTCGATGCGCAACGTCAGCCGAACGACGGTGCGCTCGGCGAACGCCGCTGCCCGTGGCGGCAGGACGCGCACGAGTGTGCGCTCGGTGACGTCGCGCAGCACCAGCATCGTCGGGTGGGGCCGGTCGTCGGGAAGGCGCCGGCCTCCCTGCAGTGCCTGTAGGACCGGCGTGGTCCCGTTCCCGACGTGAGCCGAGAGCCTGACCACCCCGCGAGGCACCCGCACGTGCTGGCGGCCCTGCAGGGCAATGTGTCGCACCTCGAGCGCTCCTTTCCGTCTTCGGCCCGCGTCACGCGCCGTGCCATGGTCCCTCTCTGCTGCTGTCGTCGCGCGCCCGTCGTGTCACTGGCCCGTCAGGCGGCGCAGGAACCGCGACCCGCCCGCACCCACGTCCACCGGGACGCCGAGGCGGTCCACCACCGCTGGGCGAAGGCCCGCACGCGATGGAGCTGATGGTCGGTCTCGTGAACCGTCGCCCCGCGCGGCAGCAGTTGGCCGACCAGCCGCAGTACGCGCTCGGTCGTGTCGTTGACGTCGATCTCCCCGCGCCCCGCTCGACGCCGCAGGACGAGGTCGAGCAACCGGCCGCGCCGTCCCTCGGCCGTGACCTCGGCCCGTCCGAGATCGAGCACGGCCGCCGGCACCGTGTCCGGAAGCGGGTAGTCGGGTGATCCGCCGAAGGCGGCGTTGATCATCTCCACCTCGGAGACGACCCCCCGGGCCAGCGCTCGGTCGAGCAGCTTGACGGCCTCCCGATGGTCGTCGCGGGCGTCGAGCAGCTGCTGCCCGAGA
>CAWHHY010000013.1:0-154782 GCA_963829305.1 uncultured Actinomycetota bacterium | reverse complement strand
AGGCCGATCTCGAAGCGGGCGACATCCTGGTCACGGCCTATACGGACCCCAGCTGGACGCCGCTGTTCGTGGCGATCACCGGCCTGGTCACGGAGGTGGGAGGCCTGATGACCCATGGCGCAGTGATCGCACGGGAGTACGGCTTGCCCGCCGTCGTCGGTGTGGTGGATGCGACGCGGCTGATCCCCGACGGGCAGCGGATCCGCGTGCACGGAACCGACGGGTACGTCGAGATTCTGCCGTGACCGGGTCTCGCGAGCGGATCAGTCGTCGGTGGACACCGCAAGCTCGCGCCACCGATCGAGTTCCTTGGCCACGGACGTCAGCTTGTTCTCGACGAGGCCGACGCAGTCGCTGCCCAGCTGCAGGCGCAGCGGTGGTTCGGCAGCGGTGACTCGCGGGTGTGGGCGCTGGATGCCGGCTGGTCCATCGCCGCGATGGGGCCGATGAACCGCGAGCTCGGCCCCCGCCTCTCGGCGGCCGTGGCGGCCAGCACCGAGCTTCAGGAGCGGGACGCCCTCAAGAGCGTCGGTCTCGCGGCAGCCGTGACAGCCGCGCTCGTCGCCCGCGGCATCCCCGGCCCGACTGCGCATCTCGCGGGCGAGCTGAGGGTCCTCGCGTTCAAGCAGGGCTTCGCGCAGTGGACCGAAGGTGATCGTGATGACGGCAAAGGGCTTTGCGCACCATGCGCTGACGGCTCTCGAGGACCTGCGCACGGCAGCGACGTCGCTGGGCTGATCGACGGTCGTCGTAGACCGTGACCAGTCGCTGCTGTCGTTCCTACTCGGCGTCGCCGGGCAGCCGTGGGCGGTGTCGTCGGTAGTGGGCCCTGTTCTTGGTGCGGTTGCCGCAGATCGACATGCTGCACCAGGTCGCCGCGCGGTTCTTCGACCGGTCGTAGAAGACGTATCCGCAGCGCCGGCACCCCTTGAGTCGCACCCAGGTTCCGGTGAGCTGGGCCTCGTGCAGGATGCCCAGGAGGGTCGCGACCGTCCCGTTCGTGCCACCCGGATCATGAGCGCGGAGCGCGGTGCGCCCGTCGTCGCCGACTGTGACGATCAGCGGCGCGGCGGCCGCCGCGGCTCGGACGGTCTGTTCGGACGGTAGGTCGCGCTGTCCCACGGTGTTCGCGACGGCGAGTGCGCGGATCGCTTCGCGCAGTCCACGAAGGTCTTCGGCCTCGACCGCGGAGACCTGAGCTCGCTGTGCGACGAGGTCCTTCTGGCGCAGCCACGCCTGGGCGTTCTGTGCTGTTCCGAGCCGGTCCCAGTCCGCCGGCAGCTCGTGGTTCCACGTGTTCAGGAACTGCTGAAGCAGCGCGAGGCGTCCAGGAGCTTTGGGCCGGCCTCCCGGCTCGATCTGCTCACCGATCTGCCGCTTCGCGTGCTGGTCCATCACTCACCTTGACAGGGCGGAATCACACCAGTGTAGCGTCTACGACGGTCAGAACCTCCGCACAAGGACCGGATCAGCCATGAGCAAGGTCGTGCTCTACATGTCCATGTCGGTCGACGGGTTCATCGCAGGCCCGGACGACGGACCCGGGCGCGGGCTCGGCGTCGGCGGGGAGCGGCTGCACGACTGGTTGGGCGCCGGCGGCATCGACCCCGGTACGTACCGGCCGGCAGGCGACGGTCCGAGCGCGATGGTGTTCGACGAGATGATGGCCACCGGCGCGGTGATCACCGGTCGCCGTACCTTCGACCTTGCCGGCGGTTGGGCCGGCGACCACCACGACGGGGTCCCGGTCTTCGTACTGACCCATGCTGCGCCCGCCGAGCCCGCGCCGGGCTCCGCGCGCTACGTCACCGACGGCATCGAGTCCTGCGTCGCCCGGGCCAAGACTGCCGCCGGTGAGCGCGACATCCTGCTGCACGGAGCCGCGACCGCGCAGGCGTGCCTGCGGGCCGGGCTGCTGGACGAGGTGGAGCTGCAGCTGATACCCGTCCTGCTCGGGCAGGGCCGACGGCTGTTCGAGGATCTGCCACCCGACCACGTCGAGCTCGAGCTGCTCCGGGCGCTGGACGGGTCGGCCGTGCAACATCTGCGTTACCGGGTGCGGTCGGAGGGCTGAGGACATGGGTGCGATCCGGCTGGACATGACCATGTCCCTCGACGGCTACGTCGTCGGACCGGACGACAGCATGGACGCGCCCATGGGTGTCGGCGGGTTCCGGCTGTTCAACTGGCTGGACCACCGGTCCGACCCGGGACCGAACGGGCAGGTGGTCGCCGAGCTGAACGCCACCCGCGCCGTCATCTCCGGCCGCCGGACCTACGAGCACGCCGGCCGCTGGCAGGGCGACCACCACGACGGCGTCCCGATCTTCGTTCTGACCCACGACGTTCCCGACGACCCGCCGCCGGGCAGCGTCCGCTACGTCACCGACGCTCGTGAGTGCGCGGCGCAGGCCCGCGCCGCGGCGGGGGACGCCGACGTCATGGTGCACGGGGCCGGTGCCGCCCAGGCGCTGCTGCGGATCGGGGAGCTCGACGAGCTGGAGCTGCACGTCGTCCCGGTGCTGCTCGGCCAGGGACGACGGCTGTTCGACCACCTGCCCGCGGAGCACATCGAGCTCGACCTGCTCCGCCGGTTGACCCCGGACGACGGTGACCTCGCCCACCGGGTCATGCACCTGCGCTACCGGGTCCGGCGTCACTGACAACCCTGAGGAGCCCAGATGCCCGAACTCGTCGTCGACTTCATCACCTCCCTCGACGGCTACGCCGCGGCCGAAGGCTGGCCCGGCTGGTGGGGGCTCGAAGGTCCCGAGTACCTCGCCTGGCTGGACGACCACCCGGAACGTGATCACACCGTTCTGATGGGCGCGAAGACCTACCGGGTGATGTCGGAGATCGCCGCCGCCAACGCCGACGCCCCGATCTTCGTCGCCATGGCGGAGATGCCCAAGGTCGTCTTCTCCAGCACCCTGACAACGCCGCTGACCTGGGCCAACACGCGCCTGGTCGGTTCGGACGCGATCGAGGCCGTGCGGGAGATGAAGCAGAGCGGCCCCAGCTCGATGCGCACCATGGGCAGCCTGGCCCTGTGCCGGTCGTTGCTGACGGCAGGCCTGGTCGACCGGTTCCGGGTGGTCGTCTTCCCGGTCATCACCGGACGGACGGGTCGGGAACGGATCTACGACGGCTACCCCGACGTCGCCCTCGACATGGTCGCCAGCCGCACCTTCGACGGCCGGATCCAGCTCCTCGAGTACGTCCCCCGGATCCTCACGGGCCCACCCGGCGGCGATCACGTCGATAGCGGCGGTTGAGCCTGCGGGCGGGACCCCGACGGTGACTACTGTCCTGCGCCCTCGTCTCCGGGTTCAGCCGTGGTGCGCCGCTTCGTCTCGTACATCCGCCGGTCTGCCTCGCGGAGCACGTCGGCGGGGTCGGCACTGTGCACGCGGCAGCTGCCGACCGCGGCCGAGAGGGTGATCTCGTTGCCGTCGACGCGGAACGGCTGCGCGGCGGCAGCGCGGAGCCGCTCCGCGATCGGGACGGCGTGGTGCGGCTCGATGTCCTCGCACAGCACCGCGAACTCGTCGCCGCCGAGCCGGGCGGCGGTGTCGCCGGCACGCAGCAGGGCGGTGAGCCGGTGCGCGAGCTCGATCAGCACGGCGTCACCGGCAGCATGGCCGAACCGGTCGTTCACCGCCTTGAAGCCGTCGAGGTCGAGGTAGAACAGGTGGCTCGGTCGCGCGTGGCGGCCGCGATGGGACAGGTAGTCGCGGATCCGCTCCGCGAGCAGTGCCCGGTTCGCCAGCCCGGTGAGCGGATCGTGCAGGGCTCGGTGGCTGAGCTCGGCCTCGCGCTTCTTGCGTTCGCTGATGTTCTCGACGTGGATGACTTTGTGCTCGACGCCGCCTGCGGCGGCGGGCGCCCGGGAAATGCTGATCGACACCCAGATCTCGCGCCGATCCATGCGGCGGAAGCGGCATTCGTGGCGCATGACCCGCAGCTCGTTCGCGAGCATCGTCGCGCAGTGTTGTCTGGCGTCGTCCACGTCGTCGGGATGGATCACGTCGTAGAGGGCGCCACCAAGCAGCGCGGCGGGGTCGGTGCCGACCAGCTCGCCCAGCGCCGGGTTGCAGGCGACGATCACACCGTCCAACCGGGTCACGGCCACGCCCATCGGCGCGTTGTGGAACGCGCTGTGCACGGTCGGGTCCAAGGAGCCCGACGCGAAGGACGGCATCTCCGCAGCTACCCCCGAGTCGCCCGCGGTCGACTGTGGCCGGATCCGGCGGACAGCGACGTTGTCACGACGTTCGTGTACCCGCAAGTGCAGATGCACGTGCATCGGTGCGTCCGCCAGCCTCAGCCTGCCGTCGTTGCCGGAGGCGCCGCCGACCAGCCCTCCCTCACGCCCTGAAGCGCGGCGGCCACCGGTCAGCGGCGCAGGCCTGCGGAGGCCATGCCCAGCAGGCGCCGGGCGCGCCGGCGCACCGTCGCGCCCCGACCAGGCCGAACGTGCACCGCGTCCGCGGGGAGCCGCCGCGCTCGGAGCGCGGCCTGCGCGGCCGCGACGTCGTACGGCTCGGCGAAGAAGCGGACCTGCGCGCGCGTGAGGTCGACCAGGGCGAACCGGGCCCGGGCGATGCGCTCGCGCTCGCGCGACTGGCCGACGGCTCCGGGATTGACCAGGTACCGCGCGTCCGCCGCGAGGGACAGGTCGGCCGATCCCGGTGGTCCCGCTGCACCGGCGGGGAAGACGCTGCCGACGCCGGCCTCGTACAGCCACGGGCGGTGTGTGTGGCCCAGTACGAGCAGCTGTTCGGCCGAGAGAGACGAGAGCAGCGCGGCGGCCCGCTCGTCTGTACGGACGTACTCCTCCGGATTCCCGGGGGAACCATGCGCGACGGCCATGCCCGCCACGGTGGCCGTGCGGGGCAGAGCGGCGAGGTAGGCCCGGACGTCGGCCCGCACCACCCCGCGGGTCCAGCCGATGCTGCGCCGGGCCAGCCAGCCCGCACGGTCGTCCGGCAGGGCCTCCAGCAGCATCAGCTCGTGATTGCCCGCCACACAGGTCGGCTCGAGCTCGGCGATCGTCTCGACGCACTCGTTGGGGTGTGCGCCGTAGCCGACGAGGTCGCCCGCACACACCCAGGCGTCGACCCCCTCGGCCCGCAACCGGGCAACCGCTGCCCGCAGCGCGAACAGGTTCGCGTGGACGTCGCTCAACAAGCCGATGCGCATGCTCAGTCCGGGGTCGCGGCCGACGTACCCAGGGCGGCGCCCTTGACCCGAACCGCGAGCATGCCGAGCAGCGGCCCCGGGTCGTCCCACCGCCACACGCCGGTGACCGGGTGCGTACGCCACATCCACCTCAGCCACTCGGCCATGGAGATCCCGTTGGCGCGGGCGGCGAGCACGTCCTTGGGGTGCACCCAGTCCAGGCAGGCGCGGGTCGAGCGGGGCTCCGGGCGGGGGGCGCCGGTGAGGTCTGCGTACATGATCGCCGCAAGGTTCACCCCCGCCCGCGCGCCCGGGTGTGCCCAGAGCGTGAGCCGCGCGTTGATCTCGAACAGGTAGAGGCGGCCGTCCGGTCCGTACTTGAAGTCGAGCTTGGCGACGCCCCGCACGTCGAGGGCGGCGCACACCTCGCGGCCGAGCCGGGCGACCTCCGGGTCGTCGGTGATGGTGAGGGAGCTGGTGTGCCCGTACTCGGCGGGGATCGTCCGGATCTTCCGACCGGTGAACTCGCCCGCGACCTCGCCCTTCTCGTCGACGTAGACGTGGTGGCTGACCACGGCGGTCTCGGGCCCGGGGATGCACTCCTGGGCGACGGCCGGCTTGCTCAGCCCGCGCAGCCGCGGCCAGAACTCCAGCAGCTCCTCTTTGGTCTCGATCCGCAGCGCCTTGGTGGAGCAGCCGACCGCCGTCACCCACGTGCTGTCGCGGGCCGTCGGTTTGATGATGAGGGGGAGCCCGAGGTCGAGCAGCTCGTCCGGGGGGTCCGGCAGGAACTGGTCCAGGACCACCGTCGGCGGGACCGGGAGCGACCGCGCGGCGGCCAGGGCGACGAACTGTGCCTTGTCCTCCATCGCCTCGACGAGCCCGGCGTCCGGGACGATGAAGCGGAAGCCCTCGGCCAGCCGCTCCCGGTGCTGGGAGACGAAGACCATCGACTGGTCGGAGCAGTACATCAGCACCGGCGGGGCAGGCTGCCGCCGGGCGAACTCGACGAGGCGGTCCGCCAGGGCCTCGTCGTGCCGCTCCGCGGGTTGCATCCAGTCCCACGTCATGACGTTGTGGGCGTAGCGGGACCAGCGGGCGGGGTCGCCGGTCGGGGTGACCACCCCGACCGGTATGTCCGCCATCGCCAACGACCGCACGACCTCGATGACGCGCGCACCCAGCACGACGGCCATCGGCCGACGCTCGGTCACGCGCATCGGACACACCCCAGCAGGGCTGTCGAGGCTTCTTCGGCGCAAGTTCTTTCCACGCGTCTGCTCCCGCTCAGGATCGGAGAAGCCAACTCTGAATGGCACCAAAAAAGGCAAGCCGGACATTCGTGCAATTCGGTCTCTGTCTTCGGCTGCGGTCCAGCGTCGACCCGGGAGTCGACCCGACCGATCCATTCCGTTCCGAAACCGGATTGGATGTTACCCGGGCGGTGGGGCAGATCCGGCGCACGCGGGTCGCCGTGTCGCGTGCGCCGGTCGGGCGCGAAGCCACCGTCGTGCAGCGAGCTCCTGGCCGATCGACCGGGGCCCGACGAGCATCCGTGTGCCCGCGGCGTCGAACGATCTACCGGGCGGGTGGACCCTGGTATCCCTCACGGGCGGACGGGTGATCGAACCCGATCTCCCGGCCGTAGCCCGGCCCGATCCGGTTGTCCCGCACCACGGTGCCGGTGGAGTCCTTGCCCAGCGCGAACGCCTTGTTCCCCTCGCCGACCATCTCGTTGTTCGTGATGACCACGTCCTGGATGTCCTCCAGGGCCACCGACTGCGCCGCGGCGTACGCATCACAGTAGTTGCGGTCGAACAGCCAGCCGCGGCTCTCCCCCTCGCCCGAGCCGCCCTCGTCGTCCGGGCCCTCCGCCATCAGGCACTGGGCCCGGATCCCGTCGCAGCGGTTGCCCTGGATCAGCACGTCCGAGCTGCCCGGCTGCGAGGTCGCGTAGGTCTGCATGCAGTCGACGTGCGAGTCGCCGATGTCGGAGGTGCCCTCGAGGTCACGCACCGTGTTGTGCAGCACCTTGAACCCGTCGCCGAAGAACCGGATCCCGTCGATGTCGTCGTCCGTGTGGCGCACCTGGGTGATGACGTTGTCCGCGACGGTGACGTTGCGCCCGCTGGCCCAGATGCCGGTGCTGTCCGCACCGTCGGAGACGAACCCCTGGATCACGACGTTGTCTGCCGTCGCGGTGATGCCGGGTACGCGCGTCGCGCCGTCGCCCGAGTAGACGATCGGCGCCTCCGGCGTCCCGCCGACCGAGATCTGCAGCGGGTCGTCGAGCTCGCCGGTGAAGCAGATCACATCGCCGGGCTGGGGATCGTCCGCGTCGCCCCGGCACTCCGGACTGACCGGCCGTGCTCCGAAGCCCGCGCCGTCCCCGGTGCCGCTCTGCCCCGACGAGGTGCATCCGGCGAGACCGAGAACTCCCAGCAGGGCGACGACCAGCAGGGCCGCAACACGTCGCACGTCCACTTCCCTCCGCATGGTAAAGACAACACCAAGGATGCCTTATCCACCGTGTGGGGCGCATGAGCACGAGACGGTCGCGGCCCGCGGCGATCTCAGCGGGCGAGGCCCACCCGACGCAGGAACCGGCGCAGGGCGCCACCCTGCTTGCGATAGGCGCGGCACACCGACACCCCGCAGATCCCGCAGTCGCTACCCCGGCGCCAATGTTCGTGCACGGCCTTCGGATGCCGGCAGACGCACAGGCCGGTGGTCGGCTCGGGTGGCGCCGGTGCCGGCGGGGGTGGGACGGCGACCGGCGCGTCGTCGACCGACGGCAGGCCGGTGGGAGGCGTGAGAGTGGAGGAACCGGTGCGGGCGGACCGCCGGTTCGCGCGAGCGGAACCGTGCCGGACATGCCGCGCGGAGGCGGCGTCGTCGCCCATGTTCGGGCACACCCCTTCGACGTTGCGTTGGCCTACTGAGCCCCTCGCCCAGTATGCGTCCGCACCCGGCCGGACGGCACGTCGTCGACGGTCCCGATCGGGGGCCTCACTTGTAGCTCGAGTCGCCGTCGTACTCGGACGGGTCCCAGGTCTCGGGCTCGGACAGCCGGGACTCCAGCGACGGGTTCACCGCGAGGTAGTAGAAGGACCAGGCAGGCTTCACGGCCCGGTACGGGGCCAGCTCGTCGAAGGCGCGCATCTTCGCCAACCCGCAGCCGTGGTGTTCGAGCATCGCGCAGCCGTCCGCCGCGGCGCGCCGCAGCGCGAGCCTGAGCAGGCCGGGGAGCAGGTCCACGTCGGGCTCGACGCTCTGGAAGTCGACGATCTTCATACTGCGCAGGCCGCCGGGGCGGAAGTGCTGTTTCAGGACGCAGTACGCGCGGATCCGGCCGCCGCGGCTGGCTGTGACGATCGACAGCCGGGACGCCCCCATCGGAATGCCGTAGTGCCATCGCAGGGAGGCACTGTCGCGCACCCCGAGCAGCGTCTTCGGGTTCTGCTCCACGAGCTCACGCCAGAACTCGTCGAACCGCGCGTCGAAGGATCCGGACTCGGAGAACTCGACGGACGGCGCTCCGGCGGCGAGGGCCGTGCCGGTCAGCCTGTCCTTGAGGCGCAGTGCGACGGCCGCCGCCGGCGTCACCAGCGCGGCGGCGGCGTCGGGGACCTGCTTGCGCCGAAGGGCTGCGCGCGCGAAGGCGCGGTAGCGGGTGACGGCGTATGCCGCTCGGGACCAGTCGCCGACGGGAACGCGCTGCGCATAGGCGCTCCACACCGCGGTGGCGTCCGAGCCCACCTTCGCGCTCACGAGCACGTCCGGCTGCTCCTGGCCGAAGTACTCGTCCATCAGCATGGTCGCGTAACCCCGGTACTCCGGCAGTACCGCCCAGCAGTGCCCGTTCGCGCAGAGCACCTCCTCGCCGTCGAGCAGGTAGGCCGACGGGATGTTGTTGAGCGACCCGACGATCCGGCCCGTCGCGTCCTCCAGCACCCACCCGATCGGCCAGGTGTCCGCGAGGCGCGGCCACAGCGGGTTGTCCAGGAACAGGCTCCGGCGCTGCGCGGGAGGCAGGCTGTCGGGGAAGAAGGCGGACTCGACGTCCTGGATCTGCGGGTAGTCCTCGAAACGTGCCTCACGGAACCGCGGCGGCGCGACCGGGGCGCTCATGCCGGTCGGGCGAGCGGCAGCGAGCGGAGCCCCCGCAGCCCGAGGTTCTCCCGCCAGACGAGTGGCTCTCCCGTGAGCTGCAGGTCGGGCAGCCGGCGCAGCAGCGTCGCGAAGGCGATCTCCGCCTCCAGCCGCGCCAGCGGTGCGCCGAAGCAGAAGTGAGCGGCCCAGCCGAAAGCCAGGTGCCGGTTGTCCGGACGGTCGAAGTCGAGCCGGTCGGGGTCGGGGAAACGCTCGGGGTCGCGGTTGCCCGCGGCCATCACGGCGATCACCGCCTGACCCTTCTTGATCTGCTTGCCGCCGAGCTCGACGTCGTCGCGGGCGATGCGCGCGGTGTGCTGGCTCGGGCTCTCGTACCGGAGCAGCTCCTCCACGGCGGCCGGGAGGACGCCCGGCTCATCGCGCAGGCGTTCGAGCTGCTGCGGGTTGCGCAGCAGGGTGAGCATGCCGTTGCCGATCAGGTTCGTCGTGGTCTCCAGGCCGCCGACCATCGTGATGATGCAGTTGGCCGCGACCTCCTCGTCCGTCAGCCGGTCGCCGTCGACCTCGGCCCGCAGCAGCGCGCCGAGCAGGCCCTCGCGCGGGTCGTCGCGCTGCTCGGCGATCGCGTCCCGGAAGTAGCCGGAGAGGTTCTCGACGGCCGTGAGCACGCCGGGGAGCAGGTCCGGGTTGTGCTGGAAGTTGCCCAGCATCCCGGCGAACGTGACCGACCACTCCTTGAGGTCGACGTGGTGCTCGACCGGCACCCCGAGCAGCTCGGTGGTGACCATCGCCGGCAGCGGCTCGGCGAACTCGGCCATCAGGTCCACCCGATCCGCGCCGCGGGCGAGGACTCCGTCGATCAGGCCGTCCGCGATGTCCTGGATGTGCGACCGCAGCGTGCCGACCTGAACCGGCTGGAACGCCGGCCCGGCCAGCCGGCGGAGCCGGGTGTGCGCGGGCGCGTCCATGAACAGCATCTGCTTGACCATCATCCGGGCGATGGGCCCGACCTCGGGCACCCCGAGTGCCTCGAAGTACTCGGGGCTCGGGGTGCGGTCGGCCGAGAACCGCCGGAAGACCGTGCCGACGTCGTGGTAGCGCGTGACGACCCACGCGTGCAGGTAGGGATCCCAGTGCACGGGATCCTGCTCACGAAGCCTGCGGTACAGCGGGTAGGGGTCGGCCAGGACCTCCGGGTCCAGCAGGTGGTAGAGGCTCAGGGGGCGCTCCGTCGCCCCGGTTCCGACCGTCGACTCGGTGGACGTCATGCGCGCGCCTCCGCCCGGTCCGCAGGCATCCGGCGAGCGACCGCGGCCGATATCCCGCTCACCGTCGGCTCGTCGAACAGCTGCCGGAGCGGCAGCTTGACCCCGAAGACCTGGTGGATCCGCGAGACCAGCTGCATCGCGAGCATGGAGTGGCCACCGAGGAGGAAGATGTTCGCCCGGACGTCGACGGCGGGCAGCTCCAACAGCGCCCGCACCATCCCGCCCACCTGCGTCTTCGATCGAGCCGCCCGCTGTGTCCGGCGCCGGGGCCGGCTGCCCGGGCAGGAGGCGCTCCGGGGACGGCGCCGGGAGCGCACCCTCGTCGAGCTTGCCGTGGAGCGTCAGAGGCAGGGAGTCGAGCCCGACGAACGTGGCCGGCACCATGTAGTCGGGCAGCCGTGCGGCGAGGACGTGCGCGCAGCTCCGCCGTGGTGGGTGACGCGCCCTCCGCGGGCACGACGTACGCGACGAGTTCGGGCTCACCGTCAGGCTCGCCGCGGGCCACCACGGCGCTGGCCGCCACGCCACCGGCGCGGTCGAGCGCAGCGACGATCTCCGCGGGCTCGATCCGGAAGCCACGCAGCTTGATCTGCCTGTCCAGCCGGCCGAGGAACGCCACCTCGCCGTTGTCCAGCAGGCGCACCTGGTCGCCGGTGCGGTACACCCGCAGCGGTGGTCCGGAGTCCCGGTGCAGCGTGACGAACCGGGAGGCGGTCAGCTCCGGATCGTTGCGGTACCCGCGGCCGACCAGGGTGCCTGTCAGGCACAGCTCACCGGCGTCCCCCGGAGCGACCGGCTGCAGCGACCCGTCGAGAACCAGAGCGGCGGTGTCGCCGATCGGCCGCCCGATGGACGGAGTGTCGTCACCCTGTGCGGGGTCGACCGTGCCCGAGGTCGCGACGACCGTGCACTCGGTGGGCCCGTAGTTGTTGACCAGCGCGAAGGGCAGCCCGGCCGCCGGGCGGCGGTGCAGGACGTCGGCTCCGGTGAGCAGGGTGCGCAGCGCCGTCCCCGCCGGCCAGGCGAGGTGGATCAGCTGCTCGGCGAGCACTGTGGGCGCGAAGGCGATGGTGATCTTCTCGGCCACCAGCCAGTCGCGCAGCAGCTGGGGTGACCGACGGGTGGCCTCGTCGGTGATGCACACGGCCGCCCCGGCCGCGAGGTGGGGCCAGATCTCCCACACCGCTGCATCGAAGCCGACGCTCGCGACCTGGCTCGCGCGGTCCGTGGGAACGACACCGAACGCGCTCACGTGCCAGTCGACGAGATTCGTGAGGTTCGCGTGCGTCAGCTCCACACCCTTGGGCCGACCCGTGCTACCCGACGTGTAGATCACGTACGCGAGGTCGTCGGGAGCCGACCGATCCAGGCCGGGATGCGTGTCGGGGACGGCGATCGGCTCGTCGACCTGGATCGTGCGCCACGGGCCTGCCGGCAGCTCGCGGCCGTCCGAGATCACCGCTTCCGCACCCGCGTCGGACAGGACGAACTCGAGGCGGTCCTGGGGCGTGGCGACGTCCAGTGGCAGGTACGCGGCTCCGGCTCGCATCACGGCGTAGGCGGCGACGACGAACTCCGACGAACGCTCCAGGAAGACCCCGACGCAGGACCCGGGCCCGACACCGTCCGCGGCGAGCTGCACGGCCAGGCCGCCCGAACGCCGCTGAAGCTCTCGATAGGTGAGGTGTCGACCATCCGGGTCGATCACCGCAGGTCGGTCCGGACGGGATGCGGCGTGTGCCGAGACCATCGAGCAGATGGACGTACGGGGACGCCCGGCGACCTCCGCCTCGTGCCACCCGAGCTCGTCGTCCGATACGACATGCGACGTCATACGACAGATCCCCCGATCCTGCGCTTGTGGCGGCCATCCGCACGCGACCGGTTCGGCCACGCGGATCCCTGCCCGGACCCCCCGAGGCGCATCGTAACGACGTCATCGTTCGTTACGGCGCGCTCGCGGCAGCAGCGCCTCGGCTTCTCAGCGGGCGTTCAGGCCTCACAAGTAGGCACTTCGGGGACGGTTCCGGCAGGTGACCCGTAAACACCCCGGCTCCCGGCGCCGCCTCCGCCCGCGCCCCGGTTTGCGCAGCGGCGGCCGGTGCGGGGTGAGCAGGGTCTCGCCGGCGACGCGGCCTCCGCCCGCCGTCGCAGTGCGCTACGTACACCTGCGTATGGCGCTGCGTGACGACGACCAGAAGGCTGCTCACCGCAGGCGCCGCGACGACGGCCGCTGTCGGAGGAGGCACGGATGACGGGACTGGCCCCGGAGTACCTGGACCGGGCGACGCCGGCGGACGTCGATGTCACCGACCGGGTTCGGACGCGCTATCCGGATCCGACGCTGGGCGTGCCGCTGCCGGAGGCCGGCGCGGCGACCGCCGCGCACCCGCTGGTGACGGTCGGCGACTCGCTGACGCACGGCATGTCCAGCGGTGCGGTGTCCCGCGGCGAGCTGGCGTGGCCCGGGATGGTCGCGGACTGCCTGGGCGTCGACCTGCCCGGACCGGCCTACGGCGGCCCGCTCGGAGGCCTTCCGTTCAACATCGAGGGACTGCTGCGGCGCTTGCAGGACAAGTTCGGCGACCGGCTCAACCCGCTGGAGCTGATCGCCCTGCCGCTCGAGCTGCACCACCTGGTGGACGCCAACGAGGACTACTGGGAACGCGGCGCCGGTGCGGCTGCACCGTCGCCCCCCGAGCGGTTCGCCAACGTCGGGATCTACGGCTGGGACGTGCGTGACTGCCTGTCCTACACCGCAGGCGTCGCCGCGGCCCGACTCTCCGCGTCGCCGCCCCACGACGACCTGCTCGGGGCCATCCCGTCCAACGACAGCGACCTCGCCGCGCGCTCCGTCCTCGGCGCGTTCGGGCCGTCCGCGGCCCAGATCGACGCCGCCCGCTGGTTCGGCACCGACGGCGGCATCGGCACGCTGGTCGTGGCGCACGGGGCGAACAACGCTCTGCGCTCGGTCGTCGACAAGAACCCGGTCTGGTCCGACACCGGCTACGACACGCTGGACGGGAAGGTCGGATACACCGTCTGGCGACCCACGCACTTCGCGCTCGAGTACGGCCGCCTCGTCGACGCCGTCCGCGCCATCGACGCCCACCGCGTGCTGCTGGCGACGGTGCCGCACGTGACCGTGGCGCCGATCGCGAACGGCGTGAACCCCGACGCCCCCGGCCGCAAGTGGCGCGACGGCTCGCGGTACTTCCCCTACTACACGGACCCGTGGATCACGGAGGCCGACTTCCGCCCTGCCAAGCACCGCCACCTCACCCACCAGCAGGCCCGCGCGATCGACTCGGCGATCGACCAGTACAACGCGACGATCGCCGACGCCGTGCGCCAGGCGCGGTCGGAGGGACGCCACTGGTATCTGTTCGACCTCTGCGGGGTGCTCGACGGCCTGGCGCAGCGCCGCTACATCGACGACGACGAGGCGGCCCGCCGCAACGGCGTCGCCCCGTACGAGCTCCCGCCTGCACTGCAGGGCCTCGACACCCGGTTCTTCCGCTCGGACCGGTCGGGCCGCCTGCAGGGCGGGCTGTTCGGTCTCGACGGGGTGCACCCGACGGTCAGCGGCTACGCCGTGCTGACCGGCGCGGTCCTCGACGTGCTCGCCGCGGCCGGCGTCGCGCCGAAGAACCCGCCCGACTACGCCGCCCTGCGCCGCCGCGACGCCCTCAACTCGGACCCGCCCGCGCTGATGACCACCGCGTTCGACCTGGTCACGCCCTTCCTGAACCGGCTCGTCTCGCGGCGCCGGGCCTAACGGGCGCGGCCGCTAAGGACGGGTCACGGGCACCGGCGGCCCGAACATCGCCGCCACGCCGTCACTGAACACGACGTGGTCGGGCGCGCGGCGGGCGAGCCCGCCCACGGCGGCCGCGGCGACCAGATCGTCGTCGAGGACCAGCACCTCGGCGGTGCGCAGCGGCCACGGCGGGTGGGCGTTGGGCAGGAACCAGGTGCGGCCGAAGCGTGCGACGTGCAGCCCCCACCGTGCCGTGAGGAACCGCTCCAGCGGGCCGTCGGGCGCCGGGCCGCCCGCCCGGACCGCGACGTCGCTGCCGCAGCGGGGTCCCGGCCACCGCACCCGGGTCGTGTAGCGCCGCTCGTCGCCGTCGGCCGCGAAGCGCATCCGGGACCAGCGGTACGGCAGTCCGAACGCGCCGCGGGCGGCGGCGACCGCGACGGCCCGGTCGGCGTCCAGGCTGAGGAAGACGACGCCGCGCCGCCCCGTCGCGTCGACCGAGTACAGCCGGACGTTGGTTTCCAGGAACGTGCCGGCCCACGGCACGGCCGGGCCACCCGCGGGCCCGGCGCCGACCATGCGGAACGGGACGAGCCCGACGTAGGTCCGGCCGTCGAGCACGTCGGGCCGGACACCGGGCGGGAGGAGGCCGGCGACCGCGGCGGGGTCGACCGCCCAGTGCAGGAACGTCACGTCGCGCCAGCGCTGCCGGAGCAGCCGGGGACGGTGGGGGTGCATGCACGCTGACGGGCTCGGCCGTCACCGCAGCACCCCGCGGCGTGGCGGGACCGGTATCCGGGCGAGGTCCGTTGGGACCGACACGGCGGCACGCTACGCGCCGGCGGAACCTGACGCTCGTGCACATCGCGCAGCCCCGGTGCACAAGCCGTGGGCTGTGCACCGGCACGTCCCGGTATGCACGACCGCGGCGGGTCCGCGACGATCGCACCGTGGACGAGGTGGAGTTCCGCCCGGAGCCGGGGCAGTACGCGTGGACCTTCGGCGGGGTCGCGCCGACGCGCCGGATCGCTCCCGGCACCCTGCTGCGGCTGTGGACCGAGGACGCCTTCTCCGGCCGGCTGCGGCGCCCGACGGACCGCCCGTCCGAGGTACTGGACATGACCGAGGTCAACCCGCAGACCGGCCCGTTCTTCGTCGACGGGGCCGAGCCCGGCGACACGCTCGCGCTGCACGTCGCCGACCTGGTCCCGGCCCGCGACTGGGGCGCGTCGACCACGATCCCGTTCTTCGGCGCGCTCACCGGAACCGACCGGACCGCGCTGCTGCAGGAGCCGCTGCCCGAGCTGACCTGGATCTACCAGCTCGACCGGATGCGGAACACCGTGCTGTTCGAGGCCCACCGGGGCGACCTGCGGTTGGAGCTTCCGGTCGCGCCGATGCTCGGCACCGTCGGCGTCGCGCCCGCCGGTCGCGAGGTGCGCTCATCCCTGGTGCCCGACAAGTTCGGCGGCAACATGGACACTCCCGAGATGTGCCCCGGCACGACGGTCTACCTGGGGGTGAACGTCGAGGGCGCGCTGTTCTCCGTCGGCGACGGGCACTACCGCCAGGGCGAGGGGGAGAGCTGCGGCACGGCGGTCGAGGGCGCGATGGACGTGACGCTGATCGTCGAACTGATCAAGGGCGGGGCACCGGAGTGGCCGCGGCTGGAGCACGACGACGACTACGTGGTGGTCGGGTCGGCGCGGCCGCTGGAGGACGCGTGGCGGGCGAGCCAGGTCGGCATGGTCGGGTGGCTGGGGGAGTTGTACGGCCTGGACCCGCTCGACGCCTACCAGTTGCTCACCCAGATCAGCCTCAGCCCGCTCGCGAACGTCGTCGACGTCAACTACAGCGCGGTGACGAAGGTGCCGAAGCGGTTCCTGCCGGCCGCGCAGGCCTACGGCGGCATGCACCGCCACCTGCGGGCGCAGGCCGCCGCGCTGTAGTCGCAGCCGAGACGGCGGGCGACGCGCTCTGGCCACGGCCGCGTTCACGTGTCAGAGGCGCGGTGTTGCTGTTCTCGGCCGGCTGGACAGCAACAGCGCGCCTCTCGGACGTCACGCACGGCGCGGCGAGGCGTTGCGGGCGGGGCCTCGACGACGGTCGTGGTGCCGTCGGTGTGCACCACGAGCGCGGTCTGGCCGCGGCTCCTGAGCCGGCGCACGGCGTCCAGGCCGAGCGCGAAGGCGGCGGTGGCGTCGATGTCGGCCGCGATCAGCGACGGAGGCGATGACGGTGACCGACGCGACGCCGGTGGGCGGGCGACCGGTGCGGGCGTCGAGGATGTGGGCGCCGCGCCGGGCGGTGCCGGAGGTGGCGACGGCCCCCATGACGTGCTCGACGTAGCGGCGGGCGGGCAGCCCTCGACACCGGGCGCGCCGGTGGGGATGCGTAGAGGAGCTGCACTCGACAAGCAGCCCTACCTCAACTGTTGAGATGTCAGGAGCGATTGCTTGCGCAGCAGCAAACCTGCAGTTATCATCGCAGCTATCCGGAGCGACCGATCACCCCGACGGTCCCTCCGAGTGCATCGCGCAAGTGTCGATCACGAAAGGAGAGGTCTGCGATGCTGATGCGCACCGACCCGTTCCGCGAGCTGGACCGTCTCACCCAGCAGGTCTTCGGCAACTCTTCGGGCACCTGGAGCCGGCCTACGGCGATGCCGATGGACGCCTACCGCGTCGGCGACGAGTTCGTGGTGGCGTTCGACCTGCCCGGCGTGTCGCCGGACGCGATCGAGCTGGACGTCGAGCGCAACGTCCTCACCGTCAAGGCCGAGCGCCGGCCGACCCTTGAGACCGAGCACGTGGAGATGCAGGTCGCCGAGCGCCCCCTCGGCATGTTCTCCCGCCAGTTGTTCCTCGGCGACACCCTGGACGCCGAGAACATCTCCGCGCACTACGACTCCGGGGTTCTGACCCTGCGGATCCCCATTGCCCCGCAGGCGAAGCCGCGCAAGATCGAGATCACACACGCCGAGAACGAGAAGAAGCAGATCGACGCCTGAGCGGACCGGGCAGCGGCGGCGGTCGCGTCACCGCACCGCCGCCGCGACCGCCTCGCCGAGCGCCCGGTGGGCGTCCGGGTCGAGGTGGACCCCGTCCACCGCGCTCGTGCGGACGTGCGCGCCCGCGTCGAGGAAGTCGACCCCGAGCCGGTCCGCCGTCGCCTGCAGCACCGGCCCCAGCCGGCGGGACTTCTCCGAGCCGCCGGTGAACATCTCCCCGCTCTCACCCACTTCGATGATCGGCGCCGGCGCCACGAGCAGGATCCGGGGTACCGGCCGTCCCGTGCTCGTGCAGAATGCGCGTCCGGCCTGCACCACCGTCTCGATCGAACCGGCGATGTCGGCCGGCCCGACGGCGAAGCGGGCCTTGAGGTCGTTGGTGCCCAGCATGATCACAAGCACGTCGATCGGGGAGTGCGTGCCGAGCACCATCGGCAGCGCGACCAGCCCGGACAGGTGCCCGCCCTCGACCGGGTCCGGGTGCACCGTCGTCCGCCCCGGCAGCCCCTCCTCGTGCACACGCCACGACGGCCCGAGCGCCGCGGCCAGCACACCGGACCACCGCACGTCCGGGCCGTAGCGCGGTTGCGGCTCGCCGGTCGACGGCGGCGAGCCGTGCGTGTTGGAGTCGCCGAAGCACACGAGCACCCGTTCGTCCATCCCTTCCTCATACCACGCAATTCGGTGGAACCGATCACGGGCCGTGCGGACCATGGGAGGCGGCACCACGAGGGGGTCTCCGCCATCGCCGTCACGCTGACCGCACCACCGTCCACACCACCGTCGACCGAACCCGATCCCACCACCCGGCGCCGCCGCGCTGCGCTTCGGCTCGCGCTGCGCCTCTACGCCCGCGAGATGCGCCGGCGCCCGCTGCTCACGCTGTGCGCGCTCGTGCTGCCCGCGCTCGGCAACATCTGCCTCAACTACCTCCCGCCCCTGGCGGTGGCCGCCGTGATCGGTCGCATCCTGGCGGGCGAGGCGCTGACCGCGGCGCTGGTCGCCCCGTACGTCTGGGGGTTCGCGGCGGCGATGCTCGCCGGGCAGGTGTTCTGGCGGGCCGGCATCCACTGCCTCAACCGCACCGACGCCTACGGCATGGAGCAGCTCTACATCGACGGGATGGACGAGCTGCTCGCCAAGGACGCCGCGTTCTTCCACGAGAACTTCGCGGGCTCGCTGACCAAGCGCGTGCTCAGCTTCGCCTCGCAGTACGAGGACTTCGTCGACGTGCTGGCGTTCCGCATCGTGGCGAACGTCCTGCCGCTGGCCTTCGCGTCTGTCGTGCTGTGGCAGTTCGACCCGCGCCTCGTCCTCGTCCTGCTCGGCATGATCGCCGTGAGCGCGCTCGCGGTGGCCCCGCTGATCCGGCGGCGGCAGGCGCTGGTCGACGCCCGGGAGGTGTCGTGGGTGCGGCTGTCGGGCCACGTCGCGGACACGCTGAGCAACATGGACGCGGTGCGCGCCTACGCGTCCGAGCGGCGCGAGGCAGCCGAGCACGAGCGGCGCGTCCGGGAGCACCGCAGGCTGACGCTGATCTCGTGGGACTACAACAACCTGCGCATCGACACGATCGTCGGCCCGATGTCGATCGTCACGAACATCGTCGGCTTCCTGCTCGCCCTGGTCGTGGCGAACCGGGTCGGCGGGCCGGGGCCGGTGGCCGTGGTCGTCACCTTCGCCTACCTCGCCCAGGCGACGGGCGTGCTGTTCGACTTCAACAGCATCTGGCGGCAGCTGGAGCGCGCGGTCACCGAGGCCGCGCAGTTCGCCGAGCTGTTGCTCGACCCGCCGACGGTGCTCGACCCGGACGCACCCGAGCCGCGCCCGACGGGGTCCGCGGACGTGCGGCTGGAGCGGGTGCGCTTCACCCACGCCGGGCAGGGCGCGCCGCTGTTCGACGGGCTGGACCTGCACATCGGCGACGCCGAGCGGGTCGGGCTGGTCGGACGCTCCGGTGGCGGCAAGACGACGATCATCCGGCTGCTGCTGCGGCTGATGGACGTCGACGCCGGGCGCATCCTGATCGGCGGCCGCGACATCACCCGGCTGACTCAGGTCGACCTGCGCAGCCTGGTCGCGTACGTCCCGCAGGATCCGGTGATGTTCCACCGCACGCTCGGGGAGAACATCGCGTTCGGTCGGCCGGGGGCGACGGACGCGCAGATCCAGGCGGCGGCCGCGGCCGCCCACGTCCTGGAGTTCGCTTCAGCCCTGCCGCAGGGGTTCGACACGCTCGTCGGTGAGCGCGGCGTCAAGCTCTCGGGCGGCCAGCGGCAGCGGGTGGCGATCGCCCGGGCCGTGCTCCGCGACGCCCCGGTGCTGCTGCTGGACGAGGCGACGAGCGCGCTGGACTCGGAGAGCGAGGCCCTCATCCAGGACGCCCTCTGGCGGATGATGGAGGGCCGCACCGCGATCGTCGTCGCGCACCGGCTGAGCACGGTGTCCGGCATGGACCGGCTGATCGTCCTGGACCGGGGCCGGGTGGCCGAGGAGGGCTCGCACGTGGAGCTGCTGGCCCGCGGCGGCGGGTACGCGAAGCTGTGGCAGCGGCAGTCGGGCGGGTTCCTCGGCGAGTGACCCAGGGACGGCGGAGCGAACCCGGCCCTGTTCGGGGCCGCGCGGCGCGGTCAGGCGGCTCGGATGCGCCGCGGGAACCGGGCACCGACGGGAGGTGAGAGGGGACGGGCTGTGGTCACCGGTTCCGCTGTCTCCCGATGGGCCAGCGTCTCCGCGAAGCTTCGTCGCAGGAACCGGCAGCCGATCGGGAAGATCCGGACGGTTCGTGCTGTGCAGTTCCTGGCCGGCCTCGGGCACGAACCAGACGCGCGGGAACCGGGCGCCGACCGGCCGGATGGTCGTAGCCGACGTGCGGCTCGGGGTCGGACGGAGGAGGTGGGGAGGTCAGATACGGATGCGTACATGACGAATGAGCTCCTTCTCAGGGGCGAGATCGGGTTCCTGGCGGCCCGGCTGCTTCGAGCCGGTGCGTAACTTCCTCGCCTCCGCCGTGCTCGATGGACCGAATCAGGTGCTCCGGCGGGGCTTCGTCGTGCCCGGACAGAGTTCGCCCCAGCCGAGCGGGCCGACACCCCTGAGCCACCCCGGATGCGCCGGCCACCCGGTCCGCCGTCCACGTCACCTCCGCTGCCCACGCCCGCCCGGCTCGTGCCGGACGTGCGTTCACGCGCCCGCCCACGACTCGTCGGCGATCAGCGCGGCGACTGAGGAACTGGGCGGGGCGCACGGTAGTGCCTTGCCGGGATAGAGAAGCCCGTCGACACGACCGAGGAGGCGCTGCTCGCCGCATCGCCGGTCAGGTTGACGCGCTGTTCCGACGAAGCCCCGCGGGCCCGGTACCGAGGGGTGTCCTTGACGGAACCGTGCTGCTGCTCGCCGGCCTGAGCCGGCGCAGGCCGTCCTCCCAGGCCGGTGAGGCGGGCAAGTCGTCGAGCCGGGCGGGCGGCGCTGCGCAACCGGATCACGCCGCTGGGATCCGCGCCGTCGCCGCAACCGTGCGGCCCGACGAGAGCCTCGTCGACGGGCGGCCCTGTGTCGTCTTCGACTACTCGCGGACCTCGCTCGTGGCCCGAGGCGTGCGCGACGAGGTCCGGCTCGTCGCACCGGGCCTCTACCTCGGCGTCGCCTGGCTCTTCGGCAACCGCGTCGGCTGGTTCGCGGTGCGCGAGCGCCGTCCCGGCACGGGTACCCCGCCGTCGCCCGCCGGCGAGTCGTTCGCGCGGCTCGCCGTGGCCGTCGACGACCGCCGCCGCTGGGACCGTTTCCCCACCTGGTCGCGATCGCCCTGATCAAGGGGATCCGCGACCACATGCGGCAGCACAACCTGTTCGACACGAACGACGCCGACTCGCTGCCGACGCTCGATCCGGAGCCAGACCCGCTGCCCGTCGCCCGCACGCTCGACGCCGCCTCAGCCGACGGCGGCGATGTGCGGGACGAGCACCCACCGGGCCGCCACGCCAGGGCCGCCGAGCACGAGGAACACGAGGAAGCCGAAGCGCGCCAGCATCACCACGTCGGCGAGGAGGCGATATGAGCACGGCCACGACCCTCAACCTCATCGCCGCGGCGTGGCTACAGTTCCAGACACGCGACTGGTTCAGCCACGGCACGGACCGCGAGCGCCTGTTCGCGGTGCCGCGACCAGCCGGCGACAGCTGGCCGGACGACCCGATTCTGCTGCCGTCCACCGCCGGTGACCCGCACGCCGTCACGGACCCGCCTGCCACCTTCGCCAACACCGAGACGCACTGGTGGGACGCCTCGCAGGTCTACGGCGTCACCCCGGAGTTCCAGCAGGCGGTCCGCCGGCCCGACCTGGGGCCGGGCAAGGTCGCGATCGGGTCCGACGGGCTGATCGCAATGGACCCTGCCGTGCTGCGGCACCTCCGGAGGGCTCGACGGCTGGTGGGTCGGGCTGGAGCTGCTGCACACGCTCTTCATGCAGGAGCACAACACGATCTGCGACGTGCTGCACGCGGCGTATCCGGCCTGGAGCGACGACCAGGTGTTCGACAAGGCGCGCCTGGTGATCGCCGCGCTGATGGCGAAGATCCACACCGTCGAGTGGACACCCGCGATCCTCGCCCACCCCGTGCTGCGGATCGGCATGCGCGTCAACTGGTTCGGCCTCGCCGGAGGAGCGCGTGCACCGGCTCCTCGGGCGGATCAGCGGCAGCGACGATCCTCACGGGATCCCCGGTTCCGCGACCGACCACCACTCGGCCCCGTACTCCATCACCGAGGAGTTCGTGGCGCGTCTACCGGATGCACCCGCTCATCCCCGACGAGCTCGAGCTGCGCGCCGGCGACCGATCCGGCGCCGGGTCGAACGGCTGCCGTTCCCGGACGGTCGCGGGACTGCTGTCGCGCGACCTGGTGCGCCGGGTCGGCGTCGTCCGACCTGTTCCTACTCCTTCGGCACCTCCCACCCCGGCGCGGTCACCCTGCACAACCACCCGCGGTTCATGCAGCGGCTCCGCCGCAGCCGACGGCATGGAAATCGATCTCGCGGCCGTCGACATCCTGCGCTCACGGGAGCGCGGCGTGCCGCGCTACAACGACGTTCCGGCGGCTGCTGTCGCTGCCGGCGCCTCGTTCGTTCGAGGAGCTTACGAATGAGTCGGCGACGGCCGCGGAGATGGCCACGGTGTACGACTCGTCGATCTCGACGAACTCACGTCGGCCGCCACGCCGAGCGCCGCCGCGGCTTCGGCTTCAGCGACACGGCGTTCCGGATCTTCATTCTCATGGCGTCGCGGCGGCTGAAGAGCGACCGGTTCTTCACCGACGGACTTCCGACCCGAGGTCTACACGCCCGAGGGCATGCGCTGGATCGACGACAATGACATGTCGTCGGTACTCCTCCGGCACTACCCGGACCTCGCGCCGGTCCTGCGGAACGTGGACAACGCCTTCGCGCCGTGGCCAGTGCCGACCGGTGCCGCGCCGGAGCCGGGCCGATGACCGACCCGACCACCGTCTGGACCGACCGCACGCTCGCCGCCTTCGGCTCGCCCTGCCAGCGCCGGGCGTGGAACACGATGCTCAGCGAGCTCGTCGCGGTCACCGATCGTGGTGCTGCTCCAGACCGCTTCCAGCCTCGGGCGCGTCTACCCCGTCTCGGCGCAGCCCGCGCTGCACTCTTCCCGGCGCGCTGCCTCGTACGGGCGTCTCGTCGAAGTCGCCGGTGCGCCGACCGCGGCCGGGCTGGCCCTGGCGGTACCCGCACAGGCTGCCGCGGACCGCGTGCCCGGACCGGCACGGCGGCACCCGGCACCGCCGAGGAGCCGCTGCTCGTGCCAGGGGTCATCGCGGCGCCGCTGCGCAGCCCGCAGGCCCGCCGCCGCATGGGGTTCCCGGACGCCGAGACCGGCCGATGCCAGTGATGGCCGCGGTCAACCTCCGCTTCGGCGGCAGACGCTCGGCGGCGTTCGCCCGGTTGACGACCTGTGGGGCCGAGTCGCGGCGGGCGGCGGCCCCGACACGTCGCCGGCCAGTACGCAGCGGGCGACCTGTCGATGCGGCAGGTCGAGCGGCTGGTCGCGGCCGATGCCGCGCCGGTGACGTGGCGGGGCCGCAGCCTCTACCGCATCTGGCCCGACTTCCCGGTACAGCTTCACGTCGACGCCTCCTGCGTCACGGTCAAGGCAGACGCGGCCCGCCGCTCGTTCAACGCCTTCGGCGACGACATCGTGTGGGCGGTCGTCGACACCGGGATCGCGAAGGACCACCCGCACTTCGCCGCGTACCACACCCTGGACCATCCGACGTCGTCGACCTGCACCGCGACTTCACCGGCGATGGCGAGCCCACCGCGACGGAGCGTGACGAAGACGTCGGGCACGCACGTACCTGCCACATCATCGCCGGGGCGATCGCACCGTGGCTGGCCGAGAAACCGGACCAGCGACCGTGCGCGCCACCGAGAACCGGCACAACCCCGCGAACCCGCAGCAGCCGCTGCGCATGCCCCGGGCCGTCGACGGAGCCCGAGCTGCTGGCCGGCATCGCTCCGCGGGCGAAGCTGGTGAGTCTCAAAGCGGTCAAGGCGGGCGGGACCCTCGACGACCGGGTGAACCGGGTGATCGCTGCGTTGGCCTACGTCCGCGAGGTCAACGGCGAGAGTACGGACGAGATGCGCATCCACGGCGTCAACCTCAGCGTCGGCTACGAGTTCGACCCCGAGTGGTTCGCCTGCGGCCGCAGCCCGCTGTGCGCCGAGGTGGACAAGCTGGTCCGCTCGGGTGTCGTCGTCGTGGTGGCGGCGGGCAACTCCGGGCTACGGCATCGCTCGCGGTGCGCGGTCTGGGAGCGCCCACGAAGTTCGGTCTCGGCATGACCATCAACGACCCCGGCAACGCCGAGCGGGCGATCACCGTCGGCTCCACGCACCGCGACGCGCCGCTCGCGTACGGCGTGTCGTTCTTCTCGTCCAAGGGCCCGACCGGCGACGGGCGGCTGCAAGCCGGACCTCGTCGCCCCCGGCGAGCGGATCACCTCCTGCGCTGCCGGGCGAGCGGCTCGCGGCCGTGCTGGCGGGGGATCCAGGACCCCGAACCGCCGTGTACGTGGAGGACAGCGGCACGAGCATGGCCGCGCCGCACGTGTCCGGCGCGATCGCGGCACTGCTCTCGGTACGGCGGGAGTTCGTCGGCTGCCCGGAGGAGGTGAAGCGGATCGTCATCGACTCCGCGACCTCGCTGGGCCGGAACGGCGAATTCCAGGGGAAGGGTCTGCTCGACCTGATGCGGGCCCTGCAGTCGGTGTAGAGGAGAGGAGCGGTCATGGCCGCGGAGATCGCCGGACTCCCGTTCTGGGAGCTGACCTTCGACGAGCAGGGCGACCCGGACGGCGGGCAGCGCGACGCGTTTCTCGCCGAGGTGCCCGGCAGGGGCATCACGGATGTCATCGTCTTCGCCCACGGTTGGAACAACGACCACCGGATCGCGATGGAGCTCTACACGCGGTTCTTCGGCCTGCTCGCGCCGCAGGTCCCGCAGGCCGTCCGCGGGCAGGTCGGGCTGGCGGGCGTGATCTGGCCATCGCAGCGCTGGTCGGACGAGCCGATCCCGGACTTCGCCGCGGACGGCGCCGCGGACGTGGGCGGTGGTGCGGCCGCCTTCGAGGATGGTGGCGAGGAGGCGTCCGCAGCCGATCCCACTCTGGACCCGGCCACCCTGAAGGGCCTGAAGACGCAGTTCTCGGTGGCCGTGGCGCAGCTCGACTCGATGGCGGCGCTGCTCCAGGGCCCGGCGGACGGCGCGGCGCTCGCGGAGTTCCGCCGGCAGCTCGCGGAGTTCTCCCGGCTCGCCGCGGCCGGCATCCCGGACGACGGCGAGGGTGACACGGCGGGCGCAGCGCTGGAGACCGGCGAACCGCGGATGCTCCTCGATGACCCCACCGCGCTCTTCGAGCGGTACCGGGACGCGCTCGTGGCGAACGGGGTGACGCTCGACGACTCGGGCGGCGGCATCGCAGGCTTCGGCGACGCGCTGGGCGGCCTGCTCAACGGCGCGAAGGAGGCGCTGCGTCAGGCGACCTACTGGCAGATGAAGAACCGCGACGGAACGGTCGGCCGCTTCGGCCTGGGCCCCGTGCTCGGCCGGCTGCCCGCGGGCGTCCGCGTGCATCTCGTCGGCCACAGCTTCGGCGCCCGCCTGGTCTCGTTCGCCCTGGCCGGACTGCCCGCGGGCGCGCCGTCGCCCGTGCGGGCCGTGACCCTGTTGCAGGGAGCGTTCTCCCACTTCGCCTTCGCGAGCCCGCTGCCATTCGACGCCGGCCGGTCCGGCGCGCTGGCCGGCATGCTCGCCCGGATCAACGGCCCGCTCGTCGCCTGCTACTCCAGCCACGACGAGGCGGTGGGCACCTTCTACCCGCTCGCGTCGTTCGCAGCCCGGGAGGACGCAGCCGCCGCGAACGACTCGCTCTCCCGCTGGGGCCGGATCGGGGCGGACGGCGCGCAGGGTGTCGACGCCGTGCTGGACGCGATCCGCGGCTGCGGTCGCGCTACGCCTTCGCACCGGGCAAGGCGTTGAACATCGATGCCAGCGAGGTGGTGTTCCGGGGCCGACCGCCGATCGGCGCGCACAGCGACATCGTGCACCCGGAGCTGACGTGGGTGGTGCTGGCGGCGGGAGGGCTGGTGTAGTCGGCTCGGTGCTGTCGTGCGGGTCAGCGACTGGCCTGCGCGCGGCGGGCGCGGACGGCGAGACCCGCCACGATGCCGCCACCAGCCCGGCGACGAGGAGCCGGAGCGCCGGCACGTCCTCGCGGGATACACGACGCCCGTCAGGTAGGTCTCGATGAAGCCGCGCAGCAGGCCCTTCTCACCGGCGAGGCGGCGTAGCCCATCCTCCCAGGCTGTCCACGCGCAATTGACACCCGCGTCGCAGGCGTCGCCGCAGCCGCCGGGCGACGTTCGCGACGACCCCCCCCCCCCCCCCGGCCACCCCCGCATCGCGGCACCCGGACCATGCGCCACGCGCGCGCCCGCTCTCCGGCTCCTCACGGCGCGGCGAACACGACCTCGAACGCCCGCGCCCCCGGCCACAGGCTGTGCTGCGGGGCGACGTCCACCCCGCAGGCCGCCGAGCCCAGCCCATGCACGGCGTCGTCGAAGAACAGGTACGTGCGGGCCGGCGGGGCCAGCTCGTGCGGGTGCCGGGCCCGGTCCAGCTCGTGCGGGGTGTGCGCGGTGAGCGTGAACCCGGGGCGGTGGCCGGCCGGGCCGGGGATCGTCCGCAGCCGGAGCCGGACGCCCGCGTCGTCGCCGACCTCCAGCGCCCGCAGCTCGGCCCGGTGCCCGGTCTCCTGCGGGCGGGAGTAGCGGACGTTCAGCTCGTCCAGGCTCGCGGCGAACGTGCCGACCCGCGCCGCCCGCGTCGAGTCGGGGTACGACTCGTGAGGTCCCGTGCCGAACCAGCGCGCCCACCGCACCGTGGGTGGCAGGCCGAAGCGGACGCCCACCCGCGGCCACGTGCAGTCCCAGTCCGGCGAGGGCACGACCTCCACGCGGAGGGCGACCTCGTGGGTGACGGTCCAGCGGTAGGTGACGTCGACGGTCCGGGCGCTGCCGGCAGCGCCGACCCGGACGCGCACCACGGGCCCGTCCGGGTCGACCGCCACCACGCGGTGCACCAGCCGGTCCAGACCGCGCTCGCGCCAGCGGCTCTCCGACGACCGACCGTCGGGGCTGTCGTTCGCGATTCCCCGGTCGTTGTCGGTGGGCGCGCGCCACAGCCCCAGCCGCGGGCCGTCGACGTCCAGGCCGAACAGCCGGCGGAGCGCGCCGGTGCGCTCGTCGAACCCGGCGTCACACACCTGGTCCGACCGGCGCACCTGTCGTGGCGCGTGCGACGGTCGCGGGGGGCGTGCGACGGCGAACTGGGTGTGCGACACGACGTGCCCGCGCGACGCCCACGGCACGTCGGCGGCCAGCTCGGCACGGACCGTCACCCAGGTCTCGGCGCCGTCCGCGGCGTCCCAGGCCGGCAGGTCGATGGTCGTGGACCCGCCCGCTGGCACCGTCGGGACGGCCAGCTCCGTCTCGGAACGGGGCGCGCCGTCGTCCTCGACCACCGCGACGAACCGCAGGTGCGCGGTGTCGAGGCTGTGGTACCGGTTCACGACCGTCAGGCGCCCCGGCAACCTGATCCGGCGCGGGGCGGCCGCCTCGCACGGAGTGCGGGGTGGACGCGTCGTGGCCGGATCGATCACAGTCAGGACGACCGGCGCGTTCACCGCGGCGAACTCCGCGAGGCCCGGCGTGGGGGTGTCGTCGGGCAGCACCATGCCGTCCATGACGAAGTTGCCGTCGTGCACGACCTCGCCGAAGTCGCCGCCGTAGGCGAAGAACGGGGTGCCGTCGGCGGTGCGCGCGAGGAGCCCGTGGTCGCGCCACTCCCAGACGAACCCGCCGTGGTGGCGCGGGCTCGCATCGACCTGGGCGTCGTAGGCGTCGAGCGCCCCCGGACCGTTGCCCATCGCGTGCGCGTACTCGCACATCAGGAACGGCCGCGCGCGCACCCGCTGCGTCTCCACGGCCGACAGGCCGGGCACCTCTCCCGCGTCGGCGCAGATCGCCGCGACCTCGGCGGGCGAGGGGTACATCCGCGAGTAGACGTCGGTGTACGCGGCGGTGTGGTCGCCCTCGTAGTGCACCGGCCGCCCGGGGTCGCGGCGGTGCACCCAGTGCGCGGTGGCGGCGAGGTTGCGGCCCGTCCCGGCCTCGTTGCCCAGCGACCACATCACCACGCACGCGTGGTTCTTGTCGCGCTCGACCGTCCGCGCGATGCGGTCGAGGTACACCGCCTCCCACGCCGGGTCGTCGCTCGGGTTGCCCCGCCAGCCGACGACCTCGAAGCCGTGGGTCTCCAGGTCGTTCTCCAGCACGACCCAGAACCCCAGCTCGTCGGCCAGCTCGAGCACGCGGTGGTGCGGCGGGTAGTGGCTGGTGCGAATGGAGTTGACGTTGTGCCGTTTCATCCGCAGCAGGTCTGCGCGGGCGTGGGCCTCGTCGAACACCCGCCCGCGCTCGGGATGGGTCTCGTGGCGGTTCATGCCGCGGAACGTCACCGGGCGGCCGTTGACGGTGAACCGTTCGCCGTCGACCGCCACCGTGCGGAACCCCAGGCGCAGTGACACGGTCTCGCCCGGGCTGCTCACGGTGGCGTCGTAGAGCCGCGGCGTCTCGGCCGTCCACGGCTCGACCCTCCCGACGTCGAACGCCGTCACCTCCGCGGCCGAGCCGAACCGCCGCTCGATCGCCAGCTCCGGGATCGTGATCGTGACCGGGAAGGCGCCGCTGATCTCCGGGTCGACCGTCCCGCTGCCGTCCGCCCAGCCGGTGCGCAGCCACACGTCGTCCAGACCGTCGCGTGGGCGGCCGAGCAGCGTGACGTCGCGGAAGATCCCCGGCAGCCACCACTGGTCCTGGTCCTCGACGTAGCTCATCGACGACCACTGGTGCACCCGCACGACGAGCTCGTTGCGCCCGGGGACCAGGAGCTCGGTGACGTCGAACTCCTGGACGAGCCGGCTGCCCTTGCCGACCCCGACCTCCGCGCCGTTGAGCACCACCCGGTACACGGACTCGACGCCGTCGACGCGCAGCAGCACGCTCGCGGTGTCCCAGCCGGGGTGAGCGAAGGTCCGCCGGTACTCGCCCACCGGGTTCTCGTCCGGGACGTGCGGCGGGTCGATCGGGAACGGGAACCGGACGTTGGTGTACCAGGGTCGGCCGTAGCGCCCTGTGCCGTCCTGGAGGCCGTGCAGCACCCAGTGTGCGGGCACGGGCAACGTCTCCCAGGGACCGTCCGGTTCGCCGCCGGGCGCCCACCGGAAGTCCCAGTCGCCGTCGAGCGACAGCTCCGGGGCGTCCGTGCGGAGCCGGGCGCGGGGCGGGGTGCGGCGGCCGGACCCGGGTGTGAGGTCGTCGACGTGGTCCACGCGCCCGAACGTTATTCCCCACGGGGCCCGACGGCCGGCCCGGCGGATCAGGCGAGCGTGAGCAGGTCCTCGGCCTCGTCCCAGTCGTCGACCTCGGCCGTGTCACAGGGAGGCTCCGGTGCCGGGGCCACCGCGGGCGGGTAGATGCGGCCGGCGAAGCCCGCGTCCGTCGCGTTGATGTCGAGGCCGCCGCGGATCGGCTGCCCGTCGACCGTGATCCGGCCGGGCAGCTGGTAACACATGATCGAGTCCTGGTCCGCAGGAGTGCCGAAGATCGAGGCCTCGTCGAGCGCCGTCAGTACCTGGGCGTCGACCATCGACCGGTCCCAGCCCTGGGTGGTCAGGAAGAACGGGTACGCCCGCTGCGGGTCGATCCGGGCGACCAGCTCGCGGCGCATGTGCTCGTGCGGGAACCCGAGTGTGTGCCCGGTCTCGTGCCGGACCACCCGGTGGTACTCCGACTCACGGGTGTTCATCGTGAAACCTTGCAGGTTCATCGTCGGTCGGTGGGTGGGGATGAGGTGGATGTCCGTGCCGAGGTAGGACCAGAACCCGCCGGGACCGCGGGAGATCCGCACCTCGCCGGTCCCGTTGGTGAGCACGAACGACATGCCGCACGTCGCGTTCCACGCGTTCATGTGCTCGAGGATGCGGGCGCGCAGGTCCGCGGGCGTGCTCTCCACGAAGCTCACGGTGAACTGCCGCTGAGCCGGACCCCAGTAGCGGGCGGTGTCCAGCGTCAGCCGCTGCGGGTCCAGCGGTGCCGTGCGGCCCAGCGGGGTCTGCAGCGGTGCGTTGACCGGGTTGATCTTCCGGGCGTTCGCGGCGGCGCGTTCCCGCAGCCGCGGCGGCAGGACCTTGATCCGGCAGCCGATGTCGGTGTCGGCCTCGGCGGTCTCCCCGTTCCCGGTCGTGACCGAGGCGGCGATCGCCGCGATCCGCGCCAGCGCGTCCCGGTAGCGGTTGTCGCCGTTCACATGCTCGTCCGTGGTCATCTGGTTCCTCCCTGTGTCCCCGTGCACAGGAACGGAGCGGCGGCGGCGCAGGGTGATACCGACGTCACCCGTGTGCGGGCGTCAGGCAAGGTCCGCGATCGCCGCCGTCACGGTGTCGAGCTGCGCGGACGACGGCGGGTCGAGCGCCATGCGGGTCGGGCCCGCGGGCAGGCCGCGCTGCGCGAGCGCCGCCTTGATCAACGCGACATTGCCGCCCACCGCCGCGACCGCCTGCTCGACGCGGGCCTGGGCCGTCGCCGCGGCCCGGTCGTCCCCGCCGCGCAGCGCGTCACGGAGCTCGACGAACGGCCGCGGGAACGCGCTCGACACGCCGGAGACGGCGCCCGCCGCCCCCGCCCGGACGACGGCGGCGAACTCGACGTCGTTGCCGGAGTAGACGGCGAACCCCGCAGGCACGGCGCGGAGGTACTCGACGACCCGGGCCGTCGGCTCCCCGCTGATCTTCACTCCGGTCACCGTGGGGATCGTGGCCAGCTCCGCGAGCTGCTCCGGGGTCACGGTGGTCGTGGTGCGCGCGGGATAGAGGTAGACGAACAGCCGCGCGTCCCCCGCCGCGGCGGCGATCCGCCGGTAGTGGTCGACGAGCGCCCGCGGGCCCGCCGGCAGGTAGTAGGGGGTGATGGCAGCCAGGGCCGTCGCGCCGAGGGCGACCGCGCGTGCGGCGAGGCGCTCGGCCTGCCGGGCCGACGCGGCGCCGACGTGGGCGTACACCCGCTCGGGCCCGAACACCGCCAGGGCCTCGGTCAGCACGACGTCGCGCTCGGCGTCGTCGAGCGCGGGGAACTCCCCGGTGGTGCCGGAGACGAACACCCCGTCGACCCCGGCATCGTCCAGGAAGCCGTAGAGCGGCGCGAGACCCTTCTCGTCGAGCGCGCCGTCAGCGAGGAACGGCACGGGGACAGCGGGGATCAGGTGAGCGGACATGGCACCTCCCGGCTCGGGTCCGCCCATCATGACCGGTCGCGTCAGTCGGTCGCAGCGACGAGGTCGAGGACGAACCGGGCCGCGGCCGCCCGCTGCCGGGAGATCTCGATCGCCGCAGGGGTCGGCCGGGCGTCGAGGAGCTCGAACGGCAGCGACGGCAGCGCGCCGAACAGAAGCATCTGCAGCGCGTGGCCGCGTTCGACCGCCGCGACGTCCACGTCACAGCCTTCGGCTCGCAGCCCGTCGACGTAGGCCGCGAGGCACGCGCGCTCGTCGTCGGGCAGCGCCGCGGCGGGCCGCTCGCCGAGTTGCACCTCACCGAGAAGCAGCTGGCCGAGGTCGAAGCCGTAGGGCTGCGGACCCCAGAACCCGAAGTCGATGAGCACCAGGTCCGGGCGGTCCGCGGCGACCAGCAGGTTGCGGGTGCAGGCGTCGCCGTGCGCGGCGCCGTAGGGCAGGGCCTCCAGCTCGGCGACGACCGCGGGCGGCGTGGCGGTGGCGGCGACGAGGTCGCGGCGCAGCGTGTCGTCGAACGCGGCGGCGACGAGGGGATGGCGCCAGAGATCGTCGTCGTGCAGGGCGGGCACGACGTACAGGCCGAGCCGGCCCTCGGTGTAGCTGCGCAGTGTCCGGTGCTGCCCCGGGTCGGCGACCGTCGCCAGTGGCCGGACCCGCGGGCTCGCGGCGAGCCGCCCGAGCAGCTGCGCGGCGTGGGCGAGCGCAGCCCGGTCCCAGCGCGCGGCGACGGCCGGAACGTCCTCGAGCCACAGCGCGGTGGACTCGGCGTCGAGGTCGACGACGGCGTACGCCCGCGGCATTGTCAGGCCGGGCGGCAACCGGTCGGCCAGGTCGCTGCGGTAGACCCGGGGCTCGGCCTCGAACGGCACCGAGGCGAGCGCGTACTCCCGCATCGCCTCCGGCACGAACCGGAACGCCGGGCTGCGGCCCCACGACTGCACGACCCTTGACGAAGAACGAGAAGCCTTCCGCACCCGTTGGATCGCCGAGTTCCGAGGCAACCGCGACGTGGGCAGAGGGGCTTCGCCTGACGGGTGCTTCTCCCCCCGCCGTACCGCGCCCGCCCGGTGACCCGGTACCGGCCGGCAGTGGTGATCGAGTCGATGTCGTAGGCGACCACGTCCGCACGCGAGGACAGCAGCTCGACCTCGGCGACCCCGAGCGAGTCGGCGACCAGCGTGGCGAGCTGTGCGTCGTCGACGTCCGCCGGGCCGAGCACAGACCGGTCGTGCACTGTCGAGCGGACACGGCGATGCGGGCCCATGGTGGTCGACTCTAATGCATCGAGCATGTCGAGTAGCGTCGAGCAGCGTTGCCCCGACTGACATACGGGGCTCGGACGAAATGTGCTCGAGCGGGGGGACGGAACGGGTATGACGGTGACGGGCATCATCTCCTGGCTCGTCATCGGAGGTGTTGTCGGCGGCCTCGGACGGCTCGTCGTCCCGGGTCGGCAGCCGATACCCATCTGGCTGATGGTCTTGGTCGGAACGATTGCCGCCTCCGTCGGCTCATTCCTCGCCGTGGCGCTCGGGTTGTCGCCCACCTCGGGAATCGACTGGCTCGAGTTGCTCTTCCAAGTCGTGCTCGCCGCGATCGGTGTGACGCCCGCGGCGAATCTGTTGCCCGCCGTGGACGTCGTTCCTTTGGCTACACGTCATTCTCTGGCCGCACACCGCTGCCTGCCGATTGGACACCTGAACCGCCGTCGAGGTCGCGCGGTGCGACACCGGTGCGGCAGGTGCGGAACCTGGTGCGGAACCCCTCAGCGGCACGGCCGCGGCGCAGGACTTCCGACGTCGTCAGCCTGCGGCCTCGACCGCTCAGTCGGAGCGGGTCGTGTCCCCGCCGGTGAGCCCACCGCCGCCACGTCCTCCATCGCGGGTCTTCGTGAGCTACCGCCGCGCCGACACGTGGCCGGTCGCCCGCCTGATGGTCGACCGCCTACGAACGGACTTCACGCACGACGAGGTGTTCATGGACGTCGACTCGACGATCCGGCGGACAACGTCCGGTTGGAGATCGAGTACGCATTGGGCCTGAACAAGGTGGTCATGCCCGTCCTGGTGAACGATGTCGTGATGCCGCACATCGAGCAGGTGCCCGACCGTCTGCGGCCTCTCCTACGCCTGAATGCCCTGCACGTCAGGCACCTGTCGTGGGATCGCGACATCGAGGAACTGGTGCGCGATGTCCGGCGGAGGCGGCCGTAGGTCGCGGTTAATGCAGGATCATCGATTTTGAGGAGATCGAGCGGTCTGGCTAACGCTATGATCACGGGCAGCGAGTAAGACCGCATGGGCGATTCACACGCATCTGCGGGTTCCGACGGCAAAGCGATAGCGGGCGGATTGCTCAAACGGTATCTCGCCGTAGCTGCGACCTTTGCCGTTCTTGCCGTTGTCCTTGCAATAGGGTGGGCCGATTGGGCTCCGGCGACCTGGGTCGACTGGCTGATGGTCGTCGGACTCACGCCCGCCGGGGTGGCAGGTGTGCTGATCGGCGACCGTGTCGGACTCTGGCTCAAGGACCAGGGCATCGGTCGTCAGTGAGCCTGGCGAATCAGCCGTCGCCGGCCAGCAGGGCGTTCTCGGCCAGCACCAGGGCGCCCGCCGGTCCGGCCAGCCCGCCGAGCCCCGCCGGCACCACGAAGTCGTCCGCCGCGTGCTCGGGCAGCGCGCCGTAGCCGGCCATCGTCGCGATCAGCTTCTCCCGCACCCGCGGGAAGAGCCCGGGCAGCTCCGCGACGCTCCCGCCGATCACGATGCGCTCGGGCGCGATCGTGTAGACGATCGTGCGCAGCCCCTCGGCCAGGTAGCCGGCCTGCCACTCGACCGCCTGCCGCAGTTCGTCACCGTCGAGGTGCTCGCCGGGGCGGCCGAACCGCTCCGCGATCGCGCCGCCCGCGGCCATGCCCTCCAGGCAGTCGCCGTGGTAGGGGCAGCGGCCCGGGTAGGCGTCGCCGGGCTGGCGGGGCACGGCGATGTGTCCCATCTCGGCGTGCCCGAGCCCCGAGGTCGGCCGGCCCCCGACGACTGCGGCGGCGCCGATCCCGGTGCCGACGGTCATGTAGACGAAGGTCGACAGCCCCTGCGCCGCACCCCAGCGGCCCTCGCCGAGCGCGGCGCCCGCGACGTCGGTGTCGAAGCCGATCGGCACGCCCAGCGCCGCCCGGATCGGGCCGACGAGATCGGCGTCACGCCAGCCGGGCTTGGGGGTGGAGGTGATGTGCCCGTAGTGCGGGTGGCCCGGCCGCAGCTCGACGGGGCCGAACGACGCGATGCCCACCGCCGCGGGCGGGGTCGAGCCTGCGAAGAACGCCACGACCTCGGCCAGCGTCGCCTGCGGGTCGGCCCCCGTCCGGATGCGGGTGCGGGCCTCGATGTCGTCGGGGGAGGAGCCGAGCAGGCAGACGAACTTCGTGCCACCGGCTTCCACGGCGCCGAAGCGCGCAGGTGTGACCTCGGTCATGGCGCGCACCGTACCGGAGGTCGACGGAGCAGGACCCGGTCCGCCGCACGCTCAGGCGATGACGATCCAGAGGCCGTAGCCGACGATCGCCGCGGCGGCGAGCAGGCACACGCCCGCGACGGCGGACCCGGCCACCGGGCTCAGCGTCTTCGCGCCGTCGTTCGGCCCGCCTGCCGGCACGGCGGCCCGGGCCGAGAGCCCGACGAGGGCGAAGGCGACGAGGACGACGACCGCGACGCCGGCGGCCAGCGAAACGACGCAGACGGCGAGCAGGGATCCCCAGGCGATGGACATGCTGCCCTTCCTCTCAGGCGGCGGCCGTCGCCGGCACCGGGGCCGGGACGTCGTTCACGTTGTGGGCGGTGATGGGACGGCGGCGCGACGCGGCGTAGATGCCCGCTGCGGCCGCGATCAGGACCACGGCGACGACGATGGTGCCGACGGGCCCGGTTCCGGCGAGCCACCCCGCCACCGCGCCGACGATCGCCGCCGCGGGCAGGGTGAACAGCCACGCCAGCGCCATCTGACCGGCCACCCCCCACTGGACCGAGGCGAGCTTCCGCCCGGCCCCGGCGCCGAAGATCGCGCCGGTGGCCACCTGGGTGGTCGACAGGGCGAACCCGAGGTGTGACGAGGCCAGGATGACGGTCGCGGCGCTGGTCTCGGCGGCGAAGCCCTGGGGGGCCTGGATCTCGCTGACCCGCTTGCCGAGGGTCTGGATGATCCGCCAGCCGCCCATGTAGGTGCCCAGTGCGATCGCCAGCCCGGCGGAGAGGATCACCCGATGCCGACACGATCGGCCCGGCCTTGAACCCCCGCTTCGTGGTGCCGTCGTCGGCGCGGGTGGTGATCCGGTAGGCCAGGTAGGTCGCGATCAGGGCGACCGCCCCGGCGAGCAGTGGCGAGATCACCGCGGGGAGGATCACCTTGGTGAGCACGGCGCCGAAGTGCACCGCGCCCGTGCCCGCGGCGACGAGCGTCGCTCCGATCAGTCCGCCGAACAGGGAGTGCGAGGAGCTCGACGGCAGGCCGAGCAGCCAGGTGAGCAGGACCGGGCAACCGGGTCAGCGTCGACCAGCCCGCTGGGAACCGTCGGGGGCCTGTGGTACAGCTTCGCCATGGCCGATCACGTCGCCGCCGCCCTGGACAAGATGCGGGCCGCCGGCGCCCACCCTGCCGAGCTGGCCGCCATGACGCGGCGCCTCGAGCAGCTCGACGACCCCGACGCCGGGCGCCTGTCCGGCGACGTCCTCGAGCCGCTCGACGACCTGCCGCTGCTCGACGAGCTGCCCCAGCCGGCGCCGGAGCGCGCGCGCGAGGTGCTGGACCGGCTGGTGGTCGTCAAGCTCAACGGCGGTCTGGGCACGAGCATGGGTCTGTCCGGGCCGAAGTCACTGCTCGAGGTCAAGCGCGGAAGCAGCTTCCTGGACGTGATCGCGACGCAGGTGCTCGCGCTGCGCGAGCGGCACGGCGCGCGGCTGCCGTTGGTGGTGATGAACTCCCCGTCCACGCAGGGTCCGTCGCTGGAGGTGCTGAAGCGCTACGCCGGTCTGCGTGGCCAGGAGGTGCCACTGGACTTCCTGCAGGGCCGCGAGCCGAAGCTGCGGGCGGACGACCTGGCGCCGGTGGAGTGGCCGGCCAACCCGGACCTCGAGTGGTGCCCGCCCGGGCACGGTGACCTCTACACCGCGCTCGCCGCTTCCGGGATGCTGGAGACCCTGCTCGGCGCGGGGCTGCGCTGGATCTTCGTCTCGAACTCGGACAACCTCGGCGCGCTCGCCGATGTCCGGATCGCCGCCTGGATCGCGGACCAGGAGGTGCCGTTCGCGATGGAGGCGGTGCGCGGGACGTCGGCCGACCGCAAGGGGGGCCACCTCGCCCGTCGCGACGGCCAGGTCGTGCTGCGCGAGACGGCGCAGGTGCCCGAGGGCGACCCGTCCTTCGGCGACGTCGACCGGTGGCGCTACTACAACTCGAACAACCTGTGGGTGGACCTGCAGGCGCTCAAGGACCTGCAGGCCGTGGACCCGGGCGCCCCGGTGCTCCCGCTGATCGTGAACCGCAAGACGGTCGACCCCCGCGACAAGACCAGCCCCGCGGTGATCCAGCTGGAGACGGCGATGGGCGCCGCCGTCGGGTCGATCCCGGGAGCGCGGGCGGTGCAGGTGCCGCGGTCGCGCTTCGCGCCGGTGAAGACGACGAACGACCTGCTCGTGGTGCGGTCCGATGCCTACGACCTGACCTCGGACGGGCGGATGGCGCCGACCTTCGACGGGCCCGGACCGGTGGTCACGCTCGACGACGACCACTACAAGCTGGTGCCCGACTTCGAGCAACGGTTCCCCGCCGGTGCCCCGTCACTGCGGCGGTGCGGCCGGCTGGAGGTCGACGGCGACGTCACCTTCGGCGCGGACGTCGTCGTCGAGGGTGACGTGCACGTGACCGGGCCGCGGCGCGTGCCCGACGGCGAGGTGCTCCGAGGATGAACCAGCCGGCCCAGCGCGTCGTCACCGAGTTCGCCGAGGCGTTCGGCGGCAAGCCGGACGGGAGCTGGTGGGCGCCCGGCCGGGTCAACCTCATCGGCGAGCACACCGACTACAACGACGGGTTCGTGCTGCCGCTGGCGCTCGAGTGCGGGGTGGCGGCGGCCGCGCGGGTGGGCGAGCGGCCGGTGTTGCGGGTGCGCTCGGCGCAGCAGGGCGAGACGGTGGAGCTCCCGCTGGCGGCGATCGCGCCGGGCGCGGTGGACGGCTGGTCGGCCTACGTCGGCGGGGTGGCCTGGGCGCTGCGTGAGGCCGGGTGCGACGTGCCGGGGCTGGACGTCGTCGTCGACGGTGACGTCCCGGTCGGCGCGGGCCTCTCGTCGTCGGCGGCGCTGGAGTGCGCCGTCGCGGTCGCGTGGAACGACCTCGGCGGCCTCGGCCTGTCCCGGCACGCGCTGGCCGCGGCCGCCCGCCGCGCCGAGAACGACGTCGTCGGGGCGCCCACGGGCGGCATGGACCAGATGGCGTCGCTGCACGGCAAGGTCGGGAACCTGGTCTTCCTCGACACGCGCTCGCTCGTCGTCGAGCTGGTGCCGTTCGACCCGCCGTCAGCGGGCCTGGCGCTCCTGGTGATCGACTCGCGGGCGCCGCACGCCCTGGTGGACGGTGAGTACGCCGAGCGGCGCGGCTCGTGCGAGCAGGCGGTGGCGATCCTGGGGGTCCGCGCGCTGCGCGACGTCACCGTGGACGACCTCGACGACGCGCTGGCCCGGCTCGGGGACGGGGCCGACGGCGACCTGCTGCGCAAGCGGGTCCGGCACATCGTCACCGAGAACGCGCGGGTGCTCGAGGTGGTCGCGGCGCTGCGGGCCGGTGACGACCTGCGCACGATCGGCCCGACGCTCACCGCCTCGCACGCCTCGATGCGTGACGACTTCGAGATCACCGTTCCGGAGGTCGACATCGCGGTGCAGGCGGCGCTGGACGCCGGCGCGTACGGCGCCCGGATGACGGGTGGCGGATTCGGCGGCTGCGTGCTCGCGCTCGTCGAGGCGGACGCCGTGGAACCGGTGGTGCGCGCGGTGGAGGCGGCCTACGACGCCGCGGGCTTCCGGGCGCCGGCGGCGTTCGTGGCCGCGGCCGCGGACGGCGCCCGCCGCCTGTAGGCGCCCACGCACCTACCGCGGCGCCGTCACGGGGACGGCTGCGGCAGGGACGGGCAGTCGACCTTCGGGTTGATCCCCACGTAGTTCAGCGGGCCGGCCACGACCGTCAGCAGCACGGTACTGATCTGGGCGCAGTTCGCGGGCTCCCTGGAGAAGTAGTTGCGCTGGTAGGCGGCCAGAGCCCCGATGACGAGCCAGACGACGAGGATCACCGAGCCGATTCTCATGCTGCTCCTCCGGATGCCGGCCGTCCGGTCACCCGGACGAGTGGCGGGAACCGTAGCGCAGGCGACGATCATTCGCATGCGTAACTTGTCAGTTAATGAAGGATGGAGTTAAATGCAGCCGTGCTCGTCCTCACGGCGCTCGCCGACCCGGTCCGCCGGGAGATCGTCGAGCTGCTGGCGGCGGGCGAGATGGGAGCGGGGGAGATCGCCGAGCGCTTCCCGGTCACCCGGCCGGCGATCAGCCGGCACCTGCGCGTGCTGCGCGAGGCCGGCCTCGTCACCAGCGAGGTCCGGGCGCAGCGGCGGGTCTACCGCCTGGAGCGTGCGCCGTTGGCCGAGCTCGACGCCTGGCTGGACCGGTTCCGCCCGCTCCCCGGCAGGCACCGTACGGCCCCACCCGTCGTGCCGCCGGGGCTCGCCAACCGCCTCGACGCGCTCGACACCGAGATCCGGCGCGGCCGACGGCGCCGCACCGACGAAAAGGGAGACATCCGTGACGACAGATCCGCAGGTTGACGCCGAAGGCCGGATCGTCGTGCTCCGCCGCGAGTGGCCCGATCCGATCGACGACGTGTGGTCCGCGCTGACGGAGTCGGAGCGGACGGCGCGGTGGATCGGCACGTGGAACACACGGACCGACACCACCATCGAGTTCACGATGACCGGCGAGGTCGACGCGGGCGGTGAGGTCGCCCCGCCGGTCACCGTCACGATCGTGGAGTGCGACCCGCCGCGCCGGCTCGTGCTCGACATCCCCGAAGGCGACGGGCCGCCCTGGCGCGTCGCCGTGTCCCTGACCGAGGAGGGCGGCCGCACCGTCCTGCTCTTCGAGCAGCGTGTCGTCGGCGGTGTCTCACCGGCGGACGTCGAGGCCGGGTGGAGCTGGTACCTCGACCGGCTCGGCGCGTCCCTGCACGGCGAGCCGATGCCGTCCTGGACCTACACGCCCGCCGGCTGACCCGCCCTGAGGAGGAGAAATGACGATCGACATCACCGAGCACATCAGCGCGGTGCGCCGCCAGGTCGGCACCCGGACCCTGGAGGCCGGCGAGGCCCGGGTCGTCACGCTCACCCGCACCTACGGCGCCCCGGTCGACGACGTCTGGGACGCGTGCACGAGCGCCGAGCGGATCCCCGGCTGGTTCCTGCCGATCACCGGGGAGCTCCGGGTCGGCGGGCGCTACCAGCTGCAGGGCAACGCGGGCGGGGTCGTCGAGCGCTGCGACCCACCGCGCTCGTTCGCCGCGACCTGGGAGTTCGGCGGCGACGTGAGCACCATCGAGGTCCGGCTCGACCCGGCCGCGGCGGGCGGCACCGTGCTGACCCTGGAGCATGTGGGGCACGTCGACGACGAGTTCTGGGACCGGTTCGGCCCCGGCGCCGTCGGCCTCGGGTGGGAGGGGGCCCTGCTGGGCCTGGCCGGGCACCTGGGCTCGCCCGGCGTGCCGAAGCCGGCCGACTCCGAGGCCTGGGCCGTGTCCGACGAGGGCCGCGCGTTCATGGTGCGGAGCGCCGAGGCGTGGTGCGAGGCTCACGTCGCTGCCGGCGCGGACCCGGAGGCGGCCCGGGCGTCGGCAGCGCGGACGGCGGCCTTCTACACGGGTGTGGAACCCGCCGACGAGGGCGTGGAGGCCCGCGCGTCGGCGGAGTGACCGCGGCAGGAGTGCCAGGAAAGCCACCTTCATGTTCTGCAACGGCATGAAGGTGGCTTTCCTGTCCCCCCATGGACCGCCGGCCGGACCGGAGGGAGGTGGTACGGCCGGCGGAGAACTGGGCCCGACCGAGGTCAGGCGGACAGGCGGAGCGTGTCGACGCGCTGCCCGCCACGGCGCGCCGTCGCGAACCGGAGCAGCCGGCGGATGACGGCCGGGTCGTCGTCCAGCTCCACGTCCAGTGGCGGCACCATCGAGCCGCGTCGGCTGCCGGTGACCCGGTCGAGGACCTCGGCCGGCGTGGGCACGAGTTCCCGGGGCCGGGCGAGCGGCCCGGCGAGGTAGCGCGGTGTGGCGTCGGCGACGGACCGGGCGACCGACCAGCCACGCTCCGGGCCCCACACGAGCACCTGGCCGGTCAGCGCTCCGGCCGGACCGTCGGCGAACACGAGGCGGACGTCGAGCGGATCGGCCCCGGGCCCGGTCGGGGCCGAGCGCAGCGTCAGCCCGCGCAGCCGGGCCTCCTCAACGACCTCGAGCCGGTATCCGTGGACTGCGGCGACGGCGTCCGAGCCGAGGGCGGCGACCAGCGCGTTGTTGTTCACGGCAGTCCACCCCGGACGTTCGGACCTTCCCGCAAGGACATGACGATCCTTTCCGCACCGCCGCTCCGCGTTCCCCGGTGGTGGCGCGGGCGGTCGCTGCACGTCCAGCCTCGCCGCAGCCGCGAACGGGCGGTATCGGGCACACCACCCATCTTCGGATGGGTGCGGGACCGCATGGACAGCCCGCGGTCCGGTGACGACCCTGGAGGTGTGCCCGCGTCGACAGAGCAGCGTCCCGCCGTCGCGGCGCGCACGGCGGCCGGGGGTACTCCCGCCACCATGCGCGGGCTCTTCCGGCGGGTGTTCCTCGTCAACGTCGCCGTCCTGCTGGCGTCGTCGGCGCTGCTGGTGTTCTCCCCGGTGACGGTGTCGGCGCCGATCGTGGCGACCGAGGTCGCCGTGCTCGGCGCGGGGCTGCTGACGGCGCTGCTGTTGAACGCGCTCCTGCTGCGCGCGAGCCTGCGCCCGCTCGACGGGCTCACGGCGCTGATGGAGCGGGTCGACCTGCTGCGTCCCGGGGAGCGTCTCGCGGCCACGGGCACCGGTGACGTCGCCCATCTCATCGCCACCTTCAACGGCATGCTCGACCGACTGGAGGCCGAGCGCGGCGCGAGTGCCGCGCGTGCACTGGCGGCCCAGGAGGGGGAGCGGCAGCGCATCGCCCGTGAGCTGCACGACGAGATCGGGCAGAGTCTCACCGCCGTGCTGCTGGCGCTCAAGCGCGCGGTCGACACCGCGCCCCAGCCGCTGCGCGACGACCTCGCCGCGGTGGCGGAGACCGTCCGCGCGAGCCTGGACGAGGTGCGGCAGGTGGCGCGCAGGCTGCGCCCCGGTGTGCTCGACGACCTGGGGCTGGTCAGTGCGATCGATGCGCTGGCCGCGGACGTCGTGGAGGCCGGCGGTGTGCCGGTGACCGTCGAGGTGGATCCGTATCTTCCCGGGTTGGGCGCCGACGCCGAGCTGGTCGTCTACCGCATCGCGCAGGAGAGCCTGACGAACGTCGTCCGGCACGCCGGCGCGCAGGCCGTCGACCTGTCGTTGCGCTACGCGGACGGGGTGGTGCTGACCGTGACCGACGACGGGTGTGGGATCGGCGACGGTCCGGAGGGTGCGGGGATCCGGGGGATGCGCGAGCGCGCGCTGCTGGTGGGGGCGGAGTTGAGTGTCGGCCCGCACGACGACGCCGGCACCGAGGTGCGGTTGCGGGTGCCGGTGCGGGGGAGGGGGCGGCGGTGGTTGAGAGGCCGTGCCGAAGCCCGGCTCCAGCGGGTCGTGACCCGTCCTCGGAGACGCGGATACTGCTGGCCGACGACCACGCGCTCGTTCGCCGCGGGCTGCGGCTGATCCTCGACGGCGAGCCGGGGCTGACGGTCGTCGCCGAGGCCGGCGACGGGGCCCAGGCCGTCGAGCTGGCGGCCTCGGGGGGTGTCGACCTGGCCGTCCTCGACATCGCCATGCCGCGCATGACCGGCCTGCAGGCGGCACGCGAGATCTCCCGCCGGGAGCTTCCCATTCGCATGCTGATGCTGTCGATGTACGACAACGAGCAGTACCTGCTCGCGGCCCTGCAGGCCGGAGCGTCGGGCTACGTCCTCAAGTCGGTGGTCGACCGTGACCTCGTCGCGGCCTGCCGGGCGGCCGTGCGGGGCGAGCCGTTCCTGCATCCGGGTGCGGCGGGCACGCTGATCCGCGACCACCTGCGCCGTGGCACCGTCCCCGAGCGCCTGCTGACGCCGCGGGAGGAGGAGGTCGTCAAGCTCATCGCCGAGGGCCACTCGGCCAGGGAGATCGCCGACACTCTCGTGATCAGCGTGAAGACCGTCGACCGGCACCGGGCGAACGTGCTGGCCAAACTCGGGCTGCGCGACCGGCTCGATCTCACGCGGTTCGCGATCCGGGCCGGGCTCGTGGAGCCCTGACCCCTCGGTAACATCCGCCTACCGAGGGACATTGCCGTGAGCCCGCGGAACGCGCCGACCGGGGAAGGGGCTGCACGACGTGGGCGAAACCGCTCCCGCGACCGGGTCGCTGGTGCGTGTGCACCGGCCCGAGCTGCAGGGCCTGCGCGCAGTCGCCGTGACGCTGGTCGTCGTCTACCACGTGTGGTTCGGCCGGGTGTCCGGCGGCGTCGACGTGTTCTTCGTCGTCTCGGGGTTCCTGCTGACCGGCCAGCTCGCCCGAGCGGCCGACCAGGGGCCGCTGGCCTTGGGCCGCCGGTGGAGCCGCACGCTCGTGCGGCTGCTGCCCAGCGCGGTCGTCGTCCTGGTGGCGACCGCCGCGGCCGGGATGCTGGTGCTACCCGAGGGGCGCTGGTCGCAGACCCTGCACGAGGTCGTCGCGGCGGCGGTGTTCCTGGAGAATTGGCAGCTCGCCGCGGACGCGGTGGACTACGCGGCGCGCAGCAACATGTCGAGCCCGGTCCAGCATTTCTGGTCGCTGTCCATCCAGGGGCAGTTCTTCCTCGTCTGGCCGCTGCTGGTGGCCCTGGTCGCGCTCGCCGCGCGGGGCGACGCCGCCCGGATGCGCGCGCACCTGACCGTCACGACCGTCGGTGTGTTCGTTGTCTCGCTGACGTTCTCGGTGGCGCTGACCGCGACGAACCAGCCCCTGGCCTACTTCCACTCGCTGACCCGTCTGTGGGAGTTCGCCCTCGGCGGCCTGCTCGCGCTGACGATCGACGGCGTCCGGCTGCGGCAGCGGACCCGGGTTCGGCTGGGATGGGTCGGTCTGGTCGGGCTCCTGGCCTGCGGTGCGGTGCTTCGAGTGGGCAACGTCTTCCCCGGGGCCGCGGCGCTATGGCCCACCGGGTGCGCGGTGCTGGTGTTGCTGGCCGGTCGCACCGGTGCGCGGTGGGGGGTGGACCGCCTGTTGACGGCGCGGCCGCTGCGCTACGTCGGCGACCTGAGCTACCCGCTCTACCTGTGGCACTGGCCGGTGCTGGTGTTCTGCTTGGTGCTCACCGGTCGCGACCGGCTCGACCTTGCGACCGGGGCAGGGGTCGTCGCGTTATCGGTGGTGCTCGCCGTGCTGACGCACCACCTCGTCGAGGAGCCGGTGCCGAGGCTCCCTGGTGGCGGGTTCCGGGTGGCCGTCGCGGGCCTGGCCGCGGTGTTCCTCGCGGCTGGGCTCTGGCAGGTCGAGGCGATGCAGCAGGCCCAGGGTGCCGGGGAGGTCGGGGACATCCGCTATCCCGGGGCTCTCGCCCTGGCGGTGGGCGAGCCGGAACCGGCACCGCTGCTGCCGCCACCGGTGTCTGTCTACGACGACTGGGTGCGCATCGAGAACTGGGACTGCGTGCCCATGACCCGCTTCCCGATGGACGCCTGCACCCGGCCGGTCGAGTCGCCGCAGCGGCGGATCGTGGTGGTCGGCGACTCGCACACCCAGCAACTGGCCGGTTTGCTGGTGCCGATCGCGGAACGGCACGGCTGGCAGCTCACTGTCATCGCCCGGGGGGCATGCCCGTTCTCCACGGCGTCGGAGGTGGTGCCGGACGAGCCGGACTGCCTGGCGTGGGGGGAGGCCGCGATCGCCGAGATCGCGGACCTGCAGCCGGATGCGGTGGTCACGCTGGCCAGCCGCGACGTCCGGGTCGGGCTGACCGAGCAGACACCGCCGGGGTTCGTCGCCCGCTGGCAGCAGCTGGCGCAGCTGGGCATCCCGGTGCTGGCGATCCGGGACAACCCGCGGTTCGACCGGTCGATGCCCGATTGCGTGCAGGGCCCGCCGACGGCCGACGACGACCTGGTTGCACCGGTCTGCGGGGTGGACCGGGCCGCGGTGTACGCCGCCGAGCCACCGTGGACACACGTGCCGGACGTCCCGCCGAACGTCCGGTTCCTCGATATTGCCGACCGCGTCTGCGGCCCGGCCTTCTGCCCGGCGGTGATCGGCAACGTGCAGGTCTACCTGGACGACAACCACCTGACCGCGTCCTACTCGACCTCGATGGCACCGTTGGTGGAGGGCGACGTCCTGGCCGCACTCGGCTTCTGAACTCCGCTCCCTACCTCTGCATGGGTTGACGCTTCAACTAATCGTTGGGTAATGTCTGGTCTCAGTTGAACTATCAACCAGCTGTCGCGGGACCCGCCGCGGCTCCGACGGAAGGTCCGAGATGTCCCTGCCCTCCACTGCCCGTGACGCCCTGCTGCTCGTCGCCCGCGTCCTGCTCGGCATCGTGCTGATCGCCCACGGCTGGCAGAAGCTCGCCACCTACGGCATCGCTGGCACGGCCGACTCCTTCGCGCAGATGGGCGTCCCGCTGCCGGCGGTCTCGGCCGTGTTCGCGGTGGTCGTCGAGCTGGTCGGCGGTGCGGCGCTGCTGCTGGGTGCGGCCACCGTGGTGGCCGGCGCACTCGTCGTGCTCGACATGCTCGGTGCGTTCCTGCTCGTCCACATCGGCAACGGCGTGTTCGTCACGGATGGCGGGTTCGAGCTCGTCTGGGCCATCGCCGCCGCGGCGCTCGTGCTCGTCGCGGTCGGTCCGGGCCGCTTCAGCGTCGACGCCGCCCTCGCCGGGCGTCGCCGGGCCGTCGTCACTGCCGGCTAATCCTGTCCGGCCATCTCGCGCTCGTGCCTCTCGACGATGTCACTGAGGAAGCGGGCGATGACCGCCAGCTCGTCGGCGTCCCGCCGGTGCAGGACATCGTCGAGCACGTCGATCGGCTCGTGCCGGGCCGCCGCCAGCTGGGCGGTGGCCCCGGGATCGGGGATGACGCGGACCTTGCGCCGGTCCGCGTCGTCCCGTTCCCGGCTGACGAAGCCCGCGCGCTCCAGCCGGTCGATCACGCCCGTGACGCTGCCGGTCGTCAGGCCGGTCAGCTGCGCGAGTCGGCCCGGCGTGAGCGGGCCGTAGACGTCGAGCAGGGTGAGGAACCGTGAGTCGGTTCCCCCGAGGCCGAGGCGCTGTGTGGCCACATGGTCGCGCAGGCACACCTCGGCGATCAGTCTGACCACGCTGGTTCGGATCTCATCGCGCAAGTTGTCCACGCCTGCCACCGCTTTCTCCTACTGTCCGCGGCACCGAAACCTTCGGCAGTCCGACACCTCGACTGCCGAGCGATGTTGTCGGCTGATCATCCCCGAGAACGGGCGGTGACCAACCCTCGGAACGTGCCGATGGGCGAAGTCGCTCGTATGGGTACGGGTGCGGCTAGAGCGTGCGAACGGCGCTGACGGGCCGGACGACGCCGCGGCTCGGCAGGCGTGCGGGAGCCGGGAAGGCGGCAAGGTCGAGGGTCAGATCAAGTGACACGGTGGGTCGTCCCCCATGCTGGAATCGTCGCGTCCCCTCGCCGCCCGAGATTTTATCGCAGTGGCCTGCATCACAGCGCGTCAGGCTGCGCGGGACTCCAACCGCCGCAGTCGGGCCGCGAGATGCGGCCGGGCCCGACGCTGGCCGCCCCGGCCGCGGATCGCCCGCTCCGGCGAGCGCAACGCGCCGGCGACGGCGCCGACGTCGGGGCCCCTCCCGTGTGCGCCTCGTCCGGCGAGCAGGGGTCGGCGCGATCTGAACCGATCCCAACCAACCCGCGGCGCGCCTTCGACAGCGTGTCGAGCTACGATCCCTGCAGGTTCGCGCAACCCGTCAGGTCGTGCAGGAGGCCCCGTGACCGCCGTCGCTCCCAAGCCGATCACGGCGCGCCCATACCCGGCGCGCCGTGCGGTCAAGGGATCCGTGTTCGTCAAGATGCTCCACACCACGGATCCCAAGGACATCGCGATCCTCTACCTGGTCACGACGTTCGTGTTCTTCATGGTCGGCGGCGCGATGGCGTTGCTGATCCGGGGCGAGCTGGCGGTGCCCGGGCAGCAGTTCCTGAGCAACGAGCAGTACAACCAGCTGTTCACCATGCACGGCACGATCATGCTGCTGCTCTACGCGACGCCGTCGCTGTTCGGGTTCGCGAACTACATCGTTCCGCTGCAGATCGGTGCCCCGGACGTCGCCTTCCCGCGGCTGAACGCCTTCTCGTACTGGCTGTTCCTGTTCGGCGCGCTGATCGTGCTGTCGTCGTTCCTCACCCCCGGCGGCGCCGCCGACTTCGGCTGGACCGCCTACACCCCGCTGTCGGACGTGGTGCGCTCGCCCGGCGCCGGCGGCGACCTGTGGATCATGGGCCTGGCGGTCGGTGGTCTCGGCACGATCCTGGGCGGGGTCAACTTCATCACCACCATCATCTGCCTGCGCGCGCCCGGCATGACGATGTTCCGGATGCCGATCTTCACCTGGAACATCTTCGTCACGTCGTTCCTGATCCTGCTCGCCTTCCCGATCCTCACCGCGGCGCTGCTCGGCCTTGCGGCCGACCGGCACTTCGGCGCGCACGTGTTCGACCCGGCCAACGGCGGCGTGATCCTCTGGCAGCACGTGTTCTGGTTCTTCGGCCATCCCGAGGTCTACATCCTCGCGCTGCCGTTCTTCGGCATCATCACCGAGGTGATCCCGGTGTTCTCCCGCAAGCCGCTGTTCGGCTACAAGGGCATGGTGTTCGCGACGCTCTCCATCGCCGCCCTGTCGTCGGCGGTGTGGGCGCACCACATGTACGCCACGGGCGCGGTGCTGCTGCCGTTCTTCTCGCTCATGACGTTCCTGATCGCCGTGCCCACCGGGGTGAAGTTCGTCAACTGGGTCGGCACGCTGTGGCGCGGCAAGATCACGTTCGAGACGCCGATGCTGTTCTCGCTCGGCTTCCTGGTGACGTTCCTGTTCGGCGGGCTGACCGGCGTGGTCTTGGCCGCCCCGCCGCTGGACTTCCACGTCTCCGACTCGTACTTCGTGGTGGCGCACTTCCACTACGTCCTGTTCGGCACGATCGTCTTCGCGACCTTCGCCGGGATCTACTTCTGGTTCCCGAAGATGACCGGCCGGATGATGGACGAGACGCTGGGCAAGATCCACTTCTGGACGCTGTTCATCGGGTTCCACACCACGTTCTTGGTGCAGCACTGGCTGGGCAACGAGGGCATGCCGCGCCGGTACGTCGACTACCTGCCGACGGACGGGTTCACCACGCTGAACGCGATCTCCTCGATCGGTGCCTTCATCCTGGGGCTGTCGACGCTGCCGTTCCTGTGGAACGTGTTCAAGAGCTACCGTTTCGGCCGCGTGGTCACCGTGGACGACCCGTGGGGGTTCGGGAACTCGCTGGAGTGGGCCACCTCGTGCCCGCCGCCACGGCACAACTTCACCGAGCTGCCCCGCATCCGCTCGGAGCGCCCGGCGTTCGAGCTGCACTACCCCGAGTACGTCGAGCGGTTCCGCAGCGAGGCCCACGTCGGCGGGCACCCGGCACCGTCCGAGCTCGCCGGCCAGGCGGCGGGCAAGGAGACGCAGCCCAACGACGACCCGCAGTCGCGCTGACGCCGGCCGAATCAAGATCCGGAACAAGATACTGGCTGGAATGGCAGGCCCACAGGCCTTCGGCGCGGACACCAACGTCCTGATCACGGTGACCGGGCCGGACCGGCCCGGCGTGAGTTCGGTGCTCTTCGCCGCGCTCACCCGCCACGGGGTGGACCTGCTGGACGTCGAGCAGGTCGTCGTCCGCGGGCACCTGACGCTCGGGGCGCTCGTCGCCACCCAGCACGATCCGGACGGCCTGCGCGAGGCCGTCGAGCAGGCGATCCACGCCATCGGCATGCAGGTGCACACCTCGGTCGAGGGCGGCGACGACCCCGCGGCCCGGCGCCGGTCGACGCACGTCGTGCTCGTGCTCGGGCGGCCGATCACCGCGCGGGCGTTCGGGATGGTCGCCCAGGCGCTGGCGGGGCTCGGCGCGAACATCGACTCGATCCGCCGCGTCGCCGACTACCCGGTGACGGGGCTGGAGCTGGAGGTCTCGCCGACCGCCCCGCACCCGCCCGGCACCCTGCGGACCCGGCTCGTCGAGGTCGCCCGGGAGGCCGGGGTCGACATCGCCGTCGAGCGCGCCGGGCTGGCCCGGCGGGGCAAGCGGCTCATCGTCTTCGACGTCGACTCCACGCTCGTGCAGGGCGAGGTGATCGAGATGCTCGCGGGTCGGGTGGGCCCCGAGGCGGAGGCCGAGGTGCGCGCGGTGACCGAGGCCGCGATGCGCGGCGAGCTCGACTTCGCCGCGTCGCTGCGCCGGCGCGTCGCGGTGCTGGCCGGGCTGCCGGCGTCGATCCTCGACGACGTCGGCGCGAGCCTGGAGCTGACCCCGGGCGCTCGGACCACGATCCGGACGCTGCGCCGCCTCGGGTTCCGCTGCGGGGTGGTCTCCGGCGGTTTCCGGCGGGTGATCGAGGGGCTGGCCGACGACCTGCGCCTGGACTTCTGCGCGGCGAACGAGCTGGAGGTCGTCGACGGCCGGCTCACCGGGTGCGTCGTGGGCGACATCGTGGACCGGCCGGGCAAGGCCGCCGCGCTGCGCCGCTTCGCGGAGATCTACGGGGTGCCCCTCGAGCAGTGCGTCGCGGTGGGCGACGGCGCGAACGACATCGACATGCTCACCACCGCGGGGCTCGGCATCGCCTTCAACGCCAAGCCCGCGCTGCGGGAGGTGGCCGACACCGCGCTGTCGCACCCCTACCTGGACGCCGTGCTGTTCGTGCTGGGCATCACCCGGGACGAGGTGGAGCACGCCGACGCGGCCGAGGGCTTGCTCCGGCGGGTGCCGATCGCGTGAGGCCGGCCCGCGAGTCTTGCGTTGGTGTGCGCGAGTCTTGCACTGGTGTACGCGAGTCTTGCGTTGGTGCACATCGGGCAGGGGCGCGGGGCGGTTGCGGGGCGCCGGGTCGCGTCCCGCGGTCCCGGGCTGGTCGCCGGTGACCGTGCTCGCGCCGCTCGCCGCGCGGTACGGCGTCGAGCGTTCCGGGGTCCCCCAGGTGGAGATCCCGCCGGAGCCGGACGGCGTCGTGCGCGCGATGCCGGTCGTGCTCCGTCTGGAGCGTCCGCCGGCAGCGCGAACCCCGCTGCTCGAAGCCGCGGCCCGCGCCGCGCTGGCACTGTGCCTCGACCCGCGGGCCGAGCCGGGTGGGGAGTGGCACGAGGAGGTCGCGACCTGGGTCGATGCGCGGATCCGCAAGATCGCCCGCCGCGCGCGCGGGGCGCACTGGGCGGCGGTGCAGGAGCTGCCCGGCGTCACCGTCGCCGTCGGCGACGCGCAGGCCCGCGCGCTGCTGCCCGGCCCGGTCGACGACGTGCCGAAGGTCGTCTCCCGGCTGCAGATCGGGGGCACGGACCTGCCGGACGACCAGCCCGGCCCGCCCCCGCCCGGCGTGCCCGTGATCTGGGTGAACGGCGCGCTGTCGATGACGGTGGGAAAGGCCGCGGCGCAGGTGGGGCACGCGTCGATGCTGGACGCGGCGGCTCGCGGGCTCACCGTTGTACCGCCGTACGCCGTGCGGACCGCCGCTCCTGCGGCCTGGGCGCGGCTGTGCGATGCCGCGGACCGGGGCGATGCCGTGGCCGTGCGCGACGCCGGGTTCACCGAGGTCGCGCCGGGCACGATCACGACGATCACGACGCCGGGCTGAGAGCGCCCGCCGCACTCCGTCCGCGGTGGCGCGCGGCGTGGAGTGCCGCCGCACCCCGCCCGGCAGGTGCGGTGGTCGTCCAGTCTGTGTGACGGCCCCGGTAGGTGCGCGCCGGGACGACGTCACCCGTCAGCAGGGTTCATGCGAAGGCGCTGTGAACTGCCGCGCGTGGCCGCACCCGCGGATCTCCCGCGCCTAGGGTCGTGGTCATGACGAGCGATCCGGAGGTTCGGACCACCGCCGGCCTGGTGCGCGGCGCCGCAGTGGGCGACGACCTGCGCGCCTGGCGGGGGATCCCGTACGCGGCGTCGACGGCGGGGGAGGGGCGGTTCCGGGCCCCCCGCCCGCCGGAACCCTGGACGGGTGTCCGCGACGCGTCGACGTTCGGCCCGGTGCCGCCGCAGCAGCGCACCCTCGTCAACCTGATCGGCGCGGGCAGGCGCACCGCGATGGGCGAGGACTGCCTGTCGGTCAACGTCGTTGCCCCGGCGGCCCCCGGCCCGCCGCGTCCCGTGATGGTGTGGATCTACGGCGGAGCGTTCAGCATGGGCTCGTCGGCGATGCCGGGGTACGCCGGGCACGCGCTCGCCCGGTCCGGCGACGTGGTCTACGTCTCGTTCAACTACCGCCTCGGCGCACTGGGGTTCATCGACGTCTCCCGCTACGCGACGCCGGAGCGGCCGCTCGACTCCAACCTGGGGATCCGCGACCAGGTCGCGGCGCTGGAGTGGGTGCGCGACAACATCGCGGCCTTCGGGGGCGACCCCGCCAACGTCACGGTCTTCGGCGAGTCGGCGGGTGGGATCTCGGTGACGACGCTGCTGGCCGTACCCGCCGCGCACGGTCTGTTCCACCGGGCGATCGCGCAGAGCCCCGCGCCGGCCGCCGCCTACACGCCTGATCGGGCCGCGGGCTGGGCCGCCCAGCTGGTCGGGCTGCTCGGCGTGGAGGAGAAGGACGCCGTCGACGCCCTGCTCGGGGCGTCGGCCGACGAGCTCGTCACCGCCGGGACACGGCTCGACGACTGGGCTAACGAGGCGACGCCCGGTGTGCTCTGCTTCGCCCCGGTGGTCGACGGCGAGTTCCTCCCGGTGCACCCGCTCGACGCCGCCGCGACCGGCGCGGCGCACCCCGTCCCGCTGGTGATCGGCACGAACGACCGCGAGGGCACGCTGTTCGCGAAGTCGCGCGGGAACCTGCTGCCCACCACGCCGGCGCGGCTCGCCCGCTTGTTCGCGAGCACGGACCCGGCCGCGCGGGACCGCATCCTCGCGGCCTACCCCGGCTATCCCGGGAAGGCGGCGGTGGCCGACGTCGCCGGGGACCACGCGTTCTGGTGGCCGAGCATGCGGGTCGCCGACGGGCATGCCGGCACCGCCCCGACGTTCGTCTACCGCTACGACCTCGCGCCACGCCTGGTGCGGCTGGTGGGGCTCGACGCCACGCACGCGGCGGAGATCGTGCCCGTGTTCGGGGAGGTCGACTCGCCGCTGGCACGGCTGCAGACGGTCGCCGGAGGCCGTGCCGCGCTGCGGTCCGTGAGCGCGCGGATGCAGGCGCACTGGGTGCACTTCGCCCGGCACGGCGTCCCCGGTCCCGGCTGGCCCGCCTACGACACCGACCGCCGCCCGACCCTGATCATCGACGAGTCCGACCGCGTGGAGGACGCGCCCCGCGCCGACCGCCGCGCCGCCTGGTCCGGCTTCACCGACTACCGCTGACCCGTTCCCGATGTCGGGGCGTCGCGGAGGCGGCGGAGGGCGCCGAGGACCTTCTCCCGGTCGTCGGTCTGCCAGAACGGCGGTAAGGACGCGCGGAGGAACCCGCCGTAGCGGGCGGTCGCGAGCCGTGGGTCGAGTACCGCGACGACCCCGCGGTCGCCCATGCCGCGCAGCAGCCGGCCCGCACCCTGCGCCAGCAGCAGAGCGGCGTGCGTCGCTGACACGGTCAGGAATCCGTTGCCCCCGCGGGAGTCGGCGGCGCGTTGCCGGGCGGCCACGAGCGGGTCGTCCGGGCGCGGGAACGGGATCCGGTCGATGATCACGCACGACAGCGAGCGGCCCGGCACGTCCACGCCCTGCCAGAGCGAGAGCGTGCCGAACAGCGACGTCGCCTCGTCCTCGGCGAACCGCCTGACCAGCAGCATCGTCGCGTCGTCGCCCTGGCACAGCAGCGGTGTGTCGAGCCGGTCCCGCAAGGCCTCCGTGGCCTGCTTGGCGGCGCGCATCGAGGAGAACAGCCCGAGGGTGCGCCCGCCCGCGGCCTCGACCAGCGCGGTGATCTCGTCCAGGTAGGCGGGCGGGAGCCCGTCCCGCCCGGGTGGCGGCAGCCGCTTGGCGACGTAGAGGATGCCGCTCTTGGCGTGCTGGAAGGGGGAGCCGACGTCGAGGCCGGACCAGCGCGGGGCGTCCGGGTCCTGCACCTCGCCGTGTGCGCCGTCGGCCCGGTCGCCGTTCGAGGGGCCGGTGGTCGTCGTCGCCGTCCCGTTCGCGGCCGGGTGCTCCGGAGGAAGCCCCCACTGGCGCGCGAGCGCGTCGAACGTCCCCCCGAGCGTCAGCGTGGCCGAGGTGAGGATCACGGTGCTGCGCCCGAACAGCCGCTCGCGCAGCAGCCCGCCGACCGCCAGCGGCGCGGCCCGCAGCACGCGGCTCCGCGCGCCGTCCGGGCCCTGTTCGGCGAGCCACACGACGTCCCGCCGCCGCGCGGCGTCCGGCTCGTCGAAGGCGTTGAGCAGGCGGAACGCCGTGTCCGCGACCTCGTCCAGGGCGGCCTGCGCGACCTTGCGCCCCGCTGCCCCCTCGGGATCCTCGCGCCGCTCGCCGCCCAGCGACTGCTTGCACGACACCGCGGCATCGCGGACCGCCGACAGCACACCCGCCGCAGGCCGGGGAAGCGCCTCCCAGCGGCCCGGCGCCAGGTCCTCCAGCACCAGTGCCAGGCCCTCGCCCGCCTCGACGAGGCGATCCGCGACGGCCTGGTCGACCAGCTTCCCGCACCGCCGCGCCGCCGCGGTGACGGCGCCGGTGGTCAGCTCCGCGGTCGCCACGCCCGTGATGCGGTCGACCAGCTCGTGCGCCTCGTCCACGATCACCACGTCGTGCTCGGGCAGCACAGGTCGGCCCTCGAGCGCGTCGATGGCGAGCAGCGCGTGGTTGGTGACGACGACGTCCGCCCGCCCGGCCTGCGCGCGCGCCTTCTCCGCGAAGCAGTCGTCGCCGACCGGACAGCGCGAGGCGCCCAGGCACTCGCGGGCGCTGACCGACACCTGCCGCCACGCCGACTCGGGCACGCCCGGGACGAGCTCGTCGCGGTCGCCGGTCTCGGTGTCGCTGCTCCACTCGTGGACGCGCTTGACCGTGCGCCCGAGCGCCGAGACCACGAAGGGGTCGAACAGCTGCTCGGACTCGTCGACGTCGTCGCCGTTGCCGTGCAGCTTGTTCAGGCACAGGTAGTTGCGGCGGCCCTTGAGGATCGCGAACGTCGGCGCTCGGCCGAGCAGTGGGGTGAGCGCCTTCGCCAGCCGGGGCAGGTCCCGGTCGACGAGCTGGCGCTGCAGCGCGATCGTGGCCGTCGAGACGACGACCGTGGTGCCGCGCTCGACCGCGTGCCGGATCGCCGGCACCAGATAGGCCAGCGACTTGCCGGTGCCGGTGCCCGCCTGCACCGCCAGGTGCTCGCCGGAGGCGATCGCCTTTCGGACGGCCTGGGCCATGGCGTCCTGCCCGTCGCGCCGCGTACCGCCGACGGCGGTGACGGCAGCGTCGAGGAGCTCGGTGACACCCGGCAGGGCCGACGTCGCCGACCCCGGGGCGGCCGGGCTCGCGGCAGACGAGTCCTGGGCGGTCGCGGACGGCACCCCGGCAGGCTACCGGTCGGCTCCCGGCGCCCGAGGCGGAACGACGCGGCTCGCGTCATCTCGGTGGCCACCACGGATGCGCGCTCGCGATCCCGTGCGCTTGTCTGGGGGTCCGCACCGAGGAGGGGACGATGACCGCCACGACGACCGACCTGCCCGACGTCCTGCCTGCCGACCTGCGCCGCGCGCTCGACCCTCCTGGGTCGCGTCGCGGTTCTCCGACGGCGCCCGGTGCCGGCCGCGTTACGAGACCGTCGACTGGAGCGGCGACCTCGCCTTCACCGTCGGCTCCGAGGACACCGAGGTCCGGATCGACGCCGGGTCGCCCGCCCGCATGACCCTGCGGGTCACGCACGTCCTGCGCCGCGTCGACGGCGAGTGGCGGCTCGTGCACCGCCACGCCGACTTCCCCCCGCAGGACCCGCGCGGCTGAACACCGGGTCGGGGACCCGAGGGGCTGGTCCGGGCGGGCGTGTGCGGCGCCACGCGCTCGACTTGTCATCATCGTCGCGTGACCGCCACCGACAACGCCCGCTGTGAGTCGTCGCTGTTCCCCGTGCTCCTCGAGCACGCCGCGCGGTACAGCGGACGCGGACGGCAAGCCGGTCGACCTCGCGGCGGCGCTGGAGCCGTTCCGGCTTCGCGGCTGAGCTGTCCGATGTAGCGAAAGCGGCGTTCGATGCACTCAACGCAGCGAACGCCGCTTTCGCTGCGTCCGGGTCAGGCCAGCTCGACGCCCGCCCCGCGCAGCTGCTCGAGCGCCGACGCCGTGGTCTCCGGCGCCACACCGGCGCACAGGCCCAGCAGGACCCGCGTGTGGAGCCCGACCGCCGCCGCGTCCAGCGCCGTCGCCCGGACGCAGTGGTCGGTGGCGATCCCGACGACGTCCACGGTGTCCACACCGCGGGCGGTCAGCCAGCTGCGCAGGTCCACCCCGCCCGGCTCGGCGCCCTCGAACCCGGAGTAGGCCGCGGCGTGGGAGCCCTTGTCGAACACCGCCTCGATCGCCGCGACGTCGAGGTCCGGGTGGAACGACGCCCCCGGTGTGCCGGCGCGGCAGTGCGGCGGCCAGGTGTCGACGTAGTCCGGGTGCTCACTGAAGTGGATGCCCGGGTCGATGTGGTGGTCGCGGGTGGCGACGACGTGGTGGTAGGGCGTCTGCCGGACGTACGCCGAGATCGCCGCGGCGACCGCCGCGCCGCCCACGACCGGCAGCGAACCGCCCTCGCAGAAGTCGTTCTGGACGTCGGTGATGATCAATGCACGCATGTCACTCTCCGAACACCGTGGGAACGGCAGGCTCGCCCTTCGAGAGCTTGAGGCCCTCCCACGGCACCGACACCAGCGCCCTGCGCAGGTGCTCGCGCGACTCCTCCAGGCTCGGCAGGCCCTCGACCGGCTCACCGCCGCGGACCAGCGGCACCGGCACCACGCGGTCGTAGGGGCCGAGCTCGGGTGGGACCGTCCTCCGGTGCACGACCTCCTCGACCGCCGTGCCGGTCGGCTTGTACCGGCGCACCGCGGACTTGGCCCCGCCCCGCGACTCCTTCGACGTGCTGCGCTTGGCGACCGGCCGCCCGTCGACCTCCACCAGCTTGTAGACCAGGCTCGCCGTCGGCGCACCGGATCCGGTGACGACGGATGTGCCCACGCCGTAGGAGTCGACGGGCTCGGCACGGAGCGCGGCGATCGCGTACTCGTCGAGGTCACCGGACAGCACGATCCTGGTGCCGGTCGCGCCGAGCTCGTCGAGCTGGTCGCGGGCCTGTCGCGCCAGCACACCGAGGTCGCCGGAGTCGATGCGGATCGCCCCGAGCTCGCGTCCGGCCGCGGCGACGGCGTTCTCGACGCCCATGCGGATGTCGTAGGTGTCGACCAGCAGCGTCGTCTTCGTGCCCAGGCAGCCGACCTGCCCGCGGAAGGCGGCCAGCTCGTCGTCGTGCAGCAGTACGTAGGCGTGCGCGGCGGTGCCCGCGGTCGGGATGCCGTAGCGCCGGCCGGCCTCGAGGTTCGACGTCGCGGTGAACCCGGCCAGGTACGTCGCGCGGGCCGCGGCGACCGCGGCCTCCTCGTGGGTCCGCCGTGACCCCATCTCGATCAGCGGACGGCCCGCGGCGGCGGTGACCATGCGCGCGGCCGCGGCGGCCACCGCGCAGTCGTGGTTGAACACCGACAGCACGAGCGTCTCGAGCACGACCGCGTCGGCGAACGTGCCGCTGACCGACACGATCGGCGAGCCGGGGAAGAACAGCTCGCCCTCGGGGTAGCCGTCGATGTCGCCGGAGAAGCGGTAGTCGGCGAGCCACTCCAGCATCGGCTCGCCGAGTGACCCGGACAGCCGTTCCAGCTCGGCCTCGCCGAACCGGAACCGGGTGATCGCCTCGAGCAGCCGGCCCGTGCCCGCCACCACGCCGTAGCGGCGCCCCTCGGGCAGCCGGCGGGCGAAGACCTCGAACGTGCAGCGGCGGTCGGCCGCCCCGTCGGCGAGCGCGGCGGCGACCATCGTCAGCTCGTAGTGGTCGGTGAACAGCGAGGTCGGGACCCCGCCGATCGGAGCGGTCGTCCCGGCGGCGAACGAGCCCGACGAGCCGTGCCGTGCCTCCGGACCGTTCGCAAGCTCGCCCATGGCCGATCACCTTAGCTCGCGGTCCGGCCCGTGATCGGCCGTGCGACGGCCCGGCCCACCACGGCGGCGCGGCAGGCCGGGGACGTGCTCCCGCTCTGCCGCGCTAGCAGCTCGCGGGCACGGGGACGAGGTAGGCGTGCTCGTCCATCCAGACCTGGTGGACCTGGTGGTCGACGCAGACGTCGGTCACGTAGTGCGACGTCGGGGCGGCCGAGGCTGCGCCGGCGAGGCCGAGGGCCGCGCCGGCGGTCAGCGCGGTCGCGGCCAGGCTGCGGGTGAGGGTGCGGACGAACGTGGTCATGATGGGCTCCTGCCTATCCTGATGCGGACACCCGCGCCGACGGGCCGGGCGGTCGTGTCGTGGCTGGTCGTGAGACCGGCCGGACAGGAGGAAGCGTGCAGTGCGGGCACCCTCCACCGCGTCGGGTCGTGGGCGGATCTGCGCGGTACGGCAGGGAGACGACGCGGGTCGACCTCCCGCCGTACGCCGGACACCTCCGGATACGGCGGGAGGCTGATGCCGCAGCTCGAACGTCAGCTCAGGTGGCCTGCACGTTCTCCGCCTCGGGATGTCACCATGGGGTGCATGACCGCTTCACCCCCACCCGTCCCCCTGGTGGACCCGGTCATCGACCCGTCGCCCGTCGAGGACGTCACCGGCGACGTCCCGTGGCAGGCGATCGTGTGGAACGACCCGGTCAACCTCATGTCGTACGTCACCTACGTGCTGCAGAAGCTCTTCGGCTATCCCGAGCCCAAGGCGACGGCGCTGATGCTCGACGTGCACCACAAGGGCAAGGCCGCCGTGTCGTCCGGCGACAAGGAGAAGGTCGAGGGCGACGTGGCGAAACTGCACGCCGCCGGCCTCTGGGCGACCATGCAGAAGGTCTGACGGCGTGAACGGGTGGAAGCGCTCCCGCCGCGGCGGTCGACTGCGCCTTGTCACGACGCTGGACGCCCAGGAGGCGGCGGTGCTGCGCGGGCTCGTCGACGAGGTGCGCCGCATGCTCGGCTCCCGGTCGGACGAGCAGCCTCGCGACGAGCTGGAGGAGCTCACCGGGCTGCAGACCGGCCCGTCGACGAGACCGGACGATCCCGTCCTCGCCCGGCTGCTGCCCGACTTCGCCACCGACGACGCCGACCTCTCCGGCGCGCTGCGCTCCCTGCACGAGCCCGAGCTGATCGCGACGAAGGACGCCGCAGCGACCATCGTGCTCGACACGCTGCCCGGCGAGGGTGGCCGCGTCGAGCTGACGCCGGACCAGGCCGACGCCTGGCTCGCCGCACTGAACGACGTCCGCCTGGCGCTGGGCACCGCACTCGACGTGAGTGAGGAGATGCCGGACGAGCTGCCGGCCGACGACCCCCGCGCCGGGCACCTGGGCGTCTACCACTGGCTGACCTACGTGCAGGACGGGCTGGTGCAGTCGCGGATGGCCCTGCGCTGAGCGTCGGGCGCGCGCCGGCCACCCGGGCCATCGACGCGCCGGCCGTACCGCCCCCCGCGTGGTCGGCCGTGCTGTCGATCGCCGCCGCGGTGGCGGTGGCGCAGCTCGTCGCCGCGGCTGTCGGCGGCGGGTACTGGTTCGACGAGGTGTACATGCTGGCCATCGGCCGCCACCACCTCGACTGGGGTTCCGCCGACCAGCCGCCGATCGTCCCCGTGCTCGCCGCGCTGATGGACCGCGTGGCGCCGGGTTCGATCATCGCGCTGCGCCTGCCGGCCGTCGTGGCCACCGCCGCGGCGGTCGTCGTGGCTGCGCTGATCGCCCGCGAGCTCGGCGGCGACCGCCGCGCGCAGGTGCTGACCGCCGGGGCACAGGCCACCGCGTTGTGGATCACGCTGGCCGGCCACTGGCTCACGCCCTACACGGTGGAGCCGGTCCAGTGGCTGGTGCTGGCGTGGCTGCTGGTCCGCTGGATCCGGGTGCGCGACGACCGCCTGCTGCCGGTGCTGGGTCTCGTCGTCGGCGTGGCCGCTGAGACGAAGTTCCAGGTGCTGCTGCTGTGCGCGGGACTGGCGGTGGCCGTGCTGGCCCTCGGACCTCGCGAGCTCCTTCGCCGGCCGATGCTGTGGCTCGGCACCGGCATCGCGGCGCTCATCGCGTCGCCGACCGTGATCTGGCAGGCGGTCCACGGCTGGCCGCAGCTGCAGATGGGGGCGGTCGTGGCGAGCGAGGCGGACGCGCTGTACGGGGGCCGGACCGGGGTCGCGTTGGCGCTGGTGCTCGTGCCGGGGATCGTCGGGGTCCCGCTGGCCCTCTACGGGCTGTGGCGCCTGCTGCGCGCGCCCGAGCTGCGGCCCTACCGCTTCCTCGCGGCGACCTTCCTCGTCCTCTTCGCCTTCTTCGTCGCCACGCCCGGCCGTCCGTACTACCTCGGCGGCCTGGACGGGCTGCTGGCGGCGGCCGGCGCCGTCGGGTTGCAGCGCCGCCGCGAGGCCGGGCGGGTGCGGCTGCGGTGGGTCGCGTGGCTGGCCTACGCGGTGGCCACGGCGGCGGCGGTGGCGACGCTGGTGGTCTCGACGTCGATCACGCGCTCCGACGTGGGCGAGGACATCGCCCGCCGCACCGCCGCGGCCTACCACGCACTGCCCCCGGATGAGCAGGCACGGACGGTCGTCATGGGCCAGTCGTACATCCTCGCCGCGTACCTCGACGGCTACTCGACGGCGTACGGCCTCCCGCAGGCCTACAGCAGCAACCGGAGCTACGGGTACTTCCCGCCGCCCCCGGACGTCGCGGACGCGGTGCTCTACGTCGGATCCGGCCCGGACGAGGTGGCCCCGTACTTCGCCGACGTGCGCAAGGTCGCCGACGGCGGCCCGGACGCGAGCGTGTGGCTGTGCAGCGGCAGGCGCGAGCCCTGGGTGTCGTTCTGGCCGCAGTTGCGGCACCTGACGGTGTCCTGACCCCTCCGTCGCCGTGCGGCGCGTCCACGGCGGTCGTCACGGCGGGCCGCGCCGGACTGCGGTGTCACGTACCCTGGCCAGGTGCTGGTGATCCGAGCCGATCTCGTCGACGAGATCGTCGCCCACGCCCGCCGGGACCATCCGGACGAGGCGTGCGGTGTGGTCGCCGGGCCCGAGGGCGCGGACCGGCCCGAGCGGTTCATCCCCATGCTCAACGCCGCCCGCTCGCCCACGTTCTACGAGTTCGACTCGGGCGACCTCCTGCGGCTCTACCGCGACATGGACTCCCGCGACGAGGTGCCCGTGGTGATCTACCACTCGCACACCGCGACCGAGGCCTACCCGTCGCGCACCGACATCTCCTACGCCTCCGAGCCCGAGGCGCACTACGTGCTCGTGTCGACGCGCTCGGACGCGCTGCTGAGTGGATCTGGGCGTGAATTCCGGTCGTTCCGGATCGTGGACGGCGTGGTGACCGAGGAAGACGTCAGCATCGTCGAGAGTTACGGGGTCGTGGAGAGCTACATGTTCGCGCACACCGGCGCGGACGACGTTCCCGACAACGCCTGACCTTCCCGCCGTCGCCCGTCCCGTTCACGACCCGATCTGGAGCTCCACCGTGGCAACCGTGTCCATCCCCACCATCCTGCGCACCCACACCGGCGGCGAGAAGTCCGTCGAGGCCAAGGGCGCCACCGTCGCCGAGGTGATCGACGACCTCGACTCGCGCCACAGCGGCCTGCGCGACCGGCTCATCACCAACGGCAACCTGCACCGCTTCGTCAACGTGTACGTCGACGACGAGGACGTCCGGTTCGCCGGGGGCCTGCAGGCGCCGGTGACGGACGGCTCGACCGTGACGATCCTGCCGGCCGTCGCAGGCGGTATGCGCTAGCCGTAGGTGGGGCCCGGGTGACCGGGCCCCCTGTGTCAGCGGAGGAGGCGTCATGGCCAGGTACGACTCGCTTCTGCACGCCGTCGGCGACACGCCGCTGGTCGGGCTGCCGAATCTCTCGCCCTCTCCTGATGTGCGGCTGTGGGCGAAGCTGGAGGACCGCAACCCGACCGGCTCGATCAAGGACCGGCCCGCGCTCGCGATGGTCGAGCGTGCCGAGGCCGAGGGAAAGCTCACGCCGGGCTGCACGATCCTCGAGCCGACGTCGGGCAACACCGGAATCTCGCTGGCGATGGCGGCCAAGCTCAAGGGCTACCGGCTGATCTGCGTGATGCCGGAGAACACCTCGATCGAGCGCCGCCAGCTGTTGGAGATGTACGGCGCGGAGATCATCTCCTCGCCGGCGGCAGGCGGGTCGAACCAGGCCGTGGCGATGGCCAAGGAGCTGGCGGCGGCGAACCCGGACTGGGTGATGCTCTACCAGTACGGCAACCCGGCGAACGCCGACGCGCACTACCGCACCACCGGTCCGGAGATCCTGCGCGACTGCCCGGAGATCACCCACTTCGTCGCCGGGCTGGGCACCACCGGCACGCTGGTCGGCACCGGGCGCTACCTCCGCGAGAGGAAGCCGGACGTGCAGATCGTGGCGGCCGAGCCGCGGTACGGCGAGCTGGTGTACGGCCTGCGCAACCTGGACGAGGGCTTCGTCCCCGAGCTGTACGACCCGTCCGTGCTCACCGGCCGGTACTCCGTCGGCAGCTACGACGCCCTGCGCCGCACCCGCGAGCTGGTGGAGAAGGAGGGCATCTTCGCCGGCATCTCCACGGGCGGGATCCTGCACGCCGCGCTGGCGGTGGCGGAGAAGGCCGCGGGCGCGGGGGAGCGCGCAGACATCGTGCTGGTCGTCTGCGACGCGGGTTGGAAGTACCTGTCGACCGGGGCGTACTCGGGCGCGCTGGACGACGCGGCGGAGGGCATCGAGGGCCAGCTCTGGGCCTGACCCGCGGTGATCAGCGGACGACGCGCAGCGCCACCCGCAGCAGGCGGATGAGGTCGATCGAGACGTCGACGTCCTCGGCCTCCAGGCCGCCCCCGTCCAGCGTGCCGGGCAGGGTGACCCGGCCCGGGGTGGCGACCTGGTGGAGCATCTGGCCGAGGAACTGCTGGGTCTGCCCGAGCAGGCGGGGGAGCGAGGTCGGGGCGAGGTCGACCTCGCGGGCCGCGGTGATCCGGCCTTCACCGAACCGCAGGTGCAGTTCGGTATGCACCACCCGGCCGAGCCGGACGCTCAGGGTGCCGTCGACGGGCAGGTGCCGGTCCGTGCCCTCCTCGGTGACCACGCCCGACAGCTCGGCGGTGCTGCGGTCGTCGCCCGCGCCGCGCCACATCCCGCCGACGCCGAACACCAGCTTCGCCCGGCTGCGCGTGCCGACCGCAGTGATGCGCGTGTCGAACGCCGGGGAGGGCGGTTCCGCGAGGTCTACAGCAGCCAGACGAGCAGCGTCACCACCAGCACCGTCATCGCCAGCATCCCGATCACCGCCACCGCCGGCAGCACCGCGATTCCCGCGACCGCCGCGGTCCCCGTCCGCCGCGTCGGGCGCGCGGCGGGCGGCGCTTTTTTTGCCTCCACCACCGCTGGAAGCGCGGTGCACCGCGCGAGCCGGGGGTCCGTGGTCTCGAGGAGCACGGCGACGGGGGAGGCGGGGTCGAGCAGCGGCTGCGCGTCGGCCGCCTCACCGAGGAGGTTGAGCTGGAGGGCCCGCCCGGGTGCACCGTCGACGAGTGCGGCGACGCGGGCCGTGAACGCGGCCCGCGGTGCGGGTGCCCCGGCCGCGCCGACCCAGTCGCCGGGCTCGTCCGCTGCAGCCGGCGGCACCGGCAGGCTCGCCAGCGCGGCCAGCGCACGCCGGCGCACCTCGTCCGCGGCCGGCGCACGGGAAATCGGACGAGAGTGCCCGTCGTCCGTGGCTGCCGGGCCCAGCCAGCGCTGCACGTCGTCCGGGGGGAACCGGGCGTCCAGCGCCGCGGCCAGCCGGCCGCCGGGCCGGTCGCCGTGCCCCGCGGCGACGTCGTCGAGCCAGGCTCCGACCGCCGCGGGGACGCACGCGGCGTCCGCCGCACCGCACGGGCCGTCGACGACCAGCGTGTACCGCACGACCGTGCCCACCGCGTCGACCCGGGAAGAGGGGATGCCGGACAGGTAGGCCGCCCAGCAGGCGCCGTCCGAGGCGACGAGCACCGTCGGGTGGTCGAACGCCGTCGCGTCGCGGTAGGCCCGCCACCAGGGCTCCGGCGGCGCACCGCCGAGGAAGGCGTAGTCGGTCGCCCGCGCCGTCCCGCGGGTCTGCACGAACCCCGACCCGCGGGACCGGTCGCGCTCCAGCGGGCGTCACCCGGGCCGCCGCGGCCGGACGGCCCGCGGGACGCCGCCCGGAGCGTCTCACCACTGGCGCACGCGCCCCCCGGGGTCGCGCCGGGCGAGGTCCGCCACCACGTCCGCGAGGGCCGACACCCGCGCGTCCGCCTCACCCGCCCGGTGGCTGGTCACCAGTGCGCTGTGCGCGCGCCGGGCCCGCTCGCCGTTGAGCTGGTACCAGATGTTGCGGATGAACCCCTCGTCGCGCTCGGCGTACTGGCGGGCCTGGTCCGCGGCCGACCGGTGCACGTCGGCGCTGTCGGACTCCACCCGCTGCTGCGCGGCCACCAGGTGCCGGCACAGCGCGATCAGCACGTCGTCGGCACCCTTCACGGCCTGGCGGGCCGGCCAGCGCACCCCGTAGTGCGCGGCGAAGGAGATCCCGCTCGGCTCCCGCGGGTCCGGGGTCCACTCCGCGTGCAGGATCTCCACGCAGCCGATCGTGTCGACCGGCGCGTAGACCACGCGGACGTGCGGCGCTTCCGCGGGCACGGCCTCGATCACGTCCGCGTACACCCGACGCACCCGCGACAGCAGCTCCTCGCCCTCGTCGCGCCGCCCGCCGTTGTCGTCGAAGTACGACTCGCACTTGACCGGGCACAGCATGAGCAGCGCGGGCTCGTCCGGGCGCCAGTTGCGCTCCTTGAGCCAGTGGCGCACCACCTCGCCGACCTCCGGCGTGGTGAGGATCGACGGCACCGCGCGCAGCTGCGCCGCGGAGGTGGGCTCCATCAGCACCGCGGCGTCGACCGGCACGAGCAGCACGCTGCACTGCTGCAGGAACCGCTGGCACGCCTGCCAGTCACGATCGCGGTCGTGCGGGCGCGTCGCGGGGTCCAGCCAGCCGCCCGGGTAGTCGAGCAGCTCCAGCCGGATCCCGGCACCGCGCACGCCGGAGTCGAGCAGCAGCTGGAACGTGAACGGCTCCTCGGTGCCGCGCAGCGCCCCGGGCGTGAACTCGCCGGCGAGCAGGGACCCGTCGAGCTCGCGGCGGTGTTGGGCGATCCGCTTCTCGGTGGGTGTGCCGAACGGGCGCAGCGACACCGGGGTGCCCTGCAGCAGCCGCTGGCTGTCCCGGAGCAGCGCGGTGATGAGCGAGGTCTTGCCCACGCGCGACGGGCCGACCAGCCCGATCCGGAACACCAGGTCCTGGTCCAGGCCGTCCAGGGAATCCGCAGGTACCGGGCTCATGCCTTCTCCTCCGAGAGCGTCGCGACCAGGGCCTCGCGGGCCCGGGCCACCGAGGCGACGTGCGCGTTCGCGGCGTCGATCTCGCCGAACACCCCCGGCCAGAGCTCGTCGCGGTAGGAGCGGGCGAGCCGCTTGAACTCCCGCTCGGAGTCCCCGGACCGGATCATCGTGTCCTCCAACTGCTCGGCGGCCGCGTGTAGCACCAGCGCCGGGGTGACGCCCTCGCGCAGCAGCAGCGCCTTCTTCGTCAGGTACGCCGCCTGCTCGGCCATCTGCACGACGAACGCGTACAGCTGCTCGGCACCGTCCGGCGAGACCTCGACGACGACCCGGTTGCGCTGCTCGCCGGTGACCGGGTCGCGCTCCTGCAGGGTCAACCCGTCCAGCTCCGCGCGCACGCGGGGATGCAGCTGGGAGCGGTAGTCCAGCCGCACGGTGAGCAGTTGCTCGACGGCCCTCCGCAACCGCGGGCAGGGCTCGGAGGCCTCGGCGAGCAGCGTGACGAACCGGCGCAGCGCGTCGTCGCCCGTCGCGGCGTCCGAGCCCGGGTGAAGCAGCGCGCCCGTGTGGTCCCGGAGGATCTGTGCGACCCGCTCCCACAGCGCCCGCACCCGCGCGGTGAAGTAGACGTCGATCTCCTCGAAACAGCTGCTGATCTCCACCCGGACCCGGTTCAGCTCGTCTCCGGCATAGCGGCTGCTGTTGCGGTCGACCGTCATGGCGCGCAGCGCCTCGTCGCGCCACGCCTGCTCGCCGACCCCGAGCCCGTCCGTGATCCACGCGCGGGTGCTGGTGTACGCGCGCTCGACGGCGTCGGTGTAGTCCTGGTCCTCCCCGACCGCCCGGGCCTGCGCGCGCAGCTCGCCGACCAGCCCGACGAGCGCCCCCGACAGGTCCTGGCGCAGCCGCCGCGACCGCAGATCGAGATCCTCCGCCACGCTCCCGGACGACTGCGCCACCGACGCCAGCACTCGCGCCACGTCGTCGGTGAGCGTCACGATCCGCTGGGCGACGGCGCGCAGCTCGCCCCGGGTGCCGGCCACCGCGTCGGCGTCCATCGCCGGCATCCGGGCCGCGAGGTGCGCCAGCACCGGGGACAGGACGCGCGCGAACACGTCGCCCGCGTCGGCCGCGTCGCACTCCAGCACCTGGAAGAACTGGTCCGGCACGCCGCTGTTGACCTGGCCGCGGATGTGGTCGCGCAGGGCGGTGAGCAGGGCGTCGGAGGTGTCGCCCGTGTTCAGGACAAGGACGACGAAGTCCCGCCGGTCCACGAAGCCGCGGGCGGAGTCGATGAGGTCCAGGGCGCGCGCGTCCGCGTCGCCCCAGTAGGCCATGCCCTCGACCGGCCGCTTCACCAGCAGCACGAGGTCCACCTCGTTCTGCAGGCCGCCGACGTGGTGCTCATCGGCCCGCGCGGCCAACTCGCCGAGCCCGGGCAAGTCCACGATCCCGAGGTGCCGCACCTGGGCGTGCGGGAACGGGCAGTCGATCCGGACGTCGCGGACCGCGAGGTACCGCCGCGCGACCAGACCGGGCTGCTGCTCCTCGGCGTTCGTCGGGTAGGCCACCCACGGCCGCAGCTCCTCCAGCGGCAGCACCCGCTCGCCCCCGGTGAGGTCGTGCTCGTAGGTCGGGAACGACTGCTGCATCGCCCGGAGCCGGTTCAGCATCGTGACCCAGCTGGGCCGGTCGGGCGCGCCCGTCAGGCGAAGCCCCTCGGCGCTGCCGGCGCCTCGGCTGGAAGCCGGCGAGCCTGGCGGTTGCGAAGGTGCGTCGTCCGGCGCGGTCGTCAGGCGATGATGCTCCTCGACGCGACGGCGGTATTCGGCGGAAGCCGGCGAGCCTGGCGGCTGAGATGGTTTCGGGTAGCGCCAGTGCCGGAACTCCTCCGGAGTGGCCGGCAGCCCCGCGATCTCCAGCTCGGCGTGGTAGGGCGCGAGCACGTCCGTGACGAACGTGTCGAACGAGTGCAGCCGCAGCGTCGCCCGGCGCAGGTCCGGGGCGTGGAAGATCCGGCTGCGCACGGCCGTGACCGGGAGTGCCTGGCCGGTCGGGATCTGGTCGTCGCCCAGCCCGGAGACCGACTGCAGCAGCGTCGACTTCCCGACCCGGGCCTGCCCGCTGACGCCGATGTTCACGGTGCCGCGGGCCAGGCGGGCCTCCAACACCCGCAATAGCCGCACCGCCTCGCCCGCCCCCTCGCGGGCCTGCGCGAACGGCAGCACGAGGGCCTCCCGCAGCTCGGCGGGCGTCGTCGAGTGGGTGCGCAGCGCCTCGACCGCGACGGCCAGCGCCGCGACCTGCTCGTCGACGGCCTGCCAGCGCGCGCTCTCGGCACGGACGTCGGGCAGCAGGCGGCGGCGGTCGGCCAGGATGGCGGCGATCCGCGCCTCGGGGTCGGACGTCTCGGGGTTGGACGCGGTGACGGGCGTGCCCGCCTGCGGGTTCGCCGTCGCGTCCGGGACGGGAGCCGTGGTGCCGATGCTCACCTCTCCGATGGTAAAGCCGCAACAGCGGCCCGTGACCGCGCCGTGATCTCCGCGGAGTGGTACCGGAAATCGGTAACGTCGTCACCATGGCCCCTGCTGCGCGCGTCTTCCCGGCCCAGCCGCTGAAGGCGCTCGGCACGATCCTGTCGCTCACCGCGGTGCTGTGGGTCGTCGAGTTCTACGACCAGCTGACCGGCGAGCGGCTCGACCAGGACGGCATCGTCCCGCGCAGCGTCGACGGCCTCGACGGCATCGTGTGGGCACCGCTGCTGCACGGCGGCTGGGCCCACCTCGTCGCGAACACACTCCCGTTCGTGGTCTTCGGGTTCCTGGTGCTGGCGAACGGGATCGCCCGGTTCGTGCTGGTCACGGCGGTGATCTGGGTGATCGCAGGCCTGGGGGTGTGGCTCACCGCGCCCGCAGGCAGCGTGACCGTCGGCATGTCCGGGGTGATCTTCGGCTGGCTCACCTACCTGCTCGTCCGCGGATTCTTCGCCCGCAGCGGCACGCAGATCGTGCTGGCGCTCGTCGTGTTCTTCCTGTGGGGCGGCATCCTCCTGGGCGTGCTGCCCGGGCAGGAGGGCGTCTCGTGGCAGGGGCACCTCTCCGGTGCCCTGGCCGGGGTGTTCGCGGCCTGGCTGGTGGCCCGCAGGCGGCCCGCGACGACGGGCAGGGTCGCCGCCTAGCAGTCGGCTCGCCGGGTGTCTCGGCGTCCGGATCTAGACTCGGGGCGTGACCACACCCGGGATCGACGCGCCGATCGGCATCTTCGACTCGGGCGTCGGAGGGCTCACCGTCGCCCGTGCGGTGATCGACCAGTTGCCCGCCGAGCAGGTCGTCTACGTCGGCGACACCGCCAACGGGCCCTACGGCCCGCAGCGCATCGCGGACGTCCGCCGGCACGCACTCGCCGTCGGCGACGCGCTGGTGGCGCGGGGGGTGAAGCTGCTGGTCATCGCCTGCAACACCGCGTCCGCGGCATGTCTGGCCGACGCCAGGGAGCGGTACTCCATCCCGGTCGTCGAGGTGGTGCGCCCGGCGGTGCGGCGCGCGGTCGCGACCACCCGCAACGGCCGGATCGGGGTCATCGGCACCCGCGCCACGATCGCCTCCGGGGCGTACGACGACGCCTTCGCCGCGGCCCGCGACGTCACGGTCACCTCGGTCGCCTGTCCGCGGTTCGTCGACTTCGTCGAGCGCGGCATGACCAGCGGCCGGCAGGTGCTCGGGCTCGCGCAGGGCTACCTGGAGCCGCTGCAAGCCGCGTTGGTCGACACCGTCGTCCTCGGGTGCACGCACTACCCCCTGCTCGCGGGCGTGCTGCAGATCGTGCTGGGGCCGGACGTCACGCTCGTGTCCAGCGCGGAGGAGACCGGCAAGGACGTCCTCCGGACGTTGATGGAGAACGACCTTGCCCGCGAACCCGACGATGGGGATCCGGCCGGCTCCCATGCGCCGCACGAGTTCCTCGCGACCGGTGACCCCGAGCCGTTCCGCCGGCTCGGCCGCCGGTTCCTCGGCCCGGAGATCGGCACCGTCGCCACGCTTCACGCCGGTGCCCGCGAGGCCCTGGGAAGCTCGGTATAGCGTCGGGGTGTGTACGACGCCCTGGCGCTGGCCACCCTCGTGGCGACCGGCGCGCTCGCGCTGTTCGGGCTGGTGCTCGCCGCCCTGAACCGCGCACCCGGCCGGGAGCTCAAGATCGCCGTGGGGGTGGTCGTCGGGTTGCTCGCGGTGCAGGCCGCGATCGGCGTCGTGCGGGCGTTCGGGGTCACCCTGCCCGAGCAGAGCACGTTCCTCATCTACCTGGCCGTGTCGGTGTGCGTGCTGCCCATCGCCACCCAGTTCGCCTACGCCGAGCCGACCCGCTGGGGCGGCGCGGTGGTCGCGGTCGGGGCGATCGCGACGTTCGTCGCCGTGCTGCGGCTGCAGGGCCTGTGGGTGCCGAATGGCTAGCGGTGCGAACGTCGGCGGGCCCCGAGCGACCGCGACCGGCGCGGGACGGGTGCTCGTCGCCGTCTACGGGATCTTCGCGCTCTCGGCGACGGCCCGCGCCGCCGTCCAGATCGCCGGCAAGTTCGACGACGCGCCGCTGGCCTACCTGCTCTCCGCACTGGCCGGGGTCGTCTACATCCTCGCGACCGTCGGCCTGGCCGGCACGCGGCCGTGGGCGCGCACGCTGGCCTGGGCCGCCGTGGGATTCGAGCTGACGGGCGTGCTGGTCGTCGGCACCCTCACCGTGCTCGACGCCGCCGCCTTCCCCGACGACACCGTGTGGTCGTTCTACGGCCGCGGCTACGGCTTCGTCCCACTGGTGCTGCCGCTCGTCGGCCTCTGGTGGTTGCACCGCACCCGGCCGTTGCCCGGTTGATGTGTATTTCTACCCGTAACAGCCCTCCCCCGTGTGACGCGGCGCACGGGGCCGGTTAGCGTCGCGGGATGCGCCTGACCGTCCTGGGCTGCGCGGGCAGCGGCCCGGGGCCGACCTCGCCCGCCTCAAGCTATCTGGTCACCGCCGGCGAGACGCGACTGCTGATGGATCTGGGCAACGGCAGCTTCGGGGTTCTCCAGCGTCACCTCGACCCGTGGCTGCTCGACGCCGTCGTGCTGTCGCACCTGCATGCCGACCACTGCGCGGACATGACGAACCTCGTCGTGCACCGCCGTTACCACCCGGACGCGCCTGCGGACGTCGCGCCCCTGCCGGTGTTCGGCCCCGCCGACACCCCGGCCCGCCTCGCCTACGCGTACGCCGCGTCGCCGGAGGAACGGGAGTCGACGGACCTGTCGGACGTGCTCGCATTCCGGAAGGCGGCCGACGGCGGCACGGTCGGCGACCTCCTGCTGCGGACGGTGCCGGTCGCGCACCCCGTCGAGGCCTACGCGGTGCGGGTCGAGCACGGCGGCGCGAGCCTGGTGTACAGCGGCGACACCGGTCCGAGCGCGGACCTGGTGGAGCTGGCCGAGGGCGCCGACGTCCTGCTGTGCGAGGCGTCGTGGCCGCACGTCGTCCCGGGCCGGTGGACCGAACCCCCCGGTGGGCTGCACATGTCCGGTCGGCAGGCGGGCGAGCACGCGGCAGCGGCGGGGGTGGGGCGGCTGCTGCTGACCCACATCCCGGCGTGGTGCGACCCGGCCGCCCTGCACGTCGAGGCGCAGGAGGCGTTCGACGGGCCGGTCGAGGTGGTCGCGCCGGACGCCCACTACGACATCTGACCAGCGCCCTCTAGCCGCCCACGCCGGAGTACGTCGCGGCGGCACCGGCGTGCCCGATCCAGATCACCAGGCCGGTGACCACGAGACCGGCCAGCGCGGCCAGGATGCCCGTGACGAGCGTGACGCGCTGCAGTGTGGCGGGGTTCGCGACCGTCGCGTGTGCGGCGCCCGGCCCGTCGACGCGTCCGCCGACCTGTGCGCGCCGACCGACGAGCACGGTCGCCGCGAGCAGCAGCAGGAAGATCAGCGCCGGGACGAGCAGGGTCTCGGCCAGGTGCTCGTGGATCTCGACGAGCGGGCCGCCGCCGCCCAGGGCGCGCTGGAGCTGCTCGCCGGTCTGCGTCGCGACGGGCACCGCGGCGACACCCGCCAGCGCGAGCAGCAGCACCCAGACGCCGAGCTGCCGGCGCCACAGCGGCCGGGCCACCACCAGCAGTGTGCCGACCGCAGCCAACGGCAGCAGCACCACGACCGCGTGCACGACCAGAGGGTGGGCGGGAACTCCGCCGACGGTGAGCATGCTCTATTGAAGCGTGAACCAGGTGTAGTCGGTGTGACCGGTCCCGGGTTGCCGACCCGACCGCCACCGCCGGGCTCGCCGGCACCGCGTTGACCTGCGGCGGAGGTCGGCAGTGGGCCGCTCCGCAGCCGCCAGGCTCGCCGGCTTCCGCATGACCGGCCCGTTGGGTGTAGGGACTTCGCCTGACGGCCGCGTCCTAAAGTGGGGTGGTGAAACGAGCTGACGGACGGTCCGACGACCAGCTGCGCCCCGTGCGCCTCACCCGCGGTTTCCAGAAGCACCCGGCCGGGTCGGTGCTCGTCGAGTTCGGCGAGACGAAGGTGCTGTGCGCGGCCAGCGTCACGGAGGGCGTGCCGCGCTGGCGCAAGGGATCCGGCCTGGGCTGGGTGACCGCCGAGTACGCGATGTTGCCCTCGGCCACCCACACGCGCAGCGACCGTGAGTCGGTCAAGGGCCGCGTCGGCGGTCGCACCCACGAGATCAGCAGGCTGATCGGCCGCTCGCTGCGCGCCAGCATCGACCTCGCGGCGCTGGGCGAGAACACCATCGCGCTGGACTGCGACGTCCTGCAGGCCGACGGCGGCACCCGCACCGCCGCGATCACCGGGGCCTACGTCGCGCTCGCCGACGCCGTCACCTGGCTCGGTGCCCGCGGCCGGCTCGCCGACCCCAAGCCGCTCGCCTGCCAGGTCGCGGCGGTCAGCGTCGGCGTCGTCGACGGCCGGGTGCGGCTGGACCTGCCCTACGAGGAGGACTCCCGTGCCGAGGTCGACGCGAACGTCGTCGCGACCGACACGGGCACGCTGATCGAGGTCCAGAGCACGGGGGAGGGCGCGACGTTCACCCGGCGCACCCTCGACGCGATGCTCGACGTCGCGCTGCGCGGCATCGCCGAGCTGGTGGCCGCGCAGAGTGCCGCGCTCGCGGCCCCGCACCCCGCGGTCGTCACGGACGGCTCCCCGGCGTGACCGACCTGCTGCTCGCCACCCGCAACCCGGGCAAGCTCGTCGAGCTGCGCCGGATGCTGGACGCCACGGAGGTCGCCGGGATCCGCGTGCTCGGACTCGCGGACGTCCCGGAGTTCCCCGAGGAGCCCGAGACGGGCGCGACGTTCGCCGAGAACGCCCTCGCGAAGGCCCGCGACGCTGCGAAGGCCACCGGGCTGGCGTCCGTGGCCGACGACTCCGGCCTCGCCGTCGACGCCCTCAACGGGATGCCCGGGGTGCTGTCGGCTCGCTGGTCGGGCCGCCACGGCGACGACCGTGCGAACCTCGAGCTGGTGCTCGGTCAGCTCGCCGACGTCTCCGACGACCGGCGCGGTGCGGCGTTCGTCTGCGCGGCGGCGCTGGTGGTGCCGGGTGGCGAGGAGATCGTGGTGCACGGCGAGTGGACCGGGTACCTGGTTCGCGCACCGCGTGGGACCAACGGCTTCGGCTACGACCCGATCTTCGTCCCGGACGGCGAGGACCGGACGTCGGCGGAGCTGGCGCCGGAGGAGAAGGACGCCCTGTCGCACCGCGGGCGCGCGCTGCGCGCACTGCTGCCGCACCTGCGGGCGCTGGCCGGCGGGTGATCGGGGCTGATCCCGCGCACGAGGACGCGGTCGGTACCGTCGAGGTGGTGAGACGCAGGCGGATGGTCGGTGCGGCGGCCCTGGCCGTGCTGGTCGTGGCCGCCCTCGTCGTGCTGGGACGGCTCGGTCCGGACGGGCTGAACGCGGCGGCTCTGCAGGACACCGTCCGGGGCGTCGGAGCGTGGGCGCCCGCGCTGTTCGTCGTCCTGCAGGTGCTGGTCACCGTCCCTCCGGTGCCTCGGACGATCTTCACGGTGGCCGCCGGGCTGCTGTTCGGCTCCGTGCTCGGCGTGGCGATCGCCGTCGTCGCGACCGCGCTGGCGGCCGTCGTCGCCTTCTGGCTGGTGCGGGTCACCGGCGGCGGGTTCATGGACCGGTTCGCCGACCGCGGTCCGGTGGTGTGGACCCGGCGGCGGCTCGACCGCAGTGGCCTGCTCGCCGTGACGTCGCTGCGCCTGATTCCCGCACTGCCGTTCTCGCTGCTCAACTACGCGGCGGGGCTGTCCGGGGTGCGGTTCGCCCCGTACCTGCTCGGCACGGTGCTGGGCACCGCACCGGGCACGATCGCGCTGGTCGTCCTCGGTGACGCGGTGACGGGCCGGGTCTCGCCCGCGCTGCTGGCCGTGTCGGTGACCGGCGGGCTGGTGGGGACGGTCGGCGCCGTGGTGGCGGCGCGGCGCCCGCACCTGGACCGGGCGCCGTCGCCCGACCGACGCAGGTGATCAGCTAGTGCCGGCGGCGGGATTCGAACCCGCACTGACGCGGTCCTAAGCCGCGGCTCTCTGCCAGTTGGAGTACGCCGGCTACTCCGTTCACCTCACCGCTGAGCGGGCTCAACGAGTTTATCCCGCCGGTGCACACCGGGTGTGGCCGCCGCACCTGCTGCAACACGTGCGACGGTCGTGCGCGGTGTGCACCGGCGCCCCGAGGGCTGTGACAGCCGGGGCAGAACCGGGAATCAGACCTTCAGGTCCTTGCGCAGCTTCGCCACGTGCCCCGTCGCCCGGACGTTGTACAGCGCCTCCTCGATCTTCCCCTCCGCGTCCACCAGGAACGTCGAGCGGATCACGCCCGTCACCGTCTTGCCGTACATCTGCTTCTCTCCGAACGCACCCCACGCCGTGAGCACCTGCTTGTCGGCGTCGGACAGCAGCGGGAACGTGAGCCCCTCGTCGTCGCGGAACGTCGCGAGCTTCGCCGGCTTGTCCGGCGAGACCCCGAGCACGTCCACACCCGCGTCGTTGAGCTCGGCCAGGTTGTCGCGGAAGTCGCAGGCTTCCTTGGTGCAGCCGGGTGTCCCGGCGGCCGGGTAGAAGTAGACGATCACCCGTCGGCCGCGGAAGTCGGTCAGCGAGACCGGCTTGCCGTCGGCGTCGGGCAAGGTGAAGTCGGGGGCGGTGTCACCGGGCTGCAGACGAGTCGTCATGGGTCCATCCTGGCAAGTGATGACGGGTGATCTACCGTGTGCCCCACCGTCGGAGCAGAGGAGGCGCAGTGGCGCGGGACCCGGACACGATCCAGCGTGAGATCGAGCGGAGCAGGGACGCCCTCGCTGCGAGCCTCGACGTGCTGACCGCACGCGTGAACCCCAAGAAGCTCGCCGACGACGGCCGTCAGGCGGCCGCGGCGAAGCTCGCCGACCCCAAGGTCAAGTACACCCTCTACGCGATCGGTGCACTGGTGGCCGTGGCGCTGGTGCGCAGCATCTTCCGCTGACACAGCGGTCAGGCGCGGGCCGACACTCGGACGTCCGTGCCTGGCTGCTGTGAGCGCACCGGGCACTAGCTCACGCGGGTCTCGGGGTCCAAGCGGTTGCGCAGGCGGTCCAGCGTCTGGGTGAGCAGCCGGGAGACGTGCATCTGTGAGATCCCGACCTCCTGCGCGATCTGCGTCTGCGTCATGTTCCCGAAGAACCGCAGCAGCACGATCGTCCGCTCCCGCGGCGCGAGCTCCGAGAGCACCGGGCGCAGTGCCTGCCGGAAGTCGACGCGGTCCAGCTCGGCGTCGGCCTCGCCGACCAGCTCACCCACCGTCGCGCTGCCCTGCTCGGAGGAGAGCATCTCGTCCAGCGACGAGCTGCGGTAGGCCTCCGACGCCTCCAGCCCCTCCAGCACCTCCGACACCGGCAGGCCCAGCCGCTCGGCGATCTCCGTGGGCTTGGGGGCGCGGCCGAGGCTCTGCGACAGCTCCGACACCACGCCGTTGATCGACACGTGCAGGTCCTTGAGCCGCCGCGGCACCCGCATCGACCAGCCCAGGTCGCGGAAGTGCCTGCGCACCTCACCGCTGATCGTCGGCACGGCGAAGGAGAAGAAGTCGCTGCCCCGCTCGGGGGAGAAGCGGTCGACGGCGTTGATCAGCCCGACCGTCGCGACCTGCACGAGGTCGTCCAGCGGCTCACCCCGGTTGGAGAAGCGGCGCGCGATGTGCTGGGCGACCGGCAGGAACCCGGTGACCAGCTCGGCCCGGAGCGTCTCACGGCGCGGATCGCCCGCGCCCGTGGACGCGTACTCCTCCAGCAGAGGGATGAGGTGACCGTACTCCGGATCGGCCCTCGTCACCGCGGCACGTCGCCGGCGCTCTTGTCCAGCCGGATGCCGACGGTCGCCCGCCGTCCTTCGGCGGCGGCCTGGTGCAGCACCTCGACCTCGTCCGCAAGAGTCTGCAGGACCCGCCAGCCGAACGTGTCCGTGGAGAGCACGGTGTCCGGCTTGGCGGACTCGACCTCGGCGTGCACGCGGATGCGTTCGGGGCGGACCAGGAAGCGGCACTGCAGGACGGACGTCGGATCCGCGGCGTCGACCAGGGTGGCGCACGCCTCATCCACGGCCATGCGCAGGTCGGAAATGGCGTCGAGATCGAAGTCTGCGCGCGCGGCGAGGTCGGAGGCCACGGCGCGGATGGTCGGGATCAGCGCGGCGGTCGCCGACGTCCGGACCTCTACGGTGGACATGCCGTCGAGCGATTCGGCGTCGGACACGCTGGCTGCTCTCCTTCCGGAGGGACGGGGATACGTGCTGGTCATCTTCCTACTCCCCCGGTGGGCGGAGCAACGCCGGGTGGCGGTGCGGCGGCGTGCAACGGTCGGCTCGCCTCCGCATTGAATAGTCGGCTCTCAGGCGCGGTCCGCTCCTCGCTCGCTGGCGCTCGCCGCGATGCTCCCGCGCCCTTCGCCTCCGCGGAGAGGGCGGAGGCCACGTCGTCGAACGTGTCGAAGAGTGCATCCGCGCCCGTGACCTGCAACGGGCGGGTGACGGACCGGGAGGCGGCGACCAGCCGCAACCGGCCGCCGAGCGCGGTCACACGCCGGGCCCCGCCGATGAGCACGGCCAGGCCGCTGGAGGCGAGGAACGTCACGCCGGTCAGGTCGACCACGACGTGGGAGCCTTCCGCGTGGGCGGCGTCCAGCGCCTCGTCCAGGCCGGCCTGGAGGCGGGGCGCGGTGGCCGTGTCGATCTCGCCGTCCACCTCGAGCAGGACGGTCCCCGGCCGCGGGCGCGACACCTCGGTGTCCAGCGGCAGGCCCACCCCGAAGGGGTCGGGCGCGGCGGCATCCGACACGACGGTTTCACCTCCGGTGGGGATCGGGCGGGACGGTTGGCGACCCCACGGCGGAGCAGGCCGACCCCGCGCCGCCGCGAAGCACCCTACCGGCGCGACGGCCGGGACGGTTGTTGGGGCAATGAATCGGTAACGGGCGCGACGAACCGGGCTTTGGCGGCCGCTCGATGCGCCGATTCCGCGATCATGTGCGCGCGCGCTGGTCGCCCCCAGCATTAGGCTGAACCGGTGCTGGGTTCCCGTTCCGTCGGAGCATCCCCCACCGACGCGCCGGGGCTGCCTCAGGTGCTGCACGACGCGCCCGCCGCCGTGCTCGTGATCGACCTGGACCGACAGCAGGTGGTCTACGCGAACGCCGCAGCGGTCGCGTTGACCGGGGAGCGGGTCGGACTCCCCGTCGACGTCGACGCGTGGAGCGACGCCGCGGGCCTCACTGATCTCGGCGGCCAGCGGATGAGCGAGACGACGTCACCGCTCTCGCTCGTCGCTCGCGGCGTCCCCGTCGCCGGCGAGCCGGTGGCGGTGCACGACGCCGCCCGGCGCGGCTCGTCGCTCAGCCCCGCCCAGCGGCAGGCGGGGGAGGGCCGCCTGCTCTGGGTCACCGGGTTCACCCTCGCCTCGAGCGCGGCGTTCGACGGTCCGCAGGCGCGGGCGATGGTCGTGTTCCAGCAGTTGTCGGGCACCGAGCTGGGCGACCAGCGCCGGCTGGCCCTGCTGCGCGACCGCGCGGTGATCGCCACCGAGATGTCGTTCACCATCACCGACCCGCGGCTGCCCGACGACCCGCTGGTCTGGGTCAACCCCTCGTTCACCCGCCTCACCGGCTACCGGCTGGACGAGGTCGTCGGCCGCAACTGCCGGCTGCTGCAGGGGCCGAACACCGATCCGTCGGCCATCCGGCGGATCGGCGATGCCCTGCGCCGCTGCGCGCCGATCACCGAGGTCTTGTTGAACTACCGGCGGGACGGCACCGCCTACTGGAACCAGGTGTCGATCTCACCGGTGACCGACGGTTCGGGACGGGTGGTCAACTTCGTCGGCGTGCAGAACGACGTCACGGAGCGCGTGATGGTCGAGCAGGAACGCCGCAGGGCGCTGGCCGAGGCGGAGGAGTCGCGCGCCCAGCTGCGGCTGCTCGCCGAGGCGACCACGCAGATGACCGGCGCGCTCGACGTCACCGACGCCTGCAACCGGCTCGCGCGTATCGCCGTGCCCGCGCTGGCGGACCTGAGTGCGGTCGACCTGGTCGACCAACCAGGTCGCGGGTCCAGCCGCCGGGTCGCCGTCGCGGCCCGCGACGCGTCGGACGAGGCGCTCCTGCGGGAGCTCGGCGCGGTGCGCGCCTACGCGCCCGGGACGGCCAGCGACACCGGCAGGGTGCTCGACGGCGGCGGCCCGGCGCTGATCCCGGAACTGCCCGAGCGCGGCGCCGAGCGCCACCCGGACGACCCTGCTGCCGCGGCGGTGTTCGAGCGGCTGCGGCTGAGGTCGGCGATGGTCGTGCCCGTACGGGCCCGCGGGCGCGTGCTCGGCGCGCTCACGCTGCTCACCCAGCACCCCTACGGTCGCCGCTACGGCCCGCGCGACGTGCACCTGGCCGCGGACCTCGCCGGTCGCGCCGGGCTGGCCGTCGACAACGCCCGGCTCTACGAGGTCGAGCACGCGGCCGCGCTGACCCTGCAACGCACGCTGCTTCCCGTCGTTCCCGAGGTCGCGGGCCTGCAGATCGCCACCCGCTACCTGGTCGGGGTGGACGGCAACCAGGTCGGCGGCGACTGGTACGACGTGCTGCCGCTGCCCGACGGCGCGGTCGGTATCGCCGTCGGCGACGTCGTCGGGCACGACCTGCGCGCGGCGGCGGCGATGGGGCAGCTACGCGGCGTCGTGCGCTCCTACGCCTGGGACGGCGGGCCGCCCGGCTCGGTGCTCGACCGCTGCGACCAGCTCGTACAGGGGCTGGAGACGGCCGCGATGGCCACAGCCGTCTACGCACGGCTCGACCCACCGGATCCCGACGGCACCCGCACGCTGCATTACGCCAACGCCGGGCACCCGACGCCGCTGCTGTTGATGAACGGCAAGCTGGTGCGGCTCGACGGCCACCACTCGCCCATGATCGGGGTCATACCCATCCTGGGCGGCGTGCCCGGCCGCGGGGCCGCGAGCGTGCGGTGCCCGCCGGGCTCGCTGCTCCTGCTCTACACGGACGGCCTGACCGACGTCGCGGGCGACGACGCGGATGCGCGTACCGCCCTGCTGGAGCGCACGGTCGCGTCGGTACCGCCCGGCTCGGACGCCGAGACGGTCGTCGACGACGTCCTCGCCGCCTGCCTGCCCGAGCCGTTGCGTGACGACGTCGCCCTGCTCGCCGTTCGGTTGAATCCCTGATGCGGGTGGATCCGGGAGACCGCTCACGGATCACTTTCGCCCGTTCGGCGTTCTGTCAAGGTCTAGGACCACTTCCGCTGCGTGGAATGCGCTTGGCTGTGCCGACCCGCGGAGCCAGCGTCAAGGGGGACGAGGAAATGGTCGCGGTTTCGGAGACGGGCCTCACTATGCCCGTGGACCTTCCGAGACCCGCCGACGGCGACACCGCCGACGACGGGCGCCGCGTCGTCGCCGTCGCCGTGAGCCCGATGGAGCTGCTGCGGCCCGGCTCGGATCTGCTGGACGAAATCCGCGACGCCGGCTACGTCGACCTGCTGCTCGTGTGCGAGGACGAGCCCGTTTCCGACCCGAGCCCGGTGTGCGTGCTGGGCGGCGGGCCGCTCACCACGCCCGACGCGGCCGACCTCGACGACATGGACGAGGACGCCGACGGCGCCGACGACGTCCGTGCCGCCGTCGCGCAGCTCGGGCTCGACGAGCTGCACGTGCATCGCCTGGGCCTGCGCCCGCCGCTCGGCACCGCGGCGGACGGCGATCTGGTCGCGGCGTTGAGCGAGCTGGTCGGGTTCGACCCCGAGCCCGGTGTGGTGTGCCTGGCCCCGGTGCCGCTGCCGACCGACCCCGCGCGGGCCGCGATCGAGCGGGCGGTGTGGCGGATCGCGGAGGTCTACGGCCTGCCGGTGCAGCGCTACCGGTGCCTCGAGCTGAGCGTCGTCGACGCTTGAACCGCGGCGGGGTCGCACCGACGAGAGCGGCCTCACGCTTGGTCGGGTGGCCCAGGGGTACCCGCCTCGTGACACGGCACGGCGGGGTGTGCCAACCCGGCCGTCGCGACGTCGGGGAGAGCGGTGGATGTGGCAGGCGCAGAACGTCGGCTACGAATCGGGGGCGTGAGGCGAGCCCTGTCGCGGAGGTGGCCAGCACACGACGAGGGGCCGATCCCGTAACGGGACCGGCCCCTCGTCGTGCTCCGGTGGGTGCGCCGCCCCCGACGCCGCGCGCCCACCTCGTGCGGTCGCTCAGCTCACGGCGGAGAGCCCCCGCCGTTCCAGGATGATGCGCCGCTCCGCCTCGGCGAGGCCACCCCAGACCCCGAACGGCTCGCGGGTCTGCAGTGCGAACTCCCGGCAGAGGTCCATCACCGGGCAGCGGTGGCAGACCTCCTTCGCCCGCGCGGTGCGGCGAGCCCGCGACGGGTTGCGCTCGCCGTCCGGATGGAAGAACACCGCGCTGTCCATGCCACGGCACGCCCCGAGGCGCTGCCACTGCCAGGCGTGGTCCATCGGGCCGGGGAGCCGGGAAACGTCGCTCATGTCGCGAACCACCTCGCAGATGTCCGTGGGCCCGAGTCGTTCCGGGCGATCGCGGTCTACTTCCCCACCTCCGCAGGCGGACAAACGCCTCGCTCCACCCGTTGGACACCGCGCCCACCACTCGACTGCGACGGCATCGCCACGCCGCGTGCGCCCTGCGCGGGCAAGCGCGTCCTGATGGGTGATGTTCCGGCACGAGTTGCCAGGTGACAGGGGTCACCGTCCACTTCGGGCACGGGACGACGGCAGCAGGCCGCGGAGGGCACGGCGTGCAAGCGTGTGACCTAGATCACATATTCTCAGGTGGCGGCGAGTGCCTCATCGAGGGTCGGGTGGATGTCGAAGAGCGGTACGAGGCCGGCGATGGTCAGCGGACGCAACACCCGGCGCGCCGTGCACGCCAGCCGCAGCTCGACGCCCGCCGCGTGCGCGGCCTCGCGCACCTCGATCAGCACGGCGAGGCCGCTGGTGCCGAGGAACGACACGTCGTCCATCGCCAGCACGACCAGCTCGACGTTCGCCGACGGCTCGAACTGCTCGAACACGGCGGCACGCAGCTGCGGGGACGTGAGCATGTCGACCTCACCGCCGACCTCGATCACGATCTGGCCCGGCGCGGGCCGGTGCGAGGACAGCGTGATCTGGTCGTCGGCATCGCCGCTCCGCCGGACGGCGGGCGGGTCGACGGGCGGGTTCGAGCGCGTGTCGGGCATCACGCGTCACCGTAGAGCCCCCGCGCCGTGGCTGCCACCGGGGGCCGTACTCGACGCACCGATCGCGCCGGGTGAGCGTCGAACGGCGCGAGTCGGCACGTTCGCCGGCGCGAAATGTGCGCGTGAGTGGGCACGTTCGCGGGCGCGAGGGGCGCCGCTCAGCCGGGCGCCGGCCGGACGAGCCGGTGCCCGCCGTCGGCCGTCCGCTCGGTGCGGCCCGTGCGGGCCAACAGCTCCAACAGCGGGACGGCCACCCGGCGGGTCGTGCCCAGGGCCTGGCGGGCGGCGCTGAGGGTGAACTCCGGGCCGAGCGTGGCGAGCACCTCGACCGCCCGGTCGTCGGCGCCCGGGAGCAGCACGACGCCGTCGGCGACGCGCAGCAACTCCCCGTTGCGGACCAGCGACCCGAGCTGCCGAGGGCCCAGGCCGAGCGCGGCGAGCCGGGCGGCCTCGGGGGCGTCGAAGGGGCGCACCTGCAGGTCGGCACGCAGTTCGTCGAGAGCCGTGCGCACGGCTGGGGGCAGCCCGGCACCCGCGAGGGCGGCGACCCGGCCGTCGCGCACGGTGAGCGCCGCCGTCGGCCCCCCGCCGACGTCGCTCGGGCGGGACCCGTCTCCGGCGGCGCGCTGGCCGGCGGCGCCTCCCGCGCCGTGCCGCAGCACCACCTCGACCAGCCGCCCGTCCGGCAGGTCGAGTGCCCGCCGCGCGGCCTCCAGCGGCAGCCCCGGGTCGACCGGGTCCGCCGCGTCGTGCGCGGCCACGGCGGCCGCCAGGCGTGTTCCGAGTGCCGTCGCCAGCTCGGGATCGAGGAGGTGACCACCCGCACCCGGCGCGCGCAGCGCGTTCACCTGCTCCGCGGGCACCCCCATCGCCACGAGGTCGGCCCGCCGCACCACCCCGCGGCGGCGCAGCTCGCCCGCCGCATCCGGGCCGACCACACGGGACAGCTCCGCGGCTCGCCGAGCGGCCGCACCCCGACGCACCAGCGCCGGCGGCGCCACGTCGAGCACGTGCAGGCCCGCGGCGACCCGGCGCCGGCCCGGATCGCGCAGCACCGCGCGGTCGCCGATCCGCAGCGGCACCGGATGCCGCAGCCGCAGCCGGACCACGTCGTCGCCCAGCGGGCGCACCCGGGCCGCCATCGCCGCCGAGCCGACATGGAGTGTCAGCTGCTCGGGCAGCTCACCGGGGTCGGGTGCCGTCCCGCGTACCCCGCACAACCGGACGTCCAGCTCCGCCGTCGGCAACCAGGCACCGGGGGTGAGCAGGACATCTCCCCGCGCCACCGCCTCGCGCGGCACACCGCGCAGGTTCACCGCGACGCGCGCCACCCCGGCGATCCGCTCCTGCTGCTGCCCGAGGCTCTGCAGCCCGCGCACGGTCACGCGGCGCGGCGGGTGGTCCGGGCTGTGCAGCTCCAGCTCGTCGTCCACCCGCACCCGGCCCGTGGGCAGCGTCCCGGTGACCACCGTGCCGGCGCCGCGGATCGTGAACGCCCGGTCCACCCACAGCCGGACGTCGGCGCGGGGGTCGGGGACGGGCAGCGCGGCGGCGAGATGGTCGAGCGCGGCGCGCAGGTCGTCCATCCCCTCTCCGGTCACCGCGGAAACGCAGACGGCGGGGATGCCGGCGAGTGGGGTCCCGGCGAGGTGGGCCCGGGCCTCGTCGCGGGCCAGGTCGGGCTCGAGGAGGTCGCTGCGGGTCACGACGAGCAGGCCGTGTCGCACGCCGAGGGCCGACAGCGCGTCGACGTGCTCGGCCGACTGCGGCATCCAGCCCTCGTCCGCGGCGACGACGAGCACCACCGCGGGCACCGGGCCGACGCCGGCGAGCATCGTGGTGACGAACCGCTCGTGCCCCGGGACGTCCACGAACGCGACCTCGGCGCCCGACGGCAAGCTCGTCCAGGCGAACCCGAGGTCGATCGTCATGCCCCGGCGGCGCTCCTCGGCCCACCGGTCGGGCTCCATGCCGGTGAGCGCCCGGACCAGCGTCGACTTGCCGTGGTCCACGTGTCCCGCTGTGGCGATTACCTGCATGCCAGGACGGCGGCGGCCAGCGCGTCGTCGGCGTCGGGTGACAGCGCGCGCAGATCGAGCAGGCAGCGGCCGCGGTCGAGGCGGCCGAGCACCGCGGGCTCGCCGGCCCGCAGCGCCGCCGCGAAGGACTCCGGCAGTGCGACGGCGGCACTCGGCAGCGTGACGCCGGGAGCGCCGCCGCCGCCGACGGTGGCCTCCGCGTCGACCGCCTCCGCCGGGATGCCCCGGCGCCGCAGGGACTCGGCCAGCCGGGTCGCCCGGGCGTGCAGCGTGGACGGCGCGGCGTCGAGGCCCTGCCGGACGGGCGTGGCCGGGCCGCGCAGGGTGGCCTCCAGCGCGGCGAGGGTCAGCTTGTCCACGCGCAGGGCGCGGGCGAGCGGGTGCCGGCGCAGGCGCGCGACCAGCTCGGCACCGGCACCGGGGGCGCCGAGCAGCAGCCCGGCCTGCGGGCCGCCGAGAAGCTTGTCGCCGGATGCGGTCACGAGGGTGGCACCGCCGGTCAGCGTCGTCGTCGCGTCCGGCTCGTCGGGCAGCAGGGGGTGCGGGGCGAGCAGGCCGGAGCCGATGTCGACGACGACCGGCACGCCGAGGCCCGCCAGCTCGTCCACCGCGACCGATCGGGTGAAGCCGGTGACGACGAAGTTCGAGGGGTGGACCTTGAGCACGAACCCGGTGTCCGGGCCGACGGCATCGGCGTAGTCGGCCGGCGTCACCCTGTTCGTGGTGCCGACCTCGCGCAACCGGGCACCGGTGGCCGTGAGCAGGTCGGGGATGCGGAACCCGTCGCCGATCTCGACCAGCTCGCCCCGGGCGATGATGATCTCGCGACCCGCGCCCAGCGCGGTGGCGACGAGGGCGAGCGCGGCCGCGCCGTTGTTGACCAGGTGTGCGGCACCTGCGGCGGGGACGGCGGCGAGCAGCGCGGCGATCGCCCCCCGGCCGCGGGCGCCGCGCGCACCGGTGGTCAGGTCCAGCTCGACGTCGCAGGTCCCGGCGGCGACGTCGAGGGCGTGCCGGGCGGCGGGGGAGAGCGGCGCGCGGCCGAGGTTGGTGTGCAGCAGCACGCCCGTGGCGTTGAGCACCGGCCGCAGGGTGGTGGCGGTGGCGGGCAACCGGCCGAGGACGGCGTCGACGACGGCCTCGGGCGCGATCTCACCGCGCCGGACCCGGTCCTGCGCACTGCCGACCGCCTCCTTGACCAACGCGCGGCCCAGCCGGGTGACCGCCAGGGCGATCTGGGGCTCGGCGAGCACGGCGTCGGTGCGGGGCACTCGGCGCCGGGGATCGGACGCGAGGGTCACGGAACGAGGGTACGGCGGCTCCTGCAGGCCGGCGCCGCGACGGTGTGTGCGCCGATGCGGAGCGATCGCATCGGACCACAGGCGCATGCCTCGCCGTTCCGCCCTGGCATTGGGTGGGTCCGTAGGCTCGGTCCGGTGACCCGCCGTCTTACCCAGTTCAGCCACGGGGCCGGTTGCGCCTGCAAGCTCGCTCCCGAGCTGCTGGCGGACGTCCTGCGCTCCCTCACCCCGCCGACCGCCCCGGAGCTGCTCGTCGGCACCGAGACCGGTGACGACGCCGCCGTGTGGCGGCTGGACGACGACCGCGCCCTCGTCGCGACGACGGACTTCTTCACACCGCTCGTCGACGATGCGCGCACGTGGGGCCGGATCGCGGCGCAGAACGCCGTGTCCGACGTCTACGCGATGGGTGGGCGGCCGTTGTTCGCGTTGAACCTGGTGGCGTGGCCGTCGTCCGACCTGCCGACGTCCCTGCTCGCCGAGGTGCTCGCGGGCGGCGCCGAGATCGCGGCGGAGGGCGGGTTCGTCGTGGTCGGCGGGCACAGCGTGGACGACCCCGAGCCCAAGTACGGGCTGGCGGTGGTCGGCGAGGCACACCCGGACCGGCTCCTGCGCAACTCCGGCCTGCGCGACGGCGACGCGCTGGTGCTCACCAAACCGCTCGGCATCGGGATCACCACCACGGCGATCAAGGCCGGAGCCGCGCCGAACGACCTCGTGGCGGCGGCCGTGGCGTCGATGACCGCGAGCAACGCGGCGGCGGCGCGGGCCGCGATCACCGCCGGGGCGACGGGCTGCACGGACGTCACGGGTTTCGGGCTGCTCGGGCACCTCATGAAGATGGCCGCCGCGTCGCACGTGGACGCCGCACTGGACGTCGCGGCGGTGCCGGTCCTGCCGGGCGTCCGGGCGCTCGCGGAGTCCGGGATCCTGCCCGGCGGCAGCAAGCGCAACCGCGACTGGGTGGCGCCGTCCGTCGACGCAGGTGGCTACGGCGAGATCGACGTGCTGCTGCTGGCCGACGCCCAGACCTCGGGCGGCCTGCTGTTCGGCGCGGAGCCGGAGCGGGCGCGGGCGGCGGTGGGGGAGCTGGCCGCTGCCGGGGTGTCGGCAGCGGTGATCGGCGAGGTGCGCGCGGGGACGGGGCGGATCACGTTGCGTTGATCACCGCGAGGGTCGCCGCAGGGCCGGGTGAGCACCGCGACCGTCGCCCCACGGTTCCGCTCACAGCCGTACGGCGACGTTCACGCGGTCACCGGGCCCGGCCGAGCCGGGCGTCGGGGACCTCCCGGCCTTCGATCCGTGCCGCCGTCGCCAGCAGCGCCAGCTCGTCGCCCGGCCGGCCCACCAGCTGGACCGCCACCAGACGGCCCGACACGCTCACCGGGACGACCACGGCCGGCACTCCCGCCAGGTTCCAGGCCTGCGTGTAGGGCACGCGGGAGGCCGACAGCATCGTCGTCGACAGGTAGCCGCGGTGCCGCATCGCCCCCGCCCGCACCGGCGGGCCGGCGACCGCCGGAGTGAGCAGAACGTCGTGGCGGCCCGCGTCGAACCACGCGAGTACCCGGTCCCGCCACGCCGCGGCCGTCGCGGGGCGGGGACCGCCGAGGCGCAGAACGCCCCGGCCGTGCCGCACGACCGTCGCGGTTCGCGGCTCGACGGCGTCGAGATCCAGGCCGAGGTCCGCGGCCTCCCGCGCCACGCCCGCCTGCCAGCGCACCGACCAGTGCGACGCCACGGATCCGGAGTAGGGCGGATCCTCGGCCGCCAGCACCGCTCCGCCCTCCCGGAGCAACACGGCCGCACCGACGGTGGCCAGCCGGTTCTCCGCTGTCAGCTCGGCGACGGGCGACGGGCTGCGCAAGGACACCGCCACCCGCCCGAACGCGGTGCCCGCCTCGACCGCCTGCCGGGCCGCCGCGGCGTCGCGCCCCGCGAGCACGGCGAACATCACCGCGGCGTCGGCGCTGGTACGGGCGAGCGGGCCCGCGGCGCTGAGCCCGAACCAGTGCTCGTCCGCGCCGCCGGGCAGTGGCAGCTCGCCTGCGCCGGGCTTGAGGCCGACCAGGCCGCAGTAGGCGGCCGGGACGCGGATCGAGCCGCCGCCGTCCGTTCCCAGCGCGAGCGCCGCCATCCCGGCCGCGACCGCCGCCGCGCTGCCGCCGCTGGAACCGCCGGGGTCGCGGGCCGGGCTGCGCGGGTTGCGGGTGAAGCCCAGGGCCGACTGGGTGAACCCCCACACCGCCAGCTCCGGCATCCGGGTCTTGCCGACGACCACAGCGCCTGCCCGCCGCAGCCGCTTGACCAGCTCGTCGTCGCGGCGCGCCGGTGCGGTCGACGTGGCGGCCGACCCGTGGCGCGTCGCGTGCCCGGCCACCGGCACGTTGTCCTTCACCGCGACCGGGACGCCGGCGAGCGGCAGCGCGAACCGATCCGGCCGGGCGTCCACCCCGGCGGCCTCGGCGAGCACCCGCTCGGCGTCGAGGGCCTCGAAGGCACCGAGCTCGGCATCCCGGGCGGCGACGCGGGCCAGATGGGCGCGGGCGACCTCGACGGCTGTCGTGGCCCCCGCCCGCACCCGGGCGGCGATCTCGCCGGCGGTCGACGTGAGGAGGTCCGCGGCGTCGACGACGGTACCGCTGGTCACCGGGTCAGCGTGCCACCGTCACGGGCCGCGACGTGGGCGACCCGCCGATCACCGCAACGGGCTAATCGTGCACAGGGTCAGTCACTCCGCACTGTGGACACACCTCAGGCCGACGAGCTGAGCGCCTGCGGGACACCGTCGGCGACGTCGAAGAGCGTCAGCAGCCCCGTGGCCTCCAGCGCCCGCGTGACGATCCGCGACCCGCACACCAGCCGCAGCGTGTGCCCGCGGGCGTCCGCGGCGTCCTTGGCGGCGACGAGCACCGCGAGCCCGGCCGAGCCCAGGAAGGTGACGTCCGACAGGTCGAGCACCAGCAGCGGGATGACCGGGATGTGCTCGTCCAGCTGGGCGCGCAACACGGGCGCGGTCAGCGTGTCGATCTCACCGACGACGTGCACGACGGTCGCGTCGTCGCCGTGCTTGACGACATCGAAGCGGACGACCTCACCGACCTCGCCGGCCTCGTCGGCCGGATCGGCAGGTGCCTCACTGTTCATGCGCACCGGGCTCCTCGACGGTCCTGCGGATGGGATCAGCGGCCTGGGGCGACCGCGGCGACCACCCTACGACCGGTGTCCGGGGCGGGCAACAACGCCCCCCTCGCGGCATTTTGCCCTGGTGAACGGGGGTAGCGCCGCAGGTCCGATCGGGTGCCGGACGACGCCACCCGGTCGAGGACACCGGTCTGCGGTGGATCGACCCCACGCCGGAGCGGCTCACCGCACTCCCTCGCTGCGCTCGGTCGACGCTTCGCGCGGGCGCTGTGACATTGATTCGCTCGCAAGCTCGCTCACCGGCGACCGACCGCGGTCCGCCGGGCAGGCGAGGGCACGAGGACCGGTTGCCCGGGATCCCGGCGATCATCAACACTGCGAGCGCCGAGCCGAGCAGGAGGCGCTCCCGTGACCCACCCCCATCCCCTCGATCCGCTGACCGCCGACGAGATCCGCCGGGTCACCGCGCTCCTGCACCGCGAGCGTGGCGTCGCCCGCCCGCAGTGGCGGATCGCCGCGATCGAGCTGCGCGAGCCCGCCAAGGAGGTGGTGCGCGGGCACCGCCCCGGGGATCCGGTCGAGCGGGTGGCGCGGGCGATCGTGTGGGACACCCGGGACGGCCTGGCGTACATCGCGGAATTGTCGGTGTCCGCTGACACCCTGCTGACATGGGAACCCCAGCCCGGCCGCCAGCCCAACGCCACCGTCGACGAGTGGCACGAGTGCGACGAGGCGATGCGCCGCCACCCCGACGTGATCGCCGCGTTGGCCGAGCGCGGCATCGACGACCCGTCGCTGACCCTGATCGACGTCTGGACCTACGGGGCCAGCCTGATCCCCGAGCCCTTCGCGGGCCGCCGGATCGGGTGGTGCGACATCTGGTTGCGCGCCGCCCCGGGAGCCAACCCGTACGCGCACCCGGTGGCCGGGCTCAAGCTCGTCGTCGACATGAACACGATGGAGCTGCTGGAGATCCAGGACGGGCCGGACCCCGGCTTCCCGCCGGTGATGGGCGAGTACACCCCGGCGCACATCCCCGGCTACACCGCGCGCACCTCGCGGCGGCCGCTGCAGGTCGTCCAGCCCGACGGCGCGTCCTTCACCGTGGACGGCCACGCGCTGTCGTGGGAGAACTGGCGGATGCGGCTGGGCTTCACCTACCGCGAGGGCCTGGTGCTGCACGAGGTGGGGTGGGACGAGGCGTCGGGCGTTCGCCCGATCGCGCACCGGCTCTCGTTCGCCGAGATGGTCGTGCCCTACCGGGACGCGAGCTTGGAGCACGCGAACCGGACGGCGTTCGACGTCGGCGAGTGGGGCCTGGGCTTCATGACCACGTCGCTGGAGCTGGGCTGCGACTGTCTCGGCGAGATCACCTACGTCGATGCCGTGCTGCACGACTCGGCGGGCGAGCCGCAGGTGATCGGCAACGCGATCTGCCTGCACGAGGAGGACGACGGCGTCGGGTGGAAGCACGTGGACGGCGTCGTCGGGGCGGAGGTGCGGCGGCGCAGGCGGATGGTCGTGAGCAGCCACGTCACCGTGGCGAACTACGAGTACCTCGTGTACTGGCGGTTCTACGAAGACGGCACGATCGAGTGCGAGGTCCGGGCCACCGGGATCATGGTCACGACGCCGTTCCCGGAGGGGGAGCCGCCGCCGTACGGGACGGTCGTCGACGCCCGCACCTACGCGCCGATCCACCAGCACTTCATCGTCGCCCGCCTCGACATGGACGTCGACGGCGAGCCGAACACGGTGGTGGCGACCGAGACGGTGCAGTCGCCGATCGGCCCGGACAACCCGTACGGCCTCGCGCTGACCCAGGCGAACGAGCCACTCACCACCGAGGGAGGGTTCGACCCGAACTGGGCCACCCAGCGCGCCTGGAAGATCACCAGCAGCACCCGGCGCAACGCCCACGGCACCCCGACGGCGTACAAGCTCGCGCCGAGCGGGGCCTTCCCGGCGATGCTCGACCCGTCGTCGCCGGTGTTCGAGCGCGCCCAGGTCATCGGGCACACGCTGTGGGTCACGCCGTTCCATCCCGACGAGCGCTGGCCGTGCGGGGAGTTCGTCAACCAGTCCGCGTTCGACGAGGGCCTCGCGGTGTGGACGCAGGCCCAGCGGTCGATCCGGGACACCGACGTCGTGCTCTGGTACGTCTTCGGCATCCACCACGTGCCGCGCGTGGAGGACTGGCCCGTGATGCCGGTCGACGTCGTGTCGTTCCGGCTCACCCCGGCCGGGTTCTTCGACCGCAACCCGGCGCTGGACGTCGCGCCCCAAGCCGGGACGCACGAGCCGGGGCGCTGCGGGCCATGAGCCGCTACGGCCCGCAGTACGGGCCCGACGTCACCTTCCTCGGGGTGCCCCGCTGCACCTGGGACGAGCCCGACACCTACGCGGACGCGGACGTCGTGATCCTCGGCGCCCCGTTCGACGGCGGCACCTCGCACCGGCCGGGCACCCGGTTCGGGCCGCAGCACATCCGGCAGACCTGCTACCTGCCGCATGACGGGTCGCGCCCGTCGCTCGCGCTGCGCGTGGACGGCCTGTCGAGCGACCTGACCGTCTACGACGCGGGCGACGTCGAGATGTTCTCCGGCGACGCCGAGCGCTCGGTGCGCGACCTGCAGCGCGCGGTCCACACCGTCACGGCGACGGGCGCCGTCCCGCTGGTGCTGGGCGGCGACCACACGATCGCCTGGCCGGACGCCGCGGGTGTCGCCCAGCACCTGGGCCAGGGCCGCATCTCGATGATCCACTTCGACGCGCACGCGGACACCGGGGACGTCGAGTTCGGCTCCCTGGTCGGGCACGGGCAGCCGATGCGGCGGCTGATCGAGTCCGGGGCCCTGCGCGGCGACCGCTTCCTGCAGATCGGGCTGCGCGGCTACTGGCCGGGGCCCGAGACGCTGGCGTGGATGGCCGCCCAGGGCATGCGCAGCTACGAGATGACCGAGATCGTCGCCCGCGGCCTCGAGGAGTGCCTGACGGAGGCGTTCTCGATCGCGACGGACGACTGCGACGGCATCTTCCTGTCGGTCGACATCGACGTCTGCGACCCCGGTCACGCTCCGGGCACCGGGACGCCCGAGCCCGGCGGGCTGACCGCGCGCCAACTGCTCGACGCCGTCCGCCGGATCGCCTACGAGCTGCCGGTCGTCGGCGCGGACGTCGTCGAGGTCTCCCCGCCGTACGACCACGCCGACATCACCTCGGCGCTGGCCAACCGCGTGGTGCTGGAGGTGCTGTCGGGGATGGCCCGCCGCCGCCGGGACGCGACGGACGGCAGCACCTGGGACCCGCTGCGGCCGCTGCTGGACGGCCGCTGACCGTCCGCACGTCGGAGCCCGCCTTCGAGCCGGAGTACGCGTGCGACGTGCGGGGATACTGGAGGCGTGGAGGAGGCACCGCGCCAGCACGGATACGGTCTCGCGCACGGGTACGAGTCCCTCGTCGAGCGGCAGATCCGGCTGGCCCAGGAGCGCGGCGAGTTCGACGACCTGCCGGAGCAAGCGGGCCACGACGGCGTCGACGTCCACGGGCGCGACCGGCACCGCGGGCCCCACCGGCGCCAGCGGCCGGGCCGCCGAGCGCCGCGCCGCCGACGCCCCCACCGACCGTCCCCGCCGGCGGTGGTGGCTCCGCCGCTGATGCTCAGCCGCCCTCGCGCAGCTCCCACGGCGACCCGTACGCGGTCAGCAGGTCCAGGAACGGAACGGCGTCGAACGCCTCCGGACCCAGCACCCCCGCCCCCGACCACGTGCCCGCCGCGGTCAGCTCCAGCGCCACGACCGGGTTGATCGCCGTCTGCCACACCACTGCCTGGCAGCCGTACTCGCGCATCGACCAGGCGTTGTCGACGACGTGGTGGAGGTAGACCTCCCGCGGGGCGCCGTCCGGTCCGAGGCCGCGCACCCACAGGCCCGCGCAGGTCTTCCCGGTCATCGCGGCGCCGAGCGTCGCCGGGTCGGGCAGGCAGGCCGCCACCACCTCGCGCGGCGACACCGACACGTTCCCGACCCGCACCGGCTCCGTCGACGAGAGCCCCAGCTCGTGCAGCGTCCGCAGGGTGGAGATCATCTTGTCGCCGAGCCCGTACTTGAAGGTCACCCGCTCGCTATGTCGAGGTAGGTCGCGCCGCCTGCCAGGGCTGCGCGGAACAGCGGCATGACGAACCGGGGGTCGGTCGCGTTGAGCAGGGCCGTGGCGCCGTGGTCGGCCAGTGCCTCGCGCACCGCGGTCTCGTCGGTCGCGTCGAGCCGGGCGGCCGTCAGCCGCGGGTCGCCCACCTTCTCGACCACAGCTTCGGCGCGGGCGAGGTCGTGGTCGGCCACGATCAGGCACTCGACGAAGTCGCGCCGGGCGACGATTGCTGCCGCCGCGCCGCCCACACCGCCTGCACCCAAAAGGAGTATGCGCACTGGACGCTCCGGGTGACGAGTTCGGCATACGGATGATCGGAACGTAACCCGCGGACGCCTTGTGGGTGAATGAGCAAAGCTGGGATAAAGATCCCCATGACGAGTGCGGACCCTCCGGTACCCGCTGAACGCGCCCCGGAGGTGGAGCTCAAGCACGGCGCCATCTCGTTCCTCGACGCCCTGGTGATCGGCCTGGCGTCGACGTCGCCCGCGTACTCGCTGGCCGCCGTGATCGGACCGATCGTCGCGCTCGTCGGGATCTACGCCCCGGGCGTGCTGCTGGCGTCGTTCGTGCCGATGCTGCTCATCGCGTCGGCGTTCTACTACCTCAACAAGGCAGACCAGGACTGCGGCACGACGTTCTCCTGGGTCACCCGGGCCATGGGCCCGTGGTTCGGCTGGATCGGCGGCTGGGCGATCTCGATGACCGGGGTACTGGTCGTCGGCTCCCTGGCCGACACCGCGGTCCGGTTCGGGCTGCTGACGGTCGGCCTGGACTCGCTCGCGGAGAACACCGCGCTGGTCGTCGCCCTGACGGTCGTCGTGATCATTGCCATGACCGCGGTCTGCGTGATCGGCACCGAGACGTCGGCGCATCTGCAGAACGGGCTGATCCTGCTGCAGGTGGTGTCGCTGCTGGTGTTCGCCGGCGTGGCGATCTGGCGCGCGGTCGCCGGTACCAGCTCGCTCGAGGCGCTCACCCCGTCGATCACCTGGCTCAACCCGTTCGGCGCAGGCGGGGCGACCCTCACGGCGGGCCTGCTGCTGGGCGTGTTCACCTACTGGGGCTGGGAGTCGGCGGTCAACCTCACCGAGGAGACCGAGGACTCCGCGTCGGCGCCGGGCAGGGCCGGGATCTTCTCGACGGTCGTGCTGCTCGTGACCTACCTGTCGGTGGCCTACGCGGTGGTGGCGTACGCGGGTACGGAGTTCCTGACCGAGAACGAGGACCAGGCGGAGCAGATCTTCGCGGTCCTTGGCCACGAGGTGCTCGGCGGCTGGGACTGGGTGCTGCTGCTGTCGGTCGCGACCTCCGCGCTCGCGTCGACCCAGACGACGATCATCCCCGCGTCCCGGACGGGCTTGTCGATGGCGCGCCGCGCCGCGCTGCCGCGCAAGCTGGCCCGGATCCACCCGCGCTTCCAGACCCCGGACGTCTCGACCTGGCTGGTCGCCGGGATCGCCTCCACCTGGTACGTGCTGGCCAACATGATCAGCGAGAACGCGCTGCTCGACTCGCTCACGGCGCTGTCGCTGCTCATCTCCTTCTACTACGCCCTCACGGGCATCGCCTGCGCCATCTACTACCGGCGACAGCTGCGGCACAGCCTCAAGAACCTGCTGCTCATCGGCGTGGGCCCGGTGATCGGGGCGATCCTGCTGTTCTGGCTGCTGATCCGCTCGGTGATCGACCTCAACGACCCCGCGACGTCGTCGGCGGGCACGGCCTGGTTCGGTTTCGGGCCGCCGCTGGTGATCGGCATCGCGATCTTCCTGATCGGTGTCGTGATCATGATCGGCTGGCGGCTGCACGATGCGACCTTCTGGAGGGAGCGCACCGGCGTGGCACCCGATCCCGTGACCGGCGACCCCGCACCCGGTGACCCGGCGACCGGTGGACCGGTGGTGACCCGGTGAGCGAGCTTGCGAGCGAATCAGTGTCACAGCGCCCGCGCGAAGCGTCGACCGAGCGCAGCGAGGGAGTGCCAGTGAGCGAGCCTTCGAACGAATCACTGTCACAGCGAGCGCCCGACAGGAGCGGCAAGAGCGTCGTGCTCGGCCTCGACACCTCGCCGGGTGCGCAGCGCGCCCTGGCGGTCGCGATCCGGATCGCCCGGGCACTCGACGTCCCCCTCGTGCTGGTGCACGGGGTCGAGCCGCCGGGCCGGGTCGGTGAGGAGGTGGGTGAGGCCCGGGAGGCGATCGAGGAGCTCGACGACCGGGTCACCCGTCCGGCGGTCGCCGCCGCGGAGGCGGCCGGCGTGCGCGCGGTCGTGGAGATCGTCGAGGACCGGCCCGCGCCGGCCCTGGTCTCCGTCGCGGACGAGCGCGACGCCGAGGTGATCGTCGTCGGGACGTGGAACGAGAGCCCGCTGCGCGGCCTGCTGCTCGGTTCGGTCGCCCACAAGCTCCTGCAGCTGTCGGATCGGCCGGTGCTCTGCGTGCCGAGCGGCGATTCCTGACGGGGTCCGCCCCTACTCTGGGACGGTGCCTGACCAGCCGCCGCCCGACCCCGGCGTGCCCCACCTCGTCGTCCGGGGTCTGCGCAAGACCTACGGTGCGCCACCCGTGCGCGCGCTGCGCGGAGCGGACCTCACGGTGCGCGCGGGTGAGTTCGTCGCGCTCATGGGCCCGTCGGGCAGCGGCAAGTCGACGCTCCTGCACCTCGTCGCGGGGCTGGACCGGGCGGACGAGGGCACGGTCGCCGTCGCCGGTGTTCGCACCGAGGAGCTCAGCAGCACCAAGCTCGCCCGGCTGCGCCGCCGCCATGTCGGCCTGGTGTTCCAGTTCTTCCACCTGATCGAGCACCTGTCGGCCCTGGAGAACGTGGCGCTGGCCGCGCTGATCGCCGGCGCGCGGCCGGCGGAGGCGACGGCCCGCGCCCGTGACCTGCTGGACATTCTCGGCCTGCTCGACCGCGCGGCGGAGCCGCCCGACGCGCTGTCGGGCGGCCAGCGCCAGCGCGTGGCGATCGCGCGGGCGCTGGCGAACCGCCCGACGCTGCTGCTCGCGGACGAGCCGACGGGCGCGCTGGACTCCGCGGGTGCCGCCGAGGTGCTCGACCTGTTCCACCGGCTGCACGACTCGGGCCAGACGATCCTCATGGTCACCCACAACCGGGAGGTCGCCGCGGGGGCGCAGCGGATCGTCCGGATGCGTGACGGCTGCGTGGTCGAGGACGCGGACGACGATCTCGGGCCGGCAGCGGATTCGATCGTCGCCCCGGCGGGCCCGCTCTGGGTGGACGCACTGACCGGGCGGCGCACCCGCCTCGCCCGCCGGGCCGACCACGGGGACACGTCCTTCACCGAGGGCACCGGGGGTGTGCGATGAGCGAGCTTGCGAGCGAATCAGTGTCACAGCGCCCGCGCGAAGCGCCGACCGAGCGTAGCGAGGGAGTGCGATGAGCATGATCAACGACCGGCCCGGCCGGCGCGGTCGCCTGGCGCTGCTGGTGGCCGGGCTCCTCGTCGCCGCCGCGATCGTCGTGCTCGGCACCGCGATCGGGTTCCTCGGCGACGCTCCCGCGCCCGGTCCGGTCGGCGCGTTCGCGACCGTCGCCGTGCTCGTCGGGCTGGTGGCCGGGTGGAGCGCGCAGGCCCGCCGGTCGAGTACGGGCGTGCTGGTCGCCGCCGCGTCGGCGGCGGCGGTCGGGGCGGCGATCCTGCTCGGTCTGGTCACGCTGCTGCTCCTGCTCGGCCGGCTCCCGGCGGGTGCCGAGCGCCGGGTCGTCGGGCCCGCCGCGGCGGGGGTCGTCGTCGCAGCCGCCTGCGCGGGCCCGTTCGCCCGCCGGGCAGCGCGCCGGACCCGCGCGGTGATGCACGCGGTGCGCCGCTCCCCGGACGAGCTGCTCGCCGACTTCGCCGAGAACGCCGGCCGCGGCAGCCCGGTCGACGACCTGCTGCGCACCCTCGCCGAGTCGATGCGCCGCGACTGGCAGCTGTCCCGGGTCGAGGTCTGGACCGGCCTCGACGACCCGACGGTGGCGGCGAACTCCACCTGGGAAGGCCGCGCGGACCCGGGGCTGCGCCGCACGCTCGTCGTGCCGAGCGCGCTGGACCCCGACACCGACCCCGTCCCGCCCCCGCTCGACCCCGCCGAGCTGGGCATGCTGCGCCGCGCGGGCGTCGCCGGGCCGGGCTGGCTGCGCCTGTGGGTGCCCCGCCTGCTCGACGGCCACGAGAACGCGGGCTCCTTGGCCGACCGGCAGCTGCGGTTCGCACCCGCCCTGCACGGCGGCAGCGTGCTGGCGCTGGTGGTCATCGAGCGGCCCCCGGACGCGCTGCCGTTCAGCACCTCGGACGACCGGGCGCTGGCGGAGGTCGCCCGCCGGCTGGCGATCGTGCTTCGCAACCGCAGTCTGGACGAGGCGCTGCAGGCGACTCTGGCCGACCTGCGCCGGGCGAACGTGGACCTGCAGGCGTCCCGCCGCCGGCTCGTGACCACGGCGGACGCCGAGCGCAAGCGGATCGAGCGGGACCTGCATGACGGGGCCCAGCAGCACCTCGTCGCGCTCGCGGTCGGCATCCGGCTGGTCCGCGACAGCCTCGCCACGGGGGCGTCGTCCGCGGACGTCGAGCTGCTCGACGAGCTCGACCGCGGCGTCCGCGAGTCGATCGCCTCGCTGCGCGACCTGGCACACGGGATCTACCCGCCGCTGCTGCGCGACTCCGGCCTGGAGGAGGCGCTGCGGGCCGCCGCGAAGCGGAGCCCGCTTGCCGTCACGGTCGCCGCGACGGGCCTGGGTCGTCACCCGGAGCAGGTGGAGGCCGCGGTCTACTTCTGCTGTCTCGAGGCGCTGGCCAACGTCGGAAAGCACGCGCCGGGGGCGAGCGTGACGGTCACGCTGCAGGCCGTGCCCGGGGAGCTGCGGTTCGAGGTCGCCGACACGGGCCCCGGCTTCGACCCGGCGAGCACCCCCGCGGGCGCGGGGTTGTCGAACATGGCGGACCGGATCGGGGCACTGGGCGGGGAGATCACGTGGCGGGCGGCGCCGGGCCACGGCACGGTCGTCGTCGGCCGCGCGCCGGTACCGCACGCCGCACCGGTGCGCCGGCCGCTGCCGGTGGGGGACTAGGTGACCGGCAGTCCGCTCGGCGCGGTCGGCCTGGTTGCCCGCGCTGAACTGCGCACGCGATGGCGGGGCCTGGTCACGCTCGGGCTGCTGTTCGGGCTGGTCGGCGGGGTCGTGCTGGGCACCGTGGCTGTCGCAGACCGGACGTTGACCGCCCACGAGCGGCTCAGTGCGGCGGTCGGGGTGGCGGACGCGCAGGTCCTGCTGCCTGCGGCGCACAGCACCGTCTTCGACCGGATCCCGACCATGCCCGGCGTCACCGAGAGCTGGACACCGGTCGCGTGGGTCGCCCAGATCAACATCCCGGCAGTCCGGTTCGTGTCGCTCAGCGGTGGCCCCGACCATCCGCCGGGCCTGGCCGAGCCGGTCGTGATCAAGGGCCGTGCGCCGGACTCCCAGGCCGCCGACGAGATACTCGTCAGCGAGCCCGCCGCCGCGAACCTGGGTCTCCACGTCGGCGACGAGATCATCCTGCGCCTGCTGCTGGCCCGGGAGATCGCCCGGTTCTCGCAGGGCTTCGGACAGCCCGACGGCGGGTTCGCGCGCGTGCGGGTGGTCGGTATCACCCGCGCCCCGACCTGGGCTGAGCCGGCCACCGACGTGTCCGTGACGCCCGAGTTCGCCCGTGTGCACGCCGCTGACGTCTCGTCCCGCGGCGTGTTCGTCCGGCTGCGGTCCACGGACCCGGCGAGCCGGGACGCCTTCGCCGCGGCGTTGGCAAGCGCCTATGCCGCCGACCCCTACCACTCGCCGCTGGACGGCCTCCTGCGACCCGACCCGTACTTCCCGACCACCGGCGTCGACCCGACCGTCCGTGCTGCACAGGTGGTCCTGCTCGCGGGACTGGTCGTGTTCGGCGTCGTCGTCGGGCTGGGCGGGCTGCTGATCGTCGCCCAGGGGCTGCTGCGCCACCACGGCGGCCGCCGCCACGTCCAGCGCATCGAGCGCGCGCTCGGGATGACCCTGGTCGAGCGCGCGGTGGCGCGGGTGCTAGCCGGCGGGGCGGGAGCGCTCGCCGCGGGTGCCGCCGGTTCCGTGGTCGCGCTGGCCTCCGGACGAATCGAGCCTCTGGGCAGCCAGGCCCGGTTCGAGCCCACCCCGGGGTTCCGGGCGCCGTGGGCGGTCGCGCTGGGCGGCGGTGTCGCGGTCGCGCTGCTGTTCGGCGCGATGACGGCCGTCGCGGCCGCCGTCGTCGCGCGCCCGCGCCGGCCCGCCCCGGCGGTACCGTCGGCCGGCCACAGTGCGCTCGGTCGCTGGCCCGCGGTGCTGGCCGGTGCAGGTCTGGCCTGGCGCGGTCCGAGGTCGGTGGGCGGGATCCGGACCGCCGCCACCGTCGTCGGGCTCGGCCTGGCCGTGATGGCGATCGTCGCGACCGTGACGTTTCAGGCGAGCCTGCAGCGGCTCGTCGACACTCCTGCGCGCTACGGCCTGACCAGCGACCTCACGATCGTCGACGCTCGTGAGCCCGACGTGGCCGAGTTGGTCGCGGACCGCCGGGTGGCCGCGCTGGACCTCGTCATCACGGTCCCGGTGACCTTCGGCGACGACACGGTGCCCCTGCAGCTGCTATCGGTCGAGCACCGGAAGGGCGCCCTGCCGGTCGAGACCGTCGCGGGCCGCCCTGCCACGGGGCTCGGCGAGATCGCTCTGCAGCCACGCACGGCCGACCGGCTCGGGGTCGGCGTCGGCGACACCGTCGCGGTCCGACCCGTGAAGGGGCCTCCGGTGTCGCTGCGGGTCACCGGGATCGTCGTGTACCACGGCGCCGCCGACGACCCCCTCGGCGTGGGCGGCGTCGTCGTCCGCAAGCAGCTGCCGGTGCTCGCGGTCGGCGCGAAGCAGAACGTCAATGCCTACGTGCTTGCCACGCCCGGTCGGGCCGAGTTCCTGTTCCGCGAGCTGTCGTCGCGGCTGGAGGTGCACGGCGCCCTGCCCCCACCCGAGATCCGCAACCTCCGCGATCTGCTGATGCTGCCCGAGGTGCTGGCGCTCGTGCTGGCCGCGGTCGGCGGGGCCGCGGTGGGCCACGTGCTGCTCGCCGCCGGCCGGCGGCACGCGCGCGACCTCGCCGTGCTGACCGTGCTCGGCGCGACCCCGGCCCAGGTGCGGGCGACGTTGGCGGTCGCGGCCCTGGCCACGGTGCTGCCCGCCGTGCTCGTCGGCGTGCCGGTCGGGCTCGGGGTGGCGCGGGTGGTGTGGTGGGAGGTCGCGACGTCGACCGGCGTGGGGGGTGACGTCGCCGTTCCGGTGGCGTTGCTGCTCCTCATCGGCCCGGGCCTGGTCGTGGGGGCGCTGCTCGCCGCGGCGATCCCGGCGGCACGGGCGGTGCGGACGCCGCCCGCCGCCGTCCTGGCGGCCGAATGATCACCGCGAGCGTCGCCGGGCGGCGGCCTGATCGCCGCGAACGTCGCGCGGAAGCGGCGCGGGCAGCCCCGGCGCGACGCCCGCGGCGATCAGTCGTGCGCGTGTCTCAGCGGTAGCAGTACGAGTCCGACGACGCGTCTCCGCCCTGCAGCCGCACCTGGTGCGCTCGTAGGCCGCGGAAGTCGTCGCCGTGCGGGAAGAATCGCTCGTCGACGCGCATCCCGCCCGCCGGGTCGGCGTCGATCTTCGCCATCCAGGCGCCGACGCCGTCCGGGTAGAACTGGTCGTCCCAGGCGCCGTAGAGCGAGTTCGTGATGTAGACGCGGTTGCCGTCCCGGCTCACCTCCACCATCTGCGGCCCGCCTGCCAGCCGTTCCTCGGGCGACGCGGGGTGGGCGACCCGCCCGACGATCCCGCCGAGGCGGACGGACCCCACCTCGCGCGGATGCGCCGGGTCCGTCACGTCGTACTGCTTGAGCTCGCCGGTCCCCCAGCAGGAGACGTAGAGCATGCGGTCGTCGACGGAGAGGTTGATGTCGGTGACCAGCGGCGGCACGGCACCGAAGGGCTGCAGTGCGGGCGGCAGCAGTTCGGGATCGGCCGGCTCGGCCGGGATCGTGATGACCTTGTCCGCCATCCACGTGTCGCCGTCGCGGTGCCAGCGCCAGATCGACGCCGACAGGTCCTCGGTCGACACGACGACGCCGACGAACCCCCACGTCGCCTCGGGGTCGTGGCTCGGCCGCAGCTCCAGCACCATCTGGTGCTGCGCGCCGAGGTCGACGGTCTGCAGGTGCCGGCCGTCGGCGAGGTCCCAGAAGTGCAGCGCGTGCCCGTACTTCTGGCCCAGCAGCAGCTCCGGCACGATCCCGTCCTCGATCATCGACGGGGTGCCCCACTCACTGGTGATCGCGACGTTCTGGTTGAGGTGCCACCAGGCGTCGTAGGCCAGGTACTGCGGGCCGCGGTCGGTCTCCCAGGCGCGCAGCACGTCGAACGTCGTGTGGTCCAGCAGCGCGATCCCGCCCGGACCGTCGTTGCCGTCGGCGCCCCCGAGGCACGACAGGAAGATCCCGTCCGGGCCGCAGTGCAGGGTGTGCGGGCGCGAGTAGCCGGCGTTGGCGGCCAGCTCCTTCGCGTCGATCGTCTTGAGCAGCTGCGGGGAGCTGGGGTCGGGCTGCGTGTCGTACACGTGGACGTTGCTGCTGCGCAGCCCGGGCAGCAGCAGGTAGCGCCGCTCGAGGCCGTGCATGTCGTGGCCCTCGTGCTTGAGCGCGCTGCTGCAGGCGTTCCAGCCGAAGTGGTGCAGCTCGTCGCCGCGGGTCGGCAGGTCCGCCCAGCCGACGAGCTGACCGTAGGTCGCCGACTCCTCGTCCACGTCGACGACGGTGAGCGCGTCCGGCCGCTCCGCGGCACGGTCGAACGCGACGACATAGGCCAGCCGCTCGCGCGGCGCGGCGGCCGCCTCGGCTGCGGAACGGTAGAACGTGGGGTCGGTGACGGTCATGGGCGTCACCGAATCACCCCGCGTGCCGATGGACAAGATCCCGCCTCACCCTGCAGGACAGTTCCCCGACCTGTCCGGCCTCAGGGTGAAGGTCTGCCGTCAGCGGTTGTGCAGGTACACCAGCACCGCGCTCACCCGGCGGTTGAGGTCGCGCTCCTCGCTCAACCCCAGCTTGCTGAAGATCGAGTTGGTGTGCTTCTCGATCGCCCGCTCGCTCAGCACCAACGTCGCGGCGATGGAGGCGTTGCTCTTACCCTGCGCCATCTCACCCAGCACCTGCAGCTCGCGGGGGGTCAGGGCGTCCAGCTCCGAGGGCTTGGCACGGTTCGCGGCGACCAGGCCCTCGATGACGGTCGGATCGATCACCGAGCCGCCGTCGGCGACCCGGCGGATCGCGTCGGTCAGTTCGTCGCCGTCGGCCACCCGCTCCTTGAGCAGGTAACCGCGGCGGGCGGTGCCCTCGGCGAGCAGCGTCAGCGCGTAGCTGGCCTCGGCGTACTGGCTCAGCAGCAGCACACCCATCTCCGGGTGCATGGTGCGCAGGGAGGCGGCGATCGCGATGCCCTCGTCGGTGTTCGTGGGAGGCATGCGGATGTCGGTGACGACGACGTCCGGCGTCTGCGTCTCGATCAGCGCCTTCAGCGCGGGCAGGTCGGCCGCCGAGCCGACCAGCTCGAGGTCCGGCGCTCCCTGGATCAACCGCACGAGACCATGCCGGAGCAGGGAGTTGTCCTCGGCCAGCACGACGCGCGTTCCCACCCGCACAGGGTAAGGGGCCGCGCGGCCAGCAGGGATATACGGTCGAGCACATGAACGAAGGCGGCACTCGGCGCCCCCGGGCCGCGGTGGTGCTCACCGGCAGCGAACTCGTCACCGGGGTCATCGTCGACGCGAACGGGCCGTGGCTCGCCCGCGAGCTCACGGCGCTCGGCTTCGAGGTCGTGCATCTGCTCGGGGTCGGCGACCGGCCCGACGACCTCGCCGCCGCTCTCCGCTACTGCGCCGCGGCCGGGTGCGTGCTCGTGGTCACCAGCGGCGGGCTCGGGCCGACGGCCGACGACCTGACGGGCGAGGTCGTCGCCACCTTCGCGGGGGTCGAGCTGGAGCTCGACGAGGCCCTGCAGCAGCGGATCGCGGCGATCATCGCCCGGTTCCCGCGCATCGACCAGAACCCCGCGGCCCGAGACGCCGGGATACGCAAGCAGGCGCTCGTGCCGCGCGGGGCCGTGGTGCTGGAGCCGGTCGGTACCGCGCCCGGCCTGGTGGTGTCGGCGGAGCACGGCCCGCTCGTCGTCGTGCTGCCAGGCCCGCCCCGCGAGCTGACGGGCATGTGGCCGGCCGCCCTCGCGAGCGCGCCGATGACGGCGTTGCTGACGAGCGTGCCCCCGGCCCGGGGTCGGCTGCTGCGCTACTACGGGCTGTCCGAGGCGGAGGTCGCGGCGACCCTGCGCACCCTGGAGCGGGAACGCGACCTCTCCGGGGTCGAGGTGACGACCTGCCTGCGCCGCTCCGAGCTGGAGGTCGACCTGCGGCCGCAGCCGGGCGCCGAGGACACCGCGCAGTGGCTGGCCGCGGAGCTGGCAGCGCGCCACGCGAAGCGCCTGGTCAGCGCGGACGGGACGAGCACGGACGAGCTGCTGGCCCGGGCGCTGCTGGACCGGGGCCTGACGGTGGCCACCGCCGAGTCCTGCACCGGCGGGCTGCTCGCCGGGCGGCTGATCGACCGGCCGGGGTCGTCCGCGTACGTGCAGGGCGGGGTCGTGTCGTACTCGAACGCCGCGAAGACGGCGCTGCTCGGCGTTCCCACCGCGATGATCGAGCAGCACGGCGCGGTGTCGCCGGAGGTCGCCCGCGCGATGGCGGACGGCGCCCGGGCCGCGCTCGACGCGGACGTCGGCATCGGGATCACCGGGGTCGCCGGGCCCGATGGCGGCACACCTGACAAACCCGTCGGCTACGTGTGCCTGTGCGTGACCACCGCGTCCGGTGTCGTCCTGGCCCGCGACCGACGGCTGCCCGGTGGCCGGGCCGACGTCCGCGACCGATCGGTCGACGCCGGGATGCACATGCTGTTGCGGGTCGTGACCGACCCCCGCTGACCGCACCGCTCGCAGTCTCTCCGACGTGCGGCAAGGGATCAGGGGTCCGCAGGGCGGGGGTCGCACGGTTTCCCACCCCCGCTGCCGGGTATGCACGCCGTGCGAGCGCCTGCAGCGCCCCGACGCCGGGTCTCGCGCGAGGCGAGGGGGATGGGCGTGTCCGGTGAACCGACGGCTGGCCTGGTGCCGGGCGTGCCGGTTCCCGCCCTGCCCGACCCTGCCCCGCCGGACCCGGCGACATCCGGCGGGACCTGCCGCTTCGGTGACGGCCTCGCGATCGGACCGGACCTCGAGGGTGCCGCGGAGGTCGCGCTGGCCCAGGCGCTGGTACCGCTCGGCGGTGGTCCCCCGGACCTCCTGTGCGTCTTCGTCGCGGCCGGCGTCCCCGCCCGAAGCGGGCTGGTCGAGGCGGCTGCGCGGCAGGTGATGACCGCGTCCGGCGCGCGCACCACGATCGGCGCCACCGCCGCCGGCGTGTGCGGCGACGGGCGCGCCGTGGACCGCGGCCCGGCCGTGGCGGTGTGGGCGGCCACCCTGCCCGGTGCCCGCCTCCGCCCGTTCCGGCCCGATGCCCGGCCGGAAGACGGCCTGCCCACGCTTCACGGCGACGAGCGGTCCGCGGTGCTGCTCGTCGACCCGTACACGTTCCCGCTCGCCGGTTTCCTGCCGCACACCGGCGCGTTGCCGGTGGTGGGCGGCCTGGCCAGCGCGCGCGGCGGCCCCGGATCGAACCGGCTGTTCCTCGACGGCGAGGTGCACGCCCACGGGGCGGTCGGGCTGCTCGTCGGCGGAGACGTCGCCGTCGCCACGGCCGTGAGCCAGGGCTGCCGCCCGACCGGGCCGCCGATGACCGTCACCCGCGCGGAGCGCAACGTGCTCTACGAGCTGGCCGGAGCGCCCGCGCTGGTGCGGCTGGCCCAGGTGGTGAGCGCGCACCCGCTCGCGCGCCGTCGCGCGACGGCCCGGGGGCTGCAGCTCGGCGTCGTCGTCGACGAGTATGTCGACGAGCACCCGCGCGACGACTTCCTCGTCCGCGGCATCCTCGACGCCGACGAGGCGACGGGCGCGCTGGTCGTCGGCGACGTCGTGGAGGTCGGCCGGACCGTACGGTTCCAGCTGCGTGACGCCGGCACGGCCGCCGAGGACCTCGCGCTCCTGCTCAGCCCGGTTGAACCGCGGCCACGGGGTGCGTTGCTCTTCTCCTGCGCCGAGCGGCGGGCGCTGCTCGGCAGCCCCGACCGCGACGTCCGCGCCGCCCGCGAGCGGCTCGGCGCCGCGGCGGTCGCGGGCCTGGTGGTGGCGGGGGGCATCGGGCCGATCGGCGGGCGCAACCACGTGCACGGCCACAGCGCCGCCGTGCTCACCTTCGGCTGAGACGACGCGGGTCGGGTCGCCTACCGGACCATCCGGAAGAACGCCCGTACCTCGTCGACGAACACCTCGGGCTGCTCCAGCGACGCGAAGTGTCCGCCCACCGCAGGCTCGGACCAGTAGCGCAGGTCGGTGAACCGCCGCTCGACCCAGTGCCGGGGGTAGCGGGTCATCTCCGCCGGGAACTGGGTGACGCCCGTCGGCACCTCGACCGGGTCCATCCGGCGGCGCCGGTAGCTCTCCCAGTACAGCCGGATCGACGACGTCCCCGTGGCGGGCAGCCAGTAGAGCATCACGTCGTCGAGGAGCCGGTCCCGCCGGATCGCGTTGCACGGGTCCCCCGCGCACTCACTCCAGTCCCAGAACTTCTCGACGATCCAGGTGCACAGCGCGACGGGCGAGTCGACGAGCCCGTATCCGAGCGTCTGCGGCCGGGTGGCCTGCTCGTGCGCGTAGCCGGTGCCCGCCTTCATGAACGCCTTGCGCGCGAGCTGCGCCTTCCGCTCGGCCACGCTGAGCGGCTGCTCGTCGGACTCGGGGCGCAGCACCATCGGCATCGTCAGGTGGATGCCGACGACCGCCTCCGGGATCGCCGAGCCCAGCGCCGCGGTGATCAAGGAGCCCCAGTCGCCGCCCTGCGCGCCGTAGCGGTCGTAGTCGAGGCGGTCCATGAGCTGTGCCCACGCGACCGCGATGCGCTCCACACCCCAGCCGGCGAGCCTCGGCTTGCCGCTGAACCCGTAACCGGGCAGCGACGGGATCACGAGGTGGAACGCGTCGCGCGGGTCCGGCGGGTCGGTCAGGGCGTCGACGACGTCGAGGAACTCGACGATCGAGCCCGGCCACCCGTGGGTGAGCAGCAGCGGCAGCGCGTCGGCGTGGCGCGAGCGCACGTGCAGGAGGTGCACGTCGACGGCATCGTCGCCGCCGCCGTCCAGCGACGTGCAGAACTGCGGCAACGCGTTGAGCTCGGCCTCGCAGCGCCGCCAGCTGTAGCGGGTGCGCCAGTACTCGCAGAGGTCCCGCGCGTACTCCAGGGGGACGCCCTGTGTCCACCCACCCACGGTCCCCGGGTCGGGCCAGCGGGTGCGACCGAGCCGGTCGCGCAGGTCGACCAGGTCGGCCTCGGGCACCTCGATCCGGAACGGGCGCACGTGACGAATGCTAGCCGCCCGCCTGTGGATCTCCGACCGACCGCGTGCGCGAGTACCTGCAGAACGCGGCCACGCTGGCGTTCTACGCGGTGTACTCCTCGGCCGTGCTGCTCCTGCTCGACGCGCTGGTCGACGAGCCGACGGCCCTGCAGGAGTCGGTCACGATCGCCGCGGCGAGCGTCCTGGGCGGCCTCGCGCGGTTCGCCGTGCTGCGCAACTGGGTCTTCGGTGACGAGTCCCGACAGGGCGGGCGCGGGAAGATCGGGCAAAGTGGCGCGATGATCCGGCTCCTCCCGGCCCGGCGCCTGCTCGCCGCCGCGGCAGCTCTCGGCGGGCTCCTGCTCAGCACCGCGGCCTCATGCGGCCCGAGCTCCCCGTCCGTGCCGGCCACGACCCCCTCCGTCCCGACCGTGGCCCCGAGCCAGACTGCGAGCGAACCGGGCGACGACAACGGCGGTGGCGGGGATGGCGGGGACGACGGCGGCCGGAACGGCGGCGGCCGCCGCGGCGGCTCCGGAGAGGGCGAGGGGCGCTCCGGCGACGGCTGAGCGCCCCGTTCGCCCGCGAGTCGGCACGTTCGCCGTCGCGAGTCGGCACGTTCGCCGTCGCGAGTCGCAGCCCCCGCGTACTCCCCGGTCCGCGTCCGGTGCATCCGCTGCGGGAGGATCAGGGGCGATGCTCCTCAGCCGACACCTGCCGCGGCCCGCAATCGTCCTGCTGACGGGCGTGCTGGCCGGCCTTGTCGCGGCCGGCGTCGTCGTCGCGGTCCGGCCTTCGGCCGCCCCGCCCGCAGCCGCGGTACCGCTGTCGGCCACCGCGGCACCGACCAGCCCTGCCGACGCACCAGACCCCTGCGTGTCTGCCGTAGCGGCGCTCGCACCGCGCGACCGGCTCGCCCAGCGACTCGTCGTCGGGGTCGACGCCGCCGCCCCCGACACCGTCGTCGACACGGTGCGCGCCACGCAGGTCGGCGGGATCTTCATCGGCGGGAACGCCACCGCCCTGCTCCGCGACCATGCGCTGAAGCGGGTGCAGGAGGTCTCCCGGACCCCGGTCGCGGTCTCCGTCGACGACGAGGGCGGCCGGGTCCAACGGATCGACGACCTCGACGGCCAGCTACCCAGCGCACGCCGAATGGCCGTGCGCAGCACCCCCGACGAGGTCCGCGAGCTCGCGCGGCTCCGGGGGAAGGAGCTCGCAGCACGCGGCGTGACGGTTGACTTCGCACCGGTGGTCGACGTCGGCCGCCAGCCGACGAACTCGGTCATCGGGGACCGGGCGTTCTCCGACGATCCAGCTGTCGTCATCCGCTACGCCGGGGCCTTCGCCGAGGGGTTGCGTGCCGGCGGCGTGCTGCCCGTTCTCAAGCACTTCCCCGGGCACGGGCGAGCGAGTGGGGACTCGCACAAGGGCCGGGTGACCACGCCGCCGCTCGCCGAGCTCCGCACAACCGATCTGCGCCCGTACGAGCAGCTGCCGTCCACGGGTCGGGTCGCGGTGATGGTCGGGCACCTCGACGTCCCCGACCTCACCGACGGCCTGCCGACCTCGCTCACTCCGGCGGCCTACCGGCTGCTGCGCGAGGACTACCGCTTCGACGGCCTCGTCGTGACGGACGACCTGGGCGCGATGAAGGCCATCACCGGCACCTTCACGTTGCCCCAAGCCGTGCTGAAGGCGCTCGCCGCGGGCGCGGACCAGGCGCTGTGGTCGTCGGGTGCCCAGGACACGGCCTCGATCGGTGCGCTTCTCGACACCCTGGAGAAGGCCCTGGCCGACGGCCGCCTCGACCCGGCCGCGAACGATCGGGCGGTGGCCCGCGTGCTCGCGGCCAAGGACGCCTGCAGCTGATCGTCGCGCTCGCGCGCCGGCAAAGGTGCCGACTCGCGCCGGCAAAGGTGCCGACTCGCGTCAGCGAACGTGCCGACTCGCGGGTTACCCCGTGAACCGGGCCATCCCGCGGCGGACCGCGTCCACCAGGTACGGGCGCAGGTCCGCCGACGGGACGATCCGGTGCACCGAGCCCATGCGGTGGGCGCGCCCGACGCTGTGCGCCGCGTCGAACTCCGCCGCCACCTCGCCCAGCTTGTCCGAGCGCACCCCCGGACGGATCGCCGCGAGCTCCGCCGCCAGCCGGGCGGCCTCGCTCTCCGATCCGGTCGCTGTGGCCTTCGCGATCCGGGTCTCGAGGTCCGTCACGCGCGGATCGGCCGCCGTCCGCTTGTTCACCTCACCCGCGAACACGACCGCCGCGGCCGGCGCGCCGCCGATCACCGAGGCGTACGAGCCCTCGACCGCGGCAACCTCCATCGACTCGTTCAGCGTTCCGGAGAACACGACGAACGCCCCGCCGTGATAGCGGCTGACCACGCAGAACACGATCGGCCCGTCGAAGTTGACCACCGACCGGCCGATCTCCGCGCCGTACTCCAGCTGCAGCTGACGCAGCGACTCGGGCGAGCCGTCGAAGCCGGACAGGTTCGCGAGCACCACCAGCGGCCGGTTCCCGCTCGCGGCGTTGATCGCCCGCGCGGTCTTCTTCGATGACCGGGGGAAGAGCGTCCCCGCCGTGAACGTCGTCGGACCGTCCATCGGCGTCGGGCCGCGCCGCGGCAGGGGCCGCGACTCGATGCCCAGCAGCGCCACCGGGTGCCCGCCCAGGTGGGCGTCGTAGACGACGACGTTCTCGGCGTCCAGCATGTCCACCCAGCGCTCCAGCGGAGGGTGGTCGGCGTCGGCGACGGCGCGCAGCACGGAGCGGATGTCGAACGGCTTCTTGCGCTCGGGGTTCGTCGCGCGGTCGAAGATCTCCCCGACCCGGGTGAACTCGCCGCCGGTGTGCGGCGCGTCGCGGACGTCGCGGTCCACCGGGTCGGTCGTCGGGGCGGGGCGCGGGAAACGCTCGCCGGGCGCCCGGTAGGTGTGCGCGTAGTGCGCCAGCAGCACGTCCACTGCGCCCGAGAGGTCGGGCGCCCAGTACTGCGCTTGCCCGTTCGGGCCCATGATGCGGTCGTAGCCGCCGATCCCGAAGTTGTCTTCGGCCGAGACGCCGCCGGAGTAGTCCAGCGACTGCTTGCCGGTGAGCACCATCGCCGAGTCCGGGGTCATCACGAGGATGCCCTTGGTGTGCATGAGCATCGTCGACTCGGCGTTCCAGTAGGGCTGCGCACCCACGTTGATGCCGGTGACGACGACGTTGATCTCCCGGCCCTCCTGCGTGAACTCGATCAGCCCGCGCAGCACCCGGGAGATCCAGTCCATGTTCTCGGTGCCGGAGTCCATCGCGATCTTGGCGCCGGCGGACACAGCGAACCACTCGACCGGCGCCGACAGCTCCCGTGCCAGCGCGAGCGCCGCCAGCACCCGGCGGCACTCCGGCTCGGCGATCGCACCGAGGGCCCGCGTCGGGTCGCCGATCAGCACCACCCGGCGCATGCCCTCGGGGTGGCGGGCCGTCGGGGTGCTGACCGTGCCGAGCACGAGGTTCGCCCGGTTGCCGCCCGGCGGCCGCTCCACCGGCACGGGCGCGCCCGCCTCGTCGAGGTCGTACTCCGTGAACGTTCCGGACGCGCCGCCGTCCGGGTTGCGCAGGAGCATCGGCACCAGCTCGTAGGGGTAGACCGCTCCGCGGCGGCGGGCCCGGATGACCTTCTGCACGTAGGAGTCGAGCTCGCGCAGCGGGCCTGCCGGGGGTGCGGTGATGCGCACGCTGAGCCCGGCCCCGGGCGACCGCGACAACCGCAGCAGCAGCTCTTTCGGCTCCGCCGCGCCGTCGCCGAGGAGCTCGGGGGCCAGCCGGAACTGCACGAGGATCTGCTCCAGGCCCAGCCCTTCGGTGCGCGGTGCCAGCCGGCTGACCACGCTGTCGAACTCGTCCAGCGGCAGGTCCACGACCGGCCAGACGTAGAGCAGCACCCGGTTCCAGTCCGACCGCGCGTCGGTGCGGTCCACTGCTCGGGCCGCGCGCAGGGCGTCCAGGCAGGCGTCGAAGACGTGCTCGAGCTGCGGCAGGGCGCTGATGTGGCCCTGCCGGTCGCGGACCACCGACAGGTCGCGCACATCCGACAGCGCGACGAGCCGCCGGTCGTCGGGCACGTTGCGCCCGACGGCGCGGAACAGGTGGACGTCGATCGGCGACGGCAGCCGGGTCAGCGTGAAGTTGGCCAGCCGCCACATCCCCAACCGCTCGGCCACCATCGGGTGCAGCCCGCGCAGCGTGCGGTCCTCGACCGGCTGGCGGCCCCCGTCGGGATGGAACGTGAACCAGCTCGACCGCTCGTCCGCCCCGGCCCGGCGCACCGCGACAGCGACCCGGTCCAGCGGCGCCGGCAGCGTGCCCAGCGACTCGCGGATCTTCTCCGCGGACCGTTCCGGGTCGTCGTCGGGCGCCTGGCCCGCGGTGACATAGAGATCGAGCAGCACGGTGCTGTCCGCGGGCAGCCGCGAGACGATCCGGCGCAGGTCCGACTGCACGGCCGGCGGCTCGCCCGCGACCGGCGCCGCAGGGGCGGTGTGCACGGTGGTCGCGAGGACGACGTGGTCGCGACCACCGTGCCGGTAGGCCGCCGACAACAGCGGGCGCCCGCCGCGGTCCACGACGTGCACGTCCGTGAGGTGGCGGATGCGGTAGTAGCGCCGCGTCATCACCTCGAGCATCGCCGGGAGGTGCCGCTCGCCGAACACGGACAGAATCGGCTCGGCGGCAGCGACGATCTCGTCGACGAGCGCGGCCCGGACGGCGGGATCGGTCGTGTCGGCCAGCCGGTCCAGCTCGGCGCGCACCTGCTCCTGCCCGCGCGCGCGAGCGGCGTCGAGCATGGGCTCGTCGAAGGCCCGGAACCGCACCCGCCGGGCCAGGTCGCCGACCACCGGGTGGCGCACCTGCGTGGCGGTGATCAGGTGCTCCAGCGTGCGCAGGTACTCGTCGCGCACCGCGGGCGTCAGGGCCGTCAGCCCCGCCGCGTGCGCGAGCCGCCACTGCAGGAGGTCCAGCACCACCGGCACGTGCGCCCGCGCCCGCCGGTGGGCGAGGAACATCCGGTACAGCGCGCTGGTCAGCGCATCGTCGTCCGGCGCACCCAGGTCGCGGACGCCGTAGTGGGCGAGCGCGGCACGCAGGCGTGCCCGGAACGACTCGGGGAGCCCCTCGGCGTCCGCGTCGCGGGACCGCAGGAAGGCGTACAGGTACTCCTGGGGGTTGTGCGCCCGCTCGGCGCTGTCCCCCTCGGGGACGCCGCTCGGCGGGGTCTCCTCGACCTCCGAGCCACGCCGGTTGCGCGACAGCGCCGAGAGGTCGGCGAAGATGTGCATGATCACGAGCTCGCCGCCGAGCACGTCCGGGTCGTCGTCGGGCAGTGCGGCGCGGGCCGCGGAGAGGGCGCGTGGCAGGGCGCGGGCGGCGGCCTCGTCGACGTCGTAGCCGAGCACGAGCGAGCGCAGCGCGACCAGCGCGTCCGCCGCCACGGTGGAGGGGGACGTGCGCGTCTCGGCCGTCGCCGCCGCGGCCAGCGCGTCCAGGCCGACGCGCTGCTGCGGCGACTCCTCCGGCGCGGCGTCCCCGGCCGGCTCCAGGCGCAGCAGCGTCGTGCCGCCCTCCACCTGCGTGTTGACCGGGACGAGCACCTCGCGCACCCGCCCGGCGAACGGCGCGCGTAGCGCGGTCTCCAGCTTCATGCTCTCCACGACGGCCACCGTGGCGCCGGCCGCGACGGTGTCGCCCGCCGCGACGGGCAGCGCCACGACCATCGCCGGCGCGGGTGCCCGGACCAGCCCGGCCTCACCGCCGGAGATCCGGTGCACGGCGCCGTCGACCTCGACGAGGTAGTCCGGGCCCTGCGGCGCCACCAGCACCGCGTACGTCGTCCCGGCTACCGTGAGCCTGCGCTCGTACCGGTCGATCCGGTCCGCGGTGACGTCCACGGGGACGCCCTCGAGCTCCACCCGGTACCGGTTGCCCCGGGTCTGGGCCGTCCGCAGCCGGTAGGCCTCGCCGCCCGCGCGCACGTCGATCTGGTGCCACGTCTCGTGCCCGACCTCGGGGCGGCCCCGCCCGGCCGAGGCGAACAGCTGCTCGCGCTGCCGGGCCACATGCGCGTCCTGCGCCTCGACAGCGACGGCCAGCAGCGCGACGTCCAGCCGGTGCGGCGCCCGGTAGCCGCCTTCGACCAGCCGGTCCAGCCATCCGGTGTCGGCCGTGCCGTCCCGCACCTCGGGTCGGTTCAGCACGTCCAGGAGGAACGCCTTGTTGGTGGTGCCGCCGTCGATGACGACCGACGTCTGACGCACCGCCCGGGCGAGGCGGGCGCGCGCCTCGGCACGGTCCCGACCCCACGCGATGATCTTGGCGATCATCGAGTCGAACTGGGGCGGGATCGCGTCGCCCGCCGCCACGCCCGTGTCGACCCGCACGCCGGGCCCGCCGGGCAGCACGAGGTGCTCGATCACCCCGGGGGCGGGGGCGAAGTGGTGCTCGGGGTCCTCGGCGGCCAGCCGGGCCTCGATGGCGTGGCCGTACGGGGCGGGCGGGGCCGTGGCGAAATCGGCCAGCCGGCCGCCCATCGCCACGTGCAGCTGGAGCTTGACGATGTCGATGCCCGTCGTCGCCTCGGTGACCGGGTGCTCGACCTGCAGGCGCGTGTTGACCTCCAGGAACGTCAGCAGCTGCTCGCGCGGCTCGTAGAGGAACTCGACGGTGCCGGCGTTGACGTAGCCCGCCGCGCTGACCAACCGGGCCGCGGACGCGCGCAGCAGCTCCTCCTGCTCGGCGTCCAGCGCGAGGGAGGCGGACTCCTCGATCACCTTCTGGTTGCGCCTCTGCACGCTGCAGTCCCGCACGCCCAGCGTCCAGACCTCACCCGTGGCGTCGGCGACGACCTGTACCTCGACGTGCCGCCCGCCGCGCAGCGCGCGCTCGAGGAAGACGGTGGCGTCGCCCGTGGTCCGGGCGCCCTCGGCCGCGGCCCGGGTGAACGCCTCGTCCAGCTCCTCGGGCCGGTTGACGAGCCGGATCCCGCGCCCGCCGCCGCCCGCCGTGGCCTTGACCATGAGCGGGTAGCCGATCTCCTCGGCGTGTGCCCGGGCCGCGGCGAGATCGGCGACCGGGCCGCCGCTCCACGGCGCCATCGGGACGCCGACCTGCGCGGCGAGCAGCTTCGAGCCGATCTTGTCGCCGAGGGCGCGCATGACGTCGGGCGTGGGGCCGACGAACACGATGCCCAGCTCCCCGCACAGGCGGGCGAACTCGGGGTTCTCGCTGACGAACCCCCAGCCCGGCCACACTGCCTCGGCCCGGCACGCGCGCAGCGCACGGGCCAGCCCCGGCAGGTCGAGGTAGGGGTTCGGGCCCGCGAGGTCCACCCGGCCGTCCGCGCTCGCGGCGTCCGGGTCCGGCCCGATGAGCAGCGCCTCGTCCGCCTCCCGGACGAACATCGCCCGCCGGTCCGCGGCGGTGTGCAGGGCGATCGTGCGCAGCGGTGGACGGCCTTCGGCGTTCCACTCGCGCACGGCGTTGATCAGCCGCATCGCCGGTTCGCCCCGGTTGACGATCGCGAGCCGCCCGAAGGGACGTCCCCCGGCAGCCACGTCGCCGCCAGCCTCCACGGCAGTTCCCCCGTTCATCGCAGTCCCCGCACGGACCCATCCTCCCCGGGCGTCCAGCCCACCCGACGCCGACCCGTCCACCTGAGAAGTGTGCGCGCACGTCCGCACGGCCCGGGCGCGCGAACCGCCCGAGGTGACCGCTCCCGCAACGGCGCGAGTCGGCACGTTTGTCAGCCTGAGTTCGCAGTTTCGGCAGGCAACGCGGCGCTGTGCACGTGCCGACTCGCGCCTGCCAACGTGCCGACTCGCGCCTGCCAACGTGCCGACTCGCGACCGCAAACGTGCCGACTCGCGCGGCGAACGTGATGGGAACTGGGAGGATCAGCCCTGTGCTGCGTGGGGCGGTCAGAGCCGCGGGGACGGAGACGACACGGGCGACGGTGGAGCGGGCCGGCCTTGTCCTCGACGTGACCACGGCCGGCCCGCCGGACGGGGAGCCGGTGGTGCTGCTGCACGGGTTCCCGCAGTCGGCGCGCTGCTGGGAGGCCGTCACGCCCGCGCTCACCGCCGCCGGCCTGCGCTCGTTCGCGCCGGACCAGCGTGGCTACTCGCCGGGCGCCCGTCCCACCGGGCGTGCCGCGTACCGGATGACCGAGGTGGTCGCGGACGCCGCGACGGTCGTCGAGGCCGCGCTGGCGGAGACGGGACGGCCGCGCGCGCACGTCGTCGGGCACGACTGGGGCGCCGTCGTCGCCTGGACGCTCGCCGCGACCCGGCCCGAGCTCGTCCGCACCGTCACCGGGATCTCCGTGCCGCCCCCGAGCGCCATGGCCGACGCGCTGCGCAGGCCCCGCCAGCTGCGCGCGTCGTGGTACATCGCGGCGTTCGCCGTGCCCGGGCTGGCCGAGCGCGTGTTCGCCGTCCCGGCCGCCACGGCGTGGTCGCCGGCGCTGGTCAGCCTGCTCGTCCGGTCCGGCCAGAGCCGGGAGCGCGCCGAGCGCGACGCCGCCGGCCTCGCCGATCCGGCCGCGCTCACCGCGGCGCTGAACTGGTACCGGGCGATCCCGCTCTCGCGCCGCGACCCGGTCCCGGCACCGACCGCACCCGCACTGTTCGTCTGGAGCGACCGCGACACCGCGCTGACCCGCGACGCCGCCGAGCGGGCCCCGTTGCACCTGTGGGGCCCGTTCCGCTACGCGGAGTTGCACGGTGTCAGTCACTGGATTCCCGACGAGGCGCCCGCCGCGCTGGCGGAGTTGCTTCTCGAGCACATCGCGGGCCCGTAGCGATGGAGGTCCTGTCCGGCCGCGTGCTCGTCCGCCCCACCGACCTCGCCCGCAGCACCGCGTTCTACCGGGACGTCCTCGGGCTCGCCGTCTTCCGCGAGTTCCCGGGCGGCACCGTCTTCTTTCTCGGCGGCGGCTACCTCGAGGTGTCGGGACGGGCCGATCCCGGCCCGGTCGACGAGCGCGTCCGCCTCTGGGTGCAGGTGCGGGACGTCGCTGCCGCGCACCGCGAGCTGGTGTCCCGCGGCGTAGCGGTGCTGCGCGGACCTCGCCGAGAGCCGTGGGGGCTCGAGGAGATGTGGGTCGCCGACCCCGACGGCATCCGGATCGCCGTCGTGGAGGTGCCGCCGGAGCACCCGCTGCGGCGCGACCCGCGCCCCTGACCCGTCTCCTGCCACCCCCGCGAATCGCGCCAGACCCCGGTCATGCAGGCTGATCCCGTGGCGCGGACGCTGGACGGGGTGTCGGAGGAGTTCCGGACGTTCTGGACGGAGCGGCACCTCGGGTCGCTGGTGACGCTGCGCGCCGACGGCAGCCCGCACGTCGTCCCCGTCGGGGTCACCCTCGACGTCGAGGCTCGCCTCGCCCGCGTGATCTGCCGCGGGGGCTCGGTCAAGGCCCGCAACGCGGCGGAGCGCGGGATCGCCGTCGTGTCCCAGGTCGACGGCCGGCGCTGGTCCACGCTGGAAGGCGACGCCGTCGTCCGCACCGATCCGGCCGCCGTCGCCGACGCCGAGCGCCGCTACGCGCTGCGGTACCGGCAGCCGCGGCCCAACCCGGAGCGGGTCGTCATCGAGATCGCCGTCCGCCGCGTGCTCGGCTTGGCATAGACCCACCCGCCACGCTCGGCCTGCTCTCGATCGGTACAGCCAGGGACGGCCGCGGTGGCCCCGGCTGTCGCTGTCGCCGGGCGATCCGAGCAGGGGAAGGCCACATGAGCACCGCCCTGACACCGATGGCCACGACGGTCCGCCCTCCGAGTCGGTCGCCGTCCTGGGTACGGACGGCCTGCCCCAGGGGTCGGTCCCGGACCTCACTGTCAAGACCCTCGGCGTCCCCAAGATCGCCTCACCGATGGCGCCGCTGCTGGAGTCACGGCAGACGACCGAGCACTACGTCGACGAGACGGACCTCGTCCTGCTCGACGACACGCTGGGTGGTGTGATCGGCCGCGGGCTCCCGGTGGACCAGCTGCCCGGGCTGGAGCCCTGCGGCGAACCCCTACGACATGGCGGTGCTGGAGTCGACGGGGCAGCCGGTCCGCTTCACGTGAAACCGGCGGCTCGCCTACCTGAGCACGCCGCGAGGCCCGGCGCACGTGCGCCGGGCCTCGCGATCCGTCAGTTGCCGAACGGGTTCTGCTGCTGGCCGAACGGGCTCCGGTTCCACGGGAACGTGCCGCTGCTCGGGCTCGTGCTGGTCGTCGCCGCCTCGTCCTTGGTGCTGCCGAGCGTCACGTCCACCGTGCGCTCCGCGCCACCGCTCTCCACGGTCAGCGTGACCTTGTCGCCGGGGGCGTAGGAGCCGATCCGTGCGACGAGGTCCGAGAAGTTCTCCACCCGCGCGTCGCCGACCTTGGTGACGACGTCACCGGCCTTCAGCCCGGCCGTGGCGGCGGCCGACCCGTCCTGCACCGCGGCGATCGTGGCCCCGCCGGCGGCCTGCTCCTGCTGCGTGCTCTGCTGTCCGCCCTGCACGCCGAGGACCGGCTTTGTCGCGCTGCCGGTGTCCAGGATCTCCTGGGCGACGCGGCGGGCCTGGTCGATCGGGATCGTGAACCCGAGACCGATGCTGCCGCTGCTCTGGCCGGCCGTCGCGATGGCCGAGTTGATCCCGATGACCTGCCCGTCCAGGTTCACCAGCGGGCCGCCCGAGTTGCCCTGGTTGATCGGCGCGTCGGTCTGCAGGCCGTTGTAGACGACCGCCGAGCCGTCTTCGCCCTGGACGCCGACCGTCCGGTTGAGCGCGCTGACGATGCCGGCGGTGACGGTGCCGGTCAGGCCCTGGGGAGAGCCGATCGCGACCACCTGCTGGCCGACCTGCAGGTCCGCGCTGCGACCGAGGGTCGCCGCCGTCAGGCCCGCGACGTTTTGCATGCGGAGCACGGCGAGGTCGTAGCTGGGTGAGGTGCCGACGACCGTCGCGGTGTGCTCCGAGCCGTCGTTGAGCGTGACCGTGATCGTGCCGCCGTTCACACCGGACACGACGTGGTTGTTGGTGAGCACCGCCCCGTCCGCGGTGAGGATGACGCCGCTGCCCTCGGCGACCCCCTGCGGGGTCACGATCCGGATGTCGACGGTGCTCGGTGCTGCGGCCGCGGCGGCGCCGGCGACCGTCCCGTTCGACGCGGGTGCGGTCCCGGTGGTGGCGGGCACCGACCCGAGGGCGGGGGAGCTGGCACTGGTGCGGGCCTGGTTGTCGAGCAGGGCGTAGGCACCGCCGAACCCGGCGCCGCCGCCGACCAGTCCGGCGATCAGCGCGGCCGTGACCACGCCGGTCATGCCGCGGCTGCGCTTCGGGCGCTCGGCCGGCAGGGTGGCGGTGGGGTAGGGATCGGTGTGGCGCTCGGCTGTCGCCGTGCCGCCCCAGCCGGGCGCCGGGCCGTAGCCGCCGTAGCCGGGGCTCGGGTGAGGCGCGTTCGGGGGATAGCCGGGGCCGGCGGCGCCTCCGCCGACCGGGGCCTGCTCGTCGTTTCGGCCGCCGTCGCGCTGCTCGTCGTTCATCGCACTCCCTCACCGCGCTCACTTATGCCTCCACAGTTCGCCCGCCACCTGGGAGGAACCTGTGACGTCGCTGGGAGTTCGACGTCAGTCCTTGACTTCGGTGTCCGAACCGCCCTGTCCCGCCCGGCCCGTCGGCCGCCTGCCCGCTATCCTGGCTCGGACGAGGGGGAGTAGCTCCCAACGTTGCGGTCGACACACTGGCGCAAGCCCGGCCGCACGGCCCGATTCCGGTCGGGCGAGCGAGACCTTCGATCTGGTTCGCCCACGCGTGCCGGATCGGAGCCCACCGGTCCGGCCTCTACCGGAAGGATGAGACCGGGCATCACCGCAGGTATGCGGCGGTTGGGCATCAGGCCCCGGTCTCATCTCCCGTCTCGAGGAGCACTCCCACATGGACGGCGTCCTGATCGCGTTCGCGGTCAGCTTCGGCGTGGTGTTCGTCGCCGAGCTCGGCGACAAGTCCCAGCTCATGGCGCTGACCTTCGCCACCCGCTTCCGCCCGCTCCCGGTGCTCATCGGCATCACGATCGCGACCGCGGTCGTGCACGGGGTCTCCGTCGCGGTCGGTTACGGCCTCGGCTCGGCCCTGCCGACGGGTTGGATCGCGTTGGTGGCGGCGATCGCGTTCTTCGGCTTCGGCGCATGGACGTTGCGGGGCGACACACTGACCGACGACGAGCAGGCCAAGGCCGAGCGCTCGACCGGTTCGGCCGTGGTCGCGGCGTCGGTGGCGTTCTTCCTCGCCGAGCTGGGCGACAAGACCATGCTCGCCACGATCACCCTCGCCACCCGCTACGGCTGGTTCGGCACCTGGCTCGGCTCGACGCTGGGCATGGTCGCGGCGGACGCGCTGGCGATCCTCGTCGGCCGCCTGCTGGGCCGGCACCTGCCGGAGCGTGCCATCACGTACGGCGCCTCGGGCCTGTTCTTCCTCTTCGGCATCTGGCTGCTCGTCGACGCCTCCGCACAGCTCAACCGGGTCTCGCCGATCGACGTGATCGCGGGGGCGCTCAACCACCACCACCTCGTCGGATGGACCGCGCTCGGGCTCGGCCTCGTCACCGTGCTGCTGGGGATGCTGGGCCGCCGGCGGATGCGGCGCGTGGGCGCCGTAGCCGGCCGGCACGCGTGGCGGCTGGGCACGCCGGGATGGTGGGCCCGCACCGTGTTCGCCGTCGCCGTGCTGCTCGGGCTTGGTGCCCCGCTGCTGGTTGCGACAGACGTCGTGCAGCCGATCGCGCTGTTCGACGAGCCGGGCTGGGTCGCGGGCGGGGCCGCGGTGGTGCTGCTGGGCACCGCGTTGCTGATCGCGGCGCAACGCTCCCGGGTGGTGCTTCAGGAGCGGGGCGTCGACCCGGTGACGGCGACCCACGGCCTGCATACCCGGGTCCGGAACCCGGGGTTGGCGGGCATCGTGCTGGCCACGGCCGGGCTGCTGCTCATGGTGCCGACGCTCGTGGGCGTGCTCGCCGCGGTGCTGGTGGTGGTGGCCGTGCAGATCCAGGTCCGGGGCGTGCGGGAGCCGGGGCTGGCCCGGCGCCACGGCGAGGCCTACGAGGCCTACGCCGCGCGGACGGGCCGGTTCCTGCCCCGGCCGGGGGCGCGCGAGCCCGAGCCCACGGCGGCACCGGACCGCGACGGGCGATGACCGACGGGTACCGGGTGAGCGTCACTGCTCCCCGGTACCCGCAGCCGGTCAGCGCTCGTCGTCGTACGAAACGGTGCGCCCCTGCTCGGCGACGTCCGCGGGGTCCGCCTCCCACGGCAGGTCGGCGCCCCCGGGGCGGTCGTCGTCGAACGCGTCGTCGTCCAGCTCGGCGTGCTGCTCCACGACGTCCGCGGGGTCCGCGGAGTCGAGGGTGTCCGAGCCGGGTTCGTCGATCTTCATCGCGTTGGCCTTCCGATCGAGGATCCGTGCCACGCCGGTGTGCCCAGGGTCGCGCTCAGGCACGCGGCACCCGGGCCACCGGTCACGGCACGGCTGACGAGCGGCACCGCCGGCGCCGGGAGGCGACGACCGTGCCGTCCGTCGGACGGTGGTCAGGCCAGGGCGTCGAGGAGCGCCTGCTTCTGGCGGTCACCCAGGCCCGCGGCGCGCCGCGACGCGTCGATGCCGGTCTGCTCGAGCAGCGCCGAGACCTTGGCGGGGCCGTAGCCCGGCAGGCTCTTGAGCAGGTCCGCGACCTTGGTCTTTCCGACGACGGCGTCCGTCTTCGCGCGGCCGAGCACGGCCGGGATCGTCTCGTCGCCGCGCGCGATGGCGTCGCGGAGCTCCTTGCGGGCGGTGCGGGCCGCGGCCGCCTTCTTCAGTGCCTCCTGGCGCTGTTCGGGGGTCAGCGTGGGCAGAGCCATGGTTCGTCTCCCTTCCTGTGACCGCCCCGGGTGGGCGTCACCGCAGGTCATCTTCCCCGCAGAGCCTGACAGATTCGTCCGGCGCCGCGCGGACGGCCCCCGGTCGGGTGTGTCGCGGGGCCGTCAGTCACACCTGAATCAGCACGATTGCGCAAGGGAGGTGGCGCCCGCCGTCGGCTCCGGGCGGCCCGATGTCGGGGCGTCCTCGTCTACCGCCGCCCGGCTCTTTGCGGACGCGGACGGCGGCTTGCTCGACGGGGCGCTGGGCGGGGCGGCCCGGGGAACGGCCGTCGCCGGCGGTCCGGCGATGGTGTCGCGCACGACCTTCTTCATGAACGCGACGTCCGGGCGGGAGGTGTCGAACCGGCCGTCCGGCTCGTTCGGATCGGCCAGGTTCGGGTCGAACGACACGCTCTCCAGAGCCACGCTTCCGGCGCCGTCGGCCACCTTGACCAGCGCCGGAAGGACCTGTTGGGGGATGTTGGTCGACACGCTGTCCGTCGTGGCGGCGGCGACGTCCTGGAAGTTCGCCAGCAGGTTCGCCGGACTCTTCTGCTGCAGGACGTACTGGAGCAGGCAGCGCTGCCGGCCCATCCGCGTGTAGTCGTCGCTGTTCGTCCGCGACCGGGCCACCGCGAGCGTGTCCGTGCCGTCGAGGTGCTGGGTGCCGGCGGGGATGTAGCGGTCCGGTTTCACGTGCCGCCCGGTGGGAGTGATCCCGCCGACCGGCAGCGGCTCCGGGCCGACGTCCACGGTCAGGCCGCCCAGCGCGTCGATGATCGCGGCGAAGCCGGCCATGTTCACCTCGACGTAGTAGTCGAGCTTCAGGCCCAGCATGGTCTCGACCGACGAGTGCAGCAGGTTCAGCCCGGGATCGGTGGTGGGCCCGGCGGGCGCGACCTGCGGGTAGCTGTGGGCGTAGGCGTAGACGGCGTTCAGCAGGTAGTCGCCGGAGAGCGGGTCCGAGGGGTTGTGGAAGCCCTGGGGGAACTCCCGGGCCATCGGCGATCCCTGCGGGAACGGCACACGCTGCAGGTTGCGGGGAAGCCCGAACAGGATCGTGCGGCCGGTGTGCGTGTCCACGCTCGCGACCATCATCGTATCCGTCCGGGTGCCGCGCCGGTCCGGCCCGGCGTCGCTGCCGACCAGCAGAACGTTCAGCCGCGCCTTGCCGATGGCCTCCGCAGCCGGGGTGCCGCCGCCGAGCGACGGGAACAGTCGTTCGAGCAGCTGGCGCTGGGAGTTGGCGAGCTCGGCGCCGAACCCGAGCGGAGCGGCAACGGTGAGGCACAGCACGGCCACGGCTCCCGCGCCGAGCAGGCGCTGACCGGTCCGCAGGCCCGTCGGCCGGGCGAGCAGGTAAGTCCGGACGATGACGGCCATCCACGCCAGTGCGGCGACGAGCAGGCCGATCGCGCCACCCACCAGGGTGCGCGACGAGAGCAGGGTGCCGATCAGGTCGGACCGGTCCGCGCGCAGCGTCAGCACCAGCAGCGTGAGGAGGCCGAGCACGAAGGCCGCCATGATCGCTGCGCCGGTCCGGTACCGCCGGAGGGCGAGGTGACCGGCACCGGGGACGAGCGTCGACACCAGCGTCGTGAGCAGCGCGGGGCCGAGGGTGGAGAAGCGGCGGGCGTGAGACCGACCGGCCGCGTCGAGCCGCAGTTCCTCCGGAGTCGGCCCGTGATAGCGGACGGGCGGGCGCTGGACGGGCGGCCGCTGCGCTGCCGCGCGGCTGCGCTCGTCGACGACGGCGCGCTTCGTGCGGGGAACGCCGTTCGGTCGGGCCTGAGGAACGGGCGCCGTGGGCCGGTCATCGAGCACCGGGCGGTTCCGGGGCGGCCGGGTGTGTCCCGGAAGGCGTGGTGCGCCGCGCCCGGGTGGCGGGACGGGCGAGCCCGCCGGCGACGGGCGTCCGGAGCCGAGCCGCGCGGCGGGTCTCGGCGGGCCTCCGCCGGCCGGCGGAGGCCCGCCCGTCACGGGCGGGGGAGCGCCGGGCATCTCACCCGAGCCGGACGCGGCCGGGGTCCGCGCGGCCTGCGGCGGACCGCCCGGACCCGCGGTGGCGCCGGCGTTCGGGGGCGGGGCGGCAGGTCCCTGCGGGGGGCTCCCCGAAGGCGGCTGCAGGAGGCCCGGCGACCCGCCGGGAGGCGCGTTCCGGTGCGGCGGATGGGGGGCACGGGGATGACGGAGCGACGGCGTCGCCGGTGTCGGGGTGCCGTGCTCGTCCACGCTGGTCACCCCCTGGTCCTCCTCGAGACGATACCTACGGATTCGACGACGCAGCAGCGGCCGCGGAGACGCCGCGCGACCCTGCGCCGCAGCGGCTGCCGGGGTCGCGCCGTGGCGGCGCTCCACGATGAGGCGGGATCGAGCGTACTGCGCCTGATCGCCGGGCCCGACGGGCACCCGCTCGGTCGCGTCCACCCGGTGTCATGACCATCGCCACCTGGGGCTCACCGGCCGGGGGCCTGCGCGGCACCCGCCGCGTCCCGACACGGCGCGTGGCGACGGGCGGTGCCGCCCGGTCAGTTGCCGTCGGGATCCGGAGCGATGAGGCGCGCGACGGACGCGGCCGTGCGCAGCGATCCGGTGCCGGTCGGGTGGAAGGGGAACGGGTCGGCCAGGCCCTGCAGGTCGGGCCCGGTCGACGCGACCGCCGGTTCCGGCGTGCACAGCGGCGCCAGGTGCGGGCGGGCGACGCCGAAGCCGTACTTCTGTGCGCCCGCGACGAGGATCGCGTTGAGCTGGTCGTTGCGGGCGTCGAGCAGGTCGACCTCGGCCGTCGTCAGGCCGGCTGCTCCCGCGGGGCCCTGGAGATCCGTACAGGCCAGGTCGGCGGTTGCGGGCAGCGCGTCGTACGAGGTCATGACGACCACCTGCGGCTGCCCGGGCAGTGCGGCCAGCTCGGCGAGCAGGGCGCCGTAGTCGCGGTCGAACGCGGCGAGGCGATAGTCGAACTCGCCCTGGCTGAGGTTGTCGGCGCAGTTCTCGACGGCGTAGCAGTAGGTGACGAGGTCGGACCAGCCCAGGTCGTTCGGCCCGATCGCGACCGCGACGAACCGCAGCCCGTGCACCTGCTTGAGCACGCCGACCTGCGGGGGAAGCAGCAGCCCGCCCCGCTCCTGAGGCCCGAGCAGGCCCGCGGAGGTCGTCGCGCTCGGGCAGGCGAGGCTCAGAACGGGCACCGCGAGCAGGTCGCCGAGCTCGCCGGCCAGAGAGTCGGTGCTGCGGCCGCACGCGGCGTCGGCAGGCGACGGGTCCGGCACCGGCGGGCCGCCGACCCGGACCGCGCGCGAGTCGCCGATCACCGCGCCGGTGAAGCCGGTGACCGCCGGACCGGCGGGTTCGGGGGACAGCGACGACGAGCCGACGAGGTCGGTGAGCGAGCCGACCTGCTGCAGCCCGTGCACCGTCCCGGTGTAGGCCAGTCCGCCGGCCGCGACCCAGGCCAGTGCGGAGGCCGCGACGGCGATGGCGGTCATGCGCGCGATCGCGCCGCTGAGGTGGTGCCAGATCTCCGCGGCGACGTGCGGCCCGGCGTCCTCGCCCGCCCGGCTCCGGGCGCGCAGCACCGCGAGCATCCGCAGGCAGCCCGCACCGGCGGCGGCGGCGAGGGAGAAGAGCACCAGGCCGAGGCCGCCCCACAGGTACCAGCGCAGGAAGCCGCGGGTGAGGTTGTCGATCGCCTGCGCCTGGGCCTGCGCGCTGGTGAGCGGGTCGAAGACCTGCGCGGCCGCGGCGTTGCGCTGGACGGGACCCATGGTGAGGCGGGGACGCAGCGGGCCGTGGATCCGCAGGCGGGGCATGTCGAGCTCGGTGTTGCCGATCTGCACCAGCTGCGCCGGGCCGGAGAGGCTCAGGGCGGGCGTCCGGGCGCCGACGGACAGGTGCTGGCCGAGCGCGACGACGTCCTGCTCGGGTGTGAGCGCGACGGTCACCGGCACGCCGATGAGCAGGCAGAACGCCACGAGCAGCACCGTCGGCCAGGCCCGCAGCTCGCGGAGCACACCCGGGCGCCGCGGGGCGACGGCCGTCGCCGGGGGCGCCTGGGGCGACGACTTCCGCACCGGTCACTCCCGTCCGACGGCATGCTGGACCGGTTCAGTGTGCCGGGTCGTCGGCGGCCCGTCATCCGTCCGACCTCGTGACGCAGACCTCGCCGCCATCCCCGTGCACTGTCGAAGGTGCCGACTCGCGCCGGCAAAGGTGCCGACTCGCGCCGGCAAAGGTGCCGACTCGCGCCCCCGTCAGCGGCGGGTGCGGGCGGTGCGGGCGGTGCGGGAGGCCTGTTGCTCGGCGGCCTCGACGACCCGCAACAGCGCGGTCGCCACCGCCCGCGCCTCCTCCGCGTCGAGGTGAGCGCCGAAGTGCCGCTCGATGCCCGCCAGGTAGGTCGGAGCTGCCGCGCGGAGGCGGTCGCGGCCCTCGTCGGTGATCACCGCGAGCAGCGACCGACCGTCGTCGGGGTTGCGCTCGCGCAGGACCAGTCCGGCCCGTTCGAGCTCGTCGACGACCCGGCTCACCCGCTCGCGGCTGAGCACCGCGCGTGCGCCGAGCTCGGTCATCCGTAGGCGGCGGTCGGGGGCGGTGTTGAGCTCCAGCAGGACGTCGTACCAGGCCAGTGGCATCCCGACGGCCGCGAGCTCGCGTTCCAGCCGCGGAACCACCGCGGCGTGCACACGCAGGACGGACGCCCAGGCCCGCACCTGCTCGTCGGTCGCGGTCATGCCCCGACCCTAGCAAAAGGTGCGTGCGCACGCACCTTGACAGGTGAGGGGAGAGGTGCTGATATGTGCGTACGCACATAAATGAAGGGATCCGGCCATGAGCACCCTGCTGCACCTCTCCGCCTCGCCCCGCGGTGCCGCCTCCGAGTCGCGCGCGATCGCGGCGACCTTCCTCGACGCCTACCGCGACACCCACCCCGACGACGAGATCGTCGAGTGGGACCTCTGGGACGGCACGCTGCCAGAGTTCGGACCGGCCGCGGCCGCGGCGAAGATGGCCGTGTTCGCCGGGGCCGACCCGCAGGGCGACGAGGCCCGGGCCTGGCAGAGGGCGATCGACACGTTCCGCCGCTTCGACGCCGCCGACCGCTACCTGTTCAGCGTCCCCATGTGGAACGCCGGCGTGCCCTACATCCTCAAGCAGCTCATCGACGTCATCTCCCAGCCCGGCCTCGTCTTCGGCTTCGACCCGGAGCGCGGCTACACCGGCCTGCTGAGGGACAAGAAGGCGGCGGTGATCTACACGAGCGCCGTGTACGGCCCGGGGCGCGGCCCCGCGTTCGGTGCCGACTTCCAGCGCCCGTTCCTCGACGACTGGCTGCGCTGGACGGGCATCGACGACCTCACCGCGATCGAGTTCCGCCCCGACCTCGCCACCGCTGACGCCGACACCGGCCGCCGGGCGGCCCACGCCGCCGCGCGGGATGCGGGGAAGTTGTTCTGACGTCGCGCCGGGTGCCGGTCAGACCAGGAACCGGTACGCCGTGCTGCCCGGCGCCACGAGCTGGATCTTCAGCGGGCTCGCCTTCATCCGCCCCCACAGCGGCTCGTAGCCCTCCCGGCTGCTGATCTCGATGCCGACGAGCGCTGCTCCCGTCTCCCGGTTGTCGCGCTTGACGTACTCGAAGAGCACGATGTCGTCGTCGGGTCCCAGCACCTCGTCCAGGAACCGCCGCAGTGCCCCCGGCTCCTGCGGGAACTCCACCAGGAAGTAGTGCTTGAGCCCGCGGTGCACGAGCGAGCGCTCGACGACCTCGGCGTAGCGGCTCACGTCGTTGTTGCCGCCGGAGAGCAGGCACACCACCGTCGAGCCCGGCTCGACCGGGACCTCCTCGCCCAGCGCCGCCGACGCCATCGCGCCGGCAGGCTCGGCGACGATCCCGTCCACCTGGTAGAGGTCGAGCATCTCGGTGCACACCCGGCCCTCGGGCACCGTCAGCAGCGCAGCACCGCTGTCGCGCACCATCGGCATCGTGACCTCGCCCACCCGGCGCACGGCGGCACCGTCGACGAACGAGTCGAGCTCGGGCAACGTCACCGGCGCTCCGGCACGGAGGGCGGCGGTCATGCTGGCCGCACCCGCCGGCTCCACGCCGATCACGCGGATGCCCGGATGCCGCTCGCGGAGCACCGTCGCCACCCCGGCGAGCAGCCCGCCGCCGCCGACCGGCACCACGACGACGTCCGGTGCCCGGCCGAGCTGGCCCAGGATCTCCAGGCCCACGGTGCCCTGCCCGACGATCGTGCGTCGGTCGTCGAAGGCCGGCACCATCGTCGCGCCCGTGCCCGCGGCGTGGTCGGCCGCCGCCGCGGCGGCCTCGTCGTAGGTGTCACCGTCCACGATCAGCTCGACGTCGTCGCCACCCAGCGCGATGATCCGCTCACGCTTCTGCCGCGGCGTGGTGCGCGGTACGTGCACGCGCCCGCGCATCCCCAGCCGTCGGCAGGCGTAGGCGACACCCTGCCCGTGGTTGCCCGCGCTCGCGCACACCGCGCCGGCCGCCCGCTCCGCCGGCCCGAGCTGGGCAAGCAGGTTGTACGCGCCGCGCAGCTTGTACGAGCGTCCTACCTGCAGGTCTTCCCGCTTGAGCCATACGTGCGCACCGGCGGCGTCGGACAGCCGAGCGTTGGGTTCGAGTGGTGTGGTGCGGGCCACCCCGTCGAGCCGGGCGGCCGCCGCGGCGCATTCGTCGGCGAAGGACGCCGCAGACCCGTAACGCTGGGAAGACACGCTCCGAATACTGCCGCGTCCAGCCCTACACGCCGCCACCCCCCTCCATTGGGGAGTGGGAGCGCACACCGATTGGGGTCGACGATCACGCGCCGCTACCGGAATGCTGACCTTGTGAGTCGCGGAAGGCCCTCCAGGGTGATGCATCGCCGTGCCGGGCGGGCGTTCGGTGCACTGTCCGTGGTCGCCTTCGCGGCCTTCGGACCGACGGGTCCGGCGCTCGCCGTCGGCACCGTCGCGCAGACCGAGCCGGTCTCGTCGCTTTCCGTCACGCCGTTCGGCCCGTACGCCGCAGCCGAGGTCGCCGGCCCCACTGCGGTCGCGGCCGCCACCCCGACGCTCCCCATGGCGACCGCGACGAGCACGGCGACCGCCGCCGCGGCTGCCGCCGCGATCGTCCCGCCGACGGCCGCCGACGGCACCGGCATCCCGAGCACGGTGCTCGCCGCCTACAAGGCCGCGGCCGCCTCCAACGCGTCGTGCCACCTGCCGTGGACGCTCCTTGCCGGCATCGGGCGCGTCGAGTCCGGGAACGCGGAAGGTGGCCGGGTCGACGCCGCGGGCACGACCAACGGCCGCATCCTCGGTCCCCGCCTCGATGGGGCCACGACCGGCACCGCCATGATCCGTGACACCGATGGCGGCACTCTCGACGGCGACACCGCGTTCGACCGCGCCGTCGGGCCCATGCAGTTCATCCCCAGCACGTGGAAGACGTTCGCGAAGGACGGCAACAACGATGGCGTCGTGTCGCCGCACAACGTCTTCGACGCGGCCGTCGCCGCCGCCAACTACCTCTGCGCCGGCGGCGGCGACCTGTCCCAGCCGGCCGCCCAACGGGCCGCCCTGCTGCGCTACAACCGCTCGGACGCCTACGGGGCGCTCGTGTTGCGCTGGGCCGCGGCCTACGGCGCCGGCGTCTCCGTGATCCCCGACGGCACGGGCCCGGTGCCCAGCACCGTTCCGACGCCGCCGGCGCAGGTCCCGGCCCCGGCGAACGGGGCGCTCGACCCCGCCGTGGCCGCCGCCCTGGCCGCGCCCGCACCGAAGGTTGCGGGTCCGGCCGCGTCCGCGTCGGACGCGGACACGGTGGTGACGACCACCCTGACCGCGACGACCCCCACGTCGACCAGCACGCCGTCGACGCCGACGAGCACGATCACGACGCCGACGAGCACGACTCCAGCACCCGTCACGACCACGACCACGCCGTCGACGACCCCCACGAAGACGACGAGCACCACGACGAGCCCGTCGACCACGACCTCCACGACGACGACCAAGACGAGCACCAAGGTCGAAGAGCCGGTGGTCACGTCGTCGAGCAGCGAGACGAGCACCACCAAGTCGAGCACCACCGAGTCGAGCACGTCCGAATCGAGCAGCGAGACGTCGAGCAGCAAGACGTCGAGCAGCGAGAGCTCCAGCACGAAGACGAGTGCGAAGAGCGAGGACTCGTCCACCGCCGACTCGTCGGACACGGACTCGGACACCGGGTCCAGCTCCGACAGCTCCGACAGCTCCGACAGCTGACCCGGCGCGGTCTGCGCAGCGCACCGGGCCAGCGGCCGTGCTCCATGGTCGGCGCGCCCCCCTCGACGGGGTGTGATGGCACGGCCAGGGTGTGACAGGGCCCGGCCGGGGCGGGCGGTTGCACACCCTGCCGGCTATCGCACGCCCCGTCGAACCGGCACACCCCGCTCAACACGTGCGGCGGTCCGACTCGCGGTGCGCCGCCGTGGCCGGGGTGCGCCGGCGTGGTCGGGGTGCGTCGCCGTGGTCGGGGTGCGCTGGTCCTACGGTGCGGCAGTCCTACTCACGGCGTGTCCCGGTGTGGGCGGGCGCCCCGAGCCGGGACGCGGCTACGGCAGCACCCGCGCCGCGCCGTGCTGCGGGGTCGTCGGGATGTGCCCGCGGCCGATGCGCTTGCGGAAGACCCAGTACGTCCACGCCTGGTACACCAGCACCAGCGGCAGGGTGCACAGCGCGATCCACGACATGATCGTCAGTGTGTAGGGGGTCGAGCTGGCGTTCTCGATCGTGAGGCTGTAGGCCGGGTTGGTCGTCGAGGGCATGACGTCCGGGAAGAGCGCGGCGAACAGCGTCGCCACCACGCCGACCATCGTCGCGCCGAGCAGTCCGAACGCCCACCCTTCGCGGCCCCCCCGGTTCGCGAACAGCCCGCCGAGCAGCGCCAGCGCGGTCAGCAGCCCGAACGCCCAGACCAGCGCGGCGCTGTGCACCAGCATCGTCCAGACCAGGAACGTCGCACCGAGCACGACCGCCGCGACGCCGATCCGGCCGGCGAGCGCCCGCGCCTCGACGCGGATGTCGCCGGTGGTCTTGAGCGCCACGAAGATCGCCCCGTACGTGCAGCACAGCGCGACGACGGCCAGGCCGCCGAGCAGGCCGTAGGGGTTGAGCAGCGTGAACAGGTTGCCGGTGAAGTTGCCGTCGGCGTTGATCGGCACGCCCTGGACGATGTTGGCGAACGCGACGCCCCACAGGAGCGCCGGGAGCGCCGAGCCGATCACGATGGCGATGTCCCAGCGCTGCCGCCACGCCGGGTCGTCGACCTTGCCGCGGTACTCGAACGCCACCCCGCGCAGGATCAGCGCGGCGAGGATCAGCAGCAGCGGCAGGTAGAAGCCGCTGAACAGGGTCGCGTACCAGTAGGGGAACGCGGCGAACAGCGAGGCTCCCGCCACGATCAGCCACGTCTCGTTCATGTCCCACACCGGCCCGATCGTGTTGATCAAGACGCGGCGGTCGACGTCGTCGCGGCGGCCCAGCACCGGCAGCAGCATGCCGACGCCGAAGTCGAAGCCCTCCAGCAGGAAGTAGCCGCAGAACAGGAACCCGACGAGGGAGAACCAGAACTCGGGGAGTGTCATCGCAGGCTCCTTTCAGTAGGCGAACGTCAGCGGGCGCTCGGCCTGCTCGTCGTCCGCGGGAAGGTCGTGGTCGTCGTCGCTACGTCCGGCGTCGCGCTCCGGCGGCTCGATCGGTGCCTTGGCCTCCGCCTCGGTGGCGGGTGGGCCGGCCTTCGCGTAGCGGACGATCAGGGCGACCTCGACGACGGCGAGCGCCAGGTAGAGCAGGGTCAGCACGACCATCGAGGTGAGCACGAGGCCGGGACCGACCAGCGGGGAGACGCCGTCACTGGTCAGCATCTGGCTGTAGACCACCCAGGGCTGGCGGCCCATCTCGGTGAAGATCCAGCCGAACGAGTTGGCGATCAGCGGGAACGGGATCGTCCACAGGGCGATGCGGTAGAACCACTTCTTCTCCGCCGGGTTGGCCCCGCCGCGCATCATGAACAGGCCGAGCAGCGCCAGCGCCGCCGTCACGATGCCGAAGCCGATCATGTACCGGAAGGTCCAGTACGTCACGGGGATGATCGGCCGGTAGTCGCCGGGGCCGAAGCGCTCCTCGGACTCGCGCTGGACGTTGTTGATCCCCTCGACCTCGCCGTTGGCGTCCCCGGTCGCCATGAACGACAGCAGGTACGGCACGCGCACCGAGAAGAGCTCGCTCTGCCCGTCCGGGGTGCCGACGGTGAAGAGCGAGAACGACGCCGACTCCCGGGTGTCCCAGATCGCCTCCGCGGCGGCCATCTTCATCGGCTGCTGCTCGGTCATGACCCTGGCCTGGATGTCGCCGGTGACCGCGACGCCGATGCCGAAGATGACCGCGACGACGAAGCCCATCTTCAGCGACTCGCGCATCACCGCGACGTGCTGGCGGCGGTACAGGTGCCACGCGCTGATACCGATCACCAGCGCGGCTGCCGTGAGGAAGGAGGCGGTGAGCACGTGGGGGAACGTCACGCGGGTGGTGAGGTTGTTCAGCACGTCCCACAGGCTCGTCAGCTCCGCACGCCCGCGCTCCGGGTTGATCCGGAACCCGACCGGGTGCTGCATCCACGAGTTCGCCGCGAGGATGAAGAACGCCGAGAGGTTGGTCGCGATGCCGACCGCCCAGATCGTCATGAGGTGGACGAGCTTCGGCAGCCGGTCCCACCCGAAGATCCACAGGCCGACGAACGTGGCCTCGAGGAAGAACGCGATGAGCCCCTCGATCGCGAGCGGCGCGCCGAAGACGTCGCCGACGAAGCGGGAGTACTGGCTCCAGTTCATCCCGAACTGGAACTCCTGGACGATGCCGGTCACCACGCCCATGGCGAAGTTGATGAGGAAGATCTTCCCCCAGAACTTCGTCATGGCGAGGTACTTGGCGTTGCCGGTGCGGTACCAGGCCGTCTGCATCAGAGCGACGAGCACCGAGAGCCCGAGCGTGATCGGGACGAAGAGGAAGTGGTAGACGGTCACGATGCCGAACTGCCACCGCGCGAGGGTCAGGGCGTCCAAGGTTCTCTCTCCGTCGCCGGGCATCCCTGGTCACGGGGACGCGTGCTCCGGAAAGAGTCCGTCCGAGGACGGTTCATGATCCAGGGCCCGACGACCCCGTGGCCCGGGACGTTCGGCCCGGTCGGTTCCTGGCCAGCGAGAGCGTCAGTCCGTGGGGTGTCGCGCGGCGTAGGCGGCCGCCTCCGTCCGGCGACTGAAACCGAGCTTGCGCAGCAGCGTCGTGACGTTGTTCTTGACCGTCTTCTCCGCCAGGTGCAGCCGGATGCCGATCTGGCGGTTCGTGAGGCCCTCGCTGATCAGCTCCAGGATCAGGTGCTCGCGCGCGGTCAACGTGCTCGCCCGGGGGTCGACGGGGCAGGAGTCGGACAGCTCGTGCCCGGGCTCGGGGCGGCCGTGCCGCAGCCGGTCGAGCACCGCGGGCATCAGCCGCGGGTCGAGCATCGACCCGCCCGCCGCGACCCGCCGCACCGCCTCCACCAGCCCGAGCCGGTTCACCTCCTTGAGCAGGAAGCCCGCCGCGCCGGCGTCGACCGCGGCGAACAGGGCCGCGTGGTCGGTGTAGGAGGTGAAGAACAGGAACGCGGGAGCCGGGAGCAGGGTCGTGCGCAGCTCCCGGCAGACCGACGGACCGTCGCCGTCGGGCAGGCGGACGTCGAGCACGACGACGTCCGGCCGGACGGCGCGGATGCGGGCGAGCGCCTGCGCGGCCGTCGCCGCCTCACCCACGATCTCGATGTCGCCCGCGTGGCCGAGCATCTCGGCGACGCCCCGGCGGACGACCTCGTGGTCGTCGACGAGGAAGACCCTGATCAGGCGCGTCACCGCCGTGCCGCCACCCGTCTCGCGCACCGGGGTCTCCCTCATTGGGCCACCTCCACGGGCTCGTCGGCCAGGGTGCCGGGCTCCGCCGGCAGGGGCACGCTCCAGTACACGTGCGTGCCGCCGTCCGCGTTCGGTTCGATCAGGCACCTGCCACCCCAGCGTGAGGCACGGTCACCCATGTTGGCCAGCCCCCCGCCCGCGCGGGAACCTCGCCGGATGCCGCGGCCGTCGTCGCGGACGCTCAGCTCCAGCAGCCACGCGCCGGCCTCCGGTTCGGTGACCGTCACCTCGACGTGCACCTGGCCCGCCTCGGCGTGCCGGGCGGCGTTCGACAGGGCCTCCCGCAGGGTGGCCAGCACGTCGTCGCGGACCTCGTCGGGCACCTTCGTGTCCAGCGGGCCGGTGAACGTGATGCGCGGGTCGACGTGCAGCGTCCGCGCGGCGTCGCGGATGGCCTGCAGCAGTTGCGCGCGCAAGCTGACCGGGCCGGGCTCGGGGGCGTCGCGCAGGTCGAAGATCGTGCGGCGGATGTCGCGGATCGTCGTGTCGAGGTCGTCGACGAACTCGCCGAGCTGCCGCTCGACCGACGGCTGCGTGACGAGCTCGCGCTGCCCCTGCATCCGCAGGCCGATGGCGAAGAGCCGCTGGATGACCGAGTCGTGCAGGTCGCGGGCGATCCGGTCGCGCTCCTCGAACAGCGCGAGCCGCCGCTGGTCGTCCTGCGCGCGGGCCACCTCGAGCGCGAGCGCCGCATGGTTGCCGAAGGCACTCGCCGAGGGCCGGTCAACGTCGTGGAACGGCCCGGGGCCCGCGACGACCAGCAGGGCCAGCGGATCGGAGCCCAGCGCGACCGGAACCACCAGCACCGCGGCGGAGCTGCGGCCGAGCAACGCGGACGCCACGTCGGGGTCGGCTCGGTGCAGCGTCTCGGGGCGCTTGAGGGCCTCGGCGACGTCCGGATGCCTGCCGTCGATCAGCCGGCCGGTCAACCGGTGCGCCTCGGTGCCCGTGGCCGCCCTGATCACCCAGCCCTCGCCGTCCCGCGCGGGCAGGGCGACGACCGCGACGTCGGCGTCGGTGACCGCCCGGGCCTGCCACACGATCCTCTCGAGCACCTCGTCCGGGCCCCGCTCGGCCAGCAATGCCGGGGTGATCGCGTTCGCCGCCTCCAGCCACTGCTCGCGCCGCCTGCTGTCCCGGTACAGGCGAGCCTTCTCCACCGCGACGCCGGCAGCGGCAGCGAGCGCGACGACCACCTGCTCGTCGCCGCTGGTGAACTCGGGCGCGTCGACCTTGTCGGCCAGGTAGAGGTTGCCGAACACGGCACCGGCGACCCGGATCGGCACACCGAGGAAGCTGTGCATCGGCGGGTGGTTCGGCGGGAAGCCGTACGACCGCGGGTGCAGGCGGATGTCGGGCAGACGCACCGGCTCGGGCTGCGCGATGAGCAGGCCGAGCACGCCCTTGCCCGTGGGGTGGGTCCCGATCGTGCCCTCCGCCTCGGCGTCCAGCCCGGCCACCAGGAACTCGCCGAGCTCGCCGCCGCCCTCGTCGAGCACACCGAGGGCGCCGTAGCGGGCGCCGCCGAGCCGCGTCGCCGACTCGACGATCCGGCGCAGCACGTCGGGCAGGCTCAGATCACTGGCGACCCCGACGACCGCGTCCAGCAATCGGCGAGCCTGGTCTCCGGTGAGCTCCGGCAGGACCGCGGGATCTCCGGTGGACGGCGCGGGGGCCAACGGCCTGCTCCTTCCCGGGACGGGGTTCAGGGACGGTCCCGGCTCACGATAGCGAGATGTGGTCCTCACCTCACCGTATGCGGTGGTACGAAATGCCGAGCAAACAGATCGAAACCCCGTGACGAGGTTGGTCGCGGGCTGCGCGGGGAACCGTGCGGGGTGGCGATCTCCACCATCCCCGTCCCGGACCGTGCCCGACAGTGCGGGCCGACTCTATCCCGGCCGACGACGATGTGGACCCCGTCGGTCGGGACCCGCTGCGGGGTCGCGCAGTACGCCGACGCGCTCGTCATGGCGATGCACCGGCTCGGCCTCCCGGTGACGCACGCCGCCGAGCCCGACGAGTCCGCCCGGGTGCTGCACCTGCAGCACGAGCACTCGCTCGTCGCTCCCGAGCGGGTCGGCGACGCCGGCCGCCGCGCGCGGGAGTCCGGCGTCCCGTTCGTGGTCACCGAGCACACCGTGCGCGGGCAGGCGGACGACTGGGAGGGCGAGGTCGCGGCGCTGGTCGCGCACTCCGCCGAAGGAGTGGCGCTGCTGTCGGCCCGGTGGCCGGGCCGGCGGGTCGAGCTGATCCCGCACGGGTGCCCGACCTGGTTCCCGCGGCGGAAGGTCCGCCGCGGCCGTGTGGTCGGGACGTTCGGCTTCCTCGAGCCGCACAAGGGCCTCTCCGCGCTCCTCGAGGCGGCCACCGCCGTCGGGGACGTCGAACTCCTGCTGATCGGATCCACGCGCGCGGCGTGGGCGGACGAGTGGCTCGCGGGGTTGCGCCTGCCGGTGACGGTGCGCCGGGTCGCGGAGTTCCTCGAGGAGGAGGAGATCGCCCGCAGGCTCGCCGCGGAGGCCGACGTCCTCGTGTTCCCCTACGCGCAGCCACGCTTCGCCGCGGTGAGCGGGGCGGTGCGAGTAGGCCTCGCCAGCGGGGTGCCGGTGCTCACCACGCCGACGACGTGGTTCTCCGACCTGCGCGACGTCACACTGCAGACCGACGACCTGGCCGCCGGGATCGCGCGGCTGCTCGACGACACCGCGTTGCGCGACGCGCTGACCGACGGCGCGCGGCGGCACTGCGCGGAGCACAGCTGGGATCAGGCGGCGCGCCGGCACGCGGAGCTCTACGCCTCGCTGGGTCGCTGACGTACGGGGTCGCGCGCGGAAGGCGGCGACACGGTCAGGCTCGCCGCGGCTCCCGCGACGGCCACGACGGTGGCCGCCAGGAACCCGAGCCGGTAGCCGCCCGAGATCACCCCCGCGACCAGCGGCGTGGTGACGGCCACGCCGACCGCCGTGCCGAGCTGCGCGCTGGAGGCCAGCAGCCCGGCGGCCACGCCCTGGTCGTCGGGGGCCACGTCGGCCGTCCCGGCCGCGGTCGAGGCCAGCGAGGCGACGCCCAGGCCCCCACCCGTGAGCACGAACGAGCCGAGCAGGGTGACCAGCGGCAGACCGCGGTCGGGAAGGGTGAGGAGGACGAGCGTGCCGGCCGTGACGGCGGCGAAGCCGGCCAGCAGCAGGGTGCGGGTGCCCCACCTCGACAGCAGCCGGGGCCCGGCCAGCGCCCCGGCCACGACCGCGGTGTTGAACACGGGGAACAGGAGCGCGCCGCGGGCCGGCGGAAGCCCGAGCTGCCCCTGCACGTACCAGACGACGGTCAGCATCGCCGGTGACGTGCACGCGGTCAGCGCGGCCGCGGTGAGGTTGCCGCCCCGCACACCGGGCTGCGCCACCAGGTGGCCGGGCAGCAGCGGACGTGCGGTGCGCCGATCGTGGCGGACGAACACGGCGGACAGGACCGCGGCGCCGGCGAGCAGCGCCCAGCCGGCCCACCCGGCAGGCCGCTCGGCGACCGTCGACAGTCCCAGCAGTGCGGCGGCGATCACGACGGTCACCACCGCCGCGCCCGACGCGTCCAGCCCGCGGTCCTCCGGTCGCTCCCGGTCGCTGCTCGACGGCAGCCCCCGAGCCACCAGCACGGCGAGCAGCCCGATCGGCACGTTGATCGCGAACGCCCACCGCCACCCGGCGAGCTCCAGCAGCACGCCGCCCAGCGCCCAGCCGCTCGCGCCGCCACCGGCCGCCGCGGCCGTCCACCAGCCCAGCGCGCGGCGGCGGGCCGCCCCGTCGTCGCGGGTCAGGGCCTGCAGCACCGCGAGGGCGGAGGGGGACAGCAGCGCGGCCGCCGCGCCCTGGGCGATCCGCGCGACGATCAGCACGGTCGACGACGGGGCCGCGGCGCAGGCCGCCGAGGTCACGGCGAAGCCGAGGAGAGCCAGCCGGAACATCGGCGCGGCACCGGCGACGTCGGCGATCCGGCCGCCCAGGAGCAGCAGCCCGGCCATCACGACCGTGTAGGCGGTCACCACGGCGCCCAGCCGGCCGCCCGACACCCCCAGGTCGGCGCCGATCGCGGGCAGGGCGGTGGCGACGATCGTCACATCCAGCACCACCACGAACTGCGCGACGCACAGCACCGCGATCCCGAGCCGTGGAGTGTTACCAGCATAAAGGCGCATGCCGGCAACATAAGCAGCGCCTACGACGCCTGCAACCGGTAAACTGGCCGACGATGGAAACTCTCGCCGAACCGCCGCGCCCTCCGGGGATCCGGCCGCTTCCCGTGCTCGGTGGCCACCTCGCGCTGGACTTCGCCAACACGGTGGACGACCCGCTCGGCCCGCAGCGGTGGGACCACGTCGCCGACTACCCGGCGCTGCTCCACTGGGCGGTCGGGCGCGGCCTCGCCTCCCCGACCCTGCGCGCGGTCGCCGAGGCTCGGCCAGCCGAGGCCGCCGCTGTGGTGCGCCGCGCCGCCGCGCTGCGCGACGCGCTCAACGACACGTTCGGCGCGGTCGTCGACGGACGTCCGGTGGACGAGGCGTGGGCGCGCCTGCGACCGTTCGCCGTCGACGCCCTCGCCCGCATGCACGTGGCCGAAGATCTGTCCCCCGAGTGGGACGGGACCGCGCTCGACGCCCCGGTGTGGCCGGTCGCCGACGCCGCCCACCGGCTGCTGCGCAGCGCCGACGACCTGGCGCGGCTCAAGCGCTGCGCGGGCTGCCCGTGGCTCTTCCTCGACCGCTCCCGCAACGGCAGCCGCCGCTGGTGTGCGATGGGCGACTGCGGCACCCACGAGAAGATCCGCCGCTACGTGTCCAAGCGGTCGCAACGCCGCGCGGTGTGAGGTGCGCCCGGCGGCGCGGCGCCGACGTGCCCCGCGACGCCACCGGCGTCGAGCACCTATCGTGACCCGACGTGCGCATCGGGATGATGCTGGGCTACAGCGGGGGCTTCACCGAGGCGGTGGCCGAGCTCGCCGATCACGAGCGCGCCGGGCTGGGCATCGTCTGGGTACCGGAGGCCTACAGCTTCGACGCCGTCAGCCAGCTCGGCTACCTCGCCGCCCGCACCTCGCGCATGGAGATCGCCGCGGGGGTCCTGCAGATCTACACCCGCACCCCGACGCTGACGGCGATGACCGCAGCGGGGCTCGACTTCGTCTCCGGCGGGCGGTTCACCCTCGGGCTCGGCGCCTCGAACCCGCAGGTCGTCGAGGGGTTCCACGGCGTCCGTTACGACGCACCGGTGGCCCGGACGCGCGAGATCGTCGAGATCTGCCGGGCGGTGTGGCGGCGCGAGCGCGTCGAGCACGACGGCGGTCACTACCGCATCCCGCTACCGCCGGAGGAGGGCACGGGCCCGGGGAAGCCGCTGCGGTTGATCAACCATCCGGTCCGCGAACGGATCCCGATCGTGCTCGCCGCCCTGGGGCCGCGCAACGTCGCGCTGGCCGCCGAGATCGCTGAGGGCTGGCTGCCGATCCTGTACGTGCCGGAGCGGGCGGGTGTGCTGTGGGGGTCCGCGCTCGACGCGGGCCGGGCCCGGCGCGACCCCGTGCTCGGCCCCCTCGACGTGGTGGCCTCGGCGACCCTGTGCGTCACCGACGACCCGGACCGGGCGCGGAAGGCCCTCGACGACCTCCGGCCCTTCGTGGCCCTCTACGCGGGCGGTATGGGTGCGCGCGGTCGCAACTTCTACAACGACGTCGTCCGCGGCTACGGCTGGGAGAACGAGGCCCGGCAGATCCAGGACCTCTACCTGGACGGCAAGAAGGAGGCGGCGGCCGAGGCGGTGCCGACGGAGATGCTCGACGCCATGGCGCTGATCGGCCCACGCGGGCACGTGGCGGAGCGGCTGGCCGCGTTCGCCGCCGCGGGCGTGACGACACTCAACGTGACCCCGCTCGGCGGCTCGCCCACCGAGCGGGTGGCGCAGGTGGCGACGGTCGTCGAGCTCGCCGGCGAGGTCTGACCCCCGGCGGTCGACCGCGACGGCCGCGTCGGCTGCGGGCCGACGACTCGCGGGTTGATCTCGCCGCGGTGCGGCACGAAGGAACGGACGGATTCCGTCAAGATTCTTTCCGCGGGCACCCCCGCGAGACCGGGAATTGTCGGTGGGGCGCGCGACCATAAGCGTGTGACCGAGAGCCCGCTCGCCGACGCGCATCGCCTCCTCGCGCAGGCGATGAGTGCGGTGGCGGCGGTTGCGCAAAGCGGCGCGGACCACGAGTTGGTGTCGCTGCTGACTCTGTGTGAAGGCGCGACACGACAGTTGGATCGGGTCACCGTCGACACGATTGCCGCGCTGGACCGCCGCGGTGTCTTCGTCGAGCGCGGATACCGGAGCACGCCGGGCGCACTCGGTGATCTGCTCGGCTGGGAGCGGTGTGAGGCGCATCGCCGGGTCGTCGCGGCCGAACACGTGGCGGCTCGGACTGGCCTGGACGGCACGGTATTGCCGGCTCGCTTACCGGCGACAGCCGAGGTGTTCGCCGCCGGGAAGGCGAGCTTGCGGCACGTCGAGGCGATCGCTCGGGTGCTCACCACGACAGCTGCGGGGCGGTTGTCGCCCGACCAGCGAGCGGGCACGGAGGCCGCGCTCGCGGACAAAGCCGGCGAGTACACCCCCTCCGAGTTGTACCGCTGGGGAAAGAACCTGGTGGAGGTGCTGGATCAGGACGGGGAGGAGCCCGACGACAAGCCTCCTGTACAGGTGAACGAACTCGTGGTGCGGCGGTTGCGGGACGGGGGCGGAAAGCTTTCGGGCCGGTTCGACGACGCGGCCATGTTCGACGCCATCGCCACCGTGATCGACGCCTACGCGAAGCCGCTCACCAAGGACGACCTGCGGCCCGCGGGGCAGCGCCACGCCGAGGCGCTGGCCGACCTGTGCGGTTACGTCCTCGACCACGGTGATGTTCCCGAGTGCGGTGGGCATCGCCCGCATGTGAACGTGCTGATCCGGTTGGAGGACCTGGAGAATCGGGCCCGCGCGCCGTGCCTGGACTTCGGCGGGCCGGTCGCTGCGGCGTCGTTGCGGATGCTGTGCTGTGATGCCGCCGTCGTTCCGATCGTGCTGGACGGCCAGGGTCAGCCGCTCGACGTCGGCCGGGCGACGCGAACGATTCCCGACGGGTTGCGCCGGGCGGTCGCCGCCCGCGACAACGGTTGTGCCCACCCGGGGTGTGATCGGCCGCCGTCATGGACGGAGATCCATCACATTCTGGAATGGGAGAACGGCGGCGAGACCAGGCTCGACAACCTCGTGATGATCTGCAAGGTGCATCATCGCGAGATCCATTCCACGGAGTGGATCGTCCGGATCCGGGACGGGCTACCCGAGTTCATTCCTCCGACATGGGTGGACGCGTCGCAGGCGCCGCGGCGGAAGGCGCTTCCGCATCTCATCGGAATCCGCTCACCGTCCAGGCGCCAGAGGGTCGTCACGCAGCCTTGCTGACTACGCAAGATCGGCTTCCCGGCTCTGACCCGATTCCGCGAGTAGCGGCGGTGTGCACGGGGTGAGATAGCGACCGCGGAAGAATCGCGGCGGCGAAGCCCGAGCCGAGCATGCGCAGGAGGAACGGGTCGCCACTCTCGAGGGCGAGGTGCAGTGGCCTGCCGGCGTACGCGGTCGGGGGCGAAGGCGGCAATCACCTCGTCCTGGCTCAGCCGTTCGACGGCGAGCCCGTCGGGAACCTCGCCGGCCGGCATGCAGAAGCGGCGTCGAGCTCGTCCGCGGCGAGGAAGTGAAGCATGTCCGCGGCGATGCCCTCGCGAAGGCCGACCTCGACGCCCGGGTGGGCCTGTCTGAGCGCGCCGGCAGCCCGGGGACGTCGACACCTCGTCATCCACGAGAAGCCCCTGCAGAGCACGCCCTCACGTGACAGGACGCAGCTGGGCCGCCGCGAACGACACGTGGAACCGGGCGCACCAGATGCTCACACCGGTCAGTGCGGCGAGGTCGACGTCGGCGGGGATCGGGTAGTTCGAGCTGCCGATGTTGCCCTTGAGATCGCCGAGGTCGACGTGCCGGCCGTCGTCGAACACCCGCCAGCCAGCGGTTCCCTCGATCACCGGGGCGTCGGACAGCCAGACCTTGAGCAGCGGGCCGTTGCTGGTCCGCAGGTCTTCCAGGCGCAGGACGCGGGAGCCGTCGGGGAGCCGCAGGACGGCGACCGACCCGCTGCTGTCGTGCTCATGGCTGATGAACGTGCCGCGGGCGAGCACGTCCGGCGCGGTGGCCACGGGCTCGGCCCCGGCCGAGTGGGCCGGAGCCGAGCTCGGCGCCGCCTCCTGCACGCGCTCGTCGACGACGAGCTTCCAGGGCTCGAAGACCAGGGCGGCGACGACCGCGGCCACCGCCGCGGTGACGAGGAGCGTCCACGTCAGGCGACGGCGACCGGATCGAGGTTGCGAGGACGTCATACGTCCCAGTGGCGCCGGGCACCGCTTCCGTTACACACCGGGCCGACGCTCAGGACAGCACGCGGATCTGGAAGGGGTAGTCGTAGGGCCGGTCGTCGGCCGCCCGGACCGCGCCCTTGATGTGGCACCACGCGGAGACCAGGAACAGCACGATGATCAACGGGATGCCGATGACCGCGCCGACGACGGTGAGGATCAGCAGCCAGCTGACCAGGTAGAGCAGCCAGAACGTCAGGTTGAAGTTGAAGGCCCCGGCGGCCGCCTTGCGGGTGTACGGGTCGTCCTTCTTCCACAGCCACACGAGCAGCGGCCCGAGCAGGCTCAGCGATCCGGCGCTCAGCAGCGCCGCGATCGGCGCCGACAGGTGGGCGAGGATCGCCGCGATGCGGCTGCTCCCGGACGGTGTGGCAGCGGTGTGGGGCTGGTAGGGCTCGTAAGGTGACGACATCGTGTCCTCTCTTCGCCGTCGAACTCGTCCGCGTCAACGGCCGGACCCCAGCGATTGTGCCCGGGGCGGAGCGAGTTCAGGGGATCTCCCGAGGAAATTGAGGGTTGACCCTGAGACGGGATCAGGGGCCGAGAGTCCGCTGTGGCCGATGACCTTCGGGCGCCGGGCCCGTCTACCGTCCGGCAGCACGCGACGCGAAAGGATCACCACGATGGCGAAGGTCGTCTCCACCCTGTTCATCTCGGCCGACGGTGTGGCCGAGATCGACCTCGACTGGCACTTTCCCTACTTCGACGAGAACATGGGCCGCGCCGTGGGCGAGGACTACGACACCTCCGACGTGCTGCTCCTCGGCCGCGAGACTTACGACAGCTTCGCCGGGGCGTGGCCCGACCGCGAGGCCGCGGGCGGGGACGACGCACCGTTCGCCAAGCGGCTCGGCGACACACGCAAGGTGGTCGCCTCGCGCCGGCCGCTCGAGTTCTCCTGGCGCAACTCCGAGCTGATCGACGGCGACCTCGTCGAGGCCGTCGCCGCACTCAAGGCCGATCCGGACGTCAAGGGCGTCCTGATCCCCGGGTCGATCTCCGTGGTGCAGCAGCTGCTCTCCGCAGGCCTGGTCGACGAGCTGCGCCTGCTGGTGCACCCGGTGGCGGCACGCAAGGGGCGCAGGCTCTTCGACGACGGCGACGCGCCCTACCACCTGAAGGTGACGGCGACGGAGGTGTTCCCGACCGGTGTGATCCGCGTGATCTACGTTCCGATGGACGCGCCCGCGAAGGTCGGCTACGACGAGGTCAAGGACCAGGTGCCCGACGGGCGGTAACAGGACAGGTCCTTGGGACCCCCGATCGCGGACGGTAACTTCGGCGGCGACCGCCGCCACCTGTACGCGTGGCCGGTGACGCAACCTCTTCCTTGCGGGAGGTGGGGCCCGTGGACAGCAGCACCGCGCTCCGCCACGCCATCATGAGCGTGTCGGTGCCGGGCGCTCCGCCGCGCCAGAACACCGTCGGTGCCGCGATCGGGCTGTCGTTCCTGGATTCCGCTCTCCGCCTCAACCACATCCGGCGCCTCAGCGAGACGCTGACCGTCACCGACCACCGGGTCGCGCGCCGCACGACCGAGATCGACATCAGCCTGGCGATGCTGGACGAGGGGCAGCGCCGGGCCACGATGCAGTCCCGGGACCTGCGCAACGGGAGCCGCCGCGAGGACCGCGACAGCGGGGACCGGGTGTGGGTCCCGGTGGCCCGCATCGCCCGCCGCAGCACCGCGCCGGTCGTCATCTGGGATCCCACCGGCGCCCGCCTGCCGCGGCTCACGCAGAACGAGTGCGGTCGGCTGCTCGCCGCGGGCCTCTTCCGCCTGCTGCACGGGATCCTGGACAGCCTGCCCGGCACGACCACGGACTCCGAGCTGCACCTGCTGCTGCACCGCGTGCCCGAGGCGGAATGGTTGCTGCAGCACGCGATCGACGTCCTGGTGACCGAACGCCACCGTCCGCCTGCCGAATCGCCGCGACCGCGGGTGGAGGGGGTCGTAGCCGGTCAGGGCGCGCGGTACCGGTCCATCGCCCTGGCCGTGCTGGACAAGCACGAGCACGTTCTTGCCGAGTTCTTCGAGCTGCTGGACGTCGCGCTGGACAACGATCTGCTGATCGTCGCCCTCGACCCCGCGCGGGACGAGCACGTGCTCACCTACGAGACGCCGCTGCACGTGACGTCGGAGGAGGACGCCGGGCACCGGTTCGCACGGCTGCTCCGGTCGAGCGCCGAGGGCTACCACCTCGAGTACCGCAGCAGCATCTCCTCGTCGATCCCGGCGTATCACCTGGTCGTCGACGCCGAGCCGGGCGTGGACATCGCCCGCATGTACCTCAGCACGGACACCGACGCGCGCACCGCCGCCGCCCTGCGGGCGGACCTGCTCGTCCTCGCGCAGCGGCTGGAGAACGAGCGGCGCGCACCGACCGGCCGCGCGGCGTTCAAGATCCTTGAGCTGCAGATGCAGACGACGCTGCGTTCCCTGGCCGACCTCGTCCGTCGGCGTCGGTGGGAGGCCGCGCAGGCCGGGTTCGCCGTACCGCCGGACCGGATGGTGGTCAGCTCCGAGCTGGGCCACGTCGCTGTCTCCGGCGAGGGAACGGCCGGTCCTGACGGCGCGGTGGACAGCTCCGTCCTGCGCCATCCGGCACTGCAGCCCGAGCAGTTGGCTGCGGCGGCCGACGAGCTCTTCGCCGAGGAGCTCTACTCGTCCGTCGCGTTGGAGAACGACCCGAGCCCCAGCCGCGCCCACGCCTCCTGGCACGGCTGCTCGACGCCGACGGCGACCGCCGGTGCCCCGGTCGAGATCCGGGCCGGCATGCTCCTGCGCGACACGACCGCCGCCGGCCCGCGGAGGGTGTGCGAGTACGCGGTGCTCGTCGCGGTCGTCGGGTTCCTGTTCGCGGCGTTCCTCGCCGGCGACCCCTGGCCGTTCGGTGCCGACAGCCGCGCCCGGCTGGGTGCGATCGGCGATCCCGACGCGGTCATCGGCGTCCTGCTCCTGGTGCCCGGTTTCCTCTACACCCGCCTCGGCCTGGCCGACAAGAGGTCCATCTCCGGGCGCCTGCGCGCACTCCCGCGGGCGGTCGCGAATCTGTGCATCGCCGTGATCGCCGTCGTGGCCGGCACGGTCGCGAGCGGGCTCTCCGGCGGGTGGGTGCAGCTGGCGTTCGCGACGATGGTCCTGCTCCCGCTCGCCGCCGCCAGCCTGCTGCTGTACCGGCGGCGCTCGATGAGTGAGACGGCAGAGCTGGTCCGGCTGGGCGCCCCGCACTGGCTCGCCGACGCCGACGTCGGCCGCGTTCGGGCGGACGCTCGGTTCTTCTCCGTGCTCGGCGGTGCCCGGTGACCGGCTCGACGATGGGCGGGATGGGCGACACCCCGTCGGCCACAGCCCATGAGCTGGCCGACCTCGCCCGCGCCGGTTACCGGGTGCTGCACGAGCCGTCCATGCAGGTCGAGTTCGAGATCCACCACCTGGTGGACCGGCCCGGCGGCCTGGCCGGGATCGTCGCGCGGGACCCGGCCGGTCACGGCTTCGCCGAGACGCTCTCCTCCGGCGCCAACGGCGTGGGCCTGGTGGTCGGAACCCGGATCGCCGACACGCCCGGTCAGGCCTACCGGCAGACCGGCGCCTCGGTCCGGCTCGACGGCGCGGGCGACGATCATGCGACCTTCCGCGGCTTCGAGCGACCGAACCTCACCTTCCAGCATGAGTCCTCCCAGCTGATCGACGGGGTCATCGCGATCGAGGACGAGCCGAAGCGGATGCTGCTGCGGCACGGGCTGGTGGTTCTCGACACGCTCCGGCACGTCGCCGAGACGGCGCTGCACGCCGCGGACGCGCCCCTGCTCAGCCTGCAGTGCCCGGCCCAGCTCCCGCCGACCAACTCCTTCCAGGAGGCCGCCGACGTGGGCGGACGGAGGGTCGACCCGGCGCGGTCGGCCTCGATCGCGATCCGGTTCCGGATCGCGCTGGACCGCCCCCGCGCGGACGTCCGCCTCCAGATCGCGGACCGGCTCGCCCGCCACTGTGAGGACCGCGGACTGGGGTTCTGGCTCGGCGACACGCGCCCGGGCTACCGCACCGGCAACTGGTTCCTGGTCCATCCGCACAACCGGAAGCTGGCGCGGGGGCGGTACCGGCGCGACGCCGACCTGCACAGGGCAGGCAATGCCGCCGACGGTTGCTTACCCGTCACGTTCGTCGGCCCCGCCCGCCCGGGTACGACGCACGCGATCCTGTCCTTCCTGGGGCAGTACCCGCAGATCGGCGTGCTGGGCTGCTCGATGACCCCGCTCGACGAGCTGGCGTTCCTGAACGTCCAGTTGGCGGTGAGCGGCGCGTCGCGGGCCCGCCTCGCGGCGGTGAACGCCGACATCGCCGACCTGCGCGCGACCAGCGACGGCCTGGCCGAGGCGCTGCCGCGCATCGTCGCCGCGGTGCTGCCGGCCGGGGCCGAGCCGGTCGGCCCACCCACGCGGGAGCACACCGAGCGGCTGATCGGGCGGGCCGGGGACTACCAGATCGTGGCGGGCCCCGCGCTCCCGGTCGTCCCGGACAGCGACGTCCGCCGGATCCCGATCTGGATCTCCTGGCAGATGCGCAGGTCCGAGGCCGGGCTCCGGGTACCGCTACTCGCCCTGCACCGCGCGGTAGACCGGCTGGGGCTGGCGCCGCCCGAGGCCGCGGGCCACCGGTCGGGTGAGTTGAGCATCGAGTACCTGGTCTGCCGCCGGCTCGGGGTGTCCGTGCTGCGCGGGCGGGGGAAGATGGCCGTGGCGAAGTCGCTGGTCGAGGGCCGGTCGCGGGACTTCCGCAACTGCCCGGCGCAGCTGTCGGCCGACCTCGAGGGTGCCTGGCGGGCGGAGCTGCAGGCGGCCGGTCACGACGACCTTGTCAGCAGCCTCTCGGTGTCGCCGCGCGAGTTCATGCTGGGTGGCCACTCGTGACGGCGACCTGATCCGTTCGGGCCTGCGGCCCCGGATGATCATCCGCCGGGGGGTGGCGGTGGTGGGGGTACTTCGCCGGTGCTGATCTGCAGGAGGATGGTTTCGCCGGGTAGGGCGGTGCCGTTGGGGTTCTGTCCGACGACGGTGCCGCGGTCGGCGCGGTTGTCCACGGTGCGGGTGGAGACTTTCCAGCCGGCGCGCTCCAGGATGGCGCGGGCGTCGTTCTGGGCGCGGCCGATGACGTTGGGGACCTTGGTCTCGGCGCCACCCTCGGTATAGCGGGGGTCGGTCGGCGGCAGCGGCTGCACCGGCTGGCTCTCCAGCAGCGGCTTCACCGCCCCGTACCAGGTTTCCGCGGGGGTCTTCCCGCCGAAGATGTTCCCGTCGCGACACGGGTACGGGGCCCCGGCCCCGTCGCAGAGCGGGCGTGGAGAGTTCGAGTTGTCGAACGTGATCACCGCTCCGGACATCTGCGGGACGACACCGACGAATGCGGCCGACTTGTGTTGTTGGGTGGTCCCGGTCTTCGCGGCGACCGGCCGGTTCCAACCCACCTGCGCGGCGGCAGCCGCCGACGTACCGCCGGGTTGGTCGTCCTTGCTCAACGCGGTGAGCAGGGTGTTCGCCAGGCCGGGTTCCACGGCCTGGTCACACGGGGCCTCGGTGACCGGCACGGGTTGACCGTTGGCGTCGGTGACCTGCTCGATCGGGCTGGGCGGGCACCACTTCCCCCCCGAGGCGAGCGTCGCCCCGACGTTGGACAGTTCGAGCACGCTGGTCGGGGACACCCCCAGGGTGAAGGAGGCCTGTTTCTGGGCTTTGGTGACCTCGGCGATCGACCGGTCGGTGCGCCGCCCGGTGTTGGGGTCGACGAACGGGGTGCTGGCCAACGACTTCATGCCCAACCGCACGGCCATGTCGACCACGTCGGGGACCCCGGTGAACTCCTCGAGCTTGATGAACGCCGTGTTCGGCGACTGCGCCAACGCATCGGTGACCGACAGGTGATCGGCGTAGTTGCCGGCGTTGGCCACCGGGATCGGCCGCCCGTTGCCATCGACGTAGATCGGCGAGGTGTAGCCGGAGGGGGGCACCTCCATCACGGTAGTTGATGCCGACCCCCTTCTCCATGGCGGCGGCCGTGGTGAAGATCTTGTACACCGACCCGGCACCCAGGTTGACCGGCTCATAGGGCAGCCCGTAGCTGGTCTCCTGCCTGCCGGCGTCGAGCCCGAACGTGCGGCTCGAGCCCATCGCCAACACCCGATGCCGGTCCTGCCCGGGGGCCACGATGGCCATCACGTCGGCCACGTTCGCCGCGTCCGCGGGGACCTCGGCGTTGAGCGAGGCCTTCATCTTCTCCATCACGTCACGGTCCAGGGTGGTCTTGACCGTGTACCCGCCGCGCAGGATCTGGGTCATCGGCAACCCGGCCTCGGCCAGATAGTCGGTGACGTACTTGCAGAAGAACCCGGCATCCCCGGCCCCGATACACCCGTTGCGCCGGGTGCCCAACGGGTTCGCGATCCCCAACGGCTGGGCCAGCGCCTGCTGGGCCTGCGCCGCGTCGATCATCCCCTGCTCCTGCATCTGGATGATCACCAGGTTGCGGCGGTCCAACGCCGCCGCCGGATTGGCCACCGGGTCGAACTGGGTGGTCGAGCGCACCATCCCGGCCAGCAACGCCGCCTGCGCCACACTCAGCTGGTCGGCGGTGGTGTTGAAATAGGTGCGCGCCGCCGCGGACACCCCGTAGGCGCCGTTGCCCCAGAACACGATGTTCAGATAGCGGGCCAGGATGTCCTCCTTCGACAACGACCGCTCCATCTGCAACGCGATCCGCGCCTCCCGCAACTTCCGGGCCGGGGTCTGCTCGGTCGCCTTCAACCGCTCCGCCTCGGTCTGCGCCTCCACATACAGCAGATAGTTCTTCACATACTGCTGGGTCAACGTCGACGCACCCTGCACCACATCACCCGACGCCGAGTTCGCCACCACCGCCCTGATCGTGCCCTGCCAATCCACCCCCTGATGCTGATAGAACCGGCGATCCTCGACCGCCACGATCGCCGCCTTCATCGCCGGGGAAATCCGATCCGCCGCCACCGGATCACGATTCTGATCGAACAGATACGCAATCGGCGCCCCCGCCGAATCCGTGATCGTCGAGGTCTGCGGCAACTGCCCCGTCGCCAGATCCGTCGACACACTGTTCACACTGTCCCCGGCCTCGTTGGACACCATCCCCACCGCCAACGCACCCGGGAACGCCATCCCCGCCACCAACACCCCAGCAAGCACACACAACGCAAGCAATAGTGCGACCTGACGGACCACGCCTCGGCTGCGGACTCGGGGGCTCCGAACTCCTCCCGGCCTCACGGGTGGTCGCCGGAGCGCACGGGATCGCCGAACTGCACCGCTTCGAACTCGAGACCCACCCGGTACACCAGCGTCAGGCGTCCACTCCCGGCGGGGAATGTCGTCTCGTAGTCCGAGTGGTGCCCGGGCGGCACGACGCCGCCGACACCCGACACGCCGTACCGCGAGTCGGTGAGGCGCTCGACCTCTCGACCGTCGTAGCTGGCCGACGGTCCGAGAACCGCGTCCACGTCGTAGGGCGTCGCAGCGTGATTCAGGACTGTCGTGCGGACGACCACGATCGGCGTGCCGTGTCCACCGCCGGGGGGAACCTGCCCCACTGGCGCCGCAACGGCGACGCCAACGCCCGACGGAAAAACGTACTGCTGCCCGAACGCGGCCGTGGCGAGGTCCTCCGGACGCTGCTCGCCCGAGGTCGCCGCCGACCGGACGACCGCCGTGAGGCCGCTGGACCGAACTGGCGGGTGGGAGCCCAGCGCCATGCCCGCGCCGACGGCGACGAGGAGTGCCGAGGCGACGACAGCGCCGATCCACCTGCGACGTGACGGCACACCATCAAGGATCGCGCATCTCTTTTGGAGGATTCTTGGATGGCGCTGCGGGCCGCCGGCCGCCATTACGTGATAACCATGGTGCAGGCCTACAGTGCTCGACCGGTGACCGCCTTCGCGCACCACTACCTGGGCGGACGGGCCCGGGTCACGGCTGGGTCACGGCGCGGTGCGATGGTCGGTGAGCTGAGGAAAGAGGAAACGGGCCGTGCAACTGGTGGGTCGACAGCATGTCAGGATCGTCACTTTCCTGATGACGCTCGGCGTGATGACAATGGTGCCCGCGTGCGCGGGAAGAGCCGCTCCTGTGCCGCAGCCCACGGACGGGGGACAGCCGACGGTGTCGATCCTCGCTTCGACGCCGAGCCGGCCCGACCACGTCGTCGTTGTGATCCTCGAGAACAAGGACGCGCAGGACGTCGTCGGTGCCGGCACCTATCTCGGTTTGCTCGCCGAGTCCGGCGTGTCGCTGACCGACATGCACGCCGAGGCGCACCCGAGCCAGCCGAACTATCTCGCCTTGTTCTCGGGCGACACCCAGGGCGTCACCGACGACGCGTGCCCGCAGGCGTTTCGTGCCCCGAGCCTCGCCGGCGAACTCGCGGCGGCCGGTGACAGTTTCCTCGGTTACGCCGAGGACCTTCCCTCCCCGGGATTCACCGGGTGCCGGGCCGGGGGCTACGCGCGCAAGCACAGCCCGTGGACGGACTTCGGCGACGTTCCGGCAGCAGCCAGCCGGCCGTTGTCGGACATGCCCACGGATTTCTCACGATTGCCGACCGTCTCCTTCGTCGTCCCCAATCTCTGCCACGACATGCACGACTGTTCCGTCGAGGTGGGCGACCGCTGGCTCGCCCAGAACATCGACCCGTACGCGCGGTGGGCCCGCACCCACAACAGCCTGTTGATCGTCACCTTCGACGAGTCCGAGGCGGACGGTGATCGCGACAACCACATCGCCACCGTCGCGGTCGGCGAACGCGTGATGCCCGGCCCGGTGACGGAGAGAACCGATCATTACCGGCTGCTGCGCACGATCGAAGACCTGTACGGCCTCCGGCCGCTCGGGCACAGCGCGGAGGCCGCCAAGATCAGAAGCTTGTGGCAGACGGGTACCTGACCGGCGCTCGCGGCGCCTGACACCGCGCCGGTTCCCTGGCCGAGCGGCCTACGCCGAGGAACGACCGCGCTGCGTCACCCGGTCGCCTGCTCCGGGATGTTCGTCGAGTTCGGACAACCGACCGGCGAGGCTGAGGGCGAAAGCCTCGAGGTCTTCTGCCAGCTGGATGGTCGCGCCGACCAGGACGTGGTCGTCGAGGTCGTTCACGGTTGCCCGAGCGACGTCGGCTTGGTCGAGTGCCGCGCAGATCCGGCTCATGATCCACGATTGCGTGGCGCCGCCGCTCATCCGTTCCTCACTTCGCTCTGCTTGCCGCGGTTGGTCGGCCCGGCGCTCGGTGCAGAGCGGATCCCGGTCGCCGCTCCTCGCTGGAACGGGACCGGCGCGCGCATCGGTCAGCGGGCCGGTCCCGTGTCCGTGGGGGAGCGGACAGCCCTGTCATCGACGCCTTCGCGCCCGGCACTCCCGCGGTGATCAGTTGCTGGTACCTCCGGACGTCGCTGACGGGGCACTCTGACGTCGCAACACTCCGCGTACGCGTGGTGCGGCACAAGGCCGGAACCTATGCAAAGCCGTCCGTGTGACCCTTGCCCGGTCGGCTGCATCTGAGCACCATGAGTGCAGTGAAGAGCGTCGGCCGGCACACGCCCGGATGATCTGCCGTGATCACCGAGGACCCGGTGTCGACGGGTCCGGTCAGCTGTCTCATGACCATCCAGCAGGCGAGCAGCCTGTTGACGGTCCCGGCCTCCACGCTGCGGTCGTGGGAGCGGCGCTACGACCTCCCGACGACCTCGCGCACGATCGGCGGCCACCGCCGGTACACCATGGTCGCGATCGACGAGCTCCGGCTCATGCGCGACGAGATCGCCCGAGGCAAGCGGGCCGCCGACGCCGCAGCCAGCGCGCGGCTCCTGCTGCAGCCGCCTGAGCCGGCTCGCCGCTTCATCGACGCCTTCCTCGACGCCGCGCAGGCGATGGAGCCCGGACGGGTCCGAACGAGCCTGGACGACGCCACCGAGGAGCTCGGCCTCGGCCCGACGATCGACGACGTCATGATGCCGGCCATGCGCCGGATCGGGCGCTGGTGGGAGACCGGGCGGTGCGGCGTCGGCCACGAGCACCTCGCGACCGAAGCCGTGCGCACGTGGCTGGGAAAGATCACGGCGTTCGCGCCTGAGCCGCAGCGGCTCGCGCCCGTCGTCCTGGCGTGCGGACCGAACGACAGCCACACCTTGGGGGTGGAGGCACTGGGCGCGCTCCTCGTCCACGCCGGCCGACGGTGTTGCGTGCTCGGCGCCCGGACGCCCGTCCCGGCCCTGCTCGCCACCGTGGAGAAGACGGAACCGGCGGCGGTGGTCGTCGTGTCGCACCTGTCGATGGGCCGCCGCCTCGCCATGGACGCCGTACGCACCGTGGCCGGTCTCGGCATGCCGACGTTCTACGCCGGCAACGCGTTCATCTCGGCTTCCACCCGCCACCGCATTCCCGGCGTCTACCTCGGCGACAGCCTGAGCGACGCCGCGCGCGTCGTAGAGACGGCAACCGCCGGGTAGGCGAGCGATCGGCGCTCTGCGTACAACGACACGTCTCGGTGCTCCGGGTTCCACGGTGCTCCGGCCCGGTTCCGGCCAGAGTCGTGACCCTGGCACCGGGAGGACCGCTCGTGAAGATCATGTTGCTCTGCTCGGCCTTCAACGGCTTGAGCCAGCGGGTCTGGGCCGAGCTGCGTGCCGCCGGTCACCCGGTCCGCGTCCAGCCGGCGGGCGAGGCGGAGGCGATGTGCGCCGCGGTCACCGACCATCAGCCCGATCTGATCATCTGCCCGTTCCTGCGCGAACGGGTGCCGGCCGAGATCTGGCAGGCCTACCGCACGATCATCATCCATCCCGGGCCGCCCGGCGATCGGGGCGCGTCCTCGCTGGACTGGGCGATCCTCGACGGCGAGCGGGAGTGGGGCGTCACCGCGCTGCAGGCCGTCGAGGAGATGGACGCGGGACCGATCTGGGGCAGCCGCACCTTCCCGGTCGACCCGGCCGACCCACCCCGCAAGAGCAGCCTCTACTCCGGGCCGGTGGCCGACGCGGCGATCGAGCTCGTCCACGAGATCCTGGCCAAGGCGGCCGACCCGGCGTTCGTCCCCGCACCGCTCGACTACCGCCGCCCCGAGGTGCGCGGCCGGCTGCGGCCGACGATGCGCCAGTCGGACCGCGAGTTCTCCTGGTCCGATCCCACCGCGACGATCCTCCGGCGGATCCGGGGCGCCGACGGGTCGCCGGGCGTGCGCACCACGCTGGCCGGAGCGGCGGTGTCGGTGTTCGACGCTCACTCCGGTCCGGTCCTCCCCGGCCGGCCGGGGGACGTCCTGTGCCGTAGCCACGGGGCGGTGCTGGTCCGCACCGGCGACGCGGCCGTCTGGATCGGTCACCTCCGCAGGGCGGGCGAGCAGGCGCTGAAGCTACCGGCCACCCTGGCCCTGCACGATCGGCTGGCACAGGTACCGGTCGCGCTCGCCGGCCACCACCAGTTCGGCCATCGGGAGATCAGTTACCGGCGCTTCGGCCCGGTCGGGGTGCTGAGCTTCGCGTTCTACAACGGCGCCATGTCCACCGGCCAGTGCGATCGGCTTGCCGCGGCGCTACGCGTCGCCGCCGCCCAGGACACCCGGGTGCTGGTGCTCCGCGGCGGCGAGACCTTCGCCAACGGCATCCATCTCAACGTCATCGAGGCCGCGCCCAGCCCCGAGATCGAGGCCTGGCACAACATCCAGGCGATCGACGACGTCTGCCGGGAGATCATCACATGCACCGGCCAGCTGGTGGTGGCCTCGGTCGGCGGCAACGCCGGCGCCGGCGGGGTGATGCTCGCGCTCGGTGCGGACCGGGTGCTGGCCCGCGACGGCGTGATGGTCAACCCGCACTACCGGACGATGGGTCTCTACGGCTCGGAGTACTGGACCTACGTGCTCCCGCGCCGGGTGGGCGCGCACCGGGCCGAGTCGCTGGCCGGGCGGTGCGAGCCTGTCGACGCGCAGGAGGCGGTCCGGATCGGGCTGGTCGACGACGCGCTGGCCGGCCCGCGGGCCGCGTTCGAGGAGGCGGTGTTGGAGTACGCGACGAGGCTCGCGACCCGCGCCGACCTCTCGAGCCTGGTGGAGCGCAAGCGCGCCGCCCGGGCTGCCGACGAGCAGCGCCGCCCGCTGGAGTCCTACCGTGCGGAGGAACTCGCGCTGATGCACCTGGACATCTTCGACGACCGGCGAGGCTTCGCCGCGGCCCGCCACGCCTTCGTCCACAAGAAGACCCGATCTGCCGGCCGTGACCACCGTCCGGCCTGGAGCCTGCTGCCCACCCCGGGACCGGCCGCGGCGTGAGCCCGAGCCGCGGTCCCACCGTGTTCACCTGCCCACCAGCTCCAAGAACTCGTCGGCCTCCTCTCCGAAGATCCCTTCGACGCGTACTGCACGGGCACCCGAGGCCAGTTCAAGGTCGGTCACTCGGCGCCACAGGCGGCGGCCGTCCGTACGCTCGACCTCGAGGTCGACCAGCGGCAACCGGATCACGGGGCGGCTGTCGAGGTTCTCGGTGAGCTGAGCGACCCCGACCACGGTGCGGGTCACGTAGACGACGGCCGAGCCGTTCGGCTTACCAGGCAGATTGCCCGTCGTGACGAACCGCAGCCACTCGCCCCTCTCCAACTCCGACGCCACGCAGCGTGCCACCGTGAGATCGTTCTTCATCGACTGCTGCGGACGCGGCAGGACGTGCCGCAGGAGGGCGAGTACCGCCCGCTCGACTCGCTCGCGCCGGGCTCGGCCGGCCGAGCCCGTGACCCCCAGTAGACGGCACAGATCGCCTTCCAGGCGCTCGGTGTCGTTCGGGTCGATCGTCACGGAGCGCCGGTCGAACGTCACATCGAGTCCAGGTACAGCCAGCACTGCGGTGCGCTCGACGAGCACCGGCACGATCGTCGTGCCATTACTGGAAGCCTCCAGGAGCTCGCGACGCACCCAGTCCGTCGGTTCTGCGAGCCGGGCGAGGTTCGCCGGGCTGTCCCACCCCGCTCCGATGATTGCGAGAACGATCCGGCAGTTCCGGACCGCCTCGAGGAGAGCAGGCTCGAACGACCCACGTTGGCGCAGGTAGAGGGTGTCGAGGAAGACCTCGTGCTGGCCGACAGCGTCCTCCAGAATCGACGCCGTCATCGCGGCTGCGAACGGCTCATCGGCCCGCCGGTAGCAGACGAAGATCGACGGTGTGCCGTGGAGACGAGGCCGGGCCGCCGGGGTGTTCGCCACGAACGAGAACTTCGTCGCGACACCGTGCCTCGTTAGCTCGGAGGCGGTGTGGCCGGCTGCGGTCGACGTCCTCCAACCGCTCGTCGTCATCGGTCGGGCCCGCCGGACGGGGCGGCGTCTTCGTCGGGAACATCTGAACGCCGGCCGCCTGCAGGTGAACGAGTACGCAGAGCGATCCGCCCAGGCCGCCGACGCCACGACGGCGTCCGAAATCGCCGTCCTGTTCACGGATCTGCCGGCTCCGCGTCCGAAGCTCCCCGGTATGGCGAACTCGGCACTCGGCAGGATGGTGCGCAACCCCGTCGTCGTCGGCGCCGCTGTGCTCGCTGTCGGCGCCGTCGCACTCGTCCTCGGCTTCAGCGTCAGGGGAATCCCGCCGTCACCCCCCGTTCCGCAGCCGGGGCCAACGGCGCGTGCGTTAGCTCCGGTCGCGACGTCCGCGCCGGTCAGCCGGCCTACGACGTCGGCCACCTCGACCGCTTCATCGGACGGCACCGGTGGAACCTCGCCGGTCCTGCCGAACGGCGTCGATGTCCGTCGGACGACCGGAACCGACGTGATCACACTGCGGCCGTCGTACGGAGTGGACCTCGATAACAACACCAGCTCCAACTGGGCGGTGGCCAATACCGGGACGTCTTATGGTCGCGACGTCGGATCGGGCTCAGATGGGAATAGTCTCTATTTCACCGGCGACTACGCTGTGGTGACCAGCGTCCCGGAGTACGCGACGTGCGCCCGCGAGACCGGATACACCCGCGGCGGCATTGAGCGCGGGAGTCTCCACTCCGGCGACAACATCTGCGTCCGCACGGACCAGGACCGCTACGCGCTCGTCACCATTGTCGCCGCTGATGAGCCGGCCATGCAGTTCCGCGCCGTCGTCTGGGATCCGGTGGTCCCGTCCTGATCTCCGCCGCTGTCCGCAGCCGGCGACCGGCCGTGCGTAACCCTGCGTTGCCTCATCACGAGAGCAGCGCGACGGCGTTGTCCCGGTAGACGGCCCACCGCGCTGCATCGTCGAGGCCGGGGTAGTGGCCCAGGCCGTCGGTGAAGGGTTCACCACGGTCTGGGGCGCGAACGGCCAGTCGCTGCCGAAGACGATGTGGCCGGGCTGGGCGAAGGCGAATCCATCGACGCGGCGCACCCGAGACGCTCCACTGCGGCAACGGCAGCCCGCCCGCGTCGGCGACGCCGCGCGCGGGTTCGACGACGATGACACTCATCTGCCGGCAGGCTGATGGTCCTGGTCGACGTGCGCGGAGTTGCCCGGAGTCCGTGCCGCCATGAAGTCCTGGAACGCCTGGTAGGCGCGGGGGGCGTACATGGTGGCCGGGCCGCCGTTCATGAGAATGGCCACGCCCATGGTCTCGGCGACCTCGGCGGCCGTCGCGCCGCTGCGGGCAGCTCCCTCGGCGTGCGCCACGATGCAGCCGTCGCATTCTTGGGCCACGGAGATGGCGAGTGCGATGAGTTCCTTGGTGCTGGTGCTCAGCGCGCCCGGCGCGAGCGCGGCGCCGTGCAGCTGGCCGAAGGCACGGTAGGTGTCGGGAATCGCCCGGCGCAGCTCCCGTCCCAGCGTGCGTGTCTCCTCGCGGATCGCGATGGTGTCCATGGTCGGTCGCTCCTCGTGGGCAAGCTGTTCACCGGGGTGGTCCCGTCTGCGTTCAGCCTGCTCTCCGTCCGCGACCCTCGGCAGAGGTCGACCGGCCTGATCGAGGCGCCATCCTGCACGGATCTCCGGGCCTTCGGCCCCGGCGGTCGATGTCTTCGTCAGGTGACGACACCACCGCGGCCGGCCTCACGAGACGGATTCGCCTACTCGTCCTTCGTGTGCTCCAACCGTGCGTGTCCCTCGACGTCCCCGACGAGGGTCGCGAGACGCACGACCGCGCAGGGATACCGCTCCCACCGGTGGGCGTGGGCGGGATGGCTGCACCAACCGTGCTGGTCAGGCTCGTGTCCTTGCCGAAGACGATCGACCACGTCGGCGCCCTGTCGAGACGTTGCCAGCTCGGACACGAACGTCCAGAACACCTCCGCCGAACGAGGACGATGGACATCAGACGACATGACCGGACCACCAAACACGAGACGAACGAGATGCCGCACTCATCACGGGGTCCTGGTGATGCGGTCGTCGACGTTACTCCGGCTCGATCAGAGGGCCAGCCCAGCGCGCGGGATATGCGCCGAACGGTCCACCGGCTGTGACGCCCCGGCTACCGATCGTTCAGGCTGCCGGGTTCGAGCTCCGGTGACGCCGGCGGTCGGATGCAGTCGCTCGGGCTCGTGCGACTGCATCCCGGTGACGCCGGCGAAACGCGGGCTCGTCGTAGGGGGTTGTGCATCGGCATCCCGCGTCCCCGACGACGACATCCCCACAGCGGGCGCAGATCGCGACTGTCACGTGCCCAGCCGAGGATGGAAGCTGTTCGCGCTGGTGTTCCATGGCACCGCCCGGTGGGATCGACACGGATCGCCGGGGTCTCGAGCGGTTTGTCGGGTGGAGTGTCTCACATCCGCGCCGAGTCGGCGGGCCTCGATGGCGCTGCGCAGTCGGGATTCGACGTGCGGGCGGGCGGTACCCCGAGGAGTACCGCCCGCCTGTCGCGCGATCGTCCGGGATCCAACGTGCACTGCAGGTCGTGGTGATGGCCTCGGCGTCCGGCTCCGGCGGAGGCGGACGCAGGCCCACGACGAGGTGCCTCCGCGGCGTGCTGTGCGTGAGGGCCCGATCTTCGCGCACGGAGTCCAGCCCGGGGGGAACGGCGCTTCTCCACCACACCGCACCTGGCCGAGCAGGAGTCCGTACCGTTGATCCTCGGACCAGCACCCTGCCAGATCAAGCACAGGGGTCCGGTGCACCGATTCAGCCGTGACGAGCGTCATTGCGCGGATTGAACCGG
>CAWHHY010000012.1:0-163204 GCA_963829305.1 uncultured Actinomycetota bacterium | reverse complement strand
ACTCGTAGCGGATGTCGGTCACGTTGGCGGCGCACGCCTCACCGACGCGCAGGCCGACCATGCCGAGCAGCGCGACCAGCGCGTGGTCGACCGGGCCGGAGACGCGGGCGGCGGCGAGCACGGCGGCGAACTCCAACGGGTGCAGCACGGTACGCCGCTCGCCCTCCCGGGCGACCCGGGGGCGGGTGACCGCGTCCGCCGGGTTTACGGCCAGGAGGCCGTCGATGACGGCGTACCGGTAGAACCCGGCGACGGTGCCGAACCGGCGGGCCACGGTCGCCGCGGCGTACCCCTGGCGCTCCAGGTGCCGCAGGTACAGCTCGAGCTGCCCGCGGGTCGCGCGCAGCGGCTCGAGCTCCGCCGACGCGCACCACCCGAGGAAGATCTTCAAGTCCTCGGTGTAGCCGGCCAGCGTCGCCCCGCGGTAGCGGGCGAGGAACCCGGCCACCGCCAACCTGGTCACGTCCAGCCAGCCAGGCACCAGCTCTGTCGGGGTCGTCATGACGACCTCCTCCCACCGGCAGACAGACCGTCTGTCCGCCAACGGGCAAGATCGTCGGCTCACTCCATAACGACGTCGACGACAACCGCGCAAAGGCGATACGTAATGACGTGGTCTCGCGGCCGGCAGGGTCAGGGCAGGTTGCACTCCAACCGGCGTTACCCCGCGGAACCTGGAGGCGTCGTGCTGCGTCTCATAGTCGTGAAAGGCGCCGCGGTGTTCCTCATGCTGGTGCTGGGCCGGATGTGGCAGCGCCCGAGGCATCACAGCGTACTTTCGGATGCTGGCACCACCTCCGCTGCACGTCGGCGACGGCCCTGTGTCAGGCCGCTGCTGACCAGTGGGGAAAGGCCCTGAGCCGGGGCGTTCGTCACGACGGTGGCCGAAGTGCGCGCCTACATGAACGATCCGCACGGTGCAGCCGAGGACTCTGCGGCCCCCCGTCCGGGTAGTGGCTACACCTATCGGAACGGCTGGGACAGTCTCGACGGCAGGAATCCTGCCGTTGCCTGCTACCTAGATGGGCCTGTGGGTTAAGGGGCCGCCTCCCGCAGCCGACGGGACCGTGCATCCGCCGTTCGACCGTCGTCTCGTAATCACCGCCGAGCGAGTGAGCTCGTTCATGGTGAGCGCGGGCTACAAGACGAACATGCGACTGAGCCGCTACCGCGCCGCAGCGGCTAGCGGTGTCGAACCGCCGGCCGCGGCAACATGGGAAGTGCCGGCCTTGCTCTCGCTACGGTGAGGACATGAGGCGTCGACGCGACCGCCCGTCACGTTTGGACCGGACCTTCTACTACGACCCGCTGGCTGGCTACCTGACAATGGCGGCGGCTCAGGGCCTGTCAGTGAGTGATGTGTTGGCAGAGGCGCGACGAAGGCTCTACTTGGATCTGAGTGAGGCATCACTTCTCTCGGCGATCGAGACAGCCCGCGAGCGAGCGCAGCACCGGGGAGATGAAGCAGCGGTGCGACTGCTCCATGAGGTGGAGAGCGTGCTTCTCGCCGAGTGACGCAGAAGTGCCGCTAGCGTGCGTCCGAACCAGTCGGCCTCACCCGCGCTGAAGCGGCACATCTTCGTCGCTACTTGGGCCTCGGTAGGCAACGCGGAACTGTCACTACTCGGCACTGGCCGCGCCCAGCGGCTAGCGGAGGCGCCACCCCCTGCCGGACGGGGACCCGGAGGAGACCTGCGGGGGTCCGGGCCTCCGCCTAATCTCGACGAGTGCTGCAGATCGCATCCGGGATGTACTTCCGCGACGGCGCGGCCCTCCACGAGACGGTGCACCGGGCGACGGTGCACACGAACGCCTTCGTGCTCGGAAGGGGTGCGGTAGATCTGCCGATTGCGAGACTCCTGTTCGACACTGGGATCGCGGACGTCACGCCGGTGACGGTGGAGGTCGTGGATCGGCTCCCCCGAGTTGACGAGAACGGCGACGACTCGTTCATGGTGGCGACGGGCGGTCGCGAGCTGGTCGCAGACGTGGCGGCGGTCCTGTCGTTCACGCTCAACCTCGTCTTCGTCAACGAAGTCGAGGTGGCGAGACGGTTGGTGATGTCGGGCACCCGTGCGACCGGGTTCCGCGCCCGCGTCCCTTCTGCGCCGCACGTTCGATGCGCAGGTGCTCGTGCCGGAGGCGGATTGGGCCGACGTGTCCTCGTTCACGGGACGACTGCTGAAGCTGCGCCGGACGGAGTTCGAGGCAGCGATGCGCGCGATCCGCGGGATCGTCGACGCCACCTTGATGGTCGCCGACGACGTCACGCTTGCGTACACCTTGTATGTCGCTGCGCTCGAGACGCTCGCACCGTCGAACGAGGTGGCAGCCGTTCCGTGGGACGCCCTGGAGGGAAAGAAGCGGAAGCTCATCGACGAGGCGTGCGACGGGCTGACATCAGAACAGGTGGAGCGGATCCGGGAGGCGGTTCTTCGGGCGGACGCCGCGGGAATGCGCGCCAGTTCCAGTCGTTCGTGCTGGATCACGTCACGCCCGCGTTCTACCGGTCGGAGGCTGTCGCGGCGCTGCGACCGGTGCCGGCGGCCGTCCTGCCGCGCGCGCTGGATTTCGCTTACGGCGTCCGGTCGCGGACGGTGCATGCGCTGCACCAGTTGGCGCCCGAGCTATGGCGATCTCCGACGGGTCAGACACGGCCCGGCACGAGGGGCAGACGGTTCTGAGCCTGCAAGGGTTGAACCGGCTGGCGCGTCACGTAGTCCGGGAGTTCGTCGCACGAGCGCCGACGTCGATCGACACCGAGTTCCGCTATCAAGACGCTCTGCCTGGGGTCGTGCGAGTGGAGTTCGCGCCGCAGTACTGGATCGGCCGCCCGGGTTCGGCGTTGCATGATGCCTCGGCGCGATTCGGCGGGTTTCTCGAGATGGTCGTGCCGCTGATCCGCCGCGACGACGGCGCCGAGGGCACCGACCTGCGGTCGGTGTTGGCGGAGATGCAGCGGCTGGTGCCGGGTGAAGCGTCAGCGGACAAGCGGCGACCAGCGGTCGCCCTGCATCTCCTGTGGAACCGGCTCGTCCCCGCAGAAATGCGGACACCCGATCACGACCGGTTCCTGTCGCGTTTCCTTCGCGATCTGGACCCGCCCAGCATCGAAGGGTTCGCGGCGGGAGTTCTTCTCGGCTATGAACCTCCGTGGAGCACCGCGGAAGTAGTCGAGCTCGCGGACCGGCGAGCGTCGGAGCTGCGGCGGAGGTCGCCCCGGCCGATGCCGGCTCGTTTCGACGCGGCGCTGCACCTGTGGTTGGCGCGGCAACTGTGGGCGGACAGCCGCCGTGCAGAGGCCGTCGAGGCCGTGTCGCGCGCGGTCGAGACGGTGCCCGGTTCGGAGGGGCTGATCGAGTTCGAGGCGGCGGTGATTGCCGGGATGCCGCCGCACGCGGACCTGCGGGCGTTCGTTCTCGGCGAGGACCCTCCCGTCATCGCGTGGAACAGTCCGCGGCGACGTCGGCTGCGCAGTGTGAAAGCCGGCCGCTGGATCCGGAGGGGGTCGCGCGGCCGCCGCCGGTGAGGCGGGCCACCGTTGCCGCACTGCGCTTGTTTGGCTACGTGTCACACGCCGATGGGACCCCGACGATCTGCGCTCGGCGGCTACCCGCGGCACTGCGCCCACAGCCCGGCGGCAAAACCCCAAAGTTGTCGGTGCGCTGTACGAGGATGACTCCGGCCGCGTGACGGGTTGGGAAACGGGGGTGGTCGAGTTGCCGGGGACGCCGACACGGAATACGGGCGGCACCGGCCGTCAGGGCCAGCGGATCAGGTGGCCGTGGGTGGTCGCCTGCGCGGTCGCTGGAGCGGTGTGCACCGGCGTTCCGTTCCTGCTCGACCACGACCACCCGAGGAGCGTGGCCGGAAGCACGCTCACCAACCTCGGCACCGGACTGTTCCTCGCCGCTGTCCTGTTCCTTCTCGAGCGCACCTTCGTCAGCAGCGTTCGGACGGTCGTCACGACCGCGGCCACTCGCGCGGCGAACGAAGCCACCGCCGATCTCCGGCGCACCACGGAAGAGCTCACCACACGGCTCGATGAGCTCCAGGACCTCACCCGCCAGCGCGTCGACGCGCGGGCGCAAGGACAAGACAATGTCATCGGCCGCCTCCGCGACGAGGTGTCGAGCCGTCGCGTCGCGGAGGCCCTCGCAGTTGCGAACAGCCTCGAGGCGCTGTCCGGGGGCACTGTGAGGGTGCCGGCAGGGCCGTCAGCGTCGAGCCCTCGGTTCCGGTTCAGCTACGGCACGCACCTTCCAGGATCACTGCGGCCACCCGGCACACTGCTGGAGGTCGAGTTCGTCGTGGAGCGCGTCCCGGAGCCAGGCGGTGTCGGGAAGCCGGTCATCGAGGCCGGGTGGGCCTTCCAGATGACTGCTGACGACCTGACGGCGTCGATGGACGCCGAGCTACGGCGGCGGGGGTTCGCACCCGAGGCCGACGCGGTCCAATGGCCGGTGCTGTTCGAGCGCCTTCGGTACGCGATCGAGGCCGCCGTTGCAGCGCGGCGCCACGACGAGGATGCGTGGCTGTCCGCTCCGCTCATCGAACTCGTCGACGTTGGCTGGGCCGTCACAGACGCCGGCCTGGAGGTCGAGGGCCACGGGCTCGTGCTCTCCTCGGACGCCTTTCCGGACCGGCCGTCGCCGTACCAACCGAAGCCGGACTTCAGCCCGCCTCCACCAGCGTGGGCCGACCCCGACGTCTGGGCGGTCGCCATCCGCCGGGCGTACGAGCGCCACCCGATGGGCCCGCGCATCCCCGGGTACGCGCCGACCTGGCTGCCCGCGCTGAGCGTGAACGCGTGAGTGCTCGTGGCCGGGTGGGGCGGCACACGACCGCCGCCCCACCCCCACTCGCTACTTCACCTTGCCTTCGTCTCGGTCCCGTCTCGCCGCGATGCAGTGAGGGCACTGCTCGCAGACCGGCTTCCCGCCGCTGGGCGGGACGGTGAACGCGTGGCTGTGCGGATGCCCGCACTCCGAGCACTTCAGGTACGTCATGGACGACACCCCCTTCCACTACTTCGTGGGAGATGCGGGCGGTTGGACAGGGCGCGGCTGCGGACAACCTGCGCGGCCACTCGCGCCGAGGGCTCGATGAGTACCAACGACCACACGGTGCCGCAGTTCTACTTGCGCCGGTTCGCGCGCAAGAGTCGTGGTGCGGCGCACCAGATCGTGACCGCGCCGGCCGACGATCTCGACGCTGAGTTCGTCACCAGCGTGCGCAACGTCGCCGCGGTCAACGGCTTCCACTGGGGCACCGATCCCGACGGCGTTCCGCACCACACGATGGAAGAGCTGATGACGTCCATCGAGCGCGCTGCGGCACCCGCCTTCAGCGAGGTGCTGGACACCGCGTGGGCGCTGCCGGAGCGCTGGCCACCGAAGCTGGACACCCGGGTCCGGCTCTCCTGGTGGGTCGCCGCTCAGATCCTCCGCTCGACGCGCCAACGGCACCGGCTAGACCTCCTCGCTGACCAGGCAGCCGCAGGCGGTCTGCAGGAGGCGTTGGACCCGGCCGCCGGACCGCTGCAGAGGTTCACGCGCAACAACCGGCACTTGGCGTTCATCAGCGACCACCTCGCGCCACTGGCGGCGATCGTTGGGAGCAAACCGTGGGGCATCGGGTTCAGCGACGCCTGCATGCCGACGTCGGACGCGCCGGTCGTGATCATGAACGGACAGGACGACGAGGATCAGGTGCTGTCCGCTGCGTACTGGGACTTGCTGGTACCGCTCGATCCGCATCGTTTCCTGCTGATGCCGACGCCCGGGTCCCAACGCGACCCCAGCACGCTGGTCGACCACCGGGTCAAGTTCGACGGCGGGTTCGGTCTGGTGGTCTGGGAACTCCTCTGGGCGGCCGCCGACCAGCACGTGTTCTGGCATCCCGAGCACATGCCACACGCCCTCGGGATGACCCCACGGGAGCGCGGTCCACGGCTGCCGCGGCCGTGGGTCGGCGAGACGCACGCGGCACCGGAAGTCGTTATGACCTATGGCGCCATGTCTCCCGGCACGACGGTCGAGCGCCGGTGGCTTGAGGAGCACCCGCACGCGCCCCGACCCGACCTCCTCGGCCGCGAGTCGCGCCGCCTCCCACGTTCCCGACAGCTCGCGCGACAGGTGCACCGACACCACGTCGGTGGCGCCGCCGGCGAGCGCTGCCCGGTAGGTGGAGGCGAACTCGGCGGGCGCCGGACGGGAGGTCTGCACCACGAGGTGCCGGTCGGCCAGTGCCGCCGAGACGGCCGCGGCGTCGATGTCGACGCCTTCCCGCCCGACCCGCGTGCCCAGCCGCACCTCGAGGGGCACGACGCTGATCCCCCGCCCGGCGGCCAGGCCGGCGGGAAGGTATGCGGTCGAGTCGGTCACGACGGCCACGGGCACGTCGAGACACTAGCCATCCCACCTGTGGAAAGGCGTGGGGCCACTCAGGCTCGGATGTTGTAGCCGGCGAGCCGCCAGCGCGGGTGGTCGTCGCGTCGTGCCAGGACCGCCCACCGGCAGTTGCCCAGCCCGCCGAACGACGGCCACACCGACGTCGGCAGGTCCATCAGGCCCGTCACGAGCCCGGCGATCACGCCGCCGTGCGCCACCAGCAGCACGGTCTCCGAACGGTCGTCGGAGTCGGCGAGCTCGGCGTCCAGCTCGTCCACCACCGGACGCGCACGCGCCACCACCGCGATGCGCGACTCGCCTGCCGGCGGAGCCCATCCGGGATCCGAACGCCACGTGGCGATCGCGCCCGGGTACTCGCGGTCGATCTCGGCGACCGTGTACCCCTGCCAGCGTCCGAGATGGGTCTCCCGCAGACGCGGATCGAACTTCACCGGCAGGCCGCAGGCGGCGCCCACGAGCTCGGCGGTGTCGACCGCGCGGCTCAGGTCCGAGCTGATCAGCCGATCCGGCGCCAGCTCCGCCAGCACTGGTGCAGCAACCGCGGCCTGCTCGTGGCCGGTCGGGGTCAGGTGCGAGTCGAGATGGCCCTGCATGCGGCCGTCGACGTTGTAGTCGGTCTGCCCGTGGCGCAGCAGGATGACCCGGCGCAGCGTCATGGGCCCTCGTCACCGGCCGCGGCCACCCGGGCCTCGGCGAACTCCACGCGCGGGCAGTCCTTCCACAGCCGCTCCAAGCCGTAGAACCCGCGCTCCTCGTTGTGCTGGACGTGCACGACGACGTCGACGAAGTCGAGCAGCACCCAGCGACCCTCCCGCGCACCCTCGCGACGCACCGGCTTCACGCCGCGCTCGCGCAGCTTCTCCTCCACGGCATCCACGATCGCCTCGACCTGCCGCTCGTTCGGCGCCGACGCGATCACGAAGCAGTCGGTGATCACCAGCTGTTCCGAGACGTCCAGCACCACGATGTCGTGCGCCTTCTTGTCGGCGGCCGCCGCAACGGCCACCCGGGCCGTCTCCAATGCCTGTTCGGTTGCGGTCACCGCGTTCCCTCCACCCGTTAGGACGCCCCCAGTGTCCCAGGCGGGCTCCGCAGAGGGCTCGCAGGCCTACGCCGGCGCCGTGCCGAGGTCCGGCGGGAGGTTCTTGCGCAGGCGGCTGAGCGCCCGGTGCTGCGCCACCCGGACCGCACCCGGGCTGGCCTCGACGATCTCCGCGGTCTCCTCCGCCGACAACCCGACCACGATGCGCAGCACGAGGATCTCGCGCTGCTTCTCGGGCAGTGTGTCGAGCAGGTCGCGCAGCTGCGCCGACAGCTCCCCGCGCAGCGCCCGCTGCTCGGGACCCGCCCCGGTCTCGACCGCGTCCGGGACGTCCGCGACGGGGTCGGTCCGCCCGCGGCTGACCGACCGGTGCGCGTCGATCACCTTGTGTGCGGCGATCCCGTAGACGAACGCGAGGAACGGCTTGCCCTGCACGCGGTAGTTGGGCAGCGCCGTCAGGACGGCGAGGCACACCTCCTGCGCCACGTCGTCCGCGGAGAGGAACGAGCGGTCGACATGCCCGAGCCGGCCCCGGCAGTACCGCGCGACCAGCGGGCGGATCACCTCGAGCAGCCGCGCGACGGCGTCCCGGTCGCCAGACATCGCCGCGACGACCAGCTCGTCCGGCACCTGCGCGGTCGGCCGGCGGTCCGTGGCGGCATCCGGTGCCGACGGCACGGCGGTGGGACGTCCGGAGTCGTTCGCGGCGACGAGCGCGAGCCCCGCGTCGACGTCCATCCCGCCCGCGACCCCGGCCACGAGGTCCTCGTAGGCCTGCCGCACCTCACGCCCGTCGAGGTGGCTCCGCAGCGCGACCGCCCCGGCATCCGCGGCCGTCTGCACGTCATCCACGCCGATCTGCAGCACCAGCGCGATGTCTTCAGGAGGTAGGTGGTCGAAGGTCGCCGCCAGCACGTGGCCCTGCCCGTCGGGCAGCTGCGCCAGACCCGTCAGGACGGCGCCGTGCTGCGTCTGCTCCGGAAAGCGGAGCGGCGCCGGGGCGACGACGTCAGCGCGCGAGCGCCGGACGCCCCGGACGACGAGAAGGCGTGCGTAGGTACGCGGCGCACCGGGCAGATCCGCCCACCGGCGCCACAGCGTGATCATGGTCTCGTGCGCGAGAGCGGCCGCCCGGTCGCCCGCCACGCCGAGCGCCATGGCGAACACCGCCAACCGCGGCGCGTCGGTCCGGTAGAGCTCGCCGAACTCGCTCCACCCCGACGCCGGCCCCCCCGACAGCGCGTTCACCCCCATGTGGACTCCGCAGACGGCTCAGCGCCGACGACCTCCCGGCGCCGCCACGTGCCGCGGCGCCCCCCTGAGGTCGGTGTCGACGTCATCTCCACCTTTCGTCCCACGGCCGGCACCGTCATGAAGAGCACGGCTCCGCCGTCGCCGATACACCGGTCACGCCGCATCCCCCGCGCGACCGCAGTGTCATCCTTCATCGTGGCGCACCGGCCCAGGCCGGTCGCCCCGGTTTTCCCCTCCACGCAGGTGTGGCCAGTACCACCCCGCGGCGTCCCCTCGCCCCCGATCGTGGCCCCTCCCCCTCACGGTCTGCACACACCTTGCCGTATCCCGGCGTAGCGGGACGAGGCGGGTAGCACAGATTGGGGAATGGACAACGCCACACTATCCACTCGACGTCGCGGCATCTGAGCCGCGAACGCGACGGCGACCCGGCCCGATCAGCTCTTGCGGTACAGGTTCCGCTTCGAGATGTACTGCACGACCCCGTCCGGCACGAGGTACCAGACCGGTCGGCCTGCGGCGACGCGGATGCGGCAGTCCGTCGACGAGATCGCCATGGCCGGTACCTCGACCAGCGTCACGGATCCCTCCGGCAGGTGGTCGTCGCCGAGCTCGTAGCCGGGGCGGGTCACGCCGATGAAGTGGGCGTACCGGAACACCCGGTCGACGTCGCGCCATGACAGGATCTGGGCCAGCGCGTCTGCACCGGTGATGAAGAACAGCTCGGCGTCGGGGGCGGCGGCGTGCAGGTCGGACAGCGTGTCGACGGTGTACGTGGGGCCGCCGCGGTCGATGTCGACGCGGCTCGCCGAGAACCGCGGGTTCGACGCCGTAGCGATCACCGTCATGAGGTAGCGGTCCTCGGGCAGGCTGACCTCGCGCTCGACCTTCTGCCAGGGCTGACCGGTCGGCACGAACAGGACCTCATCCAGCGCGAACCGGTCGGCGACCTCGCTGGCCGCGACCAGGTGCCCGTTGTGGATCGGGTCGAAGGTCCCGCCCATGATGCCGATCTTGCGGTGCACGGGCGCAGCCTAAACGAGATCGGCGCCCGACCGACACGTCACGACGTGCGGTTCCGTCAGGCGGTGCGCCACCGGCCCGTCCAGGCATCGACGCCGGTGAGGAACGCCCACTCCAAGTGGTCGACACACGCGGTGATCACGAGCCCCCGCTCGTCCTCGACCACCACGGCCGACGGCCGGTGGCACCGGCTGCACAGCTGTGCTGGGCGGCGAGGATGAGGTACCCGACCGGGCGCGTCGTTCATGTCTGAGAAGTAGCCGGTCCGTTCTCAGGTCATGCGCGCATCTGCGCCCGGACAACGAATTGTCGGGGGTGGGGGTCACGATGGACGGGTGACGACGACCGAGCTGCCCGACACCGCACTCCGCGATCGTGCCGAAGAGGTGCTGCGCACCCTCGCCGGGCCCGGGGCGCGCCTGCGCGACGACCAGTGGACCGCGATCCACGCCCTGGTCGTGCAGCGGCGCCGGGCGTTGGTCGTGCAGCGCACGGGATGGGGCAAGTCCGCCGTGTACTTCGTGGCCACGGCGTTGCTGCGGGCGGGGGGCGCGGGGCCCACGGTCATCGTCTCCCCGCTCCTCGCGCTGATGCGCAACCAGATCGACGCCGCCGCCCGCGCGGGCGTCCGCGCGGTGACGGTGAACTCGGCGAACACCGGCGACTGGGACGCCACCTACGCCGCGATCGACGCCGGCGAGGTCGACGTCCTGCTGGTGAGCCCGGAGCGGCTGAACAACCCCGACTTCCGGGACCGGGTGCTGCCCCGGCTCACGGCGAGCACGGGCCTGCTGGTGGTGGACGAGGCGCATTGCGTGTCCGACTGGGGGCACGACTTCCGGCCCGACTACCGGCGGTTGCGGGCGCTGATCGCCGAGCTGCCGTCGGGGATCCCGGTGCTGGCCACCACGGCGACGGCGAACGACCGGGTGGTCCGGGACGTCACCGAGCAGCTGGGGCTGTTTTCAGGCGAGCCGCTCGTGCTGCGCGGCTCGCTGGACCGGGAGAGCCTGCGGCTCTCGGTGGTACGGCTGCCGACACCTGCGCAGCGGCTGGGGTGGCTCGCCGCGCACCTGGCGGAGCTGCCGGGGGCGGGCATCGTCTACACACTCACGATCGCCGCCGCGGAGGAGGTCGCGGAGTTTCTGCGCGAGCGCGGGGTTCCCGTCGCCTCCTACACCGGCAAGACCGATCCGGAGCGACGGCTGGCCGCGGAGGCGGACCTGCTGGCGAACCGGGTGAAGGCGCTGGTCGCCACCAGCGCGCTCGGGATGGGTTTCGACAAGCCGGACCTCGGGTTCGTCGTGCACCTCGGCGCGCCGTCGTCGCCCGTGGCGTACTACCAGCAGATCGGGCGCGCGGGCCGGGCGGTCGAGCGGGCCGAGGTGGTGCTGTTGCCCGGAGCGGAGGACCGCGACATCTGGGCGTACTTCGCCTCGCTCGCCTTCCCGCCCGAGCCGCTCGTGCGCCGGACGCTGGACGTGCTGTCGGAGCGCCCGATGTCGACTGCGGCGATCGAGACCCGGGTGGACCTGTCGCGGACGCGCCTGGAGATGCTGCTGAAGGTTCTCGACAGCGACGGTGCCGTGCGGCGGGTGAAGGGAGGCTGGGTCTCGACCGGGCTCCCGTGGACCTACGACGAGGAACGGCACCGGCGGATCGCCACCGCCCGCCAGGCCGAGCAGCGGGCGATGCTGGCCTACCTCGACACGCCGGATTGCCGGCTCGCGTACCTGCGCGGCCAGCTCGACGACGAGTCCGGGCAGCCCTGCGGACGCTGCGACACCTGCACGGGCACCGTGTGGGAGCCGTCCGTGGACGCCGCGGCCGAGGCCGCCGCGCAGGAGCGGATCACCCGCCCCGGCGTGCCGGTGCCGCCGCGTAAGCAGTGGCCGTCGGGCATGGCGGAGCTGGGTGTTCCCGCATCGGGCCGCATCGCCGCCGGCGAGCTCGCGGACGAGGGCCGGGTGATCGGGCGGCTCTCGGACATCGGCTGGGGCACCCGGCTGCGTGAGCTGGTCTCGGGCGACGACGTTCCGGTGCCGCCGGAGGTGCTCGACGCCTGCGTGAAGGTGCTCGCCGGCTGGACGTGGGCGGCGCGGCCGGTGGGGGTGGTCGGGATCGGGTCGCGGACCCGGCCGCACCAGCTCGCGCACCTGGCCCGGCGGATCGCCGAGATCGGGCGGCTGCACCTGCTCGGCACCGCGGAGCCGGTCGGACCCCGCCCCGCGCCGTCGGCGAACTCCGCACAGCGGCTCGCGGCGGTGTGGGACGGCTTCACGGTTCCCGATCTCACGGACGTGCACGGCCCGGTCCTGCTGGTCGACGACGTGCTGGACAGCGGATGGACGGCCACGGTCGTCGCCCGCCTGCTGCGCCGGGCCGGCGCTCCCGCCGTGCTGCCGTTCGCACTCGCCCTCGCTGGGTGAGCGTGTCCTCTGGAGAAGGGTCCTCGCCGTGCCTGCCGACCTCGTCATGAAGGCCCTGAACGTCGCGCACCGCGCGCTGATCCGGGTCGCGCCCCGGCGGTTCGGGCAGGAGGCGCTCGGCATGCCCGTGCTCGAGCTGACCACGGTCGGGCGGCGCAGCGGTCGCCCGCGGTCGGTGATGCTCACCTCGCCGATCCGCGACGGCCCGGCGGTCGTCGTCGTCGCGTCCCGCGGCGGCGACGACCGGCACCCCGACTGGCTGCTCAACCTGCAGGCCCAGCCGCTGGTGGAGGTCGCCTTGCGCAACGGCCCACGACGCCCGATGGTCGCCCGGGTCGCCGACGACGCGGAGCGCGAGCGGCTCTGGACACAGATCACGAGGTTCCACCCGCGGTACGCCGCCTACCAGCGCAGAACGTCCCGCGAGATCCCGGTCGTGCTGTTGTCGCCGACCGCCGACTGACTCGACGCGCGGGCCGTTACGCAGCCGGCGGGCAGACGAACACGCGGCAGTGCCCCTGGTCGACGACGATCGCACCGGCCCCGGGCGGCGGCGCGAGTCCGTCGGGGACGACGGTCAGCCGCAGGTCCTCCGGCGCGGGCCGACCGGCGTCCACCCATGCCGCAGCCGCGGCCAGGACGCGATCGGCGAGGACGTCGCCCGCCGGGCCGAAGGCGCGCACGCGCACCGACCACGGTCCCCGGGCCGCGGGGTTCGCGGCCGGATCGAGGACGACAGCGGCGAGACCGGGGCCCGCCGGGGAGTCGGCGAAGATCCCGATGCTCGCCGCGTGCCCCCGTACCGGCAGCAGTTCGGCGGGAAGGCCGTCCGGATCCGGGTCAGCGGGGTCGACCCGCCGACCCAGGAGCCGACATGCTCCCGGCTCGGTCAGCGCCAGCCACATCCCGAATCCGTCCCACAGGTCCCCGGCGCCCAGTGGCTCCGGTACGTGCCGGACCGGACCGGGTGCCGCCAGGGCGACCCGGACGAGTGCCGGATCGGCTCGGCCGTCGGCCGGGAGCACCGACACGCCGCCGTCCACGGTCGTACCCGCCTCGGACACGGCGCCGACGCCCCGCAGCCGGACGAACGAGCACCGGTGGACCGAAGCGCTGCGCAGTGCGCCGTCCGCGCCGAGATCCAGCGCGACCGACACCTGGGTACCCCGCAACGCCAGGGGCAGCAGCAACCGGCCGCCGGGCGCGAGCTGAGCGACCCACTCCGGGCGGACGTCGCCGCTCCCGACGGTGAGGACGATCCGGTCGTAGGGCGCGCCGGGCGGGTGGCCGAGTGCACCGTCGCCGCACACCAGCTCGACGTCGCCCACCTCGGCGGCGGCGAGGTGGCGCGCCGCGCCGTCGACGAGGTCGGCGTCGATGTCGACGCTCACCACGTGTCCCTGCGGCCCGACGATGCGCGCCATGAGTGCGGCGTTGTAGCCCGTCCCGGCGCCGATCTCGAGAACGCGGTGCGCGGGACGCAGGTCGAGCTGCGCGAGCATGATCGCCATCATCGACGGCTGGGAGGCCGAGCTCGTCGTGACGCCGTTGACGGCCTGGGTGGCGACGGCCTCGTCCGCGTAGGCCCGCGCGAGCGGCACCCCGGGCAGGAACAGGTGCCGCGGCACGGTTCGGAAGGCCTCCTCGACCGCGGGGCTGCACAGTCGCCCGCTGTCGCGCATCCCGTCGACGAGTCGCGCGCGGGCCCGGTCGGCCGCACCCATGCGCCGAGTCTGATCCCCTGCCCGTCTCACCGCCACTGTGCTACGGGGTGTGGATGGGGACGAGGTCGTCGGCGTGGACGACCTCGCGGCGCTGCGCGGCGGGGAGCTCGTGGCTGCTGCGGCCGATCAGGTCCGGCAGCTCCGTGGCGTCGAACCCGACCACGCCGCGGGCGACCACGGTGCCGTCCGGGTCCACGAGGTCCACGACGTCCCCCGCGACGAAGTCGCCCGAGACACCGCGGATGCCGGCGGCGAGCAGCGAGCGGCGGCGGTGCACCACGGCCGTGGTCGCGCCGAGGTCGAGGTCGAGGCGGCCGCGGACGTCCGCGGCGTGGCGCAGCCAGAATCGTCGCGCGGACATCCGGCGCCCCGACGGGCGGAATGCCGTGCCGACCTTCGGTCCGTCGCCCGCCGTGTCCAGCGCGGCGGCGACGTCCGCGGCGGCGGCCAGCAGCACCGGGATCCCCGCAGCTGACGCCATCGCCGCCGCAGTGATCTTGGTGGCCATCCCGCCGGTACCGAGGCCGCCGCCACCGGGGCGCGCGGTCGTCACCTCCGCCAGATCCGCGGGCTCGTCGACCTCGGCGACCAGCCGGGACCCGGCCCGGCGCGGATCACCGTCGTAGAGGCCCTCGACGTCGGAGAGCAGCACCAGCCCGTCCGCGCCGACGATGTGCGCGACGAGCGCCGCGAGCCGGTCGTTGTCGCCGACGCGGATCTCGTCCGTGGCGACGGTGTCGTTCTCGTTCACGACCGGCAGCACGTCCAGCCCGAGCAGGCGCTCCAGGGTGCGCTGGGCGTTGCGGTAGTGCGCACGGCGGATCATGTCGTCCGCGGTGAGCAGCACCTGCCCGATCCGCTGACCGTGCCGCGCGAACGACGCCCCGTAGGTCTGGGCGAGCTGCAGCTGGCCGACGGCAGCGGCCGCCTGCTGGGTGGCGAGGTCGCGTGGGCGGCGGGCGAGCCCGAGCGGGGCCAGGCCCGCCGCGATCGCGCCGGAGGACACCAGCACGACCTGGGTGCCCGTCGCCCGGCGGGCGGCGAGCGCGTCGACGAGCGCGTCGAGGCGCTGGGGGTCCAGCCCACCGGTGAGGCTGGTCAGCGACGACGACCCGACCTTGACCACCACCCGGCGGGCCGCCCCGAGCTGCGCCCGGGCACTCACGTGTCGTCCTCCGGGGCGTCCCCGAAGAGCTCGTCGTCGGTATGGTTCCGGCGCCGCTCGATACGGGCGGCAAGCCGGTCCGCCGCCGACGCGCGGGAGCTCTGCTCCAGCCGCCGGTCCGTCCCGCGCCCGGACAGCATGACCGCGACCCCCGCGGGCGTCGACGGCTCCCAGTCGAACGTGACGTCGCCGATCGTGACCGGGCAGCCCGGCACCGCCCCCGCCTCGGCCAGCGCCTCCTCGACCCCGAGCCGGGCCAGCCGGTCGCCCAGGTAGCCGACGGCCTCGTCGTTGTCGAAGTTCGTCTGCCGGATCCAGCGTTCGGGCCGCGCGCCGCGCACGATGAACCCGCCCGGCAGCTCGGGGTCCGGCGCTACGGTGAAGCCGGCGTCGTCGACCGCGACGGGCCGCAGCACCACGCGCGTCGGCTCGGCGACGGGCTGCGCCGCGCGGTGGGCGCGCACCTGCGCGGCCATTGCGAAGGTCAGCTCGCGCAGTCCCTCGCGGGTGGCTGTGGAGATCTCGAACACCGGCCAGCCGAACCGCTCGGCCACCTCGGAGCGCACCAGCTCGGCGAGGTCCCGGGCGTCCGGGACGTCGATCTTGTTCAGCGCGACGAGCCGGGGCCGGTCGGCCAGCACCCCGCCGAGCGCCGGGGTGTAGCGGGCGAGCTCGTCCTCGAGCGCCTGCACGTCCGAGACGGGGTCGCGGCCGGGCGCGAACGTCGCGCAGTCGACCACGTGCACCAACACCGAGCACCGCTCGATGTGCCGGAGGAAGTCCAGCCCCAGGCCACGGCCCTCGGAGGCGCCCGGGATCAGCCCCGGCACATCGGCGACCGTGAAGACCTCCTCCCCAGCGGTGACCACTCCCAGCTGCGGGACGAGCGTGGTGAACGGGTAGTCCGCGATCTTCGGCCGGGCCGCCGACAGGGCCGCGACCAGCGAGGACTTGCCGGCCGAGGGGAACCCGACCAGGCCGACGTCGGCGATCGAGCGCAGCTCCAGCACGAAGTCACGGGTCTCGCCCGGCTCGCCGAGCAGCGCGAAGCCGGGCGCCTTCCGCGCGGTCGAGGCGAGCGCCGCGTTGCCCAGACCCCCACGGCCACCCGCGGCGGCGACGAACCGCGTGCCCGGCCCGACCAGGTCGGCGAGGACCTCGCCGTCCGCCGTCATGACGACGGTGCCGTCCGGCACGGCGAGCTCCAGGTCGTCCGCGTTCGCGCCGGCCTTGAACCCGCCCTGGCCCTGCTTCCCGTTGCGGGCCGCCGCGTGCGGGCGGTGGTGGAAGTCGAGCAGGGTGTGCACGCCCGGGTCGACGACGAGCACGACGGAGCCGCCGCGGCCCCCGTTCCCCCCGTCCGGTCCGCCGAGCGGTTTGAACTTCTCGCGGTGCACCGAGGCGCACCCGTTGCCGCCCGCACCCGCGGTGGCGTGCACCACCACCCGATCGACGAACTTGGGCATGCGAACTCTCCAGAAATGAAACGGCGGGCCCGCCCCTGATGGGGCGGCCCGCCGTTGCAGTGTGCATGGTGCACCCGGCGCGGAGCGCCGAGTGCCTGCGAACAGGCCTCAGGCCTGCACCGGGACGACGTTGACGACCTTGCGGCCCTTCGTGTACCCGAACTCGACCGAGCCCTCGACGAGGGCGAACAGCGTGTCGTCGCCACCGCGACCGACACCCTGCCCCGGGTGGAACTTCGTGCCGCGCTGGCGGACCAGGATCTCGCCTGCGTTCACGGCCTGGCCGCCGAACCGCTTGACGCCCAGCCGCTGCGCGTTCGAGTCGCGCCCGTTGCGGGAGCTGGACGCACCCTTCTTGTGAGCCATCGCCCGGTCTCCTACTTCGCGATCTTGATGACCTGGACCCGCGTCAGCGGCTGACGGTGCCCCTGACGTTTGTGGTACCCGGTCTTGTTCTTGAACTTGTGGATGCGGATCTTGGGACCCTTGGTGTGCTCGACGACCTTGGCGGAGACGGTCGCCGACGCCAGCGCGTCCGCAGCGGTCGTGAGGTCCTCACCGTCGACCAGCAGCACGGGCACCAGCGAGATCTCGTCGCCGGGGGCGCCGTCGATCTTCTCGACGGTGACCACGTCGTCGACGGCCACCTTGTACTGCTTGCCGCCGGTCTTGACGATCGCGTACATGGACGCACTGCTCCAAAGCTCAGGGGACGTGGTGAGGTCCCGTCGTGGGTGGCCTGGTCGTCACGGCCTCGTGCCGCAGCTCGCAGCGCGGCGCAGACCTCCAGGGTACGGAACGGTTTTCGAGAGGGTCAAACCGGGTCTCCCGCCGTTGCTTCGGCAGGAGACCCGGCCGTCGGTCATTGCGGTGCGGCCTCGGCCGGCGGCTCGGCGCCGGAGACGTCCGGGGAGTCCGGGGCGGGCGGGCCGGCCGGGCGCGATGCGGCCCGGCGCACGCGGCGGGCTCGTGGCGCGATCACCGGCTCGGGAGCCGGCGGCGCGGCGGCGACGTCACCCGCAGCGGGCTCCTCGGCCTGCTCCTCGGCGGCACGCGCGCTGGGCACCGTCACGACCGCCACCGTCGGCGCGTCGCCCGTGACCGCCGTCGGCGCGCCTGCGGTGCGGGTCACGCGGCCACGCCTCCGTCGACCCACCGGTTCCGGCGTGTCGGCGGTCTCCGACCCGGGCGAGGCGGCAGCTCCGTTGGTTCCGCTCTCCGCGGTCGAGGGGCCTGCTGGCGTAGCCGTGTCGGCCTGGCCGTTCGGTGCCGAGTGCCGGTTGCGCTCGACGGCCAGCGCCTGCTCGACGACGATCTCCTCGACGTCGTCGCGCACGCTCTCGACGGTCGCGGGGACCACCGCCGACGCCGTGGGCTCCGGCTCGACCGGCTCCGGTGCGCCGACGTCCAGGCCGGCCTCGCCGCGGTCCGGCTCGACGGGCACCGCCTCGTCCGGCACCACCTCGTCCGGAACCGCAGGTGTCGCTCTCCTCCGAGGTCGTGGGCGCGAGCGCCGACAGGTCGGGCACCAGAGCCGCGGGCAGGCGCCGACCCCGGTCGCCGTTCGCCTCGTCGCGCCGTCCCCGGCCACGACCGCGCCGCCCACCGGTGTCGCCGTTGCGCTCGCGCTCCCCCCGGTCCCGCCCGTTCGGCTCGGCCGCGGGCTCGATCGCCACGATCACACCCCGGCCCCGGCAGTGTTCGCAGGGTGTCGAGAAGTGCTCGAGCAGCCCGCCGCCGACCCGCTTTCGGGTCATCTGCACCAGACCCAGCGACGTCACCTCGGCCACCTGGTGGCGGGTGCGGTCGCGGGCCAGGCACTCGGTCAGCCGCCGCAGCACCAGGTCACGGTTCGCCTCGAGCACCATGTCGATGAAGTCGATCACGATGATGCCGCCGATGTCGCGCAGCCGCAGCTGGCGCACGATCTCCTCGGCCGCCTCGAGGTTGTTGCGGGTGACCGTCTCCTCGAGGTTGCCCCCGGAGCCGGTGAACTTGCCCGTGTTGACGTCGATGACCGTCATGGCCTCGGTGCGGTCGATCACCAGCGTGCCGCCCGAGGGCAGCCACACCTTGCGATCCAGCGCTTTGAGCAGCTGCTCGTCGATCCGGTACTCCTCGAAGACGTCGCGCGGGCCGATGTGGCGGTGCAGCCGGGCCGCGAGCTCGGTGGCCACGTGCCCGACGTAGTTGGACACGGTCTCCCACGCGTCGTCGCCGGCGATGACGAGCCGGGAGAAGTCTTCGTTGAACTGGTCCCGCACAACCTTGATCAGCATGTCCGGCTCCTCGTAGAGGAGCACAGGTGCCTTGGGCCGGTTGGGGCCGGTCTTCTCCGCCTTCTCCTTGACGACCTCCCACTGCGCCTGCAGCCGGCGGACGTCACGCTCGAGAGCCTCCTGCGTCACACCTTCCGAGGCGGTGCGGATGATGACGCCCGCCTCACTTGGAACGATCTCGCGCAGCAGGTCCTTCAGCCGCTTGCGCTCGACGTCCGGCAGCTTGCGGCTGATCCCCGCCGCGCCACCGGAGGGGACGTAGACCAGGAACCGCCCGGCGAGGCTGATCTGGGTGGTCAAGCGCGCACCCTTGTGCCCGACCGGGTCCTTGGTGACCTGCACGAGAACGCTGTCGCCGCTGGACAGCGCCTGCTCGATGCGGCGCGCGCGGCCGCCGAGCCCGGCGGCGTCCCAGTCGACCTCGCCCGCGTAGAGCACGGCGTTGCGACCGCGTCCGATGTCGACGAACGCGGCTTCCATGCTCGGCAGCACGTTCTGCACGCGGCCGAGGTAGATGTTGCCGACCAGCGAGTTCGTGGCCGAGCCCGAGCCACTGGCTCCAGTCGTGACGAAGTGCTCGACGAGCACGTCGTCCTCGAGCACGCCGATCTCGACCCGGTCGCCGCGCTCACGAACCACCATCGACCGGTCGACGGACTCGCGGCGCGCCAGGAACTCGGCCTCGCTGAGGATCGGCACCCGGCGGCGGCCCGCGTCGCGCCCGTCCCGGCGGCGCTGGCGCTTGGCCTCCAAGCGGGTCGAACCGCGGACGCTCTGCACACCGTCGCCGTCGGCGTCGTCGGGCCGCTCACGCGGAGCCCGGACCCTGACGACCGTGTTCGGCGGGTCCGACTCGTCGTCCGCGGAGGCGTCGTCGCCCGACCCGCGGCGACGGCGACGACGACGGCGACGGCGCGAGGCCCCGGCCTCGTCGTCGCCCTCGTCGGCACCCTCGCCCGACTCCTCGGCACTCGTGTCGGCGTCGTCGGTCTCGTCGGCGTCGTCGCCCTCGGCGTCGGTGTCGGCATCGGAGTCGGCCTCGGTGCCGTCGCCCTCGCCGCCACGCCCGCGACCCCGCCCCCGGCGACCGCGGCGGCGCCTGCGGCGCGCACCGCCCTCGCCGGACTCGTCGTCCGACTGGTCGTCGTCCGTGTCCGCCTCGTCGGTCGGTGGTTGGTCGGCCACGGCGTCGAGCGGCTCCGGCACGGCGCTGTCGTCCGCGGCGCGTCCCGCCTGACCACGGCGGCGGGTGCGGCGGACCGGCTCGTCAGCAGCGGTCTCGTCGGCGGCAGCCTCTTCGGCGCTGGGCTCGTCTGCGGTGGGCTGGACACGGCGCCGAGTGCGCCGGACGGGCGGCTGGAAGACGGGCGCGGGCGGCGCGAACAAGGGCGCCAACACCGCGGGCTCGTCCGCCGTGCCCGGGGGCTCGTCGGCCACGCCCGGCTGCTCGCTGGCCGGCAGGCCCTCCTCCGGAGGAGGCGCAGGCGTTCCGGCCAGCTCCGGCACCAGGACGACGGTGACCTGCTCCGCCGTCTTGCGGTCGACGCTGGACTGGACGCTGCGGGCGGCGAACCCCAGGTCCAGCAGCGCGGCCATCACCTCCCGGCTCGTGCGCCCCAGAAGCTTGGCCAGCGCGTGCACCCGCAACTTCTCGGGCAGGTCGTCGAGGCCGGATAGGGTGACCGGCCCGCCGGTGAGACCGGCGGGCGAATCGCTGTTCGTCATGCAACTCCTCCGCCCCCGGGCGCCTCGTCGGGAGGCGGCCACGCGGGGGCCCGTGCGTCTCTCCCCGAGCGGTGCGCGGGGAGCAATCCTGTGCCGCTGTATTCGTGCGCGACGACGCGCCACCCCTCCGGCGGCAGCCGGAGAGCCGACCTCAACCCGGTCAGGCGCGGGTGGTAACCCGGTCCGGGCCGAGCGGATCGGTGAGACGGCCCCGGTCGTCGAGCAGGCCCTGGGCCATCCGGGTCGCCTTCGCGGGAGCCGGGAGCTTGAGACCTGCGACAACATCGAGCGCGCCCAACACGTCGTCGGGCCGAACGGCGGGTGTCGTCTGCCGTACGACCGCCGTCATTATCGCACAGTCCGTCGGGTCGGGGGCAGACATCGACCCCCGCGCCGACAAGGTCACGCCGACGAGTGCGCCGCGCACGTCGACCTGGCGCCGCCCGGAGGGGGTCACGCGCTCCACGACGACGGCGTCCGCCCCGTCCAGCGCGTCCACGGCGCGCCGCAGGTCGTCCGGGGTGATGCCGGGCAGCTCGATGCGCCATTCGCTCGCGTCGATCCGCTCAGCCAACGGCGTTCCCTCCGCCTCCGCGGCGGCGAGCACGTCCAGGCCGTCGGGCAGCGCGGCATCCAACGCTGCGGCGAGGTCGGCGGGAGCCAGCGGGCGGGTGAGTCCGATCTCCAGGTACTCGGCCTCGCTGGCGGCCCCGGTGGGCGCGGCCCCGATCCAGGACAGCCGCGGGTGGGGGGAGAACCCGTGCGAATGCGCGACGGGAATGCCTGCCCGGCGCACGGCACGCTCCACGCTGCGGGCGACGTCCCGGTGGGACAGGAACCGCAGGCGCCCGCGCTTGGCGAACCGGACGCGGATGCGCTGGACCGTCGGAGGTGCCGGATTCGCCGCCTCGCCGGGTCGCACGCGCGCCATGGCTCCGAGCCTACGTCGTGTCCCGTCTCCGTCTACTCGGGCAGGGCCAGCGGGTCGAGCACCAGCAGCGACTCCCCTGCCGGCCGGAACCCCGCGCGCATGTAGAACGACGCGCTGCTGCCGGTCGGGGCGAGCACGAGGCGCCGGTAGCGTCGCTCCCGCGCGTGCTGGACGGCGCGGGCCAGCAGCGCGCCCGCGACACCGCGGTCGGCGAAGGCGCTGAGCACGAATGCGCTGCCGACCTGCCCGATCCGCCCGGCGCGGGCTCCCGGGCGGGGCATGTGCACGATCTCGACCACGTTGATCGAGCCCACGGGCGTCCAGCCGCTGCGCTCCGAGCCCGCCTCGGCCAGCCAGAACGTCCGCCGAGGCAGCTCGAGACGCCACCACTGCGCGAACGCGGCCTCGAACCCCGGGTCCTCCACGGGACGCCCGGAGCGTTCCTCCAGCCAGGCGCGACGCAGCGCGGCGAGGGCGGCCTCGTCACGTTCGTCGGCCACCCGTACGACGAGGTCCGGCTCAGCCACCCGGTCGGGGCCCGGTGCTCGCCCGAAGAGTGCTCACCGGGATCAACGGCAGCAGGGTGGTCCCGCTCGGCCCGACCTCGATGTCCGTGCCCGTCGACGGGCACACGCCGCAGTCGAAGCAGGGCGTCCACCGGCAGTCGTCCTGCTCCCGGCCCGCCAGCGCGTCCTGCCAGTCGTCCCACAGCCAGTCGCGCTCCAGCCCGGAGTCGAGGTGGTCCCAGGGCAGCACCTCGGCGCGGTCGCGCTCACGCGTGGTGAACCAGTCCAGCGAGACCCCGAGCGGCTCCAGCTCTGCGGCGCAGGCGTCGACCCACCGCTGGTAGGAGAAGTGCTCGGTCCAGCCGTCGAACCGGCCGCCCGCGCGCCACACCCGCTCGATCACCCGGCCGACCCGCCGATCGCCGCGGGCGAGCAGGCCCTCGATCAGCGACGGCTGCCCGTCGTGATAGCGCATGCCGACGTTGCGGCCCAGCTTGCGGTCGGCGTTGACGGCCTCGCGTAGCTTGCGCAGCCGCCCGTCGACGACGTCCGGATGCGCCTGTGCCGCCCACTGGAACGGGGTGTGCGGCTTGGGCACAAACCCGCCGATGGAGATCGTGCAGCGCACGTCGTTGCGCCCCGAGGCGGCCCGTCCGGCACGGATGACGTTGTGCGCCATGTCCGCGATCTGGACGACGTCGGTGTCCTCCTCGGTGGGCAGACCGCACATGAAGTAGAGCTTGACCTGGCGCCACCCCTGGGCGAACGCCTCGGAGACGGTGCGGATGAGGTCGTCCTCCGACACCATCTTGTTGATCACCCGCCGGATCCGCTCCGACCCGCCCTCAGGGGCGAACGTGAGCCCGGAGCGGCGGCCGTTGCGGCTGATCTCGTTGGCGAGGTCGATGTTGAACGCGTCGACGCGGGTGCTGGGCAGACTCAGCGACGTGTTCGTGCCCTCGTAGCGGTCGGCGAGGCCCTTGGTGATCTCGGCGATCTCCGAATGGTCGGCCGACGACAGAGACAGCAGCCCGACCTCGTCGAACCCGGACGCGCGCACCGAGGCGTCCACCATCTCGCCGATCCCGCGCAGCGACCGCTCCCGTACGGGACGGGTGATCATCCCGGCCTGGCAGAAACGGCAGCCGCGCGTGCAACCGCGGAAGATCTCCACGCTGGCGCGCTCGTGCACGGTCTCCGCCATCGGCACGAGCGGGGTCTTCGGGTAGGGCCAGGTGTCGAGGTCGACGGTCGTGCGCTTCTGCACCACGCCGGGAACCCGCGGCTCGCTCGGCACGACCTCGGCGATCGCGCCGTCCGGACCGTAGGAGACCGCGTAGAGCGACGGCACGTAGCAGCCCGGTGTCTCCGACAGCCGCAGGAGCAGCTCGCGGCGTCCGCCGGGGCGCCCGGCGGCCTTCCAGTCGCGGACGACGTCCGTGATGTCGCCGACGACCTCCTCCCCGTCGCCGATCGCCGCGACGTCGACGAAGTCCGCGACCGGTTCCGGGTTGAACGCGGCGTGCCCGCCCGCCACGACCACCGGGTGGTCCTCGCCGCGGTCGACGGCGTGCAGCGGGATCCCGGCCAGGTCGAGCGCGGTGAGCAGGTTGGTGTAGCCGAGCTCGGTGGAGAAACTGACCCCGAGCACGTCGAAGGCGCCGAGCGGGCGGTGCGCGTCCACGGTGAACGCGGGCACCCCCGCCTCGCGCATCAGTGCCTCGAGGTCCGGCCACACCGCGTAGCAGCGCTCCGCCAGCGCGTCGGCCCGCTCGTTCAGGATCTCGTAGAGGATCTGGATGCCCTGATTGGGCAGGCCGACCTCGTAGGCGTCGGGGTACATCAGCGCCCACCGGACCAGCGCGCCGTCCCACGGCTTGATCCGGGCGTTCAGCTCACCGCCGACGTACTGCACGGGCTTCGCGACACGCGGCAGCAACGCTTCGAGGGCGGGGAAGACGGACGGGGCCGCCCCCGTGGTGCTCAGGTCGCCGGTCACGCTGCACCAGCGTAGCCCCGCTGCCGCCCGGCGCCGCATCGCGCCCTGCCGATCACGTGCCCCGGTGCTCGACGGCGGATGCACCGGGTGGGACGCTGACGCGACGCCTCCCGAGGGAGCTCGCAATGAGCACGCCCGACTCCGCCCGACGTCGGTGGGCTGTGCTCGAGGTCGCAGCGCCTGCGACGCTCGCGGCGGTGGCGGCCGCCGCGACGCCGTTGCCGTGGTGGCGGGCGGATCGGGGCGCCGTGCTCCTCGGCGCGGGACCGGTGACCGAGCTGCCGCCGGACACGTGGACGGGCGTCGAGATGATCGGGCCGTGGGCCGCGGCGGTCGCGGTAGCTGCGGGGATCGCGGTGCTGGCGGCCGCTCTCGCGATCCTCGGATCCAGTCGGGCCGAGCGGCCGACGAGGCCAGGGGGATCCCGATGGGGGGCGTGGGCCGGGTGGCTCGCGGCGGCCGCGCGGTGGGCGGCGGTTGCGGCAGGTCTCGCGGCCGTCGCCGGCGCGGCGCGCGTGCTCCTGGGGTGGGGTGCGTCGGGGGCGGCCGGGGTGTGGCCTGCGCTCGCGGCCGGACTCGCCGCAGTGGCCGCCGCGCTTCCCCGGAGCGCGGCGACGCCCGGTAGGTTTCGCGATTTCCCCCGCCGAGTTGCGCGTTCCGGTACGGCGGATTTCGCATTCCGGCTCACACCGTTGCGGGCCGTCACGGCCGTGGCGCTGGTCGCCGCGGTCGGCATCCCGCTCGCCGCGGTTCCGTCAGGCGCCCGTCCGCACGGGGACACGGTCGCACCGTTCGTGGCGGTCGCCGCCGTCGGCGCGTTTCCCCTACGCAGCGGCGCGACCGGGCTCGCTGCGGCGGACGACGTGTGGCCGGTGCTCGCCGACGGCGCGCCCGGAGTGGTCAGCCGGACCGGCATCGTCGTCGCGGACGCGGACGGTCGGGCGCACGTGCTCGCCCGGACCGACCGTGGCGCGCCGGCGCCGATCGGGGTGGTCGGCGACCGGGTCGTGCACTGGACCGCGTCCGACACCATCGCAGTCACCCAGCTGCGGGCCGGGTCACCGCTGGACGTCGTCGTGCGCGGCGTCACGGAGGCAGGAGCGCTTGGCGCCGACGGTTCGCTGTGGCTGCGTTCGGACGCCGACCCGGTCGGTACCGTCCGCCGTTTGGACGTTGCCGGCCTCGACGGACAGCAGCGGATCGCGGTCACCTACCTCCCCGTCGTCACGATCCAGGAACCCGACCCACCCGTCGATCTCCGGACCGTGCTACCCGTTCCCGGCGGGGGCCTGCGGACCGTCTCCGGAGGCGGGCGGCTGGAGATGTTGACCGGTACCGCCGCGGGGATCGCCACCACCCCGCTGGCCGGGTCGCGCTGCGGTGCGGCCGGGACCGCCGGCCTCGATCACGCCGTGGCCGACGGGTCGGGGGTCTGGTTCGTCCTTGCCGGCGCCGACGGGGACCGGCTCGCCCACCTCGACCCGAACGCGGGGAGCGCGGTCCGGACGGTCCCGGCCGTGCTGCCGGGAGCGGTGACGGCGCTGGCGGCGCCCGGCGACGGCTCGTTGCTCTTCGTGGCCCGGGACGCGCGGGGCGCGACGCTGTGGCGGCTGCCCGCCGCCGACTCGGCGCTGGACACGGCTGATGCCGCGCCGGTGACCTGCCCGCCGGGACCCTGACCCGGCGACGCGGCGAACCCGGTCCGCGTCGGTCCCGTGCTCAGCCCCAGGCGGCGCGGCGCGGGTCGCCGGATGTGCTCACCCGCCGGGCCGTCGCGAACAGGACGACGACGACGGCGACGGCGGCCGCGACACCGACGGCGGCGGGCGGCGCGTTCAGCGCGATGCCCACCAGCGCCCAGACCGCGGCCACCGCGTACCCGACGACGGCCGTTGCATAGGTGACCACGCTCGCGACGATCGCCGCCGCGACGAGCAGGATCAGTACGGCCGCGATCTCGGCGAGCGCACCGTCGCCGGGCAGGCCCAGCCGGACCCCGGTCGCCGCCGTTCCGGCCACCACCGCCAGGGAGACCCATCCGGTGTAGAGCGCCACGGGCAGGCGCAGCGCCAGTCGCTCCGGCGTGTTCGCGGCCCGCTCGCGACTCAGCCGACCGTAGACCCGGGCCAGCACCCCGAGCAGCGCCAGGAGCAGCACCTCCGCCAGGACGACATAGCGTGCCGAGAACGTGCTGACCCACGCCACGTTGAGCGCCGCCGACACCGCGAGCCACCAGCCCGTGGCCCGATGCACCGCACGCGTCCGCTGCGTCGGCAACAGCTGGTAGACGGCATAGCCGACGAAGGCGAGGTAGATCACGCCCCAGATGCCGAACGTCCAGCCCGCGGGCAGCACGGGCGTGGGGTACGAGCGGGCTACGGTGCCGACGTCCTCCCCCAGCGCGCCGCTCCCGCCCATGGAGGCGACCACGATCTGGATCACCGCGAGCGACGCCACCGCGAGGTTTCGCGCGAGATCGGTCGAAGTCGAGGGACGGGCGGTGACCGGCATGGGCTCATTGTCGGGCCGCGTAGCACGTAGCGGCCACTCCACGTTCCGCTCCCCGGAGTGATTATTTCAGGAGCAGGATGTCGAGCCGCCTGCCGGCCACCACCAGCCCCCCGACGATCATCACGAGGAAGTAGCCGAGGTGCCCGAGCAGGCCGACGTGGACCGCACCGGTGGTCAGGCCGCGCATCAGCTCGACCCCGTGGAACAGCGGCAGGGCCTCGACGACGAACTGGAGCCACCGGGGGTAGACCGACAGCGGGTAGAAGGTGGTGGCGAACAGGAACATCGGCAGGATCGCGAGCGTGACGAGGTCGAAGTCCTGCCACGAGCGCATGTACGTGGTGGCCGCCATCCCGACGGCCGCGAAGCCGAACGCGACGACCAGCGCCGCGGGCAGCGCCAGCAGCGCCCACGGTGACAGGAGCAGACCGAAGCCGCCCATGACCGCGAGGAAGGCGAGCGCGTACATCCCACCGCGGATCAACGCCCACGCGATCTCGCCCAGTGCGATGTCGAACGGCCCCAGCGGCGTCGCCAACACCGCGTCGTAGAGGCGGTTGTACTTGAGCTTGAAGAACACATTGAACGTGGAGTCGAACACCGCGCCGTTCATGGCGGCCGCGGCGAGCAGTCCCGGGGCGATGAAGGCGGCGTACGAGATCGGCGTGCCGTCCGGCCCGGGCAGTGTGCCTATCAGCGAACCAAGCCCTTGCCCCATCGCGACCAGGTAGAAGACCGGCTCGAAGATCCCGGAGACGATGGCGAGCCAGGTGCGCCGCGCCGCCGTGGCGGACCGACGCACCAGCGCCCCGGGCCGGCCCGCGTAGCTGCCCGCCGGGAGCAGCCGGGCGAGCACCGGCAATGACGGCGGCTGCGTTGCCACCCGACCTGCCCCCGCGGCGTCGAGGCTGCGCTCCGTCATCGGTACAACCTCCGCCGGAAGCGCACGACGGCCAGCGCCGACCCGGCCGCGACCAGCACCACGAGGACCGCCGCATGCCCGACGGCGGGCAGTGCCGCCCCGCCGCCGAGCGCCGCCGCACGGGCCAGCTCGGTCCCGTGCCACAGGGGCGACACCCACGTGACCGGCTGGATCGCGCCCGGTAGCCGGTCGACGGGGAAGAACGTGCCGGAGAACAGCGTCATCGGGATCAGCACGAGGCGGAACAGCACGGTGAACGCCGAGCCCTCGTCCTCTACTCCCGCAGTAAAGGCAGTGACGAGCGCTCCCGCGGCCGCGCCGGCGAGCATCGCGATCAGCAGTGCCAGGACGATCCCCGGTGACCGCACGCCCCCGAACACCGCGATGACCGCCACGTAGACCGCACCGCAGCCACCAATCTTGATCATCATCCAGACGAGGTGCCCGACCACGACCTGGCCCGGGCCGATCGGCGTGGCCGTCATGGCGAGGTAATGCCGTTGCCACTTCAGGCCCGAGAGCACCGGGTACGTCGAGTCGAACACCGCCGTCTGCACCGCAGAGACGCAGAGCAAGGCCGGCGCGAGCCAGACGAGGTAGTCCAGACCGCCGGTGGCCTGCGCGGCTCGGCCGGTGCCGTCGATGAGGGTGCCGAACCCGACGCCGAAGGCGAGCAGGAACAGCAGCGGCTGCAGGATCGACGAGACGGCCGTCGCACGCCAGTTGCGCCGGTACCACGTCCAGTGGTGCTCGACGACGAGCAGCACCCCGCCCAGCGGGCTGGCGGCGCGGCCGGTGGCGGCGCGGGTGAGTTCCACCGTCACTCCACCAGACTTCGGCCGGTGAGCCGCAGGAACACGTCTTCCAGCGACGAGCGACGTACCAACGCGGACAGCGGCTTCACGCCCCGGTGGGCAAGCTCGGCCTGCAGGTGCTCGCCGTCTCCGGTGTAGATCAGGAGCCGGTCCGGCAGGACCTCGACCCGGTCCGCCAGCCGCTCCACCACGTCGATCGGCGCCGCGGTGCCGGGTGCGAGCCGCAGCTCCAGCACCTCGCGTGTGGAGTGGGACGCGATCAGCTCGGCGGGCGAGCCCTCCGCCACGATCACCCCGCCGTCCATCACCACCAGCCGGTCGCACAGCTGCTCGGCCTCGTCCATGTAGTGCGTGGTGACGATCTGGGTGACGCCTTCGCCCTTGAGCCGGTAGAGCCGATCCCACAGCAGGTGGCGAGCCTGCGGGTCCAGACCCGTGGTCGGCTCGTCGAGCAGCAGCAGCTCGGGGTCGTTGACCAGGGACCGGGCGATCGTCAACCGGCGCTTCATACCGCCCGACAGCGACTCGACCGCGGCGTCCGCCCGGTCGCCGAGCTGCGCGAACCCCATCAGCTCGACCGCCTTGCGCCGCACGTGCGCGCGGGAGAGCCCGAAGTACCGCCCGTAGATCTCCAGGTTCTCCCGGACCGTCAGCTCCGTGTCGAGGTTGTCCAACTGCGGCACGACGCCGATCCGGGCGCGGATCCGCGGGCCGTCGACGTCCGGATCCATGCCCAGGACCTGCAGGAAGCCCGCGGACCGCGGCGACACGCAGGCGATCATGCGCATCGTCGACGACTTGCCCGCGCCGTTCGGACCAAGGAAGCCGAAGATCTGGCCGGCCTCGACGTCCACGTCCAGACCGCGCACGGCCTCGAAGCCTCCGAAGCTCTTGCGCAGGCCACGAGCCTGAACGAGTCCGTCCCCCATACCCGGCACGCTAACCCGGTGCACCGACAATTATCGCGGACAGCCAGTCATCGCGGACAGCGGCCCCGGCAGGCCCGCCCCTCAGAGGTTCGGGAACCAGAGCTTGATCTCCCGGGCGGCCGACTCGGGGCCGTCTGACCCGTGGACGAGGTTGAACTGGGTCTCGAGGCCGAAGTCGCCGCGGATCGTGCCCGGCGTGGCCTTCTCGACCGGGTCCGTACCGCCCGCGAGCTGGCGGAACGCGGTGATCGCCCGTGGGCCCTCGACGACGGCCGCGAGCACCTTGCCTGAGGTGATGAACTCCAGCAGAGACTCGAAGAACGGCTTGCCGTCGTGCTCGGCGTAGTGCTGCTCGGCCAGCCCGCGGTCCACCGTGCGCAGCTCGAGCGCGACGATGTCGAGCCCCTTGCGCTCGATCCGGGACAGGACCTCGCCGATCAGCTTGCGCCCGACACCGTCGGGCTTCACCAGGACCAGGGTGCGTTCAGTCACCCGGGAAGCGTATCGACGGCCCCTCGTGGTCCCGGAGCCCCCACCGTCGCGGCGCCACGGCGCGGCAGCCTCCGAGGTCCGGCACCCGGGTCGGGCTACGGCTGTGGCTCGCCCTCGGCCGCTGCTCGGTCGGCGGCCCGGGCGGCGGCGTCGCGCGCCGCGACCTGGGCAGGCAGCTCGCCGCGCGCGTACCGGCGACGGACGTCGCGCGCCATGAGCAGGATGCCCGCCCAGACCGCCGCGAAGATCAGGCCCACGAGCGCCAGCGCGGGGACCAGCAACCCGCACGCGATCGTCGCGACCTGCAATGCCAGCGCGACACCCAGGCCCCACGGCCGGCGCTGTACGCCGGCCGCCAGCACCATCGCGACCGCCAGACCGCCGATCAGACCGACCCCGAGCGGTGTCGCCCCCACCCCGAACTTGGGCAGCACGAGCAGGGCGAGCCCGACGACGATCGCCTCGAGGACGAGCACGGCGGCGTACACCGCGCGCAGCCCCTTCGTCGGATCGGGGATCTCCGGGACCGGCCGGGGCGTCTCTGCTGGTGAGCTCGCCGGCTCGGTCACGACGGCTCCAGACCGAACAGCCGTCGTGCCTCCCCCACGGTGACCACCGAGCCGGTGACGATGACCCCGGCCCCGGAGGTGCCCTCCTCCTCGGCCAGCTCGCGGGCCTGTTCGATCGCCTGCGCGAGCACCGGCTCGACGCTCACCCGTCCGGAGCCGAACACCGACACCGCGAGTGCGCCCAGCTCGTCCGGGTCCATCGTCCGCGACGACGAGTTCGCCGTGACCACGATCTCCGCGACCACGGGCTCGAGCTCGGCCAGGATCCCGCGGACGTCCTTGTCGCTCATCGCCGCGACGACCGCGATCAGCCGGGCGAACCGGAACTCCGTGGTCAGCGCCGCGGCAAGCGCGCGGGCGCCGTGCGGGTTGTGGGCGGCGTCGACGAGCACGGTGGCGACGTCCGCCCCGGCGGCGACACGCTCCAATCGGCCGGGTGAGCGCACCGCCGCGAAGGCTGCGCGCACCGCGTCCGGATCCAGCGACGACCGCGGCCCGGCCCCCACCAGCGCCTCAGCCGCAGCCAGTGCCAGCGCGGCGTTCGACGCCTGGTGCTCCCCGTGCAGCGGCAGGAAGATGTCGTCGTAGGAGCCGGACAGGCCCTGCAGGACGATCCGCTGCCCCCCGACGGCCAGCTCGCGGTCACGGACCCCGAACTCGGCGCCCTCGCGCGCGACCTGCGCACCCACCTCGACGCAGTGCTCGATCAGCACCTCGGCCACGGCCTTCTCCTGCGCGGCCAGTACCGCGACGGCGCCCGGCTTGATGATCCCGGCCTTCTCCCGGGCGATGCCGAGCACATCGGTGCCCAGGTACTCGGCGTGGTCCAGCCCGATCGGCGTGACCACCGCGACGGTGCCGTCCACGACGTTCGTGGCGTCCCACCGGCCGCCCAGGCCGACCTCGACGATCCCCGCCTCCACCGGGGCGTCCGCGAACGCGGCGAACCCCATCGCGGTGAGCACCTCGAACTTGCTCAGCGGCACGTCGTGCCGCGCGTCGACGAGGTCGACGAAGGGCGCCACGTCGCGATAGACCTCGACATAGCGTTCCGGCGTGATCGGCCGGTTGTCGATGTTGATCCGCTCGACGGCGCTCTGCAGGTGCGGGCTGGTGTACCGGCCGGTGCGCAGCCCGATCTCGCTGAGCAGCGCGTCGATCATCCGCGCCGTGGAGGTCTTGCCGTTCGTCCCCGTCAGGTGCACGACCGGGTAGCCGCGTTGCGGGTCGCCCAGCAACTCGACGAGATCCGCGATCCGGTCCAGCGAGGGCTCCATCCGCGTCTCCGGCCAGCGCTTGTCCAGCACCGCCTCGACCGCGAGGAACTCCGCGAACCCGGCCACCGAGGAGCCGGCCGGCACCACGTCCGGGTTGTCGTCGCCGCGAACGGCGTCCAGGACGTGCCGCAGCACGGCGTCCTCTGCGGCTTCGTCGGGGGCGCGCACCGGCCCCTCCCCCTCGGGAGGCTCCTCGCCGGCATCGAGGCGCCCGGGAACCCGCGCATCGAAATCCGGGTCGCCGAGGTCCGGGCCGTCGTAGTCTCCGCCGCCGAAGTCCGGGTCGCCGAACCCTCCATCGCCCCTGCTCACGACGGCAGCGCCGCCAGCCGCGCCGTGACGCGGTCGATCTCCGCGACCGCGGCGCCACGGCGCGCCCGTATGCCGTCGACGACCGCCGCGGGCGCCTTCTCCACGAACTTCGGATTGCCCAGCTTCCTCTCGGCGGTGTCGAGCTCCTTCTGCGCCGCGGCCAGGTCTCGGCCCAACCGGGCACGCTCGGCGGCCACGTCGATCGCGCCCGAGGTGTCGAGCTCGACGTGCACGGGCCCGCCGGACAGCACGACCTCCACCGTCGCCGTGGGAGCGAAACCGTCGCCCGGAGCGTCCAGCCGGGCCAGCGACTGCAATGCCGTCCGAGACTCCGCCGACGACACCCCGACGGCCTGGGCGGCGACCCGGCGGCTGTCCGGGATGCCCTGCTCCGTGCGGAACCGGCGAACCTCGGTGACCAGCTTCTGCAGGTCGACGATCCGGGTCGCCGCGGCGGCGTCGACCGGCGCGCCCACCTCGACCGGCCACGGGGCGACGACCACCGACTCGCCGCCGGTCAGCGCCGTCCACAGGGTCTCGGTGATGAACGGGGCGACCGGGTGCAGCAGCTTGAGCAGCGCATCCAGGACGTGGCCGAGCACCGCGCGGGTGCCGTCCGCCGTGTCGGCGCGCAGCTGCGCCTTGGCCAGCTCGACGTACCAGTCGCAGAACTCACCCCACGTGAAGTGGTAGAGCGCCTCGGTGGCCTTGGCGAACTGGAAATCGTCCAGCAGCGCGTCGACCTGCTCGCGGATCTCGCGGAGGCGCCCGAGAATCCATCGGTCCGCGTCGGTCCGCGCCGCCTCGGCGGGCAGCGGCCGCTCCACCGTCGCGCCGTTGGCCAGCGCGAACCGGGTGGCGTTCCACAGCTTGGTGGTGAAGTTGCGCGCGGCGACGACGGCGTCTTCCCCGAGCGGCATGTCCGTGCCTGGGTTCGCGCCGCGGGCCAGCGCGAACCGCACCGCATCGGTCCCGAACTGGTCCATCCACGCGATCGGATCGACCGTGTTGCCCGCCGACTTCGACATCTTCTTGCCGTGCTCGTCGCGCACCATGCCGTGCAGGGCGATGGTGTCGAACGGCGGCTCACCGTCCATCGCGTACAGCCCGAACATCATCATCCGGGCGACCCAGAAGAACAGGATGTCGTAGCCCGTGACCAGCACCGACGTCGGGTAGTAGCGCCGCAGGTCCGGTGTGTCGTCCGGCCAGCCGAGCGTCGAGAACGGCCACAGCCCGGAGGAGAACCAGGTGTCGAGGACGTCGTCGTCCTGCGTCCAGCCGGCCGGCGGCTCCTCGTCCGGTCCCAGGCAGACCACCTCACCTGCCGGCCCGTACCAGACCGGGATGCGGTGGCCCCACCACAGCTGGCGCGAGATGCACCAGTCGTACATGTTGTCCACCCACGCGAACCAGCGCGGTTCGAGCTCCTTCGGGTGGACGACGACGCGCCCGTCGCGCACGGCGTCTCCCGCCGCCTGCGCCAGCGGCGCGACCCTGACGAACCACTGCAGCGACAGCCGCGGCTCGATCGGCTCGTGCGGCGCGCGCTGGTTATGGCCGACGCTGTGCCGGTACGGGCGCTTCTCCGCCACGATGCGGCCCTGCGCGCGCAACGCTTCGCGGACCGCGACCCGCGCCTCGAACCGGTCCATGCCGTCGAACTCGGTGCCGGTACCGGTGATGACACCGCTCTCGTCCATGATCGACGGCATCGGTAGGCCGTGCCGGCGGCCGATCTCGAAGTCGTTGGGGTCGTGCGCGGGCGTGACCTTCACCGCTCCGGTGCCGAACGTCGGGTCGACGTGGTCGTCGGCGAGGATCGGGATGCGGCGGCCGACCAGCGGAAGCTCGATCTCGCGGCCGACGAGGTGCGTGTACCGCTCGTCGTCCGGGTTCACGACGACGGCGGTGTCGCCCAGCATCGTCTCGACCCGCGTGGTGGCGACGACGATCGCGTCGTCCCCATCGCCATAGCGGATCGAGACCAGTTCGCCGTCGACCTCCTTGTGCTCCACCTCGATGTCCGAGAGCACGCTGCGCAGCGCGGGCGACCAGTTGACCATCCGCTCGGCGCGGTAGATCAGGCCGTCGTCGTACAGGCGCTTGAACATGGTGCGGACGGCGCGGTTGCTGCCCTCGTCCATCGTGAAGCGCTCGCGCGTCCAGTCGACGCTCTCGCCGAGCCGGCGCATCTGCGAGAGGATCGCGCCGCCGTGCTCGGCCTTCCACTCCCACGTGCGCTCGAGGAACGCCTCGCGACCCAGCTCGCGGCGGCTGGTGCCCTCGGCGACCAGCGCCTTCTCCACCAGCGCATGGACGGCGATCGAAGCGTGGTCCATGCCCGGCAGGTACAGGGCGTCGTAACCCTGCATCCGCCGGCGACGGATCAGCAGGTCGATCAGAGTGTGCTCGAACGCGTGCCCGATGTGCAGGCTGCCCGTGACGTTCGGCGGCGGGATGACGATCGAGAACGGTGGCTTGTCGCTCTTCGGGTCGGCCTCGAAGTAGCCGCGCTCGACCCACCGCCCGTACAGCCCGGTCTCTACCTCGCCCGGGACGAACTGGGCGGGCAGGTCGGGACGCGTGGCGGGGGTGCTGGTCACAGGCCCAAGTCTACGAGCCGGGTACGACAGGTTTGCCGCACGCCCCGTGCTCCCCTGCTCACGCGAGTTGCGCGGTCGTGCACGGCGAGTGAAGCGCATGGGCACGGCGAGTTCGGCGTTCCGTCCGCGGTCAGGACGGCAGGAGCACCGCGTGCAGCCGGTCGAAGCCGAGCACGGGCGCCAGACGCCGCTCCCGCACGGCCGCCAGGTCGAGCAGCCGCACCTGCCCGCTCGTCGGCTCGTACACCCGCCACCCGTCGCCGTCCGCGCGCAGTGCCAGCACGTAGTGCCGCGGCACGAACGATCCGACGAGCAACGGCACCGGCCGACCCGCCAGCGCCGTGCCGACGGCGTCGATCATCTGCGCGACGTCCGCGGCCGACGTGTCGTCCACCAGCCGCACCCGGTACCGCCCGGCCGCCGGGGCGTGGTCCCGCAGCCACCGCGCCGCACCCCACGGCGTGGTGCCCAGAGCCTGCGGCCAGAACCGGTTGGTCTCGCCGTGCACCTGCTTCTGGCGGGCGTCGTAACGGGAGCCGAAGCCCGCGCCGACGAGCGACTGCCCACCGGCGGGCGTCTCCAGCCGGCTCACCTCCGCCGGGTCCGCCCACGCCGCGAGCGCGACGAGCACCGCGCTCCCGCAGGTGGTGCCGTCGACCTGGTCCAGCACCGCACCCGCGTGGCGCTGCTCGCCGAGCCGGTCCGACACCAGCGGGCGCCGTTCGACGGTGGACGTCTCGCTCGCGACCAGCGCCACCGGCCTCGACCGACGGGGCCGGACCCGGGACAACACTTTCCCGACCTGCCGCCCGAACCCGGACACCGTGCGCACGACGCCCAACCTAACGTCCCGCACCGGCGGTGGTCCGATCATCCGTGGACGCATTACCGGACGAGGCGGATACGAGTTAGCGTGCGCCACGTGGATCACTTGACCCCCGAGGTCGCCGACTTCCTCTCTGCGGGCACCCGCACCGGCAAGCTCGGCTACACGGCTGCGGACGGGCGGCCACTCGTGGCTCCCGTCTGGTTCGTCGTGGAGGACGGCGCTCTGCTGTTCAACACGGGCAAGGAGACGGCCAAGGGACGGGCGATCCGCCGCGATCCGCGACTGGTGCTGTGCGTCGACCTCGAGGAGCCGCCGTACGCGTACGTGCAGGTGCAGGGCACGGCGACGGTCAGCGAGGACCCCGACGAGCTGGTGCGCAGCGCCACGGCGATCGCGGGGCGCTACATGGGGGCGGACCGCGCGGCGAGGTACGGCACTCGCAATGCGGTGCCCGGCGAGCTGCTGGTGCGCCTGCAACCGACGAAGGTCACCGCGGTGTTCGACGTGACCGGCTGACCGTCCGTGGACACCGGGCGGCACGCTCGTCGCGCCCGACGCCGGCGGCCGGGCGACGGTGTCAGGCGCGCCGGGATTGGTCGTTGGCCGGCTCTCCGCGCTCGTCGTCCGAGGCCCAGCCCTCGGCAAGCTTGCTGATCTTGCCTGCGTAGTCGCGCGCCGCGACCGTCGGGTCGTCCGCCCGGCCCGCGGCGACACCCACGAGGAACGCCGTGACCGGCGCGCCCGGCCGGCTGACCCCGTGCGCGACGTCCGATGTCAGGTCCAGGACGAGGTCCACGACGCCCAGGCTGTCGAGGGACTCCTCCAGCCCCAGCTCCCGGGCCACGGCCGTGATCCACTCGGACAGGGCTTGCGCGTCATTGCTCGGCATACGTCGACCCTAGGTGCGCCCGACGGCGACCGCTCACTGCACTCCCTCGCACCTCGCGCGCGCCATCACACATCGCACGTGACCGCCGCACCTGCTGGGCAGGGTGCGAGGGCCTGACGGGATGTGTGACCACATGCGGAGGGTGCGACGCGACCCACCCACAGCCGTCGACGCATGCTCAGTGCCCGAAGAGCGCCGGAATCTTGATCACGAGCTGATACAGCCCGTAGCAGAACGGCACCAGCACCCACAGCCACGCCAGCACCATCAACGCCGGGGAGATCGGCCTGTCGGTCTGCGTGTCCGTGTGCGTACTCATCGGCGCGCCTCCGTCCTCGTCTCGGCCGCCCTTTCCAAGGCCGGCTCGTGGTGGCGCTCGGACACCGGCCGGATCAGCTCGTTGCACACGAACCCGACGACCAGCAGCCCGACCATGATCGTGAATGACGCGGTGTACCGCCCCGGGCCCGCGACCCCGGCCGCGATCCGCGCGTCGGCTATCGCGTTGACGATCACCGGCCCGCACCGGCCGTTGACCAGGCGGTAAGCAGGCGCGCGTGGATGGCCCCGACCTGATAGGTACCGAACAGGTCACGCAGGTAGGCCGGAACGGTGGCGAAGCCCGCGCCGTAGAACGAGAGCAGCAGGATCGCGATGAGCAGGAACAGCACCTTGTTCGTGTTCGTCAGCAGCGTGAGCGCGAGGTAGAGCAGTGCACCGACGCCCAGGTAGATCCGGTACATGTTCTTGCGGCCGAGGAAGTCCGACGTCGAGGACCACAGGATCCGACCGACCGAGTTCGCGAGCGAGAGCATCGCGACGAAGCCCGCGGCGGCAGCGGCGAGCGCCTGCGGGCTCGTGGCGTCGGGGAAGAAGTCCGAGTAGATCGGGGCCGCCCGCTCGAGGATCCCGATACCCGCGGTGACGTTGAAGCACAGCACGACCCAGAGCAGCCAGAACTGCGGAGTGCGGATCGCGCTGCGCGCCGACACGTTCGCTGTGGTGATCAGTGTGCCGGTCTTGGCGAGCGCCGGGTCCCATCCGGCCGGGGGCGGGCACGCGGATGAGCAGCCAGCCGACCGACATGAACACCGCGTAGATCAGGCCCATCACCAGGAAGGTCTGGGCGATGCCGTCCGGATCGGGGGTCGCACCGGAGCCACCGAACGCGGAGAGCAGCTGGTTGGTCAGCGGCGACGCGATCAGCGCACCGCCACCGAACCCCATGATCGCGACGCCCGTGGACAGGCCGGGGCGGTCCGGGAACCATTTGATCAGCGTCGAGACCAGCGAGATGTAGCCGATGCCCAGGCCGATCCCGCCGACGAAGCCGTAGCCGAGGACGACCATCCAGTAATGCCGCAGGTAGAGCCCGAGAGCGGAGATCAGGAAGCCGCTGACGAAGCACGAGGACGACACGGCCATCGCCCAGCGCGGCCCGTTGGAGTCGACGCGCGTGCCGAACAGCGCGGCCGACAGGCCCAGCATGATGATCCCGAGCGTGAACGGCAGCGCGCTCGCGACGCCGGAGATGCCCAATCCCTTCTCCAACGGCGGCTTGAACACGCTCCACGCATAGGCCTGACCGATCGCAAGGTGGATCGACAGCGCGGCCGGCGGCACGAGCCACCGGCTCCACCCCGGTGGGGCGACGATCCGCTCGCGCTGCAGGAACCCAGCCATATCGCCCCCAGACCTAGACCGACGACTGACCTGCGCTTTACACGGATGGGGGCACTGTCAACCATCCCGCGGCGAAGGTGCCGACTCGCGGCGGCAAAGGTGCCGACTCGCGGCGGCAAAGGTGCCGACTCGCGGAGACAGGAGCATCGGCGGACAACGCGAACACCGGCCCTGCCAGGAGGCGGGGCCGGCGTTCGGCGGGAACGGGGAGAGCTAGGCGGAGCGCTCGCGGCGCTCGCGGCGGGCGGGCTGGCGCGGGACGATCGTCGGGTTGACGTTCTCGCGCACCGTCTGCTCGGTGACGACCACCTTCGCCACGTCGTCTCGGCTCGGGATGTCGTACATGACCGGGAGGAGCACCTCCTCCATGATCGCCCGCAGGCCGCGGGCGCCCGTGCCGCGCAGGATCGCCTGGTCCGCGACGGCTTCCAGCGCGTCCCCGGTGAACTCCAGCTCCACGCCGTCCATCTCGAACAGCTTGCGGTACTGCTTCACCAGGGCGTTCCGCGGCTCGGTGAGGATCTTGACGAGCGCGTCCTTGTCCAGCGACGTGACCGACGCCACGACCGGCAGGCGGCCGATGAACTCGGGGATCAGCCCGAACTTGATCAGGTCTTCGGGCATCGTGTCCGCGAAGCTCTCCGCCGACTCGAGGTCGTGCTTCGAGCGGATCTCCGCACCGAAGCCCAGCCCGCGGCGGCCGACGCGATCGCCGATGATCTTCTCGAGACCCGCGAACGCACCCGCGACGATGAACAGGACGTTCGTGGTGTCGATCTGGATGAACTCCTGGTGCGGGTGCTTGCGACCGCCCTGCGGCGGCACCGACGCCGTCGTCCCCTCCAGGATCTTCAGCAGCGCCTGCTGCACGCCCTCGCCGGACACGTCGCGGGTGATCGACGGGTTCTCCGACTTGCGGGCGATCTTGTCGACCTCGTCGATGTAGATGATCCCGGTCTCGGCCCGCTTGACGTCGTAGTCGGCCGCCTGGATCAGCTTCAGGAGGATGTTCTCGACGTCTTCACCGACGTATCCGGCCTCGGTGAGGGCCGTGGCGTCCGCGATCGCGAACGGCACGTTCAGCAACTTCGCCAGCGTCTGCGCGAGGTAGGTCTTGCCGCAACCGGTGGGGCCGAGCATGAGGATGTTCGACTTCGCCAGCTCGACGCCGTCGCCGTCCGCACCACGGCCCTTGTCGCCAGCCTGGATACGCTTGTAGTGGTTGTAGACCGCGACGCTCAGCGTGCGCTTGGTGACGGACTGCCCCACGACGTACTGGTCGAGGAACTCGTGGATCTCTGCAGGCTTGGGCAGCTCGTCGAGCTTGACCTCACCGGCCTCCGCGAGTTCCTCCTCGATGATCTCGTTGCAGAGATCGATGCACTCGTCGCAGATGTAGACGCCGGGGCCCGCGATGAGTTTCTTGACCTGCTTCTGGCTCTTCCCGCAGAAGGAGCACTTCAGCAGGTCACCGCCGTCACCGATGCGTGCCATGAGTGCAGACCCCAGTCCCATCCGGCACACCCGTCCGGTGTGCCTGTCGTGACGGTACCCGCCGAACACCCCAACCGGGGAGCGTACGAGTGCTCCGATCCGGCGACGCGTCGGTGGGCGGTCGCCGCCGGGGCCGAACGGCCCGGCGGCGGAGTGCCGATGCGCTTGTCAGGCGACCGGCGTGAGCTTCCGGCTCTGGATGATCTCGTCGATGATCCCGTACTCCTTGGCCTCCTCGGAGGTCAGGATCTTGTCGCGCTCGATGTCGAGACGCACCTGTTCCGGGGTCCTGCCGCTGTGCTTGGCCAAAGTCGCCTCGAGCAGCTTGCGCATCCGGGAGATCTCCGCCGCCTGGATCTCCAGGTCCGACACCTGGCCGTAGATGCCCTCGGTGGCCGGCTGGTGGATGAGGATCCGCGCGTTCGGCACGGCCAGCCGCTTGCCGGGCGTGCCCGCCGCGAGCAGCACGGCCGCCGCCGAGGCCGCCTGGCCCAGGCAGACCGTGGTGATCTCCGGCCGCACGTACTGCATCGTGTCGTAGATGGCCATCAGCGAGGTGAACGAGCCACCCGGCGAGTTGATGTACATCAGGATGTCGCGGTCCGGGTCCGTCGACTCCAGCACGAGCAGCTGGGCCATGACGTCGTTCGCGGACGCGTCGTCGATCTGCACCCCGAGGAAGATGATGCGCTCCTCGAAGAGCTTGTTGTACGGGTTCGACTCCTTGACCCCGTAGCTCGTGCGCTCGACGAAGGACGGCAGCACGTACCGCGACTGCGGCATCTCGAACTTGCTCACCGAGCGCTCCCGTTCCCGTTCTGGGTCGCGTCGGGCAGCTGCCCGGCGCGGCTGATCACGTGGTCCACGAAGCCGTAGTCCTTCGCCTCCTGGGCGGAGAACCAGCGGTCGCGATCGAAGTCGGCCGTGATCCGCTCGACCGTCTGCCCGGTGTGCTGCGCGATCAGCTCGGCCATCTCACGCTTGTGCCGCCGGAACAGCTCCGCCTGGATGGCGATGTCCGACTCGGTGCCGCCCACGCCTGCGGACGGCTGGTGCATGAGGATCTGGCAGTGCGGCAGCGCAAACCGCTTGCCGGGAGTCCCTGCCGAGAGCAGGAACTGCCCCATCGAGGCGGCCAGCCCCATGGCATAGGTGGCCACGTCACACTCGATGAATTCCATCGTGTCGAAGATGGCCATCCCTGCGGTGACCGATCCACCCGGGGAGTTGATGTAGAGCGCGATGTCGGCCGTCGGGTCCTCCGCCGACAGCAGCAGCATCTGCGCGGCGATCCGGTTCGCGATCTCGTCGTCCACCTGCTGCCCGAGCACCACGATCCGCTGCTGGAGCAGCCGCTCGAACACCGAGTCGGACAGCGTCATGGACGCCGGCGCGGAGCGCCGCATGGTTACGGCCCCGCCCCGCCGGATCCCGGCGGTCGTGTCCTGCTGGCTCACTTCACCCTGCCTTCTGTGGAGTTCAACGCCGGGGTGTTCAACGCCGGTTTGTCCTGTCATTTCGAGTTCGACCCTACGCGGACAATGCCGTCACCGACCGCACACGGAGCCGTTGTTCGCTGTCGGCAGTACGGCCGCCCGCGTCCCCGACACCTCACGCCGTGGGGGCCGCCGCCCGACCGCTCTCGGGCACCGCGGTGCCCTCGCTCGCCGGCGCCTCCGCCTGGGTCGCACCGGTGCCGTCGGCCGCCGGGAGGTCGTCGGTGTCGTCGGTGTCCGCGGCCTCCTGGGCCGTCTCGACGGCAGCGGGATCGGCCTGCGAGACGCCCTCGGCATCGGAGTCGGCCGCCTCGACGCCGTCCGCATCGACGTCGTCCACGACGACGTCCACCGTGTCGTCGTCCGCGGAGCCGATCAGGTCCGACATGTCGACGGCCGCACCCGACTCGTCCGTGACCGTCGCCGCCGCGACGGCCGCGATCAGGGCCTTGCTGCGCCGCACGTCCGAGTAGACCGCCCCGAGCTGCCCGGCCTCCTGGATGCGGCGGACGAACTCCTCCGGCGGCATCTGGTACTGCTGCGCCTGGAAGATGATCCGCTCGGTCAGCTCCTGGTCGTTCACCGACACCTGCTCCTGCTCGGCGAGGGCGTCCAGCACCAGGCGGGTCTTGACGTTGCGCTCGGCCTCGGTGCGCAGATCCGCGTCGAACTCCTCGCGCGACTTGCCCTGGGCGTCGAGGAACTGCGTGAACCGGTCGTCGTCGTGGTCGAAGGCGTGCACGGCGTCGTGGACCCGCGACTCGACCTCGGCGGCGACGACGCTCTCCGGCAGCGGCACGTCGGTGGCGTCGACGATCGCCTCGAGCACCTTGTCGCGGGCCTGGGTGACCTGGCCCATGCGCTTGACCTGGCCCAGCCGGGTGCGCAGGTCGTCCGTCAGCTCGTCCAGGGTGTCGAACTCGCTGGCCAGCTGGGCGAACTCGTCGTCCGCCTCCGGCAGCTCGCGCTCCTTCACCGCGGTGACGGTCGCGGTGATCTCGGCGTCCTTGCCCGCCTGCTCGCCGGCCAGGAGCTGGGAGGTGAAGGTCGTCGACTCGCCCGCCGACAGCCCGCGGACGGCCTCGTCGAGACCGTCGATCAGCCCGCCCTCGCCCAGCTGGTAGGAGAAGCCACTCGTGGTGGCCTCCTCGAGGGTCTCGCCGTCCACCGTGGCCGACAGGTCGAGCAGGACGAAGTCGCCGTCCGCGGCGGGACGCTCGACGCCGCTCAGGGTGCCGAAGCGGGCCCGCAGGTTCTCGAGCTCCTCCGTGACGGCCGCGTCGTCCACCTCGACGTCGTCCACGGTGACCGCGATGGAGTCGATGTCGGGGAGCGTGATGTCCGGGCGGACGTCGACCTCGGCGGTGAAGGCGAGATGGTCGCCGTCCGCGATCTCGGTGACCTCGATGTCCGGGCGGCCGATCGGGTTGACCTCGTCCGCGCCGGTGATGGCCTCGGAGTACTTCACGGGGATCGCCGCGTTCACGACCTCGTCGAGCACGACGCCCCGGCCCAGGCGCGCCTCGAGGATCCGGGCGGGCGCCTTCCCCGGCCGGAAGCCCGGGATGCGCACCTGCTGGGCGATCTTCCGGTACGCCCGGTCGAAGTCGGGCTTGAGCTCGTCGAACGGCACCTCGACGTTGATGCGGACGCGCGTCGGACTGAGGCGCTCGACGGTGCTCTTCACGGGGACACTCCTCGGAACTGGTGCAGTGCGGCCGCGGCGCGACTGCCGGCCGCACGCCGGCGGCCCGGCGCCGACGACGGCGCGGAACTCGAGGCGAGTCTAGGCGCACCCGGGTTGGGCCCGGTGCCCGGTGGGCCCCCTCATCCGGCGCGAGGTCGCCGGTCCAGGAGCACGCAGTCGCCGCACAGCCCGCCCCCGGGAACACGGTGATAGAGGCAGCAGGAGCGGCGACGGAAGGTCCACCCGACGTCGGGTGGCTCCGGTGCGCGCAATGTCGCCGTGTCGTCGAGCGGCGGCGTGGTGAGCAGGTGCCGGGCGACGGCCGCGGCGGCGCCGGCGGCGTCCGGGCGGGCCGCGGCGACGAGCTGCCGTGCGCTCGCCACGGACGAGGCCACGTTGCCCCACAACACCCGCTCCGACACCGGGACCTGCGCCCGCACGGCGTCGACCACCGGCGCGAGCAGCCCGGCGAGTGTCGTGCCGAGCGCTGCGGGGTCGGGGCACGGGACGATCCGGCCCGCGCCACCCGGCCACCACGACCACGGGCCTGCGCCACCGGGGCGCCAGTGCAGCGTCGCGGCGATCGACCCGACCCGGTCCCCCGACCGCCCGGCGGTCGGCAGCACACGGTGCACCGCGACGGCCGCGAACAGCGGCGCGACGACCTGCGCCGCGATCCCCTGGAACGCGATCGACGCGGCGACCCGGCCGCCGGTGCCCAGCGCCGCGCCGACGGCGGCGACCCGGTCCGCGAGCGGGCCGTCCACCTCTCCGAGGGCCCGGACGGTCACCCAGCCCTCCCCGGGCGCCACGGTGTCCGTGGCCACCGCGAAGAACGGCCCGATGCCCCCGACGTCGGCGAGCAGGGCGCGTAGTTCCGGTACGACCACCACGCCCCCACCCTGCACCGAGGGCGCGGGCCGCGAGGCGGCACGGCCGTTCGGGTGGACGGCCGGGTGCTCACCGCCACGACCGGTATCCCACCAATGCGTGTCACATCGAAGCGTCGCGTCGCTCACTCGTCTTGCGCTGGCGTTATCTCGGCATCGCGTGCGACGCTGGTGGGCGCGAAAACCGCTCGCGGCGCTGCGTGCGGTCGGACCCGTACCCAAGCCGACCGACGCCCCGACCAAGGCGTCCCGGACTGGCCAACGGCCGTCCGGCAATAACTCACCCGTTCGAGGCCCCCGGCATGCCGGGTTCCCCGATCGGACGAGTTGATCGGTACATCGGGTGCATCCGACACTTCGCACGAACAACCACGTCGTCCCGATGCAGGCGTCGGGGTGCACCGAGACGACAGGAGGAACTCTTGGCTGCGACGAATGTTCCGGCTACGAGCGACCGGTCTGCCAGCAGCCAAGTCGCTGCCGCAACCGCCGGTTTGTACTCCGCCGAGAACGAGCACGACGCATGCGGTGTCGCCCTGGTGGCGGACCTCACCGGCCGCCGCGACCATGCGATCGTCCGCAGGGGCCTCACGGCGCTGCTGCGGCTCGAGCACCGCGGGGCGCGCGGCGCCGAGTACAACACCGGGGACGGCGTCGGCATCCTGATCCAGGTCCCGGACGAGTTCCTGCGTGCCGTGGTCGACTTCGCGTTGCCACCCGCCGGGGCGTACGCGGTCGGTACCGCGTTCCTGCCCACGGACGAGGAGAAGGCCGCAGTCGCCGTCGCGCGGATCGAGAAGCTCGCCGCCGAGGAGAACCTGCGGGTGCTCGGCTGGCGCGACGTCCCGACCGACGTCGACCGGGCCGACCTGGGCCCGAGTGCCCGGACGGCGATGCCGCTGTTCCGCCAGCTGTTCGTCGCCTCGGCGGACGACGGCGCGGACGGCGTTCCCCTGACGGGGATCGCGCTGGAGCGGCGCACGTTCTGCCTGCGCAAGCGCGCGGAGCACGAGACCGGCACCTACTTCCCGAGCCTGTCGCCGCGGACGCTGGTCTACAAGGGCATGCTCGCCGAGCCGCAGCTCGAGGCGTTCTACCCGGACCTCGCGGACTCCCGCGTCACCAGCGCGCTCGCGCTGGTGCACTCCCGCTTCTCGACGAACACGTTCCCCTCGTGGTCGCTGGCCCACCCCTACCGCTACGTCGCGCACAACGGTGAGATCAACACCCTGCGTGGCAACCGCAACTGGATGGCCGCCCGCGAGGCGCTGCTCGCCTCGGACCTCATCCCCGGCGACCTGCAGCGGCTCTCCCCGATCGTCACTCCGGACGCGAGCGACTCGGCGACTTTCGACGAGGTGCTCGAGCTGCTGCACCTGGGCGGGCGCAGCCTTCCGCACGCGGTGCTGATGATGATCCCGGAGGCGTGGGAGAACCACGGTGAGATGGACCCGGCACGCCGGGCCTTCTACGAGTTCCACTCGACGCTGATGGAGCCGTGGGACGGCCCTGCACTGGTCAGCTTCACCGACGGCACCGTCATCGGCGCCGTGCTCGACCGCAACGGCCTGCGCCCCGCCCGCTACTGGGTCACCGAGGACGGGCTGGTCGTGCTCGCCTCCGAGGTCGGCGTGCTGGACGTGCCGCCGGGCTCGATCGTCAAGAAGGGCCGGCTGGAGCCGGGCCGGATGTTCCTCGTCGACACCGCCGCCGGGCGGATCGTCGACGACGCCGAGATCAAGGGCGCGCTGGCTGCCGAGCTCCCGTACGAGGACTGGCTGCACGCCGGGCTGGTGCACCTCGACGACCTGCCCGCCCGCGAGCGCGAGGTCGTCTCCGCGGCCGCGCTGAGCCAGCGGCAGCAGGTGTTCGGCTACTCGGAGGAGGAGCTCAACGTCCTCCTCAAGCCGATGGCCGCCTCCGGGGCGGAGCCGATCGGCTCGATGGGCAACGACGCCGCGCTCGCCTTCCTCTCGGAGCGGCCACGGGCGCTCTACGACTACTTCAGCCAGCTGTTCGCGCAGGTCACGAACCCGCCCCTGGACGCGATCCGGGAGGAGCTCGTCACGTCGCTGCACTGCCAGCTGGGTTCGGAGCAGAACCTGCTCGCGCCCGGTCCGGCGAGCTGCCGCAAGGTGATCCTGCCGTTCCCCGTGCTGAGCAACGACGAGCTCGCCAAGATCATCCACATCAACGACGACGGGGAGCATCCCGGGTTCGCCTCCCACACCGTGCGCGGCGTCTTCCCTGCGGCCAAGGGTGGGCCTGGCCTGCTCTGGCGGCTCGGGGAGATCGCCGAGGAGGTCTCGGGCGCGATCGAGAACGGCGCGCGGCTGATCGTCCTGTCCAGCCGCGGTGTCGATGCGGACAACGCGCCGATCCCGTCGCTGCTGCTCACCGGGGCCGTGCACCAGCACCTGGTCAAGGAGCGGACGCGCACCCGGGTCGCGCTGATCGCCGAGGCCGCCGACGCCCGCGAGGTGCACCACATCGCGCTGCTGCTGGGATACGGTGCCGCCGCGGTCAACCCGTATCTCGCCATGGCCACCGTCGAGGACCTCGCCGCCCGCGGCGACATCCCCGGCGTGGACCCGGCGACCGCCGCGAAGAACCTGGTGAAGGCGCTCGGCAAGGGTGTGCGCAAGACCATGTCGAAGATGGGCGTGTCGACGGTCGCCTCCTACACCGGTGCGCAGATCTTCGAGGCCGTCGGGCTCGGCAAGGACGTCATCGAGTCGTGCTTCACGGGCACCTCCTCGCGGCTGGGCGGCGTCGAGTTCGACGTGCTCGCCGAGGAGGTCCTCGCCCACCACCGCCGCGCCTACCCGCCGGACGGCGTGCGGGCCAACCACCGCTCGCTGATCACCGGCGGCGAGTACCAGTGGCGCCGCGAGGGCGAGATCCACCTGTTCAACCCGCAGACGGTGTTCCGCCTGCAGCACTCCACCCGCGCCGGCCGCTACGACATCTTCAAGGAGTACACCGAGGCCGTCGACCAGCAGGCGCACCGGCTGGCGACGCTGCGGGGGCTGTTCACCTTCAAGCAGGGCCTGCGGCCACCGGTCCCGATCGAGGAGGTCGAGCCGGTCGAGGAGATCGTGAAGCGGTTCGGCACCGGCGCGATCTCCTACGGGTCGATCAGCCAGGAGATGCACGAGACGCTCGCGATCGCGATGAACCGCCTCGGCGGCCGGTCGAACACGGGCGAGGGCGGCGAAGACTCCGACCGCTACACGCGCGACGCGAACGGCGACCTGCGGCGCAGCGCCGTCAAGCAGGTCGCGTCCGGCCGGTTCGGCGTCACCAGCGAGTACCTGGTGAACTCCGACGACATCCAGATCAAGATCAGCCAGGGGGCCAAGCCCGGCGAGGGCGGCCAGCTGCCCGGCAGCAAGGTCTACCCGTGGATCGCGAGAACCCGCGGCTCGACCCCGGGTGTCGGGCTGATCTCCCCACCGCCGCACCACGACATCTACTCGATCGAAGACATCAAGCAGCTGATCCACGACCTCAAGAACGCCAACCCCCGGGCGCGCATCCACGTCAAGCTGGTGAGCGAGCTCGGTGTCGGCACCGTCGCCGCCGGTGTCGCGAAGGCGTACTCCGACGTCGTGCTCATCTCCGGGCACGACGGCGGCACCGGCGCCTCCCCGCTGTCGTCGATCAAGCACGCGGGGGCGCCGTGGGAGCTGGGCCTGGCCGAGACCCAGCAGACGCTGCTGGTCAACGGCCTGCGCGACCGGATCGTCGTGCAGACCGACGGCCAGCTCAAGACCGGCCGCGACGTCGTCATCGCCGCGCTCCTGGGCGCGGAGGAGTTCGGCTTCGCGACCGCGCCGCTGGTGGTCTCGGGTTGCATCATGATGCGCGTCTGCCACCTGGACACCTGCCCCGTGGGCGTCGCGACGCAGAACCCGGAGCTGCGCAAGCGGTTCGACGGGCGGCCCGAGTACGTCGTGAACTTCATGCGTTTCATCGCGCAGGAGGTCCGCGAGTACCTCGCCGAGCTCGGCTTCCGGTCGGTCGAGGAGGCCGTCGGGCAGACCGAGGTCCTCGACGTCGACACGGCCGTGCACCACTGGAAGACCTACGGGCTGGACCTGAGGCCGATCTTCCACAAGCCCGAGATCCCCGAGGGCGCCTCCCGGCACTGCACCACCTCCCAGGACCACGGGCTGGAACGCGCGCTGGACAACACCCTCATCCAGCTCAGCGAGGGTGCGCTGCGCAACGGCGACAAGGTCCGGCTGGACCTGCCGGTGCGCAACGTCAACCGGACCGTCGGCACCATGCTCGGCTACGAGGTGACCAAGCGCTGGGGCGCCGACGGCCTGCCCGACGACACCATCGACGTCACACTCACCGGCTCGGCCGGCCAGAGCTTCGGCGCCTTCCTGCCGCGCGGCGTGACACTCCGGCTGATCGGCGACTCGAACGACTACGTGGGCAAGGGGCTGTCCGGCGGACGGATCACACTGCGCCCGGATCCCGGGGCGCCCTTCGTCGCCGAGGAGAACATCATCGCGGGCAACGTGATCCTGTACGGGGCCACCTCGGGCGAGGTGTTCCTCCGCGGCGTCGTCGGCGAGCGCTTCTGCGTGCGCAACTCGGGTGCGCTGGCCGTCGTCGAGGGCGTGGGCGACCACGGCTGCGAGTACATGACCGGCGGCACGGCGGTCGTGCTCGGGCGCATCGGGCGCAACTTCGCAGCTGGCATGTCCGGTGGCGTGGCGTACGTGCTCGACGCCCCGCGACACCGGATCAACCCCGAGATGGTCGACATCGACCCGCTCGACGAGGACGACCGCAAGGTGCTGCTCGACGCCGTCGAGCGCCACCACGCGGAGACCGGCTCGGCAGTGGCCCACCGGCTGCTGACCGACTGGGACGACGCCATCGAGCGGTTCACGAAGATCATGCCGAAGGACTTCAAGCGGGTCCTGCAGGCGCGCGAGGCGGCCGAGCGCGACGGCCGCGACCCGAACCAGGCGATCATGGAGGCCGCACATGGGTGACCCGAAGGGGTTCCTCACCACGCCCCGTCAGGCCCCCACCCGACGTCCGGTGGACCTGCGGCTCAAGGACTGGCACGAGGTCTACGAGGAGTTCCCGGACGACCGGCTGGAGAAGCAGGCCGGGCGCTGCATGAACTGCGGCATCCCGTTCTGTCACCAGGGCTGCCCGCTGGGCAACCTCATCCCGGAGTGGAACGACCTCGTCTACCGCGACGAGTGGCGCGAGGCGATCGAGCGGCTGCACGCCACGAACAACTTCCCGGAGTTCACCGGGACGCTATGCCCGGCGCCCTGCGAGGCGGCCTGCGTCCTCGCGATCAACAGCGACGCGGTGACGATCAAGCAGATCGAGCTGCAGACGATCGACCACGCATGGGAGCAGGGCTGGGTCGTCCCGCAGCCCGCCGCGACCACGACGGGCAAGAAGGTCGCGGTCGTGGGGTCGGGCCCCGCCGGGCTGGCGGCCGCCCAGCAGCTCACGCGCGTCGGCCACGACGTCACGGTGTTCGAGCGCGCCAACCGGATCGGCGGGCTGCTGCGCTACGGCATCCCCGAGTTCAAGATGGAGAAGTTCCGTCTCGATCGGCGGCTGGCCCAGATGGAGGCCGAGGGCACGGTGTTCCGGCCGGACACCAACGTCGGCACGGACGTCACCGTCGAACAGCTGAAGACCGAGTTCGACGCGGTCGTGCTCGCCGGCGGCGCCACCGCGGCTCGCGACCTGCCCGCTCCCGGGCGCGAGTTCACGGGCATCTACCAGGCGATGGAGTACCTGCCGTGGGCGAACCGCGTGCAGCAGGGCGACCTGGAGGAGACGCCCATCACCGCCGAGGGCAAGCACGTGGTGATCGTCGGCGGCGGTGACACCGGCGCGGACTGCCTGGGCACCGCCCACCGGCAGGGCGCCGCATCGGTCACCCAGCTGGAGATCATGCCGCTCCCCCCGGAGCAGCGCTCCGCCAACATGCCGTGGCCGACCTACCCGATGATCTATCGCGTGTCCTCGGCGCACGAGGAGGGCGGCGACCGGCGCTACGCGGTGAACACCGTCGAGTTCACCGGCGACGCCGACGGCAACGTCGCGACGCAGAAGCTCGTGGAGGTCACCCGGGACGAGAACGGCCGGTTCGTGCCGGTGGAGGGCACCGAGCACGAGATCCCGGCGCAGCTGGTGCTGCTCGCGATGGGCTTCGTCGGGCCGGAGAAGGGCCCGCTGATCGAAGGGCTGGGCGTGGAGCTCGACCCGCGCGGCAACGTCGCGCGGGACGGGAACTTCATGACCAGCGTCCCCGGGGTGTTCTCGGCCGGGGACATGGGGCGGGGGCAGTCGCTGATCGTGTGGGCGATCTCCGAGGGCCGCGCCGCGGCCGCCGGGGTGGACGAATACCTGACGGGCCGCACGGTGCTGCCCCGCCCGATCAACCCGACGGACCGTCCGCTGGTGGCCTGAGCAAGCTCGCGCGCTCGCTGTGTCCTGCGAGCGCTCGTTGTGTCCTGAAAGCCACGTTCAGGGCGGGAGACGTCCTGAACGTGGCTTTCACGACGCTTCGGCGGCCCTCAGATCGGGGGGCGCTCCCCCGTCCGGAGGCGGTCGGCGCCCGCCGGCCCGTACCGCTCCAGCACCCGCTCGCGGATCGCCTTGTCCGTCCGGGGCACCGGTTCGACGAAGATCTCCGCGATGTCCGGGAAGCGGTCGCGCAGGTCCGCGTCGATCGCGGCGCAGGCCCGTTCCAGCGAGGCCGCGTCCAGCGCGTCGTCGAAGTCGAGCCGGGCGCACACCAGGATCTGGTCGGTGCCGATCATCATCGTCAACAGGTCGACGACCTGCTCCACCTCCTTCCGGTCGGCCAGGGCGTCGCGCAGGGCGTAGACGGTCCGGCCGTCGGCCTGGCGGCCGATGAGCAGCCCCTTGTTCGTGCCGCCCAGGATGTAGGCGACGACCGTCAGCAGCACCGCGATGAGCACCGACGCCAGACCGTCCCAGAAGGCCGAGCCGGTGAGCTGGTGCAGCCCGACGCCCGCGAACGCCAGCAGCAGGCCGATCAGCGCCGCACTGTCCTCGAAGAACACGGTCTTGACCGTGGGGTCGTCGGTCTGGCGCAACCAGGCCAGCGGTGTCGTGTCGTCCCGCCGCGCCTCGTTGCGCAGCTGCCGCACGGCCTGCACCCACGAGGTGCCCTCGAGCAGGAACGAGACCCCGAGGACCGCGTAGGCCACCCAGGCCAGGGTCTGCTCCTGCTCCTCCCCGAGCATCGTCCGGACGCCCTCGAAGGCGGCGAAGACGGCGCCGGAGACGAAGATGCTGACCGCGGCGATCAGCGCCCAGAAGAAGCGCTCCTTGCCGTACCCGAACGGGTGTCGTCGGTCGGGCTTGCGGTCCGAGCGCTTGAGCGCGGTCAGCAGCAGCACCTCGGTCGCCGTGTCGGCGACGCTGTGCGCCGCCTCGGCGTACATGGCCGCAGAGCCGGTGAAGATCCCCGCCACCAGCTTCAACACGCCGATCCCGGCGTTGGCCCCCATCGCCACGAGTACGGTCAGCGTGCTCTCGCCGCCGCCCTTCGCGTCCTTCTCGTCCGCCACCCCGGAAGGTTAGGGTCCGTTACCGCCCACCGCACGATGCCCGTCCCGAACGCTCGGGATGTCGCCTTTCGGGCGGTCCCTACAGTTCGGTCACAACCACCGGCGTTCTCGAGCGTTGAGCGATTGACCGGTGCCGGTGGAACGGGAGCCTCCGCCGGCACCGGTCGACGTGTCTCGTGCGGTTCGCGACGACAGCGCCGGCGCCCCCGGGCCGCACGACCGAACCCGCAGCCCCTCAGGGCGTGACGAGGGCGGGGGCCGCAGGAGCCGCCGCGACCGGCGTCGCCTGCCGGCGGCGGGCCCGCAGCCGCTGGATCACCGCGAAGCCACCCGCGGTGACCACCGCCATGACGACACCCGCGGCCAGGCTCAGGAACGGGTTGCCGCCGACCATCGGGCCCAGGAGCATGCCGACGGCGAGCATGTACATGCTCCACACCGCGGAACTCACCAGCGAGCCGGGCAGGAAGCGGCGCAGCGGCAGACCGACGCGACCGGCGGCGGCGGTGCTCACGAGGCGGCCGCCGGGAAGCAACCGGGCGCCCACGAGCGCGACCACCGGGCGGTGGAAGAGGTTCGCCCGCACCCAGTGACCCAGGCCGCAGTCGGCGTGCGCCGCGGCCGGCAGGAGGCGGTTCGACGAACGGCCGAGCCAGAAGGCGAGGAGGTCTCCCGCGATCGAGCCGACGAGGGCGGCGGCGAAGAGCCCGACCGTCCCGCGGACGTCGTGGATACCGAATGCGGCGGCCGCGGCGGACATGAGGATGGTCTCGCTGGGAAGCACGGGCACCGGGCCGTCGGCGGCGATCATCACGGCGAGGACGGGCAGGAGCCAGAGGCTGTGCAGGCAGGCGTCGAACAGCCTCACGAGATCCACCGTGCGGTCCTCCTCGGTCCGGCCCACCGGCACGTGGACCGGGGGACGTGCGGTGCCGGGTGTGGCGGGTAGAGCCTGACAGACGCGCTTGGGGCGAGGCTCGGGGCCATCCCCCACTTCCACCCTGAGGCAGACCGCACCCCTACGCGGGGTGTCTCGTCCACGAGGCGTGCAGCGTTACCGTAGCGTTATTTCTTCCGATCCCCCGTCCCACCGGGATCGCGCAGTGCTGTGGCGTCGACGCCCGCTGCCCCTCGGACTCCCGTTCCGAACCTGCGCTGATCAGCGGAAAGAGGTCGAACGAGGAGCTACCGAGGCCCTCTCGATAGTGGCTCTAAACCACACGATCTCAAAGAAAAGTATGGGTTCGCACGCCACAGACGGAGCGGCCTGATGCGGCTTACGGTCTCGCACCATGGCACCCGACCCGTCCCGCGGCCCGCTCACCGGCCACACCGCCCTCGTCACCGGTGCGGCGAGCGGGATCGGCGCCGCTGTCGCCCGTCGCATGGCCGCCGACGGAGCGACCGTCCTGGCCGTCGACCTGGACGGCGCGGGCGTCAAAGCACTGGCCCGCGACGTCCCCGGCATCGAGCCGATCGTCTGCGACCTGTCGGACCTCGAAGCGGTGGACGCGCTCCCCGCCGAGGTGGACGTGCTGGTCAACAACGCCGGGCTGCAGCACGTCGCGCCCGTGCACGAGTTCGATCCCGCACGGTTCTCGCAGATCCTCACGATCATGCTGGAGGCGCCGTTCCGGCTGGCCCGGCGGACCCTTCCGTACATGTACGACCGCGGGTGGGGTCGCGTCATCAACATCTCCAGCGTGCACGGCCTGCGGGCGAGCCCGTTCAAGTCGGCCTACGTCACGGCGAAGCACGGCCTGGAGGGGCTGTCCAAGGTGATCGCCCTGGAGGGCGCGCCGCACGGCGTCACCAGCAACTGCATCAACCCCGCCTACGTGCGGACCCCACTGGTGGAGAAGCAGATCGCTGACCAGGCGCGCCAGCACGGGATCGGCGAGGACGAGGTCGTCGAGAAGATCATGCTGACCCCGGTGGCGGTGAAGCGACTGGTCGAGCCGGACGAGGTGGCGGAACTGGCGGCCGTGCTCTACGGCCCGGCGTCGGCATCGCTGACGGGCACGTCGCTGACCCTGGACGGCGGCTGGACGGCGCACTAGCCGCAGGACGACGGCACATCTTTCCCCCGGGATCTCCCGGGGCCACGTTCACCGAACCGATCGGGAGAGGCGATGACGCGCGCAACGGCAGGGACACAACCGGAGACGAACATCATCCGCGTGGTGGCCGCGAGCATGGCCGGCACCACGGTCGAGTGGTACGACTTCTTCCTCTACGGGGTGGCGGCCGCGGTCGTCTTCCCGTCGGTCTTCTTCGCGGCCTCCGACCCCACGATCGGGACGCTCCAGTCGCTGGCGACCTTCGCCATCGGCTTCGTGGCGCGGCCGATCGGCGGGCTCGTGTTCGGCCACTTCGGCGACCGCATCGGACGCAAGAAGCTGCTCGTGCTCAGCCTGCTGCTGATGGGCGTGTCGACCTTCGCGATCGGTCTGCTGCCCGGGTACGCGACGATCGGGGTGCTCGCGCCGATCCTGCTCGTGGTCCTGCGGCTCGTGCAGGGCTTCGCGCTCGGCGGCGAGTGGGGCGGCGCGGTCCTGATCGTCTCCGAGCACGGCGACCCGGCGCGGCGCGGCTACTGGGCGAGCTGGCCGCAGGCGGGCGCGCCGGGTGGCCAACTCCTCGCCAACGGCCTGCTGTTCGTGCTCGCGGCTACGCAGAGCAAGGAGGACTTCGTAGCGTGGGGTTGGCGGATCCCCTTCCTGCTCTCCGCCGTGCTGGTGCTGATCGGGCTCTACGTCCGGCTGGCGGTCGAGGAGTCGCCGGTGTTCAAGGAGGCGCAGGCGCACGCCGCGAAGCAGGCGGCGGCCGGGGTCAAGGAGACGCTGCCGATCCTGGAGGTGTTCCGGCGCTACCCGCGCGAGGTGCTCACCGCGATGGGCGCCCGCTTCGCTGAGAACGTCTCCTACTACATCTTCACGATCGTCATCACCACCTACGCCACCAAGCGCCTGGGCCTGCCCAGCTCGACCGTGCTCGGCGCGGTGCTGATCGGCGCCGCACTGCACCTGATCACGATCCCGATCTGGGGCGCGCTGTCCGACCGCTTCGGGCGCCGACCGATCTACCTGCTCGGCGCGGCAGGTGTGGGAATCTGGGCCTTCGCGTTCATCGCGCTGGTGAACACCCGCAGCTTCCCGATGCTGGTCCTCGCCGTCGTCGGCGGCCTGCTGTTCCACGGCGCGATGTACGGGCCGCAGGCGGCGTTCCTGTCCGAGCTGTTCGGCACGAAGGTGCGCTACTCCGGGGTGTCGATCGGCTACCAGCTCGCGTCGATCCTCGCCGGCGGCCTCGCACCGCTGCTCGCCGTGTGGCTCTACACGACGTTCGACTCGGGCTACGCCGTGAGCTGGTACGTCGCCGCGAGCGCGGCGGTGACGATCCTGGCGGTCGGTACCTACCACGAGACCCGGCACCGCGACCTCGCCGCGGACCCCGGCCTGAACTCGGCGGCCCGCTGACCCCAGAGATGAATGGAGCGAACGCGGCGTCGGGTAAGTCAGACCTACCCAACGCCGCGTTCGCTCCGATGGGGCCGGCCGATGGCAGGATCGCTGCCGTGCCCCGCACCGCGCTCGAGCTGCTCCGGCTGCTCGCTGCGGACGCGCCGGCCGAGCAGATCGAGGAGAACGCCCGGGCGCTGGCGGCGGCGGACCCGGAGGGCGGGGAGGCGGCCCGCGAGCTGGCGCTGCGCGTCCGGGCCGGGCTCGACGCACACCGGCGGCGGGAGGCGGAGCTGTCCGCGCTGGTCGACACCGCGCGCGACCTCGCCTCGCTGCCCGACCCCGGCGGCGTCCTCGACGCGATCGTGCGCCGGGCCCGGACGTTGCTGCGTGCGGACGTCGCCTACCTGACCCTGTTCGATCCCGACCACGGCGACACCTACATGCGGGCGACGGCCGGTTCGGTGTCGGCGCGGTTCCAGGCGCTGCGGCTGCCGGTCGGGGCCGGGCTGGGCGGCCTCGTCGCCCAGACCCGCCGCCCCTACTGGAGCGCCGACTACCCGGCGGACGAGCAGTTCCGGCACACGAGCGAGATCGACGCGGCGGTCGGTGACGAGGGGCTCATCGGGATCTGCGGCACCCCGCTGCTCGTCGGTGACGAGTTCGTCGGGGTGCTGTTCGCCTCGAACCGGACCCGGCGGGCCTTCCACCACGACGAGGTGGCGCTGCTCGGCTCGCTGGCCGCGCTCGCCGCCGTCTCGCTGGTCCAGTCCCGGCGTGCCGCCGCGACGGCCGCCACCCTCGCCGCCCTGTCCGCGGCGCACGAGGGCATCGCGCAGGCCGCCGCCGCGCACGACAGGTTCGTCGGGGTGGTCCTCGCGGGCGGCGGGGTCGACGACATCACCGCGGTGCTCGGCGAGGTGCTGGCGTGCTGGGTGGTGGTGCTCGACGTCGACGGGAGCCGGCTCGCGGCGCACGGGCCGGTCCCGGGCGGGGCCGGGCGCCTCGCCCGCGACGGCGATGCGAACGGCAGCTCGGACGGGTTGACCGACCCGCTCGCCGACGCGCCTGCCGTGCGGCGCTCCGCCGGGACGGGCCGGCTCGCTGAGGCGGACGGCATGTGGGCGGTTGCCGTGACCGCGGCCGGCCAGCGGCTGGGCACCCTGGTCCTGGGCGGCTGCGGCGACCTCGACGCCGGGCAGGGACGCACCGTCGAGCGGGCGGCGATGGTGACCGCGCTCGTGCTGGCGTTCCGGCTGCGAGCGGCCGAGACGGACCTGCGGGTCCGCACGGACCTGCTCATCGAGCTTCTCGGCCGCACCCCCGGCCCGGACCAGACCACGGTGGACCGGGGGCTCGTCGAGCGCGGCCGCGTGCTGGGCCTGCGGCTGCACACTCCGCACGTCCTGGCGGTGTGCCGGTGCGAGGAGCCGCGCAGGCGCGGTGCCGCGCTGGCGGCGAGCGCGCTGGGCGACGGGCGCGCGCTCGTCGCCGAGCACGGCCACGGGATCGTCGTGCTGCTGCCCGGTCGCGACGCCACGTCCGTCGCGACCGACCTCGTCCGGCGCATCGGCGGCCCGGCAGCCGGCGGGACGCTCACCGTGGGGGCGAGCGGCCCGCTGGCTCCGGCGCGCGGCCTGGCGACCGCCTACGCCGAGGCGTGCCGGACGGCCGACGCGCTCGTCGCGCTGGGGCTGACGGGACACGGCGGGTCGGCCCGCGACCTCGGATTCGTCGGGCTGGTGCTCGGCGACGGCGCGGACGTCCAGGGCTACCTGACCCGGGTGGTCGGCCCCCTCCTCGACTACGACTCCCGCCGCGGCAGCGACCTCGTCGGCACGCTGGCGGCGTACTTTGCGGCGGGTGCCAGCCCCCGGCGGGCCGCGACGACCCTGCACGTGCACGTCAACACGGTCGGCCAGCGCCTGGACCGCGTCACCTCGCTGCTGGGCGACGACTGGCAGTCCCCTGAGCGTGCGCTGGAGATCCAGCTCGCCCTGCGCCTGCACCGCCTGCGTTCCGGCCGGTGAGGGATAGCCCTGGGGATCCCGCGGCCCGTGCACAGAGGCAAGACTCGCGTGCACAGACGCAAGACTCGCGTGCACAAACGCAAGACTCGCGCGAGGTGGGCGCGAGTCTTGCGCTGAGGTACATGAGAGTTGCGCTCCGGTACATGAGAGTTGCGCTGAGGTCCGTGAGAGTTGCGCTGCGAAGCGCGGACGGTCTGGTCGGGCACGGGGATTCGCGGTCAGGGGTCGGGCAGCTCCGCGCTCACGACCGTGCCACCACCCGGCGGGCTCGACACCGCGAGCCTGCCGCCGAGGGCCTCCACCCGGTCCGCGAGGCCGCGCAGGCCTGAGCCCCCGGCGGGATCGGCCCCGCCGACGCCGTCGTCGGCGATCTCGACGACCGCGGCCGCTGCGGTACGGCTGAGTCGCACGACGACCGCCGATGCGTCCGCGTACTTCGCCACGTTCGCGAGGGCCTCCGACGCCACGAAGTACGCTGCGAACTCGACCGGCCGGGACAGCCGCGGCCCCGGCTCGACGATCAGCTCGGCCGCCACCGGCGACCGCAGGACCAGCGCCTCCAGCGCGGGCTCCAGTCCTTGCTCCAGCGCAGCCGGATGGATTCCCCGCGCGAGCTCACGCAGCTCGGCCAGCGACTGCGCGAGCTCGTCGCTGGCGCTGGCCACGAGCTGCTCGGCGTAGCCGGGGTCGTCGCGGATGCGCCGCTGGATCAACGAGAGCTGCAGCGCCAGCGTGACGAGATGCTGCTGGGCACCGTCGTGGAGGTTGCGCTCGATGCGGCGCCGCTCGGCGTCCGCCGCGGTGACCAGGCGCTGCCGCGACGCCTGCAGCTCGGCGAGCCGGGCGTCGGACTGCGCCTGCAGGAGCCGGTTCTCCAGCGCGATCGTCGCCGCGCCGCCGACGGCCTCGACGAGCTCGGGGTCGTCGTCGAGCGAACGGTCGTACACGAGCGCGGCGACCGGCGTCCCGTCGCGTGGCACCCGCGCCGTCGACCGGCCGGACGCCGGCCCGGGAAGCTCGATCGGCGCGCCGTGGACGTCGACGAACCCGCTGTCCGGTCCCGCGTAGGCGATCGTGAACAGCGGATCGTGCAGCACCCGCGCCAGCGCCGCCTGCAGCTCGGCCGGCTGCATCGTCACGAGGTGGGCGAACAGGTCCGCCAGGCCGCCCCGCGCGAGCCGCGACCGCAGCAGGCCGGCGAGGAACGCGACCGGCACCAGCGCGATCGAGCAGGCCGCGCTCCAGAGCAGGATCGGGTGGCGCTCGCCACCCACGACCAGGTCGACGGTGAGCAGCGCCGCCCACAGCAGCAGGCACACCGCCCCGGCGACGCTCGGCAGCATCGCCCGCCGCCCGGGCGGCGACGACGCGCGCCAGCGCGAGGCGACGACACCCGCCGTGCCCACGGAGAGTGCGAGGTAGAGCCCTCGTTGCACGCTGTCGATCACCTTGGCGACCTGCGGGTCGGGGACCGCGAGCAGGAGGGTGGCCGGGTCGTCGGCGAAGACCAGCCAGAGCGGGGCGAGCACCACGATCTCGACGACCACGGCCCCGAGCAGCACCCGGTCCGCCGTGGTCCGGAGCCGGCCTCCCGTGCAGTAGGTGAGCACCAGCGGGATGAAGAACAGCGTCCACAGGTCCGACAGCCAGCTCGCGACCGTCGCCGCGAGCAGCGAGTCGTGGTCGCGGAGCAGCGCCGGCAGGAGGAACGCGAAGCCGGTGGCCGTCATCAGCAGACCGCTGCGGCTGTCGGGCCGCCGCCGCCAGGCGATCAGCCCGCATGCCGCGAAGGAACCCCCGATCAGGCGCAGGATCACGTCGATCGGGTCGACCGGCGCGCCGCGGAGCACGACCGGCGCGAGCACGGCGACCTCGGCCGCCACGGCGGCGACCCACAACGCGAGCCGGACGCCGCGCTGGTGGGTCATGGAGGCGAGGCGGTCGGTCAGCGCGAAGCCGGCCCTGCCGCCCGGCCGCGCAACCGTGTCGCCCGCCATCGCCCGTCCCCGTCCGTCGCGAGGGGCCGCCGACCTGCGGTCGGTCTGGCTGCGGGCCGACTGTAGACCGGGGAAAGGCCGGGCCGGAATCCCCGAGGGATCCGACCCGGCGCGAGGCGTCCGGTGCTCAGCGGGTGGCCCGCTCCCCCTCCCGCTCGGCGACCGTGGCCGCAGGCGCCACCCGCCATGCCGCGCGGTCGAGCACGACCACTGCGAGGGCGAGGGCGAACCAGAGCACGCCGACGAGCCAGTCCATGCGCGCCGCGTCGCTTCCGGTGAAACCGAGCACGCCATAGCTGACGGTGCCCTGGGCGATGTGGAACACCATCGTCATCAGGACGCTGCCGCCGGTGCGGTTGAACAACCACACATAGACGAAGGTGATGGCGAACGTGATCGGCAGACCGACCGGCGCGAGCATGCCCGTCACCACCAGCGGCAGGTGCCAGAGCGCCACTAATGCCGCCAGGACGAGCCCGGAGACGAGCGGTGAGCGCTGCGCCTGCAACTGCGGGAGCGCGTAGCCGCGCCAGCCGGGCTCCTCCCCCAGCGGGCCGTCGAGCGGGTTGACGAACCGGACCGCGGCTCCGAGCGCGAGCTGCGACCAGGCCAGGGTGGCCAGGAGAGGCACCGGCGCACCCCAGATCGCGACGTTCGCGACTGCGGCGACGGCCAGGACCGCGAGTGGGGTGGCCACCGCCACCAGCCACCACGCCCAGCCGACCCGCCAGCGGATCATCCGGGCACCCAGGTCCCGGTAGCCGGCCTTGCCTTCCGCGACACCGATGACGACGAGCGCCGCGACCAGGGGGCCGCACGGGAAGAACGCGGTGGGGGCCAGGTCGAGCGCGTAGAACGGCCACGACCACCAGGACAGGAGAAAGGTGAGGCCGAAGAATGCGACGAGGCGGTGCCGCCGGGTCCAGGTGACGATCGTCGACATGCCGGGCTCCTCGGTCGCGGGACGGTCGAGGGAACTGTCCAGCGGCACGCCGCCCGGCAGTAGCGGGCGGCCCCGGGGTGCCGGGCAGGGTTGACCCTGTGGTGGGTTCGCCCCGCCACGTCGAGCATCGAGGTATGACAGTGCGGGTGCTCATCGTCGACGACCACGTGCCGTTCCGGGCGCTGGCCCGCATGCTCCTGGTCCTCGACGGGTTCGATGTCGTGGGCGAGGCAGGCGACGGCGCCGCGGCCCTCGTCGCGGCCCACGACCTGCACCCGGACGTCGTGCTGCTCGACGTGCAGCTGCCCGGTGACGACGGGTTCGCCGTCGCCGAGACGCTCGCCACGGATCCGGCCGCCCCCGCCGTCGTGCTGGTGTCGAGCCGGTCGCGGGGCGACTACGGGTACCGCGTCACCGCGAGCGCCGCACGTGGGTTCATCGCCAAGGCCGAACTGAGCGGCGCAGCGCTGCGTCTGGTGCTCGCTGAGGAGACGCGAGCGTCGTGAGCGCTCCCCGGCCACGGGCGTCCGCACACGATCGTGCTTGACAGGCCGGAGCGCCTCCCCCGACCTTGTCGCCATGTCGCAGACGACTGCCTCCCGGCCCGCCCTGCGGGTTGCGCTCGCCGACGACGCCGCGCTGTTCCGGCAGGGTCTCGCTCTGCTGCTCGGGGAGGCCGGCTTCACGGTCACGGCTCGGGTCGGCGACGCGCGGGCGCTGCTGGCCGCCGTGCACACCGATCCGCCGGACGCCGTGGTGGTCGACATCCGCATGCCGCCGACCCACACCACCGAGGGCCTCGACGCCGCCCGCACCCTGAGTGAGACCCACCCCGGGATCGGGGTCCTCGTGCTCTCCGCGCACGTCGAGCCGGGATACGCCCTCGACCTGCTCGAGTCCGGCGCGCGCGGAGCCGGTTACCTGCTCAAGGAGCGCGTGGCCGACGTCGACGAGCTGGGCGACGCCGTCCGCCGGGTCGCCGCGGGTGGCTTGGTCGTCGACCCGTCCGTGGTCGCCGCGCTCGTGGGCCGGCGCCGCCCCCGCAACCCGCTCGACGACCTGACCGAACGGGAGCGCGAGGTGCTGTCGGTGATGGCCGAGGGCCGCTCCAACCTCGCCATCTGCCAACGGTTGTTCCTGAGCCCGAAGACGGTGGAGGCCTACGTGCGGTCGGTGTTCACCAAGCTCGGGCTCACCGCGGGCCCCGACGACAACCGGCGGGTACTGGCCGTGCTCGCCTTCCTGCGGAGCTGACCGGACCGGCGAGGGTGCCTGAGCGGGCGGCACCCGGACGCGCCGCGGGAGGGAGCCCGGGCCGGCCCGGCGAACCGCGAGCATGTGCGTAGCAGCGGGATCGGCCGGGTACCGTCGGGAGAGGGCGGAGACGATGGTGGGCGCGTACGTGGACGCACATCGTGGCGACAGGCCCGGCGACGGCGGCCGGGAAGGGCTTCCTCGTGGCACCACCGCGCGCACGGCCCGGATCGCCGCCCTGCCGCTGGCATTCACCGGCCGTGCGGTCGCGGGATGGGGCCGTCGGCTCGCCGGCGCGGACGCCGAGACCGTGTCCGCTGCCGCCATGGAGCGCAACGCGGAGCAGCTGTTCGCCGTGCTCGGCCAGCTGCGCGGGGGCGCGATGAAGGTCGGCCAGGCGCTGGCCGTCTACGAGTCGATGATGCCCGCCGAGCTGGCCGAGCCGTACCGGCGGGCGCTGGTCCGCCTGCAGGCCCAGGGCCCGGCACTGCCCGCGCGCGACGTGCACCGCGTGCTCGACGAGCAGCTCGGGAGGCAATGGCGCACCCGCCTGCCCGAGTTCGACGACCTGCCGTCCGCGGCCGCCAGCATCGGCCAGGTGCACCGGGCGCGCACGGCGCAGGGGCGGGAGGTCGCCGTCAAGGTCCAGTATCCGGGCGCGGACCAGGCCCTGGAGACGGACCTGCGCGTTCTCGAGCGGTTCGCCCGGTTGTTCACGCTGATCGTGCCGGGCCTCGACGCGCGGGCGGTGATGCGGGAGCTGCGGGCGCGCACGCTGGAGGAGCTCGACTACCGCGCCGAGGCCGACCGGCAGCGCGCCTTCTGGGCCGAGTACGGCGGCGGGGAACACCTGCACGTGCCGGCCGTGGCCGCCTCGTCGCCGAAGGTGCTGGTGTCGGAGTGGCTTCACGGCACGCCGCTGGCCGCGCTCGTCGGCCGGCCCGCCGACGGTGCGACGGACCGGGACCGGCACGCGCACACGATCGTCGAGACCATGTTCTCCTCGCCGGTGCGGGTCGGGATGGTGCACGCCGACCCGCACCCCGGCAACTTCCTGGTGCTGCGCGACGGCCGCCTGGGGATGGTCGACTTCGGCGCGGCCGCGGCGATGCCCGGCGGGATCCCCCCGGTGCTCGCGCGGACGCTGCGCCACATCGCCGACGGCGAGCCCGAGCAGATGATGGCGCTGCTGCGCGCCGAGGGCTTCATCCACGGCGATATCGGGCCGGACGACGTGCTCGCCTACATCGGGGCGCTGGCCGACCCGCTGCGGGTGCCGCGGTTCCGGTTCGACCGCGCATGGATGGCCGCGCAGGGCGCACGGGTCGCGGACCCGCGCGGGGCGGCCTACCGGGAGACCGGGCGGGCACTGACCCTGCCCGCGGACCACCTCATGTTCCTGCGCGTCCTGACCGGCTGGATGAACGTGCTGGCCCAGCTCGACTGCACGGTCGCGGTCCGCGGCATCGTGGAGCGGTGGGTGCCCTCCTTCGCGGCCGAGGGGTGACCCGGCGCCCGTGCGGGTAGAAGAAGGCATGAGCGACCCGATCGACGACGGCCGGACGGACGAAGACCGCGAGATCTCCGACGTCGGGCTGCCTCATGCGGGTGATGACGTGCGGACCGACGCAACGGCGGCGGGCGGCCGGTCGGATGCCGACGAGGCCGCCCTGGACGAGGTGTTTCCCGCGGAGGAAGGCCAAGGGTGACCGGATAGTGCTCCCGGTTAGGGTGGCGCCCATGACCGACGGACCCCTCATGTCGGCTGCCACCGCGCGCGTCGGGTCGGCGGTCGTGCTGACCGTCGGCGGCGAGGTCGATCTGCACACCGCACCTCAGCTCGTCGACACCGTGGTGGCCGCCCTTCACCCGCCGGGCGGCGGCACGCCGGCCGGCACGCCCGTCGAGTCCGTCGTCGCGGACCTCACCGAGGTCGCGTTCCTCAGCTCGGCCGGGCTGGGCACGCTCGTGGCGCTGGCCACGCGGCTGGGCGACGACGGGATCGCGCTGCGGCTCGTCGCCGGCGAGAACAAGGCCGTCACGCGCCCCTGGACGGCGATGCACCTGGGCAACCTGCTCCGCCTCTACCCGGACCTGCCCACGGCGCTGGACGACTGATACGTGGCGGCCTTCCGCGGGTTCGTGGTGGTCTCCGGGCCACCCGCCAGCGGGAAGTCCTCCCTCGCCCCGGCACTCGCTGCGGAGCTGGACCTGCCGCTCCTGGCCAAGGACGTGATCAAGGGCGCGCTGGTCGAGGTGCTCGACGCCCCCGACCTGCCGCGGTCCCGTGAGCTGGGCCGGGCAGCGGTCCACGTGCTGCTCGCGGTCGCCCGCACCGCGGGAGCGCTACGCCGCGCGCAGCATCGGCCGCGGAGCCGGCTACTTCGACCTCGACCGCGACCCCGCCGAGCTGTGGAACGCCGAGGTCGGCACACCGGTCGCCGGCGGCTGGCCGGTGCTGGAGGTCGACACCGCCGGCCAGGTGGACGTCGCCGCCCTGGGCGCGCGGCTCGTCGCCGCCGCGCGCCGCGGCGTGGATTGACGAGTCACTCCACCTGCGGACCGCCTCAGCGGGCCGAGTCGAGCGACAGCGCCTTCGTCGCGATCACGCCGACGACGCACGGCCATGACACCGGCACCGTCAGACAGCCCGCGCACTGGCCGTCGTCGCGCCGGTGGTGCTCCAGCAGGATCCGGCGGGCCCCGCCGGGCTGACCGGCCACGAACCAGATCGCGGCCTCCACCGCGTTCCCCACCTCGGGTACCTGGACCGTTGCGACACTCATGTCACGCTCCCCCATCTGCTGCGACCCCGACATACACGTCCAACGAGCGAGACGCCCGTTGGCAGCGCCGATCGGTACGCTCGGCGACATCGACCTTCCGATGGGTGAGAACGGCGCGAGCGGCCTGGTCTCCGCGCGGTGCTACGCCATCCCCCTGCGTACCCGGTTCCGCGGCATCTCGGTCCGCGAGGGGATGGTGATCGAGGGCCCGGCGGGGTGGGGCGAGTTCTGCCCGTTCCCCGAGTACGGCGACGCGGAGGCGGCGGCGTGGCTCGCCGCGGCCGTCGAGCAGGCGACCGTGAGCCGGCCCCCGCCCGTGCGCGACTCCGTGCCCGTGAACGCGATCGTGCCGGCGGTGAGCCCGGACGAGGCCCACGCCGCGGTCGTCCGGTCCGGCTGCCGCACCGCCAAGGTCAAGGTCGCCGACCACCCGGGGTCACTCGCCGACGACGTCGCCCGGGTGGAGGCGGTCCGGGACGCGCTGGGCCCCGGCGGTGCGGTGCGGGTCGACGCGAACGGGGCCTGGGACGTCGACACGGCCGTCGCGGCCGTCCGCGCGCTCGACCGGGCTGCGGGCGGCCTGGAGTACGTCGAGCAGCCCTGCCGCACGATCGACGAGCTAGCGGCCGTCCGGCGACGGGTGAACGTGCGGATCGCCGCGGACGAGTCGATCCGCCGCGCCGACGACCCCCTGCGGGTCGCCGTCGCCGGTGCCGCGGACGTCGCGGTGCTCAAGTGCACGCCGCTGGGCGGGGTGGCGCGCGCGCTGCGGGTGGCCGAGGCGGCCGGGCTCCCGTGCGTCGTGTCGTCGGCGCTGGAGACCAGCGTCGGACTGGCGGCCGAGCTCGCACTGGCCGGGGAGCTGCCGGAGCTGGACTTCGCGTGCGGGCTGGGCACCCTGGCGCTGCTCGAGGGTGATCTCGTGGCCGACGCGGTGGGGCTGCGGCCGGTCGACGGCCGGCTCCCGGTCCCCCGCACTTCCCCGGTCCCGGACCCGGCTCTGCTCGACGCCCACGCGGCCGACCCCGAGCGGGAGCGATGGTGGCACGACCGGCTCGCTCGGGTTGCCAAGCTTCTCACAATGACGAAGCTGTGACCCGCTTGTCACAATGCCCGCCGTGGCCCCGAACGCGGACCGGCGCGTCTACTTCGTCGGCGATTCCTTCGTCATAGGCGTCGGCGACCCCGAGCACCGCGGGTGGGTCGGCCGTCTGGCGGAGCGCGCTCAGCGGGCCGGTGCGCCGATCACGGCGTACAACCTGGGCGTCCGCCGGGACACCAGCGACGACATCTGCCGCCGCTGGATGGACGAGGTGGCGGTGCGCCGGGGGGCGGGCGCGCAGGAGCGGCTGGTCGTCTCGTTCGGAGTGAACGATTCGAGCCGGTGCGGCCACGGGACCCGAGTGGCCGCCGACCACAGCGCCGCGAACCTGCGCACGCTCCTGGCCGAGGCCGCGACGGCCCATCTGCCGGTGCTGGTGGTGGGACCGCCGCCGGTCGCGGACCGCGCGCAGAACCGGCGGATCGCGGCGCTCGACGAGCGGTTCCGCCGCATCTGCGCCGAGGCCCGGACGCCGTACGTGCCGGTGTTCGCGGCGTTGCAGGGCGAGCCCCGCTGGATGGACGAGGTGTCGGCGGGCGACGGCTCGCACCCGGCCGCAGCGGGGTACGGCCTGCTTGCGGACCTCGTGGAACCGATGTGGCAGGAGTGGCTGCTGGCCGGCTGATCAGGCGCGGCGGCCGCCACCCAGCAGGCCGCCCAACAGGTCGCCGAGGGGGCCGCCGAGCACGTCGCCCAGCCCGCCCTGCTGCTGGCCTCCCTGCCGCTGGCCGCCCTGCTGGCCGGACATCCCGCCGAGGACGCTGCCGAGCAGGTCGCCGAGCCCACCGCCCGACTGCCCGCCCGCGGCCGCCCCGCCGCCCAGGCGCTTGGCCAGGTATGCCATCACGATCGGCGCGAGGATCGGCAAGAGCTTGCCCATCAGGTCCGAGGTCGTCGAGGCGCCGCCGGTGGTGCCCAGCTGCTGGACGACCTGGCCACGTTGATCGCCGAACACGTGGCGGACGATCTGGCTGCCGTCGCTCTCGTCGACGTCGTCGAGGTTCACCCCGCCCTCGACCAGGTCGTTGTCGTGCTGACGGACGGCGGAGGCGAAGGAGGCCGCACCGCCGGGATCAGCGGTGTTGGCCTGGATGCCCCCGAGCAGCGCGGGCAGCGCCTGCCGGGTGGCCTCCTCGGCGGTGCCCTCGTCCACCCCGAGGCGGGCGGCGAGGTCGGCCAGCGGGATGCGGGACAAGATGTCGTCGACAGGGGTCGTCATGGGGAGCAACGGTAGTCGAACTCAACCCCACGACCGGGTGATGCAGCGGCGAGACCCGCCGGCCGCATTACCTCGCACCTTCTGCAATCGGACAAATACGGCCGAACTGGAGTCAAATACAATCGGCCACCAGGTGCAATCGCACTGGTCCTGAAGGGTGCAGTTTTCCGCGCCTTTGCCTTCCAGTACGTTCTGCCGCGCTCCCCAGCACCCGAGAAAATTGGAGAAGTCATGCGACGACTTCTGGCAGGCCTGGCAGCGACCGCTGCCGTGGCGACCTCATTGTTGATCAGTTCGGCGGGCCCGGCCACTGCGGCCGATTCCGCCGCAGGCGCCCCGGAGGCGTCGGTGGCGAATGCACAGACCGCGGGCGTGACTGCAAATAAGGATCTCCCCCTCAACATTCGGGTCACCGACCCGAACCTCAAGATCGTCGCGACGCTCCGCGGGGTCGGCAAGCAGATCTACGACTGCGCTCCCAGCGCGACGACCTACACGTTCCGTGAACCGGCAGCTGGCCTGTTCACGCTGCGCGGCCTACCCGCCGGAATTCATGGTAAAGGCCCGTTCTGGACCAACTTCGACGGCTCGAGGGTCGAAGCAAGCAAGACAGCTGAGGTCGCTCAGCCCGGCACGTCCAACGTCCCCTGGCTACTGCTCACGAAGACCAAGTCCGAGGGCGGCGGCACCTTCGGCAACGTCGCCTTGATCCAGCGCATCGACACCAGGGGCGGCCAGCCTCCGGCGGCATGTGGCGCGCCCACGGTCGCTGTGGACTACGCAGCGAACTACGTGTTCTGGGCATCCAAGTAAGGATCACACCGCCGAACCGCCGCGACGGACGACCATCCGTCGCGGCGGTTCGCCGTTTCGCCTACCTCCGACGACGGAAATCACGCCCGTCGAGCGATCGAGCATCCGAAATCCGGCGCCTTCGCCCTTTTGCGACTGTTTGGTCTATACCGCGTGAACCGGAGTGCTGTCATCCTGCCCGCGTCCTCGGGAGGAGGCCGTCGTGAGAATGCACCGCGTCCTCGTCGTCACCGCGGCGAGCGCGCTGGCCGCCCTCACGGCCTGCAGCGCGCCGTCGACCTCCCCGCCGTCCGGGACGTCCGCCGCACACGCCTCCACCGCCCCGACGACCGGCCCGGTCACGGTCTACACCCTCGAGAAGCCCGAGCACCGCAACCCGGCCCCGATCACCTGGCACGCTGCCAGCAGCACCTTCTTCGTCGGCGCCTGGTACGACGGCAGCATCTACCGCGGCAGTCCCGACGACCCGACCGTGCGCGTGTTCCTCGAGGGGCAGCCCGGCCAGGCCGCGACCGGCATCGGTGTCGCAGGTGAGCGACTGGTCATCGCAGGCGGCCTGAACGGCGACATCCGGGCTTACGACATGCGGACCAAGCAGCGGGTCGGCGAGTTCAGCACGGGGTCGGGCGGCTTCCTGCACGGCCTGCACGTCACCGACACCGGACATGTCTGGGTGACCGACGCCGTACGCCCGGCGCTCTGGCACCTGACCCCGGACCAGGTGGCGGCGGGCACGGGCACGCCGGCGTCGATCTCGCTGAGCCCCGAGATCCCCTACGTCAACGGGCCGGACAACCTCGAGGGCGTCGTCGCGCTGAGCGACACGCGGCTCGTGGTCGTCAAGTACGCCGACGGCGCGCTCTACCGGATCGACCTCGACCCGCAGGCGCCGCAAGGCCGCACGATCACCCCGATCGCCGACGCCACCGTGCGACTGGGCAGCAAGATGGCCCTCGACGGCAACCGGCTGGTGGTCCCGGACGAGGACGGCCTGTCGGTGGTCGAGCTCGACGCCGAGGCGACCCGCGGCACCGTGATCACCCGGTTGCGCGGCCCCTCGTTCCACGACGCGACGTCCGTGGCGCGGGTCGGTGATCGGTATCTCGTGGTCAACGCCGGCTGGGACGACCAGCCGCCCTACACGATCTCGAGCGTGCCTGTCACGTCGTGAGCAGTGGCCCGGTTGTCCTACGTCACACTGAACCATTCTGTCGATTGAGGACGGTTCGGCCGATACGCTGACGATCATCACGTTCCGTGGCGGCCGCCTCACTCTTTAGCAGAGTGAGTAATCACCCGATTGCACTACGCTTACTGCTACGCTCCGCGAACGTGGCGTGGTGGCGGCGGTCGAGCGAGCCTCAATCCCCGGAAACGGGGGAAGGTGACGAACACGATGCGACCAACGGCCGTCACGCTCCGCAGTCGGCGTCGCTGCACTCCCCGATGAGCGCGGCGGGCGACGCGGACCCCCCGATCGGGTTCCCGTCGTCCGACGACGTCGTGAGTTCGAGAAGGCGTCCCCCGACACCGGCTTCACAGAATTCCCCGACCGAGGGCGGCCCCCCGAGTCGCTCCCGACCCCCCGAAGGAAAAGTCATGGCTACTCATCAGACCGCCCTCAAGGGCGCCATGGAGATCGAGGGTGCGCTCGGCGTCGCCCTCGTCGACAGCAGCAGCGGAATGGCGCTCGGCACCGCGGGCAGCCCGATGGATCTCGACCTCGACGTCGCGGCCGCCGGCAACAGCAACGTGGTGCAGGCCAAGATGCGCACGATGGCCGACCTCGGCCTGCAGCAGTCGATCGAAGACATTCTGATCACGCTCGACAAGCAGTACCACATCATCCGGCCCCTGGCCCGGCAGGAGGGATTCTTCCTCTACCTGGTGCTGGACCGGGCCCGGGCGAATCTCGCGATGGCGCGTTTCCGCCTCGCGAGCATCGAGAAGGACCTCAAGATCTGACTCGATCTTCACGGCACGACGAGTGAGTGCCCCGTGGCAACGCGGCTGGGATGCGTCGCGCCCACGGGGTGGCTCGCGAGTAGTACACGACGACGCGCAGAGAGACCGTCGAAGCAGCGGGAAGGCGAGGACGACAATGCGCGAGCAGTTCCGGGTCGACCTTCGAGGCCTCGTCGATGTCCTGAGCCATCACCTCTACAGCAGCGAGCGGATCTACCTCCGCGAGCTCGTACAGAACGCCCGCGACGCGATCACCGCCCGGGCGGAGCTCGGCCACGATGTCGAGGGTCTCATCGAGATCGAGCCGGCGTGGGGAACGGACCCGTTGATCGTCCGGGACAACGGCATCGGGCTCACCGCAGACGACATGCGCAAGCTCTTGTCGATGATCGGCAGTACCTCGAAGCGCGACGACTTCGCGATGGCCCGGCGTGACTTCCTGGGGCAGTTCGGCATCGGCCTGCTCTCCGGCTTCCTCGTCGCCGACTCCATCGAGGTGGTGTCGCGGTCCGCCCAGGCCCCGGATGCGCCCACGCTCCGCTGGGTCGGTTCGAGCGACGGGACCTTCACGATCCACGAGTCCGCCCGGGCGCTTCCCGAACCGGGCACCGAGGTGCGGTTGCACCCGCGCTACCGCGCCTACCGATGGTGCGAGAGCGACGCAGTCCTCGAGTTCGCGAGCGATTTCGCGGAACTCCTGGACGTGGCGGTCCGCGTCGGCGACACGGTCGTGTCGCAGCGGACGCCACCGTGGAAGCTCACGACGGACGAGCAGCTCGACTGGTGCCGCGAGCGCTTCGGGTTCGAGGCGCTGGGCATCATCCCGCTGGAGTCGTCGTCGACGGACGTGACGGGCCTCGCCTTCGTCCTGCCCTACACCTCCCGCCCCGGATACCGCACCGGCGACCGCATCTACTCCAAGGGCATGCTCGTCGCCGACACCAACGACCTGATCGTGCCCCGCTGGGCGTTCTTCTGCCGCGCCGTGATCGATTCCGGTGCCCTCCCGCTGACGGCGGCGCGGGAAGGCCTGCAGGAGTCGCGCGCGCTGGAGTTCGCGCGCAAGCGGATCGGGTTCCGACTGCTCAGCGAGTTGATCCTGGTACACGGGATGTACCCCGACATCTACCAAGACATCATCGCCCTGCATGCCGACGGGCTGAAGGCGCTGGCCGTCCACGAGTCCGACGTCCGCGACCTCCTGCGGTCCACACTCCCGTACGACACCACAACCGGCCGGCGCACCGTCCAGCAGCTCGTCGAGAGCTGCGACCCCGTCCCCTACGTGCGTGACTCCGACACCTATCTGGCCCTGTCCGACGTCGCGGCCCATGCGGGAGTGCTGCTGGTGAACGCGAGCGGCCTGCACGAGGCCGATCTGCTCCACCTCGTCGACAACGGCGACCACGCGCACTTCCGCGAGGTCACCGCGCACGACGTGATCGCGCTCGCCGATCCCGTTCCGCTGGCGGACCACCGGGCGGCGGCGCTTGTCGCGAAGGCAGGCCAGGCATTGCACGACGAGGGCATCACCGTGCGGGTGGCGAGCTTCGAGCCCACGGACCGGCCCGTGCTGTGGTGGCCGGCAGGCGAGTCCGACGCGCGGGGCGTGCTCGTGCTCAACGCGTCGAGCACCGCGGTCAAGCGGCTGCTCGACGCGCCGGCCGAGGCCGACGTCACGGCGCCCCTGCACGCGCTGTACGTCACCGCGCTGTTGCTCGGCCGCGTCCCCCCGACGGACGCCCACGTCGCGCTGCTCCGGACGGCCGTGACCGACATGATCGAGACACCCTGATCCCGATTTGTCGATTGTTGACAACGGACAGCTATGCTCGGTAGGTGACCGCCGAACCCCTCTCCAACCTGGACCGCAGCACCCTGCGAGAGCGCGCGCTGGAGGCCCTGCGGTCGGCGATCACCTCCGGGCAGTACCGGCCGGGTGATCACCTCAGCGAGGTGGCGCTGGCGGGTCACCTCGGAGTGAGCCGCGGGACGGTGCGCGAGGCGTTGCGCCACCTGCAGCAGGAAGGGCTCGTGACGGCGGGCAACCGCAACATGCTGCGGGTCAGCACGGTCTCCCCGAAGGAAGTCCGGGAGCTGTTCCGGGTGCGGGCGGCACTGGAGGGGCTCGCCGTCGCCGAGATCATCGCGTCGCCGAAGCGCGACGCCGCCGTCGCAACGCTCCGTAAGGCGCTCGCCGAGCTCACCGACGCCGACGGCGACTTCGCGACGAAGCTGGAGGCCGACCTCGGCTTCCACCTGCTTCTCTGCCAGCTGTCGGGCAACGCGATGCTGGTGGAGGCGTGGCGCTACCTCGAGGGCCGCATCCGCGTCACGATCATGAACTGCGAGACGGACAACGCGCCGTCGATGATGGCGCGGGCCCGGCACGCGCCGATCGTCGAGGCGATCGAGCGCGGCGACGTCGAGGCCGCGAAGTCGGTGGTCGAGCACCACATGGCGGCCGCCGCGAAGCAGTACGCCCCGACCGACTGAGCCCTCGTCGACCTGGCCGATCAGGCGCGGCACCGCGCTGCAGGGCACTCGGTCCGATCACTGACGCCGTACGACGCCACCCGCCATTCGAGTGAGTCGCCCGCACGGGCATTGACACCACTCCCCCATTCCCTCACTCTTCTCGCCATCGGTTGACTGTTAACAGTCAACTGTTGGGGATTAGCGTCGGCGCGCACCGGCTACCCCGTCCGAGTCCTCCTGATCATCGGAGATCACCATGACCGAACAGCACCCGCCGCTGCGGGACCCACACCTCGAGGACGTCGCTCACTGGCACCCCATCGAGGGCACCCACATGAAGAAGAGGGTCGCGGTCGGTTCCTCGATCGGCGCCATGATCGAGACCTATGACTTCATCGGCTTCGGCGTCGCCGCGGCGTTGTACTTCAACAAGGTCTTCTTCCCGGCGAACGACCCCCGGTCGGGACTGCTGCTGTCGTTCGCGACGCTGGGTATCGGGTTCGCCGTGCGTCCGCTGGGCGGCATCATCGGCGGCATCCTCGGCGACAAGATCGGTCGTAAGCCCGTGCTCGTCGGCTCGCTGCTGTTGATGGGCGGGGCGACCGTCCTGATCGGGGCGCTGCCCACCTACCAGCAGGTCGGCGTGTGGGCCGGGATCCTGCTGGTGATCGTCCGTGTCATCCAGGGCCTGGCGTTCGGCGCCGAGTGGGGCGGCGCGATCCTGATGACCTTCGAACACGCCCCGTGGCGCAAGAAGGGGCTCTACACCGGGGTCACCCAGGCCGGGTTCCCGGTCGGGCTGCTGCTGGCCAACTTCGCGTTCCTGATCAGCGTCCCGCTGGGCGACCAGTGGGCCTGGCGGGTGCCGTTCCTGCTGTCCGCGGTGCTGATCGTGGTGGGCATCTTCATCCGGCTCAAGGTCGAGGAGTCCCCGGAGTTCGAGGAGCTCAAGGAAGAGGGCGACCTGTCGAAGAACCCGCTGGCCGAGGTGCTGCGCGACGACTGGCGCAACATCCTGCGCGCGTTCTGCCTGCGCATCGCCGAGACCGCCGGCTACGCGGTGTCGGTCACGTTCATGCTGTCCTACATCTCCACCGAGAAGCTGGCTGGGCGGTCGACCACGCTCACCGCCACCATGATCGCCGCAGCGATCGGCATCTTCGCCACCACCTTCTTCGGCGCCTGGACCGACAAGATCGGCCGCCGGCCGGTCTACATCCTGGGCTGCGCGATCATGGTCGTTTGGGGCCTGCCGATGTTCCTCACCGTCAACACCGGATCCGCGGTCCTGATCATCGTCGCGTTCGTGATCAGCTACGCGGTCTGCCAGAACTCTCTGGCCGGGGTGCAGGGCGCCTGGTTCTGCGAGCTGTTCAACGCCAACACCCGCACCACCGGCGCCTCGCTGGCCTACCAGCTCTCCGCCGTCGTCTCCGGGTTCACCCCGCTGATCGCCACCGCCCTCTACATCGGCACGGGCTGGATCGGCCCGGCCATCCTGTTCAGCCTCTACGGCCTGCTGGGCCTGGTCGCCGCGCTCGTCACCCGGGAGACCTGGGGCCGCGCCGAGCGCGACGAGGTCGAAGCCCTCGAGCGCGCCATCCGCGCCGAAGGCACCGAGCCGACCCCGCGCCGGACCGAGAACGCCGGCGGGAGCTGACATGACCACCACCGACACGAGCGCACAGGAGAACCCCGTGACGACAATCTCCACATCGTCGGCTGCCGCGTCGCCTGCCGCAACGCGCACCGAGCGCGTCGAGCGGCTGCACCAGGCCGCCTACCGGATCCGGCTGAACGCGCTGAACATGGGCGAGGTCCAGGGCCAGGGCTACATCGGCCAGGCCCTCGGCGTCGCCGACGTCCTCGCCGTGGCCTACACCGACCAGCTGAACTACCGCGCCGACGACCCGCACTGGGCCGGCCGCGACCGGTTCCTGCTCTCGATCGGCCACTACGCCATCGCGCTCTACGCGGCGCTGGCCGAGGCCGGGATCATCCCGGTCGAGGAGCTGGAGACCTACGGCTCCGACGACTCGCGGCTGCCGATGTCCGGGATGGCGTCCTACACCCCCGGCATGGAGATCTCCGGCGGCTCGCTGGGCCACGGCCTCACGGTCGCCACCGGCATGGCGCTCGGGCTGCGCCACCAGGGCACCCCGGCCCGGGTCTACAACCTGCTGTCGGACGGCGAGCTCGACGAGGGCTCGACGTGGGAGGCGGCCATGCAGATCGCCCACCACGGGCTGGACAACGTCACGGCCATCGTCGACGTCAACGCCCTGCAGGCCGACGGCCCGACGGCCGGCGTGCTGCGCACTGAACCCGTCCTGGACAAGTGGAAGGCGTTCGGCTGGCACGCCCTGCGCGTGGACGGCAACGACATCGGCGCACTCGTCGACGCCTTCGACGAGCTCCGCGCGCACCGCGGCTCGCCCGGGGTGCTGATCTGCGACACCCGCATCGGCCGTGGGGTGCCGCTGCTGGAGACCCGCGAGAAGGCGCACTTCATGCGCGTCGCCGTCGACGAGTGGCAGACCGCCCGCGACCAGCTCGCCCAGGGCTACACCGCCACAGGATTCAGCGCTGCAGGCCACAACACCGAGGGGCTCGACCGATGACCACCACGACTCCCGCCGCCAGCCCCAGCACGACGACCGGGGCCGCTCCGGCGAAGAAGCGGCTGACCACCTCGGCGATGATCGCCTCGTTCGCCGACGCCGGGCAGAAGACCAGCCCCGCACCGTTCGGGCATGCCCTGGCGAAGCTGGCCGAGGAGCGCCCGGAGATCGTCGGGCTGTCCGCGGACCTGGCCAAGTACACCGACATGCACATCTTCCGCGACGCCCACCCGGACCGGTTCTTCCAGATGGGCATGGCCGAGCAGGCGATGCTCGGCGCCGCGGCCGGGCTGGCCGAGGTCGGCCTGGTGCCGTTCGCGTCGACCTACTCGGTCTTCGCCACCCGCCGCGCCTATGACTTCCTCTGCCTCGACATCGCCGAGCCCAACCTGAATGTCAACATCGTCGGTGCACTGCCCGGTCTGACCACCGGGTACGGGCCCAGCCACCAGGCCACCGAGGATCTGGCGATCCTGCGCGGCTGCCCGAACCTGACCATCGTGGACCCCTGCGACTCGGTCGACCTCGAGCAGGCCGTCCCGCAGCTCGCCGACCACAACGGGCCGACCTACCTGCGGCTGCTGCGCGGGGCCGTCCCGACGGTGCTCGACGAGTACGGCTACCGCTTCCAGCTCGGCAAGGCCGCCGAGCTGCGTACCGGCCGCGACGTCGTCCTCATCTCCACCGGGCTGATGACCATGCGGGCGTTGCAGGCCGCGGCCCGGCTCGAGGCCGACCGCATCGACGTCGCGGTGCTCCACGTGCCGACGGTCAAGCCGCTGGACCGCGAGGCGATCCTGCGTGCCGCCCGGACCGACCGCCTCGTCGTGACGTTGGAGAACCACACCGTGATCGGCGGGCTGTCCGAGGCCGTCGCCTCCACGATCGCCTACGCCGGGGTCGGCACCCGCGTCGTCCCGATCGCGCTGCCCGACGAGTTCCTCGCCGCCGGCGCCCTGCCCACCCTGCACGACCGCTACGGGCTGTCGACCGACTCGATCGTGAGCAAGGTCAAGGCCGAGCTCGGCGGAGCCGCCGCCGACCCCGCGCCGCCGACCGTCTGATTCCTGCCGATCCGCAGCAGCGGGCGCCCGTCAGGGATTGCAGCAAGGTGGCCCTGCACCAATCGGATTGCAGTAAGGCCACCTTGCTGCAATCCCGGCGCCCGCTGCGCCATCCGAACTTCTGCTCAAACCCTGGAGAAACCCATGTCCGTCTCGGACCACACCGCCGTCGTCACCGGCGCCGGCTCCAAGCGCGGTATCGGCCGCGCCACCGCCCACGCCCTCGGCGCCGCCGGCTGGAACGTCGCGATCCTCGATCTCGACGAGGCCGGCGCCAAGGACGCCGCCAACGACGTTGCCGAGCGCCACGGCGTCCAGGCCGTCGGCGTCGGCTGCGACATCACCGACGCAGCCTCGGTCGAGAACGCGCTGGCCGTCGTCGCCGATGCCGTCCCACCGGTCGGTGCGCTGGTCAACAACGCGGGCGTCACCTCACCGATCCCCTTCCTCGAGGTCACCGCCGAGGAGTGGGAGCGCATGTTCGCGGTCAACGTGCGCGGCTCCTACAACGTGACCCGCCAACTCGCGCCCGGCATGGTCGAGCGCGGCTTCGGCCGCATCGTGTTCCTGTCGTCGGTCTCGGCCGAGCGCGGCGGCGGTGTCTTCGGCGGCGTCGCCTACTCGGCGGCGAAGGCCGCCCAGCTCGGGTTCGCCCGCGCCCTGGCGCGAGAGCTGGGGCCGAACGGCGTCACCGTCAACTCCGTCGCTCCCGGACTGATCGACACCGACATCACCGCCGGCAAGCTCGTGGGCGAGAAGGAGAAGCAGGTCCTCGCCGGGGTGCCGGTCGGCCGCAAGGGCCGGGCCTCCGACGTCGCGGACCTGATCACCTACCTGTGTCGCGAGGAGTCGGGTTACATCACCGGCGCCACGTACGACGTGAACGGCGGGTCGCACATCCACTGACGCCAGTCGCTCCACGCCTCGGCCGGCGCGGCCGGCCTCCACCACCGGAGGTCGGCCGCGCCGTCGTGCACGATCAGCAGCGTGACATGCTCGTCGCCGGCGGTTCCGTACGACGAGCGAGCTTGCGAGGGAGTTCGATGAGCGCCGCAGCGACGTCGACCACGAGGTCACGCCTCGTCCCGATGAGGCCCCGCGACCCCCGAGAGCCGGGGCGGACGGCGAGCACGCTCGAGCTGTTCTTCGATCTCGTCTTCGTCGTCGCGGTCAGCAACGCGGCGGTCCAGCTCCACCACGCGCTCACCGAGAACCATGTCGCAGACGGCCTGCTCTCCTACGCCACGGTGTTCTTCGGGATCTGGTGGGCCTGGGTGAACTTCACCTGGTTCGCCACGTCGTTCGCCACCGACGACTGGCTCTACCGCGTGCTGACCATCGTCCAGATGTCCGGCGTGCTCGTCCTCGCGGCGGGAGTCGAGCCGGCGTTCATCGACCACGACTACGCACTGCTGATCCTCGCCTACGTCGTCATGCGCGTCGCGATGGTCGCCCAGTGGCTGCGCGCATCACGCTCGGCCGGAAGCAGCCGCCGGGCGACCCAGATCTACGCGGGCGGCATCGCGGTCCTCCAGGTGTGTTGGCTCCTCCTGCTCGCGCTGCCCGGGGTGCCGGGCCGGATCGCGTTCATCGTCCTCATCGGTGCGGAGCTCGCGATCCCGGTCATCGCCGAGAGGCAGGGCACGACGCCCTGGCACCCCCACCACATCACCGAGCGCTACGGCCTGTTCACCCTGATCCTGCTCGGCGAGAGCCTGCTCGCCTCCGCGAACGCCGTCATCGAGGCGCTCCACGACGACCAGGCCCTCGGCCCCTTGATCTCGATCGCCGTGCTGGCGGTCGTCGTGACGGCCGCGCTCTGGTGGATCTACTTCTGGCCCCCGCACCACACGGCCATCCGGAACCTCAGCAGCTCCCTGCGCTACGGCTACGTCCACTACTTCGTCTTCGCCGCCGCCGGCGCGTTCTCCGCGGGCATCGAGGTCGAGATCGACGTGCTCACCGGGCACAGTCAACTCGGCGACGTCGCCGCGTCGTTCACCGTCACCGTCCCCATCGCGATCTTCGTGCTGGGCATCTGGTGGATCGCGATCCGCGAGAACGCCGACCGCGTCGTCAACGTCGCGCTCCCGCTCGGCGCCGTCCTCGTCCTGTTCGACCCGATCATCCCGATCCCCATCACGCTCACCGCCGTGATCATGATCCTGATGGTCGTGGTCCTCGTCCTCCACCCTCCCGTGACCGCGCACCCCGCCGAGGACGAGCCCGCCTCCTGAATCACGGCGCGATGTCGAGTGCGGCCAACCGGTGCGGGTCGGCCAGGATGTCGATCTCGACGATCAGCCCGTTCGCGACGGTGAACGCCAGCACCGCCGTCGATCTGCCGTCGACCGTGGACACGATGCCGGGGCCGCCGTTGACCACTGCGAACCGCGACCGGAGCCCGGCGGCGCGGTACATCGACGCCTGCCGGGCGACCGCGGCCGCGCCCCGGGTCAGCATCGAGTCGGCGCGGCCGGTGTCCACGCGCAGCACGGCGTCCGGGTGCAGGAGCGCGACGAGACCCTGGAAGTCACCGCCGCGGGCCGCCGTGAGCCACGCGTCGACGATCTCGCGCTGCCGGGCCCGATCGGGCTGCCCGGTCGGGCTCGCGCCCTGGACCCGCCGCCGAGCCCGGCTGGCCAGCTGCCGGGCCGCGGCCGGGGTCCGCCCCAGGATCGCGGCGATCTCCTCGAACGGCACCGCGAACGTGTCGTGCAGCACGAACGCGAGCCGCTCCGCCGGGTCGAGCGCCTCCAGCACGACCAGCAGCGCGAGCCCGACGGAGTCAGCGAGGACAGCCTGCTCGGCCGGGTCGATCTCGTCGCCGGACTCCACCACGGGGTCGGGCACCCGCACGTCCAACGGGTCCTCGCGCCGGGTCGCGCGGGAGCGCAGCATGTTGAGGCACTGGCGGGAGACGATCGTCGTGAGCCAGCCGCCGACGTTGTCCACGTCGTCGCCCGACGCGCGCGAGACCCGCAACCAGGCCTCCTGTATTGCGTCCTCGGCCTCGGCGAACGAGCCGAGCATCCGGTAGGCCACCGCCCGCAGGCGGGGTCGGTGCGCCTCGAACTGTGCCGCCCAGAATTCGTCGTCCTGCACCTGTCACATCTCCTCGGTCTGCCGGGTCACCCCTATGACCCGCTCGGACGGGGCGGATGTGACAGCAGGAGGACATGATGCAGGCTCGGATGACACACCCCGTGATGGTGCTGCCGGACGCGATGAAGGCGCTGCTCGCACTGAGCAAGGCCACCAAGTCGGGCACCGTTCCCGACGTGACGCACACGCTGATCCACCTGCGGGTGAGCCAGATCAACGGCTGCAGCGTGTGCGTGGACATGCACGCCCGCGAACTCAAGGACGCCGGCGAGAGCGACGAGCGGATCTGGGGGGTCGGCGCGTGGCGGGAGTCGCCGTACTTCAGCGACGCCGAACGCGCCGCGCTCGCGCTGGCCGAGTGCGTGACGCGGCTCGCGGACCGGCCCGACGCCGTCCCCGACGACGTGTGGGACGACGCCGCCGACATCTACGACGAGAAGGAGCTCTCGTCCCTGCTGCTGTCGATCGCGGCGATCAACGTCTGGAACCGGCTCAACGCCGCCATCCGGGAGCCGGTCCCCACTGCCCGGTAAGACCGGCAGCGGACTGACCGCCCCGAAACGCCCCTTGCGGACCGATAATCCCGAGGGTGAGCACGACCGACCCGCTCGCAGACGACTCGCTCGCCGAGCGCCTGCGAGCGCTGCACGAGCACTACATCGACGCCGTGAACAGCGCCGTCGCCGCAGACCGGGACGACCTCGTGGCGGAGCTCGTCGCCGACTACCCCGGCGAGGCGCTGGCGTTGATGGCGCCGTGCCCGGCCCAGGCACAGCTGACCCCGACGTCCCTGTACGGGAGGCCGTCGGGCATCGGCCGCCGGCCACGCGCGACGAGGTGCCGCCGCCGCGCCGCGCGCTGGGCCTCGGCGCTGCGCGCAGCGCTCTGGTAACCGACGAGTCGCCCGTCGGGAGAGGGAATGACGTGAACGCGGTGGTCGGTGCGGTCGCTTGTGTATGGCTCGGGATGGTCCTCGCGATCTCCTTCCTGGAGGCTCCGCTCAGGTTCCGGGCCCCGGGCGTCACCCTCGCACTGGGTCTGGGCATCGGTCGCGTGGTCTTCGCTGCCCTCAACCGCGTCGAGGTCGTGCTCGCCGTCGCGGTCCTGCTCGCCGCCGCTCTCGGGCCGCACCCGCCCGGAGTCGTCGCGACCGCGGCCCTGGCCGTCGCCGCGCTCGTGGCCCAGCTCGTCCTGGTGCGACCTGCTCTGGTGCGCCGTTCGAACCAGGTGCTCCGGGGCGAGGAGGGTCCGCGTTCCCACGCCCACCACGCCTACGTCGGTCTGGAGGCCGGCAAGGTTCTCGCGCTCGGCGCGCTCGGCTGGGCCGCTCTGCAGTAGGGCGGACGGGCTCAGCCCGCGAACCGGCCCAGCAGTTCCCGGGCCCGCGACCGGACCGCCGCCATCGTCGGCTCCTCCTGTCCGGGGCGAGGTGTGACGGTGGCCAGGAGGCGGGCGAGCCCGGTGAACGTCTGGTCCTCGGCTGCCAGCTGCGCGGACCGCTCGGCGAACGCTCGATACTCGCTCGCGTCGGCGACCGCCCCCGGGCGGCGCACGCACACTCCGAGGCAGGGCTGCGGAGCGTCGATCCGTCCGCAGCGCGGGCACCCCCACGCCTCGATCACCGCGATGTCCGGCTCCGGAGGCACCGGCAGCCGGATCGCCTCACGAGCCCGCTCGTGCACCGTCGCCCAGGCGAACGGCGGGTCGCCGGCCACGGCGAGGGCGAGCTCGCGCAGCGCCGCCACCCGGTCCTTGAGCGCCTCGGTCCGCTCGGCCACGTCGGCGAGGTCGACGATGTCGACCAGATCGAGTGCGACGTCGGCGCAGCCGTCGGGACACTCCCCGGCGCGGTTGCGGGCACCGCAGCCGATGCACGTCGCCACCGTCAGGTGGCCGGTCAGTGTGTCGCTCACGGCCGTTCCGGTCGTCTCATCGTCGCCTGGCTGCCGGTCGGTCGAGGTCGGGCCCGGAGACTCGTACCCGGCGCGGCATCAGAGCACGGTAGCGCGCACCGGCGTCAGGATCCGCTCTCGCTGGCCGCGTCGATGCCGTCCACGAAGTCGAGGATCACGGCCGACACGGCCTGCGGTGCCTCGAGCGCCGCCGTAGCGGCCGACGCCCTCGAGTTGCACCGACGTACGACCTCGGCTGACGATCCCGCGACCCGCCGCTCGTGTCACGCTCGATCGTCGAAGATCAGCCTTGTCGGCAAACCTTCAGGTCGATGGAGTCAACGCCTGGCGCGTGGCGTCGTCGTCCGGGACGAGGATCCGCAGGCGCAGCTCGGGCCGATTCTCTGGCCGGCTCTGCAGCTGTCGTAGCCGCAGCGGTCCGATCCGGCGGTGCGGGATCTGCTTGACCGTCGACGTCAGCGTGAGGACGTCGTGGTCTGCCCACCAGGAGCGGAACGACTCGCTGCTGCGGATCAGGTCGTCGACCAGATCGGCGAATTCCGGATCGTTCCCGCGTACTCCCGGCGGAAGTCCAGCAGGTTGGCGTGCACCGTCCTCCGCCACGTGGACTCCATCCCCACCCAGTCCTTCTCACGCTGGAACAGCCATCGCAGCAGGTTGCGCCGGCCGGGCGGCCACGTCAGCAGGTCGTCGAGGATCAGCTCCGCGGGCTGGTTGTGGGCGGGACGTCGAACCTGGGGCCGAGCACATAGGCCGGGTGTAGGGCGAGGCCGGCGACCATGGCGACGGTGTCGTCGTCCAGCGGGACGCCGATGAGGCCCGGGGTGACCGGCACAGCGAGACCTGCCAGGAGGAACAGGTACTCTCGTTCGGAAGGGCTGAGCCGCAGGGCCCGGCCGAGTGCCCTCCAGAGCCTGCACCGACGGGGTGACGGCGCGTCCCTGTTCCAGCCAGGTGTACCAGGAGACGCCCACGGCGGCCCGAGCCGCGACCTCCTCCCGGCGCAAGCCAGGAGTCCGGCGCCGCAGACCGGCCTCGATCCCGACCGCCTCGGGCCGCACGGCCGCTCTGCGGCTGCGCAGGAAGTCGGCGAGTTCGGGCCGCCGCGCGGCGTGCCTCGAGGGTGGTGGTCCCGATCCCATGATCAGCCGTCCTCTCCTGCTCCGACGCCGGTGGGGCCAGTCTGTCGGACGGCACATGCCCGACATGAGCAAAGGAGCCGAGCGCGCGGTCGGCACACCGTCTTCCGTCCGCTGGATACCCAACGACGCCGAGCACATCGTCGACCTCGACGGAGTCGGCATCGCGAGTCGCCTTGCCCAGCGCAATCGGGAGCGGCCGTTCCTGCTGCTGCACGGTGGGGCCGGACCGTCGTCCGTGCGCGGCTTCGGGGACCTGCTCGCGGCCCGGTTGCGGGCGCGGGTGCTCGTGCCGGCTCATCCCGGGTTCGACGGGACGCCGCGCTCGGACGGCATCACCGGGACGGGTGACCTGGCCCGGCTCTACGTCCGCCTGCTCGAAGATCTCGACTTCTGGGACGTCACCGTCATCGGCAACTCGTTCGGCGGCTGGCTGGCCGCCGAGGTCGGTCTCCTGGGCAGCCCGCGGGTCGGCGGCGTGGTGGTCCTGGACGCCATCGGCCTCGAGGTGCCGGGCCACCCGGTGACGGCCGTCTCAGGGCTTGCCCCGCCGGAGTTGGCCCGATTGTCGTTTCACGAGCCGGCGCGGTTCGCCCCCGACCCGACTGCGCCGGGACCCGTGCGCGAGCAGGTCGAGGCGAACATGGCCGCGCTCTCCTTCTACGCCGGCTCCTCGATGACCGACCCCACGCTCGGCGGTCGACTGCGCGCCATGCCGGTTCCGGTCCACGTGATGTGGGGGGCGGCGGACGGCATCGTCGATCCCGCACATGGCCGAGCCTGGGCGGACGCCCTGCCCGAGGCACACCTCACGGTGCTGGCCCAGGCGGGACACCTCCCCCAACTCGAGGCACCGGAGCGGGTACTCGGGGCGCTGCAGGACCTCGCTGGGAGCATCGAGGAGGGGGCTGCGTGACCGAGCTCGACGTCACCCGGATCGCACACAGCTACCACCTGCTCCGCTTCGGCCACGCCGTGGTGCTCACCGATCCCTGGTTAACCTTCACTGCGACCTACGATCCGGGCGAGGCCGTCGCGTGCGCGGTCGACGAGCTTCCCGACCTCGCGGCGGTGGTGGTCACCCACGAGCACTACGACCATTGCGACCTGGACGCACTCGCCGGCTACCGCGATCTCACCGTGCCGTTGATCTGCCCCGGCACCGTGGTGGCGACGGCACGCGGGGCCGGCTTCACTGACGTGCGGGAGCTGGAGGCCTGGGACGCGACCGCCGTCGGGGACCTCGCGGTGACCGCAGCGCCGGGCAAGCACGGCGTGCACGAGGTGACCTATGTGCTGCAGGCGGGCGGGCGCACCGTGTGGTTCGGTGGCGACACGCTCAGCATTCCCGAGCTGGCGGAGATCCCCGACCGGTTCGGAGCACTCGACCTGGCCCTGCCGCCGACGAACGGGCTGCGCCTGCGGGTGGCGGGCGACCGGCAGGTCGTCATTCGACCGCCATCAACAACGCCACCGTGCCACGACGACGACAGCAGCTCCTGAGGTTGACCATGGGGGGACCCTCGCACCGTGTGCTGACGTGACGCTGAAACGGCGATGGACGCGCCCGCATATTCCGACTGTCCGGTTTCAGCGGCGCTCCAGCCTCATTCCAGGCCCCCGCCGTGTAGGGCGCAGAACGCGACGATCGTCCCGCTCCCCCACCCACCCCATACGCCGATCATCAAGGGGTGATCCGGCGGGAGTGAGCTCCGTCGGCGTGGAAGCGCAGACGCATCGCCAACGCCTGCGCGCATCTGCGGCGGGAGAGGGCGACAGCGGGCCAGTGCGCGAGAGCCAGGTTGCGCTGCACGGCCGCGCGCAGATGCTCGACCGCCGCGTCGGCGTCACCGGTGGTCAGGCAGGTCACGCCCAGCGCGTGGTGCACCGAGCCGAAGCAGGCCACGGCGAGGCTGGCGGTGCTCGGCAGGTGCGCGTACGGGGTCAGCAGCCGGCGCACCGTCGACGCGAGAGCGGTATCGCCGAGCAGGTGCGATGCCTCGGCGATGCCGTGCATGGTCACCAGCCAGGTGCTCGACCGGGGCAGGGCGGCCAGGTCGTCGCCGCACAACGCGGCCAGCGCACTGGCCGCCCGCCGCCGGTCACCGGACTGCGCGGCGGCGGTGGCCAACGCGGCGAGGCAGGAGTTGTCGACCGTGCTCAGCGTCGGGGAACGCACCTGGGCCTCCAGTGCCGGCAGCAGTTCGGGCAGGCGGCCCTGGAACCACCGGATCGCCACGAGCTGCCCGCTGTACCAGCCCTGTGCGTCGACGTCGCCGGCCTCCTCACCCCGGCGGGCGCAGGCGAGCGCGAGCGCCTCGGCCCGCTCGAAGCGGCCTGCACGGACGGTCAGCATCACCTCGATCGCGCTGACGACGAACCCGACCGCGAGATGGTCGCGCTCGCTCAGCGCCTCGCGCAGCTCCCCGAGCCGCCGTTCGGCGTGCGGATGACCTTCGAGGAACAGATCGACCGTCTGCCACGCCAGAGCCATCAGCATGTCGCCGCGCCGGCCCCTGCGAGCGCACTCGCCGATCAGCTCGGCTGCCAGGTCGTGGCGCAAGCGGACGTGGTCGGGGCCCAGCAGGCAGTGATGGGCGAGGCTCAACGCCTCGATCCGCGCCCTCGGGTCCTCGCCCCGCCTCGCTTCGTCGAGCAGCGCCCGCACACATGCGTGCTCCCCCCGGCCTGGTAGTCGGCCTCGGCCGCCAACCGGATGCGCAGCCGCATCGACAGCGCCGACCCCGGGTCGACAACGGTGAGTGCCTGCCGCAGCCGCGACTCCACCACAGCCGCGGCCGCGCTGGTGCGGTGCTCGTGCACCCACAGCCCACCCAGGCCCAGCGCGGCCTGCGCCATCGCCTCCCTGTCGCCGGTGATCTCCGCCCTCTGGTGGGCAGCCTCGAAGTACCGCCGACCCGCCCGCAGGTCGCCGTCGTCGGTCAGGGCACGAGACCCACGTGCGAGCAGGTCATCCCCAGCCGGGGCCGTCACGGGCAGCGGGGCGCGGGGAGCGGCCAGCGCGGGTTCCTGGCGCAGGATCGAGACCTCGAGGTCGCGCACCACCGGGCTGGGATCGATGCCCAGGTTCGCGCCCAACGCCGAGCGCAGCGTGCGGAACGCGCCGAGCGCGTCGGCCTGCCGCCCGGCCCGGTAGAGCGCGAGCATCAGGAGTTCGTGAACCCGCTCGTCGAACGGCCGCTCCCGGGCCAGCCGTTCCAGCTCCGGCACCAACCGGGCATGCTCGCCGAGCGCCATCCGCGCTTCGATCAGTGCCTGCTCGGCCCGTCGCCGCACCCCGTCCAGGCGCTCGGCCTGCTCGTCGAGCCACGCCAATCCGCACACGTCGGCCAGCGGACGTCCGCGCCACAGCTGCAACGCCGCAGCGAGCACGGATGCGCTGTCCGCCGGATCATCGTGCGCCCGGGCCCGCTCGATCATCCGTCCGGCGGTCTGCACGTCAGTGGCATCGTCGCCGAGGTCGAGCACGTACCCGGGCGGATGCGCCCGGATCGCCGAGCGGCTACCGAGCACCCGCCGCAGGTACGAGACGTGGCTCTGGACAGTGTTCAGCCTGGCCGGTGTCGTGTCGCTCCACACCACGTCCGTGAGTCGGTCGGTGCTGACGATCTCACCGGGGTTGAGCGCGAGTACGGCCAGCACGGCCTTGCGGCGCAACCCGCGCACCGGCCGTGCCTCGCCTGCGACGACCACGTCGACGGGCCCGAGCAGCCGCACCTGCACATGACCGTCCCGGCGGACGCTACCGGCGCAGGTGTTCACCAACCATCTCCCGACCGACAGGTGCTCCACTGGGTGCAGTGGGCCGCATCGTGCGACTCACTGCACGAGAGCCTCGCCGGGGACGCCGATCCTGTCTGTCAACACCACGACAGAGCGGTGTGGGCGTCAGCCGCTTCCGGACGTGGCCTGGTGCCTTGTCCGCTTCCGCCGCCCGGTGTACGGGGGTCGTCCGGGGCGGCGGGCACCAGCGGTCGATTCGTCTTACGGAACCGCTGGTCAGCTTGGAGCGGGCGACGGGAATCGAACCCGCGTAGCCAGTTTGGAAGGTCTACAACACCCGTCACCGGAGCCACTGCCAGCGACGACAGCTTCGGCGCCGTCTTCTCGGGAGGCCTGTGACCGCTGTCGTCGACTCCGTTTCGTGTCACGTCTCGTGTCACGCGCCGCCAGACCAGAGTCCGGTCACGCGCCCCGTCATGGAGCGGGTTCACGGCGATGCCTGCCCTCCAGGTACGCGCGCACCGCGTGCTGACTCGATCGCCACGTCCCGTCAGACGACAGTTCGGCCTCCAGCCGGCCCCGCCTCGCCGCCTGCCGGAGCGCGTCGTAAGACACATCCTTGCCAGCCAGGGAACGCAGCGGGACGAGCCGAGCCGGACCGGCGATGTTCGGAACGACGAAGCGATGAAGATTGTCGATGACTGAGCGTGCGATCAGCTCGGCGAGGGCACCGAGGTCGCCGTTGTCCGCCCGATCCAGCGCTGCGAGGTACCGGTTCCGATCCCGCTTGAAAACGATAGCCGGCGGATAGCCGAGCCGGACGAGCAACAGGTTGAGCAGAAGACGTCCCGCCCGACCATTGCCGTCGATGAAGGGGTGAATGCGCTCGAACTCGCAGTGCAGCCTCGCCAACTCGGCCGGAATGTCCTCGGGGGTGACACGGGCCGACCGGACAGCCGCACCAAACGCATCGACGACTCCCACCCAGCGATGAACCTCGGCCGCTACATCAGTCCATGGCGGCGGAGTCATACCGCCCGAGAAGGCGTGAATGTCGTGCCGGCGAAAAGCACCCGGCCCCTCGTCGGGACCGGCATCCGGGTGCGGAGACACCTCCCACACCTTGGACATCGCCACGTGATGCACGTGACGCACCTCGGTGACGGCGAGGAAGGCATCCCCGACCCAGTCGCCGGGTTCGACCGCCTGGGCATAGACCCAGCGTGCGGCCTCGCCGTAACCAAGCACTTCAAGGTAATCGCGCAGATCCTTCGCCCCGACAGCACGTCCCTGGTCGAGCAACACCGCAACCTCTCGTAGCACCAGGGTGTTGCCCTCGATAGCCGTGGAGTTGTGCGCTTCCAGATGCCAGATGTCGTCCCAGATCGCCTTCGCCTCGGCCGGGCGGGGAAGGCCACCGAACCGGCGGAGTTCGGCGATCGCCGCTGCGAAGCGGCGATAGACCGTCTCCCGGGTGGGTCGGCCCCGTGGCATGTCCTCCCCCGTCCCGCAACTGGGTTTGATACGGCTGCGCGAAGCCGAACTGTACAGGACAACTCCGATGGAGTTGATACGGCAGTGCCGCAGCGAACTGGACAGGACAACATCGCTGCAGCTCCGGGACCCGCTGGAGGCCCGACCCGACCCGACCGACTGCCTCCAGCCCGGCCAGCTGCGGCTGCACAACGTTGACGAGCCAGCCGCTTCAAGCCGCGACGCAACCCACGAGACTAGTGGCGGCTGCCGCACCGTCCACCGCAGTCGACGGCTACGACCTCATCGACCACATTCACGAGTCCTAGCCACGCGGTTCGACGCGGTCCGCAACTCGTGTCACGCCGACCTTCCGAGTTGAAGATCATCAGATAAACTCGCTGGTAAGAGCTGGAGCGGGCGACGGGAATCGAACCCGCGTAGCCAGTTTGGAAGACTGGGACTCTACCATTGAGCTACGCCCGCATACGCCTCCGGATCTCCCGGGGGCTTCGGCAGTCTAGCCGACGGTCCCGGGGCCCTCCGGTTCCCGGTCAGCTTCCTCCCCCGACCTCGCCGCCTGCCGCACGGCCTCCCGCGCTGTCGCACACGTGGTGAGGCCCGCGCAGCTGTTACAGCACGTGTGACGGCCCGGCTACCTGTGCGACAGCGGGCGTAGGTGTGCGCGCGGTCGGCGGTACCTGCCCGGCCGGGCTCACCACCTCCGCGTCTACGCCCTACACTCGCCCGAACGGGGTGTGGCGCAGCTTGGTAGCGCACTCGCTTTGGGAGCGAGGGGCCGTGGGTTCAAATCCCGCCACCCCGACCAGGTCAGCGGCATGATCGCTGATCTTGGCAGGCGTCGGACACGCCAGATGTTGCAGTCGTGTAGCAACGGCCGCTTACGGACGAGGTGCGTCCGACGGGGCGGCGAGCCGGACGGCCGTGCCGCTACCGCTGGGAATCCACGCCTCGGGCAGGGCGGCGGCGAGCGTGTGCTGGGCGCGCCAGCCAGTGCAGTGGCCTGGCATGACGAGTTCCGGGTCGAGCTCGGTCAGCGCTGCCACCGTCGGCGGGATCACCGGTTCGAACGCCGGGCCGGTGAGGTGTAGCCCGCCGAACAGGGCGTGCAGGCGGTCGACGCCGGTGAGCCGCTGGGCATGGCGGACGATGTTGACCGCACCGGCGTGCCCGCAGCCGGTGAGGACGACGAGCCCGCGGTCGCGGACGTGCACGACGAGGGCCTGGTCGTCGATCACCACGGGATCGTGCTGCCAGGCCTCGCCGGTCCACGCCTGATGTGCGGGCGGCATGCCGTGTTCGAAGTCGGTCACGCGGTCGACCTCGCCGGTGATCAGGACGCACCCGTCGACGAGCAGCGACGGCTGCTTGCGCTCGACGAGGGTGAAACCCTCGGCGGCGAGCGCGCGCGGGTCGAGGGTCGGCAGCTCCGTGGGCTCGGCACCCGGTGGGGCCAACCGGCGGCGGGTCCACGCGGCGGGATGCACCACGATCGGCATCCGGGACGGCCCGAGCCGCCGTGCGAGCCCGGCCAGGCCACCTGCGTGGTCGAAGTGGCCGTGGCTGAGCACGACCCCCTGCACCGCGGTCAGGTCGACCTGGAGCCGGTCGGCGTTGGTGACCAGCGCGTCCGGAGACAGCCCGGCGTCGAACAGTACCGAGGTGGCGCGGTCGCCGCGGCGGACGGTGACCAGCGCGCCGAATCCGTGCTCCGCGACCAGCCCGGTCAGGGTCGTGCCGCCGACGAACTGCGGCGCCGGGGCCGACCCGATGGCGAACGACGGCCGTCGGACCCGCTCGTCGCCGATCAGGAGGGCGTCGTAGATGTTGTCGACCAGGACGGTCACCGTCACCTCGTCGACCGGGGTGAGCGTGATCGGATCGACCGCCGTGCCCGGCGCCGGACGTGGGATTGCACGGATCGCCGCGGCCCGGTCGCCGCCCTCACACACGACGGGCCGCCTCAGCGGCGGTGGGCGGCTCGCAGGACGTCGAGAGCATTGACGCATCATCGTCCTCACCGGAGTGCGCGTCGAGGATCCGCCCGACCGGACGTCAGGTCGCCGGGTTCCTCCTTCGGAGACCGTGGCTCGGACGTGGCGGACAGGCAGCCGTGAGCTCGCTCTAGAAGCGGATGTCGACCGTGGGGGCGCCGGTCACCGTGGCCTCGTGGACGCGCACCTCGTTGGCCGCGAGAGCCAGCGCGTCGGCCTCGGTCGCTGCGGTCTCCTCGGCGGTGTAGCCGCCGCACGTGCACCCGAAGGTGACGTGGTAGGCGCTGGTCCCGGTGCGGTCGACGTGGTCGACGACGAGGCGGTGGATGGTCACCGTGTCACCACCGTCTCATCGAGAGGTAACCGGCTGCGTGGGACCCGTGGCGCTCGCTGATGGCTCATGGCTCCTCCTCGAGTGGGCCGCACGCCGATTCGACGCAGCCCACCACCCCGGTTACCCGCCGGAGACGAACTTCTCGGCCGCCACATGGTCGAGCGTGATGACACGAATACGCAGATGCCCTACGCCCGGTCGGGGCAAGCGAACTAGGCTCGCCGCTAATCGGCGGCCGGTCGAGTGAATGACATCTGCCGTCGTCACCCGACCAGGTGACGTTCTCAACCGTCGAGCTACTCTGCGTGGACGATGCGCTAGCGTCTGACCTCCGCAACGGACGGTTACCCCCTGCCCACGAGAACCACTGGCTGGCCCCGCACGACCGGACGGAATCGATGACCTCAGTCTCCCCTGGTCACTCGGAGTCGGCGGTCAACGGCGACCCCGCGACGCGAGTGCCACAGCCACGCGTCCCCACGCATGATGCCGTGCGGGACGTCGACGCGCCGACCCTGAACCCACTCGCCCAGGCGCGGCTGCGCGAGTCGGCGGCACGCAACAGCGCCGCCGCGGAACTGTTCGAGGCCGGGCGGCACGACGAGGCCGTGCCACTGTTCGAGCAGGCCCTCGCGTCGTGCCGCTCGACGCTGGGCGGCGACCACCCCGACACGCTGATCGTCGCAGGCAACCTCGCCGTCGCCTACGTGGCTGCAGGAAACCGGCGCAAGGGCATCAAGTTGATCGTCGGCAACCTCGCCGCCCGGGTCCGGGTCTTCGGCGACGAGCACCCCGAGACGCTCACTGCGCGCAACGCGCTCGCCGTCGCGCAACGGATCAACGGCGACGTCGACACCGCCCTGACGCTGGCCAAGCAGGTCGCCGTCCAGCGCAGCAGGATGTTGGGGCCGGAGCACGTCGACACGCTCACCTCGCGCATGAGCCTGGCGCTGGCGATGGCCGCGGCGGGTCACCTGACCACCGCACACGGCCTCGTCGCCTCCACGATGAGCGACGCCGAGACCGCGCTCGGCGCCGACCACGAGCACACCTTGGCGCTCCTCGAGTGCGGGGAGTCCAACGGGCTTCTTCAGCGGGAGGTCTAGTCGGCTCGAGCAGACGTTCCATTTCGTCGCACGCGAACCACAGTGACAAGAGTTCCGACGACGCCGTCACAGAGTGCGCCCGCCCTCCCCCGAACGACGGGCACGACAACGGTCAGGAGACCGAGATCCAGGAGAGAGCCATGTCGGCAACCCACAATCGCTCGTCCGGGCATTCGGACGAGGCATTGCTGCATCGCCTGGGCTACGCGCAGGTGCTGTACCGCGAGATGGGCGGGTTCTCCAACTTCGCCATCTCCTTCACCATCATCTCGATCCTGGCCGGCTGTCTGACCTCCTACTACATCGCGTTCAACAATGGCGGGCCGGTCGCGATCACATGGGGCTGGCTGCTCGTAGGCGTGTTCTGCACCCTTGTCGCCATGGCCATGGGTGAGATCGCCTCGGCCATGCCTACCGCGGGTGCGCTGTACTACTGGTCTTCCAAGCTGGGCAGCCCGGCATGGGGCTGGTTCACCGGTTGGTTCAACCTCGTCGGGCAGATTTCGGTGACCGCCGCCATCGACTACGGCGCCGCCGTGTTCACGACGGCCCTGCTGAACCTGTGGTTCCCGAACGCGGTCAGCACGGAGACCTCGACGATCTTCGTCGTCTTCACAGTGATCATGGCTCTCCACATCGTGCTGAACCTCCTGAACATCAACATGCTCGCGCAGCTCAACACGATCTCCGCCTGGTGGCACATGGTTGGTGTCGCGGTCGTGGTCGTGGTGCTCATGGTGGTGCCGGAGCACCAGTCGGCAGCATTCGTTTTCACCGAGACCCTGAACAACTCCGGATTCTCCGGTAACGGGATCGGGTTCTGGTTCGTCTTCGGGATCGGGCTGCTGATGGCTCAGTACACCATCACCGGCTATGACGCCTCGGCGCACATGAGTGAGGAGACGCGCCTGGCCTCCCGTGCCGCGGCGATCGGCATGGTCATGTCTGTCATCGTTTCGGTCGTGTTCGGATTCGTCCTGCTGGTCGCGATCACGTTCGCCGTTCCGGACGTGCAGGGCACGCTCGACGCCGGTGCGAACGCCGTCGTCTACATCTGGACCACGTCGCTCGGCAACGCATGGGCGGAGTTCCTGCTGCTGATCGCCGTGGTCGCCCAGTTCTTCTGCGGCACGGCGTCCGTCACGTCCGCCTCGCGGATGATGTTCGCCTTCTCCCGAGACCGTGCCGTGCCGGGCTCGAAGATCTGGCGGAAGGTCGCGCGCAACCGCGTCCCGGTCAACGCCGTGCTCGCCATCGGCGTCCTGTCCTGGCTGATCATGGTTCCCAGCCTGTTCAGTGTCGTCGCCTACCTCGTCGCGACCTCGATCGCGGTGATCGGCCTCTACATCGCCTTCGCGCTGCCGATCATCCTCCGCATCCGCGCCGGCTCGTCGTTCGAGCACGGCGCCTGGAGCCTGGGGCGGCACTACAAGTGGGTCTCCCCGCTCGCGGTGGCCTGGATCGCGCTGGTGTGCATCCTGTTCTTGATGCCGGTCTCGCCCAGCGGTGTCCCCGGAGCCGACGACTTCGACTGGGAGCTTGTGAACTACGCTCCGTTGACGGTGGGCGGCGCGTTGATCCTATTCGGCGGCTGGTACCTGCTGTCGGCCCGCAAGTGGTTCACCGGCCCCGTGCGCGAGGCCGGCAGCGATGCGGAGCTCGCCGACATCGAGCGGGAGCTGCGCGCGCCCTGACCGGCGGACGACGACGGGCCCGGACCTCCGCGGAGGTCCGGGCCCGTTCTCGTCTCCCCCGTTCAGCGCGCTCAGGTGTGCACGCACTTCAGGGAGTAGACGGTCACCTCGCCGGTGGCGTCGGGCGACTCGCCCTTCTCGGTGTTGGACTGCACGTAGGCACCGACCTTCCAGTACCACCCGGAGCCCGACAGCGGCAGCTCGGCCTTCTTCTGGCCGTTGTAGAGGACGTCGACCTTCCCGCCCTCGGCGACGATCCGCACGTTGTACGGGGTGCCGAGCACGTAGTTCGGGTCGATGACGGTCTCGGACTTGCCGTCGTTGTACTGCACCATCAGGGTCTTGCCCTCGAGGCGGATCTGCATGACGTCGTCGCTGGCGTCGTGGATCTGCGCACCGACGACCTCGGGCTTCGCGGTGGGCGTCTTGGTGATCGCCTCGCAGACGTCCAGGGTGTGCGAGCCGGTCGTGTTGCTCCACGACGCCTTCTCGCCGCCGTTCATCTCGCGCAGCTCGGAGCGCGGGTAGTGGCTGTTCTTGGTGGTGACACCGTCCGCGCGGGCGCTGAACACCACGCCGTCGCGGGAGTTGTTGAGCTTGAAGGCCTCGTTGGTGAACTTCTCCAGGTTCGGGTTCTCGATGGTCTCCGGACTCCCCGCCTGACCCGTCGGCAGGGTGAGGTACCAGTACGAGAGGTCGATCAGGTCTGCGGGCAGGTTCGCGTTGCCCGTGAGCGCGGCGGCCGCGTTCGTGACGGTGCCGGCGACGGACGACGCCGTGTTGCTCGCCGTGGAGGCGAGGTTGTTCGTCACCGTGCCCACCGTGCCGACGGTGTTGTTCACGGTGTTGTTCACCGCGTTGCCGACGGCGCCGGTGACGCTCGAGACGCTGGCGACCCCGGAGGTGTCCGTCGTGGCGGTCGGGGTGGTGGGCGTGCCGCTGCTCGAGGTGTTCCCGCTCGTGGTGACCGAGCCGGTGGCGGTGGTGGCGCCCGCAGTGGAGGCGCCGGTGGTGGAACCGCTGACGGACGACGGGCAGGAGGCGGCGCCGAGCGTGACGCCGGAGTTGGTGGTGTAGCTGCTCCCCCCGGAGCCGCTGCTCGCCGCGCTACTGCTCGTGGCACTGCTTCCGGAGGAGCTACTGCCGGAGGAGCTGCTGCTCGACGAGCTGTCGGTCGAGTCGTCCGAGCTGGACCCCGAACCGCTGGACCCCGAACTGCTGGCGGAATCGTCGTCCGAGCTGTCGTCCGACGAGCTCCCGGTGGTCGGCGTGACCGCCGCAGTCGGCGCGGCGTCGACGGTCGGCGTGGTCGTGGTGGTTGTGGTGGTCGTGGTGGATCCCGACGTGGTGGAGCCCGACGCCACGGACGCACTCCCCGTTGTCGCTCCCCCGGCGGGGCTCGCCGACGGGGACACCGGGCCGATGAACACGCCGTCGACGCCGTCGTTCCGTAGCGGACGGCAGTTGAGCGAGCCGTTGCGGATCTGGACCGACAGCTCCGAGCAGGAGACGGTGCCGATGGTGTCGGGTGTGGCCGCGACCGCGACCTCCTGCGGCAGGAAGGCCGCCGTGCTCATGACCACGGCGACCGCAGCAGGTCGCCAGATTCCGTGCCCGAACATGAGTGCTGGTCCCCCCGACGATCTTGTTCTCGCACGCCTCGACGATGACGCGATCAACAAGGATGGTGCTGGTCACTGCTTCGAATCGGCAGACCGAAGCAAGGGGCCTTATGACCCCTCAAACTCGGTGGTGAGGAACGCCCCGTTACGTCCCGCGCTGCCGTGTGCCGGTGGGCGTGCCGGCCTCGATCCGTTGCAGCCGGCGAGGTCGGTTGGCTGGGCACGCCCGAGAATGTGGCACACGGGGTCCTTACCCCGAGGCGTTTTGCAAAAAGACGGTATCGCTCGATCGTGGGTCGACCGCCCGTTGCACCCGTTCGGGATCACCGAGCGTGCCAACGGTGCCCGGCGGATCAGCGCCGCAGCAGGGCGGTGCTCCAGAGGTGGAGAGGCGATCAGCGGGAGGCGACGGGCTCCGCGATGACGGGCGTGGGTTCGGTCGGCGACGCCGCCTCGACGCGGCCGGAGCGGCGCCTGCGGACGACCCGGGCGATGGCGTGCGCCACGGCGAGCGCGGCACCGAGCAGGGCGGCGAGCGCCGACGGGACGGCTGCCGGCGGTGACCAGGCCAGATCGACCTGATGCGCGCCTGCCGGGACGTCCACGATGAGCAGCCCCGCGGGGCCCTGGCGGACCGGCAGGGACCCGCCGTCGAGACGGGCGACGTAGCCCGGCCAGGCCAGCCGGGCGAAAGTCAGCGTCCCGCCGGGACCGTCGGCGATGCGGACGGCCTCGCCGCGCGGGGCCGCGACGTCGTCGGTCACCACCGTGCCTGCCGGCGCGTCCGACAGCCTGCCCTGCGGATGGGGCAGCGCGGCGTCGCGACGCAGCACTGTCACCACGGCGGTGCGCTCCGCGACCCGCCAGCCGTCGGGAACGGGGACGTCCGCCACCCCGGGCAGGCCGTTCTGGATCACGACCGTCTCCAGTCGCAGCAGGTCGGCCAGCGGCGGCGCGCCGGGCGCGGGGGGTGTCCAGGCCCGGCGGAGGGCGTCCGGGCAGACCGAGCCGTTGAACTCGATGCACAGGGCGTCGGTGTATGCCTTGAAGCCCATGCCGTAGTAGGACGTGACGGCCTGCACGCCGACGGCCTGGAGCATGTTGCCGAACATGACCTCGGACGTCAGCGCGGCCGGGTCCGCGGAGTGCACCACGGCACCGTTGTTGGCGACCTGGAGCATCGTGCCCGGGTACCGCGGCACCAGCGCGGCGCTCGTGGTGGCGACGTTCGTGGGGAACCGGTAGTCGTTGAGGTTCGTGTTGCGCGGGAACACCGCGACCTGGAACGCCAGCACCGCCACGCACCCCGCGACCAGCACTGCGGGGGCGGCACCGCGCGTGGGCCACCGCAGCCAGACGGCGACGGTGGCCGCCGTCAGGATGACGACGATCAGCACCGAGGCGGCGTGGGCCTTCACGAGATCCGGACGGGTCGCCTCGGCCAGGTAGGCCCCGCCCAGGATCAGCAGCAGGGACCCGACCGCGCGCCGCCGCCGGACGTCGGCCGCCAGGCCCTGCGTGAGCGCGATCGCCAGCAGGATCGCCGTCGGCAGCACGAAGAGGGGCACCACCCGCAGCGGCCAGCGGAACATCCAGGCCTCGGACGGGCCGACCGAGAAGGCCAGGCCGAGCACCGCGTACACGGGGACGGCCATCCGCGACACGAGGGCGTCCACGATCGCGCGGTAGCGCAGCCAGGGCAGCAGCGGGAGCGCGTACCACGCGAGGTAGGTCGCCGGGACGGTCAGGTACGGGTGCTCGAAGGCGTCCACCCACGCGGCGTAGCTGGGCGTGGAGGCGTTGAGGAGGTCGCCCAGCCCGGGCACCATGAGCCCGCTGTTGCCGATCTTCGAGTCGTTCCGGTACGTGACGGACTGGGTGAGCACGAGCGGCAGGTAGGTCAGCGGCGCGACGAGACCGACGGCGATCCCGCCCAGCAGCGTGCGACGCACCGGCGCCCACCGCCTGCTCCACGCGAACTCCACGACCAGACCGACCACGGCCAGGCACGAGCCGAGCGCGCCGTACGGGTTGCCCGCGGTCATCGCGAGGTAGCCGGCGACGAACGGGACGAGCGGGCTGAGCTCGCCGCGGGCGCTGCGGCGCAGCGTCCACCAGAACCAGGGCACGAACGCGAAGGCCGTGAGCCCGGACGCCCAGGAGGCGGCGTCGAAGTAGAGCGTCACGCCGGCGAACGGGACCGTGACGGCGGCGACGGCGGCGAACCCGGGCGTCACGTCGTACTCGCGGGCGAGGCCGTAGACGCCCAGCGCGAGCAGGACCAGGAAGAAGGCCTTGACGACGACGGAGGCGACCACGAGGTTCGGGACGAGCGAGACGAAGACCATGGTCGCCAGCAGCACCGGGTTCCAGATGCCGAAGAGCGCTTCCGCGGCGATGTTGCCGCCGGCCCACAGCGTCGGGTCGAGCAGCGGGAACTGCCCGGAGCGCAGCAGCTCGCCCAGGTGGTACCAGCTGGGCAGGAACTGCGCGGCGCTGTCGTCGGTGAGGTAGAACCGGTGGTCGCGTATCGCCGGGATCAACGCCATGGCCACTGTGAGCACGGCGACCGCCGACGGCGGGACGACCCGCGACGCTCGCAGGTCCATCTCCACCCCTCCTTCGACGGCGCTACCCGTGCGCCGCGGGACGGTACCGCCTCCGCCTCGGGCCTCCGTCGCCGCGGTCCGCGTCGCCTGGCCAGAGCCACGGTCAGAGGTGTCACGAGGGACTTTCCCGACACCGGTGAGTCTGGCACCGATGAGATCTGCACCTGTCAACGGTCGTTCCTTCCAGGGAGCCGCATGTGCGCTCCAGGAGGAGGAGACAACAGTGAGTGGTGTGCGGGTGCTCGTGGGCACGCGGAAGGGCGCGTTCGTGCTGTCGTCGGATGGCGCGCGCCGGGACTGGGACATCAGCGGGCCGCACTTCGCGGGGTGGGAGATCTACCACCTGAAGGGCTCCGCCGCGGACCCCGACCGGCTCTACGCCTCGCAGAGCGGCGGCTGGTTCGGTCAGCTGATCCAGCGCAGTGACGACGGCGGCCGCACCTGGAACGCGATGGGCAACGAGTTCACCTACGAGGGCGACGCCGGCACCCATCAGTTCTACGACGGCACCTCGGTCCCTTGGAAGTTCACCCGGGTGTGGCACCTCGAGCCGTCGCTGCACGACCCCGACACGATCTTCGCCGGGGTGGAGGACGCCGCGCTCTTCCGCTCGGTCGACGGCGGCGGGAGCTGGCAGGAGCTCCCCGGTCTACGCGGCCACGGCACCGGTCCGTCGTGGCAGCCCGGGGCAGGCGGGATGTGCCTGCACTCGATCCTGCTCGACCCGCGCGACGAGGCGCACCTGACGATCGCGATCTCGGCCGCGGGCACGTTCCGCACCGACGACGGCGGCAAGACCTGGCGGGCCATCAATCGTGGGCTGCGGTCCGAGGGCATCCCCGACCCGGACGCCGAGGTCGGCCACTGCGTGCACCACATCGCCGCCCACCCCGCGCGCCCGGACACCCTGTTCATGCAGAAGCACTGGGACGTCATGCGCACCGACGACGGCGGCGAGCACTGGCGCGAGATCAGCGGCGACCTGCCGACGGACTTCGGCTTCGTGATCGACGTGCACGCCCACGAGCCCGAGACGGTCTACGTCGTCCCGATCACGAGCGACTACCTGCACGTGCCGCTCGACGGGAAGCTGCGCGTGTACCGCAGCCGGACCGGCGGCGACGAGTGGGAGCCGCTCACCCGCGGCCTGCCGCAGGAGCACTGCTACGTCAACGTCCTGCGCGACGCGATGGCCGTCGACTCCCTCGACGAGTGCGGCATCTACTTCGGCACCACCGGCGGTCAGGTGTACGTGTCGCCGGACGGGGGTGACACGTGGGCGCCGATCGTCCGCGACCTGCCGGCCGTGCTGTCGGTGGAGGTGCAGACGCTGCCGTGACCACACACTCCGTACGGGTCGTGCTGCCTGCCCACCTGCGTGTCCTCGGTCGTGTGGACGGCGAGGTGGTGCTCGCCGTCGACGGCCCGGTCACGCAGCGCTCGGTGCTCGACGCGCTGGAGCTGCGCCACCCGGAGCTGCGCGGCACGATCCGCGAGCACGGCACCCTACGCAGGCGGCCGTTCGTGCGGTTCTTCGCCTGCGAGCGCGACCTGTCGCACGAGCCGGCGGACGACCCGCTGCCCGACGCTGTGGCGACCGGAGCCGAGCCGCTGCTGGTGGTGGGCGCCATGGCGGGCGGGTGAGGCCCTGGACCGCGCACCGCACCACGGCCGCCGTTCGGACCAGCGAACCGGTTTTGTCGGTGCCCGCTCCTAGCATGTGAGCATCCGAGACCGTTCGGCACGAGCGCACAAAGGAGCCAGTGATGACCGAGGTCGCAGCGCCGCCCCAGGATCTCGAGCGGCAGCTGGAACAGCACCGGCGCGAGCTCGTCGCCTACAGCTACCGGATGCTCGGGTCGGCGTTCGAGGCGGAAGACGCCGTGCAGGAGACGATGGTGCGGGCGTGGCGCAGCCACGACCGGTTCGAGGGTCGCTCGTCGCTGCGGTCGTGGCTCTACCGGATCGCGACGAACGTCTGCCTCGACATGCTGGACGGCCGCAACCGCCGGGCCCGCCCGATGGAGATGGGGGCGGAGGGCACGGGCGAGGGTCCGCTGGGCGACGTGCTGCCCGAGTCGGTCTGGCTGCAGCCGATGCCGGACGGCCGGGTGCTCGCCCCGGAGACGGACCCGGCCGAGCTGGCCGTGCAGCGCGAGTCGATCCGCCTGGCGTTCATGGCCGCACTGCAGCACCTGCCGCCGCGCCAGCGGGTGGTGCTGATCCTGCGTGAGGTACTGCGCTGGAAGGCCGACGAGGTGGCGGCCCTGCTCGGGTCGAGCGTCGCCTCGGTGAACAGCGCGCTGCAACGCGCGCGGGCCACGATGGACGCCAGCGGGTTGACGGCGGCGGACGTCGTCGAGCCGTCGGACGACGGCCAGCGCGAGCTGTTGAGCCGCTACCTCGACGCGTTCGAGCGCTACGACCTTGACTCGCTGACGGCCCTGCTCGCCGAGGACGCCACGCTGTCCATGCCGCCGTACCCGCTGTGGATGCGCGGAAAGGACAACATCCGCCAGTGGCTGGTGGGGTGCGGGATCGGCTGCCGGGGGTCCCGGCTGCTGCCGACGGTCGCGAACGGCTCGCCCGCGTTCGGTCAGTATCGTCCGCAGGAGGGCGGCGGGCACGCGGCCTGGGCGCTGCAGGTGATCGAGATCGCCGACGGCCGCATCGTCGGCCTCAACTCGTTCCTGGACACCCCCGCGCTGTTCCCCCTGTTCGGGCTCCCGCTCACGCTCGAGGCTGCGGAGACCCCGGATGGAGGCGGGGGGAGATAGCAGCGGAGTCTCAGGCCGCGCGCAACTCCCAACGCCACAGCTCGCGCAGCGGCCCGGAGCAGTCGGGGCAGGTCGGCTGGAGGTCGGCTGCGGTCAGCTCGACGTCCACGTGGCAATCGGCGCAGCCCCACCAGACGGCGGTGTCGGATACCGGATCAGTGACGTCCACGGCACCCAGGGTAAATCACAACAGTGTCATTCTTCGCGCCGGAGGCCCTCGGCGCGTCGCGGCGAAGATCGTCAGCGCCGACTACGATTTCTCCACCATCGAGACACGGACCGCTAACGCCGGGCAGGTCTGGGCCGAGTCATCGCCCGAGACCTCGCCCATATACCGGTCCGCCACGGGCAGTGTCTCCGCCGGTGGATCCCCTCCCCGCCGGTCGGTCCACGCCGGCGTGCCCGTCGGCGTGGACCATCGGGGCCCCCAGCGCGACTACAGCGGCGGCAGGTCGTCCACCAGGTCAGCGATCGAGTCCACGATGCGGCTCGGCCGGAACGGGAAGCGGTCGACGTCCGCGGCGTGGGTGATGCCGGTGAGCACCAGCACCGTGCGCATCCCGGCCTCGAGACCCGCAACGACGTCCGTGTCCATCCGGTCGCCGATCATCACCGTCGTCTCCGAGTGCGCCTGCAGCCGGTTCAGCGCCGCCCGCATCATCAGCGGGTTCGGCTTGCCCACGAAGTAGGGCTCCACGCCCGTCGCCTTGCTGATCAGCGCCGCCACGGAGCCCGTCGCGGGCAGGTCTCCCTCCATCGACGGCCCCGTCGGGTCCGGGTTGGTCGCCACGAAGCGGGCACCGCCCTGGATCAGCCGGATCGCCGTCGTCACCGCCTCGAAGCTGTAGGTCCGCGTCTCACCGAGCACGACGTAGTCCGGCGACTGGCTGGTGAGCACGTAGCCGATCTCGTGCAGCGCGGTGGTCATCCCGGCCTCGCCGATGACGTAGGCGCTGCCCTCGGGCCGCTGGTCGCCGAGGAACGCCGCGGTGGCCAGCGCCGAGGTCCAGATCGCGTCGGCCGGGATGTCCAGGCCACTGTTGAGCAGGCGGTAACGCAGGTCACGGGGCGTGTAGATCGAGTTGTTCGTCAGCACGAGAAACGGCGTGCCACTCGCTCGCAACCGCTCCACGAAGGTGTCCGCGCCGGGGATCAGCTTGCCCTCGTGGACGAGCACACCGTCCATGTCGGACATCCAGGCCGTGACGCTCTTGGGATCGGGCACGGCCGACAGGCTAACGCGTGGAGTGACGAACCGGAGCCCCGTCAGGGAACCGACGTGTCGGGAACGTTCCGTCCCCGTAGCCCGTTGAACAGGACGCCGGCGGTTCCGGCACCGAGGAGTGAGTGAGGACGTGGGTTCGATCCTGACGTTGCTGGTCGTCGTGGCCATCATCGCGGGTGGGTTCTGGCTGGTCCGCCAGCAGCAGGCCACCAAGACGCGCGAGCTGGACGATGCGAAAGCCGACGCGCGCCGGTGGGTGGAGCGGCTCGGTGGCCAGGTGCTGAACCTGGTGGGCACGAACGATGCCGCGAAGCAGGCGCTGGCCGACGCGGCCGAGCGGTACACCGCCGCCGGGTCCCAGATGGATCAGGCTCGCAGCGCCGCCCAGGCCCGGGGCGTGACCGAGACCGCCTACGAGGGCCTCTACTACGTCCGCGCCGCGCGCAGCGCGATGGGCCTGGACCCGGGCCCCGAGCTGCCCCCGCTGCCCGGCCAGCAGCGTGCAGGTGCCGTCACCGAGGCCCGCGAGGTCGACGTGGAGGGCCACCGCTACGGCGCCTCACCGGACCCGACAGGCCGCAACACGCACTACTACCCCGGCGGAACGGTCGCCGGCCGTCCTGTTCCCCGCGGCTGGTACTCCGAGCCGTGGTGGCGGCCGGCCCTGATCGGGGGTGCGTGGGGCGTCGGGTCGGCGCTGCTGTTCACCTCGCTGTTCAGCGGGATGTCGGGCGTGGCGTACGCCGACGGGTTCGCCGACGGCATGGCCGCCGACGGCATGGACGGCGGCTTCGACGGCGGAGACCCGGGTGGTGGCGACGTCGGAGATACCGGCGGCGACTGGGGTGGCGACTTCGGCGGCGGGGACTTCGGCGGCGACTGGGGTGGCGGCGACTTCTTCTGATCCTCCTCGCGACGACCTGAGCGGGCTGCGGCCCGCCTCTCCGACCGGCCCGGTGGCACGTTCCCGGGCCGGTCGGCTCGTCCGTGTCCGGCGGGTCGACGCCGTGGCTGAAGCCTTTCGGGTGACCGCGGCCGGTGCCAGGATGGACGCGTGACCGACCGGCTCTCGGGTGCGGCCGGGCACGCGCGCGGTGGAGGGCCCGCGCTGCTCGAACGGGAACCGGTGGTGGACGTCCTGCTCGGCGCGGTCGCGACGGCCGTCACCGGCCACGGCTGCGCCGCGATCCTCACCGGCGAGGCCGGGATCGGGAAGACCAGCGTGGTCCGCGCCCTGCGAGCGTCGCTCGACCACGGTGTGCGCGTGCTCGCCGGGGCCTGCGACGACCTGCTGAGCCCGCGCGCACTCGGCCCCCTGCGCGAGGCGGCGGCCGGCACCACCGGGCCGCTGGCCGCAGCGCTCGCCGGCAGCCGCAACGGGGAGTCCGATGCGGTGCCCGCCGCCACCGTCGCTGAGCTCGCCGGGTGGCGGCCGACGGTGCTCATCGTCGAAGACCTGCACTGGGCGGACGACGCCACGCTGGACGTGCTCGGCCACGTCGGCCGCCGGCTCGCCGACCTGCCCGCGCTCCTGGTGCTGACCTACCGCGACGACGAGGTGCCGCCGGCCCATCCCCTGCGGCGGGTCCTCGGCGCGCTTACCGCGACGACGGTGCACCGACTCGCGCTGCCGCCGCTGTCGCCCGCCGCCGTGGCCGGCCTGGCGGCGGGCAGCGGCCGCGACTCCACCGCCCTGCACACCCTCACCGGCGGTAACCCGTTCTACGTCACCGAGACCCTCGCCGCGCCCGGCGACACCGTGCCGGCCACCGTGGCGGACGCCGTGCTCGCCCGGGTCGGCCGACTCGACCCCGCATGCCGCGACGCCGTCGAGCAGCTGTCCGTGGTGCCCACGGCCGTCGAGCTCAGCCTGGCCCGCCTGCTGCTCGGCCCGCGGTTCGACGCGCTGATCCCGGCCGAGGAGCTACCAGCCGCGGCAGGTCCCGGGTGATCGCGGCGCTCGCCGTCCGGCGCAACGCGGTCACGAGCTGGCCCGCCGCGCCGTCACGCCTACAACCTGAACGTGCACCGCTGCCTGCTGGCGTTGCGGCGCGGTGACTGGGCCGCCGCCGAGTCGGGCTGGAGGCCCTGGTCGACCAGGACGACGACCCTGGCATGCTCGCGGGCCACAGCCGGCCTCCCTACGGCCGGTTGCTCGCCCGCCGCGGCGTCGCCGGATCCGGGCAGCTGCTGTCGCTGGCCTGGGAGCGGGCACTCGGGCAACGTTCCCTGCTCTGCCTCGCCTACGCCGGAACCGCACTCGTCGAGTACGGCTGGCTCGCCGACCACCCGGACCGCGCTGCCACCGTCCTTGCGGGCTGGGCCCGGCACGCGGCGCGTCCGTCCGCCGAGCCCGTGCACGCCGAGATCCTGCGCTATGCCGCCCGCGCCGGGCTCCCGGCCGCGCCGTTCGACGGCTGTCCCGAGCCGTGGGCCGCTGGGCTGCGCGGTGACTGGCGGGCCGCGGCGGCGGGATGGGAGCGGGTCGGCGACCCGTACGAGCAGGCCCTGGAACTGGCCGCCTCGGGCGAGCCCGCGCCGACCCTGGAGGCGCTGCGCACGCTGGAGGACCTCGGGGCGCACGCGGCCGTGCGGCACGTCCGGCAGCGGCTGCGGGAGCTGGGGATCACGCGCGTCCCCCGCCGTCCCACTGCGGACACGCGGGCGCACCCGGCCGGCCTGACCCGCCGGCAGGCCGATGTCCTCGCGCTGCTCGCGGATGGGCTGACCAATGCCGAGATCGCGGAGGAGCTCGTGCTCTCGGTACGGACGGTCGACACGCACGTCGGGGCGATCCTCGACCGCCTCGGCGTGCGGTCACGCCGGGAGGCGGCCTCGGTGGCACGGACGCTGGACCTCGAAGGAGACCCTCGCTGACGGAATCGCGGGCGTCGCCAGGGGGTCGCGCGACCCACCACGGCGCGACGCCAGTGGCGTTCATGAGGTGAATGGTCGCCGCGAGCGTCGCCGGAAGGCTGCACGCACCGCCGTGACCCGACGCTCGCGGCGATCAGCGCTGCGCCGTCGACACCCGCGTCGGAAGGCGGACGCTCCGGGACAGAACCTAGCTCGCCCTGCTGCGAGCCCGGCCGGACCTGCTGCCGGCCGCCATCGAGGAGGTGCTGCGCCACGACGGGCCGGTCCATGTGACGTTGCCCTACGTGACCACCGCATCGGTTGCGGTCGGTGCCATGACCATCCCGGCCGGGGAGATCGCCGCGTCGGCGGCCCTGACCGCCGCCGGCCGGGATCCGGCCCGCTTCACCGACCCGGAGCGGCTGGACCTGACCCGCGCGGAGGCCGGCCACCTCGCCTTCGGCCACGGTATCCACCACTGCCTGGGCGCCCCACTCGCCCGGCTGGAGGGCCGGATCGCCGTCGGCACGCTGCTCGCCCGGTTCCCGCAGCTGCGCCTCGCAGTGCCGCCTGACACGCTCGTGCGCGCGCCCGGGCTGCTCATGAACGGGTTCGCCGCGCTCCCCGTGCTGCTCGGCGCGCCGAGCTGACCGGGCTCGGATCCGCCGATACAGGGCGGCGGTCACCTCGCCGATGTCAGCGGCACGGAGAACATCGGGTAGTCGAAGCGCTCGGCGGCCGTGTCACACCCCGCCCGCGCCGTCGCACCCCGCGTCGGACTGTCGCAACTGTTGCGGAGGGTGCGACGGTCGACGTAGCCGTGTGACGGCACGGCCGGTGTGTACCCGCGACCAGCCGAGATCGGCGGCTGTGTGCAGGCGCGTCCGGCTGTGCAGGAGCTGCGCTGATCGTCCGGCACCTATCAGAGCGCGTTGAGCGCGGATTCGTAACGGATGATCAGCTCGACGTCAGCTGCGGCCGGAGCTTGTGATCAACCCCGTCGTCACGTCCGGCTGCGCGTCCGTCGTGAGGGCATCCGCACCGGTTCGGCGGCCTGCGGCGCCTGGCACACCGGGCACCAGAACAGGTTGCGAGCGAGGTGGCGGGCATGCGCGACGGGCGTGCCGCAGACCAGGCAGGGCTCGCCGGTGCGTTTGTAGACGTACGCCGCCCGGGCGCACGGGCCGACGCCGTCGACCAGCCGGGGGTCGTGCTCCGGCCGCAACGTCTCGATCTTTCCGCGGCGGAACCCGTCCTGCAGCAGGTCGACCAGGTCGGCCCACAGGTCGTCCCAGCACGCGAGCGTCAGCTGATGGCCGGGCAGCTGCGGGTCGAGACCCTGGCGGAACAGCGCCTCCGCGCGGTAGACGTTGCCCACTCCGGCGATCACGGACTGGTCCATGAGCAACGTCGCCAGCGGCGCCCGGGAGCGGGAGATCCGGGCCCAGGCGCGGTCCGGGTCGGCGTTGTCGCGCAGCGGGTCCGCCCCGAGGCGGGCGTGGATGACATCGACCTCGGCGTCGGTGAGCAGCTCGCAGGCGGCGGGGCCGCGCAGGTCCGCGTAGTGCGTCTCGCCGATCATCCGCATCCGCACCTGGCCCCAGGGCTCCGCAGCCGGCAGCCGGTCGTCGGAGAACCTCCCGTACAGGCCCAGATGCACGTGCACGACGGCGTCCGGCCCGTAATGGTGGAAGAGGTGCTTGCCGCGCGCCTCCGCCGACTCGAGCAACCGCCCGTCGACGAGCTCCGCGCTCGTCGCGAAACGGCCCTGCGGGCTGGACACCGCGACCGGCCGCCCGACGTAGCGGCGGGTGTGCAGGGCGGCGAGCCGATGGAGGGTATGGCCTTCGGGCATCAGCCTCTGCTGCCGGGCAGCGGCGGCGGGGTGCCGCTCCGTTCGTAGTCGGCGACCATGTCGATGCGCCGCTGGTGGCGTGGGTCGTGGGAGAACGGCGTCGACACGAACGCCTCGGCCAGCGCCGCAGCCTCCTCCAGACTGTGCATGCGCGCACCGATGGCGACGACCTGGGCGTCGTTGTGCTGGCGGCCCAGCTTCGCGGTGTCGATGCTCCAGGCCAGCGCGCACCGGATGCCCGGGACCTTGTTCGCCGCGATCTGCTCCCCGTTGCCGGAGCCGCCGATCACGATGCCGAGGCTGCCGGGGTCGTCCAGGACGGCCTGTGCCGCGGCGACGCAGTAGGGCGGGTAGTCGTCGGCGGGGTCGTAGGTCGGGGGTCCGGCGTCGACCGGTTCGTGGCCCAGACTGACGAGGTGGGCGATCAGATGGGCCTTGAGCTCGAAGCCGGCGTGGTCGGAGCCGAGGTGGACGCGCACGATCCGCCATCCTGCACCATCGTGCACGCGGTCGCCGGACGCGGCCCCCGGGCGCGCCTGACGGCTGCCGGTGTCGACGGGGTTGCCGGCGTGGACGGCGTGCCCGGTGGCTGGGTGGTCGCGCGCGTGGCGGGTGGACGGGTGAGTTGGTCGGTGGTCCGCTCCGCCACCGACGTGCTGGAGACGACCGCCGGCTGCAGGGCGGTCGGCGTCGACATCCCGCTCGGACTGCCCGCCGGGACGGGGCCGCGGGCCTGCGACGTCGCGTGCGCACGCCGGCTGGGCCGCGCGCGGGCGTCGGTGTTCCCCGCCCCACCGCGGCCGGTGCTCGCCGCCCGGACCCCCGAGGAAGCGTTCGCCGTGGCCCGCAGGCTGACCGGGCGGGCGATCAGCCTGCAGACGTTCCACATCGGCCCGAAGATCCGCGAGTGGGACGCGCTGGCGCCGCCCGGCCACGTCGTCGAGGTGCACCCGGAGGTCTCGCTGCGCACGCTGGCGCCGGGCGTCGCCTTCGCGTCGAAGAAGACGGCGCGCGGGGCCGGGCAGCGGATCGCCGCGCTGGCCCGCTGGCTCGACGTCGGGGAGGCGCTGGGCGACCTGCCGTCGGGTGCGCGGCTCGACGACGTGCTGGACGCGCTGGCGGCGGCGTGGTCCGCACAGCGCTTCGCGGCGGGCACGGCCGAGGTGCTCGGCGCGGAGGTCGACGACCGCGGCCGGCCGATGCGGGTCGTCGTCTGAGAGGGCATATCGAGACCGGCCTGAGCACTGGACCGAGCGTCGAGCCGCCATCGCACCCCGTACCCGCCGCCGCACATCGTGGGTGACCATCGCACCCGTTGCAGCGCGTGTGATGGTCAGAGCCGGTGTGCGGCGGCACGGGAAAGCACGCGAGATGGAGCCTCGGCGTCGACAGGAGGCGCGGAGTGAAGCGGGCGCATCGTCGCACCCCGTCCACGCCGTCGCACGTCGCGGGTAACCGTCGCACTCGCTGCAACGGGTGCGACGGGCGGACCGGGCCTGCGGCTGCACGGAAGGCGCGCGGTGATGCCTCCTCCGCGCCGCCCCAGGCGGCTGGGTCCCCCCGGGCGAAGCGTCTGAGAGGGCACCTCGTCCCGGGCGAGCGCGCTACCGGCGCCGGAGCCGGCTCGCCCAGGCCATCGGTGCGGCGGGTTGCTCGGCAGCCGCCTTCCGTTCCGGGTCCGGGGCGGGCACCACGTCGGCCACCGCGGCGGCCTCGGGATCGGCCGGGGCGTCCGTCTCGTCGTCCTCGGAGGTCTTGTCGACCTGTTCGAGCAGGTAGCGGAGCAACGCCACCACCGCCGCCGTCACCGGCACGGCGAGGAACGCACCCCCGATGCCGAAGAGCGTGCCGCCCGCGGTCACCGCGAGCAGCACCACCGCGGCGTGTAGCTGGAGGCTCTTGCCCTGCAGGATCGGCTGCATGACGTTCCCCTCGAGCTGCTGCACGAGCAGCACGATGCCGAGAACGATCAGTGCGGCGGTGAACCCGTTGCTGACCAGCGCGACGAGCACCGAGAGCACGCCGGCGATCAGGGCGCCGATGATCGGGATGAACCCGCCGAAGAAGGTCAGCACGGCCAGCGGCAGGGCCAGCGGCACGCCGACGATCACGAGCCCGAGCCCGATGAAGAACCCGTCGACCAGGCTGACGAGCACCTGGGCCCGGATGAAGCCGCCGAGGGCGTCCCAGACCCGGCACGACACCACGGTCAAGTGGCCGCCGGCGCGGGGTCCGGCGATGCGGCGCACCCAGGGCAGGAACCGGTCGCCGTCCTTGACGAAGAGGAAGGCGAGCACGACCGCGAGCAGGGCGGTCGTCACGAGCCCGGCGAGCGTGCCCACCCCGGTGAGCACGCTCGAGGCGATCGTGGTCACGCTGCTCTGCAGCCGGCTCGTGACCTGATCGAGCAGGGCGTTGAACTGCGTGGAGCCGATGTTGAGCGGCGGCCCGGCGATCCAGTCCTGGATCGACTGGAGGCCCTTCACGGCGCTGTCGGCGATCTCGCCGAACCCGCCGGTGATCGACCGTGCCAGGAAGAAGATCACCAGACCCAGCAATACCAGTAAGCCGAGGACGACGGTGGCCGCCGCCAGTGCTGCGGGCGCACCGCGGTTGCGCAGGCGGCGGGCCGGAGGCGCCAGCACGCTCGCGAGCAACAGCGCCAACAGCACCGGCATGACGATCACCCATAGCCGGGCGATCACCCACCAGAACAGGGCGAGCCCGATCCCGATCAGACTGAGCCGGACGCTCCATCGTGCGGTGAAGATCAAGCCGTCCGCGATCGCGGCACTGCGGCCGCGCGGTCGGGGTTGCGTCGTGCTCAACCTGCCCTCACTCATCCGGGCCCTCGCTCGTCCGGCCCTCGCTCGTCCGGCGGGACTGCACCCCGCCGACGTGCGGTACCCGCCCGTCCGCTTCCGCAGTCCGGTTTGGGTGGTGTCGCCGGTTACCCCGCCCGGGCTGGTTGGTGACCTCGACAGTCGCGTACAACCATCGGGTGACCGACAGTAGCCCACTCGTGGCCGGCATCGTCCTCGTCGGCGGTCGCTCGGTGCGGATGGGCAGCGGCAAGGCCGAGCTGGAGTGGCACGGATCGACATTGCTGCGCCGAACGGTGGGGGTAGCCGCCCGCGCGGTCAACGGCCCCGTTCTCGTGGTGCGGTCTCCAGGGCAGTGGCTGCCGAGCCTGCCGCCACGCGTGCAGGTCGTGGACGACCCGGTGGCCGGCCGCGGTCCCCTGCAAGGCATCGCGACAGGTCTGGCCGCCGCGGCCGGGCTCGCGGCGGTGGCCACGGTCTGCGCCGTCGACCTGCCGCTGCTGCACCCCGCTTTCCTCCGCCGCGTGGTGCGGGAGATCCGGGCGGACGAGGCGCTCGACGTGGCACTGCCGGTGGCACGGGGTCATGCCCAGCCACTCGCCGCCGCGTACCGCACGAGCCTGGCCCCGCGCGTCGCTGAGCTCGTCGGCTCCGGCACCTACCGCGCGCACATGCTGTTCGAGCGGTGTCGCGTGCTGACGCTGGACCAGGCCGCCCTGCTCATGGACCCCGAGCTCGCGGCGGCGGACCCGCAGCTGGAGTCGCTCGTCGACGTCAACACTCCGGCCGAGTACGAGGAGGCCAGGGCGCGTCGGCCGCCGGTGGTGCAGGTCCAGTGCTTCGGAGCGCTCGCGACCTCGGTGGACCCGGGCCCGCGGACGGTGCGCGCGGCCACGCTGCGTGCGGCGGCGACCGCCGTCGGGCTCGCACTCGACGGCTCGGCCGTCGCCGTGGTCGAGGAGGTCGGAGCGGCGACGCACTCGACGTCCGACCCCGAGCTCCCGCTGTTCGCCGGCGACATCGTGGCGTTCCTGCCGAGCGACGAACACTGCTGAGGTTGACCTCAAGCATTATCGAGGTTCTAACGTGCGCCGGAGGAATGTCGGTGCCGCCCGCCACACTGGCGCCACCACACAGACAGAGCGCAGCGGGGGATAACGATGAGCATGGAGATGCAGGCGTGGCACTCGCTGTACCAGGCGATGCACGCACGGGATGAGACCCGGCCGTTCTCCGCGGCGACGCTGCGACGCATCGCCGGCTTCGCCCGCCCGCACCGCCGGCGGCTCGCGGTGTTCCTCGCGCTGAGCGTCGTCGGGGCCGTGCTGGCGGTCGCGACGCCGGTGCTGGCCGGCCGGGTGGTCGACGCGATCGACACCGGTGGGCCGCCCGGCAGAGTGATCGGCATCGCCGTGCTGATCGCGGTGATCGCCGTCGCCGAGGCCGGGTTGGGCGTGGTCGCGCGGTGGTTCTCGGCGCGGATCGGTGAAGGGTTGATCCTGGATCTCCGCGCGGCGGTCTTCGCGCACGTCCAGCGCATGCCGGTGGCATTCTTCACGCGCACCCGCACCGGCGCGCTGGTGAGCAGGCTGAACAACGACGTCATCGGGGCACAGCGGGCGTTCAGCGACACCCTGTCGGGGGTGGCGGGCAACGTCGTCACGCTCGCGCTGGCCCTGGGCGTGATGCTCACGCTCTCCTGGCAGGTCACGCTGCTCGCGCTGGCGCTGCTGCCGGTGTTCGTGGTGCCGGCGCGGCGGATCGGGCGGCGGCTGGCGCAGCTCGAGCGGGAGGCGGCCGACCACAACGCGGCGATGGGCAACCAGATGACGGAGCGGTTCTCCGCGCCCGGGGCGACGCTGGTCAAGCTGTTCGGACGGCCGGCTGGACGAGTCGCGGGAGTTCGTCTCCCGGGCCGCGCGGGTGCGCGACATCGGCGTGCGCACCGCGATGGTGCAGTGGGTGTTCGTCACCGCGCTGACGCTGGTCTCGGCGCTGGCGCTCGCACTCGTGTACGGCCTGGGCGGCTACCTGGCGTTGAACGGCCGGATGGCCGCGGGCGACGTCGTCGCGCTGGCTCTGCTGATCACCCGGCTGTACGCGCCGCTGACCGGGCTGGCGGGCGCCCGGGTCGAGGTGATGAGCGCGCTGGTCAGCTTCGGGCGGGTGTTCGAGATCCTCGACCTGCCGCCGCTCATCCAGGAGCCGGAGCGGCCGCAGCCGCTGCCCGGTGGACCGCTGTCGGTAGAGCTGTCGCACGTGCGCTTCGCCTATCCGGCGGCGACGGCGGTGTCGCTGGCGTCGTTGGAAGACGTCGCCCGGCTCGACGACCGCGGCGGGGTCGAGGTGCTGCACGACGTGTCCTTCCGGGCCGAGCCGGGACAGACGGTGGCGCTGGTGGGGTCGTCGGGAGCCGGGAAGTCGACCGTCGCGCAACTGCTGCCACGGCTCTACGACGTCGACTCCGGCGTGGTGCGGATCGGCGGGGTGGACGTGCGTGACCTGTCGTTCGACACGATCCGCGACGCGCTCGGGCTGGTCACGCAGGACGGGCACCTCTTCCACGAGTCGATCCGGGGCAACCTGCTGCTGGCCCGCCCCGGGGCGACGGAGGCCGAGCTGTGGGACGTGCTGCGCCGGGCCCGGCTGGAGGAGCTGGTCGCCGGGCTCCCGGACGTGCTGGACACCGTGGTCGGCGAGCGGGGGTACCGGCTGTCGGGCGGTGAGCGGCAGCGGCTGACGATCGCACGGCTGCTTCTCGCCCGGCCCCGAGTCGTCGTGCTGGACGAGGCCACCGCGCACCTCGACTCGACGTCCGAGGCCGCAGTCCAGGAGGCGCTGGTCGAGGCGCTGGAGGGGCGCACCGCGGTGGTGATCGCGCACCGGCTCTCCACCATCCGCGCGGCGGACCTGATCCTCGTCGTGGAGGACGGGCGGATCGTCGAGCGGGGCACGCACCCGGAGCTGCTGGCACGGGACGGCCGGTACGCGGAGCTGTACCGCACGCAGTTCGACCAGGCGCGCGACGCGGCCCTCGCGGCCATCGGATGAGCACGCCGCAGTCGGCGTAGCGTGTGGCCGTGATCGGCACGCACTTGCGGGTGACGGCCCTGCGGCTGGGCTTCCGGACGGTCTTCGGGCTCCCCCGCGTGGTCAAGCGGATGCTGGCCGGCCCGCAGGTGCGGGTGGAGAACCAGGGCCTCGACCTCGACGTGCAGCTCCTTTACCGGATCGGCAGCCTGCTGTCGCGCCGCGAAGGCGGTGCACTGGACCAGGCGACGCTCGCCGAGCAGCGCCGGCAGGCCGACCTGTCGGCACACATCTCCGCGGACCTCGTATTCGACGAGATCCGCACGCGAGACCTGGAGGTGGACGGCGCCGCCGGTCCGCGACCGGCGCGGCTCTACGAGCCGGAAGCCGCCGCCGCGCCGGGCCCGCTGCTCGTCTTCTTCCACGGCGGCGGCTTCGCGCTGGGCAGCCTGACGACGGCGGACCCGCTCTGCCGGCTCGTCGCGGCGCAGGCACAGCTGCGCGTGCTGTCGGTGTCCTACCGGCTCGCTCCCGAACACCCCTATCCCGCCGGGCTGGACGACGCGCTCGCCGCCTTCGACTGGGTCCGCGCCCACGCCGACCGGATCGGCGCCGACCCGCACCTCGTCGCCGTCGGCGGGGACAGCGCCGGGGGGAACCTCGCGCTGGTCACCGCGCACGAGCGGCCGGGCGACGCCGCATTCGTGCTCGCGCTCTACCCCGTGACGGACGTCGAGCGCACGGGCGGTTCACGTCAGACGTTCAGCTCCGGCTACGGGCTGACGGCGGACACCGTGGCGTCGCTGGAGCGGTTCTACCTGCCCGAAGGTGTCCCGGACGACGACCGGCGCGGAGCGATCGTGCAGGCGGACGACCTGTCCGCGATGCCGCCGGTCTACCTGGCGACCGCCGGGTTCGACCCGCTGCGCGACGAGGGCGAGGAGCTGACCGAGCGGCTCCGCCGGGCCGGCGTGCCGGTCACCGGGCGTCGGTTCCCCGGGCTCGTGCACGGCTACGCCGGCCTCACGGCGATCAGTGCGGCGGCCCGGGACGCCACGCTGGACGCCGCGAGCGCGCTGCGGGCAGGGCTCGCGCTGGCCGGGCGGACGACCGCGTCGTCGACCGCTCTCACGCCCGGGACGCCGCACGTCAGATCGCCGACTCGCCGGGGTACCCGGTGACCGACACGACCGAGGGGCGGTGGGTCGAGGTCGGCGACGGCGTGCTGGCCCGCCGGCATCGCGAGCTGGACCTCACCACGGGCCTGGTCCTTGGTGGTGAGCGCGCGCTCGTCGTCGACACCCGGGGTGACGCCCGGCAGGGCAGCGAGCTGGCCACCGCCGTCCGCGCCGTGACCGGGCTCTCGCTGGCGGTCGTCGTCACCCACGCGCACTTCGACCACTGCTTCGGCACCGCGGCGTTCCTGCCGTGCCCGGTGTTCGCCCACCCGCGCTGCCGGGCCACGCTCGCCGCCACCGCGGACGCCCAGCGCGCCGAGTGGGCGGCCCACTACCGCGACCACGGCGACCCCGCCACCGCGGACGCTCTCGACGCTACCCACCCACCGCTCCCGGACCACGCCGTCGACCCCGAGACGTCCCTCGATCTCGGCGGCCGGACCGTCACGCTGCGGCACCTGGGCCGCGGGCACACCGACCACGACCTCGTCGTGCACGTGCCGGACGCCGCGGTCGTGTTCGCCGGAGACCTGGTCGAGCAGGGCGCACCACCCGATCTCGGTGACGCCGTCCTGGCCGAATGGCCCGCGACCCTCGACGCCCTGCTCGCCCTGCGCCCCGCGGTCGTCGTCCCCGGCCACGGCGACCCCGTGGACGCGGCGTTCGTCGCCGCCCAACGCGCCGAGGTCGCCGCGCTGCACGCCGCCGTGGCCGCGGGTCGGATCGACGCGGCCACCGCCGCACGGCGCTCGCCCTACCCCGACCTGTTCTGGGCCGCCGCGGACCGGGGTGGGCGATGACATCCGGTGAAGCGGTCTACCTGCTGGTCGCGGACGCCGTGCTCTCACCTGTCCAGGGCGTCCCCTCGCCCGCAGCAGAAGGTGCTCGCGGTCGAGTTCAGCGAGCAGCCGCGCCTGCCGGGCCGTGCGCTCGATTACCGACGGGGCGGGGCTCCGGTGACGGATGACGACCGCAGTTCGCCGGCGACCGTTCTCAGCGGGCCCAGCGCCGGTACGCCTCGATCCACTCCGCACCGTCCGGCGCCGGCGTCGGCAATGGAAGATCCAGCACCGGGATGGCCTGCCGGATCGCTCCGCGCGAGCAGCGAGCGACGATGTGATCGTCGTCCGTCAGGTCGATGTCCTCGACGGTCACTTCCACCCCGAGCACGGTGGTCGAGAACGGTGTCGCCAGGTTGTCCACGATCATCGTGTATAAACCGGTGACTTGCTCGCCCTCGTCGTAGCAGTCGACGGTCGCCTCCGCGACCAGCGCGTCGATCTCGGCCCGGCTCAACATGCCCACGGCGGGAGGGTACCGACCGCACGCTGCGGCGTGATCGGAGGCCGGGCCGGCGAGCATGAGCGCAGTCTGCCCGCCGGCGGCTCGGCGTCCAGCGTCCCGGTCCCATCGCCATGGCCGGGTACGGCCCGGTTCAACGGCCCTGATGACGGCTCGGGTAGTGGCCGCCGTATCGTCCCTGCACGCGTTCGCGGTCGCCCGGCCGCCGTTCGCGTTCACTCAGGCCTTGGCTGCGGCGGGGAGGATCCATGCGGGCACGAACACCGGCCCTGAAGGCGATGACCGACGGCGGAGAAGGGTGAGCTGCTGGACGCGCTGCTGACCGACCAGCCCGCCTTACGGGATCGCGTCGAAGCCCTGGCCGCGGCGCGCATGTCGGCCGGCGACCGGGGCGCGGTCGCGGAGGAGGTCGAGTTCGTCCTGCGGGGTCTGGATATCGACCAGCTCAACGGTCGGGCGGGATATCGGCGCGGGGTCGGCTATGTCGAACCGGGAGAGGCGGCCGAGGAGCTTCTCGACGAGGCGTTGCTGCCGTTCCTCGACGATCTGGCGCGGCGCGGCACGTTGGGCATGACAACGGCCGCGGCGGAGTGTGCCGTCGGCATCCTGGATGGCCTGTACCGGTGCCGGGACGGAGGTTCCGAATCGCTGCTGGATTACGCGCCCGACTACGGGATCGAGCGCGCTTCGGATGTCGTTGCCAGGTGTGGTGCGCTCGGGGTCGACCTGCCCGTCGACGACCTTGTCGAACTCCTGCCGGAGTGGGATACGGTGCTGCACCCGCGGGGCCACATGGGAGACGGGCGATCAGAGCGATGAGCGAGCTCGGCCGCGTTCGTGTCGACTCCGATTACGCCTACACCTACAGCGCCCTTTCGGTGTTCTGGCCCGAGTCGGAGTTCCACGTCCTGATCGCCCGCTGGCCGCAGCTGGCCGATCATCTGGGCGCGACCTGGGACGAACATCGGCGGCGCGTCGAGCGGCATTGCGCGCTCTGCGAACGAAACGGGCTTCGAGTCGAGCAGCTGCCCGCCGACGTACCCGGCTTCGAGGCACTTCTCGCCGACCGGGGCGTCACGTCTCCCAAGAAGGACGACCTGCTCGCCCATCCGGACCTGCGCAGCGTCACCACCGCCATGCTGGCCTGGCCGCCCGCCCGGACGGCCGCGTGCTGGTGCGGGTCGGGACGCAAGTACAAGCAGTGTTGCCGGCGGCACGGACTCGGCGAGCTGGACTGAGGTTGTCGGCCAGATGACGGTGTCTGCCAGGAAGAAGCTGGTGAAGGCCCGTCTTTCGCATGTGGGGGCGGCGTCTGCAATCCGGCCGGGAACGCCTCGTCGTCGACCGTAGGCTCCTCGGCCACCGGCCGGCGTCACGGGTCGTGACCATGGGTCCCGCCGGAGGACGCGGCAATCGGCCCGGCGTGGCCGCCATGGGCCGCGAGGCCGGTACCACTACAGTTCCGGTCGATGCCGGAATCCGACTGCGCTGCGAAGATCGATGACCACTGACCTCCTGCCACAGTTGCCCGACTCCACGACGGTTCTCGATGAGCCGGTCCTGCCGACCGCCATGGCCAGGTTGCTGGCCCGGTTGTCCGCAGCCCCTGCTGTCGACCCGACAGTGTCCGCCCTGGTGGATCAGGCGGTTTCCGTGCTGCGCAGGCCCGGCTTCGACACCCTCCTGTCCTTACCGCAGCTTGCGTTCGAGCCGTTCGACTATCAACGCGAGACGGCATCCACGGTGTTACGCCGCATGCGCGGCCGGGCGATCCTGGCAGACGAGGTCGGGCTGGGTAAGACCATCGAAGCCGGCCTGATCCTCTCCGAGCTGCGGTTGCGAGGCTTGGCCGAACGCACGCTCGTGCTCACCCCTGCTGGCCTGGTCGAGCAGTGGCGCGACGAGTTGGAGCGCAAGTTCAGCCTGCCGACGGCCATCGTCACCGGACGAAGCGGGGTCCCCGACTGCCGTAGCGGCGGGCCGGTGCTGCTCGTCTCGCTGGCCGCGGCGCGCAGGGACCCGCTGAAGAGCGAGCTCACCGGTGGCGGGTGGGATCTGGTGGTCGCGGACGAGGCACACCGGCTGCGGTCCGCGAACAGCGCGTCCGGAAAGCTGATCAGGGCGATCACCGCGCGGTTCCTGCTGCTGTTGACCGCCACTCCGGTGGAGAACCGGCTGCAGGACCTGTACGAGATGATCTCTCTCGTGGCTCCCGGATTGCTCGGCACTCCGGCTCAGTTCCGCACCCGCTACGCCGCTGCCGGTGACGACGCCACCTGCCCCCGCAACCTGGACGAGTTGCGGGTCAGGACCAGGCAGGTGATGGTGCGGCACCGGCGCAGCGAGGTGGCGTTGCGGCTGCCCCAGCGGCTGGCCGAGACGGTGCTCGTCCGTCCGGACAGCGACGAGCGGGCCCTTTACGCGGAGGTGGTGGAACGGGTCCGGGTACACGCGAGGGACGCGACGCCGGCGCGGCGCATGGCCCTGCGCTCGGTCTCCCGCCTGGCAGGCTCCACACCCGCCGCGGCCGCCCCGACCCTGGCCAAACTCGGCTGGACCGACCTGGCCGTTCGGGCCGCGGCCATCATCGATCCGGCCAAGGTGCGCCTGTTGGTGTCGAAACTGGGCGAGCACACGGCCAACGGCGAGAAGGTGCTGGTGTTCACGGCCTTCCGGAAGACCCTGGACACGGTGGCGGCGGCGGTGCGGGCCGCAGGCATCGACGCGACCGTCTACGACGGTGGCTTGTCCAGGGCGGAGAAGGAAGCCGTGATCGGCGCTTTCCGGCACGACGTACCGGTGCTGCTGTCCACCGAGTCCGCGGGGGAAGGCCGCAACCTGCAGTTCTGTCACGTGATGATCAACCTCGACCTGCCGTGGAATCCGATGCAGATCGAACAGCGTCTCGGTCGGCTGCACCGCGTCGGCCAGACCCATGACGTGCTGCTCACCAACCTGGTGTCCAAGGGCAGCATCGAGGAGCGGATCCTCCACGTCCTGGAAACAAAGATCAATATGTTCGAGCTGGTCGTCGGGGAGCTTGACATGATCTTGGGTCGGATCGACGACGACTTCGACTTCGAAGGGGCGGTGTTCGACGCGTTCGCCACCGCCGACGACGATGGCGCCTTCGCGCGTCGCATGGACGAGATCGGCGAGGGCCTCGTCGCGGCCCGCGACACCTACCTGCGCAGCAGGCTCGGCGTGGACGCGCTGGTCGGAGACGAGCAGCAGTGATCCGCTGCCACGGGCCCGCCTTCGCCTTCTGGTTGAGCTACCTGGACTCGCACGGCGGGCTGTGGGAGCAGTCCGGCGACACGGTGCTGGCGATCCTGCCCGGGCACCTGAGCGCCCAGCACGACCTGCCGGAAACTGCCCTGATCACCGACGATCCCGACATCGCCCGGGAAGACGGCGTGCTGTTCCTCGGCGCCGGCCACCCCGAGATCGACAAGGGTGCCGAGACGATCATCGACTCGGGGGACGTCGGCACGATCACCCTGCCGCACGGCACCAAGCAGGCATCCACGGACGACCTCCTGGCCAAGATCAGGGATCAGGTCCCTGTCGATCACGGCCGCATCGACGCCACCGGCTCGATTCTCCGATCCCACCGGCCACTGTTGCGGCTCGGGGCGCTGGTCAGCCACACGGTCTCGGCCGACGAGCGGTTCACCGAGGTCGCCGAATGTCTCCTCGACGTGCCGTCTCGGGTTGCCTGGCCGCAGGACGCCGCGGACCGGCTGCTGCGCGCGATCAGCACCGCCGAGGTCACCGCGGGACCCGAGGTGCCGGCGAGCCGGCTGGCTCCCGCGGTGGCCGCCGCCCACCGCGAACTCGACACCGCTGCCGTCCGGCGCGGCCACGAGCTGAGCGCCGAGGCCGACGCCGAACGGGTCGCGGAGATCGCCCGCGCGACGGAGTACTACACGGCGGCGCTGGCCGCGATCGACAAGCGGCGTGCCGGCGCGGACGCGCAACGCCGGGCCCTGCTGGATGCCCGCAGCCAGGCGACGAGCGGCGAGCGCGACCGGCGCCTGGCGGAGATCAACGAGAAGTACCGCCATCAGCATGTGTTGCGCCCCTACCGGTTGCATCTGGTCGACGTGCCGGTCTGGCGCCTGGCCACAGACGTCCGGCGCGGCGAACGCCGCTGGCCGGTGGTTTTCGACTACCTGCCGCTGCTCGGCACCGTGGCGCCCACCCGATGCCCGACCTGCGACGCCCACTCCCCGCTGGCGGCCACCAAGACCCACCTCGGCTGCGGCACGTGCGTCCCGGCCACGACACCGCCCCTCCGCCTGGCCCCGGTGGCCGAGAAACCGCGGCAGGAACGTGCGGCACGGAACGTGCTGCCGACCGGAACCGGAGCCGCCCCGGTGCCGCCGCCCGAGCGGCAGGCGCGCGACAACACGCCGGCGACCGACCGGAAGCGGCCCGGCGCCGCCCCCGCCGCCCTCCGTGCCCCAGCGGTACCGAACACAGTCGGACCGGGTGCTGCCCGACGCCCCTTTCTCCCCGGCAAACCCGAGGAGCGAAAGATCGTCGACTTCTGGAACCAGGTCGGCGCGGGCGAGACCCGCAAGCTGTCGCGGCTCATCGCCCCCGACTCGCCGCTGGCCGCCCTCACCCGGCTCTACGGGGCGGCCGGGCCACTGCACGGGATCGGCGTTCCGACCGGTCACACCCCGCTTTCGTTCACCTACGCCAACTACGACCGGCCGGTCGCAGGTCAACGCGGTGGCACCGCCGGCGAGCTGCGCACCCACCACGGCCAGTACCCGTACCTGCTGCTGTGGTCGCCGGACAAGCTCCTGGACGAGGTGTTCCCCTACTCGGCGCCGTGGCACCTGGGTCGCGCCCAGATGTTTCGTGAACCACTCACCCACGTTCCTGCGCCCCGCACCGACCTGGACAAGGTTGCGCAACTCCTGCTCACGCGCGTCACAGCCCGGCACGGTCTGACCTTCGCGGCTCGGGCCCTGGCCGCGTGGTGGCGCCTGCCCGATACGGACGTCCTGCTCGCCCGCTTTTCCCCCCGCGTCCTCGCCGCCACCGTGGATCGGGCCGTTCGCTACTGGTCGGGAGCAGCACAGGCCGGCTACCCGGATGCCGCCGCGGCCTTCGCCGCCGACCAGGCCGACATCCGTAAGGCAACACCCATCCTGCAGAAGCAGCTGCAGCTCAGCAGCACCCGCAACTGGTGAGTCCTGCCGCTCTCGGGAATGCGGCGCCTCGGAGCGCGCACAGGGCCAAGTCAGCGAGTATCCGTCTCCGGCCTCGCCGACCGGCACGTCCGCGATCCGTACCCGTGATCAGTGCTTGGTCGACCGAACCGGACACGGATGTCGCCCTGGTCGACCGTCTGCCGATCATCGCGGTGGGGTGGATGGGTCAACGGTGCTGCGTCCATGGACTTGACGAAACCCATGATCTTCGTGAAGTAGACGGGCCGCAGGCCGGGGTCCAGGCCCTCCCACGGCGACCAGTTGCGCCAGTTGTGGAAGTTCGCGACCTCTATAATGACTGGTAGATGCGCTCGGGCGGGCATCGATCGTCGTCGACCGCTCCACCGTGTACATGTCGTCCGCCATGGGGGCTGAGGGTAGACTCGGCGGCCGGCATCCCTCGGAACCCAGCCGGTGTCTGCGCAGCGCTCCGAGGCGCCACTCACCGCGCACGACCGGCCGCACCCCGACCCGGAGGTGTGACGTCAACGGCAAGCGGGCAGCCTCCCGCGTGCACCCGCAGCCACGCCCGGTGACCCTCTGGCAACCTCCGCGTAACACACGCTCCCTACCGTCGCGGCCATGAGCAGCCGGGAGCTCCAGATCGGGGCCGAGGAAGAGTTCCACGTCGTGGACCTCGAGACGCGGCGGTCCACCCCCGAGGTCGACGCGCTCCTGGGCCAGCTCGACGGTGCGGAGTTCGCACCCGAGCTGCAGCGATCTCTGGTGGAGACGAACACGCCGGTGTGCGACACCCTTGACGAGCTGCGGGCGCACCTGCAGCGGCTGCGGGCCCGGCTGGCCGAGGCCGCCGAACCGCACGGCCTCGGTGTGGTGGCGGCGGGCACGGTGCCGCTGGTCGACGTCGACGGGGGCGACATCTCGGCCGGCGCGCGGTTCGCGCACATGCAGCACGAGTACCAGGTGCTGGTCAACGAGCAGCACATCTGCGGCGCCCAGATCCATGTCGACGTGCCGGACCGCGACGAGGCCGTGCAGGTCGTCCGCCGCGTCGCCCCCCATCTGCCCACCCTGCTCGCCATCTCGGCCAGCTCCCCCTACTGGAATGGCCGTGACACCGGCTACGCGAGCTACCGCGAGCTGATCTGGTCCCGTTGGCCGACCGCGGGGCCGCCCCCGATGATGGCGACCGGCGCCGAGTACGACGCGATGATCCAGGACCTGATCGACTCGGGGACGATCAGCGATCCGGGGATGGTCTACTTCGACGTCCGGCCCAGCGCCCACGTGCCGACCGTCGAGCTGCGCGTCTGCGACGCCTGCCCCGAGGTCGATTTCGTCGTGCTGATCGCCGGCCTGTTCCGCGCGCTCGTGCGGCGGGCCCGGCAGGAGTCTGTGCAGGGCGTCCCGTTCCCGGAGATCCGCCACGAGCTGCTCCGCGCGGCCACCTGGCGGGCCGCGCGCTCGGGCCTGGAGGGCGATCTGGTCAATCCGGCCGGGTCGGCGCTGATCTCGCCCGGCCTGCTCGTCGGGCAGCTGGTCGACTCGTTGCGCCCGCACCTGGAGGCGCTCGGCGACTTCAAGCAGGTGCTCGAGCTGTCCCAGATGGCGCTCGGCCGCGGCAGCGCGGCGGCCCGGCAACGTCGCCGGTTCGGGCTGCGCGGCGAGCTGACCGACGTCGTCGACGGCCTGCTCGCCGCCACGCAGGGCAACAACCTTCCCTTCGACAAGACGCCCGCCGTCGTCAGCGCGCCCGACGCTGCTCGCGGACTACGAGGTGACCGGGTTCGACGAGGCGGTCAGCGAGGAGGGCAACGTCCTGCCGCAGTACGGCTGGATGTTCCGCACGCTCTCCCGGATGGGCATCAACGGCATGAAGGCCGCGGAGAAGGCGCTGCACACCGAGCAGCGCGCCCGCGGCGTCACGTTCCGGGTCGGCGACGAGCCGGAACGACTGTTCCCCCTGGACCTGCTGCCCCGGATGATCACCGCCGACGACTGGGCCGGGCTCACCGCGGGGCTCACCCAGCGTGTCCGCGCGCTGGAGGCGTTCCTGCGCGACGTGTACGGCGAGCGGCAGATCATCGCGGACGGCGTCGTCCCCGCCTCGGTCGTCGACGACGCCCCGGGCCGTACGCACCTGGGCAAGCTCGTGCCGCAGGACGCGGTGCGGATCGCCGTGGCCGGCATCGACCTGGTGCGCGACCGGCCGGACCACTGGATGGTGCTCGAGGACAACCTGCGCGTCCCGTCCGGCATGGCCTACTCGATCATGAGCAGGCGCCTGATCCGGAGCGCCATGCCCGACCTGGAGCCGCCGACCGGCGTCGTTCCCCTGGAGGACGTACCGCGCCGGCTCCGGTCGGCCCTGCTGTCGGCCGTCGACCAGGACCGGGCGGGCTACGACGAGGTGGCGTTGCTGTCGGCCGGCGCGGTCGACTCGGCGTTCTTCGAGCACAAGCTGCTGGCCGACCGCATGGGCGTACCGGTGGTGACGCCCCGCGACCTGCAGGTCACCGACGACGGGGTGTTCCTCGTCGTCGAGGGCGGCCGCACCCGGCTCTCGGCGCTCTACCGGCGGATCGACGAGCTCGAGCTGATGGACTCCGCCGGTGCCGACCTGCGTCCGATCGGCCGCGCTCTGGGCAACGCCGTGCGCCGCGGCAACGTCGCGCTGCTCAACGGCTTCGGCAACGGCGTCGCGGACGACAAGCTGACCTACGCCTACGTCCCGGAGATGATCGCCTACTACCTGGACGAGAAGCCGATCCTGGACAACGTGCCCACCTACCCGTGCGTCGACTCGGAGCGCCGCGCCGAGGTGCTGGACCGGCTGGACGAGCTGGTGCTCAAGCCGGTCAACGGCTACGGCGGTCAGGGCATCGTGATCGGCCCGCACTCCTCGCAGCAGGAGCGGGACGAGGTCGGGGCGGCGATCCGCGCCGAGCCGGCGCTGTGGGTGGCGCAGGAGATGGTGACGCTGTCGACGCTCCCGACGTTCACCGCGGGCCACCTGGAGCCTCGCGCGGTCGACCTGCGGGCGTTCGTGCTGCAGTCGCGGCGGGGATCGGCGACGGACGTGGACGTGCTGCCGGCCACGCTCAGCCGGGTCGCCCCGGCGGACAGCCTGATCGTCAACTCCTCCCGCGGCGGCGGTGCGAAGGACACCTGGGTGCTCAATTGACGTCCTCCCCGCCGTGAACTAAACGGCGGGGATTCCGGTCTGCCCGGCGCGCCAGACCCGACACGGCCAGATCCTCCACGTACACCGCTTGGTTCTCGCGGACGATCGTGGTGGACGCGAGTTCCTTCTGCGCCCGCCGCAGCTTCGCGGCGGCCTTGCGCGCTCGGCGTGCCGGCCCGTCGCCTGCTGCGAGCGCAGCAGCGGGGTCTTGTGGTCGAGCGCGTCGCCCGTCATCGACACGAACACCGTCGGGATGCAGAGCGTGTTCCCGTTCGGGTTCTCCAGCACGTAGGCCGGGCTGGTCACGTCCCAGCCCGTGTAGCCGCGCGCCTCGAACGTGTTGCGCAGGCCGCCGTTGGGGAAGCTCGACGCGTCGGTTCGCCCTGGACCAGGGTCTTGCCGGCGAAGTCGGCGAGGGCGGAGCCGTCCGCGACGGGCTCGAGGAAGCTGTCGTGCTTCTCCGCGGTCCGGTCGGCGTTTCCGCGGAGTGACCTTCGTTCACGGCCTCGGGGAGGCCGTGGGTTCCGGCGCCGTCCGCGTGGAGACCCGATGATCATCGAGCGCAGGCCGATTACCAGCCCTGTCACACGGCCGTAACAATCTTTGGCGAGGCTGGGCCGATGTGCGGTATCGCGGGTGAAGTGAGGTTCGACGGGCGCGACGCGGATGTCGCGGCCGTCGCGCGGATCAACGAGGCCATGCACCGCCGTGGGCCCGACGGAACCGGCGTGCACGCGATGGGCCGCGCCGCGTTCGGGCACCGCAGGCTCAAGATCCTCGACCTCTCCGAGTGCGGTGCGCAGCCGATGGTCGACAACGAGCTGGGCCTGACCACCGTCTTCAACGGCCTGATCTACAACTTCCGCGAGCTCCGCGAGGAGCTGGAGGGCCACGGCTACCGCTTCTTCTCCCACACCGACACCGAGGTGCTGCTCAAGGCCTTCCACAAGTGGGGCCCGGCGTGCGTCGAGCGCTTCCTCGGGATGTTCGCCTTCGCCATCCTGGACCGCGACACCGGCGTGCTCACCCTGGGCCGCGACCGGCTCGGGATCAAGCCGCTGTACTACACCCGGACCCCGGACCGGCTGCGGTTCGCCTCGGGCCTGCCCGCCCTGCTGGAGGGCGGCGAGGTCGACACGTCGATCGACAAGGTCGCGCTGCACCACTACATGAGCTTCCACTCGGTCGTCCCGGCGCCGCGCACGATCCTCAGCGGCGTGCGGAAGCTGCCCCCGGCGACCGTGCGCACTGTTCAGCCGGACGGCACGTTCTCCGACCACGTCTACTGGCGCCCCGAGCACGTCCGGCGCCCCGAGTTCGCCGGGATGTCGTCCGCCGACTGGCGCGACGCCGTGCTCGCCGGGCTGCGGCTGGCCGTCAAGCGCCGCATGGTCGCCGACGTCCCCGTCGGCGTGCTGCTCTCCGGCGGTCTCGACTCGTCGCTGGTCGTGGGCCTGCTCGCGCAGGAGGGCCAGGTCGGGCTCAAGACGTTCAGCGTCGGCTTCCACGCCACCGCGGGCGAGTCGGGCGACGAGTTCGAGTACTCCGATCTGGTCGCCCGCGAGTTCTCGACCGACCACCAGCAGATCCTCGTCGACCCCGACCGGCTGCTCCCGGCAGTCGACGAGGCGATCACGGCGATGGCCGAGCCGATGGTCAGCCACGACTGCGTGGCGTTCTACCTGCTGTCCCAGGAGGTCTCGAAGTCGGTCACGGTCGTGCAGTCCGGGCAGGGCGCGGACGAGGTGTTCGCCGGCTACAGCTGGTACCCCCCGCTCGCCGCGGTGCCGCGCGAGCAGGGCCCGGCGGAGTACGCGAAGGTGTTCACCGACCGTCCGCACGCCGAGCTCGCACACATCCTGGAGCCCGACTGGCTGACCGACGACGACCCGTCCCGCGCGTTCATCCGCGACCACTTCGCCATGCCCGGCGCCGAGACGACGCTGGACGCGGCGCTGCGGCTGGACTCGACGATCATGCTGGTGGACGACCCGGTCAAGCGGGTCGACAACATGACCATGGCCTGGGGGCTGGAAGCGCGCGTCCCCTTCCTCGACCATGAGCTGGTGGAGCTCGCGGCGGCCTGCCCGCCCGAGTTCAAGCTCGCGCACGGTGGGAAGGGGGTGCTCAAGGAGGCCGCGCGCGGCAACGTCCCGGACGGTGTCATCGACCGGCCCAAGGGGTACTTTCCGGTACCGGCGATCCGTCACCTCGAGGGCACGTTCCTCGACCGCGTGCGCGACGCCGTGACGGACCCCGTGGCAAAGGCGCGCGGGTTGGTCCGCAACGACTGGCTCGAGGCCATGCTGGCGGACCCGAACACCGCACGTACCAATCTCGGCTCGAACGCGCTCTGGCAGGTCGCGTTGCTCGAGATGTGGCTCCAGGAGAGGGGGATCTGACTTGGTCAATGTCTCCGCGGAGCGTGCTCCGCAGACGAGCGACGTGGTGACCGAGGCCGACTTCGTCCGCCGGCGCCGGGATCGGCTGACCCCCGAGCACGATCCCGCGCTGTTCGCGACGGCGTACTCCTGCCCCGTCCCCTCCCCCGACGGCCGGATGCTGGCCTGGATCTCCGACCGGGACGGCCGGCCGCGTGCCTTCGTGGCTCCGCTGCCGCCGGACGGCTCCGCCGTGGCCGAACCGGCCTGGTCGCTGCCCACGGACGGTGAGTCCGGCGTGCCGTGGGACGTGCAGAAGATCGCGTGGTCCCCGGACGGCTTCTGGCTCGCCTGCCAGCTCGCCCCCGGCGGAGGCGAGCGCACCCGCGTCCGGCTCGTGACCCCGGACGGCACCCAGGTCCACGACCTGGCTCCGAGCGCCCCCGCCGTCACGCTGGGCTCCTGGTCGCCCAGCGGGCGCCAGCTCGGCATCACGATCTTCGGCAGCGGTACCGGCGACGGCGTGGCCAGCCTGATCGACGTGCGCGACGGCACGTCGACGATGCTCACCTCCGGCCCCGCGGCGCTGGTCTGCGCGATCAGCGGCGACGGCATGCGCGCCGTCGTCCGCGTCGGCCGGCGCGGCGCCCGTCGGCTCGAGCACTTCGATCTGCGCAGCGGACGGTGTACCGAGCTGCTCCCCGGTGGCGAGGCGAACGTCGCGGACGCCCGGTTCGGGATCGCCGGTGGCCAGCTGTTCGTGCACTCCGACGCCGGGGGCGAGCGGCCCGCGCTGCTGGGCGTCGGGCTCAACGGCGAGGCCGAGCCGTCCCTGCCCTACGTCGTCGCGGCCCGTGACGAGCACGACCTCGACCTCGTGGCGCTGGACCCGGCGGGGGCACGCGCCGCGCTGGTGTGGAACGTCGAGGGGCGCAGTGAGGTCGATCTCCTCGACCTACGATCCGGCATCACCGAGCCGCTGCCCCGCACGCCGGGCCACGTCGTCACCTCGGCGGCGTTCACCCGCGACGGGCGCGCACTCCTGATCGGCAACGAGGGCTCGACGGTCCCGCCCACGATCACCCGGATCGCCCTGGACACATTGATCCGGTGCGGGGCGGCCGCCCCGCACGAAGTGCGGGGTGGACGCGTCGTGGCCGGATCGGTCACTGTCACCCCGCTGCTCCCGGCGGCCCCGCGCGACGCCGGGCACCTCGTCGACCCCGTGCTCCACCACTTCCTCGGTGAGGACGGGCTGCCGCTCTCGGGCTGGCTGTTCCGCCCGGCGAGCTCGGCGTCTCGGCGCACGTGCCCACCCTGATCTGGCTGCACGGGGGTCCGGAGGCCCAGGAACGCCCGATCTTCCAGCCGCTGTTCCAGGCGCTGCTGGCCGAGGGCGTCGCGGTGTTCGCCCCGAACGTGCGTGGCTCCGGCGGGTACGGCCGCACGTTCTCCCAGGCCGACGACCTGGACCGGCGGTTCGTCGCGATCACCGACGTGCGCGCCGCGGTCACGTCCCTGGTCGCGGACGGGCTGGCCGACCCGGCGCGGATCGGGGTCTCCGGGCGGTCGTACGGGGGCTACCTGACGCTGGTGGCGCTGGCGTGGTTCCCGGAGCTGTTCCGGGTCGGGGTCGACGTGTGCGGGATCTCGGACTTCGCGACGTTCTACGCCCAGACCGAGCCGTGGATCGCCGCGGCCGCCGTCAGCAAGTACGGCGACCCGCACGCGCACGCCGCGCTGCTGCACGAGCTCTCACCGATCCACAGCGCGGACCGGATCACCGCGCCGCTGCTGGTGGTGCACGGGGCGTACGACACGAACGTGCCGATCGTCGAGGCCGAGCAGATCGTCGAGGCGCTGCGCGACCGCGGTGCGTCGCCGGGGTTCCTGCTGTTCGACGACGAGGGCCACGAGGTGCACGGCACGGCGAACCGGGCGCGGTTCGTGCACGAGGTGGTCCGGTGGGTCACCGCGCACCTGCTGGACGTGGGTGAACAGACGGCCTGAGCCGCGCCTCGGTCAGTGGCTGAACGACTCGATGACCTGCCGGCCGTCCTGCGTGCCGACGACGAACCGGTAGTTCTCCCGGCTGACCGGGCCGCTCTTCGGCGTGAACACGATCGTTGCGGTGACCGTGTTGCCGCTGGCCCGCAGGTTCTCCGCCCACACCCGCGACAGGCCGGCGTAGAAGGCGTCGAATCCGCCCCGGCCGCCGGACTGGCTCTGCGCGGTGGGACCGAGCAGCGCCCACGCAGCATCCGTGTTGCCGGGCAGCTGGCCGTAGTAGCCCTGGACGAAGCCCACCGGATCGGTGACGGACGACGAGTCGGTGCTCGTGGTCGCCGTGGTCTCACTCGTGGTGGTGGTCGGCTCTGCGGACGTGGTGGGCTCGGTCGTGGTGGCCGGGGCCGCGCTCGTCGTGGCGACCGGCGGTGCCGCGGGAGCGGGGGCGGCCGTCGCGGTGGCGCCGGCGGTGGGCGTCGGCGTCGCGGAACCCCCCTCGCCGCCGCGGGTCAGTACCGCCGCGAGCACACCGAGCCCGACGACCAGCACCGCCGCCAGGGCGATCAGGAGCGGACGGCGGCGATCGGCCGCCGTGCCGTCGTCCCCGCCGCCGGCCACGCGGGTCAGCAGGCCGGACCGGCGGAGGCGACGCCGGAGGCAGTGCCGCAGCGGTGGCCACCTGCCCGGGAGACGGGTCGGCGACAGCCGCGCGGCCCGCACCGCGGCGGCGACCGGACTCATGTCGAGCAGGGCCGTCCCGGTCGACGGGGTGCCGCCCGCGGGCGCCCGGCCCTCGGCGATGCCCGCGAGCGCGTCGCGAGCCTCCGACGCCGTCGGGCGCTGCGTCGGGTCGTCGGACAGCAGCCGCATGAGCAGCGCGGTGAGCGGACCGGCCTGGTGCGGTGGGTCCACGGTGCCCGTCGCGACCTTGTGGAGCAGCGCGTAGGCGTTCTCGTCGAGCCCGAACGGCGGCCGGCCCTCGACGGCGGCGTAGAGCGTCGCCCCCAGGGCGAACACGTCCGACCCGGCCGTCGGCTCCTTGCCCCGGGCCACCTCGGGCGACAGGAAGGCGGGTGTGCCGGCGATCAGGCCCGTCCGGGTGAGCTGCACGTCGTCGACGGCACGGGAGACCCCGAAGTCCGTGAGCTTCACCCGGCCGTCTTCGGCGATGAGCACGTTGCCGGGCTTGACGTCGCGGTGCACCACCCCCGCGGCGTGCGCGGCCGCCAGCCCGTCCGCCACCTGCCGGCCGATCTCCGCGACCACGCGCGGTTCGAGCGGACCCTTCTCGGTGAGCATGGCGGCCAGCGACTGGCTCGGCAGGTACTCCATGACCAGCCAGGGCCGGTCGTCGTGCACCACGACGTCGAACATGCTGATCACGTGCGGGTGCTGCAGGCGGGCCCCGATCCGCCCCTCCCGCATGAGCCGCTGGCGCGACTCCTCCAGCGCCTCCTCGCCCGCCGTGGTGGGCGGCTCGGCCGCGCCCAGAAGCTCCTTGACGGCCACGGTCCGGTTCAGCAGCTCGTCCGTACCGCGCCAGACGGCGCCCATCGCGCCCGCGCCGATCCGCTGGTCGAGCCGGTACCGGTTACCGATCCGGGGGGCATCGTCCGCAGGCGCGCTCATCGTCGTCAGGATATCCTCCGCCCCGCGACCGCCTGCCGCCGCGGCCGGTCAGTGAGAGCGGGCTTCACCACATCGTTGCCGCGAACGTGGCGATCGGCAGCTGTCCACAGGTCTCGCGGGGCCGGATTGATCCTCCGCTCGGATCGGAGGACGCTGGAGTCCGCGGCGCGGCGAGCGCCCACCGGGCAAGTCGAGAACAGGGGACACGATGCGGATCGCGGACATCCTCGGCGACAAGGGCGTCGAGGTGCACACGGCACTGCCGTGGATCACGGTGGCGGAAGCAGCCAAGCGGCTCACCGATGCCGAAGTCGGCGCACTGGTCGTGTGCGACGGTGAGGACCGCATCCGCGGGATCGTCTCCGAGCGCGACATCGTGCGCGGTCTCACCCGCCGGGGCGCCGCGGCGCTCGAGGAGCCGGTCGAGTCGGTGATGACCCGCGACGTGCACACCTGCGACCCGCAGGAGACCGTCGCCCGCGCGATGGCGCAGATGACCCGCTTCCGCTACCGCCACCTGCCGGTGGTGGAGCGCGGGCAGCTCATGGGCATCATCAGCATCGGCGACCTGGTCAAGCACCGGGTCCGCGAGATGGAGATGGAGACGGGTGTCCTGCGCGACCGGGTGATCGCGAGGTCCTGACGAGCGGTGCCGGGCCGCGAACGCGCGGCCCGGCCCGCCGTTCGTTCAGTCGAACTCGGGCCGCTCGTGGCGGGTGCGCTTCAGCTCGAAGAAGTGCGGGTAGGCCGCCAGCAGGCGGGCGCCGTCGAACACCGTCCCCGCGTCCTCACCCCGCGGGATCCGGGAGAGCACCGGTCCGAAGAACGCCACGCCGTCGATGTGGATCGTCGGCGTGCCGACGTCCAGGCCCACCGGCTCCATCCCGGCGTTGTGGCTCGCGCGCACCTCGTCGTCGTACTCGGTCGACGTGGCGGCGTCGGCGAGGGACGGCGGAAGGTCCAGCTCGGCCAGCGCCTCCTTGATCACCACGTCGAAGTCCTTGTTCTGCTCGTTGTGGATCCGCGTGCCGAGTGCGGTGTAGAGCGGCTCGAAGATCTCCTCGCCGTGCTCCCGGCCGGCCGCGATCGCGACGCGCACGGGGCCCCACGCGCGCCCCATCAGCTCGCGGTACTCGTCGGACAGGCCCTCGCGGCTCTCGTTGAGCACGCTCAGGCTCATCACGTGGAAGTGCAGGTCGATGTCGCGGACCTGCCGCACCTCGAGCATCCAACGCGAGGTGATCCACGCCCAGGGGCACAGCGGGTCGAACCAGAAGTCGACGCGGGCGGGTTTCTGGGTGCCGGTCACGGGTTCTCCGATCATGGGGTACTGGTCCGTCGTAGTACTTCCACCTTCAACCAGCTCGGGTGGGCCGGATGTTCCGGAATCCCCGCCACCCACCCGGCACACACGTGGTTGGATCGGCCTGAATCGACATGCAGAGGAGTCGGACACGGCATGGCCCCGCCCAACCTGACCCGCGTCGACGCCGAGCGGCGGGCCGCGCTGCTGGACGTCGCCGCGTACACCGTCGAGCTCGACCTCACCGACGGTTCCGGCGCGCCCGGCGAGACGACCTTCGCCACCACCACCACGGTGCGCTTCGGCTGCCGTGAGCCCGGCGCGGACAGCTGGATCGACTTCGTGGGTGCCGGGGTCTCCTCGGCCACGCTCAACGGCACGGCGCTCGACGTGTCCGCCTACCGCGAAGACGACGGGATCACGCTGCCGGGCCTGACCGCCGAGAACGAGCTCGTCGTGGTCGCGACCGGCCGGTACATGAACACCGGCGAGGGCCTGCACCGCTTCGTCGACCCCGTCGACGGCGCCGTCTACCTCTACTCGCAGTTCGAGACCGCGGACGCCAAGCGGATGTTCGCCTGCTTCGACCAACCGGACCTCAAGGCCCGCTACACCCTCACCGTCACCGCACCCGCCGCCTGGAAGGTCGTCTCGAACGCGACCGCCGAGGTCGAGCAGGCCGGTCCGGCCGCGGTGCACCGTTTCGCCGCCACCGAGATCCTCAGCACCTACCTCGTGGCGCTGGTCGCGGGCCCGTACGCGGAGTGGCGCGACGAGCACGTCGACGACGGTGCCGGGGAGGCCATCCCCCTGGGCATCTACTGCCGCGCCTCGCTCGCCGAGCACATGGACGCCGAGCGGCTGTTCACCGAGACCAAGCAGGGCTTCGACTTCTACCACCGCAACTTCGGCATCCGGTACCCGTTCGGCAAGTACGACCAGCTGTTCGTGCCGGAGTTCAACGCGGGCGCGATGGAGAACGCCGGCGCGGTGACCTTCCTCGAGGACTACGTCTTCCGCAGCCGCGTCACCCGCTCGACCTACGAGCGGCGCGCCGAGACCGTGCTGCACGAGATGGCCCACATGTGGTTCGGCGACCTCGTGACCATGGCGCTGGTGGGACGACCTGTGGCTGAACGAGTCGTTCGCGACGTTCGCGAGCGTGCTCTGCCAGGCCACAGGCCACCGAGTACGCACAGGCGTGGACGACGTTCGCGAACGTCGAGAAGAGCTGGGCCTACCGCCAGGACCAGCTGCCCTCCACCCACCCGGTCGCCGCGGACATCCCGGACCTGCAGGCCGTCGAGGTCAACTTCGACGGGATCACCTACGCCAAGGGCGCCTCGGTGCTCAAGCAGCTCGTCGCCTACGTCGGGCTCGAGCCGTTCCTCGCCGGGCTGCGCGCCTACTTCGAGGCCCACAAGTGGGGCAACGCCACGTTCGACGACCTGCTCGGCGCGCTGGAGAAGGCCTCGGGGCGCGACCTGTCCGGCTGGGGCGCGCAGTGGCTCAAGACCACCGGGCTCAACCTGCTGCGGCCCTCGTTCGAGCTGGACGACGGCGGCGCGTTCACCCGCTTCGACGTCGTGCAGGGCGGTGCCCGGCCCGGCGCGGGCGAGTTGCGCACGCACCGGATCGCCGTGGGGGTCTACGACGACGACGGGTCCGGCAAGCTCGTGCGCACCCACCGCGTCGAGGTGGACGTCGAGGGCGAGCGCACCGCGGTGCCCGAGCTGGTCGGCGAGTCGCGCGGCAAGCTCGTGCTGGTCAACGACGACGACCTCACCTACTGCGCCCTGCGGCTGGACCCGGGCTCGCTCGCCACGCTGATCGACCGGATCGGCGACATCGCGGAGCCGCTCCCCCGCACCCTCTGCTGGAGCTCGGCGTGGGAGATGACCCGCGAGGCCGAGCTCAAGGCCCGCGACTTCTCCGCGCTCGTGGCGGGCGGGTTCGGCGCCGAGACCGAGATCGGCGTCGTGCAGCGGCTGCTGCTGCAGGCCCAGACCGCGATCATGTCGTACGCGGACGAGCAGTGGGCCGCCGAGCGGGGCTGGCCGGTGCTGGTCGACGCCCTGCGCGTCCGGCTCGACACCGCGGAGGCGGGCTCGGACGCGCAGCTCGCGGTCGTCAACTCACTCGCCGGCAGCGTGCTGCCCGAGGCCGTGCTCGAGCGGTTCCGCGGCTGGCTGTCCGGCGTGGACGTGCCGGAGGGGCTGACCGTCGACACGGACCTCCGCTGGCGACTGCTGCACGCACTGGTCGCGCACGGGTCGACCGGCGGCGACCCGGAGGCGCTCATCGCGGCCGAACAGGCGCGCGACGCCACGTCCACCGGGCAGCGGCAGGCCGAGCGGGCTCGCGCGCTGATCCCGACCGCCGAGGCGAAGGAGCGCGCCTGGCAGCGGGCCGTGCACGACGACGAGCTGCCGAACGCGGTCAACGAGGCGATCATCAGCGGGTTCTCGCACCCCGCGCAGCGCGCGCTGCTCACCCCCTATGTCGAGCGCTACTTCGCGGACGTGGCGGGTGTCTGGGAGCGGCGGACGAGCGAGCGCGCCCAGCCCGTGGTGATGGGCCTGTTCCCGGCGTGGGCCGTCGACAAGGCGACGGTGGACGCGGCCGACGCGTGGCTCGCCGATCCCGACCACCGGCCTGCCCTGCGGCGGTTGGTGTCGGAGGGGCGCGCCGGGATCGTCCGGGCGCTGGCCGCGCGCGAGTTCGACCGGTCCTGACACCCCGAACCCATCCCCCGGCGTGCTGCCGGGGGATGGCTGACCGGGTCAGCCGCGGCCGCTCCGGAGCACGGACACCGGGGTCAGCCCGCCCCGGATGAGCCGGAGTTCGCCGACCCGGGACCGGAGTTGGACGCCTGCCGCACGCCGGCGGACGCTGAGTCGCCCACGGCGGCCTGCTTCTGCGCCGCCTGCTCCGCCTGGGCCTGCCGTGCCGCCGCACGCCGCGCCGCGGAACGCTCCGCTGCGGCCTGCTCAGCAGCCGCCTGCTTGGCCGCGGCCCGACGGGCAGCAGCCTGCTCGGCCGCACGCTCGGCGGCGGCCTGTTGTGCGGCCTGCTGCTCGGCCGCACGCTGAGCGGCCAGACGCTGGGCAGCAGCCTTCTGGACAGCGGCCTTCTGGGCTGCGGCCCGCTGAGCTGCAGCCCGAGCCGCCGCGCGCTGGGCCGCAGCGCGGCGCTCGGCCGCCCGGGCCGCAGCGCGTTCGGCGGCCGCCCGCGCCTCGATGTCGTCGACGACCGCGGCCGAGCGAACCCGGGCGTCCGTGGCGACCCCGCCCAGAGGCAGGTTCATCACGGTGCCGACTTCGAGCACCGGAGCCACGACGACCGATGAGACGGGCGGCGGTGCGTCGGGTACGGCCGGGAAGGTACCGGAGCTCCGTACCGCTGCCAGCGCCTGAAGCGGGATCTCCGTTCGCCCCGTGGCGACTGCGGCCGCAGCAACCATCATGAGGACGACGAGTGCTGTCAGCGCAAGGCGGGCGATGGCGAGGATCACGCGAAGGGCGGAGGTACAGGGCAGCGCGACATCCCCGACCCGGAGGAACTGGACACCCGGAATCGGGGCAAGCCCCTGGCTCGTCATGGGAGACGCGCCGTTCCCGTGCGCACCATCACGAGATCAAGGTACGTCACTCCAGGCGGGTTGCCCACCCTCGTTCGGCCCACCGGTACCGTCCTGCGGGTGACGGAGCTGACACAGCTCGCGATCGGCTCAACGGTCGCTAGGCCCGATAGCCCTGTGATCGATCGTTACTCAATCGTGCTGGGGTGCGGCGACGCGCGTGGCGGCGCCGTGCGGAACGCCACACAGCCCGTGCATAGATCCAGGACCGCGCCGGGTCCGCGGCCGTTCGATGCACGATCGGGACCCCTGAACAGGCGACATTGTGAGCCCGAACGCACTAGCGGCGCAGGCTCCGGATAAGATCCACTACGGTTATGTGCGTGTAGCACGAATCGACGAACTCGCGTACGACTGGACAAGGTTGAACTCCGCGGGGTGCCCGGCGGACGAAGTATCGGTCGGAGGAACGTGCCCGCCACCAACGGCGGACATCGTTCGGCGGGGCGTAGAACACGTGATCGAATGTGCGAGAGCACCAATGGTTCGGGGGGAGCAAGTGGCTGAGCACGTGCACGTGGCCGTTGTCGGCTACGGGTACTGGGGAAGCAAGCACGTCCGGGTACTGAGCTCCATGCCGGACGTTGCGGTGACCGTCGTGGACAGCGACGTGGGCCGGCTGCGCGAGGCGGAGGCGCACTACCCCGCGGTGGAGTCGACGGCCGAGCGGATCGACCACGTGCTGGATCGGGTCGACGCCGTGCTGGTGGCCACGCCACCGGCGAGCCACGTCGACGTCGCGATGCGCGCCTTGACAGCAGGCAAGCACGTACTCGTCGAGAAGCCGTTGGCCACGTCGGTGGAAGACGCGGAGGCACTGGTCAACGCGGCGGCGGCCAACAACGTGCTGCTGGTCGTCGGCCACACCTTCGAGTACAACGCCGCGGTCCGGCAGCTGCGGGACATCATCCGTTCCGGGGAGCTCGGCCGCGTGCTCTACATCGACTCGGCCCGGCTGAGCCTCGGCCTCTACCAGCGCGACGTGAACGTCATCTGGGACCTCGCGCCGCACGACATCTCCATCACCTCGTTCCTGCTGGACGAGTTGCCGATCGCGGCGTCGGTGTGGGCCCATCGCAACATCGGTCCGTGGCGGGAGGACGTCGCCTACCTGCGGCTCGACTTCCCGACCACACATGCGTTCGTGCACGTCAGCTGGCTCAACCCCAACAAGGTGCGACGCACCACGGTCGTGGGCGAGCGCCGGATGGCCATCTACGACGACATGTCGGACAACGAGCGGATCCGCATCTACGACATCGGGGTGGACCCGGCCGAGATCGACAATCCGCACCTGGCCCACGAGATGCCCGTGACCTACCGCACCGGTGACATCATCTCGCCGTTCGTCCCGTTCCGGGAGCCGCTCATGGTCCAGGACGAGGAGTTCGTCGAGTGCATCCGCACCGGCCTTCCGTCCACCACGCCGGGTGAGCGCGGTCTCGACATCGTTCGCGTGCTGGCCGCGACGGACGTCGCGCTCGCCACCGGGCGTACCGCCGCAGTGGCGGCCCGGCACTCGGCCGCGTCGTTCACGAGGTCGCAGTCATGATCGGACCGCTCGCCCAGCACGCGCAGGAGGCGCGGCCGATGCGTCGACCTGCGGCCGTCGCCTTCCTCGACCTGGCGCAGGTGCACGCCGAGCTCCGCGAGCCGCTCGATCGGGCATGGCGGACGGTGCTCGAGCACGGCAGGTTCGTCGGCGGCCCTGAGGTCGCCTCCTTCGAGGCGGCCTTCGCCCGGTACTGCGAGGTGCGCCACTGCGCGGGCGTCGCGAACGGCACGGACGCTCTCGAGCTCATCCTCGCCGGCCTGCGTATCGGGCCGGGCGACGAGGTGATCGTGCCGACGAACACGTTCGTCGCGACGGCGGAGGCCGTCGTGGCGGTGGGCGCCACGCCCCGGTTCGTCGACGTGCTCCCCGACACCCTCCTGGTCGACCCCGACGCGGTGGCCGCGGCCGTCGGCCCGCGGACCGCTGCTGTGATCGTCGTGCACCTGTTCGGTCAGATGGCGGACATGACCGCCCTGTCGGCGCTCGCCGAACGGCACGGGCTGGCGCTCATCGAGGACGCCGCGCAGGCACACGGCGCCCGCTTCGCCGGGCGGCGGGCGGGGAGCTGGGGAGTGGCCGGGGCGTTCAGCTTCTACCCCGGCAAGAACCTGGGAGCCCTCGGCGACGGTGGTGCCGTCGTGTCGAACGACAGTGCACTGATCGACGACATCCGCCGGCTCGCGGACCACGGGCGGTCGCGTGTGGACCGGTACGCGCACGAGGTCTCCGGCCGCAACAGCCGGCTCGACACGCTGCAGGCCGCCCTCCTCGAGGTCAAGCTCCCGAGACTGGACGCCGCCAACCGGGCACGGGCTGCAGCGGTCCAGCGCTACCGCGAGGAGCTGCCGGCGTCGTGCGTCCCCCTGGCCGTGCACCCGGCGGCCGAGCCGGTGTACCACCTCGCCGTCGTCCAGGTGCCCGACCGCGCAGCCGCCACGAAGGCGCTCGACGACGCCGAGGTGGGCTGGGGTGTGCACTACCCCGTCCCCTGCCACCTGCAGCCGGCGTTCGCCGCGTACGCCACCGGGTCGTTGCCGGTGGCCGAGGCCGCCGCCGCCCGCATCCTGTCGCTCCCGCTCCACCCCGCGCTGACCGCGGCACAGGTGGGTGACGTCTGTACGGTCCTCGGCCATGTCGATGCGTGACGCCGCGGAGGCGGGGACGACGAGGGACCCGAGCCGTCGCGGGCTGCCCCGGCATGCGCCACGGGTGCTGATGTACCACTACTTCGGCGACGCACCGGGCGCGGACCCGGAGCGGCTGTTCGTCACCCGGCGGATGTTCGTCGCGCAGCTCGACCACCTCCGGCAGCGGGGGTGGCGGGCGCTGACCCTGGACGAGTACCTCGCCGCGCTCGACGGTGCCCCCACGCCGCGACGCTCCTACCTCCTCACGATCGACGACGGCCACGAGTCCGTCACGAGCATCGCCGCGCCGATGCTCGCCGATGCCGGGATTCCGTCGGTGCTGTTCGTGTGCCCGGGGTTGCTCGGCGACCGCGCGCGGTGGGCGGAGTGCTACCCGGGCGAGCGACTCGCCCCGGCCGACGCCCTTCGCACCCTTCCCGACCTCGGGATGGAGCTCGGGGTCCACAGCTGGGATCACAGACGGATGGCGGCGCTGGACGACGACGCCCTAGACCGGCAGGTACGCCGGGCACGGGAGGCCGTCGAGGACGTCACGGGGGTTCGCCCCCGGGCCTTCGCCTACCCGTTCGGCACCCACGACCTCGCCACCCGCGCGGCCGTGGCGGACGCCGGTTTCGACGTGGCGTTCGCCGTGGCGCGCGAGCACGGTCGGTTCGCCGCGGACCGGATCTTCGTCCAGAGCACGGACTCCCTGCTCGCGTTCCGGTGCAAGCTGTCGACCGGCTACCGGCTCGCGTCCCGGGCAGGCGGGCGGGCGTGGCGGCTGCGCCACCGCGCGCGAGCCGTGGCCGCACAGGTACGGACGACGCGGCCGTCCCGATCGGGTTCGAGATGACATGGCGCGGTAACGAAGCGGCCAGCCGAGGCGATGGAGAGCTGGCGAATTGAGGCCTGTCAACGATTGGCGCAGCGCAGGGGTGTTGATGTTTCAGGAACGTCCCGTCGAGGTGGCGAACCCTCCCGGCGTCCGCACTCAAGAAGCGCGGCGAACGATCGACGTCGTCCCCGCTCAGGTAGTGCGGAAGACAGTCGACGGCGTGCCCGCCCACGCGGTGCGGCGCACGATCGACGGCCTCCCCGCGCATGCGACGCGGCGCAGGACCGACGGGTTCCCCGCGCATGCGGCGCAGCACCCGAACGACGACGTTGCCGCCCGAGTCGCGCGGCGAACGATCGACATCGTCGTCTGCTCGGTGCTGCTCGTCCTCTTCGCGATCCCCATGGTGCTGATCGCGCTGGCGGTGTACGCCGAGGATCGGGGGCCATCCCTGTTCCGGCAGGAACGGGTCGGGCTCCGGCGCGGCCGCTTCGTGATGTTGAAGTTCCGGACGATGCTCCCGAGCGGTGACGACCGCGCGCTCCGCGACCTGATCGCCCGTGAGCTGCGCGGCGAGGACACCGTCGTCGACGGCAGCTCGAAGCTGAACGAGGACCGCCGGATCACGCGCACCGGTGCGTTCCTGCGCCGCACGAGCCTGGACGAGCTCCCCCAGCTGATCAACGTGCTGCGGGGTGACATGACGCTCGTCGGCCCGCGTCCGTGCCTGGGGTGGGAGGCAGACATGTTCCCGCCCGAGTTCGCGCAGCGGTTCGACGTGCGCCCCGGGCTCACCGGTCTGTGGCAGGTCAGCGGGCGGAGCATGCTGGGCACGCTGGAGATGCTCAGGCTCGACGTCGACTACGTCCACAGCCGCTCCCTGCGCTCGGACCTGGGTATCCTCCTCCGGACGGTGCCGGCGCTGCTGCGCAGCAACGGCGCGCGATGACCACGGCGTTCATCGCGACCACCGGGGGCCACCTGACCCAGCTCGTCGCCCTGGCCGAGCGGATCCCGGGCGACACCGACTCGGTCTGGGTGACGCACGCCAACGAGCAGAGCACGTCACTTCTCGCAGAGCGCGATGTCGAGTTCATCCCGTACGTCGGCGTACGCGACGTTCCCGGCGTGCTGCGGTGTGTGCGGGCGGCGCACTCGCTCTACCGGCGCCGGCGTCCGACACGAGCGGTGTCCACCGGCTCGGGCATCGCATTGGGATACCTCCCGTACCTTGCCGCGCGCGGGGTGGAGTGCCACTACATCGAGAGCGCGGCACGCGTCTCCGGCCCCTCGCTGACCGGCCGGATCCTGCGCCGCGTTCCGCGGGTGCGCACCTACACCCAGTACCGGAGCTGGAGCGGGCCGCACTGGCACTACGGCGGCAGCGGCTTGGACGCCTACGAAGCCGTTCCCGGAGACGAGGCACTGGGTGACAAGATCAAGGTCGTGGTCACCGTCGGCACGGCCGTGGAGTTCCCCTTCGGCCGGCTGATCCGCGCCCTCGCTCCGCTGCTCGCACCCGGCGGAGATCTCGAGCAGGCGACAGGCCGCCCGGTCGACGTGCTGTGGCAGACGGGGTGCACGCCGGTCGACGACCTGCCGATCGTGGCGACGCCGTTCCTGCCCGCGGCGGACCTGGCCTCCGCGCTCGCCGAGGCCGACATCGTCGTCAGTCATGCGGGAACCGGTTCGGCGCTGGCCAACCTCGGTGCGGGTCGCTTCGCGGTCGTGGCGAGCCGGCTCGCGGAGCACGGCGAAGCCGGTGACGACCACCAGGGTGAGCTCGCCGAGGAACTGGTCGAGCGCGGGCTCGCCGCGCACCACGAGCCGGAGAAGATCACCGCGGACGACCTGCTGGCCACCCGGACCTGGGCCGTGCGCCGGATACCGGAGGTCCCTGAATTCGGTCTTCGGTGAGCGAGTCCGAACAGGGTGCAGCGCGGGCGGACGCCGCGTGGAGAACGGGGAAGTGCGGGGAAGTATGAGTGCGGTCCCGATGTCAGCGTCCGTCGCACAGGTCGTCACGGCGGACCCGGCCACGGACCCGCTGTGGCGGACGCTGGCCAACCGGCCGGGAGCGAGTCTGTTCACCTCGCCGCCGTGGATCGCCGCGGTGTGCGGGACCTACGGGTTCACGGCGGAGTCCCGGATCGCCGTCGACACCGCCGGCGTGCCCGTCGGCGGCCTGTCGTGGGTCACGGTCGACGACTCCCGCGGCAGGAGGCTGCTCAGCCTGCCCTTCTCGGACCGGGCCGACCCACCCGTGCCCGACACCGCGATCTGGGACCTGCTGTTCGACACCGTCGACCGCGGGCCCGGCGACTCGCCGTTCACGCTCCGCTGCCTCGACGATTCACCGGCGGTGCACGGCATCTCGCTGCGCGCGGCGGGCGAGGCCGCATGGCACGGCACGCCGCTGGACGCCGACGTCGACGAGCTCCGCCGCCGGCTCGGCAGCCAGTCGAAGCGCAACATCGCCGCGGGCGAACGGGCGGGCGTGCGCATCGAGGTGCGGGACGACCTGGACGCCGTGCGCACCATGCACCACCTGCACGTGCGGTTGCGGAAGAACAAGTACCGGCTGCTCGCTCAGCCATGGGAGTTCTTCGAGCGGATTTGGCAGGAGTTCGCGCCCGAAGGCCGGTGTGTCACCCTGCTCGCCCGCCACGGCGACGAGATCGCCGCAGCGGCCCTGTTCCTGGAGTGGAACGGGGTTCTCTACTACAAGTTCGGCGCGTCCGATCCGGCGCACCTCGAGGTGCGCCCCAACGACGCGATCTACTGGTCCGCGATCCAGCTGGGCCTCGAGCGCGAGCTCGGCCTCGTCGACTGGGGCCTCAGCGATCTGGACCAGCCGGGCCTGGTCCGGTTCAAGAGCCGCTGGGCCAGCGAGCAACGACGGCTCGTCACCCTCCGGACCGGCGTCGCCGAGCAGCAGCCCGCCCAGCGCGAGTTCGGCGACGTGCTCGGCGGCCTGACCCGTCTGCTCACCGAACCGTCGGTGCCCGACGAGACCACCGCCCGCGCGGGCGCACTGCTCTACCGCTACTTCTGCTGAGGATCCACGCATACGCGGCTCGGTCGGACGCCGACCGGGCAGCCACACGGAAGGACGACATCCATGACAGTCGCGCATGACAGCCGAGTCGTCGTGGTCGGCCAGGGCTACGTCGGCCTGCCGCTGGCCATGCGAGCGGTCGAGGTCGGCCACACGGTGGTGGGCTTCGACCTCGACAAGGATCGCGTCGATCGGTTGCGCAGGGCCGACAGCTTCATCGACGACATCACCGACGACGACCTCCGCGCCGCCCTGGACACCGGCCGCTACCTGCCCACCGACGACGCGACGGACCTCGCCGGGTTCACCACCGCGGTGGTCTGCGTTCCGACGCCGCTGCGCGACGGCGCACCGAACCTGAGCTTCATCGAGGACGCCGCCCGCCTGCTCGCGCCGCACCTGCGGCGTGGCGCGTGTGTGGTGCTGGAGTCGACGACGTACCCGGGAACCACCGAGGAGGTGTTCGGGCCGATCCTGGACGCCGGGTCGGGGCTGCGCGCCGGCGTGGACTACCAGCTCGGGTACAGCCCGGAGCGGATCGACCCGGGAAATCCGACGTGGGGTCTCCAGAACACGCCGAAGATCGTTTCGGGAGTGGACGACGAATCGGGGAAGGCGGTCGCGGCCTTCTACGACACCGTGGTCGACCGGACCGTGGCGGCCCCCGGCGTTCGGGAGGCCGAGCTGGCGAAGCTGCTGGAGAACACCTTCCGGCACGTCAACATCGCCCTGGTCAACGAGCTGGCGATCTACTGCCACGAGCTCGGCATCGACGTCTGGTCGGTCGTCGACCTGGCGGCGTCCAAGCCCTTCGGTTTCATGAAGTTCACGCCGGGGCCCGGGGTCGGCGGCCATTGCCTGCCGATCGACCCGTCGTACCTGTCGTGGCAGGTCCGCCGGGCTCTCGGCCGCACCTTCCGGTTCGTCGAGATCGCCAACGACGTCAACGACAACATGCCCGGCTACGTCGTCACCCGCGTCGTCGAGCACCTCAACCGCCGCCGCCGGGCGGCGAACGGCAGCAGGGTCCTGCTCATCGGCCTGACCTACAAGCGCAACTCCGGTGACGCACGCCAGTCCCCCGCGACAGGGGTGGCGCGCCGGCTGATCGACCTCGGCGCGGAGGTGCGTGCCGTCGACCCGCGGATCGCCGTGGACGAGGTCCCCGCGAACGTCGAGCTGGTCGCGTGCACGCCGCAGGTCGTCGCGGACTCCGACGTCGTCGTCGTGCTCGCCGACCACGACGAGATCGACTGGGAACTCCTCGAACAGAACGCCGACCGCGTCCTCGACACCCGCAACCGGCTCACCGGTGCGGGCGTCGACCGGCTCTGACCGGCGCGGCGTCGCGGTGGACCGGATCGGACAGCATCGGATCGGACAGGGCCGCCACGACACCCGCGAGCCCGAGGAGCAACCCGTAGACCGGCGGCCCGGTGAAGGTGACCGTCGCCACCGACTGGACGAGCCCCGCCACCAGCCAGGCCGCCGACGTCAGGCCTGCCCATCGGATGATCCGCGTCGGTCCCGTCGCGCCAGAGGCGCACGCCGGCCCGGTAGATCCCGGCCAGCCCCACCGCGAACGCCAGCGCCCCGAGGAAGCCGGCCTCACCGATGATCGCCGGCCACTCGGTGTCGGTGAGGAACCGGCCGTCCTCCTCCGTCCGCCCGAGTCCCCAGACCGTGGGATAGCCGCGGGCGACGTACTCCGGGCTGTAGTTCTCGGCCGCCACCGCAGAGCCGAACCGGCCGAAGCCTGCGCCCCCCGGGAAGTACCCGCCTGCGACCTTGAAGGAGTCGACGGTGAGCACGGTGCGCGCCTCGGGTGCGCCGTTGCCGAGGTAGTCGTGGTAGGTCACGGCCACGACGGTGCTCACCGGGCCTGCGAGGACGACGACCGCGACCGGGAGGAAGGCGGCCAGCGCCACCAGGACGGCCGTCGACCGCACCTTCACGTGCAACCACAGCCACGCCGCCGCGATGCTGGCGACGGCGGTGCGGCGAGCCGTCCCCAGCGCGCAGAGCGCCGTGGCGAGCAGCAGCACGAAGGTGAGCGGTCCCTTCCTGACGGCCGTCCGCCACGCCGCCACCGCGAGGAAGGACAGCGCCATGAACTGGCCGAAGTCGATCGGATGGCTGAAGGGGCCGATGAGTGACGGCAGGAAGGACCGGGACTCCACGGCATTGGCGTCGCTGGCCATCACCGCCTGCCACGCCCCGGGGATCGCGATGTTCACCGCCGCCGCGGCGAGGGAGAGAACGATGAGCACCGTACCGACGCGCGCGGCGACTGCCAGGTGGCGCTCCGTCCAGTCGAGCTGGGCGACCGCCCACCCGAACAGCAGGCCTTTGGCGATGACGAACGTCCCAGTGAGGAAAATCGCAGCAGGCACGTGGAGGACGAGCGCGCTGAGCACACCGCAGACGAGGAAGCCCGCGAACCACCACTGCCCCGGGAGGTTGCGCAGCGGGCGCCTGCCGACGATCCGTCGCAGCGGCATCGTCACGGCGCACAGCACGACCAGACCCTCGTCGAGGTATCCGACCTGGGGGATCTGCACGAGGTGCTCGATCGGGCGGACGAACAGCACCGCCAACGCCGCCAGCGCGGCTGTGGCGTGGGGACTGGTGAACGCGAACGCCAGCGCCACCGCGCTGCCCAGCACCACCAGCGCCGGCAGCGGCCAGGCCGCAGCCGCACCTCCGAGAACGACCGCTGCCAGTGCCCACACCCACACGCCGGCCGGACCGGGTGGTGCCGAGCGGGGCGACCGACGTGCCGGACCACTCACCACAATCGGTGGCGCATCCGCCCGGGCGGATACTGCCGTCACCGCGACGGTCCTCGCCGTCCGAGCATCGCCACTCCCGTCCTCGACGCCCCCAGGCGTCCGCGATCGACGCTACCCTGTCGTGAGCCGGCCGGTCTCGCTCCGGCGGGGCGAGGCTCATGCTCCACTCCGACGGGGAGCGAACACACACGACCCCAGGTGCCTGTCGTGCCTAGACTCGGGTGAGTGATGGACGAGCCGGTGAGCGGTAGCGAGTTCCCGCACGGCGGACCGCGGCGACGCCCGCGGTCAACCGATGTCGACGAGGAGGCGGCGGCGTGACGCTGAACGACGTCCTGCGCATCGTCCGCAGGCGCTGGCGCGTCGTCCTCGCGTGCCTGCTGCTCGGGCTGGCCGCAGCGGGGGTGGTCACGTACCTGACACCGCGGGAGTACTCGTCGGACGTGACGCTGTACGTATCGCTCGAGGGGCGCGCGGACAGTTCCGATGCCGCCTACCAGGCGAGCCAGATTGCGAAGGAACGGGTGGTCTCCTACGCCCCGCTGCTGCAGGACGAGCGCATCACCCAGCCCGTCATCGACCGCTTGCAGCTGCCCATGACCGCGGCTCAGCTCGCCCGGCACATCACGGTGACGGTGCAGCCCGACACGGTCGTGCTTTCCGCCGCGGTCACGGACACGTCGCCGGACCGAGCGGCGGCGATCGCGAACGGGCTGGCCGAGGAGTTCGTCGGCCTCGTGCAGCAGCTCGAGCAGCCGTTCGGGCCGGAGACCGCCGCCCCGACTACTGCTCCGGCGCCCGCAGGCGCGCGCGCGACCACCGCGCCGGCGCCCGCGCCCTCGCCTGCGCCCAAGATCGGAGCGCAGATCATCCGCCCGGCCACCGCGGTGCCCGTCCCGGTCGCTCCGAGCGTGCCGTTCAACCTGGCCCTCGGCGGGGCGCTCGGTCTGCTCGTCGGGCTCGCCGGCGCATTCGTCCGCGACGCCCGCGATACGACGATCCGCTCGGCCGCACAGCTCCGGGCCGTGACGGGTGCGCCGGTGCTCGCCCAGATCGCCACGGACCGCGGCGCCCGGCTGCATCCGCTGACGGCCGGTGCGGCGCCCGCCTCCCCGACCGTCGAGGCGTTCCGCAAGCTGCGCACGAACGTGCAGTTCCTCGGAGCGGACCGGCCCCACCGGGTCATCACGGTGGCGAGCGCCACGGCGGGCGAGGGCACGTCGACGACGGCGTGCAACCTGGCGCTTGCCCTGGCGGATGCCGCCAACCGCGTCCTGCTCGTCGACCTCAACTTCCGCAGCCCGACGGTGGAGCAGTACCTGGGCATGGAGCCCAGCACCGGGGCGGCCAGCGTTCTGTCCGGACGGATACCCGCGAAGCGCGCCGTGCGCCGGTGGACGGAGGGCCGCCTCGACGTTCTGACAGCCGGGGGGACGCCGCCTAACCCCAGCGAGCTCCTGGCCTCGCCAGCGACGGCCGCGCTGCTCGCCGACGTCCGGGCCCACTACGACTTCGTCATCATCGACACCCCGGCGCTGCTTCCCGTGACCGACGCCGCCGTGGTGGCAGCACGGTCCGACGGCGTCATCCTGCTGGTGCAGTATGGCAAGACGGCGGAGGAGCAGGTCGCGGCCGCCCTGAACGTGTTGGAGGCGGTCAAGGCGCCGCTGCTCGGCGTCGTGCTCACACGCACACCCGCACCTCGGCACGCAGGCATCCGGCGCAACCGGTCCTACCCGGAGCCAGACCCGGTACCGCGGCAGCCCGCGCTGCTGACCGGTCCGGAGCAAGGGCCGCGGCCGGCCGTGCCGGCCCCGCCATCCGCTGGTCCTGTGCAGGGTCCGCGGCCGTCTGCGCCGCCAGCGCCTGAGCCCGAGACGGTGAGCATTCCGGACGTGAGCGGTCGCCCGGGCCACGACGGCGACAACGGGTCCGCCGCGAGCGAGCACCTGGCGGACGGTGTCAGCCGGCCCTCACCCACTCCACGAGGCGGCAGCTGAGCGGGTGCGCACAGTCAGGACCGGCGCCGGCTCACCGCCGGCCCGGTCCGCTACCGACCTCTCCGTTACCGACCTAGACTCCGGCGGCCCACCGGTACTGCTCCTCGAGCCCCTCCCGTAGGCCGACCCGCGGCATCCAGCCGGTTGCCTTGCTGAGCGCCTCCGTACTTCCACCCGTGCGCAGCACGTCGCCGAGGACCGGCGCACCGCGGACGACGCGCACCGCGCGGCCGGAGATCTCCCCGAGCAGCGCGAGCACCTCGTTCACCGTGGTCGACGAGCCGCCTGCGACGTTGAAGACGCTCCCGGCCGGGACGGAGCCGATGTCGGCGGTGCCGACCTGCAGGTTCGCCTCCACGACGTCGTCCACGTAGGTGAAGTCACGCACCTGTTCCCCGGTCCCGTAGACCTCGATCTCGCGACCGTCGCTGACGGCCCGGCAGAAGCGCGTGAAGGCCATGTCGGGTCGTTGACGCGGCCCGTAGACGGTGAAGAAGCGCAGGGAGACCGTGGGCACCCCGTGGTTGCGCGCGTAGAGCGTGCACAGGTGCTCGGCTGCCAGCTTCGTCACCCCGTACGGGCTCAACGGCTGCGGCCGGTCGGTCTCCTCGGTCGGGTACCGCTCTGCGTCCCCGTACACCGACGAGGAGGACGCGAACACGAACCGTCGGAGCCTGTCGGCATGGAGAGCAGCTTCGAGCAACCGCTGGGTGGCGCGGACATTGTCCGTGACGTAGCGGTCGAACTCGCTGCCCCACGACGACCGCACGCCGGGCTGGCCGGCGAGGTGGAAGACGACCTCGGTTCGGGCGAGGAGCGAGGGGAGGTCCACGGCGTTGAGGTCGGCCTCGACGAACTGGAACCCGGTCGATGCGAGGCGGCCGAGGTTGGCCCGTTTCAGCTGCCGGTCGTAGTAGTCGTTCACGGAGTCCACGCCGACGACGTCGTGACCGTCGGCGAGCAGCCGGCGCGCCAGCGTGCTACCGACGAAACCCGCCGCACCCGTCACCAAGGCCCTCATTGCTCAGTACTCCCGTCGAAGAAGATCTCGCGCACCACGCGGGGTGCGCTCAGCGCGGCGACGGCGTCGACGACCTTGGCGCGGTCGAGGTGCCGGGCGGCGCGGATGGAATGGGCGAGCTCGCCCGGACTGCGACTACAGACGAACCCCGAGACGCCCTGGTGGACGAGGCCGCCCGTGTCGCTGCCGTCGGTCACCACGGCGGGCAGCCCGGTCGCCATGGCCTCGACCAGCACGCGGGGGAATCCCTCGTAGCCGCTGTGGGAGGTCATGAGGAACACCCCGGACCGGCCGCGCACCTCGGCGAGGTCGGCAGGCCCGAGCCTGCCGCGCAGGGTGATCCGCCGGGCCACGTCCGGCGGCAGCGCAGCGATCTGTGCCTGCAGCACCGGCAACAACGTTCCGGAGCCGATCATCTCGAGAGTCCACGGTGCGTCCGGATCATCGGCGACCAGGGCGGCGAAGCTACGGATGGCCAGCTCCGGGTCCTTGGGGATCTCGAGCCTGCCGACCCAGATGACCCCGTGGGGGTTCACCGCTTCGAGCCGGGCAACCGTGACGGCCGGATCGAACCACGTGGGCGCGGAGACGGTGCGGGGGTTCCACCGTCTGACCTTCTCCGCGAACGCCGGATTGAACACGATCACCCGCGCCGCTCGCCGCGCGACGGCCCGGTCGACCCGCTCGTGAAGGCCGCCGGTGAGCCGCCAGAACGAGTCCGACGTCGGGCCGAGCAGCCCTCTCTCCTGGGTGTGGATGCAGTACACGAGCGGTCGGCGGAACAGCAGGTAGGTGAAGAGGCCGACGTCGACGCGGTGCGCCTGGACCTCGGCGCTGCGGGGAATCCGGGCCCGGTACCGCAGGAGACCTGCAACGAGCCGGGCGGAGTGCGGGACGAGACCTTTGGGTCGGGTGGTGTCGATGCGCGCGACCGGCAGGAACCAGATCTCCCGGCCTCCCCGCCGCACCGTCTTCCACCGCCCGAGAGGCGTATCCGGGTCCGACTCGTCGACCCCGACCACGGCCAGCCGGACACCGGGTGGGGCGTACTCGAGCAGGCCCCGGATGCAGGTGTCGATCCCGCCGATGGTCGCCGCTCGTGCCGGATCGAACTGCTGAATCACCAGTCGATCGATCTCGCCCGCGACCGGGCCCTCGCCGTTCATCGGACTCCCTCGCTGCGCTGGTCTTTACTCGCAGACGTTACCCGGAGGTTGCTGAGGCGGTTGCGGCGTCTCCCGCAGGCACCCTCGTCCGCGGACGGTCCCTCATCGGCGCCCGTGGCCGACGGGTGGTGGAGACAGCCGGAACGTCAGCGCACGAGCCTCAGACGCCGGAGGAGCCGGCGGACGGCGCCTCCTCGTCTGCGGTAGACGGAGCACTGCGGCGCGCCGCAGATCCCGCAGTCCGTGCCCGGGCGCCAGTGCTCGTGGGCCTCGGACGGATGCCGGCACACGCATGCCGACGCGGACGGGGCGGAGCAGGCCGCTGCTGCGCGAGGAACCGGCACCAACCCGCGGGCATCGTCCGGAACGGGCATCGAGGTGACGTCCGGCAACGCCGGGATGCCGGTGGGCGGCGTCAATACGAACGAACCCGCCGACCCGCGCTGACCGCGCTGCGACCTCGTGTCCGAGAAGCCACTCCGCCGAGGTGCCTCGTCACCCATTCAGGGTCTACCTTCCCCAACCGTCGGTGGCTCGCCGAGCCGAGATTTCAGATTAGGCGACGACGAGAGGGCGCAGCCATCCCCGAGACTGATGAACGGCGTTCGTGCTGCGGTGACCGTGCGAGGTGCACGGGCGCGGCCCGATCGGAGTGACCGTTCACCGTCGTTCCCCGCCGTCCGGGCCGCTCCTCGATCCGCCGGCACGACGACGCGACGGCACGGTCACCGCGTCGGCGCCGCCCCGGAACGTCCTGCTCCGGGCCTGTCCTGTGCCGGATCCGCCGCCGGCAGCCGTACCGTCGCGAGGCACCCGCGCGGGTCGGTGACGGTGCGCAGGTCCAGCTCGCCGCCCTCCCGGTCGATCAGCTGGGCGCTGATGTGCAGCCCGAGGCCGGAGCCGCCGGCCGCGGGATCGTGGACGCCGCGTTGCAGCACGTCGTGCCCGAGCGCGGCCCGCAGGCCGGGCCCCGCGTCACGGACCTCGACGACGGCTCGGTCCCCCGCCCGGTACCCGCGGACGATGACCGCCGCCCCCGGCGCGTGCCGGTCGCAGTTGACGAGCAGGTTGGTGACCACCTGGGCGAGCACCGCGGCGTCGCCGCACGCGCGCAGGCCTGCGTCGACGTCCACCGTGATCAGCGCGCCCGCCGACCGGCGCAGCGTGACCAGCCCGGCGAGCACCGGTTCGACGGCGTACTCGGCGCGCGGCGGCGCGTCCGGGGACTCGAACGCGAGCCCACGCCCGTCGAGGATCGTGTGCAACCGGGTCAGCTCGGACAGCACGGCCAGCTTGAGCCGCTGCTGCTCCTCGTCGTCCGCGCCCGAGCTGAGCAGGTGGGTGATCCCGGCGAGGCCCGCGAGCCCGTTGCGCAGCTCGTGGTCCCGCTCGGCGGCCAGTTCCTGCGCTCGTTCGAGGTGCAGGGCCGCGACCGTCAGCTCCTCCTGCTGGGCGAAATGCTGCGAGCGCACCGCCGCGAGCGACCGCGCGACCAGCCGGGCCAGGGCGGCGAGGACGATCACCGCACCGACCAACCGCAGCGCGGTGAACACCGGGTCGCCGATCGGTGCGCCCGTCGCCGCCCGGTACAGCTGGGCGACCGCGACCACCGCGAGACCGAGCCCGAACCGCAGCCGCGGCCCGCTGCGGCGCCGGTACCCGTCGACGACGTAGCCGACGGCCACCGCGGTCCATGCCGGCAGCACCGCCACCACGAGCACCGCCACCACGATCCTCGTCGGGACGGCGGGCTCGGGGACCAGTGATGCCGCGGTCGCGAGCAGGGCACCGACGACCGTGAGCACCCACGCCACCGCCGCGGACAGGCGGTGCGGCGGGCGGAGCGACAAGACGAGCATCGGCAGCGCCACGACGTACGCGGCCACGCGAATCAGCAGCAGCCGAGGCGTGTCGCCGCCCGCTGCGAGCGCGCTGACGGGCAGCACCACCACCCCGTAGAGGGCGAATGCTGCCGCCGCCCACGACCAGCGTGGATCGTCGCAGACGCGGCTCAGCACCTCGGCGAGGATCGCGGCCCCTGCCGTCACCGTCGCCGTCGCAACCGTGAGCACGAGGACCGCCGCGCCCGGCGGCCCCAGGCCGCGCAGGGCAGGCGTCATCGCCAGCGCTGTCATGACAGCACAGACCGCCACGACGACCGCGGTGTCGGTGAGTGGTCGCGACGGCCGCCACAGGCGACCGCGGACACTCTCCGTCACTCCATTCACAGGCGTTCGCCCCCTCAAGCAACGCCGATCCCGGGAGAGAGCCGATCCTACGGCCCATCCTCACGCAGCGCGGCCTGGCGTTGTCAGATCGTGTGTCAGCCGGATTGGCCGCGGCGGTAGAGGGCGACAGCCTCGAGCTGCGACCCGACCTCGAGCTTGCTCAGCACGGACCGGATCTGGGTCCGGACGGTCGCCAGCGAGACGACGTACTGCTCCGCCACGGCCTGCGCGCGGTGTCCCCTGGCCAGCTCGGCGAGCACCTCGCGCTCGCGCTGGGTGAGCCTGCTGAGCTTCTCCGCGATGTCGCGGCGCTCCGCGTCGCGGACCCGGAACGAGTCGATCAGCTCCTGGCGGGTCTCCGGGCTCATCACGGTCCGGCCGTGCAGCGCCGCCCGCACGTTGGCGAGGAGCACCGGCCACGGCGCGCGCTTGGGCACCGCGGCGATCGCCCCCGCGGCCAGGGCCGCACCGACCCGGCCGCGGTCGGCCGCCGAGAGCACCATGCAGCACCAGCCCCGCTCGGTCAGCGGGACGACGAGCTCGACGCCGTCACGCCGCCGTCCCTGCCGGTCCCGGCCGAGGTCGAGGTCGAGCAGCGCCAGCCCGGGCGGCAGCGTGTCCGCCTCCTCGAGCACGCCGGCCCGGTCGACCGCGGCCGCCCGCCGGGCCTGGAAACCTTCGGCGGTCAACGCAAGAGCCAGCGAGGTACCGACCAGGTCGTGATCGTCGACGATCAGGACGCTCGGGGCGCGCTTCGGACAGGGGGACTGCTCGGACATGACGCTCGCTCGGTCGGTACGGGGCTCGTACGTCGGTCACTGACGTCAGACCAACGAGCCCGGCCCGCGCGAGGTGCGGTGTCGGGTGTGGCGGCTCCGACGGGGTCGTCGGCGCCGCGTGCCTTCCTCAGTGGCGGCGTGACCCCGCCTGCTCAGCGAGCATCTGGAGCCCGCTGAGCAGACCACCGAGCAGGTCGCCCTCCTTGAAGGAGGCCACCATGCTCATCACGGCGAGCTTGGCGCCGCGGTCGGGCAGCCGCACCCGGGCCTCGGGCCCGGTCACGACCTCGACCACCCGCTGCTCAGGGCTGACCGCCACGAGCACCGCCTCGTCCGAGCCCTCCATCTGCCCGTGCAGCCGCTGCGCGGTGTCCGTCGGCTTGCCACCGAGGTCACCGAGGTAGACGCTGAACCGCAACCCGCTGTCGCGGCTGGCGAGGGTGAGCGCCTCGTCGAGCCGGCTGAGCTGCACGGGGGTGAACGGGAGGCCGGACAGGTCCGGCTCCGCATAGACCTCGGCCGTCGAGACGCGCCCGGACGCGGTCACCACCGAACCGAGCGGCAGATTGTCGCTCTCCAGATGCGCCAGGGCGCTCCCGCGGTCGCCCTGTCCCGTGTCCATGGTGCTCCCCGGCGTCTTCTCACCAACTGCCACGTGCGCCTCCTCGCTCCCCCGTGACCGGCTGCGCGTGGGCAGCCGGCAGATGCGCGCCCTCGGGGTTGGCCGTCCACCACAGCGGCTCGTAGTCCCACGGCTCGCCCACGCGGTAGCGCCTGCGCTTCCTCTTCTTTGTCCCCACCACTGCGAGGGAGACGAGGAAGTAGATGCCGACGACGGGAACCGCGAACCGCAGGAGTGTCTCGAGCACGCTCACGGGCGGAAACGTACCGGATCACGGGCCGATCCGTGCGGCCGAGGTGACGCTGCCCTCGGCAGCGCCCTCCTCGGAATCGCCGACGAGAAATCGGCCATAGGATGTATCAGCGCAGGCCCCTGCGTCCTCCTAGCTACGACCGCATCGCGGTTCGTGGGAGGCGGGGCCGCGTCGGAGGGGCGCGCGGCCCCGCTTCCCACGTTCAGGTTCAGCGCAAGCACGGCTCCGGGCAGCACCAGCCGCGCGACCACGGCCCGGTGATCGGTCCCCGACACGTCGTGCACGTCGAGGCGCAGCGTCGCCGTCCCCGCCGGCACGAGCACGTGGTCGATCTGGATGCCGAACCACCGCGGCAATCCCGACGGGTAGGTCCCCACGAGCGCGTCCCGCCCTCGCGCCGCCGGGACGCATCCGCCCAGCGCGGCCCGCAGCGGGCCGTTGTCCAAGGTGGAGTTCAGGTCGCCGACCACGATCGGTGCCGGCGTTCTCCGCGTCCAGCGGCCGACGACACCCAGCTCGCGCCGCCACCGGACGGCGAGCCACGGCTTGCGGGGAGCGGTGACGTGCACCGCGAACAGCTCGCGGTCGCCGAGGATCCCCCCGCTCGCGCGGAGATGCCGGTAGCGCAGGTCAGAACGCGGCTCGACCTCCAGCGGTCCGGTTCGCCGCCCGGCGAGCAGCACCACGCCCGTGATGTCGGGGACACCGGGCGGAGTGGCGGCCCAGCCGCGGTAGCCGAGATGGGCGACGAGCGGCAGGAGCTTGTCCAGGAAGTCGCAGCCGGCTTCGGGCAGCACCACGAAGTCCGGCGCCTCCCGCTCGATCAGCCCGGCGAGCTGACCGGCGTCGGCACGTCCGGTGAACACGTTCGCGCTCAGGACCGTGAGCGGCTCCCCCGCCGTGCCGTCATCGTCCCGGCCGGGTATCCGACGAGCCACTGCCATGGCCCCGGCGGCCGCGACCGCGCCCAGCGCGATCCCTGCGGGCCGGGTGGGCCGCCACGCCCCGAGCGCCGCCCCCGCGGCCGCCACCCCGACCACCGCCTGCGGGCGCCACGCCACGGCCGCGAGCATCGGCAACCGCCCGTCGAGCCCGAGAACGTCAGGCAGGAGCACAGCGGCGGCAGCGCCGCCGAGCACCGCGGGCACGCCTCGACGCATCGCACGAGAGAACGACATCGGCCCGACCCTACGGTCCGCCGATCAGACCTCTACGCGGGCGTCGCCGACTCCGCGGGGGTGGGGAGCTGGGGAGCGGAACGAGCGAGGTCAGCGGCCGACGAGCAGCCGCCGCAGCAGGCCCGCGGGACGGCGCGGGACATCGTCGTCGCGCAGCCCGGCACACTCGGGGCAGCGGCGGTTGCCGGGCTCGGCCATCGACGCCGCAGTGATCATCTGGCCGCACAGCGCGGGGTAGCGACCATGGCGTGCAGCCGGGGCGATGTCGAGCTCCCGGACCTCGTGGATGCGCTTGTCGGACACACAGGCGACCGAGACGGTCGACGTCGCTGTCGAGGGATTGTCGCGCTGACCGAGTGTCACGGCGCCCTCCCGAGGATCTCTGCTGTGCATTGTCATCCTGCCTGGCCACGCAACCGTGTGCAAGGTCGTCTGCACGTGCATATGCACGTTCGCAGGTCGGCGCTACTCGATGTCGGCCATCTCACGCGGCGTCGATCAACGGTGCGTGACAGGCCGTGCGCCCAGAGGGACCCATATGGATGACACCCCGGTATGCTTCTCCCCCACCGGGACGCCTGAGGTGCTCCCGCGCCAGCCGTCTATCAGCGCGGAGGAGCCCACTGTGGCCGAAGCGGAACCCGTCGTGGGCGATGCCCCGGCGCCGCTCGATCCGACCCGCACCGCGAGCCCGACGGTCCTGCGTCTCGTCATCGGTACCCAGCTGCGGCGCCTCCGCGAGGCTTGCGGGATCACCCGGGAGGCCGCGGGCGAGACCATCCGGGCGTCGGGCGCCAAGATCAGCCGCCTCGAACTCGGCCGCGTGAGCTTCAAGGAACGCGACATCACCGATCTGCTCGCCCTGTACGGCGTGACCGATCCGGCCGAACGGGAGGCGTTCGTGAAACTTGTCAGACAGGCCAACACGCCGGGCTGGTGGCACCGCTACTCCGACGTCCTGCCCGGCTGGTTCGAGATGTACGTGCGGCTCGAGCAGGCCGCGTCGACGATCCACAGCTACCACGTGCAGTTCGTGCCCGGGTTGCTCCAGACCGAGGCGTACGCGCGCGCCGTCATCGCACCGGACGCCGACGCTGACCCGGCCGAGGAGACCGACAGGCGGGTCACCCTGCGGATGACGCGGCAGAATCTGCTGACCGAGCCGGATTCCCCGCAGATCCGGGTGGTGCTCGACGAGGCCGCGCTGCGTCGCGTCTTCGGCTCCACGCAGGTGATGCGCGAGCAGCTGGAGCACCTCGCAGCGCACGCCGACCTGCCGAACGTCACGCTGCAGGTGCTGCCGTTCGACCGCGGCAGCCGGGCCGCGGCGGCGGGGCCGTTCACGATGCTGCAGTTCGCCGAGGACGACCTGCCCGACATCGTCTACATGGAGCAGCTGATGAGCGCGGTGTACCTGGACAAGCGGTCCGAGGTCGAGCTGTACCGCACGGCCATGGACCGGATCGCGGCGGCAGCACTGACTCCCGCGGAGAGCCGGACCCTGCTGGTGGACCGGGCGGCGCAGCTCCGGTAGCTCAGGCCGGGGACCGGCACGGCTCAGGGAGAGTTCCGCCGTCCCAGCGCCCGGTAGCTCCAGCCCGCGGCCTCCCAGCGGGCCCGATCGAGCGCGTTGCGCCCGTCGAGCACCCGCCTCTGCGACACGACTCGGCCGAAAGCCACCGGGTCCAGCTCCCGGTACTGCTTCCACTCGGTGAGGAGCAGCACCAGATCCGCCCGCTCCGCCGCCTCCTCGGCCGAGTCTGCGTAGTCCAGCTGCGGCCACATCCGGCGGCAGTTCTCCACCGCCGCCGGGTCCGTCACCCGCACCGTCGCGCCCTGCAGCTGCAGCTGCGCGGCGACGTTCAGCGCCGGCGAGTCGCGGATGTCGTCGCTGTTCGGCTTGAACGCCGCACCGAGCACCGCGATCCGCTTGCCGAGCAGGCTGCCGTCGCAGACCTCGCGGGCCAGCTCCACCATCCGGATCCGGCGCCGCATGTTGATGTTGTCGACCTCGCGCAGGAAGGTCAGCGCCTGGTCCGCCCCGAGCTCCCCGGCCCGCGCCATGAACGCCCGGATGTCCTTCGGCAGGCAGCCGCCGCCGAACCCGAGACCGGCGTTGAGGAACTTCCGGCCGATCCGGTCGTCGTAGCCGATCGCGTCCGCCAGCTGCTTGACGTCCGCACCGGTCGCCTCACACAGCTCGGCCATCGCGTTGATGAACGAGATCTTCGTGGCCAGGAACGAGTTGGCCGCGGTCTTCACCATCTCGGCGGTGGCGTAGTCGGTGACCACCTTCGGCGTACCGTCCGCGACGATCCGCGCGTAGACCTCGTCGAGCAGGGCGTGCGCCTTCTCCGCGTCGCCGCCCTCGGGCAGGCCGTAGACGAGCCGGTCGGGGTGCAGCGTGTCCTGCGACGGCGAACCCCTCGCGGAGGAACTCCGGGTTCCACGCCAGCATCGCCCCGGAGCACCTGGATGCGATCTGCTCAGCCAGCCGCGCGGCCGTTCCCACCGGCACCGTCGACTTCCCGACGACCAGGGCTCCGGGCCGCAGCACAAGCAGCAGCGACTGAACGGCTGCCTCGACGTAGCGCAGGTCCGCGGCGTACTCCCCCCGCTTCTGCGGGGTCCCGACGCAGACGAAGTGGACCTGGGCGTCCGCGGCCGCCGCGACGTCGGCGCTGAACGTCAGCCGCCCCGACGCCAGCGACGCCGTCAGCAGGTCGTCGAAGCCGGGCTCGTAGAACGGCGCCTTGCCGTGCTGCAGCGCCTCGACCTTGGGCAGGTCGACGTCGATCCCGACCACGTCGTGACCGAGCTGCGCCATCGACGCCGCGTGCACCGCACCGAGGTAGCCGCAGCCGACCACCGAGATCTTCATCGGTCCTCCTCTACCGAAGGCACGATCGGCATCAGGTCAGCTCCTGTCCGTTCTGCCCGAGCGCGCTGGCGGGCATCGACTCCGCGTTCCGGGCGCGGCGGAGCGCCTCCCAGTCGACCGGCTCCGGCTCCTTGTCCTGCCGGCTCTCGTGGCCGTACTCACCGAACAAGGGCGTGTACCTGCGCGAGACGACCACCGGCACCATCGTGAGGACGGCACCGAGGAGGCATCCCGACACGCTGCTCACCGTCTCGGCCGCAGCCTTGGCGAACTTTCGCGCGGTCCTTTTATATCGGACCACGAGGATCACGCCGTCCACGTGCGGGGCGAGCGCTGCGCCGTCCGACACGCGCAACAGCGGTGGGAGGTCGATGAGAACAACGTCGTAGGTGGAGCGCGCTTCCTCGAGCAGCTCGACCATCATGACGGAACCGAGCAGTTCGCTCGAGTTCACTGGAGGCGACCCGCTGGTGAGAACGTCGAGCAGGCCGTTGCCGAGCCACGTCCGTACGCTCTGCCCCATCCGCGACGCGCCAGCGAGGACGTCGCTCGAAACCCCCCTCGTGGGTGAGCCCGAAGTAGCGCCCCACCATGGGCTTGGGCAGATTCGCGTCGATCACCAGCACCCGGCTACCCGCCTCGGCGAACGCGACCGCGAGATTGCACACCGCCGTACGTCGTGCCCTCGCCGTGCAGGGCGCTCGCCAGTGCGATCACCCGCGGTCGGCCCCCACTGCCGGTGAACGCCAGGCGGGTCCGCAGCTGCCGGAACTCCTCCGCCTGCCGCGACCGTCCACGAACGAGCACGGGCAGCGTCGAGAGACGGTCGGAGGTGAACAGGGCCAGGCCGGGTCCTCCCGTCGCGTCCTGGAGGTGCTCGAACGACTTCACGGACGTGTCGAACGCCTCGCGCATCAGCGCCACCGCGACACCGAGTGCGAGACCCAGCACCACACCCACCCCCAGGTACAGGCTCATCCCCGGTGAGCTGGGCGCGGTCGGCATTGTCGCAGGCGTGGCGACCTGCACGATACGACCGGCGGATGGGTCGCGTCCGGTGCCTGTTCCAGCTGGGTCGTCCACTGGACGAAGGCATCGCCGTAGGCATTGGCGAGCTGGGTGACAAAAGTGGGCGAGGGATCGGTCGCAGTGATGTAGATCAGAACGGTGTTCGGTAGAGAGGATGCCGTCACCTTGCCAGCCAGATCGGCCGGTGCCGTGTCCACGTGCAAGGCTCTGGCGACATTCTGGTTAACCGTGCTGCTCGTGACGAGCGGTATGTACGACTTGACCCGCTCCTCCGCCAGTAGATTGCCGTCATATCCCGACGTCACGTTGTCGGCACCGGCGGAGCGGGCGGACACGTAGAGGGTGGTGGTCGCGCGAGTACTCCCGGTGAGAGCCAGGAACGCGGTGGCGAACGCAAGGCCCAAGAGAACGCCGGCGACGACGATGAGCCACCGTCTCCTGAACAGGCCCAGGTACACAGGGGTAATCATGGCTCAGGATTCCCTTCAGCGATCGACGACATGCAGTCTGCGCTCGTGTTGTGTGCCGAATTGTCTCGGGATCCCCCATTCCTTCGTTACGCCTGCGTCTAGCCCGTCGACCCGAGGAACGTCATGCCGTCGTGGAAGTCGTGCAGGCACTCGTCGGAAGACCCGATGTGCTCGAGCATGCACACACCGTCCCGCCACACGAGTTGCTCCGCCACCGGTCCTGCGGGTTCCGTTCCCCAATCGTCCCCTCAGGGCTGTTGCTGGGAGCCGGGAGCGAGGTCCCGGACGAGGTGGGCATCCACACCAGGCTCATAACACTCGGGTCTCCGCGGTCAGGCAGCTGTCCTACCGCATTGTGCCGTCATGTGGGTGAAGAAGCCAGCCGCCCCCTGATCGCGGCGGACGCCCACCTGGCCCGGTCGCGTGATCACGGAACGGATCGGTGGGCCGGACACATGCGGCCCGCGCTCCGATTAGGTACGATCGCGGGAGAAGCGAGTACAGAAGCGTCACGAGCGACTGAATGTCATGAAGCGCCGCCGCTGGCATTGTCCGGCGCCCCGTGCCACGGAGCTGATCGCGTATTCGCACGTCAGCTCACATCACATCGCGGTATTGGAAGGGGTTTACGTGGGTCTGACGACCAGCGCGTGCCTGGCGTCCCTCGGGCATCGGGTCGTGGCCGCGGACCTCATCGCCGGGTATACCGTCATCGACGCGGCCGCGGTCAGCACCACTCCGGTGCCGGTCTATGCGGCCTGATGTTTCTGCTGCAGGGCCCGGTCCTCCCGGCGGTCGCGCTCGTGCGCCGCGGGCGCAATGTGGTAGGCCACCTGTGGGCTGGTTGCGGGTTTCGGAGGGGACTCGTCTCGATCGCCGCGTACGGGCTGGTCGAAGGCACCCGCCGCTCGCCAGCGGGCCTCCACCGCGTCGGCGACCTCGCTTGCGGTGACCCAGCGATCACCGGTGATCGAGCACCGCCCAGTACGCATCGGCCAGCTGCCGGGGCAGGGTCGTCCCGGCGAAGGCGTAGTCGTGCCACAGCACGGCGACGCCGCCCCAACCGTGCTCGCAAGACGCGCGCAGGACGTCGGTGGCAACCCCTGCCCAGCGGAAGGGATCGCGCGTGGCGTTGCACAGAGCACGGTCCATCACGACGAGCGGGATCTCCACGATGCGGTGGGCGCGCTCTGTCGTGAAGTCGTAGGGCAGGAACGGGGAACCCGACGCCGCGACGGTACCCGATGTCGTCGGGATGCCCGCAGGTCGAGTCCCACCGGGCGCCTACAGCGGCGAGCGCTGTGAGCAGCTCACCGTCGCGGTACCGAAGCCAGTGCTGGCGCCCGCCGACCGCCGGGTATCCGGCGTCGTCGAGCAGCCGGTATTCGCGGGCGAGTTGGCCCGGCTTGCTGAGGCTGTCGAAGCTGCCGTGTACGCAGATCTCGTGCCCGTCGGCGGCGATCGCGGCCAGGGCCCGACGCACGACATCCTGGTCGAGCGTGTAGCCGGGGTCGTGGGGGTGGGTCGACTCGGCGACGACGGCGTACGACGTGCGGATCCCGCGTTCCGCCTCCCCGGACAGGACCTCGTCCAGCCCAATGGTGGTGGGCTTGTGTCGAGCTGCCCTGTCCCGCCGCAGCGCGGACGATCTGCGCCGCGGTTCGGGCGTCATGTCGTCGCACGAGCGCGATCCCGATGTTCTTGACCAGGCGGCGGGCGTTCACCAGCGAGTCGACCGACAGATGATCGAGGTCGTGGCTGGCGACGAACGTGCGGCCCGGCCCGAAGGGGAGGGGGGGATCAGCGGGCAACCCGGGGAGTACGTCACGGATCTTGGCGTGGACCCGCGCGAGCCAGCGGTTGGCCCAGGGTATAGTGCGATCCAGGCCGTATGTCCCGCTCAGGGTGTGTTCCGGCGGTACCCGCCCGAGCTGGTCGAGGCCGCTGCAGGCCGCTCGCTCGGCCAGCCATTCGAAAGCCTCACCGAGCAGGTCCGGCTCACCACTCTCGACGAGGTGGAAGCAGGGCATGTCATCGACCCAGACGGGCGCGGGCGCGGGGACCCGACAATGGCCGCGGCCGGTAACCCGGGGCGAGGGCCACGTCCCCGGGTCCGGTGTCCGTCCCGTACGTCACGATGACATCGGCGGGGCCCGCCAGCAGGACGCGGATCCCGTGCAGCGCCGCGTACGCGCCGAAGGCGTACCGGATCCGCGCCTCGGTCCTCGGATCGGTCCCGGCCACGACGAGGCGGGCCGTCGGCGAGGTGCTCACGGTTCTCGCGGCGCCTTCACCACATCGGCCACCCTACGGATCTCGCTGTCGGTGAGAAGCGGATCCATCGGCAGCGAAAGCACGTCCTGCGCGGCCTGCTGAGCTGCTGGCGTCGGCTTGGTGACGTAGGGCGCGAGCGACGGCTGGTCGGTGAGCGCCACCGGATAGTGGATCCCCCAGCCCACGCCGGCGGCGTCGAGGCTGAGAACCGAGTCGGCCCGGTCGGTGGCCCGGACCACCAGGAGATGGTGCACGGCCCCGTCGTCCCAGGGCACCAGCTGACCCCCGAGCAGGTCGCGATACCGGGCCGCCGCGGTGCGCCGTCCCTCGGTCCACCCCGCGAGGTGGCGCAGCTTCACCCGCAGCACCGCGGCCTGCATCCCGTCGAGGCGCGAGCACCAGCCGATCTCGTCGTGGACGTACTTGCTCGCTCCGGCCGTGATCGCGAAGCAGCCGACACGGCTCGTCGAGGTCCGCGTCATCGCGAGAGGACAGCGCCCCGCCGTCACCGAAGGCTCCCAGGTTCTTGCCGGGGTAGAAGCTGAAGCAGGCGGCGTTCCGACTTCGCAACCGACCGGCTCGTCCTGGTAGGTGCCCAGGTGTGCCTGTGCGGCGTCCTCGACGACCAGCGGCCGGCGTGCTCGCCTTCCTGCTGTCGATTACCGGCGGACGGGCACGACGTGCCCGTAGAGATGCACCGGAATGACGGCGCGCGTCCGCCTCGGTGCGTCACCGCCGCGACGGTCTCCTCGGTCAGCAGCAGGGTGAGCGGGTCCACGTCGGCCAGCACGGGCCGGCGCCGGCGTGCACGACCGCCTCGGCCGACGCGACGAACGTCATCGCGGAACGACGACCTCGTCGCCCTGGCCGACCCCGGCTGCCCGCAACGCGAGTGCGAGGGCATCCGTTCCCGATCCGCATCCGGCGGCACGCGGCGACCGTGCGCGGCGGCGAATCCTCCTCGAACCCGCGACCTCGCCTTCGCCCCGACGAATTGCCCGCCCTCGATGTACCGCCGCGATGGCCACATCCAGCTCGCCTCGAATGGATCCGTGCAGCCGGCCGAGGTCGAAAAAGGAGATTGGCACAGTAACGACTCCAATACGGTGCGTGAGCGACTGCTCGACCTGCTGACGTCTCCCTGGGCGCATCGGGAAGCAGCTCGGGCTGATGGGGTGCTCGCCCGACGCGCGATATCCGTTACCAGCCAGCCCTGGGTTCCGCAGCTCGTCGGCTGTGAAAGTGTCCGGATCTGGGGTCGAGCTGGACAAACGGGTGCTGGCCTGGCGGCGCGTCGTATCGCTAGGCCGAGGTGTTGCGGCTGGTCAGGACGTTGTAGGCGGCTCGGTGTCCAGGTCGAGGATGCGGGGCGGGTGTTGACCGCCTCCGTGGATGCTGACCTGGCGCTCGATTCCCGCCGTTGACCGTGACGACCGACGACCCGTCCCTGGCGTTCGTCGGCGCCGCCACCGTGACGATCAACAGGCCCGTCCCAGCATCGGGCACGCCGGCTGCTCGCCGGAGGTCGTCACCGTGCCGAGCCGGCCCACCCGAGCGACGCGGTCGGCCCGGCGCACCGCCGCAGGGTGTGGCCCACACCAGCTGACCCCTGGCGGTCGCGGGCCTGGTAGACCACGCTCGTGCGCCGTGCCCTCACCCCGTACCCGATGATCGGCGTCGCCGACCCCGGTCAGGCCGAGACCGACCTCGCCGCCGGCACGTTGGCCTGCCCGTCGTGCACCGGTCCGCTGCAGCCCTGGGGGCACGCCCGCGCCCGCACCGTGCGCGACCACGGCACGACCGCGTGGCGCTGCGGCCGCGGCGGGCCCGTTGCCGCTCCTGCCGCGGCACCCACGTCCTGCTGCCGGCCGTGGTGGCCCCGCGCCGGGCCGACACGACGGCCGTGATCGGCTCGGCGTTGCAGGCCAGCGCCCGCGGGACCGGTTACCGGCGGATCGCCGCCCAGCTGGCACCGGCCGCTGTCCACCGTGCGGCGCTGGATCCGCGCCGTCCGCGACCCCGCCCACGTCGAGTGGCTGCGCACCCAGGGGATGGTCTGGCTCGCCCGGGTCGACCTCGATGTGATCAACACTCTCGTGCCGCAGGCCACGCGGCTGGGTGACGCGCTGACCGCGCTGGCCGCCGCCGCGCTCACCCTGCGGGCCCGGGTCGTCCCGCACGTCTCACCGTGGACGCTGGTCGGCCAGATCACCTGTGGCCGGCTCGTCGGGCCGCCGGTGCCGGCCCGGCCGGGCTGAGATTCCGCTCCTGCCGGGTCCTCGCGCGCCCGCAACCAGACGCCACCGTGACGACGGCGAACCGGCACGCCCGCGACCGGCACGCGGCAGCGTGACGACCACGGCGCCACCGTGACGACCAGCCCCGCCGATATGTCCGTTCTTCGTCGTCATCGTGAACGGCGCCTACGTCGTCATCTTCGGCGGCGGGCAACAGGCGGGAGCGCGATGTTGAGGGTGGTGTGCAGCCAATTGATTCGCCGCAACAGCAGAAACAGCACACCCAGGACGCGATCGTCGCCATGACGCTGGAGATTGCCGAGCGACAGCCGCATCTGCAGTTTTGGGAGGATTTGCACTGGGCCGATCCCTCGACGCTGGAACTGATCGGCTTGCTGATCGAGCAGGTGCCGACCGCATCGCTGCTGATGGTGCTGACGGCGCGGCCGGAATTCGTGTCGCCATGGCCGGCCCGCTCGCACGTAACGCCGATCACGCTCAATCGCCTGGAGCGCCCGCATGCCGAGGCGCTGGTCGCCCGCATTGCCGGCATGAAGCCGCTGCCGGCGGAGGTTGTCGACCATATCGTCACCAAGACCGACGGCGTGCCGCTTTATGTCGAGGAACTGACCAAGACCATTCTCGCCTCCGACATCCTGCGCGACACCGGCGAAAGCTATGAGTTGACCGGGCCACTGTCATCGCTGTCGATTCCCGACACGTTGCAGGAATTCGCTGATGGCCCGGCTCGACCGGCTGCCGCAGGTGCGCGAACTGGCGCAGCTCGGCTCGGTGCTGGGGCGCGAATTCGCCTACGAGATGATCTCAGGCCTGTCCACGCTTGGCGACACGCTGCTGCAGGAAGGCCTCAGCCAGCTGGTCGAGACCGAACTGCTCTACCAGCGCGGCCGCCCGCCGCGCGCCCGTTACATCTTCAAGCACGCACTGGTGCAGGATGCGGCCTACGGCTCGCTGCTCCGGCGCACGCGCCAGCAGACGCACCTGCAGGTCGCCGAGCTTATGGAGAATCGTTTTCCCGGAACGGCAGAGGCCCATCCCGAACTGCTGGCGCATCATCTGGGCGAAGCCGGACAGCCTGAACGGGCAGTCGTGTATTGGCTTAAGGCCGGGAAAAGGGCGGCATCGTCATCCGCCAATCGCCGAGGCTTTCGCGAATTTCATGCGGGGCCTGGAGCAGGTATCGCTGCTCCCCGAAGGCATGGACCGCGATCGCTCGAACTCGATCTGCAAATCGCGCTGATCAACCCCGTTATCGTCTTCAAGGGCTATTCGGCGCCGAAACCAAGGCGACTTCCGAACGCGCGATCGCGCTCTGCCGGCAAACAGGACAGGTATCGCGGATTTTCCCAGGCCATCTACGGTCAATTGGCCCACAGTTATGTCTCGGGCCAGATCGCCCGATACCACGAGCTTGCCGCCGAATTTCTCGATCTGGCAATCGGCCAGCCGGCTATTGTTCCTCGTTCTGTGGGACACAGAATGGTGGGGACAGCGTCGCTGGTCAGCGGATCGATGACGCCCGCCGTGCAGCATCTCGAACAGGCATGGGCGCTGTACGACCCGCTACGCGATGCCGGTTCGGCTCTCATTTATGGCCAGGACATCGGCACCGCAACGTCGTCCTATCTTGGTTTAGCCTCTGTCCTTTGCGGATTTCCGGATCAAGCCCGCGATTGGGGGCACAAAGCTGTCGCCCGCGGCCAGGATATCAATCATGCCAACACGCTGGGCTTTGCCCTGCTTCATGCCATCCTAGCGGCCTACGTGACCGGTGACCGTACGACAGCTGAGCAGCATCTTGGTCAGCTTCTACTTCTGATCGAAGAACACAATCTGCCGGTATGGCGGGCGTCCGCATTGCCGATGCAAGGCTCGATACTGGGCTGGCAAGGACTTCCCCAAGACGGGCTCGTGGAAGTCGAACGGGGTATCGAAATGATGGCCAGAATGCAGTTCAAGCTGTTTGGTCCCCGTTTCGCTGGTCCGCGCCGGCCTGCTGACAGACCTGGGGCGTTCGGAAGACGCGCTGGTCACGATCACAGATGCCCTGGCCGCTACCGCCGAACCGGCGAACGATGGACCGAAGCAGAACTGCATCGCGTTCGCGGCGAACTGCTCCTGTCGCAGTTCAAGGAAAGCGAAGCCGAGGCGGCGTTCACGACGGCCCTTACGATCGCTAGCGAACAGGGCGCCAAATGGTGGGAACTGCGCACCGCCACCAGCCTTGCCCGTCTGTGGCAACAGCAGATCAGGCTGGTCGAAGCGCGCGACACGCTGTCGGGGGTATGTGGCTGGTTCACGGAAGGCTTTGACACGGCCGATCTGAACGAGGCCAAGGCATTGCTGATCGAACTGGCCTTATAGCCAATTGCGAGGCGCAAACCGGAAATTGACCGGAGCCTTGTTGATCGCCCCGTGGGATGAGCTGAAGTCCCTTCAGTCCTCTACTCAGCCGGTCCTTGGGACGGCCAGGGGACCAACAATGTAACCGCTCGGCCGATATTGCGGGCTTCACCAAGCTTACCGCCGAACTGGGTGCGGAATACATCCACACGCTGCTCAATCGCTTTTTCGAAACCGTGGATGCCATCGTTGCCAATTGCGGCGGCAAGGATCAGTTGACAGGACCGATGCGCCCACACATTCGTAAGCACCATCTGCATCGCTGAACCGTCATGTTCTGGTATGAGGCCTGAGCCTAGCCATCAACTTCTCTTATTGGGCAGGGTAACCGCGCCGCTGCTCTTGCCCAGTGACGAATTGCGGCACGAGATCTAACGATCATCAGGTTGTGCTAGCTGGTTCGCTTTCTCCTGATACCGCCCAGCCAAGTCATTCGTGCAGCCGGTCCGCTAAGCGCTGCGAGAGCGCATAGCGGACCAATCGCGTCCACGGTAGAACGCCACTCACGACCGATGTTGAGTTAGAGGGATTTGGCAGCGATACGGTTCAGTACCAGCGAGCTAAGTGGCTTACGACGTAACCGGGCCCTATCGAGCGGGGAAAGATAGCCGCAGGGCTCAACTCACTCAGCCACCGAACTCGGCTTTGAATTCGTCGAAATCGATCTGCAGGCCGTTGAGTATCGTCGACCAATGGCGTGTCAGCGCGGCTTGGCCCACAGCTTCCTTGATCTCTTCGTCGGTTGCACCTGCGGCGCGTGCTGCTTCGGTGTCGGCGAAAACGCAATAGCGGCAAGGGATCTGCGCACCCACGGCGATGTTGATCAGCGACTTCACCTTGGGTGAGAGCGCGGTCTGATCGCTCAATTCCATGTCGCGGGTCATAATCCATGCACCCCGAAGGCCGTGCTCGGGATATTCTTTCATGAAGGTCGGCACAAAGCCGAAGGCCTCCTTGATTTCCGAATAGGTCTTGGCGGCGGTTTCCTGCGCCGAAGCCGATCCGGCGATTCCTGCCACCGCTACGACTGCGGCCATGATCAAGGTTCTCATCTACTTCTCCTGGAGTTGAGTGGGTTGCAACGCCCCGGAGCAGTTCTTCGGGGCTGGCAGCGTTCTGAAGGATTGAACGTTCCAAACCTAGTCAACCCATGGTCGGGTTCACCGACTGTAGATGAATACCTATTCTTATCAGCCTGTTACGTCTCTTGACCGCACATGCCAAGCCTCGGGCGCCCAAACCTGACTTGACCCGCGGTACAGGCAATCAAAGCTTCTGAGGCTCAATTCTGTGGGCTGAAGAGCAGCTTGATGTAGGAGCGCAGCAGCACGATCTGCTCTGCCAGCACCTTGGGCTCTCCTCCCACTGCTTGCGACATCACAATGCCGCCCTCAACCGTACTCGATATCATGTCAGCGACGGCTCTCAGATCGACATCATCGCGCGGCGGATACA
>CAWHHY010000011.1:0-135210 GCA_963829305.1 uncultured Actinomycetota bacterium | reverse complement strand
GCCTTCCTGCGCGCGCGGGCCCGCAGGCTGCTGCCCGCGCTGGTCACCTGCGTGACGGCGACCGTGGTGACCTACCGGTTGATGCTGCCCGACGACGCCCCCGGGCTGCGCTGGGACGCGCTGGCGTCGCTGGCGTACGTGCAGAACTGGCAGCTGATGCTCGGCGGGATGCCCTACTCGGAGGCGTTCGCGCGCCCCTCACCGCTGCTGCACCTGTGGTCGTTGTCGGTCGAGGGCCAGCTGTACGTGCTCTGGCCGATCCTGTTCGTGGGCGTGCTGGCGGTGCAGCGGCGCGCCTCGGTGGTCGCTGTCGCCCTCGGGCTCGCCGTCGTGTCGGCCGTCGTCCTGGCCGTCGGCTACACCCCGGACGGTGGCGAGCTGATCTACTACGCGACCCCGGCCCGCGCATCCGGCTTCCTGGTCGGGGCGGCGCTGGCGGTGGCCTGGCGACCGGAGGCCTGGTCGCGTCCGCTGCCGCGGGCGGTCGACGCGGTGCTGGATGGCGTGGGCCTGGTCGCGGTGGTGACCGTGGTGCTGGTGTTCGTCACGGCGTCGGAGTTCGACGCGGCGCTGTTCGACCGCGGGGGCTTCCTGCGCACCGGGCTCGTCTCCGCGGTGGTGATCCTCGCCGCGACCCGGCAGGGGATCGTCGCGACCGTGCTCTCCGGGCCCCTGCTCAGTGGCGCCGGACGGCGCTCATACGGGCTCTACCTCTACCACTGGCCGGTGTTCGTGCTCTGCCGCGACGTCGCGGTCCCGGAGTGGCTGCGCATCACCCTGTGCCTCGCGCTGACCTACACGGTCACTGAGGTGTCCTACTGCTGGCTGGAGATCCCGATACGGCGCGGTGGACTCCGGACGGCTGCGCGCGTCCTCCGGCTTCCCCGGCCGGCGGCCACCGGTGCGCTGGCGGCCGTGACCGCGGCCGTCGTCACCGTCGTGGTCGCGAGTACCGGCGTCCCGACCGGCCTCGACGGGGATGCGGCGACCGACGGCCGGACGGAAATCGCCGCGCCCGTCGCCGTGTCCGCCGCCGCGTCGGGGCCGGACGGAGCCGAATCCGCGCCGGCCGCTGATGGCCCGGACACCGAGCCCTCGGCCCCTGCGGCGGTGCCGGCGACCCGGGATCCGGCGGGCACCGGCACGGGCCCCGGCCTCGTCGTGGGCGACTCGATCGCACTCGGCAGCGCCGGCGCACTGCGTGCCGTGCTCGGCGGCGACACGACCGTGGACGCGAAGGTGGGCCGCCAGTTCGCCGCCTCGCCGGCGATCGTCGAGGCGTGGACGCGTGCGCACGGCGGCCCGGTCGTCGTGGCGCTCGGCGCCAACGGCACGGTCTCCCGCCGCGACCTCGACGCCGTGCTCGCCGCCGCCGGATCGCGGCACGTCGTCCTCGTCGGGGTCGCGGTCGCCCGGCGGTGGCGGGACGGGAACAACGCCGCGCTCCGCGCCGCCGCCGCACGTGCCCCACAGGCGTCGTTCGTGGACTGGGCCGCGCTGGTCGCGGCCAACCCGGGCGCGCTCGGCCCGGACGGTGTGCATCCCGGGCCCGGGGGACGGGCGCTGCTGGCCCGGGCCGTCGCCGACGCCATCGGCCGATGACCCGCTCGCGATCAGGAGCTTGTCGTTGATCGGGGAGTTCCACCGCCCCGCGATCTTTGGCAGGCTTCGCACAATGCAGGCACGGGAGATCCGCCGGGCGTATCTGGACATGCTGGTCGAGCACGGCCACGTCATCATCCCCCGCGCCCCGCTCGTGCTCCGCGACGATCCCACGACGCTGTTCACCGGCAGCGGGATGCAGCCGCTGCTGAAGTACCTGCTCGGCGCGGAGCACCCGTCGGGCGCCCGGCTCGGCGACGTCCAGCCGTGCCTGCGCGCGCAGGACATGAACGACGTGGGGGACAACCGGCATACCACCTTCTTCGAGATGCTGGGTAACTGGAGCCTCGGCGACTACTCGAAGTCGGTACAGATCCCGATGCTGTGGAGGTTCCTGACCGACCGGGTCGGCCTTCCTCCCGAGCGGATCTACGTCAGCGCGTTCATCGGTGACCCGGAGCACGGCATCCCGCGCGACGAGGAGAGCGCCGACATCTGGGCCGACCTGTTCCGGGAGGCCGGGATCAGCCACGAGCGCGTGGACCTCGGCACCGAGGAGCACGGCAACGAGGTCGGCAACCAGGGCGCGCGGATCGCGTTCTACGGGCACAAGAACTGGTGGAGCCGTTTCGGCGGCCCGGACGAGATGCCGGTCGGTGATCCCGGCGGTCCGGATTCCGAGGTGTTCTTCCATTTCCCGCAGGTGCCGCACGACCCCCGGTTCGGCCGGTTCCCGCACCAGAACTCCGACGGCGGCCAGTACCTCGAGATCGGCAACTCGGTGTTCATGGAGTACCGCAAGACCGCGGACGGGTTCGTCAAGCTGCCCCGCCACAACGTCGACTTCGGCGGCGGGCTCGAGCGCATTGCGGCTTCCTCGATCGACAGCCCGGACGTGTACCGGATCGACCGGCTGTGGCCGATCGTGCAGGCGTTGCAGTCGATGTCGGGCAAGACCTACGACGACGCGACGATCGCGATGCGGGTCGTCACCGACCACATGCGAGGAGCGGCGCTGCTGGCGGCCGACGGGGTGCTGCCCGGGAACAAAGCCCAGTCGTACGTGATGCGCCGGCTCGTCCGCAGGGCCCTGCGCTACGCGCTCGAGCTGGAGCTCACCGGTGGCCTCGCGGAGAAGCTCGTCCCGGTCGTCGCGGAGATCTACGCAGACGTCTATCCCGAGATCGGCGACCACGGCGACCACATCATCGCGGTGCTGAGCAAGGAGGAGCGCACCTTCGCGCGCACCCTGCGCAAGGGCCTCGGCCAGATGCGCCGCCGCGCCAGGGCCGGCACCGCCCTGTCCGGGCAGGACGTCTTCGAGCTGCACGACCGGTTCGGCATGCCCGTCGAGCTGTGCGTCGAGGAGGCCGGCCGGATGGGGATGGCGCTGAGCCCGACCTGGCAGGCCGAGTACGACGACCTGATGGACGGCCAGCGGAACCGCTCGCACGAGGCCCGCGCGGCCGCGCAGGCCTGACGGGCCCGCTCCACGTTCCGAGGTGTCGGCGCGCGGTCAGGACGAGGCGCGCGTGAGCCCGAGCCGGGGTCCGAGCCACTCCAGGGCCGGCAGGATGACCGCCTCGGGCACCGCCCAGGAGTGCCCCTGGCCGGGCACCGTCTGGGTGCGCACGGTCATGCCCGCCTTCTGCGCAGCCGCGGACACCTCGGTCATGGCGGGGAGGAACTCCCCGTCGTCGGCGCCGACCGCGAAGAAGCCCCAGACGTCGGGGTATCGGTGCTCGCTCAGCAGCGTGAGCGGCGTGAGCGCGTCGAACGCCGCGGTGTCGCCCCCGAAGGCCGCCTGGATGGTCTGCGTCCGGTCGGCGCTGATGGCCGGCTCGCGCTCGCCCGAGATGTCGATGAACGACGGGTAGAGCTGCGTGTGCCGGGTCGCCATCTGGATGGCGCAGGTGCCGCCGTAGGAGAAGCCGCCGAACGCCCAGTGCGCGTGGTTCGCGTCGACGCCGAGCTCGGAGGTGATCCAGTTGGGCACGTCCTGCGAGAGGTAGGTGTCGGCGCGGGCGATGTCGGAGTCCATGCACATCGTGATGGTGTCTTTCGGACCGTTGGGGTCGACGACGACCGTGACCGGGGCGAGGCCCCCGTTCGCCGCGGCGAACTGGTCCAGCTGGGTCTGCAGCTGCCCGGACACGATCCAGTCCTGCGGGCCGCCGGGCTGGCCCGACACCAGCACGACGACGGGGAGCAGCGGCGGCGACGGGCTCGAGTACGCCGCGGGCAGGTAGACGTAGGCGTCGCGGGCGGCGAAGCCGGACACGGTCCCCGGAATGGGCGTCGTCAGGACCTGGCTCTTCCCGGTCGCCGGACCCGTCCAGCGGTCGACGACCGGTGTCGCGGCACTCGCCGACGGCCGACGGACGCTGCCTGTCAACGGGCTGATGTCACCCTCGGCGCCCGCGAGCGCGCCCAGGGTCGGGTACTCGGCGAAGTAGACGTTGATCTGGGATCCGGCGGCGAGCAGCACGGCGAGACCGCTGGCGACGGCCAGGACCTTCCGCCCGACCGCCGTTCCGACGAGGTTGCCGACGACCAGCACGACGGTGGCGGCACCGAGGGAGATCCAGAGCGTGACGACGGTGGGGAGCGTCTCGGGGAACAGGTTCAGCCCACGGGTCAGCAGCCAGTTGAGCCCCAGCAACGTCACGAGGGCGACCCCGGCGGCGATCGCGACGGTGACGAGCGCGGCGCGCCCGCGCCGGGCCAGCAGGATCACCAGTGCGATCGCCCCGACGATCAGGACGACGACGGGAACCGGCCCGTCGATCACCGAGATGTCAGCCATGGGTCGGGCTCGTGGTGTGGTGGAGGACCCAGGAATTGAACCTGGCAGGGCGCCCCAAGTGCGCATCCCCCTCGTCGTGCTGATCACACCGTAAACGACGGGATACCACCCGGCAAGATCCGATTCGGCCGGCCTGCTGCGCCTCGGAGCCGTTCACCGCGCACCCGCGTCGGCCTGCTCGCCGTGGGCCGAGAGCCCGGCCGCGAGCAGCTGGCGAGGGGTCGCGTCGGGCAGGTAGGCCCTGGTGAGAGCCACGCCGATGCGGGGCAGGTCCGCCTCGTCGCGGAAGGCGAGGTGGATGGGCTCGTACCGGGGCGCGAACTTGGCCTTGAAGGCGTGCAGCGAGCGGAAGCCGTAGAAGGGCTCGAGCGAGGCGCCGAGCTTGTCCAGCAGGCGGTCCGTGCGGTCCAGCTCCTCGCCGGACTGCTCGCTGCGTGCCAGGGGTGCACCGGACAGGGAGACGAAGCCCGCGCCGTCCTGCTGGAATGCCAGACACGCTGACGCGATCATGAACTCCATGACGGACCGGAAGCCGTCGTCACGGCGGCGCATCACGTCGAGGGTCCATCCCCGCACCTGGCCGCCCTCGGTGTACACCGGCAGCCACGAGGTCACCCCGTGGATGCTGCCCGTGGTGTCGATCGCCAGACCCACCTTGACCGCCGGGTCGAGGGCCTCGTCGACACCGCCGAGGGTGAAGCCCATCTCCGGCAACCCCTTGTCGCCGACCCACTGCTCGGAGATCGCGCGCACCTGGGCGAGGATCGCGAAGGGCTCCTCGGCGAGGGTCGTCATCCGGAACGTGATCGATTCGCGCTTGGCCTTGTTCAGGGCGGACCGCACGTCCTGCCACTTCTTGCCCTTGAAGGCGAGACGCGGCAGGTCGATGATCGTGTCCTCGGCGATCTGGACGGTCCGCCAGCCCGCCGTCCGCGCGGCGTCGGCGGCGGCGTCGGTCACCGAGAACAGGCAGGGTGTGAGCCCGCCCTGCTCGGCTCGCCTGGTGAACTCCGCCACGGCGTCGGCGACCGTGCCCTCGGGCACCACCGGGTCGGAGAGGGCGAGCGCGACCCCGGCGTGCCGCTCGTAGCCGACGTAGCCGCGGCCGTCGGCCATGAAGCAGTAGCGCATCTCCGGCCACGTCGTCATCCACGACATGGTCGAGCCGCCGACAGCCATGAGCAGGGCGCGGGCCCGGGCCCTGCTGTCGCCCTCCGTCGCCGCGACCCCATCCTTGATGCGGCGGCGCAGCGGGACCCGGAACGCCCCTCGGTTGAACACGAGCAGGCCGATCTCGCCGATCCAGAGCAACGCGCCACCGAGCGCGATGGGCGCGCCGTTCGGAAGATGCCCGGAGAAGATGAGGACGAGGGCCAGTACGCCGGTTCCGACGTTCAGCAGGCCGTACCCGACGGTGAGCCACCACGCCCACCGCTTGCCCAGCCGCAGCGCATTGGCCACCACGACGATGATCGCCAGGTCGATGACGACGTCCACCGTCGGCCCGGCCAACCCGGCCACCGAGCCGAACGGGCCCCGCCCCGGGAAGAGCAGCACGACGAGCTCGGTCAGGCCGATCGCGAGCAGGCCACCGAAGGCGAGCATGCGGGTCTCGCGGCGCGTGCGCGGCCCGAATCCCGGTTCCACGCCGAACAACCGCTGCCCGACGAGGAACCCGATGCCGACCGCGATCGCGTGGGCGACGTCGGACAACGTGCCCTCGAAGAAGAACGCGACGGTGACGTAGAACCACAGCGCCGCCCGCACCCGCAGACGCCAGGGCGAGCGCAACGCCGCGGTCGTCACGGCGAGGACGGTGAGCGCGCCGGTGGTGAAGCCGACGTCGCGCACCTGGGTGAGGGCCACCGCCCACGGCCACGAGGTGGCCGAGAGGGCCCAGACCAGCAGCGACGCCAGCAGGATCCCGCCGATCTCCCCGGCGATCGCCGCGATCGCGACGGCGCGGCTGCCCAGCCGCATCTCGCAGGCGCCCACGACGAGCGCGAACATGACGAGGCCGCTGAGGTACTGGCCAGGCGTCAGGTAGAAGAACCAGCCGGTCAGCAGCGTCCAGATCTTCCCCTCGCGCAGCGCCGGCAAGCCGTAGGCGACCTGGTGGAACCACGCCTCCCGCCAGATGGGGGTCCACACTGTGCGAGCGACGAGGCCCGCCACCAGGGTCACGAGCACCATCGAGGCGGTGAACGGCACGCGCCGCAGCGCGCCGGGCAGTGCGCCGGTGAGCCGCGAGGCCCACACCTCGAACGGGACGTCCGTGACCGGCCGCGCCTCCGGATGAGGCGCTGTGGCGGGTGCCGCGTGGGCCGCAGCGGACTTCGGCGCCGGGGCGGGTGTCGTCCCCTGCTGCTCGCCGTCTCTTGGGCCGGGGTCGATGGCGCCGTGCTCCCCGGACGTTTCGCTGTCGACCATCCGCTCGGTCATCGCCGTCCCCTCGCCGAATGCCGGTGATCAGCTTCTCGCGCGAGCATCGATATCGCTACCCCCGCAGGTGTGCCGGGACCCGCGTCCCTGGACGGGACAACATGTGTCGGGCACCATGCAGACGATCAGCAGCGGACGCTGCGCCGCCCGGGGTGCGGGGGAGACCGTCATGACCGCTCACGACGAGTACGGCGGGCCGGTGCCCGGCGCACCGGATCGTTCACCGGTCGACGCCAAACGGCTCTGGGCCGGTGGGCTCGCCACGGCGGTCGTCGCCGCGTTGATCGCGCTCGTCGGCCTGCTGATCGTCCGGGCGGTCCTGCGGATCGCGCTGCTCGCGCCCAAGGAGGCCGGGGCGTTCGGGGACGGCGACACCGCGGTGCTCTGCCTGGTCGCCGCCGCGGCCGCGCTCGCGGCGACCGGGCTGGTGCACCTGCTGCTCCTGGCGACGCCCCGGCCGCTGTCGTACTTCGGCTGGATCGTCGGTCTGCTCACCGCCGTCGCGGTGGTGCTGCCGCTCCTGTCCGGCGAATCGCTGGCGATCGCGCTGGCCCAGTCGGTGATCCATCTCGTGATCGGCCTCGCGATCGGCAGCCTCGTCGCGGGTGCGGCCCGCAGCGCGATCCGCGGGCGTCGCGCGCCCGACGGCCAGCGCTTCGCCGTTGACTAGTGCCCCGCTGGGGAGGACGTGGGTGGTCCTCGTGTGCCTGGTGGCGTGCCTGGCCGCGTGCGCGACGACGACCGGGTCGACCGCCCTCACCCCACCGCCGAGTGCGTCGAGCCCCGCCGGTGCGGCGCCGGTGCGCGTGCTTCAGCTGAACCTCTGCAACAGCGGGATCGCCGGCTGCTTCACCGGCCGGTCGACCGCCGTGGCCGCCGCGGTGATCCGCGCCCGGAGACCCGACCTGATCACCCTGAACGAGGTCTGCCGGGACGACGTGGCAGTCCTCGAGCGGGCGCTCGCGGAGGTCGTCCCCGGGGGCGGGGTCTCGTCCGCGTTCCAGCCCGCGCGCGACGGGCGGAACGGGGAGCCGTACCGCTGCCGCAACGGCGACCAGTACGGCATCGGCCTCGTGTCGCGGTGGCCGCCGGTGCCCGGATCCTCCGCCGGGGGCGGGATCTTCCCGGCCCAGGACCCGGACGACCCGGAGGAACGCGCGTGGCTCTGCCGGGACGTCGCGGCCACCCCGGAGGTGGCGGTCTGCACCACGCACCTGGCGTACACCAAGCGGCAGGTCGCGGCCGCCCAGTGCCGGTACCTGTTCGGCACGGTCGTCGCGGAGATGCGCGCGCGGGACGGGGTGGTGCCGGTGGTGCTCGGTGGGGACCTGAACCTCGGGAACGGGGACAGCCCGGACCTCAAGGCCTGCCTCCCCGCCGGCTCCGCGCTCGTCGACGACGGCGGTCCGCAGCACGTCGTGGCGACGCCGGAGTTCGTCGTCGACGGCGCCCGACGCATCGATCTGCGCGGCAGCACCGACCACCCGGGCCTGCTCGTCACGCTTGCTCCCCGACCGGGACAGTGACGCGTCGACCGGCGGGAATACCTCACAGCTCCGGGCGTTCCAGAGGTTAGTTGACCTATCAACTACTGGAGGTCGTCATGCAGTTCGGGGTCTTCTCGGTCAGTGACATCACGACCGACCCCACCACCGGTCGCGCGCCGAGCGAGGCCGAGCGGATCCAGGCGGTCCTCCGGATCGCCACGAAGGTCGAGGAGGTGGGGCTCGACGTCTTCGCACTCGGTGAGCACCACAACCCGCCGTTCTTCTCCTCCTCGCCCACCACGACGCTGGCCCACATCGCGGCGCGGACCGAGCGGTTGCAGCTCTCGACGGCGACGACGCTGATCACCACGAACGACCCGGTGAAGATCGCCGAGGACTACGCGATGCTGCAGCACCTGGCCGACGGCCGGGTCGACCTGATGTTGGGCCGCGGCAACACCGGCCCCGTCTACCCGTGGTTCGGCCACGACATCCGCGACGGGATCCCGCTCGCGGTCGAGAACTACGCGCTGCTGCGCCGCCTCTGGCGCGAGGACGTGGTCGACTGGGAGGGCAGCTTCCGTACGCCGCTGCAGGGCTTCACGTCGACGCCGCGCCCGCTCGACGGTGTGCCGCCGTTCGTCTGGCACGGCTCGATCCGCAGCCCGGAGATCGCCGAGCAGGCCGCCTACTACGGCGACGGCTTCTTCCACAACCACATCTTCTGGCCCAAGGAGCACACCCAGCGGATGGTCGAGTTCTACCGCCGCCGGTTCGAGCACTACGGCCACGGCCGTGCGGACCAGGCGATCGTGGGGCTCGGCGGGCAGGTGTTCATGCGGCGCAACAGCCAGGACGCCGTCCGGGAGTTTCGGCCGTACTTCGACGACGCGCCCGTGTACGGGCACGGCCCGTCGCTGGAGGACTTCAGCCGGGAGACGCCGCTGACCGTCGGCAGCCCGCAGCAGGTCATCGACCGGACACTCGGCTTCCGCGACTACGTCGGCGACTACCAGCGCCAGCTGTTCCTCGTCGACCACGCCGGGCTGCCGCTGAAGACCGTGCTGGAGCAGCTGGACATCCTGGGTGAGGAGGTCGTGCCGGTGTTGCGCCGCGAGTTCGCCGCGCGGAAGCCCGCGCACGTGCCGGACGCGCCGACGCACGCCTCGCTGGTCGCGGCGGCCGGGGGTCCAGCCGACGTCACCGTTCACGCGCCCGCCGACGATGTCACCGGAAAGGCGGTGAACGTGTGATGGCGACCCGCACCCTCGCCGTCGTCAGCGCCGGGCTCTCGGTCCCCTCGTCGACCCGGCTGCTCGCCGACCGGCTCGCCGGTGCGACGGTGGAGGCCCTGCGCGAGCGAGGTGTCGACGCGACCGTGGAGGTCGTCGAGCTGCGCGAGCACGCCCGCGCTCTGGCCGACAACCTCGTCACCGGGTTCCCGAACGCGAGCCTGCGGGCGGCGTTGGACACGATGGTCGGCGCCGACGGCATGATCGCCGTCACGCCGATCTTCTCCGCCTCCTACAGCGGCCTGTTCAAGACGTTCTTCGACGTCGTCGACAAGGACGCGCTGAGCGGCAAGCCCGTCCTCCTGGGCGCGACGGCCGGGACCGCGCGGCACTCGCTGGCGCTCGAGCACGCGCTGCGGCCACTGTTCGCCTACCTGCGCACGATCGTCGTGCCGACCGCGGTCTTCGCGGCGGCGCAGGACTGGGGCGCGGGCGACGCGACGAACCGTGACCTGGTCCGGCGCATCGAGCGTGCCGCGCGCGAGCTCGCCGACCTCGTCGCCCGCCGTCCGGCGGCCGTGGCGGCCGACCCGTTCGCCACCGCGACGCCGTTCGAGGCGCTGCTCCGCGGCGCCTGACCCGGCTGAGACCGTCGCCGTCGGGCCGGGGCGACGGTCAGCGTGGTTTGACCGAACCGACCCCGTTGACCTTCCGGGTGACCTGGGGGTTGCCGATGTACTGGACGGAGCCGACCCCGTCGACCGTGGCGTTCAGGCGGGTGCTGACGCGGACGACCGCTGTGGCGGCCCCGTCCACGGTCACGTCTGCGGTGGCACTCTGCAGGTTCTCGCCGTCGTAGTTCCCGGTGCCGGCGATGGTGACGACCTGCGAGTCGACGGCGCCCGCCAGGGTGACGTGACCCGCACCGCTGATGTCGACGGCGAGGCGGTCGGCCCGGAGGTTCGAGGCCGTGACCGCGCCTGCGCCGGCGACGGCGATCGAGTCCAGGGCGGCGACGGTGAGGTGGTAGACGACCGGCCCGGCGTTCTTGATGGTGGTGCCCGGCGCCAGGCGCAGCCGCAGGACGCCACCGGAGACCCCGCTCGTGAGTTTCGGGAGGACGTCGGGGGCAGCTTCGATCGTGAGCGACTCCGTACCGGTCTGGTCGATCTGCAGGTCGCCGAACGACGCGAGCTCCACCCCGGTGACCCCGTGGACCTCGCGGCTTTCGCCCGCTTGCCCGGATCCGGTGGCGGCCGGGCCCGACGGGACGGGCGTCGCGGTGGGGACCGGGCTACCCGAACTGCTCGCCGTCGTTCCGGTCGCGCAGCCGGCGACGGCCACGATCGCCGCGAGAATGACGACCCACCAGCAACGGCGCATGGTGCAGGGTACGACCACACCACCGGTCCGCCGATAGCGTCAGCGTGACGGACGAATGCAATCGCCTGTAGCACTCCTGCCCGCATTTCACAATACGAATGTAACGTCATTCTCATTCACGAAAAACGAGTAACAGGCGAAGGGTTTGCGGGGGGCGAACATGCTGCGCGCAGCCCTGCGGCCGGAGGGGTGAGTCGACCCATATGCGGGGGTCGGCTCCATGTCACCGCGGGTGTCATGGTTGTCTGTTCCCTGCAAGCGGGGTTGTGCCGATCAATTGACCGGCCGTGGCCGGCTTCCCGGACGCGGTGCGAGCCCACCGTCATCGAGCGGGTGCAGACAGCGATCGGCACATGGGGCGGAACAAGGTTGATTCATGACGATCACGGTCGGTAGGGGTACGACTTCGCAGCAGCGACGCGAGTCGGCGGCGGAGCGGTTTGCGGCCATGGCGGCAGTGCTCGATGCGTTCGACGCAGACGTCGCGGCGCGTCTGCCAACACACGTCGGTGCTCTCGACCGCTCCCGGCTGCGCCGGGTCGTGCGGGCGATGCTGCCGCTGGCGCTGGACGACCCGACGTTCGACGTCACGGTGACGGCCGGGCCGACCGGCGTCGCCGTGCGCGTCCACCATCCGGCCGGTCTGGGCCCGGTGGCCCGGCTCGTGTCCGGGTCGGCAGCCGAGCACCCGCCGGCAGCCGAGCACCCGCCGGCCGCCGAGCACCACCCGGCAGTCGAGCACCCGCCGGCCGCCGAGAGCGCGGCGTCCCCTGTGGCGTGGGAGCTGGCGGAGTTGCTGCGCCGAGGGCACGTGGGACCGCGATGAGAGTTCCCGCCTCCATCCGGTCCGCATGGGCGCAGACAGCATGGGCGCAGACAGCCTGGAAGCAGACATCGAGCGCGGCACGGCGCATCGGCGACCAGCTCGGCCGGGGCGTGGTGGCCGCCGTCATCGCGGCGGTGGTGCTGCTCGGCGCGCTGATCGGGGACATGGCGCGGGAGCCCTGGCAGCTCGTGTCGGCCGTCCTGTTGGTGTTGGTGCTCGTCGCCGCGGTGGCCCTCGTGGCCGCGCGCCTTCTGCAGCCGGTCCGGGCGCTCCGCCGCGACGTCGACCGGGCCGCGGCCGAGACGCTGCCCGCCGTGACCGCCGCCCTCGAGGCGGGCGTGGCGGCTGACGCCTTGCCGGGCGTCGCGCCGATCGTCGCTCGCGGGCCCCGTGAGGTGACCGCGCTGGCGGGGGCGGTCACGTCCCTGAACGCCGCCGCGGTGTCGCTCGTCACGCAGGAACACGACCGTCACCGGCGGACCCGCGACCTCACGACCCACCTCGCGCGGCGGAACCACGGCTTGGTGGATCGGCTCGTCACCCAGATCAGCGAGCTGGAGACCGCGGAGCGCAGCCCGAGCGTGCTCACGCAGCTGTCGCGGCTCAAGCACACGGCCACCCGGACCCGCCGGCACGCCGAGAGCATGCTGGTGCTGACCGGCGCGCTCCCCGACCGGACCTGGCCGCGGTCGGGAGGGGTGGCCGACGTACTGCGTGCCGCGCTGGCCGGGATCGAGGACCACGGGCGGGTCGACACCGACGTCGAACCGGCGGCGGTGCGCGGCTCGGTCGTCGCGGACCTGACCCACCTGGTGGCCGAGCTCGTCGAGAACGGCGCCCATTTCTCCCCGCCCGACACCCGCGTCGGCGTCACCGGAGCGCCCGACGCCCGCGGTTACCGCATCCACATCGCCGATCACGGATTCGGCATGACGGCTGCTCAGCTCGACGCGGCGAACGGCCGTGTCCGCGACGCGGCGTCGGGCGCGCAGGTGACGAAGCTGATCGGGCTGGACGTCGTCGGGCGCCTCGCCGCCCGGCACGGGATCACCGTGTCGCTCGCTGCCGGGGACGGTGGAGGGATCACCGCCACGGTGTCGGTTCCCGAGCGCCTGCTCGTGCCGACGTCCGACCTGCCTGCGCCGCGCCGCCCCGTCAGCGCCCTCGTCGCCGCTGCCGCCTTCCGGCCGGCCCCCGCCTCCGGTGTGGAGAACCCGCTCTCCCCGCTCGCAGACGACGCTCGTGTGCGGAAACCGGAGCCCGTGGCCGTCGTCGCACCGGAGTTCGTGCGCCCCGGTGTTCCGCGCCGGATCCGAGGCGCCCAGCTTCCGGACCTCGGGCCGGACCGGAAGGACGGCCCGCACGTCGCGCCCGACGCCGGACGCGTCCGAGGGCGGCTGCACGCGATGCAGGCCGGAATGTCCGCGGCGCGCACCTACAGCATCCCGCCGCTCCCGCAACAACTCCCCGGCTCGACCTCCCAGCCCGTCGAGCCGGACGGTTCCCCGCAGGCGACGCCCGCTCCAGCATCAGACGGCGATGACTGACGACGCTTCGCCGTCCTCCGTGCAGATGTTCGCGCGTCCGCCCGACACCGCGGACCGCCCACCGCCGGTACCCGTGAAGATCGTCATCGGTGGCGGGTTCGGAGCCGGCAAGACCACGGCGATCGGCACCCTGTCCGAGATCCCACCCGTGGTCACCGAGGCGGCGATGACCGCGCCGTCCGCAGCCGTCGACATCGCGCCCCGGGGCAGCCGGAAGACCGCGACCACCGTCGCCATGGACTTCGGCCGCCTCACCGTCGACGACAGCCTCGTGCTCTATCTCTTCGGCACTCCCGGCCAGGAGCGCTTCGGCTTCATGTGGCCCACGCTGTGCACCGGAGCCCTCGGCGGAATCGTCATGGTCGACTCCTCGCGGATCGCCGACTGCTTCGTGGCCATCGACTACTTCGAGAAGATCGGTCTGCCGTTCGTGGTGGCCGTCAACCAGTTCGACGGTCGCGAGAACCTGCCGCTCGAGGACGTCCGTGCCGCCACGAACGTCGACAAGGACATCCCGGTGATCGGCGTGGACGCCCGGAGCCAGGATTCCATGAAGGGCGCCGCGCTACGGCTCCTCGATCTGATCCTCGCCCGCGCCCGGCGCTGACCGGTCATCCGCCCGGTCGCGCCCGAGGCGGCCGGGGCGCGTCGAGGCCGAACACGATGCCGAGCAGACGGACGAGGAAGCAGACGGTCGCGGCGACCAGCGCGGCCACCAGCCCGTACAGGTCGAGTCGACTGGCCGCGACGCGGTGACCGGGCGCCAGCAGAGCAACGTCCCGGCCAGGTCGAGGACGAGGACGAGGAGGAGCGTCGGTGACGAAGGCACCGGCACTGCCTACGACGCCCAGCGTCGGTCGGCGGTGAACCCCACGGACATCGACACGTGGTGCCCCGAGTCGGTGAGCCGGCGTTCGAGTTCGGCCCGGACCGCGTCGCACTGCCGCACCGTCGTGTCGGCGCCGACCAGGAACACGACGTCCAGGTCGAGCCGCCCGCCGACCTTGGACGTCCGCGCGACGGCATCGGCGAAACCGTGCTCCGCGCCGAGTGCCCGGACCAGCGCCACGACCGGTTCTTGCACGTCCGGCGGTGCGGCCATCGTCAGCACCTCGCGGAAGCCGCTGATCATCAGTCGGGCGGGGACGGGGAGGAACGCTGCACAGACCACGACGACCATGACGGGGTCCACGTAGCGGGCCAGGTCCGCCCTTCCGGCCTGCAGCAGCACGGCGGCCACGACGAACCCCGCGAGCACCCCGACGCTCAGCAGCGTGTCGCCGGTCCACTCCGCGGCCTCCGCGCGCACCAGGTCCGACGCGCCGGAGCGGGCACGACGCCGCAGCACGACCGTGACGACGACCCCGACGACGGTCGCTGCGACGCCGTACACGACCGCCAGCCCGACCTCCACCTCGCGTCCGCCCGCGAGGACGTCGCCCACCCCGCCGACCAGGGCGTACACGCTCAACCCGCCGAGCGCCGCCGCCTTCACGACAACGGTCAGCGGCTCCCACACCTCGCGGCCCCAGGGATAGCGCTCGTCCGGGCCTCGCCGGGCCGTGCGCAGCGCGAGGACCGCCATCAGCGACAGGCCCACGCTCGCGAACGAGTACAGCCCGTCGAACACGATCAGCTGCGATCCCGTGAGCAGGCCCCAGGCCACGGCGACCACGGCGAACCCGGCCGACGTCCAGGTCGAGAGCAGCAGTGCCCGGTCGTCCGACGACCGGGCTGGTGAGGTCACCGGTGGATCCTCGCCGATCAGTGGTCGCCGCGACCACAACGACCACAACGCCACCTAGTTTCCCAACCACGAGTGAAGGGGCGTTCCGCTCCTACCGTCCTCACATCACCAGATGAGAGGGAGCACAGATGCTCATCGCCCTCGGCTTCTCCATGATCGCCGTGTTCATGTACCTGATCCTGACCAAACGGCTGACGCCGACGCTGGCGCTCGTTCTCGTCCCGTTGGCGTTCGCGCTCGTCGTGACCGCCACCGGTATCGGTGCGCCGACCGAGGACGGCGTCGTCGACTCGATCATGGACTCGATCAAGTCCTTCGCCCCGACGGCGACGCTCCTGTTCTTCGCGATCATCTACTTCGGCACGATGATCGACGTCGGGCTGTTCGATCCGATGATCAGGTTCATCCTGCGGGCGGTGCGCAACGACCCGGTCCGGCTCGTGGTGTTCACCGCCGTACTGGCGGGCCTGGTCTCGCTCGACGGCGACGGCTCGACCACCTTCATCATCACCGTCTCCGCGCTGCTGCCGATCTACCTGAAGCTCGGGATGAGCCCGGTCGTGCTGACGGTCGTGGCCAACCTCGCCAACGGCGTGCTCAACATCCTCCCCTGGGGCGGCCCGACCGTCCGCGCGGCGACGGTGCTCGACGTCTCGCCGTCCGAGCTGTTCAACCCGATGGTGCCGGGCATGGTGCTGGGGATCCTCACGGTCGTCGTCCTGGCGTACTTCCTGGGCCGCTCGGAGCGGCGCCGCCTGCTGGCGTCGGGCCGCACGCTGGAGCGGGTCGCGGAGTCGCTGCGCAAGGTGCCGGTGGGCGTCGGCGGGTCGGCCGGTACCGGACCCGTCGGTGACGGCGGTGACGACCAGGCCGAGCGGCAGGCCGACGACGCCGTGCACGCCGACATCGTCAGCAGCCTCGACCCGAACCGCCCGACCCTCCGCCCCAAGCTGATCTGGTTCAACCTCGGGCTCACCGTCGCCCTGCTGACCCTGCTCGGCCTGGACATCCTGCCGCTGGCCCTGGTCTTCGTCGCGGCCACGGCGGTCGCGCTGGTGGTCAACTTCCCGAAGCAGGACGACCAGGTCGCGGCGATCAAGTCGCACGCCTCGTCGATCGTCTCCGTGGTGGCGATGGTGTTCGCGGCCGCCGTGCTGGTGGGCGTGCTGAGCGGCACGGGCATGGTCTCGGCGATGGCCAACGGGATCGTGGCCGCGGTGCCGGCGTCCCTCGGCCCCTGGTTCGCCGTGATCACCGGCGTGCTGAGCATGCCGCTCACGTTCTTCCTGACCAACGACGCCTTCTACTTCGGCATCCTGCCGATCCTCACCGAGGCCGCCGGGCACTACGGGATCGCGCCGGTGGAGATGGCCCGCGCCTCGATCATCGGCCAGCCGGTGCACATGACCAGCCCGCTCGTCCCCGCGCTGCTGCTGCTCGTGTCGCTCGCCCGGGTCAGCCTGGCCGACCACCACAAGAAGGTGATCTGGCGCTCCGTGGTCTGCTCGCTGGTCATGCTGGCCACCGCCGTCGGACTGGGGGTCATCCCGGTCGGCTGAGGGCGGGAAGATGGAGGCGTCGGGAAGGAGGGCCGAGATGCGGAACGCGCTCGTGGCCCTCCTTCTCTCGCTGTCCGTCGCCCTGGCCGCGTGTGGTGGCGACCGACCGATCACCGGGTTGCGGGTCATGGTCCCGAACAACCCGGGCAGCGGCTACGACGTCACCGCCCGCTCCGCGGTCCTCGCGATGGAGCAGGCCGGGCTGGCTCGCAACGTCGAGGTGTTCAACCTCCCCGGTGCCAGCGGGACGATCGGGCTGCAACGGCTCGTGAACGAGCGGGGCAACGGGGCACTGCTCATGCAGATGGGGCTCGGGGTCGTCGGCGCCGTGCACACGGCCCGGTCGCCGGTGGACGTCACCGACACCACGCCGATCGCCAGGCTGACCGAGGACGCCGAGGTGGTCGCGGTGCCGGCGGACTCGCCCTACCGGAGCCTCGACGAGCTGATGACGGCGTGGCGCGCCGACCCGTCGGGGGTCGCCGTCGCGGGCGGGTCCAGCCCCGGCGGGCCGGACCACCTCGCGACGCACCTGCTCGCCCAGGCCGTCGGTCTCGATCCGCGCCGGGTCACCTACGTCGAGTTCGACGGAGGCGGCGACCTGCTCGCGGCGCTCCTGGGGGACCGGGTCGCGTTCGGGGTGTCCAGCCCGACCGAGTTCGGCGACCAGATCGAGGCCGGGCAGCTGCGCGTGCTGGCGGTGACCTCCGCGCAGCGGGTGCCGGGCGTGGACGCCCCGACGCTGCGCGAGGCGGGCGTCGACCTGCAGTTCGCCAACTGGCGCGGGCTCGTGGCGCCGCCGGGTCTGGCCGAGGCCGACCGCCGCGCGCTGACCCGGCTCGTCGACGGCATGCGCGGGTCGCCGGAATGGGCGCAGGTGCTGGCGCGCATGAACGTCACCGACGCCTACCTGACCGGCGACGCGTTCGGGGAGTTCCTGCGGTCGGAGGACGAGCGGGTGGCGGGCGTGCTGCACCGGCTCGGTCTCGCCGGACGGTGATCCCCCGCTAAGGGTGCCTATGGCGGTGATAGCCCTTGATGATCGCCGGCTGGGGGTCAGCATGGTCGTGGCGACGACCGCATACACCCGCAACCCGCGATCACCGCCCTGGACACCCGTAGCGGGGGATCATGGCGACGCGCCCCCCGCCCGACGTCCGCTCAGCGGCCGGGACGCGGCGTCCGCCAGGCGTAGCGGCGCTGCGGCCGGCCCGCGGCCCCGTACTGCAGCCGCACCTCCGCCCGGCCGACCTCCACGAAGTGCTCGAGGTAGCGGCGGGCGCTGACCCGGGAGAGCCCGGTGCGCTCGGCGCACTCCGACGCCGACAGGTCCTCGCCGTCCGCCTGCAGCACGCCCGCGACGAGCGCCGCCGACTCCGGGCTGAGCCCCTTCGGCAGCCGCGTCGCCGCAGGACGGGACGGCGCGGCGCCGAAGAGCCGGTCGAGGTCGGTCTGGGCGACGGTCGGCTCGGCGAGCGAGCGGTGGGTCGCGGCGTAGCGCTGCAGGCGATCGCGCAGGGCGTCCTGGTCGAACGGCTTGAGCAGGTAGTTGACGACGCCTCCGCGCAGCGCCGTGCGCACCGCCTCGGCCTCCTTCGCGGCACTGATCACCAGCACGTCGACGTCGGGTTCCAGCTCCCGCAGCCGGCGCAGCACCTCGAGCCCGGACATGTCGGGCAGGTGGATGTCGAGCAGGACGAGGTCGGGGTGCAGCGAGGCGACGGAGACCAGTGCCGTCGCGCCGCTGTGCGCCACCCCGGCGACCTCGAACCCCGGGGTGCGAGCGACGAACGCCGCGTGCACCTTCGCGACCATGAAGTCGTCGTCGACGACGAGGACCCGAATCATGAGACCGCCGCGGGCAGGGGCAGGTGGGCGACGAAGACCGCGCCGTCGTCGTTGCGCACGCTGACCGAGCCCCCGCGCCGCACGCAGAGCGCGCGGGTCAGCGCCAGGCCGAAGCCGCGGTAGCCGCCTTCGGCGGCCTTGGTCGTGAAACCGCTGGTGAAGACCTCCTCGACCAGCTCGGGAGCCACCCCGGGGCCCGAGTCGCGGACCTCGACCGTCACCTCGCCGCCCTCCTCCCGCACGCACACGTCGACCTCGCCGCCGCCGAGGGGCCCGACGGCGTCCAGCGCGTTGTCCACGAGGTTGCCGACGACGGTCGCCAGGTCCTCCGCCAGCCCCTCGTCGAGCGGCCCGACCCGGCTGGCGTCGGCCAGGTGCAGTCGGATCCCCCGCTCGGCCGCCACGCTGGACTTGGCGATGAGCAGCGCGGCGAGCGGCGGGCTCTCGATGCGCTCGGTCACCGCGGCCGCGAGTTGCTGGGTCGCGGAGCCGAGCCGCTTCACGTAGCGCAGCACCTCGGCGTACTCCTCGAGCTCCAGCAGGCCACTGATCGTGTGCAGGCGGTTGGCGAACTCGTGCGCCTGGGCGCGCAGCGCCTCCGTCGTCTGCCGGGTGACGCCCAGCTCCTGCTCCAGCGCCCGCAGCTCGGTCAGGTCACGCATGGTCGTGACCGAGCCGGCCGGGACGCCGCGGACCGCGACCGGCTTGCGGTTGAGCGTGAGGATCCGCTCGCCCACGAAGACCACGGCGTCCTGCTGTGCGGCGCTGCCGGTCAGCACGTCGAGCAACCGGTCCTCGACGCCGAGCTCGGTGAGCGTCCGTCCGACGCAGTCGTCCGGCAGGCCCAGCATCCGGTCGGCCTCGGCGTTGACCAGCGTCACGCGGTCGTCGAGGTCGAGGCCGAGGACGCCCTCCTTGATCCCGGTGAGCATCGCCTCGCGATGCTCGACCAGGCCACGGATCTCCACCGGCTCCAGCCCGAGGGTCTGGCGCTTGACCCGGCGGGCGACGAGCAGCGATCCGGCGACCCCGACGATGCCGGCCAGTCCCAGGTAGGTGAGCAGGTTCGGCACCGCGGACAGCAGGCTCTCGCCCAGGCTCGGGTACTCCTGGCCGACCGCGGCCGTGCCCACCACACGCCCGGTCTGCGCGCCGACCTCGCCGAACACCGGGACGTGCGCCACGATCGCCTTCCCGCCGGCGCCGGAGCTGTCGGCCACCCACGAGCGGCCGGCGTCGCCGGTGTCGGCGGGGGAGAGGGAGACGCCCAGCCGCGCGGGGTCGCGGGTGTTCGCGACGACGACGCCGTCGGTGTCCGCGATCTCGACGAACGTCACGCCCGACAGAGCATGGACGCCGTCCGCGATCGGCACCGACTGGAGCACCCGCTCCGGCCGGGACGGCGCCGACAACGCCTGGCGCAGCAGCGTTCGGGCGGCGAGGCTCTCGGCCGCCGAGAGGACGCGCGCGCCCTCGGTCCGCCGGAAGTCGATCTGGGCCTGGGCCAGCGAGACCCCGCCGACGCCGACGAGCACGACGGCGATGATGCCGAGCTGAAGTGCCAGGAGCTGACCGGCGACGGACCACCGCCTCGCCATCGAGGGAAGCCCCCTTCCTGCGGGATACCGTGCGGGGCGACCGCCTCGCACGGAGTGCGGGGCGGACGCGTCGTGCCGGTATCGGTCACAGCCCGACCACAACGATCCTTATTACCCCAACGACCGCTACCACCGTCGTGGCCGCAACCGTGACCTGGGTCGTCACCCTGCCGTCTCATCGCCCTACGCGACAGGCGACGAAGGGGTGAGAGGGTGCACGAACTGCAGACTGCGACCGACCCGACCGAGAGACGCGGCCCGCTCGACGGGATCACGGTGCTCGACGTGAGCACCGTGTACGCCGCGCCGATCACCGCGATGCTGCTGGGCGACATGGGCGCCGACGTGCTCAAGGTCGAGCACCCGAACGGCGACCCGGCCCGCACACATGGCTGGAACCGTGACGGCCATGGCCTGTGGTGGAAGGTGATCGCCCGCAACAAGCGTGCGATCACCCTCAACCTCGGCCGACCGGAGGGCCAGGAGCTGCTGCGCGAGCTCGTCGCCGACGCGGACGTGATCGTCGAGAACTTCCGGCCGGGCGTCATGGAGAAGTGGGGGCTCGGGCCCGACACGCTGCTCGACCTCAACCCGCGACTGGTGATGCTGCGGGTCACCGGGTTCGGCCAGGAAGGGCCGTACGCCGAGCGGCGCGCGTTCGGCACCCTCATGGAGGCGATGAGCGGGTTCGCCCACCAGACCGGGCAGGAGGACGGGCCGCCCACGCTGCCGCCGTTCGGGCTCGCCGACGGGGTGGCCGGCATCGCGGGCGCCTACGCCGTGCTGACCGCGCTGTACCACCGGGACCTGCGGGGCGGGTCCGGGCAGGTCATCGACCTCGCCCTGCTGGAGCCGCTGCTGGGCATCCTCGGCCCGGGCCCGACCGTCTACGACCAGCTCGGGATCATCGCGGGCCGGCACGGCAACCGGTCGCCGAACAACGCGCCGCGCAACGCCTACGTCACCCGCGACGGGCGCTGGGTCGCGATCTCGGCCAGCGCGACGTCGATCGCCGAGCGGGTGATGCGGCTGGTCGGCCGCGCCGACCTGGTCGACGAGCCCTGGTTCTCCTCGGCGGGGGAGCGCAGCCGCCGCGCCGAGGTGCTCGACGGTGCCGTGCAGAAATGGATCTCGGCGCGGGAGCTGTCCGAGGTGCTCGCGGCGTTCGAGGACGCGGGCGCGGCGATCGCGCCGATCTACGACGTCGAGCAACTGGTGAACGACCCGCACGTGCCAATGCGTGTCCTGTAGATCAACGCCGCAGCGCAGCAAGGCGGTGATCCACAGGTGGAGTGGCTCGCCCGGGAGACGATCACGACCGTCGACGACGAGGACCTCGGGCCGCTGAAGATGCAGAACCTGATCTTCCGGCTGGGCGACACCCCGGGCCGGATCCGCTGGACCGGCCGACGGCTCGGTCAGGACAACGAGGCCGTGTACGCGTCGCTCGGCATCGGGGCCGACCGGCTGGCGGCGCTGCAGGAGAAGGGAGTCGTGTAGATGGACCGGAGCTACCTGTTCGCCCCCGGGCACAACGCCAAGCTGCTCGACCGGGTGTTCACCGCCGGCGCCGACGCGCTGATGCTCGACCTCGAGGACGCGGTGCCGCCGCAGCACAAGGCCGAGGCGCGCCGCAGGGTCGCCGCTGCGCTGGCTCTTCCGCCGGCGCCCGCGCGGGCGTGGGTGCGGGTCAACGCCGCGCAGACCGACGCGTGCGCGGCCGACCTCGCCGCGGTCGCCGAGCACGCCTACGGCATCCGCATCCCCAAGACCGAGTCGCCCGACGACGTGGCGTGGGTGGCGGCGCGGGCGCCGGGCCGGCCGATCATCTGCGCGATCGAGAGCGCGCGCGGGGTGCTGGCCGCGCAGGAGATCGCCGCGGCGCCGGGCGTCCGGCACCTGGCCATGGGCGGGGTGGACCTGCAGCGCGACCTGAGCACGACCGGCGGCAACGCCCAGACGGCGTACGTGCGTAGCCACCTCGTGGTCTGCTCGCGGGCGGCGGGGATCGCCCCGCCGATCGACAGCGTGTTCCCGTGGCTGGACGACGACGCGGAGCTGAGATCCCAGGCGGAGTTCGCGCGGTCGCTGGGCTTCTTCGGCAAGTCGGCGATCCACCCGCGGCAGCTGCCGGTGCTGCACGAGGTGTTCACGCCGTCGGAGCGGGAGCTGGCGTGGGCGCGGGAGGTGCTGGAGGCGTTCGACGCCGCGGGCGGGGCGGCCCTGCGGCTGCCCGACGGCGAGTTCGTCGACCTGCCGGTGGCGCAGCGGGCGCGGCGGGTGCTGCAGCTCGCGCAGGCCGTGCCGCGGGTGCTCGTCGGGGCACGGTGAGCGAGCGCGGTGAGCGAGCGCAGCGAGGGAGTGCGGGAGCGGCGCACACCTTCTGTGGCTCGCACACCCCGCACAGCAGCTGTGACGGTCGGACTACGTCTGTGACGTGCGGAAACCGCCTCGGACGCGACGCTCGGGGCCGTAGCGTCCGGCGCCATGGACGGGTTCGAGGTACCGGTCGAGGCGTTGCGGGACGCCGGCCGGGCAGGTGGTGCGGCGGCCGCCGGCCTGGCGGCGCTGCCGCTGGCGCAGGCGGCCGGGGCGGTCGAGGAGGCGCTGCCCGGTGGTGCGGCCGGCGCGGCTGCGGCCGCGCTTGCCGTGGCCTGGCGAGCACGGCTGGCCACGGCGGCGGCCGCGCTCGGCCAGCAAGCGGTGGCGTTGCGGGCCGCCGCGGACGGCTACGAGCGGGCGGATCTCGGGGCGGTCGCGGCGCTGGCGGTCCAGCGGTGACGGTCGTCCTGGAGCAGGTGCGGCGGTGGTCGGCGAGCGGGCTGGACGCCGTGGTGGCGGGGCTGGACACGGCCGGGGCCCGGCTGGGTGAGCTGCGCGAGGCCCTGGCGCGCGGTCGGCCGCCCGATGCGTGGCGCGGTCTCGCCGGGGATGCGGCGCGCGCCGAGCACGGGCGACTGGTGGCACGGGTGGAGCGGTTGGCGGCCGAGGTCGGTGTCGTGCGGGCCGGGGTCATCGCCGCCGCAGACGCGGTCGGCGGGGTGCGCGCGGGCCTCGCCGAGGCGCAGTACCTGGCCGACGGGTGCGGGCTCACGATCGCGGTGGACGGCGCCGTCGCCAGGCCGCCGGTCGCGGGCAGCGCGGCCGCCGTGCAGGCCGAGGTGGGGGACCGGGTCGAGCAGGTGCTGCACGCGGCCGCGGCGCTCGACACGGATCTCGCCGCGCTGCTGACGGGCGTGGCGAGCGGAGCCGGTGCGCTCGACGCGAACCTCGTCGGGCCGGCCGCCGGGGCCACGACCTCCGCCGGCCCCGCGATCGGCGTGCTCCCACCGCCGGACGGAACGCCCGCGGACAACGCCGGCTGGTGGTCCGCGCTCTCCCCGGCCGCGCGACGGCGGGTCGTCGCCGAGCACCCGGAGTGGGTCGGCAACCGCGACGGCATCCCGGCCGCCGTCCGGGACGAGGCGAACAGGGCCCTCCTCGACGCGCACGCCGCCCGGCTCGACGCCGACCTCCGTGCGGTGCAGGTGCGCTACGACGTCCTGACGGCCGGGGGACCGGGCGCGGTGGAGGCGGTGTGGCTCGCGCAGCGCGACGACCTGCTCGCCCGGCTCGACGCGCTGCGCGGGCGGCGGGAGCTGCTCGATGCCGTCCGGACCGCTGCAGCCGGGACCGACCGCCGCGTCCTCCTGCTCGACGTCGACCGGACCCACCCGCGCGCAGCGGTCGCGGTCGGCGACGTCGACACCGCAGAACACGTCGCCGTGCTCACCCCCGGGTTCGGCACCACCGTCCAGGATGGTCTCGGCTCCGAGGGGGAGACAGCGGCCGCCCTGCGGGACCGGTCCCTCTCCGCACTGGGCGGCGCCGGTCGCGGCGGCGAGTCCGTGGCCGCGGTGGCCTGGCTGGGCTACGACGTACCGGCCGGGGTGGTCGCCGTGAGCACGCCCGACGCCGCCCGCAGCGGCGGTGCGGACCTGGCCCGCTTCTACGACGGGATCGACGCGTCCCGCCGCGCCGATCCGCACCTCACCGCGCTCGGCCACTCCTACGGTTCCCTCACCACCGGCTACGCCCTGCAGCAGGCGCACGGCGTCGACGACGCGGTGGTGTTCGGCTCACCCGGGCTCGGGACGGACCGCGTCGGCGACCTGCACGTGCCTCCGGGGCACACCGGCGTCGTCGAGGCCCCGTGGGACCCGGTCGCGGATCTCGGGTGGTTCGGCGACGACCCGAACCGGCTGGACGGTGTGACCGGGCTGTCGGCGCGCCCCGCGACCCTTCCGGACGGCTCGACGACGGCGGGCTCGGTGCTGCACGCCGACTACCTGACTCCGGGCACGACCAGCCAGTTCAACATCGCCGCGACCGTCGCCGGCCTGCCCGAGGAGCGGATTCTCGACCCGGGTGTCGGAGTGGGCGACGCCGTGCGGGGCGCGCTCGGCGAGCGGCGCGGCTCATGATCCGCGGACCGCGGCGTGCCGGCAGCGCGTCAGGCCGAGACGGCGCGGTGCTCCCGCGGGCTCACGCCGCGTGCTCGCTTGAAGGCGGTGCTCAGCGCGAACGGGCTGCCGTAGCCGACCCGGCGGGCGACGGCGGCCAGCGTCGTGTCCGGGTCGCGCAGCAGGTCCGCCGCCAGCGCCAGCCGCCAGCCGGTCAGGAACTGCATCGGCGGCTCGCCCACGAGCGCCGTGAAGCGGCGGGCCAGCGTCGCGCGCGAGACGCCCGTGGCCGCAGCGAGCGAGGCCACCGTCCAGGGTCGCGCGGGGTTGTGGTGCAGCAGCTGCAGCGCGCGGCCGACCAGCGGGTCAGCGTTCGCCGCGTACCAGGCGGGCGGCGCGGCGTCCGGGCGGGCGAACCAGGCGCGCAACGCCGAGATCAGCAGCAGGTCGAGCAGCCGGTCCAGCACCGCCTCCTGGCCCGGCTCGTCCCGCCCGATCTCCGCCGCGAGCAGCGTGGCGACCGGCGACTCCCACTCGGCCCGGTGCAGCACCAGGGCGGGCGGCAGGGCACGCAGCAGCCGTGCGCCGACCTCGCCGTCCAGGGCGTATGTGCCGGTCAGGAGGGTCGTCGGCCCGGCCGGGTCGTTGCCCCAGGTACGCACCCCGAGGCTCATGTCTTCGGCGAGGTGGGTGCCCGTCGCGTCGCGGCAGTCGCCACCGGGACCGATGAACAGCGTCGGAGCGCGGTCGGGCCGGTCCGCGACCACGTAGTGCTCGGGTCCGGAGACGACCACCGTGGCCCCGACCGCCAGCTCGACGGGCCCGTCGAGCGCCGGGTGGACGAGCCACGCGGCGCCGTCGAGCACGGTGAAGACCGCCAGCGGAGCCTCGTCCGCGATCCGCAGCGACCACGGCGGGCTCAGCACGACCTTGAGCAGGAACGCGCCTTGCGCGCGCGGTCCGTCCAGCAGGCCGGCGAGGGCATCCATGCTCGCCAGAGTAGACGCTCACGTATGCCGTCGAGGCTCCGAGCGATGGATCCTCTCAACACTTCGCTGTTGACTCGGGACCATGACCACGGGCTGGGCGACCACGACACTCGTCGCCGCGACGATCACGAACGGGCTGATGGCCGGGCTGTTCGCCGCGTACTCCTACGCGGTGATGCCGGGGCTCGGGCGGACCGACGACCGGACGTTCGTCGAGGCCATGCAGCAGACGAACGCGGCGATCCGGGGCGGCGGGTTCGGGATCTGCTTCGGCGGGGCGCTGCTGTTCGCCGCCGCCGCCGCGGTCCTGCACCTCGGACGTCCCGGACTGCCGTGGATCGTCGCGGGGCTGGTGCTCTACGCGGCGGTGCTGGTCATCACCTTCGGCGTGAACGTCCCGCTGAACGACCGCCTCGCCGCGGCCGGGGACCCGGCGACGCTCGCGGATCCCGCGGCGGTGCGCGCGGCCTTCGAGCAGACCTGGGTGCGGTGGAACGTCGTGCGCGCCGTGTGCTCGACCGCCGCGTTCGGCGCCCTGCTGGGGGCGCTGGTCGTCGGCCGGGAAACGTGAGCCGCGACGGTTCGTGTCACCGCGTGAAAGGCGCGTCATCGCAGTTTCTCCGTGATCGAACAACGCTGGTGCGCCTTTCACACGCCGTGTCGGACGGCCGTGGCGCCGAACCAGCGGCGCAGCGTGGGCTCGGGGGAGGCGGCGGGGTCGTCGCTCGCCCAGCACACGTAGCCGTCCGGGCGGATCAGCACCCGCCGGGCGGGCAGGTCCGTGCCCACCGGCGAGTCCAGGACCTCGGCCGTGACGTGGTCGACCACGCCCTCGACGGTCGTCGGCCCGGGCCGTCCGAGATCGAGCAGGAGCCCGCGGCCGCCCCTCAGGAGCTCGCTCACGGTGGTCGGGCCGTCCGCGGTCCGCAGCGACAGGTCGATCATGCGCGTGCCGACGAACGGGTCCTGGTCGCCGAGGTCGTAGCGCAGCGCCAGGCCCGACATCAGCCCTGCGAGGTACCGGTTGGCATCCGGCAGCCGGGCGAGGTCTGCCACGATGTCGCGCAGCGCGCGGGCGTCGTCGGCCTCGGGCGACAGGTTCATGATCACGCCCTGGGCGCGGACGGTCGCGAGCACGCGGGCGGCGACGGGGTGGCGCTCGGCGTGGTAGCTGTCGAGCAGCCCGTCAGGCGCCCGGTGCGTGACCGTTGCGGCCAGCTTCCAACCGAGGTTGACCGCGTCCTGGATCCCGAGGTTGAGGCCCTGCCCGCCGACCGGGAGATGGATGTGCGCAGCGTCGCCCGCGAACAGGACCCGGCCGTGGCGGTACGCGGTGAGCTGGCGCGAGGCGTCGCTGAACCTACTGCCCCAGCGCAGCCTGCCGAGCACCGTCTCGGGGCCGTGCACCGCCGTCAGGGCGCTCGCGACCTCGTCCGGGGTGACGGGCGCTTCCCGCGCCGCCGGCGGATGCGCGGGACCCCCGAACACCACCCGGTACCCGTCGACGCCCCCGGCCTCGCCGTCGAGGGGATGCAGGAGCATCCAGTAGCCACCCCCGCTGCGCTGCAAGGTGTGGAAGTGGGTGGCGGAGCGGGCGACCGTGTCGGCTGCGGAGGCGAGGTCGATGTCCGCGCTGACCGCGGACATCGTGCCGCTGCGTCCCGGGAACGGCGCGCCGAGCAGCGTGCGGACGGTGCTGTGGCCGCCGTCGCAGGCGACGAGGAAGGCTGCCTGCACCGACCCGCCGCCGGCGAGCGTGGCCGTGACCCCGTCGTCGTCCGGGGTGAGCCCGGTCAGGCCGCTGCCCCGCCGGACGGCGACACCGTCCTCGCCCAGCCGCGCCTCGAGGATCGCCGACAGCCGGTTCTGCGGCACGAGCACACCGTCGGGGTGCCGGGTGCGCCATGGGCGAGCGTCGAGGGGCACCGGCAGGCCGGCGAAATGCGCGCCGGCCCCGTCCCGCGGGATCTCATGAGATCGGACCGCGTCGACGAGGCCGCGCATCGCCAGCACCTCGGCCGTCCGGGCGCTGACCCCGCCGCCCCGGGACTGCGGGCTCGGCTCGTCGTCCCGCTCGACGAGGATGACGTCGGTCCCGGCGAGGGCCAGCTCGGCCGCGAGCATCATGCCGGTGGGGCCCGCGCCGACGACGAGAACCGCAGTGTCCACACCGAACAGTATACTGAGTGCAGAAATATACTCTGTGTAGTCTTATCGGGTGGGGTTGCGGGACCGGAAGAAGGCCCGCACACGGGATGCCATCTCGGGTGCGGCGATCGCGCTGTTTCTCGAGCGCGGGTACGACGCGGTCTCGATCGCCGAGATCGCTGCGGCGGCGGAGGTGTCCCGGCGGACGTTGTTCGCGTACTTCCCGACGAAGGACGACCTCGTACTGCATCGGTTCGCCGACCACGAGGACGAGGCGGCACGGGTCGTCCGCGCGCGCGAACCGGACGTGGCGCCGCTGGATGCGCTACATGCTCACCTGCGCGCGGCGCTGGCGCGCCGCGACCCGGTCACCGGGCTGTGCGACGACCCCCGCGTGGTGCGGTTCTACCGGCTCGTGCTCGACACGCCGGCGTTGAGCGCGGCGCTCGTGCGCTACCAGGCGCGCGGGGAGCACGCCCTGGCCACCGCGCTGGACGGCGTGGAGGAGCCGTCGCTGACGGCACGGCTCGCGGCCGGGCAGATCCTGGTCGTCCTGCGCACGCTCGGGCACGAGAACCAGATGCGGATCGCTGCCGGGCGCTCTGCGGACGACCTGGCCGAGAACGCACTGGCCGAGGCGGACCACGCCTTCGCGTTGCTCGCCTCGGGGCTTGCCCCGTACCGGGCCGAGTGAGGCGGTGGCAGAAGGAGCGATCCCGCGCCGCGCCCCGCAGGATGAGACCGGAGCGAACGGGGGCGCGATGGCCGGGCAGGACGACTGGAAACGCTGGGTGGTCTACCAGATCTACCCGCGCAGCTTCGCCGACGCGAACGGCGACGGCGTCGGCGACCTGCGCGGGATCATCGAGCACGTCGACCACCTGGACCGCCTCGGTGTCGACGTCGTCTGGCTCTCACCGGTCTACCGGTCGCCGATGGACGACAACGGCTACGACATCAGCGACTACCGCGACGTCGATCCGCTGTTCGGCACCCTCGCCGAGCTCGACGAGCTGATCGAGGCCCTGCACGCGCGCGGCATCCGGCTGCTGATGGACCTCGTGGTCAACCACACCAGCGACGAGCACCCGTGGTTCGTGGAGTCGCGGTCGAGCCGGGACAACCCGAAGCGCGACTGGTACTGGTGGCGCGACGCGCGGCCGGGCCACGTCCCCGGCACCCCCGGTGCGGAGCCGACCAACTGGGAGTCGCACTTCTCCGGGTCGACCTGGGAGTGGGACGAGAAGACCGGGCAGTACTACCTGCACGTCTTCTCCCGCAAGCAGCCCGACCTGAACTGGGAGAACCCGGACGTCCGCGCCGCCGTGTACGACATGATGCGCTGGTGGCTGGACCGGGGCGTCGACGGCTTCCGCATGGACGTCGTCAACATGCTCAGCAAGGACCTGGCGCTACCCGACTCGACGCCTCGCCCAGGCTCGCTGTACGGGCCGGGTGACGAGCACTTCGCCTGCGGGCCGCGGATCCACGAGTTCATCCAGGAGATGCACCGCGAGGTGTTCGCCGACCGCCCCGGGCACGTGCTGACCGTCGGCGAGATGCCCGACGTGACGCTGACCGACGCGGTCCTCTTCACCGACCCGGCCCGCCGCGAGCTGGACATGGTGTTCCAGTTCGAGCACGTGCGGCTCGACTTCGGCGCGCACCGCTACGACCCGCTGCCGCTGGAGCTGCCCGCGCTCAAGCGGTCGCTGGCGACCTGGCAGGAGGGGCTCGCCGAGCGCGGCTGGAACTCGCTGTACTTCGGCAACCACGACCAACCGCGCGCCGTGTCCCGGTTCGGTGACGACGGCGCGCACCGCGTCGCGTCGGCGAAGACGCTCGCAACGGTGCTGCACTGCCACCGCGGCACGCCCTACGTCTACCAGGGCGACGAGCTGGGGATGGCGAACGCGCCCTATCGGACGATCGACGAGTACCGCGACATCCAGGCTCTCAACTTCCACGCCGACGCCGTCGCGCGCGGCGACGTCGACCTGACGGCTCTGCTCGCGGCGATGGGCCGGATGAGCCGCGACCACGGCCGCACCCCGGTGCAATGGGACGCCTGGCCGCAGGCGGGGTTCACGACCGGGACGCCCTGGCTCGCGGTGAACCCGGACCACGCCACGGTGAACGCCGCCGCCCAGGTCGACGACCCTGACTCGGTCTTCGCCCACCACCGCCGGCTGATCGACCTGCGGCACACCGAGCCGGTACTGACGGACGGCGACTTCGCCCTGCTGCTGCCCGAGCATCCGGCGGTGTGGGCGTTCCTCCGTCGTGGCGCCGGAGCGGAGCTGCTGGTGGCGGCGAACTTCTCCGGCGACGACATCGCCGTGGACCTGCCGGTCGGCGGCGACTGGTCGGCGGCGGAGGTCGTGCTGGCGAACCTGCCGGAGCCGGGCGGGCCGGCCGGGCTGGTGCTGCGGCCGTGGGAGTCGGTGGTGTGGCGGCGCGAGCGGCCGACGTAAACGGTTCACTGCCGGCGGTCAGGACTCTCGGCACACTGATGTCATGGCCGACGAGAGCACGCTCGCAGCACTCGGGGAACGGCTCGTCGCGCAGGTCGTCGAGCTCGGTATCCGCGGCATCGGTCCCCTCTCGACCGCCGTCGAGTCCGCCGAGGAGCACCTCATCACGGCCGGCGGCGACCGCGAGGAGGCGATTCGGCGGCTCGTCGCCACCCACGTCCGGCTCGCCGCGGTGTCCGGGTTCGTGACCGGGCTCGGCGGGATCGTGACGCTGCCGGTCACCGTGCCCGCCGCCATGGCCGGCATGTACATCATCGCGACGCGCATGTCCGCCGGGATCGCCCATCTGCGCGGGTACGACGTCGAGGCCGACGAGGTGCGCAGCGGAATTCTCGTCGCCCTGCTGGGGAGTGCCGGCACGGCGGTGCTGCGCAACACGGGCGTCCAGATCGGCCAGCGGTCGACCACCGCTGCGCTGGAGCGCCTGCCCGGTCGCGTCCTCACCGAGATCAACAGGCGGGTCGGCTACCAGCTGGTCACGAAGGCGGGGGAGAAGGGCGTCATCAACCTGACCAAGCTCGTCCCCGACTGACCCCTCCGGTGCGGCCGCCGCTTCTTGTCGGTGGGCGGGTCCACACTGTCCCCATGCGGTACATCAGGCGGCTGGCGGACGTCGGGCGCGGCGATCTCGCCGTCGCCGGCGGCAAGGGCGCGAACCTCGGCGAGCTGACGAGAGCCGGCGTGCCGGTGCCGCCGGGCTTCGTGCTCACCACGGCGGCCTACCGCACGTACGTCGACCACAGCGGGATCGGTGACAAGATCCTCGCGACGGTCCCCCGGGACGATGCAGCGAACCGCATCCGAGCCCTGTTCACGGCGCCGATTCCCGAGGCGCTGGCCGACGAGCTCCGCGCCGCCCGCGCGGAGCTCGGCCCGGCCGTCGCGGTCCGCTCGTCGGCCACCGCGGAAGACCTCGAGGACGCGAGCTTCGCCGGCCAGCAGGACACGTTCCTCAACGTCCGGGGCGACGACGCGCTGCTCGATGCGGTCCGCGGCTGCTGGGCGTCGCTGTGGACGGCGCGCGCGATCGCGTACCGCGCTCGGCGCGGGATCGACCCGGCGGAGGTCGCGCTCGCGGTCGTCGTCCAGGAGATGGTCGACGCCGACGCCGCCGGGGTCCTGTTCACCGCGAACCCCACCACGGGCGCCCGCGACGAGGTCGTGATCGCCGCGGCGTGGGGGCTCGGCGAGGCGGTCGTCGGCGGCACGGTGACCACGGACGACATCGTCGTCGAGAAGGGCGGCGGCCGGATCCGCTCGCGGACCACCGCGGACAAGGCCGTGCAGACCGTCGCGGTCGAGCAGGGCACGGAAGACCGGCCGGTTCCGGCTGCGGACCGCGCCCGCGCCGTGCTCGACGACGCCGAGGCGGCCGCCCTGGCCGCGCTCGGGGTGCGGATCGAGGAGTGGTTCGGCGCGCCGCAGGACGTGGAGTGGGCCCGGTCGGGCGGCGCGTTCGCGATCGTGCAGTCCCGGCCGATCACCGCGCTGCCCGAGGCCGCGGCTCCTCCGCCGACGGACTGGACGGTGCCCGATCCCTCGTCGTTCTACGTGCGCGCGAGCATCGTCGAGCAACTTCCGGACCCGCTGTCGCCCCTGTTCGCCGAGCTGGTCGACGGGTCGGTCACCCGGTCGCTGCGGGCGCTGTTCGGCGAGCTGCTGGGCCGCAGCGACGTCATCCGGGACGGTGACGTCTCTCTGCCGACGGTCAACGGCTACGCCTACTACCGCTACAGCCGCCGCGGGATGGTGCGGGTGACGCTGGCCTCGTTCCCGGCGTTCCGGGCGCTGCTGCGTCGCGGCCGGCTGAGCCTGCCCGTCCGGTGGCGGGAGCGGGCGCACCCGCAGTATGTCCGGGCCGTCGAGCACGCGACGGCGCGACCGTCGGACGGCCTCTCGAACGCCGCGCTGCTCGACGACGCCGCGGCGCTGCTCGACGCCGGCACCACGTACTACACCGCGGTCCAGACGATCATCCCGCTGGCGGCGACCAGCGAGACGACCTTCACGCGGTTCTACGAGCGGCTCGTCCGCCGGGCGGGTGACCCGCCGGCGGCCACGTTCCTGCTCGGGTTCGAGAGCGCGCCCATCCGGGCGGAGCAGTCGCTGTACGACCTCGCCGCCTGGACCCGGACGCACCCGGCGCTCACCGATGCGCTGCGCGCGGCGTCGCCGGACTCTACGATCGCGGCGATCGACGCTGACGCCCCACCCGCCGGGGTCGACGCCCCAACGTGGCAGGAGTGGTGCGACCGGTTCCAGCAGCACCTGGCCCGGCACGGGCACACCGTCTACAACCTCGATTTCGCGGTCCCGGTGCCGGCGGACGACCCGGCACCGCTGCTCGGCACGCTGCGGTTCTACCTCGACGGCGGCGGCGCGGACCCGGGGCAACGGCAGCAGCGGGCGGCGCAGCGCCGCGCGGAGGCCATGGCGCAGGTCGCGGCCCGGCTGGGCCCGCTGCGCCGGGCGGCGTTCCGCCGGTTGTTGCGCTGGGCGCAGGCGATGGCGCCGCTGCGCGAAGACGCCCTCGCCGACGTCGGACTCGCCTGGCCGCAGCTGCGGCGGATGCTCCGCGAGCTCGGCGCCCGGCTGGTGGCCGCGGGCGTCGTGGAACGGGCGGACGACGTGTTCTGGCTGCACCGCGCGGAGATCCTCGCGGATCCACCGGTTCCGCGTGCGGGCGCCGTGGCGCAGCGCCGGGCGCTGTGGCGGGGGCAGCGCCGGGTCGTACCGCCGCAGGTCCTGCCGCGGGGCAGCTGGTGGGAGAGGGCGTTCGCCCGCTGGCTGCCCGCGGCGTCGGACGAGCAGACCGGAGCCGTGCTGCACGGGATCGGAGCGAGCACCGGGCAGGTCACCGCCACGGCGCGGGTGCTCGGCGGCCCGGCCGACTTCGGCCGCCTGCAGCCGGGCGACGTGCTGGTCGCCAGCATCACCACTCCGGCGTGGACGTCGTTGTTCGCCATGGCGGCGGCGGTCGTGACGGACATCGGCGGCCCGCTGAGCCACAGCTCGATCGTGGCCCGCGAGTACGGCATCCCGGCGGTGCTCGGCACGAACGTCGCCACGCGGCGGATCCCGGACGGCGCGCGCGTCCGGGTGGACGGTGACACCGGCACCGTCACCCTGCTCGACGGCGACGGGGGATCAGGCTGACGGGGCAGGCAGCTCGAACGCCTCCGCCGGCTGCCCGGCCAGGATGACGTCGCGGATCCGGTCGGTCACGTCCCACACGTTGACGTTCATCCCGGCGACGACCCTGCCGTCGCGGACCCAGAGCGCGACGAACTCGCGCGCGTCCAGGTCGCCCCTGACCTCGACCTCGTCATCGGCGTCCGCGTCGCCGACGTACTCCATGCCGAGGTCGTACTGGTCGGTGAAGAAGTACGGGAGCCGGTCGTACACGGCGTCCCGGCCGAGCACGGACTTCGCGACGACCTCCGGCTGGTGCAGCGCGTTCGCCCAGTGCTCGACACGGATGCGGCGCCCCAGCACGGGGTGCTGCGCGTTGGCGAGGTCGCCCACGGCGAAGATGTGCGGGTCGCTGCTGCGCAGGCTCGCGTCCACCAGCACGCCGTTGTCCACGTCCAGACCGGCCGAGCGGGCGAGGTCGACGTTCGGGCTGACCCCGACGCCGACCACCACCGTGTCCGCCGGGACGACGCTGCCGTCGCCGAGCTCGACGCCCGTCACGGCCGACGGGCCTCCGCGGACGGCGGAGACGGTCACCCCGAGCCGCAGGTCGACGCCGTTCTCCCGGTGCAGGCCGGCGAACACCTGTCCCATCCGCGGACCGAGCACCCGCAGCAGCGGGAGCTCGGCGCTCTCCAGCACGCTGACGGTGGCTCCCGCGCCCCGGGCGGCCGCGGCCGTCTCCAGGCCGATCCATCCCGCGCCGATCACCACCACGTTCGCCCCGGGCCGGAACGCGGCGCGCAGTGCGTCGCTGTCGTCGAGCGTGCGCAGGTAGTGCACGCCCGGCAGGTCGGCGCCGGGCAGCCGCAGCCGACGCGGCGTCGCGCCGGTGGCGAGGACCAGCCGGTCGTAGTGCACCGGCGCGCCGTCGGGGGTCATGAGCTCGTGGGCGTGCCGGTCCAGGCCGGTGACCGGCTCGCCGAGCCGCAGGTCGACGTTGTGCTCGGCGTACCAGGACTCCGGGTGGACGAACACCGACCCGCGCGCGTCGTTGCCTTGCAGGTAGCCCTTGGACAGCGGTGGCCGCTCGTAGGGGCGGTGCTGCTCGTCCCCGAACAGGATGATCCGGCCGCCGAACCCCTCGGCGCGCAGCCCCTCCACGGTCTTGCCGCCGGCAAGACCGGCTCCGACGACGGCGACGGTGCGCAGCTCGGTCATGTTAGGTCGTCCTTCCGATCCAAGGGGCCGCCCGCGAGCGGTCAACGCGGCCGGATGGCCGACGGTGCAACTGCAGTGAGGGCGAGGAACTCGGCGCGCGAGCGCGCATCCTCCCGCAACGCACCGCGCAACGTCGAGGTCGTCGTGGTGGAACCCGCGGACCGGACACCGCGCAGCGTCATGCACAGGTGCTCGGCCTCGATGACCACCCCGACTCCGCGCGGTGCCAGCTGGGTCTGCAACCAGTCGGCGACCTGGATGGTCAGGCGTTCCTGAACCTGAGGGCGGCGGGCGAAGAGCTCGACCACTCGCGCGAGCTTGGAGAGCCCGAGAATCCGTTGGCCGGGTAGGTAGCCGACGTGGGCGGTGCCGACGAAGGGCAGCATGTGGTGCTCACACACCGACTGCACCGCGATGCCACTGGCGAGTACCAGCTCGTCGTAGTCCTCGTCGTTCGGGAAGGTGGTGAGCGCGAACTGGCGTGGGGTGAGCAGCTCGGCGTACGCGTGCGCCATGCGACGAGGTGTGGCGGCGGTGGCATCGCCATCGGTGGCGACGCCGAGCGCGTCGAGGAACGCCGCCGCGGCGCGCTCGGCACGGGCGAGGTCGAGAGCGTCCGAAGGCGGGACGACCCGCAGGGCAGCAGGAGGGCCCGGACGGGTCGGAACTGCGGCTGCCGGCTCCATGGCACCCTCTCCCACTCTAAAAGAGAATATAGTGAACGTTAGAACGCGTTACCGACCCCGTCAACGCTCGGCCGAAGGGGAAGCCGATGGACGACTTCAGCACGCAGGTCTGCGGGGTCGGAGCGCTGGCCGAACCGGCCCGGCGGGCCCTCTATCTCTACGTGGTCGACCAGCAGGAGCCGGTGAGCCGGGACCAGGCCGCCGCGGGTGCCGGGCTGCCCCGGCACACCGCGACGTTCCACCTGGACCGGCTGGTGGCGGACGGGCTGCTCGACACCGAGTTCCGGCGCCTGTCCGGGCGGCGCGGTCCGGGCGCGGGGCGGCCGGCCAAGCTGTACCGGCGCGCCGACCGGCAGATCGCCGTCACACTCCCGCCGCGGCGCTACGACCTCGTCGCCCAGATCCTTGCTGCCGGGGTCGAGCGGGCCGCTCGCTCGGGTGTCCCGGTCGAGGAGGCCGTCCGCGCGGCCGCGGCCGACGCCGGCCGCCGGATCGCGGCCGCTGCCACACCCGTGCGGTCGCTCGGCGACATCGCCGGCATTCTCGCCGGACACGGCTACGAGCCGCACGTCGACGGCGACACCGTCGTGCTCGCGAACTGCCCGTTCCACGCCCTGGCCCGCGAGCACACCGCTCTCGTGTGCGGGCTCAACCTCGACCTGGTCGCTGCTCTGCTCGACGTGCTCGGACACGGGGTGTCGGCCCGGCTCGACCCCGCCCCGGGGCGGTGCTGTGTCGTCGTCCAGTCCGGACGCGAGTAGCCGTCGTCCGGATCACTCGGCCGCACGCAGCGCCGCGAGACCGGTCAGCTTGTCCGGGTTGCCGACCAACCGGAGGTCGGTGACGCGCCGGTCGTCGCCGAGGTCGAGCTGGAGCACCGCGATCGCACCGGCCGGACCCACCAGCACCGCCGCCGGGCCCTCGTTGACCTCGACGATCTCGACGGACGCGCCGGGCGGCAGCGCCTCGGCGCCGATCGCGGCGAAGAAACGGGCGATCTTGTCGGCACCGTGGATCGGGCGCAGCGGTGCCTTCGCCTTACCGCCGCCGTCGGCCCACAACGTGGCGTCCGGGGCCAGCAGCTCCAGCAGCGCGGCGAGGTCGCCCTCGAGGCTGGCCCGGAGGAACCGCTCGGTCGCCGTGCGGCGCACCGCCGGGTCGGCGGCGAAGCGCGGTCGGCGGGCGGCGACGTGCTCGCGGGCGCGGTGCGCGAGCTGGCGGACCGCGGTGGGGCTGCGGTCGACGATCTCCGCGATCTCGGCATAGGGGTAGGCGAAGGCCTCGTGCAGCACGAACACGGTGCGCTCCAGCGGCGTCAGCGTCTCGAGCACCACGAGCATCGCCATCGACACCGACGACGCCCGCTCGGCCTCCGCCGCCGGGTCGTCGGGGCCGCCGGTCAGGACCGGCTCGGGCAACCACGGTCCGACGTAGGTCTCGCGGCGCGCGGCGATGCGGCGAAGCCGGTCCAGGGCGAGCCTGCTGACGGTGCGCACGAGGAACGCGAGAGGGTCGGCGACCGTCGCGGTGTCCACCCGGGCCCACCGCAACCAGGCCTCCTGCACCACGTCCTCGGCGTCGCCGACGGAGCCGAGCAGCCGGTAGGCGACCCCGACCAACCGGGCGCGGTGCGCGGTGAACACGGCGTCGCGGGTGTCGGGTGGTGTGCACTCCATCGGGTTCCTCCTCGCGCGTCACCTCCAGGACGCGTCCCGCGGCGTCGACGTGACATGTCACATCCAAGCCGGGCCGGCGCGTCCGTGTGGTGCGGCGCAGGGCTTCCTGCCCGCGACCTCGAGCGGAGAGGAGTATCGGGATGGCCCCGATCACGATCATCGGCGGCGGCCTGGCGGGACTGACCGCGGCCGTCGCCTGCGCGGAGGCGGGCGCGGAGGTCGTCGTCCACGAGGCGCACGCGACCCTCGGCGGCCGGGCCCGCACGGCCGCGGCGCCCTGGCTCGCCCACGAGGGCCCGCACATCTTCTACGCCGACGGCCCGCACTGGCCCTGGCTCGTCGAGCGCGACCTGGTAGGTGCGGTCGCGGCCTTCCCGCTGCGCGAGGTCCGCGGGATCCGGTTCCACCGCGGCGGGCGACTCCGGCGGACGCCGCCGGCGAGCATGCTCTCGCTGCTCGCCCGCCGGCGCCTCCGCGCGCCGGTGGACCTCGACTTCCACACGTGGGCCGCCGCACTGCACGGCGAGGAGGCCGCGCGGGCCGTCGCAGGCCTGCTCGGGGTCGTCACCTACGACTCCGACCCGGGACGGCTGTCGGCCGCGTTCGTCTGGGACCTGCTGCTCCGCGTCACCGCACCCCGAGCGCCGGCCGTCCGATGGGTCGTCGGCGGGTGGCCGGTCGTGGTCGACCGGCTGGCGACGCGCGCCCGGGAGCTGGGCGTGCGGATCGTGACCTCGTCGCGCGTCGACGTGCTGCCCGAGCCCCCGGTAATCGTCGCCACTCAGCTGGAGTCCGCCAGGGCCCTGCTCGGTGACGACACGCTGGCCTGGGAGAGCGGGCGGTGCGTGCTGCTCGACGTGGGCCTCGTGAGCGCCCGTCGCGACGCGTTCCTCCTCGCCGACCTCGACGACGCCGGGTTCGTCGAGCGCGTCACCGGCGCCGATGCCACGCTCGCGCCTGCCGGCCACGCCCTGGTGCAGGCCGACATGCCAGTGAAGCCCGGGGAGTCGCGCGCCGCGGCGCTCGCGCGCCTGGAGCAATTGCTCGACCTGGGGTTCCCGCAGTGGCACGACCGCGTGGTGTGGCGCCGGACCGGATTCGCGGCGGGCCGCTCCGGCGCCCTGGACCTGCCCGGGTCCACGTGGCGGGACCGGCCGGCGGTCGACCGCGGGGACGGGGTATTCCTGGCCGGTGATCTGGTGGCTGCGCCGGGCGTCCGCGCGGAGGTCTCGCTGAACAGCGCGCTGCACGCAGCGCGGCTGGCGACGGCGCGGGCCGGGATCGGTGTGAGAATCGGCGGGTGACGGTCGTAGTACAGCGCAGCATCGACATCGACGCGCCCTCGCCGGCCGTGTGGGCGGTGGTCAGCGACGTCGAGCGCTGGCCGGAGTGGACGGCGTCGGTGTCGTCGGTGCGCCGGTCGCGGACGGGCCCGCTCGCCGTCGGGGAGCGGGTGGTCGTCGCCCAGCCGCGGCTGCCGACGCTCACCTACACGGTGACGGCGGTCGACGAGGGGCGGTCGTTCACCTGGGAGGCCGGCTCGGCGGTGTCCCGCGGTGTGGGCGAGCACGTCGTCAGCCCCCGGCTGGCGGGCGGATGCACCGCGACGGTCCGACTGACGCAGCGCGGACCGGCGGCACGGCTGGTCGGGGCCCTACTGGACCGGATCACCCGGCGGTACGTGCGGATGGAGGCCGAGGGGTTGAAGGCCCGCTGCGAGGCGTCCTGAACCACCGCGACGTTCGTCGACGTTCATTGAGCGGGAACCCGCAGCCCGCCGCTATGCGCAGGCCGTGGTGGCGTAGCAGGATCAAAACCGTCCCGGCTGCCTTGGAGCGACGATGTCCCAACCGACACCTGACCCGACCCGCTGGCTCACGGAGCTGATGTCCACCGAGCACGTGATGTGGCCGGACCTGCACGTCGCGGACACCGCGAAGGCGATGACCGCCGCAGCAGCTCCGTGGACCAAGGCCGTCGCCGAGATCACGGCGTTGCAGCTCGAGGCGCTGAAGACGCTCGCCGCGCCCTGGACAGCGCTGATGCCCGGTGTCACGCCCGCCGCCGAGCCGATCACGGACCGGCGCTTCTCGTCCGACGCGTGGACGAAGGACCCGCGCTACGAGGCCGTCGCCCGGACCTACCTCGCGCAGACCGACCTCATGCGCAAGGCGCTCGCCGCCGCGCCGATCGACGAGGGCAGCAAGGCGCAGTGGGGGTTCGCGCTGCAGCAGGTCATGGACGCGCTGAGCCCGGCCAACACGCTGGCCACCAACCCCGAGGCGTTGCAGCTCGCGATGGAGACCGGTGGGGCGAGCCTGCTGGAGGGCATGCGCCTGTTCACCGAGGACCTGGCCAAGGGCCGGATCGCGATGACCGACGAGACGGCCTTCGAGGTGGGCCGCAACGTCGGCACGACGCCGGGCACCGTCGTCTTCCAGAACGAGCTGATCCAGCTCATCCAGTACACGCCGACGACCGAGAAGGTCTACGAGCGCCCGCTGGTGATCATCCCGCCGTGCATCAACAAGTACTACATCCTGGACCTGCAGCCCGCGAACTCCTTCGTCGCGCACGCGGTCGCCGAGGGCCACACGGTGTTCCTCACGTCGTGGCGCAGCGCCGGCCCGCAGCAGGAAACGCTGACCTGGGACGACTACGTCGCGCAGGGCGTGATCAAGGCGATCGAGGTGGCGCAGGCGATCACCCGCGCGGACAAGGTGAACACGCTCGGGTTCTGCATCGGCGGCGTGCTGCTGGCCAGCGCGCTCGCGGTGCTGGCCGCGCGGGGCGAGCGGCCGGCCGCCAGCATGACCCTGATGACGACCATGCTCGACTTCAGCGAGACCGGTGACCTGGGCCTGCTCGTCACCCCGGAGATGCTGACCGCGCGCGAGGCGGCGATCGGCAAGGGCGGGTTGCTCAAAGGCAGCGAGCTGGCGCAGGTGTTCGCCTCCCTGCGGGCCAACGACCTCATCTGGCCCTACGTCGTCCAGGGCTACCTCAAGGGCCAGGCGCCGCCCGCGTTCGACCTGCTGTACTGGAACAGCGACGACACCAACCTGCCCGGCCCGATGTTCTGCTGGTACCTGCGCAACTGCTACCTCGAGAACACAATCCGCGAGCCGGGCGGCACCACCCAGCTCGGCGAGCAGGTCGACTTCCGCAGCATCGACGTGCCGACGTTCGTCTACGCGTCCAAGGAAGACCACATCGTGCCGTGGAAGTCGGCGTACGCGAGTGCGCAGTTGCTGACGGGCGACGTCACGTTCGTCCTCGGCGCGAGCGGCCACATCGCCGGTGTGATCAACCCGCCTGCCAAGAACAAGCGCAACTACTGGACGAACGACGCGCTGGACGCCGAGCCGGAGGGCTGGCTCGACGGCGCGGAGAAGGTCCCGGGCAGCTGGTGGCCGCGCTGGTATGCGTGGCTGGCCGCCCACTCCGGTACGCAGGTCGACGCGCGGCGCGAGCCGGGGAACGCCGAGTACACCCCGATCGAGGAGGCCCCGGGCGCCTACGTGCGGGAGAAGGCGAGCTGACCGCGCTCGAGGTTGCACAAGTGCTACTCTGTAGCGATGGTGGTCGTCGGTCTGCGTGAGCTGCGTCAGCAGGCATCCGAGCTCGTGCGCAGGGTGGAAGCGGGCGAGGAGGTGATGATCACCGTCGCCGGCCGTCCCAGCGTGCGGATGGTGCCTGCGGCCCCACGCGTCTGGCGGCCGTACTCCGCGGTCGCCGAGCTGTTCGACGGCGTGGCCGACCCGGACTGGACCGACGATCGGCAGGCGGTCGACGACGCGCTGCTCGACCGGTGGCGCCCGGAGTGAGAGCGATCCTCGATACGAACCTCGTCATCGCGGCCGACGTTCCGCCGCTCGACGGGGATCTGGCGGTGAGCGTGGTGACCGTCGCCGAGCTGCACTTCGGCGTTCTGGTGGCACGGGAGCCGGGCGTCCGGGCCGAACGACTGCGCCGGTTGAGCGTGCTTCAGCGGGCCTTCGACCCCCTCCCCGTCGACGACGCCGTCGCCGCCAGTTACGGGCAGCTCGCCGCGGCAGTGGTGGCGGCCGGCCGCCAACCTCGTGCCCGCACGATGGACCTGCTCATCGCGGCGACCGCGCACGCGCACGACGCCGCCCTGTACACCCGCAATCCCGACGACTTCCGCGGGCTCGACGGTCTCGTCGAGGTCGTCACGGTCTGAACCGGTGCCCTGCGCTGCGGGCGAAGGCCCATGGGCCCGCCGCGATGCCCAGCAGCTCGCGCAGCGTGAGCTCCGCGGGGTAGTGGGCCTCACGGCGGTTCACGTTGCGGGTCGAGTCGGGGGCCAGTAGCAGCCGCAGACCGGCCGGCAGCCGCCTGCCGATCGCCAGCAGTGAGTGCGGATCCGTCGTGAGGTGCTTGACGAACAGCGCGCTCAGACCGATGCCGTAGTCGAAGGCCATCGTGCGCAGCCCCGCGTCGTCCGGCCGGTGGTGGTGGCGCACCAGCGCGGCGGGCTCGTAGACGATCGCGCGGCCGTCGAGCACCGTGCGCAGGAGCACGTCGAGATCTTCCCCGGCCTTGGTGGGCGTGCCGGGACCGAGCCGGGTGTCGAAGCCACCGAGCGCGGTGATCGCCGCCCGGTCGAACACGGCGTTCGCGCCGGAGCCGTAGGCGCCCACCAGGTAGGGGTAGAGCGGGTGCGCCAAACGGTGCTCGCCGAGATCGAAGATGCGGCGGGTGCAGCCCTTGTCGAAGCCGCCGTAGGCCTGGACGAGCTGCTGGCCGTGCGTCTCCAGCTCGGTGGGCAGGATCAGCCCGGTCACCGCGCCGACGCCCGGCACGGCGTCCCACGCCTCGTGCACGAACGCGAGCCACGTCCGGTCCGCGACCACGTCGTCGTCCAGGAAAGCCACGAGATCACCGCGGGCTGCGCGCAGGCCGGTGTTGCGGGCCTGCGACGCCCCCGCGACCGGCTCGGCGAGGTAGCGCACACGCGGCTCGTCCGCGAGGTCGCGGGCGAGTGCCAGCTTCGTCGCCGGGTCGGCCGGCCGGTTGTCGACGACGATGACCTCGTCCGGAGCCACGTCGCCGTCGAGCAGCGACCGCACGAGCTCGACGACGTAGCGCGGGCGGCCCACCGTCGGGATCACGACGCTGGTGGAGCGGGCCGGTGCCGCGGGCGGGCGGTGACACGGCCACGGAGGCCCGGCTGTCACCGATCCGGCCAGACCGTCGTCGGCCAGGTGCTGCGCGACGGCCTCGCCCAGCTGTTCCGTCACGACGTCCGCGAGCGAGCCCCGCGGCTCCACCCGGACCGTTCCGAGCGGACGGCCGTGCAGCCGCACCAGCACCTCCGCCGGCCGCCGCAGGTCCAGCGACGGCAGCGGGCGGGCCAGTTCGGCGTCGAGCACGGCGACCGGGACGTGCCCGGTCTGCGCGACGGGCGTGGCGCCCCCGCGGGCGGCGGTGACGAGCGCCCGAGCCCGCCGGTAGGTGCGCCACCCGACGGTCGTCGGCCGCTCCCCGCGCCGGCCGACCGGCAGAACGGGCCGGGTGACCAGCCGGGTCAACGCGCCGGTGTCGAGATCGCGCTCGACGAGGATCCGCGACAGCGCCCACCGGTCGTCGCCGGCGTGGCTGTAGGCGTTCTTCACCCCGCACGCCGCGTCGTACCCCGCCTCCCGGACGGCCGACCGGACATCCCGGTTCGAGTAGCCGTAGGGGTAGGCGAACGTGCGGATCGGCAGCCCGAGCTCGTCGCGCAGCCGCTGCCCCGAGTGCGCGACCTCCCAGGTCGCCTCGCGGCCCGACAGGACGTCCAGCTCGCGGTGCGTGTGGCTGTGGGCCCCGATCTCGACGCCCGCGCCCGCGACCTCACCGAGCTGGCGCCAGTCGAGCATCCGGCCGGGCCGGTCGGCCGCGGAGCGCTCGTCGCGCAGCAGGCCCGAGCTGGCGTAGAGCGTCGACGGGAAGCCGGCGTCGTCCAGCACGGGCAGCGCCTCGAGTAGGAAGTCTTCGTACCCATCGTCGAAGGTGAGGACGACCGGCCGCTCCGGCAGCTCGCGCTCCCCCCGGTAGCAGGCGAGCAGCCCGGTCACGGTGAGCCCGGTGAAGCCGGTGTGCCGTAGCGCGGTGAGGTGCGCGCGCAGCCGGGCCGGCGTCACCGACCAGCGACGAATCGGTTCGGGCGGGTCGTCGCTGACGGAGTGGTAGGTCAGGATCGGTACCAGCCGGCGGCCGTCGGCGGCGGCGAGAACCGGCGGCCGCACCCGGTCGACGGGGTACGGGTCAGCGTGGTCGACCGACAGTTGTGCCACGGCTCCCGCTTCACGCACGACAGGTCGATCGTGTCCGGACGAGCCCGGCGGCGGTCCGCCGGTCGTGCACACGGCGGACGAGTCGGACATCATGGCACAGGCCCGACGAACTCTCCGTGTGGCCTTCCGTCCCCGTCTGGTGATCCACCTCAGCCTGCCGGGGAGACCGACTCGATGCCCGAGACCGCGAACTCGCGCTGCGCTCCGCGCAGGTGGCACCACGAGCTGACCCACCGGTCGTAGAGGTCTTCCGGGCGGATCGTCCGGACCGACCGGTTCCCGGACCGGTTGCGGTAGGCGATGCGCACATCCGCGGCGTTGTCCAGCGCATCCGCGAGCAGCGCCACCTCGGCCTCGTCGAGCTGTGGCGCGAGCATGCTGAGCTGCGCGTGGCTCCGCGCGACCGGCGGGGCCGTGCCACTGCGGAGGCGTGTGGCGAGCTCTGTGGCGGTGACCCGGCGTCGCGCGCGCAGGGTGGGAGACTGCGGTGCGCGGGCAGGGGCGGCGGTGCGGTCCGGCACGATCACCGCACCCGTGCCGTCTTCCGGCATCGGGGCGAACCCGGCCGTGCGGAGCCGGGAGACGACGTCGTCCAGCTCGAACGGGCAGGCCAGCACGGTGGGAGCGAGTCGGCTCAGGTGCAGGGTGCGCAGTGACCGCGTCGCCAGGATCTCCGCGACCTCGGCAGGCGAGCCGGTGACGACACAGCGCGCCCCGCGCACGCGGACGGCGCCGTGCCGGCGGGCGACGTCCGCGATGAGGTACTCGACCGGCTGCGGGAGCGCCCGGTCCGTGACCGCAGCGAGCTCGGCGGTCAGCTCCTCCGCCGTCCATCCCGCATCGAGCGCCGAGCGGACGCTGGCGGGGGAGAAGCGCCAGGTGGTGGCGACGCCTCGGGCCTCCGGTACGGCGGCGGCCGCGAGCAGCCGGGCCGCCGCGGCGCTCGGCTGACCGGACACGACAGCCGTCAGGTCCGACTGCAGCACCAGCAGGCTCCGTGCTTCCGGCAGCAGGCCCGCGGTGGCGGCGTCGAGCGCGTCGACCGCGTCGGGCCGCTCTGCCAGCGCGACCAGGTGCTCGCCGATCGTGGAGAGCCGGTCGCCGACGACGACGCCGAGCAGCGTCGCCTCGTGCACCGCCGCGGCCGCCTTCCGGTCGAGCCCCGCCGCGGCGTACGGGTGCAGGGGGCAGAACCAGCCGATCTCCGCCGTCGCAGACCGGAGCGAGCGGCCGCCAGCCGCCGCCCGCAGCAGGGCTCGCCGGACCACTCCGGCGGCCGACTCCATCGGCTCCGGTGGTGGCACCTCCCCGTCGTCGGTCTCCCGGCTCGTCGGCGCGACGTCCAGCGCGAACCAGGCCAGCGCGACCACGGCCCACCGGCGGGCGGCCGTCTCCTCGCGCCAGCCGTCGTACGCCGCGGTCGCTCCGTACCCGCTCGTGGCGCGCTCCAGGAAGCCAGCCCCGGCGGCGACGTCGATCCACAGTGCCGGCTCGGCGATCCCGACCTTGCCGGACAGCCGGGCGCGCTCCCGGGTGCCGATCCCGCCCTTCTTGAGCGCCGCCAGCGGGCGGTGCCGCGCCTCGTCGAGCAGTGTCGTCAGCGCGAGGAGGGCTGCCTCCGCTCCGGCGCGGCCGTCGTCCGGCGGGTAAGCCGATGCCGCGAGCTCCGGCCGGCCGCGCAGGCGGTCGCCGCCCGCCCGCGCCAGGACGACCTCCCGCGGCACCGCAGGCGGCCCGTACCCGGCGGGCAGGAGCAGCCCGGCGCGCACGAGCACCGCGGTCGGACCGGTCGAGCGCAGGCCGAACCCGCCGCCCCATCCTCCGTCCCAGAGGCCGTGCGGGGTCGCCAGCAGCTCCAGGTGTTCCCGCGCGGGTGTCGGCAGCGCGGCGATCACCCGCGCGACCAGGGCGGTGTCCGCGTACAGCGCAGCGAGCCGGTCCACGAGCTCGGCCTTCCGCAAGCCTGCGGTGTCGCCGCCGAGCCCCTCGACGGCGGTGCGCACGTCGTCCACGCGGACCCGGTTCGCGAGTGCGGCGAGCGGGAGGAACGCGTGCACGTCCGCGGCGAAGTCCGCCGCCAAGTCGCTTCGGCAGCCCGACCTTGTCGTCGCGCCGCCAGGCCAGCCCCCGCTCGCCGAGCCCGTCCACGACACCGCGAACCCGCTCCACCGGCGCGCGGCAGCGCGCCGCCAGCTCCGCGACGGTGCCGGCCCCGAGCGCGACCGCACGGATGACCGCAACCTCGTCGGCGTCCACCCGCTCGAGCGCCGCGGCGAGCGAGTCGGCGGCGCCCAGCCGCTGGGCCAGCTCGGCGAAGCTGCGCGGTGCCGGCTCCACCAGTGTGTCCGGGCGGCGCTCCAGCAGCGCCGTCAGCGCGCCCGGATCCAGGCCGGCCAGGTGGCCCGCGAAACCCTGCTCGCTCACCAGATGTGCACCCGCTGCCCCGGCGGGGTGAACAGCGCGTCCGTCTCCTGGACGCCGAACGCGTCGTGGAAGGCGTCGAGGTTGGTGACCACGGCGTTGCAGCGTAGGTCAGGCGGGGAGTGCGGGTCCACGGCCAGCCGCCGCACCGCCTCCTCGTCGCGGGTGACGGCCCGCCACACCTGCGCCCACCCGAGCAGCACCCGCTGCAGACCGGTGAACCCGTCGAGCACCGGCGGCTCGGTGCCCTCCGAGTTCGCCACGGCGATCCGGTAGGCCTTGAGCGCGATCGTGAGCCCACCGAGATCGCCGATGTTCTCCCCGACGGTCAGCGCGCCGTTGACGTGGTGCTCGGGCAGCCCGGCCGGGGTCAACGCGTCGTACTGGGCGATCAGCGCCTTCGACCGGCGCTCGAACTCCGCGCGGTCCTCCGGCTCCCACCAGTCCGTGAGGTTGCCGTCGCCGTCGTACTTGCTTCCCTGGTCGTCGAAGCCGTGCCCGATCTCGTGCCCGATCACCGCGCCGATCCCGCCGTAGTTCGCGGCGTCGTCGGCGTCGGCATCGAAGAACGGCGGCTGCAGGATCGCGGCTGGGAACACGATCTCGTTCATGCGCGGGTGGTAGTAGGCGTTGACCGTCTGCGGGGTCATCAGCCACTCGTCCCGGTCGATCGGCTTGCCGATCTTGGCCAGCTCCTGGTCCGTCTCCCACTCGCTCGCCCGCAGCACGTTGCCGAGCAGGTCGTCGGCCTGCACGTGCAGCGCCGAGTAGTCCTTCCACGAGTCCGGGTAGCCGATCTTGGGCGTGAACTTGGCGAGCTTCGCCAGCGCGCGCTCCCGGGTCGCCGGGCCCATCCAGTCCAGCGTCGAGATGCTCTGCCGGTACGCCTCGACGAGGTTCGCGACCAGGGCGACCATCCGTTCCTTGGCCGCCGCGGGGAAGTGCCGCTCGACGTAGAGCTTGCCGACCGACTCGCCCAGCGCCCCCTCCACGAGCGACACGCCGCGCTTCCAGCGCTCGCGCAGCTCCGGCGTGCCCGACAACGTGCGGCCGTAGAACGCGAAGTCCTCCTGCACCACGTCGTCGTTCAGACTGTCCGCGCAGGCCGAGGCGGTGCGGATCGCCAGCCACGCCTTCCACTGTTCGAGCGGGCGGTCGGCCCACAGGGCGGCCGCCGCGGCGACGAAGCTGGGCTGGCGCACGATGACCTCGGCGAGCGCGCCCTCCGGGGCCTGCAGCGCCGCCAGCCATGGCTCCCAGTCGAAGCCGGGCGCGTTCGTCTGCAGGGCGGGAAACGTCATGAGCGTGTAGGTCTTCTCGGCATCCCGGTTGGTGACCCGATCCCAGGATGTCGCCGCCAGCGCCGTCTCCAGCTCCATGACCTGCTCGGCGAGCCCCTGCGGGTCGGCCAACCCCACCAGCTCGGCGAGCCGGGCGAGGTGGGCGACGTAGGCGGTGCGGATCTCGGCGTACGCGTCGTCGCGGTAGTACGACTCGTCCGGCAGGCCCAGCCCGGACTGGCTCAGGTGCACCAGGTAGCGGCTGGAGTCCTTCGCGTCCGTGCTGACGTAGGTACCGAACAGCGACACGCGACCCTGGCGCTGGCGGCGGCCGAGCACGGCGGCGAGGGCGGGCCGGTCCGTGGCCGCCGCGACCTCGTCGAGCAGCGGCTGCAGCGGCGCGACCCCGAGCGCCTCGACGCGCTCGACGTCCATGAACGACGCATACAGGGCGGCGATCCGCTCCGCGTCGGGCCCGTCCGCGTGCGCCGCCTCCTCGACGATCGCGCGCACGTCCTCCTCGGCACGGTCCCGCAGGTCACGGAAGGCGCCGTCCTGCGCGCGGTCCGCCGGGATCTCGTGCTCGCGCAGGTAGACGCCGTTGAGGTGGGCGAACAGATCGTCCTGGGGGCGCACGGCGGGGTCGATCCAGCGCAGGTCGAGCCCGGATGGTGTCGGGGTGGTCACGACCTCATCCTGCCCCGGGGCACCGACAGTTCGCGAGGAGGCGCCGGTACGGTCCGGGGCGTGCCGAAGCAGTCGACCGTCGCGCTGGACCTCGAAGCCGAAGCGCGGGAGTTCCCCGACGACCGTGGCGAGATCCTCATGGAGGCGGCGGCCGCGTGGCGGCGCGCCGGTGATGACGCGCGGGCGCGCTCCGTGCTGGAGGGGCTCGTCGCCGACGGCGGCGAGGACGGCTGTTACGCCCGCGTGGAGCTGGCGGCGCAGCTGTTGGAGCTGGACCGGCCGGACGACGCGCTCGCCCGGCTCGCAGAGCTGGCGCGGGATCCGGCCCTCCACGACGGGCACTGCCAGTGGGCGGCCGAGCTGCTGGTGGAGCACGGACGGCCGCGCGAGGCGTTGCACTGGTACGACCGGCTCGTCGCCCGGATGGCCCCGGATCGTCTCGACGCCGTGCGCCGGGTGGACGGGTGGCTGGCCATGGAGTCGATCGCGCTGCGCGGGCGGCGGGAGGTGCGCCGTGAGCTGGGGCTTCCGCCGGACGTGACGGACGACATGGTGCCGGACCCGCCGGAGGGTGGGCTGGACGCGATGCTCGAGCGGCTCGCGGGGCTCGAGCGGCGGACGCCGCACCGGGCCGTCGAGCGAGTGTTGATCTTCCAGCGCGCCGAGCGGGCGGAAGCGCACCGGCGCTGGCCGGACGACTACGACGACGACTCCCGGCCACTACGCCGAGGTGGAGCGGCGCCGGCGGGTGCACGCCGAGGCCGGGGGCCGGGCCGTGATCGTGCCCGGCACGGTGGCCGAGCTCGTCGCCTTCGCGGAGGCCGACGGCGGCTCCCCGCTCGACGAGGAGGTGCGCAAGCGCTACTGCGCCTCGATCGCCGACGCGCGGACGCTGACGTGGCCGCCGGCCCGCAACGCGCCGTGCTGGTGCGGCACCGGCGTGAAGTACAAGAAGTGCTGCGGGCGGCCCGGGAACGGGTGAGGGAGCGTCAGTAGTACTCGTCGGGGATGTTGCCGTCACCGACGTACTTGATCCGTACATCCGCGGGCACGTGGCGGCGGAGGAGGCGGGAGACGACCCGGCCCTGCTCGTAGAAGTGCCGCTCGTCCGCGGGACTGGCGAAGCGCGAGCTCGCGGGGTCGTCCCAGTTGAGCACGCGCTGGTAGAGCTGATCCCAGTGGTCGAGGGCGCAGATGACGTGCTCGGGCAGGGCGAACCGCTCCGCGAAGTCGTCCGACTCGTACAACTCGAACGGCCCGTCGCCCTCGTCGACGTAGTAGGGCGGCAGCCCCCAGTCGGCCTCGAGTCGGATCGTGACGATCATGAGTGGCCGCCCTTCAGCCGGTTCTCGGCGCGACGGGTCAACGGGTACGCCGACACGATGTAGCCGTTCGATCCGATCACGACGACGACCTTGACCCGGCGACCGCCACCGAGGTCGACGTCGTAGGCGTCGCCACCGTTGCGCACCGTCCCGAGCCGGGTCCCGTGGGTCACGGCCCGGACCGCGAGGCCGGGGATCTCCGCGTAGGCGACGCCGCACTCGGTGAACTCGCGGATCCTGCCCGCCCGCAGGATGTGGCTGAGCCCCGCTCGGCCGTCGCCCCGCTCCAACCACACCACCCGCCCGTCCGGCGCCCGCGCGATCTGCACGACGTCCGCCGGGCTGATCTTGTGCCCGGCCGCGACGACCTCCTCGACCAGTGCCTGCCGTTGCGGCTCCGGCACCGCCTCGCCCACCGTGCCCGGCGGCGACGCCAGCGTGCAGATGTTCACCGGCGTCGGGGTCGGCGGGGCCATGGCCGTCGCGATCCGCGCGAGCCGGTCCGCCCCCGCCGGGTGCAGCTCTCCGCGCAGGGCCGTGACCGCGCGCACGTGCTCGTCGTGGATCGACGCCAGGTCCAGCCGCAGCAGGTACGCGTCTTCCGCACCAGCCAGGAACCGGCCCGGCTTGAACCGCACCAACGCGTCGACGACATCGCCCACCGGGTGGTACCACTCGTCGCCCGACGCGTAGTGGGCGACCGTGTCGCGGATCCGGGCGCGGGTGTGCTCGGTGAGGTCGGCGAGCCCGGAGCACGCCGACGCGATCCGCCCGCCCGTCCCCGCGAGGACCCCCGCCAGCCCGGAGGTCGGGTCGTCCGACAGCGCCGCTCCGGTGAACCGGCGCATCTCGGCGAGCGTCGCGTCCGGGTTCGCCGCCACGAGGGCGTCGACCGCCGTGAAGACCGCCGAGACCGCCGCGCGCACCCCCGCTGCCGAGGCGCGCCAGGCGCCGGCGGCCTCCCGCAGCCGCTCCGGATCCGCCGCAGGCCAGAACGCGACGAGCCCGGTGGCAGCCGGAGCGCCGGCACCGCCCGCCGGGGGAGGGGCGGGCCCCGGCACCGGTGCGCCGCGTGCCGTGATCGGGAGGAACGGCGCTGCCGCCCCGGTAGTCGAGGCGCGCTCGGCGTCGGCGATGTTGTTGCCGGTCGCCGCGAGACCCCCGGCGATCCCGTCGACCATCAGCCGGCAGCTGCGCCAGCCCTGCCACGCGGCCCCGGCCATGACGTCGTAGTCGGCGCCGAACGCGGCCCCGGCGTCGTCGCCACCAGCCATCGCGGCCGACCCGGTGAGCCCGGCGGCCAGCGTGGTCCAGGCGGCGACCAGGTCGTCCGCGGCGAGGAGCAGGGCCCGGACCGCCGTCCGGATGTCCTCGACGTCCGCCCGGATACGGCCCCGACCCGCGGCCATCGCCTCGACGACGAGCGCGGACACCGTGTGCCAGGTGCGGTGGTTCGCCGCCGCGGCGGCCCGGTAGTTGCCGCCGGCCGTCTCCACCAGCGACGCGAGCAGGTTCAGCGTGCGGACCAGCCCCACCGCCGCGTGCCGCCACTGCCGGTGCCGGGTGGCGAACCCGTCGGCGGCGGCCCCGTGCCAGGCGCGGGCGAGCGGCGCGAGGTCACGGTCGAGCGCCGCGAGCCGGGTGTCCAGCGACGCACCGGTCCGCCGCGCGTGCGCGGACCACTCCGCCAGCGCCTCGGGCTCCACCGTCACCTGCACGCGACGACGGTGGCACAGCGAGGCCGCTGCCCGAGGCCGTTTCGCGAAAGTCGCCGGTCCCGATCGGGCCACGGCCCGTCCGTGCACACCGTGGGTGTGCATACACCTGTCCCGGCATGTGCACGATGCTGCTGCGGTGTGCACGGTGCTGCTGAGAGGTGCACGAGCGGAGTGGGCGGCGTCGGCTCGGCTGGCTCGACCGACCACGTCCGGTCAGGCGCCGAGCCAGCTGTAGGCGGTCTGCCGGGAGATTCCCAGGGCCTTCGCCATCGGTGCGATCTCCAGGCCCTGCTCCTTCCCCACCGCCAGCAGCTCCCGCTGCCGGGCCCTCAGCTCCTCGATCCGCTCGGCGACCTCGCGCATGTCGGCGAGCAGCGCCTCGGCGTCCGCTCCGGCCCCGGCCCGCGACCGCCCGGGGCCCGGGCGGGGAAACCGCCGCACCTCGTCGGCGTCCCACACGCGACGGCCGTCGGGACGGGCGGACAGCGCGGCCGGAGCCTGCCCGCGGGACACGTAGCCCAGGAAGGTCGCCGTCTTCACGCCCCACGCCGCGGCGCACTCGTCGGCGGTCCAGGTCTCGATGTCGCCCACCGCCGCATCCTGCCGGAACGGCCTCGCTCCCCGAGGGCAGCCACTCCGCGAGTTGCGAGCCGCCCGGCGAGTTGCGCTTCTCGGCGCCGTTCGGCGGCCACCGACCGCGACCCGACACGCTGCATGTGTACGAGTAGACCGCTCAGACCGTCCGCCGCCAGGTGGCGCACCCCGACGTCTCGACGTAGCCGGTGTCCGCGGCCAGCACGACCGTGGCCGGTCCCTGAGCGACGGTGCTCGCCGCGATGTCGCCGCCGGTCACCGCCGCCCGAAGGGCGTAGCGGCAGTCCGGGCCGCCGGTGCTCGTGTACGTGCCCGGCACGACGTCGACGCCGACCTGCCACGCGCCGTCGCCGAACGCCGTCAGCTCCCGCCCGGGCACGGTCACGTTGCCGTCGAACTCGACGCGCGGCTCGGGAACCGGCGGTGGCTCCGGTGCCGTGTGCGGAGCGGCCGCCGGGGCGGTCACGATCACGGCCGCGGCCAGCGTCCCCACTGCTCCTGCGGCCATCCCCGCCACGACGCCCCACACGGCCGCCGGCCGCGGACGGGGCAGCAGGCGTCGGCCCGGGGGCGAGCGTCTCCGGCGGGGGCGCGACGCGCGGTGCCGGGATCGCCGTCGCGGCCACGTCGGTCGGACGGTCGTGCGACGGCAACAGAGCGCTCATGAGTCCCCCAGGTCCAACATGTTGACGCTGGGTAGGTCGGTTCTCGACGCGCTGTCATCACGGGTTTGGTCGTCGGTTCACCAATTTCGGTGACGTCGGGAAACGATCGCGACGGTGCCTGCGAGCGCTTCGCTCGGTGCGCGTCAGGTCTCCCGTAACGCCGTCCCGGTGATCACAGACAAGAGCACGAAGTGATTGACTATCCCACCGGTGCCGCGCCTGTCACCTCGTCGTGACCCACCGTGATGCCGGGCGGGCAGTGAGGCGCGGGGCGAGGAGCGGTACGGCATGGCGAAGCTGAGCACGATCCTGGACCAGATCGACGCGGGATCGATGCTGCTACCCGAGTTCCAGCGCGGCTACGTCTGGAACCGTGACCAGGTCCGCGGGCTGATGAAGTCGATGTACCACGGCTTCCCCGTCGGTGCGCTGCTCGTGTGGGAGACCGAAGGCAGCGGACAGGCCGTGCGGGGTGGAACGACGACGGCCGGTCCGAAGCAACTCCTCCTCGACGGCCAGCAGCGCGTCACCACGCTCTACGGCGTCGTCCGTGGCCGCGCCGCCGTCGTTCTTCGACGGCGATCCCGACGCGTTCGCCGGGCCTCCGCTTCAACGTGGAGACCGAGGCCTTCCAGTTCCACGCACCGGTCAAGATGAAGGGCGACCCGCGCTGGATCGACGTCACCGCGCTGTTCGTGGACGGCCCGGGTGCGACCTACGCCCTGCTCGGCTCGCACGACGAGACACGTGAGCGGTTCGCCGAGTACGTCGACCGGATCGCCCGGCTGCGCAACATTCTCGAGCGGCGTTCCACATCGAGGCGATCACCGGCGCCGACAAGACCGTCGACGTCGTCGTCGACATCTTCAACCGGGTCAACTCCGGCGGCACCAAGCTGTCCAAGGGAGATCTCGCGCTGGCTCGGATCTGCGCCGAGTGGGGCGACGCGCGCCCGACGATGCGGCGCAACCTCGACCGCTGGCGCGACGCGGGCTACCAGTTCACCCCCGACTGGCTCCTGCGCAACGTCAACGCCGTCGCGACCGGCCGGGCCCCGTTCTCGGCCCTGGAGGACGTCTCGGCCGCGGCCTTCGCGATGCGCTCGACGAGACCCTGCACCACGTCGACCACTTCCTGGTCGAGCTCGCCATCGGCCGCCTCGGCCTGGACCACGACCGCGTGCTGATGAGCCGCTACGCGATCCCGGTGATCTCGCGGCACCTGCACAACCGCGGCGGACGGTTCGTCGACGGCCCCGAGGCGGACAAGGCCCTCTACTGGTACATCCACGCCGCGCTACGCGGTCGGTTCACGGGCCCGACGGAGACCCACCTCGCGAAGGACCTGGAAACCGTCGACAAGAGCGGCATCGACGGGGTCATCGCTACGCTGTCCCGCCCCCGCAAGGGCAACCTGACCGTCGACGCCCAAGACTTCGAAGGCGTCGGCCGCGGCTCGCGGGCCTACCCGCTGCTCTACCTGCTCGCACGCGTGTTCTCGTCGAGGGACCTTGCGACCGGCCGCCCGCTCGGCCACGACGCCTCGGCCGTCAGCGTGCACGAGATCTTCCCCAAGCCGGCTCTCGCGAAGGCCGGTTACAGCCGCGCCGAGGTCAACGCGATCGCCAACTTCGCCTTCCTCACGCCGTCGTCCGCGGTGAGCCTGAACGGACTCGACCCCGCCGAGTACCTCGGCACGTTCGATCCCGAGGTCCTGCGGTCGCAGTGGATCCCGGACGACCCGAAGCTCTGGCAGGTCGAGAACTACCCGCAGTTCCTCGCTGCCCGCCGCGAGCTGCTGGCGGCTGCCGCGAACGACTTCCTCGGCGCAGCTCCTGCCGGCACCCGCCCGTGGCACCGGCTCGAGGCGATGGCGGTCCCGCCGGAGACCGACGAGTCCGACGCGCGCGCCGCGCAGATCGCCGCACTGGTCGACGAGCTGGTCGGCATGGGCTACGCGAAGCCCGCGCTGGACGCGGAGATCGCCGACCCCGAGACGGGCCGCCCGCTCGCCGTGGCCGAGGCCTTCTGGTCGGACGGCCTGCAGCCGGGGCAGGGCTCGCCGGTGGTCCTCGAGCTCGACCCCGACGAGGCCGACATCGCCCGGCTGAGCGAGCTGGGCTGCGAGGTGTTCACCTCCGTGGACGCGCTGCGCGGCTACGTGCTGCGCCGCAGCGAGGTGGCGTCGGGCGAGCGCGAGAGCGAGAGCGGCGTCGTCGCGCCGGAGCCCGACCCGGTGCAGGACGAGCCGGAGGAGACGCGAGCGGTGCGTTCGACCGGGCGGTCCTCGACATCATCGAGCGCTGCGCGCCGAGCTGCGCTACAACCCGCGCTACTTCCGGGTCATGGTCACCCAGTACGGCGCCTTGGGCGGTCCGCCGCCTGCTCGCCGCACCGGCGGTCAGCGACGGCTTCGTGACGTTTTGGGAGCGTCAGCGGCTGGACCTCACGGTCGAGGCCCTCGTCCTCGACCCGCGGTTCGCGCACCTGTTCACCGACGACGAGCGGGAGGTCGCCCGCAAGCGGCTCGACGACTTCGGCCATGGCCCGGCCGCAGCGTGAGCTAGGCGGGAACCAGCTCGCTGCGGGTCCCGCTCCACGACACCCGCAGACGCTCCCGCGCCCGGGTGCAGGCGACGAACAGCAGGCACCGCTCCTGCTGCACGTCCAGTGCGTGACGCACGGGGTCCTCCGAGACCGGTGCGACGGCCGCTGGCAGCGGCAGCGCATCCCGGCCTGCGCCGACGACCGCCACGCACCGGAACTCCAGCCCCTTCAGGCGGTGCATCGTTCCGGTCCGCACGGCGTCGTCCGGGACGTCGCCGTCACCGAGCTCAGCGGTGCGGATGCCGTGCGCGTACAGGTCGCGGGCGACGCGCTGCACGATCCGCCGGGTCCGTCCGACCACCGCGATGTCGCCCCACGCGACGCCGTCCTCGTGCCACTGCAGCAGCGCGAGCGCGAGCTCCTCGGCCTCCCGCGCGGGCGTTGCAGCGGGCGCGAGGTCGGGGGATTCCCCGTGCAGGGCGGAGCGGTAGCCGCTGAGCGAGTCGAGCCCGTCGTCGAGGTCGGCGATCGCGGTGTCGCCGAGCACACCCAGCGCCCACCGCAGGATCTCGGCGCTGGTGCGGTAGTTGATCCGCAGTCTGCTGGATCGGCCGGCGACAGTGATCCCGACGGCGCGCAGGCTCACGTGGTTGCCGTAGATCCGCTGGTGGGGGTCGCCGGTGAGGAACAGGTCGTCCGGGCCGACCGGGACGGCCGCGCGCAGCAGGCGCCACTGCGCCGGGTGCAGGTCCTGGATCTCGTCGACCACGACGTGACGGAACGGAGGGCTCGCCGCGCGCGGCGACGAGCGGGCTGCCTCGTCGGCGAGCGTGAGCCACGTCCACAGCCGGTCGCGCCGCAGGCCGTCGACGAACCTCGCGAGCGCCGCCCAGACCTGCCGTTTCTGCCCCTTGGTCAAGCCCGCGTCCACGGCCGCGGCGCGGGGCCGCCAGGTAGTCCGCCTCGGTGCGACGTCGTTCGCGAGCACGACCTGACGCCACTCCTCCATGAGGAACGTCGGCGGCAACGGGCCGCCCTCCAGCCGGCCGACCAGCTCCTCGTCCCTGACGACGGTCACGGGCCGTGGGCGGCGCGGACGACGCCGAGGGCCCACCGGTCGACGTTGAGCACCTCGACCGCGGGGCGCTGCTCCGGGTCGAGAAGCTGCGTCAGGTCGCGCTCGAGCGCGTCGGCCAGGCCCCTCGTGTAGGTGGTGAGCAGGATCGACTTCGGCGGCAGGTCCGGCTCGTCACGAGGTGCTTGACGCGGTGCAGCGCGACGACCGTCTTGCCGGTTCCCGGGCCTCCGGTCACCTGCGCGCTGCCCCAGTACGTCGGGCGGTAGGCGACCTCCTCCTGCGACGGATGCAGGAACACCCGCCACAGGGCGAGCGGCTTCGCGAGCAGGGCGAGCAGCTCGTCGGGTCCCTCGACGAGTGCGATCCGTCCCTGGGTGCGCTCGACGGCGGCGACGAGGTCGTCGGTGTCGACTCCTCCGTAGGGGATGCGGGGGGCGACGACGTCCGCCCACACCTGCTCGACTTCGTAGCCGGCCGCCAGGGCCCTGGAGGACGTCGCCCTGGTTCTCCGGCAACAGGGGGGCCAGCGCGCGCAGCGCCGCCTCGTCGGTGATCGTTCGGGCGGCCGCGAGGACCTGCTCGTCGATGCCCAGACGACGCAGGTCCGCGTCGCCGATCTTCGCGAAGAGCCGATCCGGCTCGGCGGCCGCCGGGGCCATGCCGGTCAGCTCCTCGAGTGCCACGACGTCGCGAACCTCGAGCGTGCCGGAGACCGGGTTGACCGAGAACGTCCGCGACCGGGCCCAGCCGATCGCGTCGTCGTGCGGCAGCACCCGCAGGAGCACGTACCGGTCGCCTCGCTCGGGGGCGAGCACGACGCCGCGCCAGAACTGGTCGATGCGGATGGTGCGGATCCGCCCGTCGCGCGGGTTCGTGAGCTTCTCCAGGTGCAGGCCGGCGTGAGTGTGCGCCGAGAACTTCTCGACGGCCTCGACGGTGCGGCGGCGCACGGACGGCTCGAGCTTGCCGAACTCGTGGAGGAACTCCACGCCGATGCCGAGCTGCGCCACTGGGCCGCCTCCTGCTTCCGACCGCGTTCTCCGATCGACACGCAGCCTGCCATCTCGATCCGCTCCGGTGGTGCCCTGCCGCCGGCCCCTCCCGACGGCGGCAGGGCACCACCAGTGAAGCAGACTGTGAACAATGTACACAAGTATTGACGTTGACTGTACTGCTGTCAGCTGGATGCCCTACTGTCTGCGCAACGAGGCGAGAGAGGAGCGCGGGTGCTGTCCCACCTGGATGTTCGAGTTCCCTGGCACGACGCACGGTGGAACGGCACGGTGTGCCGAGCGCCGCGCGCAAACTCGTTCTGCCTGGATCTGGACACGATCCACGAGACCCGCGACGACGCTCTCGAGGAACGTCTGGCGGGGCGGCACATCGCCGACCTGACCGTCGACCAGCAGCCGGCATGCCGACGCGAGTCGGGTGCCTTCATGTCGTCGCGCGAGTGGTGGCAGGAGCGCGTGCACCCCTATGCGACCGTCAAGGCCGCCCGGGAGACGCACGGCCACCTGTTGCCGACGCGGATCCGGATGCCCGCCTACTCGACGCTGGCCACGCCGTTCTGGTGGATGCTCCAGCAGAACCAGGAGCACGTCGACGCCCGCAGCCCCGAGCCGCTTCCGCCCGACGACGAGGCCCCGTTCCGCAGTGCGTGGGTCTTCGGCCGGGCACGCCAGGAGGCGATCGGAAACCTCTTCTTCGACCGGCTGACCGCGGGGTCGTCACTCGTCGTCTTCTACACCAAGAGCGGGCACCCGTTCGACGAGAGCATCAATCGACTGGTCGTCGGGGTCGGGCGGCTGGACAAGGTCGGCCCGATGCTGCGCTACGACGTCGAGCGGGGCCGGTCGTACCCCCTGTGGGAGCGGTCGATCGAGCACTCGATCCGCCCGTCGGACGCCGACGGTTTCCTGGTCCCCTACCACGACTACCTCGAACCGACGGGCGATCCGGACGAGGACCGCCGTCGCGGCGAGCTCGTGCACGAGGTCACCGTCGTGCCCGAGCAGGCGAACATCGCCGCCTACAGCTACGCCGGTGAGCTCGCCAGCTCGGACATCACGTTGTCGACCTGCGTGAAGGCGTTGGACACCGTCCGACGGGTCCGCGCCCACGGAGTCGCACCGGGGCCCTGGGCACAGCGCGAGGACTGGCTCAACGCGCAGATCGCGGCGCTGTGGCGCGATCGCGGCGCGTTCCCCGGCCTCGGGGCGGCGTTGGAAGCTCTCGGCCTCCGCCTCGGCACCGCTATGACATACGACCTGGCCGCGGCGGGGACGCTCGGGCCGGACGACGATCCGTGGCCGCTGGTCGATGCCGTCCTGCGGGGCACCGCACCCGCGCCCCGGGCGGAGTACGAGTCCGACCTCGCGGCAACGCGACGTACGTGGGCCGCGCTGACCGACGAGCGACGCTCCCTGCTGCAGCTGCTGTCCCGCTTCGCGCTCACCCCGCAGCAGGCCCGACGGTGGTTCGACCCGAAGGAGCGGGCCCGGGCAACCCGCGGCTCGGTCGACGACGCCGGCATTCTGGCCAACCCGTACCGGATCGCCGAGACCGACCTCGGCGACGAGCAGGACCATCCCGTCACCGTCGGCACCCTCGACCGCGGGGTTCTGCCGGACGACACCGTTGCTGTCAGGCACCCGGTTCCGGCTCCGTCGCGCGTTGACTCGGCCCACGACTGGCGGCGGATCCGAGCCGCTCTGGTGTCCGTGCTGCGCCGGGCGTCCGACGACGGCGACGCGCTGCTGTCACGGGACGAGTCGGTGGAGCGCGTCGCGAGCTCGATCTTGCGCAAGCCGTGGCCGTGCCGCCGGACTGGATCAGCGGGCACCGCGCGGAGCTGGCGGAGGAGATCGACCTGCTCGACGTGTCGAGCGACGGCCGGAGTGACGTGCCCGCGCTGCAGCTCGCCGAGCACCGGCAGATGGAAGACCGGCTCCGCAGCGTCCTGCGCAAGCGGGCCGCGAAGCCGCTCCGCTCGCTCGGCGTCGACTGGGCGGACCTGCTCCGCGAGGCAATCGCGGAGCGCGCGCCGGAGGCGTCCGACCAGGCGGACGACCGCTACGCCGTGGCCCTGCGCGAGCAGGCCGAGGCCCTCGAGCGGATCACCACTCGCAAGCTGAGCGTCCTGGTCGGCCGTGCGGGCACGGGCAAGACCACCGTCCTCAGCGCGCTCCTCGAAGGCCAAGACCTTGGTGGACGACGGCGTGCTGTTCCTCGCCCCCACGGGCAAGGCGAGCGTGCAGATCTCGTCGAAGGCGAGCGCCGCCGAGGTGCGGACGGTAGCCGCGTTCCTGTACCGCTGGGCCGGTACGACGGCCGGCGCCAACGTCCGCTCCTCACCGGCAGCCCGACATACCGGAGAGAGCACCGTCGTCGTCGACGAGTGCTCGATGCTCACGATGGACCAGCTCTGGGCGTCGCTGAGCGCGCTCGATCAGGCGCACGTCCAGCGCTTGATCCTCGTTGGCGACCCGAACCAGCTACCGCCGATCGGGGTGGGCCGCCCGTTCGCCGACCTCGTCGCCTACCTCGATGGGGCCGCCGGCCAACAGCCTTCCCTGGCCGGCGCCCTGGCTCGCCTGACCACTCGCGAGGCGCCGCTGGAAGGCGCGCTCGCCCGGCTGACCACCGAGCTGCGAACGCGAGCGGGGGAGCGGAATCGGACGCGCTGCGGCTCGCCGCGTGGTACACCCGTGAACCGCAGCCGGTCGACGCCGACGCGGTGCTCGGCGAGCTCGACCTGGCGACAGTTCAACGACCTCGATGTGCGTGTCTGGAACACCCCCGGATGACCTGCGGGAGCAGATCGACTCGCTCCTCGTCGAAGAATTGGGCTACGGCACCGGACGACGTGCCCGGGTTCAACGAGGCGCTCGGGCTCACGCCGGAAGGCTGGGTGCCGTTCGACGACCACTCGGGAGCGGAGCGCTTCCAGATCCTCTCGCCGGTCCGCCAGCACGCTCACGGCGTGAACGACATCAACCGGCTGCTCCAACACCGCTTCCGGCAGATGCAGCTGCGCAAGGCCGCCGGCCGCGGCGGAGTCGCCCTCGGGGACGAGCAGATCGTCTGGGGTGACAAGGTGATCCTGCTCAGCAACGGGACGCGCGGAGGGTACGACTACCGCGCAAGGGAGAAGGTGAAGGACTACCTCGCGAACGGCGAGGTCGGCTTCACCGGCAAGCCGAAGATCGGCTCCTATCTGGACGGCAATTCGTGGGTCGCGAGGGACGGAGCTACCGCTTCGGACCCGGGCATTTCGCCGCCGGCCGTGCCCCGCTCGCCCTCGCCTACGCGCTGACCATCCACAAGTCGCAAGGTAGCGAGTTCGACAAGGTCTTCGTGATCCTGCCGCGCCAGTCGCGGCTGCTTACCCGTGAGCTGGTCTACACGGCCATCACCGCGCTCGCGAAAAAGTCGTGCTGCTGGTTGAGGGAGACCGGGGCCTGCTTCACGACCTGTCCCAGCCGGCGCGGTCGGAGACCGCCCGCCGGAACACCAACCTGTTCACCGGGTCAGAGCGTCATCCGCGCCGCAGACGACTCCGTGCCGTTCGCCGAGCATCTCATACACCGGACCGAAGAAGGGCCACATGGTGCGGAGCAAGTCGGAGCTGGTCATCGCGAAACAACTGCTGTTCCAGCTCGGCATACCCTACGAGTACGAGCGCGTGCTCGACGGGACTACCGCAGGGGGCCGCCTGCGCCCCGACTTCTCGTTCGTCCACGCGCCGATGGCGACCTGCTCATCTGGGAGCACCTCGGCATGCTGCTGCCCCGACTACAAACGGGGGGATGGGAGTGGAAGCGAGCCTGGTACCAGAAGAACGGCTTCGCCGAGGGGATCGACCTGTTCACCACCGCCGACCACGACGGGGCACTCGACTCCGCGCAGATCGTGCACGTCGCCGAGCAGGTGCGCGAGGCGCTGGGCTGATGCGGCGGCCGGTGGTCGTGCTCCACAGGAACGAGCAGAAGGCAGCGAGATGCAGGTGACGACGACGCGGGATCCGCGCACGGACGGCGCAACCGAAGAGCAGAACCCCACGGTCGGCGCGCTGGTCGCTGTGCGGGGGCGCAGAGTGGGTCGTGGGCGAGGTGGACCACGCCGCCGGCAGCACGTTCGTCACGCTGCAGAGCGTCGAGGACGGCGGTACGGCCGAGAGCCTCGAGGTCCTCTGGGAGCTCGAGCCCGGCCGCGCGGTCCTGCCGAGCGCGACGCTGCCCGATGTCGCCGAGGGCCGATTCGACCACCCGGCGCCTCGCCGCCTTCCTCGACGCCGTGCGCTGGGGCGCGGTCACCTCCGCGGATGTCGACGACCCTGCAGGCACCCTTCCGCGTCCGGCATCGCGATCGAGGACTACCAGCTCGAGCCGGTCGTCCGCGCGCTCAGCCTGCCCGCGCGTCAACCTGCTCATCGCCGACGACGTCGGCCTTGGCAAGACGATCGAGGCCGGCCTGGTCGTGCAGGAGCTCCTGCTGCGCAACCGCGCCCGCGCGTCATGATCGTCTGCCCGGCCGGCCTGACGGTGAAGTGGCAGGACGAGATGGCGCGAGAAGTTCGGCCTCGACTTCGCCGATCGTCAACACGCGAGCGCTGAGCCGAGCTACGCCGCGACGCGCGGCTCGGCACGCCAACCCGTTCAAGGTCTTCCCGCTGATGATCGTCAGCCTGCCCTGGCTGCGAGGGCCGAAGGCAGCGGCTGCTCGACGAGGTCCTGCCGCCGGCGACCCGCACGCTACCCGCCGCGCTTCGACCTGCTGATCGTCGACGAGGCGCACCACGTCGCCCCACGCGGCGCCGGGGCAGGTACGCCGTCGACTCCCACAGACCAAGCTCGTCCGCCGGCTCGCCGCCCACTTCGAGCACCGGCTGTTCCTGTCCGCCACGCCGCACAACGGCTACCAGGAGTCGTTCACCGCGCTGCTCGAGCTGCTCGACCCGCAGCGCTTCGCCCGCGGGGTCGAGCCCGGACCCGGCGGCGCTCGAGCAGATCCTGATCCGCCGGCTGAAGCCCGACATCGCGAACGCCGACGGCACGCCGCGCTTCCCGAGCGGAGGCCATGATCGCCGTCACCTACCCCGAGCGACGAGCGCGCAGGTTCACGCCCTGCTCGCCCAGCTACGCCGACGCCGCGCCGCGAAGCGGACGCACGTCCCGGCGAGGCCGCAAGGCCGCCGACCTGCTGGGGCTGCTGCTCAAGAAGCGCCTTTCTCCAGCCCTGCGGCGTTCGCGCAGCACGGTCTGGCCGTCTACGCGACACGCTGGAGGTCGACCGGCAGGCGCCGACGGCGTGCGACACGACGACGACGTGCCCACGGGCTCGACGAAACCGTCGCTAGCGACGCCGACTCCGCCGACGACGACGACCGTCGACGAGGCCGAGGACGTGGTCCTGACCGGCGCAGCGCCGCGGCCGAGGCTGGGCCGACGCGAGGAGTTCGACTGCTCGACGAGCTCGCACCTGGGCCGAGGCCAGCACGGCCACGAACCGACGCCAAGGCCAGCGCCTGCTCGAGTTACCTGCGCGACCTCTGCCGCCGGAGGCGGCACTGGAACGACGAGCGGGTCGTCGTCTTCACCGAGTACCGCGACACCCAGACGCTGGCTGCCGAGCTGCTGGCGAAGCACGGCCTGGCCGGCCCGGACGCGTCGCGCTGCTCTACGGCGGCATGGACGACGACGAGCGCGCGCGCTGCAGGCCCGCGTTCCAGGCCGACCCGGCCCCCACCCGGTCCGGATCATGCTCGCCACCGACGCCGCCAGCGAGGGCATCGACCTGCAGAACCACTGCCACCGGCTGGTCAACTACGACCTCCCGTTCAACCCCAACCGGCTGGAGCAGCGCACCGGCCGGATCGACCGGTACGGCCAGCAGACCGCACGCCGCCGTCTACCACTTCGCCGGCAGCGGCTGGGAGACCGCGCCGTCGACGCCTGCAGGGCGACCTGCAGTTCCTCACCATCGTCGCCCGCAAGATCGCACGCTGCGCGAGACCTCGGCAGCGTCAACCCGGTCATCAGCGACGCGGTCGAGCGGCGCATGCTCGGTCGGCCGCGTCGACTTCAACATCGATCGACCGTCGCGCAGGCGCGGGCCAACGCCGCTCCCGGTCGAGCGCAGTCTGCGCGAGGAGATCCGCCGGCTGGCGGCGACCCTCGACAACAGCCGCCGCGAGCTGCACTGCACCCCCGCGGACATCGAGCGGGTGGTCGGCACCGGCCTGGCGCTCGCCCGCCAGCCCGCTGGCCCGACCTCGAGGACCGGACGGCCGACGACGTGTTCGACGTCGCCGCCGCTGACCGGCTCCTGGGCGCGGCCACCGGGCTCGCCGACCCGCGGACCGTGCACGGCAGCGGCCCTCACCTTCGACCCGGGCGACGCCGCCAAGCGCGACGACGTCGTTCTCGCGCACCTCGACCACCCGCTCGTCGCGATGGCCACCCGGCTGCTGCGGGCCGCGGTGTCGGCAGTCCGACACCGGGCTGCACCGGGTCACCGCCGTGCTGTCGGACGACCCGTGCTGGAAGACGTGCTCGTGGGCGCGTTCTCCCGGTTCGTGCTCGTCGGCGCGGACGGTGTACGGCTGCACGAGGAGGTGCTGCACGCCGGTGGCTGGATGCCCGAGCGCGGCCGCTTCCGGCGCTGGGAGAACTTAGGCGCGCTGCGCGGGGTGGTGTCCCGCGCGCTGGCGAACGGCGTCCCGGCACCGCCGCACATCCACGCGCGGCTGGCGGAGCGCTGGCCGGCCGTCCGCGACGGCGTGCTGGCCGCGATCGACTGGCGGACGAATGCCGGGAGCGGTCACTGGAGCGCGTGCTCGCCGAGCACGCGCAGGAGGAGCAGGAGCGGATCGCCGACCGGCTCGACCGCTTCGCGCAGACGCTGCGCTGCAAGCTCGCCGAGGACGACACCGACCTCGAGCAGGCACTGATCAGCCGGGCTGAGGCCGGGAAGAGCCGCGACGAGCTCGCGCAGTATCGCCGCGACCGGCGGTCGTGGGCCGAGCGCCTCGACCAGCTGCCGCAGGACCGGAACGCGAGCTGGCCGCCGTCGCGCGCCGCTACGCCGACCCCCAGCCGCACCGTTCCCGGTGGCGGTCGTCTTTGTGGTGCCGCGACGGGAGGCCGTGCGATGACGGTGTGCCGAGGGAGGGCCGAGGGCACCGTCCCCCGGCCGTCGACCCGGTCCGCCAGCACCGAGACTGGCTCGCGCTGGTCGAGGTCACCGGCCCGTTCCTGTCCCTGCCGGTGCTGCGGGAGACCTGGCCGACGCTCGAACCGATCGACTCGGTCGAGCGCGACACCCTGCGCCGCGCCCACGGCGCGTGGCGCGACGACGTCACCACGGGGAAGCGCCGCTGGGTCGAGTTCGTGTTGGGCGACCTTCTTGGCTGGGGCGACGATCTGCGGTGGGCCGACTCCGCGGACCTGACCGCCCTGGGGGTCGACCGGCCGAGCACGACACGACGGTCAGCCCGTCGTTCGTGCTCGAGCCGGATCATGCCGGCCGTGCGCGCGCGGCGAGGTCAAGCCGACGGACGTGCGGCTGCTGGGTCTGCTGTGCGACCCGGGGCAGCAGCCCACGGCCCGGATCCCGGGGTCGGCGTGGGCGGCGACCCCGGTCGATCGGGTGGCGCAGCTGTGCCGCCACCACGACGTCCCGCTCGGCTTGGTGACCGACGGCCGCTGGTGGGCACTGGTCCGCGCGCCGCGCGGCGACGTGACGTCGGTCGCGGTGTTCGACGCCGTGGCCTGGCCGGAGGCAGCCGACCGCGATGTGGTGCGGGCGTTCCGCTCGCTGCTGGAGCGCCGCCGGTTCTTCGGGGTGCCCGACGCCGAGCGCCTCCCTGCGTTGTGGAAGCGCAGCGAAGACAGCCAGGAGGACCTCACCGAGGCCCTCGGCGTGCAGGTTCGCCAGGCCGTCGAGCTGCTGGTGACCGCGATCGGCCGGGCCGACCTCACTGCCCAGGGCGAGAGCCTGCGCCGACGTCACCGCACACGAGGTCTACCGCGGTGCGGTGTCGGTGATGATGCGCGTGGTGTTCCTGCTCTTCGCCGAGGAACGGCGGCTGCTGCCCAGCGACAACGAGCTGTACGCGCAGTCGTACTCGGCCGGCCGGCTCGGCGCCGAGCTGGAGCGGCGGGTGGGGGAGGGCTCGGAGAACGAGCTGGAGAACTCCACCGCCGCCTGGCACCGGCTGCTCGCGCTGTTCACGGCCGTGCACGAGGGGATCGACCATCCCCGGCTGACCATCCACCCGCACGACGGCTCGCTGTTCGACCCCGACCGCCTACCTGTGGATGCCCCGCGCCATCGACGACCGGACCGTCCTGCATATGCTCCGCGCAGTCCAGCACGTATGGGTCGGTACCGGCAAGAACCGCGAGCGGCGCACGCTGTCGTTCCGCCAGCTCGACGTCGAGCAGATCGGCTACGTCTACGAGGGCCTGCTGTCGTTCGAGGGCTACCGGGCGGCCGAGGTGGTGGTCGGCCTGGTCGGCAAGCCGGGCCTGGAGGACGAGGTCGCCGCTCGCCGCGCTGGAGGACATCGCCGGCCGAGTCCCTCGCCGCCAGCGCTCGCCGAGCGCTACAAGGCGTCGGGCATCGGCTCGGTCAAGGCGATCGAGAAGCGGCTCGCCCCGCTCGACCCCGCCGAGCGCGAGGCGGCGCGCAGCGTGCTGGGCGCGGTGGTGGGGCAGAAGATCTCGCTGATCGAGCGCCTGCTGCCGTTCTACGGCCTGCTGCGCACGGACCTGCGCGACCTCCCGGTCGTGATCATGCCGGGCGCGCTGTATGTCACGGCCTCGGCGCTGCGGCGCAACACCGGCACCCACTACACGCCGCGCAAGCTGGCCGAGGAGGTGGTGCAGCACGCGCTGGAGCCGCTGCTCTACCACGCGGGCCCGCTGCAGACCGCGGACGAGTCGCAGTGGACGCACCGGTCGAGCGACGAGCTGCTGCGCTCAAGGTCGCCGACATCGCCATGGGCTCGGCAGCTTTCCTCGTCGCCGCCGCGCGCTACCTCGCCGAGGCTCTGGTCACCGCGTGGGCCCGCGAGGGGAAGATCACGCGGACCCTGCGCGACGACACGCTGCCCCGCGACGCCGACGACGACCCGGTGGTCGTCGACGCCCGCCGGCAGGTCATCGAGCACTGCCTCTACGGCGTCGACATCAACCCGATGGCCGTGGAGATGGCGAAGCTGTCGCTGTGGCTGGTGTCGATGGACCCGCAGCGCCCGTTCACGTTCCTGGACGACCGGCTGGTGGCGGGCGACTCGCTGCTGGGGGTCACGTCGGTGGAGCAGATCGAGTACCTGCGCCTCGACCCGAAGCAGGCCCGCGAGTGGCGGGAGGGCACGCTGCCGTGGTCGGCGGACGTGCGGAGCGCCGTCGCCGAGGCGACGGCCGGCGCGGCGGCGGTTGACCGAGATCGAGCTGGGCGACGACCCGATCGCGGCGCTGGAGCACAAGCGGCTGCTGCTCGGCGAGGCGCAGATGGCGACGGGCCGCCTGCGCCTGTTCGCCGACCTCGCGGTGGGCGCGGCGCTGGCGGGGAGTAAGAAGCGGCGGGTTCGCGCGATCCGCGGGTGCGGGAGGAGTTGGGCGAGCAGAAGCGGGTGAGCCGCGAGGGCCTGTACGAGGAGGCTGTGGCGCTGGCCGACAAGGTGGCGGCGGGGGAGGAGTTCGCGGCGCGGGAGAAGGCGCGGCGGTGGCTGGAGACCGACACCCCGGCCGACGCGATGGCGGCGGGGATAATCCGGACGCCGCTGCACTGGCCGCTGGTGTTCCCAGAGGTGTTCGAGCGGGGCGGCTTCGACGCGGTGATCGGCAACCCGCCGTTCCTGGGCGGGAAGAAGATCAGCGGCGCGCTCGGCTCGGCCTACCGGGAGTACCTGGTCGAGGTGATCGGCCGGGGTGTCAGGGGCAACGCCGACCTGGTGGCCTACTTCGTGCTCCGCGCGCACGAGCTGCTCAACCCGGCGGCCAGACCGGGCTGATCGCGACGAACACGCTGGCACAGGGCGACACCCGCGAGGTCGGGCTGGACCAGCTTGTCGCGGACGGTGTGACGATTCGTCGCGCGATGAAGAGCGAGCCGTGGCCGTCGCGCAGCGCAGTGCTCGAGTACTGCGCAGTGTGGACCAGTCGTGCGCCGCTCGGCGCTCGACAGCGCGGTCAGGCCGACGGCGTCCGGTCGCGGCGGATCACCACGTCTCTCGAGCCCGCGGCGCGGGTCGCCGGCGCGCCGTATCGGCTGCTCGGCCAACAGCGGGCTGTCGTTCCAGGGCTCAATCATCCTGGGCATCGGGTTTCACGATGGAGCCGCGAAGGCGCAGCGAGCTCATCGCCGAGTCCGCGCAACGCGGACGTGCTCTTCCCGTACCTGAACGGTAGGACCTCAACTGGACCCGGACTGCGCCGGCGAGCCGGTGGGTCATCAACTTCCACGACTGGCCGGAGGACCGGGCGCGCGACCTACCTGAGGCTGCTACGCGCAGGTGCGAGCGCTGGTCAAGCCGGAACGCGACGAGAACAACACGGAAGTGTCGACCGCGAGAAGTGGTGGCAGTACGCGAGAAGCGACCAGGCTTGGTCGAGGCGATTGCCGGGCTGAAGCGAGTAATTGTCATCGCGCGTAGTCAGCAAGACTCGTGATGCCGCGCTCGTGTCCCGCTGGTCAGGTTATTCAGCGACGCGCTCGTCGTTTTCGCCACCGACGACACCGCGCATGCTCGCCCTGCTGTCGAGCGCGCCGCACTACTGGTGGGCCGTCTCGCGCGCCTCGACGATGAAGGCCGACCTCCGCTACACCCCCTCCGACGTCTTCGAGACCTTCCCCCTCCCCGACCTCACCGCCGACATGCGCCAGCTCGGCGACCGCCTCGACACCTACCGCCGCTCCGTCATGCTCGCCCGCCAGACCGGCCTCACGAAGACCTACAACCTCGTCTTCGACCCCACCGTCCACGACGAGGACATCGCCGAGCTCCGCCGCATCCACGAGGCCATCGACCGCGCCACGATCACGGCCTACGGCTGGGACGACCTCCTCGACCGCCTCGACCACGGCTTCCACCCCGCCGGCCGCGACCTGCGCTACACGATCGGCCCCTGGGCACAGCGCGAGATCCTCGACCGCCTCCTCGAGCTCAACCACGAGCGCTACGCCGACGAGGTCAAGCGCGGCCTGCACGACAAGAAGAAGGCGCGCAGCCCGCGCCGAAGACGCGGCGTCGAAGACCAAGCCCGCCGACGCCGAGGGCCTGTTCTGATGCCCCACATGAGGGGCGAGTCACCCCGCCGGTGCGAAATCCGCTCGGGCAAGATGCGGCAGGGCTTTTCGCCGTGGTCTGCGCTCCGGGTCGATCCACGCGGGCGGGATGAACTCCGGCAGCCCGTCGCGGATCCGGCACACCCACTCCGTGGAGTGGATCTGCCGGTGGTGCGCCCGGCACAACATGGCCAGGTTCGACAGCTTCGTCTCGCCGCCGCACTCCCACGGCACGATGTGGTGGCACTCGCACCACGACACCGGCCGGTCGCACCCGGGATGCGCGCAGCCACGGTCGCGGGCGGCCACGGCCCGCCGCAGCCCGTCGGGAATCGTCCGGGTCGCCCGGCCGACGTCCAGCGGCTGCCCGGCGCCGTCCATGACGATCGGCACGACCGCCGCGTCGCAGCACAGCATCCGCAGCGACTCCGGCGAGAGCGTGCCGCCGCCGAAGTCGAGCGCCGCGGCGCGAGCTCGGTTCTCCAGGTCCTCGAGCCGGACCAGCACGTTCACGTGCGGGCGGTGCCCGCCGCACTCCGGCACCACCGACGAGGGCGCGTGGTCGAGCACGTACCCGCACACGTCGGCCAGCGCCTCGGCCTGCCGCTCGCCCGCGGAGCGGTTGTCGTCGCCGGTCAGCGGCTTCGCTTTCGCGTCAATCACGGTGGCGATCGCGTCGAACATCGCCGCGTCGTCGAACCGGCCCTTGAGCTTCCCACCGCCGGTGGCGAGCCGGGTCAGCTGCAGCTCGTTCACCAGGGCGGGCGGCCGGTCGTCCGGCTCCTCGCCGTCCTGATCGAGCGCCTCGACCATCGCGGCGCCCCAGCCGTACAGCTCGTTCGGCGTGTAGACGGCCGTCTTCGCGGCGAGCTGCTCCTCCGCGCCCGCCCACTGCTCCGGGGACAGCCGGCCCGCGGCCTTGCTGCCCAGCACACGGGCGATGACGTCGACGTGCCGCAGGCTCGCCCGCCCGTCGCCGAAGACCGCGGCCGTCGCGGGCAGCCGCGCCGGCAGCGGCGAGCCGTCGAGGCCGGTGCGCGGCGTGATCTGCTCGGCCGCGACGACGCGGCGGCGGGCCTCGAACCGCTCGCACCCCAGCAGGTCGCTCAACGCCTGCGCCGGAGACTTGTAGCCCCGCGCGGCAAACACCCCGTCGCGCTCCAACCCGGCCACGGTTGCCACCGTCACCTGGTCCAGCTGCCGTGCCACTCCCTCGCACATGGTCAGCACGGACACCCGGTCGGCGTCGGCGCCCGTCGCCGCCACGCCCCGCAGCGCATCGACCGCCTGCGCGAACAGGCGCTGCGCGGAAGCGAGCGGGCTCTCGGTCACGCGCTCATTCTCGCGGCCCCCACCGACAGTTCCGGCCCCTCCGAACCCGCCTGCGCCAAGATTCTTTCGACGACTTCGATCGGCACAACGGAACCGCGCGGCGGCTCAGGCGTCGTCGCAGCGCAGCGCAGGCCGTTCCACTCCGTGGCGGGCGATGCGCAGCACCCAGGGGCCGGGCTCGCCTGCGTGCGCTCGGACGGCAGGCAGGGCGGCAGCGAACAGCGTCGCCATGTCAGGCACGCGCAGGTTGTTCGTGCCGAACACGACGTAGCGCGCTTTGTGCCGGCACACCGCCCGTCTCTCCAGCGGGTTGAGCAGGATGCGCCGGTCCGCTCCGACGAGGATCCGGCCCGCCGCGGTCGCGTCGGCGATCCACTGCGTATCGGGGATGTCCTGGGCGGTGTCCCGGCCGTAGCGGTCGGCGATGGTCTCCACGTCGTCGACCAGCTCGCGGACGGCCTCCACGAAGCGGCGGCCCTGCGTGCTCCGGTCGAGGAACAGCGCGAGCCGCGGCTCGGTCACGCCGCGAGCAACCTCTCGCGCTGGGCGAACTCGGTGAGCTCGTCAATCGGGATGCCGAAGTCGCCCGCCACGTCCGCAACCGTTTCCCCGGCGCGCAGCAGGTCGCGGACTGCCGCGAGGGGGGTCCCGCTGTGCGCGAAGTAGGGCTTGCCGAAGTTGACCTCCGGATCGGTGACGATGCGTGCGACCTCGTAGCGCGGCAGCTCCAGGCGCCGGGCGTACTCGTCGTCGTAGGTGATCTGCCGCAGGTACTGCTCGATGACCTGCCGGAACACGTACTGCCCGTCGCGCAGCACGATGAGGTCGCGGGCGGTGTGCCGGACCTCCTCGTCGACGTCGTCCTCGGTGCTCACCTCCCACAAAAGCTGCGCACCGGCGACGTACAGCCGCCGGGAGGCCAGGGCATGCTCGATGCCGAGCTTGGTGCGGACCAGGTCGAGCATCGGGCGGATCTGCTGGAGGGGCATCCCGGCCCGGCGCAGCGCGGAGAGGAACATTCCCTCGGCGAGGCCGCCGAACGGGATCGTCGGCCCGCCGGGCACCTCCGGGGGCAGGCCGGTGACCAGCGGTGCGCCTTCCACCGGCGGCCGGTGCGCGAAGTCGCGCCGGTAGCCCTTCACCCACGAGGCGAAGGTGGTGGCCGGCACGCCGAGGTAGCCGGCCGCCTCTCGCGAGGAGTACAGCGGCACGGCGAAGCGCACGTCAGCGGCCACCGTCACGCGTGCAGCGTAGTGCCCGCCCCGAACCCGGGCACGGAGGAACTCAAGCCAAGGACACCGCATGTCTGACCCCCTGACCGGCCTCTTCCCGCACCCGCACGGCGAGCAGGGCGTCCTCGATGACGGCGTGAACCCGCTCGACGTGGCGCAGGAGTTCACTCCCGCCCCCTCCTACGAGGTCCGCGACGCGCTCGAGGATCTGGTCCGCCGCGACCTGCTCGGCCCGTGGGGTGGCGACGACGAGCAGTTCGCGCCGCGGGCGATGGGGCCGCGCGAGCGCTACCTCGTCGGCATGCTGGGCCCGAAGCCCGTGCTGCGCCCGCAGCGCGAACAGGCCGACGGGGTCGCCGACACCGAGTCCGGCGTCGACGGGCGCGGTGACGGCGAGCTGCCCGAGATCGTCACCCCGCAGAGCGTCGGGCGGATCTGGGCGTCGTCGATGGGGCTGTCGTGTCGCCGTGCACGGCGACGTCGACGCGCTGCACGTCACCGTCACCTGGGGCCGCTACGCCAAGCGGGAGACGACCGACGACGACGGCCGCACCCGAAGCGTCTGGTACCGCGAGCCAGTGGTGCGCGAGCGGGAGGTGCGGCTCGACGGGAGTCCGAGCCGCCGCATCCCGCTCGACGGCGACGACCCGGAAGCGCCGGGCGTGCTGCTCGCGGTCGACGTCCGGCCGCGCGACGGGCACCGGGTCGTCCGGCTCGTGCTGGTGAACACGCAGGGCGAGCCGGAGCGCAACGCGGACACGGCGTGGGTGTTCCAGTCGCGCATCGCGGTCACCGCCCTCGACGGGCACGCGGCCGTGTTCGCCCCCGTCGACGACCCGGCCGACGGGGGCGAGGTGGGGGACGACGCCGAGGAGGCGCACCTGCGCCTGCTCTACCGCCACCATCGCCGCTACGCCGCTGGCCACAACGTCGCCGTGCACCCGCACGTGCGGCCGGGCGACCGGCGCTGCGCCTGGAAGCTGGAGACGACCTGGCTGCCGGTCTACGACGTGCCGTCGACCGCAGCCGCCGGGTCCGGTGGCGCAGCTGTCGATGGACGTGCTCGCCGAGGCCGACGCGTCCGCGCTGCGGCCGCGCTGGCTCCGCTGGCCGACGGCTACGACCGGCTGGCTGGACGACGCAGGACGCGGGCATCGCCGAGCTGCCGCCGCGCGCTGCGCGGCCACCGGTGCCCACGCCGTTCGCACCGCACGCGATCGCCGCCCATCGGATCCGGGCCGGGATCCAGCTGCTGACCACGCCGGATGCGCCGGGTCACGCCGACGCGCTGGCCGCCTTCCGGTTCGCCAACCGGGTGATGGCCCTGCAGCGCCGGCACACCGCGTCGCTCGGCTGCGCGACGAGCGCGGGCTCGGCTACGCCGAGGCGCTCGCCGCGGTGCAGGCCCCGGGAACGCGTCGTGGCGGCCGTTCCAGCTCGCGTTCGTGCTGCTCAACCTGCCGTCGCTGACCGACCCGAGGCACCCCGAGCGCGCAGCCGACCGCCGACGCACCGTCGACCTGCTGTTCTTCCCGACCGGTGGCGGCAAGACCGAGGCCTACCTCGGGCTGACCGCGTTCACGTTCGCGATCCGCCGGCTGCAGGGCGCGTCGGTGAGGCGGGACGCGCGCAGCGGGGGCGCGGCGTCGCCGTGCTCATGCGCTACACGCTGCGGCTGCTCACCGCCCAGCAGTTCCAGCGGGCCGCCGCCCTGGTCTGCGCCTGCGAGGTGCGTCGCGCCGCGACGACGAGGCGAGCGCTGGGGCGCGACGCCGTTCCGGATCGGGCTGTGGGTCGGCGGCGGGTGTCGCCGAACTGGTACGACGACGCCGACGAGCAGATCGCCGACGGCGCGCGAGGCGGGCAAGGGCCGGCGGGCAACGTGCTGCAGACGCTGTCGTGCCCGTGGTGCGGCAGCGAGCTGGCCGGGCACCGCGACCTGCGCACGCGACGACGGTGGCCGCGGCGCGTCTTCCTGTTCTGCCCGACGGCGAGGGCGAGGACGCTGCCCGTTCTCGCGCGCACGCGCGCCGGCGAGGGCCTGCCGGTCGTCACCGTCGACGAGGAGATCTACCGGCTCCCCCGGCGCTGGTGATCGCCACCGTCGACAAGTTCGCGCAGCTGCCCTGGCGGGGCTTCGCCGGCACGCTGTTCGGCCGGGTCCGCGAGCGTGCCCACGGCACGGCTACCGGCACGCCGACCTCGACGCGCGCACCGGCTGCACGCGGCCGAGCACAACGCGAAGGGCCGGCTGGCCCGCGGTCCGCAGCCGGCCGGTCGGTCCGGCTCCGCCCGCCGGACCTGATCATCCAGGACGAGCTGCACCTGATCTCCGGCCCGCTGGGCACCATGGTCGGCCTGTACGAGACGGCCGTCGACCAGCTCTGCACCTGGACCGGGCCGGCCGGCAACGCGGTCGGGCCGAAGTCATCGCGTCCACCGCGACCACGAGCGGGCCGCGCGAGCAGGTGCACGGCGTGTTCGGCCGGCAGCTGGCGGTGTTCCCGCCGCCGGTCCTCGACGTCGGCGACACCTTCTTCTCCGCCGCAGTCCCGGTCACTCGACAAGCCCGGCCGGCGCTACCTGGGCGTCTGCGCGCACGGGGTGCGGCTGAAGTCGGCCGAGATCCGGTCGCCGAGTCCTGCTGCTGGCCGGGCAGACGCTGTTCGACAAGCACGGCGCGCCCGCCGACCCGTACATGACGCTCGTCGGCTACTTCAACGCCACCCGCGAGCTGGCCGGCATGCGCCGCTCCTCGACGACGACGTGGCCACCCGGGTCCGCCGGCACGGCCGGCGCAAGGGCCTGGCCGACCGGATGACCGGCGTCCGGATGCTGAAGATCACCGAGCTGACCTCCCGGATCTCCTCCACCGACATCAGCGAAGTGCTCAAGCAGCTGGAGTTCGGCTTCGACCCCGAGATCGACACCACGGCCCGCCGGAAGGCGATCGCCGACGGCTGGAAGGCCGCGCTCGACCAGGACCGCGCGGCGGGTTCCGCCGGCCGCCGCACGCGCTCGCCGAGCGGTCGCGGGAGCGCAGCCGCCGGGACGCGCCCGTCGACGTGGTGCTGGCGACCAGATGCTCCAGGTCGGCGTCGACGTCCCCCGGCTCGGGCTCATGGTCGTCACCGGCCAGCCGAAGAACACCGCCGAGTACATCCAGGCGTCGTCCCGCGTCGGCCGGACCGCGGAGCGGCCCGGGCTCGTCGTCACGCTCTACAACTGGGCCCGGCCCGCGCGACCTCGCGCACTTCGAGGACTTCGAGCACTACCACGCGACCTTCTACCGCCAGGTCGAGGCGCTGTCGGTCACGCCGTTCACCCGCCGCTCGCTCGACCGCGGCACGGCGGCACGCTCGTCGCCGCCGTCCGCAACGCCGACGACGGCCTCTCCCGCAACGTCGACGCCGCACGGTGCCGCTCGACGGGCCGGTGGTCGGCCGGTCGTCGACCGGATGCTCGGCCGCGCCCAGGCGACGGCGAGCGCGGCCGCGGCTACCTGGAGGAGCGGATCAAGCGGTTCCGCGACGTGTGGCTGCAGGGCAGGCCGGCCCGACCCGGCACTCGGCTACGAGCAGACGACGAGCGCATGCAATCGTCGCGGCCTGCTGCACCGCGCCGGGACGGGGCCTGGGACGACCTCACCGTCGCGATTCCATGCGCGAGACCGAGAACGAGATCAACCTGCTCGTCCCGGCGCGACCTGAAGACGCCCGCTACGGCGAGCCGGAGTGGACCTTCGCCGCCGCGTCGGACTACGGCGGCGGTGACGTCGACGACGAGCCCGACGGCGACGAGCTCGGCGACAGCTCCTGGCCGGAGGGCGACCCGATGAGTCGCCGGGTCAGCACCGCCGGCGGGTCGGCACCGTCCGCCCCAGCCACCTCATGTTCACCGGCGGCGTCGGCGCGCTGGTCGACCTGCCCAACTTCTCCGTGCTGGTCCGCGGGCTCGACGACTGGTCTTACCACCCTGCGCCGCCCGACCGGTCACCGAGCCCCGGCTGCTCGCCGCCGTGCAGCTGCTCGCGGAGCGCTCGGTCGAGCGAGCTTCGGCCCGCGCCCTGGCTGACGGCACCGACACCGACCCGATCGGGCCGGCGGCGCGGATCGGCGTCCCGGTCGTCCCGTTCCCGCGCTGGCTGCGCTGCACCGCCTGCGACGAGCTGGCGCCGTCGACCGAGCGACGTTCACCTTCGAGAACGACAAGCCGCCCGCCCGCACGAGGCGCGGTTCTTCCATGCCGAGTGCGGGCAGGCGCGCAAGCAGCGGCCGCTCGCCGTGCCTGCCCGCTTCGTGCTCGCGTGCATCAGCGGCCACCTCGACGACTTCCCGTACCGGCTGTTCGTGCACGGCGGCGGCCGCTGCCCCAAGGTGGAGCCCCCGGCTGCGGATGGAGGACCGGGGCGGCAACCTCGGGGCGAACGTCGAGATCCGGTGCGTGAGTTGCGGCGCCTCGCGCAACATCCGGCGAGGCGCTGGGCAAGCGCGGTCGAGCTGAACCTGCCCGCCTGCCGCGGCCGGCACCCGCACCTGCGTGGTTCGACCCGGAGCGGTGCCCGAGAAGCCGAAGGTGCTGGTCGTCGGGGCGTCCAACCAGTGGTTCGCGCAGACGCTCTCCGCGCTCGCCGTGCCGAAGACGGGGGCGAGCGAGCTGGCGGCCAAGGTCGAGCAGCACTGGGAGCAGCTCGAGGGCCTGCCGTGTCGAATGCTGCCCTTCCTGCGCACGGTCGTCCCGACGCGGCGGGAGTTCGACCGCTTGGACCGACGACGAGCTCTGGGCGGCGATCGAGGCGCACCGGCGGCGCTGGCCGGCCGACGAGCCGGGCGCCGATCGGCTACCCGACCTGCGCACCGCCGAGTGGGAGGTCTTCTCCGCGGCCGCACCCCCGCCCCGCTCGGACTTCGCCCTGTCCGGCCGGGGGTCGCCGCCCCGCTACCGGCTTCTCGCCGACGTGGTGCAGGCCGAGCGGCTGCGGGAGGTGCGGGCGCTGGTCGGTTTCACCCGGCTCGACGCGCCCGACCCGGACGACCCCGACTGGTGGCCGATGCGCCGCTCTCGCGGTCCGCTCCCTGGGTGCCGGCCGCCGAGGTGCGCGGTGAGGGGATCTTCCTGCGGCTGCCCGAGACCTGCTGCGCGCCTGGGAGAAGCGGGTCGCCGGCTCGGTGGTGCTCGGCGCACGGGGAGGCCTACGGCCGCTTCCGCGAAACCGCCGCTCCGACCGCATCACCGGCCCCTTCGACCAGAGGGCACTGGCCCGGCACCCGCTACCTCGCGCTGCACACGCTGTCCCATCTGCTTATCCGCACCATCGCCCTGGAATGCGGCTACAGCTCGGCCAGCCTGTCCGAGCGGATCTACGCCGGCACCGACGACAATCCGCGCAGCGGCATCCTCATTTACACCGCGGTACCGGACGCCGAGGGTACGCTGGGCGGACTGGTGTCGCTCGGCGAGCCGGAGCAGCTGCACCCGGCTGTTCCGCCGCGCGCTCACGACGCCGGCCGCTGCTCCTCAGACCCGCTGTGCGCCGAGCGGCTGCCGGCGCCCGGCGGACTTCCTGCACGGCGCGGCCTGCCACGTCTGCCTGTTCGTCTCCGAGACCACCTGCGAGCGGGGCAACCGGTTCCTCGACCGGCGGTTCATCGTGCCGATCGACGACCCGGCCCTCGCGCTGTACCCGGACCTGCCGTGAACGAGTTCGCGCGCGCGGCGGCTGAGGCCGTCGACGCCCTGGGCCCGGCACGCTGCATGGCCTGGCCGACGGCGTGGAGCGCGGCGAGCCGGACGTCCCTCTGCGACGCCCGCCCGTCGCGGGCTACGCGGACGCCGTGCGGGCGGTGCGGGCCGGCCAGCGCAGGGCCGGGATCTCCGACCCGCTCGCCGCCGCCTACCTGCGCGGGGTCGCGGACGGCTGGGAGCGCAGCGCGGCAGCACAGCGGGTCGAGTCGGTGTGGAGCGGGCCGGGGAGCCACGCGGTGCCCGTCCGGTCCACCGCCCGGTGCTCGTCGAGCTGATCGGCGAGGCGGCGGGCGAGCTGCTGCTGACGACCTACTCGGCCCGCCCGCACCGGCCGGTGCTCGACGCGCTCGCCGCCGCCCGGGCCCGGGGGGCGGGTGGCCGTGGTGGTCGAGACGCTGCAGGGCGCGGGCGGTGCGCTGTCCGGCGCGGAGCCGGCCGCCGCCTTCCGCAGCGTCCCGGGCGTCGAGCTGTGGCACTGGCCGTCGGGCGCCCGGCCGGACGGCGCCCGGATGCACGCGAAGATCGCCGTCGCGGACCGGGCCGCGCTGCTGGTGTCCAGCGCGAACCTCACCCAGGCCGGGGCCGAGACCAACATCGAGGCCGGTGTCCTCGTCCGCGGTGGACCCGCGCCGCGCGCGCGGCCGAGCACGTGGCGCACCTCGTCGCGGCCGGTGTGCTGATCCGGCTGCATCCCACGCGAGACGGCGTGACGGGCGAGGCCGAGCGTCGCCGCCGCGGCGGACATCGCGCGCCTCGCGGGCGTGGGCCGCGCGGCGGTGAGCAACTGGCGCCGCCGGTTCGCCGACTTCCCCGCGCCGGTGGCGGGCACGGCGTCGAGCCCGCTGTTCCGGCTCGAGGAGGTGGAGCGCTGGCCCGCCGAGCACGGCCGCGGCATCGACGTGCCGGAGCACGACCGCGTCTGGCAGTGGCTGCGCAGCGAGGTCGACGACCTGCGGCTGGGCGAGATCGTCGGACACCTCGGGGCCTTCGCAGTGTTCCTCGACCGGGCGCCGCAGGTGTGGACGGCCCTCGCGGCGGCACCCGACGCCGAGCTGGCCGACGCGGTCGGTCCGGCGGTGACGGCCGCCGTCCCGGAGTTGCCCGGTGGGTTCCCCGCCCACGCCGACCCCGACCTGCTACGGGCGCTGCGCGCTGTCGCCGGGGTCGTCGCCCGTGAGGGAGCGGCCCCGGCCTACCGGTTCCTCGCGCAGCGCTATCTCGAGGCACACACCCGGCGGCCGTCGGTCACGCCCCCGGACGTCGCCGAGCTGATGGTCCGGCTCGCCGGGGTCGACGGGCGCTCGGTGCTCGATCCCGCCTGCGGCACGGGCTCGCTGCTCGCCGCCGCGGGAGCCGGCGGTGCCGCTGTGCTGGCCGGGCAGGAGATCGACCCCGCGACGGCCCGGCTCGCCGGCGCGCTCCTGCTGCTCGGCCGGACCCCTGCCGAACTGGCCGTCGACGACTCGCTTCGCGCCGACGCCTTCGCCGGCCGCCGCTTCGGGGCGGTCGTGTGCACGCTGCCGGTGCACGAGCGGCACTGGGGCTACGAGGAGCTCGCCGGGGATCCGCGCTGGGAGTTCGGCCTGCCGCCCCGCGGCGAGCCGGAGCTGGCGTGGGTGCAGCACTGCCTCGCCCACGCCGAGCCCGGTGCCACCGTCGTCGTGCTGGTGCCGACGGCGGCCGCCGCGCGCCGGGCGGGGCGGCGCATCCGTGCGAACCTGCTGCGGGCCGGAGCCGTGCGCGCGGTGATCGGGTTACCTGCCGAGCAGGCGCTGTCCCTCGACCTGTGGGTGCTGTGCCGCCCGGCCCCGGCGGACGCGCTGCCCTCGCACGTTCTGGTCGCGGTGGCGCCGGTGTCCGCGGTGGCTCCGCTCTGGCGGGCCTACACCGCCGATCCGGCGTCCGGCAACGGCCCCAACAGCCGGGCGGTCCGCGTCCTCGACCTGCTCGACGAGGAGGTGGACCTCTCCCCGGCCCGGCACGTGCCGGCTCGGGCGGCCGCATCCGCGGACTTCCACCGGGCCGCGTCGACGTCCTCTCCGCACTTGCCGCGCTGGTGGACCGGGTGCCCGCCCTGCACCCGGTGGACGAGCCGCGGGAGCTGCCGGCGACCACTCTCGGCGAGCTCGCGAAGGCCGGGGTCGTGACGATCGCGCAGGCACCCCTGCGGATGGCGACCGACGGCGGGGACGTGCCCGTGTTGATGGTCAAGGACGTCGTCGAGAACCGCGATCCCACCGGACGGACGGTCGAGCAGCCCGGGCTGGTGTGGCTGCGCGACGGCGACGTCGTCGCGCCCGCGCTCACCGGGCCGGGCGCCGTGGTCAGGGTGGTGACCGGCGGGGCTGTGCTGGGCCCGCGGCTGGTGTCGGTGCGGAGCGACCCGAACCGGCTGGACGCGCACTTCCTGGCCGGGCATCTCCGTGTTGCGGCCGCGGCGTCGTCGCGCGGTGCGGCCGGGACCGGTCGCACCGACGTGCGGCGCGTCCCCATCCCGCTGCTCCCGCTCGCCGAGCAACGGGCCCACGGCGCGGCGTTCCGCGACCTGACCGTGTTTCTCGACACCCTGCACGCCGTCGCGGCCGCGGGCGAGGCCCTGGGCGCACTCGGGATCGCCGGTCTGGCCGGCGGCCGGCTCGTCCCCGGAGAGTGACGTGGCACGAGGCCGGGTGCTGCACGACCGCTACGAGCTCGACGAGCTGCCGGTCGGCCGGGGCGGGATGGGCGAGGTGTGGCTGGGGCGCGACGTGAAGCTGGACCGCGAGGTCGCGGTGAAGCTGATCCGGTTCCCCGACGACGCCGACGACCCGGACCTCGTCCGCCGGTTCGTGCGCGAGTCGCGCATCACCGCGCGGCTGGAGCACCCGGGCGTCCCGGCGGTGTACGACGTGGGTACGCACGAGGGCCGCCCGTTCATGGTGATGGAGCGGATCCGCGGCATCAGCCTGGCGGACGTCGTCGTCGAGCACGGGCCCCTGTCCCTGAGTTGGGCCGCTGCCGTCGCGGCCCAGGCCTGCGCCGTGCTCGCGGCCGCGCACCGTGCGTCGCTGGTGCACCGCGACCTCAAGCCCGCCAACCTCATGCTCTGCCCGGACGGCACCGTCCGCGTGCTGGACTTCGGGCTCGCCGTCGCGCTGGGCACGGGCGACTCGCAGATCACCCGGACCGGCCATACCCTCGGCACACCTGCCTACATGGCGCCGGAGCTGGTGCTCGCCGGCGTCACCGGAGCGCGCACCGACCTGTACGCGATGGGCGCGACCCTGCACGAGATGCTGGCCGGCCGGCCCCCGTTCCGCGGGGCGACGGCGTACGCGGTGATGCGCCAGCAGGTCGACGGGCGGCCAACCGCGTTGCGGTCGCTGCGTGCAGACGTCCCGGCCGAGCTGGAGTCGCTCGTGCTGGAGCTGCTCTCCAAGGCCCCGGAGGACCGGCCCGCCGACGCCGACGCCGTCTACACCCGCCTGCTGCCGCACGTGAAGGACCTGGGAATGCTGCCCGGGCTCCTTCTTCCGCCACCTGCCGTAAGCCCGGTGCGGATGTACGCGGCGGTCGTCGGGCGGGTGTTCCCGGCGTCAGCGCCGGCTCCTCCAAAGCCGTCCACGGAACCGTCGGGGTTCAGCCGCGGCGACCTCGCCCGGGCGCGGGAGGAGGCGGACTCGCTCGTGCGCCACTCGCACTACAGCCGGGCCGCCGAGGTGCTGTCCGCGGCCGCCGCATCTGCCACCCGCGTCCTGGGCCCGGCCGACCCGGACGTGCTCAGCCTACGGTTCGAGCTGGCGAACGTCCGCTTCGACGGCGGCGACTACCGGCGGGCCGCCCAGGTCTACCGGGAGCTGGCGGTGGACGTCGCGCGGACGAAGGGGCCCGACAACGAGCTGGCACTGCGGTGCCGATTGCAGGAGGCGACCTGCCGCGCGGTCACCGGCGAGGTCGACCTGGCACTGCCGCAGCTGGAGGAGCTGCTGGCGGACGAGCGCAGGCTGTACGGCGCGGACGACGACCGGGTGCTGGAGCTGCGCAAGCAGGTCGCGCTGCTCGTGCTGGGGACCGGGCGGCGGGCAGAGGCGCTGGCGCTGCTGCGGGCGCTGCTGGCAGACGTCGAGCGGGTGCGGGGTGCTGCGGACCCGGAGTTGCGGGAGCTCCTCCGCACTGCCGGGTCGTGACACGAGGCCGAGGAGTAGGAGACCTTTTGCGCATGACCGCTGTCGACCCGGTAGCGCCGGTGGACCGCTGCCGTGTGGCGGGAGGAACAGCGTGACGTCCGGCGTCGATGCCCGTCGCGCGGTCACCGCGGCACACGATCTGTCACGTCGGGCGACCGCCCTTCTCGGACGGCCCGAAGCCCTTCGCGCGCTGGCCCGACGCCAGCTGGACGACCTGAACGCGGTCCAGGTCGAGGAGCGCATGCGGAAGATGCCGCTCAGCACGATCAGGGAGGCGGCCGGCCGCGGCGCGCGCATCGGTGCACTGGAGCAAGCGGGATTCCGCACCGTCGGAGACGTCCTGGGAGCTCGACCACGACAGCTAGAGGCTGTGCCGGGCGTGGGGCAACGGACCGCCGTGCAGGTGACGCAGGCCGCCCGCGCCACACCGCGGTCGCCGTCCTGCGTGAGGCTCGGTTCCGCTTCGACCCCGACCGGAAGGACGGCTCGCAAACCGCCCTCCTCGCCACCCTCGCCGGGCTGCGCGCGGCCGACACGGCCCATGCCCGCCTGCACGCCGACCTCACCCGCCTGGTGGCCACGACCGAGCCGCTCGCCACCGTCGCGGAGCGCGCGGGAAGTCGCTGGTCGATGTTGTTCTCGCGACGGGCGACGAAGGACGCGGCCCTCGCCGCTCTCAGCCAGCTCGACGAGATACTTCGATCGCCGTTCACGCACGCCCTGGCGGCCGAGCTGGAGCGCTACGAGAAGGCGACGGACCCGCGGAACTACGACCGCCGCTTCCTGTGGCACGAGTACGAGACGAGTGCCGCTACGGTCAACGCGACGCTCTCGACGATCGGGCACGCGCCGGCAGCCGACGACGGCTCGGCCGAGGGGTTCGTGCCGGAGGAGATCCGGCAGCGGGTCCTGGCCGTTCCGCTCGATACGTCGCGGTTGCGGCCGACGACGACACTGCGCGGGTACCAGGTATTCGGCGCGCAGTACGCCCTGCACCAGGAGCGGGCGATGCTCGGCGATGAGATGGGGCTCGGCAAGACCCTGCAGGCGCTCGCGACGCTGTGCCACCTGGCCGCGCATGGTCAACGGCGCTTCCTCGTGGTGTGCCCCGCGAGCGTGCAGATCAACTGGCTGAACGAGACCGCGAAGCACACCGATCTGTCGACGCACAGCCTGCACGGGCCGGACCGGGAGACGGCCGGCCGGATATGGATGCGGCAGGGCGGCGTGGCGGTGACGACGTTCGGCACGCTGACCCGCCTGCCTGAGGACGTGGGCAACGCCGACGTCGCCATGGTGGTCGTCGACGAGGCTCACTTCGTCGGGCGCGATTCGCTCGGCGGAGCGCGAGCGTTCCGGCGCGCCGTCGCCGATGTCTACCTGCGGCGCAACCAGGACGACGTCCTGAAAGAACTGCCCGAGAAGATCGAGACGGAGTCGTGGGTCCAGCCGACGCCGACGGACGTGGGCGCCTACCGCGACGCGGTCGGGTCACGAAACCTCATGGCGATGCGGCAGGCCATGCTGTGCTCGTCGCAATCCGCCAAGCTCGAACGGCTCTGCGAGATCGCCGAGGAGGCCGGGCAGGACGGCATGAAGGTGGTGGTGTTCTCCTACTTCCTCGGGGTGCTGGACCTCGCACATCGCGCGCTCGGGGACGCGGTGATCGGGCGGATCGACGGCGCCGTGCCGCCGCAGGGACGCCAGCAGATGGTCGACGACTTCACCGCTCGGCCCGGGCACGCCGTTCTCCTGTCGCAGATCGAGGCGGGCGGGGTCGGCATCAACATGCAGGCGGCGTCGGTGGTCATCCTGACCGAACCGCAGTGGAAGCCGAGCACCGAGGAGCAGGCGGTCGCGCGGGCACACCGGATGGGACAGGTCCGTCCGGTGCACGTACATCGCCTGCTGGCCAAGGACTCGATCGACGAACGCATCCGCGAGATCCAGGAGGGTAAGCGGTTGCTGTTCGCCGCCTTCGCCCGGCGTAGCGAGGCGAAGGAGGCCGATCGGCGAGCCGTCGACACGTCGGACCATCGGCCCGACCTACTCGACGACGAGTCGATCCCGATGCAGCAGCGGGTCCTGCTCGCTGAGCAGCATCGGCTCGGCCTGAGCTGATCGACTATCAGGTATAGGCCGCTACTCGGTCAGCCGATCGCGGAGCCACGCTGAGTCGGCGAACAACCGCCACGCCGGCACCCGCACCGCGCGGTCGCCGAGCAGCGCCGTTCGCTGCAGTGTCTGGCGCAGGTGCCGGACCGGATCGTCATCGGGCCCTGGGCCGGTGTCCAGCAGCACAGGCCGCAACCGGCCTGATCGATCGTGGACGACTGCGTCCGCCCGGTGCCCGTGCACGGTGACGCCGAGCTCGACATCACCGAGGTTCAGGTCGACAAGCGTCTCGTAGAGGCGCTGTGCATCGTGCGCAGATCCGTTGGAATTGGGGAACGGTGCATCTTCGTCCGCCTCCACCATCCGCAGCAGCTCGCCACCGACGCCGCCCCGCTTAGCCCACACGTTCTGATCGCCGACGACAACCAGGGCGGAACGGGCACGGGTGATGGCCACGTTCCACAGCTCACGCTGGTGGTCGGCCCAATCGAAGCTCCGCGGCGGCTGGTTGCATGCCGCCACCAGCGAAAGCACGATCACGTCACGTTCCCCGCCTTGGAAGGCGTGCGCGGTGCCGACCAGCACCCGCGTCGAAGTCCCGCGCAGCCGCTGCGTGATCTCGTCGCACTGGGCGCGGTACGGGGTCACGACTCCGACTGTGGCGTCCGTCGGAAGCATCTCCAGCAGCTCGCGGACGCACGCTGCTGCAGCGTCGGCCTCCACGACGTTGCGCCACGACCGGCTGTCCGGTTTTCGTTCGGCCTCGCCGCTGACGTGGCGCCATGCCAGCGGTGGAGCATCGACCGCGACCCTGTCCGGGTCGTTCGTGTCGGTGAGCACCGCGAGGGCACCGTGGTAGAAGAGCCGATTGGAAATCCCCGCGATCGTCGGGTGGCACCGGTAGTGCTCGTCGAGCAACTCCGCCCTACCTGTCGCCTGCTCCGCCGCCGCGAAGGCCGAGTGGCGGACTGGGGAGAGCCGGTGCTCGCCCAGCCACTCGCGGGAGATGTCGTGGCGGACGCGCAGCCGGGCGTCGGTCTCGGCAGGCACTGTCGATATGTGTGGGAGCTGCATGGGGTCGCCGATCACGAGCGCGCGCCGCGCGCGGAACAGCAGCGGGACGACGGCGGGGATGCCGCACTGGCCTGCCTCGTCAATGACGACGAGGTCGAAAAGGCCGGGCCGCGTCGGCATGCGTCGCGCGGAAAGGCTGGTGAGGGACCAGGCCGGCAGGTGCGGTAGTGCGGCGGTGAGTCTGGCCCAGTCGTTGTCACGGCGTCGGGCGGCACGTTCGAGGTCCTCGACGGCCCGGCGTCCACCCCGTACGAGATCCTCGACCTGGCCGATGACGAGGTCCGTGGACCGGTCGGCGGCGCGGCGCTCGGCATCAAGGAGGTCGTGGGCGAGCTCGGCGTCCGTGAGCGCCGATGCAGCCGCTGCGGTCACGTCGTCCCAGCGGTGTGCCAGCTCCGCAAGTGCGCCGATTGCGGCGCACGTCTCGGCCGGTTCCGCGGTCGCCTGATCCGAGTCGCCGAGCCCGGCCGCGCCGAGGAACCAGCGGCGACGCGCTGCCCCGAAGAACCACACTCGGGAGAGTCGGGACGCCCGCTTACCCCAGCCGGGGCCGAGGCGGTCAGCCAGCTTGGCCGCTGTGAATCCCAGCGCCTGCTCGGCTGCCTGCCGAGCGCGAGCAAGCGACAACAGCTGTGCGTCGTTCTCGGCCGTGTCCGTGAGCTTTGCCTCGGCCTGCCGTCGTTTCTGAACTGATGTGGCGAACGCTGCCCGTCGGGTCTCGGTTGTGGCACCCCGAGGCGCCGGAGCGAGCAGCGCAGCCAGTCCCTCGGCCTCGATAGGGAGCGTGTCCCGATTTCCGGAGCGCAGCACCAGGCCCGGCCGGATCCGTTCACACCGCTCATGGATCTCATTGACCGCCCGGTTGTTCGTGGATGCCACGAGCACGTGTTGGCCGGCGGCGACCGCGGTAGCGACGACGTCGACGACGAGCTGGCTCTTGCCCGTGCCGGGCGGCCCCGTCGCGGTGGTGAGACGTCGGGTCATCGCCTGGTGGATCACCGCACGCTGCGCACCGTTGGCGGGCAATGGCGTCACCACGTCCATTACTGCGTCGGGCCGGAACTCCGGCGAACCGGGCAGCAGCGCGCTGAGCGCGGTGTTGTAGATGGAGGGCGGATGGCTGCGGATGTACTCCAGGTCCTTCAGCAGGTTGGCGGTGTACTGGGTGGTGGACGAGATGGGGAACAGCACCGCACAGTTGCGCGCGCCCTCGCCGGACGTCGCGAGGTTGATCGTCGGCTTCAAAAGGCTGGGCCGAAGCTCCTGGATGATGCGAAGTCCCAAGTCGTGGGTAAGGAGGATGCCCGCGTCGTGCGCCATCCGGTCGTACTCGCCGCTGTGCCACGACGCCTGGTAGGTCGAGATGAGCCAATCCGCGGCCTCGAGGTCCAGCCGCTCCGCGACGAGCCCGGGATGGGGTGTCACTGCACCCTCGGGTCGCAGTCGCACGCCACCCTCGGTGTGCACGATCTCCACCGCTCGCATCAGTAGCGGTGCAAACCGTTCCGATCCGCGTCCGGTGCGGGCGGAGTACAAGACGACCGCGGGCCACCCCATCCACAGTGTGACGGCGTCGTCGGCTGCGGCGCGCTCCACCATCGGATATGCACCGGGCGGTATGGGCAAGCAGCCGTCGTCGTCGACCTCACCGCACAGCGCGCGTGCCCGCTCCGGGACGACAACGTAACCGTTGCCCCGGACGTCCAGCAGCGGCGCCCTGCCGATCTCGGCGCGTACGGCGTCGATGTAGTACGCGAGGAGCGCGGGCCAGCCCGGGATGCCGGTGGGCTCGGCAGGCTTTTCATCTGCTGCGGTGCCGAGTACCGACGCAGGTCGTGGCGTCCGCCCGTCTGGCCGGGCAGCGATCGGAATTTTTCCGGAAACCCGGTTCGCTGACTTCACGGCATGCTGGGGAGGGTCGGCGGCCAGCAGCCGTTGCCATACCGCGTCGAACAGGTCGTCAACGGAGACCTGTCCGCTCGCCGCACTTCCGGCCGCGCCGGCACGCAGGATGTCCAGCATAGCCCCGGTGAACACTGAGGGCCGGGGGTTCTCCGGTGTGCTTCCCGATCCGGAGTAGGACTTCTCGCCGATGTCGGAGGAGGCGAGTACGTAGATGCCGTGGCCTTGGATCGGGGCCTGTCGCACGACGTCCGCGCCCGTCTCTACCGCCGACTTCGCCGGCGTGGTGCGAAAGCCGAGTGCATATCCGCCGCTGTCGCAGGTGTCCAGAATGACGATCTTCTGGCGCGCCCAGCAGTCTTCCTCGACCTGCGCGTTGACGAAGCCGGCTCGGACGCCCGTGTCGCCAGGGAGGTCGGCATCGGTGTCGGACGTGACGAAGACAAACTCGCCGTCGGGGTGGCGTAGGCCGTGGCCACTGATGTAGATCAAGACGACGTCGTCGGCAACTGCATCCGCGCAAAAGGCCTGGATCGTGCCTCGCATCTGTTCCGATGTCGGATTCGCCGAAGTCGTGACCGAGAATCCGCCGATCGTCCGGTCGCCCAGCACGTCGGCGAGCTGATCGACATCGGCACGAGTGGATGGCAGTCGGGGGAATCGCTCGTCGCGATACAGCTCCGTGCCGATCAGCAGCGCGCGTCGCTCACTACTCCGGATCACGGAGCCGCGTCAGGAGTCGTAGCCGCCGGTTGGTCGCCGATGAATCTCTCGATCGCCTCGAGCTGGGACTTCGTCGGATTTCCGGTAATTCGTAGCGTCCGCTCTCCGTCGGTCACTTCGACAGTGCGCCGGGTGTCGCGCTCGCACCACGTCCGAACCAAGGCCACAAGCTTGGCGAGCGCCACGGGAACCGTACCGGAGACCACGAGCGTAGCAATGTCGACGGCGGTGCCCTTGCTGCCCGGCCGATCGGCTGCGGGCGGATACGCGACCGGTATTTCGTTGAAGAGAAGGTCGTACAGATCTTTCGTGAGGCGCTCGCGGAGCAGGGGATCGCCATCCGGAAGAACGGTGCATCGCAGCGTCGACTCGCGCATCGATTCGACCATGCGTTCCCCTCCGGCGGTCTCCGCGGCTCCACATTCATTCGTACAAGAACGGAAGTGGCGCGTGCACCCCCGACCGGGTGGTCCGCCATCGACGACCGATGGCGACCAGTGGTCAGGCCGACGAACTCCCGAGCGGGTCACGCGTGTCGCAGAGCCGATGCGCGATCTGCTCAAGTCGTACCCGTGTCGCTGTGCGTAGCACTCGGAAGCCGTAGATCGCGGTCGTCCGGCGGAAGACCAGGTCCCAGTCGTCCCATCCGTGGGTCTCGGCGACCCTCTGCATAACCGCCGCGAGCTCGCCAGGTGGAACCTGGTTGAAGCTGCGTGGGCCGAGTTCCCGCACCACGGCTGGCGGCTGGCTCGGTAGGCGGAGGGTCTGAGGTTTGACCCCGGATTCACGAAGTGGGTCGTCCTGCACCAGGAGGCCCTTCCGCACCGCCGCGGTTACGGCGGAGTTCAACGTCCGTGCTATCTGCGAGCCCACCTTCTGTCCCGATGCGGCGCGGACGTACACGCTGTGCAGTCGGTGCCCGAGGATCGGGCCCTCCGCCGCCACCACGGCCACGAGACCGTCGATGATCTCCTTTTGCGCGCCGTGGCCGCCGGAATCAGCGAGCCGGAGAACGACGTGTAGGACAACATCGGGAATGGCTCGCTGTCTGCTGCTGGTGCGTCGCGCTCGACGCCGTCGGCGGGCGTGTCGGACAGCTCGCCTGCCGCGACGTATCTCAGGTCCGGGCCGTCCGACGCGGGATCCGGCTCCTCCGAGCCGGGGACGACCTCGTGTGCGGCAACGACCGGCGAGTCCGTCTCCACGGCAGGGTCTGATTCGGGCTTTTCGGGGAGGCTCACCGGCTGCGCTGTCCACCCGACGGATGAATCTCCAGCTCTGCCAGCCGCTCCCACACCGGCGCGAGCGCCTTGGCCGGATCCAGATAGAAGTCCACTTCTGGATCTGGTCGACGATCGCATCGACCTCGGGCGGGTTCGTGCGGCTCGTCGACGATCCGCGCTCGTAGCCGTCCTTGACGAACACCGTCCGGAGCGGGTCGAGGCGGTCCGCGCCGAACTGCCACACCGGGATCAGCCGCGCGCCGTCGGGCTCGTAGGCGATCTGGTCCGAGAAGCCGATGATCTCGGGCACGCAGCGGCGGTGTTCGACGAGGGTGAGCATGCCGGTGAATCGCATCTTCGCCTCGTCGAACAGGCTGCGCTGTGGGTCTTGCCACGTCGCCCGGAAACGGTCGTCGTACAGGTACTGGTTGCCCGGGTCGCGCAACTGCTGCTGGTCCACGCCGACGGCCGAGGGCGAGACCTGGCGGGAACCGCGGCCGTCGCGAATCCGTCCGGTACGCAATGACGAACTCCATGCCCCTGCCGCCGATGCGTACGCACGGCTCGCTTGAGATCAGCTGCGTGACGTTCGAGGACCCCGTGCTGTATGGGCGACTCCTGGCCGACGCACCTCGCAGTCGTCGATGCCCGGTCCTGCTGTCCGATCACACCCTGCCCGCGCTGCGGGAGAACCGGAACCCGAGGCGGGTGCTGGCCGAGGTGAATCGCCTCGACGCCACATCGGTGCTCGCCGATCGATGGCCAGGCACCTGTCCGAGCTGTTCCAGCTGGCTCGCCCCATTCGGGCTGTCGTTCCCCGGCCTCGCGCCGCGGTTCGCCGAAGCCGCCGACCTGCAGCCCGACGCTCTCGTCGGCGCGGCTGTCCGGATGGCGTCCGAGCCACGGCACACACTTCTCGGGATCGCGTCGGTCGGGCGGCCCGCGGACGTCCCGGCAGCGACCGGGTGGACGGGGATGTGCAACTCCTGGGACGACGTGGCGGAGGTGTCGGCCGTCCTGCGGAGCTGGGAAGACCGGTTCGGCGCCGTACTCGTCCGGATGCACCTCTCGGTGCTTGAGCTGGCCGTGGCGGCGCCCCCGTGGGCGGTGGACGACTGCGAGCGAGTGGCAGCCGAGCACTTCGCCTTCACCTGCGACGACGACTCGCCGACGCCCGAGACCTGAGCAGGTACGCCCAGCGGCTCGGCGGAGCGCGGCGTGGAGCTTCTCGTGGGGCTGACGAGCCGGCACCGCGATCGGCTGTCGTCGCCATCGAGAAATCCTGTGGTCCGCTGGAACCACGGCAACGCGGCGTCCGTCCAGTGCGGCATGACGATTCTCGAAGCCCTTCCTGCCATGCACGACCGCGGCACCTTCGCACTGAGCCGGGCGCCCTTCGACGACGCGGCGAGCTACGGCCGGCTGCTGGCCCTCGCGCCCACCGCCCGCCGCTGTCCGGTGCTCCTCGCCGGTCACGCGCTCGGTTCGGTGGAGCCCGGCTGGGATCCGGAGCCCGCACTCGCGCGGGTGCCTCGATGCGACGTCGCCGCGGTGCTCGCGGAGCGGTACCCGGCCGGCTGCGTGTTCCATCCCGACTGCCTCGCACCGTTCGGCGCTACCTTCCCCGGCCTCGCGCCACCGACGGCCGCGGTGGCGCTCCTGCGGCCGGATGAGGTCGTCGCGGCGGCCGTCGAGGAGGCCGAACTGCTCGGCGAGTACCTGCTCGGGCTCGTTCCCGTCTCCCGGGCGGCCGACGTCCCGGCCGCCGTCGGGTGGGCGGGAGCGGGAGAGGAGTGGGATGCCGCGACGGTGTCGGCGGTGCTGCGTACCTGGGAGGACCGGTTCGGGGCCGTACTGGTGCGCATGGGCCGGGCGACGCTGGAGCTGGCCGTGGCGGCACCACCGTGGGAGCGGTCGGAGTGCCTGGCGATCGCCGCCGAGCACTACGCGTTCTGCGACGACACGTATCGGGGCAACCCCGGCACGCTCCGGGACTACGCGAACCTGCTGCGCGGATCCACGCGCTGGAGCTTCTGGTGGGACTGACGGCCCGGTGCGCGCGGGTCTTGTCGGTGCCCCCCGTTAGTGTCGCCGCGTGCCCGACCCCACAGCCCCCGACGAGCGCGAGTACCTCGCGCACGGTGGGCGTGTCCGCCTCGAGGCGCTGCGCTACGCCGTCAACGAGGAGGCGTCGTCCTACCTCGCCATCATGCGCACGTTCACCGGCGAGGTGTCGGGGTTGCTGTCGGACCAGTCGGCGGCCGAGGTGGCGCAGCGGCTGGCCGGGCAGGGGTTCGCCCTGGACGTCGACACGGTCGACGCGCGCCTGTCGTACCTCGTCGAGCACGGCAACCTGGCGCGCAGCCCGCGCGAGACCGAGGCGCGAAGCCTGCGCGAGTACCTGCAGAACCGCGCCCGTTATCAGCTCACCCAGCGCGGTGAGCTGGTGCAGCGGCACGTCGAGGAGCTGCTCGGGCACACTGAGGCGGCGCGCGAAGTGTCCACCGAGATGCTCGGCGGGATCCTGGACGGGCTGGTCGGCCTGGGCCGCCTCGACGACGCGGCGATCGCCCGGGCGGATCCGGACGCGTTGGCCCGCGACATCGCGACGCTTTTTGCCCAGTTCGAGCGGCTGGTGTCGTCGACCCGCGACTTCTACACCTACCTCGCCCAGGTCCTGGTGCGCTACGACCTGGACCGCGCCGAGTTCCAGGCCTTCAAGACCGCGCTGCTGGACTACCTGCAGCGGTTCGTCGACGAGGTCGCCCGGCACATGCCGCAGCTCGCGCAGGCACTGCAGCACGTCGAACGACGGGTGCCCGTGCTGTGTGCGCGGGCGAACGTCGGGCAGCGGCTTCTCGGCGTCGAGGGGGAGGCCGCGCGGCGCGCGCCGGGGCTGGACCCGGCGGACTGGGACGGGCTGCACGCGTGGTTCGTCGGCGCGCCGGGGCGGGACTCCGACGCCGCCGGCGTGCGGCGGCTGGCGACGGAGGCGATGCGGGCGCTGCTGGTCAACTTGCGTCGCATCGCCGCAGGGGGCCGTCAGGAACAGAGCCGCTACGGGGACCTGCTGAAGCTCGCGCGGTGGTTCGCGGAAGCGGACGACGACACCGCGCACGCGCTGTGGGCTTCGGCGTTCGGCCTGTACTCGTGCCGCCACCTCGCATTCGCCGCCGACGACGACGGCGAACCGGTCCCCCCGACCGCGTCCTGGTGGCGGACGCCCTCGGCGGAGGTGCCGGTGGCGCTGCGCGAGCTGGGCGTGCGGGCGGTCCGCGGCCGCACGGGGCAGCGGGAGGACTACGCGGCGGCCAAGGCCGCTCGGCTCGCCGAACGCGAGGCGGCCGAGCGGCGCAGGAGCGCCGCGCTCGCCGAGGTCGGCCGGCACGCGGGGCGGCTCGCGGCGGTTCGTCTCTCGGACGAGGCGCGGGGTGCCCTGCTCGACCTCTACGCCCGCGCGCTGGTCGGCCGAGGTCGCCCGCTGGGGCCGCACGACGCCGCGGAGGCGCGGGTCGACGAGGTCCGGCTGGTGGTGACGCGGACGCCTGGGGTCAGCACGACCGTGACGGGGCCCGCGGGCCGGCTCGAGCTGGTCGACCTCACGCTGACAGTGCACGTCGAGGCCGGGGAGCGGAGGGCAACGGGATGAACGGCACCGAACGCAGCACGAGACCGGTGGAGCGCCCCGCGGCGGCCGAAGACGTCCAGGTCACCGCCGAGCGGAGGCACGCCGCTCGCGCCCTCCTGCGCTCGCCGCTGCTGCACGCCGACGGGCCGGGAGCGGACGACCTGCGGCTGGTCCGCAGGCACCGCGTCGAGCTGGCGCGGATGTTCGCGGACGGCCTGGGCTACCGGCTCGTCGTCGAGCCCGGTGCGGCGCGGCTGTTCAAGGCGGGGCTGGGGCGCGACGCGACCCGGCCGTTGGTCCGGAAGTCGGGCAAGCCGTTTACCCCTCGCGGCTACGCGCTGCTGTGCCTGACCCTGGCCGCGCTCACCCGCGGTAAGGGCCAGCTCCTCGTGGACGAGCTGGTGGCGCAGGTTCGCTCGGCGGCGGTGGACGCCGGGCTGGACGTCGACCTCGACGCGATCGCGGACCGGCGGGCGCTGCACGCGGCGTTGGCGGCGCTGGTGGAGCTGGGGGTGCTGCACGAGCGCGACGGCGACCTGGAGCACTGGGCCGAGCAGCGCACCGCGTCCCTGCTCGACGTGCGTCGCGACCGGCTGGCGTTGCTGGTCGCCGCGCCGCTCGCCGGCGTCGAGGATCCGGACGAACTGCTCGACGTCGCCGCGCTGCCCTCGGCAGCGGGTGGCGCTCGGGTCGCCGTCCGGCGCCGTCTCGTCGAGTCGCCGGTGCTGTCGACGGACGAGCTGACGGACGAGCAGGCCGAGTGGTGGCGGCGCGGGCGCAACCGCGAACGCGAGTGGTTCCGGGACCGGCTCGGTCTCGATGTCGAGCTGCGCGCCGAGGGTGCGGTGGCCGTCGACCCGGAGGGCGAGCTGACGGACGTGGAGTTCCCCGGTGCCGGCTCGGCACGGCGGCTCGCCCTGCTCGTCCTCGAAGGCCTGGCCGATCGCCTGCGGGCCGGCGCCCGCGAGGCCGCGGCGGAGGAGCGGGTGTGGCGGCGGGCCGGCCCGGAGCTGGTCGCCGCGGTCTCGTCGGAGGTGCTCGCCACGTGGGGCTCGGGGTTCAAGAAGGAGTACCGCGACGACGCCGCCGCGGCTCTCGCCGCCGCCCGGTCCGTGCTCGTCGCCGCCGGGCTCGTCCGTCTCGACCCGGACGGAGCGTGGCTCGTGCACGCAGCCGGTGCGCGGTACGCGGTGCGTGCGTCGATCACCGAAGGCTCGCCGGGCGGCCAACCGTCGCTGTTCGAGGAGGAGGCACCGTGACAGACCGGTTCCGGTTCTCCCGCGCGGGCGTGCTGAACGTCTGGCAGTACGACGACCAGGTGTTCGAGTTCGCGGACGGCCGGCTGCTGCTGCGTGGGGCGAACGGCGCCGGCAAGTCGAAGACGTTGGAGATGCTGCTGCCGTTCGTGCTGGACGGCGACAAGCAGCGGATGACGGCGTCCGCGCGCCACCACACCAGCCTGCTCTGGCTGATGCTCGACGGGTACGGCAAGCAGAACCGGGCCGGCTACCTGTGGGTGGAGTTCGCCCGACCGGGCGAGGTCGTGACGTGCGGCGTCGGGATCCGGGCGTCGCAGTCCGCGCGCACGGCGACGTCGTGGTACTTCACGGTGCCGGGACGGGTCGGCGAGGTGCTGACGCTCGAGGACGACGCGGGCCCGCTCGCCCGGGAACGGCTGCGGACCGCGGTGGAGGCCGTAGGCGGGCACTTCTTCGACTCGCCGCGCGGGTACAAGCAGCACGTGGGCCGGCTGCTGTTCGGCCTCGCGCCCACGCAGTACGACGAGCTGCTGCGGCTGCTGTACTGGCTGCGGCAGCCGCAGGTCGGAGAGGACATCGAGCCGGCGCGGCTGGCCGAGCAACTCGTCCAGGCGCTCCCGCAGCTCGACGACGACGCCGTGCGGGCCGCGGGCGACACCTTCGACGAGCTCGCCGCCTTCGGCGAGCAGCTCGACCGCCAGCGGCGCAGCGCCGAGGGCGTCGCAGCCCTGGCGACCACCTACGGGCACTACGCCCGGGAGGTGTTGCGCGGGCGCGGTGCGGAGGCCGTCGAGCAGCACCGCGAGCGCTCTCGCCGGGCGCGCGACGCCGAGCGGTGCGCCGCCGACGTGGCCGGCCTCGCCACCGAGCGTGCGGCTGCGGAGGCGGAGCAGGGCACGGTGGCGACGCAGCGCCGGGAGTGCGAGGCGCGGCTCGTCGAGCTACGCGGCGACCCCGCGTGGAAGGACGCGCGGGAGCTGCGCGCCCGCCAGGAGATGGCGCGGGAACGGGCCACCGCAGCCGAGACCGCCCGGAAGGCAGCGGACGGCGCGCGGCGGCGCGCCGAGGCCTCCGGAGAGCGGGTCCGCCGCGACGCGGGTGGACTGGAGACCGCGGTGTCCGCGCACGTCGTCCGGGTGGGCGAGCTGGCGACCGAGCTCGCGGGAGCCGGTGCGCGGGTGGCCTTGGCGGTGCCGGCGGCGCTGCACGACGTCCACCTGCGTGCTGTCGACGCGGCCCAGGCGGCGGCCGAGGGGCTGGCAGGCCACGCCGATGCCACCCGCGGCGCTCGCCCGGTCCTCGGCGGGCTGCTCGCCGCCGTTGCGGTCGTCGACGCCGCCCGCACGGCGCTCGACGGCGCCGTCGCGACCCGGGACCGCACCGAGCAGGACGCCGCCGTCGCCGAGCAGCGGGCCGAGGAGGAGCGCGGCCGCCTGGCGGACGCGCGTCGCGCGGCCACCGCCGCCGGCGACGAGTACGCGACGGCGCTCGGGTCGTGGCGGGACGACCCGCAGGCTGTGCCCTTCGACCTGCCCGACGAGCTGACGGCCGAGACGGTCGGCGCGGTGGCCACGCTCGCCCGCGCCGCGGCGGCCGGCCCGCTGGACGCTCGCCGGGCGGAGGAGGCGGCCGCCGGCGCCGAGCGGCGCTCCGCCGAGCGGGAGCACACCGAGACGGTCCGCCGCCGGGAGGAGGTGGCCGCCGAGCGCGATCCGGCCCCGCCGGCGCCGCCGTGGCGGCGGGGCGAGCGCGATCCGGTGGACGGTGCGCCGCTGTGGCGGCTCGTCGACTTCGCGGACGCGCTGGACGCGCAATCCCAGGCCGCGGTCGAGGCCGCGCTGGAGGCGTCGGGGCTGCTCGACGCCTGGGTCCGTGCCGACGGCGCAGTCCTCGACGCCGACGGGTGCGACGTCGTCCTGCCGGTCGGCCCGCCGACGCCGGCCGGCTCGCGGCTGGACGCCGTGCTGCGGCCCGACCCGCCGGATGGTGGGCCCGTCGACGCCGCGGTGATCCGGAGCGTGCTCGCGCGCGTCGCCCTGGCGGGTCACGACGAGGTGGGCGCTGACGAGGTGGGCGCTGACATCCCGGCGGTTGTCGGCACCGACGGCTCCTGGCGTCTCGGACCCCTCACGGGCCGCGCCACGAAGCCGGTCGCCCAGTACGTCGGCGCCACCGCCCGTGCCGCCGAACGCGCACGGCGCCTGGCCGAGCTGGACGCCCGCATCGCCGCGCTCGCCGCGACCCGGGACGCCGCGCGGGATGCCGAGACCGCGGCGCGGGAGGCTCGCGCGGCGATCGAGGCGTGGCTCACCGGCGTCCCCTCGACGAGCGCGCTGTTGACGGCGTGGACGCGGCTGGACGAACGGGAGCGGGTCACCGCGCAGGCGGACCGGCGCGCGGCCGAGGCCGAGGAGGTCGCTGTGCAGGCCCGGGTCGCCGAGGCAGGGCGGCGCCGCGACCTGGCCGAGCTGGCCGCGGCCCACGACCTCCCGATCGACGCTGTCGGCCTCGCCGCCCGCCGCGAGCGCCTGCGCAGCCTCGACGACGCGCTGTCCCGGCACGCCGACGCCGCCGCACCGCTGCGCGCGGCGCTGCTGCGGTGGGCCGACGACGCCGAGCGGGCGTCGGCCGAGGCGGACGAGGCGCAGGAGGCGGCGGGGACGGCGATCGCCGCCCAGGAGCGTGCGGACACGGCCCGGGCCGCGGCGGACGAGCTCGAGGCCACGGTCGGGGCGTCGCTGCGGGAGATCCAGCAGCGCATCGCCGCCGCCGAGCAGCGGGCCGGCGAACTGGAACGGCGGGAGCGCGAGCTCACCGGGCGGATCGGCTCGCTGCTGACCGCGACCGGCGCGGCCGAGGAGGCCGCGCGCAACGCCGCGCTGCGGCTGGCCGAGCAGGAGCCGGCGCTGGCGTCGGCGGTGGCGGCCCTCGCCGCGGTGGACACCGTTCCGGGCCTGCTGCCGTCCGGCCTCGGTGAGCCGTCGTCGGGGGAGGCGGGGCCCACGACGGCGGACAACGCCGCCACCTTCGACCTCGCGCGCGGATTCTCCACCGGCTCGCCGGTGCCCGCATCGGTCCTGGCACTCGCCCGCAGCCTCGCCGAGCTGGCCCCGCCGCCGCGCCAGGGCACGGAGGCCGCACTCTTCGCGGCCTGGCAGGACGCCGTCAGCGGCCCCGCGGGCGACCGCGAGCCGCGCGTCGTCGAGCTCGGCGGGGCACTCGCCGTCGTCGGACGGGACGACACAGGGGAGCACCCGATCGGGACGCTCGCCACCCGGCTCGCCGCCGCCGTCACCCGCGACGCCGAGCTGCTCACCGAGCGGGAGCGCCGGCTGTTCGAGGAGCACGTCCTCGGCGACCTCGGGGAGTCCCTGCGCGCACGCCGGCAGGAGGCCGAGGAGCTGGTCGCGGAGATGAACCAGCTTCTCCGCGGCGTGACCACGAGCCAGGGCATCGCCGTGCAGCTGCGTTGGACGTTGCGGGACGACGTCGCGGCGGACGCCCGCCGCGCAGTCGAGCTGCTCGGGCAGCCGAGCGGCGCCCTGCTACCGGGCGAGCGGCGGGAGTTGCGCGACGCGCTGCACCGGTTGATCGAGGCGTCGCGCGCGGACGCGCCGGAGGGCTCGTACTCGGAGCACCTCACCCGTGCCCTGGACTACCGGCGCTGGTTCGCCTTCCGGATCCGCTACACCCGGCCGGAGACCCCGGGCACGTGGCACGACCTGCACCGACGGTCCCCGCTCTCGCAGGGGGAACAGAAGGTGGTGTGCTACCTGCCGCTGTTCGCCGCGGCCGCGGCGCACTTCGGCTCGCTCGCCGGGGCCGCGCCGCATTCGCCGCGGTTCGTGCTGCTCGACGACGCCTTCCCGAAGATCGACGTCCGGACCCACCCACTGCTGTTCGGCCTGCTGGTGGAGCTCGACCTGGACTTCGTGATCACCAGCGAGCGGCTGTGGGGCGACCATGCCACCGTGCCGTCGCTCGCGATCTACGAGGCGTTGCGCGACCCGAACGAGCGCGGCATCGCCCAGTACCGCCACCATTGGGACGGCCAGCGGCTGCAGGTCGTCGACGGGTGAGCATCGGGCCGACCAGCTGGCTCGCCGATCCCGCCCTGACCCGGATCTGGCAGGTGCTCCGCGAGCGCCTGGAGGGCCGGGGGTTGCGCGCCGAGGGCCGGGTCGTGCTCAGCGGGCTGTCGCGGGAGGAACGCCACGCCGTGTCCGCGCTCGTCGGGCGCCCGGTGACGAGGGCGACGCTCGTCCTGAGCCTGGCCGACGTCGACGCCACCCTTGCCGAGCGGTCCGGTATTGGAGGGCTGCAGGCGGTGCTCGAGCACGTCACCGGCCACGCGCTCGACGACCGCGCTGCCCGGCGCGCGCAGCGGGCGGCAGGGCGGGAGGCGCCGTTCACGCTGGCGCGAGAGCTGGTGGGCGACCTGCCGTGGGCGGAGGCATGGCTGGACGGTGTGCGCCGCTCCGGTGTCCTCGCCCGGACCGCCGACCCGACCGCGGCGGTCCGCCGCGCGGTGGAGACCCTGGCCCGGTTGCCGACCTCGATCGCCCGCACCGAGCTCGCCGTCGCTGTGGGCGGAGGAGCACATGCGTTGGATGACGGCAGCACCGTCGCGGCGCTCGTGCTGCGCGCGCTCGCCGCGCGGCTCGGAGAACCGCCGCCGGTGACGACGGCCGAGCGCCGCGGCCTGTGGGAGCGCTTCGGGGTGCGGGTGGACCTGGTGTCCACGACCTGCCTCACACTCGGCCTCCGGGGCCGGGGCGACTCCTCGGTCGCGGTCCGGATGGCGCTCGCCGCGGACGCCGGCGATCCCGTGCACCTCACCGCCTGGGATCTGCGACGGGTCGAGCTGCAGGCGCCGGACGTCGTGCTGGTGTGCGAGAACCCCCGCGTGCTGGAGGCCGTGGCGGAACGACGCGGCGGCGGCGTCGCTGCGGTGTGCACGAGCGGACAGCCGGTGCTCGTCGTGCTGGACGTCCTGCATGCTCTGGCCGGCGCGCGGCTGCGCTACCACGGCGACTTCGACTGGCCGGGCATCGCGATCGCGAACCGGCTCGTCGCGGAGGTCGGGGTGGTTCCGTGGCGGATGGGGGCCGACCAGTACCTCGCCGCACTGCACGGCCCGCGGGTGCCCCTTCTCGGGACGCCGATCGAGCCGGTATGGGACCGCGAGCTCGGCGCGGCGATGCGTCACCACGGGGTGGCGGTGCACGAGGAGGCCGTACTGGACGAACTGCTGGCCGCCGTCACGACGGGATGATCCCGGGTGTCTCCGAGGAGGTCAGGTGTCCTCGACCAGGGGCAGGAGCTGCTCGGCGGCGTCGCGGCGCACGGCCTTGAAGCCGCACTGGGCGTCGCTGAACCGCACGTGCAGCAGAGTGCGGAGGATGAGGTTGTAGCAGCGGGAGATGAACTCGCGCTTCGGCCCGCGTACCACCCGGGCCCCGCGGGCGAGCCGGCTTCCGATGGCGACGTCGGAGTGTCCGGAGATCAGCGGGGCGACCAGCGGCAGCAGGCCACCCAGGTCCGTCGACAGGTCGACGTCCATGTAGGCGAGCACCGGAGCGTCCGAGGTCGACCAGACGGCGGCCAGCGCACGGCCGCGGCCCTTCTGCGGCAGGTGCGCGACGCGCGCGCAGGGCAGGTCGCGGGTCAGCTCGTGCGCCACCTCGAGCGTGCGGTCGGTGCTGGCGTTGTCCGCGATCGTGATCCGGAAGGTGTACGGGAAGGCCCGCGTCAGATGGGCGTGGAGCCGCCGGACGCAGCCGGGCAGGTCGGTCTCCTCGTTGTAGACGGGGATCACGACGTCGAGGACGGCCTCGTGCGCGCGGATGTCGACGGGTGCCCGCGCCGGCAGCGACATCGGAGCGGCGGGGGCCTGGAGGGTGAGGGTCAGCGCGGTCATGCCATCGAAGATCGGCCGTTGGTCTGTTGCGGTGTTGTGGTCGCGCTGTGCCGTGCCTGTGAGCCGCTACGATCTTGTCTGCCCAGCTCACACACAGGAAAGGCGGCTGCCGCACGTGTTGCAGCAGGTGCGCCGACCCCCTTACCTGTGTGCGACCGAGATCGGGCCGGCGCACTAGGGTCCGCTGTCGTGATCGACGAGTTCGACGCCCGTCTCCGGCGGGAGGCGCAGGCGTGGCTCACGGTCCGTACCCACGACGGAGAGCAGCCGATGTCGTCGCAGGACCTCGGCGACTTCGAGATCGACGGCCGGCCGTTCCGCCTCATGGATGCCCAACGCGGCATCCGGAAGCCGCGTGAGCTGGCTGCGGCGCTGTCGATCCGGACCGTCTACACGGTCGACGGTGGTGCCCGGCCATACGAGGACGCGGTGGGCCCCGACGGGCTGCTCCGCTACAAGTGGCGCGGCGACGACCCGACCCACGCGGAGAACCGCGCGCTGCGTGAGGCGATGCATCAGCAGGTGCCGCTCATCTGGTTCTGCGGGGTGGGGCAGGGCGTCTACAGGCCGGTCTTCCCGGTCTACCTGCTCTGGGAGGAGCCCGACCAGCAGCAGTTCGTCATCGATCCGGACATCGCGCGAGGTCTGGTGGACCGCGACACACCGGTCACCGAGCACCTTCGTCGCTACGTCCTGCGCGAGACCCGACAGCGCCTCCACCAGCCGGTATTCCGCGCCACGGTGCTGCGCGCCTACGACACGCGGTGCGCGGTGTGCGCTCTGCGACACGGCGCATTGCTTGACGCTGCCCATATCGTCCCGGATCGTGAAGAAGCGGGAGTCGCCGCCGTACGCAACGGCCTGGCTCTCTGCAAGATCCATCACGCAGCCTACGACTGCCATGTCCTCGGGGTCCGGCCCGACCTCGTCGTCGAGATCCGGGCAGACCTGCTCGAGGAGGTCGACGGGCCGATGCTGGAACACGGATTGAAGGGCCGCCACGGCGAGCGGCTGATGGTCCTACCCGCGATGCGCGCCGAGCGCCCCGACCCCGAACTGCTCGGCCGCCGGTACCGGGAGTTCCGGGCCGCAACAGCCTGATTTTGCGCCCGGTGGCCGTCACCTCTGTCCCAGTGACAGGTGTCCTTCCCGCCGACCCGACGGCGCAGGGCACTGGCCGCCCGCCGACGGGACGCCCCGGAGGCGCCGTGGTGGCCCAGGGTCACCCTTTCGTGGCCCTACAGTGACGGCCACCCCGAAGACCCACCCGCGCTCCGATGATGCAGACGGGTGACGAGATGAGACGGCGACGACGCCGTCAGCGATGGACACGGTGTCGGGGCCGCACCAGTTGGTGTCAAGAGGAGGATTCAGTACGTGGCCAGAGATGTGGTCAGTGCGTACACCTTGATCTTGGGTGACGAGTACGGGCCGACGGAGGTCGGCGTGTACTCCACCGCGGAGGAGGCATGGAAGGCCCTGGACCGGGAGGTCCGGGGGAGATGCAAGCTGCGGCTTCGGCCGCGCCGGACCGTCGACCCCGAAGCGACGAGCCGGTTGGCCGACGCCTGGCGCACGGGCAACCCCGAGGAGCGGTTCTGGCAGATCCTGTCGCACCAGCTCGCGGTGCGGATCCCGGAGATCGGCCGCCAGCGCGTGGCTGCACAGCCGGCCCTGGCCCGGCACTGACGGGCCGGACTGTCGGTACCCCTGGATAGTGTCGGGGCCGGCCACCCGATAAAGGGTGGCCGGCCCCGACCCCGAGGAGAGCAGTGCCGGACACATCTGGGCCGGAGAAGTCGGCAGCGAGCGGCCCGCCGGTCGGGCGGGTCGTCGGCACGGAAGACTCCACGCCGCTGCAGTTCAGCGTGGCCCTCGACCAGGACGCCTACCTGCAGCTCGACGACGTCGTGGTCACCGTTCGCCCGGTCCCCGGCCGCGAGCCGGTGGCCACGGCCGGCGTGGTCACCGAGGTCCGCGCCCGGCACGAGGGCGCCACGTACGGCTCCGACGTCTTCCTGATCGCGGAGGGCGTGCTCCCCGCGCAGGTGCAGGAGATCGCCGAGGTCACCACGACGCGGGTCGACCCCGAGGTCTACGTGCCGCCGTGGCCCGGCGCGTTCGCCTACCGCGCCACCGGCGAGGAGCGCGCCAAGGCGCTGTACTTCGACCAGATGGAGCGCAAGGTCGCAGCGGGCCTCGGCCGCGACGGCGACCCGATCTACCTGAACCTGGAGTTCGTCGACGGCACCCGCGGCGGCCACGTGTCCATCAGCGGGATCTCGGGGGTCGCCACCAAGACGAGTTTCGCGCTCTTCCTGCTGTACTCGATCTTCACCGGTGGCGCGCTCAAGAACGCGCTGAACGCCAAGGCGCTGGTATTCAGTGTCAAGGGTGAGGATCTGCTGTTCCTCGACCACGCCAACCGCAGGCTGGACGAGGATCTGCGGGCCGCCTACGCGACTCTGGGCCTTGAGGCCGCGCCGTTCGCCTCGGTCGGGTTCTTCGCCCCGCCGACGCCGGACGACCTCACGGGTCGCCCGCACGTCGTCGGCCGCACCAGCGGGGTGAGCGCGTTCTGGTGGACGCTCGCCGAGTTCTGCTCCGGCGAGCTGCTGCCGTACGTCTTCGCGGACGCGGAGGACGAGCGCAACCAGTACACGATGGTCATCCACCAGGTGGCGGCCCGGCTGCGCCGGGAGGCCGTCGCCACGGGCCAGGACGGGGCGGTGACGGTCGAGGGCCGCCTCCTGCGGACCTACGACGACCTGATCGAGTTCCTCTCGGAGCGGCTCACGGACGAGGACGCCCGCCGCGACTGGGCGGGCCCGGTCACCGGCACGGGCACCGTCAACGCCTTCCTGCGCCGGCTGCGGTCGAGTCTCAAGCCGCTGCGCTCGATCGTCCGCGGCGACCTGCCGTCCGCGGGCCGTCGGGTGGTGACGACCGAGGGCCAGCAGGTCACGGTGATCGATCTGCACAACCTGCCCGAGCGCGCGCAGCGGTTCGTCGTCGGCGTCGTGCTGGCGGCCGAGACGGCCCGCAAGGAGGCGGCGGGCGCGGGCGGCCTGCTGTTCACCATGCTGGATGAGCTGAACAAGTACGCCCCGCGGGAGGGCGGTAGCCCGATCAAGGAAGTACTGCTCGACATCGCCGAGCGCGGCCGGTCGCTGGGCATCATCCTCATCGGCGCGCAGCAGACGGCGAGCGAGGTGGAGCGGCGGATCGTGTCGAACTCGTCGATCAAGGTGGTCGGCCGGCTGGACCCGGCGGAGGCGGGGCGGCCCGAGTACGGGTTCCTGCCGCCGTCGCAGCGGGCGCGGGCGGTGCTGGCGAAGCCGGGCACGATGTTCGTGTCCCAGCCCGAGATCCCGGTGCCCCTGGCCGTCGAGTTCCCGTTCCCCGCGTGGGCCACTCGCGAGTCCGAGATGGGCGCCGCGCCCGTCGTCGCGGGGGCGCGCAACGGGGTGACGCGCGACCCGTTCGCCCGCCTGCCGGCCGTGGACGACGAGATCCCGTTCTAGTCGCACCGCGCGCATCGGTGATTCCACCTGTGGATCTCCGCCTTGCTCCGCTGCGGCGTTGATCCGCAGGACACGCGTCGGCATTCCAGGCATCCGGTGCGGTGGCGGTGCGAGCCGCGGTCCCGCGTGCTTGGCTGGGATCACCCAGCGGCTCGGCGCCGAGCCGCGTTCCGCTTCCCGAACCGAGGTGTTCATGGACATCGGCCTACACGTCGCGAACTTCACCTGGCCAGGTGGACCGGGGGCGATCGCTGAGCAGCTCACCCGCGTCGTCACCACCGCCGAGGACGTCGGCATGGGCCGCGTCAGCGTGATGGACCACGTCTGGCAGATCGGTCCGCTCGGCCCGCCCGAGGAGCCGATGCTCGAGGCCTACACGACGCTGGGGTACCTCGCCGCCCGGACGTCCCGGGTGGAACTGGTGGCCTGGGTGACGGCCGTCAGCTACCGCGACCCGGGCCTGCTCGCCAAGATCGTCAGCACGCTGGACGTGCTGTCGAACGGGCGGGCGTGGCTCGGGATCGGTGCCGCCTGGAACGGCGAGGAGTCCGAGGGGCTCGGCCTGTTCTTCCCGCCCACCGCCGAGCGCTTCGAGCGGCTGGAGGAGACGCTGCGCATCTGCCTGCAGATGTGGAGCGACGACGACGGCCCGTTCGAGGGCACGCACTATCGCCTCGGCCGCACGCTGAACTCGCCCCAGCCGCTGCGTCGGCCCCACCCGCCGATCCTCATCGGCGGCGGGGGCGAGAAGAAGACGCTGCGGCTGGTGGCGCAGTACGCCCAGGCGTGCAATCTGTTCGCCTTCGACGACGTCGAGCGCAAGCTGGACATCCTGCGTCGCCACTGCGCGGACGTCGGCCGCGACTACGACGAGATCGAGAAGACGGTCATGGTCCCGCTCGACCCGGGGGCGGACGGCGAGAAGGTCGACGCCCTGCTGACGAACCTGCAACGGCTCGCCGGCCTCGGGGTCAGCGAGGCGCACGGCTGGGTGCCGGCGGTGGAGACGATCACCCCGCTGGAGGTTCTCGGGGAGAAGGTGATCCCGGAGGCCGCGAAGCTCTGAGGCGCCGAACGCTCGTGCACACCGCAACGCTCCGTGCATATGGTGCACGGTATGCACGGCGCAGTTCCGGTGTGCACGAGCCGTTCCGGCGTGCACGCGGGCGCGTCCCCGGCCCCCGCGCCGGGGACGCGCCATCGGCGGCTCAGCCCATCGTCTTCTGGCCGTCGATCGTCTCCCGGATGATGTCGGCGTGGCCGGCGTGTTGGGCGGTCTCGGCCACGATGTGCAGGAACACCCGCCGTACCGAGCGCGTCGCGCCCGGCGCGAACCAGGGGGCCTTCGGCAGCGCGTATGCCGTGTCCAGGTCGAGCGACTCGACGAGGGCGTCGGTGCGCGCGGCGACCTTCTCGTAGGCGGCCAGCACGCCGGCCAGGGTCTCGCCGGGCAGCAGCCGGAACTCGTTCCGGAACTTCTCGATCACCTCCGGGCTGGGCTCACCGTCGATCGACGGCATCGCCTCGGTGCCGCGCTCCGCGAAGTCGGCCCATCCGGCCTCGATCGAGGAGACGTGCTTGACCAGCCCGCCGAGGGTGAGCTCGCTGGCCGTCGGGGACAGCCGGGCCTGCTCGTCGCTCAGGCCCTCGACGGTGTGACGCAGGAAGTACCGGTGCGTCCGCAGGGTCTCCAGGATGTCGGCCCGCTCCCCGGCGGTGCCCTGTCCGGCGGAGAAGGAGGCGGAGGCTGCGGCGGTCTCGGATGTCGTCATGCGAGAAGACTATGACCCACTGGTGTCACTTTCTGACCTCAATACGGCCAGAATCGACGGCATGGCCAACACGAGCTCACGCACGCTGCGCCTGCTGTCGCTGCTGCAGACCCACCGGTACTGGCCGGGTGCGGAGCTGGCGGACCGGCTGGGGGTGTCGGTGCGGACGCTGCGCCGTGACGTCGACCGGCTGCGCGAGCTGGGCTACCCGGTCGAGGCGAACCGCGGCGTGGACGGCGGCTACCAGCTCGCCGCCGGTGCGGCGATGCCGCCCGCTCGTCCTCGACGACGAGGAGGCCGTCGCGCTCGCGGTCGGCCTGCAGGCCGCGGCCAACGGCGGGGTGGCCGGGGTCGCCGAGGCGTCGGTCCGCGCGCTGGCCAAGGTGGTACCGGTGATGCCGCCCCGGCTGCGGCGGCGGGTCGAGGCGCTGCGGATGGCGACGGTCCCGGCGACGTTCGCCGACGGCGGGCCGGCCGTCGACCCGGGGACGCTCACCGCCGTCGCGCAGGCCTGCCGGGACGCGGAGCGGCTGGAGTTCGGTTACGCGGCCGCCGACGGGACCCGGACGGACCGGCTCGTGGAGCCCTTCCGGCTCGTCACGCTCGGTCGCCGCTGGTACCTCGTCGCCTACGACCTGCACCGACACGACTGGCGCAGCTTCCGCCTCGACCGGCTCGACGCCCCGCGACGGACGGGCGCCCGGTTCCGCCCCCGCGACCTGCCCGCCGACGACGCGGCGGCGTTCGTCCGGGCCGGCCTCCGCAACCTCCCGACCTCCTACGACGTGGAGGTCATCGTCGACGCGCCTGCCGACGCCGTCCGCGCCCGGGTCGGGCGATGGGTGAGCGTCGAGGAGGCCGGTGCGGGCTGCCGCATCCGGATGAGCACGGACTCGCTCGACTGGGCCGCGCTGGCGGTCGGCGCGGCGGGAGCGGAGTTCACGGTCGTGACCCCGGAGGAGCTGGGAGCGCACCTGCGGGGCTGGGGGCAGCGGTTCCTTCGGGCCACGGGCTGAGGACGTCCGTTCCTGCCGACCCCGCGCGGCCTCCGGGGTGCTGCACGAGTTCCGGACGCCGCGCGAACCCGCATGCCGCGCGGGGTGGTGCCTCGGGAACTGTCGGTGCCCGCCCCTACGGTGTCGACCGTGCGAGTTCTCCATACGGCCGACTGGCACGTCGGCAAGTCGTTGAAGGGCCTGAGCCGGCTCGACGAGCAGGAGCAGGTGCTGCGCGAGATCGTGCGGATCACGCGGGAGCAGGAGGTCGACGCCGTGCTCGTGGCCGGCGACCTCTACGACAGCGCCGCGCCCAGCGCTGCCGCGCAGCGCCTCGTGGTCCGCACGCTGATGGCGCTGGCGCGCACCGAGGCGCAGGTGGTCGTGATCGCGGGCAATCACGACCACGCCGCCACCTTCGACGCGTACCGGCCCTTCGCCGGGGCCGCGGGGGTCACCCTCGTGGGGTCGGTGCGGACGGCCGAGACCGGCGGTCTGGTCGAGTTCACCTCCCGGGGCGGGGAGCGTGCCACGGTCGCGGTGCTGCCGTTCCTGTCCCAGCGCTACGCGGTGCGGGCCGCGGAGCTGGTCGCACAGTCCCCGGCGGAGAACACGAGCACGTACGACCAGCACGTGCGGTCCCTGGTCCGCGCGCTCACCGCCGGGTTCCGCACGGACGCGGTGAACCTCGTGATGGCGCACCTGACGGTGCTCGGCGGCACGTTCGGCGGCGGCGAGCGGGCCGCCCAATCGATCTTCGAGTACTCGGTGCCCGCGGCGGTCTTCCCGCCCGACGCCCACTACGTCGCGCTCGGCCACCTGCACCGACGCCAGGCGCTCGCCGCGCCCGGTACCGGTGCACTACTCCGGTGCCCCGCTGGCCGTCGACTTCGGGGAACAGGACAACAGCAGCGTCGTGCTGCTGATCGAGGCCACGCCCACCACGCCCGCCCGGGTCACGGACATCCCGATCGCGGCCGGGCGGCGGCTGCGGACGGTGCACGGCACGGTCGCCGAGCTGGCCGGGATGGGCGCCGACCTCGGGGACGACCTGCTGCGCGTCGTCGTGCGCGAGCGCGCGCGGGCCGGCCTACGCGAGGAGGTCACGGAGCTGCTGCCGAACGCGCTGGAAGTGCGGATAGACCCGGAGTTCGCCGCATCCGTCACCGGCTCCCGGCCGAGCACCGGGGGCACGGACCGCAGCCCCGGCGAGCTGTTCCGCGAGTACCTGGGCACGCGGGCGGTCGACGACCGGCGGGTCGAGGAGCTCTTCGCGCGGCTGCACGACCGGATCGGCGACATCTCGCTCGGAGCAGGGGAGAACGCCTGATGCGGCCGGTGCGGCTGGAGATGGAGGGGTTCGCGGCATTCCGCGAACGTGCCGTCGTCGACTTCACGGGGGCGGAGTACTTCGCGCTGGTCGGGCCGACGGGGTCCGGAAAGTCGACGGTGATCGACGCGCTCACGTTCGCCCTGTACGGCACCGTGCCGCGCTGGGACGACCGGCGAGCCGTGGCGCTGGCGCTCGCGCCGAGCGTGGTCCGGGGTGTCGTGCGGCTGGTGTTCGACGTCCGCGGCGGACGCTTCGTCGCCGTCCGGGAGCTGCGACGCGCCGCGCGCGGTGGGGTGAACGTCAAGAACGCCCGGTTGGAGCGGCTGCTCGACCGGGACGACGTCGACGGCGACACCGAGGTCCTCGCGGCGGACTCCGGGGTGACCAAGGCCGTCGAGGAGCTGCTCGGCCTGCCGTTCGAGCACTTCACGTCCTGCGTCGTGCTGCCGCAGGGGGAGTTCGCTGAGTTCCTGCACGCCAAGCCGGGCGATCGGCAGGCGATCCTCACGCGCCTGCTGGGCCTGGGCGTGTACGAGCGGATCGCGCGGGAGGCGAACCGTGAGGCGGCCGCGGCGGGGGACCGGGCGGCGCTGCTGGCCGAGCAGTTGGGCGCGTACGTCGACGCGACGGACGAGGCCGTCGCGCAGGCCCAGGGGCGGGTCGTCGCCCTGGCGGCGCTGGCCGAGCGCGTCGGGGCGCTGCTGCCGGAGGTGTCGGTGGCGGCCCAGGCGGTCGTCGCCGCGGAAGATCTGGTGGCCACCCTCGGCGCGGAGCAGGCCCGCCTGGGTGCGCTCACCGCTCCGGACGGGTTGGAGGAGCTCGACGCGCGGCGCCGCGGTGCCGGGGAGCGCGTGCGGGCGGCCCGTGTCCGGTTCACCGACGCCGAGGCGGCCGACGACACCGCGCGAGCGCTCCTTGCGGAGGCACCGGAGCGGGCACCACGGGAACGGGCCCGGCGCGATCATGCGGAGCTCGCCACCGCGCTCGCCGCCCGACCGGCCGCGGCCGACGCGCTGGACGCCGCCCGGGCGGCGGAGGACAAGGCAGCCCGGCAGGTGGGGGAGGCCGAGGCGGCCGCAACCTTCGCCGCGAGGGCCCGCGAGTCGGCGGCGGCGGCGCTCGACTCGGCGACGACAATCGCGGCGCGGCTGAGTGGTGAACGGGCGTTGCTCGCCGCCGTGCGTGCACCCGCGGGACTGGACGCCGCGGAGCGCCGGCGGTCGGTGGCCGTGGCGGCGCGGGACGCCGCGCAGGAGCGGCTGAACGCGGCGGAGGCGGCGGACGCGGCTGCACGCGACCGGTTGGCGGCCGCACCGGATCGGGCGCCGCTCGAACAGGCCCGGCGCGACCATGCTGCCCTCGCTGCCGTCGCGGCGACGGAGCCCGGGCTGGTTGCCCGGCACGCCGCGGCAGCCCGGGTACGCGCCGCGACCGCGGACGCCGTGACCGAGGCCCGCGCCGCGCTGGCCACCGCGATCGGCGACCGGGATGCCGCGGTGCGGGGCGATCTCGCCGCCGCACTGCGTCCGTCGCTGGCGGTGGGGGAGCCGTGCCCGGTGTGCACTCAGGAGGTGTCGGCGCTCCCGGCGCCGCTGCCCGGGGTCGACGTGGACGCGCTGGAGTCGGCCGTCGGCGCGGCGCAGGCGGCGTTGGAGGGGGCGCTCGGCGCCGAGGCGGATGCGGTGGCGCGCGAACGGCAGGCGGCCGAGGACCGCGACCGGCTCACGGCGGAGCTCACGCGGCTGCAGGCGGCGGTGGCCGATGGGTCGCGGAAGCCGGGCGGTGCCGGTCCGCAGGGCCGGCTCGACGATGCCGGTGCGGTGGACGCTGCCCTGGCGGAGCTGGACGCCCTCGCGGTCGCGGCGACGCAGGCCGATGCGGCGGCCCGGGCGGCACGCCGGACGCGTGCCGAGGCCGCCGCCGGTGTCGACGCCGTCCAGCGCGAGCTCGCGGCGGCGGCCGGCGCGCTGCGCACCGCGCGGGACCCGCTCGTGCCGCTGGGCGTGCCCGGCAGTGCGGACGATCCCGTGGCCGGGTGGTCCGCGCTCGTCGACTGGGCCTCACGGGCGCTGGCCGAACGGGACGCGGCGCTCCCCGACGCCGAGCGCGCGGTGGTCGCGGCCGCCGCACTGGCCGACGAGGCGCAACGAGCTGCCGAGGTGGCGGTCGTGGAGCTGGCGGCGCGCCGCCGCGAGGCGGCGGCGACGGCCCGCGCCGAGCAGCAGGCACAGAGCCGGGTCGACACCCTCGACGAGCGGGTGTCCGCACTGCGCGCCGCGCTCGCCGGGGCGCCGTCGGCCGAGAAGGTCGACGCAGACCTGGCCCGGCTGGACGTGCTGGAGGCGTCCGCCCGGGATGCGGACGCCGCGCTGCGCGCGACGCGGGCGGCGCGCACGGCGGCGGAGGAGGCGGCCGAGGCCGTCGGGCGTGAGGTCACCGCGGGCTGGGAGGCGTTGCGCGCGGCGCGCGACCCCCTGGTGGCGCTCGGCGCCCCGGCGGTCGCCGGCGACGACCTCGCCGCGGCCTGGTCGGCGCTGGTCACCTGGGCTGCTGAGGAGTCCGCGGCCCGAGCCGCACGCGAGCCGGCGGCCGTCGAGGCGGCGAGCTCGGCGCGGGCCGCGCAGCAGGAGGTGCACGCTCGCCTCGCGTCCGCGCTGGCGGCCGAAGGGGTGATCGTCGGCGGCGCGTCAGAATCAACCGTCGCAGGCAGGCCGACCGCGGGAGTGCGCGATGCGGAGGGCGGCGCGGCGCGCGAGCCCGTGCCGGCCGAGACCGCCGTCGCTGCCGTGGCCACGGCGCTCGCGCACGCCAGAGCCGTCCAGGATCGGCTGGCCGAGCGGCGCGCCGAGGCTACGGGCAAGCGGACCGCGCAGGCCGACGCGGAGGAGGCGCAGCAGGTGGCGCGGATGCTCGGCGGCCTCCTGCGTTCCGACAGGTTCCCGCGTTGGCTGGTCGCCTCCGCGCTCGACACCCTCGTCGCCGACGCCTCCGCCGGGCTCGCCGAGCTGTCCGGTGGTCAGTTCGAGCTGACCCACGACCACGGCGAGTTCCTGGTCGTGGACCACGCCGACGCAGATGCCCGGCGCCCGGTCAAGACGCTGTCGGGCGGCGAGACGTTCCAGGCCAGCCTGGCGCTGGCGCTCGCGCTCTCGGACCAGATGTCGACGCTGGCCGCGGAGGGCGCAGCCCGGCTCGACTCCATCTTCCTCGACGAGGGCTTCGGGACGCTGGACGAGGCGAACCTCGACGTGGTCGCGAGCACGCTGGAGAACCTCGCCGGGCGCGGCGACCGGATGGTCGGGGTCATCACCCACGTGCCGGGGTTGGCCGAGCGGGTGCCCGTGCGCTTCGCCGTCCGTCGCGATCAGCGGTCCGCCCGGATCGAGCGGGAGGGCAGCTGATGCGCTGCCGTCCCGATCGCTCTGCGGTCCCGATCGCGGCGATCACCCGCGCGAGGTGCCGGTTGGTCATCATTTCTGACTAACTCGGTTCCACGGTTCTAACGCTGGGTGGCCGGACCGCGACCGACAGGTGTCCCTCGCGGAAGGAGTGCTCATGTCGACGTCCCCGCTCCGGCCTTACCCCGTCGCGCTGCGCAACCGGTGTTGGTCGTGACCGACGCCGGCCACGGACCGACCGGCGCCGCGCCCGGAGACCCCGGGCCCCGCGCCGCCTCGTCCGGCCACCGTCGCTGACCCGAACCACGGCCCTCCTCGAGGCGCCGATACCGCTGCTGTGGGGAGCAGTAGCGGCACTGGTTCCCGGGACCCGCGTGCGACCCCGGTCCCGGGAACCAGAAAAACCAGATCCTCGCTCAGCTCTCCGAGCCGCCGCCCGCAGGCCCGCTGTGCAGCCCGAACGGTGCCCCGAACAGATCCTTCACCACTCCGATCCGCCCGAACGGCGTGTCTTCCGGGGACATGAGCACGGTGCCGCCGCCGTCGCCCACCGCCTCGACCGACGCATCGATGTCGGCGACGGTGAAGTAGGCGAGCCAGTGCGACGGGGTCCCGGGCGGTGCGCCCATCATCCCGCCGATGCCGCCCAGCGGCCGCTCGCCGTCGATGGTGAAGATCTCGTAGTCGCCGGTCTCGCCGGCCTCGGGCCCCAGCGGGGCGTACCGGTAGCCGAACACGTCGGCGTAGAAGCGTTTCCCGGCCTCGACGTCGTGCAGGCGGGCGTCGTCCCAGACGAACGCACCGGGTTCCTCCACGACCGCCGAACCGATCATGCCGGTCTGCTGCCAGACGCCGAACACGCCGCCCGTCGGATCGGCCGCGATGGCCATGCGTCCGTTGTTCGGGATCTCCATGGGCCCGGCGAAGATCGATCCGCCGTGCTCGCTGATCAGCTTGGCGGTGGCGTCGACATCGTCGCTGGCCAGGTAGACCGTCCAGGCCGAGGGCTGGCCCTCCTGCATGATCGGGCCGACGCCCGCCGCGGCGCGCCCGTCGACCTGCGCGATGTGGTAGTTGCCGTAGTCCGGGCCGGAGTCGACGAAGGTCCAGCCGATCACGGCGGCGTAGAAGTCGACGGCAGCTTGGACGTCCGGAACGGAGAGATCGACCCAGCAGGGTGTCCCTGCCGGCCAGGGATCGGTGCGAGTGGACATCGGGGGTCTCCTCGTTTCTGAGAGGTGGGTCTCACGGTGGTGGGGACGAGAGCCTCCCACCACCCACCGACAGAAATCGTCATCCGAACGGACGTTCCCGCGCGTCCCGTCCGTCCCGTCGGACGGGCGGGCTATCGTCCGGCCCGTCGGAGGATCACCGCCGGACCGCCGAGGAGAGCTGTGACCGTCCATCCGGGCATGCGTTTCTCGGTCGACCCGTGGGACCCGTCCTACGGCGTCAGCCTCGACGTCGCCGAGGGACAGTCCCGTCAGGAGGTCGATCCGGGCGTCGAGCTGGCCACCGAGCAGTGGGCGCCGATCGACCCGCCGGCCGACGGATCGGCGCCGGCCGCGACGCTGTTCGTGGACGGGGTCCGCCGGGTCGACGCGCAGGTGTGGGTGGACGACGGCGACGCGGCGCTGCCGGCGCTGTGCGCGTCGTATGCAGCGGGGGTGATCTGTTGCTGCCCCTCGGACGGCGCGCACCTCGCGGCGGCCGAGGTACGGCGCGGGATCATCACCACCGCCGAGCACGCCGTCGACGTCGTGACCGGTGCCGGTCGCTACGCGGTGGACGTCATCGCGGCGAAGCCGAACCAGCCGCCCGCGCAGGCGCTGAGCCAACGCGTCCAGGGCCTGCTCAACGAGGTCGAGGTCGCCGCGGCCGGGCAGGCGCGCGAGCGGCTGGGGATCGACGACGACCTGCTCGTCGTCGACGGTCCGCTGCGCGGGCGCGACCGGCTGGCCCGCGCCGTCGGCTACATCAAGACGCACCACACCGCCTACCTGGATCCCGAGCAGAACGCCGTGGTCGCCCGGCTCGGGCCCGGCCGGCGCACACCGCTGTTCCGCCTGACCTCGACCGGGGGGTGGAGCCGCTATAGCTGGTACCTGCGCCTGCCCTGTCCCGCCGGTGCACCGTGGGCGGGAATCGTCCGGCTCGAGTGCAGTGCCGAGCTCGCCGTGGCGGACGCCGCGACACTCGCGGGACGCACCCAGGTGACGCTGGCCCGGTATGCGTCCGCCGGGTACAAGGACTCCCGCGCCCCGCAGAACCTCTACCCGATCGCCGGCCTGGAGCGAGCCCTGCGCCGGCGGCTCGGTGACGCGGGTGTGCTGTACCGGGCCCTGCGTTCGGCGGCGGGCCGCCCGATTGATGCGGCGGCGGGAAGCCCCGGAGATGCAGTGGTGGGCCAGCCGAGTGATGCGGCGGCGGGCCGCCCGGATGCACCCGAAGTGGCTTTGGGTGCACTGGGTGCACCGAATGCCACTTTCGCTGCATCCCCGGTGGGGGCCCGGGCCAGCTGATCAGGCGGTTGCCGTCAGCGGGCAAGGCGGTGGCTCAGGCCGCTGGCCCGGCTCACCGGCCGCCCCACCGCCACCCGCACTGCGGCCTCGGATCCGACCACCCGCACGAAGGTGCGCGCGCGGGTCGCGGCGGTGTAGAGCAGCTCGCGTGTGAGCAGCGGTGACTCGGCGGGCGGCAGCACGACCGTCACGCGGGAGAACTGGCTGCCCTGCCCGCGGTGCACGGTCATGGCGTGCACGGTCGCGACCTCCGCAAGCCGGGACGGGGCGAGCAGGGCACGGCCGGGGAAGGCGACCCGCGGGCCGTCCGGGGTGGCGACAACGACGCCGGTGTCGCCGTTGTAGAGGCCGGTGTCGTAGTCGTTCGCCGTCACGAGCACGGGGCGTCCGGGGTACCACTCGTCGTGCTCGCCGACCTCCGGTACGGCGTCGGCGAGCCACCGCTCGATCTCCCGGCTCCACCGGGTCACGCCGTAGGGGCCACGCCGGTGCCCGCACAGCACGCGGTGCCGCTCCAGTGCGGTGAGGGCGGCCGCGACGTCGCTGCGCCGTGCGGCCGCGGCCAGCGCGACCCCGGCGTCGACGACGTCGGTGCGTACCGCCTGCGGTGCGACGGCCGAGTCCGTCTCCACGAACTGCAGGTCGTCACTTCCGCCGCGCAGCAGCGCGATCGCCGCGTCGGCGTCGCCGGCCTGCACGGCCCGCGCGAACGCCGCGACCGTCCCGTGGAACCGCCACACGTGGTCCAGCGTGACCACACCGTTGACGATCCCCCCGGGCAGCCCCAGCTCCGCGAGCGCGGCGTCGAGGTGCGGTTCGGGACGGCCGGGGGCCCGCGCCAGGTCGCCGAGGACGGCACCCGCCTCGACCGACGCGAGTTGGTCCGGATCGCCGACCAGCACCAGCCGCGCGTCCGGGCGGACGGCGTCGAGCAGCCGGGCCATCAACGTCAGCGACACCATCGACGTCTCGTCGACGACGATCACGTCGTAGGGCAGCCGGTCGTACCGATCGTGGCGGAACCGGCTGCGGCCGGGCTGCCAGCCCAGCAGCCGGTGCAGGGTCGAGGCGGTCGGCGGGTCGTCGACGCCCGCGTCCCGCACGGCCTCCTGCAGCCGGGCCGCCGCCTTGCCGGTCGGGGCGGCGAGCGCGATCCGCGGCGCGGGGCCGGGGCGGTCCCGGAGCAGCATGAGGATCTTCGCGACGGTAGTGGTCTTGCCCGTCCCCGGACCGCCTGCGAGGACCGTCAGCGGGCGTAGGGCCGTCACGGCCGCAGCGAGCCGCTGGCGGTCCTCCCGCGGATCACCGTCGTCGCCGAACCGCCGGGCCAGCCCGGCACGCAGCCGGTCGAGGTCCACAGCCGGCGGAACGCCTGCGCGGGCGGCCAGCTCGGTGCGGACCACCTCCTCCTGCCGCCAGTACCGCTCGAGGTAGAGCAGCCCGTCGACGAGCCGGAGCGGGCGCCCGCCCGGCGTGTCCGCTCCGGCCGCGACGAGCGGGCTCGCTGCGCAGGCCGCGACCCAGCCGGCGGGCTCGGGCCACGGCAGCCCGGAGACGTCGACCGGCTCGTCCCCCGCGCCGAGCACCGTGCCTCGCACCGCTGCGAGCTCGACGCAGACCGAGCCGAGCCGTACCCCGCGAACCGCGAGCGCCACCGCGAGCAGCACGTCGTCGGCTGACTCGCCGCCGAGCCGCGCGATGCGGCCGGCGGCGTGCACGTCCGCGGGCTCCAGCACGCCGGCCGCGTTGAACTCCGCCAGCACGCCGGTCGCGGTGCGGGTGACACGCGCGTCATGCGGGTCGTCGAGCAGGACCCGGCCGGTCACGGGGCTCCCCGATCGAGCAGGTCCGACAGCTCCGTCACCAGTGCCGCTGGCGGCTGCCAGGAGAAGACACCGCAGGGCACGCCGTCGACCGCCGGACCACCCGGCCCGCACATGCCGCGCAGGAACAGGTAGAGCACCCCGCCGAGGTGCCGGTGCGGGTCGTAGCCGGTGAGCCGCCACCGCAGGAACCGGTGCAGGGCCACGGCGTAGAGCAGCGCCTGGAGCGGGTAGTGCGCGTCGAGCATCGCCGTCGCGAGTCCGTTCCGGGGTGTAGTGCGCGGCGACCAGCGGCTCCGGGCCGTCCGGCCCGATGGGGCCGAGCCAGTTCGTCTTGTAGTCGACGACGGCGAACCGGGGGCCCGGCAGGCGCAGGACGGCGTCCATGCTGCCGGTGAGGTAGCCCCGTAGCGGTTGCCCCGCCAGGGCTGCGAGCCGGTCGGGGTAGCCCGCGAGGAGGTCGCCTGCGGGGAGGTGCCGGCGCAGCAGCGGGACGAGGTCGCCGAGCCGGACGTCCGCGCCGGGGGTGTCGCCACCGGCGAGCGGCAGCTCGAAGTCGAGCTCGGCGAGCCGATCCCGGGGTGCGATGTCCGCGAGGCACCGGTCGCCGGCGAGCGGGCCGAGCGGTGTGCGGGCGACGGGGACGAGCGCCTCGGCCAGGGCGTCGGGGTCGACGGCCGGCGTGGGGTGGCGGTCCAGCTCGGCGTGGACGCAGCGGAGCAGCTCGGCCCGCAGGTCCGGCGCGGTCAGGTCGGCGGACTCGAAGACCGCGTGGACGAGGGTGCCGAAGCCGGTGCCGACGGGCAGGTCGGCCATCGGGGAGGGGACGGCGAGCCCGGGGTCGGCGACCGCGGCCACCGCGGTGCCGCCGGTCATGACGGCGTCGAGCACGATCGGGCCGTCGGCTCCCTCGTCCGCCGCCTGGCCCTCGTCGTCCTTCTCCCGCACCTCCGGCTCTGCCATCACTCCCGTCGGCGGACCGTGCGCGGCGGCCGTCAGGGCGCTGTAGGACGTGCGCCGCCAGGCCAGGTCCAGCGTGCGGCCGAACGTCGCCGCCGCGAGTGCCGCCGGCGGCGGCGCAGCCGGGGCGAAGGACACCGGCGACCGGTCGCGCACCGGCTCCACCGCGAGGTCGGCGCTCGCCAGCGCACGCAGTGCCGTCAGCGCGGCCGCGTCGTTCAGGACCGGGCACGATGCGGGCGGGGACGCGCCCGGGCCGCGCCGCCCGAACAGCAGCCGGTGCAGCGGCGAGGTGGGCGCGGTCGTCGCCGGCACCCACCACGTCACCACCTGGCAGCGCGCCCGGGTCAGCGCCACGTACAGCAGCCGGAGGTCCTCGCCCGCCTCCTCCGCCTCGTGGCGCGCGCAGTGCTCGGACCAGCGCGGGCCGCCCGCCCCGCCGACGTCGAGGACGCGCGCGTCCCCGTCGTCGTGCAGCAGGGGCACGCCGGGCTCGCGGGGCACGTACCGATCCCAGCCGAACGGCACGTACACCACCGGGAACTCCAGCCCCTTGCTGCGATGCACGGTGATGACCTGCACCGCGGCGGCGTCCGAGTCGAGCCGCCTGCTGCGCTCGAGCCCGACGTCCGCCGCGGCCTCGTCGATGCGGTGGCGCAGCCACTCGACCAGCGCCGCGGGGCCCAGGTGCGCGTCCACGGCGGCGGCGTGCAGCGCCTGCCCGACGTGCCGGACGTCGGTGAGCCGCCGCTCCCCGTCCACGACGCCGAGCAGCCGCCCGGGCAGGCCGGTGCCGGTGGTGACGGCCTCGAGCAACGCCGCGACCCCCTTGCCGTGCAACACCGCGGCCCAGCGGCGCAGGGTCGCACCCAGGTCGTCGAGCAGCGCGTCCGCTGCGTCGTCGTCCCCGCCCGCCCCGCACAGCTCCGCGACGGACCGGCCGAGGAAGCAGGTCAGGGCCGCGTCGCGGATCCGGATCGGCCGCAGCTGCTCCAGCGCGTGCAGCAGGGTCAGCCACTCCCGGGCCGCAGGCGTGCCGAACACGCTCGTGGTACCCGAGAGCACCGCGGGCACGCCGACGGAGGCGAGTGCGTCCCGGATGACTGCGCCCTGGTCGTTCGTGCGCACCAGCACCGCGACGTCGCCCGGTCGTAGCGGCGCACCGTCCACCGTCGCCCCGGAGGCGAGCAGCGCGGCGACGTCCGCCGCGGCATCGCGGGCGATCCCTGTCCGCGCCTCCGGCGTGAGCACGAGCCCGCGGCCGCTGCACGCCAGCCTGTCGCGGGCGAGCACCCGCAGGCGCAGCGGGGCGGCCACCGGTGCTCCGGCCAGCCGTGGCACCGGGTGCGCGGACTCCACCTCCCGCACGACGATCCGGGGATCACCCAGCGCCGCCCCGCCGAACACCGTGTCCAGCGCGCGCAGCAGCCCGGCGTCGCTGCGCCAGTTCCGGGCGAGCGTGGCGTGGGCGTCGGCCTGCCGGGCGGCCTCGAGGTAGCTGACGACGTCCGCGCCCCGGAAGGCGTAGATCGCCTGCTTCGGGTCGCCGATCAGTACCAGCGACACGTGCCCGGCGAAGTGCCGCAGGATGCCCCACTGCAGCGGGTCCGTGTCCTGGAACTCGTCGACGAGCACGATGCGGTACCGGGACCGCAGCCGCGCCGCCGCCCCGCGCACGGGATCGGCCAGCGCGTCGTGCAGGCGGGTGACCAGGTCGTCGTAGGTGTGCAGACCGCGTGCCCGTTTGCGGCGCTCCACCTCGCCGCGCACCGCCGTCGCGAACGCGTGTCGGACCGCTGCGGCTCCCGTCGCCCCGACGGGCTCCAACCGTGCCTGCGGATCGCCCACGGCCCGCCGGGCCAGCCGCAGTGCCTCGACGCGGTCGAACGCGGGCGTGCCGGCGGCCTTCGCGGCGAACTTGCGGACGTAGAAGTCGTCGGCGACCTCGACCACCAGGTCGTCCACGGACTCGACGAAGACCGCGTCGTCGGCGTCTCCGGCGATCCCGAGCGTGGTCAGCATCTGGCCGCAGAACTGGTGCGTGGTCGCGATCGTCGCCGCGTCGAACTCGGCGAGCGCAGCGGTCAGCCGCCGACGGCGAACGGCGACCTCGGCGTCCGGGACCCCGGCGAGCAGCGCCAGTACCGAGTCGGTGCCCGCCCTCGCCGTGGCGGGGTCGCGCAGCCCGCGCTCGGCGCTCACCAGCCGCTCGCGGACGCGTTCCCGCAGCTCCTGCGTGGCGTCCCGGCCGAAGGTGACGAGCAGCAGCTCCGGGAGGCGGGCGTGGCCCTCGGCGACGTAGCGGGCGGCGAGCGCGGCGATCGTGAAGGTCTTGCCGGTGCCCGCGCTCGCCTCGAGCACGGTGGTGCCGGTGGGCAGTTCGCCGCACACGTCGAAGGCGACCGGATGGGTCGGTGCCGAGTGGTTCAGCACGGCGGTCATCCGAGCACCTCCGCGTCGAGCAGGGGACGCCACAGCCGCAGCGAGAGGTCGCCGAATCGCGTCGGCTCGCCGCCGGTGCCGGCCGTCGTCAGCACCTCACGCCCCGCCCCGGGACCGAACACGCGGGTGTAGACCGCATCGTCGCGCTCGGGGAACCGGCCCTCGCACCAGCCGCGCAGCGCCTCGGCCAGTGCGTCGGCCGCGGTGCCGCCGCCGCTGCGCGTGCGGGCATAGGCCTGCGCGGCGACCGTCGGCAGCGGCAGTGGCTCGCGCAGCCCTTCCCGGTGCAGGGCGACCAGGTCGGCGAGCACGCCGCGGGCGCGTGCAGCGTCCACGGGCCCGACCGTGGCGACCGCGACCCCGCCGCGAGCGCCGCGGCCCACCGTCACCACCCGCCACCGACGCTCCGGCAGCGCGGCCGTCAGCGCGACGAGCCGCACCCAGGCGCGGACCCGCTGCTTGGCGGCGAGCTTGGAGAACTCAACCCGCACGGCCGTGTCGCCGTACACGCCGCTGACGGTGCCGACCACCCGGGCGCCGTCCGGCAGATCCGGATGCCCGACGGAGACGTCGACCTCCTGCGACGTCGGCTCGCCCGCCACGAACCGCGCACCCGCCGCGACCAGCTCCTCGACGTCGTCGAGCACCTCGGCGAGCAGGGTGTTCCCCAGCTCGCCGGGAGGCAGCTCGCCGCGCCGCCACTCCGCCGCGCGGCAGCGCGCGAGGTCCAGGCCGGCGAGCCGGTCCCGCAGCAGCCGGTCACCGACCGCCCAGCGCTGCAGGGCGTCGAGCGCGACGGGAAGCGCGTCCGCGGGGTCGTCGTCCGTCTCACTGATCGGGAGCCCCACGCGCTGGCGCAGGAACTGCTTCACGGGGTGCTCGGCGAAGCTCACGAGGTCGTCGAGTGCGATCGTCGTGGCCGGGGTGGCGGGCAGCGGACCCGGGAGGAACGGCGGGGGCGGCGCCTGCCCGCCCGCAGCGGCCCGGCACCCGTCGAGCTCGACGCGGTCGAAGCTGAACGGGCCCGGTACGCCGAGCGCGCCGGAGGTGAAGTTGCGGGCATCGAAGGGCTGCAGCGGGTGGCGGACGACGATGCGCGCCGGTGCGTCCGGACCGGCGGTGGCGGCGACCGCGTCGAGCAGCTCGCCCAGCGGCACCGCGGGCGGGCGCCGGGCACCCGTCCGCGGATCGGCGCCCGAGTAGAGGACGACGAGGTGCTCCGTCGCGGCGCACACGGCGTCCAGCAGCAGCTGGCGGTCTTCGCTGCGCGGGTCGCGCTCGCCGACGCGCGGGGCGCGGGCGAGCACGTCGTCCCCGTCGTCCACACCCGCCCGGGGGAACGCGCCGTCGTCCAGCCCGAGCAAGCAGATCACCCGGTGCGGCACGGAGCGCATCGGGACCATCGTCGCCACGGTGAGGGTGCCGGTGCGGAAGTTGGCCCGCCCCGGCCGGCCGCGCAGCCGTTCGGTGAGCAGCCCGCGGACGTCGGCGAGGCCGAGCGAGACGGCCTCGACCGGCGCGGCCACCGCACCGACGGTCCCCGTCCCCGTCCCCGTCCCGATCGGTGCCGGGGTCGCGGCGTGCACACCCGCCGTCCGGGCCACCTCGGCGAGCTCCGCGCGGGCCTGGCCCGCCTGCCACGCGTCGGCAGGGGTGGTCGCGGTCAGCGCGTCCAGGGCGGCCGTCAACCCGCTGACCCACGCGGCGAGCGGACGGTCGCCGGACAGGTCGGCGAGTGCCGCCTCGAGCCGGTCGAGGAATTCGGCGAGGCGGCCCAGCCGGTCGATGTCGCTGGCCTCCACGTCGTCGAGCGGCAGCGCCGTGCCCAGCCAGCTGTCGCCCTCCATCGCGACACCGAGCAGGAGCCGGTCCAGCCCCGCAGCCCACGTGTTCTGCGGGAACCCGTCGAGCCGGTAGGGGCGGCGGTGCGCGGCCGACAACCCCCACCGGACCCCGGACCGCGTGACGAGGTCGCGCAGCCGCTCCAGGTCGTCTCCGTCCAGGCCGAAACGGCGGCGGACCGGGCTCGTGGCGAGCAGGTCGAGCACCTCGGACGCCGTGTGCCGGGCGTCGACGAGCTCCAGCAGGCGCCCGGCGACGTCGAGCACCGGGTTCACCTGCCGCAGCGCACGGTCCGCGAGCCGGATCGCCAGCCGGTGGCCGGGGTGGCCGTCGCCCTCGGGATCGAGCCCGAACGCCGCCGACACCAGAGGAGCGAAGGTCTCGACGTCCGGGCAGGCGACGAGGACATCACGCGGCTCCAGAGTGGGGTCGGCGGCGAGCAGGCCGAGCACGACCTCGCGGAGCACCTCGACCTGGCGGTGCGGGCCGTGGCAGGCGTGCACGGCGATCGAGCGGTCGTCCGCGGTGAGCACGTGGTCGCCCTCGGGCGCCCGGTCGTCACGGACGTCGCGTTGCAGGCGCTGCAGCAGCGTCACCGGCGCGCCGTCCGCGCCGGGGTGGTGCGTGTCGACGCCGGAGAGGCCGGCCAGCCGCAGCTGCAGTTCCCGGACGTCCCGGCCGAGCGCGGCGAGCAGCGGATGGCGCGCGAGCTCGGCGGTGGGATCGGCGCGGCGCGCGGGCACGCCCACGGCCAGCGGCGCGACGTGGTCCCACAGGGCGGGCGAGGGGTGCGGCAGCCACAGGTGCACGTCGCGATGGCGGGCGAGGGCCGCGAGCACGGCCAGGTGGTCCGCGGGCAGGCGGGTGGGGCCGAACAGCGACAGCCGCTCCGGCAGGGCGCAGCACGCGGGGTCGTGCTCCAGCACGGCGATCGCCGTGGCCAGCCGCTCCGCCCGGTCCGGGACGCCGATCCGCGCGCGCAGGGCCCGCCACAGCTCCGGCTGCCAGCGCAGGTCCGCGGGCACGTCCGCGTCGTCGCCCGCGCGCCAGGCGTCGAGCAGCTCGGGCCGGTGGGTGGCGTAGGCGTCGAACAGCCCGGTGACGTGCGCGACCACCGCGAACCTGCTGCGCGCTCGCTCCAGATGAGCGGCCAGGGGAGCGCACCACGGCCGGCCCGTGCAGGTGTCGACGACCTCCAGGAGCGGCCACACCGCCCGGGCGGGATGCCAGGGGTCGTCGTCGTCGGCCACGCCCGTGGCGCCCTCGAGGGCGGTGGCCACCACCTCGCCGGGAGCGGGGAAGGCGACGTGCGCGCACACGCCGTCGCCCCGCCCCGACGCCGTGCCGAGCCGGTGTGCCAGGCGGTGCGCGAGCCAGCGCTCCATCCCGCGTGCCGGCACCGCGACGATCTCGGCCGTGAACGGGTCTGCCGGCGGCTCGGTGATGAGGTCGGCCAGCGCGTCGGCCAAGGTGTCCGCGCGCTCGGCCCGGTGCAGGTGCAGCACGGCGTCACCGACCGCCCGCGATGGCACGGGGTTCCGGCCGCCCCACGGCGCGCCGGGGGAGGCGTTCGCCGCGGTGCCGGTGCTGACCTTCCACGCCGTGCAACCTAGAGCCTCGCCCCGACGCCTCCGCGCCGTACCGGGTGCGCGCCGCCCAGTTGTCCACAAGCCGACGGCCACGTGCGGTGACCGGCCGCCGGGGTTCCCACACGATCGAGCGATCCTCGCGCCGAACGGATAACGGGATGATGGGCTCGCTGCGATCACGGGGTAGACGAGGTCAGCACCGACCGTGAGGGGGACGACATGGCGCAGGGTTCGACGGGTCCGGCCGAGTTCGACGCTGCGATCAGGATTCCCGAGCAGGTGTCGTACCGGGTCAAGGACGACCGCCGCGGCGACGTCGTGCTGCGCCATGCCCGCCTGACCGGCCGGGGCCGCCCGACCTTCTGCTCACCGACCCGCGCCGAGCTGACCGGAACCGTGCACCTCCGGGCGGGCGCGGGCACCGACGGCAAGGTGATCTACCCGACCCGCGAGGCCGCCGAGGCCGCCGCCCGCGAGCTGGAGAGCCTGGGGGCCCGCCGCCTGCGGCCCTACCTCTGCGCGCGGTCCCGGCACGGCCACTTCCACCTCGCCACGGACACCACCCGCTCCCTGCACGAGCGCATCCCCCAGCAGCGCCGCCCCGCCTGACCGTCGGCCGGCCCCGTCGCTCTCGCCTGCGTGTGCGGACCGCACCCGGACAAGACCGTGGCGCCGGCTGCGCCGGCCCCGGCCGGCGTGCAGCGCCGCGCTCCCACGCGACAGCCCGCCGGTGCCGCTGCCGCGCCCCGGCCGCGCTGTCACACCTCCGGGCGAACCCCCGCACCCGGCACAGCAGGTGCGGCGGCCCCGCTCGGTGTGCGACGCCGCGCTGCCCGCCGCCTCCTGTCGTGTTCGGCGCGCGGAGAGGTCGGTGGCGAGGGCGGCCGCGGAGACCTCCCCACGCCGTGGCGCTGCGCCCCGGCCGGCCACCACACCCCGGCCGTGCTGCCGAACCCCGCGACAGGCCGTCACACCCCTGGGCGAGCCCTCGCACCCGGCACAGCAGGTGCGGCAGCCCCGCTCGGTGTGCGACGCCGTGCCGCCCGCGCGACCGCCCTGCCGCACCCTGCACAGCAGGTGCGGCCGTGCTCGGTGTACGACGGCTGCTGCTCGATCAGGCAGGAGGAGCCCCGGCCGAGGAGCCGACGAGGCCGGCGTAGGCCACCACGTTGTCGCGGTAGCTGCGGGCGGCCCGGTCGAACGAGCCCCCGCACGTGATCAGTCGCAGGCCGGCGTGGTCGATGTCGCCGTAGACGCGCTCGGTCGGGAACGCGTCCTTGGGATACTGCTCGACCTCCAGCACCTCGAACCGCGCAGTCGTGCCGTCCGCCCGGTCGACCGCCACCTCGGCTCCGGGCTCCAGGTCCCGCAGGTGGAAGAACACGCCGGGGGCGTGGTTCCAGTCGACGTGCGCCGCGATCACCGCGGGTCCGTGCTCACCGGGTGTGGGGGAGCCGGTGAACCAGCCCGCGACGGACCCGTCGACCGGAACCTGCAACGTCCCGTCGGCCGCCAGCCCCAGCGCGATCAGCGCCGAGTCGACCCCGATCGCCGGGATGCGGATGCGTACGGGCGGGGCCGCGGCCAGTGCAGGGGTGGACAGCACCTGCGCCGGCGCGGTGGGTGGGGGGCCTGCGGGCGGGACCGGCGTGGCCGCGCCCCCGCTGCAGAAGGCGAGCAGCAGGCAGGCGCCGACGGCGACGGCGCCTAGCAGCCTGGCCTCCCGGGTCCGCACCGTGACGACCCGGCGGTGCCGGTGCCGGTGCCGGTGGCGATGCCGGTGTGTCGGTTCGGTGACGCAGGGGCCCACGCACGGGGCGTCGACCGGATCCGCGAGCGGCCAGGCGGCGTGCGGCACCGAGGTGTCCGTCCACCAGCCGTCGACGTCGGGGTTGCGGTCGTCCCCAACCGTGCGCGGGACGCCCGGTCGGCTGGACGCCCCCGCCCGGAGCGGGACCGGGCGGGGGCAGGTCGTGGGATCCGACATTGGTCTAGCCCCGAGCGTCCCGTCGGCGGGCGCCCAGGGCGACCACCGCACCCAGTGTGCCGACGAGCAGGACGGCCGGGACCGGGTCTGACGGCGCGGCCGAACCGTCGCCGGTGTCCGCGGCGCCGCGCGGCCTCACCAGGATCTGGTGCTCGGGCACGGTCCGCACCGGAGCGTCGGCCGCGGCGCCGGGCGGTGGGACGACGACACCGGACTCCGCCGCGGTGTCCACCACCGGCTTGGCGGGGAGTGGCGGCAGGTCGGCCGGCCCGGCCTGGCCCGTGCGGAAGTAGTCCTCGCAGGCGATGCCGTTGTGGTCGGAATCAAGGCGCTGCGGGTCGCCGGAGTGCGACCGCAGGGCGGACTGGGCCGCGGCCTGGCTCGCGAAGTCGCGGCAGTCGCGGTCGGTCGGTTGCGGCTGGGCCGACGCGACGCCCGCGAGCGGGAGCGCGGCGACCGTGGCGAGAACCGTGGCGCAGAGGACGGTGCGGATGCGCATGGAGTGCTGACCCCTCGGGCAGAGTCGGAACGGACGTGCAATGAGTAGCGGTCGGCTCACCCTGCGCGCTCGTCTCGCGGCGTCAATCCACCCCATCTCGGGACGTCCGGCATCCCCCGACCGTGGCGAGGACCGTGTGCTACGGGCTCAACGCTGCGAAATGTCGGCGGCGGATGGCAGGGTGTCCCGCAGCACCCGCACGTGCGTTCCACCCCTGCCCAACCCCTGCCCCGAGCCGAGGAGACGTGACAATGTCGACCGATTCCCGAGCCGGCACCCGTGCGACGGCCGCCGACCTCGTCGATGTCGAGAAGCTCCTCCGGGCCTACCACGACGACCACCCGGACCCGTCGAACCCGCTTCAGGCCGTCGCGTTCGGCACGTCCGGGCACCGCGGCTCGTCGCTGTCGACCACCTTCAACGACGACCACATCGCCGCCACCTCCCAGGCGATCGTCGAGTACCGCACCAGGGAAGGCACGGACGGGCCGCTGTTCGTCGGCGCCGACACGCACGCGCTCTCCGGGCCTGCGTTGCAGACCTGCGTCGAGGTCCTGGCGGCGAACGACGTCGCCGTGCTGGTCGACTCGGCGGGCGGCTACACCCCCACCCCGGCGGTGTCGCACGCGATCCTCGCCCACAACCGCAGCCGCGCCGCCGGCATCGCGGACGGCATCGTGATCACGCCCTCCCACAACCCGCCGCAGGACGGAGGCTTCAAGTACAACCCGCCGAACGGCGGGCCCGCGGACACGGACGCCACGAAGTGGATCGCGGCGCGGGCGAACGAGCTGCTCGCCGCGAAGCTGGACGGGGTGCGGCGACGGTCGGTCGACCGCTCGGAGCTGGGCACGTACGATTTCCTCGGCCGTTACGTCGACGACCTGCCCGCGGTTGTGAACCTCGACGCGATCCGCAGTGCCGGCGTGCGGATCGGGGCGGACCCGATGGGCGGGGCCAGCGTCGCCTACTGGGGTGCGATCGCGGAGCGCCACGGCATCGACCTCACCGTCGTCAATCCCGACGTCGACCCCCAGTTCGGGTTCATGACGCTGGACTGGGACGGCAAGATCCGCATGGACTGCTCGTCGCCGTACGCGATGGCCTCGCTGGTCGCCCGCAGCGGGGAGTACCAGATCGCCACGGGCAACGACGCCGACGCCGACCGGCACGGGATCGTCACCGCCGACGCCGGTCTCATGAACCCCAACCACTACCTCGCCGTGGCCATCGGCTACCTGTACGCGAACCGCCCCGGATGGCCCGGTGACACCGGGATCGGCAAGACGGCCGTCAGCTCGTCGATGATCGACTTCGTTGCCCACGACCTCGGCAGGCGCCTCGTCGAGACCCCGGTCGGCTTCAAGTGGTTCGTGCCGGGCCTGATCGACGGGTCGATCGCGTTCGGCGGCGAGGAGAGCGCGGGTGCGTCGTTCCTGCGTACGGACGGCACGGTGTGGACCACCGACAAGGACGGGATCATCCTCTGCCTGCTCGCCTCGGAGATCCTCGCGGTCACCGGACAGACCCCGAGCGAGCGCTACCGGGAGCTGACGGCGCGCTTCGGCGAGCCGGTGTACGCCCGCATCGACGTCGCCTGCAGCAAGGACGACAAGGCGAAGCTGGGGAAGCTCGCGGCGAAGGACGTCACGGCCACGGAGCTCGCCGGCGATCCGATCACCCAGCGGCTCACCGAGGCCCCCGGCAACGGTGCGGCGATCGGTGGGCTCAAGGTCGTCACCGAGGGCGGCTGGTTCGCGGCGCGCCCGTCCGGCACCGAAGACGTCTACAAGGTCTACGCCGAGAGCTTCAAGGGCCCGGAGCACCTGGCGCGGATCCAGGAGGAGGCGCGGGACGTCGTCGCCGCAGCGCTCAACGGCTGATCCGCCGCTCGGCCGTCCAGCCCATCGTCAGAAGTGACGATGCGGCTGGAACCCGGCCGACGCAGCGGTCACCATTGACGGAGCGTTGCCGCGGCGCTCGTGCCCGGGTTCGCGGCAACGCTCACCCACAGCCTCACCGGCCCGCCGCGTCCCGTGCCCGGATCGCGAGCGGGCCGGTCCGAGGCCACCTCCCCGCGACGAGCTGCCGCCCCCCGTCCCGGAGTCGCGCGCTGTCCCGGCGTTCGCCGTTGCAGCGCAGCGCGAAGAGCAGCAGGTCCCGGTGGGCGGGCTCGTCCGTCCGGCGGAGCAGCCGGGCCAGCTCGTCCGCCGCCGTCCGCGGGCTGCGCGCCGCCACCCACGCGGTCAGCTCGGCCTCGGCGACCTCCCGGCGCGCGCCGGCCAGCCGTACGCACACGTACTCCACGTCCTCCCCGGCCAGCTCGCCGACCAGCGGCGCGGGCACCCCCTGCTCCAGCAGCATCTCGCGGACGCCCCACAGCCCGATCGGGGTCAGCGCGACCAGCGTCGGGTCCGGGTCGTCGCGGCCGGCGAGCTCGGTGAGCATGTCGTGGTCGTGGCTCTCGGTCAGGTGCACGGCGCCGAGCAACTCCAGGGCGTCGAGCACCGCGGTGACGTCGCGGCGCCACAGCCGCTGCTCGACGTCGCCCGCGAGGTCGTCGACGATGCAGCCGAACCGCTCGTTGACGGCCTCGCGGACCCGCCGGTGGAACAGCTCGAGCGGCACCGGATCGCCCCCTGCCGCGTAGAGGTCGAACAGCAGGATCGGCAACGCCTCGCCCAGCGACATCCCGAACAGCGACGGCGCCCCGAACACGTTGCTACCGCCGAAGTGCTCGCCGAGAGTGCCGATCGCGACGAAGGCGCGCTGCCACAGCTCGATCGGCCTCCCCAGCAGCGCCGCGGCGCTCTTCACCGGCACGAGCCGGCCCTTGACGACCCGCAGCAGCCGGGCCTGGCGGGCCCAGGCCACGAGCAGGCTGGTCTCGGGCAGGTCGTCCGCGGTGCGGGCGTGGTCGCGGGAGAAGGCGTCGACCGCGAGGGCGCCGGCCAGCGAACGGGCGTCGGCGAGCAGGAGCCGGCCGTCGACGGTCAGCGCGCGGCCGGTGCGCACCCACCGGGCGACGGTGCGCAGCCGCGCGACGGCCTCGGCGGACTCCGCCGACGCGAGCAGCGCCGCGGCCCCCGGCAGCAGCACCGGCGCCGGCTCCGGTACCGAGGGGCCGGTCCCGGGCTCGCCGGTGTCCCGGCGGGTGACCTCCGCGAGGGCGTCACGGTCGACGTCGACCTCACCGCGGCGGACCTGCTCGAGGAATCGGGCGACGGCGGCCGGGTCCGCGGCCGTGACGCCGTGGCGGCGCAGCTGCACGGCCCAGAACGTGCCGAGGTCGCGGTTGCGCTCGTCGGCCAGCGCGTCGTGCAGCGCAGGGGTGCTGTCGTCGATCTGGGCGTGCAGCTCCGCGGGGGGTGCCGATGCGGTGTCGAGCCAGTCGCGCTCGGCAAGGAAGCCGATCAGGGCGTGCAGGGCGACGGGCACGGCGTCGCGGTCGTCGTCGAGCAACGCGACGGTGCGCGGGAACCAGACGGCCAGTGCGTCCGCGATGTGGGCGCGCGTCCACCGGCCCAACCGCCCGTCGACGCCGTGCCGGTGGTCGAGCGCGGCCGCGACCAGCGCCGGCTCCACCGGAATGCCCCGGCGCCGGGCCCAGGCGGCCACGAGGGACTGCAGGCGCTCGCGGGCGGTCTGGTACTCCTCATGATCGTCGGGACCGAAGACGAGGCGCACCCGATCACCACACCAGACCGTGCCGCGTCAGGCACACCCGGGTCACCCGGTCGGGGAAGGTCACGACGTGCGCGGACGTGCTCGTGTCGGCCGTCCTACTTCTCTGCGGCCCCGCCGCGCTGCGCCGGGACGTCGACCGGGTGCGCCGTGCCGTTCCCGTCGGCGCCCGCGTGGTGGGCGGAGTGCCGTTCGTGCTCGGCGTGGGTCTCGACGCTGACCGGCCTCGTGATCGGATGCGGCTTCACCGGCACGAAGAAGGAGTCGCCGTAGGCCCGCTCGCCGAACTCGACGGCCTGCTCGATGGCCTTCGTCGACCGCAGACCGCGCCGGACCAGGGGGTCGCTGCGCAGGTCGCGCGCCAGCGCCACGCACATCAGCACCATGACCAGCCCGAACGGGGCGGCCATGATGATCGTGATGTTCTGGATGCCGGCCAGGGCGTCGCCCTCGCCGCCGCCGACCACGAGCATGATTGCGCCGATCGCCCCCATGGTGGCGCCCCAGAAAACCACGACCCCGCGGGTGGGGTGGATCGTGCCGCGCTGGGAGAGCGTGCCCATGACGATCGACGCAGCGTCCGCGCCGGCCACGAAGAAGATGGCCACCAGGAGCATCGCGATCACACCGAGCACCGCGCTCAGCGGCATGGTGTCGAGCAGCCCGAACAGCTGGCCTTCGGTGGGTCGCGAGGCGAGGTCGGTGCCGCTGCGCTGCAGGTTGATCGCCGCGCCGCCGAAGATGGCGAACCAGAGCAGGCTGACCGCGCTCGGGATGAGGACGACCCCGGCGATGAACTGACGGATCGTGCGGCCCCGGCTGATCCGGGCGATGAACATGCCGACGAACGGCGTCCAGGAGATCCACCAGGCCCAGTAGAAGACGGTCCACCCGGCGAGCCAGGTGGCCGTGGCGTCGCCGCCGGTGGCCGCGGTGCGGGCGGCCATCTGGCCGAGGTCGGTGAAGTAGTCGCCGATGGCGGTGGGCAGCAGGTTGAGGATCAGCACGGTCGGTCCGCCGACGAACACGACGAGAGCCAGAATCCCGGCAAGCACCATGTTGACGTTCGACAGCCATTGAACGCCCTTGGAGACACCGGACACCGCCGAGAGGATGAAGCAGATCGTCAGCGTGACGATGATCACGACGAGCAGTGTCGTGCTGACGGAGCTCATGAAGCCGCCCGCCATGAGTCCGCCGCCGATCTGCAGCGCGCCCAGGCCGAGCGAGGCGGCCGACCCGAACAGCGTGGCGAAGATCGCCAGGATGTCGACCGCCTTGCCGAACCCTCCCTCGGCCCTCTTGCGGCCGAACAGCGGGATGAACGCCGAGCTGAGCAGCTGCGGCCGACCGCGGCGGAACGTGCCGTAGGCGATGGCCAGACCGACGACGGCGTAGATCGCCCACGGGTGCAGGGTCCAGTGGAACAGCGTGGTGGCCATCGCCACGTCGAAAGCCTCGGGACTGCCCGGCGCGGCGGTGCCCGGCGGGGGCGAGGTGAAGTGGGCCAGCGGTTCGGCGACGCCGTAGAACATCAGCCCGATGCCCATCCCGGCGCTGAACATCATCGCGACCCAGGACGAGGTCCGGAACTCCGGTGCCTCGTCGTCGCGGCCGAGCGGGATGCGGCCGTAACGGCTCATCGCGACGTACACCGCGAAGATGACGAAGCCGCTGGCGGCCAGCACGAACGCCCAGCCGCCGCCGGTGATGATGCCACCGAGCACGGCCTTCGCGACGGCACTGAGGTTCGCGGTACCGAACACACCCCAGGCGATGAACGCCAGGACGATCGCCGCCGCGACCCCGAACACCACGCGGTCGACGACCGGGTGGTCCTCTTCGGCGGCCGAGGGCGGAGCCGCCACGGAGGTCGGATCGGTCGGAATATGGGCCTTGCCCTGCTCAAGCGTCATGATCGGCGGCCCTGGCGGTGCCCGGGGCCTTGCCCCCTCCCGTGCGGTGCGTCGTGCCCTGCACCTTCCGCCGCGGGTAACAACTTGGTCAAGTGGAGAAAAGAGACGGAACCCGACCGTTACGCACGGCAGTCATGCGCCATGCGTAGGTTCTCGAACGGGTTGCGGGCGATCAGTGAGGCGGGTCCGTGCCCGGGTCGTCACGCCGATCCGGGTCGTCGTGCCCGGCCAGGTACCGCTCCACCTCCGCCGCCAGCTCGTCCGCGCTGGGCAGCTCGCCACCTGTCGGCCCGTCCCGCCCGGTGGCGTCGGAGATCACCGTGTCGTACTGCTGCTCCAGTGCGGCGACGACCTGTGCGACCTCCTCCGACGCCGCCACCTGCTCGGCGATCTCGCGCTCCGCCCGCTCTGCGGCACTGGTCAGCGTGTCGGTCGGCAGGTAGAGGCCGGTCGCGACCGCGAGGTGATCGACCAGCACGCGGGCGGCTTGCGGGTATTCGGCGCGCGCCAGGTAGTGCGGCACGTGCACGGCGAACCCCATCGCCGCATGCCCGGCCTGCCCGAGCCGGTACTCCATGAGCGCCACGGCACTGCCCGGCACCTCCGCCGTGGCGAACAGCGCCTCGTGTCCCTCGGTCAGCTCGGGCCGGGTGCCGTGCACAGTCACCCCGATCGGCCGGGTGTGTGGCACCGCCATCGGGATACCGGTCAGGTTCACGACGAGGCGCACGCCCAGCGTGCGCACGAGCTCCTCGAGGGCGGCTGCGAACCGCTCCCACTGCGTGTCCGGCTCGGGGCCGGTCAGGAGCAGGTACCCGGTGCTGGCGGTGTCGGTGAGCGCGACGATGTCGAGCTCCGGCGCGGCGTAGTGCTCCCAGTGGTCGGTCTCGAAGCGCAGCGGGGGCCGCCGGGATCGGTAGTCGACGAGCTGGTCGACGTCGAAGCGCGCCACCGGCTGCGCCGCGCCCGCAGCGAGCAGCGACTCGACCGCCAGCCGGGCCGCCGCGCCCGCGTCGACGAACCCGTCGAGCACCACCACCAGCACGGGATCGTCCAGCGCCGGGGCGTCCGGCTCCAGCCGGTACAACCCTGCGGGATCCAGCACCGCCACACCTCCGCCTGGCGGCGCCCGCCGCCCGTTCACCGCCCCGACCGTCCCGGGAACGTGAATCCGCCCGCACAGCATCCCCGATCCCGGCGCGCATGACGCACCATGGACTTCCGTGGGTCGTGCGAGGTCACCGGTGACAGGGCCGAGATCGTCGACTGCGTCGACGACGGATGCACTGGCCGGGCGCCACGGTGCGCGTGTTCACCGACAACAACCTGAGCGCGGCGCGGGACAACCGCCGCCCCGGGTACGAAGAGCTGCGGGCGGCTGTCTGGGCGGGCGAGATCACGCACCTGTGGGTGGTCGAGCAGAGCCGACTGGAACGGCGCAAGGTCGAGTGGTTTTCCCTCGTCGCGGAGCTGATCGCCGCGGGCATCGCCGAGTTGCGCACCCGAAGGGAAGGTGTTGTCCGGCTCGACGAGATCGCTGCGGCAGCGGACCCGCGACAAGCACGAGACGATCGCAGCGGCGGGACGTCCCAACGGTGGCGACCCGTTCGGCTACCGCCACGGACTCGACGCGCAGGGGCAGAAGTCGCTGATCGTGCACGAGGAGGAAGCCGCCGCCGTGCGCTGGGCAGCGGGACGCCGTGCTGAGCGGATGGTACGGCCGGGAGCGGCTGTCTGAGCAGGCGTTGGCGCGGATGTGGAACGGCTGCGTCGACAACGACCCGACCGGTCAGATCCTGTCGGCGTGGATCGCGAAGGAGGAACTGCGGGCGTTGTGCGCCACCGCCGCGGCCGGCGGGCACAGACACGACATCCACCGGCGGCTGTGGGCGTTCTACCGGTGGTGCGCCGACGCGCAGATCCCCGAGCTGACCACGCTCGTCGAGACGATCGAGACCTGGTGGCCGGCGATCGAGGTGTTCCTGACCACGAACCTGTCGAACGCCCGGACCGAGGGCACGAACAAGTTGATCAAGCAGGTGAAACGCGCCGCCTGCGGGTTCCGGAACCGGGACAACTACCGGCGCCGGGTACGGTTGCACTGCACCCGGCAAACCCGCCGATTGTCAGCGAGAAACCCGACGGTGCCCGCCCAAAGTTGAAGAGCCACGAGCATCGCGACGACACCGGTGAGGATCACGGCCAGCCAGGTGTACCTGAGGTGTACCTGGCTGCCGGGTCGTCGAGGATGATTATCAGCGGGGTCCTGAGCAATCATCGGGCGCCGCCGACCCTACGATTCAGCATCCGTGACGGTTCAGTATGCGTAGGTGCTGATCGTCGGGCAGAATCCGGTGAGGCTACGGACTGATCGTGGGGGCTTGCGCACCGTCGAGCACCTTGACGTGGGTGAGCGGCCAGCCGGCGACGGTGCAGTTCTCGAACTTCACCCCGCTGATGCCTTGGCCCTGCAGGAGGATGCTGTGCCGGGTGGTCCAGGCGACGTTGCGCAGCGTGATGTCTGACACCGTGCCCGGCCCGGAGTCCAGCATCACGATGCCGAAGTTCTCGTTCGCGACGTCGGCCTCGACGCGGATGTCGGTGAACTGCACGTCGTGGATGCGCGCCTGATCCCGGTGGTTGATGCTGAACGCCATCCCGCCGTGCGCACGGATGATGTCGCAGTCCTGGAACAGGATGGCGCTCATGTCCGGGCAGTAGGTCTCGGTGCCGATCTTCAACGCGTCCCCGCCCTCCTTGGCGGTGGTCTTCGGGTAGGTCTCCAGGACGCAGCCGCGGACGGTGACGCCCGAGACGTTGCGCTTGCTGCCCTCTGTGGACTTGATCACGACAGCGTCGTCGCCGGTCGAGACGAGGCAGTTCTCGATCGTGACGTCCTGACAGCCGTTCGGGTCGATCCCGTCCCCGTTGACCTTGAAGCTGAAGATCTTGACGCCGTCAATCACCAGGTGATCGCACTCGTTGTACCGCGACGTCCAACCCCGCGGGATGTCCCGGATCGTGATGCCCTCCACCCGGACGTTCGTGCAGGCGTCCATTGCGATGGTGTAGAAGTCGGCCGAGTCCTCCAGGGCGTGCGGGTCGCTGGACTCGTCGGGCTCCTGCAGGATGCCCCGTCCCCGGATGCTGATCCTCGTGGCGTTCTGGGCGACGATGCGCCCGATCACCAGCGCGCCGGGGGCGAGGTAGAGCGTGTCGTCGGCGTGCAGGGCGATCTCGCCGGCCTGGTGCGTGCCGGGCCCGAAGAACATCACGTGGTCCGTGCCCGCGGTCGGCGGGTCCAGCTCCGGCTCGTCGATGAGCAGGTAGAGCGGGTCTCGCCGGGCCAGGGTGGTCTTGACGAAGACGATCAACTTCCGAGGCCCGTCCCCGTCGACGGTGAAACGGACGGTGTTTCCATGCCACGAGGGCACCGGACCCCGATGCCGGGGGCTGACCTTCACCGAGCCGACACCCCCGGCGACCTCAATGCGGATCGGCACCGGCCCAGTAGCCGCGAAGTTGGCCACGTGGATGGTGCGGGTTCGGGCGAACTCCTCGGTCCAGATCTCCTGGTCCCCCGCGAAAACGCGGAACACCGTGCTCGTGGACAGCGAGTCGATCCGCGGGTACGGCACCACCTGCCCCGTGCCTATCGTGCCTTTCCCGGCCAGCGCGTCCACCACGGCCGCGCCAGCGGCCAGGCCGAGCCCCGCGGCGACCAGGCCGAGCACCCGCCGCCGAGAGTACGCGGACGTAGACCTCGCGCCTCCCGACGGCCCCCGCTCAGACGACCCAGACGACCCAGACGACCCAGACGACATGGAATTCCTCCGACCCGATCCCCGTACCCCGATCTTGGTCCCCTCCTCACTGTCAGCCGCTGCCACCCCTCCGCCAGGCCGTCGATCCTGCACCCCACGCCGTTAACGCCGCACGCACCCCTGCCCCGTAGCGCAGCCAAAGCCGCGCTCGCGCGGCGCGGCGAGCAACGCGCAGAGATCGGGTCCTAGCGGCACTCTGGCCAAGAACTACTACCTAGTCGGGGTATCCCTTCCGGGACGCCGCGCAGGCGGGAAAATGGGGGCGGGTTGCCCGCCGACGCCGGTGTTTGCTTGGGATGTTAGCCCGTTAGCTAGTCTGGCGCCGGGGCCTTGACCTGACGGGTCACGCACTGTTGCTTCGAGCACGCCGGTTAGATTTCGGCTTCCCGACCGAGGCCCCCGGGCATCCCGTGGACGCTGTTGCTGCGGTGAGAGGGGTCCGGTGAAGGAACCGGAGGAGATCGAGGACCAGGCCTACGAGCGGGTCGTGGAACGAGTCTGCGCGATCGATGTGGCCAAGGCGTCGGGGAAGGTGTGCACCCGGGTGCCGCATCCCTCCCGTCCCGGGCAGCGGCGGACCCGGGTGTGGGACGTGGAGGCCACCACGAACGCCATCCTGGAGCTCGGCGAGTACCTGGCGGGCGAGGAGATCGAGAAGGTCACCCTGGAGTCGACGTCGGACTACTGGCGAATCTGGTTCTACCTGCTGGAAGCGGCCGGCCTGGACGTGCAGCTGGTCAACGCCCGTGAGGTCAAGAACGCGCCGGGCCGGCCGAAGACCGACAAGCTGGACAGTGTCTGGCAGGCGAAGATGACCGAGCGGGGCATGTTGCGGCCCAGCTTCGTCCCGCCGGTCGAGATCCGCCAGTTGCGCGACTACACCCGGCTGCGCGTGGACCTGACGCGGGAACGCACCCGGTACTGGCAGCGGCTGGAGAAGCTGCTGGAGGACTCGCTGATCAAGGTCTCGGTCGTGGCCTCCACGCTGGACACCAAGTCGGTGCGGGACATGCTGGAGGCGCTCATCGCCGGGGAACGGGACCCGAAGGTGCTCGCCGACCTGGCCCGCGGCCGGATGAAGGCCAAGCAGGCCGCGCTGATCGAAGCGCTCACCGGCCGTTTCGACGCCCATCACGCCGAGCTGACCCGGATGCTGCTGGACCAGATCGACCAGCTCACCGTGCAGATCGACCGGCTACCTGAAAGGCGTCCTGGGCGGGGCCGCCGCCGCGGCCGCCCGCACCGACACCTTCCTCGGCGAACGCTACCGGCGCATCGTCAAACGCCGCGGCAAGCTCAAGGCCCTCGTCGCCGTCGCCCGTTCCATCCTGGTCATCATCTGGCAGCTACTGGCCGACCCAACCGCCCGCTATCAAGATCTCGGCTCGGACTACTACACGAGCCGCGTCAACAAGGACCGCAGAGCCCGCGGCCACATCCGACAGCTCGAGGCACTCGGATTCACCGTGACCCTCACCCAAGCCGCCGCCTGAGACATCAACGCGGTCTACGCGGTCGGCTCACGTCTATTTTCCGGTTAGCACCCCGCGGCCGCCCGACCCGCGGCCGCCCGACTCGGCAGAACGGCTCTCACCGCGTCCTGAGCGCCTCCTGACGCCCTGCTCGACCCCGTCACCGATTGGCGGGCCTCCGGAATCGAGGTGCGAACGTGCGGGGGCGAGCGGGCCGAGCACGATCAGGTTTTCGAGGAAGGCCCAGAACACCGACGCGACGAGCCGAGGCCAGCCCTGCCGGTCGACGGCAAGCAGATCCGCGGACGCTAGGTCGTCGCGGACAGCGCGGCGGCGGTCAGTCGGTCGCGCACGGTCGTCGGGGCACGCTCGTCGTCGGTCACCCCGTCATCGTGCAGCCGAGCACCGACAGTCCCGAGTGGATCGGTGCGGCTCGTCACGGTCGTTGTGCCGGATACGCCCGCCCGATCGTGTGGCGGCCCGGCTCCACCGCGCCGGCCGCAGTCATGGCCCGCCTTCTCCCTGGGCACAGGGGCCGCGCCGGGCGCTGAGAGCTACCCGCTGTAGGCCAGCGACCGACCACCCCGGTTCGATGTAAACCCTGTGGTGAGGGCATGCCCCTACCGGGTAGGGCTGCGACTACCGCCGCCTCTACCGGCCGACCAGCAAGAATGGGCCCCAGTAGTCGGTCACCAGGCGCACCGCTCGCGGATCGCCAACGCCAGGAGCGCCACGGACCGGATCGGGCACGGGGCCGGGATCGGCCGTCGGCCGTCGGGGACCCGGCACCTGTGGCACCGGCCCTCGGCCGGGTGCTCGGCAAGAAACCGGGTGATCAGCGGCAGGTTATGGCTCAGCTCGGGCGCGAAACGGCTGAAATGGTCATTGCCGGTAGAGGTTCGGCGTCGGGGCGCCCGCCATCTCTCAGGGGAACGCGATAGACGCGGGTGAGCCGGTCGGCTGCGGGGCACCCCGTCCAGGTGACCCGTTGACGAGTTCACTTTGGGACGGCGAGGAGGACACAATGACGGAGACGCAGCCGGGCCGGGAGCCGGAGCAAGGCGCGGGACCGGAGAACGAGATCCGCGAGCAGGTCGAGGACGGCATCGGCTACGCCGACCCCAGCGCCCAGATCGGCCTCGGCACCAGGGAGCCGACAGACGACCTGAGCCCCACGGGCTACCTCGACCCCAGCGGCCACAGCGGCCTCGGCAGCAGGGAGCCGACGGAGGCCCACGAGGTGGTGGAGGGGCTCCGAGAGGCGGGCTCGACCGCGACGCCCGGGGCCTGACGTAGGGGCGGGCGGGGCACCGCCGGTGAGCAGCCTCGGGATCGGAAGCGTCGGAGCTGTCATCGGCACAGTGCGCCCGGATCCGGTCGTGCCCCGGCTCGGGCTCTGGACGCACCTCGGCACCCAGTTCTGCGGCACTGTCTTCGGCCTGCTCTGGGGCGTGCCGTACCTGGTGGCGGGGCAGGAGATGAGCGCAGGGC
>CAWHHY010000010.1:0-294184 GCA_963829305.1 uncultured Actinomycetota bacterium | reverse complement strand
GCAAGTCGTGCGTCCCGAAGGCCCGGCCGATGTGCCACCGCAGCGATTTCTCGGTCACCCGCAACCGCCGGCCGGCCTTTACCTCCACGACGTCGCCGTGGTCGATGACGTATAGCTCGACATCGGTGTTGTCATCGCGGATCGCGGCGACTACCAGGTCGACGCGTCCGCCGTCGGCCCGGAGAACTACGCCGATACCCTGGCTAGCTACGCGGACATTCGAGGTTGCAGCATGTTGCGACACAAGGACCCCCGCTTCTCAAGATCGCCTACCGGGCGATACACCGAGGTCCGGGGCATACGGCCGAGCCTGCATGGCTCTGCCCCCGACAGTACGGTCATGGGTTCGGACCGGCGCGGACTTCACCTGATCGGGTCGCCTCCGGGGCTCCGGCGAGACTCCGGCTGCCTCAAGTTCGACTGGGCTCGGTTCCCGGGCTCCTGCGTGGGATTTCGCCCTCGACGAGGAGGCCGAGAAGCTTGTCGACCACGCCGTCCGTCGAGCGCCGGCACAGCAAGCGATAGAGGAGCGTGCCGGCGTAGATGTCCAGCAGGAGACCGGCATCGACGTCGGCCGGGAGATCGCCCCGTCGAGCCGCGTCCTCGAGCATGTCCTCGACTGCGCCGCGGTCGGCTTGGAACAGGTCCACCGGACCGGCGTCGTCCGACGCGTCCTGCAGGAGATCCCCGCCTAGCGCGAGGAGCGTCACGGCCAGCGGGCCCCGAAGATCCTCGAGCATGGCCGTCATGACGGCTCGCATGTCCGCCCGTATGTCACCGGAGGGTTGCGGCGGCACCGTGATTCGCGCACCCACGGCCTCGAGAACGAGAGCGCTCTTCGACGGCCACCAGCGGTACACCGTCGTCTTCCCGACACCGGCCCGCGCCGCCACACCCTCCACCGTCAGACGGAAGTAGCCCACCTCATCGAGGACCTCACGCGTGGCCGCCAGAATCGCGCGGTGTGAGTCCGGGCTGCGCTGGCGCCCACGGGGTCGCTCTGGATCCATGCCCGTGGTAATGGTGCCCTCCTAGCCAGCTTGCTCGTGCCTTGGCCCACACCGTCTTGCTGCACTCGCAGCCGTTCGAGGCCGGTGCCCACGACATCCGGCGTCCGACCCGTGCGCGACATGCTGGGAATTGTCCGCTACGGAGCGTACCGCTATGACCGACGGCTGCCCTCGGATGGGTGGGCCTCCCGGATCCTGTCAGCGTGCGCGACGGCCCGATTGGCGGCGAGGGCCCTGGTCGCGACGGTGGATGGCCGCTCGGCGTGGTAATAGCCGTTGTAGCGCGCATACGCTCCTGAGACGGACCTGTGGACCATCGTGAAGACGGTCCCGAGCAGTGGCACCGAGACAGCGGCCAGCGCGGCCGCCCCCCGGCCCACCTGTTCCCGCGTGGTCTTCTTGAACCGGCAGACCAGAATTGCCCCGTCGGTGGCGGGTGCCATCGCGGCCGCGTCGGTGACCGGGATCAGGGGCGGCGAGTCGACCAGAACGATGTCGTAGCGATCCCGGAGCTCGCCCAGCAACGCGCCCATCTGGCGCGAGGCGAGCAGCTCGCTCGGGTTGGGTGGGAGCGGGCCGCTGGCGAGGACGTCGAAGCTCCCTGCCCACGGCTGGATCACCTGCTGAGATCGCAGCCGGCCCGCCAGGATGTCAGTGAGTCCAGCCGACCCGTCCAGCCCGAGCAGTTCGGCCGCCTTAGGCCCGCGCAAGTCTGCCTCCACCACGAGCACGCGACTCCCGGCAGCGGCCATTGCGATGGCGAGGTTGCACACCGAGGTTGTCTTGCCCTCGCCGGGTAGCGCGCTCGTTACGACGATGACCTTGCGCGGATTGTCGACGTCGACGTACTGCAGGTTCGTGCGCAACTGCCGGAACGCCTCGGCGCGGGGTGACTGCGGGTCCTCGTGCGCAGTCAGCGGCTGCTTCGGGATCTTGCCGTCATAGGCGATCGTCCCGAGGTTCGGCGCGCCCGCGGCGTTGTGTAGCTGCTCCACCGACTTGATCGAGGTGTCCATCGCGTTGCTGGCGAGCGCGAGGCCGAGCCCAACCGCGGCCCCTCCCAGGAGGCCGAGTACCAGGGTCACGGGCAGCCCCATCGACGACGGCCTGGTCGGCACTGTCGCCGGCTCGACCACCCGGACTGCGACCGGCGGTACGTCGCCCGGCGCCGACGGCCGTTCGAGTTCGGCGACGACCTCGGTGAACACGCGTCCGACTGAGTCGGCGATGGCGGCCGCCTCCTCCGGCGATCCGGCGACGACCGCGACTTCGATGAGTACTGAGTCGGGCGCGCTGGATGCGGAGATCTGTCCGGCCACCGCCTCCGGCGTGCCTACCAGGCCGAGATCGCGGATCACTGCGCGACTCACCCGAGTGCTGCCGACCAGCTTGACGTAGGAGGACACCCGCTGCTCGGACAGCAGGCTCCCCTGGTAGGCGGCGTTGGCCGTATCTGCGGCCTGCGCGGAGACGTACATTGTCAGTGTTGCGGTGTACTCCGTCGGGCGCAGCGACCACGCCGCGCCGGCACCGATCACGGCGACCAGCACGGTCGACACAATGATGATCCAACGTTCACGCAGGACCCGAAGGTAGTCCTGGATCGTCACACGCCACTCCCCACGTCACGGTCCGACTTCGCCTCCACCGCGGTGATCACCACGGCGGGGCGCCGAACAGGTCCTCGGGGTGGCGTTCTGCGTATGCGGCGGTCGTGCCGTTACGCAGAAAGGTCTGCTCGTCGATCATCGGTGGGCGGGTGGACTCATCGAGCACTGTCTGTAAGCGCTTGTCGCCGCTCCTGAGCGCCTCCTGGAGGTCAATAACCTGGTCGTGCCGGTCGACGTACGGGGTTGGGCGCGGTACCGCCCCTGGCTGGCGCGCACCCGAGCGGGTCCAGGCCTGGACGGACCGACGTGCCTGCAGAAACCGCCGACTTCCCGTACTGCAACCTCACCCCGGAACGCTCTCCGCGGCGATCGACGGGAGACGAGGGCAGGTCCTGAGCTTAGCAGAAGACGATACGATACGTATCGGGTTGTTGAGAGTATGGTTCGAGCTCGCCAGGTCCTGGCAGCCGCCAGCGCCGCTACAACGAGCACCGGCCCAACCGAGCCCGACAGCAACAACCATCCGGACTCCGACCAGCTGCCCACCGCTATGCCCGACTTTGATTACCCCGCAGGCTGCTGCGCATCCGAGATCTCGACGGCACCGCCGACAACCGAACCTCGAACTTGGTGTACTCGACACCGACCGGTCTTCGATCACCACCAGGCAGCCGACGAAAGATCCGGGCTAGCGGGATGGGCTCGGTGGCTGAGCGGGTGCGGGTCATGGCGCGGGCGCGCAGGAGCAGGATCGGAGACGTCGTTGGGTTCGTCGCCGGTAGCCGGGCTCATGACGTTGGCGGCAGGTCGACCAGCGTGTGGTGTGTTGCGCTGGTCCGTGCGGCGTCGAGCACCTCGGCGGTGGCCAGTGCGTCCCGCGGATCGACGGGCACGGGGCCGTTGCCGCGGACGGCCGCGGCGAAGCTCGGGTAGTAGGTGTCCCAGCGGCCACGTTCGGTCGGGAGCGGACGCCGTTCCGGATCCGTCGTGCAGCCGACCCCACCGGTCCTGCGGTTCGGTTCCCCACGCTCCGGCCTCGGACGCCGGGGTGCGGCCTGCCACCAGGAGTTCCTCCTGGATGTCCAGGCCGTCGACGACGTAGGTGGCGCGGGTGCCGGTGACCCGGAAGCGGGGACCGGGAGCGGACTGCACCCAGCTGCCCCAGAGGTGGGAGTGGGCGCCACGGGCATGGGCGAGCGCGACGAACACGTCGTCGTCGAGCCCGGCGGGGTCGTCGCGGTGATGGATCTCGGCGTACACGGTGCGCACCGGTCCGAGCAGCTGGATGGCCTGGTCGACGAGGTGGCTGCCGAAGTCCAGGAGGGTGCCGCCGCCGGCGGCCGGGGGACCGTCCTGGCGGCGTTCGAAGCGTGACTCGAACCGGGTGATGTCGCCCAGGGCGCCGCTGTCGGCGAGGGCGCGCACCGTGCGGAAGTCGGAGTCCCACCGTCGGTTCTGGTAGACCGAGAGTGCGAGGCCGAGCCGCTCGGCGAGGTCGACGGCGGGGCGGGCGTCCGCCGCGGTGAGCGCGAAGGGCTTGTCGACGACGACCGGCAGGCCGCGCTCGAGCGCCTGCCTGCACAGCGGGATGTGGGTGTCGGCCGGGGTCGACACCGTGACGGCTTCGGCTCCGGCGGCCACGAGCCCGGCGAGGTCGTCGACCACCGCGGCGTCGGGGTGCTCCGTGGCCACGAGTGCCCGCCGCTCGGCGGACCGGGTCGCGACCGCGACGAGCTCGCACCCGGTGGCGGAGGCGATCAACGGGGCATGGAAGTACCGGGCCCCGAAGCCGTAGCCGACCAGCCCGAACCGTACCGGGCGACCCCCGCCGCCCACCCCGCCAGAGTTCAACGCCTCACCCTTCCCGTTGGCGCCGACGGGCAACCTCGCGAATCCCCGCCGCGCGTGGTCCGGCTCTGTTTTGATCGAGCCGGCTGCAGATCGTCGGCCGCGGCCCGGAGCTCCTCGGCGTGCCGCTTGTCCTGATGTGTCTGCTCTTCGTAGGTGGCCGGCCGGTCGCTGACCCTGCTCAACAGCGAGGAGAAGGCGCGGACCTCGGGGGATCGGTGAGTGTCACCTGGGCGGCCATGCTCCAGCTCCTTTCAGGAGGGCGCAGTCCTGTCCTGTGATCGTGTGGCCAGGATCCTGCGCTCGTCTCGCTTGCACAAGCGGGTCTCGGTCGTCCTTGTCGTGTCTGCTGGTGATGACTTCCCGGAGGGAGCGTGACGGCCTCGCATTCGTCGTCCGGTGCTACAGGCCGGGCTGCGGCTGCGTCCTCGGAGGTGGTGTACGAGTTCGTCGCTGGTGAGCGGCGTGGCGTCGTGACGTGAGACGGCCACCGCGTGATCTTGATGAGTACCGACCAAGGAACTCACCGAGAGGATCACGACGATGGCCGCACCACACAGTGTGGACCCCGCTGCGTTGTTGGAGCAGCACCTGCAGGGCGCGTCACCGGACTTGGTGCGCGAGATGATCGCGACGTTCGCCAACGCGATGATGTCCGCGCAGTCCGACCAGGTTTGCGGTGCCGGCTACGGCGAGCGCAGCCCGGAGCGGACCAATCGCCGCAACGGCTACCGCAGCCGGTAGTGGGACACCCGCGCCGGGATCGTCGAGCTCGCGGTGCCCAAGCTGCGGGAGGGCTCGTACTTCCCGGACTGGCTGCTGACCCACCGCCGCCGCGCCGAGCAGGCCCTGGTCACCGTGGTGGCCACCGCCTACCTGCTCGGCGTGTCGACCCGGCGGGTGGAGCGCCTGGCCGAGCAGCTCGGGGTCAAGTCCCTGTCGCGCTCGCAGGTCAGCGAGATGGCCGCGCACCTCGACGCGCAGGTCGCGGCGTTCCGCGGACGGCCGCTGGATGCCGGGCCGTACACGTTTGTGTGGGTCGACGCGCTGACGGTCAAGGTGCGCGAGCACGGCCGGGTGGTCAACGTGCACGCGCTCGTGGCGACCGGGGGGAACGCCGACGGGCACCGGGAGATCCTCGGCCTGGACGTGGGACAACCTGCGGCTGATGGCGCTCCCGCTCCCGCCCGAGCGGGACGGCTGGGTGCGCATCCGCGTCGAGGCGTTCGGCCTCAACCGCTCTGAGCTGAAGCTTCGGCTGGGACTGAGCGTGGGCGTCACCTTTCCCCGGGTGCCGGGTATCGAGGCCGCCGGCACCGTCGACGCGGCCCCGGCCGGCAGCGGGCTGGCTCCCGGGCAGAAGGTCGTCGCCATGATGGGGGACATGGGGCGCACCTTCGACGGCGGCTACGCCGAGTACACGTCGGTGCCGCTGTCCCAGGTCATCCCCGTCGACACCGACCTGCCCTGGGAGGTGCTGGGTGCCCTGCCGGAGATGGTGCAGACCGCCTACGGCTCACTCACCATCGGCCTGGACCTGCAGCCCGGCCAGTCCGTGCTGATCCGCGGCGGCACCTCCTCGGTGGGCCTGGCCGCCGCAGCCCTGGCCTCATGGCGCGGCGCCATGTCGCGGCCGGTCAGCTGGTCTTTCCCGTGGACCGCGTCTACGACGGCCTGGAGCAGGTGCGCCACGCCCACGATGACATGGAGCACGACCGCGCCACCGGCAAACTGGTCGTCCGTGTCCGGCATCAGGAGTCGGCGAGTGGGGACGGCCCGAGCTCGCTGAGCAGGTCGTTCATCGCGCTGTACGCCTTGTTCCGGTACGCGATGAGCTCCTCGCGCTTCTCCGGATCGAGCTCGAGGAAGCCCGATCCGCTCTTGACACCGAACCTGCCCTGGGCAACGAGGTCGGTCAGGACCTTCGGCGCCGCGAGGCGCTCTCCGAACGCCCGCTCGAGCGTCGTGAAGGAGTCGGCGTAGACGTCCAGGCCGGCCATGTCGGCAATCGCGAACGGCCCGAAGAACGGCAGCCGGAACCCGAAGGTGCTCGTGACGATCGTGTCGACGTCCTCGGCGGCGGCCACCCCCTCCTCCACGATCGCCATGGCCTCCTTGAGGAGCACGTACTGCAGGCGGTTGAGGACGAAGCCCGGCACGTCCGCGACCTGCGCACTGCGCCGACCAGCGCGCGTGAGCATCCGCTTCACCACGGGAATCAGCGACGGGTCCGTTCGCTCGCCCGCCACGATCTCCACTCCCGGGATGAACGGAGCCGGGTTGCTCCAGTGCACCGTCAGGAAGCGCGTGGGATCCTTGAGCCCCTCCGCCAGCACGTGGACCGGGATCGTTGAGGTGTTGGTCCCGATGATCGTGCCCGGCCGGGCCGCGGCCTCCACTCGGGCGAGGACGTCCCGCTTGATCTGCGGGACCTCCGGGACCGCCTCCTCGACGAAGTCGACGTCCGCGACGGCTTCCTCGATCGAGGGCGAAGCGTGCAGGTTGGCCCCGATCCGCTCCCTGCTGCCGGGCGGGAACAACCCCTGCGCCTCGAACTGCTCCGCCTCCTCGAGGAGACGCTCATGGGCCCGCCGTGTCGCCTCGGTGTCGACGTCGGCGAGCCACACCTGGAGCCCCGTGTTCGCGAGGGACTGGGCGATGCCACCGCCCATGTACCCCGCCCCGACCTGGGCGACGTTGTTGATCTCCATGTTTTCCTCACGCTGGCTCAGTGCCTGGCGGCAACCGCGGCGTCGACCTGGTCGAGGTGGCCGGCCTCGATCTCGTTGGCCTTCTTGAACACCGCTGTGAGGGCGAACAGGGCGGCCCCGATCAGCGCTCCGACGGCAAGCGAGTAGAGACCGGCGTTGCCTCCAATCGTGTGGTTGAAGTAGTCACGCATGTTCGGTGCGAGGAAGCCACCGAGGTTGCCGAGGGAGTTGATCAAGCCGATCCCGGCGGCAGCCGCGTATCCCGTCATGTACTCGGTCGGCAGCGTCCAGAAGATCGGCTGCATGGCCACGAAGCCGAGCGCCGCCAGCGAGAGACCGGCGATGGCCAGCACCGGGCGGTCCTTCAGCGCACCGGAGACGAAGATCCCGAGGGCGGTCGCCACCAGCAGGGCGGTACCGATGGGCCGGTGCCGGCGGGTGCGGTCGGCCAGGCCCGGGAAGTACGCCACCCCGATCAGGCCGAACACCCAGGGAATGGCGGTGACCAGGGAAGCCTGGAAGCCGAGGGTCTGCCCGGTGATGGCCGTGACCTGCGTGGGGAGGAAGAACGTCATGCCGTACACCGCGATCTGGATGCAGAAGTAGATCAGCGAGAAGTACCAGACCCGCCAGTTGGCAAGCGCGGCAAACACCTTTTGCGGGCCGTGGCCAGACGCCTTGGCGTCGTCCTCTGCGTCCACGGTCTCGGCCAGCGCCTGCCGCTGGTCGTCCGGCAGCCACGTCGCGTCCCGGGGCTTGTCCGTCAGGTAGAAGAACGACCAGACGCCGACCACCACCGCCAGCAGGCCCTCGACCAAGAACATCCACTGGATGCCGCGGAGGTTGAATACCCCGTCGAGCTCCAGCAGCCCGCCCGACAGCGGGTTGCCGAAGATGCCGGCCAGCGCGATGCCCATGTAGAAGTATCCGCGGGCGCGGCTGAGGTGCCGCGCAGGGATCCAGTAGGTGAGGTACAGGATCACGCCGGGGAAGAAGCCCGCCTCCGTGATGCCCAGCAGGAACCGGAGGATGTAGAAGCTGGTCGGGCCCTGCACGAACACGAAGGCTGCGGCGACGATGCCCCAGCTCACCATGATGCGGGCCAGCCACCAGCGCGCCCCGACGCGGTGCAGCAGGATGTTGCTCGGGATCTCGAACACCGCGTAGCCGACGAAGAACAACCCTGCCCCGAAGGCGTACGATGCGGCGCTGATCCCGAAATCGACCTGGAACGCCTTCTGGGCGAACGAGACGTTGCTGCGGTCCAGGAACGCGATCACGTACATCAGCAGCAGGAACGGGATCAGCCGTCGGAAGACGTGCTTGGTCGCCAGCTCGCTCAGATCGTGTCGCCGTCGGGCAGCCTCTGCCATGTTGACGTCGGACATCGTCGTCTCCTCGTGTGATGGCATGTGGTCGGCAATGCGGTCTCGTCCGGTCGACCGACTTGCCGGAGTCAGTGCATGTGCTTCCCGCCGTCGATCTGGATGGTCGCGCCGTTGATGTAGGCCGCGCCGTCGGAGAGCAGGAACGCGATCGTGGCCGCGATCTCGTCCGGTTGTCCCACCCGGCCGAGCGGGATGCCGGCGGACATGGAGGTCTTGCGCTCGTCGGTGAGCCGCCCACCCATGATCTCGGTGTCGATCGGGCCGGGGGTCAGCACGTTCACCGTGATCCCGTACGGGCCGAGCTCGCGCGCCCCGCCCTTGCACATGCCGATCACGGCGGCCTTGGCGGTGGCGTAGACGCCCTTGGAGAAGGTCCCGCCGCCGTCGAGCGCGGTGATCGAGGAGGTGTTGACGATCCGGCCGGCACCCTGCTGCATCATCCGGGGAGCGGCCGCCTTGAGCATCAGGAACGAACCGGTGACGTTCACCGCCATCACCCGCTCGAACTCCTTGAGGTCGCACTCGTGCAGCGGGACCGGGCACGCGATGCCTGCCAGGTTGACCAGGCCCACGACCGGAGGAAGCTCGGCGTCGAACCGGTCGAACGCGTCGCGTACCGAGGATTCGGATGCGATGTCGGTCGGCACGGCCAGCACGTCCGCATGCCCGGCCTCGCGAAGCTCGGCTTCCACGACGCCCAGGCCCTCGGCGTTGATGTCGACCAGGGCGACGTGCCAACCGTTCTCGGCCAGCATCCGCGCGGTCACCCGGCCGATCCCGGCCGGGCCGCCGGCTCCGGTGACGACAGCGGTGCGTCGCTCGGGCAGGCGCGCGGCCGAGGGGGTGGGGGCGGACGTCATCGTTTCTCCCTTCGTCGTCTCGACCACGCGACGTCAGGCCAGCAGCTGATCGAGGAGTTCCCGGATGTAGGCGCGGTTGCGGCCGATCACGGTGACCGCGTCGTTGCCGTAGTGCTCGCACAGGAACGCGCCGCGGAAGCCGAGGTCGAGGGCTTGGCGAATTGCGGCGCGGTAGTTGATGAGACCGAACTCCATGGGCACGGGGAAGGTCATCACCTGGCCGGTGCCCGGGTCCTCGTCGCGCGCGTAGTTCTTGACGTGCCAGTAGTTGGCGTACGGCAGCACCTTGTCGAGCATGTCCTGCACAGGCTCGATCGGTCGATGCAGCCGGATGAAGTTGCCGATGTCCGGGTTGAGGCCGCACGCGTCGTGCCCGACCTCCTCGAGGAACTTCACCGCGCCGTCGCACGTGCCGACGTAGGTGTCCTCGTACATCTCCAGCGTGATCTGCTGGCCGTTGCCGGCGGCGTGCTCGGCCAGCTCACGGATCAGTGCGGCGGCGTGACCGCGCGCCTCCACCGACTCGTCGTCGTGCCAACCCTCGGCCAGCCAGAACCAGAGGACCTCCTTCTGCGCGGGGGTGAACGCCTGGAAGAAGCCGAAGCTGACCATCGGCACCCCCAGCTCGGCCGCCGCGTCCAGCAGTCGGTGGCTGTAGGCCAGGTACTCCTTGCCGTGCTCGGGGTCCATCACGCTCCGGCGAGACGTCGAGATGGCCGGGATGGTGAGCCCGACGTCGGCCAGCACGGCGCGGAACTCGTCCAGCCGCGGACCGAGGTCGGCGACCCGCACCCACGTGTCGGTCGGGTCGATCTCGGTGAAGCCGATCTTGCGCACCAGGCGCAGGTGCTTCGCCCACTCCTCGGGCGCGGCGTCGTGGATGGGTCCGCCGCGGGAGTCCGTGCTCCCGAACGGCAGCATCGCGGCCGCGATCGGCCAGTTCTCCGCGGTGTAGGCAGCGGTCGTCATCACCCTGACCCTCTTCGTTGAGCGATTTGGGAGCGGTAGGTGGGTACCCCCGAATGTCCCGGCAATGCCTCACGGACTCCTCAAGGTCGTCGGACGTCAGCTGTTGCTGCGGGTAGCGCCGCGGGGACGACCGACTGGCGCTGCGCGCCGAGATGGTCGATCTCGAGGTCGACCACGTCGCCGTCCGCGAGGTACGGGTAGCGCCCGGAGAGCGCCACTCCCTGCGGGGTCCCGCTGTTGAGCAGGTCGCCTGGCTCGAGCACGAGGTACTGGCTCAGGTCCCACACCAGGTGGTGCACCGAGAAGATCATGTCGGCGGTCGTCGAGTCCTGCCGCGGTTCGCCGTTCACCCACGACCGCAGGCCGAGGCGCTGCGGGTCGAGCTCGTCCGCCGGGACCAGGTACGGGCCGAGCGGGTTGAACGTCTCGCAGCACTTGCCCTTCGACCACTGCCCGCCGGAGACCTCGGTCTGGAACGCCCGCTCGGAGACGTCGTGGGACACCGCGTACCCCCCGACCACCTTCGCCGCGGCCTTCGGCGACTCCAGGTACCGGGCCCGGCGCCCGATCACGACCCCGAGCTCGACCTCCCAGTCCAGCTTCTCGGCCCCTGGCGGACGGCGGATGTCGTCGAACGGCCCCACCACCGTGTTCGGATGCTTGAAGAAGATGATGGGGTGCTTCGGCGGAGCGTCGCCGGACTCGGCGGCGTGCGCCGCGTAGTTCTGACCGATGCAGATCACGGCGGTGGGGCGCGCGATGGGCGGCCCGAGCCGTTGCCCCGTGATGTCCAGGCGAGGCAGGTTCCCCCTGCGGAGGGCGTCGCGAGCCCGCAGGACGCCGTCGTCGGCCAGGAACGTGCCGTCGATGTCGTCGGTCAGCGAGGAGAGGTCGAAGACCGCGTCCCCGTCCTCGACGGCCGGGCGTTCGTGGCCGGGGTCTCCGACGCGCAAGAGTCGCATGGTCAGGCCTCCCGTCAGTGTGTGAAGGGGCGTTCGAGCTTGCTGGCCGGGTCGAGCTCCACGCCGAAGCCCGGCTTGTCGGACAGGGTGAGACGTCCCCGCTCGGGCACCGGTTCCCCGGCGAGCAGCGGCGAGAACATCGGGACGACCTCGCTCGGCACCGGGTGCATCATCAGGAACTCGGCGAACGGGCTGTTGTGCTGCGTGATCACGAAGTGGTACGAGTAGACGCTCGAACCGTGCGGCACCAGCAGCTTCCCGTGCGCGTCGGCCAGGGCGGCGATCCGCCGCAGCTCGGTGATCCCGCCGCACCACCCGACGTCCGGCTGGAGGATGTCGCAGCAGTCCATGTCGAGCAGCAGCCGGAAACCCCAGCGCGTGGCCTCGTGCTCCCCGGTGGTCACGAGCATCTGCGGGGGCACCCGGCGCCGCAGCTCGGCGTAGCCCCAGTAGTCGTCGGGGAGCAGCGCCTCCTCGACCCACTTCAGCCCGTACTCCGCGGCACGGTGCGCCAGGCGGGTGGCGTACTCCAGGTCCAGCGACATCCAGCAGTCGAACATGAGCCAGAAGTCGTCGCCGACCCGTTCCCGCATGGTGCGGAGCTTCTCGATGTTCTGCTCGAGACCCTCCTCGCGCTCGGCCGGGCCGTGTTGCAGCGGCATCTTGCCGCCGACGAACCCCATCTCCTTGGCGAGGTCGGGGCGCGCCCCGGTGGCGTAGAAGATCAGCTCGTCGCGGACCGCACCGCCGAGCAGGTGGTAGACGGGCTCGTGCCGGACCTGCCCGAGCAGGTCCCACAGCGCGAGGTCGACCCCGCTGATGGTGTTGAGCACGATGCCCTTGCGGCCGTAGTACAGCGTCGAGAGGTACATCTGGTCCCAGATCTTCTCGACGTCGGTGACCAGCTGCCCCTCGACGAAGCGCGCGAGGTGCTTCTCGATGATCCACGCCCCCAGCTCGCCGCCGGTGGTGACGGCGAAGCCGGTCGTGCCGTCGTCGGCCTCGACCTCCACGACCAGCGTGCCCAGGACGTTGATCCCGAACGACTGCCGGCTGCTGCGGTACTGCGGGTACTTGGCCATGGGCGTGGAGATGTGGTCGTCGATCCAGTGCCCGGCATCCTGGTCGTGGTAGTCCGCGCCGCCACCGCGGACCACCGAGGCGCGGACGTTGCGGATCCGCGGAGTGCTCATCGCACTCCCTCGCTGGTGCTCGGTCGACGCTTCGCGAAGCGCTGTGTTGTTAGTTCGCTCGCAAGCTCGCTCACTGCCCGTTGCCCTCCCCGGTGAGGCCGGACGGGAACACCATGATCTTGCTGGCGTCGAGGTCGCCGGAGGCGAGCCGGGCGAAGGCGTCGGGGGCACCGTCCAGCCCGACGCGGTCGTCGACGAGGTGCTGCAGCCCGCCCGGGCGCGAGGCGACCCACTTCGCCGTCTCGCGGAAGTCGTTCGACGGGTAGGTGAACGACCCGATGATCGACCGTTCGAAGGTGCTGACGTCGAAGGCGGCGAGGGTGAGCTCGCGGGCCCCCATCCCGACCAGGACGAGGCGGGCGCCGAGCGCGGACGAGCGGAGACCGTCGCCGACGGTCCGGCCGATGCCGACGGCGTCGAGCACGGCGGTGGCCGGGCCGCCGAGTACCGGCTGGACCTGCTCGGAGAGGTCGCCGGCAGTCGGGTCGATCGTCGCGAACCCCAGCTTCTCGACGAGCGCGCGCCGCGCCGCGCTCGGCTCGGAGACGACAACCCGCTCCGCGTTGAGCCGGCGCGCGGCGAGGGCGGCGGCCTGGCCGATCGGTCCGCCCCCGATGACGAGGACGGCGTCCCCGGAGCCGACCCGGCCGTTGCGCGCCGCGTGGTAGCCCACGGCCAGCGGCTCGATCAGGGCGCCGTACTCCTCGGGCAGGTCATCGGGCAGGACGACGACGTTGCGCGCCGGCGCGAGCATCAGCTCGGCGAAGGCGGAGCTGATCTCCTTGTCGACGCCGATCACCGCGCGCCGGGCACACAGCTGCTCGGTCCCGGCCGCGCACGGGGCACACTCGCCGCAGCCGATCACCGGGTTCACCGTGGCCAGGCGGCCCGGTTCTCGCCCCTCACCTGGAGTGGCCGAACCGACCGCGACGATCCTGCCCACCGTCTCGTGGCCCATGACCTGGCCGGGGTGTCGCCGCTTGTTCTCTCCCGTGTAGCCGTGGAGGTCGGACCCGCAGATGCCCGTCGCGGTGATGCGCAGCAGCACCTCGTCCGGACCGGGCTGGGGGTCGGGGCGGTCCTCGACGCCGATGTCGTGGGGGCCGCGGTAGACCAGTGCGCGCATCGTCCGTCCTTCGGTCGACCCGATCATGGTCGTGCAGGTGCCCGGGCCCGCCGGACGTGCGCCGCCGGCTTCCCGCTGCACGCCGCGCCGGTCTGCGCGATGGTGGGTCCGTGCACATGCACGATGGCGGGGTTCCCAACGGAGGGATGGGTACGCCATGACGAACCCGACTGCCGACCCGACCGCGCTGCCGCCGGTACGGGTGGAGCCGCAGGCGCGGCAGCGGATCCGCAAGGCCCTGGTCGACGCCGGCCGCCGGATCGCCGTGCTGGACGACGACCCCACCGGATCCCAGACCGTCCACGACGTGGCGGTCGTGACCGTGTTCGACCCCGACGAGATCGCCGCCGGGCTCGACGGGCCGGGCGGCACCTGCTTCATCCTCACCAACACCCGCAGCATGGGCGAGGCCGACGCGATGGCACTCAACACCCGGGTCGGCCGCACCCTGTTCGAGCTGAGCCGGAGGCTGGACGCGCCCGTCGAGGTGATCAGCCGCAGCGACTCCACGCTGCGCGGGCACCTCATCGCCGAGGTGACGGCACTGGACGCGGTACGTCGTGAGGTGCTCGGGCGAGGCTACGACGGGGTGCTGCTGATCCCGGCCTACCTGGAGGCCGGCCGCTTCACCGCTGGCGACGTGCACTGGGCGCGGGTCGGGGGCGACGTGCTGCCGGTCGGCGAGACCGAGTTCGCGAGGGACGCCACCTTCGGCTTCTCGTCGTCGAACCTGCGCGAGTTCGTCGCCGAGAAGAGCGGCGGCACGATCCGGCCGGACCAGGTGCACACCATCACCCTCGACGACGTCCGTAGTGGCGGGCCGCAGCGGGTCGCCGAGATCCTCGGCGCGGTGACCGACGGCGCGTTCGTGGTCGTCAACGCCGTCGACTACGCCGATCTGGACGTCGTCACCCTCGGCCTGCTCGATGCCGAGGCCGCCGGGAAGACGTTCCTGTTCCGGACGGGGCCGTCCTACCCGCAGACCCTGGCCGGGCTGGATCCGAAGCCGCCACTCACGGCGTCCGACATCTGGCCGGACGGGCGGCCGGCCGGGCACGGGCTGGTCGTCGTCGGCTCGCACGTCGGGTTGACCAGCCGCCAGGTGGCGGTGGCCCGTGAACGAGGCGGCCTCACCGAGGTCGAGCTCGACGTCCCCACGGTCGCCGATCCGGCCCGCCGCGACGCCCACGTCGCCGAGGTCACCGCGCGCGTCGTGGACGGGCTCGCCGGGTCCGAGGTGCTGCTGTTCACCAGCCGCACGCTGCTGCGCGACACCGACCCGGCGGCCAGCCTGGAGATCGCGCGCACGGTGTCCACCGCGGTCATCGAGGTCGTCCGCGGCGCGGTGCCCGCCGAGCCGGCCTGGGTGGTGGCCAAGGGCGGCATCACCTCGCACGACGTGGCCGTGCGCGGCCTGGGCATCCGCCGCGCCACGGTGCTCGGTCAGCTCCTGCCCGGCCTGGTGTCGGTGTTCCGGCCGGTCGAGGCGTTTCCCGAGGTCGTCGGGACCCCCTACGTCGTGTTCGCCGGCAACGTCGGCGACGAGACCACGCTGGCCTACGTCATCGACCTGTTCCGCGGAAGGACCAACCCGTGACCCGAGTCGGATGGATCGGCCTGGGCGCGATGGGCTCGCCCATGGCCGCCTGCGTGGCCCGCGGCGGCTTCGACACCACCGCCTTCGACATCGACCCCGCCCGCGCCGCCGCGCTGGCCGCCGACGGCGTGAAGCCGGCGGCCACCATCCGCGAGGCCGCCGGCGGGGCGGACGTGCTCGTGCTCATGGTTGCGACGCAGGACCAGGTCGAGAACGTCCTGTTCGGCAACGATCCGGCGGTCGACGCGCTCTCGCAAGGTGCGGCCGTCGTGGTCATGGCCACGGTCGGTCCCGCCCCCGTCGTCCGGTGGGCCGAGCGGCTCGCGCAGCATCAGATCGATCTGGTCGACGCACCGGTCTCCGGCGGCGCCGCCCGTGCCTCTGCAGGTGACCTACTGATCATGGTCGGTGGTACCGATCAGGCCGTCGCCCGCGTCCAGCCGCTGCTCGACGTGATGGCCCGCACTGCGCCGCACGTCGGCAGCGCACCCGGCGACGGGCAGAAGGTCAAGCTCGTCAACCAGCTCCTGTGCGGCGTCCACATCGCCGCCGCCGCCGAAGCCCTCGCCTTCAGCGAGGCGATGGGGCTCGACCCGGTCGCCACCTGGGAGGTCGTGCGCGGCGGCGCTGCCGCGTCATTCATGCTCGACGACCGCGGCGCGCGGATGGTGCACGGCACCGACGAGGTGAAGAGCGCGCTCGACATCTTCGTCAAGGACATGGGCCTCGTCACCGACGCGGCGCGAAGCACCGACTACCCCACGCCGCTGGCGTCCGCGGCCGCACAGCTCTACCTCGCCGGTCGTCGCGCTGGGCTCGGGCGCCGCGACGACTCCTCCGTTATCGAAGTGCTCCGCGCGAGGTTGTCACCTCCGACCAGCCAGTCGGGGGACATCGCCCGGTAGGCCTGCCTGGGTGGGGTCCACCGATCAGCGCCTCGGGCGCGAGCTCAGCAAAGGTCATGACCGGCCCATCGTGCGGCCCGGTAGATCAGCAACACCTCGGGCAGGCCCGCCTGGTCGAGCGCGTCCAACACCGGCGGGCCCAGCCCGACCAGCCGCAGGCAGCCCTCGCGGCTCCCGACGAAGTGCTGGGTTCGGGCGAGCAGGTCGAACAATCGCCCGTCGCAGCCGGCCACTCCGGACAGATCCACCAGCAACAACCGGGCGCCTGCGTCGTGTAGCTCGTCCAACCGTCCCTGAAGCCTGTCGAGCCCGGGATCGTCGAGCTGCCCGGTCACCGACAGCAGATCCACCTGCTCGACCTTGATCGTCGCTGGTGCGTGGATGATCACTGCTGGGTTGTGCGACATCCGTACTTGTCCCTCGGCGCGTCACTAGTGCTGTGATGCCGCCAAGGGTCTGGGACGGCCGTGCCACCGGCGCCGTAGCGTGTGGTGGGGTTCCCGCCCGCGACTGTATCCCTCTGAGTTGGGTTGGACACCGAACGTGACCGACGCTCACTCCATTGGCCTTACCGCCTGACCGACCGGCCTCGAACGGTCCCACGGAGCGGCCGAGACCCGTCCGGAGGCTGTCCAGCAGCGCGGCGCAGGTTGTCCTGCGCGGTAGCCATCCGCTCACAATGGCAGCGGGCGGGCTACCTGCCTGCGCCGAGCAGCGTCCGTAGGGCAGCCGGCCGAACCGGGCACTGCGACCAGTCGCTCATGCAGGTTCCGCCGACCGAGTTCCCGGCCGGCTGGTACACGGGCGCGCCGACCCCGGGTGAGCTGGGTCCGGCCATCCTCGCGGGCCATGTCGATTGGGCCGGCAAGCCCGGGGTCTTCCTCCGCCTGCACGACCTCAAGACCGATGACGAGGTCACCGTCGCGCGCCAGGACGGCAGCGCGGCGGTGATCCGGGTGACCCAAGTCAAGGAGTATCCGAAGAACGAATTTCCCACCGATGTGGGTCGCCGGTGCTCGGCAGTGCGCGGTCGATGGCGAGCAGCCAGACGCCCCGGCCTCGCCGCCGCCTCACGCGCCGAGCTGTCGGCGTTCGTCGAGGTCGTCGCGGCCTCGTTGGCGGGAGGCGTTCGGTCTCTGTCACGGGGGTCACGGTCGGCGGACGTGTGCGCAGTCTGGCAGTGGGTACCCGGCTCAAGACGGGATCTCGACCTGGTCTACGCCGGAGTCGATACGCCCCCAATGCCAGTACGGCCTCCGGACCTCGGGCCACAAGCATCAACGGCCCGCAGCCTGCTGTGGTCCGAGACCGAGGAGATCGCTTCACCCCATGTCTACATCGACCGCGTCGGCGTCCGTCAAGAAGAAGGCGCCCGCGCAGCCCCTTCTCGACGGCAAGAAACCCCGCTTCGAGTTCGTGATCGTGCACGTCTTCGTGCTGCTGCCGATGCTGGCGCTCGTCGCCGCGGTACCCCTGGCCTGGGGATGGGGTCTGAGCTGGCTCGACGCCGGGCTCGCCGTCGGCTTCTACTTCCTGTCCGGGTTCGGCATCACCGCCGGGTTCCACCGCTACTTCACCCACCGCGCGTTCAAGGCCAACCGGGGCCTGCGCAACGCCCTGGCGATCGCCGGGAGCCTCGCCCTGCAGGGCGACGTCCTCACCTGGGTCGCCGATCACCGCCGTCACCACGCCTTCACCGACAAGGAGGGTGACCCGCACTCGCCCTGGCTGTTCGGCACCACCCCGGCCGCGGTGGCGCGCGGATTCTGGCACTCCCACATGGGATGGACCTTCAACAGAGACCGGACCAACGTAGCCCGCTTCGCTCCCGACCTGCTCGCTGATCGCGATATCAGCCGCATCGGCCGGCAGTTCCCGCTGTGGACCGTGGTGAGCCTTCTGAGCCCGGCGCTGCTCGGCGGCTTGATCACCATGACCTGGTGGGGTGCGCTCACCGCGTTCTTCTGGGCCGGCCTCGTCCGCGTCGCGGTGTTGCATCACGTCACCTGGTCGGTCAACTCGATCTGCCACATCGTCGGCGACCAGCCCTGGACCCACCGCGACCGCTCCACCAACGTCTGGCCGCTGGCCATCGCCTCGATGGGCGAGTCGTGGCACAACCTGCACCACGCCGACCCCACCTGCGCCCGTCACGGCGTCGCTCGGGGCCAGATCGACATGACCGCCCGGCTGATCTGGATGTTCGAGAAGCTCGGCTGGGCCCACGACGTCCGCTGGCCCACCCCGAAGCGCCTGGCCCGGCTCCGCACGAGTGCACAGGAATGACCGGTAGCCGCTCATGCGGGGGAGCCGGGCGCGGAACCCGCCGCGGCGTAGGGATGTCGGCGGTGGGCGGACTCCGGACGCAACGGCCGGCTTGAGCTGAGGAAGGTCCCTCCGTAGCACGCCCGAGCAACGGGTCGAGTGGGAGGCGGAGGTGCGTCCGCACCCCGCCCTGCCCCCGCCGATCCATCCGCGCCGATCACGACGTCGGCTGGTGACCGTCCCCTTGACGTCTGTATCAACCGAGATCCACGCCAAGAAGCCCCGGTTGGCCGCAGCGGCCAGCTTCGTGGGCAGTGCCTTGGAGTACTACGACTTCTTCCTCTACGGCACCGCCGCGGCGCTGGTGTTCGGCAAGCTCTTCTTCCCGACCAGCAACCCGGCAATCGGTACGCTCGCCGCACTGGCCACCTTCGCGATCGGCAACATCGGCCGGCCGATCGGTGCCGCGGTCATCGGCCACTACGGCGACCGGATCGGTCGCAAGCAGATGCTCATCCTCACCCTGATCGGGATGGGGGTGTGCACGTTCCTCATCGGATGCCTTCCCACGTACGCGAGCATCGGGGTGGCGGCGCCGATCCTGCTCCTGGTCTTGCGACTGCTGCAGGGACTCGCGGTGTCCGGCGAGTCCGGCGGGGCGACCACGCTGTCCCTCGAGCACGCCCCGGAGAACCGCCGCGCCTTCTACGCGAGCTGGGTGAATCAGGGCGCGGCCGCGGGCTCGGCCCTCGCAACATTGGCGTTCCTCGGGGTCTCCTCCCTGCCCACCGAGCAGTTCGAGAGCTGGGGCTGGCGGGTTCCGTTCCTGTTCAGCGTCGCCGTCGTGGTGGTCGGGCTGATCATCCGCAGCAGGCTGCCCGAGTCTCCCGAGTTCGAGAAGGTCGAGGACGACCACGACGTGGCGAAGCTGCCGCTCGTCACCGTCCTGACCCGGCAGACCTCGTCGGTGCTACGGGTGATCGGAATCGCCGTCGTCACCGTGGTCGTTCCGATCAACCAGGTGCTCGGCCTGTCCTACGGGGTGAAGGCCGGCATCGAGCGGCCGACGATGCTTGCGATCGGGTTGCTCAGCTCGGTACTGGCCATCGCCACTCAGCCGTTCTTCGCCCTCGCTGCCGACCGGTTCGGCCGCAAGCCGGTCTTCATCACGGGAACCGTGGTCACTGCGGCCGGCACATTCCTGTTCTTCGCCGGCCTCACTGGTGCCTCCGGCTCGACGGCGCTGATCGGCTCGCTGCTGATGATGCCGATCGGCTACTCGCTGTGCAACGCGGCGGTCCCGGCCCTCTACGCGGAGATGTTCGACACCCGCGTCCGCTACACCGGCGTCGCCGTCGCAGGTCAGCTCGGACAGATCTTCCCCGGCTTCGCTCCCGCTATCGCCGCCGGCCTGCTCGCCGGTGGCGGGACCGAGGAGCTCGGCGGCCTGCACGGCCGGCCGGCCGTGACACCAGCCGAGGCCGTCGCAGGAGGGAGGCGGTGACCGCGTCCGCTGACGATGCTCCCGCACCGGAGCTGGTGATCACCTACGACGTCGAGTCCCCCATGCGGGACGGGCTGTCGCGCACCCCCTACGGGCGTGATGGCGCAATGGACGCCATGTACTTCGACGTGCTGCGCGCAGTGCGCCGCGGCTACGTCGTGATCCGCCAGGACGTGCGCGGGCGGTACGGCTCGGACGGCGTGTTCACCCCGAGCCTGCAGGAGGGCACCGACGGCTACGACTCGGTCCAGTGGGCCGCCGGCCTGCCGTACTGCGACGGCACCGTCGGCATGTGGGGCAAGTCGTACTTCGCGGAGACGCAGTGGCGGGCCGCGCTCGAGCAGCCGCCCGCGCTGGGCGCGCTCGTGCCGACGGTGTCGGCCTCGCACGAGTGGCTCGACGGCGGCCGGATGCGCGGCGGTGCACACGAGCTGGGGTCGCGCTGGATCTGGGCCCACGGTCCGATCGGCCCGGACCTGCTGGCCCGCCGGCACGGCGACGACCCGGCGGCGCTGCGCGCCGCGATGGGGCGGCTCGTGGCGGACCTCGACCGCGGCGCTCGGGGCGGTGTCGGTGACGCTGTTCGCCGCGTCGTCGGCGCCGGACACGGACTTCGTGGCGCGGCTCGTGGACGTTCATCCCGACGGCCGGGCCCGGCATCACGTTCCTGCCCGGCCACCGCATCCGGGTCGACGTCACGTCCAGCTCGCACCCGCGCTGGGACCGCAACCTCAACACCGGCGCGAGCGCCTACGACTCGGCGGCCACCGCGGTCGCCCGCCAGCGGATCTTCCACGACCCGGATAGGCCGAGCCGGCTGACCTTGACGGTGATTGACTGACTCCGTTCAGGCGCTCTCGGCCAACCCCCGCAGGCTGCGCTCCAGCGCGCTGCGGAAGTCCCGCTCCTGCTCGGGGGAGAACTCAGCGAGCATCCGCCGCTCCAGCTCGTCGACGGCGAGGTGACACGCGGCGACCGTGGCGCGGCCGGTGTCGGTGAGCGACGCTCGAAGAATCCTGCGGTTCGCGCCGTCCGGCTCCCGGCGGATCAGCCCGTCGCGTTCCAGGCTGGCGACGAGCTGGTTCATGGCTTGGGGGGTGACGAAGTGGCGCCGAGCGAGCTGCGCGGAGGAGAGGCCGTCGCGGCGTTCGAGCAGGCTCAGCGCCGTGTACTGGTGCAGCGTCACCCCGTGGGCCTGCAGCACCTCCTCCATGCGTGCGCGCTCGGCCATCTCCAGGCGCTTGATCAGGTAGGTGAGGCGTGGACCACTCACCGGTCCGGCGGTCTGTGGCTCGGCAAGCTCCGTCACGCTTGACAGCCTATCAGGACACTTGATACAAACTCTATAACAAGCTGCTTGATACGTCGAAGGGGGCGCCGTGCGGAAAGCGGGACTGGGCAGGAACGAGGGACTCGGATCATGGCCTGCACGCCGGGCCCGGATGACTCCGGACAGGACCGCCTTGGTCTTCGAGGGCAGGCGCACCAGTTATGCGGAGCTGGACGGGCGGGTGCGCCGGCTCGCGTCAGTGCTGCGGCACAACGGGGTGGGCGTCGGCGACCGGGTCGCCTACCTCGGGCCCAACCACCCCGCGTTCCTGGAGACCTTCTTCGCCACTGCGGCACTCGGCGCGGTGTTCGTCCCGCTCAACACCCGCCTCGCCGCCCCGGAGCTGACCTACATGCTCGACGACTCCGGCGCCTCGGTGCTGGTGTTCGGCCCCGAGCACGCCGACGTGGTGACCCGGATCGCCGAGCGCCCGACGCTGACGCGGTGGATCGCGGTGGCGGGGGAGTACGAACAGCTGCTGGCCGGTGCCCCGGCCGAACCGGTGGACGTTGCCGTGGCGCTGGACGACACGTGCATGATCATGTACACGTCGGGGACGACCGGGCACCCGAAGGGTGCGATGCTCACCCACGGCAACCTGACGTGGAACTGCTACAACCTGCTGGTCGACCTCGACCTCGCGGGCGACGAGGTCGCGCTGGTGAACGCGCCGATGTTCCACACGGCCGCGCTGAACCACACAGCGCTGCCGGTGTTCCTCAAGGGCGGCACGAACGTGCTGGTCGCGAAGTTCGACCCCGCGAACTCCTACGATCTGATCGCCGAGCACCGGATCACGCTGATCTTCGGGGTGCCCGCGATGTTCCAGCAGATCGCGCTGTCCCCGCGGTGGGGGAGGGCGGACCTGTCGTCGCTGCGCATCCTGCACTGCGGCGGCGCCCCGGTGCCGACTGCGCTGATCCGCACCTACCAGGAGCGCGGGCTGACCTTCGTGCAGGGCTTCGGGATGACCGAGGCCTCGCCCGGCGTGCTGCTCCTGCGCCCGGAGGACAGTGTGCGCAAGGCCGGGTCCGCGGGCACTCCGATGTTCTTCACCGACGTGCGGGTCGTCGATCCGGCCGGGACCGACACGGCCGTAGGAGAGCCGGGCGAGGTGATCGTGCGGGGCCCGAACGTGATGGCCGGCTACTGGCAGCGACCCGACGAGACCGCGCAGACCCTGGACGGTGGCTGGCTGCACTCGGGAGACGTCGCGACGGTCGACGAGGAGGGCTTCGTCACGATCGTGGACCGGATCAAGGACATGATCATCTCGGGCGGCGAGAACATCTACCCGGCCGAGGTCGAGGCCATCCTCTACGAGCACCCGGCGATCGCCGAGTGTGCCGTCGTCGGCGTGCCGGACGAGCGGTGGGGCGAGGTGGGCCGGGCCCTTGTCGTGCTGCGCGACGGTGCCGCGGCCGCTCCGGAGGAGATCCTCGGCTTTCTCGACGGGCGGCTGGCCCGCTACAAGATCCCTCGCACGGTCGTGGTCGTGGACACGCTGGCCCGCAACGCATCGGGCAAGCTGCTGCGCCGCACGTTACGCGAGCAGGCCGCGGGAACCGGGGTATCCGGTGCCTGAGCAGGTCCCCCCACGGCCGGAGCTGCGCTTCCTGGCCCGGTTCACCGTCGAGCTGAATGCCGGGCTGTGGGACCTCGGGCCGACGACCACGCTCGGCCGGCGCCGGATCGTGCCGATCACCGGCGGCCGGTTCGACGGGCCCCTGCTCACCGGCGAGATCCTGGACAACGGTGCCGACTGGCAAGTTGTCGCCGACGACGGTGCAACGGTGGTCGACACCCGCTACCTGCTGCGCACCAACGACGGGGCGCTGGTCTACCTGCGCACCGACCACGCCTGGCTCAACCGCGCCGTAGCAGTCGGGTCGGCGCTGCGCCTGCCCGACGCCGTCGTCTCCGACGCCGTCGTCTCACGACGCCTACCTGGTCGCCTGACCTTCCCTCTCACACCATGACCGACAGGAGCACGACGAAGATGACCACCACCGACTCTGCGCGGGTCCTGCTGCCGCCCTCCTTGGCGTTCGAGCGCTGCGGCGCCGACGGTGAGGTGGGCATCCTGCGGCTGTCCCGCGCCGCCAAGCGCAACGCCATCGACGACGCCGACCGTGCTCGGGATCGAGGCGTTGTTCAGCGCCCCCCCGGCCGGCGTCAAGGCCATCGTCCTCGACGCCGAGGGCGAGCACTTCTGCGCCGGGCTCGACCTGTCCGAGCTGACCGAGCGCGACGCGTTGGAGGGCGTGGAGCACTCGCTGATGTGGCACCGGGCGTTCGAGCAGATGGAGTCCGGCACGCTTCCCGGTGGTCGCCGTGCTCAAGGGCGCGGTGATCGGCGGCGGGCTGGAGCTGGCGTCGGCGACGCACATGCGGGTGGCCGAGCCGAGCGCCTTCTACGCGCTTCCCGGAGGGGCAGCGCGGGCCTGTTCGTCGGCGGGCGGCGGCTCGGTGCGGGTGCCGCGGCTGATCGGGGCGCACCGCATGGCCGACATGATGCTCACCGGCCGCGTGCTCGACGCGCAGGAGGGCCAGGCGCTGGGCATCGTCGCACTACCTCGTCGGACGAGGGAGAGGGCCTCGCGAAGGCGCTGGAGCTGGCCGACCAGGATCGCGGCGAACTCGCCGGTCACGAACTTCGCCGTGCTGCAGGCGCTGCCGCGGATCGCGCAGGCCAACCCCGCCGAGGGCTACCTCCTCGAGGCGCTGATGGCGGCGCGTGGCGGGCAGCAGCGAGCAGGCCAAGCAGCGGATGCAGACGTTCCTGCAGGGTCGTGGCGGGAAGGTGCAGCGGTTGACCGCGCCGGAGCGCCGCGGCCCGTGTGCGGCCACCGCAGACATGCGGGAGACGACCCAGATCGGCCGGTTCCTGGCCTGGCTGGAGCGCGAACGCGGGCTGCACCTAGCCGACTATCCGGAGCTGCACCGCTGGTCGGTGGAGGATCTGGACGGGTTCTGGTCGGCGATCTGGGAGCACTTCGGCGTCCGGTCCCACACCCCGTACGAGGGGGTGCTGGGGCGGCGGGAGATGCCGGGTGCGGAATGGTTCCCGGGCGCGACCCTCAATTACGCCGAGCACGCGGTCGGGTTGCTCGACGACCCCCATCAGGACGCCGGTGAAGTGGCGGTGGTGGGCTACTCACAGACCCGAGACCGGGTGGAGCTGACCTGGGGACAGCTGCGCGACCAGGTCGCACGGGCCCGCGCGGGCCTGCAACGGCTGGGCGTCGGCCCGGGCGACCGGGTGGTGGCCTACCTGCCCAACATCCCCGAGACCCTGGTGGCGTTCCTGGCCACCGCCAGCCTGGGCGCGATCTGGGCGAGCTGCGCCCCGGAGTTCGGCGCCCGCAGCGTGGTGGACCGGTTCGGGCAGATCGAGCCGAAGGTGCTGCTGGCCATCGCCGGCTACGGCTACGGCGCCAAGGACGTCGACCGCCGCGAGCAGGTCGCCGAGATCCGCGCAGGTCTCCCGACCGTCGAGCACGTCGCCCACATCCCGTACGGCCCGAACACACTGCCCGACTCGACGTCGTGGACCGAACTACTCGCCGAACCAGCTGATCTCGCGTTCGAGCCGGTGCCGTTCGCGCACCCGCTGTGCGTGCTCTTCTCCTCGGGCACCACCGGCAAGCCGAAGGCGATCATCCACAGCCACGGTGGAATCCTGCTCGAGCACCTGAAGAACCATGCGCTGAGCTGGGACCTCGGGCCCGGCGACCGGATCCTCTGGTTCTCCACCACGGCGTGGATGATGTGGAACGCCCTGGTCTCGTCGCTCCTGGTGCGGGCGTCGATCGTGATGATCGACGGGAACCCGCTGCACCCCGACATCCGCTGGCAGTGGCGGCTGGCCGCCGAGACCGGCGCGACGCTGATGGGCGCGAGCCCCGGCTTCCTCATGGCCTGCCGCAAGGAGGGCGTCGAGCCGGCGAAGGAGTTCGACCTGTCGCGGCTGCGGCAGATCGGCGCGGCGGGCAGCCCGCTGCCGCCGGATGGGTACCGCTGGGTGGCTGATCAGTTCGGGCGGAGCGTGCTGCTCAACGTGGGCAGCGGCGGCACGGACGTCTGCTCCGGCATCGTGCAGGGCAGCCCGCTGCAGCCCGTGTGGGCCGGCGAGATCTCCGGCCCGTGCCTGGGCGTCGACGCCCGGGCCTTCGACGAGAACGGGAAGCCGGTCGTCGGCGAGCTCGGCGAGCTGGTGATCACCGCACCGATGCCGTCGATGCCGGTCGGATTCTGGGGTGACGCGGACGGCGCCCGCTACCGCGACACCTACTTCGACACCTGGCCCGGCGTCTGGCGCCACGGCGACTGGGTGCGCTTCTCCGAGGTCGGCAGCGCGATCATCGCCGGCCGCTCGGACGCCACCCTGAACCGGGGCGGGGTGCGGCTGGGCACGGCGGAGTTCTACCGCGTCGTCGAGGAGCTGCCGGAGGTCGTCGACAGCCTCGTGGTGCACCTGGAGGACCCGGCAGGCGGGAACGGGCAGCTCCTGCTCTACGTGCGCCTGCGCGACGGGATCGAGCTCGACGACGCGCTGCGCCGGCGGATCGCCACCGAGCTGCGTACCGAGCTGTCACCCCGGCACATCCCCGACGGGGTCGTCGCCGTGCCGGTGGTGCCGCACAACCGGACCGGGAAGAAGTTGGAGCTGCCGGTGAAGAAGATCCTGCTCGGGGCCGCCCCGGACGAGGTCGCCAGCCGCGACGTACTCGCCGACCCGACCGCCCTGGACGCCTTCGTCACCCTGCGCGGTGCCCGGTGAAGGCCGTCGAGCGGGTGGCCGTGGTCTCCACCGGCGTGATCGGGGCGAGCTGGGCGGCGCACTTCCTCGCCCGCGGCCTCCACGTCGTCGCCACCGACCCGGCGCCCGGCGCCGAGGAGCGGCTGCGCGCCGACGTGGCCGCGCACTGGCCGACGCTGGAACGGATCGGGTTGGTCGAGGGGGCCTCGCCGGAGCGGCTGACGTTCACCGGGGACCCGGCCGAGGCCGTCGCGGAGGCGGATTTCGTCCAGGAGAACGGTCCGGAGCGCGAGGACGTCAAGCACGCGCTGTTCGCCGTGCTCGACGCGGCCGCCCGCCCGGACGTCGTGCTGGCGTCCAGCTCGTCCGGCATGCTGCCCTCGGTGATCGCCCGCGGTGCCGCGAAGCACCCCGAGCGGGTGCTGGTCGGGCACCCGTTCAACCCGCCGCACCTCATCCCGCTCGTCGAGGTCGTGCCGGGGGAGAAGACCAGCGATGCCGCCGTCGAGCAGGCCCTCGCCTTCTACACGGCGGTCGGCAAGCGCCCGATCCGGCTACGCCACGAGCTCCCCGGCCACGTCGCGAACCGCCTGCAGGCCGCGCTGTGGCAGGAGGCCTACTCCCTGGTCGAGCGAGGGATCGCCTCGGTCGCCGACATCGACACCGCCATCTCCCAGGGTCCCGGGCTGCGCTGGGCCATTCTCGGGCCCTTCGCGAACAAGCACCTCTCGGGCGGCCCGGGCGGGCTCCGGCACGACCTGGAGCACCTCGGGCCGCCCACCGAGGCGTGGTGGCGCGACCTTCGGCAGGTCACCCACACCCCCGAGCTCGTCGACAAGCTGGTCGCCGGCGTCGACGACGAGCTCGCGGGCATCGACCCGGCCGACCTCGTCACCCGACGCGACGCCGTCCTCAACGCCCTGCTCGCCGCGAAGACGGACGTCGACCTGCCCTGACCACAGGGTATGACGTCAAGAGGCTTGACACGCTAGCAAGGCTCCTGGTATCAATGTCCTTGTTACGTTACTCGAGGGAGAGGGCCGGCCATGGCAGTGCTCGGGGGGCTCGACCTCGCAACCCTGACCGCGATCGACGTCCACGTGCACGTCGAGTCCGACGGCCACGGCCACTGCGCCCTGGACGACGAGCTGCTCGACGCCTCGGCCGCGTATTTCCGGTCGAGCGAGAACCGCACCCCGACCGTCGCCGACATCGCCGCGCACTACCGGGCCCGCTCGATCGCAGCGGTCGTGTTCACCGTCGACGCCGAGGGCGCCACCGGCCACCCCGCACTGTCCAGCGAGCAGATCGCCGACGAGGCCGCCGCGCATGCGGACGTCCTGATCCCGTTCGGCTCGGTCGATCCCACCCGCGGCGCCGAGGCCGTCCGGCGCGCGCGCCGGCTCGTCACCGAGCACGGCGTCCGCGGGTTCAAGTTCCACCCCAGCCTGCAGGGTTTCGCGCCGAACGATCCCGCCCACTATCCGCTCTACGCCGCACTGCAGGAGCTGGGCGTGCCGGCCCTCTTCCACACCGGGCAGACCGGCATCGGTGCAGGCCTACCCGGCGGCCGCGGGATCAAGCTGCGCTACTCGGCCCCGATGCTGCTCGACGACGTCGCGGCCGACTTCCCGAACCTGACGATCGTCATGGCGCATCCGTCGGTGCCGTGGCAGGACGAGGCGATCTCGATCGCCACGCACAAGGCGAACGTCTACATCGACCTGTCCGGCTGGTCGCCCAGGTACTTCCCGCCCCAGCTCGTCCGTGCCGCAGGTGGCCTGCTCAAGCACAAGGTGCTGTTCGGGTCCGACTTCCCGCTGATCACCCCGGACCGCTGGCTGCGCGACTTCGACGCGCTCGACATCAAGCCCGAAGTGCGCCCGCTGATCCTCAAGGACAACGCGGCGCGCGTGCTGGGGCTCGTCAATTCCTGACGCCCTGCCCACCACCCGTCGCCGGGCCCGTCCCCGCCGACGCGCCCCACCCTGCCTATCACCAGGAGTGTCGATGACGCCGCTTGTCACCCAAGTCGCACCGTCAGCGGCCGACCTCTACGCCTGCGACCAGTACCGCTTCGCCGACCTGCTCACCGACGTCGAGCGAACGGTGCTCGCCCGACTGCGCGCCGTGCTCGATGTGACGGTCGGGCCGCTGCTCGACGAGTACTGGGAGAAGGGCGAGTTCCCGACGCAGGTCATGCCGGACCTGATCGGGCTCGACCTGATGGAGCCCGCGGAGATCACCGAGACCGGCGCCGTGCCGAGCGCCATCTACGCAGGGTTCCGCAACTTCGAGCTGCGGACGTCGCGGACATGCTCGCGATCTTCGCCCGTGACAGTGCCGACCGGCAGGTCAAGGCCTTCCTCGTCCCTCGTGAAGCGGAGGGAGTCGTGCTGAAAAGGATCGGTGGGAAGACGTCGCTGCGGATGATGCAGAACTTCGATGTCGCCCGGTTCCACGCTGACGCCGAGGCCGTCTACTCCTACGAGGGCACGCACGAGATCAACGCCCTCGTCGTCGCCCGGGCCGCCACCGGCCTGAGCGCCTTCACCCGATAACGCCTTCCGCCAGTCCCTTCCCGGATCAGGAGCACCACCATGAGAGTTACGCACCGTTCCCGTACCGCCGAGAGCGGCCCACCCGACCAGCGGCGCAGCGACTACCGGCGCGTGCTGCTCTCCAGCTACCTCGGCACCACCATCGAGTTCTACGACTTCCTGCTCTACGGCACGGCCGCCGCCGTGGTGTTTCCCGCGGTGTTCTTCTCCGGGCTGGACCCGTTCACCGCCGTCATCTTCTCCTTCGGCACCTTCGCCGCCGGCTATCTCGCTCGCCCCCTCGGCGGGATCGTCTTCGGGCACTTCGGCGACCGGCTCGGTCGGAAGAAGATGCTGGTCATCACCATGCTGGTGATGGGCGTGGCCTCCTTCCTCATCGGCCTGGTACCGAGCGCGGCCGCCATCGGCGGGTGGGCCGCGGTGATCCTCGTGCTGCTGCGTGTCGCCCAGGGCATCGCGGTCGGAGGTGAATGGGGCGGGGCCGCACTGATGGCCCTCGAGCACGCCGACGGCGAGCGTCGAGGCTTCGCCGCGTCCTTCGGCAACGCCGGCGCCCCGTCCGGCGCCGTCCTCGGCAGCCTCATGCTCGGCCTGTTCTCGCTGTTGCCCCAGGACCAGTTCCTCGGCTGGGGCTGGCGCGTGCCGTTCCTGCTCTCCGCCGTCCTGCTGGGCCTGGGCCTGTGGGTGCGCAGCCAGGTGTCGGAGAGCCCGATCTTCCAACAGGCGTTGGCCGAGGCCGACGCCGCGGAGCGCAGGCGTCAGCCGCTGCCGCTGCTGTCCGTGCTGCGCCGTCCGAAGGCGCTGATCCTGACCACCCTGGGTGCCGGGGCCGCGTTCGCCTTCCAGGTCACCATGGCCACGTTCGCCCAGTCCTACGCCTTGGCGCACGGTGCCACCCGACCCCAGGTGCTGCTCGGCTTCGCGGTCGCGTCCTTCCTGGCCATCTTCGGCGTGCTCCTCGCGGGCCGGCTCTCCGACCGCTTCGGTCGCCGCCCGGTGCTGGTCGTCGGCACGGTCGGGTGGTCCGCGCTCGCCTTCCCGATGTTCGCTCTGTGGGGATCGGGCAACGCACTGCTGATCACGCTCGGGTTCGTCATCGGCCTGCAACTGCAGTCGCTGATCTACGGCCCGTTGGGCGCGTTCATCTCCGAGCAGTTCGGAACCAAGGCCCGCTACACGGGTGCTTCGCTGGGCTACCAGCTCGCCACCCTGCTCGGCGGTGGCTTCACCCCCGCCATCCTCGCCACTCTCGCCCGCAACGGCGGCGGCCAGATCACGACAGTCGTCTGGTTCCTCATCGCCATGGGTGTCGTCAGCGCGATCGCCGTGCTGGTCATCCGCGAAGGCCGCCACAACGACCTGCACACCGTGCAGCACTGAGACCCGCCGCGCCGGTCGTCCCTCCGATCAGAGGGGTTCGATGAGCAGCGCCGAGGTGTTCGAGGAGACCGGGATGACGATCGACGCACAGGTCGACAAGCTGTTGGCTCAGATGACGCCGGCCGAGAAGGCGGGCCAGCTGACGCAGTACTTCTCCTTCCGCCTACCCGAGGGCGCGCCAGGGCCGGTGCTGGCCTTCGACCCTGACGAGCAGCCCCGGATGGTGGAGTCGAAGCTGTCGCAGGGCGTCGTCGGTTCGCTGTTGTTCGTCACCGACCCGGCCGAGATCAACCGCCTGCAGCGCCTCGCGGTCGAGGGGAACCGGTTGGGCATCCCCGCGCTGGTCGGCTTCGACGTCGTCCACGGGCTGCGCACCATCTTCCCGGTGCCGATCGCGATGGCGGCCTCCTGGGACCCGGAGACGATCGAGGCAGGCCAGGTCGTGACCGCCCGGGAGGCTCGGGCGGTGGGGATCCACTGGACGTTCGCGCCGATGGTCGACATCGCCCGCGACCCGCGCTGGGGGCGGATCATCGAGGGCGCCGGTGAGGACCCCTACCTGGGGTCTGTGGTGGCTGCGGCCCAGGTCCGCGGCTTCCAGGGTCCTGAGCTGGGCTCAGCCGAGCGGGTCATCGCCGGTCCCAAGCATTTCGCCGGGTACGGCTACGCGGGGCCCGTGCGGTCAACGCCGGGGTTGACCTGGAGATGGTCATCTCCGACGCCGCCTACGCCCATCTGCCCGAGGCGCTGGACTCCGGGGCGACGGACATCGCGACGATCGACGCGAGCGTGCGCCGCATCCTCGAAGCGAAGATCCGGATGGGCCTGTTCGACGACCCGTACGTCGACGAGGCCCGCGCGCGCGAGGTGCTCGCCGACCCGGCCCACCGGGACGTGGCCCGGGTGGCCGCCGAGCGGTCCGCGGTGCTGCTGCGCAACGAGGGTGACCTGCTGCCCCTCGACGTCGATGCGCTGGGTTCGGTCGCGGTCATCGGGCCGCTGGCCGACTCCCCACGTGACACCATCGGGCCCTGGGTGTTCGACTTCGACCTGGATGAGACGGTTACCGTGCTCGACGGGATCCGTGCCCGGATCGGGACACCGTGACCGGTCGAGTACGCGCGCGGCGTTCCGGTCGTGCAACGCGAGTTCCCCTCGTTGTTCGACATGTTCGGCGGGAACACGCCGTCCGACCCCGACGGGTTCGACGAGGACGTCGAGTTCGCAGCAGGCCGTCGACCTCGCTGCCGCTGCCGATGTCGCGGTCGTCGTGCTGGGGGAGTGGCAGAACATGATCGGCGAGATGGCCTCCCGGTCCTCGCTCGAGCTGCCCGGGCGTCAGCTGGAGCTGCTGCAGGCCGTCGTCGCGACCGGCACCCCGGTCGTCCTGCTGGTCATGAACGGGCGTCCGTTGGACCTGCGCTGGGCGGCGGATAACGTGCCGGCGATCCTCGACATCTGGTACCCCGGTACGCAGGGCGGCGCGGCCGTGGCGAACCTGCTCTTCGGCGACGTCTCGCCCGGCGGCAAGCTGCCTTCAGCTGGCCGCGCACCGTCGGCCAGATACCGATGACCTACGCCCATACCCGCTCCCACGAACCGGAGAACCAGGCCCGCCGCTACTGGGACGAGGCCAGCACACCGTTGTTCCCGTTCGGGCACGGCCTGAGCTACGGCCGGTTCACCTATGCCGACCTCACTGTCGACCAGCCGGCCAGCACGACCGACGGGACCGTCACAGTGTCGGTCGAGGTCACCAACATCGGCGACCGCGATGCCGACGAGGTCGTCCAGCTCTACCTCCACCAGCGCTACGGCACCGCGTCGCGTCCCGTCCGCGAGCTCAAGGGCTTCCAGCGGATCACCCTCGCCGCCGGGGAGTCCCGGACGGTGTCGTTCCCGGTCGGCCCGGACGAGCGGCGGTACTGGAACGCGGCGGTCCGCGACTGGGTGACCGACACCTCGACCTTCGACGTGTGGGTCGGCGGTGACTCCACCGCCGAACTGGCCGGCACCTTCGAGATCACGAAGTGACGGCCCGCTGGTGGTTCCTGGGCGGCTGAGGAGAAAGTCGAGTGCGGCGGGCGGGATGCCGAAAACTGCTCCTGCCATCCCCCGGGATGGTGCTAGGATGGTGCACAGATGGAATGACCATCTGACGCCCGTGCGTCCCATCGGAGCGACGCATCGCGGCAACCCCATCACGGTATGGCCGTCCGGCCGACGCCGAGGTTCCACATCCCCTGAGAGGGAGCTCTCCCATGGACGACAACCGAACCACCGGCATGCCCGAAGCACTGCGTCTCATCCGAGCGGGGCAGCTCGACGAGGCGATCGCGCTCCTGCAGCACACGTTCGCCGCCGGGCTTCCCGCCTCCACGACCGGTGCGAGGGGCGGCGGCCCGGGTATCCCCGGACTGCCGCTCGGCGTCCCGCTGTCAGGCAGCCACCGCGCACCGCCCGCCGTTCCCGATATCGGCGGGATGCTCGACAAGCTTCGGGGCGCGCTGGGCTCGACGCAGCCCGCGGGCGGCCTGTCCGGCCTGCTTGGCAACCTTCCCGGCACCGGCGCGGGGCACCCTGGCGCGGCGGCAGCGGCGGCCGCCCCCGGTGGCGAGATCCGCCATCTCAGCCACACCGAGGCGGCCGGGACCCGCAGCTACGACCTCTACATCCCGACCGGCTACACCGGTGAGCCCGTCCCGCTGGTCGTCATGCTGCACGGCGGCAAGCAGAACGCCCTCGACTGCGCCGCGGGTACCCGCATGAACGACCTCGCCGAGCAGCACACCTTTCTCGTGGCCTATCCGGAGCAGCCCACGTCGGCTAACCCCGGCGGTTACTGGAACTGGTTCAACCCCGCTGACCAGCAGGCCGGAGCGGGGGAGCCGTCGATCATCGCCGGCATCACCCGCCAGGTCATGGCCGACCACCGGGTCGATCCCGACCGGGTCTATGTCGCCGGGCTCTCGGCCGGCGGGGCGATGTCGGCGGTCATGGCCGCGACATACCCGGAGCTGTACGCCGGTGTCGGGGTGCACTCCGGGCTCGCGTACGGCGCCGCGAACGACGTCGGATCGGCCTTCGCCGCCATGCAGAGTGGAGGTTCCCCGGCCGCGGCCGGCACGGTGCCGCTCATCGTGTTCCACGGTGACGCCGACGGGCTCGTGGCGCCGGTGAACGCCGACAAGCTCGTCGCCGCCCGCCTGGACGCAGTAGGCGCCTCCGTGTCGACCACGACCGAACGCGACGAGCGGGCCAGCCGCGCCGCTTCCCGCACCGTTTACACCGATGCCGACGGCGCTGTCGTCGCAGAGTCCTGGACCGTGCACGGTGGCGGGCACGCCTGGTACGGCGGCAGCCCGGTCGGGTCCTACACCGACCCCATGGGCCCCGACGCGTCTGCGGAGATGATCCGGTTCTTCCTCACCCACGGTCGCCGGTCCTGACCCGTGTGCGGGGCGGGCGATGCACGACCCGTCCGCCCCGCGCCACGGATCACACGCCTTCCAGACAGCGGCGGTGTGAGGGGGAACAAAGGGGGTCGAGCGGGGGGAGGTAGCGTTGCTGCGAGAGCTTTCGGTGTTCGTGTGATGCACGCTCGCGGAATTTCTTCAGGCGTACGGCGCCAGGGTCAACCTGACGGGTGCGCCGACCGGTCGAACCCGCGCGTCGCGGGAAGCCACCATGACCCGTTAGGAGCAGATCACATGGCACAGGGAACCGTGAAGTGGTTCAACGGCGAGAAGGGCTTCGGCTTCATCGCCGTCGACGGCGGCGGTGCTGACGTCTTCGTTCACTACTCCGCGATCGATGCCGGCGGCTACCGCAGCCTGGACGAGGGGCAGCGTGTGGAGTTCGAGATCGAGCAGGGAAACAAGGGTCCGCAGGCGACCAAGGTACGCGTGGTCTGATCCCGACTCAGCGGGCGTGTAGCACCGCTTTCGGCGACACCTTCGGCGAGTTCCGGCAGCCTCTCGACGTGCACCGCGGCGTTCGCCTGCAGCGCCTGATCGCACATCTACGTTGTGTTCGGCTGCCGCGACGGCTCGGAAGAACGTGAGGGAGCCGAGACGGTGCTCGTCGTCGCGACCCAGCTGCGGAGAAGGTCGAGCGCGTCGGCGGACGGGGTGCCCGGGTCGGTGAGGTAGGTGACGATCCGGACGTCGAGTGCCGAGGCGTCGATCAGCTGGGCGGCCCGCTGCGGCAGGCGCGACTGGGGCCTCACACGGTGGGTCCGCGTGCCATCCGAGGCGGCTCGGGCGAGGTCGAACAGGTGCTGGGTCTCCGCGGCACCCATCATCAGCAGCGCGGTCACCAGCGTCTTCTTGCGCCCGAGCCGGTCGCCGAAGTGCCCGAAGAGGATGCTGCCGAACGGCCTCGCGACGAGCGCGACGCCGAGGGTCGCGAACGACGCCACCGTGCCCGCCACTGAGCCGAGCGCCGGGAAGAACAGCTTGCCGAACACGAGCGCGGCGGCGAAGCCGTAGATGAGGTAGTCGTAGAACTCGATGAACGTGCGAGGTCACGGCGGACGACATCGCCGAGGTGATCGCCTTCGTCATCGGCCGGCCGCGGCGCCTGGCCATCCACGAGGTCCTCCTGCGACCTGCCGGCCAGGAGGCTTGACCTCAGCGGTGTCGGTAGGCATCGGCGCGGTGCTCGACACGCACCACGGTGACCAGGTGCTCGGCGTCGTCAATGCGGTAGAGCACCCGGAAGGTGCCGCGGCGGGCGGAGTACAGGCCCGCGAGTTCGCGACGCAGCGGCTTGCCGACCCGGCGAGGCGCCGCGATCAGCGAGCCGGTGATGAACTCGACGACGGCTGCGGCCACTCCTTCAGGCAGCTTCCCGTGGATCGTGCGGGCAGCGCCGGCAGCCACCTGGATGTCGTACGGCTCGCTCACGCGCGCGTGCGCAGCGCCCGCACCGCGTCGACTCCGCGGACGACGTCGCCGCGACCGACTTCGGCGTCGGCCTGCCGGATGTCCGCGAGCGCTTCCGGATCACTGAGGACGTCGAGCGTCTCCTCCAAGGCTGCGAGATCGTCGTACGCGAGGAGAACCGCAGCCGGTCGGCCGTTGCGGGTGACGACGATGCGCTCGTGCTCGCGCTCGGCCCGGTCGACGAACTCCGACAGATGGTCGCGTACCGACCGCAGTGGCTCGATGGTCATGGCCACAATTGTGCCACGCTCTAGCGGTCGGCGCCGTCGAGTCGGGTGAGGAGCTTGTCCGGCTCGCGGCCGGCACCGCCAGCACCAGATCCTCACCCGCGTAGGCCCAGCACGAAGGTGCGGATGGCGGTGACGGCCGCGCCGCGGGCCCACTCGGGGAACCCGGTGGGCTGCACACGGACGTCGAGTGGCGAGGCGTACGGGCTGCGGTCGCGACGAATCGCCGCGGCGAGGGCGGCATCGCTCATCTCGGCCAGCCGGATGCCGTCGCCGGTGAGCACCACGATCTTGGGCATCGTGAGGTTGCCGATGGCGGCGACGAGGCGACCGAGCGCGCGTGCGGCGTCGTCGACGACCCGGCGGGCGATCGGGTCGCCGTCGAGCGCGAGGTCGAGCACCTCCTCGTATCTCAGTGGTCTGCGCAGCGCGGCGGCTGCCCGCGCGGTGATGCCGCCGACGGTGAGCATCGCGTCGGCGCATCCGGGGTGGCCCAGCGGGCACAGGGGCCCGTGGGGATCCAGCGGGAAGTGGCCGAGCAGGCCGATGCCGGCGTCGGGCCGGTCGACCACCTCGTCGTGCACGACGAGCCCGAAGCCGACGCCTTCGCCGATCGTGAGGACGGCGAAGTGGTCGCAGCGCCGTGCCGTGCCGAACCACTGCTCGGCGCGGGTGAGCGACAGGACGTCGTTGTCGACCACGACAGGCAGCGTCAGCGCGACGAGGCCGCCGAGACTCACTCCGACCGCGCGGCGGGTGTGACGTCGCGGACCTGCCCGATGAGCGAGCGCACCAGCTCGGCGACGGTCGACACCACGGCGTTCGGTGCCCGGTCGAGCAGCGGCGCCTCGTCGGTGGCGAGGACGTTGGCGCGCAGCGTGGTCAGCACGCCGTAGGCGGTGTCCGCGGTCAGTTTGATCCCCACGAAGTGGTGGGACCGGTCGTCGACATCGAGGGGGCGCCGTCGGTCGCCCGGAGGCACGCGAAACTTACCTGTACCTCACGCACGACGATGTGACCTTGGAGTGTTCGTGCCCCAGCGCCAGGACGACCCCAGCGCGATCTCTGCAGTCGAGCCTCTCGTCGAGGCGATACCCGGACCTGCGGTCCACCTCAGGGCAGCCGGAGTGAGTGTGGTGCTCGTCGCTCGCGACGGTGCGCTGCCCTCGGTGCTGCACTGGGGTCACGATCTCGGCGAGCTGACCGCTGAGGAGCTGGCGGCGCTCGCGGTCGCCGGCACCCCGGGCACGGTACCCAACGATCTCGACGACCCCACCCCGTACGGTGCGCTGCTGCCGGAGCATTCGTCGGGCTGGAACGGCCGGCCCGGTCTCGCAGGCTCCCGGTCGGGGCGAGGATGGTCACCTCGGTTCGCCCTGACCGGGTTCCAGTCCACGGACGACCCGGCAGGCGGCGGGCGGGTCGTCGCCACCGGTGCCGACGACAGGGCCGGGCTCACGGTCACGATCGAGGTGGAGCTGCTGCCGTCGGGCCTCGTGCGCCAGCGCGGGTCGGTGACGTCCACAACGGGAGCGGCGCGCGCCGGTGCGACCTACGCGGTCGACGGGCTCGTCCTCACCGTGCCGGTACCGCCGGTGGCCACCGAGCTGTTCGACCTCGCGGGGCGGTGGGGCCGCGAGCGGTCCCCACAGCGGCTGCCGTTCGTGGTGGGCGTGCACTCGCGGGAGAACCGGCGCGGGCGCACCGGCCCGGACGCGCCCCTGATCCTCGCGGCCGGCACCGCCGGCTTCGACACGCGCCGGGGCGAAGTGTGGGCGGTCCATGTGGCATGGAGCGGCAACCACGTCACCTACGCCGAGCGGCTGTCGACCGGCTTCGCCGTGCTCGGCGGCGGCGAGTTGCTGCTGCCGGGCGAGATCACACTCGGGGCGGGGGAGAGCTACACCGGCCCGTGGGTGTACGCCGCTCACGGCATCGGTCTCGACGGCGTGGCCGCGCGCTTCCACACTCATCTGCGCGCGCGTCCGCACCATCCACGCCGCCCGCGGCCGGTCGTGATGAACACCTGGGAGGCGGTGTACTTCGACCACGACCTCGGCCGGCTCACCGAGCTGGCCGGCGTGGGCGCGGAGGTCGGCGTCGAGCGGTACGTCCTCGACGACGGCTGGTTCCGCCACCGTCGCGACGACTCCGCCGGGCTGGGCGACTGGTACGTCGACGAGGACGTCTGGCCGGACGGCCTGCACCCGCTGGTGGACGCCGTCCGCGGGCTCGGCATGGAGTTCGGGCTGTGGGTCGAGCCAGAGATGATCAACCTGGACTCCGACCTGGCCCGCACCCACCCCGACTGGGTGCTCGGCACCGACGGCCGGACACCCCTGCCGTCACGCAACCAGCAGGTGCTCGACCTCGGCCATCCCGACGCCTACGCCTACATCCTCGAACGGCTCGACGCCCTCCTGACCGAGTACCCCATCGCGTACCTCAAGTGGGACCACAACCGCGACCTGCTTGACGCAGGCCGGAGCCCGGACGGCCGGCCCGGCGTGCACACCCAGACCGTCGCGTTCTACCGGCTGCTCGACGAGCTGCGCGCCGGCCACCCCGGGGTCGAGATCGAGTCGTGCTCGTCGGGCGGCCTCCGCGTCGATCTCGAGGTGCTGGAGCACACCGATCGGGTCTGGGGCAGCGACGTCATCGATCCGCTGGAGCGCCAGCAGATCCAGCGCTGGACCGCCCAGCTGCTGCCGCCCGAGCTGGTCGGCAGCCATGTCGGGACCCCGCGGGCGCACACCACCGGACGGACCCACGATCTCGCATTCCGGGCCGGAACCGCGCTGTTCGGCTCGTTCGGCATCGAGTGGGACCTCAGGGGAGCCTCGGAGATCGAGCGCAAGGAGCTGGCCTCGTGGGTGGCGCTCTACAAGGACGTGCGCGAGCTGGTGCACACCGGCGAGGTCGTCCGCGCCCCGCAGTACGACCCGGCGGTCGCCGTGCACGGCGTGGTCGCCCCCGACCGCTCCGACGCGTTGTTCGCGCTGGTGCAGCTGACCGCACCGGAGACCTCGGTGCCCGGCGCGATGCGGCTGCCCGGCCTCGATCCGGCCCGCCGCTATCGCGTGCAGTTGCAGCCGCCCGGTGACCTGCCCGCCCACATGCGCGGAATCCGTCCGCCGCCGTGGACGGCCGAGGGGATCACACTGCCCGGCTCGGCGTTGGGCACCGTCGGGCTGCGCATCCCGGCCCTGTTTCCCGAGCAACTGATGTTGATCCGGGTACGCGCCGTCGCAGGCGACGACCAGGCTCACTGTGCATCTCGCCCATCCGCCACCGTGTCATCGGCGTAGGTGTCCGGCGCGGCGGGCGGGTGCGGGATCCCGCCGTCATCACCGATCGGCGGTGGATGGGGACCGGTGGCCTCGATCTCGCCGAGGCTGTCGAGTGCGGCTTCCACCGCGGCGTCCACAGTCGGGTACACCCCCACCAGATCTCCGGCACCTCGACGCGCCGCAGCACGTCGCGGACCTGACCGACGTCGCGAGCTACGAGCAGGCGGGTGCCGCGACTGCGCAGGTTGTTCGCGAGTTCGGCGAGCATCTGCGCGCCGGTCACGTCGATCGACGGGGAGGTCTCGGCGTCGAGGACGACGGCGCGCGGATCCGCCGACTCCGCGCTATTACGGATCTGGGTGCGTACGTAGTCGGCGTTCGCGAAGAAGAGGACTGCCTCCACGCGCACGACCTCGACATCCGGCACCTGCTCGGCCCCCGGGTGGCGGGCGACCGGGCGGCCCGATGAGCTACTTCTGGTGACGGAGCAAACGGCAACCGAGAATGCCTGCTGTCGCGCCGATGCCGAGCAGACCAGTGGCGGCACCCGGCCCGAGGCCTCTGCGCACCGTCACCTCCGGCCGGATCACAGCGGGAGAGGGCACCGGCGGCGGTCGCTTGACGTGGTTCTTCTGCGCAGTGGCCGCCCAGGCAGTAAGAAACAGCAGGAATTGGGACAGCGTGAAGATGAAGATCAGCAGGCCGAGGATCGGGCCGAACGCCAGGCCTGCGGGCGTCTGGGTTACTGCGGCAAGGTAGACCACCATCACCCGCTTGATGACCTCGAGGCCGAGCGCGGCGCCGAGAGCGGCGAGGATCGCGCTGCGCCAGGTCACGGGCTCGCGGGGCAGCCGGGCGAACACCCACAGGAACACCAGCCAGTTGGACAGCAGGCCGAGCACCAGGGCCAGCAGCTCGAGCAGCCGTTCGGCCCACCCCGCGTCGGCCAGCCCGACGTAGCCGAGGATCTCGGTGGCGAACCCGCCAGTGGCGATCGCCGTCAGTGCGTAGGAGAGCGCCATGGCCAGGCCGAGCCCGATCAGTGAGGCCAGATCGGCCCCCATGCGGCGTAGGTAGGGGATCGGCGGCTTCTGGTCATGACCCCACTGCACGGAGAGGGCATCGCGGAAGTTCGTCATCCAGCCCAGCCCTGCGATCAGTGCGAACGACAGGCCGACGATCCCTACTGTGGTGGCCGAGGTGATCGCCTGGTCGATCACGGTGTCCAGGGTCTGGTTCAGGCCGGCAGGCAGTGCACTGCCGAGTTCGGCCTTCAGCCGGGCGAGTAGGTCTGGGTTCGACTGCAGCACCAGCGCGACCGAGGCAAACGCGATCATCAGCAGCGGCACCAGCGCAAGCACGCTGAAATAGGTGATCGCCGCCGCGTAGTGGTTTCCGTGGGTCTCGGTGTACCGCTCGCCGGCGCGGACCAGATGGTCAAGCCAGGCATGTCGCGAGCGGAAACCGGTGAGCGGGGACAGACGGTCCGGTTGCTTGCTCACGTCGCCCCCGCGTTCGTCTGGAGCCCTCGCGGCGGGCCCCTGGCCTCAGCGTCCGCGCTCGTCGCTGATCGGTCCAGCGACCAATGCCCCTGCCCTGCTTGTCGATGCCGACGATTGCGTGATCACCCTCGGGTACCCGGGGATCGCCGGCGGCCGTCGCGTTCCCCACCCGACCGCCTCACCGATGGCGGCGCCAGCTCAGACAATGTGGTCGCCGTCAGGTTCCGGCGTGCCAGCTCGACGAGCAGGGCGTCTGCCGCCATTGCTACGGGGGCGCGGCTCTCATCGCCTTCGTGCAGGACGATGACCGCTCCGGGATGGGCTCGTCGAGCGAGGACGCGGCCGGTGTCCCTCGGATTTCTGTAGTCCGCGACGAGTAGAAGCGGTGTCCCGAGGGCGCACGCGTAGCCCTGCGCAGCAGCATCGCGCAGCATGCGCCGAGTGAACCATCCGGAGCCCGGGCGGAAGAACACGACATCACCGAACGGCGTGAGCAGCTCGTGAACCTGGGTCAGCTGCCGCCGGAACTCGGCTGCCGGCAAGCAGATGCTTGGTTCATCGTGCATCAGGTGGTTGGCCATCTCGTGGCCGTCCGCGGCGATGCGCCGTACGAGGTCGGGGCGGCGCTCTGCTCGTTCCCCGATGAGGAAGAAGGTCGCCCGGGCACCGTGTCGGCGTAGGACGCGCAGTAGATCCGGTGTCGTCGCGGGGTGGGGTCCGTCGTCGATCGTGAGAGCGACATGGTGCTCACAGGTGGCTACGGACGCGACGATCCGTGAGCCGGACACCACACCGGCCAGCCGTGCGACTGGTCGCAGGACCGCGCACCCGATGCGGCAGACGGTCGCGTCGCAGGACCTGATCACGACCATCACCTCGCGGTCCTCGTCAGCGTCACTGCCTCAGTGAAGGTGCACCGGTTGGAGCTACCCGGTACCGGCTCCTTGACGAGTCCACCACGCCCGCAGCCGGTGTCACAACGTCACCATCGACGGACATCCCCGCTCGAGGCCATCCCGCGCGAGCACACGTCGGTCACCCGCCGGGGGCGCCGTAGGGTCGTGGGCGTGGACGTGCGGGCGCTGGTGTTCGACGTGTTCGGCACCGTCGTGGACTGGCGGGCCGGCGTGGCCCGCGAGGTGCGGCGGCTTCTGCCCGGGGTGGACGCGGAGGCGTTCGCCGACGCCTGGCGCGAGCGGTACGCGCCGTCGATGGACCGGGTGCGCCGGGGCGAGCGGGGCTGGGCGAATCTGGACGAACTGCACCGCGAGTCGCTCGACTCGCTGCTCGTCGAGTACTCGCAGGACCCGGACGAGGCGACGCGCGCCGAGTTGGTGCTCGCCTGGCACCGGCTCGACCCGTGGCCGGACGCCGTCGCCGGGCTGACCCGGCTGCGGGAACGGCACGTGCTCGCGACGCTGTCCAACGGCAACGTGGGCCTGCTCGTTGACATGGCCAAGCGTGCGGGCCTGCCGTGGGACGCCGTACTGTCCGCGGACGTGTTCGGGCACTACAAGCCGGACGCCGAGGTGTACGACGGCGCCGCCCGACTGCTCGGCCTCGCCCCGGGGCAGGTGCTGATGGTCGCCGCCCACGTCGACGACCTCGTCGCTGCGCGTGGGCGCGGCATGCGGACGGCGTACGTGCACCGCCCGCACGAATTCGGCCCCCGAACGGTTCCGCCCGCCCGCGATGGCGCGGCCGACCTGAACGTGACGTCCCTGATCGACCTCGCCGCCCACCTCACGCCGGGTTGAATCGATCGGAACGCCGACGAAGGGACGCCGCTAAGCGGCCTCGCGCATGGTCAGACCGGTCAGCGCGATCACGTAGTCCTTCGTCTGCTGGTCGACGTGGACGTCGTACGTGGTCGGGTAGTAGGCCGTCTTCTGGTACGCCTGGGGCTGCTTGAGGCTCTCCTGCGAGTTGGGCTGGGTGAGCAGCCACTCGCGGGTGATCATCGGTTCGATGAAGGTGTAGCGGCCGTCCCATGCGCCGCTGATGACGATCTTCTGGAAATCGTATTTGCCGGGCACGAGTGTGCTGTCGGTGGAGTCGACCATGTGGACGCCCATGCCGGGCACGGCCTGGGCCGCGGGCGGAGGGCCGGGGGGAACGACGTACCCCTGGGGGACGTACTTCGCCTCGGGAAGGTGTTCGGCCTCCGCCGCGTACTTCGGGTCGTCCGGGTTAATCGCCTGCATCGTGGCCATGTCGACCATGTCGAAGTGGAAGTCGAAGTGCGGCTTGCCGAACAGCTCGGGAGGTTCGTGTCCCTGCGGGTTCCAGTTCAGCATGACGTGGTTGAACGCGGTCCGGGCGGCTTGATCGGGGAAGGCCAGCATCACCATCTGTGCGGGGCCGGTGTCCTGCGGCAGACCGTCCATGGCCGTGGCGCTGAGCCGTAGACCGACCTCGGTGGGCTGCCCCGCGCCGTCCAGCGTGACGTAGGTCTTGACCGTGCCGTTCCCGAGTGGCTGCGAGGGGCCGAACACCGTGTAGTTGCTGGGTGTCCCGCTGCCGGCGGTCGGTGTGCTTCCACTGGTGCAGGAACAGGCGAAGGCGAGAGCGGTGCCGACGGCGACGGCCAGTCGAACACCTCGCCCGAGTCGACGAGAACGCATGATCCTGCCTCATTCCCACGGTACGGTCCCAGGAGCGTGGCAGCGCACCGTGAGCCCAGGAATACGCAGTTCTGCGTATTCACCCGAGCCGCGGCGAGGAGATTCGGTCCGAGTACCCCCTGCGCTCCGGACCGCGTAGCGTCCTGCTCGGGTGATCCTTGGTCGAGAAGTCCGGAGGGTGATCGTGTCTGGAAACCGTAGCGTCGCGGTGCTCGGACCCATTCCGCGTGACCGGATCGTCACCCATCGTGGCGAGGTCCTGGAGAAGTACGGCTGCGCCCTCTACACCGTCGCCGCGCTCGCCGCGCTGCTCGATCCCGACGACCGGATCTACCCGATCGTTCACGTGCGGCGCGAGGACGAGGAGCCGATCAAGGAACTGCTGTCGGCCTTCCCGAGCGTCGACGTCACGGGCATCCGTTCGGCGAGCGACCATGGCGCGGTCGTCGAGCTCATCTACACCGACCAGGCCAACCGGATCGAGCAGCAGATCGGGTTCATGGATCCGATCACGCCCGCGGATGTCGAGTTCGCTCTGCACGCCGACGCGTTCGTCTGCGTGCCGATCACCGACTACGAGGTCGGGCAGGCGACGCTGGCCTACATCAAGAGCCACAGCGACGGCACGATCCTGCTCGACGCGCACGGCCCGACCAGCACGCTGGTCATCGGCGGCGAGCGCAAACGCCGGCTGTGGGTCGAGCGCGACTCGTGGCTGCCGCACGTCGACATCCTGAAGATGAACCTGGAGGAGGCCGGCTGCAGCTGGTTCCCGTCGCGAGATGGCGCTCGCGCACCACGACGCGGGCAACCCCATCGCCGAGGAGCAGCTGCCCGACTTCGCCGAGCACTGCCTGCGCCGCGGCGTGCAGGCGGTCTGCGTCACGCTGGACCAGCGCGGCTGCGTGGCCTACCACCTCGACGACTCCGGCGGCCTCGTGGAGGAGGAGATCCCGCGGATCGTGGTGGACGACGTCGTCGACGCCACGGGCGCCGGTGACTCGTTCGCCGCGGGCATGGCGTTCGGCTTCCTGCAGGACCACGACATCGTCTCGGCGGCCCGCTACGGCAACGCCATGGGTGCGCAGCGGGTCAGCGGCTCGGGCCTCGACGTCTACCGCCCGCTGGCAGAGACCAACAAGCAGATCGCCCGCACCTACGGGGCTCCGGTGTGAGCTGAACTGAACCCGCAACTCCTGCGCGCACCACGACGTTGAGGTGAGGCCACCGTGAGCGATCGATTCGACATGCCCGCCGACGTGTGGGTGGTGGAGGAGTCCGGGTTCGACCGGGAGCGGGCGAACTTCCACGAGACCCTGTTCACGGTCGGGAACGGCCGGCTCGGCACCCGGGGGAGCCTGGAGGAGGGCCACCTGGGGGAGCTGTCGGGCACGTTCCTGGCCGGCGTCTACGACGGCCACGACGTCCCGGTGATCGACCTGGTCAACTGCCCGGACTGGGTGGACACCACGGTCTTCGTCGGCGGAGTCCGCCTCGATGTCGACACCTGCACGGTCGTCACCCATGACCGCTGGTTGGACCTGCGGGACGGGCTCCTGACCCGGTCCACCGTCTTCGAGGACGTCGAGGGCCGGCGGACACGGTTGGAGACGACGCGCTGCGCCAGCATGGCCGACCGCAGGGTCTGCGTGCTGCGTGTCGAGGTCACCCCCGAGAACCATGCGGCGGAGATCCGGGTCGAGACCGGCATCGACGGGGACCGCCGCAACCTCGAACGGCTTCCGCTCTATCCGGAAGCCACGGTGTTCCCTGCGGAGATCCGGTGGGAGAAGTGGGCCCGCGCCCGTCATCTGGAGGAGTCGTCCCGGTCCGGCGAGGGTGAGGTCCTCTACCTCGAGATGCGCACGATCGACACCGGTATCGACCTCGGGTACGCCGCCGCGACGACCCACGAGCCGCCACCGCAGCAGCGCGCGGTGGTGCAGCGCAGTGGGCGGATCACCGAGGAGACCGTGCACGTCGGTGCCCCGGGCGAGACGCTGCGGATGGACAAGCTCGTCGCCATCTGCACCTCGCGCGACCCGGACGGTCCGGCCACCGGGAGCGTGCGTGACCGGTGCCGGGCGGTGCTCGCCGAACACCGCGAGGGCGGGTTCGACTCCGTCGTGGCCGCGAGCCGCGCGGTGTGGGGGCGCCTGTGGGACGAGTGCGACTGCGAGGTCGTCGGCAATACCGCCTATACCCGCGCCCTGCGGTTCTGCGTCTATCACCTGATGATCGCGGCGAACCCGGAGGATCCGACGGTCAACATCGGGGCGAACGCGCTGGCGGGGGAGCGCTACCGGGGTCACGTGTTCTGGGACACCGAGATCTTCCTGCTGCCCTTCTACATCCTGACCCAGCCCGACACCGCCAAGGCGCTGCTGCGCTACCGCCACCACACCCTGGACGGCGCACGGGCGAACTCGCGCGAGTACGGCACCGGTGGGGCGCGCTACGCCTGGGAGTCCGCCGACACCGGCCGGGAGGAATGTCCGAAGTTCACCGCGGACGGCGCCAACCGCTTCTGGACCCGTGAGGAGGAGATCCACGTCTCCGCCGACGTCGCCTACGGGATCGCCCGGTACGTCGAGGCGACCGGCGACACCGCGTTCCTGCACGACGTCGGCGCCGAGATCCTGTTCGAGACCAGCCGCTTCTGGGTCGACCGCGTCGAGCCGGCGGCCGACGGCGCCGGGTACGAGCTCCGTCAGGTCATGGGCCCCGACGAGTTCCACTCCCACATCGACAACAACGCCTTCACCAACCGCCTCGCCCAGTGGCACCTCACCCAGGCGGTCACCCTGTACGACGAGCTGCGGGATCGCCATCCCGAGGCGATCGCCGCGCTCGAATCGAGCATCGGGCTGGATGCGAACGAACGCGATCGCTGGCGGGAGGTCGCCGACGGGCTCGTCGCCGCCCGGTACGAAGACGGAGTCATCGAGCAGTTCACCGGCTACTTCGAGCGCGACGACGTACCCATCACCGAGTGGGACGCCAACAACATGCCGCGCTACCCGACGGGCTACCACCACTTCAACCTCGAGAACACCCAACTGCTCAAGCAGCCCGACGGCGTCATGCTGATGTACCTGCTGCCCGACGAGTTCAGCGTCGAGGTCAAGAGGGCGAGCTTCGAGTACTACGAGGCCCGGACGCTGCACAAGTCGTCGCTGAGCCCGTCGATCCACGCGATCATCGGCATCGAGGTCGGCGACACGACCCGGGCGGTCCAGTACTTCGAGCGCTCGGCCTTCGTCGACCTCACCGACAACCAGGGCAACACCGCGGAGGGCATGCACATCGCCTCCGCGGGTGGCACCTGGCAGATCCTCGTCAACGGGTTCGGCGGCCTGCGCATCCTCGGTGGTCGCGTCACGCTCGCGCCGTGGCTGCCCGACGACTGGGAAGGCATCCGGTTCCGCCTGCGCTGGCGCGGCCGGCCCATCCGGGTCGCGGTCGACCACGAACGCATCGAGCTGCTGCTGGGCGGACCCGAGGGCGGGACGGAGGAGGTCGTGGTGAACGGCAAACCGGTGCGACTGACCTCCGGCACCCCCGTCGAGGTCGCCTCGTCCTGAGGACACGCGCTGCTCGGCGGCCGGGGGTCCGCCCCGGCTCGTGAGACCGCCGATCATGGCTAGGTGGAGACCGGCTCGCGGGTCGTCGGGGGCGCGGTCACCGAGGTGGCAGCTCGGCGCGCGCCGGCCAGCCACAGTCCGGTACCAGCGATGGCGAGGCCACACAGGGTCGTGGTCCCGATCGGCGCGCCCAGGATCGGCCACGCCGCGAGCGCGGTGACGGCCGGGACGACGAAGAGCAGGCTGCTGGCGCGAGTGGCTCCCCGCTGGCGGATCAGGGCGAAGAACAACAGCGGGCCGGCGATGCCGGGGACGATGGCGATCCAGAGGAAGGAGCCGCTCGCCCGCGCCGTATCCGGGATGATCAGGGAGCCCGCGAGCGGCGCCCAGGCCGCCATCACCAGAGCCGCCGCAGCGATCTCGGTGGCGGCGAGCGCGGCAGGACCTGCCGTTGTGCGCAGCCGGCCTTGAAGGATGGTGCCTGCGGTGAGGCCTGCCAGGCCGAACAACGTCCAGCCGAGCGCCGCGACCGTCGGAGGTCTGCCGAGGCGGTCGACCAGGGTGACGGCGACGCCGACGACGCCCAGCCCGATGCCGGCCCACTGCCGGGTCGAGAGCCGGTCCCAGCCCAGCGTCGCGCCTGCGGCGGCGACCAGCAACGGCGAGGAGCAGGCGATCAGGCTGCGGCAGACGTGACGGACTCCGATCTCGCCGCGACCCACGCGCTCCGCGAGGCGCTGCACCGAGCAGCGGTTGCGACGCTCGATGCTCGCCCGGTCGACGCCCACGACCTGACGATCCTGCAGGACGCGCTCCTCGCCGATCAGGGCGTGGACGTTCACCGTGACGGTGCACGGCTGCAGTTGTCCCGTCCTGCCGACGCAGCGGTCGCCCTCGCCTGGTTGGCCCGTCAGGCCGCACGGGATCTGACCGGTCCGACGCGCGAGCGGCTGCACGCCTGCGGTGACACGACCTGTTCCGGGATCTTCATCGACCACACCGGCCGGCGGCGATGGTGCTCGGACGAACGCTGCGGCGTCCGCTCCCGGGTCCGGGCACACCGGGCCCGTGAGCGCGAGCGGACGAGCGGCTGACGGGGCTGGGCCCCCGTCACCGGTCGCGGACCAGCAGGGCCGGGAGAAGGGTGATGGCCGCGATGCCGAATGCCCACCAGAAGCTGTGGGCGAAGGCGGGCGCCAGCGCGGCGCCGGCTGGCACGGACGCGGCGTGGCGGATGAGGATCTGCAGCACGACCGCGAGGATGGCGGCGCCCAGGGCGGAACCGACGCGGACCACGATGGTGGCCGCGACGGTGGCCCCGGGGATCGCGGCCTTCGGAAGGTCCCGGTAGGCACCGGCCATCACCAACGGCGTGACCACGCCGTGGCCGAGCCCCATGACGAACGTCGCCGCGGCCAGCAGCGGCCACGCCGTCCCGGCGTCGACCTGGGTGTACAGCAGCAGGCCGGCGAGCACCGCGACGATGCCGGCGATGCTCGGGTCGCGGGAGCCGAACCGGGCGGTGATGCGACCGACGAACACTGCCGTGACGGCTGCGCCCGCGCCGAGCGGGGCGACCAGCAGGCCCGCGTCGAGGGTGTCGCCGCCGCGCACGATCTGCACGTACAGCGGTACAAGGATCAGTGCGCCGAACATCGCGACCGAGTAGCCGAAGAGGACGCCCACCGAGGTGGCGAATGCCCGGTCGGTGAATAGGCGCAGGTCGACCAGCGCGCGGTCGGCACGCCGGAGAGCGTGGCCGGCGAACGCCGCGAGCAGGACGACACCGGCGACCAGGCCGACCAGCACCTGCGGCTCGCCCGGTGCGTCACCCTCGCTGGCTCGGGCCAGGGCGTAGACCAGCGCGGCCAGTCCGGGGGAGAGCAGGATCAGCCCGAGGACGTCCAGACCGGTGTCCGGTCGACGGCCGGTGTCGGCGGGCAGCAGGCGGACGGCGAGGAGCAGTGCGGCCGCGCAGACCGGCACGTTGATGACGAACATCCAGCGCCACGACAGGTGCTCCAGGAGAAGTCCGCCGAGGACCGGGCCGAGTGCCGGTGCCAGCATCGCGGGGATGGACACCACGGCCATCGTCCGTGCCAGCCGTCGCGGACCCGCCTGCCTGGCGAGCATCGTCTGCCCCGCGGGCATGAGCAGGCCGCCTCCGACGCCCTGCAGCACGCGGAAGGCGACGAGGCTGCCGGCCGACCAGGCGGCGCTGCAGAGCGCCGAGCCGGCGATGAACAGGACCAGCGAGGTGATCCAGACTGTCCTGGCGCCGAAGCGCTGCACCGCCCAGCCGGTGACCGGGATGGTCATGGACAGCGCCAGGAGGTACCCGGTCAGCACCCACTGGATCGTGCTCAACGAGGTGTCGAGCTCTCGGCCGAGCACGTGCACCGCGACGGTGACGATCGTGGTGTCGATCACGGTCATGATCGCCCCGAGTACGACGACCACGGACATGTTCCGCAGCGCCGGGTCGAAGCGTTCTGGTGCCTGTGTCGTGGTCATCCCCGCCTCCGTCCGGGTTTGTCCTCCGCTTCGCCGTACAGTGTATCGCAAAGCCGTACGCCGTAGCGATTTGCGATACGCCGTACAATGGCGGCGATGGCCGAGCAGCAGAGCCGGGTCCCGGTGTGGGCCCGCGACGACACCCGACGGCGCTCCAGCTTGAGCAGGGAAGCGATCGTCGCGGCCGCGGTGGCCATCGCCGATGCCGAGGGGCTCGACGCCGTGTCGATCCGGCGGGTCGCCGCCGACCTCCACGCGCGCGCCATGAGCCTCTACACCTACATCGAGCGCAAGGAGGACCTGCTCGATCTCATGGCCGACGAGGTCGCCGCGGAGACCCTCGTGCCGGGCGAGCTCCCCGCGGACTGGCGGGAGGCAACCCTGGCCATCGCCCGCCGCGAACGGCAGACGACGCTGCGCCACCCGTGGCTCGTCGACCTCGTCACCCGGCGTTCCGCGCTCGGCCGGGTGGGCCCGAACATGCTGCGCCACAGTGAGCAGTCGATCGCCGCCCTCGCCGGCCTGGATGCCGACCTGACCGGCAAATGGCGGCTCCTGACCGCAGTCGCCGACTACAGCACCGGCGTCGCCGTCCGGGAGGTCCGGGAACGCGACGCCGCCCGCACCGGCCAGGGCGAGCTCCTCCTGCCCTACCTGCGGCAGCTGGTGGCCGGGGGCGGCTTCCCGCACCTCGCGCAGATGCTGGACAACGGCCCGTCCGGCCAGGACGACGACAACTTCGAACGGGGCCTGCGTTGGCTGCTGGACGGGTTCGCCGCCGACCTCGGCTGACCGGTGTCCTGCGCGGCGTCAGTAGGCCCGACCGATCAGCACGGCGTACCGGGCGGGGCTGCCGGTGATCAGGCAGGTCGGCGCGGGCGGGTCGGCGTCGATGATGCAGCGGATCGTGGCGCCGGTGTCCTGCCCGAGTACCTGCTCCGATTCCTCTTCGCCGGACCAGGCGGCGAGGAACAGCCCGCCGTCGCCGACGCGCCGGGTGAACTCGTCGAAGTCGGTGACCGGGTAGGTGTGCTCTTCGCGGAAGGTGCGCGACGCCGTGAGCAGCACCTGCTGGATCTCCTCGAGGAGGTTCGCCGCGGCGCGTGCGGCACCGTCGAGCGGAACGGATGTCTTGCTGCGGTCGTGGCGCCGGACGAGGGTGGCCCGGCCGGACGCCAGCTCCCGCGCGCCCAGCTCGATCCGAACCGGGACGCCCTTCAGCTCCCAGTCGACCGAGCGGCGCCCGAACGCGGTGTGGGTGCGGGCGTCGAGGTGCGTACGGACGCCCGCGGCGCGCAGCTCCGCCTCGATGCGCCCGGCCGCCGCGCCCTCCTCGTCCAGCTGCATGATCACCACCTGGTGCGGTGCGATCGTCGGGGGCAGGCGCAGTCCGTGATCGTCGCCGTGCACCATTATCAGGCCGCCGACCATCCGGGTGGACGTGCCCCAGGAGGTGGTGGCGGCGAGGCGGCGCTCGCCGTGGCCGTCCAGGTACCGGATGTCGAAGGCGCGGGCGAAGTTGTGGCCCAGGTTGTGGCTCGTCCCCATCTGCAGCGCCTTGCCGTCGCGCATCAGCGCCTCGCAGGTGAACGTGTGGTCGGCGCCGGCGAAGCGCTCGCCCGGCGACTTCTCACCCGCGACGACCGAGATCGCCAGCGTCTCCTCCATGAACGCCCGGTACACCTCCAGCATGCGCCGGGTCTCCTCGGCCGCGTCCGCATAGGTGGCGTGGGCGGTGTGGCCCTCCTGCCAGAGGAACTCGGTGGTGCGCAGGAACAGCCGTGGCCGCAGCTCCCACCGGACCACGTTGTTCCAGAGGTTGAGCATCAACGGAAGGTCTCGGTGGGACTGGATCCACTTGGCGAAGTAGTGATTGACGACCGTCTCGGAGGTGGGGCGCACCACCAGCGGCTCAACGAGCTGTTCCCCGCCGGCGTGGGTGACCACGGCCAGCTCCGGGGAGAAACCCTCGACGTGCTGCTTCTCCTTCTCCAGGAAGCTCGTCGGGATGAGGAGCGGGAACGCGACGTTCCGGGCGCCCGTCTCCTTGATCCGCCGGTCCATGTCGGCCTGCATGAGCTCCCAGATCGCGTAGCCCCACGGCCGGACGACCATGGTTCCCCGCACCGGGCCGTTCTCGGCCAGCTCGGCGCGCGCGACGACCTCCTGATACCAGGCGGGGAAGTTCTCCGCCTGCGGGGTGAGTACGGCCTTGGCCACGGTGCTGCCTCTTCCTGTCTGACCGAACCGCGGCAGATGCGACGACCGATCCATCTGCGCCACGCGTTGCCGCGGCGATGGCGCCGTCCTATCGTTGACGACGGAGCCGCTCGGCTCCGCTGCATGCCCCAGACCCTGGCGTATCGCCTCGATACGACCCGCGGAGACGCCCACCCGCGGCGGCTGGGTCGCCTCACCGAGCGCGGTTCGTGATCGTTGAGGTACCGCATGTTCGCTCGAGTTGCCTACACCATGGCAGCCGCCGCCGGTCTTGTGGTGGGTGGGATCGCTGTCGTGACGGATCCGGCACGGGCAGGCGGCCACCTGCGCGGGAGGCCTGGTGCTCACCGGCCTACCTCGCGTTGCTCGACGTCACCTCGAGCCCGGCCCGCTGCAAGATCGTGCGTCTGCGCCAGTGCCTGCTCGACGAACTCGAACGACGAGACCCCGACGGGTTCACCCGCTGGCTCGACACCGGCGCTCGCGCCGGTAGCGACCCAGGCCGCTACCTGAGCCCCGACGGGTAACCCCCAGTGAGCGACCGATCAGAGAGGATCATGGTGCGCTCGGGTGACGATGTTGATCAGCCGAGGGTGGCCAGGGCGGCGGGAGCGATGTCGATACATACCGGTGTGCCGGGGTCGAGCGCGAGCAGTTCGCCGTCGAGCTGCAGGGGGATCGGCTTCAGCGTGGTGAAGACGTAGTGCTCGACGCTCGGCTGCGGGCCCAAGCCGCGCGTCGCCGCTCGGAAGGCGACGCCCAGGATCCGCCACTTCGCGATGTGCGGCAGAGCGATCACCTCGAACCGTCCGTCGTTCGGGGGCCCGGCCTCACTCAGGGTGGCGTACTTGGCCATCTCGGCGATGTTGGCGAACAGCAGGCTGTCGAAGCTGCGCCGGGTGCCGTCCTCAAGTTGGATGGTGAACGGCCGGAATCTGGCGAAGGTCCGTATCACGGACACGATCTCCTTGAGGGAGCCCTTGCCGCCCTTCTCCAGGCCGATGGCCATCACCGGGGTCAGGCCCAGGCCGATGTAGGAGTGGGCGTACTGGGTCCGAGCGTGCACGCCGTGCTCCCGGGCGAGATCGCGGGCGTGGCCCGCGCGTTCGGTGGGGCACAGGCACACCGGGACCTCGGGCAGCCGCCGCGCCAAGTCCGTGCCCAGCTCCTCCGCCAGTCGCGGACCGTCGCCGCTGCTCTGCGGGTTGAAGATGACGACGATTCGGTCGAAGGGTGCCCTCACATGCGGCGGTAGCGCGATTGGAGGATCGCGAACAGACCGAAGGCTGCGAATCCGAGGGCGACCGCGGTGAGCAGGAACCGTCCGAAGGGCTGCGCCAGGATGGTCTGCAGGGCGCCGTCGAGTCCTTGGGCCGTCTGCCGGTCGAAGGTGAGCGTGGCGTAGGTGAGCAGGCCCCCCACGACGCTGAGCGCGACGCCCTTGGCGATGTATCCGACCTGTCCCAGTCGCAGCACACCCTTGCGGGTCGTGGGGGACATCGACGAGGTGTTTATCTCCTCGGTGAAGGACTCCTTGATGCCTTTGATGATGCTGGCGATGCCGACGCCGATGATGGCCAGGCCTGCGGCGACGACGAGCACCCGCCCACCGGGCCAGGCGAGCACGCCGGTGGTGGCCTGTTCCTGGGACTGGGAGCTCGACGAGCCCGCGCCGAGGGCGAACAGCGCGGCGCTGACCGCAAGCGCGGCGTAGACGACGACCTTGGCCCCGCTGGTGACCTGCTTTCGGATCCGCTTCGCGCCGTCCAGGTTGCGGTAGCCCCAGATGGCTACGCTGACCTGCCAGAGCGCGAGCGCGACCAGGCCGACAGCGACCACCCACAGCAGGACCTTGCCGAAGGGCTGTTGGGCCAGTGTGGTCAGCGCGCCGGAGGTGTCGGCGCTGGTGCCGCCGGATGTGCCCCAAGCGATCTGCAGGGCCAGCCAGCCGACCAGGAGGTGCACGACGCCGTAGGCGATCAACCCGCCGCGGGCGAGCCATTCCAGCGACGTGCTGTCTCCGGCCTGTTCGGCCTTGCTTTCGGTCGCGCCGCCGGTCGTGGTGGCCATCATTGCCTCTGTTCCACTTTCACTGCTGGGCATGCTCGAGCGGGCCACGGGCGCGCCCGACCGCCAGGTGACCAGCGCCGGAGCCCAGCTCGGTCACCCGCAGGTCGGGGACAAACCCGGCCAGCAGCCGCCACGGCTGATCGAAGCCGGTGAAGTCGCTGATGAACGGTGCGTGCAGATCGGCCACCCACGCGCGCAGCGCCACGTTCCAGGTGGGTGGCCACTTCCCGCCGGTGGCGGCCACCGCCGCCCCGGGCCGCAGATGCTCGAAGACGTGGGTCAGCGCGGCCGGAGACTGCAGGACGTCGTGCACCGCGCAGAACACGGCGGCGTCTGCGGTGCGGTCGATCGGCGCCTGCGCGACCGGGACGGCGAGCATGGCTGCGGTACGCCTCCGGCTCTGCGACCTGCCCGGTGGACGGCTGCCCGGGGTCCAGCGGTCGGTCCCGTGTCGATGGTGCGATGGAGGGTTCGGGTGTCGCCATCGTGAGGCCCTCTCAGGACGGGTCGGGGTGCTCGGCGAGCCACTCGCTCACGACGGTGGCGAACCGGTCGGGGCACTCCACGTGGGGCAGGTGCCCGCAGTCGGCGAGCAGCGCGAGCCGCCCGTGGGGCAGGCGGTCCACCGCGGCCTGGGCCTGGGAGGGGGGTAGGACGTAGTCGCATCCACCCCAGACGACCAGTGTGGGCATCGTGAGAGTGGGAAGTTGATCGAGCAGCACCTCGCGCTGTCCGTTCGTGTCGAACAGGGCACGGGCCATGGCGGTGGAGGCCTCGAGTTGGCCCGGTCGCCGACCCAGGGCGTGCTGCTCGGTGAAGAACTCGGCGGGTACCCGCGAAGGCTGGGCGAACAGCATGGCCGTGGACATCGACGTTCGCCCCACGTCTCCGCCCGGCATGCGGGCCATCATGATGGCGAGCTCGCCGATAAACGGCAGGGTGTTGAGGGCGAGCAGCGGGTTGACTTCGCGGCCCAGGCCGGCGCTGTCGACCAGGGTCAGGGTCCGCACCCGGGCCGGGTCGGCCAAGGCCATGCGTAGCGCGACCGCACCGCCGACGGAATTCCCGACCACGTGCAACGACCCGACCCCGAGGATGTCGAGGAAGTCGGCCACGAGCGGGGCCAGGTCCCGGCCAGGGGCGTAGCCGCCGACGGCCGGGCCGCTCGTGCCGTGGCCGGGCAGGCTCAGGGCCAGCACACGGTGTGTCCGGGCGAGGACGGGGATCACCCACCGCCAACTGGTCGCGCTCTGCTCATGGCCGTGCAGCAGCAACAACGGCGGCCCGGACCCGGCATCCAGATACTGAAGGTCCACCCCGTCCACCCGGACCCGACAGTCGGAGACGAGGGACTCGCCCTGGTCCTCGCTGACGGGCTGTCGCGACACGGACCTCAAGCTGATCGACATGAATCTCCCTGGTGCACGCGTTGTGATCATCGACCAATCGCGTCACCGGGGTCCGGGGCAACCGAGCAACCCTCACGGTACATCGCTCGACACCGGCTGGGCCCCTGCAAGCGTGCTCTGCGGGGCCCAGCCGCCGGGCTTCGGTCAGCGCCGGTCACCCTGGCCGACACCGCGCCGGCTGTAGATACCGGCAACCAGCGCCACGCCGACGACGGCGACGACGAGCTGGACCAGCAACTCGAGCCAGTCGATCCCGCTGGTGGCGGTGGGGATTCCGATGGCTCGGGCGAGGAACGTGCCGATGACGGCGGCGACGATGCCGACGACGATCGTCAGCCAGATCGGGATGTTCTGCCGACCGGGTAGGACGAGCCGGGCGAGAGCGCCGATGATGGCGCCGACGACGATCGCGGTGATGATCCCGGTGATGGTCATGTGTTTCTCGATTCATGTCGATGTCGGCGGGCGATTACCCGCGCGTGATGAACGGTCCGCACTGGTGATGCGGCGATCGCTGCAACATGAATGCGGCGTTGCGAGCTGGAGAGCTGAGTGGTGGGTCAGACCTTTGTGGTGTCGCGGTCGGTCACCTGCTCCAGGCTGCGTTGGACGCCGCCTGGCTGCCGGCGCGGCTCGCGACCGTCACCGAGCTCGCCGTGATCACCGTGCCACTGCTCGCCGCGGAGATCCTTCGCGCCTCGCGGGCCGTGCTCCTTGGGTGCTTTCTGGCTGCCGCCGGTGCGCCGGGTCGCCGCGCAGGGCTGCTTTGCTGCCTCAGTCATGTCGCTCCTTCGCCGTGCGGTTCGTACCCGGGCAGGCCGCCCGGGCCACGTGGTGCGCTGCCCCTGCAGTGTGAGCCGCTCTACGTTGTAGACCATAATCGTAGGTCTACGATGTAGCCAGCAACGTGACTCCAGTCTCGGAAGGGAATCTGATGACCAACGATGTTGATCAGGCCCGCCCTGCGGCAGCACCAGCGACCGGGCGACGGCCCGCGCTGACCCGCGAGCAGATCCTCACCGCCGCTGTGGCGATCATCGACGCCGAGGGCGTCGAGGCGCTGACCATGCGCCGGCTCGGGCAGGCCCTCGACCGCGACCCGATGGCGATCTACCGGCACGCCACCGACAAGGACGCCCTGCTCGACGGCGTCGTCGAGCACGTTGCCGCCGAACTCATCACGTCCCGCGAGCCCGACGGCAACGGGGACGGGGGTTGGGAAGCGGTGCTGCACCGCACCGCGCACACGTTCCGCCGGGTCGCCCTGGCCCACCCTCACGTGGTGCCGCTGCTGCTGACCCGGCCACTCGCGGGCCCGCTCGCCCTGCGACCACTGGGCTCGCTCCAACTCCTCGAGGAGCTGATCGAGCTGTTCAGCGTCGCCGGGTTCGACCCGCATGGTGCGCTGCACGCCGCCCGTCTGTTCACCGGGTTCCTCTACGGCCACGTCTTGCACGAGCTCCAGGAGCAGATCCAGGACCTCGACGAGACCGACGACCTGCTCCGCCTCGGACTGCACCGGCTGCCCATCGCCCAGTTCCCCCGGCTCCGCTCCCTCGCCACCACCCTGGCCGCCTACGACGGCGCCGCGGAGCTCGACGAAGGACTGAGCATCGTCCTTGCCGGCCTGCGCAGCCAACTGCGCACCTGATCACCCTGGGGAACGCTGCCGTCACCGCTTTTTCGCTGCGCGGGCCCGGGTGGTGGCGGGGGCGGCGAGCACGGCTGCGGCGAGGTCGGTGTCGATGACCTGTTGGGCGACCGCGCTGAGGCGCAGGTTGTGTCGACGTGCGTAGCTGCGGAGCCGGTCGAACGCCGTGACCATGCTGAGGCTGCCGTGCTCGGCGAGCACCCCCTTGGCCTGCTCGATGAGGATGCGGCTGTTGAGCGCGGTTTGGAGTTGCTCGTTGAGCACCTCGCCGCGGCGGATGGCGCGTTCCTGCAGGATCCCGATGGTGGCCACGTCGGCCAGCGCTTGCCCCAGCTCCAGGTCGGTGGCAAGTAGCGGACCGGGCTGGTGGTGGAACAGGTTCATCGCGCCGATGGCCTCGCCGCGCAGCCGCAGCGGCAGCGCGTGCACGGAGCGGTAGGAGTTCTGGTCGGCCAGGGCGGCGGCCAGGCGCGGCCAGCGCGACGTGGCGTCGGCCAGGTCGGTGATGCTGACCGGGGCACCGGTGCGGAAGCAGTCCACGCAGGGGCCCTGGTCGGCCTGCAGCTGCATGAGCTCGATCCACTCGGTTTGCTCGTTGGACGACGCCACGAGCCGTAGCGCGCCGTGTGGGTCGGCCAGCAGGATGCCGGCTGCGTCGGCCGGCAGGAGCTCGACGCTGTAGCCGACGAGGCGGTCGAGCAGGTCGATGACGTCGTAGTCGTCGACGAGCGTGTCGGCCAGCCCGACGAAGGCCCGGATCAGCAGCTGTTCCCGGCTGGTTCCCGCCTCATCCACCGCAGTCTCCCTTCCCGATTCGGTATCCGTGTCATGTGTCGTTGGTGAACTTCAGTCGCCGGGCCACGACGTCCCGGGCGACGTCGCCGAGGAGGCGCTGCTCGGCGAACGCGTGGGCGCGTAACCGGGCGAAGGCGTCGGCGGCGCTGACCCCGAGCTGGACCAGCACCATGCCCGTGGCCTGATGGATTTCCGCACGGCTACTCCACGAGGGGTCCCAGGGCTGCTCGTCGCCAGGGTCGGAGCGCAGCCCCAGCAGGAGCAACGCGGCCGTGTCCGCGGCGCTGCGGGCGTCCAGCAGTTGGGTGCGGCTCAGCGACCCGGGTGTTGTGCGGTAGAGATCGAGCACGCCGAGGGTGATGGTGCCCCATTGCAGCGGTAGCGCGAAGACCGCGCCGACCCCGGCCTCGAGCACGGCATCGGCGTAGATGGGCCACCGGCTCGTGTCCGGGGTGTCGGTCAGGTCGGGTACCAGGACCGGGCGCCCGGTTCGGGATGCCTCGATGCACGCCCCCTCGCCGAGGCTGAACTGCAGGTCTTCGAGCAGGTCGGCGGTGGCGTCGGTGGCGAACAGGGTTTCGCGCAGGGTGCTCGCGGTGTGCAGGGAGATCGCCGCCCCGTCGATGTCCAGGCCCGCGACGCAGGTGCGGCAGATCTGCTCGGCCAGCGCCCGGTCATCGCGCAGATCCCGGGCGATGGCCAGCAACACCCGGGTCACCTCGCCCGGCTCAGCCACCGGGCCCGACCCTGGGCCGCGGCCGGTCACGCAGCAGTGTCATGGTCTCACTCCCGACCGCAACAAGTCCCGAGGTTGGAGCGCGACGGGGACTCGATCGACGCCGGAGAAACCTTCACGGTACTCCCCGCACCTGCCCCCACCACACGGGATCGAGATCTGGGGCAACGATGCCGTCAGTCGCGATGACCGCCCTGTCGGACCTAGCCGCGCCAACTGGCGGCGGATAGTGTTGCGGCAACGCAAGCCCTGCCCCCGCTCGCGCCGACGCGGGAAGGCCCCCGGATCAGTCCATCGGAGCGCTTGCCTGGCCCAGAACTCCACAGGGACGACGTCCCTGCGCCGCCGAACAGCGTGGCGAAGGAGATCTGGCCTTCTCGTCGCACCGTGGCCCCCATCGGCGAGGCCAGGAAGCACGAGCATCGTCATGGATCTGCTCGACCGCCCGAACGGGCCGCCAGAACCCACCGACCTCCGACCCCACAGTGCGGCCTCGACCTCGGCCGAAGTGATCGTCCACGTCGTCGGTGAGATCGATATCTGCACCGAGCCTGCCCTGGCCAGATGTCTGGCTGCACAACTGCAACCCACGCGTCTTCTCACCAGCCTCGTCGTCGACATGTCGTCGGTGACCTACATCGGCGTGCAAGGAATCGCCGCCCTGCTCACCGCCGCGACCAACGCCCAACACCGCGATGTCGCGTTCTCCGTGGCCAACTGCAGCCCGCTGGTTCTCCGGCTCCTCGCCGTCATCGACCCGGACCACACCTTGACAGTCCGGGCCGAGTCGGGCCGCGCAGGCCGTCCCAGATCGTCGGGCCGCGCCCGAGCCCGGCACCGCTCGGAGATCAGGAGCCTGCGGGACAAGCGGTGATTCGACGATGAAGGCAACCGGAGGGTGACGACCGGACGTGACGACCGTGCGTCGCCCGCCGATTGAGAGGAGAACGACATGGACGGGCCAGTTGAGAGCGTCTGGCGGGCGCAGCAGGAGGCGGCAGCGCGTTTCTCGGAGGGCTGGCGGGCGCTGCTCGAGAGCGCGGCTGGCCACACGACGGGAGCCGGTGCCGCCCCGGGTCTACCCGACCCGTTGCAGGTGCTGACCCGCAGCGCCGCCGACTATGCAGCCGTGGCACTGCAGCCGCTACGCGATCTCGTGAGTGGGCAGCGGGACTTCGCCGACCAGATGACCCGCTGGGCCGAACTGCAGCGCGATCTGGCCGACAACATGGGTTCGTGGGCGGCGCAGCAGCGGGAGTACGCCGACAACCTCGAGCGCATGCTCGCCCCCTTCCCACCCCACCCATAGCTCCGGTCAACCCATGGCGACTGGGCGACGCGAGGCGACCCGGGCGCGCGATGAGGGGCGGTTGACCATGGCCTCGACGGCATAGCGGTGATGGAGCGGCCCGCCAACATTTACTGGAGGTACGGAAATGCCGACCAACTCATACACTTCCCTGACTCCTCTGGCGTTCCTCGAGCGTGCGTCCGACGTGTTCGCCAACAAGACGGCGATCGCGTACGGCGCCCGCCGGGTGAGCTACAGCGAGTTCGGCGCCGAGGCGACTCAACTGGCGCACGCATTACGCGCTTCCGGCGTGCAGTCCGGTGACCGTGTGGCCTACATGTGCCCGAACATCCCGGAGATGCTGGTGGCCAACTTCGGTGTGCCACTGGCCGGCGCAGTCCTCGTGCCCATCAACACCAGGCTGTCCGCGGAAGAGGTCCGCTACATCTGCGACCACTCCGGAGCAAGGATGCTCCTCGCGGATACCGAGTACCTGAACGCATTGGCGCCGGTGCTGGCCTCGCTGTCCACGGTCGTGGAGGTCGTGGCCATCGTTGATCCGCTGGGGCCGGCCCCGCCTGATGCCGCCGCCCATGCCACCGTCTCCTACGACGAATTCATGAGGCGTGGAACGGAGGAGCCGCTGCCCTGGACCGTCGAGGACGAGTCGAGCCTGATCTCGATCAACTACACATCCGGGACCACAGGCACCCCCAAGGGGGTGATGTACTCGCACCGCGGCGCCTACCTGAATTCGCTCGGAGAGATCATCCACCAGCGGTTCGACCCCGAAAGCGTCTACCTGTGGACGCTTCCGATGTTCCACTGCAACGGCTGGTGCACCCCGTGGGCGGCCACCGCGATCGGTGCCACGCACGTGTGCCTGCGCGCCGTGAAACCGGACGTGATCTGGCAGCTCCTCGACGACGAGCGCGTCACCCACCTCGACGGCGCCCCGACGGTGCTGACGATGATCGCAAATGCGCCCCAGGCCCACCGGCTCGACCGCGAGCTGGTCGCCACCGTGGCCGGCGCCCCGCCCGGGCCATCGGTGATCACGCGAATGCGCGAGCTGGGCGCGCGGATCGTGCACGTCTACGGGATGACCGAGGTGTACGGCCCCTATGCGCTCAACGAGTGGCAGGCCGGCTGGTCCGCGCTGTCGCCGGGCGATCAGGCCAGCCGCCAGGCCCGCCAAGGCGTGTCCATGATCCAGGCCGACCCGATACGTGTGGTCGACGAGAACATGGCCGACGTGCCGCGCGACGGCCGCACGATGGGCGAGATCGTGATGCGCGGCAACAACGTGATGGTCGGGTACTTCGACGACATCGACGCCACCGAGAAGGCCTTCCGTGGCGGCTGGCTGCACTCCGGCGATCTGGGTGTGCAGCACTCCGACGGTTATGTCGAACTGCGCGACCGCGCCAAGGACATCATCATCTCCGGCGGAGAGAACATCTCGACCATCGAGATCGAGCATGCCATCGACGCACACCCCGCGGTGCTCGAGGTCGTCGTCATCGGCATTCCGGACGAGAAATGGGGAGAACGTCCCAAGGCGTTCGTCATACGCACACCCGGTGCTGAGATCAACGAGGTCGAGCTGATCGGCTACCTGCAGACGCGCATCGCCCGCTTCAAGGTGCCGAAAGCCGTCGAGTTCGTCGACCAGCTACCACGCACGGCCACCGGAAAACCACAGAAGTTCGCGCTCCGCGAGAAGGAATGGGCTGGACACAGCAGCCGAATCCAGGGATGAACAGTGGGCTCGGGCATCTCGACGGTGGCGAGGGCGTCGTCGAGAAAGAGCAGCGGTCGGCGGTTCACTCCGGCTCGGCGCCGGGCCTGGCGTCCACGGGTGCCCGGTCCGCGCCGACGGTCGGCCGCTGCTCGGGTCGGCCGCGCCGGTTGTCCCAGACGTCCCGCACGACCACCTGGATGATGCCGGCCACCGGGATCGCCAGGAGCGCACCCAGGATGCCGGCGAGTTCCACCGCCAGCAGGATCGCGACCAGCACGGCCAGCGGGTTCAGCTTCACGGTGCGGGAGAAGATCCACGGCTGCAGTAGGTGGTTCTCCAGCTGCTGATAGACCACGAAGAACACCACCACCGCGATGCCGACCGGCACCGAGTGCACGAACCCCGCGATCGCCGCCACCACAGCGCCGAGGGTGGCCCCGACCATCGGGATCAGGTCGGCCAGCGCGACGAACAGGGCGATCAGACCCGAGAACGGCACGCCGCAGATCTTCAGTACGGCGTAGGTCAGCACGCCGCAGATCGCGCTGATCAGCAAGTTGCCCGAGATGTAACCGGTGACGGTGATCGCGCAGTCCCGCCCGACCCGGCGGATCCGCTCGCCGCGGGTCGGCTCCAGCAACGCCAGCGTGTTGTCCACCAACCTGGGTCCTTCCAGCACGCCCAGGTAGGACAGCACGAACACGGTGACGGCGGCCACGACCGCGCTGCCGGCCCCGCGCACGACGCTCAGCGCCGGGGCCCCGAGCCCGGTGCCGAACTCACGGATGCGGTCCTGGTTGTCCTGCACCCACTGCAGGGCATTGGTGCGGGTGAGCAGTTCCCCGACCGGGCCGCGGCCGGCGCGGGCTTCCGCCACGATCCCCGGCAGCTGTCCGGCGAGTTGGATGCCCTCCTGGGCCAGCGGCACCGCGAACAGCGCGAGCAGGCCGCCCAGCACGAGGAAGACCAGCAGGAACACCAACAACGTTGCCAACCACCGGGGACACCAGCTCAGCCGGCGCTGCACCCAGGCGACCAACGGGTACAGCGTGACGGTGAAGAAGCCCGCGACGAGCATCCAGACCAGCACGCGCTGCACCTGGATCACGAACAGGACCGCGAGCCCCGTGCCGAGCAACAGCCCGATCGTGGCCAGGATGGTCCGTACCGGCACGCGCTCAGGTTCTGTCGTCGCCATGCGTGCAATGTGCCACCGAAGCCGGATCGGCCCAGCCGAACCTGTTCAGCCCTTACCGCCACCAGGTGGGTATGACACGCTGGCGACCTACTGGTTACGGCCTGGTCCAGGCCTGCTCACCGGCCCCAGACCCCGGCCGTCCGTGTACGGAACATCGGAGACACCGTGGTCACAGTTGCCCGTACTTGCTCTGCTCCCCGACGGCCGAGCGGGCGGACGTGACCGTCGTCCGCGATCGCTGTGACGAGACCGTGGAACGGCGGAGGAGATGAGCAGGCTCCATCCCGCCGAGTTCGACGTGGTTGTCGAGATCCCGAAGGGCAGCCGCAACAAGTACGAGGTCGACCACGTCAGCGGCCGGATCCGGCTGGACCGCACCCTGTTCACCGCGACCCAGTACCCGGGGGACTACGGGTTCATCGAGGACACCCTCGGCGAGGACGGTGACCCGCTCGACGCGCTGCTCGTCACCGTCGGCGAGCCCCTGTTCCCCGGGGTGTTGGTGCTGTGTCGCACGATCGGCATGTTCCGGATGCGGGACGAGGCCGGTGGCGACGACAAGTTGCTGTGCGTCCCCGCACATGAACCACGGCTGGAGAACCTGCGCGACATCCACCATCTACCGGAGTTCCATCGCCTCGAGATCCAGCATTTCTTCGAGATCTACAAGGAACTCGAACCGGGCAAGAGCGTCGAGGGCGCTGCATGGGTGGGCCGTGCGGCGGCCGAGGCCGAGCTCGTGCGATCCAGGCAGCGGCTGCGGGAGTCCGGCACATGAACCGCGTGCCGGTCAGGTTCAGACCGCACGTCGATGGACATGACACCACAGTGCGTGTGAGCCGCGGGGCACCTGGACGGCGACGGGATGGTCGGTTTCCTCGTAGTGGGCTCGGGCGTGCTGATTCGGCGAGTTGTCCGAGCATGCGACCCAACCGCAGGACAGGCACAGCCACAGTGCGGCCCAGCCTTCGCCGCGGTCGCGGCACTGTTGACATCCGGTCGACGACGGTTCGGCGTAGATGCTCGCGGCCGCATGCGCGCACGGGCGTGGACCTCCGGTCTTTCCTCGGCGAAGATTCGCTCTTGGCATCCAGGTCCACCTCCTGCCGGATCCGTAGCCGTGTGGTCCGTACAGGGAACTCTCGGCCGGCTGTCTCGCGAAACGGCCAACATGCGCATTGGCCATCACCTACGTCGATAAGCGATACCATCGCGTCAACAGTGCGACCTCGAGAAGTCATGTACGACCCGGCCAACCGGCGGTAGCGGCGTGCTTCCACAGCGGTGCTGATCAGAGGTGTCGCGTATGGAGCTTCGGCAGCTCCGCTACTTCGTCACTCTCGCCGAGGAGTTGCATTTCGGGCGTGCGGCGGCCCGTGAGCACATCGTCCAGTCTGCGCTGAGCCAGCGGTTGCAGCGCCTGGAGCGAGAGCTCGGGGTGATCCTTCTGGAGCGCACCACCCATCACGTGCAGCTGAGCGCGGCCGGTGCCGCTTTCCTGATCGACGCGCGGCAGATTCTCGCCCATGTCGAACGGGCGGCGACGGCCGCACAGCGCGCCGCCCAGTCGACGCCCAGTCTGCGGGTGGGGGTCGTCGACGCCAGCTACGACTCGATGCCGTTGATCCTCCACGAGGTCCAGCAGCAGCACGCCGACCTGGAGATCCACCAGGTCGAGATCGGTGTGCCGGAGCAGTTCCAGCGGCTGGTGGACGGGCGGCTGGATGTGGGGCTCGGGCGCGCTTCACTGGCTCCGTCGACGGTGGCGTCGGAGTTGTTCCGGCTGGATCCGCTCGGGGTGCTTGTCGCTGAGGGGCACCCCCTTGCGATGCAGGCCGAGATTCCGGTCGCCACGCTGGCGGCGGAGCCGTTACTGCTGTCGGAGGAGGAGCGTGCACCGGAGTTCAACCAGTTCGTGATTGAGCTGTGCCGCTCGGTGGGGTTCGTCCCGACCCTGTACAGGGGGACCGTCGACAGCATCCGGGCTTCGGTCGATCTCGTCGCGCAGCAGCGCTGTGTGCTCTGCGCGCCGTCCTCGTGCTTGCCGATCCCCGCAGGGATCGTGTGGAGGCCGCTGGTCGCTCCTTTGTCGCGCTACCCCTGGTCGGTGTTGTGGCGGGCAGGCGACTCCTCGGAGCATGTCAGCTCGCTTGTCCGCGCCGCCCGCACGCTGTCCCAGCAGCTCGGCTGGCTGGAACCGCAGGCAGCGAGCTGAGCGCAGCCAGGGCGTGTTATCGGCGCTCGTGATGAGCCGTGCTCCGATCCGGCCTTTCCCACCGCGACCAGGCGCGGTTTCCTGAAGCCGGGCCGAATCACACCCGGCACCCCCTTTCGGTGATGGGAAACGTGCTCAGCCCGACAGACTGTCGGCGTGGTCGCCGAGGGTTTCAACAAGTCCGAGAACCCGAAGAACCCGCCGCACATCGCCGTCTCCACCACCGCCGGCACCGGCTCCGAGACGTCGTGGGCGTACGTCATCACCGACACCACGACCGATCCGGACAACCCGCACAAGTACGTCGCCTTCGACGACGCCTCGGTGGCGACCCTGGCGATCGACGACCCGGTGCTGTTCTACAGCTGCCCGGTCGACTACACCGCGCAGTGCGGGTTCGACGTGCTCGCGCATGCGTCGGAGCACTACGTCTCGCGGCTGAACTTCCCGCCGTCGCTGGGCAACGCGCTGTACGCGATCAAGTTGACGTCAGAGAACCTGCGTGCGGCCGTGTGGAACGGGCAGGACCTTCCCGGCCGCGAGGGCATGATGTACGCGCAGTACATCGCCGCGCAGGCGTTCAACCCCGGTGGGGCTGGGGATCATCCACTCGATCTCCCACGCCATCAGCGCGTTCTATGACCTCCACCACGGGCTCAACAACGCCATCGCGCTGCCGCGGGTGTGGGCGTTCAACATGCCCGTGGCGTACAAGCGGTTCGCCGACATCGCTGGTCAGATGGGTGTTGACACCCACGGCATGACCGATGTGCAGGCCGCCGAGGCCGCGCTGGCAGCCGCGGTCCGGCTGCTGCGTGATGTGGGCATCCCGGAGCGGTTCATCGACGTCAAGCAGGACAGCTACTCGAAGAACCGGCTCGGCCAGGGGCCGACGAAGTTCTACGAGAACGCCAAGGTCGTCAAGGGTGACGCCGACGACGTCGACCGCATCACCAACCACGTCCTCGGTGATGCCTGCACGCCCGGCAACGCCAAGGAATGCACCTTCGAGACGGTGCGGCCCGTGGTCGAGCACTGCATGAACGGCGCGATGGACGAACTCCTGAGCTGAGCGGCCCCGCCGCCCACTCACCGCGTACGAGGAGCATTCACGTGTCGGAGCAGCGCGTCCTGTTCGAGTCCGTCGACGCCGTCATGGACGCCCTGCGCGAGCACGGCTACATCGCCGACCTCCGCCTCGCCACCATGGTGTTCCTGGTGACCCGGTTGGACAAGCCGCTGCTCGTCGAGGGCCCGGCCGGAGTCGGCAAGACCGAGCTGGCCAAGGCGCTCGCGTTGATCAGCGGCCGCAGGCTGCTGCGGCTGCAGTGCTACGAGGGCCAGGACGAGACCAAGGCCCCCTACGAGTGGGACTACGGCAAGCAGTTGCTCTACACCCAGATCCTGCGCGAGAAGATCGGGCAGGTCGTCGCGGACGCGCCCGACCTCGAGTCGGCCGTCGACCGCATCGGTGCTCAGGAGAGCGTGTTCTTCTCCAAGCGGTTCCTGGCAGCTCGCCCGCTGCTGGAGTCGATCCGCTCCCCCGATCCGACGGTGCTGCTGATCGACGAGGTCGACCGCGCGGACGAGGCGCTGGAGGCCGTGCTGCTGGAGACACTGGCGGAGTTCCAGGTGTCCGTACCCGAGGTCGGCACCTTCACCACCGAAATACCCCCGTACGTGATTCTGACCAGCAACAACACCCGCGACCTCTCCGTCCGCCGCCCTCAAACGGCGCTGCCTGCACCTGTTCCTCGACTACCCCACGGCCGAACGTGAGCTGGAGATCGTCCGCAGCAAGAACACCGGGCTGGCCGAGGCGCTGGCAAAGCAGCTGGTCGACATCGTCCGTGGGTTGCGTGAGCTGGAGCTCCGCAAGTCGCCCTCGATCTCCGAGGCCATCGACTGGGCACGCACGCTGGCGGTGCTCGGCGTCGAGGAGCTGAAGGCGTCGGTGCTGTCGGACACCGCGTCGGTCGTCGTCAAGTACGACAGGGACGTCCGCAAGGCCATCGGGGCGCTGCCCCGCCTCGTCGACCCGAACGCCACGGTCGCCGGCGCAGGCCACGGGCATGGCCGACCCTGGGTCGCAGCGCCGGGCAGTCGCGCCGGGCAGAGCCTCGATGGAAGGAGGCTTACTCGGCGTGCACGTCACGGCCGAGCGGTGCCGGGCAGGTCTCCAGCCACGACTGCTCGGCCGGATCGAACACCCGACTGCGGGTCAGGAACCGCACCCCTTCCGGTGCTTCCACGCTGAAGCCCGCGCCGCGGCCGGGAACGACGTCGATCAGAAGCTGCGTGTGCTTCCAGAGAGCGAACTGTGACCCGGAGATCCACACGGGCGTCTCCGCGTGACCGAATCCGTCGCTGCCTGCAGCGACCTCGTCCGTCCTCCGCTCGTCATACAGGACACCGAGCAGCACGTCCGCGTCGCCCACGATGAACTCCGACCGTGGATAACACATCGGCGCTGACCCGTCGCAGCAGCCGCCGGACTGGTGAAACATCAGCGGGCCGTGTCGGGCCCGGAGGCGGCGCAGTACGGCCCCCGCCTCCGGGGTGATCCCGACCCGCATCGGTGGGATGAGTCCTGGTGACTCCTTGACCATCGCCGATGACCGTCCTCGCCGGTTTAGAAGAATCCCTGGGCCTTGGGTGTGTAGCTGACCAAGAGGTTCTTCGTCTGCTGGTAGTGATCGAGCATCATCTTGTGGTTCTCCCGGCCGATGCCCGACTGCTTGTAGCCGCCGAACGCCGCGTGTGCCGGGTAAGCGTGGTAGGAGTTCGTCCAGACCCGCCCTGCTTGGATGTCGCGACCGGCCCGGTAGGCGCGTGTCCCGTCGCGGGTCCACACACCAGAGCCCAGCCCGTAGAGAGTGTCGTTGGCGATCGCGATCGCGTCGTCGTAGCCGTCGAAGCTGGTCACCGACACCACCGGGCCGAAGATCTCCTCTTGGAAGATCCGCATGTCGTTGGTGCCCTCGAAGACGGTCGGCTGCATGTAGAAGCCGCCCGACAGCTCGCCGCCGAGGGTGGCCCGCTCGCCGCCGGTGGCGATCTTTGCGCCCTCACTCTTGCCGATCTCGACGTAGGCGAGGATCTTCTCCAGCTGGTCGTTGCTGGCCTGCGCGCCGATCATGGTGTCGGTGTCGAGGGGGTTGCCCTGTCGCACCGCCTTGGTCCGGATCACGGCCGCCGCCAGGAACTCGTCGTAGATCGACCGGTCGATCAGCGCCCGCGACGGGGAGGTGCACACCTCACCCTGGTTGAGCGCGAACATCGTGAAGCCTTCCAGAGCCTTGTCCAGGAAGTCGTCGTTCTCCGCCATCACGTCCGCGAAGAAGATGTTCGGGCTCTTCCCACCCAGCTCGAGCGTGACCGGGATGAGGTTCTGGGAGGCGTACTGCATGATGAGCCGCCCGGTGGTGGTCTCACCGGTGAAGGCGATCTTGCGGATGCGGCTGCTCGACGCCAGCGGCTTGCCGGCCTCGACCCCGAACCCGTTCACCACGTTCAGCACGCCCGCAGGCAACAGGTCGCCGATGACCTTCATGAGCTCCAGCATGGAGACCGGGGTCTGCTCGGCCGGCTTCAGCACGATCGCGTTTCCCGCCGCGAGGGCGGGAGCGAGCTTCCAGACCGCCATCAGCAGCGGGAAGTTCCACGGGATGATCTGGCCGACGACGCCGAGCGGCTCCTGGAAGTGGTAGGCGACGGTGTCGTCGTCCAGCTGCGAGAGGCTGCCTTCCTGGGCGCGGATGGCGCCTGCGAAGTAGCGGAAGTGGTCAACCGCCAACGGCAGGTCGGCCGCGAGGCACTCCCGCACCGGCTTACCGTTGTCCCACGTCTCGATGACGGCGAGTTGCTCGAGGTTCTCCTCGATCCGGTCCGCGACCTTGTTCAGGATCACCGCACGTTCCCCGGCCGAGGTCTTGCCCCAGCCCGGAGCAGCAGCGTGTGCCGCGTCCAGGGCGAGCTCGATGTCCGCCGCCGTCGAGCGCGCGACCTCGCAGTAGACCTGCCCCGTCACCGGTGACGCGTTCTCAAAGTACTTGCCCTCGACCGGCGCGACGAACTCGCCACCGATCCAATTGTCGTAACGAGCCTGGACGGTAGCAGGGCTTCCCGGCTGACCGGGAACGGCATAAATTGTCACGAGTACCTCCAATGGGTGTCCTCGGCGCGATACGGATGTCGAGGACGGGACGATCTCAGCCGTCCATGACAGCCGGTTCACTCGCGAAAAGAACGATGCGCCCACACGGCCACGTCTCGGATGGGTCCTGCCGGCGTGGTTTCAGCGCATCCCTCAGGAAACCGCACCAAGCGGGTCGGGGAAAGGGTGGATCGGAGCACGGCTCATCTCGCATGCCGATAACACGGTAAAGATCAGGTTCAACCCGCCGCCGGTTCCAGCCGGTCGAGCCGCCGGGGGAGCGGTGCGGCGCACGCGGGCCGGGCGGCATAGGGTGCGGATGTGGATATTGGTATCGGCCTACCGACGACCATCTCCGGAGTCGCCGGCGCCACGGTCCTCGAGTGGGCGCGCCGCGCCGACGCTGCGCGGTTCTCGACCCTCGGCACGATCGACCGCGTGGTGTACGGCAACTACGACGCCGTCCCGGCGCTGGCCGCGGCAGCTGCGGTGACGAGCACGATCCGGCTCACCACGGCCATCCTCATCAGCCCCTACCGGGGGAACGGCGCACTGCTGGCCAAGCAGCTGGCCAGCGTCGACCAGCTCTCCGGCGGCCGGCTGGTGGTCGGTATCGCCGTCGGTGGGCGGGACGACGACTACGTCGCCACCGGCTCCGACTTCGCCGGCCGCGGTAAGGCGCAGGACGCCCTGCTCGCCGAGATGCGCGCGGTGTGGGCCGGTGAGCCACGCGGTACCGCCGGTGCCATCGGGCCGGCGCCCGTGCAGCCGGGCGGTCCGCCGCTGCTCATCGGCGGTACCGGCGCCGCGGCGATCCGGCGCACGACCTCGCTCGGGGCGGGGTGGATCTCCGGCGGCGGTGGCCCGGCGATGTTCGCCGAAGCCGCCGGCCGGGTCCGGGCCGCGTGGACGGCCGCAGGCCGGGAGGGTGCTCCGCGGCTGGTCGCTCTCGGCTACTACGCGTTGGGCCCGGACGGTCCGGACGCTGCACGCAGGTACCTGAGCGACTACTACGCCTTCGCCGGCCCGTACGCCGATCAGGCCGCGGAGGCAGCGTTGACCGACGAGGGTGCCGTCCGGCGCGCCGCCGAGGAGTTCGCCGAGGCAGGCTGCGACGAGCTGATTCTCTTCCCGTGCTCGCCGAGCCTCGATCAGGTCGACCGGCTCGCCGAGGTCGCGCCGCACTGATCCCCTGCCGTCGGCCGGGCGCGGGCGTCACCCCGTTCCGAGATCCGCTCTGGCCCGGGATCTCTGGACCCCGGGGCAGCGGTTCTCCAGACTGGGCGCACGGTGACCAAGGCGTCGGTCGATGCCGTGCTCGACAAGATCGACGGTTTCGTCGGGGATGAGATGGACCACTTCGGCACGCCGGGCGTCGCTGTCTCCGTCGTCTACGACGACGTGGTGCTGTTCAGCACACCGACCACATCACGTTCGCGGATCTCTACTCGCACCGCAGCGGCCTGCCCGGCCTGTTCGGGAACACCCTCGAACACATCGGCTACACCCGCGACGAGATCCTCGCCCGCCTCCCGCTGATCCCGCTCGACCCGTTCCGCGCCACGTACTCGTACAGCAACTTCGGGATGACGGCGGGCGGGGACGCCGCGGCCAAGGCCGCCGGCGCGACGTTCGAGGACATGATCGAGGAGCAGTTGTTCGCGCCGGCCGGGATGACCCGCAGCAGCGCCAGCTATGCGGACCTCCTCGCGGAGCCCGACCGTTCAGCGATCCACATCGAGATCGGAGGGACGTGGACGGTCGGTCCGACCCGCCGGCCCGATGCCCAGGCTCCAGCGGGCGGCGTGTCGTCGAGCCTCACGGACGCCACCAGATGGGTCCGGCTGGTGCTCGGTGGCGGCACGCTCGACGGCGAGGAGATCATCGGCAAGGACGCCCTCGCCACGACCCACGTCCCCCACATCGTCCGGGCGCCGTTGTCGACCTACGACGCCCATCCGCAGTTGTACGGGCTGGGGTGGAACGTCGAGACCGATCACCTCGGGTTCCTACGCTGGTCGCACTCGGGCGCCTTCTCGTCCGGCGCGGCGACGACGACGGTGCTGTTGCCGGAGGAGCGCCTCGGGATCGTCGTGCTGACGAACGGGATGCCGCAGGGCGTGCCGGAGATCATCGCCGACGAGATCCTCGAGCAGGTCATCCTCGGCACGCTGACCCGCGACTGGCGCTCGTACTGGTACGACGGGCGCTTCTCCAAGGAGTACGGTCCGACCGTGCCGGCCGACCCGGCCCCGGCCCTCGCCGCCGACGCCTACCTCGGCACCTACGCGAACGACTACTACGGCGAGGCCTCGGTCATCAGCGCGGACCGGGGGGGCTGGCGCTGGTCCTCGGGCCACGCCGGCTCACGGTGCCGCTGACCCACATCGACGCGAACACCGTCCGCGTTAGTACTCCAGCCGTAGATCGTTATGGCCGTCGCTGGGCTGTTTCCCGGCGGCTGTAGTGGCTGATGCGGGCTCGGTGTTTGATGACGTCGTCGCCAGGCTGCAGGCTGACCAGGCTCGCGGGCAGGCCGGCCGCCGGCGGCGTGTCACGACGAGGACCAGGAGCAGGCGGCGGATTTCGCTGCAGGTCAAGGGGATCCCTGCGGGTGCGGGCTGGTCGGTGTGCTCGTTGGCGGCAATCACCAGGAGCAGCGCGTGGGCGATGCTCGTTGTCGGTGTACTGCTGGCGGCGTTGTCGGGGGTGAGGGTGATCCAGGCCCAGTCGTAGAAGCGTCCGCCCTTGGCGCCCGCGCCGGCGGAGAGCTGCTGCCAGGCCCATCGGGGCAGACCGGCGACGAGGGTGTCGGCCCGCTGCGGGCCGGCCGGAGTCCGGACGTGGCGGTCGCAGCCGATGGCCAGCACGTAGCCGATCCGCTGGGTTTCGCACTCGGCGCGCAGGTTGGGATCGTTGCCGTAGACCTCGTCGCCGGTCGCCCACCGGGCGGGCACTCCGGCATGCAGGGCGCGGGTGAGCATGCCGATGGCCAGGGCGGGCTTGGTGAGGAAGTCGATGTCGTCGGGGACTCCGGCATCGGCGAGTCGCTGCGGGTCGGCCGTCCAGGACTGCGGGTCGCCGAGTGCCCCGACGACGTAGTCGCGCAGGTCGTCACGGACCCCGTCGGTGTCCCAGCTGGCCCGGGCGAGCAGGTACTGCATGCCGTGCGGATCGCGGTCGCCAGCGTGTTCGGCGATGGACCAGCAGTTCTTCCGGGGCAGGTCGGCCAGCAGCCCGAGGACGAACCTACCCACCCGTCGGCGGGTCTCGATCCGCGGGAACCGGGCGGCCAGCCGATCGAGCAGCCTGTCGGTCTCGGTGTCCCACCGCCCGACATCTACTCTGTGGCCCGCGGCCACTGCTTGATCATCTGAAGTCGACACAACGGACGAGGATCACGCGGTGGCCGCTCTGCGTCCGGGACCGCCACGCCGCAAGATCACGACCAACGGCTGGAGTATTAGAGTGTTCGCCGTTACTGCGCATTGTTCGATTGTCGAGTTCCGGCCAGACCCGTGCTCGATGACCGCATCAACAAATCTGCTGAAAGAATCTTCACCAGAGCGTTGAGGCAGTACCGGAATTGTCGGTGGCTGCGGCGAGAATGCTTGTATGTCCGAGAGCTCGCTCGCCACCGCGCAGTGCCTGTTCACCCAGGCACTCGACGCGCTGCGTGGCGTGGCGGAGGCGGGCTCGGCGGGCGAGCGGCTGTCGGTGCTGACGCTGTGCGAAGGCATGGCGCGGCAGTTGGACCAGGTCACGGTGGCCGCCGTCGCAACGCTGGACCGCGACGGCGTGTTCGCCGAACGCGGCTACAGGTCTCCCGTGCAGGCGCTCAGCGACCTGCTCGGCTGGGAGCGATTCGAGGCCCGTCGGCGGGTGACAGCTGCGGAGCAGGTGACACCGCGCACCGGGCTCGACGGAGCACCGCTGCCTGCGCGGCTGCCCGCCACCGCGCAGGTGTTCGCGACCGGTCGGGCGAGTCTGCGGCATGTCGAGGTGATCGCCCGAGTGCTCGCGACGAAGACGGGCGAACGGTTGTCCCCGGAGCAGTGGGCGGGCGCCGAGGAGCAGCTCGCCGCTCGCGTGGCGGACTACACCCCCCGCGAGCTGCACGAGTGGGGCACGGCGTTGGTCGAACTGCTCGACCAGGACGGCGAACAACCCGATGACCGGCCGCCGGCCCAGATCGACGAACTTCTGTTGACCCGGCTGCCCGGGGGTGGCGGCAAGATCAATGGCCGCTTTGACGACGCTGCGATGTTCGATGCGATCGCCACAGCAATCGACGCCCACGCCCGGCCACTCACCGCCGACGACGACCGCTCGATGGGCCAGCGGCAGGCCGAGGCCCTCGCGGACGTGTGCGGCTACGTCCTCGACCACGGCGACGTCCCCGAGTGCGGCGGGCACCGCCCGCACCTGACCGTGCTGATCCGGCTGGACGACCTGGAGAACCGAGCTCGCGCCGCCTGCCTCGACTTCGGCGGCCCGGTCGGCCCGCAGGCGCTGCGGATGCTGTGCTGCGATGCAGCGGTGGTCCCGGTGGTGATGAACGGTCAGGGGCAGCCGCTGGATGTCGGCCGGGCCACCCGCAGCATCCCCGACGGCCTCCGCCGTGCGGTGGCCGCCCGAGACGGCGGCTGCGCCCACCCCGGCTGCGGCCGCCCGCCATCATGGTGCGAGGTGCATCACCTGAAGGCTTGGGAGCACGGCGGCGAGACCGCGCTATCCAATCTGGCCATGGTGTGCCGCGTGCACCACCGCCAGATCCACTCCACCGACTGGACCGTCCGCATCCGCGACGGGCTCCCCGAGTTCATCCCGCCCCCGTGGATCGATCCCGAGCAACGCCCCAGACGACGAGCCCTGCCACACCTGGTGGTTCGACACGCCGGGCCGACCAGGTAATTGATCTCCGACGATGTCCTCGGGAGGTCGACGCCTGCTCATCGCACCGATGAGTCGTGGTCGCGCGAGCCGTCCACGCAGCAGGGTCCACGTCGATGTACGTCGCGACCCTGTTGACCTTGCGCACGTTCACGCTCGGAGCGCCCCGCGCGCGTCTCGGGTGCGGGCAGACCCGCGAGGCGGTGCAGGACGGTCAGGCCGGTGTCGGTGCCCGGCCAGTGAGCGGTGATCACCTCCGGACCGGCGGCACGGACCACGGAGCGCAGCCCGATCGCGACGATGATGGCATCGTCGGCGTAGCCGATCACGGGGAGGAAATCGGGTACCAGGTCGATCGGCATCAGGAGGTAGCCGAGCAGCAGCCCGCGCCGGCCCGTAATTCCTCCAGCCGTCGGCGCGAACCGCCACCACGGTCGGCGAATACACGGCACGCCCTGCGCAGCGTCCGTGGTCGGGCGCCTGTCGTGAGTCACTGGACGGGAGAACCGGTGGGAATCACGCCGCGGCGCGCTTCAGGGAAAGCGGAATCGATCTCCGTCGCGCGTCGAACAGTGTTTCTTCACGACCGCGACAGAATGGCCTCTGCGTCTCCGGTAGACGCAGAGGCGGGTTGCAGTGGGTTTGTTTCGGCGGCCTCCTGAGATATCATTCGACCATGGCGGATGCTAGCGGAGACAGAGTCGTTCCTGTCGGCGCCGGTCGTCGTCGACTGGCGGTATCGCCATGATCTGGGAAGTGCTCATCCTCGGTTTCGTGCTCAGCCTCGACAATTTCCGGGTGTCGATCGCCCTCGGCACCGTCCCATTCGGCCTGAAGCGTGCGGTGCAGGTCGCGCTGGCTTTCGGGCTGTGGGACGGGATCATGCCGCTGATCGGGTTGATGATCGGTCGCGAGATCGGGGAGGCGGTCGGGGACGTCGCCGAGATCGTCGGTGCGGTCGCCCTCGGCGTGTACGGCTTGTACCTCGTCGTCTCGGCCCTCCGCAACCCCGAGCCGGACGAGCTGGACCACCCGTGGGCGCTGTTCGGCATCCCGCTGACGCTGAGCCTGGACAACCTGTTCGCCGGGGCGAGCCTGGGGATGCTCGGGTTCTCGCCGGTGTTCTCGGCCGCCGTCTTCGGTGTCGTCACGGCCGTGATGTCGCTGGTCGGGCTGCGGGTCGGGCGGGCGGCGGCGCGCCTCGTCCGGATCCGCCCGGACCTGCTGAGCGGGGTCACCCTGATCATCGCCGCAGTGGCGCTGCCGTTGGTGTTCGGGGGCTGAGGCCTGGCCGGTGCGGGCGCGGGATCAGCGGGAGATCTCCGCTCCGCGAGTCAGCATTCGCGGCCTCGACCGCCCGGGCGACCAGGTCGTGGTCGGGCGACAGGTGACAGACCGGGTCGGTGCGGGTGGCGTCGCCGGTGAGCTGAAATGCCTGGCAGCGGCACCCGCCGAAGTCCAGCTCCCGCCGGTCGCAGCTCCGGCAGGGATCCGGCATCCAGTCCGTCCCCCGGAACGCGGTCATCACGGGGGACTCGGCCCAGATCCGGTCCAGCGGGTCGTCGCGCACGCTGGCCCGCGGCAGCGGCAGCGACTGGGCGGCAGGACAGGGCAGGACATCGCCGTTCGGCGTGATGGTCAGCTGCCGGGCGGCCCAGCCACCCATGCAGGGCTTCGGGTACCGGCTGTAGTAGTCGGGGATGACGTAGATGACGTCCATGCGGTCCCGCAACCGCTCGCGGGCGGCCCGCACGACGACCTCGGCCGCCTCGAGCTGCGCTCGGCTCGGCAGCAGCGCGTCACGGTTGCGCCAGGCCCAGCCGTAGTACTGGGTGTTGGCCAGCTCCACCCGGTCCGCGCCCACCTCCTCGGCGAGCTCGAGCACGGCGGCGACGCGATCGATGTTCTGCCGGTGCAGCACCACGTTCACGGTGAGCGGCCAGCCCAGCTCCGTGACCAGGCCCATCGCTTCGATCTTGCGCCGGAAGGACGGAGTGCCGGCGATCCGGTCGGACACGGCCGGCTCGTCGGCCTGGATGCTGACCTGCACGTGGTCCAGGCCCGCGGCCCGCAGCTGCTCGGCCTTCGCCCGCGAGAGCCCCAGAGCGCTGGTCACGAGGTTGGTGTAGAGGCCGAGGTCGTGGGCTTCGGCGACGATCTCGACCAGGTCGCGTCGCAGCAGCGGCTCCCCGCCGGACAGGTGGCACTGCAGGACGCCCAGGTCGCGCGCTTCGCGCAGCACCCGCCGCCACTCGTCGGTGGCGAGCTCGTCGGTGTAGTCGGCCATGTTCAGCGGGTTCGAGCAGTACGCGCAGGCCAGCGGGCAGCGGTACGTGAGCTCGGCCAGCAGACCGAAGGGGCTATCCATCAGCACGTTCCCGGTCACCGGCGAGCGTCACGCAGCGCCGGGCGACGAGACGCGCCAGGAACCGGCCGACCTCGTCGGCGGGGACGGTCCGGTACCGCGCGCCCAGCTCGGCCACGATCTCGGCGACGGTGCGCCGGCCGTCGCACAGCCCGAGGATGTCCGCGCCGCTGCCGCGGAGAACGACCACCGTCTCGGGGAGCTGCAGGATGTGCCGCTGCCGGGTCCGGCAGAAACCCAGCCGGACATGGCGCGCCAACCGGGGCCGGTCCGAGCCGGACACCTCGACGCCCGGTCGGGTCATGGCTCCGGTCTCATCCATGGCGGTCATTCCGGGTAGGCCTGGTTGACCCGAGCCGTCCATGGCCGTCATTCCGGGTAGGCCTGGTCGATGGCGTCCATCAGGCTCCACAGGACGTCGCACTTGAACGACAGCGCGTCGACGGCGCGCGCCTGAGACTCGGTGGACAGGCAGTGCGCGGTGACGACCTCCAGGGCGTGCTCGCAGTCGCGGGGGGCCTGCTCGAGGCGGGCACGGAAGTAGGCGAGGCCCTCGGGGTCGATCCACCGGTACCACCGCTCGAACGCGGCCAGCCGTTCCGCCATCAGGTCCGGGGCGAACAGCTCGGTCAGCGAGGACGCCACCGCCTCCACCCAGGGGCGGGTCCGGGCGAAGGTCACGTAGGCGTCGACCGCGAACCGGACCCCGGGGACCAGGTGCCGGTGGTCCCGGATCTCCTCGCGAGTCAGGCCGGCGGCCTCGCCGAGGCGCAGCCACGCCTCGATGCCGCCCTCGCCGGCAGTCGTGCCGTCGTGGTCGACGATCCGGCGGATCCAGCGGCGACGGGCCTCGAGGTCCGGGCAGTTGGCGAGGATCGCCGCGTCCTTGCGGGGGATGTTCTCCTGGTAGTAGAAGCGGTTGGCCACCCAGCCCTGGATCTGCCGGCGACTCAGCAGGCCGCTGTTCATCCGGACGTGGAACGGGTGCTGGTCGTGGTACCGCTGCGAGTGGGCCCGCAACGTCTCGACGAAGTCGTCGGTCTGCTCGATCGTCCTGGTCACGGCTTCACACCTCCACCTCGAGGCCGTCCACGGCCACCTCCATGCCCCTGTCCTCCACGATGCGTCGCTCCGGCGTGTCGGCCAGCAGGATCGGGTTGGTGTTGTTCATGTGCACGAAGATCGTCCGCCGCACGCCAAGCGACGGGAGCTGCCCCAGGCTGGCGTCCGGCCCGTCGATGGGCAGGTGGCCCATCGCCCGGGACGTCTTGGCGGCCAGGCCGAGCTGGATCAGCTCGTCGTCGCGCCAACAGGTCCCGTCGATCAGCAGGCAGTCAACGCGGGCGATCTCCGCCTGTAGCTCGGGTGTCAGCGACTGCACCCCCGGCAGGTACACCAGCGTCCCGCCGCTGCGCTCGTCGGTCAGCCGGTAGCCGACGACCCGGCCGTGGTCCACGCCAGTTCCGAACCGGTCCCGCTTGGTGGTGGGCACGTCGAACGCCCGGCACGACAGCCCGTCGGCAAGGGGCATGTCGGCGCCGGGCACGACCGCCCGCCACTCGACCGCGCAGTACCGCTCGAGCAGGCTCAGGATCCCCGAGCCGTCGCGCAGTGTCTTCTGCACCGCCGGCGTCGCGTACAACGTGACGGCGGGCGCCTCGCGCAACAGCAGCAGGCCCAGCGTGTGGTCCAGCTCCGCGTCGGTGAGCAGCACCGCCTCCAGCGGCGTGGCCCGGTCGCCGCGGGGGTGCAGGGCGGGGGAGGCCTCGATCTGGGTACGGACGTCGGGCGACGCGTTGATCAGGAACCACCGCGTGCGGTCGGCGCTCACGGCGACCGACGACTGGGTACGTGGGACACCGCCCCCGGAGCGGACCGCGGCACACACCGGGCAGCCGCAGTTCCACTGCGGGGAACCGCCTCCCGCCGCCGAGCCCAGCACCCGCAGCCACACGTCGATCTCCCTGTGACGGACGGGCGGCGCCGGACCGAGGTCCGGCGCCGCGCCGTGTGCTCCTACTCCTCCATCTGGGCGATGTACATGGTCACCTCAGGCGCGACTCCGATCTCGTCGAACTCGGGCGTCTCCCACACATCGAGCTGGGACTCCATGGATCCACCTCCTCTCTGCCGGTGCTCGGCAGTCTCTAGGCAGGGCTACGACTCAGGGAGTGCGAAGGCCATCAGCGCGCTCCCATGACCGGCGCCGAGCATGCCGGGGAGGAAGCCCTCGGCCCATCCGCCCCAGCCGACCGGCACGACGATGTACTGCCGTCCGTCCACGCTGTAGGTCGACGGGCTGCTGTGGTGACCGCTTCCGCACTGGAACTTCCACAGCTGCTCGCCGCTGCGGGCGTCGACCGCGACGAACTCGCCTGAGGGCGTCCCGGCGAACACCAAGTCGCCGCCCGTCGCCAGCACCGACGCGCACATCGGGAGGTCGTTGCGCCAGCGCCACTTCTCGTCGCCGTTGGCGTCGAACGCGCTGATGGACCCCGCCATGTCCTCGATGTCCACCTGAACACCCGCGCCCCAGTAGGGGATGCTCTCCTTGAACTCCCGGCGGCGGCGGGTGGCCGTCGCGCCGGTGTCCTGGACCGGGACGTAGAAGAGCTCCGTCTTCGGGCTGTAGGCCGCGTGGGTCCATTCCTTGGCGCCGGCCGGACCCGGGTAGAAGTGGACCGGTTCGCCCTCCTTGTCGGGGTACACCTTGGCCGTCACCTGGCCCTCGCGGGTGATCGTTCCCCAGGTGATCCGGTCCACGAACGGCGTGATCGAGACCCGTTCGCCGTTCGTGCGGTCCAGGACGAAGAAGTAGCCGTTCTTGTCGAAGTGCCCGAGAAGCTTGCGCCCGTCCTTCTCGAACAGGATGCACTCGGCGATGCTGTCGTAGTCCCACACGTCGTGCGGGGTGCACTGGTAGTGCCAGCGGATCTGGCCGGCGTCGGCATCGACGGCGACGACGCTGTCGGTGTAGAGGTTGTCGCCCTCGCGCACCCCGCCGTCGAAGTCGGGCGCCGGATTGCCGGTGCCCCAGTACAGAAGGTTGGTGTCCGGGTCGAAGGTGCCGGTGAGCCAGCAGTTCGCGCCGCCTCGCTGCCAGGCTTCGCCGTCGGCGGGCCACGTCTCCGAGCCGGGCTCGCCCGGCTTCGGGACCATGTAGCAGCGCCACTGGTGCTCGCCGGAGTCGACGTCGAACGCGTCGAGGTGGCCGCGGGTGCCGAACTCGCCGCCCGAGCTCCCCACGATGACCATGTTCTTCACGACGAGCGGCGCGCACGTGGCGCTCTCGCCGGCCCGCACGTCCCCGTAGGTCCGGTCCCAGACACGCTTCCCGTTCGTCGCGTCGAGGGCGATCACGTGGGCGTTCGCCGTGACGAAGAAGACCTTCCCCTTCGCCACGGCACATCCGCGGTTGACGTTCCCGCAGCACAGCGACACGTCGAACGGAACCGCGTGCTTGTACCGCCAGATCTCCACGCCCGTGGCCGCGTCGAGGGCCCAGAGCCAGCCGTCCCAGCCGGTGACGAACATGATCCCGTCGACGATGATCGGGCTGGCCTCGAACGAGTACGTCGACGCACCCGCGATCAATCCGGTGGTGCCGGCCTGGAAGACCCATGCCGGGAGGAGACGCTTGACGTTGTCGGTGTCGATCTGGTCCAGCGGGCTGTAGCGCTGCCCGTCGTAGGCGCCGTAGTAGGTGAGCCAGTTCTGCGGCTCCTCGCGGGCGTTGAGGATGCGTTCGTAGTCGACGTTCTGCGTCACCGGCGGCGCGACGTCCCCGCCGGGGGTCTTGAAGTTGAGCAGTCCCTGGTCGATGGCCTCGCCCGCGTCCACATACTCGACAGTCATTTCCTGCTCCTCCTCACGGCCGCGGCTGGGCGGGTCGGTCGAGCCGGGCTTCCGGCGGAACATCGCCCAGCACGACGATGGCGCCGGTCAGCCCCCGGCCCTCGTCGTTGCCCGTGGGCGAGCTGAACCAGTAGTAGCCCGGGCCGTCGAGATTCAGCGTCGCCCTTCCGCGCGAATGGTTCACCAGCCAGATGAATTTCCTGTCGCCATTGCTCGGCAGGAGTGCGCAGTGCGTGTTCAGGTCGTCGTTGATGAGCGTGAGTTCGATGTCGCCGCCGTGCGGCATGACCAGGATCGACGGATCCCAGGCGATCTCGTCGGGTCGGATCCGGATCGTCGCCTCCATCCGGCCGTCGGACTTCTCCGTCGCCTGACCGATCCTTCCGGTTCCCAGCACCTGACCCAAGGCTGCCTTGTTCTGTCCGTTTAGCCCGAGCTTGCTCAGCAGGTCGGATCGCTCCTGTGCGGTCGTCATGGGCCTCACCTCATTCGGTTTGAATAACGGCGACTTCTCGTCGGTCGTGGTCGAGGCATGGCAATTCAACGGTGGCGCGGGAGCTGCGCCACCGTTAAGAGTATGCATTGTGGGAAAACGCTTGCGGAATCGTCGATCTTCGGCCACTGTACGCCCGGGGAATCGCACCGACAAGGGTCGCGCGCGGGGCCCTGCCGTTCGTCCGCCGACGGCTACCGCTCACGCCGCCTACGGGCCCGCATAATGATCAAATGGCGAGGTCGAACCGATCAAGGTTCATGACCTTGACCCACGCGGCGACGAAGTCGTGCACGAACCTCTCGTGCGCGTCGTCGCTCGCGTAGACCTCCGCGAGCGCCCGGAGCTCGGAGTGGGAGCCGAAGACGAGATCGACGCGGCTCGCGGTCCACCGGACCTCGCCGGTGGCGCGGTCGCGGCCCTCGAAGGTCTCCGCGTCCCTCCCCGTGGCCCGCCACACGGTGCCCACGTCGAGCAGGTTCACGAAGAAGTCGGTGGTCAGTGACCCGGGCGTCGCGGTGAGGACACCCCGCGGCGACCGTCCGGTGTTCGCACCCAGCACGCGCAGGCCCCCGACGAGCACCGTCATCTCCGGCACGCTCAGGGTCAGCCGGTTCGCGCGGTCGACCAGGAGGTGCTCCGAGGGCACCCGGGTGCCTTTCCCGCGGTAGTTGCGGAACCCGTCGGCGACCGGTTCGAGCGGCGCGAACCACTCGGGGTCGGTCTGCTCCTGCGACGCGTCCGTGCGTCCGGGGGTGAAGGGAACCCGGATGTCGTGCCCGGCTCTCCGGGCGGCCTCCTCGACGGCGGCGGCCCCGCCGAGCACGACGAGGTCGGCCAGCGAGATCCGTTTCCCGCCGGCACGGAGGGCGTCGCGGAGCCCCTCCAGGGTGCGCAGGACGTGTGCCAGGTCGTCGGGGTCGTTGACCTCCCAGCCCCGTTGCGGGTCGAGGCGGATGCGCGCGCCGTTCGCGCCGCCGCGCCGGTCGGTCGCGCGGAACGTCGAGGCCGACGCCCACGCGGTCGCGACGAGCTGGGCCACCGTCAGACCGGAGTCGAGGACGCGGCGCTTGAGCTCGGTGACGTCGTCGGCAGAGACCAGCACGTGGTCGACCGCGGGAACGCGGTCTTGCCAGATCAGCTCTTCCTGCGGGACCAGCGGCCCGAGGTAGCGCTGGATCGGGCCCATGTCGAGGTGGGTCAGCTTGAACCAGACCCGGGCGAAGGCGTCCGCGAGCTCGTCCGGGTGATCCAGGAAGCGCCGCGAGATCGGCGCGTAGACCGGGTCGAACCGCAGTGCGAGGTCGGTCGTGAGGAACGTCGGGGCGTGGGTCGTCGACGGGCCGTGGGCGTCGGGCACGGTGCCGGCCCCGCCGCCGTCCCTCGGGACCCACTGCCACAGACCGGCGGGGCTCAACGCCACGTCCCATTCGTGGCCGAACAGGGTCTCCAGGTAGCTGTGGTCCCATCTGGTCGGGGTGGCCGTCCACGTGCCGTGAAGGCCGCTGGTGACCGTGTCCGGACCTCTGCCACTGCCATGGCGGCCCCTCCAGCCCAGCCCCTGCTCCTCCAGGGGGGCGCCCTCGGGCTCGCGGCCGAGGTAGCGCTCGGGATCGGCAGCGCCGTGGGCCTTGCCGAACGTGTGCCCGCCCACGATCAGCGCGACGGTCTCCTCGTCGTCGAATCCCATCCGGCGGAACGTCTCGCGGATGTCCCGGGCCGACATGAGCGGGTCGGGCACGGTGTTCGGGCCCTCCGGGTTGACGTAGATGAGGCCCATCTGGTCCGCGGCCAGCGGCTTCTCCAGCCGCCGGACGCCGCGGTGCCGTTCGTCGGCCATCCACTCCCGCTCCGGGCCCCAGTAGACCTCGTCGGGCTCCCAGACGTCGGCCCGCCCGCCGGCGAAACCGAACGTCCGCAAGCCCATCGTCTCCAGGGCTCGGGTGCCCGCGAACACCATCAGGTCGGCCCAGGAAAGCTTCCGGCCGTACTTCCGCTTCACCGGCCAGAGCAGCCGGCGTGCCTTGTCGAGGTTGCGGTTGTCCGGCCAGCTGTTCAGCGGCGCGAAGCGCTCCATCCCGGCGGCCGGGCCGCCCCGGCCGTCCGCGACGCGGTACGTCCCGGCGCAGTGCCAGGTCATCCGGATCATGAGCGGCCCGTAGTGGCCGAAGTCGGCGGGCCACCAGTCCTGCGAGGTCGTCAGGACCTCGTCGACGTCGCGCGCCAGGGCGTCGAGGTCGACGGTGCGGAACTCCGCGGCGTAGTCGAAGTCCGCGCCCATGGGGTCGGCCGCAGGGTTGTGCGCGCGGAGGGCGGAGAGGTCGACCTGGTTCGGCCACCAGTCACGGTTGGTCCGCGGCGTCACGCGTGTCCTGCGGGTCGACCTCGGGGCGGCCCCGGAGAGGGAGTCGCTGTACGGGCGGGTGAAGCGTGCGCTCGGCGCGGGGAGGCCGAGCCCGCCCCCGCCACCCTCGTTCACCTCGCCGGCGGCGGCGTCCGGGCTGTCGGACACTGCAGAACCTCCCGTGCTGCGTGCGTCAGATGGCCAGCGCGCGGCGCACCGCCGGCGCGTTCCGCCGGGAGACCGGCACCGTCTCGGCCGCGCGGTCGTCCATGATGAGGACCAGCTCGCCGCCCCGGCCGCGCTCGACCTCCCGGACGCGTGCGAGGTTGACCACGTAGCTGCGGTGCACCCGCAGGAAGCCGGCATCGGCCAGCTCGCCCTCGAGCTTGTCCAGGCTCGGCGAGGCGGCGCGCAGCCGTCCCTGGTCGGTGGAGAGCCACACGTCGCTGCCGTCGGCCTCGGCGACGGAGACCTCCGGCAGCCGCAGCAGCACCATCCGGTTGTCGCGCGTCCCGATCAGCCGGCGTGGCTGCCCGCCGGGGTGGGCGGCTCCTTCGGCCGGGGGCAGCTGCGCACCGTCGGCGAGGGTGCTGAGATACCGGGTCCCGTGCGTCGGCGCGCCTGGCGGTATCTCAGGACCCTCGGTGTCGCCGAAGGAGACCAGGTTCCCGATCATGTGCCCCGAGAGGAATACGGGCCGGATGCTGATCGATGTCGGCTCGTCGGAGAGGTGGGTGAAGATCTGGGTCGAGCCGATCCAGTCGGGGTTGCGGGCCGCCTGCCGGGTGGCGTAGCGGGCGGCTGCGATCAGCTCCGGCAGCCCGGGATTCCAGCGCACCGTGGGGTCGAGCGCCGGGGTGGACGCGGGGACGCCCATGAGCACGCTCGCGGTCTCGTCGGCGATCACCACCTTGCCCGCGGTGTCCATCGCGGCGAGCGCCGTCCCGGACCGGGCCCGGGCCTGGGTGTACGCGGCGAGCAGCTCGGCGCCGCTGTCGCGGGCGCGCGTCCGGAGCAGGCATTGGGTCTTCGTGACCGCGTTCGCCAGCCAGCTCCCCGCGCTCGCCGGGACCTCGCTGCGCCAGCAGGAGATGTTCAGGACCGCGATCGGTTCCCTGCTGACCACGTCGCGGACCGCGATGCCCGCGCAGACCCAGCTGTGGAACGCCTTGCACCAGTGCTCGGCCCCCCGGACCACCACCGGACCGTGCGCCTCCAGCGCCGTCCCCATGCCGTTCGTGCCCGCAGCGGCCTCCGCCCAGCAGAACCAGGGCGCGAGGTTGGCGCCGGCGGCCCTGGCGACGGTGGCCTGGTCGCCCCACTCGGCCAGGATCCGGCCGGTGGCGTCGGTGACGGTGACGACCCCGCCCACTGCGGCCACCTCGTGCGCCACCGATGCGGCACAGAACCCGAGCTCGGTGAAGACGACGTCGTGCTCGGGAGTGTGGTCGACCTCCGCGACGGCCACCGGAGCCGCGGCGAGGTGCGGGTCGACCCGGTACTGCTCCCGACAGCGATGCCAGGAGATGGCCACCTCCGGCCGGACACCCGGGACGTGATCCTCGCCCTGCACGAACCGCTCCCATGCCGCGAGCACGGTGCTCCTGCCGGGGCCGCCCGACGTGGGCTCGAGCCGATGTACATCCCTCATCGTGGAGAACCGCCTTTGGTCCATCCCCCCGCGTGACGGCATGCTCACTCGTCGCGGCCGAGCCATCAGCGGACCGGGCACTACGTCGCGCGTCGTCCTGGTTCGTTCCTTGTCGTTGACCAGATCGTTCCGGGCCGCGTCAGCGCCCCGCACCCACACCATAAGTACGTCGGTCGCCCTGCGTCACGTCCCTCGCGAGGCTATGCGGGGAAAATGTCGGTTCCGGGCCCGGCGAGGGCGTCGCGGAGGGTGGCGACGGCGAGGGCGACGGCCTCGCGCAGGCGGAGCAGGCCGGGGACGCTGTAGACGAGCTGGTTGGCGGCGGTCAGCATGCCGAGCTGGCCGAACGCCTCGAGCCGCTGGTCGTAGCCGAAAGTGCAGCGCCGGGAATTGGTGATCGAGCACAGCGCGCCCTGTGCGCCGCGCAGCACGACGACAGCGGCGTCGATGTCGCCCGCGCCGGCGATCTCGGCCGAGATCAGGTTCGCCCCCGTCGCCGTGACCTCGACGACCTCGCCCAGGAAGTAGCGGGCCATGTCGAAGTCGTGGATGGTCATGTCGCGGAACAGCCCGCCTGAGGTCGCGACGTAGGCGGCGGGCGGTGGCGCCGGGTCCCGGCTGATGATCGTCAGCTGCTCCAGCGGGCCGACCTCGCAGGCCTCCACCCGCGTGCGGATGTCGCGGAACGACGGGTCGAACCGCCGGTTGAAGCCCACCATGACCCGGTCGACCAGCGCGCCGATCTCCGCGCGGCACGCGTCGACCCGGGCGAGATCCAGGTCGATCGGCTTCTCACACAGCACGGCCTTGCCGGCTCGTACCGCCCGGGTCAGCAGGTGGACATGCGTCGGTGTCGGCGAGGCGACGACCACGGCCGATCACCCCCAGCCGCACCCTGTGCTGCTCCTTCGCCGATCGATGTTGGAACGATCCAAGGCTGCGGAACCAGTGTGGGCACCCCGGTGCCCGCCGTCAAGCGCTTCTTGGAACGATCTAAATCGGGAGCTACGATTTCCGTGTGACCTCCTCGGGACCCGGCCCGCCCAACGCGCACCGGGTCACCCTTGTGGAGGTCGCGGCTCTGGCCGGGGTCTCGAGGTCGCTGGCGTCCCTGGTGATCCGCGGCGCGCCCGGGCCCAGCCCGGCCTCCCGCGAGGCCGTGCTGCGGGCCGCAGCCGAGCTGGGCTACCGACCCGACCCCGCCGCGAAACTGCTGCGCGAACACCGCTCCCGCGTGCTCGGCGTGGTGTTCGACCCGGGCGACCCGTTCCACGCCGACCTGCTCGAAGCCGTCTACCCTGCCGCGGAGCGGTGCGGCTACGAGGTCGTCCTCGGCGCGCGGGTGCCGACGCACCCGGAGCACCGCGCCGTGGAAGGCCTGATCCGGTCACGCTGCGAGGCGCTGCTGCTGGTCGGTGCCGAGGCCGACGCGACGCAGTTGCGCGGCCTCGGCGCCCGCCTGCCCGTCGTGGTCATCGGGCGACGAGGCGACAACGCGGGCGTCGACGGCGTCCGGGCGGCCGACACGCGCGGAGCGGCCGCCGCGGCGGACCTGCTCGTCGACCTGGGCCACCGCCGGATCCGGCACGTCGACGGCGGGCGCCATCCCGGAGCCGCCGAACGGCGCCGCGGCTACCGCGCGGCGATGCGTCGCCACGGCCTCGTCCCGGACGTCGTCAAGGGCGACCACACCGAGGAGTCCGGGGTGCGCGCCGCAGGTCGGCTGCTCGACGGGACGGAGGGGATCACCGCGGTGCTCGCCGGGAACGACCGCTGCGCGGTCGGCGTCGTCGACACGCTGCGCCGCGCGGGCGTCGACGTGCCGGGAGACATCTCCGTCATCGGCTATGACGACTCACGGCTCGCCCGCCTCACCCACATCGACCTCACGACCGTCGCACAAGATGCCGAACAGACGGCCCGACTGGCCGTCGAGGCCGTCGTCGACCGGCTGGAAGGCGACGTGAACCTCCCGCCGCGCGACATCCTCCTCAACCCGCGACTGGTCATCCGCGGCACCACGGGGCCCGCGTCGGCCCTCCGCAGGACGTAGTGGCGCGTCGGCCCATGTCCAGCCGCCTCAGGGCTGCTTCACCAGCACGGCGCGGGTGTAGAGCAGGTCGAACCCTCGGCGCTGCGCGTTCTGGTGGGACTTCGACCCGGGCTGGGTGACGATGACGGCGACGTCGCATCCGGCCGCTGCGGCGTCGACGAGCCGGGCCGAGAGGAGCGCCGCCTGGATTCCGTGGCGGCGGTGCGCGGGCGCGGTGGCGGCGCCGGCGAACTGCGCGACACCCTCGGCGATCCGCAGGCCCGCACCGCCGGCGAGCACGCCGACGTGCAGAGCGGCGTACCGCAGGACACCCGCACCCGCCATGTCGCGCTCGGCGCGCACGTAGACCTCGCGGGGGAACTCCTCGTGCCAGGGCACGCCCTGCGTGTCGGGGTGGGCGACGGCGTCCGCCGCGAGGTCGAGCCAGGCGTCGAACTCGTCGTCACCACTGCGCCGGATCGTGATGCCGGGCGGCGCGACGAGGTCCGGCTCGCCCGGGAGCGCGCGGCCGAGCACGTTCTCGAACGACTCGAGCCGGTAACCACGGTCGGTGAGGAGGGCGCCGATCGCGGGGTCGGCCAGGTGCGGAAGCTCGACCTGGACCGGGGCGGCGCAGGCGGCGAAGGCACGCTCGATCTCGTCGAGCGCGGCCCCGTCCGGGACGCCCGCGAAGCCGAGCCCGGCGACCTTGTTGAACGGCGAGTCCGCCTCGGCGAAGCTCGCGACGCCGCCGGCGACGGGAATCACGAAGCCGCGCCCGTCATTGCGGCGGCTGGCCGCCCGGGCGGCCAGCGTGACGAGCTGCGCCTCCACCCGCTCGATGCGCGCGGCGAGGGCGGTGTCGCAGAACAGGGGTGTTCGGTGGGTGTGCATCGTCGTTCCCGGGTCAGGTGGTGGTCCCTCGACTGTGCACCGGGCCGGACGCCCGGTGGGTGCCACCATCGCTTACGCGAGGCTTACGGCCGGGAAACGGCACTGGAAGGGGGCTCGGCTCGGCTCGCCGACCTGGCCCCACTGGGCGAAAGCTAGGTCTTTTACCTACGCGAACGAGCGCCGTCGGGTGCAAGCCTGAGGACGGCGACGACGGCAGGCGAAGGGGGAGGGCCATGACCGGTTCCTGCTCCACCGCGCTGGCCGAGCTCGCCGAGCGTCTCTGGCGGGCCGAGTCGGACGGCGTCGCCGTCCCGCCGCTCACGGCCGACGTGCCCGACCTGACGGTCGACGACGCGTACGCCGTCCAGACCCGCAACGTCGACCGACGGGTCGCGGCGGGCGCGGTGATCCGCGGGCGGAAGGTCGGGCTGACCTCCCGGCCGGTGCAGGCCCTGCTCGGCGTGCACGAGCCCAACTTCGGGGTGCTGCTCGACGACATGTTCGTCGACGAGGCGGACGAGGTGCCCGTCGAGGCCCTGCTCCAACCGCGCGTGGAGTCCGAGATCGCGTTCCTGATGGGCGGCGATCTCGCCGGCCCCGGCGTCACCACGCCCGACGCGCTCGCGGCGATCGGCGGGGTGCTGCCGGCGGTCGAGGTGGTGGACAGCCGGATCGCGGACTGGCGGATCCGCATCGCCGACACGGTCGCGGACAACGCGTCGTCGGCCCGGGTGGTGGTCGGGGCCCGGATGGTGCCGGTCACGGCCGTGGACCTCCGGCTGCTGGGCGTCCTGTTCCTCCGCAACGGCTCGCCGGTCGAGAGCGGCGCGGGGGCGGCGGTCCTCGGGAACCCCGCCCGGTGCGTGGCGTGGCTGGCCAACAAGCTCGGCTCGTTCGGGAGCGGGCTGCGCCGCGGCGACGTGGTGCTGTCCGGTGCGCTGCACCGGATGGTCCCGGTGCGGCCGGGCGACTGCTTCCAGGCGCGGTTCGCGCACCTCGGGTCCGTGACGGTGCAGTTCACCGGAGGCGACCGTGACTAGCCGGGCGGGCAGCGCGGTCCGCCCCGCGGCCGGCCCGCGGGGGATCGCGGACGTCCTGATCGCGGCCGAGCAGGAGCGTAGGCCCGTTCCGCCGTTCACCCGGAGGCTGCCGTTCCTCGACGTGCAGACCGCCTACCAGGCACAGGCACTCTTCGTCGAGCACCGCGTAGCGGCCGGTGAGCACCTGATCGGCGCGAAACTGGGACTGACCAGCGCCGTCAAGCGCAAGGCACTCAACATCCACGAGCCGGTGTTCGGGCGTCTCACCTCCGGCATGGTGGTGCCACACGGCGAGCCGGTGCGGCTGCATGAGCTGATCCACCCCCGGGTGGAGCCGGAGATCGCCTTCCTCATCGGGGAGCGGATCGAGGCCCCGACGACGGTCGCCGCCGTCCTGGCCGCCACCGAAGCCGTCCTGCCGGCGATCGAGGTGGTCGACTCGCGGTACGCGGACCCCTTCCGGCTGCCCGACTCGGTCGCCGACAACGCGGGGGCGGCGCGCGTCGTGCTGGGGACGCAGGCCCGTCGGCCATCCGAGCTGGTGGACCTCGCCGTCCTGGGCTGCGTGTTCCGCCATCGTCGGGGGATCGAGACGGCGGCCGGGGGCGCGGTGATGGGACACCCCGCAGCGGCCCTGGTGTGGCTGGCGCAGGCGCTGTCGGCCCGTGGCGAGGGGATCGAGCCCGGCTCGATCGTGCTGTCCGGCGGGCTCACGGCGTCGGTGGCCCTCCAGGCGCGGGGTGTCGTGACCGCGGAGTTCGACGGGCTCGGCTCGATCGCGGTGCACTGCGTATGACAGGACAGTGCCCCGACCCCAAGGCCGGGGCACCGTCCTCGGTTGCGATCAGGCGAGGTCGAAGCGGTCGAGGTTCATGACCTTGTTCCACGCGGCCACGAAGTCACGCACGAACTTCTCCTGCGCGTCGTCGGCCGCATACACCTCGACGAGGGCGCGCAGCTGAGAGTTCGAGCCGAAGACGAGGTCGACTGCCGTGGCGGTCCACCGGACCTCACCGGTGGCCCGGTCCCGGACCTCGTACACGTTCTCCGTCGACTCGGACACCTTCCACTCGTTGCCCATGTCGGTCAGGTTGACGAAGAAGTCGTTGGTCAACCTGCCCGGCCGGTCGGTGAACACGCCGTGCTTCGCCCCTCCGGCGTTCGCATCCAGGGCCCGCAGCCCCCCGACCAGGACCGTCATCTCCGGCGCGCTGAGGTTCAGCAAGTACGCCCGGTCCACCAGGAGGGTCTCCGGCGACAGCTTCACGCCCTCCCGCAGGTAGTTGCGGAACCCGTCGGCGTTGCGTTCGAGCACGGCGAACGACTCGACGTCGGTCTGCTCCTGCGAGGCGTCGGTCCGTCCCGGCGCGAACGGGACCGTGACCTCGTGCCCGGCGTCGCGGGCCGCCTTCTCGACGGCCGCGCACCCGCCCAGGACGATCAGGTCGGCGAGCGAGACCTTCTTCCCGCCGGTCTGGCCGTCATTGAACCCCTGCTGGACCCGCTCGAGGACCGGCAACACCTCAGCCAGCGTGGCCGGCTCGTTGACCGGCCAGTCCTTCTGCGGCGCCAACCGGATCCGCGCCCCGTTGGCCCCGCCGCGCTTGTCCGTGCCACGGAAGCTCGCCGCCGACGACCACGCGGTGGCGACCAGCTGAGCGACGGATAGCCCCGAGTCGAGCAGCCTCGACTTGAGCGTGGCGATGTCCGCGTCGTCGATCAGCTCGTGGTCGACGGCCGGAACCGGGTCCTGCCAGAGCTGCGGCTCACCGATCCACGGGCCCAGATAGCGCGAGAGCGGCCCCATGTCGCGATGGAGCAGCTTGTACCACGCCTTGGCGAACGCGTCGGCGAGCTCCTCCGGATGGTCGAGCCAGTGCCGGGTGATCCGCCCGTAGATCGGGTCGAGCTTCATCGCCAGGTCAGTGGTGAACATGATCGGCGTGCGCCGCTTCGACGGGTCGAGCGCGTCGGGCGTGGTGCCCTGGGCCTCCGGGTTGGTCGGCACCCACTGCCAGGCCCCGGCCGGGCTCTTGGTCAGGTCCCAGTCGTACCCGTAGAGGTTCTCCAGGTACCCGTTGTCCCACCTGGTGGGGTTGCTGGTCCAGGCGCCCTCGAGGCCGCTGGTGATCGTGTCGGCACCTTTGCCGGTGCCGTACCGGTTCTTCCAACCCAGGCCTTGGTCCTCCAGCGGCGCGCCCTCCGGCTCCGGGCCGAGGTTGTCGGCGGGGGCTGCGCCGTGGGCCTTGCCGACCGTGTGGCCGCCGACGATCAGCGCGGCGGTCTCCTCGTCGTTCATCGCCATCCGGCCGAACGTCTCGCGGATGTCGCGGGCGGCATCCAGCGCGCTCGGCTGGCCGTTGGGCCCCTCCGGGTTGACGTAGATCAGGCCCATCTGCACGTTGGCCAGCGGCCCGGAGAGCTCGCGGTCGCCGCTGTAGCGCTCGTCGCCCAACCAGGTGTCCTCCGGCCCCCAGAACATCTCCTCGGGCTCGTAGATGTCCTCGCGCCCGAAGCCGAAGCCGAACGTCTTGAGGCCCATTGACTCGTAGGCGCAATGCCCGGCGAAGATGATCAGGTCCGCCCAGGAGATCTTCTGCCCGTACTTCTTCTTGATCGGCCACAGGAGCCGGCGCGCCTTGTCCAGGCTGACGTTGTCGGGCCAGCTGTTGAGCGGGGCGAAGCGCTGGGCGCCGCTACCCCCGCCGCCGCGCCCGTCGGCGATGCGGTACGTGCCGGCGGCGTGCCAGCTCATCCGGATGAACAGCCCCCCATAGTGGCCGTAGTCGGCGGGCCACCAGTCCTGCGAGGTCGTCATGAGCTCCATGACGTCACGCTTGAGCGCCTCGACGTCGAGGGTCGCGAACTCCTTCGTGTAGTCGAAGTGCTCGCCCATCGGGTTGGAATTGGTCGATTGCCGGTGCAGGACCGTGAGGTCAAGCTGGTTCGGCCACCAGTCCTTGTTCGTCCTCGGCCGGTGGGTCGCGGGTTCCGGGGACGGGATTGCCGGGTTCTCACTCTCGCTGGATGTCACGACGGTCTTACTCCTGTCTCACTGCTACCTGGTGGGGAGGCGCCACGGACGGCACGGCCGACACCGATGCTCGAGAGACGACCGCGCCGGCACGACCCGGAGTCTCGTCCGTTGTCTGGAATCAATCAAGTCTGCAAGGGTAGTAGAAGAACCTGGATACCGTCGGACCCCTGAGGATCGCTCCCGCGCGCGACGGGTGTTATTCGACCATGGCGCCGGCCTGGGCGAGCACATCGCCGAGCTCGTTCGCCTCGTCGGTGCCGATGGCGTCCACGAGCGCAGGCAGGACTTCGTCCTCCTCCTCGTCGAGGTGCTCCCAGACCTCCTGCGCGAGCTTGGTCACCAGGTGGTGGAACGTGGGCTCCGCGCCCGACAGGCCCGCGAACTCCTTGTTCGTCCGTTCGATCTGGGCCAGCCCGAGGAGCGCGAGGTCGACCACGGAATCGCCATCGGGGACGTCCCGGCTGATTCGCGGATAGAGCACCTCCCGGCGGGCTGCGACGTGGGCGGCGAGCCGCTCCAGGACCTGGTCGACGAGGCTGCGGCGCTCCGGCCCGGTCGTCTCGGCCTCGATACGGCTGAACATCGCCTCGAGCTCGCGGCCCTCGGTGGCGACCACCTCCTGCAGCCGGTTTCCGTGACCTTCGCCCGTCCTCGACATCGATCGGCCCCCTTCTCGCAATTGCTGCAACATTCACTGGTACCGGCCGTCACCGCACGCCCGTAGCCTCACGTGAGGCTACGGGCGGGTCCACCGCTCTTTCCGCCGATCGGAAACGACCCGCTCGCCTCGAGGAGCGGTGGACGCCACACGCCGGTCGACGAGGTCTGCCGCGGCACGGAGGTGCGCATGGTCGTCCCCGACAACATCGGGTCCTTCGTCGGGCGCCAGGCCGAACTCACCGCGCTCAGGGGCGAGCTCGCGGCCGTCCGCTCGGGCAGGCCCCGGGTCGTCCTGCTCGAGGGCCCACCCGGGATCGGCAAGACCGCGGTCCTGGACCGCTTGCTGGACGACGAGTCCGACCTGACCGTGCTGCGCGCTACCGGCGAACAGTGGGAGGCGTTCGTCGCGTACGGCGTCGTCGACCAGCTCATGCGCGTCGCCGGGGTCAGCTCTGCACGGCTGCGGGCGGGACGAGACCGGTCGTTGCCCGCGGAGGAGCCGGTCGGCGTCGGCGCGCGGATCCTGGAGGCTCTGGCGGAACTGGAGCAGAAGACACCACTGGCGATCGTCATCGACGACGCGCAGTGGGCCGACATCGACTCGCTCCGAGCGCTCCTGTTCGTCGCACGCCGCCTGGTCCGGGAACGGGTGCTGATCGTCCTCGCCCAGCGCATCGAGGACGCGATGCGGCTCCCCGAGGGCCTGTCCAGGCTGGCGACCGGTCGGACCGGGACCACCATCGCACTTCAGCCGCTGACGGGTGAGGAGCTCCAGCGACTGGCGGCCGGGCTCGGCGTCCACCAGCTCTCTGCACGGACTGCCCGCCGCCTGCAGGCGCACACGGCTGGCAACCCGCTCTACATCACCACGTTGCTGACCGAGATGCCCGCGGAGCGTTGGCACACGTGGGAGCCGCTGCTGCCTGCCCCCCGGGCGTTCGCACTGCAGGTCACGCGCCGGCTCGACGTGTGCCGCCTGCAGACCCGCGGCCTGGTGGAGGCAGCCGCTGTGCTGGGCGTGCACGCCTCGTTGGCATCGGCGGCCGTGCTCGCGGACGTGGACGACGTGATCTCGGCCCTGGACGAGGCCGTGGATGTGGGTCTGGTGCAGATCCGCGACGACGGCCTCCAGAACGTCGGCTTCGCCCACCCGTTGGTCCGGGCCGCCATCTACGAGCAGCTGGGGCCCGCTCGCCGAGTGCAGCTGCACGTGAGGGCGGCCGGGCTCGTCGACGACGAAGGGGCCGCCTTGCGCCACCGGGTGCTCGCGACGGCGCCGCCCAACCCGGCACTGGCGGACGAGCTCGAGGCCTTCGCGCGGCGGGAGGCCCGGGCCGGGGCGTGGGCCGGTGCGGCCTCGACCCTCCTCGAGGCGAGCCGGATGAGCGCTGACCGCGAGCGGCGCGAGCAGCGGCTGCTCCGGGCCGTCGACGCGATGATCGGCGCAGGCGACCTCATCCAGGCCCATCTCGTTCGTCCGGCAGGCCGTGGGGTTCGCCATCGGGCCGCTGCGGGAGGCGACGATGGGTTACCTCGCCGTGCTCCGCGGTCGCGCCGGTGAAGCAGAAGCTCTGCTGCACGCTGCGTGGGAGCAGTGCGACCCCGGTGCCGATCCCGACGTCGCCGCCGTCGTCGCTCAGCGGTTGGCGCTGCACGGGGTGGGGCGGCTGCGGGGCGGGGAGGTGGTGGAGTGGGCGCGGCGGGCGCTGGAGCTCGCAGCCCCGGACGACCCGGTGCGGGTGGAGGCCGAGGCCCTCTTGGGGCTGGGGCTGTCGTGGCAGGGCCGCCTGCAGGAAGGCGTCGCGGCGTACGAGGCGGTTCTGGCAAGCCTGCCCGACGACTTCGGTGTACAGGCGGAGCGCGTCCGAATGGCTCAGGGGTGGCTGTTGCTGGTCGCGGACGACCTCGTGACGGCGCGGGCCCTCCTCGCCCGCGCCGCGCCTGCTGCATTGCGTGCCGGGTCGGTCCGGATCGCGGTGTGGTCGTACGTGTGGTTGGCGCGGGTGGAGTTCGTGGTGGGGGCGTGGGATGAGGCGGCGGCTGCTGCGGAGCGGGCGGTGTCGTTGTTGGAGGAGTCGGGGCATGAATGGTTGAGGCCGTTGGCGCGGCTTGCGGCGGTGTTGGTGCCGGCGGCGCGGGGGGAGTGGGTGGCGGCGCAGGAGCATGCGCGGGCGGCGGTGGCGCGGCCGGGGGATTACGAGTTGATGGTGGTGGCGGCGGGGGTGGCGGGGGCGTCGGTGGCGGCGGCTCGTGGTGATCATGAGGGGGTGTTGCGGGCGTTGGAGCCGGTGGTGGGGTTGGTGGAGCGGGTGGGGGTGGATGAGCCGGGGTTTTGGCCGTGGCAGGACGTGTATGCCGAGGCGTTGGTGAGTGCGGGGCGGTTGGGGGAGGCGGAGGCGTTCTTGGTGCCGCATGAGGAGTTGGCGGCGGTGCGGGGGCGGGGGTCGATGGTGGCGCGGTTGTTGCGGGTGCGGGGGCGGTTGGCGGCGGCGCGGGGGCGGTTGGTGGAGGCGGAGGCGGCGTTCGGTCGGGCGGGTGAGTTGTTGGAGCGGTTGGGGTTGCCGTTCCAGTGGGCGTTGGTGGATTTGGCGCATGGGCAGGTGTTGCGGCGGGCGGGGCAGCGGCGGGCGGCGGCGGAGCGGTTGTCGGCGGCGCGGGAGCGGTTGGCGGGGTTGCGGGCGCGGCCGTATGTGGAGCGGTGTGAGCAGGAGTTGGCGGCGTGTGGGTTGGCGCCGGCGAAGCGTAGTGAGTTTGATCCGTCGCGGTTGACCGCGCAGGAGTTGGCGGTGGCGCGGTTGGTGGCGGTGGGGATGAGTAATCGTCAGGTGGCGGCGGAGTTGTTCATCAGTATCAAGACGGTGCAGTTTCATTTGACGCACATTTATGCGAAGTTGGGTGTGGGGTCGCGGGCGGAGCTGGCCGCCCAGTTTCGCGACAATGAGACCACGGAGTCGAACCCTCCGGACGGCCGCTGATCATCCTCGGGTCGCCGCCGACACCTGCTCGACACAGGCCCGACCGCGGGCGCTTCGCCCCGGCGAACCGCCCAGGTCTGCCCATGTCGCCGGCCGACCGACCGCTCCCCGGTCCCTGCGTGTCCCGTTCAGCGGAAAGCCCGGCCGCTCGCCTCGCATGGCGGCCAAGCTGGGGACATCTTCCGACCGACGACGATCGGGCAGAGCATGCGAAGCACCCCTGTCACTCTCAGCGGATCGATGATCAGGTCGACGCGCGCGGTTTCCGGCCTCCCTCTGACAGCACACCGGCCCGCGCACCTGGAGACGATCGAGGAGCAGGCGTTTGTCGGGCGCGAGCACGAACTCGGCGTCCTGCATACGCTGCTCGCGCAGGCGCGAGCCGACGGCGCCCGCGTCGCGCTGGTGCGGGGGGCTCCGGGCATCGGGAAGACCGCTCTGGTCCGCACGTTCCTCCGTCGGTGCGGCGACCTGACCCTCGCCCTGGGAAGCGGCGACGAGGGCGAGGCCACCATCTCCTACACACTCGTCGACCAGCTCTTCGCGGCCATGGGCCTTCGGGCGGGGGCGCTCTTGGCGCACACCGAGCGGGTGTTGCCCATTGAGGAACCGGTCGTCGTGGGCCGGCAGATCCTTGCGGCGCTGACCAGCTGCAGCGCCGCGAGGCCGGTGGTTGCCGTGGTCGACGACGCGCAGTGGGCCGATGTGGACTCGCTGCGCGCGCTCCTGTTCGCGCTGCGCAGGCTTGCGGCGCATCCCGTTCTCACGATCCTGGTGGTGCCACCGGACCACACCCGCGTGCCCGCAGGCCTCGAGCGGCTCGCCGAAGGCCGCACCGGGGCCACTCTGCAGGTCGGCCCACTGATGCCGGTCGACGTACAGGCCCTGGCCGCAGCGACGACGGGAGCGCGTATGCCGGGATTGACCGCGCACCGCTTGTGTGCTCATACGCTGGGCAACCCCCGCCACGTCCTGGCGTTGCTGGCGGAGACCCCCCTCGATCGCTGGCGGGGCTGGGACCCCGTGCTGCCCGCCCCGCGGGTGTACAGCCGGACGGTCGGTCGCCGACTCGCGGCCTGTGGCGACCGTGCGCGGCGACTCGTCGAGGCGGCAGCCGTCGTCGGTGACGGAGCCACGCTGGCCACGGCAGCCGCGCTGGCTGGCGTGGACGAACCGCTGCCGGAGTTGGAGGAGGCATGCGACGCCGGACTGCTCGATGCGACCCAGTGCACTCCTGCCGGAAGCTTGGCGTTCACACACCCCCTCGTGCGAGCGGCGGTGTACGGGCAGCTGACGCCGTCCCGCCGGCTCCGGTTGCACCACGAGGCTGCGCTACTTGTCGGTGACGAGCGTTCGGCGCTCCATCACCGCGCGGAGGCCACCCAACCTCCGGACGACGCCCTGGCGGCCGAGTTGCAGTGCTTCTCAAGCCGTATGAGGGCGGCGGGGGAGTGGAGGGATGCCGCGTGGGCGCTGCTGGAGTCCGGACGGCTCAGCCGATGCGGGGCGCAGCGCGAACGGAGGCTGCTGCGGGCGGTCGGTTTGCTGGGCGACGTTGGTGCGGTCGCCGAGGTGACGCTCCGGGAGCTCGGGACAGCGGCGGACGGCCCGCTCCGCGACGTCGCCGTCGGATATGCCGCGCTCCTGCAGGGCCGCGCCGCCGAGGCGCACCGCCTGCTGCACGCAGCATGGGCAGACCGTGACGACGCTGGATCGGAGATGGCCACGCTGACCGCGCAGCGGTTGGCGCTGCACGGCGTGGGGCGGCTGCGGGGTGGGGAGGTGGTGGAGTGGGCGCGGCGGGCGCTGGAGCTCGCCGGCCCGGACGACCCGGTGCGGGTGGAGGCCCTGGCGCTGCTGGGCCTGGGCCTGGGCTGGGCCGGGTTGCCCGGCGCCCCGCACGACGCGCCGACGGCGGACGACGCGCTGGTCGCCCGGGCCGGCGCGACACTCGCGGTCGACGTCGATGAATCCGCTGCGCGCGCGGCTGTCGCCTGCGCCGTGCACGAGCAGACGCATATGGGCTCGGTGTGGTTCGCGGTGTGGTCGTACGTGTGGTTGGCGCGGGTGGAGTTCGTGGTGGGGGCGTGGGATGAGGCGGCGGCTGCTGCGGAGCGGGCGGTGTCGTTGTTGGAGGAGTCGGGGCATGAATGGTTGAGGCCGTTGGCGCGGCTTGCGGCGGTGTTGGTGCCGGCGGCGCGGGGGGAGTGGGTGGCGGCGCAGGAGCATGCGCGGGCGGCGGTGGCGCGGCCGGGGGATTACGAGTTGATGGTGGTGGCGGCGGGGGTGGCGGGGGCGTCGGTGGCGGCGGCTCGTGGTGATCATGAGGGGGTGTTGCGGGCGTTGGAGCCGGTGGTGGGGTTGGTGGAGCGGGTGGGGGTGGATGAGCCGGGGTTTTGGCCGTGGCAGGACGTGTATGCCGAGGCGTTGGTGAGTGCGGGGCGGTTGGGGGAGGCGGAGGCGTTCTTGGTGCCGCATGAGGAGTTGGCGGCGGTGCGGGGGCGGGGGTCGATGGTGGCGCGGTTGTTGCGGGTGCGGGGGCGGTTGGCGGCGGCGCGGGGGCGGTTGGTGGAGGCGGAGGCGGCGTTCGGTCGGGCGGGTGAGTTGTTGGAGCGGTTGGGGTTGCCGTTCCAGTGGGCGTTGGTGGATTTGGCGCATGGGCAGGTGTTGCGGCGGGCGGGGCAGCGGCGGGCGGCGGCGGAGCGGTTGTCGGCGGCGCGGGAGCGGTTGGCGGGGTTGCGGGCGCGGCCGTATGTGGAGCGGTGTGAGCAGGAGTTGGCGGCGTGTGGGTTGGCGCCGGCGAAGCGTAGTGAGTTTGATCCGTCGCGGTTGACCGCGCAGGAGTTGGCGGTGGCGCGGTTGGTGGCGGTGGGGATGAGTAATCGTCAGGTGGCGGCGGAGTTGTTTATCAGTATCAAGACGGTGCAGTTTCATTTGACGCACATTTATGCGAAGTTGGGTGTGGGGTCGCGGGCGGAGCTGGCCGCCCAGTTCCGCGACAACGAGACCACCGACGACCCCCGCAGCGAGCCACAGGCAGGGCACTGACGCCGGTGTCTCGGGAGAACGGCAGCGGGGCCCCGGCCGAGAGTCGGAGCCCCGCTGGGTGTGCCGGCGAATCAGGTGAAGACGCTGGTGAAGGCGTCATTCAGCTCGCGGGCGTGGTAGAAGATGCCCTTCGCGAGCTGGTCCACCGTCCAGTTGATCGTCGGGAAGTCGTGTTGCACGCGGTATCCCAGCCCGGCGAACACCTCGTTGCGGTTGCCCGAGGGGTCGAAGAAGTAGATCGTCGTGCCTCGGGTGATGCCGTGGCGCGTCGGGCCGATGTCGATCGGCACGTCGTCCATGCTGAAGATGTCGCCGGCCCGCAGGATCGCGCTCCAGTCCTCCAGGTGGTAGGCGAAGTGGTGCAGCTTGCCCTGCGGGCCCTTGATGAACGCGAGGTCGTGTGGTGACTCCCCGCACGACATCCAGCTGCCGATCACCTCGGGATGCTCGACGCTCTCGACCACCTTCTCGGCGGTCTTGAAGTCGAGCACCTCCCCCATGAACCGCTCGATCAGTCCGGGGTCCTCGACCGAGATCAGGGCGTGGTCGATCCAGTGCGTGCCGACCCCGCGCACGTTGCGCGGCCAGGCCTCGGGGTTGATCGCACCGGTCTCGGTGCCGGTGAACTCCATGTCGGTGTAGAGTTCGATGGTGTGCTCCGAGGGGAGCGTGAGGCGTAGCCCGTCGCCGACCTTGAGGTTCTCGCCCGCGCTGAATCGGCCGGTGGTCACGCCGAACTGCTGGGCGCGCCGCTCGAAGTCGGAGAGGGCCTCGTCGTCCTCGACCTTGTAGCCGAACTTGACCAGCCCGACGCCGCCCTCCTCGAGCACAAGCGAGTGGTGGTCCCACTCGTCCCAGCACTTGAGGTACAGCTTGCCGGGCTCCTCGTGGACGACCTCCATGCCGAGGGTGTTCGAGTAGTGGTTGCGGGCTTCTTCGAGGTCCGTCACCCGCAGGTGGACGTACCCCAGCCGGATGACCGCGCTTGACTTACCCATCTGACGTGTCCTTTCCTTCCTTCTTCGCTGCGGGACCGGTCCCCGACCGCCCCGGAGGTTTCATCGAGTTCGGGTAGGCGAATCCCAGAACTCTTCTCAGCCGATCTCCCTCTTGGAGCTCGATGACGACGTTGGTGATCGGGACGGCACGGCAGCTCAGACAGAGCCCCTCGACGCGCTCGTCGTCGCTGAGCACGCTCTCGGCGATCGGTCGCTCGTAGCTGACCTCGCCAAGCTTGAGCTGAACCTTGCAGATTCCGCAACCGCCACGCTTGCAGCCGACCCGGTAACGCAGCCCGACCCTCGCCAGCGCGCGCAGCAGAGTCTCGCCGTCACCGACCGTGACACTCACGCCGTCGGGGAGAATGGTCACCTCGGCCATGAGGTGTCCCTCCTCATCGGCAGTGCTCCCCGTCGGTGGTCATGGGCAACACTGACACCGCCGGGGACACCTCCGCGCAGGGAAACACCCTAGGTTTTCGCGTGGTCCGACCTGGGTGACGTGACTCGCGGCCCGCACGGACCGGGAAGCAGCACCCCCGCCGGGTACCCCCGGAGACCCCCGGACATCCGGGCCGCGTCCCCGGGTACCGGTGCCCGGGGCAGCCCTAGGCGTTCCCCCAGCGCGAAGGACCATGCTCCTTCGCCACGCTGATGCCTCGACAGCGCAACCGGACTGCGGGGGCAGACCGGATCGACAGGTGCCGCGGCGTCACAGCGTCCGTCCCGCGGTGCGCCGCAGGGCCGGACCGCGAGTCGACGGACGGGGAACAGCCTCGCCGGGGTGCCTCCCACGGGATCGCCCCCGGCCACGGGAGGACTACGGATATGACGTTCAGCTGCTCCATCGACGAGCTCAGGGCGAAGGTCAACGACGCGCTCGAGATCGATGCGGCGCGGGGAGTTTATCGAGGCCGCCGCAACGCCTTCACCGACCCCGACGTCTTCGAGCTCGAGATGCGCTACATCTTCGAAGGCAACTGGATCTACCTGGCCCATGAGAGCCAGCTGCCGAACAACGGCGACTACTTGACGGTGAACATGGGCCGCCAGCCGGTCGTGCTCACCCGCGACCGCAACGGCGGGCTGAATGCGCTGATCAACGCCTGCAGCCACAAGGGCGCCATGTTGTGCCGACGCAAGAAGGACAACCGCACCACGTTCACCTGCCCCTTCCACGGCTGGACGTTCAACAACGCCGGTAAGCTCCTCAAGGTCAAGGACGCGCGCGGGGCGGGCTACCCGGACACCTTCAAGACCGACGGCTCGCACGACCTGACCAGGGTCCCGCGGTTCGAGTCCTACCGTGGCTTCCTGTTCGGCAGCCTCAACCCGGACGTGCCGGAGCTGAAGGACCACCTCGGCGGGGCCGCCAGGATCATCGACATGATCGCGGACCAGTCTCCTGAGGGCCTCGAGGTGCTGCGCGGCTCCTCCACCTACACCTACGACGGCAACTGGAAGGTCCAGGCCGAGAACGGCGCCGACGGATACCACGTCAGCGCGGTGCATTGGAACTATGCGGCGACCACCGCCCGGCGCAGCGCCGGCGAGTCAGCCACCGAGACCAAGGCGATGGACGCCGGTCAATGGGGCAAGCTCCGTGGCGGGTACTACGCGTGGGAGAAGGGACACATCCTGCTCTGGAACGAGTGGGGCAACCCGGAAGACCGGCCGCTGTGGGGGCAGCGCGACGAGTTCGCGCAGAAGTTCGGCGAGGCCTACGCGGACTGGATGCTGCGGTACTCCCGCAATCTGTGCGTCTACCCGAACGTCTACATCATGGACCAGTTCGGCTCGCAGATCCGGCATTTCAACCCGGTGTCGGTGGACAAGACCGAGGTCACCATCTACTGCATCGCTCCCAAGGGCGAGAGCGCCGAAGCGCGAAAGGCACGCATACGCCAGTACGAAGACTTCTTCAACGCCAGCGGCATGGCCACCCCGGACGACCTTGAGGAGTTCCGCTCCTGCCAGAAGACCTACCTGGCCACCGCGGCGCCCTGGAACGACATGAGCCGTGGAGCCAGCCACTGGATCGAGGGCGCAGACGAGGAGGCCACGACACTCGGCCTGAACCCGGCCTCCAGCGGGGTCAAGACCGAGGACGAGGGCCTGTTCATCGTCCAGCACGGCTACTGGAAGAAGGCTCTGCAGCAGGGGCTCGACATCGAGGCGGCGAACGAGGCCAAGGGTCGGTCCGGGGCCGACGGCCAGGCCCTCGTCTCCAGCTGATCGGTCCCGACACGTTTCTGCGATCCCTTCCAAGGAGAGACCCCATGGCTATCTCGGTGAGCGAGGTCGAGCAGTTCCTCTACCGCGAGGCGCGCTACCTCGACGACCGCGAGTTCGACAAGTGGCTGGAGTGCTACGCGCCGGACTCCGAGTTCTGGATGCCGGCCTGGGACGACGACGACAAGCTCGTCACCGATCCCGAGCGCGAGATCTCGCTGATCTATTACAGCAACCGCGGCGGCCTCGAGGACCGCGTCTTCCGGATCAAGACTGACCGGTCGAGCGCGACCAGCCTGCCTGAGCCCAGGACCGGCCACAACATCTCCAACGTGGAGATCATCAGCCAGGACGGTGACCTCGTCGACGTGCGGTTCAACTGGTTCACGCTGTACTACCGCTACCAGAACATCGACCCCTACTTCGGCACGTCCTTCTACACCATCGACGTGTCCGGGCCGCAGCCGCTCATCAAGAAGAAGAAGGTCGTCCTCAAGAACGACTACATCCATCACGTCGTCGACATCTACCACGTGTAGTGCGATCAGACCGACAACCCGTTGGGACAACAGATGAGCTTCCAGATCGCATTGACCTTCGAGGATGGTGTCACTCGGTTCATCGAGAACCGCGAAGGCGAGCTTGTTTCCGACGCCTCGTACCGCCAGCGCATCAACATCCCGTTGGACTGTCGCGACGGGGTCTGCGGCACCTGCAAGAGCTTCTGCGAGTCGGGTGAGTACGAGCTCGGGGACTACGTCCCCGACGAAGCGATGACCGAGGACGAGGAGGAGGCGGGCTACATCCTCACATGCCAGATGACGCCGAAGTCAGACTGCATCATCCGGATCCCCGCCACGTCGGACGTCGCCAAGACGAGCGTCTCGACTTACAGCGGGGAGCTCGCCTCGAACGACCGGCTGTCCGACACGGCGCTCGCGTTCTCCATCAAGCTGGACGACCGCAAGTCGCTGGGCTTCCTGCCCGGCCAGTACGTCAACATCACAGTCCCGGGCACCGACCAGGCCCGGTCGTTCTCGTTCAGCTCAGGGCCGGCCGCCGATGAGGTCGGTTTCCTGATCCGGAACACCACCTACGGCGTCCTCACCACATACCTGCGAGAGAGGGCCAAGGCCGGCGACAAGATCTCTTTCAACGGTCCCCTGGGCAGTTTCTACCTGCGCAAGATCGAAAGGCCGGTGCTGTTCCTGGCCGGAGGCACCGGGCTCGCGCCCTTCCTCTCGATGCTGCACAAGATCGAGCAGGACGGCGGCAACACGCAGCCGATCCACCTGATCTTCGGGGTGACCAACGACCCGGACCTGGTCGCGGTCGAGGAACTGGAGGGGTACGCCGAGCGGCTGCCGAACTTCACGTTCACCACGGTGGTGGCGGCGGAGGAGAGCAGCCATCCGAACAAGGGCTACGTCACCCACCACATGAAGCCCGAGCACCTCAACGACGGGCTGGTGGACATCTACCTCTGCGGGCCACCGCCGATGGTCGATGCGGTGCGCAAGTACCTGGCCGACCAGGGCATCCAGCCGGCGAGTTTCTACTACGAGAAGTTCTCCGGCTCCGGCGTTGTCAGCGAGATCGGCGAGTCGCACGTCAAGGCCGTCGACTCGGACCAGGCGTTCGACACCCGGATGGCGCTGGAGCTGGGGGCCGCACAGCTCGTGGTGGGCAAGCTCTCGTCCGAGCAACTCGCCGAGTACCGGCGGCTGGCGGAGGCGACCGGCCAGCACATCAAGGACGGCCACTTCACCGATCCCGCCGGCTTCCGGGAGACCAACTCGGCCTTCCACCTCTTCCCGATCGAGGCCACGGGCAACCCGGTCCTGCTCGAGGCCTACCGGAAGCTGCTCGTGCAGGAGTACATGGGCCACGTGCTGACCCCGTCGGTCGACCTGGTCGGCAACATCACCCAGGATCACATCGACATCGTCGAGGCCTTTGAGAACGCCGACTTCGAGTCCCTGCGGCGGATCCTCGGTGAGCACAACGACCACGCCAAGGCGACCATGCGGGCGGGGATCGAGAAGCCGGGGAGTGCGGGTCCGCAATGATCTTCCCAGGTCGGTTCGAGGGAAAGGTCCTGGTCGTCACCGGTGCGGCGCAAGGCCTGGGGGAGGCGGTGGCCACCAGGGCGGCCCGGGAGGGGGGCGCGGTCGCTCTGGTGGATCGTTCCGATCTCGTCCAGGAGGTCGCGGAGAAGCTGGCGGGCGAGGGCGCGCAGACGATCGGGCTCGTCGCGGATCTGGAGCGGTACCTCGGTGCCTCGACCGCGATGGCCGCAGCCCGCAACCGGTTCGGCCGGATCGACGTGTTGATCAACAATGTCGGCGGCGCGATCAACTTCAAGCCGTTCGTCGAGTTCACCGAGATTCAGATCGAGGCGGAGATCCGCCGGTCGTTGCTGCCCACCATGTGGTGCTGCCGAGCTGTCCTGCCCAGCATGGTGCACAGAGGCAGCGGTGTGATCGTCAATGTCTCCTCGGCCGCCGCTCGCGGCATCCACCGCATCCCGTACTCGGCCGCCAAGGGCGGGGTCAACGCGCTCACCGCGTCTCTCGCCTGGGAGTACGCCGAGCACGGCATCCGGGTCGTGGCCACCGCGCCTGGAGGGATCGAGGCGCCCCCGCGGAAGGTTTCGCGCGGTACCCCCGAGGCGCGATCGGAGCAGGAGAAGGCCTGGTTCCAGGCGCATATCGACCAGACCCTTACCTCCTCACTGATGCACCGCTACGGGACGCTGGACGAGGAGGTCGCGCCGATCCTCTTCCTGGCCTCGGACGAGGCGTCCTACATCACCGGGTCCCGGCTGCCCGTTGCGGGCGGTGATCCGGGGTGACGCTCGAACATGACGGGAAGGGCGAGATGACCGTCGACTATGTGATGGCCCCGTCGGCGACGTTGGCTGCGGCCCAGCGGGCCATCGCCGCGGCGCTGAAGGAGGCCGACACCCTGGCGGTCGACGTGTGCGTCGCCGTGACAGACGGCGCTGGTCATCTGCTTGCCATGGTGCGGATGGACCGGGCGCCGCTGCTGTGTGTGCAGATCGCCCAGGACAAGGCGTACTCCGTGGCGGCGTTCGGTGGCTTGCCGACCGGCGACTGGTGGCGTCTGCTCGAGTCCGAGCCTGCTCTGCTGCACGGCATCGTCAAGACCGACCGGCTCGTCGTCTTCGGCGGCGGGGTACCACTCGTGGCCGACGGCCGGACCGTCGGCGCGATCGGTGTGTCGGGTGGGTCCAGCGAGCAGGACGTCCGTGTGGCCGAGGCCGGGGCAGCGGCCGTGGGCTGAGCGCGTCCCGCAACAGCACGAACCGCTCCGGGAGCGGTCCACACCACACGAGGAGGACTGATGGCAGGGTCGTATCTCACCTTCGAGGTGGACGCGCTCCGGCAGAAGTACGCGGGCGCCGAGTCGCCGTACAACGAGTTCCTGCGACGGCGAGGCATGTCGGTCGGGCTGTACGTCCTGCCCGTCGGAGTCGAGGACAAGCAGACCCCGCACATGGCCGACGAGGTCTACGTCGTCCTGCAGGGCCGAGGCCGGCTGCGGGTTGTCGACGAGGAGACCGAGGTCAAGCCCGGCCAGGTCATCTCGGTCGATCACGGCGAGGAGCACCGGTTCGTCGAGGTCACCGAGGACCTGCACATGCTCGTGGTGTTCGCGCCGCCGGACCTGCCCGACGAGGAGTAGCGCCCATGACCGGCCCCGTCGCTCGGAGGGCGGCGGGGCCGGCCCTGTTCGGAGGAGTATCGCGATGGCGGTGCGTACGGTCGGTTTCGTCGGCCTCGGCATCATGGGCGGCCCGATGGCCGCGAACCTCGTCAAGGCCGGGTTCGACGTGGTGGGCTACAACCGATCACGCGCCAAGGTCGACCGGCTGGTCGAGGCCGGTGGCCGCGGGGCGGCGAGCGCGGCGGAGGCCGCCCGGGATCGCGACGTGGTGATCTCCATGCTCCCCGACTCGCCAGACGTGGAGGGCTTCGCCCTCGGGGACGCCGGCGCGCTCGCGCTCGCCCGGCCGGGGTCGCTCTACGTCGACATGAGCACCGTCCGGCCGGCCACCGCCGTCGCGCTCGCTGCGGCCGGGCGTCTCCGGGGCGTCGGCGTGCTGGACGCCCCGGTCAGCGGCGGTGAGCGCGGTGCGATCGACGGAACGTTGTCGATCATGGTCGGGGGCGACGCGGGGGACGTCGCCGCCGCCCGGCCCGTACTCGAGGCGATGGGCTCCACGATCGTCCACGTCGGCGCCGCCGGGGCCGGCCAGACCGTCAAGGCCGCCAACCAGCTGCTCACCGCGGTGACCATCCAGGCGGTGGCGGAGACGGTGGTGTTCCTCGAGGCGCACGGGGTCGATCCGACCGTTGCGATCGGTGCCCTCTCTGGAGGTCTGGCGGGCAGCGCCGTGCTCGACCGGCGGGCGCCGTCAATGGTGCAGCGTGACTTCACCCCGGGCTTCCGGTGCACACTGCACCACAAGGACCTGGGAATTCTCACCTCGGCCGCTCGCGACGCCGGTGTGACCATCCCGCTCGGCGCGGCCGCGGCCCAGCTGATGGGAGCGCTCGTCGCCCAGGGGCACGGCGATCTCGACAACACCGCGCTACTGCGGCTGGTGGAGGACCTCTCCGGGCGTGACACTCGCTGAGCGCGGGACCCGGGCTCTAGAGATAGGTGGTGGACCCCGGCGTCACGCCCAGGGCGGCGTCCAGGGCGTTGACCGCGGCGCTGACGGAGGTCGTGATCCAGGCGGCGGTGCCGCATTCGGCGGCGACCTCCGCCATCCGCTGCTGAACCGCACGCCGGTCCGCGCGTGGGAAGAGGTGCCGGTCGAGCCCGACGGTGAGCGCCAGCGCCGCCAGCGCGGCGCTCTCCGGCGACGGCGGATAACCCTGCACGACGGCGTCGTGCAGGTGGTCCACGAGGTCGTGGTGCAGGCGGCCGTCCGCCTCGCGCATGCGGTGCATCGGGATGACGTGCAGGATCCGGTGATCCTCGCGGCGCAGTATGCCGAGGCTGACGAGGTGATCCTGGACGGTTCGGTGCGCTCCCCGGCCGAGGTGCCGGATCCAGTAATCAGGATCGTGCGGCCGCGCCTGACCGGCGATCTCGGCCAGGGCAGAGTCGAGCAGTGGCTCGCCGGTCGATTGCTCGCGCGAGACGGTCACGTGCCCATCGCGCAGCGCGACGCGCTCCCGTACCGCGAGGTCGAGCAGCATGGCGCCGCCAAGCCCCAGGTCGAGGTGGACCGGGTCAATGAGCAGCCGTCCACTCGTGCCGTCGCTGGCGAGCAGGTAGAGGTCCTCGGCCAGGGTGACCACGGGGAGACCGTACCTCCTGCCCGCGCCAACTCCCCGATCCGTCGGATCTGGACGCATCCCCGGGACCGGCCACTGCAGCGGCCCGATCCGCCGGGTTCGGGCCACTGTGACTCGGTGACGATCCTCGACGAGAGCGGCGATCCGTAGTGCGAGCCGAGGACGCGACAGGGCCTGCTGATGGGTACCACCGCCCGTAGAGTTTGTCCGCAGTTCATCCACTTCGACTCCTCAGCGAGGACGCGTTGGTCGCCCCCACCACCACAGCACGACCGGTCCGGGCGGTGCCCGTCGCGGCAGTCGTCGCGACCCTGTGCCTGTGCGGCACCGTCGTCGCGCTGCAGCAGACGCTCGTCGTCCCATTGCTGCCCGACTTCCCCGAGATCCTCGGCACCTCGACGGACAACGCGTCCTGGCTGGTCACCTCAACCCTGCTGGTCGGCGCGGTGGCCACGCCGATCGTCTCGCGCCTGGCGGACATGATCGGTAAGCGTCGGATGATGGTGCTCTGCCTGCTGGTGACCGTCACCGGGTCCGTGGTCGCGGCACTGGGTCCGAGCTTCGCGCTGGTCGTGACGGGGCGGGCACTGCAAGGCTTCGGAGCCGCGCTCATCCCGGTCGGCATCAGCATCCTGCGCGACGAGTTGCCCCGCGAGAAGGTCCCGTCGGCCGTGGCGTTGATGAGTGCGACGCTGGGCATCGGCGGCGGGATCGGGCTCCCGATGTCCGGCCTTATCTACGAGCACCTGGGCTGGCACGCGATCTTCTGGAGCTCGGCCGCGATCGGGGTCGTGCTGATCGTCGCCGTCCTGGCGATCGTGCCCGAGTCGGCCATCCGCACCCGGGGGGTGTTCGACTACGTCGGGGCGGTGCTGCTGTCGATCGCCCTCACCAGCCTGCTGCTGGCCATCTCCAAGGGTGGCACGTGGGGCTGGACGAGCGAGCCGACCCTTGGGCTGTTCCTGGTCGCCCTGGTGGTGCTGGTGGTGTGGGTGCCGTTCGAGCTGCGCGTGAGCCAGCCGCTGGTGGACATCCGCACCTCGACCCGCAGGCCGGTGCTGCTCACCAACATCGCGTCGGTACTGGTGGGCTTCGCGATGTTCGGCAATCTGCTCGCCACCACCCAGCAGCTGCAGCTCCCGGTGAGCACCGGTTTCGGCTTCGGTCTCACCGTCGTCGTCGCCGGGCTGTACATGCTGCCCAGCAGCCTGGCGATGGTGGTGTTCGCGCCGGTCTCGGCCGGGATCACCCGACGGTCCGGCGCCAAGACCACACTCGTCATCGGATGCGTGCTGTTGGCCGCCGGCTACGTGACCCGCGTGTTCCTCACAGGCGCGGTCTGGCAGGTCGTCCTCGGGGCGACCATCGTCTCGATCGGAACCGCCATCGGCTACGCCGCCATGCCCACTCTGATCATGCGTGCGGTGCCGATCACCGAGACCGCCTCGGCCAACGGCCTGAACACGTTGCTACGCGCCATCGGCACGTCGACCGCGAGCGCCGCGGTGGCAGCGGTGCTCAGTTCGGTGACCATCGAGGTCGACGGGGTCGCCCTGCCGTCGCTCGAGGCCTTCAAGGACATCTTCTGGATCGCCGCCGCAGCCTCGATCGCTGCAGCGGCCGTCGCGCTCGCGTTGCCGTCCTCGCAACGGGCAGCCGCCACGGCGCCGACCGTGGCGGGGACCCCCGAACCGGCGAAGGGTGTTCCGGAGGGCGAGGTCAAGGGCGAGGGGCGCGAGCACGAGGTCGTCGTGCGGGGAGTCGTGCTCCGCGACGACCGGCGTCCGATCCGGCACGCCGTTGTCACCGTGCTCAGCACCGAAGGAGAACCGGTCGACTGGAGCCGGGCCGACAACGAGGGCAGCTACTCGGTGGTGCTCCCCGGTCCCGGCCGATACGTCGTCGTCTCCTCGGCAGAGGGGTGGGCTCCCCGCTCGGAGATCCTCGCCTTCACCGACCCGGCCACCCAACAGCACATCCAGCTCACCGAGCGGCTCTCGCTGTGCGGCACGATCACGGCGTCCGGCCGACCGCTCGGGCACGCGCTGGTGTCCGTCACCAGGCCGACCGGCGAGTCGGTCGCGACCGTGCACGCCGATCAGGCGGGCCGATACGAGATGCCACTGCCGCCGACCGGTCGCTACATCCTCACGGTCGTGGATCCTCACGCACAGTGGGCGCGGTCCCGCCAGGTCCCGGTCATCGCCGCTCAGTCCAACAGGATCGACATCGACATCGACGCCGACGATCTTCCGGTCACCACCCGACAGGTTCTGCCGCGGGTGGGGCTGTGATTGGTCGGTTACGGAGCGTCCACGACGGCCGCGTCGGGCTCTGCGGGAACGACGTCGGCGGTCGCGGGCCGGACGGATGCACGGCCACGGCCGGGATCATGGTTCCGGGTGCCGCTGCTCCGGGCGCCGGCGTGGCGAGCGCGATGAGGGCACCGCCGCCGGCCTGGAACTGCGAAAGGTGCCGGGACTCGTCCGGTAAGCTGGCCGGATGTCCGCCCGCTCGTCCGCAGCTCCGGCGGAGTGTGCTGACGGCGACGGCGCCCATGGCTTCGTCGACCTGCTGGCCCGCGAGCGCCGCGCTTTCACGCTGCCGAGCCGGCTGCGCGAGACCGCCGAGCGCTTCGCCGCCGACGTGCTCGCGCTGCTGTTCCCGCATTTTGCAGCTGGCGCGGAGACGAGTGCCGGTGACGTCGCCGCCGAGTACGCGGCGCTGCGCCGCCTACTCGTGGAGGCGCTGGCTCTGCCCGGCTCACACGCGTCCGAACGCGAGGCGACCGCCGACCGCTTCCTGGCCGAGCTGCCGGAGATCCGAGAAGCGCTGCTGCTGGACGCGCACGCCGTCTGCGAGGGCGATCCCGCCGCACACAGCGTCGACGAGGTGATCCTCGCCTATCCCGGGTTCTACGCCACCGCGGTGCACCGGGTCGCCCATACCCTGGGCACGCTCAGGGTAGCGCTCTTCCCGCGCCTGCTGGCCGAGGTCGCCCACGGCGCGACCGGCATCGACATCCACCCCGGCGCGCGGATCGGCCCCTCGTTCGCGATCGACCACGGCACCGGCATCGTGATCGGCGAGACCGCGACGGTCGGCGCTCGCGTGAAGCTCTACCAGGGCGTGACGATCGGGGCGGCGAGCGTGAGCAAGGCCCTGCAGCGCACCAAGCGCCACCCGACGATCGGCGACGACGTCGTGATCTACGCCAACGCCACGATCCTCGGGGGCGACACCGTGATCGGCCGCGGCAGCCTGATCGGCGGGAACGTCTGGCTCACGCGCAGCGTCCCGCCGCACTCGGTGGTCATGCCGACGGCGCGCGTGGAGCGGCGCGAGGGCGAGCGCGGCGGTGACGACGACCTGCTGGAGTTCAACATCTAACGGAGTGAGATGAAGGCCGAGAGCATCCTCGACACGATCGGCAATACCCCCCACATCCGCCTGCGCCGGCTGTTCGGCGACCGGGTGGAGGTGTGGATGAAGGCGGAGCGGGCCAATCCGGGCGGCAGCATCAAGGACCGCATCGGGCTCTCGATGGTCGACGACGCCGAGCGGCGTGGGCTGCTGCGGCCGGAGAGCGTGATCGTCGAGCCGACGTCGGGCAACACCGGGGTCGGGCTGGCGATGGTGGCCGCCGTCAAGGGCTACCGCCTGATCCTGGTGATGCCCGAGTCGATGTCGATCGAGCGCCGTCGGCTGTTCGCCGTGTACGGCGCCGAGCTCGAGCTGACACCGCGCGAGCTGGGCATGAAGGGCGCGATCGAGCGTGCCGCGGAGATCGTCGCCTCGACGCCCGGCGCCTGGATGCCGCAGCAGTTCGAGAACGAGGCCAACATCGAGGTCCACCGCCGCGTCACCGCGGCCGAGATCCTGGCCGACTTCCCCGAGGGTTTCGACTACCTGATCACCGGTGTCGGCACCGGCGGGCACATCACGGGGGTCAGCGAGGTGCTCAAGCAGCACTTCCCCGCCCTGCGCACGTTCGCGGTGGAGCCCGCCGTCTCCGCCGTGATCAGCGGCGGGAGCCCCAGCCCGCACCGGTTGCAGGGGATCGGCGCCGGCTTCGTGCCCGCCAACCTGCACACCGAGACGCTCGACGGGGTGTTCCAGGTCAGCGAGGAGGAGTCCTACGCCTACGCCGTGCGCGTCGCCCGGGAGGAGGGGATCTTCGTCGGGCCGTCGTCGGGCGCGGCGCTGGCCGCGGTCGCCCGCACCCTGCCCGACCTGCCCGACGGCACCCGCGTGCTGACCTTCTGCTACGACACGGGCGAGCGCTACTTCTCGGTCGAGGGCCTGTTCTCGGCCGATGGCGGCGCGGTGAGCGCCGCCAGCCGCTCCACCACGCCACCCGCGGGCGCGGCGACATAGCGCCAGCCGATCCCTCGCGGACGATCAGACGCAGCGATGCCGTAATCAAGAGCGGTGCCGTAATCAAGAGCGATGCCGTAGTCAAGCGGGTAGGCGGCCGAAACCGGGTTCACCGTCGCCGCTGTGCGACCAGTTCCTGCAACACCCCCGGGTCGAGCTTCGCCAGCTCGTTGACCACCAGCTGCTTCTCGATCTCGAGCAGATCGGCCGTCGGCAGGGCGCCGAGCCGGTTCAGGATGGCTTGCCGTTCGTCATCCAGGGGTAGCTGCGGGGTCGGCCCAGGCGCAGCGGCCATCGTGTCCAGGTCGCGGCTGCCCCCACCCTTGGGCACGGTCATCACGATCGAGAGGATCGCGCCCAGCACGAGCAGCAGGTTGAAGAGCATGACCACCATGCCGGCCTGGCGCAGGTCGACATTGGTCTGGATGCCGGTGAACACCACGGTGTTGCCCAGCAGCAGGGTGGTGGTCCCGAGCAAGGCGGTGAAGATCGCCAGCGACAGGGCCGCGCCGATGGCCCCGCCGAGGGAGGACGCCATCTTGTAGATGCCCGCGCCCGCGCCGGCCTGGTCGGCCGGCAGGTTGGACAGCGCTGCATCGGTCGACGGGGTGGCGTAGAAACCCAAACCCAGACCGAAGAGCGCGTAAGCCACCACAGCGAGGATCTTGTAGGTGCCGAGCAGCACCCAGGTGGGGGTGAGCAGCAGGCAGGAGGCTGCGACGATCAGCGAGCCCCAGATCATCGGCTTGCGGGGGCCGAACCTCTGCAGCAGCTTCTCCCCCACTCGGATGAAGGCGATGATCGTCACCGCGTATCCCAGCGTCAGCAGGCCGGCTCCCCACGCCGAGATCGCCTCGGGGCTGCCCGCTGGCCGGGCGCGCTGCAGCATCTGCTGGCTGACAATGAGCAGGCCGATGGTGGCGTTCAGGATGAAGTTGGAGATCGTCGCACCGGTGAAGGTCGTGTTGGAGAACAGGGCGAAGTCGTCGGAGCCGCCCCAGGAGCCGATCTACCACATCGACACCGCGCGCTGGCGACCCGCGCCGTCCCAGTAGGTCTTCACCAGCGCCATGGTCGCCGGCATGATGCATGCGGCGGAGAATCCCTGGACGGCTCGACCGGCCAGCATCAGCGGCAGCGCCACCGCGCCGGCGGCCAGGACCACCAGGAACGAGCCGACGATGTTGGCGACCAGACCGAGCAGGGCGATCTTGACGCGGCCGATCTTGTCGGCGAGGCCACCCATGACGACGATGAACAGGCCCGAGAACAGCGCGGTGATCGACACAGCGAGGTTCATCTGCTGGGCCGAGATGCGCTCGGCCTCGGAGTTGATCGACCTGAGGATCTCGGGGGCGACGGTGCCCACGGTGCCGGCGAAGAGCCAGTACGTGATGACGCCGAGGACGATGCCCCAGAGGAGCTTCTCGGTGCCCTGGTACGCGGTGTGAGGTGCGGTCGCCGAAGCGGTGGCCGGGACGGTGGCGGCCATCGGGTCAGCCCTTCGTGGTGAGGTAGGCCAGCGCGGCGACGACGATCGCCTCGGTGGCGGTCTGCAGGGTGGGCTGGATCGCCGGGGCGAAGCCGGGGTTGTGGTTGGGCACCACCCGCATGCCGGGCAGGAAGCCGCCGTTGCCCCAGAAGGTGTACGGCACGCCGAATGCATTCGGGATGATGCTGAAGTCCTCGGAGGCGGGTACTCGCGCCAGTGGGTGCACGCGGTCCTGCCCGAAGTGGTCGACGAACGCGCGGGTGACCTGGTCGGTGACCGCCGGATCGTTGTCCGTGAGCGGGTAGGACTCGAAGTAGTCGAACTCCGGCTCCTGGGGGCAGTCGCCGGCCTCGCACTCGCCCCTGACGATCCTCTCGATGGCGGCGATGATCTTCTCCCGCACGGCGGCGTCGTAGGAGCGCACGTTGACCAGCAGCACGGCCCTGTCGGGGATGATGTTGGCTTTGGTGCCGGCCTGGATACTGCCGACAGTGACGACGCCGAAGTCGTCCGGGGCGATTGCGCGGGCGACGATCGACTGCAGCCTCACGATGATTGAGCCCGCGATGACGACCGGATCGATCCCCAGGTGGGGCATGGAGCCGTGCGAACCCCGTCCCTGCACGGTGATCCTCAGGGAGTCACCGGCCGAGAAGACGGGCCCGGCGGCGGTGCCGATGTGGCCGGCTGCGGGCGCGGTCAACACATGCTGGGCCAGACACACGGCCGGCTTCGGTACTTTCTCCACCAGCCCGTCGTCGACCATGGCCTGCGCCCCCTTGCCCAACTCCTCCGCCGGTTGGAACAGGGCGATATAGGTGCCGCTCCAGGTGCGCCGGTTTTTGCTGAGCAGCTCCGCCGCCCCCAACGCGGCGGCAATGTGGCTGTCGTGCCCGCAGGCGTGCATGACACCAACGGTGGTGCCGTCGGCGCCGGTGGTGGTGACGGTCGACGCGTAGTCGAGCCCGGTCGCCTCGGTCACGGGCAGCGCGTCGATGTCGGCGCGGAAGAGCACGGTTCGGCCCGCGCCGTTGGCGAGGACGCCGACCACACCTCCGCCGATCTCCTGCACGGCGAACCCGAAGGACTCGAGTCGTCGGCGGATCTCCGCTCGGGTCTGCACCTCCTCGAACGACAGCTCCGGGTGCGCGTGGAGATGCTTGTAGAGCTCCTCCTGCCAGGACGTGGTTTCCTGAAGCCCGGTCAGAGCCTCCTCGACCTTCGACATCGTCGTCTGCTCCTCCCGCGTGGTCGAGCACGTCGCCGTTCACCTTGTGCGGAGTCACCTGGAGCCGGTGCGGTTCACCCTTGCGCGTAGCCCGATCTTGACGAGCTCGCCGACCCACAGGATCGTCGAGCCGATCGCCGCGCAGGTCAACCACTGGCCGGAGGTGAGGTCGGTGGTGGTCATGAAACCGTGGAGTGCGTCCATCTCCACGAGAAGCGCGAGCAGGACGATGACAGCCCCTACGGCGACGAACGCGGAGCGGTTCTCCAGGGTCTCGCGGCTGAACACGCTGCGTAGGTCGTTGCGGACGTTGAGCAGGTTGAACACCTGGAAGAACACGAAGGTGACGAAGGCCATCGTTCCGGCGACGGTGGGCACGCCGAGCTGCGGCTCCGGGCCGGGTGCATACACCAGCACCACGAGGGTGCCGGCCGCCATGACGGCGCTGGCCAACAGGATCCGGATCAGGCGGGGGCGGGTCAGGATGCGCTCCCGAGCGGGCCGCGGTGGCCGGCGCATCGCGTCCGGGCTCACCGGGTCCACGCCGAGGGACATCGCCGGTGGGCCGTCCATGACCAGGTTGACGAAGAGGATCTGCAGCGCGGTGAACGGTGCCCCGCCCGCGATCCCGGTGAGCGAGGCAACGAGGAAGGTGATGACGAACCCGAGCGCGGTGGACAGCTGGAACCGCACGAACTTGACGATGTTGTCGTAGATGCCGCGGCCCTCGCGGACCGCGCCGACGATCGTCGCGAAGTTGTCGTCGGTGAGGATCATCGTGGCGGCTTCCTTGGTCACCTCCGTGCCGGTGACCCCCATCGCGACGCCGATGTCGGCCTTGCGCAGGGCGGGGGCGTCGTTGACACCGTCGCCGGTCATCGCGACGACGTCCCCTCGGCCCTGCAACGCCCGCACGATCCGGATCTTGTGCTCGGGGGAGACGCGGGCGACCACGCCGACATCGTCGAGCCGACGGGCGAGGTCGGCGTCGTCGGGCACCCGGTCCAGCGCCGCGCCCGTCACCGCCTCGCCCGGGATGCCCAGATCAGCAGCGATGGCGCCGGCGGTGACGGCGTGATCCCCGGTGATCATCCGTACGCGGATGCCGGCGTCGCGGCACTGGGCGATCGCCTTGCGGGCCTCCGGCCGGGGTGGGTCGACGATGCCGACGAGCGCAACCAGGACGATCCGGTCGAGCAGGTCCTTCGGGTCGTCGACGGACTCCAGTTCCGCGGTGCTGAAGTCCTGCGCGCCGACGGCGAGCACCCGCATGCCGTGGCCGGCAAGCTCGTCGTTGTCCCGGGCGTAGCGGTGGCGAGCGTCGCCGTCGAACTCGAGGATGTCGGTCCCGCCGAGGTAGCGATCGGCGCGGGCGGCGAGCACGTCGGGGGCACCCTTGATGAAGCAGCGGACCACCCCGCGGTCGTCACGGTCGGTCCAGCGGTGGAAGGTGGCCATGAACTTGTAGTCCGAGTCGAACGGCACCTCGCGCACCCGCGGCTTGTCGCGGCGCAGCGCAACGGTGTCGATGCCCCCCTTCTCGGCGAGCACGAGCAGGGCGCCCTCGGTGGGATCACCGACCACCTCGTCGTCGCGCAGCTCGCTGTCGGTGCACAGCGCCATCGCGAGCAGCGTCTGCTCCACGGTTGCCGGCAGTGGGGAGCCGTCGGTGGTCCGAATGCGGCCCTCGGTGGAGTAGCCCTGGCCGGACACCGTGAAGCGGCGGTCGGCGAACCGCATCTCCTGGGCGGTCATCTGGTTCAGCGTCAGGGTGCCGGTCTTGTCGGTACAGATCTGCGAGGTACTGCCCAGCGTCTCCACCGACGCCAGCCGCTTGACGATCGCGCCTCGGCGCGCCAGCCGGGTGGTGCCCATCGCCAGGGTGAACGCGACCACCGCGGGCAGACCTTCGGGAATCGCGGCGACGGCGAGTGACACCGCGCTGACGAACAGGGCGGCGAAATCCTGCCCGCGCACCAGCCCCAGCACGAACACCACGACGATCACGGCCCCGGCGATCATGGCAAGGGTGCGGCTGAGCCCGGCGATCTGGCGCTGCAGCGGGGTGGGTTCGGGCTCGGCCTCGTGCAGCATCCCGGCGATCCGGCCGATCTCGGTGTTCATCCCGGTGGCCGTCACGACGAGCTCGGCGTGCCCGCGGGTCACCGTGGTGTTCGCGGCTCGGCCTCGCCTACGACTTCGACAGGGTCCAGCACACCAGCACGTTCCTCGCCCATCAGCTGCTGCACCACGCCAAGGCCGACGGACGCCAGATTCCGATGCTCGACGTGCTCTTCTCGGCGTTTTTCGAACAGGGCTGCGACCTGCGCCGGGTCGATGAGCTCGTCGCGCTGGCCGGGGAGGTGGACCTGCAGCCCGCGGACGCCCGGACGGCACTGGAGACCGGGCGCTTCGCCGGCGCCGTCAGGGCCGACCGCGAGCTGGCCGCCGCGCACGGTGTCAGCAAGATCCCGACCTATGTCGTGGACGGGCACCCCCGATCCACGGCGCCAAACGACCCGCCGTCCTCCTCGAGGCGCTTCGCGCGGGAGCGGGGAACGCGGGCGGCTGACCTGTGATCCTGACCAACATCTGCATCAAGATCTGATCGGTACCTGGTTCACGGCCCCGGTCGCTCGACAGCGGCCGAGGCCGTGCTGTTCCCCGCTGGGTGGGTGGAGCCCGGTGTAGCGCCGTTACGGCGCCGCAGTGGCCGCGGTGGCCGGGTCCGCGGGAGCGTCCTGCTGGATGAGGCTCGTGGTTTCCGCTTCCCGGTCGGCGAGCACTCGGCGGCGCTGTTGCACGATTGCCAGGGAGACTGCGGAGGAGGCGATGATGGCGACGGCCGCCATCCACGGCTGGTTGAGGCGATGATTGAGCCGCGCATCCAGCGACCAGTCGCCGGGGCCCATGAGCGTCAGCGCCGCCGCCGATACGCCGAGCAGGGCGGGGTACTCGTAACCGCCGCCGGTCGCGAAGAAGCCGCTGGGCGCGTGAACGGCGGTCGCCGGGATCATGGTGCCTGCCGCCGCCGCACCGGCTGCGGGGGTGGCGAGACCGAGTGCGATGAGGACACCCCCGCCGGCCTCGCCCAGTCCCGCCGCGAGTGCGGCCGGCCGGCCCGGTTGGAAGCCCATCTGCTCGAACGCGGTGGCGGTACCGGTGAGCCCGTGTCCACCGAGCCATCCGAAGAGTTTCTGTACCCCGTGAGCGACGAGTGTCCCACCGAGGCCGGCCCGCAGGGCGAGCAGCCCGGCGTTCTCCTGCCACGTGTTGCTCATGACCGTCCTCTCCGGCGCGCGATACCGGTGCGGAGGGAAAGCCCCCGCGGCGGACCGGCCGCGAACCTGGGCGTCCATCGTTGCTTGCTGCTGGCCACACGCCCCACGCTGCCGGCGCCGGATGATTGAGTGCCCATCCAGACTCCTTCCCTGCCTGCGGCGTCGAGGCTGTAGGAGGTCATGGACAGCGAACCGGCGGCGTAGTGGACGTGACCGCCTACGGCCGCAGGCGGAACAGGATTTCGCCCGCCCGGGGCACCACCATCGTGTCCGGGTCGGCGGCGAACGCCGCCGGGTCCACCGTCGCCGGGTCCAGGAAGCCGAGGTTCGCCGCGTGGCAGACGTCCTCGGGGATCGCGGTGGCCAGCGTGACCTGCACCCGCAGCCGCTCCTGCCCGGTGTGCGCGTCGTAGGTGCCGGCGCCGCGCAGGTGCGTCGAGTGCGCCAGCACGCCCCAGTGAACGTGCGAGAAGCGGTCCCATTGCTTCACGAAGTAGTCGCGGCAGTGGTACCCGATGTCGTAGATCTCTTTGTGGGTGGACGAGATCTCGCGGACGTGCGGCGCGTAGAGGATCACCTCACCGCCGTCCGCGACCACCGGTTCGAGCTTGTAGAAGCCCTTCGCGGCGGTCCAGATCTCGTCGTACATCTCCGGGACGATCGACAGCACCCGACGGACCGGGGCGTCGAGGTAGGTGACGTGGGTGGCCGCGCAGACCTCAGCGGCCGACGCCCAGGAGGCCCGGGTATCGCCGAACGACACGGAGTGCAGCCGGCTCGCGGTGCCGTTGTCGGGTGTGGCCGCTGCGGCGGGGACGGTCTGGTCGATCCCGCTGTCCGCAGCGGCGTCCGTGGGTTCGGCGGTCACCACGCAGAGCGCCAGCTTCTCCGATGGGATGAGCGCTGAACCGTCGTCGATCAGAGCGCGCACTGGGGTGATCCCGGTGGTGCCGATGATCTCGGCCGAGGTGATCAGCGCACCTAGCCAGTGCGAGACGTCGATGATCTTCTGACCGGCGACGCCGGGGAAGAAGTACTTGTTGCCGCCGGAGATGCCGACCACCTCGTGGGGGAGCACCGGGCCGACCACCAGGGCGACGTCGTGCTCCACGACGGCCCGGTTGAGCAGCACCGGCACGTCCAGGCTCATTCGTCCCTCGGAGAGCTCGGCGATGCGCGAGGCCGGGACGGTGCCGAGGTCGACGAACGTCTCCGGTTTCCACCACTCGTGGTTGATCACTGTGGTGCCGGGATAGGTGTCGGTGAGCCGGCCTGGCGCGTAGCCGAGGTGGTGGGCCAGTGCCTCCTCGGTCATCGGCGCGTGCGTGCCCAACGCGACCAACACCGTCAGGCGGGTGACCCGCCCGTGCAGCGCCCCGTGTACGGCGCGCAGCAGCAGCGGCAGCGGGCAGGTGCGGGTGTGGTCGGGCACGAGCACGCAAATGCTGCGCCCGTCGAAGGGGTGCGCGGCGAGCTGCTCGGCGATGAAGGCAGAGACCGCGTCGTCGTCGAGCACGGTCGAGGCGTCGCCGACGCGGGCGGCGGCCGCAGCCAGGCCGGGAGGCAGGTCGCGCGTGAGCGTCATGGGCTCAGCTTTCGCGCCGAACCTGGGTGTGGCAAGGCAGCGCCAGGTTCACCGTCGCGTGCGGGGTCGGCTGGGCTGCGCTGTTCCTGCTCGCCGCCGCCCTGCCTGGCGTCCCCTGCCGGTGATGATGAGGGGTCGCACCGAGGTGAGCCGCGCGGCCGGTCAGGCGGGGTTCATGAACCGGGCGAAGAACTCGTCGAGCTCCTCGTAGCCGTCCAACGGCAGGGTCAGCGCGACGTACTGGTCGGGCCGGACCACGACGACCGCCCCCGAGCCGCGGTCGATCTGACGCAGGTCGAAGATGTCCCGGTCGATGTCGGGCAGCGGGCAGAAGACCTTCTCGTAGTCGACCAGGCCCAACGGACCGGACTGCGGCTTGAGGAACTCGTGCATCTCCACCCAGTCCAGCTCCCCGTGAAGCTGCTGCAGGATCGCACGCACGTCGAAGACCGAGTCGGCGTCCCAGCCCTTCGGGGTGTACTTCGCAACGGGTGAGTTGGGGCCGGCGAGGAAGTCCATCAGCTTGTTCAGCCGGGAGGCGGGGTTGCGCGGGTCGACGGCGTCGGCGAAGGCGTGCAGCCGCCACCGGCCGTCGGCCCGGTGGACGTGACCCAGATGGTCCCGCTTCGCGTCGCTGAGCCGGATCACCTCGGCGGAGTGGAACCGGCGGCCGGGCTCGTAGCCGCCGGCCAGGTGCAGGTAGGTGTCGCCACCGATGAGCGGACCGGTGGCGTACCGGGTGGCCAGTCCGGCGGTGAAGTCGAGATTGGTGATGAACTGCCGCTGCACCTCGGCCAGCCCGATCAGCGCGGCCGCGGGGTTGCTCGGGTCGACCTGGGCGGCCCCGATCGCCTTCGACCAGCGCTTGTCCGTCGCGATGAGGTCCTCGGCGATGCCGCGTCGCTCATGGTTGTAGGTGTGCAGAAGGCTCGCCGGGCTGCGGCCCTGCAGCACCGCCACCAGCTTCCAGCCCAGGTTGTAGGTGTCGGCCATGGACACGTTCATGCCCTGCCCGGCCTTGGCGGTGTGGGTGTGGCAGGCGTCGCCGGCGATGAAAACCCGCGGGGTGCGGGTGGCCATGTCGGCGTCGTCGACGTCGTCGAACTTGTCGGTGACCCCGTGACCGACCCGGTACACCGAGAACCACACGGTCTCCTTGACGTCAAGGGTGTAGGGCGCGAGCACGCCCCGCGCCTCGGCCAGCACCTCCTCCGGCTTGAGCCAGGCGTCGGGGGCGATCTCACCCACGTCGACGTAGAGCCGGAACAGGTGGCCGCCCTCGCGGGGGATGAGCAGGATGCTCCTGCCGTTGCCGGCCTGGATGGTGCACTTGTAGCGGATGTCGGGGAAGTCGGTGACGGCCAGCAGGTCCATCACGCCCCAGGCCTTGTCCTCGCCCTGGCGCTCCATCCTGCGACCGATGGACTGACGGATCACGCTGTGCGCGCCGTCGGCACCGACGACGTACTTGGCGCGCACGGTGACCTCGTTCCCATCGCCGTCCCCCTCGCCGCCCCCGTCCGCGCCGCTGCGGCGCAGGGTGACGGTGACCGGGTCGTCGGCGGCGCCGAGGACCTCGGCCTTGATCGCCTCCAGGCCGTAGTCGACCCTGAGCCTGCTGGGCGAGTTGCGCATGACCTCCAGCAGGAAGTCCAGCAGCCGGGCCTGGTTGACGATGACGTGCGGGTATTCCGAGAGCAGATCGCGCACGTCCTGGGTGCGGCCCAGGCGGGTGATCCGGGAGTTGTCCTGCGGGTCGGCGCCCCAGAAGTGGGTCTCGTTGACCCAGTAGGCCTCGTCGATCATCTTGTCGGCCAGCCCGAAGGCCTCGAACATCTCGACGGTGCGGCAGTTCACCCCGTCCGCCCGGCCGACCTGCAGCGGGCCGGGTGCCTTCTCCACGACGCGGGTGACGATCTCGGGGAACTGCGAGAGCTGGGCGGCCAGAAGCAGGCCGGCGGGACCGCTGCCGACGATGAGGATGTCGACCTCCGCGGGCAGGGGACCCTGCTCCCCACCGCGGCCCTCCGCGGCGGGGCGAACGCGGGGATCGCCGGGACGGTAACCCTCGGTGAAATACTGCATCGGGCTCCTTGTCGTGCGGCACATGCGGCGGAGGGCCGGACGTGCGGGGCCGGGCGTGGCAACGGTAGGCCCGTGACTCACTGATCCGGCGCGGTCTTCCCGGCCAACGGAACGTCCCGGCCCTCCGACCTATCGCCACCCTCGCCCACGAGATGCACCGCCGACAGGTGCGTCACGGCCTGGAGTGACCCGACGCCACCGTCATGCGGGCCCGTTGCCCTGTTGCGCGAGGCGCTGCATCCGGCGGGACTGGATGGCCTCCACGATCTCCTTGAACCGGGCCTCGGTGAGCGGGTAGGTGGCCATAACGAGGATGGCGACGAGGAAGAGCAGGGCCGGCAAGGCGCTGGCTGCGTGCTGCATCCGGTCCAGCACGTCCGGAGCCTGAGGTCTGCCGGTCCCCTTCAGGGCTCCGTTATAGCCGGCCCAAGCCAGGCCGTACCCGGCGATGGCAGCACCCACGGCCTGCCCGACCTTGCGGGTGAAGGAGAAGGCGGCGTAGGTGGCACCTTCGGTGCGGATCCCGGTCTTGTACTCGCCGTACTCGACGGTGTCGGCCTCGAGCGCCCAGGTCATGGTGTTCAGCAGTGCCATTCCGACGCCCAGGACGAACAGGCCGACGAGGGCGAGCACGAGGTTGCCGCTGAGGAAGAACAGCGCGGCCCCAATGAGGCAACCGATGCCCGCGATGATGAAGCCGCGCTTCTTGCCGAGAAGGCGGGTGACCACCGGTCCGAACGGTGCCACGTAGATCACCGCGCCGGTGGTGATGATGGTGACCACGCTGGCCAGCCAGTTCCCCCCGGTGTACCGCATGAGGACGTCGTTGGCGATGTAGATGCCCAGCGCGGAGACGACGTTCTGGCCGGTGAGGTAGAAGAACGAGGAGAGGCAGAGCCGGACCAGCGGCCCGTTCTGCCGCACGGTCTGCAACGTCTGCTTGAGCGAGACCTGTGTGACGTCGCGGATGACGGTCTCCCGCGCCGTGAGGAACGTGATCAGGAAGAGGGCCGTCCCGACCACCAGGAAGATGATCGCGGTGACGAGGAAGCTCAGCGCCAGGTTGTCCGAGGCCTTGATCTGCGGCGCGAGGACGAGGGCGAGCAGCAGGATCGTCGTCCCGGAGCCGACCATGCGCGCGGAGGCGAGGCGGGAGCGGTCGATCGGGTTCTGGCTCATTGCGCCTGCGAGCGAGCCGTACGGGATGTTCACCAGCGAGTAGAGCAGGCCCAGGAGCGCGTAGGAGCCGACGGCCCAGGCCAGCTTCGCGCCGTACCCGTCGACCGGGATCCAGAAGCACAGCAGGTTGGCCGCCAGCAGCGGGACCGAGTACCAGAGTAGGAACGGGCGGAACTTGCCCCACCGGGTCATGGTGCGGTCGACCATGCGGCCGGCGAACAGGTCGGCGAAGGCGTCCCAGATCTTGACGAACAGGAAGATGTTGCCGGCGTGGATCGGGCTGATGCCGACCACGTCGGTGTAGAAGACGAGCAGGAACAGGCCCGTCATCTGGAAGGCGATGTTGCAGCCGGCGTCACCGGAGGCGTAGCCGAGGATGCGTGAGACGGGCAGGTGCGGTGCCGCCGCGTTCTCCAGGGTCGACTGCTGTACCGGCTCGGCGCGCGTGTTGCTCATGACGCTCCCCCCATCGGGTCGCCGAGCTTCGCCCGCCAGGCCTTCGCGATGATGTCCACGCAGGCGTCCAGGTCCATTCGGCCGGTGTTCACCACCAGGTCGTAGCGGGTGGGGTCACGCGGGTCCCAGCCGTAGAGCTCGATGGACATGTCCGCGCGGATCTTGTCTTCGTTCCTCTGCCGCCGCGCGGCGCGGTCGAGGCTGATGCCCGCCTCGTGCGCGGCCCGGGCGATCCGCTGCGTCACGGGTCCGTCGAGCTTGACGTGCAGCGCGGTCGGCCAGTCGGCGAGGATGAACGCCCCGTTGCGGCCCACGATCACCCCACCGATGCGAGCCCACTGCTGCACGGTCGCGGTGTTGTGCATGACGAGCTCGTAGCTGTCGCGCTGGGCGCTGCTGACGTCGCCGACGTCCACCCCGCCGAACGAGCTGCTGCCCATGGCACTGAGCACCCGGGCCAGCACCCCCTCCTTCTCCCGCAGCTGCGCGTTCCGCTCGAGCTGCTCGGAGGAGAACGCCTGCTCGTGGAAGGGCACGCCGAGCGCGTCGGCCACCCGTGGCCCGACGAGGCGGGCTCCGGAACCGTACGACTCGAACAGCGTGACGACCGGCGGGCTCGGCTGCGTCCGGTCCTGGACGATGTCGGACATCGGGCCTCCCTTCGTGCGCCTACGTGGATCAGGGCTGGGTCACGCAGCGTTCGGCGTCCGCCGTCACCGCCTTCACCACGTCGTCGTCGGCTCCCACGGAGGGGTCGAGGCTGTCCAGCACTCGGCGGACCGCGTCGGGCAGCGGGCCCGCCGCGAGCGGCACCATCCGGTCGGAATGCACGTCGTCGACGCCGACCCCGACCTCGGCCCCGGCTCCGCGCAGGTGGCAGATCCACGCCCCCAGAGCGCGCGTGGCGCCGCCGGGCATCCGTCCTGCGGCACGTTCGGAGCGCAGGACGGGCAGGATCCGGACCGGGAGCTTCTGGGAGCCGTCGGCGGCGATCTGAGCGAGCCGGTGGTGCATCCGGGGGTTGGCGAAGCGGTCGACGAGGGCTGTGCGGTAGTCGTCGAGCACGTCCGCAGGCAGGGCGATGTGCCGAGAGGCCTCGGTCCACCACTGCTCCATCCACTGGCGGCAGTCGTCGTCAGCCACCGCCTCGGCCACGGTCTGATGACCGCGCGCCGAACCGGCGTAGGCCAGCAGCGAGTGGGCGCCGTTGAGGAGCCAGAGCTTGCGGTCTTCGTACGGGTCGATGTCGTCGGCCAGGGTGGCTCCGGCTTTGTCCCACTGCGGCCGCCCGGCGGGAAAGGCGCCGCTGAGCACCCACTCGTGGAACGGTTCCGTCCCGACCGGGCAGCAGTCGCCGACGCCCGTCGCTTCCGCGACGGCGCGCCGATCGTCCGGCGTGGTCCTCGGCGTGATCCGGTCGACCACCGTGGTGACGCACGAGACCGACCGGTCGATCCAGTCGGCGAGGGCCGGGTCGACCAGTTCGGCCAGGTCGCGGACCACCCGGGCGGTCACGGCTCCGTTGCCGGGCAGGTTGTCGCAGGGCACGAGCGTGAGCGGGCCGGCATCGGCGCGGCGGCGGGCGGCGCAGCCCGCGGCCAGCCGCCCCGGAGCGGTGTGCACGGTCGCGGTCGGGTCGCCGCGCAGGGCCGTGATGTCCGCCTGGACCTGGGCGTTGTCGTGGTCCAGGCCGCCGTCGGGGCCGCGCAGGTATCCGGCCTCGGTGACCGTGATGGTAACCGCGCTGACGTCGGGTGAGGCGAGGTAGCCCAGCCATGCCTGGTGGTCGGCTGCGGGGTGGGTCCGGGACAGGCTGGCGATCACGTCGAAGCGGTCGCCGTCAGCGGCGCGGGTGATCAGGGAGTAGAGGCCGTCCTGGGCGGTGAGCGAGTCGGCGAGTTTCCCGCTGCGGCCGGTGAACGCGGCGACACCCCAGTCGGTTGCGTCCGGGGCGTGGTCCGTGTACCAGGCTTGGTGGGCGCGGAAGAAGTTGCCCAGCCCGAGGTGGACCAGGCGCACGGGGGCGGGCGCCCGGCCGTCGCCGGCGGCGCGGGAGAGCGGCCGGGCTGATGGTTGTGTCCCGGTCACAGCTTGAACACCGTCTTGGGTTGGGTGGTGACCAGCTCGACCGCGGTGTCCAGCGCCTCGTCCTCGTCGAGCTGGTGCTCGGCCACCAGCGTGGCAAGCCAGCCCGCGTCGACCCGACGGGACAGGTCGTGGCGCGCGGGGATCGAGCAGAACGCGCGGGTGTCGTCGATGAACCCGGAGGTCCGGGAGAACCCGGCGGTCTCGGTGACCGCCTCCCGGAAGCGCCGGATGGCGTGCGGGGCGTCGATGAACCACCAGGGCACACCGAGGTACATCGCCGGGTAGAAGCCGGCCAGGGGGGCGAGCTCGCGGGAGAAGACGGTCTCGTCGATGGTGAACACCACCAGGTGGAACCCGGGGTGCGTGCCGTAGCGCCCCAGCAGCGGGCGCAACGCGTCGGTGAACTCCACCCGGATCGGGATGTCGTTGCCGGTGTCCGGCCCGAACCGTTCGGTCGTGGGAGCGTGGTGGCCGCGGCGGACCGCGGGGTGCAGGGTCATCACCAGCCCGTCGTCGCACGACATGCGGGCCATCTCGAGCAGCAGGTGCCGGCGCAACGCGGTGGCCTCGGCCTCGCTCGCGTCGGCGGCCAGGGCCACGCGGTAGATCCGCGCAGCCTCCGACGGCTCCAGCGGGTCCGTCCGGACGTCGTCGTGGCTGTGGTCGGCCGAGACGGCGCCGTGTGCGACGAAGTACCGGCGGCGCGCCTCCAGCGCCCGCACGAAACCCGCGAAGTCGCCGGTGTCGAGGTCAGCGGCCTTGCCCAGCTCGGCCACCGCGTCCACCCAGCCGCGCCGGCCGGGCTCGAGATAGCGATCCGGGCGGAACGTCGGGATGACCCGGCCCGACCAGGCCGGGTCGGCGGCGAGTGCGGCGTGCGCGGACAGGTCGCTGCTGGGGTCGTCCGTGGTCGCCAGGACCGTGATCCCGAACCGCTCGTAGAGCGCGCGAGGGCGATAGGCGTCGGTGGCCAGCCGCTCGGAGATCCGGTCGTAGATCGCGTCCGCCGTCTCGGCCGACGGCATCAGGTCCACCTCGAAGATGTCCGTGAGCTCTGCCTCGAGCCACCACCGCACCGGCGTGCCGCGGTAGACGTGCCAGTGCGAGCACAGCAGCCGCCACACCTCCCGGGACTGCGCCTCGTTCAGCGGGCCGCGGCCCACACCGAGCGCGTCCAGCCCGATCCCGCTGGCATGCAGCAGCCGGGTGACGTAGTGGTCCGGAGTGATGAACAGCGTGGCCGGATCCAAGAACGGCTCGTCGTCGAGCAGCAACCGCGGATCGATGTGCCCGTGCGGGGAGATGATCGGCTGGTGCTGCACGGCCTCGTAGAGCCGCCGGGCGATCGGGCGGATGCCAGGATCCGCAGGCAGTAACCGGTCCGGGCGGAGCCGCAGCGGGCGGCCGACGGTGGTCACCGGCCAATACTGAGACCGTCACTGCATGAATACAACGGACGTTGGTCCCCACTCGCCCGTCGCCGGTTGCCCCTGCCGCGGCGACGGGTTGATGCTGGCCAGCTAGCCACTCGGCGTCACCCGGCGCCACCCGGAGCCACCCGGAGCCACCCGGAGCCGACAGGCTCTCATCCTTTTTTGGACCTGTCGAAGGACCCCTCACCGGCCAGGCCTCACCGACCCCCTACGCAACGGGGCCGCAGCGCCGGCTGGGCTCCACAGTCCCACAGCAGGCCCGAGATCAGGAGAACCGCATGCTCCGTCGCAGCGACACGGCCACCCCGGGAACGTAGGGCTCCCGATGAAATAACCTCTCGTTCGGCTGTGCGGCTCTGCGACCGCATCTCATGCGTCCGCGGGGAGCCGCCCGATCCGAACCTGCCACCGGTCCGGGCCTGCCTCGAGGTAGTCCCACCCGTACTCGTCGGGATAGGTGGCCTGGAACTCGCGCCGCAACGGCTTCGGGTCGTGGTTGTTGACCAGGACGAAGGACTCTCCGGGTGCCAGTCGCGCGTAGGTGCCGAAGATGCGCGGATGCCTGCGGCCGTGCGGGATTTCGCGAACGTCGAGCACCTCCGGGACGTTCGGCGCGCTGCCTGCGACGAAGGTCTCGACGTCGTCGGCCAGCGCCCAAAGATCCACCCCCGGCAGCACGGCCAGCGCGGGAATCAGCACCTGCCGCTCGACGTGGTGGCCGACCTCGAGCAAGCCGACGAGTGCGTGCGCCGAGGCTGCCACCTCCGCGGAGCTGTCCGCCCGCGCCAGCTCGGCGATCCGGGCGGCGACGAGGTCGTGCTGGGCGCGCAGCGCGAGTACCAGCAGCCGGGTCTCGGCCGCTCCGGCCGCGACCGAGTACAGCACCCGGTCGGTGGCCAGGAGATGACGGACCAACTGGCGGGTGCAGAACGCGATCAGCGTCTCCCGTGCCTCCTCCCGGTCGCCGAGCCGGAGATGCAGGTCGGCGACCGGCGCCACCTTCACTGCGAGCTCGGCGAGCAGCTCGTCACCGCGCTCTTCCAGCATGCGCTGCGCCTGTCGGGCGGGGTCGGTGCCGGTGCCCTGGATGTGGATCTCCCGTGTCAGGACGTCCTCCTGTCTCGGCGACACCTCCGGTGCCTACGCAGTCCATCAGGTTCCCAGTATACTTCCAAGTGTTTATCGTCTTAATTGGTGCAGTTGGACCGCCCCGGGAGGAGGAGACGTGTGACCTACGTGATCGCGCTGCCCTGCGTGGACGTCAAAGACCGTGCCTGCGTCGAGGAATGTCCGGTCGACTGCATCTACGAGGGCGGCCGCTCGCTGTACATCCACCCCGACGAGTGCGTCGACTGCGGCGCGTGCGAGCCGGTCTGCCCGGTCGAGGCGATCTACTACGAGGACGACCTGCCCGAGCAGTGGGCCATCCACACCGCGGACAACGCGCGGTTCTTCACAGACGTTCTCCCCGGCCAGGGCGGTCCGCTGGGCAGTCCGGGTGGCGCGGCCAAGCTCGGCGCGCTACCAGCCGACACCACGCTGGTGGCCGGGCTGACGCCGCACCCGATGGAAGGCCGGAACCATGAGTGACCGTCGCCGACAGGTGCTCGACACGATTCACCGAGCCGCGGAACCCATGGGCGTGTCCGAGATCGCCGACCGCCTCGGCGTCCATCCCAATACGGCCCGCTTCCACCTCGAAGCGCTGGTCGGCGACGGGATCATAGAGCGGGTGCCGGACCCGCCCTCCGGCCCGGGACGCCCCAGGGTCGGCTACCGGGCGCGGCCCGGCCTGGCGCGCGGCGGCGCACGCCGCTACCGGGAACTGGCCGAGCTCCTGCTCGGCTACCTGTCCGCAACGAGCGACGACCCCGCCACCACCGCGACCGCCGTTGGACGGACGTGGGGCGCGCACCTGGTACCCCGCCCCGCGCCGTTCCACCACGTCACCCGCGACGAAGCGGTCGAGCGGCTGACCGCGATGCTCGACGACCTGGACTTCGCGCCCGAACCGGTCGCCGACGAACCCGGCCCACCCGACCGGGTCCGCCTGCGGCACTGCCCGTTCCTCGAACTCGCCGAACCGCACCGCGACCTCGTCTGCCCCCTGCACCTGGGCCTGATGCAGGGCGCACTGGCCGAACTCCGCGCGCCGATCACGGTCAGTGCACTGGCCCCCTTCGCCGAGCCCACCGCATGCCTGGCCCACCTCGCGCCAAGCCCCGACCGCTGATGAGACCGTCATGAACATCGTCGACGATCAAGAGCACCCACCCGCCGGCTCGGCGGTCCAACTGTGCGCCGACTTCTCGGCTCCGACAGCAGGGCCCCGGTCGGGGCCGGTGGTCTGCCCGCAGGCGGCTGGCTGCCAGAACACGACCACGGGCCGTCCCACGTCGCGCTGTTCCCAACCACGGTCGGATCCGGCTGCACCACGACGGCACCAACCACGACCTGCGCCCCGGAACCGTGACCCACATCGGTGTCGGCGATCGTCAGCGTCCCCAATCCGGCCCCCGACCACGCCGAGCTGGTCGTCGTGGCCGCCTCGCCCGACTACGCATGATCCACATCGATCGAATGGTCGGGGCCGAGGCTTCGACCGGGAAAGGCTGCCGATGACCGACCAGATGCACGTTCGGGTACGCCGGGTCTACGACACCCCCGAACACGACGGTGGCGCCCGGGTACTGGTCGACCGGATCTGGCCGCGGGGACTGACCAAAACCCGCGCCGAGCTGCGCGAGTGGTGCAAGAAGGTCGCACCCTCCACGGAGCTGCGCAAGTGGTACGGCCACGACCCGGGCCGATTCGCCGAATTCACCCGCCGCTACCAGGTCGAGCTGGCCGAACCGGAGCGCTCGGGCGCGCTGGCGCAACTGCGGGAGCTGGCGGGCGCGCGGAGGTTGACCTTGCTCACCGCGACGAACAGCCCGAGATCGGTGAGGCGCAACTGCTGGCCGAGCTGATCCGCAGCTGATCGGCAGCGTCGGCCCGATGTCGGACCACCACAGGAGTGCCATGACCGCGTGCCATGACGAGCCATCCGGGGACTACCGGGTGATCCGGGTCGCTCGCTCGGGCGGTCCCGAGGCTGGGACCGTCGCCGCCGTGACGGGCGACCGACCGCGTCGGGGGTGGCATCGTGATCAACCATCCGGCGTTTCGGGAAGAGCCGTGGTGCCTGCGGGCGACGGATCTGGACGTGGCGGTGCTTGCCCAGACCGAGTCGCTGTTCGCGCTGGCCAACGGCCACCCCGGTCCGGCTGATTGCCGCCATCGCCCCGCTGACCGCGGCTGACCGACGGCCGCTGAGAGGATCACCACCATGACCACCCGACCGCCAACGAACCCGTCGACCACCGATCCGTCGACCGCCCGTCTCGCGGCACCACCCGAGGTCCTCCACATCGACCCGCCGGTGACAACGGTGATGACGCGGGACGTCGTCACGGTTGCGGCCGAGGCGCGAGTGCCCACAGCAGTGCACCTGATGGCCGCGCGCGGCGTCCGCCACCTGCCCGTGGTCGACCGCGGGCAGTGCGTCGGCATGCTCGTCGAGACCGACCTGATCCGCTTGCTCGCCAAGGCTCCCGGCCCCCTGCGCACAGCCGACACTCTCACCGTGGGTGAGCTGCGACGCCCCTCGCGGCAACTCCCGCCCACGGCGCGGATATCCGACGCGGCCCGGCAGATGTCGCTGGATGCGTCCGACGCGGTGCTGATCATCGACCAAGGGCACGTCCTCGGCATCGTGACCGCAACCGACCTCGTGCGCATGCTCGCGCACAAGGTGTCGTAACGAGCGGCTCCGGCGTCGACGGCGCGGCCGGTGCTCGGCGAAGGCTTCGACCGCGTGGGCCGACCACGCCTGCGAACCTCCGCAGCGAGTCGTCGAGCAGGATCGACACTGATAGGGCTGGTCGACCGATCGCGACGGGGGACCTGGGGACGTATGTCAATACCGCCGATCGAGGCAGTCAGCAGCGCCGCGCTTACCAGATCGGCAGGCCAAGCCACGGACCGCCCACGGAAGCCCAACTCTGCGCGGTGAGGACCAGCCACTGGAGCGCAAGCCCGACCTGAAGGTGCACGGTGCGTCGGGGACGAGGTGGTCGGCCAGCGATGTCCGGGCGACACGGTCGCGATCGCGCGAACAACGCGCGTTCGAGCGGCGGTAGATCACGCCGTGAACCCGACGGACGACAGCAACCGCATCGGAGCGGGGTCCGCCGGGGAGCAAGGTGACGGTCGGCTGGTGGCCCGCCATCGCGGTCGCCAGCCGGAGGTTCAGCATCGCGGCTTCGAGTTCGAATGGCTGTCTCGCGGCGCTCACGCGTGTCATCGGTCAACGCGCTCCTCCATCAGTGCCACTACCCATCGAGGGGACCGGCGGTGGGTTCGTCGGGTCAGGCCGGACAGCCACCAGGGTGTCCGTGCGGCGGAGCTCGTCGCGATGCAACGTGCCGAGCCTGGCGAGGACCTGCTGACCGGCGCCGGTCAAGCATTGCTCGCGCCGCGTCCCGATCCGGTGCGCGGTCCACCAGTCCTTCGCGTTCCGTCATCTTGTATCGTGCAACGATATATCGTGCTACGATGCGAAGAGCGCAACGATATGGCCGCACGCCCAGGCGGAGCGGCCACCCATCGGAGGTGCATTGTGCTGAGTGATCACGAACGGAAGACCTTGCGTGAGTTCGAACGCCAATTCCAGGTCGAGGACCCGGAGTTCACCGCTCGTTCGGCACCCGGGCGCAGCGCCTGCGTCGCAGGCACCTAGACGGAGCGTGGTTCCAGATCGTGGCCGCGCTGCAGCTGCAGCTGCGGCTGCTGCAGAGCGTGGTCAAGGTGGCGACGGAGAAGAACCTCCACCCTGGTGCTGCCCTTCCCCGTAGAACTGCTCCGCTTCCTCGAACACGCCAGTCCCGCGGCTACCCCGGACACCGCCATCCCGGCGACCACCGCGACCATGCCGGCGTCCGGCCCACCCGCCGCCACTTCGACGGGCCCCGAACCAGCGGCCGCAGCCGGTGCTTGGGAGAACGACGCGGTCGGGACCGGCCGGGCACATCCCGCCGCTCCGAAGGCGGCAACGGTCGCGCAGGGGGCGGCACAACGATGATGCCGCCGGAGTACAAGCCCCCCGCGTGGTCGGGATCGACGACACCGACGCTTGAGGGCGACGCGATGGAGGGGCGGCCGCGCGAGCACGATCAACGCGTACACGCAACGCCAGGATTGGTGCGAGGCGTGTCCCTGTAGGGCCACCCCGCACCCGATCCCGGCGCCAGCGTCAAAGAGGAGATAATCCGATGCTCGAACGAAAGCATAACGACACCAACCGCACGTGGCAGCACAACAACACGGCACGGCAGCAGAAGGACCCTGCGCCGCGACGATCGAAACTCGCTCGGGGCGAAGTCGCGGCTCTGCTGCTCGCCGCACTGTTCGTGATATCGCTCTTCCTAACCCCGCAGATCACGTGGGTGGTCGGGCTGGTAGCAGGGCTCATCATGCTGGCCACAGCGATCGCACTCGGTCTTCGCCTGTGGGCCCGGGACCGGATTACAGTAAATAAGGCACCGCCGAACGGTGAAACCAGTGCACGCCCGAACGGGGGCACCACTGCACGTCGTACCGACATTCGGTCGAGGATTTGGCTCGCCACCCGGCGATGATCGGCCCTATTGAGGTTCCTGCGGGTTCCTTTCGTGATAATCCGTTAGGCTCGACCGCATTCAAGATCATGGCCTGGTATGAGACCGCAAACGACCACCGCGGTCGGCTGCCCGGTACTACAGCCGCGCTTTGAGTTGATCTTGGCTGCGTGACTGGTTGGTGTTTGTGGTCGTTGCCGGGTCGTGGCGGTCGATGAGCTGGACGCGCTGGCCGAAGCGGACCTGGGGTTGGTGCAGCAGTGGGCGAGGCAGCTGGACGCGCTCGGTGAGCTGATCGGGCCGCGGTTCTTCCGGCCGGAACCGCGGGAGCGGGCGCTGGCGTATGTGAAGGGGCTGCTCTCGCCGCTGGCGACCCGCAACGGGTGGACGGTGGCCCAGGCCGCGGGCGAGCGCTCACCGGACGGGATGCAGCGGCTGTTGAACCAGGCGGTGTGGGACGAGGACGGGGTGCGCGAGGACCTGCGCGGCTTGTGGTCGAGCATCTGGGCGCCCCGGACGGGGTGCTGGTGTTCGACGAGACCGGCGACATCAAGAAGGGCCACCACACCGTGGGAGTGGCCCGCCAGTACACCGGGGTGACCGGGCAGGTGGAGAACTGCCAGGTGTCGGTGCACGCCGCTTACGTGTCCTGTCGGGGACAGGCGCTGGTCGACGCCGAGCTGTATCTGCCGAAGGCGTTCGCGCTGGACCCGACCCGGTGCGCCGAGGCCGGGGTGCCGCCGGAGCGGGCCGGGCGCGTGATCACCAAGGGCGAGCTGGCGGTGCGCATGTTCCACCGCGCGGTCGCCGCCGAGATGCCGTTCGGCTATGTCGCCGCAGACGAGGTCTACGGCCGCTGCCCGGCCCTGCGCGGCGCGATCGAGCAGGCCGGCTACGGCTACGTGCTCGAGGTCGGCAGCGACTTTCGGGTCTGCCGCCATCCCGGCGACACCTCCCGGGCCGACGCACTTGTCGGTGAGGTTCCACGCTGGGGCTGGGAGCAGCGCTGCCAGGGCCCGGGCGCGAAGGGGCTGCGCACCCACGCCTGGGCCTGGGTCGCCCTGGACCCGGCCGGCTGCCCCGACGGTTGGGCGCGCAGCCTGCTGATCCGCCGCGCCCCGGGCGCCGAGTCCGACGGTGACGAGCAGTACGCCTACTTCCTGTGCTACCACCGGCGGGGCACCACGCTGACCGAGTTGATCGGCGTCGCCGGGCGCCGGTGGGGCATCGAGGAAGCCTTCGCGATCACCAAGTCCGAGGCCGGGCTCGACGAGCACCAGGTCCGCCGGTGGACCGCCTGGTACCGCCACGCGACCTTGTCCATGCTCGCCGCGGCGTTCCTCGCCGTCGCCCGCGCCCGCCTCCCGGCAAACCCCACCGCCTGGCCGGCGGGCTGATCCCGCACACCTGCAACGAGATCCGCCGGCTGCTGGCCATCACCGTCCTGTGCCTCGATCGGGGGATCCGGTTCGTCCTGCGCTGGTCATGCTGGCGGCGCCGCCACCAAGCCCGCGCCGAACTGTCCCACTACCAGCGCCGCGGCGAACTGCACGACCACCCCAGCCACAGGATGCTCACCGACAGGGACGCTAAAGATCAACTAGAAGTGCTGCTGTAGTACCGGGAAAGGCCTCCCGCCCCGCGCCGTTCACGACCCTCGCCCAATAGAGCCGGAAGGCAGGCCGATGACCAAGTGGAACGTCTCTACACGAGCGAATCACCGCGCCCAACCTGTTCGTGAAGATCCCGGCGACCGCCGAGGGCGTCCCCGCGGTCCAGACGATGATCGCCGAGGGCCGCAGCATCAACATCACCCTGATCTTTTCCCTCGCCCGAGCGGGGCGGCGACCCGTCGAGCGTGCACAGCGTCGCCTCGTTCTTCGTCAGCCGGGTCGACACCGAGGTCGACCGGCGCCTGGAGACGGCCGGCACTGACGAAGCCCTGGCGGTGCGGGGCCAGGCGGCGATCGCCCAGGCCAAGCTGGCCTATCGGTTGTTCCGCGAGCAGTTCTCCGGCGAGCGGTGGCAACGCCTCGCCGGTCTCGGGGCGCACCGCCAACGGCCGTTGTGGGCCTCCACATCCACCAAGGACCCGGCCTACCCCGACACCCGCTACCTCGACGAGCTCATCGGCCCCGATACCGTCAACACCCTGCCCGAAGTCACCATGGCCGCGTTCGCCGACCACGGCACCCTAGCCCGCACGATCGACACCGGCGTGGATGAGGCAGCCGAGGTGATGCGCCGGTTGGTCGCCGTCGGCATCGACATGGACGACGTCGGGCTGACCCTTGAGGACCGGGGCGTGGCCGGCTTCCACACGTCCTACCAGCAGGTGCTCGCCGCTCTGGCGGCCAAGGCGCACCACCTCAGCCGCCGCTGAGATGGACGTGGGCGGTTCACCCGTCCTCGGGCCGGCCCCCACCACCGCATTCAGCGCGGTCATGATCGCGCCTAACTGGCCGGGCTCACCTGCCTCGACCTACCCCTGGTACCCAGCACCCTCGTCACCGCCGACCCCGGCTGGCCCCGGGTCGCCCGGGGTCTTCATGCGCCTTATTGTCGGTCAGGGGTTCGCCCTTGGCCAAAAGCGTTCCGTGCCTCGTGGTCCGGGCAAGCTGGTAGGCCGGCGCCAGGACGACGATCAAGGCGTCCTTGGTTGAGGCCAGGATGTCGCGGTCACCGACCCGGTGCACGATGTCGTGTTCCAGCGAACTGATCGCTGCTGTGGCGTCGTCGAGGCGGGCGGTCGACGCGGCGAGCGCGACCTGGTGCGGGCGGGCCATGTCCTGTCCGAACGGCTCGACCCGTTCCATGAGCCTGTCGCCGTCGCCGTCGCAGGCAGGGCTCGCCGAGCTCGACCGCGCGGCCCGCGACCTCGACGACATCGGGGCCCACCGCTACCGCGACCACGCCGTCCGCGAGCTGCGCAGGCTCGGGCGCCGCCACCGCCGCAGGCCTGCCCCCCGGACCAACGGCAGATCGCCGCGGAGTGAGCGGCTGAGTTCGGTGAGCATCAGGTCGCCGAGCGTCTTTGGCCCGGTTCGTGGTCCGGGGACGTCGGTGTCGGCGGGGGTGATGGCGACGATGAAGCCGTGATGACCTCCCTGCGCAGGGTTTCCTCCCACCGCACCATCTGTCGGCGGGCGTCGTTGTATCCCTCGGCCAGGCTGCGACGGCCTCACACACCACGTGGAGCACGGCCGCGGCGGCCGCACGGACGGCCTCGCTGTCCCCGGACCGGATGACCATGGGCAGCTGCTGCCACAGGCGACGGGCGGCGGACAGGTAGAAGCTGGACGGCGCTCCCCGCCGACACCCCCAGCTCGGCCGCTCGCCGGCCGAGTGGGCCCACCGCGTCGAGCTCGGCGGGATGGGGCCTCCGGCCTGACGTGGGCGGCATCGGCCAGAAGCAGCAGGTAGTCGCCGAGGAGTTCGACCGGGACACCACCGACGTCGCGGCACGCGCTCTGGGCCACCTCGGTCAACCACGAGCCGTCCCCGACGGCCGTTACGGCGACGATGACACGCGGGCTGCGGAAGCGGCGCGGAAGACCGGCTACTGGGAGGCACGACGGATCCAGAACAGCTGGCGTCGCAGGCGGCCGGTTGCCCATGGTTGGGCGACCGCCCCGTGTTCGGCGCGGGTCAGTGATGCGGTCGTCCGATCCACAGCCGTCTTCCCACGACCGACGATGGCGACCGGGCAGCCGGCGTTGCGCAGGACCGTTCGGCTGACCGAGCCGCACAGGAGCCGCCGGAGGTGGCCCCGGCTGGAGGATCCGATGACGAGGAGGGCCGCTCCGGATGATTCGGCGATCAGAGCGGGTGCCGGGTCTGCGCGGGCGAGGGTGGTGATGACGGGGACTGTCGGGAATTCCGCGCGCCACGGCGCGAGGGTCTGCTGAACGGCTCGACCCGCTGCGGCCTCGGCTATCTGGGGCGGGCCGGGGATCGTCTCGATGTCGGCCGCCGTGTCTGGTGTCCATGCCGACAGGACGGTGAGCGGAATGCCCCGTTGAGATGCGGCGTGGAAGGCGAAACCGATCGCGGCGGAGCGGGATGTGGTGGGGTCGATGCCCACGACGACACGGGGGGCCGACCGCAGGGAGACTCGGTTGGCGAAAGGGCGGATGACGACGATCGGGCAGGGGGGAGCCTGCTGACAGGGCCGGTGACCGATCCGGACAGCACGGCACGCAGACCGGATCGGCCGCGGCTGCCCATGACGAGCAGCCGCGCGTCCCGGGCCTCGCTGAGCAGGGCCCGCGCGGCCGTCCCCCTGACCAGTCGTGTCGACACGTCGATGCCGGGCGCCACCGAGCGGGCGCGGGTCACCGCGTCCCCCAGGATCAGCTGAGCCGCCGTGTGTGCGGTGACGTAGCTGTCGATGGGCGAGGCAAACCCGTAGGCGTCTGCGGGGAGGGGCGGGCGGAAGGCGTGCACGACGCGCAGGTGGCAGCCTCGGGCCGCGGCCTCGGCGGTCGCCCAGTCCACGGCATCCTCGGCCGAGCCGGCCTCGTCGACCCCGACGACGACGGGACCCGGCTTCCCGGGGCGGGTCATCGGTCGGCGATCGGGCTGATCGGGACGACCCCGTTCGTCGGTGTGGATCCTCCCTCGGTGGCCGCGGTGTCGGCGGCAGCTGTCGCTGTGCCGGCGTCGGGGGGTGTGGCGTGTTCGAGGAAGCGGAGCAGTTCGACGGGGAAGGGGAGGACGAGGGTGGAGTTCTTCTCGGCGGCGACTTCGACGACGGTTTGCGGTAGGCGGAGTTGCAGTGCGGCGGGGTGTTCGGTCATGACCTCGGCGGCTTGGGCGAGTTTGCGGGAGGCTTGGAGTTCGCCTTCGGCGGTGATGACGCGGGAGCGGCGTTCGCGTTCGGCCTCGGCTTGTCGGGACATGGACCGTTTCATGGTCTCGGGTAGGGCGACGTCTTTGATCTCGACGCGGTCGATCTGTACGCCCCAGTCCAGGGCGGGGGTGTCGAGCATGAGTTCGAGGCCCTGGTTGAGTCGTTCACGGTTGGACAGCAGGTCGTCGAGGTCGCTCTTGCCGATGATGGAGCGCAGGGAGGCTTGGGCGACCTGTCCGATGGCGTGTTGGTAGTTCTGTACGTCGACGACGACCTTGACCGGGTCGAGGACGCGGTAGTAGACGACGGCGTCGACGCGGACGGTGACGTTGTCGCGGGTGATGCCTTCCTGGGCGGGCACCGGCATCGTGACGATCTGCATGTTGACCTTGTGCAGGCGGTCGGCGATCGGGGCGATGAGGGTGAGCCCGGGGCCACGGGTCGCCGCGCGGAGTTGGCCGAAGCGCAACACCACGCCGCGCTCGTATTGGGTGATGATCCGGGTGCTGGACCCGGCCAGCAGTAGGACCATCGCTGCGATCGCGATCAGCACCCACATGATGATCATTCCGTCCTCCATCTGGCCCGGGACGTGTTCGATCGTGACCGGTGGGTCACGCCGATAGGGATCGAGATGGCCTCGAACTAGACGGCGTGTGCCTGACCGCCCAATCCATCGTAACCCGATCTATCGTAATGCGATACAGTGCGTCGGTGATCCGTCGTCTGAGCGAGGCAGCGTGGTCTGATGTGCCGGTGGCCGGCGACGATGGGCGAGCAGGGTCAGAACCGCTGACGAAGCGGGACTTCGAGGCGTTGGCCCGGTTCCGCTTCGGTATCCGCCGCTACCTGCGCTTCAGTGAGGAGACCGTCCGTGGCCACGGCCTGGCTCCGCAGCAGTACGTGCTCCTGCTGGCGCTCAAGGGTTTTCCGGAGCGGGAGTGGGCCACGGTGCGGGAGCTGGCCGACCGGCTCCAGCTACGCCACCACAGCGTGGTCGAACTGGTCAACCGCGCCCAGGGGCAGGGGCTCGTGGAGCGTGCCGCGCATCCCGACGACGCCCGCGCGGTGCGGGTGCTGCTCACCCAGGACGGCGAGGCGATCCTGGCCCGGCTCAGCGCACTGCACCGCGACGAACTCCGCCGCATGGAGCTGGCCCTGAGTCTTCCGACCTGGCACGACGAACATGACCGGCCTTAAGAAGAACGGAAAGCGGTCGCCGGTCCTGGCATCCTCGCTCGCCTGGATGCACGGCCGCCGAGCGCAGTCGCGCCGTCCCGCGACACACTTGTGTTGCCGGTGGGCGGCAGTGTAGCTCCAAACGTTTCGACCGGTTCCTGCCACTGAATCGCCCGTTGCGCATCGAGCATGGCGGAGGTACCAGACCATAGACCGCCCTGCCCACACGTGCGAGGACGAAGGTGGTGAGCCGAGCCGAGCTGCTGTCTCGAGAGCGCACCGACTCGAACGCCCGTCTGGTGCCGTCGGCGCCGCTACCGCAGCCGCACCGCAGCAACCTAACCGGCCGCCTGCTCACGCAACCACCCGACCCATGCCGGTCCACGGGCTCGGCCGCTGCGGCCACCGGTCGGCGCACCAGATCAGCAGCATCTCCGCCTCGCACACTCCCGCCTCCGGGTTCGACGTCGCCGGACGTACCCCGACATCTCGACTCGGATCCTCCCCGTCCACCCCTCCTGTCCTTGTGCGGGCCTCCCATGTGCGGCGGTATATTGCCGAGGGTCGGCAACTCGGGCCGTCAAATTCGTCCTGCGAGACACGTCGTCAATACTGCCGATAACCGGCAAAATAGAGGAGGATGAGAAGCGAAAGGAGAGTGGCCGGTGAGTCCGTTATCGGCAGTGGAGTACGACGAGTACGAGGTGGTTGACACCTGCAGGAGGGCGGCGTCGAGATTGCGCTCTCAACCCAGACGCGTGGCGTCCGAGAGCGCCAAGTTGGAGTCACTCGTCGGCGACCTCTTGGACGCGGTCGCAACAGCACTTGCGATGCGCAGGGCATCCGTTCCTGAAGGTGTGCAGCGGGCGGCGCTGCGGGTGGCTCAGTCCGTTCGAGCCAGACACAAGGGCGGCGCGTGGGGCGGGCGAAATGGTGTGAGCCGGGAAGCCGTCGGTGGTCAGGACGTCCCGTTCACTCCGTCGATCCGGCTGGGGAGGATGGGATGACAGGGGTGCAGCTGAAAGAGCATGCCGTCGTGTCGGGACCCGTTTCCGAACGGGTCCCGAGATGGATTGGCGACGAGGATCCGGTCCACCTGCTGGTGACGACAGAGGATGTTCGAACCCTGCATCGTCGCATTCCCGAGCTCGTCGGCCAGGTTCGGCAACAGCTTCGTTCCTCCTCGGGCAGGACGCGACGACACATCGTTCTCGACCTCTCGGCGGTGCCGCCAACACCGATCGCGGCGCCGCTCCTCTTCCTCGTTCACCTGTTGCGTCGTCTGGTCAACGACGGAGGAAAGGTCAATGTGATTGGGGTGACGCCGGCACTTAGGGCCGCCCTGATAGCCTACGACCTGCCGGACAACATCACCGTGATCGATGCGCACGGGCGGAGGTGGCCGAGCTGAATCGCGGTTCCCGGCAACGCGAGGCTACCTCGAGACGCTCAACCACGCCGCAGCCGAACGGGTGTGCCACGGCAGGACTGCGGCGGTGACGCGCATTCGCCTCATGTCGGGGGTGATCTCGATGATCTTCTTGGGGAGGGGAGGTCGAGCCGGGCGTAGAGGTCGATCTGCGCCTTGGTGGGGTCGGTGCGCTGGCGGAAGGTTCCGGTGGGGCCGGTGAAGGTGATGGCGGAGCCGGTCGAGGTCGCGGCAGATGTGGTGCCAGGTCTGGCCGGTGGTGGTCTCGATGATGCGTATGAGCAGCAGCGCGAGCCAGCAGAGCACGACGTGGGCGCGGATGCGTTGTTCGAGCCGGTGGTAGACCGGGCGCAGGTCGAGGATCTGTTTCATGTCCCGCAGCCGTGTTCGACCTCGAGGAGCTGCTTCTAGCCGCGCGATGTCGGCGGCGGGCAGGTGCGGGTCCGAGCAGCGCAGCGCAGCAGGTACTTTCCGTCCCGGTTCGCCTCAGCCTTGATCTTGGCCTTGTCGATGCGCACCAGACCGCCGGGGCTCACCCGCAGGTAGGGGTTCCGGCCGGGCTTGGTGGAGATCTTCCCGCGCAGCTCGCCGCGCTTCATCGCGGGCAGCGTGTCCGGGCCGGTGATCAGCTCGACGAGTTGGGCGACCAACTGCTCCCGCAGGTGGGCATCGCGGGTGGCGCCGTCGGGATTGTGGCAGATCATGAACCGCTCGCTGTTGGACACCGTCACCTCGTTGACCGCATGTTCTCCGCGATGGTGATGGAGCGGCCTTGGCGCGAGAGGGCGGCCTTGATCTGCGGGGAGCCCGAGCGGAGCTTCTCGCCGATGATGTAGGCGTGATCGCCCTGGCGCAGGTAGCGGTTGGCCTGCGAGGAGAACCCGGAGTCGGCGACCTACACGATCTTCGACAGGGTCCAGTCCCGCATGTCGTCGCGGACCTGGCGGATCAGCGCTTGATCGCCTGTGTTGCCCGGCCAGCACCACACCCGCGCTGGAATGGGTAGGCGTTAAGGTCGTCAGCGCTCAGTTCCGTACGGGTGGGAGTGCGTGGGTGCCGCGGACCCGGTCTGTTCTGGACCGGGCGTGGTGATGAGCTCTGGTCCGCCGGTAACGACCAGCTCGGACAGCCCGGAGGAGTGCGGCGTGGCCTCGCGTGACGGCAGCTGGTCCTCGGCTTCGTCGAGCACGTCCTTGTCGTGCGACGGCTTCTGAAGCGGATTGATCGTGCGGGCGAGCGCGTCGGCGCGTCGGGGGGTGTGGAGTGTTCGAGGAAGCGGAGCAGTTCGACGGGGAAGGGGAGGACGAGGGTGGAGTTCTTCTCGGCGGCGACTTCGACGACGGTTTGCGGTAGGCGGAGTTGCAGTGCGGCGGGGTGTTCGGTCATGACCTCGGCGGCTTGGGCGAGTTTGCGGGAGGCTTGGAGTTCGCCTTCGGCGGTGATGACGCGGGAGCGGCGTTCGCGTTCGGCTTCGGCTTGTCGGGACATGGACCGTTTCATGGTCTCGGGTAGGGCGACGTCTTTGATCTCGACGCGGTCGATCTGTACGCCCCAGTCCAGGGCGGGGGTGTCGAGCATGAGTTCGAGGCCCTGGTTGAGTCGTTCACGGTTGGACAGCAGGTCGTCGAGGTCGCTCTTGCCGATGATGGAGCGCAGGGAGGCTTGGGCGACCTGTCCGATGGCGTGTTGGTAGTTCTGTACGTCGACGACGACCTTGACCGGGTCGAGGACGCGGTAGTAGACGACGGCGTCGACGCGGACGGTGACGTTGTCGCGGGTGATGCCTTCCTGGGCGGGCACCGGCATCGTGACGATCTGCATGTTGACCTTGTGCAGGCGGTCGGCGATCGGGGCGATGAGGGTGAGCCCGGGGCCACGGGTCGCCGCGCGGAGTTGGCCGAAGCGCAACACCACGCCGCGCTCGTATTGGGTGATGATCCGGGTGCTGGACCCGGCCAGCAGTAGGACCATCGCTGCGATCGCGATCAGTGCGAACACAATGGTCATTTCGTCTTCCGTTAGCGCCCGTTCTGATTGATCGCGGTTCTTCGTCGGTCGTCGGCAGTGGTCGCCCGCTATCGCCGGTCGGATCGGGACGCTCGGGGGTCGGGATCCTTCAAGAACCACCATATTGCGCAGGTCACTCCGGTCGTGATGACGCAGGCGAGGGCGCCGCCGGGAAACCCGGCGAGCAGCAGGATGGCGCTGAACAGCAGTGCGTCCGCAACCGCGATCTTGCTGTTCGATCCGATCTGCGCCGCGGGCTGCCGGTGAATTTGGTCGTCAAACAATCGGGCAAACTCTGGGTCTTCGGCCATGAACCGGCGCTCGACATCGAGCAATGTCTTTCGCTCGTGACCACTGAGCACGCCCCCACCTCTTTCGGAAGTCAACGACCGTCGGCATGGCCGGACGCTAATAATCACCTCACCGAGCGCGAGCGTGAGGCATCTTGTTCCTAGCCTGCCCCAGTCTGCCGGTTATCGCACTGGCCGGTCCCGGCCAACTGTTGCCGGATCAACTTGCCTGTTCCCGGCAAAGATCGACACAATGGTAAGTGACATAGAGCACGTCTCTGTCAGATCCGGTGATCGTCACGGTGTTTTGATGGACCGCAGGACGTATGCCGACCAGTTCGATCTGCCACAGCTGGTCTGCTTCTGCGGAAACAGGGAGAGTCGCATTTTCTCACTGTTGGGTGTCCAGCCAAGGTGAAACCGGCTGCCGTCGGCAGCGGCCGGCACTCGCGCGCCGGTCAACGGCGGCCGCATGTCATCGCTCAGGGGGCATGGTCGCCGGGCTGGGTGCTCGGCGCGAACCTGCCGAGCGGCGGCAGCGTGGACCGACGAAGTTGGCCGATCCCGGGTATGCCTCCGGGACGGCGGGCGAGGCAGACTGTGTGGCGGCCGAGGATGGGTGGGGCGGCGTGATGCAGATCATCGTGGCCGGCGGGGTTTGCCGCGCTCGGGCCTGCACCTCGCCTATGTCGCGGTCGGACGGGGTCAAGGTCGTGTTGCTGCCCGCCGTCGGGGTCGTGCTCCTCACCGGGGTCGCGTCGTGAGTGCCGCGCCGGCGCTCGGACGTCGCCGACCGCGAGGACATTTCCCCATTGGCGGCGGAGTTCCATTGGCGGCGGAGTTCTACCGGCGCGTGTTCACCGACGATCTTCTCGGTCCGGTGGTCATCGTCTCGCCCGGGTGGACCTCGCCGTCCACCTGGCGGTTTTGCGACTTCTGGCAGACGGTGCTGCTGCGTGCCGGTCTCTACCACCGCAAGGCGTTGCGCCCTCATGTCGACCTCACCCCAAGGTACAACTCGCGCCAATCCAGACCGAACCACCGGATCCGAGGTTGCCATGACCGCTACCGTGCCGCGCCCGGAGCCCATCACATCGCGCCCATACCCGCCGCGCCGTGCGGCCAAGGGATCCGTGCTGCTCAAGATGATGCGGACCACGGACCCGAAGGACATTGCGATCCTCTACCTGGTCACCTCGTTCGGCTTCTTCATGGTCGGTGGCGCGATGGCGCTGCTCATCCGCGGCGAGCTGGCGGTGCCGGGGCAGCAGTTCCTGTCCAACGAGCAGTACAACCAGCTGTTCACCATGCACGGCACGATCATGCTGCTGCTCTACGCCACGCCGATCCTGTTCGGCTTCGCCAACTACATCGTGCCGCTGCAGATCGGCGCCCCCGACGTGGCGTTCCCCCGGCTGAACGCCTTCTCCTACTGGCTGTACCTGTTCGGCGCGCTGATCACGGTGTCCGGGTTCCTCACCCCGGGCGGCGCCGCGGACTTCGGCTGGTTCGCCTACACGCCGCTGTCGGACGTGGCGCACTCGCCGGGCGCCGGAGCCGATCTGTGGATCATGGGTCTGGCGGTCGCGGGTCTCGGCACCATCCTGGGCGGCGTCAACTTCATCACCACGATCATGTGCCTGCGCGCGCCGGGCATGACGATGTTCCGGATGCCGATCTTCACCTGGAACATCTTCGTCACCGCGTTCCTGGTCCTGCTCGCGTTTCCGGTGCTCACCGCCGCGCTGCTCGGCCTGGCCGCGGACCGGCACTTCGGCGCGCACGTGTTCGACCCGGCCAACGGCGGCACGATCCTCTGGCAGCACCTGTTCTGGTTCTTCGGCCACCCCGAGGTCTACATCGTCGCGCTGCCGTTCTTCGGCATCGTCACGGAGGTGATCCCGGTCTTCTCGCGCAAACCGCTGTTCGGCTACAAAGGGATGGTGTTCGCGACGCTCGCGATCGCGATGCTGTCATCGGCAGTGTGGGCGCACCACATGTACGCCACCGGCGCGGTGCTGCTACCGTTCTTCTCGCTGATGAGCTTCCTGATCGCGGTCCCAACCGGCGTCAAGTTCGTCAACTGGATCGGCACGATGTGGCGCGGGAAGCTGACGTTCGAGACGCCGATGCTGTTTGCCCTCGGCTTCGCCGTGACGTTCCTGTTCGGCGGGATGACCGGGGTGCTGCTGGCCTCCCCGCCGCTGGATTTCCACGTCTCCGATAGCTACTTCGTGGTCGCCCATTTCCACTACGTGCTGTTCGGCACGATCGTGTTCGCGACCTACTCGGGCATCTACTTCTGGTTCCCGAAGATGACCGGCCGGATGCTCGACGAGACGCTCGGCAAGATCCACTTCTGGCTCACGTTCATCGGCTTCCATACGACCTTCCTGGTGCAGCACTGGTTGGGCAACGAGGGCATGCCCCGCCGGTACGTCGACTACCTGCCGACCGACGGGTTCAGCACGCTGAACGCGATCTCCTCGATCGGCGCCTTCATCCTGGGGCTGTCGACGCTGCCGTTCCTGTGGAACGTGTTCAAGAGCTACCGGTACGGCCGGGTGGTCACCGTGGACGACCCGTGGGGCTTCGGCAACTCCCTGGAATGGGCCACGTCGTGCCCGCCGCCGCGGCACAACTTCACCGAACTGCCCCGGATCCGCTCCGAGCGCCCGGCGTTCGAGCTGCACTACCCGGAGTACATCGAACGCTTCCGCACGGAGGCACACGTCGGCGGTCGTTCGTCGCCCTACGAGGTCGCCGTGCAGGGGGCGGCCCGCGAGACTCAGCCGAACGAGAACCCGAAGTCACGCTGAGCAGAGCGATCCACGACCGACGGTTCTCAGCTACCGTCGGTTTGGGAGGCTGCGCGTACCGCTTGGGGTGGGCGGCCGTCTCACGGCGAGCGTGCTGCGGGCCTCGCGGATCATCTGGTGGGTGAAGCCCCATTCGTTGTCGTACCACGCCATCGTCGAGGTCGATGATCGCGACACGTCCCGACCGGGATCGGCGCGCACACTGCAATCCCGTTGAACCGGCCGGCCAGCTCCGGTACGGCGCGGGTGGTGCCTTGTGCCGCTCCGGTCGAGGTGGGCACCAGGTTGGCTGCACCGGCCCGGCCGCAGCGGAAGCTCCTGCTTGGACCATCAACGAGCTGTTGGCCGCCGGTGTAGGCGTGGGTCGTCGTCATCACCGCCCGTTGGACCCCGATGTGGTGGTGCATGACCTCGACGACGGGGGTGATGCAGTTGGTGGTGCAGCTTGCGCAGGACACGATCTGCGGGTCGCCCCCGGGGCGGTTCACCCGTGCACCACGGTGGCACACTCTCCGCCGTTGTCGGCGCGGGAAGAATCACGTACGACGCACCGGCATGGATGTGTTTCGTCAGGTCGTCCTCGCTTGTGAAGACGCCGGTGGATTCCAGCACCAGGTCGACGCCGAGGTCGGCCCACGGCAGGGTCGCCGGATCGCGTTCGGCGAACGCGGGGATCCGCCCCCCGCCGACGAGCAGTGCGCCGTCCGCGTTCGGCACGTCACACCGCCTTCTCCTCGCGTTCGTCGGTGCGCAGCAGCTGGCGAAGGACGTAGGGCAGGATCCCGCCGTGGCGGTAGTAGGCCGCCTCGGCCGGGGTGTCGATCCGCACGGTCGCCGTGAACTCGGTCGGCGTGAACTCGGGTGCCGCGGGCTCGGGTGACCGGCCGTCGGTTTCGATCCGGACGGTGACCTGGCGGGGCAGCGGGTTGACACCTGCCAGTCCGGTGATCGAGTAGGTTTCTTCACCGGTCAGGCCCAGGCTTTGCGCCGATTGCCCGGGCATGAACTGCACGGGGAGTACTCCCATGCCGATGAGGTTGGCGCGGTGGATCCGTTCGAACGAGGTGGCCAGCACCGCCTTGACCCCGAGGAGCAGGGTGCCTTTGGCCGCCCAGTCGCGCGACGACCCGGAGCCGTAGTCCGCGCCGGCGAGGACGATCAGCGGCACACCGTCGCGGGCGTACGCGGTGGCGGCGTCGAAGATGCTCTGCCGCTCACCGTCGGGCAGGTGCCGGGTGACGCCACCTTCGACGCCGGGCACGAGCTGGTTGCGCAGCCGGATGTTGGCGAAGGTGCCGCGGATCATCACGTCGTGGTTGCCGCGGCGGGAGCCGTAGGAGTTGAAGTCCCGCGGTGCCACGCCGTGCTCGATCAGGTAGCGCCCGGCCGGGGAGTCTTTCTTGATCGCGCCGGCGGGCGAGATGTGGTCGGTGGTCACCGAGTCGCCGAGGTAGGCCAGCACCCGCGCCCCGGTGATGTCGCGCACTGGTTGCGGTTCGTGCGGCATGCCGTCGAAGTACGGCGGCCGACGCACGTAGGTCGAGGCCGGGTCCCAGCTGAACATCTGCGGGTCCGGCGTCGGCATGCCGCGCCAGTTGTCGTCTCCGGCGAACAGGTCGGCGTACCCGGCGGTGAACATCTTCGCCTCGACGCAGGCGTCCACCACCTGCTTGACCTCTGCCGTGCTCGGCCAGATGTCGCGCAGATACACGGGCGCGCCAGCGGCGTCGTGTCCGATCGGTTCGCGTGGCAGGTCGGCGTGCATGGTGCCGGCCAGGGCGTAGGCGATGACGAGCGGAGGCGAGGTGAGGAAGTTCATCTGGCATTCGGCGTGGATCCGGCCCTCGAAGTTGCGGTTGCCCGACAGCACCGAGCACACCGTCAGGTCGTGCCCGGTGGCCGCGGCGCTGACCGCCGGGATCAGCGGGCCGGAGTTGCCGATGCAGGTGGTGCAGCCGTAGCCCACGAGGTCGAAGCCGAGCTGCTGCAGGTACGGGGTGAGCCCGGCCCGGTCGAGGTAGTCGGTGACCACCCGCGATCCCGGAGCCAGCGTGGTCTTCACCCACGGTCGGCTGGTCAGCCCCCGCTCCACCGCCTTCTTGGCGAGCAGCCCCGCGCCGAGCATCACGGAGGGGTTGGACGTGTTGGTGCACGACGTGATCGCGGCGATGACCACGTGCCCGTGGTCGACGTTCGCCGTGCTCCCGTCGTCGAACGTCACCGGCACCGGGTCGCTGGGCCAGTCGTGGTCCTGTGCGCAGACGTGGGTGGGGGGCGGAACGTCACGTCGGACTCGCGGGCTGATCGAGATCGGGTCGCTGGCGGGAAACGACCCGGCCGACGCCTCGTCGAGTCCTCCTTGCACCGGCCCGGGCTGTGGCTCACCCGCGAGCAGGCACCGGAAGGTGTGTTGGGCGGCGGCCAGTGGGATCCGGTCCTGGGGGCGCTTCGGCCCGGCGATCGACGGTTCCACCGTGGCCAGGTCCAGCTCGATCGTCTGGCTGTAGGCCGGCTCGTGGGCCGGGTCGTGCCACAGTCCCTGCTCCTTGGCGTAGGCCTCGACGAGCCGGACCTGCCGTTCGGGTCGGCCGGTCAGCCGCAGGTAGGTCAGCGTCTCGGCGTCGATGGGGAAGATCGCACAGGTGGAGCCGTATTCCGGGCTCATGTTGCCGATGGTCGCGCGGGTGGCCAGTGGAACGTTGGGCACTCCTGGGCCGTAGAAGTCGACGAACTTGCCGACCACCCTCACCCGGCGCAGCAACTCCGCCACCGTGAGGACCAGATCGGTCGCGGTGCAGCCCTCCCTCAGGTCGCCGGCGAGCCTGACGCCGACGACCTGGGGGATGAGCATGCTCATTGGTTGGCCGAGGATGGCGGCTTCGGCCTCGATGCCGCCGACGCCCCAGCCCAGTACGCCCAGCCCGTTGACCATCGGGGTGTGCGAGTCGGTGCCGACCAGGGTGTCTGGATAGGCATGGGCCGTGGCGCCACCCGGGTCATCGGTGGTGAACACGACCCGGGACAGGTGCTCGAGGTTCACCTGGTGGCAGATGCCGGTGTCCGGGGGCACGACGAGGAAGTCGTCGAAGGATTTCTGCGCCCACCGCAACAGCTGGTAGCGCTCCTGGTTGCGGTCGAACTCCAGGTCGGCGTTGCGCCGGAAGGCGTCGGCGCGGCCGAAGACGTCGGCGATGACCGAGTGGTCGATGACCAGCTCGGCGGGGATGAGCGGGTTGATCCGGCGGGGGTCGCCGCCGAGGTCGGCCATGGCGTCACGCATCGCGACCAGATCCACCACACAGGGCACCCCGGTGAAGTCCTGCAGCAGCACCCGCGCCGGTGTGAACTGAATCTCGGTGCCGCTCTCGGTCGTCGGATCCCAGCCGCTGAGCGCGTTGACCTGCTCGGCAGTCACCAGTGCGCCGTCCTCGTTGCGTAGCAGGTTCTCCAGCAGCACCTTCAGGCTGTAGGGCAGCCGCGCCGCGCCGTCGAGACGAACCACGCGTCCAGGGCGACCGGGTGGTGCTGGCGAACTGCCCGTTCCACGCGCTGGCCCGCGCGCACACCGCGCTGGTGTGCGGCATGAACCTGCACCTGATCACCGCGCTGCTCGACGAGCTCGCCCGCCGCGACGTGCTGGCCGGGCTCGACCCGGCACCGCAGCGGTGCTGCGTGACCCTGACCACCGAGCCGGACTAGAACGTTCTCCTCTCGACGAGTTCCGGCGGATGTAGGCCCGGATCCGGCGCGCCGGGTCGACCTCGCGACGCTGCCGGGGCAGCCGGCGCCGCTCACCGCGTGTTGCTCGGGCGCCCGGGTCATCACCCCCTTCTCTCGTGCCTGGGGTGCTGCGCTCCTGCCGGTGCGCCGGATGGTTCGACTGCCCCATCGCCCAAAGCGTGCAGGGCCAACGTCGAATGGGCGTAGGCGCCGCCGGCCCGCATCTCGGCGGCGACCCAGATCGCCTCCATGATCTCCTCCGGGCGCGCCCCCTTGCGCCGCGCGAGTTTGGTGTGCCCGGTGATGCAGTAGGGGCATTGCGTCACGTGGGCGACCGCCACAGCGATCAGCTGCTTGGTCTTCTCCGGAAGAGCGCCCTCGGCGAAGACGGCGCGGCTGAAGTTCTCGAACGCCTCGTTGATCTCTGGAGCCAGTTCGGCGCGGTGCGCAGCGACCTCACGCGTCGCCGCCGGATACATGCCCTCGGCCATCGGTCCTCTCCGATCGATCGTATTGCGGTGCAAGTAGGGATTCGGACGGTCGGCGCAGGGGCGTCAGCGTCCCGCACGGGGTCTCGGGGGCCGCGGACCGGCATCGGGATCGCCATCAGCCTGTCCTCGCTCCAGCGTCGAGCAGGTCGGCCAGCACGGCGGCTTCGCTGGTGTCGACGTGCCGGGTGGCCGTGACCAGCGTCAGCGTCTGCCGGCGCGCCAACTCGCGCAGGTGCTGCAGGTGTTCGGCCCGTTCGGGATCATCGAGTTCGAGCCGGTAACGGCGGGCGAACTCGATGAACCGACCCGGGTCATGGCCGTACCACCTGCGCAGCACCGCCGACGGGGCGATCTGCTTGCACCACTCGTCGAGGTCGGCCCGGTTCCTGGTCAGGCCGCGTGGCCAGAGCCGGTCGACCAGCACCCGGGTGCCATCCTGTGCCGTGCGCTCGTCGTAGACGCGCCCGACTCGTACGCGAGGCTGTGGTTGCATCCTGGGTTCCTCCCGGTTAGCAGTCGTCGTCGGCCCGGGTGTGATCGACGCCAGGAGCCGGTCAGCTCGGTCGTTCAAGAGGCTGCCGGGCGGCATCGCATACGCCCACCGCAGAAGTACGGCGATCGCTGCCTAATGTCGTCGAGGATTGACGGAACTGCGGGTCATCGTCGATGAACTGACGTTCGATCTCAGCCAACGTGTGCCACTCATGAGCAGCGAGCACGACGAACCTCCTCCTGGCCGTGCGAGCGATGCCGCGGGATGCCGACATTCCGGGTCGGGAGCGGACGGTGGTGGCGTCGCGACTTGGACACGAGTGCCGCTCGCCGGGGTCCCGTCCGACCTAGCCCCAACATGCCTGGGTCGTCGGCGCAGCGGCACGGGTGCGACCGGCCGACTTCACCCCGACCCCGTTGCCGACGCCCGGCAGGCGTACGCGGCATCAGCGACCGGGGCGACCGCTCCGGCCCCCGCCCTGGACCGTCGTGAACCGTTCACTCCGCGATGCCCCCCGGTCTCGCCCCGGCAGTGGGCGACCAGGGTCCGGGATTCGGTCATGCCGCGCGGCCATAGACGGGCGGCGAGCACGCGGCCGCAGTGGCTCCGCGATGGCGAGCTGGCACAGCGCGCGGCGCAGCGGTGGCCCGCCGGACAGCATGGCGACGGTTCCCCCGGTGAGCATCAGCGCGAGCCTGGTGAGCGCGGCGCCACCAGCACCGCGGCGAGGCCCTCGACCCCGAACGCCGGTCGTGCTGCCGACGATCTCGGCGCCGTGCTATCGCGGGTTGTCCGACCGAGATGAACTCACCCACCGCCATCGACAGCGCTCCGGCGAGCAGCCCGGACAGCCCGGTCAGCAGCACCGTCCGGCTGCCCGCGCCGCCGATCACCCCCAGCACCAGCGCGACGTTGCCCACCAGCCCGTCGTTGCCCACCAGCCCGTCGTTGGCCCCGAAGACCGCGGCGCGCAGGGTGCTGGACATCCGGGCCCGCCCACGTGCCGCCAGTCCGGCACGACCTCGCCGTGCATCCGTTCGTCGGCCAGCATCGCCACCGGCACGTCCGCATCCGGAACAGGCCAACCGGCGCTCGGCCTGTTCCGTCAGTGCCAGCACGAACACCCAACCGAACCACCGCGCGAGGACGACCAGTAGCCGCGCCCGCAGGGTGGCGCGCCGGGGGCGGCCCACCTGATCCACCAGCCGGCGCTCCCAGTACGCCGCGTGCCGCTCCTCGGCCTCGGCCAGCCCGAGCAGGATCTCGCGCTCCTGACCGTCCCGGCGCCGGGCCAGATCGCGGTAGACCACGGCCGCCTCCCGCTCGTCGGCCGACCGGCGCCGCCGAGCTCTCGGTCCGCCGCGGCCTCGTCACCGAAGCTTGTTCAGTCCGGCGATGCGTCGCGGAGCGGATGCTGCCCTCGTGGGGGCGGCATCCGCGCCCGCGACTCGTCGATGTCCAGACCGGCGACCTGGAACAGGTCGCCGACCACCGTGGCTCGGAGCTGACCGAGGATCACGTCGGCAGGGATAATCTCGGCACGGTGGCGGAGGCGCGAGCGACGGCGTCGTCCAGGGAGCGTTCGCCGGCCACACCGGCGGCCAGCAGTGTGCAGGCCGAGGACAGCTGCCCGACCAGGTCGAGCAGAGCCGTGGGTACCGGCTCGCAGTTCCTGGTGACGGCCACCACTTGGCGCAGCACCGCGCGGACTCCGCGGGCAGCTCGGTCGAGGGGTTCGGTGATCGAGCTGATGTCCCGCATACCGGTTCGGTATCGGCGCCTGAAGGGCGAGACTTGCAGCACGTCGAGCCCCTCCTGCGCGGCGTCGGCCAGCTCGTCCAGCGACCCCTGGGTCCCCCGTGCGTGCTGGAGTGCCTGCTCGGCGCGGCCCGCGTCTCGGTCTCTGATGCTGTTCGCGGCGGTCAGCAGCACTTCACCGAGGTCAACTGAGACCGTCACTGCATGAATACAACGGACGTTGGTCCCCACTCGCCCGTCGCCGGTTGCCCCTAACGGCCGACGGGATGATGCTGGCCACTCGGCGTCACCCGGCGCCACCCGGAGCCGACAGGCTCTCATCCTTTTTCGGACCTGTCGAAGGGCCCCTCACCGACCAGGCCTCACCGACCCGTACGCAACGGGGCCGCAGCGCCGGCTGGGCTCCACAGTCCCAAACAGGCCCGAGATCAGGGAGAACCGCATGCTCCGTCCCAGCGACACGGCCACCCGGGAACGCAAGTCGCTCACCGGCCTGTGGCGCTTCCGGCTCGACGGCGCGGGGGAGGGCCGGTCGGCGCGGTGGTTCGACGGGCCGCTGCCGGACGCCGACGAGATGGCGGTACCAGCCAGCTTCAACGACCTCGCTGCCGACGCCGCAGTGCACGACCACATCGGCGATGTCTGGTACCAGACCACGGTGCGGGTGCCGCGTGGCTGGGACGGCGGGCGCGTGGTGCTGTACTTCGAGTCGGCGACCCACCGGGCTACCGTGTGGGTGAACGGCACGGAGGTCGTCTCCCACGAGGGCGGATATCTCCCCTTCGAGGCCGACGTCACCGCGCACGTCCGGCCAGGGGACGAGGCGCTGGTCACCGCGGTGGTGAACAACACGTTGACCTTCCAGACCATCCCGCCAGGGATCATCGAGGACACCCCGGACGGCAAGCGTCAGCGCTACTGGCACGACTTCTTCAACTACGCCGGCCTCCACCGCCCGGTCTGGCTGTACGCGACCAACCGCACGCACGTGACCGACATCACTGTGGTCACCGGGCTCGACGGTGCCGATGGCACGGTGACGTACCGGACCGAGGCGAGCGACGCCGTGGGCGCCGAGGTTCGGGTCGTGCTGCGCGACGCCGACGGGGTGGAGGTCGCCCGCGGATCGGGGGCGAGCGGCACCCTGACCGTGCCCGGCGTGCACCGCTGGGCACCCGGCGACGGCTACCTCTACGACTTGGAGGTGCAGCTGGTCGGTGACGGGGGCGACCTGCTCGACAGCTACCACCAGGCCGTCGGGGTGCGCAGCGTCGCCGTCGACGGAAACCGCTTCCTCGTCAACGGCGAGCCGGTACAGTTCACCGGCTTCGGCATGCACGAGGACCACGACGGCATCGGCAAGGCCCACAACGACGCGCTCATGCTGCGCGACTTCGCGCTGCTCGACTGGATCGGGGCCAACTCCTTCCGAACCTCGCACTACCCCTACTCCGAGACGGTCATGGACTACGCCGACCGGCACGGCATCCTCGTCATCGACGAGACGCCCGCGGTGGGCCTGAACATGGGGCTGGGTGGCGGGATCTTCGGCGCACAGGGCTACACCACGTTCTCCCCGGAGACGGTGAACGAGCGGACCCGCGAGGTCCACGGTCAGGTGATCCGCGAGCTCGTCGCGAGGGACAAGAACCGACCCAGCGTGGTGCTGTGGTCGATCGCCAACGAGCCGGAATCGGACACCGAGGGCGCCGAGCGGTACTTCAAGCCGCTGTTCGAGCTCGCCCGCGAGCTCGACGACACCCGCCCGGTCGGATTCGTCAACGTGATGCTCGCCCCTCACGGCAAGTGCCGGGTCTCCCAGTTCGGCGACGTGCTCATGCTCAACCGCTACTACGGCTGGTACGTCGACACCGGCGACCTGGCGGCGGCGGAGCGGGGGTGGGACGAGGAGCTGCATGGCTGGGCGAGCGACGGCAAGCCGATCATCATCACCGAGTACGGCGCCGACACCTATCCCGGACTGCACACGCAGCCGCCCACGCCGTGGAGCGAGGAGTACCAGGTGGCCTACCTGCAGATGAACCACCGCGTGTTCGACCGGTTCGACGCGGTCGTCGGCGAGCAGGTGTGGAACTTCGCCGACTTCGCCACCACCTCCGGGATCAGCCGGGTCGGAGGGAACAAGAAGGGCGTTTTCACGCGGGATCGCCAGCCCAAGGCCGCCGCATTCCTGCTGCGGGGTCGGTGGCGGGGCAAGAGCTGACCGTGGACGCGTGCGAATCCATGCCCAGCGCGTCCTCGGCAGACCCGGGGCTGATGATCAACGGCGACATCGGCACGACCGGGGAGCGCCGGGCACCGTCACCATCCATCCGCATCGCGCCGGCTCTGCGCGGTCGCATCAGGACGGATCACCGCTACCGGACACGCGGCCGAGGTGATGCAGCGCAAGGAGACCGATCCCAGCATGAGTCCCGCCCAGCCTCCGTGTCCCCGCGATCCCACCACCAGCAGCGCAGCTCCTTCAGAGGCTTTGAGCAGCACCGAAGGCGCGTATCCGGTGACATGATTGCTGATGATCTCCACATCCGGAGCGACAGCCAGGGTCGATCTCAGGATGTTCTGCCATTCCCGGTCCGCCTGCGCCTTCGCGCTCTCGTGGAGTGGACCCAACCGCCCGTGCGCCGCGTGATCGGTGTCCTGCCAGACGTGCACGACCTGCAGCGGCGCCCCGCGTCGCCGCGCCGCCGCCGCTGCGAACTGCAGGGCGAGCAGGGACTCCGGAGACCCGTCCACGCCGACGACGACCCGGCCGGCACCGTCGGTAGACGCGGAACCGCGGACGACGACGACCGGACCGTGGGCGTACTGAGCACACGCCTGGCTGACAGAACCCAGGACGAGCCCGGCCATGGCTCCACGCCCTCGAGACCCGACCACCAACAGCCGGTCGTCGCCCGACTCGTCGATCAGGGCTTTGGCCGGGTGGCCGTACACCACCCGCGTGCTGACGGGCACCCCGTGATGACCGCTTCGTTCAACCACGGCTCGCACGGCAACGGCGAGTTCGTCGATGAGTGTGGCCTTCAAGTCCGAGACCGACGTCATCGTGGCCAGCCACTGCGTCTCCTGTGGGTCCCGTGTGGGCGACCAGGCGGCAATGACGTGCAGCGGAAGCTGGCATCGGTGCGCCTCTTCCAGGGCCCAAGCCAACGCCTCCGCCGCTGGCTTCGACCCGTCCGTTCCCACGACGACGGACCTTGCGGCAACAAGGTCGGCCATGTTCGCCATGGGTCGAACGCTCCTGATGGTCGGCCGTGACAGGGCTGTCGGTTCCCCGGCGACCCGGAGGTGGGCCAGCACCCACACGCGTGGGTGCTCGGCCCCCGGTTACCGGCCCGATTCCGACGTCGGGGAAGTGCTGGACGCCGTTGTCGGGCTGGTCGTCTCCTCGGGCACGGACAAGGTCGTCGTCGGAGTCGGGATGCCCGGAGAACTGGCGACGTCGCCGACGGCCTGCTGGCCTCGTTCGGCTGCACGGAGCATCTGTTTGGCGAAGTTGCGTTGCTGGGCGATCAGGTTCTCGGCGAAGTCGAAGACGGCGTCGAGGACCTCCTCCGGGTTGCCCGGCGTGTCGCCCACCGAACGGGCCCGGTTTCCCACGCCCTTCAGCAGCTCGTTGCTGCGCTGGCTCCATTGCTCCCACAGGTGCTTGAAGTTCTCCTGGGTGCGTCGGGTCAGCTCGGCGAACTGCTCCTGCGGACCGGTCATCATAATCTCCTCGTCGATGCGGGCACTCGCGCGGGCACGCTGGAGCCGGTCGCTCCTTGCCGCGCTCCTGCCCGAGCTGAGTTACGCGTTGAGCATCTTCGGCTGGAGTGCCCGGCAGGACAAGGGGCCACACGAATGCGCCGCTCCGGCCTTCGACGAAGGACGATGGGCGGACTGGGCTCCCGGATCGAGGGCGGCTGTGCGGTGCCGGTGCCGTAGAGGGGCGCAACCCGACGGGGGACAAGTGGAGGCAGTGGTGACTCACCCGCGACATCGACGACGTGCGACTCCTCGTGGTCGGAGGCGGCAAGGCCGGCAAGTCCCTGGCGATGGACCGCGCCGAGGCCGGCTGATCGGTCGCCATGGTGGAGCGGGACAAGATCGGCGGCAACTGCATCAACGTCGCCTGCATCCCGACCAAGGCGCTGGTGGAATCTGCCCGAGCCCTCGGAGACGATCCTGGAGCTCGACAGGCTCCCGGCGTGCCTGTCGATCCTCGGCGGCGGGTACGTCGGCTGCGAGTTCGCCTCCATGTTCGCGCTCTTCGGCAGCCATGTGACCCTCGTGCAGGGCCGGGACCAGTCGCGGTGGACGACCACCCGCGCATCAGCGCCCTGACGGCCTCCAAGCTGCCGAACAACGTCACGGTGATCGACGTGCGTGGGGGCCGGTGGCCAGGCTGATCCAGCCGCTGATGGTGCACCGCCACCGACTGGGCGTGCCACTGTCTCACCCGGAACGAGGCGGGACTGTCAAGAAGTCGGCTCCGGCACAGAAGAGGTGGCCGCTCCACCAACGACTGCCTGAACCTCTTCGTGTTGCTAAGGTGCCAACCGGAGCCGCAAGACGCGACCTCCCCGGACGAGTGCGTCGTAACCCGGCACGACAGACGACGCCCTTCGTGGAGGTGCGTCATGGGGTGGATCGCGCTCGTCGTCTCGGGTGTTTTGGAAACGGTGTGGGCTGCGGCCCTGTCTCAGTCCCGGAGCTTCACCCGCCTCATTCCATCGGTCGTCTTCGGTGTCGCGCTCGTGCTCAGCATGATCGGGCTCGCATACGCCCTGCGGTCCATCCCGGTCGGCACTGGCTACGCGGTATGGGTAGGGATCGGAGCGGTGGGCACGGCGGCCTACGGGATGGCCGTGCTCGGTGAGCCCGCGACGGTGGCCCGGCTGCTGTGTCTGGTCGCGATCGTCGGCGGTGTCGTGGGCTTGAAGTTCCTGCACTGACATGGAGACCCGTCTTGTCAAGGGGCGTGGTGAGGCGCGCGGGCATGGCCGTTGCCGGTCTTTGGTGATTCCTCCTTGGGATCGGGAGCCACCGGAAGAGGACTCGCTGGGCACCGGCCCGAGGTAGGCGCCCGATCGTGCGGCCGGTCAGGGCCGGGGTGTTCAGGGTGGGCGGGCTGATCGGGGTGAAGCCGGGGGAGCGGTTGGCCGGGATGTACTGCGCGATCCGGCCGGCGTCTGAGCTCGGCGTGCGGATCTGAACGCGGGCGCCAGCCCGACCTGCCAGTGTGATCGCCTGCCGTCCGCTCAGCGTTGAGGTTCGGCCGGAACTGCCGGGTGTCAGATGTTGGACTCGTCCGGCGGGGTCGTGGCCGGTGGTTGCGGGGCACCGTCCGTAGCGGTGGTGGGGGCCGGGGCCGCCAGGCCGAGGGTGTAGGCGGTCATCGACAGCGACCCGTAGGCGTAGCCGTCGACGAGTACGTTGGGGCGGTCGCCGTGAGCGTCGCCGGCGAGGCCGGCCAGGTAGAGGGCCGGGATGAAGTGGTCCGGGGTGGGGACGGCGTTGCGGTAGTCCGGATGGGCGTCCAGCGTGGTGAACTCGGTGGGGTCGGTGAGCATGCGCTCCTTCGCGTCGTGGTCGAACCGTTGCGCCCAGTCGTAGCCGTGGTCGCTGAGCTTCCAGTTCATCCCGCGGAGGTTGTGCACCACGTTGCCACTGCCCACGATGAGCACCCCGCGCTCGCGCAGCGGGGCCAGCTTGCGGCCGAGCTCCAGGTGGTGCTCGAAGGGCTTGCTGGCGTTGACGGACAGCTGCACGACCGGGATCGAGGCATCGGGGAAGGCGTGAACCAGGACCGACCAGGTGCCATGGTCGATTCCCCAGGTGTCGACGTCGGCCCAGACCCGGTTGGGATGGACCACGTCGCGGACCTCGTCGGCCAGCTCGGGCAGCCCCGGCGCCGGGTACTTGACGTCGAACAGCGGCTTCGGGAAGCCGTAGAAGTCGTGGATCGTCCGCGGCCGGGGCATCGCGGTCACCGCGGTGGCGTGGATGTACCAGTGCGCGCTGATCACGAGGATGGCGCGCGGCCGGGGCACCGCCTCCCCGAACGCGCGCCACGCCGCGGTGTAGCGGTTGACCTCGAGAGCATTCATCGGGTTGCCGTGCCCGAAGAACGCCGCCGGCATCACCTGCCCCGGTGTCGCGGCCTGCGTCATTTCGCCTCCTGGAGCCACGGTCCCGCCGATCACACCTGCCCCGGCCCTGCGGACCTGCCTGTCGACCATGATCCGGCCGTCGCGTGGTCGGGGGCGAGCGCTCACGGCGTGACGATCTTCAGGGCGCTGCCAAACCCGGTGCCGAGCGTGTTCTGCAGCGTCATGTGCAGGAATCCGGTCTGCTCGAGCTGGCGGGCTCGGCGGAGCGGGCCGGCGTCGACGGGCCGCAGGCCTGCAGCCTCGACCAGGCCTGCCACCCAGGCCTTCGCGTCGTCGTCGTCGCTGGCGAGCAGCACGTCGAGCTGCTGGCCAGCGACCTGGCCGTCGACCAGGGTGCCGGCGAAGGTGGTGTTGAAGGCCTTGACGACGCGAGCCTCCGGCGCTCGCCTGGCCACCTCCTCGGCCGCAGACGTTCCCGGGGGCGTGACCAGACCGTCGAACGTCGACACGTCGACCGGGTTCGCGATATCGATGACGATCTTGCCCGCGAGCTCGCCGGCCCGCCGCTCGGCGACCTCCACCGCCGCGTCGTACCAGACGGCCAGCACGACCACCTCACCGTCGAGCGGCTCGTCGGCACCGCCGCCGCTGACCGACGCCCCGGCGTCGCCGGCGAGCTGCGCGGCCAACCCGGTCGCGTGCTCGGCGTGCGGAGCGAGAATCCGGATGGTGTTTCCGCTGGCGGCGAGCAGCCGGGTAGCGATTCCGCGGGCCATGTTGCCCGCGCCAAGAATGGTCACGGTCGTCACGAATGAACCTCCGCCTTCGCCAGTGGTGCGCACCGGCGCCCCATCGTCCAGCGAAGGAGCGGACCTGTCCATTGCGGGGCCGACGACGCGTGAGCAACTCCGTCACCAGCGGATGGCGGGGAAGCGCAGCCGTACTGGGTCTGCATCCGAAGTATTCGTTGAGCGACGGCTGCTGGTTGTCACCGAGCCGTCGGCGCTCCTCGGTGGCGCCGGTGTGCGCAGCGGCGGGCTTGTGACCTCGCCCGTCCTATTCATTGCACGCATGCCACCGCCACGACGCCGGTCGGCGATACCGCACGCGGGTTAGCGGTCGATGGCGAGGGTGCGTTGTGGCCACCCGAGCAGCCGGGCTCCGAGCACCGCGGTGTGGACGGTGAATCGCTGCGCCGGGTCGGTGGGGTCGTAACCGGTGAGGGTCTTGATCCGGTCGAGACGGTAGGTGACGGCCCGGACCGAGAGGTGGAGCTGACGGGCGGTTTCGGTGGTGATGCTCCCGGTGGCGAAGTACGAGTCGAGGGTCTCGAGGAGGGGTTCGGCGCCTTGTCGGTGCCCGCGTTGTCCGGCCAACTGTTCAACGGCGCGAACCGCTGGGCGCCGCGGCCGCCGCCGCCCCGACCGTCGTGGATCCAGTACGTGCCGGCCTGGTGCCACGCCATGCGGATCACCGTCGGCCCGTAGTGTCCACGGTCGGGCGGCCACCAGTCCTGGCGGGTCGTCAGCACCTCGACGATGTCGCGCCTGAGGGCCTCGAGATCAAGAGTCCCGAACTCCTCCGCGTAGTCGAAGTCCGGACCCATCGGGTCGGCCTGCGGCGGGTTCGCGTGCAGGACCGACAGGTCCAGCTGGTTCGGCCACCAGCCCTGGTTCGTCCGGGGTCGGATCGTCGTGGGAGTCGGGGAGGGGATCTCCGGGTTCTCGCTCTCACTCACGCTCGCGGTCGATTGCTTCTCGCCGGGCAGGTTGTCGGACACGGCGTACTGCTCCTGTCTCGGTGCTCCTACTTGTCGGTCACGCCTGACGTCGACCCCGACGACACGCCCCGGCTTCCCGGGGCGGGTCATCGGTCGGCGATCGGGCTGATCGGGACGACCCCGTTCGTCGGTGTGGATCCTCCCTCGGTGGCCGCGGTGTCGGCGGCAGCTGTCGCTGTGCCGGCGTCGGGGGGTGTGGCGTGTTCGAGGAAGCGGAGCAGTTCGACGGGGAAGGGGAGGACGAGGGTGGAGTTCTTCTCGGCGGCGACTTCGACGACGGTTTGCGGTAGGCGGAGTTGCAGTGCGGCGGGGTGTTCGGTCATGACCTCGGCGGCTTGGGCGAGTTTGCGGGAGGCTTGGAGTTCGCCTTCGGCGGTGATGACGCGGGAGCGGCGTTCGCGTTCGGCTTCGGCTTGTCGGGACATGGACCGTTTCATGGTCTCGGGTAGGGCGACGTCTTTGATCTCGACGCGGTCGATCTGTACGCCCCAGTCCAGGGCGGGGGTGTCGAGCATGAGTTCGAGGCCCTGGTTGAGTCGTTCACGGTTGGACAGCAGGTCGTCGAGGTCGCTCTTGCCGATGATGGAGCGCAGGGAGGCTTGGGCGACCTGTCCGATGGCGTGTTGGTAGTTCTGTACGTCGACGACGACCTTGACCGGGTCGAGGACGCGGTAGTAGACGACGGCGTCGACGCGGACGGTGACGTTGTCGCGGGTGATGCCTTCCTGGGCGGGCACCGGCATCGTGACGATCTGCATGTTGACCTTGTGCAGGCGGTCGGCGATCGGGGCGATGAGGGTGAGCCCGGGGCCACGGGTCGCCGCGCGGAGTTGGCCGAAGCGCAACACCACGCCGCGCTCGTATTGGGTGATGATCCGGGTGCTGGACCCGGCCAGCAGTAGGACCATCGCTGCGATCGCGATCAGCACCCACATGACGATCATTTCCGTCCTCCACCTCGTGCCCTGTTCTGGCTGATCGCAGTTCGTCGAAGGTTGTTGGTTCTTGATTACCGGCTGGCGCTTCCTGCGTCAGGATGCTCGGGGCTCGATTCCTTCGGATCGGATCCCTTCGAGCACCACCACATCGCGCAGGCCACTCCGGTCACGATGACGCAGGTGAGAGCGCCGGCGGCAAACCCGGCGAGGAGCAGAATGGCGCTGAACAGCATCGCGACCGCAACCGCGATCTTGCCGTTCGATCCGCCCTGCGTCGCGGGCCGCTGGTGAAGCTGATCGTGGAACAATCGAGCAAACTCCGGGTCCTCGGCCATGATCTGACGCTCCACATCCAATAACGTCTTTCGTTCATTGTCACTGAGCACGACACACCCCGCTCGGGAATCAGGCCTGCTGGCACAGCCGGAAGAGGGTTTGCTGCCAAATGCTGAGCACGAGGAGGCCAACTTCTATACTGCCCCACGTGATTGGTTATCGCACCGGCCATTCTCGGCCAACTCTTCCCGGATCAACTTGCCGGTCCTCGGCAAAGATCAACGCGTTTGCGACCGGCTCGAGCAAGCATCGAAGTGAACTGAGCGACGCTCCACGGCAGTGGCCTCGCCGCTCTGCTGGCCGACTTGATCAGTTCGGTCTTGAACCGCTCGATCCCTCGACTCCGCATGGATGCAATCAAGCCATCCCGGGTGGACCTGATTCCCGGGGTTGATCCTGACTTTGGCGAGGCGTTCAGTAAAAGCGAAATGGTCAGCGAAGAAGGCGGCCGTCACCGAGCCCTGCGTTTGCGGTCTCATACCAGGTCATGATTTGAATGCGGTCGAGGACCAACGGATGATCATAAAAGGAACCCGCAAGAACCTCAATTGGGCCGATCATCGCCGGGTGACGATTGCCAAGTCCCCGACCGAGTGGCGGTGAGCCGGCGACGTGTAGTGGTGCCCCCGTTCGGACGTGCACTGGTTTCACCGTTCGACGATACCTTTACTGAAACTCGATCCCGGGCCCACAGACGAAGACCGAGTGCGATCGCTGTGGCCAGCATGATGAGACCTGCTACCAGTCCGACCACCCACGTGATCTGCGGGGTTAGGAAGAGCGATATCACGAACAGCGCGACGAGCAGCAGAGCCGCGACTTCGCCCCGAGCGAGTTTCGAACGTCGCGGCGCGGGGTCATCCTGCTGCCGTGCCGTATTGTTGTGCTGCCACGTGCGGTTGGTGTCGTTGTGCTTTGGTTCGAGCATCAGATTATCTCCTCTTGAGGCTGGCGCCCGGATCGGGTGCGGGGTGGCTCTGTAGGGAGACGCCTCGCACCGATCCATGGCGTTGTGTGAGTACGTATTGATCGTGCCCGCGCGGCCGCCCCGTCCCGCAAGCCCCGGCCAGGGCCGCTGGTTCGGGGCCGGTCGGGCACCGGCTGGACGATGATCTGCATGTCGACCTTGCGTAGCCGGTCGGCGATCGGGGTGATCAGGGTTTCTTTTTTCACCCTCAGGCGGCTCGTCCCGATGCGGCCGGCCTGCGACGCGGGCGCTGCGCGCGGGTGTCGAACGAGCGGGTGAACTCCGGGTCCTCAACCTGGAATTGGCGTTCGACCTCACGTAGGGTCTTCGGTTCATGATCATTTCAGCACAATGCACCTCCGCCGGGTGGCCGCTCCGCCTGGCGTGCGCCCATACCGTTGTGCTCTTGTATCGTAGCACGATACATTTGCTCAATACACTGTGCCGGAGCGCGCAGGGTTTGAAATGCGCACCGGATCGGGGCCAGGGCCAAGGCAAGGTCGCGATAAGCGGTAGCTGACCTGCGGCGACACACCAGTGGCGGGTACGAGAAGTCGGTGTGGTGGTGCCGCACGAGTCGACCATCCGCCGGGTCCTGCAAGACCTCGACCCGGGCGCGGTCGAGGCCGCGATGCGCACGTGGGCGTTGGCCCAACTCGCCGACCAGTCCGCTCCCGACGGTCCCGCTACGACAGCAGCGCCGGGTTTCTCGCGCTGGACGGCAAGACCGTGCGCGGTGCCCACATCCCCAGCACCAACCAGCACCACCTACAGCAGCAGCGATGCTGTGACGAGCGGTTATCGGCAGCCGCATCTGGTGTCGGTGCTCGACCAGGGCAGCGGTGTCGTCCTCGGGCAGGTCGAGGTCAAGGGCAGCGAGGTCGCCGCCTTCACCACGCTGCTCGACGAGTTGGACTTGACCGATGTCCTGGTCACCGCAACGAGGGTATGCCGCGCCGCTACGTCGACTACCTGCCCACCGACGGGTTCAGCATCCTGAACGCGGTCTCCTCGATCGGCGCATTCGTCCTGGGCGCCTCGACGCTGCCGTTCATCTGGAACGTCTTCAAGAGCTACCGCTACGGCCGGGTCGTGACCGTCGACGACCCGTGGGGATTCGGGAACTCATTGGAGTGGGTCACCTCGTGCCCGCCGCCGCGGCACAACTTCACCGAACTGCCGCGCATCCGCTCGGAACGGCCGGCGATCGAGCTGCACTACCCGGAGTATGTGGAGCGGTTCCGTGCGGAGGCGCACCTCCGGGGCAGGCCGTCGGCGTACGAGGTGGCCGCCGAAGCGACCTCGAGCGAGACGCAGCCGAGGAACGACCCCAAGTCGCGCTGAGCACGGGCGCACAACGACCGACCGGGAGGAGGACCGGATGAACGACGATACGACTCCCACCCCACCCCACCCCACCCCACCCGGACGCCCGGCGGCACCGGTGCCGGCGCGTTCTGCCCGGCCCTTTGGTACTCGGTCGAGCGCCATCGATCAGCGCAGCTTGGCGACAGTCAGCAGGACCGCGGAATCCTCCAACGCCTCGAGACTGTGGCGGGCGTCGGGCACGATGAGCAGGTCTCCGGTGCGTGCCTCCCACGATAAAGCACCGGCGATCATGCGGACCCGACCGTGTAGCACCTGCACCGTGGCCTCTCCTGGGCTGTTGTGCTCCGCGAGGCGCGCGCCCTGGCTCATGCCGATGACCGTCTGGCGTAACACCTTCTCGTGGCCACCGTAGACAGTATCGGCGGCGTGACCGCCGCCGGCACCGGCCGCCCGGTCGACTTGTTGCCGGGCCAGGGCTGTGAGCGAGATCTTCTGCATCCCGTCATTGTTCGGCATCTCATACCACCTTCTCCGAGGGTCCGTCCGCGCGCACCAGCTGACGAAGGACGTAGGGCAGGGAGCAGGGTGCCTTTGGCCGCCCAATCCCGCGACGACCGGGAGCAGTCCGCGCCAGCGCACACACCGCACTGGTGTGCGGCATGAACCTGCACCTGATCACCGCGCTGCTCGACGAGCTCGGCCGCCGCGACGTGCAGACCGGGCTCGACCCGGCACCGCAGCGGTGCTGCGTGACCCTGACCACCGAGCCGGACTAGAACGTTCTCCTCTCGACGAGTCCGGCGGATGGAGGCCGGATCCGGCGTTCCACCTGCTCGTCGCCGGGGAAGGTCGGCTCGGACGCAGGCGGGATCGTGCTGACGTAGTTGGTACTGCGCAGGCGTGGCGGCGGGAGGCCAACGCGAAGATCGCCCGCGACCTGGGTGTCTGTGTGGACCTGGACCTGGATCGCCGTAGTTGGCAGGGCGACCGTGCCGCCGGCGCAGGTTCACCGGGCCGTCGTCGCCACCGGGTTCCCATCGTGCGCGACGGCACTGCGGCCCGACACCCGAAGCCTGAGCTCTCCTACGGCAGGGCGACGTGCCATGGATGGAAGTGCAAGACGTAGTGACCACCCGCGGCACGCAGGATCTCGACGATCCGGAAGCTCTCCTCGTCGCCCGAAACGGGAACGAAGATCACGTTACGTCCTTCTTCGAGCGCGCGCTCGTGGGCTTCCAACGCACCGCCTTCGTACGCGCCTCGCTGCAACAGTCGCAAGAGACGTGCGCCCCAGCCGTGCTTGCGGCCGGTGCGGTCCAGGACGCGCGCTCCCTCGTGTCCAGTCAGCAGGTTGACCTTCGCAATGTCGACGCCTGCCCGCTCGAGAGCGTCGAGAGCAGTCCGGGTGTCTTCGGCATCATCGAGAATCGCAGCGACCGGAACATGGGGTAGCGGTAGAAACGGCGCTCGTTGTAGATCGGTTGTCGGTTCATGGTCGGCTCCTTCAGGAATTGTCGTCGTAGCGGACACCGGGTTCGGAGGTTCGATGATGGGTGTCAGGCGATGCCGCCGACCCAGGCGGCCTCGTCCTCGAAGCAGGCCTCGACCTGCACCGCGTAGCGCTCGGCTTCCAGACCACGGACACCGGAGAAGCCACGGCGGCCCTTGGTCGCCCAGTGCGCGCCGAAGCCGAACATCGCACCCCACAGTGCACCGAGGATCACGCTGCTGAGCAGCACTCCGAGGCCGAAAGGGCCGATGACGAAGATCGCGAACAGCAGGCCGATCAGCAGGCCGAACCAGACACCCGTGAACGCTCCGCCTGCGGCTGCACGGGCCTTCGTGAGCCGTCCCGTCACCTGCTTGACACTCCGGAGCCCGGTGCCCACGATCCGCACCTGCTCGACGGGGAAGCGGGCGTCGGACAGCCGGTCGACGAGCTGCTGGGCCTCCTCGTATGTGCCGAACTCGCGCAGCGTCGCGGTGGTCCCGCTCGCGGCAGGGACGGTGTTGAGAGTCTGCGACATGATGTGCCTCCTGGCTCTTATCGGGTATACCCTCAAGGCGCCCGAGGTTTGGTTTGCTCCATCCAGCTATATGCCGGGGTTCACGAGGTGCCGGTAGACCGGTTCTCCCGCCGGCTGGACGACGAGCCGGCAGTCGAGCTGACGCCCGCAACGGGCCCGGTCCCGTGGTCGAGACCGATCCCGGCACCACCGTGAAATGCGTGCTTCTCTTGCCTCTTGTCCTGGCTGTGGCAGTGTGCAGGTGACTTCGGACTCGGGGAAACGGGCCGCTGATTGACGGGAAAGGGAGCGTGCATGTCCGAGGCCGTTGAACCGGGTGCGGACCTGGGTCCCACCGCATCGATCATCACCATCGGCGACGAGATCGTGGAGGGGCGCGTCCTCAACGAGAACGCGACCTGGCTGTCGGACGAACTGATGACCCGGGGTGTGTGGCCGCGGCTGGTGGTCGCCGTCCCCGACGTGGCATCAATGATCGTGTCGGTGGTGCGCGTCGCGGCCGACGCGGCGGACCTGGTGTTCGTGACCGGAGGGCTCGGCTTCACACCCGACGACATCACCCGCCACGCGGTGGCCGCCGCGTTCTTCCGCGATGTGCAGGTCGACAACGAGGTGGCCCGACGGTTCCGCAGCCGCAACGCGTGGGCGGACGAGCGGATCGCCACGGCCGCAGCCACCTTCCCCGTCGACGCCGCACCGCTGGAGACCACCAGTGGCGGCGTTCCCGGTTTCCGGTTGCGGAATGCGTACGTGCTGCCCGGGGTACCGGCCGAGATGCGGTCGATGTTTCGTGGATTGAGGTTCGCGGTCGAGTGCGAACCGATCCATCGGACGGTCCTCACCGTGCCGACGACGGAGGACCGCATCAGGCGGACGCTCGAGCAGTTCGCGGTGGGACATCCCGCAGTGCGCCTGGGCTCGTATCCCGACCTGGACCCGGATCCGCCGGAGGTGGTGCTCGTGCTCGTGTCGCGGTCCGCGCCGAGGCTGGGCGAGGCGACCAGCTGGCTGAGGAACGAGTTGGCGTGTCCGTAGACCCGTCCCGGCCGCAGCCTGGTTCCGGGCTCTTCGTCACTGCTTGCCTGCGACCAGTGACCCTGCTTCTGCCCGGCCGGATCGCGACGGACCGGGCACAGCCGTAGCGTGTTGCCGGCCGCCGGTAGGAACGACGAGGACCGGGCACGGCGCGATCTGGAGCAAGCGGAAAGTGAAGCTGCCGAGGAAGATGGCGGCAACCGGTCCATAGCCGCGATTGCCGACGACCACGACATCGGCACCGATGTTCTCCGCGAGATCCGCGATCGACTGGGCTGCATTCCCGGGGGCCGTCTTGACCAGCGCGAGTTCGGCGTCCAGCCCCGCGCCCTTCAGGTCTTCCGCCGTTCGTTCGAGCTTCGCCTGCAGAGCGTCCGTGCTGTCGACGAAGATGCCGGCCGTGTCAAAACTGACCATCTCACCTGCATGTGCGACGATCAGCTGTCCGCCACTGCTTTCTGCGAGATCCTTGACCACGGGATACTCGCTCTCGACCGTCGGCGATCCGTCGGTCGCCCAGATGATCTTCTTGAGCATGTCTCTCCATTCCGCGCTCTTGCCTGTTTCGTCGTCTCGCAAATCCTGGCCACCCGTGACGTACACGGTCCGGCCGGACGCGAGGGAACCGTCAGCCTGCCTCTGGGCATCAAAGAGCAATCGCTGACGCAAGATAGAGCAGGTGGCGGTTCGACATCTCCGGAAGCCGCGTCTCCGGAATCTGCTGTCAGTATGGGTCGTCACGGGTGGTTCCCGCATCGGTCGACACCGGCCACGAACTACCTCGGGGATTGCCGGATGCCGGCAATGCCGGTCGCTCGAGCGCGCGGGACGCTCGCGGAGCGGTCAGCTCGGCGGTGCGTGACGCACACCTGAAGGCGCGGCGTAGGCGCGTTGCCGGTGCCCCGTGCCACGATCCTGGGGTGTCGATCGTGCTGGTGCAGGCCTGCCAGGACGCCCACCGCGCGTACCTGTCCGGTGAGCGTCGGGGCCGTCGGATGTGTGCGGTAAGTGAGAGATGACGACCGAGCCACCGCTGTTGCTCGTGCTGGACCTGGTCGGCACGTTTGCCTTCGGCCTGAACGGCGCGCTGACCGCGGTCCGCACCACCCGCCTCGACATCGTCGGCGTCCTCACGCTGGGAGTGATCACGGCGGTGGGCGGGGGCATCATCCGCGACGTGCTCATCGGCGCGGTCCCGCCGTCGACGTTCCGCGACTGGCGCTACCTGGCGCTGGCGGCGGGCGGCGCGCTGATCGCGTTTGTGGCGAGCCGGTTGCTCGCTCGGCTGGAGACGCCGATCGTCGTCCTCGACGCGGTCGGGCTGAGCGTGTTCGCCGTCATGGGTACCGCCAAGGCGCTCGAGTACGGCCTGCAGGTCGCACCGGCGATCCTGCTCGGCGTGGTCACCGCGGTGGGCGGCGGCACGATCCGCGACACGCTGGTGCAGGAGATCCCGTCGGTCCTGCGCTCGGACCTGTACGCGATTCCTGCCCTGGTCGCGGCCGCGCTCACCGCCGCCGCGATCGAGGCCGGGATCAACGGGCTGTTGACATCGCTCGGGGCAGCCGCAGTGTGCTTCGTCATCCGGATGCTCGGCGTGCGATTCGGGTTGCAGGCGCCGCGGCCGCCCGGGGCCGAACCGGGCGGCGACGCATGACTGACCTGGCCCACGAGGTCGGGGCCGAGGGCCCGGGGGAGTCGATGCCGTCGTCGTCGGTGACCAGGGCGCGTGGCACTCCCGCACAGTAGTTGCGGCGGGCGTGGTCGAGCCGGTCGATGTGCTATCCCCAGGCGCTGGGATCGCCGTGGCCCGGTGGTGCCAGCCGGGGCTTGAGGCGGACGGTGGGCATGGGCGGCGCCGGCAGGCGTTGCACCTGGCCCCGGTACCCCTCGACCCCGCCGAAGCGCTCGGACCCGGCCTGCCACTCCTCCCGGAAGCCGGCGATCTCCTCGTGGGTGCGGCCGACGAAGTTCCACCACATCAGCACGGGCTCGGTGAACGGCGCGCCGCCGAGCAGCATCATCCGGGCCGGTCGGTCGCCTGGGTTCGCCAGCGTCAGCTGGTCTGCGCCGGGCGGCAGGTAGCCCAACTCGGCACGGGCCAGTTCGGTGCCGTCGACGAGGACCGGCCCGACGTCGACGAGCACGCCGTGCTCGAAGTCCGGCGGGACGTCGAGGGTGAGCTCGCCGCGCGGGTCGAGCACCAGCTCCGCGCCGATCAGCGGGGTGTGGGTGGCCACCGGCGAGGTGTGGCCGGCCAGCGTGCCGAGCAGCACCCGCGCCGTGGCGCCGTCGAGGTGGATCGGAGTGGGTACGTGGTGGGTGAAGCCCCGGGGAAGGTGCCGGGCGTGGTCGGGCAGCGCCACCCACAGCTGGATGCCGTGCAGCGTGGTAGTGCTGCGCGTGGAGACCTCGGAGTGCGCCACGCCGTACCCGGCGGTCATCAGGTTCAGCTCCCCGGGCCGGACCATCGCGCGCACGCCGCTGCTGTCGCGATGCTCGATCTCGCCGGTGAACAGCCAGCTGACGGTCTGCAGGCCGGTGTGCGGGTGCGGGGGCACGTCCATCCCGCCCGTCCGGTCGACGTCGTCGGGACCGTAGTGGTCGGCGAAGCACCAGGCGCCCACCAGGGAGCGGGCCCGCTGGGGAAGCGTGCGGCGCACCGTCATCGCCCGCGGGCCGCCGAGCGGCACCTCACGGCTGGTGACCACCTGGACGTCGCTCACGGACCCACCATGGCACAGATTTGCGCCCAGCAGTCTCGGCGGAGCGGTCCGATCAACAGGCGCGGCGCAACCGCATTCCCAGTGGGCGCCTGAAGCGGAGCCGCCCGGCCACCATCATGTGGCAGCATGACGTCCCGACCGACCCGGCTACGGACCCGGCTGACCGCAGGCATGCGGGTGGCGAGCGGGCGGCTGCGGCCACACCTCTGGCCGGCGGTGCAGGCATCGGTTGCGGTGGCGATCGCCTGGTATTTCGCTCACGGTGTGCTCGGGCACCCGGCGCCGATCTTTGCGCCGGTTGCGGCGGCGGTGACGTTGGGAGCGAGCCGGGTAATGCGCGGTCAGCGCGCCGTGCAGCTGATGGGCGGGGTGACGATCGGCATCGGCATCGGTGTCGCGGTCGGAGCCGTGGCCGGGGCCGACGCGCTCGGCCTGGGGCTGGCCACGTTGGTCACGATGTGTGTCGCGATCGCGATCGGTGGTGGCTTCACCGGTAACGGCGTGATGTTCATCAACCAGGCTGCGGTCTCGGCCATCCTGGTGATCGCCCTGCAGCTACCCGGCGGCGTCTCGCAGCGGCTGATCGAGGCGCTGATCGGGGGCGGGGTGGCGGTGGTGATCGCCGTGCTGCTGTTTCCCGCGGCCCCGATGCCGCTGCTTCGCGAACCCGCGAAGGCGGTGTTCAGCACACTGCACGCGGCGCTGGAACACCTCGACGAGCTCGTCGCAAACCGGTCGACCGTCGACCGGACCTGGACGCTCGCCGTCGGTGAGCGCATCTACGAGCAGCTCGGTCAGCTCATCGCAGCGCGATTCACCGCCACCGAGGTCGTCCGCCTGGCGCCGCGGTGGTGGCACCTGCGCTCGGTGGTCCGGGCCGCCGACGAGCGCCTGGCGCACCTCAATCTGCTCGCGAGCGGGGTGATGAGCCTGCTGCGCACCACGGTCGACGGTCTCGGCGTCGAGCCCGCCCTGCCCGCGCATCTTCGTGTGGCGATCCGGCAACTCGCGGGTGCACTCGGCGCGCTTGCCGAGCACGGCGAAGCGGGCACGTCTGAGGCGGTGGCCCGGGCGGCTCGCGCCGGCCGGCTCGCCGCGGAGGGCCGGCACGAGCCCGGCACCCACGCACTGCTGATCGCTTCGATCATCGACGCCTGCGTGGGCGACCTGGGCCGCGTCGTCGGCGCCGAGCCGGAGTAGCCGGCACCGGGGTGCGGCGGTTACGGCTGGCGAGGTAGGACGGTCAGGACCCGCACGACGTGGTCCCGGAATTCGGACATGTAGTTCTTGAGGAAGTCCCTGGTGGACTCGTTGGCGCACTCGCCGCCGCCGGGGAAGACCTCGGGGGAGAAGCTGATGTAGGCCTCGGGTGCGGTCATCTGGCGGGCGTTGCAGAAGCTGAGCACCCCGCGCAGGCTCTGCTGGGCGACGGCGGTCCCGATCTGGCCGATGGATGCGCCGATCACGCCGGCGGGGATGTGGTCGAAGGCGTTCTGGCCCCAGGGCCGGGAGGCCCAGTCGATGGCGTTCTTGAGCGCGCCGGGGATCGACCGGTTGTACTCGGGGGTGACGAACAGGACGGCGTCAGACCGGCGGATCGCGTCCTTGAGCGCTGTGGCCTCGGGCGGGTAGTCGGCGTCGTAGTCCTGGCTGTAGAGCGGCAGGTTCCGGATCGGGATCTCGGTGAACTCGAAGTCCTCGGGGGCCAGCCGGATCAGCACCTCGGAGAGCTCGCGGTTGATGGAGGTGGAGGAGAGGCTGCCGACGAAGTATCCGACCTTGTACCTGGCCATGTTGTTCCTTCCGAGGAGGCGGGTGCCGACGCCGGTGGAACGGTGGTGGTGGGCCGGGCCGGGCCGGGTCCGGTGTGGACCGTAGTGCGCCGGCAGCGACCGGTCGACCCCTCGCTGCGTCACCGAGGAGGTCCGCCTCGTCGCGGAATCGTCTCGGATGGTTGTGCGTCGGCCACGTCGACGATGTTCATGACGGGCTCAGGTCGTGGTCGGGGCCGGGCGGGAGGTGGGCCAGGCATGCGGTCGTCTCGGCGAAGGGGATGAGTGCGGTGACCGTGACCGGCGCGCGAAGTTCGGCCAGCGCGCCCTGCATCAGGCCCAGGTGGACGGGGCAGACGAGGTCGCGGTGGGTCGGCGAGTTCGAGGAACGGGCAGTGCCGCAGGCGGATCCGATCGGGTGAGCCGTCGTCGCCCGCGACCGGGTCGGGCGCGAAGTCCAGGTCGCGGAGCATGGCCGTCAGCCGGTTGACCGCGTCCTCGCGAGTGACCTCCCGAGATGGTCTGGGTCGGGGTACCAGGTGCGCGCCCCATGTCCGACCGGCGGCGGTCGCGGCCGCCGCCGGGTCATCGCTGGTGGCAGCCACGTGGCTGAGCAGGATCTCGGCCAGCGTTCGGTAGCGGCGAGCGCTGCCGCGTGCCAGGCCGGGCCGTGGCCGGTAGCCGGCCCGTGGGCGTCCTGGCCCCGACGGCGTGTCCGGCACTCTCTCGACGATGCCGTCGCCCACCAAGGCCTCGAGGTGGAAGCGGACGGTGTTGGGATGGACTCCGATCCGGTGAGCGATCTCGGAGACGCCCACCGGTTCGGCGGCCCGCTGGATCACGTCGAGCACCTGCTGCCGACGTTCACTCATCGTCCCAGCCTTCCAGGTCCGTAGGTCACCGGCTCCTCCTCGTGGCGCAGCCCGGCAACTGGAGTTAATACTATAAACCCTTGTATAAATAGGCGGTACCTGATGGACTGGTCGCGGTGCCGGTCGGTGCCACGGGAGCCAGGAAGGACATGTTGTGACGTCACTGATCCACATCCAGGGCACCGCCGATTACGCCCCGCGTGCGCAGCACACGCTGCGGGACCGGGGCGACGAGCTGCTCGTCGAACTCGCGGCGAAGGTTGCACTGGCCACCGATCTGCAGCTCCCGCTCTACCGGCGGGACGAGGTTCGGGACAGGCTGATCGACTTCTGCACGTCGCGGCTGGTCCGCCACCTCCTGGCGACCGACCAGGTTCTGTACTCGGTCGCGGCCGGAGCGGCGGAGACCCGCCTGCTCGTGCGCGCGCTGCGCGCCCAGCACGACCTCGTCGCCGCCCGGATCGCCGAGGTGAAGCGAGCGGACAGCTCGGCCGAATTCGCGGCCTCGGCTCGCGCACTCGTCGTATCGCTCGAGGTCTGCCATCACGTCGAGCAGGAGGTACTGATCCCCGCGTTGGCGACGTTGCCGGGAGTGGACCTCTCGGTGCTGGCCGACGACAGAGACATCCTGCTCGCCGGTCGTACGCTGAACGCACCGGAGGTGCTCGACGTCCGCAAGATCCCGCAAGGACGGCGGCATCCGCGCATCTTCGGCATCTACGCCCGGCTGACGCCCGGGGAGTCCTTCGTGCTGGTCAACAATCACGACCCGAAACCGTTGCGGCGCGAGTTCCAGGCCGCCTATTCCGACCGGTTCGGGTGGGACTACCTCGAGGCAGGCCCGGAACGGTGGCAGGTGCGGATCGGGCGGCTCCCGGTGGACGCGTGAGTGCGGCGACGACGTTGCAGCTGATGCAGGCACGATCGTTTCCGCGGGAGTCCGATGGTGAATGGCTGCTTGAGGTGGCGAGCGCTGCCGGTCGCAACGCCGGAGGCCAACCCGTCGAGTTGCTCGGCGACTACCTGAATTTGCTGGCCGACGCCGCCACCACCGGACGCAAGCCCGACCCGTCCGAGCTCGACGCGGTGGGCCTGCTCGGACGCCGGGCAGCCGAACTCGGGGTGTCAGCGGGCAGCGCGGTGCAGTTGTACCTCTCCGCGGCCCGACAACTGTGGGGCGAGTTGCCGATGGTCGTACGAGCGCGGGACGGCGCAGCCGTCCGGACGGCCGCCGACGCCGTGCTCTACGTGGTCGACGCAGCGGTCGCCAACCTGGTGGAGGGTTACACCGACGCCCGACGGCAGATGGCCCGCTGGGAGGAGTCACAACGCCGGGAGTTCATCGACGACCTGCTACGCGGGGACGCCGACGTGGGACGGCTTGTCGAGCGGGCCGAGCCGTTCGGACTGGACATGGCTCGCCCGCACCAGGTGGCGCTGGCAGCACCGAGCGGCGGGCTCGGTGACGCCCATGCGATGATCAGCTCCTTGGAACACGCAGTTGTGCGCCGGGTCGGTGATCGCGATGTGTTGATCGCGACCAAGGACGGCACGATCGTCGTCGTCGCACCCGCGACTGAGGCCGCAGCCGTGACGCCCGTCGGACGAGCGCCCGCAACTACCCTGGGCGATTTGCTGTTTGCCGAACTCAACCGGTCACGCCGCGGTAGACCGTGGCGGATCGCCGTGGGACGGCCCTATCCGGGCTCATACGGCATCCCCCGCTCCTATGAGGAAGCCCGCGAAGGTCTGGCCATGGCGATGCGACTGCACCTGCCCACCCCGGTGATCCACGCCGAACAGCTGCTCATCTACCGCGTGTTGCTGCGTGACCAACCCGCCATCACCGATCTGGTCCAGTCCGTGCTGGGTCGTCTCACGCAAGCCCGTGGCGGAGCGCAACCGCACCTGGCCACACTTGACGCCTACTTCTCCGCGGGCGGCGTCGCAACCGAGACCGCGCGCAGGCTGCATCTGTCGGTCCGCGCGGTGACCTACCGCCTGAACCGGGTCCATTCGCTCACCGGCTACAACCCCACCGACCCCGCGCAACGATTCACCATCCACGCGGCCGTCTTGGGCGCCAAACTGCTCGGCTGGCCCGACCAGGATTCCCTCCCGGCACGGTGAGCCGCGGCCTCCGGTCCGACGGCCGGTACTCGACGATCAGCCCATGCGCCCGAGCCGGATGGACCGGGCGAACGGCACAGCTGATCGTCGGCCAACGTGAGCAGGTTCGCGGCAGGGGCGCTCGATCGACCCCGCTCGGCCGTCCGTTCGGTGCGGAGCCGGGATCGAAAAACGGTTTGAAATGTGCTTGGCGAGCTGCACCGCGGCGGCCCGCACGGTGACCGGAGTCGAATCCGGGTCGGAGTCGAGCTGTTGGCCGATGACGTGCAGGATGCGGGCCACGTCCGGTTCAAGGCTGTCGGAAAGCCGTGCCGTCTCGCGTGCCCGAAGCAGATTCACGGCTGCGTCGACCACCGCCACGTCCGTACGAACATCGCCGTCAGGCGGTTCCTGAAACGACATTGGTGACCTCCTTCATCGGCGACAGCGCGCCGGCTTGTATTGTGCGTAGCCACTGCTCCATCCCGTTCCCGTCAGTAGCCGGATGCGCGAGTGCGAATGATCGACGGCTGGCAGGGAGAAGCTTGTCAATTACCACACTAGCCCGCCGGCTCAGTGAGTTCAGTGGCGGTACTCAGCCAATTTTCCAGGCGTACCTTGCCGTTCTCCGGCAATGTTGAGGCGAACTCCGATCAGCGTCGGAGGTTTGTTCCCCACCGACTCGCGTCAAGGTGTCGACGTTCTCGGTAGCCGATCGAGATATTGCTTGGACCCGGCAACCTGGCTACGGGGAACGTAGCCGATCCTCCCGCTTCCGCTGGTCGGGTGGGCGGGGCATGCTGGACCCGACCTGCTCGATCAGGACTTGATCCAAAGGGGCCGACCCCGCCGACGCCGGCTGAACAGTGCGCAGGTGACCGAACTCGCCACCGCCCGATCTGACCATTCGCACGATCTGCAGGAGGATCCCCATGAGCGACGACACCGCTCTCGCCGAACTGGTCTGGGAGAACGAAGGCGGACGCGTCCTGCGCCTGGTGGCCGGCGCACCCGGATCCCCGCGCACAGCCGGCGTGCGCGTGGGCCGCATCTACGACCCCGTCACCGAGCACGACGGCACCCGGGTGCTGGTCGACCGCCTCTGGCCGCGCGGCATGACCAGGTCTCGGGCCCGGATCGATGAGTGGTGCAAGGCTGCCGCCCCGTCCACCGCACTTCGTACGTGGTATCACCACGACCCGCAGCGCTTTGCGGAGTTCCGCGGCCGCTATCGGCGCGAGCTCGACACCGGCGAGCAAGCGACCGCGCGGCGCCATCTGGCGGAGCTGATGCGACACCGCACGCTGACGCTACTGACAGCGAGCCGAGAGCCGGCGACCAGTGAGGCGGGCGTCCTCGCCGAACTTCTCGTCGAACGCCTGCACAGTCCCTGACCGAGGAACCGTCGGGTCGGCCGAACCGCGGCGACCTCGACGACGGTCCGCACCAGGCGCAGTTGCACGACGGGCCGGGTGCTCGGTCGTGACCTCGGCGGCCGGCTGGCGCCACGTCATCCGCCGGTGGGGGCGGCGGCGTGCACTCTCGTGCGCGGCATCTGCTGGTCGCCCCCGCGGTCGCGCCGAGCATGGCAGGTGAGGCACACGGTCGTCTTGGGAATCGCCTCGAGCACCGCCAGCGGGATGCGGTCACCGCACGATCGGCACTGGCCATAGCGGCCTGCCCGCATCCGGTCGAGGGCGACCTCGATGTCGTTGAGCGCCCGCCGAGCACCGGCCGCGACCAGCGCATCCACTTCGCGCAGGGCAAGCGCTGCCTCCGGGACCCAGTCGTCGGCCGGCTCCGCATCGTCCGATGCCTCGAGTGCCTCGCCGCACTCGTCGAGTCGGGCGAGCTGTTCGCGACGGAAGCGGAGTTGTCGCTCCAGTACGGCGCGCAGCACGGGAAGCCTGGAGGCCAACGCATCTTCCCTGCATCCCGACCGGATCGGGCCGGGAGTGCGGAAGGGGGTGGAACGGGGGAGATCCATACACAACTCCGGTCGCGATGGGCAAGGACCACGTCGTCCTCGCTCGGGCACGCAGATGCCGACGTGCCCAGATCCGTCACTATGTCGGTCGGCCGGCCCCGACGGAACGGTCGGACTCCGGCCGAGAACCGCCGACAAGGTTGCCGACAACCGGCAGCGGCGCTGGTGGGGAGTGACGATGTGGGGCGCTCGGCCGGATTCCGCTCTCGTCAGCGCCTGACCGTCCCTACGGCACAGCGACGTTCCAGGGATGGACGTCCAGGATGTAGTGACCACCGGCGGCACGCAGGATCTCGACGACCCGGAGGCTCTCCGCGTTGCCCTGAACGGGAACGAAGATCACGTTACATCCGTCCTCCAGCGCGCGCTCGTGGGCTTCCAACGCCTCGCCTTCGTACGCGCCTCGCTCGAACAGCCGCAACAGCCGTGCGCCCCAGCCATGAGCTCGGCCGGTCCGGTCCAGGACGCGCGCTCCCGCCTGCCCCGTCAGCAGGTTGACCTTCGACACGTCGACCCCGTCCCGTTCAAGAGCGTCCAGCGCGGTCCGGACGTCTTCCGCGTGATCGAGGATCGCGACGACCCGGAACATGGGGTAGCGGTAGAAGGTCCGCAGGCCCGACCCCGCCGACCGACGGGCCGTGCTGTTCACCGCGACGGCCCGGGGCCGGAAGCTGCGTCGGCGGATGGACGCCGCCGGAGCCGCGCTGTTCGTCGAGGTCCTGCAGGACTGGACCGATGCCGATCGGCAGGCGCTCGCCACCCTGCTCGACCGGTTCTCCCGCCGGCTGGACACCGACCCGACTGCCGGCGTGCCGCCCGCACGGGCCATCGGTGGGGCGGACGCCGAGGACGGTTCATGACGACCGGGCCACCCGTCGCGGGTCATCGTCGACTGGCGGTGCGACGACGGGCGGAGCGCGATGGCGTGCCCCGAGACGGGTGAGGTCAACACGACGAGGGCGATCGCGAGCACGGCGAAGGTGATGATCGCCGCGTTCTCGGTGGCGAGGGACGAGGCGAGGACGTCGATCCCCACGCCGTGAGCCAGCACGGAGAACGGCGCCGCGCTGTTGCCTGCCGCGCCGCTGATTCCGTACGTCAGCAGCGGAACCACCCGGCCCAGCACGAGCACCCCGGCCGCGACCATCGCCGCGGAGTGCAGGTGCACGGCGAGGTAGTGCCGGTTCTCGGCAATGCGGGAGGGCGGACATGTCCTCACTCGAACCTGGCGGCGTGGGTCGGGAGGACGGAGACTGGCTCTGTCGGGCGCGCGGCGTTCCGCGCTGCCGCAGGCCCTCGAGGCGGTGCCACCCACACCGGCCGAGTGCGGGTCTGACGAGCACACAGGCCGGGCCCCGCGACGGTAACGGGAACGAGCTGCCCGAAGCAGACGCGGGCTCCCCGGGGTGCAGCATGCCGATGCCGGCCTCGAAACCCGTGTCTGGCCTTCCGATCCGATCGAGACAGGAGACTGATGGGGATGTCCGTGAACACCGAACACGTCTGGCTGACCAGAGACGCGTGCGACCGACTCAAGGGGGAGCTGGCCGCGTTGCTGGACCAGCGCGAAAGCGGTGCCGCCGACGTCACCGAGCAAGAACAACGGGAACTCCGCATCCGGCAGCTTCAGGAGCTGGTCCGCAGGGCGGCCGTCCACGAGCCGCCGGACGACGGCGTGGCCGAGCCGGGGATGGTCCTGACCGTCCGCTACGACGGAGAGAACGAGACCGAGACGTTCCTGATGGCCGACAGGGAGGGCGCCGCGGTCGATCGTGATCTCGAGATCTGCTCGCCCCGGTCGCCGCTGGGGCAGGCGCTGATCGGAGCTGTCCAGGGCGAACGGCGCGAGTACCGGGCGCCGGACGGCGCACTCATCCGGGTGTCCTTGGTGGGGGCTGTCCCCCACCGCAGCAGTACGCCTGGCTCGTGACGGTCGGATCCTCGCCGCCCTTGACCCTGTGGAGTGGCGGGCGGTTCACGGCAGGGGAGCCGCGCATCACCACTCCCAATCCCGTTCCCGTTCCAGGACCGCCCTACCGACTGGGTACCCCGCCCTCATCGGGACGCCCTTTGTCCCCGACAGAGCTAGCGGTCGACGGGGAGGGTGCGCTTCGGCCACCCGAGCAGCCGTGCTCCGAGCACCGCGGCGTGGACCGTGAATCGCTGCGCCGGGTCCGTGGGGTCGTAACCGGTGAGGATCTTGATCCGGTCGAGACGGTAGGTGACGGCCCGGACCGAGAGGTGGAGCCGACGGGCGGTTTCGGTGGTGACGTTGCCCGTGGCGAAGTACGAGTCGAGGGTCGTGAGGAGGGGTTCGGCCCCGCCGCGGGCCTGCGTGAGCCGGCCCAGGACCGACTGGACCAGGTCGGCGATGGCGGGCTGGTCGCGCAGCAGGACCCGGTAGATGAGCAGCTGCTCGGCTGCGATCAGCGGGCTGTCCAGGCCCAGCCGGATGGTCATCGTGAGGCCCTCGCGTGCTTCCTCGTAGGACCGGGCGATGCCGTACGACCCGGGGTGGGGACGGCCGACGGCGACGCGCCAGGGCCGGCTGCGTGACGAGCGCTCGAGCTCGGTGAGCATGAGCTCGCCGAGGGTCGTCGGGCCGGAGCGCGGCCCGGGCACGTCGGTGTCGGCCGGGGTCACTGCGACGATCGAGCCGTCCTTGGTGGCGACGAGGACGTCGCGGTCGCCGGCCCACTGCACGACGGCGCGTTCCAGGGCACTGATCGCTGATTCGGTCTCGTTGAGCCGGCCCGAGGGTGCGGCCAGCGCGACCTGGTGGGGCCGGGCCATGTCGAGGCCGAAGGGCTCGGCACGCTCGACGAGCCTGCCTACGTCGGCGTCGCCGCGCAGCAGGTCGTCGATGAACTCGCGTCGCAGCGTCTCCTCCCACCGGACCATCTGCCGGCGTGCGTCGGTGTATCCCTCGGCGAGGCGGGCGACGGCTTGGTCGACGACGTGCAGGACCGCGGCGGCCGCCGCGCGGACGACCTCGCTGTCGCGGGAGCGGACGACCGCGGGTAGCTGCTGCCAGAGGCGCCGCGCCGCCGAGAGGTACAACTGCACGGCGCTGCCCGCCGACACACCCGACTCGGCGGCCCGCCGGCCCAGGAACCCGATGGCGTCGAGCTCGGCCGCACCGGGTTCGCGACCGGAGGTCGCGGCGTCGGCGAGGAGGGGGAGGTAGTCGCCGAGGAGCTCGATGGGGACGTCGCCCACGTCCCTGCAGGCGCCCCGGGCAACCTCGGCCAGCCACGATTCGTCGGGCGCACCTGCCTGTGGTCGCCTGCTCCGGCCGGTCATGACTTCACCTCCTCTCCAGAGCGGTCGGTGATCGTCGGCGCGGCTGTGCGGGGCTCCAGGCTTCGCGGCCGGCGTCCCGCTGCCGACTATCGGCAATTTACTCGTCCGTTTTCGGCCAGCGTCCGACCCGGCCGACGCCATGGGTTCGGCAGTTAGGCTGAACCTGATCCGGGTGCGCGGACGCGTGCCCTGCTCAAACGAGGACTGCACGGGTGCTCGCGAATCGACGGGAGTGTGCATGGCTCACCCACGTCTCACCACCGTCCGGGCCGGTGACACGGAGCAGCCGACGAGACGACCGGGGGACGACCCCCTGGTACTCCGGCTTCCTGCCCTGCGCTCGGCCCTGGAGCGGCAGCTCCGCTTCCGCGGCGATCAGCTCGCCGAGCTCGAGGTCGGCGAACACACGTCGCGGAGTAGGAGTGCCAACCCTCGCGATCGTCCGAACGAGGAAGCGGTGTACGGCCTGCACGAGGTGGACGCCCTTGTCCTGGCCGGTGCTCGGCGGGCGCTGGCCGACATCGAGCTGGCCCTCGTCCGGATGCGCACCGGGCGCTACGGCTACTGCCGCTCGTGTGACGCCCGCATTCCCCTGGTCGTGCTCGAGGCGGTTCCGCGGACGACGTTGTGTCTAGCGTGCCAGCCGCAGGAATGACGCGCGGCGGGCCGTCCGCGAGCGCGCAACAATCACGCCTGCAGGAGATCAGCAACATCGGATCTGTGGAGTGGTGGCCGGTGCAGGCCGAGGCAGACCTCAGCGGCGAGGAGGGCCAGGTGATGGCAACAGGTGTGCGGGCAACGTCGCGGCTAGTGAGGCTGAGCGGCCGGACAGGCTGGTATCGATACCTGGGCGGGCATGGGCCCGGCAATGATCACCGCGGTTCTCCCGCCAGCCTGACCGAGCGTCAGAGCGCGGGGATCCGCGCCGCGATCGGCGACGTGGACTGAAGCAAGTAGCGGGTAGATCGGATGGCCTGATCGAAGCAGCTCACTGAGCCGCTTTCGCTGTGTGGCAGCATCACGATGGTGTGGCGCAGGATGCGGAGACGAGGAGGCACCCCGTGGGCGCTGCCGTGTTGCCGGTTTCGCCGCGGCCCCAAGTGGTGGTGGTCGGGGGCGGGTTCGCCGGCCTAGCCGCGGCCCGCGAGTTGAGCGACGTCGAGGCCGACGTGCTGCTGCTCGACCGCGACCTCTACAACACCTTCCAGCCGCTCCTGTACCAGGTCGCGACCGGAGCGCTCAACCCGGGCGATGTCACCTACGCGCTGCGGACGTTCGCGGGTCGTTATCCCCACGTCCGTTTTCAGCGTGCGTGCGTCACCGACGTGGACCCGGGGAACCGGCGCGTGCGGCTCGACAGCGGCGCGGAGGTCGCCTACGACTATCTGATCCTGGCGTGCGGAGTCACGGCGAACTACTTCGGCATCCCGGGGGCCGAGGAGCACGCGCGCACGACCTACACCCGCGCGGCGGCGATCGCGGTTCGCGACCGGGTGTTGGGCAACCTGGAGGCGTTCGCGCAGGGCCGTGACGACGCCGTCGAGCCGGTCGCCGTGATCGTCGGCGGCGGGCCGACCGGGGTGGAGATGGCCGGCGCGCTGGCGGAGTTGCGCAACGCCGGCCTGCCGCTGGCCTATCCGGAGGTGGATCCGCACCGCGTGCGGGTCGTGCTGGTCGAGATGACCGACACGGTGCTGGGTCCGTTCGACCCGAAGCTGCGGGCGTACGCGGCCGACGCGCTTCGCAAGCGTGGAGTCGAGCTCCGGCTGGGGGTCGCCGTCAAGGAGGTCCGCGACGACTGCGTGGTGCTCGCCGACGGCGAGCAGCTGCCGTCGGCGATCACGATCTGGGCGACCGGGGTGAAGGTTGACGACGGGGTACGAGGGTGGGGCCTGCCGCAGGGACGCGGCGGGCGCCTCCGGGTAGGTCCTGACCGGCGGGTGGAGGGCCATCCGGAAATCTTCGCCGTCGGGGATCTGGCGGACGACGCGGACGACCCGCTGCCGCAGCTGGCACGGCCGGCCATCGACGGCGGACGGCACGCCGCCGCTCAGGTGCGTCGCCTGCTGGCGGGAGAGTCGACGGAACCGTTTGTCTACCACGATCGCGGCATTTCGGCGACGATCGGACGCAGCGATGCCGTGATCCAGCTTCCCAGGGGGTTGAAGGTGCGCGGCTTCCCCGCGTGGCTCGGCTGGGTCGGCGTGCACGTGATCATGCTGATGGGTGGCCGAAACCGGCTCGCGACCCTGCTCAACCTCGGCGTGCGCTACCTGACCTGGCGGCGCACACCCAACGTTATCGTGGGTGATCCTCCCTAGCCGCGCAGTCAGCTAGGTGTTCGTCGGGCGCGAGCCGTTCGCGTTCGTCCCGATACTTGAGATCATGAATGAGTCCGAGCTTCGGGTCGCCGTGATCGGCGGCGGGATCGGGGGCCTGTCCCTCGGGCTCGCGCTGCGCGAGCGCGGTATCGCGGCCGACGTCTTCGAACAGGCACCGGAGCTGACCGAGATCGGTGCCGCGATCGCGCTGTCGGCCAACGCGATGCGGGAGTACGCCCGGCTCGGCCTGGTCGACGAGCTGGCGGCCGCGGCCACGATCCCCACCGAGCTGATCTACCGGGACTGGCGCACGGGCGACCGGATCGCCGCGCACCCGGTGGCGAGGGACGACTGGTACGTGCAGCGGTTCGGCGCCCCCTACTACGGAATCCACCGCGCAGACCTGCAGAAGACGCTCGGTACGGCCTTCGGCATGCAGAACCTGCACCTGGGATGCCGGCTGGTGGACATCGTCGAGCAGCGCGACGGCGTGGTCCTGGAGTTCGCCGACGGCCGCGTCGAGCACGCCGACCTCGTCGTCGGCGCCGACGGGGCTCGGTCCACGGTGCGCCGCTGGGTCACCGGCGCCGACGACGCGATCTACTCCGGCACGAGCGCCTTCCGCGGCATCGTGCCCACCGAGAACCTGCCGTCGCTGCCCGACCCGCACGCCATCCAGTTCTGGATGGGCCCGGGCGCGCACCTGCTGCACTACGCCATCGGTGGGGCGGGGGAGTCGGTGAACTTCTTCGCGGTGGTGGAGACGCCACGGAGCTGGCCGCACGAGGGCTCGGTCGCCGACGTGCCCGAGGACGTCCCCGTCGCGTCGTTCCGCGGCTGGCACCCGGCGGTGACCGAGATGATCCGGGCGGCGGCCAGTCCGATCCGGTGGGGCCTGTTCGCGGTGAGGCCCCTGCTGCGGTGGTACCGGGGACGGGTGGTCCTGATCGGGGACGCCGCGCACGGGATGCTGCCGCACCACGGGCAGGGCGCGAACACGTCGATCGAGGACGCGTTCACGCTCGCGTCGCTGCTTGCGGATGCCCGCCCCGACGACCTCGAGCAGGCCTTCCAGCGCTACCAGAAGATGCGCCGCGCCCGTACGCGGAAGATCCAGCGGAGCTCATGGGTGACCAGCGCTGTGCTCCACCTGGCCGGCCCCGCCGTGGCGGCCCGGGACGCCAAGGTGGCGCGAGTGCCCGATGAGTTCGGGTGGATCCACTCCTATGACGTCTCCCGGGCGCTTGCGGATGCTGCGGTGCAGGGGTGAGAGCGGAGGACGGGGTGGGACACGACGACATGCTCGCCGCGCTCGCGGAGATCCTCGCGGACGTCGCCCGCATCGACCCCGCGGACGTCACGCTCAAGGCCCGGTTCGACGACCTCGGGATCGACTCGTTGACGTTGGTCGACATCGTCGTCGCCGTCGAGGACCGGTTCGGGCTGGTGATCCCCGACGACGAGTGGGCCCGCTTCGAGACGGTGGGCGATGCGGGCGCCCACGTGCGGCGGGCAGCCCGCCTGCCGCGGTAGCACCTCGGCGCGGAGGCACCGGTGGACGTCTGTGTCGTGAACCCGACCGGGGTGCAGCCCGTCTCAGCGGAGGCGGCGATCGCGGTCGTCGAGAGCCGTACGGGCATCGTGTGGATCGATCTGGGGCACGAGGAGCGCGAGGGGATGCGGCTGCTGGTCGATCTCCTCCACGCGCGGCCGGACGATGTCGACGACTGCTTCAACCGGCTGCCCGTTCCCAAACTGCACGCCTACGCCGACCACTACTTCAGCGCCATCAACGGGCTGGCCCGGGGAACGGACGGGCGCCTGTACTTCCAGCCCTTGAAGATCTTCTTCACGGCGAACGTGCTGATCACCGTCATGGGACCCACCAGCGCGGCCCTCGATACCGCCGCCGTACGTCGGGACCTCACCCTCGTTCGGAACCGGCTCGACACGCACCAGCTGCGGCCCGAGTCGGCGTTCGACCTCGTGACCGGGATCCGGTTGCAGATGCTGCGCAGCCAGGAGGCGCTCGTCGCGGACGCGGCGGCGCGCGCCGCCGAGCTCGAGAAGCGCGTGATGGGGATCGATCCGGTCAAGGCCGAGGCGGTGCTGAGCAGCCTGTTCTCGCTGCGTCACGACCTGCAGACAATCAGGACGAACGCCGCTCAGACCCACGAGCTCTACCTGCACCTGATCGAGACCCTCGGCTCCCAGGAAGGGCTGATGCCCCTGGACACCCGACGCCTCAACGACCTGCGCCTGGGCTTCAGCCACCTGCGGAACACGGTGGATCTCGAGCGCGAGTACCTTCAGGAGGTGCTTGACCTCCTGCAGACGCGGGTGTCCACCGAGCTGAACCGGTTCGTCCGCAAGATCACCGCATGGGGCACGATCGGGATCGGCTGGACGGTCATCGTGGGCGTCTACGGAATGAACTTCCCGGACATCCCCGGTCTCGACTGGCCCTACGGGTACGCGTTCGCGTTCGGCCTGATGGCTCTGGTCGGGGTTGTCCTCGGCGTGCTGTTCCGGCGACGCGGTTGGCTCTGACACCCCGTATCGCGTGATCATTCATGATCGTCGGGTACCGTCCGACACGGGACCTGGAATTGTCCTTGGGCGAAGGGCCAGCGTCATGACGGTTGTGGTCAACCACCTGCACTTCCGCGACGCCCTCACCGACGACGTCGTGCAGACGTGCCGCGACGTCGTGCCCCGCATCGTGGACGGCGGTGCGACGCGCGCTCAGGTAGTGCGGGTCGACGACACCCACCTGGTCCTGGTGCTGGAATTCGCTTCCCCAGCGGACGCGGACCGCGTCGCACAGGAGGTCGGAGGGCCGTGGATGCGCCGGCACATCCTGCCGCTGCTCGCACGAAGCCCGGAGCGCAGCGTCGGCGAGGTCGTCGCCGCCGGATCAGCCTGAAAGTCGTCCGCCGGGGCGAGGATGGGCGGATAAGATCCGCGGCGTCGACCGGTTCCTCGACGAGCCGGCCAGGGGACCGCGCAAGAGGCGGTTAGTGTCGCGGCGCCAGCCGGTAGACGTAGCCGTCCCGCTCCTCGTCCCGACCTACCAGGCGGTAGATCGACACGGCACCCGTCGGAGCCTGCCGGTGGTCGGCCGGGCGCGGCCCGAGGTGCTCGTCGGGGAGCAGGAACTCCTTGGGCGGATCGCCCTCGTGAGCGGCATCGAGCTCCACGGTGTCTCCCGCTCGCGGCCCGTCCTCGATGATCGCGTGAATCCTGGACCTGGTCACCCGCCGACTCCTTCGTCTCGGTCGACTGTCGTCTCCGGTCGACTTAGAGGATCGCGGAGGCGGAGCCGGCTTCGCCCCCGGAGGATGCCTAGTTGTTGCGGGCAGGCCGCTCGCGCGGAGTACGTGGCGGTGAATATGCACCGACGTGCCCCGCCTCGCTGGTGTTGCGGCAGCACCCGACGCACACGGCGTCATGCCGTTGCACTCAGCCTGCCGGATGCGGCGGCCCAGGTCGTCGGACAGCTTTAGACGTCCGCCAGGTGGACCGCCTGGTCGTTGGCGGAGGCGAAATGCCAGTCGAGGTCCGCCACCGGCCGGTCCAGCGTTGCCACCGAGCGGTCGAGGACGTCTTCGACCAGCCCGAGCGACGTGGCGTCGGTCGCGGACGCGATCAGCACCAGTCCGTCCGGTCCCGGCAGTACCGCCGCGACGCCGAAGGGAAAGACCAGGCAGGTGATCGAGGGCTGCGTCGTCTCGACACGTACGGAAGGCGCGCTCGCCAGCAGCGCGAGGAGCGCCTCGGCGTCGCGGTGGGCCGACGCGGTCGCCACGACGGCGGTGGATCTCAGCATCGACGATGACCTCCTGCGGATGAACTCGAGCGGTGATGCGCGCCGCGGACGGTGACGACCCGAACGGGTTCGTCACCTCACGTTAAGAGATTCCCGCCGGCCTTCGCCCCGGCGATTCGCCTAGCTCGCCGCTAGGTGGTGGGGCGCGCGACGAGCACGGCCATCTTCGGGTTGCGGGCCACGATCTGCTGGGTGACCTTGGCCTTCGCCGACGCCCCACCGATCTCGAAGTTGAGGATCGTGAGGTCGACGCCGAGCTGTTGGGCGAGGCTGACGATGGCGTCGCCACGGGCGTACTCGGCAGCGGTGATGATCTGGCCGTGCACGTCGACCCCCTCGGCGGCGAGGAGGTCCACGTATTCCTGGAGAGCGCCGACGTGCTCCTGCGTGACCTCCGCGTCGCCGCCGTGATCGCCCAGCGCGAGGCTGTGGCCCACCTCGCCGGCGATGATGTGCTCCGGCGCGATGTAGCAGAGGTACACCTCCTTGCAGTTGAGCAGGCAGAACTCGCGTATACGGTCGCGGGTCAGCTCGTTGCCCATCTGGTCGATCGTCACCAGGGCCTTGTCGTAGAGTTTCATGGCTGCCTTTCCTCACGCGTCGGCTTCAGCGGGGTGCATTTTCACGTCTTCGGGCGTCGTCTGCTCGCTCAGTCGAGCCAGGCCCGCACGTCGTCGCCGTGGCGGTCCATCCAGGCGCGTGCCGCCCCCAGCGGATCGAGGCCGTGGAGGTTGACGGCGCCGTCCATCGCGTTCACGTCGGCGACGGTGAACCGGATCCGGCGCAGCACGTCCCGGGTGCGCCCGGGAAGCCGGTCGAAGGCGTCGCGGTGCGCGACCAGCGATGCGCGGTCCGGCGGTGGGAAGACCCCACGTGGGTCGTCGAGGGGGCGCAGGTCGTGGACGTCGTTGAGGTACTGCGGCTGCCAGAGAGGGGTGACGAACCAGTCGCCGGCGGCGATCCGCTCGTCGACCGTGCGGATGATCGCCTGCAGATCGCCGATCCGGTGGCTCCAGCCGACCTCGTCCAGCCCGTAGTCTCGTATGAGGTCCTGCGAGCGCATCGTCAGCCCGGCACCCGGGGTGGTGCCCTGCACGACGAGAGTGGCCATCCGCCCCGTCACCTCGGTCCGGGTCAGGTCGGGCAGCGCGGATGCCACCTCCGCCGGGATGTAGCCAGGCACGGCCCAGAAGAACTGGGCACCGTCGAACAGGGGGGCGACCTCCACCACCTGGCGGTGGATCTGCTCCCAGTAGACGCCGTGGCCGCCCGGCAGCCAGCTGTCGGCGAAGAGGTCGATCTCGCCCCGCTCGAGCAGCGGGTACATCTCCGGGTGCGGGCCCTCACGCACCTCCACCTCATGGCCGAGGCGGAGCAGGACCTCCTCCACCACCGCCGCGGCGACCTGGTGGAACGACTCGTCGATCCGGCCCAGCACGATGGGGCCCGCGTCCTTCATGCAGTTTCTCCTCACGTCGAGGGCGACAGGTATACGCCGCGGCGAACACCTCGGGTCGCGCTCGACCAGGGCGCAGATCATCCGCTGCTGGGAGCGCAGCGTGTCTGGTCGTCATGCCGTCGGCCGGTCGCGGCCTACCGGAGCGGTGCCCTGCCCCGGCGTCCTCGAGGGCTCGATCGGAATCGCATGGAGCTCGTGGGTGTGGCGGGTCGGCACGAGCAGCGTAAGGATCACGCCCAGCAGGGCCACCGCCGCAAGGACGTAGAAGATGGAGTTGAGCGCCAGGCCGGCGGCGACCAGGAAGCCGCCGAGCAGCGGGCCGCCGACACCGCCCAGCCGGCCGAAGCCGGCGCACCACGCCACGGCCGCACCGCGGACCTTGGTGGTGAAGTAGTTGGCCACGAAGCCGTAGATGAGCGTCTGGGTGCCGCTGGTGCCCAGGCCGACGATCGCGACGAACAGCAGGAGGAGGCCGAGCGGGAGACTGAGGGTGAGCAACGCGATGGAGATCGCACCGATCACGAAGCACGCTGCGACCACCGGCTTGGGACCGAACCGGTCCGCGAACCGGGAGCCGACCAGCGCGCCGATCACGGCGCCCCCGTTGAGCACCAGCAAGAACGAGAGCGAGCCCTTCGTCGAGAAGCCCGCGCGGGTCATCAGCTCGGGCAGCCAGGTGTTGAGCGCGTAGACGAGGACGAGACCGGTGACGCTCATGAAGCCCATCAAGATCGCCGGTAGTGCGTTCCCCGCACTGAAGAGGCCTGCGAAACCCGTCCGTTCCGGCTTGCCGCCGGCCGGAGCGGCCATGGCAGCCGCCTCCTCCAGCGGAACGCCGGTCTTCTCCGACAGCGCGCGGGCCTCCTCGACGCGGCCGCGGGCGAGCAGCCAGCTCGGTGACTCGGGCATCTTGAAGAACGCCAGCGGCAGGAGCGTGACGATCGGTAGGGCACCGATCCAGAACATGCCCCGCCAGCCAATCCCGGCGAGCAGGATGATGGCGAGCAGCGCGGACAGGAGGCTCCCGAAGGGGACGCCGCAGTACACGATGGCGTTGCAGAGATTCTTCTTCCCGGGCGGGGCGAACTCCGAGACGATCGCGCCCGTGGTGGCCACCAGGGCGCCGACGCCGAGGCCGGTGACGAACCGCATCAGCCCGAAGCCGGTCGTGCTGGACACCAGCGCGGTGATGCCCATCCCGACCGAGAACCACGCGTAGGACAGGAGCATGAGCTTGCGCCGGCCCAGGACGTCGGACATCGTGCCGGCGAGCAGCGCTCCGGCCAGCACGCCGACCAGCGCGTAGCTGCCCAGCGCTCCGCCCACGGCGGGGGTGACCTGGCCGATCTGCGTGGGGTCGCGCAGGAACGTGGACAGGACCGTTCCGTAGACGACGAGGTCGTAGCCGTCGAAGATGAGTCCGACGAAGGCGAGGCCGACGACCCACACGACCGTGTTGCGCCGCCGGGCCTCCTGCTCGGGCGTCCTCGTGATCGTTGGCTTCATGGGGATCTCTCCTCGAAGTGCGGCGAACGAGCGCGTGCGTAGCCCCCGTCGTGCGGTCCGGCGGACCCCTCCACGGCCGGACCGTCCGGGCAGGGGCCACGATCCGCAAGATCGTGGAACGGACACAACGGGTCTTCCCGGCGAACGGAAACAACGACGGGCGACAGAGGGTGGCCCAGGGAACTGGAGTCCATTGGACGGAAAGCCTGCTTGAAGCCGCTGGGCCCGTCGTCCGAGGGTCGGAGCCACGTCGCGGTCGTCCGCCGGGGCACGATCACGGGGACGTGCGCCGAGTCGAGAAGGCGACGACCGCGCAACCGGTGACCGTGCGGGGACGACTGGTCAGACCTCCGAGAGGACGCGGGACATGACCGACAAGGAGACCTTCCGGCATGTCATCGGCCACTTCGCGAGTGGGGTGACGGTGCTGACCAGCCGAGACGGGGACGACGACTTCGGTGCGACGGCCAACGCGGTCTCGTCGCTGTCGCTCGAGCCGCCGATGCTCCTGGTGTGCCTGAACACCCGGAGCAGCACCCAGCAGGCGATCCACCGCAGTCGTACGTTCGGGGTGAACATCCTCGACGAGGACCAGGGCATCGTCGCCGAACGTTTCGCGTCGCCGCACGGCAAGAAGTTCGAGGGCCTCAAGGTCCGGCGCGGGGAGGACGGCGTGCCGCTGCTCGCCGACTCGCTGGCGTACTGCGAATGCCGGGTCCGAGAGGACGTCCTGGCCGGGTCTCACCGCGTCTTCCTCGCGGACGTCACACGGGCCGTGGCACGAGAGGGTTCGCCGCTGACCTACTTCCGTGGCAAGTTCGGTCGGTTCGAGGTCGAACAGGACCGGATCGTCTACGCCGATCTCCGCGGCCGGATCCTGAATCGGTCGTTCTCCCTGGACGACTCGCTCGACGTCGGCACGCTCTCCAAGGAGCTGGACGTGCTGCCGGCCACGGTCTACCACGCGGTGACCAAGCTGGTGGCCGACGGGTTGCTCGCCCGCGATCCCGAGCGCGGCTACGTTGTCAAGCCGGTCACGCCGGAGTCGTCCGAGTACGCCTTCGACGCCCGCTGCGCGATGGAGCTGGGAGCCGCGGCGGTGACTGTCGGGCAGGTACCCCCTGAGCGGATATCGATGTTGCGTGCGCTCATGGAGGAGACAGTCCCGCTGGTGTCCGAGGGCAACTTTGTCGATGTCGAGGCCTTTACCCGACACAACGAGGCCTTCCACAACGAGCTCGTCGACCTGGCCGAGAACCCAGCCTTGGCGGACCCGTATCGCCGCCTCGGTGTGGCGGGCCTCATGGTCTCTCTGCTGCGGGAGGACTCGACTGCCAACGCGGAGATCATCGATGATCATCGGGCCATTGTCGATGCCTACGAGCGGGGCAGCCTGCTCGACGCCGTAGCGGTGATCAAACGGCACAACGAGAACGCGAAGGAGACCACCCGGCGGGCGATCGTGGCAGCCGGTGGCGTCCTCTGACCGCGAGCAACGATCCGTACATCGAGTGTCAAGGAGTCGGCATGGCAGACCGCACCTATGCAATCAGTGAAATAGTGGGAACGTCCCCGGTGGACGTGAACACTGCGATTCGCAACGGGATCAAACGTGCGAGCGAGACGTTGCGTAACCTCGACTGGTTCGAATTGAGCGAGGTTCGAGGTGCAATCCTGGACGGGGAGGTGAACCACTACCAGGTCACGCTCAAGGTGGGGTTCCGCCTTGAGGACACGCGCGAATAGGAACGGCTCGTAAGGACGCCGGATGGTTTCGGGTGTCCCGAGGAGCGGAGGGAGTGGACGAGCCCTGCTGGACCGCGGCCGACCGCCGCCGTAGATGGACGAAGGAGAGGTACCCGTGGCTGGTAGGGGTTCGGAGCCACGCCGGAGCGTCACCAGCAAGGTGGTCGCGATCATCCGTAGCTTCGGCTCCGGTCGCTCCTTGACGATCACCGAGGTCGCGCAGGTCGCGGACCTGCCACTGTCGACGGCCCATCGCCTGATCCACGAGCTGGCGGCCTGGGAGATTCTGGCCCGCCGGGACGACGGTCGGTACGAGATCGTGCTGCCATCGATCTCCGGCGGGTGCCGCGACTGCCCCCCAGGTCTCCGCAGGGTCGCTGCGCCGGCGATCCAGGATCTGAGCGTGGCGACGAAGAGCGACGTGCGCCTCGGTGTCTTCGACGGTCTCCAGGTGATGTACGTGGAGAAGGTGTACGGGGGCCAGCCTCTGTCCGAGTTCTCGGCGGCCGCACTACTTCCCGCGCATGCGACGGCACTCGGCAGGGCCCTACTCGCGTACTCCCCGCCGGAGACGGTGGACAACGTGATCCGGCACGGGTTGCGGGCCTACACGGCCTCGACCGTCGCCACTGCTGCCCGGCTCCGCCATGCACTCAAGGTGACAAGGCTCCGGAGAATGGCGGTTGTGAGCGGCGAGCTGCTGCCCGGGCACTGTGCCGTCGCCGTGCCCGTCTTCGGGCCGGTCGGGGAGGTCGCCGCTTCGCTCGAGGTGCGTCTGCACGACATCTCGTCCGACCTGCACGGCACGATTCCGGCGCTCACGGTCGCAGCCCGCGGGCTCTCGCGCGACCTGGGACGGATCGCCACGACGTCAGCTCCGGGCGGTCGCGTCCGGAACGGAGGGTCCGGCGCGCCGGCGGTGTTGTCGGGTCCGGTCGCCCTACCGACGCTGGAAAGCCGGTTCGGCGGGCAGCGGGACCGCCGCTGAGGGTGTTCAGCCGGCACTGCGGTGACCGGGTCGGGGACTCCCAGCCGCCCCAGGCATGGTCAGCGCGTCCGTCCGCAATGGTATGACCGATGACCTCTGGAGAAACGCGAACCGGTCCGGCCTGGTCCGACGCTGGCCCGCGGCCAGTTCGCGGGACAGCGCGCGGGCGGCCACGACGACGGCCGACTGGATCACGTGCAACTGGTAGCCCGCGCCGCTGGTGGTCAGCTCGATGGCGGCTACCACCGCACCGCCGCCGGCGACCACGGGCACGGCGACGGCCGCGGTATGGAGTCGCAGCTCCTGACGAGTGGTCGCTACCCGCGTCATCCGGGCGACCGCAAGGGCGCGCCGAAGAGCTGGTGCCGACACGATGGTGAACGGCGTGTACTGGTCGAGTCCGTTGTCGATGACGGCGTCGACGGTCTCGGGCGGGGCAAACGCGAGCAGCGCCTTTCCCATGGCGGTCGCATGGGCCGGCAGGGCTCGCGTGTCGAACGACGTCAGGGAGGTGTGCGTGTCGGGCCGCTGTTCGATGTAGGAGACGGCCAGGTCCTCGAGCACGCCGAGGCGCACGGTGGCGCGTGTGGCGGAGGACAGGTCGTGGAGGATCCGCCGCGCGTGCTCCTGCAGGTTGGGCTCGTGCCACACGCGGGTGCCGAGGTGCGTCACCAGAGCCCCGACGCGATAACGCTTGTCGTCGGTGCGTTCCAGGAAGCCCCACTCCGCCAGCTCCGCCGTCAGACGGTGCGCTGTCGAGACCGGCAGGTTCGCCGATCGCGCGATGTCGGAGAGCGAGTGGACGCTGCCCATGGAGAAGGTCCGGAGGATGGCGGCGAGCTTACTGGTGACCGACCGTCCGTCTGGCGAGTTGCTCACGGTTGCACCTCCACACCAGAGCCTCTCGCCTCCCGTCCTGGCTTCGCACCGGGCGAACGCCTAGGCGGAGGTCGGGGCTCACCGACGTGTGTGTCGGGCCGCGTACGACATGTCTCGCCGCGTCAGCCGCCGCGTCCGGCGAAGTCGGGCCGCTCGAGCAGAAGCGAGACGACGAGTCCCGCAACGAGTCCCCAGAAGGCGGCCCCGATGTTGAAGATCGTGATGTCGGCGATGGTGACGACAAAGGTGACCAGCGCGCCGAGGGTGAACCGGCTGCTGAAGGCGGTGACGAACGCAGCCTGCAGCACCCGGAGCATCGCCAGCCCGGCGAGCACGGAGATGAAGGCGCCGGGTGTGGCGAGCATGAGCCGGGTGAACAGTGGAGCGAGGAGCCCGAACACCATCGCGAGCAGACCGCAGACGATGCCCGCCGTGTAGTGGCGGGGACGCTCCCCGGATGCGGCGAGCAGCGCATTGGTCGGGCCGGTCAGGCAGGTCGACACCGCTCCCACACCCGCGGCCAGCAGGGACCAGGCCCCGCACGCGACCGTGATCATGTTCACCGGGGCGTCATGGCCCGCGGCGCGGAGCACGGCGACGCCCTGGCCGTTCTGCACGATGAGGACGGTGATCGCGAGGGGGACGACCAGCTCGATCATCGCCTGCACCGACCACTGCGGCACCTGCAGCACCGGGGCCACGACCCACTGCGTGGCCGCGGGCCCTGGATCGAACCGTCCTGAGAGCGCGACGGCGACCGCGCCCACCACCAGCGCGCCGATGATCGGCGGAACCCACCGGCCGAGAGCGGGGCGAGCGCTCAGCAGGAGGAACACCAGCACCATCGGGGCGGCCACGGCGACGTCGGTGCCGAGGGCGCGGACGAGGTCGGTCCCGAACCGCAGGAACACGCCGGCGACCATGCCCATCACGATCGGCATCGGGATGAGGTCCATGACCCGACGCACCCAGCCGGTCAGGCCGAGGACGAGCATGAGCAGCCCTGTGCCGACGAACGCGCCGACGACCTCAGGCCAACGGAGGTGGCCGAGGGCCGGGCCGACGAGGACCGTCCCGGGGATCGTCCAGAAGAACGCGAGGGGCTGGCGGTACACCCAGCAGGCCGCCACGGTCAGGATGCCGTTGAGGAAGAACACACCGAACACCCACGAGGCGAGCTCGTCCTGCGTCAGGCCTCCCTGGGTGCCGACCGCCAGGATCACGGCGACGGGCCCGGTGGCCGCGAAGATCAGGCCGACAAGACCGTTCGCCGCGTAGAGCGCCCCCAGGTCGCGGCCGACGCGGCTCCCGCCCGTCAACGGCCGTGGCGGGCGTTCGATGAGTGTCCGCGACTCTGCTCCTTCTCCAGTCACGCTCACCCCGATGCCGTCGTGTGGCGCCTCACGTTAGGAGATCGGCCACGGGCTTCGCCCCGGCCATCAACCTAGGGATCGACCGGCGACGTCGCAGGTCCCGACCGATCGCGGACACGGGTGCCCGGCAGCGGGACGACCGGGGCCCTGGCCGGCAAAGACCGGACCCCCAGGGAATCGCCTTCGACCTTGATTACCGGCTGGCGATCGACGACCGTGTGTGTCACGTCGGTAAGCGCGTGTCGACGTATGAGTTCTCGGAGGTCGATTCAGTGCCGATTTTCGTCTACCGCTGCGACTGCGGTCATCGGTTCGAGCGGCTGGTTCCGCGCGACGCGGACGCGCCTGGGTGCCCCGAGTGCGGCGGCGGAACGCGCAAGGTTCCGGCCGGGGCGAGCCTGCGCCGGGGCGCCGCGGCTCCGGCGACCCGGACCGGGCGCTCGGATGGCGGTGGGGTCCCGATCCCCTGGAGGGGTGTCGTCAGCGGTGGCCCGGAAAAGCTGACCCGCGAGGTCGAGTTCCGACAGCGGCTTGAAGCCAAGGCCGTCCGCGGGCTCCGTGTCCCCGGCGGTCCCGACACGGCGCACGAACGTGGAGCCGGTGGCACGTCGAGCGTCCCGGCTCCACCGCCGTCGACCCCGGCCTGAGCAGCGGGCACAGCAGGGAAGAGCTTGCGCACCGGAGTCGTGTTCCCGCAGACCGAGATCGGCAGTGATCCCGTTCTGGTGCGTGACTTCGCCCAGGCCGCAGAGGGCCTCGGCTATGCGCACCTGCTCGTCTTCGACCACGTTCTCGGTGCCGGGTTGGAGCACCGCCCTGATTGGAGTGGGGCCTACGCCGCCGACGACCCGTTCCATGAGCCGTTCGTCCTCTTCGGTTACCTGGCCGCGCTGACACAACGGATCGAGCTCGTGACCGGCGTGCTCGTGCTGCCGCAACGGCAGGCCGCATTGGTGGCGAAACAGGCGGCCGAGGTTGACGTGCTTTCGCTGGGGCGGCTGCGGCTCGGCGTCGGCGTCGGGTGGAACGACGTGGAGTACGAGGCGTTGGGGGAGGACTTCCACGATCGCGGACGGCGGATCGAGGAGCAGGTCTCGTTGCTGCGTGCGTTGTGGACCGAGCCGGTCGTCGACTTCGCGGGCCGCTGGCACCGCGTCTCGGAGGCCGGCATCAACCCGTTACCCGTCCAGCGGCCCATCCCGATCTGGTTCGGCGGCCAGGCAGAACCCGTGCTGCGCCGGGTCGGCCGGTTGGGCGACGGCTGGTTCCCGCAGATGCTTCCTGACGCCACTGCGGGGAAGATGATCGACCGTATCCGGGCTCATGCCGACGCCGCCAGCCGCGATTCCCGAGCCATCGGCATCGAGCCGCGCGTCGAGCGGCGGTACGGGCCGCAAGAGCACTGGCCGGCCCTGATCGAGGGCTGGCGGTCGTTGGGCGCGACGCACATCGGTATCAGCACCCGCGGCCTGGGTCTCCGCGGCGCGGAACACGTCACCGCCATCGAGCAGCTGCATCGCGAGTTGGTGGAGTGACCGGCCGGGGCGGCGAGCAACGTCAGCTGCTGGGCCGCAGCACCCGTACCGCCGCGGCCCGCAGCGGGACCATCAGAGTGAACCGGGCGCCGCAGGAGGCCGGCCGTGTCGCGTCGACGTCGACCGGTTCGACGTCGACAGCCCAGCGCTCCCCGGTTGCCGCGGCGACGTGGACGGTGTCGCCGGAGTCGTCCTCCACGGTCAGGGCGTCCGGCGAATGCGGGCCAGTCGTCTCGCGCACCGCGAGCTCGGCGACTTGCCCTTGCGGGGACCACGTGGACCGCCCACGGCACCGGTCGGTTGTGATTTCACCCGCTGCTGCGCCGGCGTGGATCGCCGCGGCTGAGGTCGACTCGAGCCGGCCGTAGGCGTAGCCGGTGGGCAGCACGAGGGCGGTCGGCGCAAAGCGATGTCCACCGAGGTGACTGGCCGCGAAGACACCTGGTCCTGCGATGGCGTCCACCAATGCTCGGCCCTCGAGACCACAGCAGGGATCCCGCTGCTCGTGGGTGCAGATCAGTAACAGCGGCCCGGTCACTGGGACGCCGGGCAGCGGGTGGTCCGGTTCCGGCAGCGGGACGTCGTCCAGTTGCCCGGGCCGCTCGATGTCGAGCACCGTGGTGACGGTGCGGCCGGGAGCGGTATCGGTCAGGAAGATCCGCGGCGGTCGCCGGTCAGGTCCACGTTCCGTACCCCGGATCATCAATGGCCGGAAACCGGCCGCTGCCGCTCTCGTGAGCAACGCCCGCACCCCCGGGTCGCGGTCGTGGTTGATGTGGGCGGCCCAGGGTTCCGTCCGCTCCAGGCACAACCAGCGCCGAGTCGAGGGTGCCGTGCCGACCATCGGCTCATCGAGCGTGCCGGCGATCTCGGCGCACCGCGCTCCCGGCACTGCTGCCATGACAGCAAGCTACCGGGGTGCGGGCCGGTGCGCCGCGCTTGGGGGCGGTGGTGAAGGCCCGCACGACCGGGACGTCAACGCCGCAGTATCGACAGCCTTGTCCCTACCTCTTGTAGGTACATTGTGGTCATGGAGACGATAGGGCTGCGGGAGCTGAACCAGAATCCGTCACGGGCCGTCGCACGGGTACGTGCCGGCGAGTCGCTGTTGGTCACCGACCGCGGCAAGCCGATCCTCCGGATGGTTCCGGAGGTCGAGGCCCCCGGCACCTTGAGCCGCCTTGTCGCCGAGGGAACGGCGACGGCGCCGGCCGAGCACGGACTGCCAGACCTCATCCCCGACCTCGTCCCCGAACTCGACAGCATCTCGGACATGCTCCTGGCAGACCGGCAGCGGGAGCGGGGCTGTTGATCTATTTCGACTCGAGCGCCCTGCTCAAGCTCGTCAAGCCCGAGAAGGAGTCGCAGGCGTTGCGGACGTGGCGCCTGGCGCTCGAACCCGGTACCGAGCTCGTCGCCAGCCGGCTGGCAGCCTCGTCACCTACGACGGCGAGCTGGCGCAGGCGGCCGCGGAAATCGGCATCGCTGTCCTCACGCCGAGCTGAGGTGTGGCCGCCGGCTGGGTACGTTCGACAAGCAGCGCTACCGCCGCCGCTGCCGTCAATGTCACCGTACCGGCCAACACGCCCTCCGGCACCGCGTCGTCGTCATCGACACGGTCGGGCGTAGCGAACCGCGAAAGCTCGTCGTCGCCTGACCGGCTCCCCACATCATCGAGCGTCTGTCGTGACCCCGTCCGAAGGGTCTGGACGTCGGGCTCGACCGAGGTCCGCCCGTTACAGTCCAGGAGCCCCGCCCGACGTCGTGTGAGGAGACCACCGTGGCCGACCTGTTCACCCTGCGGGCCGCGAGCGGGCTGCCCGCCGACCCACCGGCGCTCGGTGCGTCCACCCTGATCATGATCGACTGCCAGAACACCTACACCCGCGGGCCGCTCGAGCTCGACGGCGTGCAGGCCGCGCTGGACCAGGCCGAGGAGCTGCTCGACCGGGCGCGCTCGGCGGGCATCCCGATCATCCACATCCAGCACGACGCGGGCGTCGGTTCGCCCTACGACGTGCGCGAGGAGATCGGCGCGATCGTCGACCGGGTCGCGCCGCGGCCGGGCGAGCCGATGGTCGTCAAGAACTACCCGAACTCGTTCACCGGCACCGAGCTCGACACGCTGCTCGCACAGGGGCCGGAGCGGCCGCTGCTGCTCGCCGGGTTCATGACCCACATGTGCGTGAACTCGACCGCACGGGGCGCGTTCAGCCTGGGGCACGCGCCGACGGTCGTTGCGGGCGCGACGGCCACCCGGGACCTGCCCGGCACCGACGGGCGGGTCGTCGAGGCCGCCGCGTTGCAGGCGGCGAGCCTGGCGTCGATCGCGGACCTGTTCGGCGTCGTGGTCGCGGACGTGCAGTCGGTCCCGGACTGAGCCGTGACCACCGTCGCCATCGTCGGCGCCGGCCCCGGGCTGGGTGCCGCCACCGCGCGCCGCTTCGCCTGTTGCTGCACCACGACCTCGCCGCGGCCGGGATCCACGTGGCCCAGCTGATCGTGCCCGGGGCCATCGTCGCGGGGCATCCGCGGAAGGATCCGGCCGTGCTCGCCGAGCGGGTGTGGAGCATGCACACCGATCGTGCAGGGTTCCGGCACTTCGCCGACGACCTCGACGCCTGACTCCCCGGGCGCGCGTCGGCGGCCGGTCAGCGTCGCGGGGCGATCACGTGCGACTCACGTCGCGCTCTCCGGCGGCAGGCCGCCGGTGGCAATCGGTCCCCAGCGTTCGATGGTGATCCGCAGCAGACACTTGTCGCGGCCGGCCATGGCGGCGCGGTACTCGTCCCAGTCGGGGTGTTCGCCGGCGATGCCGCGGTAGTAGTCGACGAGGCCGTCGAGGGCGTCGGGCATGTCGAGCACCTCCGCCCTGCCGTCGACGTGGACGTAGGGGCCGTCCCAGTCGTCGGAGAGCACGCAGAGGGACACACGCGGGTCGCGGCGGGCGTTGCGGGTCTTGGCCCGCTGGGGGTAGGTGGAGATGACGATCCGGCCCTGCGCGTCGACGCCGCAGGTCACGGGGGAGGAGACGGGGCTGCCGTCGGCTCGGGTGGTGATGAGCACGGCTCGGTGGCGCGGCCGGAGGAACTCGATCAGCGCGCCGATCTCGACGCGGTCGGCGGTGGCGATCTGGGGCACGGCGGTCTGTCCCTCCAGGCTCGGCGTCGGCAAGCTCGGCAGATCCTAGGCAGGAGCCGGTGCGGACACGGTAATCGGATGGACCTGGCCAGCAGAGGCCCTTCGGCGACCTGGCATGTCCAGCCTTTCGCCACGTCGGTGTGAACACGTTCCGGCGTGCGGTGCCCGCGCCCCTCGACAGCGGGCACCGCGGAGACCGCGGCCGCGTCGATGCGGCCGTGGACAACGGGGCGAGCGGGACTACTTGAGGAGGAAGCCCGCGTCGATCTGCACGGTCGACCCGGTGATCCACTTCGAGTCGTCGGAGCAGAGGAAGGCCACGACCCCCGAGACGTCGGCCATCGGCAGCATCTCGACCGGCATCGGGTTGAACCGCATGGCGTTGCCGAGCTCCTCGTGCTCGGACATCCACTTCGGGAAGTAGTCGTTGATCGACATGGTCGAGTCGACGCCCGTCGGGTGAATCGTGTTGACCCGGATCATCTCCGGGGCCAGCTCGCGGGCCAGAGTCCTCATCAGCCCGACGATCCCGTGCTTGGCCGCGGTGTAGTGGGTGCAGCCCGCGACGCCCTTGATCCCGGCGATCGACGACGTGATGACGATCGACCCGCCGTTGCCCCCCGCCCGGATGTGCGGGACGACCGCCCGACAGGCCTTGAACACGCCCGTCAGGTTGATGTCGATCATGTCGTCCCACTGCTCGTCGGTCAGCTCCCACGTGCTGTCCGAAAGACTCAGAATGCCCGCGTTGGCCAGCAGGAAGTCGATCCGGCCGAACTCGCTCATCGCCGTGTCGGCGAGCTTCTGCATGTCGGCAGTGCTGCGCACGTCCGCCTCGACCGCGACGCAGCGCCGTCCCTGCTTCTCGACCAGCGCGACGGTCTCCTCGAGGTCGCCCGGCTGTCCGGTCGGGAACTCGACGGTGGCGACCTGCTTCGTGATGTCGCAGACGACGACGTCCGCGCCCTCCTGAGCCAGCCGCACCGCGTGCGAGCGTCCCTGTCCCCGGCCGCCGCCGGTGATGACCGCGACCTTGCCGTCCAACTTGCCCATCGTCAGCTGTCCTTCCCGACCGCCGCGATGGCGCGGCGGTTGTGCTCGGTGATCCGGTCGGTGAGGTCGCGGTAGGGCTCGTCCCGCGGGTCCTTGAGCCCCCAGCCGCGGCCGGTGTTCTCCACGTAGGCGCACCAGTGCCAGCCGGCGAACCACGGCTCGGCACGCACGACGTCCAACGCGGCGCCGTAGTCGTCGCCGCGGGCCGCCTGGCTCGCCAAGCCCTCGCGGTGCGGGTTGAGCTCGGTCGGCGTCCAGTTGCCGATGTCGGCGATGATCACGGGCTTCCCGCCCGCCTGCGCGCTCCAGCGGGCCAGGTCGTCGCGCATCCGCACGCGTCCGGCCTGCGTCGGGTCGCTGAAGTACTGCACCGACAGCACGTCGACGAACGGCTCCATCGCCCGGAGCACCGGCTCGGGGATGCCCTTGTTGCCGTTGTAGCGGTCGCCCAGCACGAGGTGGTCCGGATCGTAGCGGCGGATCGCCGTCACGATCGTCTCGTAGTAGCGGCTGGCGACGTCGTAGAGCTTCTTCTCCCGCTCGACCGGGTCCATCCCGCGCAGCTCGGGGAAGTCGGCGCCCGACGCGTGCGGCAGCCAGGCCGGGATGTCGACCAGGAAGTAGCCCAGCAGGTCCGGCGAGTCGGCGTGCTCGCCGGCGACGCTGCGCGCGAGGTAGTCGCACCAGACCTCGAAGTCGTCGCCCATCGGCCGGAACGCCGGGTGGCCGTTCCAGTCCTCGATCTCCTGCACGCGCAGCTGGGCGACGTAGGGCAGCCCGGCCCGGCGCAGGTCCGCCGCAGGCCACGGGGTGGAGTGGCCGAGGTCGATGGGGTCGCCGAACCAGTCGAGCGCCTCGCCCCAGCCACCGCTGACGTACTCCTGGGTCCAGCCGAGGGTGGTGAAGCCCCAGTCGCGCAGGTCGGCGACCACACCGTCGCGGATCCACGCGTCCCGGGAGCCGTACTTGCGGCGCCACACGTCGATGTTGCGCGGGTACTTGAGGTTGGTCTCGTCGGCGTGGTTGACGCCGAGGGACAGGAACGGGGTGCCGTCGGGGGCGACCAGCCGGCCGTCTCGGACCGCGAACGCGCTCATTCCGCGGTCCCCGCAAAGAATCGCAGGTAATGCCCGACGAGCTCGTTCGGCGACTCCTCGGCCAGCTGGTGACCCCATGGCAGGATCACGCCGCGGACATCGTCGGCGACCTCCCGCATCTGCCGCTCGTTGTCGGCGCCGATGAAGTGCTCGCTGCCCACCGCGAGCACCGGCATCGGAAGCCGGGACTTCGCGGCCTCGCGGTTCTGGTCCGCGTCCGTCAGCGTGGCCCGGTAGATCTCGCACATGCTGCGGATGCCGCCGGGCGAGGAGTAGCACCGGACGTACTCGTCGATCGCGTCCGGGGTGATCGCCGTCGGGTCGTGGGTCTCGTGCTTGATGAAGTACGAGAAGTACTCGCGCTCCTTGCCGGCGATCAGCAGCTCGGGGAACTCCGGCACAGAGTAGAAGTTGATGTGCCACAGCCAGACGAAGCTGCGCACGTTCTCCGCGGTGAGGAAGGAGTAGTCCTCGAGGCCGTAGCCGGGCAGGATCATCTCCTGGTAGACGAGCTGCTGGACCCGGTCCGGGTAGGCCGCCGCGAGCTGGTACGCGGCGGCGGCGCCCCAGTCCTCACCGACGAGCCGGAACCGGTCGTACCCCAGCTCGGTCATCAGCTGGGCGAAGTCCTCGGCGACGTTGCGCATGTCGTAGCCGCCGGGGGTGTGCTGGGAGTCACCGAGACCGCGCATGTCCGGAACGATCACGCGGTGGTGCGGGGTGAGCAGGGGGATCACGTGCCGCCAGTGGTACGACGTCTTCGGGACGCCGTGCAGCAGCAGGACCGGGTCGCCCTCGCCGGCGGTCATGTAGTGGAGTCGCACTCCGTTGACGGTGAGACGTTGGCCCGGATCGTCAGCTTCTTCAACCCGTCGCTGATCCTGCTCGGCGGCAGCGTGGTGATGTCCGGCAATCTCCTGCTGCCCGCGATCCGGCAGGCGATCTACCGGCGCTCACTCCCGCTCGCCACCCGCGACCTGCGCATCTCCCAGTCCCCGCTCGGGAACGAGGCCGGCCTGCGGGGGGCGGGCTTCATGGTCGTCGACGAGCTGTTCTCCCGTGAGCGCCTGGGCCGGTGGATCCTCACCGGCACGCCGGCCGGCCGCCCCGAGCTGGCCGCGGACGTCCTGGCCGCCGAGACGCACCGGCTCAAGGCGCTCCGGTAGGCCCGGCCCGCGGCCCCGCACGACGCCCCGTTCGCGGGCGGTCTTCCACGGTTGCGCGGCTGACTGCTCGGGCGGCGGAGTCGCGGCGCGCCGCCGGGCCACCGCTCGGCTGACCGGCCCGCCGATCAGCCACCAGACCCCGAGCAGCGTCAGCACGCAGGCGGCAATGCCCCACAGACCGATGGACGAGTAGCCGTCATCGCCGGGTGCGAGCGCCGCGGCGGGCAACGGCGGGCTGTTGGACACCATGCCGAACTGCGCCACGGACACGCTGCCCCCGCTGGTCAGCCCGAGCCCCCAGCTCAGCCCCGTGGTGCCGGGCGGCGTCGGAGGGGTGGACCACTGGGCCGCCCGCCAGTCGGCGCTCGCGTCCATCAGCGGGCCCGAGGTCCAGTACGACCAGCCACCGTCCGGTCCCCGCGTGTAGAGCACGAACTGCGGCGTCGCGTCCGACCGGTACAGGGCACCGACGGTGTAGGTGACACCGGGCTGGGCGTAGAGCGAACAGGCCCCGAGGTCCATGGCCGGCAGCACCTTGGCGTCGCCGTTGACGAAGTTGTCGACGGTCATGGTCATGACCGACCGGCCCCCGTCGCCGAGCGCGACGGTGACGTCGGCGTCGTTCTGGCCGTTGTGCATGACCGTCCAACACGTCGGGCGCAGGTCGGGGCCGACCGCGAACGCAGGGTTCGGCGGGCTCTCGCTGGGGATGCCGAACGGCACGGTGGGGGCGCCGCGGTTGTTGCCCTTGACGACTGCGGACATCGTCCGCACCTGGATCCCGGTCGGTTCGCCTGCCGTGAGCCATTCGGTGAAGGCGTCGAGCACATCCGGTCGCACGTAGTTGCTCGAGCAGCCGTCGCACACGCGATGGAAGACCAGTGGCACCCAGCCACCGCCTGCCCGTTGCGCGTTCACGACCTGAGCCTTCAGATCCTCCAGCGTCCAGGTCGGGTCGCCGCCGCCCGCCGTCCGGATCTGGTAAGGGTCAGCCGGCGGCAACGACTCGGCAGACGCCGACTGGAGGTTGCCGAAGTCGCGCGCGCTGCTGTAGCCGCAGTCGCGCACCACCGACGCGAGCGCCGGCTCCTGCCGCGAGCCGTAGGGATACGCGAACGCCACGGGATGCAGGCCCCATCCCTGGAGGGTCTTGCGGTCGATGCAGACCTCCCGGCGCGCCTCCGCCGGGTCGACCCGGGCGAGGTCGGTGTTCAGCACGGTGTGGCCGCCGATCTCGTGCCCGTCCTCCTCCATCTGCTGCAGGTCGCTCCGGGTCAGGTAGCCGGGCGTGTCGACGGTGCCCGAGTTCGTGAAGAACGTGCCCTGAAGCCCGTGCCGGTCGAGGATCTGCACGGCCTGGCGCTGGTCTGCGGTGGAGCCGTCGAAGGTCAGCGACACGACCGTGGTGCCGGGAGCCGGGGTGCGCGCGGAGTTCCACAGCACGAGCCCGGCCGCCGCCCCGAGCACCAGACTGATCAGCACTGCCACGGCCACGTGTCGGCCACGCATCGGGGGCAGCCGGCGCAGCCCGTTCACGGCGTCACCCCGTCCGTCGTCACGAGGATCCGCCACGGGCCCGCCGGCACGTCGGCGTCGTCGACGAACTGCCAGTCCACACGGTCGTCGGCGCCGTTCAGGTCCGCGAACGCGAGGCAGCTGTTCAGTGCCGGAGAGACGTCCATCCCGGCGCCGTTGTACCGGCCGTTTGCGGGCCGCCGGTCGTCGCTGCCGAAGACGTACGCCGCGTCGTCGTAAACGCCCGGCCCGGCGTCCTGGATCTGGCCGTAGCAGATCCGGTCGCCTCGCTTCAGCTTCACCCAGCGGTTCTTCATGAAGCTCACGCTCCGGTCCCCGGCCCGGCTGGAGAGACCGGGCTCGTGCGCCCACGGAACCACCGAGCTCCGTTGCGCGAATGCGGTCGAATTGTTGATGTCGTCGAACGGCAGGTCGAGGTAGAACGGGTTCTGCCGGGGCGTCATGTGGCGGGGGAAGTACCCGTTGTCCGCGGAGCGGGCCTCGGTACGGCACTCCTCGTCCACGACGACGCCGTCGCAACCGCCGTAGTGTTCCCACCACTTGCTGTCGTAGGTCGAGATGACCTGGCTGCCGTCGGACGCGTTCGCGTCGAACACCTCGCCGACCCAGAACGTGGTCGCGACGATGTCGGTGTGCCACGGGTAGCCCGACGAGACGTGTGCGGCCGGGCTCGGTTCGGGCTCCGCGGCGCACGCGCCGAGGCCGTTGACCAGCAGGACCAGGCCGGCAAGGCTGAGGGCGGCGCCGAGCCGGCGCGTCGCGTAACCCGTGGACAACTGCGCTCTCCGATCGCGCGAGAGACCGTCCGCCGGGACGTCACCCGCCTTGTGGTCGGCCATCGTCTCAGCCCTCGGCCGGGCGAGGGTAGGAATACGACCCCACCCCGAGCGACGCCGGCGACCGCTCCTGGCCGCCGTGGAGGACGGCCGGCGCCAGCGCGGGGACCCCGGGCCACGCCACGGCCCCGTGCCCGGCGCTCGTCAGGGCGGGGCTCGTCTGGGCGGGCGCGAGCTGACGCGGGACCGTGCCGTGCTGCTGTGCCACCGTGATCGTGACCTTGCCCACCGCCCGGCGCTCCGGGCTCTTCCAGACGCCTACCGACTGCCGCCGGCTGCGCCACAGCGCGCGCAGGCACAACCACGCATCCACACAGCGCAGCGGGACGAAGAACAGACCGTAGAACAGGTAGCTGGCGCGGCGCTGCGCAATGGCCACGATCACGGTGAACAGGTAGTCGGGCAGCACCACGCCGAGCAACGCGACGTGGGGCGGCAGCACCCCGGACACGTTCTCTGCCAGCATGCCCATGTCGCCGCCGGGGCCGACCAGCGACAGCCACAGCTGTCCGGCGGCGCTCAGCAGCAGGGCCGGACCGAGCATCACGAACACGACGCTGCTGGTGAGCACCTCGGCCACGAATGCTGCCAGCAGGTACCAGAAGCGGCCCAGGTGCAGGCCGTGCCGCCGCAACGTCTGCCAGAAGCCCAGGCTCCACCGCTCGACCTGCTTGCTGTAGTCGCGCAGGTTGTGCGGGTCCTGGGTGTAAGCGATGGCGCGGCGGGGATGGAACGCGATGCGTCCCAGCCGACGCGCGTGCACCTCGAAGGTCATGTTGAAGTCCTCGATCGCGAGCCCCGGCGCGTCGATGTCGATCGAGGAGAGGATCCGGGTGCGGTACATGCTGGCGAAGCCCGGCACGATGGTCACGGCGTTGGTCAGCCGGGACGCCTGCCCGTACTTCAGCAGCACCTGGAACAGCACGTACAGCCGCTCTCGGTAGGCCCGCAGGAGCGTGCCGACGAACCCGAGCCGCTCGGTCTTGTCCCAGACGGTGGCCGCCCGGCCCGCGATGGCCACCACGTCCGGATCGTCGAACATGTTGAGGCTGGACTTCATGTAGTCGGCCGACAACACCGTGTCCGCGTCCAGCAGCATGACGACCTCGAACCGCTCGGCCAGCGTGAAATGCCGGATCGCGGCAGCGAGCGCACCGGCCTTGCCGCGGTTCGGGTTCAGGTCGTAGACCGACGCACCGGCGTGGGTGGCCGTGGCCACGGTGGCGTCCTTCGATCCGTCGGACACGACGAACACGTTGCCGCGCGGCACCTGCGTGTGCGCGGCGTCGACGGTCGCGCGGACCCCGAGCTCCTCGTTGTGCGCGGCGATCAGGACCGCGACCTGGTGCGGTTGGATTCGCGAAGGGGGAACGTAGGCCGAGAACAGTCGACGACCACGCTGTGCGGCGTAGCGCACCGCGCCGACCGATCCCCAGAGGAGAAGGTTCACCCCGAGGGCGAGAACCAGCAGCAGCCAGATCATTCGGCTGCACCGTTCTTGTCGGACAGGAAGCCCCACAGCCCGGGATCCTCGGCCCCGAGACGCCAGAGCTCGACGGCGCCGACCCCGTAGGCGTCGGCCAGCTCGAGCTTGGCCGCGATGCTGTCGTCGTCCTCGTACCACACCTCGTGGTCCACGCCGTCCGCGCGGTAGCGCAGGTACGGAGCGCCACTGACCGGATCACGTCCGGGCGTGGCACCCGGCGCGGTGGCGAGCTGATCCGCCTCGCGCCACCGGATGTCGCGAGCCTGTCCGCCGCTCCAGTCGTAGCCGTACAGGCCGACTCCGAGCGCCAGCTTCTCCGGCGGAACCACGGACGTGGCGTAGTCGAGCACGTCGTCGACCCACCAGGTCGGCGCGATCGGTCCCGGCGCGCTGAACGCCCAGTGCCAGTCGTAGGCCATCACCACGAGGCGGTCGGCGCTGTGCCCGAGGGCGGCGTAGTCCTGAGCCAGGTTGCGCTGGTCGTAGCCCGTGTTCGTGGTCTTGGCGTGCACGGTGACGTAGAGGACTTTCTGCCTGGCGTGCAGTTCGTCGGCGAGCTCGCCGACGAACTGGGAGAAGGCCTGCCGGTCGGCTCCGGCCAGGTCCTCGTAGTCGAGCTGCAGGCCGGCGAAATCGTGGGTCGACGCCAACGCGACCAGCTCGGCAACGTGCGCCTGTCGGCGGGTGGGGTCGTGGATCATGCTGCGCACCACGTCCGGCGCCCACGCGCCGGCGGTCGTGTTCGCCACGGTCGGGACCAGCCGGACCCCGGAGGCCCGCAACCGGACTACGGCGTCGTCGATCGTCTCGGACGCGAGCGCCGGTGATACCGAGCCGTCGGAGTTGAGCCCGTACCACCACGGGGTCACCTCGTCGAGGGACCCGCGGTGCAGGTCGACGGACTCGAGCGACGCCTGCAGGTCCCAGTAGGTGACCGCGCCTATCGTCACCGGTCGCGCCTGCCGATCGCCCACCAACATCATCGCCATTCCTCCGGCGGCGCAGAGCGCGATCAGCCACATGCCGAGTCGCCGTATACGGCGGCGACTCGGGCACGCGGGGACCTGGTGCTCGCGGTTGCGACCACTCGCCGACACCGGGCTGGTCATAGCCACGGGAGACCCCGCCTCCCGCCTCAGGCCGTCAGCGTCGTCGGGAACGTGGTCAGCGCCATGCGGGCGTCGGCCACCATGGCGCCCGCGACGTTCCGGATGATCGCGTCGATCCCGGTGCGCGGGGTGAAGCCGATGAGCTCACCGGCGAGCGTGTTGTCCGGTACCCGACGACGCATGTCCTCGTAGCCCTCGCCGTACGCCTGGGAGTACGGCACCAGCACGATCTCGCTGGGGCTGTCCAGTAGCGCGACGATGCGGCGTGCCAGCGCGCCGATCGAGATCTCGGTCGCCCCGCCCAGGTTCACCGCCTGCCCGCGCGTTGCGGGGTGCTCGACGAGCTCGACCAGCGCCGGCACGATGTCGCCGACGTAGGAGAAGCAGCGGGTCTGGGCGCCGTCGCCGAAGACGGTCAGCGGTTCCCCCCGGAGCGCCTGACCCACGAGGTTGGGCACCACCATGCCGTAGCGGCCGGTCTGTCGGGGCCCGACGGTGTTGAACAGGCGCACGATGGTCACCGCGAGGCCCCGCTCGCGCCAGAAGGCGTGGGCGAGGGCCTCGTCGATGCCCTTGGCCGCGGCGTAGGTCCAGCGGGATACCAGCGGCGAACCCAGGATCCGGTCGGAGCTCTCGCTCAACGCGTCCGAGGTGTTCTTGCCGTAGATCTCGCTGGTGGAGGCGAGCAGCACGGTGGCCCCGGTCGCGCGCGCGGCCTCCAGGACGTTCTCCGTGCCGTGCAGGTTGACCCGCAGGCTCTGCAGCGGCTCCTCGACGATCCGGCGCACCCCGACCGCGGCGGCCAGGTGGAACACGCGGTCCGCGCCGTTCACGAGCCAGTCGACCTGGTGGCGGTCCAGCACGGTCCCGTGCACCCAGCGGAGCCGAGGGTGGTCGATCACGTCGGCCAGGTTGTCCAGGGAACCGGTCGACAGGTCGTCGAGCACGGTCACCTCGTCGCCGCACGCCAGTAAATGTTCGGTGAGATGGCTACCGATGAAACCCGCGCCGCCAGTGACGACAGTACGCATCTGACATTCCTCTCCTGCAGGACATGCACAACATTGGTGCGGACAAGTGCCGTGGAAACTGCAGCCTCAAGATCCGGCAGACATCCCGGGTCCCCAGCGCGCTAATCGTCGGAGGCCGACCGGCATCGGCAGATGCAACCGTCTTGGTCACGAACCGGTAACGGTGCTCCGGCGGATTTTTGTGACGCGTATCACAGTAGGTCGGGACGTATCTTTTTCTTTCCTCGCGGCCCCACACCTATGAGCTGGCACAACCTCGACCGCGGAACTGACGTGCAGGCCGGGCGATCACATTCGTGATCATTTGCCGCCGCTCCCGCCCCGTGTTCTCCGCTTCTGCGGATGCTGACCCTGAGGAGAACGATGACCACGACCACTTCGGCGCCCGCTCACCTGACACGGACACCGACGTCCGAAACGCGCCCGACCGCACCGGTGCACCTGATGGGCTCGACGGCCCGCTTCCGGTACGACATCGGGATCGTCGGCCTCGGCTACGTCGGCCTCCCCACGGCGCTCGCCTTCCACACCGCAGGTCGGCGGGTGCTCGGGATCGATGCGAGCCCCGCCCGGCTCGCCGACATCGAGGCCGGCTACGTGGATCTGCTCGCGTCCGACCACGACCGGCTGCGCAGCGCCTTGGAGGCCGCGGCCGGCAGCTTCGAGCTCGCCGTCGACGCCGTCCGCCTGCGGGAGGCTCAGACCGTCATCGTCTGTGTGCCCACGCCGGTCGACGAGCACCTGGTCCCCGACCTCACGATCCTGCGTCGCGCGTGCGCGGCGGTCGTCGAGCACGCCGTGCCCGGCCAGACGCTGATCCTCACCTCGACGACGTACGTCGGCAGCACCCAGGACATGCTGATCCGCCCGCTGGCCGAGCGCGGCCTGATGGCCGGCGACCACGTCGCGGTGGCCTTCAGCCCCGAGCGCATCGACCCGGGCAACGACCGGCACAGCCACGACGCAGTAGCCCGTGTCGTGGGCGGGGCCACCCGGAGCTGCGCGGACAAGGCGGCCGCCGTGCTGGCGGGGTACGGAGCCACCGTGCACCAGGTGTCGTCGACCGGCGCGGCCGAGATGACCAAGCTGGTGGAGAACACGTTCCGAGCGGTCAACATCGCGCTCGCGAACGAGCTGGCGGAGATCACGGGCGTGCTCGACCTCGACGTCATGGAAGTGATCGACGCCGCGTCGACCAAGCCGTACGGCTTCATGGCCTTCTACCCGGGGCCGGGCGTCGGCGGCCACTGCATCCCGTGCGACCCCCACTACCTGCTCTGGCAGCTGCGCAAGCAGCGGGTCTGCGCACCGGTGATCGAGCAGGCGATGCACGGCATCGCCGGACGTCCGCGGCGGGTCGTCGAACGCTGCCGCGAGGTGCTCGCGGGGGCCGGACACAGCGTCGCAGGGGCCCGGATCCTGGTGCTCGGCGTGGCCTACAAGCCCAACGTCGAAGACGTCCGGGAGTCGCCGGCCATCGAGATCATCGAAGAGCTGCTGGAGCTGGGCGCGCACGTCGGCTACCACGATCCGCTGGTTGCGGAGGTGGAGCTGCCGGGGCTCGGCCGGCTCATGAACCAGCCGGACCCGGCCGCGTTCGGCGCCGACCTCGTCGTGCTGCACACGGCGCACGCCGGGCTCGAGCTGGACTGGGTGGACGGCGCCAGCGCAGTACTGGACACCACCTACCGGATGACCGACCTGCCCCGTCGGGCCGTCGTCTAGATCGCTCTGTGCCCCATTTCCGTACTGCCTCTGAAAATTCAGGAGAACCCCGTGTCTGATCCCTCGACGGCGACGCCGTCCCCGGACGTGCCTCCCTGGCGACGCCGCCGCCCGGTCGTCCTGTCCTGCGCGGCATTCCTGCTCGTCAGCCTGCTGACTGCGCTCCTGCCCGGTACCGCCGCGGCACAGCTGCCCCAGACCGTGGTCAGCCTCACGTTCGACGACGGCAACGCGGACCAGCTGCCGGCCGCCCAGACCCTCCAGGCCGCAGGCATGAAGGGCACCTTCTACATCCCGTCCGGCTTCGTCGACTCGCCCGACTACCTGACCCGCGCGGACCTGACCGCGATCGCGGGCATGGGGCACGAGATCGGCGGGCACACCGTGACCCACCCCGACCTGACCACGCTGCCCTCGGACGAGGCGAAGCGGCAGATCTGCGACGACCGGGTCAACCTGACCAACTGGGGATTCCGGGTCACCAGCTTCGCCTACCCGTTCGCGGCCGCCACCGCGGACTCCGAAGCCCTGGCCCAGCAGTGCGGCTACAACAGCGCGCGCGGGCTCGGTGACATCCAGAGCCGATTCGGCTGCGCCGATTGCCCGTTCTCCGAGAGCATGACGCCGGATGACAAGTACTACCTCAAGGCCCTCGACCAGGTGGACAACACCTGGACGCTGGCAGACCTGCAGACCGCTGTCACCAACGCCGAGACGAACAATGGCGGCTGGGTGCAGATCACATTCCACCACGTCGGCGGAAGCGATCCGCTCGCCGTGCCCGTCCAGACGTTCGACGATTTCGTCAACTGGCTCGCGCCGCGGGCCACGACGAACAACACCGTCGTGAAGACCGTGGACCAGGTCATCGGCGGCCCGGTGAACGCAGCCGTCAACGGCCCGGCGGTGAGTCCGCCCGGTCCCGGCGTGAACGGCGTCGCGCAGAACGCCTCGCTGGAGACGGGCAGCACCACCCCGAACGTCCCGGCTTGCTTCATGATCGGTGGCTACGGCGAGAACACCCCGACCTTCACCACCACGACCACGGCACCGAACGCTCAGGAGGGCGCCAAGGCCGAGGACCTGTCGGTGGCCAACTACGTCTCAGGTGACGCGAAACTGCTGCCCACCTTCGACCTCGGGGGCTGCTCGCCGAGCGTGACGGCGGGCAGGACGTACTCGTTGCGCGCCTGGTACAAGTCGAACACGGTGACCCAGTTCGCCGTCTACACCCGCAGCGGGGTCGGCACCTGGTCCTACTGGACGTCGAGCCCGTATTTCGCGACGTCCTCCACCTACACACAGGCGGTCTGGACGACGCCCGCCATTCCCTCGGGGGTCACCGGCCTCAGCTTCGGCCTCAACCAGTTCAACAACGGCCTGCTGACCACCGACTCGTACTCCTTCTACGACACAGAAGGTGCTCCGGACCCTGCCGCCGCGGCCCCGGCCCAGCGCTCGGCGAAGGCCGACTCGTCGACCACCAGCACCGCCGCGGGCGACGGCGCGCTGGCCAGCACCGTGCCCGCGCCGCCCGAGGCGTCCACGCCGGTCACCGATACGGGCGAGGCGTATGTGCAGGAAGCGCCCACGGGTGACGCCGCGCACCGCAGTCGCGACGAACGGCGAGGCCCGGCACCGGACACGGTGCTGCTCGTGCCCGGCCCCAACCAGGTCGAGCCCGGCACGCCGGTAGTTCCCCTGGAGGGAGCACTGACCGGCTGATCCCGCTCCTTCGATCGGATCCTTCGTTGCCCGGAGCGACCTTGTCGCTCCGGGGCAACGCCGTGTCGGCGGCCTGGCGACCTACGGGGCTCCTGCAGGGCACCTTCTGATCAGACCTCCTGGACGGTGAAGGCGGTCCCGAACCCGAAGCTGCTCGCGAAGCCCTTCGCCGATCCGTCCACACCGATCTTGGTGAGGACAAAGAAGAGCCCGTCGCCCACGCTGAACTTGTTCACGTTCCAGGCGATCTCGTAGGCGCTGTGCGGGATGGGGATGTCCTCGACGCCGGTGCGCAGGTCGCGGAACAGCAATACCTGGCCGATCTGCCACACGCCCGGGGACGTGAGCAGCGATCCGTCGACCCGGTGCCTGTCGGTGCGCGGGGTCTGCGTGTGAATGCCAAGGCCGTAGCCCGGGGCGTTGGTGTCGAGCACCTTCTGGGCGTCGAACGCCGCGAAGCAGCCCGTGTTCAGCCGGTTCTGGAGGACCTCCTTCGACTGCACCTTGTCCAGGTCCGCGCGGTCGCCGCTGTCGGAGCGCACGGTGAAGTCGACGATCATCCCGCGCAGCGGGCTGCCCCGGCCGGAGTCGCTGTTCTTCGTGGTGTCGACGCTGACCGGAAGTGCGGCCACCGCGAACGGTGCGCTCCGGGCGATCTCCTTGCCGCCCTGCACGGCGACGAGGGACAGCTGGTTGACGAAACGGGAGAAGGTCTGCGCCGTTCCCTTGACGGTCACCGTGCCCGACGCCGTGAGGTCCGCGCTCGGCTTCCCGTCGATCAGCACCTCGCCGGGTTCGGCGCCACCCGCCTGGGTGGGGACGGCCTTGACAGTGGTCGGAGTGGCGGCCCCGCCGGGCAGCGTCACGGCGACCGGGACGTCGATCTTCGGCGGGATGCGGTCGGGCATGGGTCCGGGTGTCGACGGGGCCCGGACGGGCGCGATCGCCGCCTTCGGTCCGGGCACCGGGCCGATCTGGCAGCGGAGCCCCGGGATCCCGACTCCGGCACCGGCGGTGGTCTCGGCACCGGGTGCCGCGGTCACGGCCTTCTCCGGGCCGGCGGTCACCGGGATCTCGTCGGGCCGGCACGGCGGCAGCGGGCCGGGGAACAGCTCGTCGAGCCGGCCCATCGTCCCCGGTCCGACGTCGCCGAACTGCGTGAAGCCGAGTGCCTGGTCGGTCTTGAACGAGCGCACCGCGGCCGCGGTCTTCGGCCCGTACCGCTGATCCGCGCCTGCCCCCAGGTCGTGGCCCAGGTCGACCAGCGCCTGCTGCACCCGGCCGACCGAGATGCCGGTGGCGCCCTCGCCGAGCCGGGCCCGGTCCTGCAGGCAGGCCTCCAGCGTCGGGTCGCCGACGAAGCGCGGGGAGCTCAGGCTCGTCCGCCGTGCCGTCGCGGGCGGTCCGGCGGCCTCCCGCTGGGCGACGGCGGGCCGACCATCGGCCCGGGCCAGGGGCGCGAGCAGTCCCGCGACCGCGCGGTTGCCGGCCTTGGCCTGCAGCCGCAGCAGCGGCACGTCGGCTGCCCTGGTCCGGGCGCCCGGTGCGGCGGCAGGGCGACGTGCCGGACACCGGCACGTGCTGCTCGACCGCTCCCGAACCTCGCCCACGGGCCCTATGAAACCCCGTCCGCCCGGCCAGGTCCACGCCCGCCGCGCCCAGCGAGTGCTGTCGACCGCGCTCAACGGTAGACGAGCGTTCCGTCGTCCAGGTCGGCCATGGGCAGGCTCTCGCGCTCCTGCTCATGTTCCAGCATGTGGGTCCATGGCTCGCGGTCGCCCTGCCTGAACTGGATGTGCTGGGAGCGCATGACGTACCCGGCGTTGAAGTTCTCCGGATCGCACCACGGCCGCCGCGCCATGTCCGCCTCCGTGGCGCGCAGCGTCGGGACCACCACGGTGGCGCCCCGCTCTTGCATGTGCGCGAGCAGGCGGCACACCAGGTCCGCCACGAGGTCCACGCGCTCGATCAGGAAGGTGTGCAGCTCGTCGGGCGCGTCGAACGTCATCCGCGCCAGCGTGCTGACCTGGGCGATGTACGCGCGGCGGAGGATCTCGTGTGTCCAGTCCACCGGGATGTCCAGCGCGCGCAACGTCACTGCCAGCTCGTGGGTCGTGGGCCGGGCGATGAAGTAGGTCGGGGAGCGCTGCAGCATCGTCACGTGCGCCGCCTTCTCCGCGATCGCGGGGATCAACGTCGACGCGGTGGACCCCGAACCGATCACCACGACGCGCTTCCCGACGAGGTCGAGATCATCCGGCCACTTCTGCGGGTGCACCAGCACGCCCTGGAACCGGTCCATGCCCTCCCACTGCGGCCGGTAGGGCTGGGCGTGGTTGTAGTAGCCCTGACACATCCACAGGAAGTCGGCGGTGAACCGCACCCGCTGCCCGGTGTCGTCCCGGGTGACCTCCACGGTCCACCGGCAGTCCTCGGTGGACCAGCTCGCGGCCGTGACCCGGTGCCTGTAGCGGATGTGCGGGCTCAGGTCGTCCTCGGCGATGACCTCGTCGAGGTAGTTCAGGATCTCCTCGCCCGCGGCGATCGACGGGCCGCGCCACGGCTTGAACCGGTAGCCGTAGGTGAACAGGTCGCTGTCGGAGCGGACGCCCGGATACCGGTGGGTCCACCAGGTCCCGCCGCGGTTGTCCTGAGCGTCGAGGATGACGAAGTTGCGCGTCGGGAACCGGTCGCCTCAGCGCTGCCAGGTGTGCACGGGTTCGTTGCTGTGCATGTTCGGGACGTAGCGCTCCAGCATCCCGTGCAGGGCGGCGCGGCGGTCGGACCCCGCCCGCTGCAGGTCGTGGACGACCTCGACCTGCCAGCCGGCCCCGGTGACGCCGCTCGTGCAGCGTCCCTCGATGATGCCGAGCAGCCGGTCGCGGACGGCCGGGTCGACGCCCCAGGCGTCGAGCCCGGCGTACGCCAGCGGCAGCAGCCGGCGTAGCACCAGCTCGGCCGCGGGGACCTCGCCGACGCCCGGCCAGTACAGCTTCGCGTCGAGGCCGTGCCGGGCGCCCGCGTGCATGTTCTCCTCGGCCACGGAGAACGACATCTGCGACCAGATCGGTCGCTCCTGCTCGGCCAGGGTGCGGACCAACCCGTAGTAGAACGCCGCGTTGGCCACGGCGTCGACGACGGTCGGACCGGCGGGCAGCACCCGGTTCTCCACGCGCAGGTGCGGTCGGCCGTCGACGACGGCGTAGATCGGCCGGTTCCAGCGGTAGACCGTGCCGTTGTGCAGCGACAGCTCCGCCAGCGCCGGCACCTCGCCGCGGTCGTGCTGCGCCACGGGGTCGTCGTCGTCGCAGATGGGCAGCAGCGCGGTGAAGTAGCGGGCGTTCTCCTCGAACAGGTCGAACACCGACGTCACCCACCGCTCGCCGAACCACACCCGGGGCCGGACCCCCTGCTCCTTGAGCTCCTCGGGCCGGGTGTCGGTCGCCTGCTCGAACAGCGGGATGCGGGTCTCGTGCCACAGCTCCTTACCGAACAGGAACGGCGAGTTCGCGCCCACGGCCAGCTGCACACCGGCGATCGCCTGCGCGGCGTTCCAGTACTGCGCGAACTGCGCAGGGCTCACCTGAAGGTGTAGCTGGAAGCTCGTGCAGGCGGCCTCGGGGGTGATCGAGTCGGCGTAGGTGCTCAGGCGCTCGACGCCGTCGACGGCCAGCTCGATGTCCTCGCCGCGCGCGGCGAAGATCTGATCGTTGAGCGCGGCGTAGCGCGGGTTCGCGCTCATCGCGTCGATGCGGACATGACGTGGCATGAGCGTCGGCAGGATCCCGATCATGACGAGGTGCGCGCCGTCGGTCCGGGCGCGCTCGTCGGCGCAGTTCAGGCTCGACCGCACGTCCTGCTCGAACTCGTCGAGGCCGCCGGCCGCGATCCCCCGCGGCGCGACGTTGATCTCGATGTTGAACTGGCCCATCTCGGTCTGGAACGCCGGGTCGGCGACCAGTTCGAGCACCCGCGCGTTGACGTTCGCGGGCTCGCCCCGGTCGTCGACGAGGTTGAGCTCGATCTCCATGCCGGTCAGCGGCCGCTCGAAGTCGAACTGCGACTCGGCCAGCATCTGGGCCAGCACGTCGAGGCAACGCCGGTGCTTGTCGCGAAACTGCCGCCGGTCCTCCCGGGTGAAGACCACGCGCTCGACATCGCGCCCCATCTCGCGCCTCCTCCGCCGGTCGACTCCCGACGGCCACATGCTCGGGGAGATCGCTCGCGGCGTCCAGGCGGACGGGGGTCACCGTGCTGTCGTCGGCGTCCCCGATCCGGTGTCGGCGCGGCGGGGGAGCTTCCAGTCCGGCCGCGGGAAGTGGCAGGTGTAGCCCCAGGGGATGCGCTCGAGGTAGTCCTGGTGCTCCGGCTCGGCCTCCCAGAACGGCCCCGCCTTCGTCACCTCGGTGACGACCTTGCCCGGCCACAGCCCCGACGCATCGACGTCGGCGATGGTGTCTTCGGCGATGCGCTTCTGCTCGTCGTCGACGTAGAAGATCGCCGACCGGTACGAGGTGCCGACGTCGTTGCCCTGGCGGTTGCGCGTCGTCGGGTCGTGGATCTGGAAGAAGAACTCCAGCAGGTCGCGGTAGCTGGTCCGGCTCGGGTCGTAGGTGATCTCGATCGCCTCGGCGTGCCCGGGGTGGTTGCGGTACGTCGCGTTCGCGTTCTGCCCGCCGGTGTAGCCGACCCGGGTCGACACGACGCCAGGCTGGCGCCGGATGAGGTCCTGCATGCCCCAGAAGCAGCCGCCCGCGAGGATGGCCTGCTGCGTGGTCCCCTTCTGCGTGGTCTCGGTCACCGTCACTCCTCGGTCGTGGGTGGGACGTCGCCCGCCCTCCGCAGACGACAACCGCGGCGGCGGCGCGGATATTCGCGGCCGGCACCAGCATGCCCGCCCGAGGGTCGGCGCGACAGGTCAGCCCGTCAACGCCCGGTGGATGCGGGAGGCCACCTCGGGATCGGTGAGGTACCCGCGGATCCCGTGCCGGTCGGGCGTGGTGTTGTCCACGTCCTTCTTGTTCTCGATCGCGGGCTCGACCGCGAAGTGCGTCGCGTCGAGCGGGTGCAGGGCGACGACGTCGCGCCGATCCGCGGCGTTGAACCACCGGTTTGCGCAGGTGGGGTGCGCGATCGGGACCAGGCGCTCGCAGACCGCGCCGACGCCCAGCGGCGAGCCGACCGTGACGTACAGCGGCACGTGCCAGCCCAACGCGGTGCCCTCCTGGCGCAGGAGGAGGTAGGTCACGACGGAGCCGAGCGAGTGGCCGACGACGACGGTCTCGACGCCCGGCGTGACGGCCGCCTGAACTGTGGAGTCGATCGCGTCGCGGACGCCGATGTGGGTGAGGTAGCGGTAGACGTCGTCGATGAACAGGGCGATCGACGCGGTCCCCGCGAGGGTGGACCGGTCGATCAGGCGGAGCAGGGCGCGGAACCAGTCCCCGTCCTGCCGGCCGGGCTCGGCCACGTCCGGGCCCGCCTCGGCCGTGACGTCGGCGTCGCAGATCCCGCACTCCCGAGCCACCTCGAGGAACACGGCCCGCAGGAACGCGGCACGTTGCGCATCGGCCTCGCGCACGATGATCTCGGAAAGCGGGTCGATGGCGCCGCTGGTGAGCGCGTCGAGGGCGTCGCCGTAGTAGGGGAAGCGCACCTCCGACTCCGGGATCGGCAGCGTGAGCCCGGCGGCGGCGAGGCCGGAGTGCAGGGCGTCGAGCCACTCGGCCTTGAGCGCGGCGGCGTCCTTGCGCTGCGGGCTGCGCCCGTGCACCAGCACCAGCTGCCTCATCGGCCGCCTCCGGCAATCGTCGTGATCGACGAGAACCCCTCGAACCCGGAGATGACGGCCTTCCGCGCAGGACGACCCCGGGTGCGGCTCACCCCGGTGAGCACCGCAGCGCGCTGCACGACTCCGGACTCGCGGACGTCCCGCGGCCCGTTACCGCCCCGCCGCCAGCAAGGTCAACCGGCTGAGGGCCGCCAGACGCCCTGTTCTGTGACGATCGCCGTGATCAGCGCGGCCGGCGTCACGTCGAACGCCGGGTTGTAGACCCGCGTGCCGGGGACGGTGGTGTCCGTTCCGGCCAGCCGGACGACCTCGGCGGCGTCGCGCTCCTCGATCGGGATGGCGGCCCCGTCGGGTGTCGCGGGATCGACGGTGCTCTGCGGCGCGACCACGACGAACGGGATCCGGTTGTGGGCCGCGGCGCAGGCCAGTGCGTAGGTACCGATCTTGTTCGCGGTGTCGCCGTTCGCGGCGATCCGGTCCGCACCGACGACGACCGCGTCGACCAGCCCGGCGGCCATCGCGGCGGGCGCGGCCGAGTCGACGCAGAGCCGGTGGGGCAGCCCGTCCTGGTGCAGTTCCCAGACGGTCAGGCGCGCGCCCTGCAAGAGCGGCCGCGTCTCCGTGGCGATGACCTCCTCCAGCCGGCCGTCGCGGGCCAGGGCCCGGACCGCGCCGAGGGCTGTGCCGCCGCCCATGGTCGCCAGCGTGCCGGTGTTGCAGTGGGTGAGGACGCGGAGCGGGCGGTCCGGGCACTGCGCCCGCAGGACGTCGGCGGCGCGGCGGGCGGCGATCCGGTTGGCCTGCTCCTCCTCGGTGAGGACGGCGAGCGCCTCGGCGAGCACGGCGTCCGGGCCGTCGGGCAGGCGGGTGAGCGCCCGGTCGACGGCCCAGCGCAGGTTGACCGCGGTCGGGCGGCTGTCGACGATCCGCTGCGCGTCTCGGCGGACGGCGTCCTCGTCGACGCGGCCACCGGGATCGACGTGGTGCCGGGCGGCAAGGGCGACGCCGAGAGCCCCGGTGATCCCGATGACCGGCGCGCCGCGGACCACCAGTCGGCGGATCGCGTCGACGACGTCGTCGACCGTGGCCAGCCGCAGGAGCTCCAGCCGTGCCGGCAGTGCGGTCTGGTCGACGGCGGCGATCGCGCCGTCGTCCCAGTCGAGAGGTCGCTCCACGCCGCCATTGTCCGCTGCGCGACGGCGCCTGCGTGCCGCTCGGCGCGGGGTCGGTTGTCGGCGCCCCTCAGGCCGTCCGCAGCCCGCAGCTGCTGTAGTAGCTCTGCGTGCGTGTGGCGATCGGGAGCGGCACGTCCGGCGGCGTCGGGTACAGATCGTGCTCGACGATCGCCATGAGCGGCACACCGAGCGCGTCGAGGTCGGCGAGAAGCGACGGCATCTCGGGCTCCCCTTCGCTCGGCTCGACCATGGCGCCGAGCTGCACGGCCTGCGCGAACGACATGCCCTCCGCGCGGACCCGGGCCACGACGGCCGGGTCGACCGACTTGAGATGGACGTAGCCGATCCGGCCGGGGTGCTTCGCCACCACGGCCCGGTTGTCGCCGCCGACGTAGGCGATGTGGCCGGTGTCGAGGCACAACGACACGGTGGCGGGGTCGGTCAGCTCGAGGAAGCGGTCGATGGTGGCGTTGCCGTCGACGTGGGCGTCGGCGTGCGGGTGGAACACCTGCTGGACGCCGAACTCGTCGAGCAGGACGCGGCCGAGTTCGGAGTGGCCCCGGCCCAGGGTCGTCCACTGCTCGGCGGTCAGCTCGGCGGGTTCGAGCAGCGCGCCGGTCTGCAGGTCGGTGTACATGGCGGGCAATCTGATCAGGTACGGCGCGTTCATGGCGGCGAGCAGGGCGGCGACCTGTCGGCACTCGTCGAGAGCCTGGTCGAGAGCATCGGCGCCGCGGTGCAGGGCGGTGCCGGCGGTGGCGCCGGTCAGCGTGAGGGAGCGGCGGCCCAGTTCGTCGCGCAGGTGCTCGGGGTTCGTGGGCAGGTAGCCGAAGGGGCCCAGCTCGACGGCGGCGTAGCCGGCCGCGGCGGCTTCATCGAGGAACCGGTGCCAGGGGACCTGCTTCGGGTCGTCGGGGAACCAGACGCCCCACGAGTCCGGGGCGGTGCCGAGCCGCAGGTTCGGCAGGGTGGGCGTGCTCATGGCGACTTCTCCTTGTCGCGGGAGGCCGGGCCGCATGGATGGCCCCGGCCGCGGGGCGGCCCCGGGATGTAGCGAAAGCGGCGTTGGGTGCGTTGAGTGCACTGAAAGCCGCTTTCGCTACATCCGGCGGTGGCGCCTCAGCGGGTGTTGTTCGCGGCGAAGCCGGCGATCTTGTCGATGTTGGTCGCGTCGACGAACGACGGGCCGGTCAGCGTCGGCTTGCCGCCACCGATGTCGTTGCCGTTGGACAGCTGCAGCCAGAGCGAGTCGACGGCCTCGTAGCCCTGCAGGTAGGGCTGCTGGTCGACCGAGAACTCGATCTTCTTGTCCTTGATCGCCTGCACGACCTCCGGGCTGAGGTCGAAGGTGACGATCTTCGCGCTGGTGCCGGCGGCGGCCTGGGCCTGGGCGGCGCCGGCGATGCCGGCGTTGAACACCACCCCGGGGATGCCCGCCTCGGTCGCCTTCTGGAGGGCCGGCCCGACCGCGTCCGGGTTGGCCAGCGTCACCGCGATGCCGTCGACCTTGCTGTCGACGGCGTTCTGGATCAGCGTGGCCTGCTTGCCCGAGTCGGGGTCGTTGGAGTACTTCAGGTCGATCCCGTGCTGCTTGGCGGCCTGCTCGGCGCCGGCCCGGATCCGGTCCCAGAACGTGGAGCCGGGGGCCTCGTGGGTGGCCATCGCGATCGTGTAGCTCGGGCCGCCGGAGGCAGCGGATCCTCCGGACGCACCGGGGGCGTTCTGCGCGCCGCCCTGGCTGCTGCACGCGGCGACGGTGAGGAGCAGCCCGGCGGCGGCTGCGGTGGCGAGCTTGCGTGTGCTCACCTCGGTCCGGCAGGACATCCCGAAGATGGCCCGGGTGGCGGTCAAGGCTGCTGTCGAACGCCTGGAGCGGCCCACGCGCAAGCCCAAGGACGTGGTCCTGCGGCCGAAGCTCGTGGTGCGGGGCACCACGGCGGCGCCGCGTGCGGAGAGTTCGTGAGCGGTGGCCCGGACTGACGTCGTCGACCGAGCAGCGCCGACGCAACAGCGCCGGAGACCGATGAGTCCCGGGGCCGGGCCCCGTCACCACGTCATGACCACAGGGAAGATCGATCCGAGGTACGGCAACCCCTCCGCCGAGCACCCCGGGGTGGGACGAGATCGCCCGCCTGCTCACCGACGCGCAGCTCTACTGGATCATCACGGTCCGAGCGGACGGACGGCCCCACGCGGTGCCGCTCGTGGGCGTCTGGCACGACGGCGCGTTCGCGTTCTGCACCGGGGGAGAGGAGCAGAAGCAGCGCAACCTCGACGCGAACCCGCACGTCGCGGTGACGACGGGCAGCACCGGTGCGCACGGCTGGCGGTCCGGCAAGGACGTCGTCGTCGAGGGCACCGCGGTGCGCGTGACCGAGCCCGGGCCCCTGCAGGAGCTGGCCGACGCGTGGTCCGCGAAGTACGGCGACGACTGGCGGTTCGCCGTCCGCGGCGACGAGTTCGTCGAGCTGAGCGACTCGGGCGGCAGCACCGAGGGCGGCGCGCGGGTATACCGGGTCGAGGCGACGAAGGCCATGGTGTTCGGCGGCGACCACGGCCAGACGACATACCGCTTCTGAGGTGACATGACCGATCCCGGCGCCGCGGCGCGGCTCGCCCGCCTCGCCGACGGCTACCTCGCCACGCAGCTGCTCTACGCGGCGGTCGCGCTCGGCCTGCCCGAGGCACTCGCCGCCGGGCCGCGCGAGGCGGACGACCTCGCCCGCGAGCTCGGCGCCGTGCCCGGGCTGCTGCACCGCGTGCTGCGCGGCCTCGCGGCCGAGGAGGTCGTCGACGAGCGAGCCGACGGGCGGTTCGCGCTCAGCGCGCTCGGCGCGCTCCTGACCCCGGGGGCGCCGGGGTCGCTGCGCGGGACGGTCAGCGCCCGCGGGGAGGTCTACTACCAGGCAACCGCCGGCCTGGTCGACGCGCTGCGCGGCGGGGGCACGCCCTACGAGATCGTGCACGGCCTGCCCTTCTTCGCCCACCTGGCCGCCGACCCGCCGCGGCGAGCGGCGTTCCAGGCGTCCATGGCGAACCGGTCGGCCCGCGAGGCCGGGGCCGTCGTCGCGGCGTACGACGTCGCGCGGTTCGGGTCGGTCGTCGACGTCGGCGGGGGCGGCGGGGTGCTGCTGCGGGCCGTCCGGGACCGCGCGCCGCACGCCGACCTGGTGCTGTTCGACCGGCCCGAGGTGGTCGCGGCCGTCGACGACCCCGGCCTGCGGGCGGTCGGTGGCGACTTCTTCGCGAGGGTCCCGGCCGGAGCGGACCTCTACCTGCTCTCCCGGGTGCTGCACGACTGGGACGACGGCGACGCCGTGGCGGTGCTGCGGACGTGCCGCGCGGCGATGCGGCCCGACGCGGTGCTCGCGGTCGTCGAGGCGGTGCTGCCCGAGCGCGCCGTCGCCGACCCGGCGGCGGTGCGGATGGACCTGCACATGCTCGTGCTGCTCCGGGGCCACGAGCGCACCGTCGCCGAGTTCACCGCGCTGTTCGACGCCGCCGGCCTGCGGCTCGCCGCGGACATCCCGACCCCGGCCGGGGTGCACGTCTGGAGGTCCGTGCGGCCCCGGTAGGGGCCGCCGTCGACGGCGCGCACGGACGCGCAACTCGCCGTGCACGGACGCGCAACTCGCCGTCGGCGCCGGCGTCAGCCCTCGGCCGGCTCGAGCGTCGTCCCCTCGGGCGCGGCGTGGTCCAGCCCGAGCTGCGCCCGGGCGGTGGCCACGATGTTGTCGGTCGTGAAGCCGAACTTGGCCTGCAGCACCTTCATGGGCGCCGACTCGCCGAAGGTGCTCATCCCGATCACGGCGCCCGTCGTGCCGACCCAGCGGTCCCAGCCGAACGGGCTGGCCTTCTCCACCGCGACCCGGGCCGTCACCGCGGCCGGCAGGACCTCCTCGCGGTAGGCGGGCGGCTGCTTGTCGAACAACTCCATCGACGGCATGCTCACCACCCGCGCCCGGATCCCGTCCGCCGTGAGCTGCTCGTACGCCTCGACGGTCATCCCGACCTCGCTGCCGGTGGCGATGAGGATGACGTCGGGGGCGCCCTCGGGCGGGTCGGCCAGGACGTAGGCGCCGCGGGCCACCCCGGACGCGGGGGCGTAGCGGGTCCGGTCGAGCGTCGGCAGCGGCTGGCGGGAGAGCATCAGCGCGACCGGCTCGTGCCGGATCGGCATGAGCACGCGCCACGCCTCGACGACCTCGTTGGCGTCGCCGGGCCGCATGTCGATCACGCCGGGCATGGCACGGATCGAGGCGAGATGCTCGATCGGCTGGTGGGTCGGCCCGTCCTCGCCCACGCCGATCGAGTCGTGGGTGTAGACGTGGATCAGTGGGAGCTCCATCAGCGCCGAGAGCCGCAGGGCGCCGCGCTGGAAGTCGGAGAAGATCAGGAACCCGGCCTGGTAGGCGCGCAGCTTGGACAGCGCGAGCCCGTTGGAGATCGCGGCGGCGGCGTGCTCGCGCACCCCGAAGTGCAGGTTGCGCCCGGCCCGGTCGTCCGCGCTGAAGTCGCCCGCGCCCTCGAAGGTCAGCCGCGACTTGTTCGACGGCGCCAGGTCCGACGACCCGCCGATCAGCCATGGCACGCGTCCGGCGACCGCGTTGAGCACCTTGCCGCCCGAGTCGCGGCTCGCGACGCCCTTGGCGTCGGGCGGGAACTCCGGGAGGTCGGCGTCCCACCCGTCGGGCAGCGTCCGGCGCTGCATGTGGTTGAGCTGCTCAGCCTGCTCCGGATACTCCTGCGCGTAGCGGGCGAACAGCTCCTCCCACTCGCGGCGCAGCCGCCCCCCGTTCTCGCCGCATCGCCCCGGCGACGTGCTCGCGGACCCGCTCGGGCACGAGGAAGTCTTCGTCGTCGGGCCAGTGGTAGAAGCGCTTGGTGGCCGCGACCTCGTCGACGCCCAGGGGCTCGCCGTGGGCGGCGTGGGTGCCCTGCTTGTGCGGGGCGCCGTAGCCGATCACGCTGTCGACGACGATCAGCGTGGGTCGCCCGGTCTCGGCCTTGAACGCCTCGATCGCGGCGCTCAGCGCGTCGAGGTCGTTGGCGTCCTTGACGTGCTGCACCGCCCAGCCGAGACCGGCGAAGCGGGCCGGTACGTCCTCGCTGAACGCGAGGCTGGTGCTGCCCTCGATGGTGATCCGGTTGTTGTCGTAGAACCAGCACAGGTTCGACAGCTTGAGGTGGCCGGCGAGCGAGGCCGCCTCGGCGCCGATGCCCTCCATCAGGCAGCCGTCGCCGGCGACGGCGTAGACGTCGTAGTCGAACAGGTCGTAGCCGGGCCGGTTGAACGTGGCGGCCTGCCAGAGCCCGGCGATCGCCATGCCGACGCTGGTGGCGATGCCGGTGCCCAGCGGACCGGTGGTGCACTCGACCCCGGAGGTCCACCGGTACTCGGGATGCCCGGGGCACTTGGAGTCGAGCTGGCGGAACCGCCGCAGGTCGTCCAGCGTGACGGCAGGCGTGCCGACGGTCTCGTAGTCCGGGTTGACCGACTTGACCCCGGACAGGTGCAGCAGCGCGTAGAGCAGCGTGGAGGCGTGCCCGGCCGAGAGCACGAAGCGGTCGCGGTTGGCCCACACCGGCAGCTCGGGATCGAACCGCAGGAACCGCGTCCACAGCGTGTAGCCCACCGGCGCCAGCGCCATCGGCGTCCCCGGGTGACCCGAGTTCGCCGCCTGCACCGCGTCCATCGCGAGTACGCGGATGGTGTTGACGGCCAGCTGGTCGATCGGCTGGGTGTCGAGGTCGACGTCCGGTCGCGTCCCTACTGTCATCGCAGTCGTCCCTTCTCAGGCTCCCGCCAGCATCCAGCGCGCGGCTGCCCCTTGGCGAGTTCTGCTGCCGCAGGATGGTGGCGGATCTTCGTCGGGGTCACTGGCACCCCTGATCGCGGGCGCGCTACCGTTCGTTCCGCACACCGCGCGGCGAAGGGTGGTCCATGGGCAGCAACGCCTCGACGTGGGACGTCATCCTGCACTACTGGACGGTCACGATTTTCGTGCCGGCCATCCTGCTGGTCATCATCGCGCTCGCGGTGATCACGCGCGTCGTCGACGACTAGCTCCGTGTCCGACGGGCGGGCGGATCTCGGCGCGGCCGACGTCGCGCTCGCGGACCGCGGCATCCGGCTGGTCGTCGGCACCGTCGTCGACATGGCGGGCGTGACCCGCGCCAAGGCCGTCCCCCGCGACCGGCTCGCGGCGTTCGTCCAGGTCGGCATGGGCGCGTCGCCGTCGTGGAACGTGTTCTGCGTCGACTTCGGCGTCGCCTTCACCCCCACCCTCGGCGTCACCGGCGACCTGCGCATGCGGATCGATCCGGAGATGCTGACGGTCGTCGACGACGGCGTCGCCTGGGCGCCCGCCGACCTCCACGAGCAGGACGGCGCGCCGTACCGCGGATGTCCGCGGTCGCGGCTGCGGACGCTCCTCGCGCGGGCCCGGTCGACCGGGCTACGGGCGTCGACGGGCGCCGAGCTGGAGTTCGTCCTCGTCACCCCCGACGGGTCGGCGCGCCCGCGCGGCACGTGGCAGGGCTACGGGGTGCGGTCGGTGTTGGACGTCGGGCGGTTCCTGGGGGACGTCGAGGCCACCTTCGGCGCGGCGGGCGTGCCGGTCGAGCAACTGCACGCCGAGTACGGGGCCGACCAGTTCGAGATCTCGCTGGCGCCGGCCGACCCACTGTGCACCGCGGACCGGACGGTGCTGGCCCGCGTGCTGCTCGGCCGGGTCGCGGCGCGGCACGGGTTCGGCGTGTCGTTCTCGCCCGTCCCGTTCGCGGGCGGGTCGGGCAACGGAGCGCACCTGCACCTGTCGCTCACCGGCACCGCGGGCCCGCTGTTCTCGGGAGGCACGGGGCCACACGGCCTGACCGACGCCGGGGCCGCGGCCGTCGCGGGGGTCGTCGCAGGCCTGCCCGACCTGCAGGGGATCCTCGCCGGGTCGGTGCTGTCGCCGCTGCGCCTGAAGCCGGGCAACTGGGCCGGGGCGTTCGCCTGCTGGGGGCTGGAGAACCGGGAGGCGGCCGTGCGGCTGTGCGCGGAGACTCCCGGCAACCCGCACGGCGCGCACGTCGAGCTGAAGTGCATCGACGGCAGCGCCAACCCCTACCTGGCCGCGACGGCGTTCCTCGGGCTGGCGCTCGACGGGATCGCGCGGTCGCTCCCGCTGCCGGCCGAGGTTCCCGTGGACCCGGCGTCGCTGCCCGAGGCGCAGCGCGCCGCGCTGGCGCTGGCGTCCACCCAGGGCGAGGCGCTGGACGCGCTGGAGGCTTCCCCGCTCGCCGGCGAGCTCCTGGGGCCGGAGATCGTCGACGCGGTGCTGGCCGTGCGGCGGTACGAGCAGCGGACCTACGGCGACGCCGATCCCGAGGCCGTCGCGGCGGTCTGCCGGCTGGCTTTCAGCTGCTGATGCTCCCGGCCTTCGCCGAGGGTCTCGTCGGCGTGCCGGACGAGCTGGTCGCGGCGCTGTCGGAGCCGCTCGTCGACCACCACGTCCACGGGTGCCTCACGGGGCCGGTCAGCCGCGGCGAGTTCGAGATCCTGCTCAACGAGGGTTCGCCCGACCCCACCCCGGCGTACATGACGCAGTTCGACAGCCAGCTCGGCTTCGCCGTCCGCCGCTGGTGCGCCCCGCTGCTCGGGCTGGAACCCGGCGCGCCCGCCGACATGTACTGGGCCCGGCGGGCGCGGCTGGGTGCCGAGCAGGTGGCGCGCCTCCTGCTCCCGGCTGCGGGCGTGGAGCGGTGGATCGTCGACACCGGATACGGCGCCGGCGTCGTCACCGGCCCGGACACCCTGAGCGCGTGGTCGGGGACGCCGTGCCACACGGTCCTCCGCCTCGAGACGCTCGGGGAGGAGCTGGTCGCGGCCGGCACCGCGCCCGCCGACTACCCCGACGCGCTGCGCGCGCGCCTCGCCGACCCCGGGCCGGGTGTCGTGGGGGCGAAGTCGATCGTCGCCTACCGCTGCGGATTCGACCTTGACTGGACCGTGCCGCCGGACGCGGCGGTCGCGGCCGAGGTCGCGAGGTGGGCCGCGGAGGGTGGCGCCCCGCGGATGCACTCGCCGCTGCTGGCGGTCTTCGGCATCCACGTGGCCACCCGGGCGGGCCTGCCGTTGCAGCTGCACGTCGGTCTCGGCGACCGCGACCTCGACCTGCACCGGGTCGACCCGACGCTGCTGCTCGGCCTGCTGCGCCAGCCGGCGGTCGCGCAGGTGCCGGTCCTGCTGCTGCACTGCTATCCCTTCCACCGGCAGGCGGGCTACCTCGCCCAGGCCTTCCCGAACGTGTGCTGCGACGTCGGTCTGGCCGTCGACCACGTCGGTGTGCGGTCCGTCGAGGTCGTCGCCGAGTCGATGGAGCTCGCCCCGTTCGCCCGGCAGCTGTACTCCTCCGACGCCTGGGGCCCGCCCGAACTGCACCTGCTCGGCGCGGTGCTGTGGCGGCGCGCGATGGCCCGCGTCCTGGGCCGGTGGGTCCGCGAGGGTGACTGGACGCTCGGGGACGCGGTGCGGGTGGTGCGCATGATCGGCAGGGAGAACGCCGAGCGGGTGTACGGCGGGTGACGTCCGCGGCGGCGGCCAGGATGATCCCCATGCCGTCCCCCTGCGTCCTCGACGAGGACGACGCCCTCGAGCTCCTCGCCTTCCTCGTCACCGCGGCCCGTACCCAGGTCGACGAGGCGGCCGAGTACGGGCCGATGCGGCTGCTCACCGCGGCGCACCGGCTCGGGGAGCTGATCGGTGCCCGCGCCTCGGCGGAGAGCTCCGCGGCCGTCACCGCCGCACTCGCGGAGATGCCACCGCTCGCGGTCCCGCGGGACGACCGTGCCGACTACGTCGCCCGCCTCGACGACCTGTGCCGGGCCGTCGCCGCCCACCTCGTCAGCCACTTCGGCGTCGCCCACGTCGGCGCGTCCGCCGACACACCGTCGTGACCGCGGTCCGCGGCGAGGTCGCCGATGCGGTCCTCGCGACGATCCGCAGCCGCGCACGCGCTCGGGCTCGGCGCCGGCCGGGTCACGTCGTTCAGCCGGGCGGCGGTCGCGACCGTGCTGCGATTGCCCGAGGGTTGGTCACCCGAGCTCATCGTCTGGCGGGGGGCTCGCTGTTCGATCTCTGACGTCGATGGCCGCGCTCAGCCGTGGGCGAGCACGTCCCCGATGGGGCCGGCGACGTCCGGGTCGGACAGGTAGTCCGCGATCGAGTGCGGGTAGGTCGGGTTGAACGTGCGCTCGTCGCGAACCCGCTGCCCGCCGTCCGAGAAGCGCGACGCGAGCGGGTGGACCAGTGCGACCACGTCGAGCACGTCGAAGGCGTTGAGCCACCACACCCGGTCACGGCCCGGCGTGCCCGGGATCGGGTCGAGCACGGCGGGGACAGGGCGGTCGTCGACGCCTTCGACGCCGCCGCGGAGGTTGCGGCGGACGATCGGGTAGCCCAGCGGGGAGCCCGCCGTGACGAGTAGGCGTACGCGGATGCTGGCAGTGAAGTCGGAACACGTGTCGTAGGCGACGATGCTGCCGAGACTGTGCCCGATCACGACCAGGTCGTGATGGCCGTCGGCCACGGCGCGGCCGACCTCGTCCGCCACCACCTTCTGCACCGCGGCCCGCATGCGGTCGTCCTCCAGGTAGTAGGCCACGTCGCGCAGGAACTGCTGGATGAGGAACTCCGAGGTACCGGTCTTCTCGGCGAGGAACTGCAGCGCCTCGCGGACGATCCGTGGCTTGAGCAGATCGGACCAGCCGGCCTCGGCCCCCTGGGCGCGGGCCCGCTCGACGGCGATGATCGGGGCGACGAGCTCGGGATCGGTCCGCGCGAGCCGGCGCGACGGGCGGAAGCCCAGCTCGGCGGATGCCTCGAGGATCAGGTCGTCACGGGTGCGGGCCGCCTTCACCGCGACCGGCACCGCCTCCAGGTCCGGGGCGTGCCCGCCCGCCCGCTCGTGTGCGGTGATCAGGTCGGCGAGCAGGTTGCCGTAGAACGGGTAGTAGACGGCGTCGGGCTGCAGCGGCGGGTGGCCGGCGAGCGTGAGGCCCCGGGCGAGGCCGGCCAGCCACTCCCGCTTCCTGCCCTCCACGTAGGCGGCCACGGCGGCGTCGGACCGGTCGGCCTCGGCGGCCATCTCCTGCGAACGCCCGTGGACCAGCAAGACCGCGGTCATCAGTTACCTCCCGTGCGAAGGAGCTCGTCGAGCAGCGCGGCGGCCTCGGTCCCGGTGGCGGCGTCGCGGCGCGCGGTCAGGTCGGCGACGATCGCCGACGTGCGGACGCCCTTGTTCGCCACCCAGACCCGTCGCGACTCGGGCGTGTCGTCGGTGGCGGGCAGGCCGTCGATGTCGACGGGCCGGCCCTGGTCGTCCTGCGCCTGCTCGGCGCGGCTGTGCAACGCGACGAGTTCCCACGCGTCGTTGAGCACCGGCGAGCCGGACGACCCGGGCTCGGTGTCGGTCACATAGGTGAGGTAGCGGGCGTCGTCCACCCCGACCAGGAGGTTGTTGCGCACCGCGACCTCCCGGGAGCGGCCGCTCGGGTGCTGAACGATGTTCACCGGGTGCCCGCTGAGGATCTTGCCGGTGGCACCGACCATGGGGATCGAGCCGAACACCTTGCCCGGCGGCTTGCCCTTGACGGGGCCGACCGCGGCGACGGTGAAGTCCAGCGCGTCGACGGAGCTGGTGAGGAAGCACCGGCCCGGGTCGAGGCGGACCTTGACGGCGCGGGTGGTGCGGCCGCGCGCGTCCTCCTCGTAGCGGAAGGTCACTTCCGCGTCTGCGGCTGTGGCGGCGTCGGGCAGCACGTGGTTGTTGGTCACGAGCAGCCACGGCGAGGCCAGGAACCCGGTGCCCATCTCGACGGGCGTGACGAGCCGGGCGACCGCGTCGCACCGCTTGGCGCCGTCGGTCAGCCAGCGGCTGTGCAGGAAGTCCGGCTCCTTGAAGATGCGCTCGAGGGCGTGGTCGACCTGCCTCTCGCTCGCCACCGACGGCAGCGCGGCGCCGTGCCGTCGGGCGTACTGGATCTTCCGATCGAGGGGTTCGGCCCGCCAGGCGGCCCCGGGGTTGCAGCGGACCGCGATCAGCCGGTCCCGGTCGGGACGGTGACCGCCCGTGTCGATGATCGTCATCGGCGTTCCGTTCGGTCGGGTGACCGATCGTAATCAGTCCAGCTCGGCGGCGGATGTACGCAGTTCTGCGTAGCGGGCCTGCCACTCGGTCGCGAGCGGTGCTGCCGTGGCCGGATACGGATCAGCGGGACGGCCGGCAGACGACCTCGCCGTGCGGGACGAGGAACCAGCCGTCGTCGTCGGCGGCCCAGCGTCGCCAGGCCGCGGAGATGTCGGTCAGCTCGGCGAGGTCGGCGTGGCCACCGTCCACGGCCTGCCGGGTGATCGCCGACTGCAGGATGCGGTCGGCCCACATGCCGCCCCACCACTGCCGGTCGGCCGGGGTCGCGAAGCACCACACCGACGCCGTCGCGACGACGTCGGCCGCGCCGGCCGCGCGGGCCCACGACAGCAGGCGCCGTCCCGCGTCGGGCTCGGCGCCGTTGCTGTGCGCGACCGCGCGGTAGACCTCCAACCAGCGGTCCAGCCGGGGGTCGGCCGGGTACCAGGCCATCGCGGCGTAGTCGGCGTCGCGCACGGCGACGACGCCGTCGGGCCGGCACACGCGCAGCATCTCGCGCAGCGCCGCAACCGGGTCCGTGAGGTGCTGCAGCACCTGGTGGGCGTGGACGACGTCGTAGGAGCCGTCGGGGTCGTCGAGGGCATAGACGTCGCCGAGCGCGAACTCCACGTCGGCGCGGCCCGCGGCGTGGGCTCGGGCGTGCTCCAGCGGCTCGGGCACCGGCTCGATCCCCGTCACCCGGCCGGGCGCGACCCGCTCGGCGATGTCGACGGTGATCGTCCCGGGCCCGCAGCCCACGTCGAGGACGTCGGCTCCGGGTCGCAGGAAGGGCGTGACGTGGGCGGCCGAGTTGGCGACCGTCCGGACGGTGTGGGAGCGCAGCACGCTGGCGGCGTGGCCGTGGGTGTAGGTCTCGCGGTCGGCGCGCATGACCCGATGCTCGACCTGCTATCCCATCTGGTGCAACAGAATTCTCACGATGTGAACGTCGTGGCGGGCGTCGGGTGCTGTCACAGAGGTTGCCGGGCCGGCGCACCTGCTGGGCGGGGTGCGTCAGCCGCATCCGCTGTGCGACGCCGTAGCGGATATGCGCCGCGGCCGGGACCGCGCCGCACCGGAGGGGACCGGGGCTGGGGTGTCCCGCTCGCCGTGCTGATCGTCGGCATGTTCATGTCGGTGCTCGACATCAGCATCATCAACGTCGCGATCCCTACCATGCAGCGCGACTTCGCGGCGACCACGGACCAGATCCAGTGGGTCGAGAACGCCTACTCGCTGGCACTGGGCGTGGTCGTGCCCGTCAGCGCCTGGTTGGCGGCGCGGTTCGGGCCCGGGCGGGTCTACATCTCTCGTTGCTCGGCTTCGCCGCCGGCTCCGCGCTGTGCGGGCTGGCCTGGGACCTCAACAGCATCGTCGCCTTCCGGCGTCGCTGACTATCCTCTCACCGGATCGTCCCTCCGGCCCGCATCGGCGCCGCGATGGGCATGTACGGGCTGGGCATCATCGTGGCCCCGGCGGTCGGCCCGACGCTGGGCGGGTACCTGGTGGAGTACGTCGACTGGCGGTTGATCTTCTTCATCAACGTGCCGGTCGGCATCCTCGGCACGGTCGCCGCGGTCCTGCTCCTGCCCAGGTTCGGCCCGACGCCGGTGGGCCGCTTCGACGTGCTCGGCTTCCTGTGCGTGGCCACCGGGCTGGTCAGCCTGCTGCTCGCGCTGACCGAGGGCCAGCAGTGGGGCTGGACCTCGTACTCGATCATGATTCTGCTGACGGTCGGTGTGCTCGGCCTCGCGCTGTTCGTCGTGATCGAGCTGGAGGTCGACGCACCGCTGCTCAACGTCCGCGTCTTCACGCACTGGCCGTTCACCAACTCGCTGCTGCTGGTGTCCGTGCTGTCCGTCGGCCTGTTCGCCGTGCTGTTCTACATCCCGCTGCTGCTGCAACAGGCGCGCGGGCTCGGCGCGTTCGACACCGGCCTGCTCCTGCTGCCGCAGGCCCTGGTGATGGCCGTGATCATGCCGGCGGCCGGCCTGCTCTACGACCGGATCGGCCCGCGGTGGCCCGCGGTCATCGGGCTGGTGCTGGTCGCGCTGGGCACCTACCTGCTCACCGACGTGAACCTCGAGAGCAGCACCTCGCACGTCTTCTGGGTGTTGGTGCTGCGGGCCGTCGGCATGGGCCTGGCGATGATGCCGATCATGACGGGCGGGCTGTCCGCGGTGCCGGCGAACCAGGTCGACGGGGCGAGCGCGTTCAACAACGTCGTGCAGCGGACCTCCGCTGCACTGGGCCTGGCCGGGCTGACCTCCCTCGTGACCTACTCGCGCGAGCAGTTCGCCCTGGACCGCGGGCTGATGGTCGCGCCGGACACGCCGATGCCGGTGCTCGCGCCCGGGCCGACCGGCGAGCTGGCCGGCATGTACGCGGTCCACCAGCAGACGCAGACGCTGGCGTTCGTCGAGGCGATGCACTCGCTCTTCATCGTCACCGCGGTCATCACCGCCGCGGGGATCCCGCTGGCGCTGATGCTCCGGTCCGGCCCGAGCACCCCGGCGGCCGGTGGTGCGGTGGTCGCCGCGCACTGATGTGTGTGCTGCGCGACGCTGCGGTAGGAACGGAGGATGACCCCGGGCATCCAGGAGCTGATGCGGGAGGTCGAGCGCGTCCGCGACGGCTTCCGGCGGGCGGTGCTGGCCGGCGACGCGGACGCGGCGGCGGCACTCTGCGCGGACGGGGTGACGCTGGTCGGCCTCCCGGTCGGCACCGGAGCCGCGGGCCGCGAGGCGGTGCGCGACCACGTCGGGCGGGTCGCCGCCCACCTGCCTGCCGACCTGGCGTTCGCCCGGCTCTCCCGCACCGTCGACCGGTTCCGGGTGGTCGACGAGGAGCGGGTCTCCTTCCTCCACGACCGCGAGCTGCCGTGGTTGCTGCCCGGCGTCGCCGCGACCGGGCGGCGGGCGGAGGTCCTGGCGATCTCGGTGGCCACCGTCCGGCAGGGGAGGCTGCTGGCGGTGCGGACACTGTGGGACCACACGACGCTGCTCGCCGGGCTCGGCCTGCCCGCGGACGCGGTGCACCCGACGGCGGTCTCGCTGTCCGGGGGTGAGGGACCACGCGGCTGGTGGTGAGCGCGAGGCGGTCGGAATCGTCGGTGGCGCGTGCGACGATCCGTGGCGTGAGTGGTCCGCGGGCGTGGCTGGCGCAGCGGGACCCGGGGCTGGTCGTCGTGCGGCGGGCCGCCCGGGTCACGCTGGTGGCCTGTGGCGGCTTCCTCGTGTCGCGCTATGCGCTGGACAACGCGGTCATGGCGCCGTATGCGCTGTTCGGCGCGGTGGCACTCGGGATGCTCTCGCAGATCCCCGGCAGCCCGGCAGAGCGGGCGCGCACCCTGCTCGCGGTGCTGCCGGTCGGCTGGCTGCTGGTCAGCCTCGGCACGCTGCTGTCGGTGAGCACCGCGGCCGCGACGGCGGGGATGTTCGTGCTCGGCTTCGTCGTCAGCTTCGTCGGGGTGGGCGGTCCGCGGCTCGTCGGGCTGGCCGCCGGGGCGCAGCTGCTCTACATCCTGCCGTGCTTCCCGCCGTACGACCCGGGGTCGCTGGGCTGGCGGCTGGCCGGTGTGACGTTGGCGGTGCTGCTGCTCGCGGGGGCCGAGCTGGTGCTGTGGCCGGACCCGACGCCGGAGCCGTACACCGCGAAGGTGGGCAGGGCCGTCGACGCGCTCGCCGGCTGCCTGACGGCGCTCGCGGAGGGCTGGACGGGCCGGGCGGGGGAGGGGGACCGGTACACCGCCCTGCTGCCGGACGCGGCCGAGGCCGCCGACGCACTGCGGCCGTCGCGGTCGCCGCCGATGGAGCGGCCCGCTTCGGCGGGGCGTCGCGACCGGGCGCTGATGATCGCGGCGGGGACGGCCCGGCTCCTCCTGGGCCGCACCGTCGACCTGCACGACGCCGACGCCCACCGCGCGACCGGCCTGCCTGCTGCCGCCGCCCTCCTGCGCCAGGCGGCATCGTGCGCGGACGCGGCGGCGCGGTGGCTGCGGGCCGAGGGCCGTGACGGCGCTGCGGTGCCCGACACGGACCGCGTCGCCGCCGCGCTCGTCGCGTTCCGCGCCGACCGGGCCGCCACCCCGCCGGACGGCGTGCCGCTGGAATGGCTCCGGCTGAACTCGCTCGCGCTGAGCCTCGGGGAGTGGACCAAGTCCCTCGTCGCGGCGGTGCGGGTCGTCGCGGGGGCGCCGGTGGCGTCGACCAGCTTGCCTGCGGCGCTGCCCGGACCGTTGTGGTTCGCCCACCTGTCCACCCCACGGCTGTGGTGGCAGCGCCTGCGCGAGCATCTGACGCCGCGGTCGGTGTACTTCCAGGGCGCGTTGCGGCTGGCTGCGGCGCTCGCGGTGGCCCGGCTGCTCGCGGGCGTGCTCGACCTGTCGCACGGGTTCTGGGTGCTGCTGACGATCCTCACGCTGCTGCGCGCCTCGGCGGCCGAGACCCGGGCGCTGCTGTGGCCCGCGCTGGTCGGGACGGTGATCGGCTCGGTCGGCGCCGCCGCGCTCCTGGTCGTCGGCATCCCGCCCACCGCGTTCGCAGTGGCCCTCCCGCTGGTCATGCTGATCGGGTTCGCCGCGGGCCCGCTGCTGGGCCTCGGGTGGGCGCAGGCGCTGTTCACCCTCGTCATCGCGCTCGTCTTCGCCCAGGTGTCGCCGGTCGACTGGCACCTGGCCGAGGCGCGGGTGGTGGACGTCGCCGTCGGGGCGGCGATCGGCCTGGCCACCGGGCTGCTCGCGTGGCCGCGCGGCGGCTCGGGGGAGCTGCACCGCGCGGCCGGGAGGTTCCTCGCGGCCTCCGGCCGGGTCGTGCGCGAGACCGTCGACCTCCTCACCCACGGCGACCGTCCCGGGGCGGCGCTGCCGCAGGCGCGGGACGCCGGCGAGCTCGCGCAGGCGTCGTGGGCGCTCTACCAGACCGAGCGGCGCCCACCGGCGTCCGTGGACTGGCAGGCCACCCTGCTCGCCGGGCACCACGCCGTCCGCGGCGCGGAGTGGTTGCTCCGGGAGTGCCCGACCGCGCACCTCCTGCCCTGCGTCGAGCCACTGTCCGCCGAAGCGGACGACGTCGCCGCCCGCTACGAGCAGGTCGCGGACGCGCTGCTGCGCGGGGACCACGCCGTGCTGGGGTCTGCCCCGCCCGGGCCGCCCCGCGGCGACTGGCCCACGAACCTCGGCACGGACCTGTACCACCTCGCCGACCTGCACGTCTGGCTGGACGGCCTGCACGACGACCTCGGCCGCATCCGCGCCGACACGCCGGGCCTGACGGGCGAATCGACTCAGCGTCGGCGCGCGGCTCCCGCGTGACCGGCGGCGTGTGGGGCGCGCTGGATCTGCCGTACGTCGAGGTACACTGTTGTACGTGGAGTCGCTGACGGTGAGCGAGGCACGCGCCCGCCTCCCCGAGATCCTCGACCGGGTCGAGGCAGGGGAGGAGATCACGATCACTAGGCATGGTCGGCCCGCCGCCGTGCTGCTGCGGCCGGACACCGTGCGTGTCCGGCGGGGTGAGAGCACCATCGACCGGGCGCGGGAGATCGGCCGGATGTTGGAGGAGGCCCGGCACCGACCGCTCGGCGAACCCACGATGACCGTTGCGCGGGCGGAGGAGCTGATCGCCGAGATCCGGGCGGACCGCGACGGCCGGTGATGGACGCGTTCGACGCCGACGTCCTCATCTACGCCGTGGTGCCCGACCACCCGCTCGGCCGCCGCGTGCGTCGGTTGTTCTCCGACGTGTCAAGACAGCACGTCGGCATCGGTTCGGTGGTGCTGCTTCCCGAGGTGCTGGCGCGGCCCCTGCGGAACGGAACGACGCGCGAAGTCGCCGACCTCGTGGAGCTGCTGAGCCGGCTCGACCTGCGATCAGCCGACCCGGTCATCGCGGAGGCCGCGACCTCCCTGGCAGCGGCGCATCGCCTTCGCTCGGCCGACGCCTTTCACTTGGCCACCGCCGTCGTCGCCGGGGCCGACCGCTTCATCACGAACAACCGCCGCGACTTCGGGCCGTCGATCACCGAGGTCGACGTCGTGTACCCAGACGCGCTTGACGAGCCGTGACGCCGAACCGTCGATCGACGTAACGTCGGTCCCGGCAGACGGAGGCACCGATGGGCGCCGAGCGGGGTCGGGTGCCCGCTCACGCCCCGAGCTGCGACCGCAACGCGGCCACGAGCGTGGCGCGGTTGGACGCCGCGAGCTTCTGGCGCATGCGCGCGACGTGCTGCTCCACGGTCTTCGGCGAGATGTAGAGCCGGGCACCGATCTCCTTCTGGGTCAGCCCGTCGACCACGAGCGCGCCCACCTCCCGCTCGCGCTCGGAGAGCAGACCCGACGCTCGGCCGGAACCGCCGGTCCCCGGGAGCAGGCCGCGGCCAGCACCGAGCAGCCGCCTCGTGGCGGCGGGGTCGGTGGCGCGCTGCGCGGCTGCCCGGCACAGGTCCGCGGCCTCGCCGCGCAGGCCGGCGTCGGCCAGCTGGGCGGCCGCGGCGTCCACCGCCACCGGGCACACGCGACCCGCGAGCACAGCGGCCCAGGCCGCGGCCGCATCGGCCCGCCCGCGCAGCCGCGCGTGTTCGGCCGCCAGCGTGTCGAGCTCGGCCGCGGCTGCGGCGGCGGCCGCCGGGTCCTCGGCGACGACGGCCCGCTCGAGCTGCCACCACCGGTCCGCGGCGACCGCCCACCACGGCGAGCCCGCGCGGTCCAGCGCCGTGCGCATGGCGTCGACGACCAGGTCCCGGTCCGTCGGCGACACCTGCTCGGCGACGACCGACAGCTCCCCCCACACGTCGAGCAGCAGCAGTTCGACATCGGCACCGGCGACGACCGGCGCGACCCGCGCCCACGTGGCCGCGGTGGCGGCGGCGTCGCCGGAGCGGCGGGCCAGCCCGACGGTCACGGCCGCCGCGAGCAGCGCGTCCCGGCGCAGCACCGGAGTGCGAGCCATGCCGGTGAGCGCCTCCCGGGCCGCGCCGAGGTGACCCGTGCGCATGTCGAGCCAGGCGCCGAGCAGCCGCCCGCGCCGGGTCGGCGTACCGGGCAGCGCGTTCATCAGCGCCCGCGCCGCCTCGATGTCGCCGCCCGCGGCCGTCACGGTGACGGCCAGCTCGTCCAGCCGCTCCGCGGCCATCGGGTCCGGCGCGACGCTGGCGGCGGCGAGTCCGGTGAGGTGCCGCGCGGCGCGCTCGAGGGCGCCCTCCATGGCCTCGACCACCACGCCCGCGCCGCCGAGCAGCACGGTGAGCCCGCGGGGTGCCGGGTTCGGCAGCTGTTCCTTGGCGGTCGCCAGGTCGTCCACGGCGGCGGCGACGTCGCCGGCCAGGGCCGCGGCCAGAGCCGCCCGACCGGCCGCACGGGCCGCGGCCGCGCCGTCCAGCGCGCTGCCGACCCCGCGCCAGCGGGCGGCGGCGTCGAGCAACGCCCCGTCGGCCGCGGCGCCGGCCGCGGCGACCCCCGCCGCCCGGCCGTCCGTGTCGGTGTCCGCGGCGAGAGCCCGGTCGGCCGCCTCGATCGCACCGATCACATCGCCGTCGCGCCACGCCTGCTCAGCCACGAACGGGTCCGACACACCGTGCGTGTCCCGCTCGATCCGCACCACCTGCGCGATCATGACCGGGCCGCCTGCTGTGCCGTCATCGAGGTCCCCCTGTGTCGCATGCCGACAATGCTCGTGGACCTGAGTGCGGGCGAGTATGTCCACGTACATGCTCGAACCGGTTTTCTGGCGACAATCCGGGCGTCCGGGCGGCGGGTGGTGGCACCGCAACGACCGGGCCGGCTAGTCACCCCACCTGCGAGTCGACGCCTCGCTACGCGGCGGCGCCGACTTGCAGGACACGATCTAGGCGAGCGTGCCGAGGCCGGCCAGGATGCCCTCGCAGCTCCGCACGACCGCGCGGCAGGCGTCCGTGGTCGCCCGGCCCAACATGGGGTTGACGGTGTGCCGGTGCCAGCGTTCGAGCGCTGCGTAGGCGGCGTCCGCCATCTCGTTCGACGGCGTGTCGGGCGCGAGACCCAGGCGGGCGGCCGGTGAGGCGCCGGCGTCGCCGAGCAGCCGCTCACCGTCGTCGGCGTCGCGGCTGGGCAGGGTGACCGAGCCGCTGCGCAGCGCGCTGAGCAGCCGCAGCTCGGTGAACTCGTGCGCCCCGGAGAGGACCCGGTCGATCTCCCGGGCCAGCGGGCCCTGGTGGTGGCCGGTGCCATCGCCGGTGCGCAGCACGGAGTCCACCGCCAGCAACGCCGACCGGGCTTTGAGCACGTCGCGGCGCTCGGCGAACTGGGTGTGCAGCACCTGCTCGAGCTCGCGCAGCCCGCTGCGGTCGACCAGTTCCGTCGCGAGCGCGGCGGGACCGTCGGTACCTTGGCGGATCAGCGAGCTCGACAGCCGGATGCCGAACAGCCCGAAGCGCGCCAGCAGCCGATCGCGCACCTCGGTGGTGACCTCGGCATCACGCCCCGCCCGCAGGAAGCGGTCGACCGACAGCAGCTCGGTCTCCAGGTCGTCGCGTGCCGTGCGGGCCAGCGCGGCGAGCGCGGTGTGCTCGGCCTGCCGCAGCGTCCGAGCGGTCTGCGCCAGCAAGCCGGCGACGGCGACGACGTTCTGGCAGAGCCCGCGTACGGTCGGGTCGGCGCGATAGCGGGCGGCTATGCCGCGGGCGGAGAACATCGCGTCGACGCGCCCGGCGCCGATCTCGTCCGCGCGCGACAGAACGGCCACGGTGTTGACCGCCGTCGCCCGCGCCACGCCGCGGTCGCGGAACGCCTCGAGGAACGCCGCGTCCTGGGCGTGCACGTGGCGCATGAGGTACACGACCGCGTCGGCCTCGGTCGGTGTGTCGTCGTCCGGGTCCAGGAACGCGACCGTCCGGCGCGAGACGTCCTTCGACGTCGAGGCGATACCGGGCGTGTCGATCAAGGTCGTGGCTCGCAGGCTCTGCGCGGGCCAGTCGACCACGAGCCGCTCGCACTCCTCGGCGGACGTCGCACCGAGGTTGATCTCCAGCGCGCCATTGTGCCGGCGCACCGGCAGCGGCCGGGGCGTGCCGATGTGCGGGTGCAGCACGATCCGCGGCGTTGTGCCGTCGCGGTACCAGGTGACCACGCGTGTGCACTCGCCGGCGTCGGTCGGTGCCACCTGTTCTCCGACGAGTGCGTTGAGCAGTGTCGACTTGCCCGCCTTCACCTTGCCCGCGATCGCGACCCGCAGCGGCTCGTCGAGCCTGCGCAGCTGGTCGTGCAGCCACCGGGCCGTCTCCGGCTGGTTGCGGTATGCATCGATCGCGAGCAGCAGCACCCGGCGGGCGGAGTCGGCGAGCGCGGTCATCCGGCCCGCCCCGCGGCCGCTACCGGCGCCTTCGCCGCCGTGGCGGGCTGGGGAAGCAGCGCCCGTGCCTGCTTGCGGATCACGTCCAGCTGCTCCAGCTGCTTCGTGATCTCGGTCAGTCGGGCCTCCCGCTCGGCCCGCGACGCCTTCACGGCGCGTTCGGTGGCCTGCTGCGACTCCAGCAGCGAGCGCTTGAGCTGGTCGGCCTGCGCGGTGAAGTGGTCGCGCAGGTCGCGCTGCACGGCCCGTAGCCGGTCGCGGGAGTCCTTCGCAACCTGGAAGGTGACGTCGTCAACGTACCGGCGCATGGCGGCCTTCGCCTCGTTCTTCCGGCGTGTGACCTGCTTCTTGCGCTCGTCGCCGATCGCCTTGCGGCTCATGAAGATCGCAGCACCGATGCCGAGCGGGTTGATCGCCGAGGCGAAGCCGACGAACGTGCCGAGCATGCCGAACATCAACATGCTTGAGTAGCCGCCGCGCAGCCCGATCAGCGCCTTGGCGCCGACCCCCTTGTCCTCCGTCTTCGGGGCGGCCATCGTGCGCACCGACCGGATCGCATCCGACGGGTGGCTGCGCAACGCCGGGAGGAGCTGCTCGCGGTCGTCGGAGAAGTGGTCGGCGACGTGGCGGGCCAGCGCGCGCACGCGCCGGGTGGCCCAGATGAAGTTGGCCGACGCCGCCCCGGCGACCTCCTGCTGCACCCACGCGGCGAACTGGTCCCACACCTTCGCCGGGTCGCCGCCGTTCTCCAGCTCGTCCTCCGCGAGCCGGCTGATCTCCTTCATCCGGTCACGGAGGTCGTAGTCGATGTCGGCGTTGAGGTCGGCGACGCCGTCGTTGAGGGTCTGCTGCCAGCGCGCCGACCGTTCCTTGAGCGCGGTCGCCCGCTGCTGCGCCTCGGTCAGCTCCCGCACCAGCGCGGCGACGGCGGCCGGGTCCTGCTGTGCTGTCCGCTCGGCAAGCAGGTTGCCCGCGATCTGCTCGGTGACGGCCAGGACGTCGTGCACCACCCCACGCCGGGCCAGCCGGTCGGCCTGCCCGAGCACCCGCTTGCGCAGATAGCCGACCAGCTCGGGGAAGCCGGACTCGGCGTTGACGTCGGCGTCGCCGTGCAGGACGGCGTGCCAGCGCAGCGCCGACGACACGCCGAAGACCTCGGTCCGGATGCCTGCCGTGTCCAGGTGACCCCGGTTCAGCTCGACGATGCGCCGCCACTCCGGGTACAGGTCGGTCTTCGTGACGACGCAGGCCACGTTGGGGCAGACCGCTGTGGCCTGGGCGAGGAAGTCCAGCTCCGGCGCGGTGTACTCCTGGGCGGCATCGGAGACGAGCAGCACCGCATCCGCGGACGGCAGCATGGCCGTCGTCGCGGCGCCGTGCACCGATGCCAGCCCACCGACGCCGGGGGTGTCGACGATCTCCAGACCACCGCTCAGGACGGGGCGGGGCAGCCCGACCTCGGCATGGCTCCACCCCTCGCGGTTGCCCGGGTTGCCCTGCTCGCAGATGTGGTCGGCGAGTTCGTCGCCCGTGATCGTCGTCCGCTCACCGTCGGGCCGGACGAGCGCGATGTCGAGCGCCTCGGCGTGCCGCACGACGGTCGGCACCGCCGTGGCGACGTCGTCGAAGGTCGGGCAGACGGGCGCGCCCACCAGGCCGTTGACGAGCATGCTCTTGCCCTGCTTGAACTCGCCGACGACCAGTACGCGCGTGCGGTCGTCGAGCAGGCGGGCGCGCGCCGCGGCCAGGCGTTCATCGAGGTCGGGGCGGTCGTAGCGGGCAATCGCAGCGCGGGCCCGCTCGACCACCGCCACCGGGTCGCTGGTCATCGCGGCCTCACACCGGCAGGGCGTCGTCGGCCGGGTCGTCGGCCGGTAGGTCGGCTGTGTCGCCGACCGGGTCGTCCGCCGGCTCGTCGGCGGGCGCCTCGGCGACCGGCTCCTCGTCGACCTCGGCGGGCCCGGAGACGGCGGCCAGGTCTCGGCCGGGTCGGTGGCCGGGTCGTCGGCCGGGGTCGCGCCGGCGTCGCTGGCCGGACCGGCGCCGGGCGTCACGCCGCCGGTCACGTCGACGTCGATCGGCGAGTCGCCGCCGACGCTGTTGTCCTGGATCGCGACCACGTCGTTGTCGGAGTTGAACGACCCGTCGGCATTGATCGTGGTGTCGTCGTCGGAGACGTTGACGTCGTTGTCCTGTATCGCGACCACGGTGTTGACGCTGTGGTCGTCGGTCACCGTGATGTCGTCGTCGGAGATCGACTGGAAGAACAGGGTGTCGCGGTCGTCGATCGTGAAGAACGTGTCGCCATGCGACACCGGGTGGTGGTCCGTCGCGGTGTAGTGCGCGGTGGTGTGGCCGATCTCGCGGACCGGGTCGTGGTGGTGCGAGGCGGAGCGGCCGCCGTCGTCGCTGGCGCGCACGGCGCCGGTGTCGGCCAGGTGCAGGCGCGCGTCGCGGACGTCCTGGGCACTCACGCCCTCGAGGCCGGCGTTGCCGAGCGCCGCCTGCGGGTTCTTGTCGAACTCCGCACGGGCCGTCTCGTCGCTGAGCAGACGGAGCAGGAAGTCGATGATGTCGGAGAAGGCCACCACGGCTTCTCCCTCCTTTCGGTCAGGGACGGACGGAAGCCCCGCCCCGGCACCGTGCCGGGGCGGGGCGATGGCAGATCAGGCGAAGACGTCGTCGTCGCTGGCCTCGACGTCGACGTCGAGGTCGCTGTCGATGTCGGTGTCGCTGTCGGCGTCGGCGTCGGCGTCGGCGTCAAGGTCGTTCTCGGCGTCCAGGTCGGCGTTCTGGTCGACTTCCTGGTCCGAGTTGAAGTCCTGGTCGGCGTCAGCGTCGACGTCCACGTCGGACACCGCGGCGCCGCCGTCACCGCCGGACGCGTCCGCGTCGCCACCGTCGCCGGTGGTACCGCCGATGCCGACGCCAGCACCACCCTGGGAGCTGCCGAAGTTGACGTTCTGGTTGCCGTCGAGCGTGATGTTGCCGGCGTTGCCGCCGACGCCCGTGCCGTCCGCGCTGCCGCTGCTGCCACCGACGGCGGCGCCACCGGCGCCACCGGCGCCACCCACGGTGGTGGTGGTGGTGTCGAGGATCTGGTCCAGGGCACCCAGCTGGGTGTTGGCCACGTCGGCGAGCTCGGCGTTGTTGTTCGCGTTGGCCGCGGCCTGGTCCTGGTCCTGGTCCTGGAGCTGGTCGTCGTCGAGGTTGAAGCGCTCGTCGATGCCGGCCAGGAAGGACTGGACGTTGAACGGGCTGCCCGGGTTGGTCATGGTGTGGCTCCTTCAAGAAGTTCTGAGGGTTCGGCGCGGGGTGTGTCCCTCGTCGCGCCGTCCGGCTCGTCGTCCGGCTGCCACTAATGCTGCGGCGCGCGGCGGCTCTGCAAATCGGGGCGCACCCCGGTTCGTGCGCCGGGCGGTGCCGGGTTCGCAGCCCGCCCACCTGGGGCCGTAGGGGATTTGCCCGGTACCGCGCCACGGATGTGAACCGCACGGTATTTCGAGTCCGTGCCCACCCATCGGTCCATGCGCGTAGCTACCCGTAGGAGGCAACCCGATGTCGTACGTCGTGGGTATCGACCTGGGCACCACGTCCACCGTCGCGGCCGTGTGCCGCCCCGGCGGCACCGCTCAGGTCGTGCCGCTGGGGGGAGCCGCAGGCGCGGTGCCCTCCGCGGTCTACCTGGGTGCGGACGGCACCTTCCTCGTGGGGGAGGCGGCTCAGCGGCGAGAACTGTCCGACCCCGGCCACGTCGTGCGCGATCTCACCCGGCGCGTCGGCGACCCGACCCCGCTGCTGGTCGGCCGGCAGCCGGTGTCGCCCGATGAGCTCGCCGCCCGGTTCCTCGTGCGGGTCGTCGACGACGTGGCCAAGCGCGAGAGCGGCGTGGCCGCGCGCGTGGCCGTCACGCACCCGGCAGGTTGGGGCCCGCACCGCTTGGGCGCGCTGCACGCCGCGCTGGCCGAGCAGGGGCTCGGGTCTGCGACGCTGATTCCGGAGCCGGTCGCCGCGGCGACCGGGTACGCCGCCTCCGCGCGGGTCGAGCCGGGCGCGACGGTGGGGGTCTACGACCTGGGCGGCGGACGGTGCGACGCCACGGTGCTGCGCCGCGGCCCCGACGGGTTCACAGTCGTCGGTTCCCCCGACAGCGTGGAGCGGTTCGGCGGCGCCGACCTCGACGAGGTGGTGCTCGCGCACGTCCGCGAGGCGCTCGGCCCGGCGTGGGAGGAGCTCGACCCGACCGATCCCGAGGTGTTGGCCGCTGTCGCGGACCTGCGCCGGGCGGCCACCGCTGCGAAGGAGGCGCTCTCGCACGACACCGAGGTGCTCATCCCGGTGGTGCTGCCGGGAGTGCGGACACAGGTGCGGCTCGGGCGCGCGGAGTTCGAGGAGATGATCCGCCCGGCGCTGGTCGAGACCGCCGAGTCCGTGCGCCGGGCCCTCGACGGCGCCGGGATGAGCGCCGCCGACCTCGCGGCGCTGGTGCTGGTGGGCGGCTCGTCGCGGATCCCGCTCGTGCCGCAGCTGCTTTCGGAGGAGTTCGGGCGGGACGTGACGGTCGCGCCCGACCCCGTCGGCGTGGTGGCGATGGGCGCGGCGCTGCTCGCCGGCGGTACAGGCGGTGACCGGAAGCCGGCACCGAAGCCTGCGGCCGTCGGGGCCCCCGCACGCATCCCACCCGCGAAGGTGGCCCTGGCCGGTGCCCCGCTCGTCGCCGGCGCCGGGGCCCCGGCCGGCACGACGGTCGGTGCCGGGACCGGCTCGGCACCCGAGCGCGTCCCGGCGCGAGGCGGCATGGGAGCGGCGGGTGGCACCGGGGCATTCCAGCCGCCGGCGCAGCCGGACCCCTCGGCCGCGCGTTCCGGGCCGGGGACCCTGCGTTCCGGGCCGGGAACCCTGCCGCTCGCGGTCGGCGGGGCGGTATCCGGCCCGCACGACGGCACCGACGTGCTCGCCGTGGCCCGGCCCCCGAAGCAGGCACGCCCGTTCCAGGTGGCGGACCCCGCGACGTCGCGTCCGCGGCGGGTCGTGCTCGTCGCCTCCGCCGGTGCGCTCGCCCTGGCGGTCCTCGGTGGGGTGGCGGCGTTCGGCATCGGGCGGATCGGCGCGGGGACGGAGGCGGGCGCGGTGACGCCGGCCGCGGTCGACACGTCGGCACCTGCACCGTCGCTCGTGATCCCGGTGGAGACGGCGGCAAAGAAGGCGCCTCCACCGCCTCCGCCGACGCGCCGGACCACCCGCGCCGCGGTGGCGGCAACGAGCGCGCAGCCACCGACCACCACGGCACCCCCGGCGACGACGCAGGTGACCGAGGAGCCGCCCACGACCGCTCCGCCGGAGACCACGGCCCCGGGCGACGATGGTGTCGCAGGCGGCGCGGACAATTCCGGGAATGGCGCGAACGGGGACACCGGGGCCGGGACGGGCGGTTCGGGCACCGGGACCGGCGGTGCGGACAACAACGCGGCAGGTGACACCGAAGTCGGGGACGGCACGACGACGGCGAACGTCGCGGCCGGTGTCGAGCCCGATGCGCCGGCCGGGAACGGCTCGCAGAACGGCTGATCGTCGCCCCGGCGCGCCCACCGTCGATCGCACGACGGTGGACGCGCCGGCATCGTCCGGACATGGAACCGGCCCTCCTCCGTCCGGGATCGTCAGGACGGCGGAGGGCCGGTGGTCGAGGGGGACGACGGGCTGTGCTGTGTCAGCCCGCGAGCAGCTCCAGGTGGCCTGCCGCGGTCAGCCGGGCCGGCACGCGCTGGCCGGTCGCACCCGGGCGGGCGCCGGCGATGAGCCCGGCGTGCGCGAGGCGGCGGGCCGCGAGCTGGTCGCAGCAGAAACGGCCGTCGACGAACAGGTCGGGTTCCGAGCTGACCAGCATCTCGGCGGTACCGCCCGCCACCGCGCGCAGAATGGCGCGGTCGCGGTTGGTGAGGCTTGCACTCATCGGACCGGCCCCGTCCCGGCCGCGGCGGTCACGGTGCGCACCGGCGGCAGCGCCGCCGCGGGCAGCACGAACCAGTGGCGGCCCAGGCACTGCACCTTGACGTGCTCCACCGGCCCGTCCGTGCTCGGCAGGACGTAGCGGTCCACGACCTCGGCGGGCGCGGCACATTCGGGGCACACCACCAGGTCCAGCTCGTCCCAGCGGAGTTCGGTTCTGCGATCATCAGTCATGTCGTCCACCTCCTGTGAGGAATCGTGGGCCGCCCGGGCGGGCCGGTCGCGGTCGTCGTAGCGGCTCGGATGTGTAAAAAGGAGGGCTGCACCGGCTCCCTGATGCAGGGGGAATGGGTGAAGATGGCGCCGTCCCGTGTCTCCAGCCGGAAGGTGACCATGACGGACCCCGAGCCAGACGAGTTCATGGCCCGGCTCGGCCAGGCCGACCGCGCTGACCTGACCGCGCGGGGTCGGCGGCGGCAGTGGCCTGCGGGCGCGTCGCTCTACCTCGAGGGCGAGTCCTGCACGACCGTCCTCATCGTCGCGTCGGGCCGGGTCAAGGTCTTCTCGTTGACCGCCGAAGGTGAGGAGATCCTGCTCGCCGTGCGCGGGCCGGGGGCGCTGCTCGGCGAGCTCTCGGCCGTCGACGGGGCGCCGCGCAGCGCGTCGGTCGCCGCGCTGGAGCCGGTGGTCGCGCTGGTCGTGCCCATCGCGGCGTTCGTCGACTACCTGCGCTCCCACGGCGATGCGGCGATCGCGCTGCTGCAGCTGGTGACGGCGCGGCTGCGGGACGCCGACCGCAAACGGGTCGAGTCCGCCGCCTACGACATCCCGGGCCGCGTGGCCCGCCGGCTGCTGGAGTTGGCCGAGCGGTTCGGCGAGCCCGACGGCCAGGGGGTCCGGATCGGCGTGGCGCTGTCGCAGGACGAGCTGGCCGGCTGGGTCGGGGCGTCGCGCGAGGCCGTCGCGAAGGCGCTGCGGGTGCTGCGGGACCGCGGCTTCGTCACCACGGGGCGGCGCACCATGACGGTGCTGGACCTCGAGGGGCTGCGCAAGCGCGCGGGTGCCTGACGCATCTCCGAGTGGAGGCGGCATCGACGCTTGCGTGACGACCCACAGCGTGTCCTGTAGATCAGCGCCGCGGCGAAGCAAAGCGATGATCCACAGGTGGAGTCACTAGTGTTCAGCGCACGAGGGGGTGGCATGGCGACGAGAGGCGTCCCGGTCCGGTTGGTGGTGTGGCTGTTCCACCTGGCGCTGCCGCTGCTCGGGCTGTGGTTGCTGCTCGCGGTGCCCTCCACCGACCTGCTCGTCGAGAACCACCCGGGGCACTTCTGGCTGGTGGCCCTCGTCGCGGGGGTGAACGTGGGCCTCGCGCTCGTCGTCGACCGGGCCGCGCAGCGCCACGACGACCCGCGGCTGCTGCTCGTCGGGCTCGGGTTCCTCGTCGCGGCCCTGTTCTTCGTGCTGCACGCGCTGGCCACTCCGGGGGTGCTCCTCGACACCCGCAACGGCGGGTTCGCCCTCGCCACCCCGGTCGGCCTCGCGCTGGGAGCGCTGTTCACGGCGGCGTCGGCGCTGGAGTTCCGGCCCGGGCGGGCGGAGCAGGTGCTGCGCGCGGGTCCGTGGCTGCGCTCGGGGATCTACACGCTCGCCGCGGTGTGGGGCATCTTCTCCCTCGCGGGGCTGCCGCCTCTGCGGGACCCGGCGATCGCGGCGCAGCTCAGCGGCCCGCTGATCGCGATGACGGCCGTGTCCGTCGTGCTCTACCTGTTCGTCGCCGTCCGCTTCTATCTCATCTACCGCAGGCGCCGCTCGGTGATGCTGCTATCGATCATCACGGCGAACGTCCTGCTCGCCGAGGCGATGGTCGCCGTGGCGCTCGCCGCGAACTGGCGCCTGACCTGGTGGCTGTGGCACGTGCTGATGGTGCTGGCGTTCGGCTACGTCGCCTACAGCGCCTACGTGGGCTACCGCCGCGAGGGCTCCACCACCGGGCTCTTCGACGGGGTCCGCACGGACGAGACGATCCGGGCGGTCCGCGCCGAGTACGAGGCCGCGCTGGAGACCCTGGTCGGTGCGCTGCGCCGGCAGGAGGCGGGGGAGATCTCGGCGGACGAGATGAGCCTGATCACCGCCGGGATGGAGACCCGGTTCGGGCTGACCGAGGGGCAGACGGCGGTGCTCGGCCGGGCGGCGGACGCGCTGCGCGCCGAGCGGGAGCAGATCGGGCGGCTGGCCACGCTCGTCGCGATCGGGCACGAGTCCCGGGTGCGCCTCGAGGAACACGACCTGCTGCAGCGCGCCGTGCAGCGGGTGGCAGCCGGGTTCGGCGGTGACGGCGTGCGCGTCGGCCTGCTCGGCGGCGGGCACCTGCGGTTCCCCGACGAGCTCGCGACGGACCCGACCTGGCGGGTCGCCGACGACGTGACGCGCCGGGCGGAGGAGTCCGTCGACGACCGGGGCGGCATGGAGCCGGTCACGCTGGACCAGGCGGTCCTCGCCTGCCCGCTGACCGTCAAGGACAAGCCGGCCGGGGTGCTGCTGAGCCGGCGGCAGAGCGGGTTCTCCGAGCGCGACCGCTCGCTGTTCGCGTCGCTGGCCAGCCAGCTGTCGATGGGCATGGAGAACGCGCGGCTCTACCACCAGCTCGACGGGCTGTTCCGCGCCTACATGTCGCCCGACGTCGCGACGGCCCTGCTCGCCGACCCGGAGCAGGCGGCGCTCGGTGGCGCGGTCGTCGAGGTGACCGCGCTGTTCGCGGACCTGCGTGGCTTCACCGGCTTCTCCGAGCGCTCGACCCCGGAGGAGATCGTCGTGATGCTCAACCGGTACTTCGAGCACGCCACCGTCGCGATCCTGAACGAGGGAGGCACCGTGGTGCAGTTCGTCGGTGACGCCCTGATGGCCCTGTTCAACGCCCCGGCCCGGCAGGACGACCACCCGGTGCGGGCGGCCCGCGCGGCGCTGGCCATGCAGGCCGCCGTCGAGACCACGGCGGCGTCCTCGCCCGGCTGGCCGCGCTTCCGGGTCGGCATCAACACCGGCCCCGCGCTGGTCGGCAACATCGGCAGCACGGCACTACGGAGCTTCAACGCGATGGGCGACGCGGTGAACGTCGCGGCCCGCCTGGAGTCGGTGGCCCAGCCCGGCCAGGTCGTGATCGGCGGGTCCACGCGCGCGAAGCTGCCCGCGGACGCCGCCGTGGAGCCGCTCGGCGAGCTGGCGGTGAAGGGGCGACGCAGTGCGGTCGTGGCGTACCGGCTGTTCGGGCTGCAGCGGTCAGTGAGGTAGAGCGATGGGCTACGTAGAGCCTGTGTGCAGAAGTACCGGTTCGCACCGGTAAACGGGCCTGCCCGCGAAGGCGGCTCGCGAGGACGCTCTCCCTCATGAGCCACACCCTGTGCGACCGTCCGTGTGCTGGCTTGTGCCGCTCGACCGGGTTCGCCGCGGCGCACCGCGCGAACCGGCCGTGGCTGCTCGCCCGCGCCCGCGCCCTCCTCGGCGACCCCGGGGCGGCCGAGGACGCGGTGCAGGAGACGTTCCTGCGGGCCTGGGCGGCCTGCCGGAGCTTCGACCCGTCGGCGGGCCCCTCGCTCGCGACCTGGCTCGGCACGATCGGGCGCAACATCGCGGTCGACATGCTGCGCGCCCGGTCCGTCCGGCCCCGGCTCGCCCCCGAGGCGGACGACCGGGACGAGCGGCCGGGGACCACCGAGGACGTCGACGCCGCCCTCCAGCGGATGGTGCTGATCGATGCGCTGTCTCGGGTCAGCCCCGAGCACCGGGGTGTTGTGCTGCTCGCCGTGGTGCGGGACCGTCCGTACGCCGACGTCGCCGCCGCACTCGACATCCCGGTGGGCACGGTGAAGAGCCGCGTGCACCACGCCCTGCGCGGCATGCGCCGCAGCCTGGGCCACCCCAGCCTCGATCACTCGAACACCGATCCGCTCCATCTCGATCGAACCGTGCTGGCCGCCTGACCGTGTGCATGTGCAACGGTCTGCACGCGCCCGTGCACCAGGAGGAAAGATGAAGAAGTACGCGCCACTCGCCACGCTCGTGGCCGTCGTCCTTCTGGGCGCCGGGCTCCTGGTGGTGAACATGATCAGCAACCCGGCCAACCAGACCGCCGCGACCACCGCGGCCCCGTCCGCCGTTGCGGCCGCGCCGAGCGAGCCGGCTGTCGCGGCGCCCGAGTCCGCCCCGGCGGCGGCGCCCGCCGTGGCGGAGAAGGCCTACACCGGCCGCTCGTCGGGCAACGAGGTGACCGTCGCGATCGCGGTCAAGAACGGCAAGGCCGTGGCCTACGCCTGCGACGGCAAGAAGATCGAGGCGTGGCTGGAGGGCACGGTGACCGGCGACACGCTGTCGCTGTCGGGCAAGACGAGCAGCCTCACGGGCACCCTCGACGACAAGGCCACGTTCGGCACGATCACAGTCGACGGCAAGGAATGGCCGTTCTCGGCCAAGGGCGTCACGTCACCCGCCGGGCTGTACGAGGGCCGCGGTGTGCTGCGCGGGGTCGCTGCGCGGGTCGGCTGGATCGTCGAGGAGAACGGCAACGTCACCGGCAACTTGAACCTCGGCGGGGAGAAGCAGCCCGCGCCGCCGCTGCCCAACCCGGCGCCCGGCTCCATTGCGGTCGACGGCGGCACCCTCACCGTCATCGCTCTCGACGGCGGCACGGCGGTGATCTCACGATGAGTGCCCACGTCCCCACGCCGAACCGGCATGCACGCAACCGCCAGGTCCGCTCACTCGTCATCGCCTTCGGGGTCGGCTCGCTGGTCTCGGTCGGGCTCGGTGCCTACGGCAGCCTGCACGAGCCGGCGTTCTTCGCCCTCAACCTCGCGGGGTTCTCCAGCGGCATCGCCGCCAAGGCGTGGCTCGCGACCGGCGCGTTCGTGCTGGCGGTCGTGCAGCTCGTCTCCGCACTGATCATGTACGGCCGGATCCCGGTCGAGGCGCCCTCGTGGATCGGCGGGCTGCACCGCTGGTCCGGGCGCGCCGCGGTGCTGCTCACGGTGCCCGTCGCGGTGCACTGCCTCTACGCCCTCGGTTTCCAGGCAGGTGAGCCGCGGGTGCTGGTGCACTCGCTGTTCGGCTGCTTCTTCTACGGCGCCTTCGCCGCGAAGATGCTCGTCCTGCGGGCCGACACCCCGAAGTGGACGCTGCCGGTCCTCGGCGGCGCGGTGTTCTCCGCGCTGACCGCCCTGTGGCTGACCGCGTCCGTGTGGTTCTTCGCCACCTCCGGCCTGACGTTCTGACCTCCCCACCACCTCTGGAGTCGACCATGGACCAGACCCCGCTCACCCGCCGTGCCGTCGTGGCCGGCGGGTGCGGTCTCGCCGCCGCGGCCGCGTTGACCGCCTGCTCCGGCTACGGGGCCGGCGGCCCGGTCACCGCCTCCGCCCCCTCGGCGGCGCCCAACGAGGCCGCCGGGACCGCAGGCGGCACCGCGTCGAGCCCCGGTGCGGTGGCGGCGGTCGCCGACGTCCCCGTCGGCGGCGGGATCGTCCTCGCCGACCAGGACCTGGTCGTGACCCAGCCGGAAGCCGGCACGTTCAAGGGGTTCAGCGCGACCTGCACCCACCAGGGATGCAAGGTCAAGGAGGTGGTCGGCGGCACGATCAACTGCCCGTGCCACGGCAGCAAGTTCGCGGTCGCCGACGGCACGCCGACGGCCGGGCCCGCGAAGAACCCGCTGCCCGAGAAGGCGGTGGCGGTGGACGGCAGCTCGGTGGTCCTGGCGTAGCGGGTTGCTGGCGCTCGGCGCGCGCTTCGTCCGCGCCACCCGCACCGCACCGGAGTACCGGATGGTCGCGCTGCCCGCGCTCGACGGCGCCGTCAGCCGACCGGCCGTCCCCCCGCGGCCCGGGGGCCCGGCCTCGTGGGCGCTTGTCACCGCCGTCAGCCCCTGCGCGCAGCGCGCCGTCCGCGACCGAGAGCGCGGCGACCGGGTCCGTGTCGTCCACGAGCACGGCTGGCCCCCCGGCGGCGAGCCTGCGCAGCTGCGCGAGCACCGTCTGCCGGTCTGCGGCGGTCAGCCCGTCCGTCAGCCGGGCCACGAGCACGATCGCCGGACGGTGCTCGGCGGCCTGGCGAACAACCACTGTCGTCAGGGTCCGTACATCTCGATGTTCTCCGCCTCACCGTGCGGCCCCTCCTGAGGACCGCACTCAGGTGATCAGGTGGACGCTGGGGATGTGGACCGCCATATCGCGTTCGTCAGCCTGCCCGCGCACGGGCACGTGAACCCGACGCTTCCGGTCGTCGCCGAGCTCGTCCGCCGTGGCTGGCGCGTCAGCTATGCCACCGCGGAACGCTTCGGCCCCGAGGTCGAGAAGACCGGTGCGACGCTGGTCCCGACCGCGGGGCGACCACCCAGCGGACCGGGGCCCGGCCGGCTCAGCCCGGCGGCGCTCGCCGGGTTCCTCGAGCGGATCACGGCCGATGCCCGCGACAGCCTGCCTGGTATGCGGGAACACTTCCGCCTCGATCCACCGCAGGCGGTCTGCTATGACGCGATGAGCATCACCGGGCGCGTGCTGGCAGCCACGACGGGGGCCGTCGACGTCGCGCTCCTCCCGTCGTTCGCGAGCAACGAGCGCTCCTCGGCGTTCGCCCGCGCCGGGACGCCGCCACCCGAGATCCTCGCCGCCGTCAGGGACATGAAAGCGCTGCTCACCACCTACGGCATCGACGCCCAGATGCGTCCGGGCATGCTGCCCCCGGCCTCCTTGAACATCGTCTTCGTGCCGCCGGAGTTCCAGCCCGGCGCTGACACGTTCGACGACCGGTACCGGTTCGTCGGCCCGTCACCGTCGGCCCGTGAGGACGACGGAGGGTGGACCCCGCCGGACGAGCCGGTGCTGTTCGTCTCCCTCGGCACGGCCTTCAACGACCGGCCGGAGTTCTTCCGCGCCTGCTTCGCGGCGTTCGGCGACCGCGGCCCCGTCGCGATGGCGGTGGGGGAGCGAGTGCGGATCCACGACCTGGGCGCGGTCCCGGCCAACATCGACGTCCGCGCGTGGTTCCCGCAGCCTGCGGTGCTGCGCCACGCCGCGGCGTTCGTGTCGCACGCCGGGATGGGCTCGACGATGGAGGCGCTGTACTACGGCGTCCCGCTGGTGTGCGTGCCGCAGATGGTGGAGCAGGAGGTCAACGCCGCCCGCGTCGCCGAGCTCGGGCTGGGTGTCCGGCTCGACCCGGAGGCCCTGACGGCCGACGACCTGCGGGCCGCCGTCGACGCCGTCACCGGGGACGACGCCATGCGCGCCGCGCTCGACCGGATGCGGGGCGCCGTCCGCGAGGCCGGGGGAGCCGTCGCGGCAGCCGACGCGATCGAGGCGCACCTGTCCGCGTGACGGCTCAGCCGGACGTCGCCTCGGTCACGGCGGCCAGGTCGGCCTTCACGCCCTCGACGGTGCGCTCCGGGACGGGCGGACCGACGAGCTGCAGTTCCGCGGTCCCGGCCTTCGCCAGCGCCGCGGCGCCGCCGCCGAGCAGCGCAGTGGCGACCGCCGCGGACGTGGTGGGTGGCAGGAAGCGGTCGAGGAAGCGCACCAGCACGACCGCGGACGTGCCGGCCGCCAGCGCGCCGAGCACGGCGGCCCCGCCGAGCATCGCGGCGGCCGGGCGGGCGGCGAGCGCCTTGTCCGTCATCTCCTGCCGTGCACTGGCGACCTCGCCCCGCACCAGCGACTGGATGTTCTCCGTCAGCGTGTGCAGCAGCTCGCCGGTGGAGCTGGTCGAGGGGTCGGGTCGGGCGCTCGCCGGTGGCACGGTGGCAGCCGCGTCGCCGATGGACGCGGTGGCGTCGGTGGTCGCCGCTGCGCCGGGCTGCGGGGCCGGGGGGTCGACCTGCGGAACGCGGGTACCGGCGTCGGGAGCGATCGGGTCGGTGGTCACGGCGTGTCCTTCCGTCATCTGCTCATGCATGCCCCGCGTCGCCGAGCACAAACGTCGGCTACCCGAGCGCCGGGTCAGCGGGTGAGTGTGCGCCGAGCCGCTCCCGCTGGGGCTCGACCGTGTAGCGGGGGTCGCGGGCCGAGTCCATGCCGGCGTGGAAGATGCCGAAGCGGGTGGACACGGACGCAGCCAGCAGGGCCGCGCCGGACAGTGCGGACCCCGACCGGCTGCGACGGCCCAGCACCGCACCCGCCGCCCCGGCGAGCGCGAGCGTCTCACCGAGGTGGATCAATCGCCCGCCCTTCCCCGACGAGTACGGCTCGCCGACCATGCCCATGCGCTTCTTCATCCACTCGAAGACACCCGACTCAGCGGCGACGCCCAGCAGCGCCAGCGTCCGGGCCGGGCCCTGCTCGGTGACGGGGGCGCACAGCAGCCCCAGCCCGCCGGCGGCGGTCGCGGCCGACCCGACGAAGACATACGGCAACTCGCGGTGCCCGTTGTGCCAGGCCGGGACGGCGGTGTCGGCGATCAGTACCGCGGTGTAAGAGGCGACGGCCGGGCCGATGAGTGCGGCACCGGCAGTGGCGGCGGCGCCTACCCGGGGCGCCCGGCGCGTGACGGCGGACGCGGCCGCGACCGCGGTGAGCGGGACGTAGCCGGCGAGCAGCCACGAGCCGACGTTCATCGGCGAGGTCACCTTGAACACCCGCAGCATGTTCAGGAATCGGCTGGGCCGCCCCAGATCGTGGACGAGGGCGGCCAGCGAGACCAGGCCCGCCCCCGCGGCCCCCACCTTGCTCACCCTGGCCAGCGCGGTCCGGCCGGTTGCGTGCGCACCCGCACCCAGGGCGGACGATGCCCCGGCCAGGCCGCCCAGGAACAGGTAGCCGGCGATGTCGCGCGGCTCCCACACCGGTGAGTTGAGCACCGGCTTGCCGTAGTAGGAGTCGAAGGTCGCCGCGGGCACCATCGGCTGCTCGCCGCGCCGACCCCGCCGCCCCCTCATCGCCTGCCTCCGAGGAACACCGCGGCCACTGCACCCGCCAGCGCCAGCGCCGCGGCCCCGGCGTGTCGCCACATCGCCGGCAGGTCCCGCGTGGTGACCACCGGGTCCGGCGGCAGCCCGTAGACCTCCGGCTCGTCGAGCAGCAGGAAGAACGCCCCGTCGCCGCCGACGCCGTCGTCCGGATCGCGGCCGTAGAGCCGGGCGTCGTCGATCCCGGCCTCGTGCAGCTGGGCCAGGCGCGCATCGCCCCGTTCCCGCAGCTCGTCCAACGGCCCGAACTGGATCGAGTCGGTCGGGCACGCCTTCGCGCACGCCGGTTCCATCCCGACGCCCAGCCGGTCGTAGCAGAGCGTGCACTTCCAGGCCCGGCCGTCGTCCTTGCGCTGGTCGATGACCCCATATGGGCAGGCGGGGATGCAGTAGCCGCAGCCGTTGCAGACGTCCTCCTGTACCACGACGGTGTCGAACTCCGTCCGGAACAGCGCCCCGGTGGGGCAGACGTCCAGGCACGCGGCGTGGGTGCAGTGCTTGCAGACGTCCGACGACATCAGCCACCGGAACTCGTCGGGCCGACCCGTGCCCGGATCCTGGGTCCCGAGCGGTTTGCGCTGCTCGATGAATGCCACGTGTCGCCACGTGTCCGCGCCCAGACCGACCGTGTTGTCCATCGACATCCCGGTGAACGCCAGTCCGTCTTCCGGAATGGCGTTCCACGTCTTGCACGCCACCTCGCAGGCCTTGCACCCGATGCACACCGAGGTGTCGGTGAAGAACCCCATCCGCGGCGGCTGCTCGGCCAGCTCGCTCACCCGTCCACCCCCGTCCTCTCGGTGATCCCCGCCTGCCGCCGCCACTCGGCGACCAGCGCCACCCGCGCAGGCCCGCGCGGCCGCCGACCCGGTCGGATGTCGCAGGCCAGGGCTTTCGTCTCCATGATGTGCACGTTCGGGTCCATGACGAGGCTGGTCAGGTCGTTCGCGGCATCACCGGTGACCAGCCCGTTCGGTCCCCAGTGGTAGGGCAGACCGACCTGGTGCAGCACCGCGTCCTGCACCCGCAGCGGCGGGATCCGGTCGGTCACCATCACCCGTGCCTCGACGGCGTTGCGCGCGGAGATCACCGTTGCCCAGTCGCCGTGCGTCAGGCCGCGCTCGGCGGCCAGCTCCGGCGACACTTCGCAGAAGGGGTCCGGCGCCAGCTCGGCCAGGTAGGGCGACCACCGGCTCATGCCGCCGGCCGTGTGGTGCTCGGCGATCCGGTAGGTGGTGAGCACGTACGGGTAGACGTCCGCGCCCGGCTCGTCCCCGCTCGGCGAGAACCGGTCCTCCGGGTGGACGACCACATCGATCTGCCGTGCGGGGTTGCGCTGCTGCCCGTAGAGGGGGTTGCGGACCGGCGACTCCTGCGGCTCGTAGTGCGCCGGCAAGGGGCCGTCGGTGAGCCCGGCCGGCGCGTAGAGCCACGCCTTGCCGTCGGCCTGCATGATGAACGCGTCCGTGCCGGACAGCGCCTGCGGGCCGGTCGCGCCCTCCGGCGGCTCGTGGTCCGGGGCCAGCGTCGGGGTGAAGTCGGGGACGTCGTGCCCGACCCACTTCCCCTGCTCCGGGTCCCACCAGATGTACGCCTTGCGCTCGCTCCACGGTGTGCCGTCCGGTGCGGCGGAGGCGCGGTTGTAGAGGATGCGTCGGTTCAGGGGCCAGGCCCAGCCCCACTCCGGCGCCACCCAGCTCTGCTCGCTGCCGGGCCGGCGTCGGGCCGTCTGGTTCACCCCTTCCCCGTAGGCGCCGCAGTAGATCCAGCAGCCGCAGACCGTGCTGCCGTCGTCCTCGAGGTCCAGGTAAGTCGACAGCGGCTTGCCGTCGGCGTCCCAGCCGCTGATCTCGGCGAGCACGGCCTCGGCCTCGGGCTCGTCCAGCAGGCCCTTGGTGGGGTAGTCCCAGGTCAGATCCAGGACGGGCCGGTCGCGGTCCCGCGTCGACCCGGCGAGCTTGTCCCGGATCCTGCGGCCGAGGTGGTACATGAACCACAGGTCGCTGCGGGCGTCGCCCTGGGGCTCGACGGCCTGGTGGTGCCACTGCAGCATGCGCTGGGTGTTGGTGAAGCTGCCGTCCTTCTCGGTGTGCGCGGCGGCGGGCAGGAAGAACACCTCGGTGCCGATGTCCTCCGTGCGCAGCTCGCCCGTCTCGATCTCCGGCCCGTCCTTCCACCAGGTGGCGGACTCGATGAGCTGGAAGTCGCGCACGACGAGCCAGTCGAGGTTTGCCATGCCCAGCCGCTGCATCTTCGCGTTGGCCGACCCGACGGCCGGGTTCTCGCCGAGCACGAAGTAGCCCGTGCACTCGCCCGCGAGCTGTTCCATGACCGTCTCGAAGCTCGAGTGGCTGCCGGTCAGGCGCGGCAGGTAGTCGAAGCAGAAGTCGTTCTCCGGCGTCGCCGCCGGGCCCCAGTACGCCTTGAGCAGGCTCACCAGGTACGACCGCAGCTCGCCCCAGAAACCCTTTTCGGCTTTCTCGTTCTCGACAAAGGTGTCGAGGTCGGTAGCGGTCTCGGCGTGCGGCATCGGGATGTAGCCGGGGAGGATGTTGTACAGCGTCGGGATGTCGGTGCTGCCCTGGATGCTGGCGTGCCCCCGCAGCGCGAGAATCCCGCCGCCCGGGCGGCCGATGTTGCCCAGCAGCGCCTGCAGGATCGACGCCGTGCGGATGTACTGCACGCCGACAGTGTGGTGCGTCCAACCCACCGAGTAGACGAATGCGCTGGTCCGCTCGCGTCCCGAGTTGCGCTCCAGCTCCTCGCACACCCGCAGGAACTGCTCCTGCGGCACACCGCAGGTCTGCTCGACGACCTCCGGTGTGTAGCGCGCGAAGTGCCGCTTGAGGACCTGGAAGACGCAGGACGGGTCCTGGAGCGTCTCGTCGGTGCGGAACTCGTTCGCGATCGCGGCGCCGCCCGACCCGTGGGACTCGCTGTGTGCCGATGTCCCCCCGGCGTGGCCCTTCTCCTGGCGCTCGGACGCCACCTGATCACGCTCGCCCGACGCCGACTGCACCACCCCGCCCTCGTACTGCCAGCTGCTGACGTCGTAGCTGTGCGTGTCGGGGTCGAAGCCGGAGAAGAGCCCGTCGAGGTCGTCCGTGTCGCGGAAGTCCTCGTTGATGATCGTCGACGCGTTCGTGTAGGCGAGCACGTACTCGCGGAAGTACTTCTCGTTCGCCAGGACGTGGTTGATGATCCCGCCGAGGAACGCGATGTCCGTGCCGGCGCGCAGCGGCACGTGGACATCCGCGAGCGCACTGGTGCGGGTGAACCGCGGGTCGACGTGGATCAGGGTCGCGCCACGCGCCTTGGCCTCCATCACCCACTGGAACCCGACGGGATGGCACTCGGCCATGTTCGAGCCCTCGATGACGATGCAGTCGGCGTTCTGCAGGTCCTGCTGGAACGTCGTGGCGCCGCCGCGGCCGAAGCTGGTCCCCAGACCGGGGACGGTGGAGCTGTGTCAAATACGCGCCTGGTTCTCGATCTGGATGGCGCCGAGCGCGGTGAACAGCTTCTTGATGAGGTAGTTCTCCTCGTTGTCCAGCGTCGCGCCGCCGAGGCTGGCGAATCCCATCGTCCGCCGGGTCCTGTTGCCCTCGTGTTCCTCCTCCCAGCCCCTGTCCCGGCTGGCGAGGACGCGATCGGCGATCATGTCCATCGCCGTGTCGAGGTCGAGGTCCTCCCACTCGGTGCCGTGGGGGCGCCGGTAGCGGACCGTCGACTCGCGGCGGGGGCTGGTGACGAGCTGGTGGGTCGACGAGCCGCGCGGGCACAGCCGCCCGCGGCTGACAGGGGAGTCGGGGTCGCCCTCGATCTGGACGACTTTCTCGTCCTTCACGTACACGTTCTGCCCGCAACCCACGGCACAGAACGGGCAGATCGACTTCACGACCTTGTCCGCGGTGGCGACCCGCGGGTGCAGCGACGCGCTGGTGCGGCTCTTCGCCGCCGCACCCCGGGCGGTCCGGTCGCCGTCGGTCAGCTGCCGGACGACCGGCCACGACTCCAGCCAGGTGCGCACCATCTCAGCTCTTCCCCTCCTGCTGGGCCTGCTCCTGTGCCTTCCGTGCGGCCCCGGCCCACCGCATCTGCTCGTCCGCGGCCACCCGGCGAGCGATCCAGTCGTGCACGATCTGCGTGCTGGTCGGGTTCTCCTGCGGTGGGTTCGTCCGGTGCTGCGCGCTCGCGCTCGGGCGGTCCCGGTCCGCCGCGGAGTCGCCGGCGTCCGCGGGCGTGCTGGTGCCGACCACGTACGCCTGACCTGACGGCACGCCGAGGCGCCTGCCGGTCGCCAGGTAGTCGAGACCCTGGGCGATCAGCGCCTTGACCTTGTCTTTACTGGGCACTGCCACCTCCGGTGGCGGAGCACTACCCGCGTTCGGCCGGTCCAATCACGGCCGTGCCGATGAGGTGCAGGGCTGCTCTGAGGTGCAGGGCGGCTCGACCCTGGTGGAAGCCTCAATGAGTCGGGCTGCTGGCCCAGGTCGTGATCTTCTGCTAGAATCGAACATATGTTCGAAGACGTGGTCGGTGAGTCCCGTGGGGGTCATGGCTGCCACGTGCCCCCCGACGAGCTTGACGACGAGCTTGACGATGAGTTCGACGGGGCGCTGGAGCGGCTGCTCGCCGACGCCGACGCCGATCTTGACAGGGTCCGTGATTGGCTGCCCCCGGAGTGGGACGATGCCGCGCCGGACGAGCCGCTGCTCGCCTTCGGTAGGTGCGAGCCCTCGGGGTGGCTGGCGCTGGACCTGGACTCGGCCACCGCGGATCCGGGCCGGCTGCCGGATGACACGTTGATCGAGGCGATGGTCGGGTTCGACCGGCTCGGGTCGTGGGCGGCGGCGCGGCAGGCGCGGCTGCTGGCCGAGCTGGCCCGGCGTCGTCCTGCGGACACGGCGCCGTATGCGGCGCGGTCGGCGGGGGTGGGCAGTGAGTACGCCCCGGACGAGGTCGGGGTGGCGCTGCACCTGTCCCGGGGCAGCGCGTGTGCCCGGATCGGGCTGGCGTGTCGGCTGTTGGCGACGCTGCCCGGCACGTTTGCGTTGTGGGAGTCCGGGCGGATCGACACCGCGAAGGCCCGTGCGGTCGATGACGCCACCTGGATGCTGTCGCCGAGTTGGCCCGCGCCGTGCAGGACGCGGGTGCTGCCCCGGGCGCCGGAGCAGACCCTGGCCCAGCTCAAGGCGGCGCTGGCGCGTGCGGTGATCGCCGCGGACCCCGACGGGGCGGAGGCGCGGCATCGTGAGGCCCGTCGGGATCGGCGGGTGGTGGTGACCGCCGAGCCGGACGGGATGGGCACGTTGTGGGCGATGCTCACCGCGACCGATGCGGCGGGGGCGTTCACGTGGTTGACCCGGCTGGCCCGCGGTCTGGGTGCTGAGGACCCGCGGTCGATGGACGCCCGCCGCGCGGACCTCCTCGCCGCCCTGCTCAACGGCCGCCTGCTCTGCAACACCGACACCGACACCGACACCGCACCGACAAACCGACACCGACACCGACACCGCTTCCGGTGACAGCGAGGCCGTCGGCGGCGAGGCCGGCGGTGGATCACCTGACTTCACTGGCGGACGAGCGCGCGACCGCGCCGACCGCGCCGACCGTACTGATGTGGCGAACCGGCTGGGCCGGCCGATCCAGCCGGTGAACCCCGGCAAGCCGCTGGTCCAGGTCGTCGTGCCGTACTCCACGTTGACCGGGGCCGACGAGCAGCCCGCCGAGCTCGTCGGGCACGGCCCGATCCCCGCCTCCCTCGCCCGCGAGGCGGCCGCGGGCGGGGTGTGGCGCCGGCTGGTCACCGACCCGCTGTCGGGCACCCTGCTCGACCACGGCCGCACCACCTACCACCCACCGGCCGGGCTCGCCGATCACGTCAGGGCCCGGGACGTCCACTGCCGGTTCCCCGGCTGCCGCAGACGAGCCGCCGACGCCGAACTCGACCACATCGTGGCCTGGTCCGACGGCGGCCCCACCAGCGAACCCAACCTCGCCGCCTGCTGCACCCACCACCACCGGCTCAAGACCCACGCCGCCGGCTGGCACGTCCACGCCCACCCCGACGGCCGGCTGACCTGGACCACCCCCACCGGACACCGGCACACCACCGCGCCCCACGACTACCGACCCGACCCGGCGCCGACGCCCGAGGCGACACCCGAGCACGCGCCCCCGGTGCCCGACGGTGTCGACCTGGATCCGCCACCGTTCTGACGTTGCGGTCCCCCTCGAGCGCCGACCTGGCCGGACACCGGCCCCTGCCGACATGTGTTGATCATGCGGCCTCGTGCGCCGCGATAGGTTGCCGTCCGTGGAGGACGGGGCGATGCTCGGGACGCGGGCGCTCAACCGGGCCCTGCTCGCCCGCCAGCACCTACTCGCCCGAGCCGAGGGCCCGGTGCTCGACCTCGTCGAGCACCTCGTCGGGCTGCAGGCGCAGGAACCGCAGGAGCCCTACGTCGGCGTCTGGTCCCGGCTGCGCGACTTCGCGCCGGGCGACCTGTCCGGGCTACTCGCGCGGCGCGAGGCAGTGCGGGTGCTGCTCATGCGCCGCACGCTGCACCTTGTGTCGGCCCGCGACTGCCTGCGCCTGCGCCGACTGCACGACCCGATGCTGGTCGCCCGCATGCGCGGCACGTTGGGCCGCCGCCTGCCCGGCGTCGACGAGGAGGAGCTCGCCGCCGCCGGTCGACCGCTGTTCGCCGCGACGCCGAGCACACTGACGGAGGTCGCCCGGGCCGTCGGCGACCGGTGGCCGCAGGTGGCCGCCCGCGACCTCGGCGACGCCCTGAGCACCCTGCTCCCGCTCGTCCAGGTGCCGCCGCGCGGGCTGTGGCGGCAGAGTGCTCCCGCCAGCAGCACCACGATCGACGTGTGGCTCGGTGCGGAGCCGGAGGACGCTACGACCGAGACTGCCGAGGCCCTCGTGCTCCGCTACCTCGCCGCGTACGGCCCTGCGGCGACCGCCGACATCCGTGCCTGGTCGGGATTGGCCGGGCTGCCCGCCGTGGTGGCCCGGCTGCGTCCGCAGCTCCGCACGTTCCGCGACGAGCGCGGTCGCGCCCTTCACGACGTGCCCGGCGCTCCGCTGCCCGACCCTGACACCCCCGCGCCGCCGCGGTTCCTGCCCGCGTTCGACAACGCCGTGCTCGCGTTCGACGACCGTCGTCGGATCGTCGACGACGCCGACCGCGGTCTGTCGGTCCTCGGCGCCCGGTTCCTGCTGGTCGACGGGCGGGTGGCCGGCACCTGGACGACCGCGCAGGACGGGGGCGCGCTCCACGTCGACGTCACCGTGCACCGGCGCCTGACCGCGGAAGCGCGCGACGACGTCGAGCAGGAGGGCACGCGCCTGGCGGCGTTCCTCGCCGACGGCGACCCGGTGGGCGGGGTGCGGCTGGCCGTCCGCTGAGCGCACGGCGCTTCGCCGCGCCCGCTGCGGGGCCACCCGTGGCCGAAGTCCTGCGTCCTCTGGTTACGGGTCGCCCGGGCGGCGGGCGGCACCGACGCCGGTGGCCGACACTGATGATCGTGCCCGAGCTCCCCGAGGTCGAGAGCGCCCGCGCGACGATCGAGCGGGCCGCGCTGGATCGGACGATCGTCGACGTCGACGACCGCGACACGTGGGAATGCCGCCCGCACGCGCCGGGGGAGATCAGCACCGCGCTCGCGGGGCGCCGGCTCACCACCGCGTGCCGGCAGGGGAAGTCCCTGTGGTGCGACACCTCGGGCGACGGGCCCGTACTCGGCCTGCACCTCGGGATGAGCGGCCGCATCCTCGTCACCGACGCCGCGGGCGCGCTCAGCGAGGGGGGCGACCGGGTCCCCGGTGAGCCCGTCGCCGCCCAGGCCGACCGCCGTTCCGAATGGACCCGCTTCTCGATCACTTTCGTCGACGGCGGGACGCTGCGGCTGTTCGACAAGCGCCGCCTCGGCCGGGTCCGACTCGACCCCGACCTCACCGCCCTCGGCCCCGACGCCGAGCGGATCGGCGTCGCCGCGTTCCGGGACCGGGTCGGGCGCGGAACCGCACCGGTGAAGGCGCGGTTGCTGGACCAGTCCGTCCTGGCAGGAGTGGGCAACCTTCTCGCCGACGAGACGCTGTGGCAGGCCCGGCTCGACCCGCGGCGACGGGTCGACACCCTCCGCCGTGACGAGCTCACCACCCTGCACAGGGCCCTGCGGACGGCGATCCGGGCGGCCGTCCGGCACGGTGGCGTGCACACCGGCGTCGTCATGCCGCACCGGCATCCGGACGGGCACTGCCCGCGCTGCGGTGCGGTGATGGTGCGGGCCACCGTCGGTGGCCGCACCACGTGGTTCTGCCCGCGCGAGCAGACCTGACGACCGTCGATCGTCCCTATCCCGCGGCGGTGATCACCGACGGTGTTCGTCGACGACGCGCCGGTACAGGTCCGCGGTCTGCTGGGCGATGCGTCCCCAGTCGAACTCGTCGCGGCCCGCTCGCGGCCCGCGGTGCCCATCGCCGATGCCCGCTCCGGGTCGCGGGTCAGGCTGTTGATCGACTCGGCCAGCGCCTGGGGGTCGTCCGGAGGCACGAGCAGGCCCGTGTCGCCGTCCGCGACCACCTCGGGGATGCCGCCGGTCTTCGACGCGACCACCGCCGTCCCGCAGGCCATCGCCTCCAGGTTCACGATGCCCAGCGGCTCGTACACCGACGGGCAGGCGAACAGCGTCGAGTGCGAGAGCAGCTGGATGACCTCCCGCTTGCTCAGCATCCCGGACAGCCAGATGACCCCCGAGCGGGTCTTGCGCAGCTCGTCGACCAGTCCGGCGACCTCCGCCCCCAGCTCCGGGGTGTCCGGTGCGCCCGCGCAGAGCACGAGCTGGACGTCCGGGTCGAGGTGGGCGGCGGCGCGCAGCAGCACCGGGACGCCCTTCTGCCGCGTGATCCGCCCGACGAACACCACCGACGGCCGGCTCGTGTCGACGCCGTAGCGCTCGATGACGTCGGTGTTCGGGTCGGGGGCGTACTGCTCGGCGTCGATCCCGTTGTAGATCACGTGGACCTTGCCCCGGTCGACGTCCGGGTAGGCCGAGAGCAGGTCCGCGCGCATGCCCTCGGACACGGCGACGATCGCGGACGCGCCCTCGACCGACACCTTCTCCGCCCAGGACGACAGCGCGTAGCCGCCGCCGAGCTGCTCGGCCTTCCACGGCCGCAGCGGCTCCAGCGAGTGCACGGTGACGACGTGCGGGATGTCGTGGAGCAGCCCGCCCAGGTGGCCGGCCAGGTTGGCGTACCAGGTGTGCGAATGCGCCACCTGGGCGCCGTCGAGCGCGGCGACCATCGACAGGTCCGTCGAGATCGTCTGCAGGGCCGGGTTCGCCTCGGAGAGCAGGCTCCACGGGCTGTGCGCGACGGCCGTCGAGCGCGGCTTGCCCTGGCAGTGCACGGTGACGTCGACGAACGGCGCGAGCTCGCGGGCCAGGTACTCCACGTGCACGCCGGCGCCGCCGTACACCTCCGGCGGGTACTCGCGGGTCAGCAGCGCGACCTTGAGCCGGTCAGACGCGGTCACTTCAGCACCTCCACGCCCTTGCCCACGATGGTGACGCCCTCCTCGGAGACCGCGAACCCGCGGTTGCGGTCGTCCTCCTTGTCCACGCCGATCTCCACGCCGGGCCCGACCCGGACGTTCTTGTCGAGGATCGCGTTGCGCACCACCGCCCGGCGGCCGACGTCCACGCCGTCCATCAGCACCGACCGCTCGACCGACGCCCAGCTGTGCAGGTGCACGCCCGGCGAGAGCACCGACTCGCGCACCGCGGCACCCGAGACGATCACGCCGTTCGACACGATGCTGTCGATCGCCTTGCCCACCCGGTCGCCGTCGTCGTGGACGAACTTCGCGGGCGGGTGCGAGGGGATGTGGGTGAGGATCGGCCACCGGGCGTTGTAGAGGTCGAAGGCCGGGACGACGTGGCAGAGGTCCATGTGGGCCTCGAAGTACGAGTCGATCGTCCCGACGTCGCGCCAGTAGCGCTCGCCCCCCGAGGTCTCGCCGGGGACCTCGTTGGACTGGAAGTCGTAGACCTGCGCGGCGCTCTGCGCGGTCAGCATCGGGACGATGTTGCCGCCCATGTCGTGCTTGCTGTTCTCGTCCGCCGCGTCGGTGTGCAGCGCGTCGAGCAGCGCCTCGGTGCTGAACACGTAGTTGCCCATCGAGGCGAACGTCTCGTCCGGCCGGCCGGGCAGGCCGGGCGGGTCGGCGGGCTTCTCCAGGAACGCCTCGATCTTGCGGCCGTCGTCGGCGGTGTGGATCACGCCGAACGCGCTGGCCTCGCGGCGCGGCACGGGGATGCCGGCGACGGTCAGCCCAGCACCGCCGTCGAGGTGCTGTTCCCACATCTGCCGGGGGTCCATCCGGTAGACGTGGTCCGCGCCGAAGACGATGACCAGGTCCGGGCGCTCGTCGTTGATCAGGTTCAGCGACTGGAAGATCGCGTCCGCCGAGCCGGTGTACCAGCGTGGGCCGAGCCGCTGCTGCGCGGGCACGGGCGTGACGTAGTTGCCGAGCAGGTTCGACAGGCGCCAGGTCATGGTGATGTGCCGGTCGAGGCTGTGGCTCTTGTACTGGGTGAGTACCGCGATTCTCAGGACGTTCGCGTTCACCAGGTTGGACAGCGCGAAGTCGATCAGCCGGTAGAGACCGGCGAAGGGCACGGCGGGCTTGGCCCGGTCGTTGGTCAGCGGGGCGAGCCGTTTGCCCTCGCCGCCGGCCAGGACGATGCCCAGGATCCTCGGTTCGGCCATCTGCACTCCTTTGCGCGGCATCGCCCCGGGGGCCCGGGGGCCCGGGTGGTTCTCGGGCCATCCTTGCGGAGGATCGCAGTGCTCCGCAGTGTCGGGGAGCAGCGCTCCCGCTGGCCGGTGGTACGAGTTGCCCTCGGCCGCCCCACCTGTGCATCACCCTCGTGTTCGCTGCGGCGCTGATTGACGGGACACGGTGTGGCCAATCACATGCCCGTTCACCGGGAGTCGATCTTCTCCGGCTCCGGCGGGTCTGCTGGACTGTGCCCGCGGCGACCGGTCTGCGGCAACCGGTCGCCCGCGCCCTATGAATCGAAGCAGTAGTCCTGAGGAGCGAGGGAACATGACGGTCCGAGTAGGCGTGAACGGGTTCGGGCGGATCGGCCGCAACTTCTGGCGGGCGGTGGACGCGCAGAAGGTGGCGGGGACGGCGGACATCGAGATCGTCGCGGTGAACGACATCACCGACAACAAGTCGTTGGCGCATCTGCTGAAGTACGACTCGATCCTGGGTCGGTTGCCGTATGAGGTGTCGTCGACCGATGAGGACATCGTGGTCGACGGCAAGGGGTTCAAGGGTATGGCGGTGCGGGACCCGGCGGCGTTGCCGTGGAAGGACCTGGGCGTCGACGTGGTGATCGAGTCGACGGGGATCTTCAACAACCGGGACGCGGCGGCCAAGCACCTGGAGGCCGGGGCGAAGAAGGTGATCATCTCGGCGCCGGCGACGGGTCCTGACCTGACGCTGGTGATGGGGGTCAACGACGGGGATTACGACGGTACGCAGGACGTGATCTCGAACGCGTCGTGCACGACGAACTGTCTGGCGCCGTTGGCGAAGGTGCTCGACGACCTGGCGGGGATCCAGCGGGGGTTGATGACCACGATCCACGCCTACACGCAGGATCAGAACCTGCAGGACGGGCCGCACAAGGATCTGCGGCGGGCGCGGGCGGCGGCGTTGAACATGGTGCCGACGAGCACGGGTGCGGCCAAGGCGATCGGGTTGGTGATGCCGCAGTTGAAGGGCAAGTTGGACGGGTTCGCGATCCGGGTGCCGACGCCGACGGGTTCGGCGACGGATCTGACGGTGACTTTGGGTCGCGAGGTGTCGGTAGAGGAGATCAACGCGGCGTACCGGGCGGCGGCGGATGGTCCGTTGAAGGGGTATCTGGTGTATGCCGATGCGCCGATCGTGTCCAGCGACATCGTGACCGATCCGGCGTCGTGCATCTACGACTCGGGGATGACCAAGGTGATCGGGGACATGGTCAAGGTCATCGGGTGGTACGACAACGAGTGGGGTTACAGCAACCGGCTCATCGACCTCACCGCGCTGGTGGCGTCCAAGCTGTGAAGACCCTCGACGATCTCATCGCCGAGCTCGACGGGGATCCGGCGAAGGGTCGGTGCGTGTTCGTGCGCGCCGACCTCAACGTCCCGCTCGACGGGACGACCATCACCGACGACGGGCGGATCCGTGCGTCGCTGCCCACCCTGGCGAAGCTGCGCGAGGCCGGGGCGCGGGTCGTCGTCGCCGCTCACCTCGGCCGCCCGAAGCCGGGTGCGGACAACGCGAAGTTCTCGCTCGCCCCGGTCGCGGCCCGGCTGGGGTCGCTGCTGGGCACCGACGTGGCCCTCGTGCAGCACGGCGACGAAGCGAAAGCCGCCGTGGAACGCCTGCCGTCGGGCGGTGTCGTGCTGCTGGAGAACATCCGCTTCGACCCGCGGGAGACCAGCAAGAACGACAGCGAGCGGGCCGCGCTGGCCCGCGAGCTCGCCATGCTGACCGGTACGCAGGGCGTCTTCGTCTCCGACGGGTTCGGGGTCGTGCACCGCAAGCAGGCCTCGGTCTACGACCTGGCCCGCGAGCTGCCGGCGTACGCGGGCGGGCTGGTGCTCACCGAGATCGAGGTGCTGCGCAAGCTGACCCAGGACCCGCAGCGGCCCTACGCGGTAGTGCTCGGCGGGTCGAAGGTGTCGGACAAGCTGCTGGTCATCGAGTCGCTGCTGCCTCAGGTCGACTCGCTGCTGGTCGGTGGCGGGATGTGCTTCACCTTCCTGGCGGCGCAGGGTCTCGGCGTGGGTGACTCGCTGCTGGAGGCCGACCAGATCACCAGCTGCCGGCGCCTGCTGGAGTCCGGCAAGATCGTGCTGCCGGTCGACGTGGTGGTCGCCGACGAGTTCTCGGCCGAGGCGAACACCCGCACGGTGCCGGTCGAGAAGATCCCCGACGGGTGGAAGGGCCTGGACATCGGGCCGGAGTCGGTCGAGGCGTTCGCGCAGGTGCTGGCGAGCGCGAAGACCGTGTTCTGGAACGGCCCGATGGGCGTGTTCGAGCTGGCCCCGTTCGCCGAGGGCACCCGCGGCGTCGCGCAGGCCATCATCGACACCACCAGGGGCCAGGGGGACGGGACCGCCGGGTTCAGCGTGGTCGGCGGCGGCGACTCGGCCGCGGCCGTGCGCGCGCTCGGCCTGCCCGAGGACGGGTTCTCCCACATCTCCACCGGCGGCGGCGCGTCGCTGGAGTACCTGGAGGGCAAGGTCCTGCCCGGTATCGCCGTCCTCGAGGGGGATTGACATGGCACGCCGGCCGCTCATTGCGGGCAACTGGAAGATGAACCTCACCGTTCCCGAGGCGGACGCCCTCGTCCGCAAGCTTGCTGGCGCGCTGCCCGCGGACCTGCACCAGCGGGTGGACGTCGCGGTGCTGCCGCCCTTCCCGCTGCTCGCGGCGGTGCGAGCGGTGCTCAGCACCGAAGACCCGTTCATCATGTGCGGCGGGCAGGACCTGTCGCCGCACGACAAGGGCGCCCACACCGGTGACGTGTCGGGGCCGATGCTGTGCTCGGTCGGCTGCCGCTACGTCACGGTCGGCCACTCCGAGCGCCGCACGGACCACCACGAGGACGACACCCTCGTCCACGACAAGGTCGCGGCGGCCTTGCGGCACGGGCTCACGCCGATCCTGTGCGTGGGGGAGGGGCTCGACGTCCGCGAGGCCGGCAACCAGGTCGCGCACACCCTCGCCCAGGTCGACGCCGCGCTGGACGGGGTGTCGACCGGCGACGCGGCCGGGATGGTGATCGCCTACGAGCCGGTGTGGGCGATCGGCACGGGCAAGGTCGCGACGCCGGCGGACGCCCAGGAGGTGTGCGGGGCGATCCGACAGCGGCTGCGGTCGTTGTACGACTCCGCGGTCGCCGACCGGGTCCGCATTCTCTACGGCGGATCGGTGAACGCGAAGAACGTGGCGGAGCTGATGTCGCAGCCCGACGTCGACGGCGCCCTCGTGGGCGGCGCGAGCCTGGACTCCGACGGCTTCGCGGCGCTCTGCAAGAACGCCGGCTGACGCCGGCGGGAGAGTTCCGCGCCCGTATAGCGGGTGATCGGTTCATGTAGCGAAAGCGGCGTTGGGTGCGTTGAGTGCACCGAACGCCGCTTTCGCTACATCCCGGGCCGGCCCCGCGCGGGGCCGGCCCGGTGCACTGGCAGGGTGCTCAGCCGGCGGGGGTGTAGCGGGGGAACGCCAGATCACCCGCATAACGGGCCGCATCCCCCAACGACTCCTCGATCCGCAACAACTGGTTGTACTTCGCCACCCGCTCCGACCGCGCCGGCGCACCGGTCTTGATCTGCCCACACCCGGTGGCGACGGCGAGGTCGGCGATCGTGGTGTCCTCGGTCTCCCCCGACCGGTGCGACATCATGCACCGATACCCGGAGTTGTGGGCCAGGGTGACCGCATCCAACGTCTCCGACAACGTCCCGATCTGATTCACCTTCACCAGCAGCGCGTTGGCCGCACCCCGGCTGATCCCGTCCTCGATCCGCTCCGGGTTCGTCACGAACAGATCGTCCCCCACGACCTGCACCTTGCTCCCCAACTGAGAGGTCAACGCGATCCACCCCTCCCAGTCGTCCTCGTAGAGCGGGTCTTCCAGGGACACCAGCGGGTAGGCGTCGACGAGCTCGCCATAGACCGCGGTCAGCTCCTCCGAGGACAACTTGCGGCCCTCATAGGAGTACACCCCGTCGCTGTAGAGCTCGTTCGCCGCGACGTCCAGGGCCAGCGCGATGTCGCGGCCCAGGGTGAACCCCGCCTTGTCCACCGCCCGGGCGATCACATCCAACGCCGCCGTCGTCCCCGGCAGGTCCGGGGCGAACCCGCCCTCGTCGCCGAGCCCGGTGGCCAACCCGTCACCCTTGAGCACACCCTTGAGCGCCTGATACACCTCCGCGCCCCACCGCAACGCCTCCTTGAAGCTCTCCGCCCCGATCGGGGCGATCATGAACTCCTGCACATCCACCGACGAGTCCGCGTGCGCACCCCCGTTGATGATGTTCATCATCGGCACCGGCAACACATGCGCGTTCGGCCCGCCCACATAACGGAACAACTCCAACCCGCACGACTCCGCCGCCGCCTTCGCCACCGCCAGGCTGACCCCGAGCAGCGCGTTCGCCCCCAACCGGCCCTTGTCCGGCGTGCCATCCAGATCCACCAGCCGCTGATCGATCACCCGCTGATCGGTGGCCTCCATCCCCGCCAACTCCGGACCGATCTCGTCCAGCACCGCGGCCACGGCCTTCTCCACACCCTTGCCGCCGAACCGGGCCTTGTCCCCATCCCGCAGCTCGACCGCCTCATGCTCACCCGTCGAGGCCCCCGACGGCACCGCCGCCCGCGCCAACGTGCCATCGTCGAGCGCGACCTCGACCTCCACCGTCGGATTCCCCCGCGAGTCGAGGATCTCCCGCGCCCCGACCTGCTCGATGAATGCCACGTGTACCCCCAGGGGCCGGGGCGGCCGGCCGGCGTGCGCCGGGACCGCACTTGATCGCCGTCGACCCGGCGCGGGCGATCCCGGCCGGGAGTCCCCCGTCCCGGGGACCCGCGAGCGGCGAGCTTACTCGCGGCCGGCGAGGCCGGGCAGCACGTCGACCGGTGAGCGGAAGTCGATCACTTGGAGTCGATCAGCGGCACGGGGATCCGAGCCGGTCGTCGCCCTGTGCGACGCCGCCGGGCGGCGCCGTCACCCGTTGGCGAGGAGGCGTTCCCGTTCACCAGAAGTGGGCGCGACACCATGTGCAACCGCTGGCACGCTCTTGCCATGGCGACCCTCCTGCTCCTGCGCCACGGACAGAGCGACTGGAATCAGAAGAATCTCTTCACCGGCTGGGTGGATGTGCCCCTGTCGGCGACGGGGGAGGCCGAGGCGCGCCGCGGCGGGGAGATGATCGCCGAGGCCGGGCTGCTGCCCGACGTGGTGCACACGTCCCTGCTGCGCCGGGCGATCTCCACGGCGAACATCGCGCTCGACGTCTGCGACCGCCACTGGATTCCGGTGACCCGCAACTGGCGGCTCAACGAACGGCACTACGGGGCTCTGCAGGGCAAGGACAAGAAGCAGACCCTCGCCGAGTTCGGTGAGGAGCAGTTCATGCTGTGGCGACGGTCGTACGACGTTCCGCCGCCGCCGATCGAGCCGGGCAGCGAGTTCTCCCAGGACGGCGACCCGCGGTACGCGGACCTCGGTGCGGACATGCCGGCCACGGAGTGCCTCGCGGACGTCGTCAAGCGTTTCCTGCCCTACTACGAGGGCTCGGTGATCCCGGACCTGCAGGCGGGCAAGGTCGTGCTGCTGGCCGCGCACGGCAACTCGCTCCGGGCGCTCGTGAAGCACCTCGACGGCATCTCGGACGAGGCGATCGCGGGGTTGAACATCCCGACGGGAATCCCGTTGCTCTACGAGCTGGACGACGACTTCAAGCCCATCACCCCGGGTGGGGAGTACCTGGACCCGGAGGCGGCGAAGGAAGCCGCCGCCGCGGTCGCGAACCAGGGCCGTTGACTGTGACCGACCCGGGCACGACGCACCCACCCCGCGCTGCGCGCGTGGCGGTCGCCCCGCGCCGGTTCAGGATCGCGCTGGCCAGTGACCACGCGGGCTATCCCCTGAAGGAAGAGATCAAGACCGTCCTCAAGGGCCACGATCTCACCGACTTCGGCACGCACGGCACCGAGGCCGCCGACCTTCCCGACTACGTCCACCCCGCCGCCCGTGCGGTGTCGGACGGCGACGTCGACCGGGCCATCCTCGTCGACGGCGTGGGCTACGGCAGCGCGATGATCGCCAACAAGCTGCCCGGGGTGTTCGCGGCGGTGTGCCAGGACCCGTTCTGCGCGGGGCTCGCCCGGTCGCACTCCGACACGAACGTGCTCTGCCTCGGCGGCAAGATCATCGGGTCGGGGATCGCGCTGGAGATCGTGCGCGTCTGGATGACGACGGACTTTCTCGCGGACGAGCCGAAGTACCAGGCGCGCGTCGACAAGGTCGTGCAGATCGACGAGGCCTACGTGCACCGCCCACGCCAGTAGGGCGTGTCGAGCGCCCGATTCGGAAAAGACATCCATACGTCGAGGAGGACGGGCACGGACCCGTCGGGGAGGCCGAGGTCGTCGTGACGCTGCTCAACGGAATCGGAGTGTGCCCGGGCATCGCGGTCGGACCGCTCGTGCGGATGCCCGACCCGGTGCCGGAGCCGCCCGCCGGCCCGTCGCAGGCGGCGGACACGAACGCGGAACGATCCCGGATCTCGCCCGCCATGGAGGCGGTGGCCGCCGAGCTGCGCGCGCGTGCGGAGAAGGCGAAGGCCGAGACCCGGGCCGTGCTGGAGGCGACGTCGTACATGGCGGTCGACCCGGGCATGATGGACCTCGCGATCAGCGGCGTGGTCGAGCGGCACCTGTCGGCGGCCCGCGCCGTGTACGAGGCGGCCAACACCTTCCGCGACATGCTCGCCGCGGCCGGTGGCTACATCGGCGCGCGGGTGGCCGACATCGAGGACGTCCGCGACCGGATCGTCGCCGCCGTGCTCGGCGTGCCGATGCCCGGCATCCCGGATCCCGGCCACCCGTTCATCCTCGTGGCCCGCGACCTCGCACCCGCCGACACCGCGACCGTCGACCCGGAGAAGGTGCTCGGCTTCGTCACCACCGAGGGCGGCCCGACCAGCCACACCGCGATCCTCGCCCGCACGCTGGGGGTACCGGCCGTCGTCGCCGCCTCCGGCGCGCTCAGCGTCGCCGAGGGCACCACGGTCGTGCTCGACGGCGGTGCCGGGACCGTGGACATCGCGCCCAACGACGCCGCGGTCCAGGACGCCGAGAAGCGCATGGCCGCCCGGCGCGGCGCCAAGCGCGTGTGGAGCGGCGAGGGCGCCACGTCCGACGGCCGCCGGATCCTGCTGCTGGCCAACGTCGGCGACCCGAAGAGCGCGCAGGCCGGGGCGGCCGCGGGCGCGGAAGGCGTGGGCCTGTTCCGCACCGAGTTCCTGTTCCTCGACTCCGCGAAGGAGCCGACGGTCGCCGAGCAGGAGGAGGCCTACGCGGGCGTCTTCGCGGCCTTCCCCGACGGCAAGAAGGTCGTGGTCCGCACGCTCGACGCGGGCGCGGACAAGCCGCTGGCCTTCCTGGACCAGGGCGAGGAGCCCAACCCCGCGCTCGGCGTGCGGGGCGTCCGGGTGGCGTTCGAGGAGTCGGGGATCCTGGACCGCCAGCTGCAGGCCATCTCCCGCGCCGCGGAGCGCAGCTCGTCCGACGTGTGGGTGATGGCCCCGATGATCGCGCTGGCCAGCGAGGCCGAGTGGTTCTCCGCCAAGGTCCGGGAGCACGGCCTCAAGACGCCCGGGGTCATGGTCGAGGTACCGGCGGCCGCGCTGAACGCCGAGCAGATCCTCGGCGTGACGGAGTTCGCCAGCATCGGCACCAACGACCTCGCCCAGTACACCCTGGCGGCGGACCGGATGGCCGGCCCGCTCGCCGCGCTGAACGACCCCTGGCAGCCGGCGCTGCTCAAGCTCGTCGGGTTCACCGGCGCGGCGGGGGAGAAGCGCGGCAAGACGGTGGGCGTGTGCGGCGAGGCCGCGTCGGACCCGGTGCTCGCGATGGTGCTGGTCGGCCTCGGCGTCACCAGCCTGTCGATGTCGTCGCGGGCCCTCGCCGATGTCGGCGAGCTGCTGCGCACCGTGTCGTACGACGACTGCAAGCGGCTCGCCCAGGTCGCCCTGGACGCCGGGGAGGCGCAAGCTGCCAAGGCGGCCGTGCGCGCCGAGCTGCCCCAGCTCGCCGAGCTCGGCCTGTAGGGACTGTCGATGATCGTCACGCTCACACCGAACCCGAGCCTCGACCGGACCGTCGAGATCGACGAGCTGCGCCGCGGCGAGGTGCACCGCGCCACCGGTGGCCGGGTCGACCCGGGGGGCAAGGGCGTCAACGTCTCCCGGGCGCTGGCGGCCTGCGACACCGCCACCATCGCCGTGCTGCCCTCCGGCGGCCCCGAGGGCGCCCAGCTCGCGGCGTTGCTCGCGCCGTTCGGGGTGCAGACCGTCCAGGTCCCCATCGGCGGCACGGTGCGCAGCAACATCACCGTCGCCGAGCCGGACGGGACCACCACCAAGCTCAACGAGGCCGGCCCGGAGCTGACCGCGGACGAGGCCGCGGCCGTCGCGCGCACGGTCGTCGACCTGGCACCGCGCGCGAGCTGGGTGGTGGGAGCGGGAAGCCTGCCGCGCGGGCTCGGCGTCGACTTCTACGCCCGGCTCGTCACGGCCCTGCGCGACTCCCGCACCCAGGTGTGCATCGACGCCAGCGGGCCGCCGCTGGCCGCGGCGGTGGACGCGGGCCCGGACCTGATCAAGCCGAACGCCGAGGAGCTCGCCGAGCTCGTCGGCCGTCCGCTGGCGCGGCTCGCCGACGTCGTGGACGCCGCCGCCGAGATCCGCAAGCGCGGCGTGGGGACGGTGCTCGTCAGCCTCGGGGGTGACGGCGCCCTGCTGGTGAGCGCGGACGAGGTACTCCACGGTTGGGCACCCCCGGTGCGGGTACGGAGCACCGTGGGAGCGGGCGATTCGACATTGGCGGGGTTCCTGGCCGGTGGCGGCCGTGGCCGGGCGGCCCTCGTGACCGCGATCGCGTACGGGACCGCCGCCGTGCAGCTGCCCGGCAGCGTGATGCCCCGCCCGAGCGACCTGAACCCGGACGCGGTGGTCGTCACCGACACCCCCGATCTGGACCGTGCGCTGACCTGAGCGCACGCCCGAGAGTTTCCCAGAACGCAGACGACCCAGAACGCAGACGACATCGAGTACGGGAGGAACCGAACGATGAGTGAGGTCATCACCGCTGATCTGGTCGACCTGGACCTGAAGGCCGCCGACCGGCAGTCCGCGTCCCGGCAGCTGGCCGAGCGACTGGTCGCGGCGGGCCGGGTGACCGACATCGAGGGGTTCCTGGCCGACATCGCGAAGCGCGAGTCGCAGATGCCGACGGGTCTCGAGGGCGGCATCGGGATCCCGCACTGCCGGTCGGCCCACGTGGCCGAGCCCAGCCTCGCGTTCGGCCGCGCCAGCGACGGTGTCGACTTCGGGGCGCCCGACGGCCCGGCCGACATCATCTTCCTGATCGCGGCGCCCGAGGGTGGCGACGCGTCGCACATGAAGATCCTCGCGTCACTCGCCCGGAGGCTCATCCGGGCCCAGTTCAAGGAGCGGCTGCGTTCCGTGCAGGACCCGGCGGAGGCTGCTGAGTTCATCCGTTCGGAGGTGAGCTAGGCATGAAGTTCGTTGCGGTGACGTCGTGCCCCACGGGCATCGCGCACACCTACATGGCGGCCGAGGCGCTGGAGCAGGCCGCGGCCGACTCCGGCGACGAGATGCACGTCGAGACCCAGGGGTCCGCCGGTTCGGACCCGCTCGACCCCCAGATCATCGCCGACGCGGATGCGGTGATCTTCGCCGCGGATGTCGACGTGCGGGACCGGGAGCGCTTCGCGGGTAAGCCGCTCGTGCAGTCTGGCGTCAAGCGGGCCATCGGCGGTGCGGCGGAGATGCTCGACGAGGCCCGTGCGGCGGTGGCGGCCGGTCCGCCAGCCGACGGTGGTGCCGCCGCCCCGGCCGCCGCCGGAGCCGCAGCCGGTGGGCTGGCCACCAAGGTCGAGCACGGCGCCGGTCTGGGGTCGCGCGTACGCCAGTGGCTGATGACCGGTGTGTCGTACGTGATCCCGTTCGTCGCGGCGGGCGGCCTGCTGATCGCGCTGAGCTTCGCGCTCGGCGGCTACGAGATCACCGAGGCGCCGAAGGTCACCGAGCAGTTCGACTGGGGCAGCGTGCAGTCGTGGGCGGCGCTGATGTTCCAGATCGGTGGCGTGGCGTTCGGTTTCCTCGTGCCGATCCTGGCCGGCTTCATCGCGTTCGCGATGGGCGACCGCCCTGCGCTGGTGCCCGGCATCGTCGGCGGCTTCATCGCCGTACAGGTCAAGGCCGGGTTCATCGGCGGCCTGATCGCCGGCCTGCTGGCCGGCGCGGTCGTGCTGTTCATCCGCAAGTGGAAGGTTCCGCGGACCGTCGCGGGCATCATGCCCGTGGTGGTGATCCCGTTGCTGTCCACGCTCATCGTCGGGGTCCTCATGTTCGTGGTGCTCGGCCCGCCGCTGGCGGCCGTCTCCGCGGGCCTGACGAACTGGCTGAACGGCCTGACGGGCACGAACAAGGTGTTCCTCGGCATCCTGCTCGGCCTGATGATGTCCTTCGACATGGGCGGCCCGATCAACAAGACCGCCTACGCGTTCGCCGTCGCCGGGCTGTCGACGGGGACCGACGCCAGCCTGCAGATCATGGCGGCCGTCATGGCCGCCGGTATGACCCCGCCACTGGGCATGGCACTGGCCACCGTGCTGCGTAAGAACCTCTTCACGCACATCGAGCGGGAGAACGGCAAGGCTGCCTGGGTGCTGGGAGCGTCGTTCATCACCGAGGGGGCGATCCCGTTCGCCGCGGGTGACCCCATACGGGTCATCCCGTCGCTGATGGCGGGGTCCGCGGTGACGGGTGCGCTCAGCATGGCCTTCGGGTGCACGTCGCGGGCACCGCACGGCGGCATCTTCGTGGTGCCGCTGATCGGCAACCCGTTCCTCTACCTGCTGGCGATCCTCATCGGTACTGTCGTGACGGCCTTCCTGGTGATCACGCTCAAGAGCTTCCACCGCACCCCGGAGGAGGCGGCGGACGAGATCCCGGCCACCCAGGCCGCGGCGGCCGCCTGATCCGTCCCTGATCCGCACCAGGGTGGGCCGCCGGACCGGTGGCCCACCCGCACCTCGTCGAAAGGAGTTCCCGTGCCGGAACGCAAGGTCAAGGTCGGCTCGTCGGTAGGCCTGCACGCCCGTCCCGCGACGATCTTCACCCAGGCGGCTGCGAAGCAGCCGGTGAAGGTCACGATCGCCAAGGCAGGCGGCAACGCGGTCGACGCCCGCAGCGTGCTGTTCGTCCTCGGCCTCGACGTCCGGGGCGGTGACGAGGTCGTGCTCGCCGCGGAGGGCGAGGGGGCCGACGCCGCTCTCGACGAGCTCGAGGCGCTCCTCCAGCGCGACCTCGACAAGGAGTAGCGCGAGCACACGAGAAGGGGCGCCCGCTCATGAGCGGGCGCCCCTTCTCGTCGTCGTGGGCGGTGTGGTGTCATGAAAGCCACGTTCAGGACACCACGCGCCCTGAACGTGGCTTTCAGGACATGACGAGCGGCCTCACCTCGGGACGAGGTTCGAGGTGCTGATCCGGTGCCGGGTCTCGATCAGGCGCACCGCGCCCGACAGCGAGCGCATCGACAGCGAGTGCGTCGTCGCCTGGTCCGGCGAGAACCGCACCCCGCGCAGCAGCTCGCCGTCCGTGACGCCCGTGGCGGCGACGAAGACGTTGTTGCTGCGCACCATGTCGTCCAGCGTGAGGACCTTGTCGAGGTCGTAGCCCGCGTCCAGGGCCTGCCTGCGTTCGTCGTCGTTGCGGGGGTAGAGCTTGCCGTAGAAGGTGCCGCCCAGGCACTTGAGCGCGCAGGCGGCGAGCACGCCCTCGGGGGTGCCGCCGATGCCGATCATGAGATCGACGTTGGTGTCCGGGGTCGCGGCCATGATCGCGCCTGCGACGTCGCCGTCCAGCAGGAACTTGATGCGCGAACCCGCCTCGCGGACCCGCCGGACGAGGTCCGCCTCGTGCCGCGGCCGGTCGAGGATGCACACCGTCAGCTCCGGCACCGGGACGCCGCGGGCCTTCGCGATGTGCGCCAGCGTGGTCTCCACGGGGTCGGTCAGGTCGACGACGTCCCCGAGGTCGCCGGCACAGGCGATCTTCTCCATGTAGACGCAGGGGCCAGGGTCGAACATGGTGTGCCGTTCGGAGACCGCCACGATGGCCAGGGCGTTGGGCAGGCTCTTGGCGGTCAGCGTGGTGCCGTCCACGGGGTCGACGGCGAAGTCGACCTCCGGGCCGGTGCCGTCGCCGACGTCCTCGCCGTTGTAGAGCATCGGCGCTTCGTCCTTCTCGCCCTCGCCGATGACGACGGTGCCGCGCATGGAGATCGTGTTGAGCACCGGCCGCATGGCGTCGACGGCGGCCTGGTCCACGATCTCCTTGTCGCCGCGTCCGAGGTGGCGGGAGGCGGCGAGCGCCGCCGCTTCGGTGGCACGGACGAGCTCGAGCGCGAGGTTGCGGTCGATCCCGGCCCGGACCGGCGCGCCCGATGGGTGGTTGGGACTGTCAGTCATCGGACTCCTATCGGCGGATACTCCGGCGTTCCTGCCGGAGAGGAAGCCGCTCTCTGTAGCGGTGGACGGGCGCCGTCACACAGCGATGTCGTACTGCGTAAAGCATGGGTGGGCGGACGGTGAAGCGGGCGTTCAAGTACCGCTTCTACCCGTCCGACCAGCAGGAACAGGAGTTGTCCCGTACGTAGGGCGCGTTCACAAACTTCTGGGAGAAGCGGGCTAAGTACCCGACCTTCAAATCCAAGCGGCGCTCGCGGGCTTCGGCGGAGTACACGCGGTCGGCCTTCCGCTGGCGTGACGGCGCGTTGACGCTGGCGAAGATGGCCGAGCCGCTCGACATCCGCTGGTCCCGGCCCCTGCCCGACGGTGCCGAGCCCAGCACCGTGACCGTGTCCCGGAACCGGGAGAAGACGCGACGGAAGGTGGCGCGGGTGCATGCCCGAATCACCGACCGCCGCCGGGATCACCTGCACAAGCTGTCGATTCGACTCGTCCGCGAGAACCAAGCGGTCGTGATCGAGGACCTGCAGGTCCGCAACATGCTCGGCAATCACCGCCTCGCCCGCGCCATCTCGGATGCGGCGTGGCGGGAGCTGCGGGGCATGTTGGAGTACAAGTGCCTTTGGTACGGCCGCGATCTCGTCGTGGTCGACCGTTGGCTGCCGTCGTCGAAGACGTGTTCCGCGTGCGGAGCCGTCAGCAACGGCTTGCCGCTGAACGTGCGGGAGTGGGAGTGCCGTTGCGGCGCCGTCCATGACCGGGACGTCAATGCCGCGCGCAACATTCGAGCCGCCGGGCTGGCGGTGCTCGCCTGTGGAGACGGTGTCAGACCTGCGCGCGCGCAAGCGCACGCGGGCAGTCGTCGGTGAAGCAGGAACCCTCTCGGGCGACCGGGAGAATCCCCGCCGTTCACGGAGGGGACAAGTCAATGGCCGTTCACCTTCCGTGCGGTCGCCGCGGGGCGCAGCTTCTGGACCGTGCCGGCGTGCGCGGCAGGCCGAGCGCCCGGGTGGACACCGCCGGGCTGGAGTGTCCCGCCGGGAATCGCCCCGTGTGGGATTCCCCCACCCGAGTGCGGCCGCAGGCCAGGGCCGCGGCCGGTCATCTCGTGCGTGGCGGCCAGCTCGCGCGAGAGGCTGCGCCCGGCGATGACCAGTGCGGGCCGGACGACGGGCAGCTCGGCGGCCGGGTCGTCGACCCGGACCTCGATCGCTGCGGCGACCCGGCCGCCCGGGCCGAACACCGGCACCGCCAGGGCGCTGCGGTCGGGCTCCAGCTCCCAGCGGGCCACGGCGAGCCGGCTGAGCCGGGCCATCGCGAGTGCCCGCCGGAACCGGTCCGGTGCCGTCACCGTAAACGGGGTGAACGCCGTGAGGCCGCGGCTCAGGTAGGAGTCGACGAGCGCGGGTGCGGAGAACGCCAGCAGCGCCTTCCCCATCGCGGTCGCGTGGGCCGGGGCGGTCGCGCCCTGGCTGAACGTGGTGACGGGGCGGCGGCCCCGGGGCTTCTCGATGAAGCTGATGTCACGGTCGCCCAGCACCCCGAGCCGCACGTCGGCGTCGAGGGCCTGGGAGAGGTCCTGCAGCACCAGACAGGCGCGTTCCTCGAGGCTGGTGGCCGTACCGCCCGCGCCGCCGATCAGCCGCAGCGGCAACCCGACGCAGTAGTCGCCGTCGTCGGTCCGCTCGAGGATCTTCCACGCGGCCAGTTCGCGGACGAGACGGTGCGCGGTGGACAGGGGCAGGCCCGTCGCCGTGGCGATCTCGGTCAACGTGTGCACATCGCCGTTGAGGTAGGTCATCAGGATCACTGCGGCCTTGCTGATGACCGTTCGGCCTGCGGCCGAGACGTCGTCCGTCATGTCGTCCTCTCCATAACCCACCCCGCCACCCTCGCGCTGGAGCGAGTCGCCCCGGCAGAAAGCGGGCGGGGAGCCGTCGTCTCCCCGCCCGCCTCGGCACTACATGTACTGGCCGCCGTTGACGGAATAGACCTGGCCGGTGATGAAGCCGGACTCGGGGTCGGCGAGGAACTCGACGACGCGGGCGACCTCGTCGGGCTCGCCGAGGCGGCCGACCGGGATCTTGGCGATCACCTTGTCCAGGGCCGCCTGCGGGACGGCCTGGACCATCTCGGTGGAGATGTAGCCGGGCGCCACGGAGTTGACGGTGATGCCCTTGCGGGCGGTCTCCTGCGCGAGGCTCATCGTCAGGCCGAACAGGCCGGCCTTGGACGAGGCGTAGTTGGCCTGGCCGATGTTGCCGGCCTCGCCGATGATAGAGCTGATGTTGATGATGCGGCCCGACCCGCGGTCCAGCATGTGCTGCAGGACCGCCCGCGACAGGTAGAAGGCGCCCGACAGGTTGACCTGGATGACGTGGTCCCAGTCCTGGGGGGTCATCTTGCGGACGGTCTTGTCCAGCGTGATGCCCGCGTTGTTGACCAGGATGTCGAGGCGGCCGTGCCGGTCGAGGACTTCCCCGATCACCCGCTCGCAGTCTTCGGCGACGCCGATGTTGCCCTGGTGCAGGCTGGCGCGCGGGTGGTCGGAGACGAACTTCTCGGCGGCCTCCTTACCGTGCGAGTAGCCCGCGGCGACCTCGACACCGCGGGCGGCGAGCCGTTCGCTGATCGCCCGCCCGATGCCCCGGATGCCACCGGTGACCAGTGCGACCTGGCCGGTCATGTCTCCCATGCTGCGCAGTCCTTTCTTCAAGCCTTCGTGTGGCGGGTCAGCGGTCGACGTGCAGGAGAAGGGCCTCGCCCTGGCCGCCGCCGCCGCAGAGGCCGGCGGCGCCGAGACCACCGCCGCGGCGGCCGAGCTCGAGGGCCAGGTGCAGCGCGATCCGGGCGCCGGAGGCGCCGACCGGGTGGCCCATCGCGATCGCGCCGCCGTTGACGTTGACGTTGCTCGCGTCGATCCCCAGGTCCTGCATCGACTGCAGGGCCACCGAGGCGAACGCCTCGTTGATCTCGTAAAGGCCGACATCCTGCGGCGTCTTGCCGGCCCTACCGAGCGCCTTGAAGATCGCGTTGCTCGGTTGGGACAGCAGCGACGGGTCGGGCCCGGCGACGCTGCCGTGCGCCCCGATCTCCGCGAGGATCGGCGCGCCCAGCTCCTCGGCCTTCGCCCGGGACATCACCACCACCGCTGCGGCGCCGTCGGAGATCTGCGAGGCCGACCCGGCCGTGACCGTGCCGTCCGCGGAGAACGCCGGGCGAAGCCTGGCCAGCGACGCTGCGGTGGTCCCCGGCCGCACACCCTCGTCCTCGGAGATCGTGATCGGGTCGCCGCGGCGCTGTGGCACCGTCACGTTGACGATCTCGTCGTCGAACAGGCCCTTCTTGCGCGCCTCGGCGGCCCGCTCGTGGCTCATCGCCGAGTACTCGTCCTGGGCCGCGCGGGTGATCTTCTGCTGCTTGCCGTAGTAGTCGGTGGAGTCGCCCATGCCGCGCAGGTCGAACGCGCAGTACAGGGCGTCGTGCGAGGTCGCGTCGATGATCTTGTTGTCGCCGTAGCGGTAGCCGGAGCGGGCGCCGGGCAGCAGGTACGGGCCGTTCGTCATCGACTCCATGCCGCCCGCGACGACGACGTCGAACTCGCCGACGGTGATCAGCTGGTCCGCCATCGCGATCGCGTTCAGCCCGGACAGACACACCTTGTTCACGGTCAGGGCGGGGACGTCCATGGGGATGCCGCCCTTGACCGCCGCCTGCCGGGCGGTGATCTGGCCGGCGCCGGCCTGGATGACGTGGCCCATGATGACGTAGTCGACCTGGCCACCGCTGATGCCGCTGCGCTCCAGGGCCGCAGAGATCGCGAAGCCGCCGAGGTCCATCGCCGTGAAGCCCTTGAGCGCGCCGGACAGCTTGCCGATGGGCGTCCGCGCACCCCCGACGATCACCGATCCCGGCATGTTCGGCCTCCCTTGTCCCGTCGTGCTGTTCTCGTCACTTCTTCTTCTTGGGCATGTAGAGGTCGGTGATGGTGCCCTCGAAGGCCTCGGCGGCCATGGCCACGGTCTCGGACAGAGTCGGGTGCGGGTGGATGGTGAGCCCGATGTCGGCGGCGTCCGCGCCGGTCTCGATGGCCAGCGCGGCTTCGGCGATGAGGTCACCGGCGCTGGGTCCGACGATCCCGGCGCCGATGATCCTCTCGGTGGTCTCGTCGAACAGGACCTTTGTGAGGCCTTCGTCACGCCCCAGGGAGAGGGAGCGGCCGGAGGCGGCCCAGGGGAACACGCCCTTGCCGTACTTGACGCCGGCGGCCTTGGCCTCGTTCTCGGTGACCCCGACCCAGGCGACTTCGGGGTCGGTGTAGGCGACGCTGGGGATGACGGTGGCGTCGAAGTAGCTGGTGTGCCCGGCGCAGTTCTCGGCGGCGACCTTGCCTTCGTGGGTGGCTTTGTGGGCGAGCATGGGTTGGCCGACGACGTCGCCGATGGCGAAGATGTGCGCGACGTTGGTGCGTTGCTGCTTGTCGACCGGGACGTAGCCGCGCTCGTCGACGAACACCCCGGCGGCGTCGGCGCCGATGACCTTGCCGTTGGGGCGGCGCCCGACGGCGACGAGCACCTTGTCGAAGGTGGCGGTCTCGGGCGCCTTCTGCTTGTCCTTGCTGGCGGTGGCGTCGAGGGTGACGGTGAGCCCGTCGGGGCCGGCGGTCATCGCGGTGACCTTGGTGCCCAGCCAGATCGCGTCGTAGTCCTTGGCGATCCGTTTCGTCAGCGGGGTGACCAGGTCCTTGTCCGCCCCGGGGATCAGCTGGTCCATCAGCTCGACCACTGAGATCTTCGAGCCGAGCTCGGAGTAGACCGTGGCCATCTCCAGGCCGATGATGCCGCCGCCGAGGACGAGGAGGCGTTCGGGGATGTCGTCGAGGTCCAGGGCGCCGGTGGAGTCGATGACGCGGGGGTCGTCGTGCGGGATGAAGGGGAGGGTGACGGGTTCGGAGCCGGCGGCGATGATCGCGGAGTCGAACGAGACCGTGGTGGTCGACCCGTCGGGGCCGGTCACGCTGACCATGTTCGGCGAGGTGAACGTGCCGGTGCCGACCAGGGTCTGGACTTTGCGTTGTTTGGCCAGGCCGGTCAGCCCGCCGGTGAGGCGTTTGACGACGCCGTCCTTCCACGCCCGCAGCGCGTCCAGGTCGATGGTGGGGGAGGCGAACGCCAGCCCGGCGTGGCTCATTTCTTTGGTTTCGGCGATGACTTTGGCGGCGTGTAGCAGGGCTTTGGAGGGGATGCAGCCGACGTTGAGGCAGACCCCGCCGAGCGGGCCGCGGGAGTCGATCATGACGACGCGCTTGCCGAGGTCGGCGGCGCGGAACGCGGCGGTGTAGCCGCCGGGCCCGGCGCCCAGCACGAGTACCTCGGCGTGCAGGTCACCTTTCTGCCCGGTGTAGGGGGCCGGCGCGCCCACGGCCGCTGGCTCCCGCTCCGGGGTGGGCGGGGCCGCCGACGACCCGTAGCCCGCAGGCGCCGTCAGCTCCTCCCGCGGTCCCGTCGCCGTCTCCGGCGAGCCACCACCCGCCGTGTCCGCGGACTGGCTGGTGACCGACTCCTTCGCCGGCGCACCGCTCCCTTCGGCATCGATCATGGCGATCACGGTGCCTTCGGAGACGGTGTCCCCGACGGAGACCCGCAGCTCGCCGACCGTACCGGCAACCGGTGACGGCACGTCCAGCGTGGCCTTGTCGCTCTCCAGGGTCACCAGCGGGTCTTCGGCCGCCACGGTGTCGCCCGGAGCGACGTGGATCTCGATGATCGGGACATCGGAGAAGTCGCCGATGTCCGGGACGCGGATCTCCTGCGCGGCCATGCCGCACTCCTTCCTGGAGCCGGGGTAGGGGGGCGAGGGATCAGAGCAGCAGGCGCCGGTCGTCCTCGAGCAGGTAGCACAGGTGGCGGGTGAACCGGGCGGCCAGCGCGCCATCGACGACGCGGTGGTCGTAGGACACCGACAGCGGCAGCATCAGCCGCGGGACGAACTCACTGCCGTTCCACACCGGCTTCATCGCCGAGCGCACCACACCGAGGATCGCGACCTCGGGGGCGTTGACGATCGGGGTGAAGCTGGTGCCGCCGATCCCGCCGAGGCTGGAGATCGTGAACGTGCCGCCCGCCATGTCGGCGGCGCCGAGCTTGCCGTCGCGGGCCTTCGCGGAGATCTCCATGAACTCCCGGGACAGGTCGACGATCCCCTTGCGGTCGGCGTCCTTGACCACGGGGACCACGAGCCCGCCGGGCGTGTCGACCGCGATGCCGATGTTGTAGTACTCCTTGAGGATGATCGCGTCCTTCTCGGGGCTCAAACTCGAGTTGAACTCCGGGTGCTTCTTCAGGGCGCCGACCACGGCCTTGACCAGGAACGCCAGCAGCGTGACCCGGTAGGGGTTCTTGTCGCCCTTGGCCGCGGTGTCGAGCTGCTTGCGGTAGGCGTCCAGCTCGGTGATGTCGGCTTCGTCGTTGTGCGTGACGTGTGGGACGTTCAGCCACGAGCGGTGCAGGAACGGGCCCGACACCTTCTTGATCCGCGGCAACTCCTGGCGCTGCACGGGGCCGAACTTCGAGAAGTCCTGCGCCGGGATCTCCGGGATCCCCGACCCCTGCGGGGCCGCGGCGGCAGCGGGTGCGGCGCTCGCGGGTCCCTTGAGGAAGCTCAGTAGGTCGTCCTTGGTGATCCGCCCCTTCGCACCGCTGGCACCGACCTGGGACAGGTCGATCCCGAGCTCGCGGGCCATCCGCCGCACACTCGGGCCGGCGTGCGCCCCCGCCGGTGCCGTGTTCTCGTCCGCTGTCGCCACCGCGGGTGGCGCCGCCAGCGGGGCCCCGACCGCCTCGGACACCGGCTTCGCCGCGGCCGGTCCGGGCGCCGGCTCCTGCTGCTCCACCAGTGACGGGGGAGTGGTGCTCGCCCCATCACCCGAGCTCAACAGGAGGATCGGCGTGCCTTCACTGACCTGGTCACCGATCTTGACCAGCACCTCGCCCACGGTGCCCGCCGACGGGGCGGGGACATCCAGCGTTGCCTTGTCCGACTCCAGCGTCAGCAGCGGGTCCTCGGCATTGACCTTGTCACCGGGCGCGACGTGCACCTCGATGATCGGGACGTCGCTGAAGTCGCCGATGTCGGGGACCCGCACCTCGGTTGCCGTGGACATGGGGCTTCCTCTCCGACCTGTGTGATGTGGCTCGGACGACGGGGTGGGCGCGCGAGGGGAGATCCCTCAGGCGCGGGCGGGCTCCAGCTTGTCGGGATCGATGTCGTAGCGGGCGAGCGCGTCGGTCACCGCGCTCGCCGGGACCGCCCCGTCCTCTGCGAGCGCCGCCAGGGCGGCGACGGCGACGTGCTGGCGGTCGACCTCGAAGTGCCGGCGCAGCGCCTTGCGGTAGTCCGAGCGGCCGAAGCCGTCCGTGCCGAGCACGACGTAGCGCCGGTCGTCGGGCACCGACGGGCGGATCTGCTCGGCGAACGCCCGCATGTAGTCCGTGGCGGCGACGACCGGTCCGGCGGGGCGGCCGGAGAGCTGCCGGGTGACCCAGCTGACACGACGTTGCTCGCCGGGGTGCAGCAGGTTCCAGCGGTCGGTAGCGATGGTGTCGCGGCCCAACTCGGTGAAGCTGGGGCAGCTCCAGATGTCCGCGGCGACGCCGTGCTCGGCCAGCAGCTCGGCGGCCGCCTCGACCTCGCGCAGGATGGTGCCGCTGCCCAGGAGCTGGACGCGCGGACCAGCCCCGTCGCCTGTGCTACGCAGCAGGTACATGCCGCGCTTGACCCCTTCGATCACCTCGTCGCGCCGGTCCTCCGGAATGCCGGGGTGCTCGTAGTTCTCGTTCATGATGGTGAGGTAGTAGAAGACGTCTTCCTGCTCGGTGAACATCCGGCGGAGCCCGTCCTGGATGATCACGGCGACCTCGTGGCCGTAGGTCGGGTCGTAGGAGACGCAGTTCGGGATCGTCGCGGCGATCAGGTGGCTGTGGCCGTCTTCGTGCTGCAGGCCCTCGCCGTTGAGGGTGGTGCGCCCGGCGGTGCCGCCCATCAGGAACCCGCGTGCCCGGCTGTCGCCCGCGGCCCAGGCGAGGTCGCCGATGCGCTGGAAGCCGAACATCGAGTAGTAGACGTAGAACGGGATCATCGGGGTGTCGCTCACCGAGTAGGAGGTGGCGGCGGCGATCCACGACGACATGGCGCCGGCCTCGTTGATGCCCTCCTGCAGCATCTGGCCGGACTTGTCTTCCTTGTAGTACATGAGCTGGTTCGCGTCTTCGGGTCGGTAGAGCTGCCCGACCTGCGACCAGATGCCGAACTGGCGGAACAGGCCCTCCATGCCGAACGTTCGGCTCTCGTCGGGCACGATCGGGACCACGCGCTTGCCGATCTGCTTGTCCCGCAGCAGCGTGGTGAGGATCCGGACGAACGCCATCGTCGTGGAGATCGTCCGGCCGCCGGTCGGCTTGAGCTGGGCGTCGAACGCCGACAGCTCGGGCACGGGCAAGGTCTCGGTCGACTTCGTCCGCCGGACGGGCAGCGACCCGCCCAGCGCGCCCCGCCGCTCGCGCAGGTAGGCCTCTTCCGGGCCACCCTCCTTGAGGCGCAGGAACGGCAGCTCGGGGATCTGCTCGTCGGTCAGGTCGACGATCTTGAAGCGGTCGCGGAACGCACGCAGCACGTTCTCGCCCATCTTCTTCTGCTGGTGGGTGATGTTCTGGCCCTCGCCGGCCTCACCCATCCCGTAACCCTTGACGGTCTTGGCGAGGATCACCGTCGGCGTGCTGACGTTGTCCACCGCCGCCTTGTAGGCCGCGTAGACCTTCGACGGGTCGTGCCCGCCGCGGCTCAGGGCCCAGATCTGGTCGTCGGTCATGTCCTTGACCAGATCCAGCAGCTCCGGGTACTTGCCGAAGAAGTGCTCGCGGACGTAGGCGCCGTTCTTGGACTTGAAGTCCTGGTACTCGCCGTCCACGCACTCCTCCATGCGCTTGAGCAGAAGCCCGGACTTGTCCGCGGCCAGCAGCGGGTCCCAGCCCGATCCCCAGATGACCTTGAGGACGTTCCAGCCGGCGCCGCGGAAGATCCCCTCGAGCTCCTGGATGATCTTCCCGTTGCCGCGCACAGGGCCGTCGAGGCGCTGCAGGTTGCAGTTGATGACCCAGATCAGGTTGTCCAGCTTCTCGCGGCTGGCCAGCCCGATCGCGCCCAGCGACTCGGGCTCGTCCATCTCCCCGTCGCCGAGGAACGCCCACACGTGCCGGTTCGCCGTGTCGGCCAGGCCGCGCGCGTTGAGGTACTTGAGGAACCGGGCCTGGTAGATCGACATCAGTGGGGCCAGGCCCATCGACACCGTGGGGAACTGCCAGTAGTCCGGCATGAGCCACGGGTGCGGGTAGGACGAGAGCCCGTGGCCGCCGACCTCCTGGCGGAAGCCGAGCATCTGCTCCTCGGTGAGCCGGCCCTCGAGGTACGACCGCGCGTAGATGCCCGGCGCCACGTGCCCCTGCACGAACAGCAGGTCACCGCCGTTCTCCGCGCTCGGAGCGTGCCAGAAGTGGTTGAAACCGGTGTCGTAGAGGGTGGCCGACGACTGGAAGGAGGCGATGTGGCCACCCAGCTCCGAGCTCTCCTTGTTCGCCTTGAGCACGGTGGCGACCGCGTTCCACCGGTTCAGCGAGCGGATGCGGTGCTCGATCGCCAGGTCACCCGGGTGCGGCGGCTGCTTGTCGACCGCGATCGTGTTGACGTACGGGGTGTTCGCGGTGAAGGGCACAGGCACCGCGTGCCTGCGCGCCGCGTCGTGCAGCTGATCCAGGAGGAACGCCGCCCGGTCGACCCCGTCAAAGTCCACAACGGAGTCGAGCGCGTCCCGCCACTCCTGGGTCTCCTGGGGGTCCTGGTCCTCGGGCATCTGCGCTCCTTGCATTGCACGTCTTTGCAGCGGATGTCGAGCTGGGTCTTCTCTAGCACCTCGACGGGCGTCTTGCAGGCACGACGGCCGACGCCCTGTCCGCTCCCTGCGTGCTCTTCCCAGCGGGTGCCGAGGGGGACCGGTGGGCACGATCCGATGTGCCGCTCCGCAGGCTGCCAGACCGATCGCTTGTGGGCAACGTCTCGCGACGACGGGTGCGGCACACGGGTGCCACCCCGTCGTCGGCCGATCATCGCGATATCCGGAGATCGCCGTGCAAGCGGTTGCGCCTTGACGGCCCACAGCCGTTGTCCCGGCCCTCGCGGACGTGATCTGATGGCCTGATGCAGGACCGGTCGGATCAGCCCGCGGACGCGCCCTGGTGGCGCTCCGCCGTGATCTACCAGATCTATCCGCGCAGCTTCGCCGACTCCGACGGCGACGGCGTCGGCGACCTGCCCGGCATCCGCGCGCGGCTGCCTTATCTCCGTCAGCTGGGCGTCGACGCCGTGTGGATCAGCCCCTTCTACCCGTCGCCGATGGCGGACGCGGGGTACGACGTCAGCGACTACCGCGACGTCGAGCCGATCTTCGGCACGCTCGCGGACGCCGACGCGCTGATCGCCGAGGCGCACGAGCTGGGCATCCGCGTGATCATCGACCTCGTCCCGAACCACACCTCGGACGAGCACGAGTGGTTCCGGGTGGCGCTGGCCGCCGCGCCGGGCAGCCCGGAGCGAGCCCGGTACATCTTCCGGGACGGCCGCGGCGAGCACGGCGAGATCCCGCCCAACGACTGGATCAGCAACTTCGGCGGGCCGGCCTGGACGCGGGTGACCGAGGGGCAGTGGTACCTGCACCTGTTCGACTCCAAGCAGCCCGACCTCGACTGGACGAATCCCGAGGTCGTCGAGGAGTTCGAGTCGATCCTGCGGTTCTGGCTCGACCGCGGGGTCGACGGGTTCCGCATCGACGTCGCCCATGGCCTGGCCAAGGACCCGGAGATGCCGGACCTCGAGGGAAACTGGGCCACCGGCGGCCCGGCCGTCGAGGGCCACCCGCACTGGGACCGTGACGAGGTGCACGAGGTCTACCGCGGCTGGCGGCGGGTCACCGACGCCTACGCCGGCGACCGCGTCTTCGTCGGTGAGGTCTGGGTCCAGACGCCCGAGCGGTTGGCCCGCTACCTGCGCAGCGACGAGCTGCACACCGCGTTCAACTTCACCTACCTGCTCGCCTCGTGGGACGCCAAGTCGCTGCGCACGGCGATCGACGACAGCATCGACGCCCTGAGCGCCGTCGGCGCGCCGGCGACGTGGGTGCTCAGCAACCACGACGTCGTCCGGCACGTCACCCGCTACGGCAGTAACCGATCCGGCCAGGGCACGCGGCGTGCGCGGGCCGCGACGCTGCTGACGCTCGCCCTGCCCGGCGGGGCCTACGTCTACCAGGGCGAGGAGCTGGGGTTGCCCGAGGTCGTCGACCTGCCGGCGGAGGTGCGGCAGGACCCGGCGTTCCTGCGCACCGCTGGGGAAGACGGTATGCGTGACGGATGCCGAGTACCGATCCCGTGGTCGGGCGACGCGCCCCCGTTCGGCTTCGGGCCGGGTTCGGGCCAGCCGTGGTTGCCACAGCCCGCCGAGTGGGCGGCGCTGACTGTCGAGAAGCAGCTGGCCGATCCCTCCTCGATGCTGGCGCTCTACCGCTCCGCGCTGGAGCTGCGCCACGACCGCCCGGAGCTGGGCGACGGCACGATGAACTGGATCGACACCGGCGGCGAGGTGCTCGCGTTCCGGCGCGACCCGGGCTTCGTGTGCGTGGTGAACGTGGGTGACGACCCGGCGCCGCCGCCGGACGCCGTGCGCGACGGGGCGCTGTTGCTCTCGAGCGACCCGCTGGAGCCCGACGGCTCGCTGCCGGGTGCGACGTCGGCGCTGGTACGCGGTGTGACTGCGGCCCGGGGGGCCTGATCCCCGGCCGGTGGGGTACCTCGCCGCCGTGACCGCACCCACCGTCGACCAAGCCGCCCGGGCCGGCCGCACTCTCGTGGCCGGAGTCCTGCTCGGCCTGGGCACCGTCGCCTTCATCGACGAGACCGTGTTCCACCAGCTCCTGCACTGGCACCACTTCTACGACCGCTCGACCACGGACGTCGGGCTCGTCTCCGACGGGCTGTTCCACGCGTTCAGCTGGTTCGCGACGGTCGCGGCCCTGTTCCTGGTGGCCGACCTGCGGCGGGAACGGGCGTTCTGGGGGCGCCGGTTCCTGGCGGGATGGCTGGCCGGTGCCGGGTTCTTCCAGCTCTACGACGGGCTCGTGCAGCACAAGCTGTTCGGACTGCACCAGATCCGCTATGGCGTCGACCTCGTGCCGTACGACACCACCTGGAACGTGACCGCCGCTCTCCTGCTGGCCGCGGGGGTGGCGCTGACTGCTGTCACGAGCCGGGCCGCCCGGCAGCCGGCGTGACCCACCACGACCCGGCCGCGCTGGTCGAGGCGGAGTTGCAGGCGACCGTGCTGGCCGCGGTCGCCGTCGTGTACCTGGCGGCTACGCGCCGGCTGTGCCGTCGGTCGACGACGTGGCCGAGGTGGCGCACGGCGCGGTGGCTCGTCGGGGTCGCGACGGCGATCGCCGGGGCCGTCGTGCTCTCGCTCGGCGGCCACGACCTGCGGCTGCACGTGGCCGGCCACCTGCTCCTCGGGATGCTCGCCCCCGTGCTGCTCGTGACGGCGGCACCGGTGACGTTGGCGCTTCGTGCCCTGTCGCGGGAACGTGCCCGCGTCCTGGGCCGGCTGCTCCGCTCCCGACCACTGGCGGTACTCACTCATCCCGCCGCCGCCGCGCTGCTCGACGTGGGCGGGCTGTGGTTGCTGTACCGGACGGACGTGCCGGCGACGGTGCCCCCGCTGGTCGTGCACGTCCACATGCTGCTGGCCGGGTACCTGTTCGCCTTCGCGCTGATCGGCCCGGACCCCGCTCCGCACCGGCCCGGATTCGCGGTGCGGACCGGTGTGCTCGTGGTGGCCGTCGCCGCGCACGACGTGCTCGCGAAGCTGCTGTACGCCACGCCGCCGCCGGGGGTGGCAGTGGCGCAGGCCGAGGTCGCGGGCCTGCTCATGTACTACGGCGCGGCACCGGTGCACGTCGCCCTGTTCGCCCTGCTGGGCCGCGAGTGGCTCGCCGTACAGCGGCGGGCGCGCGAACGAGCGGGGCGGCGGCCGTCTCAGCCGGTGGGGCGGGGAACCGCCGCGGCAGCGCGGCTGACGGCGTACTCGGCCGCATCGCAGGTGGAGAACGCGTCCCAGAGCCCGGGCGCCGCGGCGAGGATCAGCGCGGGTGTGGGGCGACCGTCGACCCCGCCGAGCGCGACGCCCGCCTCGCGGGCCAACAGCAGGCCCGCGGCGACGTCCCAGAGCTTGGTGCCGGCCAGCACCGCGCAGTCGAACCGGCCGCACGCCAGGTAGGCGAGGTCCAGCGCCGCGGGGATGCGGCGGATGTCGCCGACCTCCGGCAGCAGCGCCGCCACGACGTCGGCCATGAGCTGCTTCGTCGACGGCGACGGGTCGAAGGAGAGCCCGGCGATCGCCTCCCCGAGCCGGGTGCGGTCCGACGCCGTGACCCGCGCCCCGTCGAGGAACGCCCCCTCGCCGGAGATCGCGCTGAACGTCTCGCCGACAACCGGGTCGTGCACCACGGCGAGCGCGAGGTCGTCGTCGCCCTGGCCGTCCTGAAGGGCGATGCACACGGACCAGGGGCCGGCACCGGAGAGGTAGTTCCTCGTGCCGTCGAGCGGATCGATGATCCAGCGCCGACCACTGGTACCGGGCACGCCACCGCCCTCCTCGCCGAGCACCCCGTCGCCGGGAAAGGCGGCGCGCAGACCGTCGACGATCAGGGCCTCGCTGGCGAGGTCGACGTGCGACACGAGGTCGTTGGCGTGCGCCTTGACCGTGTGCGCGGTGATGCCCGCTCGCTCGCGCACCTGCAGTGCGCCTGCCTCGCGGGCGAGGCGGACGGCCAGGTCGTGCGCCGCACGGATGTCCTGCGTGCCGGGAGCAGCCACCGGCCCACCCTGGCACAGATGCCTCACGCTGTGGCGCCCAGCCGGTCGAGGATGCGCGGCCAGAGATCCCGGTGGGCCGAGCGCCCGACGACCACGCCCACATGCTGCAGCGCGACCCCCACGTACACCGGCACGACCGAGGCGGGCGGGATCACCCCGCTGCGCGGGTCGACGACGACGGTCAGCGGCGCGGTGAGCCGGGCCGGGCCGATGCGCTCGCCGGTGATCTCGAGCGTGCCCCGGGCGAACGCGTCGTCGCGGTAGAGCTGGCCGACGACGTCGCGGAACAACGCGCCGGGCATCGAGAACTCGTCGGCCGCCCACCGGAGCACGCGCAGGTGCGTGCCCAGCGTGGTGGGATCGGCGAGGCTGCGCAGCAGATCGATCCTGGGCTCGGCGGCGAACTCGCGGACGACCACCGATGGGGTCGTGCGCGGGCCCAGCCCGGCCGCCGCCAGCGCTCGGCCGGTCCGCCGGCGCGCGGCGTCGAGCGCCGCCAGCCGGCCTTCACCGGATCGATCATCGGATCGGTAGTGGTCACCCCTCGAGTCTGCGCGAGTGGGGCAGGGATAGTCGCCCGATCGAGGGGTACGTCGCCTGCATGACCGACAGCAGGCCACTCGCGCTCGTCACCGGTGCCTCGAGCGGCATCGGTTTCGAGCTGGCGCGCCAGTTCGCCGACCACGGCTTCGACCTGATCGTGAATGCCGAGGACGCCGGCCTCGCCCCAGCCGCGCAACAGCTCCGCAACAGCGGCGCGACCGTGCAGGAGGTGCAGGCCGACCTGCGCACCGCCGCCGGAGTCAACGCCGTCTGGGCGGCGGTCGGGGCCACCGGCAGGGCACTCGACGCCGCCGCACTCAACGCGGGCGTGGGGAAGGGCGGGGCGTTCGTCGACACCGACATCGACGACGAGCAGGAGATCATCGACACCAACATCAGCTCCACCGTGCGCCTGGCGAAGCTCGTGCTGCGTGACATGAACAGCCGCGGCGAGGGGCGGGTGCTGTTCACCTCGTCGATCGCCTCCACGATGCCCGGCAGCTTCCAGGCCGTCTACAACGCGTCGAAGTCGTTCGTGCAGTCGTTCGCCGAGGCGCTGCAGGAGGAGCTCAAGGACAGCGGGGTCACGATCACCTCACTGATGCCCGGCCCGACCGAGACCAATTTCTTCCACCGCGCCGACATGGACGACACAAAGGTCGGCGCGTCGAGCAAGGACAGCGCCGAGCAGGTGGCGAAGCAGGGCTTCGAGGCCCTGATGAAGGGCGACAAGAAGCTCGTCGCCGGCGGCGTCGGCACCAAGGCCCAGGGGCTGGCGGCCAAGGTGCTGCCGGACTCGGTCAAGGGCGTCATGCACCGCGGGATGGCCGAGCCTGGCTCGGGCGAGTAAGGGGAATACGACATGAGAGCGCTCACCTGGCACGGGAAGCGGGACGTCCGCGTCGACACCGTTCCCGACCCGACGATCCAGGACCCGACGGATGTCATCGTGGAGATCACCTCCACCGGGATCTGCGGCTCCGACCTGCATCTCTACGAAGTGCTCGGGCCGTTCCTCGGTGAGGGCGACATCCTCGGCCACGAGCCGATGGGCGTCGTCGCCGAGGTCGGGCCGGGCGTCACCGAGCTGAAAGCCGGCGATCGGGTGGTCGTGCCGTTCAACGTCTCGTGCGGCACCTGCTTCATGTGCGGCCAGGGGCTGCACAGCCAGTGCGAGACCACCCAGGTCCACGAGTACGGCACGGGTGCGTCGCTCTTCGGCTACACCAAGCTCTACGGGCAGATCCCGGGCGGGCAGGCCGAGTACCTGCGGGTGCCCTTCGGTAACACGCTGCCGATCAAGGTGCCGGACGGGCCGCCGGACGACCGGTTCGTCTACCTGTCCGACGTGCTGCCCACGGCCTGGCAGGCGGTGCAGTACGCGGGTGTCCGGCCCGGCGGTTCCGTGGCCGTGCTGGGCCTCGGGCCGATCGGCGACATGGCCACGCGGATCGCGTCGCACCTCGGCGTCGAGACCGTGATCGGCGTCGACCTGGTGCCGGAGCGGCTGGAGCGGGCGCGCAAGAACGATGTCGAGACGATCGACCTGCGCCAGCACGGCAAGGACCTCGGTGACGTCGTCCGCGGGCTGACCGGCGGCCGCGGCCCCGACGCGGTGATCGACGCGGTCGGCATGGAGGCGCACGGCTCGCCGGTGGGGGCGGCCGCGCACAAGTTCGTCGGGCTGCTGCCCGACGCGCTGGCCAAGAAGATGATGCAGACCGTCGGGCTCGACAAGCTCAACGCCCTCTACACGGCGATCGACATCGTCCGGCGCGGCGGCACGATCTCGCTCAGCGGCGTGTACGGGGGGATGGCCGACCCGATGCCGATGTTGCAGCTGTTCGACAAGCAGGTGCAGCTGCGGATGGGGCAGGCGAACGTGCACCGCTGGGCGCCCGACATCCTGCCGTTGCTCACGGACGCGGACCCGCTGGGCGTCGACGACTTCGCCACGCACCGGCTGCCGCTGTCCGCTGCGCCGGAGGCGTACGCGACGTTCCAGAAGAAGCAGGACGGGATGGTCAAGACCCTGCTCCAGCCCAAGCTGGGTTGACGGGCAGGAGGGTCGGGAATCCCGGAGACGCGGTCCGACGCGGGGCCGCAGGAGGAGGGCAGGATGTCAGAGCAGATGTCCGACCGGACGGACCGTGACGATGTGGTGCAGGACGCCGCCGCCGCGGGATCGACCGACGAGCCCGCGGGCAACCTGACCGTCGAGGACGACCCGCAGGGCACCACGGACCCGGCCGACCTGGCCGGGTCGGGTGGCCCGCGGGACGACGGCGTGGAGTAGTCCGCGGCGGAGGGACGCTGGGAAGATCCGGAGGTTGCGCGAGATCACCCGATCGGGTGGATGGTGGAGCGGATCATCGTCGGCTCAGCGGGTATGTCAGGTTCGTGTCCAGCGCCGACGTTCCGCGTGGCCGCCACCGTCTCGCCGAGTCGGTGCGGCGGCCCTCGCTTCTGCCGCGGTCTGCCGGTGTCGTCGCGGCGACCGTCGGGGCGGTGCTGGCACTCGGCGTCCAGCCGGATTCCGCAGTGCCCGCGCCGCGTCCGCACCCCGACGCGCCCGGCCGTGCGGTGTCGGCGCTCCAGCCGGTCATCCCGTCTCCGCGGGAGGAGGCGGCGGCCCGGTTCCGGCCCCACGCCCTGCCGGTGACCGGTGCGTCCGTGGCCGGGGCGCACCTGCAGGCGACCGTTTACCTCGGACCGGCCGGCTGATCCGTTCGTCGCGTGTGGTCGTCCCTCCGTCGGGTGAGGGTGGGACGTCCGCAACGCCGTGTCGAGGTGATCGTTACCCCGCGTGAGAGTCGGACGACGCAGGATCGCCGACGGTCGACACGCGGAGAGGTGAGATGTCGACGCATCGTCGCGGGGTGCGGCCGTCGCAGTGGCCGGTCCGGGACCTGCTCGGTCCGGAGAAGGCTCGGGCGCGGTTCTGGGACGCGCGGGTCGGTGCCGCAGCGGCAGGGCTGCTCGCGTGCGGTGCGGCCGTGACCGTCGTCCTCAGCTCGGGCAGCCGGGCGGTGTCGGACCAGCCGCTCGAAGCTCCCGGTTCGCCGCTGGCGATCCCGGCCCCGGCGCCACCCGTTCCGGACGGTCCGCCGCCTGTCGCTCCGCCGCAGGTAGCCGAGCCGCAGGTCCCGGCACGCGCGGTGGCACCGCGCCCCCGCAGCACGCGGCCGCAGCACCGCCGCGTCGCACCGCGCCACCGCACAGCGGTACCCGCCCCGTCGGCGCGCCACGGTCTCGTAGACGGAGGTGCCGCGCCGCAGGACCCGACCCTCGCCGAGCAGGTCGCGACCGCCATCGACGGGTGGGAGGGCCGGACGGGGCCGGACGGGACGGTCGTCGGTTGGCTCCTGGTACCGGTTCAGCGGCCGGCGGACGCGGCCGCGCTGCTGGACGCCGCGTGCGTCGACGAGCCCTGCCACGAGCGGAGCTCCGGCGCTCGGCACCGGGCGCGGGACCGCGGCGCCGAGCAGCGTGTCGACCGGCACCACGAGGCCCGTGGCGGCCGGCACCGCGCGCCGGACCCGCACCGCGAGGCTCGTGGCGGCCGGCATCGCGCGCCGGCGCAGGACGATCAGCGGTCGACCCCGTACCGGTTCGTGATGGACGACGGGTCCGGGCAGGACGAGGTTTGCCGGGGCGAGCGGGGACGGGCAGAGGTCCGGGCCGGGCGTGCGGATCGCCACGAGCGGGATCGGGACGTGCACGACGCCACTCACGACCGTGAGGAGCGCCGTGCGGCGCACTGGTCGTCGGACGACGATCCGCCGAGCGGGGAGTCCGACGCGCGCAACGCCGTCACGAGCCGGAGCGGGGGCGACAGCACCGTCGATGACGACCGTGCTTCTGGTGGCGACCGTGCTTCTGGTGGCGACCGTGCTTCTGATGGCGACCGTGCCTCTGATGGCGACCATGCCTCCGGCGACGACTGGGACTGGTTCTCGGCCGCGTGACGCCCGCCGGCCCCGGTGCGTTCGGCGCGCCAGCGCGTCCCTCCTCTGAGACCCTGGTCGGCGACGCCGCCCGCCTCGCTCCCGGCGGGCCGCTCGCCGGCCCCGTGACGTTCGCCGAAAGGACCGCCGTGACCACGAGCCCCCTGCGCGAGGGACCCGTCCGCGAGGAGGTGGTGCTCCTCGACGACGCGGGCCGGCCCACCGGTGTCGCGGACAAGGCGACCGTGCACGGCGCCACCACGCCCCGCCACCTCGCGTTCTCCTGCTACGGCTTCGACGCCGCAGGTCGGCTGCTGGTGACGCGCCGGGCGGCGGGCAAACGGGCGTTCCCGCTGGTGTGGACGGGCACCTGCTGCGGTCATCCGGCGCCGGGCGAGGACATGGCGGACGCCGTGCACCGCCGTCTGCGCGACGAGCTGGGCGTGGGAGCCCGCGATGTGACGCTGCTGCTGCCCGAGTTCTCCTACCGTGCCTCCGACGGCATCGTGGAGGAGAACGAGCTGTGCCCCGTCTACGTCTGCCGCCTCGAGGGCGACCCGGTGCCGGCGCTCGACGAGGTGGCCGAGTGGGTGTGGTGGGGCTGGGACGCGTTCCTCGCCGCCGCCCAGGCCCCGGACAGCGTGCTGTCGCCGTGGGCCCGGCTGCAGGCCCCGCTGCTCGACCCCCTGCTCGGCACTGCCCTCCCCGGCCTGCCCCGCCGTCGCACCGCGTAAGCCCGCGGGTACGGCGAGTCTTGCGCTTGTGCACGCGAGTCTTGCGCTTGTGCACGCGATTGCTGCGTTCGAGTACGTCGTCACCCTCGGACGGTGCGGTTGCGCCCGGCGAGTGCCCCGCACACCACCTGCGGCCCGAGCAACGCCAGCAGCAGCACCAGCGGGGCGGTCCAGGAGCCGGTCGCGTCGTGCAGGAGCCCGACGAGCAGCGGACCGAACGCGCACAGCGTGTAGCCGATGCTCTGCGCCATGGCGGACACCCGAGCAGTGTCGACGATCCGTTCGGTGCGCAGCACGAAGAGGTTGAGACCGAGCGCGAAGCAGCCGCCCTGCCCCGCGCCGATCAGCGCGACCCACAGGTACGGCGCCGCCATCGGGGCGAGCAGCACCCCGGTCACTCCGGCACCGATCAGCGCGGTGCCGCCCACGGCGTACCCGACCTGGTGGATGGCCCGGTTGGCCAGGGACGGCACGACGAGCGACACCGGGATCTGCACGAGCCC
>CAWHHY010000009.1:0-28831 GCA_963829305.1 uncultured Actinomycetota bacterium | reverse complement strand
ATGGGCGTGCGGTTCGCCCACGAGGTGCACCCCAGCGAGATCGCCTACGACTACTGGACGGCCGTGCGCGCGCTGGAGGCGGTCGGGCGCCGGGAGGCGTTCGGGCTGAACTGGGACCCGAGCCACTTCGTCTGGCAGGACCTCGACCCCGTCGGGTTCCTCTGGGACTTCCAGGACCGGATCTACCACGTCGACTGCAAGGACGCGAAGCGGCAGGTCGGCAACGGCCGCAACGGTCGTCTCGGGTCGCACCTGGCGTGGGCGGACCCGCGGCGGGGCTGGGACTTCGTCTCGACCGGGCACGGCGACGTCCCGTGGGAGGCGTGCTTCCGGATGCTCAACACGATCGGCTACGACGGACCGATCTCGGTCGAGTGGGAGGACGCCGGCATGGACCGGCTGGTCGGCGCGCCGGAGGCGCTGGCGTTCGTGCGCCGGATGGCGTTCGACCCGCCTGCGGCGGCGTTCGACGCGGCGTTCAGCAGCTCCTGACGGGGTGAGCGCGGTCCGGGCGGGGTAAGACGGTCGGCGGGCCCGTCGACGACATGCGGAGGATCTCGTGACGAAGACCGTGACCGTGCTCGGCACCGGCATCATGGGCGCGGGCATGGCCCGCAACCTCATCGGTGCCGGGCTGGACGTGACCGTCTGGAACCGCAGCCCGGACCGGGCCCGCCCGCTCGCCGACGCCGGCGCGCGGATCGCGACGGACGGGGCCGAGGCCGTCGCGGGCGCGGACGTGGTGGTGACGATGCTGTACGACGCCGACTCGGTGGCCCAGGTGATGGAGGAGGCGCTGCCGGCCATGGCGCCGGACGCGGTCTGGGTGCAGATGTCGACGGTCGGGCTGGAGGGCACCGAACGGCTGGCCGCGCTGGCGGCCCGCAACGGCGTCGCCTTCCTCGACGCGCCCGTGCTCGGCACCAAGGCGCCCGCCGAGCAGGGGACGCTGACGGTGCTGGCGAGCGGGCCGTCGACGCTGCGCGACGCCGTGACGCCGGTGTTCGACGCGATCGGGTCGAAGACGATCTGGGTGGGGGAGCAGCCCGGCGAGGGGCACAAGCTGAAGCTGGTCGCGAACTCCTGGGTGACGATGGTGACGGCGGGCACGGGTCAGGCGATCGCGCTGGCCGGGGCACTGGGCTGGACCCGCAGCTGTTCCTCGACGTCATCGCCGGCGGCCCGCTGGACCTGCCGTACGCCCAGCTCAAGGGCAAGTCGATGATCGCGGGCGAGTTCCCGACGTCGTTCGCGGTGAGCGGGGTCGTCAAGGACCTCGGCCTGATCGCCGCGGCGATGCGCGGTGTGGACGTGCACGACGGCGTGGTCGAAGCGGTGGCGGCAGCGTTCCGGACGGCGGACACGGCGGGTCTTGGCGACAAGGACATGGCCGCCGTCGTCCACGCCTTCCACCCGAGGCGCTGAGCTGGTGATCCCCCGCTAAGGGTGCCTACGGCAGCGGTAGCCCTCTTGATCGCCGGCTGCGGGTGAGGGTGGTTGCAGCGACGACCGCGTGCACCCGCAACCCGTGATCACGCTGCCCTGGACACCCGTAGCGGGGGATCTTGAGCGCCGTAGCGGGGGATCTTGAGCGGCGGCCCGCCGCTCAAGATCCGTTGGACACTCCCTGGTCGCGCCCCACGGCCTCGCGGCACGCCGCGATCAGCCGGGGGAGGTGCCGAGGTTGCGGCCGGGGACGGGCTGGCCCGCGTCCTCCCGGGACCCGGCGCGGGTGCGCAACGGGTCCGGGGCGGAGTCCTCGGGGAAGCGGCGGATGTACTCCTGCTCCAGGGCGAGCATGCGCTCGGTGTGCACCTCGAACGCCGACTCGCTGGCGCCGCGCATCGCGTCGTGGCGGGTCTCGTGCAGGTGGGTCACCTCGCGGACGAGGTCGTCGTCGCTGAGCTCGCGCGGCTCGATGCCGTGCGGGCGGAGTGCTTCGGTCATGGGGCCGGGGTGCCCGGAGAGGTGCGCGGGCATGCGCCGCAGCACCCACCTCTCAAGGCGGCCTACTCTGCCCGCCATGGCGCGGTACTTCGACGTTCATCCCGTGGATCCGCAGCGGCGCGTGATCGGCCAGATCGTCGACCTCGTCCGCGGCGGCGGCCTCCTGGCCTACCCGACCGACTCCTGCTACGCGCTGGGCTGCCAGGTCGGCGACCGCGAGGGAATCGACCGGATCCGCACGATCCGCAAGCTCGACGACCGTCACCACTTCACGCTGGTCTGCAGGGACTTCGCTCAGCTCGGCCAGTTCGTGCACGTGAGCAAGGCGGTGTTCCGCGTGGTGAAGGCGGCGACGCCGGGCAGCTACACGTTCATCCTCCCCGCCACCAGGGAGGTACCGCGACGGCTGCTGCACCCGCGCAAGAAGACGGTGGGGGTGCGCATCCCGGCCCACGTCGTGGCGCAGGCGATCCTCGCCGAGCTGGGCGAGCCGCTGCTGTCGTCGACTCTGTTGCTGCCGGGCTACGACGAGCCGCTGACCCAGGGCTGGGAGATCAAGGAGGAGCTCGACACGGCCGTCGACGCCGTCGTCGACTCCGGCGACTGCGGCACGGAGCCGACCACGGTCGTCGACCTCTCGGGCGACGAGCCGGAGATCGTCCGCTACGGCGCGGGGGACCCGGCGCGGTTCGAGTAGCCGTACCGCAACGCAGAACTCGCGGACCGGAACGCAAGACTCGCGGACGGCAGCGCAAGACTCACGGACCGGAACGCAAGACTCGCGCCTATCCGTGCGAGTCTTGCGTTCGTGCGCGCGAGTCCTGCGCTCGTGCACGTGTCAGGTCGCCGTGCCGAACGCCTCCTCCAGGACGTCGAGGCCCTCCGCCAGCAGGTGCTCCGGCATCGACAGCGGCGGCAGCAGCCGCAGCACGTTGCCGTAGGTGCCGCAGGTCAGCAGGATCAGACCGCGGGCGTGCGCCGCCGCGGCGACGGCTTTCGCCAGCGCCGCCGCCGGTTCGCCGGACGACGGGTCGACCAGCTCGACGGCCAGCATCGCACCCCGGCCGCGGACGTCGCCGATCCGCCGGTCGCGCTCGGCCAGCGCCCGCAGTCGCGGCAGCGCGACCGACTCGATCGCCCGGGCGCGCTCGACGAGCCCATCGTCCTCGATCGTGCGCATCGCCGCGAGCGCCGCGGCGCAGGCCAGCGGGTTGCCGCCGAACGTGCCCCCGACGCCGCCGGCGTGCGGCGCGTTCATGATCTCCGCGCGGCCGGTGACCCCGGCCAGCGGCAGCCCGCCGGCGATGCCCTTCGCCGTGGGCACCAGGTCCGGGACGATGCCCTCGTGCTCGCAGGCGAACATCGCACCCGTGCGGGCGAACCCGCTCTGCACCTCGTCCGCGATGAACACGATCCCGTGCTCCCGGCACCACGCCGCCAGCGCGGGAAGGAAGCCGGGCGCGGGCACGATGAACCCGCCCTCGCCCTGGATCGGCTCGACGATCACCGCGGCCAGCTGCGTCGCTCCGACCTGCTTGTCCAGCACCGAGATCGCCCGCGCCGCCGCGGCCTCGCCGGACAGGCCGTCGTGGAACGGGTACGACAGCGGCGCCCGGTAGACCTCGGGCGCGAACGGCCCGAACCCCAGCTTGTACGGCAGCGCCTTGGCCGTCAGCGCCATCGTGAGGTTGGTCCGCCCGTGGTAGGCGTGGTCGAACGCCGCGACCGCGGACCTGCCCGTCGCCAGCCGGGCGATCTTCACCGCGTTCTCGACGGCCTCGGCACCCGAGTTGAACAGGGCCGTGCGCTTGTCGTGGTCGCCGGGCGTGAGAGCGTTCAGCGCCTCGGCGACCTCCACGTACCCGGCGTACGGCGTGATCATGAAGCAGGTGTGGGTGAACCGCTCCACCTGCTCCTGAACGGCGGCGACGACCCGGGGCGCCGCGTTGCCGACCGTCGTCACCGCGATCCCGGAGCCGAAGTCGATCAACGAGTTGCCGTCGGCGTCCACGACCACGCCGCCACCCGCGGCGACGGCCCACACGGGCATCATCACCGACACCGCCGACGACACCGCGGCCTCCCGCCGCGCCGTCCATGCCCGCGAGGCCGGTCCGGGGATCTCGGTGACGAGCCGCCGCTCCTGCGGCAGCGCCGGGCCGCCCCGCACCTCCACCGCAGTCATGCTTCACTCACCGCGCTCATGACGTGCTTGACGCGCGTGTAGTCCTCCAGCGAGTAGCTGGAGAGGTCCTTGCCGTAGCCGGACTCCTTGAACCCCCCGTGCGGCATCTCCGCCACCAGCGGGATGTGCGCGTTGATCCACACACAGCCGAACTCCAGCGCCCGCGACATCCGCAGCGCCCGCGAGTGGTCCGTGGTGAACACGCTCGACGCGAGCCCGTACGGGGTGTCGTTGGCCAGCTCCAGCGCCTCGGCCTCGTCGGCGAACGTCTGCACGGTGATGATCGGCCCGAAGATCTCGTTGCGGGCGATCTCGTCGTCCTGCTGCACTCCGGCGACGACCGTGGGCGCGTAGAAGTACCCCGCCCCGCCTGCCGCGGAGCCGCCGGTGAGCACCCGCGCGTGCGAGGGCAGCCGGTCGACCAGGCCGCTGACCTTGGCCAGCTGGTCTGCATTGTTGATGGGCGGGATGAAGAGGTCGTCGGAGTCGGGTTCCTCGTCGCGGGAGAGACGCACGGCCTGCGCCTGCTCGGCCAGCGCGGCGGCCAGCGCGTCCGCGATCGCCCGCGACGCGAGCACCCGTGACGCCGCCGTGCAGTCCTGTCCGGCGTTGAAGAACCCCGCGATCGCGATCGCCTCGGCCGCCCCGGCGACGTCGGCGTCGTCGAACACCACGACCGGCGCGTTCCCGCCCAGCTCCAGGTGTGCCCGCGCCACGTTCTTGGCCGTCGCGGCGGCCACCGCCCGCCCGGCCGCGGTGGAGCCGGTGATCGCGACCATCGCCGGGATCGGGTGCGCGGCGAGCGCCGCACCCGTCGACCGGTCGCCGCACACGACGTTCAGCACGCCCGGCGGAAGGATCTCGGCGAACAGCTCGCCCATCCGCACGGTGCTGGCCGGGGTGGTGTCGGACGGCTTGATGACCAGCGTGTTCCCGGCCGCCAGCGCGGGCCCGATCTTCCAGGTGGCCATCATCATCGGGTAGTTCCACGGGGTGACCGCGCCGACGACGCCCAGCGGCTCGCGGCGCACGTACGACTCGTGTCCGGCCATGTACTGCGCCGCGGCCACGCCCTGCAGGTGCCGAGCCGCGCCGGCGAAGAACCGGAACTGGTCGACCATCGGGCCGATCTCCTCCGACATCGTCAACCCCTTGGGCTTGCCGGTGTCGCGGTGCTCGATCTCGACGAGCTCCTCGGCGTTCTCCTGCACGGCGTCGGCGATCGCGAGCAGGGCGTTCATCCGGTCCGACGGCGTCGTCGCACCCCAGTCGCCGCGGTAGGCCGTGCGCGCGCTGCGGAAGGCGGTGTCGACGTCGTCGGGCCCCGACAGCGGCGACGTCGCGTACACCTCGCCGGTCGACGGGTCCACGATGTCGAGCGTGCGGCCGTCGGCGGCACCGACCGCCTTGCCGTCGACGATGTTGTGGAAGGTCTCCACGGCGCTGTCCTCCTACTTCGTTGTCGTGCCGGCGGTGTCTCCGGACAGCCGATTCGCCAGGTAGACCGGCAGGACCGAGATCAGCACCAGCACGGCGGCGGCGACGTTGACGATCGGGCTCTGGTTGGGACGGAACAGGTTCTGGAAGATCCACAGCGGCAGGGTCTGCAGGCCCGGGCCCGCGGTGAAGGTCGTGACGACGATCTCGTCGAACGACAGCGCGAACGCCAGCAGCGCACCGGCGAGCAGGGCGCCGCGCAGTGCCGGGAACGTGACGAGGCGCCACGTCGTCCACGGGGTGGCCCCGAGGTCCATCGACGCCTCCTCCACCGAGCCCGACATCCGCCGCAGCCGCGCCGAGGCGTTGTTGACCACCACGACGATGCAGAAGGTGGCGTGCCCGATCACCAGCGTAAAGAAGGTCAGGCCACCCAGGAACCCGGTGAACAGGGTGTTCAGGGCGATCCCGGTGACGATGCCGGGCAGCGCGATCGGGAGCACCACCAGCAGCGACACCGCGTCGCGTCCGAAGAACTCGTAGCGGACCAGCCCGATCGACGCCGTCGTGCCGAGCACGACGGCGATCATCGTGGCCACGAGCGCCACCTGGACCGAGGTGAGCACCGCGACGCGCACACCCTCGTTCGACGCCGCGACCTGCCACCACCGCAGCGTCAGGCCGGGCGGCGGCCAGGCGAAGGTCGCGCTCGCGCTGAACGAGTTGAGCAGCACCACCGCGAGCGGCACGTAGATGAAGGTGAGCACACCTGCGGCGGCCGCGCGGAGCAGCCAGCGGGCGGTGGGGGACAGGATCATCGCTACAACCGGTCGAGGGCGCCGGTGCGCCGGATCGTCAGCAGGTAGGCGGCCATGACCAGCAGCGGCAGCACGGCGACGGCGGCGGCGAAGGGCAGATCCGTCGAGAAGTTCTGGTAGACGAGGTTGCCCAGCATCTGCCCGGTGCCGCCGACGAGCTGCACGGTGATGTAGTCGCCCAGGCTCAGCGAGAAGGTGAACACCGATCCGGCGGCGACCGCCGGCGCGAGCACCGGCAGGACGACCGTGCGGAACGCCGTCCACGGCCGGGCCCCGAGGTCGGCGGCGGCCTCCAGGTAGGAGCCGCGCATCGAGGTCAGGCCGGCGTGCAGGGGCAGCACCATGTAGGGCAGCCACAGGTAGGTCAGGGTGACGACGACCGCGAGCCAGCCGTAGCCCGGGCTCGCGGTGCGCAGCGGCCCCTCGGGCGCCAGCAGCACCCGCCATGCGTAGACCTTGACGAGGTAGGAGGCCCACAGCGGGGTCAGCACCAGCGCGACGAGCAGGCCGGGGCGGCGCGACACGAGCGCGGTGTAGACGGCCAGCGGCAGGGCGAGCAGCGCGCACAGCAGCGTCACCCCGACCGCGACCCCGACGGTCCGCACGACGGTGAGCAGGTAGGCCGGAGTGGTGAGCACGTCGACGACGTTCTCGGTGGTGAACGCGTACGTGATATGTGAGCGGTCCTATACACGCAGGTCTCGGGCGCGCGGGCGATCACTCGTCGCGTTCGCGCTGCCTACTCCTCCTCCCGGACCGTCGGGAGCGTGTGGATCTCGGCGCGTAGCCGGTCGACATCCCAGCGGTACCTACCCGATGGCAGCCGCAGATGGGGCGTGATCCAACCCCGTGTCACGTACCGCTGGATCGTGCGCGGCGACAGCCCCAGTGCCATAGCCGCTTCCCTTGTCGTCACAAGTCCCCGAGGCGGCACATTAGGGACTGTAAGTCGCAAAGATCACTCACGCGACCGACCTGCGTAGTACAGGGCAGAACTGCGTAGGACTGTCGCCAATGGTCGCCGAGAGTCGTACAGTCATCACCCCCGTACAAAGACGGGCCCGGACGCGGTGCGTGAACACCGGCCGGGCCCTAACGACCCTGTGGAGGTCGCTGTGCCCGAACCTATCGACCCTGTCACCATCCCGCCCCGCGAGGTCGCGGTCTTGCGCGACTTGCTCACCCAAGCCTTCGACCCGGACGCTTCCCCCGATGAGCGGTGCGACATCCGGATCAGGATCTCCGCCAGGCTTGTCAATATCATCGGGACGAACCGGTGACCGCGGGCGAAGTCGAGTTCCACCGGTTCGCCAACGAACTGTCCCGGAACCTGCCGCTCATCTCGACCCTGCTGGATGCACACGGACCGGCGGGCCCGTGTCGCGGCTGCATCCTCCCGGGCCCGCAGGCGGCACCACCGAGCCCGTGTCCCGTCCGCTGCGTCGCCCTCTTGGCGCTTCAGATCCGGGTGCTGCGCGAGACGGACGCCGCCGTGGACACGGACGCCGCAACGCTGTGCGCGCTGCGGGACGAGTGCGCCCGGTAGGGTCAGCCCAGCCCCAGCACGGGCCGGAGCAGGTCCGCGCGTCGGCCCGCTTTCGCGGCGAACCGTAATGTCGATTATCCCTCTGTCTCCGGTGCGGGTTCCGTAGTCGTTGAGGGTGGTACGCAGTACATATCGCGAATACGGAAGCCGCCGCTCACGTCATTCGCCGACGACGTCTTGATCATGTTCCGAAGGTTTGGCGGCCAGTCCGTGCCCTCGGCCCAGCTCACCTCGCGGAGCATGGCCCCGGGCCCCAGGTCAGGTCCGCCCCGCCGAGGTGGGCCCCGGTCAGGTCCGCCCCGTCGAGGCTGGCCCCGGTCAGGTTCGCCCAGTCGACCGTGAGGCTGGGCCTCGGTCAGGTTCGCCCCGTTGAGGCTGGCCTCCGGTCCAGGTTCGCCAGCCGTGCGAGGAGGCCCGGTCAGCCGCAGGGGCCTGGTCAGGTTCGCCCTGTCGAGACGGGCCCCGGTCAGGTTCGCCCCGCCGAGACGGGCCCCGGTCAGGTTCGCCCCGCCGAGGCGGGCCCCGGTCAGGTTCGCTCCCGAGCGAGGACGGCCCCAGTCAGGTCCGCCCTGCCGAGGCGGGCCCCGGTCAGGTCCGCCCCGGACAGATCAATGTCGGCCTTCCAGCGGATCGTCTCGTCTGCAATACGGGATAGATGCCGCTGGAGAATCTGTAGAGCGGTGATCCGGACCCGCTGCTCCTGTTCACGCTTCTCGTGGTTTTGCAGGCGCTTCTCGTACCGCTCCCGTTCCTGATCGGCCTGCTTCTCGTCCTCGGCGGCGGTGCCCTCTTCGGAGGATCGGCCGTCGGTCGGCCGAGGGCTCGACCGGAGTCGCTCCGGGTGGGGTGTAGGGCATCTGGAGGTAGGCGCAGATGACGTTGACGATGGTCTGCCGCTGACTCGGGTTGTCCTGGGCGAGCCGTCCCAGGGCGTACAGACCGGCCAGCCGGACTGGGGCCTTGTCGCTGCCGAGCTGGTCGGCGGCCTTGGTGTACAGCTCGGTCACCCGCCGCTCAGTGGCGTCGGTGATCGTATGCACGGCGCTGACCTCGGTGGACCGCTGCCGCCGGAACGCCAGCAGTAGGGCGAACGCTCCCCCGGTACCGACGGCGGCACTCAGACCGGTCCGAACGGCGTCGATCTGCACGGATGCGCTGGCGCTGGGGTCGGCGGCCGCGATGCTCAGCAGCCACCAGGTCAGCCCGCCACCAGCGACCGCCACCGCCACCACGGCGAGCAGCAACATCCAGTTCGAGATCGGCCGCAGCGACAGCTCATCTCACGCCGATCCCGGCGGCGTCGGAACCTCATGTCGACATGGTCGAGGCTGGCCGTGAGGGCATTACTACTCGGAGCGCGGGGAGCCGGTCCGTTACGTGCCCGGCGGGCGGGCGGGACCGCGTCCTCAATCGCAGGCCGCTGCGACACGTTGCCGCGCTTCCTCGGCCACCTTCCGATCCGCGGCGCAACGAGAACTCTGCGAGGGCCTCGTTTCCCCTGCAACCTCTACACCGTCGCGTCCAGCGCGCTCGAACTCGTCCGCCGCCGAAGCGCCTAGCGGGGAGGTTGGGCAGCCTTCCCCTCGTCTAGCGCGACTGCGGTAACGGTGCCTTCCGGCGCCACGAGTCTCCGTGCATGGCTCGAAAGATACCCGTGATCGTGGTTCGGGTTAGCTTCTGGAAGTCAGCCGCGAGCACTGGAGCGCTGCTTCTGCTCTGGTTCTTGGTGTTCTCGGCAGTCCTGGGATATAGGGCTTAGGGGATCGGCCGGTTGACCGGGTCGACGCCCCCTTCGGTCATGGGCGGCGCGTACATCGTGTGCCCGCACCCGCCCTTGTCATCTCGGCAGAACCGGTAGTGGTGGCCGCCGCACTTGCACGGATGCCAGCCGACCAGGACACAGGCCCGGCCGTGGCGGCAGACCGCAGGACGGGCACGGCGCGGACTGGATCACCTGATGGCTAGGTGTCATCCCCCGGACCCCCCTCCGGGACCGGGGGAAGCTCGCGTGCAACGGGCCTGGGCCAACTTGGCCAGGCGCTCGTCCACGATCCAGATCAGCGCCATCAGCACCAGCGCGATCAGCATCACCACGGTGACGAAGGTTGGCACCTGAGGCGCCGCCCAGGCCGCCGCCCACAGGACCGCCACGAGGCACAGCGCGTTCGGCAGGTGGCGTCTCACTGCACGTCCTCACGGCCGACGGCAGAGCGCCCGGAGGTCGTCGCGGGTCTCGCGCCCCGCGATGGGCAGCCGCTCCCCGTCCGGTCCCGGTTCCGTCCACCTGCGGAGGTGGTGGAGGTCAAGGCGGGCCTTCTCCCCGCAGCTCTCGCACTTCCCTCTAGCCCGCGCGTGCACGGCGCGGCGGGTGCGGACCGGGATGGACACGCGTAACAGTCCCAACGCGGCGGTCAGGATCGCGACGTTGCTGGTGGCCGTCGCGGTCCGGCCGTACAACACCCGGTCGTCTCCCACCTGCCCCGCCGTCACCCCGGAGGTGATCGCGATCGGGGTCGTCATCGCGGGCGGCAACGTCGGACCGGCGGTGAGACCGGTGCCCGTCGTCACGTTCGCGCCGCCCAGCGTCACCTGCGTTCGCGCCGAGATTCTGGAGCATCACGCCACCCGTGCGTGCCCGGGGTACACAACGGCGTCGCGGTGGTCGTCACGGACACGACCGTCTGTGCGTAGCTCATCTAGTCAGCTCTCCTCGGGTCGCGGAAGGTCGCTCACCGGCGCGTCACCAGCGTCACCGGTCGGCATGTTGGGGTACACCCACACTGGCAGGTCGGACTGGGGAATCGGGGGGCCCTGCGCCCACTCGGCGCCGGTCGTGTCGCTGTCGTCGCTCATGATCAATCCTCTTCCTCGTCGACGTACCGGCGACGCTGCGGAGCGTTCCGGGCGTCCGGTTCGTCGTCGTCGGGCCACCCGAGGTGGCCGGCGTGGGCGGCGGCACGTTCCGCGTCCCGGTCAGGGTCACCCGGGGACGCGCACCGCTCGGAGCAGGACGCGCAGCACGTGAAGCACCACGGCCCGAAGTACGGGATCCGCTCGTTGATCGAGCAGTGCACCTCGACGGCCAGGTCCTCACGGCTGCCGCACACCTCGCACCGATCCGCTTGGGGGCAGTTGCAGCAGCGCCGCGAACCGCCGCGCGGAGGGGGCGTCGGTGCCGGAGCTACGCGCGGTAGTCACGGCGCCTCCGGGGGTTTGCAGCAAGGTGGCCTTGCTTCGACGGGATTGCAGTAAGGCCACCTTGCTGCAAACCCGGGCGCGCACGTCGGTGACGGTGGGTAGCGGTCGGGTGGACCGGAGGGGATCGGTCCACCCGACCGCAGATCGAGTGGCGGTCACGTCCTTCCGCAGATCACGTGCTCCGCAGCTCCGACCACGTGCGCACCCACTCGTCGTAGGGCACGCACTTCACGTCCGTCCGGCCGTCGACGCAGTTCTCGACCGGCGTCGTCCAGTAGTAGACGTTGCTCCAGTAGTCGGTCTCCTCGGCGTGGAAGACCGCGCAGTGGTTCGTGTTCTTGGTCAGCGCGCACGACTTCTGGTTCGCCGGGGCCTCGCCGAAGTACTCCGCGATCTGCGCGTTCACCTGCGGCGACACCACGTGGTTGAGCCACAGGTACGCGCAGTTGATGTTCGGCGTGTCCTTCTTGATCATCCAGGTGTCGGACCACCCGGTCGCGCCCTCGGCCGGCTTGGTCGTGCCCACCGACGTGCCGGACTCCCCGTTCGCGAGGTTCGCGGTGAGCTGCCAGCCCTGGGACTGCGTGACCGCGCCGCTCGCGAGGCCCTGACCCTGCTTGACGACGTCCGCCCAGTACTCGGCGACCAGCGGCTTCTGCTGGCGGACCAGGTCGCCCGCGGCGTCGAACTGCGCGCGGTCCAGCGCGTACGGGTTGGTGATCTTCAAGTCGGGTCGGGTCGCCATCAGGTACACCGCGGCGTCGGCGATGTAGATGCCGTCGTCGTACGGGCTGATCTTGCCCTTGGCCGGGGACGCCGGGTCCCACATGTCCTTCCACGACGTCGGCGCGGTCGGGTAGGCGGCGGTGTTGTACAGCAGCAGGTTCGCGCCGCGGCCGTGCGGGATGCCGTAGTTGGTGCCTGCGACGCTGTTCCAGGGCTTGTCCTTGAGCTCCGGGAAGACGTCGGCGTAGTTCGGCACGAGGCCGGTGTTCACCGGCTGGACGCGGTCGCCGTAGACGAGCCGCAGCGACGCGTCCCCGGAGGCGGACACGACGTCGTACTCGCCGGTGGAGAACAGCTGCACGGCCTCGGCGGAGGTGGCGAAGGGCTTGACGGTGACCTGGCAGCCGGTCTGCTGCTCGAAGGGCGTCACCCAGTCGACCGCCGGGTCCGTCGAGCCGTCCTCAGCGTAGCCGGGCCAGGCGAGCACCGACAGCTTTCCCTCACCCTGGCCGACGGGGCCGGCGTAGGCCGCGGCGGACGGGGGCGCCGGGGCGGCCCCACCGCTCGCGGCGCTGCCGCCCCCGCCGCCACCCCCACAGGCGGCGAGGGCGAGCGTCAGAGTGCCCGTGAGGGCAGCCAGTGCGGTGAGGGCGGGGGAGCGCCCAGAGGTGGTCAGGCGCATGACACGTCCTCTCGTGGGTTCGGAAACACGGAACGGTGGCGCGCCGTGACCGTGGCGGTCACGCGACCGGCACCTCGTGCTCGGGACGCCAGAACAGGCGCACGGCCTCGCCACGCTCGGGAGCCCGGCTGTGGCCGTCGTTGACCAGCAGCACCGTGAGCCGCGCCGCCCCCGTCAGGTCCGGTGCCTCCAGCGCGACCAGGCAGCGGGTCGTCGCGCCGGTGTAGACGATCTCGTCGACGATGCCGACCGCCGTCGTCGTGTCGGGCGGCGGGTCGTCGGCGGGGCCGGTGACGCCGATCTTCTCGGGGCGCACGCTCCACGTGCCGGTGCGGCCGAGCAGCGCCTGCGCGGCGTCGGGAGGCAGCAGGTTCGACGTGCCGACGAAGCCGGCGACGAACGGCGTCGCGGGCCGCTCGTACACCTCCCGGGCCGGGCCCGCCTGTTCGACGCGGCCCGCGTCGAACACGACGATCCGGTCGGCGAGGGTGAGTGCCTCGTCCTGGTCGTGGGTGACGAGCACGAACGTGATGCCGGCTGCGCGCTGGATCTGCTCGCGCAGCTTGAGGTCGAGAGCGCCGAGGGGTTCGTCGAGCAGGAGCACGGACGGGCGTCCGACCAGCGCGCGGGCCAGCGCCACCCGCTGCCGCTGGCCACCCGACAGCGCCGCGGGTGACCGGTCCGCCATCCTCTCCAGCCGCACGGTGGCCAGTGCCTCCAAGGCGCGCTCACGCCGCTGCACGCGGGGGACCCTCGCGATCCGCAGCGGGTACTCGACGTTGCGGCGCACCGACAGGTGCGGGAAGAGCGCGTAGTCCTGGAAGACGGTGTGCACGTCGCGCTCGAACGGCGGGGCGACGGAGCGTCGTCGCCGTCCACGGGCTCGATGGTGGCCGCGCGGCGGTGTTCGCGGCGCTCGAGACGGGTCGCCGCGCCGACGCCGTCGTCCGCCGTCTCGCCGACGGGATCGCGCTGGGCCTGCTGTCCCCGAACGAGCAGCTGCCGAGCGAGACCGAGCTGGCCGACACCTTCGGCGTCTCCCCGGTGACCGTGCGCGAGGCTCTGACGATCCTGCGCGAACAGGGGTTGGTCGTGACCCGGCGGGGTCGCGGGGGCGGCAGCTTCGTCCGCGACGTGCGCGGCAGCGCCTCCGCCCTGCACGAGCGGCTGCGGGCCGTGAGCCCGTCGGAGCTGCGCGACCTGGCCGACCACTATGTCGCGGTCACGGGCACCGCGGCGCTGCTGGCCGCGGACCGCGCGGGGGAGCAGGACGTCGCCCTGCTCGCCGACGGCGTCGCCGAGCTCGAGCGCGCCGCCGACGCGGGGGGCCGCCGCCGTGCCGAGTCGCGGTTCCACGTGGAACTGGCCGCTGCGGCGCAGTCCCCGCGGCTCACCCGCGCCGAGATCGCGCTGCAGACCGAGGTCGGGCCGCTGCTGTGGCTGCCGACCGCGACCCCCGCGGGCCAGGTCGAGCAGGTGCGCCAGCACGCGGCCATCGTCGATGCGGTGGCTGCGGGCGACGGTCAGCGAGCACGTGCCCACGCCGTCGCGCACGTCTACGCTGCGCTGGCCCGGGCGAGCGCGTTGCAGCTCGGCCTGCTCGGCGAGCTCGACCCGGACGGCGAGTGAGAGGGCGTTGAGAAACCGGCCGGCGCGCTGGGGCGTGGAACCCGGTTTCTCAACGTCCTCTGTAGGGAGGTCCGCCGTGCCCACCACCTCGGCACCGACGGTGGCCGAACTGGCCGACCGGGTCGTCGCGCTCTGCGAGACCACGTTCGCGGCCGTCGACGGCCTGCGCGGCGTCGCCAACCAGCTCCTGCTGCCGTTCTCCCAGGGCGCGGCACCGGCCGCGGCGGACGTCGCGCCGATCGACGGGCCCGTCCGCCAGATCCTCGACGTGCCGCGCTCACCGCTCGTCGGCGCCGGTCTCGTCGTCGCACCGGACGTGCTCGCCGACGCCCGGCACTGGATGCAGTGGTGGACCCGCGACGAGGCCGGGCGGCCCCGGCACGCTCGACGGCTGAACCCTCAGTCCGTGCCGCCCTGCTCCGCGGTCACGCGGCGCCGCACGTCGTCCATGTCCAGGGCCCGGACCTGACCGATGAGGTCCTCGAGGGCGGTGGCCGGCAGGGCGCCGGGCTCGGCGTAGAGGACGACACCGTCGCGCACGGCCATCACGGTGGGGATCGACGAGATGCCGAACGCCTGAGCGATCTCGATCTGGGCCTCGGTGTCGACCTTGCCGAAGGTGATGTCGCCGTGCCGCTCCGCTGCCTGCTCGAACACGGGCCCGAACTGGCGGCAGGGGCCGCACCACTCCGCCCAGAAGTCGACGAACACGGTGCCGGGGGCGTCGACGACGTCCGTGAAGTTCTCTGTGGTCAACTCGACGGTGGCCATGGGGAGTCCAACCCCGGACGGGCCGTGGGTGTTCCTCCCGCACCATGTGCCGCCGCCATCGTCCGGATGCACCAGCGACCGGCGTACCGGTACGGGGGAATGACACCTGGGTACATGGCGTTGCACGCTGTGACAAAGCCGTGACCTTCTCCACGCCTCTTGGAGGGCCATTGCCGACGATGCTGCAGCCCGCCCCCATCCCGTCGTCCCGGAGCACCCGCCGGCGCCGACGGGCCATGCTCGTCGGCGCGGTCGCGGGGGTGGCCCTGCTGGTGCCGGTCGGGTTCGGTATCACGGAGGCGGTGGACCGGTGGATGCCGGACCCGCCCGCGGCCCAGACGGTCGACCGCAGCCCGGCCGCCCTGCTGCTGGCGATGCGTGACGTGTCCGATTACCACGCGGCGAGCGGCAGCTACCAGGTGCTCGTCGACGTCGAGCAGGACAGCCCGTACCTGCCGTCGGTGATCAGTGGCGAGCGGTCGACGCTGTTCGCGACCGGCACCGTCGACGCCCGTGTCGACTTCTCCGGCCTGGGCCCGGACGCGATCCGCGTGTCGGACGACCGGCGCAGCGCCACGATCAGCCTGCCCGCACCCACGCTCACCTCGGCGACGCTCGATCCTGCGCAGACCCGGATCGTCGGCCGCGAGCGCGGCCTGGTGCAGCGCGTCGAGGACGCCGTGAGCGACAACCCGCGCGACGACAGCGAGCTCTACAAGCTGGCCGCCACGAAGCTGGACGCGGCGGCCGCACAGAGCGACCTGACGACGCGGGCCGCCGACAACACCCGCGCCATGCTCACCGGCCTGGCGCAGGGATTGGGCTACGAGGCCGTCACGGTGAACTTCGCCCCGCCACCTGCACCCGCCCCCTGACGGGCGCGGGACCAGCGGAGCCGGATCAGCGACGGAGCGCCGCCACCGCCCCCCGGAGGGACGAGTACGCCGCCAGCTCCGCCCGCACCGGAGCCAGCACCAGGTTCTCCGCCACGTCCGCCACGGACTCCCGGAGCCGCGCCTCCGCCCGGGCCCGGCGCCGGCGTGCGCCGATCACGGCCAGCCCACGGGCCAGCAGCGCGAGCAGCACCCCGGCCAGCAGGCCGCCGAGCAGCAGCACCGTCGGCAGCGGCACGATCCCGACCTGCGGTGGTTCCGGCTCGGGCAGCCGCAGCACGGTGAGCGCGTAGAGGCCGGCCAACCACAGCCCACCTGCCACCGCCGTCGCCGCGAGCAGCGCCTGCAGGAGGCCGAACCCCCGCCACCACAGCGGCTTGCGCGCCAGGCCGAGGTCGGTGGCGGCGACGGCCCGGTCCAGCGAGTCGGCCAGGTCGCCGGCTCGGGAGCGGGCGGCGTCGCGTACGGCGTCCGGCCACGGGTCGGGCAGGCCCGCCGCGGCGTCGTCGGCCAGGCGGCGCAGCGCCAGCTCCACCCGTGACCGCTCGACGGCACCCGTCGCGGGCAGGGAGGTCCGCTGCGAGGTCGGGACGAGGTCGTCGGTTCCCGCCGTCACCGCCGTCGTCCGCGCCCGGTCGAGGTGCAGCCGCCGCAGCGGGTCCGGCCGCAGGCGGCGCAGCCAGCGGGTGAACGGGAAGCCGGTCGACGCGACCGCCCGGTGGACCGCTGCCCGCTGCACCGCCGCACCGACCGCGGGAATCCCGGCCGCCGCTCCCAGCGCGGCGACGAGCGCGCGCTGCGCCCCGCCGTCGACGTCGTCCCGGGCGGGACCACCGACCACCGCCGCGAGCGTTGCGCTCACGGTGTCCAGGTCCGCGGCGATCCGCCGGAGCGCGGCCCGGTGCGCGGCGACGGCGCCGGTCAGCACGTCGCGCAGCCGGTCGAGGCCTGTTCCGGCGGTCGCCGACACGGGCAGCACCGGCACGTCCGGCAGGCCGTCGTCGGCCAGCAGCCGCCGGACGTCGGCCACGGCGTCCGGGACGTCCCCGGGGGCGAGCCGGTCGACCTGGTTGAGCACCACGACCATGACGTCGCCGTGGCGGGCGAGTGGGCGCAGGTACCGGTCGTGGATCGCGGCGTCCGCGTACTTCTGCGGGTCGAGCACCCAGACGAGCACGTCGACCAGGGCGACGAGCCGGTCGACCTCCAGCCGGTGCGCCACCTCCGTCGAGTCGTGGTCCGGCAGGTCGAGCAGCACGAGTCCGCGCAGGTCGTCCTGCGGTTCGAGGGCGTGCCGGCGGGGGATCTCGAGCCAGTCCAGCAGCGGGCCCGCGCCTGCGGCGTCCCACACCGCCGCGTGCGCCACGCCGGTCGTCGGCCTGCGCACGCCGGGAAGCGACACCTGCGCCCCGGCCAACGCGTTGAACAGCGACGACTTGCCACTGCCGGTGGCTCCGGCCAGGGCGACGACGGTGTGCGTCCCCGACAGCCGCATGCGCTCACCGGCGCGCCGCGACAGCTCCCGGGCGGGGGCGAGCAGCGCGTCGTCGAGCCGGCCCTCGCCGAGCTCGACGACGCGGTCCAGGGCGCGCAGCCGGGAGGCGACCGCCTCCGCGGCGTCGTCGGTGCGCTCGGCGCGCCGACCGGGCAGGAGCGTCACCGGGCCTCCTCGACGGCGGCGGCCGCCCGCTCGAGCGCCTCGGCGTCGCGAGGGTCGGTGGCGTGCGCGGCGAGCAGCTCGGCGAACCGCGACTCCTCGGAGGCAAGCAGGGCGTCCACCCGCTCGCGCAGGTCGGCGCGGGCTTCGTCGGCCAGCCGCCGGACGGCCTGGTCGCCGAACAACGCCTCGAGCACCTTCTGGGACAGCAGGGTCGTCCCGCCGGCGACCCCGACCTCGGCGCCGGTGGGGATGAACGCGGTGCTGGCGAACACGGCGATCATGACGATCAGGCCGGTCGCGTTCACCCCGTACGCCGCGATCCGGGCGTTCGTCCGGCGGCCCGCACCCTCCCGACGAACCAGGTCGAGCACCGCGCCCTGCCAGTCGCGCACGGTGCGCTCGATGGCGTCGCGCAGGTTCGGTGACGAGCGGTCGAGCCGCGCGTCGGTGCCCCTGAGCAGGGCCGTTCCCGCGGCGCTGGTCCGCCACGACGTCGCGGCCCGCTCCGCGGCCCGTTCCGCGGCTGCGTCGACGAGCAGCGCCACGCCCGACTCCAGCGCCGCGGTCAGCTCGGTGCCCGGCTGGGGCCGGCCGGTGATCGCCGCGGTGAGCCGGTCCCGGAGCCGGCCCACCCGGTCCTGCAGCGTGCGCAGCAGCTCCCCGGTGCCGACGAACTCCTGCCAGCGCGCCAGGACCTCCCCGCGCAGCAGCGAGCCGTCGCGCATGCCTTCGTCGACCTCGGCGACCGCGCCCACGTACGCGGCGTGGGCATCGGCCCGCAGCCGGGCCGCGGCGTCGACCTGGGCCCGGGCCTGGGCGGCGAGGCCGGCGGTGCGCGGGCGGAGGCTGTCCAGCGCCCCGTCCAGCGTGCGGCGCACGACCGCGGCCCGGTGGGCGGCGTCGCGTGCCAGGTCGGAGAACCAGCCGCGGAGCGGGGCGACGACGGGGTCGGGCAGCAGGCCGTCGTGCAGGGTCGTCTCGGGAACGACGAACAGCGGCGCACCGGCCAGGCCGTGTGCGGCGAGCATCTCCTGCAGGTGCGCCGTGATGTCGTCCTCGGCGCCCTGCGGTACCCGGTCGAGCAGCATCGCCAGCGCGGTGCCGCGCTCCTGGGCGGTCTGCAGGACGTCCCACGGCACGGCGTCGGCGTAGCGGGCGGCGGTGGTGACGAACAGCCACAGGTCGGCGGCGGCGAGCAGTTGCGTCGCGAGCCGCCGGTTGGCGGTCACGACGGAGTCGATGTCCGGGGCGTCGAGGAAGGCGAGCCCCGGGTCCAGCGACGGCGACGTGACGAGCTGCAACGTGCGGTGGTCGGTGCCGGTGCCCCCAACGCTTGTCCTGTGGGGCAACGCCGCAGCGGAGCAAGGCGGAGATCCACAGGTGGAGTCACTGGTACGGGTCAGCTCGGGCAGCACGCGGGTGTCGGCGAACCAGGCCACGTCGTCGGGGTGGCAGACGAGCACGGGGGAGCGGGTGGTGGGGCGCAGCACCCCGGACGGGGTGACCTGCTCGCGGACCAGGCTGTTCACGACCGTCGACTTGCCGGCCCCGGTGGAGCCGCCGACGACGGTGAGCAGCGGGGCGTCCAGGCGGCGCAGGCGGGGCAGCACGTAGTCGTCGAGCTGCCGGACGAGCTCGGCGCCGGACTCCCGCGCTCCTTCGGCGCCCGGGATGTCGAGCGCGAAGCGGGTGGCGGCGGTGGCCTCGCGCAGCGCGACGAGAGCGGCGGCCAGCGGGCCCCCGGTAGAAGAGGGGGCGGGTGACGCAGGCGCGGTGTCCGGCACCCGCGCCGGAACGGGCTCGGGGGAGCGTCCCGTGGTCATCGGGCCTCCTCGCGCTGGTGCAGTGGTGCGGTACCGGACCAGTGTCGCGGTGCGTGGTGGATACGTACCGGACAAGTGCCCGGACAGGCTGCCCGGCAACCGCCGCCGTGTGGCGGCGCGCCTGGTTCTCGCACCTCGCGCATGCGGCCGGAGGAGCGGGGTCAGAGCTTCTGGCGCGGCGTGGCTTACACGGGCGACGCGGCGGAGCGACTGGCGCGACCATCCCTGCGGATGGTAGGAAGATGGTGTCAGGATGGCAGGAAGGGATTCGATGGCCGCGGGCGAGATCGAGAAGAGCGAAAAGATCACGGTCAATCTCGGGCCGGTCGACCTCGGTCAGATCGACCTTCTGGTGGCCGAGGGCTTCTACGCGAACCGGACCGATTTCATCCGATCGGCGATCCGCGCCCAGCTCGCCACCCGGGCGGCGGCGGTCGACCAGACCGTCGCCCGCCGGACGCTGACGCTCGGCACCCTGACGCTCACCCGCCACGAGCTGGAGGAGTTGGCGCGCGCCGGCCGGACCGTCGAGATCCGGGTCCTCGGCCTGGCCACGATCGCGCCCGACGTCAGCCCGGAGCTGGCGCTGGCGACGATCTCGGCCGTAGAGGTGCTCGGCGCCTTCCGGGCGAGCCCGGCGGTCAAGGCCGCCCTCGCCCCGCGCACCGTCTGACCCACCTGACGCAACGGACACAAGGAGACGATCGTGAACCGTGAGCACCTGGACGCCATGAGGGAAGCGACGGCCCTGACCCGGGCCGGCCGTCTCGCCGAGGCGACGGCCCTGATCCAGCGGACGCTCGGCGGCGCCGCCCCCGTGCCCGTGGTGCCGGGTGAGATCGTGATCGACGAGGAACGCCTGCGCGACGACCACCCGCCGGGTGCCCCTCCCGTCACAGGAGGGTCGCCGGCCGACTCCGAGCCGGGCGTCGACGGCGGCCCCGCGTCGCACGTCCCCGGGCCTCGGTGTACGACCGGGGGGCTGCGGGAGCTGCTGCGCGGGCAGCTGGCCAAGGTCGCCGACGGTGTGCGGACGCACCTGCCGCCGTCCGCGGGGGCGCCCACGTTCCCGGGCGCGCGAGGCGGCGCCGGCCTCGGGGACCTGCCCGGCCTTGAGAAGCTGCGGGACCTGCTCGAATCGCCCGGTGGCGCGCGGGGTCCGTCGGTTCCGGCACTCCCGGGCGAGACCCTGCACGCGGTCCACCGGGGCGCAGCCGGTGCCCGGCCGTACACGCTCTACGTGCCCACCACCGGGACCGGCCCGCGGCCGCTGGTCGTGATGCTGCACGGCGGCACGCAGACCGCCGACGACTTCGCCGCCGCCACGGGCATGAGCGAGCTGGCGCAGGAGCACGGGTTCCTCGTCGTCTACCCCGAGCAGGTCACTTCCGCGAACCCGATGCGGTACTGGAACTGGTTCAAGCCTGCCGACCAGCGCCGCGGTGCCGGGGAGCCGTCGATCCTCGCCGGGATCGTGGGCGAGATCGCGGCGGGGCACGCGGTCGACCGCGACCGGGTGTACGTCGCAGGGTTCTCGGCCGGTGCGGCGATGGCCGCGGTGCTGGGGGCCGCGTACCCGGATGTCTTCGCCGCCGTGGGCGTGCACTCGGGGCTGCCGCAGGGCTCCGCCTCCGACCTCGCGTCCGGCCTCGCCGCCATGCGCGCGGCGCCGCGGGCGCGGCCGCTGGACCGGCCGGTCCCGGTGATCGCCTTCCACGGCGACGCGGACCCGACCGTCGCCGCCGACAACGCCGTCCGCGTCGTCGAGCAGTTCACCGGCGGGCAGGTGCGCGGCGACACGCTCGTCGAGCGCGGCCCCGGCCGCCCCGCGACCCGCGTCGTCGTGCGCCGCGACGGTGTGGCGGTCGGCGAGCTGTGGACCGTGCACGGCTCGGGCCATGCCTGGTCGGGCGGCGTCACCGGCGGCTCGTACACGGATCCGGCCGGCCCCGACGCGTCCGCGGAGATGGTCCGCTTCTTCGCCGGGCACCGTCGCCACGGCTGAGGTGTACCGAAAGCGGCTTTGGGTGCGTTCAGTGCACCGAAAGCCGCTTTCGCTACATCTGGGCCGGACCCCGGCCTGGTGTCACGACGTGAGGCCGGGCTGGCGCTCGAGGTCCGGCTCGTCCGGGCCCGAGTCCTCCGGCTCGCTGGTGTGCACGTCCTCCGGGTCGACGTGCTCGTCCGCCTCGCTGAGCAGCGAGCGGATCCCCGAGTTGAGCACCGCCAGCAGGGGGACGGCGAGCAGCGCGCCCGCGATCCCGCCGACGAGCAGGCCCGTCGCGATCGACAGCACGACCGCCAGCGGGTGCAGCTTCACGGCGCGCCCCAGCAGCAGGGGTTGCAGGACGTGGCTCTCCAGCTGCATCACGGCGATGACGACTCCCAGCACGATCAGCGCCGACACCAGACCCTGCGCGACCAGCGCGATCATCACCGCCACGGCGCCGGCGACCACCGCGCCGATGATGGGGATGAACGCGCCGAGGAAGACCAGCGCGGCCAGCGGCACGGCCAGCGGGATCCCGAGCACGGCCAGGGCGATCCCGATCGCCAGCGCGTCCACCGTCGCGACGACCGCCGTGGCACGCACATAGCTGACGAGCGCGGCCAGGCCGCGGCGCCCCGCCACGTCCACCCGGTTCCGCACCCGGTTCGGCACGATGCCCAGCAGGAACTGCCAGATCGCCAGGCCGCCGTGCAGGAAGAAGATCAGGGTGAAGACGACGAGGAGGATCTCGGTGAGCGTCTCAGCGGCGGTGGCGGCCGTGGTCAGCGCGCCCGCGGTGATCGACGCCTGGTTCGCGCTGAGCGTGTTGAGGATCTCGGCCTGGAAGCGGCTGAGCTGGGTGTCGCTCAGCTTCAGGGGCCCGGTGCGCAGCCAGCCCGCGATGTCGTTGATGCTGGCGGTCAGCTGCGAGGCCAGGTCGGGAACGCCGCGCACGAACGTCACCACGACGAACGCCAGCACGCCACCGAGCAGGGCCAGACCGCCGATGAGCACGAGCGCGGTGGCCAGCCCGCGCGGCACCTGCCGGACCTGGAGCTGGTGCACGGCCGGGGCCAGCAGCGCGGCCAGCAGCAGGGCGATCGCGACCGGGACGACCACCGCCGCCACGTACGACACGACGATCCCGATCACGTAGAGCGCGGCGACCACCACCAGCAGCCGCCATCCCAGTGCGGCGCTGACCCGCAGGATGCGCGGCACCACGTCCGGGACCTCGTCGTCGAGCCGGCCGCTGTGCACCACGCTGCGCATCCGGGTCTGCGGCGGGGGCGGCGGCGGCGCCGTGGCCCCCGCCCGCGCCAGGGGAACTCGCTCGCCGCTCGCCATCCTGCCTCCGTCTTTCCGGGTCGTCGGTGGCACCGGTGCCACCGTACGAGCCGGTTACCCACAGGTGCGCGTCGACCGCACCTCGGAGCCGTATTGCAACCTGCGCCGTTCCCGGCACTGCGACCGCGCGTTCAGGGTGTCGGCGGCGGGCCGCTGGTGGTCCCCACCCGCAGCGAGACCGGGAGCAGCACGCCGTCGGGCCGCTCGCCCGCCACCAGCGCCATCGCCGCGGCGGCGGCTGCGCGGCCCTTCGCATCGGTCGGCTGGACGACGGTCGTCAGCTGCACGGCGCCCAGCCAGGGCAGGTCCGCGCCGTCGAACCCCACGACGCTCACGTCGTCGGGGACGGTCAGCCCCAGCCCGGCCGCCGCCTGCAGCACCCCGGCGGCCAGGACGTCGCTCTGCGCGACCACGGCGGTCGGCCGCACGTCGGCGGGCACGTCCAGCAACGTCCGCCCGGCCGTCTCGCCTTCGTCGACGGCGTTGCTCGCCGTCTCGAGGACGGGCACCGGCCCGAACACGTCCTCGACTCCCTCGATCCGGTGCCGCACGTCCCGGTAGTGCACCCGGGCGCGGCGCGCCGCGTCGACCGGGCCACGCGTGCCGTCGAGGCGCAGCGGCATGGCGACGACGGCGACCCGGCGGTGTCCCAGGTCGCGCAGGTGCGCGGCGAGCTGCGCGGTTCCGGCGCGGTCATCGATGTCGATCAGCACGACGTCGTCGGCGACGGGGCCCTCCACCCCGACGATGGGGACCCCGCGGGCGCGCAGCAGGTCCAGGGCCGGGTCGTCCTCCAGGCCGCAGGTGGCGAAGATGGCGGCGTCCAGCGGGATGCGGGCGAGCTGGTCCGCCGCGGGCCTGCCGGCGTCCCCCGCCAGCAGGAGCAGCCCGACGCCGTGCCCGCCGAGCACCTCGGTGATCCCGTCGAGCAACTGGACGGCGACGGGGTCGCGGAAGGCGTAGAGCAAGCGCTCGCCGACGAAGGCGCCGATCACCCCGGTCCGTCCCCGGCGCAGCGACGCGGCGATCGGATCCGGACCGGCGTAGCCGAGCTCGGCGGCCGCGGCGAGGACCCGGTCCCGCGTCGCGGGAGCGACCCGCGGGCTGGCAGCGAACGTGAGCGACGCCGTGGACGGCGACACCCCCGCCCGGGCGGCGACGGCGGCCAGGGTGGGCCGACCGGGTGCGACGCGGTGTACCACGCGTCGACGGTATCGGGTTGAGGCCGGCGGGGAGCCGGCGTACCGTGGTCGTCGAATCGATTCGATAGTAAGGTGCGTGTCGTGACCGATCTGCAGGTGTCGCCGACGGCCCGGCACGCCCGCACCGCCGTGGCGGTGGCCTTCCTGGTCAACGGCCTGTGCTTCGCCTCCTGGATCTCCCGGACACCCGCGGTGCGCGACACCCTCGGGCTGTCGTCCGCGCAGCTGGGCCTGCTGCTGCTGTGCGTGTCGGTCGGGTCGATCGCGGGGCTGCCGCTGTCCGGGCCGATCGTGCACCGCCTCGGCGCGCGGGCCGCGGTGGTTGCCGGCTCGCTGAGCGTCGGGGTCGGCCTGGCCGGCCTCGGCGTCGCGCTGCTGCTGGTCTCGGTGCCGCTGGCCGTACCAAGTATGGCACTCGTCGGGCTGGGCATCGGGGTCTGGGACGTCGCGATGAACGTCGAAGGCGCGGCGGTCGAGCGCCGCCTGGGCCGGTCGCTGATGCCGAGGCTGCACGGGGGCTTCAGCCTGGGGACGGTCGCCGGGGCCGGGATCGGTGCCGCCTCGGCGGCCACCGGAGTGCCGCTCTCGGTGCAGGTCTTCGTGGTGGCCGTCGTGGCGCCGGTGTCGATGGCCGTCGCGACGCGGATGTTCCTGGCCGACCACGCCGAGGCGGAGGAGGGAACGACGCGCCGCTCCGGTGTGCTGACCGCGTGGCGGGAGCCGAGGACGCTCGTCGTGGGCCTCATGGTGCTGGGTTTCGCGTTCACCGAGGGGTCGGCGAACGACTGGATGGCCGTGGCGATGGTCGACGGCTACGGCACGACAGAGACGGTCGGCGCGATCGGCTTCGGCGTGTTCGTCGCGGCGATGACCGTCGCGCGCATGGTCGGTGGCGCGGCGCTCGAACGCTACGGCCGCGTCGCGACCCTGCGGGCCACGGCCGTGCTCGGCCTCGCCGGCCTGTTGCTCGTGCTGCTCGGTGGCTCTGCGCCCGTGGCGATCGCCGGCGCCGTGCTCTGGGGCTTCGGCGCCGCGCTCGGCTTCCCCGTCGGGATGAGCGCGGCGGCCGACGACCCGGAGCGCGCGGCCTTCCGCGTCTCGGTGGTGAGCTCGATCGGCTACACCGCGTTCCTCGCCGGGCCGCCGCTGATCGGTGTGCTGGCCCAGCACGTGGGCATCCTGAGCGCCCTGTTCGTCGTGGTCGCGGCCCTGACCCTCGGCCTGGCGGCCTCCGGCGCCTCCCGCCCGCTGCCCGCCACTAGCGTGGGGGGGTGAGGAGCTGGAGCATCGACACCTATCTCGACCGCCTGGGGGCCCGGCACCCGACACCTGCCGGCGCCGCCGTCGCCGCACTGAACCTGGCGCAGGGCGCGGCACTGCTGGAGATGGTGGCCCGCTTCCGCCTCGAGCCGGATCGCGCGGCGGGGGTCATCGCGCGCGCGAAGGACGTGCGCGAGGCGGCGCTGCGGCTGGCCGACGCCGACGCCGGTCTCGTCGACGTGGTCGCCGCCGCCTACGCGCTCCCCCGATCCAGCGACGCCGAGCGGGCACAGCGTGCGGCGGCGATCGCCGACGCCCTCCTCGCCGCCGCGGGTCCGCCTGCCGAGCTCGTCGCGGTCGGTGCGGAGCTCGTCGGGCTGTGCGAGCGGATGGCCGAGGTCGGGAGCGGTGCCCTCCTCGCCGACGTGGCGGCGGCCGCCGATGCCGCAGCCGCGGGGCTGAGCATCAGCCGCACGAACGTCGAGGCCGACATCGGGCCCCGTCGCGGCACCGCGGAGGCCGAGCGCCTCGTCGCCGCCGTCGGGTCCGTCGACGGTCTCCTCCTCCGCGCCGCGCAGGTTCGCGACGGGATCCGCCGGACGCTGCTCGAAGGCCGGTGATCCAGCGCTCGGGACCGTCAGCGCCCTGCGAGGAGCCCTGGTCGTCCCGAGCGGAGGATCATCGGGCGTAGGGCTCCGGCCGCACCCAGAGGGGCGACGACCAGGCCAGCTCGCCGTCCACCTGGAACGCCCGCGCGTAGTAGAAGGCGGTGTCGCGGAGCGGCTCGTCGTCACGGAAGGAGACGTCGAGGGCGCGGGCGCCGAGGCCGAGCAGGGCGCCGACGGCGGGCTGGAGGACAAGCCTGCCGGGCCGACCCGGCTCGTCGTCGGGCACGAACGGGCCGTGGGCCAGGCGTTCGGCCAGCTCGGCCAGCCCGATCCGGAGGGACCGGCCCGCGCAGTCGACGATCACCTGCGCGTCGGCCGGGCCGCACACACTGACCTCGACGCCGCCGCGCTGCGCCCCGTAGGGCTCGCCGAAGCTGTGCGTGACGTGCCGCCACTGCACGCCGTCGGAGTCCATGGCCACGACCTCGGGGCCGACGTGGTCGGGCAGCACGAGCCGGCCGCCCTCCACCGACAGCCGCCCGTCCCAGCAGGTCGTCGTGTCCGCCTGCCCCCATTCCACCCTGAGGTCGACCCGGCGGTGGTCCGGCGGCAGCCGCGGCTCGCCGCGCAGCACGTGCACGATTCGGCCGTCCCGCAGGATGTCGATCCGGGCGAGTTCGGTGTAGCCGCGGGCGTGCACGGTCAGCGGCCGGGCACCGGGCCACTCGAGCTCCTCGCCCATCAGGTGCGGGCCGAGCCGGAGGACGGCGAGCACGCCGCGGGTCGTGGCAGCGCAGGTGCGGCGCGACCACAAAGCCTCGAAGATCTCAGAACGCGACAGCGACCGGGTGAGCACCGCGACATGGCTCGCGCCGTGGCCGTGGCCGTGGCCGTGGCCGTGGTCGGAGGAGGCGATGAGGCCGAAACGGTGGCCCCGCCGGAGCCCGTCGAGCATGAACGTGCCGGTGGCGGTGCCGTCGGAGTACTGCCGGAAGCAGGTCTCGGACTCGTAGTTGCCGCGGCACGCCTGGAAGACCTCGACGAGCCGGCTGAAGCCGGGGTCGTGGTAGTCCCAGTCGTTGTGCACCATCGCCGAGCCGGGGTGGTGCGGGATCGTGATGGCCGGGAACTGCGGGTGCGCGGCCAGCCCCCGCCAGAGCCCGTCCGGGGTCGTGCTGCCCTCGGCGAAGGCGGAGAAGATCGGGGCCCCGCGCGCGACATCGCCGTAGATGACGTTCTGATGGCCGTGTTCCGGAGTGCGGCAGGCCATCATTTCGCATGATGCGAACCCCTTCGGAACATTGCGAACGTAGAGACGTAGGTCACATCCTGTCAAGAGGCGTCCAGGACGCCGGGGGATGAGGAGGTTCGCCGTGCCAGCACGCGAGGGAACGGCTCGGATCCAGTCGGTCGACCGCGCGGTCGATCTCCTGCTGGCCGTCGCCGCGGCGGGGCCCGCCGCGGCCGGCGTCCCCGCATTGGCGCGGGTCTGCAGCCTCAACCGGGCGACCGCCTGGCGGCTGCTCAAGACTCTGCAGGCCCGCGGCATGGTGACCGTCGACGAGACGACCGGCCGGTACTCGCTCGGCCTGACCGCCCTCGAGCTCGGGGGCGCCGCAGGGCCTGGTGCCGTCATCGCGGCCGCCCGACCGGCGCTGGAACGCCTGAGCCGGGAGACCGGTGAGACGGCGTCGCTGGCGATGCCGGGTGTGGGTGGTCTGACCTACGTCGACGAGGTCAGGCCGACCGCGGTGCTGACCGCCGGCTGGCTCGGTCGCACCGTGCCGTTGCACGCCACCTCGACGGGCAAGGCGCTGCTCGCGTTCCTCCCCGCCGCGGAGGTGAGCCGGGTGCTCGCCGAGGAGCTGTCGGCGTTCACGGACGCCACGATCACCTCCCCGGAGGCGCTTGCCGCCGAGCTCGCCGCTACGCGGGCACGCGGCTACGGGACGTGCGCGGGCGAGCTGGAGTCGTCGCTCTACGGGGTGTCGGCCCCGGTGCTCGACCGCAGCGGGCGCCCCTTGGCGGTGCTCAGCATCTGGGGGCCCCGGGAACGGGTGCCGGAACAGACGTTCGCGCGGTTGGGGGCCATGGCCGTGCAGGCCGCCCGGCAGGTCGCCGGCGCGCCCGAGGACCGCGGCGACAACTGGCCGGACGGCCCTCCGGTCGTGGCGTGACCCGCGAGGCGCTCAGGAGAGCTTGCTTCAAATCCTGAAGAAGTTCAGAATTGCATCATGACGACCGAAGTGCAGTGGAGCGAGCTGCAACGCGACCCGAAGGGTGTCGCCGCGCTCGCCGATCGTGGAGACGTCCGCGTTCGCCGTCGGGACGGAGTGCCGCTGCTGCTGGTCCGCGAAGACAGCGCTGAGTCCGCGGCTGTCGGCGCCCTGAGCGCCGCCCGAGCCCTGCGCAACGCTCTGGCCCACCTGTCGGCTGACGACGCCGTCGGCACGCTCATCGAGGAGTTCCCCTGGCTGGATCTGCTGTCCGAAGCAGATCGACGCCAGTTCGCGAGCGACTTCGTCCGCGCCGTCCAGGCGTCGGCCGAGCTCGGTCGCTGGAGCGTCCTCGCCCAAGTCGTGGTCGAGTGGAAGGCAACCGCGGCCGTCTTCGCCGATCCCGTCCTGGCGGAAGAGCTGACCCGGCCGGTTGATGACGACCTCGGGCCGGTCCCGGCACCGGAAGGCCCGTGACGGATGCCGGCCAGACGAGGTGACCGCGTCGCACCACCGGCCCGGCCCGGCGGGTGGGAAGCACGGTTCGCCACCTCCGAGGCGGCGAAGGGTTGGGAGGAGCTCTGCCGCATCGCGCGCGGCAACACCTGGGAAGCGTGGATCGTGCTCACCGAGCGGCCCACGCGACCGGAGAACCCAGCGCGCCAGCACCGGCTCCGCGGCCGGCTCGCCACCCGTGAGATCAGCGGTCGGATCTTGGACCAGTGGCAGTACGAGGTCACCGCCGGGGGGCGCGTCTGGTACTGCCCCGACGAGCAGCGGCACGTCGTGTGGGTCGTCGCCGCCAGCCCGAGCCACCCGAAGGCCACCGAGTGAGGCGCCGCGCGGGTTCCATGGAGAACCGCGGGCCGCTCACGACAGGTTGATGATGTTAC
>CAWHHY010000008.1:0-150255 GCA_963829305.1 uncultured Actinomycetota bacterium | reverse complement strand
CTGACCGTCGATGCGGCGAGGAGAGCCTGCTGATCGGGCTCGCGGTCCTCTTCGAGCGCAGGACGGTCGCCTCGTAGGCCCGCTGCACGACGGCGCCACGAATGGCGGCGTCGCCGCGGAGGTCGAGCATCAACGCCGAGTCCCAGACGATTCGGCCGTCGTCGCGGATGTCGTAGGCCGCGTTTCCGACGCCGGGGACAGGTAGATGGGCCCCGCTGCGGGTGCGCGTCGACGTCCGCGCACACCGTAGTCATCCGCCCAGCTCGCATCAACCGACACAGAGCACGACGCTGCGGGCACCAGCGCCAACAGGAGGATCACCACCACGGGAACCAGGCGGAACAGGCGCTGGGAGAGCGCCACCAGCGCCCTGCCGACGCCGGTCCAGGAACAGTGCGGCATAGGCGCCCTGCTGGTGGAAACGGTCGCCCTCCCCGGCGCCCGCTTGCGCCAGTGGCAGGGCCAGGCCGACGACGACGGCGTCAGCGCGGCCGACCTCGCGTCGGCCGACCGAGCCGAGGCATCGCGGCGCCCGTTCCCCCGATGGCAGAGCGCGATCCTTCACGCGCTCTGCGCGATCCACCGACGACGTCGCGGGCAATTGGGGATTGATCGGCGTCTCGGCGACAACACATTGACGAAGGCCGGCCGGAAGCCGTTCGATGGTCGGCGTACCGCTGCACGACGCCGCCGAGGGGGCAACGCGACGCCTGGTTCGCCCGGCGGAGGTCGACCGTCCGTCCGTCGGCGACGGGACCAGCGACGCCAGCACCAGCAGGGCCCCGACGACGATGACGGTCGGGTAGTTCAGGCGACCGTCACGACGAGCGGCACCCGCGGTCGCCCGAGGCCGCCGACCGTGCGGTCAACCGATACGGCCGCGACGACGAGCAGCAGGAGGCACAGGGCGTCGGGGGTGGCGAGCGCGCCGAAAAACGGAGGCGGCGGTGAAGGCGAATGTGCGCGCCGGAGCAGGCCCTGGCGGTAGGACCGGTCACCCGCCGGATCAGTGACTGCAGCACCACCGTGGTCCAGCATGCAGGCCAGGCTGAACAGGCGGACGAGCGGCAGTCCTCCGAGGCCGTCCAGTACCGCAGCTAGCACCGGATAGAGGACCGGCACCCCGGAGAAGTTCCCCAGTGGTCGACGGCCGGGGCACCACCGAACCAGGAGACGAGGTAGTCGTGCCCGACGGTGATGGCGTGGGCCTCGGCGACGTAGGCGGTGTTCTGGAGACGCAGGGACAGCGCGGCCGACACCACGAGGACGAGGAGGATCGGCAGCCGGTCGATCCATCGGTCGGCAGCGGGTCCGGCCGATGGGCCGGTAGGTACTCGGCCATCGCCTGTCGCCAGGTGGGCCGGACATATCCACCCGCTCCCGGCACCGGAGGACGTGGTCGCCACACTCATCGCTCGGGGTTCTCTTCCGCGATCGGGTTGACGATGCGTCTGGGCACGAGGCGGTAGAGGGCGAGCCCGACGATGAACAGGGTCATGGCGACGAAGATCCAGGTCATGGACATGAAGCCGTCGTGCGTGATGGCACGCAGCAGGTCGAGGAAGGTTGCGTCATTCATGTCGGCTCCGTCAGGTGGCCCATGTCGATTCGCCGCCGCGCAGGCTCAACAGGAGCGCCCGCCAGTACACGGTCGACTGCACGAGGTCGTAGGCCCACATAGGGATCAACAGGGCGGAGAGGATGCGACCCCGCGGCCCCGCCTTCCATGCGGCGATCACCTGGTCAAGGACGAAAACCGGGATGATGAGCAGCCAGAACGGCTGAAAGCTGATCTTCTCGAAGCCGAGCGCGTAGGCCCAGAACAGCACCATCAGCAGCGGTACCAATCAGCGGAAGTACGTCCAGTACTGGACGCCCCAGGCCTTGCGGGTGTGCCGCACCCAGCCGTAGAGCAGGAGCGTCTCGAGTGTCCCGCGCTGCCACCGCAGCCGCTGCGCACGCCAGTCCTGCCAGGTCGTCATGACGTCCGTGACGACCTGGCAGTCGCGGGCGTTCAGCGGGGCGAATCCGATGCGCTTGAGGGCGAGTGTCAGCTCGTAGTCCTCGGTGAGCGACTCCTGGTGGTAGACCCACCCGCGAGGCCCGGGCAGCAGGGCCGAGCCACGGGCCCGGGCCACTGCGCGCAGGGCCCGGGCGGTGAACATGCAGGCCGCGCCGGAGAGCACGTGGATGCGGCCGCCACGATTGTGGACGATGTGGAGGCCCTGCGCGTACTCGATGCGCTGCAGTAGACCGACCGTCGTGCGATCGGCGCGCGCGACGTACGAACCGCTGATCGCCCCCCGATCGAGCGAGTAGGCGAGGTAGCGCAGACCGGTCGCGACGAAGTCGGGAGCGAGCTGGCTATCGGCGTCCATCGCGAGCACCACGTCGCTGTCGTGAAGATTCGGCAGGACGGCGGCGAGCGCCTGGTTCAGGGCCCCGGCCTTGCGGTGCCGGTTGCCCACGGTCTCGACGACCTCGGCGCCCGCGGCCCGCGCAAGCTCGACCGTGGCGTCGGTGCAGTTGTCCGCGACGACGACGATGCGGTCGGGCGACCGGGTCTGCCCGTGCAGGGACCGGATGGTGCCGACGATCCCGTCCTGTTCGTTGTGCGCCGGCACCAGGGCGACAACGGTAACGGTCCGGGGAAGGACGGCTGTTGGCGCTGAACGCGGCTGCGGGAGGACGACCCGCGCCGACCGGGCAGGGAGCATGGAACTCGGAGCGTGCACGGATAGTTGTCGAGAACTATCGAAACGGTGTTACGACAGTGTGACGCTCAACGCTTTTGGCATACACAGCGTGATCGAACTACTCGGGCCGGGGCGTCCGGCTGATCAGCTCCTTGGCGAGGGACGCGACCGGGAGGTCTTCGTGGCACACCCGCCGCACCGCGTCGGAGATCGGCAGCTCGACGCCGTGGCGCCCGCCGAGCTGGCAGATCGACAGGCAGGACTTGACGCCCTCGGCGACCTGGCCGTGGTTGGCCGCCTCGGCCTCGGCGAGCGTCTCCCCCCGGCCGAGCCGCTCGCCGAACGTGCGGTTGCGCGACAGCGGTGACGAGCACGTGGCCACCAGGTCGCCCAGCCCGGCGAGGCCGGCGAAGGTCAGCGGGTCCGCCCCGAGCGCGACGCCCAGCCTGCTGATCTCGGCGAGCCCGCGGGTGATCAGGGAGGCGCGGCTGTTGTCGCCCAGCCCCATGCCCGCGGCCATCCCGACCGCGAGGGCGATCACGTTCTTCCCGGCGCCGCCGAGCTCGCAGCCGATCACGTCGGTGTTGGTGTACGAGCGGAAGTAGCCGGTCAGGCAGGCGTGCTGCAGGGCGACGGCGCGGTCGTGGTCGCGGCAGGCGATCACCGTGGCGGTCGGCTCGCCTGCGGCGATCTCGCGGGCGAGGTTCGGGCCCGACAGCACCGCGACGTGATCCGATGGCACGTCGGCGACCTCGGCGATCACCTCGCTCATCCGCTCCAGCGTGCCCAGCTCGACCCCCTTGGCCAGGCTGACCAGCGTCCGCCCGGCAGGGAGCAGCGACCGCCAGGCGGTGAGGTTGTGCCGCAGGGTCTGCGACGGGACGGCGAGCACGACCGCGTCGGCGCCCTCGAGCGCGGCCGCCGCGGTGGTCGTCGCCTCCAGCGGCGGGAGCTCGACGCCGGGCAGGTACTCGGGGTTGCACCGGCTCTCCGTGATCGCCGCGGCCACGTCGGGGCGGCGGGCCCAGAGCACGACGTCGCGGCCGGCGTCGGCGAGGACCTTCGCGAAGGTCGTCCCCCACGACCCCGCGCCGAGGACCGCGACCCGCTGGATCTTGATCGTCACGCCGTCTCCCGCCGGTAGAACTCCTGCGGGGCGGCCTCGTCGCGCACCTCGGCGAGCAGGTCGCGGACCCGTCCCATGATCAGGTCGGTGACCTCGCGGAGCAGCGCGGAATCCACGGTCCGTCCACGGTAGGCCGACAGGTCGACGGGCTCCCCGCAGCGGACGGTGACGGTGGTGCGCGGCAGCGGGCGGTATCGCTTGCGGTAGCCGTCGAGCACGGTGTGCGTGCCCCAGTGCACCATCGGGACCACCGGCACGTCCGAGGCGAGCGCGAGCCGGGCGACGCCGGTGCGCGGGTGCATGGGCCAGTGCGCGGGGTCCCGGCTGATCGTGCCCTCGGGGTACACGATCAGCACCTTGCCTGCCTCCAGCGCGGCCGTACCCTCCCGCAGGCTGGCCTTGGCATCGGCCGTCCCGCGGAACACCGGGATCTGGCCGGTGGCGCGCAGCACGGTGCCGAGCACGGGGACGCGCCACAGGCTGTCCTTGGCGAGGAAGCGGGGCACCCGGCGGGCGAGGTGGACGGCGAGCGCGCTGTAGATCGGGTCGATGTGCGAGATGTGGTTGGCCGCGACCACGACGCCGCCGGTGCGCGGGATGTGCTCGAGGCCGACGAACCGGGGGCGGGCGCTGAGCCAGCCGAAGGGATAGAAGAAGACGGCGCAGAGCCCGATCCAGAACCCGCCCCGCTCGCGCGCCACCGCGTCTCCCCTGTCCTCGTCGGTGATGCCCCGGTCGTTCAGTGGGCAGAGTCTCGCTGGTGGGTGGCCGGCGGTCCACCGCGGCCCTCCTGCCGTACCTCGGCAGAAGCCCGCATCGGCGTCCTCGCCTCAGGCGATCAGCGTGGGCCGGCGGCGATCCGCTCCGCCAGGTGGAGCCGAACCTCGTCGAGCGGGCACGGGGTTGTCCGGCATCTCCCCCGTGCGCAGCCGACGATCGGCCTCGCTGAGCATGCGCCGGTAGCCGTCGTGCCCCAACCCAACAGTCACCCGGGCGACCCGCCGCCACGACTCGAGGAGCCGGTGCACCGGGCCGAGGTCCAGGGAGTTGGTCGCAGCAGCCATCGCGGCACGCCACTGCTCGTCGAAACGCTCGGCGTCTTCCGGTACGAGTGCCGCGCGGACAACCGCCGGCGGAGCATCGATCAGGTCCAGAGGATCCCCGCCTGTTCGGGATTCCGCTGCGCTGGTCACGGTCGACACGATAGTCACTGGCACCGTCGCTGCGGGCGGAACTGCTGAGAGCGGTCGCATCGTGGCCTTGCTCTCATCGCGTGCAGCAAGCCACCTCGCTGTGCTTCCTCGCGCCCGCGTTGGAACGATGGAGCTGTGGATCTGGTCATGCCGGTCAAGCCGCTGCACACGGCCAAGACCCGGCTACGGGGTGCGGCGGATCACGGCGTCGGCGATCCCGACGCGCACGCGGCGCTCGCGCTCGCCCTCGCGCACGACACCGTCGCGGCCGTGCTCGCGGCGCGGGCCGTCCGGCGCCTGCTGGTGATCAGCTCGGACCCGGTGGTGGCCGCGGAGCTGGCCGCCGTCGGCGTCGAGGTCGCGCCGGACGTGGAAGGCGGGCTCAACGCCGCCCTCGTGCACGGCGCCGCGATCCTGCGCGCGGCCGATCCGGGCACACCCGTCGGGGCGCTGCAGGCCGACCTGCCCGCGCTGCGTCCGTCCGAACTGGACGAGGCCGTGCACGACGCCGCCGCACTCTTCGCGAGCGGTGCGCGGCGGGCGTTCTGCCCGGACGCGCAGGGCACGGGCACCACGCTGCTGCTCGCCGCGGCGAGCACCCCGCTCGACCCGCGCTTCGGGGCGAGGTCGGCGGCGCGCCACCGCGCGTCCGGGGCCGTCCCGCTCGTCCAGGCAGGACCGGGGCTGCGTCGGGACGTCGACACCGGCGACGACCTGTGCGCGGCGGCCGAGCTGGGGCTGGGTCCGCACACCCGCGCGGTGCTCGCCCCGACCGGGCGGTGCTGACCGGTGGCGACTGGGTGCCAGTCGCGGAGGAGCTAGCGGGTCACGAATGCCGCCGCCGAGTAGGCGGCCGCGAAGGCGACGAGGTCGCCGACGTGGATGCCGTGCCCGCGGTCAACGCCAGCAGGACCGGTCCGACCCGGGTCAGCTCGGCGAACGCCAGACCGAACATGGTCGCGGTAGCCCAGTCACGACGATCAGACGGCGCCACGCAGGCTGGGCACCGCACTCCCTTCGACGGGTCGACAGGCCTTGCATCCATGTTCCTGCGCGTGTCCTCCCACCGGCAACCTCCTCGGGGCGGCGGCGAACCCGACCGCCTGGTCGGGGCGGTCCCAGGCAATGGGAGTTCACTCGGATGTTGTCGTCGCAACGGCCCTGACCGCGGATTCGTGAGGAAGAATCGCCGTGTGGGTGACGAGGCGAAGAGCAGAGATGTCCGTGCCCGACCGGCGACCCGCGTCGCAGCCCGGGCCTCAGCGACCGTCGAGAAGCAGGAACCTGTGGTCCCTGAGCCGGCGGCCGCCCCCACGGGCGCCAACACGGCGACGGCGCCGGACGCGGCCGTGCCCGTCGTGCCACCGGCCCGGACCGTCACCCAGTCCTCCGGTCTGCCCGACGACCGCTACCTCAACCGCGAGCTGTCGTGGCTCGACTTCAACGCCCGCGTGCTCGCGCTGGCCGAGGACCCCAGCCAGCCGCTGCTGGAGCGGGCCAAGTTCCTGGCGATCTTCGCGAGCAACCTGGACGAGTTCTACATGGTCCGCGTCGCCGGGCTGAAGCGCCGCGACGAGGCCGGTCTGCAGGTGCGCAGCGCGGACGGGCTCACCCCGCGCGAGCAGCTGGCCCGCATCTCCGCGCGGACGCAGGCGCTGGCCGTCGCCCACGCGAAGGTCTTCCTCGACGAGGTGTGCCCGGAGCTGGACAAGGAGGGCATCCGGATCAACCGGTGGTCGTCGCTGACCGACGGCCAGCGCGCGACGCTGTCGACCTACTTCACCGAGACCGTGTTCCCGGTGCTGACACCGCTGGCCGTCGACCCCGCGCACCCGTTCCCCTACATCTCCAGCCTCTCGCTGAACCTCGCCGTGACCGTCCGCGACCCCCAGGGCCGTACCGAGCGGTTCGCGCGCGTGAAGGTGCCCAACAACGTGCCGCGCCTGGTCCGGGTCGCCCCGGAAGACCCGGACGACGAGTCGATCACCTTCCTGCCGATCGAAGACCTCATCGCCGCGCACCTGTCGGAGCTCTTCACCGGCATGGAGGTGGCGGAGTGCCACGCCTTCCGGGTCACGCGCAACGCGGACCTGGAGGTCGAGGAGGACCGCGACGAAGACCTGCTGCAGGCCCTCGAACGCGAGCTGGCCCGCCGCCGGTTCGGGCCGCCGGTGCGGCTCGAGGTCGTCGACACGATGAGCCCGCACGTGCTGGAGCTGCTGCTGCGCGAGCTGGACGTCGACCCGCACGACGTCGTCACCGTTCCCGGCCTGCTCGACCTCACGGCGCTGTGGCGCCTCGTCGGTGTGGACCGGCCGGACCTGAAGGACGAGCCGTTCCGCCCCGCCACCGCCCCGGCTTTCGCCGAGGGCGAGACCGCGAAGAGCGTCTTCGCCATGCTGCGCGAGGGCGACGTCCTCGTCCACCACCCGTACGACTCGTTCGCCACCAGCGTCCAGCGCTTCGTCGAGCAGGCCGCGGCCGACGAGAACGTGCTCGCGATCAAGCAGACGCTCTACCGGACGTCGGGCGACTCCCCGATCGTCGACGCCCTCAAGGACGCCGCGGCGGCGGGCAAGCAGGTCGTCGCGCTGGTGGAGATCAAGGCGCGGTTCGACGAGCAGGCCAACATCCGGTGGGCGCGCGAGCTGGAGCGCTCGGGTGTGCACGTCGTCTACGGCCTCGTCGGCCTCAAGACGCACTGCAAGACCTGCCTGGTGGTGCGCCAGGAGGGCAACCACATCCGCCGCTACTGCCACATCGGCACGGGCAACTACAACCCGAAGACCGCGCGGCTGTACGAAGACCTCGGCGTGCTGACGGCGGACCCGGCGATCGGCGAAGACCTCACCGACCTGTTCAACGCCCTCACCGGCTACTCGCGCCAGACGTCGTACCAGAGCCTGCTCGTGGCGCCCTACGGCGTGCGGCGCGGGATCATCCGGCGCATCGAGGACGAGATCGAGGCGCACCGTGAGGGCAAGGACGCCCGCATCCGGATCAAGGTGAACTCGCTCGTCGACGAGCAGGTGATCGACGCGCTGTACCGGGCGTCGCAGGCCGGGGTGCCGGTGGACGTCGTGGTGCGCGGGATCTGCGCGATCCGGCCGGGGCGGGAGGGGCTCAGCGAGAACATCCACGTCCGGTCGATCCTCGGGCGCTACCTCGAGCACTCGCGGGTGTTCCACTTCGGTGCCGCCGACGAGTACTGGATCGGCAGCGCGGACATGATGCACCGCAACCTGGACCGGCGCGTCGAGGTGCTGCTGCGGGTCGCCGAACCGAAGCTCGCCGGCTACCTGCGCACGGTGCTCGACTCGTGCCTCGACCCCGCGACCCGGTGCTGGACGCTCTCGGCAGAGGGCTCGTGGTGGCCGTCGCCGGCACCCGACTCGGGTGTGTCGCCGGTGCGCGACCACCAGGCCGAGATGATGCACCTCCACTCGCGGGGCGCGTCCCGGGCCGCGGCGGAGTGAACGGTCCGGATCCTGGCGACATTCTCGCCGCCGGTGGAGTCTTGTTTCGTTCTCTCGAGCACGGCATCGAACTTGCGGTGGTCCACCGCCCCAGGTACGACGACTGGTCGCTGCCCAAGGGAAAGCTCGATCCGGGCGAGTCGCTGGCGGCCGCCGCCGTGCGCGAACTGCAGGAGGAGACCGGGGTACGGGCGCGGCTCGGGCCGTGGCTGCGCGACGTCCGTTACGCGGTGGCGGACGGCCGCAAGTTCGTGCGGTTCTGGTCGGCGGAGGCGCTCGCGCCTGCCGACTTCACACCGAACCACGAGGTGGACGAGCTCCGCTGGGTCCCGCCGGACACCGCGGTGGACCTGCTGAGCTACGACCACGACAGGGACGTCCTCACGCGGTTCGTCGAGCTGGGGCCGCCGACGTCCGTCCTGCTGGTGGTGCGGCACGCCAAGGCGGGGAGCCGGGACAAGTGGGACGGCGACGACCGCCACCGCCCGCTGTCGACCGCCGGCCGCAAGCAGGCGCAGGCGATCGCCGAACTGCTGCCCTCGTACGGCCCGGACAGCATCGGCAGCGCGCCCCAGGTGCGTTGCCGTGACACGGTCGCGCCGCTGGCCGACGCACTGGGCCTGCCGATCGCCGAAGAGGTGCTGCTCAGCGAGGACAGCTACGAGGACGATCCGCACGCCACGCTCAAGCGGGTGCGGGAGCTGGCGGCCCAGCCCGGGGTCACCGCGGTGTGCAGCCAGGGCGGCGTGATCCCGGACATCATCGCCGCGCTGGCCCGCGAGGCGGCGCTGCCGGTGGACATCGACGACGTGCCGTCGAAGAAGGGCAGTGTCTGGGTGCTGGGGCTCCGTGACGGGGCGCTGGTGTCGGCGGACTACCTCGAGCGCCCCGGATCTGAGTGATCGCGACGCGCGGGCGGCGACGGCGGTGGCCAGGACCATGGACGCCCGCGCGTCGCGATCGACGGCCTCGTATCACGTCGCCGCAGCCAGCTCGGCGCGCACCTCGGCAACGATGCGTTCCGGAGCGAACAGGACCACGTACGCATCGAACCGCAGCACTCGCCAACCCGCGGACGCGAGAGCCGCCTCCCGTTCCAGGTCACGGCGGGCGCGTCGCTGTGTCCGGTGGTCGGCGCCGTCGTACTCGATCGCGACCCGCCAGCGCGGATAGGCCAGGTCGAGGTAGTAGCGACGGCCGCGGACGACGACGAGATGCTGCACCGCGGGCGGAGGCAGGCCGCCGAGCACCAGCGCCATGCGAGCGCGGGACTCCATCGGTGACTCCGCCCGCCCGTCGGCCAGCCCGAGCACCTGGGCCACCTCGCCACCCTTGCGGGCGCCGAGGTGGCGGTGCCGCAGCACTGTGATGTCGGCGAGATCGACCCGGCGATGGTGAGCCAGCGCGTCCACGGCCGCCACCCGTTCGGTGAGTGTGGGCGCCCAGCGCGCCAGGTCGAACGCCGTCCGCTCGGGGGTCGTCACCGCGACTCCACCGACGCGCGTGGTCTCACCCGGCCCAATGCGATCGCGGTGAACCTGGAGGCCCGCGCACGCGTACGACTGGCAACGCGGCGCCGTCAACAACACCTCGGCCGGCGCGGCGGCCGGCCCGCTGGACGCTCCCAGCAGCTCGGCGGCGGAGTACCCGGCGATCACACCACGTCCCCCGATCAGCACCCCCGCCGCGCGCGACCGCAGCTGGAGATCGTTCTCGAGGTGCGCGGGGGCATAGACGTCGGGAAAGAGCTTCTGGAACCGGGGCCCGCGCAGCACCCCGCGGGTCAGTAGACCCGCTGCGACGGCAGTGGAACCGCGGAACGGGCCGTCAGGCTCGAAAGGCATGCGGTACGGACGGATCCCGGAGCCGCCAGGTTCCGCTCGGTGCGGTGATCCGCCATGGCGGGGCTACACGGCTGTCGCCCTCGCCGCCACCACCCGCGCGTCGCGATCACCCTCGCATGATCGGTGCACGCGGGGCTCCAGGTTGCGGGGTGACGACCGTGTGCACCCGTAGCGGACGATCACGCGCTCCTATTTGCCCTTCTTGCTCTTCTTGCCCTTCTTCGCGTCGGACTTGGGCGCCGAGTTGGCGGCCTTCGCGTCCGGTTTCTTGGCTGCCCCCTTCTTGGCTGCCCCCTTTTTGGCTGCAGCCTTCTTCGCCGGGGCTGGCTTGTCATCGACCGGGGTCGCGGGCGGGTCGGCGAGCAGCGTCGTGGTGGGCACCGAACCCAGGTCGACGGCACCGTTGAGTGCCGCACCGTCACCCGAACCGTTCGTCGTCACCGCACGTGAGGAGCGGCGGCGGCGCGGCGGGGCGTCCGCAACCTCGGCGGGCGCGGCGGCCTCGACGGTACCGGCCGCGTCGCCGGCCACCGCGCTGCGGAAGCCGGTCCCCGGGCGGAACGCAGGCACCGTCGTCGCCGGCACCGCGACGGTCTCCCCCGTACGCGGATTGCGGCCCGTGCGAGCGGCCCGGGCCCGGCTCTCGAACACGCCGAACCCGGCGAGAGACACCGAGTCGCCGGACCGGACGGTGTCGACCACGATCTGCAGCAGGGCATCGACGGCGGTGGCCGCGGTCTTCCGGTCGCCGAGGCGGTCGGCCAGCGCGTCCACGAGCTGGGACTTGTTCATGCGCGCACGGTAGGGCTACGGCACGCTGTCCACCAGTCAGGACCCGTTGCCACGCAACGGGATCAGCAGTGAGCGCCCCAGAAGGGCCAGCCCATCCGCCACACCCGGTCAGCGCCCTGCCGCGCGGCGGCGAGCGGCATGGACACCGAGAGTCCCAGAGGAACCGCGACGTCCTGAATGTGCACGATGGTGTCGAAGAGCAGGTTGTCGACCGTGGTGATGCCCGGTTTCCGTCGGCTGTCCGCCAGCGTCCGCAGTTCGGCGACCAACTCGACCGGTGCCCGGTCGGCGTGCGCGACTGCCATGTCCCGGTTGACCGCCTGCAGGTCGCCGCGGGCGCGCAACCCCCTGGCCAGGATGCGGAGGAGACCGGGCGACTGCGGGGTGAGCGCGACGTGCGCCGCGACGTCCTTGATGCGCCACTCGGCGCACAGCGACGGTCGCTGCCACTGCTGAGCGTCGAGCCCCGCGAGGAGGTCGGCGAGGGCGCGGCGCTGCCCACCGATCACCGCCCACTTCTCGTCACGGTCCATTCGACACCCTCCCATCTCGTCAGGCACTCTGACTAGTAAGTCAGAGTGTCTGACCATCTCGTAGGATCGTCAAGCATGAGCGAGGCGCTGAACGTCGGCGTGCTGCTGTTCCTGCCCTACCGCGCGATGGAGACCCGCGTGTTCGAGGGGCTGGCTGCGGCGGGGTTCGCCGACCTGACCCCTGCGCAGGCGCGGGTGTTCCAGCGCATCGCACCTGAAGGCAGCCGGCTGACCGACCTGGCCGCACAGGCTGCGATCACCAAGCAGAGCGCGGGCTTCCTCGTCGACCAGCTCGAACGCAACGGGTACGTGGAGCGGGTGCCCGACCCGGCCGACGGACGGGCGCGACTGGTGCGGATCGCGGAGCGCGGGACCCGCAGCGTGGAGGCCTCGCGCGGGATCGTCGCGCAGGTCGAAGCCGAGTGGACCGCGCACCTCGGCGAACGCCGGATGACACAGCTGCGCCGCATCCTCACCGACCTCCGCGAGGTCACCGATCCGTGGCGATGACCACGCGCCCTCCGTTCGGTGACGGCGCCGATCAGCCGATCGTCGTCGGCAGGCGTCCCGGGCGGCTCGTCTCGAAGGTGGTGATGTCGTCGGCGTGCCGCAGTGTCAGGCCGATGTCGTCCAGGCCCTCCAGCAGGCGCCAACGCGTGTAGTCGTCGATGTCGAAGGGAACCGTGAGGTCCGCGGCCTGCACCGTCTTCTCCCGCAGGTCGACGGTCAGCTCGGTGCCCGGCTGGTTCTCCAGCAGCTTCCACAGCAGCTCGACGTCCGGCTGCGCGACCTGCGCGGCGAGCAGGCCGCCCTTGGCCGAGTTGCCGCGGAAGATGTCGCCGAACCGCGAGGAGATCACCACGCGGAAGCCGTAGTCCATCAGCGCCCAGACGGCGTGCTCGCGCGACGAGCCGGTGCCGAAGTCCGGGCCGGCGACCAGCACCGAGCCCTCGTCGAACGGTGGGGTGTTGAGGATGAACGACGGGTCGTTCCGCCAGGCCGAGAACAGCCCGTCTTCGAAGCCGGTGCGCGTCACGCGCTTGAGGTAGACGGCCGGGATGATCTGGTCCGTGTCGACGTTGCTGCGGCGCAGCGGGACGCCGATGCCGGTGTGGGTCGTGAAGGCGTCCATCACGCCAGGTCCTCCGGGCTCGACAGGGTCCCGCGGACGGCCGTCGCGGCCGCGACCAGCGGGGAGACCAGGTGGGTGCGGCCGCCCTTGCCCTGGCGGCCCTCGAAGTTGCGGTTCGACGTCGACGCGCTGCGCTCGCCCGGGGCCAGCTGGTCCGGGTTCATCCCCAGGCACATCGAGCAGCCGGCCGAGCGCCACTCGGCCCCGGCGTCGAGGAAGATCTTGTCGAGGCCCTCGTCCTCGGCCTGGAACCGCACGCGCATCGAGCCGGGGACGACCAGCATGCGCACGCCGTCCGCGACCTTGCGCCCCTCGATGATCTGGGCGACCGACCGCAGGTCCTCGATCCGACCGTTGGTGCAGGAGCCGACGAAGACGGTGTCGACGTGGATGTCCCGCAGCGGCGTGCCGGCCTGCAAGGCCCATGTACTCCAGCGCGCGCTCGGCGGCGACGCGCTCGTTCTCGTCGACGATCGCCTCGGGGTCCGGCACCCGCTCGCCGAGCGGCAGGCCCTGGCCCGGGTTGGTGCCCCAGGTGACGAACGGGGTCAGCGTGTCCGCGTCGATGTCGACCTCGGCGTCGAACGCCGCGTCGTCGTCGCTGCGCAGCTCGCGCCACGCGGCGACGGCATCGTCCCAGTCGGCGCCCTTCGGTGCACGGTCGCGGCCGCGCAGGTAGGCGAAGGTCGTCTCGTCCGGCGCGATCATGCCGGCCCGGGCGCCCGCCTCGATCGACATGTTGCAGATCGTCATCCGGGCCTCCATCGAGAGGTTCTCGATGACGTTGCCCCGGTACTCCAGCACGTAGCCCTGGCCGCCGCCGGTGCCGATCTTGGCGATGATCGCGAGGATCACGTCCTTGCTCGTGACCCCGGGGCGCAGCCTCCCGGTGCTCGAGTTGACGTTGATCGCCATGGTCTTGAACCGCTTGAGCGGCAACGTCTGCGTGGCGAGCACGTGCTCGACCTCGGAGGTGCCGATGCCGAACGCCATGGCGCCGAACGCGCCGTGCGTGGAGGTGTGGCTGTCGCCGCAGACGACCGTCAGGCCGGGCTGGGTGAGCCCCAGCTGCGGGCCGACGACGTGCACGATGCCCTGCTCGGCGTGGTTCATCGGGTAGAGCGGCACGCCGAACTCGGCGCAGTTCTTGCGCAGGGTCTCGACCTGGGTGCGGGACACCGGGTCCGCGATCGGCGCGAGGACGTCCAGCGTGGGGACGTTGTGGTCCTCGGTCGCGACGGTGAGGTCCGGCCGGCGGACGGGGCGGCCGGCGAGGCGGAGCCCGTCGAACGCCTGCGGGCTGGTGACCTCGTGCACGAGGTGGAGATCGATGTAGAGCAGGTCGGGCTCCTGCCCCTCACCCTTGCGAACCAGGTGTTGATTCCACACCTTCTCGGCCAGCGTGGTTCCCACGGCCGCTCCTCGACATCTCAGAATCCGGGAAGTTAGTATTGCTTCGTGGGACAGTCTAGCGGCATCGGCGTACTGGACAAGGCCGTGGGGGTGCTGCGGGCGGCGGCCGTGGAGCCCTGCGGGCTGTCCGAGTTGTGTGCCCGCACGGGCCTGCCCCGAGCCACGGCGCACCGCCTCGCGGTGGGCCTGGAGGTGCACGGTCTGCTGCACCGCGGCGCGGACGGGCGATGGCGGCCGGGCCCCGCGCTGGCCGAGCTCGCGCACCGCGGAGTGGACCCGCTGCTGGAGGCCGCGGCGGCCGTGCTGCCCCGGCTGCGCGACATCACCGGCGAGAGCGTGCAGCTCTACCGCCGCGACGGGACCCAGCGCGTCTGCGTCGCCGCGGCCGAGCCGGCGAGCGGCCTGCGCGACACCGTGCCGGTGGGCAGCCGGCTGCCGATGACGGCCGGATCGGGCGCCAAGGTGCTCGCGGCCTGGGCGGACCCCGCCACCCAGCGCGCGTTGCTGCCGGAGGCGACGTTCACCGAGCGCGCGCTCCTCGACGTGCGCCGCCGCGGGTGGGCGCAGAGCGTGGCCGAGCGCGAGGCGGGGGTGGCGAGCGTGTCGGCGCCGGTCCGTGACGCGGGGGGCACGGTGGTGGCGGCGGTGTCGGTCTCGGGCCCGGTGGACCGGATCGGCCGGCGGCCCGGCGTGCGGTGGGCGGCGGACCTGCTGGCGGCGGCGGACGCGTTGCAGCACCGGCTGTAGCGCTCAGCCGCATCGTGCCTCGGAGCGCTGCGCTCGCTCCAGAGCGCCCGGTCCTGCGCTCGTGCGACGGCCAGCGGCGCCAGCGGGTCGGCGACCGTCCACCGCAGTCCGGCGTGCATCCGGCCCGCGCCGGCGGTGTCCCGCGCAACCGCGGCTAACGTGCCGATCGGCTGCCCCGATGACCGGGTGCCCGTGAACCACAGCCGCCCGATCGGCGTCTCCCCGACGGCCTCGCGCCGTCCGCCGGCCCCGAGCGCGAGGAGGACCCGTGACCGCACGCCGGTGCAGTAGTGCGCTCCGTGTGGCCCAGCAGCCGCATCCTGACCTCCCCGCGCAGTCCTGGGACGTGCATCACGCCGCCGATGCGCGGTACCGGGGCGAGGGAGTGCGGTGAGCTACGTCCTCGGGATCGACGTGGGTGCTGCCCGCACGTCCGCGGCCGTTGCGCGGCCGGGCTCGGACGACGTCGAGCCGGTCGACCTCGGCGACGGCGGGTGCGGTGTCGCATCGGTGCTGCACCTCGGCGCCGACGGCAGCCTGGACGTCGGCGCGGCGGCCGAGCGGTGGGCCGACGGCGAGCCCGAGCGGGTGGTCCGCGGGTTCCCGGGCCGGATCGGCGACGACGTCCCGATGCTGCTGGCGGGCGAGCCGTGGGCGCCGGAGGAGCTGACGGCGTGGCTGGTGCGCTGGGTCGTGGACCGGGTCGCGGAGCGCGAGGACGGGCCGGCGGCCGGGATCGCGGTCACGCGCCCCGCCACGTGGGACGACGGCCGCATCGAACTGCTGGCCGGCGCGCTGGCCGAGCAGGACCTCGACGTCACCTTCCTCACGACGACGCGCGCCGCCGAGTGGCACTCCCTCGCCCCCGACGACGCCGCGCCCGTCGCGTCCGCCGCGGCGGGCGGCGCAGCGCTCGCCCTGCTGGCGGGCGACGTCGAGGCGGAGCGCACCGACGACGTCGCCGCACGCATGGCCGCGCTCGCGCGATTCCCGGGGATACCGGCAGCCAGGACGGGCGGCGACCCGGACGACGGCCCGTCCGCCGACGTGCCGGCACCCCGCACCCATCATTCGGGAAGCTGGTCCACCGACCGCTCCTCCGGACCGGGCGACGGCGAGGGCGCGGACGTCGAGCCGAAGAGCCGCAGGCGACGGGCGCAGGCCGACACCGACACCCCGGCCTCGTCGGCCGAGGGGTCGGGCGGTCAGCCCGCCGTCGCACCGGCGAGGTCCTCCGGTGTCGTGGAGGGTTCGGGCGCCCACACCGCCATCGGGTCGTCGACCTCCACGGCTGAGGAGGAACCTCTGCCCGAGGGATCCGCCGCCGTGGAGCGATCGGAGGCGGACCCGGTCGGTGCCGGCACCTACCGCGCCGACGGGTCGACCGACCGTCGACGACGCCAGGGCCGCGGACGATCTGCTCGCGGCGCTCGGCGGGTTCACCGGCACCCTCGGCGCCACCAACACCGCGGGCCTGCTGTCGGGGTACACGCCGCCGTCCGGGCTGGCACTGTCCGCGACCGGCAGCCGCGCGACCGCCCTGATCGTCGAGACCGACGAACCGCTCGCCGTGCCGCTGCAACGCAACGGCAGCGGCCGGTGGGTCACGGTGTCGGACGACGAGGAGGCCGACGAGCGCGAGCCGGACGCGGCGCCGGCACCGGCCGTCGAGCCGGTCCGCAGCCCGGCCGCGTTGGTCAGCATCGGCGGGGTCGCGGCGGCGGTGGCCGTGGTGTCGACGCTGTTCCTCTGGCCGGCGCCGCGCACGACGAACAGCGCGATCAGCCGGCCCGCGCCCCTGGTTCCTGCGATGACCGCGCCCGCCGGACCGACCGCGGAGCTCACTCCGACCCCGACACTCACGACCACCCACCGGCCGCGGCCGGCGCCGCTTCGCCCCCGGCGGGTCGCCGTGCCCTCGCCGTCGGTCGTGGAGACGACGCCCACCCCGACCGAGTCGGTGGATCCGAGTGCGTCTGAGACGATCTCCACGCCACCGTCGGAGTCGGAATCGACCGCACCCCCGTCGACCACCACGACGACCAAGAAGCCGGAGGACGACTGAGAGACGCGTCCGGCCGCTCGGGATCCGGCGGCCTGGGACGGCATCGGTACGCGCAGTGCAGACACGCGAGAAGGGCCCGTTCCGGATTCCGGAACGGGCCCTTTCGGAGTAGCCCCGACGGGATTCGAACCCGCGCTACCGCCTTGAGAGGGCGGCGTCCTAGGCCGCTAGACGACGGGGCCGCAGCCATTCACATATCTCGGGAACACTAGCATTCTCGGAATGCGGTGTTTCCGCTGGGGTACCAGGACTCGAACCTAGACTAACTGAACCAGAATCAGTCGTGCTGCCAATTACACCATACCCCAAGAGATCGCAGCCGGTGCCCGCTGCGAGCGTGACCACTCTAGCCGACGGCTCCGGCACGCTCAAAACCGGCCCTCAGCCGCCCCAGCGACCGCTCCCGGCCCAGCAGCTCCATCGACTCGTAGAGCGGCGGCGAGACCGTCCGGCCCGTGACGGCCACCCGCACGGGCGCGAACGCCTTGCGCGGCTTGAGCCCCAGCCCGTCGACCAGCGCCCCCTTCAGAGCCGCCTCGATCTCCGGCGCCGTCCAGTCCTTCAGCGCATCGAGGCTGCTCAGGGCCGCATCGAGGACCGGAGCGGCGTCCGGGCCGAGGTTCTTCTCCACCGCATCGGCGTCGGGCGCGAACGCTCCCTCGTCGACGAACAGGAACCGCAGCATCCGCGCGGCGTCCGACAGCACCGTGCTGCGCTCCTGCACCAGGGGCGCCGCGGCGACGAGCAGTGGCCGCTGCGCCTCACTGAGCGTGTCGCTCATCACGGGCGTCGTGCCCATCAGCTCGGCCACGACATACGGTTCGAGCCGCTGCGCGAAGTCGTCGGGCGCAAGCATCCGCAGATGTGTGGAATTGATGGCCTCGGCCTTCTTGAGGTCGAACCGCGCGGTGTTCGACGACACCGTCGCGACGTCGAACGCCGCGACCATCTCGGCGAGGGTGAACACGTCCCGATCAGCCGATTCGGGTCCGACCGGGAGCGACCAGCCGAGAAGGGCCAGATAGTTGAGCAACCCTTCGGGGACGAAGCCGCGGTCGCGGTAGAGGAACAGGTTCGACTGCGGGTCCCGCTTGGAGAGCTTGCGGCTGCCTTCGCCGGTCACCAGCGGCAGGTGCGCGTACACGGGCGCGCCGTTGCCGATCCCGACCCGGCCGAGCGCCTCGAACAGCGCGATCTGCCGCGGTGTCGACGGCAGGAGGTCCTCGCCGCGCAGGACGTGCGTGATGCCCATCAACGCGTCGTCGAGCGGGTTGGTCAGCGGGTAGAGCGGCGTGCCGTCGCCGCGGGCGAGCACGAAGTCGGGCACCACGCCCGCCTTGAACGTGATCTCACCACGAACCAGGTCGGTGAAGGAGATGTCGTGCTCCGGCATGCGCAACCGGAACACCGGACGTCGACCCTCGGCCCGGAATGCGGCTTTCTGCTCCTCGGTGAGGTCGCGGTCCGCGTTGTCGTACCCCAGCTTCGGGTCGCGGCCCGCCGCCCGGTGCCGCGCCTCGATCTCTTCCCCCGTCGAGTAGGACTCGTACACCTCGCCCGCCTGCATCAGCAGCCCGAGCGCGTCGCGGTAGGTGTCGCGGCGCTCGCTCTGCCGGTACGGGCCGTACGGGCCGCCGACCTGCGGCCCCTCGTCCCAGTCCAGGCCCAGCCACGTCAGGGCGTCGAGGATCGCGGCGTACGACTCGAGGCTGTCGCGCTGGGCGTCGGTGTCCTCGATGCGGAAGACGAACGTGCCGCCGGTGTGGCGGGCGTAGGCCCAGTTGAACAGCGCGGTCCGGACCAGCCCGACGTGCGGTGTGCCGGTGGGCGACGGACAGAAGCGGACCCGGACGGAGGCGGCGGCGGTCACGTGCTGAGCGTAACGAGGCAGTTCGGCATGGCCCGACTGGCCGACGTGCCGTCGCCGGGCGTGCTCACATGCGCAACTCGCGTACCGGAACGCAGCAACTCGCGTACCGGAACGCGCAACTCGCGTCCGGAGCGGTCAGGAGCCCGGGGCGTAGTAGGTCTCGGGCCGCACCGGGATGTCCCCGCCCGGGAACAGCGCGTCCACCTGCGTCCGGTAGCCCGCGATGACCGGCGCCTTGGCGGCGAGGTCGGCCGTCCAGGCCCAGGGCCGCAGCTCCCCCGCCACCGCGGCCTCGGCATGCGGATCGCGGGCGGTGTAGGGGAAGTCCGCATAGAGCACGGCGCCGCAGGTGCTCGCCCACCGAGCGCGCCAGCAGGTGGTCGACGTGGCGGCCCACGCCGAGCGGCGCGAACACCGACGCGTTCCGGGCGCGCGCGGCGACCTCCTGAGTGATCTCGACGCTGAGCTCCCGGTCGCCGCGGGAGACCCGGCCCAGGTCGATGTCGAAGCGGAACGTGGGATACCGGTGGTCGAGCTCGGGCAGCACCCGCCCGACCCGCCGCAGGAGACCGGACGGGTCGCGGCGCCGCCGGAACAGCGCGTCCGGATGCCCGAGGTGCACGTGCCGAACCCCGAGGCCGTCGAGCACCGCGACGTCCTCGGCGCGGCGTTGCGCGAAGAGCGTCGCGGCGTCGCTCGCCCCGCACTGGCGCAGGAAGGTCCGCGCGGCCCGGGTGTGCGGCGGTGGCCCGGCCGCGGAGAACAGCGTGACGACCGTGACGGGCGCGACCTCCGCCATCGCGCGCATGAGCGCGGCGCACGAGAGCACCGCGTCGTCGAGGTGCGGGGAGACGAACACGGCCGGGGCGCCGTCGTGGAGCACGCGGGCGACCCCTTCCGGCACGTTGACGGTTCTCACCGCGCCATCACCTCCACGGCGGCCATCCGGTACATCTCGGCCTGCCGCGCCGCAAGCACGTCCCAGTCGTAGCCGGCGGCGAATGTGCGGCCCATGGAGCCCATCGCCAGGGCCATGTCGCAGTCCGCGCACAGCTGCTCCAGCCGTTCGGCATAGGCGGCGACGTCGAACGGGGGCACGGCGAAGCCGGCACCCTCGGGGACGACCTCGCGCAGCGACGTGATCGCGAAGGCGACCACCGGCGTGGCAGCGGCGAGCGCCTCGACCGCGACGATCCCGAACGTCTCCATCCGCGAGGGCACCGCGACCACCCGCGCCCCGGCCAGCAGCCGCGCCTTCTGCTCGCCGCACACCCACCCGACGAACGTCACGCGGTCGACCAGCCCCAGCCGCGCCACCTCACGGCGAATCCGGTCCTCGTCATGCCCCTCACCGGCGATCACGAGCTGGCCCTCGACCCGGTCGGCGATCCGCCGCCAGGCGTCGAGCAGCAGATCGAAGCCCTTGCCGCCGAACTCCAGCCGGCCGATGTAGACGACGTCGCGGCCGGCCTGCTGGGGTTCGTGCAACAGCGCCCGGTCGACGCCGTTGCCGATCACCTCGACCTGCAGCGTCGGGTTGAGGGCGCGGAGCTGGTCCGCCGTGTCGGCGGAGACCGAGACGAGCCGGCGGTGGCTGCGCACGCCGAAGGACTGCAGCAGGTGCAGCGGCAGGTGGTACTGCTTGCTCTTCTCCCGCGCCTGCAGCCACTGCACCACCCCGATCGTCGGGCGGCCGGTCCACAGCGGGGCGGCCATGGTCGCGAACGGCGCGAAGAAGTCCTCGACCACGAGGTCGGGCTTGTGCTGCGCCGCGTACCGGCGGACGGCCGCGGGCAGGCCGAGCACGTAGCCGAGCAGCCGGGACAGCCGCGAGCCGCTCGGGCCCGCCCCGATGTGGACGTATGCGACGCCGTCCTGCACGCGGTCCACGCAACCGGGGTAGCGGGTGGTGAACACGGTGACGTCCATGCCGTCGGCGACGAGCCTGCGGTTGATCTCGTGGGTGCGCATCGAGCCGCCGCCCGCCCCGGGCATGGCGGGATCCTCGAAGCCGAGGTGCAGCACGCGCAGCGGGGCAGTCATGCCTCTCTCCTCTCAGTCGACAATGCGCCGGGCGAGATCGTCGAGCGTCACCTCGGAGTTCGGGCTGAACAGGTCGTCCTCGAAGGCCCACATCAGGACCTCGAGACCGCACTCCCGCGCGTAGTCAGGGGCGTGGAGGAGCTGGCCGGCGAGACCGTCGGACGACTCGTCGCCGCCGTTGCCGGGCGTCGCCGGCGGCCCGGGGTTCTCACCGACGACACGCAGGCCGGCTGCACGGGCGTTGGCGACGGTCCAGCGCGTCGCCGACCAGGTGTCGACGAACGCTGCCTCCTGCAGCGGCAGCGAGGCGTCCGTCGCCTGGCAGCTGTCCTGCGGCGGGTCCAGCTTGCGGGCGACCACGGCCGTCGCGTCGCCGACCCCGGTCACGTCGGCGAGAACGTTGCCCGTGCCGGTCGCAGCGGCGATGGTCCGCAGCTGGTCGGGGTAGAACAGACCCCGCTCCAGACTCCCGTCGTAGTCGGCCGTGCCGTCCAGCGCCGCTGCGGTCGCGGCGGCGAGGTCGGCGGGCAGGACCCCTCGCCCGGCGAGCGGCATGTGGACCGGACCGTGATATCCGCGGTCGCGCAGGAGGCCGATCTGCCAGAGGACTGTGCGGGCCACCGAGTCGGCGTACCAGTCGAACCACGAGCGGACGGCCGCGGTGTCGACTGGCCGGCCCTGCCACGTTCGCGCACCGGGCAGCCAGCCGGGCATGGGGTTCGGCTCCGTTCCAACGGGAAGCCCGTTGCCGGTCAGGGCGGCGTCGTCGAAAGCCCAGAAGCCGTAGCCCTTCGTGCCGACCTGCCGGCTCGGGTAGCCGAGCTCACCGGCCTCGCTGGTACCGACACGTACGGCCGCGAACCGGTCGAGCGGGAACTCGGCGGCCAACCGGTCGAGGTAGCGCTGTGCCGCGTCGCGAACGGTCGCGCTGAACACGTAGTTCGGGACCCGCGCGGGACTCGCCTTGCCATACTGGTTGAGGTACACGCCATCGGGCAGGTCCAGGACCCAGGCCGGTGCGTACTGAAAGCCCGGAGTGAGGACGACGCCGAGCCCGGCGTCGGCGCACCGGGCGAGGCGGACGCGCAGGTCGTCGATGTAGCCCTGGTCGAACTGCTGGGGTGCGGGCTCGAACCGGCCCCAGTTCACCCCCACCTCGACCAGCCGCACACCGGCCCGCGCCAGCGCGGTGACGCGGACGGGAGCGCACGAGCCGCCGAGGACGCCGAACGCCGGCCCCGGCGTGCCGCGCGCCGGGTCGTCCCTGTCCATCCGGCACGCCGACAGCGTGGACCCGACGACCAGCGCACCGAGAACCGCGGCCCCGAGAACCGTCAGGCGTCGGTGGCGGGGACCCGCGCGACGGTCGCCCCTCCGCGGGAGGTGCGACATGGGCTACCGCTCCCGCTCGTTCGGGGGGAACCCGACGCGGGCCGCGGCACCGGCCTTCAACGCGTCCCGGTCGATGTACCAGAGCGTCGTGACGCCGTTGGTGGGCCCGGTCACAGCGATCATCGGCCTCGCGTTCGCGGCGAGCCAGGGCAACAGCTCCGGAAGGGCGTATCCATAGCCGAGGCTGGTCGGCAGGCTCTGGGTCAGGATGTAGGAAGCGCCGTTCTCGGCCAGATCGGGGAGAGACGGCCAGACCCCGAACCGGGGATCGCCGCCGAAGGCCAGCTCGCCCGTGCTGTTGGTGACCCCCACGCGGGCCTGCGCAGGCAGGTTGGCCTGCGTCCAGTCGCGCACCCGCAGGAAGCCGTCGTCGGCCGTCGCCTCGGCGCGGACGCCGAGAGCCGCGGCCGCAGCCGTGAAGACGAGACATCCCACGGCGATCGTGCGCCGGGTGCGTGGAAAGCGCTCGACCAGCTCCACCGCGCTGACAGCCGCGGCGAGGATCCCGGCGATCAAGACGGGATAGCCGTACTGCTCCTCGAAGGTGCCGAAGGCCGCGGAGGAGACGCCGAACAGGCCCATCATGACGGCCACGAGGCCGAGGAACCGCCGATCGGCCCGGGCACTGAGGGCCGCGACGACACCCGCGACCGGACACACGAACAGCAGCACGTAGCTGGTGCCGAAGAAACCCAGCTGTGCCAGGACCCGGCCCGCCAGGCTCGGGGAGTCCGGGGCGTTGAAACCGGTGGCCTGGATGAAGCCGAACATGCGCAGCGCACCCTGGCCCTTCGCAGTGAACCAGCCGCCGAGCTCACCGGCGAACGCGAGGACGGTCAGGTAGGCCCCGTAGGGCACGACGGCCGCGCCGACCAGGAGCGAGGCCTCCCGCAGGGGCAGCGTTCGACGCCACAGGACCGCGAGAACGACCGGGGCGACGGTGCACACGAACAGAACGTCCTTGCTGAAGACGCCGTACCCCATCGCAAGGCCCGCTGCGATGAGCCGCAGCCGCCCGCGCCACCCGGGAGCGACCTCCGCCGCGGCGAGGTGGTCGACGACGAGCACGAGCCCGATCAGAACGGCGAGCACGGCGGACGTCTCGAGAAAGACCCGGCTGTTGTTGCGCAGGACGAACGGGTCGAAGAGGGCCAGCAAGCCTGCGACGAGAGCAGCGGGAGCGCCGACCGGACGCCGCAGGACCAAGAAGATCATGCCGACCGACAGCGCTCCGCAGAAGGAACTGACCCAGCGGAGTGGGAAGACGAGCGCCATGGCGTCCCCGGCGATCCCGAACAGGTGGATCGCGGCGGCCTCGATGATGAAGAAGCCCGGTGGATGCAGGAAGAACGGCCCATCGGGGAGGTTGGGTAGCTCGCCGCGGGCGACGGAGGCTCCGAGCTCGGCGTAGAGCATCTCGTCCACCCACAGCTCGAAGCTGGTGGTCAACCCGATCGCGCGAAAGCCGAAGGCGCCGAGAACGAGAACGGCCGCGGCGAGCATCGTGGACCCGGCGCGCGACGAGAGCACGCTCGCCGAACGCCGCGCGCCGCTTGGACCGTTCGCCGCGAACCCCGTCGTCGGAGGCGTGCCGCCGATCGCCGGCCGGGTCATCGGCGCGGCCTCCGGTGCACTGCCCGCCGGACGAGGTCGGGGCGCAGCGCGAGCAGGCCGCCGACCGCCGCGCACACCAGCCACAGCACCGGGACCCGCGCGGTGAGCAGCAGCACGACCAGCAGCACGGCGGCGACCAGGACCGTCCGCATCGTCGAGCCCAGCGTGCCGCGGGGCAGCGCGGGCGCGGTGAGCCCGGTCAACACCAATGTGGCACTCAGCGCGCCGACGGCCGCGCCGACCGCCATCCCGTTCACCCCGTGCAGCGCCCAGCCCACGCCGAGACCGGCCGCGAGGAGCACCGTCGCGGCGACCAGCGCGGCGTACGTGCGGCGGGTCATCCGCAGAGCGAGCAGCACGGTCGCGAGCACGGTGATGGCGCCGTAGCCCAGCCCGGCGGCGGCGAGTTGCGGCAGCAGGACCGTCGAGCCGAGGTACTTGTCGGGCAGGAAGAGCATCACCAGCGACATCGGCACCGTGGCGAGCACGACGGCGGCGGTGAGCGCGAGCGCCTCGAACGAGTGCAGCGCCGGAGCCAGCACCTCCGCGAGCATCCCGGGGGCGCCGGCGCGCAGCAGCGGGAAGGCCACCAGCACGGTGCCGGACGCCACGTACACCGGGCCCTTGGCGAGTGTGGCCAGCGCCTGGAAGCCGCCCTCGGCCGCGGTGCCGGTGCCGAGCAGGGCGACGAGCACGACGTCCGCGCCCACCAGCACCGAGACGACGAACTGCACCAGGGCGATGTCGCCGGTCTCGGCCCAGCGCACCCCCTCGCGCAGCACGTGCGGGTGCCACCCGACGTCGCGCAGCATCGCGAACGGCCCGGCGACCAGCACGAGGCCACCGACCGCGAAGCCGAGCAGTGCCCCGCCCGGGCCCCAGCCGAGCAGCACCGCCACCGCGCTGAACCCCAGCCGGACCGCGACCTCGAGGATCGAGGCCACGGCGTAGCGCGTGAACCGCAGCTCCCCCTGCAGCCAGCCCTGTGCGGGGGCGACCGTGAAGAGCACCAGCGACGCCACGCCCGTGGCCACCGCGACGTGCGCCGGGGCGAACGCCGCGGCGATCCCGCCGGTGAGCAGGCCCGCGACGGTGCCCGCAGCCGCCGAGACGAGCACGGCGAACGCCATCCCCTCGCGCCGCGCGTCGGTCCGGTGGGCGTGCCGGCGGACCAGCGCGGCCAGCGGCAGCGGGACCAGGGCGTGCGCGACGATCCCGACGATCCCCACCAGCATCTGCGCCGCCGCGTACTGCGTGTACTGCTCGGTCGGCAGCAGGTGGGCCATGAGCAGCGTGCACAGGTAGCTGAGCACGCCGACCAGCCCGGCCGACACCGCGAGCAGCGCGCTGTGCTTCGCGACCTGGCCTGCCGGGGCGGCGGGGATCTCCAGGCCGATCGGCGAGGTCACGGCGCTGTGGGGGATCGTGAGCTTGTGAGCTCGCTCACACCGCACCCGGCCCGTGGGCGCGGATCAGCACGTCCGGCAGCCGGGCGGGGCCGACGAGCAGGTCGTAGCGGTCGGCCAGCCGCACCTCGGCGCCGGTCACGCCGATCCGCCGCAGCGCCGCGGCCGCGTCGATCTCGTCGCACCCGGTAAGAAGCAGGCCGACCCGCCCGTCGCGCACCTCCACCTGGTCGGTCGGCCGCAGCGCCGCGTAGGCGAGCGCCCCTGCCAGGTCGCGCGGCCGGTCGAACTCGGCGACGACACTCATGTCGCTGCGGGCCGAGCGGTCCCCGGGGCCGACCTCGGGATTGCCTGCCGCGAGCAGCACGCCGGCGAGCAGGTTCGCGCTGCGGTCCCATGTGAAGCACCGCGCCCAGGCCTGGCAGGCCTCGGTGATCTCACGGGCCCGGTCCTCGTCGGCGAGCTCGCGCAGAGCCATGATCGCCGCTGCGCCGAGCTGCCCGACCTCGTCGACGAGCCAGCCCGTGCGGCCGTTGACCACCGAGTCGCGCACCCCCGGCACGCGCAGCGCCAGCGTCGGCACGCCGTGGACGGCCGCCTCGACGATGGCCAGGCCCCAGCCCTCGTGGTGCGAGGTGCTCATCGTCAGCCAGGCGCGGCGCACCAGCTCGTCACGGACCTTGTCGGGCTGGTAGCCGTGGAAGGTGACGATGTCGTCGAGCCCGAGCTCGGCCGCCAGCATCGTGAGCCGGATCCGCTCGGTGCCGTTACCGACGATGTCCACCCGCAGCTTCGGCACCACCGACGCGGTGATTGCCAGCTGGGCCAGAAGCACGTCGACGCGCTTGTGCGGGACCAGCCGCGTGACCACCGTGATCGTCGGCTCCGGATCCCGCGGGGAGCGCACCTCGGGGGACGCCGAGCTGCCGTTGGGCACGATGTGGATCGGGCCTCGGAAGCCCAGCCGCCGGCGCAGCTCCTGGCGGGTCGACGGGGACACTGCGACGGTCGGACGGTCCTTGTAGACGACTCGGGTCCCCTGCCCCTCGAGAAAGCGGCCCACGGCGGCGAGCACCGGGCCGAACCGCATGCCGAACTGGTCCTGGTGCACGTGATGGACGACCTGGACGACCGGCACGTCGCGCTCGACGAACGGCGGCGAGAAGAACGGGATGCCGTTCTGGCAGTCGACCACGTAGTCGATGCGGCCGAAACGGCGCAGCAGGGCCAACGCCGTGCGCGGGTAGATGCTCAGTGCGCCGCCCGCCCGCACGACCTCGATGCCGTCGATCACCGCGCGCGCCGACTGCCCGGGCCCGCGGGCCGTCAGCCACGTCACGCGCGCGCCGGCATCGACCCACCGCTTGGCGATCTGGTGCATGTACTGCTCGGCACCGCCCGCCTGGGGGTGCTGGACGTCGCGCCAGTTCAGCACGGCGATCCGGGCGCCCTCGAGCTGCGCGAGCCGGGCGACGGGGCTCTCGATCCGGATCACTGAGTACTCCCGCGGAGGTCGAAGACAGCGCGGAAGCTCGCCAGGCCGTCGCGGATGGGGTGGAAGGTCGAACCGGCGGCGTCGGTCCAGGCGACGGGGAGCTCGACGATCTTCCCGCCGGCCCGCTGCACATGGGCGAGCAACTCGACGTCGAAGGCGAAGCCGGTGGTGCGCACGCGGGCGATCGCAGTCTGGACGATCTCGCGGCGGAAGAACTTGAACCCGCACTGGGTGTCGGCGACGCCGGGCACGAGCTTGCGGGTGAGCAGGCGGAACACGTCGCCGCCCGCGCGGCGGCGCAGCGGCTGCGGCACCACGAAGCTGGCGCCGGGCACGTACCGGGAGGCGATGACGGCATCCGCACCGGACTGAAGGGCCTCGATGGTCGCTTCGAGCGTCTCCAGCGGGGTGGCGAGGTCCGCGTCGTAGAACCCGACGAGCGGTGAGGTGCTGGTGAGCAGGCCGCGGCGGACGGCGGCACCCTTGCCTGCGCGTGAGCAGCCGATGACGACGACGTCGACCTTGTCCGTCGCCACGGCCGCCACGCGCGCGTCCGCAGCGGTCTCGTCGACACTGCCGTTGTCGACGACGACGATCCGGCTCCGCCACGGGCGCTCGTTCAGGTAGGCGACGCTCTGCCGCAGGGTCTCGGGCAGGCGGGCCGACTCGTTGTAGGCCGGGATGATGACCTCGAGCTCGACCGGTGCGCGCAGCCGGCCGCGCCGGGCGACGGGGGGCTCGGCGACGGCGGCGGGTGCGGGAGTGGCCTCGGCCAGCGGTGCGGAGACTGCAAGGCTCATCAGTGCTCCTCCGATGAGCGCGACCTGACCCGCCCCGCCCCCGGCATTACGTTGGCCCACTTCCGCTCCTTGCGAAATCGGCGTTTCGTCATGTCGTGATACCCGCCGTCGGCGGACGGGCATACGAATGTCGAGCGGACGGGGTACAGGCCGGGGAACTGCGCGAACGGTGCGTGAAAAATGCATGTTCAGATCACCGGTACGAGCGATTGACGATTGACGGAACGGTGACGAGCGACACGAGCCGTAGCGCGCACGGAAACGTCTGGGGGGCGGCGGCGGAGTCGCTCGACCCGCGGCGACCGTCCCCAGGCAGCTCGCCTCGGCGGACGAGGTGGCGTCGAGCACCGGACGGCGCTATATTCAACGCGTGTCGAATAACGAGCGCACGACCTGCCTCGTGGTCGGCGGCGGCCCCGCCGGGATGGTCCTGGGCCTGCTGCTCGCCCGCGCCGGCGTCCCGGTGACGGTCCTGGAGAAGCACCCCGACTTCCTGCGCGACTTCCGCGGCGACACCGTGCACGCCTCCACGCTGACCCTGCTCGACGAGCTCGGCCTCGGCGCGCGGTTCGCCGCGCTCCCCCAGCGCCGCCTCGACCGCGCCACGGTGCAACTCGACTCCGGGACGATCCAGCTGGGCGACCTCAGCCGGCTGCCCGGCCCGCACAAGCACATCGCCCTGGTGCCGCAGTGGGACCTGCTCGACCTGCTCGCGGACGCGGGCGAGGCGGAGCCCACGTTCACCCTGCGACGCAACGCCGAGGTCACCGACCTCGTGCGGGAGGACGGCCGGGTCGTCGGGGCGCGGTTCACCGACCGGACCGACGACTCCGTTCACGAGCTGCGTGCCGTCCTCACGGTGGCCTGCGACGGCCGGGGGTCCGCGGTGCGGGCGGCCGCGGGCTTCCGGCCCCGGGCGTTCGGCGTGCCGATGGATGTGTGGTGGTTCCGGCTTCCGCGGGAGGCCGACGACCCGGCGGGCGGCGTCGGACGGGTCGGCACGGGCGAGTTCCTGGTGATGATCGACCGCGGGGTCTACTGGCAATGCGGCTACCTCATTCGCAAGGGCAGCGACGTCCGGCTGCGCGCGGAGGGGATCGACGGGTTCCGGGCGCGGCTGACGGCACTGCAGCCATGGATCGCCGATCGGGTGGGCGCGCTCGCCTCGTTCGACGACGTGAAGCTGCTCGACGTCCGCCTGGAGCGGTTGCGGCGCTGGTACGCCGACGGGCTGCTGCTGATCGGCGACGCCGCGCACGCGATGAGCCCGGTGGGCGGCGTCGGGATCAACCTGGCGGTGCAGGACGCCGTGGCGGCGGCCCGGATCCTGGCGCCGGCGCTGCGCGCGGACGGGTCGGTGCCGGTCTCGGTGCTGCGGCGCGTGCAGCTGCGGCGGTGGTGGCCGACGGCGCTGATCCAGGCCGGGCAGCGGCTGGCGCACCGGCGGATCCTGCGGCCGGTGCTGGCGGGCGAGGCGGGCCGGCAGGGGCACGATGCGGCCGCCGGGACGCGGGGGAACGGGGCCGCCGCGCGGCCCGCCGGGCTGAACGACCGGATCGGCACCGAGGCGCCGTCCGCGTCCCTGCCGCTCCCGCTGCGGCTGGTGCGCCGGTTCCCGGTGTTGCAGGGCATCCCGGGGCGGGTGATCGCCATCGGCCCGCTGCCCGAGCACGCCCCGGACGTGGGCGCGACGGCCGGAGCTGCCCGTCGCCGGCGGACACCGGAGAACCCAGCGGGGCGTCCGGCGCAGTAGGCCCGCCGAGCGGGCGCTACCGGTGTGCGGTGCCCAGCTGCGTCAGCACCGCCAGCACCCGCCGGTTGTGCTCCTCCCCCGTCGGCAGGCCGAGCTTGGTCAGGATCGAACCGACATGCGTCTCCACCGTGCGCTCGGCCAGCCACAGCCGCCGCGCGATGCCGACGTTCGTGCGGCCCTCCGCCATCAGCGCCAGCACCTCCCGCTCACGGACCGTCAGCGCATCGAGCGGGTCGCGCACGCTCCGGCCGCCGATCAACCGGCTCACGACCTCGGGGTCCAGAGCCGAGCCGCCTGCGGCGACGCGGCGCAGTGCGTCGAGGAAGTCGTCGACGTCCAGCACGCGGTCCTTGAGCAGGTAGCCGAACCGCCCCGACGTCACCAGCTCCACCGAATGCCGGCTCTCGACGTGCTGCGACAACAGCACGATGCCCAGCCCGGGCCGGGCCGCGCGGATGCGGCGGGCCGCGCGGGCGCCGTCGTCGGTGCCGTCGGGGGGCATCCGGACGTCGATCACGGCGAGGTCCGGATCCGTCGCCGCCACCGCGGCCTCGACCCCGGGCGCGTCGCCCGCGGCGGCGACCACCTCGTGGCCCGCGTCCTCCAGCAGCAACGTCAGCCCGCGCCGGAACAGCGCGGAGTCCTCGCCGATCACGACGCGCACGGCAGCACCGCCTCGACGAGCGTGCCGCGCCCCGGAGCGCTGCGCACCTGCAGCGCGCCACCCGCCGCGGCCACCCGATCGGTGAGCCCGGCCAGCCCCGAGCCCGTGCGCGCCGTCGCCCCACCGCGGCCGTCGTCGCGCACCGAGACCTGCAGCCGGCCCGCGTCGCGCGCGACCTGCACCGCGATCGTGTCGGCGTCGGCGTGCTTGACGGCGTTCGACACGGCCTCGCTCGCCACGTAGTAGGCGGTGGTGGCGATCTCGTCCGGCAGCGGCTCGGGACACACGTCCAGCTCGACCGGCAGCGGAACAACGGCTTACCGATGATCTTCTTGACAGCCGTGGCAGCCCGTCGCCGCCGGCTGCACCGCAGGAGCGGACCGCGACGACGGGCGCGGCCGCGCGCTCCTCCCGGCCGGCGGCGCGCTCGGCGTCGAGCTCGACCCGGAGCCGGGTGCCGACGTGCGGACCCTGGCGATCAACACCACCGACGGCCCCCGCAGGACGGCCGCCCGGCGCGCGGTGCCGACCGACCCGCCGCCGGGCGTGCGTGACCGCGCCCGCTACCGAGACCGCGCCGGCTGGGAGGCCGACGAGACGCTCCGGTTCGGCCCCGACGGCACCGAGCTGTTCCCCACCGCGTTCTTCGACGTCCAGACCTTCACCGTGCACCACACCGTGACGGCCAACGCCGACCCCACCCCGGCCGCCACCGTCCGCGCGATCTACGTCGCCCACACGGTCGCCCAGAACTTCGGCGACATCGGCTACCACCTGCTCGTCGACCAGCAGGGCGGCGTCTACGAGGGGCGCTGGTCGGGGGCCGACCCGGTGCCCGTGTTCGGCCCCCGCGGCGGCCGCCCGCTGATGTGCAACGCGGCGCACGTCGGTGGGTTCAACGCGGCGAATGTCGGGATCGCCCTGCTCGGCGACCTGACCTCCACCCAACGGATCCGGATCGTCGACGCAGGCGGCCGGCCGGTGCCGACCGGGATGGACGGCGAGGTCGTCGTCCGCGGCCCACAGCTGATGACCGGGTACGCCGGCCGCCCCGACGCGACCCGCGCCGCGCTGCGTCGCGGATGGCTGCGCACGGGTGACGTCGGACACCTCGATCCCGAGGGCTACCTGCACCTCACCGACCGGCTCACGGACGTGATCGTGTCGGGCGGGGAGAACGTCTACAGCGCGGTCGTCGAGCAGGCCCTGTGCACGCACCCGGCGGTCGCCGACGCGGCCGTGGTCGGTGTGCCCGACGCGCGGTGGGGCGAGACGGTGCACGCGACCGTCGTCCTGCGTCCGAGGGCCGCCGTCACCGCCGACGAGCTGGTCGCGTTCTGCCGGGAACGGCTCGGCGGGGTGGCGCGGCCGCGCTCGGTGGAGTTCCGTTCGGCGCTGCCACGGACCAGCATGGGCAAGGTGCACAAGCGAGCGTTGCGGGAACCGTTCTGGGCGGGACACGAGCGGCAGGTGGCAGGGGTGTGAGCGAGCTTGCGAGCGAACCAGTGTCACTGCGCTTCGTGAAGCGTGCGACCGAGCGCAGCGAGGGAGGGCGATGAACGGGGGACCCGTGCTGGTGTCCGTCGACGGCCCGGTCGCCACGATCACCTTCAACCGGCCGGAGAAGCTGAACGCCGCCGACCTCGCCCAGTGCCACGGGCTGGAGGCGGCGGTCGCCGCGGTCGGGGCCGAGCCCGGGGTCCGGGTGGTGCTGCTGCGCGGGGCGGGGCGGTCGTTCGGGTCGGGCATCGACCGCGACATGCTCGCCGACGGCATGCCACCCGACTTCGTGCCCTCACACGAGCGTTCGTACGCGGCGCTGGAGGACATGGACAAGCTCGTCGTCGGCGTGCTGCACGGGCACTGCCTCGGCGCGGGCCTGCTCGCCGCGCTGGCCTGCGACCTGCGCATCTGCAGCACCGACGCGGTCCTCGGCCTGACCGCGGCGCGCTTCGGCCTGTTCCCGGCGATGGGCACGTTCCGCCTGCCCCGGCTGATCGGCCTCGGTCCGGCGCGCCGTCTCATCCTGTCCGGCGAGACGGTCGACCCGGCCGAGGCGTACCGGCTCGGGCTGGTCGACCACCTCGTCCCTGCGGAGCGGTTCGCCGACGGCGTCGACGAGCTCGTCGCGCACTACGCCGCGCTCTCCCCCGCGAGCGTCGTCGCGATCAAACGGTTGACGGCGCGCGCGTTCGACGCACCACGCGACACCGTCCTCGCCGAGGTCCTGCCGCTGCTCGCGGCCTGCCTCGCCGAACCCGACGTCGCGTCGGCGAGCGCCCTGTGGCAGGCGCGGGCCGGGCGCTGACCTGCTCGCACCAAGGAACGGGGGTCTGGCACCCAGGTTCTGCCCTGGGTGCGAGACCCCTTCCCTGTGTGCGGGCGACGGGCCGTCCGGTCAGCGCACGCCCGCGGGCACGACCGTCCGCAGCCCCGCGTACGCCACGGCGTCGACCAGCGCCAACCAGGACGCCTCCACGACGTTGCCGTGCACGCCGACCGTCGTCCACGAGCCCGCGCCGTCGGTCGACTCGACGAGCACCCGGGTGACGGCGTCCGTCCCGCGCGTCTCCCCCGAGCCCTGCGGCGCGAGCAGGCGGACCTTGAAGTCCGACAGCTCGACGTCCGCGAGCCACGGCCGCGACGGCGTGAGCGCCGCGCGCAGAGCGGCGTCCAGCGCGTTGACCGGGCCGTTGCCCTCGCGCGTCGCGATGATCCGCTCGCCGTCGACGACGAGCTTGACCGTCGCCTCGCTGACGACCTCGCCGCCGCGGTTCTCGATCAGCACGCGGTACGACTCGAGCGTGAACGGGAGCACCGCCCCGTCGTCGTCCCCGAGCGCCGAGCGCATGAGCAGCTCCAGCGAGGCGTCGGCCGCCTCGAACGACCACCCCTGCGCCTCGCGCTCCTTGACCGTGCCGACGACGCTCGACACGGCGTCGGGACGGCCGGCCAGGTCCAGGCCGAGCTCGACACCCTTGAGCTCGACGCTGGCCCGGCCGGCCATCTCCGTGACCAGCACCCGTTGCCCGTTGCCGACGTCCACAGGGTCCATGTGGTTGTACAGCTCCGGGTCGACCTTGATCGCACTCGCGTGCAGGCCCGCCTTGTGGGCGAACGCTGCGACCCCGACATAAGCCTGGTGGGTGTCGGGGGCGATGTTGGCGATCTCCGCCAACGCGTGCGAGGTCCGGGTCAGCTCGGCGAGTGCGCCGTGCGGGAGCACGGGCATGCCGAGCTTGGTCACGAGGTTCCCGACGACGGCGAACAGGTCGGCGTTGCCGGCCCGCTCCCCGTAGCCATTGGCGGTGCACTGCACGTGCGTCGCGCCCGCCTGCACCGCGGCGACGGAGTTGGCGACGGCACACCCGGTGTCGTCCTGGCAGTGGATGCCCAGCCGGAACCCGGTGCGGTCCTTGACCTGCGTGACGACCTCGGCGATCCCGAGCGGGAGCATGCCGCCGTTGGTGTCGCAGAGCACGGCGACGTCCGCGCCCGCCGTCACGGCCGCGTCGAGCACCCGCAGCGCGGTGTCGGGGTCGAACCGGTAGCCGTCGAAGAAGTGCTCGGCGTCGAGGAAGACCCGCCGGCCCTCCGCACGCAGGAACGCGACGGTGTCGGCGACCATCGCGCAGTTCTCGGCGACGTCCGTGCGCAGCGCGCGCTCGATGTGGCGGCGGTCGGACTTCGCGACGAGCGTGACGACCGGCGCTTGCGCGTCGAGCAGGGCGCGGACCTGGGAGTCGCGATCGGCGGTCGTCCCGGCCTTGCGGGTGGCGCCGAACGCGACGAGCGCGGCGTGCCGCAGGGTCAGCTCCCCGGCCGCGGCGCGGGCGAAGAACTCGGTGTCCTTGGGCAGCGCCCCCGGCCAGCCGCCCTCGATGTAGCCGACCCCCAGCGCGTCGAGATGGCGGGCGACCGCGAGCTTGTCGGCGACCGAGTAGCTGATCCCCTCGCGCTGCGCGCCGTCGCGCAGCGTCGTGTCGTAGACGTGGAAGTCGTCGCCGAGGGGGGTGCCGGCCGGGACGGTGCGGGGGGACATCGAGGCTCCTGGTGGGGTGCGCGCGTGATCAGGCAACAAAAAAGACCCCCCGCGGGTGCGAGAGGTCTGCGCGTCGGCTCGGAGAGGCTAGCCGACGCGCCCGTCGATAATGATCACGCAGAGGTGAGGCACGGGCGCAGTGTTGCACGGCCGCTCCCAAGCCGTCACATGCCCGTCCCACATCCTGGGACGCGCGCCGGGGTGCTCGTGTTGTCTTGAAAGCCACGTTCAGGACGTCTCCCGCCCTGAACGTGGCTTTCACGACACCCGGGCGCACGCAGATCGATGAGCGGAGCAGGGTTGTTCCGCCCAACCTCGTCCATTCCGCCACGGACGACGGTGCGGGCGCCGCAGTATCCGCCGCATGAACACGATCACCTATCGCCGCTCACTCCGACTTCGCGATGAGTTCCCCGTCGGCATAGCCTCGGTGCGCGCTGTCGCAGCAGCCTCGGGCATGTCCGAACGCACTGTCTACCGACGATGTCTCGACGGCGGTCCGTGGCGACGGATCCTTCCCGGCGTCGTCCAGCTGTTCACCGGACGTCCCACGAACGACCAACTCGCGCATGCCGCCCTCGTCCTCTGCGGCCCCGACGCGATGGTCACCGGAATCGAGGCTTGTCGACGACATGGCATCCGTCGCGGGCCCGTCCGCCGTGACGACTCCGGCAGTCGATATCCGGAGATCCACGTTCTCGTTCCGGAGCACAAGCAGGTCCGCTCAGTGGAGTTCGTTCACGTGGAGCGCACGATGCGCCCGCCCGCCTCGGTGATCCGGGGCGGCATTCCGCTCGCACCGGTGGTGCGCTCCTGCACGGATGCCGCACGCAGGATCAGATCACCCGCCGAGGTCACGGAGCTGCTGTCCGATGCTGTGCAACAAGGCCTGTGCACGGTCGGCGCGCTGTGCGAGGAAGTCGAGACCGGGTCGCGGAGGGGCACAGCCGTTCCGCGCGCCGTTCTGGCCGACGTTGCAGACGGCGTGCGATCCGCAGCGGAAAGAGCGGCGAAGCAGTTGTGGCCGAGTACCGGGCTGCCCGAGCCGTGGTGGAACGCCCCCATCTGGAGCCCGGAAGGTCAATTCTTGGGCTACGGAGACTGCTGGCTCGACGAGGTCGCGATGCTCTGGGAGATCGAATCGACCGAGTGGCACTTGAGCCCGTCAGCCCATGAGTACACCGTGCGGCGGGCCGCCAGTTTCACCGCCGCCGGCGTCATTTACGTCGCATCCAAGCCGAGGATGCTCCACACCGATCGGCGTCAGGTGTTCGCCACACTGCGAGCCGCATATGACCAGGCTTGTGCGCGACCACGTCCACCGCTCCGTGCGATGCGACGTCGTCAATGAGGGGAAGCACCGCGCACCCGCTCCCCTTGGCGTGAAAGCCACGTTCAGGACATCTCCCGCCTTGAACGTGGCTTTCACGACACAAACAAGCACCGACCAAGTGCGGTGAGGTTAGGAGCTCGACGGGGCGGCCTGGCGGCTCACCAGCGCCGCGAGACGGTCCCCGATCGACTGGGTGTGGCCCGTCGCCTGGTGGTCGCGGGTCGCGAGGTCGAAGGCCACCGCGGCCTCGATCCGGCCGGCCTCCTGGGTGTGGCCGAGGTGGTCGAGCAGCAGCGCCACCGACAGCACCGCCGCCGTCGGGTCCGCGATGCCCTGGCCGGCGATGTCCGGCGCGCTGCCGTGCACCGGCTCGAACATGCTGGGGTTGCGCCGGCTGACGTCGAGGTTGCCGCTGGCCGCCAGGCCGATCCCGCCCGTGACGGCCGCCGCGAGGTCCGTGACGATGTCGCCGAACAGGTTGTCCGTGACGAGCACGTCGAACCGGCCGGGGTCGGTGACCAGGTGGATCATCGTGGCGTCGATGTGCTGGTAGGACACCGCGACGTCCGGGTGCTCCAGCGACACCTCCTCCACCAGCCGCGACCACAGCGATCCCGCGTAGGTCAGCACGTTCGTCTTGTGCACGAGCGTGAGGTGCTTGCGCTCGCGGCGCTCGGCGCGGCCGAACGCGTCCCGCACCACCCGCTCGACGCCGTACGCCGTGTTCACGCTGACCTCGGTGGCGATCTCCTGCGGGGTGTCCTTGCGCAGGTGCCCGCCGACCCCCGCGTACGGGCCCTCGGTGCCCTCGCGCACCACCAGCATGTCGATCTCCGGCTTGCCGGCGAGCGGGCTGCGCACGCCCGTGTAGAGGCGCGCCGGGCGCAGGTTGACGTGGTGGTCGAGCTCGAAGCGCAGCCGCAGCAGCAGGCCACGCTCGAGGATGCCGCTGGGCACCGACGGGTCGCCCACCGCGCCGAGCAGGATCGCGTCGTGCTGCTGCAGCTCGCTGAGCACCGACTCCGGCAGCAGCTCGCCGGTGGAGTGCCAGCGCGCGGCGCCCAGGTCGTAGGTGGTGGTCGCGATGTCCGGGACGACCTCGGTGAGGACCTTCAGTGCCTCGTCGATGACCTCCGGCCCGATGCCGTCGCCCGGGATGACCGCAAGGCGCATGCCCTCGTTCCTCTCTGCACGTCAAATCAGCTCAAGACAGCCCCGGTTCGACACAGGCCGGTTCACCACAGGCCGGTTCGATACGGGCCTGGTCGATCGAGCCCACTTCGAAACTGCGCTGCCGCACGCTACTCCGTGCAACGGCGCACGTACGCCAGCGGTCACCCGACGGTGGTACTCCCGCCGGGTGGTCCTGGCTGCCGGTCAGTCGAACGAGACGAGGCGGGTCGTCCGCGCTCCGATGGACGCACCGATCGGCTCGAGGACGCCCGGGTCGACGGGCCGGTCCACGCGGAGCAGCATGATCGCGTCCGTGCCGTCGGTGGTCTGGCTGATCTGGGCGGCCTCGATGTTCACCGCGGCCTCGCCGAGCAGCGACCCGACCCGACCCATGACGCCCGGCCGGTCGGCGTACTCGAGCACGATGACCTCGCCCTCGGCGCGCAGGTCGAAGTGCCGGCCGTTGACCTCCACCAGCTTCTCCACCTGGGCCCGACCGGTCAGGGCACCCGAGACGGTGATCACCTCGCCGTCCGGCATGGCGGCGCGCAGCTGCACGACGCTGCGGTAGTTGTCGCTCTCCGGGACGGTGGTCAGCTCGACGCCGACGCCCCGCTCCGCGGCCAGCGCCGGCACGTTCACGAACGTGACCTGCTCGTCCACCACGTGGGTGAACAGCCCGCGCAGCGCCGCCAACGGCAGCACCGACACGTCTTCGGCGGCGAGCTCACCGCTGACCTCGACGGTGACGGAGCTGGGGACCCGCCCCGCCAGCACGTGCAGCACCGTGCCGAGCTTCTGGGTGAGCGGCAGCCAGGGCCGCACCTCCTCGCCGACCACGCCGGTGACCTGCACGTTCACCGCGTCCGGCACGAACTCGCCCGCGAGGGCGAGCTGCACGGAGCGCGCGACGTCCGTCCCTGCACGGTCCTGGGCCTCGTCCGTCGACGCGCCGAGGTGCGGGGTGACGACCACCTGCGGCAGCTCGAACAGCGGGCTCGACGTGGTGGGCTCGGTGACGTAGACGTCGATGCCCGCACCGCCGACGTGCCCGCTGCGGACCGCCTCGGCCAGCGCCTCCTCGTCGACGAGGCCGCCGCGGGCGGCGTTGACGATCAGCACGCCGGGCTTGGTCAGCGCCAGCTGGTCCTTGCCGATGAGGCCGAGGGTCTCGGGCGTCTTGGGCAGGTGGATCGAGATCATGTCGGCGCGCCGGAGCAGCTCCTCCAGGCTCACCAGCTCGATGCCGAGCTGCGCGGCGCGGGCGGGCGCGACGTACGGGTCGAAGGCGATCAGCCGGACGTCGAAGGCGGCCAGGCGCTGCGCGACGAGCTGGCCGATCTTGCCGAGGCCCACGACACCGACGGTCTTGCCGTTCAGCTCGACACCGGTGTAGGCGCTGCGCTTCCACTGCCCGCTGCGCAGGCTCGCGTCCGCGGCCGGGATGTGCCGGGCGGTGGCGAGCAGCAGCGCGATCGCGTGCTCGGCGGCGGAGACGATGTTCGACGTGGGCGCGTTGACGACCATCACGCCGCGGGCCGTCGCGGCGGGCACGTCGACGTTGTCCAGGCCCACCCCGGCGCGGGCGACGACCTTCAGCCGGGTGGTGGCCGCCAGCGCCTCGGCGTCGACCTTGGTCGCCGACCGCACGAGCAGCGCGTCCGCGTCGGCGAGCGCACCGAGCAGGGCCGGCCGGTCCGTCCCGTCGACGTGGCGGATCTCGACGTCGTCGCCGAGCAGCGCGACCGCGGAGGGCGCGAGCTTCTCGGCGAGCAGGACGACAGGGCGGCGGGCCGCCGAGGACAGGGGGGACGCGGTGCTCACGGCGGTGCAGTGCTCCCGGATCGGGGACGGTGGTCTGGACCGATCGTAGTTGGGCGGTTACCGCCCCCGGTCGGCACGGGGCGTCGCGTTGCACGGGAATCGCCCGAGGTCGGGCACAATGCCGCTGTGCATCCATCGGTCGAAGCGGCGCTCCCGCAGATCAGGGAGCTGTGTCAGCGATTGGGCGTGGCGCGGCTCGACCTCTTCGGCTCGGCCAGCGGTACCGAGCCCGCCGAGAATCCCGGGGACGTGGACGTCCTCGTGCGGTTCGGGCCCGTTCCCCCCGGCGAGCTGTTCACCACGTACTTCGCGCTCAAGGAGGGGCTCGAGGCCATCCTGCGGCGGCCGGTCGACGTCGTCAGCATCGACCGACTCGAGAATCCGTACGTCCGCCGGTCGGTGCTGGCGCAGCGCGAGGAACTCTATGCGGCGTGATCCCCGCGCCTACCTGTGGGACGCCCGACGCGCTGCCGCGCTCATCCTCGGCTTCGTCGAGCACAAAGACTTCCGCGACTACGTGGCCAGCCCACTGCTCCGCTCAGCCGTCGAGCGCCAGTTCGAGATCATCGGTGAGGCGTTGAACCAGTTGTCGCGGGTCGACCCTGACCTCGCCGCCTGCGTTCCTGACCTCGCCGAGTTGGTCGGCTTCCGCAATCTCCTGATCCACGGATACGCCGTGGTCGACGACGCGATCGTCTGGGAAGCCGTGATCACCGAGTTGCCTGCCTTGCATGAACGGCTCGACGAGCTCCTCAGCGAGAGCTGAGGAAGCCGTAACGAAACGGGTCCGCACACCGGCCGTGACCGGTGCACGAACCCGTTCCTCGCGGACCGGCAGGCGCTACTTCGCCTTCTCCCCCACCCAGCTCATCAGGCCGCGCAGCTTCTCCCCCACCACCTCGATGGGGTGCTCCTGGCCCTCGCGCTGCAGCTTGGTGAAGGTCGGGCGGCCGTTGTCGTCTTCGGCCACCCACTCGCGCGCGAACGTGCCGTCCTGGATCTCCCCGAGGATCTTCTTCATCTCCGCCTTGGTGGCGGCGTTGACCACGCGCGGGCCGCGGGTCAGGTCGCCGTACTCGGCGGTGTCCGAGATCGAGAACCGCTCGTTCGCGATGCCGCCCTCGTACATGAGGTCCACGATCAGCTTGAGCTCGTGCAGGCACTCGAAGTACGCGATCTCCGGGGCGTAGCCGGCCTCGGTGAGCACCTCGAACCCGGTCTGCACCAGCGCGGCCATGCCGCCGCACAGCACGGCCTGCTCGCCGAAGAGGTCGGTCTCGGTCTCCTCGGTGAACGTCGTCTCGATGACGCCCGCGCGGGCCCCGCCGATCGCCGCGGCGTAGGAGAGCGCGAGCTCCTTCGCGCCGCCGGTCGGGTTCTGCTCCACCGCGATCAGGCAGGGCACGCCCTTGCCGTCGACGAACTGGCGGCGCACGAGGTGGCCGGGGCCCTTCGGCGCCACCATCGCCACGTCGACGTCCGACGGCGGCGTGATGAGGCCGTAGCGGATGTTGAAGCCGTGGCCGAAGAAGATCGCGTCGCCCGCCTTCAGGTTGGGCGCGATCGACTCCGAGTAGATGTGCCGCTGCTTGGTGTCCGGGGCGAGGATCATGATCAGGTCCGCCTCGCCCGCGGCCTCCGCAGGCGTCACCACCCGCAGACCCTCCTCCGCGGCCTTGGCCCGGCTCTTCGAGCCCTCGGGCAGGCCGATCCGCACGTCGACGCCGGAGTCACGCAGGGACAGCGCGTGCGCGTGGCCCTGGCTGCCGTAGCCGATCACCGCGACCTTGCGGCCCTGGATGATCGACAGATCGGCGTCGTCGTCGTAATAGATGTTCACACTCATGACGGGTGGTGCGTCCTCTCGGAAGGGGTGTGGCCTGTGACGGTAGGGCGGCCGGCGCGCCGCCGGCATCGGCGAACGCTACCGACGTCTCCAGACCGGGACGTGTCTAAGAGGGTGCCGAGATTCCGGCTCCGCGTCCCGCGCGCCTGCCGGCATCTCAGGATCCTCTCACCGGACGGTGGTGGCCGTGATGGAGCGGGGCCCGCGCCCCACGGCCACCATGCCGGACTGCACCATCTCGCGGATGCCGTAGGGCTCGAGCATGCGCAGCAGCGCGGTGATCTTGTCCGCGGTGCCGGTCGCCTCGATCGTCAGCGACTCGGGCGAGACGTCGACGACCTTGGCCCGGAACAGCTGGGCGGTCTCGAGCACCTGGCTGCGCACCGTCCCGTCCGCGCGCACCTTCACCAGCAGCAGCTCGCGCTGCACCGACTGCGACGGCTCGAGCTCGACGATCTTGATGACGTGCACGAGCTTGTTGAGCTGCTTGGTCACCTGCTCGAGCGGGAAGTCCTCGACGGAGACGACGATCGTCATCCGCGAGACCCCCGCCTGCTCGGTGGGGCCCACCGCGAGCGAGGCGATGTTGAACCCGCGACGGGAGAACAGCCCCGAGACGCGGGCGAGCACGCCGGGCTTGTCCTCGACGAGCACCGAGAGCGTGTGCTTCTCCATCATGCGTCCTGCTCCTGGGACTGCTCGTTGACTGCAGCCGTGACGTCGGCCTCGGTGTCGACGTCGGCGTTCAACTCGTCGCCGTCGAACAGCGGCCGGATGGTGCGTGCCGCCATCAGCTGGTCGTTGCCGGTGCCGGCCGCGACCATCGGCCAGACCTGCGCGTCCGCACCGACGACGAAGTCGACGACGACGGGGCGATCGTTGATCTCCATCGCCTGCCGGATCGTCCGATCGACCTCGTCGCGCGACTCGGCCCGCATCCCGACGCACCCCATCGACTCGGCCAGCAGCAGGAAGTCCGGGATCCGGTACTTGTGCGTGCCGAGGTTGGTCTGGGAGTACCGCTCGCCGTAGAACAGGTTCTGCCACTGCCGGACCATGCCCAGGTTGCCGTTGTTGATCACGGCGACCTTGATCGGGATGCCCTCGATCGCGCAGGTGGCGAGCTCCTGGTTGGTCATCTGGAAGCAGCCGTCGCCGTCGATCGCCCAGACCACCGCGTCCGGGCGCGCGACCTTCGCGCCCATCGCGGCGGGCACCGCGTAGCCCATCGTGCCCAGACCGCCGGAGTTGAGCCAGGTGCGCGGCTTCTCGTAGCCGATGAACTGCGCCGCCCACATCTGGTGCTGTCCCACACCCGCCGCGTAGATGGCGTCCGGTCCGGCGATCTTCCCGATCCGCTGGATGACGTACTGCGGTGACAGCGACCCGTCGTCCGGCCAGTCGTAGCCGAGCGGGTACGTGGCGCGCCACGCGTCGATCTGCGCCCACCACTCCGTCAGGTCGGCGGTGCCGTTCCTGCGCTCGGCCTCGACGGCCGTGACCAGGTCGACGAGCACCTCCTTGCAGTCGCCCACGATCGGGACGTCCGCGCGGCGGTTCTTCCCGATCTCGGCCGGGTCGATGTCGGCGTGCACGATCTTCGCGCCGGGGGCGAACGTCGCGAGCTGGCCGGTGACCCGGTCGTCGAAGCGGGCGCCGAGCGCGACGAGCAGGTCCGCCTTCTGCAGCGCACCGACCGCGGACACCTTGCCGTGCATGCCGGGCATGCCGACGTGCAGCGGGTGGCTGTCCGGGAAGGCACCCAGCGCCATCAGCGTGGTGGTCACCGGGATGTTCGTCAGCTCGGCCAGCGCGAGGAGTTCCGCGCAGGCCTCGGCCTTGAGCACGCCGCCGCCGACGTAGAGCACCGGGCGGTGCGCCGCGCAGATGAGCTTCGCCGCCTCGCGGATCTGCTTGCCGTGCGGCCGGGTCGTCGGCCGGTATCCGGGCAGGCGCAGCTCCGGGGGCCAGACGAAGGTGGTCTTCGCCTGCAGCGCGTCCTTGGAGATGTCCACCAGCACCGGGCCCGGTCGGCCCGTCGACGCCAGGTGGAACGCCTCGGCGATCGCCCGCGGGATCTCCGCGGCGTCGGTCACCAGCATGTTGTGCTTGGTCACCGGCATGGTGATGCCGGTGATGTCGGCCTCCTGGAACGCGTCCGTGCCGATCAGCGGCTTCGCCACCTGCCCGGTGATCGCGACGACCGGCACCGAGTCCATGTGGGCGTCCGCGAGGGGGGTGATGAGGTTGGTCGCCCCCGGTCCCGACGTCGCCATGCAGACCCCGACCTTGCCGTTGGCCTGCGCGTATCCCGTTGCGGCGTGTCCTGCGCCCTGCTCGTGGCGGACGAGGACGTGCCGGACCCTCGTGGAGTCGAGCAGCGGGTCGTAGGCGGGCAGGATCGCGCCGCCGGGGATCCCGAAGACCACCTCGCAGCCGGCCTCCTCGAGCGCGCGTACGAGTGACTGGGCGCCGGTCAGCGACGGCTCCTCGATGCGTCCGGGATCAGGGTGACCGGAATCGGACCGGTCGGTGCGCGGCGACGGCGGCCGCGCCGGTTTCGGCGGGCCGGGGACCGGGCGGGGCGTGGCGGTGGTCATGAAGTGGGCCTCGCTGGGTTCGGTGGTGGTCCGGGCAGAAAAAAACCCTCGACCGCCGGATACGGCGGAACGAGGGTGGCGCGTCGACGGGGAACGTCCTCAGGCGTCGACGCGCCTGGGAAGTACGAGTGCACCGCGGACGGACATGACCGGCAGGTTAACGTCCGCCCCGGGCCAGCGTCAAACCAGTGAGAGCCGCGGCCCGGATGGTGGGACGGCGGAATGGTGGGACGATAGTGCCGTGAGCACTTCCGCCACGCCGCGCGCCGTCTTCCGCGTCTCCCCGCTCGTGGTGCTGTTCGCCCTGTTCCTGGGCGTGTGCGCGATCCCCGTCGCGTTCGGTGCCCCGTACCTGTGGCTGATCTACCTCGTGCCGGTGGGCATCGTGGCGTGGACGCTGCGCACCCGCACCGTCGTCGACGCCGACGGGCTCCGGGTGCGGCGGCTGGTCGGCGGGCGGCGCGTGCCGTGGGACGCCCTCGGCGGCCTGCGGGTGGACCGCCGCAACGGGGTGCACGCGGTGCTGACCGACGGCGGCGAGGTCGCGCTCCCGGCCGTCCGCACCCGCGACCTGCACCAGCTCTCGGTGGCCAGCGGCGGCCGCGTCCCCGACCCGACCGCGGAGTGAGCGCCTTCACTGGGCCGTGTAGCCGCCGTCGGTGAGGTAGTAGGCGCCCGTCGTGTTGGACGCCCTGTCCGAGGCGAGGAACGCCACCAGCTCGGCGACCTCCTCGGCGCGCCCGAGGCGGCCGAGCGGGTGCAGGCCGGCGACCCCCGCCACGATCTCCGGTGACGCCGCAGCGAGCAGCGGGGTCTCGATGAAGCCGGGACCGACGGAGTTGACCCGGATGCCCTGCCGGGCGTACTCGACCGCGGCCGTCTTCGTCATCCCCACGACACCGTGCTTGGCCGCCACGTACGCGACCGACTGCGCGAAGCCCACGGTGCCGAGGATCGACGCCATGTTGACGATCGACCCGCCACCCGTGGCGAGCATGGCGGAGATCTCGGCACGCATGCAGTAGAAGACCCCGCTGAGGTTGACCGCGATGACGGCACCCCAGCCGTCGAGCGGGTACTCGCCGGTGAGCGCCTGCGGACCGCCGATCCCGGCGTTGTTGACCGCGACGTCCAGCCGGCCGAACGCCTCGACGGCCGCGGCGACCATCGCCTCGCAGGCGGCGGGGTCGGTGACGTCGACGGCGTGCGGGCGCGCGGCGTCACCGACGGCCGCGGCGACCGTCTCGGCCGCTTCCGCCCGGACGTCGGCGACCAGCACCTTCGCCCCTCGCCGGGCCAACAGTGTCGCGCAGGCCTCCCCGATGCCCGACCCAGCGCCCGTCACGATCGCGACCTTGCCCGCGAGCTCGTCCACCGGTTCCTCCGCTCGTCGTCGAGGATGGGCCTCGTCAGAGAACGCGCCATCCCAGTGCGCGGCAGGTCTCCACGAGATGACCGACGGCGCAGAGCGGATGGCCGCGCAGGCTCCAATGGGCGATGCCGAGCGGCTCGCACGAGACGTCGAGCACCCCGAGCCCGGATCCGCTGGCGTCGGTGACCTCCGGCCACGGCCGCCCACGCGCGTCGACGACGTCGTCCTGCACGACGCTCATGACCCTGGCGCACCCGGCTTCGATTCCGTACTCAAAGCCTGCGGCGAAGACGTGCTCGCCGATCACACCCACCACCTGCCCGGCGGGCGGCCGGTCGTCCACACCGCCTGGCACCGCGAAATCCGGGTCGACACGCAGCTCCACCACGAGCTCCGTGCCGGCGGCGTCGGCCCGGACCCGGTCGAGGACCGCTCGCATCGCGATGTCCAGCTCTCGGAGCGGCTGGTCGAGGCCTGTCGTCATTCATGCAGCCTTGCACGTAAGGAAGAACATGCCAACGTCACCGCGCGCGTTGAACGCCTGGCCTTCAAGCCGGAAGAGATCGCCGCTGCCAATCGCACTCGCCGGTACGAGAATGACGCCGAGCAATCGACTACGTTGCATGTCGCCCCTCCATCCGACCGAGACGACGCTAGCGACGGCTCATTCCCACCGCGGCGAATTCAACTAATCATTCACTAATGCGAATTCCTCGTGCGTCGCCCGTCCCGTGACGTCCCGCGACAGCGCGTACCGTGAGGCGGGGCCGCCCGGCTCCCTTCGCCCGCACCCCCGCACCGGCCTCGGCCGCTGCCCGACCCGGCTGGAGACCGACGTGCCGGCCCTTCGTTCCCGCGTGACCACCCACGGCCGCAACGCCGCCGGAGCCCGCGCCCTCTGGCGCGCCACCGGAATGGGCGACGACGACTTCGGTCGCCCGATCGTCGCGATCGCGAACTCCTACACCCAGTTCGTGCCCGGTCATGTGCACCTCAAGGACCTCGGTGACCTCGTCGCCGGCGCGATCCGCGAGGCGGGCGGGGTGCCGCGGGAGTTCCACACGATCGCCGTGGACGACGGCATCGCGATGGGTCACGGCGGGATGCTCTACTCGCTGCCCTCCCGCGAGGTGATCGCGGACGCCGTCGAGTACATGGTCAACGGCCATGCGGCCGACGCGCTCGTGTGCATCTCCAACTGCGACAAGATCACCCCGGGGATGCTCAACGCCGCCATGCGGCTCAACGTCCCGACGGTCTTCGTCTCCGGCGGGCCGATGGAGGCCGGCAAGGCGGTCGTGGTGGACGGGGTCGCCCACGCCCCGACCGACCTCATCACCGCGATCTCCGCGTCGGCGTCGCCGCAGGTCGACGACTCCGGGCTCACGCTCGTCGAGCGTTCCGCCTGCCCGACCTGCGGGTCGTGCTCGGGCATGTTCACCGCGAACTCGATGAACTGCCTGACCGAGGCCCTCGGGCTCGCCCTGCCGGGCAACGGGTCGACGCTGGCCACGCACGCGGCCCGGCGCGAACTGTTCCTCCAGGCCGGCCGGACCGTCATGGACCTCTGCCGCCGCTGGTACTCCCACGACGACGCGAGCGCGCTGCCGCGCAACATCGCCACGCGGGAGGCCTTCGAGAACGCGATGGCGCTCGACGTCGCCATGGGCGGCTCGACCAACACCGTGCTGCACATCCTGGCCGCCGCGCAGGAGGGCGAGATCGACTTCGACCTCGCCGCGATCGACGCGATCTCCCGGCGCGTGCCGTGCCTGAGCAAGGTCTCGCCGAACTCGGACTACCACATGGAAGACGTCCATCGGGCCGGCGGCATCCCCGCGATCCTCGGTGAGCTGTGGCGCGGTGGTCTGCTGAACGACGGCGTCCGCACGGTGCACTCCCCGTCGCTCGAGGCGTGGCTGTCGACGTGGGACGTGCGGGCCGAGGCGCCGTCGGAGACCGCTGTCGAGCTGTTCCACGCCGCACCGGGCGGGGTGCGCACCACCGAGGCCTTCTCCACGGAGAACCGCTGGAGCTCGCTGGACACGGACGCCGCGGACGGGTGTATCCGCGACGTCGCGCACGCCTACACCGCGGACGGCGGGCTGGCCGTACTGCGCGGCAACATCGCCCCCGACGGTGCGGTGATCAAGACGGCCGGGATCCCCGAGGAACTGTGGCACTTCGCGGGCCCGGCGCGGGTCGTCGAGAGCCAGGAGGAGGCTGTCTCGGTCATCCTCACCAAACAGGTGCAGCCCGGCGACGTGATCGTCGTCCGCTACGAGGGCCCGTCCGGCGGCCCGGGGATGCAGGAGATGCTGCACCCCACCGCGTTCCTCAAGGGCGCCGGGCTCGGCCGGGTGTGCGCGCTGATCACGGACGGCCGGTTCTCCGGCGGGTCGTCGGGCATCTCGGTGGGCCACATCTCGCCGGAGGCCGCCGCGGGCGGCGTGATCGGACTGATCGAGAACGGCGACCGGGTGGTCATCGACGTCGCCACCCGCACCCTCGCGCTCGACGTGCCTGACGAGGTGCTGGCCGAGCGCCGCGCCAAGATGGATGCGTCCGAGCGGCCGTGGCAGCCGCGTGATCGCGACCGGCCGGTGTCGAAGGCGCTGCGCGCCTACGCGGCTCTGGCGACGAGCGCGCACACCGGCGCCGTCCGCCGCGTCCCCTGAGGCCGCCCGCTTCGCACCGCACTCGGGTGCGGCGACGAGATGGAGCGGCTACCTCAGCGCGGGCGTAGCAGGAAGAACACCAGAAGCGCCGCCGCCACCCCGATGATCAGGAACAGCACACCCCACGGGGCGGGGCGGCGGTTCCAGGTGCGGCCCCTCTCCAGGGCGATCCGGCCTGCGCCGGTCAACAACAGCGCGGCGGCGCCGAGCCCGAGCACGACCTCCAGCTCGACGGCGCCCGCCCCGGGCGGCCCGGCGATGAAGAACCCGTTGGCCGCCTTGAGCAGCACCGCATTGATCATCAGGCCCAGCAGACCGGCGGCGGCCAGCGGCGTGAAGATCCCGAGGACGACCGCCGCACCGCCCACCAGCTCGGTCAGCGCCGTCACCCACACCAGCAGGTTCACGTTCCGGAACCCGAAAGCGGTCAGCGCGCTGCTCAACCCGGGCAGGCCGATGCCGCCCCAGAGCCCGAACACGTGCTGCATGCCGTGCGCGAAGACCACCCCGCCGACGGCGAACCGCAGCAGGACCAGGCCGAAGTCGGTGCCGCTGCTCCAGGTCAGCTCGCGGCGCTTCGGGCGGTCCAGCGGTTGGGTGGTCGCGCCACCGAGGCCGGATCCCGGCGCGGAGCCGACCGACCCGGACCCGCTGTCGAACAACGAGGTCGGCTGGTCACTCATGGTTCTCCCCTCGCCGGCCTGATGTTCGCAGCCTAGTGCTCCCTCGGTCTCAGTACCCGTCTTCCACCAGGTTCGGCGGCGCGTCTCCCCGCACGAACGCCCTGATCTGCTCCACGACGACCCCGAACGCGCGGCGCATTCCCCCCGGGACGCTGCCGCCGACGTGCGGGGTGAGCAGCAGGCCGGAGGCGGTCCACAGCGGATGGTCCGCAGGCAGCGGTTCGGGGTCGGTGACGTCCACGGCCGCGCGCAGCCGACCGGCCTGCAGCTCGCGTGTCAGCGCGTCGGTGTCGACGACCGGGCCACGCGCGGCGTTGACCAGGAGGGCGCCGTCGGGCATCGCGGCGAGGAACCGGGCGTCGACCAGCCCGCCGGTCTCGTCGGTCAGCGGGACCATGAGCACGGCGACGTCGTGGTCCGGCAGGAGAGCGTGCACGTCGGCGATGCCGTGGACGCCGTCGCGGGCACGGCGACCGACCAGCGTGGTGGTGACCTCGAACGGCGCCAACCGGCGCCCGGTGTTCTCGGCGAGGTCGCCCGCGCCGACCAGCAACACGCGTTTGCCGGCCAGCTCGTCGGTGAAGTGCTGGTCCCAGCGCCGTGCGTCCTGGCTGCGCACGAATCCCGGCAGCTCGCGGTAGACCGCCAGCAGCACCGCGACGATCCACTCCGCGGTGGCGCCGCCGTGCGCGCCGCGGCAGTCCGACAGCGCGACCTGCGCGGGCAGCCGTCCGACCCAGTTCTCCGCACCCGCGGTGAGCAGCTGGACGAGCCGCAGCTCGGGCAGCTGCTCCACCAGGTCGACGACCCGCGCGGACGCCAGGAACGGCGGCACGAAGACCTGCGCGGTGGCCGCCTCGGGCGGAAGCCGGCCGTCGGGGTCGTACCGCACGGCCTGCACGCCGGGGACGGCAGCCAGTGCCGCGACCCCGTCGTCGTACGGGACGAGAACCACCGTGTCACCCATGGCGTGTCCGATCCATGAGGGCACGTTACTCACCGGCCGCTCACCCGCCCGGCTCTAGCGTGGGAGCCGATGATCGGACGGGTGTGGCGGGCGGTCGCGGGGGTGGCGCTCGTCCTCGCGCTGGCCGGCTGCGCCACGTTCCCCGACGCCGGACCGCGCGACTGGCGGGAGAAGGTCGAGGGGGCGGGCGAGCTGGGCGGGCCCCCGCTCGTCCCTGAGCCCGGCCCGTCCGGCGAACCGCCGGGGTCCCCGCAGGACTCGGACCCCTCCGCCACGGCCGAGCCGGTGGGCTGCAACGACCCGGACCTGCAGGTGGTGGCCACCTGTCTCGCGCCGGTCTCGGCGGTGGCGGTGCTGCCCGACTCGCGCACCGCGCTCGTGGCCGAGCGGAGCACCGGGCGGGTGCTGCGGGTGCAACGCGGGACGGACCCGGTGCTGGTGACCACGGTGCCGGTCGACCCGAACGGGGGCGGCGGCCTGACCGGCCTGGTGCTCTCCCCCGGATATGCCGAAGACCGGCTGGTCTACGCCTACGCCACCACGACTACGGACAACCGGGTGCTGCGCCTGGCACCCGGCGAGGAGCCGAAGCCGGTGCTCACCGGGATCCCGCGCGGCGGCCGGGACAACGGGGGCGCGCTGGCCACCGACGGCCGCAACGCGCTGCTCGTGGCCACCGGCTCGGCGGGTCTGCCGTCGGACGACGGCTCGCTCGCCGGCAAGCTGCTGCGGATCGACACGCTCGGCCGGCCCGCCGCGGACAACCCGAACCCGGCGTCGCCGATCGTCAGCTCCGGCCTACGCGCCCCGGGTGGGGTGTGCACGGACGGCGGCGCGATCTGGATCACCGACCGCCCCGGTTCCCGGGACGTGCTCTACCGGGCGAAGCCGGGCGCGCTCGGGGATCCGTCCTGGACCTGGCCGGACCGGCCCGGCGTCGCGGGATGCGTGGCACAGCCCGGGCTGCTGCTGGTGGCGCAGACGGGCGCGCGCTCGGTGTTCGTGCTGCGGCCCGACGACAACGGCACGTTCACCGGCGCGCCGGAGTCGCTTCTCCAGAACCGGTACGGGCGGCTGTCGGCGGCCGCGACGGCGCCCGACGGGCTGCTGTGGCTGGGCACCATCAACAAGGGCTCGGGCGGCAAGATCGTGCCCAGCGACGACCGGGTGATCCGCATCCAACCGCCGGCCGGTGGGGGCGAGTCGCGGCAGTAGCGCAAGGTCACTGCGAGCGTCGTCCCACGGCAGTAATCACGGCGCTGCGGCGACGCCCGCGGCGATCAGGCGACCCCACAGCGACGCCCACAGCGATCAGGGGAGCGTCGTCTCATTGTGAGATCGCAGCCTGGCCGGTCCGGGCGCGACACTGCCGGGATGCGGGCGATGCGCGTGCTACGGCTGGTCGTCCACGGGCGCACGCGCGAGCCCGTCGTGCTGCTCGGCGAAGAGAGCCCGGACGCGGACGGACCCCGCTGCGTGCCGGTGTTCCTGCGCCGGCCGCAGGCCGACGCCGTCGCGCTCGGCCGCCGCAGCGCGACCGACCCGCTGCTCCCCCAGGACGTGCTGGTCCCGCTGCTGCGCGGGCTCGGCCACACGCTCGACGGCGCCGAGATCACAGCCCTCATCGACGGTGTCTTCGTGGCGGTGCTCGTCTGCGACGGCGGCACCCGCATCCCGGTGCTGCCGAGCGACGCCCTGGCCGTGGCGGTGCGCGAGGGCCTACCGATCACGATGGCGGAGGAGATCCTCGACGAGGTCGGCCAGCCTGTTGCGGAGCTGTTCCCGCCGGGCGGCGCGGCGCCACCGGAGGAGCAGGTCAAGGAGATGCGCGAGTTCCTGTCCGACGTCTCGCCGGATGACTTCGCCGACCCGCCCCGCCACGACCCGACGTAGCGAAAGCGGCGTTCAGTGCACTGAACGCACCGAAAGCCGCTTTCGCTACATCCGGGAGCAGCGCGCGCCGAGCCCCGGGCCCGAGCGAAGAGCGTTCGCTCGGGCCCGCTCAGGCTCCGACGCGCTCGATCACCAGCTCGCGGACGCGCTTGGCGTCCGCCTGCCCCTTGGTCGCCTTCATCACCGCACCGACGATCGCGCCCGCCGCCGCCACCTTGCCGCCGCGGATCTTCTCGGCGATGTCCGGCTGCGCAGCCAGCGCCTCGTCGACCGCGGCGACCAGCGCGCCCTCGTCCGAGACGACCTTCAGCCCGCGGCGCTCCACGACCTCGTCCGGGTCGCCCTCGCCGGCGAGCACCCCGTCGACGACCTGGCGCGCGAGCTTGTTCGTCAGCTCGCCCGTCGCGACCAGCTCGATCACGCGCGCCACCTGCGCCGGCGTGATCGGCAGGCCGACCAGCTCGACACCGCGGACGTTCGCCTGCTGGGCCAGGTACGACACCCACCACGACCGGGCCTCGGCGGGCGGGGCGCCGGCGGCGACGGTGTCCGCGATCAGGTCCAGCGCACCCGCGTTGACCAGGTCCCGCAGCTCCGGGTCGCTCAGGCCCCACTCGGCCTTGACGCGGGCCCGGCGCGCCCACGGGAGCTCCGGCAGCGTGGCGCGCAGCTCCTCCACCCACTCCGCGGGCGGGGCGATCGGCACGAGGTCGGGCTCCGGGAAGTAGCGGTAGTCCTCGGAGGTCTCCTTGCGGCGGCCGGCGCGGGTGGTCCCGGTGGCCTCGTCGAAGTGCCGCGTCTCCTGGACGATCGGGGCGCCCCCCAGCAGCACGCCGGCCTGCCGGGTCATCTCGTAGCGGACGGCCCGCTCGACCGAGCGCAGCGAGTTGACGTTCTTCGTCTCCGTCCGGATGCCGAGCACCCCGGAGTCGCGCGGCGACAGCGACAGGTTCACGTCGCAGCGCAGCGACCCCTGGTCCATCCGCACGTCCGAGACCCCCAGCGCGCGCAGCAGGTCACGCAGCGCCGTGACATAGGCGCGGGCGACCTCGGGCGCACGTTCGCGTGTCCCCGGGATCATCTTCGTGACGATCTCGATCAACGGGACACCGGCGCGGTTGTAGTCGAGCAGTGAGTACTCCGCGCCGTGGATACGACCGGTCGCGCCGCCGACGTGCAGCGACTTCCCGGTGTCCTCCTCCATGTGCGCGCGCTCGATCTCCACGCGCACGGTGGAGCCGTCGTCCAGCGGGACGTCCAGCCATCCGTTCACGGCGATCGGCTCGTCGTACTGGCTGGTCTGGAAGTTCTTGGGCATGTCCGGGTAGAAGTAGTTCTTCCGCGCGAACCGGCCCCACGGCGCGATCGTGCAGTTCAGCGCCAGCCCGATCCGGATCGCCGACTCGACCGCGGTGCGGTTCACCACCGGCAGCGAGCCGGGAAGGCCCAGGCAGACGGGGCAGACCTGGGTGTTCGGCTCGGCGCCGAACTCGGTGGGGCAGCCGCAGAACATCTTGCTGTTCGTCGACAGCTCGACGTGCACCTCGAGCCCGAGCACGGGGTCGAAGCGCTCGACGACCTCGGCGAAGTCGACCAGCGTCGGAGCACTCATCGAGAGACCTCCAAGCTCGGTACCCGCTGGATCAGCGGGACGTCGTCGTCGGCGTCGCGCGCGGCCTCGTAGGCCGCACCGACCCGGTACATCCGGGCCTCGCCCAGCGCCGGGGCCATGATCTGCAGCCCGGCCGGCAGACCGTCCTCCTCGGCGAGCCCGCACGGCACGGACATCGCGGCGGTGCCGGCGAGGTTCGTCGGGATCGTCGCGAGGTCGTTGAGGTACATGGCCAGCGGGTCGTCCACCTTGTCGCCGATCGGGAACGCCGTGGTGGGCGCCGTGGGCGAGACCAGCACGTCCGCCTGCTCGAACGCCGCGGCGAAGTCGCGGGCGATCAGCGTGCGGACCTTCTGCGCCTGCCCGTAGTAGGCGTCGTAGTAGCCCGACGAGAGCGCGTACGTGCCGAGGATGATCCGTCGCTTGACCTCGGGCCCGAAGCCGGCCTCGCGGGTGAGCGCCATGACCTCCTCGGCGGACGCGCCACCGTCGACCCGCAGGCCGTAGCGCATCGCGTCGAACCGGGCGAGGTTGCTCGACACCTCGCTGGGGAGGATCAGGTAGTACGCGGCGAGGGCGTACTCGAAGTGCGGGCAGCTGACCTCGACGACCTCGGCGCCGAGCTTCTCCAACCGCTCCACCGCGCCGCGGTAGGCGCGCTCGACGCCCGGCTGGTAGCCCTCGCCGCCCAACTCGCGGACCACGCCGACCCGCAGACCCGTGAGGTCGCCGGACGCCCCGGCCCGCGCGGCCTCGACGACCGACGGCACCGGGGTGTCGATCGAGGTGGAGTCGAGCGGGTCGTACCCGCCGATCACCTCGTGCAGCAGCGCGGCGTCGAGCACCGTGCGCGCGCAGGGGCCGCCCTGGTCCAGCGACGACGCGCAGGCCACGAGGCCGTAGCGGGAGACGCCGCCGTAGGTCGGCTTCACCCCCACCGTGCCTGTCATCGCCGCAGGCTGGCGGATCGACCCGCCGGTGTCCGTGCCGATCGCCAGCGGGGCCTCGAAGGCAGCGAGCGACGCGGCCGAGCCGCCGCCGGAGCCACCCGGGATGCGGGCGGTGTCCCACGGGTTGCGGGTGGGCCCGTACGCCGAGTACTCGGTGGACGAGCCCATGGCGAACTCGTCCATGTTCGTCTTGCCCAGGATCGTGATCCCGGCGGCCCGCAGCCGCGCCGTCACGGTGGCGTCGTACGGCGGACGCCAGCCCTCGAGGATCTTCGAGCCGCAGGTCGTGGGCATGTCGATCGTGGTGAAGACGTCCTTGAGCGCCAGCGGGACGCCGGCCAGCGGCGACGCGGGCGGGCTGCCGGCGGCGAGCGCGGCGTCCACCAGGGCCGCCGACTGCAGCGCCGACTCCGCCGCGACGTGCAGGAAGGCGTGCACGGTGCCGTCGACGGCCGCGATCCGGTCGAGGTGCGCCTGCGCGACCTCGACCGCGGACACCTCCCGTGAGTGGATCTTCTCGGCGAGCGCCGCGGCCGTGAGCCGGGTGAGGTCGCTCACCACACTCCCTCGCTGCGCTCGGTCGGTGCTTCGCACACGTGCTGTGTTGGATGATTCGCTCGCAAGCTCGCTCACTACTCCTCCCCCAGGATCTGCGGGACGCGGAAGCGCCCGTCCTCCGCGGCGGGCGCGCACGCGAGCGCCTGCTCCTGCGTGAGGCCGGGGCGGCGCTCGTCCGGGCGGAAGACGTTCTCCAGCGGGACGGCGTGCGAGGTCGGCGGGATCTCAGCCAGATCGGAACCTGGGGCCGCGACCTCGCCGACGCGGGCGACGGCGCCGAGGATGACGTCGAGCTGGCCGGCGAACAGGTCGAGCTCACGGTCGGTGACGGCGAGCCGGGCGAGCCGGGCGAGGTGCGCGACCTCGTCCCGGCTGATCGTGCCGGGGGAGTCGGCGGACATGTCCCTCCTAGAAGCTTCGGTATCGACAGCCTAGGCGCGGGCACCGACAACCCGTGACGCGGTTCCGGACGGCTCCGGCGTGACGCGGTGCCACCTTTACGACTTCGCGCCGGGAATCCGCACAAGGCGCTTGCTGCGGCAGGCGCCGAGTACCAGGAACCGGCGCGGAGTGGTCGGGGGCGCGCGCGGAACCGACGCCGGCCGGGGTGCGATGCCAACAGTGCGGGTTCCCACGGTGCGGTGAGCGTCACGCGCCTGTTGCCTTCCGGGCGCCTGTGCCTGACAGAATCGGTGACTCCGCCGCAGCAGCCGTGCCGACGGGCACGGCCGTGACCATGCGGCTGCCCGGAGGCCGGGGGCCTCGCCGATCGCATCGAGAGGGTGTGCCGCGTGTCGTTCCTGCTCCGGGTGGTCCTGCCGGACAAGCCGGGCAGTTTGGGAGCGGTGGCGACCGCCCTGGGCAACGCCGGTGCCGACATCCTGGGTGTGGACGTGGTCGAGCGGGCCGACGGCCACGCCGTCGACGACCTGGCCGTCGAGCTCCCCCCGGGGCGCCCGCCGGACGTCCTGATCACGGCGGCCGAGTCGGTGCCGGGCGTGGAGGTCGAGTCGGTCCGCCCGCACTCCGGACGCCTCGACACCGCCCGCGAGCTGGGCCTGATCGAGGAGATCACCAACGACCCCAAGGAGGGTCTCGCGCTCCTCGCCGAGGGCGTGCCGCGGATCTTCCGAGCCGGCTGGGCGATCGTCGTCGTCCGCGAGAGCACCCGCGCCTACCGGCTGGCCCAGAGCGCGGCCGCGCCGGAGACGGTGGCCGCGGACCTGCCGTGGCTGCCGCTGGAGCGCACCGTGGTGATCGATCCCGATCTGCAGTGGGTGCCCGGCCCGTGGACGGCGCTGGACACCGAGCTGGCCGCCGCCCCGCTCGGCCTCGCTCCGCGGGCGCTGGTCGTCGGCCGCCCGGGCGGCCCGGCCTTCCGCCCGTCCGAGCTGGCTCGCCTCACCCACCTGAGCGGGATCATCGCGACGGTGCTCGCCGACGGATAAGGCGCGAACAAGGCATGGACCGTCCCTGGGCGCGGGTGCCCGACTACGTCGGCCCTGCACTGCGTCCCGAGCTCCTCGGCGCGACCGAGGAGATCATCGCGGCAGTGCGGGCCGGGGTGCCGGAGTACGCGCGGCCGCTGGAAGGGCGGTTCGGGCGGCGGATCACCGAGGGCGTGTCGGTGGCGCTCAACCAGTTCGTCGACCTCCTCGGCGTCGACTCCTCCCCCGGCGACCTGCGGGTCTACCGGGGTCTGGGCCAGCTTGAGCACCGCGAGGGGCGGACGTTGGCGGCGTTGCAGTCGGCGTACCAGGTCGGCACCCGGACGGCGTGGCGGCGGATCGCCGACAGCCCGGCCGCCCGCCAGCTGCCCCCTGATGTGATCTTCGCACTGGCCGAGGCGCTGTTCACCTACGTGGAGCAGCTCGGGGCGGCGTCGGTGGCGGGATGGGCTTACGAGGACGCGCGCAACGCCGGGTCCGTGCAGACGCGCCGGCACGCCCTCGTCGAGCTGCTCGCCCGCAAGCCGCCCGCGCCCGTGGCCGAGGTCGAGCGGGTGGCCGCGGCCGCCGCGTGGCGGCTGCCCGAGCGGCTGGCCGCGCTGGTCGTCGAGGACGCGGTGGCGGTGGCGGCCCGGCTGCCCGGTGCGGTGGGCGCGAACCTCGACCCGGTGGGCGTCGTGCTCGTGCCCGTGCCGGAACGACCCGTGCCCGGCCGTACCGCGTGGCAGGACCGGGTGAAGATCGCGGTGCGCGACCGGCCCGCGGTGCTCGGGCCGGTGGTCACCCTTGCCCGGGCGAGCCGGTCGGTCGCCCGGGCCCAGGCGGCGTGGCCGCTGCACGTGGCGGGACTGCTCGGCACCGAGCCGGTCGGCGTGGTCCGGGCGGACGCGCACCTGCTGGCGTTGCTGCTGGCTGCCGAACCGGAGCTGGCCGCCGAGCTGTGCGAGCACGCACTGGCCCCCCTGCACACGCTGCCGGCCGGCGCGGGTGCCCGGGGGGAGCAGACTTTGCGCGCCTGGCTCGACGCCCACGGCGACGTCTCCGTGGCCGCCGCGACCCTGCACGTGCACCCGCAGACGGTCCGCTACCGCCTGGCGGCGCTGCGCGAGGCGTTCGGCGAGACGCTGGACGACCCGGGGGCGCGCCTGGAGCTGGCGATCGCGCTGCGGATGACCCACCCCGCTTCACCCGAGCAGCCGGACCCGCCCTCCTGATCAGCAGGTCAGGCGGCCTGCCGAGGGGTCAGCCGGCCAGGCGCACCGGCTGCTGGTGGGCGGGGGCGTCGGCGGTCGCGGAGCGCACGGGCAGGGCCGCGAACGAGGCGGCCAGCTTCGCCCGGGCGGCGGTGCTCTCCGCGCGGCGGGGCAGTGCGTACCGGTTGATCTTGCGGAGCACGTTGCCGTATTGCTTGCGCAGCGGGCCGATGGTGTAGCTCAGGCCGTAACGATCGCAGATCTCCCGCACCCGGGGCGCGATCTCGGCGTACCGGTTGCTCGGGATGTCCGGGAAGATGTGGTGCTCGATCTGGTGGCTGAGGTTGCCGGTCATGGTGTGCAGGAGCGGGCTGCCCGAGAGGTTCGCCGAGCCCAGCATCTGCCGCACGTACCACTGCCCGCGGGTCTCCCCCTCGAGCTGCTCCTCCGGGAACGTCTCGACGCCCTCCGGGAAGTGCCCGCAGAAGATCACGGCGTGCGCCCAGAAGTTGCGTACGCAGTTCGCGACGAAGCTCGCCGCCATGCTGGCCACCACCGACTGGGGGCCCGACACCACCGAGAGCGCCGGGAAGAGCACGTAGTCCTTGGCGAGCTGGCGGCGCGCCTTGCGCCAGAAACGCTTCAGGTCGCGGGCGAAGTCGGCCTTGGACTTCTTGCCGTCCTTGACCAGGTCCACCTCGAGGTCGTAGAAGGCCACGCCCCACTCGAAGAACAGCGCCAGAAGCTGGTTGTACACGGGCTGTGCCAGGTGGGCCGGATGCCACGGCTGGTCGGGCGAGATGCGCATGATCGAGTAGCCCAGGTCGCGGTCCTTGCCGAGCACGTTGGTGAACGTGTGGTGCTCGAAGTTGTGCGACTTCTTCCAGCCCTCGGCCGCCGACGCGTGGTCCCACTCCCACGTCGTGGAGTGGATCTTCGGGTCGCGCATCCAGTCCCACTGGCCGTGCATGATGTTGTGGCCCAGCTCCATGTTCTCCAGGATCTTGGCCACGGACAGCGCCGCCGTCCCGGCGATCCACGCGGGCGGGAACTTCGCGAAGAGCAGCAGGGCGCGTGCGGTGGCGTCCAGGCCGCGCTGCGTCCTGATGATCTTGTGGATGTAGCGGGCGTCCCGCTCTCCGAGACTGGCGACGACCTCGGCGCGCAGGGCGTCGAGCTCGGTCCCCAGCGCCTCGAGCTGCTCGTCGGTCAGGTGGTCGGCGGTCAACGTAGCCACAGCGTGTTCTCCTAGAGCTCGATCTCGACGTCGCCGGCAGCGCCCGACACACACGTCCGGACCGGTTCCCCGGGGGTGTCGTGGCGCTCGCCTGTGTGCAGGTTGGTCACGGCGCCGGACAGCAGGCGCCCGACGCAGGTGTGGCAGATGCCCATGCGGCAGCCGTTGGGCAACAGCGCTCCGGCCGCCTCGCCGGCGGCCATGAGCGGCTGGCCCGGGGCGGCCTCGGCCTCGATCTTGCTGGTGGTGAAGCTGACGCGGCCGCCGGTACCGACATCCCCGGTGGCGCGCGGCGCCACGAACCGCTCGACGTGCAGCGCGTCCGTGTCGCCGTGGCGGGCCCACCAGTCGCCGAGGTCGTCGAGCAGGCCGGCCGGGCCGCAGGCCCACGCCTGCCGGGCGGCCCAGTCCGGCACGTGGTAGGCGAGCGCGTCCGGGGTGAGCCGGCCGTTGAGGGCGGTGTGCCGCTCGACCAGGCGCATCCCGGTCGCGGACGCGAGCACGCGCAGCTCGGCGCCGAACACGACGTCGTCCGCGGTCCGGTCGCAGTGCACCGCGACGGCACCGGCGAGCGCGTCCGGTCGGCGCGCGGCAAGGTGCCGCAGCATCCCCATCACGGGGGTGACGCCGCTCCCCGCCGTCACGAACAGCAGCTTCTCGGGCACCGGTTCGGGCAGCACGAACTCCCCCGCCGGCGGGCCGAGCCGCAGCACCGTCCCCACCGGGGTGGCGTGCGCGAGCGCGTTCGACACGGTCCCGCCCGGGATCGCGGTGACGGTGACGGCGAGCAGCCGGTCGTCCGGCCGCGACGTCACCGAGTAGGTGCGCCAGTGCCAGACACCGTCGAGCCGGGCGCCGACCCCGACGTACTGGCCGGGGCGGTGCTGCGGACGGCGCGGGCCGGTGCGGATCAGCAGCGTGCTGGTGTCGGCGGTCTCCCGGCGCACCTCGACGACCCGCCCGGCCGGCTCGGTGGTCGACCAGACGGGGTTCAGCGTGCCCAGCAGGTCATCGGGCAGGAGCGGTGTGGTGAGCAGGTTCGCGACGTCACGCGTCCGCGCCGCCGCCCGGCTACCGATCTCCCGCCACTGCACCATACGTCTGACGGTATTTGAGCGGACCGACGGATTGCCACGCCGCGACCCACGCTCGGCACGCCGATTCCGTTGCAAACGCCAAAATCCGTTCCGGTAGGGCCTTCAGGGACGCTTCACGACCGGCCCGGCGCCGCTCACATCCGGATCTGCTGTGCGGCGCGGACGAGGTCGTCGTTCCCCGTGGCGAGCCAGCCGTCGGGCCGCTGCAGGACGTCTTCGAAGCCGATCCGAGTGTCCTGCTTGGTGCGCAGCGCGTACTCCAGCACCGGCCACGCGCCACCCTCCTCGCCGTGCAGCAGCACCGGGACCGAGAGCTTGCCGAGCGCACGCAGGATCCGCACGGACTCGGCGACGGCCGTGTCGGGATCCGTCACCGTCGACTCGGCGAGCACCCGGGTCGTCATCGGCGGAATCCCCCGCTTACGCAGCGTGACGGCGTCGCCGCTCGTCCAGACACCCAGCTCGACGCCGATGCCGACGGACGCGGCCGCCCGGCAGATCTCCTCCCAGCCCAGCTCGTGCACGTTCACCGAGCAGAAGTCGGGCTTGGCCAGGCCGAGACGGCCCCACGCGACCACCGCCTCGATCCGCAGGCGGGGGTCGGGCTGGATCCAGCGCCCGGTGGTCACGCCGATCTCCATCGACGGCGCCTCCGTGCGAATCGCCGCGACAGCGTCCCCGACGTGCACGGGTTCGAGGGTTTCGAGCGTGTCCGGCCCTCGCGGGTGCACGTGGACGGAGGTGACGCCGAGCCGGGCGACGGCGCGGGCGTCGCGGGCGAGGTGGCGGGCCTGCACCGGGAGCGCCGGGTGCGCGTCCTCGGGACGCGAGCCGTTGAGCGCCGCCTGCAGCACCGTCCACCGTCCTTCCGGTCCGTCCGTCCCGCCGACACGACAAGACTAACCGCCAAGCGCGACAGCCAAAGATCACCACTGGCTGTGATCGGACGCGCAGTGTGCCTCGTTCGTCGAGCCCTCGTCGACCGCGGGCCGTCGCCCGATCGGCCGGCGAGGCGGGGCGAACAGGGGCTCGGTCAACCGCCGATCGTCGCCACCTCCCGCGCCGCCTCGGGCCCGCGTTCGAGCAGGACGCGGAAGCCGTTCTCGTCGAGCAACGGGACCCCCAGCTCGAGGGCCTTGTCGTACTTCGACCCCGGCGCGTCGCCCGCGACGACGAACGCCGTCTTCTTCGACACCGACCCCGCAGCACGGCCGCCGCGCGACATGATCGCCTCCTTCGCCTCGTCCCGGGAGAAGCCGTCCATCGAGCCGGTGACCACGATGGACAGGCCCTCGAGCGTGCGGGGCACGGAGGTGTCGACCTCGTCGACCATCCGCACCCCGGCGGCCCGCCAGCGGGCGACGACGTCGCGGTGCCAGTCGACGGCGAACCAGTCGCGTACCGCCGCGGCGATGGTGGGCCCCACCCCGTCGACGGACGCGATCGGCGCGAGGGCCGCCGCGACGGCACGGGCCCGGGAGCGGGCGGCCTCGCGGGCCGCCTTCGCCTCGGCGACGGCCCGCGCCTCCGCGTCGACGTCGTCGGCGTCCCCGGCGGCGGCATCCCCTGCGGCGATATCCTCCGCGTCGGCCTCCCCCATCTCCTCGACCACCGGGTCCGCGTCACCCGCCGTGCCGTCCGAGGTGAGGGCCACGCCCGCCGCCGCGGTGTCGTGCGCAGCCTGCTCCGCCGCTGCCTCGATCGCGTCCAGCGAGCCGAACTCCCGCGCGAGCGCCTGCGCCGCCGTGGGCCCCACGTGCCGGATCGACAGCGCCACCAGCACCCGCCACAGCGGCCGATCCTTGACCGACTCCAGGTTGTCCAGCAGCTTGCGCCCGTTCGCCGACAGTGCGCCGGCCTTGGTGCGGAACAGCTCGACGCGCAGCAGGTCGTCTTCCGTCAGCGAGAACACGTCGCCCTCGTCGTGCAGGACGCCCGACGTGAGCAGGGCCGTCGCCGCCTCGTAGCCCAGCACCTCGATGTCGAACGCCCCGCGACCGGCGAGGTGGAACAGCCGCTCGCGCAGCTGCGCGGGACACGAGCGCGCGTTCGGACACCGCAGGTCGACGTCGCCTGCCTTCTGCCGGGCCAGCGCCGTGCCGCACTCGGGGCAGTGCGTGGGCATGACGAACGCGCGCTCGGTGCCGTCCCGCGCATCGACCACCGGCCCGAGCACCTCGGGGATGACGTCGCCCGCCTTGCGGATCACCACCCGGTCCCCGATCAGCACGCCCTTGCGGCGCACCTCGTCCGCGTTGTGCAGAGTCGCGAGCGACACCGTCGAGCCCGACACCGTGACCGGCTCCATGAACGCGAACGGCGTGACGCGCCCGGTGCGGCCGACGTTCACCCGGATGTCGAGGAGCTTCGTCGTGGCCTCCTCCGGCGGGTACTTGTAGGCGATCGCCCACCGGGGTGCCCGCGACGTGGACCCGAGGCGGCGCTGCAGCGTGACCTCGTCCACCTTCACCACCACGCCGTCGATCTCGTGCTCGATGTCGTGGCGGTGCTCGCCCCAGTACACGACGTGCGTCAGCACCTCGTCCACGCCGTGCAGGACGACCGTGCGTTCCGACACCGGCAGGCCCCATGCGCGGAGCGCGGCGTACGCCTCGGACTGGCGCGACGGGTCGAACCCCCGACGCTTGCCCAGACCGTGGCAGATCAGCCGCAGGTGCCGCGACGCGGTGATCCGCGGGTCCTTCTGCCGCAGCGAGCCCGCGGCGGTGTTGCGCGGGTTCGCGAACGGCGGCTTGCCGGCCTCCACCAGCGAGGCGTTGAGGGCCTCGAAGTCGGCCAGCCGGAAGTAGACCTCGCCGCGGACCTCGACCAGCTCGGGAATCGGAAACTCGGGAGTACCGGTGAGCCGCTCCGGCACCTCCTCGAGCGTGCGCATGTTGAGCGTGATGTCTTCCCCCGTGCGCCCGTCGCCCCGCGTGAGCGCCCGGGTGAGCAGGCCGTTCTCGTAGAGCAGGTTCACCGCGAGCCCGTCGATCTTCAGCTCGCAGAGGTAGGACACGGCGCCGACCTCGCGCGCGACGCGCTCGGCCCAGGCCCGCAGCTCGTCCGGGGAGAAGGCGTTGTCCAGGCTGAGCATGCGCTCCAGGTGGTCGTGCGCCGTGAACTCCGTGGAGAACTTGCCGCCCACCTTCTGCGTGGGCGAATCCGGCGTCGCGAGCTCGGGATGGCGCTCCTCGAGCTCCACCAGCTCCCGCCACAGCGCGTCGAACTGCCCGTCGGAGACGATCGGCGTGTCGAGCACGTAGTAGCGGAACTGATGATCAGCCACCTCGGCGGCCAGCCGCGCGTGTCGCTCACGAGCTTCGGTATCGGTGCCCACGCCGGTGAGGCTAACGAGGGGGACCGACAACCTCAGCCGGGTGAACGACGGCGTGGCGGATGATCGCCGGTTGCGGGTCCCGGCGGCGGCTCGATCAACCGTGGACGTACCGAACCGGTCACTCACCGATCACCAGGTCTCCGGCGGGTCCACGAACGCCTTGCCCAGCTCACGGGAGAGCACCATCGCGCGGCGCGCCCAGGCCGGTGTGGCGCCGGCCAGACCGCACGTCGGGGTCGGGACGGCGAGCTCGGCGAGGCGGGAGCGGTCGAAGCCGAGGCGGTCGGCCAGATCGAACGCCCGGCGAGCCAGGGTGCGCAGGGCGGACGGCGCGCCGAGATCGTCCGAGCCGCGGTCGTCGGCGTCGGGCGATGCCGGATCGCCGCGGCGGGGCGCTCCCCGGCCGCGCCGCTCCCCGGCGGGTCCGCTGCGGCGGCAGCGCCGGCACGAGCCCCAGCAGCAGCGGAATCCCCGCGTCCCACACCTCGCCCAGCGCGTCCAGCGCCGCGGGGAGCGCGGTCGCGCCGCTGAACACGGGCAGCGTGGCGTCGATCCCGATCCCCGCCACCCCCACCGCGGCGAGGAGGCGCACCGGCGGGTTCGGCGCGCAGCAGTGCACCACCACCGGCGCCCCGAGGCCGGCGACGAGGTCGCGCAGCAGGTCCTGGGCGTCCTGGGCCGACACGGACCGCACCGTGCCCCAGCCCGACGCCGTCGGCAGCGTTCCCGCGAGCACCGCGGGCAGGCTCGGCTCGTCCAGCTGGACGAGCACGCGCGCACCGGTCCGCTCGGCGACCTCCGCGACGTGCGCGCGCAGCCCCTCACCCAGACTGCCGGCGAACTCCCGGACGGCACCGCGGTCGGTGAGCACCCGGTGCCCGGTGTGCAGCTCGACCGCGGCCGCGAGCGTCCACGGCCCGGTGGCCTGCACCTTCACCCACTCGGGCCGCGGGCCGGCGCACGCGGCGTCGAGAGCGTCGACGTCGAAGCGCAGGAGGTCCTGTGCGCGCCGGTGGTCACGGCCGGGCCGCGCGGTCACCCGCCAGCCGCTCGGCACCACCTCGACCGCGAGGTCGACGAGCAGCGCGGCGGTGCGCCCGATCATGTCGGCGCCGACGCCGCGCGCGGGCAGCTCGGGCAGGTGCGGCAGGAGCGGCAGCTCGCCGACGACCGTGGCCGCGGCCTCGGTGACGTCCGTGCCGGGCAGCGAGCCGACCCCCGTCGCCGCTCCGGCGGGCCAGCGGACGGGTTCGGGGTCGGGCGCGTCCGGCAGGTCGTCCGGCCCGGCGATCACCAGGGGGCCGGGCACCGTGGTGCCGGGCGCGGCACCGGCAAGGCCGGCGGCGGCCAGCGCCGCTTCCAGGTCGGGATCGTTCACCGCACTCCCTCGCTGCGCTCGGTCGACCCATAGTGGAACGTCACAGGGCGAAGCGCTGTGACGGTGGTTCGCTCGCTGCGCTCGCTCACCGCACTCCCTCGCTGTGCTCGGTCGACGCTTCGCCAAGCGCTGTGACATTCGTTCGCTCGCTGCGCTCGCTCACGGGCCCAGGTCTACCAGCCTGCGGGGCCGTCGCTCCGCCCGGTACCGCGCGCCGCCTTCTCGACCCGGCGCCGGCGGCGCGCACTGCGCGCATGCTGCGGCCGGCGAGGGGTGCGGGTTCGCGGCGCGGAGTGCCCGGACGGTGCTCGGAGCACGGCCGTCACTCCGTCCGATACGGCGCGTCGAACAGGCAGTAGGCGGCGAAGACCGCGAGGCCGGCGGCCAGCACGAGCAGCAGGACCGGGCCGAACGGCTGGCCGGCGAGGGCCCGGATCCCGGCGTCGAGGCCGACCGGGGCGGCCGGGTCGAACTGGATGGCGGCCGCGACCAGAAGCACCCCCGCCGTGGCACCCGCGGCGCCCAGCGCCGTCCAGCCCACCGTGCCGAGCACGCCGACCGCCGTGCGGAAGCGGGGCGGAAGGGCCAGATCGTGCAGGAACTCGCGGCGCAGGCCGTGCACCACCGCGTACCCGCCGGCCGCGACGAGCGCCACCCCGACGAGCCCCACGAGGAACGGACCGCCGGGCAGGCCGAACAGCGCCGCCACCACCGACTTGCTGAACGAGTCGCCGCCCTTGGCCTGGGCGATCGTCGCGGCCGACCGGGCGAGGACGGTGTAGACGACGGCCTCGCCGGCGGCCACCGTCATCCGCCCGAGCCGCCGCCACCCGTCCAGCCGCCGGTAGGCGACGAGCCCGACGCGGGCGAGCAGCCGGACCGGCTTCGCCGCCTGTTCGACGACGTCGCCGGCCTACACCTCGCGGGTCGGGCGGTCTCGATCACCGGCGTGCGGCACGGCGACCTCCTCGGTGAGGCGACGGGCGAAACGTGCCCGAAAGGCCGGGTTCGTACCACTCCGGCCACGGCGGTTCGCCCTCCCCTGGATGCGGACTCGCCCGAACACGCGGTGGGGACGGTCGCCGGGGAATCGTGGTGGCCTCGCCGCAGGGGCACTACGCTGCAGGAATGTCGCGGCCGGTGCGGGCGGGCGAGGCGCCGCCGCAGGACGTCCGGTTCTGCCGCAGCGCGGACGGCACGCGCATCGCCTACGCCGTCCACGGGTGCGGGCCGCCGCTGGTGCTCGCCGCCTGCTGGCTCAGCCACCTCGAGTTCGACTGGCAGAGCCCGGTGTGGCGGCATTTCCTGCTCGACCTCGGCCGGGTCGCCACCGTGATCCGCTACGACGAGCGTGGCAACGGGATGTCGGACTGGGACGTCACCGACTTCGGCCTCGAACCGCGGCTCGCCGACCTCGAGGCCGTCGCCGACGCGGCCGGGCTGGATCGGTTCGCGATGCTGGGCATGTCGCAAGGCGGCCCCGTGGGAGTCGCGTACGCGGCCCGCCATCAGGGACGACTCTCCCGCCTGATCCTTTACGGCACGTACGGGCGGGCCATGGACCACACCGATCCGCAGGCCATAGAGCTGGAGCACACCTTCGAACAAATGATCAAGGTGGGCTGGGCACGGCCCGACAGCACGTTCCGGCGGGTTTTCACCAACCTCCTGATCCCCGGGGCGTCCGAGGAGCAGGCGGGCTGGCTCGACGACCTGCAGGCCCGCGCGACCTCGACCGAGAACGCCGTGCGGGCCCGCGCGGGGCGGATGCGGGCCGACGTCCGCGACCTGCTGCAGAGGCTCACCGTGCCGACCCTCGTGCTGCACGCCCGCCGCGACCGCATGATCGACTTCGCGCTCGGACGCGAGCTAGCCGCGCGGATTCCGGGCGCCCGGCTGGTGGCCCTGGACAGCGACAACCACATCACGCTGGCCGACGAGCCGGCCTGGCCGGTGTTCGTCGACGAGGTGACCGCCTTCCTGGCTCCCGACCGGGTCGCCGCAGGCACCCCCGCAGGCGCGCTGCGCTCGCTCACCGACCGGGAGATCGACGTGCTGCGCCTGGTCGGGCAGGGGCGGGACAACGCGGAGGTCGCGCAGGAGCTCGCGCTCAGCGTTCGCACCGTCGAACGCCACCTGACCAGCATCTACGCCAAGCTCGGCCTCAGCGGACGGGCCGCCCGGGCGGCCGCGGTCGCCCGGCTCCTGGCCACTGGTTGATCGCCGCGAGCGGCGGGTGATCGATCTGAGCGTCACGTGAGGGTCGTGAGTCCGACCGCTGTGTGACGCTCGCGGCGATCACAGTGCGGCCGGCCTGCGTGCCACCCGCCACCGGAGCCCGGCCCGGCGGCCCGAGGTCGGCGGCCGGCACCGATTCCGGCAGGTCGTCACGTCCCTACCGTCGGAGACCCCGACGAGATGAGGACGAGATGAGCACCACTCCCGGCAAGGCCGCGATCAGCCTGTCCACCGGCCTGGAGGACGCCGAGCGCGTCACCGTGGCCTTCCTGATGGCGGTCGGCGCCGCCGAGCAGGGCCGCCCCACGATGATGTTCCTGACCAAGGAGGCCGTCCGGCTCGCCGTGCCCGGCATCGCGGTCGGCACGGCCTGCGACGGCTGCCCGCCGCTGCCCGAGCTGATGGACCGCTACGAGCGGGCCGGCGGCCGCTACCTGGTCTGCCCGATCTGCGTCAACTCCAAGAAGATCGACTCCGGCACGTTCATCGCAGGCGCGGAACTCGGCGGGACCGTGCCGCTGTGGCAGTGGATCGGCGACGGCGCCACCACGTTCAGCTTCTAGCGCCGGGCGCTCGCCGCGCACGTGGTGCTAGGCGGCGTGATCCCCCGCTACGGGCGCCTACGGCGGCGGTCACTCTCCATGATCGCCAGCTTGGGGTGAGGGTGGTCGTGGCGACGACCGCGTACACCCGCAACCCGCGATCACCACCCTGGACACCCGTAGCGGGGGATCATGACCGCGGGATCATCTCGGCGCGACCCGCCGGATTCGCACGGTTAGCGGGCCGCGGTGATCGTGGCGCTGCCCAGCACGACGTCCCCCGCCGGGTCCGGCCGGTACAGCGCCACCGCCTGGCCCGGCGCGACTCCGCGCAGGGGCTCGCCCAGCTCGACGCGCAGGTCGCCGCCGGACGGGTACGCCGTCGCGGGCGCCAGGCCGCCGTGCGCGCGTACCTGCACCGTGCACACGACGGGGTCGGAAGGCACGGCGCCGCCGGTCCACACGGCGTCGCGCGCCTCGACGACGTGCACGTCCAGCGCCTCCGCCGGCCCGACGCGCACCGTGCCGCTCACCGGCTCGATGCCCAGGACGTAACGCGGCCGCCCGTCCGCCGCGGGCCGGCCCAACCCCAGCCCGCGCCGCTGGCCGACGGTGAACCCGTGCACGCCGTCGTGGTGGGCCAGCACCTCACCCGACCCGGCGTCGACCACCGTCCCCGGGCGCGCGCCGAGACGGGCGGCGAGGAAGCCGCGGGTGTCGCCGGAGGGGATGAAGCAGATGTCGTGGCTGTCGGGCTTGTCGGCCACCCGGAGCCCGCGCGCCGCGGCCTCCGCCCGCACCGCGGGCTTGGGCGTGTCGCCCAGGGGGAACATCGCGTGCCGCAGCTGCTCGGCGGTCAGCACGGCCAGCACGTACGACTGGTCCTTGTCCGCGTCGACCGCGCGCCGCAGCACGCCCTCGTGCAGTTGCGCGTAGTGCCCGGTGCACACCGCGTCGAAGCCCAGCGCCAGCGCCCGGTCCAGCAGCGCCGAGAACTTGATCTTCTCGTTGCACCGCAGGCACGGGTTCGGGGTCTGCCCGCTCGCGTAGGCCGCGACGAAGTCGTCCACGACGTCGTCGGTGAACCGGGCGGCGAAGTCCCAGACGTAGAACGGGATGCCGAGCACGTCCGCGGCCCGCCGGGCGTCCCCGGCGTCCTCCCGCGAGCAGCAGCCGCGGGAGCCGGTGCGCAGCGCGGCCGGCATCTGGGACAGCGCCAGGTGCACCCCGACGACGTCGTGCCCGGCGGCGACGGCGCGGGCGGCGGCGACCGCGGAGTCGACGCCGCCGCTCATCGCGGCCAAGACCCTCATGGGAGCAGTCTCACCGGATTACCTGCGGCTGGCCCGCCCGCCGGGCCCGCTCGACGACCGCGCCGATCACCGCGGCCACGGCGTCGACGTCGTCCGGGGTGGAGGTGTGGCCGAACGAGAAGCGCAGCGACCCCCGCGCCGTCGCCTCGTCCGCCCCCATCGCGAGCAGCACGTGGCTGGGCTGGGCCACCCCGGCGGTGCAGGCCGAGCCGGTGGAGCACTCGATGCCGTGCGCGTCGAGCAGCATCAGCAGGCTGTCGCCCTCGCAGCCGGGGAACGACAGGTGCGCGTTGCCCGGCAGCCGCGACGGGCCGCCGTCGACCGTCCCGGTGCCGGGGTCGCCGTTCAGCCGGGCGTCCGGCACGGTGGCCAGCACCTTCCCGACCAGGTCGTCCCGCAGGCCGCCGAGCATCGCGGCCCGCCGCGGAGCGTCGCCGACGGCGATCTCGACGGCAGTGGCGAGCGCGACGATCGCGGGCGTGTCCAACGTGCCGGAGCGGACGTCGCGCTCCTGCCCGCCCCCGTGCAGCAGCGCGGTGAGCGCGGCCTCGCGGCGCAGCAGCAGCGCGCCTGCGCCGTACGGCCCGCCGAGCTTGTGGCCGGTGAGGGTCAGCGCGTCCGCGCCGGAGACGGTGAAGTCGACCGGCAGGATCCCGACGGCCTGCACGGCGTCGGTGTGCAGGGGCACCCCGTGCTCGTGGGCGACCTCGGCGAGCTCGCGCACCGGGTTGACGGTGCCGACCTCGTTGTTGGCCCACATCACCGACACCATCGCCGCGCGCTCCGGGGCGTCCGCGAGCGCGGCGCGCAGGGTCGCCGGCTGCACCCGGCCCTGCCGGTCGACGGGCAGCGGGACGACGTCCGCGCCCTCGTGCTCGGCGAGCCACTCGGCCGACTCCAGAACGGCGTGGTGCTCGATCTCGGAGACCAGCACGCGGGTGCGGCGCGGGTCGGCCGCGTGCCGGGCCCAGTACAGGCCCTTGACCGCCAGGTTGTCGCTCTCGGTGCCGCCGGTGGTGAGCACGACCTCGGACGGCCGCGCGCCGACCGCCGCGGCGATCCGCTCCCGTGACTCCTCGACGAGCCGGCGCGACCGGCGGCCCGCGGAGTGCAGCGACGAGGCGTTGCCCGTCCGCGTCAAGGCCTCGGCCATCACCACCACGGCCTCGGGCAGCATCGGCGTGGTGGCGGCGTGGTCGAGGTAGGTCGTGGGCGGATCTGCGTTCACGAATGTCCTCGCCGTCCCGTCGGTGTGCCGGGGTTCCAGGGTAGTCGCCGCTCACCCCCCGGGCGCGCGGGTGCCGGTGCCCGTCCGGAACGACAGCGCGGGCACCGCGGTGACGACCACGTTGTCCCGGTAGTGGCGGCTGCGCGGGTCGAACACGCCCCCGCAGGTGACCAGCCGGAGGACGGGACCGGGCGCCGGACCGTAGACCAGCGCCGTCGGGAAGGCGGCCTTGGCGTGACTCTCGACGGAGACCACGCGGTAGTCGAACGCCTTCCCGTCCGAGCGGGCCACCTCGACGGGGTCACCCGGGGTGAGCCGGTCGAGCCGGTAGAACACGGCGGGGCCCTCCTGCGAGTCGACGTGCCCGGCGATCACCGCGGGCCCCTGCTCGCCGGGCGCGGCCCCGCGCCGGTACCAGCCCGCGACGTTCGGGTCGGCCGGGGGTTGGAGCACCCCGTCGGCCCCGACGTCGAGGTCGACGAGGGTGCTGTCGACGCCGAGCGTGGGCAGGCGCACCTCCGTCGCGCGCAGCGCGGGTGCGTCGCGGATGGGTCCGATCGGCGCTGGGGGTTCGATCGGCATGAGATCAAGCGTCTCGAACACCCGGGAAGAAGCCGCGGGCGCGGGACCCGCAGCCTGCCCGCCCGCGGCGCTACCAGCGGCGACGACGGCGGCGACCACGCCGGCCGCGAGGGCGATCCCGAAGCCGACGCGCCGGCGCGGACCGACGGCGGCCGCCGGATCAGCACCCGACCGGATCAGCGCCCGCCGGATCGGGACCGGCCGTCACCGGTTCCGGGTCAGCGTGCACCGGCGGCCCGCCGGGACCGCACGACAGCCAACCCGACGAGCAGGAGCACCGCGACCCCGCCGACCGCGGCCGGCAGGAGGTCCGGGCCCGCCGCACCGCCCAACCCGGTCTCGATCGCACCGGAGGGCACCATGCCCGCGCCCGTGCTGTCCCGGGTGACCTGCGGCTCCAGCCCCGTGCCCTTGTCGATCAACAGCACGGTGTAGGTCGAGTTCTCCTGCAGCGTCAGCGGCACCGTCGACGACGTCCCGGATGAGCTCACCGCGAGGTCCCACTTGCCGAGGGGGCAGTCGACGTAGTTGGTCTCGGACCCGAACGCCACGCCCTTCGCCCATACCGGCCCGTTCACCGGGCCGACGTCGGCCGACGGCACGCTCAGCGCCGCGTTGATCACCCGGACGCTGGCCTTGCCCGCCGGCGGGATGTCCAGCTTGTCGGTGAGCACCGACAGTCCCAGGTTCGCCGACTTCCCGGTGCCCGCGACCGTGTACGCCGCGCCCGAGCGGGCGTCCACGGTGGCGGAGATGACGGGCGGGGTCGCCGCGTCGGCCCCCGCGGGGCGCATGCTGATCACGTAGCTGTCGGGTGGCAACGGCTGGTACTGCGACACCGCCCCCCGACGCGTGTCCTGTTGATCATCGCCGCAGCGGAGCAAGGCGGAGATCCACAGGTGGAACGACTAGCCCACGCCGTGCACGACGAACGACCGCGAAGGTTCCGCCGCGGAGTCGACGTAGACGTCGACCGTCGGAGTGTCCGGGGACAGGTGAGCGAGCCGCAGGTAGGCCGGGGGCGTGTCGGCCGGTGCCGCGAGGGCGACGGCCGGCGTGGCCAGTCCGATGGCCGGGCCCACCAGGGCGAGCAGTACCGCGACGACGGCAAGGCGGGTGGTGCGCATCGTGTCCTCCGTGGGTCAGCCGGCGATCAGTCCCGTCGGGGTGGGAGCCGGATATCCGATGAGCAGGGCGTCGCCCCGAACCTCGATCGAGTTCGGGACGAACGGGCTCTGCTGGGCCGCGAACCACGTGCGCACCTGCTGCTGCGGGCCGGCCGACGCGGGGAGCCCGTCGACGGCGCTCAGCAGGACGTGACGGCGCAGCGCGTAGGGCGGCTCCAGGGGCTCCACGGGGAAGTCGTCGACCGCGAGCCGGCGCGGGCTGGCCAGGTCGGCGAGCACCAGCACCACCCGCGGGTCCACCAGCCCGGCCTGCAGCGCCGCCGCGGCGGCGGGCGCCAGCTCGAGCGACCGGTTGCGGGTCAGCGCCGTCCCGAACCGGGCGCGCGCCGCCTGCTCGGCCACCACTGTCGCCGGCTCGAGCGGGGCGGCCGGGCAGACCGCCGTCGGGGCGCCCCCGGCCCCGCGCGGAGCCGTGGCCAGCGTCGCGATCGCGACGCAGCGGGGCGCCGCCACGTCGGCGGCCCCGGTCCCCGGCCGGTCCGTGACCATCAGCAGCTCGCCGGGCCGGGCCGGTTCGGCCAGGTCACGCAGGCGCTCCACGGGGATGCCGCCCGCCGACAGCTCGGCACGGTCCAGCGGATCCGCCCTGATGACCGCGTTCGGGTCGATCTCGCTGCTCACCCAGCCCGCCAGGTCCGTCGGCGGCGTCGGCGCGACGTTCACGACCGCGAGCAGCCCGACACCCGCGGCCAGCGCGAGGGCGGTCAGCGGGAGGGCGGTCGCGGCCGGGCGCCTGGCCTCCGGCAGGCCCGCCACCACCGGCTCGGCCAGCAGCACGAACACGACGGCCAGGAACGGCAGCACGAGCAGCAGCGCGGCCGAGCGGGCCGCGCCGGGCACCACGGCGACGGCGAGCAGCAGCACCGTCGGGCTCAGCGCGGGCCGCAGCTCCGGATGCTGCGACCAGGCGAGCCAGGCGAGCACGATCCCCGCGACGACCACCGTGAGCGTGGTGCCCAGGCCCACGGCCGGCCCGCCGATGCCGGCGAGCGGCCCGTTCCCGGCCCCTGTGGCCGCCACCGCCACGGCCGTCGCCCCGGTCAGGACGGTGATCGGCAGCCGGGCCGCCGCGGGCAGGTGGCCGCCCAGCACCCGGTCGTGCACGAGGTGCGCGGCGAGGGCGAGCAGCGCGGCGGCCGCGAGGGGGGCGGTGAGGGCGGCGAGACCCGCTGCGACGGCCGCGGCCGCTCCCCGCCGTTTGGCCACCGCGACCAGCGCCGCCGCGGCCACCAGCCACGTCGTCGCCGGCGCCGCCGAGGTGATCCCCGCGTGCAGGGTGACGACCGGGGGCAGCACCCCGATCAGGCCCGCCGCGAGCGCGGCGGGCACCGGGCCGGCCCCGAGGGCGCGCAGGACGGGCCAGAGCAGGACGACGGACAGGAACCCGAAGGCCAGGGCGGCGCACCGGGCGGCGTCGACGACCGGCAGGTCGCCGGTGGGCAGGAGCGTCTCCATGACGGCGAACTGCCGCACGGCGAACCGGTCCGGCGCGGGCAGCGCGATGTCGCCCAGCTCGGTACCCCGCGCGGCGAACGTGGCAGCGGCGAGGCGGGCCTCGCCCGCGGTGGCGACGAACCGGTCCCCCCGCACCGCGACGGCGAGGTGCACCGCCGCCGCGGCGGCCGCGACCAGCGCCGGCCAGAGGAAGGAGGGGCGGGGCCGGTTGTCGGAAGGCATGTCACCACCCCCTGAGCGCGGGCCGGGTCTCGCCATGCCCTCTCAGTTGGTCGCCGGCTTCCCGGGGTCGGCGGCGGACGCCTCGTCCTCGGTGAGGCCCTCGGGATCGGGCCGGTCCAGCTCGGCGTTGAGCAGGTGCGCCAGGCGCCGGATCTCGCCCTTCGTGGAGCGGTGCAGGGCGCCGAGCCGGGACACCTCCTGCGCGATCTGCTTCTTGACGGTGTGCGCCTCCTGCGAGGCCTTCGAGCGGATCTCGTCGGCTTCCCTCTCGGCGGCGCGCAACTGCTCCTCGGACCGGCGGCGGGCCGCGGCCTCCACCCCCTCGGCGTCGCGCGTCGCGCGGGTGCGCATCTCGGCGGACTCGCGCTCGGCCAGCCGCAGGAGCTTCTCGGCGCGGAAACCGAAGCTGTCTTCGGCCGGGGTGTCGACGTCGTAGAACTGCGTCGCAGGTTGCGTGGCCGCCTCCGGGCGCGACTCCGGACGGGACGCCCGCGCCTCCAGCTCGCGGCGCAGCGCGCCGTTCTCCTCCAGGAGCGCGGCGATGTACTCGTCCACCTCGATGCGGTCGTAGCCACGCAGCACCATGTCGAACTGCGGCGGCTCGGGCGCGGGACGGGCGCTGCGCGTGACCGCGTCGGACGAGGCGCCCCGCTGCCCCGTCGCGACTGACTCTGATCGACTGTCTGGCACAGTGTGAGGGTCGTGAACACCGACGAGTGCGTCACCTCGCGAATGGGTGAGAGCACTACGACGTTCAGGTACGGCTCGTGACCGAACCGTTCCCCTTCGTCCGGTGCGGACGGTATCGAGCGGACGTGGTCAGCCCCGGACGGAGCACCGCCGGGGCCGCCACCGGTCCGTTCTCACGACCTCCTGCGGGTGATCTCCTCCTGAAGCTGCGGAGCGACGGTGAACAGGTCGCCGACCACTCCGAAGTCGGCGATCTCGAAGATCGGCGCGTCGGCGTCCTTGTTCACCGCGACGATCGTCTTCGACGTCTGCATCCCCGCCCGGTGCTGGATCGCCCCGGAGATGCCGAGAGCGATGTAGAGCTGCGGTGAGACCGTCTTGCCGGTCTGGCCCACCTGGAACTGGTGCGGGTAGTAGCCCGAGTCGACCGCCGCGCGCGACGCGCCCACCGCCGCGCCCAGGCTGTCGGCCAGCGCCTCGACCACCGCGAACTGCTCGGCCGACCCCACCCCACGGCCCCCGGAGACGACGACGCTCGCCTCGCCGAGGTCCGGGCGCTCGCCGGTGGTCACCGGCTCCCGGGACACGACCGTCGCACTCCGCCCGGACGGCGGGACGTCGACGCTCTCCTCCACGCCCGCGGCCGCCGCCGCGACGGGCTCGACCGCCCCCTGCCGCACCGTGATCACCGGGTGCGCGGTGTTCGCCTTCGCCTGGGCCATCCACGCCCCGCCGAACACCGAGTGCGTGGTCCCCTGCGCGTCGAGCGCGACGACGTCGTTGAGCCAACCCGACCCGCTCCGCACCGCGAGCCGACCCGCGACCTCCTTGCCGTCCGCGGAGCTCGCGATGAGCACCGCCGCCGGGTCCAGCCGCCCGACCAGCGCGGCCAGCACGTCGACCTGCGGGGACAGGAAATCCGTCGAGTCGGTCTCGGCGACGTAGACCTTCTCCGCGCCGTACTCGCGCAGACCGTCGGCCAGCTTCGCCGCCGTGCCGGGGCCGCCCACGATCACCGCCGACGGCTCGCCCAACGTCCGCGCGGCGGTCAGCAGCTCGAACGTGCTCTTCTTGATCTCACCCTCGACGTGGTCGACGAGGACCAGCACTTCACCCATGATCTTCTCCGGCCCGTCTCAGATCAGCTTCTGGGCGACCAGGAAGGCCGCCACCTTCGTACCGCCCGCGCCGTCGTCGACGACCTTCTCGCCCGCGTTCTTGGGCGGTTTCGGCGTCGCCTCGACCACCGAGGACAGCGCCCCGGCCGCGCCGACCTGCGCCGCGTCGACCCCCGCGTCGGCGAGCGACAGGGTGGTCACCTTCTTCTTCTTCGCCGCCATGATCCCCTTGAACGACGGGTACCGCGGCTCGTTGATCTTCTCGCCCACGCTCACGACCGCGGGCAGCTCGGCCGTCAGCATCACCACGCCGTCGTCGGTCTCCCGCCGCACCGTCACCGTGCCGCCCTCGACCGTGACCTCGCGGGCGTGGGTCAGCGCCGGCAGGCCCAGCACCTCGGCGACCATCGCCGGCACCGCGGCCGACCGCCCGTCCGACGCCTCGTTGCCCGCGAGCACCAGGTCCACGTCCGCGACGGTGCCGATCGCACCGGCCAGCGCCCGCGCCGTGCCGACCGCGTCCGAGCCGGCCAGGGCCTCGTCGGACAGGTGCACCGCGGCGTCCGCGCCCATCGACAGCGCCTTGCGGATCGCCTCGGTGGCACGGTCCGGCCCCATCGACACGACCGTCACCGCGCCGCCGTGCGCCTCCTTCAGCTGCAGCGCCTCCTCGACGGCACGCTCGTTGATCTCGTCCAGCACGGCGTCGGAGGCGTCCCGGTCCAGGGCACCGTCCCCCCGCAACCGGCGCTCGGAGTAGGTGTCGGGCACCTGCTTGCACAGAACGACGATGTTCATCGGATCCCTTCGACCTCACCAGTGTTGCCTGCCGGTATCGCCGAGGACAGCAGTCGCGAGGGGTGAACCTGCTCACCCACCCACAACCGTGCATATCTGGCATTCCGCAGGGGAAACCACCTGCAGACGGGAACCATTCTGACGCCCTGGAGGCACCTGTGCCGTTGCTCGACCGTATCCGTACGTTCCTGGCCACCCCGCAGGGCCGCCGGCTGACCGACCAGGGTCGGCGGTACGCGTCGGACCCGCGCCGGCAGCGGCAGGTCCGCGACCTCATGGCTCGCCTGCGCCGTCGCTGACCCGGGTCCCGCGCAGCGCGCTCTCCCCCTAGGCTCCGGGCCGGGGACCGGGGACGGAGGCGGCGATGCTGGTGACCGGGTTCGACGATCGTCAGGGCTGTGGCTACGTGCTGCGCACCGGGCCGCATGCCACCGAGCCCACCCCGGGGACGGTGCCGGTGCGCCACAACGGCGTCGTCGTGCTGGCGACGCCCGAGCTGGCGGCCGCACTGCGCGATGCGCTGGTGCGCAACCCGGTCGCATCGCTGGGCTGGAACGGCCCCACGGTGCCACTCACCTTGGAGGACACCACGGTGCTGGCGTGGCTGCGCAACAACCTGGGCGGCGTGCTGACCGTGGCGGGCGGCCCCCAGGCCGACACGCGCCGGCGGCGGTAGGCCGGACGGCGATCTCGGGCTGGCCGGACCTCGCTCAGGCGGCGACCGGCAGCACCCGCGACATCAGCTTCAGAGTGGTGCCGGGGAACGTTCGTGTGGTCACATCCGCACAAACGCGCTTACTGGTCGGTCCGTTTCATAATTCGACGGAGCTCACATCGATCCAGTGATCGCGGCCGCGGTGGGCATCCCGGCACGCGCCCCGACGTGGCGCACCGACAGTGCGGCTGCCGCGTTCGCCGCCCGCGCGGCGTCGAGCAGCCCGACGCCCGCGGCGAGCTGGGCGGCCAGCACGCCGTTGAACGTGTCCCCCGCGCCGGTGGTGTCGCACACCGTGGTCGGGCGCGGCGGCAGGTGCTCGACGACGCCCCCGGGCTCGACCACCAGCGCACCCTCTCCGCCGAGCGTGACGATCACCGCCGCCTCCGTCCGTGCCGCGAGCCCGACCGCACGCACGCCGGTCGGGCCGGGACCGGTGAGGGCGGCCAGCTCGCCGACGTTCGGGGTCAGCAGCGGGCCGCGCAGGCCCGGGCGGGGCACGAGCAGCCCCGCGAGACCGGGGAGCACCGGCGCCGGGTTGAGGACGCACGGCACCCCGACCGCCGTCGCCGTCTCGACGGCCACCGCGACGGCGGCGAGCGGGATCTCGGTGCTGACCAGCACGCAGTCGACGTCCGGCAGCGCGTCGACCAGCGCGTCGCGGACCCGGTCGCGCTCGACGCCACCGTTCGCGCCGGCGCCGACAGCGATCTGGTTCTCCCCCGCTGCGTCCACGACGATCAGCGCGACACCGGTCGGCACCCCGTCGAGCACGGCGACCCCGTCGACGGACACGCCGTCGGCCCGCAGCTCGTCCAGCGCCACCCGGCCGGTGTCGTCGTCGCCGACGGCGCCGATCAGCCTGACGTCCGCACCGGCCCGCGCCGCCGCGACCGCCGCGTTGGCTCCCTTGCCGCCGCCGAAGCGCTCGACGCGGGGCCCGACGACCGTCTCGCCCGGTCCGGGCAGCCGGTCTGCGGCGACCACGAAGTCGACGTTGACGGCACCGACCACGACGACCCGCCCGCCCATGCGTCTCCCTCCCTGCTTACCGCACTCCCTCGCTGCGCTCGTCGGCGCTGCGCGAAGCGCTGTGACACTGATCGCTCGCAAGCTCGCATCGAGGCGTCACGGTCGCACGCCGCGCATCCGCCTGTCCTGCTCGGACGTCCTTCGTGGACCGGACGGGCGACCCGGGCGCGCCGCCCCTCGGACTCACACGAGGCCGTTCTCCACCGCGCGCCGCACCAGCGCCGCGCGGTTCGGCACCTCCAGCCGGCGCAGCACCCGCTGGATGTGGTGCTCCACCGTCCGCGGCGAGAGCACCAGCCGTGTCGCGATCTGGCGGGCGGTCAGTCCCTCGACGACCAGGCGCAGCACGTCGGTCTCACGCTCGGTCAGGCGCGACCGGGCGGGGTCGAGCGGCCGCCCGTACTCCTCGAGGACCACCTCGGCCAGCCCCGGGCTGAACACCGCCTCGCCTCCGGCCGTGCGGCGGACGGCGTCGGCCAGCGCCTCCGGGTCGTCCCCGGTGACGAGATATCCGCTCGCCCCGGCCCGGACGGCGGCCAGGACCTCCGCCGCCGGGTCGCCCGTCCCGGACACCGCGAGCACCCGGGCGTCGGGCACCCGCACGGTCAGCTCCGAGACGACGGCGAGCACCGCGTCCCGGTCCCGGCCCAGGCCCACGAGCACGACCTGCGGCCGTGCGGCGGCGACGAGCCGCGGCGCGTGGCGCGGCTCGTCGGTGTGCGCCAGAACCTGCACGCCGGGTGGCGCGGCAGGCCCGGCGCCGACCACCACCACCGTCACCGGCTCGGACGTCCCCATGGATCCCCCGTCCCCGCACCGGTCCGGGGACGGCCTTGCCCTGCCGCCTCGTGGCCGGTGCGTCACCGCACCCCGCGCCGGGGAACCGCACGATGCGGCCTCCCCGGTCACCTTCGCCACGTTCCACAGGCCGCTCGGGTTCACCGGGCTTCCGCACACCGGCAGCGGCCGGGCTGCGGAGGCGCGGCTCCCGCGCCGGGAAACCCCTCCGGGGCCTCGGCTCACCTTCCGGTGAACGTCGCCTTTCCGGGCCCGTGCTCGACGAACGACGCCATCCCGGTGCGCTGGTCGTCGGTCGCGAACAGTCCCGCGAACTGGTCCGACTCGATGTTCAGCCCCGTATGCAGGTCGACGTCCAGCCCGCCGTCGATCGCCTTCTTCGCCGCCGCGTACGCCAGCGCGGGGCCGTGGGCGAACGGCTCGACGTAGGCCCGCGCCCGGGCGTAGACGTCGGCCGCAGGGACCAGCTCGTCGACCAGGCCGATCGCGAGCGCCTCGTCGGCACGCACGAAACGGCCCGTGAAGACCATGTCCTTCGCCCGGGCCGGGCCGATGAGCCGGGCCAGCCGCTGCGTCCCTCCGCCGCCGGGGATGATGCCCAGCAAGATCTCGGGGACGCCCAGGGTCGCGTTGTCGGCGGCGATCCGCCGGTCGCAGGACAGCGCGACCTCCAGGCCACCGCCCAGCGCAAACCCGGTGACCGCCGCGACGGTCGGCTTGGGCACCCCGGCGAGTGCGCCCAGCCCGGCCGACACGGCCCGGGCGATCGGCGCCATCTCGGCGTAGGTCAGCGACGCCATCTCCTTGACGTCGGCCCCCGCGGCGAACAGCTTCTCGCCGCCGTAGACGATCACGGCGCGCACGTCGTCACGGGCTGTCGCCTCGGCTGCAACGCTGCGCAGCTCGTCCCCCACCGCACGGCTGATCGCGTTCATCGGCGGCCGATCCAGCCGGATCGTGCCCACCCCGCCGTCGACCTCGAGTCGCACGAACTCCGTCACGCGCCCACCTCCACCATCGCCCATACCGTCGGCGACCTCGTCCGCAAGCCCGGCGCGCCGGTGTGGCGGCGAGGCCGCTCCGCCACCGAGTGGTGGCAGCACGGCCACCTTGCTCGCAGGATGGCACCCCGCACCACGGTCACATGGCCCGGGCGCCGCGTCCGTTCAGCGCAACCAGGCCGTGTAGCGACCGCGCCGGCGCTGCACCGCGAGCGGCAGGCCGAACGTAACCGACAGGTTCTCGTCGGTCAGCACGTCGTCCAGCAGCCCCGCCGCGACGACCCGCCCCTCGCGGAGCAGCAGGCCGTGGCTGTACCCGGGCGGGATCTCCTCGACGTGGTGGGTCACCAGCACCGACGCCGGCGCCTCGGCGTCGTTGGCCAGCAGCGACAGCCGGGCCACGAGGTCCTCGCGGCCACCGAGGTCCAGCCCGGCCGCCGGCTCGTCGAGCAGCAGCAGCTCGGGGTCCGTCATGAGCGCCCGGGCGATCAGCGCCCGCTTCCGCTCGCCCTCCGACAGCGTCCCGTAGGCCCGGGTCCCCAGCCCGCGCAGCCCCAGCGCGGCGAGCAGCGCGTCCGCGCGGGCCGCGTCCAGCGGGTCGTAGCGCTCCCGCCAACGGCCGATGACCGCGTACCCGGCACTGATCACGACGTCCCGCACGGTCTCGTCGGGCGGCACCCGCAGCCCCAGCGCCGCCGACGACAGCCCGATCCGCGTGCGCAGCTCGAACACGTCGACGCGGCCCAACCGCGAGCCGAGGACCTCGACGACGCCCCGCGTCGGATGGATGTCGGCCGCGGCCAACCGCAGCAGTGTGGTCTTGCCCGCACCGTTGGGGCCGAGGACGACCCACCGCTCGTCGAGCTCGACGGTCCAGTCGACGGAATCGAGCAACGTCGTGTCACCGCGGCGGACCGTCACACCCTCCATCCGGATGACGAAGTCACCCGGGTCGGACGGCGCAGGCTCACTCGTTGTGGGAAACAACGACTCGGAAGGCGATCCGTGTGCGGCCACGGGGCATATCCTCGCCGATCGTGTCTGTCTTCCCGTTGGGTGCCCATGTCGACCCCGACGGGGCGCGGTTCGCGGTCGCGTCGTCCACCGCGGAGGCCGTCGAGGTGTGCCTGGTCGACGGCGATCCCGGTGCGCTGACGGAGCGTCGTGTCGCCCTCACCGAGCGCACGTTCGGCGTCTGGCACGGGCACGTGCCCGGGATCACCGCCGGGCAGCGCTACGGCTACCGGGTGCACGGCCCGTACCGGCCGTGGGAGGGCCCCCGCGCCAATCCGGCCAAGATCCTCGTGGACCCCTACGCCCGGCGGATCACCGGCGCCGTCACCGACGTCGAGGCCGCCCGTGGCTGGACGATCGAGCCGATGACCGGGCCGCCGAGCACCGTCGACTCGCTCGGCCACGTCCCGCTGTCGGTGCTCACCGCTGCACCGGCACCGCTGATCCGCCCGGGGCCGGACGTGCCGTGGTCCGAGATCGTGATCGCCGAGGTGCACGTCCGCGGTTTCACGAAGCGGCACCCGGACGTGCCGCCCGAGCAGCGCGGCACCTACCTCGGTCTGGCCCATCCGGCCGTCGTCGCGCACCTGCACCGCATCGGGGTGACGGCCGTCGAGCTGCTGCCCGTCACCACGACGCTCAACGAGCCTCAGCTGCTGCAACGGGGTGTCACCAACTTCTGGGGTTACTCGACCCTCGGCTTCTTCGCCCCGCACCCGGGGTACGCGAGCGTGCCCGGCGCGGAGATCGAGGAGTTCCAGGCGATGGTCGACGCGCTGCACGCCTCAGGCATCGAGATCATCCTCGACGTGGTGCCCAACCACACCTGCGAGGGCGGGGTCAACGGCTCCACGATCTCGTTCCGCGGCCTCGACGCCCCCGCCTACTACTCCCTGCGCGGGGGCCGCGACGCCGACATCACCGGCACCGGCAACACCCTCGACTCGGGCTCGCCGACCGTCGTCCGGATGATCTGCGACGCCCTGCGCAACTGGGCGACGACGTTCGGCGTCGACGGCTTCCGCGTGGACCTCGCGAGCGTGCTCGGCCGGCCCCGCTCCGGGCCGTTCGACCCGCACTCCGCCATGCTGACGGCGATCGCGACCGACCCCGTGCTCGCGCGGTGCAAGCTGATCGCCGAACCGTGGGACGCCACCGGCGAGGGGTACCGGGTGGGCGGGTTCCCGGTGGCGTGGTCGGAGTGGAACGGCCGCTACCGCGACGCCGTCCGCGACTTCTGGCGCGGGTGCGGCGCGATCGGCGAGGTGGCCTCGCGGCTGACCGGCAGCGAGGACCTCTACGGGCTGTCGCAGCGCAGGCCCTGGGCGTCGGTGAACTTCATCACAGCGCACGACGGGTTCACCCTGCGCGACCTCGTGAGCTACGAGCGCAAGCACAACGAGGCCAACGGCGAGGACAACCGCGACGGCACCGACGACAACCGCTCGCAGAACTTCGGTGTCGAGGGCGAGACGACCTCACCGGTGATCCGCGCGCGGCGGCTGGCGGCGGCACGCGCGCTGCTCGGGACGCTGCTGCTGTCGACGGGGACGCCGATGGTGCTGGGCGGGCGACGAGCTGTGGCGCACGCAGAGCGGCAACAACAACGCCTACTGCCTGGACGACGACACGTCGTGGGTCGACTGGTCGGGTGGGGTCGAGGCCGAGCTGCTGACGGCGTTCGTCGCCCGGCTCACGGGCATCCGCCGCTCGTCGAGGACCCTGCACCGCGACCGCTTCTACCGTGACGGCGACGTCACGTGGTGGCACTTCTCGGGCCGTCCCCTGGGCGCAGGCGACTGGCACGAGCACGGCACGCGCTCGCTGGGCCTGCTGGTCGGCGAGTGGCTGATCCTGCTGCACGCGGGGGACGCCGCCCCGTGCACGCTGCCGCCGGGCGGCCCGTTCACGACGATGATCGACAGCACCCGCGACGACGGCACCCCCGCGAGCACCCGCTCGCTGCCGGGCGGCACGACCATCACGATCCCCACCGGGGCCCTGCTGCTCCTGCGCCGCGACGTCCCCCCGGCCCCGTAGCGCCCACCCTCTCCCGCCACCCATCAGTCGCCACGTTCGTCCGCGCGAGTCGGCACGTTTGCTTGCGCGAGTCGGCACGTTTGCTTGCGCGAGTCGGCACGTTCGTCAGCGCGAGTCGGCACGTTCGTCAGCGCGAGTCGCCACACACCCGTCAGCCCGTCGCACTGCCCGTATGGCCGTCACAGCCTGCACAGCAGGTGCGGCGGCACCAGGACGTGCGCGACGGCGCGGCGACGTGTGTGACGCCGCCGGGCCGGCGAGAGGCGGCGGTATCCTCCGACCGTGCCGCGCTACGACTTCCGCTGCCGCCAGTGCTCCACCACCTTCGAGATCGACCGCCCCATGGCCGCCGCAGGCGATCCGGCGCGCTGCCCGCACGGACACGCGGACACCGTAAAGCTGCTGAGCACCGTCGCCCTCGGCGGCCGGGCCGCGGGCGGTCGCGCGCCGATGCCCGCCGCGCCCGCCGGGGGTGGCGGCTGCTGCGGGGGCGGCTGCTGCGGCTGACTCCCGCAGACGGGCGCGGCCGCGGCCGGCGCCCTGATCGCGCGTCCCCTTTGCGCCGGATGATCGCTGTTTGGGCGTGCTCGCCGCTGATCGGAGTACAGCGGACGCGCCCAACCGGTGATCGCCAGCAGCAGGCGCGCGCGTTCGACGATCGTCGTGCCATACACCCGCCGTCACCGTCCGGCAGCAGCCGGTGCTGTCGATCAGCTGACCGCGCGCCCCCTACCCTCCGCGGCGCGGAGCGACCGCGCCCGGACCACCGGTCCATGCGGCCTCCGCCCGAACGGAGGGACGTGCAATGAACGTGCTGTCGAGCGGGTCGACCCTGAGGCCGGGCGACGCTCTCACCTCGCAGAACGGCCGCTACCGGCTGGAGCTGCAGTCCGACGGCAACCTGGTGCTCACCGGCCCACGCGGGCTCGCGTGGGACTCCGACACCCGCGGCAAGGGCGTCGCGACCGCCGAGATGCAGACCGACGGCAACTTCGTGCTCTACGCCGCCGACCGGGGCGTGGTGTGGACCGCGGACACCACCGGTCCGGGCGCGCACCTGGTGGTGCAGGACGACCGCAACATCGTGGTCGTCGCCGCGGACGGCAGCACGGTGCTGTGGACGCCGGACTGCTACGTCACCGAGGCCGAGCGGGCCGCGGAGGAGCAGGCGGCCGCCGACGCAGCAGGCCCCGGCCGCGCCGGCGGCACCGGCCCCGACCGCGACCCCCGCCCCCCAGACCTACACGGTCCAGCGCGGCGACACCCTCTCGGCGATCGCCAAGCGCTTCTACGGCCACGCGGGCGAGTACCGCCGCATCGCCGCCGCCAACAACATCGCGAACCCGGATCTGATCCACCCGGGCCAGCAGCTGGTCATCCCGGCCTGAGCCACCTGTCGAGGCGGCCGCGACCGCCGGCGCAAGGGTCGTGAAAGCCACGTTCAGGACGTCTCACGCCCTGAACGTGGCTTTCAGGACACCACCGGCGGAGCCGGCGCCCGCTCGGACACCGGAACCGCGTCAGCCCGCCAGCACGACCTTCCCCAGCTCCACCGGCGACGCCAGCAGCGGGTTGTACGGCAGGACCCGCACCGTGTAGCCGGTCAAGCCCGCGTGCGGCAGCTGCACCGCCGCCTCGAACCGCTCCGTGCCGTCGTGCTCGATGCCGTCCACCGGCCCGACGTGCTTCATGGGCACGGTCACGGACTCGCTGAGCTCGTCGGCCTCGTCGACCCGCCCGACCACCGCCTCCACCGCGACGTCGGCCGGGTCCAGCCCCGCCAGCGCCACCACCGCGCGCACCGTCATCGGCGCCCCGACCACCGGCGTGTCCGGCAGCCCCGAGGCGTCGACCCCGAGCACCTCCACCAGCGGCCACGCCGCGTTCAGCCGCGACCGGAACGCCGCGAGCTCGCGGGCCGGTGCGAAGTCCTCCGCCGCGATCCGCCGCGCCGCGCGAGCGGCCGGGATGTACCACTCCTTGACGTACTCGCAGACCATCCGCGTGGCCTGCACCCGCGGCCGCAGCGTCGTCAGCGTGTGACGCACCAGCTCCACCCAGCGGTGCGGCACGCCATCGGTCCGCTCGTAGAACGCCGGCGCCACCTGCGTGGCGAGCAGCTCGTAGAGCGCGTTGGCCTCGAGGTCGTCGCGCCGGTGCGGGTCGTCGACGCCGTCCGCGGTCGGGATCGCCCAGCCGTTGGCACCGTCGTAGAGCTCGTCCCACCAACCGTCGCGGATCGACAGGTTGAGCCCGCCGTTCAGCGCCGACTTCATCCCGGACGTGCCGCACGCCTCGAGCGGGCGCAGCGGGTTGTTCAGCCACACGTCGCAGCCCCAGTACAGGTAGTGGGCCATCGACATGTCGTAGTCCGGCAGGAAGACGATCCGGTGCCGCACGGCCGGGTCGTCGGCGAAGCGAACGATCTGCTGGATCAGCGCCTTGCCGCCGTCGTCGGCCGGGTGCGCCTTGCCCGCGACCACCAGCTGCACGGGCCGGTGCGGGTCGAGCAGCATGTCGCGCAGCCGGTCGGGGTCGCGCAGCATCAGCGTGAGCCGCTTGTAGGTCGGCACGCGCCGCGCGAAGCCGACGGTGAGCACGTCGGGGTCGAAGATGTGCTCGGTCCAGCTCAGCTCCGGCACGGACGCACCGCGCTGCAGCCACGCCTCGCGCACCCGGCGGCGAACCTCGCCCACCAGCCGGGTCCGCAGGACCGTCCGCAGGTCCCACACTACGGCGTCCGACGGCCCCTCGTCGTGCTGCGCGGCGGGGTGCGGCGCGGGCGGCCCGATCAGCGCGGTGACCTCGCGGGCCTCCCACGTCTGGCCGTGCACGCCGTTGGTCACCGAGCCGATCGGCACCTCGACGGTGTCGAAGCCGCTCCACAGGGCGCCGAACATGCCCCGCGACACGGCGCCGTGCAGCTTCGAGACGCCGTTCGCCCGCTGGGCCAGTCGCAGACCCATGTTAGCCATGTTGAACATGCTCGGGTTGTGCTCGGCGCCGAGGGCGAGCACGCGCGCGGCCGGGACGCCGGGCAGCAGCGCCTGCGACTTCGCGGAGTCGTCGAAGTAGTGGCGCACCATGTCGAGCGGGAACCGGTCGATGCCGGCGGCCACGGGCGTGTGCGTGGTGAAGACCGTGCCCGCGCGCACCACGGCCAGCGCTTCGTCGAAGTCGAGCCCCTCGGCGTCCTGCAGCTCCCGGATGCGCTCCAGGCCCAGGTAGCCCGCGTGTCCCTCGTTCGTGTGGAACACGGTGGGCGCGGGATGACCCGACAGGGCGCAGAAGGCGCGCACCGCGCGCACCCCGCCGATGCCGACGAGGATCTCCTGGCGGATCCGATGGTTCTGGTCGCCGCCGTAGAGCCGGTCGGTGACGCCGCGCAGGTCGGGGTCGTTCTCCTCGATGTCGGAGTCCAGCAGGAGCAGGGGGACCCGGCCGACGGCGGCCCGCCACACCCGCGCGCTGAGCGTCCGCCCGCCCGGCATGTTCACCGTGACCAGCAGCGGTTCCCCGGAGTTTCCGGTGAGCAGGTGCAGCGGCAGGCCCTGCGGGTCGATGACGGGGTAGGTCTCCACCTGCCAGCCGTCGAGCGCCAGCGACTGGCGGAAGTAGCCGGAGCGGTAGAGCAGGCCGACGGCCACGAGCGGCACACCGAGGTCCGACGCCGCCTTGAGGTGGTCGCCGGCGAGCACGCCCAGGCCGCCGGAGTAGTTGGGCAGGACCTCGGAGACGCCGAACTCCATCGAGAAGTACCCGACGGCCTCGGGCAGGGTCGGGTCGTCCTCGCGCTCGGCCTGGTACCAGCGTGGTTCACCCAGGTAGGCCGCGAGGTCGTCGGCGAGCTCACGCACGGTGACGACCGTCTCGGCGTCCGCCGCGAGCTCCGCGAACCGGGCGGAGGGGATCTCGCCGAGCACTCTGACGGGGTCGTGCCCGCTGCGTTCCCACGCATCGGGGTCGAGCGAGGCGAAGAGGTCCTGCGTGGGCGGATGCCACGTCCACCGCAGGTTCAACGCAAGGGTCTGCAGCGGCTGGAGCGACGCGGGCAGCTGGGCGCGGACGGTGAAGCGACGCAGGGCTCTCACGGCCAGCAGAGTACGGGGCGCGGTCAAGTGATCGATTAAGAGACTCTTCGTGCCGGACGCCTCTGTCACCCGCCGGTGACACCCTGCACACCACCCACGTGAAGATCATGTAATCGTGGCCCGGCCAGCGGGAACCCGGTGCCGAACCCATTCGGATCGGGTAGGTACGGTCTGCTCGCACACACAACGTTTCCGGGGGTGGACTCATGACCGGTCGGCTAGGTATCGACGACGTCACGCCGACGGTCGGGGACGGTCACCATCCCAGCAAGGCCGTCGTCGGTGAGGTCGTGCCGATCGGTGCCACCGTCTGGCGCGAGGGTCACGACGCGATCGCCGCGAACGTCGTGTGGAAGAAGGTCGGCAGCGACGGGCCGGGCCAGCACGTCCGGATGGCCCCGATGCGCGACGACGTCGACCGCTTCACCGCGACGGTCGTGCCGGACGAGCCGGGCCTGTGGACGTTCCGGGTCGACGCCTGGAGCGACCCGTGGGCCACTTGGCGACACACTGTCACCGTCAAGCTGAACGCCGGGCAGGGACCGGACGAGCTGGCGAACGACCTCGAGGTCGGCGCGCGGCTCCTCCAGCGCGTGGGGCGCCGCCCCGCCGAACGGGCGAACCGGGACCTGCTCTTCGCCGCGGCGAACGCGCTGCGCGACACCTCGCTCCCGGTGCAGGACCGCGTCGCCCCCGCGCTGTTCCCCGCCGTCCACACGATCATGGTCGAGCGTCCCGTCCGCGAGCTCATCACCCGGGGCCAGCCGCGCCAGGTCTACGTCGACCGCTCGCGCGCGCTGTTCAGCTCCTGGTACGAGTTCTTCCCCCGGTCGACCGGGGGCCGCGACGAGAACGGCAATCCCGTCCACGGCACGTTCACCACCTCGGCCAAGGAGCTCGACCGCGTCGCCGCGATGGGCTTCGACGTGGTCTACCTGCCCCCGATCCACCCGATCGGCACGGTGCACCGCAAGGGCCCGAACAGCGCCGCGCTGCCCGGCGGCAACCCCGTCGCGCAACCCGGCGACGTCGGCTCCCCGTGGGCCATCGGGTCGGCCGCGGGTGGCCACGACGCGATCGAGCCTGCGCTGGGCGACTTCGACGACTTCGACGCCTTCGTCGCCCGCGCCCGCGACCTCGGCATGGAGGTCGCGCTCGACTTCGCGCTGCAGGCCGCACCGGACCACCCGTGGGTCGCCGCCCACCCCGAGTGGTTCACGGTGCGGCCGGACGGCTCGATCGCCTATGCGGAGAACCCGCCGAAGAAGTACCAGGACATCTACCCGGTCAACTTCGACAACGACCCTGCGGGCATCTACGCCGAGTCGTTGCGCTGCGTGATGCTCTGGGTCGAGCATGGCGTGAAGATCTTCCGGGTGGACAACCCGCACACCAAGCCGCCGAACTTCTGGCACTGGCTGATCTGGCAGGTCAAGTCCAAGCACCCGGACGTGCTGTTCCTCGCCGAGGCCTTCACGCGCCCGGCCCGGCTCTTCGGGCTCGCCCGGCTGGGCTACACGCAGAGCTACAGCTACTTCACCTGGCGGACGGGCAAGGAGGAGCTCACCGAGTTCGCGCTCATGCACGCGGAGCGCGCGGACGAGTGCCGGCCGAACGTGTTCGTCAACACCCCGGACATCCTGCACGAGTCGCTGCAGACCGGCGGCCCGTCGATGTTCGCCATCCGCGCCACGCTCGCCGCGACGATGTTCCCGACCTGGGGCGTCTACTCCGGGTTCGAGCTCTTCGAGGGGGAGTCGGCGCGCCCGGGCAGCGAGGAGTACCGCAACTCCGAGAAGTACGAGCTGCGCCCGCGCGACTACGCCGCCGCGCTGAACGAGGGCCGCTCGCTCGAGCCGTACCTGACCCGGCTCAACGACGTCCGCCGCGCCCATCCCGCGTTGCAGCAGCTGCGCGACATCCACTTCCACCACACGGACAACGACCAGGTCATGGCCTGGTCGAAGACGGACGTCAAGTCCGGCGACACGGTGCTGGTGGTCTGCACGCTGGACCCGACGAACGTCCAGACGGCCAACATCGCCCTGGACATGCCCGCGTTGGGTGCGGACTGGAGCGACACCCTGCAGGTGCACGACGAGGTCGGTGGCGACACCTTCCACTGGGGTCAGTTCACGTACGTTCGGCTGGAGCCGTGGCGCGCCGTCGCGCACGTCCTCTCCGTCACCCGTTCCTCGCCGTGACCTGACCGCCACATCTGTACCGACGTCCCCGAGACGTCCGGTGGGCCCGTCTCTGCCCGCCATGCGGGGCCGCGTACCACCGCATCCATCCAGCCGCACCGCCGAGATGACCGGGGCCACGAATGTCACGTCCGCTGCACGCGCAGGTCGAGCAGGCCGTCACGGCCGACGGCAGAGTCGTCGAGACCTCGTCCGAGGACTACGGCCACGCCCGCACGCTGGGCGTGGACCACGACTGGTTCAAGCGGGCGGTGTTCTACGAGGTGCTCGTCCGCGCGTTCGCCGACTCGAACCGCGACGGCACCGGTGACCTGCGCGGGCTCACCGAGAAGCTCGACTACATCCAGTGGCTGGGGGTCGACTGCCTCTGGCTGCCGCCGTTCTACGACTCGCCGCTGCGCGACGGCGGGTACGACATCCGCGACTTCCGCACGGTGCTGCCGGAGTTCGGCACCGTCGACGACTTCGTGGTGCTCCTCGACGAGGCGCACAAGCGCGGCATCCGCGTCATCACCGATCTCGTCATGAACCACACCAGCGACACCCACGTCTGGTTCGAGGAGTCGCGGCGCAACCCGGACGGCCCGTACGGCGACTTCTACGTCTGGTCCGACGACAACACGCGGTACTCCGACGCGCGGATCATCTTCGTCGACACCGAGCAGTCGAACTGGACCTACGACCCGGTGCGCGGGCAGTTCTTCTGGCACCGCTTCTTCTCCCACCAGCCCGACCTCAACTACGACAACCCGGCCGTCGCGGACGCCATGATCGACGTGCTGCGGTTCTGGCTGGACATCGGCATCGACGGCTTCCGGCTGGACGCGGTGCCCTACCTGTTCGAGCGGGAGGGCACGAACTGCGAGAACCTGCCCGAGACCCACGCCTTCCTCAAGCGCTGCCGCAAGGTCATGGAGGACGAGTACCCCGGCCGGGTGCTCCTGGCCGAGGCCAACCAGTGGCCCACGGACGTCGTCGAGTACTACGGCGACCCCGAGGTCGGCGGCGACGAGTGCCAGATGGCGTTCCACTTCCCGCTGATGCCGCGCATCTTCATGGCCGTGCGGCGGGAGAACCGGTTTCCGATCTCGGAGATCCTCGCCCAGACCCCGCCGATCCCGTCGAGCTGCCAGTGGGGCATCTTCCTGCGCAACCACGACGAGCTCACCCTCGAGATGGTCAGCGACGAAGAGCGGGACTACATGTACGCGGAGTACGCCAAGGACCCACGGATGAAGGCCAACATCGGCATCCGCCGCCGGCTCGCCCCGCTCCTCGACAACGACCGCAACCAGCTCGAACTGTTCACCGCCCTGTTGCTGTCGCTGCCCGGCTCCCCCGTCCTCTACTACGGCGACGAGATCGGGATGGGCGACAACATCTGGGCCGGTGACCGGGACGGCGTGCGCAGCCCGATGCAGTGGACCCCGGACCGCAACGCCGGGTTCTCCGCCTCGGACCCGGGCCGGCTCTACCTGCCGATCATCATGGACGCGCTCTACGGCTACCAGGCCGTGAACGTCGAGGCGCAGCTCAACTCCACCACGTCGCTGCTGCACTGGAACCGCCGGATGATCGAGATCCGCAAGCGGCACCACGCCTTCGGGCTGGGCGAGTACCGCGAGCTGGGCGGCACGAACCCGACGGTGCTCGCGTACATGCGCACTCACGGCGACGACGTCGTGCTCTGCGTGAACAACATGTCGCGCTTCCCCCAGCCGGTGGAGCTGGACCTGTCGGCGTGGAAGGGCGGCGTGCCCCACGAGCTCACCGGTGGCGTGCCGTTCCCGCCGATCGGCGAGCTGCCCTACCTGCTCACGCTTCCGGGTCACGGCTTCTACTGGTTCTCCATCACGCCCGCGGGACCGGACCGGAAGCCGTAAGGTCACGTCCGACCAGGTCAGATCCGACGGGGTGACGCCGTCGGCGCGCCGGCCGCCCACCCCGCGGCCGGCCGATGCGGAACGTGACGGACCGGTGCCATCGCGCCGGTGAGGAGGCGCAGCAGTGTCATTCGTCGAGGAGCTCGTGCCGCACCTGCCGGAGTGGCTCGGGCGGCAGCGGTGGTTCGGGGCGAAGGGACGCGAGGTCAGCGTCGTCGACGTGGTGTCCGCGGCCTCGCTCACCGACACCGAACCGCTCCTCGACCTGCTGGTGCTGGCCGTCTCCTTCGCCGACGGCGGGCCCGCGCAGCACTACCAGCTGCTGCTCGGCCGCCGCCAGGAGGCGCGGGGCGAGCTGGAGCACGTCACGATCGGCCGGGTCGGCGGCCTGTGCGCCTACGACGCCCTGTGGGACCACACCGCCTCGGCCTGGCTGCTGGAGGCGGTCCGCGACGGGCGCACCATCGGCGCCGTGCGGTTCGTGCCCGAGGAGGGCGCCACGCTCGCGCCGCCCGGGCTGGGCCGGGTGATGGGCGCCGAGCAGTCCAACACGTCGGTGGTGTTCGGCGAGCGCACGATCATGAAGCTGTTCCGGCGGCTCAACCCGGGCGTGAACCCGGACCTGGAGCTGCACCGGGCGCTGCGGTCGGTGGGCAGCAACGAGGTCGCCGCGCTCCAGGGGGCCGTCGAGGGCACGCTCGGGGGCGAGTCGACAACGCTGGCCATGCTGCAGGACTTCGCCGGCAACTCCGCCGACGGCTGGGCGATGGCGCTCGCCTCGGTCCGCGACCTGTTCGCCGAGGCGGACCTGCGCGCGGACGAGGTCGGCGGCGACTTCGCGGGCGAGGCGGCGCGGATCGGCGAGACCGTCGCCATCGTGCACGCCGAGCTGGCCGAGGCGCTGGGCACCGCCGAGCGGGATCCGGCCGAGCTCGCCACGGCGTGGAGCGCACGCCTGGACGCCGCCGCGCGCGACGCGCCCGTCCTCGCGCCGTACGTCGACGCGGTGCGCGCCGTCTACGACGCGGTGGCCGGGCTGCCCGACCCGATCCTCGCCCACCGCGTGCACGGCGACCTGCACCTGGGCCAGCTGCTGCGCACCACCCACGGCTGGCTGATCCTCGACTTCGAGGGCGAGCCGTCGGCCCCGCTGCAGGAGCGGCGGCGTCCGGACTCGCCGATGCGCGACGTCGCCGGGATGCTTCGCTCGTTCGACTACGCGGCGTTCTTCCAGCTCCTGTCGTCGGACCCCCGCGCGTTCGCGGACGACCGGACGGCCTCGTCGCCGCTGCTCTGGCACGCGAAGGAGTGGACGGCCCGCAACCGCGACGCGTTCTGCGACGGCTACGCCGTGCGCGCGGGCGTCGACCCGCGCCGCCACGGACCGGTGCTGCGCGCGTTCGAGCTGGACAAGGCCGTCTACGAGGTCGTCTACGAGACCCGCAGCCGCCCGGCCTGGGTGCCGATCCCGCTGTCGTCGATCAAGCGGCTTACGGCGGGCGCCACGTCAGGCTCCGGACTCGCCTGACGGTGGTCAGCGCTTGACGGCGACCGATCCCCACTGAGGCAGTACGGGGGTCTGGCCGACCTCGACGCCGTGAGGACGCCAGCGCGTGCACGACACGAGTCCGGGTTCGAGCAGCTCAAGGCCGTCGAAGAAACGCATGACCTGCTCACGGCTGCGCGCCACGATGGGTTGGGCCGCCCGTTCGTTCCAGAACGCCATCGCCGCCACATTTCCTTCGCCGTTGAGCTCCAACGTCGGGTGCGTCACGGCCACGTAGCTACCCGGCGCCAGACGGTCGACGAGGACGGACACGATGTGCTGGGCGTCGCCGTCGTCGGGGATGAAGTTGAGCAGTCCCAACATCATGAGTGCAACCGGCTGGGTGAAGTCGAGGGTCTCGGCGGCGCGCTCGAGGATCTCCTCGGGCTCGCGCGCATCGGCGTCGACGTAGGCGACGCGGCCTTGAGGCGTACCCGCGAGCAGGATCCGAGCGTGAGCGAGGACGATCGCGTCATGGTCGACGTAGACCACGCGAGCATCCGGAGCGATCTGCTGCGCAACCTGGTGCGTGTTGTTCGCCGCGGGAAGACCGGTACCGATGTCGAGGAACTGACGGATGCCCGCATCCCCCGCCAGGAATGTGACGACGCGCCCGAGGAACGCACGATCGGCTCGGGCGACCTCGGGAATCAGCGGGAACATCGTCGCGATCTGATCCGCGACTCGGCGGTCGACCTCGAAGTTGTCCTTGCCACCGAGCCAGCGGTCCCAGACCCGGGCATTCGCGGGAACCGTCTCGTCGACCCTGTTCTTGATGCCGTCTCCTGCCTCGTCGTTCACGGTCCCACTCCCGTACGTTGGGGCTGCCTGTAGCGGTGCAGAGCCTAGCCAGCCCTCGCCACCGCGCTCGATGGTCCTCCCCAGGCTGCCCAGCCCCTTCATCGGCTCGGGAACCGGACCCCCTCCGTGATGCGCAGAAGGCCATGCGAGAGAAGACGACACACGGGAGGTGGAGATCTTTCAGCCGCGTCGACGATTCTGCGGCGTTCCGCACCGCTCTTGCCCTGGCCGCGGGCGGCTGACCGGCCGAAAGTGGGGCTCCCATCGACCGGGGCCACGTGCAGCGCGGACGTGACGGGCGCAATAAGGTTCGCTTGTGGAGCGCGAACACCAGACTCAGACGATCGACGCCTGCCCGCCCGACCAGGGCACGATCGACCGCGTCCTCGGCGGGGCCCACTACAACCCGCACGGGGTGCTGGGCGCACACGCGCATCCGCACGGCACCGTCGTCCGGACGCTGCGCCCGCATGCCGACGAGGTGGCGGTCCTGATCGACGGCGACCCCCAGCGGGCACGCCCGCTGGTCCGCGTGCACGACGCCGGGCTGTGGTCCGGGGTCGTGCCCGAGGCGCCCGGCGACTACCGCCTGCAGGTGCGCTACGGCGAGCACGTCCACACCGTGGACGACCCGTACCGCTGGCTGCCCACCCTCGGCGAGATCGACCTGCACCTGATCGGCGAGGGCCGCCACGAGCGGTTGTGGGACGCACTCGGCGCCCACGTCCGCTCCTACGACACCCCGTCGGGTCCGGTCACCGGCACCAGCTTCGCGGTCTGGGCACCCACGGCCCAGGGCGTCCGGGTCACCGGCGACTTCGACGGCTGGGACGGCTGGACCCACCCCATGCGCTCGCTGGGCAGCTCCGGGGTCTGGGAGATCTTCGTGCCCGGGGTCGGCGTCGGCACCCGCTACAAGTTCCGGATCCTCGGCCGGGACGGCGTGTGGCGGGAGAAGTCGGACCCCATGGCGTACGCCACCGAGATCCCGCCGTCGACGGCGTCGGTCGTGACGGCGCTGCACCACGAGTGGGGCGACGCCGAGTGGCTGGAGCGGCGGGCGCGCAGCACCCCGTATGCCGAGCCGATGAGCGTCTACGAGGTCCACCTGGGCTCGTGGCGGCCGGGGCTCGACTACCGGCAGATGGCCCACGCGCTGGTCGAGTACCTGGGCGAGACCGGCTTCACCCACGTCGAGCTGTTGCCGGTGGCCGAGCACCCGTTCGGCGGGTCCTGGGGCTACCAGGTCACCTCGTTCTACGCACCGACAGCGCGGTTCGGCACCCCGGACGACTTCCGGTACTTCGTCGACACCCTGCACCAGGCCGGCTACGGCGTGATCGTGGACTGGGTGCCGGGCCACTTCCCGAAGGACGACTTCGCCCTTGCCCGCTTCGACGGCACCCCGCTCTACGAGCACGCGGACCCGCGCCGCGGCGAGCAACCCGACTGGGGCACGTACGTCTTCGACTTCGGGCGCCGCGAGGTGCGCAACTTCCTCGTCGCGAACGCCCTGTACTGGCTCGAGACGTTCCACGTCGACGGCCTGCGGGTGGACGCCGTGGCGTCGATGCTCTACCTCGACTACTCCCGCCCCGAGGGCCAGTGGCTGCCCAACGTCTACGGCGGCCGGGAGAACCTGGACGCCGTCGCGTTCCTGCAGGAGATGAACGCGACGGTCTACCGCCACCACCCCGGCGCGATGACCATCGCCGAGGAGTCCACGGCCTGGCCCGGCGTCACCCGGCCGACGCATCTGGGCGGCCTGGGCTTCGGGTTCAAGTGGAACATGGGCTGGATGCACGACACGCTCAGCTACATCGGCAGGGACCCGATCTACCGCGGGTACCACCACAACCAGATGACGTTCTCCCTGATGTACGCCTTCAGCGAGAACTTCGTGCTGCCGATCAGCCACGACGAGGTCGTGCACGGCAAGGGGTCGCTGTGGGAGCGGATGCCCGGCGACGCGTGGAACAAGGCCGCGAACGTGCGAGCCCTTCTGGCGTACATGTGGGCCCACCCCGGCAAGCAGCTGCTGTTCATGGGCTGCGAGTTCGGGCAGGCCCAGGAGTGGTCCGAGGAGCGCTCGCTGGACTGGGACCTGCTGGGCAACCCGCTGCACGGCGGCATCAAGAGGCTGGTGGGCGACCTCAATCGCGTCTACAAGGACAGCCCCGCGCTGTACACGCGGGACAACACGCCCGAGGGCTTCTCCTGGATCGACGCGAATGACGCCGCCGGGAACGTGCTGAGCTTCCTGCGCCATGGTGTGGACGCCGACGGCAACCCGACGGTCCTGGCCTGCGTCGCGAACTTCTCCGGCGGCCCGCGCGACGACTACCGGGTCGGCCTGCCCTTCGCCGGGCGCTGGCGCGAGGTGCTCAACACGGACGCCGAGATCTACGGCGGCTCCGGCGTGGGCAACCTGGGGGTCGTCGAGGCCGAGCCGCGGATGTGGCACGGGCGGCCCGCGTCGGCCGCGCTGCGCCTACCGCCGTCCGGGGTGCTGTGGCTGGCCCCCGAAAGGTCTGTGCCGGACGAGATCGGGGCCGAGCAGGCGGCGGACATCGGGCAGGCCGCTCCGGTGGCGCCGTTCGCCCCGGAGGTCGTGGGCGACACGAGCCCGGCGATCACCGTGCCGGACTCGCCTGCCGGGCTGACCGACGCGCCCGAACTGACCAGTGGGGACGGCGCGATCGGAGATGAGGTCGCCATCGCCTACGCGGTGGAGGACGCCGACCTGCTCGACACGGCGCCCTCGGCCGGGGTCGGTGCGGACGCGCCCGTGGTCGCGCCCGACGTGCCGGAGGGCGAGGTCGCGCCGCTGGGCACCGAGGCAGATCAGGTGCCGCCCGACGCGGCCGCCGAGGACGAGCCGCCGGCGATAGAGCTGACACCCGGCGGCGCGGAGGCGGTGCTCGACGAGCCGCGGTCGGGGTCGGACGTCACCGCAACATCCGTCGCCGTGGGGGGCGGTTCCCCGGTCTCCGCGATGCCGGCGGCGACCCGACCGGCCGACCGGGACGACGAGAGCAGCACCCACCAGTAGGCCAGGAGCACCGCGCAGTACAGCGTCCGGCCGGGGAGCGCCCACTCCGCCCCGGCCGGCCAGAGCGCGTTCCACGACACCGGGATCACCGCGACGGCGAGCAGGACCGCGGCGCGGCCGGGCCGGTAGGGCGTCCGGCCGTCGACCGCGAGGAGCAGCAGCACGCCGGGCCACAGCAGCATCAGGTAGTTGTGCCAGGCGATCGGCGACATCAGCAGCCCCGCCGCCAGCACGGCCCACGGTGCGGTGCCCGCCGGGTCGACCTGCCGGCGCCACCGGCCCAGGGCGGCCAGCGTGCCGGCGAGCACGGCCAGCCCCAGCACGGTGCCGACCGCGGACGGCAGCCCCAGGCGCACGGCCAGACCGGGCAGCGAGGCGTTGTCGGCGGTGTCGGGCACGGGCTCGGTGAGGCCGATCCGGAGCCACTGCAGCCCGCTGGCCGGACCCGCGACGAGCACGCCGAGCACTGTGGCTGCGGCGGCGGCGCCGAACCCGGTGGCCGCCGGCCGCCACCGGCGCAGCACCAGCGGGAGCAGCAGCAGCGGGCCGAGCGAGGGCTTGAGCGCCACGGTGACGCCGTAGCACGCGGCCGCGAGCAGCGGGTGGCCGCGGCGCTCGGCGACCCAGCCGGCCGCCAGCCCGACGAGCAGCAGCCCGTAGATCTGCCCGAGCAGCAGAGTGCCGTGCAACGGCGACGCCGCGAGCACCACCAGCACGACCGCGGCGGTGACCCCGGCCGTCAGCCGCAGCTCGCGGGCCACCACCAGGACGGCGCCGACCACCATGAGCAGGCTCAACACCGTGAAGAGCCGGTAGGCCGGCAGCGCGTCCAGCAGGGCGAACGGGGTGAGCAGCACCGCGAGCAGGGGCGGGTTGAGGTTCCGCAGCTTGGCGGGGGTGTCGTAGATGTCGCCGCCCTGGACGAGCGCGAGGGCCGAGGCCCGGAACGTGTCGAAGTCCGGGTGCAGCTCGTGCATGTCCGGTGAGGGCAGCAGGGCGAGCAGCGCGGGCGGGTGCGTCAACTGCAGTGCGACGGCCGCGACGAGGCACGCGAGCACGAGCAGTGCCGCGGCGACGCGCCGGACCGGAGAGCGCGCGCGGTCGGCGCTCGGCGAGCGGGCGGGATCGACGGCGGACACGACCGCCCACGGTATATCGCCCCGGTGCCGTCGCCGACGGCGCCACCGCCGTGCGGCCGGCACACAGCTCGCCGGGCTCGCACCCAGGTCATGACCCGTGTGCGAGCCCGTCATCCTTGGTGTGAGCGGATCGGAACCGTGCCTGGGCTAGAACAGGGCGCGCGCCAGGGCTCGGCGGGCGGTCGCGACCCGCGGGTCGTCGGCCGGGAACAGCTCGAACAGGCCGACCAGGTGTTCGCGCACGCGGTCGCGGTCGCCGCCGAAGGTGCGGGCGACGGTGGCGACGAGCCGGGCGAACGCGGCCTCCACCCGGTCCACGGCCACCTCGGCGTCCGCGGCGGCCAGCTGGGCGTCGAGATCATCCGGCGCGGCGTCGGCGCGGCCGATCGCCGACGGGTCCGCGCTCTCCGCCCGGACCAGGAAGCGGACCTGCGACAACGCCGCGACGGCCTGCTCGTTACCCGGTTCCTCGGCGAGGATCTGCAGGTAGGCCGCCTCAGCGGTGGCGTAGTCACCGCGCTCGAGCGCGTCTTCGGCCTCGGTGAACCGGGGATCGTCCGGCTCCTCGACGGGACCCTGGCCCGCGCCGACCGCGGCCTTCTCCGCCGCGACGATGCCCGGCATCCGGTCGCGAAGCTGATCGATCATCGAGTCGATCGTCTGCCGCACCTGGGGCTCGGGCAGCGCGCCGCTGAACAGCTGCAGCGGCTGCCCGCCGACGACCGCGACCACCATCGGGATCGACTGGACCCCGAACGCCTGCGCGATCCGCGGGTTCGCGTCGACGTCGACCTTGGCCAGGATCCAGGTACCGCCGCCGGCCTCGGCGAGCCGCTCCAGCACCGGCGACAGCTGCTTGCACGGGCCGCACCACTCGGCCCACAGGTCGACGACGACCGGGACGTCCAGCGAGCGCTCGAGCACCTGCGCCTGGAACGTCTCCTCGGTGACGTCGATGACCCACTGGCCGGTGGGCGCCGCGGAGGCGTCCGCCGCAGGCGCCTTCGCGCGGGCGGCAGCAGCCTCCGACCGGGCCTTCACGGCGGCGAGATCGACCGCGCCGGCCATGGCGCGGGACAGCGCGGCCGTCTGGGCCGCCTTGCGGGGATCGGGACGCGACACGCCTTCCATCCTGGCACGACACGCTCCCGCGGGTGCCGTCACCGTCGGGGTCCTGCTCGGAGCCGAGTCGCTCGGCCGGGTCGATCAGCCGGGAGGATCAGCCGGGACGGCGGGGGCTGAGCGGCCGCAGGCCCATCGGGTTGTCCCGCATGAACCCGTCACCGGCGACGATGGCGCGCACCAGCGGCTCCATCAGCTCGGTCAGGCGGGCGGCGCGGGCGTCGCCGAGTGCCGCGCGCGACGCGTCCGCGAGGGCGTCGGTGTGCGCCTCCACCGTGGCGCGACATGCCCTGCCCGCGTCGGTGAGCGCCCCGTCCCGGCCGAGGAGGCCCCGCTCGACCAGCCGGTCCACCCCGGCCGCCCACTCGTCCTCGGTCCAGCCTCGACGGGTGCGCATCCAGGCGGGGTCCATCGCGATCTCGGCGGCGTGCAGCACCAGCGACTCCACCGGGTCCAGCCCCGCGGTGAGCAGGGCGGCGACGTGACCGTCGCCGCGTTGCTCGCGCAGCACCGTCTGGGCGTGCCAGAGCACGAGGTGCGGGGGCTCCGGCCACGGGAGCGCGGCGTTCGCGGCAGCCATCGCCCGCCCGGCGGTGGGCGCCGCGAGCGCGGCCTCACGGGCGAGCCCTGCCGCCTGCGCCACCTCGGCCGACCGCAGCGCCTCCGCGCCGAGGAGGCGGTGCAGCGCGGCGTCCACCGCCTCCAGCCGCACCGCCAGGAACCGCTCCGGCGCCGCCACCCGCCACGTGTCGGGCACCGCGCGGGCCACGAGCCGAGGGGCGAACCCGTAGAACAGCGCGGCGACGAGCTCCGGAGGGGCGGCGCCCAGCGGAGCGGCGCGCAGTGCGAAGTAGCTCATCCAGTACCCACGTGTGCCGAGCTCCGTGCAGGCGGCCTGCGACTCCGGGGCGAAGTAGACGACGGCGTGGTAGGGCTCGAGTGCTCGCCACAGCCTCCGGGCCCGGTGCTCGTCCACCTGCTCCACGACCGCTCCTCCACTGTCGACGCCGTTGTCCTGCACGACCGGACCGTAGATCCTGCAGGGCCCGGGTGCCCAGGATCGGCGACCGAACCGCCACCCCATCGGGTCGTCCCGTCACGCCACGCAGCCGATCCGGTCTTCGCGCGCCCCTTCCGGGACAACGTGATCACCGATCCGGTGGCGCACCTTGGCGCGCGACCGGCTCGTTGCAGGAATGCGCGGCGCGCGAGGTCGACCGGGGACGTGGCTGGCACATCCCCCGCAGAGTTCGCGGCCCGCGCGGCTTCCGTCACCCGTCGTAGTAAGGACTTCCGATGAGCTCGGACAACACCGTCGCTGACCGCCTCCTCGACGACGCGCGCAAGAAGACCGCGCGCCAGGAGAACCCCGCCACGGGCAAGGTGGCGCTGATCGTCGGCGCCATCGCCCTGCTCGTGAGCCCCGTCTCGATCCTCGGCTGGATCGTCGGCACTGCCGCCGTCGTCACGGGCGTCCTGGCCGTCAAGCACCCGGCGGTCGCCAAGCAGGGCAAGATCGGCATCGGGCTGGGCGTGGCCGCCATCCTGATCGGCCTCTTCTTCTTCACCCTGAACATCGCGCTGCGCTGACGGTGACCGATCCGGCGGGGCCGGCGTCGTCCGGCCCCGCCGACCCGTCGACCCGTCGTCGGCAGGGCCTGTCAGCCCTCGTCGGCGACCGGGCCGAGCGCCCGCTCCACCCTCTCGACCTTCGCCTGGAGCTGGCCCGTCCAGCCCGGGCGGATGTCGGCCTTCAGCACCAGGCTCACCCGCGGCGCTCTGGCCGCGACCGCCTCGACGGCGCGCTTGACCACCTCCATCGCCTCGTCCCACGTCGGCGCCTCGATCGTGGTGAACATCGAGGTGGTCTCGTTCGGCAGCCCGGACTCCCGGACCACCCGCACCGCCTCGGCCACGACGTCGCCGACACTGTCCGTTCCGCCCCCTGAGGGCGCCACGCTGAATGCCACGAGCATGGCCACCAGCCTGCCGCACTCGTTCGCCGCGGCGCGACCACCGCCACTGCCGGCGACGCCCACCGTCCACCTGGCACTGTCTACTTCGGACTCAACGTGACGCCGTGCCCGACGTCGAACGGCCGGTCGGCGGAACGGTGGCGACGGACACTGCTAGCGTCGGCCGTCATGACGTCGCGGGAGCCCCTGCCGTTCGACCCGATCTTGCGGGCAGCGGCACTGTGGGACGAGCGCATCGGCCCGTCCCGCACGATGGCGGCGGTGACGAGCGTGATGCGGGTGCAGCAGATCCTGCTGTCGGCCGTCGACGGCGCCCTGCGCCCGCACGGGCTGACCTTCGCCCGGTACGAGGCGCTGGTGCTGCTGAGCTTCTCCCGTCACGGGCGGCTGCCGATGCGGGTGATGGGCGAACGCCTGCAGCTGCACCCCACGAGCGTCACCAACATCGTCGACCGACTGCAGGCCGACGGCCTCGTGCGCCGCGTGCCGCACCCCACGGATCGGCGGGCCACGCTCGTGGAGGTCACCGACGGCGGCCGCGCCGCGCTCGAGGACGCCACCAAGGCCGTCACCGACGTCGACTTCGGCCTCTCCGGCCTGACGCCGCAGGAGGAGACCCAGCTGACGACGCTGCTCAGCCAGGTCCGGCACGCCGCGGGCGACTTCACGGCCCGGCCGGACCCGGCGGGCGACGCAGGCGGCGATCTGTTCGACGACGAGGCGTCCGCCGACCTCGCCTGACCTACCCGCGCCCACCTCGCCACCGCACCCCCGCATCGGCCTGCCCCTCACCGGCCGTGTCGCCGCCGGTTACCGGGGCGGCGGCCGGGCCAGATCCGCCCGGCGCGCCGGCCCGGACGGCGCTCGCTCCCGCCGGACCGCCGTCGACGGCGCCGGGCGCCGAACCCGACGAGCGCACCTCCCGTCGCCCCTGCCAGCGCGCACACCCCGCACGTCGTCGCGTCCATTCGCACTCCCCCGATGCTGCCGGCCCGGAGTTGACGGGCCATTGACTCAACACCGTTGACAGTACGGTCGACCACCGACATTCTCGGGTCCGTGACCGCCGCACGACCGACGCCGCTGCGCGCCGCCCGCGACGCGCAGGGCTGGTCCCAGACCGTCGCCGCACGCGCCCTGGCCGGCCTGGCCCGGCAGCGGGGAGTCCCGGTCGCCTCGGCCGCGAGCCTGAAGACACTGCTCTCACGCTGGGAGAACGGGCACGCCACACCGGAGGCGCCCTACCGGGCCCTGCTCGAGGAGCTGTACGCGGAGTCCGGCGTCGACCTCACACCCCCGGCCCCCGTGCCGGACACCGCCGGTCCGGTCGCGCGCCTGCGCGCCCGGCTCGCCACGGCCGCGGCCGTGGACGCGGAGGTCGTCGCGCTGTGGCGCGCCCAGCTCGCGACCGCGCAGCACCTGGACGACCGGCTCGGCGGCGCCGGAGCCGCCGACGCCGTCCGGGTGCTCGTCGGGCAGCTCGAGTCCGTCCTGCCGCACCTGCCCGACCCGGACCGGCACCGGCCCGTCGCCGCGCTGCTCGCCAGGGCCTGCCTGCTCGCGGGCACCCAGGCTCTGGACGCGGGCGACCCGGAGACGGCCGTCGCCCGCTTCACCCGAGCCGCCGAGACCGCCCGCGACGCGGGCGCCGCCGACCTCGCCGCCGCGGCCGCGGCCGGGCACGCCGATGCACTGGTCGACGTCGGCGCGCCGAACGAGGCGCTCACCGTCCTGGAGCACGCCCGTCCCCGGCCCGACCGCACGCACCCGTCCCGAGACCTCGCCGTCGAGCTCGCCGAACCGGGATTCGGCCTCGGGCACAGGACGCTCGGCACGCTCGGCCCGACCGGCCCCGGCCCCGGCCCCGGCCCCGGCCCGACGGTGGAGCAGCTGTCCGCGGCGCTGACCGAGGGCCCCCGGTCAGCGCGGGAGCGGGCCGAGCTGCACGCCGAGCTCGCGCGCGCCTGCGCCGCCGCGGGCCGCGCCGCCGACGCCGCAGCGCACGCGCGGGCCGCTCGGGCGCTCGCCACCCGGATCGGGTCACACCGGGTGCTGCGTCTGCTCGACGGTCAGGGCCCCTCGGCCGGGAGTGCCGAGTCCAGCAGCGCGTCGGCGGCCCGGTAAGGATCGAGGTCGCCGGCCATCACCCGGTCGGCGAGCCCGGGCAGCGCCCCGGCGCCGCGGACGTCACCGATCCGCGCGCGCACCTGCTCCAGCGCGATCGCCTCGATCTCCGCAGCGGCCCGTGCCCGGCGGCGGACCGCCCGTGCGCCCGTGTCGTCCAGCCACGCCCGGTGCGCGTCGAGGGCCGCCACGAGATCGTCGATTCCCTCGCCCCGCACGGCGACGGTCGAGACGACGGGCCGCGTCCAGCCGGCGCCGTCCGCCCTGCCGTCTTCGGACATCGCGATCGCGGACTCGAGGTCCCGCACGGTCCGGCGCGCACCCTCGTGGTCCGCCTTGTTGACCGCGAGCACGTCGGCGACCTCGAGGATCCCCGCCTTCGCGGCCTGCACGCCGTCGCCCATCCCCGGCGCGAGCAGCACCACCGTGGTGTCGGCCAGCGCGACGATCTCGACCTCGGACTGCCCCACGCCGACGGTCTCCACCAGCACCACGTCGCAGCCGGCGGCGTCGAGGACCCGCAGCGCCTGGGGCGTGGACCAGGCCAGGCCGCCCAGATGCCCCCGGCTCGCCATCGAGCGGATGAACACGCCCTCGTCCGTCGCGTGCTCACCCATCCGCACCCGGTCACCGAGCAGCGCACCGCCCGAGAACGGCGAGGAGGGGTCGACGGCCAACACACCCACCCGGCGGCCGCGCCGGCGCAGGGCGGCGACCAGCGCGGACGTCGAGGTCGACTTGCCCACACCCGGCGGCCCGGTCAGGCCCACGACGTGCGCTCGCCCCGTGTACGGGGCGAGCCGGGCCGCGACCTCCCGCAGCAGCGTCCGGCCGGCAGCCGTGTCGGTCTCGACGAGCGAGATCAGCTTCGCGACGGCCCGGTGCTCCCCGCGCCGAGCACGGGCGACCAGGTCCTCGACGTCCGGCGGGCGGCCCACGGCCGGACCATACCGACCGTGGCGGCGGGCACGAACACGACAGAACGGGAAGTGAGTGACCCGTCACACACGGCGCCGTGCAATCTCCCCCTTACATTCCGGACATGACGACCTCATCACTGGGCGCCTTGGTCACCGGCGTCGATCACGTGGGAATCGCGGTCGCGGACCTGGACGAAGCGATCACCTGGTACGCCGACACGCTCGGGCTCATCGCCACCCATACCGAGACGAACGAGGAGCAGGGGGTCCGCGAAGCGATGCTGTCGGCCCCCGGTGACACGGGAGCCGCCATCCAGCTCCTGGCCCCGCTGCGGCCGGACTCGCCGATCGGGAAGTTCATCGACCGCAACGGTCCGGGCATCCAGCAGCTGGCCTACCGGGTCACCGACGTCGAGGCCGCGTGCGCCGCGCTGCGGGAGAAGGGCGTGCGACTGCTCTACGCCGAGCCGCGCCGCGGGACCGCGGACTCGCGGATCAACTTCGTGCACCCGCGTGATGCCGGCGGCGTACTGGTGGAGCTCGTCGAGCCCCCCGCCGCGGGCGCGCACTGACCGCCCACCTCACCCGATGATCAGCTACCACACCATCGAGCCCGAGAATGTGGGTGCTGCGCACATAGTGCGCCGCAGTGCGGCGTTCTTAACGTCCCCGTCACAGGTACTGCTCGCCGACCTGCGTAGCGAACCTCGTGGCATGAGTCACAGTCCCGCCGAAGACATCGGTGGAAGCAACCAGTCCGGGTACCATACTGATCAGTAGCTTGGAATGCCAAGCATACCGAGTCACGACTTCAGCCATCGGAGGCCAGTTGTGCAGGAAATTCTCGACGCCATCCTCGCCGAGCAGTACGACGCCATGGGCGCGCTCGACATCCCCGAGCACTACCGGGGGGTGACGGTGCACGCGGACGACGTGGGAATGTTCGAGGGAATGCCTTCTCGCGAGAAGGACCCGCGCAAGAGCCTGCACATCGACAGCGTGCCGACCCCCGAGCTCGGCCCGGGCGAGGCGATGGTCGCCGTGATGGCCAGCGCCATCAACTACAACACGGTCTGGACGTCGATCTTCGAGCCGCTCCCGACCTTCGGCTTCCTCAAGCGCTACGGACGCCTGTCGCCCCTGACGAAGCGACACGACCTGCCGTACCACGTGGTGGGCTCGGACCTCGCGGGAGTCGTGCTGCGCACCGGGCCGGGGGTGAACGCCTGGAAGCCGGGCGACCGGGTCGTCGCGCACTGTCTCTCGGTGGAGCTCGAGAGCCCCGACGGGCACAACGACACGATGATGGACCCCGAGCAGCGCATCTGGGGCTTCGAGACGAACTTCGGCGGTCTCGCCGAGCTGGCTCTGGTCAAGTCGAACCAGCTCATGCCGATGTCCTCGCACCTGACGTGGGAGGAGGCCGCGGCCCCCGGCCTGGTCAACTCCACGGCCTACCGCCAGCTCGTCTCGCGCAACGGCGCGGGCATGAAGCAGGGCGACACCGTGCTCATCTGGGGCGCCTCGGGCGGCCTCGGCTCCTACGCCACCCAGTTCGCGCTCAACGGCGGCGCCACCCCCGTCTGCATGGTCTCCTCGCCGGAGAAGGCCGAGATCGTGAAGCGGATGGGCGCCGAGTGCGTGATCGACCGCAGCGCCGAGGGCTACAAGTTCTGGCGGGACGAGCAGACGCAGGACCCGCGTGAGTGGAAGCGGTTCGGGGCGAAGATCCGCGAGCTGACCGGCGGGGACGACCCGGACATCGTCTTCGAGCACCCGGGCCGCGAGACCTTCGGCGCCAGCGTCTACGTCGCGCGCAGGGGCGGCACGATCGCGACCTGCGCGTCCACCAGCGGGTTCATGCACGAGTTCGACAACCGGTACCTGTGGATGAACCTCAAGCGGATCATCGGCTCGCACTTCGCCAACTACCGCGAGGCGTGGGAGGCCAACCGGCTCGTCGCCAAGGGCCTGATCCACCCCACGCTGTCGAAGGTCTACTCGCTCGACGAGACCGGCCAGGCCGCGATCGACGTCCACCACAACCTCCACCAGGGCAAGGTCGGCGTGCTCGCGCTCGCCCCGCGGGAGGGGCTGGGCGTCGTGAACCACGAGCGGCGCGAGAAGCACCTCACCGAGATCAACCGTTTCCGCGACGTCTAGTCGTCCCCGGGCGGGGAACGCCGAGGCCTCCCCCGCCCGGGTGACAAGGACTGGTCACGCTCGGTATCGATCCGGCCGGGCCGTACCTCGGCCGGTACGGTGAAGCCCATGCCCGGAGAACCCGTCGCACACCCGTCCGACGGAGTGTTCGCCGTAGGACGGCGCGGTTACGACCCGCAGCAGGTCGACGCGCACCTGCGCCGGTTGGACGCGGAGATCCGCATCCTCGTCGCCGATCGTGACGCCGCCGTCGACCAGGCAGCTCAGCTCGGGCGCGACCTCGAAGAGGCCCGGCTCCGGGCGGACCGGCTGCGGACACAGGTGCGGACGATGGCCGCCCGGCCGTCGGACGTGCAGGGCATGAGCGAGCGCGTGCGCACGATGCTGCGACTGGCCGAGGACGAGGTCGCCGACATGCTGCGGCGCGCGGACGAGGAGGTCGCCCGCCGCCTCGCCGACGCCGACCGCACGGCCGAGCAGCTCGCGGGAGCAGGCCCGTCGGGAGGCGGCCCAGATCCGTTCCCTCGCCCGCGCGGAGGGCGAGGCGATCCTCGCCGAGGCCGCCCGGCACCGCGAGGAGACCGACGCCGCGTGCGCGGCCGACCGGCGAGCGTTGGCCGACGAGCGCGCCGCCGCCGAGCACGCGATCGCGCTGGCCGCCGAGCGGTCCGAGCAGGAACGCGGGGCGGCCTGGGCGGAGTCGGAGCGGCGGCGGGCGACGGTGGAAAAGGACTTCGCCATCGCCATGGACCAGCGCCGCGCCGAGGCGTTGACCGCGATCCAGCGGGAGCGTGCGCAGGTCGCGCAGTGGGTGCACGACACCAGGGACGAGGTCGCCCGGCAGGCACGCACCGAGATCACGGCCGCGGAGGAGACCGCCCGCCACATGATCGCCGAGGCCCGGGCCCGGGTGGCCGAGCTCGCCGACGTGCGCGGGCGCATCGCCGCACAGCTACGCGGCACGCAGGCGCAGCTCGGGATGGCCCTCGACGACCTCGCGCCCGAGGCGCTGCCGGCGTCGTCCCCGGCCCCGGCGGTGGAGCCCGCGCCCCGGGTCCGCGCCCTGGCGCCCGCACCCGGCACGCCCGCACTGCCCGCCGCGTCCGGCTCGAACGGGTGGCCGGCTCACGACCCGGCGCAGGCCGAGGCCGAACCCGTCACCCGGCCGTTCCACGCAGTCCCCGCGGTGCCTGCTGAGACCCTCGTGCTCGACGCACCGGGCGACGCCGACCGGGACCCGCAGCAGGACACCGGAGCGGCCCGGTCCGGGTGAGGCTGCGCCGGACGTCTCCGGCCCGCACTCGAGCGGGGAGTCCCGACCCGACGACGCCAGGCCCGACGACGCCCGGCCCGACGAGTCTCAGCTCCCCGAGTCCCAGCCCGAGGATGCCGCCCCGTCCGGGCCCGCCGGGAGCGACGAGCCCGAGGAGGCGCCCGATCGTCCCGAACCGGTCGGGGCGGAGGTCCGACGCCCGACGCAGCGCCGGCGCAAGCGTCAGAACAGCGCCTCCCGCCGCTGAACCGGCCTCTCAGCGCCGCCGACCACCGGGCCGGCGGCGCAACCGGTGCTCCCAGCACCCGCTGTGCCAGTGCCGCCGGTCCGCCACCGTGCCGTGCTCGCCCGCCGGCCAGGTCACCAGGTGCCCCGTGCCCGCCAGGATGAGCTGGTCGCAGCCCGGGCACCGGTAGTCCTTCGTCGACGACGCCCCGGGCACGGACCGCACCACCCAGTCCCCGTCCTGCCCGGCCTCGAAGCGCGTGGAGGCGGCCGAACGCAGCGGCACGTGGTCGGGCCGTCGGTGTCGGTTCGAGCGGGGCATCTCGTCGCCCTGTCAGAACAGCCGCAGGTCGTCGCTCTCCCGGCCGCGCAGCGCGTCGTAGTCGACCACCACGCAGCGGATCCCCCGGTCCACCGCCAACGTCCGGGCCTGCGGCTTGATCTGCTGTGCGGCGAACACGCCGGTGACCGGCGTCAGGAGCGGGTCGCGGTCCAGCAGCTCCAGGTACCGGGTCAGCTGCTCGACCCCGTCGATCTCCCCGCGCCGCTTGACCTCGACGGCCACGGTCGCCCCCGTCGCGTCCCGGCACAGCAGGTCCACGGGGCCGATCGCCGTCATGTACTCGCGGCGCACCAGCGTGAAACCGTCCCCCAGCGTGGCGGGGTGCGCGGCCAGCAGCTCCTGCAGGTGCGCCTCCACCCCGTCCTTCACCAGCCCGGGATCGACGCCGAGCTCGTGCCTCGTGTCGTGCAGCACCTCGTCGATGGTGATCACCAACGACTCGGCCGCCTTGTTGCGCACGGTCCACACGCCCGGCTGCTCCTCCAGCCAGCAGGGCGGGCTCATCCAGTTCAGGGGCTTGTAGGCGCGGTCGTCGGCGTGCACGGAGACCGACCCGTCGGCCTTGACCAGCAGGAGGCGGGGAGCCATCGGCAGGTGCGCGGTGAGACGGCCGACGTAGTCGACCTGGCAGCGGGCGATGACGAGGCGCACACCCCACACGCTAGGGCCCCTGCCGCCACGTCCTACACCCGCACCCGGCACCGTGTGCTCGTGCAGACGCTCACCAGCCGCCAGGTCTACGCCAACTCCTGGATGACCGTGCGCGAGGACGCCATCCGCCTCTCCGACGGCACCGAGAGCATCTACGGGGTCGTCGACAAGCCCACCTACGCGCTGGTCATCCCCCGCGACGGCGACCGGCTGCACCTCGTCGAGCAGTTCCGCTACCCCGTCGGCCGCCGCCGTTGGGAGTTCCCGGCCGGGACCGCCCCTGAGCGGGCCGACGTCGACCCCGCCACGCTGGCCGTCCGCGAGCTGCGGGAGGAGACGGGGCTGGCGGCCGGCCGCATCGAGCGCATCGGGTTCCTCGAGGTGGCGCCGGGTATGTCGAGCCAGCGCGGGCACGTGTTCCTCGCCACCGAACTCACCGCCGGCCCGCCGCAGCGCGAGCACTCCGAGCAGGACATGCGCACGGCGTGGTTCACCACCGCCGATTTCGAGGACATGGCCCGCGCGGGCGAGCTCGCCGACTCCCAGAGCCTCGCCGCCTACCTCCTCCTGCAGCTCCACGACCGGGCCCACCGGTCCTGATCCGGTACCGGACCCGCAGGCCGATCGCGGGTGCGCGGCGCCGCGGATGTGGGCCAAGATCGAGGGATGCCCCTGAGCATCGACGGTCTGCTCCGTACCCCCTCCGACGTCGCCTCCGCCGTGCGTTCGGTGCTGGGCTGGACCGACGAGGCGGTGCAGATCGTCGCGGACCTGCCCGCCCGCGTCGCCGCCCTGATGGACGAGGCGGAGCGCCTCGTGGGCCGGGTGGAGGGCACCCTGGACCGGGTGGACGCCGTCGTCGGGCGCGTCGAGGGCGTCTTGACGGACGTCACGGCGGTCGCCGGCGGAGCGCAGGCGCTGGTGGGGCGCGTCGACCAGGTCGCGGAGCGGGCCGCCGAGGTGGCCGAGGGCGCTGCAGGGGTGGTCGAGCGGGCCGGCGGCGTCGCCGACGACGCGGACCAGGTCGTCGAGCGGATCATCCCGGTCACCGGCGCGGCCGAGGCGGTGCTGGAGTCGGTGGGGGCCACGAGCGCCGGCGCGCGGACGCTCCTGGAGATCTTCCAGCCGATCGCGGAGCGGGGGGCACCGCTGTTGCGGCAGTTCGTCGACGAGTTCTCCGAGGAAGAGGTCCAGGCACTGATCCGCCTGGTCGACCAGGTGCCGATGTTCACCGAGCACATGGAGACCGACATCATGCCGATCCTCGCGACGCTGGACCGGGTGGGCCCGGACGTGCACGAGCTGCTCGACGTGCTCAAGGACGTCCGGCTGGCGATCCAGGGGGTGCCGGGGTTCCGGCTGCTACGCCGCCGCGGGGCCGACCGCGACGACGAGCTCGGCGACGAGCGTCCCGACACCTGAGCCCGGCCGGGTCACTCCGGGGACGGCGGCTCGCAGAGCCGGCGGCGCTCCTCCCGCAGGGCCTCGGTGTCGGGGTGCTCCGGGCCAAGGGCCTCGGCGGCGTCGGCGATCGCCCGGTCGTACCCCTCGGCGGCCGCGACGAGCTCGCCGTTCACGGCGTGGCAGCACGCCAGCGCCGCCCGGATCTCGATCGTGTGCCGCTGGTCGGGCCCGTGCGCGGCCTCCGCGTCGGCCAGCGCCGCCGTCAGCACGGCGACGGCCTGCGGCATCGCCCGCGCCTCCCCGTACGCCAGCCCCACGCCCAGCCGCGAGACGAGCGTGTCCGGGTGGGCGGGGCCCAGGACGCGCTCGCGGGCCGCCGCGACCACCTCACCGAGCCGGATGGCCGCACCGGCGTCGCCGGCCAGGCGGTGCACGGTAGCCAGGCATTCCAGCGCGGTCAGCGTACGCGGGTCGTCCGGACCGAACTCGTGCTCGCGCGCCGCATACGCGTCCTCGACGGCAGCCGGCCCGTCGTCGTGGCCTGCGCGCACGTAGGCCACCGCGAGGTTGCCCTCGGCGGTCAGCGTGTCGGGATGGTGCTCGCCCAGCACCGCCCGGCAGCCGAACACGATCTGCTCGAGCAGCGGGAGCGCCGTCTCGACCCGGCCGGCGAGATACTGCTCCACCGCCGCCGCGTGCCGGGAGGACAGGCCGGCGATCGCCCGCCTGTCCTCCGGGGACGCCCCGGGGTGCTTGTGCGCCATCCGCCCGGCCACGGCCTCATCCCGGGCCGCGGTCGCGGCCCCGCCCTGGCCACGGCTCCACGGTCAGCCCGCCCGGTGCCGACCCGAAGCGCCCTTGCCGAACAGGTTGCGGGCCGGCGCGGCACCGGTCATCGCCTGGTGCACCTGCTCGGTGGTGGTGGACGCCACCTCGAAGACGCCGTTGTTGCGGCCGTGCCGCAGGACGACGACCCGATCCGCGACGGCCCCGATGTCGTCCAGGTTGTGCGAGATCATGATCACGCCCAGCCCGCGCGCCCGCAGCTGGACGATCTGGTTGAGCACCTGCATCCGCTGGGTCGTCCCCAGCGCGGCGGTCGGCTCGTCGAGGATCACGATCGACGGGTCGCCGAGCAGCGACCGGGCGATCGCGACGGTCTGCCGTTGCCCACCCGAGAGGTCGCCCACGCGGTCGCGGACCCGGGAGACCGTCGAGAAGATCTGCCGCAGCAGCTGTGTGGACTGGCGTTCCATGGCCCGCTCGTCCATCCAGAGCGACCCGATCTCGCGGCCGAGGAAGAGGTTCTTGACCACGTCGAGGTTCTCGCAGAGCGCCAGCCCCTGGAACACGGTCGCGATGCCGAGCGACCGGGCCCGGGCAGGACTGTCGATCCGTACCCGCACGTCGTCGAGCAGGATGGTCCCCGCGTCGGCCCGGCACATCCCGGACAATACGTTGACCAGCGTGGACTTGCCCGCGCCGTTCTCACCGGCGATCGCGACGACGTCGCCGCGGCGGACGTCGAGGTCGACGTCCTCCAGCGCGACTATCCCGCCGAACCGCTTGGACAGGCCGCGCACCGCCAGCGTGGGTGGTGGCTCCGCCATCACGACACCCTCCGACCGGCGCGCCCGTGCTGCCGCGAAATCGGCACCATAGGCGAACGGCCCGGGCTGTGCAACGGCGCAGGCCGTTAAGGATCAAGCCCCTGGGCGACCCGGATCAGCGTGACGATGGAATCCATCATCCCCGTCAGCCGGTAGTCCTTCGGCGTGAACACGGCGGCGACCCCCCGCTTGCGCAGCTCCGCGGCGTCGTCCGGCGGGATGATGCCGCCCACCACCACCGGGACGTCGTCCACACCCGCCGCGCGCAGGCCCTCGACCACGGCGGGGACGACCTCCAGGTGCGAGCCCGACAGGATGGAGAGCCCGACGACGTGCACGCCCTCCTGGACCGCGGCCGCCACGATCTGCGCCGGTGTCAGCCGGATGCCCTGGTAGACCACCTCGAACCCGACGTCGCGGGCGCGCACGGCCACCTGCTCGGCCCCGTTGGAGTGCCCGTCGAGCCCCGGCTTGCCGACGAGCATGCGCAGCCGCTGGTGCAGTTCGTCGCCCGTCGCGCGGACCCGGGCCCGCACCGTCGCGATCTCACCCACGGCCTCGCCGGAGACCGCTGCAGCCACCCCCGTCGGCGCCCGGAACTCGCCGAACACCTCGCGTAGCGCCCCGGTCCACTCCCCCGTCGTGACGCCGGCCTTCGCGCACGCGATGGAGGCCTCCATGAGGTTCGTGTCCGTCTTGGCCGCGTCCCGCAGGTCGTCCAGGGCTGCCGCGATGGCGGCCACATCGCGTCCGGCCCGCCACTCGCGGATCGCGTCGACGGCGGCCGCCTCCGTCGCCGGGTCGACCACCTCGATCGCGCCGGCGCCCTCGGCCTGCAGGGGGCTGGGCTCGGTGGTCTCGAACCGGTTCACCCCGACGACCACCTCGTCGCCCGACTCGATCCGCCGCCGCCGCGCCGCGAGCGAGCGCACGAGCTCACCCTTCATGTAGCCGGTCTCGACGGCCGCGACCGCCCCGCCCATCTCCTGGACGCGGTCGATCTCCGCCCGGGCGCCCTCGACCAGCTCGGCGACCTTCGCCTCGACGACCCGGCTGCCGTCGAACAGATCTTCGTACTCCAGCAGGTCGGTCTCGTAGGCGAGCACCTGCTGCATGCGCAGCGCCCACTGCTGGTCCCAGGGACGGGGCAGGCCCAGGGCCTCGTTCCAGGCGGGCAGCTGCACGGCGCGAGCGCGGGCGTCCCGGGAGAGCGTCACCGCGAGCATCTCCAGCACGATGCGCTGGACGTTGTTCTCCGGCTGGGCCTCGGTGAGTCCCAGCGAGTTCACCTGGACGCCGTAGCGCAGGCGCCGGGCCTTCGCGTCCGTCACGCCGTAGCGCTCCCGGGTGATGTCGTCCCAGAGCCGGATCATCGCCCGGATCTTGCACATCTCCTCGACGAACCGGAGCCCGGCGTTGACGAAGAACGAGATGCGCCCGACGACCCGGCCGAACTCGGCGGCGGGGACCTGGCCCGAGTCCCGGACCGAGTCGAGCACCGCGATCGCCGTCGACAGCGAGTACGCCAGCTCCTGCGCGGGCGTCGCCCCGGCCTCCTGCAGGTGGTAACTGCAGATGTTGATCGGGTTCCACTTCGGGATGTTGGTGTAGGACCAGGCGATCATGTCGGTGATCAGCCGCATGCTGGGCGCGGGTGGGAACACGTAGGTCCCCCGCGACAGGTACTCCTTGACGATGTCGTTCTGCGTCGTCCCGGCGAGCTGCGCGCGGTCCGCGCCCTGCTCCTCGGCGACGGCGACGTACAGCGCGAGCAGCCACATCGCCGGCGCGTTGATCGTCATCGACGTGTTGGCCTCGGCGAGCGGGATGCCGTCGAACAGCGTGCGCATGTCGCCGAGATGGCTCACCGGCACACCGACCTTGCCGACCTCCCCGCGGGCGAGCTCGTCGTCCGGGTCGTAGCCGGTCTGCGTCGGGAGGTCGAACGCGACCGACAGACCGGTCTGCCCCTTCGCCAGGTTGCGGCGGTAGAGCGCGTTCGACTTCGCGGCCGACGAGTGGCCGGCGTAGGTCCGGATGACCCAGGGGCGGTCGCGTTCACGATCGGTGGGGTACGGCACCGGGCACCTCCGCCTCGAGGACCAGCTGGGCCCACTGATCCTACGGTCGTGCACCCACAAGTCGGACGTCCTTTGAAGTGGGTCACACCCGTGCGTGGCGGCATTGCGCAACCGGGCGGAGACTGGGCCGGTGCCCGACGCCTCGGCCCGGATCTGGGCGATCCTGGGTGCCCTGCTGCTGATGGGGTTGATGGTCGTCGCGCTGCGCTGGACCTTCGGGACGGACCGGAAGGTGCCGACGGCACGGCTGGACGACCCGCATGACCCCACGGCGTTCGGGCTGCTGGAGGAGGTCTCCCGGGTGCCGGGCGCGCTCGCGGCGGAGGTGCTGCAGGGCCGGCTCGCGGCGGCGGGCATCCGCGCCACGCTCAGCCGCGACGGCCCCACCTACCGGATCCTCGTGTTCCCGGACGACCTCAAGGCCGCCCGGGTGGTGCTCAGCCGAGGCGCCCTGGAGTGATGCCCTACACCCTGTGGTATTTGGCGTCGAAGAAGCAGAACACCCCGTAGGCCGCGAGTCCGACCGCCACGATCGCCAGCAGGAACATCCCGAACGGCTGGGCCGCCAGCGCCTTGAGCGCGGGGTCGAGCCCGTTCGCCTTCGACGGGTCGAACTGCACGGCTGCGACCACCACCAGCACGCCGATCAGGCCGATCGACACCGCCTTCGCGATCGAGCCGACCTGCCCCAGCCGCTCGACGGCCGCACGGGCCTTCTGGTCTGACGGCAGGTTCATCTCTTCGAGGAACTTCTTCTCCCAACCGTGCTTCGCCTTCACCACCGCGATGGCGACGAGCACGAGCCCGACCGCGCCGACGAGGAACTGGCCGCCCGGCCAGCCCAGCACGCCCGCCGCCGCCTCCTGCCCGGTGCCCTGCTCCCCGGCCCCGAGGGCCGTGCGTGCGGCGATGATCGCGAGCGCCGCGAAGATCACGGCCCGGGCCCCGTTCTCGACCCGCTTCTTGATCTGTTCGGACTGGTCCTGCACCCCGCCCGTGGCGAAGATCGCCTGCTCCAGCCGCCACAGCGCGACGGCCACGAACCCGACGACGAGCACCCACAGCAGCACCTGGCCGAACGGCTCGCTCGCGATCGTCTGGAAAGCACCGTTCTGGTCCGTCCGCTCGCCGCTCGAACCGAACGCGACCTGCAGGGCGAGCCACGCAATGAGCAGGTACGTGATCCCGTACGCGACGAGACCGATGCGCGCGCCGTACTTCACAGGCCGACTGTTGGCCACCTGACGTGCGGTTCCGGCAGCGTCGGTCATCGGACCTCTCCTCCTCGTCGAGCAATGGCGCATCGCCCGACCGGGTGATTCCCGAACTCGACCATTCCCAACCGGCCTTCCCCGCCCGCCCCGCGAGTCGGCACCTTCACCGCCGCGAGTCGGCACGTTCGTCTGCGCGCATCGCGCACGCCGTCCGACGAGGAGCGCGTCAGCGCACCGGGTCTGCCATCACCCGCTCGATGTCCGCACCCAGCGCGCGCAGGTTCTCGACGAAGCGCGGATAGCCGCGGTCGATGTGCGTGACGTCCCACACCTCCGTCTCGCCCTCCGCGCACAGCCCGGCCAGCACCAGCCCCGCGCCCGCGCGGATGTCACTGGCCCAGACGGGCGCGCTGGAAAGCCACTCGACGCCCCGCACGACCGCGTGATGCCCGTCGGTCCGCGCGTCCGCCCCGAGCCGCATCATCTCGTCGACGAACCGGAACCGGGCCTCGAACACGTTCTCGGTGATCATCGATGTGCCGTCGGCGACGGCCGCGAGCGCGATCGCCATCGGCTGCAGGTCCGTCGCGAACCCGGGGTAGGGCAGCGTGACGAAGTCGACGGCGCGCGGCCGCCCGCTCATCGCGACCGTGAACTCCTCAAGCCCGACGGTGACGGCCGCACCTGCCGTGCGCAGCTTGTCGAGCACGAGGTCGAGGTGGTGCGGGTCGACACCGCGGACAGTGACCGTCCCGCGCGTCATCGCCGCCGCGAACGCCCAGGTCGCGCCGACGATCCGGTCACCGATCACCCGATGCGTGGTGGGCTGCAGGCTGGTGACGCCATGCACCGTCAGCGTCGAGCTGCCGACGCCGTCGATCTTGGCGCCCATCTGCTGCAACATCGTGCAGAGGTCGACGATCTCGGGTTCGCGCGCTGCGTTGTCGATCACGGTCGTGCCGTCGGCGAGCACGGCGGCCATGAGGATGTTCTCGGTGGCCCCGACGCTGGGGAAGTCGAGCCAGATCTGCGCCCCGTGCAGGTCGCCCGCCTCCGCCACCACGCGCCCGTGCTCGATCTCGGTGGTCGCACCGAGCTTGCGCAACCCGGCCTGGTGCATGTCCAGCGGCCGGGAGCCGATCGCGTCGCCGCCGGGCAGCGGGACGACGGCGCGCCGGCAGCGTGCGACCAGCGGGCCGAGCACGCACACCGACGCCCGCAGCTTCGACACCGATCGGTAGTCGGCCTGAGCCCCGGGCTCGGCAGGGACGTCGATCGTCACCTCGTCGTGGTCGACGGCCACGGTGCAGCCGAGGCTGCGCAGGACGTCGGCCATCAGCGGGACGTCGAGGATCTCGGGGCAGTTGGTGATCGTCGTCGTGCCCTCGGCGAGCAGGGCCGCCGCCATGAGCTTCAAGACGCTGTTCTTCGCGCCCACCACGTCGACGGACCCGACCAGCCGGGCGCCGCCTCGTACCGCGAAATGCTCCACCACGGCCGACGACGCTAGCGTCCGCCTCCGGCGTGGGCCCGGCCGGATACCGTCAGCGCATGGCCGTGCACCTGACCAAGATCTACACCAAGACCGGCGACGACGGCACCACCGCGCTCGGCGACTTCACCCGCGTCCGCAAGACCGACGTCCGACTCGCGGCCTACGCCGACACCGACGAGTGCAACGCGGCGATCGGCGTGGCGGTCACGGTCGGCGGCCTCGCCGAGGCGGTGCTCGCGCCGCTGCGCCAGGTGCAGAACGACCTGTTCGACGTCGGTGCGGACCTGTGCAACCCGATCGACGAGAACCCGAAGTACCCGCCACTGCGGGTGACTGAGGAGTACGTCACCCGTCTCGAGGGCTGGTGTGACGCGTTCAACGAGGGCCTGCCGAAGCTCGACTCGTTCATCCTGCCGGGCGGCACGCCCGGGGCCGCGTACCTGCACGTGGCGCGGACGGTCACACGCCGCGCCGAGCGCTCGGTCTGGGCCCTGCTGGAGGTCGACGCCGAGCGCACGAACCCGCTGACGGCGCGCTACCTCAACCGGCTCTCGGACCTGCTGTTCATCCTGGGTCGCGTCGCGAACCCGGGCGGCGACGTCCTGTGGCGCCCGGGCTACCGCGAGCCCGCAGGCCGAGTGAGCGGGAACGCAGAACTCGTGTGCACGAACGCAAGACTCGCGTGCGTGAACGCAAGACTCGCGTTCGTGCCCGGCTACGAGGCCTGGCGGTAGCCCGTGCGGCCGGGCGGGGTGGCCTCCAGCCACGCGAGGAAGCCCGTCAGCACGCCGGGCGGCATCGCCAGCTCCAGGACGCCCGCGGGCGTCCGGCAGCGCAGCACCACGCCCGCTGCGGGGATCGCGGCGGACTCGTCGTCCGTCGGGGAGCGGCGGTCCACGATCTCCAGCACCGTGCGGTCGACGACGACCGTGGGCCCCGGCCAGAGGCTGGTGAGCCGGAACCAGGCCAGGTCGTCGCCGCGGTAGCGGCCGACGCCGGCGAGCCAGCTCGATCCGCTTGTCGGATCCCCCGCAACGCCGGGGCGGCGGCGCAGACTCACGTCCACGCCGCCGCCCTGGATGAGCTGTACCCGCCGTACGACCAGACAGATGGCCAGCAGCAGGCAGACGACGAGCAGGATGCCGGCGACGAGCTCCGTTAGTCCCACCGCCGGCCGCCCTGCTACTCGGCCTCGCCGGCGGCTCGCAGCCGCACCTGGGCCCGCTTCGCAGCCGCTGCACCCTCGGGTTCCGAATGGTCGGCCCGCTCCAGGGCATGACGCGCCCGGGGGACGTCGATCTCCTCGCTGATCTCGGCCGACTCCGCCAGAATCGTGACCGTCTCCGGTGTGACGTGCAGGAACCCGCCGTGCACCGCCGCCGTGGTGGGCGGCCCGTCGACCCCGTCGATGCGGACGATCCCGGCCTCCTCCATCTGCGCGAGCAACTGCTCGTGCCCCGGCAGGATGCCGATCTCGCCGACGGTGGTGCGGGCGAAGACGAAGCTCGCCTTCCCCGACCAGAGCCGCCGCTCGACGGCGACCAGCTCCACGGTCATCTCAGCCATTGTCGCTGCTGCCCTCGAGCTTCTTCCGGTTGCGCTCCAGGTCCTCCAGGCCGCCGCAGAGGAAGAACGCCTGCTCGGGCACGTTGTCGAACTCGCCCTTGGCGATCTTGTCGAAGGACTCGATCGTCTCCTTGAGCGGCACGGTGGAGCCCGGCTGGCCGGTGAACTGCTCGGCCACCAGCAGGTTCTGCGACAGGAAGCGCTCGATGCGCCGCGCGCGCCCGACCAGCTGGCGGTCTTCCTCGGAGAGCTCGTCGATACCGAGGATGGCGATGATGTCCTGCAGGTCGGAGTACCGCTGCAGGATGCGCTTCACCTCGTTGGCGACGCGGAAGTGGTCCTCCCCGACGTACTGCGGGTCCAGGATCCGCGACGTGGAGGTGAGCGGATCCACCGCCGGGTAGATGCCCTTCTGGGAGATCGGGCGAGAGAGCTCGGTGGTGGCGTCCAGGTGCGCGAACGTGGTGGCGGGCGCCGGGTCGGTGTAGTCGTCCGCGGGCACGTAGATCGCCTGCATCGAGGTGATCGAACGGCCGCGCGTCGACGTGATCCGCTCCTGCAGCTCGCCCATCTCGTCGGCCAGCGTGGGCTGGTACCCCACCGCGGAGGGCATGCGGCCCAGCAGCGTGGAGACCTCGGAGCCCGCCTGGGTGAACCGGAAGATGTTGTCGATGAAGAGCAGCACGTCCTGGTTCTGCTCGTCGCGGAAGTACTCCGCCATCGTGAGCGCCGAGAGCGCCACCCGCATACGGGTGCCGGGCGGCTCGTCCATCTGCCCGAACACCAGCGCGGTGTCGTTGATGACGCCGGACTCGGTCATCTCCGTGATGAGGTCGTTGCCCTCACGGGTGCGCTCCCCGACGCCCGCGAACACCGACGTGCCACCGAAGTTCTTGGCGACACGAGTGATCATCTCCTGGATGAGCACCGTCTTGCCCACGCCCGCGCCGCCGAACAGGCCGATCTTGCCGCCGACGACGTAGGGGGTGAGCAGGTCGATCACCTTGATGCCCGTCTCCAGCATCTCGGTCTTGCCCTCGAGCTGGTCGAACCTGGGCGGCTGCCGGTGGATGCCCCACAGCTCGCCCGTGATCTTCAGGTCCGGGTCGTCGAGGCACTGGCCGAGCGTGTTGAACACGTGGCCCTTGACCTGGTCGCCGACGGGCACCGAGATCGGACGGCCGAGGTCGGTGACCTCCTGGCCGCGGACCAGCCCGTCGGTGGGCTGCATGGAGATGGTGCGCACGAGGTTGTCGCCGAGGTGCTGGGCGATCTCCAACGTGAGCGTGCGGTTGATCTCGCCGATCTCGACGGGCACCTCGAGGGCGGAGTAGAGCTCCGGGACGTGGCCCCGCGGGAACTCCACGTCCACGACAGGGCCCGTGACCCGCACGACGCGGCCGGTCACCGTCCCGGTGTGGTCAGCAGTGGCGGTCATCAGTCACTCCCCTGTGGTCACGAGAGCGTCGGCGCCCCCGACGATCTCACTGATCTCCTGCGTGATCTGGGCCTGACGTGCCTGGTTGGACTCCAGGGTCAGGTTACGGATCAGCTCGTTCGCATTGTCGGTCGCCGCCTTCATCGCACGCTGGCGGTTGGCCGACTCCGAGGCCGCGGACTCCAGCAGCGCCGAGAACAGCCGCGCCCCGATGTACTTGGGCAGCAGCGCGTCGAACAGCGCGTCGGGGTCGGGCTCGAACTCGTACAGAGGTTGGATGTCCCCCGAGGGCTCGTCCTCGACGTACTCGACGACCATGGGCGCCATCCGTCGCGCCTGGGGAATCTGCGTGACCATGTTCTTGAACTGCGTGTACACGAGATGCAGCTCGTCGACGCTGTTCTCGTCGTCGTCATCGGCCATGAACGCCTCGACGAGCACGCGCGCCGCCTCGGCAGCATCCGGGTAGGAGGGTTGCTCGGAGAAGCCGGTCCACGACTCTTTGATCTCGCGCTTGCGGAACCGGTAGTAGTTCACGCCCTTGCGCCCGATCACGTAGATGACCGGCTCCTTGCCCTCCTCGCGCAGCAGCGCGTAGAGGCCCTCGGCCTCCTTGAGCACGTTGTTGTTGTAGCCACCTGCCTGGCCGCGGTCGCTCGTGACGACCAACACCGCCGCGCGCCGCGGGTTCTCCTTCTCCACCAGCAGCGGGTGGTCCAGCGCCGCGTTGCTGGCCAGCTCAGTGAGCACCGCAGTGATCTGCTCGGCGTAGGGGCGTGACTCCTGCACCCGTGTCCTGGCCTTCACGATCCGCGAGGTCGCGATCAGCTCCATGGCGCGGGTGATCTTCTTGATCGACTGCGTCGAGCGGATGCGCCTTCGTAGGACCCGAATCTGTGCCGCCATGAGCTCGTCCTCAGTCCTTCTTGCGGACCTTGACGGTCTCCTGGTCGACGTCCTCGGACTCCATCGCGTCGACCGGATCCTCGTCCTTGGTCAGCGTTTCACCCGCGGAGGTCGTGAAACCGCGCTTGAAGTCCTTGACGATGCGCCCCAGCCGCTCGATGTTCTCGTCCGTGAGCTTGCCGGTGTCGCGGATCTCCGCCAGCGCGCCCTCGTCGCTGCGCCGCAGGTGGGCCAGGAACTCGCTCTCGAACCTGCTGACGTCGACGACCGGCACATCATCGAGCTTGCCGCTGGTGCCGAGCCAGATCGAGATCACCTGCTCCTCGACCGGGAACGGCGAGAACTGCGGCTGCTTGAGCAGCTCGACCAGGCGGCTGCCGCGGCCCAGCGCGGCCGCCGACGCGGCGTCGAGGTCGGAGCCGAACGCGGCGAACGCCTCGAGCTCGCGGTACTGCGACAGATCCAGCCGCAGGGAGCCCGAGACCGTGCGCATGGCACGCACCTGCGCGGCGCCACCGACGCGCGACACCGAGATGCCGACGTTGATGGCGGGCCGCACACCCTGGTTGAACAGGTCGGACTCGAGGAAGACCTGGCCGTCGGTGATCGAGATGACGTTCGTCGGGATGTAGGCCGACACGTCGTTGGCCTTCGTCTCGATGATCGGCAGGCCGGTCATCGACCCCGCGCCGAGCTCATCGGAGAGCTTCGCGCAGCGCTCCAGCAGACGCGAGTGCAGGTAGAAGACGTCGCCGGGATAGGCCTCGCGACCCGGCGGGCGGCGCAGCAGCAGCGAGATCGCCCGGTAGGCCTCGGCCTGCTTGGACAGGTCGTCGAAAATGATCAGGACGTGGTTGCCCGCGTACATCCAGTGCTGGCCGATCGCCGAGCCGGTGTAGGGGGCGAGCCACTTGAACCCTGCGGGGTCCGAGGCCGGGGCGGCGACGATCGTCGTGTACTCGAGTGCCCCCGCCTCCTCCAGCGCCGAGCGGATGCCGGCGATCGTCGAGCCCTTCTGGCCGATGGCGACGTAGATGCAGCGCACCTGCTTCTTCGGGTCGCCGGACGCCCAGTTGCCCTTCTGGTTGATGATCGTGTCCACGCAGACGGCGGTCTTGCCGGTCTTGCGGTCACCGATGATCAACTGCCGCTGGCCGCGGCCGATCGGCGTCATGGCGTCGATGGCCTTGATGCCGGTCTGCAGGGCCTCGGACACGGACTGGCGCTGCATCACCGTGGCGGCCTGCACCTCCAGAATGCGACGCTCGCTCGGCCTCGATCTCGCCGAGGCCGTCGATCGGGGCGCCGAGGGGGTCGATCACCCGGCCGAGGAAGGCGTCGCCGACCGGCACCGAGAGGATCTCGCCGGTGCGCCGCACCTGCTGGCCCTCCTCGATCCCGTGGTACGGGCCGAGGATGACCGCGCCGATCTCGCGCTGGTCGAGGTTCAGCGCCACGCCGAGCACGCCGCCCCCGAACTCCAGCAGCTCGTTGGTCATGCACGAGGCGAGGCCCTCGACATGGGCGATGCCGTCACCGGTGTCGATGACGGTGCCGACCTCTTCCCGTGACGTCTCCGTCTCCAGAGAGGAGACGTAGCCCGCAATCGCACTCCGGATCTCATCCGAGGAGATCGTCAGCTCTGTCATCTCAGTATCTCCCGCCCAGCCAAGCCGCTGGAACCGCCTGCGGGCGGCCGTCCAGTTGGATGTCCACTTCAGGTCCTTCGGGTTGAGGTCAGCTGGGGAGTGCGCGGCGGGCGGCGGCCAAGCGGCCCGCGACGCTGCCGTCGATCAGCTCGCCGCCGACGCGGACGACGAGGCCGCCCAACAGGTCAGGGTCGAGCTCCACCTGCAGGGAGATCGGCCTGCCGTAGAGCCGGGTCAGGGAGTCGGTGAGCCGCTGCTCCTGCTCGCCGGTCATCCGCACGGGGGTGCGGACGTGCGCGACGTAGCGGTCGCGGCGCGCCGCGGCGAGCTCGGACAGCTCCTCGGCCGCGACATCGAGGTTGCGGCTACGGGGGTTCCGAACGACCTGTTCGAGCAGTGTCGCCGTGACCGGGGTGACCTTCCCGCCGAGCACGTCACGCAGCAGGCCGACGCGCTTGTCGACGGGGGTCGCGGTGTCCGACAGCAACCGCGACAGCTCCGGCTCGCGGTCGAGGATGCGCCCGAACCGGAACAGCTCGTCCTCGACGCGGTCGAGCGAGCCGTCCTTCTCCGCCACCCCGAACGCCGCGGCGCGCGCGAGCGACTCGAGGCCTTCGAGCAGGTCGCCCGCGCGCGACCAGCGGGACTTCACCACGTCCGACACGACGTCCAGCGCCGGGCGGCCGATCTTGCCGTCGAACAGGCGGTCCGCGAGACCGCCGCGAGCCACTGACGGGGTCCCCGGGTCGGCCAGTGCGCGGCGCAGCGCGTGCTCCCGGTCGAGGAGCCCGACCACGGCGAAGAGGTCGTCGGCCAGGCGCTTGAGGTCGGCCGCACCGGTGGCATCGATGTGCTCGTCGAGCCGGGTGGTGGCCGCCCCGAGTGCGTCGCGGCTGGCGGACTGCAGTACGGACGCCATGGGCTAGGCCCCTCTGCCGGTCGTCGCGCGCACGCTGCCCCGCGGCGACGGTAGGCTCTCGATCTCGGACAGGAAGCTCTCGACGGTGTCTTGGCGGGCGCCGTCGTCGTCGAGCGTGGTGCGGATCACCCGCTCGGCCAGCTCCATCGACGCGCCGCCCAGCTCGGTGCGCAGCCTGCGCACGGCCTGGTCGCGATCGGCCACGAGCTGGTCGCGTCCCCGCTGGAGCATGCGCTCGACCTCGGCCTCCGCCTGCTCCTTGAGCTCCTCGCGGATCCGGGTGGCGTCGGCGCGGGCGTCGTCGCGGATGCGGGCACCCTCGGCGTCGGCCCGTTGGACGGCGTCGTCGAGGCGGGCTCGGGCGTCTTCCAGCTTGCGCGTGGCCTCCTGGGCCTCGTCGACCTGGCGCTGGACCTCGTCCTGCCGCTTCCTGACCATGGTGTCGACCAGCGGCAGCACGTACTTCCACAGCACGAACAGCATGACGACGAAGCCGACGAGCTCCGCGATGAACTCCGCCATCAGCGCTGCCCTCCCGCCGTCTGCCGCTCGTCCAGCTCGGCCAGGAAACGCCGCACGGTCTCGTCGTCGTGGTCCACCGGGCGACCGAGGATCCGGCCCGCCAGGTCAGTGGACAAGCCGCCGATCTGCCCGCGCAGCTCCCGGACGGCCCGGGCGCGCTGCTCGGCGAGCTCCTCGGCACCGCGTCGGTGGATCTCGGCGACCTCGCGGTCGGTCTCGGCGCGCATGTCGTCGCGGATGCGCTGCGCGTCGGCCCTCGCCTCGTCCTTGATCATCGTGGCCTGTGCGCGGGCGTCGGCCAGCGCGGAGTCGTAGCGCTCCCTGGCCTCCGCGAGCCTGCGCTGCGCCGCGTCGCGCTCCTCGGCCTGCTTGCGGTTCATCTCGTCCCGCTCGGCCATCGCCTTGGTCAGCGGCGGCACGATGAACCGGTAGAAGAAGAACAGAATCGCCAGGAAGATGACGAAGACGACGATGATCGTCGCGTTGGGGACGAGGAAGTTCGTGGTCCCCGCGGCAAGGGTGTACGACTGCTCCATGAAAGGGCCGCTCAGCTCAGGACGAACACGAACAAAGCCATGAACGCCAGGTTGATGAAGTACATGCCCTCCACCAGACCGATGATCAGGAACATCGTCGTGTTGAGTCGGCCGGCCGCCTCGGGCTGGCGGGCGACGCCCTGGATGACCGCGGATCCCGCGAGACCATCGCCGATGGCCGCACCGATGGCACCGCCGCCGAGGGCGAGGCCACCGCCGATCATGGCCAAGCCGAGCGTGACGTTGCCGGTGACACCTTCGGCGGCCTGCGCCAGAACACTCATCTCTCTCCTCATTCCTGTCGCGCCGTCTCGGGGCGGCGCTGCATGCGTGTGGGGCGGGGGCGGTGGAGCGGAGGTCTAGTGGTGGGCGGCTTCGTCCTCGCTGCCCACCGCTTCGCTGAAGTAGATCAAGGTGAGCAGCGTGAAGATCAGCGCCTGGATGAGCCCGATGAACATGTCGAAGAGCTTCCAGACCGCGTTGGGCAGCCACAGGATGTAGGCGGGCATCAGCGCGATGACCGCAACCATGATCCCGCCCGCGAAGATGTTCCCGAAGAGCCGCAGCGCCAGGGACGCGGGACGCGCCACGTACTGCGTGATGAACTCGATCGGCGCCAGGAACGCGTAGGGCTGCGTGAAGTGGCCGAAGTAGGCCTTCACGCCCTTGGCCCGGATGCCCGCCACGTTGACCCAGACGATCACGAGCAGGGCTAACGGGTAGACCAGGTTGACGTCCGCGGTGGGCGGCGGGATCCAGTGCTCCGACGGCAGCGCGGCGAGCCAGTTGCAGCACAGGATGAACGCGAAGAGGGTGATGCAGAACCCCACGACTCCACGCGGCGTGCGGTAGCCCATCCCTTCCCGCACCTGGCCCTGCACCCACGCGGCCAGAGCCTCGAACGCCACCTGCAGCCCGGACGGACGGCCCTTCGTGGCGCGGCGGGCCATGTAGTAGCCCAGGCCGCACACGATGATTCCCGCGATCAGCGTGCCGATGATCGTGTCGAGGTTGAACGTGAGCCCGCCGACCTCTGCGGTCCAGTGCTCGCCCGGGGTGATGCTGCCGCCTTCTTCCGCGGCCAGGACCATGCTCATGCCTGATCGGTCATTTCTGTCGGATCTCCTTGATCAGCGGCAGCATCGAGCTGACGATCGCGAGCACCTGGAACAGCGCGAGTCCAGCGAAGATCGCTATACCCGCGGGACGTACCAGCCACGCCATCACCAACGCGACCACGGTGATCACCGCGAGGCGCCCGAGCACCGAGCCGGAGAAGCGGGCCTTGGACGGACGGCTGGTCGCGAAGCGGGCGACCGAGCGCACCGCCAGCCACATGTTCAGCGTGCCCAGTGCCACGCCGACGACCAGGAACAGGCCGAAGAGGGGGTAGCCGACGAGCACCAGCACCACGACGGCGACGGCGGTGACGACTCCCGCCATGGTCGCGGCGCGCCGGAAGGTGGCCAGCGTCACCGGAGGGGTATAGGACGGCACGCTCCTCGTCATGGGGTGCACCTGCCGTTCACGAGTACCTCTTGAACTGCTTGACTACGTAGACCGCGGCGGCGGCGACGCCCAGCGCCAGTCCGATCATCGCGATGAGAGGGAAGGTCCCGGTGGCCAGGTCGCCGAGCCAGCCGAGACCGAAGCCGACCACGACGCAGAGCGCGAGCGTCATGCCCATGGAGAGCAGGTCGCCCAGTTGCGGGCCGTTGCTTGCCACAGCGGGGCTCACCGTCGACGGGCCGGACGTCGTCCGGCCCGGGGGTGGGCTCTCACCAGCTTCTCCTCGCCTCGGCGCCAGAAGGGCTCGTCCCCTAGGTGGGACAAACCGGGCCGATCCTCCGGCCCGCGACGGGGACGCTACCACAGGGAGAGCGGGTCTCCGGTCGCGCCGTGACCTGCGGGAAACCGCCTCTGGACGATCGGCTTCTACACGCTGTAGTGCATGTCTATGCCCGCGGCGAGGCCGTCGAAGCCACGGGGCTCCTCATCTCGGGGCCCGCAGTCTCGGCACGGCGGAGGCGAGCACGGCCACGAGGAGCCCGATGCCCACCGCCCACAACACGACGAACGGGTCGGCGATCAGCGCCAGCGCGACCGCCCCATAGGCCAGCACCCCCGCCCACAGGTAGATGAGCAGCACCGCGCGACGGTGGCTGTGCCCGATCTCCAGCAGGCGGTGGTGCAGGTGCATCTTGTCGGGCGAGAACGGGCTCATGCCCTTGCGGGTGCGGCGGACGACGGCCATCAGCAGGTCCAGCAGTGGCACGAACACCACCGCGGCACCGGCCAGGATCGGCGCGAACAGCGCGATGACGTCCGTCGCGGAGGTACCGGCGTCGGGCACGATGCGGCCCGACGCGGTGGTCGTCGCCGCGGCGAGCATCAACCCGATGAGCATCGAGCCGGAGTCGCCCATGAAGATCCGGGCGGGGTTGAAGTTGTGCGGCAGGAACCCCAGGCACGCGCCGGCCAGCACCACCGCGAGCAGCGCGGGCGAGTACGCACCCGGGTCGTTGCCGTTGGCCTTCACCAGCCCGATCGCGAACAGCGCGGTGGCGGACGCGGCGATCAGCCCGATCCCGGCCGCGAGCCCGTCGAGCCCGTCCACGAAGTTCATCGCGTTGATCAGCGCGACGGTCAGCACCACGGTCAGCAGCACACCCTGGGTCTCCCCCAGGATCAGGAACGAGCCCGAGATCCCGGTCCCCCCGCCGCCCCACGGGATCCAGAACGTCACCCACTGCACCCCGGCGAGCACCAGCAGGCCCGCCGCGGTCGTCTGGCCGGCCAACTTGGTGATCGCGTCGAGCTCGAAGCGGTCGTCGAGCACGCCGACCACGCCGAGCACGACCACCGCGACGAGGGCGCCGACGACTTCGTCCGAGTAGTCGAACGCGAGCCGCAGCGCCGGCAGCTGGTAGGCCAGCAGCACCCCGGCCAGGACGCCGGCGAGCATCGCCAACCCGCCCCAGCGTGGGGTCGGTGTGGAGTGCACGTCCCGGCCGCGTGGCCAGGCGACCGCCCCGAGCCGGACCGCGAGCACCCGCACGGGACCGGTGAGCAGGAACGTCACGACCGTCGCGGTCAGCCCGGTGAGCAGGTACTCGCGCAGTGGCAGGACGGCCGATCCGATGACCGGCGCCTGCTGCGCGAGGTCCACCTCAGGGAGCCGCGGGCTCGACGATCGAGAGGTCGATCTCCGGGTACACCGGGAACTTGTCGCACAGGGCGGTGATCCGCGCGCGAGCCTCCTGCACGACCTTGGCCTCGGTCTCGTACTTCGCCTTGCTCGGCTTGCCGTTGACGCTGACCGGCGCGGTCGCCGCGGAGCACCTCGACGGCGACGTCCGCGATCTCGTCGACCTCGTCCACGCCCATGCCCAGCGTGGTCAGCGCCGGGGTGCCCAGCCGCAGGCCGCTGGTGTACCAGGGACCGTTGGCGTCGAACGGGAGCGAGTTGCGGTTGAGCGTCATGCCCACCGCGCGGAGCGCGGACTCGCCCTGGCGGCCGGTGAGACCGAACGACGACGCGACGTCCGCCAGCACGATGTGGTTGTCCGTACCGCCGGTCGCCACCCGCGCCCCGCGCCGCTGCAGCCCGTCGGCGAGCGCCCGCGCGTTGTCCACGATCCGGGCCGCGTACTCCCGGAACGACGGCTGCGACGCCTCCTTCAGCGCCACCGCCTTCGACGCCATCACGTGCGGCAGCGGGCCGCCCAGCACGGCCGGGCAGCCCTTGTCGACGGCGTCGGCGTACTCGGCCGACGACAGGACGATGCCGCCGCGCGGGCCGCGCAGGGTCTTGTGCGTGGTGCTGGTGACGACGTGCGCGTGCGGCACGGGGTCGTAGGCGCCGGTGAACACCTTGCCGGCCACCAGCCCGGCGAAGTGCGCCATGTCGACCATGAACGTGGCACCCACCTCGTCGGCGAGCTCGCGCATCCTCGCGAAGTCGATCTTTCGCGTGTACGCGCTGTAGCCGGCCAGCAGGATCAGCGGGCGCACCTCGTGCAGCTGCGCGCGCAGCGCGTCGAGGTCGAGCAGGCCGGTCTCCCGGTCCACGGTGTACCCGCGGGCGTCGAACAGCCGCGACGAGATGTTGAACCGGTAGCCGTGGGTGAGGTGGCCGCCCGAGTAGTAGTCCATCCCGAGCAGGCGCTGGTCGTGCAGCTCGGTGCGCAGGGTGGCGAACTGCTCGTCCGAGAGCGCCGAGACGTTCTTGACATCGAGCCGCTCGAGGAAGCGGTCCTCGACGCGGGTGGCGAGGATCGCGATGAACGCGACCAGGTTCGCGTCGATGCCCGAGTGCGGCTGCAGGTAGGCGTGCTCGGCGCCGAACAGCGCCTTCGCCAGCTCCGCACCGTGGGACTCGATGGCGTCGACGTTGTCGCAGCCCGCGTAGAACCGGTGCCCCGCCGACCCCTCGGCGTACTTGTCGGTGAGCAGGTTGCCCATCGCCTGCTGGACGGCCAGCGACGCGTAGTTCTCGCTGGCGATGAGCTTGATGTTCGCCCGCTGGTCGACCAGCTCGGCGACGACCCGGTCGGCGACCAGCGGGTCAACCGACCGCATCTGGTCGAGCGACGCGTAGAACGTCAGCGCGGCGGGATCGGGTCGACCCCCGCCGAGGCGGCGGAGGTAACGCTCGACGATGAGGTCGGGCTGGTCGGTCGGCATCGACGTACTCCTCCTCGCCACGGTCTGCGGCCGGTTCAGTCTCTCACAGCGCCACTCGCCGCCCGGGAGGAGCGCGCCCACCAGTGCACGTGCGCGGCCAGGCCGTCCGCCAGCCGCGTGGGCGCCAGCCCGAACGTCTCCTGCGCGGCCCGCGAGTCGAGCACGAACGGCCGCGTGAACTGGTAGCGCACCTCTTCCAGCTCGCGGACGAACGGCACGGCGAGGCCGAGGGCGCGCACCAGCAGGTGCGGCGGCACCAGGACGCCCCGGTCCCGCACACCGGCGATCGTCGCCATCCGGGCCGCGATCTCGCGCAGCGACACCGCCGGGGCCGTCGGCACGTGCCAGGCACGGCCCCACGCCCGGTCGTCGCCGGCGAGCGTGACCAGGGTACGGGCCACGTCCGGGACGTAGGTGAACGAGTGCGGGGCGTCGAGGTCGGCCTGCATCACCAGCGGGCGCTTCCCCGCCAGCAGCCGCGGCATGAAGTACTGACCCAGGTGGCTCGTTCCGACCGGTCCCGGCCCGTAGAAGTCGGACGCCCGGGCCTCGGTGACGCGGGCCCGGCCGGCGTCCTGGGCCGCAAGCATGTCGGCCCACATCCGGTTGCGCGTCCGACCCTTGGGCCCGGTCGCGGCGAGCGGGGTCTCCTCGGTCATCGGGCCGTCGACCGGGCCGTAGCCGTACAGGTTGCCCATGGTGACCAGGCCGGCTCCGGTGCGCTCCGCCGCGGTGAGCAGCGACGACGCGAGCGGCGGCCAGGCGGTGAGCCACTTGTCGTAGGGCGGGTTCGCGCAGTTGTAGAGCGCGACGGCGCCGCGGGTCAGTGCGGTGAGGCGCTCGGCGTCGGCGGCGTCGGCCGCCACGCGCTCGACGCCCTCCCGGTCGGGCCCGGAGCCGCGGCGGGTGACGATCCGGACCGCGTGCCCCGCGTCGACCAGCAGATTCGCCACGGCACTCCCGATCGCGCCGGACCCGACGATCACGTGCTGAGCCATCTCGTTCTCCTATGTGAGCAGTGCTCTCTCTTCACATCACTGTTCTCCTTGCGCCTCGTCGTGTCAAGAGCACTGCTCTCGTTTGTTGTCGCTGCTCCGATTCCGTGCAACACTCCGGCCGTGACCGCAGCCGGAACACGCGCCCGCATCCGGGCCGCTCTGACCCGCGAGATCGTCGACGCCGCGCGCCGGCACCTCGCCACGGACGGCGCAGCCGGGCTGTCGTTGCGGGCCGTGGCCCGCGAGCTCGGCATGGCCTCGTCGGCGGTGTACCGCTACTTCCCGAGCCGCGACGAGCTGCTCACGACGCTGATCGTCGAGGCGTACGACGCGCTGGGCGCCACCGCGGAGGAGGCGGCGGAGAAGGCGGCGCGCGACGGCTTCCGGGCGCGGCTGCACGCGGCCTGCGGCGCGGTCCGCGGCTGGGCCCTGGCGCACCCGCACGAGTACGCACTGGTCTACGGCTCGCCGGTGCCCGGCTATGCGGCGCCGCCGGCGACGATCGGACCCGCGGCCCGGGTCGGCGCGGTGCTCAGCCGGATCGTGGCCGACGGTGTCGCGGCCGGGGTCGTCGATCCGGGAACCGGTGGGGCGGACGCGGCCCTGGCACCGGGCGTCGGGGAGGCGGTGGGACTCCCGGTCGACCCCGAGGCGACCGTCGGCGCCCGGGTCGTCCAGGTCTGGACGGCGCTGTTCGGACTGGTCAGCTTCGAGGTGTTCGGCCAGCTGCACAACGTGGTGGACCGCCGCGAGGAGTTCTTCCACGACGCGATCGAGCGCCTCGGCGACCTGCTCGGCCTGCCACCGGGCGAGAGGTGATGCCCGGAGTGTCGTGAAAGCCACGTTCAGGGCGTCAGGCGTCCTGAACGTGGCTTTCCAGACGTGGAGCGCCCGCCGTCGTCAGGCGGTGGCGACCTCGCGGCCCAGCACCTCGGCGATCTCCGCCACCGGAACTGCGCCCTCCCGCAGCACCCGCGGCTCGTCGCCGGTCAGGTCGACGATCGTCGACGCGACCCCGACCCGGCACGGGCCGCCGTCGAGGTACACCGCGACCGCACCCCCGAGCTGCTCGGTCGCCTCGCCGATGGTGGTGGCCGGCGGGCGGCCGGAGATGTTCGCGCTCGACACGGCCATCGGCCCGATCTCGCGGAGGAGTTCCAGCGCGACGGGGTGCAAGGGCATGCGCAGCATGACCGTGCCGCGGGTGACGCCGAGGTCCCAGGTCAACGAGGGCGCGTGCGGCAACACCAGCGAGAGCCCGCCGGGCCAGAACGCCTCCACCAGCTCGCGCGCCGCCGCGGGGACAGTGGTGACCAGCCCGTCGATGGTGTTCCACGACCCGACGAGCACCGGGACGGGCATGTCCGGCCCCCGGCCCTTCGCCGCGAGCAGCGACCGCACCGCCGCGCCGGCGAACGCGTCGGCGCCCAGGCCGTAGAGGGTGTCGGTGGGGAGCACCACGAGCTGCCCGGAGCGCACAGCTCGGGCGGCGGCGGCGAGACCGGCGAGGCGCGCGTCGGGATCGGCGCAGTCGTAGGTGGGCGGGACGCCAGGCACACTCACGCGCGCGAGGTTAGGCGGGCGCGCCGGGCGGTCGCGAAGCGGGGGCGGCCGGCGAGATCGCGGTGCGCCTCGACGTCCGTCAGCACCCGGCGCCGCCGCAGCAGCTCCGGCACCGCGTCGGCGTGGGTGTCGTCGTGCTCGATCCCGAGCCGGCCACCGTGGCGCAGCAGCGCCGCCGAGGCGGTCACGACCGTCCGGATGATCTCCAGGCCGTCGGGGCCGCCGAAGACCGCGCCCGGCGGATCGAAGCAGGCCACCTCCGGCGGCACCGGTGTGCCGTCGGGGACGTACGGCGGGTTGCACAGCACCAGGTCGACATGGGCCTCGAGGTCGGGCAGCAGGTCCGGCCAGCGCACGTCCGCGGCGTGCAGCGCGACCGGCGTGCCCCCGGCTGCGGCGTGCGCCTCGACGTTGCGCCGGGCCCACGACAGCGCCGCGGGGTCCGCGTCGACGGCATGCACGACGGCGTCCGGCCGGCACGCCGCGATCCCCACGGCGAGCGCGCCCGATCCCGTGCACAGGTCCACGACCAGCGGCGACGTGACGTCGGCGATCGCCTTCAGGCCCCACTCCAGCAGCAGCTCGGTCTCCGGGCGCGGCGTGAACACTCCGGGACCGACGGCCAGCGTCACCGGGCCGAACACCGCGGTACCGAGGAGGTGCTGCAACGGTTCGCGGGCCGTACGCCGCGCGACCAGCTCCCGGTAGCGCTCCAGCACGGACTCGTCGACCAGCGGCACCATCACCAGCTGCCCGCGCGGGACGCCGACGACGTGCGCGGCGAGGAGTTCGGCGTCGACCCGCGGGCTGGGCACGCCTGCAGCAGCGAGTTCCCGCTCGGCCTCGAGGACCGCGACCCGGAGGGGATGCCGGGTCACGCCGTCGCGACCGCGTCGGACCGCTCCGCGGCGGCCAGCGCGGCGAGCAGGTCCCCGAGGTCGCCGTCGAGCACCGCCGACAAGTTGTAAGCCTTGTAGCCGATGCGGTGGTCGGAGATCCGGTTCTCCGGGTAGTTGTAGGTGCGGATGCGCTCGGAGCGGTCGACGGTGCGCACCTGCGAGCGCCGCTCCGCCGACGCCTTCGCCGCCGCTTCCTCCTCGGCCAGCGCCTGCAGCCGCGAGCGCAGCACCTCCATGGCCCGCGCGCGGTTCTGCAGCTGGGAGCGCTCGTTCTGGCAGGACACGACGATCCCCGTGGGCAGGTGGGTGATCCGCACGGCGGAGTCGGTGGTGTTGACGCTCTGCCCGCCGTGCCCGGACGAGCGGAAGACGTCGATCCGCAGGTCCTTCTCGTCGATCTCGACGGCGGCGTCGGCGCCGGTGTCCGGGTAGACGAGCACGCCGGCCGCAGAGGTGTGCACGCGGCCCTGCGACTCGGTGACCGGCACCCGCTGCACGCGGTGCACGCCGCCCTCGTACTTGAGCGCGGCCCACACGCCGTCAGGGTCGGTGGCGCGCGAACGCACGAGCAGCGTGACGTCCTTGTAGCCGCCCAGGTCGGAGTCGGTGCCGCCGAGGATCTCGGCCTTCCAGCTGCGGCGCTCGGCATAGCGCAGGTACATCCGCACCAGGTCGGCGGCGAACAGGGCCGATTCCTCGCCGCCCTCCCCCGACTTGACCTCCATGATCACGTCGTCGCCGTCGTGCGGATCGCGGGGCACCAGCAGCTCGGCGAGGCGCGTCTCCAGCTCCTCGACGCGGGCGTGCTGCGCGCGGACCTCGTCGGCGAACGACGGGTCCTCGGCCACCAGTTCCCGGGCGGCGGCCTCGTCGTCGCGGGCCGTCGCGAGCTCACGTGCGGCGGCGACGACCGGGCCGAGCTCGGCGTAGCGCCGGCCGAGCTTGCGGGCCTGCGCGGCGTCGGCGTGCACCGACGGGTCGGCTAGCGCGCGCTCCAGCTCGGCGTGCTCTCCGAGCAACGTGTCGAGCGACGCGGTCATCGCACTCTCCTCAGAACACGAAAACGGCGCCCACCAGGCCGGTGGGCGCCGTTGTTCAAGCTACTTGCCGCCTCGCACGGGGCGCTTGCCGTAGCGCGCCTCGAAGCGGGCGACGCGACCGCCGGAGTCGAGGATCTTCTGCTTGCCGGTGTAGAACGGGTGGCAGGCCGAGCAGACCTCGACGTGGATCTGGCCGCTGCGGGCGGTGCTGCGGGTGGTGAACTGGTTCCCGCAGCCGCACGTGACCGTGGTCTCGTGGTAGTCGGGGTGGATACCGCTGCGCACTGGGATGTTCCTCTCGAAAGATGCGGTCGCCGGGTCCTCGAGGAGGTGAACCGGAACCGCGGTGCGGACATCAGATTTAACCATCTCGACCGCCCGGCTGTTCCCGGGGTCAGCGGCAGGCCGCGCTGCCCTGGTCGACGTCAGCGCCGTCCGTCGCGTGGAACCGCCAGTCGTAACGGTCGGGCTGCAGGGTCAGCGCCAGCACCCCGAACGAGCTGTTCCAGCGCACTTCGCTGTTCGGTTTCACATCACCGAACCCGCGCAGATCGCGGCCACCGGTGCCGACGACGAACTCCGCCATGCCCTCCTCCGCCGTCGCCCGCCCCGAGTCGCGCTGCGGCGCGAACCGCTCGTAACTGTGCTCGTGGCCGTTGAGGACGACGTCGACCCCGTCATCCTGCAGCACCTGCCACAGGTCGGAGACGGACTCGTCGTCGCCGTACTCGTCACCGGAGGAGAACCGGGGGCGGTGGAACGCGGCGAGGGTGCAGCGCGCGGAGCTGCTGTTCAGATCGTCGGCCAGCCACCGCAGCTGATCGCCGTCCGGGCCGCAGTCGACGTCCGCGCACTCCGAGTTCAGCACGACGACGTGCCAGGCACCCACGTCGAAGGAGTACCAGCCCTCGCCGCGGTCGCCCGCCCGGTCCCCGAAGTAGTCCCAGTAGGCGTCCGGCCCGTTGCCGTAGTACTCGTGGTTGCCGACGACGGCGTGGGTCCGGTCCAGGAACCGGCCCCAGCTCGCGTCGTAGACCTTGAGCGAATCCGGGGTGACCTCCTCGTACGCGGTGTCGCCGAGCACGAGCACGGCATCCGGGTTCAGGCCCTCCACCAGGTCCGCCGTGGCCTCCTGCTGGCACTGGGACGGCGTCTCCTCGATGTCCGGCCCGCAGGCGACGTCCCCGGAGGCGACGAGCGTGGCGACAGGCGCGGCCGGGGTCGAGGGTGGCGGATCACCGGCGGTCGGAGTGCGGGCCGGCGCGGCGCAGCCGACGAGGAGCAGCGCAGCCAGCACGACGACGGCCACGGCAGGAAGCCGTGGCCGTCTCGGCGAGCCGGTGCTCAGTCGTCGTTCCCCGGTGTGCTCTTGGCCACCTGCATGAGGAACTCGATGTTCGTCCGGGTCTTGCGCAGCTGCTCGAGCAGCAGGTTGATGGCCTGCTGGTCGTCCAGTCCGCCGAGCACGCGCCGGAGCTTCACCATCACCGCGTACTCGTCGGGCGACATGAGCAGCTCTTCCTTGCGCGTGCCCGAGTCGCCGACGTCGATGGCCGGGAAGATCCGCTTGTCCGCGATCTTGCGGTCCAGCCTGAGCTCGGCGTTGCCGGTGCCCTTGAACTCCTCGAAGATCACCGTGTCCATCGTGGACCCGGTCTCGACCAGCGCGGTTGCGAAGATCGTCAGCGAGCCGCCGCCCTCGATGTTGCGCGCCGCGCCGAGGAAGCGCTTCGGCGGGTAGAGCGCCGTGGAGTCGACACCGCCGGACAGGATCCGGCCTGACGCGGGCGCAGCCAGGTTGTACGCCCGGCCGAGGCGCGTGATGTTGTCCAGCAGCACGACGACGTCGTGGCCCATCTCCACCAGGCGCTTCGCACGCTCGATCGACAGCTCCGCAACCGTGGTGTGGTCCGTCGGCGGCCGGTCGAACGTCGAGGCGATGACCTCGCCCTTCACCGACCGCTGCATGTCGGTGACCTCCTCGGGCCGCTCGTCGACGAGGACGACCATGAGGTGGCACTCGGGGTTGTTCGTGGTGATCGCGTTCGCGATGTTCTGCATGATCGTGGTCTTGCCGGCCTTCGGCGGCGACACGATCAGCGCGCGCTGGCCCTTGCCGACCGGCATCACCAGGTCGATGACGCGGGTGGTCAGCTTGTGCGGCTCGGTCTCCAGGCGCAGCCGCTCGTTCGGGTAGAGCGGCGTGAGCTTGGTGAACTCGGGCCGGTTGCGGGCGACCTCCGGGTCCTGCCCGTTCAGGGTGTCCACGCGGACCAAGGGGTTGAACTTCTGCCGGCTCTGCTCGCCCTCACGGGGCTGGCGCACGGCACCGGTGACGGCGTCGCCGCGGCGCAGGCCGTAGCGGCGGACCATCGACAACGACACGTAGACGTCGGTCGGGCCGGCCAGGTAGCCGGTGGTGCGGACGAACGCGTAGTTGTCGAGGATGTCGACGATGCCGGCGACGGGCAGCAGCACGTCGTCGTCGCGGACCTCGGTGTCGACGGTGTTCTGCCCGCCCTGCTGGCCGGGGCGGTCGCGGTCGCGACCCCGGCGACGGTCCCGGAAGCGGCGTCCACGACGGCCGCGGCCGTCGTCGTCGCCGTCACCGTCGTCGTCGCGGGAGTCGCGGGAGTCGCGGGAGTCGCGGGTCATCGCGCTGGTTCCGCTCGTCCGGGCGGCCGCCGCGGTCGTCGTTCCGATCGTTCCGGTCCGTGCGCGGGCCGCGGTCGTCGGTGCGGTCCGTGCGGGGGCCGCGACTGCGGCCATTCTCTCGGGCACCGTTCTCGCGACCGCCGTCGCGCCGGCCGCCCTCGCCGGCGGCCTCCGGCGTGGTCTCGGGAGCGACGTCGATGGTCGGAGTGGCCACAGATGCACCGTTCTCGCCCTGGTCAGGGCGGTCGGCCCGGTCACCGCGCGCACGGCGCTGGCGCGAGCGTCGGGGAGTGGTCTCGCCGTCGGTCTCGACGGCGGGGGGAGCAGCGGGGGCCTCGGCCGGCTGCTCGGGGGCCGTGACCTCGGGGGCAGTGACCTCGGGGGCAGTGACCTCGGGGGCGCCGCGGACCTCGGGGGCGCGGACCTCGGGGACGGGCTGGGCGGGCGGAGCCGCCTCGGCGGCCGGCACCTCGAGCGGTGCCGCCGAAGCCTCGTCGGTGGTGGCGGGCACGCCGCCGTCGGCGGTCGCGGCGCCCTTGCGCGGCGAGCCTGCGGCGCGCGAGGCGACCCGCCGACGCCGAGCGGGAGCCGGCGCCTCGTCCATGGTGGACGCCGCGGCCGTGCCGTCGCCGTTCGTACTGGTCGCCGGGGGTGTCGGCAGCGAGAGCTGGGAGGCGGGGCCACCCGCCTGGCGCTCCTTGATCGCGGCGATGAGGTCGCCCTTGCGCATCTTCGCGGTGTCCGCGATGTTCAACTCACCCGCGAGCTGGCGCAGCTCCGCGAGCACCATCGTGCTCAGGCCCCTGCGGCGGGTGGGGGCGGCGGTGCCGCCCGGGGTGTCCGGGGCGCCCGCTTCGGGCGCGGTACCGGTGGTGACGAGATCGGTCTCGCTCACGAAGGTCCTTCCTGACCGACCGGGGACATTCCCGGGTCAGCGGATTTCATGCTCGTCCGGACGGTGTGCCGGACGACTGTCGGGTTGAGCGCGGCGTCGGCAGCCGTCCCGAACGGGCAGGGCGACGATCGTCGCGGTTCCGGGGAAGGGCCGCTCGGGCGGTTTGCGGGAAATCCGGCTCGAGTGGCCACGCGGATTTGCGTGGATCGCCGTTGCGCCACCGAGGGTAGACGTATCCGTCTGCGGCGGCAACAACCCCCCACCCCGACACGCCGTGATCAGCTTTCCTCGACGGTGACCCCGAACGGGTCGACCGGCAGGTGCATCACGGCGAAACCGTGCAGGTCGACGCCGGACGGCAGCGCGCCGTCCGTGGTCAGCGCCAGGACGGTCGGTCCGGCGCCGGAGATGACGGCCGGAACGCCTGTCGCGCGGAGCCCGTCGACCAGTGCCGCCGACTCCGGATAGGCCGGCCGCCGGTACTCCTGGTGCAGCCGGTCCGCGGTGGCGGGCAACAGCAGGCCAGGACGCTGGGTGAAAGCGAGAACGGCGAGCGCGGTACGGCTTCCGGTGAACGCGGCATCCGCGAGCGGAACCATGTCAGGAAGCAGCCCCCGCGTCGTGGCGGTGGACGATTCGACCTCCGGGATGAGCGCGACGGGCGCAATGCCGGGGTGCGCATCGACCCGTACAGCGTCGAATCGGCCGTCGTTATTCCACGCGACGACGAATCCTCCGAACAGGCTCGCCGCCGCGTTGTCCGCGTGCCCCTCCATGCCGGCCGTGATCTGCAGCAACGCATCGCCCTCGGCGGCGACGTCGCGGCCCGCGAGCGCCGCGGCGGCCGCCGCGCCCGCGACGACGGCGGCGGCGGAACTGCCGAGGCCGCGCGCGTGCGGGATCGCGTTGCGGCAGCGCAGGTGCAGCCCGCGGGGTGCGTCGCCGAACACCGCGAACGCGCGACGCAGGGCACGGACGACGAGATGCCGCTCGTCGCGGGGCACCCCGGCCCCGGCCCCGTCGACCTCGATCGTCAAGCCGTCCGGGGCGACGGCGACGTCCACCTCGTCGTAGAGCGCCAGGGCGAGGCCCAGCGAGTCGAACCCCGGCCCGAGGTTCGCCGACGACGCCGGAACCCGGACCCGGACCTCCGCGAGCCTACCCACGGCGCCCGCCCGCGGCTCGCCCGGTGCCGACCCCCGTCACCGCAGTCGCCAGGCTCGCCGGCTGTCGAGGCAGGCGGCGGTCGGGACGAAGGGCTTCGCCTGACGACCGCGTCACCGCAGCTCCAGCGCATCCGCCACGGCACCCGGGTCGATGGGCACGACCGTCGGCTCGGGAGCGGCGAGCAGCGCCGTGTCCGGATCCTTGAGGCCGTGCCCGGTCACCGTGCACACCACCAACGACCCCTGCGGCAACGTCGAGTTCTCCGCCGACTGCAGCAACCCGGCCACGCTCGCCGCCGACGCCGGCTCGACGAACACCGCCTCGCGCGCCGAGAGCAACCGGTACGCCGCGAGGATCTCGTCGTCCGTCACCGCCGCGAACCGGCCGTCCGACTCGTCACGCGCCGTGACCGCCTGCGTCCACGACGCGGGCGCCCCGATCCGGATCGCGGTCGCGATCGTCTCCGGGTGCCGCACCGGCGCACCGTGCACCAGCGGGGCGGCACCCGCGGCCTGGAATCCGAACATCCGCGGCAGTGCGTCGATCACGCCGTCCTTGGCGTACGCGCGGTAGCCCGCCCAGTACGCGGTGATGTTGCCGGCGTTGCCGACGGGCAGGCAGTGGATGTCCGGGGCGCGGCCGAGCACGTCGCAGATCTCGTACGCGGCACTGGCCTGTCCGGCGATGCGGGTGGGGTTGACCGAGTTGACCAGCGCGGCGACCGGGTAGTCCTGCGCGGTCTTGCGGGCGAGCTCCAGGCAGTCGTCGAAGTTGCCGTCGATCTGCAGGATCCGCGCGCCGTGCGCGACGGCCTGCGCGAGCTTGCCGAGCGCGATCTTGCCCTGCGGGACGAGCACCGCGCAGCTCATGCCCGCACGGGCGGCGTAGGCGGCCGCCGAGGCCGAGGTGTTGCCGGTGGACGCGCAGATCACCCCTTGCTGGCCGCGGGCCAGCGCGTCCGTGACCGCCATCGTCATCCCGCGGTCCTTGAACGACCCCGTCGGGTTCGCCCCGTCGACCTTGAGGAACACCTCACAGCCGACGCGGTCCGAGAGGTACGGCGCCGGGAGCAGCGGCGTCCCGCCCTCAGCGAGGGTGACGATCTTCCAACCCGGCTCGACGGGCATCCGGTCCCGATAGGCCTCGATCACCCCGGGCCACGCCCGGGTGGCCGTCTTCACGAGCCCACCTCCGGTGCCGTACGCCCCAGGTCCTCGACCCGCACCACGCTGTCCACGCCGCGCACCACGTCCAGCCCGCTGAGCACGTCGACCGTGGCGGCCAGCGCCGCCTCCGGTGCCTCGTGCGTGACGACGACCAGCCGCGCGTCGCCGTCGCCCTCGCCGCGACCGCCCGTCTGGCGCACCGCCGCGATGCTCACGTCGTGCCGGGCGAACTCCCCGGCGATGGTCGCGAGCACGCCGGCACGGTCCGCCACGTCCAGGCTCACGTGATAGCGGGTGGGCACGCTGCCCATCGGGCGCACCGCCAGGTTCGCATGCGCCGACTCCCGCGGCCCGCGCCCGCCGATCACCCGGTTGCGCGCCACCGCCACGACGTCGCCGAGCACCGCGCTCGCCGTCGGCGCCCCGCCGGCGCCCTGCCCGTAGAACATCAGCTGCCCGGCCGCCTCGGCCTCGACGAACACCGCGTTGAACGCCCCGTCCACCGCGGCCAGCGGGTGCCCGGCCGGGATCATCGCCGGGTAGACCCGGGCGGAGACGCTCTCGGGGTAGGTCCCGTCCGCAAGGGTCCGCTCGCAGATCGCCAGCAGCTTGATCACGAAGCCGAGCCCGGCGGCGGCCGCGATGTCCCCGGCGCTGACGTCGCGGATGCCCTCGCAGTGCACGTCCGCGCTGGTCACGCGCGTGTGGAAGGCCAGGGAGGCGAGGATCGCAGCCTTGGACGCGGCGTCGTAGCCGTCGACGTCCGCGCTCGGGTCGGCCTCGGCGTAGCCCAGCCGGGTGGCCTCGTCCAGCGCGTCCGCGTAGCTCGACCCCGACGCCGTCATCGCGGAGAGGATGAAGTTCGTGGTGCCGTTGACGATCCCGGCCACGCGGGTGATCCGGTCGCCCGCCAGCGACTCGCGCAGCGGTCGCAGCAGCGGGATCGCCCCCGCCACGGACGCTTCGTAGTACAGGTCGACGCCGGACGCGTCGGCCGCCTCGGCCAGCGCCGCACCGTCCTCGGCCAGCAGCGCCTTGTTCGCCGTGACCACCGACTTGCCGGCCTTGAGCCCCTCCAGCAGCAGCGTCCGAGCCGGCTCGATGCCACCGATCACCTCGACGACCACGTCCACGTCGTCGCGCACCACGAGCGCGGCGGCGTCCGTCGTCACGAGGTCGCCCAGCTCGGGGTGCCGGTGCGGGCGGCGCACGGCCACCCCGACCAGCTCGAGGCGGGCCCCGACGCGCGCCGCCAGCTCGTCGTCCTGCTCCCGCAGCAGCCGCACGACCTGGGCGCCGACGGTGCCGCAACCGAGCAGAGCGACCCGTACGGACCTCACGCGTCCTCCTCGCTGACGCTCGTCGGCCGCGTTCGCGGCACAGCTGTGTCTAATGGTGAGCTCGCACACTCGCTCAACGCTCTCCCTCGCTACGCTCGGTCGGCGCTTCGCGAAGCGCTGTGCTGATGGTTCGCTCGCTACGCTCGCTCAACGCTCTCCCTCGCTACGCTCGGTCGGCGCTTCGCGAAGCGCTGTGCTGATGGTTCGCTCGCTACGCTCGCTCAACGCTCTCCCTCGCTACGCTCGGTCGGCGCTTCGCGAAGCGCTGTGCTGATGGTTCGCTCGCTACGCTCGCTCACGACCTCCAGGCGGAACTGGTCGTCGACGGTCTCGCGGCGCAGGATCACCCGCGCCGCCCCGTCGCGCACGGCGACCACCGCCGGGCGCGGCAGCCGGTTGTAGCTGCTCGCCATCGAGTAGCAGTACGCCCCAGTGGCGGCCACCGCCAGCAGGTCGCCCGCGGCGAGGTCCGCGGGCAGCCAGCAGTCGCGCACCACGATGTCACCCGACTCGCAGTGCTTGCCGACCACCCGGGAGAGCACGCTCTCGTCCGTCCCGCTCCCGCGCGACACCAACCGGACGTCGTACTCCGCGTCGTACAGGGCAGTGCGGATGTTGTCGCTCATCCCGCCGTCCACGCTGACGTAGCGGCGGGCGGCACCGGTCAGCGGCACGTCCTTGAGGGTGCCCACCTCGTAGACGGTCACGGTGCCCGGCCCGGCGATCGCCCGGCCCGGCTCGACCGCGATGGCGGGGGCGGCCAGCCCCGCCGCGGCACACTCGCGGGCGACGATCGCGCGCAACTCGTCCGCCAGGCCCGGGACGTCGATGGGGTCGTCGCCGGGCCGGTAGGCGATACCGAAGCCGCCGCCGAGGTCGAGCGTGTGCACCGACGCGAGCGCGTCCGGGCCGTGCTCGCGGTGCAGCTGCGCGAGGAACCGGACGACGCGGTGCGCGGCGACCTGGAACCCCTCGGTGTCGAAGATCTGGCTCCCGATGTGGCTGTGCAGGCCCACGAGCGTGAGCGCGCCCGCCTTCAACACCCGCTGGGCCGCCTCGGCGGCGTCGCTCGTGGGCCCGCCTGTGATCGAGAAGCCGAACTTCTGGTCCTCGTGCGCGGTCGCGATGAACTCGTGGGTGTGCGCCTCGACGCCCACCGTGAGCCGGATCATCACCGGCACCGTCGCGCCGCGCTCGCGGGCCACGGCGTCGAGCCGGGCGATCTCCTGCAGCGAGTCGACCACGACATACCCGACGCCCGCCTCGACCGCCGCGACCAGCTCGTCGGTCGACTTGTTGTTGCCGTGGAACGCGATCCACTGCGCCGGGAAGCCCGCCCGCAGCGCGACCGCGAGCTCGCCACCGCTGCAGACGTCCAGGCTCAGCCCCTCGTCGGCGACCCAGCGGGCGACCTCCGTGCACAGGAACGCCTTGGCGGCGTAGTGCACCGACCGCGCGCCGAACGCGGTGGCGAACTCCGCCGCACGCGAGCGGAAGTCGGCCTCGTCGATGACGAAGAGCGGTGTGCCGTACCGCTGCGCGAGGTCGCGGACGTCCACGCCGCCCAGCACGACCACGCCGTCGTCGCCGCGGCGGGCACCGCGCGGCCACACCGCGGGGGCCAGCGCGTCGAGGTCGGCGGCGCTGCCCGGGTGCGTGCCCGCGGACTCGGCCGGGTGCAGCACACCGGCGTGCAGCGGACCGGCGGGATGGGCGTTCACTGCCTGTTCTTCATGGGGAGAGTCCTCACTAGATCCGCTCGGGTGCGCTCACACCGAGCAGCCCGAGCCCGTTCGCCAGTACCCGGTGCGCGGCGACCACCAGTGCCAGCCGCGCCCGGTGCAGGTCCGTGACATCCGCGTCGCCTTTCGGGAGCGCCGGGCAGGTGTCGTGGACGTCGAAGAAGGCGCCGGCCAGCGCCTCGAGGTGGCGGGCGACGCGGTGCGGCTCGCCCGATGCCACGACGGCCGGGAAGTGCCCGATCGCGCAGATCAGCTCGCCCTCGCAGGGATGGGTGAGCGGCCGCAGGTCCGTGCCGACGTCGACGCCCAGGTCGACGGCGTTGCGGAGCATCGACACCGCGCGGGCGTGGGCGTACCGGACGCGGAAGAAAGGATTGTCGACGGTGCGCCGGTCGTCGACGGCCCGGCCGCGGACGAGCCCGTACCGCGCCGCGTCCACACCGACGGCCGCGACGAGTCCCGCGGGGGCGTTGCGCACCAGCAGGTCCGCCGCGTCCTCGACGGCGGCCGCCCGCTCCGGCCCGTAGTCCTCGCCCGCGGCCAACGCCTCCGCAACCAGGGCGCCCCGGCCGTCTGCCGTCATCCGCAGGTTCAGGAACCCGGGACCGGCCACCTCGGCGTCCGCCACCTCGGGCCTGCGGACCAGCGCGTCGGCCAGCCAGCCCGCCAGGTCGCGCGCCGCCACCCCGGCCCGGCCCGCGGTGCGCAGCGCGACGCTCGTGGCGTACTCGCCGTGCGCGGGGTTGCGCGGCCGCTCGATCCCGGCGTCAGCCGGCAGCGCCGCGGGGTCCAGCCCCCGGACGGCCAGCACCTCGGACGCGGCGGCGCGCACGAGGTCGTCGAGGAGGGCGGGGGTCACGGGCCCGATCCTATGGGTTGCGTTGGTGGATCTCCGCCGTGCTCCGCTGCGGCGTCGATCCACACGGCACGTCGAATTCCACCTGTGGATCTCCGCCTTGCTGCGCTGCGGCGCTGATCCACAGGACACGCGTCGGCCGGGGGCTTCTCAAACCCCTCTCAGGCGGCGCTCCTAGACTCGGTGGCCGGGGAACGCCAGGGCCGTCCGAGGGACGGTCCGCGGAGGGTCGGGACGGTCGATGGTCAGCGGCAAGAGCAGCAAGGCCGTGCGCAACGCGCGCGCCTCGGTGGTGACGAAGCGAGCCACCCCGTGGGGAACCATCGCCGCGGTCGCGGTGGTGGTCCTGCTCGCCGTCGGCGTCTTCGGCTACGGCTACACGGCGAACCGGGCCAAGGAGGAACACCAGGCGGCCCTCGCCAAGTTCACGCCGTCCGCACAGAACCAGGACCCGTCGCTGCAGATCGCGGGCATCGTCACCCAGCAGTACGCGGGTGGCCAGCACGTGACGCCGGACAAGCAGGTCGCCTACACCCACAGCCCGCCGTTCGGCGGCGCGCACGACGGCTACTGGGCCGCGTGCAACGGCGTCGTCTACCCGACCGCCGTGCGCAGCGAGAACCTCGTGCACTCCCTGGAGCACGGCGCGGTCTGGATCGCCTACAACCCGGACCAGGTCAGCGGAGACGCGCTGAGCACCCTGTCGAAGAAGGTCGACGGCCAGCGCTACATGGTGATGTCGCCTTACCCGGGCCTCGACTCCCCCGTCTCGCTGCAGTCCTGGGGCCACCAGCTCAAGGTCGGCGACGCGACCGACCCCCGCATCGACGAGTTCGTCTCCTCGCTGAAGCAGAACCAGTACACCCACCCCGAGGTCGGCGCGAGCTGCGACGCCATCGGGCCCGGCGCCTTCGACCAGGACAACCCGCCGCCGTTCGCCGCCGCGCCGGCCCCCGGCACCCCCGGTTCGGAGCCCGAGATCGGCTCGACCCCGGCGAGCGTCGCACCCGACGCCCCGGCCCCGATGCAGTGACCGTCGAGGCTCCCCCAACAGCCCCCGCCGAACGCCGGGGGTGGGCGCGGCCGCTGATCGCCGTCCTGGCCGCGGTCGGGTTGCTGCTGTTCGGCGCCGCCGCGGGCCTGCTGATCCGCCTGCCCGGCTCGTCGGCGACCTCGACGCCGGCTGCCGACTCGGTGGACGTCGGGTTCGCCCAGGACATGTCCGTGCACCACCAGCAGGCCGTGCAGATGGCCTCCTGGGAACGCGACTACACCACGGACCCCGCGCTGAAGCAGCTCGCATTCGACATCGAGACCACCCAGCTCCAGCAGATCGGCCGCATGCAGGGCTGGCTGGGGCTGTGGGGGATGGCGTCGGACCCGCCCGGCGGCAAGCACATGGCGTGGATGGCGTCGCCGGACCACTCCCACTCGCCGACGGCCGGCGGCGGCGTCGACTCGATGCCGGGCATGGCCACGTCGGACCAGCTCCGCGCCCTGCGCGCGGCGTCGGGCGACCAGATGGACGTGCTGTTCCTGCAGCTCATGCTCCGCCACCACGAGGGCGGCGTGGTCATGCTGCAGTACGCGTCCGAGCACGCTTCGGTGCCGGAGGTGCGCAACCTCGCGGCGCAGATGCTCAGCGCGCAGTCGAGCGAGAGCGAGTACCTGAAGCAACTCCTCGCTGCCCGCGGAGGGACGCCGATCCCGCTCTGAGCGCTTCGCTCAGCCTGCGGGGCGGCCGCGGGCGTGTGCCCCCCGCTCGCCGGGGTGCCCGTCCGGCGTGCCGCACCCAGCCAGCCGCAGTGCCCCGCCGCGCCCGACCGGCGTGCCGCACCCAGCCAGCCGCAGTGCCCCGCCGCGCCCGACCGGCGGCGTGCCGCACCCAGCTGGACGCGGTGGCCCGCCGCGCCCGGCTTGCCGGGGGTCGCCCACTGCGCCTCACGGGCGGGGTGTTGCCCGCCGCTGTTCCGCGCACGGGTGGCCGAGCGCCGCCCGCTGCCCGAACCGCGCCCCGGTGGTCGGCCGCGGCGCGTGCCGCCTCAGTCCCATCCACCCGCGGCGACCAGCGCCTCGATCGGCCACTCGATCGTGACGCCCACTGCCCACTGCTCCGCCCAGCTCTCGCGGGGTCCACGGGGCGAAGCCAGCAGCAGGTTCACCCGCCGCGCGCGACGTCACGCATCGACCGGCCGTCACACCCCTTCCCGCGCCGCCGCACACCGAGTGGGGTGGTCGCACCTGCTGTGCGGGGTGCGTCAACCCCAGCCACGGTGCGACAGCCCGCTGGGCGTGCGTCAACGCGCTCAGATGGTGATCGCCAGGACTGGACGCCGTTTCGCGCTCACTGGGCGGCCCGGGCGTGGAATCCGCCCCGCCGAGAGGCCCGGAACCGGCGATCATCGGTCCCGGCTCCGCAGTGATCCCCGTCCGAGCGCGTCCGCTGCTGATGATCCCGATCCGCGGGTGTCCGCTGCTGGTGGATCAACAGCAGACGCCCGCACGTTGCGATCATCCGCCCCGCCGAGGGGTCCCGGCGCCCCAGAGCGGCCGTGCGCTAGGGTTGCTGGAGTACGGCCCCCGTAGCTCAGGGGATAGAGCACCGCCCTCCGGAGGCGGGAGCGCAGGTTCGAATCCTGCCGGGGGCACCACCCGCTGACCAGCGGTTTCTCTGTTCACGATCGCAACGTGCTTCGAGCGCGTGGGATGGATCGTGGACTGAATGGCGCTACGGTCCGTCCATGCCTCCTCGGACGCGCCGTCCCCGCGGCCACATCGAGCAGCTCCCCTCGCGGCAACGTACCGCGCCTCGGTCTACGCCGGCCGCGACCCGCTGACCAGCAAGCAGCGCTACCTCCGCGAGACCGCGCCGACCTACGAGGCGGCGCAGAAGGCCGCTCACACAGCTCCAGCGCCAGGTCGACGAGGACCAGCACCCGAAGTCCGACATCACCGTCCGCCAGGCGATCGAGCAGTGGCTCGAGGTCGCCGAGCTGGAGGACACGACCCGCGAGCGCTACGAGGACCTGATCCGGCTCTACGTCCTGCCGACGTTCGGGCACCTCCAGGCCGCGAAGCTCGACGCCGAGCTGCTGGAGCGCTTCTACGCCCGCCTGCACCGCTGCCGCGACATGTGCACCGGCCGCCCCCGCGCCGGCCACACCTGCCGCCCGCTGAGCACCAGCACGACGCGCAAGGTCCACTACATCATCCGCGGCGCGCTGGAACGCGCCGTCCGCTGGCGCCACCTCGGCGTGAACAAGGCGGCGATGGCCGTCGCGCCGTCCCCGGAGCGCACCGAGCCCGACCCGCCCAGCGCCGACGAGGCCGCGCGGCTGCTGAACGCCGCGTGGAGCGACCCGGAGTGGGGCCTGCTGCTCTGGCTGACCATGCTCACCGGCCCGCGCCGCGGCGAGATCTCAGCGCTGCGCTGGCGGCACATCGACTTCGAGCGCGGCCTGCTGTCCATCGCCCGCAGCAACGCCCAGCCGAAGGCCGGCGTTAAGGAGAAGCACACCAAGACCGGCCAGGCGCCGCAAGATCGCCCTCGACGCGCACACGGTCGAGCTGCTGACCGCGCACCGTCAACGCTGGGAGCAGCGCCTCGACGAGCTCGGCGTCGCGCTCAGCCCCGACGCCTTCGTCTTCTCCACCGCGCCCGACGGCCTCGACGCCGTACATGCCGCGGGCGATCAGCCAGCGCTACCGCAAGCTCGCGCTCAAGCTGAAGCTGCGCAGCACCCGCCTGCACTCCCTGCGCCACTACTCGGCGACCGAACTCGTCGCCGCCGGCGTCGACATCCGCACCGTCGCCGGCCGCCTCGGCCACGGCAGCGGCGGCGCCACCACGCTCAAGGTCTACGCGGGCTGGGTCAACGAGGCCGACCGCCGCGCCGCCGACACGATGGCCACGATCGTCCCCAAGCCCGTCCCCGCGCCTGCCGCGCCGCGCGGGCCGTACGAGGTCATCGCCGAAGCCCTGCGCGAGCAGATCCGCACCGGCCAGCTCAAGCCCGGCGATCGTAACCAGTCAGGGGTCGCGATCCAGTCCATTGCGTTTTCGCAGGTCAGCGCCTCAGCGGATGGCTCTACGCTGCAGTGGGCTCCGGGTCGCCGCAGGTCAGCGGCACCCCTGACTGGTTACCGGCGATCAGCTGCCGACGATCGCCGAACTAGCCGTCACGAACACCGTCGCCGTCGGCACAGCCCACCGCGCCCTTACGCTGCTCCGCAACGAGGGCCTCGTTGAAGTCGCTCGGGGCCGCCGCGCAGTCGTCACATTTGCCAATGAGTCGACTGCGATTGGCGGAGAACCCTGCTAATCATGGCGCCGACGAGCACATCACCTCTTGAGGCGGCCGCGAATTGCTAGAGCCGCGAGCGCCAGTAAGGCCGGGATGACGATCCGCGTTAGGATCACTGCCAATTCACCCCATGGGCCCGAGGCCGGCGGGAGGCCGCTCCAGGCCAAATGCGATCTGAGCAATTAGCAGCCCGGCATCGATATTTGAGAGTGGGTCACAGAACGGCCGGATTTCCGCCCCACCGCTTGAGCGCATAGGCGGCAACGCTGATCGCGATGAGCAAAGCGGCAAATGCACGCAGTGCTCGTAGGCCATAGCCCGAAACAATCCAGTACCCTGTCAATAGGCACTTCTCGGCGCTTCTCCACGACGCGCCGATACGCCTCATTTCCATCTCGCCATAGTAGAAGTCGGCCCCGCCGGGCTCATCCTTTGAATCTTCACGGTTCTTGCGAAGCATCGATACGCCGCCGCAACTCGGCTGGGATCAGGGCTTACCCCAGAAGGAGCCGCGACGAGATGTTGCTTCCATTTCTTCTTCTTGGATCTGACAAAGACCTCGTCCTGAATGACGAGACGGTTTGGGCCGGTGACACTTCGATCAAACTGCTGCGATCTGCCCTCTAAGCGCAGCTTGTCAAGGTTGGCCACACCGGAGAAGTACCCCTTAGTGAGATCGACGTCTTGAACAATGAAGTTTTCGACATTGGAGTACGCCAAGGACGTCAGAGCCGTTTTGCGGGTCGAGCCGAGAGGTGTCAAGAAGGTGAGCGGTTGACGCGCATCGCATGAAGTGACTGCCAAATCTGGCGAAACGCACTCTATCACCCCTCCGCGGAGGAACTGACAACGCTCGAAGGACACACGAGCTTCGCTTGATACCGTAATGGGCATATAGTCTGCGAAATTTGTAGAGCGGACACATACTCTGCCACGAGCGGATAGAACCTCGATGTCAATAGAGCGACAGCCCTCGGGAAAGGCTAGCAATACAGAGCCGTCGACTGCCACTCGCGCAATGTTCAGTCCACTCTCGAACACTGCGCCGGTTATCTCAAGGGAATCGTTCGGAAAGAGATGGTCATTGAGGTCGCGGCCGCTCGACTCGCCCGTGCTTGCCCGCCCCTCGATCTGCTCGACCTTCCAGTCAACGAGGTTGACGTGCTGCGAGAAAACCGACCCAGATAAGCTTATCGAGCCGAACACGGTCAAGCTCGAAAGGTCGACGCTGCCGAGTCTCAAGTTTTTGAGAAGATGTCGTCCGCCCTGCCTTCTGGACCCCAAAGTCGATCCAGCAATACTGAACTGCCCCCCTATGTCAGCTGGCGGCATGTCGGCGTACCCGCCGAACGTGGTTTCGGGAACGCTACCTTCTTGAAGTTGCAGTCGCCGGATATGTTGCAACCATCGATTCGAGCAAGTCGAGTCAACGCCTGCTGCGCGGCATCCTCGGCGCGATCGAAGTTGGCACCCTCGGCTGTTGTCGCGCCCTTAATTGTCGTATATGACAGCCAGATTCCACCGGCTTCGGCAATACGCAGATCCAGATCGCCATCGACGCTGGCATGAAACGAGCTGAACTAGCCCAGAGCATTGGAAGCCCGGAAGGGACGCCGAGCCTGCAATTCTGACGTGTGAGAAGTCAGCGTTACCTACCGTACTGGCCCGAGAAGTCGACAGGTCCACCAAAATTCGTACCGTTCCATATGAACCCACTAGAGAATATTGCCTTCGCGAAAGAGCAGGCACCGCCGAAGGTCAAGTGTTGAGCATCCACATAACCCAAAAACGTCGTTTCCCGAAAGTCTGCCACGCCCGGAAAGTACGGCCGAGGTTGCCCACTAGGATTATCTGCGGTAGTCGGAAGCGCGGCAACGATGGCCGAGAAGGTCGGACCGTCGAGATGCAGGCCGGACGCGGTAAACCGCTCGCCATCTAGAACTCGCTCAAAGTAGGTGCGGCGTTCTGCATCACTAAGGTGGAGCACGCACTGCAGCCCTTGTGGAACAGCTTCCCCAGGACAGCCTGGCACATCGCACAGATCCCAGTAGTAGCTCCCGCCGCCCCACGGGAACTCAAGCCGGAAGGCGTGACGCGGTCGCTCAGCCATAGCAGCGAGGTTATCAGGCGCGCGGTCGTCCGAGTAATGCTTGCCGCTACGAGCGCGACTTGAACTGAGCGATCAGCGCTTGCGCCAGATGTGCAGCCACCTCGGCGGCGCCGGTGCTAAGCGCAGCCAGTGAGACGGACTCGTCAGGGATCACCCTCAGAGGCTGGTCGGACATCAACCCACCATACGACCCGATTCCTCGGATGATGCTTATCGAACCGGTCAACAGTAAGGAGGCCAAGAGGCCGCACCCCTACAGCTACGGCGACGCGCTCTGCCTTTAGGAGGTCGAGCGCCCCAACGAAGCGCAGCATTCGGCGAACTGGTTGGGCAACTCGGCCGGGGGTCGAGAACCGGACCCATCTGGTCCGTTGGCAGCGTGGCCCAAACTCAGACTTGCCCCGACTTTGAGAGCCGTAGGCCCGCCAAGGATCCGTCGCGTGCGTCGGCCCAAGAACGTGGCCGCTCCACCGGAATCGCCACGGCAGCTTCAACCTCGGAAATATGCGGATCTAGCGCAAGCTCCGGCTTCACAAACCCACTGCGGCGAACGCGTTCGACCAGCGAACCACGCATGACGGACATCACCCTAGAGGGGTACTGTCCAGAATCTTGAGGCAACACATGCAGCTCAAGAATTGGCCCTGAAACGGACGAGGCAGGCTCAACGATCCCCGATCGTCAGCTCGCCACTCGACACTCGGGGAGGCGTGAAGGGTGGCGTAGGTACGAACGGACTGAACGGCGGAGTCGAGCTCTCGATCTTCGCGGTCACCTTGATAAGAAGGTCGGCGGTTGCAGTGAACGTGTCGCGAAATACACCCGACGCGTAGTCCTCTATCTGGCGTGACAGCTCTTGCTGCTCCCGCTCGAACCGTACTCCCTGTTTCCGATAGACGACTCGCATCTTGCCGAGTGCGGTGGCTAGCGTCCACTCCTCGTGCGTTGGCGACTGGCCCGTATCCGGAAACACATGCCCGTACTCGGGTCCAAGTATGAGCAGGTAGACGTCACACTCTGTGACACCACGGAGGCAAGCCTCGCGGCTAGGCTCGTTCTGCGCGGTGAAATCCTCGAAGGCAATCGCCGTGTGGCCAAGCGCCGGAATGAGCCCAGGAAGGGCATTGCGCTCATCCGCAAGACCCTTACGCACGCTGCTGATGAAGACCCGCATGGTGGACATTATCCCACTGTCGATCTCGCGGCTTCTTACCGGGTGTCGTGCGGCGAGGAACCCCTGCCCGTCAGGGTAGAGTATGCGAGCCGGCCGTCAACTTCACGTGGAAGACCGGGGGAATTAATGACCTCACCGGAGGCTACAGCTTTAGCATACTGGAAAGAGCATCGGGAGCAGTTTCGCCAGTCAGAGACACAGCGTGCAACGTTTACTAACTTTGCACTTGTCATTACCGCAGCACTGAGCGCACTAGTTGTCCAGCAGAGATTCTCCGCGGCCTCTGTCGTGCTCTGCGTATTCATCACAGCACTTGGCGGGTACGGCGCCCTCACAGTTGCGAAATACTACGAGCGAGCCTCGTACCACCTATCGCAGGCTCGCGCGTTGACGGCCGTCCTGGTGAAGATGGGAGTTTTAGGTTCAGAGGAGGAGCTTGCAGAGAATCGCACTAGGCATTACGCATCCTTTCCGCGGCTCCACAGAGTTCGACTCTACCACCTCTGGATCGGGCTCCACCTGGGAGTCTGCGCCTACGGCATTGCCCTGATTTGCGTCTGCTTGGTAACCATACTTTGAGAGCAGGACGCGATAGTAAGACATATGGCTCGAATGCCCGAGACGGCTAATCGTACTTGTGTCGGAAACCCTCAAGCGCACCTGCACGTCGGCCGCACGACTCGCTGTGGCCCTCCTCGATGTTGTCCGGGTGGGACTCGAACGGCCCGTGGTCGATGATGCGCTGCCCGCAGGTTGTGCAAGTCCACCGGGCCGCCGGTCGGTCGAACCACGACGGCTCGTCAGCCGGCAGCGGCCGGCCTGATCAGCAGGAGGTACGTTTGCTCGTCGCGCGGCTCACCATCCCCGGTCGCCTCGATCCCGAGCGCCTCGGCGATGTCTTGTCCCAAGAGCGACCGGCTCCCGCCCCAGGAGGTCATCCGTGCCGCATACCGCGACCCACTCACACCCCGCGAACTCGATCCCTCTGCCGGCTGGCCCGCCCGGTCGGCGGACCCTGACGCGCCCCTCTTCGCCTACGGCAGCCTCCGATTCCCCGAGGTCCTCGAGGTCCTGCTCGGCCGTGTCCCGTCGACGAAGCCCGCCGAAGCCGAAGGCTGGCGCGTCATCCCGCTGCCCGGCCTCGTCTACCCGAGGCCTGGTGCGCGGGCGCGCGACCGTCACCGGCCTGACCATTGACGATCTCGCTGACGACGACTGGTTCGTGATCGACGCCTTCGAGAACCCGAGAGTACGCCCTCACTCATCTCACGCTGGCTGACGGCCGAACTCTTGGCCTAACGAGCCCTGATAACACGGAACCGGCCGACGGCATGTGGAACCTTAATACCTTCGCGGAACGCCACCTTCAAGACTACGTCCACCGGTGCCGCGGACTGGCACGCCAGGTACTCAGCGGCGCGCGGAAAGGACGCAAAACTCCAGCTTGAGAGCGCTCTTCGCAGGAGCGGAGCAACCGTCTCGCCGCAGTCAGTAGCGCCGCCGGCGCCTGCCTCCCTGCCCACGTCAGCTCATACAGCCGGGCTGTCCGTCTTCTG
>CAWHHY010000007.1:0-272806 GCA_963829305.1 uncultured Actinomycetota bacterium | reverse complement strand
CAGGTGGACATTGGTGGCCGGGGTCGGGCAGGTACCGGTACTCGAGCTCCGGACGCCCGCTGCCGCCGCGGCGTCCGCGCAGGCTGCTGGTGGCGGCGGTCGGCCCGGCGGTTCCCCGGCCCACGAGGAAGGCCCGCCGACAGCGGCTCCCAGCCGGCGTCGACTTCACCCGGATGGGGGTAACGGCCACGGTCCGAAACCGTACGACATATTAGCACTACCCTTTTGTGAACTTGCGCAGTCGGCTCCACCGTTGGAGGATTCCACGCGCACCCAACGAATAGCCCGACAGGAGAGGTGCGCCATGCCAATACCAGCCAAATAGGGGTTCACTCGATCAAGGAGGGATCGAAGGAGGTAGACGAAACCTTTCGGCACGCACACGACTCGGGGAAACATCACGGGTCACCGCAATCCACTCTGCGATTCGAGATCCGCATGCGTCGCGTGGCCGGAAATCGGCAGCTCCCCCGCCTGCGTCGGGTGCAACCGGCGTTCTCGGTAGACGCAGGCACCGGGCAATCTCCGCGGCGCACCGCGTCCTGTGCACGCACTCCGCCGATTTCGCCGGCCGATCCGGGGTCGCCGGCGTGTTGTGAACACCTGACCATCCCCGTCACGAGGCACGGCGGACCAGCGTTGACGACGACGCGGCGCGCTCCGGAGGGCTGCATGTCGTCACGCCGTTCTGCAGTGGCTGAGGGGGCCCATCGTGACACTCATCTCCAGTCCGCAAGAGTTCAACGAGGACGAGCTCTACGTCGACCTCCGGTCCATATTCGGACGGTCACTGTTCCTCAAATGTGAAGGCTTCAACTTCGCAGGTTCGGTGAAACTGAAATCGGCTACCGCAATGGTGGAGGCCGCCGAACGCGAAGGGAGCCTGCGGCCCGGAGGTTTCCTCGTCGAATCATCGTCGGGAAACCTCGGCGTGGCGCTCAGCATGATCGCTGCAAACAAGGGCTACCGGTTCCTGTGCGTGACCGACTCGCGGTGCAACCTGGCAACCCGGCAGCTGATGGAGGCGTTGGGCGCCACCGTCCACGTCGTCACCGAACCCGACCTGGTGGGCGGCCTTCTCGGCGCACGGATCGACTACATCCGGGCGCTGTGCGCCGCGGACGACCGCTTCGTGTGGCTCAACCAGTACACCAACCCCAACGCCTGGAAGGCGCACTACCGCACCACTGCCCCGGCCATCGCCCGCGAGTTCCCGAACCTCGACGTGCTGTTCGTCGGGGCCGGCACCACCGGCACCCTGATGGGCTGCGCCCGTTACTTCCACGAGTGGCACCCCCACGTGCGGGTCGTCGCTGTCGACCCGGTCGGCTCGGTCTCGTTCGGTGCGCCGGCCGCCCGCCGGATGATTCCCGGCCTGGGCATGGCGGTCCGGCCGCCGCTGCTCGACCAGACCTATATCGACGAAGTGATGCACGTCGAGGAACCGGACTCCGTCCGGGTCTGCCACCGCCTGGCCCACCGCGGGTTCCTCTTCGGCGGTTCCACCGGCACCGTCGTGAGTGGGGCGGTGGACTGGCTCGCCGGACATGACGCGGACGACCTCACCGCCGTCGCCCTCGCCCCGGACCTCGGCGAGCGCTACCTCGACACCATCTACCAGGCCAACTGGGTGGCGGAGCCTCTACGGCGACGACGTCCTGCGCCCGGCCAAGCTGGCCTCGGACGCGCGGGTGGGGTGAAATGACCGCCTTCATCCTCCCCACTTCCACCGCTCCCGCTTCCATCGTGCGGTCCCTCACCGAGGTGCTCGCCGACGTCCTGGGGGCCGAACAGGTCTCGCCCGACGCCCACTTCTTCGACGACCTGGGCGCGGACTCGATGCTCATGGCCCGCTTCTGCGCCCGGGTCCGCAAACGTGACGACCTGCCGTCGGTCTCGATCAAGGACGTCTACGGCAACCCGACGGTCAGGGGCCTCGCGACGGCGCTCGCCGAGGCGGCTCCCCCGATGGAGGTCGTGCCGTCGGTTACGCAACCGACGCCGACGGCACGGGCGACCACGCGGGAGTTCGTCGCGTGCGGGGCGCTGCAGGTCCTGTTCTTCCTCGGCTACTCCTACCTCGCCGCACTGATCTTCGAGCAGGGCTTCCTGTGGATCTCCGCCAGCGGGAGCCTGACCGCTGGCTACCTGCGATCGGTCGAGGCCGGCGCCGCCGTCTTCTTCACCATGTCGACCCTGCCGATAGCCGCGAAGTGGGTGCTCGTCGGCCGGTGGACACCGCGACAGATCCGGGTTTGGAGCCTGGGCTATGTCCGATTCTGGCTGGTCAAGACGCTGGTCGCGGCGAACCCGCTGGTCCTGTTCGCCGGGTCGCCGATTTACCCGCTGTACCTGCGGGCGCTGGGTGCGAAGGTCGGCCGCGGTGTCGTGATCTTCTCCCGGCACGTGCCCGTGTGCGCCGATCTGCTCACCGTCGGCGACGGCACCGTCGTCGAGAAGGACGCCTTCCTCAACTGCTACAGGGTCGTCGGCCAGGTGGTCCAGACGGGCCCGGTGCAGCTGGGCCGGCACGTGTTCGTCGGCGAGAAGGCCGTGCTCGACATCGGGACCTCCCTCGGCGACGGAGCCCAGCTCGGGCACGCCTCCTCGCTGCACGCGGGGCAGGCCGTGCCGGCCGGAGAGCACTGGCACGGGTCACCGGGCCAGCCCACGGACGCGGACTACCAGGGCGTCGATCCGGCCCACTGCCCGCCCTGGCGCGGAGCCCGCTACTCGCTCCTGCAGCTGGTTTTCCTCCTGGGCGTGACCCTGCCGGTCGCCTTCGGCGGGCTCGCCGCGCTGTTCATCGAGGTCCCATGGCTCGCCATGCTCATCGATACCGGGCCGACGGCTCTCACCAGCCCGTCCTTCTACGAGGTGCTGCTGGTGGCCTCGCTCGTGCTGTTCGCCGGCGGGATGCTGGTCAGCCTCCTCGTGGCCACAACCGTCCCCCGGCTGCTGAACCTCGCCCTGCGCCCCGACGAGGTCTATCCGCTGTACGGGATCCAGTACGCGTTCCAACGGCTGATCACGCGGCTGACCAACCGGAAGTTCTTCAACGAGCTCTTCGGCGACAGCTCCTACATCGTCCACTACCTGCAGTGCCTCGGATACCGGCTGTCCCCCGTGGTGCAGAGCGGCTCGAACTTCGGCAACGAGGTCAAGCACGACAACCCGTACCTGAGCGCGATCGGCAGCGGAACGGTGTGTGCCAGCGGGATATCGATCGTCAACGCCAACTACACGAGCACGTCGTTCCGCGTGTCCCGGACGTCGATCGGGGCCCGGAGCTTCCTCGGCAACGACATCGTCTACCCCCCGCAGGGCAAGACGGGCGAGAACTGCCTCCTCGCGACGAAGGTCCTGGTGCCGATCACGGGGACGGTCCGGGAGGGCGTCGGGCTCCTTGGATCGCCGAGCTTCGAGATCCCCCGAACGGTGCAGCGTGACAGCAGCTTCGCCCACCTGGCGCACGGCCCGGACTTCCCGAGCCGGCTCGCCGCCAAGAACCGCCACAACCTCGTGAGCATCGGGCTGTTCCTGCTGTCGCGCTGGTTCTACCTCTACGCGGTCTTGTTCATCAGCCTGGCCACGGCGGACCTCTACGACACGGCCGGCGCAACGGGCATCGCGGTGGCCGTCGTCGTCGTCATGCTGTTCACGATCGTCTACTTCGCGACGGTCGAACGCGCCTCGACCGGGTTCCGGGGGGTGCGTCCGAAGTACTGCTCGATCTACGAGCTCGACTTCTGGCGCACCGAGCGTCTGTTCAAGCTCCAGATGCGGGCGCACCTGCACCGGCTGCTCATCGGCACCCCGTTCCAGAGCCTGGTCTGGCGGCTGCTCGGCGTCCGGTTGGGCAGGCGGCTGTTCGACGACGGCGCCGGGATGGCGGAAAAGAACATCGTGACGATCGGCGACGACGTCACCCTCAACGCCGGCGCCTACATCCAGTGCCACTCGCAGGAGGACTACGCCTTCAAGTCCGATGCGAGCGCCATCGGCTCGGGCTGCACCGTCGGGACCGCCGCCATGGTCCATTACGGGGTGACCATGAGCGACGGTTCCGTCCTCGCCCCCGACTCCTTCCTCATGAAGGGCGAGGAGGTCCCGCCGCACGAACGGTGGGGCGGCAACCCCGCTCGGGAGATGCCCGCGTTCGATCCGTTCGCCCTGCCCGCCCGCACGCCACCCCCCGTCACCCCACCCGTCCCGCCGGTTCCGCGGGACGACCACGCCTGCCGCCCGAGGAGGCGCACGGTGACCACACTGATCAAGGACCCCATGGACGCGCTGACCGAACCCGCCCGCGAATTCTGGCGGGGCGTGCTCACGGCCGGCGGGAGCACGGCGCTTCCCCGGTGGACGCTCGACCCGGTCCCGGGCGTCGCCGAGCACGAGGTACCGATCCCGAGAGAGTCCCTGTCGGCGGCGCGCCGGGTGGCCTACGAGCTGGGGGCGCCGCTGCGGTCGGTGCTCTTGGCCGCGCACGCGAAGGTGCTCGCCGCGCTGTCCGGCGAGCGCGACGTGGTGACCGGGTACCTCGCGGTCCCGTTCGTCCGGCCGCTGCCCTGCCTCCTCTCGACCGGACCCGTCTCGTGGCGGGCCCTGGTGGAGAAGACGCGCTGCGCCGAGTCCGTGTTGCGGGCGTACGCCGGGTTCCCGGTCGACGACCTCCAGTGCGAACTGGGCCTGCCCGGCCCGTCGTTCGAGACCGTGTTCGACCCGACCGGCGCGGGCGACCCGACCGGCCCGAGGAGCGGCAGTGCTGTGCTGCACGTCGGCTTCCCGGAGCGGGACGGTCAGCGTTCGCTGCGGCTCCGGTACCGGACGGACGTGCTGAACGCCGAGTGCGCCGCCCGGATCGCCGGCTACCACCTCACCGCACTTGCGCAGATCGTCGCGGACCCGGACGCCGAGCACCGGCGGCAGATGCTGCTGTCGGCGGACGAGACCTGGTTCCAACTCCACGATCTCGCCGGGCCCGCGCGGCAGCTGCCGGATCGCCGGGTGCACGAGCTGTTCGAGCGGCGCGTGGCCGAGCACCCGGACGCCGTCGCGGCGGTGCACCGTGGCCGGGAGTGGACCTACCGGGAGCTCAACGCGCACGCGAACCGGCTGAGCCGAGCCCTGTTGGTGAGCGGGCTGCCCCGCGAGTCGGTGGTGGCGGTGGTGACGGAGCGGAACCTCGACTGGATGGCGGCCGTCCTGGGGATCTGGAAGGCGGGGCTCGCGTACCTGCCGCTGGAGCCGCACTTCCCGGCCGCCCGCATGGCGGCCGCACTGTCGCGCGCCGGCTGCCGGCTGGTGCTCACCGAGCCCGGCAGCACCACCACCCTCGACCAGGCCCTCGATAGGCTGCCGGGGATCGAGCGGCTGCTCGTCGATGCGGCCTACGGCGAAGGTCACCCGGACGGGAACCTCGGCATCGACGTCGGGCCCGGGCAGCTCGCCTACGTCCTGTTCACCTCCGGCTCCACCGGCGAGCCGAAGGGCGTGATGTGCGAGCACGCGGGCATGCTCAACCACATCATCGCCAAGCTCGACGACCTCGCGGTCGCCGAGGGCGAGGTGATCCCCCAGACCGGCCCGCAGTGCTTCGACATCTCCGTCTGGCAGCTGGTCGGCGCGCTCCTGGTCGGCGGCCGCACCCTGCTCGTAGAGCAGGAGGCGATCCTGGACGTCAACCGGTTCCTCGACACGATCGTCGACGAGCGGGCCGCGGTGCTACAGGTGGTTCCGTCCTACCTCGACGTGATCCTGACCTCCCTGGAGCAGCACCCCCGGGCGCTGCCGGACCTGCACACGATCTGCCCCACCGGCGATTTGCTCAAGAAGGAGCTCGTGCAGCGCTGGTTCGCCGCCCAGCCCGGCGTCCCGATGGTCAACACCTACGGGCTCACCGAGACCTCCGACGACGCCGTGCACGCGGTGATGGACCGCGTGCCGGAGCGCGAGCGCATCCCGCTCGGGCGCCCGATCAACAACACCCACGTCGACGTCGTCGACGAGCACGACATGCCGGTACCCCTCGGCGCCCCCGGGCTCATCGTCTTCTCGGGGGTTTGCGTCGGCCGCGGCTACATCAACGACCCCGAGCGCACCGCCTGGGTCTACGGGCCGGACCCGCATCGCCCCGGGCAGCGGATCTGCCGCACGGGCGACCACGGCCGCTGGCAGCCCGACGGCACCTTGGACTTTCTCGGCCGGCAGGACAACCAGGTCAAGATCCGGGGGTTCCGGATCGAGATCGGGGAGGTCGAGAACGCCCTGCTGCGGGTGCCCGGGGTCCGCGACGGCGCCGCGATTGTCGCCGACGGCGCGGACCGCACCGCGCAACTAGTCGGCTTCTACTCCGGTTCGCGGCCGCTCGGCGACAGGCTCCTGCGGGACCGGCTGGCCGAGACGCTGCCGGAGTACATGGTCCCCTCAACCCTGTACTGGCGCGAGGCCCTGCCGCTGACCGCGAACGGCAAGATCGACCGGACGACGCTGGCGAGTCTGGCCGGCGAGCTTTCCGCGTCCGCGGAGTATGCCGCGCCACAGACGCCGACCGAGCGGCGGCTGGCCGCCGCCTGGGCGGAGGCGCTGGGCGTGCGGCACGACCAGGTCGGACGGTGCGACCACTTCTTCGACCGGGGCGGCACGTCGCTGTCGGCGGTGAAGCTGGCCGTCGCCCTGGGCCGGGCGGTGTCCCCGAAGGACCTCCTGCAGGCCCCGGTGCTGGCCGACCTCGCCGAGCTTCTCGACGGCAGGCAGGCCCGCACGGCCGACGCCGCGCCGCTGCCGCACTGACACGTGACCGGATAAGGAGACCGACATGTTCGCCTCGACGATCCCCGACCTGGACCGCCGCCCCGGCGCCCCGGCGATTCTGCGGACCGCCGCCGACGATCCGGTGGCCTGGGCCGCGGAGCATCGTGGCGCGCTCCGCGCGGCGGTGGCCAAGCACGGCGCACTGCTGGTCCGCGGCCTCGGGCCGTGGGACCGCGCGCAGGTCGGCGCGGTGTTCCGCCGGCTGGCCGATGAGCTGATGATCGAGCGGGAGGCGTTCGCGCCGCGCGAGCGCCACCCGGAGGGCACCTACTCGTCAACCGCATGGCCGGCCAACCAGCCCATGTGCATGCACCACGAATTGAGCTACACCCTCGACGTCCCCGGCCTGATGCTGTTCGCCTGCCTGACCGCGCCACCCGAGGGTGGAGCGACCGCACTGGCCGACGGGCCGACGGTGCTCGAGGCGTTGCCCGCCGGGCTGGTGGAGCGGTTCGAGCGCGAGGGGTGGCTGCTCACCCGGAGCTACAACGACGAGATCGGGGCGTCGTTCGCCGAGGCGTTCGGCACGGAGGACCGTGCGGCCGTCCTTCGGTACTGCCGGGCCAACATGATCGAGACTGCGTGGCAGGCCGACGGCGGGCTGCGCACCCGACAGCGTCGTCCCGCCGTCGTGCGCCACCCGGTCACCGGCAGGCGCTGCTGGTTCAACCAGATCGCCTTTCTCAGCAAGTGGACGCTCGACCCCGATGTGCGCGACTACCTGGTCGAGGTCTACGGCGACGACGCCCTGCCCTTCGACACCCGCTTCGGCAACGGCGACCCGATCGGCGAGGACGTGGTGGCGTTGCTGAACGAGGTCTACGAGGCCCACACCGTCCGCGAGCCGTGGCAGCCGGGTGATCTGCTCCTGGTCGACAACATCCGCACTGCGCACAGCCGTGAGCCCTACACCGGGCCGCGGACGGTGCTGGTCGGCATGGCGGACCCGGTACGCCTCGCCGGGGCTGTCCCGGGTGACGGGAGCCGGCGGTGACCACCACGGCGAGCCCCACCGCCGCCGGCCCCGCGCCGACGCTCGCCGTGCCGCCGTTCGCGGTGATCTCCGGCGGCCAGGTGCAGCGGGCACTGGCCGGCCGCGAGACCGAGATCGTGGCGCTGGTCGAGGCCACCTACCGGTGGCATGCCGCCGGGGAGTCGGTCAACCCGCCGTCGTCCTTCCTGCGCTTCCCGGACCGCCCGACGGCGCGGATCATCGCGCTGCCTGCATCGCTCGGCGGTGAGGTCCATGTGGACGGGCTGAAGTGGATCTCGAGCTTTCCCGGCAACGTGGCTGCCGGCATCCCCCGGGCGTCGGCGGTGCTGATCCTCAACGACCGCGCGACCGGCTACCCGTTCGCCGTGCTGGAGAGCTCGATCATCAGTGCGACGCGCACCGCCGCGTCAGCGGTACTGGCCGCCGACACGCTCACCCGCACCCGGGGCCGACCGACCCGGATCGGATTCGTCGGCGCCGGGCTCATCGCCCGCTACGTCCACACCTACCTGACCGGCACCGGCTGGTCGTTCGACCGGATCGGCGTGTACGACTCGTCCGCCGACAGCGCCGCGGGGTTCCGCGACCATCTGCAGCGGTTCGGTGTCGGCGGCCGGGTGATCGTGTACGACGGTGCGGAGGGGGTGATCCGAGACAGCGACCTGGTGGTCTTCGCCACTGTCGCCGCCCGTCCCCACGTCCACGAGGTGTCGTGGTTCGCCCACCACCCAGTGGTGCTGCACATCTCGCTGCGCGACCTCGCGCCGGAGATCCTGCTCGGGGCGACCAACATCGTGGACGACGTCGAACACTGCCTGAAGGCCGACACGTCGCCGCACCTGGTGGAGCAACGCATCGGCAGCCGCGACTTCCTCGCCGGCACGCTGATCGACGTGTTGACGGCTCGGGTGATCGTGCCGGCCGACCGGACGGTGGTGTTCTCCCCGTTCGGCCTGGGCGTGCTCGACCTCGCCGTCGGCAAGAACGTCTACGACCAGGTGCTGCGCTCGGGCGAGCTGCACGTCGTGGACGACTTCTTCCACGACCTGCGTCGACACGGCTGACCGGGGGCATGATGACCCAATCGCTGGAGCGGGCGCCGGGTTACGACTACGGCCCCATGTTGATGCCGCAGGACGACCACGGCTCGTTCACCATGTGGCGGTACCGGAGGCTGTTGCCGGTCCCCGACAGCCCGGCGCACTACCCCTTGCCCGTGGGCGGCACGCCGCTGCTGCCCGCGCCGGCGCTGCGGCGGGCGTCGGACGTCCCCCGCCTGTGGGTCAAAGACGAAACGCGGAGCCCGACGGCGTCCAACAAGGACCGCGCCACCGCCCTCGTCATCGAGGGCGGCCTGCGCCGCGGGATCGGCACCATCACTACTGCGTCGACCGGGAACGCCGCGGTCTCCACCGCTTTCGGAGCAGCTGCGGCCGGGCTACGGGCGGTGATCTTCGTGTCCGCTGACTGTCGGCCGGGCAAGCTCGCCCTGATGACCCAGGCCGGCGCCCGGGTCTTCCGGGTGGCCGACGGCTACGCGGCCGCCGTCGACCTGTCCCGGGCCGCCGCCCGCGCCTTCGGTTGGCTCGACCGCAATACCGGCGCCAACCCGATCACGCTTGAGGCCAAGAAGACGGTGGCGTTCGAGGTGTGGGAGCAGCTGGGCCGCCGGATGCCGGACGTGATGATCGCGCCCGTCGGCGACGGCCCCACCCTGGTGGCGCTCGACAAGGGGTTCGGCGAGCTGGTCGCCTGCGGTCTGGCCGAACGGCGCCCCCGCCTGGTGGGCGTCCAGGCCGACCGCTGTCAGCCGCTGGTGCGGGCGTGGTCGGGCACACCCCCCATGCCCCAGGAGCTGGATCCCGCCGCGACGGTGGCGGACGGCATCGCCGTGCTGCGGCCGGCGATCGGCGACGCCGTGCTGGACGCGGTGCGCGGGAGCGGCGGCGGGCTGGTGGCGGTCTCGGAACGCGCCCTGCTGGGCGCGGTGGCGTCGCTGGCCGCCTGTGCCGGCGTGGGCGCCGAGCCTGCGGGGGCGGCGGCACTGGCCGGACTGGAGGTCGCCGTCGCGCGCGGCCATGGTAGACCGGCCGGAGACCGTGGTGGTGCTGGTCACCGGCCGCGAGGTCAAGACGGCGAGCACGCCGGAGGACCGGGGCACGGTGGCCGTCGTGGCAGCCCTGGACGACGTGGAGCGGGAACTGGCGAGCCGCTGACCACACAGCACCGACGCACGCGGCGCACGGGAGCGCGAGGTAGACGTGGCCACCCGGATCCTTCTCGTCGAAGACGACGCCACCGTCGGCGAGGTGCTGGCGGCGAGCCTCCGAAGCCACGCCTACGACGTGATCTGGGAGCGGACGGGTGCGGCAGCACTGACGTGCGCTGCCGCCAGTGCCGTCGACCTCATCGTTCTGGATCTGGGCCTCCCCGACCTCGAGGGCACCGAGGTCTGCAGGCTCCTCCGGCGCGCCCAACCCGGCTGCGTCCTCGTGATCCTCACCGCACGATCCGCCGAGATGGACGTCGTGGTCGGGTTGGACTCCGGTGCCGACGATTGTCTGATCAAACCCGTCCGGCTGGCCGAGTTCCATGCGCGCCTGCGCGCCCACCTGCGCAGGAACGACGCCGCCACCGGGACCGCGCGGGAGGTCCACCGATTCGGCGATCTCGTCGTCGACGTTCCACGACGCCGGGTCACCGTGGCCGGACGCGAACTGCGCCTGCGTCCCAAGGAGTTCGACCTGCTGGCCCGCCTTGCGGCCGAGCCCGATGTCGCGCTCCGCCGCGAGACACTGATGTCCGACGTGTGGGACGCACATTGGTTCGGTTCGACGAAGACCCTCGACGTCCACGTGGCGGCGCTTCGCAGGAGGATCGCGGAGATGGCCGGGGCGACCGCGACCGAGGTACCCGAGATCGTCACGATCCGAGGCCACGGGTACCGACTGGAACTCCCGACGCCCGAGGCGCCGCGCGCGCTGTCCTGACGCATGTCCTGTAGATCAACGCCGCAGCGGAGCAAGGCGGAGATCCACACCCGACTCCGTTCCGCTCTGAGGGCGGTCACCAAGTCCGGTACACGATCAGCATGCCGTGATCGGCGACACCCGTCACCGGGGTGTCCCCAGGAGATGAACAGGGGTGCAGCACAGCGCGACGGGTGGTGCGTGCACTCAGCAACGCGGAGCAGCGCCGTCCGGAGGTACGGAACCGATCGCGCCGTGATCGACCGCGAAGGGCAGGCCCCTTCGTCCCGGTACGGCAGCCACGTCGTAGATCCTGGTCCTGAAGATCGTGTCGGCCCCGTTCTGTACGACGTCCGGCGACGTCACCCGGCGCCGCACCGTGATCGACCCGTCCGCGTCGTCCACTGCCACGGCGGCGTCCAGCCGCTGCAGTACGACATCGAGACAAGAACGCTCCTCGGAACGACGACGAGGTATGTGCGCGCGAACGGTCAGTGACTCGCCCTCTGACGACGTGTTCGTCCGGCCGCCGGTCGTCCACTCCATCGTCAGATAGCAGGTGACGGCTGTTGGCCCTAGCGGAAAGGCGGAGTCGTCGAGACGGTCGGCGTAGTTCACGAGGAGTCGACTCAGCACGCTGTCCCGCGCAATACGCTCGAAGAGCGCGAAGCGGAGGTCCATCGCGATCCTCCATCGGTCATTCCTGCGCCCGCGCCCATCGCGTAGGCGGACATGAGGATGCGGGACCATCGTCTTCGCTGTCCTCGGTCCGAGCTGTTCTGTCTGGAAGTTACGCCGAGGAGGGCAACCCGGACATCTGAGTGCGGCAAGACGACGGTAAACGTGGAGAGCGTCAGGTCCAGGGGTCGGCCGGTGTCCCGCTGAAGCCACCTCGCGAGCGGCGAGAGCACCGAGGTCGCTGCATCCGGCCCTCAGCGCAGGTCGGGTGGACGGTGGTCGGGGTCGGGCAGGTACCGGTACTCGAGCTCCGGACGGCCGCTGCCGCCGCCGTAGCGCGCCTGCCGGCGGGCGAGGCCGGCGTCGACGAGGTACTCGAGGTAGCGGCGGGTCGTCACCCGCGACATCCCCAGCTCTCGGGCGATCTCCGCCGCGGACCGGGCGCCGACCTCGTCCTCGGCCTCCGGGTGGGCGCCCCGCGCGTCGCGTTCCAGGGCGGTGCGCAGGCTCGTGACGACCGTCTGCAACGACTCGCGGCTGATCCCCTTGGGCAAGCCCGCGTTCTCGGCGGTCTCACGCAACGCGCCGAAGAGGTTGTCGATCTCGCCCTGGGCGACGGGCAGGCCCTGCTCGGCCAGCGATGCCCGGTAGGCGGCGTGCCGGTCGAGCTTCTGGCGCACGGCGGCCGAGGTGAAGGGTTTGACGAGGTACTGCGTCACCCCGAACGACACCGCGGCCTGCACGACCGACAGGTCCCGGGCTCGGGTGGTGGCGACGACGTCCACAGTCAGGCCCGCGGCCCGCAGTCGGCGCAGCACCTCCAGCCCGGACATGTCGGGCAGGTAGATGTCGAGCAGCACGAGATCCACACCACCGGCAACGACGCGCCGCAGTGCGTCGGCGCCGGTGCTGACGTGGCCCGCCACGTCGAACCCGGGCACCCGCCCGACGTGCAGCACGAGCGCCTCGGCTGCGGCGGGTTCGTCCTCCACGATCAGGACGCGGATGGGCGGGTTCTGCGTCGACACCGGGACAGACCCTGCCCGGCGGGGCGCCGCAGCGCAACGCCCGCCTGGCGGGTCGCCGTCCGCCGAGCCTGCGGGAGTGGGTCAGAGCGGCTTGGCCTCCACGCGCGGGTAGTCCGGCCGCCACATGGCCCGGTGGACCTGCTCGATCGGGTTGTCGAGCGGGGTCTGGGCCAGGCCCTCGGCCTCCGCGGCCTGCGCGACGGCGATGGCGACCGCAGCCGACACCGGACGCAGGTCGGACACCGGCGGCAGCAGCGGCGCACCCGGGCGGGTGGCATCCGAGAATCCGGCGACGGCATCGGCCGCAGCGGCGATCATGCCGTCGGTGATCCGGGACGCCCGCGCCGCGGTCACGCCTAACCCCAACCCCGGGAAGACCAGCGCGTTGTTGGCCTGCGCGATCCGGTAGGTGATGCCGTCGAGCTCGACCGGGGCGAACGGGCTGCCGGTCGCGACAAGCGCCCGGCCGCCGGTCCAGGCCAGCACGTCTGCCGGCTGGGCCTCGGCTTTCGACGTGGGGTTGGACAGCGGCATGATGATCGGCCGGTCGCAGTGCGCCGCCATGTCGCGCACGATCTGTTCGGTGAACGCCCCCGCCTGGGTCGAGGTGCCGATCAACATCGTCGGGCGCACCGCACGCACCACGTCGGCCAGCCGCGGCCGGCTGCCCGGCGCCCCCCACCCCTTCACCTCGTCCCACGGGCGGGCATACGGCTGCTGGAAGTCCAGCAGATGCTCCCGCCGGTCGTCACCGAGGACCCCGTTCCGGCCCATCGCCCAGAACCGCCGCGTGGCCTCCTCGTGGGAGAGGCCCTCGCGGACCATGACGTCACGCATCATGTCCGCGATCCCCAACCCGGCCGTCCCGGCCCCGTGGATCACCACCCGCTGGTCGCGCATCCGCCCGCCCGTGGCACGCACGGCGGCGAACGCGGCGGCCAGCACGACCGCGGCGGTGCCCTGCATGTCGTCGTTGAACGTGCACACCCGATCCGCGTACCGGTCCAGGATCCGTCGCGCGTTGGAGGCGCCGAAGTCCTCCCAGTGCAGCATCGCGTGCGGGAACAGCTTCTGGCACGCGGTCACGTAGGCGTCGATGAGCTCGTCGTAGCGGGCGTCGCGGACCCGGGCGTGCTGTTCGCCCAGGTACATCTGGTCGTTCAACAGTCTCAGGTTGTCCGTGCCCACGTCCAGCACCACCGGCAGCACCCGCGACGGGTGGATCCCGGCCGCGGCGGTGTAGACGGCGAGCTTGCCGACCGAGATCTCGATCCCACCCACGCCCTGGTCGCCGATCCCCAGGATGCCCTCGGAGTCCGTGGCCACGAGCAGGTCGACGTCGTCCGCCCCGAGCCCGGTGTTGCGCAACGCCAGCTCGACGTCCTCGGGGTGGTCGACCGACAGGTACACGCCACGGGAACGGCGGAACTCGTTGGAGAACTGCTCGATCGCCAACCCGACGGTCGGGGTGTACACGATCGGCAGCATCTCCTCGATGTGCTCGGACAACAGCTTGTAGAACAGCACCTCGTTGCGGCCGCGCAGGTTGGTCAGATACACCCACTTCCCCAGGTCGGTGGCCTGCCGGGAGTACTGGGCGTAGGTCCGCCGCAGCTGCCCGTCCAGTGTCGAGACCCCCGAGGGCAGCAGCCCGGTCAACCCGAGCTCCCGGCGTTCGGCCAGCGTGAACGCCGTCCCCCGGTTGATCATCGGCGTGGCCAGCACGGAGGTCCCGCGCGCCGAGATGCGCGCGGTGTAGGTGCCGTCCTCGGTCCGGGCCAGTTCGTAGTTTCCTAGGGGCATCTGCGTGCTCTCCGTCGTCTTCTCGGCATCGCGGAAATGGTGGCGGGGCGGGGGACCACCGCCGGATGGTCCCCCGCCCCGGGGTCGCGCTGCTAGCGGCCTGCGCCGACCGGGGCAGGCTCGGCCGCCCGCTGCGCCGGGTGCTCGTGACCCGGCAGCGACCGCTCGGCCAGCTGCGGCGCCTCCTCGTCGTCGATCATGGTGGCCTCGTCGAACGGGTCGCCGCCGTCGAGCACCAGCCTGGCCCGGTCGCGGTCGAACTCACCGACCCACCTGCCGATCAGCAGCGTGGCCACGGCGTTGCCCGAGAAGTTGGTCAGCGCGCGGGCCTCGGACATGAACCGGTCGATCCCGACGATCAGGCCGACGCCGTCGACCAGGTCCGGCCGGTGCGCCTGGAGGCCGCCCGCCAGGGTCGCGAGGCCGGCACCGGTGACGCCGGCGGCACCCTTCGAGGCGATCATCATGAACAGCAGCAGCGAGATCTGCTGGGCCACCGACAGCGGGCTGCCCATGGCGGACGCGATGAACAGCGACGCCATCGTCAGGTAGATGGCGGTGCCGTCCAGGTTGAAGGAGTAGCCGGTGGGCACGGTGATGCCGACGACGGGCCGCGAGACGCCCATGTGCTCGAGCTTGGCGATGAGGCGCGGCAGGGCCGACTCCGACGAGGAGGTCGAGACGATGAGCAGGTACTCCCGGCCCAGGTACTTCATCAGCTTGAAGATCGACAGGCCGGTGACGGCGCGGAGCAGCGTGCCGAGCACGAGGACGACGAACAGGAAGCAGGTGATGTAGAAGCCGAGCATGATCTGGCCGAGAGCGGCCAGTGCGGTCCAGCCGGTCTCACCGACGACCGCGGCGATCGCGCCGAACGCGCCGATCGGAGCCGCCCACATGATCATCGAGAGGATCCGGAAGACCACGCGCTCGAAGTGCTTGATCCCGCGCAGCACAGCCTGGCCGGAGCTGCCGAGGCTCTGGACGGCGAACCCGACGAGCAGCGCGACGAACAGCGTCGACAGCACGGACTCACCGGTCAGCGGCGAGACGAGCGTGGTCGGGATGATGCCCAGCAGGAACTCGGCGGTGGTCTGCGCCTCGCCGGTCGCCGCCTTCTCCGCGGCGGCCCGGCCGGCCTCGCTGATCACGAGACCCTGGCCCGGGTGCAGGATGTTCCCCACGAGCAGGCCGATCACCAGCGCGACCGTCGACATCACGATGAAGTAGAGCAGTGCCAGCCCGCCGACCTTGCCGACCTTGGCGGCCTGGCGGATCGAGCCGATGCCGAGCACGATCGTGCAGAAGATGACCGGCGAGATCATCATCTTGATCAGGGCGACGAAGCCCGTACCCAGCGGCTTGAGCGCCTTGCCGAGCTCCGGGGCGGCAAGGCCCACCACGATGCCGGCGAGCACGGCCACGATCACCGCGACGTACAGGTAGTGGGTGCGATCCCGCTTCTTCACGGGTGGGGCACCACTGGCTGAGGCAGATTGGGACACGACGTCCTCCCGACGACCGACGACTCCGGCGGTTGCCGCCGGTGATGGCGACGACCTCTGCGGAGAAGAGTGCGGGCAGCGCGGCGGCGCACCGGGGTTTCGTTCATTGCGTGCATGGATCCGCGTGCGTTCCACGTGGAACGCGGCGCGCCGCCTACTCCCCGGCGTCGCCGTAGGCCACGACCGATAGGAACCGGATCGGCAGCGCGAGCAGCTCCTGCGGGCCGTGCACGCCCTCACCGTCGAGCTGCAGCGAGTCGCCTGGGCCGAGGGTGTAGGTGGCCTCGCCATGGCCGTAGACCATCTCGCCCTCCAGCATGAACAGCAGCTCGGTGCCGGGGTGCTGGAACAGCGGGAAGACCTCGCCGCGCTCGGTGAGCGTGACGAGGTGGGCCTCCATCCGCTTGTGCGGGCCGCGCAGCTTCCGGAGGGACGAGGCCGGGGAACAGAGCGGGATTGCCCGGTCGAGAGAGAAGGCCCCGGCCTCCTCCCCCCGTCCAAGCAGCGTGTACGCGTGGCCGACCCGAGTGCCCCGGGCGACGATCCGGGCGCCGCCGTCGGCCGGGGTGAACACCGCCTCCCGGTCGTCGACGTCCGCGCCCCGGAACAGCGCCGTCACCGGCACGTCCAGCGCGGCGGCCAGCCGGGCGAGCGTCGTGAGGCTGGACGACGTCAGGCTGTTCTCGATCTTCGACAGCATCGCCTTGGAGATCCCGGCGCGCACCGCGAGCTCGCCGACGGTCATCCCGCGGGCGCGGCGGTGGCGGCGCACCTGCACGGCGATGGCGCGCTCGAGGATCCCCTCGACGCCCCGGTCCCGCTCGTCGTGCGCGCTCACCGGAGGTCGGGGTCGCTCGGCGCCTGCCCGATCGCGCCCACGGCGAATCCGGCGAAGCCGACGCCGTCCGCCTGGAACGCCTCCGCGGCCTCGACGGGGACGAGCTTGGCGCACGGCTTGCCGGCGAGGTCGACGAACAGAGTCAGGAGGAAGGAGACGTCGTCCGCGCGGGCACGGGCAGCCAGATCCCCGTCGATCACCATGAAACGCAGTGTCCCGGGAGGAAACGATGAGCGGGTTACCTGCGCGTGACACCGTGTGACGCCTCGGTGAGCCCCGACGGGGGCGCCGGTTCAGGGGTGGTGAGGGTGCTCCGGCGTCGCGGTCTCCAGCGGCACCTCGTCGCCGCGCACCAGCCCGAGCTGCACGGTCTGGCGGGGCAGCACCGCGTCGAGCGCCCAGTCGGCCGCCGTCCGGATCCGGTTCCCCGGCATCGCCGCCAGGTGGTAGCCGCGAGTGACCGCCTTGGCCGGTAGGCCCGCGAGCGGCACGTGCAGCGGGTTGGCGGCGGCGTCCCGGCCGCCCAGCTCGACGACGAAGCCCAGGTCGTGGTGCTTGTACCGGTGGGCAGTGCCGTGCCCGAGCGACGCGGCGACATTGCGCGCCACGAGCTTGCCCTGCCGCTGCGCGTGCTGGGCGGTCATCGCCGTCGCCTGCCCGGGACGGGTCGCGTCCGGGACGGCCGCCGCGTCGCCGCAGGCGAACACCTCCGGGTGCCCGGGCACGCGCATGAACTCGTCGACGACGACGCGGCCCTTCTCGGTCTTCAGCCCGAGGCTCTCGACCAGCGGGTCCGCCCGGACCCCGACGCACCAGACCAGCGTGCGTGTCGATACCTCGTCACCCGTGGTGAGCCGCACGCAGTCATGACCCGCCTCCTCGACGGACTCCCCCATCCGGACCTCGACACCCCGCTCGCGCAGCACCCGGTCCGCGGTCGCGGACAGGCGCTCGTCCAGCTCCGGGAGCACCCGCTTCGCGGTGTCGAGCAGCATCCAGCGCACGGTCTGGTCGCGCAGCTCCGGATGGGCGGCGCGCAGGTTGTCGGTGAGCAGCACCCCCTGCGCGGCGACCTCGGTTCCGGTGTAGCCGGCGCCGACCACCACGAACGTGCAGCGCGCCGCCCGCTCGGCGGGGTCGTCGGTGTCGGCCGCGATCTCGAACTGGCGGACGATGTGATCGCGCAGGTACAGCGCCTCCGGCAGCCCGCGGAAGCCGTGGGCGTGCTCGGCGACTCCCGGGATCGGCAGCAGCTTGTTCACGCTGCCGACCGCCAGCAGCAGGCGGTCGAAGGTAGTGCCGTCGCGCTCGCCCTCGGGGTCCGACCAGCCGACCCGCCGATCTGCCAGGTCGATCTCGTCCACCTCGCCGAGCACCACCCGCACGCCCGGCAGGCTCGCCGCAAGGGGCACCGCGATCCGCCGAGGCTCGAGGACGCCCGCGGCGACCTCGGGCAGCAGGGGCAGGTACAGGAAGTAGTCGGTGGTGTTGACCAGCACGATCTCGGACTCGCCACCCAGCCGCTTCGCCAGGTTCCGCGCGGCGTGGAAGCCGGCGAACCCCCCACCGACGACCACCACTCGGGGTCGATCACTCACATCGTCCTCCTCGCTGTCGGCCCTGGCATTCCCCGGTAGGCGGTTCCTGCAACGGGTAATCCGCGGGTATGGCCAAGCGCACTACGGACAAGGGCAGCGACATCCCGAGCACCATCCAGCGATCGGGCAAGAAGGCGCAGGAGACGTGGTCCAAGGCGCACGACTCCGCGGTCGACAGCTACGGCGAGGGCGAACGCGCGCACCGCACCGCATTCTCCGCGCTGAAGCACACCCACGAGAAGGTCGGCGACCACTGGGAACCGAAGGAGAAGAACGGCCCGTCGGACGAGCAGGCGGCCACGGGCAACCGCGACTCCGACAAGCCGACCGCGGGCGGGGTGGACGCCAACGCGAGCAAGAAGCACCTGCAGGACGTCGCGCGCAGGCTCGACGTCAAGGGACGCTCGGCGATGGACAAGAACGAGCTGGTGGACGCGATCCAGAAGGCCAACGACCGCGCCACGACGAAGGCGCGCGCCTGACCCCCGCCCGGCGCCCGTATCCCGTACGCATCCGGGCAGTTACACCCGATTGTGCGGATCTCCCTTCTTGCGGGCGCCGGCGCCTGCCTTCTCGCCCTCGCGGTCAGCGTTCCGGCCGCCGCGGCGTCTCCCGAGGACGTGACGGCCGAGGGCACCCTCGCCGCCGCCGACCACGGATCGGGTGCGGTCACCTACAACCCGGCCGTGGCACCCGAGGGCGCGCACCTCGCGGTGACGGTCAGCGACAGTGACGACGGCGGCACGATCGTCACCCTCGAGGCCGAGGGGCTTTCCCCCGACCGCGGCTACGCCGCCCACGCGCACGTCAAGCCGTGCGGTCCGACGGGCGCCGACGCCGGCCCGCACTTCCAGAACACGCCCGACCCCGCCGCCGGGCCGGACCACCCGTCCACCGACCCCGCCTACGCGAACCCCGAGAACGAGGTGTGGCTCGACCTGCATACCGACGCGGACGGGGACGGCCACGCCGAGACGGAGGTCCCGTTCGTCTTCGAGGAGAACCGGTCGCCGCGCTCGCTCGTCGTCCACGAGGCGGAGACGACGGACACGCACGCCGGGCACGCCGGAACCGCCGGCGGCCGCGCGGCCTGCATCACGCTGCCGACGTCCTGAGGGTCGACCAGGCGGCCGGGCGCGGTCGCTGCACCCCGACGGTGTCGACGCCGTCGCCGACGGGTCGGTCCACCGCCATCGGCAGGGTGAGCCAGGATCGGTGGTCGAGCAGCCGGTCGATGTCGGCCCGACAGGCCTCGGCGACGTCGGGCACCTGGCCGCCGAGGCGCGTGATGCGGCGGCGCAGGTGGTTGATGTGCCGGTCCAGCGTGGCGACATCGGGGCAGTCGTAACGGTCGCTCCTGGTGCCGTGGACGAGCCGTAAGGGGTCCAACGACCGGACGGGTGCGAACATGATTTTCTCCGCGTGTCGATGCTGCGGGGCGCGCAGCCCGGATGAGCGATATCGGCCCCGAGGTCCGGCGGAATCGGAGTGGCAGCGGATTCCGTGGTCGAGGCGTGCGGCAAACGCTAAGAGCGAGCATGCCCGGCCGTCTTCGGCGGTTGCACCCATTCCGTTCAACCGCACAGGTGGGGAGAATCACCCACGCGGAGCGTCCGCAGCCGTAGAGGGCAACACACCAGACCGGGGCGGGGGTGTCGCCGTGGACGTCGATGCAGAGCTGGACCGGGCTCGGCAGGCCCACCTGCGCAGGCAGTGGGGAGACGCCGCCGACGCGTTCGGAGAGGTCGACGCCGTGAGCCCGTTGGACGTCGACGATCTGGACCGTCTCGCCGAGGCCCTGGACCTCGTCGGCCGCGGTGACGACGCCATCGCGGTGCTGCAGCGGGTCTACGCGGCCCGGGTGGCCGCCCGGCAGATCGAGAAGGCCTTGCGGAATGCCTTCTGGCTCTATCGCGCCCTGGCGTTCAACGCGGAGTTCGCCCAGGCCGGGGCCTGGATCGCGCGTGCCACACGGCTGACTGCGGAACGGACGGACTGCTCCGAGCAGGGGTACCTGCTGTTGCCCGCGGCCGAACGCGAGCTGCGCGACGGCGACTATCAGGGCGCCTTCGCCACCGCCGAGAAGGCAGCCGCGCTGGGCGCGAGATGCGGCGACCGGGACGTCGTCACCGTCGCCGTGCACCTGCAGGGACGGGCCCGGGTCGGCGACGGCCGAATCAACGAGGGCCTGGGGCTGCTCGACGAGGCGATGCTGACCATCAGCGCCGGCGAGACGTCCTCGCGCGTCACCGCGTGGATCTACTGCAAGACGATCCAGACCTGCCAGCAGGTGTACGACGTGCGCCGGGCCCGTGAGTGGACGGTCGCGCTGAACGAGTGGTGCGATTCCCTGCCGCAGCTCACCGGCGCGTACTCGGGGATCTGCCGCATCCATCGCTCCGAGCTGTTGCAGCTGGTCGGCTCCTGGCCCGAAGCGGCCCAGGAGGCCCGGCTGGCATGCCGGCAGCTGACCCACGGCTACGGCCTGATCGTTACCGGAGGCGCGTTCTACCAGCTCGGTGATATCCATCGGCTCCGTGGCGAGCTCGCCGACGCCGAACAGGCCTACCAGCAGGCCGCCCGGTACGGCTGGCTGGTCCAGCCCGGCGTCGCGCTGCTCCGCCTCGCCCAGGGCGACACGGTCGCGGCGATGGCGGCGATCCGGCGCGCCCTGGCCGAGGCGACCGACGGCCCGTTGTACCGCGTTCCGGGCCGCGAGCTGACGCGTTCACAGCTGTTGCCCGCGTACGTCGAGATCATGGTCGCCGGCGGCGACCTGGCGGCGGCCGACGAGGGTGCAGCCGAGTTGGCGGCGATCGCCGAGCGGTACCGGACGCCCGCCCTGCACGCTCGGACGGCACACGCGCTCGGCTCCGTGCACCTCGCCCGGGGCGAGCCCGACCGAGCGCTCGCGGCGCTACGCCGGGCCTGCCGGCTGTGGCACGACCTGGAGGCTCCGTACGAAGCGGCCCGCGTGCGGGTCCTCATCGCGCGGGCCTGTCGCCTGATGCAGGACGACGACGGCGCGACGCTGGAGCTGACGGCCGCGCGGCAGGCCTTCCACGTGCTGGGCGCGCGCCCCGACGTGACCCGGGCCGACGCGCTCGTCGACGACCGGTCGGCCGCCGCCCCGTGCGGGCTGAGTCGTCGCGAGGTGGAGGTGCTGCGCCTGCTGGCGGCGGGACGGTCCAACCGGACGATCGCCACCGATCTCGTCCTCAGCGAGAAGACCGTGCAGCGTCACGTGAGCAACATCTTCGGCAAGATCGATGTGGGCTCGCGGACCGCCGCGGCCGCCTACGCCTTCGAGCACGGGCTCGCCCGGGTCAGTCCTTCCCCGGTAGCGCCTCCTGGATCTTCGTCTTGATCCCCTGGGCGACCAGGTGCATCCCGCCCGGGTCGCCCTTCAGCATCGCCTGCATCATCGACTTGACCTCGGCGAACTCCGCGTGCGGCGGGATCGGCGGCACCTCGGGGTCGCAGTGGACGTCGAGCACCGCCGGCCGGTCCGCCGCGAGCGCGGCCTCCCAGGCCGGCCCGAGCTCGTCCGGTGACGTCACGGTGATCGCCAGCAGGCCCAGCCCGCGGGCGAAGTCGGCGTACGAGACGTCGGGCAGCACCTGGCTCTCCTCGAACTTCGGCGCTCCCCCCATCGCGCGCAGCTCCCACGTAACCTGGTTGAGGTCGTTGTTGTGCAGGACGGCCGTGATCAGCCGCGGGTCGGACCACCGCGGCGCGTAGCGCTTCATGGTCAGCAGCTCGGCCAGGCCGTTCATCTGCATGGCGCCGTCTCCGGTCAGCGCGATCGCGGGCCGGTCGGGGTGGGCGAACTTGGCGCCGATCGCATACGGGACGGCCGCGCCCATCGTCGCGAGCGTCCCCGACAGCGAGCCGCGGACACCGCCGCGCATCTTCAGGAACCGCGCGTACCAGTTCGCGACGGAGCCGGAGTCGGCCGCGACGATCGCGTTCGGCGGCAGCCGCTCCGAGAGCTCCCAGACGATCCGCATCGGGTTGACCGGCTTGGCGTCCAGCATCGCCTGGCGCTTCATCGTGCCCCACCACGCGACGACGTTCTCCTCGATCGTCTCCCGCCACGCGCGGTCCGTCGGGCCGGACAGCAGCGGGAGCAACGCGCGCAGCGTGGCCGCGGCGTCGCCGACCAGGTTGACCTCGGTCGGGTAGCGCATCCCGATCAGCCCACCGTCGAGGTCGATCTGCACGGCGCGGGCCTGTACTTTTCCATCGGCGCCGAACTCGGGCAGGAACTGGCTGTACGGGAAGTTCGAGCCGACGATCAGCAGCGTGTCGCAGGCACGCATCAGCTCGTAGCTCGGACGCGTACCGAGGATCCCGATCGACCCGGTGACGAACGGCAGCTCGTCGCTCAGCACGTCCTTGCCCAGCAGCGCCTTCGCGACGCCCGCGCCGAGGACGTCCGCCACCTGTGCGACCTCGTCGGCCGCACCGCGTGCGCCCTGTCCGACCAGGATCGCGACCCGCTGCCCGGCGTTGAGGACCTCTGCGGCGCGGGCGAGTTCGGCGGGGTCGGCGACGATGGTGGGCGCGTGCAGCGGCGGCGGGCTGGACGGGACCTGCTTGAACGCGTGCTTCGGCGGGCTGTACGGCTCGGCCTGCAGGTCGCTGGGGATGATGACCGCCGTCGGCGCGCGGCGCGACAGCGCCGTCCGGATCGCGCGGTCGATCGCCAACGGCAGCTGCTCGGGGACGTTGACCTCGACGAGGTACTCGCTCGCCACGTCCTTGAGCAGCGCCTGCAGGTCGACCTCCTGCTGGTAGGAGCCCCCCATCGCGCTGCGTTCGGTCTGCCCGACGATCGCGACGACGGGGACGTGGTCGAGCTTCGCGTCGTAGAGGCCGTTGAGCAGGTGGATCGCGCCGGGACCGGACGTGGCCAGGCAGACGCCGACCTTGCCGGAGAACTTGGCGTAGCCGACGGCCTGCAACGCGCACATCTCCTCGTGCCGCGCCTGGATGAACGCCGGCGAGTCGTCGGCCTTGCCGAACGCGGCGACGATGCCGTTGATGCCGTCGCCGGGGTAGGCGAAGACCTGCTCGACCCCCCACTCCCGTAACCGTCGCAGGACCTGGTCCCCCACCGTCTCCGCCATCGCCGTCCCCCGCGTCGTCCCCGTGTGCCGTCCCCCGCGGTCTACCCGGCCTCGACGCGCTGACACCGCGCGGCACGCGCTCACGGTTGACGGCATGCTCGACGTGTTCGAACATTTGTTCGTGTCCGAGCCCGTCATCCTCCATGCCGATCTCGACTCCTTCTACGCGTCGGTCGAGCAGCGGGACGACGTGCGGCTGCGCGGACGGCCGGTCATCGTGGGCGGCGGGGTCGTGCTCGCGGCGAGCTACGAGGCGAAGGCCTACGGGGTGCGCACGGCGATGGGTGGCGGGCTGGCCCGGCGGTTGTGCCCACGGGCCGTCGTCGTCCCGCCGCGGTTCGCCGCGTACACGGCGGCGAGCCGGGCCGTGTTCGAGGTGTTCCGTGACACCAGCCCGCTGGTCGAGGGCATCTCGATCGACGAGGCGTTCCTCGACGTCGGCGGCCTGCGGCGGATCGCGGGCTCCGCACCAGAGATCGCCGCGCGGCTGCGGCGCGAGGTGGCCGAGCGGGTCGGGCTGCCGATCACCGTCGGGGTCGCACGGACGAAGTTCCTGGCGAAGGTGGCCAGCCGGGTGGCCAAGCCGGACGGCCTGCTCGTCGTCCCCGTCGACGGCGAGCAAGCGTTCCTGCATCCGCTGCCGGTCGGGATGCTGTGGGGCGTCGGCCGGGTGACGACGGAGAAGCTGCACGGCCTGGGCGTGCGAACGGTCGCCGAGGTGGCCGAACTCGGCGAGCCGGCGCTGGTGTCGCTGCTCGGACCGGCCGCCGGGCGGCACCTGCATGCGCTGTCCGTCGGTCGGGACCCGCGGCCGGTGCAGGTCGGGCGCCGGCGCCGGTCGATGGGTGCGCAGCGGGCGTTGGGCAACCGGCCCCGCGCGCCGGCCGAGGTCGAGGCGCTGCTGGCCGGGCTCGTCGACCGGGTGATGCGCCGGATGCGGGCGGCGCACCGGGTGGGCCGGACGGTGGTGCTCCGGCTCCGGTTCGCCGACTTCTCCCGGGTCACGCGCTCGCACACGCTGGCGCGGGCGACCGCCCGGACCGACGCCGTGCTCGAGGCCGCACGGGCACTGCTCGCAACGGCCCGACCCATGATCATTGACCGCGGTCTGACGCTGGTCGGGATCGCGGTCAGCGGGCTCGACGACGACGAGGGCGTCCAGCTCGCGCTGCCGTTCGCCGAGCGACGGGAGCCCACGCACGAGTCGGAGCCGCAGCGCGAGGCGGCCCGGGAGACAGCGCTCGACACCGCGTTGGACGGTGTCCGCGACCGGTTCGGCTCGGCGGCCGTGACGCGCGGCGTGCTGCTGCGCCACGGTCAGGGGATGGAGGTGCCGCTCCTGCCGGACTGATCGCGGGTGGTCCCGGTCGTGCCCCGCCGGGGTAGCGACGTTTCGTGACGCGGCGTAGCGGACAATCCCGGCCATGCCCGTGCTCACCGCCGATGCCGTCGTCGTCGGCGGCGGGCACCACGGGCTGGTCGCCGCCGCGCTGCTCGCCGACGCCGGCTGGGACGTCTGCCTGCTGGAGGCGTCGGACCGGGTCGGCGGCGCGGTGCGGTCGGAAGCACTGCACCCCGGGTTCACCGCGGACCTGTTCTCCGCGTTCTACCCGCTGTACGCCGCGTCGCCGGTCCTGCAGGCGCTGGACCTGCAGGCGCACGGGCTGCGCCTGTCGCACGCCCCGGTGGTGCTCGCCCATCCGCCACGACCGGACGGGGAGCGGGCGGCTCTCCTGTTCCGCGACCGGGAGGCGACGGCGGCACGGCTCGCCGAGGAACACGCGCGCGACGGTGACGCCTGGCTCGAGCTCTGCCGCCAGTGGGACACCGTCGGCGACGCGGTGCTGCGCACGTTCTTCACGACGTTCCCCCCGGTCCGCGGTCCGATCGCGCTGCTGCGGGCCGTCGGCACCGCCGACGCACTGCGGCTCGCCCGGTTCCTCCTCCTGCCGGCGAGGCGGATGGGCGAGGAGCTGTTCGACGGCGAGGGCGCACGGCTGCTGCTCGCCGGCAACGCCGCGCACGCCGACGCACCGGTCGACGCACCGGTGAGCGGCGCCTACGGCTGGCTGCTGGCCATGCTCGGGCAGCAGCACGGCTTCCCGGTGCCGGTCGGCGGGTCCGGTGAGCTCGCCGCGGCGCTCGGTCGTCGCGCGCAGGCCGCGGGGGCGGCGCTGCACTGCGACCAGGTGGTGGACCGGATCGACGTCCGCCGCGGCCGCGCCGTCGCCGTCCACACCGCCGCCGGCCTGACCGTGCGGGCGCGCCGCGTCGTGATCGCCGACGTCAACGCCCCGGCGCTCTACCGCGACCTGCTGCCCGCCGACGCTGTGCCCGCGCGCCTGCGCGCCGACCTCGACCACTTCACCTGGGACACTCCCGTCGTCAAGGTCAACTGGGCGCTCGACGGCCCGATCCCCTGGCGCGCGCCAGGCGTCGGGACGGCCGGGACCGTGCACCTGGGCGCGGACGAGCTCGGGCTCGTCCGGTGGTCGGCCGATCTGGAGTCGCGAACGCTGCCGGCGTCACCCTTCATGCTGTTCGGGCAGATGACGACGGCCGATCCGACCCGCTCACCGACGGGCACCGAGAGCGCCTGGGCCTACACCCACCTGCCCCGCGGGATCGACGACGACGCCTCCGCCGACGAGCTCGCGCACCGCGTCGACGCGACCGTCGAGGAGTTCGCTCCGGGCTTCGCCGGCCGGGTGGTCCATCGACAGGTGCAGCGGCCCGGCGACCTGCGCGCCACGGACCCCAACCTCGTCGGCGGGGCGGTGAACGGCGGCACCGCGCAGCTCTTCCAGCAACTGGTCTTCCGGCCGGTCCCGGGCCTCGGCCGGGCCGAGACGGTGATCGAGAACCTGTATCTCGGCGGCTCGTCCGCCCACCCGGGCGGCGGTGTGCACGGCGTCTGCGGAGCGCTCGCCGCCCGCGCCGCACTGCGCGACCACGGCCGGCTGGGGTTCGCGCGCCGCCGCGTCGTCTCCGCCGCCCTCGACCTGCTGTACCGCGACTGACGAACTCCCGGGTCAGCGGCGGCGGAGGAGAGCGGCGGCTCCACCCGCGGCCACGCCCACTGCGGCCAGGCCTGCGGCCGTGGCGCCCAGCAGGCCGTGGTGGCGGGAGGCCCACAGCTGGGGGCTGCGGGACATCGCCCGGTCGTCGAAGCGGCCGTGCGTGCCGTGGTCGCGGCCCTCCGGGCCGTCTGCGGGCTCCCACAGGTTCGCCGGGGCGTCGGCCGGCTGCGGCTCGTCGGTCTGCTGCGAGTCGAAGCCGGTGCGACCGAGGTAGCGGTCGAGCAGGCCGCCGGCGAACTTGTCGCCGATCAGCGTCCCGACCGTCGGCGCCCCCACCCAGTACTCGCGCCGGTGCGGGTGGTCGCCCGCGTACAGGATCGCGCGGGCGGCGACCTCGGGCTGGTAGATCGGTGGCACCGGCTGGGGACGGCGGGGCAGGCGGGACAGCACCCAGTCGAACTGCGGCGTGTTCACCGCGGGCAGCTGCACCATCGTGATCCCCACGTTGCTCTTGTCGTGCAGCAGCTCGGCGCGGACGGATTCGGTGAACCCCTGGATGGCGTGCTTCGCCGCGCAGTACGCGCTCTGCAGCGGGATCCCCCGGTAGGCCAGCGCCGATCCCACCTGCACGATCGCGCCGCGGTCGCGCGGGAGCATGCGGTCGAGCGCCGCCTTCGTCCCGTAGACGAACCCGAGGTAGCTGACCTCGGTCGTGCGCTTGAACTCCTCCGCGGTGATGTCCTTGGCGCGGGCGAACACGCCGCTGAACGCCACGTTGACCCAGATGTCGATCGGCCCGAACTCGGCCTCGGTGCGTTCGGCCGCGGCGTCGACCTGCTCGTGGTCCGCGACGTCCGTCGGCAGCTCCAGGGCTCGGCCACCCGCGGCACGGACGTCCGCCGCGGCTCCGGCGAGACCGGTCGTGCCCCGCGCGAGCAGCGCGACCGACGCCCCGCGCTCGCCGTAGGCCCGCGCGACGGCGCGTCCGACGCCGGCGCTTGCACCTGTCACCACGACCACCGGTCGCCCGTCCATCGGCCCTCCCGTCGGCGACGGCCGCGGGCGCGGCCGGTGCCACGCGGGGCCTACCCGCCGTCAGCCGGGGACAAGCACGCGCGGGTCAGACGCGGACGGCCCGGTTGAACTTCATCCTGCCCATGTCGGAGACCTTGACGGGCTGGCCGCTGCGCGAGGCGTGCACGATCTTGTTGTTGCCGATGTAGATCCCGACGTGGCTGATCGGCGAGTAGAAGAACACCAGGTCGCCTGGCTGCAGGTTGGCCCGCGAGACCGGTGTGCCGGCGCCCGCCTGCGCCCGGGAGGTGCGCGGCAGCGACCGCCCCGCCTGCCCGAACGACCACTTGACCAGCCCGGAGCAGTCGAAGGCGTTCGGGCCCACGGCGCCCCAGCGGTAGGGCTTGCCGAGCTTGGCCAGCGCGTTCGTCATGGCCGCCTTGCGCATCGCTGCAGCCGAGGCCGTCGGGCTGATGCTGGCGACGGTCGTGTACGGCTTCTCCGTCGCAGGAGTGATCTTCCCCATCCGCGCGGTGACCCCGTTGACCAGCTCGGAGACCTGCATCCTCGGCTGTTCCGGCGCGGGTGCGGCGACCACGGGTGCCGCGGCCAGGGCCCCGGGCGCGGGCGCCGGTGCGGCCTTCTGCACCGGCAGCAACTCGCCGGTCGACTCGACGGACGCCGGCGGGGACACGACCGCGGTGACGGCCGCGGCGGCGCCGAGCACCGTCACGGTCAGCGCGGCGCCGACCGGCTGCGAGCGCAGCTTGCTGTGCTTGACGGGGTGCTTGACGTCCGGCACGGACGGGGCCGGACGCCGGCACGCGGCGTGCCGGGCCGCGCCGAAGGGCGAGCGGTCGCCGGGCTGCTCGTCGGCGTCGAACAGCGGAGCGGCGGCACGGGCGGTGGCCTGCTCGGCGTCGTCGGTCACCGCGAGGAACGAGCCGGTCAGGGGCGCGGCACCGAACAGGTCCACTCCGTACAGGCCGGGATCGCGCAGATCGCTGCCCTCGGCCGGCTCCTCGTCGAGGACGGCCACGGCGCCGCGCGGCGGCAGTGCGGCCGTCGCGTGGCGGGTCGAGCTCGACCGGGCGTCGACCGCGAACCGCTCGATGAGGGTGGCGGCGAGGACCTCGGCGCTGGCGCGGCCGGCGGCCCGATGCTTCGCACGGTGCATGAACGGGTCCTTCGACCCCGGGCATACGCGCACCGCGGGACCGCGGTGCGGGCATGCTTCCGCCCTGCAGCTGTCGGGGCGCCCGGGGGGAGCTGCCGGCGGGCGGGGAGCGGGGTGCCGGCTCGAGCGCACCGGCCGACTCAGCCGTCGACCGGCGAGAAGGACCGTAACCGGACCGTGACCGGTTTGCCGAGCAACTCCGCCATACCCGTCGCCGACCGGGCGGCGGGGAACGGTCACCAACAGGTGACGACGCCGAACGGTTGCTCGCTCTCCGTGATGACACGTCGAGCGGTACCCACTTCGCGTCCGGCGGCGATCACCCGGCAGGGTGGTTCCGGGAGACCCGCGCGAGCAGGGTCGGGACGTCCCACGTGGGCAGGGTGAGCACGCGGCGAACGGTCAGGAGCGGCAGCCGGGCGTCCTGCGGCTGCTCGGCGAGCTGGAAGGCCGCCCGGTAGCCCGCCGCCTGGACGTGCGGGAGCGCCGCCTGGTTCCACAGGCCGTACGGGTAGGCGAACAGGTCGACCCCGTGTCCGACGATCTGCTCCAGCTGCTCGCGCGGCTTGACGAGCTGGGTCGCCCAGTCCTTCTCGCCGTACCGGGTGACCGGGTGGTGGTCCCAGGTGTGGCTGGCGATGGTCATGCCGGCGGCGTCGAGCGCGCGGACGTCGTCGCGGGAGAGCCAGTTCGGCCGGTCCAGGACGACGGTCATGACGAAGAACGTGGCCGGGACAGCCAGCCGCTGCAGGATCGGCAGGGCGTTCGTGTACTGCCCGCCGGAGGCGTCGTCGAAGGACACGAGCACGGCGTTGTCGGCGAGCGGGGTGCCCAGCTGCAGGTGGTCGACGAACGCCTCGCCGGTGACCGGCTGCATCCCCGCGGCCAGCATGCCCTCGAGCTGGCGCTGCAGCACGGCGGGCGGGCAGATCAACGGACGTGCGCCCGCGCCGTCCGCCGCCGTGTACTCGCGCACCTGGTGGTAGCAGAGCACAGGCACGGTGCTGCGCGCCGCGATCTGGGCGGGCGAGCCCGGTGTCGGCCGGGCGGCAGGCGGGGCGCTCGGCGGCGCCGGGGCGGCGGACGGCGCCCCGCGCAGGCGGTCCACCGCCGAGCAGCCGCTCAGCGCGGCGGCGCAGAGGGCGGCTTTCAGGAGGTCCCGGCGACGCACAGGGCACAGCGTCCCGCTCCCGACGGTCGCCGTGGCCCCATTTCACGGAAGTTCGTCGGTTCGGGTGTCACCCTCCGGCGAGTGGAGTGCCTGCGCGTCGCCCGACTGCGGACATCCGGCTCCAACCGGGCTATTGCTGAGAGCCGCCTGATGGTTCGACCCGCGCCTGCACCCGTGCCCTCCCGGTTCGCCACACTCTTTCTGGAGGACCTTCCCGAGGACGAGGAGCCAGGACCGTGGGGGAGCTGAGCGCGTGGCACTGGGCGATCGTCGCAGTGGCGGCGATGTTGCTGTTCGGGTCGCGGCGGCTGCCGGACGCCGCGCGCAGCATCGGCCGGTCCGCCCGGATCCTGCGCGCCGAGCTCCGCGCAGGCACCGACACCGACCAGGAGTAGGTACGCGGGTGACCCCGCTCATGGCGCCGATCGGCCGGCGGAACCTGGCGGACCCCGTCCGCCGGCCGTCTGGCGGCTAGCGCTCGACCGCCCGAGCCAGCCGCCCGGCAACCTCGTCGATCACCGCGGGCAGGCTGAGCACGCTGCCGAACGCCAGCGCGGCCGACTGCTCGTCGTCCAGGGTGACGACCTTGCTCTGCTGCACGAGCTTGAGCTGGCCGTAACCGGGTATGGCGGCGAACGCGGCCTGCTCGTCCGGGGTGCCCGCCACGAGCAGGGCGTCCGCGGTGTCGAGCGTGGTCAGCTGGTCCGCCGGCAGCGTGGCGTAGGCGCCCTGACCCGCGAGCTGGTCGACCTGCGACGGGACCTGGGCGCCGAGCTCCTTGAGGAACCGCCCACGCAGGTCCTTCGAGCTCCACGCCATGAACGACGCGGCGTCCGTCGGGTTCGGCCGGGCCAGGACGACCGTCGCGCCCGCGAGCTCGGGGTGGTTCTCCTCGACCTCGACGAACTTCTCCTCGACGTCGCCGACGATCCGGTCGGCCTCACCGGGCAGGCCGAGCGCGGCGCCGGTCAGCTTCGTCGCGTCATCCCAGGACACGGCGCCGCCCGTGGTGCCCACCGGGGCGGCGACAGTGGGCGCGATCTTCGAGAAGGCGTCGTACTGCTCGCGGGTCAGGTTCGCGGTGATCGCGACGATGAGGTCCGGCTTGAGCGCCGCGACCGCGTCCGGCGTGACCTCGTCCGCGGGCAGCACCTCGGGCTGCTCGCCCTTGAGGCGGTCCGCGGCCCATGGCCAGGTCGCCGAGGGCCGGTTGCCGGTGAACTCGCGGATCGCGACGGGCACGGTGCCCAGCGCCAGGATCGCGTCCTGGTCGGTGTAGCCGAGGGACACGACCCGCTCGGGGGCCTCCTCGACGACGGTCTGGCCGTACTCGTGGGTGACCGTGGCGGGGAAGACCCCGACCGGGGCCGCGGGTGTGGACGAACCGCTCGCCCCGCTGCAGCCGGTTGCGGCGAGCAGGGCGACGAGGAGGGACGGAATCACCGGCCGGAGACGGCGCGGCCAGGTCTGGTGGGGAGCCATACCACAGCCTAACTCCACGAATGGCCCCACGAACGTGTGCGTTACGTGTGCGACTCACGGCCGATCGAGCGCCCTGCTCAGGGCCTCGATCTGTTCGGTGATCCATTCGACGTAGTCGGTGGTTCCGGCGGGCAACGTCTCCCCCACTTCGACGACCGACACTCCCGCGGCCCGCGCGGCCCGCTCGACCTGGTCGGTGACCGGCGTGCGCGTCTGCGCGTTGACCAGCAGGGCCCGGACCGGGTCGGCTGTGAACTCCTCGAGGGTCCTGGCGACGACCGCGGCGGGCGGGTCGGCGTCCTCCTCGACGGCCTCGCTGAACTCCGGCGGCGTCACGTCGACCAGGCCCGCGGCGTCGGTCAGGTACAGGGGCACCGGCTCGGTGACGGCGATACGCGCGCCGGCGTGCACGGCCCGCACCGCGTCGACCCGCCCGATGAGGCCGTCCACCCGGGCCTCGAACGCGGTGGCGTTCGCGGTGAACTGCGCGGCGCCCGCCGGGTCCGCCGCGCCCAGGTCGGCCGCGATCTGCGCGGCGAGCTTCTTCACCGTGGGCAGGCTGTACCAGACGTGCTCGTTGAGGTCACCGCCCGCGGGCGCCGCCAGCCCCGACAGCGCGACGACGTCGATCACCGCGGCGCCCTGGCCGGGGGTGAGCCGCTCGGCGAACTCGTCGTAACCGCCACCGTTGACCACGACGAGCCGGGCGCGGGCGACCGCGGCCGCGGCGGCAGGCGGAGCCTCGTAGGAGTGCGGGTCGACCGCCGGGTCGCTGATCAGCGAGGTGACGGTCACCCGGTCGCCCCCTACGGCCTGCACGATGGCGCCGTAGACGTCGGTGGAGGCCACGACGGGGACCGTCCCGGGGACGGCGGCCCGGTCCGGGGCGCCGCAGGCGGGCAGGACCAGGGCGAGGGCGAGCAGCCCGGATAGGGCACGGAGCGTCACCCGACCGAGAGTAGACGACAACGATTGTCGTTTGCAGTCGGTCGGGGTGACCAGCGTCGCGTGCGTCGCGCAGGCGGCCCGGGACGCCACGGGGTAGCGTGCGTACTTTACCAATCACATCCCTGGCACCAATCACATCCCTGGCACCAATCACACACCTCAAGGAGACCCATGAGCACCCCCCAGAACGCCGTCGCCGACCTCGCCGCCTTCGCCGAGCGCGGCCAGAACGCCGCCACGGACGTGTTCCAGTCGTGGACCACCACGGTCCAGGCGGTCGGCGACGCGGCGGGCACGCAGGCGTCGAGCTTCCGGCGGCTGGTGCGGGGCATGTTCGACCTCGCCGACCAGGCCGTCGTCGTCGAGCGCGAGCTGGCCACGTTCCTCACGGTCAACGCGCAGGTGTCGGCAGCCGCGCTCGACACGCTCCGCAAGCTGTCCGACTCCGCCACGTCCGCGCTGGAGGACATGGTGCGGGCCACCGCCTGGCGCAACTGACCGCAGTCAGACGGCGCTGCGGCCCGCTTACCGCACTCCCTCGCTGCGCTCGGTCACCGAGGGCTTCTCGGCGGCCAGGGCAGCGAGGAGCCGCTTGCGGGCCCGCTCGCGCGCCTGCGGGTCGGGATCCAGTGCGGGCCCCAGCGCACCCAGCCGCCGGGCGAGCGCGACCTCGCGGGCGATCTCCGGATCGACGTCACCCGCACCGTCCAGCGCCGTCGCGAGCCGCTCGGCGTGGTCTGGGGCGGGTGTCCCGTCGCTGCTCACCGGCCTCCTCCCCGTTCCGTCGTCGCCGACTACCCCGTAGGGAAGAGCCGACTACCCCGCAGGGAAGAACGGTAGGCCCCCCGTTCCGGTGTCACCTCCGGCGGCGCCGCAGCACGACGACGAGCAGCACCAGCAGGGCTGCGACGGCACCGGCGACCAGCCCCGGCTTCTCGGCGGCCGTGTGTTTCGCGGTCACGACGCCGTCCGCGGCCACGTGCCGGGCGCGGTCGAGGTTCTGGCGGGCGGTCGCGACCGCCTCCTCCTTGCGCTCGGCGACCCTGGCCTTGACGTCGAACCGCGCGGCCAGCTCGGCCACCGAGTCGCCGACCTCCTCGCGCAGGTCGTCGACGTGCTGCTGCTCCTCGTTGCTCAGCCGCTCCACCTCGGCCCGCAGCTCCTCGGCCGAGACGGCGGTGCCGTCGACATAGGGGCGGTCGTCGGCGAGCGGTGCCACACCGTTCACCTCGTCCGAGCCGGTTCCACCGGTGCCCTGCTGCGATGCGCCCGTGCTCATGGGTGTGCACCTCTCCCGCCGCGACCGTCGTCGTCGATCCCGGACGATGTTCCCGGGAGTGGCCTCACCATGCCGGTCGGGAGCCCCGACGGCGAGCCGCCGGACGGGCGTCAGCAGTCAGCGCTCAGATGTCATACAGCCGGGTGAGCAGGCGGTGCAGGGTCTCGGCGTCCACCGGCACTTCCGCGGTGTCGCCGTTCGTCGCGACCCCGGAGGCACCGCGCACCCGTCGCGGCAACGGCTCCAGTCCGGTGCGCGGCGCCGGGACGGCGCATGCGTCCGCGGTATCCGGCGCCTCGGGCGGCGGATCCGGGGAGTCGGCGGCTGGGCCGTCCGGGGTGCGGTTCATCCCCTACCTCTCGTCGGGCCCGGGCGACGTGGCTGGAGCGTCCACGTCGCCGCTCAGACGCCGGGATTGTGACCGGATGGGCAACTGAGGACAAGGACCTGGATCGATACATCAGGATCACCGGTCGCCACAGCGGCGGTCACCGGTCGTCCGCGGCACTTCCCCGCAGCCGGCGGATCTCCTCGGCGTTCAGTTCCGACGCCTGCCGCAGCACGACGTCGGCGACCTCGAGTTGCTCGTCGGTGAGCGTGTCGAGGAAGGCGTTCCAGTTGGTCGCGATCCGCTCGTAGCTCGACCCCACACGTCGCCACAGCTCGTCCGCGTCGGCGGTCACCACCACCCGGCGCCGGTCGGCACCATCCCGGCTGCGGCGCACCAACCCCGCACGTTCGAGGCGGTCCAGGGCGCCGGTGATCGCCCCGCCTGCCGTGAGCCCGGCCAACCCGGCGAGCTCGCCCGGAGTGGCGGGGCCGTACAGGAGCAGCAGGTTGGCGCACTGCATGTCGGTGGCATTCAGCCCCGCCGACTTGGCGACCGCGTCCTGGAAGAGCACCGCCCGGGCCATCAGTTCGCGCATGACGTCACCGGCCGCCGTGATCAGCGTGGTCCGCCCCGACGCGCTCGCCACGGCCCGACCCCTTCCCCGACGTGATGACGGAGAGTCGCGGAGCCCTCCGACGGGTCAACGATGATCACCCAAGCGCGACCGGCAAGCAAGGTCGCCACGCCGTCGGTGGGCCCGCACACGTCCCGACCTCGCCGAAGGGCCGGACGATGTCGGCGTGGCGTGAGACCCTGGTCACCCGCTAGAAGGAGGCTGGCATGCGCGCACTGCGGGTCCACGAGCCGACCGGGCCGGACGGGCTGCGGCTCGACGAGGTCGACGTCCCCCCGCCCCCCGGGGAGGCGGCAGCCCTGGTCGAGGTGCACGCGGCGGGCGTCGGGTTCGTCGACACCCTGCTCGCCCGCGGGCGCTACCAGGTCAAGCCGCAGACGCCGTTCATCCCCGGGCTGGAGGTGGCCGGCGCGGTCGAGTCCGCCCCGCCGGGATCCGGGTTCTCGCACGGCGACCCGGTGGTCGGCCACGTCATGGGCGGCGGGTGCGCGGAGAGCGTGTGGGTGCCCGTGGATCGGCTCGCCCTGCTGCCCGTGGAGCTGAGCGCCGTGGAGGGGGCGGCGTCGCTGGTGAACCACCACACCGCGATCGTCGCGCTCGTCCGCCGCGGGCGGCTGCAGCGGGGCGACCGGGTGCTCGTGCACGGCGCCGGGGGCGGGCTGGGCAGTGCGGTGGTGCAGATCGCGGCCGCACTCGGCAACGAGGTGCTCGCGGTGGCGGGGAGCCCCGAGCGGCGCGAGCTGGCCGCCCGGGCCGGTGCGAGCACCGTCTACGACCACGAGACCTGGTTCGACGGCGTGCGCGGTGCCGGCGGTGCGGACCTGATCGTCGACCCGGTCGGCGGCACGGTGTTCGAGCAGAGCGTGCGGTGCCTGCGCCCAGAGGGGCGGCTGGTCACGGTCGGGTTCACCTCCGGCACGATCCCGTCCGCCGCGGCCAACCGGCTCCTGCTGCGCAACGTGGACGTCGTCGGGGTGGCCTGGCGCGAGCTGCTCGACGTCGACCCCGGGCTGTTCGCCGAGACCGCTGAGCGGTTCGCCGCCCTGGTCAAGGACGGTCTGCGGCCGCTGGTCGGCGCCACGTTCGACCTGGCCGACGGCGCCGCCGCGTTCCGCATGATCGAAGACCGGGCGGTGGCGGGCAAGATCGTGCTCACCACCCGCTGAGCCCGACGGGGACCGCTCACCCCCGGGCGGCGGGCGCGCCTCACCCGCCCCCGGGCAACCAGTCGACCGTTCGACTCCGCAGAGCCACCAGTCGTCCACCATCAGTGTTGTAGCCCACTCCAGTTCGGCAGTAACCTGTCCGTCATGGCCACCATCTGGTGCTCCCACCCGACCCGGAGGGTCGACCGTTTCCTCTGCCCCGCCCCGTGCGGGGCGATGCACGTCCGGTGTGCGAGCTGCGGCGCCGCGGTGGGTGGGTGCCCGTTCGAGAGCGAGGGTCTGCACGAGCGGCTCGTGGCGACACTTGGCGCGCACCTCCCCTGCGCGGAGGAGTGGCAGGTCCTCGAGCTGGCGGAGATCGTCGAGCGGGGTGGCCACGCGGGCAGGGTCCGCACGCTGACGACGGCGCTGGCCGAGGCGGGGATCCCCGTCATCTGCTGAGCGGTCCCGTGTTGGACGCGGGACCGCGGGCCGTCGACGATGACGATCGTGACGGCACGCGACCGCGCGATGCGCCTCCCGGGCGTTGCCGTGCTGGCGGGCTACCGGCGAGAGTGGCTGCGCGGCGACCTCCTGGCCGGTGTGGCGGTCGCCGCCTACCTCGTCCCGCAGGTGATGGCGTACTCCGGCATCGCCGGGCTCCCACCGCAGGCCGGGTTGTGGGCGTGCCTGGGGTCGCTCGCGATCTACGCGGTCCTCGGATCGTCGCGCCAGCTGTCCGTCGGCCCCGAGTCGACGACGGCCCTGATCACGGCGACGGCCGTCGCCCCGCTCGCGCTCGGCGACCCGGTCCGATACGCCACCCTCGCCGCCGGGCTGGCACTGGTCGTGGGCGCGATCTGTCTTCTGGGTGGGCTGGTGCGGGCGGGGTCGCTGGCCGACCTGCTGTCCCAGCCGGTGCTCGTCGGCTACATGGCCGGGATCGCGGTCATCATGATCGTCAGCCAGCTGGGCACGGTGACCGGTGTCCCGGTGGAGGGCGGCTCGCCCGTGGCCGAGGTGGCGTCCTTCCTCTCCGGGCTCGGTGCGGCGCACCTGCCGACCGTCGCGCTGGCACTGCCCCTGCTCGCCGGCATCCTGATCGGGAACCGGCTCCGGCCGACCTGGCCGATACCCATGATCGGCATGATCGCCGCCACCGTCGCGGTCGCCGTGTTCTCACTCGACGACCGGGGGGTGCGGCTGGTCGGCTCCGCGGTGAGCGGGCTCCCGGTGCCCGGCCTGCCCGCGCTGTCCGCGCACGACGTGGTCTCGCTCGTGCTCCCGGCCGTCGGCGTCGCGATCGTCGCGTACTACCGTTCGCGGCGCGCTCCTCTCCCGGTTCCCGCGGGCCGCGCTCGGCGTCGTCGTGATCTTCGCCGCCCTACGATTGATCGATATCGCCGGCTTCCGGCGGATCGCCCGCTTCCGCCGGAGCGAGGCGGCGATCTCCGTGGCGACGATGATCGCCGTCCTGACCGTCGGCGTGCTGTACGGGGTGCTGGTCGCGGTCGCTCTCTCGGTGCTCGACCTGCTGCACCGCCTCGCCCGCCCGCACGACGCCGTGCTCGGCTACGTGCCCGGGGTCGCCGGGATGCACGACGTCGACGACTACCCCGACGCCCAACCAGTGCCCGGCCTGCTCGTCTACCGCTACGACGCCCAGCTGTGCTTCGCCAACGCCGAGAACTTCCGCAGGCGCGCGCTCGCCGCGCTCGACGCCGAACCGGAGCCACCGCGGTGGTTCCTGCTCAACGCCGAGGCGAACGTCGAGATCGACAGCACCGCGGCCCAGACGCTGGAGTCGCTGCACGCCGAGCTGCGGCGCCGCGGGATCGTGCTGGCGCTCGCCCGCGTCAAGCAGGACCTGCACGTGAATCTGCAGGCGGCGGGGCTGCTCGACCTCATCGGCGAGGACCGGATCTTCATGACCCTGCCCACGGCAGTGGAGGCATTCCGGGCGCAGGGACGGTCGTCCCCGGGGTGAGCGTGATCTCCCCCTGACGGGCCCCCGCGATGCGGACGTGCCTCCGACGGCCGGGAAACGCTTCTGTCCTCGCCAGCGCTGCCGCCGTGTGCCGACGAGCAGAGCCCGCGACCACCCCTCCGCCGGCCTGCTGCTTGGCGCGCTGCTCGGTGCGCTGCTCGGCGCCAGCGCGATCATGATCAGCCCCATTACGCCGTGGACAACCGCACTGGTCGTCATCGGGATCGTGCTGCTCCTGCCGTCCGCGACCGTCCTCGTCGTGCGGCTGCTCAGGAGCCTGTGACGACACGCGCGCTCTGAGACGAAGTAACGCTTCGCCGCCGCGTGGCGCTGTCGGACCGACGGCCGGGCGGCGCTCCCCCAACGCCCGGCCACCTATCTGGCTCGGGAGGGCAGTTGCGTGGTACGTCGGTGCAGACGGCGGTCGTACCTGGGCCACGAAGGCCCCCGGAGGAGAACGGCGAAAGAGCCGCTCCCAGCGCCGGCGACCTGACCGGCGACCTGACCGCGGCGCTGCACGCGGCCCAGCGCGGCGAGGAAGCGGGCTTCGTGGCGGTCTACCGCGACGTACAGCCCCGCCTGCTGCGCTACGCGACGCTCCTCGTCGGCCGGAACAACGCCGAGGACGTGACCGCGGAGGCGTGGCTGCAGATCAGCCGCGACCTCCATAGCTTCACCGGCGACATCGACCACTTCCGCGGCTGGTCGGCGAAGATCGTGCACCACCGCGCGATGGACGTCTGCCGGGCCGCGACCCGCCGCCCGACCACCGCGCCACCCGACGGCGCGGGTGGGGAGCCCGTCGGGCCTTCGGACACCGCGGCATCGGCCCTCGACACGCTGTCCACCGACCTGGCGCTCACGGTGATCGCCGCTCTTCCCCGGGAGCAGGCACAGGCGGTCCTGCTGCGGGCCGTCGTCGGGCTGGATGCACGAACCGCGGGCGAGGTGCTGGGCAAACGCGCCGGCGCGGTCCGCGTCAACGCCCACCGCGGACTCAAGCGACTGGCCCAGCAGGTTCAGTACAACCCCGAGGAAGGCCGGTGGACCCTTGTCTGACTCCCGACACCGACGTGGCAGTAACGGGAATCGCCGGCCCGGCGCTGCGCGTCACGAGGTGCACACTCGACGAGTCGGCCGGCTGTCCGGCACCACCGCCCAGCGACTGCTCGACGGTGGCGACGGTCCGTCCCCGCTCCCCCAGCTTCTGGCCGCAGCGTCGGCGCCCGCCACTGCAACGGAGTTGCGGGGCGAGTCCGCCGCCCGGGCGGCTTTCCGGTCGTCGGTGCATCCCGCCCCGCTCCCCGACGACCTCCCCCGGAGATCCACCGTGCGCATCACGACGTCGATCATGATTGCCAAGGCCATCGCCGCCATCGCCCTCACGGCCGGTACCGCAGGCAGCATCGCGCTCGCCACGAGCGCCACGCCGGCCGACCTGCCCGCCCGCACCACGAGCGAGTCCGCCGCCGCCGACGACGCAGCGTCCTCCTCCCTGGTGCTCGCCGCCCCGACGCCGACCGGAGCTGCGCTCGCCGACCCCGACGGGGCGGACGACGCAGCAGCGGCCGACGAGCCCGGTCGATCCGGCAGCGCCGGGACCGCGGCCCGCACGACGCCCGAGGCGAAGGCCCCGCACTCGACCGGCCTGTGCCGCGCGTCGTCGAACATCACTACCCTCGACCATCCCGGCAACGCCGCCGGCAGTCCCGCCTTCGTCGGCCTGGACTGCGACGACGCGGATGCCCGTGCGGACGACACCAACGCCGAGGACACCCGCCCGGGGGGCCGCCCCACCGTTGCTCCCGGCAACCCCGAGCAGCGAACCGGCAAGCCCGACGACGCCGGCCGCGCGTCGGACGACACCGACACCGAGGACACGGCCGACGAGCGCGGCTCGGCGGCCGACCACGGGGGCGGCCACGCCGACACCGGCGAGCGCGGCAAGTCGGAGGCGCATCGCCAGGACGGCTGACCCCCTTCAGACGCGGCGGGCCGTCAGGAGGAGGTACTCCCAGTCAAGGACGGTCCCGCCGGTCCCGTGGTCGTACCGCGCGGCGAGGGCGGCAAGGTCGTGGTCGATCGCGGCGACCCGCTCGGGGTCGCCCGCGATGTTGCGGTACGCGGCGATCATCGGACCGTAGAAGAGGCCACGACCGCGGCGCCGGTCAGCGCGGCGGGTACGGCGGCGTTGCCGCTGCCCGCGGCCACGTCCAGGACCCGGTCGCCGCGGCGGACACCGGTCGCCGTCACCAACACCGGACCACCGCGTTGCAGAGCAGTTGCATCCGGGATGCAGCCGTCGACGTCATTCGGGGCGAGCCGGTCGGTCAGAAGGGCGGCGGATCCGGGTCAGCACCGTCGTGGTGGCGCTGTCGTTGGTACTCGGCGTCGGATTCTGAATGGTGCGGTTCAGGCGCCGCGTCGGGCCGGTAGTCGTGAGGCTCGGTGGTGTGCCGGTGTCCTGTCGGGGTGGTCCAGATGAGGCTGCCGTCGGGGTGGGCGTGGACGCGCCAACCATCGGCATGGGTCTTGACCCGGTGGTGGTGAGTACAGGTGGCGGCGAGGTTGGGTTCGCTGGTGGTGCCGTCGTCGGACCAGGCGATGATGTGATCCAACTCGGCGTCGGCGGCTCGTTTTCGGCAACCGGGGAACCTGCAATGGACATCGCGGGCCTTCACGTGGTCGGCGAGCCCGGCCGGCGGGTGGTAGGTGGTGCGGCCGTGGTCGAGCAGGGTGCCGGAGAGGGGGTCGGTGATCAGGCGCCGCCAGACTGCGTCGGCGGCGGTCGCGCGGGCGAGGGAGGCGGGGATGGGGCCGACGCCGACGAGTTCGGCGGGGAGGTCGTCGGCCCCGATCAGGGTCGAGTAGGGGATGACGACCTGGATCAGGGGTTTGCCGGGGGTGACCGGGTGGATCGGGCGTCCCGCGCCCGCTCCGGTCGAGTCGAGGTCGGGGGGCGTCTTGCTGGTGCCTGCCGCGTCGCCGGTGTGGGAGGTGCCTTCAGTCGGCTTGCCCGCCGCCGTACCGCCGGTGGGGGCGTCGCCGGTCGAGTTGTCGTCGTCAGTCGAGTCGGCCGGGGTGGTGTCGGTGTCGGGGTTGGTGACGAGTTGGCCGCTCAGGAGGGCGGCGAGGATGTCGGCGCGGCGGGTGTCCATGCTGCGGAGATCGTCCGGGCCCAGGCCGCGGGCCAGCCGGGTCAGCCAGCTGAATGCCCCGGCGGCCTGGGTGGCGGTGAGCAGCGCCCACAGCGACGCCATCCCGTCGGCCTCAGGGGTGATCACCACGCGGCGGTCCCGGCGGGCCTGCCGGTGCCGCTGCTCGGCCCCATCGGGATCCACGGCGAGCACCGCCCGGGCCAGCGCCGCCTTGAGCTGGGCCAGGGTCTGCTCCGGCGCCCGAGACAGCACCCGGTCCTGCACGGCGCGGGCCAGCTCGTCGGACAGCACGACGGTGGCGTCGTCGACCGCCCGGGCCTTGGCGGTGTCGATCCGCCCGGCCTCCCACAACGCGTGCGTCTCGGGCAGGGTGCCCAGCAGCCGGCAGGCCAGCCCGATCCGCGCGCAGGCGGTGCCGCGAGACAGGTGCAGGGCCACCCCGACCTCGTCGGGGGCGTACTCGCTGCCCACCCCCGCCCACCGCGCCGAATGGGGTGCCTTGTCGGTGGGGCGGCGGCGGGCCAGCTCGGCGAGCAGCCGGGCCTGGCGGGCGGCCGCCCAGGAGGCGAGCCGGTCGAAGCCGATCATCGCCTCGATCAGCGTGTCGTCGGACAGCCGGGGCGGGTCGGTGGTGGCCGAGTCCAGGTCCAGCGCCAGCCACCCCGACGGCGTGCACGTGCCGTAGGCGAGCACCGGCTGGTCCGGCACGGTGTCGTCCCACTCCGGGGGCAGCCAATCGGGGACCAGGTCACGGTCGGCGTCCCCATCGGCGTCAAGATCGATATCGGCGTCAGCGGTGTCGGTGTCGGTGAGCAGCCGCTCCCACATCCCGTCGAACTCGTCGTCGGGCACGTCGTCGGGCACGTGGCAGTCATCGCCCTGCCAGGTCTCACCTACCACGTCTTCGAACATATGTTCGATTCTAGCAGAGGTCGCGCGTCGTTGGTGGCGAAGTGGCGGGACCGGTTCATCGAGTCCGGCAAGCCTGAAATGCGCTCTACTGCGGCGTCATCGACGACGGCGACGCTCTCGCGATGGAGATCGACTGAACCGCCGGGCCGGGGCTTGCCCGCGGCGACCAGGAAGTCGTGCAGGACGGCGGCGTCGGACGCGGCGTCGAGCCGCGTGAGGAGCCGGGCGATGTAGCGACGACTCCCCTACCTGCGCGGAGGAGGCAAGGGCCTAGGTCCCGGCCGCCGCTGACGTTCCGCCCGGCGCACGCAGCGAAAAGTGACCTTCGGCTCTACAGGCCCGGCGTCGGCCCGCCCTACGTTGAGCCGACGCCGTCCCCCACCTCCAGGAGCCGTGATGGTCGAATTCCAGCCCGACCTCACCCCCCTCGCACCCCTCGGCCAAGCGCGGTTGCGCTCCGGTCCGGTGCGCGAGCAGCGCCCGGTCTACGTCGACCTGCTGCCGCCGTGCAACAACGCCTGTCCGGCCGGCGAGAACATCCAGGCCTGGCTCGCGCACGCTCGGGTCGGGCGCGGACGAGGCCGCCTGGCGGCAGCTGACCGCGGACAACCCGTTCGCCGCGATCCACGGCCGGGTCTGCTACCACCCGTGCGAGTCGAGCTGCAACCGCAAGGAGCTCGACGGCGCGGTGTCGATCCACGCGGTCGAGCGCTACCTCGGTGACCTCGCCAACGAGCAGAAGTGGCAGTTTCCCGTTCCGGAGGTCCGCAGCGGTCGCCGGGTGCTCGTCATCGGCTCCGGCCCGTCCGGGCTCTCGGCCGCCTACCACCTGGCCCGGCTCGGACACGACGTCGTCGTCCGCGACAACGGACCGCTGCCGGGCGGGATGATGCGCTACGGCATCCCCGCCTACCGGCTGCCGCGCGACGTCCTCGACGCGGAGATCGCCCGGATCGCGGCCATGGGCGTCGTGTTCGAGCAGGAGCACCGGGTCACCGACCTCGAGGCCGAGCGGCAGGGCTTCGACGCGGTCTTCGTCGCGGTCGGCGCGCATCTGAGCAAGCGGGTCGACATCCCGAACGCCGACGCCGGCCGGGTCGTCGACGCCGTCAGCTTCCTCCGCGACGTCGGGTCCGGGGAGCAACGGCCGCTGTCCGGCCGGATCGCGGTCTACGGCGGCGGCAACACCGCCATGGACGCCGCCCGGGTCGCCCGCCGGCTCGGTGCCGACGACACGATCATCGTCTACCGGCGGACCCGCGAGCAGATGCCCGCCCACGAGGACGAGGCGGCCGACGCCGAGGCGGAGGGCATCCGGATCAACTGGCTGCGCACGATCAGCTCGATGGGCGAAGGCGACCTGACCGTCGAGATCCAGGAGCTCGACGAGAAAGGCAAGCCCCACGGCACCGGCCGCTTCGAGAAGCTCGAGGCCGACACCGTCATCCTCGCCCTCGGCCAGGAGAGCGACACCGGCTTCCTCCACGCGCTGCCCGAGGTGCAGTTCGACGCTGACGTCGTCCAGGTCGACCGGACCACGCTCATGACCGGGGCGCCCGGCGTGTTCGCCGGCGGCGACGCGGTGCCGAGCGAGCGCACGGTCACCGTCGGTGTCGGGCACGGCAAGAAGGCCGCGCGCAGCATCGACGCCTACCTGCGCGGCGAGGCGTTCACGTCCGGCCCCAAGCACCCGCTGGCGTCGTTCGACAAGCTCAACCTCTGGTACTTCGGCGACCACGACCGGCGCCAGCAGCCCGAGCGGCAGCCGGCGACCCGGGTGCAGGACTTCGGGGAGGTCGTCGCCGGCCTGGCCACCGACGAGGCTCGTTTCGAGGCGGGGCGCTGCCTGTCGTGCGGCAACTGCATCGAGTGCGACGGCTGCTTCGGTGCGTGCCCCGAGGACGCGATCATCCGCCTCGGCAAGGGCAACGGAACCGACAGTTACGAGTACAACTACGACAGCTGCACCGGCTGCACCGCCTGTTACCGACAGTGCCCCGTGCACGCCATCGAGATGGTCGCCGAAAGTGAGTTCGCGGAGAGCGAGTTCCCGGCGTCCGGGGCCATTTCGCGGGCACCGCAGGGCGCCAGCAGCCGCGGCGCCGCCGTTATCCCTGTCCCGGAGGTCTGAGGCACATGCGCGGCACAATCGACGGCAACGAGGCGGCGGTCGACGTCGCCTACCGGCTCACCGAGCTGTGTGCCATCTACCCGATCACCCCGAGCTCGACGATGGCCGAGCTCGCCGACGACTGGGCAAGCGCCCGCCGCACCAACATCTGGGGCACGGTCCCCACCATCATGGAGATGCAGAGCGAGGCCGGCGCGGCCGGGGCCATGCACGGCGCGCTCCAGGGCGGCGCCATGAGCACGACGTACACGGCGTCCCAGGGCCTGCTGCTCATGATCCCGAACATGTACAAGATCGCCGGGGAGCTCACCGCGACGGTGTTCCAGGTCGCCGCCCGATCGCTCGCCGCCCAGGGCCTGTCCATCTTCGGTGACCACTCCGACGTCATGGCCGTGCGTCAGACCGGCTTCGCCCTGCTGTCGTCGGCGTCGGTCCAGGAGGCGCACGACTTCGCGCTCATCGCGCAGGCGGCCACCCTGCGCAGCCGAGTGCCGTTCCTGCACTTCTTCGACGGGTTCCGCACCTCGCACGAGGTCACGACGATGGAGCGGCTCGAGGACGACGACCTGCGGGCCCTCGTCCCCGACGACCTCGTCCGCGAACACCGCCGGCGCGCGCTGACCCCGGAGCGGCCGTTCATCCGCGGCACCGCACAGAACCCCGACGTCTACTTCCAGGCCCGCGAGACCGTCAACCCGTACTACGCCCGGGTCGGCGGGATCGTCCAGGAGGCGATGGACGCCCTCGCCGAGCGCACCGGGCGCGCCTACCGGCTCGTCGAGTACTCCGGGCACCCCGAGGCCACCCGGGTCATCGTCGTGATGGGCTCCGGTGGTGTCACCGCTCGCGAGACCGTCAGGTCGCTCGTCGCCGCCGGCGAGAAGGTCGGCGTGCTGCTGGTACGGCTCTACCGCCCGTTCCCGGCAGCCGAGCTCGTCGCCGCGCTGCCGCCCACGGTGGAGTGGATCGCCGTCCTCGACCGGACCAAGGAACCCGGATCCACCGGCGAGCCGCTGTTCCTCGACGTCGTCACCAACCTCAGCGAGGCTCACGCCCGCGGACAGCTGGCGAGGATGCCGCGCGTCATCGGCGGGCGCTACGGCTTGTCCTCCAAGGAGTTCACTCCGGGCATGGTCGCCGGGATCTTCGCCGAGCTGGCCTCCGAGTCCCCCCGGCCAGGGTTCACCATCGGCATCAACGACGACGTCAGCGGCACGAGCCTGCCGTACGACCCCGACCTCGACATCGAGAACCCCGCCACGCTGCGGGCGGTCTTCTACGGCATCGGCTCCGACGGGACGGTCGGGGCGAACAAGAACACCGTGAAGATCCTCGCCGAGGACCCGCAGGTGCACGCCCAGGCCTACTTCGTCTACGACTCGAAGAAGTCCGGCGGGCTGACCGTCTCGCACCTGCGCTTCGGCCCGCTACCCATCGCCGCGCCGTGGCTGGTGACCAAGGCCGGGTTCGTCGGCATCCACGACTTCACCCTCCTCGACAAGGTCGACGTCCTGTCCACCGCCCAGGACGGCGCGACGCTGCTGCTCAACTCGCCGCACCCGGCGGACCAGGTGTGGGACTCGCTGCCCGCGCCGGCGCAGCAGGAGATCATCGACCGGCGGTTGCGGCTTTTCGCCATCGACGCCGACGCCGTCGCTCGTGAGGCCGGGCTGCCCGGGCGGACGAACACCGTCCTGCAGGCCTGCTTCTTCGCCATCTCCGGGGTGCTGCCGCGCGAGGAGGCGCTGGAGCGGGTCAAGGCGACCATCCGCAAGACCTACGGCCGGCGCGGCCAGGAGGTCGTGCGGCGCAACGAGGCGGCGGTCGACAGCGCCGCCGCGGCGATGGCCGAGATCCCCGTCCCCGCCGCGGCGGGGACGGGGCACCCCATCCCCCTGGTCGTCCCGGACACCGCGCCCGAGTTCGTCCGCACGGTGACCGCCGCGATGATGGCGGGCCGCGGCGAGTCCCTGCCGGTCAGCGCCATGCCGGTGGACGGCACCTTCCCGACCGGCACGACGACGTACGAGAAGCGCCGGATCTCCGAGTTCGTCGCCGAGTGGGACCCGGACACGTGCATCCAGTGCGGCAACTGCACCTTCGTCTGCCCGCACAGCGTCATTCGGGCCAAGTACGTGGACGCTGCCGCGCTCGCGGGTGCACCGGAGGACTTCTCGACGCTGCCGCTCAACGCGGTCGGCCTGCCGACGGCGGAGTACCGGCTGCAGGTCTACGTCGAAGACTGCACCGGCTGTGGCCTGTGCGTGGAGGCCTGCCCGGTGATCTCACCGGCCGACCCCACCCGCAAGGCGATCAACCTCGAGCCGCTGGAGCCCCAGCTGGCGACCCAGCGGAGCAACATCGAGTTCTTCGAGACGCTGCCGTTCAACGACCGTTCCCGGGTCGACTTCGGGACCGTCCGCGGCACCCAGTTCCTCCAGCCGCTCTTCGAGTTCCCCGGCGCCTGCTCCGGCTGTGGCGAGACGCCCTACCTCAAGCTCCTGAGCCAGCTGTTCGGGGAGCGGGCGACCATCGCCAACGCCACCGGATGCTCCTCGATCTACGGCGGCAACCTGCCGACCACGCCGTGGACGAAGAACGCGGCCGGCCGCGGGCCGGCCTGGTCGAACTCGCTGTTCGAGGACAACGCCGAGTTCGGCCTCGGGCTGCGCCTGGCCGCCGACCTGCACACCAAGCTGGCCCGGCAACGGCTGACACAGCTGCGTGACGTCGTCGGCGCCGACCTCGCCGACGCCATCCTCGATGCCCGGCAGGTCCGCGAATCCGAGCTCGCGGCCCAGCGGGAACGGGTGGCCGAGCTGCTCCCGCGCCTGGAAGGGCACTCGGGTCTTGCCGTCGACGACCTGCGCAGCGTGTCCGACCACCTGCTGCGGCGCAGCGTGTGGATCGTCGGCGGCGACGGCTGGGCCTACGACATCGGCTCGGGTGGGCTCGACCACGTCCTGGCCACCGGACGCGACGTCAACGTCCTCGTCATGGACACCGAGGTCTACTCCAACACCGGCGGGCAGTCGTCGAAGTCCACTCCGATCGGTGCCGTGGCCAAGTTCGCCGCAGCCGGCAAGACCATGAACAAGAAGGACATCGCGCTGCAGGCCATCGCCTACGGCAACGTCTACGTGGCGCGAGTGGCCATGGGCGCCGACCCGCACCAGACGCTCACCGCGTTCCGGGAGGCCGAGGCCTACGACGGGCCGAGCCTCATCATCGCCTACAGCCACTGCATCGCCCACGGCTACGACCTGCGCAAGGGGCTCGACCAGCAGTACAAGGCCGTCGCCTCCGGTCACTGGCCGCTCGTGCGCTACGACCCGACGGTGCGGGCCCGCGGAGGCAACCCGTTCCAGCTGGACTCCCCGCGTCCGCGGATCCCGCTGGAGGACTACATCTACAACGAGCTGCGGTACAAGGTCCTGCGCAACCGCGATCCCGCCGAAGCCGACCGGCTCCTGGTGCTGGCTCAGGAGGCGGTCAACCAGCGCTGGAAGACCTACGAGGAGATGGCCAACCGCGGCGCGCAACGCTTCCCGGCTGACGCCCGGGTCCAGGACGGGGACACGGGAGCGCCGGCGGGCGCCGACTCCAAGCCCCTAGACGTGTGGCCCGGCACCGTCGTCGACCCGGTGGAGAAGGTGGCGTGGTGACGATCTCGGACACTCTCGGCGGAAACGGCAGCGGCCCCGCGGTCGGCGCGCGGTCCGGCGTCGACCTCACGACGACCTATCTCGGCCTGTCGCTGCGCAACCCGCTCGTCGCCAGCCCGTCACCCGCGACGAGCACCGTGAACCGGGTCAAAGCCCTCGCCGACGCCGGCGTGGGGGCGGTCGTGCTGCCCTCCCTGTACGAGGAGCAGGTCATCGCCGAGGAGCTGCGCGAGATCGGGTTCACCGAGCCGTTCGAGGACGCCCACGGGGAGGCGCAGGGCTACTTCCCCGACGTCTCCGAAAACCAGCTGCCCGGGGCGACGTGGCGCTACCTCCGCTTGGTCGAGGAGGCCGTCGCCGCGGTCGACATCCCCGTCATCGCCAGCCTCAACGGCAGCAGCCTCGGCGGCTGGACCGACTTCGCCCGCCGGATGGAGGATTCCGGCGCGGCCGCGCTCGAGCTCAACATCTACTTCGTGCCCGGCGACCCGCACACCTCGGGGCGCGCGGTCGAGGAGCGGCACGTCGAGATCCTTCGTCAGGTCAAGGCCGCTGTCTCGATCCCGGTCGCGGTGAAGCTGGGCCCGCATTTCAGCTCCACCGGCGAGATCGCGCGTCGGCTGGACGACGCCGGCGCGGACGGGCTCGTGCTCTTCAACCGGTTCCTGCACCCCGATGTCGACCCGGAGACCCTCGTCGTCACCCCGGGCGTCGGGTTGTCCACGCCGGAAGAAGGGCGGCTGGCCCGCTCGTGGATCGCCATCCTCAGCGGCCAGGTGCGCGCCTCGCTGGCCGCGACGACCGGTGTCGAGAGCGCCGGCGACGTGGCGGCCTACCTGCTCGCCGGCGCCGACGTCGTCATGACCGCCTCCGCCTTGCTACGGCACGGGCTCGGGCACGCGGAGGTGCTGATCGACGGGCTCACTGAGTGGCTGAAGCGCAAGCGGTTCGACTCGGTCGGTGAGGCGCGGGGGCGGCTCGCCGTGCCCGCCCATGTCGACGCGGATGCCTACCAGCGGGCCGGCTACGTCGCCGCCTTGGATGCCGCACGGCGGATGTACGGGGAGCTCAACGCGACCTGAGGTCCGACGGTCGGAGCGCCGCTGTGACCGTCGCGAGGACCTTCGGCACGCAGCTGCTCACAGCCGACGACAGCTGCGTGCCGTAGCCGAAATGGGCACCGGTCACCGTCACGAGGAACACCTGCGGCGTCGCGCCGAACAACGCCTGGGCGAGCCCGACGACGTCCTCCGGCCGCAGGTGGTGTGACCAGGACGGCGCAGGAGAGGACGGCGCAGGGGCGGGCGCGACCTCCCGGATGGAGACGCACCCGCGGTTGTCGCCCAGCCTTGCGTCGATGAGCACGGCGAGGCGGGCGTTCGCGATGTCCTCGGCGAGCTCGGGCGTGAGCTGGTGGCGGGTGAGCACGTCGGTATCGGCCAGTCGGGGGTCGGCGGCGAGGGCAGCGGCCGCGTGCCACCCGAGGCCGTCGTCGCCGCGCAGCGGGTTGCCGTAGCCGACGACGAGGTTCCGTTCGGTCGTCGGCCCGGCTCTCGTCGGCCCGGCTCTCGTCGGCCCGGCTCTCATCGGCCCAGCTCTCATCGACGCAGTTCGTCGAGCACCGCGCCGCCGTGGTCGAGCAGCCGGACGTGCAGCGGCATCTGCCCGATGGCGTGGGTGGAGCAGGACAGGCAGGGGTCGTAGCAGCGGATGGCGGCCTCGACGCGGTTGAGCATCGGCTCGGTCAGCCGGTCGCCGTGGATGTAGTGCCGGGCGACTTCGAGCACGCTGCGGTTCATGGCGAGGTTGTTGTGCCCGGTGGCGATCACCAGGTTCACCCACTCGACGAGCCCGTCGTCGTCCACCCGGTAGTGGTGGAAGAGCGTGCCGCGCGGCGCCTCGGCGACCCCGACACCTTCGCGGGCGTTGATCCCGGCGACGGCCCGGACCCGAGGGGAGAGGATGTCGGGCCCGCGCAGCAGGGCCTCGAGCTTCTCCAGGCAGTGCAGCGTGTCGATCAGTCGGGCGTGGTGGTAGTGGAAGGAGCTGATGGGGATCGGTCCCAGCGTGGCCCGGAACGCGGCCAGCGCTTCGTCGGCGCGCGGGGTGCCCATCTTGTCGGCGACGTTGACCCGGGCCAGCGGACCGACCCGGTACACGCCGTCCGGGTAGCCGAGCTCGCGCCAGTACACCGACTTGAGGTAGGACCACGGCTCGACGGCCTCCCCGAAGTAGGTCCCGTAGGGCCGCGGATCGAGGTCGTCGGCGAGCCGGTGGCCGTCCGCGTCGACGACGCGGAGCCGCCCGTCGTAGTGCTCGGGCTCGCCGTCCGGGCCGACCAGGGCGAGGAACGCCGAGGGGAACGCGCCGAACCGTGCAGCCTCGTCTGCCCAGCGTTCGACGGAGCCGGTGTACCAGTCCAGCGCCCGTGTGGTGGCCGCCAGAGCGTCGGGGATCGCGGCGAGGATCGCGTCCCGGTCCGCGGCGGACAGCGGCGTGTCGACCCCGCCCGGCACCACCCAGGCGGGATGGATCCGCTTGCCCCCGAGCCGTTCGATGACCTGCTGGCCGAAGCGGCGCAGTGCGATCCCGTCCCGGGCCAGCTGCGGATGGGCGGCCACCATGCCGATCAGGTTCCGGCCGGCGGGGTCGGCGTCGAAGCCGAACAGCAGGTCCGGGGCGGAGAGGTGGAAGAAGCTCAGCGCGTTCGACTGGACGACCTGGGCGAGGTTCATCACCCGCCGCAGGTCGGCGCCGGCAGGCGGGGGCCGCACGGCGAGGATCTCGTCGCACGCCTTGGCGGACGCGACCAGGTGGCTGACCGGGCAGATCCCGCAGATCCGGGCCATGATCGAGGGCAACTCGTGCACCGGCCGGCCCTGCACGATCCGCTCGAACCCGCGGAACTGGGTGACGTGGAAGTGCGCGTCGGCGACCTGTCCGGTGTCGTCGAGCCGGATGGTGATGATCGCGTGCCCCTCGATCCGGGTCACCGGGTCGATGACGATCTCGCGGTTCATCTCCACTCCTACCGGCCGAACCGGGCCCGGTGCGAAAGGTCCGGCCGCCGGCCGGCGAGCAGGTCGTCGAGGGCGGTGTAGATCAGGTCGGCCGAAGGTGGGCAGCCGGGCAGGAACACGTCGATGTCGACGACGGCGTGCACCGGGAGCGCTTTCGGCAGCAGCCGGGGCACGACCTGCGTCGGGACCTGGGCGTTCAGGGTGACGTTCTCCAGGTAGGCGCGGGCCAGCAACGGCTCGGGGCCGATCGGGTTGCGCATGCCGGGGACGTTCGAGGTGACGGCGCAGTCGCCGAAGGCGACCAGCGTCCGGGTCCGATCCCGGACTCGGCGGATCTTCAGCAGGTCCGCCGCGCTGGCCACTGCGCCCTCGACCAGGCAGACATCGACGCCCTCGGGGTACTCCTTGGCGTCGATCAGCGGGCTGTAGACCAGCTCGGCCCGCTCCGCGATCTCGAGCAGGCGCTCGTCCAGGTCGAGGAAGGACATGTGGCAGCCGGAGCAGCCGTCCAGCCAGATCGTGGCGAGCCGCGGCCGGTTCACGGGTGTCGCCTCCCGTCGTGCCGGGTTCGCAGGGCGGGCAGGAAGGGGCGCCGGTGCTTGGCGCCCTCGGCCACGGAGCGGCCCTTCTCGAACAGGGCGCCGGTGGGGCAGACCTGGACGCACTTCCCGCAGCTGGTGCAGGTCGGTGACGCCCCCCACGGGGTGCCCAGGTCGGTGACCACTCGCGCGCTCAGGCCGCGGCCCGCCACGTCCCAGGTGTGCGCGCCCTCGATCTCGTCGCAGACCCGCACGCAGCGGGTACACAGCACGCAGCGGTTGTGGTCGACGGCGAACAGCGGATGGCTGGCGTCGACGCCGACGTCCGGGTTCACCGCCGGCAGCTCGAGGTGGTCGACCCCCAGGTGCTGCGCAAGATCCTGCAGCTCGCAGTGGTTGTTGGCCACGCACACCGCGCAGATGTGGTTGCGTTCCACGAACAGCATCTCCACGATCGTGCGCCGGTGCTCGGCGAGCTGCTCCGAGTCCGTGACCACCTGCATGCCCTCCGCGACCGGGGTCATGCACGCGGGCAGCAGCCGGCCGGTGTCGCGCACCTCGACCAGGCACAACCGGCACGCGCCGACATCACTGAGCCCGTCGAGATGACACAGCGTGGGAATGTCGACGCCGTGCTCGCGGGCGACCTCGAGCACGGTCTGCCCGTCCACACCGGCCAGCTCGGCACCGTCGATGGTCAGGGTGTGCACGGCGGTCACGGCACGAGCTCCCGCGTTGCCACCGGGCAGACCCCGGCCGGGCAGGTGCGGTCCTGGATGTGGGCCAGGTACTCCGACCGGAAGTAGCGCAACGTGCTCAGCACCGGGTTGGGTGCCGCCTGACCGAGTCCGCACAAGCTGGTCCGGCCGACCATCCGGCTCAGCCGCTCCAGCTGATCGAGGTCGGTCATGCTCGCCTGCCCCTCGGTGATCCGGGTGAGCAGCAGATGCAGCTGCGTGGTGCCGACCCGGCAGGGGATGCACTTGCCGCACGACTCCTCACGGCAGAAGTCCATGAAGTAGCGGGCCACGTCCACCATGCAGACCGTGTCGTCCATCACGACCATCCCCCCGGAGCCCATGATCGAGCCCGCGCCGGCGAGCGCCTCGTAGTCCACCGGCAGGTCGAGCAGGTCTGCTGGGACGCAGCCGCCGGACGCGCCGCCGGTCTGGACGGCCTTGAGCGGGCGGCCGTCGAGCGTCCCGCCGCCGATGTCCTCGACGATCTCCCGCAGCGTCATCCCCATCGGGACCTCGACGAGCCCGACGTTGACCACTCGGCCAGTCAGCGCGAACACCTTCGTGCCCGGGCTCTTCTTGGTGCCGAGCCCGGCGAGCCGGTCGGGGCCGTCCCGGATGATCGTCGGCACGTTCGCGAAGGTCTCCACGTTGTTGATCAGCGTGGGGAGGTCATACAAGCCAGCGAAGGCGGGGTAGGGAGGACGGGGTCGGGGAGTGCCGCGGCGCCCCTCCACCGAGGCGATGAGCGCGGTCTCCTCGCCGCAGACGAACGCCCCTGCCCCCAGCCGGACCTCGATCTCGAAGCCGTGGCGTGCGTCGGCCGTGCCAGTGCCGAGCAGCCCGGCGTGCCGCGCCTGGTCGATCGCGACGTGCAGCCGGGCGACGGCCAGCGGGTACTCCGCTCGGCAGTAGATGTAGCCCTTGCGCGCCCCGACCGCGTAGGCGGCGATCGCCATCCCTTCCAGCACCCGGTGCGGGTCGCTCTCCAGGATCGCCCGGTCCATGAAAGCGCCAGGGTCACCCTCGTCGGCGTTGCAGATCACGTACTTCCGGTCGCCGACCGCCTTCGCGACGGTCGACCACTTCAGCCCGGTCGGATAGCCCGCCCCGCCCCGGCCGCGCAGCCCGCTGCGCCGGACCTGGTCGATGACCTGACCCGGGGTCATGGTCGGCAGTACGGTGCGCAGCGCCTCGTAGCCGCCCGCGGCGAGGTAGTCGTCGAGGCTCTCCGGGTCGATCCGGCCGAAGTTCTCGGTCACCACCCGCTTCTGGAGGGCAAAGAACCGTGCTGGGACGCCGACCGCGGGCGGCTCGGGGAGCGCCTCTGCGAGGCGCTCGACGTCGTCGACGCCCACCCGCTCGGCCAACGCGCCGGTCGGAGCGATCCGCACGACCGGCCCTGCCGAGCACAGGCCGAGACAACCGACGCGCTGGACCTGAACCTCCGCGGGCGCGACCCGGCGCAGTTGCCGAAGGATGCGGTCCGCGCCCAGGGCGAGACAGCTCGCGGCCTCGCACACCTGCACTGCCCTGGGCGCGGTCATAGTGCCTCCAGCCGAGCGACCGCGCTCCCGCCGGTGAGCCGCCCGAGGGCCACGCCGTCCAGCACCATGACCGGCGCGAGGCTGCACATGCCCGGGCACCGGACGGTGACCAGGGTGAGTTTCCCGTCGGCTGTCGTCGTGCCCACGGCGGTTCCCAGATGGTCCTGCACCGCGGCCAGAACCGCCCCGCCGCCGCTGATGTGGCAGGCCGTCCCGGTGCACACCTCGCACACGTGCTGGCCGTGGGGCCGCAGAGTGAAGTGCGAGTAGAAGGTGGCGACGCCGTAGACCGTGGACAGCGGCACCCCGAGCGAGGTGGCGACCCGCGCCAGCGCATCGCTGGGGAGATGACCGAACGTCTCCTGCACGGTGTGCAGCACCTCGATCAGACCCTCGGGACGGTGGCCGAGCTGGCGCATCCGGATCTCGACCGACCGCCACCGCTGGTTGTCGGTTGCTGCAGAAGATGTCTCGAGCATCTGCAGTCCTCTGAGTTGGGCGGCCCAGCATCCTGGAGACCGGGGAGCCCGACTAGGGCCGATGGTCGCGGGTTTGTCCTTAATGCCTCACCGCGGACACACGCCGGCGTCCGTACGCCTGAACGGGTTGCAACGCTGCGGCAACGGTTTCGCTGGGCTGCGCGCATGATGTTGCCTTCGTCACGGCGCCGCATCGAGGTGGCGCGGACGGAGGGAACATCGATGACGCAGACCCTCGAGCCCACCACGGTCGCGGAGCCGTCCGCGGCCCGCAAGCGGGTCGAGAGCTGGCTGGCCGACTTCGAGGCCGCGCTGGCTGCCCGGGATGTCGAGCGCGCGGCGGGCCTGTTCGCCACGACCTGCTACTGGCGCGACCTGATCGCGTTCACCTGGAACCTCAAGACGGTCGAGAACCGCGACGGGGTGGCCGACCTGCTCCGGCAGACGATGGAGACGACCGACGCGACGACCTTCCGGGTCACCGAGGGCGAGGAGCCCACCGAGGCCGACGGCGTCGTGACGTCCTGGTTCACGTTCGAGACCGCGGTCGGGCGCGGCTCGGGTCTGCTGCGGCTCAACGACGAGGGGGCCTGGACCTTCCTGACGACGCTCGACGAGCTCAAGGGCCACGAGGAGAACCAGGGCGCCAGTCGGCCCAAGGGCGTCGAGCACGGCGCCCGCAGGGACCGGGTGACCTGGAGGGAGCGGCGCGCGGCCGAGGTCGAGGGCCTCGGCCGCGACCGTGACCCCTACGTCGTGGTGATCGGCGGCGGGCAGGGTGGCATCGCGCTCGGGGCGCGGCTGCGCCAGCTCGGCGTCGACCATGTCGTCGTCGACCGGCACGCGCGTCCCGGCGACCAATGGCGCAGCCGCTACAAGTCGCTCTGCCTGCACGACCCCGTCTGGTACGACCACCTGCCGTACCTGCCGTTCCCTCGGAACTGGCCGATCTTCGCACCGAAGGACAAGATCGGCGACTGGCTGGAGATGTACACCCGGGTCATGGAGATCAATTACTGGGGCTCCACGACCGCCAAGGACGCCACCTGGGACGACGCGAAGAAGGAGTGGACGGTCACCCTCGACCGCGACGGCGAGGAGGTCGTGCTGCACCCCAAGCAGCTGGTCTTCGCGCTCGGCGTCTCGGGCAAGCCGAACGTCCCGACGCTGCCCGGCCAGGACGTCTTCCGGGGCGAGCAGCACCACAGCTCCCAGCACCCCGGCCCGGACGCCTACAAGGACAAGCGGGTCGTCGTCATCGGCTCGAACAACTCGGCGTTCGACATCTGCGGGGCGCTGTGGGAGGTCGGCGCCGACGTGACGATGGTGCAGCGCAGCTCCACCCACATCGTCCGGTCCGACTCGCTGATGGAGATCGGCCTCGGCGGCCTCTACTCCGAGAGCGCCCTCGAGGCCGGGGTGACGACGTTCAAGGCGGACACGATCTTCGCGTCGCTGCCCTACCGGATCATGCACGAGTTCCAGATCCCGCTCTACCAGCAGATGGCCGAGCGGGACAAGGACTTCTACGACCGCCTCGAGGCCTCGGGCTTCCGGCACGACTGGGGCGCCGACGGGTCGGGGCTGTTCATGAAGTACCTGCGCCGCGGTCGGGCTACTACATCGACGTCGGCGCCGCCGACCTGGTGGCCAACGGGGACGTCCCGGTCAGGCAGGGCCAGGTCGTCGAGCTCACCGAGACCGGCGTGAAGCTCGACAGCGGCGAGGAACTGCCTGCCGACCTCGTCGTCTACGCCACCGGCTACGGCTCCATGAACGGGCTGGCCGCCGACATCGTCGGCCAGGAGATCGCCGACAAGGTCGGCAAGGTGTGGGGCCTGGGATCCGACACGACTAAAGACCCTGGTCCGTGGGAGGGCGAGCAGCGCAACATGTGGAAGCCCACCCAACAGGAGGGGCTCTGGTTCCACGGTGGCAACCTGCACCAGTCCCGCTACTACTCGCTCTACCTCGCACTTCAGCTCAAGGCGCGGGCGGAAGGCATTCCGACGCCCGTGTACGGGCGCCAAGAGGTGCACCACACGTCGTAGGTTCGCCACAACCCCGCGCGGGTCGTCCAACCTCACCAGGGTGGGACGACCCGCGCGGGGCCGTGCGACAGCCGGAAAGTGCATGAAGGCCCACATTGAATTGGCGGCCCGACCTCGGACGGCCACACTCGACGCACACTTGCACCTCGCGGTCGAGGCCGCTGAACCTGTACGACTGACGCCGACGGAGCTGACAGTGATTATCGGTGTAGTTCGGGAGTCCAAGCCCGGTGAGACGCGGGTGGCGGCGACTCCGGCGACGGTGAAGCAGCTACAGCAGCTCGGTTACGAGGTGGTGGTCGAGCCGGATGCCGGGGCGCAGGCGGACTTCCCGGACCACGGGTTCGTCGACGCCGGCGCGACCATCGGCGACGCCTGGAAGGCAGACGTCGTGCTCGGGATCAACACGCCGACGGAGGACGAGCTGGACCGGATGCGGTCCGGGGCGACGTTGATCGCGTTGCTGGCGCCGATGTTGAACCCGGACATCGTGGAGGTGCTCGGTCGCCGGCCGATCACGGCGATGTCGATGGACGCGGTCCCGCGCATCTCGCGGGCCCAGTCGATGGACGTGCTGAGCTCGATGGCCAACATCGCCGGCTACCGCGCCGTGATCGAGGCAGCGCATTCGTTCGGCCGGTTCTTCACCGGGCAGGTGACCGCCGCCGGGAAGGTGCCGCCGGCGAAGGTGCTGGTGGTGGGCGTCGGGGTGGCCGGGCTCGCGGCCATCGGCTCGGCGGGGTCGCTGGGCGCGATCGTGCGGGCCACCGACCCGCGACCGGAGGTGGCCGACCAGGTCAGCTCGCTCGGCGGGGAGTACCTGTCGATCGAATCGCCCGAGGTCGAGGTCAGCACCACCGGCTACGCCAAGGAGATGGGCGACGACTACAAGGCGCGGGAGGCGCAGCTCTACGCCGACCAGTGCCGCGACGTCGACCTCATCATCACCACCGCGCTGATTCCCGGCCGGCCCGCCCCGCGGATCATCACCGCGGAGATGGTGGCGTCGATGAAGCCCGGCTCGGTGATCGTCGACATGGCCGCCGCCAACGGCGGCAACGTCGAGGGCACCGTGGCCGGCCAGAAGATCGTCACCTCGAACGGCGTCACGATCATCGGCTACACCGACCTGGCAGGCCGGTTGCCGGCGCAGGCGAGCCAGCTCTACGGCACCAACCTGGTCAACCTGATGAAGCTGCTCACGCCGGGCAAGGACGGCCAGCTGGTGCTGGACTTCGACGACGTCGTCCAGCGCTCGATCACCGTGGTGCGCGAGGGTGAGACGACCTGGCCCCCACCGCCGGTCTCGGTCTCGGCCGCCCCGGCGGTGGCCCCTGCTGCGGCCGCCCCGGCGACGACGGCGAAGGAGCCCAAGCCGCCCGTCTCCCAGGCGCGGCGGTTCGGCATCATCGGCGTGGCGGCTCTGGCGCTGTTCCTGATCACGGCGATATCGCCGCCCGCCCTCATCGGCCACCTGGTCGTGTTCGCGCTGGCCATCGTGATCGGCTACTACGTCATCGGGAACGTGCACCACGCGCTGCACACCCCGCTCATGTCGGTGACGAACGCGATCTCCGGCATCATCCTCGTCGGCGCGCTGCTGCAGATCGGGCAGCCCTCCCTCGCGGTCACGCTCGTGGCGACCGCCGGGGTCCTGCTGGCCACCATCAACGTCTTCGGCGGTTTCGCGGTGACCCACCGCATGCTGGCCATGTTCCGACGGAGCTGACACCATGACCGCACAGTCCGCCGCCAGCGCGGCCTACATCGTCGCCGCGCTGCTGTTCATCCTCGCCCTCGCCGGGCTGTCCCGGCACGAGACGGCCCCCGCTGGGAACAAGTTCGGCATCGCGGGCATGACGATCGCCCTGGTCGCCACCCTTGTACTGACGTTGGCGGGCGGCTTCACCGGTCTCCAGCTGGCGCTGTTGATCGTCGCCATGGCCGTCGGCGCAGCGATCGGCCTGTTCCGGGCCGCCCGGGTGCCCATGACCGGCATGCCCGAGCTGATCGCGCTGTTCCACAGCTTCGTCGGCCTCGCCGCGGTGCTGGTGGGCTGGAACGGCTACCTCGAGGTCGAGGGCCGTGGCGTGCTCGAAGCGATCGGGGAGAGGCTCGACCCGACGCTGCTGGGCATCCACCACGCCGAGGTGGTCATCGGCGTGTTCATCGGTGCGGTGACCTTGACCGGCTCGATCGTCGCCTGGGGCAAGCTCTCCGCGCGGTTCAAGTCGGCGCCGCTGGTGCTGCCCGGCAAGAACGCGCTGAACATCGGCGCGCTGGTCGCGTTCGTCGTGCTCACGGTGTGGTTCGTCATCGCCCCGACGCTCGGGGTGCTCATCGCGGTCACCGTGATCGCGCTGGCGCTCGGCGTCCATCTCGTCGCTTCGATCGGCGGCGGCGACATGCCCGTCGTCGTGTCCATGCTCAACAGCTACTCCGGCTGGGCCGCCGCGGCCTCGGGCTTCCTGCTCGGCAACGACCTGCTGATCATCACCGGTGCGCTCGTCGGTTCGTCCGGTGCGTACCTGTCCTACATCATGTGCAAGGCGATGAACCGCTCGTTCATCTCCGTCATCGCGGGTGGCTTCGGCATCGAGGCGCCGTCGGGCGACGCCAAGGACTACGGCGAACACCGCGAGGTCAACGCCGAGGCCGCGGCCGAGCTGCTCGCCGACGCATCGAGCGTCATCATCACCCCCGGCTACGGCATGGCCGTCGCCCAGGCCCAGTACCCCGTCGCCGACCTCACCCGCCGCCTGCGCGACAAGGGCGTCGACGTGCGCTTCGGCATCCATCCCGTGGCCGGCCGGCTCCCCGGCCACATGAACGTGCTGCTGGCCGAGGCCAAGGTGCCCTACGACATCGTCCTGGAGATGGACGAGATCAACGACGACTTCCCCCAGACCGACGTCGTGCTGGTCATCGGCGCGAACGACACCGTCAACCCCGCGGCCATGGACGATCCCACTTCCCCCATCGCGGGCATGCCGGTGCTCACGGTGTGGGAGGCGAAGGACGTCATCATCTTCAAGCGGTCGATGGCAGTGGGCTACGCGGGCGTCCAGAACCCGCTGTTCTACAAAGAGAACAGCCAGATGCTCTTCGGCGACGCCAAGGACCGCGTGGAGGACATCGTCAGGGCCCTGGACGGAGCAATGGCCCGAAGGTAGTTCACGACCCGTCGAGCCGGCGCGCGACGGCCGGGACGACGAGCGCGGCGGCGACGAGGAGCGGACCGGCCGGCGGCCGCCGTACGACACCTCCGTGAGATTCTTTTCTCGAAAAGCCCCTGCCCGGCACATCCCGGGTGCGTGGCCATTGCCGGGGTCGGACCGTGGGTGGATGGTGTGAGGGTGTGAAGTCCACATGCACACCCACAGTCCCCACTTGGAGGGACGATGGACTCCGACCGAAGTGACCAGCTGGCGCGATCCCAGCAAGCGCGGTCGACAGCAGCCCAGCTCCAGTCTCAGCTGGTAGCCGTCGCTCGCGGTCTGACCGACTCCTACGAGGAAGCGGCCCGCCAGCACGATCGATCGGCAGTCAATCGGCGGCCACCCACCGACGTCGACCACGTGGTGATGGCGAAGACGTGCCGGGTGCTCGCCGACCGGACCCGCTTCATCGCCCAGACCTGGGAGGAGCAGGACGAGTGCGCGGACAGGGACGTGCCGTGCCCCTGCTGCGCATCGCTCATGCCACGCGAGTGCATAGTCAGGCTGGCGCTGGGGCGTTCGGCGACGGTTCCATGCCCGTCGTGCGGGGCCACGGCACGACTCGCACTCCATGCTGTTCATGGCGAAGGCGATGACGACCACACCGAGGATCTGACGGCCGCGATCGTCCACGAGAAGCTGCGCATCGCGTGCGGTCTCAACGACGAGGTCGTGACCCACCTGTTCGCGGCGGCCTTACGGCTCGACGGGGCGCTGTCCATGACGCACGGCCCCCTCCGGCAGTGCCTGACCGAAGCCATCGATCACGTGGACGCCGGTATCCACGCCATCCGTAAGGTCGCCTTCGGGCTGGCGACGGAACACAAGCGGGACCATTGGGGCCCGGCCCGCCACCGCAGGCCGACACAGGACGACCGGGACTGACACCCGCCGTCTGACCTCGGCGTGCGAGCCACCTTCACGAAGAAATAGAGCAGACGCTCAGCTACTTCTAGAATCTAGAGCAGCTGCTCTACAAGTGGAGGTGGCTCGTGTGGTTCTGGCTCGTCGGCGCGGTCGTCGCCGAGGTGTTCGCGACGATCACGCTGCGCTTCACTGAGGGGTTCACTCGGCTGGTGCCGTCCCTGCTCGTGGTGCTGGGGTACGGCACGGCGTTCTTCGCGCTGTCCCAGGCCCTCGTGCGTGGCATGCCGGTCGGGGTCGCTTATGGAACCTGGGCGGCGTTGGGCGTGACGCTGGTCGCCATCATCGGTGCGGCCTTCCTCGGGGAGTCGCTCACATCGATCCAGATCGGCGGGCTCGCGCTGGTCGTCGGCGGCGTCCTGGCCCTGGAGCTGGGAGGAGCGCATGCGTGATGCGGTGCCGGGCGACGAAGGCACCGGAACGGAGAAGGACGGGCGCCGACGGCGCGGCCAGGAGCGCCGCCGCGTCCTGATCGACGCCGCCTTGTCGGTGATCGGTCGCGACGGGCTGTCGGCGGTGACCCAGCGATCGGTCGCGGCGGAAGCCGGCGTCCCGCCCAGCGCGGTGTACTACTACTTCGCCACCCTGGACGACCTCGTCGCCGCCGCGTTGGTGGAGGTGAACGAGCGGTTCATCGCGCAGCTCGACGGGGTCGATACGACCGGGGACAACCCGCTGCGGGCCCTGGCCGTGGTCACGGTCGAGGCGGCTCGGCCGACCCGCGCCGAGGCGATGGCCGAGCTGGAGCTGTGGATGCTCGCCGCCCGGGACGAACGGCTCCGCGGCGAGATCGACAGGTACAACGACGGCCTGCAGGCGACCGCTGCCCGGTTCAGCGATGACCCGACGGCCGTTGCCGCGATCGCCGCCGCGCTGACCGGCTACTACTGGCAGGTCGCCACCAGTGACAAGTTCGACGCCGAGCAGCTCGAAGCGATCCTGCGTCATATCGTCCGGTGACAGCTGATCATCGGGCGGCCGGCGCCAGTTCGGCGAGCAGCGCCCGGACCCGCGCGTCGATCTCGTCGCGGATCGGGCGGACCGCATCGATGCCCTTGCCTGCGGGGTCGGTGAGCTGCCAGTCGAGGTAGCGCTTGCCCGGGAAGACCGGGCAGGCGTCGCCGCAGCCCATGGTGATGACCACGTCGGAGGCCTCGACGGCATCGGCGGTGAGCAGCTTGGGGCGTTCCGCGGAGATGTCGATGCCGACCTCGGCCATCGCCTCGCGCACCGCGGGGTTGATCGCGTCAGCCGGCGCGGACCCGGCGGAGCGGACCTCGACCCGGCCGGCGGCGTGGTGCGCGAGCAGGGCGGCGGCCATCTGCGAGCGGCCGGCGTTGTGCACGCAGACGAACAGCACCTGCGGGGTCGGGTTCATCGGGTGTTCCTCTCGGACGTCGACGGGTCGGTGGGACGGACGGCGGGAGCGACCCGGGCGATGCGGTCGGCCAGCTCGGTCACGACGCGGTCGAAGGCGGCGTCGTCCCCCGTTCGAGCCGGATCGGGGATCGACCAGTGCAACGAGCCCGGACTCACGTTCCGGAGGACGCCAGGCCCGGCGAGTTCCTCGTGGGCGGCATCGCAGACGGTGATGACGAGGTTGGCCGGACACGTGTCCGTGGCGCCGTCGTCGCGGCGGAGGACGTCGTCGACGTGCCGCGGCGGGACGGGGGCCAGCGGAACCTGATGCCGCCGGGCCGCGGCGACGGCACCGGGATGCACCGCGGGGGCCGGGTGCGTGCCGGCGGACGTCGCAGGAACCGGGCTGGTGTCGTTCCACATCGCTGCGGCGAGCTGGGAGCGCGCCGAGTTGTGGGTGCAGACGAACACCACGCGCACCGCGTCCTGCACGGCAACCGGCCGCAGACCGTCGAACGCACCGGCCGCGAGCGTCAGGTACGTGCGGCGCCGGTCTGCCTCGGAGCGGTGGCGGGAGAGCACGCCGACCTGTTCCAGGACGCGCACGTGGTGAGCGAGCAGGTTCGACGGCATGGCGAGCAGCTGTTGCAGCTCGGTCGGCGAGGCCTCGCCCAGCACGAGCGCGTCGACGATGGCCAGCCGCCCCGGCTCACCCAGGGCGGCGTGCACGGCAGCTCGACGCACCACGTCGTCGTTCCACTCAGCTCTCATTGAGTCAATTCTTACTGAGTATCCTTGAGGCAGTCAATCCTCCGCCGTTGCGGCCGGGCGTGGAGCCGACGGCAAGAACGGCCCCGAGTGCAGCCAGCCCGGCGAGGACGGCGAAGACGGCCGGGTAGCCCCCGAGAGTCTGGGCGAGGGCGGCGCCGGCCCACGGGGCGAGGGCGGTGGCGATCAGGGCCGGAGCGGACAGCAGCCCGTTGAGTCGGCCGTAGTGGACCGTGCCCCACCGGTCGCTGATCGCGGTGGCCTGCAGCAGGGTGAACACCCCACGAGCTGCGCCGGCGAGCATCGCGACGGCGATCAGCAGCGGCGTCGGGCCGGGCAGCACGGCGAGCAGTGCGGTGGCGGCGGCGGACAGGCCGAGAACGACCATGCCCCGGGACCGCACACTCAGGCGCTCGGTGAGCCGGCCGTAGCCGAGCCGACCCAACACCTGACCGAGGCCCCCGAGGCCCAGCGCCCACGCGGCGAGCGAGGTGGACACGCCGCGCTCGAGGAGCAGCGGGACCTGGTTGACCACGACCGCGAACGCGGTGAACGCCCCGAGCACCACTGCGGCCGTCAGCAACAGGAACGGCCGGCTCCGCGCGATCGCGTCCGGCGCCTGATCCGTGGCTGTGTCGGGGTGATCGCCGGCCGGATCCGGGTCGGGCCAGCGCCCGCGCAGTCCGAGCAGGTGCGCCGGGATCGTCACAACGGCGAGCACAACGGCGAGGACGAGGTAGGTGTGCCGCCAGCCGAGGTGCCCGAGCAGGGTCGCCGTCAGCGGGGCGAAGATCGTGCTCGCCAGGCCGGCCAGCAGCGTCAACGCGGTCAACGCCCGCAGCCGCCGGTGTCCCCACCAGCGGGTCAGTGCGGCGAACGCCGGTGGGTAGAGCGTTGCGGCCATCGCCACCCCGGCCAGCGCCCACCCGGCGAAGAACACCGGCAGCGACGGCGCGGTGGCGATGCCGAGCACGGCCGGCACCGCGACCACCGAACCTGCGGTCATCACCGGCCGAGGCCCGATGCGGTCGAGCAGGCGGCCGGACCAGATCCCGACCAGCGCCGAGACCACGAGTCCGGTCGAGAATGCCGCGGTGATCGTGGCTATCGGCCACCCCGTGTCTGCGGCGATGGTGGGGGCGAGGACCGGGAAGGCGTAGTACAGGACGCCCCAACTGACGATCTCGGTCATGCACAGGACTGCGAGCACTCGGCGGAGTCCGCCCCGGGTCAACGCGGCGGGCTCCACCGTGGCGGTCGCTTTCACCCGTCTCACATGCCCGGGGCACCGGTACCGAGGCTGATCCCGACGGGGCCGGACGGCGTCCCACAGCAGCCGCCGTCCGATCCGGCGTCCCCGGTCTGGTCGAACAGGCCTGCCCCGCCGCAGACCCCGGTCTCGGGCAGCACCAGCTCGACCCGGGCGGCGGCCTCGTGGTCCCCGGCGAGCGCCGCGGCGACCGAGCGGACCTGCTCGTAGCCGGTCATCGCGAGGAACGTCGGAGCCCGGCCGTAGCTCTTCATCCCGACCAGGAACACGCCCGGCTCGGGCTGGGCCAGCTCGGCGGCGCCGTGCGGGTAGACCGTGCCGCAGGAGTGCACGTTCGGGTCGATCAGCGGGGCCAGTGCCCGCGGGGCCTGCAGAACCGGGTCGAGGTCGAGGCGCACCTCCGAGAGCCACGACAGGTCCGGGCGGAAACCGGTCACCGCGACGACCTCGTCGACCGGGTCGAGCCGTCGCCCGTCCACCGACGCCAGCACCAGCCGGCCGTCCCCCTCCTGGTCGACGGCGGCAATGCGGAACCCCGTCACCGTGGAGATGTGCCCCGCCTCGACTGCGGCCGCAGCACGGTGACCCAAAGCCCCCCGGGCCGGAAGCTGGTCGGCGTCGCCGCCACCGAAGGTGTCCCCGATCTGCCCACGACGCAGCAACCACACCACATGCGTTCCCGGCACCTGCTCCGCGAGCTCGGCGAACGCCACCAACGCCGTCAACGCCGAGTGCCCGCTCCCGGCGACCGCGACCCGCTTCCCCGCGTAGCGCGCCCAGATCGCGGGGGCGGTCAGATCGGGGACCTGGTAGGCGATCCGATCCGCCGCAGCCGCCTCACCCAGGGCCGGCAGGCCGTCGGCGCCGAGCGGGTTCGGCGCCGTCCACGTACCCGAGGCGTCGACCACCGCGCGCGCGGTGATCCGCTCCTCCCCCACCCGGCCCGCGCTCGTCGTCCGCACATGCACGGTCAACGGCTCACTGTCGCGGCCGGCGTCGACGACCCGATCCCGGCCCCGGCGGGCCACACCGACAACACGAGCACCGAACCGGATGCGCGGCCCCAGTGCGTCCGCGAGGGGCTGCAGGTAGTGCTCCGCCCACTCCGCCCCGGTCGGGTACGTGTCGGGATCCGGGGACCGCCAGCCGGTCGGGGCCAGCAGCTTCTCCGCTGCCGGGTCGACCAGCTCGCCCCACCGGGAGAACAGCCGCACGTGATGCCACTGCCGCACACTCGCCCCGGCCGCGGGCCCGGCCTCCAGCACCAGCGGTTCCAGTCCGCGGTCGAGCAGTTGAGCGGCCGCTGCCAACCCGATCGGCCCGGCCCCCACGACGACCACGGGCAGAACGTTCTCATCCATGCCGACCTCCATCGATACTCATCGATCCTCGGGGATCGGACTGTATCGACGCGCATCGATTGACGCAACCATCGATGCGGGTCGATACTCGGCCGATGAGCGCGGTCCTGTCCGGCAGTGTGCTGCCGCTGAGCGACGTGTCCAACCCGCCGGTCCAGCTCGGTTCCGCCGAGGCGGCGACCTACGCGGAGTGGTTCGCCTGCCTCGCCGAGCCGACCCGGGTGCGGCTTCTGCATGCCGTCGCTGTGGCTGGGCGCGCGGTGCCCGTCGGGGAGCTCGCCGAGCAGCTCGGGATCAGCCAGTCCACGTGCTCCCACCACGTGCGCAAGCTTGCGGACGTCGGGTTCGTCCTGCTGCGCAAGGAACGCACCACCACCCTCGTCTCGGTCAACGCCAGCTGCTGCACCGGACTCCCGCACGCCGCCGACGCGGTCATGGGCATGCTCGCCCCGCGCCCGTGCTGCCCGACCGACCTGCCCGCCGACGTCACCGTCCGCGCCCTCGAGCCTCGCGACTGGGCTGCGGTGCGGCGGATCTACGCCGAGGGCATCACCACGGGCCACGCCACCTTCGAGACCGAGGTCCCCGACCGCCGCGACCTCGACCGCACCTGGCTACCCGACCACCGCTGGGTCGCCGACCTCGACGGGCAGGTCGTCGGCTGGACCGCGCTGCGCGCCACGTCCACCCGCCCCGTCTACTCCGGCGTCGCCGAGTCGTCGATCTACGTCGGCGACGGCCACCGCGGCCGCGGAGTGGGTACCGCGCTCATCCACCGCCAGGTGTGCGCGGCCGACGAGGCCGGCCTGTGGACCCTGCAGACCTCGATCTTCCCCGAGAACCGCGCCTCGATCGCCCTGCACCACTCCGCCGGCTACCGCACGCTCGGCGTCCGCGACCGCATCGGCCAGCACCACGGCACCTGGCGAGACACCGTCTTCCTCGAACGCCGCCGCGCCACCGACCCCGAGTGACCCGGCGACAGCGGGTCACTCGGGGAGTCAGGTGCCGAGCAGCACGGGCCACCCCGTAGGGCCACCAGTCCTCCGGGAACTCGTCGCGGTTGCGCTCGACCACGGTCGTCGCCCACGGCACCATCGTCGGGGCCTGGTAGAGCCTCCTGCCGCGCCGGTAGAAGTCGGCTGCGTCCTCCTTCGCATCGAGGAAGCCCTGGTAGATCGGACGGGCCAGCTCGGGGTGCGCGTCGAGGAGGTCCCGCCAGACGACCACGGTGGGCATGATCGGGAAGATCCCGGTGCGGCGGTGGTAGTCGCACTCGACAGGCTCGAAGTCCGGGAACAGCCGCCGCACGTGCGGGGTGCCGTCGAGCACGCACTGCGGCACGTTGGCGGTGAACAGGTAGGGCGACGAACGGCGCGCCGGCCTCCAGTGTCCGCAGGTAGAAGGTCAGGCCGAACTCCGCGGCGTCGTACCCGCCGTGGACCAGCCGCTCGAAGATCTCCGGGAGGGTCGCCGCGGTCCCCATCGTCGCGTCGATCCCGGTGAAGCCGATCCTGCCGTCGAGCAGGGCGCGTGTCGTGTCGTAGCGGGCGCATCCGATCGTCAGGGCGAGGTCACCCACAGCGCGTCTCCTTCCTCCCGCTCCGGGTGCCGTCACCCGGCGTCCCTCCCGCTCCGGGTGCCGTCACCCGGCGTCCTGCATCGATCGTTCTGCGACGGCGACCGCCGCGTCCAAGACCGTTTCCGCAGCCCTGATACCCACTGTGCCCTGATACCCACTGGGTATCGTCGCCGGTGTGGACCTGCGGGTGCTGCGCTACTTCGTCGCGGTCGCGGAGGAGCGCCACGTCCGGCGGGCCGCGGAACGCCTGCACATGTCCCAGCCGCCGCTGAGCCGTGCCCTGCGCGTGGCCGCAGCGGCCGGCGTGGCCACCCTGACCGTCGGCACGCTCCCCGACACCGTTGAACACGTGGGCGGCCGGCTCGTCGCCGCGTTCCGCGAGCGGTACCCGCACGACGGTCGAGGCGGATCTCGGCGACCCCACGGCCGGGCTCCGGGCCGGTCTGGTCGACGTCGCGCTCACCCGGACCCCGTTCGACGACACCGGCATCACGACCGCGGTCGTGTCCACGAAGGCCGTGGGCGTCGTCGTGCGCACGGACGACCCGCTGGCGCAGCGGGCGTCGGTGGTGGTGGGCGAGCTGGGCGACCGGCGATGGGTCCGGCTCCCTGCCGACACCGATCCGGCCTGGACCGCGTACTGGACGGGTCCGTCCGGCGACGGGCTCCCGGTGCACCGGACCATCCAGGAGTGCCTGCAGTCCGTGCTGTGGAACGGGATGTCGGCACTGGCGCCGTTGGGCCAGGCCGTCCCGGACGGGCTCGTGGTCGTCGCCGCCACCGACCGGCCGCCGAGCAGCCTGGTGGTCGCGTGGCCGAGGGCGGGTGCGCACCCGCCGGCCCGGGCGTTCGCGATGATCGCGGCGGGCTGACGGTCGTCACCGCTGCGGCATCGTGGGGCGTCGGGGGTTCACACCGCGAGTTGCCACTCTTCGACGCGCACGACGTTGCCCGCCTCGTCGGCGTCGTCCATCTCGCGGACCCTCGCGAAGCTGGCCTTCTCAAGCACACGGCCACTCTGGGGGCGCTCGAGCGGAGCGTGGGCCACGATCCGACGCACCTCGGAGGCCTCGCGCGCCCTGGACACGAGCGCTTCGACCGCCGCGGTCGCGTAGCCGCGGTTCCAGTGCGACTCGACGACGGCGTAGCCGATCTCGATCGTCCCCTTCTCGTCGATGAACGCGCCACCGATCTCGCCGACGACAACGTCATCTTCGGAGCGGTGGAGGAAGAAGGGACCGAACTGCCTCTCGGCCCCGACGCACTGCGCAACGCCCACGGAGAACTCCGTCGGGTAGCCATCGGCGACGCGCACCTCGCCGGGCCGGTTGGTGGCGAGGATCGCGTCGGCCGCCTCGCGCGTCATCTCACGAAGCACGATCGACATGCCGCAATCCTAGGCGCCGACCAATCGCATTCGAGGAGGTCCGGTCGGCGGCAGCTCGGTGGTCGCCATGGTGGTGCTGGCCGCGAACTGGGTGAAGATCGCCGGTCGCCGGGCCTGAGCCGTTGTTTCTGATCGTCAGTTGGTCGACGATCGGGTACAGGAGTGTCGCGCTTGTCGACCGATCAGCGATCACCGCGGGCCGCGAGCGCCGCTCCTCGGCCCAGAAACGATCTAGCCCTGACCATCCGTGCTGGTCAGGGCTAGTGTTGATCTAGTGCGCCCGAAGGGATTCGAACCCCTAACCTTCTGATCCGTAGTCAGATGCTCTATCCGTTGAGCTACGGGCGCGTGCTCGTGAACCTGTACTCCGACCCTACCCGAAGCGACCGAGGTCGCCCGAGCGGGGTCAGCGGAGGCTCCGGGATTTGAACCCGGGATGGGGGGTTACCCCAAACCGCATTAGCAGTGCGGCGCCATAGACCAGACTAGGCGAAGCCTCCCGGGGCCTGTCGGCCGCCAGCGTCGCAAGGGTACAGGTTGCACCACGTGGTCCCACACCCACCCGCTGTCCCGGCCTTATCCCGTGAGTCACCGCAGGTGGGCGTCGAACCAGTTCAGCGTGCGCTGCCAGGCGTCGGCGGCGGCCGCGGGGTCGGCGTCGAAGCGGTGCCCGCTACGCGGATAGACCACGACGTTCGTCACCGACTCCGCCTTGATGCTGGCGTCGCGCAGCTCGGCGGCATGCGCGTCGCCGTCGCCGTCGTCCTCTCGGCCGTAGAGGCCGAGCCAGGGGCAGGTCAGGCCGGCCATCGCGTCCGCCGTCGACGGCAGCTGGTCGCGCACCGACGACACGCTGGCCTCGTCCGCCACCGACACCGCGGCGCCCATGGTCCGTTCGGTGGCCACCAGCAGCGCCACGGTCGCGCCGATATCGAAGCCCAGCACGCCCATCCGGTCCGCGGTCACCGCGTGCTCGGCCAGCCAGCCGAACGCGGTGTCCGTGTCGGCCATGACCTGGCCGCCGTCGAGCCGGTCGAGCTGCTCGCGGATCCGGTCGCCGTCGTCCTCGCCGATCTCGTCCGTGTCGTCGCGGTGATACAGGTGCGGGGCGACGGTCAGCCAGCCCTCCGCCGCGAGCCCGCGGACGACGCCGCGCACGGCGTCGGTCATGCCGCGGGCCTCGTGCAGCACGACGATCCCCCCGCGTACCGCGCCCAGCGGCTCCGCGACGGTCAACCGCAGGTCGCTACCGTCCACCAGGGGGACGGTCTCGGTCCTGATCTCACTCATTGCACTCCCTCGCCACGAGGTCGCTGCCCTCGCTCACCGATGTCAAGAGTGGCACGACACCCCAGGTCATAGGGCAGGGGGCGGACTACCGTGTCGGGGCATGGCGCCCATTCGTCCGGATCTCGAGAGCCTGCCCGCCTACGTGCCCGGCCGGGCTGTCCCGGGTGCGATCAAGTTGGCCAGCAACGAAGTGTCGCTGCCCCCGCCGGCCCGGGTGCTGGCGGCGATCGCCGAGGCCGCGGTGGGCGCCAACCGCTACCCCGACCTGTCGGTCACCGGGCTCACCGCCCGGCTCGCGGACGAGTTCGGCCTCGACGCGGCCCGTGTCGCCGTCGGATGCGGCTCGGTGAGCCTGTGCCAGCAGCTGGTGGCGATCACGTGCCGGGAGCCGGGCGACGAGGTCGTCTACGCGTGGCGGTCGTTCGAGTCGTACCCGATCGTGACCCAGGTCCAGGGAGCGACGAAGCGGGTCGTGCCGTTGGACGCGGAGTTCCGCCACGACCTCGAGGCGATGGCCGCCGCCGTCACGCCGCGGACCCGGCTCGTCTTCGTCTGCACCCCGAACAACCCCACCGGGACCGCGGTGCGCCGCGACGAGTTCGAGCGCTTCCTGCAGGCGGTCGGTCCGGACGTGCTCGTCGCGCTGGACGAGGCCTACCGCGAGTTCGTGACCGACCCCGACGCCGTCGACGGCACCGCCCTGCTCGACGCGCACCCCAACCTCGTCGTCCTGCGCACCTTCTCGAAGGCGTACCGGCTCGCCGGCCTCCGTGTGGGTTACGCGTTGGGGGCGTCGGAGGTCGCGCAGGCGCTGCGGAAGGTCGGCTCGCCGTTCGCCGTGAGCGCGGTCGCCCAAGCGGCGGCGCTGGCCGCCCTCGACTGCCGCGCCGAGCTGCTGGCGGGGTGCGCCGAGGTGGAGGGCGAGCGGGAACGGGTGCGTTCCGCGCTGCTCCACGCGGGTTACACCGTGCCGCCGTCACAGGCCAACTTCGTCTGGGTGGCGCTCGGTGAGCGGACGGCCCCGTTCGCGGCTCACTGCCTGGACCAAAAGGTCGTCGTCCGCCCGTTCCACCCAGAGGGTGTGCGGGTCACGGTCTCGACGCCCGAGGAGAACGATGCGCTGCTCGCCGCGGCGCTGTCGTTCCCCCGGTAGCGGCCGCGTCAGGCCTCCAGCGCGTATCCCCCGCCGCGCACCGTCCGGATCCGCTCCGGACCGATCTTGCGCCGCAGGTAGGAGATGTAGACCTGGACGAGGTTCGCCGACACCGGCTCCGACCAGGCCTGCCGGGCCAGCCGGTCCGCGGGTACGACGGAGCCGCCCTCGGCGACGAGCGCGAGCAGCACCGAGAACTCCGTCGGCGACAGCGCGACGCGCCGCCCATCGACGTGCACCTCGCCGAACTCGGTGTCGACGGTGACCTCGCCGTGGCGGAGCACCGTGGTGCCGCTCACCGGCCCGAGACGCAGGCGCAGCCGGATGCGCGCGGCCAACTCGTCGACGGCGAACGGGCGCAGCAGGTAGTCGTCGCGGTCGCCGCGCAGCTGGGCGAGCAGGCCGGCGCGGCGCTCGCGGGGCGTCACCGCGATGACCGGCACGTTCGGCGCCTCGGACTGCACGGCCGCGAGCACCGCGGCCTGGTCCGGCCCGGGAAGCTCGACGTCGAGGACGAGCAGCGCGGGGTCGCGGGCACGCACGGCGTCCAGCACCGCGATCCCGTCGCTGACAGGGTTGACCGACACTCCCTCCGACCGGAGCGTGCGCAGCACTGAGGCGGACGCGGCCGTCGGGGGAAGCGCCAGGAGTACAGGTTCATCTGGGGGCATGGGTGTTCCCGCCACCGACAGCACCGGCGACGAAAAGGGCACACCCCCCGGGGGAGCAACGGGGAGCATCCAGGACACTCTGCCCGCTACTGATGGTCGGTCACAATCGGCTAACGGAGGGACATCGCTCCATCGGTCCGACCGTTTGTCGCAACCTGAGAACGGCTCTCCGCCGAACGGCCGAGCGCGCGTCGCCAAGCAGGGCTTTCGGGTCGATCCGGCGCGCTTCGGCAACCTGTCGGCGCGCCTGCGCAACCCCGCCTCTCAGGTTCGCCGATCACGCGCCGTTACCTTCCTAAGGTTCCCGGCCATGCAACGAACCTCCGAGGAGCTGGAGGATCGGCTGGATGTCAGTGAGCTGATCGAACGGATCTCCGTGGAGCGGGGCGTGCCGGTCGAGACGACCGGGCGGCACCGCCTGCTGCTGGATCCCGACACCCGCCGTTCCCGCACGCGTCGGCTCGCGCCGGCGATCGCGGGTGTGACGACCGTGCTCGTGGCGACCGCCATTGCAGTGACCCTGCGGCCCGGCGACGCCCCCGCCGGTCCGGAGCTCGACGCGGCCCTGGTCGGTGCGGCGTCAGCCAGCCCGACCGTCGACCCGTCACCGACCGGTGACCCCGACCTCGACGCTGTCCCGACCGACCAGGAGACCGCACCCACGACCGCTCCTCCTGCCACGGCGACGGCGGCGGCGGCCCGCGCCACCATCAAGCCCGCCGGGCTCCGTCCGTCGAGCGACGGCACCCAGGCCGCCGCCGCGCAGGGCTGGAAGCTGATCGGCCGCGACGAGTTCACGGGCTCGGCGATCAGCGACCGTTGGGGCCCGTACGACGGGCCGGGCAACGACGGCGACGGCCGCCGCACCCCGGACGCGCTCTCGGTGGGCAACGGCCTGCTGACGATCCGGGGCGACGCGGACGGCAACACCGGCGGCATGTCCTACCGCGACGCCCGGAAGACCGGCCGGTGGGAGATGCGGGCGAAGTTCCCGAAGGGCGACCCCCAGTACCACCCCGTCCTGCTGCTGTGGCCCGGCGACGGCGGGTCCGACGACGGCGAGGTCGACTTCGCCGAGACGACGAGCGCGTCGGACTCGGTGTCGTTCTTCCTCCATCACGGCTCGGGTGACCAGAAGGTCGCCGAGAAACAGATCGACCTCACCCAGTGGCACAACTACGCGGTCGAGGTGACCTCCCGCGGTGTCACCGGCTTCATCGATGGCCAGAAGTGGTTCGAGAGCACCGACCAGGACACGCTCCCCCGTGGGCCGGTGCATCCCGTCATCCAGCTCGACTGGTTCCCGAAGGGCGACTCCCCCGAGCCCTCGGAGCTCCAGGTCGACTGGATGCGGATCTACGAGTAGAGCGAACCACTTTTCCCACCCGCCCCGCCCGGAGCTCCCCACCGGGCGGGGCGGTGTTGTGTCAGCGCCGGGTCCGGCGCTCCTACCGTGACGGTCCGGCCCCGGGGGCGGCTGATCGGGGCGATCCCGCCGCCGCCCGCCTGGACCGCACCGCGGTTCGACCCGGCGACGCTGGTGGGTGTCGGGCTGCCGCTGTTCCTGGTGACGATGGCCTCGCAGAACGTCCCTGGGATGGCCGTGCTCGCCGCCCACGGCTACCGCCCGCGGATCGGGCCGATCCTCGGGGCGACGGGGGTGGCACGCTCGCGGCCGCACTGTTCGGCGGGTACGCGGTGAACCTGGCCGCGATCAGCGCCGCCCTCGCAGCCGGCCCGACGCGGATCCGGCCGGCGCAGGGTCCGGCGGCCGAGCCGGTGGCCGACGTGCGTTGAGGGACCGCTGGCGTTGCGCGCCAGAGGTGAGCGGTCGGGTGATCAGCCGGCGAGGCCGCGGCGGGTCAGGAGCGGGGCGATCTCGGGATCACGGCCGCGGAAGGCGCGATAGGCCTCCATCGGGTCGACCGCGCCCCCGCGGGACAGCAACGCCTCGGCGAACACCTCGCCGTTCTGGCGCCGCAGGCCGCCCTGCTCCCCGAACCACTCGACGGTGTCGGCGTCGAGCACCTCGCTCCAGATGTAGGAGTAGTAGGCGGCCGAGTACCCGCCGGCGAAGACGTGGTTGAAGTAGGCGCTGCGATAGCGCGGGGGCAGCTGCGCGGGAATGCCCGCCGCGGCGAGTGCTGCCGCCTCGAACGCCTCCACGTCATCCACCCGCTCGCCCGGCGCGAGGCGGTGCCAGGCCAGGTCGAGCAGCACCGCGGCGAGGTACTCGGTGGTGGCGAAGCCCTCGCCGAACGCGGGCGCGGGGTCGATCAGCCGGGCCCGCAGGTCGTCGGGCAGCGGTGCACCGGTGACGTGGTGGCGGGCGTAGCGGTCGACGATCCCGGGGTCGCGCAGCCACATCTCGTTGACCTGCGACGGGAACTCGACGAAGTCACGAGGCACGCCGGTACCCGCGAACGTCGGGTACCGCAGGTCCGACAGCAACCCGTGCAGGGCGTGGCCGAACTCGTGGAAGAGCGTGACGACCTCGGCGACGGTCAGCAGCGTCGGCCCCGTGGCGGGCTTGGTGAGGTTCAGGGTGTTGAGCACCACCGGCCGGGTGCCGAGCAGCCCCGACTGCACGACGAAGCTGTTCATCCAGGCCCCGCCGCGCTTGGTCTCGCGGGCGTAGTGGTCGGCGACGAACAGGCCGACCGGCTCACCGTCACGTTCCACGTGAAACATCCGTACGTCCGGGTGATACCCGGGCAGATCGTGCCGCTCGGTGAACCGCAGCCCGTAGAGCTCGCCTGCCGCGGCGAACACGCCGTGGTGCAGCACGCGCTCCAGCTCGAGGTACGGGCGCAGCGCCGCGGTGTCCGTGGCGCGCTCCCGGCGGACCACCTCCGTGTAGAAGGCGCGGTCCCAGGGCTCGATCGGGTGTCCGGCGCGGGCCGCCAGCTCGGCGGCCTCGGTCTCGGCGTTGCGGACCGCGTGCGGGACGAGCGCGGCGAGCATCTTCTCGACCGCCTCGACCGTCTCGGCGGTGCCCACCTCGATCACCCACGAGGCGTGGTGCGGGTGGCCGAGCAGCCCCGCCCGCTCGGCACGCAGCGCGGTGAGCCGCCGGACGACGTCGCGTGTGTCGTGCTCGTTGCCCCGCGCGCCGCGTGAGATCGACGCCCGGAACAGCTGTTCCCGCAGCCCGCGGTCGGTGAGGGAGCCGAGCGCGGGCTGGTGCGTGGGCAGGACGAGCGGAAGCACGCAGCGGCCGGCGTGACCGCGGGCCTCGGCAGCGCGCGCGGCCGCCGCCACCGCGTCCGGAGACAGCCCGTCGAGCCGCCCGGGGTCGTCGACGACGAGGGCCGCGGCGTTCGTGTCGGCGAGCAGGCGGGTGCCGAACTCCGTGGACAACGTCGACAGCTCGGCGTTCAGCGCACGCAACCGCTCCTGAGCGGCCGGGCCGAGGCGGGCACCGGCTCGGACCGCGTCGCGGTGACGACGTTCCAGCAGGCGCAGCGACTCAGCATCGAGACCGAGTTCGTGGCGAACGGCGTGCAGGGCGTCCAGCCGGCTGAACAGCGCCGGGTCCAGGGAGATCGCGTCGGCGTGCGCGGCGAGCAGGGGTGCCACCCGCGCCTCGGTCTCGCGGATCGCCGGGGTGGACAGGGACCCGACGAGCACGAAGAAGACAGCCGACACACGCCGCAGCGTGGCGCCCGACCGTTCGAGCGCGACGACGGTGTCGTCGAACGTGGGTGGACCGGGCCGAACGGTGATCGCGGCCACCTCGGCGCGGTGCTCGGCCATCGCGACCTCGAAGGCCTCGGCGAAGTGCTCCTCACGGATCGCGCTGAAGTCGGGGAAGCCGAACGGGAGCGGACTCGGGGTGAGGAGCGGGTTCAGGAACTCACGCCCAACGGTGCCGTGAGCGAGGTCGGAATCCGTCACCCCCCGTCCTCCACCAGGCGCGCCGTGCGCCGCTTGACCACAGCACCGATGGTGAGCCCGGCGATCACCGCGACGACCAGCCCGATCCACGAGAACCGCTGCAGCCACCGTTCCGCGACGATGCCGAGCAAGTAGACCGCGAAGGTCGTGCCCGCCGCCCAGCAGATGCCGCCGAGGACGTTCGCGATGAGGAATCGCGGATAGTGCATGCGCAGCGCCCCGGCCAGCGGCCCGGCGAAGATCCGCAGCAACGCGATGAACCGGCCGAAGAACACGGCGAGCACGCCCCACCTGGCGAAGAGCCGCTCGGCGGCGGCCACGTGCGCCGCACTGAAGTGCCGCGGCATCTTGCGGCCGGCCCACGCGAACAGGCCCATGCCGTAGCGGCGTCCGATGGCGTAGCCGATGGAGTCGCCGACGACCGCACCGGTCGTCGCGGCCAGCGCGATCCACCCCGGCGAGACGTCGAGCTCGTGCCGCGACGACAGCAAGGCGGCGCTGACCAGCACGATCTCGCCGGGCAGTGGCACGCCGAGGCTCTCGATGCCGACCACGAACCCGACGGTCAGATAGACGACGAGGGGAGGTATCGCGATGAGGAACGCGTCGACGGTCCCGCTCACCAGTTCGCCCGCCGCTCGCGCAACGCGGCCCGTCGGACCGAGCCACCGGGTGTGCGCGGCAGCGCGTCGACGACGTGCACCACGTTCGGGACCGCGTACGCCGGCAGCTTGGTGCGCACCATCTGCTTGAGATCCTCCGCCAGCCCGAACGCCGGCTCCGCGCCCGGCCGCAGCACCACGTAGGCCTCCGGGACGGTGCCGCGCCGCGTGGTCGGGACCCCGACCACCACGGCCTCGGTAACGTCTTGATGCAGCATCAGCACACTCTCCACCTCGAACGGGGCGATCCGGTGCCCGGCGGTGACGATCACATCGCCGACGCGGGCGGAGAAGCGGTGGCACCCGTCGGCGTCCACCTCGGAGGTGTCGCCGGTCAGGTACCACCGCCCGTCCACGGTGAACGACGCGGCAGTGCGTTCGTCGTCGCCTGCGTAGCCGGTGAACCACATCAGCGGGCTGGCCGACCGGTCTATCGCGAGCCGGCCGACGACACCGGGTGGCGCGGGCTCGTCGCGGTCGTCGAACAGCACCGCGACACTCCACCCGGGCAACGGCCTGCCCATCGTCCCGGGCCCGCATCCGGCGTCGTCGACGAGCACGGTGCCCAGTTCCGCCTGCTCGTAGCGGTCGTGCACCGGGTGGCCGAGTACCTCCTCGGCCCAGGTGACGAGGTCCGGGGGCAGCGGCTCGCCGGTCGACGATGCGTGGCGCAGTGCCAGTCCGGGCGGGGGCGGCCCCGCGGCCGCCATCGTCCGGAAATGTGCTGGGCCGGCGTGCAGGTGCGTGACCCGGTAGCGGGCGAGCAGGCCCCAGGCCGGGGCGGGCGCGATCGCCCCACGGGTGAGCAGGCTGCGGCGTCCGGTGGCGAGCGGGCCGAGGATCGCGGAGTAGAGACCGGTCGCCCAGCCCGGGTCCGCGGTGTCCCAGTGCACGTCATCGGGCCGGTCCCCGTCGACGAGGCAGGCGGCGGCGAACGCGGCCAGCGCGCGGACCGGCACGGCGATCGCCTTCGGCGGCCCGGTCGTGCCCCCCGTGAACACGAGCGCCAACGGCCCGTCACCGCCGGCCGCGACCGGCACCGGCAGCGAGTCGTCGAGGTAGAGCGCCATGAGTGCCTCGAACGACAACTCGCGGCGCCCCGGCTCGCCGCGGACCACGACGACCTGCCACCGCGGATCAGCGGGCACGCCCTCCCCCGCGGCGAGCTTCGTCCGCCGGTCCGCGTCGACGACCACCAGCGCCACGTCCGCGGCCCGCAGCCGGGTGGCGATCGCCGGGCGGCCCAGCGCCGTCGACAGCGGCACGAGCACCGCACCCCGGCGCCAGATGCCCAGGAGCGTCACGATCAGCTCGATCGAGCGGCTCATCAGCACGGCGACGCGGTCGCCCGGCCCCACGCCGAGGTCGGCCAGCGCCGCGGCGAAGCGGGCCGACTCACTGCCGAGCTCGCCGTAGGTCAGCTCGCGGGCCGACAGGTCCGGCTCCACCACGGTGAACGCGACGTCAGCGGCCGGATGGTCGTCGCACAGCAGCCGGGCGGCGCAGGCGTCCGCAGCGCCGAACCTCTGCAGCAGCGCGGACCCGTCCGTCATGTGGTTCATCCTGCCGTCCCGGCGGCCCGGGCACCCAGGAACTCCGCCCCCGCCTCGCCGACAGCCACCGCCGTGGCCGCCGTTCCCCGGCGCGGCGCGACCGGCAGCACGGAGAGGTCGACGACCCGCAGCCGCTCGATTCCGTGGACGCGCAGCGCGGGGTCGACCACGGCGAGCGGGTCGTCGGCCGAGCCCATCGCGGCGGTGCCGCACAGGTGCTGGGCGGTGGTGAGGTGGGCGGCGATCCACCCGTCCACCCCGCGGTCCGAGCCGAGGACGGCACCGGCGGGCTCGACCCGGGTCCCGAGGCCCGCGCGGAGGAGATCGGCGGCGACCCGGACCGCGTGCCGCAGGCGGCGGCGGTCGTGCTCGGTCCGCAGGTAGCGGTAGGCGATCCGGGGCGGGCCGTCGTGGACGGGCAGGGTGAGGCGGCCGCGGCTGTCGGGGCGCATCAGCTGGCACATCAGGTGCAGCGCGCCACCCGGCGTGAACGGGCGCGCGAACAGCAGCACCTCACAGTCGCCCGCCGGATCGGCCCCGGCGTCGAGGTCGAGCGCGGCCTGCGCGGCGCGGGCGTGCGGGTGCGCGGGTGGATCACCGGTGGTGAACGGCAGGAACACGGCGGGATGGTCGGTGAAACCGCGACCGACACCGGGCAGGTCGTGGCGAACCTCGATGCCGGCGGCGCGCAGGTCGTCCGCCGGTCCGATCCCGGACCGCAGGAGCAGGTGCGGGGTCCCGACGGCCCCCGCGGCGAGCACGACCTCGCCCGCGTGGACGGTGGTGCCGTCGACGAGCCGTACGCCGACGGCGCGGGAGCCGTCGAGCAGGACGCGCTCGACCGGGCTGTCGCCGCGGACGGTGAGCGGCCCGGGCCGCGCTGCTCCCGCGCCGCGCCCGTCGAGACCGACCGCCTCGGTCAGGTAGGCCATCGCCGGGTTGACCCGCACGCCGTCGACGGCGTTGCCCGGTACCAGCCCGGCGCCGGGTGGACCGTCGGCGTTCTTGTCGGGCTCGGCCGGAAAACCGCACGTCGAGGCGGCGGCGAGGAACCGCTCGGCGGCAGGGTGACAGAGCGCGCCGGCGGGCCGGGTGACCGGGACGGGGCCGTCAGCGCCGTGGCCCGGGCGATCGCCGAGATCGACGTCCGCCTCGGACCGGATGTAGCGCTCCAGCATGTCGGCCCAGGTCCAACCCGGCAGGCTCCAGCCGTCCGCGGAGGTCGCGCGCATCCAGACCGCGCCGTTGACCGCTCCCGATCCCCCGAGGACGCGGCCGCGGGGGACGTTCGCGGCGCTTCCGGTCCGCAGCTCGACCGGATGCGCCCAGTTGGCCGGGTGGCCCGGCACGCAGGCTGCGAGGGAGGTGACGTCGAGGATCTCCGGCATCCAGTCGACCGGCCCGGCCTCCAGGAGGAGCACCCGGCACGTGCCGGCCGCGGCGAGCCGCCCGGCCAGCGTGCAGCCGGCCGAGCCGCCACCGACGACCACGACGTCGTACTCCTGTCCCACCGGTCCAGGATGGCAGCGCCCACCGACACCTTTCCGTGTCCGGTCGGTGTGCTCGCTGACCGGAACAGCAAGGATGACCGCCGTGGCTCCCCTCGCCGATCTGAGCTCCTTCCTCACCGCGAGTCCGACGCCCTACCACGTGGTGGCCGAGGTCGTGCGCCGGCTGGCGGCCGTCGGCTTCACCGAGCAGGTGGAGACCGCGCCGTGGTCGCGCGATCCGGGTGGCCGCTGGCTCGTGCGCGACGGCACCCTGCTGGCCTGGTGGCAGCGCGCGGAGCCCGCCCCGTTGCGGATCTTCGCCGCACACACCGACTCGCCCACGCTCAAGGTCAAGCCGCATCCGGATGCGGGTACGGCCGGGTGGCGGCAGGTGGCGGTCGAGGTCTACGGCGGCGCGCTGTGGAACTCGTGGCTCGACCGCGATCTCGGGCTGGCGGGGCGGCTCGCGCGCTACGACGGGTCGTCGGCGCTGGTGGACGTCGACCGCCCGCTCCTGCGCGTCCCGCAGCTGGCCATCCACCTGGACCGCGCGGTCAACCAGGGCCTGACGCTCGATCCGCAGCAGCACCTGCTGCCGGTCTGGGGGCTGGGCGAGCCGGGCGGGTTCCTGGAGTTCGTCGCGGCGCAGGCCGGGGCGGAGGTCGGCGACGTCGCCGGGCACGACCTCGTCGTGTACGACCTGACACCGCCCGCCGCGCTGGGCGCTGCCGGGGAGCTGTTCGCCGCGGGGCGGCTGGACAACCTGGTGTCGGTGCACGCGGGGCTGGCGGCGCTGCTGGAGGCGCGGGAGAGCGCGACGGTGCCCGTGCTGGTCGCGTTCGACCACGAGGAGGTCGGCAGCGCGTCGGCGACCGGCGCGGCCGGGCCGCTCCTGGAGAACGTGCTGACCCGCCTGGCGGGCGGGTTCGACGCGCGGGCAGAGGTGTTCGCGGCCTCGCGGGCGCTCTCGTGCGACGTCACACACGCCGCGCACCCCAACTACCTGGGCCACCACGACCCCGTCCACCGCGCGGTGCCGAACGGCGGGCCGGCGCTGAAGGTCAACGCGAACCAGCGCTACGCCACGGACGCCCCCGGGGCCGCCGCGTGGGCGCGGGCGTGCCGGGACGCGGGCGTGCCGAGCCAGGTGTTCGTCTCCCGGAACACCGTGCCGTGCGGAAGCACCGTGGGGCCGATCATCGCGACCCGGCTGGGGATCCGGACCGTGGACGTCGGGATCCCGGTGCTGTCGATGCACTCCGCGCGGGAGCTGTGCGGGGTGGACGATCCGGCGTACCTCGTGGCCGCGGCGGCGGCGTTCCTCGCCGACCCGGACTGACGGCCGGCCCTGCTCGCCGGTTTCGGCCGCCGTCGCACACGTCCTGCGCTGTCACACAGCGGGCGCGACCGTCACAGCTGTTGGGACATGTGCGACGGTCGCGGTGGCTGTGTGACGCAGCAGGTCGGCCGCCTCCCCGGTTCGACGGGCGGGGATCGGCGACATCGCGGATGCTGGACGTGGGAGGTCCGCATGACGGCTGTTGCCGACGACATCGACACCGGGCTCTTCGGCCCGCACTCCGTGACCTGGCGGGTGCACCTGGAGCCGGTGCTGTACGTGGGGGGTATCCGGGCGCTGATCCTGCAGGCCCTGCACCCGTGGGTGATGCTCGGGACCTACCAGAACTCGGCGCTGTTCGACCCGGCGAAGGCGTTCGCCCGCTTCGTGCGCACCGCCGAGTTCGTCGGCATCCGCACCTACGGCACGACGAGCGAGGTGGAGGCGGCCGCCGGCCGGGTGCGGAGGCTGCACGCCAAGCTGCGCGGCCACGACCCGGCAACCGGGCGGGCGTTCCGGCTCGACGACCCGCAGGGCCTCCTGTGGGTGCACTGCGGGGAGATCGACTCCTACGTCGACGTGGCCGTCCGCGCCGGCATCCTCGACGATGCCGACGCCGACCGCTACGTGGCCGAGAGCGTGCGTGCGGCGGAAATCGTGGGAGCGGCGGACGCCCCGCGGTCGCGGGCCGAGCTCAAGGCGTACTTCGACGAGGTGCGCCCGCGCCTCCGGCTGACCGAGGAGGCGATCACCGGGACGGTCAACCTGCTCACCGCACGCCTGCCCGCACCGTGGTCGGTGAAGCTGACGCAGCCACCCGTGGCGGCGCTCGCCTTCGCGACGATGCCGCGCTGGGCACGCCGGATGTACGGCTCGCCGGGCCTGCCGACCACGGACCTCAGCGCCACGCTCGCGCTCAAGGCGCTGCGCGCGACCGTCACCCGGATACCCGGCCCGCCGGAGCCGCCGCGGATGCAGCGGGCCCGGAGGTTGATGGCCGAGGCGGGCACCCTCCCGTCGTAAATCCCGCGCGCACTGTCGGCACCTTTGCCGGCGCGAGTCGCCACGTTTGCCAGCGCGAGTCGGCACCTTTGCGGGCGCGAGTCCGCACCTTCGTCAGGGCGAGTCGGCACCTTCGTCAGGGCGGCGCAGCAGCACCGGCAGCAGGGCCGCGACCAGCGCGACCAGCACCGTCATCGCTGTCGTTCCGCCGAGCGCCCACGCCGCATAGACCGCGAACGACGGCAGCTCGGCGACGACGTTGGCCACCGACGTCACCGTCGCGCGAGCCGGCCCCGTGATCCGTTCCTGCAGGCGGGCGTCGGAGACCACCAGGACCGCGCGGTACAGGCCGTAGTACAGCGCGACGCCCACCAGAGCCACCGGATGCGGGACCGCCGCCGCTCCTGCGAGCAGGGCGGCACCCGTCGCCAGCACGATCGCGAGCGCTCCGGCACCGAGCCGGTTCGCCTGACCTCCGAGAGCGGCACCCACTGCGCCGACGAGCGGCACGGCGAGCAGCGCCACGGGCACCAGCGCGGTGGACACCCGTAGATCGCGGGCCACCAGCGGGAAGTACTCCTCGAACGCGTCCAGCCCGTAGAGCAGGCCGAACGCCAGCACCGCGCCGAGGAGCGGCGGGCGCGCCACGACATCCGCCACACCATCGCGGAGAGTCGCCAGGTACGACGCGTCCGTCGCGCCGTCCTGCGATGACGGGGTCGCCGGCGACCGGTCGCCGGATTCCGGAAGCCGAGCGGCCAGGACAGCGGTACCGAGGCAAGTCATCACGCTCGCCCATCCGGCCGCGGGATAACCACCGGCGACGAACAATGCCGTCGCGATCCCGGCGGTGGGCACCTGCACGATCAACCCCGCAGCGCCGACCCAGCCCTGGACCCGCGCGTAGTGCTGAGCGGCCCCGACTGCGACCAGCCCGTCGTGCAACAGCGCCTCCTGCGCACCGGACGCCAGGGCGCTGCCCAGCCCCCACAGCACGAAGCCCACCGCAAAGCCGAGAAACTCGGGGAACAGGACCCAGGACGCGTAGCCGGCCGCCTGCACGAGCGCACCGACGACGAGCGCCGGGCGGCGGCCGAAGCGGTCCGCGAGCGCCCCGGAGGGGACCTCGGCGATGATCCCGACCGCGGACCACAGGGCGAAAAGCGCCGAGATCTCCGCATCGGACAGGCCTGAGTCCGCGAACAGCAGAGCGTACAGCGGGTAGATCGGTACCAGATCAGCCAGCAGGGCCCATCCAACGATGCGCCGGGTGAGCGGGCGGGCCGGGAGCGGGAGAGCACGTCAACGGAACGGCATGAGCCGACCGTAGCGCGGAGCACCACTGATTTCCGCTCGACCGATTCTGTCGGTGCCCCGGTCTACCGTCACCGCCATGAGCCGCATCACGCAGAACCAGCCCCTCGGCACACCCACCTGGATCGACCTCGGCATCCCTGACCTCGACCGCGCCATGGACTTCTACGGAGCGCTGTTCGGCTGGACGTTCGACGTCGGGCCGGAGGAGTACGGCCGGTACACGACCTGCCTGCTCGACGGCAGGCGCGCTGCCGCACTCGCCCCGAACCCGGACTCTGCGGCTACCGAGTTCTGGTGGAACGTGTATCTGGCCACGGACGACGTCGATGCCACGATCGCGCGTGCCGTCAAGGCTGGCGGACAAGTGGTTGGTGGGCCGTTCGACATCCCCGAGCAGGGGCGGGGGGCGCTACTGCGCGACACGGTCGGCGCGCAGTTCGGCCTCTGGCAGGGCAGCGGAAACGTCGGCTGCGAGGTGGTCAACGAGCCGGGTTCGTTGGTTCGCAACGACCTCGTCACCCCCACGTCCGAGCCGGCACGAGAGTTCTATGCCGCGGTGTTCGACTTCGCCCTCGAGGGCAACAAGGACATGCCGGAGGCCGACTTCACCTTCCTCCGTCGTCCGGACGGCCACGAGGTCGGCGGCATCTTCGGTAACCCCACCGCGCGGAGTTCCACGTGGAACACAGTGTTCGAGGTGGCAGACACGGACGAAGCGGTCCGTCGAGCCCGGGACGCCGGCGGAAAGTCGGATGACCCGTTGGACATGCTCTACGGGCGCATCGCGGCGCTGTCCGACCCGTTCGGGACGGAGTTCTCAGTCATCACGCGGGCGAGCGGGTGATGCCAATTCCGGCGGCTGGGCAGTCACCGGAACAGCGCGTCAGGACGCCGAACGGGTGCCGGGCCTGTCAGCGCGGAACTGGGGGTCCACCCGAGGTGCACCGGCGTTCATCGGGTCGTTGCGACGGCCGGAGTTCCAGCTCACGACCACGCCGGTGACCGGAGCCTGCGGCGTCAGGTTCTGCCGAGCCTCCCGGTCGCGGCGGTCCCACCAGCGGGTGATCAAGGCCAGCGTGGCGATGAGCAGGAGGATCGTCGGCGCGAAGATCGTGATGGGCCAGTACTCCAGGATCAGCGCCAGCAAGGGGTGGCTGTACTTGAGCATCGGGTCCTCCGGCTCATCGTCGCGGCATGTCCGGGAGAGCAGGCGACGACGCAGACTCGACGCGGAACGGCAGCGTCGGCCCATCACGCACTCCCCCAGGCGTACTCGCAGCGATGATCATCGCTGTTACGTTGTGTCACCCGATCGGTGCGTACCGTCGCAGCGGAGCCGGAACGGCGCCCAAGATGACCCGGCCGGTCGTGGCGGCGTGCAGCGTTGTCGGAGCGGCGGACGGAAAGCACCGCTCACCCAGTTCCGGGGAGTCCGCGAGCATGAACTCGCCCCTCGTACAGGCCGGCTCCGCCCAGATAGACGCCGGAGGGACCTGCAAGTAGGCGCACAGGGCGTTGACGATGACCTGCCGGGGTCATGGATAAGTCTTCACCAGCTGTTCGAGAGCGTAGAGCCCCGCCAACTGAACCCGCACGCTGCGTTGCCTCACCGAAGCGACCGACGGCGCAGGCGATCGCCAGGACAAATGATCATCGTTCGCGGCGCGGGCGTTGAAGAGTTGCTAAGGTTCGCAAGCGTTGGACTGCGACTGCTGCGTGCTGCGGTGGGGGATCCACGGAGAGGCGGTCCAGATGAGCAAGCCGCTTTACCAGTTGAAAGCCGAGTTCTTCAAGACGTTGGCGCACCCGGCTCGGATCCGAGTGCTCGAGCTGCTCGGCGAGCGCGAGCACTCGGTGGCCGAGATGCTGCCGGAGGTCGGGATCGAGCCGGCGAACCTGTCGCAACAGTTGGCGGTGCTGCGCCGGGCGGGGCTGGTGGTCGCCCGCAAGGAGGGCTCGACGGTGCATTACTCCCTCACGAGCCCGGAGGTCGCCGAGTTGCTGGCGGTGGCCCGGAGAATTCTGACGTCGGTGCTGGCCGGTCAGGTCGAGTTGCTGGAGGACCTGCAGAGTCCCCGCCCTCGGGTGACCGTGTCGACGGCACGGCGTCGCTGAGCTGCGGCATCCCGCTCCCCACCTCTGGCAGGGTGGCCGCACCATTACTGTGACTTCTTAGGGCGGTTGGTTCCTGATGCGAGGTCTGTGGCGCAAGATCCGACAGGTCGGGAGGGTCGCCGAACCGGCGCCCTCGCCCCCGGCGGGCGGTCGTGTGGGGCCGGCGGCGGAGTTGGCCGGCTCGGTGCAGGTCCGCCATGTCGATGCCGGTTCGTGCAACGGCTGCGAGGTGGAGATCGGGTCGGCGTTCGGTCCGGTTTACGACGCCGAGCGGTACGGGGCCCGGCTGGTCGCCTCGCCGCGGCATGCCGACGCGTTGCTGGTGACCGGGCCGGTGACCCGGAACATGCAACGAGCGCTGCGACGCACCTACGAGGCGGTCCCGGCCCCGAAGGTGGTCGTCGCGGTGGGCGACTGCGCCCGCAACTGCGGGGTGTTCGCCGGCGCGTACGGAGTGGCCGGCGCGGTCGCCGATGTGGTCCCGGTCGATCTGGACGTGCCGGGCTGCCCCCCGAGACCGGAGGCGATCGTCGAGGCACTGCGCACCCTGACCGACCGATGAACCTGGTCGCCACGGCCATTGTGGGCGCGATGGTTGTGGCCGTCGCCACCGCGATTGCGGCGCTACTGGTCCCGCGGCCGGCGCGATCGGCCGTGGTCGGCGCGGGCACAGCGCTGTGCGGCGCGGCGGGAATGGCTGCCGGGACAGCTGCCCTGGCCGGTCAGGGATGGTCGGCCGCTCTGGCGGGGCTCTTGCCGCTGGCGGGTGTGGTACTGACCGTGGACACCCTCAGCGGGGTGTTCCTGTCCGTCATCGGAGCGGTCGGGATCGCGGTCGGCATCTACGGGATCGGGTATGCCCGCCACGGCCTGGACGGGCGCTTGGTGCAGGCGACGGAGCCGCTGTTCGTGGCGGCCATGCTGCTGGTGCCCGCGGCAGGAAGTGTGGGCACGTTCCTGGTGTGCTGGGAGCTGATGGCGCTGACGTCGCTGCTGCTCGTACTGGCCGAGCACAGCCACCGCGCCGAGGTCGCATCGGCCGCGCGCTGGTACGCGGTGATGACCCATCTGGGGTTCGTGGCCATCCTGATCGGGATGCTGGTGCTGACGGGACACGCCGACAACGACTCGTTCCCGGCGTTGCGTGTCGCCGCCTCGACGCTCTCCCCCACCACCGCGGGACTGGTGTTCGCGCTGACCTTGATCGGGTTCGCCTCGAAGGCCGGCATCCTGCCGCTGCACGCCTGGCTGCCCCGGGCCCACCCCGAGGCGCCCAGCCACGTCTCGGCGCTGATGTCGGCGGCGATGGTGACCTTGGGCGTGTACGGCATCGTGCGGGTCGGGTTGGACCTGCTCGGCGGCGGAGCCAACTGGTGGTGGCTGCTGGTGCTGGCGCTGGGCGCGGTATCAGCGGTCTACGGGATCCTGCAGGCCGCGATCGGCACCGACCTCAAGAGGCTGTTGGCCTACTCCACCACCGAGAACATGGGCTTGGTCCTGATCGGTGTCGGCGCCGGTGGGCTGTTCGCGGCGGCCGGGAACATGCTGCTGGCCGGGTTGGCGTTGACCGCCGCCCTGCTTCACGTGATCAACCATGCCGCGTTCAAGACGCTGCTGTTCCTCGCGGCCGGCTCGGTTCTGCACGCCACCGGCAGCCGTGACCTCGACTCGCTGGGCGGGCTGCGCCCCGGCATGCCGGGCACCACCGCGGCGTTCGGGCTCGGCGCGCTCGGCGGATCGGCGTTGCCGCTCGGCCCGGCGTTCGTCAGTGAGTGGCTGCTGCTCCAGGCCCTCGTGCACGGTCTGGCGGCGGGCGGCGTCGCCACGGCGGTCATGATGCCGATCGCGGTGGCCACCGTCGCCCTCACCGCGGGGCTGGCGGTGGCGACGTTCGTGAAGGCGTTCGGCGTCGGGTTCCTCGCGCGGCCCCGTTCCGAGCAGGCCGCCGACGCCCGGGAGAGCCCACCGACCATGCTGGCCGGGATGGGCGTGGCGGGTGTGGCCTGCGTCGTGCTGGCGTTGACGCCGGCGCTGGTGCTCCCCGCGGTCGGCGGGGCGAGCGGACGGGTGTTCGGTGCGACCGATCCGGTGTCGGCCAGCTTGTTGACCGTGCGGCTGCAGGGGTTCGCCGGGTCCCTTGCGCCGCTGCTGGTGGCCGCAGCGGTGGTGGCCGCGACGATGGCGGTCGCGGTGCTGGCGCGGCTGTTCGCGGCCCGACACCGGGCCCGGGTGTCGGCTCGGCTGTGGGACTGCGGAGCGGGACCGCTCTCGGCGCGCATGGAGTACACGGCCACCTCGTTCGCCGAGCCGTTGCAGCGGGTGTTCGACGACGTGGTGCGCCCGGAACACGACGTCGACATCACCCACTACCGCGAGTCGCGCTACCTGGTCGATGAGGTCAGCTACCGGCTGCGGGTACCCGACCGCGTCGAGCACCGCCTCTACCGCCCGGTCCTCGCCGGGGTGCGGGCCTGGGGCCGAGCCGGGCCGAGGTTGGCCAACGGCAGCGTGCACCTCTACCTCGGCTACGGCTTCGCTGTCGTGTGTGGCGCGCTGATCCTGCTGGTGGTGACCCGGTGAGTGAGCTTGCGAGCGAATCAATGTCACAGCGCTTACGCACCGTGTTCAACTCCTCTGGGCCGACCGAGCGTAGCGAGGGAGCGCGGTGAGCGTCGCCGGTGTGATCAGCGCACTCCTGCAGATCGCCCTGGTCGGGGTGGGGTCACCGTTGCTGGTGGGGGTGATGCGCCAGATCCGGGCACGGTTGGAGGGCCGCGCCGGAGCGGGCGTGCTGCAGCCGTGGCGTGACCTGCGCAAGCTGGCCCGCAAGCAACCCATAACCCCGCGCGGCACCAGCGAGGTGTTCCGCACGGCGCCACTGCTGATGCTGGCCACCACCATCGCGGTGGTGGCCGTCGCACCGTTCGTGACCATCGCAGCGGTGCCCGCCGCGGGCACGGATCTGTTCGTGGTGGTGGCGCTGCTGACGCTGGGGGCTGCCGCGTTGGCGTTGGCCGGACTGGACACCGGCACCGCGTTCGGCGGTATGGGCGCCAGCCGGGAGATCACCATCCTGGCCCTGGTCGAACCCACCCTGCTGGTGGCGATCTTCGCGCTCTCGGTACCGGTCGGGTCCACGAACCTGGCCGACATCGTGACCTCGATCCTGCACGACCCGAGCAGGGCGATCACCCCGGCCAACCTGCTCGCCGGCGTGGCGCTCGGGCTGGCCCTGGTCGCCGAGACCGGCCGGCTACCGGTGGACAACCCATCCACCCACCTGGAGCTGACGATGGTGCACGAGGCGATGGTGCTCGAGTACGCCGGGCCGGACCTGGCGCTGGTCGAGCTGGCCTCGGCGATGCGGCTGAGCGTGTTCCTCGGGCTGTGGACGACATTGTTCGCCCCCTGGGGCATCGCCGCCGACGCCGGCGCCGGCGCGCTCGCGCTCGGCACGCTCGTCTTCACCGTCAAGGTCACCGCCCTGGGCGCGGCGCTGGCCGCGGGCGAGGTGTTCCTGGCCAAGCTGCGGTTGTTCCGGGTACCGGAGCTGCTGGCGGGATCGTTCGTCCTGGCGCTTCTCGCGGTGGTCGCGTCGTTCTTCTTCGGCTGAACCCTCTTCCCGGCACAGGAGTGCACATGACAGCGCGGACACCCCGATGAGTTGCCCTGTGTCAAGCCGCCTTCGGTTGATCTTGGTTGAGGATGCGTTGGAGCGCGCCGTGTTTGTCGGGGTCGTAGGGGCTGTTGGTGGTCCAGCAGGCCCAGATGATGTCGACCCAGGCGCGGGCCAGGACGCGCACGGCGTGCGGGTGGTCGTGTCCGCGGTTGCGGGCGCGGGTGTAGAGGTCGGCGGCCCAGGGGTTGGCGTGGCGGCTGTCACCGGCGAAGTCGCAGATGGCGTCGCGGAGTTGTCGGTCGGCGCCCCAGCGGAAGCTGACGACCTCGACCTTGCCGGATTGGCGGGTGGAGGGGGCGACACCGGCGAGGCAGGCCAGCGAGTCGGCGGTGGGGAACCGGCCGCGGGCATCGCCGATCTCGGCGAGCAGCCGGGCGGCGCGCACGCAGCCGGAGCGGGGGAGGCTGGTGAAGATCGGGGCGTCGGGGTGCAGCTGGAGTTGCTCGGCGATGCGGGCGGCCAGCGCCTCGATCTGGGCGGTGAGGGTGCGCAGCACGGCCACGAACGCGGTGGTGACGGCGGCGGCGGTGTCGGCGGCCGGGCCGGTGGTGCCGGCTGGGGCGTCGTGCAGCCGGGTGTGCAGCGTCTCGGGCTGGGTGCGGCCGCTGTAGCCCACCGACGACAGCCAGGCCGCCCACCGCTTGACCGAGAGCCATGCTGCACGTTCCTGGGTCGGGAAGCGCTCGAGGAAGCGCAGGCTGATGTCGGAGTCGATGTCGGCGAACAGCCCGACCGCGCCGGGGAAGCAGATCTGCAGGTGCGCGCGCAGTTGGTTGGCCACCGCGACCCGGTGGGTGACCAGGTCGCGCCGGGCACGCACGGTCTGGCGCAGCGCGGTCGTGACCGGTTGATCGACCAGCAGTGGGCGCAGCCGGCGCCGGTCGGTGCGCACCACGTCGGCCAGGACGTAGGCGTCGAACCGGTCGTCCTTGTTCCCGGCCGACCCGTAGCGCGAGCGCAGGTTCTTGAGCTGGCCGGGTGGGATGACGTAGACGACCAGCCCGGCTGCGCGCAGCGCGTCAACGACCGGGCCGTCGGGGCGTTCGATCCCGACCTCGGCCACGCCGGCGGCGAGCAGCTTGCGGACCAGGGTGCGCAGCCCGGCCGCGTCATGGGTGACCGGGAACCGGCCGATCTGCTCCCCTTCGTGATCGACGATTGCCACGGCATGGTCGTCCTTGGCCCAGTCCACCCCGCCGGTGGGTCGGGGCCGTTCGACGGGCTCGGTCGGATCGGTGACACTCATCGTTGTCTCCTCGCTGTTGGAGCAGTGGGAAGACACCCGGTGGTCCCGGGACGCGGCTGCCGGTCGCTCACTGATCGGCGCTCGATGGCGCACAGCCCTGTAGCCAGTCGGCGCGTCCTGGGCCACCGGACCTCGCAGAACTCATCGTGGACCTCAAGGGTCGAGCGAGCGAGGCGATGGCCCGGTGGGGACCTCAGGTGCGCCCGAATCCTGGATCAAGCACCAGGCTCGGACACGAGGAGGGTGCACCAGTGAGCGAGGCCGTCTACGTCGAGCTGCTCAGCCTGACCAGCGGCATCGTGCTGCTCACCGCCGTGCTGGTGCTGTGGCGCCGTGAGCTGGCCACGGTGATCCGTGTGTTCACGGTGCAGGGAGTCGCCCTCGCCGGACTGGTCACCGTGGTGGCCGTGCACGAAGCCTCCGCCGAGCTCGGCGTCTTCGCCGTCGGCGTCCTGGCCCTGCGCGCCGGGCTGCTGCCCCACCTGCTGCGCCGCGCCCTGACCGCCGCCGGGCCGCAACGGCGTGAGACCCGCCCACTGGTCAACGTGGCCGCCTCTCTACTGGCCGCCGCGGGACTGACCCTGCTGGCGCTCGCGGTCTCCGCGCCCCTGGTCGCTCTCGCTCCCTCACCGGCCACCGCGGCGATTCCGGTCGGGATGGCAGTGGTCCTCATCGGGTTCTTCGTGCTGGTCACCCGCCGCCGCGCATTGTCGCAGCTGATCGGCTTCCTGCTGATGGACAACGGCATCACCACCGTCGGGTTCCTCACGACGGCCGGGATCGGGCTGGTCGTCGAGCTCGGCGTGTCCCTGGACATCCTCCTCGCGGTGCTGGTGCTGGGCGTGCTCACCGGGTGGATGCAGGCCGCTTTCGGCGACACCGACCTCGACGAACTGAGGGAGCTGCACGACTGATGCCCCCCACCCTCACGCCCCCCTCCGTGCTGGTCGCGCTCGTGCTCCTGGCTCCGGTTCTGCTGCCTCTGCTCACCGCCGCGATCTACCTGGTCGCAGGCTGGGGCCCGCGAACGGCATGGCTCAGCACGGGCAGTGCCGTTGTCGTGCTGGCCGCAGTGATCACGCTCGCAGCGCAGGTCAGCACGTCCGGCCCCCGCACCGCGGCCGGGGGACTGCTGCGCGCGGACGCCCTGAGCGCGTTCATGCTGCTGGTCGTCGCTGTTGTCGCAGTCGTGGCCTGCGCGGCCACCCCGGCGCACCTGCGCGGCGAGATCAGCGCCGGGCGGGCGCGCACGCGCACCGCAACCCAGCACAGCGTGCTGGTCCAGGTGTTCCTCTCCGCCATGGCGCTGGCGGTGCTCGCCTCCAGCCTGGGCCTGTTGTGGGTCGCGGTGGAGGCCACCACGATCGTCACCGCGTTCCTGGTCGGGCAGCGCCGCACCCGCGCGGCGGTCGAGGCGGCGTGGAAGTACGTGGTGATCTGCTCGACCGGGATCGCGATGGCCCTGCTGGGCACCTTCCTGCTGAACTACGCCGCCGGACGCGCCGGGACCGGTCTGGACTGGGCCGGGTTGACCGCGAACGCCGCAGGCCTGGACCCCGGCGTCACCCGGATCGCGGTCGTGCTGCTGATCCTCGGATTCGGGACCAAAGCAGGGCTGGCCCCGCTGCACTCCTGGCTGCCCGACGCGCACAGCCAAGCCCCCGCGCCCGTGTCCGCGCTGATGTCAGGGGTGCTGCTCGCGGTCGCGTTCTACGCCATCTTGCGCGTCAAGGCCATCGCCGACGTGACGCTGGGCACCGGTTTCGCCCGCATCCTGCTGGCCGTGATCGCGCTCGCCTCCCTGCTGGTGGCCGCGACCCTCCTGATCGCGCAGCGCGACTACAAACGGATGCTCGCCTACTCCAGCATCGAGCACATGGGGCTGCTGGCACTGGGCGCCGCCATCGGCGGGCCCCTCGCCACCAGCGCGGTGCTCCTGCACATGCTGGGTCACGGCCTGGCCAAGAGCACCCTGTTCCTCAGCGCCGGGCACATCCTGCAGGCCACGGGCACCAGCCAGATCGCTACGGTTCGCGCGTTGGCCACCCGCGCACCGGTGATCGCCGGCTGCTTCGCCGCCGGGGTGCTCGCACTGATCGGATTTCCCCCGTTCAGCCTGTTCGCGAGCGAGTTCGCCCTCGCCCGCGCCGGTTTCGGCGCGGGCCTCGGATGGCTCACCGCGACCGTTTTCGTGCTCGTCCTCGTCATCGCCGCCACCCTGGTCGGGCACACCAGCCGGATGCTGCTCGGCCCCTCCCCCGACGACTCCTCGCCCGACGGCCCCCGACCCGACGGACCTGGCGTGGCCACCGCGACCCGCACCATGACGGCGAGCACCGTCGCGACGCTGGTGGTCGCGCTCACGGTGTGTGCGTTCATCGGGGTCAGCGCGCCGCCCCTGGACCATCTGCTGCACCTGGCCGCTGACGTCCTGACAGGAACACCTTGACTTCTCCCCGCCGTGAACGGCGGGGATTCTCCCGGTCGCCCGGGAGGGTTCCTGCTTCACCGACGACTGCCCGCGTGCGCTTGCGCGCGCGCAGGTCTGACACCGTCTCCACAGGCGAGCACCGCCAGCCCGGCGGCTCTGATGGTTCGGGCGGCGTTGACGTCGCGGTCGTGGCGCGCCCCGCAGCGACACGTCCACTCCCGCACGTGCAACGGCAGTCCGTCCCGGACGGCCCCGCACACCGAGCACGCCTTGGACGACGGGAACCAGCGGTCCACCACGACCAGGTCGCGGCCGTACCACTGGCACTTGTACTCCAGCATGCCCCGCAGCTCCCGCCATGCCGCGTCCGAGATGGCGCGGGCGAGCGAGTGGTTGCCGAGCATGTTGCGGACCTGCAGGTCCTCGATCACGACCGCTTGGTTCTCGCGGACGAGTCGAGTCGTCAGTTTGTGCAGGTGGTCCCGGCGCCGGTCGGTGATCCGGGCGTGCACCTTGGCGACTTTGCGGCGGGCCTTCTCCCGGTTCGCCGACCCGCGCTGCTTACGGGCCAGCACCCGTTGCGCCCGGGCCAACCGGACCCGATCGCGGCGCTCGTGGCGCGGGTTGGCGACCTTCTCCCCGGTCGACAAGGTCACCAGCGACGTGACTCCGGCGTCGACACCGACCACGGCATCCGTCGCCGGGCCGTCCTGGACGGGCACCTCGCACAGCAGCGACACGTGCCAGCGCCCCGCGCTGTCACGGGACACGGTCACCGTGCTGGGTTCGGCACCCTCGGGCAGGGGCCGCGACCAGCGGATCGCGAGCGGCTCGGTCATCTTCGCCAGCGTCAGCGCGCCGTCCCGGTAGCGGAACGCGGACCGGGTGTACTCGGCGGACGCCCGCGAGCGCCGCTTGGACTTGAACGTCGGGTACCGGGCCCGCTTCTCCCAGAAGGCCGTGAACGCGCCCTGCAGGTGCCGCAGGCCCTGCTGCAACGGCACCGACGACACCTCGGACAAGTAGGCCAGCTCCGCGTCGCGTTTCCACGCGGTGAGCATCGCCGAGGACTGCACGTAGGTCACCCGGCGCTGCTCGTCGTACCAGGCCTTGGTGCGGGCTTCCAGGGCCAGGTTGTAGACCTTGCGGACGCAGCCGAAGGTGCGGTTCAGCTCCTGGGCCTGCTGGTCGGAGGGGTAGAAGCGGTATTTGAACGCCCGCTTCACCACCCGACTCCCCATGCTCAAATGATAGCGGCACACCGTGTGAGGTCCCGTTTACCCCTACGAAGAGAGCGGCTCCTCCCCGGCGTGAACGCCGGGGTATCCGCCGATAGGAGTGCCCGATGATCACGCCTGTCCCCCGGGCGACCACTCGCTCGACGACCACCGAATCCCCCACCGCAGGCGAGGTCGTCGGACACCACCGCACCGCGAGCACCCTCACCCCCGCCGAGCTGCCCGGCAGCGCTGCGGCGCTGCTGGACGCCGGGTTCCGGGTTGCGCTGATCGCCGGACACGACGACAGCGACGGCGACGGCGACGGGGTGCGCCGGGGCGGCGGGGCGCTGCGGGCGGTGTACCTGTTCACTGCCATCGCGCCGGACCGTCGCGTCGAGCTGCACGTACCGCTCGACCCCGACCGGCCCCAGGTCCCCAGCCTGGCGGGGTTGTCGTACCCCGCCGGCCGGTTCGAGCGCGAGATGCGCGACCTGTTCGGCATCGTCCCGGTGGATCACCCACTGCCCCGACGGCTGGTGCGCCATTTCCACTGGCCCCGCGGCTGGTACCCGATGCTCGCCGACGCCGGGGACCCGCCGGCCTTCGGGGACCTGGACGGCCCGTACCCGTTCCGCATCGTCGATGGCCCGGGGGTCTACGAGATACCGGTCGGCCCGGTGCACGCCGGCATGATCGAGCCCGGGCATTTCCGTTTCTCCGTCGTCGGCGAGACCATCCTCAAGTTCAAAGCCCGGCTGTGGTTCGTGCACCGCGGCATCGAGAAACTCTTCCAGGGTCGCACCCCGCAAGACGCCCTCGAGCTGGCCGAACGGGTCAGCGGCGACACCTCCGTCGGGCACGCGCTGGCGTTCTGCCAGGCCGTGGAGGACACCCGATCAGTGGTGATCAGCGATGACGCCCAGCGGCGGCGCGGAATCCTGCTGGAGCTCGAACGGCTCTACAACCACGTCACCGACATCGGCGCGCTGTGCAACGACGTCGGGCACTCCATCCTCAACGCCCACGCCGGGCGCATCCGCGAACAACTACTGCGCATCAACGACCACGTCACCGGACATCGACTGCTCCGCGGCGCCGTCTATCCCGGCGGCGCCGACCTCCACCGGCTGCCCGACCCCACCGAGCTGCACGCGATCGCGGCCGACATCGGCGAGGTGGTGGCACTGGCCCTCGACCACGGCGTGGTCCGCGACCGATTCACCGGTACCGCCGTGCTCACCGGCGAGCAGGCCCGCGACCTCGGCACGCTGGGCTACGTCGCCCGCGCCAGCGGCCTGACCCTCGACGCCCGCCACGACCACCCCGCCCTGGCCGCACCGCACCCCCGCACGGCGCACACCCGCACCGAGGGTGACGTACTCGCCCGGTTCCTCGCCCGCGCCGAGGAGATCACCGCGTCCGTAGCGATGATCACCACCTGGGTCGAGCAGCTCGACGGACGCCACTGCGACACGACCCCAGCGAGCGGCACCACGACGACCACCGGCGAAGGTGGCGGCGCAGCGGGCTCAGGTGTGGGCATCGTCGAGGGCTGGCGGGGCACGATCGTGCACCGCGTCGAACTCGGACCCGACGGTCTGCTGAGCCGGGTGAAGATCGTCGACCCCAGTTTCTTCAACTGGCCCGCGCTGCCGGTCGCGCTGGCCGACACGATCGTGCCGGACTTCCCGCTGGTCAACAAGAGCTTCAACCTCTCGTACGCCGGCAACGACCTGTAGCTGTTGGTCCGAAGCGTCGGACGCCGTCATCCCGCTGCCGAAGGTCACTGCTGCTCGCCCTCGGCGTGCCGCCGCACCGTCGTCCGGCTGCCGTCGAACGGGCCAGGAACGACCCCCACGGCGAGCCGTTTGCCAGCGGAAGCGGAGGGATTCGAACCCCCGGACGGTTGCCCGTCTCTCGCTTTCAAGGCGAGTGCATTCGGCCGCTCTGCCACGCTTCCGCGACGCAGCCTAACGGGTGCTGTGTGGACCGACGCCGGAGTAAGGCGGCGATCCACACGTGGAAGCCCAGCCGCCGCGCCGCCCTCGCCGGCTCGCCGAACCCCGCACGGTTCACGTCTCGATGAACCCCTTGGGTGGAAAGCTCCGCCGACGCCGACCGGCTGGTATGACTGCGTCGCGGGTACTGGTGTGGTGGGATCCCGGTCGTGCAGTGACGGGACGGCCGTGGGAGGCAAGGGTGCGGTTCAACGAGAACGCCAACCTCGACACGTCGTCGATCGACGATCTGCGCGGGTCCGGCGGGGGTGGCGGCGTGGGTGGCCGGGTCGCCATCGGTGGCGGTGGGCTCGGCATCGTCGGCCTGATCATCTACTTCCTGCTCTCCGCGCTCGGCGGGGGCGGAGGCGGCGGTGGGGTCCCGATCCCGCTCCCCAGCGGCGGCGGGCTCGGCGGCGTCCAGCAGGGGCAGAGCGCGGACAACACGCAGATCTCCCAGGCGTGCCAGACCGGGGCGTCGGCGAACCGGCAGCTCGACTGCGAGGTCGTGGCGGTCGACAACTCGCTCGACGGCTACTGGTCCGACGCCTTCGCCCGGTCCGGGCAGTCGTTCCAGAAGCCTCGGCTGAACTTCTTCAGCGGCGGGGTGAGCACCGGGTGCGGCAGTGCGTCGTCGGACGTGGGGCCGTTCTACTGCCCGCCCGACGCCGAGATCTACATCGACCTGGACTTCTTCAAGGAGCTCGAGACCCGGTTCGGCGCGCAGGGCGGGTCGTTCTCCCGGGCCTACGTCATCGCCCACGAGTACGGCCATCACATCCAGAACCTGCTCGGCACCAACGGACGGGTGCAGGCCGGTGACACCGGTCCGACCTCCGGTTCGGTGCGGTTGGAGCTGCAGGCCGACTGCTACGCGGGGGTGTGGGCGCACAACGCCACCACGGTCCCCACGTCGTCGGGGCAACCGCTGATCCAGGATGTCAACCAGGACGACGTGAACGCCGCCCTCGACACCGCCTCGCGCATCGGCGACGACTTCATCCAGTCCAACCTCGGCGGCGGCCGGGTCGACCAGTCGCAGTTCACCCACGGCAGCTCCGCGCAGCGCGAGAAGTGGTGGACCGCCGGCTACCAGAGCGGCGACCCGTCGCAGTGCGACACGTTCGCCCGGGGCGTCAACCTGGGGTAGCGGCGGAGCCTCGGCCCACGCGCACCCAGGAAACCGGGTCGGCACCAGAGTCACGACCTGTGTGCGACACCGGCTTCCTGGGTGTCGGCGACTTCCACGGTCGAGCGCCCACCGCCCCCGAGCGGATAGCGTCCACCGGCATGTACGCGATCACGGTGCGAGAGCCGGGCGGCCCGGAGATGTTGGAGTGGTCCGAGGTTCCGGACCCCGTCGCGGGCGCGGGCGAGGTAGTGATCGACGTCGCCGCGAGCGCGGTCAACCGCGCCGACCTGCTCCAACGCCAGGGGTACTACCCGCCGCCGCCCGGCGCGTCGGAGATCATCGGGCTGGAGTGCGCCGGGCGGATCGCCGCGCTCGGTGAGGGCGTCACGGGCTGGTCGGTCGGCGACGAGGTGTGCGCGCTGCTCGCCGGCGGCGGGTACGCGCAGAAGGTCGCCGTGCCGGCCGTCCAGGTGCTGCCTGTTCCCGCGGGCGTGGACCTGTTGACGGCCGGGGGGCTGCCGGAGGTTGCCTGCACCGTCTGGTCCAACGTCGTCGCTACCGGACGGCTCCAGGCGGGCGAGACGTTCCTCATCCACGGCGGCAGCAGCGGGATCGGCACCCACGCGATCCAGGTCGCGAAGGCGCTGGGTGCCCGGGTCGTCGCGACGGCGGCGCCGTCGCGGGCCGACCGGTGCCGGGAGCTGGGCGCGGATGTCGTCATCGATTACCACGACGACGTCCCCGAGCAGCTCAAGAAGGCGACCGACGGGCACGGCGCGGACGTGATCCTCGACAACATGGGCGCCAAGGGCTTGGCAGCGAACGTCGCGGCGCTCGCCGCCGACGGTCGGCTGCTGGTCATCGGCATGCAGGGTGGGACGAAGGCCGAGCTGGACCTCAACACGCTCCTTCGCAAGCGGGGCAGCGTCACCGCGATGAGCCTGCGTGGCCGGCCGGTGGCAGGCCCGCACGGTAAGGGCGCGGTGGTCGCGGGGGTCCGCGCGCAGATCTGGCCGATGATCGCCGACGGACGGGTGCGGCCCGTGGTGCAGGCGACGTTCCCGATGAACCGGGCCGCGGATGCCCACCGGCAGCTGGAAGCCGGAGGGGTGGTGGGCAAGCTGCTGCTGGAGGTGCCTGCCAGCTGAACGTGCCGACTCGCGACGGCAAACGTGCCGACTCGCGACGGCAGACGTGGCCACTCGCGGGGGTGGGCGGGAGTGCGGTAGGCGTCATCGGCCGCCGACGGGCAACAATGGGTCCATGACCCAGCCAGGCAACGGCAACGGCGGCGGCTCCAACGGCGGCGACGGCGGGGACGGCGAGCAGCACGTGATGGTGGTCGGTCCCGACGGGCGGCCGCTCGGGATGGCCCGGGTGCCCCAGCAGTCGTCGGACGACGAGGGCGACCAGCAGCAGGGCGTCGGCGCCATGGTCGAGCAGCCCGCGAAGGTCATGCGGATCGGCACGATGATCAAGCAGCTCCTCGACGAGGTGAAGTCGGCCCCGCTGGACGACGCCTCCCGGGTGCGGCTGCGCACCATCCTGTCCAGCTCCGTGCGCGAGCTGGAGGAGGGCCTGGCGCCCGAGCTGCGCGACGAGCTGAACCGGCTGAGCACGCCGTTCGCCGACGACGTCACCCCCAGCGACGCCGAGCTGCGGATCGCGCAGGCCCAGCTGGTGGGCTGGTTGGAGGGCCTGTTCCAGGGCATCCAGACGGCCCTGTTCGCCCAGCAGATGGCAGCGCGCGCGCAGTTGGAGCAGATGCGCCGCGGGCTCCCGCCGGGTACCGCCACCCCGGGTCAACCCCTGCCGGAGGGACTCGGCCGGGGCACCGGCCAGTACCTGTAGTGCGGTGGTCCCGGACGTCGCACTCCAGGGTGCGGCGCCGGACCGTCGGACGCCATCGGTACCCTCGCCCCGTGGCGCAACCCGTGACCACCGGTGAGCACCGGGCCGACGACGGCGGTCAGCCGTCGGCGCCCGCGTTGCCGGACGTCCCGGGGTCCCGTAGCTGGCAGCGCGCGTTCGGCGACCTCGGGCACGGCTGGCGCCAGCGCTCGTTGTGGGGTTACCTGGGCTGGCAGGACATCAAGCAGCGCTACCGCCGCTCCGTGCTCGGGCCGCTGTGGATCAGCATCAGCATGGGCGTCATCGCCACGGCGATGGGCATCCTCTACGGCGCGCTGTTCGGCGAGCCGGTCCACACGTTCCTGCCGTACGTGGCCACCGGGCTGCTGATCTGGAACTTCATCAACGGCTGCATCCTCGAGGGCAGCGAGGTCTTCATCGCGAACGAGGGCCTGATCCGGTTCCTGCCGGCCCCGATCAGCCTGCACGTGTACCGCCTGCTGTGGCGCCAGACGCTGTTCTTCCTGCACAACCTGGTGATCTGGCTCCTGCTTGTGATCATCTTCCCGCAGCCGCTGAGCGCGACGGTGCTGCTCGCCGTCCCCGCGTTCCTGCTGCTGCTGATCAACGGCGGGTGGCTCGCGCTGCTCTGCGGCATCATCGCCACCCGCTTCCGTGACATCCCGCCGATCATCGCGAGCCTCACGCAGCTGCTGTTCTTCATGACCCCGATCGTGTGGTCCTACGAGCGGCTCAAGTCGAACCCGCTGTCGGCCTACGTCGAGCTGAACCCCGTGATGCACTTCGTCGAGATCGTGCGCCAGCCCCTGCTGGGCCAGCCGATCGTGTGGCGGCACTGGGCGGTCGTCGGGGCGATCACCGTCGTCGGCTGCGGAGTGGCGCTGCTCTGCCTGCGCAACTACCGCTCCCGCGTGGCGTACTGGGTGTGAGATGACGACCGCCGCAATCCCTGAGCCCGGCATCGACATCACCGACGCCGCCGTCGACTTCCCGATCTTCGACGCCAAGACCCGCTCGCTGAAGAAGGCCGTGCTCGGGCGGGCCGGGGGGCGGATCGGCACGGACTCGAAGGTGCCGATCATCGAGGCGCTGCGCGGCATCACCGTGTCGCTGCGCACCGGGGCCCGTGTCGCGCTCGTCGGCCACAACGGTGCGGGCAAGTCGACGCTTCTGCGGCTCATGTCGGGGATCTACGAACCCACCCGCGGCCGGGCGTCGGTCGTCGGGAAGGTCGCGCCGGTGTTCGACCTCGCGGTGGGGATGGACCCGGAGATCTCCGGCTTCGACAACATCCTCATCCGCGGGCTGTTCCTGGGCATGACGCGCAAGCAGATGGAGGCGCGCGTCGACGACATCGCCGCCTTCACCGAACTGGGCGACTACCTGTCGATGCCGTTGCGCACCTACTCCACCGGCATGCGGGTGCGCCTCGCGCTCGGCGTCGTCACCAGCATCGACCCCGAGATCCTGCTGCTCGACGAAGGCATCGGCGCGGTGGACGCGGAGTTCCTCGCGAAGGCGCGCATGCGGCTGTTCGAGCTGGTCGAGCGCTCCGGGATCCTCGTGTTCGCCTCGCACTCCGACGAGTTCCTCGCTGACCTCTGCGACACCGCGATCTGGCTCGAGCACGGCACGATCCGCGAGCACGGGCCGCTGCGCGAGGTGCTGCACCACTACAAGGGCCGCGACGTCCTCGCCGAGATGGGACGGTGACCTCCATCCCCGACGGGCCGGTCCCACCCGGCTCGGTCGTCGCCGTCGTGGTCACCCGGCACCGGTCCGCGCAGCTCGTCGACTCGCTGGCCGCGATGGCGAAGCAGTCGCATCCGATCGCCCATCTGGTCGTCGTCGACAACGGGCCGGACGAGCCCGCGCGCGAGGTCGTGGAGGAGTGCGCGATCCCGGCGACGTGGCTGCCGTCGTGGCGCAACCTGGGCGGGGCCGGCGGCTTCGCGCTGGGCATGCTGCACGCGCTGGCGCTCGGGGCGGACTGGGTGTGGCTGGGCGACGACGACGGCCGCGCCGCGGACGAGACCGTGCTCGCCACGCTGCTGGACGTCGCCCAGCGCCGGATGCTCGCCGCGGTGTCGCCGGTGGTCGTCGACGCCGACAACCCGGAACGGCTGGCGTTCACCGTCCGCCGCGGCCTCACCTGGCACAGGTCGCGCGCCACCCTCGCGGCCGAAGCGGACCGCGAGCTGCTCAGCGGGATCGCGGCCTTCTTCAACGGCGCCCTGTTCCGCGCCGGGGCCCTGGAGATGATCGGCGTGCCGGACCTGCGGCTGTTCGTCCGCGGCGACGAGGTGGAGCTGCACCGGCGGATGGTGCGGTCCAAGCTGCCGTTCGGCACCAGCCTGGCTGCGGCCTACCTGCACCCGCGCGGCACCGACGACCTCAAGCCCATGCTCGGCGGGCGGCTGCACGCCCAGCACCCCGACGACGCCGCGAAGCGGTACTACACCTACCGCAACCGCGGCTACCTCGTGAGCAGGCCGGGGATGCGCCGCGTCGGGCTGCTGGAGTTCCCGCGCTTCGCCTGGTACTTCCTGGTCACCCGGCGCGACCCCCAGGGGTTCGCCGAGTGGGTGCGGCTGCTGCGGCAGGGTCGCGCGGAGCGGTTCGACCGGCTCTGACAGTCATTCCACCTGCTGATCCCCGCCTTGCTCCGCGGCGTTGATCAGCAGGACATGCGTCGGCGTTCGTGCCGGTCCGCATTGGCGTGGATCGCGTCGTGCACGTACTGCGCCAGACCGGGCGCACGGTCGTCATAGGTCTTCGTGAATCGCGGGTCGGCGAGGTACATGTCCGCCAGCCCCCGGTGCATGGCGTACCCGAGGTCGTAGAACCAGCGGTCGATGTGCTCCCGATGGGCCTCGGCGGCGTCCATCGCCTCCGCCGAGTCCGGCGGCGTGCCCGCCCGTATGAGCGCGACGAACCGCGCCGTGGCCTCCTCGCCCTCCACCGCGATCCGCCGCCAGTCGTCCTTACCGTAGCGGCCGGCACGCTCCCGGGACTGCCGCCACGCGTCCGTGTCGCCCCAGCGTTGCTCCGCCTCGCGGGCGTACTCCTCGCTGAATCCCTCGCCGAACAGCTCCTTCTGCTCATCAGGGGTCAGTGCGTTGCCGTTCATCCGTGCCTCCAATGCTCGGTCGATGGCCGCGACGAGGTCACGCATCTCGTCCAGCCGGGTGACGACCGCCGCCCGCTGCCGGCGCAGGTGCGCCTCGACGTCGGCGTGCGGGTCGTCGAGCAGCGGCCCGATCTCCTCGAGCGGGAACCCCAGCCGCCGGTAGACCACGACGTGCTGGAGCCGCTCCAGGTCGTCGTCGGTGTAGAGCCGGTAGCCCGACGCCGTCCGGTGCGGGCGCACCAGCCCGATCTCGTCGTAGTGGTGCAGGGTGCGCACCGTCACTCCGAACCGTTCGGCCACCTGGCCGACGGTGAGCGCCGTCCCCGACACCGCTCTCTCGGTCATGCCTGCAAGGGTGGGGCCTCACGTCGGGTGAGGGTCAAGCCCGGAACACGACCGTCCGCAGCATCACGAAGTTGATCGCCGTGGCGGTTCCCTGGGCGATCACCCAGGCCACCGTGTAGCGGGCCGGCATGACGGGCAGCGTGGCCAGTGCCAGGGCGTTCACCCCGACATTGATCGCGAACGTGGTCGCGTACAGCGCGACGAAGCCGGCGAAGCGCCGCTTCCCGCCCCCTGCGGCGGTGAAGGTGAAGCGCCGGTTGAGCAGGTAGGCCGTGGTCGTGCCGAGGATGAAGCTGATCGCCTTGGCGGCGTGCACCCACACACCGAGGTGCAGCAGGAGCTGGTAGACGCCGAGGTCGACGAGCGCCGACAACGCCCCAACCGCGACGAAGCGCGCTAGCTGGCCGACGAGGCCGGCGGGCGCGGTGCGGGTCGCGGTCACCTGAGCAGGGTAGCGAGCGATCCGCCGGGCTTTGCCGACGCACCGCCCTGACGCCATCGCCCGGGGAGGACTGTGTCTGTCCGCACAGGACGAGAACCGCAAAGGCGAGGAGGTTCAGCCACTCCTCGCCACTGCCAACGTATAGCGCACCGGGGGGCTTGCGGCAAGACCCGGGTCACGCCGCAGAATCGTCGGCCGAAGCGAGGACCTGCGGATTTCAGGGTGAACGGGGGGCTACTTGATCGACGTGATCGTGGCGGGCGGCGGACCGACCGGCTTGATGCTGGCCGGCGAACTGCGGCTGCACGACGTCCGTGTGCTCGTGCTGGAGAAGGAGGCGGAGCCGACCAAGGTCGTCCGTTCGCTCGGCCTGCACGCGCGCAGCATCGAGGTGATGGACCAGCGCGGTCTGCTGGAGCGGTTCCTCGCTCTCGGCACGCAGTACCCGGTCGGCGGTTTCTTCGCCGCCATCCCCAAGCCGTCGCCGGAGCGGCTGGACACCGCACATCCCTACGTCCTCGGCATCCCGCAGCCGGTCACCGAACGCCTGCTGACCGAGCACGCCGCCGAGCTCGGCACGGAGATCCGGCGCGGAAGCGAGCTGGTCGGGGTGAGCCAGGACGAGCGCGGGGTGACCGTCGAGCTGGCCGACGGCACGCAGTTGCGCTCGCGCTACCTCGTCGGCTGCGACGGCGGCCGCAGCACGGTGCGCAAGCTGCTCGGCATCGGCTTCCCGGGCGAACCCAGCCGGGTCGAGACGCTGCTGGGCGAGATGGAGGTGACCGCGTCGCCGGAGACGGTGGCCGCCGTGGTGGCCGAGGTCCGCAAGACCCAGCTGCGGTTCGGCGTCGGGCCGCCCGTCGAGGACGGGGCGTGCCGCGTCGTCGTGCCCGCTGCCGGGGTGGCCGAGGACCGCGCCGTCCCGCCGACCCTGGAGGAGTTCAAGCAGCAGCTTCGGGCGACCGCCGGCACCGACTTCGGCGTGCACTCACCGCGCTGGCTGTCCCGGTTCGGCGATGCCACCCGGCTGGCCGAGCGCTACCGGAGCGGCCGGGTACTGCTGGCAGGCGACGCGGCGCACACCCACCCGCCGACCGGTGGGCAGGGGCTCAACCTCGGGATCCAGGACGCGTTCAACCTCGGCTGGAAACTGGCCGCGGAGGTCGACGGCTGGGCACCGGAGGGGCTGCTGGACAGCTACCAGACCGAACGGCGCCCGGTGGCCGCCGACGTGCTGGACAACACCCGCGCACAGATGGAGCTGATGTCCACCGAACCGGGCGCCCAGGCGGTGCGCAGGCTCGTGTCGGAGCTGATGGACTTCGACGAGGTGAACCGGTACCTGATCGAGAAGATCACCGCGATCGGGGTCCGCTACGACGTCGGCGAGGGCCATGAGTTGCTCGGCCGGCGGTTGCGGGACATCGGCCTGAAGCGGGGGCGCCTCTACGGGCTGATGCACTCCGGTCGCGGGCTGCTGCTCGACCAGACCGGCGGGCTCTCGGCGGCAGGTTGGGCGGACCGAGTCGACCACGTCGTCGACGTCAGCGAGGAACTGGACGTGCCCGCGGCGCTGCTGCGCCCGGACGGCCACGTGGTCTGGGTCGGTGAGGATCAGGAGGATCTGCTCGGCCGCCTGCCCAGGTGGTTCGGCGCCGCCACGAGCTGAGCGCAGTGGGGTGACCGTGCTGCGATGGCGGCATGGTCACCCTGCCGCACCCCCCGATCGACCCCGAGCAGGCACCGACGGCCCGGGAGCTCGCCGACCGCGGCGCGCCTGGCCACCGGCGCCGACCTCGACCTGCACGAGACCTACGCGTGGGGCTGGGCGGAGTTCCACCGGCTCGACCAGGAGATCCGCGCCGAGGCCGGCCGGGTGCTGCCCGGCGCGTCCCCGCTCGCGGCCATGGCCCACCTCGACGCGAAGGGGCCTGCCGTCGAGGGCGTCGCCGAGGTGCGGGGATGGCTCCAGGAGCTGATGGACCGAGCCGTCGCCGAGCTCGACGGCAGGCACTTCACGATCGAGGGGCCGGTGCGCCGCGTCGAGGCGATGATCGCGCCGGCCGGCAGTGCCGCCGCGCCGTACTACACGCGCCCGTCGCTGGACTTCAGCCGCCCCGGCCGCACCTGGCTGCCGACCCTGGGTGAGACCCGCTTCCCGGTGTGGAACCTCATCAGCACCTGGTACCACGAGGGCGCCCCGGTCACCACCTGCAGCTCGCCAGGTGGGTACAGCTCGCTGGCAGAGTTCGTCGAAGCAGGGCCTGTCGATCTACCAGACGACGATCGGGTCCGTGTCGGCGACGACGGAGGGCTGGGCGCTCTACGCGGAGCGGCTGATGGACGAGCTCGGCCATCTGACGAGCCCGGGCGCCCGGTTGGGGTCGCAGTGCGCCCCGAAGAACCGGCGCGGCACCTCCGGTGTCCACGGGCGTGGCTGGCGGGCCGGGAGGCGGCCCGGGTGACCCGCGCCCCCGAGTTCGACCTGGCCGAGTGGCACGCGAAGGCGCTGTCACTGGGCGCGCTGGGGTTGGCCGACCTGGCCGACGAGCTGTCCCGCCTGTAGCCACCAATGGACCAACTGCACGTGGCGGTGCGGCTCCTTCCGGCCGAACAACACCGTAAGCCTGCCTCGAACTGGTCACAGACCGCTGCTCAGCGCGGAGGATATCCGTGACGGCGGGATCATGCCCCCTCCTGATCCCGCCGTCCTCAGAATCGGTGGCCCGCGAGCCGGTAGCGGTAGCGCACCGTCACCGAGCCCATGGCGCTGCGCCCATGGACGCGGAAGTGCGGGCGTCCCGGCACCGGCGTCGACGGCACCTTGCTGCGCACCGTGCCCATGCCGGACATGAGCCCGTCGACGTCCGCGGTCGCGCCGTCGGGCAGGAGTAGCCGCGCCGACCCCGCGCCGAGCTCCAGCGCGACGTCGACCACCGGTGGCACGGCGGTGTCGCCGAAGTCCAGGATCACCGAGCCCATCACGCTCTGCACGCGGATGCGCGACGGCACGGTCCACGGCCCGGACCGACGCAGCGTTCCCATCCCGCTGCGCAGGAGCAGCGGCCGGTCCGTCGGGGCGGCCGGCGCGGCGGCGGCATGCGGCATCGGCACGGCGTCGTCGCCCGGCAGGTCCGCGAACGGCGGCAACAGGTCCGCGGCGTACCGGGCCGCGTAGACGACCCCGAGCCGCTCCTCGAGCTCGTCGAGGGTGATCCGGCCCTCGGCCAGTGCCTGCTGTAGACGGGCGGCGGCGCGCTCACGGTCCGCGTCGGAGATCCGGATCCCGGGCGGGGGCTGCATCACCCCTCCCAGCGTAGGGCGGTTTCCCGGTGAGTTCCGGCTCTCCTCACCCTCCGCCTACCCCACGACGAGCCGGAACAGCCAGACGTCGTCGACCTGCTGACCGGGCAGCCCGGTGACCCGCCGGGTCCAGTCGAGAACCGGCCCGACGTCCGCACCGTCGGGGACGACGGCCACAGCCGTCACCCCCAGCACGCGCAGCTCGTCGCGCGCCGCGGCCGCGGCGTCCGCCGACGGCGGCGTGCCGCCGCCGGCCACGTCGAGGGCACCCTGCTGGTAGGCAGTGACGGGCGACTCGAGCAGCAGGTCGTTCTGTGCGTCCGACCCGATGAAGTACCCGCCGGTGGTCCGGTAGGCGAACCCGCTCGCGACCTGCCACAGCATCGGCCGCGCCCCGCCCACCCAGACGCCGGTGGAGCGCGGGTAGGTCTCGACGACGTCCGCCCTCGACAGGCCAGGCGCCCCGGCGGCGAAGAAGGTGGGGACGACCGCGGGAGTCGCGACCTGCTCGTTCGCCGGCAGCCAGGTCAGCATCGCGACACCGGTCGCCGCCAGAGCGAGCGTCCGCAGGCCGCCGGCCCGGAGGTCGGCGAGCGCGTCGAGCCACAGCGCGACGACGATCGCGACGCACAGCGCGACCACCACCTGGAACCGCATCGTCTCGATCTCCCCCACCAGAGGGAGGCCCTCGATCAGACGCCAGGGCAGCGCGACGCCCGTGTCGTCGCCGAGCACCACGAGGCTCACCCCGAGCGAGAGCACCCAGGCGGCCACCCCGACGGCCGCGACGACCCGGGTCAGCGGGCGCCGGGCCGTCAGGACCGCGACCACGACCACCGCGAGCAGCGCGAGCCCGACGTAGCCGCCCTGCTCGCCGGAGTGGGTGTGCAGCTGCTCGCCGAGCAGGTCCAGCCCCGTCCGGAACCGGGTGAGGCGCGTGGGGACCAGCAGGTTCGCCGCGTCCGAGTTCGTCGTCTCCGGCCCGCGGATCTCCGAGCGTGGCCGGCCCGGCCCGGCGAGCAGCAGGTACAGCGGATAGGCGCACAGCACGACATAGGTGCCCAGGCAGGCCGCTGCTGCCCGCAGCACGTCCGGCGCCCGCCGCACCGCCTCGCGCGGCCACCGCACCGCCAGCATCAGCGCCAGCACGACGAGCAGGACGGCGCACAGCGCCACTGTCTGCGTGTAGATCCCGGTCTGCAGGACGAACGCCAGCCCGATGAACACACCGGTCCGCCACGGCCGGGGGTGGGGCGCGACGAGCAGTGCGTGCAGCAGCCAGAGCAGGGCCGGCGGCAGCACGGCCCACACGAGGTTGAGGTGCCCGACGGAGCTGTGCGCGACGACGAACGGCGAGAACCCGTAGAGCAGCCCGGCGGCGGCGCGCGGCCACCAGCGTTCGATCCACGAGCCCAGGGCCAGTACGAGCGCGAACCCCGACACGACCGGGCCGAGGATCACCGCGACGTTGTAGGCCGCGACCGGTCCCGCGGTGAGCGTGATCGGCGAGAAGAGCGCGGCCAGCACGGGCACCGGGGTGTTCCACATGCCGTTCACGCCGAGCGGGGCGTGCAGGTACGTGGTGTAGAGCGGGTCGTCGCCGTGCGCGAGCGACCACGGCAGCCAGCGGATCCACCAGACGAACTGGTAGGAGTCGCTGGAGGTCCAGCCCGCCGTGGCGGTGGTGAGCTGCGGGAGCAGCCGGTGGTGCAGGGCGAGGGCGGCGGCGAGGTACAGCGAGACGGTGAGCGCGAGCGGCCCCCGTGGCAGGACGCGCCGGACCGGCGACGCCCCGCCGCCCACCGCGGCCGTCCCCCACGCCGCGCGCACCGATGTGGCCACGTACTCCCCCGTTGCCGACCCCCGTTGCCGGCGTCAGGCGCCGGACGGGCGGATCGTAACGACGAGCCCCGACAATCGCGGGTCGACGACGCCGAGACGGGGCGGTCGTCACACACTTCGCAGCGCACCGCACACCGAGCCGAGCCGCCGCACCCCGCACAGCAGGTGCGCCGGTCATCGACGCCATGCGGCAGCGCGGAAGGTGTGCGCCGGGAGCCCTGACCGCGGCCGAAGGGGCGAGTGGCGGGCGCGTAACCTGGCTCGCGATGTCCAGCACCCCGACCTCGACCGCGAGCCTGCACGGCTGGGGGCGCACCGCCCCGACCCTCGCGCACGTCACCGTCCCCCGCACGCCCGACGACGTGGTGGCCGCGGTCACGGGCGCCGGCCCGCGCGGGGTGATCGCCCGCGGTCTCGGCCGCTCCTACGGTGACCCGGCACAGAACGCCGGCGGCCTCGTGCTCGAGATGACCGGGCTCGCCCGCCCGCCCGCCATCGACGCCGACACGGGTGTCGCGGTCGTCGACGGCGGCGTCAGCCTGGACGCGCTCATGCGGGCCGCCCTGCCGCTCGGCTGGTGGGTGCCGGTGCTGCCGGGAACCCGGCAGGTCACGATCGGCGGCGCGATCGGCGCGGACGTCCACGGCAAGAACCACCACACCAAGGGCAGCTTCGGCAACCACGTGCTGTCGATGGACCTGGTCACCGCGGACGGCACCGTCCGCACGCTGACCCCGGACGGCCCCGAGGCCGAGTTGTTCTGGGCCACCGTCGGGGGCATGGGGCTGACCGGCGTGATCGTCGCGGCGACGGTCCAGCTGCAGCCCACGGAGTCGGCGTACTTCGTCGTCGACACCGATCGCACCCGCGACCTCGACGAGCTGCTCACGCTGCTCACCGACGGTTCCGACGACACGTACGGCTACTCGGCCGCCTGGTTCGACACCACGACGACCGGCGCGAAGCTCGGCCGGGCCGTGCTGACCCGCGGATCCCTGGCCACGCGCGACCAGCTGCCGGCCAAGCTGCGCGACGACCCGCTGAAGTTCGAGGCGCCGCAGCTGCTGACCTTCCCCGACGCCTTCCCGAACGGCCTGGCCAACCGGGCGACGCTGCGGGCCTTCAGCGAGCTCTGGTACCGCAAGGCGCCGCGCCGCCAGCGGGGCGCCATCCAGAACATCACCACCTTCTACCAGGTGCTCGACCTGTTCGGCGACTGGAACCGGGTCTACGGCTCGCGCGGGTTCCTGCAGTACCAGTTCCTCGTCCCGTCCGGGGAGGAACCGGCGCTGCGCCGGATCGTCGAGAAGATCGGGGCATCGCGGCACGCGTCCGGGCTGAACGTGCTCAAGCGGTTCGGTGCGGGGAACCAGGCGCCGCTGTCGTTCCCCCAGTCCGGCTGGACGATCACGGTCGACTTCCCGATCGAGCCGGGCCTGCACCGCTTCTGCGACGAGCTCGACGGGCTGGTGCTCGAGGCCGGCGGCAGGCTCTACCTGGCGAAGGAGTCACGAACGACCGGTGCGACCTTCAAGCGGGGCTACCCCCGGTTCGAGGAGTGGCGCAAGGTCCGCGATGCGGCCGACCCCGATGGCCTCTTCGTCTCCGACATGGCACGACGGCTGGAGCTGACCTCATGATCGACGCCGTGGGCAACCCGCAGAGCGTGCTGCTGCTCGGGGGCACCTCCGAGATCGGGCTCGCGATCGTGGAGGCGTTCGCGACGGACCGCCCGATGCGCGTGGTCCTCGCCGCCCGGCCGTCGGAGCGCCTCGACGCCGCGAAGGCGCGGGTGGAGAAGCTCGGCTGCGCAGTCGAGACGATCGACTTCGATGCACGAGCCGTCGACACCCACGCCGACGTGATCCGCAAGGCCTTCGCGAGCGAGGACGTGGACGTCGCCGTGGTCGCCTTCGGGCTGCTCGGCGACGCCGAGAAGGCGTGGACGGACGTCGACGCCGCGGTGGAGCTCGCGACGGTGAACTACACGGCCGCGGTCTCGGTCGGCGTGGCGCTGGCGGAGCGGATGCGCGAGCAGAGCCACGGCGCGATCGTCGCGCTGTCGTCGGTCGCCGGCGAGCGCCCGCGGCGCTCGAACTTCGTCTACGGCTCCACGAAGGCCGGCCTCGACGCCTTCTACACGGGGCTGACCGAGGCGCTGCGCCCCCACGACGTCGGCGTGACGGTGGTCCGGCCCGGTTTCGTGCACACCCGGATGACCGAGGGCATGAAGCCCGCCCCGCTGTCGTCCACCCCGGAGGCGGTGGCGGCGGCCGCGGTCGACGCCGTGCGCAACCGCCGCGAGCAGGTGTGGGTCCCGGCGCCGCTGCGCGGGGTGATGAGCGTGCTGCGCCACCTGCCCCGACCGGTGTTCCGCCGCCTGCCGGTCTGACTACCGCATCGACTGGCCGATTCCCAGCATGTTGCCCTCGCTGTCGCGGAACCATGCGCCGCGTTCCCCTGTGCCCTTGCTCGGGTAGTTGCCAGCGATGTCGGCGATCCCGTCGACGGTGCGGAAGCCGGGCAGGTCGTACTCCTCGAACACCACCCCTCGCCGCCGGAGTGCGGCGACCTCGCTCTCGATGTCGTCGACCGAGAACGCCAGCTGGGTGAACGCGCCCTCGGCCGCGCCGGCGGAGGCGAAGAGGCAGAACACCCCGGCCGCGCACTCGTAGCGCAGCCCGCCGACGCGCTCCTCCACCGGTTCGAGGCCGAGCTTGTCGGCGTACCAGCGCCGCGCCCGGTCCAGGTCCTGCGTCGGCAGCCGGGCCTCCACCCGTGCATCGGTCAGAGCCATGCGATCCTCCTCGCTCGTGCCTGGAGGATCCGACCGGATTCGGCACGGCCATTCATCGCTGAACCGGGTGAAGCGTTCGGGCTGGCCGCCCTGCTGCCATCACGAGCCGACGGCGAGACCCACCGCGTATCGCAACAACACGTTCGACGAGCCCGCCCGCCGCCTGACGTCGAGCAGGTGTAGCGGCGGGACAGGGCCGGGCCCGAAGGCCGGCGTGCCGCCGCCGAGCACCGCCGCGCCCACCATCACGTACAGCTCGTCCACCAGGCCCGCGACCAGCAGGTCGGTCCACAGCGTCCGGCTGCCGAACGTCAGGATGTCCGCTCCGGAGCGCTCCTTGAGCGCCGCGACCACCGCATGGGCGTCGGTCCGGCGGACGATCGTCGTCGTCGCCGTCCAGGGTGCGGTGTCGGCTTCGGTCAGGGAGTCGGAGACGACGACCTTCTGGAGCTCGTTGTTGCGCCGCCCGGTCTCCCGGTGCAGCTCGGCGAGGGAGGGGTCGGCCGCAACGTCCGCGGACGCCGTCGGGTCGTCCGCGACGGCCGGCCAGTACGCCTTCAGAACGCGGTAGGTCGTCGCACCGAGCAGCAGCGTGTCGGCAGCGCGCTGGCGATCCAGGTTGTGGGCGTCGAAGAAGCCGTCCATCGGCAGGGCCATGACGTCGCCACCGGGGCCCTCGACGTAGCCGTCGAGCGACATGATCGTGGAGACGACGAGCTTGCGCATCGGAGTACTGTCCCCCGGTCCTGCCGAGCCGGGCGGTCGGGGGCAGGTGTACCGCGTCGGGTGGTTCGTGCTCCGTGGCGTGGGCACCCGCGCGCTCGGCCGGCGGCTCACAGCACCCGCTGCACGTACTCCGTGACCGTCACCGTGCGGCTGCCCGGGGCGATCCGCCGGTGCAGCGCCGCACCGGCCCGTCGCGGGTGCGGGGCGACGGCCGCCGAACCCCACGCGCTGCGCATCGGCCCGACCGGCGCCGGGATGAACACGATCGGCCGGGTCAGCGACGGCGCTGGCTCCGGCCGGTGGATGCCCATCCTGGTCGGGCAGAGCCGGGTGAGCCGCTGCCGAGCCGGCTCCTCGACGAGGCCGTGCAGCAGCGTGGCGACCGGCAGAGTCAGCAGCAGCACGGCCAGCCCGAGGGCGTGCCCCCAGGGCGTGGACCGGCCGAGCAGCTGCGGGAAGTGCTCCTGGGCCAGCCAGAACACCTCGAACATCGGGATGTGCACCAGGTAGAGGCTGTACGACACGTGCCCGCCGTGCACCGCCCACGGCCGCGCCAGCCACATCGCCGGCCCGCGGTCGGCCAGCGCGAGGGCTCCGACCAGCACCGGGAAGGCGACGAGCACCGCGCCGCCGCGGCCCGGACCGACCAGCTCGCCCGCCAGAAGTCCGGCGGCGATCACCAGCGGCAGCGCCGCGGACGTCGCCGACGCCCACCGGCGCACGCGGTCCGAGGCCCGCCCGTCCTGGTCGGCCGCAGAGCCCTGGAGGCGGCGGACGGCCAGGTGCGCCAGCACACCGGCGCCGAACCCGCACAGCACCCGCACGGCCCAGCTCCACGGGTGGTACGGGCTGCCGGTGAGCAGGTAGGCCCAGGCGATCGGGGTCATCAACGCCAGCGACCCGGCTGCGAGCAGGGCGACGGGCAGGTCGCGCAGCCGGTAAAACACCAGTGCCGCCACCGGGAACAGCAGGTAGGCCAGCCACTCCGCGCTGATCGACCATGTCGAGCCCACCCAGGACACGCCGTCGAAGAACGGGGAGTCCCACAGCTGGACGAGCACGAGCTGCTGCAGGTACTCCGGAAGGCTGACGACGGGCTGCACCGCCTGGAAGGCGACCTGGTCGTCGGAGCCCCAGACCAGACGCGCGACCACCCAGATCCCGAAGAGGTGGAACACCACCGCGTACGCAGGCCAGATCCGGCAGGCCCGGGCCCAGACGAACCGGGCGGTCGGGGCCACCTGCAGGGCGGGCCCCAGCCGGTCGAGGTAGGTGTGGGCGATGACGAACCCGCTGAGGACGAAGAACAGGTCCACACCCAGCGCACCGGCCGTGACCAGCGGGCCGAACACGTCGACGGCGGCGGCGACACCGTCGAGGCCGGTGAAGTGGAAGTGGAACAGCACGACCCAGGCCGCCGCGACGATCCGCAGCCCGGTCAGTGCCCGGAACTCAGCCGGGCGAGGAGCAACCTGATCGCCCGAGCGGGTGGTGCGTGGGGAGGGCGGGGTCGTCATCGTCACGATCGGCGCAACGAGGGGTGGCCGCTACGCGCGACGGGTGACCTTCGAATTCTACCCGGACGCCAGAACTGTGCACGGAGGGTGGCGGCGGAGCTGCGACGAACGAGTGATGTACGTCGCAGCAACCCGGCCGAACGACGCGGCCCGCGATGACGGGCGGCTACCAGCAGTCGACGTGGAGCACGCTCTCCAGCGGTTCCCGCGGCGCCGGCCGGAACGTCTCGCCGGTGTAGTAGGCCGTCGGGAGCAGGACGCCCTGCCGCACGTGCGCCGGGATGCCGAGCAGCTCGGCGACCTCGCCCTCGTAGTTCAGGTGCAGCGTCGTCCACGCCGTACCCAGGCCGCGGGCGCGGGCGGCGAGCTGGTAGCTCCACGCCGCGGGGAGCAGTGAGCCCCACAGCCCGGCCTGGTTCTCCGCGGGCAGCTCCGCTGGGGCCTCGATGCAGGCCAGCACCAGCACGGGAACCTCGCCCATGTGGTTGGCCAGGTACTGGGCACTGTCGCCGACGCGTATCTGGACGGCACGCCGGTCCGGGTCGTACGCCGCGGTGGCGCGCCGCGCGCCCTCGAAGTAGGCCTTGAAGGACCGCCGGTAGTAATCGCCCACGCGCGACCGCAGGTCCGGATCGGTGACCACCAGCCAGTGCCAACCCTGCGAGTTGCCGCCCGTCGGCGCCTGCAGCGCCACCTCCAGGCACTCCTTCACCAGCTCGAGCGGGACAGGACGGGTCAGGTCGAGTCGCTTGCGGACCGAGCGGGTGGTGGTGAGCAGGTCGTCGGGCGAGAGGGGAAGTGTCGTCACAGGTCACACGTTCCCGCAGCGCTCGACGACGAACACCGCCGACTCGCCCGCGCCCGGCGGCAGGACGAGCCGCCCGGCGAGGTACTGGACGAGCGCCGGGGCGGCCCGGACGACGTCCCGCGGACCGCCACCCGACCCGGCGTTCACGGGCGACCGGCCGTAGGGCACGTTCCACAGCCCGTCGCTGCCCTCGCGCAGCACCGCGAACCCGTGCGCGACCAGCACGTCCCGCCAGCGTGCGTGCGGCTTGACGTTGATGTGCGTCGGGTCGGCGTACCCCATCCATCGCGGGCCCGAGATCGCGTGTCCGTGACCGGCCGGATCGGGCGTGGCGACCAGGGCGCGCCCGCCCGGGACCAGCACGCGGCGCCACGTGGCGAGCGCGGCCGTCACCGCGTCGTCGTCGAGGTGCTCGAGCACGTGCACGGCCACCAGGGCGCCGAAGGCCGCGGTGGGCAGCGCGGCGGGGTCGTCGTACACGGTCGCGCCGGGCGCGGTGTCCCGGGCCGCGGCCGCCGACCACGCCGATACCTCGAACCCCGCTGCGCCGCCGTTCGCCGCGAGCCGGCGCAGCAGGTGCCCGGTGCCGCAGCCGTAGTCGAGGTAGGGCCCGGGCCCGCAGTAGCGGCGCACGAGCCGGGCGTACCACGCCAGCGCGGGCCGGTCACCGGACTGGCCGTTGTCCCGGTAGTAGTCCGGGCCGTAGGGGTCGCCGGTCACCCGGAGGGACGGGCGGGCCGGCCGCCCGACGCGGCCTTGTCGAGCAGCACCTCGTACGCGTCGAGCACGTTCGCCACCGAGAACGCGCGCTGCGCGCGGGCGATGCCGCGGTGCGGTCCGGCGGGTTCGTGTACAGCTCCTGCAGGGCGCGGGTGATCGCCGGCTCGTCCGCGGGCGGCACGAGCGTGCCGAAACCGGTCTGCACCACGGGCTGGCGGACGCCCGGGATGTCGCTGGACAGCACCGGCACGCCGGCGAGCATCGCGACCGCCTGCACGATCCCGAACGCCTCGAAGGCGTTCACCGACGGCAACGTGAACACGTCGAGGGACGCGTAGAAGTCGGCGAGCCGTTCCTCGGGCACGAACCCCAGCAACCGGATGCGCGGGTCGTCGCCCATCGCGGCCCGCACCTGCGAGACGACGCTGCCGCCCGCCACATGGCTGTAGTCGCCGCCGATCAGCAGGCGGGCGTCCGGGTCGGGCAGCGCGCGGAAGGCGCGGACGAGGTGCTCGAGGCCCTTCTCGCGCACGATCCGGCCGAGGAAGCCGATGTGCGGCCCGTCGGTCTCGCGGTAGTTCGGTCGCCCGGTCGGCAGCGCGGGGCAGGGCGGGGCGACGACGTGCATAGCCGGCTCGATCGACGGCCACATGCGGCTGTGGCGCGCGTAGTCCTCGCTGGTCACCGCGACGGCCACGGAGCGGCGCATGGCCAGCCGGTTCGACGCGTCGACCACGACCCGCTGCACGTCGTTGACCAGACCGGGCGGCAGCGTCACGTCGCAGTGGTAGGTGCTGACCAGGGGGGTGCGCAGGCCCGCGGCGATCGCGCCGGCCTCCAGCATCGGCAGCTGCAGGGACGCCACCCGGGCCCGGCCCAGCGTCCTGCGGCCCAGCGCGACGAGCTGCGGACTGATCACGCCGCGGCCCACCCGCGCGAGCACCGGCGCGCGCAGCACCCGCACGCCGTTGATCTCCTCCTCCAGCGGGAGGCCCGAGTCGAAGTGGCTGGTGACGACCGTGACCGCGCGGCCGCGGGCAGCCAGCCCCTCGGCGATGTCGCGCGCCATGTTGGTCAGGCCCGAGACGTACGGGGAGTAGTACGTCAGGGCGATCGCCAGGTCGTCCGTACGGGGGGCGTCAGGCACGCTGCAGTTCTCGCTCTCGTCGTCCGGTGGTCAGGACCAGCAGTGTCCCGACCGCCCAGCCCGTCGCCGATCCGGCGAGGAACGCCAGCTCGGCCGCGAGCAGAAGGTCCGGGACGGTGAACAGGATGACGGCTGCCACGGCGACCCCCGACAGCCAGCTCCACGCCACGAGCCGGTGCCGCACGGCGGCCACGAGCACCTGCGTGACGAGGACGAGCCCGATGTGGGCGGCGACGCCCACGGCGAGCAGGGCGATGTCGCGGCCGCCGAGCACGTAGGACTTGCCGAAGATCAGGCCGACCAGCGGGGGGCCGGCGAAGTACCCGAGCGCGAGCGCCGCGACGCCGAGAGCCGCGATCCCGACCGCGATGTGCAGCATGACGCGGCGCAGCGCCGCCCGGTCCCCCGAGTGCAGCAGCGCGGTGAGGATCGGCAGCAACGCGGTCTGCAGCGGGACGACAAGGAACAGCGGCACGCGCGCGAGCGTGAAGGCCGCGATGAACTGCCCGGCCCGGGTGATCTCGGCCTCGTTCGTCGCGAGCGCCGGGATCAGCACCGGCGGGCCGTTGAGCAGCAGCTGCGCGCACAGCGAGCCGAGCAGCAGCGGGGTGACCGCCCGGCGCACCTCGCCGACGGTGACCGTGTGCGTGCCCATCCCGGGCACCGTGCCCAGGCGCACGCGCCGGCGCGCGAGCAGGTAGAGCTGCGGGACGTGGGACAGCCCGACGGCCGCGACGAGCGTCCAGGCGAACGTCGAGCTGCCCGGGTCGTCGATCAGCAGGGCGACGGCGCCGGCGAACGCCACCCGCAGGAGGGTGTCGAGCACCATGACCAGCGCGTAGCGGTCCATCCGGTCCAGGCCGACCAGCGCACCGCGGACGACGAACTGCCCGGCGCTGATCACGCAGAGCACCGCGATCGCGACGACTCCCGACGCGTGTCCGCCGAAGGCTCGGGCCAGCCACGGTGCCGTGGCGGCGACCAGCACCACCTGCCCGGCCGCCAGCGACACGGCCGTCAGCAGCGAGGCCCGCAGCAGGCCGCGCGGCCGGTTCGGCACCTGCAGCAGCCGGGCGGTCTCCTGCTCGATGGGCAGGAACATGCCGAATCCCGCGACCAGCGCGAGTGACCAGAATGCGCCGAAATAGGCGTACTCGGCGGCGGAGATCGTGCGGGCGATGATCGCCAGATAGGCGTTGACGAGGAGCCCGGACCCGACGATGGCCAGGCCGACGAGGCCGAGTGATCGCCTCCGCGACCTGGTGCTGCTGGCCAGGACCGACCTCCCCGGGCAGCCGGACATCGGCCTCCCCGACGGCTAAGTATGCCGTCCTGCGACCGTAACGGCCGGACGAGGGCGGGGTCGACTGCGTGTCGGACGCGCCGAACGGGCCCTGGAGCGACGTCCTGTCGGTGCGGACGGGGATGATGCGGCACGTGACCGGCAACTTACCGGCGTACAGGGCGAAGACGGCACCAGCCACAGCGAGCCGCGAGATTGTCGGTGCCTGGTGGCACGGTCGTGGTGTGACGATCGTGCGGTACCGCTTCCGCGCCTACCCGACCGAGGGGCAGGTGCAGAAGGTGGCGTTGGTGCAGGCGTGCCAGGACGCCCGCCGGGCTCACCGCAACTGGTTCGCCTCCCTCGCAGGGCGCCGCAAGGGCCGCCGGGTCGGTCCTCCTCGCTTTCGGTCCCGCAAGGACCGGCGGCAGTCGGTGCGGCTCACCCGCAACGGCTTCGCGCTCCGCCCGAACGGGCGCGTGCATGTAGCTGATGGCGAGGTCGTCGACAACCCCCGCCATCTGCACACAGCGCACCGTCGCATCGCCCGCGCGCAGCGGGAGCTGGCGCGCAAGCAGCGCGGTTCGGCGAACCGCCGCAAAGCTGCCCATCGGGTCGCCGTCCTGCATCGGCGGGTGCGGGAGACCCGGCTCGACGGGCACCACAAGCTGGCCCTCCGGTTGGTCCGTGATAACCAAGCGGTCTATGGGCATCGCGACGGACCGAAGCCGCTGGCCGTACGCGCCTGGACATGCGAGGGATGCGGCGCGGAGCATGATCGCGATCTCCATGCAGCGCGCAACGTGCTTACCGAGGGACGCCGGATCGCCGCAGGGCTTGCGGAGATCGAAAACACCTCGCTGAGCGGACGTAAGACCGGCTCTGGTCCGGCTGTCTGGGTTGAAGCGGGAACCCGCCTCGGGACGCTCGCATGAGCCGTCCTGGAGGGATCCCGGCCCTCCAGGGTCGGGAGGAAGTCAACTCAGCTCCGGAGACCGAGTGCGCGGGGTCCCCTGCGGTTCCCATTGCCCACCCGCCTCCCGCGCGGACGCCGCTGATGCTGTTCGCCGGGCTGACGGGGCTCTTGGCGATGGTGTGCGCGCTTGCGTTGCCGTTCGCGCCGGTGTCGGTGAACGAGCCCCGGGTGATCTGGCCGAAGGATCCGGCCCGGCCGGAGTCCACGTTGCTCAACCTCACGGCGTACCGGCCGCTGGCGCTGGACGTCACCGTCACCTGTGCGGTCGCCCGCCAGGCGCAGGCCACGGGTCCGACCGGTCCCGCGGGGGCCGTCGTGCTCGCCACCGTGGAGCCGAACTGGCCGCTGTCCCCGGACGAGGGCATGGTCGTCACGGCCCAGAACGACCGCCTGCAGGTGCGCGCGATGGGCCGGGTGCTCGTCGACGACCCGCTGGCCGGAGCATGCACGTACACGATCAGCGGGACCGGCTCGGGGAGACCGGAGTACCAGGGGGAGACCCCGGACCCGCTGGACCCGACGGTGCCGGACCTCACCCGGCTGGCCGGTCCGGACGACGCCGTGCTGACCGTGTCGCGGGACGGCACCGAACTGGCCCGCGCCACCGCACCGCTGCTGCCCAGCGTCGACATGCTCGCCACGTCCGTCACAGCCGTGCCCCCGGGGGCCCTGCGGGTCACCCTCGACGTGGACGACGAGTTCACGAGCAGCCCGACGCCGCTCAAGAGGGTGCTGATCGGGCTGCTGCTGGTGATGTTGCTGGCCACCGCGGTGCTGCTGGTGCGCGCGGACCTCGACGACGACGGCCGGCCGGACCGGCGCTGGTGGGACCGGCCGCGGGTGGTGGACGCCGTCGTCCCCCTCGTGATCGGGTTCTGGACGCTCGTGGCCCCCGCCACGGACGACGACGGCTACTACGCCGCGATGGCCCGCAACTCGCGGATCTCCGGCGCGGTCGGCAACTACTACCAGCTCTACGACCAGAACTTCACGCCGTTCACCTGGTTCTACTACGTCCTGGGCTGGTGGCAGGGCGTGGTGGGCAACGCGCCGGTGTTGCAGCGGCTGCTCGCCGTCGCGTTCGGGCTGATCACGTGGGTGCTGCTGCGCCGGTTCGTCGCCGACGCCATGGCCGAGGCGGCACCGGACCGGCCGCGGGTGCGCTCGGCCTGCCACGCGATGCTGGCGGCGGTGTTCCTGGCGTGGTGGCTGCCGCAGGACATGGGGGTGCGCCCCGAGGGCGTGGTCTGCGTGTGCGCCGCCGCGTCGATGCACGCGGTGCTGGTGGCCTCGCGCCGTGAGCGGCTGGCCGTCGCGTGGCTCGCGTTCGCCCTGGCCGGGCTCGGCTTCGCCGCGCACCCCACCGGGTTCACGCTGCTCGCACCGCTGCTCGCCGGGCTGCCCCTGCTCTGGCGGCTGGTCGCGGTCCCCGGCGCCGCGATGGCCACGGCGCTGCGCGCCCTCGCGGTGGCCTCCGGCGGCATGGTCGCGCCGCTGCTCGCGTTCGCCGACGGCGGGCTGCGCGACTTCCTCCGCGGCCAGCAGATCTTCCTGTCGATCCAGGCCCAGGAGAGCTGGGCCACGGAGATCCAGCGCTACAGCTTCCTGCTGAGCCAGATCCCCATGGGGAACTACGCCAAGCGGGCGGCGGTGCTGCTGTGCCTGGTGAGCCTCGCCTGGTTCGCCGTGCTCGCCGGTGCGGCCCGGATGCGGCGGGTGCAGCTCCCGGTGGCGCTGTGGCTGTCGGGGTCGACGACGGCGCTGGCGTTCGCGGCACTGTGGCTCACGCCGTCGAAGTGGACGCACCACTTCGGCGCGCTCGCCGGCGTCGGCTCGGCGTTCCTCGCGCTGTTCCTGGTGCTCGCCGTGCCGACGGTGTGCGGCGTGCTCGGGATGTGGCGGCCGCCCTTCGGGCTGGTGGCCGGAGTGGTCGGGTCGTACGTGCTGGCCATTGCCCTGAGCTGGCACGGCCCGAACCAGTGGCCCTACGCCTGGCTGGACGGGGTGCGCCGGCCCACCTTCACCCCCGCGATCAAGCACGTGCTGCTCGACTCGCCGCTGCTGTGGCTGCTCGTACTGGTCGTCGTGGTGGGGGTGCTCGTGGCGTCGAGCCGGGTCGTCGGCTCCCGCGACCCGCGGCTCAACGTGCTGCACGCCGTCCCGATCCTGGTGGCGATCTCGCTGGTGGGCACCACGGTCTACACCGTCTTCACGTTCGGGCTCGCCGCCGCGCAGGGCGTCCCGCGCTCGTCGCTGTGGGCCCAGAGCCTGGCCGACCCCACGGCGAGCCAGTGCGCCGCGGCGGCGGGGACGGAGGTGCTCGACCCGTTCACGGCCGTACCGCTCGAGGAAGCTCCCGGGCTGCCCGCCCCACCGCCCGCGGCCGGCTTCGTCGCGGGCGGCGGGTACTACGCGGGCAACCGGCCCCAGGGGGTCGCGGCCGCCCGGGTCTGGGGCAGTTACGTGGCGGTCGACGGTGCGTCGGCGGACCGCACGGAAGGCCAGGTCACCACGTCCTGGTACACGCTCCCGGACCGGGAGGCGGGCACGGTCACCGCGATCGCCGCCGGCAGCCTCGCCGACGGCGTCACGCTGACGGCGGAGTACGGGCGGCGTTCCGGGGACGCGGTCGAGCCGGCCGGCACCGAGGTGCTCACCGACGCCGCGCACGACCCCTCGTGGCGCACGTTGACCCTGGCCCCACCCGCCGGCGCGGACCTGGTGCGGCTGGTGGGCGTCGACGCCTCGGGCGCGATCCAGGGGTGGCTGGCGTTCTCCGCCCCGGTCGTCGCCCGCCCGGTGACGCTCGCGACCTTCCTGCCGCGCGCCGCGCCTGTCGCGCTGGCCTGGCCGCTGGCGTTCGGCTGGCCGTGCCAACGCCAGCCCGGGATCGTCAACGGGATCACCGAACCGGCCGCGTTCGGCGTGCTGTGGGGTGCGAAGGGCGCGCTGTCGGGCTTTTCGGACGGCGCATTTCAGCCCTCCCGCGGCGGTGCGTTCGCTCAGGTTTCCCGCTCGCAGTCGGTGCTCGAGCTGGCCACGGTGCCGCCGGTTGACCCGAACGTGCAGGTGGAGGTCTTCGGCAGCCCCCTGGGCCGGGACCGCTACACGCTGCTGGAGCGGCGGCGGACCGAGGCGGGTGCGTCGACGGCGACGGGCCCGCGGACCGGCGGCTGAGCCGCAGCGGCACCGCTTATGGTCGGTCGGTGATCTCGCCACCGCGGCCGGTGTCCGTCCGGCCGGACTCCGGGTCGCGAGGCACCGTGGGCCGGGCGCGGCTCGTGCTCGCCGTCGGGCTGCTGTCCGCGCTGGCCGCCCTCGCGTTCCCGTTCGCGCCGGTGCGCCAGCCCGAGGTCACCTACACCTGGACGCCCGTCGACGGCACCGCCGTCGCCCTGCCGCTCATGCCGTACCAGCCGGTCGAGCTCACCGCGACGATCGGCTGCGCGGCGGCCCGGTCCGGCGGTCTCCTGCTCGCGACGGTGCCGCCACACCCCGACCCGTCGGCACTACCGCTCGACGGCCTGCGGCTGGTCGGCACGTCCGCGGGGGTGCAGGTCACGAGCGCGGGCGTCGAGCTGGGGACCGTGCCGCTGCCGCCCGGCGGCTGCACGCTCGCGCTCCGGTCCGACGCCGCGGCCACCGTCGTCACCCTGGACGGCACGCCCGTGCTGAGCCACACCGGCGACGTCCGCCCGGACGTCGCCGGGATCTTCACCGACCTGCCCCGTGGCTCGACGACCGGCAACGCAGCCGCGCTCTCGCTGACCGCGGACACCCGGTTCGCGACGACCCCGTCCCTGCTGAAGATCGCCCTCGCCGTGGGCTGCCTCATGGGGCTGGGCGTGCTGTTCGCCCTCCTCTGGTCGGCGGACCGGGCCCTGCCCCGGGTGCAGCTGCTGCCACGCGGCTGGTGGCGTCCCCGCCCGGTCGACGCCGTGGTCTCGGCGCTGCTGGGCGTGTGGTGGGTGATCGGGTCGGGAACCGTGGACGACGGCTACATCGCCGGCATCGTCCGCGGACGCGGCGACAACGGCTTCGTCGGCAACGTCTACCGCTGGCTCAACGCCCCCGAGGCGCCGTTCGGATGGTTCTACGAGCCGTACCACTGGTGGTCCACGATCTCGGCCGCGACACCGTGGATGCGGCTGCCGTCGACGCTGCTCGGGTTGCTGTGCTGGTTCCTGGTGTCGCGGCTGCTGCTGCCGCGCCTGGGTCGGGTCGGGCGCCTACGCGGGACGCCGTGGGTGGCCGCGCTCGCGTTCGGCACCTGGTGGGTGCCGCTGGACCTGGGCCTGCGGCCGGAGCCATGGGTGGCGGTCGGAACGGTGCTGACCTTCCTGGCCGTCGAGCGGGCCGTCGCCACGCGCCGGGTGCTGCCCCTGGCCGCGGCGCTGACGGTGGCCGGGGCGACGGCGGCGGTCACCCCGGGCGGGGTGATGGCCGCCGCCCCGGTGCTCGCCGCGGCCGTCCCGCTGCTGCGCGGGCTGCGGGCGCGCACCGACCTGCACCTGTCGGGGAGGCTGCGGGCCGCCCCGCTGGTGGCCGCCCTCGTCGCGGCGGGCGCGTCGGCCCTGCTGCTCATGGCCGCCGACCAGGGGGCGGCTGCGCTGGCCGAGGCCGTGCGGGTGCGCGGGCGGATCGGTGGCGGGCTCCCCTGGTACGAGGAGTTCGAGCGCTACGCCCTGCTCCTGACCCCGGGCGACGTGCAGGGCGCGACCGGCAGGCGGGCTGCGGTGCTCGGCACCATGCTGGCCGTGGCGGGGCTCGCCCGCGTGCTGGCGGGGCGGGAGCGCTCCGGCGTCGCCGCGGGCCCGGCCCGCCGGCTGCTCGTGACGCTCGGGCTGTCGGCTGTCGCGATGATGATCAGCCCGACGAAGTGGACGCAGCACTTCGGTGCCCTGACCGGGCTCGGCGCGGCGGTGCTCGCCCTGGGGCTGGTCGTCTTCGGCCGCCGCGCCCTCGCGGCGCTGCGCGACCCGGCGACCGCGCGGCGGCGGCGCATCGCCGGGCTCGCCGGCGCGACGGTCGTGTGCGGGCTGGTGCTCGCCGGGCAGAACATGTGGCCGTTCGTGTCGGGCTGGTACACGCCCACCTTCAGCACGGTGCCGCCGCAGGTCCGGACCGTGCCCGTGGCGACGATCGTGCTGGCGGCGGGCGGGGCGGTCGTCATCGTGCTGCTGGCGTGGTCGGTGTGGCGGCGGAGCGCGGAGGGCGCTCTCGGGTCGCACGCGGGCAGGAACGCAGAACTCGCGTACCAGAACGCAGGACTCGCGTGCGGGAACGCAGAACTCGCCGACGGACAGGTGCATCCCGGCACGCGAGTTGCGCGATGGTGCACCCGAGTTCTGCGTTCGTGCCTGTGCCGCATTCCGGCGCCGGCCACGCCCGTCGCCGTCGTGCTCGCCGCGGTGCTGGTGCTGCAGGTGCTGAGCCTCGCGCGCATCGCGACCGCCCACCGGGACGGCTACACCCCCGCCGCGGACGCGCTCGCCACGGTCCGCGGCGACCCCTGCGGGCTGCAGTCCGCGCTGCAGGTCGAGACGGACCCGGCCGCAGGCGTCCTCGCCGTCGCGCCGCAGCCCGCTCCCGTACCCGGGGTCGTGCCCGCCCCCGCCCTGCCCCCGGCCGTTCCGGCCGAGGCCGACATGGGTGGCGCGACGCTGCCCGGGATCGCGGTCGCGGGCACCGGCGCGACATCGTGGTTCACCCTCGACGGCCGCCAGCGCGCGGGCACACTGCCGGTGGTCGTCACCGTGACCGGCACACCGCGGCCCGGTGACGTGCTGAACGCCGAGTTCGCCCGCGGCGCCGTGGTGCTCGCGACGGTCCCGCTGGCCGGCACGGCTGACGGCACCCCCACCGACCGGCGGCTACTCGCTCCGCCCGGGACCGACACGGTCCGGCTGGCGGTCGCCGCGGACGCCACCGGGGCCGCCGTCGTGTCGCTCCCCCGCGCGCCGGTGCTCACGCCGATGACACAGGTCCTGCCGCGCGGCACCCGCGCGCTGCTGGACTGGCCCGTCGCGTTCGTCTTCCCCTGCCTCGACCCCGAGCCGCTCCCCCCGGGAATCGCGAGCCTCCCGCAGTGGCGAGTCGCGCCGCCCGCCGACGACCCCTCGGCCGAGATCACGTACACCCCCGGCCTGGGCGGCCCGTTCGCCGGGCCACGGCTGCTCGTCACCCAGCGGCGGATGCCCACCTACCTGCACGACGATCCCGTCCGCGACGGGGTCCAGCTGTACCGCTGGGAACCGGTCGAGCCGATGCGCACTGTCACGCCCACCGTGCGCGACGCCGCGGACGCCACCGACCCCGGCCACCTGCGCGTGCCCCAGTTGGTCGAGGGCGGATAGCTGGTGTCGTCGGGGAGACCGGTATGTCCCAGAATGATGCCCAGGAAGGATCTGACGCAGACACCCGACCGGAGGACGGCCCCCACCGCATGGCAGCACGACCGCACCGCACCGAGACCGTCGAGACGGCTGAGAACGTCGAGATGGCTGAGAACGTCGAGGCCCCGCCGACCGCCTCCGACGAACCCCCGGCGGCGACGCGGCTGACCGTCCAGCGTGGACTCTTCTTCGGACCCTCCGCGCTGGTGCCCGAAGACCTCTACTCCGTGGTCACCCGTGGCGGGGCGCGCCGGGAGCGGCACCGGGTCGTCCTCGACCCGCACAGCACGGTCGGCACGAACACCTACTGGGGCCGCTTCCACGCCACCTACTGGCAGCGGTGGACGGCGGTCGGCGAGGTCGAGGTGACCGCGCGGGTCAGCGGCACCGGCAGGGTGCGGCTGATGGCGTCGGACGCGAACAAGGTGTGGCGCATCGTCGCCGCCGAGGACGTGCGCGGTGCCGACGGGCTGGTGGTCCGGCTGGTCGGGCAGATCGACCGGTTCGTCGACGGGGGCGGCCTCTGGCTGGAGCTGACCACCGAGTCCGCCCCGATGACCGTCGAGGACGTGGCCTGGAGCGTCGCCGCGCCGCGGCCGCAGCGTCCGACGTCGGTGGCGATCTGCACCTACAACCGCGTCGACGACTGCCTCAACACGCTGGCCGCGATGGCCGACGACCCCGACGCGTGCGCGGTCGTCGAGTCGGTCGTCGTGGTGGACCAGGGCAGCGACCCGCTGGAGTTGCGGCCCCGCTTCACGGCCGTCGGCGACCGGCTCGGCCCGCGGCTGCGCTACGTCCGCCAGCCCAACCTCGGCGGCGCGGGCGGGTTCACCCGCGGCCTGTTCGACGCCACCGCCGGCGACCCGGCCGACGACCGGGATGTCCTGCTCATGGACGACGACGTGCTGCTCGAGCCCGAGATCCTCGTCCGGCTCACGGCCTTCGCGACCTGCACGACGCACCCGACGATCGTCGGCGGGCAGATGCTGAACCTGCTGCACCCCGCGCACCTGCACATCAGCGCGGAGTACGCCGAACCGGAGACGCTGCGCGTAGGGCGTCCGATCCCCGGGGCGCTGAGGGAGTCGTACCTGCTCGGGCACGACGACCGCGACCTGCCGACGGTGCAGGACCAGCGCATCGACACCGAGTACAACGGCTGGTGGGCGTGCCTGATCCCGGCCGCGCTCGTCCGCGCGATCGGCTACCCGCTGCCGCTGTTCTTCCAGTGGGACGACATCGAGTACGGCTACCGCGCCCGCGCCCACGGCTTCCCGACCGTGGCGCTGCCCGGCGCCGGCGTGTGGCACGCCGACTTCGGGTGGAAGGACTGGGACGAGTGGCACCGGTACTTCAACATGCGCAACGGGCTGATCACCGCGGCACTGCACACCCCGTTCTCGATCAAGCGGATCGGCCGGACGCTCGGCACGCTGCTCGGGCAGTACCTCGTCGCGATGCAGTACGGGCTGGCGGCGACGCTGATCCAGGCCGTCGACGACTTCCTCGACGGCCCGGACGTCCTGCGCGACGGGTCGGCCGCCGCGGCGACGGCGATCCGCCGGATCCGCGCGGAGTACCCCGAGACGCAGATGCTGCCGGTGTCCGCCGTGGAGGGCGACTTCCGCGAGATGCAGGTCGTCCGCGCCCCGAACGAGCCGGGGCACGAGGTGCTGACCTGGCTCAAGCGGGCCGCCTACCTCCTCACGGACCGGGTGGTGCACCCGACGGGCATGGTCGTCGCCGGCGACGCGCACTGGTGGCACGTGTCGACGTTCCGGCGCGCGGTGGTGACCGACATGTCCGAGCAGGGCCTGCGGGTGCGCACCCGGGACCGGGCGCTGGCGATGGCGCTCGCCAGGCGCGGCGCCCGGTCGCTGGCCCGGCTGGCGGCGGAGGGCCCGAAGGTCGCGGCGCAGTTCCGGGCGGAGATGGGCGTGCTGACGAGCCGGGAGAACTGGGCGCGGCTCTACGGCATCGACGGCGCGGAGGGCCATTGATCCAGGAGCAGGTGCAGGCGGCGATCGACGCGCTCATCGCCTCAGGAGAGGAGACCGGCCTGCAGGTCGCCGTCCTCCACGCGGGGCACGTGGTCGCCGACGCCGTGGCCGGGATCGCCGATGAGCGCACCGGGGCACCGGTGGAGCCAGACACCCTCTTCTTCGCGGCATCGGCGGGCAAGGGCGTCGCCAGCTCGGTCGCGCATGTGCTGGTCGACCACGGCGAGCTGGATTACGCGCAGCGTGTAGCCGACGTCTGGCCCGAGTTCGGTGCGCACGGCAAGGCCCGAGTGACGGTGCGCGACGTTCTCGTCCACGCCGCCGCCGTGCCCGGTCTGTGGCCGGACATCACACCCGCCGACCTCGGCGACTGGGACCGCGTCTGCACGTTCCTCGCCGACCAGCGGCCGTGGTGGGAACCGGGCACCAAGACCGGCTACCACGCTCTGACCTTCGGCTATGTGCTCGGCGAGGTCGTCCGGCGCACGACCGGCCGCACGCTGGCAGACGCGTTGCGCGACGAGATCGCCGCCCCGCTCGGCATCGAGGACGAGATCCACTTCGGCGTTCCCGCCCCATTCCTGCCGGGCGTCGCCCGGCAGGGTCCCGAAGGCGCGGCCCCACCACGGCCCGAGCGGGGATCGCCCCAGGACCGCGCCGTCCCGCCGGCGGTGCAGCCGACCGCCGCGTTCGCCAACCGTGCCGACGTCCTGCGCGCCGACATCCCGGCGCAGGGCACGATGACCGCCCGCGCGGCAGCGCGGATGTACGCCGCCCTGCTCGGGCACCTCGACGGCGTTCGACTCGTCTCATCGGAGCGGCTGCACATGATGGCCGCGACGGCGTTCTCCGGCGTCGACCAGGTCATGGGCTTCCCGACGTCGTGGGCGCTGGGCTACAGCCAGGCGCGTCTCGGAGCACGGTCTCGACCGGGATCGACCTTCGGCATGGTCGGCTCCAACGGCAGCGCGGCCTACGCCGACATCGACTCGGGCGTCGCGGTCGCCGTCATGCGCAACCGCATCGTCGGCGACTTCACCGCGGTCAAGGCCATCGACGCCGTCGTCGCCGCCCACCATGGCTGAGCGAGGGTCAGCAGCCGAGGGTCGCCGGGATCCGCACCGGCCCCGCTGATCCTGAGCGGCCACAGCGGCGGCGGGCGGGATCGTCGGCGACGCCGTCCTGCCAGCAGTGGCGCCCGATTCAGAGCTCCGGGGTCGGGAGGTCGGGAGCCTCACCCGCGGCGAGCCGGCGTCCCCGCTCCTGCACGGCCGTCATCCACTCCCACGGCAGCACGAGGAACCGGCCATGATCGACGGCCTCGAGGGCCGCGGCCGCGATGTCGGCCGGGTCGTCGCCGATCTCGGACATCCGCGTGCGCACGAGTGCGGGACAGAGCACGGTGACCGACACCGCCGTGCCGGCCAGCGCCAGGGCGGCCTGCTCGGCGACGGCGACGGCCGCATGCTTCGACGCGGCGTAGGCACCCCCGCCCGGCCACGTCAGCAACCCGGCCAGCGACGCGGTGACGAGCACGTGACCGGGCCGCTTCGCCGCGAGCAGGCGCGGCACGAACGTGCGCAGTCCGTGGACGAGCCCCCCGAGGTTGACGTCCATGACCTGCTGCCACTCGGCCGCGGGCGTCTCCCACACCGGTCCGCCGTGCGCACTGCTGATCCCCGCGTTCAGGCAGACCAGGTCTGCCGGGCCCGCGGCCTGCGCGAGGCGCTCGTAGTCGTCCGCGCTGGTCACGTCCATGCACACGGCTGGGGCGTGCAGCTCGCCTGCGACCACCTCGAGCGCATCGCGGTCGCGGTCCGCGAGCACGACCCGTGCGCCGCGGCCGTGCAGGGCGTGTGCCAGTGCCCGGCCGATCCCACTGGCCGCACCCGTGACGACGGCCGCACCGGTCCCCATCGAGGCCTCCAGGATCGCCCGCTCAGCTCAGTCCTCGAAGATCTGCTTCCAGCCCTCGCGGCTGGTCAGGTGCGGGGCCGCCTCGCGGTAGCGGCGGCGCAGGGCGGGCCATTCCTTAGCCGCCGTGCCCAGCAGCTGCGCCGAGGTCTTGAGCTGGGCCCGGAACAGCTGGGGGTCCCGGCGCCGGAAGGTGACACCGCGGCCGTCCGGCGTCGAGACCGTCGCCGAGTCGACCTGGGACAGCACGAACCACTGGGCCTGCCGTGACGACACGTTGCGCTGCGGCACCTCGTGATGCGCCGGGTCGGGGGTGCGCAGGTTGCGGACGAGGCTGCGAGCCAGGGTCGTGAGGATGGCCGGCTTGGTGGTGGGCGGCACCGGGAAGGCCTGCGCGGCGAGCGCGTCGAGGCTGCTCGGCGGGACCTGCGTTGCGGAGTCCAGCGGGCGCCCGTCGTCGTACTCCGCCCGCGTCGCCCGGACCTGCCCCAGCACCACGGGCAGGCTGGGGAACAGCGTCTCGGGCCCGGCGAGGAAGTCGCGCAGCGCGTTGTGCTGCAGCGCCACCGCCGAGTACTCCATGAGCATGAGATGCCGGACCGTGCGCTTGAGGATGTCGGTGAGCAGGGCCTTCGGGTCGTCCGGGCCGTGCATCGCGGCCGCCACGAGCCGGTTGCGGTAGTGGAAGTAGGCCTGCCAGTCGCTGGTGTCGTCCTTCTCGAGGAACGACATGTGCCAGATCGCGATGCCCGGCACCGTCGCCGTCCGGTAGCCGCGCGACCGGGCCCGCAGGCCGTACTCGGCGTCGTCCCACTTGATGAACAGCGGCAGCGGCAGCCCGATGTCGTCGGCGACGGCCCGCGGGATCAGGCACATCCACCAGGCGTTGTAGTCGACGTCCACCCGCCGGTGCAGCCACGCGGTCTGCCGGAGGGGCCGCTCGGCGAGGTCGTGGTGCGGCTCCGTCTGCGGGGCGTTGCGCCACAGGAACTTGTTCCGGTCGACGACCTCGCCCATCGTCGAGAGCTGCGAGCGGACCTGCAGCGACAGCATCTGCCCGCCGACCAGCATCGGCTCGCGCGCGAACCGCGAGAACGCGACGGCGCGCAGAACCGAGTCCGGCTCCAGCAGGATGTCGTCGTCCATGAAGAGGATCTGCTGGGTCTCGGGGGTGGCCAGCGCCTCGTACATGACGCGGGCGTAGCCGCCGGAGCCGCCGAGGTTGGGCTGGTCGATGATCCGCAGCCGGCCGCCGAGCCCGGCCTCCGCCGCGGCGAACCCGGGCTCGTCGCGCACCTTGCGGGTGCCCTGGTCCGGGAGGATCACCTGGTGGACGGCCGCGAGCACCAGCGGGTCTTCCCCGATCGCGGTGAGGGTCGCGACGCAGTCTGCGGGCCGGTTGAACGTCGGCATCCCGATCGTCACCGCCGCGGTGCCGGGTGCCTCGACCGGCGCGTGCCAGCCGCCCTCGTGCAGGATGAGCGCGTCGTCGTCCGTGGTGAGGTCGAACCAGTACCAGCCGCCGTCCTCGAACGGCCGCAGGTCCAGGACGACGTCCACCTCGTGCACGCCGCGGGTGCCGAGCACGACCCCGCGCTCGTGGATCCGCGCTCCCTCGGACTTGCTGCGGTAGATGTCGACGCGCCCGCTGCCCTCGAGCCGCAGCTTCAGGCGGACCTCGGTGAGCGGGGTCCAGTGCCGCCAGTAGCCGGCGGCGAACCCGTTGAAGTACGCGCCGAACGACACCTCGCTCTGGTCCGGCAGGCACGCCGACGTGCGCGACGTCACCCGCAGCCTGCGCCCGGTGACCGCCGCGCCCTCGAGGTGCACGGGGTTGTGCACGATGGCTCCGGGCGCGGCGGGGACGGTGGCCAGCGCCAGCCCGGTGCGTTCGTCCATGTAGAGCGCGCGGACGCTCATCGGGTCACCGGAGCGGGGCAGGATCACCCGCTGGAGCAGGGTGGAGTCGGCGGTTGTCATCGCCGCGAGGGTATCGCGGTGTCAGGCGGAGTCCGCGAGCTCCTCGAACTCCACGGTGTTGTCGACCTACCTTCCGGGGGCGATGTTGGTACCTTCGGCGGAGATCTGCTGCGACTCGGCGGGCGGCCGGTGGAGTAGCTCGCTGTCGCTTCACCGGATCAAGCATCTAGACGCCGGCCTCCCGTTGTTCCATCCTTTGCAATTCATCGACGCTTCGATCCGGGGGACGTCGACCCGTTCCGCGCCGTCGCCGTTGACGCCGAGAGGACCGAGTGATGTACGAACAGATCTTCGATCCCGTGGGTGGTTCGCTCGCTCTGTCCTCGCTGGTGGCCGTGCTGCCGCTACTGACGATCTTCATTCTGCTCGGGGTCGTGCGGATGAAGGCCCACTGGGCCGGCCTCATCGCACTCGCGGTGGCGCTGGCCGTCGCGGTCTTCGTCTACGGGATGCCCGCGGGGCAGGCCCTGAGCAGCGCGGCAGAGGGCGCCACGTTCGGCGTCTTCCCGATCATGTGGATCGTCATCAACGCGCTCTGGATCTACAACATGACCGTGGCGACCGGGCACTTCGACGTGCTGCGCCGGTCGTTCGGCACCGTGTCCAGTGACCAGCGGATCCAGGCGGTCATCATTGCCTTCTGCTTCGGCGGGCTGCTGGAGGCCCTCGCGGGGTTCGGCACCCCGGTAGCCATCAGCGCCGTCATGCTCATCGCGCTCGGGTTCTCCCCCATCAGGGCCGCGACCGTGGCGCTGGTGGCCAACACCGCGCCGGTCGCGTTCGGCGCGATCGCGGTGCCCATCACCACCCTGGCCAAGCTGACGGGGCTCCCCGTGGATGCCATCGCCTCCACCGTGGGCCGCCAGACCCCGGTCCTCGCGCTGTTCGTGCCGCTGGTCCTCGTCTTCATCGTCGACGGCCGCCGGGGACTGCGCCAGTGCTGGCTGCCGGCCGTGGTCGGTGGCGTCGTGTTCGCCCTTGGCCAGTTCGTCTCGTCGAACTACCTGTCGGTCGAGCTCACCGATATCATCGCCTCCCTCGCCGCCGCCGCCGCTATCGTCGGACTGCTGCGGGTGTGGCAGCCGGTGGAGGTGCTCGCCGTCGAGCAGCTGGGCGAGGAGGAGATGCAGCGCCGCATCACCGGCGCCACGGCCACCGCACACGCCGTGGAGACCGGTGGCTCCCACCAAGGCAGCGGCGGCTCGGGCACGCGCCCGACCGGGGCTGGCGCGGGCGACGGCGGGTCGGGAGTGGAGGACGGGGCCGGGCGCCGCGACACCGGCTCCGAGGTGTTCAAGGCCTACGCGCCCTATCTGATCATCATCGTGGTCTTCTCGCTCGCGCAGATCGGGCCGATCAGCTCGTTGCTGAGCGCGGGCTCAACCAAGTTCGCGTGGCCGGGGCTGAATATCGCCACGCCGTCGGGACAGCCGCCGTCGGCCGTGATGTTCAGCGTCAACTGGCTGCCGGCAGCCGGCACGCTGCTGCTGATCTCGGGTCTGATCACGATGGCCGTGCTGCGGCTCGCGCCAGGCGCGGCCCTCGCGGCCTACGGCCGCACCCTGGACCAGCTCAAGTGGGCGATCCTCACGGTGGCCGCGGTGCTGGCACTGGCCTACGTCATGAACTTCTCCGGCCAGACGATCACGATCGGTCGCTGGATCGCCGGCACGGGCAGCTTCGTCGCGTTCCTGTCCCCGGTGCTGGGCTGGCTCGGTGTCGCGGTGACCGGGTCCGACACGTCGTCCAACGCGCTGTTCGGGACGCTGCAGGTCGCGGCGGCCAAGCAGGCCGGTCTCAGCGATGTGCTGCTCGCCTCGGCGAACTCTTCGGGCGGCGTGCTCGGTAAGATGATCTCCCCGCAGAACCTGGCCATCGCGGCGGCCGCCACGGGTATGGTCGGCCGGGAGGGCGACCTGTTCCGCAAGGTGGTGGGCTGGTCGCTGGCCTTCCTGCTCGTGATGTGTGTGCTCGTGTACCTGCAGTCGACACCGGTCCTGGGCTGGATGCTGCCGTGACCGGCGGCCGGCGGCCGGCGGAGCAGCTCGTCAGTCGTCGGCGGTCTCCGTACCCGACAGTGCCCGGCCCGACGTGAAGTACGGCGCGATCCGGTTGTCGAACATCGTCAGCGCCGAACCGATCGCCATGTGCATGTCGAGGTACTTGTACGTGCCCAGCCGGCCGCCGAACAGGACGTTCGCGTTCGCCGTCTCCTTGCGCGCGAGCTCGCGGTAGCGCTGCAGGATCGCCCGGTCGTCCGGGGTGTTGATCGGGTAGTACGGCTCGTCGCCGGACTCGGCGAAGCGCGAGAACTCGCGGACGACCACCGTCTTGTCCTTCGGGTAGTCGCGCTCCGGGTGCATGTGCCGGAACTCGAGGATGCGGGTGAACGGCACGTCCACGTCGTTGTAGTTCACCACCGAGGTGCCCTGGAAGTCGCCGGTGGGGACGACCTCCATCTCGAAGTCCAGCGTGCGCCACCCCAGCTCGCCGAAGGCGTTGTCGAAGTAGCGGTCCAACGGACCGGTGTAGACGGTCGGCGTCCCCGCCGGGATCTGTGCGCGGACGTCGAAGTAGTCCACGTCCAGCCGCACCTCGATGTTCGGGTGCTCCGCCATCTTCTCGAGCCACGCCGTGTAGCCGTCGACGGGCAGGCCCTCGTAGGTGTCGTTGAAGTAGCGGTTGTCGAAGGTGTAGCGCACGGGCAGGCGCGTGATGATCGCGGCGTCGAGCTCGCGCGGGTCGGTCTGCCACTGCTTGGCGGTGTAGCCCTTGACGAACGCCTCGTAGAGCGGGCGCCCGATCAGCGAGATCGCCTTCTCCTCGAGGTTGCGCGCCGATGCGGTGTCGATCTCGCCCGCGTGCTCGGCGATGAGCGCGCGGGCCTCGTCCGGGGTGTGGCTGCGCCCGAAGAACTGGTTGATCAGCGCGAGGTTCATCGGGAACGCGTAGACCTGCTCGCCGACGCGGGCGAACACCCGGTGCTGGTACCCGGTGAACGCGGTGAACCGGTTGACGTACTCCCAGACCCGGGCGTTGCTGGTGTGGAACAGGTGCGCGCCGTAGCGGTGGATCTCGATCCCGGTCTCGGGTTCGAGCTCGGAGTAGGCGTTGCCGCCCATGTGCGACCGGCGCTCCAGCACGAGCACGCGCTTGTCGAGCTCGTTCGCGGCGCGCTCGGCGATGGTCAGCCCGAAGAACCCGGAGCCGACGACGACCAGGTCGTATTCCTCGTACACGACGTCCGAGGGTAGCGAACGACTAGATGTGGACGACCCCGGCGTACACGGCGAGCGTCAGCGTGCCCACCCACAGCAGCGCCAGCACCTGCAGCACGCGGTCGCCCAGCGCGATCTCCTCGGGCTCGCCCCCGTTGCCCGAGTCGACGTCCACGGCGTAGCGCAGCACGGCGATCACGAACGGGACGATCGAGATGACCGACCAGGTGTGGTTGTGCTGCTCCTCGCCGATGTCGAACGCCCACAGGCAGTACGTGGTGATCAGCACCGTCGCCGACAGCGCCCAGACGAACCGCAGGTAGCTGGCTGTGTAGTTCTCCAGCGCCTTGCGGATCTTCGCGCCGGTCCGCTCGGCCAGCATCATCTCGGCGTACCGCTTGCCGGCGACCATGAACAGCGACCCGAAGCCCGCGACCAGCAGGAACCACTGCGACAGCAGGATCCCGGTGGCCGCGCCGCCGGCGATGGCGCGCAGCAGGAATCCCGAGGCCACGATGCAGATGTCGAGCACGGCCTGGTGCTTGAGCCAGAAGCAGTACGCCAGCTGCACCACCACGTACACGGCCAGCACGATCACCAGCTGCACCGACGCGAGCAGGCTCACGGCCACCGACGCGGCGAGCAGCACGACGGCCACGGCGATCGCGAGGCGGGGCGCGACGACGCCGGCGGCGATCGGCCGGAACCGCTTGGTGGGGTGCGCGCGGTCCGCTGCGACGTCCTTCGCGTCGTTGACCAGGTAGATCCCCGAGGCGGCGAGCGAGAACGCCACGAAGGCGATCAGGAGCTTCGGGACGATGCCCGGGGTCAGCAGGTCCCCGCCGACGAACGGCGCGGCGAAGACCAGGATGTTCTTCACCCACTGCCGCGGGCGCATGGTCTTCAGGACGCCGCGGGCGACCCCGAGCGGCGTCCGGACCGGGGCGACCGGTGCGGGGGGAACCTCGATGTCGGTCATCGTGGGGACCTTCCGAGAAGGCGGCGCTCGAGGATCGGCACTGCGGCGGCGACCCCGGCCCCCAGGAGGGCGCCCGCGGCCACGTCGGACGGGTAGTGCACACCCAGGACCAGCCGGGACAGCGCCATGGGCGGAACGAGAACCGGGGCGAGCCTGCGCCCGAGGAGCCCGCCGAACAGCACCGCGGCGGCGGTGGTCGACGTGGCATGCGCGGACGGAAAGCTCAGTCGGCTGGGGGTGCCGACCAGCACCTGCACACGCGGATGGGTGGGGCGGGGGCGGCGTACCACCCGCTTGACGGCGATCGACGCGCCGTGCGCCACGGCGACCCCGGCGGTCGCGGTGACCCAGTCTTGGCGGCGGCGCCGGTCGACGAACGCACCGAACAGGCCGACCGCGAGCCAACCCGCGGCGTGCTCGCCGAACAGCGACATGCCCCGCGCCGTCGCCACGACGGGCCCGGTCGCGATCCCCCGCTGCACCGCGGCGAGTGCCCGGACCTCGGTCGGGGCCACCGGAAGCTCGACGGTCTCGGTCGTCGACGCCGGTGCTGCGGGTGCGGGCGCGGTGCTGGCCAAGACAGTGTTCACGGCCACGGGCGGGGTCTCCAGGTGCAGGTGGGGCGGGTGGGCGGGCTGCCGGCCGACCATGCTACGCGGCGTCACGGTCCACCCGTCCGGGCGTCGGGCCTCCGCGGCAGGGCGGAGGGTGCGCGCAGGCTCGCGGTGTTGTCCTGAAAGCCACGTTCAGGACGTCTCACGCCCTGAACGTGGCTTTCCAGGCACGAACGCAGGCTCTAGAACCAGCGTTCGAGCACCACCGCAAGGCCGTCCTCGGCGTTGGAGGCCGTCACCTCGTCCGCGACGTCGAGCAGGGCCGGATGCGCGTTGCCCATCGCCACGCCGTGCCCCGCCCAGCGCAGCATCTCCAGGTCATTCGGCATGTCGCCGAAGGCGACGACGTCCGCCGCGTCCACTCCGAGATGCCGGGCGACCTCGGCGAGGCCCGTGGCCTTCGTCACCCCCGGCGGCGACATCTCTACGAGGCCGCGCGGGTGGGAGAACGTGAGGTCCGCGAGGTGCCCGACCGCCGGGGTGAGCGCCGCCACCATGGCGTCGCTGGACAGGCCCGGCGCCCGGGCCAGCATCTTGATCGCCGGCAGGGTGAGCAGCTCGGCGCGCTCGACCGACGCGTGGTCCGGGTTCGGCCAGGCGTGCACGTAGGCGGGCTCGGCGATGAACTGGGTGACCGATGAGTCCTCCGCCGTCGCGCCGACCCGCTCGACGGCCAGCCCCGAGCCGGGCAGGACCTCGGCGGTGGCCTCGGCGAGCGCGACGAGGGTGTCGGCGAGGAGCGTCCGCGACCAGAGCACGGCGTCGTCGACGGCGTCGTAGAGCACGGCCCCGTTCGCGCAGACCGCGAGCCGGGCGAGGGCGCCGAGCTCGGCGAGGATAGGCGGGATCCAGCGCGGGGGGCGGCCGGTGACCAGCACGAACGACACCCCGGCCGCGATGAGCCGGTCGATGACGGCGGTCGCTCGGGGGGTGACCCGGTCGTCGGGGTCGAGCAACGTTCCATCGACGTCCGTCGCGACGAGCCGGGGTGCCTGCACGGCTCCCAGCGTAGGCGCGACGGACGGTCCGGAACGGCCTTCGCCGATCGCCGGTCCGTCGGCGACGCCCGGAAAGGGTGGTTTCGTCTCGCCCGGAGGGTCACGTTCCCGGGTTCGTGGGCGAGTATCCCGGGGGGAGCTCGACGAGGCGGGAAGGACCATGACCATCCCGGGACCGACCACTTCGGACGCAGGCCGTGTCCGCGACCTCGGGCTGCGTACGCAGAAGTACGTAGTACGAGCCACTACCTCGTGGCGGCCCGGGACCGCGGGCCGCTACGCTCCTGCGCCGTCCCTCGTCGCACTCGTGACGCGCGCGGGGCACCGGAGCTGGCGTGGCACACGGCCACGTCCCCCGACGTCGAGGTGCGGGGTGCAAGGTGGGTGAGGGCCGGCTGGACCTCTCGGCGAAGTTCGCGCCGCCTGCACCCGCGGGGCTGGCCCGCGGACGCCTGCTCGACCTCGCCGCCCACCGCGTCGTGCTGGTGCTCGCCCCGGCAGGGCACGGCAAGACGACGCTGCTGGGCCAGATCGCGTCGCGGTTCCCCGGCACCGTCGTGTGGTACCGGATCGACGCGGCGGACCGCGACCCCGCCGAGCTGGCCAGGCGGATCGGCCGCGCGCTGGGCAAGGCCGGCCTGGCGGGCGACTGCCGGTCGTTCGACGACGTCGCGGCCGCACTGGACGCCGCGGGCCGCGACCTGCTGCTCGTCTTCGACGACTTCCACGCCGTTGCGGGCTCGGCGGCCGAGCACGGCCTGGCCCGGATGATCGCGCTCGCGCCGCCGAGCTTGCGGGTGGTGCTCGGCGCGCGCCGGGTCGTCGGGCTGGACGTGCCCGCATTGCGGGTCTACGGCGCCGTGCACGTCGTCGACGCCGACGACCTGCGGTTCCGGTCCTGGGAGGTCGAGCGGCTGTTCCGCGAGATCTACCACCAGCCGCTGCCGCCCGAGGACGCCGCGACGCTGTCGCAGCGCACCGGCGGCTGGGCGGCGGGGCTCGCCATGTTCCACCTGCTCACCGAGGGCCGTCCACCCGCGCAGCGGCGGCGGGCGCTGGCCGACCTGTCCCGGGGATCGCGGCTGGTGCGGTCCTACCTCGTCCGGGAGGTGCTCGGCGACCTGCCTCCCGAGCTGCGCGAGTTCCTGCGCCGCACCAGCGCGCTGGGTGTGCTGACCGGGGCCCTGTGCGACGCGCTGCTCGAGACCACCGGCAGCCAGACCGTCCTGGAGGAGCTGGAACAGCGCAGGCTCTTCACGACCACCCCGGACGACGGCCGCCAGTTCCGCTACCACCAGGTGCTGCTCGACCACCTCGAACTGGAGCTGACCGAGCACCTCGGGGCGGCCGCCAGCCGCGAGTGGTACGGCCGGGCCGCCGAGCTGCTTGCTGGACGCCGGCGAGGTGCCGGCGGCGTTCCGCGCCTACGTGCGCGCCGAGGACTGGGCGGCCGTCGAGCAGTTGCTGCACCGGCGCGGCGCCGAGGTCGTCGCCGGTCCGCTGGGGCCACTGGAGAGCATGCTGCCGCACGGTCTGGTCGCCAGCGACCCGTGGCTGCTGCTCGCGCGGGCGCGCCGGCTGGCGGCGGAGGGTGCGCTGACCGAGGCGGTGGCGGCGTTCCGGCTCGCCCACTCCGCCGCGGAGGACAGCCAGCTCGCGGCCCGCTGCCTGGAGGAGGCACGGACGGCCGCGCTCTGGCTGCCGGACGCGGACCCGGTGGCCCGCACCTGGGCGGCGACGATCCGCGCGGCGACCCAGCGCAACCCGCGCACGCTCCTGCCCGCGACGATGGGCCTGCCCGGCGCCGAGGGACGGCTGGCCGCCGGGGTCGTGGCGCTGCTCGCCGGTGACCTGGGCGTGGCCGCGGGGCTGCTCCGCGAGGCGGCGGACCACCCGGACGCCGACATCGGCGTCGTCGCGCCCGCGGCCTGCGCCGGACGGGTGGTGCGCCTGCTCGCCGGGAAGGACCTCGACGACCCGGCCACGGACCTCGAGGCGCTGATGCTCGACGCCGAGGTCGGCGGCTGGCCGTGGCTGTCCCGGATCGGGCGGGCGCTGCTGGCGCTGGACACCCCGGGCACGGCCCCGGCCGTCGAGCCGTGCGACCCGTGGGGTGCGGCGGTGGTGACGTTCGTCGACGGGCTGGGCAGGCGTGCCGCCGAGCCGCTGCGGGCCGCCGCGGATCGGTTCACGGAGCTGGGCGCCCCGGTGCCGGCCCTGTGGGCGGCGTGCCTGGCCACTGCCCTCTCGACCCGCCGGGTCGCGACGAACCGGGCGCGGCCGGCGGGGGCGTCCGCCACGCCGGTGGACCTCGGCACCGCGGTTGCGCGGGCCCGGACGCTGGGGCTACGGGACCTGCCCGCCGTGGTCGACGCCTGGGCGGCCGGGACCGCGGCACCCACCGTCCCTCCTCCGCGGGTCGCCGCCGCGCCGCCCGAGGGAACGATTGCGGCGGTCCCGGCGGCTCCGGCGGTCCCGCTCGCGCTGCGCCTGCTCGGCCGCACCGAGATCTCGATCGACGGGGTGGCGGTGGACCTCTCGACCGTGCGTCCGCGTGCGCGGTCGACGCTGCGGCTGCTGGCGCTGCGCGCGGGGAACGCCGTGCACCGCGACGTGCTGGTGGCGAGCCTGTGGCCGGACGTCGACGAGGAAGCGGCGCTGCGCAGCCTGCAGGTCGCGATATCCAGCCTGCGCAGCGTGCTCGGCGGGCGGACCCGCACCCGGTCGACGCTGCTGGCGCGCAACGGAGAGACTTACTGCCTGCAGCTCCCGCCCGGCAGCCGCAGCGACGTGCGCGACTTCGACGCGCGGCTCGCGGACGCCCGCACCCGCCGGCACGACGGCGACGCCCCGGGTGAGCGGGCGGCGCTGGCGGCGGCGCTCGGGCACTACGGGGGCGACCTGCTGCCCGAGGAGGGCGCCGCCGAGTGGGTGGTCGCCGAACGGGACCGGCTGCGGATCGCCGCCGCGGGCGGCTGGTGCGCGCTGGGCAGGCGGCTCGGCGACGACGGCGACTTCTCCGAGGCCGTCGACGCGGTCCGCGCGGGCCTGCGCCTCGACGCCTACTCCGACGACGGCTGGCGTCTCCTGGTCGACCTGCACACCCGCGCGGGCAACCCGGCGGCCGCCCAGGCGGCGGCCCTGGAGCACGCCCAGGTGCTGGCCGAGCTGGGCGTGGAGCCCGAGGTCCGGGTCGCCCCGAGCTGATCGCCCCAGCCTGGCATCAGCTCGACAGCTCGACGCGGACCGGGAGGTGGGCCGGGACGACGAGGTCAAGCAGGCGGGCGAGCAGGTCGGCGTCCACCGGGGCGTCGGCGGGCTCGGCTTCGTCGGGACCGGTCGGCGCAGCCGCCTCGTCGGGCCGGTCGAGCACGCCGGTCGTCCGCACTCGCACCACCAACCCGGGGCGGTCCGAGCCGGGCAGCGGGGTGCCCGGGTTGGGGGACCAGCCGCTGCCCCCCGACTCCTCCAGCTCGACGGGCCGGTTGCAGGCGAGCTCGACGAGCTCGCGCACGGCGTCCGGGGTGCCCCGCCACGCGTGCAGGGCCGCCGCCCGCGCGACGAGCCGGCGCCGCCGCGCCACCGGCAGCTTCCGGGCGGCGAGCAGGCCGGTCCAGCTGGCCAGCCAGTCGACCATGTCCGGCGGCGCCGTCCGCGGGTCGAGGTAGGCCGGGAAGCAGTCGAGCACGCTGATCGCCGGGGCGAGCACCTCGTCCAGGCTCGCACACAGGTTCTGCGCGAACACGTCGTCGAGGTAGAGCGCCGGCAGGGTCGCGCCGAGCGGGTGCGGGCTGATCCGGGCCGGTGCGGTCCGGGGTGGCGCGGTCACGACTGCACCCGCACGTGGTGCTGGTAGGAGAAGACGAGCGCGCCGGGCGGGATGTCGATGCGCGACACGGGTGCGTTGCCGCGGTCGCCCGTCGCCGGGTCCGCGGTGAACAGGCGCACCTCCTCGACCTCGGCGACGCCCGGAACGCGGGCGAGCACCGCCGAGAGGTCGAACCCACGCACCGCGCGGCCGAACGGCCAGCCCTTCCCGTCCGAGCCACCGTCCTGCGGGGACAGGTAGGCGTACAGCGCGCGCAGCGCAGCGTCCTGGACCGCCTCCGTCCGCACGTCCGGACCGGCCGTCACCCGCGCCACCGCTGTCACGCCCTGGTAGAAGGGCGGCTCGACGACGAGCCGGGTGCCGACGAGCCGCCGCCGGTCCAGGTGGTCGCTGATCCGGCGGAGCAGCTCGCGCGGCGGGGTCCGCAGGTCGTCGAACGCGATGCGACCCAGGTCGTCCGTCACCACGCGGGGGACGACGAGCAGCCGCACCGCGCCGGGCAGAGCCGCCGTGCCGGCCGCGGCCGCACCGTTAGAGGTGGCCGGCAGGCAGGCGACCCGCGCCGCGTCCGGAGCGACGTCGCGGGCGAGCACCTCGAAGTCGTCGGCCGTCACCGCCCGGCCGCTCGCCCGCAGCTCGAGTGGCCCGCGCAGCTTCGCGTTGTCCATGGTCTCGCCGTCCACCCCGCCCGCGGCCGGGTGCCGGTTCTCGACCTGGGTGACGTACGGGACGCTCGACTTGAGCACCCGGACCACCCCGCGCGCCACGTTGCCGCGCCGCCCGCCACCGACGCGATACGCCGACATCTCCAGCCGCGACCCGAGCGGCGGCACCGCGCCGTAGTTCCACAGCTCGCCGTCGGCCCGCCGCACCTCGGGCCCGAACTGGACCTCACCCGCCACCGGGTCGAGCCGGTAGTGCCGGTCGCCCGGCCCGGAGTGGGCGAAGTCGCGCACCGGGACCCACGACGTCGGCTCGGACGCCCCGGGCTCGGTGACGTGCAGGACGCTCGCCTCGGTCCACGGCACCACGGGCTGGCGCTGCAGGGTGAACCGCTGGCCGGGCGCGCCGTCCGAGGTGCCCAGGACCTCGTCGCGGACGGTCTCGGCGTGCGCGATCTCGGCGGTGCCACCGATCGTCATCGCCTGGACCCCCGAGATCCGCGGGCTGCGCGTGTACGCGGGGGTCACGCCGTCCGGCGGCAGCACACGGCACCGCAGCCAGCCCGCGCGCTGCCGGGCGTTCACCGACTGCTCGTGGGTCGTCGGCACGTGCAGCACGACGTCGCCGGCCTTGTTCAGCCCGCCGGTCTCGTCGCGGTCGACCTCGCAGGCGCTCCAGCCGGAGCCGTTCCACGCCTCCCAGACCAGGGGCGGGTTGCGCGGGTCGATGCCGATGCCGCCGACGGGGCAGTTGATGCGCAGCAGCACCGCGCACGACGGGACTGCCGCGGACAGCCCGATCAGCATGGTCTCGCCGGGCACCGGCACCGCGGAGAACGCCGGCGCGTCGGCGCCCTCGGCGAGCAGCCGGGTGTGGTCGGTGATCGCCCCGTCGCTGGTGACGGCGGCCATGTTGCTGAACTCGCACGGCACGATCGGCAGGTCCGCGACGGTGGTGAAGACCACGGGCTCGTCGACCTCGGTGCGCGGCGTGGCCACCTCGGTCTCGGCGCGCACCAGCACGGTCGCCGGCTGCGCGGCCGCCAGCCAGAACGTCGCGGTGCCCCGCGCAGCGGTGGGCGGGTAGAGCTGCAGGCCGATCAGCTCGAGGAACTTGACGTAATGGCGGTCCGGGACCCGGTTCAGCCGGTAGATCAGCTGGTCCATCATCTGGGCGAACGCCTCGATCAGCGTGACGCCCGGGTCGCTGACGTTGTGGTCCGTCCAGTCGGGCGAGCGCTGCTGCACCAGGCGCTTGGCGTCGTCGACCAGCGACTGGAAGTCGCGGTCGTCGAGGTGCGGGGCGGGCAGGACCACGTCAGCTCCCGTCCGTCAGCGCTGGCGACCCGTACAGGGTCGGCTCGTGCTGCGGAATGACATAGAAGGGGAAGACCAGGTTGCGCGGGTCGTTCGTGCCGCGGATCCGGTAGGTGATGTCGATGTAGAGCACGCCGGAGTCGGTGGCGTCGAACGACACCGTGACGTCGTCGACGTCGATCCGCGGCTCCCACTGGTCGAGCGCCGCCCGCACGTCGTAGGACAGTTGGCCGGCCGTGGTGGCGTTGGCCGGGGCGAACACGTGGTCCGCGATCCGGCAGCCGAACTCCGGCCGCATCGGCCGCTCCCCCGGGCTCGTGCCGAGGATCAGCCGGATCGCCTCCTGGATCTCCCGTTCCCGGGTGACGAGGGCGACCCCGCCGATGGCGTTGGTCTGCATCGGGAACGCGATCCCGTTGCCGACGAACTCCATTCCCATGTCAACCTCCGATGAGAACGGTCGGGGCACCCACGATGATCGGGGCACCGCAGGCGGCCATGTCGCCGACCCGCGCGGCGGGCATGCCGCCGATCAGCACCGTCGGACAGCCCGGCGGGACGATGGCCGACGGCGGGTGCACCGCGGGCGGCGGAAACGAGCAGATGTGCGGCGTGGTGACCGTGGCCGCCGGTAGCCCGGCGATGAGCACGGTCGGGACGCCGGGCGGCCCGATGACACCCGGATGCCCGGTCGGGTCCCCTACACGCGCTGCCGGTGGCACCGTCGTCCTCGCCTTCCTCGATGGGCTCAGTTGAGCCGGATCATCCCGCCGCTCACGGCCACCTGGCCGCTCGCGTTCACCTTCACCGACGGGCCGCCGTCCAGGGTGAGCCCGGTCGTGGCCGTGATCGAGACGTCGCCGCCGGTCAGCTTCAGGCTGCCGGTGCCGGCGTCGACCGTGACACCGCTCTTGGCCTCGATCGTCACGCTGCCGTCGCTGTGCAGGGTGACCGTGCTGCCCGTGGCGTCCAGGGTGAACGTGTGCTTGCCGTCGCCGGTCGCGAGCGCGATGCCCTCCTTGCGGCCGTCCTGGTCGAGCAGGTCGATCCGGTGCCCGCGGCGCGACACCAGCGACCGCCGGTTGATCGCCCCGGAGCCGCCGTCGACATCGTCGATCGGGCCGGTCTTCGGCGTGTCGACGCCGTTGAACAGCCCGCCCACGACGTAGGGCCGCCGGATGTCGCCCTGCTCGAAGGCGACCAGCACCTCGTCGCCGACCTCGGGGAGCACGTAGAACCCGCGGTCCTTACCGGCGCCGGTGTGCACGGTGCGCGCCCAGTCGCTGACGTAGTCGTCGGACAGCCAGGGAAACGTTAGCTTCACCCGGCCCTGGTGCTGGGGGTCGCGTGCGTCGCTGACCTGGGCGATCGCCACACCGGTCTGTGCCCGCCGGGAGCCGGAGCCCGAGGCGAGCCCGAACAGCGACCGCTCCTGGCGGCCGGTGACCGCGAAGTGCGTCGTGTAACCGGTGGTCTGGTCGTAGCTGTGCCGCGAGGACGTGACCACGTACTTGCCGTCGAACGGCGCGCCGAGGTTGTCGATCGCGATCGCGGTCCCGGCATGGATCTTCGGGTTGCCCCGGGCGGCGCCTTCGAACTCGGCCGACGCGCCCGCGATCTGCTCCGAGAGCGCCTTCGCCGCGGCGTCGACCTCGGACTGGCCACGGAAGGGCACGTCCGTGGCGACGTACACCGGATCCCCGAACGTCTTGGCAAGGTCGGTCGGGGCGACGCCGGAGCCGGACAGCTGTGCCGAGCGGGTCTTCGCCGGGGCGGTGCCGACGAGCGCCTTCTTGCTGGCGACGTCCCACCCCCGGACCTGTACCTCCTTGACCTGCTCGGCCGAGGTGACGACGGCCCGGAAGCGGACGAGGTCGCTGCCCTGGCGCAGGAGCAGCGGCTCGGCCTGCTCGCTCTTCGGCGCGGGCGCGTCCGTCGCCGGCTTCGGCGCGCGGAACTCGAACTTGCCGTCCTTGACGGCCACCTCGTGCCCGATCTCGCGGGCCAGCCCGTCGAGGAACTCCCAGTCGGAGACCCCGCCCTGGCTGAGGTGGTCGAAGACCGTGGACGTCGCGTCGACCGTGCCGAGCGTGAGCCCGACGCGCTGGGCGACCTTCTTCGCGACGTCCGATGCGGTGACCTGCGTGTAGGTCTCCGTGCGCCGGCCGCGGAAGAGCCGGTGCGCGGGGTCGTACCCGCGCACCACGGTGAACGTCCCGGTGGTGTCGAACTCCACCTCCAGCGCCGTGACCTCGGCGGTGATCAGGGGCGCCGGCGTGGTCGATCCGCTGCTCGTCGCGGCGACCACGAGCTTGGACCCGATCTTCATGCCCGACTTGGCCAGCACGGTGCGGTCCGGGTCGCGGAACCGCAGGATCACCAGGTCGGGCAGGTTGAGGCTGTCGTCGACGACCGCGGACACCATCAGCGGCACGAGGTCGGCCGGCATCGGCTTGCCGTCCACACTCACTGTGAAGGCGTTGCTGACCTGGGCCTCGGCCATGTCACACCCCGGCCATGAGGTCGTCGACGACGGGCAGGAGCACGGACGAGCCCAGCCGCAGGCGGAGCGGGTCGTCGATGCCGTTGAACAGGGCGAGCGGGCGCCACATCCCCGGGTCGCCGTACTCGCGGTAGGCGATGGAGGCAAGCGAGTCGCCCGCGACGACCGTGCGCACCGACGTCAGTGTGAGGCTGCCGGACGTCGGGTTCTGCTTGAGCGGGTCGCCGGGCATCTCCTCCAGCGACACGTTGCACGTGGCCCGGATGGGTGTGCCCTTGCCGGTGAACAGCGTGTACTTGGCCTGCACGGACGTGACGAAGCCCGCGAAGCTCTTGACGTCACCCCAGTGCAGGACGACGAGTGGGGGCAGGGACTTCTTCTTACCCAGGCTGTCGTCGGTCGGCACGCAGCAGGCGAACAGCTGCTCGACGCGCGCGACCACGCTGCCGTCCATCGTCTCGGTGGCGTCGAAGAACAGCTCGAAGGTCATCTTGCAGGGGTCCGCACCGTTGAACTGCGGCGTGCCTGCGGCCTTGGCGTCGCGGGCGTTCGACCGCGCCCAACTCGCCGACTTCGAGATCGACAGTTCCTTCGGGTTGAACTGGAACGGGATCCGGTCGATCGGGGCGCCCGGCTCGCTGCCGCTCGCGATCGGCCGCGCCTCGTACAGCTCCAGGGCGGCGCGGGTGAGGTTCGGCGGCGGGGCACCACCCGACCCGCCGCCACCGGCGCCGTGCAGGGCGATCGACTTGGCGGACATATCGCTCCCCTCAGGCCGGCAGGAAGCCGTGGTGGGCGATCTCGATCGTCTCGGTCGCGACCTTCGGCGATTCGACGTTGAGGCTGGGCCCCGTCCACCGGACAGGGACGACGCCCGACAGGTTCCACGTCGCCACCGCCTCGTTCTTGGCGTTCCTCGCCACGATCGTGGCAGTCCGGCGCTTGACGCCCGTGGTCATGCTCGCGAACCACTCGATGATCTTGGTCGTGTCGGGCCCGAGCGGGCGGCTGAGCTTGACGTTCGTGTACTTCAGGCGGGTCGGCAGCTGCCACACCTGACCGTTGAACCCGCCCTCCTCGCGCTGCTCGAGCACGACCTCGACACCAAGACCCTCGCAGCTGCTGAACGTGCCGAGCTCCTTGCTGCCGATCGTCACGGAGAAATAGACGCTCACCGCGGGGTCCTTCTCAACCATGATCGCTCCTCAGCGTCGCAGGTCGGTGACGAAGCCGGCGCGCTCGCGGTCGAGCCGCAGCTCGGCCTTGAGGCGGGCAGCGAGCGGGTCGAACAGGCGGCGGACGAGCTCGTCGGTGGAGGCACCGGCGAGGGCGCCGGCAGCACCGGCGGCCTGGCCGACCGCACCCTTGGCGGCGTCCACGGCGTGCCCGACCGCACCCGAAGCGGCGTCGGTGGCCCGGCCGACCGCGCCCGAGGCCGCGTCCGTGGCCTGACCCACCGCGCTGCTGGCGGCGCTGCCGGCGGCGTCGGCCATGGAGCCGGCGCGGTCGCCGAGCTGGCCGACGGCGGCGGGGATGGACGACAGGTCGGGGACGCCGGGCAGCGACGGCATGCTCGGCATCGACGGCAGCCCGGACGGCAGATTCGGCAGACCCGACGGCAGGCCCGGCATGTTCGGCATGTTCGGCAGACCCGACGGCAGGCCCGGCATGTTCGGCATGTTCGGCAGACCCGACGGCAGGCCCGGCATGTTCGGCAGACCCGACGGCAGGCCCGGCATGTTCGGCAGACCCGACGGCAGGCCCGGCATGTTCGGCAGACCCGACGGCAGGCCCGGCAGCGACGGCAGCCCGGACGGCAGGCGTGGCATCGCAGGGACGCTCGGCATCGACGGCATCGACGGCATCGACGGCATCGACGGGAGCGACGGCACCGACGGCAACTTCGGCATCGAGGGCAGGCCGAACCGCTGCACGGCGGCTGGACCGTCGGTGGGCGGACCGTCGGTGGGCGCGGAGAACACCACCGACCCGTCGGCCGCGCGGTGGGCGACCCCCGCGCGGACCGCGGCGCTCCCCGGGTCCATCCCGGCGCCGGGTGCCCGCTGTACGGATGCCTGACCGGCGCCCGGTGTCCCGGGACCGGCGCCGGTGCCGCCTGCGGCGTGGTCGCCAGCAGGGTGGCCTTGCTGCCATCCAGCGCCGGCAGGGTGCCCCTGCTGGCGTCCTGGCGCGGCGCCGGCCCCGTCGGCGGGCTCGCCCCAGCGGATCGGGACCACCTCGTCCACTACCGACCGCTGCACCGCCGGTGCGGCGGCAGCAGCAGGCAGCGCGGTCGCGATGGGGTGGTCGCCGAGCAGCGGCGCGCTGCGCTCCGGGACGGCCGACCACCACGGGCCGGGCTCGGGTCCGGGGGACGGGTCCTCGGGCACGGAGACCGGAGCCTCAGAGGGAGGCGCGGAGGGGGGAGCCGCCCGCTCGAGGTCCACGGTGGGCTCGACGGCCGGCGGTGTGCCGGTCGACGTCTGCTGGACGACCGGGAGCTCCGCACCGGCAGCCCCCGTAGAAGCAGACGCCGCCGGATCGCCGGTGCTCGGCCCGACGGCTGCGGGGCGGGTTATCCGGTCCGCCTGCGGGCAGCATCTGCACGACCGGACCCGTGTCCGGCGGGTCGGGGACCCGCTGCTGCGGCGGCCGGGTGAGTGGGGCGCCCAGGCCGAGACGGCGCGGGCCGGCCTCCGGTGACCGCTGGACGACCGGCCCAGGTGGCGTCGGCAGCGGCGCGCCGAGGCCGAGGCGGCGCGGGGCGGCGGGACCGGCCGGCGCGACGGGTCCCGTGGCGAGCCGGCTGACCGTCGGGGCTTCGGCGTCGGTCACGGAGGTGACCTCGCCGGGCACCTCGAGCACGGGCGCGTCGGCCAGGAGCGGCGCGCGCTCCGGGGCGTCCGGCAGGCTCGGCGTCCCGGATGGGGACGACCCGGTGTGCGCCACCTCGGCGGCCGAAGCGGCAGTCGCCGCGGCCGGGGTGCCGGCCGGGCCGGGCCCGTCGTGGGCGTCGCCGGACGTCGTCACGGGTGCCGCGCCGTCCGCGACGGACGACCCGGCGCCGGTCGAGGTGGGCCGGTCGGTCATCGACCCGACCGCCCGCTGCACGACGCCGTCCCCGGCCGGGACGACGGGCAGTGCCGGGCGCGCCGTCGGAGGCGGCGGGGCGGTGACGAACGATCGGACCGGTGTCGCGTCCACCAGGACCGGTAACTGGGACAACGGACGGCCCGGGGCGTCGACCGACCGCTGCAGCATCGCCGGAGGCTCGGCGAGCGTGCGCGGCAGCGGTGTGGCGCCGAGAACCGGACGGCCGGGATCCGGGTCCGCGACGGAGCGTGGGGCGACCGGCGGACCGTCGACGGCTTCGGCCACCGAGTCGGGCGCCGAGGAACCGGTGTCGCCCACGGTGGGATCGCCAGCCGTCGGTCCGGTCGATGACGGCCCAGAGCTGGATGCAGAGGAGCTGGATGCCGACGAGCCGGCCGGTGGCACCCCCACGGCCGCCGACCCGACACTCGCCTCCGGAGCCGGCAGTGCGGACGCCGCCACCGGGGACAGGCCCGCCGCACCCGACGACGGTCCCTCCGACCGCTGCACGACGGCAGGCGACCCGAGCAGCCGACCGGCGGATTCCGCGCCGGATCCCGACTCGCTCGCAGCCGACAGCGCCCGCTGCACCACCAACCCCGCGGGCTGGTCGAACCGCACCTCGCGCTGCACCGGCGCCGTCGCGGATCCCGGCAGCGTCGAGGTCGTCAGCGGCGACAGCGGTACCCCGGCCACCGGGAGCTCCGCGACGCCGGGCGGGCCGGGCGTCGCATCGACGATCCCCACGGCCGACCCCGACGGCGCCGACGGGCCCCGCCCGTGCGCCAGCTCGGTCAGCATGCGCGGGCTCTGCCAGGTGGCGAGGCTCCCGGCGAAGTCGCCGAGCCGGGCGACGGGGTGCACACCGTCGCCGAGGCTGCGCTGCACGGGCGGAAGCGCGCGCCACCCGGGATCGGACACCGGAGCGGGCGCCGCGACCCGAGGGCTCCCCGCCGGACGGGAGACTCGGCGCCGAGGTGCCACCGGTGTCGCGTTCGCTGACCCCGCGCAGCCAGGACCACAGGCCCATCCCCGTCACCTCCCCCGCTGTGCCCGGGCGTTCATCCTGTTGATCTGGTCCACGAAGCGGCGCCGGTCCAGGTGCTCGAGGTCGAGCAGGGGATCCAGCGCCCAGTGGAAGTGGTAGGCGATGTACGCGACCTCGTCGAGCAGCTGGTCGGGCGCGTACGTCACGATTCCCCCAGGCGGCCCCCGGCGACGTCCACGGCGAACGAGTGCTGGCACGAGGGGCAGGTGACCCCGGCGCGGGTGTGGCCCTCCTGGTTCACCCGGCGGTAGAGGTCCTGCAGGAACGCCACGTCCGTGGCGAACATGTTCTCGATGATCCCGGCGTGGATGTCCTCGATCGTCCCGAGCCGGGTGACCACCCGGGCCAGCAGGACGACCGACAGGTACGCCGGGTTCTCCCGCACCCGGTCGTCGCGCAGCGGCACGAGCTCGTCGCGTCCGGTGGCCAGCCGCATGACCCCCGACCGGTGCACGTTCCCGGATCCGTCGACGTACCCGCGGGGCAGCTCGAACGGGAACTCCGTGCGCAGCGGCTCCGGCCGCGGCGCGACCGCCACGGCCCTGTCCGATTCCCCGCGAGACCTCGGGACGCTCGTCGAGGCCGACCCCGGCGCCGTGGGCACGGCGCATCACTCCACCTCGAGGCGCTCGTAGGTGACCACGAGCTTCTCGGTGAGGACGCTGGTGTCGCCCGCCTTGAGCGAGCCGATCTCCAGGCTCTTGGGCCACGCGTTCGTCAGCTTGTAGCGCTTGAGCGCGTTGCCCTCGTAGTCGAAGACGATGATCGCCCCGCCCTTGCGGGCGTCGGGCATCTTGCCGAACTGCGAGTCCTTCACCCACTTCTCGAAGCTCTGGTCACCGGTGAGACCGCGGGTGAGCGTGCACTCGCCCGCCTTCGGCCGGCCGGGCAGCTTCTTGATGTCGTACTTGCCGTCGGGGCCGTTCTGCTTGAGCTCCACGACGTCCTGCTCCATCTTCAGCCCCGACACCTCGGTGATGGACTTGATGGTGATGCCGTCGAACTCCAGGCCGAAGGAGTGGCCGACGGCGCTGTTGAGATCGGGAAGTGCCATGACGGATTACCTCCGGGCAGGGGTGGGGACGCCGGACTCACTCGTTGACCAGGCTGGTTCCGCCGGAGAACTGGCTCAGGCGGAAGACGACGAACTCGGCCGGCTTCACGGGCGCGACGCCGATCATGCAGACGACCTCGCCGGCGTCGATGCCCTGGCTCGGGTTGGTCTCCCGGTCGCACTTGACGAAGAACGCCTCGTCCGGGGTCAGCCCGAACAGCGCGCCCGCCCGCCACTGGTTGACGAGGAAGTCGTTGACCGTCCGCCGGATCCGTGCCCACAGCGCGTCGTCGTTCGGCTCGAAGACCACCCACTGGGTGCCGTTGAGGATCGACTCCTCGAGGAAGTTGAAGAGCCGCCGCACGTTGAGGTAGCGCCACGCCGGGTCGCTGGACAGCGTCCGCGCGCCGTAGACCCGGATCCCGCCGCCGGGGAACGCCCGGATGCAGTTGATGCCGCTCGGGTTGAGCAGGCCGTGCTCGTTCTTCGTGATCTGGGTCTCGAGCTCGACGGCACCGCGGATCACCTCGTTGGCGGGCGCCTTGTGCACGCCGCGCGTCTCGTCGTTGCGGCCCCAGATGCCGGCGACGTGCCCGCTCGGCGGGACGTACTGCGTCGTGCGCGTGGCCGGGTCGAACACCTTGATCCAGGGCCAGTAGAGCGTCGCGTACTTGGAGTCGTAGCGCGCCTTGTCGACCCGCCACTCCTTGATCTGCTGGGCGTTCAGGCCGGGCGGCGGGTCGAGGATCGCGACCCGGTTACCCATCAGCTCGCAGTGGGCGATCATCCCGAGCTGGACGGCCTGCACGGTCTCCAGGTCCACGGCACCCTGGCGGTAGGCGCTCATGAGGTCGGGGACGGCGACCATCGTGACCTCGTCGATGGCCTCGAGCCCGCCGAACCCGGTGCGCTCGGCGACGTTGCCGACGTAGTCGTCGGCGGTCAGCGACGAGGACGGCGCCGCGGCCGGCGGTGCGGGCGGCATCAGCGCGACCGTGCCAGCGTCCGGCTTCTCGATCGCACCGGTGCCGACGTCCTCGATCTTGATGGTCTTGGACTCGGCGTTGACGATCGTCGCGACGTTCTGCTTGCCGCGGTTGGTCGTCACGCGGTCGAACTCCTCGACGACCTGCCCGCCGCGCTTGACGACCAGCTTGAACATGTCGTCGGTCGGCGCCTCGCCACCCGCGGGGGCGACCTCGACCTCGAGCTCGCCCGGACGCAGGTTCCCGTCGATCGCGACCGCACGCAGCCGGTTGCCCAGGGCCGCCTGGGGTGCGGCCTCGATCGCGGCGCGGCCGTTCGAGGAGGAACCCTTGCCGTCGTCGCCGATCCGGACGACGTAGCAGTTCCCCCCGCCGTTCATGAAGTAGCCGAAGACGGCGTGCGCCAGGTAGGTGCCGGGCGCGAAGTCACCGAACGTGGACGAGAACTGCGTCCAGTTGCTGATCAGGGTCGGGGTGTTGAACGGGCCCTGCGTAGCGAGCCCCACGAAGGCGGCGACAGCCGTCCCGACCCCTTCGATGGGCCGCGACCCGCTGTCGACCTCTTCGACGTACACACCAGGCGACAGGTATTGCGGCATCGTGGTCCTCCTCGGCGGCGCATGTCGGATTGCAGCGTCGCGCGGCGCAGGCCCGGAGGAAACGACCGGCGGGACGCCTTCAGGGGCACGCTCTCCTGCCTGATCGGGCAGCGCCCGCTGCCCCCGGCGCGTGCCCGCGGCCGGCTCCGGCCACGGACCCGTCCCGGACACTGGTCGGGATGACGGGGGCACGGCATGACCCGGATCCCGCGGCGCGCGAGGGGCTCGTCGAGGGACGGCGCCGGGTGCGCGAGTCCGGCACGCCGGCGGACCCGCGCACCGCCGCGGTGGCGGCACTGCAGCGCAGCGCGGGCAACGCGGCGGTGGCCGCCCTGATGGCCGGCCGCTGGCGATCCCGCGGCGAGGCCGTCAAGAAGATCGACACTGCGCTGCGTGAGATCCGGCAGGACGAGCCGGAGGTCGCGACGGTCGAGCCGGGACTGCGCGCCGCGAAGGACGCGGGGGTGCCCGTCGATCTCGACGGCTATGCGCAGAAGCCGCCCGCGTCGGCGCTGAACGTCGTGAAGACCGGCTTCGGTCCCGGTGCCGTTCCCGGCCGCAAGCCCGTCCCGCCCCCGAAACCCGTCCCGCCGAAATCGCCACTGGCCAAGGCGTCCGCGCCGGCGCGGAAACCGGCCGGACCGCCCGGCCGTGCGGCGGCACCACCCGCACCTGCTGCAGGTCCCGCGCCGCTTCCCGTGCACGAGCCGGACCCGCTCGCCCCGCCGGTGCCGCCGACCCCCGTGCGGCCCGAGGACGACCCGGGGTTCGCTCGGGTCACGACGTCCGTAAAGGGCTACGCCCGGGAGAAGAAGGCGCACCCCCCGGCCGCGGCGAAGGCCAAGGAGGCGCAGGACGCCGCCGTCGCTCCGTCCGGTGACGTCGACGGCCAGGCGAAGGCCGCGAAGGTCGACGCGATGGACGCGCAGCGGCCGGGCGGCTTCGACAAGAAGGCGTTCATCGCGGCGGTCAAGTCGGCGATCGAGGCCAAGTCGCCGAAGAACCTCAAGGAGGCCGCCGACTACAAGAAGTCGGGAAAGGCCGGCGAGGTCAAGGACTCCGTGAAGGGACTGGTCACCGGCGGCAAGCAGAACTCCGCCGCGGACATCGAGACGGCCACCGCCGCAACACCCGACCCGTCCACGGCCGAGCCCAAGCAGGTCACCCCGATACCGGCCGAGCAGCCCGGCCAGCCCCGGACGATCCCCGCGTCCACCGCCGTACCCAAGCCCGCCCCGCCGGAGCAGCTCAACCTCGCGGCCGGGAAGCACGAGACCGACCAGGCGATGGCGGACGGTGAGGTCACCGAGCAGCAGCTCGCGGAGTCCAACGAGCCCGAGTTCCAGGGCGCCGCCGCGGCAAAGCAGGAGGCCGGGCAGCACGCCGACACCGCTGCCGCCGCGTTCCGCCAGGAGGAGCAGGCGACGCTCGCGCAGGCGAAGGTCGACGCCACCCAGCAGACCGCCGCGACGACGGCGGGAATCCACAGCAGCAAGCTCGCCGCGCTGGCCAAGGTCGTCGCCGGCAAGGCGGCGACGAAGAGCAAGGACGAGGCGCGGCGTACCGAGGTCACGACAAAGGTACAGAGCATCTTCACCGCCACCGAGACCGCGGTGAAGAAGATCCTCGCCGGCATCGACCTCAAAGTGGACAAGGAGTTCGAGGCTGGCGAGAAGGGCGCCCGGGCGACCTTCGAGCAGTACGTGGACGCGAAGATGACCGCGTATAAGAAGGACCGGTACGGCGGCTGGCTCGGCGGGCTGCGCTGGGCGAAGGACAAGCTCGTCGGGATGCCCGCAAAGGTCAACGAGTTCTTCGAGGCCGGCCGCGAGCTCTACCTCAAGGAGATGGACAAGGTCATCTCCCGGGTGGCCGACGTCGTCGCGGCCGACCTCACGGCCGCCAAGAACCGCATCGCCACAGGCAAGGCGGAGATCGCCACGTACGTCAAGAGCCTGCCCCGCGACCTGCAGAAGGTGGGCTCGCAGGCGGCCACGGACATCGGGGACAAGTTCCAGGAGCTCGAGTCGGACGTCGACGCCAAGCAAACGCACTTGCCGACTCGCGGCGAGCAAACGTCGAGGCGCGCAAGGGCCTCGACGACCGGATCGAGCAGCTCCAGGCCGAGAACAAGGGGCTCGTCGACAAGGCGATCGGTGCCATCAAGGCGGTCGTCAACACGATCCGCCAGCTTGCGGCCATGCTGCGCGACGTCTTCGTGCGCGCGGTCGGGGTCGTCGGGCAGATCATCAAGAGCCCGGTCCGCTTCCTCGACAACCTCATCGCCGGGGTCAAGGGCGGGATCCTGCGGTTCAAGGACAACATCCTCACGCACCTGCGCAAGGGGCTCATGTCCTGGCTGTTCGGCGCGCTCGCCGAAGGCGGGATCGAGCTGCCGGACTCGTTCGACCTCAAGGGCGTCATCAAGCTGATCGCCTCGATCTTCGGCTGACCTGGGCGAACATCCGCAACCGGCTAGTGAAGGCAGTCGGCGAGCGCGCGGTGGGCGTCATGGAGCGCTCGGTCGACGTGTTCTCCCGCCTGGCGAAGGAGGCGTCGGCGGGATCTGGCAGATGATCGTCGAGAAGGTCGGCGACATCAAAGACATGATCCTGGAAAAGGCGAAGGAGTTCGTCGTCAGCCGGATCATCACCGCGGGCATCACGTGGCTGATCGGCTGCTCAACCCCGCGGCGGCGTTCATCAAGCCTGCAAGCTGATCTACGACGTGGTGACGTTCTTCGTGGAGAACGCGCAGCGGATCGCGGCGTTCGTGAACACGATCCTCGACTCGGTGAGCGACATCGCCCGCGGCGCCGTGGCGGGTGGTCGCGAAGATCGAGGAAGTCCTCGGCCGGATGGTGCCGATCCTGATCGGTTCCTGGCGAGCCTGCTGGGGATCGGGGGGATCGGCAAGAAGATCCGCGAGATCGTCGAGACGCTCCAGAAGCCGGTGACCAAGGCGATCGACGCGGTGATCGCGACGGGGTTGAAGCTGGCGGGGCCACTGATTCGCGGGGTGAAAGATCGGCAAGAAGGCCAAGGCGGAGATCGAGGCGGGGAAGGCGTATGTGAAGGGCAAGACGGCGGCCGCGCGGGACCGGCTCCGAGGCGGCGACGACAGCCCCGCAGGAAGCAGGCGCAGCTGGACAAGAGCATAGCTGCCGCCCATGCGGCCGTCCGTCGCTTCGCCGGACGCGCCGTCGGCGATAAGTGCTGCGCCCGGTGCTCGCTGCATCCGGTGCGGTACGAGCTGACCAGCCTCGTGCCCGTGCGCGCGGCACCATCTGGCGATCCACGCGTCGTCAACCCCACACGAACTCCGACTCGCGGGCGGGCACGAGCGAAAACCCCGCGCGTGCAGCAGCACGCGCGGAGTGGGGGGTGGCGGCGCGGAGTCGGAAAAGCGCCGGCCGGATCGAAAGCCGCACAAGACGGCATCTGAGACGAAGCTCGAGGAGGACCTGGCGTCGGTCCAGCGCCGGTGGAAGACGCCGAACCCCGGTACCGGACGGTGGCTCGAACGCCCGGACAGCTCGTCGCGCTGCGCGGCTCACACGACCTTGACACCATCTCGCCACCATCACCGACCGCCTCGACCCCGCCGACAATACCTCGCCAGCTGCGCTCGCGAGGCCGCGCACGCCACGCCGCGGAGATCACGAGGCCCGGAAGGGGAGACCGCCGAGCGCTCACCGCCGGCACCGGTATCAAGTCGAGTCGCTCCCTCGACGTCACACGCCGAGGGAGCTACCGAAGCTCACCTCGCCAGCCGACGAGATCGAGCAGCTGCGCCGACGTTCGACGTCGGGCCAGCGTCGAGACGCTGCTCACACTCCGTCGCGTACCCGCGCCCTGACCGCGCGATCGCTCCACCCGAGCGCTACAACCAGCGCACCGCGCTGCTGCCCGCGCGCCGCTCCGCCGCGCTCGCTGAGCACTGCACGTCAGCGCGTTCACCCTTGTGCCACGCTCACACGCTCAGCTCGCACCTGCGTGTGTTCGAGGATCATGTCCGCACGCTGCCGATACCGCCACGCGCCGCTCTCGCGATGTGGCCGGCGCATAACCTCCCTCGTCAACGATATCGACCAGGTCAGGCACGACACGTCCCTGGAAGGCCGACCCGGTGCCACCATCGGCGAGGGCGCGAAGCGGGACGACCGAGGCCGCCGTCGAGCACGAGGTCGCCACCGGGCAGCCGCCATTTCGCCGGAGGGCCACCACCGCAAGAGCGTCGAGTCCATGAACAAGCTAGTCGACACCGTGACCGAGCTCCTGGCCCTGCGCGGCAGGCCGACGCGGCACAGCGGCGACGATCACCGCGGCGGTGCAGCGGGCACACAGCGGTACGAGGGCCTCGAGTCGGCCTGGCGGCCTGTCCGAACGCGCCACCACGAACAAGGCCTTGTGGCATGCCGGAGGACGTCGAAGCTCATCCCGACCTGGCCGCGCTGGCAGACCGGCACTCCCAAGCCCTGGCCGACCGGAGCGGGTGAGCAGCAGTGGCGACAGCCGACACTGACGGGGGCGCTCACGTCCGGTGTGCCGGAGCGGGTGACGGCCGCCATCCGGGAGCTCGAGAGCGCCGGCGTACGTTCCGCGAGGTGCCCGGCCGTTCCCCGGGGGAGGTGCTCGACAGCGTCGCGCCCGTCCCGGAGGAGCTGCTCGGCGCCTTCCTGCGCGTGGTCAGCGGCTACCTCTCGTGCCTCTGCTGGACTGGCGGCAGCGCATCGAGGCGCAGGTGGACGCGCTCCTGTCGACGGCGCGGGCAGAGCGCGCTCGACGTCGCGCTCAACCTCAAGACCGACAACCCCGCAGCTGGCCGTTCGACGCGCTGCGCCATCTCTCCGCCGCGCAGAACCCAAGCGCGACGCCGCAGTCCGCCTCGTCAGCTACCTACTCACACCCCAAGCGCCACTGCTGTGCGAGCGCGCTGTCGACCACCCCTACCTCCATCGTCTCGCCTCCCAGCTGTCCACTCTGAGATAGATCGTCCGCAACGACGACGAACGAGCATCGATGTGTCGCCCGCCGCAATCTCCTTGCATCCCACCCCGTCCCACCCGCCCCAGATTTCTACGCCGTTCCACCCACCCCCCCCCCCCCCCCCCCCCCCCCTCCGTCGGATCAGCGGGGTCAGCCCGCCATCTCCTCCTCGTCCTCACCCTCCCGCTGGACGGCGGCGTCGGTGAAGCTGCCCTGTAGCGGCTCTTCCTCTTCCTCGCCCTCGCGCTGCACGGCCGGCTCGGCGGAGTCGACACTCCGCTGGACGTCGTGCTCGCTGTCGTCGCCGCAGCGTTGCACCGCGGGTCCCGACGCCGAGGGCGTCACGGCCGGCGCGGGCCCGGACATCACCCGTTCGGCGTTCGCGGAGGCCTCGCGCTCGAACCGGTCGCTCGGGTCGCTGACCTTGATCCCGCCACTCGCCGGCGTGCCGTCGACCGGGCCGCTGCGCTGCTGCACGACGTGGGTCAGCTCGTGCGCGAGGGTGAGCTTGCCCTCGCTGGAGCCCGGGTCGTAGCGGTCGCGCTGGAACACGATGTTGGAGCCGACCGTGTAGGCGTTCGCGTTGACCCCGACGGCCGAGTCGTGGGCACGGCTGTCGTCGTGCACCCGGACGTCGCCGAAATCGTGCCCCAGGCGGCCTTCCATGTCGGCGCGCACGTCCGGGTCGAGGGCACGTCCGCCGGAGGAGACGACGTCGTGCACGGGTGAGCGATCCTCCTCGCCGAGGGCGGCGGCGACACCGGCGTTCCCGGCGACGCGCTGCAGGTGCGCGATCCCGCTCGCGCCGACCGCGTCCCAGCGGCCCTGCGCGGCGGCCTTCGCGGCCAGCGCCGGCTCCGCCTCCGTCAGCCGCGCCCCCTTGGGGCGCAGCGAGACAGCGGCGTCGACGTCGTGCTCGTGGCTGTGCATGCGTCCTCCTGCCCACTCCGTGCCGACAGCCTGGCACCGCCGAGGCGAACACACCAGGTGCCTGCGGCCGCCCCGAAGAGCAGCGATGAGTTCCCGATCGGGCAGGATGCGTGCGCCCAACCGGGTCGTCAGGGACTTATGCCGGAGTCGACGACTCGGGTGGCTTCGACTCCGGTGGCTTCGACTCCGGTGGCTTGGACTCGGGTGGCTTCGACTCCGGCTGCTTCGACTCCGGTGGCTTCGGCTGTGGAGGCTTCGGCTGTGGAGGGGGTGGGCGGGGGACGACGGCCTTGGTCGTGCGTCGCGTGGTCGTCGCGGCCCGCGTCCGCTTGGTGGGCGCCTTCACGGCCGGCGGCGGCGGGGTCACGGTCGGAGTCAGCGTCTCCGACGGGATCGCCTCCGGCACGACCGGGATGGGGACCGGCAGCGGTGCGGGAGCGAAGGTCGGGATCGGCGCCTGCACGCCGGTCAGTGACGGGTCCGGTTCGGCCTTGCGGGTGCCGAGCAGGATCCCCGCGCCGACCGCAAGCGCGACCACGACGGCGCCCGTACCGATCAGCATCCGACCACGTTTCCCGGTGACGGCGGACGGCAGCCGGGCCGTCAGTCCGGTGGCCCCGGCGGGCGAGGTCATCGGGCCCACGGTCGGGGGCGGGCGCCAGTCCGCCGCCGGTCCCGGTGGCACGGCCTGCGCGGCGCCGGTGTCCGCGTCGGTGTACGCGGCGGTCACCGGGGTGCCGTAGGGGGTGTCGGTGGCCGTCGAGCTCACCGCATGGGCCGCAGGCATGGTCGGGGGGCCGGTCGCCGCGCCCGCACCCACCGCCGCGGCCGCCGCAGTCTGCGCCGCTGTCGGCATCGGCGCCGGCCGGGCCGCGGCGGGCCGCGCGGCGGGAGTGCCCCGGATGGCCGCGCCCAGCGCGACGTCGTGCTTCGGGTGGTTGTCCAGTGCCAGCGGCCTGCCGAACTCCGCCGACAGCATCTCGCTCACCAGCGGGATTCGCGACGAGCCGCCGACCAGCACGATCGCCGCCAGGTCGCCCGGGTCGACCCCCGCTGAGTCGAGCACCCGGCGGGTCGCCGAGACCGTCTCGGCGATCGCCGGCCGCAGCATGTCGTCCAGGTCCCCGCGGGTCAGCCGGACCGACTTGGTGATCCCCGGCAGCGCCACCGGGACCACCGTGTCGATGCTGAACGACAGCACCTCCTTGGCCTCGACGCAGTCCCGCCGCAGCCGGGCCAGCGCCGTCGCGGTCGCCGGGTCCATGTCGTCGAGGTCCGCGACCTCCGGTCCCAGCGACGTCAGGACGTGCCGGAACACGGCCTCGTCGAAGTCGATCCCGCCCAGTTGCTCGACGCCCTCCGGCGGCCCGGCGAGCCGGAACCCCGCGCCGTCGGGCACCAGCACCGCCGCGTCGAACGTGCCTCCGCCCAGGTCGTACACCGCGACCCGATCGCCCTCCGCCACCCGGTTGCGCGAGGCGTAGGTGATCGCCGCCGCCTCGGGCTCGGTGCACATCTCGACGTTCCGCAGGCCCGCCATCTCGACCGCCTGGCCCAGCAGGTCGCGTTTGAACGGCCCCCAGTTCGCGGGATGCGTCACGCACACGTGCTCCGGCGGGCCGCCCTGCCGCTCGGTCGCGATCCCGACGACCCAGGCCAGCAACCGCGCCGTCAGCGCCTGCGCCGAGAACGGCGCCCCGCCGACGACCAGGGGTACCGAGTCGCCGATCCGGCGCTTGAACTCCCGGACGACCCGCGACGGCTCCGCTGCGCCCTGCTGCTCGGCGGCCTCGCCGACCACGATCTCGCCGCCGCGGCGCACGAAGACCACCGACGGCACCTGCATCGCCCGGATCCCCAGACCCAGCATCTCGACCCGGCCGTCGACGTTCACGGCCGCGGCCGTGTAGGTCGTGCCGAGATCGACGCCGAGCCGATAACCCACCCGTCACCCCCTGTGCCAGTCCTCGATCGAGAGGCGGCGGTCAGCTGGCCTGATACATCAAATGCCGTACGGCCCTAGTCGGTCCGGGTGTGCGGGCCGTTACCGAGGGCTCCACGCTGCGGCCGTACCGACATCTCCGGGCTTCGTGATCCGGTGCGCGTCGCTCCCGTTCGCGTTCATGATCCACAGCTGGTCCTGGCGCTTGAAGGTGATCTGGTTGCCGTCCGGCGACCACGACGGGTCCTGGTCGCCGTCCTGCTTGGTCAGCTGCTTCTCCTGGTTGTCGCCGCCGAGTCCGACGGTCCAGATTCCCTTCCCGGCACGGGTGAACGCAACAAGGTCGCCCGTCGGGGACACCGCGGCGTCGTTGTCACGCAGCGTGCCGCCGCCCGTGATGGGCACGGGCGCGTCCTGACCGTTGAGCGGCGCGCGGTAGAGCGCGCCACCCTCCTGGCCTGCCCCGTCGGCGCGCCAGTAGACGACGAAGCGCCCGTCCGGGGTCATCGCCGGGTCGCTGAGGGCGCCGTGGTCCACCACCTTGTACACGGTGCCGTCGAGACCGACGAGGTTGAGCGTCGTCTCGCCGGTGGCGGGGTCGAGGCAGGGCAGCACCAGCTGGGGCACGGGTTGCTCGCCGAAGGCGGGGCGGGTGAGGTCGGCGCACCCGGGCGGCACGGTGGCGAGCAGGGGGCGGTCGCCGGTGCCGTCGGCACCCATGACGTGCAGTTCGCGGGTGGTGGGCGAGGTGCGGTGCAGGTAGACGACCGTGCGCCGGTCGGCCGAGATGACCGGGAAGTTGTCCTCGTCGGGGCTGGCGGTGAGGTTCTGGCCGATCGCGCCGCCGGCGGTGATCGTCGTGATGTCCCAGTTGTCGCCGACGTTGCGCGGCCAGACGATCACGTCGTTCGCCAGCGGCTGCGCCGACTGCGGCAGGGTCGGTGCGGCGGGGGTCGTCGGCGACGGCGACGGCGCGCTCGCGATCGTCGGGACGGGGATCGGCACCGGGGTGGGTTCGGTGCGGTTGCGCGTCAGCACGATGCCGCCGGCGACGGCCAGCGCGACCACCACCCCGCTGCCGATGGCCAGTGCGCGGCGGCGGCCGGAGTCACCGGTCGAGGACGCCTTGCCGGGCTGCTGGGGCGCCCCGGGGTGGGTCGCGTGCCGGCCGACGGCCACGGGTGGGCGCCAGTCGGGCGACGGGCCGGGTGGCGGAGGTGGGGGGCCGCCGTTGCCGGGCCCGGACGGGGCTGGGGGGCCGCTGAAGAAGGGCGCGGTGCCGTCGGGCCCGCGAACCGCGGTGAACGGATTGGCCGGCGGGAACGGGGCGGCCGAGGGGAACGCGGGAGGTGGGGTGAACGGGGCGGGACCACCGGCCCAGGCGGGCCCGGGCGGCTGCGCGCCCGGCACGGCAGCGGGGGCAGCCGGCGGCGGCCCGCTCGGCGCCGGTCCCGCCGCCGCACCCGGGGCGCGAGCCGCGGCCGTCACCCGGTCACCCGGAGCGCCGGCAGCCGCCACCCCGGCGGGCTGCGCGGCGGGGGTGCCGCGGATCGCCGCGCCCAGCGCGACGTCGTGCTTCGGGTGGTTGTCCAGCGCCAGCGGCCGCCCGAACGCCGCCGAGAGCATCTCGCTCACCAGCGGGATCCGCGACGAGCCGCCGACGAGCACCATCGCCGCGACGTCCGCCGCGCCCACCCCGGACGCCTCCAGCACCCGACGCATCGCCGAGACCGTCTCGGCGATCGCCGGCCGCAGCATGTCGTCGAACTCGCCCCGGGTCAGCCGGACCGACCGGGAGATCCCCGGCAGCGCCACCGGCACCACCGTGTCGACGCTGAAGGACAGCACCTCCTTGGCCTCGACGCAGTCCCGCCGCAGCCGGGCCAGGGCGGTCGCGGTCGCCGGATCCGTGTCGTCCAGGGCCGCGACGTCGTCGCCCAGCGCCGACAGGACGTGCCGGAACACCGCCTCGTCGAAGTCGATCCCGCCCAGGTGCTCGACCCCCTCCGGCGACCCCACCAGCCGGAAGCCCGCACCCTCGCGCGCGAGCACCGCGGCGTCGAACGTGCCCCCGCCCAGGTCGTACACCGCGACCCGATCGCCCTCGGCCACCCGGTCCCGCGACGCGTACGCGATCGCCGCCGCCTCCGGCTCGGTGCAGGTGCTCGTCTCCGTTCCGCGCAGTCCGGCCATCTCGATCGCCTGGCCCAGCAGGTCCCGCTTGAACGGCCCCCAGTTCGCCGGGTAGGTCACGCACACGTGCTCCGGCGGCCCGCCCTGGCGCTGCGCCGCGACCCCCACCACCCAGGCCAGCAACCGCGCCGACAGTGCCTGCGCCGAGAACGGCGACCCGCCCACCACCAGCGGCACCGAGTCACCGATCCGGCGTTTGAACTCCCGGACGAGTCGCGACGGGTCGGCCGCGCCCTGCTGCTCGGCGGCCTCGCCGACCACGATCTCGCCGTCGGGCCGGACGAACACGACCGAGGGCACCTGCATCGCCCGGATCCCCAGGCCCAGCATCTCCACCCGGCCGTCGACGTTCACGGCGGCGGCGGTGTAGGTCGTACCGAGATCGACACCCAACCGGTAGCCCACAATCGCCCCTCACCCGAGAACCAGACGGCCCAGAGATCGATCGTAGGGGCGGCGGCGCCGGATGTAGCGAAAGCCGCTTTCGCTTCGGTGAACGCACCGAAAGCCGCTTTCGCTCACGCGGCCGGGCGCTGATCACCGCAGCAGCGCGAGGTAGCGGCCGAACTCGCGTTCCAGAACCAGCCGGCCGAGCTTGCGGTACTCCTGCTCGACGGCCGTGATCAGCTCCGCCATCCCGACCGGCCGGTCCGCCGCCGCCGCGAGGTAGGCGGCGGTTGTCGCGGCAGAGCGGATGTTGCCGCCCGTGAGCTCGAACGCAGACGCGCAGAACGACAGGTCGAGGTCGTCGCCGAGCGGCAGCGGCGGGGCGAGGCAGTTCGCCCACAGCTGCAGCCGCAGCTCCTCGGTCGGCGTCGGGAAGTCGATGATGCAGTCGAGCCGGCGGGTGAAGGCCTCGTCGATGTTCGCGCGCAGGTTGGTCGACAGGATCGCCAGGCCGTCGAAGGTCTCCATGCGCTGCAGCAGGTAGGCGCTCTCGATGTTGGCGTAGCGGTCGTGGGCGTCGCGCACCTCGCTGCGCTTGCCGAACACCGCGTCGGCCTCGTCGAACAGCAGCACGCCGTTGACGCCCGCGGCCTGGGTGAAGATCTTCTCCAGGTTCTTCTCGGTCTCGCCGACGTACTTGTCGACGACCGTGGCGAGGTCCACCCGGTACAGGTCCAGCCCCAGCTCGCCGGCGATCACCTCGGCCGACATCGTCTTGCCGGTGCCGGAGTCGCCCGCGAACAGGGCGGCGACGCCGATCCCGCGGCCGCCGCCCGGCCGCATCCGCCACTCGGTGAGCACCTTCTCGCGGTGTCGCGCCCGGGCGGCGAGCTCGCGCAGCTGCACGGAGACGGCGTCGGTGAGCACCAGGTCCGTCCAGCCGACGGCCGGTTCGACGCGGCGGGAGAGGCGTTCGAGCCCGGCGGCGTTCTGCGCCCGGGCGCCCGCCTGGAGCAGGCCACGGTCGACGGGCCGCTCGTCGAGGGTCGCGGTGAGCCGCGCCCACCGGACGGCCCGACCGATCTGCCCGGGACCGAGATGCAGGTGGACGGGGACCGGGGTGGCGTCGCCGAGGGCGGTGGTCCACAGCCGCTCGCGGTCGGTGGGGGCCAACCGGGGCGACTCGGCCGTCAGCGGAACCTCGCGGCTCCACGCGGGATCCCAGCTGACGTCGCCGGAGAGCAGCACCGGGACGGAGAGGGCCCCGGCCTGTGCGGCCGGCAGGCCCGGGGGGTGGGGAGGCGTCCTCCGAGAGGGACGCGAGCCGGCGCAGGGCGTCCGCAGCGCCCTCGGTCAGCGCCTCGACCGGCTCGGCGACGATCCCGCACCCGCGCAGCAGCGCCTCGCGGCCCGCGACGCGGACCAGCTCCTCCGGGGCCGGGCGGGACGCGAGCCGCTGCAGGTCGAGGCCCAGCACGCCGAAGCCCGCGGCCTGCAGCGCGGCCGCCGCGGTCGCCGTGCCGGTGCGGCGGCCGTGGTCACGCAGGTAGACCAGCCGGATCTGATCCGACGCGTCGTGGCCGGATCGGTCACACTCGGTCAGCACCCGGCCCAGGTCGTCCGCGAGCGATCCGGGGGCCGGGGTGATGTCGGCGAGCAGGTCGGTCAGCGCCGCGTCCGGGTCGTCGCCGCCGAGCAGGTGCGCGGTGACCCGGTCGGGCACCCGCAACCCGCGCGACAGGAACGGCCGCTCCGGGTCCTCGACGGTGACGAGCAGGTGGTGCAGCAGCGGCGCCCCCGCGGTGAGCCGGCGGCGCGCAGCGGCTGCGGTCGGCCGGGCGGCGCCGATCTCCAACGCCAGGCCGATCGTCGCCCGGCGCCGGGTGACGTCGTCGTTGAGGTAGCCGTAGAGCCGCTCGAAGCGCGCGTCGAGGTCCGGGACGAGTGCGGCGAGCAGTATCTCGACGTCGAGGTCGGACAGCCCGCACGCGCGCTGCAGCTCGCGGAGCCGGGACGGGGTCCCGGCGGCCGTACAGGCCTGCTCGACCTCGCGCACCGCCTCGTCGTCCCGGGGCGGGCCGGGGGCGCGGGCCGCGAGCAGCCGGTCGACGTCGTCGTCGGTCAGGTAGAGCCCGCGGAACGGGTCGTCCGGCGCCGGGTCGTCGCGCCTGCGGTGCTCGACCATCGCCCGCACCCGGGCCTCGACCAACGCGACCCGGGCGAACAGGTGCCCGAGCCCGACGCCGGCGGCGCTGACCGGTGGGCGCGCGAGCTCGCTCACGCTGCTGGATGGTGAGCTCGCCAGCTCGCTCACGACGGTTCGGTGGACGGACGGGCGATTCTCGTCTCCTGCGCGGGCCACCCGTCCTGGCCACCGATGACGGTCTTGGGCGGCAGCACGACCGGCGGGCCGGTCTCGCGGCGCTGGCCTGTGTCGGTCGGGGCGGTGATCACGACGTCCAGCGAGGGCTTCAGCTCGCCCCCGAGCGCGGACCACACGTCCGCGAAGGCGCGGTCCTCGGGCGGCGGGAGGCCGACCGAGAGCGGCACGGGCAGACCGAGGTCCGACAGCGGCGAGGTGAGCAGCTCGGGCGGGATCGAGTCGTGCCGCAGGAAGCAGGCGAGCAGCGCCGAGAGCAGCCGGTGCTCGTCCTCGGGACGTTGGGTCCAGGCGGTGACCAGGTACGACAGCTTGAAGTGCCGGGGCGGCAGGTGCCGGCCGACGATCCGGCCGTTGCCGTCGTACTCGTTCTCCACGCCCCGGGCGCGGCGCCGCATGTCCTCGCGGATGTCGTAGAGGTAGACGTCCACGGTGGGCGCGTTGCGCCGCCCGGCCCACTCCTTGGTCGGGGCGTCGAAGACCACCTCGACGTCGCGGTCCGCGAACGCCTCGGCCCGGATCAGCGCCCGCAGCGCCTGGTCGATCTCCTGGATCACCTGCCGCGCTCCCACTCTCGCCCGTCCGAGCGAGCATCGCACCGGGCACAGCGTCGGGTCACGCGGCGGCGGGCGACCGGAAGGGCAGCGCGGGCCGCCCGATCGGGCAACACTCCATGGCGGCGCGTTGCCTGGAAAGCCACGTTCAGGGCGGGAGACGTCCTGAACGTGGCTTTCACGACAACCTGGTGACGATCAACGCCCGACGCACCACGGACCTGGGCGCGGCGGCGGCGCCGGAATAAGGTGCCGCCATGGAGGAGCCCGTCCTGACCATGGACGTGACGCGGCTGCGGGCCGAGCCCGGTGGCCAGGCGCAGGTCTCGGTGAAGGTGAAGAACCCCGGGCACCTCGTCGAGGCCTTCCACATGGACGTCGTCGGGCTCGACCCGACGTGGTGGCAGGTGCATCCGCCGGAGCTCAACATCTATCCGGGCAAGGAGGAGTCGGCGGTCGTCCTGCTCAAGCCGCCGGCGAACGCGCAGGCGCCCGACGAGGCGCTGCCGTTCGGCGTCCGGGCGGTCTCCGCGTTGGACGCGCAGCGGACCGTCGTCGAGGAGGGTGACCTCGAGGTCGGTCGGGTGCTCGACCTGCAGGGGTCGATCACCCCGGTGACCTCCAAGGGCCGGTGGTCCGGCCGCCACCAGGTCAGCTACGTGAACTGGGGCAACTCGCCCGTCCACCTGCGCCTGACGGTCAAGGACGACGAGGAGGCGCTGGGCTTCCAGATGGAGCCCGAGCAACTCTCGGTTCCGGTCGGCGGTTCGGCGTCGGCCCGGCTGCGGGTCCGCCCGCGCAACCCGTTCCTGCGCGGCGCAGCCGTGCGTCGGCCGTTCCAGGTGATCGGCGAGTCGGCGGGGTCGGCGCCGGAGGCCGGCACGCCGCGCTCGGTGACCGCTCGGGCCGGCGTCCCCGACCCGGGCAGACCGGTGCTCGACGGCGCGATCCAGCACCTGCCGATCCTGTCCAAGGGCGTGATCGCGCTCGCCGTCCTCCTGGTGGCCGCGATCGTCGGTCTGGTCGTCGCGGGGTGGAAGGCCGGCAACGTGGTGGGCGCCCGCACCCCGCAGGTGGCGCCCGAGCCGCCGGTCCAACTCGTCGCGGAAGCGGTCTCCGCCAACGCCATCCAGCTGCGGTGGGCACCGAGCGACCGTGCCGAGCTCTACCGGGTCCAGAAGGTCGACAACACGAACACCGTGCTGGGCACCGACGAGGTGAAGGACGGGGCGACGGCCTTCACCGCGAAGGTCGACCAGGGCAAGACCCAGGTGTGCTTCCAGGTCGTCGCGGTCCGTGCCGGACTCCCCTCAGGTCCCAGCGAGAAGCAGTGCGCCACGTCGCTCGACGGGTCGCTCCCCCCACCCACCGCTGTGCAGGTGGCGCAGGCCGCGGACGGCTACGTCGTCTCGTGGACCGACGACACCCAGAACGATCATGTGGTCCTCGCCAACGACGCGGTCGTCGGCCAGGTGAGCCCGGCTCCGAGCAAGAACGTCACGGTGCCGCTGGCCGCGGGCAAACAGTGCGTCACGGTCGTCGCCAAGCGCGGGCAGGCGGCGTCGCCGCCGAGCAACCCGCCGATGTGCGTGGACGTGGTTGCGCCGGCCAGCACCGCGCCCGGGGCACCGAACGGGCAGGGCGCGGGGACACCGGGTGCGCCGGGCACACCCGGCGGTGCCGGCACGCCCGGCGGCTCGAACGCGCCCGGGGTGCCCGGCGTTCCCGGAGTGCCCGGTGCACCCGGCGGCGCCGGCACACCCGGGGTCCCGGGCCAGCCCGGCGCGTCGACCGCACCGGGGACGGGTGCGAGCGTGCTCGGGCCGTTCGCCGTCCTGGTCGGGCCGCCCTACCAGGAGCAGGCGCTCGCCAACGACGTCGTCAAGCGGGTGCAGGCCACGTCACCCACCGCGCAGGTCGTCCCGGCGACGACCCTGCCGCAGTTGCGGTACCAGCCACAGACGCTGCTGATCGTCGTCCCGGCTTTCCCGACCCTGCAGGCGGCCCAGCAGTTCTGTGCCGTGACGCATCCCGGCTTCCCGCCCGGCTGTCTGGCGGTCGCGGTCGCCATAGCGGTGGTTCCCCGGCAGGCGCAGCACCCTCAGTCCAGGTCGGTCAGGCCCTTCCGCTCCCAGAACGTGACCTCGCCGATGTCGAGCCGGTCCGACGATCCGTTCTCCGGTGGGTAGGCGGCGACCAGGACGATGGTCACCTGGTTCACCAGGCCCGCGTCGACCGTGAACCGCTGCAGCCCGGGCTCCTTGGCGAGCTGCACGGGCTGGCACTTGCCCCCCGGCCAGTACAGCGCAAGCGCCTGCGGCCGCCACCGGGCGGCGATCTGCGGGTCGCCGTCGGGCAGGCCTGCCTCGATCCCGATCTCGCGAACGTTCGTCATCCTCGGGAAGGTCAGAACCAGCGAGCTCGCGGCGGCCTGGGGAGGCGGAGGGGCCGCGCACGCGGACTTCGGGTCGCCGTTACCGCCCAACGTCCAGCGGGTGGCGAAGCCGCGACCCCGGACGTCGTCGACGGCCCAGGCGGCCGGGATCCCGGGAAAGGCGTCCGTGGGGACGGCCTGCGCCGTCACGTTGGACACGCGACCGGAGCCGAGGATGTGCCCGACCAGGTCCGTGGTGCGGCGGATCGGGTGCCACCCGACGAGACTCATCACCAGGACGAGCACCACGAGGACGATGAAGATGGACAGGACCCGGAACGCGATCGTGCCACGGGTCAGGTCTCCGGAGTAGGGACCGCCGCCCCAGTAGCGGCGCCGCAGCCTCTTGCCCAGCCCGTCCGGGGGGCCGGGCGCCATGATGCTCGGCGTGACGAGCCACGTTCCGCAGCGGCGGCAGAATCGGCGCGTCGGCTCGCTCGCCGTGCCGCAGTTGGCACAGATCCGCTGCAGCGGCGCCGTGCTGTACGGGGGCGCCGCGACCGGTGCGTACACGGCCCCGGGATGCGGCGGTGGGGCGGCCGCCGGCCCCGGCCCCGGCGGCGGTGGCGGTGGTGGCGGGGCCTGGGGCCGGTACTGCGGAGCCGTGACCTGCGGAGCCTGAGCCGGCGCCGACTGGGGCCTGGCCTGCTGCTGCGGTGCCGCCGCCTGCGGGGCGGCCGTGGGCGGGGCGGCAGTCACGGGATCGGCCTCCGTGCCGGTCCAGTCCAGGAAACCGTCGCAGTTCTCGCAGAACTGCCGCCCCGCAGGATTGCTGGTGCCGCAGTTCTCGCACACCACCGCGGCCATCGAACCCCCTCGGGCTGCCCGGGCCGGCGGGCTGCCGACCTGCGTCGCAGGTTACCGGCCTCCCCCAAGCGGGAAGGTGTACACCGCCGCCACTGGCCGGGATCCGTAAGAATGGGTGGCGTGAGAGTGATTCCCCCATGACCGCATGCACGAGCTGCGGGCAGAGCAACGCGCCAGACGCGCAGTTCTGCGTGGAATGCGGGGAGTACCTCGGATGGTCGAGCGGCGCCCCCGCCGCGGCCGAGACGACCACCGAGGACTGGTTCGACGAGCCCGCGCCGCGCAACCCCCCGGCCGCGCCGACTCCGGCCGCACCGGTCGCTTCACCAGCGCCGACGCCGGTCCCACCGGCCGCGCCGCCAGCACCAGTACCGCATCCACCGGCGGCTGCACCAGCGCCGACGCCGACCGCACCACCGCCTGCCGCAGCGAGACCGCCAGCGCCCCCGGCCTCACCGGCGCGGACCCCCGACGCCGGGTCCGCTCCCCCGCCCCGACCGCCGGTCGAGCAGGGACGTCCCGTTCCGGGCACCCCCGCCGAGCGCAGCCGCCCACAGCCCGAGGCGCCCCGGCGTGTCCCCGATCCGGCGCCGCGCGAACGCGACGTCACGCCGACCGCGCCCCAGATCCCGGCCGCGCCCCAACCCCAACCCCAGCGCCCGTCCCCTCCTCGGAACGCGACCCCTCAGCGCCCGGCTCCGGCGCGACCGCGGCCCCCCGCGGCACCGACGCCGACATCCCCGCGTCGAGCGGAGCCGACCGCGCCGCCCACCGACCTCGCGCGCGTCGCCCGCGCTCTCGACGAGGGCAGGAAGCTCGCCGAGCGCCACGACCGCCCCGACCTCGGCAGCCACCTGGAGCAGGCGCGCAAGCGGCTCGGCGAGCAGGTACTGAGCGTCGCCGTCGTCGGGGAGTTCAAGCGCGGCAAGAGCACGCTGGTGAACGCGCTGCTGCAGACCGACGTCTGCCCGACCGACGCCGACATCGTCACCGCCGTACCCACCGTCGTCCGCTACGGCGCGGAGCCCTCGGCCGCGGCACAGCTGGAGCCGCTCGACCGGCCGCCCGCCGACTCCCCGGACGGCGGCACCGTCGAGGAGCCCGTCGACGTGGACCGCCTCGCCGACCTCGTCTCCGAGGCCGCGGACCCGAGCTGGCGGCGCCGCCTGCGCTCCGTCGAGGTCCGGCTCCCCCACCGCCTGCTGAAGACCGGGCTGAGCCTCGTCGACACCCCCGGTGTCGGCGGGCTGGAGTCCGCGCACGGGATCGTCACCCTCGGCGCGCTGCGCACCACCGCCGGCGTGATCTTCGTTACCGACGCGTCGCAGGAGCTGACCGGCCCCGAGGTCGACTTCCTCCGCCAGGCGCTGGAGCGCTGCTCCGCCGCGGTGTGCGTCGTGACCAAGACCGACCTGTACCCGGCGTGGCGCCGGATCGTCGAGCTGAACCGGCAGCACCTGGCCAAGGCAGGCATCGACCTGCCGATGATCCCCGTGTCGTCGTTCCTGCGGCTGCGCGCATGGCGCTCCCCCGCCCTGAACGAGGAGTCGGGGTTCGCACCGCTGTTCGACTGGCTGCGCGCCGCGGTACTGGAGGCCGCGGCCAAGCAGGCCGTCGCCGCCGCCTCCCGTGACCTCGGCTTCGCCCAGGAGCAGCTGCGCCTGGAGGTGGCCTCCGAGCAGCAGGTGTTGGCCAAGCCGGAGGCGTCCGAGGAGGTCGTCGGGGCGCTGCGGCGCCGCTCGGAACGTACGCGCAAGCTCGTCGAACGCGGCACCGGCTGGCAGCAGTTCCTGTTCGACGGCATCGACCAGCTGATCGCCGACGTCAAGCACGACTTCGCCGGGCGGATGCGGACGGTCGTGCGCGACGTCGAGGCCGTCATCGACCAGGGCGACCCCAAGGAGTCCTGGTCGGACATCGAGGTGTGGCTGCAGCGTCAGGTGGTGCGGGCCGCGAACGAGAACCACGAGCTGCTCAACGAGCGGGCGGCGGCGCTGGCCGCCGACGTGGCGGAGACGTTCGCGCTGGAGTCCGACGAGCCGCTGCAGCTGGGGCTGACCGCCCCCGTCGACGTGCTCCGCGGCTTGACCTTCGACCCGGCCCAGCCGCCGCCGGACAGCCAGAAGCTGGTCCGGATGCTGTTCGCCGGCCGGGCCGCGCTCATCCCCGCGACGGTGGCCGGTTCGGTGGCCAGCGCGGCGGGCGGCCTGCTCCTGCTGGCCGCCGCCGCACCGATCATCCTCGGGGTGGGGTTCATCGGCCGCAAGCTCATCCGCGACGAGCGCCAGCGGCAGCTGACCTACCGCCGCCAGCAGGCGAAGATGTCCTGCCGGCGCTACCTCGACGAGGCGAACTTCGTGATCGAGAAGGACTGCCTGGACTCGCTGCGGCGGACCCGCCGGGAGCTGCGCGACGAGTTCCAGGCCCGGGCGGGCGTCCTGCACGCCTCGTCGCAGCGCGCGCTGTCGTCGGCCGAGCGCGCCGCCGCGCTCACCCCACAGCAGCGCGACCAGCGGGCCACGGAACTGGCCTCTCGCCGCGCGGAGATCGAGCGGCTCGGGAAGGCGCCCGCGGCGTCCCGGGGGGCGGCATGACTCCGCCTTTCCCGCCGGACGACCCGCTGACCGCCGCGGTCCGCGAGCTGGTCGGCGCGGCCCGGGACCGGGCGCTCGACCCGAACTCCCGAGACCAGCTGGCCGATGCCGTCGAACGGCTGTCCGGGCCCCTGCGGCTGGCGATCGCCGGCCGGGTCAAGGCCGGCAAGTCGACGTTGCTCAACGCCCTGGTCGGGGAGGAGCTGGCCCCGACCGACGCCGGCGAGTGCACCAAGCTCGTCACCTGGTACATCGGCGGCCACGCCGCGAAGGTCACCGCGGTACACAAGGACGGGCGACGCGAGCAGCGCCCGTTCAGCCGCGAGGGCGGGGCGCTGGAGGTCGACCTGGGCGGCCCCGCCGAGAGATTCGACCACCTCGAGGTGAGCTGGCCGTCGTCCCGGCTGCGCGACGTCACGCTGGTCGACACCCCGGGGATCGCGTCGCTGTCGACGGAGGTGTCGGAGCGGACGTCGACGCTGCTGTCCGGCGAGGACGACCGGCCACCGGTCGTCGACGCCGTGCTGTACCTGTTCCGGCACACCCACGCCAGCGACGTCCGGTTCCTGGAGGCGTTCCACGACGACGAGCTGGGGCGCGGCACCCCGCTCAACGCCGTCGGGGTGCTGTCGCGGCCCGACGAGATCGGGTCGTGTCGGCTCGACGCGCTGACGGTCGCCGCGCGCGTGGCCGATCGCTACGAGCGCGACTCGCGCATCCACCGCCTCTGCCCGCTGGTGCTGCCGGTCGCGGGGCTGCTCGGTCAGGCCGGGACGACGCTGCGCGAGGAGGAGTACCGGGCGCTGGCGACGATCGCCGCGCTGCCCGACGCCGAGTGCAACGAGCTGCTGCTCACCGCGGACCGGCTGCTGGCCGACGACACGGACGTCCGGCTGACCCCGCTCGAACGCGGGCACCTCGCAGACCGCCTGGGCTTGTTCGGCGTCCGGTTGTCGGTGACGCTGATCCGGGAGGGCACCGTCCGGTCGGCGACGGAGCTGGCGAATCGGCTGGCCACCGACAGCAAGCTGGAGGAGCTGCGGGGCGTGCTGGTGCGGCAGTTCCTGGAGCGCAGCAAGCTGCTGCGGGCGCGGTCGGCGCTGGCCGTGGTGCGCGCGGTGCTGCGGCGGGGCGGGTGCAGGGACGCCGAGCTCATCGACGCCCGCGTCGAGGAGGTGATGGGGGCGGCGCACGAGTTCGTGGAGGTCCGGCTGCTCACCGACCTGCGGACGGGGACGGTCGGCATCGCCGAGCGGCTGGAGGAGGAGATGGACCGGCTGCTGGGCGGGTCCGGGCACAGCATCGCGCGCCGGCTGGGGGTGCCCGAGAACTCCTCGGTCCCGCAGCTGCTCGACGCCGCGTACACGGCGTTGGACCGGTGGCGGCGGGTGGAGTCGTCACCGCTGACCAGCCGCGAGGCCCGGATCGCGGCGCGCGGCGTGGTCCGTACCTGCGAGGGGATCGTGGCGAGCCTCGTCCCGGCCCGCGTCTGAGCGGTTTCCCCCCGGGACCGCTCAGGGCAGCAGGTGGGGGTCCAGGACGGGGCCGGCCGCCGATCCCGCAGGGCCGGCGGGGTCGCCCAGCATGTCGTGACCCGCGGCGAACCCGTCGGCCAGGCCGTCGTTGTTGCTGTCCAGCAGCCGTGGGTTGAGCCCGCGGGCGATCTCGTCGCCGTCGGAGAGGCCGTCGTGGTCGGTGTCGGCGAGCAGCGGGTCCAGGCCGGACTTCTGCTCGTAGCCGTCGCTGAGCCCGTCCCCGTCGGTGTCGAGGTTCGCCGTGCCGCCGAACCCGGCGGCTCGGGCGGCGGCGGGGATGTCCGCGCGGCCTGCGTCCGACCCGGCGGCGACCTCGGCGGCGTCGGCGATCCCGTCGTGGTCCGTGTCGGCCGCCAGCGGGTCGGTGTGGCTGATCGACGTCTCGTAGGCGTCGGTCAGGCCGTCGCCGTCGGAGTCTCCCTTCGTCGGATCCGTCCCGAAGAGCTTCTCGAAGTCGTCGGTCAGGCCGTCGCCGTCCTGGTCGGTGATGCCGGAGGGCTGGGGGACCGGGGCCATCGCGAACGGGTCCGCGCCGTTCGCCCCCATGCCGAAGGCCGTGGCCGCACCGGCACCGTAGGGGCCCGCACCCACGCCCATGCCGAAGCCGTTGCCCGCGCCGGCGCCGAAGGGGCCCACGCCGGAGCCGGAGGTCGACGGCACCGGGACGCCCGCCTGCAGCGGCTCGTCGAGGAACTTCCGGTAGGCGCCGTTGGTGTAGGTGCTCCAGGGCCGCAGGTTGCGCCCGCCGTTCGAGATGTTCAGCGCCGCCTTCACCTGCTCCGCAGGGTTGTTCATCAGGCGCTGGATGTCGCGGTCGCTGCCCGTGCCGGTCTCCGCCTTGAGGGTGCGGACCTGGAACAGCCCCACCGACGGGCCCCACGTGGCGGTCTGCAGCCCGACGTCGCCGACCGCGCCGGGGTTGGCTGCCGACTCGGCCTGCGCGATGGCGGTCATCATCCGGGCGTCGTCCGGGGAGAACCCACCCTGCAGCAGCAGCGTGTAGATCTGCGAGGGGCTCAACGTCGCCATCGGTGCACGCCCCTAATGGCCGTAGGGGTCGACAGCAGCGAGGTCGTCGGTTCCGGTGCCCGGCGTTCCGGCCGCCAGCGGGTCCGAACCCGCGGCCCCGAGACCACCCGCGCCACCGGCCCCGAAACCACCCGCGCCCAGCGCCGCCCCGCCGGGGACGCCGGCCTGCGCCGCGGGCTCGAGGGTGCCGGACGCGGACTCGAAGCTGTCGGTCAGCCCGTCGGAGTCGCTGTCGATCGAGAGCGCGTTGCTGCCGTGGGCTGCTTCGACGCCGTCGCTGAGCCCGTCGTGGTCGGTGTCGGCGTCCAGCGCGTTCGTGCCCGCCTTCTGCTCCTGAAGGTCGCTGACCCCGTCGGAGTCGCTGTCCAGGGTCGCGAGCCCGCCGAACCGGGCGGCACGGACGGAGTCCGGCACCGCGCCACGACCGGGATCGCTGCCCGCGGCCAGCTCGTGGGCGTCGGTCAGGCCGTCGCGGTCGGTGTCCATCGACAGCGCGTCCGTGTGGCTGACCGACGTCTCGTAGGCGTCGGACAAGCCGTCGCCGTCGGTGTCGGCCTTCGTCGTGTCCGTGCCGAACAGCTGCTCGAACTGGTCGATCAGCCCGTCCCCGTCGGCGTCGGTCACCGACGGCGGCCCGCCGGGGTCGATCGCGAACGGGTCGGTTGCGCCCGGGACGAAACCGGCTCCGGGGGCGCCCCCGATGTCGGGCAGCGGCGTGAGGAAGTTGTACGGGTTGAGCCACTGGCCGCCCTGCCGCACCTGGAAGTGCAGGTGGTTCGGGGTGCCGGCGGCGTCACCGGTGTGCCCGACGCCGCCGATGACCTCGCCGGCCGCGACGTGCTGGCCCACCTTCAGGTGGTCCGTGCTGCCGCCGGTGAGGTGCGCGTAGTAGTAGAAGCGCCCGTCGTCGCCCTGGATGCGGACGACGTTGCCGCCGAGCCCGTTCGTGAAGCCCTGCACGATCGTGCCCCCGGCGACGGCGTGGATGGGCGTGCCCTCCGGGGCGAAGATGTCGATGCCCTCGTGCTTGCGGCCGCCCGAGCGCGCGGCGCCGAACGTGTCGGTCAGCTTGGCGCCCTGGATGGGCCGGACCAGCGCCAGCGACCCCGCCGTCCCGACCCCGGAGAACGCCGGGGCGGGCGCGGTCGCGGTGGCTGCTGGATACGCCATTGCTCCAGGGTACGGCGCGACGGCTAGCCGAGAGGACATTTCAACAACCCGGTTCGCGCGCCCGCGCGCCCTGCGGGTGTCGAAATGCCCTCTTAGATGAACCCCTCACGGACGGCGAAGGCGACCGCATGCGCCCGGTTGCGCAACTGCAGCCGCGTCGTGACGTCGTGCAGCACGCTTTTGATCGTCCGCTCGCTGAACGCCAGCTGCCGCGCGATCTCGCCGGTGTCGAGGCCTTCGGCCACCAGCCGGAGCACCTCGACCTCGCGGTCACTCAACCCGGAGAACCGCAGGCCCCGCGGGGCCAGGACCTGCCGCTGCAGCCGGCCCACCTGACCGAGCAGCCCGGCGAGCAGGTCCGCGGGCATCTCCGCGCCGCCGTCCCGCGCCTTGAGGATCACCGACACGAGCCGCTCCGGGGTCACCTCCGAGCGGCGGACCAGCGCCGACACGCCCGCCTCCGCCGCGGTGACGACCGCGGTGTCGTCGAGCGCGGCGGCGATCAGCACGGTGCGGGGGACGCTGCCGCGGCGGACGGCGCGCAGCACCCGCAGCACCTCCTCGTCGACGCTCTCGGTGACGACGACGGCGACATCGGCCTCGTCCAGCTCCTCGGCGTCGACGAGCTGGACCTCGGGACGCGGCCGCAGCTGGCTCGCCACACCCGCCTGCGAGATCGGATCGTTCGCGTAGATGAAGACCTTCGCACGCCTCGTCACCGCGGGGTGTGTCCCGCTGCGCTGCGCCCCTGCCCGATCAGCCCGATCCACCGTCATGGCCATCCGCCCCTCCACACGCACGGCCCGGCCGGCCGCCGCCTGGCGGCGAGTGTCCACAGGGCTCTTGGCGGGGACTTCACGCCTGCTCAACGGGCGCTCAACGCGCCACAGCTTCCGCGCGGGTGGTCGTCCGCGCGTTCGCCGGATACTAGGCGATCGACGCGCCGCCCGCTGGCGACGCGGCCTACTCGCCCGGGGGATTCGGGCCGACGGCGGCGAGGTCCAGTGCGTACACCGTCACCGATCCCGAGCGGAACGCCACGGTGATCCCGGGCAGGCCGTCGAGGTCGCGCAGGCCGGGAGCCAGGCGGAAGCCGTCCGGGCCCGCCCAGTCCTCGGGCGACCCGGCCGAGCCGATCGCGGGCGTGTCGGTGTCGACGTACACCCACCGCACGTCGAGGTCGGCGAGCTGGCGGCGGACCGCGGGGTCCGTCGGGTAGGTGTTGAACGCCTGCAGCAGCCGGTAGGTGTACGGGATCCCGGTCAGGCCGAGCGTGTAGATGTTGACGACCGGGATGCCGCGCTCCACGTAGAGGTAGGTCGAGCCGTCGTTCGGGGAGTTGAAGACCCGCTCCCCCGGCCGGATGTGCGCGGCGAGCCAGGCGATGGCGGCGTCGTCGTCGGGGCCGATCCGGACGAACTCGGGCGTGCGGTAGCGGGTCGCGACCGAGAGCTCGGTGATCCGGGCGTACCCGGCAGCCGGCCCCGTCGCGTAGCCGACGAACGCCACGCCGACGAGCGCGAGGGCCGTCCACGACGCGCGCAGCGGCACACGGCGGCGGACGAGCACGGCGACCCGGCCGGCGACCAGCACCACGCCCAGCCCGGCCAGCACCGGCGCGAGCAGGTAGACGTGCGACCAGGTGCGCAGCATGGCGTGGTAGAAGAACCGCGTCACCAGGGCGTCGACGCCGGTGCCTGGGCTCCGCCACGCACCGACGACGATCGCGCTCCACACCGTGAAGGCAGCGACCGGCCCGATCCCGCGCCGCAGCGCGACGACCGCACCGATCCCGACGAGCACCAGCAGCAGCACCCAGATCTGGGATCGCGTCTGGCCCGGGTCGATCCCGCCGGAGTACGGGAAGCCGAGCGTCTCGCCGAGTGCCTGGTAGAAGGGCACGGGGCTGGTGTCCGGCGGCCAGTTCGCGGTGCGCGCCGACTGGCCGAGGCCGGGCCCCACCGCGGGGACGAGCAGCACCGCCGCGACCCCGGCGGCGACGGCGAGACCCGGGACGGCGCGGCGCAGCTCGGTGCGGCCCCGCCGGGCGACCAGCATCCCGGCCCACCACGCGGCCGTCGTCACGGCGATGGACACGGCCGCGCTCGGATGGCACCAGACGGTTCCGGCGACGGCCGCGCCCACGCCCGCACCCGCCCGCACCCGAAGGGCGCGGGGGTTTGCAGCAAGGTGGCCTTGCTGCAACGGGATTGGAGCAGGGCCACCTTGCTGCAATCGGCCGGCGGCCGATCCCACGCTCACCCGCGCTCTGGCGGCTGGGCAGCCCAGCGCCAACACGCCCGCCACCGCGGCCGGCACCAGCGACAGCGACACGGCGTTGGCGAAGATCCCCCCGTCGTGCATGAGGACCGGAGCCGGCCGGTAGAGCCCGGCCATCACCAGCGACGCGACCCCACCCGCGAGCATCGCGCTGCCGCGGCCCAGCCCCAGCTGCCGCCCGGCGACGGCACCCAGCGCCGCGGCGCCGGTGCACCCGGCGACGGCGAGCAGCACGACCGTCTGCGCGTTGAGCGCCGACACCACGGCACCGCCGACCAGACCCGCGGTCGCGGCGGCGAGCAGGTGCACCCCGGACGGGTAGAACCAGGTCGGCGTCCCGGTCAGCAGGTCGACGGGGGCGAGCTGCCACGGCGCCCCGCGCCCCGTGCGCGTGACGTACGCGGTCTGCAGGACATGCATGATCATGTCGTGTTCCTGCGGGCGCGTGGCGAGCGGGCCGATGCCGACGAGCCAGGCCCACGCGGCGTACGCGGCCCCGACGGCGACCATCGCGGAGCCGACGACGAGCGGCGCCCGCGCGCTCGTCAGCGGCGAGTCCTGCGTTCCCGCACGCGAGTCCTGCGTTCCCGCACGCGAGTCCTGCGTGTCGGTACGCCGGCCGCGCGCTCGCCGGAGAGCGACGGCCATGGCGCCGATTGCCACCGTCCCGACCAGGAGCGCGACGGGTCCGAACGGCAGCCCGACCGGTGCCACGACCACGGCGACGACCCCCGCGACCGCCACCGATGCCGCAGGCGCCAGCGCGAGCATGAGTAGCCCGGGCGGCATCGACAGCGCCGTGAGCAGCACCAACCCCGGCAGGTATGCGACCGCGACCGCGACGGCGAGAACCGCCGCGTCGGGCACGGCAGAGTCGCTCACCGTCAGCGGTCGCCGATCTGCGTCAAGCTCAGTGTGAAGCTCACCGTCATGATCGAGGACCCGGTGATGGCGAGCACCGAGCCGACGATCGGCAGGCGCAGCGACTGCGCCACATCGAGGGGCCCGAACCCGGCCGCGCTCCATGTCGTCAGCGCCACCACGAAACATGCGGCGCCGGCCAGCAGGAGCAGACCGCCGAGCGCCAGCCCGCGTTCGAGCGACATCCGCATGAGCACCCGGAGCAGCCGCTGCGACTGCGCCAGCAACCCGAGGTGCGCCGCGTACGACCGCGCGATCACCGCGAGCCCGAGCCCCTGCACACCGAGCACGAAGATCGTGGCGAAGGCGAGCATGGTGTGGACGTCGAACACGACCCGCCCGACCGACCGCGGCCCGACCAGCAGCCAGAGCATCCCGGCCAGGCCGACGGCCTGGAACAGCAAGGACGGGTAGAGCAAGAGCCAGCGCGGGCTGAACGCGAGCAGGAAACGGAGGTGGCGCCAGCCGTCACGCCAGGTGCGCAGGTGCGGGGCCCGCGACCGGCCGTCGGGGCGCAGCACCGTCGGCACCTCGCGGATGCGCAGCTCCGCCAGCGACGCCCGGACCACCATCTCGCTGGCGAACTCCATGCCGGACGTGACCAGCCCGAGCTCCAGCACCCGGTCCCGGCGGAAGGCCCGGATGCCACAGTGGAAGTCGCCCACCGGGATGTGGAAGAACAGCCTGCCGAGCATGGACAGCACGGGGTTGCCGACGTAGCGGTGCAGGAACGGCATCGCTCCCGGCTCGATCCGCCCCCGGAACCGGTTGCCCATCACCAGGTCCGCCCCGCCGCGCAGCTCGCGGAGGAAGCCGCCGAGGTCGTCGAGGGCGTAGCTGTCGTCGGCGTCGGCCATGAGCACGTAACCGCCGCGCGACGCCCGGATGCCGGCGATCAACGCGGCCCCGTATCCGCGGCGCGGGACGTCGACGACGACCGCGCCATCGGCTCGCGCGATGTCCTGGGACCCGTCGGTCGACCCGTTGTCGGCGACCACCACCTCACCGACCACGCCGAGCGTCGCGAAGGAGCGGGACGCCTTGCGGATGCAGGTCGCGAGGGTCTCGGCCTCGTTCAGGCAGGGCAGGACGACGGACAGCTCGACGACACCCGGAGTGGTCGGCTCGCGTGCGGGGCTCGCGGTCGGCGGAGCGGCGGACGACGCGTGGGGGTCCGGGGTTTGCGGAGCCGTGGTCGAGGCGCTGGTGCTCACGGTCGGCGGGGCGGCGGACCTCGTCTCGCTCGGCATCGATGCGGCGGAGGTTGTCGCGCTCGGGGTCGACGCGGCGGGAGTCGTCGCTCTCGAGGACGTCATGGCCGTCGGGTCCTTCCCCTGTGGACCGACCAGGCCGGTCCGCCGCGCGACAGGGTAGCCAACGCACCGCCACCACAAGGTCGCCACCACATGATCATTGCCGACGCTCACCAAGCCCGCCGTCACACAGCCAGCACGACCGGCGCACCTGCCGGGCACGGTGCGCCAACCCCGCTCGGGGTGCGACAGCAGGAGCGGGGTGTGCGACAGCGCCAGCAGGGTGTGCGACCGCGGAGCGGGGGTGCGGCGCCACCGCTGCCCTACCGTGTGCCGCGTGCACGGGACCGGGTCGCTGCGCCGGCGGGTGGCCGGTATCGCCCCGGTCGGCGGCGGGCTGTTCCTGCTCGGGATCTCCGCCTACGTCGTGCTCGGCACGGCGGGGCACGCGCTCGCGCCGCGCGACTACGCCGCCGTCGCGTCGCTGTATCTGCTCGTCGCGATCACCAGCCCCGGCGTGTTCACCGCGCTGGAGCAGGAGGTCAACCGGGAGGTGAGCAGCCGTTGCGCCGCCGGCCTCGGGACCGGCGCGGTCGCGCGGGGCGGGCTGCTCGTCGGCGCCGGGTACGCCGGCGTCGTCGCGGTCGTCCTGCTGGCCGCGGCGCCGTGGCTGGTGCCCCGCGTGCTGGGCGGCCACTGGAGCCTGCTCGCGGCGGCGATCGTCGCGGCCGTCGGGGCGGCGGCGGTCTACCTGCTGCGTGGCCTGTTCGCCGGCGAGCAGCGCTTCGGCTGGTACGCGGCCAGCCTCGGGCTGGAAGGCGCGGCCAGGCTCGTCCCGTGCGTGGTGCTGGCGCTCGCCGGCGCGACCGACCCGTTGGCGTACGGCTGGGCCTTCGCCCTCGGCACGGGGATCGCCGCACTGGCGTGTCTGCCGGGCCGGCGATGGGTCGCGCCGAGCCCGATACCGGCCGCCCACGACCCGGCGACGAGCCCGGCGTCCGTGCCGACCCCTCCGGCCGGCAGCGCGCTGGTGCGCGAGAGCACGGTGTCCGCCCCGGCACTGGACGGTGTCCCGACGACTGCCGGCAACGCGACGATCCGCGCGGGCGCGACGCCCACCCCTGCGACGGACGCTGCCCCGGTGCCCGACGACGGCGCCCCGATGCAAGCGCCCCCGATCGCAGGGAAACCTGTGGAGGTGCGGGCGATGGCCCGCGGCACCGGCCTGCTCGCCGTCGCGTCCGGGCTGACCTACGTCGTCGCCAACACCGCTCCGCTGGTGCTGACCGCCCGGCTCCCCGCCGCTCCGGAGGTCGCGGCGAGCTTCGTGTCGCTGTTCGTGCTGGCCCGCATCCCGGTGTTCCTGTTCGGGCCGGTGCAGGCGTTCCTGCTTCCGACGTTGACGGCGGGCGCCGAGCGGGCGGACCTCCCCCACCTGCGGTCCCGGCTCCGGGTCGCGTTGCTCGCCGTCGCCGCCGTCGGCCTCCCCGGCGCGCTGCTGACGGCGGCACTCGGACCGTGGGCGGCGCGCACGTTCTTCGGCGCGCCGCTCGACCTCCCGCACACCGCGGCCGGCCTGCTCGGGGCCGGGACGGTCGCCATGCTGGCCGCGCAGGTCCTGCAACCCGCGCTCGTCGCGCTGCGCGTGCACCGGATGGCGACGACCGCGTGGGTCGTCGGGGTGCTGGTCTTCGGCGCGGTGCTCGTGGCGCCGGTCGACCCGGCGACGGCGGCGGTCACCGCCCAGGTCGTGGGGCCGACGGTGGTGTGCCTGGTCATGGGCGTCGCCGTCGCCACCCACCTGCGGCGGATGGTCGACGACCCGGTGCACTGAGCACACCGCGACCGCACCGACGACCCGTCGTGGAGATGTCGACGCCGACCCGGGGTACCCGTGCCCCATGAGCAGCACCTCCCTGCAGCGCGGAGCAGAGGACGTCCTCCGCGCCCTGACCGACCTCGCCGGCACCACCTACGCCGAGCAGGCCGGCATCACGCTGCGCGACACCCCTGCGCCGCTCTACCGGCTGCTCGTGCTCTCGGTCCTGCTGTCCACCCGCATCCGCGCCGATCTCGCCGTCGACGCCACCCGCGCGCTGGTCGACGCCGGGGCGGGCACGCCGGAGAAGATGGCGGCCATGTCGTGGCAGGACCGGGTCGATGCGCTCGGTCGCGCCCACTACCGGCGCTACGACGAGAGCACCGCGACCGCCCTCGGTGACGGCGCCGAGCTGGTGCGCAGCGAGTACGGCGGTGATCTGCGGCGCCTGCGCGCGAAGGCCGGCGGCGACCCCGCCGCGGTTCGGGACCTGCTGACCGCGTTCCCCCGGCTGGGCCCGACCGGCGCGAACATCTTCTGCCGCGAGGCGCAGCTCGTCTGGCCCGAGCTGCGCCCCGCGCTGGATCGCAAGGTCCTCGACGGCGCGCGACGCCTCGGTCTGCCGACGACGGCGAAGGAACTCGCCGCGCTGATCCCGGACGACCAGCTCGCCGTCACCGCCGCGGCGTTGGTCCGGGTCGCGCTCGACAAGGACCTCGCCGGACAGGTCCGCCAGAAGAGCTGAGCGATCAGGTGATCGCCACCGCCACCACGAGACCCAGCGCCACGTGCGCCGCCGCCACGACCCACGCCTCGGGCTCGAGCACCTCCGACCGCAGCACCGCGCCGATCCGGATACCCGTCACCCACTCCAGCAGCCGCACGCCCCCCACCTGGGCCGCGATGCCCACCAGCCCGAAGATCAGTGCGCCGAGCAGGCCCTCGACGAGCGTGCCCGTGGAGCTCCAGATGGCCGTCACCACGATGAACGCCATGCTGATCATGCCTGCGGACGTGACCAGCACCGAGTTCGGCAGGCCCTCGCGGACCATGCGGTTGAGCTTGCCCGGGGTCGTGATGTCGATCGCCCAGAAGCCGAGCAGCATCAGCAGCACGCCGAGCACGGCGTAGAGCAGGATCGCGCCGATGCCGCGGCCGATCAGGGGGAAGAACCCGGGGCCGATGGCCGCGAGCATCATGGGAGTGCCTCCAGGGAGCGGGTGAACTCATTCGGGGTGGATGCGGTGCGGCACGAACGCGGCGCCGTCGTCGGTCACCAGCCCGACGGTCTCGCGGATGCCCAGGCCCGCGGCCTCGTCGCCGACGATCCACGCCCCCAGCGCGGGGCGGAAACCGTCGAACTCGGGCAGCGGGTCGAACAGCTGGTAGACGTATCCCTCCTCGCCGTAGACGCCGCCGGTCGCGACCTCGCTGCCGGGGGCGACGATCGTGATGTTGGCGCCCTCCCGGCCGAGGCGGGGCTTGCGGACGTACTCGGTGAGCAGGCCGGGCTGGTCCAGGTAGGCGGGCAGCAGGTTGGGGTGGCCGGGGTAGAGCTCCCACAGCACCGCCAGCAGCGCCTTGTTGCTCAGCAGCGACTTCCACAGCGGCTCGAGCCACAGGGTCTCGGGGAGGCTGCGGAGGACGTGCTTGCCGAAGTCGTCGCTGAGCACCCACTCCCAGGGGTAGAGCTTGAAGACCCCGTTCATCGGGGCCTCCTCGAGGTCGACGAAGCGGTCGAGCGCCGAGTCCCAGCCGATGTCCTCGATCGCCAACCCGATGGTGTCGATCCCGGCCTCGGCCGCGGTCTCCTGCAGGTAGCCGACCGTGACGTGGTCCTCGCCCGTCGCGTCGCCCGACGACCAGGTGAAGTGCATCTCGCCGGACGGCAGCCCCGCAGCGATCGCACCCCAGCGCTCGACGAGCTTCTCGTGCAGGGAGTTCCACTGGTCGTCGTCGGGGTGGAGGTCCTTGAGCCAGTACCACTGCAGGATCGACGCCTCGAGCAACGTGGTCGGGGTGTCCGCGTTGTACTCCAGCATCTTGCACGGCCCGCGGCCGTCGTAGCGCAGGTCGAAGCGGCCGTAGATGTGCGGGTCGTGCCGCTTCCACGACGCGGCGACGGCCTCCCAGCTCCACTCGGGCAGCGCGAAGTCGCGGAACCGCTCGGTCGTCACGACGTGGTCGACGGCCTCCAGGCACATCGAGTGCAGCAGCTCGACGTCCGCTTCCAGGGCGAGGATCTCGTCCATCGCGAACACGTAGTGCACCGACTCGTCCCAGTAGGGCCGCTCGGCGCCACCCTGGCCCCGGCCGGGCGCGTCGTAGACCAGGCCCTGCTCGGTGACCGTCTTGTGCCAGCCCGCGCGCGGGGCTCCCGTACGGCGCTCCATCCGCTCAGCTGCCGCCGCTCTTGCCGCCGCCGGAGCTCGACCCGACCGAGCCGCCCGACTTGCTGCCGCCCGAACTGCTGCCGCCCACGCCGCTGGTGCTCTTGGAGACCCCCAGGCCGCCGCGGGTGACCGTCGAGCTGCCCGACGACGTGCGCACGGGCGTGCCGTCCCTCGGCACCGTGGTCGTGCCGCCGCTCACCGTCTGGCCGATCGTGCCGGTGCCGCCGTAGTTGTAGTGGTACTGACGCCCGCCGGCGCCCAGGAAGATCGGGAAGAAGGCGAAGCCGCCCCCGCCGGTGGCAGTGGTGTTCTGCGCGGGAACGGCGCAGTTGCTGTCGTCGACGACGACGCCGGCGTCGTCGACGCAGTGGGCCTCGATCTCCTCGTCCGGCTGCGACGCGGCGTAACCGACGGCGATCAGGGCGACGACCCCCACCGTCACCCCGGCCCCGACGAAGATGCGCTTGCGCTTCTTGCGGCCGGCCGCCTCGTCGGCGGCACGCTGCTCCTCTTCCTCGCGCCGGCGGCGCGCGGCCCGCTCGCGGGCGCGGCGCTCGGCGAGGGTCGGCTCGCGCGGCGTCGTGTCCTCGTCCTGCTGACGGACACGACCGCGGCGGCGCGGAGTGGACTCCGCCCTCTCCAGGTTCGGATCCGCCGGTGTGTCGCTCTCGTCGTTCTCCGTCATTCCGCCTCCCCCCGGCGCCGGTCGGCCGCAACCCTGCCGACGGTGGCAACTCGACCCCTCGAACAGGGCCACCCCCCGACAGTGCCGCGCGGCGCAGCGAGACCGCAACCCGGCGCAGATCAACACCGGCTGACGTCACGCTGCGTCACCACTGCGGCGGGGTGCGGACCGTTCGTCCACCCGTGCCGCCGCTGCGCGTCGGAACCCTAACTTCCTGGCTCCGACCGGCGGGAACGGGGTCGCTCACAGCACCCCGACTACCGGTCGACGCGACGCGCCGAGGCCGTTGCGGGGGATTGCAGTAGGTAACGGCATGATGACGGTCGACATGGACCACCGTTTTGCTCCCCAGCATCGGTCCGCCGGGTCGCCCGTCCTCGCTCCCCGCTTCGACGGCCCGCCCCGCGGTACCCGGCCGCGTTCGGCCTCGTCGCAGTTCGACGTGTCGCGCCGGCTGGCCGCCGGCGTGCTGACCGGTGCGCTGACGATGCTGGTCGTCGCGCTCCTCGACACCGTCACCGGTGCGCAGGTCCCGGTCCTCGGGTCCTTCGCCGCACTGCCGGCACCGGCCGGGCAGGAGATCGTCGACGTCGCGGCGCCGCCCGCCACGCCCGGCACCTGCCTGAACTGGACGCGCGCGGACGCCTCGGACACCCACGCCGTCGACTGCACGCAGGCCCACCTGTTCGAGCAGGCCGGGACGGTGCTGCTGGCCGACCAGAAGGACCTGCCGGACGACGGCCGGTGGCGCCAGCTCGTCCGCGAGCGCTGCGACCCGGTCGTCAAGCAGTACCTGGGCGGGCGGTTCGACCCGGACGGCCGGTTCCGCATCGGCGCGTTGAAGCCGTCGCCGGCGAAGTGGGCGCAGGGCGACCGGGAGCTGCGCTGCGGGCTGCAGAGCGCGTCGCGGTCGGGCGCGCTGTACCCGATGGCGGGCAAGGCCGTCGAGCAGGACCAGGCGGCGGTGCACGCGCCGGGCACCTGTCTCGGGATCGACGGGCGCACGATCGGCGATCCGGTCGACTGCACGGGTCCGCACGCCGTCGAGGCGGTCGGGGTCGTCGACCTCGGGAAGAAGTTCGACGACGACTTCCCCGCCGTGGACGCGCAGGACGACTTCCTCCAGACCGAGTGCACCAAGATCGCCACCGGTTACGCGGGCGGCGAGGACGTCATCGGCGACAAGAAGCTCACGGTCTACTGGGACAACCTCACCGAGGACTCCTGGAAGGCCGGCACCCGCCGGGTGAACTGCAACCTCGCCGCGCTGCTGCCCGACCGCAGCGGGTTCGCCCCGGTCATGGGGACGGTGCGCGGCGCGGTGACGGTGGGCGACGCACCGGCCCCGCCGTCGACGAACAACCCGGAGCCCGGGGTGCCCGCGCAGGTGCCACCGGTCGAGGCCGTGCCGTCGCCGGCTCCGGTGACCCCCCCGGCCGAGTCCGGGCCCAGCCCGACACCGACGCCGCCGCACACGGACGCGCCGCCGCTCGATGGTGCGCCGCCCGACCCGCCACCCGCCGACGACCCGGCTCCAGCGGACTCACCGGAGAAGCCCGAACCGGCGTTGCCGACACGGGCGCCGGACCCGGCTACGGCGACCGACCTGGGGACGCTCGTCGGCGGCAACGGGTACTGACCGGCAGACTGGACGGGTGGAGCCCTCCCCCGGGATGAGCCGCCGGCGGTTCGACGAGCTGGTGGCCGACGCGCTCGACACGATCCCGCCGGAGCTCACCCGGGCGATGGACAACGTCGTCGTGCTGGTGGACGACCGGAACGCGGACGATCCGGCGCTGCTGGGGCTGTACGAGGGCGTCGCGCTGACGCGAGCGGACGAGCGACTACGGCGGTGTGCTCCCGGACCGGATCACGATCTACCGGGAGGCGATCCTCGACATCTGCGTGGACGAGGACGAGGTCGTCGACGAGGTCGCGGTGACGGTGGTGCACGAGGTGGCCCACCACTTCGGCATCGACGAGGCCACCCTGCACCGGCTGGGCTGGGGCTAGGGCCGTCAGGCCGGTGCGCCGCCCCCCGTGACGTCCTTGCGCACCGGCTCGCCCGTGTCCCAGGCCTCCAGCGCCCAGCCCTGCTCCTCGCGGCGCAGCACCACCAGCCCGGCGTTGGGCACGTACCAGGTCTCGACCGTGTCGCCGAGCAGCGCGGCGGCCGCCATCCGGATCGCGGCGCCGTGGCTGACCAGCACGACGTCGCCGTCGCCCGCGCCCACGAGCCGCTCCACCGCGGGCAGGAAACGGGCCCGCAGGTCCAACGCGGACTCCCCGCCCGGCAGCCGGGCGTCCAGCTCGCCGCGCCACCAGGCGTTGTAGACCTCGAAGAACGTCTCGAACGCCGCCTCGTCGGAACGGCCCTCCAGGTCGCCGATGGACACCTCGTGCACACCGTCGACCACCTCGACCGCGAGCCCGTGCACGGCGGCCACCGGGGCGGCGGTCTGCTGCGCCCGGATCGCCCGGGAGGCGTGCACGGCGCGCACCGGGTGGCCGGCCAGCCGGCGGGCCAACCCGTCCGCCTGGTCGCGGCCCAGCTCGTCGAGCGGTGCACCCGGCGGGCGGCTGTCCAGGATGTGGGCGGCGTTGGCCGCCGTGCGTCCGTGGCGGGCGAGCACGAGCCTCACGTCCGCGCTCCCGAGCGCAGGTCGGCGAGCCAGCGCTCCGCGGCCGCGAACGCCGCCGAGTCGGTGCCGTGCTCGGGAACGGCCGGCGCACCGACGCCGGGTGCCGTGCCGTTCACGCCCCCGGCCCGGGGATAGGAGCCGAGGAAGCGCACCCGGTCGCAGCGCCGGTGCAGCGCCGCCAGCGCCTCCCCCATCGCGGGGTCGGCGATGTGGCCGGTGCAGTCGAGGTGGAACCAGTACTCGGCGTGCCGGTCCTTGATCGGGCGGGACTCGATGCGCGTGAGGTCGATCCCGCGCACGGCCAGCTCGGTGAGCAGCCCGAGCAGCGAGCCGGGGCGGTTCTGGGTGGTGGCGGCGAGCGTCGTGCGGTCGTGGCCGGTCGGTTCCGGGGGCGCGCCGGGCGGGGTGAGGAGCACGAAGCGGGTGACGGCCCCGGGGTTGTCCGCGACATCGTCGGCAAAAATCTTGAGGCCGAACTGCTCAGCGGCCAGTGGCGCGCAGACGGCGGCGTCGATCTCCCCGCGGGCCACCTGGGCGGCCGCCTCACTGGTGGAGGTGCTGACCAGGACGTCCGCGTGCGGCAGGTGGCGGGCGATCCAGTTGCGGGTCTGGGCGATGCCGTGGTTGTGCGACGCGACGGTCCGGATCTCCCCGATCGTCGTGCCCGGACGGACCATGGCGGCGAACCGGACGGCGAGGACGGCCTCTTTGACGATCATGAGCGGCGGGTCGTCGAGCAGCCCGTCCAGCACCGGTGGCACGGCGCCCTCGACGCTGTTCTCGATCGGCACACAGCCCGCGTCGGCCTGCCCGTTCCGGATGGCGGCGAGGACGGCCGGGTTCCCCGCGCACGGCACCAGTTCCGCGCCCCGGGCCTCCGGAAGCGTCAGCAGGGCCTGCTCGGTGAAGGTCGCGTGCGGGCCGAGGAACGCCAGTCGGGGCACGGTCGCCGAGCCTAGTGCGCGGATCACCGGAAGCGGTCCCATGCCTCAGCCGAGCAGGTGGAGGTCCGACAGCTCGGCGGCGGGGACCGGGGCGGGACCCGCGCCGCAGCGGGGCAGCAGCGCGCGGACCTCCCGGACCTGGCTCGGTGACAGGGCGAGGGCCTCGCGGGCCAGCGCTGGGCCGTCCGTGCTGGCCAGCGCCTCGGCGACGGCACCGTGCGCCAGCGCGCGGGCGGCCCCGACGAGCAGGTTCAACACGCCGAGGCGCGAGCCACCGTCCGGTGTCACCGCGCCGACCACCGGCAGCGCGCCGAGTGCGACGAACCCGCGACCGGCGTCGGCGACCACGCGCACGAAGCGGTCGACGTCCGCGACGGACGGCACGTCCGACGACCGGGAGCCGCCGCACCGCAGCTTCGGCGTGCAGCCGTGCTTCGCGACCCGGCGCACCGCGTCCAGCCAGTGCGCGAGGTCGTCGTCCTCCGCCCCCATCGGCCGCCGGGGCTCGACGACCGCGACGACGTCGTCCGGCACGAACTCGGCCACCCGCTCCAGCCAGATCGCGTCGACGTCGACGGGCGCGGCCGTCTCGATCGTGCGGGGGGTGAGCAGGTTGGAGCGGGAGAAGACGGTCGACAGCGCCTTGGGCACCGCGCCCAGGCCGGTGTCGACGACCAGCGAGACGTCGACAGGCCGCGCCGGCCCCGACCGGGCCAGCTCCTTGACCAACGCCGGTAGCCGCGAGACCGGGCAGACCAGCTGTCCGAGCAGGCCGCCGTGGCGCCCCTCCCGGGTGGCCAGGTACCGGGTGACGACCGCGGCCACCTCCGGCACCTCTCCCCGAGGGGCCAGGAGGCTGGTGTCGTCGACGAGGTGGTCGAACAGCGGTGGCACGGGCAGCCGGTCCGCTGGGTCGGCCGAGGGCACCGTCGTCACGCTCGGAACGCTAACCGCTGGCAGCGAACCGGCTGCGACGGGGTGAGGGTGTCTCGCGACGCGGTGACACGCCGCTGGACATGAGGGCCCCTCTCTATAACTTAGGCTTACCTAAATAGAGGGGGTCCTGTGGGAAGCACGCGGCTGCGCCGTCCGCCCGCGCCCACCGACGCCGAACGCGCCCGCAGCCTGGCGTTGCGCGGGGGTGAGGCCTCGCTGGGCGACGGCTGCGCCGCGCTCACGCCAGTCGACATCGCCGCCGCCCGCCCGGACCCGTTCTGCCTGATGGAGGACCACTGGCTGGCCCACCTCGAGGCGGCCCACCCCGAGGTGTTCGTCGGCCTCGCCCAGCACCTGCCGCCCGAGCTCAGCCGGAGCCCAGCACCGCCCGGCCCTCGCGGACCCGGCGGGTGACCTGGCGCTCGGCCACGAACGACGCGATCGGGATCGTGCCGGCGAGCAGGATCACCACGGCGTCCAGCGGCCGCCAACGGCAGCGCTCCGCGAGGATCAGCGTGCAGACGATGTAGGCCATGTACAGGAACCCGTGCAGCATGCCGACCAGCGCGACGGGCCGCGGCTCGCCGAAGAAGTACTTCAGCGGCATCGCGATGAACACCAGGACGAGCAGGCCGATCCCCGTCACCCAGGCGGCTACCCGGTAGTTGCGCAGGGCCGTCGCGATCGACACCTAGTGTCCTTCCTGTCGTTCCTGCTCGCGGTCCTGTGCCGCGAGCGCGGCGAGCATGCGGTTGTACTCGGCCAGTGCCGGGCTCTCGGCCTCGTCGGCCGCGCTGACGCGCCCCGGACGGTAGGCGAAGGGCGAGGGGCCCGAGGCGACGGGCACCTCTGCACGCTTCGGGGGCTCCGGCGCCGTCGGCAGCTTGGCGATCTCGATCCGCAGCATCCGCCACCAGATCCACCCGAAGAACACCGCGAAGACCGGCCACTGCAGGCCGTAGCCGACGTTCAGTGCGCTGCCCATCGCGGACCCCGCCCGGTGCCACTGCCACGCCGAGAGGAACCCGCACGTCACCATCGCGCCGAGCGTGAGCACGTGCCAGGCGATCCAGCGCGGCGAGAACACGAGCCGGAGCACGGTCGCCGCGGAACCACCCGGGCGCGGGTCCTGGCTCCTCGACACCCGCCCAGACTACGCCGACCAGACGACGCCCCCGGTACCGTCGCCGCCCGTGCGGACCTGGCTGATCCCGACCCCGCCGGCCCGCCCGCCGATCGACGATCCCGCGGACCGGCGGCTCGTCACCACCGAGGTGCTGGTGGTGCTCACCGTCAGTCTCGGCCTCTCCGCACTGCGCAGCGGGCTGAGCCTGGCCGACGCCCTGCTCCAGCCTGTGCCGCTGAACGAGCAGCAGGTCGCCCTGAACGCCCCCGGTGCGCGGGCCGATCTGGTCGACCTCGCCGTGCAGCTGGCCCGCGTGCTGCAACTCGTCGGCTGGGGTGCGCTCGGCGCGTACCTGCTGCTCCGCGCGGGTCTCGCCCTGCGGGCCGTCGGGCTGGACGCGCGCCGTCCCGGCCGCGACGTCCTCGGCGCCGCCGGGCTGGCCGCGCTGATCGGCATCCCGGGGCTGGGTGTGTACCTCGGCGCCCGGGCGCTGGGCGTGAGCGTCACGATCGCGCCGACCACGCTCGACGACACGTGGTGGCGCCTGCCGGTGCTGATCGCCTCCGCCGCGGCGAACGCCTGGGCCGAGGAGGTGGTGATGGTCGGCTACCTGCTCACCCGGCTCCGGCAGCTCGGGTGGTCGGAGAACCGCTCGCTCGCCGCCCAGGCCGTGCTGCGCGGGACGTACCACCTCTACCAGGGGCTCGGCGGATTCCTCGGCAACATCGCGATGGGCCTGGTGTTCGGCCGGGTCTGGCAGCGCACCAACCGGCTGTGGATGCTGGTCTGCGCCCACACGCTGATCGACGTGACGGCCTTCCTCGGCTACGCGGCGTTGCGCGGCCGCGTCGGCTGGCTGCCCTGAGCGGGTGTCCCGACGCGGCTTCAGCCGAACGCCGCGGCCACCTCGTCGGCCGTGGCGCGGTAGGACAGCAGCGAGTAGTCCAAGGAGTCGAGGGAGCGCTGCGCGGCGTCCGGCTCGACGATCCCGCACGCGTCGTCCACGACCACCGGCAGGAAGCCGAGGTCCGCGGCGTGCCGGGCGGTCGGCTCGATGCCGATCTCGAGCACGGCACCGACGAGGACCAGCGTCGTGACGCCCCGGTCGCGCAGCGCGGCCTCCAGAGGTGTGCCGACCAGCGCGGACATGCCGAGTTTGTCGAACACCGGCTCGCCGTCCGCGGGGGCGAGCTCGTCGACGATCGCGGTGTGCGGCGCATCCGGGGGGAACGGGCTCACGACGGCGTCCGCCCGGTCCGTGCGCTGCCACGCCATGGCGGTGCGCAGGCCCCCGACGCCGAGGTGGGTCGGCGACAGCGAGACGTGCCGGACGTAGAACACCGGGACGCCGGCGGCGCGCGCGGCGTCGACGACGACGCGGATCCGGGTGACGAGCGCCTCCCGGTCCTTCACGTGCGGCAGGATGCCGACCTGCGCGTCGTAGACGAGTACCGCCGCCGCGCCGGGGCGGCACATCTCGGCGACGGTGTTGGGAACGTCGAGACCGTATACGCGCTGCATACTTACAGCCTTGCACAAGCGACGGCCCGGGTGGTGCGTGCTCCGGGGTTGCCGGCAGGCGACACCCGGAGGCGCGCCGTCAGCGCAGGGTGACCTGCTTGCCCGCGAGCGCATCCCGCGCCCGGCGCTCGGCGTCGGTGAGCGGCGCGTCGTCCGCCAGCGCCTCGTCCAACCGCACCGCGAACGCCGCCGCCGGCTCTGCCCACTCCTTGGCGTGCTTCTCGCGGTCGAGGTCCCAGACCGGCACGACGAGCCCGTGCGCCCGGAACGACCCGACGAACCGGCTGCCCTCGCCCAGGTCCAGCCCGCCGGCGGCCTGCAGCCGGGCGAGCCCGCCGACGAGGCGCTCCTCCGGCTCCGGACGCACCCAGCGCAGGTGCGCCTTGGAGCCGGTGTCGACCCAGAAGGCCGCGCGCACGCCGTCCGCCTGCACCACCTCGGTCGGCATGATCACGGCGTTCGCCCGCTCCAGGGTGGCCGCCACCTCGGCCGACGGCGCCGCGGCGTCCTCGGGGGTCAGCCACCAGGTGAAGTCGGTGTGGATGGTGAGGTCCAGGGATGCGTCGGCGGGAAGGACATCCTGCAGGCGCACGGCGTCGCCCCCGGTCGGCGGCACGACCGGCAGCGCCGTCCCCGGCTCGGCCTCGCGCGCCCAGCGCAGCGCCCGCGCGAGGTCCGCGGACAGGTCGCCGGAGCGCGTCTGCACCTGCATACCGAGCAGGACCTCGCCGTTCGGCCGGACGAGGGCTGCCGACGCGCCGGGCAGCACCGTCGTGACGGTGGCCTGCTGTCCGTCGCGGGTCGGCAGCGGTGCCGTCGCCGACGGCAGGAACTCGCGCATCGCCACCAGCTCGCACTCGGCCGCCAGGCCGGCGAACGGGCGGGTGACGATCACGTCGTCGCCCGCGCCGTGGCAGGCCTTGTAGCGCTTGCCCGAGCCGCACGGGCAGGGACGGCGGGGGTTCTCACCGGCGGTCGCGTCTGCCGCGGCGGCGCGGCGGGTCTTCTTGGCCATCGTGGAAGACGGTAGCGCCGTGCGTCACACTGCCCGCGCACGGGCGTGCAGCGCGGTGGCTCCGTGGTACCCCCGGGTGTCCTGAAAGCCACGTTCAGGACGTCTGCCGCCCTGAACGTGGCTTTCCAGGCATCTCCGCGAGGAGGCTCCCCCGGTGCCGTTCGACCCCGCCGACTCCGCCTTTCTCGACGACCCGTACCCGACCTTCTCGGCCCTGCGGGCGATAGCGCCTGTGCACGAGCACCCGATGCTGGGCATGCCCGTCGCCGTGTCGCACGCGGCCTGCTCGGAGGTGCTGCGCGGACGCTCCCTGGGCCGGATCTGGGCCGACGCGCAGCCCGCCGCGGAGTTCCCGACGTTCAACCTGCTGCACCGCAACTCGCTGCTCGAGCGCGAGGGCGAGCCCCACGACCGCCTGCGGACGCTCGTCGCCGGCGCCTTCAACCGGGGGCACACCGCCCGGCTGGAGCCCGCGGTGAGCGCGCTCGCCGACCGGCTCGTCGCCGAGCTCGCCGTCCAGGTCCGGCACACCGGTTCGGCCGATCTGATGGCCGGCGTCGCGCACCTGCTGCCGGTCGAGGTGATCGCCGAGCTGCTCGGGCTGCCGGAGTCGGTGCGGCCGCGGCTCCGCGGCTGGTCGACCGCGATCGTCGCGATGTACGAGCCCGACCCGGAGGGCGGACGGCGGGCGCGGGCGGAGAAGGCGTCGGCGGAGTTCGTCGACGCCCTGCGCGAGGTGATCGCCCACCGCCGCGAGCATCCCGGTGACGACCTGGTGAGCGACCTGGTCGCGGCCGACCTCGACGCCGAGCGGCGGGGCGGGGCGCGGTTGGGCATCGACGAGCTGGTCGGCACCGCGGCGCTGCTGCTGATGGCCGGCCACGAGGCCACCGTCAACGTCATCGGCAACGGCGTGCTCGCGCTGCTCCGCCACCGCGCGCAGTGGCAGCGGCTGGTGGCCGACCCGGGGCTGTCCGCGACGGCCGTCGAGGAGCTCATCCGCTTCGACCCGCCGCTGCAGCTGTTCGAGCGCACCGCCCTGCGCGACACGACCGTCGCCGGGCACGACGTCCCCGCGGGCACAAAGGTCGCCGCCCTGCTCGGCGCCGCGGCGCACGACCCGCAGGTCTTCGACGATCCCGCCGAGCTGGACGTGGGGCGGCGGCGCAACCCGCACCTCGGCTTCGGCGCGGGGGTGCACTACTGCCTGGGCGCGCCGCTCGCGCGCCTGGAGGTGGCGGCGGTGCTGGATGCGCTGCGCCGTCGCCTGCCGGGGATGGTGCTCGCGGCGCCGCCCCGGCGACGGCCGGACTTCGTCATGCGGGGGTTGCGGGAGCTGCGGCTGGCTGCTTGACCGAGCTCGCGAGGTCAGCGTTCAACGCAGCACGGGGGCGGTCGCCGACGGCGAGCAGCAGCCGCCTGCGGGGCGCACGGACCGGGTTCAGGAGCACCGTCAACCGGCCCACGAGCGCCGCGGTGACCCCTGCCGTGACGGCGGCGAGCAGGTCCAGCACCGCGTGGAGCACGACCCCGTCCGCCCGGGCCTGCACGCCGGTGCGCCACGACCAGACCAGCGCGATCGCCGTCAGCACGCCGCCGACCATCCACAGCAGCCACCACAGGCCGACCAACCGCGACGGCTGCGGCCGCCGGTCCGGTGCGCGGTCCAGCGCGCCGTGCTCGATCTCGGCGAGCACCGGGCCCGCCACCGCGAGGTTCCACCCGGGCACGACCCACCCCAGCACGATCTCCTGCCACGACCGCGACGGCAGCGAGTTGCTGCGGGCCGCGGCAGCAGCGGCCGCGGGCAGCGACCAGCCGACCACGACGCCGCCCGCCGCGAGGCCGAGCAACACCGTCCCCGTGCCGGCGGCGAGCACCAGCGCGTCCGACGCCGCCACGGCGTCCGCGGACAGCGCACCCTCCCGGCTGGCCAGCAGCAGCACGTAGCGCCACGTCTCGGCGCCGGCCGCGAGGAGCGCGACGGCCACCAGCGCCCACAACAGCGGGACCGCGACCGCGGCGAGCGAGCGGGCCCGCCGCTCCGGTGGAACCGGTTGAGCCGGATCGATCGCAGCTCCCGCCCACGGCGCGGCCGGGAATCCCCAACGCTGCGGCTCGGCGTAGTGCGGAGGGCCGATGTAGCGGCTGGGCCGCGGTAGCGGTGGCGCCGGGACGGCCGACGCGGGTGGTTCGGCCACCCACTGCAGCGTGGCGAGGTAGCGCCCGCAGCGCGGGCAGAAGGGCCCCCCGGCGGCGTCGGACACGTGCCCGCAGCGCGGGCAGGGCATCCCGGCGGGCGCAGACATGGTCAGAGGATCTGCGGTGCGCCCGAGTCGGCGACCACGTCGCGGCCCTGGGCCGACCACGCCTGCATGCCGCCGTCGACGTTCACCGCCGGATAGCCCTGCGCGGCGAGGTAGGCCACGACCCGGGCCGAGCGGTTGCCGGAGCGGCACACGACGTAGAGCGGGTCGTCGTCGGGCAGCTCGTCGATCCGCGTCACCAGTTCGGACATCGGCAGGTGCTGGGCCGTCGGGGCGTGGCCGGCATCCCACTCGTCGGCCTCGCGGACGTCCAACATGGGGGCGTCGGCGGGGAGGTCGGCCACCGCGACGGTCGGAACGCCGTTCATGGGCCCGATCCTGCCACGCGCGGGCGTTCCGTCCCGGTGAACCGGCGGACGGGCCGTGCGGGGTTCGCAGCAAGGTGGCCCTGCTCCAATCCGTTTGCAGCATGGCCACCATGCTGCAAACCCGGGCGCCCACCGACGGCCCGGCGCGGCGCCGTCAGTGAGCGACCGTCGCCCGCTCCGCGCCCGCCCCCGTCAACGCCCGGACCTCCATCTCGGCGTGGCGCCGCGCGTCCTCCGGCCGCCGCCCGCCCAGCAGCGTGCCCACCACACCGAGCAGGAACGACAGGGGGATCGACACCAGGCCCGGGTTGTCCAGGGGGAACCAGTGGAAGTCGACGCCCTGGAACATCGACGCGCTGCGTCCCGTCGCCGGGTTCACCGGCTTGCCCGACACCGCCGGCGAGAACACGATCAGCACGACGCTCGTCATGAGCCCGCCGTAGATGCTGCACAGCGCGCCGGTGGTGTTGAACCGCGCCCAGAACAGCGAGTAGAGGATCGTCGGCAGGTTCGCCGACGCCGCCACCGCGAACGCCAACGCGACGAGGAACGCGACGTTCTGGCCGTTCGCGACGATCCCGCCGGCGATGGCGATCACCCCGACGACCACGGCCGTCAGCCGCGCCACGCGCACCTCCGACCGCGGCGACGCCGTCCCGCGCCGGATGACGTTCGCGTAGACGTCGTGCGCGAAGGAGGCCGAAGCGGTGATCGTCAACCCGGCGACGACCGCGAGGATCGTCGCGAACGCGATCGCCGAGACGACGCCCAGCAGCAGCTCACCGCCCAGGTAGTAGGCCAGCAGCGGCGCGGCGTTGTTCTGGTTCGCCGCCGTCACCGTCCCGGGTGGCAGCAGCGCCGTGGCGCCGTAGCCGAGCACGAGGGTGAACAGGTAGAACACGCCGATCAGGCAGATCGCCCACACCACCGAGCGCCGCGCCTCCCGCGCGTTGGGGACGGTGTAGAAGCGCATGAGGATGTGCGGCAGCCCCGCGGTGCCCAGTACCAGGGCCAGCGCCAGCGAGACGAAGTCGATCGGGTTCGTGTACTGCAGCCCGGGCTCGAGGATCGCCCTGCCGTGCGGGCTGCGGGCGGCCGCGCGCTCGAGCAGCTCGCCGAGGTCGAGCCCGACGATGCCGAGCACCCACGCCGCCATCACCGCGGCGCCGACGCACAGCAGCACCGCCTTGATGATTTGCACGTAGGTGGTGCCCTTCATGCCGCCCACCAGCACATAGAAGATCATCAGAGTGCCGACGACGATGATCACGAGCCCTTGGCCGATCCGATCCGTCGCCGGGATCTGCAGCAGCAGCGCGATCAGCCCGCCTGCCCCGGCCATCTGCGCGACCAGGTAGAACGCCGAGACGACCAGCGTCGACGTCGCCGCGGCCGCCCGCACCGGGCGCTGGCGCATCCGGTAGGCCAGCACGTCGCCCATCGTGTAACGGCCCGTGTTCCGCATCAGCTCGGCCACCAGCAGCAGCGCCACCAGCCAGGCGACGAGGAAGCCGATCGAGTAGAGGAAGCCGTCGTAGCCGTTCACGGCGATCGCGCCCGCGATCCCGAGGAACGACGCCGCCGACAGGTAGTCGCCCGCGATCGCCACGCCGTTCTGCGGCCCGGTGAACCCGCGGCCGGCCGCGTAGTAGTCCGACGCCGTGCGCGTGGTGCGCCCCGCCCGGTACACGAGCACGAGTGTGACCAGCACGAACGCGCCGAAGATCGCGAGGTTCAGCCCGACGCTGCCGACCTGTTCCTCGTTCACCGCTGCCCCTGCCCTTCCTGCTCCAGGCCGGTCCGGATCTGTTCGGCCAGCGGGTCGATCCGGCGCCGCGCGAAGCGGACGTAGGCCGCGGTGAGCGCGAACGTCGACGCGAACTGGGCGAGCCCGACCAGCAGCCCCACGGTGATCGGGCCGGACACCGGCGTCGCCATGAACCCGCGCGCGTACGAGGCGAGCAGGACGAACGCGACGTACCAGAGCAGGAACGCGGCACTCATCGCGAACACCCAGCGGCGCAGCCTGCTGCGCAGCTCGGTGAACTCCGGTCCGGCCTGCACCCGCTCGTGCACCGTCACCAGCTCATCCGCGGCAGGCGGGGGCATTCCGCCGAATTCCCAGGTGGACTGCACGCTGCGCCTCCAGGGTCCACCCCTCGGGCGCCACTCGTCCGGGGGTCGTCACCGCACTCAACGACGCAGCGTCACGGGAGAAACGACGACCCGGGAAATCCGGCTCGGAACTCAGACCCGATCGTGGGTGAGGCCGAGCCGTTCGGGGGCGTGCAGGCGCAGGAGCACGTCGTCCACGTCCGCAGGCACCTCGGACCGGGTCATGCGGCTGACCAGCACCATCGTCAGGAACGCGGCCGGCACCGTGGCGATCGCCGGCCGGTAGAGCAGCTGGCCGACCACACCCTCCGGCAGCGGGGCGAACAGGCTCGCCAGCACCGCGGACGTGGACAGCGCCCCACCCACCAGGACACCCGCGGCCGCGCCCCGGGCCGTCAGCCCGCGCCACCAGATGCCCAACACCAGCAGGGGGCAGAACGTGGAGGCCGCGACGGCGAAAACGAGCGGCACCGTGAGCGCGAAGTCCAGCCGCTTCACCGTCAGCGCCATCGCGATCGGCAGCAGCGCCGAGCACACCGCGGCGAGCCGGAAGTCCTTCCACCGCCCGCGCAGCACGTCGGTGAACAGCACCCCGGCCAGGCTCACCACGAGCCCGGACGACGTCGACAGGAACGCCGCCGCGGTGCCCGCCGCGACCAGCCCGCCGAGCAGCCAGGCGGTCCAGCCCTGCCCGAGCGCGGCGGAGGGCACCAGGAGTACCGCGGCGTCGGTCTCACCCGTCGAGAGCAGGTCCGGCGTGTAGAGCCGGGCGAGCACCCCGACCAGCACGGCCACGATGTAGAACCCGCCGATCATCGCCAGCACCGCCACCGTCGTCCGGCGGGCGGCGCGGCCGTCCGGGTTCGTGTAGAAGCGGACGAGCACGTGCGGCAGGCCCATCGTGCCCAGCGCCCCCGCGATCAGCACGGAGTAGATCCCCAGCATCTGGTCGTCGGCGTCCCCGGAGCCCGGTTCGAGCCACGCCCGGTCCGTGGTCGGCGCCCCGGCGACCGTCGGGATCGGCGAGCCTGCCGGGAACCGCAGCTCGGTCCCGGCCGTGACCTCGTGCCGTCCCGGTTGCCAGGTCTGCGGCCCGTTCGCCCGGACCCCGTCGACCGTGCCCTTGACCACCAGGTTCACCGGCTCGGGGGTCTGGAGGACGACGTCCGTGTGCACGGCGACGGTCGTCGCGGCGCGGAAGTCGGGGGCGGCGTCGCGCTCCAGGCTGCGGCTGTCCGAGAGGAACAGGCCGAGCACGAACACGGCGGGCACGACCAGCGCGGTGAGCTTGAGCCAGAACTGGAACGCCTGCACGAAGGTGATCGACCGCATGCCGCCGCCGACCACGGTGAGCACGACGACCAGCCCCGCGCCGGCGATGCCGCTCCAGGCGGGCAGGGCAGTCAGCGTGGTCAGGGCCAGCCCGGCGCCCTGCAGCTGGGGCAGCAGGTAGAGCCATCCGATGATCAGCACGAAGACCGTGCACAGCCGCCGCAGTCTGTCCGAGTTCAGGCGCGCAACGGCGAAGTCGGGCACCGTGTACGCCCCGGAACGGCGCAGGGGCGCCGCCACGAAGAGCACGAGCGCCAGGTAGCCGGTCGTGAACGCGATGGGGAACCAGAGGGCGTCCGCCCCGTCCCGCAGGATCATCCCGGCGACGCCGAGGAACGACGCCGCCGACAGGTACTCCCCCGAGATCGCGCTCGCGTTGGCGACCGGACCGACGGTGCGCGAGGCGACGAGGAAGTCCGACGTACTACGGGCGACGCGGACGCCGATCGAGCCGATGATCCCCGACGCCAGGCCGACGAGCGTGATCGCGACCAGTGCGACGATCCCCGAGGTGCCCATGTCTGCCGCTCAATCCTGGACGTGGTCGGCGAAGTTCTGCTCGACGCGGTCGGCGACCCGGGTGTAGCGCCAGGCGACACCGACCAGGAACGGGTACACGAGCAGGCCGAGCAGCAGCCACGGCACCCGCAGACCCAGCACGTGGAACCGGCCGACCTCCGGGAGCAGCACCAGGACCGCGGGCAGCGAGCCGAGGACGAAGACGGTGAGCAGGGCGAACCGCAGCGTCACCTTGAGCTGCGACCGGATCAGGTCCCGGCGCAGCAGGTCGCCGACGGCGGTGCCCTCCTGGACCTCCTTGATCGTGCGGACCGGGCGGGCGACGCCCTTGCGCTCGGAGAGCACCACCCGCACCCGCGTGCTGCCCGGCTCCGGAGGTGCGGTGCCGACGACCGGGATGTGGCGCGGGGTCACCGCCCGGGGCGCGACGTTGCGGTGGCCCGACGCCCGCTGCACCGGTATCCCGACGAGGCGGGCGGGCGGTGACGCGCCACCGCCGACCACCGGCAGCGTCGTCGTGGTCGCCTCCGCGAGGTCTCTCTCGCCGGTGGGAGCGACGGCCGCGGGCACCGGCGTCCCGGGCGTGCTCGCGGCACCTCCGGGCGCCACCGGCGGCGCGGCGGGCCGGTCGACGACCGGGGCGTCGAGGTCGGTGGCGTCGTCGGCGACCTGCGCGGTGGGCACGGTGTCACCGGCCACCGACTCGTCGTCGTCCGGGGCGCTTCCGTCGGTGTCCGGAACGGCGGTGTCGACGGCCTCCGCGCCGCCGGCGGCCGGATGCGCGTCGCGCGCGGCCGGGAAACCCCGCGGTGGGGAGGCCGGCATCCCCCAGGGGGGCAGCGGTTCGTGGGCACCGAGCCTGCCGGGCGGCGCGCCGAGTCGCTGCACGGGCTCGTTCGGGACGATGGAGGTGGACGGCCGTGACCACGGCCCCGTCGCGGTGCCGCCGACCTGCAGCGGAGTACCCGGACCACTGCGCTTCTTGCGGACCGGCAACGGTATGCCCGTGGGCGGGAGCGACGGGCCGCCCAGCGGTGTGCCGGACGTGTCGTCGCCGGTTGCCGGGCGGACGATCGGGATCGGCCCGCTGACCGGTTCGGCGGGCTCCGCCGCGGGCCCGGGGGTCTGCACGGAGTGCCGCGGGACGTAGTTCTCGGGCAGGTCGCCCACGGCGGCGAAGCCCGGGGGTGGGAGCCGGACGGCCGGAGGCGGCGGGAGCGGCGGTGCTGGCTCGTGCCGGGTGTCGGGCACGACGACATCCCGGGCATGCCGATCTGCCGAGCCGGCGGCCGCGTCGCCACGGCGCGCGTGGCGGCCGCGGGTGGAGCGGTTGGCCGCCATCCGGCGCGCGATCTCCGCGCGCACCCAGTGCGAGCCGTCGTCGAACTCGGACGGCTGAAGGTCCCCGTCGTCAGGGTCCCCGTCGTCCGGATCCGCCATCGACGGCGGCGCGCCGTCGAGGTGGGTGCTCACGAAAGGTCCTCGCCGGGGCCCGGGGGGTGTGTTACCGGCTCGAGCCGGTCGGGACCGCGTCGCGCAGTCACCCGATCCCGTCCTCCCGGTGACGCCGGGTCACCGCTGGCTCCACGCCTGCTTCGTCGCGCGGACCAGGCGGTCCTTCAGCTCGCGGGTGTGCCGGCGGCTGACGGGCAGCTCCGCGCAGTCCGGCCCGCTGCCGACCCGCACGACGTAACCCGATCCGGACAGCCTCAGCTCGGTGACCAGCGGCAGCGACACCAGGAACGAGCGGTGGATGCGGACGAACCCGGCCTCGCGCCAGCGGTCCTCCAGGACCGACAGCGGGATCCGGACGAGGTGGCTGCCCTCCTGGGTGTGCAGGCGGGCGTAGTCGCCCTGGGCCTCGACGTAGCGGACGGCGGAGCGGGGAACGAGCTTGGTCGTGCCGGCCAGTTCGACCGGGATCACCTCGTCCTCGCCGCTGTCGTCGCGCACCGGCTCGGCGGTGCCGACGGCCCGGTTGGCGAGCACGCGGTCGATCGACGAGGCGAGCCGGTCCGTGCGCACCGGCTTGAGGAGGTAGTCGACGGCGCCCACCTCGTAGGCGTCGACGGCGCGGTCGTCGTGGGCGGTGACGAACACCACCGAGGGCGGCTGGGCCATCGACTTGAACACCCGCGCCAGTTCCAGGCCGTCCAGGCCGGGCATGCGGATGTCGAGGAAGACGACCTCGACGTCCGTGCGCTCGGCCAGCCGGACCCCGGTGGCGGGGTTGACGGTGCCGCCGATGCCGGTACGGGCCCCCGGCGCCGCGGAGGCGGCCTCCCGGACCCCCTGACGGCTGTTCAGGATGCGCAGCGCGTCCGTGGCGTCGGAGGCCTTGAGCACGGTGCCGACCCGGGAGTCCTCACCGAGAAGGTACGCGAGCTCTTCGAGAGCGGGGTGCTCGTCGTCGACCGCGAGAACGACCAGGCCGCCACCGTTGTCGTTACCGTCCACGATCTCCTCATCCTGCATTCCGGTCGTCCGCGGGCCGGTGATCTTCGCTCCGGCTCCGCCGACTATGGTGACTGCGAAACGGCGTGAGTGCCAGAGCGGTGCACCGATCGGATACCGCTCGGAAGCGTTCCGGCACTACGAGCTACAGACCGTACCGTGCCCATGTCGCCCGAATCTCAGCCGCCTGGGCGAACTGCGCGACAAGATCGGCTGGTGCGTGTGTGAGCGCCGCCGGAGCTGCACCGATGCCCAACCGGGCGAGGAGCGGGCGGCGCCCCTCGATCGGCACGAGCTCGGCGTCGGGGAAGCGCTCCGTGAGCACGCGGCGCGCCGTGCCGAGCCCGTCGACCAGCCCCATCTCGGCCGCCCGGGCGCCGGTCCACACCTCGCCGTTGAACAGCTCGACGTCCGGGGCGAGGCGGTCGCCGCGCCGGGCCACCACCCAGGCGCGGAACATCTCGTGCAGCTGATCCTGCAGCCCGCGCAGCCACACGACGTCTTCGGGCTTCTCGGGCAGGAACGGGTCGAGGCGCGACTTGGCCTCGCCCGCGGTGTAGAGCCGCCGCTCGACACCGATCCGCTGGAGCAGCCCCTCGAGCCCGAAGCTCTGGCTGATCACTCCGATGGAGCCGACGATCGACGTGGGGTGGGCGTAGATCTCGTCCGCCGCGCAGGCGAGCCAGTAGCCGCCGGACGCCGCGACGTCTTCACAGAAGGCGAGCACCGGCACGTCGTGCTCGTCGGCCAGGCCCCGGATGCGGTCGGCGACGAGCGCCGACTGCGTGGGCGAGCCGCCCGGCGAGTTCACCAGCAGGGCGACAGCGGCCAATCGAGCGGGCGCGAAGGCGCGCTCCAGCACCTTCTCCGTGCTGACCGAGTTGATCACCGACCGCGGTACCGGCCCCGTCGTGGGAGTGATCACACCGTGCAGCCTGACCAGGGAGACCACGGGGTGGCCGTCGTTGCCGAGACGACCGGGCAGACGGTCGGGGAGGCGGGCGGCGAGCCGCTCGGGAAGGCGAAGCGCGTCCATGCAGACACGCTACGCGGGGCCGCGGACGATCCACCCCACCCCTCAGACCCGGATGCCCACCCGGAACTTCGGCACCCGCAGCGTGATCTTCATTCCCGCACCCACGTTCGTGTCGACCACCAGGCCGAAGTCGTCGCCGAACGCCGAGCGCATCCGGTCGTCGACGTTGCCCAGCCCGACGTGGGCCCCCGACTGGTGCGCGTCCTCCAGGTCGTCGGTCAGGCGGGCGGGATCCATGCCCACCCCGTCGTCCTCGACGATGATCACGCACTCGGCGCCCGCGTTCTCCGCGGTGATCGTGATCGTGCCGCCGTTCGGCTTGCCCGACAGACCGTGCCGCACGGCGTTCTCCACCAGCGGCTGCAGCGCGAGGAACGGCAGCACCACCGACAGCACCTCGGGCGCGATCTCCAGCTTGATGTTGAGCCGGTCGCCGAACCGGGCCTTCTCCAGCCGGATGTAGCGCTCGATGTTGTTCAGCTCGTCCTTGAGGGTGGTGTACTCCCCCGCCGTCCGGAACGAGTACCGGGTGAAGTCGGCGAACTCGATCAGCAGCTCGCGGGCCCGCACCGGATCCGTGCGGATGAACGAGGCGATCGTCGTGAGCGCGTTGTAGACGAAGTGCGGCGAGATCTGCGCCCGCAGCGCCCGCACCTCGGCGCGGTTGAGGCGGGCGCGCGACTCGTCGAGCTCGGCGAGCTCGAGCTGGCTCGACACGTACCGGGCGACCTCGCCGGTGGCCCGCAGCAGCACCGGCCCGGCCGTCTGGTTCGTCAGCGCGGCGAGCGTGCCGACGATCGAGCCCTCGATCTCCAGCGGCTGGACGACGATCCCGCGGATCTCGCAGTCCACCCGGTCGCACTGGATGCTGTTGTGCGAGAGCACCTGCTGGCGCCCGGTGCGGATCACCTCGTCGGCCAGGGCGACGACGTCCGGCTCGTGGTGGTCCGCGTCGCCGTCCCAGGCGAGCACCGCACCGCGGCTGTCGGTCATCGCCAGCGCGGGGTTGTCGAGCAGGGTGCGCAGGTACGGCAGGGCGAACGCGGCCGACGACGGCGAGAGCCCCTCGCGCAGCGCGGGTGCGGCGAGGGCGACGGTGTGCAGGGTGCCGAAGGTGGCCTTCTCCAGCGGGGTCGCGAACGTGTTGCGCCTGCCGCGCGCGATCAGCACCACCACGACCGTCGCCAACACGCCGACGACCACGCCGAGCAGCACCAGCAGCGGGGGCGACCCGAGCAGTACCTCCACGGCTCCTACCTCACGAGGCGGGACAGCCTGCGGTCGGCGAGCGGCCGGCCACCGGTCTGACAGCCGGGACAGTACTGGAACGACCGATCGGCGAAGGACACCTCCCTGACAGTGTCCCCGCACACCGGACACGGCAGGCCGGTGCGCGCATGCACCCGCAGGCCGGAGCGCTTCTCGCCCTTCAAGGTCGCGGCGGCCTGGCCGACGGAGCGCTCGACGGCATCGGTCAGCACGGCCCGGAGCGCGGCGTGCAGGTCGTCGACCTGTTCGGTCTTCAGCCGGCCCGCGACCGCGTACGGCGACAGCTTCGCGGTGTGCAGGATCTCGTCGCTGTAGGCGTTGCCGATCCCGGCGATCGTCGGCTGGTCCGTGAGCAGGGTCTTGATCCGCTCGGTGCGTCCGGCGAGGAGCTCGCCCAGCTCGTCACGCGAGACCGCGAGCGCGTCCGGACCGAGCCGGGCGATCCCGGGGACCTGCTGCGGGTCGGCCACCAGGTACACCGACAGCCGTTTCTGCGTGCCGGCCTCGGTGAGGTCGAACCCCGGGCCGCCGACCGCGTCGAGGTGCACCCGCAGCTGGAGCGGCCCGCGCCCGGGCTTCGGCGGTGCGGCGGCGGCCGTCTCGTGCCAGCGCAGCCAGCCGGCCCGCGACAGGTGCGTGATCAGGTGCAGCGCGTCCGGCCGGTCGGCGAACTCGACGGCGCCGAACTCTATGGCAAGGAACTTGCCGTACCGGGCCGCGCCCGTGACGACGCGCCCGTGAAGGGCGGACACCGGCGGATCGAAGGTCTTGAGCACGCTCATGCCGGCGACGTCCACCCGCGCGACGGGCCGGTACACGGCGTTCTCGCGCAGGTGGTGCGCGAGCGCCTCGACCTCGGGCAGCTCAGGCACGGCGTGGTCCCCCGCTCAATTGACCGGGTGCAGGGGGCTGTCGGCGTGGCCCGGGGTCGCGCGGGTGCGCAGGCTACGGACGAGCACCCGCGTCTCCTCCTTCGCCCGGCTTCGGCCGCGGATCATCCCCGTCCAGTGCTCGGCGGGCAGGTCGTAGCCGCCGCTGGTCTCCGCGACGAGCGTCCACGGACGGCGCAGGATCCAGCGGATCGGGAAGAACGCCAGGATCATCAGCGCGATCAGCCAGAGGTACCAGGGGATGTGCACGAGCGGCGGAGTCCAGAGGATCAGCACGACCCAGAACAGGAACAGCGCCGAGAGGATCAGCAGGACCGCGCCGCGGCCGCCGTCGACGTCGTGCTCGAACTCGGCCCCGGTGGCCGGGGTCTTCCACTCGATGTTGCGGCGCACGGACCAGGTGCGTCCGTCCGCTCCCGCGACCGTTCTCGCGCGCATGCCTCCCGAGCCTCCGCCGTGGGGATGTGCGGGCCCCGGCGGGCCCGTCTCGGGGTCCACGATTCCACAGACTCGACCCGTCGTGGCGGACGCGGCGACGAGCGGCGGGCGCGTCCCGCGCGTCCCCCGCGGTTCCGTCGCGTTCAGTCCTCCGGGCAGGGCGACGGCACGGTCTCGCGGTCCGGTGCCCCCGGGGCGAGAAGGGTGGTCACCACCAGTTCGACCGGGACGGTGCCGTCGTTGGCGAGCCGGTGCGGGACGCCGTCGCTGACGAACAGTGCCTGCCCCTCGCCGAAGCGCGCCGGCGTGCACCCGCCCTCGCGCTCGAGCGTGACGGCGCCGGTACGCACGATCGCCATCTCGGTTCCGGGAAGGCGGTGCCACTCCTGGGTCTCACCGGGGCCGAGAACGACGGTGCGCACCGAGTAGACGGCCGGCCCGGGCGTGCGGACGGTCACCCGGGCGTCGACCGTGCCCGTCGCCGGCTCGACGGTGGGAGGGGCGGCAGGGGCGGCCGCGGGAGCAGGAGCGGCGGGCGCGCGGGCCGCCGCCGGGAGCGGCTGTCCCAGCTGGCCGGGCTGCGCGCAGGCACCGAGGAGGACGCCTGCGCCGAGGAGCAGAGCGGCCACCCGGGCCGTCCGGGACGGCTGGGGGGTCAGGGTCACCGGTCCTCCTGCGGGTCGCGTCGGCAGGAGGGTAATGAGGGTGACCCACCCGACAGGGCACCGCCCCCGCGCGTGGGTCAGACCGGGGCGGTCAGCGACGAGGAGTCGACGGGCGCGGTCGCCGCGGGGTTGATCAGCTCATCCGCCGGGAGCTTCGCCGCGCCGCCGCCGGTCTCCGTCCCGGCGTCCGGCACCTCGGGGACCTCCGCGTCGGGCAGCTCGGGGTCCTCGGGTGCGTCCGGCGCCTCGGGCGCGTCGGGCTCCTCGGGCGCGTTGGGGTCCTCCGGCGTCTGGACCCGCGCCCGCGGATCGATCGCGTCGGCCGCGAGGACGAAGTCGCCCATCTTGTAGTTCGGGCCCGGCACGAACGAGGGGTTGGCGGTGAAGTACGAGGTCTTGTCCAGCGCCATCAGGCCGAGGATCACCTCGGCCACGATCCGGCCGCCGACCGGCCCGAGCTTCTTGGCGCCGAGCAGCTCCGACTCCTTGAGGATGTAGAACCACAGCGGCGCCTTGCCCTTCCAGCCGGGCTCGGTGAGCCCCAGCTGGGCGTTGGTCAGCGGCGTGATCCCCATGGCAGCGGCGACGTCCTGCCCCGCGGGCAGGCCCAGCCGCTTGCCGCGCAGCAGGTTGCGTTCGGCCAGCGCGACGATCGCGCCCGCCGTCGGCGCGACGACCGTCGACGGCAGCTTCGACAGCGGTAGCGAGAGCTGGGTGTCGATCAGCCGCGCCATGTTCCGGTCGTCCGGGGTGTTCATGCCCGGGATCTCGAAGAAGTAGTTCCAGTCGATCCACAGGGTCGGCGGGATCGGCCGGTTGCCGCGCAGGTCCTCGTAGCCGTCCTGGCCGAAGATCGGCACGGTGTGCCCGTCCTGCACCTCGTACTCGGCCCGGATCATGCTGTGCCCGAAGCGGTACGCGGCGCCGGAGTACTCCACCGGCATGTAGGGCTTGTTGACGTTGCGGGGCTGGTAGAGCTTGCCCGTGAACTGGATCGGCCCGGTGCCCCGGCGGCGGATCAGGCTGTTGACGACGTCCTGGCCGACGATCCGCGGCAGGAAGTCGTTGACGATCAGGTACTGGTAGGTCCAGCGCAACTGCTGCTGGGCCTGCTCGAAGGTCTTACCGGCGTCCCGCAGCTTGTTGTGCATGCGCAGGAAGACCACGTGCAGCTGCGCGACGATCAGGTTCTCGTCGTTGCGCGGGTCGCCGAGGTAGGCGGCGCCGACACCGTCGCGGGGCAGGTCGAACAGCTCGTCGTGCGGGTTGACCAGCAGATAGCCGGGCTTGGCCGGGTCGTAGAGCTCCGGGCTGCCGGTAGGGCCCTTCCCGTACACGCTGCCGAGGTCGAACCTCGGGGTGTCGAAGTTGACCATCGCCCGGAGGTCCTGCTTCTGCTGCGTCAGCGGCGTCTTGTCCAGCGTCATGTCGTGGTCGACGAACTGGCCGAAGTAGATGTAGCCGGCCGGCATGGTCTCGTTGTCGAAGGCGACGTCGCTGTCCTTGACGTCGCTGCGCGGCGCCTTGCCGTCGTTCATCTTCACCGCCAGTGCGGTGAGCAGGGCGTCCGGCGGGTTGTACGCCGGCAGCCGCTTGAACATCAGCCCGAAGCGGGCCTCCCGGTCGCGGCCCAGCTTGATCGCGATGTCCGAGCCACGGGGGTCGCCGACGCCGTGCGCACCCTTGGCCGCCCGGCCCTTCTGCAGCTTGGCCAGCGCCGCGGGGGGTGCGGTGGTCGGGGTCGGCGTCGGGACGGGTGCCGGGACGACGGGGGCGGCCGACGCGGGGGCGATCCCGGCGAGGACGGGCACCACGGCGAGACCTGCGGCTCCGGCCAGCACCCGGCGGCGCGACACCGACGTCTCCGCGACCGTTGCGGCACCGCCGCTGAACGGACACACTCCCATTCCGCCACCCCTCCCGCAGCCCGGGCCGGGGAGGCTCGGGAACCTGGGAAAAGCTTGGGATCACGACCTCGAACGGAGCAGCCGCGTAGGAGGGGTGCCGGAACCCCGAATCCTGGTGGACCGTCCACAGTGCGGCGGTGCACGTGCCCCTGGCCAGCACGGTCCGGCCGCGCTACAGGTCCGCGGCCAAGGGCACCTCCTCGACGGCGGGGGACGTCATCCACTCGCGCAGGGCCCGGGTGGCCGCGACGTCGTCGGCGTTGTACTCCAGCAGCCGCCCGCGCTGGGTCGGGTCCGGCGGGGCGTCGTCCATCCCGACCGCGTCGCGGTACCAGCGCATCGAGTTCTCCCCGCCGGCCTCGGGGTCGCGCCAGGCGAACCCGGCGGCGGGCGCGATCCGCTTGAGACCCTTGCCGTGCGCGCACAGGAACCACTCGCCGACCACGGCGAACAGGTCGATCCACCGGTCGTCCGCGATGAACGCCTCCACCTCCGCGACGTCCGGGATCCCCGGCCGCCCGGCGAACCGGCGGGCGGAGGCGAGCAGCCAGCGGTTCTCCGCCTGCTCGTTGTAGCAGTACGCGGCGAACGTCCGGCCCGTCGCGGTCGCCCGGTCGCGCACGCCGATGAGCCACATCCAGAACGCGGCGAACGAGCGGGCCTCATCCGGTGTCGGTACCGGCTCCCAGGTGGCGAAGGCGCGGTAGCCGTCGGGCTCGTCGCCGGGCAGCGTGCCGCCCGTCCGGGTGAGCAGCGCACCCCACAGGTAGGCCCCGGACTCCCCGAAGCTCTCCATGTCGACGTCCACCTCGACGTCCGCGCGGCGCACGGGGACCGACGGCACCCGGCGCACGACCGTCAGGCCGCGCTGCCAGGCGCGGGCCAGCGCCACGAGGTCCGGGAACGACGCGCCGGCCATGGGAACCGGCGGCTCCGCCGTCGGGTTCAGCGCCGCGAGCCGCGCGACGGTGGTGATCCCCGCGGCGCGCAGCGCCGTCGCCGCATCGCCCCGGACGACCAGGCTGACGTCCTGCTCGCGCGCCAGCTCCCCCTCGCAGGTGGGCCACCACGGGCAGCGGCGGCACTCCATGACCCGCGACGGGCGGGCGAGCGCGGGTGCGCCCGTGGCGGCGGCGGTCGCGACGGCGACCCGGTCGGCGAAGCGGGCGTCGTACTCCGCGAGCGTGCTGCGTTGGCCCGGCCAGTGCTCGGCGGCGAGGTCGTGCCAGACCACGACGTCCGCGTCCAGCCCGACCACACCGCCGTGCCGGCCGAAGGGCTCCCCGGGCCGCGGGGCCCAGCCGGCGTCCTCCAGCATCCGGTGCAGGTGGGCCAGGCGCATCAGGTCGCGGGTCTGGGTGCGGGACTTGCGCGCCGGGTCAGCGGCGGCCTGCCGTGGGTCCGTCTCGGGCAGGGGTGAGGTGAGGGCGCCGCTGCCCGCGTCCGTGACGCGGTGCCGCACGACGATCACCGGCACGTACCCGCCGCCGGGCAGGCGCACGAGCAGCTCCGCACCTCCCCGCCGCGCGCCGCCCGGGACCTCCGCGGCACCCCGTCGAGCCCCGCCCGGCAGCCCCGGCAGGAGGGACGGCGCATCCGAGGGCGAGCCCGGTGGGCCCTGCGGCGCGGTCGAGATCGACTGGGGCAGGACCGCACCCCAGATCAGCGGGGCGCCTGCGGCGACCGCGGCCGCGGTGGCGGCGACCCGATCCGACGCGTCCGCCGGCACCGCACGCCACCCCGCGCCGGCCACGCGCCCCAGCTGCGCCCCGATCCGCACGCGGTACTCCGCGGCGTCGGCCAGCCGCTGCGCCGACGACGGGTCGGGCAGCGCCTGCGGACCCGCGACCGCCGACGGGTCGTGGTCGAGGTGGATCCGCCGGCGGCAGTGCGTGGTGGCCGAGGCGTCGAGCACCACCCCCGCAGGCCCCGCACCGGGCGCCTGCGCCGGCACGTGGTCAGCGGTAGCAGTCACGGTTCGGAGCGTAGTGACCGCCACCGACAGTTCCCGCGCAGCGCCGTCCCCACCCCCGCGCCGGCTCTCCCCATCCCCGCGAGTCGGCACCTTTGCCGCCGCGAGTCGGCACCTTTGCCGGCACTGTCGGTACCTTTGCCGGCGCGAGTCGGCACCTTTGCCGGCGCGAGTCGGAGCTCCCGCGCAGCGACCACCCCGTCACACCGGCGGCTCGGCACGTGGCGCGCACCCGGCGCGCCGTCACACCCCGGCCAGGTTGTCGCACGCCGACCGACACCGACGCACCCTGCTCAGCAGGTGCGACGGTCACTCAACCTGTGCGACGACGCCAAGTCGATCTTCGACTCAGCCCGTCGCGTCGGCATCACGACGGCCGCCTGCAGCACGTGCCGGCCCGGTCGCCGTCGCAGTCGAGGAGCAACGATCAGGGGTGATCGGCTCCAGCGCCGCCGGCCGGGCCCTAAGCTGGCGCCCCGGACGGCCGGGGAGGTCCCCGGTGCATCCAGGGTCTGCGAGGAGGAGCTGATGGGGCGGCGACGCGGAGCGGGCGCGACGGTCGGCACCGTGGCGGGCACCGCCGTGGATGCAGCAGTGGCGGGCGAGGTCGGCGCCGTTGCGACGAAGGCCGCGGGGCGCTTCACCAAGCGGGCCGGCCGGGCCGCCCGCAAGGCCGGTGCCGCCGCGGAGCAGGCGGGCGAGAACGTCCGCCGGGGACGCGGACCGCTGACCCCCGCCCGGGCGCGCCGCATGATCGGCCTCGGCAAGGTCGTTCTGCCCCTGCTCGCGCCGTACGCGCTGGCCAGCGCCGGGGTCGCCCGCGCGCGGTGGGACGCCTACCGCGCCGCCCGGCTCGGTGTCACGCCGTCTCAGCTCAACGCCTACTCGGGCCGCGGCGGCGCATTGCACGCGCGGATCGACCAGCTGGCGGCCGCCCTCGACGACCTCGACGACGGCGCCGAGGCCCACGCCACCACCGCCGCGCGCCGGTTCGCCCGCGAGTCCCGGCCTCGGCTGGAGGACCTGGCGCTGGCCGTCCGGGCCGCCGAGCAGATGCCGCCGCAACGCCGCAAGACCGCGCACCGGGCGGTCTCCGCCGAGCTCGACCGGATCGAGCTGACCCTGCTGGACCACCTGGGCATCGGCCGAACGGTCTGACCCCAGGGCCACCTCACGCCACTGAGGTGGCACGAGCAGCGGCGCGTCGAACGGCACCGTTCGGCGGCCGTCACAGGATCTACCGCCCGCCGCTTGAGGGGCGCCATCCGCCTCGCATTGGGGGTCGCGGCCGGTGTGACCTGTCGGTGGGCCCCGCTAACTTGTGAACCCATGGACGACCGGACCGCACGCGGGCCCCGCCTGCGCGGGGTGGTGACCGCGGCGCTCAGCACCCTGCTGATCGCCGTCGGCCATGTCCTCGCGGGCGGGTCGGTCCCGGACCTCGCGGTCCTCGTCGTGCTGTTCCCGCTGCTCACGGGCGCTGTCGTCGGGGTTGCCGACCGCTGCCGCAGCACCTCGGCCACGATCGCGACGCTCGCGGGCGGTCAGTACGCGCTACACGTTCTGCTGGCCGTCCTGCATCCACATCCGTCCGTCGACGCCGCTCCGAGCGGTCTCACGATGTTCGCCCTGCACGCGGTGGCGACGCTCGTCGTCACCGTGCTGCTGGGCCACGCCGACCGGGCCCTGGCCGCCGTCGGCTCCGCGCTGCGCCGCGTGTTGCCCCGACGCCCGTTCGTCCCGCCCGCCGACGGCCCGCTGCGGTCGCTGCGTGTCGCCGCCGTCGCTCCGGTGCCCCGGCGGCTCGCGCTCGCCGCGGTGCCGACCCGGCGCGGTCCTCCGGTGGGGTGCTGACCCGCACACCCCGTCCCTCCGCGCCGCGCCCTCGTCGCGGCGTGCCTTGATCACCGGAGAAACCCCCGTGTCCCACATCCCGGCCTGTCGGCGTGCCCTGCGCCTCGCCACTGTCCTGTCCCTCGCCGCCACCGCCACCGTCCTCGGTGCCGCACCCGCGTTCGCCCACGTCACCGCCCAGCCGGGGGACGCCGCGCAGGGGAGCTACAGCGTCGTCTCGCTGCGCGTGCCCAACGAGTCCGACACCGCAGGCACCGTGAAGCTCGAGGTCACACTGCCCGCCGACCACCCGCTCAGCAGCGTGCGCACCACGCCCGTGCCGGGCTGGACCGCCACCATGACGAAGGCCGCGCTCACCCCACCCGTCCAGGTCGGCGAGCGCACGGTCAACGAGGCCGTCCGCACCGTCACCTGGACGGCGAACCCCGGCACTCGCATCGGTCCAGGCGAGTTCCTCGAGTTCCCCCTGTCCGTCGGCCCCCTGCCGACCGGCGTCGAGAAGATCGCCCTGCCCGCGGTCCAGACCTACGACGACGGCGAGATCGTCGCCTGGGACCAGCCGATGAACCCCGACGGTTCCGAGCCCGAGCGGCCCGCCCCGACGGTCACATTGACGCCCGCCACGGGTGACGAGCACGCCGGCCCGACCGACACCACCGCCCAGGAGCTGCGCGCGGCCGACGGCACGGACAGCACGGCCCGCTGGCTCGCCGGCGCGGGCCTGCTCGTCGGCGCACTGGGTCTGGGCGTGGGTGGCGGCGCCGTGCTGCGCACCCGCCGGGCCACCGCACCGGAGCGCACCCCCGAGGCGCCGGAGCGCGAGCGCAGCGAGGCCCGGCAGTGACCCGCACCGCGTTGCGGCTGCTCGCCGCCTCCGTCGCCGCGTGCGTCGCGCTGCTGCTCGGCGCTGCCCCGGCGTTCGCCCACACGCGTCTGGAGAGCAGCAACCCGACGGACAAGTCGAGCGTCGACGCCGCCCCGGAGTCGGTCTCGCTCACCTTCAACGAGAACATCTCGGCCGAGTTCGCGACGATGTCCGTGGTCGGTCCGGACGGCACGAACTACCAGTCCGGGCAGGTGTCCGCGGCGGGCGGGCAGGTGAGCACGGCGGTGTCACCACTCGGCCCGGCGGGGGTCTACCAGATCGGCTACCGCGTGGTCTCCGACGACGGGCACCCCGTGCAGGGCACGGTGTCGTTCACGCTGACGGCGCCGGGTCCCGCTGCGGCCGCCCCCACGACGGCCCCGGCAGCGGCGGCCCCCACGGCCGCGCCCGTCGCCCCGCAGGCGAGCAGCACGCCGAGCGGCGGCGCCCCGATCTGGCCGTGGCTGGTCGGTGCGGTCATCCTGGTGGCAGCCGGCGCGGTCGTCGCGCTGCGGCTGGTCCGCCGCAGCTGAGCCGCGGTCGGGAGGGGAGCGACGTATGGACCGGACGGCCACCCGCCCGTCCGCCCGCCTGACGCCGGCGCTGTGGGCGGTGCTCGCGCTCGCCACCGCGGTGGTGGCGGCCGTGCTCGTCGGTGCGCTGGCGGGAACGACGCTCCCCGCCCTGCTCGGCACCGGTCTGACCCGCGCGGGCACGGACGTCGCGGGCATCACCTGCGTCGGGCTCGCGCTCGTCGGCCTGTTCCTCCCCGTCGGTGCACCCGAGGCGAACCGGGTGCGCCGCCGGGCGGACCGGACGCTGGTCGTCGTCGGGGGCGCCTGGCTGGTGCTCGCGCTGCTCGGGATCGCCTTCCGCGCCGCCGACGGGTACGGCCGCCCGGTCACCTCGCTGACCGGGCCGGACCTGCTGGTGTGGACGACGAACCTGGCCGCCGGTCGGGGTGCCCTGCTCACCGTCGCCTGCGCCGCGGCCGTGCTCGGCTGCGCGGTCGCCCGGCTGCGCGATCCGGACCAGGTTCCCGGGCGGATCGTGCTGGTCATCGCGCTGCTGGGGATGCTCACACCGGGCGTGACCGGGCACGCCAGCTCGTCGGCGAGCCATGAGGTGGCGGTGACCACCGTGGCGCTGCACGTCGCAACAGCGTCACTGTGGGTGGGCGGGCTCGCCGCGCTCCTGGTGCTGCTGGGCCGCAGGCGCGAGCTGCTGGTGACGGCGCTGCCCCGCTTCTCGACGCTGGCCGGGTACTGCCTCGTCACCGTGACTGTGAGCGGCGTGCTGACAGCGCAGGTACGGCTCGGGTCGTGGGCGGCGCTGTTCTTCACCGGCTACGGCGCGTTGGTCATCGCCAAGGCGGCCGCGCTGGTGCTGCTCGGCGTCCTGGGCCTGCTCACCCGGCGCCGGATGGCCGCCGGCCGCATACCCGTGCTGCGCTGGGCGGGCGTCGAGGTCACGCTGATGGCCGTGACGCTGGGGCTCGCGGCGGCCCTGTCGCAGGCCGCTCCCTGAGCCTCAGCCGGGTGAGCGGTAGGCCTCCAGCAGCCGCAGCCACACCTCGCTCATCGTCGGGTAGGCGGGCACCGCGTGCCACAGGCGGTGCAGCGGCACCTCCCCGACCACGGCGATCGTCGCCGCGTGCAGCAGCTCGGCGGTGTCCTGACCGACGAAGGTCAGGCCGACGAGAACACCGCGGTCCTCGTCGACGACCATCCGCACCGCGCCGTCGTAGTTCTCGGCCAGGATGGTCGAGCCGGCGACGGCGATCGGCAGGTCCACCACCCGCACGTGCAGGCCTGCCTCCCGTGCCTGTGCTGCGGTCCGGCCGACCGAGGCGACCTCCGGGTCGGTGAAGACGACCTGCGGCACCGCGGCGTGGTCGGCCGTTGCGACGTGCTCGCCCCACGGAGCCGTGTCCACCGGCGTGCCGGCGGCGCGAGCGCCGATCGCCGCCCCGACGATCCGTGCGTTGTACTTGCCCTGGTGGGTCAGCGGCGCTCGGCCGGTGACGTCGCCCGCCGCGTAGAGCCAGTCCCCGTCGACGCCGTGCACCAGTCCGGTGTCGTCGACGGTCAGTGGTCCGTCGGGCGTCAGGCCGACGGTCTCGAGCCCGGTGTCCAGCCGCACGTCCACCCCGTCGCGCCGCAGCCCGGCGACGACCTTCTCCGACGCGACGGGCTCCGCCAACGCCAGCAGCCGCGGCCCGCGGACCAGCAGCACCACGTCGGATCCGAGCCGCCGCCACGCCTGCGCCAGCTCGCAGCCGACCACCCCGCCGCCGAGCACGCCGAGGCGGCGCGGCACCGCATGCGCGGAGGTGGCGTCCCGGCTGGTCCAGGTGCGGACGGAGTCCAGGCCGGGGATCGGTGGGCGGACCGGGCGGCTGCCGGTGGCGACGACGACGGCGTGCCGGGCGCGCACCGTCTCGTCGCCGACCCGGACCAGCCGCTCGCCGGCGAGCCGGGCCCGGCCGCGCATCACCGATATCCCGGCGCCTTCGGCCCAGTCGACCTGGCTCGCGTCGTCCCAGCCGTGGGCGATCGCGTCGCGCCGCTTCAGCACGGATTCGACGTCGTACTCCGCGGTCACACCGGGCAGCCGGCGGGCGGCGACGACCGCGTCGGCCGTGCGCAGGAGCGCCTTGCTCGGCATGCACGCCCAGTACGAGCACTCGCCGCCGACCAGCTCCGACTCCACGAGGGCCGTCGACAGGCCGGCGCGGTGCGCGTAGTCGGCGGCGTTCTCGCCGACGGCCCCGGCCCCGATGACGACGACGTCGACCTCGCGGGTGGCGGGCTCAGTCACGGGGGCCGACCTCGCCCGGGGCCGACGCCGCGGTGTCCGCGGGCGAGGCGGCCCCGGAATCGTCGGAGTCGTCGTCGCGGGGCGGGGGAAGGGCGATCGCGGCGACGGCGGCGAGCACGTCGTCGTCGCCCTCGACGAGCTCGAGGGTCTGCCCGATCGTGCCCGGGGCGTCGAGCAGTGCGGCGAGCACGGCGGCGGTGTCGTCCCGGGTGACGGCACCCCGCGGCACCGACGGGGCGAGCAGGACCTTGCCGACGCCCGGGTCGTCGGTGAGCCGCCCGGGGCGCAGGATCGTCCAGTCCAGCGTCGACGCGCGCAGCGCCTCCTCGGCGGCCCGCTTGGCGTGCAGGTAGGCCACCCAGACGTCGCCGCGGGACGCGTCGGGCTCCTCGTCGACGCCCGTCGCCGAGACCTGCACGTAGCGCCGCACACCGGCCAGCTCGGCGGCGTCGGCGAGCAGCACCGCGGCGGCCCGGTCGACGGTGTCCTTGCGCGGCGCCCCGCTGGTCGGCCCGGCGCCCGCGGCGAACACGACGGCGTCCGCGCCCACCAGGTGCTCGGCGAGCTCCGTCGCGTCGACCGTCTCCAGGTCGCGCACGAGGGCCGTGCCGCCTGCGGCCTCGACGTCGCCGCGGTGGTCGGGGTTGCGCACCACCCCCGTCACGACGTCCCCGCGCCCCGTCAACAGCGCCGTCAGCCGCAGCGCGATCTGCCCGTGTCCTCCCGCGATCACCACTCGCACGGGCGCGACGCTAGCCCGGAGCCCGTCGCCGCGCCCGTTCGGCTACGGCGCGTGCGCCACGAGAACCCGGAACAGGTTCTCCAGCCGGTAGCCGCCCGCCGCTGTCCGGTAGGGCCGGAGCGCCTCGCGCAGCGCCTTGTCCACCGCGTCGGGTCCCGCCAGCCGCGCCGCCGCCCGGCCGATCCCCGACGCCAGCACCGGGCCCAGGACGGCGTCGTCGTCGGGGTAGTCGAACGTGCAGGTCACCGCGTCGATCCCGGCCACCGCCAGCCCGGCCAGCCAGGCCACCTTCCGCAGCCGGTTCGGATCGGTCAGGGCCGGCGGCCCGGGCGGGCGGCGCGGCGCCGGCAGCCACGGTGCGAGCGCCTCGCCGAACACCCGCACGTCGCACTCGTGCTCGCGGCCCCACACGGTCATGACGAGGGTCCCGCCCGGTACTGCCACGCGCGCCGCCTCCCGCAACAGCTTCAGCGGGTTCGCCACGTGCGTCAGGAGCTGCACGGCCGCGACCACCGCGAACGGGCCACCCAGGGCGTCGACCGGCCCGAGGTCCAGCGCGTCGCCGGCCGCGAACCGCGCCTCCGGCACCGCCGCGGCCGCCAGTGCCACCGCCGCCGGGTCCAGATCACGACCCGTGACCCGGGCCCCCCGCTGTGCCGCGGCGCGGGCGAACTCGCCCGTCCCACAGCCGAGGTCGAGCAGTGTCGTCCCGGCGACGACGTCCGCGGCGTCCAGCACCGCCGTGTGCAGCGGGCGCGCCCACCCGGCCGGTCCCTCGGTCACGACTCCTCGTTCTCGTCGGGACGCTCAGCCCCACACGTCGTCGGCCACCCGGACGATCAGCTCCAGCTTCGCGACCTGCTCGTCATAGGTCAGGGTGTTGCCCTCCACCGTGGAGGAGAACCCGCACTGCGGCGAGAGGCACAGCTGGTCCAGCGGCACGAACTTCGCCGCCTCGTCGATCCGCTGCTTGAGCACGTCCGCGTCCTCCAGGTCACCGCGCTTGGTCGTGACCAGCCCCAGCACCACCTGCTTGCCCGGCGGCACGAACCGCAGCGGCGCGAAGCTCCCGGACCGCTCGTCGTCGAACTCGCAGAAGAACCCGTCCACCGCCAGCTCCCCGAACAGCGCCTCGGCCACGAAGTCGTAGCCGCCCTCGGCCGCCCAGGAGGAGCGGTAGTTGCCCCGGCACATGTGGGTGGTCACGCGCATGTCCGCGGGCCTGCCCGCCAAGGCCGCGTTGATCTGGGCGATGTAGCGCAGGTGCTGGTGCTCGGCGTCCTCTCCGCGGGCGGCCATCGCGGCACGCTGCGCGGGATCGTTGAGGTAGGCCAGGCTCGTGTCGTCGAGCTGCAGGTAGCGGCAGCCGAGGTCGCCGAGCGCGCGGACCTCGTCGGCGTAGGCGGCCGAGAGGTCCGCCCAGAACTCGTCCATGTCCGGGTAGACCGACCGGTCCACCGCCGCCGTCCCTCCGCGGTAGTGGACCATGCTCGGCGACGGGATCGTGATCTTCGGCACCGCGGTCGTGACCGCACTCTGCAGGAAGACGAAGTCGTCGGCGAAGATCGGCTCGTCGAGCCGGACCCGCGCCCGCACCGCGATCCCCGCCGAGGTGAATGCGGTGTCCCCCGCCGCACCGTGCATCCGCACCTCGATGCGCTCGGCCGTGCGCTCGATCCCGCCGAGCCGGTGGATGAAGTCCATGTGCCACGACGTGCGCCGGAACTCGCCGTCCGTCGCCGCCTGCAACCCCACGCGCTCCTGCATGGCGACGACGTCTCGGATCGCCTCGTCCTCGGCGGCCCGCAGCGCAGTGATGTCGATCTGACCGGCCTCGTGCGCGGCGCGCGCGGCGAGGAGTGCCGGGGGCCGGAGCAGGCTTCCGACGTGGTCGGCACGGAACGGCGGTTCGGTGCGGGACGTCATGCGGGCAGGCTAACGCGTGTCCTGTCGATCGACCGGGCAGCGAGGCAAGGCGGAGATCCACAGGTGGGATGGTCCCCGGGGCGGGCACTGGTGCAGGCTGGACGCCATGGACGACGACCTGCACCACCGGATCACCGAACTGGTCGAGGAGGAGCACCGCCTGGACCGTGGCCACAGCGGACGCGAACTCACCGCCGACGAACGCGCCCGCCTCGACGCGCTGGGCGTCGAGCTCGACCGGACGTGGGACCTCCTGCGCCGCCGTGAGGCCCGGCGCCGGGCCGGGCAGGACCCCGATGCGGAGCAGGAGCGGCCGGCACCCGTGGTCGAGGGGTACCAGCAATAGACACAGGCATGCAGGTCACGCCCGTTACTCCGGAACTGCTCGTCGCCGAGATCACGGAGCTGGTCGCGACCCGGTCCGGACGGGTGCGTCTGGCGGTCGACGGCCCGCCGCAGACGAATCCGCGGGCGCTGGCCGACGCCGTCGCCGTCGGGCTGCGGGCCCGCGGCCGGGCGACGATCGTGGTCGACGCCGCGGACTACCTGCGTCCCGCGTCGCTGCGCCTGGAGCTCGGGCGCACGGACCCGGACATGTTCCTCGACGGCTGGCTCGACGTCGGCGGCCTGCGTCGCGAGGTGCTCGAACCCGCGGCGGCGGGCGGGTCGGGTCGGGTGCTGCCCCGGTTGTGGGACGCCGATGCGGACCGCGCCCACCGCGACGCCTACGTCGCGCTGCCCGCGGACGGGGTGGTCGTGCTCGCCGGCGCGCTGCTGCTGGGCCGGGGGCTGCCCCTGGACGCGGCGGTGCACCTGCGGATGACCGAGAAGGCGTTGGCCCGCCGGCTACCGGATGAGCAGCGGTGGACACTCCCGGCGTACGCGCGCTACGCAGTGGAGAACACCCCCGAGGAGAATGCGAATCTGGTGGTGTTGGCCGACCATCCCGACCGACCCGCGATACGAAGGTGACAGGGTGGGCGAGGAGGGAGTTGAACCCTCACGTCCTTACGGACACACGGACCTGAACCGTGCGCGTCTGCCATTCCGCCACTCGCCCTGGCGATCGAGAAGCTAGCACGGTCCTCATCGCCGCCGACGCACCGGGGTACCCGGTCGGGGCCCACGGTCGTCGGTAGCACGGATACGATCGGCGGTGTACACAACACGCCGATGCGATCGGAGGAAGATCGGTGGGCCGCGTCGGGAGGTTCGAGCGCCGTCTCCAAGGGATGGTGGGCGACGCTTCCGCGCGGGTCTTCGGAGGTAGCGTCGTTCCCCAAGAGATCAAAGGCGCGCTGAAGCGGGAAGCCGAAGACCAGGTCCAGGAGCTCGCGGGAGGGCGCCAACTGGCGCCGAACCGGTTCACCGTGATGCTCAGTCCACACGATCTCGATCGCATCGCCGGCGACGACGTGGCACGGGTCGTGAACGACCTGTCGAACGCCGTCGCCCGGCATCTCACCGACCAGGGGTTGGACACCTTCGGTGAGGTCGTAGTCTTCCTGGAGCGCTCCGAGGCGCTGCACACGGGACAGTTCCGCACCCGCTCGGTCGTCGACCCCGATGCTTCCCGCCGGGACGCCGGCCGAGCACGCAACGCAGGAGAAGCACCCATGAGCCAGCAACCGGGCCACCCGGAGGAGAACGGCCACTACGGCTATGACCGTGGCAACCCCGGCTACGGACAGCAGACGTACGCCCCCCAGGGCTACGAGCAGCGCCGCGGTGGTTACGACCAGGGCGAGCCCGAGGGCTACGGCCAGCAGCCGGGTTATCCGCAGCAGGGCTACGGCCAGCAGCCGGGTGGCCACGGCGCCCCGCAGGGCTACGACCAGGGCTACCCGCAGCAGGGCTACGGCCAGCCGCCGGCAGGCGGTTACGCCGGTCAGCCCGGCTACGGCCAGCCCGGGTACGGCCAGCCCGGCTACGACCAGGGCTACGCCCAGCCGGGCCCCGGTGGCCAGCAGGCCTACGCCCAGCCCGGCTACGGCCAGCCCGGCTACGACCAGGGCTACGGGCAGCAGGGCGGCTACCAGCAGCCCTACGACCAGGGCTACGACGGCGGCTACGACCAGCACCAGCAGGGCTACGGCCAGCAGCCCGGCTACGGGCAGCAGCAGGGCGGCTGGGGCGGCTACCCGCAGCAGATGACGGCCACGATCAGCCTGGACGACGGCTCCGGCCGCAGCTACCAGCTGACCGAGGGCACCCACGTCATCGGCCGCGGGCAGGACTCCGCCTTCCGCCTGCCCGACACCGGTGTGTCGCGCCGCCATCTGGAGATCAACTGGGATGGTCATCAAGCCACGCTGACGGACCTCGGGTCGACCAACGGGACCACCGTGAACGGCAACCCGATCCAGCAGACCTGGCAGCTCAACGACGGCGACGTGATCCGGGTCGGGCACTCCAGCCTGGTGTTCCGCACCCAATAAGTCGGCCCGTTAAGCTCGACTGGCCGAGGGAGGAGTTCGCCGCGACGTGCCGGAGCTGGTGCTGCAGCTGACCAGAGCGGGTTTCCTGGCCCTCCTCTGGATCTTCGTGCTGTTCTCGCTCCGGGTGGTCCGTTCGGACCTCTACGGCGCGGCGGGCCTGCGTGCCCTCGTCCCGGGTGGCGGCCGGGCCCGCGGGCGTGGGCGCGTCCGCGCGGCGCGCCAGCTGCTGGTCACCCAGGGCCCGCTGACCGGCACCCGGATCTCGTTGGACTCCCGACCGATCCTCATCGGGCGGGCGGACGACTCCACATTGGTGCTCGACGACGACTACGCGTCGACGCGGCACGCGCGGATCGCACAGCAGGGTGACGACTGGTATGTCGAAGACCTCGGGTCCACGAACGGCACGTACCTCGACAGGGCTAAGGTCACCGGGCCCACGCGCGTTCCCCTGGGTGTCCCGGTCCGCATCGGCAAGACGGTGATCGAGCTGCGCTCATGACCCTCGTCCTTCGGTACTCCGCGCGAAGCGACCGCGGCCTCGTCCGGCAGAACAACCAGGACGCGGTGTACGCCGGGCCGCGGCTGCTGGCGTTGGCAGACGGGATGGGCGGGCACGCGGCCGGTGAGGTCGCGTCGTCGCTGGTGATCTCGGCGCTGGCCCCGCTCGACGACGACGATCCCGGCGACGACCTGCTGCGCGAGCTGCACGCGGCCACAGTCGAGGGCAACGCGGCGATCCACCGGCACGTGCTGGACGCCCCGGACCTCGAGGGCATGGGCACCACGCTCACCGCGATCCTGTTCAAGGGCACGCGGCTGGGGCTGGTGCACGTCGGTGACTCGCGTGCCTACCAGCTGCGTGACGGGATGCTGACCCAGATCACGAAGGACGACACGTTCGTCCAGTCGCTGATCGACGAGGGTCGGATCACCGAGGAGGAGGCGCACACCCATCCGCAGCGGTCGCTGCTGCTGCGCGCCATCACCGGCCAGGACGTCGATCCGTCGCTGACCGTCCGCGAGGCCCGACCGGGCGACCGCTACCTGCTGTGCAGCGACGGCCTGTCCGGAGTCGTCAGCGACGAGACGCTGGCGAACACCCTGAGCACGTACAAGGATCCGCGCGAGTGCGCGGACCGCCTGATCGACCTCGCGCTGCGCGGCGGCGGCCCGGACAACATCACCTGCATCGTCGCGGACGTCGTGGACGTCGACTTCGGCGACGACGCGCCGATCGTCGGCGGAGCCGCGGGCGACGGACGGGACATCACCCCGCCGCCCGACTCGGCGGCCGCCCGCGCGTCGGCCACCACCTTGACCCGGACGGCACCGCTGCGCGTGCAGCCGGTCGCCCCCGCACCGGTCGCCCGCTTCCGCGGCCTGCGGTTGACGCTGGGCGTCATCGCTGTCTTCGCGGTGCTCGCCGGCGGCGGGGTGCTCGCCCGCATGTGGGTGCTGCAGCAGTACTACGTCGGCGCGAACGACGACCACGTCGCGATCTTCCAGGGAGTCCGCGGCAGCGTGGTGGGGCTGCCGCTGCAGCACCTGGTGGAGCAGACCGACATCGCGCTGACGGACCTGCCAGAGGCCACGCGCAACACGGTGCGGGACGGCATCCTCGTCACCGAGGGCGGCCTGGCCGGCGCGCAGGGCAAGGTGGCACTGCTGCGCGGCAACATGCTCGCCCCCTGTCCCGTTCCGGGACTGGTGGCGCCGTCCGCAGCGCTGATCCCGCCGACGCCGGAGCCGCAGCTCGTCCCGTCGGACCCCGCGGCGGTACCCGGTGATCCGGCCCAGGCCGTCCCCACCGACCCGAACCTCGCCCCCACCCCGACGGTCGACACCACGCCGCTCCCGACAGTAGCCCCGCAACCAGGTCTCAACTGTCGGCCGGTGAGCTGAGATGACCTCTCCGGACGTGTTGGGATCCGGGGGCCGGGCGGCGGACCCCGCGCCCGAGAAGGCTCCCGCGCTGCCCACCGGCCGCAACATCGAGCTGGTCCTGCTCGCGTTCGCCGCGGCGATCGTGACCGCGGCGCTGGTGCTGGTCGAGGCGAACCAGGAGAACGAGCTCACCCGCGCGCTGCTCTACGTCGGTGCGGCGTACCTGGGCCTGTTCACCGTGGCGCACCTCGCGGTGCGCAAGCTCGCGCCGTACGCGGACCCGGTGATGTTGCCGTGCGTGGCGCTGCTCAACGGCCTGGGCCTGGTGATGATCCACCGCCTCGATCTGGCGGCGGCGGACCGCGCCGTCGCCCTGGGCCGGGAGGCGCCCACGGTGCTGATCCAGCGGCAGGTGGCGTGGACGGCGATCGGCCTCGTGCTGTTCGTCGGCGTGCTCTACTTCGTGCGCAACCACCGCACGCTCGCCCGCTACGGCTACACCGCAGGCTTCGCCGGGCTCGTCCTCCTCGCACTGCCCGGCCTGCTGCCGTCGTCGATCTCCGAGGTCAACGGCGCGCGGATCTGGCTGCGGCTCGGCATCTTCTCGATCCAGCCCGGCGAGTTCGCGAAGATCCTCCTGATCGTGTTCTTCGCCGTGTTCCTCATGCAGAAGCGCGAGCTGTTCAGCGAGGCCGGCCGCACGTTCCTCGGCATGGAGTTCCCCCGCGCGCGGGACCTCGCGCCCCTGCTCATCGCGTGGGGGCTCTCGGTCGGCGTCCTGGTGCTCGAGCGCGACCTCGGCACGTCCCTGCTGTTCTTCGGCATCGTGCTCGTGCTGCTCTACACCGCCACGAACAAGGTCTCGTGGATGGTCATCGGGCTGTCGATCTTCCTGGCTGGCGGCTTCGTGGCCTACCAGCTCTTCGGCCACGTCCGCACGCGGGTCGAGATCTGGTTGGACCCGTTCGCCGACTTCAACGGATCGGGCTACCAGCTCGGGCAGGCACTGTTCGGGCTGGGCACCGGGGGGGTCGGCGGCACCGGGCTGGGTGCGGGCCGTCCGGACCTCGTGCCCTACGCCGAGAGCGACTTCATGTTCTCCTCGCTCGGCGAGGAGCTGGGCCTGGTCGGGCTGGCCGCGATCCTCGTCGTCTACCTCGTGCTGATCACCCGCGGGCTGCGCACCGCGCTCGCGGTGCGCGACAGTTTCGGCAAGCTCCTCGCCACCGGCCTGGCCTTCACGCTGGCCCTGCAGATGTTCGTCGTGATCGGCGGCGTCACGAAGCTCATCCCGTTGACCGGCCTGACGCTGCCGTTCCTGTCGTACGGCGGGTCGTCGCTGGTGGCGAACTACGCGCTGGTCGCGCTGCTGCTGCGGGTGAGCAACGCCGCCCGCGCGCCGCTGCCCCACCGGCCGGCCGCACCGCAGGTGCCGATCGCCGAGGCCGGCACCGAGCTGGTGGAGCGGCCTTCGTGAACACCCCCGTCCGGCGCATCGCCCTGGCCGTGATGGGCATGATCGTCCTGCTGATGGCGAACCTCACCTACGTGCAGGTCGTCAAGGCCGGCGACTACCGCGACGACGCTCGCAACCAGCGCGTCCTGCTCGCCGAGTACAGCCGTCAGCGCGGCCAGATCAGCGCCGCGGGCCAGGTGCTCGCGAAGAGCGTCGAGACCGGTGACCGGCTGCGCTTCCAGCGCGAGTACCCCGACGGCCCGGTCTACTCGACCGTCACGGGCTTCTACTCGGTGCTCTACAGCGGGAGCGGTATCGAGCGGTCGATGGACGAGGTGCTCAACGGCAACGACGACCGGCTCTTCGCGCGCCGGCTGTCGGACCTCATCACCGGCCGCGACCCCAGCGGCGGCAGCGTCGTCCTGACGATCGACCCGGCCGTGCAGCAGGCCGCCTACCAGGCGCTGACCTCGCGCGACTACGCCGGCGCCGTGGTCGCGCTGCGCCCGCAGACCGGGCAGATCCTCGCGATGGTGTCCACCCCGACCTACGACCCGAACAAGCTGGCCAGCCACGACTCGGAAGACCAGACCGCCGCGTGGACGAAGTTCAACAACGCGGACCCGCCGGTGCTGCCGAACCGCGCGATCTCCGAGACCTACCCTCCCGGTTCGACGTTCAAGTTGATCGACACCGCGGCAGCGCTGCAGAACGGCTACACCCCGGACAGCCAGCTGACGGCCGCGTCGGAGATCACGTTGCAGGACACCGCGACGAAACTGGAGAACTTCGCCGGCACCGCGTGCGGCACGGGGCCGACGGCCTCGCTGCGCGACGCGCTGGCCCGCTCGTGCAACACCGCCTTCGCCGAGCTGGGCGCCCAGCTCGGCGAAGACAAGATCCGCGCGCAGGCCGAGGCCTTCGGCGTCGGCGCGGAGCCGCCCGCAATCCCAATGACGGTCGCGCCTTCCACGCTCGGTGACATCCCGGACACCGCCTCCCTGCAGCAGTCCGCCATCGGGCAGCGCGATGTGCGGTTCACGCCGCTGCAGAACGCGATGATCGTCGCAGCGATCGCGAACGGCGGCCAGGTCATGGCGCCCCACCTCGTCGAGCAGGTGCTCAGCCCGACGCTGGACGTGCTCGACGAGACCCAGCCGGACCGGCTCGGCCGGGCGATGCCCGCGAACGTCGCGAAGACGCTGACCGACCTCATGATCGGCGCGGAGAACCGCACGCAGGGCGGCGGGAAGATCACCGGCGTGCAGATCGCGGCGAAGACGGGCACCGCCGAGCACGGCACGGATCCGAAGGCCACGCCGCCGCACAACTGGTACGTCGCCTTCGCGCCCGCGAACGACCCGCAGATCGCCGTCGCGGTGCTGGTGGAGAACGGCGGCGACCGCTCGCTGGAGGCGACCGGAGGGTCCCGGGCCGCCCCGATCGGGCGCGCGGTCATCGCCGCGGGGCTGCGGAGCGGGCGATGACCGTTCTCGCGTCCGGCCACCGCATCGGCGACCGCTACCAGCTCGACCGGCGCATCGCCGTCGGCGGGATGGGCGAGGTGTGGGAGGCCGAGGACATCCGGCTGGGCCGCAACGTCGCCGTGAAGGTCCTGCGCCCCGAGCTGTCGGGCGACCCGGAGTTCCTGCACCGGTTCCGGGTCGAGGCCCGCACCGTCGCCTCGCTGGACCACTCCGGCATCGCCGCGGTGCACGACTACGGCGAGGACGACGGGCCGCTCGGTGGTGGCCACACCGCCTATCTGGTGATGGAGCTGGTGCGCGGCGAGCCGCTGTCGTCGCTGATCGCCCGCGGCCCGCTGGAGCCCGAGCAGACGTTGCGGATCATGGAGCAGTCCGCGCGGGCGCTGCAGGCCGCGCACGAGCGCGGCTTCGTCCACCGCGACGTGAAGCCGGGCAATATCCTCATCCGGGTCGACGGCAAGGTGAAGCTCACCGACTTCGGGATCGCGAAGGCGGCCAACGCCGTGCCGGTCACCCGGTCCGGCATGGTGATGGGCACGGCCCACTACATCGCCCCGGAGCAGGCGAGCGGGGCGGAGGCGGGGCCTGCGGGCGACGTCTACTCGCTGGGCATCGTGGGCTACGAGTGCCTCGCAGGGCACCGACCGTTCCGAGCGGAGAGTGCGGTGGCCGTCGCGATGATGCAGGTCCGCGAGCCACCTCCACCCCTTCCCGACGTCGTGCCCGAGCACGTGCGTGCGCTCATCGACGCGATCCTCGTCAAGGACCCGGCCCGCCGCTACGGAACGGGCGGCGAGCTCGCCGTCGCCGTCGCGGCCGTCAGGCGCGGCGACCCGCTGCCGATCCCGGGCATCCCCGTGCAGGGGGGCTCGGTCCCGCGGTCCATGGCGATCGACGAGACCGGTGAGACGGTGTACCCGCCCCGCTCGGCGCCCGAGAGCCCGTCCGGGTCGCTCTCGGTGCCGGCCCCGAGCATGTCGCCGATCTCCTCGCCGGGGATGACCCCGGCCTCCCCTGCCGATCCCCCGGCGGACGAGGAGTCGGGCGCGGCCGAGCCGGTCCCGTCCGGGTCCGTCGCCGCGGCGCCGACGCCGCGGCGCGCCCGCCGCCCGGGCTCCCACCGCTCGGACGCATCGACCCCTCGACCGGTCGCAGCCCACCACGCGCCCACCGAGCCCCTGCGCATCCCGCCGGCCCGTGGGCCGGGGCGTGGGCTGCTCCTGGTGCTGTTCGTGCTGCTCACGCTGGCGGCGGTGGCGCTCGGGGTGTTCCTGCTTCGGGGTCGACTGAGCGATCTCACCGGCGCCGCGGCGGCGTCGGCGGTAGCGGTCGTCCGGTTCGCCGGTAGTTTGGCGTCGGCACCCCCCGACACCGTCAGGAATCGGCATCGATGACCACCCCGCGTCTGCTCTCCGACCGCTACGAGCTGGGCGACACGCTCGGCTACGGCGGCATGTCCGAGGTGCACCGCGGGATGGACAAGCGCCTGGGCCGGGACGTGGCCGTGAAGGTGCTGCGCGCGGACCTCGCCCGGGACCCGCAGTTCCAGCTCCGGTTTCGCCGCGAGGCCCAGAACGCCGCCGCGCTCAACCACCCCGCGATCGTCGCGGTCTACGACACCGGCGAGGTCCAGAGCGAGTTCGGGCCGCTGCCCTACATCGTGATGGAGTACGTCGACGGCCACACGCTGCGGGAGATCGTCAAGACGCAGGGGCCGATGAGCCAGCAGCGGGTCATCGAGGTGATGGCCGACGTCTGCGCCGCGCTGGACTTCAGCCACAAGCACAACATCATCCATCGCGACGTCAAGCCCGCCAACATCATGATCAACCGCGCCGGTGCGGTGAAGGTGATGGACTTCGGCATCGCCCGCGCGCTCGGCGAGGGGCAGAACGTCACCCAGACCGCCGCAGTGATCGGCACCGCGCAGTACCTGTCGCCCGAGCAGGCGCGCGGCGAGGCCGTGGACGCGCGCAGCGACGTCTACGCCGCGGGTTGCGTGCTGTTCGAGCTGCTCACCGGCGAGCCCCCCTTCACCGGCGACACCCCGGTCGCGGTGGCCTACCAGCACGTGCGGGAGGACCCGCGATCTCCCTCGGAGGTCAACCCGCAGGTCACACCCGCGCTGGACGCGATCGTGCTCAAGGCGCTGAGCAAGAACCCGGCCAACCGCTACCAGTCCGCCGCCGAGATGCGGGCGGACCTCGTGCGCGTGCGCTCCGGGCAGCAGCCGCTCGCGCCGATCGTGATGAGCGAGGACGAGCGCACCGCGCTGTTGAACCCGCGCACGACGGGGCAGACCCGCCGGATCAACGGCGCAGGCGCCACCCGCTATGCACCTGCGCCCCCGCCCCCACCCGCCGCGTACGACGGGTACGGCGACTACGACGACGACCCGGACCGCCGTCGGGGGCGCCGGATCGCCATCGGCATCGCCGCCGCCGTCGTGGTCGGGCTCCTCGCGCTGACCGGTTTCCTGATCTTCGGCGGATCCCCGACGGTGAAGCAGGTCCAGGTGCCGAACGTGTCCGGCCAGCAGCCGGAGGCCGCCCGCGCCGCCCTGCAGTCGGCGAACCTGCTGGCCACGATCCAGCCGGTGACCTCCAGCGTCGACGACAAGGGCCGGGTCGTCGGCACGGACCCTCCGGCGAACACGGAGGTCGCCGAACGCACCACCGTGACGCTGCAGGTCGGCAACGGCCCGGATCAGGCCGCCGTCCCGCCGCTGAACGGCAAGACGGTCGCGGAGGCCGGCCCGCTGCTCACCGAGCGTGGCCTCCTCCTCGGCGCGCAGACCGAGCAGACCACGTCCGACGCGAGCCTGGTCGGCAAGATCCTCTCCTCGACGCCCGCCGCCGGGGAGAACGTGGCCGCGGGCACCCCCGTCGCCGTCGTCATCGGCAAGCAGCAGACCACGGTAGCGGTACCGAACGTCGTCGGGCAGGACGCCGACGACGCGCGCAAGGAGCTCGAGGACGCCGGCTTCACGGTGAAGAGCACGAGCGTGGACGGCGGCAACGACGGTGAGGTCGCGAGCACGGACCCGGCCGCGGGCGCCCAGGCGCCGCCGAAGAGCACGGTCACCCTGCGGGTGTTCAACGGCGACACCAGCAAGAACGACATGCCGGACGTCCGGGGCCGACGGATCGACCAGGCGCAGGCGACGCTGGCCGGACAGGGCTTCTCCAACATCCAGGTGCAGCTCGAGAGCACGGACCGCGCGAGCGAGAACGGCCGCGTGCTCGACCAGTCGCCGTCGCCGGGCAAGAGCACGTCGACGGACGATCAGGTCACGCTCGTCGTCGGGCAGTTCGCGGGCGGGGGCAGCTCCAGCCCGTCGGAGGGCAACGGCGGGAACTGACGCGCCGCGCGGGCCGCCCCGAAGATAGGGTGGATCGGGTGCGCGTCCTCGTCGTCGACAACTACGACAGCTTCGTCTACAACCTCGTCCAGTACCTCGCCCAGCTCGGCGCGGACACCACGGTCCGGCGGAACGACGAGGTCGACATCGACGAACTCGACGACGTCGACGCCGTGCTGGTCAGCCCCGGTCCGGGAACCCCGGAGCGGGCGGGCGCGAGCATCGACGTGATCCGTGCCGCCGCGCGGCGGACGCTGCCGCTGCTGGGGGTGTGCCTGGGTCACCAGGCGATCGGCGTGGCCTGGGGCGGCGTTGTCGAGCGGGCGCCGGAGCTGCTGCACGGCAAGACCTCGCTGGTGCACCACGACGGCGCCGGGGTGCTCGCCGGCCTGCCCGACCCGTTCGTGGCCACCCGCTACCACTCGCTGTCGATCCGCCCGGACACCGTGCCGGACGCGCTGGAGGTCACCGGCCGTACCGAGAGCGGCGTCGTGATGGCGGTGCGACACCGGGAGCTGCCCGTCGAGGGCGTGCAGTTCCACCCCGAGTCGGTGCTCACCGAGGGCGGCCACCGGATGCTCGCCAACTGGATGGCCGCAGCGGGGCACCCGGTGCCGGAACCGCTCGTCGCGGCGCTCACCGCGGAGACCGCAGAGGTCAGCGCGCGCGCCTGACCCGCCCGCAGCGGCGACCGCGTCACCGCTCGTGCACACCGCAGCCGCCCGTGCACGGTGCGCAGGTGAGGACGACCCAGCCTCACTGCCCTCGTTGAGTATCGTTGACCCGACGCCCGGGCGGGACCGGGCCATCCGTCACCGCGAGGTTGCAGCATGCCCAAGTCCAAGGTCCGCAGGAAGACCGCGTACACGCCGCCGCCGAACGTCCGGGCACCGGTGAAGGTCGCCGGCCCCACCCACCCGGTGTACGTCGCGGTGATGCTCGGCCTGATGCTGCTGGGCCTGGCGTGGCTGGTGGTGAACTACCTGGCCGGCGACAAGATCGGCTTCATGATCGCGCTCGGCTCGTGGAACTTCGTCATCGGGTTTGCGCTGATCGTCGTCGGTCTGCTGATGACCATGCGGTGGCGTTGAGCGGTCCACCCGACGGGGGACGGATCATCCCCAGTGTGGACAACATCTGTGGACAGTTGGTCGCGCTCGGTGAATGACATGCCCGCACCGGTGTCCGGAGGTGCGTGGAGCCCGCCCGCCGGGCTCGTGGGGATGGCCTGGGCGGGCGCTGCGGCCGCCGCCGTCTGGTGCCTGCTGCTGGTCGGAACGGGCGACGTCCCCGGCCTGCTCCTGGCCGCCGTCGCCACCGTGGGGCTGGCGCTCGCGGCGCTGTACGGCACGCGCGCCCGGCCGCGCCTGGTGGTCGACGCCGACGGGGTGACCGTCGGTGGCCTGGCCGGCCGACGCCATCTCTCCTGGTCCCAGGTCGGCACGGTGCGGGCGCAGGCCGTGCGCCGGTGGGGCCGCGACTCGGTGATGCTGGAGATGGACGTCGTCGACGCGGAGGGCACCGAGCGGATGCTGGTGTTCGGCAGGCTGGACCTCGGCGACGATCCGGAGGACGTCGCCACGGCGGTGTGCGCCGCCCGGCCGGCGACGCCACCGGACCGCTAGAGGCTGCTAGGCCATGACCGCCATGCGCAGCGCGAGCGAGGCGAGCAGCAGCAGCGCGAGGCCGGCGAGCGCCGCGGTCTGCACCGGCACGCGCCGGTCCCCCGGGGCGTAGACCAGCGCCGCGGTGGCGATCGCCCCCGTCAGCAGCCCGCCCAGGTGGCCGGCGACCGAGATCCCGGGCAGCACGAACGTGATCACGAGGTTGATCGCGATCAGGCCGCCCACCTGACCCAACGGGATCCGCATCCGGCGCAGCAGCACCGCGAGCGCACCCATGAGGCCGAACACCGCCCCCGACGCCCCCGCGACGAGGGCGTTCGGGACGGACAGCAGCATCACCGCCGTCGACGCGCCGAGCAGCGAGACGAGGTAGACGGCCAGGAACCGCGACCGGCCGAGCGCCGGTTCGATGTCACGGCCGATCACCCAGAGCGCCATCATGTTGAACAGCAGGTGGATGGGGCCGAAGTGCAGGAACCCGCCGGTGAGCAGCCGCCACCACTCGCCGTCCGCGACCGCGTTCGGTACCAGCGCCCACTCCTGGAAGAGCGGCGCCCGGTCGTTGCGGGAGACGCTGCCCGAGGTGGCGACGGTCCAGGCGAAGACCGCGACGTTCAGCCCGACGAGCGTCGGCGTGGCGAGCGGGCGTCCCCCGGGTTCGGCGCCCGCGATCGTCACCCCGCGGCGCGCCTCGCGCCGACCCGCGCCGACGCAGTCGACGCACTGGTAGCCGACGGACGCCTCGCGCAGGCATTCCGGACAGGCGGGCCGCCCGCACCGGGTGCAGCTCAGCCCCGTCGCCCGGTCCGGGTGCCGCACGCAGACCGCGGGCGCGGCACCCGGACTCGGACCGCTGGGCCGGGGTGGGGTCGGTGGTCCGGCGGGGTACGACATGGAGGTCTCCGGGTCGGGCAGGATTAGTTGGCGAACTCGATCCGCTGGATGACGACCTCGGTGAGCGGCCGGTCCGAACGGTCCACGGACGTGGTGGCGATGGCGTCGACGACGGCGCGCGACTCGGCGTCCGCGACCTCACCGAAGATGGTGTGCCGACGGTTGAGGTGCGGGGTCGGCCCCACGGTGATGAAGAACTGCGAGCCGTTCGTGCCGGGGCCCGCGTTCGCCATGGCGAGCAGGTAGGGGCGGTCGAAACGCAGGTCGGGGTGGAACTCGTCGGCGAACTGGTAGCCGGGGCCGCCCCGGCCGGTGCCGGTCGGGTCGCCGCCCTGGATCATGAATCCGCTGATCACCCGGTGGAAGACCGAGCCGTCGTAGAACGGGCCGGAGTCTCCGCCGCTGGCGTTGGGCTGGGTGTAGGACTTCTCACCCGTCGCGAGGCCGACGAAGTTCGCCACCGTCTTCGGGGCGTGGTCCGGGAACAGGTTGATCCTGATGTCGCCCTCGGACGTCCGCAGCGTCGCGGTGGGCTTCGCATTCGGTGCAGTCACGACACCCATCGTGCCAGCACCCGTGGCCGGGCGTCCCGGCGGACGCGGCGCGATCCGCGTCCCGGTGTCCCCGAGCAGGGTGAACCGGGGCAACCAGGCCGTCGGCACGCTCGTTGGGCCGACTGAAGTCTCACTCGCCCGGAAGGAACTCCGATGAGCAGCCTCGCGAGGCGCACCCTCCGCACGACCGCCGCCGCCGCTGGGATCGCCGCGCTGGGCGCGGGCATCGCCGGGAACGCCGTGGCGGCGCCGGCCGAGTCCCCATCAGCGACGCCCGAGGCGGCATCCGCACTTGCCGCCCTGCCGTCCGCCCTGCCGGCGGGACTGCCCGCGGGCCTGCCGCTCGCCGACCTGCCCGGCGCGCAGGCCATGCCGGCCCTGCCGATGCTCTTCGTGTTCGAGGGCCCGACCGTGAACACCTCGGGACCGGCGCGCACGTCGGCACCGGCCGACACCTCGTCACCCGGGTCTGTCGCGGCGCAGGCGGGGCAGGCGTCCACCGTGCAGCGGATCCCGGGCTCGGACCAGGTGCCCGGGATCGACGCGGTCCCCGCGCTCGACGCGGTGGCGCTGCCGGTGTCCGGGCAGTCCGCGGCCCAGCAGGCCCCGGCCCTGTCCGCGCTCGACAGCGGCGGCCTGTTCGACGGCCTCGCGCAGCAGCGCCTCGTGAACGTCGAGGGGTACGGGGTGTCGCCGGACGGGGCCTGACCGGCCCCACCCTCAGCCCGCGATCTCGATCCGCTCCCGGCACTCGACGCACCCGGCCCGACACCCGCCACACAGCCCGTTGTGCCGGGGCGTTCGCGGCCGCTCCGCGTACCAGCAGAACCCGGTGATCATCGTCACCATGGCGAGCGGTACCGCGACCATCATCGTGGCCAGCGCCGTCAGCAGCGTCAACGCGCCGAATGCGACGGTGAGGGGAGCGACGAGACGGATCACGGGTCCTCCGGGGAGCTCGATGCCGTGATCGGTGCCACGACCGACACCGATCCGAGACCGCAACGTTACTCGCGGTGCTGTCGCCCCTACCGCCAGCCTCTCTCTGGCGCCGCTCGACCGCGCACGGCATGCTGGAACCGTCCGGCTTCCCCTCGGACCGTTGGCACGGCCGAGGGAGAACGAGTGAACCAGCACGAGCAGCGCGTGGCCGCACTGCGCGCGGACCGGAGCGTCATCGAGCGGGCTGCCGCCCGGTTGCGCAGCGACGCCATCCGGTCGGGCTACGCCGGCCTGCAGCACCAGCACGTCGCGTTCGGCCTCGCGCTGATACTGGACGAGCTCGCGCGGCATGTCGCCGACCTCGACCGGGCCGTCCGCTGGCAGGCCGTCCAGTCGTGCCGCCTGCTGCTGGGTGAGCAAGTCGACTCTCCGCAGATTCGCCGCACCCGTCGCCGGTAAGCGAGCGATGTTTCACGTGAAACAGCGGCTGTCGGTCATCTGCATCAGGGCCCGATGGGCAGCGGCGGGACGATCCCCGCCTGACCGAGGAAGAGCCAGACGACAGCCGCCACGATCAGCAGCATGATCAGGTCGAACAGGCCGAGCCGGCGCTTGCGGCGACGTGCCATGGCCCCTCCCGATCCCGACCCGACCCGCTGATCATCCCACGCTGGACGCGACGTCCTGGTCAGCGAGGGGTGTGGTCACCTGCCCATGACGTGCGGCACGAACAGGGCGAACAGCACCGCGACGAGCAGGACATAGGCGAGCAACGCGAACGTCCAGGCCAGGTTGTAGCGGATGATGTTGCCCTCGCGGCGCACCTGGGTGGTGGTGGAGACGCCGACGCTGGCGGTCTGCGGCGCGATGGGCTTGCCGAACGCCGCGCCGACACAGTTGAGCGCGGGAAACAGCACGTCGGGCACGCCGAGCAGCCGGCCCACCGACAGCTGGAACGCACCGAACAACGTGTTCGACGACGTGGCGCTACCGGACAGCGCGACGGCGATCCACCCGAGGACCGGGGCGAGCAGGACGAATGCCGGCCCGAGGGCGGCGAAGGCGGAGGCCAGGGTGTTCCCCATACCCGCGTAGTTGAACACCGCCGCGAGCCCGAAGATCAGTGGGGCGACCAGCAGGGCTCCCCACATCTGCGACAGCGCCGACCGGAAGGCCCGCTTGAGCTGCCGCCGCGACGGTCGCAGGTAAGCGGTGATCAGCAGCCAGGCGGTGAGGGTCGCGGTACCGGCCACGAACGGCGCCCACGAGAAGGTGACGGCCACCGGCGTCCCGAGCGAGCCGGACGCGACCACGCTCAGCTTGAACGGGACGAACCGGGGCAGCGGCGACCACGGCCCCGTCCACGCCACGACCACCGCGACGAGGATCCCGATCGGCACCAACCCGGCCTGGATGGCGAGGATCAGCTCGCGGTGCCGGTCGCCGGAGGGCAGGTCGGCAGGCGCGCCGACGGGCAGCGGCTGCGGCGTCCACACCCGCAGGAACAGCAGCAGCGACCCGAGGCACGTGAGCGCCCCGATCACGGCCGGCAGGTACGGTCCCAGGAACTGCGACGTGGGCAGCTGGCCCGCGATGAACCCCGCGGCCGCCACGACACCCAGCGGCCACCCCGTCCGCAGCCCCTCACGACCCGACACGAGGTAGATCAACAGGAACGGCGGCGCGATCGCGAGGACCGCGACGATCTTTCCGATCGACGCGGACAGCTCGAGCAGCGGAAGCCCGGTGACGGCGGCCAGCCCGATGATCGGTGCGCCCAGCGCCCCGTTGGACACCGGCGCCGTGTTGCCCAGCGCCGCCGTCCGCAACGCGGCGAGGTCGGACATGCCCAGCCCGATGAGGATCGGCGCGACGACCGCCCACGGGTAGCCGAACCCGACCAGGCCCTCCAGCAGCGCTCCGAACGCCCACGCCAGCACCAGCACCTGCACCCGGACATCGGGACCGGCGGCCATCACCAGCCAGTCCCGCAGGGCGGCGAAGGCACCCATGATGACCATCGTGTTGTAGATGATCAGGCCCCAGAAGACGATCCAGCCCACCGACCACACCCCGGTGGCCGAGCCCAGCCCGTACGCCATGAGCGTCTTGTCGACGGGTGCGTCCCAGACGACGACCGCGAGCGCCACGGTCACCGCGGCGCACAGCAGCACCGCCAGCCACGCCGAGATCCGCAGGCCGGCGAGGCAGACCAGCAGCACACCCAGCGGCAGCAACGCGACGGCAGCGGCCACCCAGACACTGCCCAACGGCTCCAGCACCTGCACGAACACCTGCGGCTCCACTCGCCACCCGTCCCCCCGCCGTGGCGTCGACCGGGTCGACCGGCCTTCGCCCGGCCGGGGGACCCCTGACCCGGCAACGTGCCCGTGCTTGCTACAGCACCCCGCGTCACCGACACCGATTTCGTCGGTCAGCGGACCGTCGAGTTCGACCAGCGGCTCGTCCCGCATCCGAGCTGCGCGTTCCCCGAGTGGTGCGATGACGTACGCATCGCGCCGCCGATTCGGGGAGGATGGCGCGATGTCGACGGCGGCGCAGCACGCCCTCGCGAGGGTGAGCGAGGTGCGCGACGATCCGCATGCCCGCCTCGCGCGGTGCCACCGGACTGAGACCGTGGGCCGCCGGCCGACGAAGCCTCGTCGAGAACGCGGATCAGCCCCGTGGACGCGCCCCGTCGATCCCGGCGGCACTCGCGGAACGTGACGACGCCGTGGGCGCCTGCGGACGTTGTCCGGGCTGAAACAGTTCGATGAGGTTGCCGGCGGGGTCGGCGAGCAGGATCTGGCGGCCGCCGGGACCGGCGACGAGGTCGCTACGGAAGGACAGCCCGGCGCGGCGGAGCCGGTCGATCTCCGTGTCGAGGTCGTCGACGATCAGGTGGATGCGGTTGCGGCCGGCAGCGGTCGCGTCGGCCGGAGTGGCGCGCGCGCCGGAGCTGGTGGGGCCGGACAGCAGCAGGCGGAGCGGACCGCGGATCACGTCGGCGAACGCGGGGGCGACATCGGTGTGCACGGTGAAGCCGAGGTGGGTGGTGTAGAAGGTCACAGCGGCCTCGACGTCGTCCACCACGTAGCGGACGCCGGCGAGCTTCTCTGGTGCGGTCACGGTTCCTCCTCCGGACGTGAAGTGGCGGCGAGCACGGTCAGCAGGTGCCGGATGCGGGTGTCGATCTGCACGGCGATGCGGATGAAGGCCGGATAGCCGTCGTCGTCGGCGTCACCTGTGACGGCCGGGTCGGGAATGCTCCAGTGGACGAACCGGGGATGGTCGCCGAAGTCGGGGCAGACCTCACGGACCTTGTCGCACAGAGTGATCACATGGTCGAACGGCTGGTCGGCCACGGTGTCCAGGTGGCGCGGGGCCTGGTCGGCGATGTCGATGCCGAACCTGTCGCGCAGTACCCGGACCGCGTGGGGATGGATGCGCGGTTTGGGCCGGCTGCCGGCGCTGAGGACCTCGACGTGGCCGCCGGCGCGGCGGCGCAGGAGCGCTTCGGCGATCGGCGATCGGGCGCTGTTGCCGGTACAGGCGAACAGCACCCGAGGCCGCCGCGGTCCTCCGCCGGGCGTCGCCGGTGGTGGCTGCTGCAGAGAGAGCGCCGGGTGCAGCGCCGTCCCCGTGGTGATCAACGCATCAGCGCAGCGGTCCAGGTCCAGGTGGTAGTAGGTGTCGCGGGCGTCGAAGTTGCTGCGCCGCGCGGTGACCAGCCCACCGCCGCGCAGCTGCCGCAGGTGGTAAGAGACCAGGTTCTGCGGCTGGCCGACGAGCGCGGTCAGCTCGCGCACCCGGTAGTCGCCGGCGGTCAGCTCCGTCAGCAGGTGCCATCGCAGTGGATGGGCGGCCAACCGCACGAATGACGGGATGGCTTGACCGGGCCCCACCATGCCCCGAAGATATATCAAACCAGCTTGATGGACCAGGGGGTGATGGCCGTGCCTGCTCGTCGATCGGGCCGACACCCCGCGCGATCCACGGCCGACGAACCCCGGTCCGGCGCCCTCGACGGGAACGGGTCCCGCGCGCTGGCCCGCCGGCTGGGAGTCGGTGACGCCGTCGTCATCGGGCTCGGCTCGATGATCGGAGCCGGCGTGTTCGCCGCGTTCGCTCCTGCCGCCCGCGCGGCGGGCACCGGCTTGCTGGTCGGGCTGGGCATCGCGGCGGTGATCGCCTACTGCAACGCCACGGCGTCGGCCCAATTGGCGGCCGCATACCCGACGTCCGGCGGCACGTACATCTACGGTCGGGAACGGCTCGGGCACTGGTGGGGGTTCGCCGCCGGGTGGGGTTTCGTGATCGGGAAGACCGCCTCGTGCGCGGCGATGGCGCTGACGTTCGCCACCTACGCGGTACCCGGCCCGTCACGGGTCCAACGGGCCGTGGCGGTGGCCGCCGTGCTGGCCCTGGCCTCGCTCAACTACCGCGGCGTGACCAAGACCGTCCTGCTGACCCGCGTACTTGTCGCCACCAGCCTCACCGCGTTGGCCGTGGTGGTGGTCGGGATCGCCGTGGGCGGCCGCGCCGACCTGGCGAATCTGGGCGGCTGGCCGGCCCTGGGCACCGGCGGTCCGTACGGCACCCTCCAGGCGGCGGGCCTGCTGTTCTTCGCGTTCGCCGGCTACGCCCGGATCGCGACCATGGGCGAGGAGGTCCGCGATCCGCAGCGCACCATCCCCCGGGCCATCCCGATAGCCTTGTCGATGACCGTGGCCGTCTACCTGGTGGTGGGGGTCGCGGCGCTGCTGGCTGCCGGTCCCGATCAGCTCGCCGCCGCCACCGCTCCCCTGACGACCGCCGTGCAGGCGGCCGGCGCGGGCGGGCTCACCCCGGTCGTGCGGGTCGGCGCGGCGCTGGCCGCGCTCGGCGCATTGCTGGCGCTGATCGCCGGTGTCGGCCGCACCAGCCTCGCGATGGCCCGCCACCGGGACCTACCCGGCTGGCTGGCCGCCGTGCATCCGCGTTACCGGGTTCCGCACCGTGCCGAGATGACCCTCGCGGTCGTCGTCAGCGTCCTGGTGGCCACGGTGGATCTGCGTGGCGTCATCGGTTTCTCGTCCTTCGGAGTACTGATCTACTACCTCATCGCCAACGCGGCGGCGTTCACCCAGCCGGCCGAGCAGCGCCGGTGGCCCCGCTGGCTCAACGTGCTCGGCGCACTCGGCTGTCTCACCCTGGTCGTCACGCTGCCGTGGCAGTCCGTGCTGGCCGGAACAGTCATGTTCGCCGTCGGGCTGGCCGGCCGCGCCGCCGTCCCCGCGGCGCGCTTCCGGCGCGCCGACAATGCTGATCTACGTGACCGCCGTTGACGGGAATCTGCTCTCCGTCGACGGCCAAGGACCGGCACGTGAGGAGCGTCGGTCTCCGCGGTCGACATGCAGGTCAGGTCGGTCGCTCTACACTCCTCTCATGGACCTCGCCCGAACGCTCACCGCCGCGGTGTCGAAGGACGGCGAGTGGTACGCCGCGCGCTGTCTCGAGGTCGAGGTCACCAGCCAGGGCGAGAGCGTCGACGACGCACTGGCCGCCCTGCGCGAGGCGCTGGAGTTGTACTTCGAAGACGACGAGGTCCCGGCATCGGAGACGCTCGGCTCGATTCTCACAGGCCGGCCTGAATAGCTCCGAGTTCGTCCGCCTCCTCAGCTGACCGTCCCGAGCTAATGGTCGTTGGCGACCTTGTACTGCTCGTCGGTGACCGGTTCGAGCCACGTGGTGGGGTCGTCCCCGTCCGGCAGGGCCTCGAGCATGGCGAGGTGGCTCATGAAGGTGTCGGCGGCAGCGCCGTGCCAGTGGTCCTCGCCGGGCGGGCAGATGACGGTCTCGCCGGCGTGAATGCGGAGCACCGAGCCGTCGCGGATACCGACGAGACCGACGCCCTCGGTGACGTGGAGGGTCTGGCCGTCGGCGTGCGTGTGCCAGTTGGTGTGGGCGCCGGGGGTGAAGCGGACGAGTGCGACGGTCATCCGCGACGGGCCTTTCCCGCTGTAGATCGGGGTGACGTAGACGTCGCCGGTGAAGTTCGACGCCGGCGCCTTGGCGGTGGGGTTGACGGGCTTGAGTTCCACGGTGGCTCCTCGCGGGGGAAGGTCAGGGCTGCAGCAGGGTCTTGATGGCGCGGCGCTCGTCCATGGCCCGGTAGCCCTCGGCGGCCTGGTCGAGCGGCAACGTGAGGTCGAAGACCCTGCCGGGGTCGATCGTGCGGTTCCAGATCAGGTCGATCAGCTCGGGCAGGAACCGGCGCACAGGAGCGGGGCCGCCGTGCAGGTGGACGTGGGAGAAGAACAGCTCCTGGCCCGGCAGCTCGACGTCGTGGGAGACGCCGACGTAGCCGACGTGGCCGCCGGGGCGGGTGGAGCGGATGGCCTGCATCATCGACTCCTGGGTGCCGACCGCCTCGATGACCGAGTGTGCGCCGAGACCGTGAGTGAGGTCCTTGATCTTCGCCACGCCGCCGTCGCCGCGTTCGGTGACAATGTCGGTGGCGCCGAAGTCCAGCGCGAGCTTCTGGCGTGACTCGTGGCGGCTCATCGCGATGATCCGCTCGGCGCCCAACTGCTTCGCGGCCAGCACGCCGAGCAGGCCGACGGCGCCATCACCGACGACGGCGACCGTCTTGCCGGGCCGCACGTCGGCCGCGGCGGCACCGAACCAGCCGGTGCCGAGCACGTCCGAGGCCGCGAGCAGGCTCGGAAGCAGGTCGTCGGGCGGAACGTCCGGGGTGGCGACGAGGGTGCCGTCGGCGAGCGGGACGCGCAGGTACTCGGCCTGCGCCCCGAGCGCGCCCATGGGCACGCGGTGCACGCAGAGGTCTGGTAGCCGGCTTTACAGATCTCGCAGGTGTTGTCGGAGGGGAAGAACGAGCCGATCACGAACTGGCCCGGCTTCACGGTGCGGACGTCACTACCGACCTCCTCGACGATGCCGACGTACTCGTGGCCCATCGGGGACGGCCCGTCGACCGCCTCGATGCCCCGGTAGGGCCACAGGTCCGAGCCGCACACACAGGTGGCGGACAGCCAGATGACGGCATTGACGGTGACTGGGTGTACGCCGGCATCACCGAGGAAACCTCTGCCCGCGTCCACGTGACAGGTCGCGGTTATCCGGGTTCTCCCAGAACCCCCCTGCGATGACGAGGTCGCCGTAGCGTGGATCGTGGAACGAGGTCTCCGACCCGAAGGAGGGCGTCATGGAGTTCCGGACCCTCGGCCAGGGACTGCAGGTCTCGGCGCTCGGTCTCGGGTGCATGGGCATGAGCCAGAGCTACGGGCCGAACCCCGGCGACCGTGACGAGATGGTGGCCGTCCTGCGCGGCGCGGTCGAGCGCGGCATCACCTTCTTCGACACCGCGGAGGTCTACGGGCCCTACGTCAACGAGGAGCTCGTCGGCGAGGCGCTCCAGCCGCTGCGCGACCAGGTCGTCATCGCCACCAAGTTCGGCTGGAACATCCACGACGGCCGCTCCAGGGGCCTCGACAGCCGGCCCGAACAGATCCGCCGCGTGACCGAGGCGTCGCTGCGGCGATTGCGGACGGACCGGATCGACCTGCTCTACCAGCACCGCGTCGACCCCTCCGTGCCCATCGAGGACGTCGCCGGGACCGTCGCCGACCTCGTGGCGGCCGGCAAGGTCGCCCACTTCGGGCTGTCCGAGGCCGGGCCCGCGACGATCCGCCGCGCGCACGCCGTCCAGGCGGTGACAGCACTGCAGAGCGAGTACTCGCTGTGGACCCGCGACATCGAGGCCGCGATCATTCCGACGCTCGACGAGCTCGGCATCGGTCTGGTGCCCTTCAGCCCTCTCGGCAGGGGCTTCCTCACCGGCACCATCAGTGCCACCGCCGAGTTCGCCCGCGACGACCTCCGCACGAAGATCCCCCGCTTCACCGTGGAGAACCGAGCTGCCAACCAGGCGCTCCTCGACCTGGTCGGCAAGATCGCCCAGGCGCACGACGCGACGCCGGCGCAGGTCGCCCTCGCCTGGCTGCTCGCCCGGCGCCCATCGCTCGTGCCGATCCCCGGCACGCGTCGCCTGCAGCGCCTGGACGAGAACATCGGGGCGACCCGGCTGGAGCTCTCCGGCACAGACCTCACCGAACTCGACGAAGCAGCCACCCGCATCGGTGTGGCGGGCGCGCGCTACAACGAGGCGATGGCGAGGCTGACCGAGCACTGAGCCGACCTCGGCACTACCTACCCACCAGTGGGAATGGGTAGATCTGCCGATGCTGCTGCCAGGGCGTTCCGCGGAAAGTGGCATCGCGCCAGCCAACCGGACGGCGACCACCGAGATCCGCAGCGATCCGAACGCAGGAGATCATCATGCTTCTGGCCACCACCACCGTCGAGGACGTCGACCGGTTCCTGAAGGTGTTCGGCACCGCGGGCGCAGACAAGCGCGCTCTGCACGGGTCCACGGGCTCCACCGTGTTCCGCGACCCGACCGAGGAGAACCGGATGTGGGTGGTGTTCGAGTGGGACGAGGAGGGGTGGGCGAACTTCGTGTCCGACCCCGAGGTCCCGCCGGTCCTGAAGGACGCCGGACACCTCAGCAAGCCACAGGCGGCGTCGCTGCTCGGCCAGTACCGGGCGTAGGGGAGGACGGCGACGATGAGCCCCATCAACCGATCGGCACGAATCGGCCTCATCACCGACCAGACCGGGGCGCTCTCCTTCATGGGCATTCATGGGCATTGCCAACGTCAACGTGGCCAAGATGGTCACCGACGACATCAACGCCCGCGGTGGCCTGCTCGGCCGTCCGATCGAGCTGTACGTCGAGGACAGCGCGACCGACGACGACGTCGCGCACACAGCGGCCGCCAGGCTCGTCCGCGAGGCCGACGTCGACGTGGTCGTCGGCGGCATCTACAGCTCGACCCGGCAGGCGATCAAGCGCCCGGTGGTCGACGAGGCCGGAAAGCTCTACCTCTACCCGGAGCAGTACGAGGGTCAGGAGAGCCATCCCCTGATCTTCTGCACCGGCCCGGTACCCGCTCAGCAGGTCGAGCCGCTCATCCCCTGGCTGATGCAGGAGACGGGAGCGCGAACGTTCTACCTGCCGTCGGCCGACTACATCTGGCCGCATGTGTTGAACAAGAACGTCCGGGACGTCGTCGCGTCGCGGGGCGGCGAGATCGTCGGCGAGGAGTACTTCCCGCTCGACCACACCGAGTACGCGCGGGTCGTCGCGGACATCATGGCGTCGGGCGCCGACGTCGTGTTCAACACGATCGTCCCGCCCGGGCTGACCCCGTTCCTCGCCCAGCTCAACGACGCCGGGTTCGCGGCGCGCGGCGGGCAGATCGTGTGCACCTACTTCGACGAGAACTTCCTCAACCTCGTGCCTGCCGAGCACGTCGAGGGTCTCTACGGGTGCCTCGACTACTACCGGGACGTCCGCGACCCGTTCAGCGTCGAGCTGCTCAACCGGTACGACGCGCGGTACCCGGGCAGCGCGATGTTCACGGCGGGCTCCGCGTGCTCGGGCACGTACCGAGCGCTCAAGCTGTGGGAGGCAGCGGTGACCGAAGCCGGGTCGCTCGACCAGGACGAGGTGATCGCGGCCCTCGACCACGCCAGTATCTCCGAGGGGCCGGGCGGCCCGGCCGAGATGGTGCCCGGGCAACACCACGTGCGGATGAACATGTACATCGCACGCTCCGAGGGAGGCACCTTCACGGTTGTCAAGAACCTCGGCTGCATCGACCCCGAGGAGCCAGTGGTGGTGACAACCGCTTGACCGATGATGGTCCGGGTCGGTCCCGCCGGTCGCTTGTCGAGCGAGCCACGCGGGGCCGGCCCGGATCCGTGCCTAGGGTCGGCGACCGGTGAACGCCAGCATCTTGTCCTGCGGGCTCGCGTCGTCGGGCACCTCGACGGCTGCGGCCATCATCTTCTGGCCGAGCGGGTTGATGCCGCGGAGCAGAGCGGGCGGGACGTGATGGAGGCCGACCGTCGTGGCCTCGACGGTGTCGGGCGGAAGTGTCTCGTCGGCTCCGATCGAGCGGGCGAGATCCCAGCTGTGGATCAGCAGGTCGCCGGTCAGGAAACCGACCAGGTTCTGCTTCGGAAGGCCCCCGAACTCGGCGACATTGCCCGTGAGCTGGGAGGAACCAGCGAGCAGGGCGTCGAAGGCCGCCCGGATCCGGTCCCAGTCGTCGCCGGGTGCAGTGTCCGCACCGATCAGGCGGCCGCCCTCGGCCTGCCATCCCAGGGTGTGGTCCACGAGCTGGCGGACGGTCCACTCGTCACAGGGTGTCGGCTTCTCCCACTGGCCGTCGGTGACCTGGCCGTACACCTCGCTCCACTTGGCGGCTGTCTGTCGCCAGAGATCCAACGCTGAGCTCATCGTGCCCCCACTGGCTCGCCGAATGCCGCCCAGCTACCGCGCGGACGTCGAGCGCCGTTCCCCGGTCCGGTGCGGTATCGGTATATCAGCCCGTACGGTCGATCGCTATGCCGTCGTCCGGGCCTTCCTCGAACGAGTTCGTGGGTGGCGCGCCGTCTCGGTCGCGTCGCGTCGTGACCTCCTGTCGCTGGGGTTCGCTGCCGCCTGACCCGGCGTGACGGTCACCTAAGGTGTGGTATGCCCGTCCGCCCACCGTCGGGAACGGTGACGTTCCTGTTCACCGGCATCCAGGACGTCCTGCGCCGGTGGGACGAGGCGCCGGCCGAGATGGCGGCCGCCCAGCGGGTTCACGACCGAATCGTGCGAGGGGCGATCGAAGGCCACGGCGGGCACGTGTTCGCCACCGACGGAGACGGCTTCCGCGCCGCCTTCGCCACGGCAGCAGGCGCGGCCGAGGCGGCCGTCGAGGTGCAGCGCACGCTAGCGCGCCGACACCACGATCGGCTTCGCGGTACGGATGGGGCTGCACACCGGAGAGACGGTGGAGCGGGACGGCGACTACTCCGGGAGCGAGGTCAACCGCGCGGCGCGGCTGACGGCGCTCGCGCACGGTGGGCAGGTCCTCGTGTCGGACACCGCCGAGATGCTGCTGCGCAACCGCCTGTCGCTACGGCCGCTCGGCGAGCACGTGCTCCGCGGGTTGCGGGGCCGGATCTCGGTGTACCAGGTCGTCGCCGACGGTCTCCGGACCGGATTCCCGGTGCTCCGCAGCGCGGAGCAGATCGCGGGTAACCTGCCGCGGCAGGTCACCTCCCTCGTCGGTCGCGACGATCAGGTGCGCCACGGCGCCGAGGTCGTGCGCGACCGGCAACTGGTCACGCTCACCGGCGTCGGCGGGGTCGGCAAGACGCGCATGGCGTTCGAGGTCGGCGCCGAGCTCGCCGGGGAGTTCCCCGATGGAGTGTGGCTCGTCGAGCTGGCGGCGGTCACCGATCCGGGGTCGATCCCCGCCGCGATCGCGACGGTGCTCGGGATCACGCCGCAGGGCGACACTCCGCTGATCACCACCGTCGCCGCCACGCTCGCCGCCAAGCGGCTGCTGCTCGTCGTCGACAACTGCGAGCACGTGCTCAAGGCCGCCAGGTCGGCGATCGAGATGATCGTCGGCCGCTCGGGCAACGTCAGGGTCCTCGCCACCTCACGCGAGGCCCTCGGTGTGGACGGCGAGACGGTGCTCGACGTCTCCCCGCTGGCGGTCGCCGGTGGCACGGAGTCCGACGCCGTCACGCTGTTCGTCGACCGGGCGCGTGCCGTGCGTCGCGACTTCGGGCTCGGCGACCCGGACACGGCGGCGGCCGTGACGGAGATCTGCACCACCCTCGACGGTCTCCCCCTGGGTATCGAGCTGGCGGCCGCCCGCATGGCGGCCATGAGCGCGATCGAGGTGCGGGACCGGCTCGCCGACCGCTTCCGCCTGCTGCAGGGATCGACGCCGGGCCCCGAACGCCAACACACGCTGCGTCACGCGGTCGCGTGGTCGTACGACCTGCTGACCGACGACGAGCGCACGCTGCTCCGCGCCACCTCGGTGTTCGCCGGCGGGTTCGAACTGGCGAGCATTCACCCCGTCGCCTCGTGCAGCGACGTGGTCGACGTGCTCCGGCATCTCGACTCGCTCGTGCGCAAGTCGCTCGTCGTCGCCGACCACACCACGACCCGCACGCGCTACAGCCTGTTCGAGACCATCCGCCAGTTCGCCGAGGACCGGCTCGAGGCTGCCGGTGAGCTGGTGGCGACCCGCGACCGCCATGCCGCCTACTTCGCGGGAGAGGCCAGCGCCCGGTGGGACCGGTGGAACGGACCGGGCTGGCGGGACGCCGTCGACTGGGTCGACGCCGAGTTCGGCAACCTGCGCGCCGCATTCCGGTGGAGCTCTGGCCGGGGCGAGGTGGTGGTGGCGACCGACATCGCCGCGCACGCCGCGTTGATGGGGTTTTCCGTGCAGTTGTTCGAGACCCTCGCGTGGGCCGAGGAGCTGATCCCCGCGGCGTGCGTGGCGGACGTGTCACGCCTCCCCCGTCTCTACACGGGCGCCGGCTACGCCTGCTTCGCCGGCCGCGCCGAGGCCGCCAGGGCGAACGCTCGACGGGCCGTGGAGCTGGAGGACGACGCCCGCTACGACCCGTGCGAGCCGGGATACGCGATGTTCGTGGAGGCACTCGGCCAGGTCTATTGCGGCGACCTCGACCGCTACATCGAGCTGACCGGCGAAGTGGTGCGGCGCTACGGAAACGACCGCGGCTACGGCCTCGCCTCCTACGTCGACGGCCTCCAGTCGGCGGGCCGGATCGAGGAGGCGCTGGAGCTCACCGAGGAATCGGTCGCCGCCGCCCGCCGGCTCGGCAACCCGTACTGGGTCGCCTATGCGCTGTGGATCGCAGGGATGGCGTTCTCGCGCACGAACGCCCGGCGGGCGCTGGCGGCTTGGGAGGAGGGGGTCGCCTTCGTGCACGAGCACCGCATCCACTTCTTCGAAGGCTTTCTCGCCCGCGACGCGGCCCGTCTCAACACCTCGGATGGCGAGCCCGCCGTGGCTCTCGGGCTGTTCGCCGAAGCGATCGACGCCTTCCACCGCGCGGGCAACGTGCCACAGCTGATCATCACGCTCGCGAGCGTTCCCGCGCTGTTCGAACGGCTCGACCGTCTCGAGCCTGCGGCCGTGCTCCTCGGTGCAATGTCGCGGGAGTCCTCGAGCTTCCACCATGTCCCCGAGCTCGCCGAGCTCGGGGACAGGCTCGCGTCTCGGCTCGGCACGAGCCGAGCAGGTGAGCTGATCGAGGCCGGCGCCGGCCTCGACCTCGACGCCGCCGCCGTCTACACCCGCGAGCAGATCAACGCTGCTCGCCGCGACCCCGGACCGCGGCCACGCGGCGCCCGCCCAGGTGGTCTGAGCAGGCGCGAGATCGACGTGCTGCGCCTCGTCGCCGCGGGCCGCACCTCCGGCGAGATCGCCCGCGAGCTGTTCATCTCACCTCGGACCGCCGAGCACCACATCCAGAACATCTACACCAAGATCAGCGTGTCGAACCGCGCCGCCGCCACGCGCTGGGCTGTGACGCACCGTGTCGTGGACGGCGTCCTCGACGGCTGACGGCAGGACGGTGCGAGCCGGTCCCGACGGGTGAGTTGCCGGAACCGCCGGTCACTCGCCGGCCGGGGCCACAGGCCGCCGTACGATCCGGACCGTGATCCGGACGGGTGAGCAGGGAGGCGCGGTGGGCGCCACCAGGGTGTTGGTGGCGGGGGCGAGCATCGCGGGGCCCGCGCTGGCCCACTGGCTGCGCCGGCGGGGGGCCGAGGTGACCGTGGTGGAGCGGTCCCCCGAGCTGCGTCCCGGTGGCCAGGCGGTGGACGCGCGCGGGGTGACCAAGGAGGTCATCCGGCGCATGGGACTGGACGCGGCGGTACGCGCGGCCCGCACCGAGACCGCAGGCGCACTCACGGTGGATGTGGACGGGAAGGTGCTGGAGACCTTCCGCGCGGACGACGACGGCGGTGACGGGTTCATCGCGGAGATCGAGATCCTGCGCGGGGACTTGTCCCGGGTGCTCTACGACGACACCTGCGACGGTGTCGAGTACGTCTTCGGCGACCGGATCGCCGAGCTCACCCAGGACGCGGACGGGGTCGACGTGGCCTTCGCGGGTGGCGATCGGCGTCGTTTCGATCTGGTGCTCGGGGCGGACGGGCTGCACTCGGGTTTGCGGGCGATGGTCTTCGGGCCGCACGAGCGGTTCGTCCGGCATCTCGGGCTCGTACTGGCCTTCTACAGCGTGCCCAACGAGTTCGGGCTGGACCGCTGGCTGATCCAGTACCAGGAGTCCGGGCGCTCGGCACTCCTGCGGCCGATCCAGGACGCCACCCGGGCGATGGCCATGTTCTCCTTCCCTTCGGCCGACTTCGACGTCGACCACCGCGACGTCGCCGCCCAGAAGCGGCTGCTGCGCGAGCGGATGGCCGGCTTCGGCTGGTTGACCCCACGCATCCTCACGCACCTGGACGACACCCCCGACTTCTACCTCGACCAGGTCGCCCAGGTGGTGATGGACCGCTGGTCGAGCGGACGGGTGGGGCTGTTCGGGGACGCGGCGTTCAGCTCGTCGCCCATGTCCGGGCAGGGCACCGGGCTGGCCCTGGTCGGCGCCTACCTGCTGGCCGGTGAGCTGGCCGCCGCCGGGTGGGACCCGGAGGCCGGGTTCGCCGCGTTCGAGGGGCGGATGCGCCCGTTCGTCGAGGCCAACCAGGAGATCGGCCGGATGCACGTGCAGAGCCTCGACGCCCCGGGGCCGGACGCCGAGCCGAGCCCGGAGCCCGACATGGAGGCGCTCATGGCGCTGGTCGAGCGCGCGATCAACGGCGTCGAGCTGCCCGACTACGCCGGGGTGCCAGACTCCGGGGCCCCGAGCGAGCCACTACCGCCGGCGCGGCCACCGACCCGCTGAGCCTCGGATTGCCGTTGCAGTTACTGCGGCCCTCGATTCGTGAGCTACCGTCGGGACGCCGGCAGGCCCGCTACCGGGGATCGGACGGGTTGATGTGCTCGGCGCCGCGCACCCGCCTTACCCGATCGCCTCCCCCGTCGGCCGATCTCCATCGGCGGCGTCGTGCGAACCGACCGACGCCAGCAGGACCTTCGCCATCCGTCGGATCTCGGACTGGGTGCGGGTGCGCACGTCGTCGAGGCGGTCGACGTCCAGCCGCGCCTCGTCGCGCATCCGCTCAGCGTCGATCCGCGCCCGGCTCCGCACGGCGTCGGCCTCCGACTCCGCCTCCATCCGCAGGCGGGTGGCCTCGTTCAGAGCCTCGGCCTTCACCCGGTTGGCCTCGGCACGCATCGCGGCGCGCTCGCCGGCGATCTGTTCCTCCCGCTCCACCAGATCCGCGTCGCGGCGTGTAGCGAGCTGGTCCAGTTCAGCGGTGCGCACGATGAGGGCCTGCTCGGCCTCGTGCCGGTAGCCCTCTGCCGCCGCGCGCGACTGCTCCATGAGATCGGCCGACTCGCGCACGGTGCGGCTCCGGAGTTCGGCCGCCTCGCTCTCCGCCAGTTGCAGCAGCTTCCCCGCGCGGGCGCCGAACCCCTGCTCCTTGGCCGCCTCCCGCTGCTTGGTCACCGATTCATGCAGCCGGCGGTTCTCGGCTTCCAGCAATTCGGCGGACTCGGTGGCGACCCGCAGCTTGCGTTCCGTCTCGGCCAGCGCGGTGCGCAGCGTCTCCGCCGCCTCCTCCTGCCGGAGAATGAACTCATCGACATGCCGTCGGTCATAGCCACGCAGCACAGTCTCGAGACGTAGGCCAAAAGGGCTACAGCTGCTCAGCGGTCAACGGCGAACTCGGTAGCGCAGGTGCAGCACGCGGTCGCCGCGGATGACCACAGTGGGATCCTCGAGCAGATGCTGGGTGGCGACCGACCCGAAGTACCGCTTGCCCGAGCCGAAGACCGCCGGCACCACGTCCATCGCCACCTCGTCCACCAGGCCCAGCGCCAGAACCTGGCCACCGACGTCGCCCGCGGCCACCGCAACCGTGCGCTCCCCCGCGAGCTCCTTCGCCCTCGCGATCGCCGCCGCCACGTCGGCGACGAAGTGGTACGACGCCTCGGGGTGCCACCCGTCGGGCTTCGGACGGTGCGACACCACGACCACATGCTTGCCCGTCGGAGGCAGGCCCTCCCAGCCGTTGGTCATGTCGAACAGGTGGCGGCCGATCACCATCGAACCGATTCCGGCCCACGTCGGCCGGACGTAGTCGATCGACGCCTTCGATACCTTCAGCTGGCCGGTCGCGTCCTGGCGGTCCTCAGCCAGCCCGTACTCGCCGTTGACGTACCAGTCGAACAACGGCCCGACCTGATCGTTCTCGTCGGCGATGAAGCCGTCCACCGACACCACGTTGTGCATCACGACGTTGCCCATCACATCTCCTGGTCCTCGAACCTTGATCGCCAAGGCCTGATTTCCGAGGCTTGTTCAACCTCATGGTTGAAGACCGGCGCGCCAGCCGCTTCTCATCGATGCAGATCATGATTGCGGCTCGGCGCCCCCCGAGGTGCCAGCGGTTGGCATGCGGGAAGGCGACGTGGCGATCACGATCGAGCGCCGTTTTCCACGTCGTCGTGGACCGGGAGCCCGCCGAGCGTCCTGGCGGCGGCCAGGGCTGGGAGGTGGTCGTCGAGATCGACGCGTTCGTGCCGGCTGCACCCGGGGTTCGACCCGTCCCAGGCGACGTCGTCGACAGCCGCGTCACGATCCGCCCCCGGAGAACGACCGCCGCGTCGCCACGACCCGGTTCGGCAGCGGCGACCGGCGCGTGAGCTTCCAGGCCGATTGCCTCAGGCGGTGAAGTGGACGCCCGAGAATGCGCTGCGCCACTGTGTCACGCGGGGCGCGACAGTGGCGGGGTCGGTTCGGGGGCTGAGGGCGTCGGCGACCAGGTCGGCGAGGTCGGGCATGTCGGTGGGTTTCATGCCGAGCCGGACGAGTTCGGGGGTGCCGATGCGCAGCCCGTTGAAGTCTGCCTCGACTGGTGTCGTCGGTAGTCCGATGCCGCAGGCCAGCAGGTTGGCACGCCGCAGCATTCTCGCAGCGTGCTGCCCGCCTCCCCACGCGTACGCCTCAACGGCGAACTGGTGGGAGCGGGTCGGCCCGTCGGCCCCGGAGAAGACCGGCAGGCCGCGCCCGGCCAGGCGGTCCGCGAGTTCCGCAGCGGTGTCGACCATCGTGCTCGCGTACTCGGTGCCGGCCGCCTTCCAGTCGAGCATCGTGACGGCCAGCGCCGCGGTCTTCCCGGCGTCGAAGTTGGCGGTCAGGCCCGGGTAGGCGATGGCGTCCAGGCGTTGGGCGAGGTCGGCGTCGTTGGTGACGATCAGCCCGCCGGGCGGGCCGCCAAGGCTCTTGTAGGTGCTCATGGTCATCAGGTGAGCGCCCTGTTCCAGCGGGTTCGGCCATACTCGGCCGGCGATCAGCCCGCACAGGTGTGCCGCGTCGAACAGCAGGATCGCGCCGACCTCGTCGGCGATCTCGCGCAGCGCCGAGACCGGGTGCGGGTAGAGGTTGAGGCTGGCCCCGATGGTGATCATCCGCGGACGGTGTTCCCGGGCGAGGGTGCGCACGGCGTGGACGTCGACGGTGAACCGGTCGGCGGTGACCGGCGCCGGGATGGTTCTCAACCGGTACATGCCGGCTGACCCGCCGCCGTGGTGCGTGACGTGGCCGCCGATGCAGGCGGGCGGGGCGATGATCGTGTCTCCCGGCTCGCAGGTGGCCATGAACGAGTACAGATTGGCGATCGCACCCGAGGGCACCCGCACCTCGGCATACCGCGCCTGGAACACCTCGGCGGCGAGTTCGGCGGCCATGACCTCGATCTGCTCGATCGCCTCCAGGCCCATCTCGTACTTGTCGCCGGGGTAGCCCAGAGAGGGCCGCGAGCCCAGCCCGGCCGACAACATCGCCTCGGCGCGCGGGTTCATGATGTTCGTCGCCGGGTTGAGGTTGACGCAGTCGCGGTCGTGGATCTGCCGGTTCCGCTCGACCAGCATGTCCAGCTCGGCCAGCAAGCGCGACGCGCTGCCGGTCGCTGAGGCGTCAGCTGTGGCGTCGGCTACGGCGGTCGCGAGGTCGCGGACGTAGCGGGCGCTGTGATCGGGCAGCCACGGCTGGGCGGCGAGTGCAGTCATGTCAGCCATGCTCACTGGCGAGATCTGTGAAGGACAAGCACCAGTTTCTTGCCGGGACTGGTTATGTTCGCTACATGTTCGAGCTGTCCCGGCTGGTCTTCCTCAGCGCGGTCCACCGCCACGGCTCGGTGGTCGCTGCCGCGCGCGAACTGGGCTATACCTCCTCCGCGGTCAGCCAGCAGGTCGGCAAGCTCGAACGCGAAGTGGGGGTGAAGCTGCTGGAGCCGGCAGGTCGAGGCGTCGTCCTCACCGACGCCGCACTGGTTCTGGTCGGGGCGGCGGAGTCGATCGAGGCAGCACGGGAGGCGGCGTGCGGCCGGCTCGAGGAACTGACGGGCGCACTGACCGGCACCCTGCGGCTCGCCTGCTTCCCCTCCGCGATCCGCGGAGTGGCCGCTCCCGCACTCGGAACCCTCTCGACGGCGGCACCGGACCTTCGACTGCAGCTCAGAGAGCTCGCACCCGAGCCGGGCCTCGAGGCTGTCGCTGCCGGATACGCCGACGTCGCACTCGTGCACGACTGGGTCCACGACCGAACCTCGTTCGCCGCCGGCCTGCAGACCATCCACCTGGCCGACGACCCGGTCGACCTCATCGTGCCCGCAGGGCACCCACTGGCCGCGCACGAGTCCGCTGAACTCGCCCAGACCACCCAGGACGTATGGGTCACCGACGCCTCCGACAGCATCTGCACCCGCTGGATCATCGACATGCTGACCGCGGCCGCCGAGAACCCGCGAGTGCACTTCCGGGTCGAGGAGTACGCCTCCCAGATCGCCCTGGTCGGCGCCGCCCTCTGCGTCGGTGTCCTCCCCCGGCTGGGTCGCCCTCCGCTTCCCGACACCGTCCGAGTCATACCGCTACGCGGACCGACGCCCACCCGGCGGTTCATCGCGGTGTACCGCAAAACCTCCGAACGCCGACCCGCCATCCGACGCCTCATCGAGGAACTCGAATACCAACTCATGCAGAGCAGGACCGACGTACGACCCGGTTCCGCTGCCACTGACCGGCTTGCACTTCCACGATCTGCGGCACACCGGTAACAACCTCGCCCGCCGCGGGCGCAAGCACGAAGGAACTCATGGTGCGCATGGGCCACTCGACGACGCGCGCTGCGCTGATCTACCAGCACGCGACCCGCGAGCGCGACCGCAAGATCACCGACGGGCTGAGCGAGCAGATCAAGACGGCCCGCCGAAGCGCCGCTGGGAGAGACGACACCGAGCCGGACGGGCACGCAACGAGCACGGGGAGCGCGAGCGGTGCCTGATCTCAGTGACGCGGCCGGGCGTTTCCGCTGGTCAAGCCGTGGTGGAGACGAGGGGAATCGAACCCCTAACCCCCGCCTTGCAAATGTGGATCAGCGGTGCGGATGGCGGCTTCCTCGCTGGTGACGGTCGGTCCCGACCGCCCGCGGTTGCCCGCTGGTACCCGGTCCGTGTGGCACGTATGTGGCACGGCGCGGCTGACCTGGTCCCGCGGGCTACCTGCGGGCCGTGGCCTGTCACGGCGCATGATGCAAGTTCCCTTCATGCGTAACCCGACACCCTCGTGCGGCGCGATGAGGCGTCATGTGCAGGTGGGCTAACACTCTCAAGAACAACTGCGAGTTGCCCCGTGGGCACCGCATGCAACAGCAACCGCTGCCAAGCCGAGGTGTCGCTTCTGCGTCATAGGGGGAGGGCGCGATGCCACTCGAACTAGTTCCGCTGTGCACCTTACACATTCAGTTGAAGCCGCCCATCGAGGTCGGGGCAGGGCCAGCCGGAAGGCGGCTGATCTTCGAATTCGAGAGCGTGAAGATCGAAGGGGGCCGGTTGAGCGGCGAGATGGCCGGAGCCGCAGCTGCGGACTGGCTGGTGGTCGGTCCTGAGGGAACGGGAACGCTCGACATCAGGTCGACGTACCGCACCCATGACGGCGCGATCATCTTCGCTCAGTATCTCGGCCGGGTAAGGTAGACGCATCACAGGGTTTGGAGCTGCCAAAGACGATCTACGTTACCCCGCGCTTCGAGACCGGTGATCAGCGTTACGCGTGGCTCAACCGGATCCAGGCAGTCGGCAAGGTGGTCGTTCACGAGGATCTAACACTCGATTACGAGTGGTACGAGCTGCGGTAGAACCCGGTTGCCCTCGTCGACACCCACGGCACTGTTCGGTGAGCACCTCTGCCGACGGCCGTTCGCGTACCACCGGCGCCGTTCCGACCTGCGTCGTTGCACCTCAAGCCGACGCCTACGGACCCAGCCGAACGGAGGCGAACGAGATTATGAACATTGCGCGGAGGTGCGGTCGACCGATGGCGCGGGCGGTGGTGAGTCGGGGTCCGGGGCATCGGCGGCCCGGTCAGGTCGGCGAACCAGCGCACGGAGCCGGCTGAGAGCGCGGTGCTGGGTGACCCGCACGGCGCCGGGTGTGGAGCCGACCGCCTCGGCCGTCTCCTCCGCGGTGAGCCCGACCGCGATCCGCAGAATCAGGACCTCGCGCTGTCGCGGGGTGAGCAGTTGCAGCAGCCTGCTCAGCTGCTCGCCGAGTTCTGCGGCCAGCAGCCGTTGCTCGGGACCGTCCTGCACAACCGGGCCGTCGGGCAGCTCACCGACTGGATCGGTGCGGTCGCGGCCGATGGCGCGGAAGGCGTCGGCGACCTTGTGTGCGGCGATGGCGTAGACGAACGCCCGAAACGATCGGCCCGTGATCGTGTAGGAGGCCAGTGCGGCCACGACGGCGAGGCAGACCTCCTGGGCGACATCGTCGGCGGAGGCCTTTGCTGAATCGCGGTGCCCCATGCGGCCCCGGCAGTAGCGCAGGACCAGCGGGTACAGCTCAGCGAGCAGCCGATCGTGGGCTGCAAGGTCGCCTGCGACGGCGGCTTCCACGAGGCTGTCGATCAGTGACCGCTCGACAGCAGGTTCATCGGCCTGCGCGGCACCTGAGTCGATCAGTTCTAGGGCCGGCTTGTCCAGCGTGAGGCTGATCATCCGACTGTGAATTGATCGTTGGCGGCGTGCTCGTACATGGCGTCCTCGTACATGGGGTCCCCTCCCCTGACCGACGGGGGCTACGCCCATCGGCTTCATCGCAAGGACGTTCGACGGTGCGAGCCTCGATGCCCCGCGGCTGTCCTCGCCGAGTGAACCTGCACGTAAGGACGGGCCAGGACAATGGCCATACCCAATTCTGCTGAGTTACTCATCGCACACAGGTCGCGACGATCACGAACACCAATATCAACACAGCGGCGCATGTATGGCGCTCCGTAGCCGTCGGCTGACTCACAGTAGGAGTTCGTACCGCTGTCGCGATCATTTGCTCGCCTCGGGCCGGCAACCAGCTGATCACGAGCCGAAGGCGGCGTAACGCCGTCCGTCTGAACGGCGAGCATAATCGGCATTTCCGGTCCGGTCGTCAATCTGATCAACCCCCCTCACGCCCTGGACGACGACATCGGGCTGGGCGGCGCTGGCTTGGTCCCGACAGCGACGGCCATCGTGACAATTTGGATGTTGCGCAATCTATGGTTAATAAGCTGCCGAACGGCTCCCCGCTGGGTCGTTCCACCCAGTTTGGGCCGGCCGGCGTAATTGCCGAGAATCTCCCGAGCCGCAGATAACGATGGCCAGCCAGCAGACGACCCCAAGCTTGGTGGCGGTGAAGCGACCCCTCCCGCTTCACCGCCGCCGCCCGGATCACAGTCCCCGAACAGGCGACGCCCGGCACAAGTAGGCACCAACCGCCCCGGCACTCGCCCGGACGCACGCGACCGGCACGGCGTGGACGATGACGGCCGAGGGAGCTGTCTCGACCATCCACGTCGGCGCATCATCAGCTTGGGAATCAGCGTGTCATAGCGCCGCACGGGCGGTGACCTGCTCGTTCGCCCTGCCGTGGCGCGCCCTCGCTGACCGCTGTGGACCCGGTCAATGGCCCGTGAATGGCCCGCCCATACAGCGCGATCTTCGCGACCCGCGCCCCTCGTCGTGCCGTACCCACCCGCACGCTTTTCAAGTCGCCGCCCCACTGTTCGGGTCGGGTCACTGGAGTCCTGACGTCGGCCCCATGGCTAGCGGGTCGCCCTGCGCGGCCTTCGGCGGACGCAGGTGAATGAGACTGCGACTGAGACTGTGGAGTAGATCTTCGGGAGTGGTGGGCGCGGGCGCGGATTGACGCCGCGGCCGTCGATTTATGCCGGCTTGATGTTGGGGTTCAGATGGAACAGGTTGTCTGGGTCGTATCGGCGCTTGATTTCTGCGAGTCGCGCGTACTTGGTCGGGCCGTAGGATGCACGAATGCGGTCCTCGTCGAGCTCTATCATGGTGTTCACGTAGCTGCCGATTCCCTGAGCGTGAGGTTGCAGGGCTTGCCAGAGCGACCGCGCCCAGTCGCGCTCGGCGGGCAGCTGTTCGCGGGTCTTGGTGAGCGCGATGGCGTAGACGCCATAGCCGGAGCGGGGGCCGCCGAAGGCGGTGTCGTCGGGCCCGACATCTTGATAGGCGCCGCCGAACGGTATGAATGCGACGTAGCTCAGGGGCGAGGTCTTCCGCGGGATCTGCTCAACGATGACCGCGATGGCCTCGTCAGTGAGCTGGTCGAGGTTGCAGGCCTTGTCGTAGCTGTAGAAGCCCCAGGCGTTGGCCTCGTCGAGCATCTGCTGCAAGCCGACGTACGGGATACGCTCGACATGCTCGAAGAGCGGCGTCACAGCGCTGCGGACGTGCTGGCAAAGCCGGGCGTGCTCGTCGCCACTGGCGAAACCGGCCAGTAGCACCGCATACCCGGGCTGGAAGCGGTGTTCCTCCGCCACGAACTCCTCCGGTGGGGCGTTCACCGCCACGATAAACACAGTGGTGTCCCGACTGGCCGCCGCCGCCACCTCGCGGCCGATCCGGAGCGCCTCGACGCCCTGCTCAAGCGAGTAGAACAACATCGCAAAGTCGATCATCGGCCCGACCTCGTGCAGTCGGAACTCGAACTCGGTGACCACTCCGAAGTTGCCGCTGCCGCCGCGGAGCGCCCAGAACAGGTCCGGGTTGTCCCGCTCGGAGGCCGGCAGAATTTCTCCGTTCGCGGTGACCACCTCGGCGGAAACCAGGTTGTCGATTGCCAGCCCGTGCCGGTGGCCGAGCCAACCGAATCCGCCGCCCAGGGTGAGCCCGCCGACACCGGTGTGGCTGACCGTGCCCGCGGTGGTGGCCAGCCCGTGTTCCTGGGTCGCCGTATCCATATTGCCGAGTAGGGCGCCTCCCGCCACCCGCACCCGGCGAGCTGCCGGGTCGACCACGACCGACCGCATCAGGCTGAGGTCGATCATCAACCCGTCATCGCACGTGGCCGTACCGGCCGCATGGTGTGACCCGCACCGCACGGCGATCTCCAGACCCTGCTCACGGGCGAAGTTGACCGCCGCGGCCACATCGGACGGGTTGACGCACCGCGCGATTACCGCCGGGTACCGGTCGATCTCGGTGTTCCACAACGCCCGAACCGTGTTGTACGTGGCCTGATCCTCACTGGTGATCAGTTCGCCGTCGAAGGCCTTGCGGAACGATTCAAGAGGTTCGGTAAGCGTGCGTGTCATGACGTGGCTCCCTCCAGTGGGGTGGCGGCCGGACACATTGCCGCCTCCCTTATAGAGCGGCCGCCCAACGGAGGTGATACGCCCACTGCCAGCGTCGGCCGTCCGAGTACCTCTTTCCGGCAGCCGGGTGGAGGTCGAGGACAGCGACGAAGCCGCCTTCATCTGCGCTCGTCACAATTAGCCGGTTCGGCGACTTCGGCGCAATCGTGTCGAACCATCGGAATCACACGGTTTCGAGGTCCGCCGACCGTCGTTCGGCCACTGTCGGTAGCGTCCGGGCCTGCGCCGCTACACCACCTCTGGCCGACGTTGACGGACCCACCCGAACCGGGACGAACGAGACTAGGACTGAGACTAGGGGAGATCGTTTGGTTGGTCGGGTCAAGCAAGCGTCGCGGTGGTTGGCGCCGTCATTTTCAGGCGACGCCAGCTCGAGACGCCCTCCCCGCTGATCTTTGAGCGGTGCCGGGGGCGGGCGGAGCCCGCGTTGTTCCGTTCGTATGTCCTGCTCGGCGCCTTCACCAGCCTCCGATGGGGCGAGCTGGTGAACCTGGGACGCGTGAACGTCGACGCCAGCGCGGGCGTGGTCGACGTGGCCGACACCCTGAGCGAGCGGGACGACGGGACTATTGACGACGGGTCGACCAAGTCGGACGCGGGCCGCCGGACGGTGTCGATCCCCGCGGTGATCCTGCCCGACCTCACGGCACACCTGGCCGAGTTCGTCGCACCGGATCTCGACGCCTTCGTCTTCCTCGGCGAGCACGGAGGCCGGCTCCGGCGCAGCAACTTCCGGCGTGCAACGCACTGGGCCAAGACGGTCGGCTCGGTCGGGCTCTCGCCGGACTTCCACTTCCACGACCTCAGACACACCGGCAACCAACTCGCCGCTGAGGCCGGCGCGACCACCAAGGAACTGATGCGCCGCATGGGCCACAGCACCGTCCGCGCGGCCATGCGCTATCAGCACTCGACCGACCGACGGGACCGAGAGATCGCTGCGGAGATGAGCCGCCGAGCCAGCCAGGCTCACCCACGAGGGAGCGAGACGCAGTGAGCGTGTGGCACGTGCGTGGCACGGCGGACCGGGAAGACCTAGCAGCCAGACCCGTTTCCGCTGGTGGAGACGAGGGGAATCGAACCCCTAACCCCCGCCTTGCAAAAGTACGGCGTCACCGACGGCCGCATGGAATGTGCAGGTCGGAGTGACGTCATCACCGGCATGGTTGCCCGTGTTGGACGTCGACGACGGAAACTCGCTGCCATCGTGGCTGCCACTTAGTCTACTGTGGACTTCGCGGGAGCGAGCTGATCAACCACCGTGATGCGTGAAGAGATCAACGAGGCCGGTTCGCGCGGGCGGCCCATGTCCGGCTCCGCCGAGAAATAGCCGCGTCCGACCGGTGACCCGGAGGCTGAGGACGGCCAGGCGCGCCGTGCAGTCGGCCCAATGCCGTCGCAGCAGTTCCGCGGTGGGGTCTGCTCCGGTGAGCGTACTTCCCCGGCGCGAGGTCGTCGCGCTGTTCAGGAACGGCTCGCCGCACAGCGCGGCAGCGGAATCCGGGACCATGCAGCGCGAACCACAGCGTGTGCGCCATCATGGGACGCCCTGCTGTGCCGGCACGAGGAGGAGTACGCGCCATGACCAATCCTCAGGAGCAGTTTACCGAGTTGACCCATCGGACCCAGGAGAACTTCAAGCATCTGTGGGAGCAATGGAGCCAACGCAGCAACGAACTGTTGAAGGGCGTCACCGGCCGGTCCCGCCCGACGGGTGAGGCTCCGGGCAACCCAGAGGAGGTCCTCGACGCCGTGTTCGACTTCGCCGAAAACCTGATCGCCCAGCAGCGCGCGTTCGCCAAGCAGATGCTCCGCGCGGCCAGCAAGGGCCAGCAGGCGGTTGCCGGTGGTGCCGCAGCCTCGGAGATCCCGACGGGGTCGACGGGTGTGCCCAGCACCCCGACAGTGCCGGGCCCGACAACTACCCCCAACGCGTTCCCCGCGGGGGAACCCGGGCGCTGACCACGAGCACCTACATACCTGGGTCGTGCCCGCGTCGAGCCGGTCGCCTATCTCGAGCAGTCGGCGCCCGGACAGACTGGGCTCAACGTGCCGTAGGGCCTCGGCGCCCCGCGGTGGTAAGGGACCGTTTCGCCCAGGTGAGGTCGGCAACCGGCGGAACAACGCTGTAAGCGGACGTCATCGCCTGGTTCGGCGATAGTGAGTGGTAGGCGCTGTTCGAGCCCCTGTAGCAACGACGGGACGTGGCCCCTTCCGGTCCCGTCGCCACCCTCGCGGTTCCCACCGGTTCACCGCCCACCAGGGCGTCGGTCGTAACTTGCCGCGGACCCTCTCGTTGTTGCGCATGCAGTGCCACTCGTCGAGGGGAAGCGACGTGAGTTGGACCGCCGGGATGTGTGCCCCGGTGGTCCAGCCGGTCAGGCCCGCGGCCCGACCCCGCCGGTCAGATCATCGACCCGAAGCGGGACGCCGTCGATGCGTACACGCAGTCGGGTCTCCCTCACATTGATGGCGCTTGCCGGAAGTGCCCAGAGGTGCTTATCGAAACTGCTCAGCTCGGGCCGGGGTGAGGCTGCCAGGTTCGGGGGGGCGGGGCAAGCCCTGGGGCCGTTGACCCGCCGACCCGCCGTGGTTGTTGGTCTTCCGTTGATCACGTCCCGCCCGACATCACCCGCTGAGGAAGGACTCCTCGTGGTCTCCGCCAAGGAGGAAGGCGAAGCGGGTGAGGTCCTCGCGCAGCTCTGGGAGGTGGTAGCCGTCGACGCCGATGAAGTCGGCGAGTGAAGGGGCCAGGACGTGGTTGTCACGGGCGAGCCAGTTGCGGACGAACAGCAGGAGCTCGGCGAGTTCCATGGCGTCGGTCGCGTCGAGGTGCACGTCGGTCATGGGTGTTCCCTTCCTCTCACCCGAACCGCCCTCGGCGGGTCGGGATCGGGGGCAGTGTCGGGATGGTGACGTGCGCGGCGGCCGGGGCGACGATCAGGGTGATCAGGGCGATGGGTTGGCGACAGTGCGGGCAGTGTTGCACCGCGGTGACCTCGTTCTCGCCCACGTCGTCGTTCGTCACGTCGTTCGTCACGTCGTTCGTCACGTCGTTCGTCACGTGGTTGACGTCGGTGGTCGTGGTGCTCGTCGTGGATGACGAGGTGGCGCGCTCGGCGGTGAGCTCGGCGACACGGCGGGCGGCGTCGCGACGTCGGTGGCGCCACGCGGTGGCGCGGCAGCGTTCGCAGCAGTAGGTGTGGGCGGGTTTGCGCGGGCTGGGGGCGAAACGGGTGCCACAGACCGGGCAGCTCCGCTCGGTGTCGACCCGGCCGGTGTCGATCCGGCCGGGCTGGCTGGCGCGGGCATCGGTGAGTGTCCCCGGCTGGGTGTCCCGGTCGGTGATCGTGTGGTGGTCGGTCATCGGGTGTCGCCGGGGGTGAGGGGTGTCGCGGCGCGGGCGCGGTGCAGCAGTGAGACGACACCGCCGATCGTGGGCACGTCCCACCCGGCCAGCCAGCCCAGGATGCGCTGGTCGTAGCCGCCCAGGGCCAGCCCGGCCAGTGGTTCGCTCAGGGCGGCGACCCGGTCGGCGAGCTGGCGGGCCCGCCAGGCCTCGAACCCGGTGTCGGGGCCGACACCCCGGCGCGGTGCGAGGTCCTGCGCGACGCGGACGGCGAAGGGCGGGCGGTGGTTGACCGGCTCGCGCTCGAGCGGGCCCAGGTCGAAGGTCATGTCGGGGTGAGTCATGAGGTGACCGCCCGGTGCAGGTCGGCGGTGCGGGCCTGGTGGCTGCGCAGCCGGTAGGACGGCCCGTCGATGCCCAGGACGACGGCGCGTTGCAGGAGCCGATCCAGCATGGCCGCGGTGACCATCGGGTCCCCGAGCCGCGACGCCCACGACGCCACCCCGAGATTCGTGGTCAGCATGATGCTGCCCTTGAGGTGGCGTTGGGTGATGACCTGGAACAGCGCGGCGACGGCCTCCTCGGCCACGTTGAGGTAGCCCAGTTCGTCGATCACGAGGAGCCGGGGTCCGGCGAAGAACCGCATGCAGGTGTTCCACCGGCCCTCCCGGGCCGCGCGCAGGCAGCGCGCGGCCAGGTCCGCGGCGGAGGTGAAGTAGACCCGGTGCCCGGCCTCGACCGCGGCGCGGGCCAGGCAGATCGCCAGCATCGTCTTCCCGACCCCGGGCGGCCCGATCAACAACACGTTGGTGGCGTCGTCGAGGAACCGCAGCGTGGCCAAATCCCGCACCAGCGCCTCGTCGACGCCGGGTTGGGCGGTGAAGTCGAAGTCGGTCAGCGTCCAGGGCTCGGGCAGGCTGGAGAACCGTAGCCGGCCCGCTTGGCGGCGGGCCTCGACCGCGTCGACCTCGACCGCGAGGAGCCGTTCCAGCGCCGCGGTCAGCCCCAGGTGTTGCTCGCGGGCCTGATCGAGCAGCCCGGGCAGCGCCGCGGCGGCATCGGCCATCTTCAGATACGCCAGGTGCGCGCGCAGCCGCTGATACACCCCGGCCTCGGCCACCGACCCGGGTCCACCGCCACGTTCATCGCCGGGCCCGGTCATCGCCGGGTCCCGTCGGTGGTGCCGGTGCTGGGTTTCTGGCGGTCCGCGGCCGCCTCGACGTAACGGGCGAAGTCGATGACGACCTCGCCACCGACCGGGACCGCACCGCCGCCACCCCGCCCGCCGCCGGCAGGGGTGGCGGTGATGCGGGCCGCTTCCGCGCGGGCCGCCTCGGACGGGGGTCGGCGGGTCTTGGCCCGGCACGGGGCCCGGTCGGTGAACGCGGCCAGCACCGCGTGCTCGAGCGCGGTGACGTGCTCGTCGTGGCGGATCACCGCGCCGGCCGAGTCGGGTTGGCGGCGGTGCCGGGCCAGCACCACCCCGCCCGGGGAGACGATGTCGAGGGTGGCGGTGCCCAACCGGTGCGACCACGGTGACCGTGGTCCCGGCCATCCCCGGGCCGACGGAGTAGGAGTTGCCGCGGAAGCAGACCAGGGCCTGCGCGCTGATCTGGGCGTCGGCGGACAGGACGGCCGGGAACGGCGCGGTGGGCATCGGGCGCAGCGCCTCGTCGGCGGCCAGCCCGGCCACCGTGGTCGCGGTCCCATCCCCCCGGCGCCGCGGGCGGGCGTCGCCGACCCGCACGCAGAACCGGTCCAGGTCGGTCTGGGCCTGGGCCGGGGACACCTCGTTGGCCAGGGTGCGCCACCAGCGTTGCGCGGCGGTGTGGTTGGCCTTCTCCACCACCCCCTTGCGGTTCCCGCGCCGCGCCGGGCAAATGTCCACCCCGACCTGGTAGAACGCCGCGACCGGACCGAACGTGGCGGTCAGCCGCGCCGGAGTCGGGGTGACACACCGTGGCCATCCGGTCGAACCGCCACCGCTGGGTCAGCCCACCCAACCGGCGCGCCACCGCGTCGAGGGCCTCGATCAGGTGCGGCTGGTCCTCACCCGGCGCGAGCACCCCGCGCCACCGCGACGAGTGCGCCAGCGACCCGACCAGCAGATGCGCCGTCTTGCCCCACCCCCAGTGCTCGGGCGGGTCGGGCAGCTCGAGCCAGTCCCACTGCGTTTCCTGACCTGCCGGATGGTCGATGATCGCCCGGTCCCGGCCCTTCACCCCCTGACACGGTTCGCAGTGCGGCCGCAGCCCCCGCGCGCGCAGCGCCCGGGTCAGCGACGGGTACGACCCCGGATAGCCCAGCTCGAGCAGCTCGTCGTGCAGCGTCGAGGCCCACAGATGCGGATCATCGACTAGGCGTTGACGGGCGTAGCCGGCGAACCGCTCGAACGGATCCGGGCCGGCCGGGCGGCGCTCACCCACCTCGACCTCGCCGGACAGATACCGGCGCACGGTGCGCCGGTTGATCTGCAGGTGCCGGGCGATCGCGCTGATCGTCCAACCCCGCGCGTGTAGTGCTCTGGCTTCCACCACAGGCTCCCATGCCAGCATCGTCAGCGGGCTCCCTCGACTCGTGACCATTCGCAGTGATCACAGAGTCGAGGAAGCCCCCTGCCGCCGGTGGGACCTTCCCCCGGCGACACACCAGCTGGGCACTTTCAGTGAGCAGGTCTGAGCACTACCGCCTGAGCGTCATCACCAGCCCCGACGACCACAAAGTCATACATGGCGCACCCCAAACTCCGTGCCACTTGGAGCCGTACCGCTGAGGTAGGTCACGCTGAAGGTACAAGCTCCACGGCCCGGGAGTGGACACACCGACGCCGGACACGACTGCCGAAGGCTGCGCGGTTAAGACCCTCCTCTACCTCATCAAGGCGGCGCCCTCCGGGCGCCGCGCGGCCTGGCCCGATGCAGCCGCAAGCGCTCGCGCGGGGCGTGCGGCCTGCCGGCCGGTCCCCGCCCGGCGCGCGGCTGCAAAACTAGTGCCGCGGTGGGGAACCGAGCCATGTCGACGCCGATTTTCGGAGATGATGACCTGGGCGGCGCGCTCACCGATCCCCGGGATCGTGGCCAGCAGGTTGGTCTGCTGAACGAAAGGGAGGCTGGCCTCGTCGATGCGGGTGTCCAGCCGGGCGATCATGTCCGTCAGATGGTCGATGTGTTCCAGGTGCAGGGTGCACATCAGCGCGTGCTGATCGCCGAAGCGGCCCGCGCAGGCCAACCTCAGGTCGGGGATCTTGGTGCGCATCCGGCCGCGCGCCAGGTTCGCCAGCACCGCCGGGTCGCGCTCGCCGGCGATCAACGCCTCGATCATGTCCCGGGCCGACAGCGTGGTCAGCGCCGAGGCCACCGAGTCAATCTTGATCCCGCTGTCCTCGAGCACCTTGGCCAGGCGCTGCAGCTCACTGGTGCGCTGCTCGATGAGCTTCTTGCGGTAGCGGGTCAACTCCCGGATCGCGGCGATCTGCGGCGGTGGGATGAAACTGCCGCGCAGCAACCCGCACTCGGTCAACTCCGCCAGCCACGCCGCGTCGAGGGCATCGCTCTTGCGACCCGGGACGTTCTTGACGTGCCGGGCGTTGACCAACAACACCTCCAGCGGCGCCTCGGCCGCACACAGGGCATGGAAGACGGGCCGCCAGTAGATCCCGGTGGCTTCCATGGTCACGTGCGTGACACCCTCGGCAACCAGCCAGGCCACCATCTCGGTCAGCGTCTGGTAGAAGGTGTTGTACTTGCGCACCTGCTGGCGACGCTTCCCGGGGTGCTCGCCCGGGGTGCGCACCGCCACCGCGACGATCTTCTTACCGACATCGATCCCGGCGACCCGTTCATACACGATCTCCACATCCGGCTCCCTTCACGACGGCGCAATCGGCGCGTCGACCGCGGAGCCCGCATGGAGATCAAGAGTCTGAGACTCGCGCTCGTACAGGCGGCAACCCGGAGTACCCAACCGGGACGGGCTCCAGCATCAATCTTTGACACGGGCTCAACCCGCACCAAGACCACACGACGTCAGCGGGCGACGCACACCAAGTTTCAACGACCCGCGAGCGCCGCGACACGGGCATCAAAATCTTTGACGGTGACCGCGACCGCGGCCCAGTCGTAGTAGCGGACGCCCTTGGTGCCCTGCGCCGCAGGAACGGCGCTCCCACACCGCCTTCGGCACCGTGGCCAGCACGTGGTCGGGGCGGGTGGCGCCCCCGGCGGGCTCGACCAGCGGGAGATCGACCGGGACGGCCAGCACGTAGGCCAGCGCGGCGGTGTGGCAGCGGGCGCGCAGCGCCGGGTCGCGGCCGTAGCCGGAGTCGGCGGTGAAGTAGCGGAACGGCACCCCGGCGGCCAGCGCCCGGTCCAGCATGTCGATCACCAGTTGGGGTTTGGTGAGGAACCCGCGCTCGGCGGGCACCCCGGCCTGCGCGCACCGCTGCGGATCATCGGTCCACCGCCGGGGCAGGTACAACGCCCGATCGATGAACGCGTGCCCGCGCCCGGAGGCGTAGGCGAGCATGGGCAGCACCTGGCAGTTCTCGGTCTGCCCGGTCGCCCCGCAGTGCTGCGGGGCCACCCCGACCGACTTGTCCCCCTTCTTGATCACCTGGGTGTCGTCGGCGATCAGCACCCCGTCCTCGGCGCCCAGGGTGGCCACCACGTAGTCGCGGACCCGGTCGCGCAGCACGTCGGCGTCCCACTTGGCCCCGCCCAGCAGCCACTCCAGCCGGTAGGCCGACCCGTGCCCCACGTGTTCGGCCAGCTGCCAGGAGTTCTTCCGCGGCACATCGGCCAACAGCCCGCGCACCAGATCGGCGAACGTGGCCCGCGGCTCGGGCCGGGTGAACAACGAGCCGGCGACCCGCTCGGTCAGCAGACGAAGATCCGCCTCCCAGCCCACCAGGTCATCGTAGGAGATGTCATAGCCCACACGTGATCAACGAGCCGACCCGATCAAGGGTACGAAGATCTGCGAATGTAGTACAGAACAGTCCCGAGGACCTCATTTGTCAGAACAGGTATTTTGGTAGCTGAGGCTAGGCGCGTAGAACCTCCACGTCACTTCCTCAAGTGCTCCACCTGCGCGAAGGCAGGCTTCTCGTACCTGGACGTCGGGGACTTCGTCGAGGCGAGAAAGCTCCCACAACTGCAACGTCTGGTCGGCGCTGGCGGTGGCCAGAGTGCGCCCGTCCGGCGGCGAACGCCACCGCGCGCACCGCGCCGGTGTGGCCCGTCAGCGGTTGGCCCAGCCGTTGGGCCGGTCCCGCTCCGTCAAACCCCATAACCGCACCGTCTGGTCGGCGCTGGCGGTGGCCAGGGTGCGCCCGTCCGGGGCGAACGCCACCGCCTGCACCGCGTCGGTGTGGCCGGTCAGCGGTTGCCCAGCGGCGGGGTCGGGCCGGATCGGCCACATCCCACAGCAGCACCGTCCGGTCGCCGCTGGCGGTGGCCAGGGTGCGCCCGTCCGGGGCGAACGCCACCGCCGCACCGCACCGGTGTGGCCGGTCAGCGGCTCGCCGAGCCGGCGCGGCCGGGCCGGATCGCGCACATCCCACAGCAGCACCGTCTCGTCGTCGCTGGCGGTGGCCAGGGTGCGCCCGTCCGGGGCGAACGCCACCGCCGACACCGCGTCGGTGTGGCCGGTCAGCGGGTCGCCCAGCTGGCGCGGCCGGGCCGGATCGGCCGACATCCCACAAGCAGCACCGTCTGGTCGCACCGCCGGCGGTGGCCAGGGTGCGCCCGTCCGGGGCGAACGCCACCGCGTACACGGCGTCGGTGTGGCCGGTCAGCGGGTCGCCCAGCTGGCGCGGCCGGCCCGGATCGGCCACATCCCACAAGCATGCACCGTCTCGTCGTCGCTGGCGGTGGCCAGGGTGCGCCCGTCCGGGGCGAACGCCACCGCCCACACCGCGCCGGTGTGGCCGGTCAGCGGGTCGCCCAGCTGGCGCGGCCGGTCCGGGTCGCCGACGTCCCACAGCAGCACCGTCTCGTCCCCGCTGGCGGTGGCCAGGGTGCGCCCGTCCGGGGCGAACGCCACCGCGTACACCACGCGGTGTGGCCGGTCAGCGGCTCGCCCAGCTGGCGCGGCCGGGCCGGATCCGCGCACATCCCACAAGATGCACCGTCCGTCGCCGCTGGCGGTGGCCAGGGTGCGCCCGTCCGGGGCGAACGCCACCGCGCACACCGCGCCGGTGTGGCCGGTCAGTGGGTCGCCCAGCTGGCGGGGCCGGTCCGGGTCGCGCACATCCCACAACCGCACGGTCTGGTCGGCGCCGGCGGTGGCCAGGGTGTGCCCGTCCGGGGCGAACGCCACCGCGTACACCGCGCCGGTGTGGCCGGTCAGCGGTTGGCCCAGCTGGCGGGGCCGGGCCGGGTCGCGCCAGATCCCACAAGATGCACCGTCCGTCGTCCGGCTGGCGGTGGCGCAGGGTGCGCCCGTCCGGGGCGAACGCCACCGCGTCCACCGCGCCGGTGTGGCCGGTCAGCGGGTGGCCCAGCTGGCGGGGCCGGGCCGGTCCGCCACATCCCACAAGCATGCACCGTCCCGTCGTCGCCGGCGGTGGCCAGGGTGCGCCCGTCCGGGGCGAACGCCACCGCGTACACCGCGCCGGTGTGGCCGGTCAGCGGCTGGCCCAGCTGGTGGGGCCGGTCCGGATCGGCCACATCCCACAGCGCACCGTCTCGTCGTCGCTGGCGGTGGCCAGGGTGCGCCCGTCCGGGGCGAACGCCACCGCGTACACCGCGCCGGTGTGGCCGGTCAGCGGGTGGCCCAGCTGGCGGGGCCGGTCCGGATCCGCCACATCCCACAGCTGACCGGCTCCGTCGTCGCTGGCGGTGGCCAGGGTGCGCCCGTCCGGGGCGAACGCCACCGCCCACACCGCGCCGGTGTGGCCGGTCAGCGGCTGCTCCAGCTGGCGGGGCCGATCCCGATCCGCCAAATCCCACAAGATGACGGTTCCGTCGTCGCTGGCGGTGGCCAGGGTGCGCCCATCCGAGCCGTAGGCCAAGGCGAGCACCGCGCCGACGTGGGCACGGAGGGTTCTGAAACGCGAGGTTGAGATAAGGGTTTGCTCAAGGCTTGCCCACGTTTGCGGACTGCCATCGAGATATCTCGCTGCGACACCGAGTTCAAGAGCGCCGCGGGGGTCGCGGTCGCGTATCCGGTCAGCCTGAGCCACCATTCCACGGGCGATGGCGGTGTACTGCGCGCTGCGGGCAACACGCTGTTGCCAGATCGCGAGAACTACGGCAATCAGCGCAAGTACTAGAAGGACTGAGAGCACGGTAGTGGTGCGGTTCCGGCGACGCCTCTCGCGAGCCTTGATAGTCCGGACACGTTGGGTGGTGGCGTCGAGAAACGCTAGGGCCTCATCATTCAGTTCGACAATTAACGGCGTAACGACGTCGCGTCTACCACTACCATCCATTCCCAGAGTTTCGACACTGGTGGCGAGCCGTTCCTCGTCCCACAGGTAATGCTCGGATTGGCCCGCGCTGTTCCACTCGGCAGCCGCTTGTTCCACTATCCGGGCCGTGCGCAGGGCGACGGCAATGTCAGTAATGACAGTGTCCAGGGGGCGCCACCCGGTGAGCAGGGCCTCGTGGACCACGGTCAGCCACACCTGGCCGCGATTGTCGGTGTCGCTAAGCAGCAGGCGGCGGTCGACGAAGACCTGCAACGCCACGCGCTGCTGTTCGGGCAGGCTGGCAAGCTTAATCTGTCGTCGGGCGTGTCGGCCATGTTCGTTGACGGTGACCAACCGAGTGAGTCCGGCCAGCACGTCCCGTTCAGTTAGTCCGCTCATCTGCACCGCCTCGGCAAGCGCAGCGTCAGCATGCCGGGTCAGCGCTCCACGGACGCCGCCGAGATCGCGGTAGCGGATTAGGGTTAATGTGCCTCCGACAGGCAGGCCGTCTGCCAGCCGCCGCAAGGTGAAAGCTAGCATCGGCAGAGCCTCGCCGCTACCGGCGTCGGCGACCAGCGTAGCGGCCAATCCCTTTTCTAAACGCAGGCCGGCCACCCTCGCCGGTTGTTCGATGATGTCCCGCAACATCTCCCGGTCCAGCGGAGCCAACACATAGGCTTCGATTGGCACACCAGCCAGCGCGGGTACGTCATCCACATCATCGAGGAATTCTGATCGCATCGCGGCAACGACTTGAACTGAGCTGACCATGGCGCCACGCAGCAGCTGCGCAAATCGCTGCATGGCGGCGGAAATTGTTCGGGTAAACAACTCCTCGGCCTGATCGATCGGTACAAGTAGCCGCCGATGCGCGGTGGGGCTCGCGGCCAGCAAATCATCCGCCACGCGCTGTAGGCCATCGGAACCGGCTTCAAGTCTGCCCCGGACGTCGCTGGCCAACCAGCCCAGTCCCAAGCGATTAGCCGTAACCGCTAGCACTCGGGCCAGCTCCGGGAGAGGATCGGTGCCTGGCACCAGCGAAGGGACCGTTAACCACGTCGGGTCGCTTTCGAGCAGCGGGACTACACCGGCGTTGAGCAGCGACGACTTCCCACATCCTGAGGGCCCGACAACCGCCAGCAGCCGACCGGTGCCACTCATGCTACGCAGACGGTTGCCTACCTCGCGGATGTCCGTCGCGCGACCGAAAAACACCCGGCTGAGCGTCGCGGTGAACGGCTCCAGGCCCGGAAAAGGATTCTCGCCCTCCCTCCACGTGCTGCCCTCGCCCTCCAGCAGCCGCAACGCTTGGAGCACTCGTTCACGAGCCTGCTGGGGTTCGGCCTGATAGTCCGCATGCTGGAGATCTTGCATCAACGGGTGCACTACGCCGGCCTCAGCTCGCAATGGCATGAGTCGACACCCCAGCGCGTCAGCGATACCCAACTCCGCGGAGCACCAGGTCGACGCCACAAGAGAGGACGTCACCAGGCCGATCACTGCGTCAACCTCGCGCAACTCGCGGTACAGACGCTGCCTCCAGGCCTCCCCGACGTTGATCCCGTCACGAATCTCGTGATCAAGGAACGGCTCGTGACCAGACGCCCGCAGCCAATTCGACACCTCGTCGGCGATCGGACGATCCGGGGTTGCGTAGCTGATGAAGATGTGGGCCACAAATCACCCCCAGATGTTGTAGTGACCGTGCTACATTCAACTTCTTCTGATGCGCCGATCGGCCGGGCCTTTCACCCGATCAGCCCAGCGTCGACGCAGCAGGACCGGTTCTTGAATTATGGGGTACTTCTCCCGTCACATCAATCCGGCACCAACTGATCATTACAGCGGGCGTCCGCCACGCCGAACCGGGTTGATAGTGGGCCAATGGCGTTGCGTTAAGCACCCCCGCACCGCTTCTACCTGCGAAAACAGCCGAACAACAGCCGGGCTGACCGCCTAACGCAAGGCCATTGGGTAGTGGGCCGCCCGGACCCTTGACAAGTTGGTCCTGTTAACGACAGGATGTCGTCGCAGTCAGCCCCGGACGAAGGCGGATACCATGACGGAACCGAGCCCTGGAACCTTTGGAACGAGTTTTACGGTAAACCTCAGCGAGGTTGAACTCACCGACGAAGATAGTATCGCCATACAGAGCGAAATCGCCAGAATAATCATAGAGCGAGTCGGGCGACCCCGTTCCCCCAGAGATGAACGTGATTCACCGCAAATATATACGAGTCCGCGGTTAGGGTCCAATGGCCTTGCGTTAGGGCGGTCAGCGGCATGGCCGCGCCCCGTGTTTCCGCAGGTAGAAGGCCTGTCGGACACCTTAACGCAAGGCCATTGGGTTAGGGACCACTGCCTAACTGGTCCATACGCCATTCAGGCGAGCCCTCGATAGGAACAGACACGAGCGCATGGGGCGTAAAAATGGACCAGATTAACTCGGACGGACAGCTACCTCTCGTACCAATCCAGACCTTCATTTTTAAAGTTGCTAGCCGATGCAATCTAAATTGTACGTATTGCTACGTCTATAATAAGGGTGATATGTCCTATCTCGGGCAACCGAGGGTGATGCCACCTTCCGTTGTAGATGCAGCGATCGATGGTATACGAACCTACAGCTCACGACACGGCACTAAGCAAGTGGCCATTGTCTTCCACGGCGGCGAGCCACTGCTGGCCGGGAAATCTTTCTTTCGGAACTTCGTCTCGAAGGCGAATAATGAGTTGCTGCCGAACACTCGCCCTCTGTTCAGCATGCAGACAAACGGCACGCTGCTTGACCAGAAGTGGCTTGACCTGCTGCGAGACCTCAACGTCAGATTTGGCATAAGCCTGGACGGGCCCGAAGAAGTTAACGACGCGAACCGTGTTGATCACCGTGGAGGAGGATCCTACGCTCGCGTGCGACGAGCGATCGACCTGATCCTCGCCGATTCCCGTATTGATGGCCTGTTCGGCGGACTGTTAACCGTAGTCAATCTAGATGCTGATCCAGTCGAAGCCTACAATCTTTACCGCGGCATGGGAATTCGCAACGTGGACTTTCTCCTGCCCGACGGCCACTTTGATAACCCTCCCGCGCGGGTGACGCCGGGCGGCGTGGACGCACCTTATGCGGATTGGCTAATTCGTCTATTCGATGTCTGGTTTGCAGATAATGACCCTTCATTCCGTATTCGGATCTTTGAAGATATCATCGGTCTGGTCTTCGGCGCGAGGCAAACCGCCGATGATTTAGGTGGTGATGATAACGGGCTCATAGTCATCGAAACCGATGGAACCATCGAGCCGGTGGACGTTTTGAAAATCTGCGGAGATCGGTTCACGAAAACCAATTTCAACGTCATTACCTCTGATATTAGCGATGCGTACCAGTCGGAGCTGGTACGCGTCTACCAATCCGGCCGTCACGCATTGTGCAAGAAGTGTCAAGAGTGTCCGGTCCAGGCCGTCTGTGGCGGCGGCTACATGCCTCACAGGTACAGCGCAGTTAATGGCTTCAATAATCCAAGTGTTTACTGTAGAGACTTGATGAAGCTAATTGTTTACATTCAGAAGAAGGTCGTTATGACGTTGTCTGAGCCGACGCGCAAGAAGCTCAATATTGCTCCTCTGGAGTTGGTCGATGTTTGATAATGCAACAATCCCCTCGATGCTGCAGTACGAATCTAGTGTCCTACGTCTGAGATCTTCGTGATATATTTTGATAGGGACTGGAGGATGTCCTCGGCCGTCTTGGTCCATATGAACGGTTTCGGATCCTGGTTTCAGTTGTTAATCCAGGTGCGGACGTCGTTCTCTAGCTACTTCGACCTGAAGAAGTGGCAAGCTGATCAGGCGCTGACGTGGGCAGATGTTCCCGCGCGCCTCCCGCGATCATGGCTGAGTAATCGGGAGAATGGCCTCGTACCGCTGTGAGCAGGGGAAATGGGGCGAGGATGCTGCGGACGCGTAACTGGTCAGGTCCCTGTGAGGGTGTGATCGTCGACATGGGATGATCATGGGGTGCAGGCTGGGGATGGGCGTCCGTCGTATGACGAGCTTGCCGCCCTGGTCGTCGAGCAGGCGCGGGTGATTGCCGAGCTTCGGACGCGGGTCGCCGCGCTGGAGGCCGAGAACGCCGAGTTGAAGCGCCGGTTGGGTATGAACTCGACCAACTCGTCGAGGCCGCCGTCGTCGGACTCGCCGTTTGTCAAGCCGGCGCCGAGGTCGCTGCGCCGCAAGAGTGGCGAAGCCGGGTGGGCAGCCGGGGCATCCGGGGTCGACGTTGGCGCTGGTCGCCGACCCGAACGAGCGGCGCCGGCACGAGCCTGGCCCGTGCACGGGCTGCGGCGCGGACCTGGCCGACGCGCCGAGGTGGGGGTGGAACGCCGCCAGGTGTTCGACCTGCCACCGCTGACGGTGCGGGTGATCGAGCACCAGCTCATCGCGCGGCGCTGCGGGTGTGGGACCACCACCTGCGGCGCGGCGCCGGAGGGGGTGAGCGCGCCGGTGCAGTACGGGCCGCGGATCACCGCGATCGTGCTCTACCTGTATGTCGGGCAGTTCCTGTCCAAGAAGCGCACCGCCCAGGCGCTGGCCGAACTGTTCGGCACCCCGGTGTCCGATGCCACCGTGGCCGCCATGGCCGCCCGGGCCGCCGACGGGCTCGACGGGTTCCTCACCGAGGTCAAAGACCGGATCGCCGCCGCCGAGGTGGCCGGGTTCGACGAGACCGGGCTGCGCGTGGCCGGGAAGCTGCACTGGGTGCACTGCGCCCGCACCGGCAAGTACACCCTGATCACCTGCCATCCCAAGCGCGGCCGCAAGGGCATCGACGACGCCGGGGTCCTGGGCCGCTTCCGCGGGGTCGCGGTGCACGACGCCTGGGCGCCGTATGACACCTACCCCGACGTCGAACATCAACTGTGCTGCGCGCACGCGTTGCGCGAGCTGGCCGCCGTCGCCGAGCACCGCGCCCGCGATGCCGACTGGTGCTGGGCCACCCAGGCCGCCGACGCGCTGGTGGCGATGCAGAAGCTGGTGGCCGAGGCGATCGCCGCCGGTGCCGACGCCATCGACCCCGACGCCCTGGACAAGCAGGTCCAGCTCTACCGCTCGGCGGCGCAGATCGGGGCCACCCAGACCGCGGCGCGGACCAGCAAGCTGATGCGCAAGCACCACGCCCTGGCCCGTCGGCTGCGCGACCGCCAAGACGACTACCTGCGCTTCACCACCGACTGGCGGATACCGCCGGACAACAACGGCTCCGAACGCGACATCCGCATGATCAAACTCCGGCAGAAGGTGTCCGGCTGCCTGCGCACCCTCACCGGAGCCCGCCAGTTCTGCGCGATCCGCAGCTACCTGTCCACCGCAGCCAAACACGGCCACACCTTCTTCGACACCCTCGTCATGCTCGCCGAGGGCCGACCCTGGCTGCCCGAAACACGCTGATAATCACCGCGGCGAGCTGACCAGTTACGCGGACGCGTGCACCCGAGGTGAGCCTGTGGGAGGCCGTACTGCCCGACGAGGTGCTCCGGCTGCCCGAGGAACTGGCCCGGGTCGACGCGCTGCCGGATAACCCGGTGTTCTTCGCCCGTTCCCGCGCGTGGCCGGTGCCGCACCCGACCACGCTCATGAAGCTCACCACCCGCTGCGGGCCTGCACCGGTGAACGGGCGCAACGAGGCGTTGCTGGCCAAGGCGGCCGAGGCGAAGCTGTGCGCACCACCCGGATGCGGGCCGACACCACGGTGGCCCCGGCCGATGTGGCCTACCCGACCGATTCGGGTCTGCTGGCCCGGGCGGTGGGCCGGATCGCCGCGGCCGGCAGGCGGATCCAGGCCGCCGGCGGGGCGGTGCGCACCAAGGACGGGACCGCTCGCGGTCGGCGGGTGGGCGGGCGCGGGGAGATCGGGGCCAAGCTGCGGCTACGCCCGCGGCGGGCCGCGCGAGGCGCAGGCGGTGGTCGCCGCGTCACCGGCGAGCTGGCCGGGCTGGCCGCCCAGCCGCCGCCGCGAGGCTGAACAGCTGCTGGTCGACGCCGAATGGGCGCTGCGCCGAGCGAAGGCCGAGGCCGCGAGCTGGCCGCGGACGGGGTCTCGTGATCCCGGCGGCGGGGCGGCGGCGCGGACGGCTGGCCGTGCGGTCAACGAGCTGACCAGCTGCTGGCCGCGACCCGGCGGATCGTCGGCCCAGACCCGCCAACGCGTCGTCCGGCATCGACCCCGACGGCGCGACTCGGCGGGTCAGCCTGCACGACGGCGATGCCCGCCCGATCGCCAAGGGCCGGCTGGGTCGGCCGGTGGAGTTCGGCTAGAAGGCCCAGATCCGCGACAGCGGGACGGCGTTGTGCTGGACCGCGCCGTGACGCGGCAACCCCGCCGACGCGCCGCAGCTGGCCCCCGGCGGTCGCCCGGGTGAACAAACGCGCCGGGCGCACGCCGGGCACGGTCACCGCCGACCGGGCTACGGCGACCGCCGTCGAACACGAGCTTAACGAACTTGGCGTCGGAACGTGGCGATCCCCCGCAAGGGCAAACCCGGCGAGGCCCGACAAGCCACGAACATCGACGAGCGTTCCGCAGACACCGTGAAATGGCGGACCGGGATCGAAGGCCGGATCAGCACCCTCAAACGCGGCTACGGCTGGGACCGCGCCCGCATCGACGCCTCGAAGGTACCCGGATCTGGACCGGCCACGGCGTCCTGGCCCACAACCTGCTCAAGATCAGCCGCCCTGGCCACCTGACCGACCACCGGGGTGATCCCCCCGGCCCGCCCGCTCCGCTCGCCCAGCGAGGCCCAATCAGCGCCGTCAGCCTTCTTGAGGTCGAAGTAGCTAGGTCCACGCCGCTCTTGTGGACTCCGCGGCGGAGGAGTTGGTCGATCGGCCAATCCGAACCAGCGTTCGAATAACCGGCCCTCGGGCCGGGGGGTCACGTGGTGGCGTTGGTCTGGGTGTGTTGAGCGAGCCGGTTGAGGTGGTTGTTGATGCTGGCGCAGGCTGAGACGCCGACGACATGCCCGAACGGCTATCGGCAGACCTCGAAAGCGTGAGAGGTCCGCGCAGCGAAGTAGCCGGTCAACGAGTCCAGCTCCCTCGGCCGGTCATCGTCCACGCCGCGCCGGCCGCGTCAAGGGCGGCGCAGTGCGGGGACCCCGAACCCCACACAGCACCGTCGCTACGCGATGCCCTTCGGGCACCCTTGACCCGACCACCACGACGAGCAGAGCGGCCAGTACGAGGAAGCCGGGGAGGAGCAGGGTCCGTGCGATGAGCGTGCGATACGACCTGGCCTTCCACGGTCAGCCACGGTCACTACCGGCAACGCTCGCCAGCAGGTCAGCGCCGGTGCCACGACTACCGGTCGGATTCCCAAGCTGAATACGCGGGTTCGATTCCCGTCATCCGCTCCATAAAGGAAGGCCAAGGTCAGGCTTGGTCCACCTCGGACCTTCACATTTTCTCGGCCTAGTGCGGCGTCCGCATACGTCTACCGGGTCGTACGGGCGGGGAGGACCGGGGGGGGGGTTGGGGCCGCGCTGATCCCCCGCTACGGGCGTCCACACAGCCCATCACATAGTGATTGCCGGCTGCGGGCGCCCACGGTCGTCCCGACGACCACTCCCACCCTCAACCGTCGATCACCGCCCACCCGACAGCTCTGAACGCACGCAGCGGGCGATCGCCGCACCCGCCCAGGATGACCGCGCCCCGGACCGGGCGCGCCGCCGAAGACCGAACAGCGGCCAGCCCGCACGCCAGCCCCCACGCCGCGGACGTTCGTGGTCCGCA
>CAWHHY010000006.1:0-143120 GCA_963829305.1 uncultured Actinomycetota bacterium | reverse complement strand
GGAGTACAAGCTGGCGATCGCGCGAAGTTTGAGAATGCTCCGACCGGTGAGAAGGGCGCGGTCCTGCGCCGAGAGGGTCTGTATTCGTCGGATGTGATCGAGTGCCGGGTAGACGGCGGGGATCTCACCCGCCGTCCCCCACAGATCCGGACGTAAGCCTCTCGGCTTATCCGGCTCGTGCCGTTCAGTTGTCAGGTCGTGTACCGCAGCGCCCAGTGCGCGAACAGGTTTGGTGACCGTTGCCGGACTCCTTTCAACCATGCCCGCGCTCGGTCCTCGCTGGGTTTCAGCCGCTTGTACTTCCACCTTGCCCAGCGCATCAGATGGCGATCGGCGCGCTTGGCGATCGGGATAACCGCGCTTGGGTAGAACGCGGTGAAGTAGTTCAGCCAGCCCCGCAGGGCCGGGTTCACCTCTTCCGCGAGGTCATCGAGGCTCCACGTCGTGCGTCGGTGTAGCCGCCAGGACGCGACCTTGCGGCTCATGTCGGTCAGTTTCCCCGGGGCCACCGCGGGCAGGAACCCGGTTCGGGCTTTCCCGCGGATCTTGTCCCAAGATTTCCGGGGACGAAACGCATACCCGCAGAACGTGAACGTCACCTGGTGATAGTCCAGGCGACGCCGGTCATCCTTGCAGTACACGATGCGCGTCTTATCGGGGTGTAATCGCAGCCCGATGTCCGCGAACCGACGACCGATCGCCTGGCGCACCTGCTGCGCCTGACGTTCGGTCACGCAGTGGACCACCACATCGTCCGCGAACCGCTCGAACCCAACGCCGGGAAACTCCCTGCTCATCCAGGTGTCGAGACCGTAGTGCAGAAAGATGTTGGCGATCAACGGTGAGATCGGACCTCCTTGTGGTGTCCCTTGTGTCCGGCGAGTCAGGGCTCCGTCGGGCCTCAACATCGGCGCCTTGAGCCAACGCTCCACATACAGCATGACCCACGGCTGGGTCGCGTGACGCGCCACCGCCTTCAGCATCAGCTCCCACGGCACGGAGTCGAAGAAGGCCTTGACGTCCAGATCGACCACCCAGTCCTTCTTGAAGCACCGCTGCCGGCACACCCGCACCGCATCCACCGGTGAGCGCCCCGGCCGGTAGCCGTAAGAGTCGTTGTGGAAGACCTTCTCCACCTCCGGCTCCAGCACCAGCACCGCCGCGGTCTGCGCCACCCGGTCGACGACGTTGGGGATGCCTAAAACCCTGACCCCGCCCTTCTTCGGGATTTCCACAGCTCGGACCGGGCCGGGGAAGTAGCTGCCCGATGACATGCGATTCCACAACCGGTAGAGGTTGTCAGCCAACCTCGACTCGAACTGCTCGATCGTCACCCCATCAGCCCCGGCCGCCCCACCATTACTTTTCACCTTCAGCCACGCGACCCAGATCAGCCGCTTGGGGATGTCATGCGACTTGCCCTGCAAACCTGGCTGGCTCACGCGGTTCCTCCCTCTCGGTTGACCACCTGCTCCAACCCGAACGACCCCGCCCCTTCGCTCCCCAACCCACTGCGATACGCAGGCGGATCACAGCTACTACGGGCGGGTCCGCCAGCGTCCCCGCATCGGTACTCTGCTCCTCGCGGATTCCGCCGCTTGGAGCCCTCCCTCTCGCCGGTAACCAACCGGACGGTATCGGGGCACGCCTTCACACGTTCCATACGAGAGCCTGGACCGGGCTCATGCTGCCTATATGCCGGACACCACCTGGGCAGTAAGCGGATATCCCCCAAGCTCATCCCGAGACTCACCTCCGGCCTCGGTTTTGATGTCGTCTGACTGAGTTTCGACACGTCAACGGCAGAGAACTCACGTTCATCGCTCATCTTCCCGGTCCATACCTGACGTGGTCCTGCCACGCCTTTTCCCACGACGCTCAAGACGACGGTCTTCAGCCAACGCCCCTCGTGGCGGTTTGAAGCCTTCTTCCGCAAGACGGCTCCGGAGGGCCAAACAACCTCCATCTCCCATACAGCACCGCAGTCCACGAGGCCGCCATGACCTTCTGCCCCGCTTCCCACGTTCGTGTTCGCAAGAGGTGATCTCAACAAGAAGTGCGTAGGTGGATGTTCTCGATTCGTGTGAGCACGAGTGCGGCTTGGGCAAGTTCGCCGATTCGGCGGGGGCTGACGGTGACGCGTTGGAGGGCTTGCCAGCGGCCAGTGAGCAGGGCGAAGCCGCGTTCGCCGAGGCAGCGGGTCGAGCGCAACAGCGTGTTGTAGGCCTGGTTGTCCGGGGCGAGGCCCTGCCCGTCGGCGGGCTGCTTGATCGGCGTCTTGATGCCCTGGCCCGCGCCGTCGTAGCCGGAGTCGGCCAGGGTGGGCAGGTCGAGCTGGGCGGCGGCCCAGTTCAGCGCCGCGATGACGCCGGCGTCACGGGCCACGGTCAGGTCGTGCTGGTGACCGGGCGCGGCATCGGAGACGAAGATCGGTATCCGTCGGGGCGGATGACGGCTTGGATGTTCCCGCCGGGTGCGCGGTGTTTCCCGGAGTACCAGGCGTTGATCGTCTCGCCCTTGACGCTCTCGGTGGTCTCAGCGCAGCGGTCGGTACGGATCAGCTTGCCGTCGAGCACGACGTGCGACCAACCCTGCTCGGCCACCTCTTGCAACGCCTCGTGCAGGTCCGGGGCCTGCGCGGCGAGCACGTCGATGACCTCGTCGCGGTAGCGGTACGCGGTTGCCCGCGATACCCCGAACCCGGCCCCGACCAGGGCGATCTCTCTCCCCCCGGGCTGCGGAACCAGGCCAGGCCCAGCAGCGCCTGGAATCAGCAGGTCAACGCCACAGGGAACATGGCCAGCTGCGATCATGCCGACCACGCTGACTGCGGTCGACCCTGCCCACCGGACCGGTATGGAACCCTCAGCGGCTGGCGCGCGCCAAGGGGGTGCCGTCCAGGGCCCGGCGGAAGGCCACCAACGAGTCGAAGACCTGCAGGACGCCGGCCTCTTGCAGCTCCCCGACAGAGAAGCCGCCGGTGCGGACCCCGATGACGGGGATTCCAAGCTTGGCTGCCGCCTGGGCGTCGAAGATCGAGTCGCCGACCATGATGCCGCTGGTGCCTTCGACCTTGGCCAGCGCCGTCGCCACGATGTCGGGTTCGGGCTTGCTCTTCGCCACGTCGTCGGAGGTGGTCCAGGCGTCGGCGAGGGATTTGCCCTCGATGAGGTCGAGGAACGCCTCGACGTGCTGGGTCTTGCCGGAGCTGGCCAGGACCAGGCGGAACCCACGCTCCCTGACCTCGGCCAGCAGCTCGTGCGCGCCTTCGAAGGGCTGGACCTCTCCGATGAGCTGGTCGAACTCCTCCACCCACGCCTTGCGCAGGTCGTCCCCGTGCGCCTGCTCGACCTCCCGGCCGGCGACCTCGGGCACGAACATGTCCCCGCCCATCCCGATGCCGCGGTGGATGCGCCACATCGGCAGGGTGATGCCGTAGCGGCGGAAGGCGCGGAACCACGCCAGAGCGTGTTGGTAGTTGGTGTCTACGAGAGTGCCGTCGACGTCGAAGATCGCGGTGTCTGCCATGGTCTCTGTCTGCCCCGCAGGGAGATTCTCATGCGGTGCGGGGACGAGAGCCTCGCCGTCCAGCCGCCGGCGGTCGCACCCACCGGTCCGGACAGCGCCTGCGTCCTGCACACCCCCACCGGCGACCGCTGACCCGCGGACCGCTCGCCATCGGAGAGGCGACCTCCGCGGCGACGCCACCGTCCTGGTCCTCGACTGATACGGCGGCAACCCCCTCCGCCGCCGCGCCAGCACGAGCGGAGCCAGCCAGCAACGCGCCTCCCCGTAGCCCATCTGTGGTGAACCAACCGGCGCCGGCGAAGCTGTGCACGTCGACTCGGGTGCGAACGATGTCCCGCGACAGCAGCGATAGCGCGTACACGACGGTGACGATCGAATTTCCGGCACACCCCTGGTTCAAACCTCGGTGGGACGTGAATCTCCATCCTGTCCGGCATCGAGTTTTCGGGCCTATTGTCGAGACGGTAGCCCCCCGGCCGGTACTTCTGGCCGACGTGTTGCGGCTACCCATCCAATCTGATCACGGAGTTGTTTTGTCTCTCAGCACGCCCAGCCATGCCCTGCACGACGGCGCCACCGACACGACGTCCTACCGTGTCGACACCGAGACGAAGCCGGCCTTCAGGACGACCGAGTTCGTCGTCTACCTCGTCGCCGTCGTCGGTGTTCTGCTCGCCTCGTTCCTGGTCGGTGAGACCGCCGACGGTCGCGGCGACGTCTTCCTCGCGGACAAGGCCTGGTTCTACGTCACGCTCCTCACGGTCGGCTACATGATCAGCCGCGGCCTGGCCAAGGCCGGCAGCCGCGCGCACCACGACGCCTGAGCACCGCCCGTTCACACCTGCGGCCCCCGGCCCGTCCACGTTCCGGCCGCGTCCGCCACGGCCCCGACCGGCTCACCGCCGGCCACGTGAAATCTCGAGATGGAGCATTGATGGAGCAGTCACCAAACACCCCCACAACCGATGGACGCGAGAACGAGGTCGACGACGACATCGCCCTCAACGTGGTCGGTGAGAAGGGCCCCCGCGGCGACCAGGGCCTCCCGGGCACGCCGGGAAAGCCCGGCCCGCGCGGCGAGCAGCGCTCGACGGGTCTCGCCGTCCTCATCGCCGACCGGGCGCGGGAAATAGCCGCCTCGTCGAGCGCCGGCAGTGACCTGGACAACTGGCTGGCTGCTGAGCGCGAGGTGCTGACCCGCTCCTCGGCTCCGACGGGCGAGCGCGGCGACCAGGGTCCCACCGGTCTCACCGGCGACAAGGGTGCGACCGGAGACAAGGGTGCGACCGGCGCGCAGGGCCGGACCGGACTGCCCGGACTCATGGGTGAGCGCGGCGCGCAGGGCCTGACCGGCCTGACCGGCGCCCAGGGGCCGACCGGTCTCATCGGCAAGCAGGGCCCGACCGCCGACCGGGGTCCCACCGGCTTCGCCGGCGTGCCGGGTCCGCGCGGCGAGCAGGGTCCGACAGGCGACAAGGGCCCGGTGGGTGAGCAGGGTCCGGCCGGCGAGCGCGGCGAGCAGGGCCCGCGCGGCGAGGACGGCCTCCCGGGCGCGCGTGGCGAGCAGGGCCCCCGTGGTGAGCAGGGTCTGCCGGGCCTTCCCGGCCCGATGGGCCCGGCCGGTCCCGCCGGCCCTCCCGGGCCGCAGGGAATCCCCGGCCCGCAGGGCCAGCAGGGCTGGGCTCCCGAGCCCGCCGTGCCGGCCAGGCAGGTGACCGGCTGGACCGTTCCGTCCAACGGTGCGCCGACCAAGACGCCGGACGCCGTGCAGGCGTGGACCGAGTTGTTCGGCAGCTTCGCCGGGCTGCAGCGTCAGGCGTGGGCCAACGCGCTCACGGCCGCCGGCATGCGGCGCCCGAACGGCCGCTGACCGACCCGCTGTCCGTGTAGTACCGCCGACGGGCGTCCTCCTCAGGAGGACGCCCCTCGCGCGTTCACCGTACGGCCCTCCGGCGGCACGGCTGGACGTGTTCGACCGCCCGGTGATCGGCCGCTGCCACGTGCATTATGCCGATCTCCGGATTATGCCGAGGTGGTCGCTGATCCCGTTGCAGGGCAGGGGCTTCGGGCTGGCGAGGGCGGCATAATCCGGTGACCTGTTCGACGCTTCCTTCTCCACTGTGGAGAGGAGAGCGTCATGGCAAGGTGTTTGTCGTCGTTTGTGCGCGGGCCGTTGGAGCCCTACGTCACCGGGTTCGCCGAGGAGCTGCTGCGGCAGGGCTACTCGCGGTCCTCGGCCGGCCAGCACGTGTGCTTCATCGCGCATCTGGACCGCTGGATGCTCAAAGTCATGCGTAAATCATGTCGTCCACAATGGACACGGTAGAGGGCCCGAGGTTGGCGCGGAGCGCGGCTTGCCGTCTCGCGGGACCGACGCGCCCCGCTGTCGCGTCCCTCCGCGCGACGCGCGTCACCACCCGGGTGCCGGGCCCAGCATTGCTCCACGGCATCCATGGCTGCCCTACCCATCGAGCCGCTGGTCGTCGCACGGCCCGTTCGGCGCGGGGTTCGGTAGATCAAGCAGGGCCAGGGTGTAACTCGACGCGGGTGGCGTCGTTGTTGTGCCTGTAGGGCCCCTCGTCGAGGGGAAGCGGCGAGGGTTGGACCGCCGGGATCGTGTGCCCCGGCGGTCCAAGCGGGCTGCGGCGGCCCGCCCCAATGGCGCTGGGAACCTCGTAGGCCACGGCGCGGCCCGGGCAGTTCGCCCCCAGCGGATCCGCTGGGCGTTGCTTCCTGGCCCCGATGCGACCGGCGCCGTGGCCGTCGCCGCGTGCCCGGCGAGATGTCCGGACAGAGTTGAGTGCAGGTACTGCCCTTCCGTCCGACGCCCCGAACCGCGCGGCGTGCGCGGACGATTGAGGCGTGCGTGGCGATTGGATTGCCCCTAGCCATCTTCTGCGCTGGGCTGGAGCCTGTATGCACCGCTCGAAGGAGGCAGGATGCACGACCGTCGACGAGCTCCCACCGAAGATCGACTGGCAACGCCGACGACCTCGAGATCGCCGACCCGGGCCGCCGACTTGGTCCTCATCCTCCCCCACAGAGGTGGAACAGCTGCTGTCGACTCTGGCCCGCTGACCAGGGCCGTTCGCTCTCCGAGAGGGAACCGTGTCCGACTTTACGCTCGTCTATGACCACTTCGACCCCGGCACCGAGGGCTTGCGGGAGTCGCTGACGTCCACGGGCAACGGCTACTTCTGCACCCGCGGCACCGCCGAGTGGGAGGACGCCGCCGGCGTCCACTACCCAGGCACCTACGTCCACGGCGGGTTCAACCGGGAGACCACCATCCTCGGGGGCCGCCCGGTCCTGAACGAAGACCTGGTCAACCTGCCGAACTGGCTGGTGCTCAAGCTGCGCATCGAGGGCGGGGAAGCGATCCGGCTCGACAACGTCGAACTGATCTCGTACGAGCACTCTTACGACATCCGGCTGGCGATGGTGCAGCGGGTGCTGCGTTTCCGTGACCGCGCCGGCCGGGAGACGACGCTGCGCAGCCGCCGCTTCGTGAGCATGGCCCATAGCCACCAGGCCGGCATCGAGTGGACGCTGACACCCCAGAACTGGTCGGGTCGAGTCGAGGTGATCTCCGGCCTCGACGGCCGGGTGACCAACCAGATGGTCGCCCGCTATCGCGAACTGGAGGGTCGCCACCTCGACCCGGTATCCCCCCGAACGTTCGGCCCGGAGACCATCGCGTTGAAGGTGCGGACCCGGCAGTCGAACATCTACGTCGCCCAGGCCGCACGGACCCGCGTCTTCCGTGGCGGCGAGCCGGTCACGGTGCAGCGCGACCTTCACCAGATGCAGGACTACATCCAGCAGGTCCTCGCCTTTGACGTGGCGCAGGGCGAGCCGGTGCGCGTGGAGAAAATGGTCGCGGTGTTCACCTCGCACGACAACGCGATCACCGAGACGCTGACCGCCGCGGGCCGGCATGTGCTGCGCTGCCCGGAGTTCGCCGACGCGTTGGGAGAGCACGCGTCGGCGTGGACGGAGCTGTGGGAGGTCTGCGATGTCGAGCTGCCCCAGGAGCCGCGGGTGCAGCTGCTGCTGCGGTTCCATGTGGCGCACGTCCTGCAGGTCTGCTCGCGGCACACCGCGCGCCACGATGCGGGCGTGCCGGCCCGCGGGCTCAACGGCGAGGCCTACCGCGGGCACGTGTTCTGGGACGAGCTGTTCATCTATCCGTTCCTCAACTTCCGGCTGCCCGACGTCACCCGCGGGCTACTCCTTTACCGCTACCGCCGGCTCGACGAGGCGCAGGCCGCCGCCCGCGAGGCGGGCTACCGGGGCGCGATGTTCCCGTGGCAGAGCGGCAGCGACGGCACCGAGGAAACCCAGGTCGTGCACCTCAACCCGCTGTCCGGGACAGTGGGACCCCGACCACAGCCACAACCAGCGCCACGTGAACGCCGCAATTTTCTACAACGTCTGGCAGTACTACCAGGCCACCGACGACCGGGAGTTCCTGCGCGACTACGGCGCCGAGCTGATGCTCGAGATCGCGCGCTTCTGGGCCTCGATTGCGCACTACAACCCGGAGCGTGACCGCTACGAGATCCACGGCGTGATGGGGCCCGACGAGTTCCACGAGCGCTACCCCGGCGCCGAGGAGGGAGGGCTGCGCAACAACGCCTACACCAATGTGATGGTGGCCTGGATCGCTGACACCGCCCCGCGCGTGCTCAACCTGTTGCCGGGCACCCGCCGCGCCGCACTGCGGGCCCGTCTCGGGCTGACCGACGACGAGCTGCACACCTGGGCGCAGATGAGCCGCAAGATGTACGTGCCGTTCCACCCGGACGGCATCGTCAGCCAGTTCGAGGGCTATGCCGACCTCGAGGAGCTCGACTGGGACCGCTACCGCGCCCAGCACCCGAACATCCAGCGCCTGGACCGTATCCTCAAGGCCGAGGGCGAGGATCCCGACCGGTTCAAACTGGCCAAGCAGGCCGACACGGTCATGCTGTTTTTCCTGTTCTCCGACCAGGAACTCCGTGCGCTGTTCACCCGGCTCGGCTACGACTACGACCCGGAGCTGACCCGGCGCACGATCGACTACTACGACCGGCGCACCTCGCACGGCTCGACGCTGAGTCTCGTCACCCACGCCGGGGTGCTCGCCGGCCTGGACCCGAACAGCTCATGGAACCGGTTCCTGCGCGCGCTGGACAGTGACATCGGGGACGGCCAGGGTGGGACGACCAAAGAAGGCATCCACATGGGTGTCATGTCGGGGACTCTGGACCTGCTGCAGCGCTACTACGTCGGCAGCGACGTCCGCGACGGCATACTGTACTTCGCTCCTACCGTACTCGACCGGCTCGACGGGCTCGCGTTCTCGATGCAGTTCCGTGGTACCCCGCTGCGGGTGTCGATAGCCGGCCACGAGCTGACCGTGCATGCATTGCCCGAGGGCTTCCGCGGACCGGTCCGCATCGGCGTCGGCCACGAGGTCCGCGAGCTCGGAGCGGGCGACAGCTGGGTATTCAACCTGCCCCAACAATCCGAGCCAGCCGAGCAGAGCCACTTGAGCAACGAGGAAGGGATCCACCGTGGCGCCAGCCTTTGAGTCGTCGCCTCGGGGACCCTCCCCCGCACGCACAGCGCCGGGTGGGCCACCGGTAGCGGTTGCGGGCCTGGTTGATAAGTCGGCGGATCACGGTGAACGCGACGAGGCAAAGCCAGAACTCGACGATGACCTACGCTCGTCGGTGCAGCGACGCAGATTGCCATAGCCGTTGAGCCATGCGCGGGTTCGCTCGACCGGCACCGGCCACCGGCCGCCGGCTTGGATGGGTGCGGGTGGCCCCTTCGTCGCGATGCGGGACTCGAAGCCGAAGGAGCTCCAGCAGGTCGCGGGTCTTGACCGGGGCACCCACAGGTCGTAGCCGCGGTCGAGGTGCAGGCCCCGGCCGGGATCGTCACATGATCGGCCCGCTGCCGCAGTACCTGGACCTGCACGGCGGCGGGCAGTTCCGGCGCCAGGTGCAGCGGCACGCCGTGCCCGTCGGCTTCCCTACCCGCACGATCGAGCCGAACCGACAGCGAAGGGTCTGGATCGACGCGTGCCGGGTTCAGCGTGGCCGCCGCGCGAGCGTGTGCGCAGCCAGGCCGGCCACGTCGACCTCGTCCAGCGAGGTGACGACGAGATCGGCGTGCGCGCTCGCCAGGAGATCCTCGTCGTCGGCCCGGGCGACCCCCAACGCGGCCATCCCGGCGGCCTTGGCGGCCTGCACCCCGCTTTCGGCATCCTCCACAACGAAGGACTGCTCAGGTGCGACGCCGAGCTCGGCGGCCGCGGTCAGGAAGATCTCCGGATCCGGCTTGCCATGCGCGAAATCCCGGCCGGACAGGTCGGCGTCGAAGAACTTGAGCAGGCTTTCCCCGGGACGGAGGAAGTCGTACGCGAGGCCCTCGTTCTCCGCGAAGGTGTCGAGCCGGATCTTGCCCAGGAACCGCCCGGCGTTCTTCGACGACGACGCCGCGGCCACCGGGATGCCCGCCGCCCGCACGGCCAGCACGAACCGCAGCGCATCGGGATAGGCCTTGAACTCGCCGACATCGATCAGCCGGATCAACAGGGCCTGCTTGCGGTCGGCGTAGGTCTGCACCCGGTCGCGGGCATCGGGGACCTTGAAGTACTCGAGCCCGGCCAGGGCCCCGGCCATCCGCGGCTTGCCCGACATCACCTGCTGGTAGACCTGCGGGGTGAACCCCTCGGCCGACCACCCGCCGCGGTCGCGGATGTCGGCCCAGTCGTTCTCCATCAGCTCGCGCAGCGCATCCCGCCACGCCCGCTCGTGCGGCGAGTCGACAAGCACGCCGTCGACGTCGAAGATGCCGCCCTGGAAACCCGCTGTGGGCATGGTCGCTCCCTTTCGGATCGGACCGGACCTAGCGATCCTTGGTCGCTAGGACTTGTCACCTGGTCAGGGTGTCAGGCGCCGCCGACGGTAGTCGCGCGTCGGCAAGGCGGGTGGTGATGTGCTGGTCGATAGTGCGTAGCGCGGCACGGAGGGGCGGTGGTGTCGGCGGCGTCAAGGCGCGCAGGCTCCTTGTTGGTGATGCCGGTGACGGCGTGCGGACCCACGGCGCGCCCGTGGGGTTCCAAGAGTCGGCCTTCCATGTGACCTGCGGCGATCGGTGTTCCACGCTGCAGGCATGATCACGGATGTGTCGCTGCGCCTGCTCTACCCGATCGTCGACCGGTTCGGCTTGGTCTTGAGGCTGCCGAGCGCACGCACGCCGTGGTGGCCGTCGACCGGTGTCGATCGGGTCGGAATTGCCCGGCTCCCGCCGCCGCGTCGCGCGTGGCCGGAGGGCCGAGCGACACCGCGCCCGGCACCGGTGAGGTGAGTCTTTCCGCGCCCGCCCACCGGCTCCGGCCGCCGGGGAGCCCGGACGACGGCTCGCCGACGCCGCGGGGCCGATCGGCGCCTGACCGCGTGTTGGGTCCGCCTCCGGGCACGTCTGCAGGGTACTGAACGGGTGTGGCAGCCGAGACACACGTGCAGGACCAGGTCCGCGAGCTGCGCGCCTGCGGGTACTCCCCCAAGCAGATCGCGAAGACCCTCGATCTCCGCCCAGCCGCCGTCGCACGGCTCGTGCGCATGCTCGCCGCTGAGCAGGCCGCGGCCGCACCCGAACCGGCGGTCGTCGGATGCTGGGTCAGCCCGGGGTGGAGCGCACACCTGACCGTCGACGGCCCCGAGGAGTGGGCCGACGTGCCGATGCCCGAGGAGGGCATGACGGGGCTGGCGGCCGTCGTGGTCGCCCGGCGGCACCGACCACAGCGGGTGTCGGTCTGCGGCTACCTCGTCGACACCTTCTGCCTCGGCGTGAAGAACACGCTCGGCCCGGAGCTGATGAACGAGCGGGACCTGCCGGACTTCCTGCACATGTTCTTCACCAGTTTCGAGGCGGTCGGGCAGCCGCTCGCGGCGCCGCTGGAGCTGGGCCGGCACCTCGTGTGGGGGGCCGTCGACCACGCCCGCCGCCTAGGTTTCGAACCAGCCCCCGACTTCCGGGACACCGCAAGCCACCTCGGGGAATGGACGGACACCAGCAGGATCACGTTCGGTCGCGACGGCGTGCCGTTCTACGTGTCCGGCCCCTACGACAACCCGCGGTCTGTCGTCCGCACCCTGGACAGGACGTGCGGTGAGGGCAACTACCACTACGTCGTCGGCGTGGGCTGAGCAACTGCCGGGCGTGCTTAAGCAGACCGACGTCGCACTCACCGTCGTCAGCCCCCGCGGCATTATCTCCGGTCGTGGCCTTCCGACCCGCCTACCTGATGCTCGCCGTGCGCCGTGAAGCGGCGCGTTGTCGTGTGGAGGTGAGATGCCTTGACCATTGGGCCGTCGCAGCGGCCTGATTGAAGCTGAGGGAAGCCTGGCCCGGGGGACGCCGGGGCGGGTGGGAGCAGCCCTGACAAAGCCGGGTCGTGCTGGGACTGCCAGACGGCGCGGGCCCGGCGAGCGAGGCCAGAAGGCGTAGTGCGAGCGAACCAGTGGTGGACGCCCCGTAAGTCAGGTGCCGGCTCAAATCTGGCGGATATGGGCCGGTGTGCAGTGCGTGATCCCGCCTCGGGCGGGATCAACTCCGAAGCCGGGTGAGCGAGGCCGGTGGGGAGGCCACATCGAAGGACTGCGGCGTAGGTGTGGCGAGGCTGCCGGGGTAGAGCTGGGCGCCGACCTGGCCGATCGACAACGCGTTGAACACGGGAACCGCTCACGGTCGCCCGGACCCGTGGGGAGCCGTCCTGCGGGTGGGTAGGTCCGTCGCCGGCTGAGGGCCGTGGGTGGGGCGGAGGTCCCGTAGTACTCCGAGCCGGGGAGAGCCCGTGCACATGAGGAAGGGGACCAGCATGTCGGCAGTGAGGAGGCTGGAATGCCGGGGAGTGCGTCGGTGAATGTCGGCGATCCGGAGCTGGAGTACGCCCTCTATGAGGCGGAGCGCCGGGTACGGGGGATCCAGGCCAAGCTGCACCGATGGGCCGGTGATGATCGTCATCGCAGGTTCGATGATCTGTTCAATCTCGTCTGTGACCCCGCGTTCCTGCTGGTGGCATGGCAGCGAGTGCGGGGCAACCGGGGCGCTCGAGCGGCCGGGGTGGACGGTGACACGGCCTTCACCATCGAACATCGGCGCGGCGTGGATGCTTTCCTCGCCGAGATCCGCGATGAGCTGAAGGCTCGACAGTTCCGGCCGCTTCCCGTGCGCGAACGGATGATCCCGAAGGCGAACGGGAAGCACCGGCGGCTGGGCATCGCCACCGTGCGCGACCGTGTCGTGCAGGCGGCGCTGAAGTTGGTGCTCGAACCGATCTTTGAGGCCGACTTCCTGCCCTGCTCCTACGGGTTTCGGCCCAACCGGCGGGCGCACGACGCGATCGCCGAGATCCGCACGTTCGCCGGCCCGCCGCACCGCTACGAGTGGGCGGTGGAGGGCGACATCGCCGCGTGCTTCGACGAGATCTCGCATCCGGCCCTACTCGACCGGATTCGGCGACGGATCTCCGACAAGCGCGTCCTGGCGCTGATCAAGGCGTTCCTCAAAGCCGGGATCTTCAACCAGGAGACCGGGCTGCGGGACTCGCCGGTCGGTGCCCCGCAGGGTGGCATCTTGTCGCCGTTGTTGGCCAACATCGCGCTGTCCGTGCTCGACGAGCATTTCACCGGCCGCATCCGCGACCAGCAAGCCCTGCCGCGACGGCACCAACGCGGACTGCCGTGGTTTCGGCTGATCCGCTACGCCGACGATTGGATCTTGTTGGTGCGGGGCGACCGGGCGCACGCCGAGGCGCTACGCGAGGAGGCCGCCGCGGTGCTCGCGCCGATGGGCCTACGCCTGTCGACCGAGAAGACCAAGATCACCCACATCGACGAGGGCCTCGACTTCCTCGGCTGGCGCATCCAGCGCCACCGGAAACGAGGCACGGACAAGAGCTTCGTCTACACCTACGCCAGCAAGAAGGCCGTCCGCGCGGTCACGGGCAAGGTGCGAACGCTCAGCCGATTGAACAAGAACCTGCCGCTCGAAGTGCTGCTGCACACGCTCAACCCGGTGCTACGTGGCTGGTGCACCTACTTCCAGCCGGGAGTGTCCAGCGCGACCTTCCGCTTCCTGCGTGCCTTCGCCTGGCGCAGGGTCATCGGATGGCTGCGCCGCAAGCACCTCCGGATGAACTGGAAACGACTGCGCCAGCGCTACTGCCACGGCGGCTGGTGGCCGTCCGACGGCAACGTGGCGCTGTTCGACCCGGGACGCATGCGGACAACCCGCTACCGCTACCGGGGTGCAGCAATCCCCACGCCATGGGCGAGCACGGCCTGATCGAACGAACTCTGAACGGGCTTGTGGAGAGCCGGATGCCCGGACAACGGGCACGTCCGGTTCGGGAGGCGGCCTGGAGAAACGGACCGGCCGAAAGACCGGCACCGCGCTCCAGGCCGACCTCACAACCTCGTCTGCGATCCCGCGTTCCTGATGGTGGCGTGGGTTCGGGTGCGGGGGAACAAGGGGGCGCGCTCGGCCGGGGTGGATGGCCAGACGGCCTACTCCATTGAGGCCGGGCAAGGGGTTGAGGTGTTCCTCGACCGGCTGCGGACCTCCCCCCCAGCCGTGACCAGCGGTGATCGGCAATCGCCGGTGGTCGGGCATGATCGCCGCCGTGTCGTTGCTGCTCCTGTACCTGAGTCGTTGGAGCTCTTGCACTCACGGCAGTGCTCGCAAGCTACGGCTCGTCGCCACAGCCCGCCGCGCCCGGCCCCGTCGCTCCGCCTGCGGCGAGGTCGGCGCCGGCACCGACCGCGCAGACCGACCCCGTGATGGGCACCGTGGTGCGGTTCAGGTCGGGGGCGACGTCCGTTGACGTCACCATCGGGGAGGACAGTCCGGCCACGCGTGACTTCCTGTCGATGCTGCCGCTGACGATCAGCCTGGAGGAGTACGCGGGCCGCGAGAAGATCAGCTATCTCCCTCGCGAGCTGAACCACGAGGGATCACCGGGTTCCGATCCGGAGGACGGCGACCTCATCTACTTCACCCCGTGGGGCAACCTCGGCTTCTACTACGACGCCGCCGGCGTTGGCTACTCCGACCAGACCCTGCACATCGGTACCTACGCCGCGTCGCTCGAGCAGCTCAACCTTCTACAAGGTGACGACGTCACCGTGGAGATCGTCGAGTAACGGCGGCCGCGCCTCCTGCAGCCGGTCGGTCTCCTGCCCCTGTCGGGCCGAGAGGCGTGCCCGTGGCGTGCGCGAGCGCGGCGAGCAGTTCGTCCTGGAAGCGCACATCGTGAACCGCGGGGTGTGGGCGGTGGAGGCGCTCGTGGTGCCAGTACCCACCGCTGCTGCGCGCCGTCGGATCGTCGCTGGTGGCGAGCCACACCTGGGTGACGTGCCCGAGGCGGAGGTCGTCGGACGCGGCGGGGCCGCCCATCCTCGTCGGGACCCAGCCGGGGTCGACCGCGTTGCTGAGCACCTCCGGCCAGAGCCGGGCGACAGCGACGGCGAGCGTGGTGACGAGAAGCTTGCTGTCCGAGTAGGAACAGGTCGTGCCGGGCTCGCTCCTGTCGATGCACCGCACGTCGGCTCGTCCGCCGTGATGCATTCTGCTGCTGAGGTAGAGCAATCGGGCCGGGCGGTGCAGGAGAGCCGTGAGCAGGTACGGGGCGATGACGTTCACGGCCAGGACGGACGGGCCGTCGCCGACACCGGCGTTGTGAATGACGGCGTCCATGCAGCCGAGCCGGTTCACCTGCTCGGCGACGCCTCGCGTGTCGTCCGGGTCGGACAGGTCCCCGACGACCGATGCGGCCCCACGGTCGACGAGGTCGCGGACGGCGGTGAGTCGGGCGTTGCTCCGTACGTGCACGACGACCTCGTGGCCGCCGTCGAGCAGGTTCTGCGCGGCTGCTCGCCCGAGACCGTCGGCGGAGCCGGTGATGAAGATGCGTGCAAATGTCATCCTTCCGCCGCAGCTTCGTCGGTCGCGCGGGACGCGTGTCCGAGGATCGACTGGCCGGTGTTCATCCTTCGGCAAGTTCGACCGTTGCGGCGAACTCGCCGGTCTGGCGCTGGATCGCGTTCACGTTCACGTCGAACTGACCCAGCCGGACGATCCCGGGGAAGTACCCGACGTCGCCGTAGTAGAACACCAGGTCGCCCGACGGCGCGTAGTAGCCGATGTCCCGTGGAGCGGGGTCGTCCCCGGTCGGCACGCCGTCCATCGACAACTCCCGCGGCAGCCGGGAGATCTTCTCAACGCCGTTGAAGTCGCGGAAGGTGAGGGTGAGCGGAAGCCGCGCGATGAGGTCCCGCGACGCGGGGACGTCGCGCAGACGCGCGGTGAGGACCGTTTCGGCGATCCGGACCCTGATCGCCGTACTGCCCGCTGCAGGTTCATCCGGCGCCGGTGCCGCGGTCGGTTCAGTGGTCATTGGCCTGCTCATCGGCCTTCTGGTACTGGTCCTCCGGCAGCGGTTCGAGCCAGGTGGTGGGGTCGCCACCGTCGGGTTTGACCTCGAGCATCGCCAGGTGGCTCATGAACGTGTCGGCGGCGGCGCCGTGCCAGTGGTCCTCGTCAGGCGGGCAGACGACGGTGTCCCCGGCGCGGATGCGCAACACGACGCCGTCGCGGGTGCCGACGAGACCGACGCCCTCGGTGACGTGCAGGGTCTGGCCGACGGCGTGGCGGTGCCAGTTGGTGTGGGCGCCGGGGGTGAAGCGGACGAGCGCGACGGTCATCCGCGACGGCCCGGTCCCGTTGTAGATCGGGGTGACGTAGACGTCGCCGCTGAAGTTGCTCGCGGGACCCTTCGCGGTGGGGTTGACGGGCTTGAGCTGTTGCATCACTGGTCCTTGCCGGTCGGGGTGTGGTGAGGAGTGTCGGCAGGCCGGGCGGGGTCCACCGCGACGGTCGCGGCCCAGCTGGCGAGCAGCCGCAGGCCGTCCTCCGACGGCGAGCCGGGTTCGGCGCTGTAGGCGGTCAGCGTCAGCCCGGGGTCGGCGGGCAGATCCATGGCGTCGAAGGCGAGCACGAGGCGGCCCACGACGGGATGGTGGAAGGTCTTGGTTCCGCGGTGGTGCAGCCGGACGTCATGCGCGGCCCAGCGGGTGCGGAACTCCTCGCTGCGGGTGGCGAGCTCGCCGACGAGGCCGGTCAGGTCGCGGTTGTACGGGTCGCGCCCGGCCTCGGTACGCAGCAGCGCGACGGTGGTGTGGGCGGCGTCGTCCCAGTCGGGGTAGAGGTCGCGGGAGCGCGGGTCGAGGAAGCAGAACCGGGCCAGGTTCGCCGGGCCGGCCGAAGAATTGAGCACGGGATCGTCGAAGACCGGGGCGTAGAGCGCGCGACCGAGTGCGTTGATCGCGAGCAGGTCCAGGCGTCCGTTGCGGATGAACGCCGGCGTGGTGACCATCGACTCGACGATCCGCTCTAGGCTCGGCCGTACCTGGGTCCTGGTCTGCCGCCGCGGCGCGCGGGTGGATCGGGCGGCGCGGGCGAGGTCGAACAGGTGGGCCCGCTCGGCCTCGTCGAGGTGCAGGGCACGGGCGACGGCGTCGAGGACGTCGTCGGAGATGCCGTTGATGTGGCCCTTCTCCAACCGGACGTACCAGTCGGTGCTGACCCCGGCCAGCACCGCAACCTCCTCGCGGCGCAGCCCGGGCACCCGGCGCTTGCCGCCACCGGCAGGTAGCCCGACCTGCTCCGGGGTGAGCTTGGCCCGCCGGCTGGCCAGGAACTCGCGTATCTCGGCCCGGTTGTCCACACCGATGACGCTACGACGATCGGCCCGCGCGAGGGGGGTGGAGCCTGTCCCCCCGATAAGCCCGCCCTCCCGCGCACGCGCGCGGCGGGGTTGCATCGGTGGTAACCGGACAACGGCGCCGCCACGGTGCGGTTGCTTCCGCCGAGCGAACCGCGGAAATTAGCGAAAGGATTGACCCGATGGCAGACGACCTCGCAGATGACAAGGAACCGTCCGGCGCCGAGAAGCTGTTCGGCGATTTCGCCCCCGCCCTGGTCGGGTTCACCGATGACGTGCTGTTCGGACAGGTGTGGACGCGGCCGCAGCTGTCGCCGAAGGAACGCAGCCTGGTCACGGTGGCGTGCCTGACCACCAGCGGGAACACCGATCAGCTCGTCTACCACCTCGGCCTGGCGAAGGACAACGGCGCCACCGAGGAGGAGCTCATCGAGGCCATCAGCCACCTGGCCTTCTACGCCGGCTGGCCCAAGGCGATGTCCGCGATGACCGTCGCCAAGCAGGTCTTCCGCAACCCCTGACCCGACACTTTCGAACCAGGAGAAACCCATGCGAGGCGCAGTCCTCCACGCCCCCGGCGACATTCGCGTCGAGCAGCGACCCGACCCGACGATCCAGGAGCCCACGGACGCGATCATCCGGCTGTCCGCCACCTGCGTGTGTGGCTCGGACCTGTGGCCCTACCGCGGCATCGAGAAGAGCGACGGCCCCGCCCCGATGGGCCATGAGTACGTCGGCATCGTCGAAGAAGTCGGCGACGATGTCCGCAACCTCAAGCCCGGCCAGTTCGTCGTCGGCTCGTTCTTCGCCTCCGACAACACCTGCGAGATCTGCCAGGCCGGCTACCAGAGCCGCTGCGTGCACGCCGAGCTCATGGGCGCCATCGGCACCCAGGCCGAGTACGCCCGCATCCCGCTGGCCGACGGGACCCTCGTCGCCACCCCAGACGTCCCCTCCGACGACCTGATCCCCAGCTACCTGGCCGCCTCCGACGTGCTCGGCACCGGCTGGTTCGCCGCCGTCGCCGCCGAAGCCGCACCCGGCAAGACCGTCGCCGTGGTCGGCGACGGCGCCGTCGGACTGCTCGGCGTCCTCGCCGCCCGCCAGCTCGGCGCCGAGCGGATCATCGCGATGAGCCGCCACGCGCCCCGCCAGAACCTCGCCCGCGAGTTCGGCGCCACCGACATCGTCACCGAACGCGGCGACGACGGCGTGGCCAGGATCAAGGACCTCACCAACGGCCTGGGCGCGCACTCGGTCATCGAGGCGGTCGGCACCCAGGAATCGATGATGCAGGCCATCCGCTCCACCCGCCCCGGCGGGCACGTCGGCTACGTCGGGGTCTCCCACGATGTCGCCCTGCCCGGCGACGAACTGTTCTTCTCGGCCGTGCACCTGCACGGCGGACCCGCACCCGTCCGCCGCTTCCTCCCCGACCTGATCGACCTGATCGCCGCCCGCCAGATCGACCCCGGCAAGGTCTTCGACCTCAGCCTGCCCCTCGACCAGGCTGCCGAGGGCTACCAGGCTATGGACGAACGCCGCGCGATCAAGACCCTGCTCCAGGTCTGATCAACGCGACGGCCAGGAGGCCTGGTTGCGGCAGTCGCGGCGACCAGGCCTCCTCCAGGCACGGCCCGTGGACAGGAGACGAGCGTGAACCCGACCTACGACTTCACCGATCAGGTCGCCCTGGTGACCGGCGCGAGCTCCGGGATGGGCCTGGCCACCGCGCAGGCCTTTGCCCGGGCGGGCGCTGCCGTGGTGCTCGCCGACGTCAACGGTGAGGCTCTTCGCGCCGCCACCGAGGATCTGACGAGATCGGGTCATCGAGCTCTCGGCGTGACCTGTGACGTGTCCGACGAGGCCCAGGTCGCCGTGATGGTCGACCGCGCCGTGGCCGCCTTCGGCCGACTGGACATGGCGTTCAACAACGCCGGCATCCAGGTCCCGCCCACCGACGCCGCGGACGAGCCCGCCGAGGCCTTCGACCGGGTGAACGCCATCAACCTGCGCGGCGTCTGGGCCTGCCTGAAACACGAACTCCGTCAGATGCGCGCCCAGGGCAGCGGCGCCATCGTCAACTGCTCCTCCCTCGGCGGCCTTGTCGGCCTGCCCGGCCGGGGCGCCTACCACGCCTCCAAGCACGGCGTCATCGGCCTGACCCGCAGCACCGCACTCGAGTACGCTCCCCGCGGCATCCGTATCAACGCGATCTGCCCCGGAACGATCGAGACCCCGATGGTCAGTGACATGATCGCCAAGGGCGAACTCGACGTCGCCGAGGCGACGAAGAACCAGCCGATCGGCCGGCTCGGCCGCCCCGACGAGATCGCCGCAACCGTCCTGTGGCTCTGCAGCCCCGCCGCCAGCCTCATCGTCGGCGTTGCACTTCCCGTGGACGGCGGCTACACCGCCCAGTAGGCCCCGAGATGGGACACGTGACGCCCGGTGGCTCTGACCCTCCCGCACTTCGGACACATCAGCGGCGCTGCTCCTCGATCACGCGTTCCGATATGGTCGTCGCTGCCTGCTTGACGTCGAGCACTGCGTGCTCGACGTCGACGTCGCGCCGCTTGATCCCATCCCAGGCGACGCCCACGCTGCCCAGGGCCGTCTTCTGATCGGTGAGAATGGGCGCCGCGACGCTGTAGACGCCGGGGTTGAACTCTCCCTTGGTCAGGGCGTAGCCGTCTTTCTTGATCTTCCCCAGGGTTGCACGGAAGGCGCTCCATGTGCCGCCCAACCCGGCTTTCTCGATTTCCCGGCCCTGACGAGCGTAAACGGCTTTCAGGCGGTGATGGGGGAGATGGGCCAGGATGACCTTCGACACCGCTCCTTGGAAGAACGGGCGCCGCTGCCCGCGGCTGAACCGGTTCTCCGGGCTCAGCGGGGCACGACACTCGCCGACACACAAAACCGAATCACGATAAGCGGTACACAGAAGAGCCGAGTGCCCGATCCTGTCCACCAGATCCTCGAGTACGCCATGGCTGGCCAGGAGCAGTGGATCCGTCAGGCGAATCTGCAGATCCATCTCGATGATCCGCGGGCCGAGGGTGTAGTGACCACTGCTCTGTGCATTGAGCAGGCCCGCCTCGTGCAGGGTCTTGATGTAGCGGTAACCCGTTGACCTGGAGGTCTCCAGAGCCTCGATGATGGCGGCTGTCGACCACACGGGCTCCGTCTCGCTGAACAGCTGGAGGATGTGGAGCATCTTGGCCAGGCTGCTCGCGCTGTCCGTGGTCACCGTCACCACCACGAGGTCGTCGCCCAAGCGGCTGCGCAACGATGCCAGATTCAGCGTCTCTGTCCAACCGCTCAGCGAGCGCCTTCTTTTCCTCCTTCGGGCGGAAGGAGGTGATCGATCCGGTCGAGGATCCACGTGGGGGCGCCGTCTGGGGGCAGGTCGGCGGCCATCGTCGACGTCGTCTCCCCGGTGAGCACGAGCGCGGAGTCCATGCCTGCGGCGGTTGCCATCGCGATGTCGGTGGAGAGCCGGTCGCCGATCATCACGCAGCGGTTCGCGGGCAGGCCGAGCATTCCGAGCACGGTCTCCAGCATCTCCACGCCGGGCTTGCCCAGATTGGCCTCGCACGTCGTCTGGGTGCACGCCTCGATGGCAGCCACGACCGAGGCGGCGTCGGGTTCGCCGCGTCCGCCCGGCATCGGGCAGTAGCGGTCCGGGTTGGACGTGATCAGCCGGGCCCGCTTGTGGAACCAGATCGCGTCGAAGGCGATCTGCAGCTTCCGGTAGTCGAAGGTGCGGTCGTAGCTCGCGACGACGATGTCGATCTGCTCGGGGTCCTCGGTGAGCCGTATCCCCGCCGCCGTGAGCGCCCGCTTGAGCGGTTCCTCGCCGATGACGAACACCCTTGCGTCGGGGTGGTGGGTGCGCAGCCAACGCGGGACGGTAACGACCGGGTTGACGATGTCGTCGATGGAGGTCTCGATGCCGAGCCCACCCAGCTTGTCGGCGTACATCTGCGGGTCGCGGGTCGGGTTGTTGGACAGGAACACCGTCCGGCACCCACGCTTCCGGATCGCGGCGATCACCTCGCCCGCGCCTGGCAGCAGCGCTCTACCCAGGTAGACCGTCCCGTCGAGGTCGAAGACGTAGCCGTCGTAGAACCGGTCGGGACGACGCAGGATCGCGGGTGGAGACGTCACAGCGCCAGTACCCGCGCCCAGTACCCGCCCGGCGCGAACAGCTCGTCGACGATCTCCTCGAGGATTCCGGCTTCGTACGCCAGGTCCAGGGCGGTGTAGCGGCTGCGGATCATTCGCGCCCTGGTGTAGGTGGTCCGGAGATCGTCCACACGCAGGCCGAGCTCGGCTGGGCTGGTCGGGGCGCCCGCCGCCCGCAGCTGATCACGCAACTGGTCGGCGCTCAGGAGCTGCCGCTCGATCCGTTCGCGGAGTGCGGGCCAGCTCTCGCCCACCAGGGTCAGCCGCTCGGCGAGCTGGTCGGCATCGATGTACTTGACGCGGCTCTGCTCGACAGCGGCCGTGTCCAGACCCGGTGTCGTGTGCGTCGCCCGCACCGCTTGCTCCACGTCGGCCCAGCTGGGCCAGGCGGCGCGCCGGGCGTCGACGTCGATCTCACCCAGATCGCGTCGAAGCAGCCTCTCGTAGAAGGCGGCGACCGCGATCGAGCCGAAGCCGACCTTCAGGCCGTGCTCAGGGGGCGCACCACCCTCGACGCCGCGGGCCAGTCCCTCCAGCTCCCACAGGTGGCTGAAGTAGTGCTCGGCACCCGACGCCGGTCGCGACGACCCCGAGACCTGCATCGCCAGCCCGGACATCATCAGGCCCTCCACGAGCGCCAGCATCGCGCCCCGGTCGCCTGCCGCCAGCTCGGCCGGCCGGGCCGTCGCCGCCCGCAGCGGGCCCTGCACCAAATCCCAGACGTGCGGGTCGATCGGGTCGACCCCGAGCTCGTCGGCCACGATCCAGTCGGCCCCGGCCGGGACCTTGCCCAGCAGGTCGCCGTACCCGCTCGCGGTCATGATGGCCGGGGCGGCGGCGAGTACGTCCAGGTCGGCGACGACTGCACGCGGCGCCGGGCAGGTCAGGGTCTGCTTGAAGCCGTCCTTCGTGATCGAGGCGCCGAACGAGGTGTAGCCGTCGACCGACGCAGCGGTCGCCACCGCCATATACGGCCGGTCGCACTCGTGGGCGGCGCGCTTGACGATGTCGTTGAGTGTCCCCGACGCGACCGCAACCGGGATGGCGTTGTGGGTCCGCAGCCATCCGGCCAGCGTGGTGATGTTGCCGTACTCGGCGCGCAGCGTCGGTCGTCCGGGAAAGACGTACGGGTCGACCACCTTGCGTCCGGCCGCCTGCAGCCGCCGGTGCACCTCCTCGCCGGCGACCTCGTAGGTGTTCTCGTCGGCGACCACGACCGCCGGCACGTCGCCGAAGGTCCGGTCGAAGACCTCACCGACCGAGGTGAGCACTCCGGCGGCGATGACGACATCCGTGGTATCGGTGGCGTCACGTAACGCCGCCTGAATTCGCTCGGTGCTCACCGTCGCCTCCCCCCGGCCACTATCGGTCGGCGGGCGCGGATGCGCCCTTGGCTGCAACATGACGTGTCATGCGGTGCATCGGCTCCCTCATGCGCTCGTACGTCTCGATGTACCTGTCGACGTAGAACTTGTACTCCTCGTGACGGTCCGGGTCGGGCTCGAGCGTGCGCTCGGTGTGGACCATCTGCCGCACGGCGGTGCGGATGTCGGGGTAGAGCCCGGCCCCGACCGCTCCGAGGATCGCCGATCCGAGCACGGGCCCGTCGCCCACTCTGTTGAAAGCGATCGGGACGCCTGAGACGTCGGCGTGGATCTGCATCCAGAGGTCGCTGTTGGTGGGACCGCCGGACGCGATGTTCAGCCGCGGCTCGAACTTGTGTCCGCGGAAGGTCCGCAGACTGTCCTCGGTGCCGTAACAGATGCCCTCGATGATGGCCCGGAACAGGTGCCCCTCGGTGTGGCCGAGTGATAGGCCCCAGAACATTCCCCGCACCAGCGGATCGGTGTGCGGGGTGCGGTTGCCCTGGAAGTAGTCGACGACGATCAGCCCGTCGGACCCGACCGGGACCTCGCGGGCCAGCTCGTTGAGCACCACGTACGGGTCCACGCCGCGCTTGGTGGCCTCCTGCGTGGCGCCTTTGGCGAAGCGGTTCTTGAACCAGGCCACGATCGTCCCGGTCGAGGCCTGGCCGGCCTCCACGGTGTACTGCCCCGGCATCACCGCGTCGGTGTAGGCGCCCCAGAAGCCCCGGCCGTGGATCGGCTGCGCGACCTGCCCGAGCAGGGCGTGGGAGGAACCGGTGATCAGGGCCAGCTTGCCGGGCTCGATCACACCCAGCCCGACCTGCCCGACGAAGCCGTCGATACCGCCCTCGGCCACCGGCGTGCCGGGCCGCAGACCCAGTTCCTCGGCCACCTCCGTGCGCAGGCCACCAACGGCAGTGCCCATGTCCTTGACGTCCTGCGGGTACTTCTCCAGGAAGTCCTCGAGGCCGACGGCCTCCAACAGGCCGACCGGGAAGCCGCCCTCGTCGCGGTCGTGGTGGTACTTGGGGGCTGCAACGCTGATGGATGCCGTCCACTCACCGGTCAGCCGGTTGATGAGCCAGTCGACGGCGTCGCAGATGTGCCGTGCTCCCCGCCAGGTCGCGGGCTCCTGCTCCTTGAGCCACAGGCACTTGGGCAGTCCCCACTCGGCGGAGACGGAGCCGAAACCGTTGTACTTCAGTGCCGGATCGCCGGTGTTCGCGATGCGCTCGGCCTGGTCGGCGGCGCGCACGTCCATCCACATGATCGCCGGTCGCAAAGGGCGGTCGTGCGCGTCCAGGGCGAGAACCGTCGCCCCGGTGGTGTCCACACCGATGCCGGCGACGGCGTCGCTTGCCACGCCGCTCTGCTCCATGGCGCCGTGGACGGCGGCCACCAGACTCGACCACCAGACGTCGGGATCCTGCTCGGCCCGGCCCGAACGCGGGTAGCTCGTCTCGAACTCGACGCCGTGGAACACCACCGGCGTCCCCTCGACATCGAAGATGCCGGCCCGCACCCCGCCGGTGCCATAGTCGATGCCCATCAAGTAGGGACCCTCAGTCATGCTCTCCTCCTCCAGGCCGACGTTTCTCAGGATTTCCGCGTCGAGAACCGATGTACCGTCATTTCGTGGTACTCCTCGCCGGGCCGCAGCACTGTCGAGGGGAAGTCCGGCTGGTTCGGGGAGTCGGGGAAGTGCTGGGTTTCCAGACAGAAGCCGTAGTTCCTGACGTAGACCTTGCCGCCTTTGCCAGTGATCGTGGCGGCGAGCAGATTGCCGTCATAGAACTGGATGCCCGGCTGGGTGGTGTGGATCTCCATCATCCGCCCACTGGCGGGGTCGTACATCCGAGCGGCCAGCCGCAACTCGCCGACATTGCCGTTGATCACGAAGTTGTGGTCGTAACCGGGGTTACCGCCGACGCCGCCGAGACGCTCGCTGATCGGGCGCGGTGTGGTGAAGTCAAATGGTGTCTCTGTCACCGGAGCCACCTCCCCGGTCGGAATCAGCGCCTCGTCGACCACGGTGTAATGGTCGGCGTTCAGTTCGAGCACATGGCCGGTGATGATGTCGCCCGACGCCTCGCCGGAGAGGTTGAAGTAGGAGTGGTTGGTCAGGTTCACCACCGTCGGCTTGTCGGTCCGCGCCCGGTAGTCGATCGTCAGGGCGTTGTCGTGTGTCAGCGTGTAGACGACGGTGGTGTCGAGCCGGCCGGGATAGCCCTCCTCGCCGTCTGGGCTCGAGTAGGTGAGCCGCAGGGCAGGCCCCTCGGGGTTGTCCGGCATCCACTCGGCATCCCAGACCTTCAGGTCGAACCCCACCTTGCCGCCGTGCAGGTGGTTGCCGCCGCTGCTGGCGTCGAGCGTGTACTGCGTGCCGGCGAGGGTGAACTTGCCCTTGGCGATCCGGTTGGCGTACCGGCCGACGATCGAGCCGAAGTAGGGGTTGGTCCTGCGCTCAAGGTACGGATCGAGCGTGCTGTGGCCCAGCACGATGTCGGCCATGTGGCCGCTGCGGTCAGGCACCTGAAGCTCGGTCACGTGGCCGCCGAGGTTGGTGATCTTCGCGATGAGTCCGTTGCGGTTGGTCAGGGTGTATATCTCCACCGACTCTCTCCTTCCTTCGTCTTGCCGGACGCGGCGCGGGTGACGCCGGACGTATTGCACGAAGAGGATGTTGATCGGCGCCGTCGATTCGTGTTCAGCCAATTGATCAGCCAACCGGCGGCCTCGCACAGCCGCGTCGACCACGACCCACATCGGGTGCTCAGGCGCCGCTGGCCCTCCGACTCGGCCAGCGCCGCCCCGCCGCGGCGCTCAGGTCACGCTGGACGGAGCGGCGCGCGGCCTTGTTTCCTCGCGGGCGACCTCGATGGGTGTGCCGGAGGTCAGTCGCACCGGTTTGCCGTTCACCACGACCTCCTCCGTCCCGCCCTCGGGTCCGCCCAGCAGCAGCTCGATGCGTTCGTGGTCGACCGCGACCCGGATGGGCCGGCCGCGCCAGCGCAGGCGGAACCGGATGCCTTCCCAGTCGTCGGGCAGCCACGGCGCGAGCGTGACGCGACCACCGAGGATGCGCAGGCCGCCGAACCCGTTGACGAGGATCTGCCAGGTGCCACCCGCGGAGGCGATGTGCATGCCCTCCGCGGTGTTGCCCTGGTTGTCGGTGAGGTCGACGAAGGCCGAGCGCTCGAAGTACTGGACCGCCCGGGTCGTGTCGCCGACCTCGATGCCGATGATCGCGTGGATCGACGGGCTCAGCGACGACTTGTGCAGCGTCCGGGCCTCGTAGTACTCGAAGCTCGCCCTCTTGACCTCGACGCTGAACTCGTCGGGCAGCAGGTACATCAGCATGACGCCGTCGGGCTGCTTGAGCAGTTGGGTGTTCTCGAGGTTGAAGTGGTGGTAGCCCGTCGGGTAGCGCGGCATGTTGTTGGCGTCCCACTCGGTGATGGGTACGTCGTCGCGCTCGAAGTAGCCGGTGAACTGCTCGATGACTCCGTCTTCGTACCGGGCGGCGACGAGCCCGTCGGCGACCTCCCGCCAGCGATCGCGTTCCTTCGCATCCAGCCCGATGCTCGATTCGAGCGCGGCGATCGCCTCGGGATGGCGATCCCGCAGCTCGTCGTACAGGGTGACCGCCTGGGTGAGGTGCCACTGGGCGAGGCGGTTGGTGAAGGCGTTGTTGTCGATGTGGGAGTGGAACTCGTCGGGGCCCATGACCTGACGGAGCTCGTACCCGGCGCCGTCGGCCGCCGGCTCGACGCGGTCGACCCAGAAGCGGCTGGTCTCGAACAGGATCTCGGCGCCGACGTCGTGCAGGAACGCGGTGTCGCCGGTCGCCTCGACGTACCGGGCGATCCCGTAGGCGACGTCGGCGGAGACGTGGATCTCCTCCTCACGGGTCCAGAAGCGGTTGGCGCCGTCCGCGGTGAACTTCGGACATTCCTCCCGGCCGGTGTCGGCGGACTCCCAGGCGTAGCGCGCCCCACCGGTGCCGTACTCGCGCGAGTTCGCCCGTGCGCCGTCCAGGGTGTGGTGGCGGTAGCGCAGCAGCGCCTTGGCGGTGTCGGGCTGGGTGAGGATGTAGAAGGGCAGCAGGAAGATCTCGGTGTCCCAGAACACGTGACCCCGGTAGCGCTCCCCCGCCAGCGCGTTCGCCCCGATGTTGACCGTCGGATCCTCCGGGTTCGCCGCGATCATCAGGTGATAGACGCAGAACCGCAGGGCGCGGGTATAGGCGGTATTGCCGACGACCTCGCAGTCGCACTCGTCCCACAGGCGCCCCCACACCGCACGGCTCGCGGCCACGACGGAGTCGAACCCGCCCTCGCGGTGTTCGGCGAGCACCGCCCGGCACCGGTCACGCACGCTCCCGGTGGCCGGACCGTCCGGGTCGCGCGAGGTGCAGATGGCGACGAGCTTGTCCATCCGCAGCGTCTCGCCCGGGGCACCGACGTGCACGGTCTCCTCGGTGATCCGCCCACTGCGCTGCACCACCGCGCGCTGCTGCGGTGGCGGCTCGTGGGTCGTCGCGGCGGCGTACCCGAGGTCGATGCCGGTGTCGATCGTGCGCATCTCGAGGTAGAGGCCCTCACCCTCGCCGGACCGGGACGACTCCTCCAGATGACGGGCGCGGGCCCACTTCTCCCACCGGATCTCCGCAGGGAACACCGTGGCTTCCGGATAGAGCGGAAGCCGTTCGAGGTTGCGGCGGTCCCCGTCGATGCCGGTCTCGACCCGGATCTCCGCCGCATGGTTCTCGGGGGTGACCTCGACACGCAGCACGCAGACCCTGCGGTCGGCCATGCTGGCGCAGCGCGTCGTCTCCAACCGTGTCCGCCGGCCCTCGACGTCCTCGAAGACGGTGGACCGGGTCAGCAGCCCGTCCCGCAGGTCCAACCAGCGGTCGTGGGTGACGATCGTGCAGGTGTCCACATCCAGGCGGACTCCGCCGACGACGACCGTGGTGTCCACCCAGTCCGGACAGTTGACCAGATCGATCACCGGGACGTCGTGACCGTCGTACACGCCGGCCAGGAACGTGCCCGACAGCTCCCCCAGGTGGCCCTCCTCCAGACTCCCCCGGGTGCCGAGCCGGCCGTTCCCGACCGTGAACAGGGTCTCGTGGAAGTTCGCCCGCTCCCGGTCGAACCCGGACTCCTCCACCACCCACACGTCGGCGGGCATGTCGAATCGATCGCTCACGGTGGCCTCACCTCAACGTCGTGGTGCGCGCAGGAGTTGCGGGTTCAGTTCAGCTCACACCGGAGCCCCGTAGGTGCGGGCGATCTGCTTGTTGGTCTCTGCCAGCGGGCGGTAGACGTCGAGGCCCGAGCCGCTGACCCGCTGCGCACCCATGGCGTTGCCGTAGCGGGCCGCCGAGACGATGTCGTGGTCCTGCAGGAAGCCGAACGCCATGCCCGCGGCGAACGAGTCACCGGCGCCCGTGGCGTCGACGACGTCGTCCACCACGATCCGCGGGATCTCCTCCTCCACGAGGCCGCCGGAGTCGTCGAGGTGGTAGGCCACGCAGCCGCGCTGGTCCAGCGTCACGCAGACCGCCTGCACGCCGCGGCGCAGGCAGTGCTCGGCGAAGTCGGGCAGCTGCTCCTCAGGCGATGGGGTTGCCCGCGTCGTGGTGCGCGAGCGCCATCTCGCGACGGGAACCAGCTGCACCCGGCCTCCTCCAGGTTCATCTTCAGGATGTCGACGTGCGGCAGCCACGAGTCGCGCTCCACCCACAACCGTCGCCTGCGCTCCCCGCCGATGACCAGCGTGCTGGTCGGGCCATGCGCGTCGAGCAGGACCGTGCCGTCGCTGTGGCTCTTGATGTAGGCCAGCGTCGCCTGCCCGACCTCGTAGTCCGTGATCGGCACGCAGACGAACGCATCGGCGTGCAGAGCGAACTCGACATCCGCGGGCGTGATCGGATCCATGAACCCGACCTGCTGCTCGATCCGGTTGGCCTGATCGGTGTAGATGAGCTCGACGACCGCACCATGATCGCTCGCCGAGCGGATGCCGGTGAGATCGACGCTCGGAAACGCCGACAGCAACTCCTTGATCGGCTCCTCATCCTCGCGGCGCACGTGAACGATCGGATAGATCCGGTCGTCGGGATCGAGCAGCGCGGCGAGCGCGGCGACGGTGTAGAGGGCGCAGCCATACTTCTCCAGGACCTCGCCACGATGGGTGACGATCCGATCCCGCGGAATGGGACCGAGCACCGCGACACTACGGCTTCCAGACACGACCACTCTCCAGACTTCTCGACCAGGGAGCCGAGCTCACGCAGCTCGATGGGTATCGAGCACCCGCGGTGCCCCATCGCGTCTCCCCGTGCCTCCCCGACATCGCGCGTCCGGCCGGGCGCTGGTCACGCAGTCCCGGACGGAACTGATCAGGTCACTCGACGGCGACGTGGACTAGATGAAGCACTTGCTAGCTATCGGGATCCGGGCCAGACAGGTGAATTCGCCGTGGCCCGGTCCCGATGAATGCCATCTACGCGGGATGGCGCCCCACTCCAGCCCAGGTGCCGAGCACCCGGGACTGCAGCCACTCGTTGCGGAAGGCGCCGCGCGGGTCGAGCCGCTCCTGCAAGCTCACGAAGTCGCCGTGCCGCGGGTAGAGCGTGGCCATGGTCGGCGCCTTCATGTGAAAGACCCCTCGTGACTTCGTTTCATCGTCCGATTAGGCGGTCCACGTACTCGTTGGCGAACTTGCCCTTCGGATCCATGCGCGCCCGCAGCGCCCGGAAGTCCGCCATCTGCGGATAGTGGGGCTCCAGGGCCTCGCGGGAGAACGTGTGGACCTTGCCCCAGTGCGGCCTGGCCTCGAACGGCGCCAGAACAGCCTCGACCTCGGGCAGCAGCGCCTCAACGGCCTCGGGCTCTTGCTTCCAGGTGAAGTGCACGCAGGCGGTGGCACGGTGATGTGCGGGCGAGAGCCACAGCTCGTCGGCAGCGACCGAACGGATCTCGGAGACGATCAGCAGCGGTTGGATCTTCTCAGAGATCCCCGTCAGCGCGGCCAGGGCGGGGGCCAAATTCTCCAAGGGCAGCCAGTACTCGGTCTGAACTTCTGCACCGCTACTGGGCGTGAACTCCAGCCGGAAATGCGGCATACGCTCGAGCGCAGGACCGGGCAGGCCGCTCTGGTCCGTGCACGCTTCCGCGGGCTCGTCGGCGGGATGCCTGTGACTAGTGGCGCGCGTGGCGCCGTACAAAGTGTCCGGGAACGGCGAGGTGGCGTCGGTGGGCACCGTGTCGCTGCCGGCGGCGGCGCTGCCATCGGCTTGCACCTTCTGCTTGACCCAGACCTGGGCCGCGTGCCCGTCGAAGTTGAGGAACAGGCTCACGCTGAAGGAGCTGCCCATCAGCGGTATGAGGGTCTCGTTGGTCATCTGCTCGGCCGGCAGGTCCAGGTAGACGACCTGGCGCGCCTCGTAGACAGGGACGATGTCCAGGACGAGGTGCGACATCACTCCCAGACTGCCCAGGGCGAGCACGGACCCGCCGAAGATGTCCGGATCCTTCTCGCGGGAGAGCTCCACGATGTCGCCCTCTGCGGTGACCAGGGTGATCGCCCGCACCCCTGCCGCAAGTGCAGGGTTGGTGACCCCCGAACCATGGGTGCCGGTGGAGCTGGCTCCAGCCGCCGAGATGTGCGGCAGGGAGCCGAAGTTCGGCAGCATCAGCCCGGCTTCCGCGGCCGCCTGCGCCAGTTCCCCGTACCGGACCCCGCCCGCGACCCGGACCGTGCACGCGTCGGTGTCGAAATCCATGTCGGCGGGCATGGCATGCAGGGACACAAGATCCGCATCGCTCGCCGCGACCGTGGAGAAGGAATGCCGGGTGCCGAGCGCGCGGATCCGCGGCGTGCGGGCCACCAGGTCCTGCAACTGCTCGATCGACGTGGGCGCATACAAGGTACCGGGCCCGTAATCGACGGTACCGGACCAGCTGCGCCCCTTGGCAGACGTGGAAATGTCGGACATGAAATCTCCTTTTTCCTTTGCTTGCGAGGGGTGGGTGAGCACCTCGGCAACAACGCTGGTTGCTCCCGCGCAGACGTCGGAATGTTGGTCAGGTGGCCGGCACAGATGCGCGCGACGATGGCGAGATGGCCACGAGAGCGTTGGGGACGCCGCTGAAGGTGGTCACGATCGCGTCCGGCTCCGCAAGCTGTTCGATGGTCGGTGACGGCGGGGCCTCGCCGCGCAGCAGCCAGACGGTGTGCAGCCCGGCTTGCTTGGCGGGTCGGATGTCGTTGTCCATGCGGTTGCCGACGTGCACCGCTCTGTCGGCCTGCACCCCGGTCTCCTCCAGGGCTCGCTTCCACATGCGCGGACTGGGCGTCCTGGCGAGGTCGACCTGCTCCGGGTAGACGACCACGTCGAAGTACTGCATCAGCCCGTCGCGTTTCAACGCCGCGATGTGCTGCTCGCTCGGGTTGGCGACCACGCCGAGCTTGTACTTGGTGGCAAGGGCCGCCAGCGTGGGCCGGGCGTCGGGGTACATCGACGCGGCCGGCACCTGGAAGTGGCTTCTGGCAAGCCTTCTCAGCTCGTCCCCATCGCCGCTGGGAAGGAAGCGGCCAGCGACAGCCTTGCTCAGCGAGCCACCCTGAGCCTGGCGCTGGGCGTCGTAGACCGACCAGAACTCCGTCTCGTCGACACCACCGCCGGGGCCCGCCAGCTGCCGGGCGGCCTTGAGCACGGCGAGCGCCCACTGATCGTCGTCGTAGATGCAGCCACCCGCGGCGACCATCACCAGGTCGATGTGGTCGGCGCCCACCAGCTCCAGCGGCAGCGCGGCGGCATGTCCGTGCAGCGTCTCGCGCCGGACCTCCATGGTGGGGTCGTAGGCGAGCTGGCTCAATGTGGTGACCTGCGAATGCTCCACCTCGTGGCCGGGGATGTTCGGCCGCATCACCTTGTCGAAGAACAGCGCACCGAGGATCCCGCCGATGATCGGCCCGATCGTCGTCGCGATCAGTGACAGGCCGCTGTTCGGCCCGGGGAAGGCCACCGAGCCGAAGCCCATCACCAACAACATGAGCCGCGGGCCCAGGTCGCGGGCCGGGTTGAAACACGCCTGCGTGATGGGGGCAATAAACATGATCAGCAGGCCGATCGTGGCGCCGACGATCAACGGGAAGAACCACGCGGACGGCGCGTTGACATGCCGGGTCTCGAGCAGGGAAAGGATCACCAAGAGCAGGATGGCCGTGCCGAGGACCTCACCGGTCAAGCCCTGCAGGAACGGCACGGTCGTGTACCCCCCCGCGGCCGCGCCCGCGATCCCCGGGTTCGGGGAGTAGGTGGTCAGGGTGGCCGCCAGCCCGGTGCTCTCGGGTGACCCGATGACGATGTTCTTCGAGGCGGCCAGGTCGAACAGGTTCCGGCCGAACATCGCCATCAGGACCGCGGCTCCCAGGAACCAGCCGACGATCTGGCACACGATGTAGAGCGGCACCAATCTCCAGGGGTGCCGGCCGGTGACCGCCAGCGTGATCGTCACCGCCGGGTTGAAGTGCGCCCCGGACAGGGTCGCGGTGACATAGATGCCCAGCGCGATCGTCATGGCCCAGCCCCACGCGGTAGGCCAGATGTCGGCGAACCACGGTGAACCCGGCGCGCCCCACAGCGTCGCCGAGACCCCGATACCGAGACCGAGAACGCTCAGCAGGAAGCACCCGACCACCTCACCGATGATGATCGACTTTGTCGTCGGCTGCGGGGGCAGAACTTCTTCCTCGTCCCCGTTGCCGGCCCGCGCCGGGATTTCTTCCGCGTACCCGTTGCCGGCCGGTGCCCTGTCGGTCGTCGCTTCAGACATCGCGTCTCCCCACATTGGAAGCCCGTCTAGCGCTCAGATGAGCGGTGCTAGAACTCATGCGTGAGGCGAGTTTCACGCTGTGCCGGCACCCGGTCAAGGTGCTGTGCAATAATGAGGTGATCAGGTGCTCAAACGAGCAGGGATGCGATGGCAACGCCCTTGGTAAGACCCGCGCAGCTGGTCCTCCTCGCGACGGTCGCGCGCCGCCACTTCCTGGACGGACGATCGAAGGTGGAGATCGCCGAAGAGTTCGGCGTCAGCCGCTTCAAGATCGCCCGGCTCATCGACGAGGCCCGCGAGCGCGGAATCGTCCACATCGAGATCCGTCATGTCGACGACATCGACGTCGACCTGTCGGCGCGTCTGCAGGAGAAGTTCCAACTCCAGCACGCCGTCGTCGTCGACACGCCCAGCGATGACCCGGCCGACCTGCGACAGCACCTGGGACGGGCCGCCGCTGAGCTGCTCGCGGAGGTGGTTACACCCGAGGACGTACTCGGACTGGCCTGGGCCCGATCCGTCAGTGCGATGGCCAGTGCCCTACCTCGACTGCCCGGGGTACCGGTGGTTCAGCTCACCGGAGCCCTCTCGTTCCAGGCCGGCGACGTGAGCTCGATCGACCTCGTACGCGACGTCGCGCGGGCCGCTGGTGGCCCGGCCTACGTCTTCTACGCGCCGTTCACCGTTCGCGACGCCGCGACCGCGCGCGCCCTGCGCGAGCAGCCCGAGGTCGCGCAGGCCTTCAGCCAGCTGCCGCGGGTCACCAAGGCCGTCGCCGGCGTCGGCTTCTGGGGGCCCGGCGAGTCCACGCTGTATGACGCCGCGGAGGAGCCCGACCGCCAGGCCCTGCGCCAGCTCGGGGTCTGCGCCGACATCTCGGGCGTCTTCCTGTCAGCCGATGGCGAGCCGGTCAAGGCCGACCTCACCGACCGGATGATCGGCATCAACGCTGAACAAATGCGGGCGATACCAGAAGTCATCGTCATCGCATTCGGGATGGCAAAGGTGCCTGCCATGCGTGCCGTGCTCCGTAGCGGGCTGATCGACGGCGTCGTCACCCACACCGCTCTGGCACAGGCACTGCTCGACGTAACATGACGAAGGGACGCGAGCCTCCCGAGCCCGGTCAGCACGGCCGCCCCGAGCGTGAAGTACTGCTTCTCGGCGGTATCGCGAACGCGGGCCACGTCGTTCGCGTCGGCGATACCGTACACCGACCTCAGCGAAGCTGGAGCGCCGCGACGCACGCCTTGCTTCGCCATCTGGAGGCGGTCGGATTCGAGGGAGCGCCCCGGTTCCTCGGCGCGGACTCGCAGGGACGCGAGGTGCTCAGCTACATCCCCGGCACGGCCGTGGTCGAGCCGTACCCGGACTGGGCGCTCTCGGACGAAGCACTGGTCAGCGTGGCCGAACTGCTGCGGGCCTACCATGATGCGGCTTCGACATTCGACGCCTCACCGCATTCGTGGCCACCCTCACCCCCTGAGGGGTTCGTCGGGGATATCGTCACCCACAACGACATCAACCTCGACAACGTCGTCTTCCGCGACGGTCGAGCAGTCGCGCTTATCGACTTCGACCTCGCCGGCCCCGGCACCCGAGCCTGGGACGTCGCCTGCGCGGCGCGGCTGTGGGCCCCCCTCCGGCCCGACATCCACATCTCCGACCGGCGGCGCGGGCGCACATTCGAACGGTTCGGTCTATTCGTGGACAGCTACGGCCTGAACGACTCCGAGCGCCTGAAGGTCGCCGACGGGGTACAGGAGAACTACCTGTGGTTCTATCGCCTGATCAAGAGCAATGCCGCGAGCGGACACGCAGCTTTCGCGAAGCTCTGGTCCTTCAAAACCATGCCGCGGGCCGAGCTCGCCATGCGGTGGCACGCCGAGAACAAGGCGAACCTTCGCGCCGCGCTCGGTATCGAACCGGCTTCCGGCCCGCACGGCGAGGGGGAATGATGCGCGTGGCGATCGCGCGTACAACAGGTCAAGCGCTCCGCCGTCGGTGGAGGGCGGTGGTCCGGCGGGTCCGCCAGCGCGGCCGTTCGGCCGCCTACCGTGCCGCCCGGATGGCCGGCGCGTCCGTCGCGGCGTTCTTGGTGGCCCAGGGGCTCGGCCTGGTCGATCCCCCGCCGCTGGTCGCGGCGCTGACCGCGCTCCTGGTCGTGCAGGCGACAGCGGCGAGCACGCTGGTCAACAGCGCGCAGCGGGTGCTCAGCGTTGTCGCCGGGGTGGCGCTGGCCGTCGTGTTCGTCTCGGCGGTGGGCCTTTCCTGGTGGAGCCTATTCATCCTGGTGGCCGTGTCCATCGTCGTGGGCCAGCTGCTGCGACTGGGCCCGCACCTGGTTGAGGTGCCAATCAGCGCGATGCTGGTGCTGGGTGTCGGGTTCAGCGCAGGGGCGGAGGTGGCCGGGTTCGGCCGGGTGGTGGAGACGCTGGTCGGCGCGGCGGTCGGGGTACTGGTGAACGTGCTGTTCCCGCCCGCAGTGCAGACCCGTCATGCGGGGCAGGCGGTGCAGCGGCTGGCCGAGGAGATCGCTGCGCTCCTCGAGGAGGCCGCCCAAGGGCTCGGCTCGCCGTCCGCGGGCTCATCGGTCGGGTCGGTCACCGACTCCGGCAACTTGTTCCCCACCGGGACCGGTTGGTTCGCCATCCCCTCAGTCGACCGGTCGTCGGGCGACCACGGGCTCACCCTCGACGCCACCGCGCGGTGGCTCGACGACGCCCGCCGGCTCAGCCGGCACGTCCCACGGGTCGACCGCGCGCTGACTCACGCCGAGGAGAGCCGCCGGCTCAACGTGCGGGCCCTCGGCACGCCGCGGACCGTCCGGAGCCTGCACGGAGGGCTGGAGACCCTCGAGCTGTGCTCGGTCGCGGTCCGCAGCCTGTTCCGCTCGATCGATGACTGGGTCCGCGCCGGAACACCCGGCTCGGACACCACGGACGTGGCCCGGGCCCGTGCAGCCTGGGCCGAGCTGCTCGCCGACCTCGCTGTTGTCGTGCGCGCCTTCGGGGCACTGCTCCGGGCCGAGACCACGGACGCGGCGACCGCCGAGGAGGTTCCGCTCGCCGACGCCCTGGACCGGCTGCGCCTCGATCGGTTGCGGTACGCCGAGGTCGTGCTCGCCGACCCACGCGAGCACCCGGACCTCTGGGAGCTCAACGGCGCCCTTGTCGCGCTGGTCGACCGGACACTGCTCGAGCTCGACGCCGACGCACACGCCCGACTGTGGGAGGACCGGCAGGATCCGGACGCGGGACACCGTGCCGCCGCACTGCTCAAGCTCCTCGCGTCCCGGAGGCTGCCCGGCGAGCGCCGCCGAGCGGGCCGCAACGATCCCCGTCCGGGCGCGGGCGAGGCGGACACCGCCGGTCCCGCCGGGCCTGCTGGTGACGATGACGGCCTGCAGCAGTGACCGCACACGCCGCTGCCCCGACCCCGACGACACCAGAACGACGATCATCAAGCCGTGGAGAAGATCACAGTACGACCGACCGTTACAAAAGATCGAGGCAGGGCGTCGCGTCCCTGACCAGGACTTCCCCGGGCCCGGAACCTGCCGCACCCGGCCAGACAGCCGGGCCACCGCCATGCACCCCGCCCGTCATCACTCTCCGTACACCACTCGAAAAACACCACGAGGGTCCGCCGCGCCGCGAACTACCTCATCTCCCTGGCATTGACACGGCGTTCCACGACCGCATCCACGCCCTACCTACCCGGGTGGGACGTGCCGAAGCTCGACCCGTCGTACTTCACGAACCACTACGGGTTCGTCAGCGACTTCCTCGCAGAGTGCTGGAGCCAGCTGCGGCGTACTTCGCGACTCGATGTCCTGGTGGGGCGTCTCGAGTGGGGCAGTCAGCTCAGCGGGCGTGACCGCAAGGCCGTGAAAAACACGGTGAACGGCCTGCTCAAGCTTCTGTGGCCCGACCCGGAGATGGAGGTCCCGGACGACGCGCTGACCTGGGCGGCCGAGCTCGCTTTGGAGCTGCGCCGGCGGGTAAAGGAACAGCAGGCGTTCATCGGCGCCGCCGAGTTCGGGAAGCTGGACCTGAGCTACCGGTTGGGGCAGGCACCCGACAAGGTCGTAATCTGCGCGGAGTCGACACTGCGTCCGGTCGGAGCCGGGGAGCACCCCGATACGCGCGACAGCGCGGCCCTCCCCGAGCCGGACCCGGCCGAGGTGCGAGCTTCGGCAGGAACGAAGGCCAGAGTGTACGAGGTCGGCGACGTCGTCGACGACCGCTTCGAAATCCGGGATGTCCTCGGACAGGGCGGGTTCTCCCGGGTCTACCGCGTATACGACGACCTGGAGCGCGAGGAGCGCGCGCTCAAGGTGTTCGAGAACGCGCGCGGCTACGACGCGGTACGCCGCGAAATCGCGGCGCTGCGTAAGGCGCGTCATCCAAACGTCATCGATGTCTTCGGAGCGGCAAGACACCCGCTGGCGAGTGGTACTTGATCACCGAATATGTGGAAGGTGAGTCGCTCGACGAGTTCGTTAACGGACGTCGCCAGATGCGGGATCGGGAGGCGGTCGACGTGGTTCTCGACATCCTGGGTGCGGCTCCATCAGAGGTACCAGATTCCGGTTGAATCGGGTATTTCGGTCTCTACCGGAGTGTCTTGACATATCGGCACATACCGCCATGGCTGGTTTTGCGTTTGCGCAGGCAGGCAGGTTGCCGGGCTTCCGGGGCGGGCGGATGGGCTCACCCGGGCTGCCCGGGTGCGTCTGCGGGAAGGCCACCGCCTCGATTCTTCGTGGCGTCTTGGACCTCGAAGACGGAGACGGTGGCCGTGGACCTCAGCATTGCACATGATCGTGTCGCGAGTAAGGACGACGGGGACGCGGGGGCGGCGGACAGCGAAGAAGCGCTGTTCGCGGGGGTACGCGGGCACGCGGAGGCGATGATCGCGTGGGCGGGGAGCGCGGAGGCGCTGGCGCTGGACAACGGGCAGCTGGAGAGCCGGGCGATGCGGGACGGGCTGGAGTTCATGCGGCTGCTGACGCAGGCGCACCTGGACCTGCGCGCGGCCCGGGAGCGGCCCCGCCACGATGTCACCGACGCGGGCGGGGATGCGCGCACGAGCTGCGAGGACGGGCACGAGCGGACCCGGGTGATGATCTATGGGCCGGTGCGCACGACCCGGATCGCCTACCGCAGGCGGGGCAAGGAGAACCTGTACCCGCAGGACGCGGAGCTGAACTGGGGTGAGCACGCGTACTCGGCGGGGATCGTCGCCCGCAACGCCGGGGCAGTGGCCGGGGGTCCCTTCGAGCAGGCGGTCGAGCAGGTCAGCGCGCAGGGCGCGATCCGGCTCGGCAAGCGGCAGTGCGAACAACTCGCGATCGCCGCGGCCGGCGATTTCGATGCGTTCTATGCTTCCCGGCTGCCGCAGCCGTGCCAGGCGGGCACCGGGCTGCTGCTGACCGCCGACGGGTCGGCGTTCCCGGTGCTGCCCGGCGCGCTGCGCGCGGCCACCGCGAAGGCCGCGGCGGCCCGCGCCCGGCAGGCGGCGGAGTCCGGGTGGCCCGATAACCCCTCAGAGCTGCGTAAGTCCCGCAAGCGGATGGCCGAGCTGGCCGCCGTCGCCGACATCCCGCCCGCCCCGCGCACCGCCGGCGACATCATCACCGCCCTGTTCGGCCCCGCCCGCAGCAGCAGCAGCAGCGGCGGTCCCGCCCCGGAACCCGGGCCGCACGCGCACGGCAAGACGCTGTTCGCCTCCGTCCGCCGCCCGGCCGGGGAGGTGATCGCGGACGCGTTCGCCGAGGCACACCGCCGCGACCCCGGCCACCAGCGGCCCTGGTTCGCGGTGGTGGATGGCAACAACCACCAGATCGAGACCATCACGGCCCTCGCCGCGAAGCACGACGTCCAGGTGCCGATCCTGATCGACCTGATCCACGTCACCCAGTACTTGTGGAAGGCCGCGAACAGCTTCTTCTACCCCGCCGACCCCGCCGCCCGGGCCTGGGTGAGACAACAGACCGCCAAGATCCTCACCGGCCGCCACCGCGACGTCCGCGCCGGCATCCGCCGCCGCGCCACCACCTACGGCTACAGCCCCGCCGAGCGCGCCGGCGCCGACGAATGCGCCGCCTACCTGGAAAACAAGCAGGACTACCTCGACTACCCCGCGTTCCTCGCCGCCGGCTGGCCCGTCGCCAGCGGCCTCATCGAAGGAGCCGCCAGATGGCTGATCAAGGACCGCATGGAAGTCACCGGCGCCCGCTGGGGCCTCGACAGCGCCGAAGCCGTCCTCCGCCTCCGCGCCCTGCGCGGAAACGGCGACCTCGATGACTACCTCGCCTACCACTTCCAACAGGAAAAACACCGCAACCACGACAGCCGCTATCAGCAGACCTGCGATCTCGCGGCATGACCAGCCGAAACATCACCCAACGACCGGAATGTCATACCTGTGGAAGAGCCGCCGACGCCCTTACAGCGATCCACCCCGACTCGGAACGGATAGACGAGCTGGACCAGCGCCGACGCCAGGGCGAGCTGTCCCCTTCGGAGTTCGACGAGTGGCAGGAGCTTCAGGAACACGGGCTTGTGCACCGAGACATCAAGCCGCTCAACATCATGCTTACCCGACGCGGCGGGGCGAAGTTGCTCGATTTCAACATCGCATCGCGGGTGGGTGATGCGGTGCACACACTGTCTCGTACGCCGCGCTATCAGGTACCGGACGTGGAGTACACGCGCTGGGACGTATCGCCCGATCTCTTCGCGCTCGGAGTCGTGTTGTACGAGCTGCTCTGCGATGGTCAGCATCCGTATCACGGCGGGACACCGCGCGCGGGCGAAGCCGTGATCGATCCGCGAACGGTTCGGCCAGACTTGCGACCTGAACTCGCCGAGTTCTTACTGAAGGCGTGTGCGCCATACCGCAGCGAGCGGTTTAGCACTGCCCGTGATATGCGGCTCAACGAAGTTGATCGGGGTTGGTATCTGAGCGCACCGCGTGTGCGGTGACGTGGTGTGAACGTGTGCCGGCACCTGGACCGCACCCATGCTGCGATGTCGCGCTGATCGCATCGAGCCTGCAGCTGAGCTGCTGGCGTCCGAGGTGCGGCGTGTCTGACGCAGAACGCCCGTAGCCGCCGGTGATCATGGTTGTTCCTGCACAATCAAGACACCAGGACTACGGGCTTGAATCAGGATACGACCAGCGCCCGTGCGGGCGCCGGGGACGCGACGCTGCTGTTGGGTCTGGACGGGCTGGCGGTGACGGTCGTGGAGCGCAGTGCGGCCGGGACGCTGCTGGTGGAGGTCGCGACGGCGGCGGAGACCGCGGCGGCCTGCCCGACGTGCGGGGTGATTTCGACGCGGGTCAAGGAGTACGTGTGCACCCGACCGCGGGACCTGCCGCAGGGCCGGACCCGGATTGAGCTGGTGTGGCGCAAGCGACGCTGGTACTGCCGTGCACCGTGGTGCGGCCGCACGTCGTTCACCGAGTCGATGCCCGCGGTTCCGGCCGGTGCGCGTATCACGACACGGCTGCGTGAGCATGCCGGTGACCTGGTCGTGAACGGGCGGTGCGCGACGGTGGCCGCCGCCGGCCGGATGACCGGGGTGTCCTGGCCCACCGCGATGGAGGCGGTCCGCGCTGCGGCCGTGCGGGTCCTGGACGAGGCCCCCGGCCCGGTGGAGGTGCTGGGGATCGACGAGGTCCGCCGGGGCCGGCCCCGATGGCGTCCGGCCGAAGTTGCCCAGCCACCCACACCGGCCCCGGAACCGCCTGTCGTGCCCGAGCCCGTCGTGCCCGAGCCCGTCGTGCCCGAGCCCGTTGTGCCCGAGCCCGTTTGTGCCCGAGCCGGTTGTGCCCGAGCCGGTTGTGCCCGAGCCGGTTGTGCCGGAGCCGGTTGTCCCGCAGCGGGAAACGGCCAGAGCGCGGACGCTGGCCGATCGGTGGCACGTCTGGTTCACCGACGTCGGCGGCGGGCAGGGGATGCTCGGTCAGGTCGAGGGCCGCACCGCCGATGACGTCGCGTACTGGCTGGCCATGCAGCCTCCTGCCTGGCGTGACCGGATCCGGTACGTGGCGATCGACATGTGCACGGTGTTCGTCGCTGCGATCCGCCGCTGTCTACCCCACGCGACGATCGTGGTAGATCACTTCCACGTGGTGAAGTTGGCCAACGACACCGTCGCCGAGGTCCACCGCCGGATCGCCACCCAGCTGCGTGGCCGCCGCGGCCGCGCCAGCGACCCCGAATACCAGGTCCGCAACCTGCTGCGCCGCAACCACGAAGACCTCTCCGGCAGGGCGTTCGCCAAGCTGTGGAACACCCTGGTCGACCTCGGCGAGCCGGGCCTGATGATCCTGAAGGCATGGATCGCCAAGGAGGAGCTGCGCCGCCTGCTCGCCCTGGCCGGCACCAGCTGCGACCGCAACGTGATCGCTCACCGGCTCTACCGGTTCTGCACCTGGTGCGCCGACGCCGGCGTCGACGAGCTCGAGCGCCTCGCCACCACGATCCAGACCTGGTGGCCATGCATCGAGGCCTTCCTGCACACGAAGATCACCAACTCCAAGAGCGAAGGCTACAACCGGGTCGTCAAGCTCGATGCCCGCAACGCATACGGATACAGGAACCCACAGAACCAACGACTACGAACACGCTGCGCAACCACCCGCCGAGCCCGCGGATGCCTCAACCCCGATCAAGCTCGATGACCCTGATATGCGCACTGCGCTGAGCGCGGCCCGGTAGCTACGAGAGTTGCTCATCCCGACCACGATAAAGGGCTCTTCGATCTTAGGCGGGCACCGTCGGGTTCCTCGCTGACAACCGGCGGGTGTGCCGGGTGCAGTGCAACCTCCGGCGTAGACCCCACCGGCAGTAGATCACGTAGGCACGTCGAGCGTGATCAACCAGGAGCCTTTTCCACTTCTGTAGCGACCTCACGCGCCAGGAGCGCTGCGCGGACGCACCGGTGTGTAGGAACCACGGGGCCACCCGGAACGACTCGGTCACCAGACCGAGTTGGCCGGCGAGCGCATGCGCACGTACGGCCTGCCGATTGAGCCTCACGACGCGCTGCTTGAGGGGATCCGGCGGACAGCGGGACACGTCGCCTGGGCTCATGAGCCGCGTAGCCACCAGCGTGGACAAGGACTCAGCGCACGTGCAGCGACGACCAAGCTACCGCGCGCCGCGGTCCCGCAGCGCGCGGAGCTGCCTGCGGATGTCGTCGAGGTCCCACCGGTGGTGCCCGCTCGGCAGGGTGAGCGTCGGCGTGAGGTCGCCGTCCTGGGCGTAGCGGGCGAGCGTGCGTCTGGAGATGCCCAACGCCTGCGCGGCCTGCGCAGTGGTGAGCAGTGGGCGATCCACCTAGGTCACGTTAGGCGGCCCAAACGACGCGTATGGGCCGTCGAGACCGGGTTGACTCGAACTGGTATACGCTGGCGCAGTTGTCCCATTAGGGGCTACGGTGGGTCGCGCCCGGACACAGGGCGGCCCCGGACGAGTGAGTCAGCACTCGGCCGAGGCCTTGATCCACACCCAAGGAGTGCGGGAACCTACAGACCCAGCCCAGGCTCTAGCAGTGCGCCAGCGGGGCATCCGGCTACGGCGCCGTGCGTCGGGCCGGTGACCCCGACGACCCGTTCACGAAGCCCCTGGAATCCATCCGCCGTCAGGTGGTGCGCATCGAGATGAAGCTGACGCGGGTGCTCGGTCACCTCGATCTTCCCCAGGTGACCGAGCAGGAGGTCGCCGAGGACCAGGACCCGCGCGTAGGGACAGCCCTCACTCCACCACGCGGGTCACGAGGTATTGCCCGGCCCTGCCCGCGTCATCGCGCACCCGCGGACGAACGATGTCGGAGGGTCAGCCGAGCGAGTCGAGCCAGCGGAACGCCAGATCGCGGACGAACTTCTGTGCCTCGTCGAGCGTCATCGTCTGCCTGGGCGGCCCGCCCGACATTCGGGCATGACGTCCTTCGTGGATGCCCGAAACCAGGTGGTGGTCGGCAGAACCTGTGAAGGCGTTCAACGTGGACTTGGTCGTCCAGCCGGTCGCAACGAGGCCTTCGCGTCCGCGGCGACTGACTGCGTCGCGGATGATCTCGAAGACCTTGTACAGCTCGCTCCATGACAACCTCTCGGCCTTCCCGACGAGATCGAGGATGTCGTCGAGGTCCTTGTTTGAGGCCGTACGGGCAAGGTGCACAGGCCCCGCCGCCGGCGGCGGTGTACTCGGTGCGCCGCCGGTCACGATGGCGACGCCGAACGCGGCGGCGCGGGTCTCGATGGTCAACGGCTGGACGATGGTGAAGCTCTCGCGGAGCTGAACGTCGCCCACGACCGCCTGCCCATGGGTCCGGTCGGGGTCGCGGAAGAAGCGACCGTTGAGCCGCGCCCGCTGGTATGACCCGTCCATGAGCCTGGCGTAGCCGTTGAGCCGGTCGAGCTGCTCGCGTGCGGCCTCCAGCAGGCCCGCGGCATCGCCGCACAGGTCGTCCAAGGCCGTGGCGAGGTAGGTGCCGTCATCACTCGCCACGATGTGCGGGTCGCCGGTCGGGAAGTGGCGTGCGAGCGCTGCGAGGTCGAAGGCGTGCCCATCGAGTTCGGCCAGGACGGTCACGAGTTCAATCCTGCGACTGCAGGGCCATCGGCCAGCGCGGCGAGCATGGCCGGTCACTCTACGGGGTGAACCGGAAGGCCTCGGCGACCGCTCGGGCAGACCGTAGCCGAAGAAGTTCGTCCCCGTGCTGTCGAGCCGGGAGGACAGAAGCGATCGCGGCGAAGCCTGTCGATCCTCAGCTTCTGGCCAAGCACATCTGGACCACTGTGGGTGCTTGCCTACAGCGAGCCGCCCGATGTGGATCTCAGGAATAAACCAGGAATCGATCTTCGTTCCATGATCGATCTACAGCATCCCGGCTGGTAGAGCTCCTCCGACTGGACTCGAACCAGTAACCCTGCGATTAACAGTCGCATGCTCTGCCAATTGAGCTACGGAGGACCGTCATGTGCGGGTGGTGACCACCCGTTGTCAGGGAGAACTCTAGCGCACCCGCCTCGGCGCCTCGGCCCCCTCCCCCATCTCCCGGCGCCGTGAGCCGGGCTGCGGCAGGATGGCGACGGGGTGAACGGGTCACCACACGCCAGGAGGGTTCATGCTGAAGTTCCTGCTGGGAGCGGCCGTGGGCTACGTGCTCGGGGCGAAGGCCGGGCACGAGCGCTACGAGCAGCTCGTCCGCACCTACCAGCGCATCTCGGATCACCCGGCCGTGCAGGGTGCCGCCGGCGTGGTGCGGGCGCGGGTCGACGAGAAGCTCCATGTCGGCCCGCACGCCGAGGCGTCGACGAACGGGCACCGCGGCTGACCCTCACGGGCACAGCGCGGTGCCCGCCACGTCAGTCGACGTCCGTCGGGGCGGACGGCCCCGACTCCGTCATCGGCAGGACCACCGTGAACACCGTGCGGCCCGGCTCCGACTTCACCCGCAGGTCGCCGTGGTGCCGGTTGACCACCACGCGGAAGCTCACGTCCAGGCCCAACCCCGTGCCGTGCCCCACCGCCTTCGTCGTGAAGAACGGCTCGAAGATCCGCTTGCGGATCTCGGGCGGGATCCCCGGGCCCGTGTCCTCGATCTCGACCACCGCGCAGTCGTCCTCGCGGCGCGTGCGGATCGTCAGCGTCCCGGAGCCGTTCATCGCGTCGCGGGAGTTGTCGATCAGGTTGGTCCACACCTGGTTCAGCTCGGCGGGGTAGCCGGGAATCCGCGGAAGCGACTTGTCGAGCTCCTTGCGGATCGTGATTCCCTCGAGCTTCGGCTTGAGCATCGTCAGGGTCGCGAACAGCCCCTCATGAAGGTCGAGCCACTGGTGCGGGGCACGGTCCATCTGCGAGTACTGCTTGGCGGCGTTGACCAGCGTCGAGATCCGCTGCGTGGAGTCGATGATCTCGCCGAGCAGCCCCTCGGTCTCCACCGTGTACGCCAGCCAGCGCAGCGTGCCCTCCAGCGGGCAGTCCGGGCACGCGGCGTGGACGGCTTCGAGGTCGTCCACACCGAGCCCGCCCGCAACGAAGATCGGGGCGAGCTGCCAGCCCTCGGTGACCTCGTGGTCGTCGAGCCAGTCGGTGAGCTCGTCCTCGGCGTCCGAGGTCTGCAGAGGCGTGAGGTCCGGTGCGTCGCGCGCCTTCTCGACGAACTTGTCCTGGGCGAGGACGAGCTTCTTGAGCTGGGTGCGGTCCATCGCGCCGTCAGCGATCATCGCGAGCTTGTGCCGCATGCCGGCGACACGCTCGCGCAGGTCGTGCGCGGCACGCCCGGCGGCGGCGGCGGGGTTGTTCAGCTCGTGGGTGAGCCCCGCCGAGAGCTTGCCCAGCGCGAGCAGCCGCTCCCGCTGCCCGATGACCGCCGCGGAGTTCTGCTGGCCGAGGAACAGCCCCTGCAGCAGGTGCACCGCCATCGGGTACCAGGCGCGGAAGACCCTCTCGAACTCGCGGGCGCGCAGCGCGAGGAACGTCGCGTCGGAGGTGGTGCGCACGGTGGCGCCGTAGAGCTGATCCGTCTGGTCGCCGATGTAGAACTGCACGGCACCGACGTACGAGCCGCGGTAGTCGGTGCGGTTGATCTCCACATGCTCGGCGCCGACCCGCCGCGTCATGACGATCGCGCCGGTGAGCAGCACGTAGAAGCACTCGGCGGGGTCGCCCTCGACGACGAGCTCCTGGCCACCCGGAACCTCGACGACGTCGCTGTTCTCGCACACCCACCGCAGCTGGTCGTCGTCGAGGTGCTCGAAGAGGAACAGGCCGCGCAGCTCCTCCGGCGGGATGCGGACCTTGTCGTCGGATGTGGTGGTCACTGCTCCTCCAGGTATCGGTGCACGAGCGTGACGGCCATGGCTCCCTCGCCGACTGCCGACGCCACGCGCTTCACGGAGTCCGCCCGCACGTCGCCGGCCACGAACACGCCGGGGATGCTCGACTCCAGGTAGTAGGGCTCGCGGTCCAGCGGCCAGCCCGCAGGCGGCTTGCCCTCGGTCATGAGGTCCGGGCCGGTGCGGACGAAGCCGCGGCTGTCGCGGACGACGACACCGTCGAGCCACTCCGTGCGTGGTGCGGCGCCGATGAAGATGAACATCGGGCCGCAGTCGACGATCTCCTGCTGGCCGTTCTCGTTGTTGCGCAGCACGAGCCGCTGGAGGTGCTCGTCCCCCTGGGCCTCGACGACCTCGGTGCGGGTGCGCACCGCGATGTTGTCGATCTCCTCCAGCTGCTTGATCAGGTAATACGACATCGACGCCTCGAGCGACGGGCCGCGCACCAGCAACGTCACGGTCTTCGCGTGCCGCGAGAAGAACACCGCGGCCTGGCCTGCGGAGTTCGCGCCGCCGACGATGTAGACGTCGAGGCCACGGCAGGTGGGCGCCTCGGTCGAGGCCGAGCCGTAGAAGACACCGCGGCCCGTCAGGTCAGTGACGCCCGGGGCCGCCAGCGCCCGGTAGGACACACCCGTCGCGAGGACGACGCTGTGCGCGGCGATCTCCGTGCCGTCGCCGAACTTCACGACGCGGGCCGAGCCGCGGGCCTCCAGGCCGACGACGTCCCGCGCGGTGAGCACCTCGGTGCCGAACTTCGCGGCCTGCCGGCGGGCACGATCGGTCAGCTGGGCGCCGGACACCCCGTCCGGGAACCCGAGATAGTTCTCGATCCGGGAGCTCTGCCCGGCCTGGCCGCCCGTGGCCTGGCGCTCGACGAGCACCGTCCGCAGCCCCTCCGACGCCCCGTAGACCGCGCTGCCCAGCCCGGCCGGGCCGCCGCCGATCACGATGAGGTCGTAGAAGTCGGTGGTCGGGGTGGTGGTGAGGCCGACGGCCGCAGCGATCTCGGCCTCGGACGGCGACTTGAGCACGGTGCCGTCCGGGGTGACCAGCACCGGCACGTCGTCCGCCGTCGCGCCCGCGGTGTCGAGCAGGCGGGCGCCGTCGGGTTCCTCGATGTTGTACCAGCGATAGGGGACGGCGTTGCGGGCCAGGAAGTCGCGAGCGGCGAACGACTCGGCCGACCAGCGGTGGCCGAGCACCTTCGTCTCCTCGACGGACCGGTCGCCGACGGCGCGCCAGGTCTCGATCAGGGCGTCGACGACCGGGTAGAGCTTCTCGTCCGGGGGCTCCCACGGCTTCAGCAGGTAGTGGTCGACGTCGACGACGTTGATGGCCCGGATCGCGGCGTCGGTGTCGGCGTAGGCGGTGAGCAGCGCACGGCGGGCACGCGGCACGATGTCCATCGCCTGTTCCAGGAACTCGACGCCGTTCATGCCGGGCATGCGGTAGTCGGCCAGGATGGCCGCGGTGCACTCCCCGCGCAGCGTCAGCTCACGCAGCGCGTCGAGCGCGTCCGCTCCCGACTCCGCGCGGACCACCCGGAACTCCCCGCCGTAGCGCCGGCGCAGGTCACGGGCGACGGCGCGGGACACCCCGGGGTCGTCGTCGACGGTCATCAGGACGGGTCTGGACATGCGGCTCCCTCGGGCGCCGGGCGCCCACGATCTGGTGCGCAACGATGCGTCGTCACCCGAGAAACTAGTCCGGCGCGGAGTCCCGGGCGAGGGGCGACGCTGCGATCTCCGGCAAGCACGACGATACGCTGTAATCACCACTTTGCAGGCGGGCGATCGTCCGGAAGCATGCGCCGTTGATGCGCGTGATGCGCTAAGATATGCATCATGCGCACGACTGTCTCCATCTCCGACGAGCTGCTTGCAGCGGCGAAGCGAAAGGCGCGCGAACTGGGGGTCTCCCTCGGCGAGGTGATCGACGCTGCGCTTCGCCGGGAGCTGGCTGTCGGTCGGGGCACCGATGATCGCCCCGTCGTCCCCGTGTTCCACGGCGGCACCGGTCCGGTCCCCGGGCTCGATCTCACGTCCAACCGCGCGCTGCACGAACGGTTGGACGACGGGCTCGAGCTCGACGCGCGACGCTGAGGTGTACCTCCTCGACGTCAACGTGGTACTCGCCGCCCACCGCGGCGATCATCCCCAGCATGCCGCGGTGCGGCCGTGGTTCGACCGACTCGTGGCATCCGACGACCCGTTCACCGTCCCGGTGCTGATCTGGGCGTCGTTCCTGCGGCTGGCCACCAACAGGCGGATCTTCCGCGTCCCGACTCCGCGAGCGGACGCTTGGACGTTCGTCGAGACGACGGCGACCCAGCCACACCACATCATGCTCGGCCCGGGTCCGCGTCACCTCACGCTGCTGCGACGACTGTGCGAGGAGGGCGACGCCGTCGGCGACCTGGTACCCGACGCCGTGATCGCCGCCGTGGCTGCTGAGCACGGGTGCGCAGTAGCGACTCTCGACCGCGACTTCGCCCGCTTCCCCTCCGTCCGCCACCTCCTGCTGCTTCCCTCTCGCTGATCGGCGTCACCGGACGCGGGCGACGGCGAAGATCCGGCGGAACGGGAACCAGGTGGTGCCGTCCGGCCCGGCGGGATAGGCCGTGCGCAACCGCGGGGCCAGCTCCGCGCGAAAGCTCGCGTAGGCCTCGTCGTCCAGGGCGTCGCGCACCGGCCGCAGGGCGGTCGAGCCGATCCACTCCAGCACCGGGTCCGGACCGGTCAGCGGATGCAGGTAGGTGGTCTCCCACACGTCCACGACGGCGCCCGTGGCGGCGAGCAGCTCCGCGTACTCCACCGGCTCGGCGACGGCGCCCTGGCCGCGCAGCTGCAGGCCCCGCTCCGCCGCGAGCTCACGGACGAGGGTGTGGGAGGGCGCGCCGAAGTTGCCCGGCACCTGCACCGCCAGCTCGGCCCCCGGCCCGAGAGCCGCGATCCACCGCGGTAGCAGTTCCCGATGCTGCGGCACCCATTGAAGGACTGCGTTGCTGATCACGACGTCCGCGTCGGGCGCCGGGGTCCGGCCGACGACATCGGCGCGGTGGGCGTGTCGATTCCGCTGGCGCGGGCGGCGTCGACCATCTCGGCGGAGCTGTCGATCGCCTCGACGACGGCGCCCCGCGGCGGTGTGCACGAGCGGTCATGGCCGACGCAGCGATTGGGCGACGTCCGCGACGACCTGCGCCACGACCGCGGGGTCCGTCCCCGGGTCCGGCCGGACCTGCAGCACGGTGCCGTCCCGGCCCGGAACCTTGCGCTGCACGAACCAGGCACCTCCGCCGGGCAGGTCCCGGCGGTGCCGGCTGCGGATGGAGCCCTCCACCCGGGCGTGCACGACCTCGGGAACCCGGCCCGGCTCGGCCAGCCGGAAGCGGCGGGCCGGGCGGTCCGCGAGCAGCACGGCGGTGTCGATCTCCTCCACCTCGGTGGCCTCGACGACGGCGAGAGCGCCGTTCTTCCACATCGCCCGGCTCACCAGGTGCCAGCCCAGCCGCCGGACCCCGTCGCCCTCGGGCACCCACAGACCCCAGGAGGTGACGACGAGGTGCGCGCCGTCCGCCGTCTGTGCCGTCGCGAGCACCCGCTCGTCCGGCTCGAGGCGTCCGGCGAAGCCGTCGGGCAGCCCGTCGCCGCCGAGGAGGCGGCGCAGTGCATCCCGGACGGCGCTCATCGCGCCCTCGCTACGCCCGGTCCCGCGCGGCGCACACGCGCCAGGCTCACTCATCCGACCGCCCCCATCGCCTTCTCCCGCAGGGCGATCCGGTACTGCTCCAGCGGCACGAGGTCGCCGAACAGCTCCAGGTAGGCGTCGGCGTCGGCGACGGGGTTCGTGCGCTGCAGACGCGACTTGATCTCGGCGATCTGCTCGTCCACCAGCGCCAGCCGCACGCCGGCGACCACGCTCGCCACGTACCGCACCTCGTCGGTGTTCTTGCGGGGCAGTTCGAGCGGTTCCACGGCCAGCTCGCTGACCAGCCCGCGCATCTCGGGCGGACACTCGGCCACCACGGCCTCCAGCCACGCCGACCCCTCCCGCCCGCCGCACACCCCTCCTGCCGCCTGCACCGCCCGGTGCACCTGGACGTAGCTGGGGTGGGTGAACGCCTCCTCGGGCAGCTCGTCGTAGGCAGGCCCGGCGATCGTGGGGACCTGCAGCGCGGACTTGAGCACCTCGCGCTGCCGGTGCAGGCGCGGGTCGTCGCGGGCGGGGATCGCCGGGGCCGGCCGCGCACCACGCGGCCGCTCGGCGGGCGCGCTGGCCGACTCGCGGACCCGCCGGACGACCGAGAACTCGTCCGGCCACGCCGTCCAGCCGGCGAGCCGGCGCGCGTACTCGTCCCGCAGCTCCTCCCGCTTGATGTGGGCGACCAGCGGGACGCACCGCTGCAGGGCCGCCACCCGGCCCTCAGCGGTGTCGAGGTCGTAGTCGCGCAGGATCGACCGGATCGCGAACTCGTAGATCGGCTCGCGCCGGGCCACGAGGTCGCGCACGGCGGTGTCGCCCGCGTTCAGCCGCAGGTCGCACGGGTCCTGCCCGTTCGGCGCGATCGTCACGAAGGTCTGGGTCGAGAAGCTCTGCTCGCCGTCGAACGCCTTGAGCGCGGCCGCCTGCCCGGCAGCGTCACCGTCGAAGGTGTAGATGACCTCGCCGAGGTCGAAGTCGGAGTCGCCGATCAGCCGGCGGATCACATTGACGTGCTCGACCCCGAACGCCGTGCCGCACGACGCGACGGCCGTCGGCACCCCGGCGAGGTGCATCGCCATGACGTCCGTGTACCCCTCGACCACGACGACCTGGCGGGACTTCGCGATCTCCCGCTTGGCCAGGTCCAGCCCGAACAGCACGTGCGTCTTGCGGTACACGGGTGACTCGGGGGTGTTGAGGTACTTGGCCTCGATCGGGTCGTCGTCGAAGATCCGGCGGCCGCCGAAGCCGACGACGTCGCCCCCGAGATCCCGGATCGGCCACAGCAGGCGGCGGTGGAACCGGTCGATCGGGCCGCGGCGACCCTCCTTGCTCAGGCCGGCCTTCATCAGCTCGTCCAGGCTGAACCCGGCGGCGAGCAGGTGCTTGGTGAGGGCGTCCCAGCCCGACGGGGCGAACCCGCAGCCGAACCTCTCCGCCGCGGCGGCGTCGAAGCCGCGGGAGGTGAGGAAGCGGACCGCGGGAGCGGCCTCGGGGGTGCGCAGCGCGGCGGCGTAGAACTCGGCGGCCTTCTTGTTCGCCTCCAGCAGACGGGTGCGGGTGCCGCGGTCGCGCTGCACCGAGCTGCCACCGCCGGTGTAGGTGAGCCGGTAGCCGATCTGGTCGGCCAGGCGCTCGACGGCCTCGACGAACCCGATGTGCTCGATCCGCATCACGAAGTCGATCACGCCGCCGCCCTCGGCGCAGCCGAAGCAGTGGAAGCTGTTGTGCGACGGCCGCACGGTGAACGAGGGCGTCTTCTCGTCGTGGAACGGGCAGAGGCCCTTCAGCGACCCGGCGCCGGCTCGGCGCAGCGCGACGTACTCGCCGACGACCTCTTCGATCCTGGTGCGGTCACGGACCTCCGCGATGTCGCTGTCCCGGATCCGCCCTGCCACACGAGGCAGCATAGGCGCGGGCACCGACGGTTCCGGGGGCCCCGGCCTCATCCCCCTGCCTCACGGCGTCAGGGCCGCGGAGAGCACGGCGTCGGCCGCTGCGCGGGAGCCGGAGACGGTGAGGCGCGGGTCGTCGAGAACGATGCGGTGCCACAGGAGCAGGAAGACGGCCTCGGCCGGACCGGAGACGGTCGCGGCGGGCTCCTCCTCGCCGTCCCCCGCGAGGACCCAGTCGCCGCCCTCGGTGGCGGTGAGCCGGAGTGCGACCGGAGGCGGGGCGGTCCGGCCGAGCCGGACCTGGCGGGGGAACATCACCGTGACGACCTCGTCGACGCCGTCGAGGGCGAGTGCGGGATCCAGCGGGTCGGTCGCCCCGGCGTCGCGCGCATGAAGGACCGTCTCGTGCGCCTGGCGGCGGAACCAGAACCCGGCGACGTGCGGGTCGCCGCCGATCGTCCAGCAAGGCGTGGCGGGGTCGGTCGCGCGCAGCGTGTCGACCAGCGCCGTGGCGCCGTCGCGGAACCAGCCGACGAGCGCCTCACGGTCGGTGGGGGCGTCGAACGTCTTCTGCCCGGACCGCCCTTCGACGACCGCGGTCCGGGCCCAGCGGTGCACGCCGCCGAGGTGGTGGGCGAGGTCGGTCAGCGTCCACCCGGGACAGGCGCGGACGGGCGCGTCGAGGTCGCCGGTCTCGAGGCAGGCGGCGAAGGCGTGACATGCGCGGTCGAGCTGGTTCAGGTAGGCGTCCGGGGTCAGCGGTGCGAGGGCCACGCCGCAGTCTGCGGCACCGGGTGGGCCCATGTCTGCGGCCCGTCGACGTCGACCACGCGGGTGCCCAGCGGCACCAGCGCCAGCACAGAAAGCTTGAACGCCGCGATGCCGAACGGGATGCCGATGATCGTCAGGCACAGCGCGATCCCGGCCGCGATGTGGGCCAGGAACAGGTGCCAGCCGAACAGCGCGATCCACAGGATGTTGCCGATGACCGATCCAACGCCGGCGGTACGGGCGACGACGACTCTGCGCCCGAAGGGCCACAGCGAGTAGCCGGCGAGGCGGAACGCGGCGATGCCGAACGGGATCGTCACGATCAGGACGCAGGCGAGCAGCCCGCACAGGACGTAGTACAACGCCAGCCACCAGCCGGCGAGGAGGAACCAGAGGATGTTGCCGATGGTGCGCATCCGTCAGCGCCCCTTCCCATGCGGTTCACGCAAGTCTGGTGCAGGGCGCTGGGGCAGGTCGAGGAGCACCGGCACAGCGGCCATCAGCAGGATCAGGACGACTGCCGTGAGGGTGCCCACGGCGGCGAGCAGTTGGGTCACGACGGTCATACGTCCACTGTGCGCTCGCAGTCCGTGACCGGACTGGGACTGCGCTGAGGAACCCCTGAGGGCAGGCGGCGCGGCTGAGATCGGTGAGCGGTGGGAATCCGGAAGGCATGCCGCCACGTCGCCACCCGATCGTGGCCGACGCGTGTCGCTCCGTGACCGGACGGTCGCGTCCGGAGATCATCCATGCCGTGCGAAGGACGGCGACGCGGGTCGCGCTCACGATAGCGACGGTGGCGGCGCTCACGACGGGCTGCTCCGCGGTGCTCGATCAGGTCGCGGTGGCGAGCGGTGGCGGACCGGCGGTGGCCGGGCCTGCTGCAGCGTCGGGCGACGCCGCGTTCGCGCTCGAGAAGCTGCCGGTCAAGGGCCGGGCACCCAAGACCGGCTACGACCGCGAGCAGTTCGGTCCCGCCTGGTCCGACGTCGACCGCAACGGCTGCGACACGCGCAACGACATCCTCAAGCGCGACCTTGCCGGGGAGACGTTCAAGCCCGGCACCCACGACTGTGTCGTGCTCACCGGCACGCTGAGCGACCCGTACACCGGCAAGAAGATCACCTTCAGCCGCGGTCAGGGCACCAGCGAAGCGGTGCAGATCGACCACGTCATCGCCCTGTCCGACGCCTGGCAGAAGGGCGCGCAGCAGCTCTCCGCCGACGCGCGGAAGAGCCTGGGGAACGACCCGCTGAACCTCATGGCGGTCGACGGCCCGACGAACCAGGGCAAGGGCGACGGCGACGCGGCCACCTGGCTGCCGCCGGTCCGCGCGTACCGCTGCACCTACGTCGCGCGGCAGGTGGCGGTGAAGGCGAAGTACCGGCTGTGGGTGACGCAGGCCGAGCACGACGCGATCGCGGGGGTGCTCGCCGGGTGCCCGGGCCAGCCGCTACCCAGCGACGGCACGCTGCCCGACCCCCGGTAGCCGCTCAGCGGCGGACGAGGGCGGCGTGGCGGGCGACGGCCTGCTGGTCGGTCAGCAGCGCGATTTGGTCCACGACCACCCGCAGACGCCCGGCGTCGTCGGGGGCGTCGTGCCAGAGCTGCGCGAGCACGGGGTCCAGTGCTGACGGGGCGCCGGCCAGCAGCGCCGCACCCAGCTCGGCGAGCATCTCGCGCTGGCGGGCCTGCATCGCCAGGCGCCGCCGGTCGCTCATCACGTACCGCAGCGCGACGGCCTTGAGCAGCGCGACCTCGGCCCGCGCAGCGGGTGGGACGACGAGGTCCGCCGCGTAACGCCGCAGCGGGCCGGCGCCGGACCGCGCGCAGGTCGCGTCCGTCGCGGCGACGGCGAACCGGCCGACGAGCTCGCTGGTCAGCCGCTTGAGGGCGATGTGCGCGGCGGCGGGCGCGGTCGGGGCGTGGAAACCGCGGACGGCGTCGACCACCGGTAGCGCGAGCAGCGCCTCCGCCGCGGCCTCGAGCGCGTCCGGCTCGGCGCCGAAGTGCCGGGCCGCGAGCGCGACGAGGGCGGCGCGTTCACCCGGGACGGCCAGTGTCGCGAGGTCGATGCGCCCGGCGAGGATCCCGTCCTCGACGTCGTGCACGGAGTACGCGACGTCGTCGGCCCAGTCCATGATCTGCGCCTCGAGGCAGCAGCGACCGGGCGGGGCGCCGTCGCGGACCCAGGCGAGCAGCGCGGCGTCGTCGGCGTAGGCCCCGAACTTGCGCAGACCCGACCGGCGCAGCCAGGGGTACTTGGACGCGGCGTCCAGGGTCGCGCGGGTGAGGTTGAGGCCCGTGCCGTCGACCTTCGGTTCGAGCCGCATGAGGATCCGCAGGGTCTGCGCGTTGCCCTCGAACCCGCCGCAGGCCGCGCCGAACTCGTCGAGCGCCCGCTCGCCGTTGTGCCCGAACGGCGGATGGCCGATGTCGTGGGCGAGGCCGGCGGTGTCGACGACGTCGGGGTCCGCGCCCAACTCCTCGGCGATCGCGCGCCCGATCTGGGCGACCTCGAGCGAGTGGGTCAGCCGCGTCCGCGGGACACCGCTGATCTCGGCGCCCTCCCCCGGCCCGACGACCTGCGTCTTGCCCGCGAGCCGGCGCAGCGCGGCGGAGTGCAGCACCCGGGCGCGGTCCCGGGCGAAAGGGCTGCGCCTGCCGTTGCCGGCGGCCTTCGGCGGCTCGGGTTCGCGGCGGGCCGTGGCGTGGTCGCCGTAGTCGGACGGGGTGTGCCCGGTGCTCAACCGAGGCCCGTGGTCTCGGTGTCCACGGGGGCCTTGGTGATCGTGTAGTAGAGCAGCGCGGCGGTCTCGCGGATGATGTAGCGGGCCTGGGTCTCGCGCGTCTGGACGACGGGGCCGCTGCGGGTGGGCGAGGTCCACGCCTCCAGGCCGCTGTCGCGAGCCATCGTGCGCGCGCGCAGGGAGTGCCAGGGGTCGCTGACGACCAGCGCGGTGTCCCAGCCGTCGTCGCGGGCGCGGGCGTCGACGGCGCGGAGGCTGCCGAGGGTGTCGCTGCCCTCGCCGACGGCGACCACGGCGCTCGCCGGCACGCCGCGGTCCACGAGGTAGCGGCGCCCGGCCTCGGCCTCGGTGTACGCGTCGCCGGCCCGGCTGCCGCCGACCGTCACGATCCGCGGCGCCAGACCGTCGTCGTAGAGCGCCTCGGCGTGCCGCAGGCGGGCGGCGAACACCGAGCTCGGCTCACCGTCGTACTGGGCGGCGCCGAGCACGACGACGGCGTCGACGGCGCGACGGTCGTCGGCCCGCGCGACGTACCAGACCCGGAACGCGGTGCCGCCCACGAGGAACACCGCGACGAGCACCGCGCCGATGAGAACCCGGATGGGCCACGTGGTGCGACGCATCCGGGTCCGGGGCTCGCGAGGCAGCGCGGCAGTGGCCTGCCGCCGCTCCGGCTCGGTGGTGGCCGGAGCTGTAGTCGGTGGCGCTCATCCGCCGATCCGGCCCTCGGAGGCGGCCAACGCGGCACCGGACCGGCCGGCGTGGTGCGCGATGACCTGCGCGACGATCGAGACCGCGGTCTCGGCGGGGGTGCGGGCGCCGAGATCGAGACCGACGGGGCCGTGCAGGGCGGCGAGATCGTCGTCCGTCAGGCCCGTGGCGAGGAGCCGCTCACGGCGGGCCGCCTGCGTGTGGCGGGATCCGAGCGCCCCGAGGAAGCCGCGGCCGTGGCGCAGCCCCTCGACGAGCACGGCGTCGAAGGCGACGTCGTGGTCGAGCAGCACGAGCACGTCCGCGTCCGAGAAGCCGGCGACGGCGGCGAGCGCCTCGTCGAGAGCGGTCACGCGCCGTGCGGTCCAGCCCAGGAGCGCGGCCTGCGCGGGGAGCGCGTCGCCGATCGCGCCCGCCCCGACGACCAGCACGGACGGCACGGGCACCCACAGGTCCAGCAGCAGGTCCGCGTCGTCGCACGTGCACGCGTCTCGGTGACGGTGGCGCCGCGGCGCAGCCGGTTCCGCGCGATGTCGGCGACGGTGGCGTCGAGCGACTCGCGCCGAGCGAGCCGTGCACGTCCGCGAGCTCGGGGCCGGTGAGGACGAGCGCGGCGGCGCCGTCGACGGTCGCGGCCAGCGCGGCCGGCTGGCCCCGTTCCAGGGCCGCGCCGAGCGCGGCGGCGAGCGGTGCGGGCAGCGGGTGGGCGAGCAGGGTGGCGCCGCCGCTGCAGGCGAGGCCGGCATCGAGCGCGTCGTCCTCGGCGACGTGGAGCTCCCGGACGATCGGTGGCGCGCCGGTCGCCTCGGCGATCGCGAGCGGGACGACGTGGCGGTCCAGTGCGCCGTGCAGTACGGCGCCGGCGATGTCGCCGTCCGGAGCCGCGGTGAGCAGCTGTCCGGCCTCGACGGTCCCGAACCCGTGCCGGTCGAGCACGCGCACGACCCCGACCGTCTTCGCGCCGCCCTCGGCCCACCGGCGCAGCGCGGCGCCGAGCTCCCGGGACGCCGACGCGCCCGCCGGAGACGTCGCACCGGGCACGGAGGTCACGCAGAGCAGGGTAGCCGCGCCCGGAGCCGGCCTGTCGCACGCACCGCCGCACGGCCCGTCGCCCTGCGGACCGGGCCGCGGCGCGACGGTCAGGAGAGTGCCTCGGACACCGCGGCAGGGTCGGCGGCGACCCGCTCCCGGGCGAGCAACCGGATCGCGGCGAGAGCAGGGCGACGGCGAACGCCGCGCACCGAGGGTCCGCCGCAGCGACCCGGCTGAGCGCGTGGTGTTGGTGGGCAGCCCCAGGCCGAACCCGGTGAGCACCATCCCCGGCACCTGCAGCGCGTAGGACAAGTACGGCAGTGCCAGCGTCCAGGCGAGCATCCCCAGCGTCGAGATCACGAGTCCCGCCAGCACCGGCGGCGCCGGCCCGCGAACCACCGGCCGCCGAGCTGGGTCCGCCAGATCGTCACTCGCGACCGAGGCCGGTCGTCAGCGGGGAACTCACCGAGTCCTGTCGTGGCGAGGCGAGCAGCGCCAGCGCTCCGGGGAAAACCCCCAAAACGGGCCCACGACAGGGACGAGGAGGAAGATTGGCTGACCGGCGCGCGGCCGCGCTCCTGCACGGGGAAGGGAGATGAGGCCCCGGAGTCGGCACCATCAGCGCCGCCGCCGCGCCCTGCAGCGCGCGGGCGGCGATGATCCACGCCTCCCCCAGCCCGCCGGCGGGGGCGAGCCCGCACAGGGCGGAGGCGACGAAGAAGCCGGCGACGCCGAGCCGGAAGGTGCGGACCCCGCCCACCCGGTCGCCCAGCTTCCCGCCGAAGGCGACGAGCGCGGTCAGGGCGAGGACGTAGGCGTTGACCACCCACTGCTGGCCGGTGGGACGCAGACCGAGGTCGTCGCTCATCGCCGGGAGCGCCACCGTGACCACGGTCTGGTCCAGCATGATCATCGACAGCGACCCGGTCATGGCCACCAGGACCAGCCAGCGGTTGGCGGGGGCGCTCATGTCTGAGGGTCTTGAGGATCCGGGCCCAGCGCCTGGGCGCGTCCGGCGGGTCCTCAAGATCCTCACAAGCCAGCCCGGAACGTGGGCCGGCCGGCCGCGTCGCGACCCTGCGGCAGCTCGTGCAGCAGGCAGTGGTTGAGCAGGGTCAGCTTGAAGAACGTCGAGAACACCGGGAACTGCAACCGCAGCAGCAGCGCGACGATCGAGCCGGGCTCGGCGGTGGCGGCGAGGTCGGCCGCCAGGTCGTCGATCGTGACGCCTGCGGGGTGACGACGCAGGCGGGCGTCGACCGCGTCCGCGAACTGGGCGGCACCTCCGACGACCCCGCGCAGCACGCCCCGGGCCTCGTCGCCGCGCACCGGCAGCAGCGGGCGGTGCCCCGCGGCCAGCACCTCCACGTCGCCCGCGTCCATCATCGCCAGCGCCCGGCGGGCGGTCGCGACGGCGTTGCGCGGGTCGCTGTCGGCCCAGATCGGGATCGACGTGGTCTCGTCGGCCATCATGAGGAACCGGTGCTCGGGGACGTGGAAGACGACCCCGCCCGCGGAGTGGCCTTCGGAGAGCAGCACGTTGACCTCGCCGCCGTTGAGGCTCCAGCCGTTCCAGTCCGTGGCGCCGACCCGGACGGTACCGGCCGGGGCGAGATCCTCGTAGTCCTCCATCGTCTCCACGCTCGGGTGCACCGGCGGGTAGGTCCGCACCAGCACGTCCACCAGCAGCGACGGCACGAACTGCCCCAGCGCCGGGGTGATCCCCAGCTCGGTGATCCGCTTGCCGAGGTCGGCGACGTCCGCGTCGGTCAGCCCCGGGTCCGCGCCCACCGCCCGGAGGATCGAGGCGACGGCTGCCGGGTCGATCGACAGGCCGGTCAGGTAGTCGAAGTAGGGCACCCCGCGGCGGTACATCCGGCCGAAGAAGGCCTCGAAGTCCAGTCCAGGGCGTGCGGCGCGCGGGAAGAGGTGCCGCCGCCGGGCGGCCGGGATCTCGGCGAGGACGTCGTTGTTGCCGAGGTGGTCCATGTGGCCATGGCTGTTGAGCAGCAGCACCTCGTCGGCGCCGCCGAGCTGCTCCGCGACCCGCAGCAGGGCCGCGCGCTGCTCCGGACCGGCGCCGGTGTCGAACAGGTAGAGGGTGCGCTCGCCGCGGTAGGCCGCGATGGTCGGCAGGTCGGGGTCCTCCCACATCGCGTGCGGGTGATGGCCCTCGATCACGACGAGGTTGGGGGCGATCTCGTGCAGGTCTCCTGTGGTCATGGCGGACACGCTGCCGGGCCGGTCTCACACGGCTCTCACACGACGCTGTGACGCGAGTGTTCCGGCAGCTACGGTCGCTGTCGTGCGGTTCCTCGACCTCGGACCGCTGGCCGTCGAGCTCGACGGGACACCGCGGACGCTCGGTGGCCGGCGCGTGGAGGCCGTCGTCGCCGCGCTGCTCGTCAACGTGGGGACGCCCCTGCCCGCGGCGGCGCTGGTCGACGCGGTGTGGGGCGCGAATCCGCCCGCCGGTGCCGGCGGTGCGCTCGACTCGCTGATCTGGCGGCTGCGGCGGGCGCTCGAGCCGGGGAGGGCGGCGCGGGACGGCGCGCTGGTGCGACGCGACGAGCAGGGCTACCGGTTGGCCGCCACACCGGACATGATCGATTCGCATGTCCTGATCGCGGCGGCCGCGGCCCCGGGCAGCACCACCGACGCGGTCGAGGCGCTGCGGATCGCCGACGACGCGTTGGGCCGCTGGCGCGGCACGCCCTACGACGGCGTCCCGGACACCGGATGGCTGGAACCGGTCCGCACCCGGCTCGCCGAGGTGCGCGTGACGCTGCAGCAGCACCGCCTCGACGCCCTGCTGGCCACCGGGAATCCGGACCGGGTCGTCGCGGACCTGGTCCCCCTGCTCGCCGAGCACCCCTACCGCGAGTCGCTCTGGGAGCGCCGGTTGCGCGCGCTCTACGCGTCCGGACGTCAGCAGGCGGCGCTCGCGGCGTTCCACGAGCTGCGCCGCACCCTCGCCGACGAACTGGGTGTCGAGCCGGGGCCGCAGCTGCGCCGCCTGCACGAGCAGGTCCTCGCCCACGACCCGGTACTGCAGCCGTCGCGGACCGAGATCCGCGTGGCCGGTGCCGTCCGCCCGGCGGATGCCGTCGAGGTGCACCTGCCCCGGCGCGGCACCCGGTTCGTCGGCCGCGACGACGAACTTCGTGTGCTCGCCGGCCTGTTCGCGAGAAACCGGGTGGTCACCGTGACGGGCCCGGGCGGGTGCGGCAAGACGCGCCTGGCGATCGAGGTCGCCGACGATGCCCGCGGCCTTTTCCCGGACGGCGTGTGGTTCGTGGACGTGTCCAGCGTCACCGACGCCGACCCGGACCCTGCGGATCAGGTGGCCGGCCGGGTGGCCGCCACTCTCGGTCTCGACCCCGGACCGCGCCGGACGGCCCTCGAGGCCCTGAGCGACTTCGCCGCCGACCGGGCCGTGCTCCTGCTTCTGGACAACTGTGAGCAGGTCGTCGACGGCGCAGCGGCCGCGGTGGAGGCGGTCGTCGACTCAGGCCCGGCGGCCACGGTGCTCGCGACGAGCCGTCAACCGCTGGGTGTCGACGGCGAGGCCACCCTGCCCCTGGAGCCACTCGCGCTCCCCCTCGCCGACACGGCCGAGGCGCGGGCGGCGAGCCCGGCCGTGGCGCTGTTGGTCGACCGGGTCCGGGCCCGGGGTGCACCGGTCGAGCTCGCCGGGGCCGGGGGCGAGGCGCTGGCGCGCATCTGCGCCGCGGTCGACGGACTGCCGCTGGGGATCGAGCTCGCCGCGGCCCGGGTCGGCACCTTCACGCTCGAGGAGATCGCGGACGGCCTGGGCCGCGAACCGGGCGCGCTGTCCCGGCTCGGCCGTGGGCCGACCCGGCAGCGGAACCTGCGCGAGGAGGTCGACTGGAGTTTCCGCCTCGCCACTCCCGACGAGCGGATCGCACATCGGCGGCTCGCCGTGCTGCCCCGGCCGTTCACGCTCGACGCTGCCGAGGCCGTCTGCGGGATCCCACCCCTGCGGCCCGGATCGGCGCTCGACCTCGTCGGCGGCCTGGCCCACCGGTCGCTGGTCGCCTCCGCACGCCCGGCACGGCCCGGCGGCCCGACCTTGTTCGGCCAACTCGACACCATCCGCGCGCACGCGCGGGGCGCGCTTCGCGAGTCCGGTGAGGAGGAGGCGGCGATCGAGGCCCGCACCCGGTGGGTGGTCGACCGGGTGGCGGCGGCGCCCCGCTACGGGCGGCCCGGGCAGCCGGCCTGGTTCGACTGGCTCGACGACAACCGGGCCACGATCGATCTGTCACTCGAAGAGGCGCTCGGTCCAGGTGCACCGTGCCGGCCGTCCGAGGAACTTCCGTTCACCGTCTGCCGGTTGATGCGGTACTGGATCGACCGGATGCACGTGATCACCGGTCGCAGGCTGGTCCGGCTCGCCGCGGACGTGACGTGGAGCGACCCGCTGGCAGCAGCGGCCTCGGCTGTGGCGCTCGGCGTCATTCAGGCCGTCGACCAGGACATGGCCGAGGCGAGGCCGAGGCTGCTCACCGCGCTCCCGGTACTGCTCACGGCTCCCGAGGAGCGGTGGGGCGACGCCGGCGACCTGCTCACCGGGATGGCGGCTGCCGTCTGGACCGGCGACGACTGGCCCCTCGCGGCCCGGATCGCCCGGACCGCGGCCGAGTTCGGCGAGCGGACCAGCGACGTCCACGTCGTACTCACCGCCCGCGCGCTCGGTTCGGCCGCCGACCTGATCGTCGGCGATGCGCAGGAGGCGATGACCCTGGCCAGGGCCGTCCTCGCGGACGAGGCAGGGATCGGCGACGACTTCGCCGCCCTGTTCGCCGCCGTCACCCTGGGCATCGGCGCGGGCTTCGCCGGCGACCCCGACGCCGGGCTCAGGTGGACCGAGGAGATCCTGCATCGCCAGGCAGCTCTGGGCATCCACGACGTGGGCGACGTGCTCGAGCAGCGCGGCGGTCATCTCGACGCGGTCGGCCGTCCGGACGACGCGGTGCGCACCCTGTCGGCGTCCGCGGCCCGCCAGCGCCGGGTCGGCCGGACCTGGCCGCGGACCGAGGGGACGGCCCAGCGCCTCGAGCAGCTGCGGGCTCGGCTCGGGGCCGCCCGGTTCACCCTTGCCTGGCGGGCCGGGCAGCACCTCGAACTCGCCGAGCTCGTCGAGCCCACTGCCACCGACGAGCCGACCCCCGCGGATCAGCAGCCGGGCAGCCGCGCGGCCAGGTAGCCCTCGACCTGGTCCAGCGCCACCCGCTCCTGTGCCATCGAGTCGCGCTCGCGGATGGTCACGGCCTGGTCGGTCAGCGTGTCGAAGTCGACCGTCACGCAGAACGGAGTGCCGATCTCGTCCTGGCGACGGTAGCGACGGCCGATCGCGCCGGCGTCGTCGAAGTCGACGTTCCAGTGGCGCCGCAGCGCGGCCGCGAGGTCACGGGCCTTCGGCGAGAGCTCCGCGTTGCGGGACAGTGGCAGCACCGCGGCCTTGACCGGGGCCAGGCGGCGGTTCAGCCGCAGGACGACGCGCTTGTCCACGCCGCCCTTCGCGTTCGGCGCCTCGTCCTCGGTGTACGCCTCCACGAGGAACGCCATCATCGACCGCCCGACGCCCGCCGCCGGCTCGATCACGTACGGCCGGTAGCGCGTGCCCGAGGCCTGGTCGTAGAACGACAGGTCCGCGCCGGAGTGGTTCGAGTGCGTCGTCAGGTCGAAATCGGTGCGGTTCGCGATGCCCTCGAGCTCGCCCCATTCCTGGCCGGTGAAGCCGAAGCGGTACTCGATGTCGACGGTGCGCTTCGAGTAGTGCGACAGCTTCTCCTTCGGGTGCTCGTACTGCCGCAGGTTGTCCGGCGCGATCCCCAGGTCGACGTACCAGCGCGTGCGCTCGTCGATCCAGTACTGGTGCAGTTCCTCGTCCGTGCCCGGCTCGACGAAGTACTCCATCTCCATCTGCTCGAACTCGCGCGTGCGGAAGATGAAGTTGCCCGGCGTGATCTCGTTGCGGAAGCTCTTGCCGATCTGGCCGATGCCGAACGGCGGCTTGCGCCGCGAGGTCGTCTGCACGTTCAGGAAGTTCACGAAGATGCCCTGCGCCGTCTCCGGGCGCAGGTAGTGCAGGCCTTCCTCGGACTCCACCGGGCCGAGGTAGGTCTTGAGCATCATGTTGAAGTCGCGCGGCTCGGTGTACTGGCCGCGGGTGCCGCAGTTGGGGCACGGAACGTCCGACAGGTCGTCTTCGCTGGCGTTCTTGCCGGTGCGCTCGACGTACTCCTCGACGAGCTGGTCCGCCCGGAATCGCTTGTGGCAGTGCGTGCACTCCACCAGCGGGTCGTGGAATGCGTTGAGGTGCCCGGACGCGACCCACACCTGGCGCGGCAGGATCACCGAGCTGTCGAGGCCGACGATGTCCTCCCGGCCGGTGACCATCGCCTTCCACCACTGGCGCTTGATGTTCTCCTTGAGCTCCACGCCCAGCGGCCCGTAGTCCCACGCCGAGCGGGTGCCGCCGTAGATCTCGCCGGAGGCGAAGACGAACCCCCGGCGCTTGCACAGCGCGACGATGGTGTCGATCTTTGCGGACGAGACGTTGCTGGCCACGGACGACGCTCCACGACGGTAGGACTGCCTGAAGGGTCGAGAGTACCGAGCGGCCGGAGCGCGACCGCGGGCACGCCTGCCCTTCCGGCTGTTCGAACCTCGCACGAGCGTCTCGCTCCGACGTGCGGCTCCTTCTCCTTCTGCCATTCTGGCGGCGTGCCCGCGCCGATCTGGGAAGCGGTGTCCGCGCGACCCGCCGGGCCGCTGCGTGCCGTCGTCGCCGAGCACCACGCCTACCGGCAGCGGCACGTGCCGCCGGCCCGCCACCTCGGGCTGCCGTCCCCGTTCCTGACGCTGATCGTCACGCTCGACGAGCCGCTGCTCGTTGTGCAGCAACCCGACCCGACCCAGGCGCCCGCCACCTACCGCGCTCTCGTCGGTGGCCTGCACACGACCGCCGCAGTCATCGAGCACGACGGCGCGCAGTCCGGCGTCCAGCTGCAGCTCAGCCCGCTCGGCACCCGCGCGCTGCTCGGCGTCCCGGCGGGCGAGCTGGCCGGCCTCGACCTGGACGCCGCCGATCTGCTCGGCCGGCTCGCCGACGACCTGCACGAGCAGATGCGCGGCGCCCTCACCTGGCCCGAACGGTTCCGGCTGCTCGACGTGGGCCTCGGCCGGCTCGTCGACCCGGCCCGGCGGCCGCCCGCCGAGGTGTGCCGCGCCTGGCACCTCCTGCGCGCTTCGCACGGCACGGTGCGGGTCGCCGACGTCGCGCGGGCGGTGGGCTGGAGCGAACGGCACCTGGCCGCCCGGTTCCGCACGGAGATCGGTCTGACGCCGAAGGCCGCGGCGCGGGTGATCCGCTTCGACCGCGCGCGGCGGATGCTCCCCCGTGTTCCCGGGGCTGTTGTCGCGGCGACCTGCGGGTACGCCGACCAGTCGCACCTCGTCCGGGACTTCGTCGACTTCACCGGCCTCGCCCCGCGCGCCTGGCTCGCTGCCGAGGTCGGAAATCTTCAAGCCCCGGACACCGCGGCGGGTCGAGACTGGGCGTCATGAGCGACAAGACACCCCCGCCCACCGTGTGGCCCACGCTGCGCGCGACCGACGCCCGCGCGCTGATCCGCTACCTCGTCGACGTCGTCGGGTTCGAGGAGACCGCCGTGTACGGCGAGGGCGACGTCGTGCACCACGCCGAGCTGTCCTGGCCGTTGGGCGGCGGGATCATGCTCGGCTCGGCGCGCGACGACGGCGCCGACGGACCGACCGCCCCGGGCGCATGCAGCGCGTACATCGTCGTCGACGAGCCGGACGCCCTGTGCGCGCGCATGCGCGCCGGGGGCGCCGAGGTGACGGTCGACCTGCACGACACCGACTACGGCTCCCGCGACTTCGCGATCCGCGACCCCGAGGGCAACCGCTGGTACTTCGGCACCTACCGCGGCGCACCCCGCGCCTCCTGAGCCGCCGGCGGCGAGCGGCTGTGACGGTCGGGAAGCCGTGTGAGGGCATGATCGGCATGCGCGGGGCGGGGTGGTTCGCCCCGCGCGGGGTCCGCGCTGTCGCACGCCCGGCGTGACCCGTCGCACTCGTTGCAGCAGGTGCGGCGGTCACACGGGATGTGCGACGGCGCGAGCGGGGTGCGACGGCGCCGCCGGACAGGGTGCGACGGCGCGGACGGGGTGCAACGGCGCGGACGGGGTGCGACGGCGCGAGCGGGGTGCAACGGCGCGGACGGGGTGCGACAGCGCGCACGGGGTGCAACGGCGCGAGCGGAGTGCGACAGCGCGCACGGGGTCCGACGCCATGATCGGCGTACGCGAGCGCATGGGGCTCCGCCCCGCGCGCCTTCCGTGTTGCCGCACACCTGGCGTCACCCGTCACAGCGAGTGCGGCGGTCAAGCGGGATGTGCGATAGCGCGAACGGAGTGCGGGTAGCGCCGGCGGGTGTGACGACGCGATCGGTATGCGCGGGCGGTTCGGCCCCGGCCGCCCCCGCGCGCGTTCCGTGCTGCCGCACGCCCGGCGTGACCGTCGCACCTGCTACAGCAGCTGCGGCGGTCACACGGGATGTGCGACAGCGCGCGCGGGGTGCGACAGCGCGCGCAGGAAGGTGCGCGACGACGCGATCGCGGTGTGACGGCGCGAACCAAGTGCGACGGCACCGGCCGCAACGTGCCGAACAGCGACACGCCGTCTGACGCCATGACCGGCGTACGGGATGGCGGGCGGTCCGACCCCGCGCGTGTTCCGTGCTGCCGCACGCCTGGTGTGACCATCGCACCCTCTGCAGCAGCTGCGGCGGTCACACGGGATGTGCGACAGCGCGCACGGGGTGCGGCAGCGGGAACGGCGTGCGGCGCTCCGACCTACAGGTAGCCGCCCGGTTCGAACGGTGGGGGCAGCTGCCCCGGGACGATCCGCCGGCCGGTGACGACCTTCGGGATGAGGCGGATCCAGTGGCCGTGCTCGCCCGGCGCCCACGGGGTCCCGCCCGCCGTGCGCAGGCGCTCGACCAGCTCCTCGCGACGGTCACCCGTGACCTCCTCGGCGAGCGCCTGCACGAGCACGCTCCAGCCGCTGCGGGTGCGCTCGTCGACGTCGTCGACCTCGAAGGCGACCCGTGTGTGGTCGGCGGCCGCGGTGATCTTCGGGGAGTCGGTGCGGATGACGACGGCGTCGCCGTCGAGCACGTAGTTGACCGGCAGGATCAACGGGTAGGCGCCACCTGCGAGACCGATGCGCCCGAGCTGGCGGGTGGCTAGGAGCGTGCGGCACTCGTCGGCGGGCAGCACGACGAATGCCCGGTCGTGCGCGCCGTCCTGCGCCGCATCCTGCGCTGTCACGGCACACCTCCCCGTGTCCGCCTCGCACCCACAGTGGCAGGCCGCCACCGAAGATCACCAGTGCCGAAGGACATCAGGGATCTGCGCGCAGGGTCGGCAGGTCGTCGGCGTGTCCTGCCGTTGCCGTCACCAGCGTCTCGAAGGTCGCCGGCTCGTCCGCCAGCGCCTCGGACAGCAGCGGCACCACGTGCTCGCGCACCGGGAACGGGCGCAGCGCGCGGCGGTAGGCGTCGACGGAGGCGAAGCGCACGATGAGGACCCACCGGTCGGGGTCGTCGACCGCCCGCCCCGCCTCGCCGCCCAGGCACCCGGGGGCGGCGGTGAGCAGCTCCAGGGCGCGCCGCACCCGCGCGGTGAAATCGTCCGCACCCGCGGGGACGACGAAGCGGCAGACGAGCAGCACGCGGCAGAGCCAAGCGCACACGATTATCAGTGTCCACTCCCGGGCTACGATGGGCGACGTGACGCAGCGGCCAGCCAGGCAATCGACGGCCGTGCTGGCCGAGCCGGGCTGCGCGCATTCCGGGCAGATCTGCCCGACGGTCGCGCCCACGCGCAGCACGCGCGACTACGCCGCGGCGGGCGACCTGCTGCGCGCCCTCGCCGCGCCCGTGCGGATCGCGATCGTGCTGGAGCTGCGCGGGTCGCCGTGCTGCGTGCACGATCTCGTCGACGCGCTCGCCGTGCCCCAACCCCTGGTCAGCCAGCACCTGCGGGTCCTCAAGGCGGCGGGGGTCGTGCGCGGCGAGCGCCGCGGCCGGGAGGTCGTGTACTCGCTGGTCGACGACCACCTGGCGCACATCGTCGTCGACGCCGTCGCGCACGCGGAGGAGCAGTCGTGACCGGGAGGGGGCTCGCGAGCAGCGCTGCGAACGCCTCAGGCGAGGGGCCCGCGAGCGCACCGTTCGACGCAGATCCGTGGACGACCGACGGCGAGGAGAGCGCGTGACGACGGCGCGGGCGATGCGGGCCACCCGGCAGCGGGCGGCGGTGTCGGGCCTGCTGGACCGCCTCGCCGACTTCCGCTCCGCGCAGGAGATCCACGAGGAGCTGCGGCGCGTCGGGGAAGGCATCGGCCTGACCACCGTCTACCGCACGCTGCAGGCACTGGCGGACGCCGGCGAGGTCGACGTCCTGCGCACCGGCAGCGGGGAGTCCGTGTACCGGCGGTGCGCCACGGGCGACCACCACCACCATCTCGTGTGCCGGCAGTGCGGGAAGGCGGTGGAGATCGCCGGGCCCGCGGTGGAGACTTGGGCGCAGCGGGTCGCCGACGAGCACGGCTACACCGACCTGAGCCACACCGTGGAGATCTTCGGGTTGTGCCGGGAGTGCGGCCGGTTCCCGGGTCCGTCTCAGAACGAGTCATCCGTAGCGGCGACCGAGGGCTAGCGTCCGCGGCGTGGCGGAGAGCACTGGCGCGGCCCCCGAAGCGGTGCGCCGCCTCGACGGCGACGAGGCGACGGAGCTGGCCGCGCTGGCCGGCGTGTTCGACGACCTCCAGTACGCCCTGCGCTGTTGCGAGCACCTCGTCGGCGCGCTCTCCCCGCCCGATCCCGACACCGCCCTGGTCGAGGCCCTGTGGACGGGTGCGCTCGTCGCGTACGCGCGGTGCTTCTCAGGTCGGACGAAGATCCTCTCCGACGCTGACCTGGCCGAGCTCAAGCTCGACGGCGACGTCGCCGGCTTCCACCGCGCCCTGCTGCGGCTGCGCGATCACTACGCCTCGCGGCACGCCAACCCGCGCGAGACCTTCACCGTCGGCGTCGCGCAGCGCACCAACGGCACCGCGGCGGGGGTGGCCGTGGTCGGCGCGCCGCAGCCGGCGGTCGACGACACCACCGTCCGCCAGCTCGGCCGGATCGCCTACGGGCTCAGCGGGCTGGTGGATGCCCGGATGCAGGCCGCGCAGCAGAAGGTGCACCTCGTGGCCCAGGAGCTCGACACCGCCCGGCTCGCGGCGCTGCCGCTGGTGGACGTGCAGGTGCCGGCCTGACCGACCGCGCGACGCCGGCACCCGGTCATCCACCGGGCGCCGGCGTGTGCACCCGGACCAGCAGGTACTCCAGCTCGTAGCACGACGGCCCTCCGGCCGGCCCGGTGTCCTCGGCGGCGTAGAGGTCGACGAGCTCGCGTTCCAGCACGGCCGCCCGATCCGGATCGAGCCCGGCGAACGTCGCGATGACCGGCGCGAAGTACTGCCGGTAGTAGGCGGTGACCTCGGCGGGCGGGCCGGTGAACCTGAGCCGCACCATCCGTGGTTCGGTCTGCACCTCGGCTCCCACGACAGCACGACGTCGAACTCCCCGTCGGCGAGCGGCAGCGCCTGCGCGTCCGCGACCTGCCACCGCACCCCGAGGCCGCGATCACGGGCGTGCCGCTCCCCCACCGCCAGCAGCTCCGGCGTGATGTCCGTGGCCACCACCTCGGCGCCGGCCGCAGCGGCGGGCAGCGCGGCGTTCCCCGTGCCGGTACCGGCGTCGAGCACGCGCGTGCCCGGGCCGACGCCCGCGGCGGCCACGCTCGGCCAGGCGCAACGCGCCGGGATGCAGGTGGTCGCGACCCCGGCCGACGAGCGGCTGCTCGACGCGTGGGGCCGGCTGAGCCCGTTCGCCGGGGTCAGTCCTGTTGGTCGCCCGTGAGTTCGGCGCGCATGCTCGACGCGCCCCCCACCACCAGCATCAGCAGCGTGCCCATCGCCTTCTCCTCCAGCCCGGCGGCGGGGAAGGCGTAGCGGAACGTGACGTCCCACCCGTGCTCACCGCGGATCACCCGGGGGGTGCCGAACAGGCCCTCCCCGGCCCCCATCGCGACGCGCATCGGCACGTCCTCCCCAGGCAGGTCCCAGGCCACGACGCAGGTCAGGTTGATGACCGGCAGACCCTCGTCCAGCTCGGTGCCCTGCACGGCGCAGACGACGCCGCCGTGCGCGAAGGTGAGCGTGCCGTCGTCGTCGACCGCGACGTCGTGGTAGCGCTCCAGCGCCGTCCGGGCGACGTCCAGCATCTCGTTCATGAAGCCTCCGTGGGCTTGTCGCGCGCGCCGCCGAACCGGCGGTCCCGCCGCGCGTAGATCTCGACGGCCTGCCAGAGGTGGCGGCGGTCGAAATCGGGGAACAGGGTGTCGAGGAAGACCATCTCGGCGTAGGCGCTCTGCCAGAGCAGGAAGTTCGAGGTGCGCTGCTCGCCGGAGCTGCGGACGAACAGGTCGACGTCGGGCATGTCCGGCTCGTCGAGGTGCCGCGCGATCATGCGTTCGTCGACCTTGCCCGGGTTGATCCGGCCCTCGGCGGCCAGCCGCGCGATCTCCCGCACGGCGTCGACGATCTCGGCGCGGCCGCCGTAGTTGACGCACATGGTCAGGTTGAGCACGTCGTTGTGCCTGGTCTTCTCCTCCGCGATCTCCAGCTCGCGGATCACGGTGCGCCACAGCCGCGGCCGCCGCCCGGCCCACCGGACCCGCACGCCCATCGCATGCATCTCGTCCACCCGGCGGCGGATGACGTCGCGGTTGAAGCCCATGAGGAAACGCACCTCGTCGGGGCTGCGCCGCCAGTTCTCGGTCGAGAACGCGTACGCCGAGAGCCAGCGGACGCCGATGTCGATGCAGCCGCGGGCGACGTCCATGAGCGACGCCTCGCCCATCCGGTGCCCCTCGATCCGCGGCAGCCCCCGGGCGTTGGCCCAGCGCCCGTTGCCGTCCATGACCAGCGCGACGTGGTTCGGGACCAGCTCGCGCGGGATCGCCGGGGGCCGGGCGCCGCTGGGGTGCGGCGGCGGGGGTTGGGGGGGCACAGGGCCAGCCTACGAACCGTGCGGAACCGGATCGGCGGGCGCCGGTGCAGCTAGAATGCAGGCATGCCGGCGATCACCGTTCGCAACGTTCCGGAGAACGTGCACGACGAGCTCGTGGCTCGTGCGGCGCGTAAGGGCAAGTCGTTGCAGGAGTACCTGCTCGCCGAGCTGGAGCGGGTGGTCGCGGTGCCTGATCCCGACGATTGGTGGGACCGCGTCCGCAGCCGCGCCGAGGCATCCCCGTCACGGGTGACGGCCGACGACATCCTCGGCGCGCTGCGCGAGGTCCGCAGCGAATGACCGTCGTCGGGCTGGCGGTCGCCGACGCCTCGGCCATGGTCGCCCTGCTCGACCCGACCAGCGCGACCGGTCGCTGGGCAACGGCCGCGCTTCGCGGCCCACAGATCGTCGCACCGCGCGTCATGCCGTTCGAGGCCGGCAGCGCTCTGCGCCGCCTGGAGTTGCGCGGTCTCCTTGACGGAGCGACCGCGACCCTGGCCCACGGCGACCTCCTGGATCTCGACGTCCGGCTCTGGCCGCACCGCCCGCTGGCCGAGCGCGCTTGGGAACTCCGGTCGTCCGTGGCGTACCACGACGCCTGCTACGTCGCCCTCGCCGAGCTGCTCGACGCTCCGCTCGTCACCCTCGATCGCAGGCTGGCGCGGGCCCCCGGTCCGCGGTGCGAATTCCTCACCCCGCCGGCGTAGGCCGCCGCTCCACTAGCGGCAACGAGCGCAGCTGGCGCTCCAGGTGCCACTGCAGGTGCGCCGCCACCAGCCCGCTGGTCTCGCGGCGGGTCGGGGCGGTGGCGGCGTCGGCGTAGGTCCAGTCGCCGTGCAGCAGCGCGTCGAGCAGCCCGAACGACTCGGGCGCCGGCGTCACCGAGCCCGGCGGGCGGCACCGGGGGCACACCGCTCCCCCACCCGCGACGCTGAACGCCCGGTGCGGGCCCGGCGCGGCGCAGCGGGCACAGTCCGTGATCGCTGGGGCCCACCCGGCGTGGGTCATGGCGCGCAGGAGGAAGGCGTCGAGCACCAGCGACGGGTCGCGCTCGCGGTCGGCGAGCGCCCGGATCGCGCCGACGACCAGCAGGTACACCCGCAACGCGGGATCGCCCTCCTCGGCGACCAGCCGGTCCGCGGTCTCCAGCACCGCGCAGCCGGCGGTGTAGCGGGGGTAGTCGCCCACGATCCCGGCGCCGAACGCGTCGACGGTCTGCGCCTGCGTGACGACGTCCAGGCTGCGGCCCGTGTAGCACTGCACGTCGACGTGGTTGAACGGCTCCAGCCGCGCCCCCCACCGCGACCGGGTGCGCCGCACCCCCTTCGCGACGGCGCGCACCTTGCCGCGGCGGCGGGTGAGCAGGGTGACGATCCGGTCGGCCTCGCCGAGCTTCTGCACCCGCAGCACCACGCCGGTGTCGCGGTACAGGGTCACCGGAGCAGCCTACGTCCTGCCCCGAGCTCGAACGGGCTCGACGCGATCCGCCTTGACACGTGGCGGGCATCCAGGTGAGGTGACCCTTACTTCTCGTCGTCCAGGCGCCTGGAGGCCCGGTGTCCCGAGCTGTCCCCGCGAACGCCAACCACCGCGTGCCCGAGCACGCCCGGACCGAGACGGCCCGCACCCTCGCCGCCACCCCCGGGATCCGGGGCGAGCCCTCCGACGCCGAGCGCGGACGCACGCTGCTCGCGGCGGCACGCACCGGCTCGCTCGCCACCGTGTCCCTCGAAGGCGGGTTCCCGTTCGGCTCGCTGGTCGCCTACGCCGTCGACGACGTCGGATGCCCGCTCCTCTGCCTGTCCGACCTCGCCGAGCACAGCCGCAACCTCGCCGCCGACCGGCGCGCATCGCTGATGGCGTCCGAGACGACGAGCACGGCGACAGGGGCGGCCGACCCGCTCGCACTCGCCCGGGTCACCGTGCTCGGCACCGTCGTCGAACTGCGCGACGACCTGCGCGTCGCAGCCCTGCACACCTACCGCGAGCGGCATCCGGACGCCTTCTACGCCGCGTTCGGCGACTTCCGCCTGTACCGGCTCGACGTCTCCTCGGTCCGGTACGTGGGCGGGTTCGGCCGGATGAGCTGGGTGTCGGCCAACGATCACGCCGCGGCGGAGCCCGATCCGCTGCGCCCGCACGTCGCGGGCATCGTCGGGCACATGAACGACGACCACGCGGACGCGCTCGTCGCCTACTGCCGGGTGTTCGGGGGGCGGCCGGCGACGGAGCGGGCGGAGATGGTCGGGGTCGACCGGTACGGGTTCACGATGCTCGCCACCGACGGCGGCGCCACGGACCGGACGGCGGTGCGCATCCCGTTCGGCACGCAGGTGGACAGCGTCGGCGAGGTCCGCGCGTCGATGATCGCCTTGCTGCACGAGGCCCGGACCGCGGAGCCGTAGCGCTGCGGGTGCTCGCACGGCCGCGGCCCCTCCGGAGCGTGTCCGGAGGGGCCGCGGCTCGTATCGGGTCAGGTCAGCCAGTGGTTGCGCTGCACGATCGGCAGTGCCTTCCACGAGCGGCCGAGCCCGTAGACGTCGCCGGCACCGAGCAGGCCGAGCGCGGCGATCGCGAGGGCGTAGACGACGTGGTCGTCGATGATCGGGTTGGTCTCCAGCGGGAACGAGGCCAGGTACATCATCGCGAGCAGGAGCACCGCGGAGACGGTGGCGATCCGCGTCCCGATGCCCAGGATCAGCGCGACCCCGATGCCGAACAGCCCGGCCATGAACAGCCAGTCCGCCCACGCGGCGCCGGCGATGGCGTGGAACGCGCCGGCGAACGGGCCCTTGACGCCGGACAGGAAGCCGGTGGTCGGGCTGCCCCCGTTGATCCACGCCTTCTCCGGCGCGGTGTGGAAGCCGAAGCCGAACAGCTTGTCGACGAAGGCCCACAGGAAGTAGAAGCCGAGGACCACACGCAGCGCGGCGAGCACGATGCGGGCGGGCTTCGCCGCGACTGTGGCCAGTCCGAGTCCAGCGGTGTCGGGCCGGCTGTGAGTGGTGGCGGCGGGGCGGCTCATGGCCTTCCTTCCCTCGGCCCGGACTCCGGATAGGTGTCCACGGGCGTTGACACCACGATCCTTCGTCCACCCACACCGCGTAGGTGCCGGAGGGACCGCGTACCGGGGCCCTTCGACCCGCGGCCACGGTGCTAGAACCCGAGCTTCCGCAGCTGCCTCGGGTCGCGCTGCCAGTCCTTCGCGACCGTCACGTGCAGGTCCAGGAAGACCTTCGTGCCCAGCAGGGCCTCGATCTGCCGCCGGGACGCGGTGCCGACGGCCCGTAGCCGCTCGCCGCCCTTCCCGATGACGATGCCCTTCTGGCTGGACCGCTCGACGAAGATCGTGGCGTGCACGTCGAGCAGGTCGTCACGGCCCTCATGCGGGATCATCTCCTGCACGACCACCGCGATGGAGTGCGGCAGCTCGTCGCGCACGCCCTCCAGCGCTGCCTCGCGGACCAGCTCGGCCACGAGGGTCTCCTCGGGCTCGTCGGTCAGCTCGCCGTCCGGGTACAGCGGCGGGCCCTCGGGCAGGCGGGCGACGAGCAGGTCCGCGAGCAGGCCGACCTGGAAGCCGTCGACCGCCGAGCACGGAACGACCTCGGCACCGTGAATGTCGAACTTGGCCATCAACGCCGTCATCTGCGTGAGCCGCTCGGCGACCTGCTCGGGCCGGGCGATGTCCGTCTTCGTGACGACGCCGAGTATGGGCGTGCGCCCGGCGACCGACTTCAGCTCGTTCACGATGAACTCGTCGCCCCGCCCGACGGGCTGGTCCGCCGGCACGCAGAAGCCGATCACGTCGACCTCGGCCCACGTCTCGCGCACGACGTCGTTGAGCCGGCTGCCCAGCAGCGTGCGCGGCTTGTGCAGGCCCGGCGTGTCGATCACGATCAGCTGGGCGTCGGGCCGGTGCAGGATGCCGCGGATGGCGTGGCGGGTGGTCTGCGGGCGGCTGGAGGTGATCGCGACCTTCTGCCCGATCAGCGCGTTCGTCAGCGTCGACTTGCCGGCGTTCGGGCGGCCGACGAAGCACGCGAAGCCCGACCGGAACCCCTCCTGGACCTCGGGGAACGTCACGCGGTCTCCTCGCCGTCGGTCGTCGGCGGGCCCGCGAGCCCGTTCACAGTGGCCCCAGCTTCTCGCCCGTGAGCGTCTCCAGGATCTCGCGGCCAATCGGCAGCGCCGCGGTCGCGGCCGGGGACGGCGCGTTGAGCACGTGCAGCACCGCGCCGGAACCCGAACCCTGGGCGACGAACAGGAAGTCGTCGACCAGGCTGCCGTCCCTCCGGACCGCCTGGGCCCGCACGCCGGCTCCGGCCGGGTGCAGGTCGTCCGCCCGGACGTCGGGCAGCAGCCGCTGGATCCGGCGGACCATCGCCTCGCGCGACACCGACCGGTGCATCTCGCCGAGCCCGTAGCGCCAGTGCTGCCGCGCGAGCCGCAGCATCCCGGGGTAGGCCAGCGACCCGAGCAGCTCCTTCGGCTTCACGACGCCCCACGAGTAGCCCTCGCGGGCGAGCGCGAGCACGGCGTTCGGGCCGGCGTGCACGCTGCCGTCGACCCCCCGCGTGGCGTGCACGCCCAGGAACGGGAACGCCGGGTCCGGCACCGGGTAGATCAGGCCCTTGACCAGCCCCGCCGCGCGCTCGCCGAACCCGGAGTACTCACCGCGGAACGGGATGATCCGCACGCCCGGCTCGGCGCCCGACGCCCGGGCCAGCTCGTCGCAGCGCAGGCCGGCGCAGACCACGACCTGGGTGCCGAGCAGGTCGCCGCCGTCCGTGCGGACGACGACGTCAGCGCGACGCCGCACGACGTTGCGGACCGCCCGGCCGAGCTGGATCTCGCCGCCGTCCTTCTGCACCAGCTCGCCGATCTTCTCGGCGATCGCCCGGTAGTCGGTGACCCCGGTCGACGGCACGAACAGGGCGCGCAGCCCGCGCACGTGCGGCTCGTGCACGCGCATCCCGGCCTGGTCCAGCTCGTGGCTCTCCACGCCGTTCGCGTCGCCGCGCCGCTTGAGCTCGGCGAGGCGGGGCAGCTCGTCGGGTTCGGTCGCGACGACCAGCTTGCCGGTGACCTCGCACGGCAGGTCGTGCGTGCGGCAGAAGGCGACGGTCTCCGCACAGCCGGCGACGGCGAGGCGGGCCTTGTGACCACCGGGCGCGTAGTAGAGCCCGGAGTGGACGACGTTGGAGTTGTTGCCCGTCTGATGGGCCGCGAGACGCGGCTCGCGCTCCACGACCGCGACAGAGCGGCCGGTGCGCGCCACCGCGTGCGCCGTCGCGAGGCCGACGATGCCGCCACCGACGACGACCACGTCGAACCGCGGGGTGGTCACGGTGTCTCCGGGGTCAGGACGGCGCGCACGGCGCCGCTCGGGTCAGCGTGCAGGACGAGGGCGGCGGGCGCGAGGTCGCGGACGGCCGCCAGCGAGGCGTCGTCCACCCCGTCCGCCGCCGTCACGACCGTGGCCGCTTCCAGGCCCGGCGCACCGCTGGACACCGCAGCGGCGACCGCGGCCTGCAGCGCCGTCAGCGACAGCGAGGGCAAGGCGACGGTCGCCGCGACGTAGGTGCGGCCGTCGGTGTCACGGACGGCCGCCCCCTCGGCGGCGCCGGTGCGCGCCCGCGCCGACCGGGCCAACGTGACGATCTTGGCGTCCTCCGGGTCGAGATCAGCCGCGCCGGACATCGTCCTCCTCCCGCCTGCCGGCGTAGGCGCCGGCGGCGTCGTCTCGCGTGCTTGTGGCCAGGTGCCCGTTCGCGTGGTCGTCGGAGGGAGCGAGCGCGGCGTTCGGTGCATCAGATGCACCCGACGTCGCGTTCGCTCCGTCTTCCGCGTCACCGTCTGCGTCCCCGTGCACCGGCGTGATCAGCACCGTCGTGATCCGCACGCGGCCCCGCGCGTCCTTGCCGCCCTCGGCGAGCAGGTGCAGCCCCGCGACGTCGACCTCCGCCCCCGGCAGCGGCACCCGGCCGAGCTGCTGAGCGAGCAGGCCGCCGACCGTGTCGACGTCCGCCTCCTCCAGCACGGCCCACAGCTGCGCCGCCGGACTCTCGTCGAACTCGCCGCCCTCCGGGAACAGGCCGTCGAGCTCCTGCAGGTCCTCGACGGGCAGCCGGGCAGCGACCCGCAGCCGCCCGTCGTCGAGCCGGGCGACGTCAGGCAGCTCCTCGCTGTCGTACTCGTCGGTGATCTCCCCGACGATCTCCTCGAGGATGTCCTCGATCGTGACGACGCCGGCGGTGCCGCCGTACTCGTCGACGACGATCGCCATGTGGTTGCGCGTGCGCTGCATCTCCTTGAGCAGCTCGTCGATCCGCTTGCTGTCCGGGACGAACACCGCGGGCCGCATGACGGCGGTCAGGACGGCGTCCGGCTGCTCCGCCTGGGCGCGCACCAGGTCTTTGAGGTAAGCCACCCCGATGACGTCGTCGATGTTCTCCCCGAGCACGGGCAGCCGGGAGTAGCCGCTGCGCAGGGCGAGCCGCAGCACCTTGTCGACGGCGGTGTCGCGCTCGACCCAGACGACGTCCGGGCGGGGCACCATCACCTCGCGGACGAGCGTGTCACCCAGCTCGAACACCGAGTGGATCATCTTGCGCTCGTCCTCGTCGACGACCCCGCTGGTACTGGCCATGTCGACCAGCTCGCGCAGCTCCACCTCGGAGGAGAACGGGCCCTGGCGGAAGCCCTTGCCGGGCGTCACCGCGTTCCCGATGAGGATCAGCAGCTTGGTCAGCGGGCCGAGCAGCGTCGCGAGCGCCCGCACCGGTGCGGCGATCGCGACGCTCAGCTCGTAGGGGTGCTGGCGACCGAGCGTGCGGGGGCCGACGCCGATGAAGACGTAGCTGACGACCACCATGATCGCCCCGGCGCTGAGGATCCCCGCCGACACGGGCGTGATCAATCGCGCGAGCGCGACCGTGAGCAGCACCGTCGCCGCGGTCTCTGCGACGAGCCGCAGCAGGAGGAGCAGGTTGACGTGCCGGGGCCGGTCGGCGAGGACCGCGGCGAGCGCGCGGGCGCCGGCGCGTCCCTCGCGGACCAGGGTCTCGACGCGGGCGCGGGACACGGAGTTCAGCGCGGCATCCGCGGCGGCGAACAGCCCGGCGAGCGGGACCAGCAGCGCGGCGATGACGATCAGGGCAGCCGGGTTCACGGGTTCATCGGATCGCCGGTCAGGAGTCCTCGAGCCCGACGGTGCCGAGCAGCCGCGAGTCGTGGCGACGCTGAGCCTCCCGCGCGGCGGCCTCGTGCCGGGCCGACTGCCACTCCGCGAGCAGCGCGTTCTGCAGGCCGAACATCTCGCGCTCCTGCTCCGGCTCGCCGTGGTCGTAGCCGAGCAGGTGCAGCACGCCGTGCACGGTGAGCAGCGCCAGCTCGTCGCCGAGACCGTGGCCGGCCTTGCGGGCCTGAGCGGCGGCGAACGCGGGACAGAGCACGACGTCACCGAGCAGCGCCGGACCGATCTCGGGTGCGTCCGGCCGCCGCGACTCGTCGACCAGCTCGTCCATCGGGAACGCCATGACGTCCGTGGGCCCGGGCTCGTCCATCCACCGCTCGTGGAGCTCGGTCATGACCTCGGTGGTGACGACCATGATCGAGAGCTCGGCGGCGGGGTTGACGCGCATCGCGGCGAGCACGTGCCGCGCGACGGAGGCGAGCGCCGACTCGTCGACGGCGACGCCGGACTCGTTGGCCACCTCGATGCTCACGAGTCCTCCTCGCTGCGCTCGTCGGCCGCCTTCGCGGCGCTGCTGTGTGTGCTGGCGAGCTCGCACGCTCGCTTGCGAGCCCAGCCTACGGGTACCACGCAGCCGTCCGGATGCGAGCCGGTCAGCGGCGGCGGGCGCGGGTGCGGTCCTGCGGCGGGCCCGTGCGCGGCGCGGCGGTGAGCGTGTGCCGGGGGCTCGCGGCGTCGAACCGGGCGTAGGCGTCGACGATGTCGCTCACCAGCCGGTGCCGCACGACGTCCGTGCTGGTCAGGTAGGAGAAGTGGACGTCGTCGATCCCGTCGAGGATGTCCCGCACCACCTGCAGCCCCGAGCGGGTGCTGCCGGGCAGGTCGATCTGCGTGACGTCGCCGGTGACGACGATCTTGCTACCGAACCCGAGGCGGGTGAGGAACATTTTCATCTGCTCGGGAGTGGTGTTCTGAGCCTCGTCGAGAATGATGAAGGCATCGTTGAGGGTGTTGTGCGTCAGGAGGTGATCTTCCGTGACGTAGAGCGAGTCTGCCGCCGCGACCTGGATGCACACGGTCTCCGCGCGGCCTGCGGGCTCGATGCTGTCGATGAACCGCATCGGCCGGCCACCACCGCCCGCAGCGTCGTACTTGACGCGCTTGCGTCCCAGGCGGAACGGCTCGATGCCGGCAGGCAGGCGCAGGTCGATGACGTAGGCGTCGTGGCGGTAAGGAACGTCGCGTCCGTTCGCGCGCCTGGGTGCGCGGCCCTCGGCGGGCCGGGTGCGCACGTAGGTGACACCGCCCAGGGACCGGACCAGCTCGACGACGTCGTCCCGAAGCCGAGGCGAGGTGGTCGTGTACTCGACGCGGCAGGTACGGTCGGCCTGGGTGACCGGGCCGCCGTCAGTGTCGAGCAGCCCTTGCAGGACAGCGAGCCGGACCTCCGGCGTGTTGTAGAGGTAGTCGTCCGGCACGAACTTCGTGCGCGAGCGGGTGCCGAGCAGACCGACGGCGCGAAGAGCTCCGGTCACCGGGTTCTCGAGCGCGACGGCCTCGCCGGGCAGGCGCGCAGGCCTGAGCCCGTAGTCGACGCGACTCCGGTACTGCAGCTCGACTCCTGGTACCGCATCCTCCAGGGCCTCGGCCAGCTCCGGGTCGTCGGTAGAGAACGCCAAAGTCCTCGAGCCGGTGATGCAGCCGTCACCGAGCAGCAGGCCCAGGGCGTACGGGTCCAGCGGCACACTGCGCTCGGGGTACCGCACGGGCGCACTCAGCAGGGGCAGCTCGTAACGGTGCGCGTGGGTCGCCCGGAGCTTGCCGATCATGTCCTGCGTCGGCAGCGTCCGCCACGGCTTGCCGTACCGCTTGTCGTAGAGCGTGCGCACCGTCCATAGATGCTCGCCGCAGCACAGCGTCGACGCGCCGTCCTGGGCCGACACGCGGTAGATGTCCTTCTCACCCTGCGGATAGACGCCGAGCACCGGAGTCGGCTCGCCATCCGAGCCGACGACGAGGTCGCCGACCCGCAGCCCGCCGATCGGCCTCCAGCCGTCTGGTGTGAGGACGGGAGTGGACACGGTCTGCGCTCTTCCCCGCATGTATGCGAGGGGTGCGACCTCGATCGTCCCAGCCGCCATCAGCTTCGGAATCGACTCGGGGTCGATCATGTCGTGCAGCGCGTCGTACAGCGGGCGCAGGTAGGGGTCGATCTTCTCGTTCAGCGTGCCCGGCAGGTAGCCCAGCCGCTCGCCTGCCTCGACCGCGGGCCGCGTGAGGATGATCCGGCTGACCAGCTTGCCCTGCAGCGCCTGCACGGCCTTCGCCATGGCGAGGTAGGTCTTTCCCGTGCCGGCGGGGCCGATGCCGAAGACGATCGTGTTCGAATCGATCGCGTCGACGTAGCGCTTCTGGTTGAGCGTCTTCGGCCGGATCGTCTTCCCGCGGCGCGACAGGATGTCCAGGCTCAGCACCTCGGCGGGCGACTCCCCGATCCGCCTGACGTTGCCGGAGTCCGACAGCATCTCGATGGTGCGGCGGACGGTGTCCGTTCCGACGTGCTGGCCACGCTGGGCCAGCGAGATCAGCTCGCCGAAGACCCGCTCGGCGAAGGCGACGTCCGCGGGGGTGCCGGAGAGGGTGACCTCGTTGCCGCGCACGTGCACGTCCGCATCGAGCAACTCCTCCGCGGTGCGCAGGCTCTCGTCACGCGAGCCCAGCAGCGCGAGCAGCGCAGTGTCGGGAACGGCCATGCGGGACCGGACGGGGGCCGGCTTCAAGTCCGTCAAGAGCACTGCTTCCTGCTCGGCGCGCCCGCCCTGGCACGGTCGCTGCGACACCGTCGATGCTACCGCCGGAGTCCGACAGTTCGCCGCCCTTTCGGCGATCACCGCGCGCACGGGGGACCCGCGCGCGGTGAGCCTCAGTGGCCCCCGGACCGCCTCAGTGCCCCCGAAAAGCTTCGGAAAGCCACCACGACCCGCCGTCCGACGCGATCGGGGCGTGCACGAGCAGGGGCGATCTCCGCGGTCCCGTCACCCAGTCGGCGACACCCTCGAGGTCGGCCGGTGCCCGGACCGTCACGGCCTCGAACCCGTACCCGCGCCCGACCGCCGAGAGGTCGATCTCGGGGAACGTGACGGTGGCGTGGTCCGCGTCCGGGAAGTGGTGCACCTCGGCGCCGTAGCCACGGTCGTCGTACACGACCACGACCATCGGGATCCCCAGCCGCACCACGGTCTCCCACTCGGCGGCCGCCATCAGCGCCCCGCCGTCGCCGAGCGCGGCGACGGCCACCCGGTCGGGCCGCGCGAGCGCCGCGCCGACCGCCGTCGCCAACCCCAGCCCGATCGACTGGAACGCCTGCGTGAAGCAGAACCCGGCCTCGTCCGGCACCGACAGGTAGGCACTCGGGTAGCCCATGAAGTTGCCGGAGTCGACGCCGACGGTCCGCTCGCGCGGCAGCACGTCGTCCAGCCCGATCGAGAGCGTGCGCGGGTCGATGCCCGCGGCGCCGGTGAGGTCGTCGTACGGGACGTCGCGCCACCGGACTCGGGCCGCGATCGCCGCGCGCACGGCGTCCGTCCGGTAGCCGGTGCGCGGTGCGACGACTCCGAGGAGGTCCGAGGCAGTCGCGGCGACGTCGCCGAGCACGCCCAGGTCGACCGGCCGGTGGGCGCCGATCGCGTCCGCATCGAGGTCGACCTGCACCACCCGCGCTCCCGGGCCGATCAGCGTGCCGTGCCGCGTCGTCCACATGTTCAGGGCACAGCCCCAGCCGACGACCAGGTCCGCGTCGCGGATCAGCTCGGCGGCCAGGGGTGAGGCGAACCCGCCGGAGATCCCGAGCGACCACGGGTCGTCGGCGAACAGGCCGTGCGCGACGGCCGAGGTCGCGAGCAGCGCCCCGGAGGCGGTGCCGAGCGCCCGCAGCTCGCGGCCGGCCGAGCGGGCGCCGCGGCCCGCGACGAACACGGGCCGCTCCGCCGTCGCGAGCAGCCCGGCGAACTCGTCGACCGCGGCGGGCCGTACGGGGCCGAGCCGGGCCATCGCGGGCAAGGGCACGTCCGGGGCGGACGCGGCCTGCACGTCCAGCGGGAGATTCAGCACGACCGTGCGCCGCTGCTCGACGGCCGTCCGGTAGGCCCGGACCACGTCGGCGGCCGCCGAGGTGGGCGTGTGCACCCGCTCGGGCACCGCGCCGACGGCCCTCACCAGCGCGTCCTGGTCGATGCGGAAGTTGGAGCGGACGGCGGCCGCCCCCGTGTCCGCCGCGAGCACGAGCAGCGGCGTGCGGCTCTTCGCGGCCTCGGCGATGCCGGTCATGGCGTTGGTGAGCCCGCAGCCCTGGTGGACGGTGACGACCGCGAGGCGCCCGGTCGTGCGCGCCCAGGCATCGGCCATCGTCGCGGCGCCGCCCTCGTGCCGGGCGGCGACGAACGGCACTCCGGCGGCTCGAAGCGCGTTGGTGACGTGGAAGTTGCCGCTGCCGACCACTCCGAACGCGTGCCCGACGCCGAGCCGGGCGAGCGCGTCGCCGACGAACTGGGCGACGGTGCCGGACGCGGCGCGGCCGGGCGCCGTCACCTCCGAGCCCTTGTCAACACCCGTCACCTCGCTCCCGGCCGGTCAGGCAGGTCGACAAGGGCTCGTTCGACCAGCGCCAGCACGCGCGCCGGGCTGCCGGACCCCGACACGATCGGCAGCGGCCCGGCGAGCACGACCGCACCCGTGGCGGGGAGCAGGGCCAGGTTCTGCAGCTGGGTGAGCCCGTACTTGCCGGCACCGAGCACGTAGGAGTGGCACGGGAAGGCCGGGTCGAAGGAGTGCGCCGCACCAGCGTCCGTCCCGACGGTCTCGACGCCGATCCCGATCACCGGCGCCTCCGCGGCCAGCCACCTCGCGCACGCGACGGAGATCCCCGGGGTGTGCGGGCCGGTCTCGTTGGCGTTGAGGAAGGCGTCGGAGTCCTCGCTGCGCGCGTCCCAGCCGGTGCGGTAGAGCAGCCAGCCGCCCTCGGGCAGCGGCCCGTGCTCGGCCTCCCAGGCGCGGATGTGCTCGACCTCCAGCAGGAAGTCGGGGTCCTTCGCGCCCTCCGCGGAGAAGTCGAGCACCGCCGCGGGCGCGACGAGCTTGGTGACCGGCACCTGCGACACGTCCTCGCCGTCCCGTCCGGTGATCCAGTGCACCGGTGCGTCGAAGTGGGTGCCGGTGTGCTCGCTGGTGGAGATGTCGTTCCAGTACCAGGCCGGGCCCCGCTCGTCGAAGTTGCTGATCTCGGTCAGAGCGAACGGCGACGCGTTGGCGAACGGCGGCGGCAGCTGCAGGATCGGGGTGCCGCTGTGCAGGGGCGCGGTGAGATCGACGACCTCGACGCGCCCGGTGCGCAACGCGTCCAGCAGGTCGGCCAGCACGGGCATGGGGACTCCTCACATGATCGGGAGCCCCAGCATCGCGCGATCCGCTGTGTCGTGAAAGCCACGTTCAAGGCGGGAGACGTCCTGAACGTGGCTTTCAGGGCAACACAACCGGTCCTCAGTCGTCGGCGGGGGTGCGCCAGCGGCCCGTGAGCACCCCGAGCGCGCCCAGCGCGACGACCCCGGCCGTCGAGGCGCGCAGCACCTCCGGCCCCAGCCGCACCGCTCGGGCACCCGCCGCCACCAGCGCGTCCAGCTCGTCGTCGGCGATCCCGCCCTCGGGACCGACGACGAGCAGGAGGTCGCCGTCCGTGGGCAGGTCGACCGCGGCGAGGCCGTCCGTCGCGGACTCGTGCAGCACCAGCGCGGCGGCGACGGTCGCGGCCCGGCGGGCCAGCGCCGCCGTCGTCACCGGCTCCTCGACCACCGGCACCCACGGCCGTCGGGCCTGCTTCGCGGCCTCCCGTGCCGTCGTCCGCCAGCGGGCCAACGCCTTCTCGCCGCGGGGGCCTGCCTCCCAGCGCGCTACGCAACGGGTCGCCCGCCACGGCAGCACGCCGTCCACCCCGGCCTCGGTCGTGAGCTCGACGGCCAGCTCCCCCCGATCGCCCTTGACCAGCGCCTGCGCGAGCAGCAGCCGGGGCGCGGGCGGCGGCACCGTCCGGCGGTCGACGACCTCCAGCCGCAGCGCGTCCTTCTCGACGGCGGTGACGACGGCGTGCGCGAGCCCGCCCCGGCCGTCGGCCAGCACCAGGCCCTCCCCCGCCCGCAGCCGCCTGACCGTCGCGGCGTGCCGGCCCTCGGGGCCGTCGAGGACGGCAGTGTCGCCGGCCGGGAGCGCGTCGACGAGGAAGAGCGGTGCCGTGGTCATCGCGCGGATCGGGTTCTCGTCCGGACCAGTTCTGCGCCGGTGCTACCGGCCGCCGAACGAGTCGCGCAGGCGGGAGAACAGCCCGTGGCCGTTGCGGTTCCCCGCACCCAGGTCCGGCTGCTCCTCGCCGCGCAGCTGCGCGAGGCGGCGGAGCAGATCGGCCTGCTCCTTGTCCAGCCGCGTCGGGACGACGACGTCGACGTGCACCATGAGGTCGCCCTGGCCCTCGACCCGGCCGGTCGAGCGCAGCCGCGGCATCCCCTTGCCGCGCAGCGTGCGCACCGTCCCGGTCTGCGTGCCGGGCTCGATGTGCAGCTCCTCGCTGCCCGCGATCGTCGGCAGCTCCAGCGTGGTGCCCAGTGCCGCGGCCGTCATCGGTAGCTGGACCGTGCAGTGCAGGTCCGCGCCGTCCCGCGTGAAGACGTCGTGGGGCACCTCATCCACCTCGACGTACAGGTCGCCCGCCTCGCCACCGCCCGGGCCGACCTCGCCCTGGTGGGCGAGCCGCACCCGCATGCCGTCCGCGACCCCGGCCGGGATCCGCACGCCGACGTTGCGCCGCGAGCGCACCCGGCCGTCGCCACCGCACTGCTGGCAGGGCTCGGGGATGACCTCACCGAAGCCGCGGCAGTTCGGGCACGGCCGGCTGGTGACCACCTGGCCGAGGAAGGAGCGCTGCACGCTCTGCACCTCGCCACGGCCACCGCAGATGTCGCAGCGGGTCGGGTGGCTGCCGGGCGCGGCGCCGGAGCCCCGGCACTCGGTGCACAGGACGGCGGTGTCCACGGCGAGATCCCGGGTGACCCCCGACGCGCACTCCTCGAGCGTCAGCTGCATGCGGATCAGCGCGTCCGCACCCCGCTGGACCCGGCTGCGCGGGCCCCGGCTGCGGCCACCGGCGGCGCCCCCGCCGAAGAAGGCGTCCATGATGTCGCCCAGCCCGAAGGCGCTGAACGGGTCCGCACCCGCCGCGCCCGCGCCGCCGTTGCCCAGCGGGTCGCCCCCGAGGTCGACGATGCGCCGCTTCTCGGGGTCCGACAGCACCTCGTAGGCGGCGCTCACCTCGGCGAAGCGCTCTTGCGCCGCCGCGTCGGGGTTGACGTCGGGGTGCAGCTCACGGGCGAGCCTGCGGTACGCCCGCTTGATCTCGTCGGGTCCGGCGTCGCGGCCGACGCCCAGGATCCCGTAGTAGTCGCGTGTCACCCCTGCGTTCCCCATGGTCCTTCTCAGTTGTCGAAGCGTGTGACCGGTGTTAGCGCCCCGCCAGGATCTCACCCACGTACCGGGCGACCGCGTGCACGGCCGCGATCGTGCCTGGATAGTCCATTCGGGTCGGCCCCACGACGCCCATCCCGCCGAGGACGGTGCTCGCGCCGTAGCCGATCGAGACGACCGACGTGGCGCGCATCTGCTCGGACTCGTTCTCCTCGCCGATCCGCACCGTCACGGTACCGGGGTCCTGCGCGGCGGCGAGCAGCTTGAGCACCACGACCTGCTCCTCCAGCGCCTCCAGCACCTGCCGCAGGCTGCCGGGGAAGTCCGCCGCGTTGCGGGTGAGGTTCGCGGTGCCGCCGAGCACCAGCCGCTCCTCCGGGTGCTCGACGAGGGTCTCGATCAGCACCGACGACAGCACGGTGACGACGCTCCGCATCTCGCCGGGTGCGGTCAGGGGCAGCTCGGCGACGGCCGCCGAGGCCGCGGCGAGCGGGCGGCCGACCAGCGCGCCGTTCAGCGTGCTGCGCAACCCGGCGACGTCGGCCTCGGACAGCACCTCCCCGAGGTCGACGACGCGCTGGTCCACGCGCCCGGAGTCGGTGATGAGCACCAGCATGAGCCGGGCCGGGGTGAGCGGGACCAGCTCGAGGTGCCGGACGGTCGAGCGGGTGAGCGTCGGGTACTGGACGACGGCGACCTGCCGGGTGAGCTGGGCGAGCAGCCGGACGCTGCGGCGCAGCACGTCGTCGAGGTCCACCGCGCCGTCGAGGAACGCCTGCACGGCGCGGCGCTCGGCCGCCGAGAGCGGCTTGACCTGCGCAAGCCGGTCGACGAACAGCCGGTAGCCCTTGTCCGTGGGGACACGACCGGCGCTCGTGTGCGGCTGCGCGATCAATCCCTCGTCCTCCAGCAGGGCCATATCGTTGCGGACCGTTGCACTCGACACCCCGAGATTGTGCCTGTCGACGATCATCTTGGAGCCGACGGGCTCCTGAGTGCGCACGTAGTCCGCGACGATCGCGCGAAGCACCGCGAACCGACGCTCCTCGGCGTTCACCTGCACCTCCCCCGCATGAACCTGCGGGTCCAGTCTAGATGCGCACTCGGGGTCGGCGAGTGCCAGAAACCGGCTCGGCTCCCCGCCCCGCCGCGAGTCGGCACCTTTGCCGCCGCGAGTCGGCACCTTTGCCGGACGACCGTGCGCAGGATGCCCACGCGGGTCTCACGGCCGCGATGGCAACGTGGCATGGCATGGTGTCGGCGCGACCTGCGAGCGGGCGGGCGGTCAGCAGGCGCTGGCTGCTGGTCGCGGCCGGGGCCGCGGCGCTGGTCGGCGCCGTTCCGCTGCGCGACGCGCTGCCCGTCGCCGCCGGTTCCACCCCGGCCGACGACCTACGCCGCCGGATCCTCGGCAGCGCGGCACAACCGTGGGTCGGGCTCGCCGAGGCGACCGGCCGGGTCGCGCTGCCGGAGCTGCCCGCGCTGGAGTCGACGACGGCGTTGTTCACCGGCGTCACCCGCGTCCGTGGCCAGGTCGAGGGCCCCGACCGCTGGCGGGCCGACGAGCTGACGCCCGTCGGCGAGCGTGACGTCTACCGACTCGACGGCCGCGAGTACGTCTGGGACTTCGGCTTCGACCAGCTCACGATGCTGTCCGGCCACGCCGCGCTGCGGTTGCCCCGCGCCGCCGACCTGCTGCCCCCCGAGCTCGGCAGGCGGCTCTTGCGGCTGGCACCCGACGACCCGGTCACACCGCTGCCGGCCCGCCGCATCGCCGGGCTCCGCACCGAGGGGCTGCGGCTCACCCCGTCCGACCCGGACACCACGATCGGACGGATCGATGTCTGGGCCGACCCGGTGAGCGGGCTGCCGCTGCACGTCGAGGTCGCCCCACGCAGCGATCCGGGCGGTCCGCTGCTGGCCAGCGCGATGCGGGAGATCGTGCTGGAGCCGCCGGCCCCCACGGCGCTCTTGCCGCCGCGGCCGCCGGGTAGCAGCCGGGTGCAGGCCAAGGCCGCGGACCTGGGCGGAGCTCTGCGCGTCCTCGACGCCCCCGACCCGCCCGCGCAGCTCGCCGGGCGCCGCCGCGTCGCGCTGACCGGCGAGCAGCTACCGGGCGTCGGGGTCTACGGGACGGGATCGGCGGGGTTCGTGCTCGTGCCCGTCAGCCGCGGGATCGCCGGCCGGGTGCTCGACGGGGCCGCTGCGGCGGGCGGGGTGCCGATCGAGGTCCCGCGTGGGCGGGCGGTGCGGATCGGGACGCCGTTGCTGTCGCTGGCCGTTCGCGGTGGACGGGGCGGGAGCGTGCTGCTGGTGGGGACCGTCGCGCCCCCGGTGCTGGAGCGGGCCGTCGTCGAGCTGTCGGGGGTGCGGACGTGACGCCGTGCGCCACCGGGCGTGATCACCGCGAGCGGTGCGAACCCGGCACTGGTGCGGCTTTCGCACCCGTCATGGCGATCATGGAAGGGGCGACGTGAACGACGTGATCGTCACGCGCGGCCTCGTCAAGCGGTTCGGCCGGGTCACCGCCGTGGCCGGGGTGGATCTGCGGATTCCCGCCGGCATCCGGTTCGGCCTCCTCGGTCCGAACGGTTCGGGCAAGACGACCCTCGTGCGCCTGCTGCTCGGCCTCGTACATGCCACCGCGGGCGAGGTGGAGCTGCTGGGCGAACCGATGCCCCGCCATGCCGCGCGCGTGCTTCCTCGGGTAGGAGCGCTGGTCGAGGGGCCGGCCGCCTGGGCGAACCTGTCCGGGCGCGCCAACCTGCGGCTCATCGACGCCGCGGGCCCGGGCCGCGGGCGAGACCGGCGGCAGCGCGTCGACGACGCCCTGGAACGCGTCGGCCTCGGTGGGATCGACCGGCGCCCGGTGCGCGCCTACTCGCTCGGCATGCGCCAGCGCCTGGGGATCGCCGCCGCGCTGCTGCGCGCGCCCGAGCTGGTGCTGCTCGACGAGCCGACGAACGGGCTCGACCCGCGCGGCATCGGTGAGATCCGCGAGCTGCTGGTCGGGCTGAACGAGGGCGGCACGACCGTGGTGCTGTCCAGTCACCTGCTCGGCGAGGTCGACGCCCTGTGCCACCGCGTCGGCGTGATGGACGCGGGCCGGCTGGTGCTCGAGAGCGACCTCGACGCCCTGCGCGCCCCGACCGGACACGTCCTGGTGCGGACGCCGGACCCGGCCGCGGCCGTCACCGCGCTCGACGGCCGGGTCGTCGACCGCGACGGCGCCACGCTCGTCGTCCGCCATGACGACCCCGCCGCGCTCAATGCGCAGCTCGTCGCCGCCGGGGTCCGGGTGGCCGAGCTGGTGGCGGAACGTCGGAGCCTGGAGCAGGTGGTGCTGGAGCTGACGGGGAGCGGGACGGACCGGGTCGACACTTCCGCGGCGGACCGGGAGCTCCGGTCGTGATCGGCGCGGACCTGCAGCTGCTGCTCCGCCGGCGTCGTGTGTGGCTGTGCTGGGCGCTGCTCTGCGCGTTGCCGGCACTGGTCGCCGTCCTCCTCGCCGCGACCGGCCTCGCCCCGCCTCCCGGACGGGGTGGGGCGTTCCTGTCCGCGGTCGTGTCCAACGGCCAGCACTTCCCGGCCGCTGCCCTCGCGCTCGTCCTCCCGGTGTTCCTGCCGATCACCGTGGCGATCGTCGCCGGGGACGCGGTCGCCGGAGAGGCGAGTGCCGGGACGCTGCGCTACCTGCTGGTCCGCCCCGTCGGCCGGCTGCGGCTGCTGGTGGCCAAGCTCGTGTCGATCACGGTGTTCGTGCTCCTCGCCGTGCTCTTCGTGACGGTGACCGGCTACCTGGTCGGCGTCGCGCTCTTCGGCTTCGGGCCCGACGCCGAGCTGGGCGGCGCGGGCGGGGTGACGTCGCTGTCCGGCGCGGTGCTCAGTCCGGCGGAGCTGCTGGCCCGCACCGCGCTGGTCGTCGGCTACCTCGCCCTGTGCATGCTGGCGCTCGGCGCCGTCGGGCTGTTCTTCTCGACGCTGACCGACTCGCCGCTCGCTGCGGCGCTCGGCGTGGTGGCGCTCGTCGTCGCCAGCGCGGCACTGCAACCGCTCGACGCCGCCGCCGCGCTCGAGCCCTACCTGCCGACGACGCACTGGCTCGCCTGGATCGACCTCTACCGCGACCCGATCCTGTGGCTGGCCGTGCGCGAGGGCGCCGCGGTGCAGGCCGGGTACGTGCTGGTCGCGTTCGGGGCGGCGTGGGCGAACCTCGCGACCAAGGACATCACGAGCTGAACCTCGACTAATATTGGGGTCATGGAGGAGCTGACCGTCGGGGAGCTGTCGGCCCGCAGTGGGGTCGCCGTGTCCGCGCTGCACTTCTACGAGAAGAAGGGGCTCATCACCAGCCGTCGGACCAGCGGGAACCAGCGCCGCTACCGCCGCGACACGCTCCGGCGGGTCGCGCTGGTGCGGATCGGGCAGCGGGTCGGAATCCCGCTCGCGGAGATCGCTGCGGTGCTCGCGACGCTGCCCGACGGCCGCACGCCGAACCGCCACGACTGGCAGGAGCTCTCTGCGCGCTGGCAGGAGCGGCTGGACGACCGGATCCGCGACCTGCAGCACCTGCGCGACGACTTCGGAGACTGCATCGGCTGCGGCTGCCTGTCCCTGGCCCGTTGCCACCTGGCGAACCCGGCGGACGAGCTGGGCCGGCAGGGCCCGGGGCCGCGGCGCCTGCTGCCGACGCCGCACTGAGCGCGGCTCCGCCGCGCCAGGCGCGAGTCTTGCGTCTCGGCGCACGACTTCTGCGTTCCTGTACGCCGCCAGCCCGACGAGCACGTGCACGAATGCCGAACTCATGTACCCCAACGCAAGACTCGCGCTCTTCTCGCCGGGCCGATCAACCTGCGGCGCGCAGCTCCGCGCAGTCGGCTCCGCTCACTGCCGCGGCCAGCGGTTCGGGCGCGAGTGCCCGCAGCACCACGCCCGTCACCGCCGGGTCGGTCGGCAGCGCCGAATGCGTCACCCGCGCCCCGGCACAGACGGTCTGGACCTGAAGCTGGACCGTCCCCGCCAGCTGCGACGCCGTGGCCGGCGGGGTGACGGTCTCGTCGTCCGCCGTCCACACCGACAGCCACGGGAGCGCCTCGCCCACCCCCGCCCGGATCAGCTCGGTGATCTCCGCGCTGCCCGGCGCGAGCTGGCGGCACGCCGCGGGGCAGGCGTCCGGGGCGACGACCGTGGCCGTCGCCGCCAGGGAGGTGCCGGCCAGCGGGGCGCCGAGGGTGACGATCCGGCGGGCCTTGACCGCTCCATCGTCCCGCGCGACCCACAGCCCGGCCACCACACCGCCTGCCGAGTAGCCGACGACGTCCACCGAGGGCGCCCCCGCCGCCAGCGCCGCGTCGACCGCGGTATCGAGCACCGCGACCTGGGCGGAGAGGTCGCCTGTGCCGTCACCGACGAGGGTCAGCACCGTCGCCGAGCGCCCGGTGGCCTCGATCCGGTCGGCGAGCTGGAGCAACCCGGTGCGGCTCCCGCCGTAGCCGGGCACGAGCAGGACCGGACCGGGCCGGTCCTGGGCCGGCCGCGCGACCGGGTCGACGGCCGGGCCGGCGGTCCTCAGCAGCCGCGCGCCCACGATCCCCGCGCCGGCGAGCAGCACCAGCACCAGCGCGGCGACGAGCAGTCGCCGGCGCGGGCTCACCGCCGCCTCCCGTTCCGTCGCGTCTCGGAACCGCGACGCTGCGAAGCGCCCGACGGACGCACAGCACCATCCGGAATCTGCCGAGTCGCGGCGGCGAACGTGCCGACTCGCGCCCGCAAAGGTGCCGACTCGCGCCCGCAAAGGTGCCGACTCGCGCCGGCGAACGTGCCGACTCGCGCAGGCAAAGGTGCCGACTCGCGCATCAGGCGGGGGTGGGGGCGGGGGCGAGCAGGGCGTGCACGACGGCGTCGGCGAGCAGGCGACCCCGGGCGGTCAGGACGGCCCGGCCCGCGGTCAGGGCGGCCGGGTCGAGCAGGCCGTCTGCGGTCACCCGGGACGCCGCGGCGCGGCCGGCCTCGTCGAGCAGGTCCAGCGGCAACCCCGACGCGAGGCGCAGCCCCAGCATCACCCGCTCCGTCGCCCGCTCGGCGTCCGTCAGCTCCTCGCGCCCCGCCTCGGGCGAGTCCCCCGCCGCGAGCAGGGCCGCGTAGCGGGCCGGGTGCTTCACGTTCCACCACCGGCTGCCGGCCAGGTGCGAGTGCGCACCCGGGCCCAGCCCCCACCAGTCGCCGTCGAGCCAGTACCCGAGGTTGTGCCGGCAGCGGGCATCCCCCGAGGAGGCCCAGTTCGACACCTCGTACCAGCGCAGACCCGCCGCGGTCAGCCGCTCGTCGATCAGCTCGTAGCGGGTGGCGGCGACGTCGTCGTCGGGTGCGGGAACCTCCCCGCGGGCGACGCGCCGGGCCAGCGCCGTGCCGTCCTCGACGATCAGCGCGTACGCCGAGACGTGGTCCACTCCGGCGGCCAGCACGGCGTCCAGGGACGCGCGCAGGTCGTCGTCGGTCTCTCCCGGTGTGGCGTAGATCAGGTCCAGGTTGACGTGCGCGAACCCCGCCGCGCGCGCCTCTCGCGCCGCCGCGAGGGCCCGGCCCGGCGTGTGCCGGCGCTCCAGCACGCGCAGGACGTGCGGGGCGGCCGACTGCATCCCCAGCGAGACCCGGGTGAACCCGGCCTCGGCCAGGCCGTCGAAGAACTCCGGCGAGGTCGACTCCGGGTTGCTCTCGGTCGTCACCTCCGCGCCCGGGGCGAGCCCGAACGTCGACCGGACGGCGCCGAGCACCTCCGCGAGCCGCGCGGCGCCGAGCAGGGACGGCGTCCCGCCGCCGACGAACACGGTGTCGACCGCCCGTGGTCCGACCACGGCGCGGGCCTGCGCGAGCTCGCGGCGCACCGCGCCGAGCCAGCCGTCCGGCGAGGCCCCGGATCCCGCCAGCTCCGAGGCCGTATAGGTGTTGAAGTCGCAGTAGCCGCAGCGTGCCGCACAGAACGGCACGTGGACGTAGATCCCGAACGGGACGGGACCGGGGACGGCGGGCACCCGATCGAGGGTAGCCGCGCCGGTGATCCGACTCCCACGATCCGGTCCGCGGTGGATCCGGCGGGGCACAGGTGGCACTCTGAGAGGGTGTTGAGGAACCCAGCCCGTGCGCTCGCGCACCCTGGGGGTTTCTCAAGACCCTCTCAGGTAGTGACCGCGCCGACGCTCGATCTTGCATCTGGGCCGTCGACGCCGTCTGCTCTCCTGCTGCGCCTCGTCGCCCGTCGCCACGTCGACCTGCACCGGGTGAACAGCGCCCTCTGTCGAGCGGCCTGCTGACCCGCGCCGCATCTCGTTCCCATTCTCGGCGCCGGGCGCCCGCCCGCGACCCGGGCGTCAGCGCGCGGCCGCAACCCGGAGGCCTGCCGCAATGCCCCCCACCACCACACCGACGGCCAAGCGCAAGCGCGGCGAGGGCCAGTGGAAGCTCGGCCACCGCGAGCCGCTCAACCCGAACGAGCGCACCAAGAAGGACGACGACGGACTGAACGTCCGCGCCCGGATCGAGACGATCTACAGCAAGCGCGGGTTCGACTCCATCGACCCGGCCGACCTGCGCGGTCGCATGCGCTGGTGGGGGCTCTACACCCAGCGCAAGCCGGGGATCGACGGCGGCCGGACCGCGGTGCTGGAGCCCGAGGAGCTCGACGACCGCTACTTCATGCTCCGCGTCCGGCTCGACGGCGGGGCGCTGACCACCGAGCAGCTGCGCGCCCTCGGCGAGATCAGCCAGACCTACGCGCGCGACACCGCGGACGTCACCGACCGGCAGAACATCCAGTACCACTGGATCGAGATCGAGAGCATGCCGGCGATCTGGCAGCGCCTGGAGAGCCTCGGGATGATCACGACCGAGGCGTGTGGTGACACGCCCCGGGTGATCCTCGGCTCGCCCGTCGCCGGCATCGCCGCGGCAGACGAGATCGACCCGCGCCCGGCGATCGACGCGATCCTCGAGCGCTACATCGGCAGCAAGGCGTTCTCCAACCTGCCGCGCAAGTTCAAGACCGCGATCTCCTGGCAGCAGGACGTCGCGCACGAGGTCAACGACATCTCCTTCGTCGGCGTCGTGCACCCCGAGCACGGCCCGGGCTTCGACCTGTGGGTCGGCGGCGGGCTCTCGACGAACCCGAAGATCGCGCAGCGCCTGGGTGTCTGGGTCCCGCTCGACGAGGTCCCGGACGTGTGGGAGGGCGTCGTCTCGATCTTCCGTGACTACGGGTACCGCCGGCTGCGGCACCGGGCGCGGATCAAGTTCCTCGTCGCCGACTGGGGCGTCGAGAAGTTCCGGCAGGTGCTGGAAGACGAGTACCTGCACCGGACGCTGATCGACGGGCCTGCGCCCGCGATCCCGGAGCGCCCGATCGACCACGTCGGGGTGCACAAGCAGAAGGACGGCCTCAACTACGTCGGGGTCGCCCCGGCGTCCGGACGCGTCTCCGGCACCACCCTCGTCGCCCTTGCCGACGCCGCCGAACGGGCCGGCTCCGGTCGGGTCCGGCTCACCCCGCAGCAGAAGATCGTCGTGCTCGACGTCCCGGACGGCGAGGTCGACGCGCTCAAGGCGGAGCTCAACACGATCGGCCTGCAGGCCGAGCCGTCACCGTGGCGGCGCGCCACCATGGCGTGCACCGGCATCGAGTTCTGCAAGCTCGCGATCGTCGAGACCAAGGAGCGCGCCATCCGGCTGGTCGAGGAGCTGGAGAAGCGCCTGGCCGACGTGCACCCGGACGTGCCGATCTCCATCCACCTCAACGGCTGCCCGAACGCCTGCGCCCGCACCCAGGTCGCGGACATCGGGCTCAAGGGCATGATCGTCACCGACGCCGACGGCAACCAGGTCGAGGGCTTCCAGGTCCACCTGGGCGGGGGCCTCGGGCTCGACGCCGGCTTCGGGCGCAAGCTGCGCGGGCTCAAGGTCACCAGTGCCGAGCTGGGCGACTACGTCGACCGCCTCGTACGGCGGTTCGACGACCAGCGCGAACCCGGCGAGCGGTTCGCCCGATGGGTGCTGCGCGCCGCCGAGGGCGACCTGAAGTGAGTGCAGGGAATGTCTGAGCGCGCGGTGCCCTTCTACTGCCCGTACTGCGGCGAAGAGGATCTGCGACCCGCGGAGCAGACCGAGCGGGTCCCGCACGGGGCCTGGTACTGCGCCTCCTGCCTGCGGACCTTCGCCGTCAAGATGATCGGGATCGGGGTTGCGGAGGTGAATCGATGACGAGCCCGACGACGGACCTGCGGGTCGTGGCCGAGCGGGGAGCGGCTCTGCTGGGCCCGGACGCGACGGCGCAGCAGGTGCTGGCGTGGGCGGGCGAGACGTTCGGCCGCCGGATGATCGTGGCGTCGAACATGCAGGACGCCGTGCTCGTCGACCTGGCCGCGAAGGCCGTACCGGGAGTCGACGTCCTGTTCCTCGAGACCGGCTACCACTTCCCCGAGACCCTCGGCACGCGCGACGCGGTCGGCGCGGTCTACGACGTCACGATCGTCAACGCCGAGCCCGAGCACACGGTCGCCGAGCAGGACTCGCTGCTGGGCAAGGACCTGTTCGCCCGCGACCCGGACCGGTGCTGCTTCCTGCGCAAGGTCGTGCCGCTGGAGCGGACGCTGGCCGGCTACGACGCCTGGGTCACGGGTGTGCGCCGCGTCGAGGCGCCGACCCGCGCGAACACCCCGCTGGTCACCTGGGACGACAAGCACGGGCTCGTCAAGATCAATCCGATCGCCGCCTGGAGTGACGACGAGATGCAGTCCTACATCGACACCCACCACGTGCTGGTGAACCCGCTGGTCGACGAGGGCTACCCGTCGATCGGCTGCCGCACCTGCACCCTGAAGCCCGCGCCGGGGGCGGACCCGCGCTCGGGCCGCTGGGCGGGCCGGGCCAAGACCGAATGCGGACTGCACGCGTGAGCGAGCTTGCGAGCGAACCATTGAGCACCACGACAGCGACCCCCGCCCTCGACGCGCTCGACGCGCTGGAGAGCGAGTCGATCCACATCTTCCGGGAGGTCGCGGGCGAGTTCGACCGCCCAGTGATCCTCTTCTCCGGCGGCAAGGACTCGACGCTGCTGGTGCACCTGGCCGTCAAGGCCTTCGCGCCGGCACGCGTTCCCTTTCCGCTGCTGCACGTCGACACCGGGCACAACTACCCGGAGGTGATCGACTTCCGGGACCGCCTGGTCGAGCGCCTGGGCCTGCGGTTGGAGGTCGCGAACGTCCAGGACTGGATCGACGACGGCCGGCTCGTGGAGCGGCCGGACGGCACCCGCAACCCGCTGCAGACCGTCCCGCTGCTCGACTCGATCAACGAGCACCGGTTCGACGCCGTCTTCGGCGGCGGGCGCCGCGACGAGGAGCGCGCGCGGGCCAAGGAGCGGATCATCAGCCTGCGGGACGCGTTCGGCCGCTGGGACCCGCGCTCGCAGCGCCCGGAGCTGTGGAACCTCTACAACGGCCGGCACTCCCCCGGTGAGCACGTCCGGGTGTTCCCGATCTCCAACTGGACCGAGCTGGACGTCTGGCGCTACATCCAGCGCGAGAACGTCGAGCTTCCGTCGATCTACTACGCCCACGAGCGCCCGGTGTTCCGCCGGGACGGCATGTGGCTCGCCGAGGGGCCGTGGGGCGGACCGCGCGGGAACGAGGCCCTGGAGACGAAGAGCGTGCGCTACCGCACGGTCGGCGACGGCTCCTGCACCGGCGCCGTCGAGTCCGGCGCCACGACCCTCGACGAGATCATCGCCGAGGTCACGGCGTCCCGGCTGACCGAGCGTGGCGCCACCCGGGCCGACGACCGGCTGAGCGAGGCCGCGATGGAGGACCGCAAGCGCGAGGGGTACTTCTGATGAGCACCGAGACGACGCCCGCGGACGCGATCGCCCCGAAGGCCGATCCCGGCGCCGCCGAGCCCCACCACCCGAGGGACCTGCTGCGGTTCGCGACGGCCGGCTCGGTGGACGACGGAAAGTCGACGTTGGTCGGGCGGCTGCTCTACGACACCAAGTCGGTGCTCGCGGACCAGATCGAGGCCGTGCAGCGGGCATCGGTCGACAAGGGCCTGGCGACACCGGACCTGTCGTTGCTGGTCGACGGCCTGCGCGCCGAGCGCGAGCAGGGCATCACGATCGACGTCGCCTACCGCTACTTCTCCACGCCGAAGCGCGAGTTCGTGCTCGCCGACACGCCCGGGCACGTCCAGTACACGCGCAACACGGTCACCGGCGCCTCGACCGCGGAGCTTGCCGTCCTGCTCGTCGACGCCCGCAACGGCATCGTCGAGCAGACCCGCCGCCACGCCGCCGTGCTCGCGCTGCTGCGCGTCCCGCGGCTGGTGCTGGCCATCAACAAGATCGACCTCGTCGGCTACGACGAGGAGACGCTCACCACGATCGCGAAGGACTTCGCCGCGCTCGCCCGGTCGCTGGGCTTCCCGGACGACGCCGTCGTGACGATCCCGGTCTCGGCGCTGGTCGGCGACAACGTCGTCGACCGCTCGGAGCACACCCCCTGGTACGACGGCCCGACGCTGCTCGGGCACCTGGAGTCGGTGCCCGTGCTCGGGCCGGAGGTGCGCGCGCCGTTCCGGATGGCGGTGCAGTACGTGATCCGGCCGCGTGGGATCGACTCGGGCCGCGACGAGCTCCACGACTACCGCGGCTACGCCGGCCAGGTCGCCTCGGGCACCGTGTCGCCGGGCGACGAGGTCGTCGTGCTGCCGGGGGGGCGCCGCACCACGGTGGTGACGGTCGACACCGCGGATGGCCCGCTGGACGTCGCCGGCGCGCGCCGGAGCGTGACGATCCTGCTCGCGGACGACATCGACATCTCCCGCGGCGACCTGCTCGCCGCAGCGGACGCGCCGCCGCGGGTGACGAGCGAGCTCGAGACGACGGTCTGCTGGCTCGCGGAGAAGCCGCTGCGCCCCGGCGCCCGGCTGCTGCTCAAGCACGGCACCCGGACCACCCAGGTGATCGTCGGAGCGATCACGGAGCGGCTGGACCCGGAGACGTTGCGGTTCGGCGAGGCGCCGGCTCAGCTGCAGATCAACGACATCGCGCACGTCGGCATGCGGACGGCGGACGCGCTGCCGGTGGACGACTACGCGGACGTCCGCGCGACGGGCAGCTTCCTGCTCATCGACCCGCCGACGGGCAACACGCTCGCCGCCGGGCTGATCGGGTTCCCGCTGGCCGACGCCCTGGGCTGAGCCCCCGCCGGAGACGGCCCCGCCCAGGCCCGATGCAGCGAAAGCGGCTTTCGGTGCACTCAACGCACTGAAAGCCGCTTTCGCTACACGGGGACCGGCCTCGGGACGGTCAGCGCAGCCAGTCGGCCAGGTCCCAGCCCGTCAGCTCCGCCACCCGCGGCACCCCCTCGATGAGCCCGGTCTCGACATCGAGGAACCGGCAGACCCGGTCCGGCCGAGACGAGGACGACCACGCCGTTGCGGGCGAGCAGCTCGGCGACCCAGCCGATCCGTCGGATGTTGATGGCGCGGTCCTCGCCGGAGTAGCCGCGGGCCGCGGCGAGGTGCGGGCGGACGGCGTCGCCGTCGAGCACCTCGACGCGCACGCCGTGGCCGCACAGGACGGCCTCGCAGCCGTGGGCGATGGTCGATTTCCCGGCGCTGGGCAGGCCGGTGAGCCACACCGTGGCGCCGCGCTGGGCGGACGTGCAGGCGTGCGGGACGGAGTAGGCGTGGGACACCGGGGCTCCCGGGGTGTGCGGAGACGGGTGGCAGGCCGGAGACGGGGACGTCGGCGTCGACCCGTGGCCCTTCCGGAGTACGGACTACCGACAGTGCTTTCCGGGACAGCGCTTGCCAGGACAGTGCTCATCGAAGGCGTGCGCACGGCGGCCCGGCCAGAACGGCTCGAGCAGCGTCCGGAACACGGGGGAATCCTCGCCCGACGGGCGGCGCGGGCGCAACGCGATCGACGGGTGCCACGGAGACCTCCGTCACCCGCGCACCGGCGACCGGGCAGCGCCGCAGGTGACGGCGGGAGAACCGGACGTCCGTACATTTTCCCCGGTCTCCCGCATCACGGACGTCAGGTTGTCGTTCCCGTTCGAGGCGACGCACGATGGTGTCGTGCGTACGACGCTGCCCTCTGCAGCGCCCACACCATCGGGTGGGCGTGCCGGCGCGTCGACCGACAACGCGGCCGCGGACCTCGAGCGGTTCTGGCCGTCGCGCCGCGGACACGCCTTCGACGAGTTCTGTCGCTGACGCCCCGCCCCGGCGGTGACGCGCCCCTGCGCGCCCGCCGGACGGCGGCCAGCGGCCCCGCTCGCCTTCCCGAACACCAAGGAACCCCCGCATGCACCGCCCCTCCCTGCTCCGCCTCCGGGCGGCCCTGGTCCTCGCGTTCGTCGCCGTGCTCGCGCTGTCGGCGTGCTCCCGGCGCGAGACCGCAGACACCCCGGCCTCCGGTGGTGCCGGCGCGTCGGCCGCCGGCGCCCCGGCTACCGAGCTGCGCCTCGGCTACTTCCCGAACATCACCCACGCCCCCGCGCTGATCGGGGTGGCGAACGGCTACTTCCAGCAGGAGCTGGGCTCGACGAAGCTCACCACCCAGACCTTCAACGCGGGCCCCGAAGAGGTCTCCGCACTGCTGGGCAGCTCCCTGGACGCCGGCTTCATCGGCTCCGGCCCGGCGATCAACGCGTTCGCGAAGAGCAACGGCGAGGCCGTCCGCCTGGTCGCGGGCTCCACCTCGGGCGGCGCGCAGCTGGTCGTCTCCCCCGACATCACCTCGCCCGAGCAGCTCAAGGGCAAGATCGTCGCGACGCCGCAGGCGGGGAACACGCAGGACATCGCGTTCAAGAAGTGGCTCACGCAGAACAACCTCACGAACGGCACCGGTCCGGACGCCGTGACCGTGCAGAACATCGACAACCCTCGCACGCTCGACCTGTTCAAGGCGGGTCAGGTCGCGGGCGGCTGGCTGCCGGAACCGTGGAGCTCGCGGCTGGTCGACGCAGGCGCCAAGGTGCTCGTGGACGAGAAGAGCCTCTGGCCGGGCGGCCAGTTCCCGACCACGGTGCTGATCGTGCGGACGCAGTTCCTGAAGGAGCACCCGCAGACGGTCGAGGCGCTGCTGCGCGGCGAGCAGAAGGCGATCGACTTCGCCACCGCGAACCAGGACCAGGCCAAGACGGTCACGAACGACGCCATCAAGCAGCTGACGAACTCGTCGCTCGCGCCGGCGGTCATCGACCGGTCCTTCACCGAGCTGTCGTTCGGCACCGACCCGCTCGCGGCCACGTTCCCGCAGCTGGCCAAGGACAGCGTCACCGCCGGGATCACCGACAAGGAGACGAACCTGGCCGGGTTCGTCGACGTGACGCCGCTGAACAACGTGCTGACGGCAGCGGGCAAGCCGGCGGCGGACGCCGCCGGACTCGACAAGGCTCAGGGGTGACCCGCGAGATGACCTCGACCATCGAACGTGCCGGGACCGCCAACCGGACGGGCCCCCCGGCGCTGGAGCTGCGCGGCGTCGCCAAGACGTTCGGGAACGGCTCCGAGGCGGTGGCCGCACTGCGGGGCATCGACCTGCACGTCGAGCCGGGCGAGTTCGTCTGCCTGCTCGGCGCGTCGGGCTGCGGCAAGTCGACGCTGCTCAACCTGGTCGCCGGGCTGGACGAGCCGACGGCGGGCGACATCTCGCTCGGCACCGCGCGTCCCTCGTTCATGTTCCAGGAGGCCGCGCTGCTGCCGTGGCTGACGGCCCGGCGCAACGTCGAGCTGCCGCTGCAGCTCGCCGGCCTGGGCCGCCGCGAGCGCCGGCAGCGCGCGGACGAGCTGCTCTCGCTGGTCCGGCTGGCGGGCCAGGGCGACAAGCGCCCCCACGAGCTCTCCGGCGGCATGCGCCAGCGCGTGTCGCTGGCCCGCGCGCTCGCGGCCACGACCGCGGCCGCGTCCCACCGGACGATCGGCGGCGGCTTCGCTCGCCGTCGATCGTCCGGACAAGATTGGGAGGCCGAGAACCGTCCCGGCATGCTCCTGATGGACGAGCCGTTCGCGGCGCTCGACGCGATCACCCGCGACGTGCTGCAGGGCGAGCTGCTGCGGGTGTGGGAGGCCACCGGCACCACGATCCTCTTCGTCACCCACGACGTGCGGGAGGCCATCCGGCTCGCCGAGCGGGTGGTGCTGCTGTCGTCGCGGCCGGGCACCGTGGTGGGCGAGTGGCGGGTCGGCGACGGTCCGATGGAGCTCCACGCGGAGATCACCGGCCGGCTCCGACAGGTCATCACCAGCCATGCGGCATGACCCGACCCCGCTGCATCCCGCGGACGACCTCATGACGCGACCGGAGGCCGACGCCGTCCTGGAGGACGCGGCGGCCGCCGTCGCCGGGCTCGACGCCCTCGACACGCCCACCACCAAGACCCGGCCCTGGTGGCGCCGGGCGCTGGCGACGGGCCTGCCGCCGCTCGTGGCGACCGTCGCGTTCCTCGCGGTGTGGCAGATCGTGTGGGCGTCGGCGATCACCGACGAGTACAAGGTCCCGGCCCCGGTCGACGTCTGGTCCGCCTTCCTCAAAACCGTCGACGACGGCCAGGTCTGGTCGATCCTCTGGACCTCGGTCAGCCGGGCCTTCCTCGGCTTCGCCGTCGCCCTGGTCATCGCGACTCCGCTGGGCCTGCTGGTCGCGAAGGTCAAGGTCGTGCGGGCCGCGATCGGGCCGCTGCTCCAGGGCCTGCAGAGCCTGCCGTCGGTCGCGTGGGTTCCTGCGGCGGTGCTCTGGTTCGGGCTGACGGACGCCACGATCTACTTCGTCGTGCTCGCCGGGTCCATCCCGTCGATCGCCAACGGCCTGGTGGCCGGGATCGACCAGATCCCGCCGATCCTGCCCCGGGTCGGCCAGGTGCTCGGCGCGCGCGGCCTGACCAGTGCCCGGCACATCCTGCTGCCGGCGGCGCTGCCCGGCTACCTGGCGGGGTGCAAGCAGGGCTGGGCCTTCTCCTGGCGCTCGCTGATGGCCGCGGAGATCATCGCTGCCGGCCCGTTGCTCGGCTTCGGCCTGGGGGCCTTCCTCAAGCAGGGCAGCGACTTCAACGACATGCCCACGGTCATCGCCGCGATCTTCCTGATCCTCATCGTGGGCATCGGGATCGAGCTGCTGGTGTTCCGGCCGGTGGAGCGGCGCGTGCTGCGCGTCCGCGGGCTCGCCGGGGCCTGATCGGCCGTGCCCGCCGCCCCCGCCCCGGTGCTTCTGCTCCTGCTGTCCGGACCCCTGTCCGGACAGCGCCCGGAGCGTGGGAGCACCATTGCGTCCGGGCGCGACACCGCCCACGATGGTGGCATGCACTCGACCCCGCTGCGTGATGGCGCAATCGCCGTCCGTGCGTTGCGGGGCATGCGGTTCGACCTCGAGCAGTTCTGGCCCTCGCGCCGCTCGCACGCGTACGACGAGTTCTGTCGCTGAACGCCCTCGGCCGCCCCGTGCCGTGACGCCCTGAGGCGTCGCTGACGGAGGCGGCCCCGCCGTCCCCCGGCCTTCACCCGTCCCATCCGGACGGGCCTTCAGCGAACGGATCTCCTCCGTCATGAGCGAACCCACGTCCCCTGATTCCGACTCCGCCGTCACCGCCGCCCGCCGGCTCGCCCTCAACGAGGACTGGGCGGCCACGATCGTCGGCCTCGTCCTGCTCGCGCTGGTGCTGACCGGCCTGCTGCCCGGCTGGCTGGTGCCCTGATGAGCCACGATGCTGAGACCACCCCGGACACCGACCTCCGCGCCGCCGGCGGATCACCCGTCCAAGACCGGGCTCGTGCTGCTCGGCGCGTCGATCAACTTCGCGGTGATCCTCACTGCGGCCGGCCCCGCGATCCTGCAGGCGCTGGTGCTCATCAGCGTCGTGTTCGGGTTCACCTGGTGGCTCGGCGGCCGGCTCGGGCTCGACGACCGGCTGCGCGCGCTGCTGTCGTCGGCCGTGTCGATCTGCGGCATCAGCGCCGCCATCGCCGCTGCCGGTGCTGCCGCAATCGGCAGACACGGCGACTTGGAAGCGACGTGCAGTCGCGCGTGAGGGCCGCGTCTGACGACCGCGTTACACGCGAAGCGCGAGCAGCTGGCGTACACGGCCAGCCTCGTGGTCGTCTTCGCCCTTCTGTCGATCTTCCTTCTGCCCGCCGCCGCGAACGGGTTGGGGCTCTCCCAGCCGGTCGCCGGTGCGTGGATCGGGGGCAACATCGACACCACGGCGGCGGTGAGCGCGGCCGGTGCGCTGGCGGGCGAGCAGGCGCTGCAACTCGCGACGATCGTGAAGACGACGCAGAACGCCCTGCTCGGCGTCGTCGCCGTCGCGCTGACCGCGTACTTCGCGGTGCGGGTCGAGCGCTCGGCGGAGTCGACGACTTCGGCCAGGCCGTCGGCGGCCCAGCTGTGGGAACGCTTCCCGAAGTTCGTGCTCGGCTTCCTGGCCGCCTCGGTGATCGGGACGCTGTACGTCGCGGCGGTCGGGGCGGCGGCGGCGAAGCCGGTGATCGCGACCGTGAACGACCTGCGGACGCTGTTCCTCATCCTCGCGTTCGTCTCGATCGGGCTCGAGTTCCGCGTGGCCCCGCTGCGCGAGGCGGGCCGGCGGCCGGTCGGGGTGTTCGCCGGCGCTACGGTGGTCAACCTGCTCGTCGGCCTCCTGCTGGCGACTCTGCTGTTCCGCGGCTTCCCCTCCAGCTAGTAGTGACCCTCGTGTCCCACCCCGGTGAGGCGTGGGCCACCTGCCCCGCCCTCCGGCACCGCACCGGTCACCGATGTCGGGCGGCCGCGATCCTGCCGTCCCGACCCCACCCGAGAAGGAGCACACCATGATCCGTCCGGCCGCCGCCCCGACCCGCGCCACCGTCCGCCAGTCGATCGCCGACCAGCTGCTCGAGGCGCTCGACCAGCTCGTCACGCGGCACCGCGCATTGGCGCTGCACGACGAGCACATCGAGCTGCACGCCGAGCTGATCGCCGCCGAGGTGGCGCACCAGCTGGCGATGGCGCGCAGCGCATTGCACCGGCATCCGTCCCTGCGGCACGCAGGGTAGGACGAAGGCCCTTCCGGCCTCCGGCCTGTGTCCTGAAAGCCACGTTCAGGGCGGGAGACGTCCTGAACGTGGCTTTCACGACACCTCGCGGCCGCGCAATCACCCCGTTATTACCTTGCTTATTACCTTGCTGCGGCGATCGCGTGACCGTGCTAATCAGGCGGCGGATGAGGCGCGGGCCGCCGCGGGCAGACTGCGCAGGACCGCGCGGGCCACGGCGTCGTTGTAGCGCAGGCTCTGGGCGTTCGTCCCCGGGCGGGTGAACGCGCCGGCCACGCGCACGTTGGTGTGCGGCCCGATCGCGAACCGCCGCGGGTGCACACGGCCCGTCGCGTCCACCAGCGCGCCGTCCGCCGGGCGGACGCGGATCTCGCCGGTGTTGCGCAGGACCGTTCCGTCGTCGTCGACCAGGATCTCCTCGGCGACCTCGCCGCGGCGCAGCAGGTCCGCCAGCAGAGGGTCCGTGGTGCGCGAGGCGCTGGGCTCCTGCAGCCGTCCGTCGACCATCACGGTCGCGGTGACCGACTCGCCGGGGACGGCCGAACCGCCCGCCCGGAAGACCGCTGCGCCCGATTCATCCTGGCCGACCTCGGTCCACATCCCGGGCCCGAGGAACCGCACGAACCCGGCGCGGGACAGCGCCAGCATCTGCCGGACCCGGAACCCGGGCGGACCGCTCGCGACCGCGTTGAAGAACCCCTGCCACCAGCGGATGTCGCGGTCTTTCGAGCGGGCGGTCAGCGCGCCCTCGGTGACCAGGGGCGTGACCTGCGCGTAGACCGACAGCATCGCCACGAACGCGCCCAGGTGCGGGGTGTGGGCGGGGTCGACGTGCTGATGCAGGTCGTCCTCGATGTGCTCGCGCACCAGCGGCTGCAGCGCGTCCAGCGAGCCGGCGCGGACGCCGACCAGCGGACGGTCCAGCGCGGCGAAGTCGATGCGGTCCCGGCGGTCGGGCACGGCCTCGTCGAGCAGCGCGACCATCTCCGGAGAGCCCCAGGCCGCGGCCGAGTACCGGTCGGCGAAGGTGTCGGCGTCGAGGCGGACGCGGTCAGGATGGCCGTACAGCAGCTCGTGGTACCAGCCCCAGGCGATCTCCTTGGCCATCAGCGGCCACACCTCGGTACGCAGGTCAACGGCACCGCGCGCGACCAGCGGGGCCACGGCGTCCGGGCCGAGGAACCGGGGCAACGTCGGGCGACCGCCGCGCAGCGCGTACTCGGTCTTCGCGTGGTAGAGCGAGCCCCGGGGCGACCCGACGTGCAGCACCGGCTCCCGTCCGGAGGGCACGTAGCGCAGCTCACCGCCCGGCCCGGGCGCGTAGCGCCCGCCCCGGCCCTCGAACAGCAGCACCACCAGGTCGACGAACGCCAGCCCGGTGCCCCGCACGATCACCGGCTCGCCCGGCACGATGCCCGACAGATCGCTGTCGGTGGTCTGCTCCGGCGGCAGGTAACGCAGCCCCGCGGCGGCGGCCCGGGCGCCGAGGTCGAGCTCCGCGTCGGTCGGGGTGGCGTCGAGATGCCCGGAGGCGAGGACGACGGCGTCGACGCGCAGGGTCGCGCCACCGTCGAGGTGGACGAGCTGGGCCGCGCCGTCGCCGGTCAGCCTGGTCGCGCGGCACTCATGGACGTGTACCCGGACCCCGGCAGGCAGGTCGGCGATGACGTGGCGCAGCACCCAGCCCAGGTAGGCGCTCTGCAACCGCCGGCTGGGGAACGTCGCGGCCGTCAGCGCGCGGAGCTCGGCGGCGAGCTCGGGACCGAGGTCGGCGACGTCCTCCCCGGGGAGGCGGCCCTCGCGCAGGTCCTGGGCCCAGTCCCACATCGACGGTCCGGAGACGATCGGCCCGTCGCAGCGCACCGAGTCGTCGGTGAACATCGTGACGTCCGCGGCCATCGAGTTCATGGCGAGCAGCGGCGACTGCTCGTGCCGCCAGATCCGGCCGGCGCCCGCCGGGTAGGGGTCGATCAGGTGGACGTCCAGCGCACCGACCCGCGGCAGGAGCTCCGGCACGCTCGCCACCATCCGCTCGAGCAACCCCGTCCCGCGCGGCCCGGCGCCGACGATCGCGATCGCGGCGCGGTCCGTCGTCATGATCCCCCTCGGCGTCTTTCCCGTGGTCAACGCCGTGCGGGGCATGACGATTCCGGGTGCCGGCCCCTCGACACTCATCGAGGGTGGCGTCACACGCCGTCCGGCGCTCCCAGCTCGTCGAGGAGGGCGCGCAGCCCGGCCAACGCCTCGGGGCGGGTGCGGTAGAGCCGCCGCGACCCCTCGCGGCGCTCGTGCAGGAGGCCCACGTTGCGCAGCACGGTGAGGTGCTGGCTGACCGCCGGACGGGTGACGTCAAAGGCCGCCGCGATGTCACCCGCAGTCAGCTCACCCCTTGCGACCAGGCGCAATATGGCTCGCCTTCGGGGTTCGACCAGCGCTTTCCACACCTCGTCGTCGAGATTGTTCGGCATACCGTGCATGTTAGCGAGGACTAACGTCAGACTCGGCGCGGAAGGTTGCGTTACAACACGGAGGTGAACGAATGAATCCGACGGCCGAACCGCTCCACGCCTCCGCGTGTTGCATCCTGTCCGGTTCGTCCTCGCCGCGCGATCACGCTCCGGATTCCCCACTGCGCCGAGCGAGTGATCCACTGCTCTGCCGGAATGAAGCGCGGAGAAACCGTGAAACGAACAGCGCCGCGATGCGAAATACATGACGTGCGACGCCAAAGCGGGCGTCGGCGGAACGACAGCGAAAGGCACTCAGAATGGCTTTCCACTTCGCCCCCTCCCGCCACGAAGTCGTGCCCCCCCAAGGGCGGGCCGAAGGGCTGCGACAAGCACGAGAAGCACGAGAAGCACCACGACCACTGCAAGACGCGCAAGCCGAAGCACTGCAAGCACCACCGCCAGCACCACCACAAGCGCTGCCACTGAGCGCACGCTGAGGAACCCCGCCGCCGATGTCAGGGCGGCGGGGTTCCCGCAGCTAGACGAGCTGGAGAACGATGAGAGCGATCGCACCCGACGACCCGGCCCCGGTCGGAGATCCCGCACTAGCGGTCGCCGAATCGGACGACGAGGACGACAGCCTCGTCGAAGAGGCTCCTCAGGTCCCGCTGCGCGCGGTGTTCAGCCGGTTCTGGCCCCACACCCGCGGCTTTCGCGGCCGGATGACGATGAGCCTGCTGCTCACCGGCGCCGTCCCCGCTCTCACCACGGCGAGTCTCTACCTCTACAAAGTACTCGTCGACGACGTGCTCACCCCGCACGACTTTCGACTCTTCATTCCGGTGGCCGCGCTGTACCTCGGAATCACCGTCGTGCAGGGCGTTGTCACCTGGATCGATGAGTATCTGACCGCGTGGGTCGGCGAACGATTCGTTCTGAATTTGCGCGTCAACCTGTTCACGCACATGCAGCGCCTGTCGTTGGGCTTTTTCGAGCGGCGCCAACTGGGCGACATGATGTCGCGCCTGGGTAGCGATGTCTCTACCATCGAGACGCTGGTCGTGACCGGCGTGAACATGGCGCTGACGTATACCTTCCAGGTCATCTTCTATGCCGGGATGCTGTTCTTTCTCGACTGGCGGCTCGCGCTCGCGGCCCTCATCGCCGCACCCGGGTTCCTGGCCGTCGCGCGCCTCCTGTCCGGGCGCATCCAGGCGTCGGCCCGGGAGCTGCGGCGACGGTCGGGCTCCATCGGCGCCGTCGCCGAGGAAAGCCTCGGCAACCTCGCGCTGGTGCAGGCGTACGACCGCCAGGACGACGAGGCCGCCCGTTACCGCCGGGAGAACCAGGGAGCCTTCTCGGCCCAGATGGTCGCCATCCGCTTGGAGGCGCTGTTCGGGCCGCTCAGCGACCTCGTCGAGGCTCATCGGCGTCCTCGCGGTGATGGGTTTCGCCATCTACGAGTTGGCGAGCGGGCGGATCACCCTCGGTGGCCTCCTCGTCTTCGTCGCCTACCTCAGCCAGCTCTACGGCCCGGTCGCCGGGTTCGGCGGCCTGTGGAACGAGATGTCGTCGGCCAAGGCCGGGGCCGAGCGGATCATCGAGATCCTCGACCAGGAGCCCGCCGTCGTCGAACCCCTTGATCCGGCTCCGCTCGCCCGCGCTCAGGGCACGCTCGCGCTGCAGGGCGTCGCGTTCACCTACCCCGACACCGAGCGTCCCGCGCTGTCCGACATCGACCTGCGCATCGCCCCTGGCGAGAAGATCGCCGTGGTCGGGGCGAGCGGGGCGGGCAAGACGACCTTGACCAAGCTGCTGCTCCGCTTCTACGACCCCGACCAGGGCCGGATCACCCTCGACGGCCGCGACATCCGCGGGCTGAGCCTGTCCGACCTGCGTCGGAACGTCGCGGCCGTATTGCAGGAGACCCTCGTCTTCGACGGCACGATCGCCGACAACATCCGCTGGGGACGCCCGGACGCCACCGACGATGACATCGAGCGCGCCGCCCGCGCCGCCGACGTCCACCGCTTCGTGCAGGACCTGCCCGACGGCTACGCCACCCGGGTCGGCCAGCGCGGCCGTCTGCTGTCCGGCGGGCAGCGGCAGCGGCTCGCCATCGCCCGCGCCATGATCCGCGACGCCCCGGTGCTGCTGCTCGACGAGCCCACCACCGGGCTGGACGCCGAGTCGAGCGAGCGTGTCCTCGTCCCGCTGCGGCGCCTCATGGCCGGCCGGACGACCCTCATGATCTCCCACAACCTGCTGACCGTGACCGACGCCGACCGGATCGTCTTCCTCGACAACGGCCGGATCACCGCGGTCGGCACGCACGGTGAGCTGCTGGCCCGGAGCCCGGGCTACGCCCGGCTCTACCGCCTGCACAACCCGGACGCCGAGCTGCCGCGCACCGACTTCGGCGGCCCGCGCTCGATGGGCCGTCACCACGCCACCGTCGACCGCCGTTCCGGAGGGTCGCTCGGTACTCCGGTGCCCGGCCGGGCGCGCCACTCCGCGGGCGGCCCGCACCACCTGCCGCCGCGCGTGGCCCTCCCTGCGGCGCCCGCGCCCGACCCCGTGACCGGGGCGGTGCCGACCACCGCCCTGCCCACTGCGGCGGCTCTGCGCACGACCGCGCTGCCGACGGCCGGCCCCGACACGACCGCCCTGCCGACGGCCGGCCCCGAGACGACCGCCCTCCCGACGGCCACTCCGGCGACGACCGCTCTGCCCGTCGCCCGGCCCGCACCGTCGCCCACTCCGCGGCTGTCCGCCTCGCGGGCCGCAGGCTGGTTCGACCCGGACCCGCCGACCATCCGGTTCCGGCTCCCTCTGATCGGTCCCGGACCGCGCAAGGGTCCGCAGCGCACCTCTGGCGGTCCCCGGCCGTTCCCGGCACCGGCGCAAGCCGTGCGGTCCACCGACTCGGGACCGCACGTGGCGGTGGAACCCGTGTACCACCGTCCGCCGGCAGCGCACTGAACCTCGCCGCACGCCGGCCCGCCGAGCAGCGCAAAGGCGCACCAATCGGTCCACCTCAGGATCCCCGCCGTGCTCCGGTAGGGCGTTGATCAACAGGAGCGCGTGGGCCGCGGCCCGTACCCTGGAACCGTGGTGCCCTCTCCCGTGCGGCCCGAGACACGCGCGCTCGACACCGCCCTCGACGTCCTCACCGGCCGCCCGCTCGTGGCCCTCACCGGCGCGGGCCTGTCCACCGACTCGGGCATCCCGGACTACCGAGGCCCGTCGTCGCCGAAGCGCACGCCGATGACCTACACCGAGTTCGTCTCCGGCCCGCTCGCGCAGCGCCGCTACTGGGCCCGCAGCCACGTCGGTTGGGCCCGCATGGCCCGCGCCCTCCCCAACCCCGGCCACCACGCACTCGCCGCCCTCGAGGCCACGGGCGTGGTGCACGGGGTGATCACCCAGAACGTCGACGGGCTGCATCGGGCCGCCGGCAGCGACGCGGTGATCGACCTGCACGGACGGATCGCGGACGTCGTGTGCCTCGGTTGCCGCCGGATCAGCGGGCGCGAGGAGCTGCAGCAGCGGCTGGCCGCGCTCAACCCGGGCTTCATCGAGGCCGTCGGGGTGCAGGTCGAGACCGCCCCGGACGGCGACGCCGTCCTCGACGAGGTCGCAGGCTTTCGCCTCGCAGGGTGCACGGGCTGCGGGGGCGTGCTGAAGCCGGACGTCGTGTTCTTCGGGGAGAACGTGCCCCGCGACCGGGTCGACCGGGCCTTCACGCTGGTCGACGCCGTCGCTGCGGCCGGCGGTGCCCTCCTGGTCGCCGGCAGCTCGCTCACGGTGATGTCCGGGCTGCGGTTCGTCCGCCGGGCGCACCTGCTGGGTGCTCCTGTCGTCATCGTCAACCGGGGCGCCACCCGTGGCGACGACCTCGCCGCCGTGCTCGTCGACCACGGCTGCTCCGAGACCCTGATGGCTCTGGTGGAGGCCGCGGCCTGAGAGGGCGCCGACCGAGTGGTCAGGTGTCCCGGTTACGCCGGCGTGCCCCCGCGAGAACCACGGCATCGACGGCCAGGTCGAGCAGCCCCGCCACCCCCCAGCACAGCGGCAGCACGACGAGGATGGCGAGCACGACCTGGAACGGGAACGCCAGCTGCGTCACCCACAGCTCGACGGCGTCCCAGCGGTTCGCCACCTCCCGCAGCACGAGACACAGCGTAAACCGGTGCTCTCCGGCTAGGTTCGGCACATGTTCGCCGTCTACGCCGCCGAGCCGAACCCCGACGCCCCCATGGATGCCCTCGTGGTCGGGGAACGCCCCGATCCCGACGTACCGGACGGCTCGGTGGCCGTCCACGTCGAGGCCGCCAGCCTGAACATGCACGACCTGTGGACGCTGCAAGGAGTCGGGATCAAGCGGGAGCAGTTCCCGATGATCCTGGGCTGCGACGGCGCCGGTCGGCTCGACGACGGCACCGAGGTGGTGATCTACCCCGTGGTCGGGGACCCGGCCGTCGCCGGTGACGAGACCCTCGACCCGAAGCGGAGCCTGCTCACCGAGCGGCTGCAGGGTACGTTCGCCGACGTCGTCGTGGTTCCGGCCCGCAACGTCGTCCCGCGGCCCGCGGGGCTGACCGCGGTCCAGTCCTCCGTGATGGGGACGGCCTGGCTGACGGCCTACCGCATGCTGTTCGTCAAGTCCGACCTGCGGCCGGGGCAGAAGATGCTCGTCCAAGGTGCCTCCGGCGGCGTGTCGACGGCGCTGATCCAGCTCGGCCGGGCCGCGGGCATGGAGGTCTGGGTGACCGGTCGCACAGAGGAGAAGCGGGCACTCGCCGCCAAGCTCGGCGCGCACGCCACGTTCCCCAGCGGCGAGCGGCTGCCGGACCGGGTGGACGGGGTGTTCGAGACCGTGGGCGACGCCACGTGGGCGCACTCGATGCGGGCGCTGAAGCCGGGCGGGGTGATCGTGGTCTCCGGGTCGACGAGCGGCCCGAATCCGGGTGCCGACCTGCAGCGACTGTTCTTCCTCCAGCTGCGGGTCGTCGGCTCGACGATGGGCACCCGTGCCGAGCTCGCCACCCTGCTGACCTTCGTGACGAACGCGGGGATCGCCCCTCAGATCGGCCTCGAACTTCCCCTCGAACGGGCCGAGGAGGGTTTCCGAGCCCTCGCGGCGGGGGAGACCGGAGGCAAGATAGTGTTCACGCACTGAGACCAACACCACCCATTCGCTGACGCAACCCGCATTTGGGTGCGGCGCTTTGGGGCATCAGCAAGTACAGTCGGTCACCGTGTCTGAGCCATCTAGTCGAACGGCGTCGGGGTCCGTCTATATCCCGACACCGAGAGTGACGGGCCTGGTCGAGTTGCTCGACCGGGTTGACCGTGCGGTGGCCGCCGCCCTGGCGCCGGTGACCGCAGCCGAAGGAGTCAGCCGCGACGGCTGGCGGGTGCTGCTCATGCTCGCGAGGGGTGGTGGCCGCAGCATGGGAGAGATCGCCTCGCACACCGCGCTGCCCGCGCCGACCGCGACGCGGGTCGTCGACAAGTTGGTCGACTCCGGGCTCGCATCGCGCCGGACGGACCCGGTGGATCGGCGCCGCGTGCTCGTGCACCTGGCCGGCAACGGCCGGGCGGTGATCGAGCGGGTGTGCGGACGGGTCGAACGCAAGATCGGCGCCGCGCTGGGCTCCGCGCACACCCCCGAACGAGCGCAGCTCGCCGAACTCCTGGAAGCCCTGGCCCGCCGTCCGTCCGGTTCCGCCTGACCTTCCCCGACCCCGACCCCGAGACTCCCCGGGCTCCCCGGCCCTCCCCCCACCGCACTTCCCGACTGCAGCGCATCGTGGACACCCGCCACGCACCCGCTCCAGTGCACCGACCCGCCCGTCACCGTCGCGACGCCGCCAGCACGGTGTCGAGCCACTCGCGCCCCCGAGGACCGAGGTCCTCCCGTGCCTGCGCGATCCGCGGCAGGAGCTCGCGGTGCCCGGCGGTCGCCGCCAGGAGGTCCGCCGTCGTCACGCCATGAGCGGGGCGGTCCAGCACCGTCACCGGGTCGCCCGCCGAGATCCCGGCCGGCTGCTCCACGGCGAGGTAGGCCCCGGGCCGTCCGGCGGCGAAGAACCGTTTGATCAGGTCGGGCACGTCGAGGAAGCCGGCGAACACCCGGCACGGCGTCCGCGGCCCTGTCACGCGCAGCACGGCGTCGCCGACCTGCCAGCGCTCCCCGACCACCGCGTGCGAGCAGTCGACGCCCGCCACCGTGAGGTTCTCCCCCACGTTGCCCGGCTCGACGAGCCGCTCCAGCTCGGCCGTCCAGAAGTCGAGGTCCTCGACGGCGTAGGCGTAGACGGCCTGCTCTGGGCCGCCGTGGTTCCTGGTGTCGCAGATGGTGTCGCCGGCGACCCCGTCCACCTCGAGCCGCACCGGGCCGCGCGCCGGGCGCTTGTCGATGCCGGACCGGCCGCTCTTGACGTGCGTGAAGGGGTCTGTACGGACCACGGCGAGGTTGACCGACACGACCCTGCCCGACTCCATGCCCGCCATGCTGCCCGGCGGGCGCAGCGAGCGCCTACCCGATTTCGTCACATGCCGTCAGCCGGGCCGGAGTTTGTCCAGCAGGCGAGCCGGGACGACCGTGACCGGGAACGGCTCGCGCGCCACGAGCGGCTCGTCGCCCGCGACCCGTCCTACCTGCGCATATCCGCCGCCCTCGTTCACGAAGGCCGTCAGTGCGCCGTCGCCTGCCGGGTCGAGGATCCAGTAATAGGGCACTCCGATGCGCTCGTAGTGCGCCTTCTTGAGGTTCCGGTCGACGAGCGAGGTGCTGTGGGACAGCACCTCGACGGCGAGCAGCGGGGCGACCGGCAGGTTCTTGAGCGTGAGGTCGGCGTAGCGGGCCACCAGGACGTCCGGCTGCACCTCCGAGTCGAAGGCGGTCTGCACCGCGAACGGCGCGATCATCACGCGCAGGTCGGCCGGGCACGCGGCCCGCAACTGCACGTACAGGGTGGCACCCATCTCCTGGTGCGCCCAGTTCGGCGCCGGGCTCACCAGCAGCATCCCGTCGATGAGCTCGTAGCGGTTCCCGTCATCGGGCATGCCCTCCAGGTCGTCGACCGTGAAGGGGCGTCCGTGCGGGATGACGCTCGTCATGACACTCATGGTCCCTCCTCCTGTACGGGACGTACAGACGGACCCGGAGGGCGGGCGGTTCCCTACTTCTTCTTGTCTGCTGACGAGTCGGTGGACAGCGCCGCGACGAAGGCCTCCTGCGGGACCTCGACCCGCCCGATGGTCTTCATCCGCTTCTTGCCCTCCTTCTGCTTCTCCAGCAGCTTGCGCTTGCGGGTGATGTCGCCCCCGTAGCACTTGGCGAGCACGTCCTTGCGGATCGCGCGGATGTTCTCCCGCGCGATGATCCGCGAGCCGATCGCCGCCTGGATGGGCACCTCGAACTGCTGGCGCGGGATCAGCTCGCGCAGCTTGGTGGCCATCATCGTGCCGTAGGAGAACGCGGCATCCTTGTGCCGGATCGCCGAGAAGGCGTCGACGGGCTCGCCCTGCAGCAGGATGTCGACCTTCACCAGATCCGACTCCTGCTCCCCCGCCTCCTCGTAGTCCAGCGAGGCGTAGCCGCGGGTGCGCGACTTCAGCGCGTCGAAGAAGTCGAAGATGATCTCTGCGAGCGGCATCGTGTAGCGCAGCTCGACGCGGGTCTCGGACAGGTAGTCCATGCCGCCGAGCTGCCCACGCCGGCTCTGGCACAGCTCCATGATCGCGCCGATGAACTCCGACGGCGCGAGGATCGTCACCTTCACGACGGGCTCGAAGATCCGCGCGACCTTGCCGGTCGGCCAGTCCGACGGGTTGGTGACCGTCAGCTCCTTGCCCCCATCTCGATCTTGGCCGTCCAGCACCACCCGGTAGACGACGTTCGGTGCCGTGGAGATGAGGTCCAGCCCTGCCTCGCGCTCCAGCCGGTCCCGGGTGATCTCCAGGTGCAGCAGCCCGAGGAAGCCGCAGCGGAACCCGAACCCGAGTGCCGCGGACGTCTCCGGCTCGTAGGTGAGCGCGGCGTCGTTGAGCTGCAGCTTGTCCAGCGCCTCGCGCAGGTCCGGGTACTCCGAGCCGTCCACGGGGTAGAGCCCGGAGTAGACCATCGGGCGCGGCTCCCGGTAGCCGGTGAGCGGCTCGGTGGCACCGTGCCGCTGGCTGGTGATCGTGTCGCCGACCTTGGACTGGCGGACGTCCTTCACGCCGGTGATGAGGTAACCGACCTCACCGACCCCCAGGCCACGTGACGGCTTGGGCTCCGGCGAGACGATGCCCACCTCGAGCAGCTCGTGGGTGGTCCCGGTGGACATCATCTTGATCCGCTCGCGGGGGGTGATCCGGCCGTCGACGACGCGGATGTAGGTGACGACTCCGCGGTAGGTGTCGTACACCGAGTCGAAGATCATCGCTCGGGCCGGGGCGTCGGCGTCACCGACCGGGGCCGGGACCCGGAGCACGACCTCGTCGAGCAGCTCCTTCACCCCGAGGCCGGTCTTCGCGCTGACCCGCAGCACGTCGCCCGGGTCGCAGCCGATGACGTGCGCGATCTCGGCGGCGTAGCGGTCGGGGTCCGCGGCAGGTAGGTCGATCTTGTTGAGGACCGGGATGATCGTCAGGTCCTTCTCGAGCGCCAGGTAGAGGTTCGCCAGCGTCTGCGCCTCGATGCCCTGCGCGGCGTCGACGAGCAGCACCGCGCCCTCGCACGCCTCCAGCGCGCGGCTCACCTCGTAGGTGAAGTCGACGTGGCCGGGGGTGTCGATGAGGTGCAGGACGATCTCCTCATCGCCGACCTTCCACGGCAGCCGGACGTTCTGGGCCTTGATCGTGATGCCGCGCTCGCGCTCGATGTCCATGCGGTCGAGGTACTGCGCGCGCATGTCCCGCTCCTCGACGACACCGGTGAGCTGCAGCATGCGGTCGGCCAGGGTCGACTTGCCGTGGTCGATGTGGGCGATGATGCAGAAGTTCCGGATCCGCGCCGGCGGGGTGAAGGTCTTGTCGGCGAACGACGTCACGTAGGGGGTTCCATTCAGGTCGGGACACCTCCATCGTCCCACGGACCCGATCAGACTTCGGCAGGTACGGCGGGCAGCACACCCCGCAGGAAAGCGGTGACGTCGGCCTCCGAGCCCCGGGCGCCGACGTGCCCGTCCGGCCGGACCGCGACCAGCTCGCCGCCGGCCGGGGCGTAGGCGTCGCGGGCGTGACCGTCGGCGTCGACGACGTCGCCCGACGCGCCGACCGTGACCCCGCGGACCGGACCGTCCACCCGCGGCGGGGTGACCCCGAAGCCCAGCAGTGTCCAGTGCGGGTCCGGGTCCGGCCGGAACAGCTCGAACAGCCGCACGCGTGCACCGTCGGGAGTGCGTCCCGGCGCATCGGGCGCGCGGTCGCCGGGCCGCGCGATGCCCTCACCGGGTTCGGCTGCGAGCGGGCCGCCCCGGTAGCTCACGCCGAACTGCATCGTCTGCTCGCCCTCGGCGCCCCGGTCCTCCATCCGGCGACCGGTCAGCAGCGTGGACAGGCCGAGCACGTCCGCCGCCACCGGAAGGCGCTCGGCGCCGTAGGTGTCCAGCAACGCCGGATCCGCACCCCGCAGCACGTGCGCGAGCTTCCAGCCGAGGTTGCTCGCGTCCTGGATGCCGGTGTTCATGCCCTGGGCGCCGGCCGGCGAGTGCACGTGCGCGGCGTCACCGGCGAGGAACCCGCGATCGACCCGGTAGCGGTCGACCATCCGGACGTTCAGCCGCCAGCGCGAGGCCCAGACCACCTCCCGGAGGCGCACCCCCGTCGTGACCACGTCGACGGCCGCCTGGAACGCCTCGAGGGAGAGCTCCGGATCGGGCGAGCCGGCCGGGACGGCCCCCTGGAACTGGAACGTGTCGGTGGCCGGCAGGGGGCACAGGCCCAGCCAGTCGCCGCGCGTGGGCCCGCCGAACTGGTGCCAGGCGTCGCGGTCGAGCCCGTCGAGGCGAACGTCGCCGAGCAGCAACCGGACACCCTCGTGCGTCTCCCCGAGGAACGACACGCCGAGCAGCCGCCGCACCGCGCTCGAGCCGCCGTCGCAGCCGACCACGTACCGTGCCGCCGTGGCGGTGCCGTCGGTGAAGGAGACCGTCACCCGGTCCGTCTGCTGGGCCAGTCCGGCGACGGTCCGGCCCTGGTCGACGGCCACACCCAGGTCGGCCAGCCGGTCGCGGAGGACCTCCTCGACCCGCCACTGCGGCGTCAGCAACGTGCGGCCGTACGGGCGCTGCGGACCCGACTCGGCGCCGGGGTGCAGGTCGTGCAGGGTGCCGACGCGGTCGTCGGGGCCGGCGTAGCGGCGCACCGGCATCCGGAAGCGCCCACCGGCCACCAGCCGGCCGGCCACACCCAGGCCGTCCAGCACCTCCAGCGTGCGTGGCTGGAGACCTTTCGCCCGCGAGCCGTGCGACGGCGCTGCCGGCGCGTCGACCACCCACGTCCCGCTCCAGCGCCATGCCCTGCGCCTGTTCCGCGACCGCGGCTACGCCGCCACCACGGTGGACGACATCGCCGCGGCCGCCGACGTCTCCCGCAGCACGTTCTTCCGCTACTTCCCGAGCAAGGAAGACGTCGTCCTGTTCGACGACGTCGACCCGCTGATGGCGGAGGCGTTCGCCGAGCAACCGGCCGGCACGCCCCTCCTCGGCGCGCTGCGCATCGCCCTCCGCACCGCGTTCAGCCGGTTGAGCCCGGAGAAGCGCGAGCTCGAGGAGGTGCGCATGGAACTGGTGCGCCAGGTGCCCGAGCTGGCCGCGGCGGTGCGCGAGCGCGGCGGCATGTCGGTCGACGTCGTCGCGACCGCGATCGGCGAAAGCCTCGGTCTCGACCCCGGCGCGCTGGACGTGCAGCTGTTCGCCGGGGTCGTCGCGGGAGCCCGGTTGGCGGCGCAGTCGCTCGTCGACCGCGAGCCGGGGCGCAGCTACGTCGACACGCTCGACGCCGTCCTGGGCCGGCTCGAGGACGGCATCCCGCTCGCCGACCTCCCCCTTCCCGGCTCTGGACGGCCCGACGTCCGCCGATGATCCGTTTCCCCGATCGGTGGAACGGGCACCCGAACGAACGAGGGAGGTGCGGATCACTTGACTTTTCCCCGCCGTGAACGGCGGGGATTCTCCCGGTCGCCCGGGAGGGTTCCTGCTTCACTGACGACTGCCTGCATGCGCTTGCGCGCGCGCAGGTCTTACGCCGTCTCCACAGGCGAGCACCGCCAGCCCGGCGGCACGAATGTTGCGGGCGGCGTTGACGTCGCGGTCGTGAGTCGCGCCGCAGGGGCAGCTCCACTCCCGCACGTTCAGCGGCATCCCGTCGCGGACGGCCCCGCACGCCGAACACACCTTCGACGACGGGAACCAGCGGTCGACCACGACCAGGTCGCGGCCGTACCACTGGCACTTGTACTCCACCATGGTCCGCAGCTCCCGCCAGCCCGCGTCGGAGATGGCGCGAGCCAGGCAGTGGTTGCCGAGCATGTTGCGGACCTGCAGGTCCTCGATCACGACCGCTTGGTTCTCGCGGACGAGCCGAGTCGTGAGCTTGTGCAGGTGGTCACGGCGGCGGTCGGTGATCCGGGCGTGCACCCGGGCCACCCGCCGGCGGGCCTTCTCCCGGTTCGCCGACCCGCGCTGCGTGCGGGCGTGCGCGCGCTGCGCCCGCGCGAGCCGGACGCGGTCGGCCCGCTCGTGGCGCGGGTTGGTGACCTTCTCCCCGGTGGACAGGGCGACCAGGGAGGTGACGCCTGCGTCGATCCCGACCACGGCATCGGTGGGCGGGCCGTCCTGGATGGTGGCCTCGCACAGCAGCGACACGTGCCACCGGCCCGCGCTGTCGCGGGACACGGTCACGGTCGAGGGCTCGGCCCCGTCCGGCAGTGGGCGGGACCAGCGGATGTCGAGCGGCTCGGCGATCTTCGCCAGCGTCAGCGCGCCGTCCCGGTAGCGGAACGCCGAGCGCGTGTATTCGGCCGACGCCCGCGATCGCCGCTTGGTCTTGAACGTCGGGTACTTCGCCCGCTTCTCCCAGAAGTTCGTGAACGCGCCCTGCAGGTGCCGCAGTGTCTGCTGCAGCGGCACGCTGGACACCTCGCCGAGGTAGGCCCGTTCGGGGTCGCGCTTCCACGCGGTCAACATCGCCGACGACTCGACGTAGGACACGCGGCGCTGCTCGGAGTACCACGCCTTGGTGCGAGCTTCCAACGCCAGGTTGTAAACCTTCCGCACGCACCCGAACGTCCGGTTCAGCTCCTGGGCCTGCTGATCGGACGGATAGAAGCGGTACTTGAACGCCCGCTTCACCATCCGCCCCGACATTCCTCACACGGTAGCAGCTCGCCGTGTGACGCTCCTGGCTACCCTACGGAGAGAGCGGCTTCCTCCCGGCGTGAACGCCGGGGTATCCGCCGATAGGAGTCCGATGACGGAGACGGAGCCGGCCAGTGCCGGCAGTACGGACTGGACGGGCCGCACGGTGCGCGGCCGGGACGGCAGCAACCTGGGCAAGCTCGTCGAGGTGCGCCCTGGCGACAGCGGCTCACCCGGCGGGTGGGGTGTCGTCCGGTCGACGTTCGGCAAGCGTCGGCTGGTGCCGCTCGATGGCGCGGCCGACGACGGACCGAGCGGCCTGACGGTCGCCGCGGACCGGGCGAGCGTGCGCACCGCACCCGCGCTCGCCGGCGGCACCGCCGACCCGGCGGAGCCCGACACCCTGCGCCAGCACTACACGGGACGCGGCGTCCTCGCCGACGCGCGAGCGCTGCAGCACGAGCGCTACGGCGGCGCCAAGCTCGGGTCGGCGTTCTTCGGCTGGCTCGTCGCCGTCGGCCTCACCGTGCTGCTCGGCGTGTTCACGGGTGCCGTGACCGCGGCGGTCGGTGCCGATCCCGCTATCGGCAGCATCGCCACCGTCGCCGTGCTGCTCGTCTCCTACTACACGGGCGGGTACGTCGCCGGCCGGCTGGCCCGGTTCGACGGCGCCCGCAACGGCTTCCTGTCGTGGGTGGTCGGCATCGTCGCCACCATCGTCCTCACGGTGATCGCCGCGTTCGTCGGCGCGCAGTACGACGTGCTCAACAGGGTCTCGCTGCCGACCCTGCCGACGAGCCTCGCCGACGTGACCGTCACCGGACTGATCCTCGTCGCCGTGGCCGTGCTCGGCACGCTGCTCGCCGCCGTGCTCGGCGGGAAGGCCGGCGAGAGCTTCCACCGCCGCGTGGACCGCGCGGCCGCCGACGCACTCTGACCACGCTCCCACCACCGCGGCGCCCCGGCCTCCCGGCCGGGGCGTTCGCGGTTGCCGGACCGGACCGACCGGCCCACCATCGACCCCGGCCCACCGACGTGCCGCACGACCATTCGAGTCACGACACCGGAGCCGCCCACCATGAGCGTCACGCCACTTCCCCCGCCCGACCGCAAGCAGGCCGCTGCGGCCGTGCTCGCCGCCAAGCGCCGCCTCGGCCTCCGGTGGGCCGCGCTGGCCGAGGCGATCGGGCACTCCACCGAGTGGACGACCTCCGCTCTCCTCGGCCAGCAGCCGATGACCCGCGAGGACGCCGAGAAGATCGGCACCGTGCTGGAGCTGGACGGCGAGACCGTTGCGGCACTGACCTTGCCCCCGCTGCGCGGCGCGGACATCGTCGACATGACGGACCCGGTCGTCTACCGGCTCAAGGAGATGGTGCAGGTCTACGGCAGCACCATCGCGGAGCTGATCTACGAGGAGTTCGGTGACGGCATCGCCAGCGCCATCGACTTCACCTTCGACCTCAAGCGGGTCGAGGACCCGAAGGGCGATCGCGTCGTGATCACGCTCAACGGGAAGTTCCTCCCGTACAAGGTGTGGTGAGCCCTACAGGTCGGCCGGTCCTTCCTGGGGTGTGAGGCCGAGCTGCCGGGCGACCTCGCCCATGACGTCCTGCACCGCGACGGTGTCCTTCAGCGGCATCACCGTGCTCTCGGCGCGGCCGGCCAGCAGGCACTCCGTGACCTCGGCGAGCTCGTGGTAGTAGCCACCGCCGGTCGCGGGGAGCGTGATCGCCTGCGGATCGCGGTCGTGGCGGTGGAGCACGATCGTGTCGGGGTGGTGGAACCGCGGCAGCACGTCGATCCAGCCGTCCGTGCCGAACACGCGGGCCTGGCCCGGCGTCGCGCACCGCAGCGACGCGGTCAGCGCGGCGGTGCGACCACCGTCGAAGCCCAGCAGGACGGTCTCCTCGACGTCGACCCCGAGCGGCGCCAGGTCGCCGTAGGCGGTGACGGCCGTCGGGTTGCCGAGCACCATCTGGGCGAACGAGATCGGGTAGACCGTCAGGTCGAACAGCGCGCCGCCGCCGAGCTCCGGTGCGGCGAACCGGTCGTTCGGGTCGAGGGGGTTGCGCACACCGAGGTCCACCTGCACGGACCGCACCTCGCCGACGGCGCCGTCGGCGATCAGCTCACGCATCCGCACGACGGCCGGCTGGAACCGCGTCCACATCGCCTCCATCGCGAACACCCCGGTCTTCGCGGCGAGCGCGGCGATCTCCCGCGTGGCCTCGGGCGTCACCGTGAACGCCTTCTCGACCAGCACCGCCTTCCCTGCCCGCAGCGCGGCCAGCGCGACGGCGCGGTGCTGCGGGTGCGGAGTCGCGATGTAGACGACGTCGACGTCCGGGTCGTCGACCAGCGCCCGGTAGGAGTCGTGCGTGCGGGGGATGTCGTGGCGGGCGGCGAAGGCCGCGGCGCGCTCGGCCGAGCGGGAGGCGACGGCCGTGGCGACGGCAGCCTCGACGAGCGGCAGGTCGCGCACCACCTTGTCCGCGATCCGTCCCGGCCCGACGATCCCCCAACGCACCGTGTCCATGCCGGTGGATCCTGCCCGATCAGCGTCAGGTCGTCGCGAGCCGGACCGCCAGCGTCAGGACCAGCACCGCCACCACCACCAGGAACACCCGCCGGACGAACGCCGATCCGCGCTCGACGGCCATCCGCGCACCGACCACCGCACCGGTCAGGTTCGCGACCGCCAACACGGCCCCGAGGCCGAGCAGGACCACGCCGGCGGGCAGGAAGAACACCAGCGCGCCGAGGTTGGTCGCGGTGTTGACGACCTTCGCGGTCGCCGAGGCCTGCAGGAAGGCGAAGCCGACCAGCCCCACCAGGAGGAACACGAGGAACGAGCCCGTACCGGGGCCCGCCAGGCCGTCGTAGAAGCCGATCGCCGCTCCCCCGGCGATCATCACCGCGCCCTGCGTGCGCCGCGGGAAGCGCGGGGCGTGCACCGCTCCGAGCTCCGGGCGTCGCCAGGTGTAGAGCCCGACGCCGATCAGGGCGATCAGCACGACCACCGTCAGAACCCGGGACGGCAGGGCGGCCGCGAGCAGCGCACCACCGATCGCCCCCGCGAAGGCGGCGACCGCCATCGGCACCGCGTGGCGGCGGTCGATCGGCACGCGGCGGGCGAACGTGACGGCCGCGGACGCCGTGCCGATGACGCTCGCCAGCTTGTTCGTCGCCACCGAGAAGATCGCCTCACCGCCCGGCAGCACGATCAGCAGCGCCGAGAGCTGCACCAGGCCGCCCCCGCCGACGATCGCGTCGACCGCACCGGCGAGCAGCGAGGCGGCGCAGAGTGCCAGCAGGGCGAGCAGGCTGACCCCGCCGAAACCCGGCCACGTCAGCGGTGCGGTGAGGGCGTCGATCACGTGCGGCAACGCTACGCAGTTGGCACGGAGGCTCCACCCGCGCGCCTTTCCGTGCTGTCGCACGCCCAGAGGAACCGCCGCACCCGTTACGACAGGTGCGACGGTCACGCGGGATGTGCGACGGCGTGGGCGGGGTGCGACAGCGCCCGGCGGCGCGGTGCGCGGCGATCGTCCTCCGGGCCGCGCCGGGAACGCGGCCGGTGTGGTGAACGTCCCGGGATCAGGTCGGTCACGTCGTCAGCGCAGCGACTCCCAGAACTCGGTGAGCACGGCCGCCGCCCGCGCCGGGTCCTGCAGCATCCACCAGTGCCCGAGCCGGTCGAGCACCACGGCGTGCGCCCCGGCTCGCTCCGCCGCCCGCCTGCGCATGTCCTCCGTGCCGACGAAGTGGTCGTCGGCGGCCTGGATCGCCAGGCCGGGGCGGGCCGCCGCGGCGGGCAGGTGCTCGCCGAGCCGTGCCATGGCGGGCTGCGCGGCATCCCGGTAAAGCGCGAGGACGCACCGGACCATGTCGTCGGTCCAGCTCTTCGCCATCTCCTCGGCGACGTCCGGGGTCACCCCGCGGGCGACGAGGCCCGCCGCTCTCGTCGCGGGGTCGGCGACCATCGCCGCCGCGGCCTCCTCGCCCGCCCCCGGCGTCTGCAAGACCTGGGCCATGTCGTGCCAGACGTAGTCGGGGTCGAAGACGCCGAGGATGTCCGAGCACCAGCTACGCAACAGGTCCGGCCGGGTCATCGCGACGTTCGCGACGTGCCCGCCACCCCAGTCGTGGCCGACCAGGTCGACCGGCTCCCCCACCGCCTCCAGCTCTCCGACGAGCCAGAGGCGGTACTCCTCCACGGTCGCACCCCACCCGCGCGGCACGGGCGCGCCGAAGCCCGGTGGGGAGAGCCGCACGACGTCGTCGCGGCGGAGCGCGTCGGCGAGCGGCCCCCACACCGCGTCGGTCTCCGGGTTGCCGTGCACCAGGACGACGGTCATGGCTCCACCGTAGGCGGGCTCAGGCCAGGCGGGTCATGTCGACGGCGACGTCGAGCGCCGACGCGGTGCCGCCGGAGTAGACGCCCTTGAGCGGCGGGACGTCGTGGTAGTCGCGGCCCCCGGCCACCCAGACGTGCCGCTGACCGATCTCGATGAGGTTCGTGGGGTCAAAACCCCACCACCCGCCGGTCCAGGCCTCCACCCAGGCGTGGCTCTCGCCGGTCACGGTCTGCTTGACCTCGGCGTTCGCCTTCGGCAGCAGGTAGCCCGAGACGGAGCGGGCCGGGATGCCCACCTCGCGCAGGAGCAGCAGCGTGAGATGCACGTAGTCCTGGCAGACGCCCCTGCCGGCTTCCCACGCCTCCAGCGCCGAGGTGTGCACGCCGGTGGACCCGGGCTGGTAGGTCAGGTGCTCGTGCACCCACTCCGAGGCGGCGTGCACGGCGGCGACGGGCGTCTTCTCCTTGCGCAGCACCCGCGCGACCTTCGCCAGCGCCCGATCCAGTACAGCGACTCGGCGTTGCGGGCGAGCATCAGATCATCCCCCTCGCTGCTGTCGTCACTGTTGCTGTTGCTGCTGTTGCTGCTGGCTGGTGCTCAGCTCGGGCCCCATCTCGGCGGCAGGCGAGCTGGCGGGGGCGACGGTCGCCAGCCCCTTCTCGCCCAGCTCCCGCTCGCCCTCGGGGGCCCGGCCCGCGGTGAGCACCCAGGTGTCCTTGCTGCCCCCACCCTGGCTCGAGTTGACCACCAGGCTGCCCTCCGGCAGGGCGACGCGGGTCAGTCCGCCGGGCAGCACGAAGACGTTGTCACCGTCGTTGACCGCGAACGGCCGCAGGTCGACGCGGCGGGGCACGAGCCTGTCGTCGACCTTGGTCGGCACCGTCGAGAGCTGGACGACGGGCTGGGCGATCCAGCCGCGCGGGTCGTCGCGGATCGACCGGCGGGCCTTCTGCAGCTGGCGGGCGCTCGCGTTCGGGCCGAACAGGATGCCGTACCCGCCCGAGCCCTCGACCGGCTTGAGCACCAGCTCGTCGAGATGGTCCAGCACGTGGGCCCGCTCGTCGTCGAGCCAGCAGCGGAACGTGTCGACGTTGGGCAGGCTCGGCTTCTCGCTGAGGTAGTAGGCGATCATGTCCGGCACGTACGTGTAGACGAGCTTGTCGTCGCCGACGCCGTTGCCGACGGCGTTCGCGATCACGACGTTGCCCGCCCGCGCGGCGTTGATCATGCCCGCGACGCCGAGCACCGAGGCCGGGTTGAACTGCAGCGGGTCGAGGAACTCGTCGTCGATCCGCCGGTAGATCACGTCGACCCGCTGGTCGCCCTGCGTGGTGCGCATGTAGACGAGGTTGTCGCGGCAGAACAGGTCGCGGCCCTCGACGAGCTCGACGCCCATCTGGCGGGCAAGCAGGGAGTGCTCGAAGTACGCCGCGTTGAAGACGCCAGGGGTGAGCACGACGACGGTGGGATCGGCCTCGTTGGGCGCGGCCGCGGCGCGCAGGGCACGCAGCAGGTGGGTGCCGTAGTCACCGACCGTGCGCACCCGCTGGCGGGTGAACAGGTCGGGGAACACGCGCGCCATCGTGCGGCGGTTCTCCATCACGTACGACTCACCCGACGGGTTGCGCAGGTTGTCCTCCAGGACCCGGAAGACCCCCTGCTCGTCGCGGACGAGGTCGATTCCGGCGACGTGGATGCGCACGCCGTTGGGTGGGACGAGCCCGGCGGCGGTCCGGTGGAAGTGCTCGCAGCTGGTGATCAGGCCCCGGGGCAGCACGCCGTCGCGGACGATCTCGGCGTCGCCGTAGATGTCGGCGAGGAACATCTCCAGCGCCTGGACGCGCTGGACGATGCCGCGCTGCAGCTTCGACCACTCCGCCGCGCTGATCACCCGGGGCACGATGTCGAGCGGGAAGGGCCGCTCCTTGCCGGAGAGCGAGAACGTGATGCCCTGGTCGACGTAGGCCCGGTCCAGCGCCTCGGAGCGCACCTTGAGGTCGGCCGCGGCCGTGGGCGCGATAGCCTCGTGCAAGGCGCGGTACGGCCCGCGGATGCTCCCGTCCGGGGAGAACATCTCGTCGTAGGCCCCTGGATTGGGCCGATCCGGGGAGAGGTAGTTGTCGAACAGCGGAGCTGCCGCCGGGCCGTTCTCCTCGGGCTCCGCTGCTCCGGGATCGTCGGCAGGTGCGGGACGCTGCGCGGCGCGGCTCATGGAGGTCATCTTCCCCAGCCTGGCTGCAGGTGACCAGTGCCGCACGCTACAGCCGGGTTACACACTCGCCCCGTGCGAACGGTTCGCCGACCGCTGATAACATTGATGGCCGAGAGCCCGGCCGGGTAGCACCACTCCACTCCCTGCCGCCGGCGCCTGGCAGAGACAGACCATCGAGCAGTTCAGCAGCAGGAAGAACTCGAGGCATTCGCGTGGCCAACATCAAGTCCCAGATCAAGCGGGTCAAGACGAACGAGAAGCGCCGGCAGCGCAACAAGTCGGTCCGCTCGTCCGTCCGCACCGCTGTCCGCCGCTTCCGCGAGGCCGTCGAGGCGGGCGACGCCGAGAAGGCCACCGAGCTGCAGCGCGCCGCGGCGAAGGCGCTCGACAAGGCGGCCAGCAAGGGCGTCATCCACAAGAACCAGGCGGCCAACCGCAAGTCAGCGATGGCCCGGCGGGTCACCCCCGCCGCGTAGTTCCTCTATCTGCGGCCCCGCTGTGGGACGACAATACGGGCATGACGGGCGGGGTCGAGCTCGGACGCGACGCATTCGACCGCCGCGCCTGGGCCCGGGCTCGCACTCTGCTGGCTGCGGCCGAGTCGCTGGACGCGGCGGACCTCCAGCGACTCGCCGTGGCCGCCCACCTGGTCGGCCGAGACGCCGAGAGCTCGCTGGCGTGGGAGCGTGCGCAGCGCGCCTGTGAGCGTGCGGCCGATCTCGACGGCGCCACGCGCTGCGCGTTCTGGCTCGCCCTTCTGCTGCTCCTGCGCGGCGAGGTCGCCCGGGCCGGCGGGTGGCTGGCGCGGGCGGAGCGGCTCGTCGCGGAGGCAGACGGGGACTGCGCGGCCGGGAGTTTTCTGCTCGTGCCGGTGTTCCTGGAAGCGCTCGTCGCCGGCGACGGCTCGCGGGCAGAGGCGCTCGCGGGCGAGATCCTCCGCGAGGCTCGGCGGTTCGGCGATCCCGACCTGCTGGCGTTCGGGCTGCTCTGCCAGGGGCAGGCGGCGATCGCCCGCGGTGACACCGGCCGCGGCCTGCGCCTGCTCGACGAGGTCATGCTCGGCGTCTCCGCGGGCGAGGTCTCCCCCATCCCCACCGGCATCGTCTACTGCGCCGTGATCGAATCCTGCCTGGATGCCTTCGACCTGCGACGCGCTGCCGAATGGACCGAGGCGCTGAACGGCTGGTGCACGGGCCAGCCGGACCTCGTGCCCTACCGCGGCCAATGCCTCGTGCACCGAGCGCAGATCCTGCAGGCGCACGGCGCGTGGGACGAGGCCGTCGGCGAGGCGGACCGGGCACGGCTGCTCCTCTCCGACCCCGTCCACCCGGCGCTGGGCCTCGCCAATTACCAGCAGGGCGAGCTGCACCGGCTGCGGGGTCGGGCGGCCGACGCTGACCGTGCTTACCGGGCTGCGCTGGAACACGGTCACGAGCCGGAGCCCGGCCTGGCGTTGCTGTGGCTGGCCGAGGGGAACGTCGAGGCGGCAGTCGCGGCCGTGCGCCGGATGTTGCACGAGACCGGCGGACCGGCGAGCAGGTGCGGGATCCGCGCGGCTGCGGTGGAGATCCTGCTCGCGGCGGGCGACATCGGGGGGGCACGGGCAGCCGAGGAGGAGCTCACCCGCGCCGCCGACGCCATCGACGCCCCGCTGCTGCGCACCATCGCCGACGCGGCCCGCGGCGCGGTGCTGCTGGCGGAGGACGACGCGGCGAGCGCCCTCGGTTGGTACCGAAGTGCCCGAGCGGGATGGCGCGACCTGCGGATGCCCTACGAGGAGGCGCTGGCCCGGGTCGGAATCGCGCAGGCGTGCCTGGGGCTGGCCGACCGGAACGCCGCGGAGCTGGAGCTGGACGCCGCGCGGGCGACCTTTGCGCGGCTGGGCGCCCGACCCGCACTCGCTCGCGTCACGAGGCTCATGGGACGGCGGCTCCGGCCGTCCGTCCTGACCGAGCGGGAGTGCGAGGTGCTGCGGCTGGTCGCTGCGGGCCGAAGCAACCGGGAGATCGCGGATGAGCTGATCATCAGCACGCACACCGTTGCCCGCCACGTGCAGAACATCTTCGCCAAGGCCGGGCTGTCGTCGCGCGCCGCCGCCACCGCCTACGCCTACGAGCACGACCTCGTCTGACGGTCACTGCACCGGTGGACACGCATTGGCCCGTGGTGCGCGATGACCACGGGGTGCTGCCGGGATGGTGGATCCGGGCGATGCCGGCCGGCTCGCGCCGCTTCGACACTGGGCGCCCCCACCCGAGGAGGACCCGTGTCGACTCCCACCCTGTTGGGCGCCCCCGATCTCGCGACGATCGATCGCCTGGCCACCGCTGTGAACCGCTGCTTCGAGACCTTCACCGCGGACGCCGACGTCTTCACCCCCGATGCCTTCTTCGACCTCTTCCCGCCGTTCTGGCGGTTCCAGCTGCAGGGACCCGACGCCATGCTGGCCCAGCTCCGCGGGATCGCGCAGGGGCCGTCGACGGTACGCAGGTTGCGGACGGTCCCGACGGCGACTGGGTTCGTCCTGGAGCACGAGGAGACCCAGGGCGACGCGGTGGCTCGTCGGCTGCTGCTGTGCGAGGTGCGCGACGGCCGCATCGCCGAGGTTGTCGTCTACTGCAACGGGGGGTGGGACCCCGCGCTGCGCGAGCGGCAGGCGGCCGAAGCGCCGATGCTGCGTCATGACCGGCGGTCCGGGCAGTGACCGCCGTGGACCGCCGCGCGCCCGTGACCGGTGACGCGCTGCTCGACGCGGCCCGTGCGCTCGCACCGACGATCGCCGCCCGCACCACCGAGGTCGAGGTGGCCCGGCGGGTGCCCGCCGACCTGCTCGACGCGCTCGTCGGCGCCGGTTGCTTCCGGATGCTGCTGCCCCGCAGCCACGGCGGCGCCGGCGCGGACCTGCCCTCCGCGCTGCGGATGTACGAGACGCTGGCCTCTGCGGACGCCTCGGTGGCCTGGACGGTGATGATCGGTGGCAGCGCGTGGGTGGACCTCGCGGGGCTGCCCCGCGCGACGTTCGACGGGCTGTTCAGCGACACCGACGCCATCGTGGCCGGCGTCTTCGCGCCGAGCGGGTCGATCACCCCGATTGACGGCGGCTACCGCGTGACGGGGCGCTGGGGTTTCGCCAGCGGCTGCGAGCACGCCACCGTGCTGTACGGCAACTGTGTGGAGGGCGTCGTGGACGGCGTCCCACAGATGCGGATGGCGGTATTCGCACCCGACCAGGTCGAGATCGACGACACCTGGTCGGTGTTGGGCCTGCGCGGGACGGGAAGCCACCACATCCGGGTGGCCGACCTGCGGGTTTCCGCGGACCGGACGTGGCGTCCACTCAAGGACGAGCCGTGCCTGGACGAGCCGGTAGTCCGCATCCCCGTCCCTTCGCTCATCGCGCTGATGGTCGCGAGCGTCGCGGTCGGCCTCGCGCAGGGGGCGCTGGACGATGCAGTTGCGCTCGCCGGCCACAAGGTGCCGCTGCTCGCGGACGCTCCACTCAGCGCCGATGCGTTGTTCCAGACCGATCTGGCCACCGCCGACACGGAACTGCGGGCAGTCCGAGCGCTGCTACACGAGTCGGCGGGCTCGCTGTGGGCGACGGCGGTGGAGGGCGAGTCGTTCACGTTGCGGCAACGGGCGCAGACGCGCGCGGCGGCCGTCTGGGCGACGACCCGGGCGGCGGCGGTGGTCGAGACGGCCTACCGCAGCGGCGGCGGCACCGCGATCTACCGGACCTGCCCGTTGGAGCGCCGCCTGCGCGACATCCACACGCTGACGCAGCACTTCATCGTGCGGCAGAACACGATGGTGACAGCGGGTGCGGTGCTCGCCGGCCGGGACGTGGACGTCGTGGTGTTCTGACAACAGCGGGGCCGACCGCCCAACCGGCCCCCGCTCAGCCGACGGGCCCCCGCGCCTCTCTGGCTGCGCACATCCGCAACACGGCCCGCTCCAGCGCGTAGCCGACATCCGGCGCCGCGCCCTTGACGTCCGCGTTGACCTCCGCCGCCGCCGCGGTCGCCGCCACGAGCGCGTCCGGGTGCCAGCCGCGGACCTGGGACTGCGCCTTCCGGATCTTCCACGGCGGCATGCCGAGCACACCGGCGAGCCGGTTCGGGTCGCCGCGGCCGGCGCCGCCGACCTTCGCCAGGGTGCGCACGGCGTCGGCCAGCGCATCCGCGACCAGCACCGGTGGGACGCCGAGCACGAGCGCCCAGCGCAGCGCCTCGAGCGCACCCACCCGGTCGCCGGTCACGACCTTGTCCGCCACCGCGAAGCCGGAGGCCTCGGCACGGCCGCGGTAGTAACGGCGCACCGCATCCGCGTCGATCGCGCCGCCGGTGTCGGCGACGAGCTGCGTTGCCGCCGACGCGAGGTCGCGCAGCTCGGAGCCGACCGACTCGAGGAGCACTCCGACCGCGTCAGGCGTGATCTTGCCCCGGGCCCGGCGTACCTCGGCGCGGACGAAGTCGGTCCGCTCGTCCGGACGGAGCTTCTCGCAGCGCGCGACCTGCGCCCCGGCCTTGCGCAACGCGTCCGCGAGCGCCTTGTTCCGCGCGCCGCCAGCGTGCAGGACGGCCACGGTGACGCCCTCGCCGGGCGCCGTGGCGTGGTCGAGGACCGCGGCGGAGGCGTCCTTGCCGGCCTCGTGAGCGGCCTCCAGCACGATGACCCGCGCCTCGGCGAACAGCGACGGGCTCAACACCGCGGCCAGGTCCGCGGGGGTGGCCTCGGGCGCGCGGAGGTGCCGCACCTCCACCTCCGGGTCGACGGCGCGGGCGGCGTCGACGATGTCCCGCACAGCTCGCTCGACCAGCAGCTCCTCGTCGCCGAGCACCAGGTGCAGCGGCGGGGGGGCGGACGGAGCGGTCATCGTCGCCATCGTCGCGCACGTCGCCGCCCGGTCGCGAGCCGGCTCCCAGATCGATCGTGGCCGCCGTCCGCGACTGGAAGGGGCGGGCCGGGTGCCGTAACGTCGTGGTCATCCGGCCGGCATCCTGCGCCGTCGGACCACAACCGCATATGGCTCATCCAGAGGGGCAGAGGGAACGGCCCGTTGAAGCCCCGGCAACCGGCGTCGCGCGAGCATCGCGCGCAGACGATCACGGTGCCAATTCCGACCCGCGACCGCGGGGAAGATGAGGAGATCTTCCGATGACGTTGACTGCCGCCTCCACCACGGCGACCACCTTCGACCTGGGCTTCGCGCGCGCCCTCTCCTGTCGCGAGTGCGGGCACGAGGTCCCGCTCGCTCCGGAGTTCGCGTGTCCGCAGTGCTTCGGCCCGCTCGAGGTGGCCTACGACTTCCCCGAGATCACCCGGGACTCGATCGAAGCGGGCCCGAAGTCGATCTGGCGTTACCGGCAGCTGCTGCCCGTGCCCGGGGACGTCACGCGCCACCCCAACACCGAGCCCGGCCTCACCCGCCTGATCAAGGCGGACCGGCTGGCCGCCGCCCTGGGCGTGCGCTCGCTGTGGGTGAAGGACGACACCGGCAACCCCACGCACTCGTTCAAGGACCGGGTCGTGGCCGTCGCCCTGGCCGCGGCCCGTGAGCTGGGCTTCACCGTCCTCGCCTGCCCGTCCACCGGCAACCTGGCCAACGCCGTCGCCGCTGCGGCCGCCCGCGCGGGCTGGGACTCCGTCGTGCTGATCCCCTCGTCGCTCGAGCAGGCGAAGATCCTCACCACCGCCGTCTACGGCGGCACCCTTCTGGCCGTCGACGGCAACTACGACGACGTCAACCGGCTCGCGACCGAGCTCGCGGCCGAGCACGAGGACTGGGCGTTCGTCAACGTCAACGTCCGGCCCTACTACGCGGAAGGCTCCAAGACGCTGGGCTTCGAGGTCGCCGAGCAGCTCGGGTGGCGGCTGCCCGGCCAGGTCGTCGTGCCGGTGGCGTCCGGCTCGCAGCTGACCAAGGTGGACAAGGGCTTCCAGGAGCTGGGCAAGCTGGGGCTGGTGGAGCCGACGCCGTACCGGGTGTTCGGGGCGCAGGCGACCGGGTGCTCGCCGGTGTCGAAGGCGTTCGCCGAGGGCCACGACGTGGTGCAGCCGGTGCGGCCCGACACGATCGCCCGCTCGCTGGCGATCGGGAACCCGGCGGACGGGCCGTACGTGCTCGATGCCGTGCGCCGCACCGGCGGCGCCGTGGCCGACGTCTCCGACGAGGAGGTCGTCGAGGGCATCCGGCTGCTGGCGCGGACCGAGGGCGTGTTCGCCGAGACGGCGGGCGGGGTCACCGTCGCGACGGCGAAGAAGCTGATCGAGGCCGGGCAGCTGGACCCGGACGCCGAGACCGTGCTGCTGATCACCGGGGACGGGTTGAAGACCCTCGACGCGATCTCCGGCCAGGTCGGGCCCACCGCGACGGTGCCGGCGAGCAGCAAGGCGGTGCGCGAGGCGCTGGCAGCCCGGGGCTGACCGCGGCCGCCGCCCCACGAGGAGAACCCGGCCGAGTGCCCGGCGGCGGGGCGCGGGCAGCGGGTCGCCGCGCGCGACCACGTGCAGCCCGCGCCCGTCGCCACCCGGGCCGCCGGTCACGGCGACGTCGCCCGAGTGGTCCGTCCGCCGCACGGTCGCACCCGAGCGCTCCAGGCGCCCGAGCAGTGCCGTGTCCGGATGGTGGTAGTCGTTCCCCGCCCCCACGCTGACCAGCACGGCCCGCGGCGCGACGGCGGCGAGGAACTCCGCCGAGCTGTAGCGGCTGCCGTGGTGCGGCATCTTCAGGACGTCCGCATGCAGAGGCACGCCCGCGGCGAGCAGCTGTGCCTGGGCGGCCACCTCGACATCCCCGGTGAGCAGCACGGTGCCGACCGCCGTCGTCGCGCGGAGCACCGTCGAGCCGTCGTTGACCTGCGTGCCGTCGTCCGGGTCGACGTGGTCGGGCGGGTGCTGCGGGCCGAGCACGTCCAGGGTGAGGGCGGGCCACACGAGCCGGACCCCGGGTCGCACCTCCACGATCCGCACGCCCGCCACGGCCGACTGCCGCCGAATCCGGTCGAGCGCCCACCGTGGCTCGTGGACGGGGCCGACCGCCACCGCACCGACCGATCGGCCACGCAACGCCCCGGCGAGGCCGCCCACATGGTCCGCATGCAGGTGGCTGACCAGCACCATCGCCAGTGTCGTCACCCCGAGCCGGTCCAGGCAGGCGTCCACGGGCCCGTCATCCGGCCCGGCGTCGACGAGCACCGCACGTCCCGGCCGGCCGGTCGCGAGCACCAGTGCGTCACCCTGCCCGACATCGCACGCCACGACGGCCCAGCCGGGTGGCGGCCACCCCGGGCGCAGCACCCGGGTGGGGACCAGGACCAGCAGGAGGCCGACGACCACTGCGAGGAGCAGCGGACGGACCCGGCGGGAGCGGGCGAGCAGCACGACCGCGACGACGACCGCGGCGAGCAGCCCCGCTCCGGCAGGGCCACCCGGCCACGGGACGACCGCCCCGGGCACCGCTGCCGCCCGGTCCGCCACCGTGATGAGCCAGCCCACCGCCGGGCCGGCGAGCCAGGCGCACCCCTGCGCGGCGGGCATGGCCACCGGCGACAGCACCGCCGCCAGCACGCCGAGCACCGTCGCCGGCGCGACCGCGGGCGCCGCGACCAGGTTCGCGACCACGGTCACCAGGCTCACACTGCCGCTCAGACCCGCGAGCAGCGGAGCCGTCGCCAGGCACGCCGCCGCGGGTACCGCGAGCATCTCGGCGACGCCCGGCGGTACGCCGCGCTGCCGCATCCGAGCCACCCACCCCGGCACGACCATCACAAGTCCCGCAGTCGCGAGCACCGACAGGCCGAACCCCGGGTCGGCCGCGAGTGCCGGGTCGGCCACCAGCAGCCCGAGCACCGTCGCGGCGAGCGCGGGCACGGCCGTCCGCTCCCGGCCGACGGCGAGGGCCAGCAGCACCACGGCGCCCATCGCGGCCGCCCGCAGCACGCTGGGCGACGGGCGGGCCAGCACGACGAACCCGAGAAGTGCCGCGGCGCTCAGGGCGGCGGCCACCCGCGGATCGGCGCGCAGCAGGCGCAGGAGCCCCAGCACCGCACCGGCGACGATCGCGAGATTGCTGCCCGACAACCCCGCAGGGCACATGAGACGGCCCCGGCCAGTGGATCGCGCCTGCTGACCAGCACCTACCGAACCCGCGAGCACCGGGAGACGGCGTGCCGAAGCTTCCCATGATCACCCCGTTGCCATCGCCCGGGTAACCGAACCTGGAGGCCGAGCGGGCGGCGCGGGCGTCGTCCCGTCCGGCAATGCGGCAGTGGACCTTCCTGCTCGGACCCGGGTCTCATCCCCCGCATCAACGCCCTGTTCCTCGGCTACGTCATGTACCGGTCGCGGCTCGTCCCGCGCCTCATCCCGGCCATCGGCCTGGTCGGTGCACCGCTGATCCTCGCGTTGACGGCGATCACGACATGGTCGGCGTCGTGGTCGGCGGTGGTGTGCAGTTCGGCCCACCGGCGCAGCAACCGCCGGAACGTCACGAGCTCGGCCGGACGGCTCACCGTGAGGTCGAGCTGCACCGCGGCCGGGGCTGGGGAGGCGGCGCGGAGCGGGCCAGGTAGGTGCGTCGGCGGACACCACGCGACGACCGTCTCGCCGTGGGCGAAGCCCTCGCGCAGGTAGGGCACCGCCCGGGCGCACAGGCTCTCGGGCTCTGACCAGCCGCGACCGCGGACCTGCCGAAGCACCACACCGGACAGCACAGCGCGGACTAGCATCGGTGCCACGCACCGCCCGCTCGGCGACGGCCCGATGCACGGCTCCTACCCGTTCCCACGGCGTCAACGGGGCGGTGCGGATGAAGGCCTGTGGCGCCAGCACGGCAGGCCAAGGAGCGCCTCATGAACAGATCCGACCCCCGACCGGCGCGGTATCGCCCGGGTCCGCTTCGCTGGTTCTGGTACGCCGTCGGCGGCCGGCTGCCCGCCCGCTACCGCTCGTGGGTACTGCACGACCTCACCTGCCGCACCTGGCCGCTGCGTCACCTGGCCCGGCTGGTGGCTCAACTCGCCCCGGTCGCCATCGTCCTGGTGCTCCTGCTACCGGGGCCCTTGTGGATCCGAGTCATGGGTGCCCTTGGAGGATCACTGGTCGGGTTGTTCTACTCCTTCGTCTTCCTCTACGAAGCGACCGAGGGACGGGCAACCAACGCCGGCTACCCCCACGGCACGCTGCACGAGGTCAGGAACGAGCGCCAGACCGAGCGCGCCCTCCGGCGAGCCGCCGCCGACTTCGACCGCACCTGGCACCACGAGCGACACCACCTGTGGCCCCGGCACTGATTTCTACATCGAGATGCCGTCGCCGCGGACACGGACGCAGACGCAGACGCGGCGACATCACGCGGGACACGTTGTCTCTCGCCCGCGAGGTTCGCCTCGCTCCCGCTCGGCCGCCTCCGTGCACAGGGCAGCCGCAGGTTAGGCCGCGGACTCATGGCTCGTGAGTGTCCGGCGTCTGCGGACAGAGTTGGGTGCAAGTGCCGCCCTTTCCACCCGACGCTCCGAACCGCGGAGACCTGGCGCGCGCGGGCGGGCGGTTGCCGCTGGCGATCTCGTGCGTCGCGCTGGAGCCTGTACGCACCAATCGGAGGAGGTAGCCCAGGATGCATGCCAAGCAGGGTGACCAGATCGTCATCGACACCACCACGCTCGATGCACTCCGGCGGCACGGCGAGGTGATCGAGGTGATCGGGCAGGGCGAGCGGGAGCACTATCGGATCCGCTGGCAGGACGGCCACGAGTCGGTTTACTTCCCGGGCCCCGACGCCCGCGTGGTATCGGCGGGCTGACGGGCATTCGGGTCCGCTTCCGGGCGTGACCCGCGGCCCCGGCGCGGTGCGCTCACGACGACACGACACCGACGTGTCGGCATGAGCGGCACCGTCTCGGCCTCGGTATGCTGCGGTGTCCTGCTCGCTATGGCCATCGGCTACGTCGCCGGCTTCCGATGCCATCGCCCGGGTGACCGAACCTGGAGGCCGAGCGGGCGGCGCGGGCGTCGTCCCGTCCGGCAATGCGGCAGTGGACCTTCCTGCTCGGACCCGGGTCTCATCCCCCGCATCAACGCCCTGTTCCTCGGCTACGTATGTACCGGTCGCGGCTCGTCCCGCGCCTCATCCCGGCCATCGGCCTGGTCGGTGCACCGCTGATCCTCGCGTCGGCCCACCGGCACCATCGTCGGCGCCGGGGACCACTCCACGATCCGAGCCGCGGGGGCTCTGCCGATCGGCGTGTGGGAGTTCGGCCTCGGCGTCCACCGAACCATCAAGGGGCTTCCGGCCCGTGGCCGCCATCGGCGGCTGGGGACGCACGACCGGGGTTCGGTAGCTCCTCCGACCGGGTCGCGCAGCTGTGTCCCCGGGGCCGGCCCTCGACACCGTCGTGGGCCGCTGCTCGGTGTGGTAGTCGCCCGCTGGACGGCGGGGTCGGAGGCGCCGCAGGGACGTCTGGCTGCGTGAGGGTAGCCGATTGCACCAGATCGACGTGCCGACACCCACCGGGGGGTGCGTGAGGTCCATGGCGGGGGTGGGCAGACTGGGCGGATGAGCCCTGTGAGCCGCGGCCGGAAAGGCAAGAACAAGACCAAGACCGGGAAGTCGGCCAGGCAGCCGGTCGCGCTCGACCTGTTCAGCGCACCCGACACCTGTGACTGCCCCGCGTGTTCCGGTGAGGACTTCGACCCGCGTCAGTTGATCGATGAGGTGCTGACCGGTGCCGCGGATCTGCTCGCGTCCGCAGACCCACTGGAGGCCGAGATCGCGGGCTCGGTGTTCGTGTCGATCGGGGCGATGGCCGATGACGAGTTCACCGAGGCGCTGGTCGGTGAGTTCATCCCCGAGTTCGAGGCCCGGGCCTGTCCCGAGGCGGTGGCGATGTTGCTGGCGATCGGCTCGGTGGCCCCCGACCGGGTGGGCAAGGCCGCGTCGGCGGCCGCCGACCGGCTCGTCGAGGCTGGTCTTCCCCGGCCCGGGTGGGCGGGCGAGCTGGCTAAGCCGGTCACCGCCGACGACTGCTGGCGGCTGAGCGATCCGGCCGCGACCGGGTCGATGCTGGCCTGCTCGTTTCACCGGGCCGGGCGCTCACACGCGGTCGTGGTGAGCGTGGATGACCTCGACTGCGGGGCGGCCACGGACATTCTCCTGCTCGAGGCCGACCAGTTGCCGCAGGCACTGAAAATGATCCGGTCGCAGGCCCGCGCCGATGGGGTGGAGGTCACCACCGAACCGCTGGACCCGCCCGAGTTGCGCTGGCAGATCGAAAACGCTCTGGACGCTCGGGCGGTCCACGACAGCGACGGCGACGAGCGGGACATCGATGAGCTGCCCGTCGATGAGGACGCCATGCCGGGCTACCCGGCCCTGGCCGCGTTGCTCCGAGCCCGCATGCGCACCCTGCCCGCACCGAACAAGGCGCCCGCGGCCCATGCCGACCAGGACGACCAGGACGGGCTCACCCCGCGAGCGATGCGGGCGCTGCTGGCCCGCGGCGGGAGCGCCGGGTTCGGTCCAGCCCCGATCCTGTCCCGCAGCCTGCCGACGGCCCGGGCCCTCCCGGCGAAACGCACCAAGTCCGACCAGCCGGCGCCGATCTACCAGCTCAAGGTGGGCTTGCGCGGCGCCACCCCACCGATCTGGCGGCGTCTTGAGGTGCCCGCCGATATCAGCCTCGCCCGGCTGCACCGCATCATCCAGGTCGCGTTTGCCTGGGACGGCAGCCACCTGCACGTCTTCCACACCCCCTACGGCGAGTTCGGCATCGCCGATGCCGAACTCGGCCATCGTGCCGAGGCGCCGGTCACGCTGGAGCAGGTCGCCCCCACCCCGCGCAGCGCGATCCGATACACCTACGACTTCGGCGACGACTGGGAACACGATGTCGTGGTGGAAAAGGTTCTCGACCGGGACAGCACGCTCAGCTATCCACGCTGCACCGGCGGACGACGCGCAGCCCCGCCGGAGGACTGCGGCGGCATCTGGGGCTACGCCGACCTCGCCCAAGCCCTGACCGACCCCACCCATCCCGGCCACGACGACATGCTGGAGTGGCTCGGGCTCAGCGACGCCGCCGACTTCGACCCCGCAAAGTTCGACGCCCAAACGGTGACCCAAGCACTGTCCGAGCTGCGCTGACACCCCGCCGACCGGGCACCAACCAACCGCCGCCCACCAACCGCATGACCGACGCACACGACCGTGCCGGGGGGTCAAGCTCATGGTCGGCTCAGCTCAGGGGGGTGAGAAGTTTCGGTGGGTCGCCGACGGGTGGTCGCGCCGACGCTCGTGGTGGTGCCGGCGCCGGCGCCGGCCAGTCGAAGGGGAGCGGTCCGGGCGAGGGTGATAAGAACGGGGATGGATTCCTGGAACCGCTCGGGGGTGAGTGTGGGCGAGGATCACGACGTCGGGACGCTTCTCGGCGACAGTGTGGACGAGATCGGCGAGTGGGGTGTCGGCGCCGAGGTAGATGATTCGCCATCCGTTGCGGTGCAGGACGACGCCGAAGGCCAGCAGAGCGCGGCGTGCTCGGCGGGGTCGCCGCCGAGGGCCGGTGGGCGTAGCCGGGCGAGTCGGTGGAGGAACTCGGCGATCTCGCCGGCGCTGGTGGCGCACGCTGGCCGGTTCGCCCCCACCGGGCACAGATCGGCAGCGGGGTTTGCGCCGGCACCGGTGACTACTCACCACCAGGGTGCCCGAAGGACCACCCTGATACCGCGGAGAGCCGTCCCCGCCAGTGCATCCCGGCGGTGGACAGCGAGCTACCGGCGGGAAGGAGGACCCGGGCATCGCTCAGGTGGATGTAGCTGGTGCGGTCCTCGCCGGCGAGCAGGCGTCGGTAGCGAACGGCAAGACCCCCGACGGCGTTCCGTGCAGCGGCGTGCTCGTCACGCTCCCGCGCGAGGGACTCGCTGACGCCCCGGAACAGCCTTGCCCAGCCACCGGACTCGTCGTCGATGGAACCGCCGCTGTGCACCGTGAACGCAGCCCGGGCAGCATGCTCGACCTCGTCGAACCACTGCCAGTCAGGGATGATCGTTCCGCCGATGACCAAGCCACCCAGCGTGAGCACAACTGGGGGACCACCGTCCTGCCCTTCCGTCAGGCCGTTGATCTCGGCGACCACAGCGTCAAGCGCTCGGTCGACCTCCGTGTCGCCGTTGTGGGCCATGGCCCTGATTCTCCCCAAGCGTCAAGCGTCAGCGTCAGGCGTCCGTCAAGCGGCCGCCGCGGCCGAGGTGCTGAAGCAATACAACTCAGGAACCTGCGGCGCGTCTCGTGCGCACAGAGTAAGTGGAAGCCGCAGTGGCCCTTGCGCGGTCACGGCGGAGATCGATCAGCAGTGATCTTGTGGTTGGACCGGCCTGTCGCCGCTGTGGGCGGTCGGGATGCTCGGCATTCCGGACGAGCTCGGCTTCCACCCGAGTGGGCGCCGGTGACGACCTGTACGTGCAGCGGAACGCGTGGACGACCTGGGCCGATCGCTCAGCCGACGGGCGCGAGCTTGCGGCTCTGGATGATCTCGTCGATGATCCCGTACTCCTTGGCCTCCTCGGCCGTCAGGATCTTGTCGCGCTCGATGTCCTGCCGGACCTGCTCGGGCGTCTTGCCGCTGTGTTTGGCCAGCGTCGCCTCCAGCAGCTTGCGCATGCGGGAGATCTCCGCGGCCTGGATCTCCAGGTCCGACACCTGGCCGTAGATGCCCTCGGTGGCCGGCTGGTGGATGCAGGATCCGCGCGTTCGGCACGGCCAGCCGCTTGCCCGGAGTGCCCGCGGCGAGCAGCACCGCCGCAGCCGACGCGGCCTGCCCCAGGCAGACCGTGCTGATCTCCGGCCGCACGTACTGCATCGTGTCGTAGATGGCCATCAACGAGGTGAACAAGCCACCCGGCGAGTTGATGTACATCAGGATGTCGCGGTCCGGGTCGATCGACTCCAGCACGAGCAGCTGGGCCATCACGTCGTTCGCCGACGCGTCGTCGATCTGCACCCCGAGGAAGATGATGCGCTCCTCGAAGAGCTTGTTGTACGGGTTGGACTCCTTGACCCCGTAGCTGGTGCGTTCGATGAAGGACGGCAGCACGTACCGGGACTGGGCCGGCTGGAAACTCATCGGGCGCTCCCGTTCCCGTTCTGGGTGGCGTCGGGCAGCTGCCCCCCGACGCACGAGATCACGTGGTCCACGAAGCCGTAGTCCTGGGGCCTCGATCAGCGCTGGCCCCGGCCGCGGCACCTCGCCGCCACGTTCACCCGCCTCTCGGCACGCCCCGTCCGACCGGTTGACCTGATCGACGACCCCGACAAGTCAAGAGAGCCATCGGCAGAACGGCAAGCCGGCCACCCCAGCACGCCCCCCGCCGCATGCCCGCCGCAGCGCCGCACCGGGATCAACTGTTGGATCCGGTCCCCTACTGCTCGTCGCCGGAGCCAGGCTCAGCGCTTCCCTGACCGGGGGACATCTCGATTGTCTGCGGCGTCCCCGCGCCCTGCACCTCGATCCGACGCGGTTGCGCAGCCTCGGCCACCGGGATGGTCAAGTGCAGCACACCGTTGGCGTAGCGCGCTTCGACGTTCTGTGTGTCGAGGTTCTCCCCGAGTTGCAGCTGACGGGTGAACCTTCCCTGGGGCCGCTCCGCGACGAGCACGTTCTGTCCCTGCTCGTACTCCGGCCGACGCTCCGCCGCAATCGTCAATACGTTCCGCTCGGACGTGATCTCCACGCTCGATGCGTCCACCCCCGGCAGGTCCAGCACGGCGTGATAGCCGTCATCAGCTTGCCAGACGTCCATCGCCATTCCCATCGGCGTGCGAGTGCCGGACAGCAGCTGACTTGTCAGCCGGTCCAGCTGGCGGAACGGATCCCCGAATGGATCAAAGCGAATGACAGTCACGATGTCCTCCTTGAGTTGCAATACCCCTGCTCTTCATGACGCGGTCGGTTTGTCGAGGCCCAGGATAAGCGAAATGCGGGTCGACCAAGGAGAAGTCGCTAACTGAGCCTCAACTTGGCCGGCTAGAAGGCGTTTCGAGTTACAGGCTTTCAGAGGCGCTCATCGCGCCTCAACCAGGCGACCGCCGCGCGGCCGGACGATCAGCAACACCCGCGGGGCGAGCACCAGAGCGACGGCGCGTCCGAACAGCGCGTAACACCACCAGCTGACGGTTACCTCCGGTCCACCAGCCACAGCCGCTCGCACCCCCGGCCGCACCCGGCCGCGGGCGTGCCATAACCGGTGCCCACCCCGAGGATTCAACACCGTACACCCGCAGCTCGGAAGGGCCTTTCGCCGCATCACGTGGTGAGCGTCCGTCTCGGTCACCAAGCCGGGCCGCCTTCGACGCACGACGGTCGACCCCGAACGGGTGACGCTCGGCGCGCGGCTGACCATGCGCACACCGGCATCGCACCCGCGGGTCACCGAGCGGATCGCCGCGCGGGCCCGCGGCAGGAAACAGCCGACCGCACCGCCGCGCCGTCGCACGAGTGGCGGTCGGGGCCTGCGTTGCGTTCAGGTGATGGACTCGGTCGGGTCGCTGACGAGCTGAGCTGGCGTCCGGCCCGCAACGGACGGTGATGACGCTTGGCGGTCGTCGACGACCTGACGCATCAGCAGATCGCCGTCCTGACCGATCTGCCCCCCGGCCCGTCAGATCGCTACACGCGCGACCGGGCGGCCTGCGATGGGTTTCGTGGAACCGCTGGTCACCGACCGGTTGGTCTTGGCGGCCGTGGCTGGTCGAGGACGCCGCCGAGGCGCTGGCCATCTACGGGCATCCCGACGTCGCGCGCTGGCTGAGCCCCGAGATGGATCACGTCCCCGACCTGGCCGCGATGCGGTTGCTGTTGCAGCAGTGGGTCGCCGAAGACGACCGGACGCCCCCGCCGGCGGGCCGCTGGGCCATCGACCGGCGCGACGATGGGCGACTGCTGTCCGGGGCGATCCTGTTGCCGCTGCCGCCAGGTCGGGAGGACCTCGAGGTCGGCTGGCAGCTCCATCCGCAAGTATGGGGTCACGGCTACGCCAGTGAGACCACCCGCGCCCTCGCGGGCTGGGCGTTCCGTCATGACGTCGCCGAGATCTTCGCGGTGGTCCGGCCCGGGAACACCCGTGCCGCGGCGACCGTCCGCCGCAATGGGATGGAATGGGTCGGGGAGACCGGCAAGTATTTCGGGCTGACCCTGCAGGTGTTCCGGCTTCGCCGCGCCGACTTCGACCCCGCAGCCGCGACCTCCCCGATGCCGCCGAACCCACCACCGAGTGACTGACCGGTGACTGACCCGAGCCCGAGGTCGTGAACCACCGTCGCGGGCCCCTGCCGGGCGGTGTCGTCATGAGCTGGGTCGGCGAAGGCGCGGACCGGCGCGAGTGCACCCCGGATTTGAGCGTGTTGACCGCGGGTGCTAAATAATGCGCCGACACAACGACGGTGGACAGTTCACAGCGCTCGCACGAGGCAGCGCAGGAGCAGGTGCACAGGAAACACGGAGGTTGAGGAACCGTCTCGATGGAGGTGGGCGTCACGACGTTCGTACGCATCACGGAGTCAGACAGTTAATCCCTCAGAGGGGCCCGGCCAGGGGTCGGGCCCCTCGTCCTATCAGGTACACCCCGCCCCCGGCTCCCGACCCGGCCCATGCCGGCCACCAGCCTGTGGGGTTCTTGAGGTGGCGGTCCCCACCTGAAGCCCGCGGACGTCGGGGCAGGGGACACTTCGTCAATGGACCGCTTAGACCAGCTCGTTGCCCGGTCGCAGCGGGAGATCGAGGCCCACACCCACGAGCTGGGCGACACCGACAGCGGCCGCCACTTCATCACCGAAGCCTCGCACCTGCTTGCCGCACTGCGGCTGTGGGCGCAGAGCCAGTACCGGACCGATCACGTGGTTCGAGACATCCTCGATGCTGGCGACGTCGTCGCGCTTCACGACGTGTCCCGTGAGTGGCAGGAGATCGGGACCCATGATGGCCAGGCCGCCGGCTGGTCCATCACAACAATCACGAACAGATCTTCGGGAGAGCTGATGACCATCGGTTCCTACGCTCTGCGAGCCTTGTGACAACCGCCGGTCGCTCGGCGACCGGCATGACATGGAACCGACGGTCCGCCGGCGACTGCAAGCCTTGACCGTGAACGACAGAACGGATCGAGCCTCACCGGTCCGCGATGGCCAGTCCACGCGGCGAAGGAGCGGGGCGGACCTCGGGGACCAAACTCCCCGCGGGCCGCCCCTTGATCCAGACCCCGTGAGCGGGAAGCTGGACCCGCGCCCAGCATGCTCCGTTCTCGGCACCTGGGCGAGGCGCACCGGGTGACATCACGTGCCCGCGTAGCAGCTGGCGAGCACCACCTGGCAACCGTGGTAGACCACGACGCGGATATGGCGCTCCCGACTTCGTCAGACGGTCCTGGCCAGCCAGGTGCGGCGAGTCGTCGAACAACGCGGCGTCCGGTGCGAGGCGCTGTAGACCGGGACGGCGGCGGTGGCGGCCGAGCAACGTGGCCGTCACCCGGAGCACCGTCTCGGCCGCGGCCGGGGAGCGGCTGCTCATCGCCCTGGTCTCAGCAGGATCCACACCCCGGGGGAATTACCTGATCGTTCACACGGCTTGACACGAAGACCTCGTGGGGTGACCGTTCGGGCTGGTGCGGTGAAGAGGTGAGCCTGGTGGCAGTGGAGCTGCAGGTCTCGGTGGGCGCCGCCGATGCTGCACGCACAGCGCTGGTGGAAGGCCGCGGGCAGCAGCAGGGGGTGCTGGGTGCGCGGATCAGGCGAGCGCAGCCGTAGCGAACGCTGGGACAGCCCCAGCCCTGGCGCAGTTGCTCACCGATGCCGTGCACTGCTACAGGTCGGGCTCAGGCCGCTCGCCAGGGGGGGGAAAAGGAGAGGGGCGTGACAAGCCGCGAGGGGAGGGTGATATATTTGTTGTTTGTGTTTTAAACATTTGGCGGATTCTTTTTTTTTCATTATTGAGGAGATTTAGGGGGGACAGAACCCGGGCGGGCTGGCTATGTCGTCACCATCGTCACGGGGGGGGAGTGCAGGGGGGCCTCGGCGTCGGACGAGGGAGTGTTCCAGCGACGGCGACGTCGACTCCATGGCGCACTGTCTGCTACGCCGTCTGGATTGACACGTCGGTGATGGCCGACGTGCTCGAGCACCGGCTCGGGCACGCGGTTCACCGCCCACTGGAGCTGGCCGCCACACTGAACCTGAGCACGCCGGCCGGGCGGACCTGGGCTGGCCTGATCCGACTGCTGGTGTCCTGGCCAGCGCTGCGTCACCCGCTGCTGGCCGACCCGGTGCGGGAGACCGTCGCGGACCGGCTGCTGCTCGCCGTCGACCACCCCTACCACGAGGAACTCGACGCGCCCACCCACTCGTGGGGCCCGGGCCCGGTGAAGCGCATGGTCGACGCCGTTGAGGCGTTCCCGCAGTACCCGTTCACCCTCACCGAACTCGCCGACCTCAGCGGTGTCAGTGTGCGTGCCCTGCACGAGACCTGCCGGCGCCACCTCGACGTCTCGCCCGCTGAGCAGCTGCGCAGCGTCCGGCTGGCTCGGGCGCACCACGAGCTCGCGGACACCGAGGCCGAGCAGGCCACCGTCGCCGAGATCGCATCTGAATGGGGATTCGCGAACCCCGAGCGTTTCACCGCAGACTACGCAGACCGATACGGTGTACCGCCCTGGCAAACGCTCCGCGGACCTGCCTACGCCTGAACAAACGACGCCCGCTCGACCGCACCGCACATCACGGCGCACCCCGACGAGCAAGCCGTGCCCATGCCACAGGACACGTGTTCGAGAGATGGATAACGCCGCGCCGCCGACCGTTTCCGCGACGCCTGTGTCACGCCTCGAGTGGGTTTTGCGGCGTCGCGGTCAATGCGCAGCGCCCGGAGACGGTGTGGTGCCGGAGAGGAAGGGTCAGCGCCACCGGTCGTCGCGCACGGGGGTGTCACCCTTGGACGAGGGGATATTCGGGGCCACCACGCGCGAGGTTGCGGTGAGGAGCAACAGGAACGCCGACGGGTGTCCCCGACGTGTACGAGACCGCGACCCGCGTGGCTGATCCGGCATCCTGCTGATGGCGGTCCCCGTTCAGCCGAACGCCCCAACCGGCGCCGAGTTCTACAATCCGGACAGGGCGTGCCGGGACGGCTGGTCGGCAATCCATATCAGGCCGCCCCGGAGAGGCCTCGGCATGGCTGCCTCGAACACCTCCGGACCCGACGAACCAGGTGAACTGTCCGCCCGCGAGAAGAAGATCCTGGAAGGGATCGAGGACGACATGGTCACCGCCGACCCCAGGCTCGCCCGTCAGATGACGCGGGCCGCCTGGCCCG
>CAWHHY010000005.1:0-23460 GCA_963829305.1 uncultured Actinomycetota bacterium | reverse complement strand
TCACCGTCTGGTGAGCCGGCGCACCCCGTAGACCAGCGCGGACACCGCCGCCATCGCGGCGACGAGCAGCAGCCAGCGGCCGAGGAACGGGCTCTGGTCGAGCCCGGTCTGGCCGACGACCACGGGTTCGCCCTGCCGGATGATCTGCCCGGCAGGAACATCCACAACGTCAGCGCCGCCCGCGGCGCCGGCGCCCGGACGTAGTTCACGGTGGTCGGCGAACGCGGGGAAGGCGGCGCAGGACGGCCTGCGGCGCGGTGTCGGCCCCGGCACAAGCGGGACGCGCCCGTCGTGCCCGACGACGGCGGCGACGAACCAGACGGCCATCCACGGCCACGACCGGTCGCCCGCCACGATCGACGCGGCGTAGCCGGCCGCGGCGACGCTCAGCAGGAGGACGGCGAGGTGGCCGGGGCCCGCGCCGTAGAGCGTCGGAAACGGTGGCGCATCAGGAGCTCCGGAACTCGATCGAGCGGACCCACTTGGTGTTGTGCACGCCGGGCAGCGCCGGACGACGACCCGGGCCGGGTCGCCGTCGTCCGGACCGAGTGGCGCCCGTTGACGCCGAGCGCGAGCAGCGCGTCCGGATGCAGCACCTGGCCGACGTGAGCATCGCCTGCGCGAACCGGCCGTTCTCCAGCGAGCGCACCACCGCGCTCGCGGATTCGGGCACGCCGGCCAGCGCCGCGAGGTCGCGCAGCCGGACCCCGGTCCAGGTCTCGGTCGTCGACCAGCCCTCGACGCACGCGATCGGGAGCGTCACGGTGGCTGCGCTGCGCCGCCCGGCGTCGCGGTCGAGCCGGACGAGCAGCCCCCCCGGTGAGGTCGAGCCGCCATCTGGCGCCGAGGGCGCCGGCTGTCCCTGTCACCGCGAACATCTTGCTGACCGGGAAATCGTTCGGCCCGCCTCGGCGGCGGCCGAGTTGCGCCCGCGGGCAGCAGGACCGCCAGGCTGCGCAGCGGGCCGCCGAGGGTTGGCCGGCGGTCGGCCCCGCGACGGGCGGTGACCCGCCGCCGACGACGCGAGCGCGCCGCGCCGGCTGATCATCGGCTCCACCGGGGTCGGAGCGACGAGGCCGTACGGGTCGGGCTCCTCCGGCCGGGTGGCGGCCGTCGAGGTGCGCCGCTCGGCGCGCAGCGACCGGGTCGCCCGCGCACCATGTGCGCAGCTTGAGCGCGACGTGCGCGACGAAGGCGCCGAGGAACGCCCAGGCGCCGACGTAATGGGCTGCGTCGAAGCCGAAGCCGAACACGTCGTCGTACTGGATGTTCAGCAGCCCGGTCATGATCTCGAAGAGGATCCGCCCACGAGCAGCAGCAAGGCAGGCGTTCGAGCGCCTGCGCGGGCGAGCGGACCGGCGGCCACGCGAACGGCTCAGGCGCGACCGACCACAGCTTCGCCAGCACGACCGGGACCAGCGCCAGTCCCAGCCCGACGTGCAGGCCCTCGGTCAGCGGTTCGAGCCATGACGGCGAGGCGGGCCAGTCGAACCAGGGCAGGTCCAGGACGCCGACATCGCCCGGGATGGCCTTCCCGGACTGCGGCCCGTAGGCCACGTAGCTGAGCAGGCCCGTGACGATCACGACGGGCAGCGCCGCGAGCAACACGGCGCCGAAGACGGAGGTCAGCCAGGGCCCGCGCAGCGGGCTGCGGAACCGCGGCAGCGGCGGGCGGTGACGCTCCAGCGCCTGGACGGCCGGATCCCGGCGCCCCCACGACGCCGTGGGTCGGTCCTGTCCGGGCTCGGTGCGCGTCACGGGTCGACCGTAGGACCGCGGGCGACGACGGGACCTGCGCTCGGCCTTACCGTTCGATGACGTGCGCCGGCGACGCCCCTCCGGGTGACTACGCTGGTGAGATGGCCGACCGCGTGCTCGTGGTGGACGACGACGCGACCGTTCGCGACGTCGTCGCCCGGTACTCGGCGACGCCGGGTACCGGGTCGACCTCGCCGCAGACGGGGAGGGCGCCCTGGAGGCCGCCGCGCGCGACCGGCCGGACGCCGTCGTGCTGGACCTGATGCTGCCCGGCACCAGCGGGCTCGACGTGTGCCGGGCGCTGCGCGCCGGGCAAAAGCCGCCCGCGATCGTCATGTTGACCGCGCTCGGCGAGGAGGACGACCGGATCCGCGGCCTGGAGCTGGGCGCCGACGACTACGTGAGCAAGCCGTTCAGCCCCCGAGAGCTCGTGCTGCGGGTCGGGTCCGTGCTGCGCCGCAACGGCTCCCCGTCCGCGGCCGGGGGGCCGCTGGTGGACGGGGACCTGCGGGTGGACACCGCCGCCCGCCGCGCGGCCCTGGCCGGGGCGGAGCTCGCGCTGACCTCCCGGGAGTTCGACCTGCTCGCGTTCCTCCTGGCGCACCCCGGCCGGGCCTTCACCCGCGCGGAGCTGCTCGCGCAGGTATGGGGCTGGGAGTTCGGGGACCAGTCCACCGTCACCGTCCACGTCCGCCGGCTGCGGGAGAAGGTCGAGGCGGACCCGACGCAGCCGCGGCGGATCGCCACGATCTGGGGCACCGGCTACCGCTACGACCCCGGCACGTCCGGCGCCCGGGAAGGGTGACGTGCTCACCGAGCTGGCGCACGCCCTGCCCGCAGCGCTGCTGTTCGCCCTGCCGGTGACCGCGCTCGGCGGCCTGCTCCTGCACCGCATGCGCCGCCGCTCGGTGACGGCCGCCATGACGACGCTGGCGCTGGTCCCGCTCGTGGCCGCGCTCGCCGGGGTCGTCGCGGTCAGTGGCTTCATGTACACCCCGCAGCTCGCCGGCACCCTCGCGGTGGTCGGAGTGGTCGCCGCGGTCACCGTGCCCGTCGCCGCCCTGCTCGGGCGGGGCTTCGCCCGGGACGCGCTGTGGCAACGGGAGGCCCGGGAGGCGGAGCGCCAGGCCGAGGCCGCCCGCCGCGAGCTGGTGGGGTGGATGAGCCACGACCTGCGCTCCCCGATGGCGGGGATCCGGGGCATGGTCGACGCGCTCGCCGACGGGGTCGTGCACCGGCCGGACGAGGTCGCCGACTACCTCGCACGCGTCCGGCGGGAGACCATCCGGCTGGCGGCCATGGTCGACGACCTGTTCCAGCTCTCCCGGGCCACCTCGGCCGCCCTGCGGCTCGAGCTCGTCCCGCTCGCGCTCGGCGAGGTCGTCTCCGACGCCGTCGCCGCCGAGGCGGCGGCCGCGGCGGCCGCCGGGGTGGAGGTGGTCGCGGACGAGCCGGACCGCTGGCCGACCGTGGCGGGCAGCGACACCGAGCTGACCCGCGTGGTCCGCAACCTGCTGTCCAACGCCGTGCGGCACACCCCGGCCGGGGCCCGCGTCGCGCTGTCGGCGGGCACGACCGGAGCCGAGGCGTGGCTGAGGGTCCAGGACGGCTGCGGCGGCATCCCGGAGTCGGACCTCGACCGGATCTTCGACGTCGGCTACCGGGGGGCCGCCGCCCGCACCCCCGGCCCGGACTCGGGGGCCGGGCTGGGGCTGGCCATCGCCCGCGCCCTGACCGAGGCGCACGGCGGCCGGCTCTCGGTCGTGAACTCCGGCCCAGGCTGCCGTTTCGAGCTCACCCTGCCGCTGCGGCGCCCGGCGCGGACGCCTGCCCGGACGTGAGCTCGACGAAGCTGCGGACCCCCCGGTAGCAGGCGGTCCGGCGCAGCCCGAGCGTCGCCCCGAGGCGGACCAGCGCATCCGCACCCGCGCACGCCCACGGCAGCGGAGCGCCCGTACCGGCCGCGGTGCGGAGCCGCACGGTGCCGCACCACAGCAGGTCGGGAGTGGCGTCGGTCTCCACCAGCAGGTTCCCACCGGGCCGGAGCAGCCGGGTGGCCCGGTGCAGCAGACGCAGCGGGTCGCCCCCGATGCCGATGTTGCCGTCGGCCAGCAGCACCTGGCCCCAGGTGCCCTCGCCCGGCAGCGGGTCGAACACGTCCCGGCGGACCATCGGCGTGCGCCGCCGCCGGCACAGCCGCTGCGCGACCACGGAGAGGTCCACCCCCAGCGCCGGCACGCCGCGCTCCCCCAGCGCGGACACGAGGCGTCCGGGCCCGCACCCGAGGTCGATCACCGGACCGGTGCAGCGGTCGAGCAGCCAGCGGTCCTGGCCGTCGGCGGACCGGCGCCACCGCGGCACCGCGAGGTCGAGCTCGACACCGTCGTCGCGAACGAGCCGCGCGGACGCCCCGGCCAGGGCAGGATCGAAGGCCCGCACGAGGTCGACGGACGGGACGGTGCGGATCGGCTCGGCCGCCCAGACGGGCTGCACGTCGGGGCTCAGCACCAGGCGCTCCCGACCGGGGACGACGGGTCGCCGGACAGGGCCGGCAGCCCGGCGACGGCCGCCGCGAACCGGGTCCCGGGCGCGAGCCGCGCCACGACCGCCGCGTCGGCGGCCGTGTCGACGTCGGTCAGCTCCGGCAGCAGGCCCACCCGCAGCCCCGCGGCCCGCAGCGCGTGGGCGGTCCGCTCCCCCGTGTCGTCGCGCGAGGTCGGTACCCCGGCGATCACCGCCGCGGCCCGCGGGTCCCGCAGCCCCAACGCCCACCAGCCCCCGTCGGCGGCCGGGCCGAGCACCGCGTCGACGGTGCCGCGCCGCAGCGGCCCGGCAGCCTCGGTGAGCAGGCCGGGCTCGACCTGCGGGGTGTCCATCCCGAGCTGCAGCACCGGGCAGCCGGGCAGCAGGCAGGCGACCTCGCCGTGCGCAGCCGCGATGCGGTGCCCCAGGTCCGGGCCCCGCTGGTGCCGGGTCGCAACGCCGCGCAGCTCGGCCGCCAGCTCGCCCGCGCGGGCCGCCGCGGACAGCCGCCCGGCCAGGGCGACGACGACCCGGCCGCCGTGCACCGCACGCACCGCACCGAGCGTGTCCAGCAGCGCGGCCGCGGCGAGGTCAGCCGCCTCCGCGAGGGTCAGGGGTGGGCACAGCCGGGTCTTGACGCGGCCGGCCTCGGGCGCCTTGGCGAGCACCAGCAGCGCGAGGGTCGGCCCGGTGGATCTCCGCTTTGCTCCGCTGCGGCGTTGATCCGCAGGACACACCTCTGGTTCCCTCATCGCAGCAGCCCCGCCATGTCCCGGGCCGCCCGGACCGTGCCGCGCAGCGACCCCGAGACCTTCGACCGGCCGCCGGCCCGGGGCCGGTAGGGCACGGGGACCTCGCGGATCCGCCATCCCGCCGCCCCGGCGCGCAACAGCAGCTCGAGCGGGTAGCCGAAGCTCCGGTCGGCGACGCCCAGCCCGAGCAGCGCGGCGCGGCTCGCCACGCGGACGGGGGCCAGGTCGTGGACCGGCACGCCGCGGCGCCGCAGCGTCGCGGCGATCACGGCGTTGCCGGCCCGGGCGTGCCAGGGCCACGCCCGGGCCTGCGGCACCCGCCTCCCGACCGCCAGGTCGGCCTCGCCGGCGGCGACCACGGCGGCCATGCCCGGCAGCACGCCGGGATCGATCGAGCCGTCACCGTCGAGCACGGCGACGAGCTCGGCCTGCGCCGCCTCCAGCCCCGCGTGCACGGCGGCGCCGTACCCGCGCCGCGGCTCGGTGACGACCCGGGCGCCGAGCGCGCGGGCGACCGCCGCGGTGGCGTCGGTGGAGCCGTTGTCCACGACCAGCACGGGCCAGCCCGCAGGCAGCGCGGCCAGCACGACCGGCAGCGCGTCGGCCTCGTCCAGGCAGGGAAGAATGATCTCGGGATCGCCGTCCACGTCCCGATCTTCGGGCCGTGAGGGCCTCACGGACGGGTCTCTGCCGCTTACCGTTCGGTGACGTCGACCGTCCGGGCCGGGACGCGCAGTGGGTCGGTGGCGAAGGCGCGCACCCCCGCGGCGAAGCGCACCGCGGCCCGGAACCCGAGCAACGACGCGGCCCGGGCCGGATCGGCGACGACATGGCGCACGTCCCCGGGCTGGGCGCCGCCGACGACCACGGGCTCGGGGCCTGCGGTCGCCGCGGCGAGCGCGCCCGCCAGGTCGCCGACCGTGTGGGGCTCCCCCGAGCAGACGTTGACGGCGGTGAGGGCGCCCGCGGGCGGGTCGGTGGTCAGCGCGCGGACGTTGGCCGCAGCGACGTCCGTGACGTGCACGAAGTCGCGGCGCTGGCAGCCGTCCTCCAGGACCCGGGCGCCTCCCCCCGCTCCAACGCCGACCGGAAGATCGACGCGACGCCGGCGTACGGGGTGTCCCGCGGCATCCGCGGGCCGTAGATGTTGTGGTAGCGCAACGACCACGCCGTCCCACCGGTCTGCCGCGCCCACGCCCCGACCAGGTACTCCTGGGCGGCCTTGGTCGCGGCGTAGGTACTGCGCGGGTCGAACGGCGTGTCCTCCGCGACGAGCCCGGGGACCAGATCGCGGCCGCAACGGGGGCACGGCGGCTCGAACCGTCCCGCGTCGAGGTCGGCCCGCGTGCGCGGCCCGGGCCGCACGAGGCCGTGCTCGGGGCAGTCGTAGCGGCCCTCGCCGTAGACGACCATCGAGCCGGCCAGCACCAGCCGGCGGCGTCCTGCGGCGTGCATGGCGGCGAGCAGGACGGCGGTGCCGAGATCGTTGTGCGCGGCGTAGCCGGGCGCGTCGGCCGGGTCGACGCCGTGCCCGACCATCGCGGCCTGGTGGCACACCGCGTCGACCCCGGGCAGCAGCCGGGCCAGCAGGTCGGCGTCGCGGACGTCCCCGCGGACCAGCTCGTACCGCTCGGTCTCCGGCGGCGGATCGTCGCCGTGGGCCTGCGGGAGCAGCGCGTCGAGCAGGAGCGGCTCGTGCCCCTCGTCGGCGAGCCGGTCCGCGACGTGGGACCCGACGAACCCGGCCCCGCCAGTGATCAGAATGCGCACGACTCGACGCTAGCCACGCTCCGACCCGGTGCATCCGGAGCCGATGATCCGTAAGGCTCGCGTAAGCACTCGCGTCGTCGATCAGCCCTCCGTCGAGCCATCGGGGACCTCACTCCCGCCACGCGCACGACGGAACGCGGCCTCGCCGATTACCGCGCAGGCGACCATGCCCGCGAGGACCGCGACGTCGCGGACCCGGCTGCGCGAGACGAGCACGGTCAGACACGCAACGGCGGCGGTCACGGAGATCCAGCGGCGGGAGCCCCGCTCGCGGGAGGTCACCGCCTCGGCGGCGTTCACCACCGCGAAAATGATCAGGAAGCCGGCACTGCCCAGGACCGAGATGCTCTGCAGGTCCAGCAGGTTGGCCAGGAGGAGCGCGATCACGAAGCCGACCGAGATGTAGTACGCGGCGGTGAGTGTGCGGCCGGCGTCCGGGACGTCCTCGGCGGCGTTCGCGATCAGTTCGAATCCCTCGTAAGCGAGGAAATGATCATCCCGCCCGCAATGACAGCCAGCGGCGTACCCCAGGCCGCGGGCGCGATGCGGCTGGGCGTGACGCCGCGGCCCCGACCACGACGAAGGACGCCAATATGGCGATCTTGACTGCGACGATGACCCGTTCGGAGCGGGCCACCGCCGCGGCGCCGACCACGTTCAGCGCCGTGATCGCCACGATCGCCCCGCTGAGCAGCACGTGTTTCCACAGCACCGATTCGCGGGGCAGGAAGCTCGCACCGTAGCTGCCGAATGCCTGCGCGTAGAGCGCGAGCATAACGATGTAGCTGATCCACAGCAGGATGTTCACCGATCCGCTGAACAGGCCGGTGCCGTAGGCCCGGTTGACAAACGTGACAGTGCCGCCGCGGCTCGGGTACGACCGGGAGAGGAGCGCATATGAGCGCGCAGTGAGCAGAGCGATCACTCCGGCGATCAGGAACGCCACGGGCGCACCGCCCTCGGCCAGCCGCACGGACAGTCCGAGCACGGCGAAGATCCCGCCACCGACCATCCCGCCGATACCGATCGCCACGGCCCCCCATAGCCCAATCGCCCGACGCTGCCCGCTGCACACTGACCGCCATCAGCGGATCTTGCACAGCCGGGCGCCCACGGACCCGAACAAGCGGTTCCAGGGCTGAATGGTGCGTTTGCCGTGACCAGCGGGATGGTCGACCCGGACGAATCACTCTTAAAGGCATTCTGAGAATTCGAGCGCCATTGAGCGCAGCGCAGCTTCTGCCGTTCGGTGGATCGCTTGCCACTCAGCGCCCACGGTCGCCCTTCGACCGGTTCACGAGCAACCAGCTCTCTCAGGAAAGCCGCTGGCGCTCCGACGCCTCCCTATGGTCACCCACCGACGTAGGACGCACCCCGACCGGCTCGCTCCCCGCTCCGTCCGCACGTGCGGACAGCCGGCCGAATTGCGATCACCCTCGGAGAGGTGACCCGTGCCGAAACAGCCAGCCCACCACCGCGCGGCCGACCGCAGCCGGACCGACCGCAGCCCCCGACGACGCTCCCTGCGCCTTCGCGGCGCTCTTCTCGTCGGTGCGGCCGTCCTCGCAGGCGGCACCGTGACCCTTGGCCGGTCCGTGCCCGTCGTCGACGCCGCGCAGTCCTGGCGGAGCCCAGCGCCCGGCCGCACCACCACGTTCGTCAACAGCTTCTTCCACCGGCTCGCCGACCCGCCGACGCGCGCGCGCCCTCCGGCACGGCCTTCCGCTGGACCCACCGCCACCCCGCCCTCCGGAAGCGCGACCACGGTTGTGACCCCGACCAGCGCCCCGACATCCACGACGGCCGATACGCCACCGCCGACGGCCGGGGCCACGAACACGAACTGCACGCTGATCGTGCCTCCGGCCGCACTTACTGGAGCAGGACTGGCCACGCCCTACCGCCTCACCGCGACCGACCCGGCGGCCGGGCCCTGCCATGAAGCCAATTCGGACCAGTCCGCGTTCGTCGAAGCGGCGATCATCGACCCGACCACCGGCACCGTGTCGGTCTACCACCCCTTGGTGATCGACGATGGAACGCAGCCCGCGATCCCGCCGGTCAAGCCCACCCTGCCCCGGGGAGCGGTGGTCGGGATCTGGTTCGGCTTCCAGGCCGACACGCTGACCCTGCGGCACCACCACGTCCGCCGCGGCATCATGCGTCTCCGCTTCAACACAGGAGACGGCTGCGTCAACGGCCTACCCGCCTCGCCCTTCACCCAGTTCGCCTACTGCGGGGCACCACGCTTCTTCGCCGCCGCCAACGCCGCCATCCGCGCCGGCAAGCTCACCGTTCCCCCGCTTGGCAAGGGCGCCGACGGTTTGCCGTGCCCCACCACACGTGACTTCAGCGTGGTCGACCAGGACCAGAGCGACAACCTGCCGACCAAGTACCTCGTGACGTCGGACGGGCGCACCGCACAGGACTCCCCCGGCAACCGAAAAGCCCTGTCCGGCGCGACCGTCCTGACCAACGGCTCGGACAACGGCCTGCTCGACAACCGCATCGACCCTGCCCTGCACTGCACACCCTTCACCGCGCCCGACCTGTCCGCAGGTGGCACCTCGTCCCCAGCGCTGGCCCTCAACGAGCTTCAAGCCGCAGCGCACCAGGGCGCCCCCATCGCCCTCGTTCCACCCATCGACCCGATGACCCAGGTAGACGGCAAGATCAACATCACCAAGACCAACCTCTACCGGGCCGGCGTCGACATGCCCGCGATGAACCCGCGCACCGACGACGGGCTCACCTACTGCAGGAACATCGCCACCATCGCCCCGGCCCGGCTGCAACGCGACCGCGCCTTCACCGAGTCGGCCGCCTCCCCCGACCCCGCCGCGGCAAACCTGTTCGACTTCCTGACCCAACGCCTCACCGCAACCTGGGCCAACCTCGGCTGCCAGAACCTCACCCACCAGGGCCCGCCAACCGTAGGGGGCGCCCCGACCACCGCCGCAACGACCACCGCCGCAACGACCACGACCTCGACGCCCCCGACCAAATGAAGGCGGCCCAGCCCGGAACGCGCAGGAACCTGGGCTGGTCGCGGTCGCGGGCCGCGGGCGCTGCGAACCCGGGGGCCGTAAGGCTCGCGTAAGCGATCCTTCTTCCTGCAGGCGGTCCGGCGGAGGCACAGTCGAGGGACAGGTCCCGACCGCGGAGTGATCATGAACGTCGACCAGACGCACCGGTCCTGCAAGGTCGCCCCAGCCGAGCGCACCGCGCGGGTCGAGACCCGGTCCCAGCGGAGCGCCCGGCGTCGGGGCTTCGACCTGCTCTACACCCGCACGGTCCTGGTGAAGCAGCCGTGAGCCCGCAGCCGTGGCCGACCGGCCTACCCGCCACGCAGGTCCGCCTCGCCCGCCCCACTGACAAGCTCGACGAGGTCGTCCACTTCTACGCGGTCGACCTCGGGCTGCCCGTGCTCGACCGCTTCGCCGACCACGCCGGGTATTCGGGCGTCATGCTGGGTCTGCCCGGTACGGATCACCACCTCGAGTTCACCGCACATGTCGAGGGGACGCCGGGGCCGGCCCCCACCACGGAGAACCTGCTGGTGCTCTACATCGAGGATCCGGCCGGCCACGCGGCGGCCGTCGCGCGCCTGCAGGCCCACCACGCGCCGGTACCGCTCGACAACCCCTACTGGGCTGCCGTCGGCGCGGTCGCGTTCGCCGACCCGGACGGCTGGCGGATGGTGCTCGCGCCCGCCACCGCACAGCTCACCGCGCCGCGATTCCAGCCGGCACCCGATGTCCGCATCGAGCCGCACACCGGTCCGCTGGACGAGCTGCGCGAGTTGTTCGAGCTGGCCGAGGACTCCCCCACCGAGCTCGACACGTACCTGCACGCCGGCCGGGTGCTGGTCGCCCGGTCCGGGCAGGACGTGCTCGGCCACATCCAGGTGGTCGACAGCGATCATCCCGGACGGGTGGAGCTCAAGAACATGGCCGTGCGCGAGGCCGTGCAGGGCCGCGGGGTGGGCAGCCGGCTCGTCCGGGCCGCCCTCGACCTCGCCGCGGCCGAGGCGGCGCACGAGATGGTGGTCGCCACCGCGGCTGCGGACATCGGGAACCTGCGCTTCTACCAGCGGCAGGGCTTCCGGTTCCGCTCGGTCGAGAGGGACGCGTTCGGCCCGGCGACGGGCTACCCGCCCGGGATCGAGATCGACGGCATCGCCCTGCGCGACCGGGTGTGGCTCGACCGCCCCGTCCACCCCGGACCATCCTGAGCCGTACGCCCCCGGCCTCCGGTCGGGTGCTCCAGCCGAGAGCTTCGCCGAGATCGCGCCGCGGCTGCGGTGGCACGGCGACGGCGACGGCGACGGCGACGGCGACGGCGACGGCGACGGCGGAGCCTCGGGACGGGAGGTTCTCGCCGCGGCAGTGGTGGAGGCCCTCGCAGAGGCCGCGCGGCGGCGTCCGCTCCTCGTGGTGATCGAGGTCCTGCACTGGTCCGACCCTGCGTCGCTGACCGTGCGGCGGGCCGCCGTGGACGCGGCCCCTCCCTCCCGGTGATGCTGCTGCTCACCTGCCGCGACGATCCGGCCCGGCTCGGCCAGCCGTGCGCCGCGCCGCGCGCGAGCTCCGGAAGTCGAGTGCGCGGCGCTGGCCGCGTACTGCGACGCGATCGCCGGGCTCGACCACGTCGCGGAACGCGCGGCCGCCGCGACCCGGATGATCGAGCTGGCGCGCGCGACGGCACCGGGGGTGGTTCCCCACGGCGACCACCGGCTGGCTGCAAGACCCGGACCAGGTGGCGTGGATCTGCGCGCACACCCCGCTCGGCCGACCGCCCCGGCCGCGGCCCGACGAGCTCGACGGCCCGTTGCTCTTCCTGGCCGGCGACGCGTGCAGCTACGTCAGCGGCCAGACCCTCTACGTCGACGGCGGATGGACCTGCTATTGAGTCCTTGCCACCGACTCGGGACGTGACGCGGCGAGCCGCGTAACGGGGACCGGGCGCCGCGAGTCTGATCCTCCACCGACCGGGAGGCGACGACGTGAGGACCCAGCTGATCACCCAGCCCTACCACCTGCCGCGCGACGCTGGGCCCGCCCGCTGGCACCTCGGTGCCCTGTTGACCTTCAAGGCCACCAGCGAGCAGACCGCGGGCAGGCTCTGGGCCAAGGAGCTCCTGGCGGAGCGGGGGATGGCCACGCCGGTGCACCGGCACAGCCGTGAGGACGAGGCGTTCCACGTGCTCGACGGCGAGGTGAGCGTGTATGTCGACGACGACGTCGTGCGGCCGGGCGCGGGCGACTTCCTGTGGGCCCCGCGCACCGTCCCGCACGCGTGCCGATCATGGTGTTGACGTCCTCGGCCCCCGCGTTGACGCACCGCCAGACGCCGAGGGCCGGACTCGTCGACGTCCGCCGCCGCGACCCGCGCTCCCGCGGCGGCGAAGGCGAGCGCGCTGGCCCGCCCGATCCCGGCGGCGGCGCCGGTGACCAGGACGCCCAAGCCGGTGAGGTCGGTCATGTGAGCGGGCTCTGCCCGGCGGCCTCCGGCGTTACGCTTGATCCACGCCCTCCGGAGTGGCGCGACACGTAACGGACGGCGTACCGATCGGGTCCGTACAGCGACGACCGCCGGAAGGACCGCCATCATGACCGCCACGCCGATCGCCGACTACGCCCTCCTGTCCGACCGCCGCACCGCCGCGCTGGTCAGCCGCGACGGCTCGGTGGACTGGCTGTGCGCGCCGCGCTTCGACTCGCCCGCCGTGCTCGGCCGGCTCCTCGACCCCGGAGCCGGGCACTGGTCGGTGCGCCCTGTCGACCCGGACGCCGAGGCGACCCGGCGCTACGTCGACGACACGATGCTGCTCGAGACGACGTGGACGACGGCGACGGGCACCGCGACCGTCACGGACGCGCTCGCCACGGGCGGCGCGGACGACCCGCACGCGATCGGCGCAGCCGCGCCCCGGCTGCTCGTCCGCGCGCTGGAGTGCACCGGCGGCGAGGTGGAGATGGCCGTGGAGTTCGCGCCGCGACCGGAGTACGGGCTGGTGGAGCCGCTGGTCACACCGGTGGTGGGCGGCGTGGTCGCCCGGGGTGGGGCCGACGTGGTGGTGCTCTCCTGCCCCACCTCGCTCGACGTCGCCGATGCGACCGCGTCCGGGCGGCTGCGGCTCGCCGCGGGCGACCGCATGCTGCTCGGGCTGCAGCACCGCACGACGGCCGAACCGTGGCCGGGTCCGCTGCCGGCCGAGGACCTCGACGACGCGCTGCGCGCGACGGCCGACGCGTGGCGGGCGTGGTCCCGGCTGCACCAGAACTACCGCGGGCCGTGGCGCGATCTCGTCCACCACAGCGGCCGGGTGCTGCAGGCGCTGTCCTACCAGCCCACCGGTGCCGTGGTCGCCGCCGCGACGACCTCGCTGCCCGAGCAGGTGGGCGGCGAGCGCAACTGGGACTACCGCTACGCCTGGGTCCGGGACGCGAGTTTCACCCTCGAGGCGCTGTGGATCGCCGCCTGCCCGGACGAGGCCCACCAGTTCTTCGACTACCTGGCGGCCAGCTCCGCAGGCCAGGTCCTGGGCGGTCGCGACCTGCAGATCATGTTCGGCGTCGGCGGGGAGCACGACCTCAGCGAGCGCACGCTGCCCCACCTGTCGGGGTGGCGCGGCAGCCGCCCCGTCCGCGTCGGCAACGGCGCCTGGAACCAGCGGCAGATCGACGTCTACGGCGAGCTGCTGGGCTCCGCCTACCGGCTCGTCGCCCAGCTCGACCCGGACCTCCGGCGGCCACCGCCTGGCGGGAGTTCCTCGTCGCGTGCGCCGACGCGGCCGCGCGCCGGTGGCATGAGAAGGACCAGGGGATCTGGGAGGTCCGCGGCGAGCCGCGGCACTTCATCTACTCCAAGCTCATGTGCTGGGTCGCGCTCGACCGGGCCGTCGCCCTCGCCGGCACGCTGCGCGCGACGGACCGGATGCCGGCCTGGCGGGCCGCGGCCGAGGAGATCCGCGCCGCGATCCTCAGCGAGGGGTGGGACGACACGGCGAAGTCGTTCACCCAGTCGTTCGGCTCCCCCGACCTCGACGCGTCCACCCTGATGATCGGCCTGGTCGGCTTCCTCCCACCGGACGACCCGCGGGTGGTGGCGACGGTCGAGGCCATCGCCGACCGGCTCACCGACGCGCGCGGGCTCGTCTACCGCTACCGCACGGCGAGCGGGAGCAACGCCGACGGCCTCGCGGGCGAGGAGGGGACGTTCCTGCTCTGCACCTTCTGGCTGGCCCAGGCGCTGGCCGCTGCCGGCCAGGTCGCCCGGGCCCGGACCGTCTTCGAGCGGGCGGTCCGCTACGTCAACGACGTGGGACTGCTGGCCGAGGAGATCGACCCCGCCACCGGCGACCTCCTCGGCAACTTCCCGCAGGCCTTCAGCCACATCGGCCTGATCAACGCAGCCTGGGCGATCGCGCAGGCCGAGGAGGCGACGCCGCGGCCGCGGGCGAACTCCTGACCGTTCGCGTACACCTCGTTCGCGGGGCTGTTGCAGGTACGGCGCTGCGGCACGCTGCCGACGTGGTCGGCCCTCTCCGCGTCGACGGGCCGGTGCGACGAAGCTGCACCCGCCCGCTCGTCGCGGCCTGCTGCCCCGGCCCGGCCTGGTGCACCACCTCCGGCCGACGACCGGCTCACCGTGCTCGACGCCCCCGCCGGTTGGGGGAAGACCTCGCTGCTCGCCGAGTGGTGCGCACCGGTGACGCGCGGGTCGCCTGGGTGGCGCTCGACAGCGGCGACGACCACCCGGTCCTGTTCTGGAGCTACGTGCTGGCCCGCTCCGACAGCCGTGCGCGGCATCGGGGACCTCGCGCCGCGCGCCCTGCCCGCCGGGGGGCGCGCGATCCGCGACGCCACGGTTCCCCTGCTGGTCAACGACCTGGTCGGCTACCTCCCGCCAGACCGCGGGAGTTCGTCCTGGCACCTCCTCCTGCGCAGGCTCTCGCCCGATCGTGCCGGGCCGTCCCGCTCGCCCCGACGCCGCCGCACTCCTCGACCGCGCGGAGCGGGCGGGCGTCTTCCTCAGCGCGATCGACCCCAGCGCGGGTTCCGCTCCCCGGCTGTTCGGCGAGCTGCTCCGCCACGAGCTGGCCCTCGCCGAGCGGGAGATCGGGACGGTCCTGCAACTGTCGCTGAACACGGTCAAGACGCACGGGCGCCTGCTGTTCCGCAAGCTCGGCGTGTCGTCGCGGGCGGAGGCGGTGGCGCGGGCGCGGGAGTTGGGGTTGTTGTAAGGGCTTGCGCCACCCTGCCGAGAGTTCGGGAAAGAAGGGTTGGCGATCGCGGATCGAGCGGCCGGAATTGTCGGTGGGTCGCGCGATGATGTACCCGTGCCAGACACCACGATCGCTACGCTCGACGGTCTGCTCACGCAGGCAATCGAGGCGCTGGACGCGATCGCGGAAACCGGCACCGATGCGGATCTCGTCGCGCTTCTCACCCGATGCGAGCACGCGGCGCGCAGGCTCGATCGCACTGCCGTTTCCGCGGTGGCCGCGCTGGAGCGCCGCGGGGTGTTCGCCGAGAAGGGCTACAAGTCGTCGGCCTCCGCCCTGGCGGATCTGCTCGGCTTGGAGCGCTTCGAGGCCCGCCGCCGCGTCGTGGCTGCCGAGCACGTCACTGCACGGGTGGGGCTGGACGGCTCCCCGCTGCCGGCGCGGCTGCCCGCCACCGCCACGGTGTTCGCCGACGGGCGGGCCAGCCTGCGCCACGTCGAGGTGATCGCGCGCGTGCTCGACACGCCCTCGGCGCGGCGACTTTCCCCCGATGTATGGGCAGGCGCTGAGTCGGCGTTGGCAGGCAAGGCCCGCGACTACACCCCGTCGGAGCTGCAGGCCTGGGGTGCTGCGCTGGTCGAGGCGCTCGATCAGGACGGCGCCGAGCCCGACGACGGGCCGCCGGCGCAAGTCAATGAGCTGCACCTGACCCGGACGGCGACCGGCGGAGGAAGGATCAAGGGCCGGATCGACGACGCCGCGATGTTCGACGCGATCGCCACGGTGATCGACGCGAAGGCGAATCCGCTGACCGCCGACGACGAGCGCCCGGCCGGGCAGCGGCAGGCCGAGGCCCTGGCCGACGTGTGTGGTTACGTCCTCGACCACGCCCCGACGAACCTGGTCCCGGAGTGCGGTGGCCGCCGGCCGCACGTCAACGTGCTGATCAGGCTCGAGGACCTGGAGAACCGGGCCCGCGCCGCCTGCCTCGACTTCGGCGGGATCCTGTCGCCGGAAGCGCTGCGCATGCTGTGCTGCGACGCCACCGCCGTGCCGATCGTGCTGAACGGCGCCGGGCAGCCGCTCGATGTGGGCCGCGCGACCCGGACGGTTCCGGAGGGGCTGCGCCGGGCCGTGGCCGCGCGGGACCGCGGATGTGCCCACCCCGGATGCGGGCGCCCGATCTCCTGGACCGAATGCCACCACATCATTCCGTGGGAGTGCGGTGGCGAGACGAAGCTGGACAATCTCGTCATGCTGTGCCGGGTCCACCACCGGCAGATCCACTTCACCGAGTGGATCGTGCGGATACGAGACGGGCTACCGGAGTTCCTTCCCCCGAAATGGATCGACTTCGAACAGCGGCCGCGGAGAAGAGCACTTTCTCACCTCGCCGCGGCGAGCGCGTGACGCACGGCCGTCAGGGACTCATGCTGTTCGAAACCGTCCCCACGGCCACGGTGCGCCGGCGTGGCGCTGATGGCCGGGGCCGGCCGGCAGCGGTCGCGGGCACAGCACGCCCGCCGGGACGAGCAGGCGATGCTGCGGGCCCAGGCGGGCGAACGGGTCTTCGGCCCACCAGGCAAGCCGATCGGCGACCCGGCGCGGGTCGGCTCCGCTGATCGAGCCCGCCCACTGCGTCGGCCCGTCGACCAGCGTGCTCAACAGCGTCGTTCGTCCCGGGTCGCGCAGCACCGCGCGCATGGCGCCGACCACCGCCGGGTCGTCGAACAAGGGCCGGGCGCCACGCGGCGGCAGCACGAGTGACACCGCGAGCGCCGGTCCGTCACCCACGAGCGACGGCTCCACGCGCACGGCGGTGCGGTGCGGCTTCGCACGGCCGACCGTGACCAGCAGGTGGCCGGCCGCGGTCCCGTCGCGTGGATCGGTCACCGCCACCGTTCCCGGCTCCGCCGAGTCGAGCAGCGCCAGCCAGGCGAGGTCAGCCATGCGGCGCCGTCCAGTCCGGGCGCAGCGCCGCACCGGCGTCGCGCAGGTCCGCCCACAGGTCGGCGAGCGACGGGCGCCCCCACATCCAGTACCCGTCGTACACCCGGCGGACCGTGAGGTCGGGGGCGCAGATCAGCACGGTCGGCAGGTACGGGTCGTGCACGGTGTCGGTGACCTCGCGCAGGTCCAGCGCGGACTGCCAGGCCCGGTCGACATCGGAGAGGAACGTCCACCGGGCGTCGAGGCCGGCCCGGAACGCGGCGGTCACCTCGGGCGGCTCGACGCTCACCGAGACCATCCGCACGTACCCCACCTCGGCGACCTCCTGCAGCGGCAGCAGTACCTGCCGGAAGTAGGCCCGCTCCTTCGGGCAGAACCAGCCGCGGTAGGTGTGCAGGACCAGCGGATCGCCTTCGGGGAGGTCGGCGAGACGCCGGGCGGCACCGGTCGTGTCGGGCAAGGTGACGTCGGGCAGCACGGTGCCGGCGACCGGACGTGGCATGTCAGGCACCCACCGCGTCGACGGCGTCCGGACCGAGCAGCACCCGCAACCGCGCCCGACCGCGGTGCAGCAGCACGCGCTGGTTGCCCACGGACAGGCCGAGCATTGCCCGGACCTCCTCGGACGTGGAACCCTCCACGTCGCGCAGCACGACCACCACCCGTTGCCGGTCCGGCAGGCCCGCGAGCGCCGTTCGGATCACCTCCCACGCCTCGACGGCGAGCGCGTGATCCAGCGGTCCCGCCGCCTCGGTCGACCGCCCGGCGAGACGCGACCCGGCGGCGCTCACCCGGGTGAACCGCCCGGCTGACCCCCCCGCCGGCTCGCCGGGCACCGCGCCGGCGCCGGGCTCAGTGCAGCAGCGGGGCGCCGAAGTCGGGTCGTCGAACCCGGTACCGGCGGGCGAGCCGCTCCCGAACGGCAGGGCCGACGGGTGCAACCCACCTGCCGGGTCGTCGGGCGCTGGGCCGAGCGTGCCGGCCTGCTGCTCGAAGCCGTCGGTGAGGCCGTCGCGGTCGGTGTCGACGTTGTTCGGGTCGCTGCCCAGCCCCCGTTCGACGCCGTCGGTCAGCCCGTCGGAATCCGTATCGGCCACGTCCGCGCGGGTCCCGATCGTCCGTTCCTCATAGTCGGACAGGCCGTCCTGGTCGGTGTCCAGCGTCTGCATCCCGCCGAAGCGGGCGTCGGCGGCCCCCTGCGGCAACGCGGCCCGGCCCGGATCGGTGCCCGCAGCCACCTCCACGGCGTCCGAGACGCCGTCTCCGTCGGTGTCCGCCCGGAGTGGGTCCGTGTGGTACGTCGCGGTCTCCGCGACGTCGCTGAGGCCGTCCCCGTCGGTGTCCGCCCGATTCGGATCGGTGCCGAACAGGCCCTCGAACTGGTCGGTGAGGCCGTCGCCGTCGGAGTCGGTCTGCCCCGGGCCGCCCAGGACGGCGCTGGGCAGCGCGGCGCCGGGCATACCGAACGGGTCCACGGCGCCGAAGCCCGGCGCCATCCCGCCCGGGACCATCGCGAGGTTCGTGCCGAACCCTCCGGACGGGACGGTGGACAGCTGGGGGATCACCGCGGCGTAGTTGAAGCGCACGGTGTTGGCGGTGAACACGCCCACGCCGTCCCGGCTGTTGCGCGCCTCGATCGTCCGACCGTCCCCCAGGCTGATCGCCACATGGGCCTCCGCAGGCCGTCCCCCGGTCGGCGGGCTGGAGAAGTAGAACAGCAGTGCGCCGCGGGTGTGCAGCGCCTGCTCGACGCTGACCGCCCCGCCCTGCTGCTCCAGCTGCCGGTACTGCAGCCACGACCCGTCGGGCACCTCGACCCCCGCCTGGTGCGCCGACCACTGCACCAGCTCCGAGCAGTCGAACGCGGTGGGGTTCGGGTCGTCGCCATGCGCCTCCGCACCGAAGACGTACCGGTCGCCCGCCTGCGCGAGCGCCTCCCGGACGAAGTACTCGGCGGCGCCGCCACGCGGGGCGGTCACCGGGACCACCAGGCCGGGGTGTCACGGCCGACTGCCCGCTCCTGCCCGGAACACCCGGCTCCGCCACGGGCCAGGCGCGGCGAACACGGACTGCGGCGAGGCATGACTACTCCAGGACGCGGGACGGTACCTGCACCCGCCAGCGTCGTTGCCGATACGGCCCGGGTCAAGTTCAGGTGCAGGGGCAGGGCGGCCCGATGACCGGGCGACAGCCGTTGACACCCTCGCCCACGCCCACCAACGGCCCAAGCCGCCCATCCGGTGACATGGTTCGACCATGGCTCAGCTTTCCGGTGCTGCCCGGAGTGTGACTCAGAGCATCGAAAGTATCGCCGACGTCGCTGCGGTCGTGGCGCTACTCGCCGATCCGACGCGTATCCCCGAGTGGGCACCCGACTTCGCGGATCGGGTTTCCGGTGATGCCCGCTCGGGTTGGCAGGCGAGCAAGGACGACACGGACTTCGCATTGCGGGTGGCCGTCAACCAGGACGCAGGCACGGTGGACTACCTCCGTCAGGTTGCTCCGGGACGGGAAGGCGGCGCTTACATCAGAGCCGTTCCGCGGCCGAGGAGTGGAAGCGTCATCGTCATGACCTTGCCGCTGCTGCCCGACGTCGACCCGGACACCACCGCAGCGACGTTGACCCGAGAGCTCAACGCCCTCGCATCACTGGTGGGCGACAGCTGACTTTCGACGCCACCATTCCCGTTTGGACGCGCGTCACCGGCCACGACTTCCGCAGCGAGTGGGACGGGCCGGTCAATCCTCGGAACCCCGCCCTCACTGACGTCCCGTGCCACCCCGACCCCGCGCCGGCAGTCGGATCGCCGCGCCGGGGAGTGGCTCCCCGAGCAGGTAGCCCTGTGCGAAGTCGCTACCCACCGCGCGGACCTGCACCAGCTGCTCCTCGGTTTCGACGCCCTCTGCGATTGTTTGCATGCCCAGGCCGTGTGCCAGCCTGACGATCGCGCCGACCACCCCACGGTCCTGGCCCGGCTGAGACAGCGCCGCCACCAATGACGGATCGATTTTCAGCGCCGTCGCGGGCAGGTCGCGGAGGTACGTCACGGACGTCAAGCCCGCGCCGAAGTCGTCGATGGCGATGTGTACGCCGGTGGAGTGAACCTCAAGGATGCCTGCCAAGGCCACGTCAGGCTGCTCCATGAGCTGCGACTCCCGAGCGTCCAAGGTCAGCCGCGAGGGCTCGATCCCGAGCTCGACGAGCCGGCTCAGCACCTCCGCTGCGAAACCGGGCCGTACGAGCTGGCGTACCGAGACGTTGACGGCCATGGTCAGGCGGGGGTCGTGCCAGTCCCGCAGCTGACGGAGGGCCTCGTGCAGTACCGCGTCGCCGAGGGCGTCGATCAGCCCGTTATCCTCCGCGACCCCGATGAGTGCATCCGGTCCTAGCCGCCCCCGGGTGGGGTGCGGCCAGCGCGCCAGCGCCTCGAAGCCGTGCAGCACGGGATCGGCACCCGGGACAAGCCGCATGACGGGCTGATACTCCACGGTCAGGTTGTGAGAACTGATGGCGAGCTGCAGCTCTTCCTTGGCCAGCTCGTGGTACGTCGCGGCTGTGCCCGACGTCGCGTTGTAGATGGCGATCTGGTCCCGTCCGGAGCGCTTCGCGTGGTACATGGCCGAGTCGGCCTGCCGTAGTGCCTCGTCCGACTCGCTGCCGGGTGGGACCACCGTGATGCCCACGCTCGCGGTGACGGAGCGGATCACCTCGTCGCCCAGCACGAAGGACTGGCGGAACTCCTCGACGATCCGCTCACCGATGGCCACCACGTCACCTCGCTGCGCGCTGGGCACGACAACCACGAACTCGTCCCCGCCGATACGGGCGACGGTGTCCTGCGGGCGTACGACCTCGACCAGGCGCCGGGCCACCATGATGAGCAGCTCGTCACCGACGAGGTGGCCCCTGGTGTCGTTGACGCCCTTGAACCCGTCGAGGTCGATGAACAGCAGCCCGACGCCGGGGCCGCCGTCTGAGCTGTCGCTTTCGCGTCGCAGTGGATGCTCGGCGAGCAGATCGACCAGCCGGTCGTTCATCAGCGTCCGATTGGGCAGCCCGGTCAGCGGGTCGTGGAGCGCCAACCGCACCAGTTGGGACTGGGTGCGGTGCAAGACCACCTCGGGCATGACACGGGCGAGCTCTTCGGCGGCAGCCACCTCCGCCGGCCGCCACGGGGCGCTGCGGCCCCGTACCTCCTCCAACCACTCTGCGAACGACGCACGCGGGCCGAGCAGTGCATCCGGCGCGTCCACCTCGGGGGCCGGCCGCCCGGCCCAGCGGACGGTCGCTGCGTGCTCTCCGCGCAACCACAGGACGAACCCGTCCGGTCGGCCCGCCAACCGCAGGAACATCGCACCCGTCGCAGGTGCCGACGGCCGCGCGTCGCCGGTCGCCGGCGTCTCGGAACCGTTCGTCAGCACTTCGTCGTCGAGGGCGTCGGTCACCAGTGGTCCTGCCGCGGCGCCCAGGCGTGCGGCGAGACGGAGCACCAGCGCGTCCAGCTCCTTCGCCCCGGGGACCAGGCCCACGGAGAACCTGTCGCCCTCGATCTCTACGACAGCACCGTCGGCAGCGACCATGTCGAGGAGCGCATCCGGTGCGTCAGCGGCGCCCGCAGCCAGGTTCTCATTGTTGGCGATCGATGCGATGAGCTGTGCCCGCAGGTGGCTGAGCTCGGCGCTGTACTGATCGTTCTCCGTCGTCCGGGCGGCGCGGAGGCGCACCGAGACGAGCTGGCCCAGCGCCTCGCAGGCCAGCCGCTGCATGTGGCCTGCCCGCTTGGGTGTGCCGTGGTGGCATGCGATGAGGCCCCACAACTGGTTGTCGACGATCAGCGACATGGTGAGGCTCGCGCCTACGCCCATGTTGCGGAGGTACTGCAGGTGCATCGGCGAGACGCTCCGCAGAACGCACATGCTGAGGTCCAGCTCGTGCACGGGGGCGCCGTCTGCCAGCGCGACGATGGGTACGGGCTCGGCATCGACGTCGGCGATGACCCGTATCCAGTTCTGAAGGAACAACGCCCGGGCCTGGCGCGGGATGTCGGTTGCCGGGTAGTGCAACCCCAGGTAGGGCGTCAGGCTGGTCTCGCACGCCTCGGCGACCACGTGGCCGTGCGCGTCGGGCTCGAAGCGGTAGATCATCACCCGGTCGTAGCCGGTCAGCTCGCGCACCAGTTGCACCGTCCGCGCGCAGATCGCCTGTACGCCGTCGACCTCGTGGAGCGCGTTCACTGCGTCACGTTGCCGCTGGTAGAACCGTGCCGGGCTCGCGTGGTCTTGCGTGTCAGCCACCTCGAGCTCGAGCACCAGCGCCCCCCCGCGACGGTGCGCCATCAGGTCATACGTCGCCTCTCCACGCTCGTCGGTGGTTGGCAGCTGGACCGGCACGGGAAGACCGTCATGCGGGTTCCCGGTCGTGTGGGCAGCACGGACAGCCTCGGCAAGGTCGGGCCCGATCACGTCAGCCAGTGCAGCACCCAGCGGGGTGTGGGCGTGCGTCGTGGGCAGGGGAAAGTTCACGCTCGCAGCGGTAATGACGTACAAGGTGGGGTCGACGACGAGCAGGACGCCGTGCGGCTGGATCGCGCCTACAGGTGGATGGGCTCACGGTCACAGGCATTGCCCGGGCCGAGGGCCGCCAGCCCCTCTGCCGTGAGCTCTGCGGGACGGGCCGGCTCCACGGCTGTACGCGTCATGTCGATGCCTGACCTGCGAGCACCGGCAGCGGTGCGGCGGTGGACGTGATCACCGTGCCCACCCAGCGGAACGTCCATCGGGCGGCATCGACGGCGGCGGCCAGGTCCGTCGCGAGCAGGTCGGCGGCGTCGAGACGCCGCCGGAAGGACACCCACTCGCGACCGGGATCGGTGCCGTTCGATGCGAGGAAGCAGGTGCCAGATGCGCTCGTGAGCCCCAACTGGGGCGCGCACGAGCGGGGCAAGCACGCTGCCGCCGAGTCGCGAACCGCGGAGGACGTAGGCAACGCCCCAGGTCGTCGACGTCTCCGCAAGGAAGCGGCGGAGCCGGCTCCCGCCCGCCGCGCCCGTTCGAGCCGACGTCTCGTGGGGGAGCACCCCGGCCAACGCGCCGCCGATGTCGGCGAGGTCGCGCTCGAGCCAGCGGAGCGACTGGGTGGCGGGAGGAAGCAGTTCGGCAGTCGCCTCCGCAGCGGCACCGGGCGCGGCGGCGGCGAGTTGCACCTCGTGCCACACTCCGGTCCATCCGTGCAGCAGCGCCGCCAGCTCCGCGGGATGGCGGAGGCGACGAAGGTCCAGACCGGCCTCGACGGCATCGTGCTCGGCTCGGGTGTCATCCCGCAGGCATGCCGACGACGAGGTCGGGCGCACCACCGGGTTTCCTCCCATCTAGCCAGTCTGACAGAAAGTGCACGATCAAACGCACTCGGTGACCGAAGGTCACCCCGGCGCGTTCAGTTCTGCCGGATGCGCCGGACACCGTCCGCGCTGGCCCGTG
>CAWHHY010000004.1:0-13924 GCA_963829305.1 uncultured Actinomycetota bacterium | reverse complement strand
TCCGGGTGGCCGTCACGGCGCGGAGGGTAGCCCGCGACACCGACGGAACAGATGTTGGAATGACGCCGTGCATCGTCTGTGGCCGCAGCCGTCCGTCCTCGATCTCGACGACGCGGCGCTCGCCGCGCACTACGCCTGGCCCGAGACGCGCGCGGTGCCCTACGTCCGGGTCAACTTCGTGTCGAGCCTGGACGGCGCGGTGACGGTCGACGGGCGGTCCGGCGGCCTGGGGAACGCGGCGGACAAGAAGGTGTTCCACCTGCTGCGGGAGCTGGCCGAGGTGGTCCTCGTCGGGGCCGGCACCGTGCGCGCGGAGAAGTACAACGGCGTGCAGCGCCCGACGCGCGGCCGCGACACCCCGCCACCGGTCGCGGTCGTCACGGGAACGGCGGAGCTCGACCCGAGCAGCGCACTCTTCGCCGACACCGTGGTGCCACCACTGATCCTGACGCTGGAGTCGGCGCCCGCCCGGCGCCGGGCGGCGATCACCGAGGCGGGCGGGGAGGTCGTCGTGCTGCCCCGGCTGACCCCGGACGTCCTGCTCGCCGAGCTGGCTCGCCGCGGCCTGGGTCGCGTGCTCTGCGAGGGCGGCCCGTCGCTGTTGGGTGCGCTGCACGCAGCGGACGCGGTGGACGAGCTGTGCCTGACCGTGGCGCCGCTGCTGGCGGGCGGGGAGGCAGGGCGGATCGCCCACGGCCCGGCGGGTTCGCCCGCACGGCCGATGACGTTGGTCGGCGTCCTGCACTCGGACGACGCCCTGCTCCTGCGCTACCGGCGCTCCCCCGACCCGGCCGACGCCGCACCGCCGGCATGACCGGTCCCCACCGTCACCCGACGCCGGAGCAGCGGGCAGCGTTCCGGGCCTTCGTGCGCGCACACCACCCCGATCGCGGGGGCGACCCCGCGACGTTCGCCGCCGGCGTCGACGCCATGCGCTCCGATCACGACAGGGGCGCCGCGGATCGTCCGGACGCCGACGCGCGACCGGGGCCGGTCGGTCCGCTGCCGTTCCCCGTCCGCGTCGGAGTGGCTGTCATCCGCACGTGGCGGCGTCACCACGAGCAGCCAGGCCCTTCCTGACCCGTGCGGCGCTCACCGGCGCCTCACCGTCGGACAGGCAGTGTGACGGGAAGTGAACGGGATCGGGGACCGGAGCGGCGGACCGACCGGGGCGCGGCCCGCGGGGCGGGCGGTGGTCGCCGGTCTGCTGCTGTGCGTCGCCGCGCTGCTCGCCGGGTGCACGGTGGGGCCGTCGCAGCGGCCACCCGTCGCGGTGCGCGGCGAGAACATGCCCGCTCCACCCGCCTCCCCGCCGGTGACCGTCCCCGCGCCGGTGCCCTTACCCGCGCCCGAACCCGGGTTCCCGGCACTGGAGTTCCGCGACTGCACCGGCACGCTGGCCGCCTCCGTGCCCACGCCGCCGGACCGCGTGCTGCGGGTCGACTGCGCTCTGCTCACCGTCGAGGCCGACCCCGCACAGCCGGGTCTGGGCCGGACGCGGATCGGGCTGATGCGGGTCGGGCTCGCCGACGCCCCGGCCGACCGCCCACCGCTGCTGGTCGTCGGCGACAGCGCCACCCAGCCGTCGGCGACCGGTGCTGCCGCGCTTGCCGGGCAGGTGCCTGTCGAGTTGCTGCGGCAGTACAGCCTCGTGGGTGTCGATCGCCGGGGCGCCGGAATCGACGACCTCGACTGCGGCCCCGCCGTCGCCCGCAGCGCCTTCGTCAACATCGACCCGGGCGGCGACGGCGCCCTGCCCCAGCTCAACCTCCTGCTCGAACAGGCCCGGATGGTGGTGCAGGACTGCTACCTGGTCCACTCGGGAGCGCTGAGCGGCTACCGCACGGCCTCCACCGCGGCGGACGTCGAGCAGGTCCGCGCGGCGCTCGGGGTCACGCGCCTGTCGGCGCTCGGCGTCGGCGACGGCGCCACCGCGGTGGGCATGTGGGCGCGGACCCACCCCGACGCGGTCGGTCGGGTCGTCCTCGACGGGCCGCCCGATGCACAACTGGACGAACCCGACGCCGCCGAGGCGCGCGCGGCGGCCGCCGAGTCGGCGTTCGACGCGTTCGCCGCGGCCTGCGCCGTCGAGCCGACGTGCCCGCTCGGCGCGGACCCCCGTGGCTCGGTCTCGGCCTTCGTCGACCGCCTGCGCAGCCAGCCGATCACCGCCTCCGACGGACGGCGGCTGACGGCGGGCATGACCGTCACCGCGATCCTCACCGGGCTCGCCGAGCCCGCGGGCTGGCCCGACCTCACCGCCGCGCTCGGCCAGGCGCAGAACGGAGTACCCGACGCCCTGATCAGCCGCCTCGTCCCGCTGGTCACCCGCGGCGGCGGGTACGACGTCGCGCTCGCCACCGCCTGCAACGACGTGCAGCGGCGGATGACGCCGGGCGAGGTCGGCGAGCTGGCCCGCCGGTGGCGCACGGCGTACCCGCTGTTCGGAGCGACGATGGCCCAGCGGCTGCTGGCCTGCGGCCCGTGGCCGACCGCCGCGGCGCCGGTGGTGCCCGACCCCGGTGACCAGTTGCCCCCCATGCTGGTCATCGGCACGGCGCACGACCCGCGGGGAACGCTGGAGAACGCGCACCGGGTCGCGAGCGAGACGCCCGGTGCCCTGTTCCTCAGCTGGCAGGGCGCCGGTACGGGTGCGTACCCGCGGACGCCGTGCGTCGTCGCCGCGGTCGACACCGTGCTCGTCGCCGGGAGCACCCCGCTCGACGGCACGCTGTGCCCGCCGTGACGGTGCTCGGGACCCCGCCGTGATCCCCAGCTCCTCGCAGAGCGCGAGGAAGCTGCGCGCGAACGGCGAGTGCGCGACCACCGCCTGCAGCGCCGGCCAGTCGACCTGCTCGCGCAGCGCGCGGACGTGCGGGAACAGCCGCCCGAAGTCGCAGTAGTGCTCGTTGAGCACGAGCAGCTTCGCGGCGAGCAGGTCCGTGGCCGACTGGACCGGCATCAGCACGGAGTCGACGCGCACCTCGTCCGCGGCGTCGAGCTGCTCGCGCGTGACGGGCCGCTCGGCCGGCCGGAAGATCAGGTCGACGAGCGCGTCGCCGTCGTAGACCTTCACCAGCCAGTCTTCGGGCGGCTCGACGATTCGCAGCCCCGCGGCGTCGAGCACCGCGACGGCGTGTGGGACGTCGTCGGCAAGGAGCACGAAGTCGACGTCGTGCACCGGCTCGGGGCCGCCGCGGGCCCAGGACGCGTAGCCGCCGCTGAGGGCGAAGGGCACGTCCGCCCCCTTCAGCGCGGTGGCGACCTTCTTCATGGCGACGCGAAGCGGCCGGTCGTCGTCCGGCGGCAGATCCGCGGAAGCGGCGTCGCCCGCGCGGGCAGGACCGTCGTCGAACACAGATCCTGCTACCCGATCACGGCCCGGCCCAACCCGTCAGGACACGGGCAGCGGGGCGAGCCGGTCTGCCCCGAAGGCGGGGTTCCAGGCCCGGATCTCGCGCTCGACGATCAGCCCGAGGACCTTGAACGGGTCGTCGTCCAGCCAGCCGGCGACCTGCTCCGCGGCGTCGGCGCGGAAGATCAGCAGGGCGCCGGGGCCGCCGCCCTCGGCCAGCGGGCCGCTGACGACGAGGCGCCCCGCCTCGTGCAGCCCGCGCAGGTGGTCGCGGTGCCGCGGGCGGTGCTCGTCGAGCGCGGCGGCGTCGTCGGCGTAGCGGTAGATCACGGCGAACAGGGACATAGCGGTCCTTCCGTCAGTTGTCAGGATCGGGCAGGTGTCAGGTGCGGGCGAGCGCGCGCCCGGCGGCGTAGGCCCGCGTGATCGCAGACCCCAGGGTCGCACCCCCACCGGGGTAGGCGTCGTCGAACACCGCGGCGGTGACGAGCCCGCCGCATATGCCGAGCGTGCCGGGGCGGATCGGGATCGCGCAGTAGGGGCCCTGCTCGAGCGGCGCGAGGCACGGGTGCGGCCGGGTGGCGTCGCCGAGGTGGCGGTCCTGCGCGCTCTCACCGCGGTGGAAGTGCGGGTCGCGGCCCAGCGCAGCGCGACGTCGTAGGTACTCACGACAACGGCCCGTCCTCGACCAGGACGTCGACGATCAGGCCCGAGACGGCCGCGGCGCAGTGCGCAGTGACGCCGAACTTGTGCGGCACAGTCGCGATCAGTCCGGCGATGCTGCGGACGCGGACCGAGGCCGCGGACGACCGTGTCGAGGTCGTAGGGCAGCACGTGCATCGGGACGACGACCGCGTCGCGCCCGCGGGCGACGAGCGCGCGGGTCACCCCGTCGGGGCTCTTCACCTGCGCGATCGGGTCGCCCAGGATCGGGACGACGAGGGTCTCGCCGGACAGGACGGGATAGCCCGTCGGGACATCGGGGGTCATCAGCTCTCCTTGGTGGAAGCCCGCACGACGAGGATGTACCGCGGACGGGCCGCCCCCGGGACCGGGGACCGTCCCCGGGATCGGAGACCGTCCCTGGGATCCGAGACCCAGGGAACCAAGGACCCGGGATCGTCGCCGCACGATCAACCAAACTGATCTTCCGGGCGCTATCCGGCCGGCGCGGCCCCGTTTGCCGCCGGACGATCAACCCACCCCTCGGCGAGCTGATCGTCGGGGCAATATCCGGTCAGCGAGAGCCCGGATACCCGCCGGACGATCAGCTCCGCGCCCGCCCTGATCTGCGCGCGAGCCTGCCCTTCGCCTGACGGAGCGCCGCCTCGTCGATGGCGCTGAGCCCGCTGGCGAACGTGCCGACAGCGCCAGCAAAGGTGCCGACTCGCGGCGAGAAAGGTGACGACTCGCGGAAGGGGCGCGCCCGCGGCTCCTGGGGGGCAAGAGCCGCGGGCGCGGTCGGGGCGGGAAGCGGGGTGGTGGTGGACACCCCGCCGCGCGGTCAGGCCTTGGCCTGCGCGCTCTCCCGGGACGGGTTGGCCTGCTCCGCGGCCTTGGGGTCCGTCTCGTCCTGCTTGGCACGGACGCCGGCCTCGATCCGGTCGCCGAGATCCTTGTCCACGTTGCGCCAGTACTCGACGGCACGCAGCAGGACCGGCGTGCTCACGGCGTTGAGCAGGTGTCCGACGATGTTGTCGACCAGCCGGGCGCGCGCGGCGTCGTCCAGCACCTCGCGCACCATCGTCCCGGCCTGGCCCCAGTCGTCGTCCTCGGGCCGCAGCGTGTACGCGGTGCGCACCATCTCGCCGTCGGAGTGCCAGGTTCCACCGTCGTCCGTGCGCTCCGGCTGCGCGGCCGGGCCGCCGTAGGAGTTCGGCGCGTACACCGGGTCCGAGACGTTGTGGATCCGCATGTGGCCGTCCTTCGAGTAGCTGTGGACGGGCACCTTCGGGGAGTTGACGGGAATCTGCTTGTAGTTGACCCCCAGCCGGGCGCGGTGCGCGTCGGCGTAGGAGAACCCGCGAGCCAGCAGCATCTTGTCCGGCGACAGCCCGGTGCCGGCCACGAGGTTGTTCGGCTCGAACGCCGCCTGCTCGATCTCGGTGTGGTAGTCGGTGACGTTGCGGTTCAGCGTCAGCTTCCCGACCGGGATGAGCGGGTAGTCGCCGTGCGGCCAGACCTTGGTGAGGTCGAACGGGTTGAACCGGTAGGTCTTCGCGTCGTCGAACGGCATGACCTGCATGTGCAGCGTCCAGCTCGGGAAGTCCCCGTCGCGGATGTGCTCGTAGAGGTCGCGCTGGTGGTAGTCGGTGTCGACGGCCGCCATCTGGTCGGCCTCGTCCTGGGTGAAGAACTCGATGCCCTGGTCGGTCTTGAAGTGGTACTTCACCCAGAACCTCTCGCCGGCGGCGTTGATCCACATGTAGGTGTGGCTGCCGTAGCCGTTCATGTGCCGCCAGGTCCGCGGGATGCCCCGGTCCCCCATCAGCCAGGTCACCTGGTGCGCCGACTCGGGCGAGAGCGTCCAGAAGTCCCACTGCATGTCGTGGTCGCGCAGGTTGTTGTCGGCGCGGCGCTTCTGGCTGCGGATGAAGTGCTGGAACTTCATCGGGTCGCGCACGAAGAACACGGGGGTGTTGTTGCCGACGATGTCGAGGTTGCCCTCGCTCGTGTAGAACTTCACGGCGAACCCGCGCGGGTCGCGCCAGGTGTCGGGGCTGCCGCGCTCGCCCGCGACCGTCGAGAACCGGATCAGGACGTCGGTCGACGCGCCGGGCTGGAAGACCGCGGCGCGGGTGTAGGCGCTGACGTCGTGGGTCACCTCGAACGTGCCGAACGCGCCGCCGCCCTTGGCGTGCGGCTGCCGCTCCGGGATGCGCTCGCGGTTGAAGTTGGCCATCTGCTCGAGCAGGTAGTGGTCCTGCAGCAGTATCGGCCCGTTCGGGCCGACGGTCAGCGAATGCTCGTCGCTGGCGACGGGGATTCCGGCGTCCGTCGTCGTGTACGGAGTTGAGGTGTCGGTCACGACCTGTCCTCCTCGTGGTGGGTGGGCTGGGGTTCCCCGTTCCGCGCGCCCTGGCACGCGGGACACAAACCCCAGAAGACGACCTCCGCCTCGTCGACGACGAAGCCGTGCGCCTCGGACGGGTCCACGCAGGGCGCGGCGCCGACGACGCAGTCGATGTCCTCGGTGGTGCCGCACCGCCGGCACACGACGTGATGGTGGTTGTCGGCGACGCGACGCTCGAAGCGCGCCGGATGCCCGGCGGGCTCGATCCGGCGCACGAGCCCGGCGTCGACGCAGGCCGCCAGAACGTCGTAGACGGCCTGGGTGGAGACGGCACCGAGCTCGGCGCGCACGGCGACACCGATCGCGTCGGCCGTGGAGTGCGGGTGCTCGGCGAGCCAGGCGAGCACGGCCCGGCGCGGGGCGGTGACCCGCAGGCCGGCGGCGCGCAGGGCCGCGACGTCCGGGTCGACACGGGGGGTCTCGGCGGGAGTCGTCATGGCCTCACCGACACTGCCCCGCTTTCTGGAAGCAGTCAAGTTCTCGAACCGATCAAGCCATGCGGTGATCCCTGAATCGGGGACGGTCTGCGACGAACAGGACCGGAGGTCAGCTCGCGTAACGGAGGTCGAGGCGTTTGCCCGTGACGGGCCCGAATCGTCCGGTGAGGTCGTGACAGAGGCCGTCCGGCGTCGCGAGTGTCGCGGGAAAACCCTCGCCCCGGTAGAAGGACGAGCCTTCACGAGCGTCGCTGAGGGCGTCGTAATCGCTGTCGGCGCAGGTGCCGTCGTCGCTCGCACCCGTGTACCAGTACAGAGGAAAGGCGGCGGCGAATGTCGGCTCGACCGAGTCAGCGCTGACGAGCGGCGCGCCACCTCCGCCGAACAGCACCGCTCCGCCCCCGCCGAACAGCGAGCTGTACTTCGGCAGCAGGTACCTCGTGATGAACTCCGCACCGCCGGAGTAACCGACAAGCCACGACTTGTCCTTGGCGATGTCGTGGTGCGCGTACACGACCTGCTCCACCAGGTCCCTCACGTAGTCGGCCTTCGTCTCTCCGGACCGCCACCAGGCTGGGCTTCCACTGTCCGGCGACCTCACAGCGACCAGGATCATGTTGTGGCGCCTGGCCTGCTCCCGGATCCCCTTCGAACCACCAAGGGAGTAGGGGGAGTTCGGGTTGTCGAACTCGAATGCCCCGTCCCCGTGGAACTGCAGCATGAGGCCGACGGGCCTGCTCACGTCGAGGCCGCTCGCCCACAAGTGGTACTTCCCGACCCGGCCTGTGCTCGGCGACCGGAACGTGCGGAACGTCGCGTCACTCCGGCTGCTGCCGGAGGTGTCAGCCTCGGGGGCGGTGGCGGTCGTGGCCGCGGCCGCGGCGGGCGACGTACCGACGACCGCGGCTGCAGCGACGGCCACCACCAGGACGAGTGCCGCCGCGAGGAGCTGCCACGACGATCGTTCGTCGGTGGAACGCTCGTTCTTGTCGGTGAGCATGGTCCTCCTTGGAACCAGTAAGTTGCGGCAGGGAAGGCGTTCACGAAAGACCGCCGTGTCGAACCGCTCGGTCGTGTCGGGCTGTTCCGTCATATCAACGGGCCCGGTGAGGCGCCCCTGCCGCCCGGCGGGCCGTCCAGGTCGTCAGGGATTCCAACGGTCCCCGGCCCACCGTCTGCCGCCACACCAGCGCGAACAGCACCGCCACCACCACCTGTACGACGTACCCCGGCGTCGCGTCGAAGTCGTCGAGCGGCGAGTTCATGAACACGATGTGGGCGGTGTAGAGAGTCAGGGTCATCGACCCCGCTGCCGCAAGGGGGGCGAGCACCAGGTCGATCGCCGCGCGCAACACCGGCGTCGTCGCGTGGCCGAGCAGCAGCAGCGCCCCGAGCAGTGCCACAGCCGTGCCCGTGGTGTGCAGGAGATCCAGAGGAGTCCCCGTGTGCGGCGCCTGGACGGCCAGCCACCACGTCGTGTTCGTCGGGGTTACGCCATCCGCTCCGAATGCGAGGATATCCGCCACGGTGACGTCCTCGTCGCCGGTTCCCGCAGCCTGGAGACGGAGGAGGCCACCCATCGGGCCCAGCAGCCACGCCGACAGCACGACCGCGGCCACTGCGCCCGCAGCACCACCGAGGAGCAGTCCGGCTGCGGTCTTCGACGACTGCAGCCGCAGGCGGCCGACCACGATGCCCGCGCACACGTAAGTCGCCCACGGCAGGGCCGGGTACTCGCCTGTCAGCAGCAGTTCCTGCAGCATGCCGACCGGATTGGTGAACAGGTCGGCGAAGGAGTGGTTGACCCCTGTCGTCGACGGCAGGTCCGCGCGCACGACGTGGCTGAGGAACGGCATCCCGACCGGCGATAGCCGCCCCGAGGGCGACGAGGGCCGGGGTGGGCAGCAAGACCAGTGGGACGGCGATCAGGAACAGCACCGCGTAGTAGGGCAGGATCACCATGGCGATGTCGGAGTCGGCGTAGCCCAACGCCAGCCCGATGGCCCCGATGACCGCGGCACGGGCGGACAGGACCGCGAGCGCCTGTCGGGCCGGACGGCCGAGCGCCACCCGGCGCCGGCCCGTGAGGAAGGCGATGCCGACGCCGGCGAGCACGGCGAACACGGCCGCGGCCCGCCCCGCCGACAGTGAGTACATCACTGTCGGCTGCTCCTCCTCGTCGAAGCTGATGAGTGCGTGAACGGCCATCATGCCGAGGAGCGCGACGCCCCGAGTGGCGTCGACGCCCACCAGGCGGATGCGCTGTACCCGCACAGGCGTCGTGTCGACGTCGTAGGCCTCGCGCTGCATCGGCACGGTGCGGCCGTACCCGCTGCCGCTGCCGCGGGTGGTGGCGGTCATCAGGGAGCACTCCTCGGTTCCGTCCGGCCGGAGCAGAAAGGCCTGGCCGTCCCGGAAGTACAGGTGGCGCGGCCGGCCGCGCCAGTGAAACCAGAGATCACGACCGCGCCGCGACCGGACGCCGATCACTACGACGTCGGTGCGCCCCCTTGCTTCGTCGGCAGACCCTGCTGTCTGCGGTGGCCGAGTCCCGGTCCGCTTCCACGGCGGTGATCGGGTTTCCGGCCCACCGCGTTCCGCCCGGCACCGACTCTCCGCGCATCACCAGCGAACCCGGACCGATCCTCGCCCCCGCGCCGATCGACGCCCCGGGGAGCACGAAGCTGCGCGGGCCCAACGTCGCACCGCGCCCGAGGTGGACCGAGCTGATCCGCAAGAGGCGATCGTGGAACAGGTGCGTCTGCAGCACGCAACCGCGGTTGACGGTCGCGCCGTCCTCGAGGCGCACCAGGTCGGTCTCGGGCATCCAGTACGACTCCAGCCACACGCCCTTCCCGATCTTCCCGCCCAGCGTCCGGACCCAGGCGTTGAAGATCGGGGTGCCGAGGAACGCGGCGCCGAACCACGGCACGCCCAGTTCCTCGTAGAAGACGTCGAACAGCTCGTTGCGCCACACGAATGAGCTCCAGAGCGGGTGCTGGCCTTCCTTGAACCGCCCGACGAGCAGCCATTTGGCCAGCGTCGTCACCAGTGCGGCGACCAAGCCCGCGGCGAACATGACGAGACCGGCAGTGGCCGCGGCCACACCCCAGCCCCATGCCGTGCGGATGAACTCGAACGCGGTGAGCACACCGACGCCGAGCACGGCCATGACCACCCAGGGAATGACGCGCATCGACTCGACGAACGCCCGGGCGACGACCAGCCGACGCGGAGGATCGAAGGTGCGGGCGACGTCGCCGGTCTCGGCTACACGCGGCAGTTCCATCGCCGGACGGCCCAGCCACGACGTCCCGACGTCCGCGCGAGCGGGGGCGCTCGACAGAACGGCGACGAGCGAGTGGTCGGGCACTCGGCGGCCTGGCCCGACGATCCCGGAGTTCCCGACGAACGACCGCTCGCCGACCGACGCCTCACCCAGGAGCACCCAGCCCCCGCCCGTTTCGTAGGGCGCCACCTGGCTGTCGTCGGCGAGGAAGCTGCCGTCGTCGGCGCGCATCAGCCGGGGCAGACCCGTCACCGTGGACGCCTCGACCCGCTTCCCGATCGTCGCGCCGAGCCGACGCAGCCAGAACGGGGTGACCAACCCGGCGTAGAGCGGGAAGAGCGTCGCACGGGCGCCGTCGACCATGCTCTCGACCAGCCAGGCGCTCCAGCCCGCGCGGCTGTCGACCTTGTGGAAGCCCGGCTTCAACGACCGGGAGAGCACCCGGACGGCGAGCGCGAGCAGGGTCGCATAGATGACGACCGACGCGAGCATGCCCACGGGAGCGACGACCAGCGCGTGCAGGACCACGGCCTCCAGGGTCGTGTCGCGGCGGATCGCCCAGCCGAGCATGACCAGCCAGGGCAGCCCGGCGAGCAGCGGGATCCAGCCGAACCCGAACAGCGACGCCGTGTAGACCAGCGTCCACCAGAGCGAGCGCCGACGGATCGGGGCGGGCCACGACCCCTCCGCGATGCCCACGCACTGCGCAGGCGAACCGCCCCAGACCTCCCGCTCCGGGATGTCCCCGGTGACGCACGTGCCGGGCTCGATCACGGCCCCGGCACCCACGCGCGCCCCGGGCATGAGGATGCTGCGTCCGCCGACCCGTGCGCCTTCTCCGATCTGGACGGGGCCGACGTGCAGCGTGTCCGCCTCGATCCACCAGCCGGCGAGATCGGTCTCGGGCTCGATCGCGCAGCCGGCGCCGAGCGTGGCCCATCCGGTGACGGGGACCGTGGTCCGCAGGTCGACGTTGCGCCCGACGCGGCAGCCGACCGCTCGTGCGTAGAAAGCGGCCCAGCGGGTGCCGCCAAGCGAGCGGACCGCGAAGGCGGCCGCCAACCGCTCGCACGCCCACAACTGCAGATGGACCCGGCCCCCGCGAGGGTGGCTCCCGGGTTTCACGCCGAGTCGCAGCAACCGGACCCCGGCCATGACCACCAGCACTTTGGCGGGAGCGCTGAGCAACACCAGGTAGCCCACGCCGATCACCCACCAGGGCACCGGTGACGCCAACGGGTGGTGGAGCAGCAGGCTCGCGAGATTGTGCAGCAGCGCCAGGCCGAGGGCCCAGCGGAGCCCGGACACGGCCTGCGTCACCAGGAGGACCGCGAACTGCACGAGGGTGGTCCACAGCCTGTTCCGTGCAACGGTGACGGGCTCCGACGACGCGGCCGCGCGGGGCGACGACTGGTCGAGGAAAGCGGCCAGCTCGCCCAACGTGGGTCGTTGGTAGATGTCGGAGACCGCGATCGTGGGATGGCGATCGCGCAGCACCGACACGAGGGTCGCCGTGGCCAGGCTGTTGCCGCCGAGCGCGAAGAAGTCGGAGTCGTTCTCGATCGGCACGGCCAGGATCTCGTTCCACTTCCGGGCCAGCCAGCCGCGCGTACCCGGCAGGTCCGCCGCCGGCCCGGCGCCGGCGTCCCCCGCGTCATCCTGGCCGGGCGGCGGCCACGGAAGCGCCTTGCGGTCGACCTTCCCCGAGGTCCGGGTCGGGATCGTGTCGACGACCGCCAGCACCGGAACGAGTGCTGCCGGCAGCCGCTCGGCGAGCACGGCGCGGGCTCCTGCAAGGTCGGGGCCGTCACCCTCGACCGCCAGGTACCCGACAAGGATCTCCCCGCCGGCCTTCGTCTTCTTGACGGCCGCCGCGGCGGCCGTCACGCGCGGCAGAGCCAGCAGGGCGGCGTCGATCTCACCCAGCTCGATCCGCCGCCCGCCCAGCTTGACCTGGTCGTCTGCACGTCCGACGAACAGCAACCCCGAGTCGTCGGAGCTGACCAGGTCGCCGCTGTAGTAGGCCCTGGTCCAGCCCAACGCCCGCACCGCCCGGTACTTCTCGGCGTCCTTGGCCCCGTCCAGGTAGCGCCCGAGGCCCGCTCCCCCAATCACGAGCTCGCCGGTCTCCCCGCGCTTGACGGGGTTGCCCTGAGGGTCGACGACCGCCAGCTGCCAACCGTGCAGCGGCAACCCGATCCGCACCGGTTGATCGGGGACGAGCGGTGCCGCGCACGCGACGACCGTGGCCTCGGTCGGCCCGTAGGTGTTCCACACCTCCCGGTCGGGGGCGGCCAGTCGCTCCACCAGCTCCGGCGGGCACGCCTCGCCGCCGAAGATCAGCAGACGGACCCGGGCAAGGGCGTCCGACGGCCAGAGCGCGGCCAGCGTCGGAACCGTCGAGACCACAGTGATGGCGCGCTCGAGCAGCCACGGCCCCAGCTCGGCACCCGCCCGCACGATCCGCCGCGGCGCCGGGACCAGGCACGCGCCGTAGCGCCAGGCCAGCCACATCTCCTCGCAAGAGGCGTCGAAGGCCACCGACAGTCCGGCCAGCACCCGGTCGCCGGGCCCGAGCGGCTCCCGGCGCAGGAACAGGTCCGCCTCCGCGTCGACGAACGCCGCGGCAGAACGGTGGCTGATCGCAACGCCCTTGGGCTTGCCCGTGGATCCCGACGTGAAGATGATCCACGCGTCGTCGGCGGGAGTGGGCCGACGGTGCACGACGTGCTGGGCCGGGCCGCGGCAGGCGGCGAACGTCATCCCGTCCGTGAGTACACCGCAGACGTCGGCCTCCTCCCAGATGGTCGTCGCACGCTCGTCGGGGTCGTCGACGTCGACCGGCACGTAGGCCGCGCCCGCCGCGAGGACACCGAGGATCGCCAGGTACAGGTCAGCCGTGCCGGAGGACATCCGGACTCCGACGCGGTCACCCGCGCCGACACCGGCGGACCGCAGCATCGTGGCTACGCCGCGAACCTGCTCCATCAACTCGCGGTAGGAGAGCGTCCGGCCGTCGTCGAGGGCGGCGGCCTCCGGATGTCGTGCTGCGGTCGTCTCGAGGACGCCGAGCAGCGTCCGCACCTGGCGGGGCGGCGGCGTGGAGTAAATCGCCAGATCAGGGGCCGGGCGGGTGAGGGATCGTGGCCCAGTGTGGCGTCCTCCACGACGAGGACGCGGGGAGGGCGCTGCGATGGGTCGTGCGCCGGGTCGCCGCGGGCCCGATGCGCGCGAGTCCGGCGGGGGAACCACCGGGATCCGCATCGTCGCGGCGTTCTCCGGATAGACCGCGAGGATCCGGACGGTTGCCTCGACCGCGCCGGCCTCCGGGATACGCCGAGTTGGTGGCTCGCCGGCGATGGGTGTGACCGGCCGCGTCGGCGGCTCCGGCACCTGTCGGGCAACGGGGCGGGCCTCGTCGACGCATGGCGGCCGTCGATGAGGGGCGGGGCGCTTGTCCGGCGGACCGGCAGGCCCACCCACCGCCGAGGCGCCGGCCACGGGTGCCGCAGCCGGTCGTCGTGCCGGAGGGACAGGAACCCGGTGTTTCCCCGCACCACTGCCCGACGGTCGCCGCGGTGCCGGGACGACCGGGACGACCGGGCCGCGGGTCGTGTCCCCGCCGTCGACCGTGTCACCAACGGGGCGCGGGCTAGGGACGACGGCGACTCGGTGCGTGAGCGCCTCCGTGACCGGGTCCTCAAGGGGCCGGTCACCTTCGGTGATCGTGCGGAGATGCCGAGGGCGGCCGTTCGTGCACACCGCCACAC
>CAWHHY010000003.1:0-242391 GCA_963829305.1 uncultured Actinomycetota bacterium | reverse complement strand
TTTCCGGCGCCGGTGCACGGGCGGCACGATCACGGGATGGACGACGAGACGGTAGAGCGGGTGCGCGCCGCGGTGAGGGCGATCCCGCCCGGGCAGGTGCGTAGCTACGGGGAGGTCGCCGAGGAGGCCGGGCTCAGCTCCGCGCGCCTGGTCGGCCGCGTGCTCGCGGTGGACGGCCACGACCTGCCGTGGCACCGCGTCGTGCACGCGAACGGCACCTTCGCCCCACACCTGGCCGTCGAACAGGCAGCTCGGCTGCGGGTGGAGGGCGTCCTCGCGCACGATGGCCGCGTCCCGCCCGACCTCCGCCCCCGTCACCGCTGAGCTCGCGAGGCACGCGCCCCTGAGCAACGTCGGGGCAAAGGTGCCGACTCGCGCCGGCAAAGGTGCCGACTCGCGCGCGCAAAGGTGTCGACTCGCGGGGACGCGCCGGGAACGGGTCAGACGGCGGCGGGGTGGAGGGCGGTGCGGTAGCGGGCGACGACCGCGGTGACGACGTCCGGGTGGGCGCCCAGCGGTGCGGCCACGACGTCCGCCCCCGTGTCCGCCAGACGGGTGTGGAACACCCCCGGCGCGAGCAGCCACGAGGCGATCGCGACCCGCCGTTCGCCGGCCGCGCGCAGCCCGGCGACGACCGCGTCCACGCGGGGTGCGGCTGTTGCGACGAACCCGACCCGCACCTTGCGTCCGACCTCCGCCGCGAGCATCCGCCCTGCGGCCCGCACCTCCGCGAGCGCCGCCGCGTCCGAGGAGCCCGCGGCGGCGAGCACCACCGCGTCACCGTAGGTCCAGCCCGCCTCCGCGAGCCGCGCCCGTGCGGCACGGGCCAGCAGCGGGTCAGGGCCGACCGCCGGGGTCACCCGGAACCGGTCGGGCGTGACGCCGCACGCGGCGAGCTGGGCCGGCAGGTCCGTGCGGACGTGGTAGCCGGACGCGAGGAAGGCGGGGACGACCACCGCTCCGTCCAGCCCCGCGACGGCGTCGACCACCTTCGGGCCCCGGACGTCGACGTACCCCAACCGGACGTCGACTCCCGGCAACGCGGCACGCACGGCGTCGACGATGTCCCCCGTGCATGCGTGCGCAGCGTCGTCACAGCTGCCGTGTGCCACGAGCACCAGCGGCGCGGTCACACCGTCCATCTGATCACGGTACGCGATCGCCCCACGACGTCCACCCGCTGAACGCTGCTTACAGGGCGTCCCCGTGCAGGCAGTGCCCGCCCACCGGCACCGGGCCTGCGGCCGGGTCCAGCGCGAGGCGGTAGCCCCGTTTGACGACCGTCTGCACCAGCTTCGGGTTGCCCAACGCCGCACGCAGGCGGGCGATGGCCGTCTCGACGGCGTGCTCGTCGTTGCCGCGGCCGGGAAGCGCGGCGAGCAGCTCGGACCGCGGGACGACCCGCCCCGGCCTGCGCGCCAGCGCCTGCAGCAGCGTCATCCCGTTCGGCGGCAGCACCCGCAGGTCGCCGTCGACCAGCACGGCGTGCCCGCGCAGCTCGAGCCAGTGCCCCGCGACGGGCAGGCTGCGCGCCCGCGCCGGCATCTCCGCCTCCAGCCGGCGCACCATCGCCCCGAGCCGGGATCGGTGCGGTTGCACGGTGGGCACGTCCAGCGCCTCCAGCGGCGCCGCCGTGACCGGCCCGACGCACAGCGCGACCACAGGACCGCGCAGCAGCCGCAGCGCAGCTCGTCGCGCACACCGCGCTCGTCGGCGCGGCGGAGCAGGCTCGCCGCCGCGGGAGCGCTGGTGAACGCCAGCACATCCACCCCGCCCGCCAGCACGGCGTCGGTCAGGCGGTCCATCGGCCCGATGTCGGCGGGCGGCTCCCAGCGGTAGACCGGCACCTCCACGACCTCGGCACCCGCCATCGTCAGCGACTCGACGACGTCCGGCAGCGGCTCGCCGTGCAGCTGCACCGCGATCCGCCTGCCCTCGACGCCTTCGGCCAGCAGGTGCTCCAGCACCTCCGCCGACGACTCCGACTCCGGCGACCACGCGTCGCTCAAGCCCGTCGCCCGGATCGCACCGCGCGCCTTCGGGCCGCGGGCGATGAGCGTGCCCGAGCCCAGGGCGTCGAGCAGGTGCGCCCCGAGCCCCCAGCCCTCGGCCGCCTCGACCCAGCCGCGGAACCCGATCCCGGTCGTGGCCACCGTGATGTCCGGCGGCGCCACGACGAGCGTCTTCGTCGCCGCGAGCAGGTCGGCGTCGTCGGCGAGGGGGACGATGCGGATCGCCGGTCCGTGCAGGACGACCGCACCCCGACGCTCGAGCATGGTGCCGAGCTCCTCCGCCCGACGGGCCGCCGTCACGCCGACCGTGAACCCGGCCAGCGCGGGGACGACCGCGGGCGCGGCGCCGGCGGAGGCAGTGGTCATCACGGGATTCGCCACACTCGTCCATTCCGAAGGAGGCCGACGTCGTCGCCGGCTGGAGACATTCCCGCCGCACACCCGCGCCAACCGGAACGGGCCGGAACGCGGTGCGGCGGCGACCACCATGGTGGTCGCCGCCGGTGACCGCGCGGGGTCGGCGATGTTTCCGCGGCGTGTCGCCAACGCGTGGCCTGTGGATCAACGCCGCAGCGGAGCAAGGCGGAGGTCCACAGGTGGGATGACTGGGCGGCGCTGCACCCGCGCGTAGGCGGCCCGCGGATGCGCGACATCGACCGGGGCGGGCGACCACGTAGAAGGCGATGAACGCCCAGAACGCCGGGTCGCCGGTCTTCGCGGTGCGGAACGACTGGCGGAACGCCATGTTGATCAGCACGCCACCGAGTGCGCCGACCGCGCCGATGATCCCGATCGCCGCCCCGGAGATGCGGCGGGCCCGCATCAGCTGGGCACGCTCGTCACCGCCCCGCGCGATTGCCGCCATCCCTTGCCCCGAAAGATCGCCGGGATCATCTTGTAGGTCGAGCCGTTCCCGACACCGGTCAGCACGAACAGGACGATGAAGCCCATCGCGTAGATCGCGAGGGACTTCGCGCCCGACCCGATGAGGACGATCGCCGAGGCGGCGACCATGCCGATGAAGTTGACGAACGTGACCTTGGCGCCGCCGTACCTGTCGGCGAGCTTCCCGCCGACGGGGCGGATCAGCGAGCCGAGCAGCGGGCCGATGAACGTGATCGACGCGGCCTGCAGCGGGGTGCGGCCGAACTGGTTCTGCAGTGGCCGGCACCGGTCGTCGCGATGATCAGCAGCGCCGCGCTGACAATCGTCCAGTTACGGCCGCCGAACTTCGCGACCGCGAACGTGTAGGGCAGCCGGAGCACGGCCCCGACCTGGCCCCGACCAGCGTCGGCACCGATACCAGGAAGAACTTTCCGGCTGCGTCGATGCCGTACTCGGGGCCCATGAACAGCACGAGAACCGACCAGAGGGTCCAGACGGAGAACCCGATGTGTCCGAGAGAACGGAGAACAGCAGGTTACGATGTGCGATCTTCCGACCGCTCCGCTGCCAGAAGCCTTCGTCCTCCGGCTCCCACTGATCGATCCATCGCCCGGCCAACAGGCTGCGTCGGGCCGTACCGGTGTCCGTAGGACCTGCCGTCGCGGTCACGCCTGTCTTCCTCCGGGTTCGGGGACTTCCCATTCCGAACCGACGGTAGGACACGAAGGATTACCCGTTTGTCGCCTCGTGTGACGCTCGTGCTAACGGACGCTCACATCGGTGGCCGGCACTCGTGATCCGTTACGGCAGTCGGGTGCCGACGAGGTCTGCAGCCCGCTCGAGCCCGGCGAGCGTGCGCGCCGACGCCTCGGGGTGCTGGGCGTGCAGCGCGAGCCGGTAGAGCACGGCGCGCAGCAGCATCTGCGGCCAGGCGTCGAGGTGCGCCCACCGGTCCATCAGCCCCTCGTCCGCGCCGCCCCAGGCCACGGCGTCGATGACGACAACGGCGGCCGACCACTCCTTCGGGCGCCATGCGGGCATCAGGTCGATCAGCGCGGGGACGCCGGTGTCGTCGAACAGGACCGCCCCGAACAGCTCCGCGTGCACGACCTGCGGCGTCAGCTCGACGGGACGGCGTCGGCCGGCGAGCTCGTCGAAGGTCACGCCGCCCGCCCGGGGGTCGAGCTTCGGCGTCCGCTCGCCCCACGCGGCGGCCGCGGCGCGGGTGGGCAGGTCGTCACGGTCGTCGAGCAGCCGGGGACGGGTCAGTCCGGCGGTCGCCGCGTGCAGCCGGAGCGACACCTCGACCGTGGCGTCGTAGCGCGGAACCAGCGTCCCCGGCACGAACCGGCAGGCCGCCCAACCTGCGACGACCCACCGGCCGTCCGACGAGCGCACCGGATGCGCCAGCCGCAGGCCCTCGACCCGCAACCCGTCGAGCACACCTGCCGACCACGCCGCGAGAGCGTTGTCGGAGACCGGCCGGATGAGCACGTCACCGCAGTGCCACGCGCGCCGGCCGGCCCACAGCACCGGCCGTGGCTCCACCTCGGCAACCCCGAACGCCGTACGCACGTGCGGCGGCAGTGCGTTCTCCGACTGGAGTGCCATGACAGGAGCAGCGGTCACAACGGGTGACGGTACCTGTGGCGCGGCACGGAGCGTCGTCGCCACGCGGCGACGAGGGCGCCGGACCCGTCACGTCGGCCATCGGCTCCGGCACGCGGGGACCTGCGCGGTCAGGATCACCGATCCGCAGAGGTGGCGCCACGATGCCGACCACCGTCGCCGCGGTCCTCGGACTTACCGGCCCGGTCCGAACCCGAGGCGGTGTGTCGGTGGTGGGCGTTGTCGTCCTCCGACTCACGCTTCGTGGAGCCGTGTTCCGTCGAGCGGCGCCCTGTGGTGTCGCGGTCCTTGGACTCGCGCCCCTTGGAGTCGTGGTCCTTCTCGCGACCTGCGGACTCGCGGTCCTCGGATTTGCGGTCCGCCGACTCGCGCTTCGTCACCTCGCCGTGCCGCCGGGATTCCCGCTTCTCGGAGTCACGCTCCTTGGCGTCGCGGTCTTTCGACCCGCGATACGTCGATGCACCCGCCGCAGTGTCCCTATTCGCCGGCTCCCGATTCGACGACCCGCTCCTGTCGGTGTGCTGATACTGCGATCCACGCTCCGCCATATCCGAGCTCGCCGACTTCCGCTCTGCCGGCTCGCGCATCTCGGTCTGGCGGTAGTGCGCCCGGCTCTCCGCCGCGTCCTTGTCCGGCGACTCCCGATCCATCTGCCCGTCATGACTCTTTGCCGCGTCCTCGACCACCGAGGTTTCCACCGGCTTTTCGCCCGACCTCTCACCGCCCGGCGTCTTCCCGGCCGACGAGTGCGTCTCGGCCGACTTCCGGTCGTCCCGTGGTTTCTCCGACGAGGGGTCGGCCGGGGCGTGCTTTTCCGCGTCGGCCTTGTCCCCGCCGTTGCGGCTCTCCGTCGGCGCCTTCTTCTGCACGTTCCGGTCGTCGGTACCGCGCTGGTGCCCGCCGACGCTCCGTCGCTGGGCCGAGTTGTCCCGGTTCTTCCGGGACGGCGCGGTCGGCTCCTCCGTCTTCCGAGCTTCGCCATCCGTGTCCTTCGCGGCACGCTTCTCCTTCGCCGCGCGCCGCTCGTCGCTCTCGTCGCGCGGGCCGCGCGGATCGGGTGGGCCGCTGGTGCCGACCTCCTGGCGCGGTTTGCCGTCCTCCGACTCCCGCCCTGCCACCACCTCCGGCCGCGGAGGCTTGGGATCGGGGCGGCCCGGCTCGGTACCTCCGTTGTGGACCATCTCCATGACGTCGTCAGTGATCGTCGCGGTGGCCGCGTCGTCGTCCGGCAGCGGCGTCCGGGTCGCGGTCGAGACGCCGTCCTGCAGGCTCGCCAGCTCGGTGCGCTGCACGTCGCGACGGCGGATCCGCAGGTCGCGCTGCTCCTCGAGGGCCGCGATCGCGGCCTCCTGCTCCGCGCTGCGGCGACGTCGGGGCGGCGCGTCGGCCAGTGCGGTCTCGACGGCGCGGAGGTGCTGCTCGGAGTTGGCGAGCTCCTGCTGGGTCCGGCGCAGCGACCGGTAGTCGTCGAGCTGGGCCTGCAGGGTGGCGCGCCGCCGTTGCAGCACGGAACGCCGTTCCTCGAGGGCGGCGACCGGCGCGGGGACCATGGCGCGCGCGCTCTCGGGGAGCCGTCGCCACTCGTCCTCGGTCTGCGCCAGGGTGTCGAGCTGGCGGTTCACCGAGGTCAGCGCGACGGTGGCGCGCTGCGCCCACGTGTCCGCGGCGGCCCCGTCCGGCGCCGCCGCCCCCTCGGGCGCGGCCTGCACCGGCCTCGGCTCGGGCGGCGCGTCGGTCACCGCGTACCCCCCGGCGAGGATGCCGGCGACACCGAGCATCACCAGGGCGTGCCGGCGGCGCGGCATCGGGCGACGGTCGCGGGATCCGCTCGGCACCTCCGGGGCCGGCGTGACCTCGGCGGGGTGACCCGGCCGAACCGGTTCGGCGCCGGGATCGTCGGAGTCCCCGGCCCGCGCCGCGCCGGTCCCGATGGCATCGCGCAACCAGGGCAGCGCGTCGGCGAGCGCGTCCGGACCGTCCGGTTGCTCGGCCTGCACCGCCACCCTGCGAGCCCGCCGGGCCGCCGCGCGGTGCGCCGCAGTGCAATAGCGGCGCTCCGGCCGTCCGGCCGTGGTCGTGATCGTCCTGTCGCATCCGGGCAGGGCGCATCGCCGTCCGCCGTCGTCCATGTGTGCGACCCCCATCGCCCCACCGGGACGACGGCGCGAAGCCCCCGCACCGCTCCGCCGACCCCGGCCTGTCCGGCCGTGCACCCGGACCACGGACCGCCCACATGATCGGTTCACCCGGGCGGCCGGAACCACCCGCACAGCCGAGCGGACCACTCGCCGAGACGGCGAACCGGGCCGGGGCAGCGCCCGACCCGGTTCGGAGGGAACTCAGTAGGTCGGCTGCGAGGGGTCGACCAGCTTCACCCAGGCCAGCACGCCACCGCCGACGTGCACGGCGTCGGAGAACCCGGCCTTGTGCAGCACCGCCAGCGCCTCGGCGGACCGCTGACCTGACTTGCAGTGCAGCACCACCGGCCTGTCCTGCGGGATCTCGGCCAGTGCCTCGCCCGAGACGATCCGGCCCTTGGGGATCAGGGTCGCGCCCGGGATGTTGACGATCTCGTACTCGTTCTGCTCGCGGACGTCGATCAGCGCGAAGTCCTTGCCCGCGTCGATCATCTCCTTGAGCTCGATCGCCGTGATCGTGTGGCCGGCCGCGGCGTCCTGCGCCTCGTCCGACACCACGCCGCAGAACACGTCGTAGTCGATCAGCTCGGTGATCTTCGGTGTGCTCGGGTCCTTGCGGATCCGCACGGTCCGATAGGTCATCTCCAGGGCGTCGTAGACCATCAACCGACCCAGCAGCGGCTCGCCGATCCCGGTGATCAGCTTGATCGCCTCGTTCACCATGATCGAGCCGATCGACGCGCACAGCACGCCCAGCACGCCGCCCTCGGCGCACGACGGGACCATGCCGGGGGGCGGCGGCTCGGGGTAGAGGTCGCGGTAGTTGAGCCCCTGCCCGTTCGGCGCGTCCTCCCAGAACACGGACGCCTGGCCCTCGAACCGGAAGATCGAGCCCCACACGTACGGCTTGCCCAGCAGCACGGCGGCGTCGTTCACCAGGTAGCGGGTGGCGAAGTTGTCGGTGCCGTCCAGGATCAGGTCGTAGTCCCGGAAGATGTCGAGCACGTTCGACGAGTCGAGCCGCACCTCGTGCAGCCGGACCTCGACGAACGGGTTGGTCTCCTTGATGGAGTCGCGCGCGGACTCGGCCTTGGAACGGCCCACGTCGGACTGGCCGTGGATGATCTGGCGCTGGAGGTTCGACGAGTCGACGACGTCGAACTCCACGATCCCCAGGGTGCCCACACCGGCGGCGGCGAGGTAGAGCAGGGCCGGGCTGCCGAGGCCGCCCGCCCCGACCACGAGCACCTTCGCGTTCTTGAGCCGCTTCTGCCCCGCCATCCCGACATCGGGGATGATCAGGTGGCGGCTGTAGCGCTCCACCTCATCCTTGGACAGCTCGGCGGCCGGCTCCACGAGCGGCGGTAGCGCCATCGGTACTCCTCGATCGACGTCAGTTCTCGTCCCCTCAACGTCAGGGCCGGCCGCCATCTTCCCCGGTGGCACCCGCTGTCGCCCCGTCCCACAGTGCGGCGACGGCCCGGGCCACCGTGTCAGCCGCCTCGATCTGGGCGACGTGCCCGACGCCGGGCAGCATGAGCAGCCGCGCCCCGGGGATCGTGGCCGCCGTGCGCACGGCCAGCCGCGGCGAGACCAGCCGGTCCCGCTCCCCCCACACGACGAGGGTGGGCGCCTGCACCCGGGCGGCCGTCGCCCACGGCGACGCGCCCCACCACCAGCTCGCGACCAACCCCCGCGCGGTCCGCTCCCCCGCCTCCTGCGCCCAGGCCAGGCCGCTGCGGAAGGCGATGTCCTCGGCCGCCTCGACGAGCCGGTGCTCGGGCACCCGCGTCGGGTCGCCGAAGCACACCTGCACCACCTGCTCGGCCCGCACGCGGGGCGGGACGGCGGCGAGCCCCGCCCGCGCGCGGTCCCCGATCCGGCCGGGGATCAGCGCCAGCGCGAGCCGCACGTCCGCCATCCGGCGCGGGTCCGGGCGGCGGTCGGGCATCGCCGGCGAGACCAGCGTCAAGGTGCGGACCAGCTCCGGACGTCGGGCGGCGACGCTGAGCGCGATGGCGCCGCCGAAGGAGTTGCCGAGCAGGTGCACGGGCTCGTTGCGGCCGGCGAGGAAGCAGAGCAGCGCGTCCGCGTGCGCGGCCGGGGTGAAGTCGAACCCGGCGGGCGGGCGCGACCGGCCGAACCCTGGCAGGTCCACGGCTGTCCCCGCGGCCCGGGTGCTGAGCAGGGCCGCGAGGTCTGTCCAGTTCTTCGCCGAGCCGCCGAGTCCGTGGACGTAGACGGCCCGGCACCCGTCGGGGCCGGGCGTCTCGCGGACGTGCAGGGTCACTCCGCCCGAGGCGACCTCCCGGCCCGGCCAGGGCCGGCGGGACGGGTCGAGCGGCGGGAGCGTGGCGGGATCGGCGAGCGCGGCAGCGAGGGCCGCCTCGTGCGGACCGGAGGTGGGCGGAGCACCGGCGGGCAGGGTGCCCGGCGCCCGGGGGCGCAGGACTTGAGAACGGAGCACTCGAGGGCCCAGGCCTCGAGGGCGCAGCACCCGGGGGCGGAGCGACGCAGGGACGAGCATGGCACCGAGCATCACCCATCCCCCTACCGGTCGGCACGTTCGCCGGCGCGAGTCGGCACGTTCGCCGGCGCGAGTCGGCACCTTCGCCGGCGCGAGTCGGCACCTTCGCCGGCCGCATCCCGACCGGCGGAACTGCGAACTCAGGCTGACGAACGTGCCGACTCGCGGGGGCACCGCGGCCGCCCCCGCAGCCGGCGTTCTCACTCCGCCGGGCCAGCTCGTGACCGCCGCCCAGCGGGCGGGCGTGCCGTCACCTCGAGCGGCCGGTCTCGTTGACCTCTCGCGGGCGCGGTGCCCGCGGCGCGAGGAGGCCCGCATGCGCACGGCCGCCCGCTCGGCGGGCTACGGAGCGCTCCTCGTCGCGGCCTTCACCGCCGCGTGGACGGCGGGGGTGATCGTCCGGCCGGCTCCGGCGCCCCTCACACCCGGTGCCGCGACACCCCCGGCGGTCACAACGCACGCCCCGGCGACGCCGAGCCCCCCGGCCGTCGTGCCCCCGGAAGCGGTTCAAGCGGCCCCCGCACGGGTCGCCGAAGTCGACGGCTACCAGGTCCGGCTCGACGGGGACCTGACGGTCGGCACGCCGGCGCAGGTGTTCGTCACGGTCAGCCGCGACGGTGCGGGGGTCACCGACCTCGAACCCCTCGACGGCACCTTCGGCCGGCTCGTCGGGCTGCGTGCGGGCGATCTCGCCCTGGCGCACGTTCACCCGGACGCGACCCCGCCGGCACCCACCGACCGGGCCGGCCCCGGCATAGCGTTCACCGCCGAGGTACCGGGGGGCGGGACCTACCGGCTGATCCTCGACTTCCGGCACGGCGGTGCGGTGCACACGGCCGTGTTCACCCTGCCCGCCGGCTGACGGTTGACGCGCGGAAGGCGGGCGATGACCACCACGCTCACACCGGTCCTCGACGCCGTCACCGTTCCCGCCGACGAGCCGGCAGCCGCCCCGGCACGGGCAAGCGACCCGACGGCCGGGTGCGCGGTCCTCATGCTGGCCGTCCTCACCGTCGCCATCACGGACCCGAGACACCCGATGTGGGCCGGGGCAGCGCTCGCGCTGACCGCGGTGACCGTCGGGTGGGCGGGCGGGTCGGCGTTCGGCACGGCCTGGGCCGCCCTGCAGCGCGGCCGTCTCGTGGCCGAGAGTCTGACCGCGGCCGGGCTGCTCGCGATGCTCGTCGTGCCCGTCGCCACCGCCCTGCACGGCCCGATCGACCTGATCCCGGCGGTTGCCGCGGCCGCGGCCGCGACGCTGCACTGTGCCAGTGAGGCGTTCGCGGCGCGCATCGAGCGCACGCCCGGTGTGCGGGAGATGGTCGACACCCAGCCGAACGAACTCGCCGACGCGCTCGGTCGGCCGATGACACCGGCCGGACCGGTCGAGCGGGCGCACCGTGGAGCGGTCGCGCTGGAACGGGCCGCGGACCGTGTCACCGGCGGTGTCGTCGCCCTCGTCGTCGTCCTGGCCGTGGCCGCGCTCGCGTTCCGGCTCGGCAACGGTGCGAGCACGGCGTCGGCGCTGGGCGTCGGCGGCGCCGTGCTACTCGTCGCCTGCCCACGCAGCGTGGGGCGCGCCGCGGCCGCCGCCCTGGTCGCCGGAACCGCGCGGGCAACCCGGATGGGCGCCGCCGTCGACGGCCCGCGGACGGTGGAGGAGCTGGCTCGGGTCGACACCGTCGTGCTGTGCCGGACCGGCACCGTGACGACCGGGGTCCGCGCGCTGGGAAGGGTGTACGTCACCGACGGGATCGACGCCGACGAGGCGCTGCACATCGCCGGAGCGGTCACGGCCGCGGGCCGGGAGGCCGGCGGCGCGGCCGGGCGCCACCCCGTCGGTGCGGTGGTGGCCGACGCCGCGCTGGAGCGGTTCGGTGAGCTGCCCGGAGTCGCGGAGTTCGACGGCTATCCCGGGCTCGGGGTTCGCGGGATCGTCTCGGAGTTGCGCGCCGAGCCGGACGGCGAGCCGCGAGTGATCGCCCACGCGGCGCTGGTCGGCCGCGTGTCCCTGCTCACCGGGCACGGGATCGACCTGCCCGCGACGCTGGCCGACGCCGTCACGACGATCCAGGCCGCCGGGGCGACGGCGGTCGCGGTGTCGTGGGACGGGGTCGCGCGGGCCGTCCTCGAGGTGGTGGACCCGGTCCGGCCGGGCGCCGCCGAGGCCGTACGCGGCCTGCGCCGGCTGGGTCTGGTGCCGGTGCTGCTGACGGGCGACGACGCGGGCGCGGCGCGCGGGCTGGCGGCGGCCCTGGGCGTCGAGGAGGTGGCCGCCGAGGTCGCGGCCGCCGACCGCGGTGCCGCCGTCGCCCGCCTGCGTGCGACCGGGGGCACTGTCGCCGTCGTCGGGGGCCCGGCCGACGAGGCGGCGCTGCGCGAGGCGGATGTCGCGCTCACCCACCGTGGCGCGGCCGAGGTCGACGGCTGCGGTCTCGAGACCCCGGCGTGCCCGGCGGGCTGCGTTCCCAGCGCGGGGGGCCCGCGGCCGTCCGAGGTCACCCTCCGCGACGACGACCCGCTCACCGCGGTCGACGCCCTCCGGACGGGCCGCCGGATCGTGCGAACCATGGAACGCACGCTCTCCGGCGCTGCCGTCTACCACCTCGTCGCGCTGCCGGTCGCCGCCTGCGGCCTGCTGCACCCGCTCGCCGCAGCAGCCGCGGCGGCCGTCTGTCCGGTGATCGCCCTGCTGCACGCCGCGGCGCTCCGCCGAATCCCGACGATTCCTCGGCCGGACGCGGCCTGATCGCCGCATTACCTGCCGGTAAGGTGTGCGCCCGAGCACCGCGACGGCACGAGGAGGCGGCGATGACCGAGGCACCGGCGCGCGGTGTCCGTCTCTCCCGCAGCGCACGCCGGGCCCAGCTGCTGGTCGCCGCGCGCGACGTCTTCGCTGCTCAGGGTTACCACGCCGCGGCCATGGATGACATCGCCGAGCGCGCCGGGGTGAGCAAACCGGTGCTCTACCAGCACTTCCCCGGCAAGCTGGAGCTCTACCGGGCGCTGCTCACCACCTGCGCAGACGAGCTGGTCGAGCGGGTGCGCGACGCGATCGGGCGCACCTCGGACAACCGGGAGCGGGTCACCGCGGCGGTGTCGGCCTACTTCGACTTCGTCGCCGGCGACGGGCAGGCCTACCGACTGGTGTTCGAATCGGACCTGCGCGGCGAGCCGGAGGCGGCCGCGGTCGTCGACGGCGCGCTGATCCGCTGTATCGAGACCGTCGCCGCGGCGGTCACCGCGGACGCCGGGCTCGACCCGCCACGGGCCCGGCTGCTCGCCGTCGGACTCGTGGGGCTGAGCCAGGTGGGCGCGCAGTACTGGCTCGACTCCGAGCAGGAGGTGCCGCGCGACGAGGCCGTGGCGCTGATGGCCGGCCTGGCGTGGCGCGGCCTGGCGGGTTTCCCGATGGTGCACGAGCGCCCGCCGGCGTCGTGATCGCCGTCCGGCCGCGAACGCACGGACCGGACGGCGAGTCCGCCGTCAGGAGCCCAGGCCGAACCCGACCCGCCGCTCGGCGGGCGCGATCTCGACGTAGGCGATCTGGTCGGCGCGCACGAGGAAGCGGCGGCCCTTGTCGTCGACGAGCTTGAGCAGCGCGTCGCCGCCGTTGAGCGAGGCGTCGACGAGCTTCTGGACCTCGTCCGGCGTCTGGTCGCTGGACACCACGAGCTCCCGCGGGCTCTCCACGATGCCGATCTTGACCTCCACCGGTCGACCTCCTGGTCCCTAGGTGTGTGTTGCAGAGTTGATCGGGCCCCGGAGCGGGGCCACGACCCAGGCTAGTCGAGCGCGCGGGCGCACCCGGACGGGCGCCCGTCAGAGCGTGGTCAGTTCAGCCCGAGCTTGGCCATCCGCTTGCCGTGGTTGAACTGCAGGCGCTTGAGCAGCGCGGCGATGCCGGCCAGGTCGCCCGATCCGGTGACGATGAACTCGGCCAGCTCGTCACGCTCGGCGACGATGCGCTGAGCCTGGGTCACCGCCTCGCCCAGCAGCCGCCGTCCCCACAGCGCCAGCCGGTCGCGCACCTGCCGGTTCGCCGCGCACGCCGCCCGCACCTCGCGCTCCGCGAACGCGCTGTGTCCGGTGTCGGCCAGCACCTGTTTCACCAGCGCCCCGGTGTCACCCGAGACCCAGGTGGAGACCTCACGGTAGAAGTCGGCGGCCAGCCCGTCCCCCACGTAGGCCTTGACCAGCGACTCGAGCCAGCTCCGCGGCCGCGTAGAGGCGTGGTAAGAGTCGAGCGGAGCGACGAAGGGGCCCATCGCCTCCTCGATCGTCACGCCCATGGCGCGCAGGTGGTCGTCGAGCAGGCGGAAGTGGCCGATCTCGGCCGCCGCCATCGCGGACAGGGCCGCCCGTCCCGCCAGCGTCGGCGCCTGCCGGGCGTCCTCGGCGAGCCGGTCGAAGGCCGAGAGCTCGCCGTACGCGAGCACGCCGAGCAGGTCCACCGTGGCGCGGTCAGGACGGGTGACCGGGCCGCCGGAAGGCCGCTCGACCCCCGCGTCCCGGGAGGGCGAGGCAGGCGGCGGCGCGGTCGTCATGCCGCCGAGCCTAATGCGTTCCACGTGGAACAAGGCTCCAGCCGAGCGCGGCAGCGAACCATCCATGTTGTTTCGGGCGCGCTCCAGGCACACCGGGACGGCCGATCGGGGCGATCGTGGTCCACCGATGGGGTGAGACGTCGGTGACGCGGCTGCACTCCGATGCCGTCGACCGGCTACGATGTGGCGGAGCGCAGCGCCCGAACGGGGTGCGCGCCTACCGCGAGGGCGCCTGGGAACGATCCGGGCACCTCAACTGACCTGGTGCGTACAGCGCCTCGTCGGCTCTCCCGCCAGTTCGACGTCGTCGGCGGTCGACGAGCCGAATCGGCTCCTGTGCGCGGAGAGAGGCGATCACCCTGTCCGTCCAGCCCGACACAGTCCCCGAGAACACCTCCCCCGATGGCGCCGAAGAGGCGCATCCCCTGCAGGCCGGGGCCGCCGTACGGCCCGACTCCCCCACGTTCGCCGAGCTCGGTGTCCGTCCCGAGATCGTCGCCGCGCTGGCCGAGGCCGGCATCGAGCGCACGTTCGCCATCCAGGAGCTGACGCTCCCGCTCGCGCTCGCCGGTGAAGACGTCATCGGCCAGGCCCGCACCGGCATGGGCAAGACGCTCGGTTTCGGCGTCCCGCTGCTCCAGCGGGTCACGCCACCGTCGGAACAGCCAGCCGCGAACGCCGACGGCGAGGCCGCCGACCGCACCAAGGACGTGCCCCAGGCACTCGTCGTCGTGCCGACCCGTGAGCTGTGCGTCCAGGTCGCGAAGGACCTCGCCGACGCCGGCGCGAAGCTCGGCGTCCGCGTCACCGCGATCTACGGCGGCCGTGCCTACGAGCCGCAGCTCGCCGCCCTGCGCAAGGGCGTCGACGTGGTGGTCGGCACCCCTGGCCGCCTGCTGGACCTCGCCGAGCAGCGCCACCTGGTGCTCGGCCGCGTCAAGGCCCTCGTCCTGGACGAGGCCGACGAGATGCTGGACCTGGGCTTCCTGCCCGACGTCGAGCGCATCATGCGGATGCTCCCCGAGCAGCGGCACACGATGCTCTTCTCGGCCACGATGCCCGGCCCGATCATCGCGCTGTCACGGGCGTTCCTGAACCGGCCCACGCACATCCGCGCGGAGGAGGCCGACCAGGGCTCGATCCACGAGCGCACCACGCAGTTCGTCTACCGCGCGCACGCGATGGACAAGGTCGAGCTGCTCACGCGCGTGCTGCAGGCCAAGGACCGCGGTCTCACGATGATCTTCGCCCGGACCAAGCGCACCGTGCAGCGCGTCGCGGACGACCTCGCCGAGCGCGGGTTCGCTGCAGCCGCCGTGCACGGCGACCTGGGCCAGGGCGCCCGCGAGCAGGCGCTGCGCGCGTTCCGCTCCGGGAAGGTCGACGTGCTGGTGGCGACGGACGTCGCGGCCCGCGGGATCGACGTCACGGACGTCACGCACGTCGTGAACTACCAATGCCCCGAAGACGCCAAGACCTACGTGCACCGGATCGGCCGCACCGGCCGCGCCGGCAAGACCGGCGTCGCGGTCACGCTCGTCGACTGGGACGAGCTCCACCGGTGGAAGACGATCAGCGACGACCTCGGCCTCGACATGCCGGAAGCCCCGGAGACGTACTCCACCTCGGCGCATCTCTACACGGACCTCGACATCTCCGAGACCGCGACCGGCCGCCTGCCGCTGGGCAAGCGCACCCGCGCAGGCCTGGACGCCGAGTACGTCGACACCGAGGGCGACCAAGGCGGACGTCGCCGGAAGCCCCGCGACCGGAACGGCGCCGCGCAGGCCGACGAGGCGCGTCCGCCCCGCCAGCGCCGCTCCCGCGCCCGCAGCCGCGCTGGGGTGCTGCTCGGATCGGACGGCGCGCCGGTCGACGGCCCGCTGACCGACGTCGACTCGAGCGACGCGACCGCGGAGCAGGCGCCCGCCGAGGGCACCGGTCCGGTCGACGACGCCGGCGAGGCCACGCCGCGCCGCCGTCGCCGTCGGGGTGGCACCCGTCGCCGTCGGGTAGCCGATGACGCCGTCACCGATGCTGCACCGTCCGGCGACGCGACCCCGGACGCCGCGGCGAGCTGAGGCCCGTCCGTTGGATCAGCGGCTCCGGTACGCGTGCGGGGTTGTGCTCCGGCGCAGCGGCCGGCCGCCCCGTGTCGGGCTGCGCGGCTGGCTCAACCTGGACGTCTGCTGATGCCGCGCCGGCTGCTGCCGTCGCCGGAGCGGCGCCGTCCGGTGGACGTCGTCGTGGCCGTCGGTCTGACGGTGGCGGTCGCCGTGGCGTGGACGGTCCTCTGGGCGACATCCCCGCACCACGGCACGATCTCGACGGCCGCCGCGGCAGCCGTGCCCCCACCGCCGGCGGCCGAGGCGGTTCCGGCCGGCTTCACCGAGGCGTGGCGGGCGGCGAGCGCCGCGACGCCCGGACCGGTCGTGGCCGGACCGGTCGTCGTGACCGGTGATGGCGACGCCGTCGCGGGCCGCGACGCACTGACCGGCGAGGTCAGGTGGACCTACACGCGCGACATCCCGCTGTGCACCGTCGGCGCCGGTTTCCCGGACCACGACGGCGGCCGCGCGCTGGCGCTCTACCGCAACGGCACGTGGTGCAGCGAGCTGACCTCGCTGAACCCGGACACCGGCACCCGCGACCGCCAGCGCAACCCCGACGTCCACCCGGGCACCCGCCTGCTCGACGGCGGGTCGTTGGTCACCGCGACGGGCCCGACCTACCTCGAGGTGTTCCGGTCGGATCTCGTGCGCACCGTCGAGTACGGCGACGTGCCCACGCCCCGGCAGGTCGGCCGACAGCCCCGTCCGGACTGCGAGTCGACGGGCTTCGCTGCAACCGCCGGCCGGGTAGCCGTGCTGCAGCGCTGCCCGAACGAGGCCACGGACCGGCTGACCGTCCTCATCCCGGACGGCGCCGAGGCGGACAAGCCGCAAGAGGAGTTCTCAGTCCCGCTGTCGGTGTCGAACGCGACGCTGGTCGCCGTGTCCGAGGACCGGGTGGCGGTCGCACTGCCCGACCCGCCGCGGCTGGAGGTGCTGGACCGGTCCGGCGCCCAGGTGGGACTGGTCGGCCTGGACGTGCCCGCTCCGGACGTCGCCCGGCCACCCGTGACCGGCGTGCCGGTCGTCACCGGCGACGACGCCCACGTGTACTGGTGGACGGGGTCGCGCACGGTCGCGCTCGACGGCCTCGACCTCACGCCCGACTGGACCCTGCCCGACACTCTCGGGCCGGCCGTCGACTACGCGAACGGGCTGCTGGTGCCGGTCTCGGCCGGCCTCGCCGTTGTCGCCCCCGCCACCGGGCGGACCGAGCGGACCCTGCCCGTCTCCCGCGCAGACCCCCACGGCGCGGTGGTCCCGGCGGTGGAGGGCGAGATGTTGTTGGAACAGCGCGGCACCGACGTCGTCGCCCTACGCCCGTCCCCCTGACCGCGCGAGTCGGCACCTTTGCCGCCGCGAGTCGGCATCGCGCCGGCGCTCGTCAGAACAACCAGACCAGCGTCAGGCCGCCGACGAGCGCTGCACTGAGTGCCAGGGCGCCCAGGGTTCCGAGACTGTCCGTCCGTCGGTCCGCCCAAACCTGCGCCGCCACGGCGGCCGCGGCCGCGACGAGGTGGCCGACGAGCATGCCGGCCCCGGGGCCGGGGAGGCCGATCCGGTCGGCATAGAACCACCCCGCGAGCAGCACGAGGGCGAGCGCGACAAGGCCGCCGACGAGCACGCCGGACAGGCCGCGTACGAGGCTCCGCCGACGACTGCGGGGACGGGTCACGGTGCCAGGGACGCCCACGGCTCCCGCTCCGGTGCGGCGGCACGACCCTCGGGACAGTGCCGGCGGACATCGCACGACCCGCATCGGGGTGCAGGCCGCGGTGGGAACAGCACGTCCGGGGCACCACGCATGCTCGTGGCTGCCACGGCATCAGCGATGTCCTGGGCTGCGTCCTCGGCCCGGACGACGTGCGCCTGGAGCGAGGTCTCGTCATGGTCGGCGGCGACGACCTCACCCGTCGGCACGTGGTGCAGCTCGACGCGAGTGCACGGACGGCGCAACGTGTGCCGGGCGCCCAGGGCGTAGAGCGCCAGCGCCGGGGACCGGTGGGCGTCGTCGGGCCCCGGCGGACGACCGGTCTTGTAATCGACGACGACCAGCTCGCGGCCGCGTTCATCGATCCGGTCCGCGCGTCCCTCCGCGACGATCCGCGCCGTCGGCACCGACACCCAACGCTCCAGTGCAACAGGTGTGGCGTCGGCACCCGGTCCCACGAGGTAGTCGGCGACCCACTCGCGAGCTCGCAGGCGGTACTCCGCAGCCTGCTCGGCGTCGCGGAAGCCCTCGCTGTTCCAGTGCCGGTCCACCAACGCCGCCGCCACGTCCGGAGTGCGCCGGGCTCGCGGCAGGTCGTACAGGGCACGTAGTGCGAGATGTACGACGGCGCCCACGGTGCTGCCGGCCCGGGCGCCCGACCGTGGCGGGGCCGGGCGATCGACATAGGTCAGCCGGTATCGCCGAGGGCAGTCGTCCCACGTCGCGAGCCGCGCGGGCGTGACGCGGAGCAGCGGGCGCGGCGCGAACGCCGGATCGAGCGCGTCCAGCCCGAGCTGTGCTCCCCCGTCCACTCTTCCACGGTAGTGCTGACCCGTCGTCCGCCGCCGCGCGCCCCGAGGACGGCCCGTCGCGGCGGCAAAGGTGCCGACTCGCGGCGGCAAACGTGCCGACTCGCGCGTACATGGGCATGCACCTTCGCACCTTCCCGCCTTCGCACCTTCCCGCCCTCGCACTGACGGACCCGGGGACTCGCGGGTTCGCGCGGGGACTCGCGACGGGCGTCAGCCTGCAAGGACCTCCACCCCGGCGCCGGCTCGGGCGACGAGGGCCTCGAACTGGGCGGGGTCGGTGGTCTCGGCGGCGAGCGGCGTCGTCTTGTTCGTTCCGTGGTAGTCGCTCGAGCCGGTGACGACCAGGTCCAGCTCCGCCGCCAACCCGCGCAGCAGCGCACGGTCGGCCGGGGTGTGATCGGGGTGGTCGACCTCCAGCCCGGCGAGGCCCACCGTCGCGAGCTCCGCGATCACCCGCTCGTCCACCACGCGGCCCCGCCGGCGCGCCAGCGGGTGTGCGAACACCGCGACGCCGCCCGCGGCCCGCACCATCGCCACCGCTGTTGCCGCCGGCGTGTCGACCTTCTCCACGTAGTACGGGCTCCCGGTGTAGAGCAGCTTCGCGAACGCCTCGTCCACCGACGCGACGACCCCCGCCCCGACCAGTGCACGTGCCAGGTGTGGCCGGCCCGCGCTCGCCCCCTGCGGCAGGAGCGCGAACACCGTGTCCACGTCCACCGGGTACCCGGCGGCGGCCAGCTTCTCGGTCATCAGCCGCAGCCGGGCCTCGCGCTCGGTCCGCAGCCGCAGCTGCTCCGCGACGATCGCCGGGTGCGCCGGGTCGAACAGGTAGCCGAGCAGGTGCACCGAGATGTCCTTGGCGCCGTCCGGCCCCGGCACCACGCAGGAGAACTCCGCCCCCCGTACGAGCGACACGCCCGCCGGCAAAGCGGCGACCGCGGCGTCCCACCCGCCGGTGGTGTCGTGGTCGGTCAGGGCCAGCACGTCCACCCCGGCCGCCGCGGCCGCCGCCACGAGCTCGGCCGGGGAGTCCGTACCGTCCGAGCTGGTGGAGTGCGTGTGGAGGTCGATGCGGAGGCGGCCCATCCCGGGAGGTTAGCCCGGCCTCCGGGTCAACCGCGGAGCCGTGGCCGGGCCAGCATCCCGGTGGCCCGCGTCTTGCCCTTCTCGCCGAAGATCAGCTCGGAGAGCGCCTCGTAGATCTCCTCGGGGCGCGGCATGTACCTGATCTTGTTGAGGGCCTGGATCTGGCCCGCGGACTCGACGATCAGGGTGCCGTAGCCGAGGAGCCGGCCGCCGAAGGTGCGCCGGAACGTGAGGTCCGTGACCTTGCTGAGCGGCATCATGCCCACGTTGTGCACGAGGATGCCCTGAGCGAGCATCACCCGCTTGTCCGTGATCACGATCCGCTCGATCCACCACAGGATGGTCTGCAGAGTGAACCGCAGGACCGCGGCCAGCGACAGGTAGAAGGTGAGGTTGTCGACCAGCGCGCCCTCGGGGAGATGCCGCTGCACCCAGATCATGAGGAGCAGGAACAACCCCGTGGAGAACAGGCTCTTCGCCATCACCGCCCAATGCATGCGCACCCGGATGACCCGCCGCTCCGTCGGGAGCAGGTACTCGTCGATCTCGCGCGGCGCCAGCACGGGTCTACGCCACGAGCTGCGTGACGAAATCGATCATGGACTGGCCTGCGCCCGCCAGCGAGTTTCCGATGCTCCGCACCGACATCGCCGCCCTTCCAGGTTGCGAGATCACGAAGAACACGAGGAGCACGATCGCGAGCGTCCCCAGGATCTTCCTGACGTTCATCCAGACCACCGTTCGTGCGTTCGGTACGACAAGGCAGGGCTTGTTGTACCGGAGCACGGCGACGAGTCCGAGCTTATCACTCACACGGGGAGTCAGCAGTCCATGACAGAGAGTGATCGAATGATCGCCTGCGTGGGTGGCCTCGCCTACGACGATGCCGGGCGGCTACTGCTCGTCCAGCGTGCGAACGACCCGGGGCGCGGGCTGTGGTCGGTCCCGGGTGGCCGCGTGGAGGCGGGCGAGGACGACGCCGCCGCGCTGACCCGGGAGATGCGGGAGGAGACGGGGCTGCGCGTGGCACCCGGCGAGCTCGTGGGCCGCGTCGTGCGCGGGCCGTTCGCCATCGCGGACTACCTGTGCACCGTCGTCGACGGTCCGCTGCGCGCCGGCGACGACGCACTCGACGCCCGTTTCGTCGACCGCGCAGCCATGGTGGCGCTCCCGCTCGTCGACGGGCTGCTCGAGGCCCTGACCGAATGGGGAGCCCTGCCCCGCTCCTGAACGCCTCGTCACCCGCCCGTGCGCCCGCCGGGTGAACCGCGGACGCCACACCGGGTTCACCCCTTCGGTACCGGCCGCCCCGGCTGTTCGCCGCCGCGCGCGTCGCCGTAGGCCCGCGTGGGCACCATGACCTTCCGGCGGAAGATGCAGACGACCGTGCCGTCCTGGTTGTAGCCGCGGGTCTCGACGTACACGACACCCCGGTCGTCCTTGCTGCGGGACGGCGTCTTGTCGAGCACCTCGGTCTCGCCGTAGAGGGTGTCGCCGTGGAAGGTGGGCCGGATGTGGCGCAGCGACTCGACCTCGAGGTTCGCGATCGCCTTTCCCGACACGTCCGCCACGGACATTCCCAGCAGGAGGGAGTAGACGTAGTTGCCCACCACGACGTTGCGCTTGAAGTCGGTTGTCTCCTGCGCGTAGTGCGCGTCCAGGTGCAACGGGTGATGGTTCATCGTGATCAGGCAGAACAGATGGTCGTCGTACTCGGTGACGGTCTTTCCGGGCCAGTGCTTGTACACGGCCCCGACTTCGAACTCCTCGTAGTACCGCCCGAACTGCACTCGACGCCCCCGTTGGTATCGGCTCGCCCGGACCGGCAAGAGGCCGAGCATGGAGTAATCTAGCTGTGGACCCGGTGATCGATCCGTGGTTTGGCACACAGCTGGTGGAGGTGACGCGGTGCATCCTGCACCCGGTTCCAGTATCTGCCGCGTCCCCGACCTCCACATGCTGCAGGCCGGCTGACCTCACGGTCGCAGGGACGCGACGGCTACATCTGCGCGCTTCCGCGCGCCGTCGTTCCCGCGCCGCTCGCGGCGCGTGCCTGCACTTGGGAGGTCCCCGTGCCGCCGCTGTCGTCCATCCGCCCTGGCCTTCGCACCACCCGTGTGCGGTCGGGGCCGTCGCTGCTGCCGAAGTTCCACGTGCCGCTGTCTGCCTACGTCGTCGACTGCGCCGTCTACGTCGACGGCGTCCGCCTGCCCGGACGGTTCACCCACGACCGCGCGCTCGCCGAGGTGCGCCGCCGGGACGAGGGCTTCGTGTGGATCGGGCTGCACGAGCCGGCCGAGGAGCAGATCACGGGGATCGCGGAGGTCTTCGGGCTGCACGAGCTGGCCGTCGAGGACGCGGTGAACGCCCACCAGCGGCCCAAGCTCGAGCGCTACGACGACACGCTGTTCATGGTGCTCAAGACCGTTCGCTACTGCGGTGCGCAGTCCAGCCAGGAGGTCGTCGAGACCGGGGAGGTCATGGTCTTCGTCGGCCGCGACTTCGTGATCTCCGTCCGGCACGGCGACCACTCCGGGCTGCACGACGTCCGCCGACGCCTTGAGGCCGACCCCGAGCAGCTCGCGCTCGGACCGGCCGCGGTGCTGCACGCGATCGCGGACCACGTCGTCGACGGCTACCTGGCCGTCACCGAGGCGATCGAGGACGACATCGACGACCTCGAGCGCGAGGTGTTCACCCCGCGTTCCGCGCCGGACTCCGAGCGGATCTACGCGATGAAGCGCGAGGTGCTCGAGCTGCGCCGGGCGGTGGTTCCGCTGGGGGGCCCCGTCCGCAAGCTGACCGAGGGCTACAGCGCGCTGGTGCCGCACGAGGTGCGCTCGTACTTCCGCAACGTCGACGATCACCTGGTGACCGTCGCCGAGCGCATCGCCTCGTTCAACGAGCTGCTCACGTCGCTGGTCGACGCCGCGCTGGCGAAGATCACGATGCAGCAGAACGGCGACATGAGGAAGATCACGTCCTGGGTCGCGATAGTGTCTGTGCCGACGATGACGGCGGGCATCTACGGCATGAACTTCGACGAGATGCCCGCGCTGCACTGGCATTACGGTTTCTCGACGCTGATGGTCGTCACCGCGGTGGCCTGCCTGCTGCTGTTCCGGGTGTTCCGGCGCAACCAGTGGTTGTAATGCCCAGCCGGAGCAGCGATCGAGCGAAAGCCACTTTCTCTCGGAAGGCGCCAGGCCGAATCGCCGGATGGGGCGCCCCGGCATAGCCTGCGCGGGTGAGCGCGCACCAGCCGACCGGGCCCGATGCGGCTGCGTCCCCGTCCGGCATCCCCGACGAACCGCCCGCTGCCAAGCCGGCCCGTGCGGCGAACCCGTTGCGCCGCCTGCACCGCCCCTCCTGGGCCGATCAGGAACCCACCTGGGCCGACGCCAAGCCCGGACTGATCCGCGCTGCCCTGAACCGGGCGCAGGCCCGACCGTCCGGGGGCTGGTACGTGGTCGCCGGCAGCCGGGAGGTACGGCCGGGCCGGGCATTCGGCCGTCCCGTCGCCGGGCGCGAGGTGGTGACGTGGCGTTCCGTGGACGGCACGCTGCACGCCGGCCCGGGCGCGTGCCCACATCTGGGTGCGGCCCTGTGCGACGCCCCGGTGGTCGGCGACACCCTCGTGTGCCGCTGGCACGGCATGCCGCTGGGTCCGGAAGGACGCCGGGGCTGGCGCACGTTCGCCACCTACGACGACGGCGCGCTCGTCTGGGTACGGCTCGGCGAGGACGGGCAGACCCCGACGGAGGCCCCCGTGCTCGGCCCGCGCCCGCCCGCCGCCAGCGCTGGCCACCGTCGCCACCGTGATCGGCCGGTGCGAGCCCGAGGACGTCGTCGCCAACCGGCTCGACCCCTGGCACGGCGCGTGGTTCCACCCGTACTCGTTCACCGCGTTGCGGGTGCTCAGCGCTCCACCGCTCGACTGCCCGCCCGCTGAGGACCGATTTCTCGTCGAGGTGACTTTCACCGTCGGCAGGCGCTACGGCATTCCGGTGTACGCCGAGTTCAGCTGCCCCGACCCGCGCACGGTGACGATGGAGATCGTCGACGGCGAGGGCGCCGGCAGCGTCGTCGAGACGCACGCGACGCCGCTGCGTCCGGGTCCCGACGGCCTGCCGCGCACCGCCGTGATCGAGGCCGTGGTCGCGCACTCGGAGCGGGCGGGCTTCCGGCACGTCCACCGGGTGGCCGCCGCGGTGCGGCCGCTGGTGGCGACGGCGGCGAAGCGGCTGTGGCGCGACGACATCGCCTATGCCGAGCGCCGGTACGCCCTGCGCGCCGCAGGGCACTGACGCACCGGCCCGCGTGGACGGCGCGCTACAGCCGAAGGCCCGTCGGCGGTGTCTCCAGCTCGGCCAGGGACGGCGGCAGGGGCGCGATCTCCTTCTCCGGCGCGCGCCGGCCCAGGATCGTGTGCACGATGTCCTGCTGCCAGCCGCCCACCGTCTGGCACCGGACGTCGACGAACCCGGCGTCGCGCAGCCGCTGCGCCAGCCGCTTGACCCCGTCGAACTGCAGCACACTGCGCCAGAGGTACCGGTAGAGCCCGCTGGAGCCGGTGCGCAGGCGGCCCATCGGGATGATGATCGTCCAGCAGACGAGGGTCCAGATCCGCCTGCTGCGTGCGGAGTCGCGCACCGAGTAGTCGTGCACGGCGAGCGGCGCGCCCGGCTTGAGGAAGTTGTGGAACGAGCGCAGCGCGATGTCCGGCGCGGGCAGGTTGCGCAGCAGGTACGCGGCGAGGATGCCGTCGAACGAGCCGGTCACCCCCGCTGCCGCGAGGTTCATCGCGTTGCCGTGCAGGAAGGTCACGGAGTCGGGCCAGCTCTTCGCCCGTGCGGCGTTCAGCATCTCGGTCGACGCGTCGACGGCGATGATCTCGGCCTCGGGCGCGACCTCGAGCAGCGCCGCCGTGGACGCCCCCGTGCCACAGCCCAGGTCCAGAAGGCGAAGTCCCCGCCCGCCGTCCGGCAACCCCATGCGCTGGGCGGAGAGCCGGAGGTGGTCGTGGTAGCCGGGGTTGGCGCCGACCAGGCGGTCGTAGCTCGCGGCGTGGTCGTCGAATGCGCGGGGCACGGAACGGGTGTCGATCCGGCCGGTCCCAGAAGCGGTCACGGGCTCGCATCCTCCCCCATCCGGGGGGCGACGGCGCGCAGGCGTCGCCGAGACACGACCGGATGTCCCGGAGTCTGCGGCCGGTGCGCGTCGCCGGGACGGCCTCACTGCTGCGGGGTGTCCGCCGCCGTCCCCGGTCCCATCGCCAGCTTGGCGAGCAGCTCGCGAGCCTTCTCGGCGTTGCGCGGCTGGCACAGCACGTCGTAGCGGCCGGCGACCATCTGGCTCGCGGAGGTGAAGTCGCGCCGTCCGTGCGTCGCGCCGTACCCGACCGCCGCGAAGACGACGCCGAACAGCACACCACTGACCAAACCGACCAGGATCGGCCCGAACGCGTTGTTGCCCGAGCTGAACAGGCCCAGCAGCAGGCCGACGAACAGGCCGAACCACGCGCCCGACGCGGCGCCGGACAGCAGGACCCGTCCCCAGGTGAGCCGGCCGATCACCCGCTCGACGAGCATCAGGTCGACCCCGACGATCGTGACGTCGCCGACCGGGAAGTCGCTGTCCGCGAGGTAGTCGACGGCGCGCTGCGCCTCGGCGTAGGTGGCGTAGGAGCCGACCGGCCAGCCGGTGGGCGGGGTCGGCAGGTTGGGCAGCCCGGGCGCGGTGCGTGCGGGACCGCCGAACGGTGTACTCACGCGACCTCCTCGCTGATGCTCGTCGGCCGTGCTCGTCCATTGCCTGTGTCTGATGGTGAGCTCGCGAGCTCGCTCACGGGGGCCTCCCTGTTGCCGATACCGGGGTGTACCCCGGGCACCTATTCTGCCAACGCTCCGCCGTCGAACGGCGTGCCCACCCGCCGCAGGATCACACTCGTACCGAACCGTGACCGGCGCCCGGCCCGTTCGAGCGGACCCGGACGAACAGAACGAACGTGGCGTTCGCTCCGATGAACCGAGCGAACGCCACGTTCGTTTCACGCCGGGTCGGCCCGACGAGCACGTCGTCAGCGCTGGCGGTACTCCCGCAGCAGCCCGCGCGAGATGATGGTCTTCTGGATCTCGGAGGTGCCCTCGCCGATCAGCAGGAACGGGGCCTCGCGCATCAGCCGCTCGATCTCGTACTCCTTCGAGTAGCCGTAGCCGCCGTGGATCCGGAACGAGTCCTGGGTGACCTCCACGCAGTACTCGCTGGCCAAGAGCTTGGCCATGCCCGCCTCGACGTCGTTGCGGGTGCCTGCGTCCTTCAGCCGGGCCGCGTTGACCATCAGCAGGTGCGCCGCCTCGACCTTGGTGGCCATCTCCGCCAGCTTGAACGCCACGGCCTGGTGCTCGGCGATCGGCTTGCCGAACGTCCTGCGCTGCTGGGCGTACTCCGCGGCCAGCTCGAACGCCCGGATCGAGATCCCGCACGCCCGCGCCGCGACGTTGACCCGGCCGACCTCGACGCCGTCCATCATCTGCGCGAACCCGGCGCCGCGCTTGCCGCCCAGGATCTGCTCGCCCGACGTGCGGTAGCCGTCGAACACCATCTCGGTGGTGTCCACGCCCTTGTAGCCCATCTTGTCGATCTTTCCGGGCACGACCAGCCCCGGTGCGACCTCGCCGTAGCCGACGGGCTTCTCGATCAGGAAGCACGTGAGGTTCTGGTGCGCCTTCGCCGCGCCCTCGTCCGTGCGCACCAGGACGGCGGTCAGGTTCGACGTGCCGCCGTTCGTCAGCCACATCTTGGCGCCGTCGATGCGGTAGCCGTCCCCGTCCTCGACGGCCCGCGTCTTGATCGCCGCGACGTCGGAGCCCAGGTCCGGCTCCGACATCGAGAACGACCCGCGCACCTCCCCCTCCGCCATGCGCGGCAGGTACTTCGCCTTCTGCTCGGGCGTGCCGTGCTGGGTGAGCATGTACGCCACGATGAAGTGGGTGTTGATGACGCCGGAGACGCTCATCCACCCCCGCGCGATCTGCTCGACGACCAGGGCGTAGGTCAGCAGCGACTCGCCGAGCCCGCCGTACTCCTCGGGGATCGTGAGGCCGAACAGCCCCATCTCCTTCATCCCGGCGACGATGTCGGTGGGGTACTCGTCGGCGTGCTCGAGGGCGTTCGCGTGCGGGATGATCTCCTTGTCCACAAAGGTCTTGACCGTGGAGAGGATCTCCTGCTGGATCTCGGTGAGTCCGGCGGTCTGGGCGAGGCGGGCCATGGGTGCCTCCAGGCTGGCACGGACCGGGCACGCACACCCGGCGCTGGGCGGTCCCCCGAAGTATCTCCCGCCGGCGGCCCGCGCCCCTGTGAACAGGCTCACCTCCGTGATCGTCGCGCGCCGCACTCGGCGTCAATGATCACCAGGAGCGTCGCGGTGCGGTTGCCTGATCGTCGCGGCTGTCGCCCCGTGGCTGTGATCACCGCCGCTCGGCGACGGTCGCGACGATCATTCGGCTCATGCGGAACCGGCGGACGCGCGGATCCGTCAAAGCCGCATGCTGGAGAAGCCGTTTCGAGGATCCGAGGCACTCGCCGCCGGCCTGCTCACCCGCGGCCGCCTGCGCGGGCCGGGATTCCGCCGCCTGTTCGGCGATGTGTATGTCGCGGCCGACGCCCCCGTCGACCTCGCGCTGCGCTCGCGGGCAGCACACCTGCTCGTGGCCGGTCGCGGAGTGCTCGCCGGCTACTCGGCGGCGGAGATCATGGGTGCCTCGTGCGGGCCGGACGACGCACCGGCCGAAGTCGCACTCCCCGCCGGTTGCCTGCTTCGCCAGCCCGACCTGCGCGTGCACCGTGGGCTCCTGCCGCCCGACGAGGTGACGACGGTGGGAGGCATCGGAGTCACGACCCGCCTGCGCACGGCCTACGACCTCGCCCGGCGTACCCCGTCGCTCGTCGAGGCGGTCGTCGCCGTCGACGCGCTCGCCGTGGCGGAACCGTCCAGATCCGAGATGCCGAGACCGGATCCCTGGATGGATCAGGATTCCGGCCTCCGTTCCCCGCCGGGCGGCCCCTTCCTCCCTGCCGATCTGCTGCGCCTGCGCAACCGCCACCTCGGGGCGCGTGACAGCAGGTGCCTGCCTCAGGTGGTGGCGCTCGCCGATCCGTTGGCGGAGTCGCCGATGGAGACCCGGAGCCGGCTCGCGCTGGTCCTGCACGGACTACCGCCGCCGGTGTCGCAGTTCGAGGTGCGCGACGGCCGACGCTGCCACTATCTCGACCTCGCCTACCCGGAGTACCGGGTCGGCATCGAGTACGACGGCGGGGAGCACCTGAAGCCGGAGCGAGCCCGGCGCGACCTGGAACGCCAGCACCGCCTCTCACAGCTCGGCTGGGTGCTCGTCCGGCCGCGCGCCGCACTCGTCCTACAGCGCCCGTACCTCGTTGCGGTCAGCGTGCTCCGGGAACTGGAGCAGGCCGCCGAGCGCCTCGGCCTGCCGACGATCGCCGCGAACGTCGCCCCACGGCCATGATCACAGCCCTCGTGCGACGCTCACCGCGATCACGGAGTTGTGAGCCGACGCTCACGGGGATCACGGTCGTCAGCGACCCGCATGCGCCCGGCACGCGACGGCCGCGGCGATCAGGACTCCGGCGGCGTCCAGGGGTTCGTGCGCTTCATGCCCGCCGCGCGGCCCTTGCCCGAGATCACCAGCGCCATCTTCCGCGACGCCTCGTCGATCATCTCGTCGCCGATCATCGCCGCGCCGCGCTTCCCGCCTGCTTCGGACGTGCAGTACGCGTACGCGTCGAGGATGTCCTCCGCGTGGTCGAAGTCGGCCTGCGTCGGGGAGTACAGCTCGTTCGCCGCATCGATCTGGCCCGGGTGCAGCACCCACTTGCCGTCGAAGCCCAGCGCCGCCGAGCGGCCGGCCACCCGCCGGAACCCGTCGACGTCCTTGATCTGCAGGTACGGCCCGTCGATCGCCTGCTTGTCGTGCGCCCGTGCCGCCATCAGGATGCTCATCAGGATGTGGTGGTAGGCGTCGCCCACGTCGTACCCGGGCGGCTGCTCGCCCACCACGAGCGACTTCATGTTGATCGAGGCCATGAAGTCGGCCGGACCGAAGATGATCGTCTCCACCCGCGGCGACGCCGTAGCGATCGCGTCGACGTTGATCAGGCCGAGCGCGTTCTCGATCTGCGCCTCGATCCCGATCTTCCCGACCTCGTAGCCCATGGTCTTCTCGATCTGGGTCATCAGCAGGTCCAGGGCCACGACCTGCTGCGGGGTCTGCACCTTCGGCAACATGATCGCGTCGAGATTCGCGCCCGCGCCCTCCACGACCTCCGTGACGTCGCGGTAGGTCCACTCGGTGGTCCAGTCGTTGACCCGCACCACGCGGAGCCGGTCGCCCCAGCCGCCCTCGTTCAGCGCCGCCACGATCGTCTTGCGGGCGCCGGGCTTGGCCAGCGGCGCGCACGCGTCCTCGAGGTCGAGGAAGACCTGGTCCGCGGGCAGCGTCCGCGCCTTGTCGATGAACTTCTGGCTGGAGCCCGGCACTGCCAGGCAGGACCGGCGGGCACGGGTGACGGGGGTGGTCACGGACGACTCCTCCTCGACGAGGGCGACTGCGGCGGCGGGCGCGACGATGCTGACACGCCGCTCCGCCTTGCGGCGGTGCCCGTGACCCGCCTCTCACGCATCGAACGGACTACGGCTCCGGCAGCGCCAGCAGCTCGCCCCTCGCCACCATCCGCACCTCGCCCTGCACCGCGACCTCCGCCGCGGCGCCACCGGCCACGTCCACCTGCAGCGTCAAGGTCGAGGGCCGCCCGAGCTCGGCACCCTGCGCGATCGAGAGCACCGACCGACCGTCGGGGAGCGCCCCGCGCGCGGCGAGGTGGACGCCGAGCGCGACCGCCGCCGAGCCCGTCGCCGGGTCCTCGGTCACGCCGACCTGCGGGCCGAACATCCGCAGGTGCGCCGTGCCCTTCTCGCGGTCGACCGCCACCACCGCCAGCCCGGTCTGCTCCGCCGTGGCCCGCGCGACCTCGCCCGGGTCCGGCACCGCGCGCGCCACCGCCTCGGGCGTCACCGCCAGGAACGCGAACGGCACACCGGCGGACGCGACGCCGGCGGGCAGGGCAGGGTCGAGGTCGTCCGCCGTAAGACCCACTGTCGCCGCGAGCTGCGCGCCGTCCAGGTCCGGTCCGACCACCGGTGTTCCGCCCACCACGCGCGCCCCGTCCCGGTCGACGTGCACGGGCAGCAGCCCCGCGCCGCACTCCTGGACGACGTCCCCGAGACGGATCATGTCGGCGAAACCCAACGCCCAGGCCGCCCCGATGCTGGGGTGGCCGGCGAACGGCAGCTCGCGGGTCGGCGTGAAGATCCGCAGCCGGTAGGTGGCGCGCGAGGTCGTCGGCGGCAGCGTGAACACCGTCTCGGAGAACCCGAACTCCGCCGCGAGCACCTGCATCTGCCGCGCGGTCAGCGTGCGTGCCCGGTGCACCACCGCCAGCGGGTTGCCGGCGTACGGGCGGTCCGTGAAGACGTCGACGATGTCGAAGTGCAGCCCCATGCGCCCGTCCTACCGGACGCCCGTTACCGGAGGGTGTCGGGTCTGGTGCACGCAGCGGGTTGAGTGATCTCCGGGGCGCTCCGCACTACGCTCCTCCGGGTGGCCGCAACCCGCGTCTTCGTCGCACAGATGGTGGGTCTCGCCGTCTTCGGACCCGACGGGGAACGCATCGGCAAGGTGCGCGACGTCGTCGCCGCCGTGCGCGTCGACGACTACCCGCCGCGGGTGCTCGGGCTCGTCGTCGACGTCGCGACGCGGCGCCGGATCTTCGTGCCGATGCTGCGGGTCACCGGCCTCGACCCCGGCGCGATCACGCTCGCGACCGGGTCGGTAAGCCTGCGCGGCTTCGCCCAGCGGGTCAACGAGACCCTCGTCGTCGGTCAGCTCCTCGACGCCCCGGTCCGCATCGCGGACACCGGCGAGGACGTGATAGTCGTCGACGCCGCGATGGAGCCCACCCGCACCCGGGACTGGGTGGTCGGGCGGCTCGCCGTCCGGGCCCGCCGCACCCGCCTGACCCGGCGCCCCGAGGTGCGGGTGATCCCCTGGCGTGCGGTGACCGGGCTCTCGCTCACCGACCGGCAGGGCACCGAAGGCCTGCTCGCGGTGCTGGAGACGATGCGTGCCGCCGATGTCGCGAGCACGCTGACGGCGTTGCCGATGAAGCGCCGCCACGAGGTCGTCGACGCGCTGGACGACGAGCGGCTCGCCGACGTGTTCGAGGAACTGTCGGAGACCGACCAGCGCGCGCTCCTGACCCACCTCAGCCGGGAACGGGCCGCGGACGTGCTGGAGGCCATGGCGCCCGACGACGCGGCGGACCTCCTCGGCGAGCTGCCCGCCACCGAGTCGGCCGAGCTGCTGGAGCTGATGGAGCCCGAGGAGTCCGAGCCGGTGCGGCGCCTGCTGCGCTACTCGTCGGACACCGCCGGCGGCCTGATGACTCCCGAACCGGTGATCCTCCGCCCCGACGCGACGGTCGCCGAAGCGCTCGCCCACATCCGCAACCCCGACATCCCGCCCGCGCTGGCGAGCATGGTGTTCGTCTGCCGCCCCCCGACCGAGACACCCACCGGCCGCTACCTCGGCTGCGCGCACGCCCAACGGCTGCTGCGGGAGGCCCCGTTCGAGCTGGTCGCCGGCGTGCTGGACAAGGAACTGGAGACGCTGACCCCGGACGAGACGCTCGCCGGGATCGCCCGCTACTTCGCGGCCTACAACCTGGTGGCGGGCCCGGTCGTCGACACCGCGGGGCACCTGCTCGGCGCGGTGACCGTCGACGACGTGCTCGACCACCTGCTGCCCGCCAACTGGCGGGACCGCTTCGCCGACGAGCACGACAATCCCGCGGACCGCGCGACGGTCCGGATGGCCCCGACGGAGGCCGCTGATGCCTGAGGTCACCACGAACCGCCGCCTCGACATCCCGCGCCTGGGCCGCCGTCGGCTCGATCTCGACCCCGACAGCTTCGCGCGCCTGTCGGAACGGGTCGCCCGGTTCCTCGGTACCGGCCGCTTCCTGGCGATCCAGACCGTGCTCGTGACGGTGTGGATCGCCCTCAACGTGACGCTGGTGGCCTACCGGTGGGACCCCTACCCGTTCATCCTGCTCAACCTGGCCTTCTCCACCCAGGCCGCGTACGCCGCGCCGCTCATCCTGCTGGCGCAGAACCGGCAGGACGACCGGGACCGGGTGTCGCTGGAGGAGGACCGCAGCCGCGCCGCACGCACGAAGGCCGACACCGAGTACCTCGCCCGCGAGCTGGCCGCGCTCCGGCTCGCGATCGGCGAGGTGGCCACGCGCGACTACCTGCGTGGTGAGCTGGACCGCATCACCGAGCGGCTCGACGAACTCGCGGCGCGCGCACCGGCCAAGAGCGGCCGGAGGCGGACGTAGCATGGGTCCGTGACCACCGGAGCGAACACCGCAGGCACGATCGAGCAGGCCGTGCACGCCGCGCTCGCGACCGTCGACGACCCCGAGATCCACCGCCCGATCACCGAGCTCGGGATGGTCAAGCGCGTCGCGGTGGCCGACGGCGTCGCCGACATCGGGGTGTACCTGACCGTCGTCGGCTGCCCGATGCGGGAGCTGATCACCAAGCGGGTCACCGACGCCGTGTCGCGCGTCCCCGGGATCAGCTCCGTGCGCGTCGAGCTCGACGTGATGAGCGACCAGCAGCGCGCCGACATGCGCAAGAACCTCCGCGGCGACACGCCCGAGGCCGTCATCCCGTTCGCCCAGCCCGGGTCGCTGACGCGGGTGTACTGCGTCGCCTCGGGCAAGGGCGGCGTCGGCAAGTCGTCGGTGACGGTGAACCTGGCCGCCGCGCTCGCCGCCCGCGGCCTGTCCGTCGGTGTGGTCGACGCCGACATCTACGGCCACTCCGTGCCGCGCATGCTGGGCGTCACCGCACGCCCCACCCGGGTCGACGACATGATCATGCCGCCGCAGATGCACGGGCTGAAGGTCATCTCGATCGGGATGTTCACCGCGGGCAACGACGCGGTGGTCTGGCGGGGTCCGATGCTGCACCGCGCGCTGCAACAGTTCCTCGCGGACGTGTACTGGGGCGACCTGGACGTCCTGCTGCTCGACCTGCCCCCCGGCACCGGCGACATCGCGATCTCGACGGCCCAGCTGATCCCGAACGCCGAGCTGCTCGTCGTCACCACCCCCCAGCAGGCCGCGGCCGAGGTGGCGGAGCGGGCGGGCTCGATCGCGGTGCAGACCCGGCAGCGGGTGGTCGGCGTCGTGGAGAACATGTCGTGGATGGAGCTCCCGGACGGCTCGCGGATGGACGTGTTCGGCACCGGCGGCGGGCAGACCGTCGCCGACTCGCTGACGCGCATCCTTGGCGCGAAGGTGCCGCTGCTCGGGCAGATCCCGCTGGAGCCGCGGGTGCGCGAGTGCGGCGACACGGGACGCCGGTGGTGCTGGCCGCACCCGACTCGCCCGCCTCGAGGGCCATGCGCGACGTCGCCGAGAAGCTCGCGGTGCGGTCGCGCGGGCTGGCCGGGATGTCGCTGGGGCTCTCGCCCGTCCGGCGCTGACGGCCGACCGAGCCCGGCTGCCGGGGCACTAGTTTGCGGGCATGAGCAGCGTCGGCGACGCGACCGCCGTGCGGGATCGGGCGGCGGCCGAGGCGGTCCGGGTCGGGCCGGGGCGCGCGGTCACCGCGCCGCCGCCCTGCCCGCCCGGGATGCGCCGGCATCTGCCCTACACGCTGCCCGGTCTGTGCTTCGCCCTGATGTTCACCTGCCTTTCGTTCACCCCGTCCCTGCTGCCGCGCAGCGGGCTGGTCCAGGGCCTGGTCTGCGGCATCAACGCCGCCATCGGCTACGGACTGGGGGTGTTCGCGGCGGCCGCATGGCGGGCCGTGGCCGACCGGGACGCCCGGCCGGCGCGACCGGGCTCGTGGGCGCTGCTCGGTGCGGCGACCGCCGTCACGCTGCCCGTCGCGATCGTCCTCGGTCACTACTGGCAGGACCAGATCCGCGACCTGATGGGCGTCGCGCCGGATTCGGTGCTGTCCTCGCTCCTGGTGCTCCCGGTGGCCGCCGCACTGCCCTTCGTCGCGCTCGTCGCCGCCGCACGCGGCCTGCGCTGGCTGTACCGCCACCTCGACCGCAGGTTGCGGCGCTGGATCGGCCCGCGCGCCGCGGACGTGCTGACCGGAGCGGTCATCGTCGTGGGCACCGCGATGGTGGTCAACGGCGTGGTCGTCGACGGCGCCGTGCGGCTCGCGGACCACGCGTTCTCCCTGCAGAACGAGAACACCAACCCCGGCGTGACACCCCCGGTCTCGGACCTGCGTTCCGGTGGCCCCGGTTCGCTGATCACGTGGGACTCGCTGGGCCGCTACGGCCGCTCGTTCGTCGCGGGCGGCCCGTCCGCCACCCGGATCGCGGAGGTCGCGGGCGGCACCGCGCAGACGCCGATCCGCACCTATGCCGGCCTCGACTCGGCCGCAGGCGTCGAGGACCGGGCGCGCCTCGCCGTCGACGACCTCGAGCGGGCCGGCGGCTTCTCGCGGTCCGTGCTGGTGGTGGCGACGACGACCGGCTCCGGGTGGATCGATCCCGCCTCCCCGGACGCGCTGGAGTACCTGACCGGCGGCGACAGCGCGACGGTGACCATGCAGTACTCCTACCTTCCGTCGTGGCTGTCCTACCTGGTGGACCAGGACCGCGCCCGGGATGCCGGCCGGGAGCTGTTCGACGCCGTCTACGCCCGCTGGTCGGACCTGCCGCCGGACGCGCGGCCTCGCCTGTTCGTCAGCGGCGAGAGCCTCGGTTCGTTCGGGGCGGAGGCGGCGTTCAGCGGGGAGTTCGACCTGCGCAACCGGACGTCCGGTGCGCTGATGGCCGGGCCGCCGAACTTCAACGTCCTGTACCGCAGCTTCGTCGACGACCGCGACCCCGGTAGCACCGAGGTCTCCCCGGTCTTCCGCGACGGCCGCACCGTCCGGTTCAGTACGGAGGCGGACCAGCCCGTCCCGCCCGTCGGGAAGCCCTGGAACGACGCGCGCGTGCTGTACATGCAGCATCCGTCGGACCCGGTGGTGTGGTGGAACACCGACCTGATCCTCGCCCGGCCCGACTGGCTGGAGGAGCCGCGCGGGCGCGACGTCGTGAGCGCCGTGCGCTGGATCCCGTTCGTGACCTTCTGGCAGGTGACGTTCGACCTGCCGTTCGCGCTCGACGTCCCGGCCGGGCACGGCCACAGCTACTCGCGCGAGTACGTCGACGGCTGGATGGCGGTGCTGCAGTCCGCGGGCTCGGGCACCGGGAGCGTCGGCTGGGACGCCGCCCGCACCGAGCGGTTGCGCGACGTCATCGGCCCGCCGACGTAACCAGCCCGGTCAGGCCTCAGAGGACATCTCAACACCCCCAGGGCGTGCATGCACGCGGCCCGGTGTCGAGATGCCCTCTCAGGTCGCGTCGGGGTCGATCGGCGGCCGCTCGCCCGGGTTCAGCCGCGGAGCAGCGGCGGCCGCCGCGGACGATCCGTTCGGACCGGCGTAGCCGTTCGGCTTGACCGGCGCGGGATCCGCGTCGGAGTCGAAGAGAGTGCGGCGCACGGCGTTGCGGGGGTTGAAGTCACGCAGCCCCCGCAGGTCTTCCAACGGCTTGCGCAGCTCGTCGAACTCGGGCCCGAGCTCGCGGCGGAGCTGGTCCCGCGCGCCCGTCGCGTACTCGCGGACCTGCCGCACCGTCTTCCCGAGCCACGCCGCGGCGGACGGCAGCCGCTCGGGGCCGAGGATGAACAGCCCGGCCACGACCAGCACGAGGATCTCGCCCCACCCGACGCTCTCGAACACGGGTCCAGGGTACGGCGCGTGGACCACGACCCGCACTGACCTGGCGAGGGGGATGCGACCGCCGAACCTGGGGGGTCGGCCGGTCATTCCCATGGCGCTAGTCCGGCGCCAGGACCACCGACAGCGTCAGCGGGCGACCCTCGCGCACCAGCTCGACGGGCACGGTGTCCCCCGGCTGCCGTTCCCGCACCGCCACCACCAGCTCGTCCGCCCCGGCGATCGGCCGGTCGCCGACCTTGACGATGACGTCGCCCTCAACGATCCCGGCGAGCGCGGCAGGCCCGTTCGTGGTGACGTTCTGCACCTGCGCCCCGTCCGTCGCCCCGTCCGTGACCGACCGCGCGTTCACCCCGAGGTCGGCGTGGCGCACCGATCCGGTGCGGATCAGCTCCTCGGCGATCCCCCGGGCCGTGTCGATCGGGATGGCGAAGCCCAGCCCGATCGAGCCGCCCTCGTTGCCCGACGTGGCGCCGATGCTGCGGATCGCCGTGTTGATGCCGATCACGGCGCCGGTGGAGTCGACCAGCGGGCCGCCGGAGTTGCCGGGGTTGATCGCGGCGTCGGTCTGGATGGCGTCGATCACCGCGTCCGCGCCGGAGTCGCCCGCGTCCAGCCGGACGGGCCGGTCCAGCGCGCTCACGATGCCCTGGGTGACCGTGCCGACGAGGCCGAGGGGCGAGCCGATGGCGATCACCGCGTCGCCGACCGCGAGCCCGGCCGACGACCCGATCGCCGCCACCGCCGGGTTCGCCACGTCCACCTTGACGACCGCGAGGTCGGTCTTCGGGTCCCGACCGACGATCCGCGCGGGGGCGCGGGTGCCGTCGGCGAAGACCGCGTCCAGCCGGCTGCCGGCACCGGCCGCGGCGGGGGCGACGACGTGGTTGTTGGTCAGCACGTAGCCGTCGCTCTGGATGACGATCCCGGAGCCCGTGCCGGCCTCCTCGCCGACGCGGACCTCCAGTGACACGACGGCGGGCACGGTGCGCGCCGCGATGTCGGCCACCGATCCCGGCGGCCGTTCCTTGCTCTCCGTGACCGTCGACAGCCTGGCACCGGGCTCGGTGAGCCGCGAGGCGCCGTCCGCCGTCAACCGCCCGACGAGCCCGCCGGCCGCGCCGACGAGCAGCGCGAGCGCCCCGAGGACCGCGAGCGCCCGCCGCTGCACCCGGCGGCCGAACAGGACCTCGCGCAGGCTCAGCCGGGCGCCCTCACCGCGCAGAGGCGATGCCGCGGCGCCGCCCACCGCCGGGGGTGGGCCGAGGGCGGCGGTGCTGGCCGGGTCGCGCCACGGGTCGTCCGCACCGGACCAGAGCGCCGGATCGACCGGCGGGGCGTCCGGGCCGGCGTTCGGCGGCCGCTGCAACGCGGCGCCGTCACCCGCCGGGCGGCCGAAGGCCAGCGCGAGCGCGGCGGGCGGCGGGGCGGTCAACGTGGATCCGTCGGGCAACCCCGGGCGGGCCGCGCCCGAGAAGGCTCCGGACACCCCGTCCGGGCGCCCGAAGGCCGTGGCGGACTCGGCATCGACCACGGGCCGGTCCAGCGGGCGCGGACCCAACCGGGGAGCGGTGCCGTTCGATCCCGCCTCGGATACCGGCGCTGCGGCGCGCGGGACGTCGGCCCCGGCGGGCCGCGCCCAGGGATCGCCGTCCGTCGCACTCATCGCATCCAGCCTGCCGCAGCAGCGGTGAAGTCCGCGTAGCCGATCGGCTGCGCGGACCTGTGGACACGGCTGGTATCCCGGGGGGCTCAGGGCTCCGGGTGGAACGCAGCAGGGATGCGGTTCAGGCGGTCGCGCAGTCTGCGGATCGAGGACCGCCGGGCTCACCACCGGGTCGGCCGACGCGACGTCCGCCGTGGTGGCGAGGGCCGGGACATCCCTCGACGGCGGGCTGAGCCGGGGCGGCACCTCCAGGACGACGCCACCGAGGACTCCGCTCGGGGCCACGGGCTCCGGCGCACCGCCCGGAGCGGCCAATGCGCCGACCGCCAGCGCGCTCAGCGCCAGGCCCGACACCGCGCCGATCCGCGCCCGGCGGGAGAACCGCCGGGGCGCCGCGACCGGGCCGGGACCCAAGCCCGCCGGTGGAGGGCCGGGACAGGCGGAGGTGTGGATGTGGTGCTCGTGAGCCGCCGGGCCCGCACCGGGATCTGCCCCGGGGGCGTCGCGCAGCAGGACGAACTGCCCGTCCGCGGTGACGCCGAGACCGGGCGGCATCGGGGGCAGCTCGGTCTCGACCGGGATCGACCGCAGGCTCCGCAGCAGGGACGACGGCAGGCACGGGCCCCCTGCGGCACGCAGCGCGGCGCGGGCTTGACGCTGGGCGCCGACCTCGGCGCGGCACTCGCCACAACCGTCGAGGTGCACCTGCGCGCGGGCGTGAGCACCGGGACTGAGCTCGTCGTCGACGTAGGCGACGATCGCGTCGAGGGACAGGTGCGCCTGCCCCCAGTCCGGGGAGCGGGGCGAGAACCGGCGCGCACCGGTCATCCGGCGACCTCCACTCCTACCTTCGTCGCGCCCGCCGGGGCAGAAGCGCCGCGCCGCTCCAGCGCGGCGCGCAGCGCGGCCCGTCCCCGGTGGATCCTGCTTCGCACGGTACCCAGTTTCACCCCCAGCGTGGCACCGATCTCCTCGTACGACAGTCCCTCGACGTCGCAGAGCACGACCGCGGCCCGGAACTCGGGCGCCAACTCGTCCAGCGCCGCCTGGAGGACGGGGTCGAGATGGGTGTCGGAGAAGACCTGCTCGGGCTCGGGCCCACCCCCCGGTAGACGGTCCGAGTCCTCGGGCAGGCCCTCCATCCGCAACCGCGCACGGCGGCGGACCATGTCGAGGAAGAGATTCGTCGTGATGCGGTGCAACCAGCCCTCGAAGGTGCCGGGCTTGTAGTCGGCGAGCGACCGGAACACGCGGATGAACGTCTCCTGCGTGAGGTCCTCGGCGTCGTGCGGGTTGCCGGTGAGGCGATAGGCCAGGCGGTAGACGCGGTCCGCATGCTCTCGGACGACGTCGTCCCAGCTCGGCGGGGTCCAGTCGGCGCCCTCGCCCGGAAGCACCGTCCCGCGCGGGGACGGCAGTACCGGAGTTGCGGTGGCCGAACGGTCGGTCATCGGTGTCGAGGCTCCTCTACAGCCGGTTCGTGAGTGCCACAGTGCCCCAGTCCCGTGAACCCGGGGTGAGAGTGCGCTGAGAGAAGCCTGTGAAACGGCGCGAAGCGATGCGGGCCGGGTCACGGGCCGGGCACAGCGGCCACGTGGGGCACGCCTCGTCCCAGCCCGACCAGTAGCCTTCGCGTTCATGAACGGCCGCCCGGACCCCGCGACGGACCTGGTCCGCGACGTCGTCGACGGCTACCTCGCCGAGGACGACGCGCTAGTCGGTGCGCGCGAGCGGGCCGCGCGGCTGGGTGTGACCCCGATCGGGGCCGCGGGCGGCGCGACGCTGTGCTTCCTCGCCGCGACGATCGGCGCTCGCGCCGTGGTCGAGGTCGGCACCGGCACCGGGGTGAGCGGGCTCTGGCTGCTGCGCGGCATGGCCGCGGACGGCGTGCTCACCTCGATCGACGTCGACCCGGAGAGCCAGCGGGCGGCACGCTCGGCGTTCCTGGCGGCCGGCTACGGGCCGTCCCGCCTGCGGCTGATCAACGGGATGGGCCTGGAGGTGCTGTCGCGGCTCACCGATGGCGCCTACGACATGGTGTTCGTCGACTCCCTGCCGGTGGAGTACCCGCACCACCTCGACGAGGCGGTGCGCCTGCTGCGTCCCGGCGGGCTGGTCGTGCTCGACGACGTGCTGCGCGCAGGCCATCTCGACGACGGCACGGCCGTCGACCCGGCGACGCTCGCCGTCCGTGACCTCGCCCGGCAGGTGCGCGACGACGAACGCCTCGTCCCGGTGCTGCTGCCGGTGAGCGGCGGCCTGCTCTGCGCGCTGCGCAAGTAGGACCGGCGCCCGCACTGCCACAGAGCCGGGCGGGCGGTCAGGACGCGGTGAGGCCCTTGCCCAGCACGGCGATCCCGCCCGGGCTCACCGTGTAGTGCTTCCGGTCAGCCTCGGAGTCGACCCCGATCAGCACCCCGTCCGGCACCTGGACGTTCTTGTCGAGGATCGCGCCGCGCACGATCGCGCCCCGGCCCACGCGCGCTCCCGGCATCACCACCGAGTCCGACACCTCGGCGTCCTTGTCGATACGCACGTCCGGGCTGATCACCGACCGCCGCACGATCGCGCCCGAGATGATCGACCCGGCCCCGACCACCGAGTCCTGCGCGATCCCACCCTCGACGAACTTCGCCGGCGCGAGCGGCCAGGCCGAGGTGCGGATGGGCCATCCCTGGTTGTACAGGTTGAAGACCGGGAGCACCGAGATCAAGTCGCGGTGTGCCTCGTAGTAGCTGTCGATCGTGCCGACGTCCCGCCAGTACCCGGCGTCACGCACGGTCGCGCCCGGCACGACGTTGTCGGCGAAGTCGTAGACGCCCGCCTCCCCCTTCGCGACCATGCGCGGGATGATGTCGCCGCCCATGTCGTGGTCGCTGTCGCCGTCTTCGGAGTCCGCCGCCAGCACGTCGAGCAGCACCTCGGTGCTGAAGACGTAGTTGCCCATCGAGGCGAAGGTGACCGTCGGATCGTCCGCGACCGACGGCGGCTCGGCGGGCTTCTCGACGAACTCCGTGATGCGCCCGGAGGGATCGGCGGCGATGCAGCCGAAGTCGCGGGCCTCCAGCCGCGGCACCCGGATCCCGGCGACCGTGACCCCCGCGCCGCTCGCGATGTGCGCGTCGATCATCTGGCCCGGATCCATCCGGTAGACGTGGTCCGCGCCGAAGACGGCGATGTGATCGGGCCGCTCGTCGAAGATCAGGTTCTGGCTCTGCAGGAGCGCGTCCGCACTGCCGGTGTACCAGCGGCGGCCGAGCCGCTGCTGGGCAGGGACGGTCGTGATGTACTGCCCGAGCACACTGGACAGGCGCCAGGTCTGGGAGATGTGGCGGTCCAGCGAGTGCGACTTGTACTGGGTGAGCACGCAGATGCGGTGCAGCCCGCCGTTCACCATGTTCGACAGCACGAAGTCGATCAGGCGGTAGTTGCCGCCGAACGGCACCGCCGGCTTCGCACGGTCCGCGGTCAGCGGCCACAGTCGCTTACCCTCGCCACCGGCCAGGACGATGCCCAGCACATTGGCGGGCTGTCGTCCGGTCACGGGGCCGACCCTAATGGGCACAAGCGGTTGCAGTCACCGGGTTCGGGCAGATCACACAACATGTACATCGATACGACGACCGGTCCGCGGCAAGAAGCCACGGACCGGTCGTCGGTTCTCGTCGTGCAGCGGTTACCGGGGGGACGGGACCGGGGAAGCCCCGTCGCATGCGGCGGTCGAGTGCCGGGCCCCGGTCTCGTCCCCCGTCCGTCAGCCGGAAGCGGCCTTGAGCGCGTCGCCGAGATCACTGGCCTCCTCGGCCGACATCTCGACCACGAGGCGCCCGCCCCCCTCGAGCGGAACGCGCATCACGATGCCCCGACCCTCCTTGGTCACCTCCAGGGGACCGTCACCGGTCCGGGGCTTCATCGCCGCCATCTGCTGCTCCCATCGTTCGTCGTACCGACCATGCTCCTGCGGTGTGCCGGCGCACCGGAGAGAGCGCGCGGCCGGATCCTCGATTCATTCTCCCCCATGGCCCGGACAGGAGGAAAACCGGAGCGATCAACGCCGGCGCCTCTGACGAGGGATTCACCCAGTGCGACCAGGCCGTCACGGCCCGGCGGCTCGCCAGCAGTCCACCACGTGGTCGTCGACGAGCCCGGCGGCCTGCATCAGCGCGTAGCAGGTGGTCGGCCCGACGAAGCGGAACCCGTGGCGCTTCAGCTCCTTGGCCATGGCCGTCGACTCCGGCGACATCCCGGGCACGTCGGCGAGGGTGTCCGGGCGGGCGTGGGTCACCGGAGCGAACGACCACAGCAGCTCGTCCAACGACCGGTCGAGCGCGAGCACCCGACCGGCGTTGTGGATCGCCGCCTCGATCTTGGCGCGGTTGCGGACGATGCCGGCGTCGGCGAGCAGCCGCGCGACGTCGTCCGGGCCGAAGGCCGCGACGGCCGCGGGGTCGAAGCCGGCGAAGGCCGACCGGAACGCAGGCCGCTTGCGCAGGATCACCAGCCACGACAGACCCGACTGGAAGGCCTCCAGGCTCAGCCGCTCGAACAGGGGCGTGTCGCCGTGCAGCGGCCGGCCCCACTCGTCGTCGTGGTAGGCGATGTACTCGTGCGCCGAGCCGGCCCAGGAGCACCGGACAAGCTCGGTCACGGCGCCGGTGCCGTGTCTGACGGTGACCTCGCAAGCTCGGTCACGGCGACCCGCCGGCGCCGGTCGGGGCGTCGACCTCGGCGAGGCGGGCCCGCAGGTCGTCGCGCTCAGCGCCGATCCGGTCCAGCTCCGTGGCGAGCCGGTCGAGCACCCAGTCGACCTCGGCCATCCGGTAGCCCCGCACCGCCTGCTGGAACCGCAGCGCGCGGACGTCGTCGCCGCCGACGTCGCCGACCGGCAGGCGAGTGGGGGTGGCGCCGGGCGGGAGCGGGGCCAGCTCCTCGCCCCTCCCGAACACCGCCGAGGCGATCCCGAAGACCGCCGCGGCCACCGCCACGACGACCAGCAGGTAGATGAGCGCGGTCCCCATGCGTCGATCCCACCACGGCCGGATCGGATCAGTGCAGCGGGTCGCCCAGCAGTTCCCTCATGGGCGGGCGCTCCGTCGCGTGCACCTCGGTCGACGTCGGTAGCCACTCCCCGCCGACCTGCAGGAACTGGGTCAGCGGGGCGGCCGAGTCGCGCGTCTCGCAGCGGTGCAGCGCTGCGGCGAGGATCTGCCGGGCCATCACGCCAAGCTGCAGGAGGTTGCGGTTGCGGTGCTTGCGCACCCCCAGGTTGACCTGCGCGAGCCCGCCGAGCCCGAGCCGGGTGTGGGTGTCGAGCAGCAACCCGATCTCCACGCCGTACCCGCACGCGAACGGCACCGACCCCAGCAGCTCACGCGTCGCCGCGTACTCCCCGCCCAGCGGCTGCACCACCCCGGCCAGCTCGGGGCGCAGTGCCGAGAGCAGCGGGCGGGCGAGCAGCTCGGTGACGCGCCCGCCGCCGTGCTCCAGCGATTCCTCGTCGCTCGTCTCCAGCCGCAGCGGCCGCCGGTAGAAGCCCTTGACCAGGCCGACGCCGGGCAGCGTGAGGATCGGGCCGAGCAGCGAGGGGACGAACGCGGGATCGAAGTCGACGAGGTCCGAGTCGAGGAACACGATCACGTCGCCGGTGGTCGCGGCGAGGGAGCGCCACATCACCTCGCCCTTGCCCGGCAGCGGAGGCAGCTGCTCCACGACGTCGGTGCGCTGCACCACGCGGGCGCCCGCAGCGGCGGCCACAGCGATGGTCCGATCCGTGGACCCCGAGTCGACGACGACGAGCTCGTCGACGAGCGGGGCGTCGCCACACGTCAGCGGGACGATCGCGGCGACGATCGCGCCGACGGTCTCCTCCTCGTTCAGCGCGGGCAGCACGACGGACACCCGCCGCCCGGCCTTCGCGGCGACGAGGCCGGAGGCGGTCCAGGCAGGCTCCTGGAAGGTCCGGTCGGCGAACCACTTCTCTGTGACGGGATGCATGGCACTCTCCTCGGTCGACGAACGATCGGGGTCGGCATCAGCGCCGATGGCGACACGTGCTCCGGACATCGCTGAAGACCGATGACGGATTCGGGGCATTCTGGGCGCCTTCTGGGTGAACCCAGCGTGAGTTTTCTCGGCTTCAGGGCGACAGTGGCGCGGCTGCACACGCGTCCAGCGCGGCATCCACATCGTGCACCACGACTACCCGCGCCAGGGCGCCGTCATGCAGGAAACCGCCCTCACCCAGCCCGTGCAACCAGCGCAGAAGACCGTCGTAGTGGCCGTCCGGGTCGAGCAGGACGACCGGTTTGGCGTGCATCCCGAGTGACCCGGCCGTCCAGACCTCGAAGAACTCCTCGCACGTACCGATCCCGCCCGGGAGGGTGAGGAACGCGTCCGCGTGCGCCTCCATCAACGCCTTGCGCTCGCGCATCGTGTCCGTGACGAGAAGCTCGTCGACGCCCTCGTCGGCGATCTCCCGGGCGACGAGGGCGCGCGGGATGACGCCGATGGTCCGCGCCCCGCCCGCGCGTGCGGCGGCGTTCACCGCGCCCATCATCGACACCCGGCCGCCGCCCGTGACGAGCTCCCAGCCGCGCGCCGCGATCCCCGCGCCGACCGCACCGGCCAGCGCGAGGTGGCGGGGCGCGATGCCGTCCGCAGACGCGCAGTAGACGCAGACCCTCGGTGCGCGCGATGTCAGTGCGTGTCCTCCCAGGCTCGGTAGGCCTCGTGCACCACCTTCACCGCGTCGTCGACCTCGTCGGTGAGGTAGAGCAGCTTCATGTCGTTCTCGCCGATCTTCCCGTGGCTGAGCACGGTGCGCTCGATCCAGTCGTAGAGCCCGCCCCAGTAGTCGGTGCCCAGCAGCACGACCGGGAACTTCGTCACCTTCTTCGTCTGCACGAGGGTCAGCGCCTCGAACAGCTCGTCCAGCGTGCCGAAGCCGCCGGGCAGGCACACGAAGGCCTGGGAGTACTTGACGAACATGGTCTTGCGGGCGAAGAAGTACCGGAAGTTGATGCCCAGGTCCACCCAGTCGTTGAGGCCCTGCTCGAACGGCAGCTCGATGCCCAGCCCGACCGACAGGCCACCGGCCTCCTGGCAGCCGCGGTTCACCGCCTCCATCGTGCCGGGCCCACCGCCGGTGATCACCGCGAAGTTGTCGCGGGCCAGCGCGGCGCCCAGCTCCCGGCCGAGCGCGTACTCGCTGTGCTCGCGGGGGGTGCGGGCCGAGCCGAACACCGTCACCGCGCGCGGCAGCTCGGCGAGCATGCCGAAGCCCTCGACGAACTCCGCCTGGATCCGCAGCACCCGCCACGGGTCGGTGTGCACCCAGTCGCTGTGCCCGCGCGAGTCCAGCAGGCGCTGGTCGGTGGTGCTCGACTCGATGCGCTGCTGGCGCCGCAGCACCACCGGGCCGCGCCGCTTCTCCTGCGGCTGCTCCCCGCCGAGTCGCTCCTCGTCCGGTCGTCCGGCGGCGGCGTCGTTCACGTCGTTCATGTCGTCACAGTAGTGAGGCGGTGACAGCCGTCGGCGACGCGCGGGTGTCCGGAAGGGTAATTCGGACACCGGCCCGCGCCGGTGCGCCCCGGGGGGACTCCTCACGAGAGGAAACGCCGGAGGACCTCCGCGCTTCGGGTGATCCGCGCGATGTCGACGTGCTCCTCCCGCGTGTGCGCGAGGTTCGGGTCACCCGGGCCGTAGTTGAGCGCGGGGATGCCGAGGGCGGCGAAGCGCGCGACGTCGGTCCAGCCGAACTTCGCCCGCGCGGTCGTGCCGGTGGCGTCGAGGAACTCGCGGGCGGCCGGCGCGTCGAGGCCGGGCAGCGCACCGGGCGCGGAGTCGGTGACCGTCACGTCCAGCCCGGCGAACACCTCGCGGACGTGCTGCACGGCAGCGTCGACGGTGCGGTCCGGCGCGAACCGGAAGTTGACGGTGACCACGCACTCGTCCGGCACGACGTTGCCCGCCACGCCGCCGGTGATCCTCACGGCCTGCAGGCCCTCGCGGTACTCGCAACCGTCGATCTCCACGCGCCGGGCCTCGTAGGCGGCGAGACGGTTCAGCACCTCGGCGGCGCGATGCACGGCGTTGTCGCCGAGCCACGACCGGGCCGAGTGCGCGCGACGACCGGTGACGCGGACCTCGACCCGCAACGTGCCCTGGCACCCGGCCTCGACCAGGCCGTCGGTGGGCTCGCCGAGCAGCGCGAGGTCCGCGGTGAGCCAGTCGGGCAGCTCGCGCTCGATGCGGCCGAGCCCGTTGCGCGCGGCCTCGATCTCCTCGCAGTCGTAGAACACCAGCGTGAGGTCGTGCCGCGGCTCGGCGACGGACGCCGCGACGTGCAGGAACACCGCGTCACCCGCCTTCATGTCGCTGGTGCCGCAGCCGTAAAGGCGCGTCCCGTCGCGGCGGCTGGGCAGGTTGTCCGCGATCGGCACGGTGTCGAGGTGGCCGGCGAGCAGCACGCGGCACTCCCGGTCGAGGTGGGTGCGGGCGAGGACGGCGTCCCCGCAGCGCACGACCTCCAGCTGCGGCAACTCCCGCAGCGCCGCCTCCACGGCGTCGGCGAGTGCCCGCTCGTCGCCCGAGACGCTGGGGATGTCGACCAGGGCGGCGGTGAGCGCGACGGGGTCGGCGGCGAGGTCGAGGGCGGGCGCGGTGGGCACAGCGGGCACGGGGCGGACGCTACCGCGCGCCGCACCCTGGTCCCGCCGCCACTCCGCGCTGTCCGCTGGCCCCGCCGCCACTCCGCGCGCTGCCCACTGGCCCCGCCGCCACTCCGCGCGGCTTCCTCGGCTCGGCACGGGTTCCGGTCGCCGCGACACCTCGAACGGCGCGCGAGGTGTACGTCCCGCGTTGTCCACATCGTGCTGCGGCTGTCCACAGGCGGACGACGACCGGCCCGTCGCGGCGTGCCGGCACCCATGCTGCCGGTGTGACACTCGACCTGCCCGGGCCCGCGCTGCGTCCCGATCTGCTCGCCGCCGGATACACCGACGAGGAGCTGCGCCGCGCCCGGCGCAGCGGCGAGGTCGTCGCGATCCGGCGCGGTGCCTACGTGCCGTCCACGGACGACCGTCTCACCGACCCCGCCGCGCGGCACGCGCTGGCCGTGCGCGCCGCCGTCGCGCAGCTTCCTGCGGGTGCCGTGGTGAGCCACGTCTCGGCGGCCGTCCTGCTCGGCTTCCGCGTCTGGGGTGTCCCGCTCACCCGGGTGCACGTCACGCGGAACCGGGACTCCGGCGGACGACGCGGGCGGCGCCTGCACCTGCATACGACTCCCCTGGCCGAGGAGGACGTCATCGAGGTCGACGGCATACCGGTGACCGGCCCCGCGCGAACCGTGGTCGACATGGCGCGGGCCGTGCCGTTCGCACCCGGCGTCGTCGTCGCGGACGCAGCGCTCGAGGCCGGGCTCGATCCAGCACAGCTGCGCGAGGCCGTGGAGCGAGCGGGGCGGCGGCCCGGCAACGCCCGCGCGCGCCGTGTGGCGGCGTTCGCCGACGGTGGCGGGCAGAGCGTCGGCGAATCACGGAGCAGGATCCTGCTCGCCCGCCACGACATCCCGCCGCCGCTTCTGCAGTGGCCCGTCCACGATCCGCAGGGACGTCACGTCGGAACGACCGACTTCGGATGGCCCGACCTCCGCACGGTGGGCGAGTTCGACGGCCTGGTCAAGTACGGCCGGCTGTTGCGTCCCGGGCAGACCCCCGGCGATGCCGTCGTCGCCGAGAAGCGGCGCGAAGACCGCGTGCGGGACGAGGGACTTCGTGTGGTCCGCTGGACGTGGGACGAGTTGGAAACCCCCGGCGTCGTCGTCAAGCGTCTCTGGCGCGCATTCGCCCGGCGATAGCGGCACGTCGCGCGCTGATTCGGGCAGAGCACGCGCCGGAGCGAGTGCTTCGCCCGGTACACCGCGCGGGGTGACCGCCGCGCCGCCGGATACCGTGGACGCCCGTGAGCACCCTGCGCAGCGGGCCGGCCGCCGGCACCGGGCTGGCGACCGTGACCCCGGACGGCGTCGTCCTCGACACCTGGTACCCCGCGCCCGTCCTCGACGACGACGCCCCGGACGTCCCCGAGCTGGAGAAGCTGGCCGGCGAGGACGCCGACCGGGGGGTGCGCACGACGGTGGTACGGACGCGGATCGCGTCGCTGGCCGAGGCGCCCGTCGACGCCGCGGACGTCTACCTGCGCCTGCACCTGCTCAGCCACCGGCTGGTGCGCCCGCACGAGACCAACCTCGACGGCGTGTTCGGGCTGCTCGCGAACGTCGCATGGACGAACGTCGGGCCGTGCGCGGTCGACGGGTTCGAGACCGTGCGCGCGCGGCTGCGGGCTCGCGGACCGGTGACCGTGTACGGCGTCGACAAGTTCCCCCGGATGGTCGACTATGTGCTGCCGTCGGGGGTGCGGATCGCGGACGCGGACCGGGTGCGGCTGGGCGCGCACCTGGCGGCGGGCACGACGGTGATGCACGAGGGCTTCTGCAACTACAACGCCGGCACCCTCGGGGCGTCGATGGTGGAGGGCCGGATCTCCGCCGGGGTCGTGCTCGGCGACGGGTCCGACCTCGGGGGCGGCGCCTCGGTGATGGGGACGCTCTCGGGTGGCGGCAAGGAGGTCATCAGCGTCGGGCGGCGTTGCCTGATCGGCGCCAACGCCGGCATCGGGATCTCGCTGGGCGACGACTGCGTCGTCGAGGCCGGGCTCTACGTGACGGCAGGCACGAAGGTGACGCTGCAGCCGTCGGGCGAGGTCGTCGCGGCGCGGACGCTGTCGGGGCAGGACGGGTTGCTGCTGCGCCGCAACTCGGTGACCGGTGCGGTCGAGGCGCTGCGGCGCGACGGCCACGGCATCGCGTTGAACGCGGCGCTGCACGCGAACTGACGCGCCGATCCCCTGCGGCTCGGCCAGGCCGCGGCGGGCTCAGGTCAGCGGGGGCGGTCGCCGATCCGCCAGATGGCGGCGGCCTGCACCGCGCCGGCGGCCAGCAGCACTGCGATCGCTGCGGGATAGCCACCGGTCGCGTCGATGAGCACGCCCATGATCAGCGGGCCGAGCCCGGCGACGGTGTAGCCGACCCCGAGCGCGAGCCCGCTCGTGGCGGCACTCGTCGCGGCGTCCGGAGTGCGCCAGGCGATCACGGTCAGCCCGAGGGGAAAGCCCGCGCCGACGCCGATCCCCATGAGCGCCGCCCACAGCCACGGGCCGACGCCGGGGGGCTCGGGTAGCAGCAGCGCGCCGAGCGTCCCGGTCAGCCCGCAGGCCAGCGTCAGCCCGGCCCAGAAGGACCACTTCCGGTGCCGCTCCGCCATCGCCGGGGCCAGCAGCGCGGCGGGGATCTGCGCCACGCTCCACACGGCGAGCAGCAGGCCCGCGCGTTCCGGGGGCCAGCCGTGCGCCTCGTAGTAGGGCGCCAGCCACGTGAGCCAGCCGTAGAACATCAGCGACGTCCCGGCCTGGTAGCAGGCCGTCAGTCGAGCAAACCCGGTCCGCCAGGGCAGGCCGGTCCGCGGCTCCGCGGTGTCCGCGCGGCCGACGCGGCGCGCGATCGGCGTCCACACCGCGACCGCGAGCACGGCAGGCACCGCCCACACGGCGAGGGAGAACGACCAGCCGCCCAGCGCGACGGCCAGCGGCACCGCGAGAGCGCTGGAGACGGTCGCGCCGACCATCATCGCCACCACGTACGCGCCGGTCGCTGCTCCCGCGCGCGCCCCGAGGTGGTTCTTGACGACCCCGGTGAGCAGCACGCCCGCCACCCCGATACCGAAGCCGACCAGCACGCTGCCGCCGACCAGCGCGACCGCGACGGGCACACCGCGCACGACGCTGCCGAGCGCCACCAGCCCGACCGCACCGCCGAGCGCGGGCTTGCGGCCGAACCGGCCCCCGAGGATCGGTCCGAGGAAGGACCCGAGCGCCATCATCAGCACCGCGCCGGCCTGCACCAACCCGGCGGTGCCCGCGTCAATGCCGAGGTCGGTGCGGACGGTCTCCAGCAACGGCGGGTAGGCCGCCAGCGCCGCACGGAGGTTGACCGCGAGCGCGAGCACGCCGAGCAGCACGACCGACGGGCGTACTCGCCGGCCCGGCGCAGCCTCCGCGCCCCGCGCCGGCACCGGCGATGAGCTCATGCCATCGACCTTCGCACGCCGCGCCGCCGTCGGCCGTGGCTGGACGAAGCTGATCGTCCGGCAGCTACCCGGGCAGCGGTGTCAGGCCACCAGGCGCTCCACCGCCGCCGCAATGCGCTCGTCCGTCGCCGTCACGGCCACGCGCACGTGGCGCTCTCCGGCAGGCCCGTAGAACTCCCCGGGCGCCACGAGGACACCCAGCTCGGCGAGCCGCCGCACCGTCGTGCGTCCGGGCTCGCCCGCCGTGGCCCACAGATAGAGCCCGGCCTCGGAGTGCTCGATCTTGAGGCCCCACGCCTCGAGCGCCACCCGCAGCTGCGCCCGCCGCCGGGCGTAGGTCTCCGCCTGGGCGACGACGTGCGCGTCGTCCGACGCCGCGGCCGCCATCGCGGCCTGCACCGGCCGCGGCACCATCATCCCGGCGTGCTTGCGGACCTCGAGCAGGGCCGCGACCACCGCAGGGTCGCCGGTCACGAAACCGGCGCGGTACCCCGCGAGGCTCGACGACTTGCTCATCGAGTGCACCGCGAGCAGGCCGGTGTGGTCGCCGTCGCAGACGTCCGGGTGCAGGATCGACATGCCCTGATGCGGTGGGGCCGACAGCGCCAGGTAGCACTCGTCCGACGCGACGACCGCGCCCCGCTCCCGCGCGTAGGCGACGACCTTGCGCAGGTGCTCGACCGGCAGCACCCGGCCCGTCGGGTTGGACGGGGAGTTCAGCCAGATCAGGGCCGGACGGCGCGGGCCGAGCGCGGTGAGCCCGTCCGTCCGCGCGAACTCCGCGCCCGCCAGCAGCGCCCCCACCTCGTAGGTCGGGTAAGCGACCTCCGGGATGACGACCAGGTCGCCCGCGGTGACCCCGAGCAGCGTCGGCAGCCAGGCGACGAACTCCTTGGAGCCGATCGTCGGCAGCACGTCGAACGGGTCCACGGTGACGTGGAAGCGGCGCGCCAGCGATTCCGCGATCGCCTCCCGCAGCTCGGGGGTCCCGTGCGTGGTCGGGTAGCCCGGCACGTCCGCGGCCGGCCCGGCCAGCGCGGCTCGCACGACGTCCGGGACGGGATCGACGGGCGTCCCGACGGAGAGGTCGACGATCCCGTCGGGGTGCCCCGCCGCGAGGGCCTTGTCGGCCGCGAGGGAGTCCCACGGGAAGTCGGGGAGGTGCAGGGCCCTCACTCGTCGTGGACGACGGGCGGGAGGTCCTTGATCCACTGCGGGTCGGCCTCGACCCTGCCGACCTTCGACGCACCGCCGGGCGAGCCCAGCTCCTCGAAGAAGTCGGCGTTCGCCTTGGTGTAGGCCGCCCACTCCTCCTTGACGTCGTCTTCGTAGTAGATCGCCTCGACCGGGCAGACCGGCTCGCACGCCCCGCAGTCGACGCACTCGTCGGGGTGGATGTAGAGCATCCGGGCACCCTCGTAGATGCAGTCGACCGGACACTCCTCGATGCAGGCCTTGTCGAGGAGGTCGACGCACGGCTCGGCGATCACGTAGGTCACGGACGGTCCTCCACTCGGGCTTTCTCGTGCCGGACCAGTATCACCCGAGGTGGCCCGCCACGGGCAATCGGGGCGGTGTGACTCATCGCGGCGGGGCGGGCGCAGGATGGGAGCCGTGGACCGGCTGGACGATCTCGTGGGACACCGGGTCGCGCTGCGGCACCGGCTCGGGTCCGGCCTGCTGACCGACGCGGTCGGCGAACTGGCGGCCGACGACGGAGCGCTCGTCGTGCACACCCGGCGCGGCGCGGTCCGGGTGGCGCGGGCGGACGTGGTGGCAGTGCGGGCGGTCCCGCCACCGGTGCCGCGGCGGGCGTCGTGGGCAGCGGTCGCCCGGGTGGAGAACCTGTGCGCCGACGCCTGGCCCGCGCGGGTCGACCGGCCGCTCGGGGCCTGGCGGCTGCGGGCGACCGGCGGGTTCACGGGGCGGGCGAACGCGGCGGTGGCAGTCGGCGACCCGGGGGTTCCGGTTCCGGCGGCGCTGGAGGTCGTCCGCGCGTTCGCGGACGAGCACGGGGTGGCGTCGCGCGTGCACGCACCCGTCGGGTCGCCGTGGGACCGGGCCGTGGCGCGCGAAGGCTGGGTGCTCGACGCCGGCCACGAGGCGGGCGCGGAGGTCGCGGTGCTGGTGGCCGACGTGGACCGGCTCGCCGCCGCCTGCACGACATGACGACACCGCGCGTCGGGGCGTTGCCGCAGTGCGGGGAGTCGTGCTGACGGATCGGCCGGACGCCGCCTGGTGGGCGCTGTCGCTGGGCCGTGACCCGACGCCCGACGAGCGGTGGGTGCTCGACCCGGCCGGTCACGTCGACGCCGGCGATGCGGCCCCCGCGACGGCAGGCCCGGCCACGACCCGAGCAGCCGCCACATCCGAGGTGCGCACGACGTTCGGGTGCGTCCCCGACACGGGCGTGGTCCGGGGCGCCGTCGTCGGTGACCACGTGCACCTCTCCCGGCTCGCCGTCCGGCCGCAGGGCCGCCGCACGGGTGTCGGCACGAGGTTGACGGCGGTCGCCGCGGCCTGGGCCCGCGAGCAGGGTGCGCGGTGGGCGGTGCTGCAGGTCGCGTTGCACAACACCGCGGCGCGGGCGTTCTACGACGCGCTGGGCGCGACCGAGCACCACCGCTACCGCTACCTGGTGCCTCCAGAACGGGGGTGACGGTCGTCGTGGCGGGCCGCGAGTCGTGTCGTGAAAGCCACGTTCAGGACGTCTCCCGCCCTGAACGTGGCTTTCAGGACAACACCGACACCGACATCACCCTCGGCGGCTGTGGATCCAGGCCTCGCCGGCCTTCGCCGCCTTCTTCAGGCCCGACCACTCCCCGAAGTACTTGCCCGCCACCCCGACCACCGGCACGAGCGACATCCAGCGGCTGATCACTCCACCGCGCGGGCGCTTGCCCAGCTCGCCCTCGACGGCGAGCAGGGCGCGGCCCATACGCCACAGCGCGCCACCCAGCCGCTGCAGCGTGGGCTTCTTCTCGGTCTCCAGCCCGCCGGTCAGCTCCGCCGCGCGCGCGTTGACCGCGGCGTCCGAGTCGCGGCTCAGCTCGGCCCGGGCGGGCGGGCACAGGTCGCGGCGGAACATCACGGCGCCGAGCAGCGCCACGACGTCCGCCTCGTCGTGCATGTCGTGCTCGTCGGCGATCGCACACAGCACCAGGCCCTGCGCCACGGCACCGAGCGCCGAGGTCACCGGCAGCTTGCTCGTGATCGCCCCGCCGAAGCCGGGGACCGCGGCGACGAGGCTCGTCACCCGGCCGACCCGGCGGACCCACCATGCCGAGCGCGCGTGCATGTCCATCTGCGCCCACGCCGCCGTGCCCGGCGCCCGCGTCGAGGCGATCCGGTCCGCGACCCGATTGCGCAGTGTGCGCTGCACGCGCGCCGCGGGAGTGTCCGGCGCCTGCCGGGCCCGGGCCTGCAGGCCGAACGGGTCGGCGTCGCTCAGCGCACCCAGCAGGGGGCGGGTGGCGCGCACGAACGGGCGCAACACCGCCGCGACGTCCGCGTCGGTGATCGACCCACCGCCCTGGTTCGCCCGGTTCGCGTTCTGCGTCACGTCAGTCGTCGCCGCGCACATCGGTGGGTCCTCGCTCTCCTGCCACCTCGCCCATCAGGACCTTCCGCAGGGCCAGCAGCCCTGCGAACAGCCCCCCGAACACCAGCAGCGCCGATTGCCATGTCGCCGGCAGCAGGACGTCGCCGCCCGGCCCTCCCACACCGAGTACCCCCACAGCCAGCAACCACGCGAGAAGCGGGGCACCGGCCATGCCGGGGCGGGCGTCGAGCTCACCGGTACGCAGCACCAGCCAGGGCAGGATCGCGATCGACAGCAGCGCGCCGACCGGGGTCGGGACGGCCCCGGCATACATCGGGGTGAGCACGAGCCCGATCGCGCCGAGCAGCAGACCGTCGAGGACGAGCAGCGCGAACAGGCCGGGGCTGTGCAGTCCGGGCCCTGGTAGCCGCGAACCGGGCTCGGACAGCGCGGAGTGAGACAGCACCGAACTCCTCAGAACCGAATTCCTCAGGACCGGACTCGGTTCGGCCCGGTTCGGCGGGGTCGACTTCGGCGAGGCCGGGTCGCGCCGCATCAGGCCACCCCTGCGAACAGGTCGACGGCGTCGGGCCCGTCGGGCTCCCCGGCGAGCAGCGCGAACTCCTCGACGTCGAGCAGCGGTTGCGCGACCCCGTTGCTCATCGCGAACGCCACCTCCGCTCCCTCCCACATCGCGACCTGCGTCGCGTGCGCCCGCAACGCCGCCAGCCGGGCCGCGCGCTGCGCGGACACGTCGACGGCGGCCGTGACGTCCCCGTCCGGCACGGACGGCAGCTCGTCGGGCTTCGGCATCCGGAACGGCAGCCCGGCGGCACCCGAGAGCGCGGCGAGGCCGGCGTCCAGGGTCGCGCGGCGGATCACGGTCGCGTACAGGCGCGCGACCTCCGGCACGCGACGCACCGCGGCGACCGCGATCTCGTGCGTCCGGACGTGGTCGGGATGGCCGTACCCGCCGTCGGCGGCGTAGGTGACCACGACCTGCGGCGCCACCTCCTCCAGCACCGCGGTCAGCGCGTCGACCTGGTCCGCGAACGCCTCGCGGGACGCGAGCGCGCGCGGGTGCAGCCGGGCCGGCGTCGCCGCGCGGACACCGTGCCCCGCGAGCACCATTCCGGAGTCGCGCCACCGGCCGGTGCCGCCGAGGAACCGATGGTCCGCGACGCCCAGCGCGGAGCAGGCGTTCGCGAGCTCGCCGATCCGGTAGCCGCCGAGCTGGTCCGCGGAGTCGGCGGCGAGCAGCGCCAGCTCGGGCGGGATGACCTCGCCCTCCTCACCCAGGGTGCAGGTCACGAGGGTGACCGACGTGTCCGGGGCGGCCGCGTAGCGGGCCATGGTCCCGCCGGTCGTCAGCGTCTCGTCGTCGGGATGGGCGTGCACCAGCAGCAACCTGCGGCCGTGATCCGGCGCGGGACGGCCGGATCGGTCACCGGGGGGCCTCACGCGGCGCAGCCTATGCGTGTCCCGGACCGCGGTCGCGCGGGACCGGCCGTGCGTTCCGCACGCGGCCCGCCTACCCCCGCAGCACCGCGCGCTCCCCCGCGAAGTGGCACGCCACCCGGTGTCCCGGCGAGCCGGCCACCGGCGCGAGCGGCGGGGACTCCTCGATGCACCGGCGCCGGTCGCCGTCGGCGAGCTCGACGTGCTTCCAGCAGCGGGTGCGGAACCGGCACCCGCTCGGCGGGTGCACCGGGCTGGGTACGTCGCCGGTCAGCACGATGCGCTCGCGGGCCCGCTCGAGCTGCGGGTCCGGGATCGGGATCGCCGAGATCAACGCCTGCGTGTAGGGGTGGTGCGGGCGCTCGAACAGGTCGTCGCGACCCGCTGTCTCGACTAATCCGCCCAGGTACATCACGGCCACCCGGTGGCAGATGTGGCGCACCACCGACAGGTTGTGGGCGACGAACAGGTAGGCCAGGCCCAGGCGCTCCTGCAGCTCCCCGAGCAGGTTCAGCACACCCGCCTGCACCGAGACGTCGAGGGCCGAGACGGGTTCGTCGAGCACGACCAGGCGCGGCTCGAGCGCGAGCGCACGGGCGATGCCGACGCGCTGCCGCTGGCCGCCGGAGAACTCGTGCGGGTAACGGTTCCGGTGCTCGGGGTTGAGCCCCACGGTCTCGAGCAGCTCGTCGACCCGGTGCTGGACGTCGCGGCGGCCGCCCGTCCCGTGCCCGTCGCCGACGCCGTGGATGCGCAGCGGCTCGGCGACGACGTCGTTGACCGGCCACCGCGGGTTGAGCGACGCGTACGGGTCCTGGAAGACGACCTGCAGCTCGCGGCGCACGTCGCGGAGCTGCCGCTGCGACAGCGTCGTCAGCTCCCGGCCGGCGAACCGCACGGAGCCCGACGTCGGCCGGTGCAGCTGCAGGATCGCCCGCCCGACGGTCGACTTGCCGCACCCGGACTCGCCGACGAGCCCGACCGTCTCGCCCGCGTCGACGTCCAGCGACACGCCCGACACCGCCTGCACCTGACCCACGGTGCGGGGCACGATGCCGCGCCCGCGCACCGGGAAGTGCTTGACCAGGTCGCGGACCTCCAGCAGACCGGTCATTGCGGATGCCCGATCTCGCGCCGGGCGAACAGCTCCTGCGGTCGTGCGATCCCGGCGACGACCGGCCAGCGGTGGCAGCGCGCGGGATGGCCCGGGCGGTCCGTGTCGAGCAGCTCCGGCTCCGCCTCCCGGCAGACCTCGGCGGCCAGCGGGCACCGCGGGGCGAACGTGCACGCGCGGGGCAGGCGTAGCAGCGACGGCGGCGCGCCGGGGACGGGCGTCAACGGCCGGCCGACCAGCTCGGGATGCGGCACCGAGCCGAGCAGGCCGAGGGTGTAGGGCATCCGCGGGGCGGCGAACACCTCGTCCACCGGGCCGGACTCCACCACCGTTCCGCCGTACATCACCTGCACCCGGCCGGCGAGGCCCGCGACCACCCCCAGGTCGTGGGTGATCATCATGATCGCCGCGCCGGTCCGTTCCCGGACTGCCTGGAGGGTCTCCAGGATCTGGGCCTGCACGGTGACGTCGAGCGCGGTCGTGGGCTCGTCCGCGATGAGCAGGCGTGGGTCGTTGATGACGGCCATCGCGATGACGACGCGCTGGCGCATGCCGCCGGAGAACTCGTGCGGGAACTGGTCGGCCCGCCGTGCCGGCTGTGGGATGCCCACCAGCTCCAGCGCCTCCACCGCCCGGGAGCGGGCAACCCGGCGGGACACGTCGTGATGGGCCCGGTAGGCCTCCGCGAGCTGGGCGCCGACCGTGTGCACCGGGTTCAGCGCGCTCATCGGGTCCTGGAAGATCATGGCGATCTCGGAACCGCGCAGCGCCCGCAGCTGCCTGCCCGGCAGGCCGACGAGCTCGCGCCCGCGGAACCGGATCGAGCCCGTGACCGTCGCCGTGCGTGGCAGCAGGCCCATCAGCGCCGCCGCCGTCACCGACTTGCCGCACCCGGACTCGCCGACCACCCCGAGCACCTCACCGGGGCCCACGTCGAACGAGACGTCCCGCACCGCCCGGACCACGCCGTCGTCGGTCGCGAACGACACCGACAGGTCCGTGACCGAGAGCAGCTCCGTCACGCCCGCACCCGCTTCTGCCGCGGGTCGAGCGCGTCGCGCAGCCCGTCGCCGATGAAGTTGACCGACAGCCCGATCAGCACGATGAACACGAACGGCACCCAGAACAGCCACGGCAGGGTCGCCAGCTCGTTCTTGTTCTCGTTGATGATGAGCCCGAGCGACGCGTCCGGACGCCTGACCCCGAGCCCGATGAACGACAGGGCCGACTCGAGGAGCACGGCCTGCGCGACCGTGACGGTGGCGCTGACGATGATCACGTCCACGGTGTTGGGCAGGATGTGCCGGAACACGATGTGCGGGGTCGAGCCGCCGAGGGCGTGCGCCGCCTCGACGAACTCCTTCTCCCGCAGCGACAGCACCACTCCGCGCATGGTCCGTGCGATGGGCAGCCAGGCGGTGAGCAGCGCGATGATCAGCGCGACGGCGAGCCAGTTGCTCCGGTTCGTCGCCCCCGGCGCGATCGTGAACGTGTTGCGCGCCAGCACGGCCGTGACGACCAGGGCCGGGATGCACAGCACGAGGTCGATCGTGCGCCCCACCACGGCGTCCACCCAGCCCCGCCGGTAGCCCGCCAGCGCGCCGAGGGCGACCCCGAGCGCCGTGGCCACCACCGCGACGGTCAGCGCGATCTGCAGCGAGTAGCGGGTCCCGGAGATCGTCTGGGCGAGCATGTCGCGGCCGATCCGGTCCGTGCCGAACGGGTACTCGGCGCTCGGAGGGCGCCGCGCGTCGTACACCGCGTCCAGACCCTTGGGCCACACGAGCGGACCGACGAAGGCGAACGCCAGCAGCAGGGCGAACAGGACGAGGCCGACGAGGGCGGCCCGGTGCCGCACGAACCGCGCGGCGACGGTCCGCCACTGGCGGCGCGCCGCGGTGCCGACGAACCCCGCGGCGTCCGGAACCGCGGTGGTCGCCACGACGGGCGAGGTCCCGTCACTCAAGGCGGATCCTCGGGTCCAGGTACGAGTAGACGACGTCGGCGACGAGGTTCGCGGCGATCACGAACGCGGCGGTCACCATCATCCAGCCCTGCACCATCCAGGGTTCCTTCTTGGCGATCGCGTCCACGATCAGCGTGCCCATCCCGCGCCACCCGAACACCGTCTCGGTGATGATCGCCCCGCCCAGCAGCAGCCCGAAGTTCAGCGAGAACACCGTGAGGATCGGGATCAGGGCGTTGCGTAGCGCGTGCCGGACCACGACCCGCGGTTCGCCGAGCCCCTTGGCACGGGCGGTACGTACGTAGTCGGCGTTGAGCGCGTCGAGCATCGAGGCGCGCTGGAACCGGCTGTAGAGCGCGAACTGGACGGCCACCAGGCACAGCGTCGGCAACACGTACGCGCCGGTGTACTGGTAGACCTGCTGGCCGAACCCGCCGCCGAACCCGCCCGCCGGCGGCCCGGCGGTGATCAGCCACCGGCCGAGACCGACGCTCTCCAGCCAGTCGTTGAGCCGGATACCGGCGAACTTGAGGATCACCGCCACGCAGAACAGCGGGATCGAGAACATGAGGAATGCCAGCCCGGTGGACCCGTAGTCGAACCAGGAGTACTGGCGCACGGCCCCGATGACGCCGATCACCATGCCGAGCAGCAGCGCGATGATCTCAGCGGCGATGACGAGGCGGAAGGTCACCCAGAAGGCGCGGCCGATCTCGGTCCGGACGTCCACGACCCCGTTGCCGGGCGTCACCGTGGTCTTCCAGTCGCCGTGCACGACGCCGCCCGCCCAGTCCAGGTACCGGCTCACGGCGGGCTTGTCGTAGCCGATCCGCGCGGACTGGGTGGCGATCTCCTGCTCGGTACGGGGTCGCTGGGCCTTCCACTCACCCAGCGGGTCGCCCATCGCCGTGGTCAGCGCGAACGACAGCATCGACGCCGCGACCAGCAGCGGCACCGCGACCAGCAGGCGCCGGACGACGAAACGGAGCACGGGCGCTCTACTCAGCTCGCGCGGGTCCAGGCGAACGCGTTCCACAGCGCGCCGCCACCGACACCGACGTAGCTGACCGGTCCGATGCCGGCCACCGACGCGCTGAAGTCCGGCAGCTGGAACAGCGGAATGCTGTGCATGTCGTCGGCCATCAGCCGGTCCGCCTCGTTGAGGGTCGTCACCCGCTGGGCGAAGTCCAGATCCGCGTTGCTCTGCTTGAGCAGCTCGTCGACCTTCGGGTTGGAGTAGCTGTTGTAGTTCGCGGCGCCGCCTGCCGACTTGCTGGAGTAGTTGCCGGTCAGCGACGACTTCACCGGCCCACCGACCCAGGCGAACAGGGCGGCGTCGAAGTCGCCCGCGGGCAGCGGCCGGTCGTTGAAGTCCTCGGCCGGGGCGTCGAGGATCTCGATGCCGGCGGGCTTGCAGTCGCCGATGGCCTGCTGGACGGTCTGGGTGCGGCGGTCGACGAGCTTGTGGCCGATCGCGAAGCTCGCTCGCCGGCCGTCCTTCCTGTAGATCCCGTCGGCCCCGAGCGTCCAGCCGGCGTCGTCCATGAGCTTCTTGGCCCCGGCCACGTCACCCCTGCCGTACTGCGCGTAGTGGTCCTCGTAGCCCGCCTCGTTGGGCTGGAAGATGAAGTTGCCCAGCGGCACCGCGGCCGGGTCGACGCTGCGGATGAGGTTGTCCAGCAGCCGCTGCCGGTTCAGGCACGTGGCCACGGCCTTGCGCAGCTCGGGGTGGTCGGCGAACAACGGCCGGGCCATGTTGAAGTCGATGTGCTCGTAGGTCTGACCGCCCGCGGCGAACACGGTGTAGTCCCCGCCCTGGGCCCGGATCTGCTCGGAGACGGCCGATTCCGCCTGCGGGGCGATGACCTGGACCTCCTTGTTGAGCAGCTTCTGCACGTTCGCCTGCGAGTCGGTGACGGCCGTGATCGTGACCTTGGCGGGGCCGGCCGGGTTGCCCCACCACTTCTCGTTGCGCACCAGCACGGTCTCCGCGTTGCGCACCGAGCTCTCGATCCGGAACGGCCCGGCGGACAGCGCGACCGCCGGGTCGAAGCCGTTCCACCCGGTGGTGAAGAAGGTGCCGGCGGCCCGCAGCTGCGGGGTGTCCACCCGGGGGTCCACCGTGGTGATGTCGGGGATCCCGGTCCGCTGCTCGAGGATGTGCGCGGGCAGCATCTCCGAGCCCCCCTGACCCGCGGCGCTCCACAGGCCCCGGAAGTCGGCGAAGGGGGTGGCGAAGGTGACGGTGACCGTCTTCTGGTCGGCCGAGCAATCGATCTTCGAGATCTGGTCGTACCCGGTGGGGCTCGAGTCGAAGATCTGGGCGTCGCCGTCCTTCACCGGGCTCACCGCGGCCAGGTACAGCAGGTACATGTCCTTGCAGCCGACGGGTGCGCCGTCGGACCACACGGCCTCCGGGCGCCACTTGTACTCGACGACCTGGGGGTTCTGCGAGGTGACGGTGACCGACTGCATGTAGTCGGTGTCGAGGCGCAGCGTGGTGTGCTCGTCGGTGAAGAACGGGGAGGGCGTCAGGAGCGGTGTGACGTACTGGTTGGCGAGGCTGTTCGCGGACCCGGTGTTGTTGTTGTAGTCCTGGAAGCCCTCGTCGACCGTGACGGCGACGTCACCGATGTCGGCGACCTTCGGACGGCTGAACGGGGTGTCCGTCGCCACGGCCTTGCCCGGCTCGAAGTTCTGCGTCGGGGCCGGCGTCGGCGGCGCGGCGCCCCCGGACCCGCCCGAGCCGCCGCAGGCCGTGAGCACCAGCACGGCCGCGGCGATGAGCGCCCCGAGGGAAGTCGCCCGTGTTCTCCCCATGGTTCACCTTCCAGCTCGCGACGACCCCGCCGGCGGCGACGTTCCTGCCTGCGACGACGGCGCACCCGCCCCGCCGCAGAGACTGCGCCGACCTTAGACGGTCAGCGCGCCGGCTCGGTCCAGTGCTGCGCGCCGGTCAGCGGTCCGGTGGTCAGGGGCCCGGGCCCGATGCCGGTCCCCGCGTCGGCGCCCGAGGTGCTCACGAGCAGCGAGACCGGCTGGAACAACGGCAGCGCCGGGACCTGCGACCACAGCAGCTTCTCGACGGCCGCACGGGTCTCCTCCGCGTTGCTGCCGTCCGGGTCGGCGAGCAGTTCGTCGAGCAGCGGCTGCAGGGCCGAGGAGCAGGTGGTGGGCACCGACGGGCGCGGGGGCGGGCCGTTGGGGGTCACCGGGTCGTCGCAGCCGTAGTCCGAGGCGAGGTCGGTGGCGACGTCGCCGCCGACGGTGCGCGGGCGGACCATGAGGTCGACGGCGACGCCCCCGGCGGGCGCGGGGGTGGGGGACGCGGTCGTGGTCCCGGCAGTGGTCGTCGCCGCGGAGGCGGTAGTGGGCTCGATGCTCGGGGTGGGCGTCGGCGTGGCCGACGTCGTGGGTGTCGGGGTGGTGCTGGTGCTCGGCGGCGTGGGCGGGACGGTCGCCTGGCTGAACAGCTCCACGCCGGTGGGAGCGACGACCGTGGTGTCGATTCCTGCCGACGTCAGCTGTGCGGCGACGTTCTCGGCGACCTTCACGTCGGCCGGGCGCTCGGCAGCGGCCCCGACGGTCAGCTGCACCGGCTCGCCGGCATCCCGCCACTGGCCCTCCTCGTCGCGGGTCCAGCCCGCGGAGGTGAGCAGCGAGGTCGCGTCCGGACGGGTGGTGGGCGCGGTGCTCGCGTACCCGTCCTGCGACGGGGCGAGCGCGAAGGCGTCGGCCGGCAGCGCGTCGGGGGCCACGGCGGCGCGCACGGCGTCGCGATCGACGAGGCCCTCGATCGCCCGGCGGACCCGCGTGTCGGCGAGCGGGCCGCCGTCGGTGCGGAAGGCGAGCTCGGTGACGACCGGCTGGGGTGCGGTCTGGATCCGTGGCGGCGGCTGTAGCCCGCCGAGCGCGGTGCGGAGGGTCTCGTCGGGGTCGGGGAGCGCGATGTCGACGTCACCGACACCGAGGCCGTCCACCAGCGCGGTACCGCCGAGGCGGCGCAGCAGGAGCTGGTCGAGCACCGCGGGGGTGTCCCAGTACTGGTCGTTGCGGGTGAGCAGGATCTCGCCGCGGGCCCGGTCCACGGAGACGACACGGAACGCGCCGCCGGACGCGGGCAGGCCGTTGGTCAGCGCGCCGGTCCACGAGCCCGGCGCGTCCTTGAGCAGGTGCGCCGGGAGCAGGTTCGCGAACAGTGTCTTCCAGGCCGGGTAGGGCTGGGAGAACACGACGTCGACGGCCTTGCCTGCGGCACGCGAGCGGACGTCGGTGATCAGCCGGTAGCCGGCGGCGTCCACGACACCCGGTTCGTCCCGCATGCGCTCCCACAGGTAGACGAAGTCCTCGGCCGCGATCGGGGCGTTGCTGGTCCAGGACGCCTCGAGGTTCAGCTCGTAGGTGACCGTGAACGGATTCTGCGCGGTCACCTGGGCGCTGGTGGCGACGGTCTTGTCCAGCTGCAGGTCACCGTTCACGTCCGGCCGGAACACCGAAGGCAGCGCGAGGGCCGCCAGCGCCGTCGTGACCGGTGACTGGTGGGCGAGCAGGTGCGGGTTGAAGCCGGCGCCGAGGTCGTCGACGGCGACGACGATCTGGCTGGGCTGGGGCTCGACGGTCGGCGGGGGTGGCGCGGGCGCCGGGGCGGCGGGCGTGGTACAGGCGGCGAGCAGCAGGACCGCGAGCAGCGCGACCAGCATCGCCCCCCGCCCGCGCACCGTCCGCGTGCAGGGCCCGCCGACCGTCACCCGTTCCGACCTCCCGTTCCGGGGGCGTACCCAATCACACCCCCGAAGAACGGCTGTCGGCCGATCGGGGTTCCGGCCCTACTCCCGTGACTAGTTCGAGGCGCGGGCGCGGGCCCGCGCACGGGCCCGGGAGTGCGAGTCGAGCTCGACCTTGCGGATGCGGACGTTCTCCGGCGTGACCTCGACGCACTCGTCCGAGGCGCAGAACTCCAGGCTCTGCTCGAGGCTCAGGAGCGTCGGCGGGGTCAGCTTGATCAGCTCGTCCCCGGTCGACTTGCGCATGTTGGTCAGCTTCTTCTCGCGCACGATGTTGACCTCGAGGTCCTCGTTGCGCGTGTACTCGCCGATCACCATGCCCCCGTAGACCAGGGTGCCCGGGCCGACGAACAGCTCACCGCGGTCGCTGAGCGCGTCGACGGCGTAGCCGGTGACGGGGCCGGACCGGTCGGCGATCAGCGAGCCGCGCAGCCGGCTGTTGATCTCGCCGACCCACGGGCCGTAGCCGTCGAAGACGTGGCTGGCGATGCCGGCGCCACGCGTGATCGTCAGGAACTCCGTGCGGAAGCCGATGAGGCCACGGCTGGGGACGCGGTACTCCATCCGGACCCGGCTCTCGCCGTGCACCATCTGGCTCAGCTCGCCCTTGCGCGCGGCCACGAGCTGGGTGACGGCACCGAGGGACTCGGTCGGCACGTCCACCGACAGATGCTCGAACGGCTCGTGCACCTTCCCGTCGATCACCTTGGTGACGACCTCGGGCTTGCCGACGGTCAGCTCGAAGCCCTCGCGGCGCATCGTCTCGACCAGCACGGCCAGGGCCAGCTCGCCGCGGCCCTGCACCTCCCAGGTGTCGGGGCGCTCGGTCGGCAGCACGCGGACGCTCACGTTGCCGACCAGTTCGGCATCGAGCCGACCCCGGACCTGGCGGGCGGTGAGCTTGGTGCCCGGGTGCGGGTCGCGGCCCACCAGCGGCGAGGTGTTGATGCCGATCGTCATCGAGATGGCGGGCTCGTCGACGGCGATGCGGGGCAGCGCGACGGGGTTCTCAGGGTCCGCGAGCGTGTCGCCGATCGTGACCTCCGCGATGCCGGCGACCGCGACGAGGTCACCCGCGCCCGCGCTGTCGGCCGGCACGCGGGTGAGCGCCTCGGTGCGCAGCAACTCGGTGATCTTGACGCGGGCAATGGTGCCGTCACCACGGCACCACGCGACCTGCTGGCCGCGGCGGATCGAGCCGGCCCGGATCCGGCACAGCGCGATGCGGCCGAGGAAGCTGCTGGCGTCGAGGTTGGTGACGTGCGCCTGCAGCGGGGCGGTCGGGTCGTCCGCCGGCGGCGGCACGGTGTCGAGCAGGACGTCGAACAGCGGCTGCAGGTCCGGGGACTCGGGCAGCGCGCCGTCAGCGGGCCGGACACCGGACGCACGGCCGGCGCGGCCGGAGGCGTAGACGACCGGCAGGTCGAGCAGCTGGGCCGTGTGGTCCTCGTCGAGGTCCAGCTCGTCGGCCAACTCGAGGAGGAGCTCGAGGCTCTCGTCGACGACCTCGCCGATGCGGGCGTCGGCGCGGTCGGTCTTGTTCACGACCAGCACGACGGGCAGGCCTGCGGAGAGGGTCTTGCGAAGCACGAACCGGGTCTGCGGGAGCGGGCCCTCGGAGGCGTCGACGAGCAGGAGCACGCCGTCCACCATCGACAGGCCGCGCTCGACCTCCCCGCCGAAGTCGGCGTGGCCGGGGGTGTCGACCACGTTGATGGTCGTGCCGTGCCAGTCGATCGCGGTGTGCTTGGCGAGGATCGTGATCCCCTTCTCACGCTCCAGGTCACCGGAGTCCATGATCCTGTCGACCGGCTCGGCGCGCTCGCCGAACGCGCCCGATGCGCGCAGCATGGCGTCGACGAGCGTGGTCTTGCCGTGGTCGACGTGGGCGACGATGGCGACATTGCGCAGCCCACCACGCCCCCGGGGACGGAACGGGTCGGCCGGGGCGGCCTCGAGGGTGGGGGCGATGCTCACAGTTAACTGTAGCGATTCCGATCAGCGCCACATTCCATGAGGGGCGGGGTGGGGTGCAACTCACGTCGGCATCGCCGGCGGGTGCGTGCATTCAGGGCCTCGCGGTCACAGCGAGTCACGGATGACCGGGTCGCGCCGCGGCGGCGAGCAGCCGATCGGCGGTCGCCCTGCCGACGGCCTGCTCGGCGACGGCCTGCAGCGAGACGAGGTCGAGGTCGCCCCGCAGCGCGCGGAGCAGCGCCGCGCCGCCCGCGCCCGCCTCGACGGCCGCGTCGAGGAGTGCGAGCGGGCGGACGGGCACGGCGACACCCCGCAGCGCGACCACGTCGCCCGCCCGGAGGACCCGGCGGCGCACGGCGACGCCGGGCCGAGGGTCCGGGCAGCGACGCGGGACGGTGACGGTCACCGTCGCGGTGAGCACGGGCAGCAGACCGTGCCACCAGACGGCTGCGAGCCCGCCGAGCACCGCCCCGTCCCCCGCCCAGAGCACCGCCGCCCGCACCCGTGCCTCGGCGGTGAACCCGTGCGTCGCGGCGAGATAGACCCGCGGATGCACGGGCACCCATCGCCGCCGCGCCACCAGCCGGTCGATCTGCTGGGCGGTCGTCCCGGCGCTGCGGGCCTGCGCCCGCGACACCACCCCGGCCTGCCGCCGCAGCACCCCCTCGACCGTGTCCGCGCCGTGAGTGTCGGCGCCGGCGGTGTTCCTGCTGCTGGCGTCGGCGCTGTTGGCGTTCGTGCCGGTGGTTGTCGTACCGATCGCGGAGGTCGTCATGCGGTCCTTGACGGCCGCCGCCGCACCACGGTTCCCCGTCCGCCCCGCCACTCCGCGAGTCGCCACGTTTGCCTGCGCGAGTCGGCACCTTTGCCGGGGCGAGTCGGCACCTTCGTCAGCGCGAGTCTGTGCCGTCGTCGGTGGTCAGGAGCCACACCAGGTCCACGATCACGGCGCGGTCGGCGTCCACCCAGTCCACGCCGGCGACCTCGGCCGCATCGACCCACCGCACGGCGGCGTGCTCCAGCGCTCGCGGCTCGGCAGCTCCGGGAGCGGGGCGAGCGTGGTGGACGCGCAGCACGCCGATGTCGATCGGCAGGTCGGTGCCGACCCTGCCGTCCGGGATGACACCCGTCCCCAGCTCCTCGCGACACTCCCGCACGACGGCGGCAGATTCGTCCTCGCCCGGTTCCACCCGGCCGCCGGGCAGCTCCCACCGGCCGGCCAGCTCGACAGGGCGGGTGCGCTGGGCGACGAGCAGCCGCCCATCCCGGACCAGGGCGGTGGCGACGACCGCCGGCGCGCGCACAAGCGCCTCCGCACGAACCGTGACGACCTCGGCCCGAACGGCGAGGACCCGCCGCATCCGGCGTCGGATCAGCAGGCGGTCGGCTAGCCGACCGAGGAAGCCGAGCGGGCCGGTCCAGTGGAGCTCGTCACTGACCGAGGTTCCGGAGGGGGTCGGGGTGAGGGTGGTGACGTGCGCGAGCGCGCGCAGCGGGCCGGCGGCGAGCACCGATGTCATCCCGGTCGCGTCCACGCAGCTGATCCGCATGCGTAGCGGGATCCGCAGCCCGGGCAGCAGCCGGACGGCCACGCGCACCTCGTCGCCGGGAGCGAGCAGCCGGACGGATGCCGTCAGCCGGTGACCGGCCCGGCCCAGCGCCTCCGCGGCAACGACGGAGTCGCGGAGCACCCCCGCGACGGTGCGGGGCGGCGCGTCGACGAGGAAGTCCGTCCGGACGATCGAGCCGAACGAGTTCGCGCGGGGAGGATCGCCGTCTGCGGTGCGCACCGGTTGATCGTCCCGGGACTGCATCGTCCGGTCACAGGCCGGGGCAAAGGGCCTTCGCGCCCGACGAACGTGGCGACTCGCGCCGGCAAAGGTGCCGACTCGCGCCGGCAAAGGTGGCGACTCGCGGGTCAGGGGGCGGGGCGGGCGGCGGGCCAGCGGACCTCCAGGCGGGCGCCCCCGCCCGGCGCCTCGCCCGCTGCCACCGTTCCTCCCCGGCCTGTCACCAGCGCCGCGACGAGGGCCAGCCCCAGCCCGGCACCGCCACCGGCCCGGCTCTCGGTGTCCGGGTCCAGCCGGGTGAACCGGTCGAAGACCCGCTCGCGGTCCGCCTGCGGGATTCCCGAGCCGTCGTCCTCGACGAGGAGCCGCACCGTGCGTCCCGCAGGCAGCACACCCACCTGCACGACGGTCCGCGCATGCCGGAGTGCATTGCCGAGCAGGTTGTCGAGCACCAGCCCGACCTCGCCGGGGCTCGCCGCTACGGCGGCCGGACTGGGCGCGACCAGCTTCACCACGGCCCCGTGCCGGTTCTGGCGGTCGATCGCCGCGCGCGCCGCCGCCACCAGGTCGACCGGGCGGGCCGCCGGCCGTTGGCCGGCGTCCGCTCGGGTCAGCGCGAGCAGGTCGGCGAGCAGCGCGGTGAGGCGCTCGGCCTCCACCGCGACGGCGCGCAGCGTCTCCTCGTTCAGCGCCGGGTCGGGGTGTACGAGGGCGACCTCGGCCTGCGCGCGGATGGCGGCCACCGGCGAGCGCAGCTCGTGTGCCGCGTCGCCGGTGAACCGCTCCAGCCGCGCCACCGCGTCGTCTCGCCGGGCCAGCAGCTCGTTGAGTTCCGCGGCCAGGGCGCGCAGCTCGTCGTGGGCCGCCGGCACGGGCAGTCGGTCGCCGGGCGGCAGCGCCGCGGCGGCCGTTCGCAGCCGGTCGACCGGCCGCAGCGCCGCCCGGGTCGCCACCCACGCCGCGCCGGCGACGACCAGCGTCGCGAGCAGTGCGCTGACCACCGCGAGCCCCGCGGCCCGGCGCATCAGCGTCGTCCCACCCACGAGGTCGGCCGACGCCACGGCCAGCCGCGGGGTGCCGTCCGGGGAGATCGTGACAGCCGCGACCCATCGGCGCGGTGCGGAGAACCGCTGGGTGGTCACTCCCTCACCCGCGGCCAGCAGGGAGACCTGCGCCGGATCGAGCGGCAACGGCGGGCCCCCGTCCACGCCCCGCCCGGCCGTGTCGACGACCCGCACCCCTGGCGCGTCGGTCGCCCCGCTCTCGAGCCGGGCGGCGGCCTGCCGCGCCTGCGTGCGCAGCTCCTGGTCGGTCGCGTCGACCAGCTCGCCGAACGCCAGCGCCGTGGCGAGCCGGCTCAGCGCGAGCAGAGCGACGAGGGCCACGGCGCCGACGGTCAGCGTGATCCGCACCCGTAGCGTGCGCCGTGCCCACCAGTTCCGCGCCGCCCGCAGGACTGTCACCCGGACGAGACCAGGTAGCCGTGCCCGCGGACGGTGCGCACGACGTCGCCCGCACCCACGGCGTCGAGCTTGCGCCGCAGGTAGCCGACGTAGACCTCGACGACGTTGCGGCTCGCGGCCTGCTCGTCGCCCCACACGAGCCGCAGCAGCTCGTCCTTGGTGACGGCGGTGTCGGGGTGGCTGACCAGCGCGTGCAGCAGCGCGAACTCGCGCGGCGACAGCTCGACCGACCGCCCGCTCCACGTCACCGACCGCGCCACCGGGTCGACGATCAGCGCCCCGAGCGCGATCCGCCGGCCGGCCCGCACCCCGTCGCGGCGGCGCAGCATCGCCTTCAGCTGCGCCACCAGCACGACGAACGAGAACGGCTTGACCAGGTAGCCGTCGGCGCCGAGGTCGAGCCCGTCGGCCTGGTCCACCTCGCCGTCCTTCGCCGAGAGGAGCAGCACCGGTGTGTCGACGCCCGCGGCGCGCAGCCGTTCCAGCACCCGGTAGCCCGACAGCCCGGGCAGGATGATGTCGAGAACGACGGCGTCGAAGCTGCCGGTGAGCGCCGCGCGCAGCGCGGTCTGGCCGTCGCCCACCGCGACGACGTCCATGCCCTCGGCTGTGAGCCCGCGGGCCACGGCGGTGCGCACCCCGGGCTCGTCGTCCACCACCAGCACCCGTGCCATCAGGGGCAACCTACCGCCGCCGGGCCACGCTGCGCCCGGCTCAGAACTCTCTCAGCACGTATGCGTCACGCTGTGCCCATGGCAGGACGCAGGACGGTTCGCATCGCCGCGACCATCGGCATGGTGGGCGCCGTCGGACTGGGACTCGTCGCGGTCGCGAGCGGTGCGTACGCCCAGCCGCAGCTGCCACCGGTCGCGCCCGAGGACCTGGTGAGCTCGGTGCTCACCGCCGCCGACCCGGGCCCGTTCAACGGCACGGTCGAGCTGAACAACAACCTCGGACTCCCCGCGCTGCCACAGGCGCCCCAGGCCGCGAACGGCACGAGCACCGCCCGGATCTGGTCCGGTGGCAACCACCTCGGCCGGGTGGCACTGCCGACCGACTCCGGCGAGCGCACCCTGGTCTCCGACGGCACGACCCACTGGGCCTGGAACTCCGACGACCGCACGGTGGTCAAGCGCCCCGCGGGCGCCCAGCCGGACCGCACAGCCCCGACCGACCCCGCAGCCGCCGCGACGCAGGCGATCGGCGAGCTGCGCGCCACGAGCACCGTCGCCGTCGACGGCACAGCGACGGTGGCCGGTCGCGGCGCCTACGAGCTCGTGCTCACCCCCACCCCGACCGAGCGGACGCTGCTGCGCGAGGTGCGGGTGGCGGTCGACGCCGAGAAGCGCATCCCGCTGCGCCTGACGGTGCTCGCGACCGGGTCGAGCGGCCCGGCACTGCAGGTCGGCTTCACCGACCTCACGTTCGGCCCGCAGGACCCTGCGCTCTTCACGTTCACCCCGCCGCCCGGCGCCACGGTCACGGACGCCCCCGCCCGCGACGCGCAGACCCGCCCCGAGAGCACGACCGTCGGCGACGGCTGGGATACCGTCAAGATCATGCGGAGGCCCGCGGACACCACGCCGGCGACGACCGGCCCCAACGCCCCCGACCTCTCCACGATCGGCACGCCCGTCAGCGGGACCTGGGGCAGCGGACGGCTGATCACCACCGCGGTCGGGTCCGCGATCGTCACCGACGACGGGCGCATCGCCGCGGGCGCCGTACCCGCACAGGTGCTGACCGACGCGCTCTCCCGGTGACGTTCGCCGTCGCCGCGGATTCGGGCACGGCCGTCGCCGCCCGGGTCCGCGGGCTGTGCAAGGCATTCGGCGCGACCGTCGCGGTGGAGGATGTCGACCTCGACATCCCCGACGGCGCCGTGCTCGGCATGCTCGGCCCCAACGGCTCGGGCAAGACCACCCTCATCCGGCTGCTGCTCGGCCTGACCCGCCCCACCGCGGGCACGGCGGAGCTGCTCGGGCACCCGATGCCGACCGGCGCAGCGGTCGTGCTGCCGCACGTCGGCGCACTCGTCGAGGGCCCGGGCTTCCACCCGTTCCTGTCCGGGAGGGAGAACCTGCGGCGCGTCGCGGCGACCGAGCCGCTCCTGCCGACGCGGGCGATCCCGGCAGCCGTGGACGCCGCGCTCGAGCGCGTCGGGCTGGAGACCGCCGCGGACCGCCGGTTCCGCGGCTACTCGCTCGGCATGAAGCAGCGCCTCGGCCTGGCGGGGGCCCTGCTGCTGCCGCGCCGCCTGGTGATCCTCGACGAGCCGACGAACGGCCTGGACCCCGCCGGCACCCGCGACGTCCGCGGGATCATCGCCGAGCTGCACGCGGGCGGCGCGACGGTCGTCGTCTCGTCGCACCTGCTCACCGAGGTCGAGGCCACCTGCACGCACGTCGCCGTGCTCCAGTCGGGCTCGCTGATCGCCGAGGGCGAGCTGCGCCGCCTGCTCGACGCGGACGCGACCGGGCTCGTCGTCACCACGCCGGACACCGATCTGGCGGTGGCTACGCTGCGCGCGGCCGGTCTGGACGCGTACCGCGACGACGCCGACGAGCCCGCCGTCGTCGTGCCCGCGGGCGACGCACCGGAGGTGATCGCACTACTGGTCCGGGCCGGGGTCGCCGTGCAGGAGGCACGGCGCAGGCGGCCACGGCTCGAGGAGCTGTTCGCGCGGCTGACGGAGACGGCGACGTGAGTGCAGAATCCGGCGCCGTGGGCGCGCTGCCGAACACCGGGTCCCTCCGCGACGCTCCGCGGACCGCGCCGCTTCACCGCCTGCTCGGAGCCGAGGTCCGCTGGGTCCTACGCCGGCCGCGCACGCTCGTGATGCTCGGCCTGTTCGCGCTGATCCCGGTGCTGATCGCGATCGGGGTCACCGTGGCGGACCGCCGCGCGGGCCCCGGCCGCGGGCTGATCGGCGCGGTGGCCGGGAACGGCCTCGTCCTGCCCATCGTGGCCGTGACGGTGTCGCTCGCGCTGCTGCTGCCGCTGGCCGTGGCCATGGCCGCGGCCGACGCGATCGCCGGCGAGGCGGCGTGCGGCACCCTGCGTGGGCTGTTGCTCGCCCCCGTCAGCCGCCCGCGTCTGGTGGGGATGAAGGCGTTCGGGGTGCTGGTGGTGGCCGCGGCCGCGGTGCTCGTGCTGGCCGTCGTCGGGACGTTGGCCGGGCTGCTGGTGGTCGGCGGGGCCGACGGGCAGCTGGTCACGCTGTCGGGCACCACGCTCGGGCTCGGTGAGGCGCTCATCCGGACCGCGCTGGTTGTGGTGTGGACCGTCGGGCAGCTCGCGGCCGTCGGCGCTGTGGCGCTGGCGGTATCGGCGTGGACTGAGCACCCGCTCGTCGTGCTGGCCGCGGTGCTCGGCGGCCTGATCGTCTTCGGCGTGCTCGGCGCGATCCCGACGCTGGAGTGGCTGCAGCCGTACCTGCTCACGTCGGGCTGGTCGGCCGCCGTTGACGCGCTGCGCGACCCGCTGCCGCTCGCCGGGATGCGGGACGCGACGTGGCGGGCGTTGTGCTACCTCGCGGTCGGCATTGCCGCCACGACCGCGAGGATGCTGCGTCGCGACGCCTGAGCCGGTGTCGCCCGACCGGCCGCGACCTCCGGGTTTCTCAAGACTCGCTTTGGCGCAAGGATGAGCCCATGCCCGCACTCCTCGACGACGCCGCGATCGACACGGCGCTGAAGGACCTCCACGGCTGGCGGCGCGAGGGCGACGCGCTCGTCCTGACCGCCGAGCTGCCGACGTTCCCCGTGGCGATCGGCGTCGTGGCCCGGGTCGCCGAGATCGCGGAGAGCCGCGACCACCATCCGGACATCGACATCCGCTGGCGCACCCTGACCTTCCGGTGCTCGACGCACTCCGAGGGCGGCATCACGCAGCGCGACGTCGATCTCGCTGCGGCAATCTCCGAGCAGGTGGAGGCAAAGAAGTGACGGCCACCGAGAAGAAGCGGCTCAACAAGAAGGTCTACGAGAAGGAGCTGCTGCGCCTGCAGGGGCAGCTCGTCGACATGCAGGAGTGGGTCCGCACGAGCGGCACCCGGCTCGTGGTGGTGTTCGAGGGCCGCGACGCCGCGGGCAAGGGCGGGGCGATCCAGCGCATCTCGGAGTACCTCAACCCCCGCATCTGCCGCATCGTCGCCCTTCCCGCGCCCACCGAGCGCCAGCGCACGCAGTGGTACTTCCAGCGCTACGTCGAGCACCTGCCCGCGGCCGGCGAGATCGTGCTGCTCGACCGCAGCTGGTACAACCGCGGCGGCGTCGAGCGGGTGATGGGGTTCGCCAGCCCCGCGGAGTACTCCCGGTTCCTCCGCCAGTGCCCCCTGTTCGAGGAGATGCTGATCGAAGACGGGATCCTGCTGCGCAAGTACTGGTTCTCCGTCAGCGACCACGAGCAGGAGAAGCGGTTCCGGGACCGGATGAACAACCCCATGAAGCGCTGGAAGCTCTCGCCGATGGACCTGCAGTCGATCACGCGGTGGGAGGACTACTCCCGGGCGAAGGACGAGATGTTCGCCCACACGGACACGGCGATGTCGCCGTGGATGGTGGTGGAGTCCGAGGACAAGCGCCGCGCCCGCATCAACACGATCGCGCACCTGCTGGCGAGCGTGCCCTGGCGGCCGGTGCACAAGGAAGTGCTGGAGCTGCCGGAGCGCCCGCCGTCGCGCGGTTACCAACGGCCGCCGCGGGAGCGGTTCCACGAGGTGCCGGACCACGCGGCGACCCTGACCTGACGCCGCCGACGGACCTGCGCGCGAGCCGATGCAGCCTGACGACTTGACGACGTCGGCACCGATGACGATCGTGGCCGGATGGCTACGCTTCGTTCTGGGCGACCGTACCCGCCACGGCGCCGACCGGTTCCCGCACGGGGCGCGGCCACCGCCGACGACGTCGCCGCGCTGGTGGCCGCCGACCAGCATCCCCAGCTCGACGCCCCCGCAGTGGCACGCAGGCCGAAGGAGCGAGCGGCGGACGGTGACCGAACGCGGATCGCCCACCGCCGGCACGAGCTGATCGCGCATTACCTGGCGCGGGCGAACGCGCCGGCCCGGGTTGCCGGACGAGGCAAGGCGGTGCGCAGGGCTCCGGCCAGACTTCCGCGGTTCGTCGGCGACATCCCGCCCAGGCTCCCCGCACGGCTGGCCGCCAGGGCGGCGCTGGTGCGGGCCGGGAACGCGGCGGCCGAAGTCCGCCGCATCCGGTCCGTGCGCCTGCCGGTCGAGCACGTCCGCGTGCCGGTGCCCGTTCCCCAGCAGGTCGCCATGCGCGCGGCGGTGCAGGCTGCCGCGGTCCTCGCCTGAGCAGCGGCTGACTCCCGGTCGGTCGGGGTCTGGCAGGCTTCTGCCGTGCCCGCACGTCACATCGACGTCGCCGAGCGCCGCGCCCGGCTCGCCGTGCGGCACCGGCTCGTGCCGTCCCGACGCACCGACGACGTCGTGGCCATCGCCGACGACCTGGTCGCGCTGCACTCCAGCGACCCGGTCACCGTCTACCTGTCCGTGCTCGCCCGGATGGCCAACCCGACGCTCGCCGCCGTGGAGAAGGCGCTCTACGACGACCGGACGCTGCTGCGCCACCACGCCATGCGCCGCACGCTGTGGGTCGCCGGGCCGGAGACGATCCGGTTCGCCCACGCCGCGACCACCGTCGACCTGCACCGCGTCCAGTACCGGATGCTCGCGACCGCCCTGGCTGGAGCCGGTATCCCCGATCCCGACGAGTGGATCGCAGCGGGTCGCGCGGCCGTGCTCGCCACCCTCGCAGACGAGCCGACGACGGCTCGGGAGCTGGGTCGGCGCCTGCCGGAACTGGCGCTTCCGGTGCTGATCGGGACCGGTCGTCAGGCCACGTCGGTGGCCGCGCACACCCGCCTTCTGCTCGTCCTCGGCTTCGCCGGCGACGTCGTCCGGGCCCGGCCGACCGGCACGTGGATCAACGGCCAGTACCGCTGGGCGGCCGCAGACAGTTGGATCCCCGGCGGCATCGACGCCGGGCTGGACAAGCACACGGCCACGGCCAGGCTCGCCCGGCTGTGGCTGCGCTCGTTCGGCCCGGCCACCCGGGCCGACCTGCAGTGGTGGGCGGGCTGGACGGCGGCGACGACGACCCGCGCGCTCGCCGACGTCGGGGCCGTCGAGGTCGAGCTGGACGACGGCCCGGGCTACCTGCTCCCGGACGACCTCGGGCCTGTCGCCGCACCCGAGCCCTGGGTCGCGCTGCTGCCGGGCCTCGACCCGACGACGATGGGGTGGAAGCAGCGGTCGTGGTACCTCGACCCCGCCGTCGCCGCGGCCGTGTTCGACCGCAACGGCAACGGGGGCCCGACCGTCTGGGTCGACGGGCGGATCGTCGGGAGCTGGGTGCAGCGCCGCGACGGGACGGTCGCGGTCCGGCTGCTCACCGATGTCGGCGCGGCCCGGCGCGACGAGATCGACCGCGCGGCGGCGGGACTACAGGAACTGCTCGGCGACGTCCGGTTCAGCGTCCGGTTCCCCGCGCCGCTGCAGGCCGCGATGCTGGAGTAGCACCGCGTTCGGACCCGGCCGTGGGTGGTTCGCGTACGGTCGGTGAGGACGACTCCCGAGGGGACTGACATGGGATTTCTCGACGGCATCACCGGCAACGCGTCGCGGGTCGACCCCCGCGCCGTCACCGACGAGTACGCCCGCCTGCTTGCGTCGGGCGAGCAGGTGCACGCGGCCTACCAGCTCGTCCGCGACGTCTTCATCTTCACGGACCGCCGGCTGATCCTCGTGGACAAGCAGGGCGTCACCGGTCGCAAGATGCAGTACCACTCGGTCCCGTACAAGAGCATCACCCACTTCAGCGTGGAGACGGCGGGCACGTTCGACCTCGACGCCGAGCTGACGATCTGGATCTCCGGCGGGCAGGGGATCGCGAAGCAGTTCGGGCGGGGCGTGGACGTCTACGAGGTGCAGGCGCTGCTGGCCGCGTTCGTCGCGCGCTGAGAGGCCGCGCGCCGAGAAACTGTCGGTCCCGGCCGCTAGCGTCCGCGGCCATGGACCAGCGGATCAGCATCGTCACCCTCGGGGTGGCCGATCTCGGCCAGGCCCGGTCGTTCTACGAGCAGCTCGGCTGGCGGGGCCAGGAGGTCGAGGAGACCGTGTTCTTCCAGGCCGGCGCGATGGTGCTGGTGCTGTGGGGGCGCGCGAAGCTCGCGGCGGACTCGGGCGTGGCGGACGACGGGAGCGGCTTCGACCGCGTGACGCTCGCGCAGAACGTGCGGTCGGCGGACGAGGTGGACACGATCGTCGCCGCGGCGGCCGACGCGGGCGCTACCGTCACCCGGAAGCCGGCGGCGACCTTTTACGGCGGCTACGCAGGCGTGTTCCTCGATCCGGACGGCCATGCGTGGGAGATCGCGTTCAACCCCGCCTTCACGATCACGGACGACGGGGCGGTGGTGCTTCCCGACTTCTGATACTCACCAGCGCAGGGGCCGCCCGTCCCGGGTGAAGGTGCCCATCGGGCCGTCGTCCGGCAGCACCCGCGGGTGGGCGCTGCGGCGCAGCAGGGGCAGGAACGCGAGGGTGGCCTGCCACGCGCCGAGGGCGTTCGTCTCCAGCGCCTCCCGGACCACGCTGAGGTCGACGTCCACCGCGTTCTGCCAGGTGTCGTAGTGGATCGCGGCGTTGTTCACCAGCACGTCGACGCGGCCGACGGCGTGGCCCACCTCGGCCGCGGCGACGGCGAGACCGTCGGTGACCCCGCGCCGCGAACCCGCACCCGCGGGACATCACGGAGGTGGCGCGACGTGGCCCCCGGCCCCACCGATCACGCGGAGCACCCCGGCAAGCTCGCGCAACCGTCCTCCCACCTCATCAGAGGTCTGTTCCACCCGCACCGGTGCCCCCAACGCCGCGATCGCCCCCACGAGGTAGGCCGCCGCGTCGGGGGCCGGCAGCTCGCGCCGGGTGAACGTACGGCGGGTGGGGCGCAGGTCGGTCATCCGGTCGACGCGGAACGTGCGCCAGTCCGCGCGCTCCGGGTCGAAGGCGACGAGGTACCAGCGACCCCCGTGCGCGACCAGATGGTGCGGCTCGACCCGGCGGACGGTGGTCTCGTCGGCCCGGCTGCGGTAGTCGAACGTGAGGATCTCGGTGTCGCGGCAACAGGCGGCGATCACGCCGAGCTCACCCGGGTCGACGGGCCGTGCCCCGCGGGGCGTGACCGCGGCGGTCGTGCCGGTCAGCGCGGTCAGCTGCGGCCGCAGCCGAGCGGGCAGGACGCGTTGCAGTTTAGTAAGTGCCCGCAGCGCGGCGTCCTCGATCCCCGCCCCACCGGCCGCCGCGGTGGACAGCGCGATCGCCGTCGCCAGCGCCTCGTCGTCGTCGAGCAACAGCGGGGGCAGGTTGTGGCCGGAGGTCAGCCGGTAGCCCCCGGCGGTGCCGGTGGTGGCCTCCACCGGGTAATCGAGGCCGCGAAGGCGTTCGACGTCGCGGCGCAGCGTCCGATCGGTCACCCCCAGCCGGGCGGCCAGCTCGGCACCCGGCCACGTCCGCCGCGTCTGCAGCAGCGACAGCAGCCGGAGCAGCCGTCCCGGCAGGTCCGTGCTCATGGATCCAGAGTGCCGCGTGTTCCGGACAGAAGCTGTCCGGAACGCCGTCTAGCGTGCAGATATGGACATCAAGAACCCCCGCACCGTGGCCGAGACCTACTTCCGCGCCTGGAAGGAGCGCGACTTCACCACCCTCCGCGAGATCCTCGCCGACGACGTCGGCTTCCAGGGCCCGCTCGCCACGCTCGACAACGCCGACGACTGTGTGAAGGGTCTCGAGGGAATGGCGCAGATCCTCGACGACATCGTCGTGCAGCACGTGTTCGTCGACGGCCCGGACGTGCTCACCTGGTTCGACCTGCACACCACCGTCGCCCCGCCCGCGCCGACCGCGAACTGGCAGCACATCGAGAACGGGAAGATCACCCGGATCCGGGTGACGTTCGATCCCCGCGCGCTCACCGGCGGTTGACCGGGACAATGAGCCGGTGCCGCTCACCGCGACCGTGCTCGAGACGCGCTCGGGCGAGGCCGGAGTTCACCGACGGCGTCCGCCGCCGTGACGGTGCCGCGGAGCGAGCGCTGTGACGTCGCCCGGCCGGAGTTGGCCTGCCTGGCCGGCGGCGTCGTGCTGCTGTTGGCCTCGGTGGCCGGGCGTTACGGCTACCACCGGGACGAGCTGTACTTCCTGCGCGCGGGCCGCGAGCCGGCGTTCGGGTACGTCGATCAGCCACCGCTGACTCCGCTCCTCGCCCACGCCGCGGACGTGCTGTTCGGCGGCTCGCTGGTCGGGCTCCGCTTGCCCTCGGCGTTCGCTGCCGGCCTGACCGTGCTGTGTACCGGTCTGATCGCCCGCGAACTCGGTGGCGGCCGAGCCGCTCAGCTGCTGGCCGCCGGGTGCATGGCAGTGTCCTCGATCCTGCTCGGCACCGGGCATCTGCTGTCCACCACGACACTCGACCTGCTCGCGTGGACCGTGTTGTCCTGGCTGATCGTGCGGGGACTGCGCGACGGTGGCCCGGTGTGGCTCGCCACGGGCGCGGTCGCGGGAGTGGCGCTGCAGAACAAGATGTTGCCGCTGTTCCTGCTCGGTGCGGTGATGCTCAGCGTGCTGGCGGTCGGGCCGCGCACGATCCTGCGGTCCCGTTGGACCTGGCTGGGTGGCCTGGTCGCGGTGGTTCTGTGGACGCCGAACCTGGTCTGGCAGACCGCGAACGGCTTTCCGCAGCTCGCCCTGTCCCGGGCGATCGCCGCCGGGAGCTCCGGCAGCAGCGAACCGTGGTACGCATTCCTGCCGTACCAGATTCTGCTGATCAGCCCGGTGCTCGCGCCCGTGTGGGCGGTCGGCTGGTGGCATCTGGCCCGCGACCCCGCACTGCGCACCTGGCGGTCGTTCGCCCTGGCCTATCCGATGCTGGCGATCGTCTTCATGGCCACCGGCGGGAAGCCCTACTACCTCGCCGGTCTGTACCCCGTCCTGCTCGCCGCCGGTGCCCGACCCGTCGTGCGCTGGGCCACCGACCGGGCACGGCGAACCCGGACCGCACTGCTGGCCGCTGCGCTGCTGGTGAGCCTGGCCGCCTCGGCGTTGATCGTGCTGCCGGTGGTGCCGGTCGGCAGTCTCGCCCGTACTCCGGTACCGGAGGTGTACTACGACGCGGGCGAGACGGTCGGATGGCCGGAGTTCGCCACGGCCGTCGCAGCGGCACGTGACCGGATCCCGGTCGAGCAGCCGGTCGCCGTCGTGACCGCGAACTACGGCGAAGCCGGCGCCGTGGATCGGTTCTTGCCGCAGCTGGGACCGGCGTACAGCGGGCACAACGCGTACGGCACCTGGGGCCCTCCTCCCGAGGACGTCGAGTCGTTGATCGTCGTCGGGTTGCCGGAGCAGCGGGTGCGCGAGTGGTTCGGCCGCGTCGAGCTCGCCGCACGGGTCGACAACGGCGTCGGGCTCGACAACGACGAGCAGAACGTCCCGGTGTGGATCGCCCGTGACCGACGCGCGCCGTGGAGCGTTCTTTGGCCACAGCTGGTCCGCGTCGGCTGACCTCACTGCGTCGAGCGCCCCGGAATGCCGGTCGACGCCAGGCGAGTTGGTTGATGCGTGAAGAAGATCGGGTTCCTGTCCTTCGGGCACTGGTCGGCATCCCCGCACTCGATGGTGCGGTCGGGGGCGGACGCCCTGCTCCAGTCGATCGAGCTCGCCGTCGCCGCGGAAGAGGCGGGTGCCGACGGCGCGTACTACCGGGTGCACCACTTCGCGCAGCAGCTCGCCTCCCCGTTCCCGCTGCTGGCTGCGGCCGGGGCCCGGACCAGCCGGATCGAGCTGGGCACGGCCGTGATCGATATGCGCTACGAGAACCCGCTCTACATGGCCGAGGACGCCGGCGCCGCCGATCTCATCTCCGGCGGCAGGCTGCAGCTCGGCATCAGCCGGGGATCACCGGAGCAGGTCGTCGACGGCTTCCGCTACTTCGGGTACGTCCCGCCGGAGGGCATGAGCGACGCCGACATGGCCCGCGAGCACACCAGGGTGTTCCTCGAGGTCCTCAAGGGTGAGGGCTTCGCCCAGCCCAACCCACGCCCGATGTTCGCCAACCCTCCGGGCCTGCTGCGGATCGAGCCGCACTCACCGGGTCTGCGGGACCGGATCTGGTGGGGCGCCGGCACGCGCGCGACCGCGGAGTGGACGGCCGAGCAGGGTCTGAACCTGATGAGCTCGACCCTGCTGACGGAAGACACCGGTGTGCCCTTCCACCAGTTGCAGGCCGAGCAGATCCAGCGGTTCCGGGACACCTGGAAGACGGCCGGTCACGACCGTGAGCCGCGCGTCTCGGTCAGCCGCAGCATCTTCCCGATCATCAACGATCTCGACCGGCAGCTGTTCTGGCAGGAGCGCGGTAGCACCGACCAGGTCGGCCACCTGGACGGCGGCAACGCCCGATTCGGCCGGACGTACGCGGGTGAGCCGGACAAGCTGATCGCCGAACTCGCCGAGGACGAGGCGATCGCCGCTGCAGACACGCTGCTACTCACCGTGCCCAACCAGTTGGGCGTCGACTACAACGCGCATGTGATCGAAAGCGTGCTCACCCACCTCGCCCCGGAGCTCGGCTGGCGGTGAGCGACGCTCTCCTTGTCAGGTCGCAGGAACCAGCACCGTCCGCTCCGGCAGCGACTGCACAAGCCCCTCGTCGAGAGTCGCCAACGCGGAGTCAGGTCGCGCTGCGGCCATGCTCACGAGATACGCATCAGTCACCTGGCGATGCCCGCGAACGTGACCGAGATCCGACCTGACGTACGACAGAGAGTCCGCCCAGAATTCGCAACCCGGAAGCGCGTGGACCGCTCGGAGCACCTCCTGCGCCACCCGAGCACTCTCCCCGATACGGACCAGGAAGCGAACCAGCGCACCCTCCACGACCGGACACACGGCAAACCTGGTGATCCCGGACGCCCAGAAGGATGTCCGCGCATGGTGCTCGTGCTCGGCCACTGTGAGGGCGATCAGCACATTGGCGTCCAGGAGATAGGTCGTCACTCCTCGTCCAACGCGGCCGCGACCTGCTCCGAGGTGACCCGACGGCCGACGCTGATGACCGGGAACCCGGAACGTTCGTCGGTACCGATCACGACAGGCTGGTCGAGCTGGCTCAAGCCACGGACGGTCAGGTCAGCGACCACGGCCGACAGCGACTGCCCAGTGCGCTTGGCAATCTCAAGGGCGCGTCGATGGACGGCCGGCGGAAGGTCCACGGTGGTGCGCATGGCTGCATCATACCTGCATCAGATGCGATGCAGGCGTCGGCGGCAGGTGCAGATCCGAAGCTCGGGGAGAAGGCGGTCACACGTTGAACCGGAACTCGACCACGTTCCGCGGCCAGGCAACGTCAAGCCGACCGCAGCGGTGTGATCGCCTCCAGTGCCGGCCCCAGCCGATCGCGCTCGACTTCCAGGTCGTAGCGGGCCTGCAGGTTCAGCCAGAAGCGATCGGTCGTACCGAAGTACCGAGCCAGTCGAAGAGCGGTGTCCGCTGTGATCCGTCGCTTGCCGTGGACGATCTCGTTGATCCGCCGCGGTGGCACGCCGACGGCGATCGCCACGCTGTGCTGCGTCACCCCTAGCGGCTCGATGAAGTCCTCGATGAGCACCTCGCCGGGGTGGATCGGGGCCAGTGTCGTCATGCGTGCCACCTCCTAGTGATAGTCCACGATCTCCACGTGCTCCGGGCCTGCCGCGGTCCACACGAAGCAGACCCGCCATTGCTGGTTGACCCGAATGCTGTGCTGCCCCGCTCTGTCGCCGCGCAGCAACTCCAGCCTGTTGCCCGGCGGCACGCGTAGGTCCTCCAACACCTCCGCAGCGTCCAGCATCGCGAGTTTGCGCAGCGCAGCACGCTCGACATCCGGACCGAACCGCTTGGTTCGTCGCCGCGACCAGAGACGTTCGGTCGCGGCGTCCGCGAACGACCTGATCACCGTGCAAGCATAACGTGTCGCGTTATGCCAGGCAATTGCCTGCGGTGGATGGGAGCGGCGCTACACGTTGAAGCGGAAATCGACCACGTCCCCGTCCTGCATGACGTAGTCCTTGCCCTCCATCCGCACCCTCCCCGCCGCTTTCGCCGCAACCATCGAGCCCGCCGCCACGAGGTCGTCGAACGACACGATCTCGGCTTTGATGAACCCGCGCTCGAAGTCGGTGTGGATCACGCCGGCCGCCTGTGGCGCGGTCGCGCCCTGCTTGATCGTCCAGGCGCGGGACTCCTTGGGGCCTGCGGTGAGGTAGGTCTGCAGGCCCAGGGTGTGGAAGCCGGCGCGGGCCAGTGCGTAGAGGCCGGGCTCGGGCTGGCCGATCGACTCCAGCAGCTCGCGGGCAGACTCCTCGTCCAGCTCCAGCAGTTCGGCCTCCACCTTGGCGTCCAGGAAGGCGGCATCGGCGGGCGCGACCAGGTCGGCGAGCTCCTTGCGCCGGGCCTCGTCGGTGAGCACGCCCTCGTCCGCGTTGAAGACGTAGAGGAACGGCTTCGTCGTGAGCAGCGACAGCTCGCGCAGCGGCGCGCGGTCCACGCCGGCGGCGAAGAGCGTCCGACCACCGTCGAGGATCTGCACGGCGGCCTCCGCGGCCTCCAGCACCGGACGGCGGTCCTTCTGCATCCGCGCCTCCTTCGCAAGGCGCGGGACGGCCTTCTCCAGGGTCTGGAGGTCGGCGAGGATCAGCTCGGTGGAGATCGTCTCGATGTCGGACGCCGGGTCGACGCGACCCTCGACGTGCACGACGTCGGGATCGTCGAAGACCCGCACGACCTGGCAGATCGCGTCGGACTCGCGGATGTTCGCGAGGAACTTGTTGCCCAGCCCGGCACCTTCGGACGCGCCCTTGACGATGCCGGCGATGTCGACGAACGAGACCGTCGCGGGCACGATCACGCGCAGAGGCGAACATCTCCGCGAGCTTCTGCAGGCGCGCGTCCGGCAGCGGCACCACACCGACGTTCGGCTCGATCGTCGCGAACGGGTAGTTCGCAGCCAGCACGTCGTTGCGGGTCAGCGCGTTGAACAGCGTCGACTTGCCGACGTTGGGCAGGCCGACGATGCCGAGGGTGAGGGACACGGGACACCAGGGTAGTCGCGCGACGCGATGTGGCTGGATTTTGCCGAACAGTGGCGTTCCTGCCACTCGTCCGACGGACGCCCGAGGTCGACCATGGAGACATGATGCTTCTCGTCCTTCTCCTGCTCCTGCTACTCGGCTGGGCGGCGATCCAGTTCGGCCCCGACGAGACCTCGCGCTACCGCTGCTGACCCGCGCCGGCCGTCGCGTCCGATTCCCGCCAGAACGGTCTTCCGCCGGGTGGCAGCATCGTCCTGGTGATTCTCGACGACGACCGCTGCTACCGAGCCGTGACCTCGCGCGACGCGCGGTTCGACGGGCAGTTCGTCACGGCCGTCCGCACCACCGGCATCTACTGCCGGCCGTCCTGCCCGGCCATCACCCCCAAGCGCACGAACGTCGAGTTCTGGCCGACGGCGGCCGCGGCCCAGGTCCGTGGCTTCCGTGCCTGCCGCCGCTGCCTGCCTGACGCCGTGCCCGGCTCGCCCGACTGGAACGTGCGCGCCGACCTCGCCGCCCGTGCGATGCGGCTGATCGGCGACGGCATCATCGAGCGGGACGGCGTGCCCGGGTTGGCCACGCGCCTGGGGTACTCCGAGCGCCAGCTCGGACGGGTCCTGAGCGCGGAACTGGGCGCCGGTCCACTCGCCCTGGCCCGGGCCCATCGCGCCCACACCGCGCGGCTTCTCGTGGAGACCACACCGATGGCGATGGCGGACGTCGCGTTCGCGTCGGGGTTCGCCAGCGTGCGGCAGTTCAACGACACGGTGCGCGAGGTCTACGGGGTACCGCCCACCACGCTTCGGGCCGAAGCCGGTCGGCGGGCGCTCCCGGCGGCGACCGGCGCGATCGTGCTGCGGCTGCCCTATCGGCCGCCGTTCGACGCCGCCGGCCTCCTGACCTTCTTCGCCGCGCGGGCCGTGGCCGGGGTCGAGCAGGTGGACGGTGGCACGTACCGGCGGACGATGCGGCTCCCGCGCGGCCCGGCGACGGTCGAACTCGCGCTCACCCCCGCCTCCCGGCACCAGCGCGGGTCCGGGAAGGCGCGCGACACGCACGTCGTCGCCACCCTGCGCCTGTCCGATCCCCGAGACCTGGCCCCCGCCGTCGCCCGCCTGCGCCGGCTGCTCGACCTGGACGCCGATCCCGTCGCCGTCGACGCGGTGCTGGGCGCCGATCCGGTGCTCGCGCCGAGCGTCGCGGCGGTGCCGGGGATCCGGCTGCCCGGCACGGTCGACCCCGCGGAGACGGCGCTGCGCGCGATGCTCGGCCAGCAGGTCTCGGTCGCCGCCGCCCGCACGGCCGCCGCCCGCCTCGCCGATGCTCTCGGTGAGCGGCTGCCTCCCGCGCTCGTCGGCGACGGCCCGGACCTGCTGTTCCCGACCGCCGCGACCGTGGCCGAGCGCGGTGCGGACGTGCTGACCGGGCCTGCCCGGCGCACCGCGAGCATCGTCGGGCTCGCTGCCGCGCTGTCCGACGGCACGCTCGTGCTGGACGCCGGCCGCGACGCCGCGGCGCTGCGTGCCGACCTCGTCGCGCTGCCGGGAATCGGTCCCTGGAGCGCCGGCTACCTGGCGATCCGGGTGCTCGGCGACCCGGACGAGCTGCTCCCCGACGACCTGGCCGTGCGCCGCGGCGCGCGCGCCCTCGGCATCGACGACCTCCCGTGCCACGCAACCCGCTGGGCCCCGTGGCGCTCCTACGCCGCCCTGCACCTGTGGGGCGCCGCTACCCCGATCAGGAGATCCGCATGAGCACGTACGCGACCCTCGACACTCCGGCCGGCCCCTTCACCGCAGTCGTCGACGACGACGGGGCGGTCCTCGCCTCCGGGTGGACCGCCGAACTCGACGCCCTCCTCCCACTCGTGCACCCGACGCTGCGGCCGACATCGGTGCAGCAGGTGGCTGACCTCGGCGACGTGACGGCCGCGATCACCCGCTACCACGACGGCGACCTGGGCGCCGTCGCGGACGTGCCGGTCCGTCAGCGGTCGGGGGCGTTCCTCGAGCACGCGTGGGAGGTGCTGCGGACGGTGCCCGCGGGGGCGCCGGTCAGCTACACCGAGTACGCGGCGAAGGCCGGACGGCCCGCGGCGGTGCGTGCGGCGGCGTCGGCGTGCGCCCGCAACGCGACTGCGCTGTTCGTGCCGTGCCACCGGGTGCTGCGCAACGACGGGTCACTGGGCGGGTTCCGTTGGGGGCTGCCGGTGAAGCGGTGGTTGCTGGACCACGAGGCGCAGCGCTGACGCTCCGGGCGGCTGTGCGGATTGCAGCAAGGTGGCCCTGCTCCAGTCCGATTGCAGTAAGGCCACCTTGCTGCAATCCCTGCGCCCACGTCTTCGACCACATGTTCGACCGTTCGGCGATTCACCGGCCCCGTTGACGGTGCCGCCCGGCGTGCCGCGGCCGGTTCTGTCGGTGCGCCCCGGCACCCTGCGGGCATGGACGCCGTTCCCGCCATGCTCCTGCTCGCCGGGGTCCTCGTCGGTGCCGGCGCGTGCTGGGTGCTGCTGAGCCTGCGGTTCCGCGCGGCGGCCGCGGACGCCGCCAGGGCCGCGACCGACGCGACGGTCACGCTGCGCGCCGACGCCGCCGCCGTCCGAGCCGAGCGCACGAGCCTCCTGCAGCGCCTGACCGATCTGGGCGCCGCGCACGACCAGGCGTTGGCGCAGCTGCGCCGGGCCGAGGCGGAGGCGGCGTCAGCCACCGCCGCGCTGCACGCCGAACGCCAGGGCGCGGTCGGCCGGGAGCAGTTGCTCGCCCGCCGGGACGAGGAGCTCGCACGGGCCTTCCGTGCCCTCTCGGCGGACGCGCTGGCGGCGAACAACGAGCAGTTCGTCGCGCTGGCCGAGGGCCGGATCAAGGAGGCGGCCGCCGCGCTGGCGGGCGACGCCGCGGTGCGCGACAAGGCGATCGGTGCACTGCTCGACCCGATGTCGGCAGCGTTGCAGCGGGTCGAGGGCCAGCTGCGGGACGTCGAGAAGGAGCGCCAGGGCGCCTACGTCGGGCTGCGGGAGCAGGTCGACGCCATGCGCGCCAGTTCCGAGCAGCTGCAGTACGAGACGAAGTCCCTGGTCAACGCCCTGCGTGCACCGCAGGTCCGCGGCCGGTGGGGCGAGCTGCAGCTGGAACGGGTGGTTCAGCTCGCCGGGATGGTCGAGCACTGCGACTTCTCCACGCAGGTCACCGCCGCGGGCGCGGACGGCGCCATCCGGCCGGACATGGTGGTGCACCTCGCCGGGGGCAAGTCGATCGTCGTCGACGCGAAGGTTCCGTTCGCGGGCTACCTGGCGGCCGTCGAGAGCCGAGACCCCGACACCCACGCCGACCGGCTCGCGGCACACGCACGCCAGCTCCGCGCGCACGTCGACACGCTCGCGGGCAAGGCGTACTGGGCGGCGTTCGAGCCGTCACCGGAGTTCGTGGTGCTGTTCGTCCCCGGCGACCCCTTCCTCGAGGCGGCCCTGCAGGCCGATCCCGCCCTGCTGGAGCACGCGTTCGGCCGCAACGTCGTCATCGCGACGCCGACCACGCTGATCGCGTTGCTGCGCACCGTCGCCTACGGGTGGCGGCAGGAGGCGCTGGCCCGCAACGCTGCGGCCGTGCACCAGCTCGGCAAGGAGCTGCACGCCCGGCTCGCGACGATGGGCACCCATGTGGCGAAGCTCGGCCGCAGCCTGGACGGCGCCGTCGACAGCTACAACAAGACGGTCTCGTCACTCGAGGCTCGGGTGCTGGTGACGGCGCGGCGGCTGACAGAACTGAAGGTCGCCGACGACGAGCTGGAGGCGCCGGCTCCGGTCGACCGGAGCCCGCGGCGGGTGTCGGCGCCGGAGCTGGTCGCGTCCGCGGACGACGCGCTCATCGCCCTGGACGGCGACCGGGAGACACTCGACCACCCGCGCGCGGTCAGCGGCTGACCTCGCCGCAGTTCGGCGAGCCACGCCGGCTCCGGCGGAGTCCGCTCTCCACGGCGGTGCACGGCCGATCGACGGATCCGGTTACGGTGATCAGGTGACGGCGACTCCCGCCCGCCCCGCCACCCGGGTGCCACCGGCAACCCGGCCGAGCGGGCAATGGCCTGTCGACGAGCGCTCGATGCTCCCGTCGGTGCTCGGCATCCCCCCGCTCGCCGCCCTCGGGCTGGCATTCGGGTTCACCGCCCTCGGGGTCTTCGTCGACCTGCAGCGGATCGGCACGGTCGGCACGGTGTTCCGCGCGCTCTACTTCTGCGGCTGCGTGCTCGCGGTGACCTGGGTGCGTCGCCGCAACCTGTTCGGCCCGGTGGTCGCGCCACCGCTGCTGCTCGCCGTCGCCGTACCGGCGATCGTGCTCATGGGCGACGGCGCGAGCGGCACGGACACGCTGCTGACAGTGGCCGCACCGCTGGTGAACAGCTTCCCGACGATGGCCGTCACCACGGGCGTCGTACTCGTCGTCGGCCTCGCCCGCCTGGTGACGCAGCGGGAGCCGCGCGGCGCTACCGGGCGCGGCTCGGGCGCAGCTCGCGCGGCAGGGAGAAGACCAGCGACTCCTCGGCGGTCGTGATCTCCTCGACGCTCCCCCAGCCGCGCTCGACCAGGTGGTCGAGCACGCCCCGGACCAGCACCTCGGGGACGGACGCACCGCTGGTGACGCCGACGGTCCGCACGCCGTCGAGCCACGCCTCGTCGATCTCTCGGGCATAGTCGACGAGGTGCGCGGCACCCGCGCCCGACGTCAGCGCGACCTCGACCAGGCGGACGGAGTTCGAGGAGTTGCGCGATCCGACGACGATCACCAGGTCGCAGTGCGGCGCCATCGCCTTGACCGCCACCTGCCGGTTCTGGGTGGCGTAGCAGATGTCGTCGCTCGGCGGGTTCTGCAAGGTGGGGAACCGCTCGCGCAGGGCCCGCACGGTGTCCATCGTCTCGTCCACGCTCAGCGTGGTCTGCGAGAGCCACACGACCTTCTCGGGGTCGCGGACGGCGACCGACGCGGCGTCGCCTGCGGTCTCGACCAGCTGGATGTGCGACGGCGCCTCGCCGGAGGTTCCCTCGACCTCCTCGTGGCCGGCGTGCCCGACCAGCAGGATGTCGAAGTCCTCCCGGGCGTACCGCTTGGCCTCCTGGTGGACCTTGGTGACCAGCGGGCACGTGGCGTCGATCGTGCGCAGGTTCCGGTCGCGCGCCTCCGAGCGCACCGCGGGCGACACGCCGTGTGCCGAGAACACCAGCAGTGCACCCTCGGGTACCTCGGCGGTGTCGTCGACGAAGATCGCGCCGCGCTCCTCGAGCGTCTCGACGACGTGCCGGTTGTGAACGATCTGCTTGCGTACGTAGACGGGCGCGCCGTGCTGCTCGAGGGCCTGCTCGACGGCCTCGACGGCGCGGTCGACGCCCGCGCAGTAGCCGCGGGGCTTGGCCAGCAGGACGCGTTTGCCGGCCGGACCGCCGCGGCGGGACACGGCCTCAGGAGCGGACATACGTCCCAGGGTACGGACGGCTCCCGGCACCCCGGCCACCACGAGCCCGGACCCGGGCTGCCGCGCCGACGGCGAGAGGGGATGATTCGGGGTATGACACCGCCGCTGCCGTTGCCGGTACGCGTCGCCGCCGGCTTGGTGGCGACTGCCGTCGAGCAGGCCCGCGACCTGCCCCGGCTCGCCTTGGAGCTGCCCGTCACGGCGGTGAGTCAGGCCTTGCAGGCGTCCATGCGCGTCCAGCAGAAGGTGACCGAGCTCGCGATCAAGGGCGACCGCGTGCTCGGTGTGGGGCCGCCGATCGAGGACGAGCCCGCGTGGGCGACGTTCGACGACGGACCGCCCGCACGGCGCAACGGTCGCGCCGGCGACGAGCCGACGAAGGTCACCACGCTGCGGTCGGTCGACCTGTTCGCCGCCCCCGGCCCGGTCGAACCGGAGCCGGTCGCCCCGGCCGAACCGGAGCCGCCCGCCCCGGCCCCGGGCGCGACGACACCACCGGCGCCGCCGCCCGCCCCCGAGGACGGCCCGCAGGTCCTGCCCGGCTACGGCTCGCTCACCATCCCCCAGCTGCGTGGCAAGCTCCGCCACCTCGGTGTCGACGACCTGCGCGCGCTGCTGGCCTGGGAGCAGGCGCACGGCGACCGGCCGCCGTACGTGACCATGCTGAGCAACCGGATCGCGGCGGTCACCGAGGGGTGAGTGCGGTCAGCGAGCCCGCGCCGAACTCCGCGGAGTCGCCCTGGCCCGTCCGCACCGTCGCCCGGAAGATCGCCGCGTGGGTGGACCGGCTCGGGGCCGTCTGGGTCGAGGGCCAGCTCGCGCAGGTCACCGCGCGGCCGGGCACGGGCACCGCGTTCCTCGTCCTCCGCGATCCCGCCGCGGACGTGTCGTTGCAGCTCACCGCCCCGATCGGGCTGGTCCGCGACGGCGGCGCCGCGGTGGCGGAGGGCAACCGGGTGGTGGTGCACGGGAAGCCGTCGTTCTTCCTCGGCCGTGGCACGTTGAGCCTGCGCGTCGACACGATCCGCGCGGTCGGGATCGGCGAGCTGCTGGCCCGGATCGAGCGACTGCGCGCGCTGCTGGCCGCCGAGGGGCTCTTCGACGCCGCCCGCAAGCGCCGCCTGCCGTTCCTGCCCCGCTGCATCGGGCTCGTGACGGGCCGTGCGTCTGCCGCCGAGCACGACGTCGTGAGCAACGCGACCGCCCGCTGGCCCGCGGTCTGCTTCCGGCTCGAGCACACGGCCACCCAGGGCGCGCTGGCCGTGCCGCAGATCGTCGAGGCGATCGGGGTGCTCGACCGCGACCCCGAGGTCGACGTCATCGTCCTCGCCCGAGGTGGCGGCAGCGTCGAGGACCTGCTGCCGTTCTCCGACGAGACGCTGTGCCGCGCCGTCGCCGCGTGCCGGACCCCGGTCGTCTCCGCCATCGGGCACGAGCCCGACACGCCGCTGGTCGACCACGTCGCGGACCTGCGCTGCTCGACACCGACGGAGGCCGGCCGACGCCTCGTGCCGGATCTGCGGGAGGAGACCGCGCGGGTGGCCGGGCTCCGCGACCGGGCCCGCCGGGCGTTGGCCGGATGGGTGGACCGCGAGGAGCGGCTGCTCGCGGCGCTGCGGCACCGCCCGGCGCTCGCCGATCCGCTGCGCGGCCTGGAGGCGCGGCACGGGGAGGTCGAGCGGCTGCGCGACGCCGCGCGGGCGTGCGTCGAGCGCGGGCTGGACCGGCGCGGAACGGACGTGGCGCACCTCGCCGCGCGGCTGACTGCGCTGGGTCCGGCCGCGACGCTGGCCCGGGGCTACGCGGTCGTGCAGCGGGTACCAGCGGACCACGACCCGCGCGTGCCACTTCCCGTCCTGCGTTCGGCCGGTGAGGCGCCGCCGGGAACGCGGCTGCGGGTGCGGGTGGCCGACGGGGCGGTCGGCGCCGTCACCGACGACGAGGTGGAGACTGGCGCACCGTGACCACCCCCGACCGCCTCCGACCCGACATCAGCACGCTGGGCTACGAGCAGGCCCGCGACGAGCTGGCCGACGTCGTCCGGGCGCTGGAGGCCGGCGGGCTGGGCCTCGACGAGTCGGTGGCCCTGTGGGAGCGGGGCGAGGCCCTGGCCCGGCGGTGCGAGGAGCAGCTGGCCGGCGCCCGGGACCGGGTGAAGGCCGTGCTGGAACACGCCGACGACCCGCCGCGCGAGTAGCCGACCGGGACCGCGCGGCGGTCAGGGCAGGACCTGGCCCCCCGTCGCCGCCGTCGCCAGCGTGCGGAACTCGTCGTCCGTCCCGCTGCCGGTGATCAGCAGGCGGACGCCGTCGAGCGCGGCGATGCGGATCGGCTCGCGCGTGTCGTCGGTGTACGACACCCACGTCGTGCCGGTCACGACGATCGGACCGGCCGCGACGGGCGTGCCCTGCGCCTCGGTCGCGAGCAGCGCGAGCTCGTCGGCGTCGGACTGCACCAGCCGCAGGTAGTGGCCGTCGGACGTGAGGTATCCGGTGCGCACGGCCCGGGCGCCGTTCTCGCCGACCCGCGCGGTGTCGACGCTGGTGGCCCGCCAGCCCGCGGGTGGCGCCGGGACTCGCAGCGGGAACGCCATGGACCCGGCCAGTACGCGCAACTGGGCGGGGGCGTCGACGCTTGGACCGGACGCGGGATCGGCACTCGGGCCACCGGGGGCGAACGAGCAGCTGCGCGTCAACCCGGCGAACAGCAGGACGATGGCGACGAGCACGGCGACCGCGCCGACCATGTCGCGGACCGAGAGCGCCGAACGCGGTGGTTTCCCGGTTGGTCCGGGGTCCGCGGGTCCGGGCGGGGAGGCACTGCTCACACCGCCCATCGTCCCAGCCTGAACCGGCGCCCGGCATGCGAGGATCGTGGCCTGTTCCCCGGACCCCTCGGGGCGTCCGGGTGTCGCCGACGACGAAGGGGCCGCGATGACTGAGCGTTCCACCCGCTACCGAGAGGCCCCGGACCGCAACCTCGCCATGGAGCTGGTCCGTGTGACGGAGGCTGCCGCGATGGCGGCGGGCCGCTGGGTCGGGCGCGGCGACAAGAACGGCGGCGACGGCGCAGCGGTCGACGCGATGCGCCAGCTCATCGGCACGGTCTCGATGCGTGGAGTGGTCGTGATCGGCGAGGGCGAGAAGGACGAGGCGCCCATGCTGTTCAACGGCGAGAAGGTGGGCAACGGCTGGGGCCCCGACTGCGACGTCGCGGTCGACCCGATCGATGGCACCACCCTGATGAGCAAGGGGATGCCGAACGCGCTGGCCGTGCTGGCCGTCGCGGAACGGGGCGCGATGTACGACCCGTCCGCGGTGTTCTACATGGAGAAGCTCGCAGTCGGCCCCGAGGCGGCCGGTGCGGTCGACATCGCCGCTCCCGTCGGGGAGAACATCCGCCGGGTGGCGAAGGCCAAGGAGGTCGGGGTCGCCGACGTCACGGTGACCGTGCTCGACCGTCCGCGTCACCGCGACCTGATCGCCGAGATCCGGCGGACCGGCGCCCGCATCCGCTTCATCTCCGACGGCGACGTGGCCGGCGCGATCTCGGCGGCCCGCCCGAGCACCGGCGTCGACATGCTCATCGGCATCGGCGGCACCCCCGAGGGCGTGATCGCCGCGGCGGCGCTCAAGTGCATGGGCGGGGAGATCCAGGGCAAGTTGTGGCCGCAGACCGACGAGGAGCGCGCCCGGGCTCGCGACGCCGGGCTCGACCTGGACCAGGTGCTCCTCACCGACGACCTCGTGCGCGGGAACAACGTCTTCTTCTGCGCCACCGGCGTGACCGACGGCGACCTGCTCCGCGGCGTGCACTACCGGGCGGGTGGCTGCACGACACAGTCGATCGTGATGCGGTCCAAGTCCGGCACGGTGCGGATGATCGACGGGTACCACCGCCTGACGAAGCTGCGGGAGTACTCGTCGGTCGACTTCGACCTGAGCGACGAACAGCTCGCTGCGGAGCCGCCACTCCTGCCCTGAGGCTGCCTCCCGCGGCCGGGACGCCGCCCGGCCGCGTGTGGTGGTCACTCGATCCGGTCGTGACGCTGGCCGGACCGCGGTGCCGCCCCGATGCTCGACGATGACGTGAGCCCGTCGCGATCGTGCCGGGGCGCGGGGATCGCGGGGGTCGGCAGTGCGCGCGGGGTGGGGAGTCGGGGTGGTCGCCCTCGTGGCGGCCGGCGGGCTGCTCGCGGGCATGGTGATCGGCAGCACGCCGGGAGCGCGGACGGCCGTCGCGCGGGCGCTCGTCGCCCTCCCGGCGCCGCTGCGCCCCGACGCGGGCGTCCTCGCGGGTCCCGCTGTAGTGTTGCCGCCGGCCCCGTCGCCGACGGAGGCACCCGCGACACCCGATCCGCCGGGACGGACGCCGGCGACGAGCGCGACACCGGGGGCGACACCGGGTCCAACGCTGCCCCCCACGCCGCAGGGTGCTGCGGCGACCCCGTGTGCCCCGACCGCGACCGCCTGCGTCGACCTCTCCGCCAACCGCTCCTGGCTTCTGCGGGACGGCCAGGTGACCTACGGCCCGGTGCCGATCACGCACGGACGTCCCGGCTTCCGCACCCCGCCCGGCACCTTCCGGGTGGAGTCGAAGAGGCGCGACCACGTCAGCTCGATCTACGACGCCGAGATGCCCTGGTCTGTGTTCTTCAACGGCGGTGTCGCCTTCCACGAGGGCAGCCTCGCCGTGACGTCGCACGGCTGCGTCCACCTGTCGCCGGCCGCCGCGGAGACCTACTTCTCCACGCTCTCGGTCGGCGACATCGTGCAGGTGGTCCCGTGAGAGGTCAGCGCGCCAGGGCGAGCGCGGGCTCGGGCAGGATCCCGAGCCGCTGCGCGCGCAGCACAGCGCTGACCCGGTCCGAGACGCCCAGCTTCGCGTACGCGCGCTCCAGGTGCTTGTGCACGGTGCGCTCCGCCACGACCAGGCGGCGAGCGACGGCCGCAGCCGTCAGCCCGTCGGCCACGAGCGTGAGCACCGACAGCTCCCGCGGCGTCAGGTGCACGGCGGACGCGACGGCACCGGCGTCGGGCTGCGTCGCGCGCCGCTGCCACTGCCGGAGCGCCGCCGCCTGGCGGTCCAACCCGGCGATCAGCCTCTGGATGCGGCGCGCCAGGCGCATCCGCTCCGCGGAGAACGCATCGGGGCGGCCGAGAACGAACCACCGAGGCCCCTCGCTGCTGGGGGGCAGCGGGATCGCGAGCTGATGCTCGATGCCGTATCCCCGGCTGAGCTCGGCCCACTGGGCCCGTGCCCGCGGGCCGGCCAGACCCGAGGGCACGTCGGCGACCTGCTGCGGTGCGAGGTCGCCCGTGGACAGGTAGTAGCGCAGCAACGGGTGGCATGTGGGTGCCTCGATCGACAGCCGCACCCACTCGGCCTGGACGGCGGCGCTGAACATCGTCGGCGGGTAGATCCGCTGGACCACCGTCCGTGCATCGGGCCGGTTGTGGAAACCACACGCCGAGGCCTCGAACGTCGCCGTCAATGCCGCGGCGATGCGATCCTCCGGCAGCACCGTCAGCGGTGTCACCAGCACGTGCCCGATGAGTTCCAACCATTCGCGCTCGGCATCCACGTGCGACCCCTCCTGCGTGCCCCCTCGCCCTGGTTAAGGGAGCGGCCGAGCAGCGGGAACCGGACGTGACCGCATCACCTTCACCCCATCGGCGCAGCGAATCCACTGTGGACCTTCGCGGGGGCCGGCTGGAGGGACAGCGCCATGCGGGCAGACTGGTGGCATGCAGACCGACACCGACGACGGGTTCCGGATCGAGCACGACACCATGGGCGAGGTCCGGGTGCCGGCGGACGCGTTGTGGCGGGCCCAGACGCAACGGGCGGTCGAGAACTTCCCGATCTCGGGCCGGGGCATGGAGCGCGCACAGATCCGCGCCCTCGGGCTGGTCAAGGGCGCCGCGGCGCGGGTGAACGCCCGGATCGGCGTGCTGGGCGAGGACCTGGCCGCGGCGATCGCGGCGGCCGCGGACGAGGTCGCCGCAGGCGCGCACGACGCCCAGTTCCCGATCGACGTGTTCCAGACCGGGTCCGGCACCAGCTCGAACATGAACGCCAACGAGGTGATCGCCACCCTGGCCACGCGCGCCTCCGGGATCGAGGTGCACCCGAACGATCACGTCAACGCCTCGCAGAGCAGCAACGACGTGTTCCCCACGACGATCCACGTCGCCGCGACCGAGTCCCTGGTCACGGACGTGGTCCCCGCGCTGGAGCATCTCGCCGCGACGCTGCGCCGCCGCTCCGACGACTGGGCCCAGGTCGTCAAGGCCGGGCGAACTCACCTCATGGACGCGGTGCCGATCACGCTCGGCCAGGAGGCCGGGGGGTGGGCCACCCAGACCGAGTACGGCGCCGCGCGGCTGCGCGATGTGCTGCCGCGCCTGGCCCAGCTGCCGATCGGCGGTACCGCCGTCGGCACCGGGCTCAACGCGCCGGACGGGTTCGCCGCGGGCGTGGTCGACGAACTGCGCGCCGCCACCGGGCTGGACGTGTTGACCGAGGCTCCCGACCACATGGAGGCCCAGGGCGCCCGGGATGGGTTGGTGGAGGCCTCGGGGGCGCTGCGCACCGTCGCGGTGTCGCTGTTCAAGATCGCCAACGACCTCCGGTGGCTCGGGTCCGGGCCGCGCACAGGCCTGGCGGAGCTGGCACTGCCGGACCTCCAGCCGGGCAGCTCGATCATGCCGGGGAAGGTGAACCCGGTGATCTGCGAGGCGACGATGATGGTCGCCGCGCAGGTGTTGGGCAATGACGCCACCGTCGGATTCGCCGGGGCGCAGGGCAACCTCGAGCTCAACGTGATGATGCCGGTGATGGCCCGCAACGTGCTCGAGAGCGCCCGGCTGCTGGCGTCGGTGGCGCGGCTGCTGGCGGACAAGGTGGTGGACGGCGCGCAGGCCGACGAGGAGCGCACCCGGGAGTACGCCGAGTCGTCGCCGTCGATCGTGACCCCGCTCAACCGCTACCTGGGCTACGAGGAGGCGGCCTCCATCGCGAAGCAGTCGCTGAAGGAGCGCAAGACCATCCGCGAGGTGGTGCTGGAGCGCGGCCACGTCGAGGGCGGGAAGCTGACCGTGGCACAGCTCGACGCCGCCCTGGACGTGCTGGCGATGACGGGCGCGACCAAGCGCGGGTGACCCGACGCGGTGCGGCGTCATCGCAGCTCGCCGGGCGGGTGGGCGACGGCCTCTGCTCGCGAGGCCGACGACCGCGGCGTCGCCCTCGCGGCCCGTCGCGTACGTGCCTGTGTGCTGCCGTGCATCGACGACGTGATCTCGTCGTGATCGTGGATTGTCGGACCCCGGCGTTACATTGCGGCGTCGGACGACCGAGGAGACCGCATGACCCGCACCCGCCTCGCCGCCGCCGTCGTCGGCGTCGCGCTCGCCCTTACCACCGCAACGGGCTGTGTGAGCTCCGGCGGGGGCGGCGGGGGCGGCGGCCAGACCGCCGGCAACGCCTGGAGCACGGCGACGAGCGCAGCCACAGGTGGCGGGATGGACGCGCTGGTGGCGGCCGCCAAGCAGGAGGGCGCGCTCAACGTCATCGCCCTCCCGCCGGACTGGGCGAACTACGGCGCGCTCATCGACGGTTTCCAGAAGAAGTACGGCATCACCGTGAACTCCGCGAACCCCGAGGGGTCGAGCCAGGACGAGATCAACGCCGTCCAGCAGCTCGGCACGCAGGACCGCGCGCCGGACGTACTGGACCTGGGGCAGTCGTTCGCCAACAAGAACGTCGCCCTGTTCGCGCCGTACAAGGTCGCCACGTGGGACGCCATCCCCGCAGGCAACAAGGACGCGAACGGCGCCTGGGTCAACGACTACGGCGGCTTCATCTCGATCGGCTGCAACGCCAAGCTGGTGGCGACCTGCCCCACGACGCTGGCCGACCTGGCCAAGCCCGAGTACAAGGGCCAGGTCGCGCTGAACGGCGACCCGACCCAGGCCGCCGCGGCGTTCGCGGGCGTGTGGGCCGGCGCGCTGGCGAACGGCGGCTCACTGCAGGACATCTCGCCAGGGGTGAAGTGGTGGGGTGAGCTGGCCAAGAACGGGAACCTGCTCAAGATCGACCCGGACCCCGCCACCATCCAGAGCGGCCAGACGCCGATCGTCCTCGACTGGGACTACCTGAACGTGGTCAATGCCGAAAAGAACAAGGCATCGTTCGACTGGCAGGTGAACGTGCCGTCGGACGGTCTGTTCGCCCAGTACTACGCGCAGGCGGTCAACAAGAACGCGCCGCACCCCGCGGCGGCCCGGCTGTGGCAGGAGTACCTCTACTCGGACGAGGGGCAGAACCTCTGGCTGGCCGGCAAGGCCCGCCCCGTCCGGCTGGACGCGATGACCGACGCGGGCACGGTCGACAAGGCGCTGCTCGCGGCGCTGCCTCCGGTGCAGGGCGAGCCGCAGTTCCCGACGCAGGCCGAGACGGACGCCGCCCAGCAGACGGTCGCCCAGACATGGGCGAGCGCGACGGCGTGAGCGTCCGGTTCCGTACGGCGTGGGCCGCACGGCGACGGGGCGGCACCGTGACGGGGCTGCTCGACACGCCGGACACCACGACCGGTCCCGCTCCGCCCCAGGCGTCCCGGCGTGGGCGTGCGTTGCTGGGCCTGGTGCCGTTCGCCGCGTACCTGCTGGTCTTCCTCGGCGGCCCGCTGTACTTCGTGATCAGCGGCGCGCTGTCGGACCCCGACGGCAGGCCGACGCTCGCGAACGTCGTCGCGGCGCTCACCGAGCCGCAGTACCACGCGGCGTTCGCCGGCAGCCTCCTGATCTCGGCGACCACAGCGGTCGTCGGCGCGGTGTTCGGCACATTCCTCGCCCAGGCCGTCGCCACCGCCCGGCCCGGCAGCCCGCTGCGCCGGATCGTCTCGACGGCGTCGGGAGTGCTCGCCTACTTCGGCGGGGTGCCGCTCGCCTTCGCCTTCATCGCCGCGCTGGGCCAGACGGGGATCGCGACGCTGTGGCTGCGCGCGGTCGGCCTGGACCTCTACGCCGCGGGCTTCCGCATCGACTCCCTCACCGGCCTCGGGCTGACCTACGTCTACTTCCAGGTGCCGCTGATGGTCATCCTCGTGACCCCGGCCCTGGAGGGACTCCTCCCCCAGTGGCGGGAGGCGGCCGAGAACCTGGGGGCGTCGGCGTGGCAGTACTGGCGACACGTCGCGTTGCCGGTGTTGGGCCCGGCGCTCGCGGGCGCCACTCTGGTGCTGTTCGGCAACGCCTTCGCCGCCTACGCCACGGCGCTGGCGCTCACCAGCGGGTCGATCCCGCTCGTGCCCACGGCGATCGCGTCGGCGCTGTCGGGCAACGTGCTCGCCGGGCGGCAGAACGTCGGGCTGGCGCTGGGGCTGACGATGGTGGTCGTGATCGCCGTGGTGATGGTGGCCTACCTGCTCCTGCAGCGGCGCGCGGCCCGGTGGGCGGCGGCATGACCGGGGAAGTGGACGGGCCGGTGCGATGAGAGGCCGGCGCTGGCGGGCCGTCGTGCTGGTCGTCGCCGCGGTCTACTTCCTGCTGCCGCTGCTGGCCGCCGCCGAGTTCAGCCTGCGCGCCCCGGGCGGCGGGTACGGGCTCGCGAACTGGCTCGCGATCGCGGGCGACCCCGTGCTCCTCGCGGCGCTCGGGACATCGCTGCAGATCGCCGTCGTCACCGCCGTCGTCGTGCTGGCCCTCGTCGTGCCGACGGCCGTGTGGGTCCGGCTACAGATTCCCGGCCTCGCCGGTGCGCTGGAGAGCGCGACGATCCTGCCGATCGTGATCCCGCCCGTGGTGATGGCGGCGGGCATCGCCTTCGTGCAGGCGAACCTCGGTGGCCCCGTCTTCCGCGCCCTTTTCGCGTCGTCGACGGCGGCGCTCACACCGTTCTACGTGATCCTCGCGCTCCCGTTCGCCTACCGCGCCGTGGACAACGGGCTCGCCGCCATCCCGCTCCGGACGCTCGTGGAGGCGGCCCGCAACCTGGGTGCCGGGATGGCCACGGCGCTGCTGCGGGTCGTGCTGCCGGCGATCCGCAGCGCGGTGCTGGGCGCGGCGTTCCTCACGCTGGCACTCGTGCTCGGCGAGATCGTCATCGCCCGGATCCTGCTGTACACCGACACGTTCCCGGTCGCGATCGTCGAGGTCGGGCGGAGCCGGGCGGGCGTGGCGGTGGCGCTGTCGCTGGCGAGCCTGCTGGTCACCTGGGTGTTGCTGCTCGCCGTGTCGTTGGCCGGGTCGCGTCGGACGAGGCGGGGGTCGTCATGAGCACGGACGAAGCGCGGCGTGCCGGCGGGACGTCCGGTACCCCGGGCAGCACGGCCGCCGTCGAGTTCCGTGGCATTCGGCGCAGCTACGGGGACACGCACGCGCTCGCCGGCCTGGACCTCGCGCTGCACCCCGGTGAGCTGCTCGCGCTGCTCGGCCCGTCGGGCTGCGGGAAGACCACGGCACTGCGGCTCCTCGCCGGGTTCGACCGCCCGACCGCCGGTCAGGTGTTGATCGACGGCCGCGACGTCACGGATGTGCCCGCGAGCAGGCGCGACACCGGGATGGTGTTCCAGGCCTACTCGCTGTTCCCGACCATGACCGCCGCGGAGAACGTCGCGTTCGGGCTGCGGCTGCGCAAGGTCGGGGCGGCGGAACGGCGCCGCCGCGCGGCCGACCTGCTGGAGCTGGTGGGCCTCGGCGACCGCGGCGGCTCCTACCCGCACCAGCTCTCCGGCGGGCAGCAGCAGCGGGTGGCGCTGGCACGGGCGCTCGCCGTGGCGCCCTCGGTGCTGCTGCTCGACGAGCCGCTCTCGGCGCTCGACGCCAGGGTCCGTGTGCAGCTGCGCGACGAGATCCGGCGCCTCCAGCTCGCGGAGGGGATCACGACGCTGTTCGTCACGCACGACCAGTCGGAGGCGTTGGCGATCGCGGATCGCGTGGCGGTGCTCAACGCGGGCCGTCTCGAGCAGGTCGCGCCGCCGCAGGAGGTGTACGCCTCGCCCGCCAACGCCTTCGTGGCCGCGTTCGTCGGGGTGGTGAACCGGCTCGCGGCCGTGCCGGACGGTCCGGGCCGGGTACGGGTCCTCGGCGCGTCGGCCGAGCTGGACGGCGACGCGGAAGCCGGCTCCGTGATCGTCCGCCCCGAGGCGCTCACTGTCGGGAGCGACGGCACGGGCGAGCCCGGAACGGTCGTGACGCGCACGTTCCTCGGCGCGGTCACCCGGTTCGTGGTCGCCACGGAGGCCGGTGAGCTCACCGTGGACGCCGTCACGCGGCCGGGGTTGCCGGGCGCAGGCGAACAGACGGTGGTCCGGCTGGACGCCGACCGCGTCCGGGCAGCCACCTGACCTCGGTACCCGCGTGGACACCGGTTCTTGTCGGTGGGCGCTGCTTGAATCGCATCGTGTTGCTCGCCGAGATCGTCGCCTGCTCCGCCGCGGTCGGGGCCACCCGCGCCCGCACCGCGAAGGCCGGGGCCCTGGCCGCGCTGCTGCGCGCCGCGGCGCCCGACGAGATCGAGCCGGCCGCCGCCTGGCTCACCGGCGAGCCGCGGCAGGGCCGGCTGGGTGCGGGCTGGCGCACGCTCGCCGGCCTGGAGGTGCCGCCCGCGCCTCTACCCGGCCTTCGGGTCGCGGACGTCGAGGCCCGGCTCGACGCGCTGGCGGCCACGTCGGGCACCGGCTCGACGGCCCGCCGCGCCGCGCAGCTCGAGGCGCTGTTCGGTGCCGCGACGGCGGACGAGCAGCGGTTCCTGCAGCGGCTGTTCACCGGCGAGCTACGCCAGGGCGCGCTGGAGGGCGTGATGCTGGAAGCGGTCGCCGCGGCGGCGGACGTGCCCGCCACGACCGTTCGCCGGGCGTTCTTCCTGTCGGGCCGCCTGCCCGAGACCGCCCGGCTCGCCCTCGCGGGAGGCGCTGCCGCGCTCGAGGCCGTCACGCCGGAGGTCGGCCGGCCGGTCCGGCCGATGCTCGCGAGCCCGGCCGAGAACCTGGACGCCGCGCTCGCCGAGCTGGGCCAGGAGGTGAGCGTCGAGTACAAGCTGGACGGCGCCCGCATCCAGGTGCACCGCGACGGCGACGCGGTGCGGGTGTGGACGCGCACGCTGCGCGAGGTGACCGACCGCGTGCCCGAGCTGGTGGAGCTGGTCCGCAGGCTGCCCGGTCGCCGCGTCGTGCTGGACGGCGAGACCCTCGCGCTGCAGGACGACGGCCGCCCGCGCCCGTTCCAGGAGACCGCGAGCCGGTTCGGGGCCGACAGCCACGAGCTGCTGCTGCGCCCGTTCTTCTTCGACTGCCTGCACCTGGACGGCGCCGATCTCATCGACGAGCCGTTGTCCGCGCGGTTGGAGGCGTTGGAGAGAGCGGCCGGGGCGCACCGGATGCCGGGTGTGCTGCGCCCGTCGACGGGCGAGGCCGCGGCGCTGCTGGAGCAGGCGCTGGCCGCGGGGCACGAGGGCGTGATGGTCAAGGCCCTGGACGCCCCGTACGCCGCGGGCCGGCGGGGGCGTGCGTGGCAGAAGGTGAAGCCGGTGCACACGCTGGACCTCGTGGTACTCGGTGCCGAGTGGGGGTACGGCCGTCGGACCGGGACGCTGTCCAACATCCATCTCGGCGCGCGGGATCCGGACGGCGGCGAACCGATCATGGTGGGCAAGACGTTCAAGGGCATGACGGACGCGCTGCTCGCCTGGCAGACGGAGACCTTCCCGCGGTACGCGCGCGAGCACCGGCGGAACGAGGTGCTGCTGCGTCCCGAGCTGGTGGTGGAGATCGAGCTGGACGGCGTGCAGCGCAGCACCCGCTATCCGGGTGGCGTCGCGCTCCGCTTCGCGCGCGTCGTCCGCTACCGGCCCGACAGGACCGCGGCGGACGCCGACACGATCGATGCGGTGCGGGCGTTGCTGCCGGCCCATGCGCCGCGGGAAGGGATCATGAGCTGATGCGGCCGACGAACCAGCGGATGTAGCCGTCCCACTCCGGGTCGTCGCCGAAGACGTCGCGGAACGCGAGCAGGCAAAGCGCGAGGTAGACCGCCCGCAGATCCGAGCACAGCGCGAGCTGCTCGGTGTCGACCCAGCCGTCGCCGGCGGTGGGGTCCGTCCACCGCAGCAGCGCGAGGTCGCGAAGTGTGTCCCGTAGATCAACGCCGCAGCGAAGCAAGGCGTTGGTCCACAGGTGGAGTGCAGCCCACCGGGCCACGGCAGACGTCCTCGAAGTCGAGCCAGCGCAGCTCGCCTCCGCTCGCGTGCAGGTTGCCGAGGTGCAGATCGCCATGCAGGACGGTCGTCTCGCCCGGCGCGGCCACGAACGGTGTCAGGCGCTCGTAGGCGGCCAACAGCCGGTCTCGTTCCTGCGGGCTCAACGCGTCGGGATGGCGCTCCAGCGCTGCGAGACCGTGCGGGATGTCCTCGTGCACGGGGGCGAGCAACGGCAGCTCACCGGGATAGCTCGCCAGGGCGGCATGCAGGTCGGGCAGCATCGCGACGCAGTCGGCGGCCCCGGGCGTCCGGACCGGATCGGGCGGCGCCCACTCCGTGAACGTCATCGCCAGCCCGTCGTGCTCGTGTGGCCCGGGCGGCAGCTCACGGCTGTTGCCGACCACCGGGGCGCCGACGGCCTGCAGATGGTCGGTCACCGCGACCTTCCGGTCGAGCCAGGCGGTGATATCGGGCCGGACAACCGCGGTCCAGGTCGAGACGCCGGCCACCACCGGCGCCGGGGCCAGGTGCACCTGCACCGAGAACCGGTCGTTCAGCACCACCGGCTCCTCGACGCGGAGCCCGTGGTCGCGCGCGACGGCGACGGCGGCCGCCACCGCCCGCCGGGTCCGCTCCGCCCTACGCCGCGGCCGCTCGTCGGGCGGCGCCGCGCAGCGCCCGCCGCTGTCCCGCACGAGGGACTCCGGCTCCGCGGGCTGGTTGGGGGCCTCGAGGTCGACGGGGTCGGGCACGGCGGGGTCCTCTCGGTCGCGAGCGTCCAGTGACGTGTCGTAGGGACCGTGGCCGGCTACGCAACTCATCCGTCTGCAGCCGCGGCGAGCGCGCGTAGCATCTTCTTACCGTGTGCTTCCTCGACGGCCAGGTGCCCGATCGCGACCTCACTTACGACGATGTGTTCCTCGTCCCCGGCCGGTCGGCCGTCGCGTCGCGGTTCGACGTCGACCTGACCACGGCGGACGGTTCCGGCGCCACGGTTCCCGTCATCGCGGCGAACATGACGGCTGTCGCGGGCCGCCGGATGGCCGAGACGCTGGCGCGGCGCGGAGCGTTGACCGTGCTGCCGCAGGACGTCGCGCCGGAGGCGGTCGCCGAGATCGTCGCGTGGATCAAGTCGCGGCACCCCGTCTGGGACACCCCGCTCGTGCTGCACACCGGCGACGCCGTCGCGGACGTGCTGAACCTGCTGCCCAAGCGGGCGCACGGCACGGTGGTCGTGGTCGACGACGCCGGGCGCCCGGTGGGCACCGTCGACGAGGCGGCATGCACCGGTGTCGACCGTTTCACGCGCCTCGCCGACGTCCTCGACCCTGCGCCGCTCACCCTGCCGCTGGACACCGCGCCGCGGCAGGTCTTCGAGGCCCTCGGCCCGCGCGGCGTGGCACTCGGGCTCGACGCCGACGGGCGGCTCGCCGGCCTGCTCACGGCGCTCGGTGCCGTGCGCGCCGAGATCTATGCCCCGGCCGTCGACGGCCGCGGCCAGCTCCGCACGGCCGCCGCGGTCGGCGTCAACGGTGATGTCGCGGTGAAGGCGAAGGCGCTGCTCGACGCCGGTGTGGACGTGCTGGTCGTCGACACCGCGCACGGCCACCAGGAGAAGATGCTCGACGCGCTGCGGGCCATTCGGTCGGTAGTCGGGGAGATGGGCAGGGCCGACGCTCCCGTCCCGATCGTCGCGGGCAACGTCGTGACGGCGGAAGGCGTGCGCGACCTCGCCGCGGCCGGCGCGGACGTCGTCAAGGTCGGGGTCGGCCCGGGCGCGATGTGCACCACACGGATGATGACGGGGGTCGGGCGCCCGCAGTTCTCCGCCGTCCTGGAGTGCGCCGCGGCCGGCCGCGACCACGGCGTGCGGATCTGGGCGGACGGCGGGGTCCGGCACCCACGGGACGTCGCGCTCGCCCTCGCCGCCGGCGCGTCCGCCGCGATGATCGGGTCCTGGCTGGCCGGCACCTACGAGTCGCCGGGTGACCTGCTGCGCGACGAGTCCGGACGGCCGTACAAGGAGTCGTTCGGGATGGCGTCCAAACGCGCGGTCAGCGCCCGTACCCGCGGCGACGGCAGCTTCGACCGGGCCCGCAAGGCGCTGTTCGAGGAGGGCATCTCGTCGTCGCGCCAGTGGCTCGACCCGCAGCGGCCCGGTGTCGAGGACGTGCTCGACGGGATCTGCTCGGGCGTCCGCTCCGCATGCACGTACGCGGGTGCCCGCACACTCGACGAGTTCACCGACCGCGCCGTCGTCGGCATCCAGACGGCCGCGGGCTTCGCCGAGGGCACCCCGCACGGGCTCTGACCCCATGTAGCGAAAGCGGCTTTCGATGCACTCAACGCACCGAAAGCCGCTTTCGCTACATCGCCGGCGCCTACGCCGCCGGGCCCTCCAGCATCTCCGTCACCAACGCCGCGATCGGCGAGCGCTCCGACCGGGTCAACGTGATGTGGGCGAACAGCGGGTGGCCCTTCAGCTTCTCGATCACAGCCGCCACGCCGTCGTGCCGCCCCACCCGTAGGTTGTCCCGCTGCGCGACGTCGTGGGTGAGCACGACCCGCGACGCGGTACCCAGGCGGGAGAGCACCGTGAGCAGCACGTTGCGCTCCAACGACTGCGCCTCGTCCACGATGACGAAAGAGTCGTGCAGCGAGCGGCCGCGGATGTGGGTCAGGGGGAGCACCTCGAGCATCCCGCGGGCCAGCACCTCGTCCAGGACCGACTGGCTCACCAGTGCACCGAGGGTGTCGAAGACGGCCTGTGCCCAGGGCGCCATCTTCTCGCTCTCGCTGCCGGGCAGGTAGCCCAGATCCTGGCCGCCGACCGCGTAAAGAGGCCGGAACACGACCACCTTGCGGTGCTGCTGGCGCTCCAGCACCGCCTCCAGCCCTGCGCACAGCGCGAGCGCCGACTTCCCGGTGCCGGCACGCCCACCGAGCGACACGATGCCGACCTCGGGGTCGAGCAGCAGATCCAGCGCGATCCGCTGCTCGGCCGAGCGGCCGTGCAGCCCGAACGCCTCGCGGTCGCCGCGGACCAGCCGGACGCGCTTGTCCGCCGTCACCCGGCCCAGCGCCGCCGACCCGCCGCCGAGCAGCCGAAGCCCGGTGTTGGCCGGCAGGTCCCGAGCCGCGTCGAGGTCGATCACGCCGTCGTGGAACAGGGCGTCGACGTCGTCGCTCCCGACTTCGATGTCCGCCATTCCGGTCCACCCCGAGGGCACCACGTCGAGGGCGTGGTACTCGTCGGCCGCCAGCCCGACCGCCGCCGCCTTCACCCGGAGCGGCATGTCCTTAGTGACCAGCACGACCTCGCCGAGTCCGGCCGCGCGCCGTTCGGCGGCCAGGTTCAGCGCGCAGGCGAGAATGCGGCTGTCGTTGGCGTCGCTGCGAAAACCTGCCGGGAGCACCTCCGGGTCCGTGTGGTTGAGCTCGACGTGCAGGGTGGCCCCGCCGGATCCGATGGGAACCGGGGCGTCGAGGCGACCGTGCAGGATGCGAAGCTCGTCGAGCTGGCGCAGCGCCGTGCGGGCGAACCATCCGAGCTCGGGGTGGTGGCGCTTGCCCTCCAGTTCGGAGATGACCACCAGCGGGAGGACCACCTCGTGGCCGTCGAACCGGGTCAGCGACCACGGGTCGGACAGCAGGACCGAGGTGTCGAGCACGTAACAGCGGGTGGGGCTGTCGGTCACGGATGCTCCCTCGCGGGCGCGGCACCGCACCCACTTGTCCGGTGGGCCGGGCGGCCGTGGCGCGACCCCCACGCGACGCGGCGGAACCGCGCCGGCAGGGTCCGCGAGGGCCGGGTGCCGGCCCCCTCAGGTGGGAGCCCTCTTCGACGACCGCCTCGCCACCGCACCGAACGGTACGTCGCGACGAGAGAGGGTCGACAAGGGCTCAGTAGCACCAACCAGGGCCTCCCCGGGCGGTCCGCATCGGCTACGTCCCGCCACAACGGACGATATCGGCGGTCGCCCCCGTGCGGTCAACAGCAACACGGACAGATCAACGAAGCGGCCGAGCAGAATTAACACTTCGGTCTACCGCTCGTCGTCAATTGGCTACCGCCTGTCGACCACCCTCCTACGCTCAGTACTCGTTCGGCTGCGTAGTGCATGCAGCGCGGCCGGGTCGTCGAGCAGTCGACAGTGCTGCCCCACGGGCTCCGAGCCGCCTTCCAGCCACTTTCGAACGATCACCGGACCCTCGACGGAGGCGGCGACGTGCGCCCGCCACAGCGGGCGAGCAAGGGCCTCGACGACGCGCCGGGCGCGTCCCGCGTCGAGCAGCAACCAGCGCCGTACGTGCGCCTCGGCGGCCGCGACCCCCCCACTCGTGGGCGGTCCGTCGTGTACAGCAGCAGGGCAGCGTCGAGTCGCACCCGCCGCAGCACCGCCAGGACGGGGTCGAGTCGCTCGGCAAGCTCACCGTCGAGGGGAACGGCGACCGGCGCGAGCACGTCCGACGCCCACCGGCCCCACCGCGGTCCGACCGCCGTCCCGAGCGCGCACTCGGCGAGCCCCTCGGACACGACGGTCTGCGGCGAGCCGAGCAGGGTGATCCCCTGCTCGACGCGTCCCGCCGCGACGGCGGCCTCGGCGCGGCTGCACTCGACGTGGTGGCCGGGATAGGCCTCGTGCGCCACCAGCCGCGGCAGCCGGGCCGCGCCGAGCACCGCACCCGCGTTGACCTGCACGAGCGAGCGGTGACCGCCGGTGTAGGTGTGCAGCGCGCTCCACGAGGCGTCGTCGACGAACCGGTACGCGACGGCCTCGGCCGACGGGAGCCCGTACCGCGAGCGCCACCCGGCCCCGCAGCGCCGTCGACAACGCGCGGACGGCGGGGCCCAGCCGCTCGCGCGGCACAGCGTCCCGGCGGCGGTGTGCGGCGAGCCGCTCCCCCACCGTCCCGCGGCCGCCCAGCAACGCGGCGAGCTCCCGGTGCGCCGCGCGGTAGGCGTCCGGGTCACCGGGTGTGGCGGACAGACCGAGACACTCCCGCACCTCCCGCCGGAACGGCACGCGCTGACCGGCCAAGCCGCGTGCCCGCCACTCGAGGGCGCTCAGCTGCGCCGCGAGGAAGCGCTCCCGGGCAGCCGACAGCCCGGCGTCCGGTAGCGCGGCCGCCAGCCGCCCCGCCTGCCGGACCAGCTCGGCGGCGGTGGGTACCGGTTCGTTCCCGACCGTCCCCCGCACGACCGGGTCCACCGCCACGGGGGCGACGAGTGCGGGAACCAGGCGGCGCAGACGCAGGCACAGCGCCACGTAGGCCGCCGGCAGGTCGCCGCCCGGCACATCCGCCGCCACCCGCGCACGGTAGCGCCGAACACCCCGTAACGCGCGGTGCGCGCAGGAGAAAAGTTGCGCCCTCCTCCGAGTGAAAACACTTCACGCACGGTGCTCACCTCGCAGGGAATCCTGCATTCCGCCGCCGCGACAATCCGCCCGAAGGAAGGCACAACTACACGCCAGGTAATTGTTTCATCCGATGGTGTTACGCAGTTTGTGAAAGTTCCCGACACTTGGCTAGATTTCTCCTCAGTCAGCGCGGCTCCCCAGTGAAGACGCTGACCCGAATTGGGAACGGCCCCGGCCGTCCCCGACATCCAACAGGAGAGAACTGTGCTGAAGAAGGCTGGAATCGTTGTGGCCACGGCCGCTGTCGGTCTGCTCGCCGTGAGCCCGCTCGCTTTCGCCGGTGAGGCGCACGGCAAGGACCGCGGCTACAGCCACGGCCACGGCCAGGACGTCGACGTCGCTTCGTCCTCGATCGAGAAGGACTCGCAGGGGCTGGTCAACGCGGTGAACGGCAACAACATCACCGTTTCCCCCCAGATCTGCAACAACGACGTCGTCAAGCTGGCCGACAACATCAACGCGCTGTCGGGTGCCCTGGCGCTGCTGGGCCCCGCCAATGACAACGACGCCATCGGCAGCTCGCGCGGCGGCTGCGAGCCAGGACACCTTTGGTGGCGACCTGAGCATCGCCGACGAGGGCTGATCTCCACCGCTTCACTGAGAACGGCGTCGGGCCTCACCGCCCGGCGCCGTTTTCTGTTGCCCGCATACAACGACGCCGGCGCGCACAGGTTACGCGCAATTGTGGGTCAGGCGCCGAATCGGCGGTGCCGGGCGGCGTAATCGCGCAGTGCCCTCAGGAAGTCGACTTTCCGGAACTCGGGCCAGTACGCCTCGCAGAACCAGAACTCCGAGTGCGCGGACTGCCACAGCAGGAAACCCGAGAGGCGCTGCTCACCCGAGGTGCGGATGACCAGGTCGGGATCGGGCTGGCCGGATGTGTAGAGATGCGCCGCGATGTGGTCGACGTCGAGGACCTCGGCGAGCTCCTCGATCGACGTGCCGGTCTCGGCGTGCTGCAGCAGCAGCTTGCGCACCGCGTCCGCGATCTCCTGCCGGCCGCCGTAGCCGACCGCGACGTTGAGCTGCATTCCCGACCGGTTCTGGGTCCGGGCGGCCGCGGCGGACAGCCGCTGGGCCAACGTCCCCGGCAGCAGGTCGAGCGCGCCCACGACGCGCAGCCGCCACGGTGCACCCGGCGAGGCCAGCTCGTCGACGACGTCGGCGATGATCTCCAGCAGCGGCTCCAGCTCGTCCGCCGGGCGGGTCAGGTTGTCGGTGGACAGCAGGAACAGCGTGACGACCTCGACCCCGGCCTCGTCACACCACGCCAGCAGGTCCGCGATCTTCGCCGCGCCCACCCGGTGACCGGTGTTGACGTCGCGGAAGCCCTCTTCCCGGGCCCAGCGCCGGTTGCCGTCGAGCATGAGGGCGACGTGCCGGGGTCGCTGGACGTCGGGCAGGGACAGTTGCCGACTGATCCTGCGCTCGTACACCGAGTACAGGAGGTCCCGCACGCCCACGGACGATCAGCGTACGCCGGGCACCACCCTCCCCCGCCCGGTCGGCGCCCGCGCGTGCCGTGACCTCGGCTCCTTGGCAACCTCGGTCACAGCGGTGGCCGGAGCGCCCGACGGCGCACCACCCGTGCCGTAATGTCGCCGACGTGACGACCGGTGAGACGACGGGGAGCGCTCCGTTCCCGGCCTTGCCGAAGCCCCGCATGCGGGGGTGGTTGCACTTCTGGTCGTTCGCCGGGTCGATCGCGGCGTGTGCCACGTTGATCGCGGTGTCGGCCGCCCTGGTCGGGGCAGCCGCGGCGGCCGCCACGGCCGTCTACAGCGTCACCGTGCTCGGCCTGTTCGGCATCAGCGCGCTCTACCACCGGCACACCTGGAACTCGTCACGCAGCCGTGCGGTGATGCGCCGCCTGGACCACTCGATGATCTTCCTGTTCATCGCCGGGTCGTACACCCCGGTCGCGGTGCTGGCGATGGACCGGCCCACCGCGGAGTGGGTGCTCGCCGTGGTGTGGACGGGCGCGCTGGCCGGGGTCGCGCTCAAGACACTGTGGCCGTACGCGCCCGCCTGGGTGGGGGTGCCGATCTACGTGGCGCTGGGTTGGGTCGCGGTGTTCGTGCTGCCGGACCTCCTGCACAACGCGGGTGTCGCCGCGTTCGTGCTGCTGCTCGTCGGCGGCGGGCTCTACACCGCCGGTGGGGTCATGTACGCGCTGCGCCGGCCCGACCCCTGGCCCAGCACGTTCGGCTTCCACGAGTTCTTCCACGCCGCGACGGTGCTGGCCGCGATCTGCCACCACGTCGCGATCTGGCTGGCGCTGTTCCCGGGCTAGAAGACGCCCGTCAGGCGCCCTCGCCGGTCGGGCCCTTGGCACGCAGGTCGTCCACCTTGGCCATCGCCGACCGCAACTCGTTGAGCCACTCGTCGGCGTGCTGCCCGACCAGTCGCACCGCCCACGACAGCGCATCCGACCGCGACCGCGCCACCCCGGAGTCGACCAGCGTGTCCAGCACGATCCGCTCCGGCTGCCGCAACCGCGTCATGACCGGCACCGACGCCACCGTGAACAGCTCGATCTGCTCGGCGAGCCGCGCACCCCACGCAACCTTGCGCTGGTAGCGGTGCTCGGCCTGGCGCGCGATCTCGATCCGCTCGTCCCGGGTGGTCTCCCGGAACCGGGAGATCCGTCCCGCAGCGGCCGCCGCCCGATCCGCACGCCCGGCCTCGGTGTCGGCGAACTCGCCCTCCAGCGGCGGCAGCTCACCCACGATCACGATCTCCTCGCGGTCCACCGTGACCTCCGGCGCACCGGCGAACCAGCCGTCGGGCAGCCGCCCTGAGAGCCATGCCGCGACGTCGGTCGTGGACGGCAGGTCGGCCTGCTGCCAGCCTCCCCGCCCCGGCCCACGCCCACCGCGTCCGCCCGGCCCGTGCCACCGCCCGTGCATCTTCCCGTTCATCGCCGCCTCCTCAGTGCGTCAGTAATTACGAGATTACACCGCAACGGCCGCGCGGCCACCCCGCGATGGTTCGCGCCGGGTGAACATGCGAGTCGGCACGTTCGTCGGTCCGAAACTGCACTTCCGACCAGCGCCTCCGCCTGACGAACGTGCCGACTCGCGCCAGCAAAGGTGCCGACTCGCGCGGACAGGGGCGCGCACATCCGAGCTGACGAACGGGGCGGCTACGGGGTTGGCTACGGGGTGAGGAGGAGGGCGGCGGTGAGCTCCTCGACGCTCGTGACGGGGCGGTCGCAGATGAACCCACGGCAGACGTAGGCCGCCGCGGCGCCGTCGACGAGCGGCCGGCGGGCGAGCAGCGGTACCCCCGGAGCGTCCGGCAGGCCGGCCACGACGACGGTGCCGCCGGGGGCGATCGCACGGGCGTGCCCGGCGAGTGCGTCCCGGTCGGTGCCGACGCCGACCACCGCGACCTGCAGCGGACCCCGCGCCGCGGCCTCGGCGACCGTCAGCCAGTGGCCGGCGAACCGGGGGAATTGCCGGGCCAGGCCGCCCGCCGTCCGCAACGCCGAGTCTGCGGTGTCGCGGTACCGCTGCGGGTCGTCGACCAGCACGGACGCGGTCAGCAGCGCGCCCGCGAGGGCCGCGGCCCCGCTCGGCGTGGCATTGTCGGTGATCTCCCGGGGCCGGTGCAGCAGCGCCTCGGCATCGTCCGCGGTGTCGAAGAACCCGCCCGGCGCCGACGTGCCCGACCCGGCCGCGGCGTCGCTGAAATGCGCGAGGGTCAGGTCGAGCACCTCGACGGCCCGCTCCAGCCGGTGCGCCGCACCCGTGGCCTGATGCAGCGCGAGCAGCGCCTCGGCGAGAAAGGCGTGGTCCTCCAGCACACCCGCCGCAGCGCCGACGACGCCGTCTCGCGACGAGCGGCGCACGCGGCCGTCCACGACATGCCGGTCCAGCAGCAGGTCCGCGGTCGCGTCGGCGGCCGCCACCCAGTCCGGCCGGCCCAGCGCGGCGCCCGCCTCGGCGAGGGCGAGCACCGCCATGCCGTTCCATGCCGTGACGACCTTGTCGTCCCGGGCGGGTTGCGGGCGCCGCATCCGCGCGGCGAGCAGCGTGGAGCGGATCCGCTGCCAACGCGGCGGATCGTCGGGATCCGCGGGCAGCTGCAGGGTCGACGAGCCGTGCTCGAACGTCCCCTCCGGCGTCACCGCGAGCAGTTGCGCCGCCCAGGCACCGTCCTTCACGCCGAGGACCTCCGTCAGCGCGGCAGGCGTCCAGGCGTAGGTCAGGCCCTCGACGCCGTCCGTGTCGGCGTCCAGCGCCGAGGCGAACCCGCCCTCGGACGTGCGCAGGTCCCGCAGCAGGAACTCCGCGGTCTCCTCCGCCACCCGCCGGGCGAGGGCCGCATGCGGGCCCGCGATGCGGGCGAGGTGGGCGTAGACCCGCAGCAGCAGCGCGTTGTCGTAGAGCATCTTCTCGAAGTGCGGGACGACCCAGCGCGCGTCCACGCTGTAACGGGCGAACCCGCCCGCGAGCTGGTCGTACATGCCACCGCGGGCCATGCGCCCAGCCGTCGCCGCCGCGAGGTGCAGCGCCGGCCCCGAACCGGTGCGCTCGTGGTGGCGCAGCAGGAACTCCAGCGTCATCGACGGCGGGAACTTCGGCGCGCTCCCGAACCCGCCGTTCACGGCGTCGAACTCGCCGACCAGTTCCTGCACGGCGGCCTCCAGCGCCTCCGTGTCGAGCCCCCCGGGCGGCAGGCGCGCAGCGGCGTTGTCGGCCAGCCGGGCGGCGATCTGCCCCGCGGAGCTGCGCACCCGCGCACCGTCGTCGGTCCACGCCTGCGTGACAGCGGCGAGCAGGCGCCGGAAGTGCGCCGTCGGGTAGTAGGTGCCGCAGTGGAAGGGCTCCCCCGCCGGGGTGAGGAAGCAGGTCATCGGCCAACCACCCTGCCCGGTCATCGCTTGGGTGGCCGCCATGTAGACCGCGTCGATGTCGGGCCGCTCCTCGCGGTCGACCTTGACGGCGACGAACCCGGCGTTGATCTGCTCGGCCGTCGCGACGTCCTCGAACGACTCGTGGGCCATGACGTGGCACCAGTGGCAGGCCGCGTAGCCGACCGAGAGCAGCACGGGCACGTCCCGGTGGGCGGCCTCCTCGAACGCCGCGTCCGACCACTCCCACCAGTCGACGGGGTTGTCGGCATGTTGCAGCAGGTACGGGCTCGTTGCGCCGGCAAGACGGTTCGGCATGGGCCCAGCCTGTCAAAGACCGCGGGCCCGGGCCGCCGCCGGCTACCGGATGGGTGGTTTCCCGGGCTCGTCGCGGTTGTGCGGAGCGGCCGAGGGCGCCGCGGTGACGTCTGACGGGTTCGACGTCGCCGTGTCCGGGGTGCCGTCGGGCTCGTCGAACGAGGCGGGCACCTTCCGGAGCTGCTTGTTCATCGAACGGACGAGCAGGATCGTCGCGATGAAGAGCAGCAGGAGGACGACGAGACCGATGGGCGAGGCCTTGCCGAACTCCTCGCCCTTGCCGGGCGGAGGAGCCGGGTCCTGCGCCAGCACCGCCACGACCTGCCCCACCGGCCCACCGAGATCGACCAGCACGGCCGCCTCCCCCCTACGTCGGCCTACGAGCCTACCGGTTACTCCCCACGCATCGGCACGAGTCGCGGGAGGCTCAGCTCGCCCGACGCTCCCGTGCCGCCACCTCGATCCCGGCGAACAGGTCGTCTTCCGGCAGCGGTGACTCCACCAGCGAGCGGACCAGTTCGTAGTCTTCCGTCGGCCAGACCTCGCGCTGCAGGTCGTCCGGGACGTGGAACCAGCGGCTCGTCGGGTCGATCTGCGTGGCGTGGGCGCGCAGGGCCTCGTCACGGACCGGGAACCAGTCGGCGCACTGCACCCGGGTGGTGACGCGGACCCCGGGGTCGGGCACATCAGCCGACCAGTTCGCCAGCCACTCCCCGTACGGCGACTCGAGCCCGCGCTCCAGCAGCGCCGTGTGGAACGCCTCCATGCGGGCGCGGGAGAACCCGTGGGAGTAGTAGAGCTTGAGCGACTGCCACGGCGGGCCGGCGTCCGGATACCGATCGGGGTCGGCCGCCGCGTCGAAGGCCGCGACGGAGATCTCGTGGCAGCGAATGTGGTCCGGGTGCGGGTAGCCGCCGCGCTCGTCGTAGGTGACCAGGACGTGCGGGCGCAGCTCGCGGATCACCGCGACCAGGCGCCCGACCTGCTCGTCGATGTCGCCGAGCGCGAAGCAGCCCTCGGGCAACGGCGGTGGCGGGTCGCCCTCCGGGAGGCCGGAGTCGACGTAGCCCAGCCACCGGTGCGACACACCGAGGATCTCGGCGGCGCGGGCCATCTCGGCGCGGCGGATGGCGGGCATGTCGTCGAGCACGCCCGGCCTGTCCATCGCGGGGTTGAGGATGCTGCCGCGCTCGCCGCCGGTACAGGTGACGACGGCGACCTCGCGCCCCTCGTCGGCGTAGCGGGCGCACGTGGCGGCGCCCTTGCTGGACTCGTCGTCGGGGTGGGCGTGCACGGTCGTCATGCGCAGGTGCCCCCTGTCGAGGGAGCCGCCCACGGTGCGCAGGAGTTCGGAGGTCGACATCGGGTGCCGCGGTCCTTCCAGTGCTCTGTCTCAGGGTGTGCTGGTCTCACGGTGTGCGGGGTCGGAGGGTAGGCATTCCGCCCTCGCGAGCGTTCGTCCGGGATCGTGGCAGGGACCCCCGACAGTTCCGTCTGCCCCACTGCAACAGCGCGACGCGCGCGAGCCTTCCCGACCCTGTCTCCTGCCCTCCGAGCCACCGTTGACCAGCAGGAACAGCAATCGTGGAACTCTTTGCGGCCCTGAACCGTTCGCCGAAAGAGCACGACGTGGCGATTGCACCGTGTTACGGTGAGGCACACACGGCCCGCAGGCGGGTCGTGTTTTTCCTTACTCGGGCCCCGGGGGCGGACGCCGACTCCGGGCAACGACACGTACCACCGCGTCGGGCTAGCCGTCCCGACGGACCCGCACGGGCCCGCGGGTGCACGACCGGATCGCTGGAGGAGTGATGACCGTGGACACGCAGGTGACCTGGCTGACCCAGGAGGCCTACGACCGGCTCAAGCACGAGCTCGACGAGCTGATCGCGAACCGCCCCGTCATCGCCGCGGAGATCAACGCCCGACGCGAGGAGGGCGACCTCAAGGAGAACGGCGGCTACCACGCCGCTCGCGAGGAGCAGGGCCAGCAGGAGGCCCGGATCCGGCAGCTCCAGGAACTGCTGCGCACCGCACAGGTCGGGGTCGCCCCCTCGGCCTCGGACACCGCCTCCCCCGGCATGGTGCTCACCATCCACTACGACGACGACCCCAACGACGTCGAGAAGCTCCTGCTCGGCTCGCGCGAGGAGGGGGCGCACGGGGACCTGCAGGTCATCTCGCCGAACTCGCCGCTGGGTGCCGCCCTGCTGGGCGCACGCGTGGGTGAGACCCGCGAGTACCGGCTGCCGGACGGCGGCAGCATGAAGGTCACCCTCGTGTCTGCGGAGCCGTTCACCGGCTGAGTCCGTCCGTTGGGGCCCTGAGGAACGTGCACCTCAGGGCCCTGACGACTGCACCGCCCCGACGAGGCCGTGGCCCGCCGCGCGCAGCGCCTCGGACAGGTCGGCGATGTGTTCTGGTCCGCGCGTCTCCAGGCTCACCGCGACGTCGACCTCACCGAGGTGCAGCGCCCCCGAGATGCGCGAGTGCGCCACGTCCAGCACGTTCGCCCCCAGCTCCCCGATCAGCGTCAGCAGCGCCGCGAGCGCGCCCGGGCGGTCGGCGATCCGGATGCGCAGCTCGACGTGGCGGGCAGCCACCGCCATGCCGTGCCGGATCATGTGGCCCAGCACCACCGGATCGATGTTGCCGCCGGAGAGCACGGCGACCGCCGGCGTCGCGAACTGCCGCGGGTGCTCCAGCAGTGCGGCCACCGCGGCCGCGCCCGCCGGCTCGACGAGCAGCTTCGCCCGCTCCAGGCAGTGCAGCAGGGCCCGCGACAGCGCGTCGTCGTCCACGGTGAGGATCTCGTCGACGAGGGCGGTGACCTGCGGGAACGTCACATCGCCCGGCCTGCCGACCGCGATGCCGTCCGCGAGGGTGCGCATGACGGGAAGCGCCGTCGGCGCGTGCGCGACCAGCGACGGCGGCCACGCGGCCGCGCCCTCGGCCTGCACACCCACCACCCGCACCCCGTCCGGCAGCGCCGCCGCGACGCCGCCGAGCAGGCCGCCGCCCCCGGTCGGGACGAGAACCGTCGCCACGTCCGGGCACTGCTCGACGATCTCGAGCCCGACGGTTCCCTGGCCGGCGATCACGTCGACGTGGTCGAACGGGTGCACGAGCACCGCGCCGGTGCGCTCGGCGAACGCGCACGCCTGCGCGAGGCTCTCGTCGATCGTCGCGCCGACCAGGTGCACGGTCGCGCCGTACCCCCGGGTGGCGCCGACCTTGGGCAGCGCCGCCCGCTCCGGCATGAACACCGTGGCCCGGACGCCGAGCATCTGCGCGGCGAGCGCGACGCCCTGCGCGTGGTTGCCGGCGCTGGCGGCGACGACGCCCCGGGCCCGCTGCCCCGCGTCGAGCCGGGCGATCCGCGTGTACGCACCGCGGATCTTGAACGACCCGGTGCGTTGCAGGTTCTCGCACTTCAGCAGCACGGGACCGCCGCACAGCTCACTCAGCGCCCGCGAGTTCGCCATGGGGGTGGGCGCCACGACACCGGCGAGCAGGTCGCGGGCCGCGCGCACGTCTGCCGGGCCGACCGGGGGTGCCGCCGCGGGCCGGACCGGGTGCGTGACGGTCATCTGCGCAGTCTGCCACCGGTGCCGGTAATGTCAGGGGTGACGGTGTTCGTGGCCCCCATATGGCCCCGGGCGCCGGAGGGGGTCCGGATGACACGTGTGCGGGACATCGCCCCGCTGGTGGCGGCCGCTGCACTGGCCGTCGGGGCCGTCGTCGCCGCCCGGACGGCGGGGTGCGACGACCCCGGCCACTACGAGGTGCGCTCGTGGGGTTACGAGCTCGTCGGCGGCTGCATCGCGCCCGGTGACATCGTCGTCCCCAACCCGGCGCCCGCCCCGAAGCCGGCAGACGCGCCGTTCGCGCGAGACTGACGCCACGTTCCCCGCTTGCCCCCTCGGGCAGGCTGTCGCGGTGGAGATCCTGCTGCTTGTCGTCGGCCTCATGCTGGCTGCCGTCGTGCTCGTCGGCGTCGGCGACCGGCTGCGGCTGCCCCGGCCGGCGCTGATGCCAAGTATGTCCTGTAGATCAGCGCCGCAGCGAAGCAAGGCGTTGATCTACAGGTGAAGTGGAGGTGCTCGGCGCCGCCGTGGCGTTCGTGCCCGGCCTGCCGGCCTTCCTCGCCGTGGCGCTGGTCGCCGCCACCGTCGCGGGAACCGCGGCTGCGCTCGTCCCGGGGCTGGCCGTCACCGCCGCGATCGCGCTCGGCGGGCCTGCCCGAGATGCTGGGGCACGCCGCGGTGGTCGTCGCCGCGGTGGTCGCCGTGCGGGTCGCGTGGATGGTGATGGCGTGGCTGCTGATCGTGCGGTCCGGGGACGTCACGGCCGCGCCGCGGACCCCGCGCGAGGTGGCGGTGCTGACGTGGTGCGGGATGCGGGGGCTCGCGACGCTCGCGCTGGCCCTCTCGTTGCCGACGACGACGGCCGACGGGGCGGACTTCCCGGCGCGCGCGGAGATCGTCGTCATCGCCTCCACCGTGCTGGTGGTGACGCTGCTGCTGCCGGGCTTCACGTTGCCCACGCTGGCCCGGGCGCTCGGGGTGGCCGAGGACGCCGACGCCGAGCACGCCGCGGAGCAGGTCGTCGCGCAGGGGGCCCGGCACGCGGCCCTCGCCCGGATGGCCGAGGAGGAGCGGGCCGCCAACCTGCCCGAGGAGGTGTCGACCGCGCTGCACGAGCAGATGGCCCTGCTGGGCGGCCTGCTGCGCGGCGAGCCGGTGACCGAGGGCGACCGCGACCGGCTCGAGGCGATGTGCCGCGGCCGCGCGGTGGTGCAGCGGATCTAGAACTCGGCGCTGGCCGCAGCCCGCGCCGAGGTGCTCGCGGCCCGCCGGGAGCCGGGCGTCGACCCGGAGGCCGCGGACCGCGTGTTGACCCGGCTGGACCTGCGGACGGTGCTGCTCGACTGATGTACCGGAAGTGGCGTTGGGTGGCACTGGCACCTGCAGGCGCACGGCGCACTTCAGCGCGGGTCGTTGGTTGACACTGCGGCGTAAAGTCACGGCCGTTGGTCTCTCGGGGTTGGGAGGCGCGCGATGTCATGGCACCTGCGGGGCAGCTACGTAGAGACGTGCTCTTGTGAGTTGATGTGCCCGTGCAACCTGTCGTTCGATCACGGAGCGACGTACGACTTCTGCCGGGTGACTCTCGTGTTCAACATCCGCGAGGGAGCGGTGGACGGCACGGACATCGCCGGCTGCAAGGTGGCGATCATCGCCGACACCCCGAAGATCATGACGCAGGGCGACTGGCGGGTCGGGGTGTATGTCGGCGAGGAGGCGAGCGACGCCCAATTCGACCAGCTCGTGCGGGTTTTCAGCGGCCAACTCGGCGGCCCGATGGCCGGTCTGGCCCCGCTCATCGGCGAACTGCTCGGCGCCGAGCGCGCCGCGATCGAGATCGACGACGATGGTCTGCGACATGCAGTACGCGTCGGCGACGGGATCGACTTCGAGATCGAGGACATCGTGCCGTTCGGCGTGGAAACCGGTGAGCCGGTGCGGTTCGCCGGGATGTTCCACCCCGTCGCGTCGGACCTGACGATGGCCGAGGCGAAGCGGTCGCGCATCAACGCCTTCGGCATCCAGTACGACGGAAAGACGGGTCTGTCGACGTCGGACTTCTCGTGGGCCGCCTGACCTGATGGCTGCCGAGCAGGCCACCTCGGTCGCCGGCAGCGGCCTTCGCCCGGCCTTCGCCGCTCTGCGGGTGCGCCTGGGGTTGGTGCTCGCGCTCTTCGGCCTCGCCGCCCTGGGCTGGTGGTGGATGGTCGGCCAGATGCAGGGGATGGACGAGGGGCCCTGGACGTCCCTGGGCACGTTCGGCTGGTTTCTCGGTGTCTGGGTCGTGATGATGGCGGCGATGATGTTTCCGTCGGTCGCCCCGACGGTTGCGCTGTACGCCCGCATGACCAAGAGCCGGCTTCCGCTGGCGCCGGCCGCGTTCACCGCGGGCTACCTCCTCACGTGGACAGCTGCGGGCGTCGCAGCCTGGACGATCGCCCTCGGCATCAGTCGTCTGGCAGGCGGTGTCCTCGCCTGGGGTCATGCCGGCCGATGGCTCGCCGGGGCCACCGTCATCATCGCGGCCGTCTATGAGCTCACCCCGTTGAAGGACGTCTGCCTCGGCAAGTGCCGCAGCCCTTTGGGATTCCTGCTGGGCTCGTGGCGCGACGGGTTGCTCGGCGGCCTGCGGATGGGAGCGAAGAACGGCGCCTGGTGCGTCGGCTGCTGCTGGGCCCTGATGGCATCGCTGTTCGCGCTGGGCGTCATGAGCATCACGTGGATGGCGGTCGTCGCCGGTCTCATCGCCATCGAGAAGACCCTGCCCTGGCGGCGTACGGCCACCTACGCCACGGCTGCCCTGCTCCTCGCCCTCGGCGTGCTGATCCTCGCCGCCCCGCACGCGATTCCCTGGCTCACCGCGCCCGGCGACCAACCGACGCAGATGATGACGCCGGCGCCCGGGTTGCAACACACCGGCGGAATGGGCGGTATGTGATGGCCGTATCCGGGCGCGGCACAGTGGTGGATTGGCATGTCCGGGGCTCCTACTTCGAGGCATGCAACTGCGAGGCGATCTGTCCGTGCCGCAGCGTCGGTGGCAGGCCCGGCGGACCATCCAGCTTCGGGGAGTGCTTCGGCACGTTGTCGTGGCACATCCACGACGGCAGCGCCGACGGTATCGACCTGTCCGACCTGCGGACCGTCATGTCGCTCCGCTATCTCGACCGGGTGCAGCCGAGCACCCCCTGGGAGGTCGTCCTCTACGTCGACCACGGCGCTACCGCCAGACAACATGCCGCGATCGCCGACATCTTCCTCGGCCGGGCCGGAGGCACGGTTGCACGGCTGTACGGACCAGCCATCGGCGAGGTCCACGCCGTGCGTCCAGCCAGGATCACGCTCGAGCACGCCCCACCCCGCAAGCGCATCGGCGTCGTCGGCTACCTGACCGTTGAGGCCGAAGGGGAGGCCTCCGAGCCAGGCGACGTCCAGTGTGGCATCCCCGGCTTCGACCACCCCGGCACCGAACTGCACGGCGACGCGCTGCTCTCGACCGACCCGGCGCTGCGCTGGGAAGTGAGAGGGCGCCGCCACGCCGCCTTCACCACCGACTTCGACTACCGCTCCGGCACCTGAAGAGGGGTGTCGTCGAGGTGATCGGTGAACTCGCGCAATGACTCGAACACGCGCGAGGCGCCGGCTTCGGTGAGTTCCTCGATCGAGAAGCCGCCCGTGCGGACGGCGAGTGACGGTACGCCGAGCTTGGCGGCTGCGACGCAGTCCCACGTCGAGTCGCCGACCATCAGCCCCGATGCGCCCGCCACCTTCTTCAGTGCGGTGGCCACCAGGTCCGGTTCGGGCTTGCTGTTCTCGACGTCGTCGGAGGTCGTCCAGTCGTCGGCGACCGATTTCCCGTTGATCAGATCGAGGAAGCGGTCGACGTGCTTGGCCTTGCCCGAGCTGGCCAGCACGAGCCGGAACCCGCGGGCCTTGACGTCCTTCAGCAGGTCGTGCGCGCCGTCGAACGGCTGCACCTCGTCGATCAGGGCGTCGAACTCGTCGACCCACGCCTCGCGGAGCGCGGATCCGTGCTGCTTCTCGACCTCGTCACCGGCGACGTGGGCGACGAGCTGGTCGCCGCCCATACCGATCGCCCGGTGCAGGCGCCAGATCGGCACGGTGATGTCGAACCCGCGGAACGCCCGGTACCAGGCCAGCGCGTGCTGGTAGTTGGTGTCTACGAGGGTTCCGTCGACGTCGAAGATGGCGGTGTCGGGCACGGGAAAGGCCTCCGGGACGCAGGGGGCGGGCAGCCGCTCATCAGCAGCGTGGACGGCTGGAGACGAATTACCCATCGCCGCACCGCCGACACGGCGGCGGCCAGCTCAGGCTGTGGCACGGTCCAGCGCCGTGCGCAGGTCGTCGACCAGGTCGTCGGCGTCCTCGATGCCCACCGACAGCCGCACCAGCGAGTCGGGCACCTCCAGCGCCGAGCCCGCCACCGACATGTGCGTCATCTCGCCCGGATGCTCGATCAGCGACTCGACGCCGCCGAGCGACTCGGCAAGGGTGAACACCTCCGTCGCCGCGCACATCCGGAGTGCCGCCTCCCGACCGCCGGCCAGGATGATCGACACCATTCCCCCGAACCGCCGCATCTGCTTGGCCGCCACCTCGTGGCCGGGGTGCTCGGGCAGGCCCGGGTACAGCACCCGCGAGACGGCCCGGTGCCGGGTGAGCATCTCGGCGACGCGCTCGGCGTTGTCGCTGTGCCGGTCCATTCGGACTGCGAGCGTCTTGACGCCCCGCAGCGTGAGCCAGTTGTCGAACGGCCCGGGCACCGACCCGACCGCGTTCTGTGTGAACGTCAGCTGCTCGGCGAGCTCGTCGTCGCTGGTGATGAGCGCGCCGCCGACGACGTCCGAGTGACCGCCGAGGTACTTGGTCGTGGAGTGCAGGACGACGTCCGCGCCCAGTGCGAGCGGTTGCTGCAGGTAGGGCGAGGCGAAGGTGTTGTCGACGACGAGCCGGGCCCCGGCCTCCCGCGTGACGTCCGCGACCGCCGCGATGTCCGCGATGCCCAGCAGCGGGTTGGTCGGCGTCTCGCACCAGACGACCCGGGTGGTCGGCCGCAGCGCGGCCCGCAGCGCGTCGACGTCCGCGAGGTCGACCGACGTGTACTCGACGCCCCACGGCGCGAGGACCTTGTCGACGAGCCGGAACGTGCCGCCGTAGGCGTCGTGCGGGATGACGAGGTGGTCACCAGGGCGTACCAGCACCCGCAGGAGGACGTCGCTCGCTCCCATACCCGAGCCGAACGCCCGGGCGTGCCGGCCGCCCTCGAGCGCGGCCAGGCATTCCTGCAGCGCGGTGCGGGTGGGGTTCGCGCTGCGCGCGTACTCGTAACCGCCCGCGCGCGTGCCGCCGACGCCGTCCTGGGCGAAGGTGGACGACAGGTGCAGGGGGGTGATCACCGCGCCCGTGGTGGGGTCGGGGTCCTGCCCGGCGTGGATCGCGTTCGTCGAGAAGCCGCGCATGATCCCCACGGTACGCGGCGGCGCAGAAGCGCGGGTCAGGCCCCGAGGAACGCGAGCACGTCCGAGCGGGTCACCACGCCGGCGGGCTTCCCGTCGACCAGCACCAAGGCGGCATCGGCGTCGGCGAAGGCCGACATCGCCGTGTCGAGGGGTTCGTTCGCCCCGAGGGTGGGCAGCGGCGGCGACATGTGCCGCTCCAGCCGGTCCAAGAGCTGCGCGCGGCCGGTGAACAGCGCGTCCAGCAGGTCGCGCTCCACGACCGAGCCGGCCACCTCCGCGGCCATCACCGGCGGCTCGGCGCGCACCACGGGCATCTGGGAGACGGCGAACTCGCGCAGGTAGTGCACGGCGTCGGCCACCGTCTCGTTCGGATGGGCGTGCACGAGCGCCGGGATCGAGCCGTCCTTGCGGCGCAGCACGTCGCCGACCGTTGTGCCCTGGGCGGGCGGCAGGAAGCCGTAGCCGGCCATCCACGCGTCGTTGAACACCTTGCCCAGGTAGCCCCGGCCCCCGTCGGGTAGCAGCACGATCACCACAGCGTCGCGGGCCTCGTCGGGCGCGAGCTCGGCCGCGACTCGCAGCGCGGCCACCGTCGCCATCCCGCACGACCCGCCGACGAGCAGGGCCTCCTCGCGCGCCAGCCGCCGGGTCATGGCGAACGAGTCGGCGTCGGAGACGGCCACGATCCGGTCGCAGATGTCCTTGTCGTAGGTGGTGGGCCAGAAGTCCTCCCCCACCCCCTCGACGAGGTAGGGCCGACCGGTGCCGCCCGAGTACACCGACCCCTCGGGGTCTGCACCGATCACCTGGACCCGGCCCCCGGACACCTCCTTGAGGTAGCGGCCGGTGCCGGTGATCGTCCCGCCGGTGCCGATGCCCGCGACGAAGTGCGTGATCCGCCCGTCGGTCTGCTCCCACAGCTCCGGGCCGGTGCCGAGGTAGTGCGACTGCGGGTTCTCCGGGTTCGCGTACTGGTTCGGCTTCCAGGCGCCGTCGATCTCCTCGACCAGCCGGTCCGACGTGCGGTAGTAGGAGTCGGGATGGTCCGGGTCCACCGCGGTGGGGCAGACGACGACCTCCGCGCCGTACGCCTTGAGCACGTTGCGCTTGTCCTCGCCCACCTTGTCCGGGCAGACGAACACGCACCGGTATCCCTTGCGCTGGGCGATGATCGCCAGCCCGACGCCGGTGTTGCCGGACGTCGGCTCGACGATCGTGCCGCCGGGCGACAGCTCGCCCGAGGCCTCCGCGGCCTCGACCATACGCAGCGCGATGCGGTCCTTGACGCTTCCGCCCGGATTGAAGTACTCGACCTTCGCCAGCACGGGGGTCGCGATGCCGGCGGCGACCGGCCCGAGCCGCACCAGCGGGGTGTTCCCGACCAGGTCGGCGACGTGCTCGACGTAGCGCATGGCGTCATGGTCGCACTCCTGCCGCGGCGGGCGGACGCGCCCGCACGCCTGACCGGCGGAAGCATCGCGCGCGACGGGTCGGTGCCGCGCGTACCGGGTAACTTGGCTGTATGGAATCCCGTCACCACTCGCATCAGCCCGGCTTCGCCAAGCGGGTGGCGTGCGGTGTCGGAGGTGGCCTCCTGCTCGTGATCGGTGTCGCCCTGCTCGTGTTGCCCGGCCCGGGACTGCTGCTTGTGCTTGCCGGGCTGCTCGTACTGGCCAACGGCTTCCCGAAGGTGCAGAAGTTCGTCGCGCCCGTCGAGCGGCGCGCGATGCAGGCCGCCGAGGAGAGCGTGTCGTCGCCCCTGCGGATGGTCTTCTCGATCGGCACCGGCGTGGTGCTGATCGCGGCCGGCGTGGTCTGGTGGGTCGTGCCTGGCCTTCCCCTCGGCGGGTGGCCCATGGGTGCGAGCCTGATCCTCTCCGGGCTGATCCTGCTCGGCGTCCTCGCGGTCAGCTATCGGCACGTGCGGTCCCAGCAGACAAGCTCGAAAGCGACGACTGCGGCCACCTCCGCCTGACCGGTCCCGCGCCTCGCTCGGCACGGCGTCACGCCCGCTCGATCCGGCGCAGTCCCCGCCCGGGGTGCCACCACTGGACGACCAGCGTCGTTCCCTCGGCGTTCAGGCCGGTGACCACCACCTCGTCGACGTCCGCCCGGAACAGCTCGCCCTCCGGCCCCTCCGCGCCGTCGAGGACCTGCGCGAAGTACGCCCGTCCGGCGATCTTCGCCTCCCCCGGCCACGCCGCGGAATCGTCGTCCGGTGGATCACTGGTGGGGCTGTGCAGCGCGAACCGCGGGTCGCGGCGCAGATCGGCACCTTTGCGGGCGCGGGGCATAGACCCGAACGTCAGCTCCCCGTCGGTGAACGCCGCCTCGATCCCGCTGATCCGCGGCGACCCGTCGATCCGCAGAGTGGCGATCGTCTTGTGCTTGCGCGCGTCGAAGAGCCTCCGCACCTTCGCCGCGAACTCCGGTTCGGCCTTCTCGACCTCGCTCCAGGACACCATGTGGAGGAGCATCGCGCACACCCCCGACAAAACCGGCGGCCCGACACCCTCGAAGGGGGCCGGGCCGCCGGGCGCGTCTGTCGAGCGTCAGTCCTGACGCAGGTACGTCAGCAGGCGCAGGATCTCGATGTAGAGCCAGACCAGCGTCGTCATCAGGCCGAAGGCGATGTACCAGGCGAACTTGGCCGGAGCACCGGCGCGCACCGCCTGGTCCGCCATGTCGAAGTCGAGCAGCAGGCTGAACGCCGCCACCCCGATCACGACCAGGCTGAAAATGATCGCCAGCGGGCCCCCGTCGCGCAGACCCATGCCGCCGGGGATGAAGAAGCTCGCGACCAGGTTCACCAGCATCAGCACGACGACGCCGATCAGGGCGCCCATCAGCCACTTCGTGAACCGCGGCGTGACCTTCACCGCGCCGGTCTTGTAGACCACGAGCATCCCGACGAGCACACCGACCGTGCCGATCAGCGCCTGGAAGGCGATGCCCGGGTAGTAGTTGTTGATCAGCCCGGCGATCCCGCCGAGCGCGACACCCATCGCGACCGAGTAGGTCATCACGAGGGCCGGGTTGCTGCTCTGCTTGAAGATGACGATCAGCGACACGACGAAGCCGACGATGAACGCCGGCAGGGCCAGCCCGTACAGGCCGCTCCACGCCGTGAGCGCACCTGCGACGATCGCCGCACCCGCCGTGATGGCGGTCTTGGTGACGATGTCGTCGACGGTGATCGGGCGCTGACCGGCGTCGGCGCGCCCGATGCCGACCTGAGCGCGGTCGGCGTACGCGGCAGTGCCGGCCGCCATGCCGCTGCCGCGGTCGAACGTGGCGTACCCGCCCTGCCCGGCGGGCAGGTTGCGGAACGCCGGGTTGCTACTGCTGCGCACCTGGGTCCTCCTCGGAGCGTGTGGGCATCCGTCGTGGTCAACGCGGGAGCGGACCGCATCGTTCCCGCCCGGTAAAGCCGACTTTACTCACGTTGTCGACGCGAGCGCCAGCGGCGCCCGTGGGGCCGGACAGTACCCCCCGAAGAGCCACATCCCCCGAAGTTGGGGACTGAGCCACCCCCCACCAATGGCTCGTCGACCCCGCGCCGATCGACGAATCTCGTCGTCGGAAAGTAAAGCGGAGGTATAGGAGGGACCATGGAGGCGCCCGCGGTGTCAGCCGTACACGCTCCCGTTCGCGGCGCCGCCGGTGATCGACGGGCGGAGTGGGGGCACGCTGACGATCACACAGAAGATGGCCAACACCCAGATCCTCCCTGGCGTCCAGACCCCGATCTTCGGCTACAACGGCATCACACCCGGACCGACGATCCTCGCCCGGCGGGGCACCCCGCTCCGCGTCGTCATGCACAACGAACTTCCGGCCAGGCATCCGCAGTGGGGCTACGAGGCCTGGACCTCCTGCCACCTGCACGGCTCGGCCTCGAAGCCGCAGTTCGACGGCTACGCCAGCGACATCACGCACCCGGGACAGACCAAGACCTACGAGTTCCCGAACAACCAGGAGTCCCGCACGCTCTGGTACCACGACCACGGCGTGCACCACACGGCCGAGAACGCCTACATGGGCCTGGCCGCGATGTACCTGATGAGCGACGAGCTCGAGGACCGGCTGCCGATCCCGAAGGGTGCCTACGACCTCCCGATGGTGATCACGGACAAGATGTTCGCCGCCGACGGCAAGCTCATGTACGACGACGAGGGCCACTCCGGCCTCTACGGCGACGTGATGCTGGTCAACGGTGTGCCGTGGCCGAACCTCACGGTCGCCAAGCGGAAGTACCGCTTCCGGATCCTCAACGCCTCCCTGTCGCGCGGCCTGCGCCTGCAGCTGAGCAACACCGGCCTCCCGATGACGGTCATCGCCACCGACGGCGGGCTCATGCCCAGGCCGCAGACCACCACGCAGCTGCGGGTCGGGATGGCCGAGCGCTACGAGGTCGTCATCGATTTCACGACCGTCCCCGCGGGCACCAGGATCCAGCTGCGCAACCTGGGTGTGCCGAACTCCCGTGACTTCGACCACACCGACAAGGTCATGCAGTTCGAGGTGACCGCCGATGCGTTCGACGGCGCGAACAACGAGGTGCCGGCCGAGCTGAACCCGCAGAACGAGATCATGCTGCTGGACGAGACACAGGTTCCCGGCATCAAGACCGTCAAGCTCGACCTGCACCGCAGCAACAGCACCTGGAAGGTCAACAACACGACCTGGGACGACATCGTCGCGTCGAGCTACCAGAAGGTCGTCGCCAACCCGCAGCCGGACGAGGTCCAGATCTGGGAGATCACCAACAAGTCCGGCGGCTGGTTCCACCCCACCCACATCCACCTGGTCGACTTCAAGATCCTCTCGCGCAACGGCAAGGCGCCCTACACCTACGAGCTCGGCCCGAAGGACGTCGCGTACGTCGGGGAGAACGAATCGGTGCGGCTGATCACGAGGTTCGCCCACCAGACGGGCCGCTACATGATCCACTGCCACAACCTGCCGCATGAAGACCACGACATGATGACGCAGTTCCGCGTGGGCGCGGACACTCCGGACAACGACCCCATGACCTCGGCCCCGGCCGGTCCGATCGGCGCCACCGTCATTCCCATCGGAAACACAACCACGACTACGCCCACGACGCCCACGACGCCCACCACCGTGCCGCCGGCGACAGGCACGACCACGACGACCAGGCCGGCCACCACCACCACGATCCGGCGCAGGGGCTGACGCGGCCTGGTGATCGATTCCGGCGAGGTCGTCGGCGGTGATCCCCCGCTACGGGTCGACAGGGCTCCGTGCGGGGCGGAGATCCCCGGCTGCGGGTGCACAGAGTCGTGACAACAACCGTGTGGACCCGCCAACGTCGATCATCGGCGATCAGACAGCTCTCACCACCCGTAGCGGGCGATCACGCCGCGCGCCTCCCGGAGCGCTCCGCGCCGATCCCCGCGACGACGACGAACGCCACCCCCACCAGCGCGGCCGCTCCCGGCATCTGGCCGAGCGCAACCATGCCCACCAGCAGCGCGATCGCCGGCTCGAGGCTCATCAACGTGCCGAACGCCGCGCTCGTCAGCCGGCGCAAGGCCAGGAGCTCGAGGCTGAACGGGACCACGGGCAGCAGGACGGCCAGCCCGAGGCCGATCACCACGACGTCCACGGTCAGGTGCCCGAGCGTCGACGGACCGGCGACGACCGTCGCGACGAGCGCGGCCACCGGCATGGAGACCGCAAGCCCCCGCAGACCCGCCACCTCGTCGCCGACCCGCTGCGTCAAGAGGATGTAGGCCGCCCAGCACGCGGCCGCAGCCAGCGCGAACGCCACCCCGCCGAGGTCGACGGTGCCGCGCCAGGGCTCGGTGAGCAGTACCACCCCGGCGGCCGCGAGTGCGGGCCACCGCAGTCGGCCACGCCCGCCGCGGACGACCGCTACACCGAGCGGACCGAGGAACTCCAGCGCACTGGCGGTTCCCAGCGGCAGCCGCGCCACGGCGGCCATGAAGAACAGGGTGAGCCCGGCGGTCACGACACCGAGCACGACACAGGCCAGCAGGCCCGAGCGGGTGAAGGCGGAGGGGCGGGGGCGGACGAGGAGCAGGAGCAGGGCCCCGGCCCAGGCCAGACGCAGCCAGGCCGCGCCCTCGGGACCGACGCGGTCGAACAGTCCGGTCGAGGCGGCGAGCCCGAACTGGACGCAGAACATGGAACCGACGGCGAGCACCGCGCCCGAGCGGGCGGTGGGCGAGGAAGCGGTGCGGGCGAGGGGTGGCGCGGTCACCGGTCCATGAGACGACATCGAGACCGTCCACGTCCACGTGTCAGTTGTGGACACATCGTTCATCGATCCTGAACGATGGCAACGTGGAGACCAGGCGCCTGCACCTCCTGCTCGAGCTGTCGCGGCTCGGCTCGATGCGCGCGGTCGCGGACGAGCGGGGAGTCACCACGTCCACGGTGTCGCAGCAGATCGCGGCGCTGGCCGGCGAGGTCGGCACGGCGTTGATCGAGCCCGTCGGACGCCGCGTCCGCCTGACCCCGGCGGGACGCCGGCTGGCCGAGCACGCCGTGACGATCCTCGCCGCGGTCGACGCCGCCCGCCTCGACCTCGACCCGTCCGCCCAACCGGCCGGAATCCTGCGCACCGCGGGCTTCGCCACCGCGATCCGGCGCTCGCTGCTGCCGGCCGTCGCCCGGCTCGCGACGACCCATCCCGCCGTGCACCTCCAGATCGCCGAGCACGAGCCGTTCGAGGCCCTCGGGCTGCTCGCCCGCGACGCGGTCGACCTCGCGCTGATCTACGACTACACACCGGCCCCGGCACCGCTCGACCGCACCACAGAGGCGACACCGCTGTGGTCCGCCGAGTGGGGACTCGCGGTTCCGGCCGGGAAGCCCGTCGCCGAGGGGAACGCCGTCGCGGTCGTCGCCGGCTGCCGCGACGACGACTGGATCGTGAACTCGCGCAACACCGCCGACGAGGACGTCGTGCGGATCCTCGCCTCGATGGCCGGGTTCGCGCCGCGCATCGTCCATCGGGCGGACAGCCTGGACCTCCTGGAGGACCTGATCGTGGCCGGTCTCGGCGTGGGGCTGCTCCCACTCGACCGGCCGGTCGCACCGGGAGTGCGGCTGCTGCCCCTGGTCGACCCCGACGTCCGCCTCCACGCGTACGCCGTCACCCGGGCCGGTCGTGTGGCCTGGCCTCCGCTCGCGCTCGTCGTCGATCTTCTCGCGGGGCGGGTGCGCCCCTGAGTGTGGTATCAGTGGGGGAGGACGAATCGGCCGCCATGCGGCGACCCACGAGCACCGAGGATCATGGACGACCCCCCGAGTACCGACCACCCATCCCCTGCCATTGACCGGACGGGGTGGGTGTCCCGCCGGTGAGCGCTGCTCTCGACGTCCTTCTCGGCGCCGCCGTCGTGCTGGCGATCACCGCGTTGACCGGCTGGTTCGTGGCCCAGGAGTTCGGCTACATGGCCGTGGACCGGGCCCGCCTGCGCGTCAGGGCCGGTACCGGTGACGCCGCTGCGCGCCGCGCCCTCGAGATCACCGGCCGCACGTCGTTCATGCTGTCCGGCGCCCAGCTCGGCATCACCGTCACCGGCCTCGTGGTCGGTTACGTCGCCGAACCACTGATCGGTGCCGGTCTGGGCGAGCTGCTCGGCGACCTCGGCATCCCGACGGGGGTCGGTCTCGCGGTCGGCACCGTGGCGGCGCTGCTGTTCGCCACCGTCGTCCAGATGGTCTTCGGCGAGCTGTTCCCGAAGAACCTCGCCATCGCCCGACCGGAGCCGGTCGCCCGCGCGCTGGCACTGTCCACGTCGACCTACCTCACGATGTTCGGGTGGCTGGTGCGGTTGTTCGACGCCGCGTCGAACCTGCTGCTGCGCGCCCTGCGCGTCGAGCCGGTCCACGACGTGGAGCACTCGGCGACACCGCGCGACCTCGAGGCGATCATCGACGAGTCGCGCGAGCGCGGTGACCTGCGCCCGGACCTGTCGGCGGTACTCGACCGCGTGCTGGAGTTCGAGGACCGGCCCGCTCGCGCCGCGATGATCCCGCGCCCTCGCGTATCCACGGCGGCCGCGACCTCGACCGTGGGCGAGCTGGTCGGCAGGATGAGCGCCGGTCACTCGCGGTACCCCGTGCTGGCCGACGGAGCGGACGACGTCGTCGGTGTGGTCTGCCTGCGCGACGTCCTCGCACTGCCCGAGCAGCAGTGGGACACCGTCCGCGTCCGCGACATCGCGCGCCCGGCCGTCGTCGTGCCCGACTCGCTGCCCCTGCCCGCCGTGCGGGAGGCGCTGCGCGCCGCGGAGGACGAGCTCGCGGTCGTCGTCGACGAGTACGGCGGATTCGCCGGCGTGCTCACGGTCGAGGACATCGCCGAGGAGCTGGTCGGCGAGATCACGGACGAGCACGACCCGGAGGGTACGGACCAGCTGCGCCGCAGCGCGGACGCCTGGACCGTGCCGGGTGCGCTGAACCTCAAGGAGGTCGAACGACTGGTCGGCCTCGACCTGCCCGAGGGCGACTACCAGACCGTCGGCGGTCTGGTCATCAACGAGCTGGGGCGCCTGCCCGAGCGCGACGACGCGGTCACCCTGGTCCTGCCCCGCCTGCTCGACGACGACGGCACGGTGGACGAGCTGGTGCTCACCGTCCGCTCCGTCGACCACCGGGTGCCGGGCACCGTCGAGGTGCGCCGCCGCACCGCCGCGGCCGTCCCGGAGCTGGTCGCGGGGAGTGGAGGACGGTGACCGGCCTGCATCCCGCCGTCGCGATCGCGGTCGCCGTCGGGCTCGTGGCGCTGAGCGCGTTCTTCGTCGCCGTCGAGTTCGCCCTGGTGGCGGCCCGCCGCTACCGCCTCGAGGAGGCCGCGGAGCGCAGCGCCGCCGCCCGGGCCGCGCTGCGCAGCTCGCGCGACCTGTCACTGCTGCTCGCCGGCTCCCAGCTGGGCATCACGCTCTGCACGCTGGGACTCGGCGCCGTGGCCAAGCCCGCCGTGCATGACCTGCTGCTGCCCGTGTTCACCGCCTGGGGCCTGCCCGCGGTGACCGCTGACGTGGTCGCGTTCGTCGCCGCGCTGATCGTCGTGACGTTCGTGCACCTGGTGATCGGCGAGATGGCGCCGAAGTCGTGGGCCATCGCGCACCCGGAGCGATCCGCGATCCTGCTCGCGCTGCCGATGCGCGCCTTCATGGCGGTCACCCGGCCACTGCTGGTGGCGCTCAACGCGCTGGCGAACGCCTGCCTGCGCCGGGTCGGTGTCGTGCCGGTGGACGAGGTCGCCGCGAGCCACGACCCCGCCGGTCTGCGCGAGCTCGTCGCCCATTCGGTCCGGGCCGGGACGCTGGACCGCGAGCGGCACGACCGGCTGGTCACGGCGCTGGAGCTGGACACGGCGACGCTGGACTCGCTGGTGCGGCCGCACACGGCGGTCAGCACGGTGGACGCGGACGCGGGCGCCGAGGAGATCCGCGAGATCACCCGGCGCAGCGGGCACCTGCGGCTGGTGGTGCGCGACGGCGAGCAGCTCGTCGGCATGGTGCACGTGCGCGACGCGCTGACGGCGCCGCCCGGCACGTGCGCCCGCAGCCTCATGCGCCCGGTGCTGACGCTGTCCGCGGACGAACCGGCCTACGCAGCGCTACGCACGATGCGCGAACGGCGCAGCCACCTCACGCTGGTCCGCGACGGCGAAGGGGTGGTCGGCCTGCTGACCATGCGGGACCTGCTCGACCGGCTGCTGCCGGAGCCCGCCGGCCCTCGCTGATGATTCGGGTGACCGCGTCGTTCTCCCGACGACCGGCGCGGACGTTCGATAAGTTGGGCAGGGCATCCAGGGGGGCACCGTGGGCGACCAGATGAGCTCGACGAAACCCGCTGTCGACCTGTCGAACACCGCGCAGGAACGCGCGTGGGACGGCGACGAGGGCGGGCTCTGGGCCGTCCACGCCGACCTGCTCGAGCAGATGCCCGCCCGCTACGACGCCGCGCTGCTCGACGCCGCTGGCATCGCGCCCGGTACGCGCGTCCTGGACGTCGGCTGCGGCACCGGCTCGCTCACCCGGGCAGCCGCTCGACGCGCGGCCCCGGGCGCGGTCGTCGGGGCGGACCTCTCGGCGGCGATGGTCGATGTCGCGCGCGCTCGCGCCGCAGGCCTCGACAATGTCACCTTCGAGCGTGCAGACGCCCAGGTGCACCCGTTCCCCGCCGCCGGGTTCGACGTCGTCCTCAGCCGCACCGGCGCGTCGTTCTTCGGGGACGCGCCGGCCGCCTTCGCCAACCTCGCCCGCGCCACCGCCCCTGGCGGCCGCCTCGCCCTGCTGACCTGGCAGGCGCCGGCACACAACGCGTGGTTCCTCGAGATCACGACCGCACTGGCCGGCCGGCCGTTCGCCGGGCCACCACCCGGCGTCCCGAGCCCGTTCGCGCTCGCCGAGCCGGACACCGTCCGCGCCCTGCTCGGCGAGGCCGGGTTCACGGGCGTGCAGGTCGACGACGTCCGCGAGCCCGCCCAGTTCGGCCGTGACCCGGTCGCGGCCCGCGATGTCATGGCGACGCTGCTCGGTTGGCTGCTCGAGGGCCGCGACGCCGACGAGGCCCGCACGTCCCTGCTCGCGACGATGCAGGCGCACGACGGGCCGGACGGTGTCGCGTTCGGTTCGGCCGCCTGGCTGGTGACGGCCGTCCGCGACGGGTGAGCGCGGGTCGCGGTGTCGCCCTTTCGTCGCCTGGTTTGTCACAATGTCGCCATTCGACCCGGAGGTGGCTGGTGCAGCGGTTCGTGCGATGGGTGCTCGCCCCCCTGGCGCGGTTGATCCTCCGACCGGCGGTGAGCGGGGCCCACCGCATCCCACGTCGCGGCCCGGTCCTCCTCGCGGCGAACCACCGCGCGGCCGTCGACACCGCGCTGTTGGCGTTCGTCACCCCGCGGCCGGTCGCGTTCCTCGGCAAGGCCGAGTACTTCACCGGCGGGGGCCTGCGCCGCCGGCTCTCGGCGCGCTTCCTCACCGCTCTCGGGTACATCCCGGTGGATCGCGACCACGCGAAGGCCGGGCTGGCCGCCCTCGACGCGGCCCGCAGGGTGCTCGACCGAGGCGGCGTGTTCGCGATCTACCCGGAGGGCACGCGCTCGCGCGACGGGCGGCTGCACCGCGGGCACACCGGCGTCGCCTCGCTGGCACTGTCGACCGGCGCCACGGTCGTCCCGGTCGCGCTGGTCGGCACCCAGCAGGTCCAGCCGGTCGGCGCGCGCATGCCCCGGCTCGCGCCGGTGCAGGTCCGCTTCGGGCGACCGCTCGACTTCTCCCGCTACGAGGGGCTGGAGGGCTCGGCCGCGATCCGGCGGGCGGTCACGGACGAGGTGATGGACGCGATCGTGTCGATGTCGGGCCAGGAGTACGTCGACCGCTACCACCCGTTGCCCGGGCGCGCGGCCTGAGCTGCGCCTTCACCGGCGGTGCCGGTCGCCGGCGCGAGCCGGCGCACAGAACCACGTCTGCCCCGGCTCGTCGAGGGCGACGCCGTGCACGTGCTTGCTGCAGGTCGCCGAGGAACGGGCCGCCGACCTGATCGTCGTCGGGAACCGGGGCATCAACACCCGGCTCGGGCGCATCCTCGGATCGGTGCCGTCGGTGGTCTCGCAGCGGTCTCCCTGCGACGTGCTGATCGTGCACACCGTCGAGGGCGGCAAGGGCGTCTGAGGGCCGGCATCTCCGTACATGAGGCTGGCGTTGCCCGGGTGGGAACCCTAGAGCTACTATGCATCGCAGTTCTAGGGTCAGGGCGGGCGCATGCACATCACCAAGGACCTCGTCGCGGCCTCCGCGACGCCCCTCGTGCTGGGGATCCTCGCGGAAGGCGAGAGCTACGGCTACGCGATCCTCAAGCAGGTGGACGAGCTGTCGGGCGGGCAGCTGGAGTGGACGGACGGGCTGCTCTACCCGCTGCTGCACCGCCTCGAGCGGGTCGGACATGTCGAGGCGACCTGGGCGACCCCACCCGGCGGACGTCGCCGCAAGTACTACCGCCTCACCGACCAGGGCCGGGCCGAGCTCGCGGAACAGCGCCGCCAGTGGGCCGCCGTCGTCGACGCCCTGCGGGGGGTCTGGACCACGGCCCAGTCCATCGGGCCGATCGCGGCACCGGCGTGGGAGGCGGGACGATGACGCTCGCCAGCGACAACGAGCTGGAGAGCCAGATCGCCGAGTGGCGGGCCTACATGCGCCGCCGCCGCGAGCTGCACCAGGCCGACACCGAGGAGCTGGAAGACCACCTCCGCACCAGGATCACCGAGCTGACCGACGCGGGCCTGCGGGCGGACGAGGCGTTCCTCATCGCCGTCAAGCGCATGGGCAGCCTCGACGAGCTGTCGCGGGAGTTCGCGCGCGAGCATTCGGAGCGGCTCTGGAAGCAGCTCGTGCTGCCCGGGGAGCCGAACGCCGCCGCCGCGCGCTCCCGACGCGAGCTGATCGTCATGATGCTGTGCGCGGCCCTCGCGGCTATCGCGATCAAGGTGCCGAGCTGGTTCGGGCACGCCCTGTCCGGGGACGACTCCGGCTTCTACGCGCGGAACCTCAGCCTCTTCGCGCTGCCGGCGCTGGCCGCCTACTTCCTGTGGCAACGCCGCGCCGGGCGTCGCGTCATCGCAGTGCTCGCGCTGCTGTTCGCCCTCGGCGCGATCGCTGCGAACGCGTATCCGCTGGCCGGCGGCTCGCAGAGCGTCGTGCTCACCGCGATCCACCTGCCGCTCGCACTGTGGCTCGCCGTCGGTGTCGCCTACGCCGGCGGCCAATGGCGTTCGGAGCGGCGGCGGATGGACTTCATCCGCTTCAGCGGCGAATGGCTGATCTACTTCATCCTCATCGCGCTGGGCGGCGGCGCGCTCTGCGCCATCACGATCAACACCTTTCTCGCCATCGGGCTCAATGCCGAGGGGTTCGTCCAATCGTGGCTGGTGCCGTGCGGTGCCATGGCCGCGGTCGTCGTGTCGGCATGGCTGGTGGAGGCCAAGCAGAGCGTCGTCGAGAACATGGCGCCGGTGCTGACCCGCGTCTTCACACCTCTTTTCGCGGCCGCCCTGCTGGCGTTCCTGGTCGCCATGATCTGGACCAACAACGGCGTCAACGTCGAGCGTGATGCGCTCATCCTGTTCGACCTGTTGCTCGTCATCGTGCTGGGCCTGCTGCTGTACGCCATCTCCGCCCGCGACCCCGCGGGCCGCCCCGGTCTCTTCGACCGCCTGCAGCTCGCGCTCGTCGTCACCGCTCTGATCATCGACGTCATCGTGTTGCTGGCGATCGCCGGCCGGATCACCGAGTGGGGCTTCAGTCCCAACAAGACCGCGGCGTTGGGCGAGAACGTCATCCTGCTCGCCAACCTGGTGTGGTCGGCCTGGCTGTTCCTCGGGTTCGTGCGCGGTCGACTCCCCTTCGCCCGGCTGGAGAACTGGCAGACCCGGTACGTGATCGTGTACGCGGCCTGGGCGTGGACGGTCGTGCTCGCCTTCCCGCCCCTGTTCGGCTTCGCCTGAGTCGGCGATCACGACCGACCGGCGTGGCCTCAGGCGGCCGCCGACTCGTGGAGCCAGGTCCGGGCGGCGCCGACGAGTGCCTGCATGCCTATCCGGATCGTCGGGTCGATGACCGGCGCATAGCGCGGCGAGTGGTTCGAAGGCAACGAGGCGATCAGGTTGCGGATCTCTCGCATATCGCGGGCCTGGCCGAACAATGCCGGATCGGCACCACCGAGCAGCCAGAACACGCAGGGTGCCCCGGCCGCCGTCGCCAGCACGCCGACGTCCTCGCTTCCCGTCACCGGTCCGGGATCGATCAGCCGACCTGGTCCGACGACCTCCTCCAGTGCAGGGCGGGTGCGCGTCGCGCCGTCGGCGTCGTTGACCACCACCGGAGCGGTCTCGATGGACTCGATGTGGGGCGGGCGCGGCGCGCCGGCCACCCGGGCCTCGCCCTCGACTATCCGGGTGATCGCCGCCAGGACCCGCTGCCGAACCTCCGGGTCGTAGCTCCGCACGTTCAGCAGGAGTTCGGCGTGGTCCGGGATGATGTTGGCCTTCGTACCCGCTTGCACGGAGCCGATCGTGAGCACAGCGGTATCCGAGCCCGCGATCTCCCGCGAGACCACCGTCTGAAGCCGCAGCACGGTGGCTGCGGCCATCACCACCGGGTCGACGGTTGCCTCCGGTCGCGAGCCGTGACCGCCCGCGCCGTACATCGTGACGCGCAGGCTGTCGGTGGCCGCGAACGCCGGGCCCGTCCGCAGACCCAGGAAACCGGCTGGCAGCGGGGCAACGTGCTGGCCGAGCACGACGTCGGGGCGAGGGACGGTGTCGTAGAGGCCGTCCTCGACCATGGCTGTCGCGCCTTGCGCCACCTCCTCGGCGGGCTGAAACACCACCACGACAGTGCCCGCCCAGGACGTATCCGTCGCCAGGACGGCTGCTGCGCCGAGGAGACAGGTCACGTGCACATCGTGTCCACAGGCATGCATGACGGGGACTTCACGCCCGTCGGGGTCGATCCCTCGGGCCTGGCTGGCGAACGACAGACCCGTGTTCTCGGCCACGGGCAGCGCGTCCATGTCGGCCCGCAGCAGGACCACCGGCCCCTCGCCGCGACGCAGGACACCGGTCACGCCTGTTCTGCCGACCCCCTCCGTCACCGCGAAACCCCGACCCCGGAGCCAGTTGGCAACGACACCGGCCGTCCTGTGCTCGGCGAAGGAGAGCTCGGGGTAACGGTGGAGGTCACGATAGACCTCCTGGAGGAGGGGAAGCAGATCTTCGCCCGTGATGGTCGTCACTATGGCGATGCTAGGGCAGCGCAGGCGTACCTGGCCCGTGAGCAGGAAGCGAGCGCTTCCGGGAGGCGCTAGTGATCGGGGACGAGGCGGCGACCGGTGACGAGCTGCAGCGGGATCGCGATCGTGTGGGCGTCGTGTCCTTGCACCCACGGGTCGGTGTGCGTGTCAGCCAGTGCGGCGAGGCGCGCCGGATCGACGACCTCGTAGGCCTCGCCGACGCCCACCACGCTCCATCCCGTGCGCGCCTCCAGGTCGAAGTCGTCGACCTCGAATCCGACGACGGCGTGCCGGGTCGCGGCAGCGAGCTTGCTCCCGTTCTTGGTCCGGAAGACGATCTCCTCGTCGTCGAGGTGGTACGCGACCGGCTGCACCGCGGGCAACGCGCCATCAGTGAACGCGACCCGACCGACCGCGCCACGGGCGAGGAGGCGCAAGCACTCGGTTCGCTCCAGCTCGTACAGCTCGCTGGGGACCAGGGGATTGTCCGCCACGTTGCGCTCCATCGGATGTGCAAACGATTTCAAACCGCCTCACTGTGCGGCTTGGCGAGAAATCCGACGAGGGACTTTCGGCCTTACCGAGCAGGCCAACAGGGTGGCAATAGTCCCGGGAAACGTACCTGCCCTGGGCCGTCGACGCCCGCCGAGCGTGACGACGGCGGTTGCGTGGCGCAGGCCTGCACGTTCCCCTACGGTCGTCGAGCAAGCTCGAGCTGACGAAGTTCCACACGACGCTGAGCTGCTACCAGCCCCGATGAATTCCCGGGCATCGTCGGGTCCCCTCACCATGACGCCCCAGGGACAGCCGGACAGAGCCGTCTATCCAGAGACGGCGACCGCGCCGGACGGCAGGAGCTCAGCCATCGTCATCGTTGCCGGACACATCACCGTCGAGCCGCAGCAGCGCGAGTCCTACCTCGCGGGCTGCGTGATCATCGTCGAACAGGCACGCGAGGCCGCCGGCTGCCTCGACGTCGCCGTCACCGCCGACCTGGTCGACCCCCGCCGCGTCAACATCTTCGAGCGCTGGGAGTCGCAAGCGGCCCTCGAAGCCTTCCGCCGCAGCGGGCCGCCGTTCGAGCACGGCGCGGCGATGCTGTCGGTGTCGGTGGCCGAGTACGACGTCGCCGCCGTGCGACCCCTGTTCGGAGGCGACACCGCGCCGACAGATCTCTGAGCGCGGCTCAGCTGGTGAGACGGCGATGGAGCCGTCGTTCATGAAGTTCGATGTCCTGCGGACCGCGGTCGATCTGCGTGCGGCCGGTGTCCGTCCAGCCGTGGCGGAGGTAGAAGCGCAGGGCACGCTGGTTGCCGTCGAGGACCCAGAGGCCGGCGTGGGTGAAGCTGTGGGTGACGAGGCGGTCGAGCACAGCGGCGTGCAGAGGAGCTCCGATGCCACGGCCCCAGTGGTCCGGATCGAGGTAGAGCGCGTACAGGTCGCCCAACGTCGAATCAGCGCGGTCGGTGGGGTCCACGGGTGGCCCGGCCGCGGCGAAGCCGACTATCCGTCGCGCGTCGGTCGCGACCACGACGCTCGTCCGTGCCTCCTGGACGCTGAGTCGGTCGGACCAGACCTGTTCGCGTTCGGGCACTGACAGGCCGGCGAGGACCTCGTCGGGCATCAGCCCTCGGTAGGCGGCGCGCCAAGAGGCGACATGCACGGTGGCGAGGGCGTAGGCGTCGGCCAGAGTCGCGTCCCTGAGTTCGACCATGTGCCGATGCTGGCAGTGAGTCGAGGCACCGTCCGCAAGCAGTGCCGGCAAGCGGTCCCGCCGGCCGCGTCGGCCAGGAGGTAGAGGCGCCACGTGCATCGCAGGCGAGGACGCTGCCGGGCGCCGCATCGCGCAGGCCCTCGTCAGCCGGGAGGGCTGAAATCTGAGCGGTGTGGGGTGCGGGCGGAGCCCGTGTCCCTCGGTCCTGCAGAGAGGTGACTGGGAGGGTGATATCGATTCGACGTCGCCACGCCGTCGCCTCACAGATCGGGAGCGACCTGTTCGATCAGGCAGAACGGATGGCCATCAGGATCGGCGTAGACCCGGAACGACTCGTCCTCGTGGGCAACGACGTCCTCGGTCAGCGGCTGTGCGCCGAGGTCGATGACACGTGCGTTGGCCGCGTCCAGATCGTCGACGAGTACGTCAATGTGTGCCTGTTGAGGCCGGTCGCGCTCGGGCCAGGTCGGCGGCACGTGGTCGGGGACTTGTTGAAAGGATAGGCGTCGCCGTCCATCGTCCGGGTCGACGATCGTGGCCCAGTCCGGGTGAGTGTGGTGGCGCTCGAAGCCGAGGATCGCCTCCCAGAACTGCGCGGCTCGGTCGGGATCTGCGCACTCGAAGACGACGCTGAGCAGGCGTCCGATGGATTCACTCATGGTGCATCTCTACCGCTCGATGTCCGAGTGCCCGCAGGCATACCCGGTCCGGTCACCGGAGCCTGCTGTCAGCGCTGCCGTTGGCTGTATGAGTAGGCGTCCCCCGAGCTGCAGGCCGGGTAGCCGCATCGCCGCCGCTCGGTGAGGGCTGAAACTTTGGCGCGTACTTGGCGCAGCCACCTGGCGTTCCGGGTGCGCGCCGGACACCACTGGACCGGGCATGATCACCGACACGCGCCGTCAAGACCGTGTTGACGCTGGTTAGAGCACTGCAGAGGGATCGGCATGGCGGTGCCCCCGGTGGGGTTCGAACCCACACTGGGACCCTTTTAAGGGGCCTGCCTCTGCCGGTTGGGCTACGGGGGCGAGGCCGCGAGTGTAGGCGCGCACCTGAACCCGACGTGCCGCAGTGCCGATCACCGGTTCGGCGCGTCCAGCGTCGATTGGACGACCAAGACCATGCCGCACGGGCGATCGACCGCAAGGGACCCGCGCGAACAGCGATCAGCGGGCGTCACCGGTCGCGCGGGGAACAGCGTCGGTTAACGCGAGCGCTTCTTGACTTCGCCGGAGCCGCTGCACCGGCCGCATACGCGCCTGCCGTGGCAGGCGTCACAGCGGTGGGTGATCCACGTTCCGACCGTGCCGGAGCCGCCGCAGCTGAGGCAGCGACCGTCACCGTTGCACGTCGTACACGTCTCCATATAGCTCGACCACCTTCCGGTCGTGTTCGGGGAGCTGTGACCGGTCACCACACAGTGTGACATGCACCACTGCTCGGGCCACCGCCGGGTGAGGCCGCCACGCTCAGGAGTCCCGCTGCACCTCACCGGTTCCGCTGCACGCGCGGCACGTCCCGCTCTGCCGGCAGGCCCTGCACGTGACCTTGCCGAGAAACGATCCGTGCTGCGCCCCTCAGGCTCGGTCGACGCCCGCGGCCCGCGCCGCCGCTGCCAGCACCTCCTCCAGCATGCCGGGGGTGAGGCGTCCGGTGAACGTGTTCTGCTGGCTCACGTGGTAGCTGCCGAACAGCTGCAGCGGCACGCGCTCGGGGGTGGCCGGCGCGAACGTGACCTGCACGCCGTGCCCGAAGCGGGGTCGAGGGCGGGGCACGATCCAGCCGGCCCGGGCCAGCACCGGTAGCAGCGCCTGCCAGCCGAACGCGCCGAGGACGACGACCGCGCGCAGCGTGGGCGCGAGCAGGTCCAGCTCGGCGGCCAACCAGCGACCGCAGCGGTCACGCTCGTCGGGGGTCGGCTTGTTGTCCGGCGGCGCGCAGTGCACCGGCGCCGTGATCCGCGTCCCGTACAACTCCAGGCCGTCGCCCTTGCGGACGGACGTCGGCTGGTTCGCCAGCCCGGCCGCATAGAGGGCCGCATAGAGGACGTCGCCGCTGCGGTCCCCGGTGAACATGCGGCCGGTGCGGTTGCCGCCGTGCGCGGCCGGGGCCAGGCCCACGATCAGCAACGGGGCGGCGGCGGGTCCGAAGCCGGGCACGGGGCGTCCCCAGTACTCCTCGTCGCGGTATGCCGCTCGCTTGTCCCGCGCCACCTGCTCGCGCCAGGAGACGAGTCGGGGACAGGCGCGGCAGTCGACGAGCGCGGTGTCGAGCTCGGACAGGTTCGCGAACGTCACGCGAGCGAGCGGGCGATGCCGTCGAGGATGTCGTGCTCGCTCGCGACCAGCTCGGTGATGCCGGCCCGGGTGTGCAGCTCACGGGCCAGCTCGTCGACGACGATCGCGCCGCCGCCGATCACGTCGACCCGCCCGGGATGCATCGGTCCGAGCACGGCCCGCTGCTCGCGGGACATGGTGAGCAGGCCGGCCGTGACGCGGTGCAGATCGGGCAGCGACAGCCGGGACAGGTGGATGACGTCGGCGTCGTAGGCCGGCAGGTCCATGGCCAGCGCGGACAGGGTCGTCACGGTGCCCGCGACGCCCACCCACGTCCGCACGCCGTCGACCGACACGGCCGCGAAGGCGCCGGCGAGGATCTCCGCCGTGACCGCCCGCGCCTTCTCGACCTGCTCCGCAGTCGGTGGGTCGTCGGGCAGGCAACGCTCGGTCAGGCGCACGCAGCCGATGTCCACCGACCGGGCTGCGCGCACGACCGGTCCGTCGTCGGTCAGGTCACCGACGACGACCTCGGTCGAGCCGCCGCCGACGTCCACGACGACGAACGGGCCGTCGTCCGAGTCCAGCTCGCCGACCGCGCCGACGAACGACAGCCGCGCCTCCTCGTCGCCGGAGATCACCTCGGCCTCGGCGCCGAGGGTGCTACGGACCATGGTGAAGAAGTCGTCGCGGTTCGCGGCGTCGCGCGTGGCCGAGGTCGCGACCATCCGCACCCGCTCCACGCCCTTGCGGAGCATGATCGCCGTGTAGTCGGCGAGGGCGACCCGCGTGCGCTCGATCGCCTCGGGCGCGAGCACACCCGTCGCGTCGACGCCCTGCCCGAGCCGGACCACGCGCATCTCGCGGTGCACGTCCCGCATCCCGGCCTGGGTGACGTCTGCGACCAACAGGCGGATCGAGTTCGTCCCACAGTCGACGGCGGCCACCCGCGCCATGCGCACTCCCCCAAGTCCTCGGATCCGACGACGCGCCCACCGTACGCAAGATTGCGCCCCACGGCCCGGGCCTGCGCCTATACCCTCCCCACCGTGGCGGAGACCGGCGGCGGAAATCAGCCTCCACCGCTTTCCGGCTTCGACCCGCTCGCCTGCGACCCCGCGCTCGCCGACGCGGTCCAGCGCGAGGGTGCGGGCGATGCCCTGCCCACCCTCGCGTCGCTGGCGGAGCTCGTCGGCTCGGCGGAGGCCCGCGAGCACGCCCGGCTGGCCGACGCCCACCCGCCCGTGCTGCGCACCCACGACCGGTACGGCCGGCGGATCGACGACGTCGAGATGCACCCGTCGTGGCACTGGCTGATGGGCACGTCGGTCGGCTGGGGCCTGCATGCGACGCCGTGGGTCGCCCCCGCCGGGTCGGGCGCGCACGTCGCGCGCGCGGCGGGGTTCTACCTGATGAACCAGCTGGAGAACGGCCACTGCTGCCCGATCTCGATGACGTACGCGGCCGTCCCGGCGCTGCGGCAGGACGCGGAGCTCGCGGAGCGGTTCGAACCCGGGCTGCGCGCCCAGCACTACGTTCCCGGCCCGGCGGCACCGGACGGCAAGGCCGGACTGCTCGCGGGCATGGCGATGACCGAGGTGCAGGGTGGCTCGGACCTGCGGGCGGTCGCGACGCGGGCCGAGCGGGCCGCCGATGGCACCTACCGGGTGACCGGGCGGAAGTGGTTCACCTCCGCGCCGTGCAGCGACCTGTTCCTGACGTTGGCGATGGCGGCGGACGGGCCGGCCTGCGTCGTCGTCCCCCGGGTGCTGCCCGACGGCAGCCGGAACGGGATGCGCCTGCTGCGGCTCAAGGACAAGCTGGGCAACCGCGCGAACGCATCCGCCGAGGTCGAGTACGCCGACGCCGTCGGGTGGCGCCTGGGTGACGAGGGCCGCGGGATCGCGACCCTGCTGACCATGGTGACGATGACGCGGCTCGACTGCGTCCTCGGCTCGGCGGGACTGATCCGGATCGCGCTGACGGAGGCGGCGCACCATGTCGCGTACCGCAGCGCGTTCGGTGAGCGGCTCGCCGACGCCCCGCTGATGCAGGCCGTGGTGGCGGATCTGGCGCTGGAGTCGGAGGCGGCGACAGCCCTGGCGCTGCGGCTGGCGGGTGCCGTGGACCGCGAGGAGCGTGAGCTGCTGCGGCTGGCGCTGCCGGCAGCGAAGTACCTGGTGTGCAAGCGGGCGCCGACGGTCGTGGCCGAGGCGCTGGAGTGCCTCGGCGGGGACGGGTACGTCGAAGACTCCGGTCTGCCGCGGCTCTACCGCGAGGCACCACTGAACTCGATCTGGGAGGGGTCGGGGAACGTGACGGCGCTGGACGTGCTGCGCGCGATCACGCGGGAGCCCGGTTCCGAGGAGGCCGTGTTGGCGGAGATCGACGAGGCGTCGGGTACGGACTCGTGGTTCGACCGCGGCGTGCAGGAGCTGCGCACCGAGCTTCGGGGCCGGGAGGAACGGCGCGCGCGGCGGCTGGCGGAGATGCTGGCGCTGTGTCTGCAGGGGTCGCTGCTGCTGCGATACGCGCCGGACGACGTGGCGTCGGCTTTCGTGTCGTCGCGTTTCCTGCCCGACGGCCCGTGGCGCACGGCGGGCACGCTCCCGGCGGAGGCGCACACGGAGACGCTGCTGGAGCGCGTGACCCCGGTCCTGTAGTCCCCACTCGCGCAGGCAGAGGTGGGGACTCGCGGCGGCAAACGTGGCGACTCGCGGATCAGGGGAGCGGGGGGACGCAGGTGACGCAGGGGCCGGAGGCCCACCATTCGCCGAGTTCGGCGAGCGTCTCGTCACCGAAGGGGTTCAGGCCGGGACCGGCGGCGAGCGCGTGGGCGACGTGCACGTGCAGGCACTTGACCCGGGTGGGCATGCCGCCTGCGGTCACCTGCGTGTCGAGGGGCTCGATCGCGTCGCGCTCGGCGAGGTACGACTCGTGCGCGCGGCGGTAGGCCTCGGCGAGCCCCGGGTCCGTGTCGAGCCGGTCGGTCATCTCGCGCATCCGCCCGTCGGCCTCCAGCCCGCCGATCCGGGAGTTGAGTCGCGCGCAGGTCAGGTAGTACAGCGTCGGGAACGGCGTGCCGTCGGCGAGACGGGGCGCGGTCTGCACGACGGCGGGCAGGCCGCACGGGCAGCGGTACGCGACGGTGCGCAGGCCCCGGGGCCTTCGGCCGAGCTGGGCGGCGACGGCGGCCTCGTCGGCAGGATCGACGCCCGCGCAGGTCGCGTTGGCCGCACCGTCTGGAGGGGTCATCTCGGGCACGGCGGCAATTCTCGGTGACCGCCGCTCAGTGGACGGGCTCGGCCCCCGCGGGGCCGTCGGCGACCTCTCGCCACAGCTGGCGGTACCAGGGCAGCCCGTCCGTCGCCGGGTCGGCCGCGCGGTCGGCGCCCGTGGACGGCAGCTGCACGATGTAGGGCACCTCGCCCGGTCGTACGTACCCGAGCCGGGACCGGGCCTCGGCGGCGATCTCGGCCGGGTCGGACAGCCGCGCCCGCTCGCGATTGAGCTCGTCCACCTCGGCCGCCAGCGCCTGCTGCTGTGCCGTGACGGCGGCCAGCTCCTGGCGTTGGGCGACGTAGTTGCGCAGCGGGACGACGACCGTCAGCGCGAGCGCGCACACGACCAGCGCGAGGACGGCCGCCCGGCGCGTCGACGACAGACCGAGCAGGCCGGTCGTGGCCGCGACGACGCTCCCTGCCCGTGACCGGGCGTGCCTCAGCTGCGGCTCCCGTCGAACCCGTCCCGGCGCTGCCGAACCGGATCGCCGCGGGGCGGGCTTGCGCCCCCGTTCGGCCCGGGCCCGGCTGCGCTCCTCCGGCACGCGCATCTCCTCCCTGGGTCTTGCCGGGCGCCGGGCGGCGACCCCGTCGACCACCACATGTCATCACGACGCAGCGACGGAGACCGCCCGACCCGCCGGGCGCTCGGCGCTCGGCGCTTCCGGGTCACCGATGAAGCGAAAGCGGCGTTGGGTGCGTTGAGTGCACCGAACGCCGCTTTCGCTACATCCGGGCCGGCCCCGCGCGGGGCCGACCCGGTGCACTGGCAGGGTGCTCAGCCGGCGGGGGTGTAGCGGGGGAACGCCAGATCACCCGCATAACGAGCCGCATCCCCCAACGACTCCTCGATCCGCAACAACTGGTTGTACTTCGCCACCCGCTCCGACCGCGCCGGCGCACCAGTCTTGATCTGCCCACACCCGGTGGCGACGGCGAGGTCGGCGATCGTGGTGTCCTCGGTCTCCCCCGACCGGTGCGACATCATGCACCGATACCCGGAGTTGTGGGCCAACGTCACCGCATCCAACGTCTCCGACAACGTCCCGATCTGATTCACCTTCACCAGCAACGCGTTGGCCGCACCCCGAGTGATCCCATCCTCGATCCGCTCCGGGTTCGTCACGAACAGATCATCCCCCACGACCTGCACCTTGCTCCCCAACTGAGAGGTCAACGCGATCCACCCCTCCCAGTCGTCCTCGTAGAGCGGGTCCTCCAGGGACACCAGCGGGTAGGCGTCGACGAGCTCGCCATAGACCGCGGTCAGCTCCTCCGAGGACAACTTGCGGCCCTCATAGGAGTACACCCCGTCGCTGTAGAGCTCGTTCGCCGCGACGTCCAGGGCCAGCGCGATGTCGCGGCCCAGGGTGAACCCCGCCTTGTCCACCGCCCGGGCGATCACATCCAACGCCGCGGTCGTGCCCGGCAGGTCCGGGGCGAACCCGCCCTCGTCCCCGAGCCCGGTGGCCAACCCGTCACCCTTGAGCACACCCTTGAGCGCCTGATACACCTCCGCGCCCCACCGCAACGCCTCCTTGAAGCTCTCCGCCCCGATCGGGGCGATCATGAACTCCTGCACATCCACCGACGAGTCCGCGTGCGCACCCCCGTTGATGATGTTCATCATCGGCACCGGCAACACATGCGCGTTCGGCCCGCCCACATAACGGAACAACTCCAACCCGCACGACTCCGCCGCCGCCTTCGCCACCGCCAGGCTGACCCCGAGCAGCGCGTTCGCCCCCAACCGGCCCTTGTCCGGCGTGCCATCCAGATCCACCAGCCGCTGATCGATCACCCGCTGATCGGTGGCCTCCATCCCCGCCAACTCCGGACCGATCTCGTCCAGCACCGCGGCCACGGCCTTCTCCACACCCTTGCCGCCGAACCGGGCCTTGTCCCCATCCCGCAGCTCGACCGCCTCATGCTCACCCGTCGAGGCCCCCGACGGCACCGCCGCCCGCGCCAACGTGCCATCGTCGAGCGCGACCTCGACCTCCACCGTCGGATTCCCCCGCGAGTCGAGGATCTCCCGCGCCCCGACCTGCTCGATGAATGCCACCAGTGCTCCCGTCCCGTGCTCGATGAAGGACTCCGTGGATCTCCGCGCAGGGTAGCGAGCCGGAGCCGCGTGCAGGGCGAAACGGTGGGCGGGTCGCCGCAGCCGTGCGCCGCCGAAGCCTCTTCCGCAGGGCCCGTGACGGTCGTCTGGCGACCGGCCGAGAGGATGGGGTCACTCACCGAGACACGGCGGCCCAGGTGTCGCCGATCGCCGCCGAGGGACCTAACGTAGAGCGACCATGACGAGCCACCCCGCGCCCGATGGCCTCTTCGAATCATTCCGCCGCGCCGAGATGTTGATCGCGCGGAGCCGACCGCTGGACGCGCTGCAAGCGCTGGGTCCCGTCCTCGAGAGCCAGCCCAACGACGCCTCGGTGCAGCTCCTCGCCGGCCGGGCCTACCTCAACTCGGCCCAGCTCAAACTCGCCGAGCAGGCGTTCGTCCGGGTCCTCGAGCTCAACCCCGCGGACCACTACGCGCGCTTCGCCCTCGGCAAGGCGCTCCAGCGGCAGGGCCGGCTCGCCGAGTCGCACGCCCAGCTCAAGATGGCTGCGGCGATGGACCCGCGCCCGGAGTACCAGGAGGCGCTCGGCGAGGTACGGGCCCGGCTGGCGATCGACGGCGACTAGTCACTCCACCTGCGAGTCGACGGCTTGCTCCGCGGCGCCGCCGACTTGCAGGACATGCTTGGTCACTCCACCTGCGAGTCGACGGCTTGCTCCGCGGCGCCGCCGACTTGCAGGACATGCTTGGTCACTCCACCTGCGAGTCATGCTTGGTCACTCCACCAGCTTGAGCACGACTCCGACGATCCGACATCCGGGCCGATCGGCCCGGGATGCGAGTCGGACCACCCTTCCGACCCCGCCTGACGGAAGGTAGCCTCACCCGAGTTCTGGTTAGGCTCACCTACGACGGGATCCAACATGCTGGGCAACGCCCTCATCGGGCTGCGCGAGGGGCTCGAGGCGTCGCTGGTGGTCAGCATCCTCGTCGCCTTCCTCGTCCGGACGAACCGCCGCTCCGAGCTGCCGAGGGTCTGGCTCGGCGTCGCGATCGCCGTGCTCGTCAGTGTCGGCGTCACCCTCGGCCTGACCCTGACCGAGCAAGCCCTCACGTTCGAGGCCCAGGAGGCCCTCGGCGGCTCGCTGTCGATCATCGCCGTCGGGTTCGTCACGTGGATGATCTTCTGGATGCGGCGCAACGCGCGCACGCTGTCCAGCAACCTGCGGGGGAAGCTCGACGACGCGATCCGGATCGGGCCGGTCGCCGTCGTCGTCATGTCCGCCCTCGCCGTCGGCCGCGAGGGCCTGGAGACGGCCGTGTTCTTCTTCGCCGCCGCGCAGGCCGCGGGCGAGACGACCCGGCCGCTGATCGGCTTCCTGCTGGGCATCGCCACGTCCGTCGCGCTGGCCTACCTCCTCTACCGCGGTGCAGTGAAGATCAACCTCGGCAAGTTCTTCACCGTCACCGGCTTCTTCCTGATCTTCGTGGCCGCCGGGATCCTCGCCTACGGCATCCACGACCTGCAGGAAGCCGGCATCCTGCCGGGCCTCACCACGCTGGCCTTCGACGTCAGCGCAGCCATCCCCCCGGACTCCTGGTACGGCACGTTGCTGAAGGGCGTCCTCAACTTCTCGCCGCAGACGACGGTGCTGGAGGCCGTCGTCTGGGTCGGCTATGTCGCCGTCGTGCTCACGCTCTTCCTCCGCCCCCAACGTCGAACTGTCGCGCAGGCACCTGCCGCCATGCCCACCACATCCGGCACCGTCTGATCCCCTTCTCGCTCCTAGGAGAACCATGTCCCGCAGGTCTGCCGCGGCCCGTTCCGTCGCGACACTGCTGACCGCGGGTGCCGCGGTCGCCCTGGCCGGATGCACCAGTACAGCACCCCCCGCCGCGTCCTCCGGGGGCGGCGCGTCCGCCGCGGCCGGCGGGCCGATCACCGTCCAGGCGGCCGACACGGCCTGTGCGATCAGCACCGTCGAGGCGCCGGCAGGCACGATCACGTTCAACGTGACCAACGGTGGCGACAAGGTCACGGAGTTCTACCTCTACGGTACGGGTGACCGGATCATGGGCGAGGTCGAGAACATCGGCCCAGGTCTCACCCGCCAGCTGATCGTCGAGGTCCCCGACGGCGGCACCTACACCACCGCCTGCAAGCCGGGCATGATCGGCGACGGCATCCGCGCGCCGTTCACCGTCACCGGCTCGGCCGCCCGCTCGGTGGACACGAACACCAAGCTCGCCGAGGCCACCGCCGGCTACAAGCGCTACACCACCTCGCAGATCGAGGCCCTGGTTCCCAAGACCCAGGAGTTCGTCGATGCCGTCAAGGCCGGCAACGTCGACCAGGCCAAGGCCCTGTTCCCCGTCGCGCGCACCTACTGGGAGCGGATCGAGCCCGTCGCGGAGTCGTTCGGCGACATCGACCCCAAGATCGATGGCCGCGAGGACGACGAGCGCGACCCGGGCGTGGCGTTCACCGGCTTTCACCGTCTCGAGAAGGACCTGTGGATCGACGGGCTGCAGGCCGACTCGGGCCAGATCGCGGACCAGCTGATCGCCGACATCAAGGACCTCCAGTCACGGGTGACCACGGTCGAGCTCACGCCCGTGCAGATGGCGAACGGCGCCAAGGAGCTGCTGGACGAGGTCGCCACCGGCAAGATCACCGGCGAGGAGGACCGCTACTCGCACACCGATCTCTGGGACTTCAAGGGGAACGTCGAGGGGTCGCAGGCTGCGGTCGCCGCGCTGCGCCCGGTGATCGATGAGAAGGACCAAACCCTCGGTCCGGTACTCGACGAGCGGTTCGCCGCCGTCGACACGTTGCTTGACAACTACCGGGCGGGTGACGGGTTCAAGAGTTACACCGAGTTGACGGAGGACGACATCAAGAAGATGACCGACGCCGTCGACGCGCTGGGCGAGCCCGTCAGCCAGGTGGCGGGGGTCGTCACTTCCTAAGGTGACGACCGTCCCCCGACCGCGGGCCGCGCCGCGGACTGTCGGCGCGGCCCCGCACGTTGCAGCGTAGGGATGAGGTGAAAGGGGGACGACGGTGTCCGGAGGAATCTCCCGCCGCCGCCTGCTCGGGTGGACCGGGGCGGGCGCCGCAGTGGCCGGGGTCGGTGCGGTGTCGGGCTACGCGCTCGGCCGGCCGGATGCCCCGGTTGCGTCGCCGGGGCAGGACGTCGTCGACTTCCGCGGCACCCATCAGGCCGGGGTCGTCACCCCGTCGCAGAACGAGCTGTACTTCACCGCGCTCGACCTGACCTCCACCGGCAAGGCCACGGTCCAGCGCATGCTGAGCCAGTGGACCACGGCCGCCGAGCGCCTGACCCGGGGCCTCGAGACGGCGGAGAACGGCGCCCTGCCGCACAACCCCGAAGCTCCGCCCACGGACACCGGTGAGGCGCTCGAGCTTCCGCCGTCATCGCTGACCGTGACGATCGGCTTCGGCAGCACGTTCTTCGACAAGCTCGGCATTCCCGACCGTCGCCCGGCCGCGCTCGCCGACCTGCCCGGCTTCGCGGGCGACCGGCTCGACCCCGCCCGCTCGGGCGGCGACATCTGCATCCAGGCCTGCGCGAACGACCCGCAGGTCGCGGTGCACGCCGTGCGCAACCTCGTCCGCATCGGCTTCGGAACCACGGCCGTGCGCTGGGCGCAGCTCGGGTACGGCCGGACGTCGTCGACGTCGACCCAGCAGGCCACGGCCCGCAATCTGTTCGGTTTCAAGGACGGCACGAACAACGTGAAGGCTGAGGAGCCGGACCTGCTCGACGAGCACGTGTGGGTGCAGAACGGCGATGGGCCCGACTGGATGACCGGCGGGACCTACCTCGTCGCGCGCCGCATCCGGATGCACATCGAGACCTGGGACCGCTCCTCGCTGAACGAGCAGGAACTCGTGATCGGCCGGACCAAGGGCACCGGCGCCCCGCTGGGTGGGACCGGAGAGTTCGAGCCCGCCAACTTCCGGTCGATCGACGCGAACGGCACACCCGTCATCCCGCTCGACTCCCACGTCCGGCTCGCGTCGGCCGAGTCGCTGAACGGGATCAAGATCCTCCGGCGCGGGTTCAACTTCGTGGACGGGAGCGACGACCGCGGGCACCTCAATGCCGGCCTGTTCTTCATCTGCTTCGTCCGCAACCCCCAGACGCAGTTCGTGCCGATGCAACGGGCGCTGGCGGCCAACGACACGATGATGGAGTACATCCAGCACACCGGCTCCGCCATGTTCGCCTGCCCGCCGGGCCTGCGCGACGGCGAGTACTGGGGTCAGCAGCTCCTGGAGGGCGCGGTCTGACCCGGGGCCGCAGCCACACTGCGCAGCCCTTCTCGCTCGTGCATCTCGTCCCCCGGCTGGCGGATCACTCATCCATGCGGCTGAGCCGCAGCTCACCCCGACCTTGTCGGTGCCGAGGGGTAGAAACGGGATGGGGGGCGCCCGCGGGGCGGGTGCGCACGGAAGAGGAGAAGAGAACAGATGCTCTGGACGATCGTCGGTTGGATCGTGTTCGGGCTCATCGTCGGCTTCATCGCCCGGGCCCTGGTCCCGGGGCGCGACGACATCGGGGTGCTGCGCACCATCGCCCTCGGTGTGGTCGGGTCCGTCCTCGGCGGCTTCGTGTTCGGGCTGTTCACGGTCGGCCTCCGCGGCTTCCAGCCCGCAGGGTGGATCGGCTCGATCGTCGGCGCGGTGATCGTGCTGCTGCTCTACAACAAGTTCGTTCTCGGCGGTCGCAGGCGCGTCTGACGTCCGGCTGACCGCAGGGTGGGCGCCGCGAACAGCTCTACTGCAGTTTCGGCCAGTGGGCGCGCCAGGCGTCGGCGTCGAGCGCGTGCGGGTCCAGGCCCGCGTCCCGCGCAGAGCGTTCGGCGGCGCGGACGTCGTGTGCGAACCGGCGGGCCGCGATGCGCAGCGCCGCCTCCGGGTCGTCGCCGGCCAGCTTGGCCCGGGCCGCGTCGGCGAACAACCGACTCCCCGTGTCGGCCCCACCGGGCAACAGGTCGGCGGGCAGGCCGGCGCGGGTCGTCCGGCTGATCAGCTTGGCTGCCAGCGCGACAGCCGGCTGGCCGAGCGGCACGCCGTCCACGCTCGAGTCGCGCTGCTTCTCGGCCCGCTTGAGCTCCTCCCAGCGGTGCTCCTGGCGCTCCGCGGTGTCGATCCGCTCCCGTGCCCTGATGTCACTGCCCGCGAACACGTGCGGGTGGCGGCCGACGAGCTTGGCCGCCAGGTCGGCGGCCACGTCGTCGATGTCGAACGACCGCTCCACGTCCGCGTCGGGGGATCGATTCCCGGCCTCCGAAGCCACCCGTGCGTGGAACAGCACCTGCAGCAGCACATCGCCGAGCTCCTCGCGCACCGCGGCACCGTCGCCGTCCTCGATCGCCTGGTAGAGCTCGTAGCACTCCTCCACCAGGTACGGCAGCAGCGACGCGTGGGTCTGCTCGGCGTCCCAGGGACAGCCGCCGGGCGAGCGCAGCCGGTCCATCACGGCCGCGGCGTCGAGCAGGGCGGACCCCCGGGGCGCGCCGATCACCTCGTCCGCCGCGGGGGCCTGGGTGAGATCGGTGGTGAGCAGCACCCAGTCGGTGCCTGACGGCGTGTCCGCCACGGCGCCCGCGGCGATCGCGACCTTCTCCGGGATCGTCGTGTCGGCGACGACCTGGACCGTGGCCCGCAGCGCCGGCAGCGCGGCGACCGGCAGCACCGCACCGCCGACGGGCAGCACGACGACGATGCGCGGCATCAGCCCATGAGCGGCAGGATCGCGCCGCCCTCCTGGTTCGCCGCGACCACGCGCATCGAGACCGGGTCCCACACCCCGAAGCGCGGGTTGACCCGCACCCCCACCTCCTCGGCGAGCGGCTGCAGGAGGCGCTGGCCGATCGCGGCGAGGTCCGAGTCGCCCAGCGACGCCGCGGCGTTGGGATCGGCGTTCGGGTCTTCCTTCCGGTCCGTCACGCGCAGCACGATCCAGCCTCCCTGCTGCGGGCTGGGCTGGAAGTAGGCGGTCCGCCCGATCGGCAGCCCGAACAGCACGGTCGACGCGGCCTCCGGGCTGCGAACAGCCTGGTAGGACATGCTGCGCCGGGACGTCTCGGGATTCTGCGCGAAGAGCGCGTCCGCCGCCGGGCCGCCCGAGGCGAGCACGCGTGCCTTGGCCGCGGCGTCGTCACGCGTCTCGGCCGCGATGAGATCGGCCGTCACCGTCAGCCCCGGGACGATCCGCTGCGCGTGCCGGATCGCGATGATCCGGTCTCGGACCCGCTCGCGGATGGCGGGCAGGTCATAGAGCGACTGCGACAGCGCCGCGTCGGCACCACCGCTCTGCTGCAGCGCCGCGTCGACGTCCGCATCGCTGACCGCGATCCCGTCGGTCACAGCGGTGCGGGCCAGCAGGTCGTGCGTCACGGCGCCGCTGACGACGTCGCGAGCGATCTCGGGCGGTCCGACGCCGCTGCTCGCCAGCTGGGCGAGGGTGTCGGTCTTGCCGAGCGCGACGTCCAGCCGCGACTGCACCTGCTCCAGCGGTACCGACGTTGTGCCGACGATCACAGCCGACCCGACCTGGCTCGGGCCGGTACCGCACCCGCTGACCACCGCGCCGACGGTCGCCATCACTGCGAGGGCGCGCCCCACCTGCTTGTACACGGTCCACACCCTCTCACGGTGGCATCCCGCCACGGGCCGCGGGAGGCGTCATCTCACATGTCCCCGCGTCTCCCCCGTCAGGCGTTCGCCCGACGCGGCCGGATCGGTTTTCCCACTACGGTCAGTGCCTGATTCGGCGCCCTCGGTCCACCGCCTGAGGGCGCCGGGTCCTGACGCGCCGCGCTCCCCGGCGCACTTTCCCGAGGAGCGAGCGCGTCCCGCGAGAGGGGCGCGGGGAGGCGCGGCCGGTCGGGCACGATCGGCCGCGCCGCCGCGCGGCGACGCGACGTCGAGAGCGTCAGAGGTCGTCGAGGTCGACCAGCCCGTCCTGCAGCGCCCGTGCCACCAGCGCCGCCTTCGTCGACGCCGGGCGACCGACCTCGGCGTACTTGATCCGGACCCGTGCGATGTAGGTGTCGATCGTCTTCACCGAGAGCCCGAACCGGGTGGCCACGAGGTTCTTCGAGTCGCTCTCGAACCACGCGAGCAGCACCTCCCGCTCACGGTCGCTCAGCACCGGCCGGTCGGCGCGCCGGTCGCCTGCCATCACCCCGCCCAGTGCCGGAGAGACGTAGGGCAGATCCCGGGCCGCCGCGTGCAGCGCGGGGATCAGGTGCTCTCGCCCCTCCGCCTTCGTCAGGTAGGTCGACACGCCCAGCTCGAGGCAACGCAACACCGTGGCGTCGTCCGCGGCCTGGGAGTACACGACCACGCGCCGCCCCGCGGCGACCAACCGGCCGACTGTGTGGAAGGACAGCACAGCGGTCTCCAGCTGCAGGTCGAACACCACGACGTCAGCCGTGGCGCCGGCCCCGCACACCGCCACGCTCGGCTCGTGGCCCGCTCCGACGACGACGATCGGCGGGTCGGCCGCGGCGCACCAGGCCCGCACCCCGTCCACGATCGCCGGGTGATCGTCGACGATCACGATGCTGACGGGGTCCACCGCACCTCCACCCAGGTCTGCTGCTCCGTCCCGACGACGACGGTCGAGATCTCCGGCGACGCGGCCGCTCCCGCGTCGGTCATCTGCACGTCGGCGACCCCCACGTCGGCGACCACGCCGACGAGCAGCCCCGCTCCGGCCGCGCTCAGCGTCACCCGCGCGGAACGCCGAGCCGCCAGGAGCGCCGGGGTGATCACGTCGACCAGTGCCGCGCGCGCCGCGGGCGGCGGGACGGGGCGCTGCCCCGTCGCCGAGAACCGCACCTCCGCCCCGCGCTGCTCGACGAGGTCCACCACCGACCCGAGCTCGACCACCAGCGGGTCCGCGACGTCGCTCTCCTCGGCGAACAGCCGCCGCAGACGGGCCGCCTCGAGCGCGGCGCGGCGCTGCACGTCCGGGTCGGCGGGCGACAGCGTGCCCTCGCCGATCCCGCGCAACAGCGGAAGAACGCTGTCGCGCAGCCGGCCGTAGCGCTCCTCCCGGTCGTCGTGCAGCTGCCGGGCGACCTCCTCCGCCGTCACGGTGGCGGCCTGACGGCGCGCGGCCTCGATCGCGGCGTCGGCAACCCGGTCCAACGCCGCTCCCGCGGCGCCGACGGCCAGCTGGAACCCGCCGGTCACGGCGACGACGACTACGAGGTCGACGAGGGTGAGCAGGTCGAGTCGGTGCGCGAACCCGAGCTGTACCACCGTGAGCCCGACGTGCAGCCCCAGGAAGCCGAGCAGCGCGGGGAGGCCGGTGTCGGCGAGCAGCAGGACGCCGAACCAGCCGACGGCGCCAAGCGTCTGGTGCGGCGGCCCGACGAGCGCCGACGGCGGCAGCAGCGCCGTCGCCCACACCGACAGCACGAGGACGAACGCGGCCACGGGCCACCGCGCGCTCCCCCACGTGCGGTGCCGCGCGACGAGCACCGCGTCGGCTTCGGCGACCGCGAGCAGGCCCAGGAACCAGGCCGGGCCGGTCCACACCGGGTGGTAGAGCGTCAGGTCGGCGACGACGTGCGGCAGCACCAGGCCGAGCAGGATCACCAGCACGATCACCGACCGGGCCACCCGCAGCCTGCGCAGCAGCGCCAGCGCCAGGTACGGCCGCTCGGTGGTCGGCCCTGTCGTCGGCACGGTGGTCATGCCGGCCACCGCAGCCGTACGACCGTGCCCCGCCCGGGCGCCGACTCGACCGTCGCGCACCCGCCGACGGCGGCCATCCGGTCGAGCACCGACAGTGCGAGCCCGAAGCGGTGCGCCCCGACGGCATCGGGGTCGAACCCCACTCCGTCATCGGCGACCGCGATCTCGACGATCTCGGGCACCACGTCATGCCGCACATCGAGGCGCGCGCCGTCGACGCCCGAGTGCCGAGCGACGTTCTCCAGCGCCTCGGTCGCGGATCCGGCAACGGCACGGACGACCGTCGCGGGCGCCGCCAGGTCCACCGGGCAGTCGAACTCGACGCGGACGCGGGCGGCGCGGGTCACCTCCCGGAGCGCGGGTTCCAGCGCGACATCCGCGGCATCGGCGTCCGGAGGCCCGTCGTGCGCACCGCCCAGCAGGCGGATGTCGCGCTGCACCTGACCGGGCAGCCACTCCTCGGTACCGCGGACCGCACCCATGCCGATCATGAGCAGGGTGCTCGCCGAGGTGTCGTGGATCGTGGCCCAGTGGGCGCGCTGAGCCGACCGGCGGGCCGCGGCGGTCGCGGCGGCGCGTTCGGTGGCGAACTGCGCCCGCATCAGCCGGTCCGCCTCACGCCCGGCCCGCTGCAGGAGCACCCACAGCAGTTGCGCGAGCGCTGCCTCGACGAGCATCCAGCCACCGCCGGCGGCGAGCAGGCCGTCCCACACCGTGAGTCCCGGCGACGCCGCGGCTCCGACGAGGAACGCGGCGCAGACGGCTGACGTCGCGGCAGCGGCGAGGAGCGCACCCAGCTGGAACTGGACCGCGACGACGGTGAACGAGGCGATCGGCGAGATCCAGCCCAGCGACGTGATCTGGTGTCCCGAATCCACCAGGACCGGCTTGGCCAGGCACAGGCCGCAGACGAGGACGACGTCGACCACCCAGGTCGCCCGGTAGAAGCGACAAGCGCGGCCGTCCGGCAACAGCGCCCACAGGTAGGCGAGGTTCCACATCACGACGGCCGCCGCCGTCGCCACGGCGAGGCCGAGTCCCCCGGGGGGCGTCGCGAACGGGCTCGCGACCGCACACAGCACGCCGACCGCGGCGCGACCCACAGCGGGGTACCGACGGCCGAACCGCCTCAGGCCCCGAGTGACCGGAGCGCCGGCCGGGTCGGCGCCCTCGCCGCGGTCCGAGGCGCCGGTCGATGCCGGGCGCGGCGGAGCGACGGAATCGGGCATCGCGGTCGGGGTCGACCCGCCACCGGCAGGCGTTACCTGCCCGCGGGGATCGGTGCGAGCACGTCACCGATCAGCGCGGCACACCAGTCGAGCAACGCGATGTCGCGCAGTGGCGCGCCACCGATCCGGCCACCTTCGACCGGCCGCGGCACCGTGACCAGCTTTGCCGCAACCTTGTACTGCGCCTTCGGGTGCAGCCGGCGCAGCCGCAGCTGCGCGAGTCCGGCAGCTCGACCGGGCCCATGCGGACGTTGTTCCCCGCGACCGCGACCTCGGCAACGCCCAGTGCCCGGCACCGCTGCCGGAACGCGGCGACGGCGAGCAGGTTGCGTACCGGGGTCGGCGGCTCGCCGTAGCGGTCGGTCAGCTCCTCGACGATCGCGTCGAGCGCGTCCTGGTCGGCCGCCTCGGCGATCTTGCGGTAGGCCTCCAGCCGCAGCCGCTCGCCCGGCACGTAGTCGTGCGGGACGTGCGCGTCGACCGGCAGGTCCACCCGCACCTCGGCCAGCGGCTCCTCCTCGTCGCCCTGCCCCGCGCCCGCGGCCGAGCGGAACGCGGCGACGGCTTCGCCCACCAGCCGGATGTAGAGGTCGAACCCGACGCCGGCGATGTGCCCGCTCTGCTCGGCGCCGAGGATGTTGCCCGCGCCGCGGATCTCGAGGTCCTTCATCGCGACGGCCGCGCCCGACCCGAGCTCGGAGTGCTGGGCGATCGTCGCGAGCCGGTCGTGCGCGGTCTCGGTGAGCGGGTGGTCGGGCGGGAACAGGAAGTAGGCGTAGCCGCGCTCGCGACCGCGTCCGACGCGGCCGCGCAGCTGGTGCATCTGGGACAGGCCCAAGGTGTCGCTGCGTTCGACGATCAGCGTGTTCGCGTTCGAGATGTCGAGGCCGTTCTCGACGATCGTCGTGCAGACCAGGACGTCGAACTCGTTGTGCCAGAACCCGTTGACGGTGCGCTCCAGCAGGTCTTCGTTCATCTGGCCGTGCGCGACGGAGACCCGCGCCTCGGGCACCAGCTCGCGCACGTGCCGGGCGGCCCGCTCGATCGACGCCACGCGGTTGTGCACGTAGAAGACCTGCCCGTCGCGGAGCAGCTCGCGGCGGATCGCGGCGGCGACCTGCTTGTCGTCGTACGCGCCGACGTAGGTCAGCGTCGGGTGGCGGTCCTCCGGCGGCGTGGTGATCGTCGACATCTCGCGGATGCCGGCGAGGCTCATCTCCAGCGTGCGCGGGATCGGCGTCGCGGAGAGGGTCAGCACGTCGACGTGCGTGCGCAGCGCCGTGATGTGCTCCTTGTGCTCGACGCCGAACCGCTGCTCCTCGTCCACGATCACGAGGCCGAGGTCCTTCCACCGCACCCCGGTCTGCAGCAGGCGGTGCGTGCCGACGACGACGTCCACGGTCCCGTCGGCGAGCCCCGCGATCGTCTGCTTCGCCTCGGCGGCGTCGGTGAACCGGGAGAGGCCCTTGACCGTGACGGGGAAGGCGCGCATCCGGTCGCTGAAGGTCTGCAGGTGCTGGGTGGCCAGCAGCGTCGTCGGAACGAGCACCGCGACCTGCTTGCCGTCCTGCACGGCCTTGAACGCCGCGCGCACGGCGACCTCGGTCTTGCCGAACCCGACGTCGCCGGAGACCACCCGGTCCATCGGCACGGCGCGCTCCATGTCCGACTTGACCTCGTCGATCGCGGAGAGCTGGTCCGGGGTCTCGGTGAACGGGAAGGCGTCCTCCAGCTCACGCTGCCACGGCGTGTCCGGGGCGAAGGCGTGGCCGGGCGCGGACTGGCGCGCGGCGTAGAGCTGCACGAGCTGTGCGGCGATCTCGCGGACCGCCTTGCGGGCACGGCCCTTGGTCTTGGCCCAGTCCGCGCCGCCGAGCTTGTTCAGCGTGGGCACCTCGCCGCCGACGTAGCGGCTGATCTCGTCCAGGGCGTCCGTCGGGACGAACAGCCGGTCGGCCGGCTGGCCGCGTTTGCTCGAGCCGTACTCGAGCACGAGGTACTCGCGGGTCGCGCCGCTGACCGTCCGCTCCCGCATCTCGACGAAGCGACCGATCCCGTGTTGGGCGTGCACCACGTAGTCGCCGGGCGACAAGGTGACGAGGTCGACGGCGTTGCGGCGCCGCTTGGTGCCCAGCGTGCGCGGGTCCGCGGTCGCGGCGCCCCGGTTGCCGGTCACGTCGGCCTCGGTGAGCAGCACGAGGCCGCCGGTCGTCAAGCCCTCGGTGAGACTGCCGCAGGTGACGGTGACGAGGCCGGGCTCCGGCGCGGCCGAGAGCCGCTCGACGAGCTTGGCCGGCACGTCCGCGTCACGCAGCTGCTCGATCGCGCGCTGTGCGGTGCCGGGGCCGGCGACGACGAGCACGGCGACGCCGCCGGTGGCGACGTGGGCACGCAGGTCGGTCAGTGCCCGATCCGTGTCCCCGCGGTACGACTCGACCTCGTGCACGGCCGGCGCCAGGACGTCGTCCCGGCCTGACACCAGCGGACTCAGCGTGACCACCGGGCGTCCGGTCGACGTGGCGTGCCCGAGCACCTCGTCGAGGCCGCGGTAGGCGCTGGCACCGACGTCGATCGGCGCGTCACCACCGACACCTGCCGTGAACCAGCTCGCCTCGAGGAACTCCTGGCCCGTACGGACCAGGTCCGCGCTGCGGGTGCGGATGCGCTCGGGATCGGCGAGCAGCACCGGCGCGCCGACCGGCAGCAGGTCGGTGAGCAGGTCGAGCTCGGCACCGCCGACCAGCACCGGGATCAGCGACTCCATGCCCTCGGCCGGGATGCCCTCGGCGAGGCGCTCCAGCAGCTCGCGCAGGGCGGGGTTGTTCTCGTGGATCCGGGCGAGCGCCGCGGCCCGGTCGCGCACCTCGACGGTGAGCAGCAGCTCCCGGCACCCGGGCGCGTGCAGGACCTCGACGGGGACGACCGACCGCTGATCGGCGACGGCGAAGCTGCGCAGCTCGCTGACCTCGTCGCCCCAGAACTCGACGCGCACGGGGTGCTCGGCCGTGGGCGGGAAGACGTCGACGATCCCGCCGCGGACGGCGAACTCGCCGCGCGCGGTGACCATCTCGACCCGCGTGTACGCCAGCTCGACGAGCCGGACCAGGAGGGCGTCGAAGTCGTGGGTGTCGCCGACGCGCAGCGTCACCGGCTCCAGCCGGCCCAGGCCGGGTGCGATCGGCTGGATCAGGCTGCGTGCGGCGGCGACGACCAGCCGCGGGGCGGTGGCCGGGTCGGCGAGGCTCCGGAAGATCGACAACCGGCGGCCGACCGTGTCCGGCCGGGGCGACAGGCGCTCGTGCGGCAACGTCTCCCAGCTGGGCAGCACGGCGACGGCGTCGCGACCGAGCAGGTCCGCGACGGCGCCGCCCAGATCCTCGGCCTCCCGGTCCGTCGCCGTCACGGTGAGGACGGTGCGACCGCCGTCGGCGAGTGCGGCGGCGAGGAACGGCCGCAACGCCGATGGGCCCTCCACGGCCAGCGCCGGGACGCCGGCGGGGCGCAGGTCGCGGGATGCGGCGGTGAGGGCGCCGAGTTCGGGGTCCGAGGTGGTGAGCAGACCAGAGAGCTTGGCCACGATTCCCCTTGCAGCAGGCACGCAGGACAGACCCCTACCCGGGACGGACGGGGGCCTGCTCCCAGGTTACGCGCGCCGGATCCCCCGCGAGTCGGCACCTTTGCCGGCGCGAGTCGGCACGTTCGCGGACGCGAGTCGGCGGCCGTCACCGGACGGAAACACGCGGAGCGGGCGGCGGCGATACGGGCGGCCTTCCCTGTCCGCGACTCACGAAAAGGTGAGGCGCGCCTAGGGTTCCGCCCTCGCAGAGGGGCCTGGTCCGAGAGACGAGAACTACGGTCCCGAAGCCGCTTTCGCGGTGCGCGGAGGCCGGGCTGCCGACCACGAAGTGGGAGGAGGAGATCGCCCGAGGCCTGGTGCGATCGCGCTTCAGGCCGTGCTGCCCGAGACCAACGGAGTCGAGGGCGACGGGTCCTACATCGGGCCGTTCCTGGCCTCGATGCTCATGGCCGCGTACGTCATGTACGGCTTCGACAGCGCCGCCGAGCTGTCGGAGAAGACGAACGACCCGCGCCGGACGGCACCGCGGGCGATCACCCGTTGCATGTTCGTCTCGGCCGTCGGCGGCGGTCTGATGATCCTCGGCATGCTGCTGGCCGCGCCCGACATCCTGGCCCCCGAGCTGTCGACGCGGGGGATCGCGTACGTCCTCACGACGCTCGCCGGCCCGTTCTGGGGCCCGGTCGTGCTCGCCATCGTCGGCATCTCGATCTTCTCGGCAGCGCTGGCGATCTCCGCGTCGGCCACCCGCGTCATGTTCTCGATGGCCCGCGACGGGCGGCTGCCGTTCGCGAATGTACTTCACGCTCGGCCGCTGGGGGCTGCCGGTGACGTCGTGGCGGTGCTGTTCGGGGTGTGGCCTACCGGTGCTCCAACGCCAGCGCGACACCGACCGGATCTGAGCAACGTCCGAGGGGGCTGCGGCGTCGTTGGTAGAGGGGAGCTCCCCACCCTCGACTGAAGGAAAGCTGCATGGTCAACCTCCACATCGACCCGGCCTTCGACGACGCGGAGCGGCGTCGCCGCCTCTTCGGCGGTGACGTCCTCGTCTACACCCACGTCCCGGAGGTCGCGGCCTTCGCCGCGTACACCCGGGAAATGATCACCGAGCTGTTCGCTCCCCACGACCCGCTCTCGATCCAGACGGTGCACTCCCCCGAGCAGCTCGCCGACATGCTCATCGAGTTCAAGCCCCGCTGGATCCACGACCCGCGCTCGATGGACCACGTCCGCGGCATCGCGCGCGCGCTGGGCTGCGAGCTCGCGAAGATCCACGCCGACGTGCCCAAGCTGCGCACCGCCTTCCCCCAGGGCGGGCTCTCCACCGGCATCGCCTACGCCTTCCAGGCCCACCGCGACACCTGGTACGCCGCCCCGAAGGCTCAGCTCAACTGGTGGATGCCGGTGTGGCCGGTGGCCGAGAACAACATCATGGAGTTCTACCCGCACGGGTTCGGCGCCGAGGTGGAGAACAACTCCGGCGACTACGACTACTACCTCGCCAACGCCTGGCGCAGCCGGATCAAGGACTTCAGCGGGGGGACGGACGTCCGGGTGCATCCGGCGCCGGTGCACGGCGTCCCGGCCGACGCGACGCGCCTGACCGTGGTCCCACCGCTGGGCGGGATCATGCTGTTCTCCGGTGATCAGCTGCACGCCTCGATCCCGAACACCAGCGGGACGACCCGCTACAGCATCGACTTCCGCACCGTGCACGTCGACGACGTGCACGGGGGCGTCGGCGCCCCGGTGGCGGACGTCGCCTGCACCGGCACGGCCCTGCGCGACTTCAAGCGCATGACCGATGGCGCGTCGTTCACCGAGGACGAGGTCGCGCCCTACGACAGCGAGAGCCCGGCGAGCGCCGAGGGCGTCAGGGAGTTCGTCCCCGCCGGCTGAGCCTCCGACCTGCTCCCGCCCCTCACCGGCGCGGGGGCAGGTCCGGGCGTCGGCGGGACGGGCGCGTGGCGGGATCCGGGGGCCGGGCGGCCGGGCGCTCCGCCAGCCGTTCCAGCGCCAGGTCGACCGCCCGCTCCAGCTGCGGGTCGCGGCCCGCCGCGTGGTCCTGCGGCGTGATCACCACCTCGATGTCCGGGGCGACACCCCGGTTCTCGACGTCCCAGCCGGAGTCGTCGAACCACGACGCGTACCGCGGCTGGGTCACCCGCGTGCCGTCCACGAGCGAGTAGCGGCCGTCGATGCCGATCACCCCGCCCCAGGTCCGGGTCCCGATCACCGGTCCGATACCCAGCCGCTTGATCGCGGCGGTGACGATGTCGCCGTCCGAGCCGGAGTGCTCGTCGGCCAGCGCGACGACCGGGCCGCGGGGCGCGTCGTCGGGGTAGGGGAACGCCTGACGGTGCCGCGGCACGTCCCAGCCGATCACCCGCCGGGCCAGCTTCTCGACCACCAGCTGCGAGGTGTGGCCGCCGCTGTTGCCGCGCACGTCGAGGATGAGCCCGTCGCGCGCCGTCTCCCGGCCCAGGTCGCGGTGCAGCTGTGCCCACCCGCTCGCGACCATGTCGGGGATGTGCAGGTACCCGAGCCGGCCCTCGGAACGGTCGGCGACGAACGCCCGCCTGCCCGCCACCCAGTCCTGGTAGCGCAGCTCCGACTCCGACGAGAGCGGCTTGACGACCACGCGGCGCACCTCGCCCGCGCCCTCCCGATCAGGGCCGGTGCGTACGGTCAGCTCGACGAGCCGGTTCGCGGTGCCCACCAGCAGCGGCGCCGGCCCCCACTCCGGGTCCACCGGCCGCCCGGCCACCTCGAGGATGACGTCGCCGGCCCGCACGTCCACGCCCGGTCCGGCCAGCGGACTGCGCGCGTCCGGAGCCGACGTCTCGGGCGGCAGCACCCGCACCACCCGCCAGCCGCCGTCGGTGCGTTCGAGGTCGGCGCCCAGCAGCCCGGGTCGCCCCGACCAGTCGCCGCCACCACCCCCCGACACGTACGCGTGGGACGTGCCCAGCTCCCCGTTGACCTCCCACAGCACGTCGACGAGGTCGTCGACGCTGCCCACCGCGTCGACCAGCGGCCGGTACCGGGCCAGCTCGGCCGCCCAGTCGACCCCGGCCATGTCCGCGACCCAGAAGTGGTCGCGCATCAGCCGGCCCGCCTCGTCGTACATCTGCCGCCACTCGGCGGTCGGGTCGACCGTGACCACGATCCGCCGCGTGTCGATCTCGAACTCGTCGGCGTCGCCCTTCTCGGGCGCGCTCGACCCCGTCCGGTCCGACCGCAGGACACGCAGGGTCTCGCGGTCACGGACGACGAGCCGGGTGCCGTCGCCGCTCACGGCGTAGGCGCTCACGGGGTCCGCGATCACGTCGAGCTTGCGGCGCACCAGGTCGTAGCGCTCGAGGACGGGGCGTTCCGGCTTCTCGTCGTCGGCCCGCCCGGAGCCGAGGACGCCCTCCACCGGCCAGTTGAACCACAGCAGGCAGCCCTTCGCCGCCCTCAGCCCGGTGTAGCGGCCCTCGCCGACCGGGATCGGCACGAGCCGGTCGGCGAGCCCGTCGACGTCGATCACCACCTCGGGCGGCGTGTCCTTCTCCTCGTCCTTCGCCGGCTTCGGGACGTTCTCCGCGCCCTCCGCGGACGGGTCGTCGGGTTCGGGGGCGCGCAGGTCGTCGGCCTTCTCGTCGGCGTGCGAGGTGGGCCGACCGTCCGGGCTCGCCCCGAACGGGTCCGGGGTGCGGGCAGCCAGCGGCACGAGGAACGGGCGCCACGAGGCCGGGAAGGTCAGGTCGAACGAGTGCTGGTCGTAGATCGGGTCGAAACTGCGCCGGGACAGGAAGGCGAGGTAGCGGCCGTCCGTGGTGAAGGTCGGCGACCGGTCGACGAACCGGGGCTCGGTGACCGCGACGGGCACTCCGTCCGCGGGTCGCATCACGACGATCCGGCTGATCCCCGCCTCCACGGGGTCGGCGTACGCCAGCCACTGCGAGTCGGGCGACCAGGCCAGCCCCGAGATCTCCCCGTCGGCGCCGCGGGCCAGCTCGCGCACCTGGCCGTCGTCGCCCGCGAGGTCGACGAGCAGGAGCCGGCCGTCGTGCAGGGTGACGGCGACGCTGCGGCCGTCCGGGGCCGCGGCGAGCTGCAGCACCCGGCCGCCGACCGGGTGACGGACCGGTGCCGGGGCGTCGTCGGCCCGTGGGTCGACCGGGGCGACGGTCACCGACTCCTCGCCGTCGGCGTCGTCGACCCAGACGGCCCGGTCGGCACCCAGCGGTTCGGCGAGCCGGGCCCGCGCCCCCGGTTCCGCGAGCAGCGTGCGGGCCGGCCCGTCGCGATGGGTGAGCCGGTGGACGGTGCCGCGGACGGTCACCACGCTCGTCCGGCCGGTCCGGTCGGGCACCGCGCCGGACAACCACGCCGCGGTGGTGATGCGGTGCGACTCGCGAGCGGTGCGGGGGCCGCCGAGCCGGACGTCGAGGCGCCGGGGGGCCGTGTCGGAGGAACCGTCGAGGGAGTCGAGGATCCACAGCTCGCCCGCCGACTCGTACACCACCCGCGCCCCGTCCGTGCTCGCGTGCCGCACGTAGAACGCGGGCGCGCCGGGCCCGCCGTGATCGGTGTGCCTGCGCAGGTCACCGCCCGCGCGGTCGACCGAGTAGAGGTTGCCCCAGCCCTCGTGGTCGGACTGGAACGCGAGCCGCTCCCCGACCTGCATCGGCGACTCGAGCTGGGCGTCGATGTCCCCGAGGAGCCGGACGAAGTCACCCGTGCCGTCGGCGTCCCACCACAGCTTCGCGGCCGTCCCGCCCCGGTAGCGCTTCCACCAGGCCGACTCGAGCGACCGGGTCGTGGCCAGCAGCACCCCGGGCGAACCGGCCGACAGCGCCAGGTCCGACAACGGTCCGTACTCGCGCCGCCGCGGCGCACCGCCATCGCCAGGGACGTCCCATACCCAGGTCAGCCGGCCGAGGGCCTGCCCGGCCGCGGTCAGCGCGAGGACGTCGCCAGACGACGTCCAGCCGCGGCACCGGGCGCCGCCCCACCAGGTCAGCCGGCGTGCCGAGCCGCCGTCGGCGTCGGCGACGAAGACCTCTGCCGCCCCCTCGCGCCACGACGTCCACGCCACCCGGGTCCCGTCCGGGGACAGCCGTGGGGTGCCCACCGGGACTCCGTCGGCGGTGAGCCGGTAGGCACGGCCACCGGACACGGGCGCGGTCCAGATGTCGTTCTCGGCGACGAAGACCAGGGTGTCGCCACGCAGGTGGGGGAAGCGGAGATAGCCGGGCATGCCGGAGACCGTAGCGACGCGCGGGCACCACCCCGTCTCACCCTCTCGTGGTCACGATCACGGAGGGTGGTGACGCGGGCGCAGCTTCTCGGCACATCCCGATCAGCGGGCGTAGCGCTCCGCGGATCTGGCCCGCGCCTTGGCGGCCTCGACCTCCCGGTTCTTCGGCGGCGCGATCGTCACCAGATCATCGAGGAGCCGGCGCGTCGCGGCGGCGACCTCACCGACGGCCCGGTCGAACGCGTCAGCGTTGGCCTGCGACGGCTTGGTCGAGCCGCTGAGCTTGCGGACGTACTGCAGCGCTGCCTCGTGCACCTCCGCGTCGGTGGCGGGCGGGGCGAAGTTGTGCAGCTGGCGGATGTTGCGGCACATGCGCCCTACGGTAACCCGCACGTCGGAGCCACAGCACTGTCCGGGCGTGCTGCCCCGAGCTCCGACGGGCAGGTGCCGATGTCGCTCAGCCGACGACGCGCATGCTCGCGTCGAGCTCGCCGGCCCGCTGGCGCGCGTTCAGCACCGCCAACCGGGTGAACCGCGTGTCGAACGCCTCCTGGGTCAGCCCCCGCGCCCGGTACTCCCGGGCCAGCTGCACCGCACCGTCCGGGATCGTCCACTGCGCCTCGTAGCCCAGCTCCTTGCGGGCCCGGGAGAAATCGACCCGGTACGACCGCGGGTCGTTGCCCGTCTCGCCGGTGATCAACAGCTCGGCGCCCGGCACGGCACCCGCCACCGCCTGCGCGATCTCGGCGACCGTGCGGTTGTTGCGCTCGGTACCGACGTTGTACGCCCGAGCCCGCACCACCTCCGCCGGCGCGGCGAGCGCGGTCACCACCGCCTGGGCGATGTCCTCGGCATGGACCAATGGGCGCCACGGCGTCCCGTCCGAGAGCACCCGGATCGTGTTCGACAAGAACGCGTGACCCACGAGGTTGTTCAACACGATGTCCGCCCGCAACCGCGGGGAGAACCCGAACGCCGTCGCATTGCGCATCGACACCGGCACGAAATCGGCGTCGGCCAGCGCCGCGATGTCGTCCTCCACCCGCACCTTCGACTCCGCGTACGGGGTCACCGGCTTGAGCGGCGCATCCTCGTCGACCAGCTCGTCACCCGACTGCGCCCCGTACACCGAACACGTCGAGGCGTAGACGAACCGCCCCACCCCCGCGCCCTTGGCCAACCGGGCCAGTCGGGTGGAGGCATGGTGGTTGATGTCGTAGGTGATCTCCGGCGCCAGCGAGCCCAGCGGGTCGTTCGACAACGCGGCCAGGTGCACGACGGCGTCGAACCCGGTCAGCTGCCCCACCGTGACGTCGCGCAGGTCGAGCGCCAGTGTGGGCGCGTCCGGGACGTCCAACGAGCCGAGCACGCACCTGGCGAACAGGCCGCTGTCCAGGCCGGTCACCTCGTGCCCTGCCGCAGCCAGGACCGGGGCCATCACCGTGCCCAGGTAGCCCTGGTGACCGGTCAACAGAACGCGCACAGCGAATCTCCTCGGTAGAGCTACTCAGGACGGGAAGGGCGGAGTGGACAGGTCGACGCCGAGCAGCGGCGCCGCCCCCAGCACCAGTTTCGCGACGTGGAAGGCCTCGGCGTAGCGGGCGTGGCACTGCACGCCCCGGACCCGGGCGAGGCCGCCGAACACCTCGGGGTCGAACCAGCTGCGGTCGCGCTGGGAGCCGTAGTGCTCGTGCAGCTTGGCGATCTTCTCCCGGAGCACCGGTTCGGCCAGCGGGAGGAACACAGCAGGCTGCGCGAGGTCGCCGTCCCACTTGAGGATCTCGTAGCCGAGGATCAGGTGGTCGCGGAACGCGGTGGGCACCAGCTTCGCGAACGTGCGGTGGTCCTGGTGCGCGTCATGTGCGGAGGGCGCGAAGATCAGATCCGGCTCTCCGTGGGTGCGCAGCTCCTCGAGGGCCAGCTTCGCCCGCTCCCATCTGGTGGGCACCCGGCCGTCCGGCAGGTCGAGAACCGCCACGTCGAGCTGCGCCCCGGGGCAGAACGCGGCCAGCGCGGCGCGCTCCTCCTCCTCGCGCAGCGAGCCGCCGCCGGTGAGGACGAGCGCGGTGACGGCGACACCCGGATGGGAGCGGCACAGCTCCAGCAGGGCGCCGCCGGCACCGATCGCGATGTCGTCGCAGTGCGCGCCGAGCAGCAGCATCCGGTCGAGCCGCTCGGGCAGCAAGCTCAGCACTGCGTTCTCACCATGACGCAGTTTCTCAGCATAGCCAGATCTTCAGCACAGCGGACTCGGCACGGGGCTCCTCAGCGGTCGAGCCGGCCCTGCAGCTCCGCGATGGCGGCCTGCAGCGGATCCCGGTCGGGGGCATCCCACAGCATCCACGGTCTGGTGCCACTCTGGTAGGCCGCCTCCAACGCGTTGCGCTCCTTCACGGTGTCCGCCGGCTGCCAGAAGCCGCGGTGCCGGTAGGCCATCATCCGGCCTTCCTTCGCCAGCGGCGCGCACACGTCCCCGATCAGGTCGCAGTCCTCCTCGACGTGGTCGAAGATCTCCGGCCGGAACATCAGGTACCCGCCGTTCTCCCACAGCGGCATCTCCGTCAGCGTGCTGATCGACGAGATCGCATCGCCCTCGCCCAGGTTCACGCAGTGGAAGGCCGACTGCGGGGGCACCGCGAGCAGCCCGCCGATCGCGTCGGACCGGTCGAACCGGTCGATCATCTTGTCCAGCGGTGCGTCGGTGAGCACATCCGCGTAGTTGGCCAGGAACATGTCCTCGCCCTCGACGTGGGCGCGCACCCGGCGCAGCCGCTCACCGATCGGCGAGTCCAGACCGGTGTGGACAAAGGTGATCGTCCAGTCCTGGATGTCGCTGCCCAGCAGCTCGACGCCGCCACCACGCATGACGAAGTCGTTGCTCGCGGTCTCGTCGTAGCGGAGGAAGAAGTCCTTGATGTGGTGGGCGCCATAGCCCAGGCACAGAACGAAGTCCGTATGCCCGAAATGGGCGTAGTAGCGCATGACGTGCCAGATCAGCGGGCGCGGACCGACCTGATGCATCGGCTTGGGCAGGTCCGACGCGCCGTCGCGCATCCGCATGCCGAACCCGCCGCAGAACAGAACGACCTTCATTGTCTCAGACCACCTCGAGGGTCGGGATCGGGAAGACGAGGCGACCGCCCCACTCCCGGATGTAAGAGAGCTGCTCGGTCAGCTCCGTCCGCAGGTTCCAGGGCAGCACCAGGACGTAGTCGGGCCGATCAGCAGCGATCTGCTCGGGCGCGAGCACCGGGATCCGGGTGCCGGGGGTGAACCGGCCGTGCTTGTAAGGGTTGCGATCGACCGTGTAGGCGAGCAGGTCGGGCCGGATCCCGCAGTAGTTCAGCAGGGTGTTGCCCTTGCCCGGCGCGCCGTAGCCGACGACCGTCTTCCCGGCCCGCCGCGCGTCGATCGAGAAACGCCACCAGGTCGTCCCGCACCCGGGACACGGCTTCGGCGAACCCGTCGTGTCCCTCCGCCGTGTGCAACCCGGCCGCCCGCTCCGCGGCGAGCACGTCGCGGACGGCCTGCGACGGCTCATCGGCCACGTCGACGGGCCGAGCCCACAGCCGGATCGAGCCGCCGTGCGTGTCGAGCAGCTCGACGTCCACCAGCGCGAGACCACCGGATGCGAGCGCCCGCTGCGCGGTGAGCACCGTGTAGTACTGGAAATGCTCGTGATAGATCGTGTCGAACTGGGTGCGCTCCACCAGCGTGAGCAGGTGCTGCACCTCGATCGACACCCAGCCGTCGTCCGCGACGAGCGAGCGCAGACCCTCGGTGAACCCGACGACGTCCGGGATGTGGGCGTAGACGTTGTTGAGCGCGACGAGCTGCGCGGGCCCGTGCTCGGCCCGCACCTGGGCACCGGTCTCCGGGCGTCAGGAACGCCGTCAACGTCGGCACACCCTTCTCCCGGGCCGCCTCGCCGACGTTCACCGACGGCTCGATCCCCAGACAGCGAGCACCGCGGGCGACGACGTGCTGCAGCAGGTAGCCGTCGTTGCTCGCGACCTCCACCACGAACGACTCGGGCCCCAACCCGAGCCGCTCCACCGCCCCGTCGACGAACCTGCCGCGCGTGCTCCACCCAGCTGGTGGAGAACGACGAGAAGTAGGCGTACTCGGTGAACGTCTCCTCCGGCGTGATCAGCGGCGGCAGCTGAGCCAGCAGGCAGCTCTCGCACACCCGCACGTGCAGCGGGTAGGTCATCTCCGGCCGCTCGACCGCCTCGGCGGGCAGAAACAGCTCGCACGGCGGCGTGGCGCCGAGGTCCAGGAAGCTCCGCAGCTGCGCCGACCCGCAGAGCCGGCAGGTCAGCGCCCGGTCGGTGGCGGTGGTGGCGGTGTGCGACGCCGTCTCGGTCAGCATCTGCGGCTTCCTCCGGTCGAGTCGCCCGCACCGGCGGGCCTGACTGTCAGCACGCCGAGGAGTGTTCCACGCGCCGCCGACAGTTCGATCAGGGGTTGCGAGCCGGCCGGTTGCCCTCCACGGTGGACGAGCGCTCGTGTCCGGCCCGGTCCTCACAGGACGGGTGGGTGGTGTCACGACCCATTCCTCGTGTTGATCTCGCCCGACGTCACGCCTGCGGGCAAAGTGGCCGTCGTTCTCATCGGAGGTGGTGACGGGCACACGAGTCGGCCATGCCGGAGCACGGCGGGACCGACGCACATGGGACCATGGCAAGCCAGTCCGCCGTGGTGTAACGGCAGCACCTCGGATTTTGGTTCCGATGGTCCAGGTTCGAATCCTGGCGGCGGAGCGGGAGGTCGGCCTACCGCGCCACCACCGGGAGCTCATAACACAGTTCGAAGCGTTCCGCGAGCACCACGATATGGATCACCCCCAGCACCGACGTGCGCCCCGAGGTGACCCGCACGACCCGGCAGACGATCGGTGGAGCGGGCCGGCGGAACCGCCGCGCCTCGTCGTCACGGGCGATGCCTGCCGTCACCCGCTCGACGTGGCGGATCACATCGTGGCCGAGCCGGAACAGGCAGGCGAAGACGCCGCCCGGGCCGGTGTCCGCCGTCTCGATCACCGTTCCCCGCGTCAGCGACCGCGCGAAGTAGGAGCTGGCGAGAGCGACGACCTCGCCGTCCTCCGACATCGTCCGCTCCCGCACGAGGATCTCGTCGCCCGGCTCGATCCGCAGTTCGGCGGCGATGCGGGCGGACGCGACGTCGAATCGCAGGACGGTGATCACGTTGCGCAGCCAGCCGTCCTCCTCCGCGCCGCAACTCAGCCAGGCGTCGTGGGTGAGGGCTCGGCCCGGTTCGGGGCGGCGGGGTAGCCGCACGACGTCGGGTGGTTTGCGGGCGAACCAGCCCAGCCCCGGCCGTGTCTCGACGAGGCCCTCGCTGCGTAGGCTGTTCATCGCGTGCTGCACCGTCTGGCCCGAGACGCTGTAGCGGGCGCGCAGGGCGGCGTTCGAGGGGAGGCGGTCCCCCGGCGCGTACTCGCCCGAGCGGATCCTCCTCCGCAGCTCGGCGGCGAGGGGCCGCCAGCGGTTGCGGTCCGGCGTGGTTTCCCACAGGTGCGGACTGGTCACGGCTGCTCCCTTCGCCGGCCGTGCCGCACGACGTCGACGACGGCCAGGTTGGCGTACCGGTGGTGGGGGCGGACGGTGAGATCGACCGCCCAGCAGGCGGCCGCCAGCTCGCCGCGGGCGGCCGCGATGCGGGCGACGTCGACTCCGGCCGGGCAGGCGAGCAGGACCTGCTCGCCGTCGCGGCGGGCCGAGGTCCACACGATCGCCGGCATCCGACCGCCCCACGAGCGGACGTCGGACTCACGAAGGCCCGCCCGCAGTCGGTGCTGGGTCGCCACGCACCAGAACCGGGCAGACAGGAAGCGCCGCAGCACGGGAACGACGGCGCACAACGCGACGGAGGTCGCGACTGCGGGAAGCAGAACCTCGAGCGGCACGGCGTGCCCGAGCCCACCCGCGGCGGCCAGGAGCGCCAGCTCCCAGCGCCACCGCCACACCAGCAGGAACGGCCCCGGGCGGCGACCGGCCCCCAGCTCGCGCACGAGCTGGTCGGCGAGGGCGCGATGGCCGCGGTCTCGGCGGGTCACGACGCGTCTCCCGTGTGGGGAAGCAGCTGGTCGGTGACCACTCCATCCGCACAGAACGCGCACGGACGGGCGCCGTCGAGGCCGGAGCCGGCGCACTCGTCGCAGAGGCGGCGGCGGTCCCACCGCGGATCACGGTATTCGTGTGTACGAGTGCCCGGGACCACGGTGACCGTCCACCCGCGACTCCGGGCGTCGTCGTCGATGTCCCTGCTGACGCGATCGTCGATACGATCCAGTAACCGGTTCCACCATCCGTTGCGCGGGCGGTGCCCGCGCGTATCGTTCCTCATGGGTGTTGCCTTCGGCTCTTCGCAGGGTCCGGGTGCACTCTCGCTGAGCCGGCCTGACCACCGGCTCGGCCCGGCCGACCGCGGCGGTTCTTCGCGCCGTGGGCCGCCAGCCGGGGTGCGCCGCGGGGCGGTGGCTCGCGGTCGTGGCGCATCCCGGTGGTGCCGCCCGGCGGGGCATCCGCGCTGACTCCCCGCCGACGACATCCGGACGTGGTTGGTACGTCGCACTGATGCGATTTCGTGACACCCGTCCCAGCTCGGTACGTTGCGCGTCGCGTCTCGCATGTCTAGGTTGCGTCCTGCGACCGCTGGTTCACAAGCGATTGCGCGGGTTTCGCCTGCTGGGAGGAACCTAGATGGGATCCCACGGACGGCCTTGCTGTAACGTTCACCCCATCGATGCCGTTTAGGAGGAGCCTTCCCGCACCATCCGGCGGCTGCGGTCGTTGAAGCAGTCGCGTCGCCTCAACCGGACCCTGCCTCCCAGGAGCGTGGCCAGATGCCGTCCCCACAGGGACCGCTGCTCCCGCGGCGGCGCCTCGGCGCCGAGCTCAAGCGCTTGCGCGGCGATCGCACGCTCGACCAGGTCGCTGCCGAGACGCTGATCTCGACGTCCAAGCTGAGCCGGTTGGAGAACGGGCAGGGCGTGCCTCAGCTCCGGGATATCCGCGATTTAATCGACTTCTACGGCGCCGACCGCCCGACCTCGGACCGTCTGCGTCGCTGGATGAACGAGGGTCGTAGACAAGCCTGGTGGCGGGAGTATTCGGACGTCCTCAACGAGTCTGCCGATGTGTTCCTCGACTACGAGTCGGGCGCCTCGGTGATCCGCACCTACGCGCCGATGATCCTTCCCGGTCTACTGCAAACGGAGGCCTACGCGACTCAAGCACTGACAATGAGCCTTTCGAATCGCACGCCGGAGCAGATCAAGAAGCTTGTGCAGGTCCGGATGCGACGCCAGCAGATCCTGCTCGACGACGACAAGCACGCAACCCGACTCCTGGCAGTCATCGACGAGGCGGCCATTTTGCGCGCGCACGCGATGGGCTCGCCGGACGAGGCCCACGCCCAGCTTGTACACCTCCGCGAGATCTCCAGACGCAGCAATGTGTCCGTGCGCATTCTGTGCCTCGACGTCGGCCTTCACCCCGGCATCACCGGCCCCTTCATCGTTTATCAGTTCGCCGACGATATCGATCGCGATGTCGTTCTCGTCGAGGCACGTTCCGGCGACCGGTTCCTCGAGCAACAGTCGAGTGTTCTCGAACATCTCCGACTGTTCGACGCGGTCAGTAATCGCGCCATCGACAATTCAGGCTCTCGCGACCTCCTGACCCGCCTGGTTGACGCTTCTTCCGATAAGTAAGGCTGAATGCGATATAGGAACGCTTTGATCCTCATGAAGGCGGCGAACCAGGACCGCCCGAGAAGCCGCTACAACGCTTGCCCTCCTCTGCCCGACCCACTCCCCACTCGCATCTCGAACGCCAGGAGACAAGACGTGATCTCGACTCACGGGTACACGAAGAGCAGCTACTCCTCTGACGCAGGCTGTGTCGAAGTGCAACTTCTTTCCGACGGCACCGTAGGTCTGCGCGACTCGAAGGACACGTCCAAGCCACCCCATGTCTTCACGCCGCGCGAGTGGCACGCCTTCATCTCCGGCGTGCGAGCCGGCGAGTTCGACCTTCCTGCCGCGCCCGCCTGACATCCCCGTGGCACGCCGTAGGCACACCCCGTCGTGGTGCAGCCCACCGCGACGGGGTTCACGGTGCCTTGACAACTCGATGTAAGCGTTTACAGTAAATGCCATGACCACGGTCCACGACGTCGCCCGCCGTGCCGGCGTGTCGATCGCGACCGTCTCGCGCGTGTTCGGCCACCCCGACGCCGTCGCCGCCGCCACCCGCCGGCGCGTGCTCACCGCGGCCGACGAGCTGGGCTACACCCCCAACACCTCCGCGCGCGCCCTCGTCCGCGGTCGCACCGGCTACCTGGGTCTGCTGGTGCACGATCTCGCGAACCCCTTCTACGCGACGATCGTCAAGGCGGCTCAGCTCGAGGGCCGGCGCCGCGGGTTCGCGCTGTTCTGCGCCGACTACGGCGACCGGCCCGCCGAGGAACTGGCGCTGGCGAAGGAGATGGCGCGCCACGTCGACGGCCTGCTGCTCTACCCGAGCCAGCCCGCCGACGACGCGCTGCGCGCGGCGACCGCCGACCTTGGGCCCGCCGTCTTCGTCGACAGCCCCGTCGAGGGCGTGCCGCACGTCGTCATGTCGACCGCCGAGGGCGTCGACCAGGCCGTCGCCCACCTCGCCGCGCTCGGCCACCGCGGCCTCACCTACCTCGACGCCGCGCCCACCACGATGTTCACGAGCCTCGACCGGCGGCGGAACATCGAGACGTCCTGCGCGCGGGCCGGGGTCGAGCTCGCCGTCGTCGGGCCGTTCTCCCCCGGCTTCGAGTCGGGCATCCGCGCCGCCGACCTCGTCATCGCCGAGGGCTCCACGGCCGTGGTCGCGTTCAGCGACCAGATGGCGCTCGGGGTCGTCCGCCGGCTGACCGAGCGCGGCGTGCGGGTCGGCGCGGACATCAGCGTCGTCGGCGTGGACGACATCTGGATCGCAGCGCAGGTCACCCCCGCCCTCACCACCGTCCGGATGCCGTGCGCCGACGCGGGCGCCACGGCCACCCGACTGCTCGCCGATGCCCTCGACCCCACGAACCACCTCACGACGTCCCGCGTCGTGCTGCCCACCGAGCTGATCGTCCGGTCGAGCACCGGCCCCGTACCGCATGGAGGAACCAGATGACCACGTCGAGCCGCCGCCCGCTGGGCGTCGCGATCGCCGGATTCGGCTGGATGGGCCGGGTGCACACCCAGGCCTACGCCCGGGTCCTGCACCACTTCCCGCAGCTGACCGTCGCACCGCAGTTGGTCGCGGTGGCCGACGAGGTGCCCGGACGCGCCGAGGAGGCCGCCGCCCAGTTCGGCTTCACCAAGCCCACCCGCGACTGGCGCGAGGTGGCGGCCGACCCGGAGATCGCGGCCGTCAGCATCGCCGCACCCAACTTCCTGCACCGCGAGATCGGCGTCGCGATGGCGAAGGCCGGCAAGCACATCTGGATCGAGAAGCCCGTGGGGCTGACCGCGGACGACGCGCGCGCCGTCGCCGACGCGGTGAAGCAGGCCGGGGTCGCCGGCGCGGTCGGGTTCAACTACCGCAACGCCCCGGCCGTCGCCGCCGCCAAGGAGATGGTCGAGAGCGGCGAGCTGGGCACCATCACGCACGTCCGGTTCCGGCTCTTCAGCGACTACGCGGCACACCCCGAGGGCGCGCTGAGCTGGCGCTTCGAGCGTGAGCGCGGCGGCAGCGGCGTACTGGGCGACCTGGCCGCGCACGGCGTCGACCTCGCCCGGTACCTCCTCGGGGAGATCGACGCGCTGACCGCCGACTCGGCGATCTTCCTGGCCGAGCGCGCCCGCCCCACCGGCGCGACGGCGGGGCACCAGCGCGCCACCGGCGGCGAACTCGGGCCCGTGGAGAACGAGGACTACGTGACGAGCCTGGTGCGCTTCGCCTCCGGCGCCCGCGGCGTGCTCGAGGCGAGCCGCATCGCGGTCGGCGAGCAGAACAACTACGGGTTCGAGATCCACGGCACCAAGGGCGCCGTGTTCTGGGACTTCCGGCGGATGAACGAGCTGGGCGTCAGCCTCGGCGGTGGCAATCCCGCCTACCAGGACCAGGCGGTCACCACGGTGTACGTCGGGCCTGCGCACGGCTTCTACGGCGCGTTCCAGCCGGGTTCGGCGACGAGCATGGGCTACGACGACCTCAAGGTGATCGAGGCCTACAACTTCCTGCACTCGATCGCCGACGGCACGCCGCACGGTACGACGCTCGACGACGCGGTCCGCAGCGCGGAGGCGCTCGACGCGATGGCCGAGTCGGCGCGGACAGGGACGTGGGTGTCGCTGCCTCGTTGACGTGTGGTCCCGCAAGCGCCGGGGCTAGCACTGATGGGCATCGGCCGACGCTTGCCCGCGGCTGGCGTCCCGGGCAGGGTGACGCGGACCACGGACCGGCACCTCGGGTCCGAGACGGAGGGCCCTCGATGGCACGCGACGAGGCTGCGGAGCCCCCAGCGGGCGCGGCGGTCCTCGCCGTGCTCGCGGACCTGTGCTACTGGGCGGACCGCGGCGTGCGGATCGCCGCCGTCGAGCCGGGGGACGCGAACGGCGTGCGGGTCGGCGTCCGCAGTCACCCGACGACGGCACAGCAGGCGCTGTGCAGCCACTACTCGTTCCCGGTGGCCTGCTGGTCCTACCCCTAGGAACAGCAGGCCACCGGGCGCGGGTCACTTCAGGCCGGCGTCGAGGGTGATCGTCGTTCCGGTGAGCGCCTTGCTGACAGGGCAGCCCTCCTTCGCGGCCTGGGCGGCCTTCTCGAAGCCCGCCGCGTCGAGGCCCTCGACCTCACCGCGGACGGTCAGCGTGATGCCGGTGATCCGGAAGCCGCCTGCCGTGTCCGGGCCGAGCGAGACATCGGCCGTCACGTCGAGCGACTGCGGCGTGCCGCCGGCCTCGGCGATGAAGGCCGAGAGCTGCATCGCGTAGCACGCCGAGTGCGCGGCGGCGATCAGCTCCTCCGGGCTGGTGGTGCCGCCCGCGTCGTCGGCGGCGCGCTTCGGGAAGCTGACGTCGAACGTGCCGACCTTGCTGCTGCTGAGCTCGACCTGGCCGGAGCCGTCCTGAAGGCCGCCGGTCCAGGCGGTGCGGGCGGTACGAGTGGGCATGTGGTGACCTCCATGTCGTCTGACGTGCCTGGCCGGAGCCTGGCACCTTCTCCTGACCGGTGCTACCCGGCCGCGGGGATGGATGAACACGCATCTACCGTCTGGGCTCCGACCGTCCGATGCCGCCGGAACTGTCGGGGCCGCCCCGTAGGATCGGCCCGTCCCGAACAGCGGCCGACGATCTGGGAGTGGTCATGCCCGACACCGACGGCGGCGGTCCGCGCCCCACAGCCGCCGTGCTCCTCGCGGCGGGCGAGGGCAAGCGGATGCGCTCGGCGCTGCCCAAGGTGATGCACCCGATCGGTGGTGTCACGCTGCTCGGGCACGCCGCGGCGGCCGTCTCGGCGCTGCTGCCCGAGCACCTGGCGGTCGTCGTCGGGCACGGGCGCGAGCAGGTGTCCTCCGAGGTGGAGGCGGTGGGCAAGCAGCTGGGCCGGCCGCTGGTCATCGCGGTCCAGGAGCAGCAGCGCGGCACCGGGCACGCGGTGCGCTGTGGCCTCGAGGCTTTGCCGTCGGGGCTCGCGGGCGTCGTGGTCGTCACCTACGCCGACGTGCCTCTGCTGGACGCCGGCACGCTGCGGATGCTGCTGGCCGAACACGCTTCGGCGGGGGCGGCCGTCACGCTGCTCACCGCCGAGTTCGCCGATCCGACCGGGTACGGCCGGGTGCTGCGCGGGCCGGACGGCGCGGTCACCGGCATCGTCGAGCAGGCCGACGCCACGCCGGAGCAACGAGCGGTCCCCGAGGTCAACAGCGGCGTGTACGCGTTCGACGCCGCGTTCCTCGCCGCGGGCCTGGCGGACCTCTCGGGCCACAACGCACAGGGCGAGCTCTACTTGACAGACCTTGTGGCCGCCGCCGTCGCCCGGGGTCTGCCGGTGCGCAGCGTGGGGTGCCCGGACCTGTGGCAGGTCCAGGGCGTGAACGACCGGGTTCAGCTCGCGCAGGTGCGCGCCGAGCTGAACCGGCGGGTGCTGGAGCGCTGGATGCTCGCCGGAGTGACCGTGATGGACCCCGCGACGACGTGGGTGGACGTCGGGGTGCACCTGGGCCGGGACGTCGTGCTCTACCCGGGCACCCAGTTGTACGGATCCACGGTCGTCGACGACGGCGCGCAGGTCGGGCCGGACACCACCTTGACGGACGTCGTGATCGGCACGGGCGCGACGGTGGTGCGCACGCACGGCAGCTCGTCGGAGATCGGCCCGAACGCGTCGGTGGGCCCGTTCGCCTTCTTGCGGCCCGGCGCCCGGCTGGGTCCCCGCGGCAAGATCGGCACCTTCGTCGAGGTGAAGAACGCCGAGATCGGAGCGGGCAGCAAGGTACCGCACCTGACCTACGTCGGAGACGCGACGATCGGCGAGGACTCGAACATCGGCGCGTCGTCGGTCTTCGTCAACTACGACGGCGTGCGCAAGCAGCGCACGACCATCGGCTCGCACGTGCGCACGGGCTCGGACACGATGTTCATCGCTCCGGTCGAGGTCGGCGACGGCGCCTACACCGGCGCCGGCACGGTGCTGCGGCGCGACGTCCCGCCGGGGGCGCTCGCGGTGTCGGCCGGATCACAACGCATCATCGAGGGTTGGGTCGAGAAGAACCGGCCGGGAACACCTGCTGCAGAGGCGGCTGGTCGTTACCGCTCGGGGGCTTCGTCCGACACCGCCGGACCAGACGACGGCCGAGGAGGCCCTCCAAGATGAGCTCGATCTCGGCCACACCGAAGAAGAACCTCATGCTCTTCTCCGGCCGGGCACACCCGGAGCTGGCCGAACAGGTGGCCAAGCACCTCGACGTCACCGTCACCCCGCAGTCGGCCTACTCCTTCGCGAACGGCGAGATCTTCGTCCGGTTCGAGGAGTCGGTGCGCGGCTGTGACGCGTTCGTCCTGCAGGCGCACTGCGCGCCGATCAACGACCAGATCATGGAACAGCTGATCATGGTCGACGCACTGAAGCGGGCGTCCGCCAAGCGGATCTCCGTGGTCATGCCGTTCTGGGGGTACTCACGCCAGGACAAGAAGCACCGCGGGCGCGAACCGATCTCGGCCCGGCTGGTCGCCGACATGTTCAAGGTCGCGGGCGCGGACCGGATCATGACCGTGGACCTGCACACCGCCCAGATCCAGGGCTTCTTCGACGGCCCCGTCGACCACCTGTTCGCCCTGCCGGTGCTCGCCGCGCACGTGAAGCAGACCTACCCGGGCCAGTCGCTCGCCGTCGTGTCGCCGGACTCCGGGCGCGTGCGGCTCGCCGAGCGCTGGTCGGACTCGCTGGGCGGCACATCGCTGGCGTTCGTGCACAAGACGCGGGACCCGCGCACGCCGAACGAGGCGATCGCGAACCGGGTCGTCGGCGAGGTCGAGGGCCGGCTGTGCGTCGTCATCGACGACATGATCGACACCGGCGGGACGGTGGCGAAGACCGTCGAGATCCTGCTGCGGGACGGCGCTTCGGACGTGATCGTCGCCGCCACGCACGGCATCCTCTCCGGCTCCGCGTCGGAGAAGTTGGCGTGTTGCGGCGCCCGTGAGGTGATCTTCACCGACACGCTGCCGATCCCGGACGGGAAGCGGTTCCCGCAGATGACGGTGCTGCCGATCGCGCCGTTGCTGGCCGAGGCGATCCACCAGGTGTTCGAGGACGGCTCGGTGACGAGCCTGTTCGACGGCAACGCCTGACCCACCGCATGCGCGGTCAGGCGGCGCTAGCACCATCGGGCAGTTGATCGCGGGCTGCCCGATGGCGGAGGCTGGGGGCACCGCCGGGAGGTGGGCACCCCTCCCCTCCCTCCCGGCGGAACAAACCGGTTCGACCACCGCTCGCCCCGCGGCCGGGCCTGACGGGCGATGACGTAGACTCCCCAGCAGTTCCGCGGCGAGGGCGGGTGTAGTTGTGTAGCCCGCCGTGATCGACGTGGCCGGCCTCCCGGCCCCTCGTCGCGCGCTTCCACTTGAAGACGATCGAGGAGTTTCACCGTGGCCGAGGCCCGAATCGACGCCGACGTCCGCACGGAGTTCGGCAAGGGCGCAGCCCGCCGCACCCGCCGTGCCGGCCGCATCCCCGCCGTGCTCTACGGGCACGGGACCGACCCGCAGCACCTCTCGCTGCCGTCGCTGGAGTTCGCTCGCGCGGTCCGTGAGCTGGGCCGCAACGCGGTGCTGACGCTGAACATCGGCGGCCGCCCGCAGCTCGCGCTCACCAAGACGGTCGTGACGCACCCGATCCGCCCCTACATCGAGCACGTCGACCTCGTGGTGATCACCCGCGGTGAGAAGGTCGGCGTCGAGGTCCAGGTCGTCGTCACCGGAGACGCCGCGGTGGACACCCTGGTCACCCAGGAGCTGAACACGATCGAGGTCGAGGCGGACGTCTCGAGCATCCCCGAGCAGATCGAGGTCTCCGTCGAGGGCCTGACGGCCGGCACCCAGATCCACGCGTCGGACGTCCCGCTGCCCGAGGGCACCACGCTGCGGACGGACGCCGAGATCCTGGTCGTGAACGTCGTCCAGGCGCCGACGGCGGCCCAGGTCGAGGCGTCCATGGACACCGAGGGCGCAGGCGTGGTCGAGGAGGCCTCGACCACCGACGACGAGGACTGAGCCGTGGCGCCGGGTCCAGCACTGGTGGTCGGGCTCGGCAACCCCGGGCCCGAGTACGCCGAGACCCGGCACAACGTCGGTGTCCGCGTCGTCGACCTGCTCGCGGCGCGGGCCGGGGGCGGCCGGTTCTCGAAGCACAAGGCGAACGCGGACGTCCTGGAGGGCCGGCTCGCCGGGCGTCGCGTCGTGCTCGCCGTCCCTCGGACGTACATGAACGTCTCCGGCGGCCCGGTCGCCGGGCTGCTGCGCTACTACGGCGCCACCCCGGCGGACCTGGTGGTGGTGCACGACGACCTGGACCTCGGGTTCGGCGTCGTGCGCCTCAAGCTCGGCGGCGGCGAGGGCGGGCACAACGGACTGCGCTCGGTCAGCACGTCGATCGGCACGAAGGACTACCTGCGCGTCCGCTTCGGCATCGGCCGCCCACCGGGGCGGCAGGACCCGGCGGACTTCGTCCTCAAGCGGTTCTCGGGTGCGGAGCGCAAGGAACTGGAGTTCGCCGTGGACCTCGCCGCGGACGCTGCGGAGGCGCTGCTGCACGACGGTCTCGAACCGGCGCAGAACCGGTTCCACGCGCTGTCCGGCTGACGGCACGCGGCCAGCCGGATGTAGCGAAAGCGGCTTTGGGTGCGTTGAGTGCACCGAACGCCGCTTTCGCTACATCCGGGCGCTACCCGCGGGCGGCGAGCAGGGCGCGGGTCGCCGCGCGGCGCAGCTTTCCCGACGGGGTCTTCGGCAGGCTGCCGGGACGGAGCACCACGACCTCGGCCGGCCGCACACCCACCGCCGACACCACGCGCGACGTCACGTCCTTGGCGATCCCCTGCGCCGCCTCCGGCTCGGTGGCGCGCCGCGACTCCACCGCGACGAGGAACGACTCGCGGTGCCGGGCGCCGTCCGCCTCCAGCCGCACGGCGACGGCGTTGCCCGCACGCACGCCGTCGGCGCCTGAGGCGGCCCGCTCGATGTCGGTCGGGTAGATGTTGCGACCACCCATGATGATCACGTCCTTGCGGCGGCCGCAGACGACCACCGCGCCGTCGGTCAGGTAGCCCTCGTCGCCGGTGTCGAGCCAGCCGTCGGCGTCCTGCGTCGCGACCGGGCCCGCGACGGTCAGGTAGCCCGGCGTCACCGACTCGCCGCGCAGCTGCAGCACCCCGACCTCCCGCTCGCCGAGCACGGCACCCGCGTCACCGACGACCCGGATCTCGATCCCCGGCAGCGGTGGGCCGAGCAGCGGGAACCGTCGCGCCGGGCCGTCGCCTGCAGGGACGGCGCGGCGGTGCTCCTCCAGCTCGACGGCGTCGATCTCGTCGACCTGCAGCCCCGTGTCGATCGGCGCGAACGACACGCCCAGCGCCGTCTCGGCCATCCCGTAGGCACAGACGACTGACTCCGGGCGCAGGCCGAACCGCGCACCGGCCGTGGTGAACGCGGTGACGGCGGCGGGATCGACGGGCTCGGCGCCGTTGAGCGCGAACCGCAGCGTCGACAGGTCCATCGATCCCTCGTCGGCGCGGGCGAGCTGGCGGGCGAGGACCGCATAGGCGAAGTTCGGTGCCGCCGTCACCGTGCCGGCGTACCGCGAGATCAGCTCGGCCCACAGCAGCGGCCGCCCCAGGAAGTCGGTCGGAGTGGCGCTCACCAGCTCGATCCCGACAGTCATCGGGACGGTCAGGAAGCCGACCATGCCCATGTCGTGGAAGAGCGGCAACCACGACACCATCACGTCCTGCCCGGTGTCGAGCCGGGCGGCCTGCACCATCGCGCCGATGTTGGCGTGCAAGTTGCGGTGGGTGATGCGGACGGCCTTGGGCTCCGCGGTCGAGCCGCTGGTGAGCTGCAGCAATGCGGTGTCGTCCTCGCCCGCGACGTCCGCGTCCGGGGTGACGGGTTCGCCGTCGAGGTCGGCGAGCAGGCGGCACGGGATGCCGTGCTGGGCCAGGATCCCGGCCAGCGCCTCGAAGGGCGCCCCGAGCAGCACGATCTTCGCGCCGATCATCGTGAGCACCCCGACGGTCTCCTTCGCCCAGACCGCGAGGTCGGTCCGTGGGGTGGGCTGGTGCAGCATCGTCACGCTGCCGCCGACGAGCCAGACGGCCTGCGCCGCCGGGGCGATCGCGGCGGGCTCCCCCGCCAGCACACCCACGGCCGAATCCCGGCCGATTCCGGCGGCCGTCAGTGCACCCGCGGCCCGGCGGGCCGACTCGTGGATCTCGGGCCAGGACCGGCGGACGGGGGTGCGCGGTTCCCCGGTGGTCATGCCGTGAGCTGAACCGGCGGCGGTGTCCAGCAAGGTCGTGAGGAACCGGGACATGCCCGCGAGCGTACGACGCCGGAAACGTGCCGCGCTGCGCTCGACGTCCGGTGAGGGCGCGTACACGGACGCGCAACTCGCGTACCGCAGCGCAGGACTCGTGTACCGCAGCGCAAGACTCGTGTACCGCAGCGCAAGACTCGCGGAGCGGTGCACGCGAGTCTTGCGTTCCTGCACGCGAGTCCTGCGTTCCTGCACGTGAGTTCGGCGTCTGTGCGCGGCGCCGGAGCGCGGCGCGGGCCGCGTAGCATCGGCGCCGTGCCGGACCAGGGAGAATGACCGCCACATCGAGCTCGCCGCCGCGGTGGCCGACGTCCTGCCGGGGGCGCGGGCCGACCTCGAACGCCTCGTCCGCATCCCGAGCATCTGGGCCGACCCCGCGCGCGCCGACGACACCCGGCGCAGCGCCGAAGCCGTCGCCGCGCTGGCGCGGGACGCGGGCGGCCACGACGTCCGGATCGTCGCCGCCGAGGGCGGCGCCCCGGCGGTGATCGCGCACTGGCCCGCGCCGCCCGGCGCCCCGACCGTGCTGCTCTACGCCCACCACGACGTGCAGCCCACGGGCGGCGACGACCTGTGGACCAGCCCGCCGTTCGAGCCCACCGAGCGGAACGGGCGCCTCTACGGGCGTGGCGCGGCCGACGACAAGGCCGGCGTCATGACCCACCTCGCGGCCCTGCGCGCCTATGGGGGCCGGCCGCCGGTCGGCGTCACGCTGTTCGTCGAGGGTGAGGAGGAGTCGGGCTCCCCCACTCTCACAGCGTTGCTGCAGGAGTATCGCGACGCCTTGGCCTGCGACGTCATCGTCATCGCGGACTCGGCGAACGCCGCCGTCGACGTGCCGGCGCTGACCACGAGCCTGCGCGGGCTGGTCGACGTGACGATCGAGGTCGCGATGCTGGAGCGGCAGGCGCACTCCGGCGTGTTCGGCGGCCCCGTCGGTGACGCGCTGACCGCGCTCTGCCGCACGCTGGCGAGCCTGCACGACGAGCGCGGCGACGTCGCCGTCCCCGGCCTCGTCACCGGAACGACCGATGCCCCCGACCCCGACCTCGACACCTACCGCGCCGACGCCGGCGTGCTGCCCGGCGTCGAGCTGATCGGCACCGGCTCCGTCGCCGAGCGCTCCTGCCGCAAGCCGGCTGTCGCCGTGCTCGGCATCGACGCCCCGCGCACCGACGAGGTGGCGAACGTCCTGCTGCCGCGCGCCCGCGCCGTCGTGAGCATGCGACTGGCCCCCGGCGACGACGCCGCGAAGGCGCAGCGCGCGCTGGCCGAGCACCTGGAGGCGCACGTCCCGTGGGGCGCCCGGGTGACGGTCACCCCGGGCCGCGGCATCGCCGAGCCGATCTCCCTGGACACCAGCGGGGTCGCTTACGACGCCGCCCGCCGCGCCTTCGCGCAGGCGTACGGCACCGCCGTCGTCGAGTCGGGCCTGGGTGGCTCGATCCCGTTCATCGCCGAGTTCGCCCGCACGTTCCCGGGCGCGGCGGTGCTGGTCACGGGCGTCGGTGACCCGGCGAGCCGCTGGCACGGCATCGACGAGAGCCTGCACCTGGAGATGTTCGGGCGCTGCGTGCTCGCCGAGGCGCTGCTGCTCGCCGAACTCGCTCCCGACGTGCGGAGCTGATCGCGAAGTTCACACTGGGCACCGTGCGGATCGGCGTGCTCGGCCCGGTGACCGCGGGCCCGGACGGCGTGCCGGCGCCCGGCGGAGTGCTGCTGCGCGGTGCGCTCGCCCGGCTCGCGCTCGACGCCGGCCGGTCCGTGGCCACGGACGTGCTGGTCGACGCCCTGTGGGGAACCGAGCCGCCGGACACCGTCGCCAACGCGCTCCAGGCGCTCGTGGCGCGGCTGCGGCGGGCGCTCGGCGCCGGCGTCGTCGCCACCGTCCCCGGCGGGTACCGGCTGACCGTCGACCGCCAGGACGTCGACGCGCTCCGGTTCGAGTCGCTCGTCGCCGCTGCCCGCGGCCTTGACGCGGCGCAGGCCCGGCCGCTGCTCGTCGAGGCGACGGCGCTGTGGCGCGGTCCTGCACTCGCCGACGTCCGCCGGTTGCCGTTCGGCGAACCGGCCGCGGCGCGGCTGGAGGAGCTGCGCGCGGCCGCCGTGGAGCTGTCCGCGGAGGCCGCTCTCCGCCTCGGGGAGCCGGACGCGGAGCTGGACGCCCTGGAGGCGCTGCTGGTCGCCGAGCCGCTGCGCGAGTCCGCCGCCGCGGTGCTCGCCCGGTGCCTGCACGCGACCGGTCGGCAGGTCGAGGCGCTGGCCGTGCTCGACCGCACCCGGGACCGGCTCGCCGACGAGCTCGGCGTCGATCCCGGTCCGGCGGTCTCCGCCGCCCGGCTCGCCGTCCTGCGGGGTACGCCCGTCGTCGACCGGGTGGCCGCCCCGCTCACGAGCTTCGTCGGGCGCACGGTGGACGTCCGGCGGGTCACGGCCCTGCTCGCCACCGGTCGGCTGGTCACGCTGACCGGGCCCGGCGGTGCCGGGAAGACCCGGCTGGCCCACGAGGTCGTGCGGGTGCGCCGCGGCGAGACCCGGATCGCCGAGCTGGCTCCGCTCGGTGGCGCGGACCAGCTGGCCGCCGCCGTGCTCGCCGCCGTCAGCACCGCCGAGATCGTGTCCCGGATCCCCGACGAGGCCGACACGACCACCCGCCTGCTCGCCGCGCTCAGCGGCCGCGAGCTGCTGCTCGTGCTGGACAACTGCGAACACCTCGTCGACGCCGCCGCGCGCCTCGCGCAGACGCTGCTGGAGCGCGTCCCGGGCCTGCGGATCCTCGCGACCAGCCGGGAGCCGCTCGCCGTGCCGGGCGAGGTGCTGCATCCCGTCGACGCCCTCGCGGACGACGACGCCGTGCGGCTGTTCGCCGAACGCGGCGCCGCCGTCGCGCCCGGGGTTCGCCGTGCCGGTCACGCTGCGACCGACCGTCCTCGAGGTCTGCCACCGCCTCGACGGGCAGCCCCTGGCCATCGAGCTGGCCGCCGCCCGCCTGCGCACCCTGGCTCCCGAGGAGATCCGCCGCCGCCTCGACGACCGGTTCCGGCTGCTCACCACCGGCCCGCGGACCGCACAGCCGCGCCACCAGACGCTGCGCGCCGTCGTCGACTGGAGCTGGGACCTGCTCGACGACCCGGAGCGCGCGCTCGCCCGGCGGCTGTCCGTCTTCGCGGGTGGCGCGACCGAGGAGGCCGCGCTGCGCGTCGGCGGGCTCGGCGACGCGACGCTCGACGTGCTGACCGCGCTGGTCGAGAAGTCGCTGCTGGTGGCGGTGCCGGGCGTCCCGACCCGGTACCGGATGCTGGAGACGATCCGCGAGTACGCCGCGCAGCGCCTGGACGAGGCCGCTGAGCGGCCGACGGTGGAGGCGGCGCATGCGGCGCTGGTCGTCGAGCTGGTGGAGACCGCCGAGCCCCGGCTCCGGCGGGCGGACCAGCTGGAGTGGGTCGCCCGGCTGCGGGCCGAGGCCGACGACGTCGCCGCAGTGCTGCGGCGCGCCGTCGCCGCCGGCGACGCGGCGACGGCGCAGCGGCTGGCGGCCGGCTCCGCCTGGTTCTGGTTGATCCGCGGGCTCTTCACCGAGGCGACGGACCGGCTGGCCGAGGTCGGCGCGCTCGACGGCCCGGTGCCACCGGCGGCCCGGGCGCTGTGCACCGCCTACCGGGCGATGGCCGCGGCCGGTGACGGGAACGTCGCCGCGGCGTCGGCTCTGCTCGGCGACGCGGAACGGCTCGCGGCGGAGCTGCCGGTCGAGCGGCACCCGGTTCTGCTGCTCATGGGTCCCGTCGCAGCGGGCTTCGGGCACGGCGATCCGGTGCCGCTGGAGCGGCTCGCAGCCGATCCGCATACCGATGCCTGGGCCCGGGCCTTCGCGCTGTTCTCGCGGGCACAGATCGCGGAGAACGAGGGCGATCTCGCCCGGCAGCGGGCCGACACGCGGACCGCGCACGAGACGTTCGCGGCGCTCGGCGACCGCTGGGGCCTGGGGATGACGCTCTCGTCGCTGGGCGACCTCGAGAGCATCGCCGGTAATCACGATGCCGCGATCCGGGCCTTCGACGAGGCGATCGCACTGGCCGTCGAGCTGGGCAACGACGACGACCTGCCACAGTTCCAGGCTCAGCGAGCCCGGCTGCTGGTCCGGCGCGGCGACCTCGCGGCGGGTCGCGCCGAGCTGGGTCGCATCGTCGCGCTTCCCGGGTTGCATCCGGAGCTGATCGGGGTGCTGCACGGGTACCTGGCGGATGCGGCGCGGCGAGCGGGCGACCTCGACGAGGCACGCGCCGAGCTCGCCCGCGCGCAGGCACAGGCCCACCCGGGCCCGGGCGTCCTCCAGCGCCAGGCTCTGCAGAGCGCCGCGAAGAGCGCGATCGTGCAGGCCGCGGGCGACCACGCGACGGCGGCCGTGCTGCTCGCCGACGCGGTGCTGCATGCGGTCGAGAGCAAGGACGGTCCGGTGACCGCAGCGGTCGCCGAGCAGGCCGCCGCACATGCGCTCGCCGAGGACGACCCGCTCGCGGCGGCAACCCTGCTCGGGGTCGCCGCCGCCCAACGCGGAGCGTGCGACCTGGGCGATCCGGAAGTGCGCGCCACGCTGGACGAGGTCCGCACCGCGCTGGGCTCCGACGCCGCGCTCGACCACGTCCGGGCCCTGCCCCGGGCGGACGTGATCGCGCTGCTGCAGGACTACGTCCGGGGCCTCGATGCCGGGTCCGCCGCAGGATCGGCCTCGGCAGCCGCAGCGGCATCCGGCCCGTCGCTCGACTCGGCCTCGGCGACCAGCCGGGCGTAACGCGTTCCCGCTGCGAGCAGCAGCAACCCCGCGCCGAGGAAGGCCGCGACCCGGGCGAGCCCGTCCAGCGCGACCAGGTCGAACAGCACCAGCTTCGCGACGGCCGCGGCCACCAGGACCAGGCCGGCCACGCGCAGTGCAGGCCGCCGGACGCCGCGGGCGAGCAGGACCAGCGCCACGACCACCCACGAGACTGTCACGACGGCGTGGCCGGCGACGAAGCCCGCCCGGGACGGCGCCACGAGCAGCGCGAGCGCGATCACGAGCCCGGCCGCGCCGTAGAGCCCGACCAACCCGACGGGGGCCCACAGCCGCGCCGCCCGGGCGTCGGCACCCAGCACGCCGACCCGTGCCGATCCGATCAGCGCGGCCACGGCGGCCACCAGCACCAGGGCCGACATCGCCACGGCGGCCACCAGCGCCGGCCGCTGCACGGTGAGGCCCAGGACGAACGGAGCCGCAGGATAGGAGGCGAGCGCCTCCGGCGGTATCTGCACGGCGAGCGCGGACAGCACACCGGTCAACCCGACGATGCCGCCGACGACCAGCACCGGACGCGACCGCACCGCCGCTGCGACCACCAGCAGCACCACTCCCTGGCCGAGCAGAGCGGCCGTCTCGACGTTGCCGTCGAACGCGACGGTGGTGGCCTCGAAGAGCGCGACGGCACCGGCCGTGAGCGCCACTACCCGCAGCACGTGGTCCCGGCCGGGCAGTGCGGCGACGGCGAACAGCAGCACGGCGGCGAGGAAGGCGAGCACGGCCCCGGGCACGTCACCGACCGCCGCGGCATAGGTCAGTGCCGGCAGCGGTGCGGCCACCACGAGGCCGATCCGCAGCCCCCGCGGCAACGGCTCCGGCCGGACGGTCCAGGCGGCGGCCGCGACACCGACCAGCAGCACGGCGGTCGAAGCGGCGGCGCTGCCCCACCGGTCGGCGGGCTCGGCGAGCCCGGCGACGAACGTGCCGTACAGCACCGGCCACCCGGCGGCGATCCCGGCGAGCACCGGCCACCGTCGTCCCAGCGCCACGGCGGTGGCCGCGACCTGCAGAACCAGGACGAGCGCGACGAGCAACGGGGTCGGCCGCTCGGTCACCACGGGAGCGAGCAGCGCCGCCCCGACGACGGTGCCGCAACCCAGCAGCACCGCGCGCCAGCGGTCCGCCAGCGCGAGACCGCCGGCCGCGACCAGCAGGGCCAGCAGCAGCCCGACAGGGACGGGCAGGTAGCGGTAGAGCGCGGTGGCCGCGGCGACGACGAGGTAGAGCGTGGCGATCCCGGTACCCGCGACGGCGAGCGCACCGGTGCGCGCGGTCTCGCGGCGGTGCAGTCGCATGCCGAGCCCGACGAGGGCCAGCCCGAGCACGGCGCCGGCCCCCACGCGCACCGGCGGGGCGAACCAGCCGCGGGCGGCGGCGAGGGCCAGGAGCAGGACGACCCCCAGCAACGTCACGCCGGCGCCGGTCCAGGCCAGCAGCCGGGCCCCGGAGAGCGAGGCGAGCCAGGCCCGGACGGAGCGGCGGGGCGCGGGTGTCGGCACGGGGGCCGGGGGGAAGGGCGGCGGCGACGGCGGGAAGGGCCCGGGCGCGAACGGCGGACGCTGCGGGGCGGGCGGAAAGGGCGGCTGCGCGTACGGCGCGCCGGCCTGCCAGGTCGACAGCTCGGCCGCGAGGGCGTCGAGGCGCCTGCCGAGCATGCCGAGTTCGGCGGCGATCGCAGCGACCCGGTCGGCGCGCGGTGCGTTCATGGAGCACACCTTGGCCGAGAGCTACTCACCGGTAACCCCTGCTGGCACCACCGTCCCGTCACGGATCGATCACGATCAGGTCCGCCGCCGGTACAGGGCCGCGGCCAGCGGTCCGAACACGGCGACCAGCGCCGCGCTGGCCAGCAGCGACGCGATGGCCGGCCCCGCCACGGCGCCGCCGGTGAGCAACCCGCGCGCCGCGTCCGCGACCTTCGAGACGGGGTTCACCTCGACGAACCCCTGCAGCCAGCCGGGGAGCGTCGCGGTGGGCACGAAGACGTTGCTGCCGAACGTCAACGGCAGCATGACCAGGGCGCCGAGCCCCTGCACCGACCGCGGCTCGCGCACCACCATCGCCAGGGCGGTGAACACCCAGCACAGGGCGAACGCGAACACGGTCACCAGCCCGAGCGCGCCCAGTACCCCGACGAGGCCGCCGCTCGCGCGGAACCCGAGCAGGAACCCGAACGCCAGCATGATCGCTCCGGACGTGACGTACCGGACGAGGTCCGCTCCGATCGCGCCGAGCAGAGGTGCCGTGCGGGAGATCGGCAGGCTGCGGAAACGGTCGAAGATGCCGGTCTTCAGGTCGTCCGCGAGCCCCGTGCCGGTGCCCGCCGACGCGAACACCACGGTCTGCACGAGCACGCCCGGCAGCGCGTACTGCAGGTAGGTGCCGGTGTCGCCGGCGATCGCACCGCCGAAGACGTACACGAACAGCAGCAGGAAGATCACCGGCTGCAGGGTGACGTCCAGCAGCGCCTCGGTGGAGTGGACGGTCTTCGTGACACCCCGCCACGCGAGCGTGGCCGACTGCCGCACCACGTCGGGCAGCCACGAGTGGCTCACCACGACGGGCGGCGGTGTGGCGGAGCGGACAGTGGTGGTGGTCATGCGGCATCCTCGGCGGCATCGGCGGCGGGTCGGCCGGTCAGGGTCAGGAACACGTCGTCCAGCGACGGCAGCCGCAACCCCAGCTCCGCGACGGGTAGGCCGGCCGCGTCCAGCCGGTCGGCCACCCGGACCAGCAGCCCGGGATCGGGCGCGGTGACGGTGAGCTCACCGGCCGCATCGGCGGCCGGTGCCGCGCCGGGAGCGAGCCCGGCGACGAGTGCGGTCACCGCCGGCAGGTCCGTCGGGCGCAGGGGGCGCACGTGCAGCCGCTGGCCGCCGACCTCGGCCTTGAGCGCGGCCGGGGTGCCGGCCGCGATCACGCGGCCGTGATCGAGCACGACGAGGTCGTCGGCGAGCTGCTCGGCTTCCTCCAGGTACTGGGTGGTCAGCAACACGGTCGTCCCGTCGACGGCCAGCGCGCGGACCTCATCCCAGACCTCGTTGCGGTGGCGGGGATCCAGCCCGGTGGTCGGCTCGTCGAGGAACAGCACGTCTGGACGGCCGACGAGGCTCACGGCGAGGTCGAGACGGCGACGCATCCCCCCGGAGTAGGTGCGCACACGGCGGCCCGCGGCGTCGGCGAGGCCGAACCGGGTGATCAGTTCGGCGGCGCGGTGCCGGGCCTCGCGGCGAGGCAGACCGAGCAGCCGGGCGACCAGCACCAGGTTGTGCGTGCCCGACAACGCCTCGTCGACGGCGGCGTACTGGCCGGTCAGCCCGATCCGGGCGCGCACCGCCTCAGGTTCGGCGACGACGTCGTGGCCCAGCACCCGGACACGTCCGGAGTCCGGGCGCAGCAGCGTGGCGAGCACGCGCACGGTGGTCGTCTTGCCCGAACCGTTCGGCCCGAGCAGGCCGAGGACGGTGCCGCGGCGCACCGCGAGGTCCACGCCGTCGAGCGCCCGGGTCGTCCCGAAGCTCTTGCCCAGGTTCTCGACCTGGATGACGGAGTTCATGCCGGCAGCATGCGCCCGGGGTCTGACAGAACGCTGACCGCGCGCTGACCGCCGGTGGGATGTGCCGACTCGCAGCGGCGAACGTGCCGACTCGCGGCGTGCGACCGCGCGCGACGTGCGCTGCGCGGCAAAGGTGGCGACTCGCGGCGGTGAACGTGCCGACTCGCGAGCGGCAAACGTGGCGACTCGCGGCGGCGAACGTGCCGACTCGCGGGGCTACGACTCGGCGAGTTCCGCCGCCGCGAGCCAGTCCAGCTCTACCTGCTCGCGCTCCGCGACCACCGCCCGAAGCTCGGCGTCCAGCGCCAGGAGCCGGTCCGGGTCCGTCGCGGCCTCCGCGAGCTGCGCGTGCAGCTTCTCCTCGCGCGCCGACAGCATCTCCATCCGGCGCTCCAGCCGCTGCGCCTCCTTGCGGGCCGAACGCTGCTCCGCCGCCGAGAGCCCGGACGTCCGGGGCGTCGACGCGGGCGCCTGGATGGCCGTCGACGCGATCGCGTCGCCCGCTGCCGCGCGCCGCGCCAGGTACTCGTCGATCCCGCCCGGGAGGTGCGTGATCCGGCCGTCGCCGAGCAGCGCGACGACCGTGTCGCACACCCGCTCCACCAGGTACCGGTCGTGGCTGACCACCACCAGCGTGCCCGGCCACCCGTCGAGCAGGTCTTCGAGGTGCGCGAGGGTGTCGACGTCCAGGTCGTTCGTCGGCTCGTCGAGCAGCAGCACGTTCGGCTCGGCCATCAGCAGCCGGGTGAGCTGCAGCCGCCGCCGCTCGCCCCCGGAGAGCTGCGCCACCGGCGTCCACTGCCGGGACGCCGGGAACCCGAGCCGTTCCAGCACCGATGACGCCGTCAGCTCGAGCTTCCCGAGCCGCACGAACTTCGCGACGGCCTCGGTGGCCTCCAGCACCCGCAGCTCGCCGGGCAGGTCGACGAGCTCCTGGTTGAGCTGCGCCAGCTGCACCGTCACGCCCTGCACCCGTCGGCCGCCGTCGAGTGGACGCTCGCCGGTCAGCGCGCGCAGGAGCGTCGTCTTGCCCGAGCCGTTGATGCCCACGATCCCGATCCGGTCGCCCGGCCCGAGCCGCCACGTGACGCGGTCCAGCAGCACGCGGTCGGCGATCCTGACCGTCGCGTCCTCCAGCTCCAGCACCATGCGCCCGAGCCGGTTCGTCGCGAAGCCCAGCAGCTCGACGGCGTCGCGCGGCGGCGGGACGTCCGCGATCAACGCCTCGGCCGCCTCGATCCGGTACCGGGGCTTCGACGTCCGCGCCGGCGGTCCGCGGCGCAGCCAGGCCAGCTCCTTGCGGGCCAGGTTGCGGCGGCGCGCCTCGGCGGCGTCGGCCTGCCGGGAACGCTCGGCTCGCGCGAAGACCCAGTCGGCGTAGCCACCGAGGTAGTTCTCCACACGGCCGCCCGCGACCTCCCACGTCCGCGTGCAGACCGCGTCGAGGAACCACCGGTCGTGGGTGACGACCACGACCCCGCAGCGGCGGGCGATGAGGTGCTGCGCGAGCCAGCCGATGCCCTCGACGTCCAGGTGGTTCGTCGGCTCGTCGAGCACGACCAGATCAGGGTCGCCGATCAGGGTGGCGGCGAGCGCCACGCGGCGCTTCTCACCGCCGGACAATCCGTCGACAGTGCGGTCCAGGACGGTGTCCTCGATCGATCCGCCTGCGCTTCGCGGGGCGAGCCCGAGCCCGTCCAGGACGTCGCGGACCTTCGGGTCGGCCGCCCACTCGTGCTCGGCGCCGTACCGGGCCAGCACGACGTCGCGGACCCGCGCACCGGGAGGCAGTGCGTCGCCCTGCGCGAGATGGGTCAGGTTGAGCCCGCCGACCCGGCTGACCCGCCCACCCTGCGGCTCCCGGCGACCGGCGAGGATGTCGAGGAGCGTCGTCTTGCCGCCGCCGTTGAGCCCGACGACACCGATCCGCTCCCCGCGCTCCACGCCGAGCGAGACCGCGTCGAGGAGCACCCGCGACGCGTCGCCCGGCACATGGGCGGTGACGGCTTCGAGGTTGACGAGGTTCTGCGCGCGTGCCATCAGGCGTGCACCGGGGGCCGCGAGACGGGCAGGGGTTCGTCGGGGTCGACCAGCCGGGCGCCCGGCACGGGCCCGTGCACGACCCGCACCGTGCGGCACACCCCGACACCGGCGAGCTGGGCCGCGACGTCGATCGCGCTGTCGCCGTCCGAGCAGAGGAACGCGCACGTCGGCCCGGAGCCCGAGACGATCCCGGCAAGCGCGCCGGCGTCGACCCCGGCACGCAGGGTCCGGCGCAGCTCCGGGGTCATGCTCACCGCGGCGGCCTGCAGGTCGTTGCCCAGGCAGAGCGCCAGCTGCCGCGGGTCGCCGCCCGCGACGGCCTCGAGCACGGGTTCGACCGGCCGTTCCAGCGGGCGCGAGCCCCGGTTGTCGAGATCGCGGCGCAGGCGGTCCAGCTCCTGGTAGACCGCACCGGTGGCGAGACCCCCGCGGTGCAGGGCGATCACCCAGTGCTGCGGGTGGCGCGAGAGCACCGGGACGATCGTCTCGCCCCGCCCGGTGCCCAGCGCGGTGCCGCCGTGCAGGGCGAAGGTGACGTCGCTGCCGAGCCGCGCGGCCATCCGGGACAGCTCGTCTCGGGTCAGGTCGAGCTTCCACAGCGCCGACACGCCGACGAGCGCGCCCGCGGCGTCCGCGCTGCCGCCGGCCATGCCGCCGGCGACGGGGATGCCCTTGCGCAGCACGACGCGGACGTCCGGAACCCGGCCCGCGTGCTCGGCGACCAGCTCGACGGCGCGCCACGCGAGGTTCGAGCCGTCCGTCGGCACCTCGCCGGCGCCCTCGCCGTGCACCTCGATGCCCGGGTGCTCCGTCGCGGCGACCGTCACCTCGTCGAACAGGCTCACGGCGTGGAAGACCGTCGAGAGGTCGTGGTAGCCGTCGCTCCGCAGCGGTCCGACGGCCAGATGCAGGTTGATCTTGGCCGGGACGCGCACGGTGACCGGTTGGGGAACGGCGGACAGCACAGGACCACCCTACGTGCGCGCCGAACCGGCCCTCCTCGCCGAGCCCGGCTGCTCGGTCCGCCGGCCGGCGACGGAATGCTCAGTCGTTCACCGCGGCGGCGTGCTCGGGCTCGCGGCCCCGAGCCAGGTGGCGCGGCAGGGCGAACCCGGACACGGCCGCGATACCGATCAGCAGCACCCCGGCGGGTAGCAGCAGGGACTGCGCCATCGCCGTCGAGAACGCCGGGTGCAGCGCGGCCGGCAGCTTTGCCACCCCGGCCTCCAGGCCGCCCGAGGCGGCGCCGGGCAGAACCGCCGACAGCCGCGTCTGCATCAGCGCGGCGATACCGGCGCTGCCGAGCACCGCGCCGACCTGGCGCGTGGTGTTGTAGACCCCCGCGCCCGCGCCGGCCCGGTCCATCGGCAGGTTGCGCGTGGCGGCAGTGCCGATCGGGGCCCACATGAAGCCGCTGCCGACCCCCATCAACGCGATCGGCAGCAGCAGCTCCCAGATCGGCGTCTCGGGCCGCATGACGGCGGCGAGCCAGAGCAGGCCACCGGCGAAGCACGAGAGCCCGAACACGGCGATCCCGCGGGGGTGGGCGCGGTCGGTCAGGCGGCCGACGTACGGCGCGAGGAACGTCGAGATCACCGCCGACGGCGCGAGCAGGAGCGCCGCACCGGTCGGGCTCAACCCGCGCACCCCCTGCGCGTAGAGCGTGATCGGGAACGCCTGCGCGGTGACCGCCAGCCCGAGCGTGGTGATGGCGACGTTGGCCAGAAGGAAGTTGCGGTCGCGGAAGAGGGCCAACGGGATGAGCGGCTCCGGTGCGCGGGTCTGCCAGGCGACGAACAGCCCCAGCACCGCGACGCCCCCGATGATCAGCCCCCACGCGGCAGGCCCCCACGCGAAGGCCTGGCCCTCCTGGATGCCGAACACCAGCAGGAACATCCCGATGGCGCTGAGCGCGACGCCGACCAGGTCGAACCGTCGCACCGCCGTCGACAGCGCGGGCACCAGCCGGACGGCGAGGACGAACCCGACGACGCCGACGGGCACGTTGACAATGAAGATCCACTGCCAGCCCAGACTGTCGACCAGCAGGCCGCCGGCGATCGGCCCGACGAGGACCGCGACGCCGGCCACGGCGCCCCAGAGGCTCATCGCGCGCCCGCGCTGGTGCGCCGGGAACGTCCGGGTGATCACGGCCATCGTCTGCGGCGACATGACCGACGCCCCGAGCCCCTGCACGACCCGCGCCACGATCAGCCCGCCGATCGAGCCGGTGAGCCCGCACCACAGGGACGCGGCGGTGAAGACCGCGAGGCCGATCAGGTACATGCGCTTGGGGCCGAACCGGTCGCCGAGCCGGCCGGTGATCAGCAACGGGACCGCGTAGGCGAGCAGGTAGGCGCTGGTGACCCAGACGACGGCGTCGACGTCCGCGCCGAAGGCCGCCATGATCGCCGGAGTCGCGATCGAGACGATCGTCGCGTCGACGAGAATCATGAAGAACCCGAGCACCAGTGCCCACATCGCGGGCCAGGGGCTCGCGTCCTCGCGCGTCGTCACCGCTCGACAGTAGGCCCCGGGCCCGTCCCACCGCCTGCCGACCGGGTGGCGGCGAGGCGGGCGAAGTCCGTGATCGCCAGGCGCTCGGCCCGCGCCGTCGGGTCGATCCCTGCTGCTCGCAGCGCGTTCTCCGCCGCGGCCGGCGAGCCCGCCCACCCCGCCAGCGCTGACCGCAGCACCTTCCGGCGCTGCCCGAACGCCGCGTCCACGACGGCGAAGACCGCGGCCCGATCGCCCGGCGGCGGGTCGCGCCGGACGAACGCGAGCAGGCCCGAGTCGACGTTCGGCACCGGCCAGAACACCGCCCGCGGCACCGGCCCGGCCCGGCGCGCCGCGGCGTACCACGCCAGCTTCGCGCTCGGCACCCCGTACGCCCTGCTCCCGGGGCCCGCGGCCAGCCGCTCCGCGACCTCGGCCTGCACCATGACCAGGCCCCGGCGCACCGACGGCAGTTCGGCGAGCAGGTGCAGCACCACCGGCACGCCGACGTTGTACGGCAGGTTCGCGACCAGCGCGGTCGGCTCGACCGGCAGGTCCGCGGCCCGCACGCGCAACGCATCCGCGGCGACGACGTGCAGCCGGTCGGCGAGCGCGGGTGCCCGGTCGGCCGCGGTCGTCGGCAGCCGCCCGGCCAGCAGCGGGTCGATCTCCACGGCGCACACCGCGCCGGCGGCCTCGAGCAGCCCGAGGGTCAGCGAGCCCAGTCCGGGGCCGACCTCGAGCACGACGTCGTCGGGTGCCAGGTCGGCGGCGCGGACGATCCGGCGGACGGTGTTGGCGTCGTGCACGAAGTTCTGCCCGAGCCGCTTGGTCGGCCGCAGACCCAGCTCGTCGGCGAGCGCCCGCACCTCGGCGGGCCCCAGCAGCCGAGCGCCGTCGCGGGGTGCCCGCCCTGCGGCGTCGGCGACGTTCAGAGCGCGCGCGACGGCCGCGTCGGGGGACGGGGCACCGTCGGGGGACGCGCCGGCCGCGGTCCCACCGGGATGGGCACCCGCTCCCCCCGCCGCATCTTGGGCCGCGGCGTTCCAGGCCGGTGCATCGCTCACCCGCCGATCGTGCCGTCGGCGGTTCCCGTCCGCCGCACGGGGTGCCGGTAGTCGGAGTGTCGGCCCATCAGGTCGGCAGCCCGAGCTTGCGCGCACACGCCGGCCACGATCCGTAGCCGCCGCGCTCGTCGCGCACCCGCGACGCGACGGCGATCTGGGCGTCCCGCCCGGCCTGGTGCGGCAGCGGCGCGTACTGGTCGCCGTCGTACGCGACCCACGTCTGCCGGTCGAACTGCAACCCGCCGTAGTAGCCGTTCCCGGTGTTCGTCGCCCAGTTCCCACCCGCCTCGCAGCGGGCCAGCGCGTCCCAGATCCCCGCCCCCACCGAGGGCGCGACCACCGTGTCCGGCACGTCGTCGTTCGTCCCGACCCGGACCACCCGCTTGCGCGGCGGCGTCGTGGCGCCGGCCCGCACCTGCTCGCGGCGGACCTCCTCGCCGTTCTGCACATGTACCCGCATCACCACGGTCTGCTCACCCGGCCGCCCCTTCTCGACTACCTCACGACGCCCGCGCGGCAGCTCGGGGTCCTCCACGGTCTCCTCCGGAGGTGCGATCCGCCGGACCTCCACCACCTCGCCGACGCCGTTGCGCACCACCTGCACGGTCATGCCGTCGGTCAGCGGGGTGTCACCGGAGGGCACCGAGACGTCGTCCACGCCCAGGGTCACCCCCTGCTCGGAGAGCAGGGCCCCGACCGTGCCCGCCATCGTCGTGACGCCCTCGGGGGCCCGCGTGCCGTCGACGAACGACACCGCCCGCGGGATCCGCAGTTCGACGGCGAGACCGTCCGGCGGGATCGTCGTGCTCGGCGCCGTCGACATCTGGATCGGCTGGGCCTCGAGCCCGACGCCGCGCAGCGCCTCGTCGACCGACGCCGCGGTGGTCCAGATCCGTCGCTCCGACGGCCCCTCGACGAGGGTGAGCGCGCGCGCCTTCGCGAAGATCACGTGGTCACCGTCGGCCAGTTCGGTGCCGAGCGCGGGCTCGACGCGGTCCTGGGGCGCGGCAGCGACACCGGCCGAGGCGAGCGCCCCGGCGACGTCGCCGGCGAAGGTGTGGACGACGCGGTCCTGGCCGTCGACGGTCACGACCACCGTCTTGTCCGCTGCCACGGCCGTCGCGCTGCCGGCGACCAGGATCGTCAACACGACGACCACCACACCGCGGACGAGGGCGCGGCCGCGCCGCGGCGAGGCGGCCGGCTCGGGGGCCGGAACCGCCGCGAAGCACTCGGTGGGCAGGTCGTGGACGTCGTCCGGGACGACCGGGATCCGCTGGGTGAGCCAGTCGTCGAGGTTCTCGAGCTCACCGAGCAGGTCGTCGCCGGGTGATGTCGGGGGCGTCGACACCCGACCGCTCGAGAGTCGCACGCCTCGCACGCGCCGGTGCCGCCTTGCGGCGGCTGCGCGGGGAAACGTCGACCACGTGGCATCCAGACTTCGTCGGGCCCGGGGCAGGAGCGCGGGCACGGTGGCCGAAGCCGTGTGAGGGGGAGCACCCCGACCACCGTTCCCGCCCTGCTGGGGAGCGGTCCCACCCCGGCTTGGCGATGACAGAACGGTAACGGTCGGTGACAATCTGAAGCGAATCGCGACACGCCGTGATCGCCGAACGGTTCTGGGCTCACGTCGAGCGCGCGGCCCGGGCGCCCGGCGCGGGCGCGTCCGCGACCGGTGGCAGGGCAGCGAGACCGAACACCGCCTCCGCGGTCCGCCGAGCGCCGTCAGCGACCCGCTCGGCAGAAATCCCCCGGACGTGGGCCAACGCGCGCACCGTCCACGGCAGGCAGTAGGGCTCGTTCGCCCGGCCGCGATGCGGGTGCGGGGTGAGGAACGGGGCGTCGGTCTCGACGAGCAGCTGGCCGTCGGGCACGAGGGCTGCCGCCGCACGCAGCTCCGCCGCGTTCTTGAACGTGACGGGCCCGGCGAACGACAGCACGTACCCGGCGTCGATGCAGGTCCGGGCCATCGCGGCGTCCCCGGAGAAGCAGTGGAAGACGACGGCCGCAGGCGCACCCTCCTCGTCCAGGACGCGCAGGACGTCGTCGTGCGCGTCCCGGTCGTGGATCATCAGCGGCTTGCCGAGGCGCTTGGCGAGGTCGATGTGCCAGCGGAAGGCGCGCTCCTGGACGTCCCATGGCGAGTAGTCCCAGTAGTGGTCGAGCCCGGTCTCGCCGACGGCGACCACCCGTGGGTCCGCGGCCAGCCGCTCGATCTCGGCGTAGTCGGCGTCGGTGACCGCCGCCGTGCGGGTGGGGTGGAGGGCGACGGCGGCGGCGACCCGGCCGTCCCAGTGCGCGGCAGCGACGACCCAGCGGGCGCTCGCGAGGTCGTCGGCGACGGTGACGACCCTGTTCACGCCGACGGCCGCGGCCCGGTCCAGCGCCGCGACGACGTCCGCGGCGTCGACGCAGCCGCATGCGTCGAGGTGGGTGTGGGCGTCCACGGTCGGCGCACCCAGCGGCTCGGGCGGCTCCGGCCGCTCCCTCACCGGGCGATCGGCGCCCACTCCGGGCCCGTCTCCCCCAGCTCGGGATCCAGCTTCGCGAAGATCGGCGTCGGCTTCCCGAGCGGGCGCCCGACCTCCACCGGCGTCGACGTCCAGCGCGCCTGCTCACCGGCGTAGTCGCCCATCAGGACCGGGTACGCGGGGCCCTGCTCGATCCCTGGGCTACCCAGGTCGTCGACCTCCCGGACCTCCGGCTGCGCCGCCCACACGCCCGAGCCGCCCAGCGCGTCGTGCACCTTCTGCGCGGCGTGCGGCAGGAACGGCGTGAGCAGCGTGTTCGCGTCCTGCACCACCTGCAGCGCGGTGTGCAGGATCGTGTCGCGACGGTCCGGGTCGTCCTTGCGCTTCCACGGCTCCTGATCGCTGAGGTAGCGGTTCGCCGCGGTCACCACTCGCATCGCCTCGGAGATCGCCTGCTTGAACTTGCTGCGCGCGAGCAGGCCACCGACGGTGTCGAACGCCGCCTGCGACGTCGCCAGCAGTGCGGCGTCCGCCTCCGCCGGCGCCGTTGGTTTCGGCACCGCGCCCACGTTCTTGTGAGCCATCGAGATCGAGCGGTTGACCAGGTTGCCCCACTCGTTGGCCAGCTCGAAGTTGGTGCGCCGGACGAACTCGTCCCAGGTGAAGTCGGTGTCCTGGTTCTCCGGCCCGGCGACCGAGATGAAGTAGCGCAGCGCGTCCGGGCCGAACTCGCGCAGGAAGTCCGTGACGTAGATGACCGTGCCGCGGCTCGTGGAGAACTTCGACCCGCTCATCGTCAGGAACTCCGACGACACGATCTCGTCCGGCAGGTTCAACGTGCCAAACGCGCCCGGCGTCCCGCCCTTGTCGCCCGCCCCGTTCTGGCCCAGCAGCAGCGCGGGCCAGATCACCGAGTGGAAGACGATGTTGTCCTTGCCCATGAAGTAGTAGCCACGGGCCTGCGGATCGGTCCACCACTGCTTCCAGGCGTCCGGGTCCCGCCCGCGGCGGGCCCACTCGACCGACGCCGACAGGTAGCCGATCACGGCGTCGAACCAGACGTAGAGCCGCTTCATCGGCTGGTCCCGCCAGCCGTCGAGCGGCACGGGCACGCCCCAGTCGAGGTCCCGGGTGATCGCGCGCGGCTTGAGGTCGTCCACGAGGTTCGTGGCGAACTTGAGCACGTTCGGCCGCCAGTCGGTCCGCGTGGACAGCCACGAGCCGAGCGAGTTCGCGAACGACGGCAGGTCCAGGAAGAAGTGCTCGGTCTCGACGAACTTCGGCACCTCGCCGTTGATCTTCGAGCGCGGGTGGATGAGGTCCGCCGGGTCGAGCTGGTTGCCGCAGTTGTCGCACTGGTCGCCGCGCGCGCCGTCGTAGCCGCAGATCGGGCAGGTGCCCTCGACGTAGCGGTCGGGCAGCGTCCGCCCGGTGGACGGGCTGATCGCCCCCATCGCCGTGCGGGTGAACACGTAGCCGTTCTCGTACAGCGCGGTGAAGAGCTTCTGCACGACCTCGTAGTGGTTCGACGTCGTCGTGCGCGTGAACAGGTCGTAGCCGAGCCCGAGGCCCTGCAGGTCGTTCACGATCACGCGGTTGTACTTGTCCGCGAGCTCACGCGGGGTGAGCCCTTCCGCGTCGGCCTGCACCTGGATCGGCGTGCCGTGCTCGTCCGTGCCCGAGACCATGAGCACCGCGTCGCCCGCCATCCGCCGGTAGCGGGAGAAGACGTCGGAGGGCACACCGAAGCCGGAGACGTGGCCGATGTGCCGGGGGCCGTTGGCGTAGGGCCACGCCACGGCGGTCAGCACGCGGGAACTCATGCGTCCAGCCTAGGCTCAGCGTGGAATCGCATCTCCGGGGCACCATGAGGGCATGGACCCTGACGGCACGGCCGAGATCCGACGCCTGCTGACCGAGACGCACACCTGGGCCGTGGTCGGACTCTCGACCAACACCTTCCGGCCGGCGTACGGGGTCGCCCGGTTCCTGCAAGGCGTCGGTAAGCGGATCGTCCCCGTGCATCCGCGGGCCGAGACCGTGCACGGCGAGGTCGGCTACGCGACGCTCGCGGACATCCCGTTCGACGTGGACGTCGTCGACGTCTTCGTCAACTCGCGCCGGGCCGGCGAGATCGCTGACCAGGCGCTGCAGACGGCGGCGCGCGGCGTGTGGTTCCAGCTCGGGGTGATCGACGGGGCGGCCGCGGAGCGGGTGCGCGCCGCAGGTCGCACGATGGTCATGAACCACTGCCCCGCGATCGAGTGGCCGCGTCTGGGCCTCTAAGTGCGCTCCGAGTCGGTAGCCCGGAATGCCGGGTTACGGTGGACTGCGTGAACATCGAGGTGACGCCGCTCCCGGGGATCGGGGTGCGCAAGGACTTCGCCCTGCGCGACGGGCGGCGCATCGGGGTCGTCTCGCACCGCGACGGCAAGCTCGCGCTGATCGTCTCCAAGGCCGACGACCCCGACGCCACGCTGGCCGAGCTGCCGCTGACCACAGATGAGGCCGGGGCGCTGGCCACCCTGCTCGGCGCGCCGCAGCTGGTCGCCCAGCTGGCCGAGGAACAGCGCGACCTCCCCGGCATTCGTACCGGTCGCCTGACGATCGCCTCCGGCTCGCCGTACGACGGCCGCACCATCGGCGACACGGCCCTGCACAGCCGGACGGGCGTCTCCGTGGTCGCCGTGATGCGGGCCGGGCAGGTGCGCCCCAGCCCGCTGCCGAACTTCACGCTGACCGGGGGTGACCTCATGATCGCCGTGGGCACGTCCGAGGGCCTCGACCAAGCCTTCAAGATCCTCAAGTACGGCTGACGCCATGAGCCACACCGCGCTCGAGCTGATCGAGCTCGGCGCCGTCTTCCTCGGGCTGGGCCTGTTGGGCCGGCTGGCTGGCCGGATCGGGATGTCGCCCGTCCCGCTCTACCTGATCGGCGGCGTCTGCTTCGGCACGGGCGGTCTCGTCCCGCTCAGCAACATCGGCGACTTCACCACGCTCGCCAGCGAGGTGGGCGTGGTGCTCCTGCTCCTACTGCTCGGCCTGGAGTACTCGGCGGCGGAGCTGACGACGGGCCTGCGCCGGTCGTGGCCTGCCGGGGTGCTCGACATCGTGCTCAACGCGGCGCCGGGTGTCGCCGTGGCGCTCGCGCTGGGCTGGGGCCCGGTCGGCGCGACGGTGCTGGGCGGCGTCACCAGCATCTCGTCGTCCGGGATCGTCGCGAAGGTGCTGACGGACCTCGGCCGGTTGGGCAACCGGGAGACCCCGGTGATCCTCTCCGTGCTGGTGTTCGAGGACCTGGCCATGGCCGTGTACCTGCCGATCCTGACCACGGTGTTGATCGGGGTGTCGATCCTCGGGGGCGTGGGGGCCGTCGCGATCTCGCTGGCCGTGGTCGCGGTGGTGCTGGTGGTCGCGCTGCGGTACGGGCGGTTCGTCTCGGCGGTCGTCGACAGCCCGGATCGCGAGGTCTTCCTGCTCAAGGTGCTCGGCACGGCGCTGCTGGTGGCCGGGATCGCGTCGGCGCTGCAGGTGTCGGCGGCGGTCGGGGCGTTCCTGCTGGGGATCGCGATCTCCGGCTCGACGGCCGAGAACGCCACGCGGCTGCTGGAGCCGTTGCGCGACCTGTTCGCGGCCGTGTTCTTCGTGGTGTTCGGCCTGAACACCGACCCGGCGACGATCCCGCCCGTGCTCGGCTGGGCCATCGTGCTGGCCGTGGCGACCACATTGACGAAGCTCGCGACGGGCTGGTGGGCCGCGCAGTGGCAGGGCATCGGCATGCTCGGCCGGGCCCGCGCGGGGGCGGCGCTGATCGCGCACGGCGAGTTCTCGATCGTCATCGCGGGCCTCGCGGTGTCCTACGCGGCGGTGCCGCCCGAGCTCGCCGCGCTGGCGACGGCATACGTGCTGCTGATGGCGGTGTTCGGCCCGATCGCGGCCCGGGTGGTGGAGCCGGTGACGCGCTGGGTGCGCAGCAAGGTCCCCGCGCGGGCGGCGGCCCCGGCCAAGGGCTCCTGACGGTCCACGCCGTGCGGCGGAGGCGGTCCCGTCGTGTCCTGAAAGCCACGTTCAAGGCGCCACACGTCCTGAACGTGGCTTTCACGACACCGCGCGCCGCCGGACTGTGCGAGCCCGCCCGGTCAGTCCCGCGCCGCGAGCGCCGCGTTGTACAGCTCCCGCTTCGGCACCCCCGCCGCCTCCGCCACCGCCGCGGCGGCGTCCTTCAGCCGCTCCCCCGCCGCGACCCGCTCCTGCACGGCGTCCACCAGCGAGTCCACGGACGGCGCCACCGCCGGGGCCGCGCCGGCGAGCACCACCGTGACCTCGCCGCGCACCGGGTCGTCCACCGCGCCCTCGGCGAGCTCCGCCAGCGTCCCCCGCCGGACCTCCTCATGCTTCTTGGTCAGCTCCCGGCACACCGCGGCGTCCCGGGACGGCCCCAGCACCTCCACCGCGGCAGCCAGCGTCTCGGCCAGCCGGTGCGGCGACTCGAAGAAGACGACGGCCCGCGGCTCGACCTGGAGCGTCGCCAGCCACCGCCGCCGCTGACCGTCGCGGCGCGGAGCGAACCCCTCGAAGCAGAACCGCTCGACCGGCAGGCCGGAGAGCACCAGCGCGGTGGTGACCGCCGACGGCCCCGGCAGGCAGGTCACCGGCAGGCCCTCGGCCGCCGCCGCCGCCACCAGCCGGTACCCCGGATCCGAGACTGCAGGCATGCCCGCGTCCGTCACCACCAGCACCGTCCGGCCGGCCCGCACGTCGGCGAGCAACCGGGGCAGGCGCGCGACCTCGACCGCGTCGTAGTGGCTGACGACGCGCCCGCGCACCGTGACGTCGAGCGCGGCGGCGAGCGATCGCAGCCTGCGGGTGTCCTCAGCTGCGACGACGTCCGCGGTGGCCAGCGCATCGCGCAGGCGCGGCGAGGCGTCGCGGGAGTCGCCGAGCGGGGTCGCGGCGAGGACGAGACCTCCGGGCACGGAGCTGTCCGAGGCATCGTCCATGTTGCGAGAGCCTACGATCGCCCCCGTGGGGGAGAGCACCGTCGTCGGCGGCCCGACCCGGGTCGAGCCGGTCGAGGTCGCCCCGGACGTCCGCGGCGGCCTCGTCGACGAGTGCGACGTCGTCCCCGAGGTCCCGGCGCTCGGCGCCGGCGCCCCGCTGCCGCAGCCACCCGCACCACCCCGGCTCCGGCTCGGCCCCCCGCCGGCGACGGACCGGCTGCGCGGCTGGATCGTCACGCTGACGCTCACGCTGATCGCCGGCGTCGTGCGGTTCGTCGGGCTGGACCGGCCCACGGACGGCGGCACCCCCGTCTTCGACGAGAAGCACTACGTCCCGCAGGCCTGGCAGATGCTGCGCAACGGCGGCGTCGAGGACAACCCCGGCTACGAGCTGGTCGTCCATCCCCCGCTGGGCAAGCAGCTCATCGCGATCGGCGAGTGGCTGCTCGGCTACGACGGCTGGGGCTGGCGTGCCGCGGCCGCGCTGGCCGGGACGATCACCGTGTTGCTCGTGATCCGGGTGGCCCGCAGGCTCACCCGCTCGACGCTGCTCGGCGCGGCCGCCGGTGTGCTGCTGATCTGCGACGGGCTCTCGCACGTCCAGTCGCGGATGGGCATGCTCGACGCCTTCGCGGCGGTGTTCGTCCTCGCCGCCTTCGCCACCCTGCTCTGCGACCGCGACGACGTCCGCGCGCGCATGGCCGTCGTGCTGGCCGACGGCCGGATCGACGACTCCCCCTTCGGCCCCCGGCTCGGCGTGCGCTGGTGGCGCTTCGCGACCGGCGTGCTGCTCGGGCTCGGCTGTGCGGTGAAGTGGTCGGGCGTGTACTGGCTCGCCGCGTTCGCGGTGCTCACCCTGGTCTTCGACCTGACGGCGCGGCGAGCCGCCGGGGTGCGGCGGCCCTGGGTCGGGACGATCGTCCGCGACCTCGCGCCCGCCATGTGGGTGCTGGCCCTGCTCCCGGTGCTGGTCTACCTCGGGGGGTGGTGGGCGTGGTTCCGCAGCGAGACGGGCATCGACCGCAACGTCGTCGGCCTGGACCGCGGCGCGAACGGCGTCGGCCCGGACGGTCCGTGGGCGTTCGTCCCTGACGCGCTGCGGTCGCTGTGGTTCTTCAGCGGGCACGTCCTCGACTTCCACGCCGGGCTCACGACGCAGTCCAGCGGCCAGCACCCGTGGGAGTCCAAGCCGTGGACGTGGCCGATGGGCCTGCGGCCGATGCTCTATTACTACGCGTCCGGCGACAAGGTCACGGGCTGCGGCACCGGCGACTGCGTCAGCGCCGTCATGCTGATCGGCACCCCCGCGCTGTGGTGGCCGGCGATCCCGGTGCTCGCGTGGAGCCTGTGGCGGACGGTGACGCGGTTCGACTGGCGCTACGGGGCCGTGCTCGTCGGCTACGGCGCGGGCATCCTGCCGTGGCTGGCCACCATCGACCGCCAGATGTACTTCTTCTACATGGCGCCGGTCGCGCCGTTCCTGGTGCTCGCGACGGTGCTGGTGATGGGCGAGATCCTCGGCCGGGGTGACGGGCCGTGGGAGCGGCGGCAGACCGGCTTGCTGGCGGTGGCCCTGTGGGTCGGCCTTGTCGTGGCGAACTTCGCCTACCTGTGGCCGATCCTGGTGGGCGTCCCGATCACCCCGGACGCGTGGGACGCGCAGCTCTGGCTGCCGTCGTGGCGTCCGTAAGCGATCACCCCGCCGAGGCGAGCAGCGCGCTCGCCGTCAAGGCCAACCCGACCCCCGTGAGCTGCAGCCCGGTCAGCCGCTCCTTCAGCACGATCCGCGCCAGCAGCACGACGACCACCGGGTAGAGCGACACCAGCACCCCGCTCACGCTCAGCGAACCCGTCCGCGCGGCCAGCAGGAACAGCACGTTCGCGGCGGTGTCCAGGACGCCGCACAGCAGCATCAGCGCTACCCCGTGCAGCGGACCGCGCTGCGCCGGGACTAGCAGCGCGAGGGCCAGCAGCGTCACGGAGACGACCCGGCCGGCGACCAGCGGCCACAGCCCGGACCCGTCGGGGGTCAAGTCGAGCGCGACGAAGAACAGCCCGAACCCCGCCCCGGCGCCGAGCCCGAACACCAGACCGGCACCGGCTGCGGCGTCGCCCCGGGTGCCGGCGCTGGCCAGCGCGATCGCGACGAGGGCGACGACCAGCGCCAGCCACCCCGCCGCTCCCGGCCGCTCCCCGCCGAGCACCCCCGCGACGAGCGGCAGCCCGGCGCCGACCACGGCGGACAGCGGCGCGACGACGCCCATCGGCCCGACCGCCAGCCCGCGCATGTAGAGGAGCAACCCGCTCATCCCGCCGACGCCCGCCAGTGCCCCGAACCCGACCGCAACCGCCGAGATGTGGCCCGGCACCAGGAACGCCGCCGGCAGCAACGCCAGCAGCCCCGCCACCTGCGCGACCGCCGTGACGCGCAGCACCGGGGTCCTGCGGGCGGCCAGACCGCCTGCGAAGTCGCCGAAGCCGTAGGCGACGGCCGAGGACAGGGCGACGGGGACCGACATCGAAGCCTCGTACAGTGAAGTGGACGGAGTAGGACAACGCACCGTACGTTACGGTCGTGTTGCGAAGCAGTGCAACTCAATGGACCACGAAGTACGGCACACTGTCCTCGTGCAGACCTCCGACGACGTCGCCGCGGCCGTCGGCCGCAACGTCCGGGCACTCCGCCAGCAGCGCCGGATGACCATCGACGCGCTGGCCGCCGCATCCGGGGTCAGCCGCGGCACCGTCATCCAGGTCGAGACCGCCCGCGGCAACCCGAGCATCGCCACCCTGTGCAACCTGGCGTCGGCCCTGCGGGTCGGGGTCGCGTCGCTGGTCGACGGCGACGCCGCCCCGCGGCTCACCGTCCGCCGGGCCGAGCAGGCGGTCCCGCTGTGGAGCAGCCCGGCCGGCAGCAGCGCCGTGTTCCGCATCGGTACGGACCCGCCGGACGTCGTCGAGCTGTGGGACTGGACGCTGCAGCCCGGCGACTCCTTCGACGGCGAGGCGCACCCGATCGGCACCGTGGAGGTGCTGTCCGTGCTCGCCGGCAACCTCAGCCTGCGTACCGGTGGCGCGGAGCCGGTACTGGCGACCGGCGACACCGTGATGTTCGAGGCCCACGCCACGCACCGCTACGCCTGCGTCGGTCGGCAGCCGGTGCGCTTCACGATGGTCGTGCTGCAGCCGGGTGACGCCGGCCTCGTGCCGCCGACGAGCATCGCCCCGGCGCCGACGCCTGACTGACATCCGGACGTCGCCGACCGACCGTTCGTCGTCCCACCCCCCACTGCCCGACGCGCCGAGCGCCCTGGCTTCCACCGCTCGCCGCGTGGAAGTCCCACCTCGCCGGTACGCAGGCAACCGATCGGGAACCTCCCGCTAGGTTCGTTTCCGAAGCCAGAACGGGCCGGTCGCGGAATCGGACAGCGGGACTCCCCACCCGCCCGGCGAACCCCGACGCCGGACGTCCAACCGGCCCGTGGCTTTGGAAGGCAGGTACGTGGCTCGGCATTCGCTCCCCCGAGGCCGTCACGTGCGCTACACCCTCCCGCAGCGGGCCACGCGGCACGCGCTGTTGAGCGAGGGCGCGCACGGGTCGGTCGGTTCGTCCCCGGTGCGCCGGGGCATCGCCGTCGCGGCCGTGGTCGGCGGCGCGCTGTCCGTGGCCGGCGCAGCCGTCGCGGTCGACCGGCTCCCGTCGGCGCACGACGCCGTCGACGATGAGCTGGCGTCGATCGGTCTGACCGCGGACGGTCAGGACGACGACGCGACGGCGAACGACGCGACGGCGAACGACGCGACGGCGAACGACGCGTCGACGGACGACGACGCGCCGGCCAAGGAGACCAAGGACGCCGCCACGGCGGACGACGAGCCGACCACGGCGGAGTCGCCGGTGCTCGACACGAGCGCGCTGGCCGAGACCGTCCGCAAGGCGGGCGAGGAGGGCAAGCGCCTCGCGGAGGAGCGGAAGTCCGACGACCCGGATGACGGCTCGACCGCCACCGCCGCCCCCGCCACCGTCGCCGCCGTCCCCGCGCTTGCCGGTACCGGGCGCAGCGCATCGAAGTTCCCGGCCGAGTTGATCGACACCAACGAGTGGTACCTGACCCTGCCCACCGGCAAGGCCGGCAGTCCGGACACCATCGAGGGCTCCCAGCTCGCGACGTACCACAGCAAGTTCTTCGACCTGACCAAGGCTCGGGACGGCGTCGTCTTCAACGCCGGTGCCGACGGCGTCACCACCAAGAACAGTCACTACCCGCGCTCGGAGCTGCGCGAGATGAACGGCAGCGAGAAGGCATCCTGGTCCAACACGAGCGGCACGCACGTCTTCGACGTCCGCGAGGCGTTCACCAAGCTGCCCGACGCGAAGCCCGAGGTCGTCGGTGTCCAGATTCACGACGCCGAGGACGACGTCATGCAGATCCGGCTCGAGGGCACGAAGCTGATGGTCCAGTACCACGACGGCAAGTCCGAAGCGGTCCTCGACCCGGACTACAAGCTCGGCACGCCTTTCGACACCCGGATCGTCGCCGCGAACGGCAAGGTGGACGTGCTCTACAACGGCGAGAAGAAGGCCGAGCTGCCGCTGTCAGGATCGGGCTGGTACTGGAAGGTCGGCGCGTACGTGCAGTCGAACGGCAGCAAGGGTGACGGGGCCGGCTCGACCGGTGAGGTCGTGGTCTACAAGGCCGACATCTCGCACTCCGGCGCGTCGGCCTCCGACAGCCGGTAGGGCCCTCGCCTGCTAGTCGCCCGCGGCGCGGGCCGCAGCCGTCACCGTGTTGTGCAGCAGCAGCGCCGTCGTCACGGGTCCGACGCCGCCGGGCACCGGCGTCAACGCGCCCGCGCGACCCATCACGGCCTCGGCGTCCACGTCGCCGACCAGGTTGCCGTTCTCGTCCGGCGTGGTCCCGACGTCCACCACCACGGCACCCGGCGCGACATGTGCGGCCCCGAGCATCCGTGGCCTGCCCACCGCCGCGACGACGACCTCCGCCTCGCTGGTGCGCGCCGCCAGGTCGCGGGTCCGCGAGTGGCAGACGGTGACGGTCGCGTCGCGCGCCAGCAACAGCATCGCCGCCGGCTTGCCGACGACCAGGCTCCGCCCGACGACGACCGCGCGGCGGCCCGCCAGCTCGACGCCGTGGTCGTCGAGGATCCGCAGCACGGCGGCCGCGGTGGCCGGCGCGAAGGCCGGTAGGCCGGCGGTCAGCCGCCCGAGGCTCACCGGGTTCGCGCCGTCCACGTCCTTCTCCGGCGCGATCGCGGTCGCGAGCTCGACACCGTCCACGCCCGACGGGAGAGGCATCTGCAGGATGATCCCGTGCACGGTGTCGTCGGCCGACAACCGCTGCAGCGCGGCCCGGACGGTGGCGGCCGAGGCGTCGTTCGCCAGCCGCTCGACCCGCACGTCGATCCCGACCTTCTCGCCGGCCCGCGCGATGGCGCGGGTGTACCAGGCAGCCGACTCGTCCGCCGTCGCGAGCACGAGCGCCAGCGAGGGGACGACGCCCGTCACGCGCAGCCGCTGCACCATCGCGGCCGCCTCGTCCCGGATCGCGGCGGCCGACTTCTTCCCTTCCAGCAGCTGCGTCGTTCGTGATGGGGTCACTTCTTCAACCTCTCGACGATCCGGGCGGCCACGTCGTCCGCCTGCTCCATGGCCCGCTCCAGCTCGCCGACGCGGTCGAGCAGGTTGCGCGAGACGTCGTCGTCGGTGAGGAACGCGGCATTGACCGTGATGTTCGTGATGCTGCCACTGAGTGCCGCACGCGCCGTCGCCGCGGCGACCCCGACGTCGGACAGGACGTTCGGGTTCACAGGATCGACCATCTCGTCCGCCAGCGCCACGATGCGCATCGCGACCCGGCCGACCAGGACCGGGGGCTCCGCAGCACCGAGCGTCGCCTTCTGGATCGCCGCGCTGCGGGCGGCCTTCTCCTCGTCGGTCGCCTTCGGCAGCGCATACGCCTCGCCGACGGCGCCGAACGCCGCGGCGTCGTCGACGGCCAACCGGGCCGCCTGCGCCCGCAGCTCCGCCGCCTCGGCCACGATCGCCCGCATCGACTCCTCGCGATCCGCCCATTTCTTTCCGGTGGTGTAGTTCGCCACCATTTCCAGCAATGCGGCGGCCGACGCCGCGCACAGTGCCGCGACGGCACCGCCGCCCGGTGCGGGAGTGCGACCGGCTAATTGACCGAGCCAGTCGGAGATGGGCACGTCGAACATGGCATAAATTCTATCAGGCCCACGAACAGGCGATCACCGGCCCGTGCGGAAATCGCGCACGGCAATATCTACGGTCGGCACCTGAATAGTCTGCCGCATTACCGGAAAGGGCTCATCGCGGACGCTTCGCCGTCTCGCGGACGGACCGCAGCAAGAGCAGGAGAGACGTCGCCTGCAGGCCGGCCACGCACCAGGCCAGAACGCCCGCGTGGGTGGTCGCCAACGCTCCCGCCACCGTTCCGCCGGCCAGCGCGCCGACGCCCTGCACGGCGGCGAACACGCCGTACGCCGTCGACCGTCGCCGCGACGGCACGAGATCGGCGACATACGCCTTGACCGTGGAGTCCTGGATCCCCGTCGCCGCACCCCACAGCACCACCCCGGCGAGCACCGGCCACAGCGCTGGCGCGAAGACGAGCGGCGGCACCGTCACCACCACGAACGGCACCACCAGCAGCACCCGGCCACCGAATCGGTCGAAGAGGTCGCCGGTGGCGAGCGCCGCGACGGCCTCGACAGCCATCGCCCCCGCGTAGACCAGCGGCACCGCGGCCAGCGGCACCAACCCGGCGTCGACGAAACGGAACGAGATGACGCCGAACGTCATCAGGCCGGCGGTCGAGCACGCGACCGCGAGCGAGAACAGGTGGAACTCGCGCGGCAGGTCCGCGCCGAGCACGCCGTCCCACAAGCGCCCGGACGCCGGGAGTGGGGGTGCAGCGTCCTCGGGGCCCGGTTCCGCGACCGACGGGACCCGCCGACGCAGTTGGGCCAGCAGCAGCATCGCCAGTGCGCCCGGCACCGCGAGCAGCGCGAGGCCCGGCCACAACTCCCCGGTCACCGCGGCGACACCCGCGAGCAGCAGCGGGCCGGCGAACGCCCCCACCTGGTCCAACGCCTTGTGGACGGCGAAGCCACGGCCGCGGCCGGTGGAAGCCGCCATGCGTGCCAGCAACGTCGACTTGGCCGGACTGCGGACGGCTTTGCCGACCCGCTCGAGCAGGATGAGCGTCGATGCCACCGCCACGCCGGCAGCGCCCAGGAGCGGGGTGATGGCCAGCAGCGGGACGCAGACGGCCGTCATCGCGTACCCGACCACGGTCAGGCGCCAGTACCGCCGGCTCCGGTCGGCCCACGGGCCGCTCACGAGTCGCAGGACGAGCGCGACCGCCTCGCCGGCCCCCGTCACCAGGCCGACCGTCAGTGCGGACGCCCCGAGCGAGCCCAGGAACGGCCCGGCGACGGCGCGCATGCCCTCGTAGACCATGTCCGCGAACAGGCTGACCAGGCCGAACGCGACGACGGTCCGCCACGGCGACCATGACCGTGCTGCGGATGGCGAGGTGCCCGGTGGCGTCACGGAGTCCATGCTGACAGCGGTTCCCCGGCGCCGTCGAAATCCGGGAACCACGGCATCTCAACCCACCGTGCTCACGTCGGCAGTTCGGTCCTCACCCCGAAAGGCCGGCCATCTGCGCGTCCATCGGTCCGGCCGGTCGCGGCATGTCCGTGATCTGCATGCGCAGCGCCTTCACCGCCGGGTCGTAGATCCCGGAGAAGCTCGGGAAGGGCTGGATCGTGTCGTCGAGCACGTCGAGCGGAACGTGGGCGCGGATGGCCAGGGTCGCCTGCTGCAGCCATTCCCCGGCTTCCGGCCCGAGCGCGTAGGCGCCGGTGAGCCGCTCGCCGTCGCTGAGCAGCGTCAGGAACCCGGTCGATTCGGCGTAGTCATGCGTATAGGTGGCGGTCTTCGGCACCTCGGAGACGAGCGCGGTGGCGCTGTACGGCGCTTCCGTCGCGCCGACCGCCGCCGCCTGGGGATCGGTGTAGGTGACTCGCGGAACGGCTTCGTAGTTCGCCGGATGCCGATCGCCGGCGATATTCGCCGCGACCACGTCGCCCTCGTACTCGCCGACGTGGGTCAGCGGCCAGATACCGGTGACGTCGCCGATCGCCCAGAGCCGCTCGCCCGCACGCAGATACTCGTCGACGTGGATCCCGCGCGGGTCGGCCTCCACGCCGACCGTTTCCAGGCCGATCCCCGCGACGCGGGGGCGCCGACCGGTCGCCACGAGCAGCCGGTCGCCCCGCAGCTCGGCGCCGCCGTCGAGCTCCAGGACGTACTCCTCGCCCTCCCGCCGTGCGGCGGTGGCGTGCTTCCCGAGCATCACCTCGACGCCGTCGCGGCGCAGGGCCTCGCCGAGCCCCTCGCCCAGGGGGGCGGGCTCCCGGGGGAGCAGGTGCCCGGCGCCCTCGACGAGCACCGCCTCGCCGCCGAGTCGGCGCACGGTCTGCGCCATCTCCACGCCCACCGGCCCGCCACCGAGGATCAGCAGGCGGCGGGGCACCGCGGTCATTCCGGTGGCCTCGCGGTTCGTCCACACGCCGTCGAGCGCGGACAGTCCCGGGATCGGGGGCACGATCGGATCCGACCCGGTCGCCACGACGATGTGCTCCGCGGTGTGCCGGACGCCCGCGACCTCGACCGCGCCGGTCCCGTCCAGCCGACCTGTTCCGCGCAGCAGGTCGATTCCCCGCCCCGCCAGCCAGCGTTCCTGCCCGGCGTCGGAATAGCCCGACACCATGAAGTCCCGCCACGCCAGCGCCGCCGCGACGTCGACCTGCGCGCTCGCACCGGCCTCACGCGCGCCGTGCACCGCCTCCCCCGGGCGCAACAACGACTTCGACGGAATGCACGCCCAGTAGGAGCACTCGCCACCGACCAGCTCCCGCTCGACGACGGCGACCCGCAGCCCGCGCGCCGCGACCGCTGCAGCGCAGTGCTCTCCGGGCGCCCCACCACCGAGAACGATCACGTCGTAGTCGCTCATGTCGGCAGTTCCGTCCCGGCCTGCTCCGCCACCATGTACGCGGCGTACCAGCTCGGCCAGTCCTCGTCGCGCTCACCGGTGCGTTTCTCGTGCTCGCCGTGCGCGGCCTCCGCGCGCCGGAACGCGCCCGCGAGGTCGCTCACGGAGCCGAATGACGTCGCGGCAGCCTCGACGCGCCCGGGGAGTCGGGTCGTGATCTCCTGCAGCAGCCATACGTTGCCGTCGGGATCGCGGAACACGGCGCGCGAGAAGTAGCTGCGACGCTCGGGATCCGGACCGCTGACCGGGCCGTCCGGGCTGATGTGGAAGATCTCGCCCACCTCGATGCCGGCCGCGACCAACGCATTCCGGGTGGCCTCGAGGTCGGAGACGATCAGGTACCCCTTGGCCGAACCGGGTGCGGCCGACGTCAGGGTCGCGCCGAACTGCACCGAGCACGCCGAACCGTGCGGCGTGAACTGGACAACGGTCGGCGGCGTGACATCCAGCCGCCACCCGAGCCGCCCGTAGAACTCCTTCGCGCGGTCGACATCCGAGACCGGAATGACGATCACTTCGACCTTCATGTCGACGTCCCTGACGCTCAGGGTCTCTCTTGCATCGGTGCTTCGGACATCCGTCGTGCTCATCCCGGCCTCCGCGAATGTGTCGAGAGACGACCATCGCAGCGATCACCGCACCGTCGCACCAGGCAGACCCCCTGGCGCGGCCACTGGTCCGCATCGCCCTCCGGCCGATCGACGCCCCGGCCCACGCCAGGTCAAAGTGGTACCGTTGGTTGGTACAAGTGAGGTGATGATGATGGCGCTGTCGGCAAGCGAGGCCCGCAAGCGGCTGTTCCCCCTGATCGAGCAGGTCAACGACGACCAGGAGCCCGTAGAGATCGTTTCTAAGGCCGGCACCGCCTACCTGGTGTCTGCCGACCAATGGCGGTCGCTCATGGAGACCGCCCACCTCCTCCGCTCGCCCGCGAACGCCGACCGCCTGCTCCGCAGCATCGCCGATGCCGAGGCCGGACGCACCGAGCCCCACGACCTGCTCGACTCCCGGCACGACCTCGCGTGAAGATCAGCTTCACCCGAGACGGCTGGGAGGACTACACCTCCTGGACGAACGAGCGGACGATCCTCAAGCGGATCAACCGCATGATCGAGAAGACCGCTCGCGATCCCGGTATCGGCATCGGCAAGCCCGAGCGCCTGTCCCACAACCTGCCCGGCTACTGGTCTCGCCGCATCACCGAGGAACATCGCCTCGTCTACGAACTCCGAGACGAAGAACTCGTCATCGTGCAGGCCCGCTACCACTACTGACGGGATCCACCGGGAGGGGACGTATCGGACTACGCTGCCCGCAGTGCGCGGGTAGGGGGAGGCCGTGGTCCAGCGCTGATCGGCCAGGCACGGCGCGGCCCACTTCTCGCGGCGAAATGCTCGATCCCGCCGCAACGCCCGGGCGGGGTCGTCCGTCGGCGGCTGCACGATCTCCTGCTGGACAACGCCGCGACCCGGCTGACGGCCGTCGCCGCCCCGGCCGGCTGGGGCAAGACGACCTTGTTGTCCCAGTGGCGCACGACCCGCGCGAGCACCGTCGGGTTGCCTGGGTGTCGCTGGACGAGTCCGACGACGAGCCGGTCCGGTTCTGGTCCTACGTGATGACCGCGTTGCGGCCGCACGGGCTGGGCGCCGGGTCGGTGTCGGCGCTGGGTGCACCCGGCGTCGACCCCATCGACGTCGCGGTGCCGTTGCTGCTCAACGAGCTGGAATCGGCCACCGACACCGTCGTGCTCGTCCTCGACCACTTCCACCTGTTGTCCGACCCACGGGTGCACGAGGGTGTGGAGTTCCTGCTGGCCTACCTGCCGGCCTCGATGCGCCTGGTCGTGGCCGGCCGCACCGACCCGCCGCTCCCGCTGCCCCGGTTACGGGCCCGCGGCGAGCTGACCGAGATCAGGGCGGAGGACCTGCGCTTCTCGGTCCGCGAGGCGGGAGCGCTCGTGGAGTCCGTCGGGGTCGTCGACCTGGACGACCCGGGTGCTCGGGTTGTGCCGGCGAACCGAGGGCTGGGCGGCCGGGCTGCAGCTCGCCGCGATCACCCTGCGCGGGGCGTCGGCGCCGGCGGCGGCCCTCGACGCCATCCGGGGCGACCACCGGCACATCCTGGACTACTTCACCGCCGAGGTGTTCGAGGGCCTGCCTGCCGTCGCACCGCGACCTGCTGGTACGGGTGTCCGTGCTGGAGCGGCTGTCGGGGCCGCTGTGCGACGCGGTACTGGAGCGCACCGGGTCTGCCGCGATCCTCGACGACCTCGATCCGGGCCGACCTGTTCGTCGTCGCCCTCGACCGGCGCCAGAACTGGTACCGGTGCCACCGGCTGTTCCGGGATGCGCTGCGCCACCAGCTCGATCCGGAAGCGGCGCGGGAAGGCCTCGGCCGGGCCGCCGACTGGTTCCTTGAGCAGGGCTACCTCGAGGACGCCATCGAGCACCGCATCATCGCCCGTGACGACCAGGGCGCAGCCGAGCTGCTCCGGGTCTCGTTGCCCTGGTTCCTGGAGCGCGGCGGCTCGGGTATCTCCAGGCTGGGCGGCCGGCTCGCGCCCGCTGTCACCCATGCCGACCCTGCCCTCTGCGTCACGCTGGCCTGGGCCACGGCGATCGGCGGTGAGTTCGCCGGGATGGGTCGGTGGCTCGACGCGGTCGAGGGACGGGTCGACGGCGGACCGCCCATGGGATGGCACGACCTGAGCGGCGCGTGGGCGACGCTACGCGCGGTGCAACGCCTCGCCGAAGACGACCGTCGAGCAGGCGCTGGCCTGTGCAGAGGTCGCCATCATCCGGGAGACCGACCCCGCCGTGCCCGGGTTCGCGATGGCCCGGCACCTCCTCGGCACGGCCTACCTCGCTGCCGACCGACGTCCGAGGCGGTGCCGTGTTGACCGACGCCTGGCGCGCCGCCCGGGAGCTCGACGGCCCTCCCCTGCTCGGCCTGCAGGCCGCGTGGGATCGCTCGGCTGCTCATGGTCGAAGGCCGGCTCGCCCTGCGGGACGGCGACGTCCTCGGGGCACGGGTGACCCTGCGACGCTCGGTCGTGCTGTCGCGGGTGTGGGGGCTGCCGTCCCAGGTGGCGGCGGCCCTGACGAGCGTGGTGGAGGCCGAGCTCGCGGCCGGGGATCGAGCTGCCGCGGCGGCGACGCTCGCCCAACCCCGGGACGTTGCCGGCAGTGATGCGATCTGGCCCTTCGTCCGTCGTGAGCTGGAAGCCACCGCCGTCCGCGTCGGCCGCAGGCCTGCCCCCGCCGCACGCCGGCCCGGCGTGCTGGTCGAGGAGCTGACGGATCGCGAGCTGTCGATCCTAAGGTCTCTTCGGCACCCGCCGGTCGTCCCTGAGGCACCTTCTGAGGGCATAGGCACCACGGAAGGCACCATGAGGGTAGTTCGATCTTGTGTGGCAGAGGCGGAAATATGCTCTGAGCTGGGGTGGAGCTGAGGGGAATCGAACCCCTGACCTACTCGATGCGAACGAGTCGCGCTACCAACTGCGCCACAGCCCCGTGCTCGCCCACCGTCCCCGGCGAGCGAGACGACCTTATCAGCCCCTCACTCGCCCACCGCACGCCGGTGGGATCCCTGCACCACGGTGCCGAGGTCGTGCAGGTCGAGCTCGTCGTCGTCCACCACGACCAGCGACGTTCCCGGCGGGATCGGGGGCGGCGGGGCCGGCTGCAGCGGCGGGAGGGCGCTCTCCGGCTCGGCGGTCTCGTCGTCCACGCCCCGCCGCCGGGCGGGCAGCAGGCCCACGGGCTCGCCGACGCCCCGGACGCGCGTGGTGTCGTCGTCCTCGTCGGCCCAGGTGTCGGCGACCTCCTCGACCTCGGCCTCGTCGCCGTCCGGCTCGTCGGCCTCGTCGGTCTTGTCATCCGCGGCGTCGGGCACCGGACGCCGGGTGACCTCGCGGCCGCGCCGGGCCCACTCGTCGAGGTCGCGGTCGTCGGCCGCCAGGGTGCGACGGGTGCCGGCCATGCGGGCCGCCCGGCGCTCGCGGATCGCCGCCTCCATCCGGACCTGTCGGCGCAGGTAGACCAGATAGATCACCAGCGCGACGTCGATCACCCCATGCACCGCCCAGACCAGTGGGAACGCGGCCGCGGCCGCGATCCCCGTCAGGAGCGCAAACACCAGCAGGGTGAGCACGACCCGCTGACGGAAGGCGTAGCGCCGCCGGGCGGTCTCGGCGTCGGCCTCGGGGTCGTAGCCGCCGCGACCGGGGCGGTACCGGGGCGGGGGCCGTTCCCAGCGGACGTCGGACTCGTCGTCGGTGCCGTCGGGCTCCTCCGCGTCGTCGTCCTCAGCGGGGTCGTCCGCCGGCTCCTCCACGTCGAACCGGGCCGCGCCCGCGGTCGACCCCCAGGGCCGCTCCGTCTCGCGGGCCGTCGGCGTGTCGTCCTGGTCAAGGCGCTCAGGGTCCACGATGTCCCCCTCCTCGGTCGGCAGCCGCCCGTTCCGGCGCGCCTGCATCCGGCGTCGCGGCCGGGCCAACACTCGCCCGGCCAGGGAGGCACCGCTGGGACGCGCCACCTCCTGCTGGTGCCGGGCGACCGCCGGGACGAGGATCAGCAGCCAGAGCACCACCAAACTGGTGAAGATCAAAGAGCTTGGCAAGCCGCCACCTCCCCCGGTCGGCGCAGTACGGGCAGGGTGGGCGGCGACTCCGGCGTTCCACCCGCTGCTCACGGTAGTCAGCGGCCCCGCGCGGGCCCGGGTACGACGCGCCGGGTCCGCGCCTGTTTCGCCGTGACGGGAGCCTCAGAGCGTCCCTCTCAGGCCCTCTCGGCCCGTCCCGCCGCCACGACCCGACCGACGACGCCGCCCGTGGGTGACTCCTCCGCCGTCATCGCGAAGCAGAGATGGTCCCGCCAGGCCCCGTCGACGTCGAGGTATCGGCGGAACATCCCCTCCTCGCGGAAGCCGAGCTTGGCCAGCACCCGCACGCTCGGCGTGTTCTCCGGCCGCACCGTCGCCTCCAGCCGGTGCAACCCGACCGGCCCGAAGCAGTGGTCGACGGCCAGTGCGACGCCCGCGGTCGTCACCCCTCGTCCGGTGAGCCGGGTGTCGCACCAGTAGCCGACGTAGGCCGACAGCAACGGCTCCCGCACGACGTTGCCGATCATCACGTGGCCGGCCAGCACGCCGTCGACGACCAGCGCGAACGGCAGCACCGAGCCGCGCCGCGCGGCCGCCCGCAGCGTCCACCAGCGGCCGGGCCACTCGGCCGCCGCGTGTCCGGCCACCCAACCGCCCGGCGGGGTCGGCTCCCACGGCGCAAGGTGGCGCTCGTCGCGCAGCCGGATCTCCGACCAGGTGGCACCGTCGCGTAGCCACACCGGCCGCAGCTCGACGACCCCGCCGGCAGTTCGCAGTGCCCCCAGTCGGGCGGGCCAGCCCGGGTGCCGGCCGGTCTCGGGGAGCGCGTGGGCCATTGCGGAGAGCGGGCCAGCGGTCAGGCGCGCGTCGGCAGGTAGGCCACGGCGACGCTCTCGTCCACGGTCAGCTCCGTCACCTGCTCGGGCAGCACGATCAGCCCGTTGCAGTCGGCCAGCGACGACAGGAGGTGCGTGCCCGCGGTGCCGAGCGGCTGCACGAGGTAGTCACCGGCCCGGTCCCGCAGGAGCCGACCGCGCAGGTAGCCACGCCGACCGGGGGCGGAGGTGACCGGCGAGGTCAACCGGGCCGCGACCGTCCGGCGGTACGGGTCGGTCAGACCCAGCGCCAGCCGGATCAACGGCCGCACCAGCACCTCGAACAGCACCAGCGCGGTGGCCGGGTGCGACGGGAACAGGAACGTGGGGACGCCGTCCGAGCCGAGCCGGCCGAAGCCCTGTCTGGAGCCGGGGTGCATGGCGACGCGGGTGGTGTCGAGGTCGCCCAGGTCCGCGAGCGCGGCCTCGACCTGCGCCCCCGCCGCACCGCCCACGGCCCCGCACACCACGAGGACGTCGGTGAACGGCAGCCGATCCTGCACTGCCGCGGCCAGCTCGCGCGCGTCGGCGCGCACCAGCCCGGCCCGGCCGATCTCGGCGCCCGCGTCGCGGGCGGCCGCGGTGAGCGCGTGGGAGCAGACGTCCGGCACCTGCCCGGCCCCGGGGGCGCGCGCGACGTCGACCAGCTCGTCGCCGACCGCGATCACCGACACCCGGGGCCGGGGGTGCACGAGCACCTTGTCGCGGCCGGTCGCGGCGAGCATCCCGACCTGACCCGGTCCGAGGACCGCGTCGCGGCGGACGGCGACGTCGCCGGGCTGGACGTCCTCCCCGATCCGCCGGACGAACGCCGCGGACGGCACGCCGCGCGTCACCGTCAGCTTGGCCGTGCCGGCGTCGGTGTGGCCGACGGGCACGACGGCGTCGGCAAGCGTGGGCAGCGGCGCGCCGGCGACGACGCGCACGGCCTGCCCGGGCTGCAGCCGCAGTGGATGACGCGAGCCCGCCGGGATCTCGCCGACGACCGGCAGCACGGCGGGCGTCTGCTCACTCGCGCCGGAGAGGTCGACGCTGCGGATGGCGTAGCCGTCGACCGCCGCCTGGTCGAAGCCGGGCAGCGGGCGGCCCGCGATCACCTCCTCGGCGCTGCGCAGGCCGTGCGCCTCGGCGATCGGCACACGCACCGGCGCGGGACGGACCGCACCGGACAGGATCAGGGCGAGCTGCTCGTCGACTGACCGCACCGGCACTACGCCTCCCACCGTGTGACCTGCCCTGCCGAGCCGGACGCCCCCTGCTCCATCGCCACCCCTCGTCGCGCTTTCCCCGCCGTGCACGGACATTCACGACCCCAAGGCGCGCAGGCCGGGTTTCCGGAATGCCCTCTCGGGGTGCGGAGCCTATCGGCGGCAGTAGCGTGGGGGCGTGACGGCTCGCGCACCGGACTCGGTCGACATGGCGGCCGAGAAGGCGGCGTGGCGGCGCCGGATCCGGGCGGCCCGGAGGGCACGGGATCCCGAGGTCCGGGTACGCCACGCCGCGCTGCTCACGGAGGCTGCGCTGGGGCTGGCCGGCCGGATCGACGGTCCGGTGTGCGCGCACCTGCCGATCGGCGTCGAGCCGTGGTCCCCGGCCGGGGTGGAGGCGCTCCGCAGCGCCGGGCACGAGGTCCTGCTGCCTGTGGTGGCGGACCGCGAGGGACCGCTGGACTGGGCCCGGTACGAGGGCCCGGACGCGCTGCTCCCCGGGCTGCTCGGCCTGCGGGAACCCGCGGGGACCCGGCTCGGGCCGGATGCCGTCCGCCGCGCCGGCCTGGTACTGCTCCCGGCGCTGGCGGCGGATCGGAGCGGGGTGCGCCTGGGCCAGGGCGGCGGCTTCTACGACCGGACGCTGCCGCTGGTGGACGCGTCCGTACCGCTGGTGGTGGTGCTCGACGAGGGCGAGCTCGTCGACGCGCTGCCCGCCGAACCGCACGACCGACGGGTGACGGCCGCACTTCTTCCCGAAACGGGTGTGACGATGCTCGGCAGCGCAGAGTGATCCTGGCGCGGTAGACTGGCACTCTAGGCCTAGGAGTGCCAACTGCGGAGGAACCCGTGCCGACCTACCAGTACGCCTGCACCGCCTGCGGACACCGGTTCGAGGCCGTGCAGCGCTTCTCCGATGCGTCGCTGACCGACTGCCCCGAGTGCGCCGGTCGCCTCCGCAAGGTGTTCTCGTCGGTCGGCATCGTGTTCAAGGGCAGCGGCTTCTACCGGACCGACAGCCGCGCAAGCGCGTCGGACGGCCCCGCCAAGGAGAAGGTGTCGGCCGACTCGTCGACGTCGAGCGGCTCGGGCGACGCCAAGGGTTCCTCCTCGACCGACTCGTCGCCGAAGAAGCCCGACTCCGGATCGTCGACCTCCTCGTCGGCCTCCTCGTCGTCGTCGACCAGCAGCGCACCTGCCGCGGCCGCGTCCGCCTGACGCCCTCCCCGCGCGGTTGTCCACATCGCCGTCGGCTGTCCACAGGTTCGGCGAACACCGCCCGCCGGTCGGCCCGTCGCCCTAGCGTCGGGGCCGACGACAGGGGGCGACCGATGGTCCGCGAACCACCGCACCGCAGGCGACTGCGCCGGCCCGCGCGAACACTCGCCACGCTGCGCACCCCTGGCTGGCGACGCACGCTGTTGCTGCGGCGTACGGCGGCCCTCCTCCTCGCGGCACTGGCACTCGCGCTCGCTCTCCGGCCCGCCGACGCCACCTCCCGCAGTGCCGTCGTCGTGGCCGCGCGCGACCTCCCGTCGGGTACCGCGCTCACCCCTGCCGACCTCACCCTGGCCTCCTGGCCAGGTGAGATCGTTCCGGTCGGCGTCCTGCGGGCACCGGCCGACGCGGGCAACCGCGTGCTCGCCGGGGCCGCCCGCGCCGGCGAGCCGATCACGGACGTGCGGCTGACCGGACCGGACGCGGCGGCGCGGCTGACAGGCCGCCCGGGCGACGCCGCCGTGCCCATCCGCCTCGCTGACCCGGAGGTCGCGCGCCTCCTCGGACCGGGGAGCATGGTCGACGTCGTCACGCCGGCTCCGGACGGCGACCGGCCCGTCGTGCTCGCCGCCGATGCGGCCGTGCTGACGGTCGTCGCCGTGGACGCGGACGCGGCGGCCACACCCGGCCAGGGGTCGCGCGGTCGGCTGGTGCTCGTCGCGCTTCCACGCGCGGACGCCGCGCGCGTCGCGGCAGCCGCGTTGTCCGAGCAGGTCGCCGTTACCCTGCGCTGAACCAGTCTGGGCTGAATCGAATCCAACAGCGAGGGGACGAGGCGAGTGCTCAAGGGCTTCAAGGACTTCATCCTGCGCGGAAACGTCGTGGACCTCGCGGTCGCCGTCGTGGTCGGCGCCGCGTTCACGGCCATCGTCACGGCGTTCACGAAGAGCCTGATCGAGCCGTTGATCAACGCGGTGACCCCGGCGTCCAGCCCGGGCCTCGGGATCCAGCTGGTGGAGGGCAAGGAGAACACCTACATCGACCTCGCGGCCGTCATCACGGCAGCGATCAACTTCCTGATCGTCGCGGCGGTCGTCTACTTCGTGATCGTGCTGCCGGTCAACACGCTCAAGGCACGCCGCAAGCGCGGTGAGGAGCGCGGACCAGCCGAGCCGACGGATGTCGAGCTGCTCGCGCAGATCCGCGACCTGCTGGCCGAAGGCCGCAACGGCGTCACCGCGGGTCGCCCGGTGATTGGTGATGGCCGCGACGACGAGCGGCGCGTCTGACCCGCTCCGTTCCCCGGCATCCCGAAGCCGTGGCGCCTCCTCGAACGGCGTCTCCGCCGTGCACGAGACGTGCTCGATCAGCCGCCGTGGTGCGGGGGACGGTTGGCGCGCAACCACTCGTCCCCCGCCGCGGCCGGCTCGTCCGCGGCGTCGGGCTGCTCGTCGCGGGTGACCTCGGGCAGCACGTCGCCGAAGATCTCGTCGAGACGGTGGCGCACCGGATCCGGCAGCGCCGGCTGCGGCACGTCGGCACCCTGAGGGTCCGGCTCGTCCCCGCCGCCCATCGGTCGGGATGTCAGACGGCCGAGTCGAGACCGGACAGCTGGGCGATGACATGCCGGATGAGCGGCGTCAGCGTCGCCATGCCGTCGCGCACCGCGGCCCGCGAGGGCGCCAGGTTGACGACCAGGGTGCTGCCCGACACCCCGACGAGCCCGCGCGACAGCCCGGCGTCGACGGCGCCCGCGGCCAGCCCGGACGCGCGGATCGCCTCGGCGATGCCGGGAATCGGCCGGTCGAGGACGCCCGCCGTCGCGTCCGCGGTGACGTCACGCGGCGAGACGCCCGTGCCCCCCACCGTGATCACGAGGTCGACGCCGCCGATCACCGCGGTGTTGAGCGCGTTGCGGATCGCGACCGTGTCACCGGGCACCACGACCACTGCGTCGACCACCAGCCGGGCCTCTTCGAGCAGTTCGCGAACCAAGGGGCCGATGGTGTCCTCGCGCTCCCCGTGGCTCGCACGGTCGTCCACGACCACGACGAGCGAGCGACCGATCTGCGGGGGGGCCATCTCCATGACGTCACCGTAGCGGGGGGCGCCGACGAGGGCGGGAGAGGCTCGGGAGCGGACCGCGCCGGCGCTGGGAGGGGGTGCCTGCGCCGACGCGATCCTTCACGTCCGCCGACCGCGGGGCACCACGGCCGCGGACCGTCCACGGATACTCGTCATGATGCCACCCGTTTCATCAATCTGTGTGGCATTCCTGACATATTCACCCCGACTGGCCGCTCAGAGTGACCTGCACCTGCCGGCGATCGACCGTCAGGGTGACGCGATCGCCCGGCGCATGGTCTCGAATGGCGGCGACGAGTTCGTTCCCATTGGTGACGAGACGGTCGTCCACCCGGGTGACCACCTCGCCGGCCCGCAGGCCGGCCTGCTCCGCCGGGCCACCCGGAGTGACCTGCCCGATCGTTGCGCCAGTGGAGGTCTGGGCGTCCGCGGCGAGGGCGACGCCGAGCACAGCACGCGTGGCGCGGCCCGTCCGTTCGAGTTCCTCCGCCACCCGCTTGGCCTGGTTGATGGGAATCGCGAAACCCACTCCGATGGAGCCACCCTGGGCGCCGGTCGTCGCGATCGCCGAATTGATTCCGATCAATGCGCCCTGCATGTCGACGAGCGGGCCGCCGGAATTGCCCGGGTTGATGGCGGCGTCCGTCTGAAGCGCGCTGAGCACGGTCGCCTCGCTGGCTCCGGACTCCTGCCCGACGCTCACCGCCCGGTTCAGCGCGCTGATGATCCCCGTGGTGACCGTGCCGCCCAGGCCCAACGGCGCACCGAACGCCACCACCTGCTGACCGACGCGCAGCGAATCCGAGTTGCCGAGGGTCACCGGCGTCAGCCCGGAGACGCCCTGGGCCCGCAGCACGGCGAGGTCCGAGCTCGGGTCCCGGCCGACGATCTGCGCGGGTGCACTCGTGCCGTCCTGGAAGAGGGCGACGACCTGGCCGCCGTTCGCCGCGGCCTCGACGACGTGGTTGTTCGTCAGCAGGAGTCCGTCGGCGCTCAGCACGATGCCCGAGCCCTCGCCGGCCGCCCGGACCCCTTTGACCTGGAGCTGGACCAGGCTGGGCAGCACACGCGCGGCGACGGCCTCGACCGGGCCGAGCGGTGTGGCGTTCGGATCCGCGGGCGGCAGCGGCTGGGCAAGGACGCCGGTCGACGATCCCGTTCCCGCCGCGCGTGCCGACTCGTACCCGACGTAGCCGCCGACCCCGCCCCCGAGCAACGCGGCGACCAGGCCGACGGCCGCGACGGTGCCGAGGCCGCGCCCGCTGCGCGGCCGGGAGCCGTCCGAGCTGGCGGCGGGCAGGGCCGCGGTCGGCGGTCCCGCGCCGTATCCCGACTGCCCGTATCCCGGCTGCCCGTACGCCTGATGTCCGAAGGCTGGCGGCCCGTAGTCCTGCGTGTATCCGGGCCGGTCGAAGCCGGCGCCCGGTTGGTACTGGCCCGGCTGGTAGTGCCCTACGGCCGGCGGGTACCGGCCTGCGGTCGGCTGGGGCCCGTGCTCGGTCGTCGGCTCGGGGGCACCCTGCGGATCGGGCTGCGTGCCGGAACCCGGCGAGGCGTTTCCGGGAGCGGACTCGGGGTTGTCGATCGCCATGCCCTCTCCGGCCTGTGGGGATGCTCGTCAGCAGCCTATGGCGTCGTCGGCGAGGCCGTGTCGGGCGGCGGCCCGCCACCCTGGCACCACCTCGGGTCAGGTGGGCGCCCGCCCCGGCAGACGCAGCGCGAGCAGCGCACCACCCTCCGGGGCGCGTCCGGCCCACACCGCCCCGCCGTGCCGGACCGCGACCTGCCGCACGATCGACAGACCCAGCCCCGAGCCGGGCATCGTCCGCGCCCCGGGCGCGCGGTAGAAGCGGTCGAACACCCGCGGCAGGTCCTGCTCCGCGATCCCCGGGCCGGCGTCGGCCACCTCCAGCAGGACGGACCACTGGTCGATCGGCCGCATCTGCACCCGCACCGTCGCACCCGGCGGGCTCCACTTGGCGGCGTTGTCGAGCAGGTTGAGCACCGCGCGTTCCAGCGCCGTCGCATCACCGATGAGCGTCCACGGCAGCAGCGTCGCGGTGAACTCGACGTCCCCGGCCCGCCGCCGGGCCCGTTCGAGGGCGCGGGAGATGACGTCGGTGAGCTCCACGGGCTCGTGCACGACCTGCGGCGCGTCCTCCCGTGCCAGCTCGACCAGGTCGCCGACCAGCGTCGACAGCTCCGAGATCTGCGCCTGCAGGTCGTCGAGGATCTCGGCGCGGTCCGACTCGGGCAGTGGCGGAGCGCCGGGACGCGACGCGGCGGCGAGCAGCTCGAGGTTGGTGCGCATGGAGGTCAGGGGGGTGCGCAGCTCGTGACCGGCGTCGGCGACGAGCCGGCGCTGCTGCTCCTGGGAGGCCGCGAGCGCGCCGAGCATGTCGTTGAAGCTCGCCGTGAGCCGCGCCAGCTCGTCCGAGCCGTCGACCGGGATGGGCCGCAGCTCGCCGGTCGCCGCGACGCGCTCTGCCGCCTCGGTCAGCTCCTGCACGGGGCGCAGGCCGGTCCGGGCCACCGCCGCCCCGGCCAGCGCGGCCATCGCCACGCCGACGCCGCCGATCGCGGGCAACGCGATGCCGAGGCGGGTCAGCACGGCGCGGGTGGCGTCGAGGCGTTGCCCGATCACCAGCGCGCGGCCCTGCCCCGCGTCGACCGCCACCACCCGGTACTGCACACGGCCGTCGGTCGCGGTCCGCACCGACGACACGGCCTCGCCACGAGCCACCGCCAGCTCCTCCTCGCCCAGCGGAGGCGCCGTCGCCGCGCCCCCGGCCGACTGGGCCAGCCCGTTCTCGTAGAGCAGCGCGAGCCGGATGTCCCCGGCCCCGAGCGCGCCGGTCGGCGTGGAGGCCAGCTGCTGAGGATCGACGAGCTCGCTCTGCGCCGCGGCCGTCGCGCGCTGCAGCAGGTTCGCGTCGAGCGAGGCAAGGATGTTCTGCCGGACGATGAAGAACGCCACGACCGACACGAGGATCACCGCACCCGCGGCGGCCACGGCGGCGAGCACCCCGATCCGGGCGCGCAGCGAGACGTGCCGGGGCGCCGGCAGCCGTAGCCCGCGGATCACCGGGCCTGTGGTCACGGGGGCGACTCACGCAGCACGTAGCCGACCCCGCGCACGGTGTGGATCAGCCGCGGCTCGCCGTCCTGCTCGGTCTTGCGCCGCAGGTAGCCGACGTAGACCTCCAGCGCGTTGCCGGTGGTCGGGAAGTCGTAGCCCCAGACCTGCTCGAGGATCTGCGCGCGGGTGAGCACCCGGCGTGGGTACGACAGCAGCAACTCCAGCAGTGAGAACTCGGTGCGGGTCAGACTGATCGACCGCTCCCCGCGGCGCACCTCGCGCGTGTCCGGGTTCAGGCTGAGGTCGGCGAACTGCAGCACCGTCCCCTCCGAGGCGGCGGCGTCGTCGACGGTCCGGCGGCGCAGCAGCGCGCGGAGCCGGGCCAGCAGTTCCTCCAGCGCGAACGGCTTCGGCAGGTAGTCGTCCGCCCCCGCATCGAGCCCGGCGACCCGGTCCGACACGGCGTCCCGGGCGGTGAGCACGAGGATCGGCAGCTCGTCGCCCGCCTCGCGCATCCGTCGGCACACCGCGAGCCCGTCCAGACGGGGCATCATCACGTCCAGGACCATCGCGTCCGGCCGCCGCTGCTGCACGGCCTCCAGCGCGTCCTTGCCGTCGACGGCGAGATCCACTTGGTATCCGTTGAAGGCGAGCGAGCGGCGCAGCGACTCGCGGACGGCCCGATCGTCGTCGACGACGAGGATGCGCATGCGATCAGTGTGGACGGTGCCTCTGAGAGCTGCCTGAGAGGTTCCCGGTCAGCCCGCTGTATGGCGTTCCGCGAGCCCATCGCCGGCGCTCACGACCGCTGGGCGCGCGGCGACGACAGCCGGGCGCGACACGGTCCACCTCTCCGCGGTCGATCCCCGACGGCTTCCGCACCAGCATGTATGTCTGTGTCGTCCGCTCCCCCGCGGCGGGCTCCCGTACGAGCCGCGACCGCACGACGAACCCGGCCAGGCCCAGCCCTCTCAGGGATCAAGGCCGGTTCGCCGATCGTCGTGCGACTCAATGGCAGTCGTCAGCGAGGGTCGTTTGCAGCCAGAAGCTCGCGAAGGACGTCGTGTGCCTGCTCGATGAAGTACGAGCCCGCATCCCCCGCCATCACCGTGCTCAGGGCCTTCCACAGCGCCCAGCCACGCCCTCGCATCCACATCGCGTCGTCGACCGCCATCGCTGCACGGAACGTGTCTCGGGCCCGGCCGCGCAGCAGCGTCCACGCGATGGCAAGGTCGCAAGCCGGGTCACCGACGCCACACTGGCCGAAGTCGATGACGGCGGCGAGACCGCCGGATTCATCGAGCAGCAGGTTCCCGGGTGCGAAGTCGCCGTGGAACCACACGGGTGATCCGTCCCACCGCGCCGCGAGCGCGGCCTCCCACATCTCAGTCACCGCATCGGGATCAATCGCCGTTGCGAACAACGCCGTCGCTCGACGCGTCTCGTCGTCGTACACCGCCAGGTCCCCGCCGCGGTAGAAGTTCTCCTCACCGAGGGGTGGACCGTCCGCAGGGTCGACCCGCTGGAGCGCGCGGAGGAAGTCCGCCAACTGGCCAGCGAATGCGACCGGATCGGCGACCGGTGCCGTCGCGGCGGACCTGCCGTCGATCCATCGCCGGATCGACCACGGCCACGGGAACCTCGCCGACGGTGCACCGGCGGCGACCGGGACCGGGATCGGGCACGGGAGGGCGGAGGCCAGACGAGGCAGCCACACCAGCTCTTTCTCGACGCTGCTCGCATAGGCCTCACCACTCGGCAGCCGCACCGTCATCGTGTCGCCCAGCCGGAACGTCCGGTTGTCCCACCCGCTGAACTCGACCGGTACGACGGGCAGCTCATCCCACTGCGGGAACTGCTCTGCCACGAGTCGCGCCGCCAGAGCGGCATCAATCTGCTCTCGACGCATCGCGTGCGATCCTCATGTCCCCGACGGTCTCGGTCGAGCGAATAAGAGGCGGGCGCCGCCCGCACGCGGCACGACTCAGAGATGCTCGTCAGGGCATGGCCGTGCTGACGAGCCGGACGCGAAACCATCGCGAACCGCGGGTCACCGGCAGGAGGACCGACGGCCACCGCGACAGCCGAGTCCACCCGCCGACCGGCTACGATCAGCTCGCCCGCCCTCGTAGCTCAGGGGATAGAGCATCGGTTTCCTAAACGGCCTGAGCGGGGTCAGAGGCCGAATGCAGAGCCGCCGGTCAGGGCCGCTTCTACCGCTTTGACCAGCCATGATGCGGCTAGCGACGTGTCCGACCGTCCGTCAGCGTCGGCAGCAATCTCGCGGTCTCGGTAGCCATCCACGGAACGACCACGGAACACGTGGAGATCATTCCGCCAGGTCCGCGAGTACCGCCGAGATGCGGTCGTTCATGGCATCGCGCTGCCCGTGCACGCACTTGGCGTAGACCTTAGTCAGCACCTCGACCGCACCTTGTAGGTCTCGGTCGTGGATCGGGGCGGCGCAGCCGCCGGTCGCCTGCACAGGTCGACCTCGGCTGGGGTGTCGGGGATCAGGGCCGCGTCCAGGGTGTGCGGGAAGGGCATCCGCCGCTCCACGACGAGGGTGAGGACGCCGGGGCGGCGGCGGGTGACGGCGACTCGGTGCGCTTGGAGGGCTTCGGCGAGGGCGGGGGTGCGGTCGGTCCAGGACTGCAGGTCCTGCCCGCGGACCAGGCGGACGGTGATCGTGTCGATCGACGGGGTGACCGAGCGCACCCGCAGGACGCGGGGGCACAGGGTGGTGCCGGTGCGGCGGTGGTCGCGGGTGAGCTCGCAGTCGTCGAGCAGGCGCTGCCAGCGTCGGCCGCGATACACGGTCCACCGCCGCCACCCCGACCGCAGGCGAGGGGCGGCGAACCGGTCGAACGACCGGGGATGCCCGCGCCACCAGCCCAACAGTCCCGCCAGCACCACGGCGAGGATCGCGGTAACCGGGCGGGCACCCCACCACACCGCCGCGGCGATCAGCGCGGCAGGGAGGAGGGTGGTCAGGGGGTGGCGGGTCAGCCACACCAGGGCGCGGACTTCCCGCCCCGTCGAGCGGGTCGACGCCCGCGGGCTGTGCGGGCGGGCGGTGACATCACTTCCGTTCCTGCTCATCACATCTCACCTCGGTCTGGTCGTTCGATAGGGAATTGCGGTCTTGAGCATGGCGGGGGCGCCCACCGAATCCGTCAGGAATCGGCGCATGTGAATTGGATCGGCGGGCGCTCCCGCCAGGAAACGCGCCGGACTTGTTCTTGCCGGGCTAGTTCCTGCGGAGTGCCGGGCGGGCGGCGTCCACCATCGCGGTGACGTTGGCGATGTCGCGGGCGAGGTTGTCGTGGGTTTTCTTGAAGCTTCCGCGGCGGATGGGGATGCCGCGCATGGCCAGGCGCAGGGTGCGCATGGCGGTGTCCAGGTCGGCGATGATCCGATCGGCGTGAGACATGGTGGTTAGCGCCTCCAGTCCCGCACGATCAGCTCCGGCTCGAACCGCTTCGCCGACGACGAGAGGATCCGCAGCGACCCCCGGCAGCGCTTGAGCCCGGAGCGGATCTCCTCGGGGGTGGCGATCGTCCAGTGCCGCTGGATCGGCCCCCGCGACCCCTTGTCTCCCGCGGCGGCGGTGAGCCGGTCGGCCTCGGCGAGAACGTCGCCGACGGCCTGCAGGGCCGCCCAGAACTCGGCGAACCGGTAGAGCGCCCGCCGGTTCTCCCGCCGCTCCCGATAGCTCCCACCGCGGCGACCGGTCGGTGTGGTGGCCATGTCAGACCCCCCGCCGGATCGCCGTCTGCGCCAGCCGCAACCCCTCGGCCACCCCGGCCCGCCAGGCCACCTCGGTCGCCACCGGATCGTGATCGGGCCGTCGGGTCCACGCCCGACGCTCCCGCTCCAGCCGGCGCACCAACCGGCCCACCCCGGCCGACGGTTGCCGACCCCTGCCCCCGCCCGTCCTGCCCGTCGTGCTGATGGTCGTGTTCTTGCTCGTGCTGATGGCGGTGGTCATCCCACGCTCACATCCGATCCCTGTCCGATGTCCGGCCTTACCGCTTTCTGAAATTCCAGGTTCTGCATTGCCGATTCCTGCATTGCCGAGTCGTGCTGTGTTCCGGCGCCATGGCAGTCCAGGCAGCACCCGGAGCCGTCGCAGATGTCGCATTCCGGGCCGTCTCCCGCGCCCGGTGCCGAGTCCGGGTAGATCCCGTATCCGTCGCACGGGTCACACGCGCCCGACCCGTTACACCCTTCGCAGTTCATGCCGGTTTACCTCCCTGTTTTCGGCATGGCTTGACCCCGACCCGTATTTCGCGGGTATTCCTGCCGAGTTGTTGCGGGCGGATTCGCCCAGGAAACGTGATCCGGCGTTGCCGGTCGTGCGGCCGTCAGGCGGCCGCGTTGTGCGCCGTCGCGGACCCGTCCGCATTCTTGGCGCTACCGGCACCGCCGGTCATGTCGCCGGTGTCGGTGGTGCTCGTGTCGGTGTCCGAGAGCCCGCGGACCGCGTCGTCCAGCTCGACCAGCGCCGCTGTCAGGGTGTCGCGGAACGCGGCCAGCTTCCCGTGGGTCAGGTAGAGATCCAGCTTCGGCCACCCGGTGCTGTCACCCACCAGCACCACCACCCGGTCGTCCTCCGGGTGCAGCCGCACCACCACAGGGGTGGCGTCCTGCACGTGCGCGCTGACCGTCACCCACACCGGCTGCTCGCTCACTTGTCCTCACCACCCCGCGCCGAGCCGGACGCGCTGCCGGAGACGAGCGGGGCGGGGTTGGCCGGCTTCAACCCGACCGCCTTGTACGCCAACCCCGAGATCGACCGGCCGTCCGGGGAGTCGATCTGATACGCGTTGATCCGCGGATCCACCAGCTCCACCCGGATGTCCTCCCCGAACCCCGGCCCCGGATCGGTCGCCAAGGTCACCTTGATCTCCTCCCCCTTCGGCGCCCGCTCCCCCGTCGCAACCCGCTGCTTGACGAACAGCGACACCACGAACTGCGTCACCCCATCCCGGTCGGTCACCACCACCCGGCCACCCGCACCGTCATCCCGCGTCTTCGGTGCGGGTGGCTCCACCACCGTCAGCTTGTAACCACTGAGCACCACCGGCAGATCCCTCACTGCCCCTCCTCCTGTCGTGTAGTCCCCTAAACTCCTCCAGCAGGAGATGTTGAGGGGTGTAAACGAGGATGCACCTCTGCCCCTGGACTGTCAAGGGCCCTAAACTTGGCCTGTGAGTGATGAGTTCGAGGAGCTGCGACGGGAGCCGGATCCGGTGGCCCGCGGCCGTCGCGCGACCGAACTCCTGGCCACCTACCAGCAGCGGTCGGTCGAGTTGGCGCGCATCCGGCGTGCCGCGATCGAGGAGGCGCGCGACCAGCTCGGCGGCAGCTACACCGAAGTTGCCCGCGCGTTCGGAGTGACCAAGGGCCGGATCACGCAGATCCGCAGCGGGGCGCCACCGGCGCACCGGGCGTTCTTCGGTGTGGGCCCACTGACGCTGGCGCTACCCGGACGCCGGTTGCTCGCCCGCGACGACGTGGTCATCGCCGCCGAGGACGACCGGGTGGGGGCGATCCTCACCGGCGAGGCCGAGCGCCTGGCGTTCGTCACGGAGCGGTTGATCATCGACCCGCGTGAGGAGTGGGAGCCTAAGCACGACGCGGTCGTGGTCTGCGGGCCCGCCTCGGCGCACGTCGGGCACGTGCTGATGGCCGCGGACCCGTTGATCGGCATGGGCATCGGTGACGGCCCGAAGTGGTACATCGTCGACAAGACCACCAACAAGCCGTACACGTCGCCGATGGACGACCCGCGGCAGCCGAAGCGCGCCGATCACGCCTACATCGCCCGGCATGCCTACTCCGACCACACCGTGGTGCACATCGCCGGGCTGCACGCCCTGGGCTCGATCGCTGCCGCGCAGTACGTCGTCGATCACCTGCCTGACCTGTGGGCGCAGTTCGGTGATCACTCGTTCAGCATGGCCGTCACCGGCGAGTTCGACGCCATGACCCCGACCGGCGTCTCGGTGCTGATCCCACCCCGCGCATGGGACGAATAGTTCGCGGCGCGTCCCGGCCCGGAGCAGCCCCACCCGGGCAGGACCGCTGGACCGTCACCCGCACCGGGGTTGTCGTCCTCGACGGCGCCTCGGCGTTCGACCCCGACGCCGCGCCAGCCGATACCTACGTCGACGCGCTCCTGCCGGCGCTGGCCGAGCGGCTCGACACCGACGCCGACCTCGCTAAGGCTCTGCGGGACGCCATCGCCGAGATCGCCGAACGCCTACACCTCATCCCCGGTGCCGGACCGTCGTCGACGGCGCTGCTGCTACGCGAGCGCGGCACGATCATCGAACTGCTTGTGCTCGGCGACAGCACCATCGTTGTCGGCTTCCGCGACGGGCACACCGAGCGAATCACCGACGTCCGCATGTCGGGCATTGCCCCAGACGAACGGCGCGCCTACCACGAGCTGCTCCGCCACGGCCACGGCTACGGGCCCGAACACCGCCAGCGCCTCATGCAGATCCAGAAGGCCGAACGCGCCGCCCGCAACACCTCGGACGGCTACTGGATCGCCGAAACCGATCCCGCCGCGGCTGCCCACGCCCTGCGCCGCTCCTACCCTTCCGCCGACATCGCCTGGTGCGTCCTGGCCACCGATGGCGCACAACGCGGACTCGACCACCACCACACCGACTGGGCCGTCCTCCCCGGCGAGTCCGCTGGCCAGCTCCGCGAACGACTCGACGCCCTCCAACGCTGGGAACACGACCACGATCCCGACGGCGCCGAGCTGCCCCGCGCCAAACGTCACGACGACAAGACCCTCGTTACGAGCGTCTACCACCCCTGTGGTGGTCCGCGTTGATCTATCAGGATCCCGGGATGACCCACGCTCCGCGACACTCGGTGAGCGTTGCCGGCATCGTGGTGCGCGAGGACGGCTGCATCCTCGCCATTCAGCGGCGGGACACGTCCCGGTGGGAACCGCCCGGCGGAATCCTCGAACTCGGCGAGACCTTCGAGCATGGCGTGCGCCGCGAGGTCGTCGAGAAGACCGGCGTCACCGTCGAGGTCGAACGCCTCACCGGCGCGTACAAGAACCTCAGTCGCGGGGTCGTCGCGCTGGTATTCCGCTGCCACCCCGTTGCCGGAGAGCCCACACCCACCGACGAATCCCAGCGCGTGGCCTGGCTCACCGCGGACGACGTCACCGCGCGCATGGTCCCGGCCTTCGCCGTCCGCGTACTCGACGCTCTGGCCGATGGTGTGGCCTCCCGAGCGCACGACGGGGTCCACCTCGTCGCCCCCTGGCCAACCGACACGTGAAGGAGTGGTCGTGGCTGTGCGGGTCGCAATCCTGGGAGCGGGCGCGGTTGGCGGCATGCTCGGCGTGCTACTGGCAAAGGCCGGGCACGACGTGACGGTGCTGGCGTCTGACCGCACGAGCACCGCGATCAACGTCAACGGGCTGGTGCTGCACAGCGCCCGCTACGGGGAGTGGCATGTCCGAGTTCCGGCTCGGCCGTGGCTGACCGCACCGGTCGACGTCCTGTTCGTCACGGTGAAGGCCCCCGACCTGCTCGCGGCGCTGACTCGGGTTCCGGGGTCGCTGCTGCACGAGGCGGCCGTGGTACCGCTGCTGAACGGAGTCGAGCACGTCCCTTTGCTGCGCGCGGTGTTTCCCCAGGCCGTCGTGGTGCCGATGACGGTGGCGGTCGAGGCGACCCGACTGGAGCCGGGTGTGGTCGAGCATCTGTCACCGTTCGCCGACTACGCCATCTGCGCCGGACCTCCGGAGCGGGTCAGCGATCCGGGGATGCTGTTGCGCGGCGCCGGGCTTGACGTCGACTCCTCCGCTGCCGACGAGGCGACGCTGCTGTGGCGCAAGCTGTGCTTGCTCGCGCCGATGGCGTTGCTCACCACAGCGGCGCGCGATGCGCTCGGTCCGGCTCGGGAGGCGCGGCCTGACCTGCTCGACGCGCTGGTCGACGAGACCGTGGCCGCCGCAGCAGCCCACGAGGTCGAGATTGACCCGGCCGCTATCGCGGCGCGGTTGCGCAGCCTGCCCGGTGCAATGCACTCCTCCATGCTCAAGGACGCGCTCGCCGGGGCTCCGCTGGAACTCGATGCCATCGCCGGCCCAGTGCTGCGGGCGACCCCCAACGGGGCAACCGTCACACGGGCCGTCGTCGCCGACATCACCCGCCTCGCGGTAGGCCGATAGGCCGATAGGCCGCGATGTTCAAACTTTCCCTACTTGTTCAAGGCGGCGCCCTGCGGGCGCCGCGCGGCGCTGTGCCTGACGCAGCCGCATGCGCTCGCGCGGGGCGTGCGGCCTGCCGGCCGGTCCCCGCGCGGCGCGCGGCTGCTACCGACGCCGGCTACGGCGACGACCACTCGACGAACTCGTGCCCTTCCGCTCACGTCTGTACGACCGACTGATGGCGGCTGCCGTGATCTGCGAGACGGCCAGCAATCCTGCTACGCCGATCGTCACCCACATATCAGGCGTCATTCGCCCTCCTTTTGATACCGCACCCGGAGGCGGAAACGCCTCGGTGTCATGGTGCGGCATCATTTGGGCGATCTGGCGCTTGCTAACTGACGGAGCACTAAAGTGCTCAAAAAATGCCCAATTAAGCCATGTGGTAGCATCTTTTACACTTGCTTACAGCTACTTACAGGAGTTCGAGAACCGGATGGCTAAGCTGCCGATGCCAGACCTTCCGCCCGGGAATCTTAGATTTCTTATTGCGGAGCTACACGACTTACATGCGCGAGCGGGATGGCCGAGCACTCGGGATATTGCACGTGATCAGCAATTTAGCCACGCTACGGTTCACGAGTTATTCACGCGGCGCTGGGCCGATGTGCCGAAACTGCCGGTCTTGATCGACGTCGTTGAACGCTTGGCCTTGCTCATTCGACGCGCCGACGCGGATAGTATCGTCGAGAAATTCAATCGCTTATGGCGGGCTGCGGCCGATCACCCCGTTTCGCCCTCCTGGTCTTGCGTACCCCACCTGCCGCCCGAAGCGACTGTGCGCCTCAGCGGTAACCAGTCAGGGGTCGCGATCCAGTCCATTGCGTTTTCGCAGGTCAACGCCTCAGCGGATGGCTCTACGATGCAGTGGGCTCCGGGTCGCCGCAGGTCAGCGGCACCCCTGACTGGTTACCCTCAGCGGGCAAGAACGGGTGCGTATCACCTTCATTCATCCGACAAATAAATCATGCTCGCTTACAGCTGCGGTTGGAATAGACTTGTCAGCGGCCCTAATACTTGAAAGGCTTGTAGAGGCAGGATTCATCGAACCGTCGTCTGGTCACAGCCGATATTATTTGAGGGTTGAGGAAAGCGGTGAAGCCATCGGAGACGGCCATACTCTCCGAATGGCCGGCCTTGCTCGTGACGGCATCCTGATAATCGAACATTCGGTTTCGGGTGCCTAAGTTCTCTTACCCCTCAGAGCTTCACTGCGGGCGAGTGCAGGTTGATCGGCAGAACGCCTATGAGATGGCCCTCATGCGCGGGGGACCAGGCGGCCGACTCCGCGCAGCCCGCGACTGCGCAAGGTACCGACATCCTACTGCTCGCTGTAACAGTCAGTAAACTTTGAGCGATACCAATCTCATGACGGGCGAGAGAGTTCGGATTCTCCGTGGCGTTCCGGGGCTTAGCCTCCCCGAGGTGGGCCACGGGCAGTATCCGTACGCCGACACGGCCATCGATTTTGCTAAAGTCGCCCGAAGTATGGGCTATATTGTCGAGTACGAGGACTCTGACCGATCCAATCGCGCATACCTTAGCCATAACGCCGCCGATGTCTGGCTACCCGTCATTCAGGTTGGCGTTGACCTAATCGTAGGAATGACTGGCGGGTTTCTTGTCAACGCTATTGAGCGACTTCTGGGTCGCCGCAATTTGGACCGAAGCATCTTGCACATAGACTATCGAGTGGTAGGCGCCGATGGCACGTCGCAGGCGTTGCGTATCGATGGCAGAAGCTCTGATGTCCTGAAGGCGATCGAGGCATTCGAGGTAAAGCAGATTGACCGAGCACGGGCGAGATCTCTTGAGGGCGGGCAAGCGGGCGGCCAACCACGCTCAAATGCTGCTGGAAGTAGTGGGATCAACACCTGACGCCGAAGAACGCGTGCGGAGGAGTCTTCACACGCTTCGCTCGGCAATGAACCACTTGGAGGACACGCCTGAGTTCGAGGAGGCTCACAATGCCCCTTGATCGCGCCGGGAGGATTGCCCGTAAACATTTTCCGGGCGGATGTCATCTGGACTTCGACGACGAAGGCTACCATCAAAGTTGCCCGGCGGCGCTCGCGCATTCCCGCGTCGGGATGAGTCCCGGAACGATCATCCGAGAGGCGCACCGCTCCATCTGCAAACTGGATCCCGAAGACTGTGAACATATCACTGGGCATCTATACGACGGTGTTCGATGCGTCCGAGTTATAACAGATGCCGAGCTACTTGAGGTCTCCCTAGTGGCGCGACCGAACCAGCCAGACGCCCGGATTCAACGGATAAGTGTGGCAACTGACGAGATCCGGCGAAGGCTTGGCCCTCATTTCCGGCGCGGAATGCCGGTTCTGTGCGACAAGTGCTTGTCGGACTGCGGCGGTGTGTCGGACTCGTTCGCCAAGGAGCGCTAACTCAGGCGCCCTCGCCGGGCTGTCTCAGAGATGGCGGGCCCGTAGCAGGAAGGTGCGGTGTCGCGATGGGTGCAGGGTGCGCGCCACCTCCTCGAACTCCCGAGGGCTACCGCACGAGAACCCCGGCGCACGCTCTGAGTGGTCAGCCGGCGGACGGGTAGGCAGGGTGCGCCCGAGAACCTCGCACGGTCGGGCGCTGCCAGATCGAGGAGATTGCGCTCCGGCCCCCGCGGGTCGGGATCAGGACGGCCCACGAGGCAGCAGGAAGGCATCACGACGCCCGTCACGCCCCAGCACGCAACAGCACCACTCATCATCGCGACCATGCCGAACGGCACTGCACAGCCCACCGAGGCATACAGCATCCGCGTTCACACCGAAGTGCTCGCCCTCGACGGGCCGCCAGGAAGCTCCGGGATGGTGGCCGCGCCGTCCCGTCGACCTCCCCGGAGGGCTACCACACGGTCTCTCGTGGGCGGAGCTGGGGAGGCCGGCCGCCGGTCGCGTCGAGGGCCGTCCACGAGCGCCCGCGCGATCGGGCTGTGCCAGGTCGACGGGACGGCGCTCAGCAGGCAGGGGCGGGGCAGAATGACGGCAACGACGACGGCAACCCGGGTCGCCGCCCGCGGTCGCGGACGAACGGCTGCGGACGGCTCGCCACACCTTGAAAGCAAGTGCATGCCCTCGCCGGGCGGGCAGGTCTCGGGGAGGGCCGGGGACGAGCGTGGCGGTTGCGGGTGTGTGGGCAGGGTGTGGCATCCCCTCAACCTCCCGGAGGGCTACCACACGCCGCCCCGGGCGCCGAGCTGCACGAGGTCGACCGGCGGTAGCGCCGAGGGCGGCACCCGGGACGGCGCGAGGTCGGGCGTTGCCAGGTCGAGGGGATGCCACACAAGCCCCGGCGCGGAGCGAGCGACGCGGACCAGTCAGGATCAACACGACTGATCGTGCCGGCCGCGGAACCATCGCGGAACGCACTCGCCGAGCCGAAGCGAGACGGGCGGGTGGTCAGGAGGGCGCAGACCCACCGCCAGCTAGGATGCAGGCCGCACGCCCTCGTAGCTCAGGGGATAGAGCATCGGTTTCCTAAACCGTGTGTCGCAGGTTCGAATCCTGCCGGGGGCACCACCGCAACACCGTCTGACCTGCACAAACTGCTAAACGATCGTTCCCGTTGGTGCTCGTTGTTACCCGTCATGCCGCACTCACTGTTGCACGTTCATCGCACGACTATTGATCTTGCAGCGGCAACGGGCAGGTTGTCTGCCCAGGTGCGACCCGTCACAGCTCTCACACGCTTGAACCGGAAGGTGCTTGCCGAAGCGGTAGCCCGGACAGCTGACCGGCTCCCTTGCTTGTAGTTCGTGGCTACGGGGAGCGATAGGAAGGCCGCGAGGCCTTCCACCGTCCAGATCGGCCGTCCAGATCGGCTTGCGCAGTAGCGCCTCGGTGTCGATCTCGGCCGAAGACTCGCTCAACGCTCGGGCCCGTAGTCGCGATCGATCTCGTCGCGGCCAAGGTCGCGCTCGAAGCGCTCCCGATCGAGCGACTGATCGAGGTCCTGCTCGAGCTCGTCGACGGTGGAGCGCACCACAAAGCTCGTCCCGCGCTCTTCGAACTCCGCTGCCAGCTCTTCATCCAGCGGCACGAGCCGTGAGCCTTCGCCGGATGCATCGACGTGCTCGATGCCGGCGGCCGTCTCCACTGACCACCCATCACCCTCGGGCCGTACCGCGAGCACCGCCGTTCGCTGGACCAGCATGCCCTCGGGGTCGTCGTCGAGCCACACAGCAGGCATGCCGACTCCGTGTGGCGCTGTCACCCAAGCCTCCGTCGGTACGCTGCGGACACCCCCACGACGCCCCGCAGCGTACCGACTCCCAACCTGCCCTGCGGGTCGATCGACATCCGCACGCAATGGGCCCCTATGTGGGCATGCGCCTCGGGCGGTAGACCGGTGCGACGCCCAGGATGTGCTCTCGATGCTGCTGGGCAAGCTTCTCGGCGGTGCTCAGCATGATGCTGGGAGGACGCCCGCTCTGCCTGCAGCCTCCGCACACGGTGAGGCAGATGATCGTTATCTCCCCTGGCCTCAACCTGGTGAGGGACGTGGGGCACGGGGGTGGCCGGGCACGTGCCTCACGAGTATCCGGAACTCGTTTGTGCAGGTGGCTACCTTCGCCACGTGACCGAGTTGATCAACGTCGGGTTCCGGGCCGAGCGGGCGGTGTCGCCGTGCGACGGCGGCGTGTGGTGGGTGGTGCTCGACGCTGAGCTGGTGGTGCACCGGGAGGCGAGCGCGTTCCTGGCCTGCTTGCAGGGTGCGGACCGTTCACCGCACACGATCCGGGCCTATGCGGGGCGAGCGGCGCTGTTCCTGGGCTGGTGCGCCGGGCAGGGGGTGGACTGGTGTTGAACGACGCCGTGGCTGAGGACGTGGAGCCTGGTTGGCGTCGGTGACACTGAGGATCTTTTGAAGGGTGACCCTGTGGGGTTGCCCTTGTTCGTTCGCGACGAGAGCGTGAGGACGTCGTGGATGCGCAGCGGCCCTCCCGAGTCCTTGGCCGGAAGGGGAGGGCCGTTGCTTGGTGCTTGGAGGCACCGGTGCTGATGGTAGGTACGGACCCGCTCGAGGTCGATCGGCTCCTGACCGGTGGTGAGTTGCGCTGTCCGGACTGCGCCGGCGAGCTGCGGCCGTGGGGCCATGCCGAGATCGCGGACGCTGCGGCGAACCCGACGAGCAGGTGCGGCGACGTCCTCGTCGTTCGTCGTGCTCGGGGTGCCGCGTCACGCATGTGCTGCTGCCAGCGTCGATGCTTGTCTCGGCGGGCGGACGACGGTGGTGGTGATCGGCTCGGCGCTGCTCGCGAAGGCAACCGGTCTGGGGCACCGCCCGATCGCCGTGCTGTTGGGCCGGCCGGTGAGCACCGTGCGGGGCTGGCTGCGCCGGTTCGGCTGCTCGCGCCGAGGGCGTGCGGGTGTTGTTCACCGGGCTGCTGCACGCCCTGGAACCGGCGGCCGGGGCGGTGGCCCCGACCGGCTCGGTGTTCGGCGATGCGCTCGAGGTCCTGGGGCTGGCGGCGGCCGCGGCGGCTCGGTTGTTCGGGCCCCGACCGGCATGGCAGTTCGCCGCCTCGGCAAGCGGTGGTCTGCTGCTGGGTCCCAGCCCGGTCCACCTCCCGGCGGCCAACACGAGCTGACCCTGGGTAACCGCCACAGACGCCGACAGCCTTCGGCTTGCTGATCACGACGTGATCTTCCGAGTGGATGGAGGCCCCGATGGCAGACAGAGCACGGCATGACCACTCCGGTGAACACGGCGGGACGTTCGCGCTGACCGGGCCCGTGAGGTCGGGCTCTTTCGCTATGGGCTGATCCGCGAGGCCGCGGACCCGGCCGTGTCGACGCGCCAGCGTGGCCGGCTGGTCCGGGACCTCGCGGCCCGGGAGCACACCGGCCCGTTCGGGGATCGGGTGCGGGTCTCGCGGGTCACGATCGACCGTTGGATCCTGGCATGGCGTCGCGGCGGGTTCGACGCGCTGCTGCCCTCAGCCCGGCACGCGCCAGCCGCGGACCGCGGCGGCGGTGCTGGAGTTGGCGGCTGCGCTCAAGCGGGAGGTCCCGGCTCGCACGGCGGCGCAGGTCCGCGCGATCTTGCTCGCGCACGCCGGGGCTCTGCCCCGTCGCAGCGGACCCTGCAACGCCATTTCGTCCGCCTCGAGCTCAACACCCGTCCGGACGGGTTGCCGCCGCGGGCGTTCGGCCGGTTCGAGGCCGCCGCCCCGAACGACCGGTGGACCGGTGATGCGCTGCACGGCCCGGTCGTCGGTGGTCGCAAGACCTACCTGTTCGCGTTCATCGACGACCACAGCAGGGCCCTGGTGGGCTACCGGTGGGGCCACAGCGAGGACACCGTCCGCCTCGAAGCCGCGCTGCGGGCGGGCCTGGCATCCCGCGGCATCCCGAAGCGTCGCCTACCTCGACAACGGCTCCGCGATGGTTTCCTCACAGCTGCTGCGGGCCCTGGCGATCCTGGGGATCACGCTCACCCACAGCAAGCCCGGGCCAACCCGCCGGCCGGGGCAAGATCGAAAGGTTCTTCCGGACCGTCCGGGAGCAGTTCCTCGTCGAGCTCGCCGTCCCCGGAGCCCTCGCCGCGGTCGGCGACCTCGCCCGGCTCAACGAGTTGTTCGCCGGCTGGGTCGAGACCGTCTACCACGCAGCGGGTGCACAGCGAGACCGGTCAGAGGCCGCTGGAACGGTTCCTGGCCGCCGGCCCGCCGGCGCTGCCGACCGCGCAGATGCTGCATGAGGCGTTCTTGTGGTCGCAGCACTCGGACCGTGACCAAGACCGCGACGATCAGCTTGCACGGCAACCGCTACGAGGTCGACGCCGCCCTGGTCGGTCGCAGGGTCGAGGTCGTGTTCGACCCGTTCGACCTGGCCACCCTGAGGTCCGCTACCAGGGCCGGTCGATGGGAATCGCGGTCCCGCACCGGATCGGCCGCCACGTCCACCCCGACGCCCGCCCCGACCTCCCAGCGCCGCCGGCCACCGCCGACCGGGATCGACTACCTCGCGCTGGTCGCCGCCCAGCACCGCGCCGAACTCGCCGCCCGGATCAACTACACCGACCTGCCCACCAGCCGAACCCGCCGAGCGGCAACGGCGATCGGCAACGGCATCGATCAGGGCCTCGAAGCCGAGCTGGCCTCCTTCGCCGCGCTCCGCCACCAGCTCGCCGACGGCGAACTGCCCGGCCAGCTCGACCTGACCGAGCTCACCGACGAACCACCCACGACGAGACTCCCAGCGGCCAGGACCGGCAGCGATGACCATCGAGAATCTGCAGCCCACTACGGCTTCACCCGGATGCCGTTCGGCGAGCCCTGGCCCCGCAGATGCTGCACCGGCATAACGCCCACGGCGAAGCCGTCGCCCGGATCGGCTGGTGCCTGACCGAACGCGCCCTCGGCGTCATCACCGGCGAGGTCGGGGCCGGCAAGACCGTCGCCGTCCGCGCCGCCCTGGCCGGCCTGGACGCCAGCCGCACCACCATCATCTACCTGGGCAACCCCGCCGTCGGAGCGCGCGGCCTCTACGCCGGGATCGTCACCGCCCTCGGCGGCACCCCCCGCTTCCACAAGGCCAGCCTGATCCCACAGACCAGCGAGCTGCTCGCCGCCGAAGAACACGAACGCGGCCGCAACGTCGTCCTCGTCCTCGACGAAGCCCACCTGCTCGGCGTCGACCAGCTCGAAGAACTCCGGCTGCTCACCAACGCCGACATGGACAGCCACAGCCCCTTCGCCTGCCTGCTCGTCGGCCAGCCCACCCTGCGCCGGCGGATCAAGCTCGGCACCTTCGCCGCCCTCGACCAGCGGATCGCGCTGCGCTACGCCATGACCGGGATGGAAGCCGCCGAGACCAAGACCTACCTGAGCCCATCACCTCAAACTCGCCGGCCGCTCCGACACCCTGTTCAGCGACGACGCCGCCGACCTGATCCACCAAGTCAGCCGCGGCCTGCCCCGGGCGGTGAACAACCTCGCCGTCCAAGCCCTCGTCGCCGCGTTCGCCACCAACAAGACCATCGTCGACGAGTCCTCCGCCACGAGCCGCGGTCACCGAGGTCACGACAGACTGACGACCAAACCGACAGCACGACCACGAACCCCGCCGGTCCACCGACCGGCGGGGTTCTCCTCACCTCAACGCCGTCGTCATCGAGCGTGACGCCGCCATCCTCATCAGACGCGGCGGCCTACAATGGCCTTGGCGCTCGGTTTGATCAGCAGCTTGCCGTTGCGGTAGCGCCGAAGGTGGAATCCCAGGAAGTCGAACCCCTCCTCGTCGAGGCGGACGATCCTGGTCTTGGCCTCGTTGAAGGCCAAGCCCCTCGGCGCCAGCCACTCGGCTAACCGCGCCTTGACCTGCTCGGCCTGCTGCCTGGAGTGGCAGCAGGCGACCAGATCGTCGGCGTACCTCGCCAGCGCTGGGCTGTCGCCGGTCAACTCCCCGGCGTGACTGCCGGTTCGATGCCGGATGCCAGCGGCCTCCTCCAGCCCGTGCAACGCGATGTTCAGGAGCAAAGGTGAAATCACACCGCCCTGGGGAGTTCCTTCCTCGGTCGGGGCGAGTCCCTTGCCCGATTCGAACACGCCGGCCTTCAGCCAGTCGCGGATCAGGTCCCTGGCCGGGAATGATCCGACCTCGGCGAGTAGGTGGTCGTGGCCGATCCTGTCGAACGCGCCTGCCAGGTCCGCATCGAGGATCCATGTCCGCTTGGCCCTGCCGCGCAGGGTGGTGAACAGGTACTCGATCGCGTCGTGGCAGCCGCGACCCGGCCGAAACCCATACGATCGGGCCTCGAACCGAGCCTCGCCGGGTAGCCCGGGGGAATTGCACCCCCGGGTCGGGTAGGCGCGGCGCATTGCTGCGCCGCGCCCCCCTAAGAACCGTGCATGCGACTCGTCGCCGCACACGGCTCAAGCAAGCCGCGAGGGCAAGCAGACGGATTGAAGCGATCGGGGTTGTTGCCGCGGATGTCATTCTGGTCCCGCTGGCAATAAGTGTGTACGAGACGGTGATGGTGATCATTCGGCGGGCTACCTCCCGTTGTTGTGATCGCCTGTTTTGCGATCGCTTTACGGGTGACCTTCAGCCACTGCTCCCATTCATTGGGGGATGCTGGCTGGTGGTCGGCGTGCAAGAGGTAATCTCCGCAGAGTGGGCAGCGACCTTCCTGCGTCTGAAGCAATCGCAGTGTGGTCCGACCCAGCGGAGGTACACTCTTGCTTCGCCGCCTTTCCCAGTAGTCAGCTAAGGCGGGATCGTAGGGTGAGGCGCCGCCCTTGACTAACTGGTGCCGAACGATCCGCGTCCAGGAGAACTTGATCAGGTAGGCACCGCTGCGGCGGTCGCCGAACACCCACCGATCGTTCCTGGTCGGATGGAATACGCCGAAGTGGTGGCCGACGATCCACCGTTTCGGCTTGTTGCGGTGCCCGCGTAGCGCCCACCGGTAGGTGAGTTTCCACACGTAGGCGTCCAACGCGTTGAACACCTCACCGGACACCGCGCCCCGGTAATAAGCGGCCCAGCCCCGGATGATGGGATTGAGGCGAGCGATGACCGCCACCGCGTTGTCGCCCTGCAGTGAGCGGACCTCGGCCGCAAGCCGTTTCCGGATCCGTCTGACAGCCGCCGAGCTCGGTTTGATCAGCAGTTTGCCGTTGGCGTAGCGGCGGATACTGAAGCCCAGGAAGTCGCATCCCTGGCTTGCGCCGATGATGCGTGTCTTGGCTTCGTTGAAGGCCAAGCCCCGAGGCTCCAGCCATGTCGCCAGCCGTTTCTTGATCTGCTCGGCCTGATCATTGGTGTGACACAAGGCGAGCATATCGTCGGCGTACCTGATCAGTACCGGGCTGTCCCGCCGAACATCCCCGGCATCGACGCCGGAGGTGAGATAGCGGACACCGGCGGCCTCCTCCAAGCCGTGCAACACGACGTTCATCAGCAATGGACTGATCACGCCACCTTGCGGGCTGCCCCGCTCGGTCGGCGCGAATCCCTTGCCTTTCTCGATCACCCCGGCCTTGAGCCAGTCCTGGATGAGTCCCCGCGCGGGGAACGACCCGAGCTGGCTAAGTAGCTGGTCGTGATCGATTCGATCGAACGCCGCTTCCAGGTCCGCGTCCAGAATCCACAACCGTCGAGCGGTTGGGCCGCGCAACGTGTTGAAGATGGCCTCGATCGCGTCCTGACAACTGCGGCCTGGTCTGAACCCATAGGATCGAGGCTCGAACCGGGCTTCCCACTCGGGCTTCAGTGCGTGCCGAACACGTGCCTGATGACAGCGGTCCTCGACCACAGGAATACCCAGCGGGCGCAGCTTGGTTTTGTTGCCCGCCTTCGGGATGTACACCCGCTTGACCGGCAGGGGCCGCCAGCTCCGTCGCGTCTGGTGGACGTCGGTAGCCAGCTTGGCCACGGCGGGGAGGGTCAACGCAACTTCCCCGTCGATTCCTGCGGTCCTGCGGCCCGTGTTGCGCTGCGCGACCTGCCGGACGCTCACCAGCGTGTTGGACAGGCTGCGCAGCAGCAGTTTCTGCAGACTCCTGGATTTCTTGAAGTCACCGACCTGCGTTGCCTTGAAAATCCGTTGTCCTAGGCGCGCTACGTTCTCCTCGGCGTCGCGCCATCTGATGTAGATGCCGCGATCACCGTCGGGACTGTCCTTTGGTCCGTTCCACGCAAACGCCCCGGACGCGGTAGCCGCGACCACCTCGGTCGTCATGGCATCCAACTTGCCCTTCGGTTCGCTTGC
>CAWHHY010000002.1:0-330425 GCA_963829305.1 uncultured Actinomycetota bacterium | reverse complement strand
AACGGGCGCCGCGGGCGAGCTGCACGATCGACCAGCTCGGCGACGACCTCGCCGCCGTGCTCCGTGCGCTCGCGCCGGACGGTCCGCTCGTGCTCGTCGGCCACTCGATGGGCGGTATGACGATCATGGCCCTCGCCGAGCAGCAGCCGGAGCTGTTCGCCGAGCGGGTGCTCGGCGTCGCGTTCCTGGCGACGTCCGCGGCCGAGGTCGCGGGCCGCGGGCTGCCGGGCACGTTCCTGTCTCGGCGCAACCCCGTCACCCGGGGGCTGGGCCTGATCGCCGGCTGGCAGCCGCTGCTCGTCGAGGGCGCCCGGCGCGTCGGGCACGACCTCATCTGGATGCTGACCCGCCGGTTCTCCTACGGCGACCGCCACATCGACCCGGCCCGCGTCGACCTCGTCGACTCGATGATCAGTACCAACGCCGTGGACGCGCTGACCGACTTCGTCGACACCCTCGGCACGCACGACCGCGTCGCCGCCCTGCCGGCGCTGGCCGGCTGCGAGATCCTCGTCGCGGCGGGCGACGCGGACGCGCTCATCCCCTTCCGGCACAGCGAAGTGATCGCCGCCGAGCTGCCGCACGCCACGCTCGTGCGGCTGCCCGGCGTCGGGCACATGCCGATGCTGGAGCAGCCCGAAGTGATCGACGCGGCCCTGGCCGACCTGATCGCCCGAGCCACGGAGCACCTACCCACCCGGAGGCGCGCATGAGCACCGTCGACCTCGGCCCGGTACTGCTGGACACAGCGGTCGAGCTGCCCGGAACCGCCGACACCGAGGCGCTGGGCGAGCGGCTCGCCGCCGGGCTGGGCGCGGGCGACCTCATCGTGCTCGCCGGGCCGCTGGGCGCCGGCAAGACCGCGCTGGTGCGTGGCCTGGCGCGGGGGCTCGGGGTCGCCGGGCCCGTCACGTCGCCCACGTTCGTCATCGCCCGCGAGCACCGGCCGCTTCCCGGCGGTACCGGGGTGCCGCTGGTGCACGTCGACGCCTTCCGGCTCGGCACCGCAGGCGACGTCGTCGCCGAGCTCGACGACCTCGACCTCGACACGGACCTCGACGGCGCCGTCGTCGCCGTCGAGTGGGGGGAAGGCGTGGCCGAGCGCCTCGCCGCGCGCCACCTGCTCGTCCGGCTGGACCGCCGGCCCGACGACGTGCGGGTCGCGACGGTGCACCGGATCGAGGCCGGGTCCATCGAGACCGGGCACCGGGCCGCGGAGGCCGAGGCCCGCCCGTGATCGAGGCAGTGATCTTCGACTGGGGCGGCACCCTGACGCCCTGGAAGTCCGTCGATGCCCACGACGCCTGGCGCGTGTACGCCGGCGCGCTGCACGGCGACGACGACGCCGAGCGCGCGGCCGAGGCCGCACGGCGGCTGCACGAGGCGGATCTCGCCCGGTGGGCCGGGGTCCGCGACGAGCACCGTGCGTTCACGATCGCGCAGGTCATCGGAGACGCTGCAGCTCACCACGACACGGCAGCCCTCGACGCCTACCGCGACTTCTGGGTGCACGCCACCCACACCGACCCCGAGGCCGCCCCGATGCTCACGGCGCTGCGGGCACGGGGGCTGCGACTGGGCATCCTCTCGTCGACGCCGTGGCCCGCCGCGTGGCACGAGGAGTGGCTGCGCCGCGACGGCGTGCTCGACCTGTTCGAGGCATGTGTGTGGAGCAGCGACCTGGCGTGGACCAAACCGCACCCCGCGGCGTTCCGGGCCGCGCTCGACGCCGTCGGTGTCGGCGACCCGGCCCGCTGCGTCTACGTGGGTGACCGGCCCTACGACGATGTCAGCGGCGCCAAGGCCGTGGGGATGCGGGCGGTGCTCGTGCCCCACAGCGACATCCCGGCGCACCAGCAGGTGCCGGTGGACGTGACGCCCGACGGCGTGCTCCACCGCCTCGCCGAACTGCCGGAGCTGATCGCAGACTGGTGATCACGGGTGGGCTCAGGCCCACGGCGGGTCGTCCGCGGGCGGGTCGTCCGGCGGGTAGGGGAACCCGCTGATGCCGCCGCTCTCGATGTCGCGCATGTCCTCGCGCAGATCGCGCAGCATCGCGTCCAGCTCGTCCGGGCCCGGATGTCGTGGCCCTTCTCCGACCAGAGCACGCAGCACGTCCGAGGGACTCTGGCCGCGGTACTCGCACTGCATGCCCAGACGGTTGAGCAGCTGGACGGTCTCGCGGTACGGCAGGTGGCACTCGCACTCGACGGGGCGCGGCGCGTCGTCCGGCCGGAGCCGGCCCTGTGCGTCCAGGCCGCCGTAGCACAGCAGCGGCTTGCGCAGCTCCCACAGCGGGTCGCTCGCGGGATCCAGCCTGTTCGTCTCGGCCAGGAAGTCGAACCACTCCCACATCGCCTGCGGGATCTCGACCGGCCACAGGCAGCTGTGCAGCGAGCACCAGTTCGGGATGTCGCACCGCAGGACGTGATAGACGTCGGTCCTGGCCCAGCGCGTCGGGGACACCGTGCGCCCGAAGCCGGTGTCCGACGCCACGCAGATCAGCGCGAAGTGGTCGGGGTCGGTGCGGCGACCCCGGCCGTCCTGCCAACGTGCCGCCTCCACGAGCAGGTGCGCGTAGACGTCGGGGATCGAGCCCAAGGCCTGGGAGAGGGGAATGAGGTGTGTCATGGGGCCACCATCGGCGGCCGGTCCGACGACATCGGGCGGAACGGGGCCGCGCGACGGGAGTTGTCCACAGGGCACGCGTTAGGCTCGACCCGTGCTCGTGCTCGCCCTCGACACCGCCACGCCCACCGTGACGGCCGGCGTCGTGGAGGTTCCGCCCGACCCGTTCGCGGGGATCACGGTCCGGGCCGTCCGCGCCACCCACGACGCCCGCAAGCACGGCGAGCTCCTCCTGCCGGGTGCGCTCGCGGCGTGCGCGGAGGCGGGGATCGCGCTGCCGGACCTCGACGCGGTCGTCGTCGGCATCGGACCGGGACCGTTCACCGGCCTCCGGGTCGGGATGGTGACCGCCGCCGCCCTCGGTGACGCGCTCGACCTCCCCGTGCACGGCGTCTGCTCGCTCGACGCGATCGCCGCCGACACCGACGGCGTCGACGGCCCGCTCATCGTCGCCACCGACGCCCGCCGCCGGGAGGTCTACTGGGCCGCCTACGCCAGCGGTGCCCGGACCTCCGGGCCGCACGTCGAGACCCCCGCCGCGCTGGTCGCCCGGATCCCCGAGTTGGGCGCGGTGGCGGCCGCGGGCGCCTGCGCGGGCGGGACCGGTCTGCGGGTGGTCTCCCCGGAGTCGCCGGGGCCCGGGGGCCTGGTCGCGTGCGCCGCCGACGCCGTGCGGGCCGGGGCCCGGCCCGGCCCGCTCGAGCCGCTGTACCTGCGCCGCCCGGACGCCGTCGCACCCGGCCCGCGCAAGCCGGTCCGTACCGGATGACGGGGCCCGCGGTGACCCTGCCCCCGGACGCGGTGATCGAGGCCCTCCGCGTGACCGACGCAGCCCGGTGCGCCGCGCTGGAGGAGGTGCTCTTTCCCGGCGACGAGCCGTGGAGCGCCGGCGCGTTCCGGGAGGAGCTGCACGCGGGCCACACCTATCTGGCCGCCCGGATCGACGGGGAGCTGGTCGGCTACGGCGGCATCGCCGTGGTCGGCGGCCCGCCGGGCGCCGAGGCCGAGATCCACACGATCGGTGTGGACCCGGCTCACCAGGGGCGGGGGATCGGCCGTGCCGTCCTGCGTGGGCTGCTCGCGGCCGCCGACGCGTTGCACGCGACGGTGTTCCTGGAGGTCCGCACGGACAACGAGCCGGCCCGTGCGCTCTACGAGAGCGAGGGGTTCACGGTGGTCGGCCTGCGGCCCCGCTACTACCGGCCCAGCGGCGCGGACGCGCACACGATGAGAAGGGAGCCGCGGTGACGATCGTCCTCGGGATCGAGACCTCCTGCGACGAGACCGGTGTCGGCGTCGTCTCCCTCGACGACGCGGGCCGGGTGGAGCTGCTCGCCGACGAGATCGCCTCCTCGGTCGACGAGCACGCGCGCTTCGGCGGCGTCGTGCCCGAGGTGGCCTCCCGGGCGCACCTGCAGGCGATGGTCCCGGCCGTGCACCGGGCGCTGGCGACGGCGGGGGTGCGCCCGGGAGACGTCGCCGCCGTCGCCGTCACCGCAGGCCCGGGGTTGGCGGGGGCGCTGCTGGTCGGGGTCGCGGCGGCGAAGGCCTACGCGGCGGCGTGGGACGTGCCGCTCTACGGGGTCAACCATCTCGCCGCGCACGTCGCCGTCGACACCCTCCAGCACGGTCCGCTCCCTCCGTGCCTGGCACTGCTGGTGTCCGGCGGGCACTCCAGCCTGCTCGACGTCCCGGACCTCGCGGGCCCGGTCACCCCGCTCGGCGCGACGATCGACGATGCCGCGGGCGAGGCCTTCGACAAGGTGGCGCGGCTGCTGGGGCTGCCGTTTCCCGGTGGACCGCACATCGACCGGGTGGGACGCGAGGGTGACCCCGCGGCCATCGCCTTCCCGCGCGGGCTCACCGGCCCCCGTGACGCGCCCTTCGACTTCTCCTTCTCCGGGCTGAAGACGGCCGTCGCCCGCCACGTCGAGGCACTGCAGCGTGCCGGGGAGCCCGTGCCCGTGGCGGACGTGGCGGCGAGCTTCCAGGAGGCCGTCGTCGACGTGCTCACGGCCAAGGCCGTGCGCGCGGCCCGCGAGCAGGGTGCGGAGACGATGGTGCTCGGCGGCGGTGTCGCCGCGAACTCCCGGTTGCGGGCGCTGGCCGAGGAACGGTGCAGCGCTGCGGGGATCGCGCTGCGGGTGCCGCGACCGCGGCTGTGTACGGACAACGGGGCGATGGTCGCGGCCCTGGGGGCGCACCTGCTGGCGGGGGGCGCGAAGCCCTCTCCGCTGGACCTGCCGGCGGACTCGTCGATGCCGGTGACGGAGGTCCTCGTCGGCTGAGCCGGGGCGCGAGTCGGCCCGGCAAAGGTGCCGACTCGCGCCGGTCGCAAGGTGGCCCGCTCCACCGATGCAGGTGCCGACTCGCGCCGGTGAAGGTGCCGACTCGCGCCGGTGGACGTGCCGGGTCGCGGGTCAGGCGCTCACGTGCGCGAGCAGCCGCACCTCGTCGTCGGTCAGCTTGAGGTCCATCACCGGCAGCAGGTCCGCGAGCTGCTCGGTGTTCCGGGCGCTCGCGATCGGCGCCACCACCGTCGGCTGGGCCGCGAGCCAGGCCAGCGCCACCGCCGCGACGGTGATCCTGGTTCCCGTGGCTGCCTCGTGCCCGGCGGCGATCTCGTCGAGCACGGCGAGCACGGCCCGCCCCCGGTCGTCGAGGTAGGCGAGGGCCCCCTGCGCGCGCGGGCTGTCGACCTCGGGCCCGCCGTCGCGGTACTTGCCGGTGAGGAAGCCCTTGGCCAGCCCGTAGTAGGGCACGCTCGACAGGCCCTCCGCCTCCAGGAGCGGCTGCAGGGACGCCTCGAATTCGGCCCGTTCCATCAGGTTGTAGTGCGGCTGCAACGCGACGAACTCGGCCAGCCCGTCCCGCCGCGAGATCTCCAGCGCGCTTGCCAGCCGCTCGGCGGTGAAGTTGGAGGCCGCGATGGCCCGGACCTTGCCCGCCCGCACGAGGGCGTCGAAGGCGTCCAGGTACTCCTCCTGCGCGACGTTCTGGTCGTCGTAGTGCGCGTAGTAGAGGTCGATGTGGTCGGTCTGCAGGCGCCGCAGCGAGTCGTCGCACGCGGCGGCGATGTTGGCTGCGGCCAAGCCCTTGCGGGTGGGCAGCGACGACACCTTGGTCGCCAGCACGACGTCGTCGCGGCGCCCGCGCGCCGCGAACCACTCACCGATGATCGTTTCCGACTCGCCGCCCGAGTTGCCGGGGACCCGCCACATGTACGAGTCGGACGTGTCGACGAAGTTCCCGCCGCCCGCTGTGAAGGCGTCGAGCACGGCGAACGACGTGTCGCGGTCGGCCGTCCAGCCGAAGACGTTGGCGCCCAGGCAGAGCTGAGAGACCTCGATGCCGCTGGTTCCGATGGTTGCCATGGCGCGAGGGTAGGCCGCCGTTGAGGGCTTGGCACTCTCATGGGTAGAGTGCCAGTGCGAGGGCCTGATCGGGCGTCCCGGCACCCGCGACGACGGGGCGCTGCCGGACCGGCTGCTCGCGACACGACATCACGTCAGGACATCGCACGCACCCCAGGGAAGGGGAGGTCATCAAGTGGCGAACATCAAGCCGCTCGAGGACAAGATCGTCGTCCAGGCCAGCGAGGCCGAGACCACCACCGCGTCGGGCATCGTCATCCCCGACACGGCCAAGGAGAAGCCGCAGGAGGGCAAGGTCCTCGCTGTGGGCCCGGGTCGCATCGACGACAACGGCAACCGCATTCCGCTCGACGTGCAGGTCGGCGACGTCGTCATCTACAGCAAGTACGGCGGCACCGAGGTGAAGTACGAAGGCGAGGAGTACCTCATCCTCTCCGCGCGCGACGTCCTCGCGGTCGTCAACTGACGCTCACCCCAGAGCTGTGCACCGCCCCGGCGGTCCGTCGACCGGACGGGCTGCCGGGGCGGTGTCGTTTCCCTGACGTCGTTCCCCTGACCCCATAGGGAGTTCCGAGAACAATGCCGAAGCAGATCAGCTTCGACGAGACCGCGCGCCGGGCGCTCGAGCGCGGGGTGAACCAGCTGGCCGACGCCGTCAAGGTGACCCTCGGCCCGCGCGGGCGCAACGTCGTGCTGGAGAAGAAGTTCGGCGGTCCGACGGTGACCAACGACGGTGTCACCATCGCCCGCGAGATCGAGCTGGGTGACCCCTTCGAGAACCTGGGTGCCCAGCTCGCCAAGACCGCCGCCACCAAGACCAACGACGTCGCCGGCGACGGGACCACCACCGCCACCGTGCTCGCCCAGGCCATGGTCGCCGCGGGCCTGCGCAACGTCGCCGCCGGGGCGAACCCGATGGCGCTGGGTATCGGCATCTCCGCGGCCGCGGACAAGGTGTCGGAGTTGCTGAAGGACAAGGCCACCCCCGTCGAGGGCAAGGCCATCGCTCAGGTCGGCACCATCGCCTCGCGCGAGGCGGAGATCGGCGACCTGATCAGCCAGGCGCTCGACGCCGTCGGCAAGGACGGGGTCATCACCGTCGAGGAGGGCTCCACGCTCGCCACCGAGCTGGAGATCACCGAGGGCCTGCAGTTCGACAAGGGCTACCTGTCGCCGTACTTCGTCACGGACGCGGAGTCGATGGAGGCGGCGCTCGACGACCCCTACGTCCTGCTGCACCGCGAGAAGATCAGCGCCATCGTGGATCTGCTGCCGCTGCTGGAGAAGGTCCTCGCCGACGGCAGGCCGCTGCTGATCGTCGCCGAGGACGTCGAGGGCGAGGCGCTGTCGACCCTGGTCGTCAACTCGATCCGCAAGACCCTGCGGGTGGTCGCGGTCAAGTCGCCGTTCTTCGGCGACCGGCGCAAGGCCTTCATGGACGACCTCGCGATCGCCACCGGCGGCGAGGTCATCTCCTCCGAGGTCGGGCTCAAGCTCGCCGAGACCGGGCTGGACCAGCTCGGCCGGGTGCGTCGCGCCGTCGTCACCAAGGACGCCACCACGCTGGTCGACGGCGCCGGGTCCAAGGACGCCGTCGCGGGCCGGGTCGAGCAGCTCAAGCGGGAGGTCGAGGCGTCGGACTCCGACTGGGACCGCGAGAAGCTGCAGGAGCGGCTGGCGAAGCTGTCCGGCGGCGTTGCGGTGATCAAGGTCGGGGCGGCCACCGAGACCGCGCTCAAGGAGCGCAAGCACCGCATCGAGGACGCGGTGTCGGCCACCCGCGCCGCGGTCGAGGAGGGCATCATCCCCGGCGGCGGCGCGGCACTGATCCACGCGTCCGAGGCGTTGGCCGACGGCCTGGGGCTCACCGGTGACGAGGCGACAGGCGTCGCGATCGTGCGCACGGCACTGCGGGCGCCGCTCTACTGGATCGCGGCGAACGGCGGCCAGGAAGGTGCGGTCGTGATCGACAAGGTCGCCGCCGCGGGCTGGGGGAAGGGCTTCAACGCCGCAACGCTGACCTTCGGCGACCTGCTCGCCGACGGCGTCGTGGACCCGGTGAAGGTCACCCGCTCCGCGGTCGTGAACGCCGCGTCGATCGCGCGGATGGTGCTCACCACCGAGAGCGCCGTGGTCGACAAGCCCGAGCCGCCGGCCCCGGCCCCCGCGGCCGGTCACGGTCACGGGCACGGTCACTGATCGCGTTCGCAATCCCGTTCGGTGCGGGTGGGCCGCTCGGCTCACCCGCACCGGCGTGTCCGGCCCCGGATCAGCGCCCGGCGGCGGGGCGTGCGTTGTGCAGCGGCGTCACGGTCACCCGCAGCCGGCGCGTGCGTCCGCGGATGATCTCGTCGCGTTCGGCTTCCGACAGCCCGCCCCACACCCCGTAAGGTTCGTGCACCGCCAGAGCGTGCCGGCGGCACTGCTCCAGCACCGGGCACGTCCCGCAGATCTGCTTCGCGCGGGCCTCCCGGTTGGCCCGAGCCGGCCCTCGCTCACCCTCAGGATGGAAGAAGAAGCCGCTGTCCATCCCGCGGCAGGCGCCGTGCATCTGCCAGTCCCAGATGTCCGTCACCGGAACCGGAAGCCTTCGGATGTCCGCCATCCCACTCACCCTGCCCGTCCACCCAGGTCCATGCCCGTCAGTCGCGGTGATGTCCACCGTAGAACCGCGTCAAACCTTGTTCAAGGAAATCGCCTCGGCTTTTCGACAGGTACCCCCGAACGCTGGCGCCATGCCTCCTTCCGTGCGGTCCGACGCGACGGGGAACGCCCGCGGCCAGTCGTGTCCACACCGGGAACGCCACCCATGTCCACAGGTGGAACGCCAAGCAGGTGGAACGACTTTCCTGCACCCCCCACGACGCAGGGACCGACGGACGCACCCCGCCGCGGCCCGGGCCGGCACGCCGGACCGTGACATGCAGCGGGGACGATCGCTGCCGTATGGTGATTCGGCGCCGGAAGCAGCGCGGATGGCCGCGCACGCAGAAAATCGAGGCCTCGGTGGAGACGTGGACGAGCCCCACCTGACGGTCTCCGGGGCGGCCCGCAGGCTCGGCATCGCGCCGGCGACCCTGCGCACCTGGGACCGCCGGTACGGGATCGGGCCCAGCGGGCACGCCCGTGGCCGGCACCGCCGCTACTCGGCGGCCGACATGGCCCGCCTGGAGCTCATGCAGCGCGCCCTCATGCAGGGGGCCGCGCCCGCCGAGGCCGCCCGCTACGCCCGCACCAGCGGGTCGGCACTGCGCCCTGAGCCGGCGCTCACCCCGCCGGCGACCGCCGAGGACGCGATGGCGACACCCGATCGAGCCGACCGAACCGATCGAACCGATCGAACCGGCGCGCTCGGTGCGGTCGTCCCCCCGCCACCGGTGCTCCTCGGTCGGGGTGGGGGCGGAGCGTCGCTGCGGATGCCCGGTGCCGGGCCCCGGGCCCGCGGGCTCGCCCGGGCCGCACTGGCGATGGACTCGACCGCGATCCACCGGCTGGTCGAGGACTCGATCGCCGCAGACGGGCTGGTCGCCACGTGGGACGAGGTGGCGCGCCCGGTGCTGGCTGCGATCGGGGACCGCTGGGCGACCACCGGTCGTGGCGTGGAGGTCGAGCACCTGCTCAGCCAGTGTCTCGTCGCGGTGTTCGGCACCCGGACGAGCGCCTCATCGGCACCTGCGGACCCCGTGCCTCCCCCGGCGCGCCCGGTCCTGCTCGCGGCGATGCCGACCGAACTGCACGTCGTCCCGCTCTCCGTGCTCGCTGCGCTGCTGGCGGAGCGGGGGATCGGCTGCCGCTCGCTCGGGGCGGCCCTACCCGCCGACGCCATCGCCGCCGCCGTGCGCCGCACCGCGCCCGCCGCCGTCGTGCTCTGGTCCCAGCTCCCCTCGACGGCTGACCCGACCGTCGTCGCCGGGCTGCCGGTGACCCGCCCGCGCTACCGGACCTTCGTCGCCGGCCCCGGCTGGGACGGCGCCACGCTGCCGCCGGGAGTGGGCGTGCTGCGCTCCCTCGTCGATGCGAGCGAACGGATCGGCAGCGCCGTCCTGCGGTGATCGAGCGTCGCCGTCGTTCAACGAGCCCCTGCCCGATGACGCACGTACCTTCCCGAGTGAAGATCGCCGGGCGGTGGGTTCACCGCGTTGGCTGACCTCGACCGGAGCAGTGATGTCCACTACAAGCGCCTGATGGGGGAGTCCCTGCACGGCCCCGTGTGGCACTCGGTAGTCTGGCTACTCCATTCGAAGTGCTGTCACCCACATGACAGGCGCCGTTCGGCGCTTAGCTCTTCGAACGGGCGCACAAACCACCCTGATCGTGTCAAGGTGAGGCGGTCACTTGCCGATGCGTGGGGTGACACATCACCCGGCTGCAGGAAGCTGCAGGAAGGAATCGTCGTGACGACGGTACTGATCTGCGACGATCGTCGCAGCGTCCGCGAAGGCCTGACGCGCGTGATGTCGGCGGTCCCCGGAGTTCACCGGATCGACTGCGTGGCGCACGGCGACGAGTTGCTGGCCCGGTTCTCCCGGCAGCCGGTCGACGTCGTCCTCGTCGGCACCCAGCGTGCGGTGCCGACCGGGGTGGAGGCGACACGTCGCCTCGTCGCCGCGCACCCCCAGGCGAACGTCATCGTCTTCGGCGCTCCGGACGACGCGGGCAGCATCGCTGCGGCGATCGCCGGCGGCGCCCGTGGTTACCTGCGCTGGGACGCGTCGCGCCCGGAGCTGGTCGCCGCCCTGGCGCACACGCTGGCGAGCACCGCGGTGCCGACGCCGCGCACGCCCGCCGACCCCGGCGTGCAGCTCACCGAGCGGGAGCTGCAGGTCCTGCGGGGGATGAGCCAGGGCAAGAGCAACGGCCAGATCGGCCGTGAGCTCTATCTCTCCGAGGACACCGTCAAGACCCACGCGCGCCGGCTGTTCCGCAAGCTCGGTGTGCGGGACCGGGCGCAGGCGGTCGCACACGGTTTCCGGCGCGGCCTGGTGTCCTAGCCAACCGGCGCCAGTCGGCTCCGGTCGGCGCCCGCGGCGCCCGTCTGCCTCCCTGCGCCCCGGGCCGGTCTTCCGGTTCGGGGCGCTGTGGTGTCCGGCTCGTTACTCGACGAGCGGTGCAGGTCGGCGCCTGCGCGCCGGGCGGGAGGTCGTCCCGATCGCGTGCCGTGTCCGGCCCGGTGGTGGTGGCCCGCTACTGTGGAGGGACTTCCGAAGCGCAGATTGTCACTCTGCGTGATCGGGCTCACGATCGGACGATAGCCACGATGCCTGGTAACGCTCCTACAACAGTGCGCGATGAGTGACACGACAGACGTTCCCGACGATCTGGTCGCGGCCGCCATGACCGGCGACCGGGAAGCCGTGGGACGTGTGCTGGCCATCATCCGGCCGCTGGTCGTGCGCTACTGCCGCGCCCGTCTCGGCGCGCCGGACCGGTCGTCCGCCTCGGCGGACGACGTCGCGCAGGAGGTGTGCTTGGCCGTGTTGACGGCCCTGCCCGGGTACCGCGTCCAGGGGAAGCCGTTCCTGGCGTTCGTGTACGGGATTGCGGCACACAAAGTGATCGACGCACACCGGGCGTCATCGCGTAACCGTTCGGAGCCGGTCGCCGACGTCCCTGACGCGGTGGAGGTCGCCGACGGCCCCGAGCAGCGGGCGCTGCGTGTCGAACTGTCCGGCGAGATGGGCAGGCTGCTCGACCAGCTGCCCGACAAGCAGCGTGAGATCCTCGTGCTGCGGGTGGTGGTCGGCCTGTCGGCCGAGGAGACGGCGGAGGCGGTGGGCTCGACACCGGGTGCGGTGCGCGTGGCCCAGCACCGGGCGCTGGCCCGGCTCCGCAAGAGCATGCCCGAGGGGAGTGACCTGCATGCCTGACGACCGGAACGGCACAGCTGCGGGATCGACTCCGTTCGGTCGGGCACGCGGAACGAGCGGAACGAACGGCGTCCACGTCCAACGGCGCCCCGCACAGCCCTGTCGACCTGCCGACACGACCGCTGCCGGTCGACGTCGCGGACGGACCCATCGACCTGGTCGCCGTGCAGGCGGACGACGAGCTGGTGAACGCCCTGGGTACCGGCGCAGTGGTCACCTACGGTGACCGTGCCGCCGGCTCCGACCCGGACCCGCGGCGGACCCGCGACGAGCGTGTCGTCGCGATGCTGGCCGCCTGGCGGGCCGAGATCGAGGCCGATCCCATCCCCGAGCTGATCGACCTCGACACCGCGGTGGCCGCCGTCGTGGCCGGGGTGAAGGCCGACGCGGCGGGAACGCGGCAGAAGCGGGCGAGCCGGCTGCGCCACCTCGCTCCGCTGGCCGCCGCTGCGGCCATCATCGTGGCCGCGGTCAGCGGGGTCGGCCTCGGCTCGCAGAACGCGATGCCCGGCGACGCCCTGTGGCCGGTTCAGAAGGTGGTCAACCCCGACCGCGCCGAGTCCATCGAGACGAAGCTGGTCGTCGAGAGCCGGTTCGAGGAGGTGCGTACGGCACTGAAGACCGGCGACACGGAGACCGCCGCCAGCCTGCTGCAGACAATCAGCGCGGAGATCCCGGAGGTCCGCGGGGAGGAGGGGCAGCCGCAGCTCATCCAGGAGCAGGAGTTCCTGGCTGCGAAGCTGGCCGACACGTCACCGGGCGAGTCCGCGGACCTGTCGACGCCGCCGGAGAGCAAGCCGAGCGCCCTCTCGACGACGTCGCCCGCCACGTCGCCGTCACCGTCGGCCTCCGAGCCCAACTCGTCGTCGAAGACGACGGTCTCGGACGACCCGTCGCAGTCGAAACCGGTCGGCCCGGACGTCCGGCGTGAGCGGACGCCGAGCGAGGCGCTTGTCCCGGTGCCGCCCTCGGAGTCGGATTCGGACAAGCCGTCGACGCCGGACTCCGGTTCGTCCACCCCGGACGTGACGAAGCAACCGGACGAGCCGAAACCGGCCCCGGAGAACACCGAGGGCTCCACGGATCCGATCACCAAGCCCGCGCCGTCGTCCGGCGACCAGCCGGTGTCGGAGGCCGGCACGAGTCGTCCCGGGTCCGGCGGTGCGGAGGGCGGGACGACCACCTCGGACACCACGGCGTCCGGAACGACGGCGTCGGGGTCGGCGGGGACGAAGGTCGACGCGACCGGGATGACCAAGACGAGCTGAGCGCACACGACGACGGCCCCCTCCCATCGGGGAGGGGGCCGTTGCCGTTGCCGGGGACGGGCTCAGCCGTCGGACAGCACCGCGTCCGCGTAACCGCGGCAGTACTCCCAGCTGACGTACTCGGCCGGGTCGGGGTCGAACGCCGGCTCGTGCGGGCGCATGTGGCCCTCCTCGAGCAGCTGCTGCAGGCTCGCCCGCAGCAGGCTCCACTCGTGGAAGTGCTGCTCCCCGCAGTCCGCGCAGTCCACGACGATCCCGCGCACCCCGCGGGACTCGAGGAGCGCCTGGTACACGGCCAGGTCGGCCAGGTCGGCCACGACCTCGTCCCGCTCGGCCTCGCTCATCTCCTCGGGCTCCTCCGGTGCGGGGGCATCGAGGGAGAGCGCCGGGTCGTGGGGGTCGCCGGCGAAGGGATCTGGCGGCAGTGCGTCCGATGACACAACACGGAGGGTACTCGCCCTCACCGACTCCATACCCGCGCGTGGGGCGCGCGTCCCGGTGCAGCCGCCAGGCTCCGCCGAGTGACATCGCGGGGGACCGGCGGTTCTGCCGAGGCACCTCGCCTGACGGCCGCGCCCCGCGCGGGATCGATACGATGGCGTGAACGGGATCGTCCCCGGTCCCGGTTCAGATCGACTTCTCGGCGACACGAGCGCCGGTGAGGGGCTGCCAGGATGACCAGCGAGATCGTCACCGGGCTGCCGCCCAAGTTCGCGATGCTCGGCCTCACGTTCGACGACGTGCTGCTACTGCCGGCGGAGTCGGACGTCGTGCCCGGGCAGGCCGACACGGGCACACAGCTCAGCCGGCGCGTCCGGCTGAACGTGCCCCTGGTCTCCTCGCCGATGGACACCGTCACCGAGTCGCGGATGGCCATCGCCATGGCTCGGGCGGGCGGGCTCGGCGTGCTGCACCGCAACCTCGCCCCGGAGGAGCAGGCCGCACAGGTCGAGGTGGTGAAGCGGTCGGAGGCCGGGATGGTGACCGATCCCGTCACCTGCTCGCCGGACGACACGCTCGCCGACGTCGACGCCCTCTGCTCGCGCTTCCGGATCTCCGGGCTGCCGGTCACCGACAGCGACGGCAAGCTCGTCGGGATCATCACGAACCGCGACATGCGCTTCGAGATGGACCACAGCCGCCCCGTCCGTGAGGTCATGACGCTCGCGCCGCTGATCACCGCCAAGATCGGCGTGTCCGCCGAGGCCGCGCTCGGCCTGCTGCGACGCAACAAGCTGGAGAAGCTGCCGATCGTGGACGGCGCGGGCATCCTGCGCGGGCTCATCACCATCAAGGACTTCAACAAGACGGAGAAGTACCCGCTCGCCACGAAGGACCCCGACGGCCGGCTGGTCGTCGCGTCCGCCGTCGGCGTCGGTGAGGAGTCGTACGCCCGGGCGATGACGCTCGTCGAGGCCGGCGTGGACGTGCTCATGGTCGACACCGCGCACGGCCACTCGCGGCGCGTGCTGGAGATGGTGGCCAAGCTGCGGGCCGAGGTCGGGGACTCCGTGGACGTCGTCGGCGGCAACGTCGCCACCCGAGCCGGTGCCCAGGCCCTGGTCGAGGCCGGGGCGGACGCGGTCAAGGTCGGCGTCGGACCGGGCTCGATCTGCACCACGCGGGTGGTGGCCGGCGTCGGAGCGCCGCAGATCACCGCGATCTACGAGGCCTCGCTGGCCTGCAAGGAGGCGGGCGTCCCGGTGATCGGAGACGGTGGCATCCAGTACTCCGGCGACATCGCGAAGGCGATCGCCGCCGGGGCGAGCACGGTGATGCTCGGCAGCCTGCTCGCGGGCACCGCGGAGTCGCCGGGTCAGCTGATCTTCGTCGGCGGCAAGCAGTTCAAGACCTACCGCGGCATGGGGTCGCTGGGGGCGATGCAGTCGCGCGGCGACGCGAAGTCGTACTCCACGGACCGCTACGCGCAGGACGACGTGCTCAGCGAGGACAAGCTCGTCCCCGAGGGGATCGAGGGCCGGATCCCGTTCCGCGGGCCGCTGGCCCAGGTCGTGCACCAGCTCGTCGGCGGTCTGCGGTCCGGCATGGGGTACGCCGGTGCGCCGACGATCGAGCGCCTGAAGGAGGCGCAGCTCGTGCGGATCACGGCGGCGGGGCTGAAGGAGAGCCACCCGCACGACATCACGATGACGGCGGAGGCGCCGAACTACGCCGGACGCTAGCCCCCTACGCTGGTACCCCGTGCGTGACCTCGTGGAGATCGGGATGGGCCGGACGGCCCGCCGCGGCTACGACCTGTCGCAGGTCGAGATCGTGCCCTCGCGGCGCACGCGCAGCTCCAAGGAGGTCTCCACCACCTGGCAGCTCGACGCCTACCGCTTCGACATCCCTTTGGTGACCCACCCGACGGACGCCGTCGTCTCGCCGGCGAACGCCGTGCGGGTCGGCAAGTTGGGCGGCCTCGGGGTGCTCAACGCCGAGGGGCTGTGGGCCCGGCACGCCGACGCCGAGGGCGCGCTGGCGCGGGTCGTCGAGGCGGCGGCGTCGGACGACCCGGACGCCGCGGTGTGCGCCCTGCAGGAGCTGCACGCCGCCCCGATCCGCGAGGACCTGCTCACCGAGGCGCTGCGGACCGTGCGGGACGCCGGCGTGACCGTCGCGGCGCGGGTGAGCCCGCAGCGGGCCCGCGAGCTGGCGCCACTGCTGCTGGCCGCGGGCGTCGAGGTGCTGGTCGTGCAGGGCACGATCATCTCGGCCGAGCACGTCTCGACCGGCGAGCCGCTCAACCTCAAGGACTTCATCGCCTCCCTGGAGATCCCGGTGGTGGCGGGCGGGGTCGGGGACTATCGCACCGCCATGCACCTCATGCGCACCGGAGCGGCGGGCGTGATCGTCGGGTACGGCGAGTCGTCGGCGACGACCACGGACGCGGTGCTCGGCATCGGGGTCCCCATGGCGACGGCGATCGTGGACGCCGCCGCCGCGCGGCGCGACTACCTCGACGAGACCGGCGGCCGCTACGTCCACGTCATCGCGGACGGCGGGATGGACCATTCGGGCGACCTGGCCAAGGCGATCGCCTGCGGGGCGGACGCGGTGATGCTGGGCGAGCAGCTCACGGAGGCCGCGGACGCGCCGGGCCGCGGCCTGTACTGGACCTCCGCGGCGGCGCACCCGTCCCTGCCCCGCTCGGAGGTGACGGGCTTCGGCGGACCGGGGGCGCGGGACCTGGAGACGGTGCTGTTCGGCCCGTCGAGCACCCCGAACGGCACCGTCGACCTGTTCGGGGCCCTGCGCCGGGCGATGGCGAAGACGGGGTACTCGGATCTCAAGGAGTTCCAGCGCGTGGGGCTCACGGTCCGCGGCTGAGCCGCGCGCCGTGCCCGCACCGTCAGGTCCCTCGCCCGTCCGTCGCGGAGTCGTCCGCTCGGTCGTGGCGGCGCTCGTCGTCGGGGCCGTGACCGCCTGTGGCGCACCGGAGCGGGCGGCACCCGTCGTCGTCCGCACCGCACCCGCCCTCCCGACCCCGACGACGTCGGCGGCACCGGTCCCGGAGGGCCCCTCGGTGACCGAGATCGCCGCCGCCCTCGGGAAGATCCGCACCCTCCGCCATCCCCGGGACAACACCGGGTCGTGCGCGGTCGTGGCGGGGTGCCGGGGGTTGATCACAGCCGGCGAGGTGTCGATCTACGAGTGGCCGGACGTCACGGCCGCGGCCCGCTACGTCGGGGACGGCCCGGGCAACGCGGACCGGATCGGTCGCTGGGTGCTGAGCTACCGCACCCGCGAGCAGCGCGCCACGCCCACCACGGTGCGCAAGGCGTTCGGCGAACGGGTGCGGGCGATGGTCGGGCCGACGGCCTGACTCCACACCGCCGTGCAGCCGACGCGCCGCCGGGCCCGTCGCGGGTTTCGGTACCGTCGGGCTGGTGGCCCTCGCCGACCGCACGCTGCTTCCCGACGGGGCCCGCTGGGCCGCGGCGGCGGTCGCGGTGCTCGCGGCCACCGTCGTCGCGGTCCTCGCCGTGCGCTACGCGGGCGACCACGCCGCCGGCCGGGTCGACGGCCACCTGGACCGCGCGGTCGACGCGCTTCCCGCGACCGAGGGCTGGTTGGCCCAGGCCGTGACCGTGCTCGGTTCGCCGCCGGTCGTCACCGTCTCCGCCGGTCTGCTCGCCGCGGTCTGTCTCGTGACCGGCGCGCTGCGGGCGGCGGTGTTCGTGGTCGGCGGTCCCGGGCTGACCGGGCTGATCACCACGTTCGGGAAGCCCGTCGTCGACCGGACCATCGGCCACGACGACGCCCTCGCGTTCCCCAGCGGCCACACCGGGGGCGCCACGTCGCTGACCCTCGTGTGCGCCCTGGTGCTCGCCGCCGCGTTCGGTCTGCGGGCGCGCGGCACGGCGGTGTTCGCCGCCGCGAGCGCCGTGGTGGTGGGGGGCGCCGTGGGTACGGGCATGATCGCGCGCGGCTCGCACTACCCGACCGATGTCGTGGGCGGTTTCTGCACGGCGGTCGCCTCGGTCCTCGTGGTCGCGCTGGTGCTCGACGCCGTCCTGCTCCGCAGGCGTGCGGGCGTCCGGTAGGGGATGTGCGCCTGCACCAGGTCGTGCACGAACCGCAGCTTCTCCAGCACTGTCGGGGCCAGCACGAACGGATAGAGGTCGTTCGCGCCCATGCTGCGGTTCACGGCGTTGAGCGCGTACGTCAGCGGCAGCCAGGTCTCGATGATCTCGTCGAAGGTCGACGGCTGCTCGCTCGGCACCGCCTCCAGCGGCGCCTCCGGGGGTGCCGCCGCATCGTCCGGGCCCTCGACGATCAGCCCGTAGGCCGCCGCGGTCTGCTCGGTGTCGCGGATGTGCAGGTAATGGGCGAACGACTCGGCCCAGTCCTCCCAGGGGTGTGCGGTGGCGTAGGTGGACACGTACCGCTCCTCCCAACCCGCCGGCGGCTCGCCGCCGTAGTGCTGCTCGAGCGCGTCGGCATAGCTGACCCGTTCGTCGCCGAACAGGGCGCGGAACGCGTCGGTGATCCCCGGCCTGTCCACCAGCACCTCCCAGTACCAGTGCCCGGTCTCGTGGCGCAGGTGCCCGAGCATCGTCCGGTACGGCTCGGCCAGGCGGATGCGCAGCTGCTCGCGGTAGCCGTCGTCGCCCTCGGCCAGGTCGATGGTCACCACTCCGGAGGCATGCCCGATGACCACGTTCTCGTGCGCGCTGGACAGGAGGTCGAACGCCAAGCCGCCCTCGGGGTCCCCGTCCCGGCCGACGACCGGGAGCCCGAGGTCGTCGAGCTGGTAGAGCAGCCGACGCTTGGCGGCCTCGGTGCGGGCGAACATCCGCAGCGCGGCGGTGTCAGCATCCGCGGGCCGGGTGCGGGTGAGCCGGCAGCAGTCGCACAGCGGCCTGTCCGCGGTGGTCAGCCAGTTGCAGGCGGCGATCTCGTTGTTGGTGCACCGGACCAGGCCGCTTCCGGTCTTCCCGTCGTGCAGGACCAGCATCGCGCGGTCGGCGCGGGAGTACCCGATGTCGGAGTCGCTGACCAGGCAGCGAGTGCTCTCGAAGGGGACGAGCGAGGAACAGTCGGGGCAGGTGAACGCGCGCACGCGGGCTGGTACCCGTCAGGGCCCGTGCAGACACGGAGAGTCGCCGACGCCACGGGCGCGGTTGTTCCAGCAAGGTGGCCTTGCTCGCATCGGATTGCAGTATGGCCACCTTGCTGCAATCCCCGGTGCCGCCCGAGCGCCAGCCAGGACACGGAGCGTGACTGGCTACCCTGGGCGGGGTGCAGCCGCCCACGGTCCTCGTCGTCGACTACGGGGCGCAGTACGCCCAGCTGATCGCCCGCCGGGTGCGGGAGGCGCAGGTCTACTCCGAGATCGTGCCCGGGGACACCCCCGTCGCCGAGATCCTCGCCCGCAAGCCCGCGGCGCTGATCCTCTCCGGGGGCCCGTCGAGCGTGTACGAGCCCGGCGCCCCCAGCGTGGACCCCGAGCTGTTCACCGCCGGGGTGCCGGTGCTGGGCCTGTGCTATGGCTTCCAGGCGATGGCGCGGGCGCTCGGCGGGGAGGTCGCGCCGGACGGGACGCGCGAGTACGGCCGCACCGAGCTGACGGTCACCGAGGAGGCCGGAGCCCTGCACGCGGGCCTGCCGACGCGGCATCCGGTGTGGATGAGCCACGGCGACTCGGTCGTGCGGGCCCCCGAGGGCTTCACGGTGACGGCGGCGTCGGAGCGGGCGGCGGTCGCGGCCTTCGAGGACCGGGAGCGGCGGCTGGCCGGCCTGCAGTACCACCCCGAGGTCGGGCACTCGCCGCACGGCCAGCAGGTGCTGCGCCGCTTCCTGCACGACGTCGCGGGCATCGCCCCGGGCTGGACGATCTCCTCGATCATCGAGGACACGGTCGCGGCGATCCGGGAGCAGATCGGCGACGGGCGGGCGATCTGCGGGCTGTCCGGCGGCGTCGACTCCGCGGTGGCGGCCGCGCTCGTCCAGCGGGCGATCGGGCACCGGCTGACCTGCGTGTTCGTCGACCACGGGCTGCTGCGGGCGGGCGAGCGCGAGCAGGTGGAGAAGGACTTCGTGGCCGCCACGGGGGCGAGGCTGCACACTGTCGACGCGCGGGAGCGCTTCCTCACGGCGCTGGCCGGGGTGACCGATCCCGAGACCAAGCGCAAGACGATCGGCCGCGAGTTCATCCGGGTGTTCGAGGCGGCGACGGCCGAGGTCGCCGCCACAGCGTCCGTGGCGGGCTCCGCGGGAGCTCCGCCCGACGACCACGTCGGGTTTCTCGTCCAGGGAACGCTCTACCCGGACGTCGTGGAGTCGGGCGGCGGCTCCGGCACCGCGACGATCAAGAGCCACCACAACGTCGGCGGCCTGCCGGACGACATCGAGTTCGCGCTGGTCGAGCCGCTGCGTGCGCTGTTCAAGGACGAGGTGCGCAAGGTCGGCGCGGAGCTGGGCCTGCCCGACGAGATCGTCCACCGGCAGCCGTTCCCCGGTCCCGGCCTGGGGATCCGGATCATCGGCGAGGTCACCGCGGAGCGGCTCGAGACGCTCCGGGCCGCGGACGCGATCGCCCGCGAGGAGCTGACCTACGCCGGGCTGGACCGGGAGATCTGGCAGTGCCCGGTGGTGCTGCTCGCGGACGTGCGCAGCGTGGGGGTGCAGGGCGACGGCCGCACCTACGGGCATCCGGTGGTGCTGCGCCCGGTCAGCTCGGAAGACGCGATGACCGCCGACTGGACACGGCTGCCGTACGACGTGCTGGAGCGCATCTCGACGCGGATCACGAACGAGGTGGCCGAGGTCAACCGCGTGGTGCTGGACGTGACGAGCAAGCCGCCGGGCACCATCGAGTGGGAGTAGCCGCTCGGCGCCGACGGAGCGAACGCGGCGTTGGGTAAGTCAGACCTACCCGACGCCGCGTTCGCTCACTTCGGGGCCGGTGCTCCCCAGTACCGACCCCGTCCGGTCAGCTGTCCCCGCGCCGTCCCCCCGAACGGCTGCGCAGGTTGCCGACCAGCAGCATCAGACCGACCACGGCCGCCCCGCCCGCGAGCAGCCAGCGGGGGTCGAACCCGCTGAGGTCGGGCAGGTCGCCCACGAAGGCGAACACCGCCATCGCCAGCGTCGCCAGCCCCACGAGCAGCGTGAGCGGGTCCGGGCCGCGCCGCCGGGCGGACGGCGCCCGATCGTCGGTGGTGACGACGTCGGTCGTGTCGGTGTGGATCGTGTCGGTGTGGATCGTGTCGGGGTGCATCGCGTCCTCGTTCTCGGTGCCGGTCTCGTGGTCGACGTGATCCCGCTCAGCCACGGTGCACCTCCACCGACCCGACGCCTGCGTGCACGTCGAGCACGATCGGCCGCCCGGCGGCGACGCCGTCGGCGCCCAGGTCGTTCACGCTGAGCCGGGCACCGGGCCCGCCGTTCTCCTGGTCGTCGAACTCCACCGAGCCGAGGCCGGACTCGCCGGTGAAGCGCACGTCCGCGTCCCGCGGTACCCAGATCTCGACGGCGCCCACCCCGGCGTCGATCGACGTCGCGACCGGCGTGGCAGCCGCTCCCGGCGGCACGGTCAGATCCATCCGGCGCAGGTCGAGCTCGATCGTGCCGACATCGCTGCGGTACTGCGGCGCGAGCGCGGCCGGGGTCGTCGGCGCCAGCCGCAGGTCCTGCGGCGGTCCTGCGGCGGCGATCCGGTCCAGCGGTGCCGCGAGCGCACCCCAGGTCAGTGCCCCGACCAGGAGCGCGACGGGGATCAGGCCGCGGCCCGAGCGGGTGAAGGCCCCCACGACGAGGCCGGCGCCGAGGACCGCGAGCAGCACCCCGAACAGCACGGGCAGGTCCGTGAGGCCGCCCACGGCCAGCAGCACGAGCGCGGTGACCCCGCCGGCGAGCAGTGCGAGCGCCAGCGTCACCGGCGTGACCCGCGACCGGGGCCGCGGCGCGGGCGGCGGGGTCGGGGAGGGTTCGGGCAGATCCCAGGCGAAGGGGGCCGCACCGAGCGGGTCCCAGGCCGGTGGGGTCATCGCGCTGCCCTCCGTGGTCGTCCCCGGCGCGTCCTGCTGGGCGGGTCGGTCGTTCTGGGCGGGGGGCGCTGCCGGGCCGGCGAGGCCGCGGCCGCTGCGGCTGCGGTGCAGCAGGAACAGCAGCGTGGCGACCGCCGCGATCGGTAGCAGCACCCCGCCGTGCGAGTGCGACATCCCGCCGAGGCCGGCCACGGCCGCGATCCCGAGCAGGATCAGCAGCCACGCCTTGGGGCGCCGTCGGCCGGACTCGACCGGACCGGTATCGGGCTCGTCGGGAAGCAGCACCCAGCCGGCGATGTAGAGCGCCGCGCCGATGCCGTAGAAGGCCGCGACGACGAAACCCACCCGGACGAGCACGGGATCGATGTCGTAGCGGCGCGCGATCGCCGCGGCGACGCCGGCGATCTGCCGGCCGTCCCGCGGCCGGGCGGGGCGGGTTTCCCACATCTCCCGCAGCGTGGTGTGCACGTCCGAACCGTTCATGGCTCCCAGATTGGTCCGGCCCGCGGGCCCCGACATCCGGGGACACCCTGAGAAATCGCCCCGCCGACCCCGATGGCGCGCCCCCGGGTCCGTGTGACGATGAGAGCGTGACAACCCCTGTTCCGACCTCTCCGGCGCCGGTGCCGGCGCCGCCGCGGGCGGGAGCGCTGCACCGCCGCCGGTCCGGCCGCCTGGTCGCGGGCGTGGCCGGGGGCATCGCGGACCACCTGGGCGTCAAGGTGCTGTGGGTGCGCGCGGCGTTCGTCGCGCTGATGGCCGTCAGCGGCGCCGGGGTGCTCGCCTACGGACTGCTGTGGATCTTCGTCCGGCAGGAGGCGCCCGCCGTCGAGCGGCCCGTGCCCGCCCGCGAGCGCCAGCAGGCGTTCGGGCTCGCTGCGCTTGGGCTGGGCGTCGGGCTCGCCGCCTCCGCGCTGGGCAACTCGACCCTGGGCTGGGTCGTCGGGCCGCTGGGCGTCGCGATCGCCGGTGCCGCGGTCGTGTGGCGGGAGGCAGACGAGGCCCAGCGCCGCCGATGGGCGGGGGCGAGCGCGCGCACGGGGTGGCGGGCGGCGTTGCTGCGGGTGGTCGCCGGGGCGCTGTTCGTCGCCGCCGGCATCGCGGTCTTCCTGCTGGGGAACCTCGACATGGGCCAGGTGCAGTTCGGGCTGCTCGCCGTGCTCGCCACGCTCGTCGGCGTTGCGGTGATCACGGTGCCGTGGTGGGTGCGGCTGGTCCGCGACCTCGGTGAGGAGCGCAGCGAGCGCATCCGGGAGGCCGAGCGGGCGGAGATCGCGGCTCACCTGCACGACTCGGTGCTGCAGACCCTCGCGCTGATCCAGCGTCAGTCCGACTCGCCCCGCGAGGTGGCGCGGCTGGCCCGGGGGCAGGAGCGCGAGCTGCGGACGTGGCTGTACGGGCCCGGCGGATACCGGCGTCCGGGAGCGCCCGACCCCGCGGATGCGGGCCTGACCGATGCCCTCGCCGCCGCGGCCGCCGAGGTCGAGGACACGTACGCGCTCTCCGTGCGCCCCGTCGTGGTCGGCGGGGACCGGACCCTGGACGACGACCTGCGCGCCCTCGTGCTGGCCGCCCGCGAGGCGATGGTGAACGCCGCCAAGCACGCGGGCGTGGACGAGGTGAGCGTGTTCGCCGAGGTCGAGCCGGACGAGGTGAACGTGTTCGTCCGCGACCGCGGGGCCGGGTTCGACCCCGATGCCGTCCCCGGCGACCGGCACGGCCTGGCGGACTCGGTACGCGGCAGGATGGCCCGGCACGGCGGGACGGTCCGGCTGCGCAGCCGGACCGGGGAGGGCACCGAGGTGCACCTGCGGATGCCGACCCCCGTCGCCGCGGTCGAGGAGAAGGAGCATGCCGAATGACCGAAACGGCCACCCCTGTGCGGGTCTTCCTCGTCGACGACCATGCGCTGTTCCGCTCGGGCGTGCGCGCCGAGCTGGACCGCAGCGTGCCCGACGTGACGGTGGTCGGTGAGGCCGGTTCGGTCGCCGAGGCGGTCGCCGGGATCGCGCACCTGCGCCCGGACGTCGTCCTGCTCGACGTCCACATGCCCGACGGCGGCGGCGCCGAGGTGCTGCGCAAGGTGCGCCCCGCGCAGCCGGACGTCGTGTTCCTGGCGCTGAGCGTCTCCGACGCCGCCGAGGACGTCATCGCCGTGATCCGCGCGGGCGCCCGCGGGTATGTCACGAAGACGATCTCGGGTCGGGAGCTGGCCGACGCGGTCCATCGCGTCCGGGCCGGTGACCCGGTGTTCTCGCCTCGCCTCGCCGGCTTCGTGCTCGACGCCTTCTCCGACCGCCCCGGTGCCGCGCCGCCCACGGATCCCGAGTTGGACCGGCTCACGCGCCGCGAACGCGACGTCCTGCGGCTGCTCGCCCGCGGCTACTCCTACCGCGAGATCGCGGGCGAGCTGTTCATCTCGGTCAAGACCGTCGAGACGCACGTGTCGAGCGTGCTGCGCAAGACGCAGCTGTCGAACCGCTACGAGCTCTCGCGCTGGGCGTCGGACCGCCGCCTGGTCTGAGAGAGCACCTCACCGACCGAGCAGGGCACCCGCCTTGTCCGTCAGGGCGTCGGCAGCCGGGATACGCGGCGCGGGCGCGTCGGGCTTCCTCTCCGCCCGCGTGTCCTCCGACGTCTCCGGACCGACGATCCGCAGCGGTGCGGTACGCGGCTCGGCCGACGGTTCGGGGTCGTCGAGCGGGGCGACGATGCGCAGCGGCTCCGTCGGTGGCTCTGCCTGCGCCGTGGTCAGCCTCTCGGTCGTCTCCGCCGCCCGCGTGTCGACGTCGGGCGTGGGAAGGAGCCGCGCCGGCCGGGTCGGTGCGTCCGTCGCCGCGCGCTTCCGGGAACCGGTCACCTGCACCGGGACGACCTTCGTCAGGACTCCCGCTGCGTCGGCCGCCGCCTGCTCGGTCGCGCTGGTCGCCTGGGGTGCGACGATCGGCAGCGGCAGGGTCGGGGGGTCCACCAGCGAGGTCTGCGCCCGGGCCACGACCCGGCTGGCGGTCGCCACAGGAGCAACCGGCAGAACCTCATCCGCGGTGTCGGTGGCGCCCTGCACCACAGTCGTGGTGACGCCCGCCGCGTCCTGCACCGTGGACACGGCGTTCCCGGTCGCTGCCTGCGTGAACGAGCCCGGGACGGCCGGGAGGTCGTCGGCGACGCCGCGGGCCTGATCGACGACCGGATCGGTGAATCCTTCAGGCAGCGAGGGCAGCAGCGGATCCGCAAAGGCGAGCACCGGCCCCACGGCGTTCAGCGCAGGCGCGACGGCCGGCCCCGCCACCGCCACGACCGGCTTGATCACCGCCTCTGTCTCGGCGACCACCGGCGCAGCGGCGTTTACCAGCGGAGCGATCACCGTCGCGGCAGGCGCAGCCGCGTTCGCCACCTCGCCCAGGACGGAGCCGGCGGGGCCTGTGACCTCGCCCAGGACGGAGCCGGCGGGGCCTGTGGACGGGCCCGCGGGGCCTGTGACCTCGCCCAGGACGGAGCCGGCGGGGCCTGTCACCTCGCCCAGAACGGGGCGGCGGGGCCGGTCACTCCGCCCAGGACGGAGCCGGCGGGGCCTGTCACTCCGCCCAGGACGGTGCCTGTCGTCTGCGTCGCTCCACCCACCACTTGAGTCGCGATGCCAGGAGTCGGGCCTGCCGTCGCCGCAGCACCGGCAGGGGCGAGGGCCTGAGTCAGCCTCGCCGGGCCCGCCACCGGCACCACGGCCGCGGTGCCTGTCGCGCGGGCGCCCGGCCCGGCGGCCGTGTAGGTCGTCGGGCCGAACGGCGCGTAGAAGGCGATGGCCCGGAGCAGCCCGGAACGGGCCACGACGTCGCGTCCGCGCACCGAGCCGTATGCGGTGCCCGGCTTGACCAGCGTGCCCTCGCCTTGGAACTGCCCCGCCGCGTCGTCCCCGCCCTGGCCGAACGGCAGGGGGCCGCCGACTCCGGCGGCCGCCAGGAGCGCGGCGCCGAGCACGGACCCGGCGACGACGAGGCCACCCGCACCGAGTGCCGTCTTGCAGGCATCACCGCGGCTCCGCGGCGTCGGCACGACGGGCTGGTCCTCGCCCGGCTCCGGCTCGGAGGACGGGGCGACCCGGGCTGCAGGTACCTCCGCGCACACCGGCGGACGTCCTTCACGGCGCAGCAGGTCGCCGACGAGCACCGGCGCCGTTGCGGAGGACACGCTGTCGGTCGTCGCCGGCGCGGAGCCCAACCGCCGGCACAGCTCGGCGACACTCACCGGACCATCCGTTGATCCGTCGCCTCTCGTGGCTGCCACTGCGCCGACCCTCCCGGACTCCCCAGCCGATGTGGACACCGAATGTGTACAGCACACAACGGAGAGCGAGAAACCTTGATCGACCGCTTGTCGCAGGCCTCACCGAAGTGTGACGCCGTTCACCTTTCGTCACGAACCGTTAGTCGATCAACACAATCTGAAACGCTTCGACCAATCGCCCGGCGGTCAATCCGAAGCGGTGGGCCCACACACCTCCCAGGCTGCGGATTCGTTGGTCGAGGTCCGTCATGTGGGTGGTCTGGCTGGCATGGGCACGGAGTGCCGCGACTTTGCGCCCAACGGTGTCGGTGATGTCGACGGCGTGGTCGATGCGCTCGTCGGGCGCGGCCATCAGCCAGAGCTCGCGCACGGACCACGGTTCGAGACCCTCCTCGGCGAGCAGCTCCGGATGGGCGAAGGGGTTGCGCGCGTCGGGGTAGACGGCGGCGAGGGTGGCCTCGCCGACGGCGCGGTGGTCCGGGTGCGAGGCGGGGAGGCGGCGCCACCAGATCTCCGGCGACGGCGCCAGCACCCGGTGCGGCCGGAAGCGGCGGATCTCCCGGCTGATGTCGCGGCGCAGCTCCAGGCTCGGGGTGAGGCGGCCGTCGGCGTAGCCGAGGAACCGGACGTCGGAGACCCCCACCTCCTTCGCGGCCGCGCGCTGCTCGGCCTCGCGCAGGGGCCCCATCTCGTGCCGCGGGGTCTCGTCGAAGCCGCCCGCGTCCCCGGAGGTACAGATGCAGTACGCCGTCTCGATGCCGGCTGCGGTCCAGGTCGCGACGGTTCCGGCGGCGGCGAAGTCCACGTCGTCGGGGTGTGCGGTGACCACGAGCACGCGGGTGACGTCGGTCCGGACGCTGACCGACCGCAGAGGTGTCGACACGATCGCACCCTACGACCTGCGCGCGTGGCCCGTCGGCACACCGGACACCGGGCTCACACCCTGGTCACGAACCGTGTACCGGCCCGACGACCTGTGTGCGAGCGGCAGAACACGTGCGGCGTCAGGCGCCGCCACGGAACCGGTCGCGGGTTCCGTCCAGTGCCCGCTTGGCGGCCACGCCGCCACCCGCGGCGAGCACCGCACCGAGCACGTCGACGGGCACCGAGCCACCGAGCGTCAGCAGCAGGCCCAGTGCCGCGACGGCCGTGGTGCCGACGGCGACCCCGCGGCGTTCCTTGACGAACAGCGCCGCGCTCTCCCCGGAGAGGCCCCGCTTGCGGGCCGCCGAGTTCAGCATGGCGAGATAGCCGGCGTTGCCCAGCGCCACCAGCAGACCCAGCAGGGCGATCAGCCCCGCGACGATCCCGACCGTCCCTGCCATACCCACCAGACTGCCACGACCCGCAACAGGTCCGCGTGAAGTCTCAGCGGCCGCCCAGGCGGCCGCGGCCCAGGCGCAGCAGCAGCATCCCGAGCTCCCGGCCCTCGGCCCCGAGCTCGCGGAACCGCGCCAGCACGGCCATCTCGCGGTTGTAGACGATGCGCGGGCCCCCGGCGGCCATCCGGGCGGCGCCGATGAGGCGCGAGACCTCGCTGCGCCGTTTCACCAGCCGCAGGATCTCCGCGTCGAGGTGGTCGATCTCCTGTCTCAGCTGATCGATCTCCTCGGCTGCCGGGATCCGTACCGGGTCCGTCGGCGCGATATCGTCGCTGGTCACGCTCATGATGTTCTCCTGGTGTCCGGTGTTTCCGCGAGTACCGCCGCCCCGGACACGACAACGCCCCGGGTCCGTCGGACTCCGGGGCGTGGGGGCTTGAGTGCGCTAAGCGGCCACGGGAACCGGTGTCCGGTACCCGTAGAAAAATCGCCGACTCATGAGCACGGCTGCAGTGTGCCACACGAAAGGACTGTCGGGGAACGGGCGTACCGTTTCGACCCGATGAGCGCGCTGTTCGAACTCCCCGCCGAAGTGACCGTCGAGCCCCGCACCGCCCGCGGTGCGGCGCTGCTCGAGGGCCTGAACCCGCGCCAGCGCGAGGCCGTGGTGCACGCCGGCACGCCGCTGCTGATCGTCGCCGGGGGCGGGCTCGGGCAAGACGCGCGTGCTCACCCATCGCATCGGCTGGCTGCTCGCCGAACGCCACGTGCACCCCGGCGAGGTCATGGCGATCACCTTCACCAACAAGGCCGCCGCCGAGATGAAGGAGCGGGTGGACGCGCTGGTGGGCCGCCGGGCGGCCGCGATGTGGGTGTCGACCTTCCACTCCATGTGCGTGCGGATCCTGCGCCGTGAGGCCAAGCATCTCGGCGTGCGCAGCCAGTTCTCCGTCTACGACGCGGACGACACGCGCCGGCTCGTCGGCCTCGTCGCCCGCGACCTCGAGCTCGATCCCAAGAAGTTCGCCGCCCGCGGGCTGGCGGCGCAGATCTCGAACCTCAAGAACGAGCTGCTGGGCCCGGAGGAGGCCGCGGAGCGGGCGACGAACGAGTACGAGCGCCGCGTCGCCGAGGTGTACGCGCTCTACCAGGCGCGGTTGCGCTCGGCGAACGCCTTCGACTTCGACGACCTGATCATGGAGACGGTGGCGCTGCTGCAGCGGCTGCCGGACGTCGCCGAGTACTACCGGCGCCGGTTCCGCCACGTGCTGGTCGACGAGTACCAGGACACGAACCACGCGCAGTATGTGCTGGTCCGCGAGCTGGTGGCGCCTGCATACGCGGGCGCGGAGCCGGGCGAGCTGTGCGTCGTCGGCGACGCGGACCAGTCGATCTACGCCTTCCGGGGCGCGAGCATCCGCAACATCACCGAGTTCGAGCGCGACTTCCGCGATGCGCACACCGTGCTGCTGGAGCAGAACTATCGCTCGACGCAGACGATCCTCACTGCCGCGAACGCCGTCATCGCGCGCAACCCGGACCGCCGCGACAAGCGGCTGTGGACGGCCGCGGGCGACGGGCCCAACGTCGTCGGGTACGTCGCGGACAACGAGCACGACGAGGCCGCGTTCGTCGCCGGAGAGATCGACCGGCTGGTGGACAACGGCGAGATCCGCAACAGCGACGTCGCGGTCTTCTACCGGACGAACGCCCAGTCGCGCGTCTTCGAAGACGTCTTCCTTCGGGTCGGGCTGCCGTACAAGGTGGTCGGCGGGGTCCGCTTCTACGAGCGTCGGGAGATCCGCGACGCCCTGGCCTACCTGCGGGTGCTGTCGAACCCGGACGACACGGTGAGCCTGCGGCGCATCCTCAACGTGCCCAAGCGCGGCATCGGAGACCGGGCCGAGGAGCTGGTCGCGCAGTACGCGGACCGCGAGCGGATCTCCTTCGCCGCGGCGCTGCGGGTCGCGGCTGAGCAGCCCGAACGCATGGGTGCACTGGCCACGCGGTCGCAGCGGTGCATCGCCGGCTTCGTGCGGATGCTCGACGGCGTGGCGGAGCTCGTCGAGCAGGGCGAGGGGACGGCCGAGCTGCTGGAGGCGATCTACGCCCGCACCGGCTACACCGCCGAGCTGGAAGCGAGCGACGACCCGCAGGACGCGTCGCGGCTGGAGAACCTCGCGGAGCTGGTCACGGTCGCCCGCGAGTTCGCGGGCGACGCCGCCGTCGCGGACCTGGCCGTCGAGGAGGCGGTGGAGAACGCGGGCTTGGCCGGCGACGACGGGCTCGCGCCTGCGGACGACGCCACGGGGGAGCCCGAGCCCGGCTCGCTCGCGGCGTTCCTGGAGCGCGTGGCGCTGGTGGCGGACGCCGACTCGATCCCGGACAACGACGAGGGCATGGTCACGCTGATGACCCTGCACACCGCCAAGGGCTTGGAGTTTCCGGTCGTGTTCCTCACCGGCCTGGAGGACGGGGTCTTCCCGCACCTGCGGGCGATGTCGGACCCGGCGGAGCTGGCCGAGGAGCGCCGGCTGGCCTACGTCGGCATCACCCGCGCCCGCGAGCGGCTCTACCTGTCCCGTGCGCTGATGCGGTCGTCGTTCGGCCAGCCGAACGCGAACCCGGCGTCGCGGTTCCTCGACGAGGTGCCGGCGACGCTGGTCGACTGGAAGCGGTCCGAGCCGGACCGCGCGGCGCCGGTGGGGCGGTTCGGGTTCGGGCGGCGGTCCGTGGCGTCCGACCGCGGCAGCTGGAAGGTGCCCGAGCGGACGCTGACCCCGTCGCTGCACCTGGAGGTCGGCGACCGGGTGAACCACGACAAGTACGGCCTGGGCACGGTCGTGGCGTCGGACGGGGCCGGAGCGCGAGCGACGGTGACGATCGACTTCGGGAGCGCAGGGACCGTGCGGCTGATGCTGATCGGCGGGGTGCCGCTGACGAAGCTGTAGGGCGGTCAATTGCGGTCAGGAGCCGGCCGGAATGCTCCCTACGGTCGGTGCGTGATGGACACGGCAGCAGCCCTCGCCCCGTTCGCGCCCGTCGATCGCGGCATCGACGAGCCCGATCCGGTCCGCGCCGCGCTCCGCGCCGCCGGTCCGGTCGTCCGGGTCGGCGCGCCCGCAGGCGGGTCGGTGTGGATCGTCACCGACGAGGCCGTCGCCCGGGCCGCGCTCGTCGACCCCCGCATCACCAAGGACCCGGCCTGGGCGCCGACCGCGTGGGACCCACAGGTGGCCGGGCTCGAACCACCGGCGGCCGCGCAGCCCTCCCTGACCACCTTCGACGGTCCGGCGCACGCCGCGCTCCGCCAGGCCCACGCGCCGCTGTTCACGGCGCGCCGGTTGCGCGCCCATCACGGCCGCATGACCGCGCTGGCCCGGGAGCTGCTGACGGGGGTGGCCGGTGATGATCCGGTCGATCTCGCGGCGGACTTCACCGCGCGCTACCCCGTCGCCGTCCTGCTCGACCTGCTCGGGATCCCGCTCGACCGCGTCGACGACGCGATGGGTGCGTGCCGGGCGATGTTCACGGGTCCCGACGGGTTCGGGCGGGCGATGGCGACCTTCGCCGACCTCGCGGCCGCAGGCTTGAGCGACGGCCGCAGCGGACTCGCGGCGGAGCTGCGCGACCGGGTCCCCGCGGAGATCACCCGTGATCAACTGCACTACCTGCTCTTCGGGCTGATCTTCCCCGGGCAGATCACCACCGACCCCGCGCTCGGGTTCGTCCTCGCGGACGTCCTCGACGACGGCCGGGCCGACGCCGAGCTCGACGACCTCGTGCGCGAGACGCTGCGCCACCACCCGCCCGCACCGCTCACCCTCTGGCGCTTCACCACCGAGGAGGTCGAGCTCGCCGGCGTGCACCTGCCGCCGCGCGCACCGGTGCTCGTCGACATCCTCGGGATCGGTACCGACCCGCAGCGGCCGGCCGGATCCGACCTGACGTTCGGTGCCGGTGCCCACTACTGCCTCGGCGCCCAGCTGGCCGCACTGCAGCTGCAGGCGGTCGGCGCCGTCGTCCGCAGCGAGTTCCCGGACGCGCGGCTTGCCGTGCCGCGGAGCGCGTTGCGCCAGGTGAGCTTCGGGGGCGTCGGGGGGAGCCGGCTCGTCACCCTCCCGGTCGTCCTGGGGCGCCCCAGGTCACGACTAGAGCGCTAGGGAGCGCTGGACAACCCGTTGTTCAGCGACTCGTAGGGCGTTGATCCCCCGCTACGGGTGCCTATGGCAGCGGTGGCCCGTCATGATCGCCGGCTCGGGGTGAGGGTGGTCGTGGCGACGACCGTGTACACCCGGGACCCGTGATCACTGCCCTGGACACCCGTAGCGGGGGATCATGGCCGCCCGACCCGCCCGACCCGCCCGACCCAAGACCCCGCGAGACCCGTCGGCCGAGGCAGTCCTAGAGCTGGATGCCGTGGCGGGCCAGCCACGGGAGCGGGTTGAGCTTGGTGCCGTCCGGCGCCCACACCTCGAGATGCAGGTGCGGGCCGGTGGAGAAGCCGCGGTTGCCGATGTCCGCGATGTGCTCGCCCGCTCGCACCTGCTGCCCGGGCGTCACGTAGCTGCGGTTCACGTGCCCGTAGACCGTGCGCTCGCCGTCCGGATGGCGGAGCACGACCCACATCCCGAACCCGGACGCCGGCCCCGACTCGTCCACCACGCCGTCGGTCAGGGCGTAGATCGGCGTCCCGATGGCGTTGGCGATGTCGACGCCATAGTGCGTCACGCCCCAGCGGGCGCCGAACAGCGACGTCAGGCGGCCGACAGCGGGGCGGACGAACGCCTGGCCGTCGACGACGTTGGCCTCGGGCGCCCCGTCGGACAGGGCCGATCGCAGGACCGCGGTGCGCTTCGCGATCTCCTGGCCGATGTCGGTGGCCTTGGTGAGGTTGTGGACGTCGACCTCGGAGCGCGGGTCGAGGTGTCCGGTCGGCCCGAAGTTCCCGTCGAGCGGGCCCACGCGCAGCATGCCCGGGGGCAGCTGTTCCGCGCCGATGGCGTCGGTCCCGGCGGCGTCGGTCCCTCCCGTGCCGGTGCTCGTGTCCGCGACCGGGAGCAGTGCCGCCACCGGCACGACGTCCGGGCCGGCGGTGAGGGCGCTCACCATGGTCTGCCCGCCCGCCACCACCGCACCCGCGGCAGCGGCCGCCAGGGTCACGCGTCCGCGCAGGGACGCCGACGGCGGGGGTGGCAGCCGGTGCGAGCCGGTCGCCTGCGCGGGGCGCAGCACACCGGGCTCGGGTCGGGCGCCGCTGGGGGAGCGGTGGCGCGCCAAGACGTGCCCTTCTCCAGGCGAGGCCGGGACGGGACGTGGGTCGGGGAAACCCTCGGCGCCGTCCGGGGCCGGCGCCGACGTCTCCGTCACGGTTCGTGACATGGACGACAGGACGGTAGCGCCCCGTGAAAGAGTGGGGCAAACGGGGGTGCGGCGCGTCGCTCACTGGACCGTTCGGGTGGCTGACGCGCACCGACGCCGTGGGCCGTCTCACGGGTGACAACGGTCACCGGACCAGGTCAGAGTGGGTGCGGCGTGCGTCGCTAGGGTCGGCGCAACGAGCGCACACGCCGGAGTGGGCTGCGGGAAAGCGGGAGAGCCAGTGGACCTTTACGAGTATCAGGCAAAGGATCTGTTCGCTGCGCACGGAGTCCCGGTGCTGCCGGGCCGGACCGTGGAGACGCCCGAGGAAGCCGCCGCGGCGGCCCGCGAGCTGGGCGGGACCGTCGTCGTCAAGGCCCAGGTCAAGACCGGTGGCCGGGGCAAGGCCGGTGGGGTGAAGCTGGCGAGCTCTCCCGAGGAGGCACAGGAGAAGGCCGCGGCCATCCTGGGGCTGGACATCAAGGGCCACACGGTGCACCGGGTGTTGATCACCGAGGCCAGCGACATCGCCGAGGAGTACTACTTCTCGTTCCTGCTGGACCGGAGCAACCGCACGTTCCTGGCGATGTGCTCGGCCGAGGGCGGCATGGAGATCGAGCAGCTGGCCGTCGAGCGGCCGGACGCGCTGGCCCGCATTCCCGTGGACGCGATCACCGGTGTGGACAAGGCGAAGGCCGCGGAGATCGTGGCCGCGGGGAAGATTCCGGCGGCGGTGGCGGACCAGGCCGCGGACGTCATCGTCAAGCTCTGGGAGACCTTCGTCGGCGAGGACGCCACGCTCGTGGAGGTGAACCCGCTGGTGCGCGACCCGCAGGACCGCGTGATCGCCCTCGACGGCAAGGTCACCCTGGACGGCAACGCCGACTTCCGGCACCCGGGCCACGCCGACCTGGTCGACGAGCGGACCGAGAACCCGCTGGAAGCCAAGGCCAAGGCCAAGAACCTGAACTACGTCAAGCTCGAGGACGGGCAGGTCGGGATCATCGGCAACGGTGCCGGGCTGGTGATGTCGACGCTGGACGTGGTCGCCTACGCCGGGGAGAAGCACGGCGGGGTGAAGCCCGCGAACTTCCTGGACATCGGCGGCGGGGCGTCGGCCAAAGTCATGGCCGACGGGCTGGACGTGATCCTGCACGACCCGGACGTGAAGAGCGTGTTCGTCAACGTGTTCGGCGGGATCACCGCGTGCGACGCGGTGGCGACCGGGATCGTCGAGGCGTTGAAGATCCTCGGTGACGAGGCGAGCAAGCCGCTGGTCGTCCGGTTGGACGGCAACAACGTGGCCGAGGGCCGGCGGATCCTCGACGCGGCGAACCACCCGCTGGTCACCCAGGCGGACACGATGGACGATGCGGCCGACAAGGCCGCCGAGCTTGCGGCTGCGGGGGCCTGATCATGGCGATCTTTCTGAATGAGCACAGCAAGGTCATCGTCCAGGGTCTGACCGGGGCGGAGGGCACCAAGCACGCCACGAAGATGCTGGCGGCGGGCACGAACATCGTGGGCGGGGTGAACGCCCGCAAGGCCGGCAGCTCCGTGAGTATCGGGGGTAAGGACCTCTCGGTGTTCGGCACGGTCGAGGAGGCGATGAAGGAGACCGGCGCTGACGTCAGCGTCGTGTTCGTGCCGCCGGTGTTCGCCAAGGGCGCGGTGGTCGAGGCGATCGACGCCGGGATCGGGTTGGCGGTGGTGATCACCGAGGGGATCCCGGTGCACGACTCGGCGTGGTTCTGGGCGCACGCGGTCGCCAACGGCAACCGGACGCGGATCATCGGCCCGAACTGCCCGGGGATCATCAGCCCGGGCAAGTCGAACGCGGGGATCATCCCAGCGGACATCGCGGGTGCGGGGAAGATCGGGTTGGTGTCGAAGTCGGGGACGCTGACCTACCAGATGATGTACGAGCTGCGCGACATCGGGTTCTCCACCGGGATCGGGATCGGTGGGGATCCGATCATCGGGACCACGCACATCGACGCGTTGGAGGCGTTCGAGGCCGACCCGGAGACCGTGGCGATCGTGATGATCGGCGAGATCGGCGGGGACGCCGAGGAACGCGCCGCGGACTTCGTGAAGGCGAAGGTCTCCAAGCCGGTGGTCGGCTACGTCGCCGGGTTCACCGCGCCGGAGGGCAAGACCATGGGCCACGCGGGCGCGATCGTGTCCGGCTCGGCGGGCACCGCGCAGGCCAAGCAGGACGCTCTGGAGGCCGCCGGTGTCCGCGTCGGGAAGACCCCCAGCGAGACCGCCACGCTGATGCGCGAGATCGTGACGTCGCTGTAGGAGGCGTTGACCGATCCGGCCACGACGCGTCCACCCCGCGCTTCGCGCGGGGCGGCCGCCCCGCGCCGGATCAAGCGCCGCGGCGGGCGGGAACCGGTGCCCACCCGCCGCGCGTCGGCCCGTGAGCACGTCTGCGATGCTCGACCGCGACGCTCGACGGCGACTGCCGCGGGGAGGGAGCCCAGATGACCCGGAACGCCGAGACACCCCACACCTCCGGCGCGGAGGAATCCCCGCCGGAGAGCGCGGCATCGCCGACAGGCGGCATCCGGACGGGGCAGGCCGGCCCGGTCGCCGAGCTGGGTCTCGTCGCCGCCGGGCTCGGCGTCGTGATCTACCTGATCGGGTTCGTCACGGACCTCGGCGGATCGTCGTCGCTCATCCTGCCGCTGCTGCTCGGCGGCGGCCTGCTCGCGGGCTCGGTCGCACTGCCGACGGTGGGCGGACGCGTCCTCGCTCCCGCCGCCGTCGCCACCACCACCGGCGCCCTGCTCCTGCTGCGTACCGTCGTTGACAGCGGTGGGAGCGCCCTCTCGGTCGGCGCGCTGGTGCTGGGTCTGCTCGAGGCCGGGGCGACGGTCGGCGCCACGCTGATGCACTCCGGTGTGGTGCGGGCCCGCCCGCCGAAGGCGCGGAAGGCCGCCCCGCCGTCGGCGTTCTCCGGTCACCCCGCCGGCCCGCAGTTCCCCGGGCAGCAGTACCCGGGCCAGCCCCACCCGGGCACGTACCCCGCCGACGCCCGGCCGTTCCCGGGAGACCAGTGGGCGGGCGAGCACGCCTTCGCCCAGAACGCCCGGTACGGCGGTCAGTACGGGGTGCCCGGCTACCCGCCGCCCCCGCCCGTCGGCGCGCCCGGCTACGACCCTCTGCATGCCCGGTCGGAGGCGCCGACCGAGGCCGTCGCCGCTGAGGCGCCCGGCGACGCCGCAGCACCGCCGCGGGGCACCCGCCCGGTGACCGAGCCCGTCGGGAGCGCCGCCGAACCCGGGTCGGGGTACCGGCAGAGCGCGGCTGGCCTCGCGGGGCTCGGTACGGGAGCCCACCGCGCGGTGCCCGACCCGGGCACGACCGCCTTCCGCTCCGACACCGGCTCGCATCGGGCCGAGCCGGACTCCGGTGCGGGGTTGTTCCGCTCCCTGTCGGGCACGGGGTCGTACCCGGCCGTCCCGGAGGGTCCGGCATCGGGCACCGGCTCGCACCGGGCTCCGTCGGGGACGGGCTCGTACGGCGCGACGTCGTCCGGCCGGTGGCCGGAGGCCGATCCGGCTGCACCGGCCGACTCCGACGGCGAGAACACCCGCACCATCCCCGCCGTTCCCGACGACAAGCGGTGAGCCCGACCGCCGACGCGCGCTAGCCGAACCCGGCCGGGCCACGTCACGTCGGCGTGCCTGCGGCGTCGCGGCGCCGGCCGCTGCGACGCTGAACAGCGTGAGCCGCTCCCTCGCACCCCCCGCCGACCCTCCGGCCACCGAGGCCGTCGCCACCCAGCCCGACGGCGTCGCCCGGCTGCGGATCCTGTGCGCCGCCGCGATGGGGACGGTGCTCGCGAGCTACACGCTCCTCGTTCCGGCCGCCGCGGCCGTCGGCTGGACCGCGGGCGACGGCCTGTCGTTCGACGGGGCCTTCGCCGCGGCCATCCCGCTCTGGCTCGCCGCGCACCAGATCCCGCTCGTGCTCGCGGGCCAGCCGTTCAGCGTGCTCCCGCTGCTGCCGACTGCCGTGCTGTTCGCCGTCGTCGCGCTGGGTGCAGGTTGGGCACTGCGCCGCCTCGGCGGCCGGTTCCGGCACGACGGGGGACCGGTCCTGGTGGGGACGGCCGGCGCGCACGCCGCGGTCGCCGTGCTCGGCAGCGCGCTGCTGCCCCGGGCGGCGGAGGTCGCGGCGCAGCCGTGGGCGGCGATGGTCGGGGCCGGGCTGCTCGCAGGGTCCGCCGCGCTGACCGGCATGCTGCGCTGCTGCGGCCTGCCCCCCGAGTGGCAGGCGGCCCCGGCCTGGCTGCGGGTCGGGATGCGGGCCGGGGCGCTCGCCCTCGCGGGCCTCGCCGCGGTGGCGTCGGTGCTGCTGGTGGTGGCCCTGGTGACCGGTGCACACCGGATCGTCGCGGCCTACGGTGTGCTCGCGCCGACGTTCGGCGACGGTCTCGGCGTCACCCTCCTCGGGCTGGCGTACCTGCCCAACGCCGCGGTCGGAGCGTTGAGCTGGGCGGTCGGGGCGGGATTCACGGTCGGTACCGCGACGATCTCGCCCTTCGACGCCAAGCCAGGCGTGCCGTCGTCGTTCCCGCTGCTCGCGGCACTGCCCACCGGCGTGCCGCCGGTGTGGGCGCCGGCCGTGCTCGCGCTGCCGGTGCTCCTGGGGATGCTGGTCGGGCTGTCCGTCCGCCGTGCGCTTCCGGTCCCCGCCGACCGTATCCGCGCGACGGTCGTCGCCGGACTCGTCGCCGCCTCGGGGGCCACGCTGCTCGCCCTTCTGGCGGGGGGCCGGCTGGCCGCAGGTCCGTACGACCCGGTGCGGTTCCCGCCCGAACTGATCGCCCCGGCGACGCTGCTCTGGATCGGGGGCATCGCGGCGGTCGTCGTGATCCTCCGGCGGCCGGTGGACGACCCGGTCTACGTCGAGGTGGTCGACGGGGACCGGGAGCCGGAGGCCGACCCGGAGGGGCCGGTTCGCGTGCCTGCGGTGCGCCGCGCCGATCACGACGCCGACCCCGACGCCAGTGACGTGGCGGACGTCGCTCCGGACGCGTGCGCGGACCCGTCCGATGATCCCGCGGATCACGGCGCGGTGGAGGGCGCGGTGGCCGACGAGCGGGGAACCGACGACCCGGTGGACGACGACCTGGTCGATGTCGACCCGATGGATCGCGGCGCGGCGACCCGCGAACCGGTGGGCGGCGGACCGGCGAACGACGACGTGGTGGCCGGCGGTCCGGAAGGGGCTGGCGCGGCGGCCGGCGGTGCGGGCCGCTCGGTGCCGGACTCCGTGGCGGTCACTCCCGACGCCGCCCCGGCGCGCCGGAGGCCGTTCGGCCGGCGCCGGCCGGACCGCACGGCCGATCCGGCCCCCCCGCCGCGCCCGCGCACTGTCGCGGACCTCGTCGCGGAGCGGGAGCGCGCGGCAACGGAACGGGCCGCGCGCGGGGCCGAGGACGGGTAGCTCCGCGAGTCTTGCGCTGCGGTACGCGAGTCTTGCGCTGCGGTACGCAAGTCTTGCGCTGCGGTACGCGAGTCTTGCGCTGCAGTACGCGGGTGACGTCGTCGGACTCTAAGGCCGGGAGAACGGCCGGAAGTGGTGTGACCGCTCCGGCAACCTAGGCTGTGAGGCTGTCCCCCACGTCGCCGTGAGACGAGGAGTCGCGCGTGCCGCAGCCGAGCAGCACCTTCCGGGTGCAGCTGCCCGTCCCGGCGCGGGTCGTGGTGCTGGTGTCCGGTTCCGGCACGCTGCTCCAGGCGCTGCTGGACGCGACCGCCGATCCCGGCTACCCGGCGCACGTCGTCGCCGTCGGAGCGGACCGCGCCGGCATCGAGGGGCTCGCCCGCGCCGAGCGCGCCGGGGTCCCGACCTTCGTCGAGTCGGTCCGCGCGCACCCCGACCGCATGGCGTGGAACGCCGCGCTCACCGCGACCGTCGTCGCGCATCAACCCGATCTCGTCGTCAGCGCCGGGTTCATGAAGATCCTCGGAGCGGCCTTCCTGAAGGAGATCGGCTGCCCGATGATCAACACCCACCCCGCGCTGCTGCCCGCCTTTCCCGGCGCGCATCCCGTTGCCGACACGCTCGCCTACGGCGTCAAGGTCACCGGAGCGACCGTCCACCTCGTCGACGACGGCGTGGACACCGGGCCCGTGCTGGCCCAGGCCGCCGTCGAGGTACGTCCCGGCGACACCGTGGACGAGCTGCACGAACGCATCAAGATCGAGGAGCGGCGGTTGCTCGTGGGCACCGTCGCCGCGTTGGCCCGCGACGGCGCCACCGTGAGCGGACGAGAGGTGACCATCCCGTGAGTGAACCGTCGGCGCAGGCCCACGTGCGGCGGCCGGTGCGCCGGGCACTGGTGAGCGTCTATGAGAAGGCGGGGCTTCCGGAGCTGGCAGAGGGGCTGCACAAGCTCGGTGTGGAGATCGTCTCGACCGGCTCGACCGCGCAGCGGATCGCGGACACCGGCGTGCCGGTCACCGCGGTCGAGGAGCTGACGGGCTTCCCCGAGTGCCTCGACGGCCGGGTGAAGACCCTGCATCCGACCGTGCACGCGGGGCTCCTCGCCGACACCCGCCGTCCGGAGCACCTCGCGCAGCTCGACGAGCTCGGCGTCGCCCCGTTCGACCTGCTCGTGGCCAACCTCTACCCGTTCACCGCGACGGTGGCGTCCGGCGCGACGCCCGACGAGTGCGTCGAGCAGATCGACATCGGCGGTCCGGCGATGGTGCGCGCGAGCGCGAAGAACCACGACAGCGTGGCCGTCGTCGTCGACCCCGAGCGCTACGGGTGGCTGCTCGACCAGGTCGAGGCCGGCGGGTTCACCCTCGACGACCGCCGCCGGCTCGCCGCCGCGGCCTTCCGGCACACCGCCACGTACGACGTCGCCGTCGCCTCCTGGATGGGCAGCGTGCTCGCGCCCGGCGGCGACGGCCCGTTCCCGGCCTGGGTCGGGGCCACCTGGGAACGGGCGTCCACCCTGCGTTACGGCGAGAATCCGCACCAGGCCGCCGCGCTCTACACCGCGGGCCGGGGCGGCCTGGCCGGCGCGGAGCAGTTGCACGGCAAGGAGATGTCGTACAACAACTACGTCGACGCGGACGCCGCGTGGCGTGCCGCGCACGACCATGGCGACGTGCCGACGGTCGCCGTGATCAAGCACACCAACCCGTGCGGGATCGCGGTCGGCGCGGACGTCGCCGAGGCGCACCGCAAGGCGCACGCGACGGACCCGGTGAGCGCGTTCGGTGGCGTGATCGCGACCAACGGCGAGGTCAGCGCGGCGATGGCCGAGCAGGTCGCCGAGGTGTTCACCGAGGTCGTCCTGGCGCCGTCGTACGCGCCCGGGGCCCTGGAGATCCTCACGCGCAAGAAGAACGTGCGGCTGCTGCGCCTGCCCGGCGCGGGTGCGCGCGGTGGGGTCGAGATGCGGCCGATCTCCGGTGGCCTGCTCCTGCAGCAGCGCGACCTGGTCGACGCCTCCGGCGACGATCCCGGCTCGTGGACGTTGGCCACCGGCGACCCTGTGCCGGACGACGTACTGGCCGACCTCGCCTTCGCGTGGCGGGCCTGCCGCGCGGTGAAGTCCAACGCGATCCTGCTGGCCTCGGGCGGGGCGGCTGTCGGGATCGGGATGGGCCAGGTGAACCGGGTGGACTCGGCGCGGCTCGCGGTCGCGCGGGCCGGGGACCGGGCCCGCGGGTCGGTGGCCGCCTCCGACGCGTTCTTCCCCTTCCCGGACGGGCTGGAGGTCCTGCTGGAGGCCGGGGTCCGGGCCGTCGTGCAGCCGGGCGGCTCGGTCCGCGACAACCTGGTCGTCGAGGCCGCGGCCGCCGCCGGTGTGCCGATGTACCTCACCGGGACGCGCCACTTCGCGCACTGAGCGGTCCTTGGCTCGATCGGCGAGGAACGGCCGTGCTCCGCTGGTGATCGACGCGGGCGTCGTGTGACGCAGCTCTGCGGTTGCCGTCCGCGGCGATCACCGATCCCGGGGTCACCGTCGCCGTCGCGCTGAGGCTGATCGTGCAGCCCTGCGACGACGCCCGTGGCGATCACTGCACGGGGTTGAACGGGCGCAGTGCCCTCCGGTATGATTCGAACATCAGTTCGAAAGCCGCCTTCCCCGCGGCCTGTGTCCTGCGGGGAGGCGTGCACGTGGGGGAGGGGGTGTCGCTCAGCGCCTCCGCCGGCGCGGAGGCCGGTGGGAAGACCGGCGCTGTGGCCCGCCTGGAGGTCGACGCCGCGCACCGGTTGGCGACGGCCCGTGGGCTCCTGCGGCGCCTGGAGGATCGGGCAGCAGGAGCCCACCCGGTCGTCGAGCCGGGGGCGGACGTCCGGGTGCTCCCCGTGGTCGCACCGCTGGCCTCGCTGCTTCCGGCCGGCGGGCTGCGGCGGGGTACGACGGTTGCGGTCACGGGAACGGCGGGGGCCACCTCGCTGGTGCTGGCGCTGCTCGCGGAGACTTCGGCCGCAGGCGCCTGGGTCGGGGTGATCGGCCGCCCGGACCTCGGGCTCGTCGCCGCAGCCGAGGCGGGGGTCGCGCTCGAGCGCGTGGCGCTGGTCCCGTACCCGGGGGCGGACCTGGTGGCGGTCGCCGCTGCCCTGCTGGACGGGCTGGACGTCGTGGTCCTGGCGGGTCGAGTGCTGCACGGCAGCGACCGCGCGCGGCTGGCCGCCCGCGCCCGCCAGCGCGGTGCGGTGCTGCTGCCACTCGGGCCGTGGCCGGGTGCGGACGTCGAGCTGGCCTGCGAGCAGGGGCAGTGGTGGGGCGTGGGTGCCGGGGAGGGCGACATCGGGCGGTTGCGCACACGACGGGTGTCCGTGCGGCTGCGTGGACGCGGTGTCGCTCCCGCAGGCCGCAGCGCCCGGCTGCTGCTGCCCGGGGCCGCCGGCCTGCCGACGGTCGACGTCGAGGGCGACGCGGTCGTCCCCCCGCCGATCGCGGACCGGGAGGCAGTGTGACCAGGCAGAGTTTCGCAAGCCCGCACCCGCGCGGCCTGGGTCGTGCGCATCGCGGGGAGGTCGTGCACATGGCGGGACGTGTGCACGACCTCCCCGGGGTGTGCACCGCCGGTTGCGGGGGCGGCGGGTGAGCGCCGGGGCGCCCGGAACCGAAGCGGGCGGCGGACCCGGGCCCGTCACCGCACCGGTAGCCCCCGCCGTCGACCCGGTGCGGGTGCTCGCGCTCTGGTCGCCGGACTGGCCGGTCACTGCCGCGGCCCGTGCCGCGCACGTCACCCCGGATCGGCCCGCCGCGGTCGTCGTGGCCAACCGGGTGCTCGCCTGCTCCGCCGTCGCCCGGGCCGCCGGGATCCGGCGCGGTCTGCGGCGCCGTGAGGCCCAGGCCCGGTGCCCCGAGCTCGTCGTGCTGGCCCGCGACGCGGATCGCGACGCCCGCCTGTTCGAGCCGGTCGTCGTCGCTGTCGAGGAGATCGCGCCGGGAGTGGAGGTGATCCGGCCGGGACTGCTGGCGCTGCCCGTCCGGGGCCCGGCGGGTTGGTTCGGCCGTGAGCGAGCGCGCGAGCGAACCCTTCACCACAGCGCCTCAGCGAAGTGCCGTCCGAGCGCAGCGAGGGAGTGCGGTGAGTTGCCGGCTGCGGAGCAGCTCGTGGACCAGGTGGCGGCGCGGGCGGGCGTGGAGTGCCAGGCCGGGATCGCGGAGGGACTGTTCGGTGCGGTGCTCGCCGCCCGGCGCGGCGTCGCCGTCGCACCGGGTGACACGCGCGCCTTCCTCGCCCCGCTCGGAGTGGAGGAGCTGGACCGGGAGCCGGAGGTGGACCGATCCGAGCTGGTCGGACTGCTGCGCCGGCTCGGGCTGCGCAGCTTGGGGGCGTTCGGCGCGCTGGAGCCGGCAGACGTGGCGTCGCGGTTCGGGGCGGACGCCGTGCTCGCGCACCGGCTGGCCCGCGGCCTGGACCCGCGTCCCCCGGTGCGCCGGTGGCCGCCTGCGGAGCTGGCCGTCGAGCTGGAGCTGGACCCGCCCGTGGACCGGGTGGACGCCGCCGCCTTCGTCGCGCGCACGCTGGCGCAGCGGCTGCACGGCCAGCTCGCCGGACACGGGTTGTCCTGCACCCGCCTCGGGGTCGAGGCGCGCACGGAGGCGGGGGAGGAGCTGCGCCGCGTCTGGCGCTGTGCCGAGCCGCTCACCCCGTCCGGCACGGCGGACCGGGTCCGCTGGCAGCTCGACTCCTGGCTCGTCCGGGGTGGTCGCGGGGCGGTGGACCGGCTGCGGCTGGTCCCCGAGGAGACGGTCACCGCGGGCGCGCTGCAACTGGGGCTGTGGGGCGATGTCGGGGAGGCGGGCGAACGGGCGGGGCGCGCGCTGGTCCGGGTTCAGGCGCTGCTCGGGCCGGAGGCCGTGGTCACCGCGGTGCTCGGCGGTGGCCGTAACCCCGCGGAGCAGGTCCGACTGGTGCCCTGGGGGGACGACCGTGGTGTCTCCACGGACCCGCAGCAGGCGGTGGAGACCACCGCACCCGGGTCCGTCGGCGTGGCCCGCAGGGGAGCCGCGGTGCGGGAACCACCCCCGCCGTGGCCCGGGCGGCTGCCCCCGCCCTCACCGGCCGTCGTCCCTCCGGAGCCCTTGCCCGCCGACCTGCGTGACGTCGCGGGGCAGCCGGTGCAGCTCGCCGCCTCGGACCTGCTCACCGCCCCCCCGTGCACGCTCGCGGTCGACGGCGGGCCGCCCGAGGAGGTGCGCGGTTGGGCCGGGCCGTGGCCGGTCGCGCAGCGGTGGTGGGTGCCGGGGGCGGTGGCGGGAAGCCGGCTCCAGGTGCTCCGCGCGGACGGGGCGGCGTTCCTGTTGTTCGGGTGCGCCGGCCGGTGGGAGGTGGTGGGTGCCTATGACTGAGCCGATCAGGAGAGCGGTCGAACCTCTCAGGCCGGGATGCCCTCCGTGGACAGCGCGAAGCGGCCGATCGTGCCGGCCACGGCATCGGCGTTGCGATCCAGTGCCGTCCGGTCGACCCCGTCCGCACGGTCGCACGCCTGGTGGTAGCAGCGGTCGTACGGCTGGCCCGCCGTACCGCCCCAGCGCTGGGCCTGCTCCGGCGTCTTGATCTCCTCGGCGCCGGTGAACAGCCCGCCCGCGGGGATGCCGGCCGCGATGAACGGGCCGTAGTCCGAACGTCCGTCGAAGTCCGTGCCCTCGCCGGTCACCCCTGTCGTGGCGAGCTGTTCGAGCAGCACGCGCTCGACGGTCGCCGATCCCTCCGGGCCCGGCCCGGCGCCCTGGTTGTCGGAGTTGTCGCCGTCGTAGGCGAGGTAGGCGGCATTGGGCGAGCCCACCATGTCCAGGTTGAGGTAGAGAGAGATCTTCTGGCGGTCGACGTCGGAGAGCCCGGCGACGTACCGCGTCGAGCCGATCAGGCCCTCCTCCTCGGCTCCCCAGAACGCGAAGCGCACGGCGTTCGCCACGGCGGGCGCCGCCCCGAGCCGCACCGCCGTCTCCAGGAGTGTCGCGGTGCCCGACCCGTTGTCGTTGATCCCTGGTCCCTCCGGCACGGAGTCCAGGTGCGCCCCGGCCATCACCACGTTGTCCGGGTTGCCCGTGGTCGTCTGGGCGATCACGTTGCGGCTCGACCGCTCCTCGATCGTCGTCGCGAGCACCAGAGTCACCGGAACGCCGGGCCGCCCGGCGAGCGCGTCGCCGTCCGCCTTGCTGAGCCCAGCGGTCGGCAGGGCGCCGGTGACGTCGCCGAGGGTGGCCTGGTCGAGGGGCCCGTCCACGTTGTTCGCCACGAGCACCGCGGCCGCGCGCGCCGCCGCGGCGTTGGTCGACTTGACCCCGAACGGGCACGCCCCCCGCCGCACCAGCACCACGGAGCCTGCGGGCACGTTCGCGAAGTCCGCGGCCTCACAGCCCGACGTCTCGTCCTGCGCCAGCACCGCCAGCGGCGCGCTGATCCCGCCGGCCGGTGTGGCGGGGGAGAACCCGAGCACCGTCGTCGCGGTCTCGGCGCCGCCCACGGTGAGGCGCGCATCCTGGACTGAGAACGACCGCGCGGTGAAGCCGGGCGTCTCCACGGTGTAGCCGGCGTCGCGCAGCGTCCGGGCGACGTACTCCACGCTCGCGTCGTAGCCGGGCGTGCCCAGGGCACGGTTGCCGCCGTTGCCGTCGGCGATGCGCTGCAGCTCCTCCAGGTGGCGGAACGCTCCGTCGCCGGTGACCTCGGCGACCAGCCGCCCCGGGAGCGCGGCGTCCGGAGTCGGAGTCGCCGTGGGAGCGGGTGCCGGGGTCGCCGGCGTGTGCTGCGAGCAGGCCACGACGAGGCCGGCGGCGCTCAGCGCCATCGCCCGGAGCAGGGCGGCGCGCAGGGAGGAGGGGCGCATGCCGGGGAGCCTACGGAGGTGTGCGCGGACCGCCGCCGGGGTCGACGTCCACGGTGGGGTCCGGTGTCGGTTCCGAGAGGGTGACGCTGCACCCCGGCCGCGCTGTCGCACCCCGGCTGCGGCGTCGCACCCCGGCTGCGGCGTCGCACCCCGGCTATGCCGTCGCACCACGGGCGGGGTTGCCGCACCTGCTGGGCGGGGTGCGAGGGCCCGCCGTCCTGTGCGGCAGACGATTCAGGGTGCGACAGCCGAGCCACGCCGCCCGCGTAGACCGGAGCAGCACACCGAAACCGAACTGCTCGAACACCTGTTCGAGTAGAATCGTCGGCATGGGGTGGAGTAATCCGGACGTGCCGTGGTCCGAGCTGGAGGCCGCGCTCTCCGGCCGCACGGGCTCGAGTCTGACGGGCGGGCCGGAGGCAGACGGGGGCGACTCGCCTGCCTGGTCGCGCAAGCGGGAGCCGTACCGGGCCGCCGACCCGCCCGCGGTCGATCAGGGCCCCCGCGTCCCGTACGCCGAGCTGCACTGCCACTCCAACTTCAGCTTCCTGGACGGCGCGAGCCACCCCGAGGAGCTGGTCGAGCGGGCCGCCCGCCTGGGGCTCAACGCCCTCGCACTCACCGACCACGACGGGATGTACGGCGTGGTCCGGTTCGCCGAGGCCGCCGCCGAGCTCGGGGTCAGCACCGTCTTCGGCGCGGAGCTGTCACTGGGGCTCACCGCGCCGCAGAACGGAGTGGCCGATCCGGAGGGCAGCCACCTGCTCCTGCTCGCGCGCGATCCCGACGGTTACCGGGGGCTGTGCCGCACGATCAGCACCGCCCAGCTCGCCGGGCAGGAGAAGGGGCGCCCCGTCTACGACCTCGCAGAGGTCGTCGCCGACACGGCCGGGCACGTGCTCGTGCTCACCGGGTGCCGCAAAGGTGCGGTGCGGCATGCGCTGCACCGCGGGGGGCGCGGTGCGGCGGCCGCCGCGCTCCGCGGTCTGGTGGAGCGGTTCGGGCGGGACAACGTGGCCGTCGAACTCTCCTACGGAGCCCTGCCCACCGACACCGAGGTCAACGACGCCCTGGCCGGGCTCGCCGCCGACGCCGGGCTGCCGACGGTCGCCAGCACGGCCGCCCACTACGCCGTGCCGGAGCGGTTCCCGCTGGCCACGGCGCTGGCGGCGGTCCGGGCCCGGCGCAGCCTGGACGAGGCCGACGGTTGGCTGCCGCCCGCGGGCACCGCGCACCTGCGCTCGGGCGCGGAGATGGCGGCCCGGTTCGACACCCGTCATCCCGGAGCGGTGGCGCGGGCGGCGGAGTTCGGTGCCGAGTGTGCGTTCGCGATCGATCTCGTCGCCCCGGACCTGCCCCCGTTCGAGACCCCGCCGGGCCGCTCGGAGGAGACGTGGCTGCGTGAACTCACCCGTCGCGGTGTCCTGGAGCGCTACGGCAGCTACGCCGAGTACCCCGAGGCCGTCGCCACGGTGGAGCGAGAGCTGGCGGTCATCGAGGCCAGGAGGTTCCCCGGCTACTTCCTGATCGTGCACGACATCGTGGCGTTCTGCCGCGCGTCGGGCATCCTCTGCCAGGGCCGCGGCTCGGCGGCGAACTCCGCCGTCTGTTACGCGCTCGGGATCACGAACGTGGACGCGGTGTCGCACGGCCTGCTGTTCGAGCGGTTCCTGTCCCCGGCCCGCGACGGCTACCCGGACATCGACCTCGACATCGAGTCCGGCCGCCGCGAGGAGGTCATCCAGTACGTCTACAGCCGCTACGGGCGCGACCGGGCGGCACAGGTGGCGAACGTGATCAGCTACCGGCCCCGGTCGGCGGTGCGGGACGTCGCGAAGGCGCTGGGATTCTCCCCGGGCCAGCAGGACGCGTGGAGCAAGCAGATCGAGCGGTGGACCGGGGGGCTGAGACCGGGGCCTCCGGCGTCATCGCACCAGACGACGTCGTCCCCCGGTCTCAGGTCTCCGGGGTCGGGAATGGAGGGCGGGGAGGTCGCGGGCATGCCCGTGCAGGTCGGGGAGCTGGCGAACCAGCTCCTCGGCTTCCCCCGCCACCTCGGCATCCACTCCGGGGGCATGGTCATCTGTGACCGCCCGGTGGCGGAGGTCGTGCCCGTCGAGTGGGCCCGGATGGACGGCCGCACGGTCGTGCAGTGGGACAAGGACGACTGTGCGTCGGCCGGGCTGGTGAAGTTCGACCTGCTCGGGTTGGGCATGCTCACGGCGCTGCACCTGATGATCGACCTCGTCGCGGAGCACCACGGGCGCCGGATCGCGCTGCACGAGCTCCAGCCGGTCGATCCCGAGGTCTACGCGATGCTCGCGAGGGGCGACTCGGTCGGGGTGTTCCAAGTCGAGTCCCGGGCGCAGATGGCCACGCTGCCGCGGCTACGGCCGCGCGAGTTCTACGACCTGGTCGTCGAGGTCGCGCTGATCCGGCCCGGCCCCATCCAGGGCGGCTCGGTGCACCCCTACATCCGGCGGCGCAACGGCCAGGAGAAGTGGAAGCACGATCACCCGCTGCTCAAGAACGCGCTGGACAAGACCCTCGGCGTGCCACTGTTCCAGGAGCAGCTCATGCAGGTCGCGGTGGACGTCGCCGGGTTCTCCCCGGCGGAGGCGGACGAGCTGCGCCGGGCGATGGGGGCCAAGCGGTCCACCGAGCGGATGGAGCGGCTGCGGGGCCGGTTCTACGCGGGGATGGCGGTCAACGGGATCGAGGGCGAGCTCGCCGACAAGATCTTCGACCGGATGCTGGCGTTCGCGAACTTCGGCTTCCCGGAGAGCCACTCGATCAGCTTCGCGTCGCTGGTCTACTACAGCGCCTGGTTCAAGCTCTACCACCCTTCGGCGTTCTGCGCGGCGCTGCTCAACGCCCAGCCGATGGGCTTCTACTCACCGCAGTCGCTGGTGGCCGACGCCCGCAGGCACGGGGTGCGGGTGCGCGGCCCGGACGTCAACCTCGGCGGAGCCCGGGCCGTGCTGCAGCCGGACGTGCACAGCGCCGGTGGGCAGGCGATCCGGCTGGGGATGACCGACATCCGCAGCGTCGGCGAGAAGCTCGCCGAGCAGATCGAGGCGGAACGCACGCGCGACGGCCCCTACCGGGACCTGGCCGACCTGGCCCGCCGCGTCCGGCTCACCGTCCCCCAGGCCGAGGCGCTGGCCACGGCCGGGGCGCTCGGGTCGTTCGGGGTGGACCGACGGGCGGCGCTGTGGGCGGCGGGGGTGGTCGCCGCGGTGCGGCCGGAGCAGTTGCCGGGCACCGCCGTCGGCCTCGACGCACCGGCGTTGCCGGGGATGACGGCCGCCGAGCTCACCGTGGCGGACGTGTGGGCCACCGGTGTGTCCCCGGACAGCCATCCGATCGTGCACCTGCGGGACCGGCTGGACCGGTTCGGCGCGATCCCGATCGACCGCCTCGACGCGGTGGGCCGTACAGCCGGGCCCGACGCCCCGCCGCGGGTGCTGGTCGGCGGCCTGGTCACCCACCGGCAGCGACCCGCGACGGCGGGCGGGGTCACCTTCCTCAACCTGGAAGACGAGACGGGCATGCTCAACGTCACCTGCTCGGAGGGGCTGTGGATGCGCTATCGGACGGTGGCGCTCGGCAGCGCCGCGCTGCTGGTGCGGGGCCGGCTGGAGCGCAGCGCGGAGGGGGTGCTGAACCTGGTGGCGGACCGGTTGGCGAGGCTGGTGCTCGCCGTGCCGGTGAAGTCGCGCGACTTCCGCTGAGCCGTACCTGGCAGGCTCGGCGGCGTGCCCGACCGTTCTGCCGAGGCCCTCCTCGCCGACGACGCCGACCACATCGCGCTCGACCTGTCCGACCTGGTGCTCGACGGTCCGACGGCCGGCGGGCGGCTGTGGAGCGGGCGCCGGTTCGTCGACTGCACGTTCCACGACGCGGACCTGCGCGGGCTCGTCACCGAGCGGTGCACCTTCGACGGCTGCCGCTTCCGCGGAACCGATCTCGGCGACTCCGCGCACCGCGGCAGCGCGTTCCGGTCGTCCACGTTCGAGCGCACCACGCTGAGCGGCGCCAGCTTCGCGGGGTGCTCGCTGCTCGGCAGCACCGTGCTGGACAGCCGGGTGCGCCCGCTGACACTCACCGACTGCGACCTCACGCTGGCCGCGCTGGGCGGGATCGACCTGCGCCGCATCGACCTGTCCGGGCTGCGGATGCGGGAGGTGAACCTCGTCGACGCGGACCTGCGGGAGGCCGACCTGCGAGGTGCTGACCTGAGTGGCGCGCGCCTGCGGGGCGCCCGGCTCGACGGCGCGGACCTGCGCGGCGCGCGGCTCGAGGCTGGCGCACTCGCCGGCGCCCGGGTGGCGGGCGCGACCGTCGACGTCGAGACCGCGATCGCCTTCGCCGCCGCTCACGGCCTGCGGATCGGCTGATCACCACCCGAACGGCCCGCGATGATCCCGGCCCGCGGGTGCGGACGGCTGTGCCGACAGCCCGGACCACCCGCGCCCGACGATCACGACTGTCCGGCCCCCGCCGGTCGCGATGGCCGGGGTCCGTCAGCCGGGACGGCTCACCGCGGTCCCATCCGGAGCGCGCCGTCCATCCGGATCGTCTCGCCGTTGAGGTAGTCGTGCGCCGCGATCATCAGCACCAGCCGGGCGTACTCCTCGGGTCGGGCGAGCCGCTGCGGGAACGGGACGCTCGCCGCGAGCCCCGCCCGCACGTCGTCGGGCATACCCGCCACCATCGGCGTGTCGATGATCCCCGGTGCGATCGCGACCACCCGGATCCCGTGCTGCGCGAGGTCGCGGGCGGCCGTCACCGTCATGCCGGCGACCCCCGCCTTCGACGCGGCGTACGCCACCTGGCCGATCTGCGCCTCGAACGCCGCGATCGAGGCGGTGTTGACGATCACCCCGCGCTGCCCGTCGGCGTCCGCAGGCAGCCGGCTCTCCCTCGCTGCGCTCGGTCGGCGCTTCGCGCGGGCGCTGTGACATTGATTCGCTCGCAAGCTCGCTCACCGCGTCCGCCGCCAGCCGCACCACGTTGAACGTCCCGACGAGGTTGACCCCGATGACCTGCGGAACAGGTCCAGGTCGTGCGGGCCGCGGCGCGACACGATACGGGCGGTGGGGGCGATCCCCGCGCAGTTCACCGCGAGCCGCAGCTGCTGCCCGTCGTCGTCGATCCGGGCCAGCGCCGCATGCACGCCGGCTTCCTCGGTCACGTCCGCCGGCATCAGCATCACGCCGTCCGGAGGGCTCGCGCCCGCCAGCGCCTTCTCCAGGTCCAGCCCGTAGACGCTGGCGCCCCGCGCCGCCAGCGCGGCGGCCGTGGCCGCGCCGAGCCCGGACGCGGCGCCGGTGACCAACGCCGCCGAACCTGCGATCTCCATGACTCTCCCGGAGGGGGTGGGACGGGTGCGTCATGCTCGCACGCCCGCCCGTCGCGGGCGCCCGGACGACGACGGCGCCCGACCGTCCCGGTCTGCGAGGATGGCCCGGTGAGCGCCGGCCCCGACCCCGTGACACCGCGGGAGCCGCGCGCACCGTGGTCCCGCCTCCCGGTCGAGTGGCCGATGCTCGTCGTGCTCGCGATCGCGGTCGTCGGGTTGCTGCGCGTGGCGACGGCCCACTGGCGCGAGGGCTCGGTGCTGCTCGGTTGCGCCCTGCTGGTCGCCGCCGCACTGCGTGCGGCGCTGCCCCCGGACCGCGCGGGGCTGCTCGCGATCCGCAGCCGGGTCGTCGACATCCTGGCCTACTCGACCCTGGGCCTCGCGGTGGTGCTGCTCGCGGTGACGATCACCCGGGGATCGCTGACCGTGACGTAGCCCCGCTCCACCCCGCGTTGTCGGACCCCGTCAGTAGGCTCCCTCCCAAGCAGCGGTGCGAGCGGAGGGCCGGTATGGCGAAGATCAAGGTCGAGGGCACCGTCGTCGAGCTCGACGGCGACGAGATGACGCGGATCATCTGGCAGTTCATCAAGGACAAGCTGATCCACCCGTACCTCGACGTGAACCTGGAGTACTACGACCTCGGCATCGAGGCGCGCGACAAGACGGACGACCAGATCACCGTCGACGCCGCGAACGCGATCAAGAAGCACGGCGTCGGTGTGAAGTGCGCCACGATCACCCCGGACGAGGCGCGCGTGGAGGAGTTCGGCCTCAGGCGCATGTACCGCTCCCCGAACGGCACGATCCGCAACATCCTCGGTGGCGTCATCTTCCGCGAGCCGATCATCATCTCGAACATCCCGCGGCTGGTGCCGCACTGGACGCAGCCGATCGTCGTCGGCCGCCACGCCTACGGCGACCAGTACCGGGCCACCGACTTCCGGTTCCCCGGCGAGGGCACGCTGACGATCACGTTCACGCCGAAGGACGGGTCCGCGCCCATCGAGCACGAGGTCTTCCAGGCACCCGGCCCGGGCGTGGCGCTGGCGATGTACAACCTGGACGAGTCGATCCGGGACTTCGCGCGCGCCTCGCTGAACTACGGGCTGAACCGCGAGTACCCGGTCTACCTCTCCACCAAGAACACGATCCTCAAGGCCTACGACGGGCGCTTCAAGGACCTGTTCCAGGAGATCTTCGAGTCCGAGTTCAAGGACCGCTTCGAGGCCAAGGGGCTCACCTACGAGCACCGCCTGATCGACGACATGGTGGCCGCCGCGCTCAAGTGGGAGGGCGGCTACCTCTGGGCGTGCAAGAACTACGACGGCGACGTGCAGTCCGACATCGTCGCACAGGGCTTCGGATCGCTGGGCCTCATGACCAGCGTGCTGATGACCCCGGACGGCCGCACGGTCGAGGCGGAGGCCGCGCACGGCACCGTCACCCGGCACTTCCGCCAGCATCAGGCCGGCAAGCCGACGTCGACGAACCCGATCGCGTCGATCTACGCCTGGACGCGCGGGCTCGCGCACCGCGGCAAGCTCGACAACACCCCCGCGGTGACGGCGTTCGCCGACAAGCTCGAAGACGTCGTGGTCAAGACCGTCGAGAGCGGAAAGATGACCAAGGACCTCGCCCTGCTGATCGACAAGGACGCGCCCTTCCTCACGACCGAGGACTTCCTGGCCACGCTGGACGAGAACCTCAAGGCCGCCAGCAGCTGACCCAGGCCCCCGGCCGCCGCTTTCCGCTGCGCTGCCCGGTCGGCTACCGTCGGCGGTCGATCGGGCATGCCGGAAGGCGGAGCGACATGGCGAAGTGGACCTCCTCGCTCAAGAAGCCGTGGAGGGTGCGCGGGTGGGGTTGGGTCTTCCTGGCCGGGATCGTCCTGACGACCCTCGCGATGATCGACGCCCCGGCCGGCAACGGCACGAGCTCGGTCCACACCGCGGACAACTCCACCGGCTGCCAGCTGCGGGTCTCGGCCGCCGAGCTGCGCGTGCGGTCGGGGCCGAGCACGGACGCCGACCAGGTCGAGGTGCTCTCCGAGGGCGCGGTCGTCGACGGCACGCGCGTGGTCACGGACGGCTTCCGCGAGCTGGAGGGCGACCGCTGGGCAGCGGACCAGTTCCTCACGCCGATGCCCAACACGAACTGCAGGTGAACGGGCCTCGAGAACCGCTCGGCGGCGGGTCGGCGCCGAACCCGGTTGACGCGTCGTGGTGTCATGCCGGAGTGACCAGTCCCGCCCATCGCAACGTCGACCTCGTGCTCGCCCACCTGCGCGCCGGTGGTGCGGCGCCGCGTGCCCTCGACGGCATGCTGGTGCTGCCCGACGCCGTGACCACCGCCGCGACGGCCGCTGCCGCGCTCGGGGTCGAGGTCGGGCAGATCGCGAACTCGCTGGTGTTCGACGCCGACGGCGCGCCGCTGCTGGTGCTGACCTCCGGCGCGCACCGGGTCGACACGGGCAAGGTCGCCGCGTTGATCGGCGCGGACCGGGTACGGCGTGCGTCCCCCGACTTCGTGCGCGCGGCGACGGGCCAGGCGATCGGGGGCGTCGCCCCGGTCGGCCACCCGGCACCGCTGCGCACGCTGGTCGACCGCGCACTGGAGCAGTACGTCGAGGTGTGGGCCGCAGGCGGCATCCCGCATGCCGTCTTCCCGACGACCTTCGCCGAGCTTGTGAAGGTCACCTCCGGCCAACCTGCCGATGTCGCCTGATCGGCCGTCGATCGGGTGACGAAGCTGGCTCGCGTACGGTAGTCATGCTCTGGTGGCTTCCCCGCGGTGACGATCGTGGGCTGCCCAGGGAGGTCGCATGTCCGGGTCGCTGCCCCGCGAGTTCGTCGAGCTGCTGGCCATTGTTCGGGGCTATCAGCGGTCTCGGGCCGTGACTGTCGCTGCCGAGCTCGGCATTGCAGACCTGCTGAGTGGCGGCCCGCGTGATGTCGACGACCTCGCAGCCGAGACGTCGACCGACGCATCGTCGCTGTACCGCCTTCTGCGCGCGCTGGCCGCGGCAGGGGTCTTCACCGAGCACCCCGATCGGCGGTTCGCGCTGTCCGCCATGGGTGACTTCCTTCGTCGGGACCACCCGCTGTCGCTGAACCCTGCTGCCCGCATGTTCGGCGCTGACTACCAGTGGCGGGCGTGGGGCGCGCTTCGGCACAGCGTGGAAACGGGCGGGAATGCCGCGGTCTACGCGCTTGGTATGGACGTGTGGGAGTACCGGCGCCTGCACCCCGAGCATGGCGAGGTCTTCGACGAGACGATGCGGGCGCTGTCAGCGGGGGACAACCCTGGTGTGCTCGCCGCCCACGACTTCGGGCGGTATCGGCTGATCGCGGACATCGGTGGAGGCACGGGTGCGGTGCTCGCGGCCGTGCTGGCAGCCCACACCGACATCCGAGGAGTCTTGTTCGACCAGCCCCACGTCATCGCCAACGCCGACGTCGTACTGCGCGATGCTGGAGTCGCTGACCGGGCCACCGCAGTGCCGGGTGATTTCTTCGACGGCGTTCCGGGGGGTGCGGACGCGTACCTGCTCGTCCGAGTCCTGCACGACTGGGCGGACGCAGAGGCGTTGCGGATATTGCGCAACGTCCGTGCCGCGATGACGCACGATGCCGTGCTGTTGATTGTTGACTCCGTTCTCGGGCCACCCAATGAGGACCCGCTCGCGAAGTTCCTGGATCTGATGATGCTCGTGTCGGCCGGCGGTCGTGAGCGCACGGAGGAGGAGTGGAGGGCCCTGCTCGCCGACGGTGGCCTCGAGTTCGTCGCCGCGCGGAGAGCGACGCCCACTCGGCACGTCATCGAGGCGCGGCCGGTATTCGCCTGAGCCGTGTCGGCCGCGCGGAGCGCGAGGGGTTGGGCGCGACGGCGTCCGGCTGTAGCGTTCCTGCGACTTCACCCGACGCTCGGGAGTGCGACCCATGAACGTTGTGTCCGCACGGGTGCACCCACCCCGCGTCGCGGTCGGGCGATCGAGGTAGGTGTCGCCGGGAGCGCTTCGACATCAGCCGTCCGCAGACGCAACACCTGCGCATCGCGTGTACTTCACCGCAGAAACGTCGTCGGACGGCGTGCACGATCCTGATCTCGTCGTGTCGAAGCGGCACTGGGTGGCCCAGCGCGTCGACGAGCTGCCGTTCGTCATGCACCGCCTGTTCAGCGCCATGCTCACCGGGCGCCCCGGCCCGGTGCACCTCGAGGTGCCGATGGACGTCCAGGCAGAGACCGCTGACGTGCAGATCCACGAGCTGGCCCGGCGACTGCCCGTCGGGAAGGTCCACCCGGACCCGCAGGCGGTGACGGAGGCGGTCGACCTGTTGGCGGGCGCGCGCCGCCCGGTGATCGTGGTCGGCGGTGGGGCGATCACCGCGAACGCCGCTCCGCAGGTGCGCCGGCTGGCCGAGCACTGGGGCGTGCCCGTGGTCACGACCTGGAACGGCAAGGGCGCCTTCCCCGAGGACCACGAGCTGTTCGCGGGCAGCGTCGGGCAGACCGGCACCCCGGTCGGCAACGGCGTCGCCAGCACGGCCGACGTGGTCGTCGCGGTCGGTTGCCGCTTCACCGACTGGTCCGCCTCCAGCTACGCCCGGGGCGTCTCGTTCTCCATCCCGGACGCGAAGCTGATCCACATCGACCTGGACCCACAGGAGATCGGCAAGAACTACCCCGCCGAGGTGGGCATCGTGGCCGACGCGGCGGTGGCCGTGGGCGCGATCGCCGACGAGCTGCCGCGCGAGCGGCCCGACCGCGCCGCCTACGCCCACGAGCTCGCCGAGCGCAAGGCCGAGTGGGAGACCCAGCTGGCGAAGCGGCGCGACTCCGACCGCTTCCCGTTCACCTCGCAGCACCCGCTGGGCGCGCTCCGCGCGGTGCTGCCCCGCGAAGCGATCATCGTGGTGGGCTCGGGGAACACCAGGGCGCGGTCAAGCAGACCTTCCCGGTCTACGAGCCGCGCACCCACCTCACCACCGGCGGCTTCTCGTCGATGGGCTGGGCGGTGCCCGCGGCGATCGGCGCCAAGCTCGGCGCACCCGACCGGCCGGTGGTCTGCGTGCTGGGCGACGGCGACTTCCTGATGACGGCGCAGGAGATCGGGCTCTGCGTCACCAACGACATCCCGGTGGTGTTCGTGATCCAGGACAGCTCCGGATTCATGTCCATCCGCGGCGGGCAGCGCAAGCAGACCAGCCGGCACATCGGCACGGAGTTCAACCGGCCGGACGGGACGCCCTACAGCCCTGACTTCAAGGCCGTCGGCGACGCCTTCGGGCTGCGCTCCTACCGGGTCGAGAGCAACGACGAGCTCGAGCCCGTGCTGCGGGAGGCGGTGGAGTCCGGCCGTCCGGCGCTGGTCTGCGTGCCGACCGACCGGGACGCCGCCGGCCCGTGGGTGCCCGGCTGGTGGGACTTCCCGGTGCCGGCCTACATCACCGACGAGCGGCAGAAGGAGACTGGGACGCGCAGGACTCCGAGCAGCACCTCTGAGCCCGAGCCCGCCGCATTCGAAAGGACGACCATGCCCGTCAGTTCTCCCGTGACCCGCCGCGAGCGCGACCTGCTCGGCACCCGCGAGGTCCCGCCGACGCCTACTGGGGAGTGCACACCTTGCGGGCACGGGAGAACGTCCCGATCACCGGTGTCCTGATCGGGACGAACCGGTACCTGGTCGAGGCGCTCGCCGCCGTGAAGCAGGCCGCGGCCGGGGCCAACCACGAGCTCGGCCTGCTATCGCCCTAGCCTCGCCCGGGGCCGCCGGGCCGCGGCGATCGCGTCGTTCTCCCGGGTGTGCGCCTCTGTCCGGTGCGACCACGGCCGGCCCGATCACGAAGGCGGCCGCGATGAACACACCCTGCAGCGCACCGGCGACCGCGCGGGTCACGAGGAACAGGCCGTAGTCGGGGAGCAGGTCGCCGGCGAAGGTGCCCAGGAACAGGGTCGCGAGGACGAGGTTCGTTTTCCTCCGCGCCGACGGTCCGTGACGCGCTGTGGCATCGTCTGCGGCTTCACGGGTCAGTACGTGGGTCCTCTCGTTCTCCTCGGGTCGGTCACGTGGTGTTCTGGCTCGGCCGATCCCGATGCTCGATGCGCGAGGAGTCAATCGACAACGAACTTTGCGCGGATCGCAAACGGGTCGTTGTGCCGGAGAACGAGGGCGTGCTCGCGGCGTGACCATCCCGGCAGGCCATCATGGCGGACCGCTGTGGCTATGATTATGGCCATGGAGACGACGTCGTTAGCCGATGCCAAGAACCGGCTGAGCGAGTTGGTCAGCGCAGTGCAGGGCACGTGGGAGCGGGTGACGATCACCAAGAACGGCAAGCCGGTGGCCGTCTTGATGGCGGTCGAGGATCTGGAGAGTCTGACCGAGACCTTGGAGATCTTGTCTGATCCGGAGGCGATGGCCGCGATCGCGGAGCACAGGTCTGGAACGGGCGAGCTGACGACGGGTCAGGAGATGGCGGCGATCATGGTGAAGAGGCTGGGCCGCGGCGCGGCGTGAGGTACGAGCTGCGGCTGTCACGGGCCGCGCGGAGGGCACTGGCAGAGACGCTTCCCGAGAGCGTGGCCACCGCCGTCTGGCAGTTTGTCAGCGGTCCGTTGCTTGACAACCCCCATCGGGTCGGCAAGCGCCTTCGCTTCGAGCTGGACGGGTTCTACTCCGCACGTCGCGGGCAGTACCGCGTCATCTACCGGATCGACGAGCTCGAGGTGATCGTCGACGTGATCAGGATTTCGTACCGCGGCGACGCATACTCATAGCGCGCCACGAGTTGACCGATCACGTGGTCGGCACTTGGCTCGGGGGATGGTGTTCGACACCCGTCCCGTCACGCCGGACCGGGTCGACGACTTCGTCGCGGTGGTGAACCCCCATCGGCGGGCGAGCCACTGCTGGTGCCTGTCCCACCGGCTGACCGCGGCAGAGGTCGCGGAGCTCGGCGGCGGGAGCCGTGAGGCGGCGTTCCGGGGGCTGTGCGGCCGGGCGAACCCGCCCGGTGTGATCGGGTACGCCGATGGCGAGCCGGTGGGCTGGTGCAGCATCGGGCCGCGGGCGGAGAACACGCGGCTCAGCCGGTCGCGCGTGATCCGGCCGCTCGACGACCTGCCGGTCTGGAGCATCATCTGTGTCGTCATCCGGGGCGGCCACCGCAAGCGCGGCCACACGACCCCGTTGCTCGACGGTGCGGTGGGGTACGCCGCGTCGCGCGGCGCGCCCGCCGTGGAGAGCTATCCGGTCGACCCGGGGTCCGGGCGGATCGACCTGACGATGGCGTTCGTCGGCACGCGGGCGATGTTCGAGAAGGCCGGCTTCGCGGTCGTCGGGACCACCGATGCGGTGGCCAGCAAGCTGCCGCGCCTGATCATGCGCCGGACGATCTGAGCGGCTCACCGCTCTCCCTCTCTGCGCTCGGTCGGCTTCGCCGGGCGCTCGCTCACCCGTGCAGGTGCGCCCACAGGAAGCCGGTCGCGTCCAAGGGCTCGTCGGTCCGGCCCGCGTCCGGCCCCGCACCCGGCCAGACGTGCGGCAGGTCGGCGACGACGTCGCTCACCACGGCGTGCCCGTCGCACGCCCGCTCGTCGACCCGGGCGGGGGCGGCGTCGACCACGGCGCCGGTCGCCGGGCATGCGGCGGCGGTCCGGAACGGGGCGAGCGAGGCGTCGAGCGCGGGGAAGCCGACACCGGACGGCCCGCGGCCGCCTCCGATCGGCACCCGCTCGTCACGCGTCCCGTGCACGGCCACGACGGTCAGCGGCGCGGGCGCGGGGCAGTCGACGGTCAGCGCGCCCGCCACGGGTCCGATACCGGCGAGCGCCCCGGGCCGGGCACATGCCCACGCGTAGCTCATCATCGCGCCGTTGGAGAACCCGACGGCGTAGACCGGGCCGACGGCGTCGTCACGGCGCAGCGTCGCGACCAGCGTGTCGAGGAAGCCGACGTCGTCGACCCTCCGGTCACGCGCGGACCCGCAGCACCTGCCCGCGTTCCAGGTGCGGTCGAGCCCGTCGGGGTAGGCGACGACGAGGCCCTCCCGGTCGGCGAGCGCGTCCCAGCCCAGGTTCGCCCGCATGCCGGCGCCCGTGCCGCGGGCGCCGTGCAGCACCACCACGAGCGGCGCGCCGTCCGCCGCCGACGCTGGGTGGTGCACGATCGCGGTGCGGCCGCCGTCCACGGGCACGGTGACGGTCCGCGTTCCGGACGGGCCGGCGGGGATCGGTGCCACTGTCGCCGGGGCGCAGCCCGCGAAGCAGGCAAGCGCCACCAGACAGAACGCGGCGGCGCGACCCCGCAGCGGGGCGGGCCGGCCGGACGCGGACAGGCGCATGGAGCCATGTTGGCCCGCCAGGCGCACTCGTGCCCGTCCGGCAACCGGGGCGGGTGAACCGTTCGGCGACGGCCGATGCTCGACGCGTGAGAGGCGCGTCCTTGCTGCGCAGACATGATCGAAGAGCGATGGTGCGCCTCTGACGTGCGGGCGTCGTGGTACCCGGCACAGGCGGGCGATCCACGGCGTGATCAGGGCCGATGCAGACTGTCGGTGCCGCGACCTACTGTGCACTCATGGCCGAAACGCCGATCGCCCCGTCCATGCCGTTCGGGTCGGCCCCGACCGGAGCAACCCCCTCCGCCGCGGCCCCTGCCACGTCGCCCCCCTCCACGTCGGCGCTGCGCCGCGCGCTCCGCCGGGTCCGCGACGGTGTGGCGCTCGACGTGACGGAGGCCTCCGTCCTGCTGGCCGCCCGGGGCGAGCAACTGGACGAGCTGCTGGCCGCGGCGGCCCGCGTGCGCGACGCCGGTCTGGTCGACGCCGGCCGCCCGGGCGTGGTCACCTACTCCCGCAAGGTGTTCGTGCCGCTCACACGGTTGTGCCGAGACCGCTGCCACTACTGCACGTTCGCCACCGTGCCGCACCGCCTGCCCGCGGCGTTCCTCGAGCGCGACGAGGTGCTGGAGATCGCCCGCGCCGGGGCGGCCGCCGGGTGCAAGGAGGCGCTGTTCACCCTCGGCGACCGGCCCGAGGAGCGCTGGCCCGCCGCGCGTGAGTGGTTGGCGGCCCGCGGCTACCACTCCACGCTGGAGTACGTGCGCGCGTGCGCGATCGCCGTACTGGAGGAGACCGGTCTGCTACCCCACCTCAACCCCGGCGTCCTGAGCTGGGAGGAGCTCACACGGCTCAAACCCGTGGCGCCGAGCATGGGGATGATGCTGGAGACCACGGCGACGCGGCTGTGGAGCGAGCCCGGGGGCCCGCACTTCGGCAGTCCGGACAAGGAGCCCGCCGTCCGGCTGCGGACGCTGACCGACGCCGGCCGCGTGGGCGTCCCGTTCACCACCGGCATCCTCATGGGGATCGGGGAGACGCGCGTGGAGCGCGCCGAGTCGCTGTTCGCGATCCGTGCGGCCGCCCGCGCGCAGGGGCACGTCCAGGAGACGATCGTCCAGAACTTCCGGGCGAAGCCGGACACCGCGATGGCGAACGACCCGGACGCCGACCTCGACGACCTCGCCGCCACGATCGCCACAGCGAGGCTGGTGCTCGGGCCGAAGATGCGGCTGCAGGCCCCGCCGAACCTCGTCGGCGACGAGTTCGCGCTCATGCTCCGCGCCGGCATCGACGACTGGGGCGGCGTGTCGCCGGTGACGGCGGACCACGTCAACCCGGAGCGGCCGTGGCCCGCGATCGACGAGCTGGCCGCGCGGTCGGCGGACGCCGGGTTCATCCTGCGGGAGCGGCTCACGGTCTACCCGCGGTACGTGCTGGCCGGCTCGCCGTGGATCGACACCCGGCTGCACGGGCACGTGGCCGCACTGGCGGACGCGGAGTCCGGGCTCGCCCGGGACGCCGCGGTCCCGGTGGGCCGCCCGTGGCAGGAGCCGGACGGCGGGTTCGGCTCCACGGGCCGCGTCGACCTCAACGCCACCATCGACACCACGGGCCGCACCGTCGACCGTCGCGGCGACTTCGCGTCGGTCTACGGCGACTGGGACTCGCTGCGCGAGCAGCTCGACGCGACGCGGCGGGCAACGCCCGAGCGGTTGGACGCCGACGTCCGCGCCGGGCTCGCGCTCGCGTCGTCCGATCCCGCGGCCCTGCTCGACCCGGCCCACACCGACGCCGCGATGGCCCTGCTCCTCGCCGAGGGTCCCGCGCTCGAGGAGCTGGCCGGGGTGGCGGACGAGTTGCGGCGCGACGTCGTCGGCGACGCCGTCACCTACGTCGTCAACCGGAACATCAACTTCTCGAACGTCTGCTACGTGGGCTGCCGGTTCTGTGCCTTCGCCCAGCGCGAGCGCGACGCCGACGCGTTCCGGCTGTCGCTGGACGAGGTCGCCGCGCGGGCGGTGGAGGCGGCCGAGGTGGGCGCCACAGAGGTGTGCATGCAGGGCGGGATCGACCCGCAGCTGCCCGTCACCTTCTACGCGGACCTCGTCCGCGCCGTGCGGGCCGCCGTCCCCGGCATGCACGTGCACGCGTTCTCGCCCATGGAGATCGTGTCCGCGGCGGCCAAGGCCGGCGTGTCGATCGAGGAGTGGCTCGCCGAGCTGCGCGATGCCGGGCTCGGCTCCATCCCCGGCACGGCAGCCGAGATCCTGGACGACGAGGTCCGCTGGGTGCTCACCAAGGGCAAGCTGCCGGCGGCGCAGTGGATCGAGGTGGTGACCACGGCGCACCGGCTGGGCATCCCGTCGAGCTCGACGATGATGTACGGCCACGTCGACGAGCCGCGGCACTGGCTCGGGCACCTGCGCACGCTCGCCGGGATCCAGGACGAGACAGGCGGCTTTACGGAGTTCGTGCCGCTGCCGTTCGTGCACCACAACGCCCCGATCTACCTGGCGGGGCTGGCCCGGCCGGGCCCCACCGAGCGCGACAACCGCGCCGTGCACGCGTTCGCCCGGCTGGCCCTGCACGGCCGGATCGACCACGTGCAGGTGTCGTGGGTCAAGCTCGGCGACGCGCTCGCGGCGGACGTCCTGCGCGGCGGGGCGGACGACATGGGCGGCACGCTCATGGAGGAGACGATCAGCCGGATGGCGGGCTCGGAGAACGGGTCGGCGCGCACGGTGACCGAGCTGACGGCGATCGCCGCCGCGGCGGGCCGGCCGGTCCGCCAGCGCAGCACCACCTACCGGGAGCCGGTGGCGCGGCTGGAGCCGGCCGTGGCTCCGCGCCCGCGCCTGCTGCCGCTCACCTCGGCCTGACCCCGCGCCGGCGTAGCGTGGCCGCATGGGCGTTCTCGGCGAGATGTTCCCGAGCCGGAAGCTGCGCTCCGAGGCGGGCGAGGCCGGCAACGGGCAGGGATGGCGGCTCGGGCCGATCGATCTGGACGCCGGCGTCGTCGAGGTCCACCGGGAGGAGCCGGACGAGGACGACGCCCCTACGCCCGACGGCCCGCCGCCCCTCCCGCCCGCGGAGTAGACCCGCGGAAACGGGCTGGCTGTTACCGATCCGGCCACGAGGCGTCCGCCCCCACTTCGTGGGGCCGGCCGCCCCGCGCTGTTACCGATCCGGCCACGACGCGTCCGCCCCCACTTCGTGGGGCCGGCCGCCCCGCGCCGGATCACATGGCGGGACAATGGAGGCATGAGCGCGCCCACCGACCGGCGACCGCGGGTCCTGTCCGGTATCCAGCCGACCGCCGACTCGTTCCACCTCGGCAACTACCTCGGCGCGGTCCGGCAGTGGGTGGCCCTGCAGGACGACCACGACGCGTTCTACTTCGTGCCCGACCTGCACGCGCTCACGGTCGAGCACGACCCGAAGACCCTCGCCGCCCGCACCCGCAACGCTGCGGCGCAGCTCCTCGCGCTCGGGCTCGATCCCGACCGGTGCACGGTCTTCGTCCAGTCGCACGTGCCCGAGCACGCGCAGCTGGAATGGGTGCTTGGCTGCATCACGGGGTTCGGCGAGGCGAGCCGGATGACGCAGTTCAAGGACAAGACCGTCAAGCAGGGGACGGAACGGGCCACGGTGGGCCTGTTCACCTACCCGATCCTGATGGCCGCGGACGTCCTGCTCTACCAGGCCGATCGGGTGCCGGTCGGCGAGGACCAGCGCCAGCACCTGGAGCTCACCCGGGATCTCGCGCAACGGTTCAACAGTCGCTACGGACGGGCGTTCGTCGTGCCCGAGCCCTACATCCCGGCCGGGGCCGCGAAGATCCAGGATCTCCAGGATCCCACGGCGAAGATGAGTAAGTCGGCGTCGAGCCCGGGCGGGATCGTCGAGCTGCTGGACGACCCGAAGGTCTCGGCCAAGAAGATCCGGTCGGCGGTCACCGACGCCGAGCGGGAGATCCGCTACGACCCGCAGGCCAAGCCGGGGATCTCGAACCTCCTGGTGATCTACTCCGCGCTGACCGGGCGCAAGATCGCCGAGATCGAGGGCGAGTACGCCGGCCGTGGCTACGGTGATCTGAAGAAGGATCTCGCCGAGGTCGTCGTGCAGTTCGTGTCGCCGCTGCGGGAGCGGGTACGGGCATACCTGGACGATCCGGCGGAGCTCGACCGCGTTCTCGCCCGAGGTGCCGAGCGCGCCCGCGGCGTGGCCGCCTCGACGCTCGCCACCGTTCACGAGAAGATCGGCTTCCTGCCACCCGCGAACTCCCAGGCCTGAGGAGCACCCGTGACCGCTGCACCGGACCAGGCCGAGTCGAGCCGGGCCGCATCCGACCGGGCGGCGTCCGAGCGCGTCGCCGCCGAGGTCCGGGCGAACGATCGCTCGGAGGGCGACGCCAAGCCGTCCAAGATCGAGCAGCTCCGCGCCCGCTACGGCTGGCTGGACCATCTGGTCCGCGCCGGCGCCCGCTACACCGATCACCACGGCGACCACTACGCGGCGGCGATCACCTTCTTCTCGATCCTCTCGCTGGTGCCGCTGCTGATGATCGCGTTCGCGGTGGCCGGTTACGTGCTGTTCTTCAACCCGAACCTCCTGAACGAGATCCGCGACGCGATCAACGCGGCCCTGCCGCCGAACATGGCCGACACGATCAACCCGATCATCGATCAGGCCATCGCCCAGCGGAACACGGTGGCCGCGTTCGGCCTGCTCGCCGCGCTGTACTCCGGCATCGGGTGGATGACGAACCTGCGCGAGGCGCTGTCGGAGCAGTGGGCGCAAGCGCCGGAACCGCCCGCGCTACCGAAGCGGCTGCTGTTCGACCTCCTCGCGCTTTTCGGGCTGGGGATCGCACTGGTCGGCTCCTTCGCGATCACCGGCGCGGCATCCGGTTTCGCCGCAGACCTGCTTGCCCTTGTCGGTCTGGCCGATCAGGGCTGGGCACAGTTCCTCCTGCGACTGCTCGGGATCCTGCTCGGCCTGACCGCGAACTTCCTGGTGTTCCTCTGGGTGATCGCGCGCCTGCCCCGCCAGCACACCCCGATCCGGAGCGCGGTGAAGGCGGCCGTGCTGGGAGCGGTCGGCTTCGAGGTTCTCAAGCAGGTCATGACCATCTACCTGACCAGAATCACCAACACGCCGAGCGGCGCGGTGTTCGGGTCGCTGCTCGGTCTGCTGGTGTTCATCAACTTCGTGTCGCGGTTCATCCTGTTCGTGACCGCGTGGGCCGCGACCACGAAGGGCGTCGAGAAGGAGGCCCCCGCTCCGATCCCGGCACCGGCCGTGATCCGGCCCGAGGTCGTGGTCCGGTCCGGCCCGAACAACGCGACGACCGCCGGCCTGCTCGGGATGGGGGCCGTCACCGCCCTCCTCGGCCTCCGGGCGTTCGGTCGTCGCCGCTGACCGTCACCGGTGACGGTGCCGGGAACCGGGCCCGGCAGGCTGTCGACGGCGGGTGCGGAGCAGCGCCACGGCCAGCAGCACGACGGCCACGGCCGTGCCCACGACCCCGGCGACCGTCGCGGTCCCACCGGGCAGCGCCACGCCGCCGGGGAGGCGCAGGCCCGTCGTCACGGGGCCGGTGAAGGTGCCGGCCGGGCCCGCGGTGCCGGCGGACGCCGTCGGCGGTGCCGGCGCGGCGTCCACCAGCGTTCCCACCGCAGGAGCGGTTGCCGGCAGCGCGAACCCGTAGTCGAGCAGCGCGGCCGCCTGGCGCCAGTTCACGACCGGTGTGTTCTCGGCGCGCACCAGCGACACCACCAGCCGCCGCCCGTTGCGCTGCGCGGCCGCGACGATGGTGTGCCGCGCGGCGTCGGTGAAGCCGGTCTTGCTGCCCAGCGTCCCCGGGTAGCGGGCGAGCAGTGGGTTGGCGTTCGACAGGATGAACCCGGGCCGGTCGCCGTACCCGGGGAACGGGATCTCGCGCGTCGCGATCGTCTCCGCGAAGAGCGGCTCGCCCATCGCGTGGCGGAACAGCACGGCCAGGTCGTACGCCGACGTCGCCATGCCCGGCCCGTCGAGCCCGGACGGTGTCGCCGGCCGCGTGTCCAGCGCTCCGAGCTGCCGGGCCTTGTCGGCCATCGCGGCAACGGTCGCGGCGTCGCCGCCCATCGCTCGGGCCAGGGCCTGGGCCGTGTCGTTGCCCGAGTTGAGCAGCAGGCCCGTGAGCAGCTGCCGCACGGTGTACGTGCCACCGGGGCCGATCCCGGCCCGGCTGCCGTCGATCGAGAGGTCCTCGGGGGCTCCCGCGACCTGCGCGTCCGGGTCGAGGCGGTCGATCACCACCATCGCGGTGAGGACCTTGAGCGTCGACGCCGGGCGCTGGCGCGCGTGCGGGGCGCGGGCGGCGAGCACCGCGCCGGTGTCCAGGTCGGCGAGCACGAAGCCCGCGGCGGTCACGTCGGCGGGGAGCGCAGGGTCGCCGGTCCCGACGACGTCCCCGCAGGCAGCCAGCGCCGCCCCGCCGACCGGTGACAGCGGCCAGGGCAGGGGCGCGGGCGTGACGGCACCGGGTGCGGTCTCCTCGACCGCCGCGGGCGGGGGCGGCACGTCCGCGCCCGGGCACCCGGTGGCAGCGGTGGCCGGTGACCCGCCGATCAGCAGCGGCAGCACCGCGAGGAGGACGGCGGCCACGACCCTCTTGACCCGCGCCACCGCCACGCTCCGCAGTCTCACCCGGACGACGCGCCCGGCACAACGCGGGGGGCGGGGAACCGGGTCCACCGACGGGTGACCCGGCACGCGCCCGGCGCCCAGCCGACGATTCGGTCACGGCTCCGCGGCCAAACCTGTGGATGTCGGTGGTCTCGGCTACGTTCCCGTCGTCTGCTGGACCCGAGCGGCGGGTCGGCCGGAGCGGAAGGCGCGTGACGTGCGGACGAGACGAGGCTTCGCGCTGGCGGCAGCGGTGCTGTCCAGTGCCCTGGTGGTGGCGGGCTGTGCCCGGGACACGGGCACACCCTCGACCGGCGGGGGCGCGACGGCCGGTGGGACGCAGTGCACGCGCAACGCCGCCCCGGCCACCGCGGGCGGCGCGGCCACCTCGGCTCCGGCGCTCGCCAAGTCGGACGCGTCGGGTCTCAAGGTCGGGGTCGCCTACGACATCGGCGGCCGGGGCGACCAGTCGTTCAACGACGCCGCCGCGGCGGGCCTCGAGCGCGCGATCAGCGAGCTCGGCCTGGTCAAGGACAACACCCGCGAGCTGTCGGCGTCCCCGAACGAGAGCGAGGACGCCGCCGCCACCCGCCTGCGCCAGCTCGCCTCGGACGGGTTCAACCCGATCGTCGCAGTCGGCTTCAAGTACGCCACGGCCACGCAGACGGTCGCCGCGGAGAACCCGCAGGTGAACTTCGCGATCGTCGACGACAACACCGTGAACCTGCCGAACGTCACGCCACTGGTGTTCGCCGAGGAGCAGGGCTCGTTCCTGGTCGGTGCCGCGGCCGCGCTGAAGACCACCGCGTGCAAGATCGGGTTCGTGGGCGGGGTCGAGACACCGCTCATCCAGAAGTTCGAGGCGGGCTACGAGGCCGGCGCCAAGACCGTCGCGCCGAACATCCAGATCGACTCCAAGTACCTCACACCAGCGGGCGACTTCACCGGCTTCAACGACCCCGCGAAGGCCGCCGTGGTGGCGCGCGGCCAGCTCGACGGCGGTGCGGACATCGTCTACCACGCCTCCGGCGCGTCCGGGAAGGGTGTATTCGAGGCCGTGTCCGCGGCCAGCACCGACCAGGCGCCGAAGTGGGCCATCGGCGTCGACTCGGACCAGGCGAAGACGGCCGCGCCGCCGACGAACGAGCGCATCCTCACCTCGATGCTCAAGCGGGTGGACGTCGCGGTGTACGACTACATCAACGCCTCCGCGGCGGGCGACGTGTCGACGCTGCCGAAGGTCTTCGACCTGAAGGTGGACGGCGTCGGCTACGCCACCACCGGCGGTCACGTGGACGACATCGTCCCGCAGCTGGACGCGTACAAGGCGGCGATCATCAGCGGCCAGATCACGGTGCCCAGCACCCCGTAGCGGCCGGATCCGACGAGGGCGCCGGGGGAGGCATGGCGGAGTCGACAGCGGTGCACGAGAGTGGGGTGCACGACGGCGGCGCGTACGCCGTCGAGCTGGTCGGGATCACCAAGCGGTTCCCCGGCGTCGTCGCGAACGACGACATCCACCTGCGCGTGCGCCGCGGCGAGGTGCATGCGCTGTGCGGGGAGAACGGGGCCGGCAAGTCGACCCTGATGAAGATCCTCTACGGCATGCAGCAGCCGGACGCGGGTGTGATCCGGGTCGACGGTGCGGAGGTGGCGTTCCGCTCGCCCGCCGACGCGATCCGCGCCGGGATCGGCATGGTGCACCAGCACTTCATGCTCGCGGACAACCTCACGGTCGCGGAGAACGTGCTGCTCGGCGCCGAGGCGTCGCACGGCATCGGCGCCCGGGCCCGCGCCCGGATCGCCGAGCTGGCCCGGGTCGTGGGCCTGAGCGCCGAGTCGGAGATGCTGCTGGAGCGCCTCGGCGTGGCGGACCGGCAGCGCGTGGAGATCCTCAAGGTGCTCTACCGGGGCGCCCGCACGGTGATCCTGGACGAGCCCACGGCCGTCCTGGTTCCGCAGGAGGTGGACGAGCTGTTCGCCACCCTGCGGGGCATGCAGGCCGAGGGCTACACGTTCCTGTTCATCTCCCACAAGCTGGACGAGGTGCGCGCGATCGCGGACAGCATCACGGTGATCCGCCGCGGCACGAGCGTCGGCACCGCGGACCCGCGCACCGTCACCAGCCGCGAGCTGGCCGAGATGATGGTGGGCAGCGAGCTGCCGGACCCGGGCAAGCGGGAGTCCACGGTCACGGATCGGGAGGTGCTGGGCGTCGAGGGCCTCGCGCTCGTCGGGGAGGCCGGCCGCGCCCTGCTGGCGGACGTGGACCTCGTCGTGCACGCGGGCGAGGTGCTGGGCATCGCCGGGGTCGAGGGCAACGGCCAGACGGAGCTGGTCGAGACGATCATGGGGATGCGGCACGCCACCGCGGGCCGGATCGTGCTCGACGGCCGCGACATCACCCGCGTCGCGACGCTCGGCCGCCGGGAGGCGGGGATCGGGTACATCCCCGAAGACCGCACGCGGCACGGGCTGCTGGCCACGCAGCCGCTGTGGGCGAACCGGATCCTCGGCCACCAGACCCGTCCGCCGGTCGCGCGGCCCGGCCCGCTCGGTCTGCTGGACCTCGCGGCAGCGCGTCGCGACACCGAGCGCATCGTCGCCGAGTTCGACGTCCGCACCCCGGGGGTGGACGTGCCGGCCGCCGCGCTGTCGGGCGGGAACCAGCAGAAGCTCGTGGTCGGCCGCGAGCTCTCGGGCGACCCCGTGCTGCTGATCGCGTCGCACCCCACGCGCGGCGTGGACGTCGGCGCCCAGGCCGGGATCTGGGAGGAGCTGCGCAAGGCGCGCGCCGCCGGGCTCGCGGTCCTCCTGATCAGTGCGGACCTGGACGAGCTCATCGGGCTGTCCGACTCCATCGCGGTGATCCTGCGCGGGCGCCTGGTGGCGACGGCGGACCCGGCGACCGTCACGCCCGAGGAGCTGGGCGCGGCGATGACCGGGGCGGACGGGGAGGGTGCGGCGTGAACTCGCCCGTGGACGCGCCGTGAACCGCATCCGTACGGTCCTGCTGCCGCCCGCCCTCGCGGTCCTCTTCGCGGCGCTGCTGTGCGCGGTCGCGCTGGTGATCAGCGGCGACAACCCGCTCACGGCGCTCGCGGCGATGATCACCCAGGTCGGCGAGGGCACCACGGCCGTCGACATCGTCAACAGCGCGGCCGTCTACTACCTCGCCGCCCTTGCCGTGGCGATCGGTTTCCAGATGAAGCTGTTCAACATCGGCATCGAGGGCCAGTACCGGCTGGCCGCCTGCGTCGCCGCGATCGTCGGTGGGGCGGTCGCGCTGCCGCCGGTGCTGCATACGCTGGTGATCCTCCTGGTCGGCGCGCTCGTCGGCGCGGCGTGGGCCGGCATCGCCGCGGTCCTCAAGGCCTACCGCGGGGTCAGCGAGGTCATCTCGACGATCATGCTGAACTTCGTCGCGACGGGCCTGATCGCCTTCCTGATCAGCACGGACGCGTTCGGGGTGTTGCGTGGCAACAACATCTCGACCCAGCCGATCGCGCCGAGCGGCCGGGTACCCGGCATCCCGTTCGGCGGATCCGGCACGCTCTTCGGGCTGATCTTCCTCTCAGCGGCTCTCGGCGTGGGCTACTGGTTCCTGCTCGAGCGCACCCGCTTCGGATTCGACCTCAAGGCGTCCGGTGAGTCGCCCACCGCCGCGGCGGCGGGCGGGGTGAACGCCCGGCGGATGGTGATCATCGCGTTGCTCCTGTCCGGCGCGGTCGCCGGCCTGGTGGGGCTGCCCGAGCTGCTCGGCCGAGACCTCGCCTACACGCTGAACTCCCCGACGGGCTACGGGTTCACTGGTATCGCCATCGCGCTGCTGGGCCGCAACCACCCCGTCGGGATGGCGCTCGGGGCGTTGCTCTGGGCGTTCCTCGACAAGTCCGCGCTGGCCCTGGACAACGTGGGTGTGGCGCGGGAGATCGTGCTGATCATGCAGGGGTCGATCGTGCTGTCGGTGGTCGTGGCCTACGAGATCGTCCGGCGTTACGAGCTGGCCGCCGAGCAGCGCCGGGTCGCCGCCCAGCTGCGCGCCCGGTCCGGCGAGCCCGCCGCCGTCGGGTCGACGGGAGGGACGCCGTGACGGCCCTGGCCGAGCGTGGCCCCGACGCCGCCCCGCAGCCGAGGTGGCGCCTCCCCGGCTGGGCGCGCTCGGCGCTCGTCGTGGCGATCGGGATCGCGATCCTGGCGATCACGGTGACCCTCACCGGGCAGGTGCAGCTGACGTCCAGCGGCACCGCGCAGGCCGCCGTCCGGCTGCTGCTGCCGATCCTGCTCGCCGGCCTCGGCGGGCTGTGGTCCGAGCGCGCCGGGGTGGTCAACATCGGCCTCGAGGGCATGATGATCCTCGGCACCTGGGGTGCGGCGTGGGCCGGCTACCAGTGGGGGCCGTGGGCGGCGATGCTGGGCGGGATCGTCTTCGGCGCGCTGGGTGGGCTGCTGCACGCGGTCGCCACGGTGACCTTCGCGGTGAACCACATCGTGTCCGGCGTCGCGATCACCCTGCTCGGCCTGGGCGTCACGAAGTACCTGGCGTCACTGGTGTTCCTGCCGATCACCCGGAACCCGCGCGAGTCACCGCGAGTGCCCGGCTTCGCCGAGTTCTCGATCCCCGGGCTGTCCCAGGGCGCGGCCGCGCTGGAGGCTCAACAGCGGGTGGTCGTCTCGGACGTCGCCGGCCTGCTCGGCGGCCTCGTCACGAACCTGACACCGCTGGTCCTGATCGGGTTCGCGCTCGTGCCGCTCAGCTACTACCTGCTCTGGCACACACGGTTCGGGCTGCGGCTGCGCTCCTGCGGGGAGAACCCGGTGGCTGCCGAGTCGCTGGGCGTGAACGTCTACCGCTACAAGTACTTCGGCGTGCTGATCTCCGGCGGCCTGGCCGGGCTCGGCGGGGCCGCGCTGGTGCTCAACCCCGGGCAGCTGGGGTACCTCGAGGGTCAGACCGGCGGCCGCGGCTACATCGGCCTCGCCGCGATGATCTTCGGGAACTGGGCGCCGGTGGGGTTGCTCGCCGGTTCCGCGCTGTTCGGCTACGTGGACGGGTTGCAGCTGCGCGCCGGCGGGGAGGCCGTGCACGCGCTGCTGTACGCGGCCACGCTGATCGCCGTGGTGGTGGCGGTGTACTGGGCGGCCCGGCGCAACTGGGTGTCCGCGGCCGTCGCGCTGGGTGCCGGTGCGGTCGTGTACGCGATCTACTGGTCGATCGACACGGTGCCGCGGGAATTCGCGACGTACGCCCCGCAGCTCGTGACGTTGATCGTGCTGGCTGTCGCCGCGCAGCACCTGCGTCCCCCCGCGACCGCGGGCGAGGAGTACCGCAGGGGCGAAGGTGACTGAGCCGGTCGTCGACTGGGGCGCACTGCGGGCGACGGCGCAGTGGGCGGCGTCGGCGGCATACTGCCCCTACTCCGGCCTGCAGGTCGGTGCGGCCGCGATGTGCGACGACGGCCGGGTCGTGAGCGGGTGCAACGTGGAGAACGCCTCGTACGGGCTCGGGCTGTGCGCCGAGTGCACGCTCGTGGGGCAGCTGCGGCTCACCGGCGGCGGCCGGCTCGTCGCCGTCGCCTGCCGGTCCGGCACGGGCGAGCTGCTCATGCCGTGCGGGCGGTGCCGGCAGGTGCTCTACGAGTTCGGTGGCCCGGAGTGCCTGATCGACACCCCGCGCGGCGGGCTGCCGCTCTCCGCGGTGCTGCCCGACGCGTTCGGGCCGGACGACCTGCCACTGCGCCCGGGAGGCCCGGCATGACCTCTGCGGCCGGGTTCGGGGCGGTCGACGTGATCCGGGCCAAGCGGGACCGCCAGCGCCTGACGGACGAGCAGATCGACTGGGTCGTCGCGGCCTACACCCGCGGGGACGTCGCGGACGAGCAGATGGCCGCGCTCGCCATGGCGATCCTGCTCAACGGCATGGACGCCGGGGAGATCGCGCGCTGGACGGCGGCGATGATCGCGTCGGGGGAGCGGCTGGCGTTCCCGGACGTCGGGCGCCCGCTGGTCGACAAGCACTCCACCGGAGGTGTCGGGGACAAGATCACCCTGCCGCTCGCGCCGCTGGTCGCCGCGTGCGGGGCGGCCGTACCGCAGCTGTCCGGGCGCGGGCTGGGGCACACCGGCGGCACGCTGGACAAGCTGGAGTCGATCCCGGGCTGGCGCGCCGAGCTGTCCCTCGACGAGATCGCGGCCCAGCTCGCCGACGTCGGAGCGGTGATCTGCGCGACCACCCCGACGCTGGCCCCGGCGGACCGCAAGCTCTACGCCCTGCGCGACGTCACCGGCACCGTCGAGTCGATCCCGCTGATCGCCAGCTCGATCATGAGCAAGAAGATCGCGGAGGGCACGGACGGCCTGGTGCTCGACGTGAAGTCGGGCTCCGGGGCGTTCATGAAGACCGCGGAGCGCGCGCGGGAGCTGGCGGCGACAATGGTCGACATCGGCGCGGCGCACGGCCTGCGGACCACGGCGGTGCTGACCGACATGTCCGTGCCGCTGGGCCGGGCCGTCGGCAACGCGCTGGAGGTGGCCGAGTCGGTCGAGGTGGTGCGCGGCGGCGGCCCCGCGGACGTCGTGGCACTCACGGTCGCTCTGGCCGAGGAGATGCTGGCACTGGCCGGCATCGACGCCGATCCGGCGACGGTGCTCGCCTCGGGGGCGGCGTACCCGGTGTGGGAGGCGATGATTGCGGCCCAGGGCGGCGACCCGGCCGCCCCGCTGCCGACCGCCGCGCACGTCCAGGAGCTGCGGGCGGACCGGTCGGGAGTGCTGGAACGCTGCGACGCGCTGGCCGTCGGCGTGGCGGCCTGGCGGCTGGGCGCCGGCCGGGCCCGCAAGGAGCATGCGGTGCAGGCGGCGGCGGGGATCCGCCTGCTGGCCGACATCGGCGACGCCGTCGAGGCCGGACAACCCCTGCTCGAACTGCACACCGACACCCCGGACGCCGTGACGGGCGCCCTCGCGGCGCTCGGGGGCGGGGTGGTGGTGGGCGACGGCCCGGCCCCCGCCCGTCCCCCGCTGATCGGCACCGTCCTGCGCCCCTGAGCGCTGTGCTCCTACATGAGCACGTCCGCAACACCGATTTCGTGTGCGAGAACGCAAGACTCGCGCACAGCAACGCAAGACTCGCGCCCGAGCGCGAGTCCTGCGTCTGTGTACCCGAGCCCTGAGATCAGTCGTCGGGGTCGTCGGTGACGAGCTCGGTGTGCGCCGCCGAGGCGCCGTTCGACGACTTGACCTTGGGGCGCGGGGTGCGGCGCTGGGTCGGGCGGGGCGGGGGCGGGGGCTGCTGCACCGAGGCGCCGCGGCCGAGGATGAGCTCGGCGAACGTCGCCATCGCCTCGTCCAGCTGCCCGGCGTTGCGCTGCTCGGACGCGGCGTGCGCCCCCTCGACCAGCGCGGAGACCGTGGCGCGGTCCGGCCGGTCGCCGACCTCGGACTCCAGCTTGGCCAGGCGGTTCTCCAGCGAGCCGCCGAGGCTGCCCAGCCGCCCGGACATGCCCTCGTCCAGCGTGTCCAGCCGGGTCGCGAGCGCCTCGAGCCGCGCGGTGATCGACGCCAGCGGCTCGGTCGGGTCGACGGCGGGACGCCCGGCGAGATCTTCGAGCCGGCGGTGCAGGCCGACACCGGTGTCGCCGAGCAGGTTGCGCACGCCCTCGGCGCTCTCGTCCATGGAGCGGGCGGTGGCGTCGAGTTGCTCGCGCACGACGCGCTCGACCCCGTCGATCTTCTCGCGGATGGGCGTGCCCACGGACGTCGGCAACGCGTCGAGCCGCATCTCGTGGCGGTCGAGCCGGTGGTCGAGCTCGTCGAGCCGCTTGTGCAGGCCACCGAGGCGGTCGTCGAGACCGTCCATCCGGCCCGAGATGCCTTCCATGCGCCCCGCCATGCCGTCGAGCCGGCCGTCGAGCTGCGCGAACGGCTTGGCCAGCTTGTCCGGCAGCGACTCGACCGCTCGCATGATCGCCGCGACCGCGGCGTCCTGCGCGTCCAGCTTCGCCACGGTCTCGTCGAGCCGCTCGGCGAGCACGCTGACCTCGGTGCGGTCGGGCAGCTCGGACAGCCGCTTGCGCATCGTGCCGAGCGCGTCCAGGGCCGCGAGGCGGGCGTGGATCTCGTCGAGCGAGTCGAAAACCTGCTGCTGCTCGCTCTCGCGGATCTCCGCTGCGCGGTTGAGCATTCCGCGCATGCGGTCGAACGACATAGCCGTGTCTGCACTCATCGGGAACGGGGCTTCCTGTTCTGCGGGACGGGGAGCGGAGAGAAATGTAGCGACACGGGTGGATCACCCAGACGGCGCGTCCCCGTTCGGCCGGACACCCCCGTTCGGAGTAGTCTCGCCCGCCCGAAGGGCCTGGTCGGCTCCGCAGCATGCGAGACCGTGGGACTGAGCGGTGCTCGGTAGGTCGTGGTCGCGTTGTTCTACCGTGACGCCGTGTCCACGCCCCGCGCAGTGCCCCTGACGGTCGAGAGCATCCGGGACGCCCCGAAGGTGCTCCTCCACGACCACCTGGACGGGGGTCTGCGACCCAGCACGATCATCGAGCTGGCCGACGCCGCCGGCTATCCCGCCCTGCCGTCACGCGAACCCGCCGAGCTGGCCGCATGGTTCCTCGGGGCCGCCCACTCGGGATCGCTCGAGCGGTACCTGGAGACGTTCGGGCACACGGTCGCCGTCATGCAGACCCCGGATGCACTCGTCCGGGTGGCGGCCGAATGTGCCGAGGACCTGGCTGCGGACGGGGTCGTCTACGCCGAGGTGCGCTTCGCCCCGGAGCTGCACGTCGAGCAGGGCCTGAGCCTCGAAGCCGTGGTCGAGGCGGTGCTCGAGGGTTTCCGGCAGGGCAGTGCCACCGCCGCGGCGAACGGAAGGCGGATCCGGATCGGCTGCCTGCTCACCGCGATGCGCCACGCCGCCCGCTCCCGCGAGATCGCCGAGCTGGCCGTGCGCTTCCGCGACGTCGGGGTGGTCGGCTTCGACATCGCCGGCGCCGAGAAGGGCTTCCCGCCCACCCGCCACCTCGACGCGTTCGAGTACGTGCGCCAGCAGAACGCGCACGTCACCATCCACGCCGGCGAGGCGTTCGGGCTCCCGTCGATCTGGGAGGCGATCCAGTGGTGCGGCGCGCACCGGCTCGGTCACGGGGTGCGGATCGTCGACGACATCACCCTCGACGAGCACGGGGAGCCTCGCCTGGGACGCCTCGCTGCCTACGTCCGCGACAGCCGGATCCCGCTGGAGATGTGCCCGACGTCGAACGTCCATACGGGTGCCGCGCCCTCGATCGCCGATCACCCGATCGGATTACTCGCTCGGCTTCGCTTCCGGGTGACGGTGAACACCGACAACCGCCTCATGTCCGGCTGCTCGATGAGCAGCGAGATGCTCACGCTTGCGCAGACGTTCGGGTACGGCTGGGACGACCTGCGCTGGTTCACGATCAACGCGATGAAGTCGGCCTTCTGCCACTTCGACTATCGGCTGACCGTGATCGAAGACGTGATCAAGCCGGGGTACGCCGCATTGACGGCATAAGGGCGTTCCCGCCACAGTGGTGCCCCGCACCGAGGTGCGGCGGACCGGCGAGGTGGTGACGACGGGTCGTGGCGACGTGTGTCCGATGCCGGTCGCCGCTGACGCCTGACGGCCAGTTCTGCGGCGCGTGCGGAACTCCCGCTGCCGGCGCCGGACCGGGAGATCCCTACGGCGCCGGCCCCGGCCCGGGCGCCCCGGGCTACGGCCCCGGACCGCCTGCCCCGGGCTACGGCCCCGGACCGCCTGCCCCGGGCTACGGCCCTGGACCGCCTGCCCCGGGCTACGGCCCTGGACCGGGAGCTCCGACCTACGCCGCGGACCCCGGGTCCGGTCCCCGGCCGGACTGGCGCCCTCCCGCGCAGGTCCTCCCGGCGCCGACCCAGTACGGCCCCGGCCCGCGACGACCCGGCCCACCTCGGCCCTCCTCCCGCGGCCCGCGGCCTGCGCTCATCGCCGGCGCCGTGATCGCGGTGCTGGCCGTGGCGGGTGGGGCGACGGCGGTCGCCCTCGGGCTCGGGTCGAGCAAGGCGGCGCCGCCCGTGCCGACGTTCGCACCCATCCCCGTACCGAAGCCGGCGCCGGCCCCGGCGTCGATCCCGGCCCAGGTCTCTGCGTCGCTCTCGCCCCCGACGTCGGCCCAGCCGGCCGACACCGCTCCCGCCGACCTGCTGCGCCGCCAGCTCGACGGGGACGCCGAGCAGGTCGAGTCGCTCGTCGGGAAGTGGGTCCCGCAGCTGTCGTCGAAGCGGGAGGGCGACGTCGTCGCCGGCACCCGTTTCGACGCCGCCGCCGTGTGGGCCGACTTCCAGTCCTGGCAGCAGAAGGTGCCGAGCAGCGTGCTGACCCGGTCCGAGCGGTTCACGAGCTTCCGCAGCAAGGACTACTGGGTGACGCTGGCTGCCGAGCCGTTCGACACCCCCGAGGCTGCGAACGCGTGGTGCGTGACCCAGCAGCTGGCACCCGGGGACTGCTTCGCCAAGCGGCTGTCCCACACCGAGGGGCCGGGCGGTAATACCCGCCCACGCTGACTACTCGTTCAGCGCCGGACGAGCCGCTTCTCCAGGTCGTCGACCAACTCCCGCCACTTGGCGGCGTCCGCCTCGAACGGCGGGCTCGGCGCCAACCGGGTGGGGTCGGGCCGGATCACGAACGACACCAACCAGCCCAGGCTCTGCGACTCGGCGAGGGCCTCGCGCGGCTCGTCGTCGCCCGCCCAGTCGCCCACGTCGCGGACGAGTTCGACGGCCTGCTCCAGCTGCGTCGGATCGACCGCCAGTGGCCCCTCGGCGATGTCGTCGTCCAGCCCGGGCAGCACGTAGACGTTGAGCGGGTCGACCTCGACCTCCAGCTCGCGCGCCGCCGCCCGCTCCACCACGTCCGCCCAGGTGGACACCGCGGCCAGGTCGTTGCCCTCGGCGCCGCCCGCGATGAACCGGGCGAGCGCGCCGCGGGTGGGGAAGGTGTCGATCTCCCCGTTCGCGCCGAGGAAGATCGGCCGGTCGTCGAGGTAGCAGCGCAGCGTCAGCAGCTCGCCGTCGCCGGTCACGACCCGGATGGGGTCGATGCCGACCTGCTCCCAGAACGTCGGCTCCGGCTCGTCGTCCGAGGTCTCCTCCTCGGCCTCGTCGTCGACCTCGGCGGCCACCGGTCGGACCGCAGCGTCGTCGTCGTCCTCGTCGCCCGGTTCGTCGTCCTCGTCGTCGTCCACGGCGTCGAACTCGCGATCGTCGACCCCGTCGTCGTCTCCCACGTCCCCGGCCGCGGCGGCGTCGGCGTCCTCCCGGGCGGCCAGCTCGTCCGCCTCCTTCTCGGCCGCCGCGAGCGCCGTCATGTCGACCCGCGGGGTCGTCACCAGGTCGTCGAGGGCGTCGATCACGTCGTCCCAGCGCTCGGCGATCGTGTCGACCAGCTGCTGCCACAGCTTCCCGCCCTCGCGGCCGACGAAGGGCAGCGTGCCCTGGTCCAGCAGGGCGAAGCCGGGTGCGGAGTCGAGCACCTCCTCGACGATCTCCAGGTCGCACACCTCGGCGATCGACCGGACCATCCCGACGATCTCGGCCAGCTCGCCGACCGTCCACTGGTCGGTGTCCTCCGCCGCCAGCTCGGGAACCCCGATCACGTCGTAGCGGTGGGCCTCCTCGGGTGTCAGCTCCGCGACCGTCAGGTCCGCCACCACCGGCCACGCGGGGTGGTCCCCGAGGTCGTGCGCGTCGTCGGTGCGGACGAATGCGGCCAGCTGGGCCACCTCCGGAAAGGCGAACAGGGAGTCGTCGTCGCCGAGGAAGGCCTCCCAGTCCTCGCCGTCTTCCCGCCACCGCGGCGCCCAGAGCGTGACGAGGTCGCCCTCGGTGAGGGAGAGCTGAATGGGGACGATGTCGCTGGCCACGTCCGTAGCTAGTCATCCCCCTGGGGATCAACGCCTTGCTCCGCCGCGGCGCTGATCCCCAGGACATTCGTGGGGACGGCCTGCTCAGCGGCCGACGGGGTGCCACACGGTCGTGACCTCGCTCCACGCCCGGAGCCGGGCGAGCGGCGGGTCGTCGATCACCGGTGGAGCGAGAACCCGGGCACCGCGCTCCGCCGCGGCGGTGACCACGTCGGGCACGACGTCGTCGGGCGCGCCGGTGAGGTCGAGGCCGTCGACCCCCGTGAGGCGGGTCGCCAGTTCGGCGACCGGCCCGGTGAGCACGTTGGCTGCGCCCGCAGACAGCTCCGTGGTGGCGATCACCTCGGCGAGTGCAGCCGCACCGACCGGGCGCTCGTGCGGCGCCACTACGACGGCGGTGGCGCCCGCGGCCAGCACCGGCGCCAGCGCCTCGACCAGGGCGGGCAGCGACGGCAGGGACACGGCTCCGACCACCCCGACCGGTCGGGGCGTGGACCAGCCGACGTACGGCCCGGTCACCGGGTGCACGGCCCCCAGCACCCCGGCGATCTTGTCGGTCCAGCCCGCGTACCAGACCCAGCGGTCGACCGCGGCGTCGAGCAGCTCCGCGGCCGCGTCCACCGCGATCCCGTCGGCGGCTGCGAGGTCGGCGGCGAGCCGGTCGCGCCGCTCGTCGAGCAGCTCCGCGACGCCGTGCAGGACCCGCCCGCGCTCGTCTGCGGTCGTGGCCGCCCACCCCGGCAGGGCCGCCTTCGCGGCCGCGACCGCCTCGGCCACCTCGCCCGGGCCGGCGACCGCCGCGTACCCGAGCAGCGCGCCGGTGGCGTCGCGGACGGGGTGGTCGCGGGTGCCGCGCAGCCGGCCTCCGACAAGCATGCGGAAGATCGGCGACGCGGCCATCCGCCGAGCGTACGCGGCGCGCCGGAATGCCTGGAAAGCCACGTTCAGGGCGCGAGGTGTCCTGAACGTGGCTTTCAGGACAACCCCGAGCGGGGCACCATCGGCCACGTGCGTATCGAGATCCACGGGCGGGAGCTGCCCGGCCGCGACTGCTGCGGGCACACCGACGTCGCCGTCGGCGTGCAGTGTGGACGGGAGGTCGTCGACGCCCGCCCGGCCGACGCCGACGCGATCGTCTGGGCGTTCGACGTCGCGGACGTCCGGGGGCGCGACGGCGCGCCGGACGTCCGCGGGCCGTTCGTGCACGGCCGGCCGGGCGCCCGCTTCCTCTACCTGTCGTGGGGCGGCGTCGGAGCCGACGGGCACCGCACGATGTTCCGGCGGGCCAAGCTGATGCTCGACCCGGACCTGCTCGCCACGGCCGCCGGCGCCACCCTCACCGGCGCCCTCAGGCTGACGATGGCCGACGGCACACCGGTCTGCGCGGCCGTACGACCGCCGCGGATCGCGTGGACCGTCCGCCCCGCCTGATCCATCCCTGGGCCCGCACTGGTCGCGCTGTCGAACGTGCCGATCTCGCGCCGGCGAAGGTGCCGACTCGCGCCGGCGAAGGTGCCGACTCGCGCGGAGTTGCGGCGGTCAGAAGACGAGATGGTCCGCGAGCGCCGCCGCCGGGGCGGCCGGCTCCCACCGGTTCACGGCGTTCACCCACACGACGCCCGCCCGAAGCCGCTGCGCCGTCCACAGGGCCCGGCTGCCCTTGTCCGTCCAGACCGCGGCGGCGCGCGGGGCACCGGCGGTCGCCACGGCCTCGGCCGGCGTTCGGAAGGTCAGCACCGGTAGCAGCGGGCCGGGGATCTCCTCGCGGGCGACCCGCATCGTCGGCGCGACGTCGGTGAACACGGTCGGCGCCAGGAACCACCCGCGTTCGGGTAGCCGGGTGGGGCTGGTCCAGCGGCGAGCGCCCTCGTCGTCTGCAGCCGTGGCCAGGGCGACGGCCCGATCGCGCCGCTGCGCTGAGCCCATCGGCCCGAGGTCGGTGTTGTGGTCCAGCGGGTCGCCGACGCGCAGCCGGGCCAGCCGCTCCCGCAGCAGTTCGCCGAACTCGTCCGCGACCGACTCGGCCACCAGCACCCGCTGGTCGTCGCCGAGCGCCTCGACGATCCCGTCGACCGCCTGGTCCAGCGGGGCGTCGTCGTGGACGATCTGCGCGAGCCCTCCGGTCGTCTCGCGGGCGACCGCGCGGCCCGGCACGAGCCGCGCCGCCTCCCGGCAGAAGGCGGGCGGCCCGGTGACGGCGACCCCGTCGACGTCGACGTCGAGCACCCCGCTGGGCACGACGTTGAGCACGCCGTCGGGCAGGCCCGCCTCGGCCGCCGCCTCCGCGAGCACCAGTGCGCCCAGCGGCGCGTCCGGATCGGGGACGAGCACCACGGTGTTCCCGCACGCCAGCGCAGGCGCGACCCGGCGGACGACGGCGGGCAGCGCACCCGCGACGAGCACGCCCAACACACCCACCGGTCGCGGGGCGCCCCCGAAGCCGGCGAACTCCAGCTTGTCCGCCCAGCCGGCGCAGGAGCGCAGGTGCGCGGCGACGGCGGACAGGTCGTCGCGGGCTCGTCGGACGGGGCGCCCGGCGTCCAGGGCCTCCAGCGCGGCCAGCTCCTGCGCGCGGTCGGCCACCACCTGCGCCAGGCGGAACAGCAGCCGTGCGCGCCGGGCGGGGAGCGTTCCCCAGTCGACCTGCGCCCGGCGCGCGGCAGCGACCGCGCGCTCGACGTCGGCGGGCCCCGCCGTGGCGACCTCGGCGAGCCGCTCACCCGTGGCCGGGTTGTGCACGGTCAGCGGGTCGCCACCCTCGACGTACCGGCCGTCGACGAACGGCGAGTAGGCCGGCTTCAGCTTCGCCGTCGCCGCATCGTCCCGTGCCACTCCGTAATCCCAGTCCATCAGGCGGATTTCCTGCGCCGCAGCAGGTCGTCGAGCAGCGACGACGCCCCGAAGCGGAACAGCGCGGGCGTGAGCCACTCCGGCCCTGCGACCTCGCGCACGGCGACGAGATGCCGGACCGCGTCCTGGGCGCTGCGGATGCCGCCCGCGGCCTTCACGCCGCGGCGCTCGCCGGTGGCCCGGTACCAGTCGCGGACGGACTGCAGCAGCACCTGCACGACGGGCAGCGTCGCGGCGGGGGAGGTCTTGCCCGTGGACGTCTTCACGACGTCGGCGCCTGCCAGCAGCGCCAGCCAGGCGGCGCGGCGGACGTCGTCGTAGCCGGGCAGCTCGCCGGTCTCCAGTATGACCTTGAGGTGCGCGCGACCGTCGACGAGTGCGCGCACGGCGACGATCTCGTCGTGCACCTGCCCGTAGCGCCCGGCGAGCCACGCCCCGCGGTCGATCACCATGTCGATCTCGGTGGCGCCGCCGTCGAGGGCGAGTGCGGTGTCGGCCAGCTTCACCGGCAGCGACGCCCGGCCCGACGGGAAGGCGGTGGCCACGGCGGCGATCCCGACCGGCGAGCCGCGCAGCGCCTCGGCGGCGACGGCGGCGAGGTCTGGGTAGACGCAGACGGCCGCGACCGCCGGGACGTCCCGGTCCGTCGGGTCGGGGTGGCGGGCCTGCGCGCAGAGAGCGCGGACGCGACCCGGGGTGTCGGCGCCCTCGAGGGTGGTGAGATCGACCATCGACACAGCCAGGTCGAGCACCTGCCGCTCCGCGGAGGCGGCGACGCGGCGGCCGGCCAACCAGGCGGACCGCCGCTCGAGGCCCGCCTCGTCGACGGGCGGCAGACCGTGCAGGAAGCGGCGCAGGGAGCGATCGTCGCGGCCGACGTCGGCGAGCCCGAGCACACCGGCCGGGGTCTCCGTACGCGGGACGGGGACGGTCGCGGTCACGGCCGGAGTGTAGTCATTCCCGGTGTGCACACCGCCCGTTGTGGGGCGCAGCGGGCGGTGCGGGGAGCGAGGGGGGAGGCGCTGAGCGAGCATTTCGACACCGGGCCGGGCGCCTGCGCGCCCTGGCCGTCCGACATGCCCTCTCAGGTGGACTGGTGAAGCCTGACGACACCGACCGAGACGTCTTCGAGCCCACCGCGGTCGAAGTCGTGACGGAGCTGGTCGGCCTTGACCGTGGCGGTCAGGCCGTCGAACGGCCCGTGCGCGTCGACCTCGCCGGTCTGCGGGTCGACCGCCAGGACGACGTAGCCGTCGCACTGGGTGAGCTTCTCCGCCGCAGCGATCAGTGTCGCCTCTTCGGAAGTCGAGTTCTCTGGCACCGGATCACCTCCTCGTCGTCTAGTACAGCGTCGAACGACGTTCCTGTGTCACGCTGCACGGGACTAACCACCCGTTCGGGTGCCCCTTTCCGCCCCGGAATCTCACGGGCCGTCGTGAGGTCGGGACGCTCGGCGAACGGACCGGGGGACGCGCCGATCCGAGGCGGGCGTACCGGCACGCTCTGTGATCAACTATCCTCCCTTCCGTCCGGACGATCTCTGACCTCGGGTACCCGTGACCGAGGCCGTCGATCATGGATGGTCGCGCGTCCACCGGGACGTCGGTGGACACCCGACTACCGGGTCACGGCGCCTCGATCCGGTCACACCGGGTGATCTTCTCGGACTGACGCTGCGCCATCGGCGTTGAACCTGCCACCATGCGCGCCATGTGGTTGCGGCCGTGGTCCCGGGAGGAGCGGGCCGCGGTGCCCGCCGATCCGCCCCCGCCCTCGGGCCCGTCGTCCCGGTCCGCGCCCGAGGCCGCCGGCTGGGGTCGCCCGCGTGTCGGCCCGACACCGACCCGCCGGCGTCGCCGCCCCCCGTTCGCCGCCCGGAACGCCGTGCTCGCGCGCCTGCTGGGCGATCCGACGGAGGAGGCCCGCCTGCTCTGGCTGCGCCGCCTCGACGAGTGGGCCCGCACCGAGGACGTGCCGGGCCCTCCGGCCGACCGGGTCGTCGACCGCTTCGCGCGGCTCGACCGCGCGTCGGTGGCCGTGCTCGGCGACCCGGGCGCGGGCCGCGGGATCCAGAACGCCGTCGCGCCGGTGCTGCTGGCCGCCGCCGGCGACACCGACCTCGCCGTCGCGTGCGGGGACATCGGCGCGCCGGCGGGGGGCCTGGCGACCTACGAGGAGCGCCTGCTCGCGCCCTACGCCGACTATCCCGCCCCGATCTACGGCGTGCCCGGCTCCGTGGACTGGCACGACGGCCTCACCGCCTTCATGACCGTCTTCTGCGGCGCCCCGCCCGACGCCCGCGCGCCGCTGCCCGCCGCGTCCGGGCCGCTGTGGGCGCGGGCGGTGCGCCGCATGTTCTGGCGGCGGTCGCCGACCGCCACCGCCGAGGAGCTCGCCGCCGCCCGCTGGTACCGCGACACCGACGCCCAGTACACGGTCCAGCCCGGCCCGTACTGCGCGGTCGACGTGGGGCCGCTGCGGCTCGTGCTGGTCGACACCGGGCTGACCGGCCGGGTGGACCGTGCCCAGGCCCGCTGGCTGCGGGTGGTGTCCGCCGGCGACCGGCCGAAGATCATGCTCGCCTCCCGGCCGCTGTTCGCCGGCGCGCGGCTGCACCGGACCCCGCTCGACGACGGCCGTGCCGGATCCGACCTCAACGAGATCGTCACCGACCCCGCGTACGGCTACGTGGCCGCGATCGGTGGTGGCGACCACAACTACCAGCGCTACCCCGTGCGCCTGCGCGACGGCCGGACCCTGCAGTACGTGGTCGCCGGCGCCGCGGGCGCGCCGCTGTCGGCCACCCATCGCATCCCCAACGTCGACCGGCTCGCCCCGGCGGTGTTCGAGGACGGCTTCCGCTGCTACCCGCTGCGCGGCGACTCGCTGGCTCGGTTCAGCAGGCAGCACCGCGGGTTGCTCGGCCTCGGCAGCCTCGCGATCCGGCCGGACGACGCGACGACGATCATGGCTGAGCGGATCGGGAACCGCGCCCCGCGCCCGTCGACGCCGTCCGCTGACGTCCCGGCCCGGGCCCGGCGCGCCGCGGGCCAGATCTACCCCCTGCCCGCGACCGGCCGGGTGCTGCCCGGCGACCCGCCGCCCGCCCTCATCGAGCCCCGTCGGCCGCCGCTGTTCCGCAGCGTCCTGCGGATCGACGCCTCCGCGGACGAGATCGTGCTGTCCTGCTTCGCGGCCACCGGCGCGGGCGGCCCGGTGCTGGAGGACCGCACCCGCGGTCATCACGACGGCCGGCAGTGGCGGTGGACCGACGAGAGAGGGTCCTGAGACCGAACCGCTCCTGACGTCGAAGCAGGCTCTACGGTGTCGACCATGTTGCGTCCTGAGAGCTGGACGAAGCCAGCGGGTGGGAGTCCCGTCCCGGTAGGCGCCGGAGCGCCGGGTAGCAGGCCCCGGTTCGTCGTGGAGACGCGGCGGGCTGAGCGGGGCGTCGAGAGCCTCTTTGGAGGGAGCAAGCACGCGGGCCGTAGTGCCACCAGGCGCGAGTCCTGCAGCCTCGTCACAACCACAATGGGGGAGCCGAGCCGCTCATGTCACGGTGAAGGCCAGGTCCGGCGGGAGGGCGTTCCGGAGATGCGCCTGTCGGGTCCTCCCGGGGTACGGGGATCGGCACGTGTGCACGGTTTCGTCACGGAACAGGAGAGGCCCGTCTGCGCAGCCTCGTCAGCGAAGACCGGTCGTATAAGCCGATGGTGAAGTCGGCCGGAGCGCAGCGGGAGTCCGACGGGGTCGTAGTACCGCGGATCGTCGGGAGGAACCCGGCGGGAGGGAAGGGCCCCGACTTTGATCGTGCTGGTGGTGGGGGTAAGCGTCAGGGCATGACCGGGACCGGCCGGTCCAACAACCCCGGCGGGCAACCTGGGCCCGTCGATGCCGAGGTGCGGTTGCGGCCGAACCTGGGCAAGGTGCCAGAACTCCAGCGCAAGCTATGGGCTGCGGCCAAGCAGTCTTCGGGTCGGCGTTTCCACGCCCTGTATGACCGGATCTACCGGGGTGACGTCCTGGTGGAGGCGGGGGAGCGGGTGAAAGCGAATCGCGGCGCGGCCGGGGTGGATCGGGTCACCGTGGCGGCGGTGGAGGACTACGGCGTGGACCGCATGCTGCGTGGGTTGCGCGATGACCTCCGTGCGGGCAGGTATCGTCCGGCGCCGGCCAGGCGGGTGGACATCCCGAAACCAGATGGTGGCAGGCGGCCGCTGGGTATCCCCACGGTCCGCGACCGGGTGGCGCAGGCCGCCGTCAAGCTGGTGCTGGAACCGATTTTCGAGGCCGACTTCTCGTCGGTGTCGTACGGGTTTCGGCCCAAGCGGTCGGCGACCCAGGCGATGGAACGACTGCGGGTCGGGTTCATCGAGGGCGTCTCCCATGTCGTGGAGTTCGACATTCGCAACTTCTTCGGCGAGATCGAGCATGACGTCCTGGTCGTGGACCACCCGCTGGCGAAGTCACGGCTGTCGACGATGCGCGACGCCCGCACCGACAACGCGACCTTCCGCGCCGCACTGGGCGACCTCACACTCATGCTCGTCTACGAGGCCATGCGCGCGGCGCCACTGCGCACCGCGCCGATCCACACCCCGGTCGCGCGCACGCTCTGCTACAGCCTGGCGCGGCCCCCGCTGCTCGTGCCGGTGCTGCGCGCCGGGCTCGGGATGGTGGACGCCGCGCAGGCGTTCGTCCCCGAGTCGCAGGTCGGGTTCGTCGGTATGGCCCGCGACGAGGAGACCCACCAGGCCGTGACGTACATGGTGTCGCTCCCCGAGTCGTTGGCGGGCCGCCCGGTGGTCGTGCTCGACCCGATGCTCGCCACCGGCGGCTCGATGGTCCACACGATCGAACTGCTCGCCGAACGGGGCGCCGAGGACGTGACGGCCGTGTGCGCGGTGGCCGCGCCGGAGGGCATCGCGCGGCTGCGTGGCGCCGGCCTGCCCGTCCGGCTGGTGACCGCGAGCGTGGACGAGCGGCTGAACGACTCGGCCTACATCGTCCCGGGGCTGGGGGACGCGGGGGACCGGCAGTTCGGGTCGATCTAGTAGCTCGGTTCGATCGTGCGCCGGTTTCCGTCACGGGAGTGCCGGGGAGCGGCGAGCCAGCCCGCGACGACCGCCCGCAGGGCGACGTCGACGACCGACGCGGGTGCCGGGGCGTCGGCCGGGTGCAGCCCGCGCAGGTGCAGCGAGACGAGCCCGTGCACGGTCGCCCACAGCGCGAGCGACACCGTCGGCGGGTCCACCTCCGGGCGCAGCACGCCGCTCGTCGCGGCCCGGTTCACGACCTCGGCGACGGGTCGCAGGATCGGCGCGGCGACGGCCCACCACTGCTCGTCCGCGGGCAGCGCACCCCCGAACATCACCTCGTAGAAGTGGGGGTCGGCGAGCGCGGCGTCGCGGTAGGCGCGGCCGAGGGCGACGAGGTCCTCCACCGGGTCCGCACCGACCGGCACGGCGTCCAGCCGGGCCCCGAGGCGGGCGAACGCCTCGGCGTGCAGGGCCGCGAGCAGCCCCGGCTTGCCGCCGAACAGCGCGTATACAGCGGTGGTCGACGTGCCCACGTCGGCGGCGAGCGTACGCAGGCTCAGCGCGGCGAGGCCGCGTGTCGACAGCGTCGCACCCGCGCACTCCAGAAGGCGCAGGCGCAGCGCCGCATCGTGGACCTTCGGCCGAGGCACGGGCGGCAGGCTAGTCCCGGTGATCACCGCCGCCGGATCCGGGGCCGCTGATCATGGCCTCGACCTCCGCGCGCAGCGCGTGCAGGCGCGCGTCCGCCGCGGCCCGGGCCGCCGGGAGGTCACCCGAGACCGGCTCGACGACCTGCAGGTACGCCTTGAGCTTCGGCTCGGTGCCCGAGGGGCGGATCACAGCTCGTTCACCCGCGCGCCGCAGGACGAGGACGTCCGGCGCAGGACGGTCGGCGGCCCAGCCCGCGGGGGGCCGCGCCCGGAGCCGCTCGACGACGGCGTCGCGCGCGGCGGGCTCCATCCGGACCGGCAGTCCCGCGGTGGCGTGCACGCCGTGCGCGGTCGCCAGCTCGTCGAGGCGGTCGGGCAGCCCGCCGCCTGCGGCCTTCAGGGTGGCCGCGAGGTCGGCGGCGAGGACCGCGGCGGCGATGCCGTCCTTGTCGCGGACCGCATCCGGGTCGACGCAGTACCCGAGCGCCTCCTCGTAGCCGTAGACCAGCCCCGCTCCCGCGCGGGCGATCCACTTGAAGCCGGTCAGGGTCTCGGCGAAGCGCGCGCCGTACGCGGCGGCGATCGCGCGGAGCATCGACGACGAGACGACCGTGGTCGCGACCAGCCGATCACCTGTCCCGTGCCGCAGGATGTGGTCCCCGAGCAGCGCGCCCGTCTCGTCGCCGGTCAGCATCCGCCAGCCCGTCGGGGTGGGGACGCCGAGCGCGCACCGGTCCGCGTCGGGGTCGAGGGCGACGGCCAGGTCGGCGCCGACCCGCTCGGCCGTCGCCAGCAGGGCGTCGGTGACGCCGGGCTCCTCCGGGTTGGGGAAGGCGACGGTCGGGAAGGCGGCGTCCGGCACGGCCTGCGCGGTGACGACGTGCACGTCGGTGAAGCCGGCGCGCGCCAGGGCGAGCACCGCCGTCTCACCGCCGACGCCGTGCAGCGGGGTGAGCGCGATCCGCAGGGTCCGGGCGGTGCCGCGCGGCAGGCGGGCGACGCGGTCGAGGTATGCCTCGCGGACGTCGACGATCCCGTGCGGCGGCCCGACGGGGATGGAGACGGCCGGGGGTGCCGCGGCGATCGCGGCCTCGATCTCGGTGTCCGCGGGCGGGGCGAGCTGGCCCCCGTCGTCGACGTAGACCTTGTAGCCGTTGTCGGCGGGCGGGTTGTGCGAGGCGGTGATCTGGACGCCGGCGACGGCGCCGATCTCCCGGACCGCGAACGCGAGCACGGGGGTGGGCAGCGGTCCGGGCAGGGTCCGGACGGCGAACCCGGCGCCGGCGAGCACCTCGGCGGCCGCCGCGGCGAACGCCTCCGATCCGCGGCGGGCGTCCCGGCCGACGACGACCGGCGCCCCGGCCCGGCCCCGCGCGCGCAGCCAGTGCGCGAGGCCGGCGGTCGTCCGGCGGACCACGGCGACGTTCATCCCGTTCGGGCCGGCGCGGACCGGCCCGCGCAGCCCCGCCGTGCCGAACCGCAGGGTCCCGGCCATGCGGTCGGTCAGGTCGGCGGCCGCCTCCCGGTCACCGGTGAGCGCCGCGGCGAGCACGCGCTGCAGCTCGACGCGGGTGTCCGGGTCGGGATCGTCGGCGATCCACCGCATCGCGGCGTCGCGCTGCGCCGGGGTCAACCCGGTCATCGCTTGTCCGCATCCAGCTGGATCATGCGCGCGTCACCAGGTCTCGCAGCAGCGCGCCCATCCGCGCTGCTGCGGCGGCCCCGGCCGCGAGCACCTCGTGATGGTCGAGCGGTGCACCCGACAGGCCGGCGGCCAGGTTCGTCACCAGCGAGAGCGCGAAGACCTCGACGCCCTCCGCGCGGGCGGCGATCGCCTCCAGGACCGTCGACATGCCGACGAGGTCCGCGCCCAGCGCCTGCAGCATGCGGATCTCGGCGGGCGTCTCGAAGTGCGGGCCGGTGAGCCCTGCGTAGACGCCCTCGGCCAGTGTCGGGTCGATCTCCCGCGCCAGCGCGCGCAGGCGGGGGGAGTAGAGGTCGGTGAGGTCGGTGAACCGCGGGCCGTGCAGCGGGGAGCGGCCGGTGAGGTTGAGGTGGTCCTCGACGGCGACGGGGTCGCCGACGGCCATCCCCTCGCGGATCCCGCCCGCGGCGTTCGTCAGCACGACTGCGCGGCAACCGGCGGCCGCGGCGGTGCGGACCCCGTGCGCGACCGCGTCGACGCCGTGGCCCTCGTAGAGGTGGGTGCGGCCGAGCAGCACCAGCACGTTGCGGTCGCCGACGGGCACGGAGCGGACGGTCCCACCGTGCCCCGCGACGATCGGCCGGACGAACCCGGGGAGGTCGGCCATCGCGATCTCGTGCGCGGGCGGCCCGATCACATCGGCGGCCGGTCGCCACCCCGAGCCGAGCACCACGGCGACGTCGTGCGCCGCGACACCGGTGGCCTGCGTGATCGCGGCGGCGGCCGCGGCGGGATCGGCCGCGGGATCGGAGAAGGCCCGGTCGGTCATGCGGCGCAGCCTACGGCCGGCGAGCCGGTCGCCGATCTTCCCGGCCGGGCCCCCGCGAGTCTTGCGTTCCGGCACGCGAGTCTTGCGTTCCGGCACGCGAGTCGCGCGTCTGTGCACGCGACTTCTGCGTTCGTGTACGACGGTTCGCGATCAGGTCGCCGGGCCGACCGCGTCCGCGACGACGTCGAACAGCTGCGCGGACACGCTCTCGGAACTGCCTCCCGGAGCGGTGAGCCGCACGGCCAGCACGCCGTCGGTCACCGGCACGACGCGCAGCCAGCCGGTCCGGTGCACGCCGTCGTCCGCGGTGCGGTAGACGACCTGCGTCGCGCCGCCGTCCAGGGCCTGCGGCGGGTCCGGCCGCAGGTCGGCCGTACCGAGGGCCGTGGCGGTGAGCCCCGCCAGGACCTCCTCCGTGGACGCGGCCCGGGCGACCGTGAGCTCCTCGCTGCCGTCCGGGCTGACGAAGCTCACCGACCGGTCGTCGCGGCGCTCGGCCCAGGCTTCCGGCACCTGAGCGGTGAAGCCGAGGTCGTCGGTGTGCGCCCGCAGCGTGACCGCGTCCGTCGCCACCGTCACGGTCGTCAGCGGCGACTGTCCCGAGAGCGCACGGGTCGCCGCCCAACCCCCGAGGAGGCCGGCGAGCACCACGGCCGCGCCGGCCGCCACGAGGACCGCGGCGGTGCGCCCCGCCGGCGCGGCCGGCCTCGGCGCGGGCGGCCGGATCTCGGTCTGCACCTCGTCGGGCGCAGGACGGACCGGACGGGGGTCCGGGGCGGGTGCGGGAGCCGGTGCGGCCGCCCGGAGCGCCTCGGGCAGCGGACCGGGCGACGCCGCGAGCGGCGCCGCCGACACCGGAGGTGCCGCCGGCGTGGGAGGAAGGGAAGGTGCGGCAGGCGGTCCGGCCGACGTCGCAGGTGGCGCCGGGGCGACCGTCGGCGTCGGCCCCGACCGACGGCCCGCCGGGCCCGACCCGCCCGAGCTCGCCGGCCCCGATCCCCCCGGACCACCGCGCGACCCCTGGGGCACCCGGTAGGTGGCGGCCATCGTCGGCGCGTCCGGCGAGCCCGGGTAGAGCGGGTCGTCGGGGTCACCGATCAGCGGGCGCAGCCGCCGCCGCACCTCGCCCAGCGGCATCCGCTTCGCAGGCTCCTTGACCATGAGCGCGGCGATCACGTCGGTGACGGGGCCGCTCGCGCTCGGCCGCGGGACCTCGCCGTCGACCACCTCGGTGATCGTCGAGACCGGGTCGCCGCGCACGTCGTACGGCGGGCGTCCCTCGATCGCGGCGAACAGCGTCGCCCCGAGACCCCACAGGTCGGCGGCCGGCGTGACGGGCTGGCCCGCGGCCACCTCCGGCGCGATGTAGGCGGGCGATCCGAGCACCAGGCCCGCGGTGGTCATCGGGGCGTCGGCGACGTTGCGGGCGATGCCGAAGTCGGTGAGCTTGACCTGGCCGTCGTGGGCGACCAGGACGTTGCCCGGCTTGACGTCGCGGTGCGTGATCCCGGCCCGGTGCGCCGCGCGCAGCGCCGCGGCCGTGGCGAACCCGACGACCGCGGACTGGACCGTCGACAGCACCCCCTGCTCGGAGATCAGCGTGGCGAGGTTGCGCGACGGCACCATCTCCAGCACGACCATCGGCTCGCCGCCGACGTCGACGACGTCGTAGACGGTGATCACGTTGGGGTGGGAGAGGCCGCCGAGCGCGCGTGCCTCGCGCAGCATCCGCTCGCGCATGGCCATCGCCTCGCGCTGGGGCACACCCGGCGGGACCTTGAGTTCCTTCACCGCCACCCGGCGGCGCAGCACCTCGTCGTAGCCCGACCACACGGTGCCCATCGCGCCGCTGCCCAGTTGCACGGACAGCCGGTAGCGCCCGCCGATCAGGCGCTGCTGGTCGTCCCCCGGATGCACGCCGCCATTCTCACCAGCCATGCCGGGGCCGATGTGGTCGGCCCCGGCGCGGAGCGCGGAGCAGGACGAAGGCGACCGGTCAGGCTCCCGGGTGGATCGCCGCCCCGTCGATTTCCAGTAGATGCGTCGGGCGGGATGCGATCGGACAGGCCCGGCGTTGCACCGAGCGGGTATCAAGCGGCTGTCCCGGTTACTCCGTTCCGCAGTACCAGCGGCCGGGTAGTCGACGACATACGGAGAGACGGCGCCCGCACGGTGCGACGAACGGCGGAAGATCCCGCTCGTCGTCGCGAGGCGGACCGTTCGTCACCCGGCGTACGCCCGTCCGCAGCAGATCGGCAACCCCTCGGCGAGCGTTCCGGGTAGTAGGTCATATCTGCTTGGTACACCGCCGTCCGGGTGAGGAGTATGGGCTGATGCACCACGGAGAGTCGAGGGGCGGTGGGGTCCGGTGACGGTCCTGGAGAAGGACGCGTCCGCTGTGCCGTCCGCCGGCCCCGCGGTTGTCGACATGGGCGCGGGCAGCGGTCCGTCGTGGTTGGACTCCTGGCTGGCGCTGCACCGGTCCGAGGTCGTCGCCTGGCGCCGGGCGCTGCACGCCGCGCCGGAGCTGGGCCGGGCCGAGCGCCGCACCACGGCGATGATCGGCCGGCTGCTGTCCGCCGCAGGCCTCGAGCCGCGCACCCTCCCCGACGGCACCGGCCTGGTCTGTGACGTGGGCCATGGGCGGCGCTGCGTGGCGCTGCGCGCCGACATCGACGCCCTCCCGCTGCACGAGGCCACCGGGCTGCCGTTCGCCTCGACGGTGCCGAACGTCATGCACGCGTGCGGGCACGACGCCCACACCGCGATGGTGCTGGGCGCCGGTCTCGCGCTCGCGAGCGCGCCTGCGCTGCCCGGCCGTGTCCGGCTGATCTTCCAGCCCGCCGAGGAGGTGCAGCCCGGCGGAGCGATGGATATAGTCGCGGACGGCGCCGTCGACGGCGTCGAGCGGATCTTCGCCCTGCACTGCGACCCTCGGCTTGAGGTGGGCAAGCTCGGCACCCGGACGGGCCCGATCACCTCGGCCTGCGACCTGGTCGAGATCGAGCTCGCCTCGCCGGGTGGCCACACCGCCCGCCCGCATCTGACCGCGGACCTGGTCGAGGCCCTCGGGCTGCTGATCACCCAGCTCCCGCTCCTGCTGACCCGCCACGTCGACCCGCGGTCAGGCACGATTCTGGTCTGGGGCGCGGTGCACGCGGGCGAGGCCGCGAACGCGATCCCGCAGCAGGGCGTGCTGCGCGGCACTCTGCGCACCGGCGACCACACCACGTGGGAGGCCCTGGAGGGCCTGGTCCGCACGCTGGTGGGCCAGATCCTCGCGCCGACCGGCACCGAGTACATCCTGTCGCACACTCGGGGCGTGCCGCCGGTCGTCAACGAGGCGGAGAGCGCCCGGATGTTGGGACACGCCGCGGTCACCGTGCTGGGGCCCGACGCCGCCTGCAGCACCGAGCAGTCCAGCGGCGGCGAGGACTTCGCCTGGTACCTGGAACACGTGCCCGGTGCGATGGCGCGGATCGGGGTGTGGCCGGGTCACGGCCCGCTGCGCGACCTGCACCAGCCCACCTTCGACCTGGACGAGCGGGCGCTCCCGTTCGGCGTGCGGGTGCTGACCCAGGCAGCGTTGACGGCCCTCACCCCCTGAGTCCCGCAGCCTCAGCACGAGTTCTGCGCTGAGGTGAGCGAGGGTCACGCGAGTCTTGCGTTGCGGTACGTGAATGCTGCGTTCGTGCACGGGATTGTCCACATCGTCCGTCGTCCATCCACAGTTCCCGATCATGGCCGTGACTACAGGTGATGGTGCTCGACGGCCTGCGCGTGCTCGCGCTCCCGCAGGTCGTTGCGGACCTGCTGTGCACGGCTCGGGCGGCCGACGCGCTCGCGATCGGCGACGAGACGCTGCGGATGGCCGCACCGCGCTGTGACGAGTTCCGCGCAGCCGTCCTGTCCCGCATCCGAGCTCGGCCGGATCCACGCGGAAGCGTGCGCGGGCCACACCTGTGGGAGCTCGCCTCGCCGCGAGCCGAGTCGGCTCCCGAGAGCTGGACGCGCATGCTGCTCATCGAGAGCGGCTTCCCGCTGCCGGACGTCAACTTCAGCCTGCTCTCACCGTCCGGCTGCGAACTCTATCGGCTCGATCTGGCCTGGCCTCATCTACGGATCGCGGTCGAGTACGACGGGCACGCCGTACATGCGGGACGTGAGGAGGAGGACGCTGCGCGGGAGGACGACCTGCGCAAGCGGGGATGGATCATCGTCCGAGCCAGGTCGGCGGACCTTGTCGATCCCACGCGTCTCTTGACGGAGCTGCGCGCCGCGTTCGCGCGCCGTGGATACACCTGGTGACCAGGCGCCCGGCCGAGTCGGTGACGGACTTCACGGAGAAGCCGGGTGGCGACGCCTCCCGCTCGGAATGCAGGAGTCGTGTTCAGGAGCGCAGGACTCGCGTGCACCAACGCAAGACTCGCGTGCAGGAACGCAAGTCTCGCCGGGCGGTCAGGAGGATTTGCTGCTCGGGCGGCTGCGCAGTTCGGCGACGTAGTCCGCTGGGGCCCCGGCCTGTTCGGCCGCGTCCGCGAGCACGCCGAGATAGCGGGCCGACGGCAGGCCGCCCTCGTAAGCGTCGAGCACGTAGATCCAGGCCAGCATGTCGCCGTCCAGCGTGTGCACGCGCAGCCGCAGCTTCTTGTGCAGCCCCAGCTCGCCGCCTTCCCAGCGGTCGAGCTGCGCGGCATCGTGATCCGGGACGTCGTAGAGCACCACGAAGACCTGCGAGAGAGGGTCTTCCACGACGGTGGACAGCGCGCCTTCCCACGCGAAGTCCTCGCCGCCGAACGTCAGCCGCCAGCCCATGAGCCAGCCCGTACCCGCCATCGGCGAGTGCGGGGCACGCTCCTTCATCTGCGCCGGATCCATGTTCGACCCGTAGGCGGCATACAGCGGCACCCGCACAGGGTAGTGCCGACCGGAACGGGTTCCACAGGCAGGAGCGAGCTACCGGCGGTGCTGCCGCCCACCTCCGCCGCCCGGTGGCCGTCAGCGGGCGTACGGTGATCACGCAACCGCAGGGTAGCCAGGAGGATGGGCGCGCGTGACCCGAATTGTGATCATGGGCGGTGGCCCGGCCGGTTACGAGGCGGCCCTCGTCGCGGTCCAGCACGGGGCGGACGTCACCGTCGTCGAGCGCGATGGCATGGGCGGGGCGTGCGTCCTCGACGACTGCGTGCCGTCGAAGACGTTCATCGCCTCCGCCGGCGTCCGCGTCGAGCTGCGCCGTGGCGCAGAGCTCGGCGTGCAGGTCGACCGGCACGCGTCACCCGTCGATCTGCCCCTGGTCAACAACCGTGTCAGGAACCTGGCGCTGGCACAGTCCGCGGACGTCCGGGCCCGTCTCGAGCGGGAGGGGATTCGGATCATCCGGGGGACGTCGCGCTTCGCCAGGCCCACGGCAGGCGCGGCCCACATCGTCGAGGCCGTGACCGACGGCGGTCCCGAGGAGCTGCCCGCGGACGTCGTGCTGGTCGCCACCGGTGCGATGCCCCGCGTGCTCGACGACGCCCTGCCCGACGGCGAGCGGATCCTGACCTGGCGCCAGCTCTACGGCCTCCCGGAGCTGCCTGAGCACCTGATCGTGGTCGGTTCCGGCGTGACGGGCGCCGAGTTCTGCTCGGCCTACGTCGAGATGGGCAGCGAGGTCACATTGATCTCCAGCCGGGATCGCGTGATGCCGGGTGAGGACGCCGACGCCTCGGCGGTGCTGCAGGATGTGTTCCTCGACCGTGGCGTGCACACGATGGCGCAGGCCCGCGCGGAGTCGGTGAAGCGGACGGACGACGGCGTCGTGGTGACGCTCACGGACGGCCGCACCGTGACGGGCTCACACGCGCTGATGACGGTCGGCTCGATCCCGAACACCACCGACATCGGGCTCACCGACGTGGGCATCGAGACCGACCGCGGCGGCTTCATCCCCGTCGACCGGGTGTCGCGCACGAGCGTTCCCGGGATCTACGCCGCGGGCGACTGCACCGGCGTGATGATGCTCGCCTCCGTCGCCGCGATGCAGGGCCGGATCGCGATGTGGCACGCGCTCGGTGAGGGGGTCGCCCCGATCAAGCTCAAGACCGTGGCGGCTGCGGTGTTCACCCGACCGGAGATCGCGACGGTCGGGATCAGCCAGCGCGCGATCGACGCCGGCGAGGTCCCGGCGCGCACGATCATGCTGCCGCTCTCGACGAACCCGCGCGCGAAGATGCAGGGCCTGCGGCGCGGCTTCGTGAAGCTCTTCTGCCGCCCGGCGACCGGCGTCATCATCGGCGGCGTGATCGTGGCGCCGGTGGCCAGCGAGCTGATCCTGCCGATCGCGATGGCCGTGCAGAACGGGCTGACCGTCCAGGACCTCGCGCACACCTTCTCGGTCTACCCGTCACTGTCGGGGTCCATCACCGAGGCAGGCCGGCAGCTGATGCGGCACAGCGACCTGGACTGATTGCTCGGGCGGCGTCGAACCATTCGCTCAACCGGTGGTGCAGGCGGCGGTCGTCGACCGGCGCGACGCAGATCCAGGCGGTGCCGTCGGCGCCACGGCAGCGGGTCGTCAGGTAGCGGCCGCGCGGGGCGTCGAGAACCTCGAGCGGCTCGCCCGCGCGGCGCAGGATGTTCAGGCGGTCCGGGACGAGAACGGAGATCTGCGCACGCCGGTCGATGCCGTCCAGCATGCGTGCGATCAGGCCCGACTCGGCGGGATCGACCCCGCGGTCGACGAGGTCCGTGCGCAGGCCCGCACCCGTGGGTCGGCGCAGCGCCCCTTCCAGGTCGACAGCGGCGACGACGGCCGCCCGGCCCGGTCCCGGTCGCGCGGTGCCGAGGACAGCGACCGTGGCACCGGCGAGCGAGGTGCACGGGGTGAGCACCACCGCGTCGCCGGAGCACTGTGCAAGCACGGCGTCGTCAGTCCCACCGGCCAGCGCGGCGCGGATGGTGGCGGTGCCCCACGCGCGAACCTCCACCCGGCTTGCTGGCTTGGCGAGGAGGTGAAGGAGACGCTCGAGGTCGGGATCGGCCCCGGCGCCCCACCCGGGCCAGCGCTCGGCCAGTGCTGCCCAGACCTCCGCCTCGATACGCCGGCGCGCCGTGTGGGTCCGGCCGGGCGACGCAAGCCGGAGCACCGCCGGTGGCGCGCCGAGCCCCGCGCTGCGCCACACGACGTCGAACTCGACCGCGGACAGGGTGATCGTGTTCATCGACGGCCGAGCCACCCGGAGACAGCTGTTCGGTGCCGGTGCGTCGGGTACGAGGGCCGAGCGGTGTCCGTCGACCGACACGTCAGCCTCCCCGCGGCGACACCAGCGCATCGCCGCTGATCACCGGCGGCGGGAACCAGCGGTCGTCGGCGAACGCGTCGGTGTCGTCGATCAGGTAGGCCGCCCGCGCGTGCGCCTGCTCCATGGGCCGCACCGCACCGCCCATCGGCAGGATCCCGTGGCCTGCGGAGGCCGAGCGTCCCGCCGCCACCCGCTCGGCGGCGGCTTCCGCGGCGGGACCGGTGGCGCGGGGCGGCGGTTCGCCGACGCCGGGAGCGGGGGTGCGTGGCACCCCGGCCGGCGGCTCGGCGATGTCGAGTGGAGTGGCGGGTGCAGCGCGCAGGCCGGTGCGCCAGTCGGCGCCACCCCCGGGTCGGGCGGGTGGCCCGGGTACCACGGGGCGGACGGCGCCGCCGACGGAAGAGTCGGATCGCGGCCACCGTCCGGCGGCTCCCGGCGCCCGGCCATCGACGCCCGGGTGGACTCCGACGGGGATCGTACTTGTTCGAGGCCCCGCGGCGGGACCGCCACGGTCGGTGGCGGTTCCGGGAACCGTTCCTCGCCGGCCGACCGGTGTGTTCGCGTACGGATCGGCGACCCCGGGTGCCCGTCCGGGTACCGCTGCCGATCCGACACGGCCGGACCGTTCGCCGTTCGGCGGCCCGATCTCCGCGGGCGGCGCTGCGCCGCCGCGGCCGGAGGACGGTGCAGCGCCGGCGGTGTCCGGGAATCCGACCGCAGCGGGCGCGGCGGTCGACGACGGGTCGACGTCGCGGCCACTCGACGAACCATCGGCCGGCGAACCGGTCCGGACGCCACCGGCGCCCGAGCGCGCTCCGATGGCACCCGCAGCGGCGAGCGGAGCGGTGCTCGTGGTCGACCTCGCCGAAGCGGCCTCGACGACGACCGTCGGCGGCTGCGTCCAGTAGTTCATCAGGCGCTGGTTGTCCGACGACTGGCTGGAGTACCGGTTCATCATCTCGACCGCCACCGCGTGGTCGTCCGCCATCTGTTCCTCGAGCGCGCCGAGGTCGCCCATCGCGGACACGAGCCCGACGCCGGGCACCTCCTCCTGCACGACTCGGTTCCACTCCGCGGTGCGCGGGGGCGGCATGGCGCTGCGCAACCGGCCGGCCTGCTCGGCCTGCGCGCTGATGCCGTTCTTGGTGAGCGACGCGTCGCCGGCGGCGTCGAGCGCCCAGTTGCTCATCACGGTCATGCCGCCCTGCACGGCCTCCGCGGCCCGGCCCTGCCAGCCGGCGCCGATCTGCTTGACCGCGCGGGTGAGTTGGGCGTCGACGGTGCGGATGGTGCTCTCGACGGTGGACCACGCAGCCTCGGCGTCCGCGGAGGCGAGCGGCCCGGGCCCCTGCTGCACGCGGGAGTAGATCTCCTCGTGGGAGAACCCCTCCCAGCGCACGTCGCTCACGCCCGCCGCCCGAAGTCGGTGGACGCGTCGTCGTCGCGGCGGCGGTATTCGTCCTCCATGCGGTGGAGGGTGTCGTGGATACGGGTTAGCTCATCGCGGTACGCGACGAAGCGACTGATAGGAGGAGTCGGGCTCGCTCCATGGCGCGGATGCGTGTAGTGGGCAGCAACCTGCATTGCTCGATTCGTCGCCGAGCCATGGAGCTCGCAAGGTATCCGCTGCCTGTTGAAGTTCCGTGAATGCATTGCCTACCTAGGTCGACGGCAGCGCGGAAATGCGCCCGCTGAAGTGCGGGACCATGTGAGGCTGGAGGCGGAGGACATCCTCGCTGGCTGCTCCATGCTCACACCCTCCTTCGATCGCTGCTGCGCCGTTAGGCTAGCTCGCGCGCGCAATCCGTCGGGTCGGTACTCGCGAAGTGTTTGCAATTGCGAACTCATCGCGCGAGGAGAGTCTTCATCATCACCTGTCGCGGCACGTTGAGCCCGCTGGCACAGCTCGCCCTGCGGGATCGGGGATCTCCGCCGCCATCGCTGAACTGGACGTCCAGGAGCTGTCCTGGCCGCAACGTCGACTTCGACGCTGCAGTAGTCGGTGGACTCGCTTTGGTATCGCGACGACCGCGGGAAAGCCAGCAACGCTCGTGGCTCGGACTACAGCGTGCAAGGTCATTTCGGCGCCAACGTTCGATTCCTGCAGTTGTCACGGTTCCTATACCGAGTACAACGGGCCGGACTCTGAGGCCAGTTATGGTGCATGTCGGAACCGTCGCCGCGAAACAATGCGAGTAGGTGGGTTCGCTGTAACGAGGTACGCCATCCAGCCCGGTTCAGCGCGCTCGTTCGGCCGTCAGCAGCGAGCACGGGTCCACCCCGTCCAACCGCACCTCCCGCGGTCTCGGGGGCAGCGGCGCCGGGCCCGCGGCCGAGGGTGTCCCCGGCACCGCCGTCGTGCACCCCGCCGCCAGGACGGCGGTGACGAGGAGCAGCAGTGCGCGCACCGCGCGACGGTAACGCAGGAGGGTGCCCGGGAACGGCGGAACGGCCGGTGCGCAGGCGCACCGGCCGTTCCGGTCGTGGTCGGCCTCGTCAGCTGGTCTCCGCCAGGGTCCGGCAGCCGCTCAACGGGCAGAGCGGGCGCGGGAACCGCGCGGCCTCCGTGCTCGTCCGGACGAAGGGCCACTGTCCGGCGAAGCGGTGGAGGTACCAGTACAGGAACAGGTGGTCTGGCCCCACCGGATCCGTGACCAGCGTCGGTTCCCCGGGGAGCTTCTCGATCCACCGGAGGTAGGCGTCGGTCGCGACGGCGGGTGGGCGGGATGCCCGGCGGGTGGTGAGCCAGTCCTCGGCCCGTGCCCGCCAGTGCTGGAGGGATACGGGGTGGAGGGTGGCACCGGGCAGCTCGCGCACGTTCGTGGTGAACGTACCGATCAGGCCTCCGTCGCCGTGGTGGGCGGCGGAGGACAGGGTGAGCAGGGAGTGGGGGCCGGGGATCGGCCCGTCGGTGTGGATGTGAAGGGTCACGAAGACGGTCTCGGGGGGCATGACGGATCCTGGTCGCCGAAGTGTCGGTGGGCGTGTCCGCGGCGTGGCTGCTGCCGACGCGTCGGACGGATCCGCGGCGCGGTCTTCCGCGTGGCGGAGGGACCGGGCCCCGTGGACAGGGACACACGGGTTGCTTCACTGCTTGCCGCTGTGCACTTGTTCAGTACGTGCGGGATCGCTGTGGAATTGCCTGGCTCACCGACCGTAGGACGTCGTCGTAGCGGGAGTCAACAGTCCGTGGCCAACCGGCCACGGACCATGACCCCCGCCAGCGCCCGTCGCGCCCCGCGGTGCCGGGTCAGTCCTTGATCTCGCAGAGCACGGCGCCCTGGCTCACCGAGCCGCCCGGTTCGGCCGCGAGGCTGGTGACCGTGCCGCTCTTGTGTGCGGTGACCGGGTTCTCCATCTTCATCGCCTCGAGCACGACGACCAGGTCGCCCGCCGCGATCGTGTCGCCGTCGCTGACCGCGACCTTGATGACGGTGCCCTGCATCGGCGCCGTCACGGCGTCGCCGGAGACAAGGGAAGCGCCCTTCCCGTGGCGCTTGCGCGTGGTGGTCCGCACCGCGGGCACCTGCTGGCCGGCGTTGCCGCCGAGAGCGAAGTCGGCCGGAAGCGACACCTCCAGCCGCCGTCCGCCGACCTCGACGACCACCGACTGCCGCGGTTCGGCGTCCTCGGCCTCGACGCCGCCGTCGAACGGCGGGACGGTGTTGTCCCACTCGGTCTCGATCCACCGGGTGTGGACGGTGAAGTGCTCGTCCGACGACGGGGCGAACGCCGCGTCCGCCACCACCAGCCGGTGGAACGGAAGTACCGTCGCCATGCCCTCCACCTGGAACTCGGCCAGTGCGCGGCGCGAGCGCTCCAGAGCCTGGGCGCGGTCCGAGCCCGTCACGATCAGCTTGGCCAGCAGCGAGTCGAACTGCCCGCCGATCACGGACCCCGCCTCCACGCCGGCGTCGACACGCACGCCTGGCCCCGCGGGGAACGTGATCGCCGAGACGGTGCCCGGGGCGGGCAGGAAGCCGCGGCCGGCGTCTTCACCGTTGATCCGGAACTCGATCGAGTGCCCGCGGGGCTCCGGGTCGTCGGTCAGCGGCAGCGGGTCGCCGTTCGCGATGCGGAACTGTTCGCGCACGAGGTCCAGCCCCGAGGTCTCCTCGGAGACCGGGTGCTCGACCTGCAGCCGCGTGTTGACCTCCAGGAACGAGATCAGCCCGTCCTGCCCCACGAGGAACTCGACGGTGCCCGCGCCGTGGTAGCCGGCCTCCCGGCAGATCGCCTTCGCAGCCTCGTGGATGGTGGCGCGCTGCTCGTCGGACAGGAACGGCGCGGGCGCCTCCTCGACGAGCTTCTGGAACCGGCGCTGCAGCGAGCAGTCCCGCGTCCCGACCACGATCACGTTGCCGTGGGTGTCGGCCAGCACCTGGGCCTCGACGTGCCGGGGCTTGTCCAGGTAGCGCTCGACGAAGCATTCGCCGCGCCCGAAGGCCGCCGTGGCCTCGCGGACCGCCGACTCGTAGAGCTCCGGGATCTCCCGGCGCTCGCGGGCGACCTTCATCCCGCGGCCGCCGCCGCCGAACGCCGCCTTGATCGCGATCGGCAGCCCGTACTCGTCGGCGAAGGCCTCGACCTCCGCAGCCCCCGACACAGGGTCCGGCGTGCCCGGCACCAGCGGGGCCCCGGCCCGCATGGCGATGTGCCGCGCGGTGACCTTGTCGCCGAGGTCCCGGATCGCCTGCGGGGTGGGGCCGATCCAGATCAGCCCGGCGTCGATCACCGCCTCGGCGAAGGAGGCGTTCTCGCTGAGGAACCCGTAGCCGGGGTGGATGCCGTCGGCGCCTGCGCGGCGGGCGGTCTCGACAACCTTGCCGATGTCGAGGTACGACTCGGCGGCTGTGTTGCCGCCGAGCGCGAACGCCTCGTCTGCGAGCCGGACGAACAGCGCGTCGCGATCCGGGTCGGCGTAGACCGCGACGCTGGCGAGGCCCGCGTCACGGCAGGCTCGCACCACCCGTACAGCGATCTCTCCTCGGTTCGCGACGAGGACCTTGGTCAATCGCGGCACGGACGGCCTCCTCGTGGCTGGGCCGGCTCCCGTGCTCCGGCGCGTGGGTTACCGGGAGTGTAGGAGTCCACACCGACACTTCGGGCGTGCGGGAATGTGGGATGGGCAACGTCGTCGGATCCGGTCAGCGGACGCCGACGTGGTAGACCCGCCCCCCGAGTTGCACGACGATACGACTCGCACACCGGCGGCCGGTCGGTAGCCGGCGCCGTCGCCCGTCCCGGTGCGGGGTGACCTAAGGCGCAAGACTCTCGGTGGAGGGGTGTCGGGACTCGACGGTCATGCCGCGGTGGCCCGGGGGAGGGTGGCGGCGGTCGCGATCGCGTCGAGCTCGGCGTCAAGCACGGCGGCGGGCGGGTAGCGGCCGTCGCGTTCGAGCATCACCGCCGGCGCGACGTCGAGCCGCTCACGCACCCGCTCCAGCAGGGTGAGCACGGCCGGCGGGACGGGATCGGTGTGCGTGTCGTGGTAGACGCCCGGGTCCGCGGCGTGCTCGGCACCACCGGCGACGTGCACGTACGCCACCCGCTCCAGCGCGAGCGGGACGTCCAGCTCGGCCTGGACCTGGCGCACGTGCGTGGTCAGGACGTTCAGTCAGCGCCGCGCGGCTGCGGGGCAGCGGCAGCAGGTGCCCGGCCACCCGCGCGCACGAACGCGACGTGCTCGCTCACCAGCGGCGCATCGAGCGCCGCTGCGCAGGCGGCGAGATGGGCGACCCGCACGGGGTCGAGCGGCTCCGCACCCCCCAAGGAGAGCCGCACCCCGTGCGGGACCGCCGCCACCCCGCGCCCCCGTAGCTCTGCCACCCCACGAGGCAGAGCGACGGGGGCGCGGCCCCCGCCCCCCAGCGATTCCGCGATCACCTCGCAGAACCGCAGTCCGGGAAGGTCGTCGACGGCGCCGGCGATGGCCGGGCGCCAGCCGATATCCCGATCCCGCCACCGCGGAGCGGCCCCCGGGCCGCCCGTGGTGCCCGCCGCGCGGCGACCCCCCGGTCGTCTCGCCGCGCGGCGGGTGCTCGTCGGCGTGGCCGGCCTCAGCCACCCGGGCCTCAGCCACCGCAGCCCCCACCCCCACCGCAGCCGCCGCCACCACCCCCGCAGCTGCTGCCGGAGCTGGATCCGCCGCCCGAGTCACCACCGGACGCGAACCCGAAGGACCCTGACGCCGCCCGTTGCGCGGCCAGCTCGGTGGCGAACGCCGGGTCCGCGGTCCACAGCGCGCCCACCCCGAAGACGCCCACCGCGAGCGCAGCGCCCGACGGGCCGTAGTGCGTCCAGTCGGGACGCGCCGACGGCGACAGCGAGTGGTACTCGGTCGCCAGCTGCCGCAGCGTCGCGTCGCCCGCCCGCGTCCGGCGCGGGGCGGTGCCGGCGAGCAGCACACCGAGAAAGGTGGCCAGCACTACCAGGATGGTCAGGAAGCCGACCGGACGGTCGTTCGCGTAGCCCGCCATGACCCGGACGACGCCGAACACGGCCACCGCGAGCAACCATCCGCCCGCCAGGCGGATCCGCCGGCGGTGCTCGGCCGCCAGGAGCAGGCCGGTGGCGATCAGCCGCTGCTCGACGCGGTGCAGCGCCGACGCGACGCCCCCGACCGCGGGCAGGGCGCGCCGCGACACCGGCCCGGTCACCGCGGCGTGGTGGATCGCGCGCTCGAGCTCGTCCGCCCGAGAGTCCGGCCGCTCCGCCGCGACGACGACGCCCCGACCAGCGGTCTTGATCGTCCCGGCCCGGTACATCGCGCTCAGCGCAGCGGTGAGAGCGAGCTGCGCGTCGCCGTTGAGGTACGCCACGTCGTACGGGCGCTCCTCCATCCGGCTCGCGGGCCGCTCGGCGGACACGTCAGCGAGGGCGCGCCGGGCACGGAGGACGGCTGCGCCGACCGCGAGCGCCAGCACGAGGTAGGCCAGCAGGAACGTCGAGCCGCTGATGCCCCAGGTGTCGCCTGACGGGATCATCGAGCACCTCCTCGGTCCGGACGCGGTCCAGTCTGGGCAGGGCGGGGGAGGCCGGGGAACGTTCTTCACACAGTTTTGAGGTTCCCGAGCTGCGGAGACGTCCCCTCAGAGGACATCTCCAGACCCCCAGCGCGCGCAGGCGCGCGGGCCGGGTCTCGAGATGCCCTCTCAGGCCACCCCGGCTCGCACCTGGCGCTTGATGCGGGCGAGCATCGCCGCCATGCCGCGCAGCCGCAGCGGGCTGACCGCCTGCCCGAGCCCGAGCTTGACGTAGAAGTCGTCCGGGACCGCCAGGATGTCGGCCGCAGGCTCCCCGTCCAGGCCCGTGCGCAGGATTGACGCGAACCCGCGCGTGGTGGGGGCCTCCGGTGGGGCCGAGAAGAACAGGTGCACCCGCCGATCACCCGCGGGTTCGACCTCGACCGCCAGGAAGAGCGGCGACTGGCACTCGGGAACCTGTTCCATCGACGCCGTGGCGTCCGCGTAGCGGTCGGGCAGCTCGGGCAGCTCCTGCGACAGCTCGAGCAGCAGCTGCAGCCGATCGCGGGGGCCCACCTCCGCGAACTCGTCCACCAGCTCGGCGAGCTGGGGCGGCAGGGAAAGCGGGGATGAGGTCATCGGGCCGGGGCCGATCCCCGCTCGCTGCCCTGCACGATCGGCACGCGGACGGAGTTGCCCCACTCCGTCCAGCTGCCGTCGTAGTTGCGCACCTTCTCGAACCCGAGCAGGTGGGTGAGCACGAACCAGGTGTGGCTGGAGCGCTCGCCGATGCGGCAGTAGGCGACCACGTCGTCCGACGGCGAGAGCCCCTGCTCCTCCTGGTAGATCGCCTCCAGCTCGGGGCGGGTCTTGAACGTGGCGTCGTCCGCCGCGGCGCGGGCCCACGGGATGCTCGCGGCGCCCGGAATGTGGCCGCCGCGGACCGCGCCCTCCTGCGGGTAGTCCGGCATGTGCAGCAGCTCGCCGGAGTACTCGCCGGGCGATCGCACGTCGACCAACGGCTCGCCGAGGTGCGCGAGCACGTCGTCCTTGAACGCGCGGATCGTCTCGTCGTCCCGGTCGACGACCGGGTAGTCGACCGGCTCCGGCTTCGGCGTCTCGGTGGTCAGCTCCCGGCCCTCGGCGATCCACTTCGCCCGGCCGCCGTCGAGGATCCGCACGTCCGGGTGGCCGAACAGGCTGAACACCCACAGCGCGTAGGTGGCCCACCAGTTGTTGCGGTCACCGTAGAAGACGACGGTGGCGTCGCGGGTGATCCCGCGCTCGCCGCAGAGCCGCGCGAAGCCCGGGCCGTCCACGTAGTCGCGGGTCACGGGATCGTTCAGCTCGGTGTGCCAGTCGACCTTCACGGCGCCGGGGATGTGCCCGACGTCGTAGAGCAGCACGTCTTCGTCCGACTCGACGACGACGAGCCCTGGCTCGCCGAGGTGCTCGGCCAGCCAGGCCGTGGTGACGAGCCGCTCGGGGTCCGCGTACGCGGCGAGCTTGGGGTCAGGATCGTTCGGGAGCGCCATGACGACGAGGTTAACCTCGCCCACCGACAGGTTCAGGTCCACCAGTCGGTGACCCGCACCCCGACCCCGGCGAGCAGCCGCCGCGTCAGCGGCAGGCTGATCCCGATCACGTTGGACGGGTCGCCGTCGATGCCCTCGACGAACCAGCCGCCGAGCCCGTCGAGGGTGAACGCTCCGGCCACGACCAGCGGTTCGCCGGTCGCGACGTAGGCCTCGAGCTCGGCCGGATCCGGGCGGGCGAACCGGACCGTGGTGACGGCGTGGCCCTCGGCGACGCGGTCGATCTCGCCGTCGACCAGCCGGAGCACGGCGTGGCCGGTGACCAGCTCGCCGGTGCTCCCCGCCATCTCCTGCCACCGGGCACGGGCAGTGGCGGCGTCGCCGGGCTTGCCGACCAGCGTCCCGCCGATGTGGAGCATCGAGTCGCAGCCGACGACGACGGCGTCGGGCAGCCGGTCGGCGACCCGCCTCGCCACCGCGGTGGCCTTCGCGCCGGCCAGTGCCGTGACCGCCTCGGCGGCCGACGCCCCCGACAGGCCGCCGAGCAGAGCGTCCTCGTCGACGTCGGAGACCTCGACCTCGGGCTCGAGGCCCGCGGCCCGCAGGACCGACAGCCGGGCGGGGGAGGCGGAGGCGAGCACGAGCTGCACGACGGCAGACGCTAACAGCGCTCGCCGGACGATCCGGGCGCGTGCCTCCCTCACGAGCTGTGTCCCCGGGCCCTGGCGCCGGCGGCTGTCGGGGGGTGTTCAGCCGACGCGGGCGACCATCGGCACCGCGAGGCGGTCGTGCGCCGTGATGCGCGGCACCGGCACCCGACGTGGGGGGCACTTCTTGGTGACGAATGCGTGGCGCCCGGCGGCGAAGCCGTTGCGGTCGTCGAAGATGTCGTGACTCATCTCGGCCAGCTCGCGCACGCGGTAGGTCTCCAGCGGCCGACGCCGCTCGTCGGCCGCCCGGATCGCGGCCTTCGTGGCGAGCCAGCGCGCGTGCTCGGGATGGGCGGCGAGCGCGCACGCGTGCTCGATGACGGCGGTGTCGAAGCGCGCCCGGTCGCCGGGCAGCGCCGCGTCCGCCAGCCCGATCTCCACGGCCTCCGCGGCGCCCATCGGCAGGCAGTCCTCGGTGATCCGCCGCGCGCGCGGCGGGCCGACCCTGCGGGGCAGCGTGTAGGTCCAGTACTCCGAACCGAACAGCCCCATCGTCCGGTAGTGCGGGTTGAGCACGACGCCCTCCCGCACCAGCACCTGATCGGCCCCCAGCGCCAGCATCACCCCGCCGGCGCCCGCGTTACCCCCTACTGCGGCCACCACGATCTGGCGCGTGCAGGTGATGATCTCGCGGCAGACGTCGTCGATCGCGTTGATGTTCCGCCAGGCCTCGGCCGCGGGGTCCGCGCTCGCCTCGATGACGCCCAGGTGGATCCCGTTGCAGAAGGTCGGGCCGCCCTGCAGCAGGAGGACGCGCGTGTCCTGTGCCGCTGCCGAACGCAGCGCGGAGGCGAGCCGGTGACACTGGCCCGTCGAGGCCGCACCGTTGTAGAAGTCGAAGGTCAGGACGCCGACGTCACCAGTGCGCCGGTACGAGATCTCCCGGGACTCCGCCGCGTCGGTCACCGGATCCAGTGCCTCGGGCACGTCCGCGATGCGGTCGCCCAGCACGGTCGCCGCCGGCAGCTTCACCCGCGGGCCGGGAGTGCCGGGGATCGGGCGGGCCTGCCCGATCCAGACCGCGCCGTCGCCGGTCCGGACGAGCACTGCTCCGTGCCTGCGCAGCAGGACCGATCCCGGCTTCGCGGCACCATGGCCGTCCAGCACGGCGGTGTCCGGGTGCGCATCGAAGACCGACACCTCCATCCCGGCGAGTTCCGCGCGGACACCCGGCGAGCCGTCGCCTGCCTGGATGTGGCGGACGATCTGGGCCGTCGGGTCGGACCAGGAGAAGCGACGATCGGCCTGGGTCATGCCCGGCCGCAGACGCCCGGGAGCGCCGGCGGCGTCCACCGGATCGGGCGTGAACCCGGGGCGGGAAGCCTTCTCGACCACCTCGTGGACCAGTTCGACGGCGGCGTCCGTGACCGGTCCGGCGTACAGAACGCTCTTGCGCGGGAGCTCAGCGGGGAGCGGGAAGCTGCGGCTCGCCCAGACCGGACCGGCGTCCATCTCGTCGACCGCCGACAGCGCAGTCACACCCCACTCCGGCGCGGCTTCGGTGATCGCCCAGTCCAGTGACGACGGACCGCGGTCACCGACCGGACCCGGATGGATGATCACGGTCGGACGGGCCCGCCACACATCGTCCGGCACGCGCTCGCGGAGAAAGGGGCAGACGATCAGTTCTGGATCGAGGGCGTCGACCGCGAGGCGGATCGTCTCGTCGTCCACCGCCTGCCGCCACGCGACGACGTGCCCGGCACGACGGAGCTCCACCCACACCCGCTGCGTCAGCCCATTGAACGAGGAGCAGAGCAGGAGGATCTTCACGTGCGCCTCCGAGGTGCGCCGGCCGCGCATCGAGTGGCCGCTTCGGACAAGGGGGAGCGCATCGCTCCGGCATCACGACAACGTCCGGGAGCGACGTGCGGAGACTGCGGTGCCGGGTTCTCGGGAGCGGGGCGGAACTCGACAGCGCGAGACTCTATCGCTTCCTGTGGACCGGATCGCGATACATCCGAACGCCGCATAGTTACTCCATTCAGAGCAGTCGATGTGCGCATCAAGATCCGCGGCGGCGGGAAACGTCCGAAACGCCGAGTGGAGGCCCCATGTCGCCGAGAAGACATGGTTGACTACTCGCTGTTGTCAAGCAAGCGGGTAGCCGAGAAGACCTGTCACGGTGCGGCGTTGCCCGATCACTGACGGTCCGATGAGCGGCAGGCGGCAGGCGACGAACGGGCCGTTGCGGATGCGACGATTGCGTAGAGTCGTCGATCGGTCGCAGAGCGGATGTACATTTCCCGCGTCCACAGTTGCGGCTCCGGCCGCTCCTGCTGCCGAACGGAGCAGTTTCATGCAGGACGTTGTGTCGACCGGCCCGACGGCCGGGCAGGGCGGTAGTCGTCGGGTACTACCCCGGCTCCTGGCCTACCTGCCGCGCGGCAACACGCTCGACGACCGGGCGTGGCATCGGCGTCACCGGTTGCTCGAGCGTGTGCTCCTGCTGCACGTCCCGCTGGTGGCGGGCCTCGGGCTCATGCTCGGCCACTCGGCCGTGCAGGCCACGGAAGCCGTGGTCGCCCCCCTGATCTGCCTGGTTCTCGGCCACCTCGTCACCTATCGACGGTGGGCGTCGTTCTTCGTCACCGGCGGTCTGGTGTTCTGCTCCATCGCACTCGTGCTGCTCACCGGCGGCACCATCGAGGCGCACTTCCACTTCTTCATCATCATCGGCTTCATCGCGCTCTATCAGGACTGGGTGCCGTTCCTGTGGAACGTCGCTTTCACCACGATCAGCCACGGCATCGGCACCATCTGGCTGGGCGGGCAGATCTTCAACCACCCCGCAGCGCAAGCGCACCCGTGGCTGTGGTCGTTCGTGCACGGCGTCGCCGTGCTGTTCGCGTGTATCGGCATGGTGATCTTCTGGCGGGTCACCGAGGACGAGCAGACCAAGAAGGAGGAGCTGGGCCGCCAGCTGATCACCGCGGATGCGGAGATCGGTCGCCGGAAGTTCACCTCCGAGATGCTGGTGAACCTCGCGCGGCGCAACCAGAGCATGCTCTACCGCCAGCTCGACATCATCAACGAGCTGGAGAACAGGGAGCAGGACCCGGACGCACTGGCGGACCTGTTCAGGCTCGACCATCTCGCCACCCGCGTGCGGCGCAACGCCGAGAGCCTGCTGGTGCTCGCGGGCCAGCAGGCTCCGCGGACCTGGTCCGAGCCGGTGCCGCTGCGCGACGTCATCCGAGCGGCGATCGCCGAGACCGAGGACCTCGACCGTGTGGTGTTCGCCGTCGACGACCGCATCGCGGTCTCCGGCACCGCCATCGCGGACCTGACCCATCTGCTCGCCGAACTCACCGAGAACGCCGTCCGGTTCTCTCCGCCTGCGACCGCGGTGACGATCCGCGTGCGACCCAACCGGCGGGACGAGGGCGGACACCTGCTCACCGTCGAGGACTGGGGGGTCGGTATGCCGGCCGACGACCTGGCCGAGGCGAACCAGCTGTTGGCCCACCCCGGCGACCTCGACCTCGCGGTCGCGCAGCGCCTGGGGTTCCACGTCGTTGCGCGCCTCGCGGCCCGGCACCGGATCGCGGTGTCTCTCACCGCGACCCCGGGCTCCGGTATCACCGCGGTCGCCGTCCTGCCCGCTTCCCTGTTCACCCAGACAGCTCCCCCCGGAGCGATCGCGCCGCTGCCGGGCGCGACCGCGTTCGATGCCCGGCAGACGAACGCCGCCGATCGGTTCGGCCCGAGCGTCGTCGACGTGCAGGACCACTCCGGCCATCGGCAGGTGGGACCGAACTCGGGCACACCGTCGAACGTCGCGTCGATGCCGCCCGGCCCGGCGTTCCCGCAGGACAACGGGCCAACCGGGCCCGACGGACGGTGGCGCGGATGGTGGAGCCCCGAGACGCAGGCGGCCGCCGACGGCCCGGGTGGCTTCGGGTCCACCGGGCGGGAGGTCCGGAGAAACGGCCACGACGAGGGTGCCAGGGCCGGGGTGAACGGCGGATCAGTTCACCGGGGCGGGTCCGGAACGAACGGTCCTCGGACCGACGACGTCGGCGTCGACCGGCGCGCTGCCAACGGCACCGAGGTCGCCGGGCACGGCACCGAGGCGGCCGCCGGCACGGTCGACGGGGTCGACGGGCACGGCGGTGACGCGCACGGCGGTGACGCGCACAACGGTGACGCGCACAGCGGTGACGCGCACAGCGGTGACGCGCACAGCGACAACGACCACGGCGGCAACGACCACGGCGGCGACGGGAACGTCGGCGACGGGCCCGAGCGGCAGGCCGACGGGCGCGTCGCGGTGCCCGAGCAGGCGCGCGCACTCCCGACGGCGACGCCGGGCAGTTCGACGCCGGGTAGCTCGTCGCCCGCGATGGGCATTCCCGTCGCGCGCGCGGAGTCGATGGACGGTGAACGATCTGGCCACGACGCGTCCACCCCGCACTTCGTGCGAGATGGCCGCCCCGCGTCAGATCAAGAAGCGGGGATGCCACGCTGGCACACCCCCCCGGTACCGACCGCCCGGAAGGGTGCGCCCCCGCCGGTGGTCGACCGTCGCCGTCCCGAGAGGCCGCCGATCGGGCCGGCCGTCGTGGCCGCGTTGCCCGTGCCGCGCACCAAAGAGGCCGTCCTGCCGTCCGCGTCGGCACCGCGGTTCCCCGGCTCGCGCGAACTGCGGCGCCGGGTCCCCCAAGCACACCTGGCGCCCGAGCTGCGCCACCCCTCGACGGGTCTCGCCGAGACCGCCGCGCCCCTGTCCGCGGACGCCGCGGCGAGCGCCCTGTCCCGCTATCAGGCCAGTCGGCTGGCAGCGCAGGCGGTCGTCGGCGACCCGGAGGTCAACCACCAGGGTCGCGAAGGAGAACGAGAATGACGGTGCGGTCCGGCCAGCTCGACTGGCTGCTGGTCGAGTTCGTGCGGGACACCCCCGGCGTCGTCCACGCGATCGTGGTGTCCGGCGACGGGTTGCGCCTCGCGACCTCGCCCGACGTGACTGTCGCCCTCGGTGACCAGCTGGCGGCGGCCGCCTCGGGTCTCGTGAGCCTCGCGCGCGGCACGGCGCACCTGCTCGGCGCCGGTGCGTTGAGTCAGACGATCATCGAGATGTCCGGCGGCTACCTCTTCGTCACCTCCGTCGGTCAGGCGGCGACGCTCGCGGTGTACGCCGAGCGCTGCTGCGACATCGGGCTGATCGGCTACGAGATGACGATGCTCGCGTCCCGAGTGGGGCACGCGCTGAGTCCGGCGCCCCGCACGAACGTCGGAAGTTGACGATGGCAGGTGACGCGGCACCCACCGAATGGATGGAGCCTCGCGGCGGCCGGGTCGTACCCGTTTATGCGGTGACCGGAGGCCGCACCCGGGCGAACGAGGGCCCTGACATGCCCGTCGAGGCGCTGGTGACGACCACCGACGCCGGCGTCTTCGCGACGGACCTGCAGCTGGAATACCGCATGACCGTCGAGCTCGCCGCCACGCCGGTGTCGATCGTGGAGATCGGCGCCTCCCTCGGCGTTCCCGTCGGGGTCGCCCGCGTACTGGTGAGCGACCTGGTGAACGCGAAGTACCTCGTCGTCCATCTGCCGCCGGAACCCAGCACTGCCGACGGCAGTCTCGCCCCCGAAATCCTCGAGAGGCTCCTGGAGGGTCTTCGTGCACGCTGACTCGACCGACCTCATCCCGCTCAAGGTGTTGATCGCAGGCGGGTTCGGGGTGGGAAAGACGACCCTCGTCCGCTCGCTGTCGGAGATCCCACCGCTGCTGACCGAGCAGGAGATGACCTCCGCCTCGGTCGGTGTCGACGACCCGGCCCTGGTGCCCGACAAGCACACCACCACCGTCGCGATGGACTTCGGCCGGATCACCGTCGACGGGTCGCTGATCCTCTACCTGTTCGGCACGCCCGGCCAGGCGCGCTTCTGGTTCATGTGGGACGAGCTGGCGCGCGGTTCGGTGGGCGCGGTCGTGCTGGTGGACCTGCGCCGGGTGGACGACTGCTTCCCGGCCATCGACTACTTCGAGAACCGCCGTTTGCCGTTCGTCGTCGCGATCAACCGCTTTCCCGGATCCGACGAGTACGACGCCGAGGCCGTCCGGGAGGCGCTGGCCCTCCCGGACGGCTGCCCCGTGGTGTGGATGGACGCCCGCGACCTCCGCTCGAGCCAGGAGACGCTGATCAGCCTCGTCGAGCACGCACTGGCCCGCACAGCCGTCGCCACCTGAGCTCGCGGTCAGGCCAGGTACGAGTGCGCCGCGAGCGGCCCGGTCCACGCCCGTGCGGTGCGCCGCGTGCTGCCGTCGGACCGGTCGAGAGCGTGCTCGACCAGGGCGATCAGGGCGGCGGTGCACGACGCCGAGGCGCGCGCGTCCACGCGGACGATCGGGGCGTCGGCACGGAGGGCGAGCGCGTCGCGCACCTCGTCGTCCGGGAAGGCGTCGGCGGTGGGGAACGTGCTCACGGCGACGACGAACGGGAGGTGACGGCTCTCGAAGTAGTCGATCGCCGGGAAGCAGTCGTCCACCCGGCGCAGGTCCACCAGCACGACTGCGCCGACGCAACCGCGGGCCAGCTCGTCCCACATGAACCAGAAACGATCCTGCCCCGGGGTCCCGAACAGGTACAGCACCAGGTCGTCCATCGAGATCCGGCCGAAGTCCATCGCGACGGTGGTGGTGGTCTTGCCCGGGTTCGTCCCCTGTGACGGCGTAGACCGGGACGACCCGTCCCGGCTCGGACGGCGCCACGTCGCCGGTCGCGTCGTCCGGTGTCATCGCGTGACGCCCCCCGTCCCGATGCGGATGCCGGGGTCGAGGGCCCGGCCGACCCGCTCCGCGAGCATCGTCATCTCGTAGCCGACGAGGCCCAGGTCGCACTGGCGACCGGCGTGCACCGCGACGGTGGCGCCGCGGCTGACCGAGGTTACGAAGAGATAACCCCCGGTCATCTCGAGGATGGTCTGGGTGAGATCGCCGGACGCGAGCAGGTGGGCCGTGGCGCGCGCGAGGCTGACGAGACCGGACGCCGCCGCCGCGAGTTGGTCCGCGAGCGCGTCGGTCACGCCGGACGACACCGCGAGCGGGAGACCGTCCACCGAGACCACGACAGCGGCCGTCACCCCCGCGTGCCCCAGGCTCACCCTCGCCCCCGGGTTGCGCATCGTCACGTCGGCCGGGGCGGGCCGGCGACGCAGCACGGGCCTTCGGCGTGTCGCCGCTGGTGGGCCGTGCGGGTTCGGTCGGCGTCGTGAGCGTCGCCGCCGGCCCGTCCGGTCGGGTGTCCGTGTCCGTGTCCGTCTCCGCGGAGCCCGTACGGGCGGGATCGGTTCCCGCCCACCAGCCCGTCCACGAGGGCGCCACGCGTTCCGCCGGGTCCTGCGGGCCGAGGCCGCTCGTCTCCGACGGCAACGGCATGCGGGGGCCCGGTATCAGGGAGCGGACCTCCGCGCCGTCCGACTCGGCCCGGTCGATCGCGGCCCGATCGACACGGGCGGCCGGGCGGCCACGGCGGGGACCAGTGCGCCGACCGGCTCAGGTCCGAGCTCGAACAGCGAGCCCGGCAGGGCGACCGACGCGGTGATGCCGGAGCCGGGCGTGGGCGAGAGCACCACGCGGATCCCGTGCCGCGCGGCGAGCCGGGCCACGACGTGGAAGCCGAGCCGCTTGGAGACCGACAGGTCGACCTCGGGCGGGTCGGCCAGCAGGGCGTTCGCGGACGCCAGGTCGGCCTCCTCCATGCCGACACCCCAGTCCCTGGCTCCACACCCGCGGGGGCTTCTCGCCCGAGAGCACCAGCAGGTTCTCCGCGTTGCGCCTTACCCGCGTGGTGAGGTGGTCCAGGCGGAACAGCTCCGCCAGCGCGTCCGGGTTCCGCTCCGACTCCTCGAGCTGGTTGATGATCTCCAGCTGGCGGTAGAGCATGCTCTGGTTGCGGCGGGCCAGGTTCACGAGCATGTCGGAGGTGAATCTCCGGCGTCCGATCTCGGCGTCGGCCAGCTTGCGGGTGAGGTCGTCCTTCTGGTTCTGCTCGTCCTCGGTGACGCGCCAGAACAGCATCACGCCGACGCAGGCGAGTAGCACCGCCACGCCGTGGATGAGCGACCAGAGCCACGGGTTCGCCTGTGCGGCGGGATGGTTGAACATCAGCGAGCGCAGCCACATCGAGCCGACGCCGTGGGTGACCACGGTGAACAGCACGTTCACTGCTGCGGAAGCCGGCGCGCATCGTTGTGCGCTGCGCCGGTCTGCCGTGTGCCGGGAGCATGACTATTCGGGGAGCCGGGGTGCTCGCGAGAGTAAACGGTTTGTGCAGGGCAGGGGCGGCGGCCCCACCGTTTGTACTCTTGGCGTTGAGGTGGTGACTCGCTGTCGCAGAATGGTCATGCGCTTTCAGAACGTGATGGACCGCGTTCTTTGCGTCATCTTCCGCGGTGAACGGATCGCTTTCGGCCGGCGGCGGCGCGCGCCCGGGCCCGCCCGCAGACCAGGCCTACGTTCCCGGCGAGGAGCATGAGAGCGGCGAAGCCGAACATCACCACGAACCCGGTCACGTTCATGTGGCTCTCCCCCTCCGCAGCGCGCTGCCGGTAGGAGACTCTGCGGCCGCGGGACCGTGGGGGAAAGCGAATTGAGCAGCACTTGAGCTGCGGGTGTCAGCGCGGCCAGGCCGACGTGTGCCACGCGCCGGGCCCGGCGTGCAGCGGCCGGCGCATCCGGGCCGCCAGGTCGGTCCACGCCGAGCAGGTCCGCGGCCCGGGGGCCCGACGCCGTGCCGAAGCCGCGAGCACGACCGTCAGCGCCGCCAGCTCGGCATCGGAGGGTGTGCCCCGGACGACCCGGAACAGCGCCCGGCGCTCCTCCGGGGTCGCCTCGCGCGCACCGTCCCCGGTCGCCGCGTCGTCGCTCACAGGGGGATGTTCCCGTGCTTGCGCGTCGGCGCCGCCTCGCGCTTCGTCGCCAGCGCCCGCAGTGACCGGCCCACGTACCCGCGGGTGTGGGAGGGCGGGATGACCCCGTCGACGTACCCGCGGTCCGCGGCGATGTACGGGTTCGCCAGCGTGTCCTCGTAGTGCTGCTGCAGCTCCGCGCGCTTCGCCGCGAGCTCGTCACCGGTGAGGTCCTTGAGCTCCTTGCGGTAGAGGATGTTGACCGCGCCCGCAGAGCCGGTGACGGCGATCTGCGCCGTCGGCCAGGCGATGTTGATGTCGGCGCCGAGGTGTTTGGAGCCCATGACGTCGTAGGCCCCGCCGTAGGCCTTGCGGGTGATCACGGTGATCTTCGGCACCGTCGCCTCCGCGTAGGCGTAGATCAGTTTGGCGCCGCGCCGGATGATGCCGCCCCACTCCTGGGTGGTCCCGGGCAGGAAGCCGGGGACGTCGACGAAGGTCAGCACGGGCACGTTGAACGCGTCGCAGGTGCGCACGAACCTGGCCGCCTTCTCCGCGGCGTCGATGTCGAGGCAACCGGCGAACTGGGTGGGCTGGTTGGCCACCACGCCGACGCTGCGGCCCTCGATCCGGCCGAACCCGACGATGATGTTGGGCGCGAACAGGGCATGGACCTCGAGGAACTCCCCTTCGTCGAGGACGCGGGTGATCACCTCGTGCATGTCGTAGGGCTGGTTGGGCGAGTCCGGGATGACCGAGTCGAGCTCGAGGTCCGTGGCGTCGAGCGAGTCGGCGATCGAGCCCGCGATCGGCTCGGCGGCGGGGAACGCCGGCGGGTCGGAGAGGTTGTTGCTCGGCAGGAAGCTCAGCAGCTCCTTGACGTAGGACAACGCGTCCATCTCGTTCGCGGCGAGGTAGTGCGCGACGCCCGACTTCGTGTTGTGTGCCCGGCCGCCACCGAGGTCCTCCATCTCGACGTCCTCGCCGGTCACGGTCTTGATCACGTCCGGGCCGGTGATGAACATGTGGCTGGTCTGGTCCACCATCACGGTGAAGTCGGTGATCGCGGGGGAGTAGACCGCCCCGCCCGCGCACGCGCCCATGATCAGCGAGATCTGCGGGATGACCCCCGAGCTGCGCACGTTGCGCATGAAGATCTCGCCGTAGAGGCCGAGCGCGACGACGCCCTCCTGGATGCGCGCGCCGCCGCCGTCGTTGATGCCGATCATCGGGATGCCCGTCTTGAGGGCGAAGTCCATGGCCTTGACGATCTTCTGGCCGTACACCTCGCCGAGCGAGCCGCCGAAGACCGTCGCGTCCTGGCTGAACACGGCGACGTTGCGGCCGTCGATGGTGCCGGTACCGGTGATCACGCCGTCGCCGTAGGGACGCTTCTCCTGCATGCCGAAGTTGATCGACCGGTGCCGGACGAGCTCGTCGAACTCGACGAACGAGCCCGGGTCGAGCAGTGCCTCGACACGATCGCGGGCGGTCTGGCGGCCCTTGGCGGCCTGGCGCTCGGCGGCAGCCGCCTTGCCCGTGTGTACGGCCTCGTCGATGCGCCGGTAGAGGTCGGCAAGTTTGCCCGCGGTGCTGTGCGGGTCGGGCGAGCCGTCCTGGACGGGCTCGGTGGCGGCACTCATCGCATCTCCGGGACGGTTCGCACACTCATGCGCGGACCTTAACCAGATGGCAACCCGTGAGCGCCGGGGAGCGGCGCGCATCACGTCGGACCGCGCCGATCGTCGGGTTCGGACCGCAACCGCGCGGGTCGTCGAGGTGGCCGTCGGGACGGCGCGGGCCACGTTCCGCGTGCGCCGGGCGACGGCGGGTGGCCGCCCACCGCCACCGGTACCGCCACCGGGGTTGCCGGACGGTAACGTCCGCCACGTGGAGCAGGCTTGGGACGCGGCGGCGCTGCGCGCCGCGCTGGTGAGCCCGGCAGGCCCGTGGGCCCGCCTGGACGTCGTCGAGCGCGTCGGCTCGACCAACGCCGCGCTCCTCACGTCCGCCGCCTCCGGCGCCCCGGACCGGTCGGTCCTCGTCGCGGAGCACCAGGACGCGGGGCGCGGGCGACTCGGGCGCGAGTGGGTGTCGCCGCCCGGCACCGGGGTGACCGTCAGCGTCCTGCTGCGTCCCGGCGCCGTCTCGCCCGACCGCTACGGGTGGCTGCCGCTCCTCACCGGGCTGGCGGTGCGCGACGCCGTCCGCGACCTGGTCCCCGCCCAGGCCTGCCTCAAGTGGCCCAACGACCTCCTGCTGGGCGCCGCGCAGCGCAAGGCGGGCGGCATCCTCGCCGAGGCGGCGAGCGGCCCGGACGGCACCGCGGTCGTGCTCGGGATCGGGCTGAACGTCGCCGGGACACCGGCCGAGCTCCCGGCCGGCGCCACGTCGCTCGCCGCGGAGGGCGCCGAGGCGGTGGACCGGACGAAGGTGCTGGTCGCCGTGCTCACCCGGATCGCCGAGCGCGAGTCGGCCTGGCGGTCGTCCCGCGGTGACCCCGACGCCCATCACCTTCGTGCGGACTACCGCGCGGCCTGCGCCAGTCTCGGTGCCGAGGTGCGGGTGGAACTGCCCGGCGGGATGGCCGCGACGGGCATGGCCGAAGACGTCGACGGCGACGGCCGGCTGCTGCTGCTCGGCGCCGACGGCCAGCGCCGGGCGATCGCGGCGGGGGACGTCGTCCACCTGCGGCCCGTGGACGACCGGACCGGAGCGCCCGCCGACAGCTGACCCGCGCGCACCGCCGCCGGGAGCCAGGTGCCGTGCCACTACCGTGGCCCGGTGGTCTTCCCGGACGACGTGCTCGTCGAGGGGGAGCGGGTCGTCGCCCACCGACATCCGCACTGGCGGGTGCTGCTCGGGCCCGCGCTGGCGTTCCTGCTGGTGGTCGGCGCAGCCGGCTACATCGCTGCGCTCGCCCGGAACCAGGGTTGGCAGGAGTGGGGCTGGCCGGCCGTCGGCGGGCTCGCGGTCGTGCTGGTCGGGTGGCTCTCGGTGCTGCCGCTGGTGCGCTGGCGCACGACGCACCTCGTCGTCACCACCCGGCGCCTCCTGGCGCGCGAGGGGGTGCACGGATGGCAGGGGATCCAGGTGCCGCTCGACGGCATCACCGCCGTGCGCACACGGCCGCACGAGCCGGTTCGCGGGCGTCAGGTCGCTGCTGGTCGAGACCGAGGCGGGCGAGGAGTTGGAGTTCGTCGACGTCGCCGATGCGGAGCGGGTACGGGAGGCCCTGGAGCGCGCGACGACGCCCGGGTAGCCCGCGCCGCGTCCCTTCAGCGACCGGTGAGCAGCGCGAGCGCGGCGTCGTGCACCGCGCCGTTGGAGGCCAGCGCGTTGCCGCCGTCGTGCGTCGCGACGCCGTCGAGGTCCGTCAGCCGCCCGCCGGCCTCGTCGAGGATCGGGCCGAGGGCGGCGAGGTCCCAGACACTGGCCGCCCGGTCCACGGCCACGTCGATCACGCCCTCGGCGACGAGGCAGTACTGCCAGAAGTCGCCGAACGCGCGCGTCTCCCAGCAGGCGTCGGCGAGGGCGAGCCACCGGTCGAGGTCGCCGCGCCGGGAGAACGTGCGGAAGTCCGTGGTGGACAGGTAGGCGTCGGCGAGGTCGCTGACCCCGGAGACCGCGAGCCGGCGCGGCGGCCCCCCGTTGTCCGACGCCCACGCGCCCAGCCCCGCGGCGCCCCACCAGCGGCGACCGAGTGCCGGGGCGCTCGCGACCCCGACGACGGCCCGGCCGTGCACGGTCAACCCGATGAGCGTGGCCCAGGCCGGCACGCCGCGGGAGAAGTTCTTCGTGCCGTCGATCGGATCGAGCACCCAGCCCCGGCCGCTCTCCGGCACCTCACCGCCGCGCTCCTCGCCCAGCACGGCGTCACCCGGCCGCTCGGTGCCGATCACGGCACGCAGCGCGTCCTCGGTGGCGGTGTCGGCGTCGGTGACGGGAGTGCGGTCGGGCTTGCGGGTGACGCGCAGGTCAGCCGCGCGGAACCGGTCGGCGGTGATCGCGTCGGCGGTGTCGGCGAGCCGCAGCGCGAGTGCGAGGTCGTCGGCGTGGTCGGGGGCGACCGTGTCGGGTGTGCGGTCGGCGGGCGTCACGTGCTCCACGGCGCCAGCCTCCCATCCCCCGCCCGTGTCGGCTCACGACGGTCGACTGACGCAGGGGATACGCTCGCGTTCGTGACCACGGTCCTGTTGGCCGAGGACGACCCGGCGATCGCCGAGCCGCTCTCACGGGCCCTCGAGCGCGAGGGCTACTCCGTCGAGGTCCAGGGTGACGGGATGGGCGCGCTGGACCGCGTCCGGGTCGGCCATGTCGACCTGCTCGTGCTCGACCTCGGCCTGCCCCGGATGGACGGCCTCGAGGTCTGCCGGCGGCTGCGCCCCGACTTCCCCGACCTCCCCGTCCTCATGCTCACCGCGCGCACCGACGAGGTCGACTTCGTCGTCGGGCTCGACGCGGGCGCCGACGACTACGTCAGCAAGCCGTTCCGGCTCGCCGAGCTGCTGGCCCGGGTGCGGGCGCTGCTGCGCAGGCTGACCCCGGAGACCGTCGACGTCGGCGGCGTGCGGATGGAGCTGTCGGGCCGCCGCGTGCTCGTCGACGGCACCGAGGTGAACCTCGCGAACAAGGAGTTCGAGCTGCTGCGGGTGCTCATGCTGCGCGCCGGGCAGGTCGTCACCCGCGAGGAGATCCTGCGCGAGGTGTGGAACGACCCCGACATGAAGACGAGCAAGACCCTCGACATGCACATGTCCTGGCTGCGCCGCAAGATCGGCGGCGAGCGGCGGATCGCGACGGTGCGCGGGGTCGGCTTCCGCTTCAACCACGACTGATCCGACGACGACCGACCCACTCCCATGCGCCGCCGCATCCTGCAGTCGACCCTCCTGGTCGTCACGATCACCGCGCTGGTGCTCGGGGTCCCGCTCGCCATCACCACATGGCGGCTGATGGAGGACTTCAGCCGGGCCGACCTGCTCGACCGGCTCGAACAGGTCGCCTCCCGGCTCGACGGGCCCGGCTCGTTCGACACCGTCGACCAGGACGCGCTCGCACTGGCCGTCCCCTCCGGTGGTCGGTTGACGCTGGAGGAGGACGGCCGGCCGGTCCAGTTCCTCGGCGCGGACGTCGGGTCCGACCCGATCGCCGAGACGCTGCCGGTCTGGCCGGGCGCGTCGATCACGCTGGCCGAGCCGCGCACGGTGCTGCGCACCGAGCAGGTGCAGGTCACGCTGGTCGTGGTGCTGCTCATCGTGCTGTCGGTCGGGACGGGTGCCGTGGTCGCCACCGTGACCGCCCGGCGGCTGGCCGAGCCGCTGCGGGACGTCGCCGACCGCGCCGCCCGGCTCGGCGCCGGTGACTTCCGCCGGACCCCGGACCGGCACGGGATCCCCGAGCTGGACCGGGTCTCCGACGTCCTCGACACGTCCGCGGGCGCGCTCGCCGAGCTCGTCCAGCGCGAGCGCAACCTCGTCGGCGACGTCTCGCACCAGCTGCGCAGCCGCCTGACCGCGCTGCAGCTGCGGCTGGACGAGCTGACCACGCACCCGGACCCGGACGTCGTGCGGGAGGCGACTGCGGCGCTGGAGCAGGCCGAGCGCCTGTCCGGAGTCCTCGACGAGCTGCTGGAGGCCGCCCGCGCGGCCCGCGCCGCCGGTGCCGAGCCCGCGGACCTGCGCGAGATCCTGGCCACCGTCATCGAGGAGTGGCAGCCGCGGATGCGCGGCGCCGGCCGCGCCCTCAAGGTGCGAGTCCCCGAGCGGCTGCTCGTCCGCGTCACGCCCGCGCGCATCCGCGAGGCCGTGGGTGCGCTGCTGGAGAACGCCCTGCGGCACGGCGGCGGCACCGTGACCGTCGCCGCGCGCGCGACCGAGCACGGCCCGCAGGTGGAGGTGGGCGACGCCGGGTCCGGAGTGCCGGAGGAGCTCGTCGCGCACGTCTTCGACCGGGGGGTGTCGGTCGGGTCGTCGACGGGGCTGGGGTTGGCGCTGGCCCGCGCGCTGGTCGAGGCGGACGGCGGCCGCCTGGAGCTGTCGCGGGCCCGGCCGCCGGTGTTCACGATCTTCCTGCCCGTGGCCCGCGCGGACGACGTGCTACCGGCCGCCCTGCCGGCCGCGACACCGCGCTGACCGATCCGGTCGCACGGTCAGGAACGCTCGACCGGCTCCGCGTCGACCGTGTCCGGCTCCGGGGTGGGCTCCTGAAGAACCTGGCGGCGGACGTCCTGGTGCGGGAACACGAACTTGCGGAACGCCCACCAGCGGAACGCCATACCGGCCAGCACGCCCAGGATCTGGCCGCTGACGAAGTCCGCGATCTGCTCGGTGAGCAGGCTCACGGTCGGCTCCGACAGGTGGAAGACGTACCGGGAGATCGCCAGAGGCGCCGTGTAAACCGCGACGCCGACCCCGCTGATGAGGAAGAACAGCGCGGCCTCGTGGTGGCGTTCCCGGCCGCCGCGCGTCCGGAAGCTCCACTCGCGGTTCAGCACGTACGACACGATCGTGGCCACCAGCACCGCGACGATCTTCGCCGTGATCGGCTTCGGTTCCAGGACAGTGCTCTTGAGCACCAGGAACACCACGGTGTCGATCACCCAGGTGGTGCCGCCGACGACGGCGAACTTGACCAGCTCCCTGTGCTTGATCGCTATGGAGCGATAGGGCTGGGGGATGGTCGCCAGCACCCGTTCGACAACGGCCACCTGATCGATGGTGCCAGACGGGCCACCCGGTCCCGGGACCGGTGCCCGGCGCGCCGTAACGTTCACTCACCGTGGACGTCGCAACACCTGCGCCGGACGGCCTCCCCGTCGTGGGGATGGTCGGCGGCGGGCAGCTCGCACGGATGTCGCACCAGGCCGCTATCGCGCTGGGGCAGTCGCTTCGCGTGCTCGCGGCGTCGCAAACGGATCCCGCCGCCCTCGTCTGTGCCGACGTGCACCTCGGGAGCCCGGACGACCTCGACGCGCTGCGCGGTCTCGCCGACGGCGCGGAGGTCGTCACGTTCGACCACGAGGGCGTCCCGGGCGAGCTGCTGCGGGCGCTGGTCGCCGACGGCGTGGCCGTCCGTCCGAGCCCTGACGCCCTGCGGCACGCCCAGGACAAGCTCGTGATGCGCCGCGCGCTCGCCGGACTGGCCGGGATGCCGGACCACGTCGAGGTCGCCGAGCCCGCGGACGTCGACGGGCTCGCCGCCCGGACCGGCTGGCCGGTGGTGCTCAAGGCGGTGCGCGGCGGCTACGACGGCCGGGGGGTGTGGCTGCTGGACGGGCCCGACCCGGGGTTCGTCGCGCAGCTGCTCGCCGCGGGCACGCCGCTGATGGCCGAGCAGGCGGTGACGATGCGCCGCGAGCTGGCCGTGCAGGTGGCGCGGTCGCCGTACGGGCAGGCGGCGGCGTGGCCGGTCGTGGAGACGGTGCAGCGCGACGGGCAGTGCGTCGAGGTCCTCGCCCCGGCGCCGGACCTGGACGCGGGCACCGCCGCGGCCGCCCAGGAGCTCGCCCTGCGGATCGCCGACCACCTCGACGTCACGGGGCTGCTCGCCGTCGAGCTGTTCGACACCGACGGCACCGCCGAGGGCCTGATGGTCAACGAGCTGGCGATGCGACCGCACAACTCGGGGCACTGGACCATCGAGGGCGCCCGGACGTCGCAGTTCGAGCAGCACCTGCGCGCGGTCCTCGACTACCCGCTCGGGGCGACGGAGCCGACGGCACCGGTGGTCGCGATGGCGAACGTCCTCGGTGCGGCCGCGCCGGTGGCGATGTCGCTCGACGAGCGCGTGCATCATCTCTTCGCCCGGTTCCCGGACGTCAAGGTGCACCTCTACGGCAAGGCGGAGCGCCCCGCCCGCAAGGTCGGGCACGTCACCGCCCTCGGTGACCGGCTCGACGAGGTGCGCGCCCGGGCCGTGCTGGCCGCCGGGTGGCTCGCGACGGCGACGTGGGCCGACGGGTGGTCGCCGTACGACGCGGACGCCCGCGCGACCCGATTTCCGCGAAGGGCGGTGCCCAGTGCCTGAGCCGCTGGTGGGCGTGATCATGGGGAGCGACTCGGACTGGCCGGTGATGTCGGCTGCCGCCGAGGCGCTCGCCGAGTTCGCGGTTCCGTACGAGGTCGGCGTGTACTCCGCGCACCGGACTCCGCAGCGGATGCTGGACTACGCGACGTCGGCGGCGGCCCGCGGCCTGCGCGTGATCGTCGCCGGGGCGGGAGGGGCGGCGCACCTGCCCGGGATGGTCGCGGCGGCCACACCGTTGCCGGTGGTCGGGGTCCCGGTGCCGCTGAAGGTCCTCGACGGGCTCGACTCGCTGCTCTCGATCGTGCAGATGCCGGCCGGGGTGCCGGTGGCGACGGTCGCGGTCGGGGGTGCGCGCAACGCGGGCCTGCTCGCGGTGCGCATCCTCGCGGCCGCCGACGAGGGGCTCCGCGCGCGGATGCAGGCGTTCCAGGAGTCGCTTCAGGCGACGGTGCTGGAGAAGGACGCGGCCCTCCGCGAGCAGCAGGGGCGTCCCTGATCCGCACGGCCCGTGCACACCCGCGCGCGAGCGGGCGAATTCGCGTGGCGCGCCCCGCTCCGGCCGACGTAATGTGGCCGTACACAGGAGAGGAGGTGGTCCTAAGTTGAGTAGCCATAGGACGACGTGTGAGGTGGCTGTCCGCTAGCACCACCGGACGTTGATCTCCGACGGCCACGTGGAAAGCCGGTAGTGGTGCCGGCGAATCCCAGGCAGTCACCCGTGACCCCCGGGCCCGAGCCCGTCCAGCTCGGCGTGCGCACCGCCAGGTGCGGCCCGGGGGTCATGCATGTCCGGGGCGCCCGCCGCCCGGATGCACCGAAAGCCGCTTTCGGTTCGTTCAGTGCACCCAACGCCGCTTTCGGTGCATGGGCGCACCCCCGGAAACGGCGCTCAGCCGAGGCGGACGGTGACCTTCTCCGCCGTGGCCCGCCGTTCCAGCGTCGCCGGGTCGGCGTTGCGGCACTGCACGAGCGAGGCGCCCGCCGCGAGCACCGCCAGCAGCCCGTCGATCAGCCCGTCGACCGTGCTCCAGTCCAGTGTGGACAACACCCGGTCGCCTTCGCTGATCCCCAGCGCCACCGCCCGGCCGCGGGCGTCAGCCAGTACCTCGGCCACCGTCGAGCCCGCGAGCGCCGGCGCGGAGCCGGGCACCGCGTCCCAGGGCGTGAAGTCGTCGCCGTGCAGCCGCACCTCGGGTGCGAAGTCGACGACCCCGGCCGGCAGCCCGGAGATGCCCTTGCCGAACGCGTCGAGCGAAAGGGCCACCACCCCTCCGGCGGGCTCCGCCGCGAGGGCGAGATCGACCCGGCCGGCGTCGCACAGCACCCACTCCGCGGCCGCGGGCTCGCCGACCACCTCCGCCCCGCACCACCACGCCGCCAGCAGCACGGACGCCGCCTGCCAGTGCGCGGGCAGCAGCACGGCCACCGGCGTGCCCGGCTCGACGTCGCACTCGTCGCGCAGCAGGTTCGCGGCCTTCGCGGCCCAGTTCGCCGTGGTCGTGGCGGACAGCTCGACGCGCTCGCCGGTGGCGTCGTCGTAGTAGGTGATCAGGGGGCGGGCGGCCCCGGACCCGGTCAGGTATGGGTCGAGCAGGGCGGCGGTCAGCGTCACGGGGCCTCTTCGGGCGTCAGTTCTTCCACAGGACACGCGCTAGGAGCGCGCTGAACAGCACCCTCCTAGTCGACGCACGGTACGCCCGCCGCCGTGATCGACGGCTCGGCCGCCGCGGCGGCCGGCGCGGGCGCGGGCAGCCCCGGGATCTTCGACAGCGCGTCGGCGCCCAGCATCACCTGCAGGTGCCCGGACGGCACGGTGTCGTCCTGCTCCACCTCGAACCCGCCGAGCTGCTCGGCGACCGCCTCCGCCGCGTCGTCACTGTCACGGTGGCGGACCACCGACTCCTCGATGTCGGGCGCGTTGTCCATCGTCCCGCGGACGAACCCGAGAGCGGTGAGCCGGTCCAGCACCTGGCCGGCCAGGCCGTCGACGCCCGACCCGTTGCGCACGTGCACGACGTAGTGCGGCGCCTCGATCGTCAGCGGCGGCGGGGGTTCGGGCGTGGGCGCGTCCGCGGCATCCCGGGCCCGGCGCGCGGCGTCCTCCTGGGCGGCGGTGCGCTGCTCGACGAAGGTGCGCACCTGTGCCGGGTCGACGAGCACGACGCTCCCGCGCGCGTTGGTCCCGGTGCCCCCGGTCGGCACGGTGAGGAACGCCAGGTTGCCCGCGGCGATGTCCGAGGCCTGCCGGGCGAACGCGAGCAGGTCCCAGCCCGCGTCGAGGACGACCGACTGCTGCGCGACCTGCACGAGCCCCGCCAGCTTCGCGGGATCGGTCGAGCGTCCCGCCCGCGAGGACCTTGTCGGCGACCGCGGCGAGGAACACCTGCTGGCGGCGGATGCGTGACAGGTCGCCCTCGGGCAGTCCGTGGCGCTGGCGGACGAACGCGAGGGCGTCGGCGCCGGAGACCGTGCTCGGGCCGGCAGGGAGATGCGCGCCGGACAGCGGCTCGTCGACGGCGTTCTTCAGGCACACGTCGACGCCCCCGATGGCGCGGGTCAGGTTGTAGAAGCCGAGCAGGTTGATCTCGGCGTAGTGGTCGACGGTGACGCCGGTGAGCCGTTCGACGGCCCCGATCAGCGCGGTCCGGCCCGCCTCCGCGGACTCGGCGTCGATCCGCGCGCGGTCCCGGACCCCGTCTCCGACCAGCCGCTCGGCGGTCAGGGCCTGCACCGCGGGGTAAGCGGCATTGATCTTGTCCTGCCGGTAGCCGGGGATGTCGACGTAGCTGTCGCGCGGGATCGAGAACGCGACGGCCGCCCCGCCGCCCTCGGGGACGTGCAGCAGGATGATCGTGTCCGAGTTGAGCACGCGCGGGTTGTCGCCGCCGGTGTGCAGCTGTTCGAGCACCTCCTGTGGCAGCGGGTTGCCCTGCGCGTCGGTGCGGCTGTCGACGCCGACGAGCAGGATGTCCTGCGGCCCGCTGTTGCTGCCCGTGGCGATGACGTTCGTCGTGACGATCCCGCCCGTCAGGTCCCGGTACAGCCCCCACGCCGTGCCGTTGACGAGGAGGACGAGCGCGGACGCGGCGACGGCGGCCAGCCGCAGCCGCCGCAGCAGGGTGCGCGGCCGGGACGGCGGCGCGTCGGCGGGACCGGTGCGGCGGCGCCCGGTGAGCCACGGCGCCGGGGGCGGCGGATCCGCGGGGCGGCCCGGTGGGCGGCGGCGCGGCGTGGTGCCCTCCGTCCCGGCCGCGGCGCGGCGCGGCGCCCATCCCGCGTCGGACGCACGCCGTCGCTCCGGAGGTTCCCCGACCGAACGTCGCGCCGTCGCGACTGATGCCCCCGACCGCTCCTGCCCCCGCGGAGCCCACCCCTGCACGCGACCTCCCCGTCCCCCGACTCGCACCCGAACCGCAGCGCTGCGGTGGATCTCCGCCGTGCTCCGCTACGGCGGTGATCCATGGGGCACGCGTTAGGGTCGCGGATCGACGTGGCCGCGCCGCCGGTGTGGCGGGCGTGTCCCGGGTGACCCTCGTCGTCGATGCGGCGACGCTGCGTGATGGAATCGGGGCCAAACGGTCACGAAGGGGAGTCGACGTGCGCGAACGGTTGTCGCTGCTGCTGCCCGTGTGGCGACGTGACCGACCCGACCACCTCACCGAGGCGTTCCGCTCGACCGTGCTCGACCAGACCCGCCGACCGGACCACGTCGTGATCGTCCGGGACGGCCCCGTCGACGCGGTGCTCGCCGACCGGATCGCGGAGCTCGCTGCGACCAGCCCCGTCCCCGTCGACGTGCTGGAGCTCGACCGGAACGTCGGCCTCGGGCCGGCGCTCGACGCCGGGCTCGCCGCATGCCGGCACGAGGTCGTGGCGCGGATGGACGCGGACGACATCAGCCTGCCGCACCGGTTCGCCGTGCAGATGCCGATCATCGAGGCCGGGGCGGACATCGTCGGGTCCGGGCTGCTCGAGTTCGGTGCGGGCGCCGACGACGTCGTGGGCCGCCGGATCCCGCCGACCGACCCCGACGACATCCGCGCGCGCTCCCGCTTCGCCGACCCCTTCAACCACCCCACAGTGGTCTACCGGCGGGCCTGCGTGCAGGCCGTCGGCGGCTACGGCGACTTCGCGCTGATGGAGGACTACCTACTCTGGGCGAAGATGATCGCTGCGGGCGCGAAGGTGGCGAACGTCGCCGAGCCGTTGGTGCTCTACCGGGTCGGTGCCGGCGCGTACCGCCGCCGCGGCGGGCTGGCCCAGCTGCGCACCGAGCTCGGGCTGCAGCGGCGGCTGCACGCGCTGGGCTTCACGACCACCCGCCAGTACCTGCGGAACGTGGTCGTCCGCGGCGGCTACCGGCTGGTGCCCGAGGCGGTCCGGAAGGTGGCCTACCGGCGGCTGGTGGCCCCGTACGGGGAACGCCGGAGAGTGCAGGCGCGACAGTGAGGTCAAAAATCGGTCAAATGCGATGACGGTTGCGGTGCGGGGTTGACACGATCGGGGTACCCCGCCGAGTGCCGGAGAGAGGGACACGCGATGACCGCCGCCCTGCCGTCAGGCCCCCCGCCGTCGACCTCCCTGCCCGCCGCACCCGCCGACGCCGCCGCGGCTCTGGGCAGGCTGTCCGCCACCGGTGTCGCCCTCCTCGACGCGGGGCGGACGGACGAGGCCGTCGACGTGCTCCGGCACGCCGTCGCCGCCGCCGAGCCCGGCGCGGACGACCTGCTGGCCCGCGCCTACCTCGACGGCGGCGACTGGCACGCGGCCGTCGACCTGCTGGGCCGGCTCGTCGCGCACGGGCACGTGCGGTTCGCCGGGCGTCTGGGCGTCGCCTTGGCCCAGGTCGGGGACATCGACCGCGCGGAGGAAGCCTTCCTCCTCGCGCTGGAGCACGGCGAGCTCGCGGCGTGCAACGACTACGCGATCCTGCTCACCCAGGAGAACCGCTTCGACGAGGCGGTCCCGCTGCTCCGGCGCGCTGCGGACAGCGGGCGATCCGCAGGCGGCGGCGAACCTGGTCGAGCTGCTGTACGAGTCGGGCGATCTGCGCACCGCGCTGCAGATCGCGGAGCGCTACGCGGACGAGTCGCGACCCGACACGGTCGTCGCGCTGGCCCTCGTGCGGGCCGCAACCGGCCAGGCGGACGAGGCCGAGGGGCTGTACCGACGGGCCGTGCAGCTGGGCGCGCTGCGGGCGCACAGCGCGTACGGCACGTTCCTGCTCGCGGTGCGGGGCGACGCGGCGGCGGCGGAGCGGGAGTTCCGGGAGGCCGCCCGGCACGACGAACACGGCTGGCAGTTCACGCTGGGCCAGTTCCTGGTCGACGACGGCCGTGCTGATGGAGGCCCGCCCGTACGTCGCGGTGGCGGCGGCGCTGGGCGACGACGAGGCCGTCCGGCTGCTCGCGGAGATCGACGGCGAGGACCCGTACGACGACTGACGGCGCGCCCCGCGAGTCGCCACGTTTGCCGCCGCGAGTCGGCACGTTCGCTGCCGCGAGTGGGCACGTTCCTCAGCCTGGGTAGCCTGGTCGGCCGTGAACCAGCACCTCGCGCGCTACGGCGACGGGCTCGCGGTGCTCCTCGTCGGCACGGGGGACACGCCGTTCCCCACGGCCCCGCCCCGCGTCGACGTCGCGGCGTCGGTCGTCCTCGTCGACAGCGGAGCCCCCGGCGGCGTCCCTGATCCCGGTCTCGCCACCGTGGTGCGGATCGGCGAGGACGTCGGGCGCGGCGCCGCCGTCAACCGCGCGGTCGCCACGCTCCCGCCCGCGGTCGGGCTCGTCGCCGTCGCCCCGGCGGACCTCGTCTGGCCCGACGGGGCGCTCGCCGCCCTGCGCGCGGCCGCCGATCGGCACCCGCGCGCCGCGATCCTGGCGCCTCGGGTGCGCGCCCCCGACGGCACGCCGATCCCGTCCGCCCACCCGCTGCCCGGCGTCGTCCCGCGCCGTCCGGCGCCGGTGGACCCGGAGGACGAGGGGCCGGTCGGCTGGTCGTCGGCGCCCGCGCTGCTGCTGCGGCGGGCCGCGCTGGACTCCGTCGACGGGTTCGACCCCCGCTACCCGGGCTGTCTGGACGATCTGGACCTCGCCGACCGGCTCGCCCGAGCCGGCTGGCTCACGGTGCACGTCCCGTCCGTCGTGGTCGGCTACCGGCCGGTCGAGCGCCCCGACCCGGCCGCACCGCGCCGCTACCTCGCCGACCGCGCACCCCGACCTGTCCGCAGGCTGCTGCGCCGGTCCGTGAGATCCTGACGGACCGACTTCACGACCACCGAGACGAGGGAGACACCCGAGTGCTGCACGACGTCGAAGCCGTGGTGCTCGTCGGCGGGAAGGGGACGCGGCTGCGCCCGCTCACCCTGTCCGCCCCGAAGCCCATGCTGCCGACCGCCGGCGTTCCGTTCCTCGCCCACCTGCTCTCGCGCATCCGCGAGGCGGGCGTGCGGCGGGTCGTGCTCGGCACGTCCTACCTCGCGGAGACTTTCTCGGACCACTTCGGCACGGGTGCCGACATGGGCCTGGAGATCGAGTACGTCGTCGAGGACCAGCCGCTGGGTACCGGCGGCGGCATCCGCAACGTGTTCAAGCACCTCTCGGCGGACGACGTCCTGGTCTTCAACGGTGACGTGCTGGCCGGCACGGACCTCACGGCCGTCGTCGACACGCACCGTCGCACGAACGCCGACGCCACCCTGCACCTCGTGCGCGTGCAGGACCCGCGGGCATTCGGCTGCGTGCCGACCGACGACGACGGGCGGGTGACGGCGTTCCTGGAGAAGACCGAGGACCCGCCGACGGACCAGATCAACGCCGGCTGTTACGTCTTCCGCCGCGACGTGATCGAGTCGATCCCCGAGGCCCGGCCGGTGTCGGTGGAGCGCGAGACGTTCCCGGGACTGCTGGCGTCGGGCGCGCGGGTGTCCGGGCACGTCGACGTCGCCTACTGGCGCGACATGGGCACCCCGATGGACCTGGTGCGCGGCTCGGCGGACCTGGTCCGCGGCGTCGCGCCGTCGGCTGCGCTGCCCGGCCCGACCGGGGAGTCGTTGATCCTCGAGGGCGCCCGCATCGACCGGACGGCCCGCGTCGCGGGTGGCACGACGGTCGGGCGGAACGTGACGATCGGCAAGGGCGCCCGCATCGAGGGCTCGATGCTCTTCGACGGCGCTGTCGTCAGCGAGAACGCCCGGGTGCTGCACGCCGTGGTCGGGGCCGGAGCGCGGGTCGAGGAGGGCGCACTGGTGTCCGAGACCGTGGTCGGCGACCGGGCCGTCGTCGGCCCGCACTGCGAGCTGCGCCACGGCATGCGCATCTGGCCGGACGTCGTCCTCCCCCCACACGGTGTCCGGTTCTCGGCCGACATCTGAGCGCTGTGCGGTAGGCCATGGGGTAGGAAGGACGCCGTGCAGGCCGGGGCGACGACGGAGGGCGCGGTCCGCGAGTGGCGGCCGCCCTACCCCGTCGACCCTGCCGGCGTCCTCGCCCCGCTGCGGCGGGGCCGTGGCGACCCGACCTGGCACTCCACGGACGGGTCGGCGGTCTGGCGGGCCGGGACGACCCCGGACGGTCCGGCGACCACCCGGCTGGCCCGTCGCGGCGACGGGACGGTCGTCATGCACGCGTGGGGCCCGGGCGCGGCGTGGTCCCTCGACGGCCTGCCCGCGCTGCTGGGCGACGGTGACGACCCGGGCGCGTTCGTCGCCCACCACCCGCTGGTTGCCGACGCGCACCGACGCATGCCGGGGATCCGGTTCTGCGCCACCCGTCGGGTGTGGGACGTGCTGGTGCCCGCAGTGCTGGAGCAGAAGGTCACCGGCACCGAGGCGCGCCGGTCGTGGCGCGAGCTGTGCCGTCGCTTCGGCGACCCCGCCCCCGGTCCGGCGCCCGCGGGCCTGCGCATCCCGCCGACGCCGGGGCAGATCCGGGCCGTGCCCGACTGGGAGTGGCACCGCGCGGGCGTCGACTCCGCCCGGCGGCGGGCGATCCTCGCCTGCGCGGCGGTGGCCCACCGGCTGGAGAACGCCTGCACGTTGGGCGGCGAGGCGGGGCGGGAGCTGCTGCGCCGCGTGCCGGGAATCGGCGTGTGGACCGCGGCGGAGGCCGCGCAGCGCGCCTGGGGCGATCCGGACGCGGTGAGCGTCGGCGACTTCCACATCTCCGCACTGGTCGGGTGGGCGCTGCTGGGGCATCCGATCGACGACGCGCAGATGCTGCAGGTGCTCAAGCCGTACGCCCCGCATCGGGCAAGGGCGGTGCGGTACGTGGAGCTGTCCGGGTTCCGCAAACCCCGCTTCGGCCCGCGGTACTCCCCGCGCGACTACCGCGCGATGTGATCGATCGACGTACGCTGGTGCTGTGATCCGCAAAGTCGTCACCCGCCGCAGTCTCGGCGACCGCGACACAGATGTCGCCTACTGGCGCGGGCGTCCCGCTGTCGAGCGGATCGCCCACGTCGAGGCCCTGCGTGCCGAGCACTACGGTTGGGCTGATGGAGCTGGACCGCGACTTCAGCGAGTTCATCGCGTGTTGCGTCGCTCGTGACGTCCGCTTCCTGATCGTCGGCGGGTACGCCCTCGCCGCCCACGGGCATCCGCGGTTCACCAAGGACCTGGACGTTTGGATCTGGCTCGATCCCGACAACGCCGCGAGACTGATCAGAGCGCTGGACGATTTCGGGTTCGGGTCGCTCGGGCTTGACCCGGCCGACTTCACTGCCCCTGACGTCGTCGTGCAGCTCGGACATGCCCCGAAGCGGATCGACCTGCTCACCAGCATCGACGGCGTCACGTTCGACGAGTGCTGGCCGGACCACATCGTCGTCAACATCGGTGGGCTGGCCGTGCCGTTCATCGACATCGACCATCTCGTACTCAACAAGCGTGCTTCCGGACGCTTGCAGGACCTGGCCGACGCGGAGGCGCTCACCAGAGGCCCTACGGATCCGGGCGACTAAGCGGGCTGCGGGAAGGTGCGAGGTACCTCAGGAGTCCGTCTCCCAGGTCGCCGGCGGGTCCGGGGCGCACGTGAATTAACGCGCGTGCCCAGAGCCCCACCGGGGCCGGTAAATGACCGCTACCGGGAGTTTGCAGCCGCGGCGAGGGCGGTGCGCACCTTCTTGATGGCGCGGGCGTCGTGGCACCGGCCGAGGGCGTCGAGGACGTCGCAGGCCAGGTCGAGCAGGTCGCGGCCGGGGCCTGGTGGGAGTTCGGCGATAGCGGCCTGGGCCTGGTCGCGGGCGGCGATCGCCGCGGGGGTCGCGGGGGCGGTGTCATGGGTGAGGCGGATGGCCCGGTGGACGAGAGCGACCGCGAGCGTGGCAGCAGCTTCGCTGTAGACGGGCTCGACGGGGCGTGGCAGTGGGGTGGGCATCGGGTGCTCCTGACACGGCACATGCAATCGGGCGAATCGACTCGGCTGTCATGCTCACCCGACGGCATCGGCTCGGGCAGGGCCGAGGGTCCCCGTTCCGGCGAGCCGTCAGTCGCCCAGCGTTCCGGCGGGCCATCGCGGCCGATCACTGATCGTCGTGCTGACGTGTCTGGTTCGGGCACCGGTACCCGCTCTTTGCGGTGTTCACCCGTCCGTCTGCCGGGCTCCTCCGGACGTGTGAGACGCGGAGCAGGCGGTTGGATCAGTTGCTTGGCGATGCTATTACTCGAACGGTGCTCGGCGGGGGCGGAGGAGCCGGGATGGCGGCGATAGCCGTGCAGCTGGTGGGTTGTGATCGCTCGCCCGTCCTGGCGGGTGAGTGCGGTCCACGGACGGCGCGGGGGTAGCTCATGATCGATTCACGGGACGATCTCCACGATGCCCAACCGAGCCTCTCCGACGTTGGGGCATCCAGCGATCTGGAGACCGGCCATGACGCTCTGGCGGGGCGCGGCTCGACCCGCCGGGCCAGTCAGTCGGGCGGTGAACCGGGGCGGGGCACCGCGGCCGAAGGGTCGTTGACGTTTCCGGATCTGCCCCGCCTGGAGCTGGACCAACTGTTGGGACAGCTGGTGGAGCGGGCCCAGGAGGTGCTGGTCACCCAGGGTCGGCTGCGCGGGTTGTTGCGGGCCACGCAGGTGGTGACCGGGGATCTGGCGTTGCCGGTGGTGTTGCAGCGGATCGTGGCGGCGGCCCGGGACCTGGTCGGCGCCCGCTACGCCGCCCTGGGGGTGATCGCCCCGGACGGGGGGCTGGCCGAGTTCGTACACGTGGGCATGCCCGACGACGCGGTCGAGGCGATCGGGCACCTGCCACACGGGAAGGGCCTGCTGGGCGCGCTGATCGACGATCCCCACCCGATCCGGCTGCGCCGCATCGGCGAGGACCCGCGCTCGTCCGGGTTCCCGGCGGGGCACCCGCCGATGACCAGCTTCCTGGGGGTGCCGATCCGGATCCGCGACGAGGTGTTCGGCAACCTGTATCTGGCCGACTCGACCCGCGGGGAGTTCACCGCCGAGGACGAGCAACTCACCCTGGCGCTCGCCGCGACCGCCGCGGCAGCGATCGACCGGGCCCGGCTGTATCAGGCGGCCCGCGCCCGCGGAGAGTGGCTGCATGCCACGGCGGCGATCACGCAGCGGCTGCTGTCCACCGAGCCTGGCCGAGCCGGGCGGGCACGACGGCCCGCTGCAGCTCATCGCCGAACGCACCCGGGAGATCGCGCAGGCGGACTTGGTCACCGTGGTACTACCTGCAGGAGACGGACCTGCGGGTGGAGATCGCGGTCGGGCCGGCCGCGGCCGGGCTGTGCGGGCGCACGGTGCCGGTGGCCGGGTCACTGGCCGGGCGGGTGTTCACCACCGGGGAGCCGCTGCGGGTAGCCCAAGCCCACGAGCTGCCCGGGCTCGCCCCGATGACCACCGACAACCTCGATGTCGGCCCGGTGCTCGTGCTGCCGCTGCACGGCTCACAGCGCCAGCACGGCGTGCTCACCGCCGCCCGAGTGCGCGGCCGACCCAGCTTCACCGCCGACGACGTGGACATGGCCGCCGGGTTCGCCAACCAGGCCGCGGTCGCGATCGAGCTGGCCGAGGCCCGCGCCGAGCAGCAGCGCACGGCGATGCTTGAGGATCGCCAGCGGATCGCCGCCGACCTGCACGACCACGTCATCCAACGGCTGTTCGCCGCCGGGCTGTCCCTGCAGGCCCTGGCCGCCTTCGTGGGCCCGGGCCAGGCCACCGACCGGATCCTGGCCACGGTCGCCGACCTCGACCGCACCATCGCACAGATCCGCACCAGCATCTTCGCCCTGCAGCAGACCCCGCAGGCCACCAGCAGCGGGCTGCGCGCGCGGCTGCTCGAGGTGGCCGCCGAGCAGGCCGACACGCTCGGGTTCGACCCCGCGCTGCGGTTCTCCGGGGTGCTCGATGCCCTGCCCGACGGCCTCGCCGAGGACCTGGAGGCGGTGCTGCGCGAAGCGCTGAGCAACATCGCCCGACACGCGCACGCCCGCACCGTCGAGGTCGACCTCACCGCCACCCCCGACCAGGTCAGCCTGCAGGTCAGCGACGACGGGATCGGGCTCGGCCCCACCACCCGATGCAGCGGACTGGCCAACCTGCGCCGCCGCGCCGAACGCCACGGCGGCACCCTCACCCTCACCCAGCGGCAACCCACCGGAACCCGGCTGTGCTGGTCGATCCCCCACAGCTGACGACGATGCCGGCCCTGGCGCAGTCGCCGACAGCCCCGGCCGCGTCACCTCCGCTCTGCGGGAGACAGACGGTGCTGCACCCCTTCGCCGGCCGTCCCTCATTCGGGCAGGCCACTGCCCCTGACAAGGGTGAGGACTCAAGCGTTGACACCGGGGGTTCGCGCGCGCTCGCGCGCTGACGGTCGCGCGGGCAACGTGCCGAACGCGCGCGCACCTTGGCACGCCAAGATCACGGGAGGAGGATCTAGCCACCGCGCCGGAGGCAGCGGGTAGGGGGAGCGTAGAGGGCATGGCCAGCATCGAGTCGAAGAGCATGGACAGTCCTGACGAGACGCATACGCCCACGAAGCTCACGGTGTCCGTTGTGCACCTCGGCGCGGCCACGGTGAAGCGGTTGCAGGCGGAGCCGGGGTCTCGGTGGTCGGAGTGCATCAAGCCGATGGTCGGCGGCGAGAGCTGCGAGTCCGCGCACCTCGGGTACGTCGTCTCGGGCACGCTGCACATCGCTGGCGACGACGGCGCTGAGGCTGACCTCGGCCCCGGCGATGCGTACCGGGTTGATCCTGGCCACGACGCATGGGTGCTTGGTGATGAGCCGCTCGTCGCGCTCGAGTTCGAGAGCAGTACTGTCGAGACCGACATGACGGGCTGAACCGGAAAGCGTCGAGCCTCCGGTACGGGTGAGCAGCCGGCCCGCTTGCTGCTACGAGGCGCGGCGCCGACAGCCGCCGGTCCCGGGGTGCGCGGCATCCGTGGGGTGGTCTCCAGGGTGTCGGTCACGACCCGTTCGACCTGCTCGTCGGTGATCGTGCGGGGGGCCGGGCGGGGTTGGTCGACTGCCGCGATGCGGCTGCTGCCTCGGCTGCGTGGGGCGTTCTCGCTGGCCTTCGCGGACGAGCAGACCCTCTACGCCGCCCGCGACCCGCACTGCGTCCGCCGCTGGTGCTCGGCCGACTGGAGCGCGGCTGGGTGGTCGCGAGCGAGACGGCCGCGCTGACATCGTCGGTGCGTCCTTCGTCCGCGGGGGTCGAGGCGGGCGAGGTGCTGGCCGGTCGACTCTTCGAGCACTCCATCGAGTCCGGCTCCTAAGGTTGCCGCGTCCGCTGCTCCATCATGCGCACGACAACCCGGCTGCGGGCGGCGCTGGCGGTGGCGGTGGAGGACGGCCGGGACCAGTCCGAGGTGGCCGCCGCGCATGGGGTGTCGTGGCCGACGGTGCAGCGCGCGGTGGTGGCCTGCGGCGCGGTCGAGTTGATCGAGCCCGAGCCGGTTGCGGTGTTGGGGATGGACGAGACCCGGTTCGGGCGGCCGCGGTGGCTGCCCGATGGTGTGCACTCCGACGGGCGGGCCCGGTGGCGGCGCACCGATCCGTGGGAGACCGGGTTCGTCGACATCACCGGCGAGCAGGCCCTGTTGGGGCAGGTCGACGGCCGTACCAGCGCTGCGGTGAAGGCCTGGCTCGGCCGCGGCGTCGCAGATCATCCCTCTGCAGCGCTCGCAGTCGCCGTGGCACCCGGATGGGCCTGGCGCGGTCGCGGAAGTGACGGAGCACCTCGCCGGTGATGGTCGGGACGGCGAAGGACAGGAAGTCGCAGCCGTAACCGGGGTTGAACCGGTCCACCGCCAGTACCAAACCCAGCGACGCCACCTGCTGCACATCGTCGAAGTGCTCTCCACGGGAGCTGTAGCTTGCGGGCGATGTGGCGGGCGACCCGGCAGGTGGCCGGTGATCAGTTCGTGGCGCAGCCGCTCGCGCCGCGGAGGCCCAACCCCGCCGGGTATGTCCGTTCCTCGTCACTGTGAACGGCGCCTACGTCGTCATCTCGAGCGGCGGCAACAGATGGGACCGGCCGTCGAGCGGTAGCTACACCCCGTCGCCCGGCCCGGATGGCGAAGGGACCGGACGTGCCACCGAGCCAGTGGCTGCGGCGCGAGCGCCGAAGTAGTCGCCGCCCTTGCGGGCAGGGTCGTCACTGCCCCACGCCCGGTGCCGGTGCAGCATGGCCATGCGGGGGATGTGCTTGCGGCAGTGGATGTAGGCCTCGTCGACCTCGACGAGCAGCCAGTGCCGCGCCCGCCGTCCTGGCGCTGTCTCCGCCGGTAGCCCGGGCCAGGTGCTGCGCAGCTGCGCGTCGCTGAGGATGTCGGCTCGGCCGTTGACGTGCAGCCCGATGAGATCACGGACGAAGTCGACCATCAGTAGGCCGACGTGAGGGTTCTCGGTGATGTTGCCCAGGCTGGCGTGCACGCCGTTGCCGCGGTACTCCGGTAGCACCAATCGGGTCTCGTCAAGCACATGGATGAAGCCGGGCGGCCCGCTGCGCAGGCTGGCATCGCATTCCCCACCGGCGTCGGCGGTAGCCAGGAACGCCATCTCCATTCGTCCCACGAACTGCGCCATCGCCGGCAGCAGCCGGTCGCGAACTTGGTCGCGGTAGAACCGCTGTGCGCGTTCCTGCGTCCCCCAGCTGCACTGAAGGACGTGCTCGCCCGCCGACCCCGGCTGCGCCTCGTCCACCTCCGAGGGGGTTGTCGCGGCCACCCCGGCGACATCCGGGCCGCGATCAGGAACACAATCTGTGAACGGTCGACTCGTCAGCGTCACACCGGACACGGTGACAGTTCGGCGCCAACGATCACACCGCTCGTCGTGGCACATCACACGATTTCCCTAGCCGTTAGGGCCGGATGGCCTCCCACTCATTGGTCTGACTGCCTTGCGCACCGGACCGGCCGCGCCCCGGGAGCGGGGTACGCGCGCAACCTCCGCGTAACACTCGGACGCCGCCACGGCGATCCATTCCGTACCCCCAAGAGCTCGATGCTGGCGACAGACCACCGCATGGCGGCGTCGGGCCGGAGGAGGGCTGGAACGATCAGAGGGGAGAGCACGGTGACAAGCGAACGCCTCGCCAAACGAGATGGTGCAGCACGGCCGACGCTGTCTGCGGCTGGCCTGCGGAGAGCCGCTCAGACAGCCCCACTGAGCCCGTGGGCCGTCAGCGTGCTCGCGTGACCACCACCCCGCCAGTGCCATCAGCCGCTGCGACAGCACAACCGGCGGGCGCTGCGGACCTGTCGGTGGGCTGGCCCGGGAGTGCCGAGCTGCGGATACCGGCTCAGCGGGCGACGCGCGAACCGAGCCGTCCAACGATCTACCGCCGGCCGGCCCCGACAGACGTTGCGGCGATCCAGTCATCGCTACGGGCGGTCCAGCGACGACCGGTCCAGCTTGCCGAGGCCTTCTACGCACATCTGTTCGAGCTGGCACCACCGGCACGAGCGATGTTCCGGCCGATCTCAGCGAGCAGATGCAGAAGATGACCACTGCCCTCATCAGTACAGTCACGACCTTGAGCAACGCCTACGCTGACGGGCGCGACGGGCAAGTCACGGCGCTGGAGGAATCACTCGCGCGACTCGGCGCCCTGCACCACACCCGCTGGCGGGTCCAACCTGAGCATTACCACTACATCCCGCATGCACTCACTCGCGCCGTCCGCGACGTCGCCGGTCCGGCGTGGTGCGGAGCGCTGCGTTCGAGCTGGATCGCGCTGATTCAGTGGATCAACAGCCACATGCTGGCGGGGGCCAATCAGGACTCCGCCGGTGCCGACACCGCCGATCCTGTTTGAACTGACCAGCCTCAAGCTCAGACGAGGTAGCTAGCCTAGACCTTTCGCGGCGGCCAAGGACTGAGCGACTGGTCCGACACCACCAGTCACGGCACCTGCCCCGGGGGAGCGCAAAGCCCGGCTGCTGCTGGAAGCCCTGCGCGACCGCGAGACCGACGTGCTGCGCTTCGCCCACGACCTGGACGTGCCGCCCACCTCCAACCAGGCCGAACGCGACCTACGACCCAGCAAGATCCAATACAACAGGCTCCGGTCGGTTGACCAGCGAAGACCGCACCCGCGACCGGTACACCATCCGCGGCTACATCTCCACCGCGATCAAGCACGGCCACAAACGGCCTCACCGTCCTGCGCGACGCGCTCCTGGGCAAACCCTGGATGCCCGACCTACCCGCACCAACCAGAGCCCGAACGCCCAGAGCCGGCATCCACCATGATCAACTTATGGGTGAATGTTGACCCGGGTTGTCCTCACGTGAACCAGCTGCGGTCAGCGAACAGCCTCGCGCGGTGAACCGGGGGTTTGATTCGGGCGAATGCCGGTAACCGCTCGATACCTGTCGACCGGGATGGAGCGACGAGTGCGCGTGTGTCGACGACGAGCGTGGTCCGACCGCAAGCGGACCCGTTCCGCGTACATGTTCGGCTCCCACCTCGAAGTACGCCGATCAGCGCGTGACTTCCTGCGCTCTCCGGCCGCGATGATCAACACGGGACGGCGGCTACGATCGCCCGATGCCGATCCGCATCGAGTGGGACCCGCCTCTTCCCGGCGAGTCGATCCCGTTGGGAGACCTTGCGTCCTTCGTAGAGCGCGCGCATGCTCTCGGCGCCGAAGCGGATACGCCCGTCCTCGCTGCCACTGCACCGCGGGACGATTTGATGATCGCCGCGTTCCGAGTCGAGTTGGATGCTGCCTCCCCCACAGGCCGACCGCCTGTCGTCTGCCTTGACCGCAGCGACGTCATCGAGGCGATCGCTGCGCTCGAAGCGATCGAGGACAACGAGGGTGACGCCCGGATGCAACTCGCCGCGGTGCGCGAGCTCCGGCAGCGATTGAGCCTTTCCGAGCAACGTGTGTGATCACCGTGAGTGACTGCGTTGGTGGATCAGGTGGTGCGGTGGTGTTCGTGGTGGAGCAGGACGAGCGCGGCGGCGACGATGTCGCCGATGCGCCAGGGGCAGCCGCGCCAGCGGCGTAGTGCCTTGAAGGTGGTCTTGAGCAGGCTGTTGGCGCGTTCGCCGAGGCAGCGCAGGGCGCCGTGGACGGCGTTGTAGGCCTGCTGGTCGACGGTCAGCTCGCCGTGGGCGGGTTTCTTGATCGGGATGCGGAGCAGGTCGGCCTCGCCTTCGTAGCCCAGGTCGGCCAGGCCGAGCTGGCCGTCGTCGACCCAGGCGGCGATCTGGGCGAGCAGCTCGGGGTCGGCGCGGGCGGCGGTGGTGTCGTGCTCGCGGCCCGGGCGCACGCGGCGAGGTCCACAGCGGCCAGCCGTCGGGGGCGGAGACGACCTGGATGTTGCCGCCGTGGTGGCGGTGCTTTCCCGACCACCACAGGTCCACCCCGCGGGTCGGGCCCGGGGTGGCGATCCGGTCGGTGCGGATCACCGTGCCGTCCAGGATCACGTGGGTGTGGCCGGCGGCCTTGGCGGCCAGCAGCGCCCCGTGCAGCGACGGCTTGCGCGCGGCGAGCACGGTGATGGCCTCGTCGCGGTAGTCGTAGGCGGTCGAGACGCCGATGCTGTTGTCCCGGGCCAGCTGCGCTCATGCGGGTGTCGTCGAACAACCAGCGCAGCACCAGCACGGCCTGCTTGTAGGTGCCCAACGCACGGGTGCCCTTGCGGGTGCCGCGGCGGACCCGCTCGGCGTGCAGCAGGCCGACAGGTACAGCACGCTGTCCTCGGACACGTCCAGCACGGCGGTGTATGTGACACTCACGGCGGCGCGGAGCCCCTCTACAGGATGATCTTTGGACGGATCACCTCTTGTAGCGGGAGCTCCGCGCTCCTCGTCGGACCGCCTCGGCGTGTCGGCCACCGCCTCCGCGACTACACAGAGTCAGCGATCGTTACTCGGAATGGCTCATTGGCCAAGCTCGCAATCGAGTAGCCCGCGGCGCAGGGCTGTTCTCGAACGGTCTGCCCCTGAACGAGTGCAGGTCAAGGCGGCACAGCCCACGAGTAGTCCTCGCCGTCCTTCCTGAAGACGCTGTACGAATATGCGAATTCGTGACGAATCGGTAGTTGCAGGCGCTACGGAGCCTCACCCGGTCCGCGGACTCGGCGACCTGGGAGACGGACTCCTGAAGCCCTTCACCGTCGGGGTACCAGCCGTACGGTACTAAGTCATACGGCTCGCGGCGCCCGCGATCAACGCGGACGGCGGACGCAGCTCAACCCGCCAGAACTGAATCACGAGAGCGGCGCGCACGGCAGCGGCGTAGCCGGCATGTGGGTCGATCACCACGACCTCTACGGCCTCGCGGAACTCGGGCGTACGGGCGGCCAGCCAGCTGGCCCAGCGCCACGGGCGAGCCGCCCGGCCTAGCGAGATCGCCCAACATCTCGGTGTGCACGTGGAGGTCGTCCTGGAGGGGCTGGCGGCCGAGGGCGCCGGCCACACCGCCTCACTCGACGGACCGGCGCACAGCAGCGACCCAAGGCACTGGTGATCCACATTCGCAAGGTGGGTTTCGAGCAGCGGCGTCCGTGCCCGTGGTATGCCCGATCCGTACCCGTACGGAGGCGGCGAACGGGATCTCACGGGTACTACCGGCGCAGCGCAGCGGGTTCGACGGCGAAGGCGATGATGCCGAGGCCAAAGGCGGCCTCGACGTCCTCACGCGGCCAGGTCCAGCGCGAGCTGCGACTGCAGGTACGCACCTTCGTCCCGAAGCTGTCGACGATGGGCTACGAGCGGTTCACGAGCGTTGTTGGTCGCGCCAACGGGTCTGGGGCTTGAAAAGATAAACCAATTGCCCATGGGCTCGTCCACAGATCATTCCAATTGGTCTCGTAGTCGGCGGACTCGGCCTCGCCTCCACTCAACTCAAGCTTCGGCCGCCTGCTCGCCTGCTCGATCCGCTCGCGCTCCTCCGGCGTGGCGTCGGGCGGGATCTCGTACCTGCGCATCAGTAGACTCAGACCTCCGGAATCGACTGAGGATCATGCCCGTGAACTGGCATTTCCGGAATAGACTTGTTCCCAAAAGTGATGAGGTCCGAAGCGGGCCGACGCCGTACCGGCGAGCAGGCCGCATACACCATCAGGCCCATCACCGTCGCGATTGACACGCAATTGAGGTCGAAGATCACTCGACTGCCAACAAACGCGCGACGGGCCCAATAGTCCCGGTACCGGATCTTCCGCGACCGCTCCATCACCCACAAGATCAAGAAAGTGGCTGTGAACCTCAGCTGCGACCGTCAGTTAAGTTCCGGAGGTCTCGAGACTCCGTTAAACTCCTGGTCGGTCACCTGGATGTCCGCGATGAGCCAGTGGTCGTAGTTGTAAAGGAATACGAACTTGGCCCAGCGCGCGTTGCCGTCGGCGGTAACCACCGCCGTCCTGATGTCCCGCTCCGAGTTGTACTCCGTGGGCATCTCCTTGTTCAGGCGATCGTTCAAACCGATCTCCCGGAGCGAGGACCAGACTGTGAGTGCGGGACTGGGCTGGTCCGGGTAGTAGAGGATGCTCGGGTACAGATCCGCGCTGCTCCACTGCTCGATCGGGCTCCTCGGCGCTCCCACATCGACACCCGAGTGATCCGTGTAGGCGCGATTGGCGTTGTGGCGGTCGATAGACTGCCCGATGATAAATATCTCGCGGGCGATGTTGTTCAGGTCGTAGTCAGTCGGGTACATGGTGTTCGGCCAGAAACTGACCTTGCCTGAGCTGAGCAGCTCGTAGACATGGAAGTCTGCCAGGATGCGGTCTCCGCGGTCTATCCGTTCCCACCTGGGGTCAAGCCAGTTCGGAGCGTTCGGGTCGGTGGTCTGGACGGACCCATCGCCCGGGTCTGCAGTCATACCCACGCGGGCTCCAGTGAGGTTCCCGTTGGTCTCGGTGTCCGCCGGGGCACCCTCGTCGTCTCATTCGGGGTCCTGGGTGCCGGACTCTGGATCGGCTCCCTGGCTGACCGCCGGGGCGGAGTTGGGCAGGTGCGGGTCGGTGACCGACTTACACCCGGGGATGGCGACCCCAGTCAGCAGCAGGGCGACAAAGACAATCCTGGTCCTGTTCACTGTTCCCGATCCCTCATCGATCCGGGTCCTGCTTGAGCATGTGAGCATGGGCAGTACGGTCAAGACGGCGTAGCCCTGATCAACCGCGGAGCGGGTAATTCGCCAGCGCAGTGCGGCCAGAGCCTGCGCCACCTGGTGCGACCACTGGTCTGCCGCTGTCTCGACCGAGCACCATGCCGGCCCAGCCGACCACCCCCCCGCGCGGCTCGTGGAGCAGCACCCGCGTCGGTACTTGCGTTCGTGCTCATCGCGTCCCCCCATCCCTAGCCGGGCTTCGCCCCATGCCCGAAGGCGTGCATCGGCTGGTCGCGTCGGCGTCGGGGCTCCGGCCGGCGGGATTGAGACCGTGACCGGCGGGCCGGTCCGGTGTATGAACCGCTCGGAGCGGTTGGTGAGCCGTGCTGGCCGCCCGTCGACCGGAGCCAGCCATGACGGTAGCGCGCAGCGTCGCTGATGTCCTCGACGAGCATGTGGTCTTCGAGGTGGAGTCGATCGACCGGATGTATCTCAACGTGTGGCAGCCCCGGTTGGCCTACGGCGGCGGCGTCCAGGGGTTCTTCGTCGGCCACCGCGGCTATCACTACGCCTCCACGGCGTTGATGGACCCGATGACCAAGGCGTTCGTCGCCGATATCCACGGCTTCGTCGCCGCCCGCGGCCTGGACCTGGTGTCGTTTGCCAAGGGCCAGCGCAAGGACGACCTCGCGCAGGAGTTCCTGGCGAAGTTCACCGACGACGAGGGGGTGCTGTTCGTCGGCCGGGCCCAGGAGAAGGCCGGGGTGTGGCGCACCCAGCGCCGGCGCAACCCGGTGACCGGGGGTAGCTACGCCTGGCTGGTCCGCTCCTCGGCGTTCATCAACTTCTTCTACTTCTACTGCGTGGACGCCGACTTCGGCCCGTTCTTCCTCAAGTTCAGCACCTACTTCCCCTACACCGCCAAGCTGTGTATCAACGGCAACGAGTGGGCCAAGCGCCAGGCCGCGAAGGCCGGGATCGGGTTCACCCCGCTGGACAACGGGTTCGCCTCCTTCGACGACCCGGCCGACGTGGCCCGGGTGCAGGAGATCTGCGACAGCCTCGGCCCGGAACACATCGACGCGCTGCTGCGCAAATGGCTGGCGATCCTGCTCAACCCCTTCACCCCTGAGGACGAGACCGCCGGCTACCGGTATGAGCTGTCGATCCTGCAGGCGGAGTTCTCGCTGACCCAGATGCTCGACCGCCCGGTCTCCGGGCGGATCTTCTTCGAGCAGGTGCTGCACGACAACCTCGACATCGGCCGCCCCGACCAGGTCAGCCTGGTCTTCGACCGACGCATCATCGGCAAGGGCCGCTCCGCGACCCCGGGTCGGTTCCGCACCCGGGTCATCACCGACGGGGTCATCCCGTCGCTGCACGTCGACTACAAGAACACCAAGGTCAAGCAGTACCACAAGGAAGGACGGGCGCTGCGCACCGAAACCACGATCAACGACACCCGCGACTTCCGGCTGTCGAAACGGCTGACGAACCTGCCCGCGCTGCGGCAGATCGGCTTCACCGCCAACCGGCGCCTGCTCGGCGTCCAACGCCTCAGCCACGACCCGATCCGCGGTGCCCAAGCGTTCACCGACCTGACCGCGCCGATCCTCACCGACACCGGCGCCCGCATCCCCGGGCTGCGCTTCGGTGACCCCCGCGCCCACGCCCTGTTGCAGGCCCTGCTCATCCACCGGCTGCTTCCCCACGGATTCACCAACCGTGAGCTGCGCACCCTTGTCGCGCCCCTCCTCGGCACCCCGCCCGAGGACATCACGGCCGGGAAGATGACCTACGACCTGCGACGACTACGTGCCCACGGGCTGATCACACGCGTCCCCCGTTCCCGCCGCTACCAGATCACCGACACCGGGCTCACACAGGCGCTGCTGTTCACCCACGCCCACGACCATCTACTGCGCACCGGACTGGCCGAGATCACCGACCCCGACCCGCCCGCCTCATCCCGGCTACGCGCCGCCGACCGCGCCTACCAGGCCGCCTTCGACGAACTCGCCCACTACGCCCACCTCGCCGCATGACACCAGCCAGCAGGCGACTCCCTGACACCACAATTGACTCGATCATGACGGCTTTGCCGCTTAAGCCCAGCTAACGTGGGGCGCGACCGGCCGGGGACGACGTGCCGCACCACCATGTCGAGCAGGCACCTACTTGGCCTGAACAGAGTAGGTAGTACCGCTATACGGCGCAGCGCTCAGAACGTGTATTCCGGCCGTCGAGGCTGCCCGACGACGAGTGATCGGCCCGGCCCTTACGGTCTGCTCGCGTGCCCGACGACACCGAGGAGTTGCCGATACCCCGGGCCGTTGGGCCGGAGGGTGATCCGCAGGAAGCGCCAGCTATCCGGCCTCCTCCAGCGCGCACAGCTTGGCCCCGGCCGAGGGACGCTCGCGCGCGCCGGCATAGATCCGCATGTCCGCGGGCCAGTTGCTCAGCTTGTCGCCGCCATGAGAGGTGCGCAGCAGCCCGGTCAGCTTGACCACGCCCGCGGCGTGGTCACCGTCGAGGTCAGCGAGGGTTCCGTCGCGGTCCCAGACGTGCTGCCGCGTGCGGTGACGGTGGACACCCTCAGCGGTTGCCGGCGCGTGTTGGGTGAAGATCATCCGGAGGTTGTCGCCACGGCACGGGCGCTGGTACAGGACCTTCGGCAGCCGAGCGAGGACGCCGAGGCTAACCATGGCAGGCCTGGATCGACGCCCGCAGTCCGCGAAGCGGCGGGATCCGGCAACTCAGCTAAGCGGCTGCGGCCAGGCTTAACGGGATGACCGGTACCCCGGCGGCGAGGGGCTTCGGCGTGCGAGACGTCCCATCCGTCGTGACCGCGGCGCGGACGTAGGCTCGCGGGCGTGAAGGTGACGGTGCTGGTCGGCGGGGTCGGGGGCGCCCGGTTCCTGCTCGGGGTGAAGGCCGCGCTCGGCCTGCCGGCGGTCGGACCCGGCTCCGACGACGCGCAACACCAGGTGACCGCGGTCGTGAACGTCGGAGACGACGTGTGGATGCACGGCCTGCGGATCACCCCGGACCTCGACAGCTGCCTCTACACCCTCGGCGGCGGCATCGACCCGGAGCGCGGGTGGGGGCGCGCGGGGGAGACGTGGACGGTCCGTGAGGAGCTGGCCGCCTACGAGGCCGAGCCGTCGTGGTTCTCCCTCGGCGACCGCGACATCGCCACGCACCTCGTCCGGACCCGGATGCTGCGCGCCGGTTACCGGCTCTCCGACGTCGTCACCGCCCTGTGCCACCGCTGGCGGCCGGGCGTGACGCTGCTGCCGGGCACGGACGACCGGGTCGAGACCCACGTCGTCGTGGACGACCCGGCGACCGGGCCCGCCGCCCGCCGGGCGATCCACTTCCAGGAGTGGTGGGTGCGCCACCGCGCCGAGCTGCCGGCGCACCGCTTCGTCCCGGTCGGCGCCGACGAGGCGACCGTCCTGCCCGCCGCGCGTGCCGCGATCCTCGAGGCGGACGCCGTGCTGCTGGCCCCGTCGAATCCGGTGGTGAGCATCGGGGCGCTGCTGGAGATCCCGGGGATGCGCGACGCGCTGCGCGGCACGGCCGCGCGGGTCGTCGGGCTCTCGCCGATCATCGCGGGGCGTGCCGTGCGCGGGATGGCGGACGCGTGCCTCACCGCGGTCGGCGTCGAGACCACGGCCGAGGCCGTCGGTCGCCACTACGGCGGCCGGGCCGAGGGCGGGCTGCTCGACGGCTGGTTGGTGCACACCGACGACCTGGCGAACGTGCCCGGTGCCGAGGTCAGGGCCGTGCCGCTCCTGATGAGCGACGTCGACGCGACCGCCGCCATGGCACGCGCGGCCCTCGATCTCTGCGGGGCCCCCGTTGGCTGAGGGGCGCTCGACGAGCGCCGACGGCGCGCCGGGTCACCCTGAGATCGCGGACCACGGCGCACACGGCGGCCTCCAGGTCCTGCCCGTCCCCGGGCTTCCCGAGTTCCGTCCCGGCGACGATCTCGCCGCGGCGCTGGCGGCGGCCGCGCCCTGGCTGGCCGACGGCGACGTCGTGGTGGTCACCAGCAAGATCGTCTCCAAGGTCGAGGGCCGGCTCGTCACCGCGCCCGTCGACCCCGAGGCGCGCGACGCGCTGCGCCGCGACCTGGTGGACGCCGAGACCGAGCGGGTGCTCGCGCGGCGCGGGAAGACGTTGATCGTCGCGAACAAGCTCGGGATCGTGCAGGCCGCGGCGGGTGTGGACGGCTCGAACGTGCGGCGCGACGAGCTGGCCCTGCTGCCGGGGGACCCGGACGTGAGCGCCGCACGGCTGCGCTCCGCGATGAAGACCCTGCTCGGCGTCGACGTGGCGGTGGTCGTCACGGACACCATGGGCCGTTGCTGGCGGGTGGGGCAGACGGACGCCGCGATCGGGTCGGCAGGCCTGACGGTGCTGCACCGCTACGGCGGGGCACGAGACGTCGAGGGGAACGAGCTGCACGTCACCGAGGTGGCACTGGCGGACGAGCTCGCCGCGGCGGCGGATCTCGTCAAGGGCAAGCTCGGTGGCGTGCCGGTCGCGGTGGTGCGCGGCACGGCACCGGTGGACGACGGCTCGGTCGCCCGCGACCTCATCCGGCCGCTCGACGACGACCTGTTCTTCCTCGGCACCGAGGAGGCGCTGGCGACGGGGCGGCGGGAGGCCGTGCTGCTGCGCCGCAGCGTCCGCGACTTCGCCGACGTCCCCGTGGATCCCGCGGCGCTGCGCCGGGCCGTCGGCGTGGCCCTGACCGCGCCCGCGCCGCACCACAGCACCCCGTTCCGGTTCGTGTGGGTGCGCGCGAAGCGCACGGCCCTGCTGGACGCGATGGCGCAGAGGTGGCGCGCGGACCTGGAGGGCGACGGGCGCCCGGCCGACGAGGTCGCCCGCCGGATGCGCCGCGGGGACCTGCTGCGCCGCGCACCGGAGCTGGTGCTGCCGTTCCGCACCGGTGACGGGATGCACGACTACCCGGACGAGGGGCGGCGCGCGCACGAACGCACGATGTTCACCGTCGCGGGGGGTGCCGCGGTGCAGTCGCTGCTGGTGGCGCTCGCGGCGGAGGGCCTCGGGTCCTGTTGGGTGGGCTCCACGATCTTCGCCGCGGACGTCGTGCGCGCAGTCCTGGACCTCCCGCTCGACTGGGAGCCGCTGGGGGCCGTGGCGGTCGGCGTGCCGGCGGAGCCGCTGTCACCGCGCTCGCCGCGCGATCCGGCGGAGGGCCTGCTCGAGTGGTGACGCTCGTGCACATCTCCCCGGGCCCGTGCACGGCGTGTGCCGTCTGCACGGGCACCGGAGCCTGTGCACGAGCGCGGGACGGCCGCTCGTGGTGACCCCCGCCGCCGCGGCCGCGGAGCTGGCCGCCTGGCAGCCGGGGGACGAGGCGCAGCGGGCGCTGAAGTTCGCGCTGCTGGCCTTTCTCGACGCCCGCCCCACGGACGCCTGCGACCGCTCCTGCGTCCCCGGCCACCTCACCGCCTCGGCGCTCGTCCTCGACGGCGCAGGCGATCATGTCCTGCTGACCCTGCACCCCCGCGTCGGCCGCTGGATCCAGCTCGGCGGCCACTGCGAGCCGGGCGACGCCACGCTGCGCGCCGCGGCCCTGCGCGAGGCCACCGAGGAGTCGGGGATCGCGGGCCTGGAGATCGCGACGGAGCCGCTGCACATCGACGTCCACCCGGTGACGTGCTCGCTGGGTGTGCCGACGCGGCATCTGGACGTCCGCTACCTCGTGTACGCACCGTCCGGCGCGCAGCCGGTGATCAGCGACGAGTCCGACGACCTGCGCTGGTGGCCGGTGGACGCGCTGCCGCCGGACACCGACACGGTCCCGGCGATGCTGGCGCTCGTTCACCGCGCGGACCACCGTGATCCTCCGCTACGGGCGAGCATGGCACCGTGATCGCCGTCTGCGGGCGTCTGCGGTCGTCCTGCCGACCGTCAACACCCGCAACCGACGATCACCACTCGGATCGGCGGGCGGTCACCGCCAGAACAGCAGCTGTGCGTACCCGGCGTTCGCGAGGCGGGCGTTCCCGCCGATCAGGCCGAACAGCACGTCCCCGATCCCGAACAGCACCGCGGACGCCCCCGGCAGGCCCAGCAGCACCACCAGCAGCACCAGCGGCGCCCACGGCGCGACCTTCGCCGCGAGGAGCCGGGCCTGGGGCGCGAGGAACGGCTCCAGCACCCCGAACCCGTCCAGCCCGGGCACCGGCAGGATGTTCAGCACGAAGGCCAGCACCTGGATCAGGGCGAGGCACGACAGCGCGGCGGCGAGCCCGACGGCCATCGGCACCGCCGCGACGGTGAGCACCAGTGCCAACCCGAGGACGAGGTTCACCGCGGGCCCGGCGAATGACACGAGGCTGCGCACCGCGCGGGACCGGATCGCGCCGTGGTTCACCAGCACCGCGCCGCCGGGCAGCGGGATTCCACCGAGCAGCAGGAAGAGCACCGGGAGCACGAAGGACAACGCCACGTTCGTGTAGCGGCGGATGTCCAGCGTCAGGTAGCCCCGTGCGCGTACGGTTGCATCGCCGCCGCGGTACGCCACAAACGCGTGCGCGAACTCGTGCAGGCACAGCGATACCGCCCAGCCCCCGAGCACGACGAGCACGATCCCCGCGACGAGCACCGCCCCCGTGCCGACGGCCGCGAGAACTGCTCCGCCCGCCGTGGCCCCCAGAAGGAGCAGGAAGAACGGACTGATTCCCCGAATCACCACCGGCACCAAACCAGTCTGCCCGGAAACGCGACCGTTGGGGTGGAGTACATCACTCGGACGGCCGCCGACGCTTGCGCCACCCTTACCGACACCGATGTACTTACAGTCGTGTCATTCGCCGGTGCAGGGGGAGGTGGGCGAGTGAACCTGATCACGGAAGCGCTGACGTCGATCGGTCCGACGCAGGTGGTCGAACCGGTCTCGATGGACCTGCTGCGCGAGCCGCTGGTCTCCGTCGAGATGTTCGGAGGGGAGGCGTTCGGGGGCGAGCCCGCCGAGGAGCCCGACTGGCAGGAGCGGGCGCTGTGCGCCCAGACGGACCCGGAGGCGTTCTTCCCCGAGAAGGGCGGTTCCACCCGCGAGGCCAAGCGCATCTGCTCGGGCTGCGAGGTGCGTGCCGAGTGCCTGGAGTACGCGCTGGCGAACGACGAGCGCTTCGGCATCTGGGGCGGCCTCTCCGAGCGGGAGCGCCGCCGCCTGCGTCGCGCCGCCGTCTGACCGGGCGACCACCGCCAGGCGCTCAGCTCAGGCCTCGCCGCCGTCCACGGCGTCCGGCTCGATGTTGAGGTACTCCGCCACCTGCTCGACCAACACCTCGTGCAGCAGGTCCGCGAGATCCGCGCCACCGCGGGCGCGGGCCTCCAGCGGGCGCCGGTAGAGCACGATCCGCGCCCGCGACGGCAGCCCCTCGGGGTCGACACCGGCGGGCACCAGCTGGGCGAGCGGAACCCCGACGTCGGCGAGCACGCCGGCCTGCCACACGACCTCGTCCGGCGAGGTCTCGTCGACCTCGGGCACGTCGTCGACGGCGAGGTCGAGCTCCGTCAACTCGGTGCCCCATCTCTGCTCGATCGGCTCGAGCGCCTCCAGCACCATCGCGTCGAACCGCTCCGCACGCGTCTTCGCCGCGGGCAGCGTCGGTGGGTAGAGCATCCCCCGCAGCCCCCGGCCGCGCCGGTCCCGTCTGCGGGGTGAGCGGCGGAGCGTGGCGCGACGGGCGGTGGTCACTCCCGAATCGTACGGGCCGCACCGCCGGCGGGAAGGCCTGTCCGATGTGCACGGTCGGCGGACGGTGCGCCCCGACCCGCGGGTGCACCCCGACGGGCGGTCTGCGCGCGTCGCACCGGTCGCCGCGCCGTCCAAGCGCTATCGTCCCGGACGTGCTGAGCGTGCGGAGGTGTTCGCGAACGGGGTGCACCGAGCTCGCGGTGGCCACGCTCACCTACGTCTACGCCGACTCCACCGCCGTCGTCGGGCCGCTCGCCACCCAGGCCGAGCCGCACTCCTACGACCTGTGCAACCAGCATGCCCACCGGCTCACGGCACCGCGCGGGTGGGAGGTCGTGCGGTTCGAGGGCGAGTTCGCCCCGCCGCAGCACAGCGTCGACGACCTCACCGCGCTCGCCGAGGCCGTGCGCGAGGCCGGACGGGCCGACCGGCACGTCGAGCTGCCGCCGGTGAACGCCCCCGGCCGCCGCGGCCACCTTCGCGTGCTGCCCAGCGCACCCGAGGACTAGCCCGGTCCCCCCTGCCGGACACACCCACCGGCCGAGTCACCGACGGCCGCCGGTCCGGCCGTCCGGGGCCACCGATAGGGTTCTTTGCCGTGACGGACACCCCTGGCAGCACCGCGACCGCCGCACCCGAGGTCCCCCGCGACGACCTGTCCGCCGTGATCAAGGCGTACGACGTCCGAGGCGTCGTCGGTGAGCAGATCGACGCGTCGCTCGTCCGCGAGATCGGCGCGGCGCTGGCCCGGCTGCTGCGGGCGGAGTCGGCCGAGACCGGTGTGGTCGTCGTCGGCCACGACATGCGCCCGTCGTCGCCCGACCTGGTCGACGCGTTCGCCGAGGGCGTCGCCGCGCACGGCCTCGACGTGGTCAACATCGGGCTGGCGAGCACGGACATGCTCTACTTCGCCTCGGGCGCCCTCGACGTCCCCGGCGCGATGTTCACCGCCAGCCACAACCCGGCCAAGTACAACGGCATCAAGCTGTGCCGGGCGGGCGCGACGCCCATCGGCGCGGACACCGGCCTGGCGACGATCCGCGAGGCCGTCGAGCAGGGCGTCCCGCCGGCTGCGGGCACCGTGCCGGGCACCGTCGAGAAGCGCGACATGCTCGCCGACTACGCGGCGTACCTGTGCGGCCTGGTCGACCTGTCGACCTGCCGACCGCTGCGGGTGGTCGTCGACGCGGGCAACGGGATGGCCGGCTACACGGTGCCCGAGGTGCTCGCCGGGCTGCCGCTGGAGGTCGTGCCGCTCTACTTCGAGCTGGACGGCACCTTCCCCAACCACGAGGCGAACCCGCTGGACCCGGCGAACCTGGTCGACCTGCAGAAGGCCGTCGTCGCCGAGGGTGCGGACATCGGACTGGCCTTCGACGGCGACGCCGACCGCTGCTTCGTCATCGACGAGCGCGGTGAGCCGGTGAGCCCGAGCGCGATCACCGGACTCGTCGCGGTCCGCGAGCTCGCGAAGTCGCCCGGCAGCAACGTCATCCACAACCTGATCACCTCGCACGCGGTCCCGGAGATCGTCACCGAGCACGGCGGGATCCCGGTGCGCACCCGCGTCGGCCACTCGTTCATCAAGCAGGTCATGGCCGAGACCGGCGCCGTGTTCGGCGGCGAGCACTCCGCGCACTACTACTTCCGCGACTTCTGGCGCGCCGACTCCGGCATGCTGGCCGCCCTGCACGTGCTCGCCGCGCTCGGCGAGTCGGACGGCCCACTCTCGGCGCTGATGGCCGACTTCGAGCGCTACTCCGCCTCCGGTGAGGTGAACTCGACGGTCCGCGACGCCCGGGGAAAGATCGCCGAGATCAAGGAGCGCTACGGGGCGCGGGCCGGGGTGACGACGGACGAGCTCGACGGGCTGACCGTCGCGCTGCCCGACGGCTCGTGGTTCAACCTGCGCCCGAGCAACACCGAGCCGCTGCTGCGGCTCAACGTCGAGGCCGCGGACGCCGAGACGATGGCCGCGCTGCGCGACGAGGTCCTCGCGGCCGTCCGCGCCTGACGATCCGCACTCGACCCCGTGCCGCCGCCCCCGCCGCCGGGCCGCACGGGTTCCGACGGACGAGCCGCTTGCCGCAGCACGCGCCGTCGGACCCGTCGGTCCCCCCGAGTGTGGTGCGGCCGATGGAGCCCGGTGGCAGCATCGGGACATCGACCGGGGCCGCCGGTATCGCAGCCGTTCACGAAGGAGGACGACCATGGCCGTCTCGCTCGACCCCCGGCTGATGGAGATCCTGGCCTGTCCGTCCGACGACCACGCCCCCCTGCGCCCCGGAACCCCGACTGACCCGAACGCCGACGTGCTCACGTGCACGTCGTGCGGCCGCGGCTTCCCCGTCGTCGACGGCATCCCCGTGCTGCTGCTCGACGAGGCGAGCCCGCCTGTGGACACTTCCGAGGGGTGAGTCCCGGCGTGCTGGACGACACCCTCCTGGCCGACCCGCGGGCGCTGGCCGCGCTCGACACGGGCGGCGTGTTGCGTTCCGCGGCCACCGCCGGAGCACAGGTGCGTTCGGCCGCGCACGGTGCAGAGGAGGCCGGGGTGCCTGCCATGCGCGGGCACCGGCCCCGCGCGCTCGTGCTGGTCCGGCGGCCCGGCACCTCCGGCGCGGTGGCGGGTCTGCTCACCGCGCTGCTCGGGCCCGGCTGCCCGGTCCCGGTCGTGACGGTCGACCAGGTGCCCGTCTGGGTGGGCCCGCTGGACGTCGTGTGGGCGCACACAGCGGACGCCACGGACGCCGACCTCGCGGACGGGGTCGGGCGCGCGGTCGGCCGCGGCGCCGAGGTGGTGCTGTCCGCGCCGCACGACGGCCCGGTTGCCGCGGCCGGAGCCGGCCGGGTGCGGCTGGTCGAGCCGCGCGTCCCTGTGCCGCCGGGGCTCGACCTCCCGCGCGGGCTCGCCGTCGGGCTGGCCGTCGTGTCGGCCCTCGAGCTGCTGCCCACGCCGCTCCCGCCCGACCTGGACGAGCTGGCCGACCAGCTCGACGCCGAGGCCGAGCGCAACCAGCCCGGCCACGAGCCGTTCATGAACCCGGCGAAGGCGCTGGCGCTGCGGCTCGACGGGCACACCCCGCTGCTGTGGGGCACGGACGCCCCGGCCGCTGCGGTCGCCGCCCACGGTGCCGCGGCGCTGGCGGCCCACGCGGGCGTGGTGGCCTACGCGGACGACGTCGGCCGCGCGGCCGAGGCGGCCGGACTGCGCCGCGCGCTGGACCTCGCCGCCCGGGGGCGTGACATCTTCCACGACCCGTTCGCGGACGACCTCGGCGAGCCGGCGCCGGCCCCGCCCCGGCTCGTGCTGCTCGCCACCGACGACGAGGACCCGGGCCAGGTGACGCTGCGGCGCACCGGGCGGGTCTGGCCGTCGACCGACGTGCTGCACCCGGTCGAGGAGGTGCCCCGCGGCACGCCTCACGCCGCCGTGCTGCGCGCCGCGGTGCTGGCCTCCCGGCTGGACGTGGCGGCGATCTACCTCGGCCTGGCCACCCGCACCATCGAACCCGCCTGAGCGCAGAGGACGTCTCCTGCGGCGTACTCCCCACGCCGCCCGACACCGATTTACCAGATACGGAGAAGACCCATCGTGGAGCTGCTGGAGAACCCCGTGCGCCCCTATGCTTGGGGGTCGCGCACCGTGATCGCCGAGCTGCGCGGTGAGCCGACGCCGTCGCCGCACCCCGAGGCGGAGATGTGGCTCGGTGCGCACCCGGGTGACCCGTCCCATCTGGTCGGCCGCGACGGCCGACGCACGTCCCTGCTCGACGCCGTCCGATCGGACCCCGAGGGGCTGCTCGGTGCGGACCGGTCCGCCAAGTGGTCGGGGAACCTGCCGTACCTGCTCAAGGTCCTCGCGGCGGACGAGCCGCTGAGCCTGCAGGCGCACCCGAGCGCGGCTCAGGCCGCCGAGGGCTTCGCGCGGGAGAACGCCGCCGGCATCCCCGTCGACGCGCCTCACCCGCAACTACCGCGATGCGAGCCACAAGCCCGAGCTGATCTGCGCGCTCACCGAGTTCCACGCGCTGGTCGGCTTCCGCGAGGTCGCGCAGACCCTCGCGCTGCTGCGCGCGCTGGACGTCGCCGAGCTGGCCCCGCACGTGGCGCTGCTGTCGGCTCGAGCCGGACGCGGCGGGCCTGCGCGCCCTGTTCACCACGTGGATCACCCTTCCGCAGTCGGTGCTCGACCGTGCGGTGCCCGCGCTGCAGACCGCCTGCGTGCGGCTCGCCCAGCAAGGCCGCGAGTTCGCCCGCGAGGCGCGGATGGCGTTGGAGCTGTCCGAGCGCTACCCCGGGCGACGCGGGCGTGCTCGCCGCGCTGCTGCTCAACCTGACCGTGCTGGCGCCGGGCGAGGCGCTGTACCTGCCCGCAGGCAACCTGCACGCCTACCTGTCGGGCGCCGGCGTCGAGCTGATGGCGAACTCGGACAACGTGCTGCGCGGCGGGCTGACCTCCAAGCACGTCGACGTCGCCGAGCTGCTGCGGGTGCTCGACTTCACCCCGCACACGCCGCCGGTGCTGCACGGCGCGGACGACGGCGGCTGGGAGCGCTACGACACGGACGTCGCGGAGTTCCTGCTGCGGCGCCTCGAAGGCGCCCCGGAGGGGAGGCCGGTCGCCGTGCCCGCCGGTGGCCCGCGGATCCTGCTGTGCACGCGCGGCTCGGCGCTGGTGCGCGCGGGGGACGGCAATTCCCTCTCGCCCGGGGGCGGGGAACACACGCTCGGGCGCGGCCAGGCGCTGTGGCTCTCGGTCGACGACCGTGACGTCACCGTCGCTCCGCAGGAGGCCGGCACCCAGCTGTTCCTGGCCGGCGACGGGTTGGACGTCTGAGTCTCTGCTCGGGCCGACTCGTCCGATCGGTGCGGTTCGTCCGAGCCCGAACGCCCGCCAGTGGCTACGGTACGCACGGCGGGACAGGGGAACGAAGGAGAGCGGCGTGTCGGCGAGCGGCGGAACGAAGGCGATCATCGCGGCGCTGCTGGCGAACGCCGGCATCGCACTGGCGAAGTTCGTCGGCTACCTGGTGACGGGGTCGTCGTCGATGCTCGCCGAGGCGGTGCACTCGGTGGCCGACACCAGCAACCAGGGGTTGCTCCTGCTCGGCGGGAAGCGGGCGCAGCGCATGGCGACGGCCGAGCACCCGTTCGGCTACGGCCGCGACCGCTACTTCTACTCCTTCGTCGTCGCGCTCCTGCTGTTCAGCCTGGGCTCGGTGTTCGCGATTACGAGGGCATCCACAAGCTCGAGAGCGACGAGCCGCTCACCTCGCCGCTGGTCGCGGTGATCATCCTGGTCGTGGCGATCGGGCTGGAGGGCTTCTCCTTCCGCACGGCGATCGCGGAGTCACGTCCGCTCAAGGGCAGGCTGAGCTGGTGGGGCTTCATCCGCCAGTCGAAGTCCCCGGAGCTGCCGGTGGTGCTGCTGGAGGACTTCGGCGCCCTCGATCGGGCTGATCTTCGCCCTGCTCGGGGTCGGGCTCACCGTGCTCACCGGGAACCCCGTGTTCGACGCGCTCGGCACGATCGCGATCGGCGTCCTGCTCGGCGTCATCGCGGTCGATCCTCATCGTCGAGATGAAGAGCCTGCTGATCGGCGAGGGGGCCAGCGCGCCGGTCCTCAAGCGCATCGTCGGCGCGATCGAGGAGGGCGGCCTGGTCGAGCGGGTCATCCACATCCGCACCCAGTACCTCGGGCCTGAGGAGCTCCTCGTCGCGGCGAAGATCGCACTGCAGCCGTGCACCACGATCGAGGACGTCGCGCGCGGAATCGACGCGGCCGAGCAGCGGGTGCGCAGCGCGGTGCCGGAGGCCCGGCTGATCTACCTCGAGCCGGATCTGGACCGCTCGGCCGTCCGCGGCTGACCCGCCGGTCGTACCGCCCCGGACCCGACGGGCGCGGTGCTAGCACCTAGAGGCACGTCCCTGGCGCAGGCCTGCGCGCGACCGCACACTCGTCGTCGATGACCATGACGGGTGACGGGAGGCGGGCGTGACGACCGAGCGGCGGCGCCGAGTGGTCTTCGCCGGGTTGCTGGCGGTGGCGGTGCTGGGCGCCGTGGCGTTCATGGCCAGTGTCCTCCTCGACGACCCGCTCCGGCGGACCGTGACGCAGGTCGTGGGGCTCGGTGCCTCCCTGGTCACGGCGACGTCGCTCGTGGTGAAGGTCCGCCGCTGGGGTGCGGACGACGACTTCTGGTGGCCGGACACCGACCGGTACACCGACCGCTGACCGCCCGCCGATCTGTCCGGATCACCCTGCCTCCTCCGGTTGTCCCGCTTCCGGCCCGGGTACTGCTCCCATCGATACGGATCAGGGCTCCCCGGAAGGTGGACGGATGCGCATGGTCGGCTCGGTGGCGCTCGATGTGGCCCGGTCTCCGGGTGCCACGGCCGTCGCGCTGGCTTGCGACGTGTCCGTCGCCGCGGTGGAGGCGACCGAGCGCCTGCGGTACGCCGCCAGGACGGTCGTGCGCGGGATGGCCGCCGTGCTGCGGGCCCGCGGTCCGGTGGTCGCCGCGCTGGTGACCTCGTTCCGCGCGATGCCGGCACCGTGGTTCGTGGCGGTCGGGTCGCCCCATACGGGCGGCATGTCGTACCTCGCGCAGCCGCCACGCGGGTCGGCGACCCGCAGACGGACGCGCACCATCAAGCCTCGTGAGCTGGTCCTGCCCGCCGACGCCACGGCGCCCGGTCGGGCGCGCCTGTTCCTGCGCGCCGCGACGCAGGAGTGGGGCATCGGCGACGACCTGGCCCAGGACGCCGCGATGGTGATCACCGAACTGGTGGCGAACGCCGTCGACCACGCGCGGTCGGAGAGCACCCTCTCCGTGGGCGTCAAGCGCGGCACCCTGTGCGTGGCCGTGCGCGACGCCCGGCCCGGCCCGGTGCCCCGGCCGGCCCCCATCGACCCGACGGCGCCCCGTGGCCGTGGCCTGCAGATGGTCGACGCGCTGACCAGCGCCTGGGGCGTGACGCTGCACGCCGACGGCAAGACCGTCTGGGCGGTCGTGGGCTGACCGGCGTGCCGCGTCTGACGCGGTTCAGGGGGCGTCGGGGAATTCGTAGCCCGCGAACTTCTCCCGCAGGGTGCGCTTGGAGAACTTGCCGACGCTGGTCTTGGGTACCTCGTCGATGAACTCCACGGCGTCGGGCAGCCACCAGCGCGGGACGAGCTGTTCGAGGTGCGCGCGCAGTTCCGCGGCGGTGAGCGTCTCGCCGGGCTCGACCACGACGCAGGCCAGCGGCCGCTCCACCCACCGCTCGTGGGGCACGCCGATCACGGCCGCCTCCACCACCTTCGGATGCGACATGATCGCGTTCTCCAGCTGCACCGAGCTGATCCACTCGCCGCCGGACTTCACGAGATCCTTCGTGCGGTCCACGATCTTCACCGAGCCGTAGCGGTCCATGGTCGCCACGTCCCCGGTACGGAACCAGCCGTCGTCGGTGAACTGCGCGGCGCCGCTCTCGTCGCGGTAGTACTGCGCGGCGATCCACGGGCCGGCTGCCTGGATCTCGCCGCTCGTCTCGTCGTCCCACGGCACGATCTCGCTGCTACCCGGCTCGACCAGGCGCAGCTCCACCAGCGGTACCGGCGCGCCCTGCCGCGCTCGCGCATCCGCGCGGGCGTCGTCGTCCAGACCGTCGTGCTGCGTCCGCCGGCTCGACACGGTGGCCACCGGCGACGTCTCGGTCATGCCCCAGGCGTGCAGGATCGGCTTGCCCAGCGTCGCCCGGTACGCCTCCGACAGCGACCGAGGCACGGCCGACCCACCACAGAGGATCCGCTGCAGCGCGGACAGGTCGTGGTCCTTCAGCAAGGGCAGCGCGCCCAGCCAGATCGTCGGCACGCCCGCGGTGACCGTGACCCGGTGGCGTGCCAGCAGCCCGAGCAGACCCTGCGGGGTCATGTTCGGGCCGGGGAACACCATGCTCGACCCGGCCAGCAGCCCGGCGTACGGCAGGCCCCAGGCATTGACGTGGAACATCGGCACTATCGGCATGAGCACGTCGCGCTCCGACAAGCCCAGCCCGTCCGCCGTCAGCGTGATCAGCGAGTGGAGCAGTGTCGACCGGTGGCTGTATACCACGCCCTTCGGGTTGCCGGTGGTGCCGGAGGTGTAGCACATCGCCGCGGCGCTGTTCTCGTCGTCGATCTCGAACCGGCCCTCGAACGGCTCGGCCGACGCGAGCAGCGCGTCGTAGCCGATCACATCGTCGGGTATCGGGCAGTCGCTGCCGTCATCGATCACGATGACATGCCGGACCGTGTGCAGCTGCGGTCGCAGCGGTGTGAACACCGGCAGGAGCGAGCGGTCGACGAACACGACGTCGTCCTCGGCATGGTTCGCGATGTAGACCTGCTGCTCGGGGAACAGCCGGATGTTGAGCGTGTGCAGCACCCGGCCGGTGCACGGGGCCGCCAGGTAGAGCTCCAGGTGTGACGCGGTGTTCCACATGAACGTCCCGACGCGTCCGTCGGCCGGGACGCCAAGCGCGTCCAGCGCGGTGGCCAGCCTCCGCACGCGCACGGCCCACTCGGCGATGGTCGTCGCCACCTCGCCGTCTGCGGTGGCGGTGACGATCGGCTTGTGCCCGAACAGCTGCTCGGCGCGGTGGAAGATGTGCGGCAGCGCCAGCGGCCGGTCCTGCATGAGTCCCCGCATGGCGACTCCTTCGTCGTGTGTGAGGCCCTGTTGCTGTGTCCGGGCTCACGTGACCGTACCGATGCCTGCTGGGCGCCACCACCGTGCCAGCTCGGTGGACGGCGCCCCGGGGCCGCCGCCCGCGAGCGCCGTGCCACCTGTGGATCTCCGCCTTGTTCCGCTGCGGCGTTTGCTCCACAGGACACGCGTTAGGCTCCGCCTCGTGACACGCGACGACGCGAGCGCCGCGGTCTGTGTGGACGTGGGCTCGACCTGGACAAAGGCGGTTCTCGTCCGGTCGGACGGTGCGCTCGCCGGGTTCGCGGAGCACCCCACGACGGTGGCGGACGTCCTGACGGGCGTGGACGCGGCCGTGCGGGCGGTTGTCGCCGCCGCTCCCGGTGCGGCGGAACCGGAACTGCTGGCCTGCTCGTCGGCGGGGGGCGGCCTGCGGCTCGCCGTCGTCGGGAGCGAGCGGCTGACGGCGGAGGAGGCCGCACACCGGGTGGCGCGCTCTGCCGGAGCGCGGGTGGTGCACGTGCACGCGGGGCCCCTGGATCCCACGGACGTGCGGATACTGCGGGGCAGCCGGCCGGGTGCGGTGCTGCTCATGGGCGGCGCGGACGGCGACGACCCCGCGCCCCTGCTGCACAACGCCGCCCGGCTCGCGCGCGCCCGCGTCCGGTTCCCCATCGTGCTCGCCGGCAACGAGGAGGCGCGCGACGACGCGATCGCGCTGCTCACCGCGACCGGGCGGACCGTGGTGGCCTGCCCGAACGTCGCGCCGCGCCCCGGGGAGCTGGTGCCGGGTCCCGCCCGGGCGGCGCTCGCACAGCTCTACGCCGACCACGTCCTCGGCGGGCGGGGCCCGTCCGCCGCGCCGCGGTTCCGGCGGATGGTGCGGGTCGGCACCCCGGACGTGGTCGCCGGGGGAGCGGCGCTGCTCGCCCGGATGCTCGGCGTGCGAGTGCTGGTCGTCGACGTCGGCTGCGCGACCACGGACGTGCACTGCGCCATCCCGGACGACGGGTCGCGGCTGACGGTCGAGGGCGACCTCGGTATGCGCGCGGCGGCGGCCGGTGTGCTGGTGGAGGGCCAGGCGGAGGGGGTCGTCGATCCGGTGGAGGCGGACCTGCTCGGGCCCACCGTCGAGCGGATGACCAACGAGGTCGGCTACGTGCCGCGCGACCCGGGGAGCGCGGCCGAGGACCGCCGGATCGCAGCGCTGGCCGCCGTGCTCGCCGTCCGACGGCACGTCGTGGCGCACGAGTCCGACGTGCCGGGCGACATCGGGCTCCTGGTGCTGACCGGCGGCGTGTTCCGCCGTCCCGACGGGTACGCGCTGGCGGCGGTCGTGGCGACGCTGCGGGCGGACGTCGAGCTCGCTGGCCTGTTGGCCAAGGCCCGCGTCGCGGTGGACGCCGACTTCGCGGTCGCCCCCGCGGGCATGCTCGCCGCGGCAGGGCATGAGGAGGCCGCCCGGACGCTGCTGCAGGACCACCTGCTGGGCTGACGCGTCCCGCCGCTGCTGCCGCCCGGGCCGCCGCGTCCGTGCAGTGGTGTCCTGAAAGCCACGTTCAGGGCGTGTGGTGTCCTGAACGTGGCTTTCACGACAACCCCGGGCCCGCATCGACCGCCGCCAGGCGGGTTTGACATCGCCGGGACCGCTCGCGATCCTGGACGGGTACGACCTGCCCGGGCCGAGAGGCGCTGCAGCGGACTCTTGATCTGGCGCGGAGCGGCCGCCTCGCACGAAGTGCGGGGTGGACGCGTCGTGGCCAGATCGGTGACTGCCACGCTCGGCCCGCGGTGTTCCGGCACGAAGGGCGCCTCCCGAGAAGTTCGAGGAGGCCGCTGTGTCGCATCGTTGCCGTTCAGCGGTTTGTTCCGCGCCCCGGCGCGCCGACCGGCGTCTCACGACCTTCTCGGGCGGGTCATCCCGAAACACCGTGCCCACCGCATCCCGACCGGCCGCGCCGCCCGCCCGCTCGGGCGCCGCTGCCGCGTGAAGTCCGTCCGGCCCCGCAGCGGGCCCGCCGAGGAGGCATCGACCCCATGACCACGTCGTCCGAGATTTCCGTCGTGACGAGCACGGCGCCGGACACGGCCGGCCGCCGTTTCCAGGAGCGCAACGGCATCGACTTCGCCGTCGCCGACCTGTCGCTCGCTGAGTTCGGCCGCAAGGAGATCCGGCTCGCCGAGCACGAGATGCCCGGCCTGATGGAGCTGCGCCGCGAGTACGCCGAGGCCCGGCCCCTGCACGGCGCCCGCGTCGCCGGCTCGCTGCACATGACCGTGCAGACCGCCGTGTTGATCGAGACCCTGGTGAGCCTCGGCGCCGAGGTGCGCTGGGTATCCTGCAACATCTTCTCCACGCAGGACCACGCGGCCGCGGCCGCCGTCGTCGGACCGCACGGCACCCCCGAGGAGCCCCAGGGCGTGCCGGTCTTCGCCTGGAAGGGCGAGACCCTCCCCGAGTACTGGTGGGCCACGGAGCAGCTCTTCAAGTTCCGCGACGCCGACGGCGCCGTCGTCGGCCCGAACATGATCCTCGACGACGGTGGCGACGCCACCCTGCTCGTGCACAAGGGCGTCGAGTACGAGAAGACCGGCGTGGTGCCCACCGTCGAGGACGACGACCTGTCGGTCTCCGAGGAGTACCGGGTCATCCTCGACACCCTCCGGCGCGCCCTCGCCGAGGACCCGCAGCGGTGGACCACCGTCGCCGCCGACATCCGTGGCGTCACCGAGGAGACCACCACCGGTGTCCACCGGCTCTACCAGCTGGCCGAGCAGGGCCTGCTGCTGTTCCCGGCGATCAACGTCAACGACTCGGTCACCAAGAGCAAGTTCGACAACGTCTACGGCATCCGGCACTCGCTGATCGACGGCATCAACCGGGCCACGGACGTGCTGATCGGCGGCAAGGTCGCCGTGGTCTGCGGGTTCGGCGACGTCGGCAAGGGCAGCGCCGCCGCACTCGCCGGGCAGGGCGCACGGGTGATCGTCACCGAGGCCGACCCGATCTGCGCGCTCCAGGCGCTGCTGCAGGGCTACCAGGTCGCGCGGCTCGACGACGTCGTGGACCGCGCCGACATCATCATCACGACCACCGGCAACAAGGACATCGTCACCGCCGAGCACATGGCCCGGATGAAGCACCAGACGATCCTGGGCAACGTCGGCCACTTCGACAACGAGCTCGACATGGCCGGGCTGGGCCGCTACCCGGGAATCCACCGCATCACCATCAAGCCGCAGGTCGACGAGTGGGTCTTCCCGGATGGGCACGCGATCATCGTGCTGTCCGAGGGGCGGCTGATGAACCTGGGCAACGCGACCGGCCACCCGTCGTTCGTGATGAGCAACAGCTTCTCGAACCAGGTGATCGCGCAGGTCGAGCTGTTCACGAAGCACGCCGAGTACAACAAGGACGTCTACCGGCTGCCGAAGGTGCTCGACGAGAAGGTCGCGAAGATCCACGTGCTGGCGCTGGGCGGGGAGCTGACGAAGCTCACCAAGGACCAGGCGGAGTACATCGGTGTGGACGTCGAGGGCCCGTTCAAGCCGGAGCATTACCGGTACTGACGTTCGTTCGAGGGTGGTCTGGCCTAGGCCAGTTCCGGAAGGCTGGCGACGTGGCGAACATCTACGTCTCTTCGACTTTCCGGGACCTGCGGGAGCACCGCACTGCAGTGCGTGACGCGCTGCGGGGCCTCGGCCACGTGGACGTCGCCATGGAGCACTACGCCGCCGAGGGGCGACCCCCGCTCGAGCGGTGCCTGGAGGACGTCGCGACCTGCGACCTCTACGTCCTGGTCGTGGCGTGGCGTTACGGGCACTGTCCCTCGGGCCACGGCGGTCGGTCCATCACCGAGCTCGAATACCGGGCGGCGGGAGACGCGGGCAAGCACCGGCTGGTGTTCCTGCTGGACGAGGACGAGCCGTGGCGGCAGCCGCAGAACCTCGAGGACTACTCCCGGGCCGGACGGTGGCGGGCGCGGCTCCTGGCCGACGAGGGCCAGACGATCAAGACGTTCGGCCGTGAGCCCCGCGACCTCGCCGCGGTCGTGGTGCAGGCCGTCGCGCTCTGGGAGCAGCGCAGCGCGGCCGGCGGCCGGTTCATGGACTGGAGCGGCTATCGCAACGCCCTGCTGGCGAGGTACCGCTGGCTCCCGCTCACGGCCATCGACCCTCGAGGCGCCCTCGACGACGTCGACGGAAAGGTGCCGCTGCGCCACGCGTTCGTCCCCCAGCCCGCGATCTCAGGACGCCCGCAGGTTGGCTCGGCGGCCGCCGAGGACCCCGACGCGGTCGCCCGGCCCGAGTCCGGGCTCGCCCTCATCGGCCGGGAGCGCTGCCAGGTGGTGCTCGGCGGGCCGGGCATCGGCAAGAGCACGCTGTTGCACTACGTGCTGCTCACACTGGTCGACGGCGAGCACGGCGCCCTGCCGCACGTGCCCGGGCGTCCCGTGCCGTTCTTCGTCGACCTGCGGCTCTATGCGTCTGACCCTGCGGGCACGTTTGTCGAGTTCGTCGTCTCGGAGATGAAGCGGAAGTACGTCCACCTCGCGCCGGACGACGTCGACCGCGCCCTGCACGGCGACGAGGGCGCGGTACTGCTGCTCGACGGCCTCGACGAGGTGCTCGATAGCGGTGCCCGCCGCCGGGTCATCGCCGAGACCGTCGCGTTCGCGACCGCGTACTTGGGGGTCCGGATCGTCGTGACGTCACGGATCGTGGGCTACGAGAGGTACGAACACGAGCTGCGGGTCGCCGACTTCGTGCACTACACGCCGCTGGGTTTCGGCCTGCACGAGATCCGGCAGTTCCTCCCGACCTGGTTCACCTACGTCGCCCCGCGGCACGAGACCCGGGGCGCCGAGACCCTGGTCCGCCGGATCGGCGAGAGCCGCAGCCTGCGCGAGCTGGCCGGGAACCCCCTGCTGCTGACGATGACGGCCGTCATCTACCGCAGCCAGGACCTCCCCGAGAAGCGGTGGCAGCTCTACGAGAGTTGCGCGCGGGTGCTGCTCGAGGACTGGGACGTGGTCCGCCACGACATCGAGAAGACGCGGTTCACGCGGGACGAGAAGGAGGCCATCCTGCAGCGCGTCGCGGTCCACATCCTGCGCGCGAAGGGCAGGGGCGCCGAGCCGAACGCCATCCGGCGGCGACCGCTCATCGGGGTCGTGTCCGCCTATCTGCAGTCGCGGTTCGACACCAGCGCGGGGCAGGGCGACGCCACGGCCGCGGAGATCCTCGAGCACGTTCAGGAGCGGACCTACATCCTGGCCGAGATCGGCCACCAGGTCTTCGGTTTCGTGCACCGCACGTTCCTCGAGTACTTCGCCGCGCGTGCCCTGCAGACCGAGTTCGGGGGGAAGCGCGCCGACTACGCGTGGCTGGAGGCCACATTCGCGGAGACCTGGGGCAGGGAGCAGTGGCGCGAACCGCTCCTGCTGCTCGTTGCGATGCTCGCCGACCCCACGTCGTCGAACCTGCCGATGGACAGCGTGATCGAGCATGTGCGGCACCGGTCGACGACGTCGCTGCCGTTCTCGCTGGCCTTTGCCGTGCAGTGCCTCGGCGAGGCGGGCTGGGCGGAGGACGCGGCGTGGGCACAGGACATCGTGCACGAGCTGGTCCGCGCCGTCGCCGCCGCCGTCGAGGGCTTCCGGCGGCCCCGCACGCCGGAGTTCCTCGACCGGGCGCAGGCGGCGTTCTCAGTGGCCGCGCCCGTGGTCGCGATCGAGTCTCGGACCACGCAGCTCATCGAGCAGCTCTACACGCGCAGCGACCTCACAGCCCGGATGGCCGGCTGGCAGCTGGGCCTGGCACAACGTTCTCGCGGCGAGCGGCTCCGGTACGCACTGGCCGCGCTGCATCACCCGGAGGAGGCGGTGCGGCGGGCCGCGCTCTCCGCGATCGAGCGGGAGTGGCCCCGCCGCGAGGACGTGGCCGGCGCGCTGGCGGCGGTCGTTTACGCGGGCACCGGCGTGCGGGTGCGGGAGCAGGCGATTGACATGGTGTCGCGGCTCTGGCCGCCGTCGGAGGAGGTCCGGGAGGCGATCGCGGCGCGCACGGCGGTCGAGACGTCCTACCCACTGGTCCTGCGCTACGTCTCCTATCTCGCGGGGGGGTGGCCGGGCGACGAGGACGTCTGGCCGCTCCTGCTCGCACTGGCAGCAGCGCCGCGGGCCCGCCGGACCGAGACGCACAACCGGTGGACGACCGCCGTGTTCGTGGCGGAGCGGCTACTGGCGGGGTGGCGCGAGCGACCGGTCACGCGGAAGTGGCTGACGGCCCGCCTTTGGGGACCGAACGCGCAGGTCGCCGTCGCCGGCCTAGTCATCGGCTGGAACGCCGATCCGGACGCCCGGCGGCTGGCATGGAACCGGTCGCTCGCCGCGGGGGTCGACGTCGACGACCTCGCCCGGCTGGGCGCCGAGCAGTGGGACGTCACGGCGAGCGGGGACCCGGCCGGTTGGTGGATCGCGATGCGCGCGGAGGCCGGGGACACGGCTCAGCGGACGGCGGTCGCGCTTCGGCTGGTCGCGCTGGTCACGACGTCGGACGCCGCCCGGACGTGGCTCGAGGAGGCGGGCCTCACCGATTCGGATCCCAGTGTTCGAGCAGGTCTGGTCGCGGCCCTGCGGCTGGTGCCGGGCCACGGCCTATGGCCGGTGCTCGCGGCGCTTGGTGAGCGCGACCCGGACCCGGCCGTGCGGCTAGCCGCGGTGCGCGAAGCGGGACAGCGCTACGAGACGTCGTGGCTCATGGAGCGGGCCGCCGACGATCCGTCGGGCCAGGTGCGGGCCGAGGCCATCACGGCGCTCTTCTTCGAGATGGTCCAGCGGACGGAGGAGGGTGGTACCACCTACTACATGCGGCAATGGCCTGTCCAGTGGCCGGAGGAGCATCCGCTGAGCCCCTTCGTCACCGGGCGTCGGGCGCGGGACCACGACCCCGAAGTGCAGCGCGCCATTGCCGAGGTCGGGCACAACGCCCTCGGCTGGCCATGGTGACGCCCTTCGCGCCCGGCGACGGTGACGGCTGGACGTACTGCGAACAGGGTCACAAGCACTGGGGGATCTACGGCGCCGCCGGTCTGCTGCTGCGGTACGAGGACCGGGTGCTGCTGCAGCACCGGGCGCTGTGGAGCCATCACGGCGGCACCTGGGGGATCCTCGGTGGGGCGCGCAACAGTGGCGAGACCGCGATGCACACTGCCGCGCGGGAGGCCGCTGAGGAGGCGGGGTTCGGACCCGAGTGCTACCAGGTCGTCGGGGAGCACGTCGACGACCACGGCGGGTGGAGCTACGTGACGGTGGTCGGGCGGGCCGGTGAGGCCTTCCACGCTCCGCTGCTCACGGCCGAGTCGCTGGCGGTCGACTGGGTGCACGTCGAGCGCATCCACGACCTGCCGCTGCACCCCGGCTTCGCGGCGACCTGGGAGAGGGTCCGCGGGATCGGCGGCGTCTAACGGACGAGCGCGGCGGGGTCGATCGTGATCGGGAACGGCGCGGTGAGCGTGAGAACCGCCCCGGGGTCGGCGCGGCCGGCCTCCTCGTAGAGGCCGTCGGCCCCGATCCGGTACGCGACGACGTGCGGCGGGTCCAGCTCCACCCGCAGGTAGCAGGGGATGCCGGCCTGGGCGTAGAGGGCGGGCTTGCGGAACCGGTCGTCGGAGCGTGACGAGGGCGATACGACCTCGGCGGCGACGACGACGTCATCCGCGGGAATGTTGAACAACGTTCGGTCCGTAGTACGGATCACGACGAGATCCGGGATCGGCCGTTGATCCTCGGCCAGCAGGATTCCGACACCCTGCACGACCCGCAACCCCGGCGGCGCTGTGACCCGTAGCGCGAGATGCAGCTCGAGCAGCGCGTTCTGGTGCTCGATCCGGGGTGGCGTCATCACGTGCGGAACTCCGTCCACCAGCTCGTAGCGGACGCCGTCGCGGTCCGGCAGCGCGTCGACGTCCGCGACCGTCCAGCCTTCCTGGGCCGGAACGGTCGGCGCGGTTCCGAAGTCGATCGGCTCGGCACTCATCGGGCACCTCCTCCCGGAAACGGTAGCGCCGGGCACTGACATTATCGGCGACCGTGGGACGACTGGTCGTCATCGAGGGTCTCGACGGGGCCGGGAAGAACACGCTCACCCGCCGACTGCTCGATGTGCTCTCCGCGCTCGGCGTCCGCACCACGACCGTCGCCTTTCCCCGCTACGGCGCCGACGTGCACGCCGAGCTTGCCCGCGACGCCCTGCACGGACGGCTGGGCGACGTCGCCGACTCCGTGCACGCGATGGCGGTGCTCTTCGCGCTGGACCGCCGCGCGGCCGCCGATGACCTGCGGGCGGCGGTGGCCGGTCACGACCTCGTGCTCGTCGACCGCTACGTCGCCTCGAACGCCGCCTACGGCGCTGCCCGGCTGCATCAGGGGGCCTGCGGGGAGTTCGTCGCCTGGGTGCACGCGCTGGAGATCGAGCGGTTCGACGTCCCCGTCCCCGACCGGCACCTGCTCCTGGACGTGCCCCGCGCCGTCGCCGCCGAGCGCGCCGCGCACCGGGAGCGCACGGAGCCCGGGCGGCCCCGCGACCGCTACGAGTCCGACGCGGGGCTCCAGGACCGGACCGCGGAGGTCTACCGCGGGCTCGCCGCGGCCGGCTGGCTGGCCCCGTGGACGGTCCTCGACGGGGCCGCCGATCTCGACGGCAGCGACCCCGGCCACGCCGGGCTGGCGCACGATCTCGCCGGGCTCGGGCGGTCCGCGGACCCGCGATAAGCAGGGCGTTTCACGAACTGTCGGTGGGGGGTGGGATATTGCGTGCATGAAGTCGCGCGTACTGGTGGTCGACGACGACCCGGCACTGGCCGAGATGCTGACCATCGTGCTGCGGGGTGAGGGCTTCGACACCGCCGTGGTCGGCGACGGAACGCGGGCCCTGCCCGCGGTCCGCGACCTGCGGCCGGACGTCGTCTTGCTCGACCTCATGCTGCCGGGGATGAACGGCATCGACGTCTGCCGGGCGATCCGCACGGAGTCGGGCGTCCCGATCGTCATGCTCACGGCGAAGACGGACACCGTGGACATCGTGCTGGGCCTGGAGTCGGGCGCTGACGACTACGTCGTCAAGCCGTTCAAGCCCAAGGAGCTGGTGGCGCGGATCCGGGCCCGGGTACGGCGGACGGATGCCGAGCCCGCCGAGCAGCTCTCGATCGGCGACGTCACCATCGACGTACCGGCCCACCAGGTTGCCCGCAACGGCGAGCCGATCGCGCTGACGCCCCTGGAGTTCGACCTGCTGGTGGCGCTGGCCCGCAAGCCGCGCCAGGTGTTCACCCGCGAGGTGCTGCTCGAGCAGGTGTGGGGCTACCGGCACGCCGCCGACACCCGCCTGGTCAACGTGCACGTCCAGCGGCTGCGGTCCAAGGTCGAGCGCGATCCCGAGCACCCCGAGGTGGTCCTGACCGTTCGCGGCGTGGGGTACAAGGCCGGCCCTCCGTGATGCGGGGAGCCGAGCCGTGACCAGCGCCGTCGACCGGTTGTGGACACGGCTGGAACGGCTGCCGCTCACGCACCGGGCCAGGCGGACGGTTGCGCAGATCCGCGCCGTCGCCATCGAGGTCGGCACGCTGGTCGACGCGATCTGGCGGCGGTCCCTGCAGGTGCGGGTCGTCGTCAGCACGCTCGCGCTCTCAGCGGCCGTTGTCCTCGTGCTGGGCCTCGTGCTGCAGACGCAGATCGCCGGCCGGATCCTGCAGGGCAAGGAGGTCGACGCCCTCGGCCAGGCCGAGGCGGGCGCCGCCGTGCTCGAGCGCGAGCTGGCAGGCGTCGACCCGGACGGCGAGGGCGCGCAGGGCGAGCTGAACAAGGCCCTGGACCGGCTGACCAACGCCTCGCTGTCGGACGACGCGGGCTCGCCCTCGGCGGGGGAGTTCCGCGCCGTCCTCACCACCGGTCCGCGCGAGCCCGGCGGCGTCGACGGGGCCGGGGTGAGTGAAGTGTCGGCGGGCACGGTCGCGGACGTCCCGGCGGACCTGCGCGGGCACGTCGCCGGAGGCTCGCTCGCCCGCCGCTACGTCACGATCGCCGCGGGAGGCGTCGAGATCCCGACGCTGATCATCGGCCAGCCGGTGCGCACAGCGGGCCGAGACCTGGAGTTCTATCTGCTGTTCCCGCTGGACGCCGAGCAGCGCACGCTCTCGCTGGTGCAGAGCACGCTGATCGTGGGCGGGCTCGTGCTGCTCCTGCTCCTGGCCGGGATCGCGAGCCTGGTCACCCGGCAGGTCGTCCGGCCGGTCCGGCAGGCCGCCGAGATCGCCGAGCGGTTCGCCGACGGGCACCTCGACGAACGCATGCCCGTGCACGGCAACGACGAGGTGGCGCGGCTGGCCGAGTCGTACAACGAGATGGCCGGCAGCATCCAGACCCAGATCCGCCAGCTCGAGGAGTTCGGGGCGCTGCAGCGGCGGTTCACCTCGGACGTCAGCCACGAGCTGCGCACGCCGTTGACCACCGTGCGGATGGCGGCGGACGTCCTGCATGCCTCCAAGGACCAGCTGCTTCCCGCCCTGCGCCGCAGCTCGGAGCTGCTGGTGACGGAGCTCGACCGGTTCGAGGCGCTGCTCGCGGACCTGCTGGAGATCAGCAGGCTGGACGCGGGCGTCGCGGACCTGACAGCGGACCGGGTCGACATGCACGGCGTGGTCACCCGCGCGGTCGAGGCCGTGCGGGGGTTCGCCGAGGATGCCGGCACGTCGCTGCGGCTGCACCTGCCCGTCGGGGTCTACGCCGAGGTCGACCCGCGCCGGGTCGAGCGGATCGTGCGCAACCTCGTGGCGAACGCCGTGGACCACGGCGAGGGGCGCCCGGTCGACATCTCGCTGGCAGGCGACGACGACGCCGTGGCTGTGGTGGTGCGCGACCACGGTGTCGGGCTGCGACCGGGGGAGGCCGCGCTCGTGTTCAACCGCTTCTGGCGGGCGGAGGAGTCGCGGGCCCGCCGCAGCGGGGGGAGCGGGCTCGGTCTGTCGATCAGCATCGAGGACGCCCGCCTGCACGGCGGCTGGCTGCAGGCGTGGGGCGAGCCCGGCCGCGGGTCCGCGTTCCGGCTCACGCTGCCGCGCACCGTCGGCGAGCCGATCGCGGTCAGCCCGCTGCCGTTGGTGCCGGACGACCGCGCCGCGAACGAGGGTGTGGACGCCGAGCCCGCTCCGCCGTCGTCGACCTCCGATGCCGCCGCCGGGTCGGTGCCCACACCGGTCCACGGCCTGCCCGTGGTCCGGGCCTCGCTCCGCGGACCGGACGCGTCGCTGCCGGACCGGGAGGAGGTCCGGTGACGGCGCGCGCGCTGCTGGTGCTGCTGCTCGTCCTGGCCGGGCTCGCGGGTTGCGCGAGCGTCCCGGAGAGCTCGCCGGTCCAGGTGCTGCGCCGCGTCGGCGACGGCGACGCGCCGGTCCTGCCGCCCGGCCCGGTGGACGGAAGCAATGCGCTGGACCTGGTTCGCGGCTTCGTCTACGCCTCCGGGAGCACCCCGGACCGGCACGGGGCCGCCCGCCGCTTCCTCGCCCCCGAGGCCGCGGACTGGGACGACGGTACCGGCGTCACCGTGCTCACCGAACAGTTCGACACCGTCTATCCCACCTCGGTGGACCCCGAGTCGGACATGCGCACCGTGCGTATCCGCGGCACCGCGCTGGGCAGGCTCACCCCGGGTGGCTGGTTCGAGGCTTCCCAGGCGCCGGTCCAGGTCGACGTGAACGTCGTCCGTCGGGACGGCCAGTGGCGGATCGCCCGTCTGCCCAGCGGCGTGCTCGTCCGGATGTCGGACTTCCGCGTCAACTACCGCACCGTGAAGACGTGGTTCGTGGACCCGGTCCGCCGGGTCGCCGTGCCGGATCTGCGCTACCTGCCGGGCTCACCGGCACGCGCGCAGGCGGCCCGCGCGATGGAACTGCTGCTCGCCGGCCCGTCGACGGCGCTGCAGGGTGCGGCGTCGACCATGTTCGTCACGAACGCCCAGCTGCGGTCGAACGTCGCCACCAGCCCGGACGGCGCCTTGATCGTCGATCTGACGCAGCTCGGCGACCTCGACGAGGCCGGTCGCCGGCTGCTCGCGGCCCAGGTCGTGCTCTCGCTCGCCGAAGTGAGCGTGGGCCGGGTCCGGCTGCTCGCGGACGGCGCGCCGCTGCTGCCGAACCGCCCCGACCTGACCCGGGACGACGTCGCGTCGCTGATCGCCGAACCCGCTCCGACGACGGTGCCCGCCCTGGTCGTCTACAACGGCCGGGTGCACCAGCTCAACGGGGGGCAACTCGACACCGCGCTGCCGGGGCCGATCGGCAACGGCGAGGTCGCCGTGCAGTCGGCGGCGTCGAGTCCGGACGGGAGACGCGTGGCGGTGGTGGCCACGGACGGTCCCCGGCGGCGGCTGCTGATCGGCGGCGCCGAGGGCGCTGTGACCCCGGTCGGTCCGGAGGCCGGGACGATGACCCGGCCGTCGTGGACGCCCAGCGGATCCGAGGTCTTGACGGTCCTGGACGCCACGACGGTGTCCCGGGCGGTGCTCGACCCTGACGGCAACGCGCGCGTCGCCCCGGTCGACGCGAGGGAGCTGACCGGGCTGGGGCCTGTCCAGGACCTTCGCCTGTCCCGCGACGGGCTGCGCGTGGCGGCCGTGGTGCGCGGCGGGCTCTACACCGCTGCACTGGCCCGCAGCCCGGACGGCGACGTCACGGTCCGCAACGTCCGATCGCTTCGGCCGTCGGACCTGGGCGAGGTCGTCGCGGTGGACTGGCGGGCGGCCGAGACGATCGTGGCGGTGAGCCGCCGCATGGACGGCCCGGTCTCCCAGGTGTCGGTGGACGGGCTGACCCGGGACCTGCTGCCCGGCAGCAACCTCACGCCGCCGCTGCGTGCGGTCGCCGCCGCCCCGAACCGCCCCGTGCTGGTGACGGACCAGTCCGGAGTGTGGAGCTTCGCCGGTGGGGACCTCGAGTCCTGGCGCCAACTGGTGGGCGGCGTCCCGGACGCGGTGCCGCTCTATCCCGGCTGACGGCGCGTCCAACAGCTGCTGCGCGAGCCTGTGGACGACGACCCCGGCCTGTGGACAACTCGGCCGTCCCGGCGGTCATCGGCCGGGTTCCGTCGTCCCGGTCCGACACGCTCGCAGCATGCCCACCTCCTCGGACGCGCCTCCGCCGCTGTCGCCCCGCGTTCTGCTCGCCGCCCTGCTCGACCTGCTCCTGCCCGGCTCCTGCGGCGGCTGCGCCGCGCCCGGGCCGGGGTGGTGTGCCGGCTGCGCCGCCCGGCTCGGCCCGCTCCGATGGCCGATGCTGCCCGGCGGCCCGCCGGTCGTGGCGGCCGGCCGGTACCGCGGGCCGCTGCGTACGGCGGTGCTCGCCTACAAGGAGCGCGGGCGGCGGGATCTCGCTGGTCCGCTGGCCGCGCTGCTCGGGCCGGCGCTCGCCCGGGCCGCGGGTTCGGCGCAGGTATGGCTCGTGCCCGCGCCGTCCCGGCCGGCCGCAGCGCGCGCCCGCGGCGGTGACCACGTGCTCCGGCTGTGCCGGCACCTGGCCCGCGCCGACGCCGGGCTACGGGTGTCGCCGGCGCTGCGGCTCGGTCGTCAGGCGCGCGACTCGGTCGGGCTGGACGCCGCGGCGCGCGTCGCGAATCTGTCCGGGCGGCTCCGCGTCGACACCCGGGAGTTACCTCCGGCGCGCGCTGCGGTGATCGTCGTCGACGACGTCGTCACCACCGGGGCGACGCTGCGCGCGTGCCGGTCCGCCCTCGTGGACGCGGGGCGCGACGTTACGGCGGCAGTCGTCCTGGCCGACGCAACCACTCCGGCAACATCAATTAATACCCGGTTGGGTGCCGGAAAACTACGTACTGTCGCACTTGCACCGATCGGGGTCACTCGAACCTCAGATCTGTTGCCGGACTGTGATCAGCGATACGGTCGGCAGTGCTCCGTCAGGAACGTGAACGGGCCTGCCAGGAGGGACCACCGATGGTTGCTCCCGAAGTCGAGCTCCCGTCGTGTTCGTCCTCCGATGCCCGCACCGTGAGAGAGCGAGGAGTCCGAGTGGAGATTGTCGTGACCGGCCGGAACGTCGAGGTGCCCGAGCATTTCAGGGTGCACGTCGCCGAGAAGGTCGAGCGGTTGGAGCGGTATGACCACAAGATCGTCGGGCTGGAGGTGGAGCTGTTTCATGAGCGCAACCGTCGCCAGCTGAAGAACTGCCAGCGTGTCGAGATCACCGGTCGGGGCTGCGGGCCCGTCGCCCGGGCCGAGGCGAGCGCGCAGGACTTCTACTCCGCGCTGGACGCGGCGATCGCCAAGCTCGAGGCCCGAATGCGGCGCTCCCACGACCGGCGCCGCATCACTGCGCGCCGCTCGACCGTGCTGGTCGGCCGGGGCGGTGGTGGTCAGGCACTACTGCTGGACGCGCCGGGCGACGTCGACACCGAGGTGCCCGGTCCGCGCGATGCGCTCGACGCCGAGCTCGAGGCTCCCCCCGATCTGATGAACGGCTCGGTCGACGCCGAGATCCCCCCGCCCGACGACGAGGCCGAGTTCGACGAGCACCGTCCCGGCCGGATCGTCCGCCGCAAGGTGCACACCGCGCACCCGATGAGTGTCGACGACGCGCTCTCGCGCATGGAGCTGGTCGGACACGACTTCTACCTGTTCTCCGACAGTGAGACCGGCGCACCGTCGGTCGTCTACCGGCGCAAGGGTTACGACTACGGGGTGATCCGCCTATCGCACTGACCCGAGCGGGGGCCCGTCGGCGTTGCGATGGGCCCCCGTTGCGGTTTCGCTACCCTGGTCGGGCAGGGCACCGATGCACGGCGCCCGGTGCTGCAAGTGAGTCCTGACCCGACCGGGAGATGAGGTCGACCGTGCCGCTGTTCACCCGCCTGCTCCGCGCCGGCGAGACGAAGATGGTGAAGCGGCTGGGAAAGATCGCCGCGCACATCGACACGCTCGAGCCGGAGGTCCAGAAGCTCACCGATGCGGAGCTGCGTGCGAAGACCGATGAGTTCCGCGCCCGGTACGCCGACGGTGAGAGCCTGGACGAGCTGTTGCCGGAGGCGTTCGCCGTGGCCCGCGAGGCCGCGGTGCGCACGATCGGTCAGCGTCACTTCCCTGTGCAGCTCATGGGGGGCGCGGCGCTGCACCTGGGCAACATCGCGGAGATGAAGACCGGTGAGGGCAAGACGCTCACCTCGGTGCTCCCCGCCTACCTGAACGCGATCGCCGGGGACGGCGTGCACCTGGTCACGGTCAACGACTACCTGGCCAAGCGGGACGCGGAGAACATGGGCCGCATTCACCGTTTCTTGGGCCTGTCCGTCGGGGTGATCCTCTCCGAGATGCCGCCCGTGGTGCGGCGTGAGCAGTACGCGGCCGATATCACCTACGGCACGAACAACGAGTTCGGCTTCGACTACCTGCGCGACAACATGGCGTGGCAGAAGGCCGACCTCGTGCAGCGCGGCCACAACTTCGCGATCGTCGACGAGGCCGACTCGATCCTCATCGACGAGGCGCGGACCCCGCTGATCATCTCCGGGCCCGCCGAGCAGAGCGCCCGGTGGTACCAGGAGTTCGCGCGGATGGCGCCGATGCTCGAGCGCGACGTCCACTACGAGGTGGACGAGCGCAAGCGGACCGTGGGCGTGACCGAGGAGGGCGTCGCGCTGGTCGAAGACCAGCTGGGGATCGACAACCTCTACGAGGCCGCGAACACCCCACTCGTCGGGTATCTGAACAACGCGCTGAAGGTCAAGGAACTGTTCAAGCGCGACAAGGACTACATCGTCACGAACGGCCAGGTCCTCATCGTCGACGAGTTCACCGGCCGCGTGCTCGCGGGGCGCCGCTACAACGAGGGCCTGCACCAGGCGATCGAGGCGAAGGAGGGCGTGGAGGTCCAGGCGGAGAACCAGACCCTGGCCACCATCACGCTGCAGAACTACTTCCGCCTTTACACGAAACTGTCGGGGATGACAGGTACCGCCCAGACGGAGGCGGCCGAGCTGCACCAGATCTACAAGATGCACGTGCTGTCGATCCCGACGAACAAGCCGATGGTCCGCGCGGACCAGGCCGACCTCATCTACAAGACCGAAGAGGCGAAGTTCGCCGCGGTCGCGGAGGACATCGCGGAGAAGCACGCGAAGGGCCAGCCGGTCCTCGTCGGCACCACGAGCGTCGAGAAGTCCGAGTACCTGGCGAAGCTGCTGGTCCAGCTCCAGGTGCCGCACGAGGTCCTCAACGCGAAGCAGCACGCGCGCGAGGCCGCGATCATCGCGCAGGCCGGGCACGCGGGTGCGGTGACGGTCGCGACGAACATGGCCGGGCGCGGCACGGACATCGTCCTCGGCGGCAACCCCGAGTTCCTCGCGGACGTGGAGCTGCGCAGCCGCGGCCTGGACCCGGTGGAGCGGCGCGAGGAGTATGAGGCGGCCTGGGACGAGATCGTCGAGACGATGAAGGCGCAGGTCGCGGCCGAGGCCGAGGAGGTGCGCGGCGTCGGCGGCCTGTACGTGCTGGGCACCGAGCGGCACGAGTCGCGCCGGATCGACAACCAGCTCCGCGGCCGCTCCGGTCGCCAGGGCGACCCCGGGGAGTCGCGGTTCTACCTGTCGCTGGGCGACGAGCTCATGCGCCGGTTCAACGGTCAGCTCGTCGAGTCGATCATGAACCGGTTCAACCTGCCGGACGACGTGCCGATCGAGGCCGGGATGGTCACCAAGGCCATCCGCAGTGCGCAGACCCAGGTCGAGCAGCAGAACTTCGAGATCCGCAAGAACGTCCTCAAGTACGACGAGGTGCTCAACAAGCAGCGCACCGTCATCTACGACGAGCGCCGCCGGGTGCTCGACGGCGAGGACATCCAGGAGCAGATCGAGCACATGCTCGGAGATGTGGTCCACGCCTACATCGACGGGGCCACCGCCGAGGGCTACGCCGAAGACTGGGACCTCGACAAGCTGTGGACGGCGCTGGGCACGCTCTACCCGATCGGTCTGGACCGCGCGAAGCTCGTGGACGGCACCATCGACGACCTCACCCGCGACACGCTGGCCGAGGCCGTGGTCGCGGACGCCCGGGAGGCCTACGCCCGGCGCGAGGCCGAGATCGACACCGTCATCGGTGCGCGGGGCGGCATGCGTGAGCTGGAGCGCCAGGTGCTGCTGCAGGTCATGGACCGCAAGTGGCGCGAGCACCTCTACGAGATGGACTACCTCAAGGAGGGGATCGGGCTGCGGGCGATGGCGCAGCGCGACCCGCTGATCGAGTACCAGCGCGAGGGCTTCGACATGTTCGCCGCGATGCTCGAAGGCATCAAGGAGGAGACGGTCGGGCACCTGTTCAACGTGCGGGTCCAGGCTGCGCCGGCAGCACCGCCCGCCGCGCCGGCGGAGTCCGACGGCGCGGAGGCGAGCCCGGTGGAGCGGACGCAGCCGAACGCGGCGGTCGCCGTGGCGGCCCCGACCACACCGACGGCCCCGTCGCAGAACGAGCGCACCGCCCGCGTACCGGCGCGGTCCGGAAGCGGTTCGGGCGGCCGGCATGCTGCGCCCGAAGGTGATCCCGCTGCCACCACGAGCGCGCTGCCCACCGTGTTCAGCGGAGGCCCGCGTCCGGCGGCGGAGCTGCAGTACAGCGGGCCGGCCGAGGATGGGGGCACGACGACCCGCAGCCGCTCCGCCGGTGCGCCTGCTCCCGGAGGTGCCGGCCGGAGCAGTGGCGAACCGGCCCGGAACCGGCCGTGCCCGTGCGGCTCGGGCCGCAAGTACAAGCACTGCCACGGGATGCCGACGGCCGCCCGCCCCTGAGCCACGGTCACGGCACGCGGCCCCAGGCGGAGACCATGGGTGAGGTCGCGAGGTCGGGAACCTGGCCGGTGGCGATGTTGTCGAGGTGCTGGTCGATCTCGGCTGCGGTGGCGATCCCGGCGCCGATGAGCCGGTCGCGGATCTGTTCGACGGTGGCGCGTTCGAGTGTCGTGCACGCCGGCGCGGTGATCGGGAAGTAGGCGTCGGCGGCGACGTCGACCAGTCCGTGCTCGCGCAGCAGCCGGGGCAGCGTGCGGCCGTAGGCGAGGTCGGCGTCGCGTCCGGACATCAACGTGCGGAAGCCTGTGCGGAGCCGGTTCGCCAGGTGCTGTGCCGGGCCGTGGTCGTCGGGGCAGAGGAGCGGCTGGAGGCCGGGGTCGGCGTCCTCGACCAGGATCCAGCCACCGGAACGCAGCGCGGCGATCATCGACGTGAGCGCGGCCTCGCGCCGCGGGACGTGCGTCAGCACCAGGCGGGCGTGCACGAGATCCAGCTCGGTGGCGGGCGGGTCCTCGACGCCGACGTCGTGGCGCAGGATCTGCACGGAGCCTGCGCCGGGGCCGGCCAGCCACGAGGTGTCGATGTCGGTGGCCAGCACCAGACCGGTGGGGCCGACCCGGGCGGCCAGCCACAGCGGGACGGACACGCCGCCGGCGCCGACCTCCCAGCACCGCCAGCCGGAGCCGACGCCGATCTCGCGCAGATGGCTGAAGGTCGAGCGGTCGAACAGGGTGGCCAGCGCCTCGAACCGGGTACCGGCCTGGATCTGCTGGTTGGCCAGCAGGTAGCCCTCGTCTGCGCCCACGAGCACAGTGTGGCGGCATGTCGGGCTTGCGCCGATAGGCGGGTGAACGCTGCCTCACAGCAGCCGCAGGGTGACGCACCGCCACTCGCGGGGATCGCCGGACCGGGCCGCTGGTCGACCTGGGACGGTGCGTGGCCCGCGGGCTGCCGCGGTGCCGGGGCTCATCGGTGGTTCGAAGCGGGCGGCCAGGGCGCGGGCCCGCGCCCCGCGCCGGTACACCGCCGCAACCTCGATGGCCCCCGTGCAGGGCCTGTCGACGTGCAGCGACGTCATGCGGGAGGGTTGACGCGGCCGCTGCGTGACCGCGGCCCGCACATACCGCAGGGCCCGGGGCTCCAGGTGCCCGGCGAGCTGCCCGACGGGGCGCCTGCCGTCGAGCACCTCGAGGGTCAGGCGGAGCACCTGCTCGGCCCGCCTGCGCAACGCCCCGATGTCGGTCGTGTCGGCGACAGCGGTGAGGACGGCCGTCGGCCGCGTCCGGACCGGAGGCGTCGGCCGCCCGGTCGGCTCCTCGGCGGCGGGTTCGTAGCGCAGGAGGCGCAACCGCGGGCGTCGGTGTTCTCGTGGCGGGGCGAGGGCGCTCGGCTCCGGAGCCGCCGCCGCGCCGTGGGTCGTCCCCGAGCACGTCGTGGACGGGATGTCGGTCGTCGACGCCGTTGTCGGCGCCGGGATCACCGCTGCTGAAGTCACTGCTGCAGCCTGCGCGGCGGCTGGGACGTCCCGAGGTGCTTTCGGAACGTTCGTTCCCGAACGGTACGCATCCGCACCATTCGTCGACGTACGGTCCTGATGTGGAGCATCGGGACGTGAGTGCGCCGGTCGGTCCGCTGGAGATGCTCCTTCCGCGGGTCGGCGCCGCCGTCGCCCGGCACCACCGCCGGCTCGCCGCGCGGCACGGCCTCACCCCGACCGCCGCCGCCGTGCTCGCCGCCCTCGACGCCGGTGACGCGCCGTCGCAACGCGATCTCGCCGCGCGTGTCGGGCTCAGCCCCTCCACGATCACCCCGGTGCTGGACCGGCTCGAGGCGGCCGCGGAGATCCGCCGCGAGCGCGACCCCGTCGACCGGCGTGTCGTGCGCGTGCACCGCACCGCGGCGGGCGCGGCCCACCTGGCCGGCGCGGCCACGTCGGGACCGGGGTTGCCCAGGCCGGCGCCCGAGATCGAGGCGGACGTACGGACCTGGTTGCTCGCGGTGCTCGCCGTCGCGGAGACCGATGACTGACGGCGCCGTCGCACGGTTTCCGAGGGTGTCGCACAGGCTGTGGGGTTGTCGCACCTGCTGGGCACGCTGTGCCGGTCACCCGAGGAGTGCGATGCGACACCGCTCTGCGCGGGGCGACAGCGCAGCGCGGCTACGGTGGCGGCCATGGCGTTCCGCGGGCTGATCATGGACTACGCCGGTGTGCTGACCGACGGCGCGATCATGCGCGATCTGCCGCGCCGGGCCCGGGCGGCGGGTCGGCCGACGGCGCTGGTGTCCTCGGCGGGATCGGTGTCGGACGAGATCGCGGCGCTGTTCGACGTGTTGGTGCTCGGCGGTGCGATCGGGGTCGTCAAGCCCGATCCCGAGGTCTACCGCCGCACGGCGGCACTGCTCGGCCTGACTCCCGCGGAGTGCGTGGTGGTCGACGACCTCGCGGCGAACATCCGCGGCGCCCGGGCGGCCGGTGCCGTCGGCGTGCTGCACGACGACCCCGAGACGACGATCGGTGAGGTCGAGATCCTCCTGGCCCTGCCCGACTGATGCCGGGGGCCGGGCCGGTCGACGCCGTCCAGGTCGTCCCCCGAACGACGACCGGGGCACCCGGCGTCGTGCCGCGGTGCCCCGGAGGAGTGGTCAGGTACGGGTCGTCACTGGGGCGGGACCTCGCCCGTCTCGGCGGGCACGTCGGTCGGCGGCCCCGCCGGGACCTCCGCCGCCGGGTCGGCTCCGGCGGCCGTCGTGTCGCCGGCACCCGTGTACTGCTGGGCGCGGTCCACGACGCTGTCGACCTGCGCGTCGTGCCCGGCGAACCGCTCCTTGGCCATGTCACCCGCGCGGTCCAGGCCCTGGTCGACCTGCTCGTCGTGCTGGTCGGCGAGATTCTTGGCCTTGTTCACGAAGTCGGAGAAACCCATGCCGCCACTCTGGCCCCTCCGCGACCCCAACGCACCACCGGGTCACCCCGCCGTGGGGTGAGCTTGTCATTGACGCCGTCGGCGCCGCAGCTCGAACGCCGCCACCGCCCCCGCACTCGCGACGTTCAGCGACTCCACGCCACCCTCCATCGGGATCGCCAGCAGCCCGTCGCACAGCGCTCGGACCGCGGGCGAGAGCCCGTCGGTCTCGTTGCCGAGCACCAGCGCCACCCTCCGCGGGAGGTCCGCGTCCAGCAACGACGCCCCGGCCGCGTCCAGTCCGAGCACGGTGAACCCGCCGTCGCGCAGCACCGCGCAGCCCTCCTCGGCGGTCGCCGCCCGCAGTACCGGCGCGCGGAAGGCCACTCCGGCCGACGCCTTGACGACCAGCGGGTCGATCGCGGGTGCGCCGCGGCGGGGGAGCAGTACGCCGTCGAGACCGGCCGCCGTCGCGCTGCGCAGCACCATCCCGACGTTCGCCGGGTTCGTCACGCGGTCGAGCACGAGCACCGCGGCGGGGTCATTGCCGAGGTCGAGGAGAAACTCGTCGACGGGCTGCATCCGGGGCGCGACCACGTCGGCGAGCACGCCCTGGTCGTGGCGCCCGTTGCCGGCCAGCACCTTCACCCGGTGCGCCGACGCGCGTTGGACGGGCACCCCGCGGTCCCGCGCCGCCGCGACGATGGCCCGGATCGGCTCGCCGCGCGCGTCGTCGGCCAGCACGACCTTGTCGACGCGCAGGTCGACGTCGTCCAGGGCCTCCTGCACGGGCTTGCGGCCGTACACGGTGATGAAGGTGTCCTTGGGAGAGCGGGCCACGGTCGTCGAGCGTGCCACGGCGGCCGTTGCCTACGATCGCCGCATGCCGCCACCCCGGCTCTCGGCCGTCGACGCGTCGTTCCTCTACCTGGAGCAGCCGCGCACGCCCATGCACGTCGGGTCGGTGGGGATCTTCCGCGCACCGGCCAGCGGTTTCGACTACGAGCGCCTGGTCGCGACCGTCGAGCGGCGCCTGGTGGCGGTGCCGCGGTACCGGCAGAAGGTGCGCCACGTCCCGGGCGAGCTGGCCCGGCCGGTCTGGGTCGACGACGCCGATTTCGACGTCGCGTTCCACGTACGCCGCTCGGCGCTGCCCCGGCCCGGGACGCCCGCCCAGCTCACCGAGCTGGTGGCCCGGCTGATGTCGCGGCCGCTCGACCCGGACCGCCCGCTGTGGGAGGTCTACCTCGTCGAGGGGCTCGCCGACGGCCGCTTCGCGATCATCACGAAGACCCACCAGGCGATGGTCGACGGCGTCACGACGATCGACATCGGGCAGGTGCTGCTGGACCCGACGCCCTCGCCCCGCGAGGTGCCCGACGAGCTGTGGATGCCGCGGCCCGAGCCGACGGACGCCCGCCTCGTCGTGGACGCGGTGGCCGAAGCGATCGCCCGGCCCGGCCAGGTGGTCGACGTCGTCCGGGCCACCACCAACGACGCGCTCGCCGTGGCGGCCCGGCTCGCCCGCGGGGTCGGCGCGCTGGTCGGCACGGTCGTGACCGGCGGCCGGCTGGCGCCCGGATCTCCGCTCAACGTCGCGCTCTCCACCCAGCGGCGGTTCGCCGTCGCCCGTGGCGACCTCGCCGGGTACCGGGAGATCCGTACCGCGCACGGGTGCACGGTGAACGACGTCGTCCTGACCGTCGTCACGGGCGCCCTGCGCGCCTGGCTGCTCGCCCGCGGCGAGCCGGTCACCTCCACCCGCCGGATGCGGGCGATGGTGCCGTTGTGGGTGTCCGGTGCGGATGCCGCGGTCGACGGCCGGGTGCTGTCGACACTGGTCGACCTGCCGGTCGGCGAGCAGAGCCCCGCACTGCGTCTGCAGCACGTCGCGCACGCGATGCGCGAGCACACGGCGGGTAACCGTTCGGTGCGCGCGGACACGCTGGCCCGCATCGGCGGCTACGCTCCGCCGACGGTGCACGCGCTCGGGGCCCGGGCCGTCAACAGCATCTCGAAACGGATCTTCAACCTGGTGGTGACGAACGTGCCCGGACCGCAGGTCCCGCTCTACGCCGCAGGCGCGCGCATGCTGGAGACCTATCCGGTGGTGCCGCTGGCCGACGGCCAGGGCCTCGCGGTGGGGATCACGTCCTACGACGGTGGTCTGTTCTACGGGTTCACCGCCGACCGCGACGCGCTGCCGGACGTCGACGTGCTCGCCGCGACGGTGGACGAGGCGTTCGAGGAACTGCGGGCGACGGTGCACACGGAAGACGGCGGCTGATGCGCGTCTACATCCCCGCGACCTGGCCGATGCTGCGCAAGCTCGCGGCGAACGACCGGCTCGACCCGGTGGGCGGCACGGCCTTCGCGCTGACGCCGAAGCTGCGCGAGTCGTACACGGCGGGCGATGAGGAGGAGCTGGAGTACGCCGCGATGGGGGAGGCGGCGCGGGCGTCGCTGCGCCTGCTCTCGGTGGAGTTCGGGCTGGGGGAGGACGCCACGCCGGCGCGGCGCGTGGTCGTGGCCGCGGAGCTGGACGACATCACGCTGCGCCCGGACCTGGACGACGGCGCGGTGCGGCTCCGCGGGCCGGTGGAGCTGTCGGCGATCGCGGCGGTGCACGTCGACACCGCAGACGCGGAGTTCGCCGTGCGCCAGGCCGCGGAGGCGATCGACGCGGCGGACCTCGGCGACCTGGACGCGGAGTTCCTCATCGGCGAGGCCGAGGACCACGAGCTGGCCTGGTACGACCCCAGCGAGGTGGCGTTCCTCGTGGAGCTCGGCTAGTACGGGCCGTGGTCGCCGACCGCGACCCGGGAGGCGGCGTCGTGCGGGGCGGCGTCTTCTGGAGCGGCTTCGTCCGAGGCGCGGTCGGCTGCCGTGCGCTGGGTCGGGATTCCGTCCACGGGCACCGGTTCCGGCCGGGCGTCGTCCGGGGAGAATTCGACCACGGGCGCGTCGTCGTCCCCGGTCGCGGGCGGGTTCGCGGGGGGCACCGCGAGGGCGTCACGCACCTCGCGCGGCGTGGGTCGCCGGGTTGGATCGGGGTGCAGGCAGGCCGCGACGACCGGGACGATCCCAGGGTCCAGTCCGCGCAGGTCCGGGCCGACCCGCAGCATGCGGTGCAGGATCGCGACGACGTCGCCCGTTCCGAACGGCGCGCGCCACGTCGCGGTGTGCAGCAGCACGCTGCCCAGCGCGAACACGTCCGAGGCGGGCTCGCCCGGTCCGTTCAGGAGCTGTTCGGGGGCGAGGTAGCCGGGGGCGCCGATCAGGCCGCCCCCGCGGGTCAGCGGGGACGCCGCGGCAGCCCGCGCGATGCCGGCGTCGACGACCCGTGGGCCGGCCGCCGTGACCAGGACGTTGCCCGGCCGGAGGTCGCGGTGCACCGCGCCTGCGCCGTGGATCGCCTCGAGCGCCTCGGCCAGCTCGACCCCCAGCCGCCGCACCCCGTCCACCGACAGCGGGCCGCAGCGGGAGAGGAGCACGGCGATCGAGGGCGCCGGCACGTACTCCGTGGCCAGCCACGGGGCGTCGGCGTCAGCGTCGGCGTCGAGGACCGCGGCCACCCGCGGGCTGCGGATTCGGGACACGACGTCGACCTGCTCGCGCAGGCAGGCGCGGAACCACCGGTCGGCGGCGAACTCGCGGCGGATCACCCGGACCGCGACCCGCGTGCCCTTCTCGGTGCGGGCGAGGTAGAGGTGGCCGAACCGGCCCATCCCGAGCACGCTCAACGGCGTGTAAGGCCCCACGGTCCGCGGGTGCATGTCGGGCTCCACTCCCGGCTCGGCGACGGTCGGTTCCGGCGGCGGCAGGATGCCTGCGGACGATCGGCCCGTCAACCATCCGGGTGGCGTGCCGCGCGATCCGGGTGCGGGTTGCGGCCGCACGGCGGCGGTGGACGGAGCGAATGCCGCGTTCGCTCGCGTCCCGGCGTGGGCTCAGGTCGACCGCAACGCGACGAGGACCCGGCGCAGCGCGGCGAGCCGGCCCGCGCGCAGCTGGCCCTGCTCGACCAGCGTGTCGAGCGCGCACTCGGGGTCCGCAGGCGGTCCGAGGTGCCCGCAGCCGCGCGGGCAGTCGTCGATCGCGGTGGCCAGGTCGTCGAAGGCGGCGATCACGTCGTCCGTCGTCACGTGCGCCAGCCCGAACGAGCGCACACCCGGCGTGTCCACCACCCACCCGCCGCGGTCGGCGGGCAGCGGCAGCGCCAGCGCTGCCACGGTCGTGTGGCGACCCTTGCCGACCCCGCTGACGCGCCCCACCGCCCGGTCGGCGTCCGGGAGCAGCGCGTTCACCAGCGTCGACTTGCCCACCCCGGAGTGCCCGACCAGCGCCGAGACCCGCCCGGCGAGCGCGTCGGCCAGTGCCCCCAACCGCTCCGGCTCGTCGCGCCGGGTGATCAGCACCGGCAGTTCCAGCTCGGCGTACTGCGCGGCGAACGGCCCGGGATCGGCGAGGTCGGCCTTGGTCAGGCACAGCAGCGGGGACAGGCCGCCCGCATAGGCGGCAACCAGGCAGCGGTCGACGAATCCCGTGCGCGGTACCGGGTCCGCCACCGCCGTGACGATCACGAGCTGCTCGGCGTTCGCGACCACGAGGCGCTCGACCGGATCCGTGTCGTCCGCGGTGCGGCGCAGCACCGTCGTCCGCTCCTCGACCCGGACGATGCGGGCGAGGGTGTCCGGCTTCCCGGTCAGGTCGCCGACCAGGCCGACCCGGTCGCCGACGACGATCGGGGTCCGGCCCAGCTCGCGGGCCCGCATCGCGACGACCGGGTCGCGGGTGGCGTCGCCGTCCGGGGCGCAGGTCCAGCGGCCGCGGTCCACGGTGGTGACCATCGCCGGCTCCGCGTCGGTATGGCCCGGGCGGCGCTTGCTGCGGGGGCGGGAGCTGCGCCCGGGCCGCACCCGGACGTCGGACTCGTCGTACTCCCGGGGGCTCACCGCACTCCCTCGCTGCGCTCGGTCGACGCTTCGCCAATCGCTGTGACACTGGTTCGCTCGCTGCGCTCGCTCACTGGGCGCCCCGGCCGCGCGCGCTCAGGCCTCCACCAGGGTGGCCCAGCGGCCCGGGAAGTCGGGGATGGTCTTGTCGGTGCACGCCACGTCGTCGATCAGCACGCCGGGCACGACCAGCCCGATCAGCGCGCCCGCCGTCGCCATCCGGTGGTCGGCGTAGGCCTGCCACGGCCGGTCGCCCGCGCGGAGCGGGGCCGGCCGGATCACGAGGCCGTCGTGCGTCTCCTCGACCTCGCCGCCGAGCGCGGTGATCTCGGTGGCGAGCGCGGCCAGGCGGTCCGTCTCGTGGCCGCGCAGGTGCGCGACCCCGCGCAGCCGCGACGGGGTGGCCGCGAGCGCGGCGACGGCGGCGACGGTCGGGGTGAGCTCGCCGACGTCGTGGAGGTCGACGTCCACCCCGGCCAGGGTGTCCGGGCCGCGGACCGTCATACCGGCCGGACCGGGCACGACCGAGGCGCCGAACTGCTCGAGCACCGGCAGGATCCCGACGCCCGGCTGTGTCGAGTGTTCGGGCCAGCCGGCGACCGTGACCTCACCGCCGGTGACGGCGGCCGCCGCGAGGAACACCGCCGCGTTGGACAGGTCCGGTTCCACGGTCCAGTCGCGGCAGGCGATCGCACCCGGGGCGACCCGCCAGGTGTGAGAGGATCTTGAGACACCCCCAGGGCGCGCGTGCGCGCGGGCCGGGTGTCTCAAGACCCTCTCCGGCTCGGCGTCGTCGACCTCCACGCCTGCGGTGCGCAGCATGGCCACGGACATGTCGATGTGCGGCAGCGACGGCACCGGCTTGCCGTCGTGGACCACCGTCACGCCCTTCTCGTACCGGCTGCCCGACAGGAGCAGTCCCGAGACGAACTGTGACGACTCCGACGCGTCGATCACGACCTCACCGCCGGGCAGGCTTCCGACGGCGTCCAGGGTGAACGGGAGGCTGCGCACGGCGGAGCCAGCCGATCCGGCAGGGCCCTCGATGCGCGCGCCGAGCACCCGCAGGGCGTCGAGCACCGTGCCCATCGGACGTTCCCGGGCGCGCGGGTCGCCGTCGAAGCGCACCGGACCGTCGGCGAGCGCGGCGGCGGGTGGCACGAAACGCATCACGGTGCCGGCCAGCCCGCAGTCGACCGAGCCGCCGCCGCGCAGGCCGTCATGCGCGCGGACGACCACGTGCTCGCCGTCGACGTCGATCGGCACGCCGAGGGCGCGCAGGGCGTCGACCATCAGCGCGGTGTCGCGGGTGGGCGGCGCCCCGGAGACGGTCGACGGGCCGCCGGAGAGCGCGGCGAGCAGCAGGGCGCGGTTGGTGACCGACTTCGAACCGGGCACGGCGACCCGTCCACGGACCGGGCCGGTGGCCGCGGGCGCAGGCCAGGGAGTGCTCACGCGGCCATCGTCCCAGGTGGCCGGTCGGGCGTGCAGCCCGGCGCGCGGTGGAACTGTCGGTGGGGCGTGCCACGATGGAGGCATGTGCGGTCGCTACTCCTCGACGAAGGCGCCCAAGGATCTGGCCGACGAGTTCCGGGCCGTCGACGCGACGGACGGGGCGAAGGTCGCCGACTTCAACGTCGCGCCCACCAAGCAGGTCGTCGCGGTCGTCGAGCGGCACCCGCGCGACGAGGAGGGCACGCCGGACCCGGAGCGCGTCGAACGGTCGCTGCGGATGCTGCGCTGGGGCCTGGTGCCGTCGTGGTCCAAGGACCCGTCGGGCGGCGCCCGGATGATCAACGCCCGGGTCGAGACGGCTGCCCAGAAGCCGGCATTCCGCCGGGCGCTCAAGACGCGGCGCTGCATCCTCCCGGCCGACGGGTGGTACGAGTGGCAGCGAGGTTCCCCAGGAAAGGGTTCTACACAGCACAAGCAGCCCTACTTCACGCATTTCCGCGACGGCAGCTCGATCGCCCTGGCCGGGCTGTGGGAGTACTGGAAGCCCAAGGACGACCCGGAGGGCGAGTACGCGGACGGCCTGGTCACCTGCGCCGTGCTCACGACGGACGCCGTCGGGCCCCTCGCACAGGTGCACGACCGGATGCCGCTGGTGCTGCCGCCGTCGGCGTGGGAGGCGTGGCTGGACCCGGACCGCACGCCGGACGACGAGGCGGTCGCCGCCCTGCTCACGCCTCCGTCGACTGAGCTCGTCGCGCAGATGGAGCTGCGACCGGTCTCGCCGCGGGTCAACAACGTGCGCAACAACGGCCCCGAGCTCCTCGAGGCTCTGCCGCCCGATCAGGTCGCCGAACCGTTGCAGCTCGACCTCCTGGCAGGGCCGAACCCGCAGTGACACCGTGGACGGCGCGGACTGCGCATCCCCGCCCCGCGCCGGCCGGCGAACCCGTCGTCCGACACGTCGACACCCCGCACGGACCCGCGCGGGTCACCGTGCACCCGGCCGCGGACGCCGTGGCCGTCCTCCTGCTCGGCCACGGTGCGGGCGGCGGGTTCGGCGCGCCCGACCTGCGCACGGCCACCGCCGCCGCGCTCGCCGCGGGCATCCACGTGGCCCAGGTCGAGCAGCCCTACCGCGTCGCCGGCCGACGCGCCCCCGCACCCGCCGCGCAGCTCGACACGGCGTGGCTGACGGTCGCCACCGCCGTCCGGGCCGCGCTGCCCGGCCTTCCGGTGCTCGTCGGCGGCCGCAGCTCGGGTGCCCGCGTCGCGTGCCGCACGGCGTCCGCCGTCGGTGCCGTCGCGGTGCTGTGCCTGGCCTTCCCGGTGCACCCCCCGGGCCGGCCGGAGAAGGACCGCCTGGCCGAGCTGGCCGAGCCGACGGTTCCGGTGCTCGTCGTCCAGGGCGAGCGCGACCCCTTCGGCCGCCCGCCGCCCGCACCCGGCCGCGAGGTCGTGCTCCTCGCGGGCGACCACTCGCTCAAGGCGGATCTCCCGGGCGTCGCCACCGCAGTCACGGCCTGGCTCCCCGGCGTCCTGCCTTCCTGACCACCCCCGGCGGACCGGAACGCAGGACTCGCGTGCACAAACGCAAGACTCGCGTGCACGAACGCGTGACTCGCGTACGCGAACGCAAGACTCGCCGTGCGTGGACGCGCACCTCGCGCGGGGACGTCAATGGGGGCTCGCCCACCGCGCGAACGCCTGCGTCCGCACCCCGAGCACCGCGACGATCCACAGTGCTGCGAGCAGCAGCGTGCCCGTGACCAGCCCGATGGGCCCGATCGGCGGCAGCGACACCCACTCGTGCTGCACCACCATCGTCCCCGTCGCCGCCGTGCCCACGAGCAGCGCGCCGAGCAGGGGCCGCAGCCACTCGGGCAGCGGCGCCAGGTAGGCCACGTCGACCGCCACCCCGACCGCGAGCAGGACGAACGGCACCGCGGACGCCGGGAAGTCGACGGCGCGCAGCGCCGCCCAGGCCACGCAGCGGTACGCGACGTAGCCACCCGCCACCGCCGTCGCCGCCCACGGTCGGCCGATCATCCACCGGGCCAGCACCAGCACGAGGCCGGCGGCGGCGAGCAGCCAGACCGGGTAGACCCACGCCGGCGTGGGCAGGGCGAAGTGGAGCACGGCCGCGCGGTCGATGGGCCGGCCGATCTGGTCGGCGGCGAACTGCAGGAGGATCGGCTCGGCCTCGGGCGCCCCGCGGTCCCACGCGGCGACGGCCAGTACGCCGTACTCCTGCTGCTGCGCAGGGAACCACACGTTCTCCAGCACGAACAGCCACAGCACCACCAGCACCGGCAGCCGGGCCCGGCCGGACCCGAAGATCCGCCATCCGCGCATGACACCCGCGAGGATCACCGCCGTGCCGAGGTAGAGCAGCGCGTGCGTGGGGCTCCAGGCGGTGAGGTCCAGGCCGTTGATCCGGTGGTTGATCACGTCGAGCGGGATCGCCACGAGGAAGATCCCGAGCCCGACCTGTTGCAGTCGCAACGCCGGGCGGTCCACCGCGCGCCCCGTCCAGCCGTGCGCGACCACGAGGGCGACGACCAGCGCCGTGCCGGCGGAGTTGAGCAGGTGCGGCGGCGCGAGGTCGTCGCGCAACCACTTGAAGTGCCATGACACGTCCCACGACGCCCCGAGCACCTTGAGGACGAACGCGAGGATCCACAGTAGGTACACGGCGCGGACGAGGTCCGGCGGGAGCGGCCGCGGAGCCGTCCCGCGGGTGCCCCACGTGTGGATCAGCGTGCGGGCCCGCTCGGCGAGGGTGTCGGCCACGCCGCCCATGATCCGGCTATCGGCGGGGATCGCGGAAGCATCACCACTCGTGTCGCTGAGGGACACTCAGCCGTGACCGTGCTCAGAGGTCTCGAGCGGCACAGGCGGGCGCCGGTCAAGCGGCGATCGGGGCGAACACCGCTCCGGTGAGGCGGGCGAGGTCCGTCGGCGCGAGCTCGACCTCCAGGCCGCGGCGCCCGCCGCTGCAGAACATCGTCGGCAGCGCCTGCGCCGAGGTGTCGACGACGGTCCGCAGCCGTTTGCGCTGTCCCAACGGGGAGATGCCGCCTGCGACGTAGCCGGTGGCGCGCTCGGCGGCGGCGACGTCGGCCATCCGCGCCCGCTTGCCGCCGACCGCGGCCGCCAGCGCCTTGAGGTCCAGCGTCGCCGAGACCGGCACGACGCCCACCGTCAGGGTGCCGTCGACCTCCGCGACCAGCGTCTTGAACACCCGCGCGGGTTCCAGCCCCAGCTCCTCGGCCGCCTCGGGCCCGTACGCCTGCCCGCCGCGATGGGAGTAGGTGTGCACCCGGTGCTCGACCTTCTGCTTCACCAGCAGCGCCGTCGCGGGGGTCCCCGTGCCTGCCACGGCCCGAAGGTAGCTCGTCGGCGCCGCGGCTGTTGCAGCAAGGTGGCCTTGCTGCAACAGGATTGGAGCAGGGCCACCTTGCTGCAATCCCCCGCCGTCCGGCCACGGCGCCGTGCCGGGAATCCGACCGCCACCGACCGCGTTGCGACGGACGTGATGCTCGCAGTGATGGACGCACCGCCGTCCGACCCGACGGGCGCCGACCGCGTAGGCTCGGCCCGTCATGCGGTCGCCGCGGCGGTCGCCCCCGCGGCCGGTCCGCCGGCCGGCAGTGGAAGGAGCGCGGTGCCCGGCAACCCGGTGCCCACCGGCGCCAGCGAGCAGGACGGGTCGGGTGCGGCCGCGAGCGTCGAGACGCCTACCGACCCGAGTGTGGACGGGGCGGCCCCCGTCGACCAGCAGCAGGAGACCCCGGAGGAGCGCGCCGCTCGGTTCGAGCGCGACGCGATGCCGCTGATCGACCAGCTCTACGGCGCGGCCCTGCGGATGACGCGCAACCCCGCCGACGCTGAGGACCTCGTCCAGGAGACGTTCCTCAAGGCGTACTCGGCGTTCGGCACGTTCCGCGCCGGGACGAACCTGAAGGCGTGGCTGTACCGCATCCTCACCAACACCTACATCAACGGCTACCGCAAGCGGCAGCGCCAGCCGGTGCAGGCGCCCACCGAGGAGATCACGGACTGGCAGATCGCCCAGGCCGGCGAGCACACCTCCCGCGGTCTGCCGTCGGCCGAGATGGAGGCCCTCGACCGGCTGCCCGACACCACCGTGAAGGAGGCCCTCCAGCAGCTGCCGGAGGACTTCCGGATGGCGGTGTACCTGGCCGACGTCGAGGGGTTCGCCTACAAGGAGATCGCCGAGATCATGGGCACGCCCATCGGCACCGTGATGTCGCGGCTGCACCGCGGCCGCCGACAGCTACGCGACATCCTCACCGACACGGCCCGCGAGCGCGGGTTCCTGCGCGGCCAGGAGGTAACCCGATGAGCTGCGGGAAGCCGCACGAGACGGACTGTGCGGAGGTGCTGGCCGAAGTGTGGCTTTTTCTGGACCACGAGTGCGACGCCGCGCGGCGCAAGCTGCTGGAGCGTCATCTCGACGAGTGCACGCCGTGCCTTGCGGAGTACGGCCTCGACGAGAAGCTCAAGAAGCTCCTCGCCACGAAGTGCTCCGGGGAGCACGCACCGGACGGGTTGAAGAACCGCCTGCGCCAGTCGATCCGTCAGATCGTCCTCGAGTCGGCGGACGTGACGGTCGAGTCGGGCCCGGACGGCACCGTGGTCGAGGTGCGCACGACCCGGTTCGAGCAGACGTTCTGACCCAGCAGGTCCCCCGCCAGGTCAGAACGTCCACGGAGTTACGTGTTCGGCCGCTTGCCGTGGTTCGCGCCGCCCTTCTTGCGGTCGCGGCGCTTGCGTGCCCGACGGGACATGTTTCCTCCTTCGCCGTCTGCATGGGGGTGCCCCGAGTCTCGCACGTGATGGGATGGGGACCGTTGGTGGCCAGAAGGGGAAGGAACGACGGGGGAGGGGACGGAGCCGCGTGTCCACGCTGAGCGAGTTGCTCGCCGAGCACACCCGATGCAGCGGCGACGCCGTCGAGCACCTCCAGCGCGTCGTCGCGGAGTGGCAGCTGCTGGCGGACATGTCGTTCGCCGACTTCCTGCTCTGGGTCCCCCTCACCCTGTCCGAAGTGCCGACCCCAGGCATGTCCGAGGAGCCGACGCCGCCAGGCGGGGGCTCCTCGGTGAGGTCACTGCTCGACGCGGCCACCGCCGCCGAGTGGCTGTGCGTCGCCCAGGCGCGGCCGACGACGGCGCCGACCGCCCACCCCGAGGACGTCGTCGGCGCGCGGGTCACCACGCAGGAGAACCCGCAGCTGCGCCGGGCCGTCACGGAACGGCGGATCTGCCGCGAAGAGGACCCGCGCTGGCACCTGGAGGTGCCGGTGCGCCGGGAGACGATCCCCGTCCGCCGCGGCAACGCCGTACTGGCCGTGCTCTCCCGCGACACCAACCTCGCGATGCCCCGCGTGCCCAGCCCGCTGGAGATCTCCTATCTGGGCAGCGCCTCCGACCTCTGCCAGATGATTGCGGACGGGACGTTCCCGCCACCCGCGTCGATCGCCGGCGCGGACAGCAGCCCCCGGGCCGGTGACGGCCTGATCCGGCTCGACGCGCACGGCCACGTCGCCTACGCCAGTCCGAACGCGCTCTCGGCCTACCACCGCATGGGGCACGCCAGCGACCTCATCGGGCTCTCACTGGCCGACGCGACCCGCGCGCTGGTCCGCGACCCGTTCGACGCTGCGGAGGTGGCCGACCGGATCGAGTCGGCGCTCGACGGGCGGCATTCGCTGCGTATGGAGGTGCGGGCCCGCGGGGCGGTCATGCTCGTGCGAGCGCTGCCGCTACGCCCGCGGGGGACCGCGGCCGGCGCGCTCGTGCTGGTCCGGGACATCACCGACCTGCGCCGCCGCGACCAGGCCCTGCTCAGCAAGGACGCGACGATCCGGGAGATCCACCACCGGGTCAAGAACAACTTGCAGACGGTCGCGGCGCTGCTGCGCCTGCAGGCGCGCCGCACGGCGATCCCGGAGGCCCGCCGGGCGCTCGCGGAGAGCGTGCGGCGAGTGAACTCGATCGCCTTGGTGCACGAGTCGCTGTCCGGCTCGGTATCCGAGCTCGTCGACCTCGACGAGCTCGTCGACACCGTGCTGCCGGCGATCGGCGACGGCGCGACCGCGGAGTCACGCGCCAAGGTGCGCCGGGACGGCAGCTTCGGCACCCTGCCCGCCGCGCTGGCGACGCCCCTGGTGCTGGTGCTCACCGAGCTGGTGCACAACGCGCTGGCGCACGCTTTCGCGCCGGGGACGACCGGTGAGGTGTGTGTTCTCGCCACCCGGTCGGCGGCCGGCCTCGACGTGGTGGTGGCCGACGACGGGATGGGCATGCCGTCCGGCTTCGATCCGGAGCACTCGGAGGGGCTCGGCCTGCAGATCGTGCGCACTCTGCTGGGCTCGGAGCTGGACTCGTCGCTACTGGTCCGCCCCCGCGTCGGAGGCGGGACGGAGGCCGTCATCAGCCTCCCGCTGAGGGGCCGTTAAACTCTCGTACGTGACCGTTGACACCGTGCCGAGGTCGCGTCGGCGCGGCGTCCACCGGTCACCACGGCCAGAACGCCGGTCGCACCCCGACCGGGGACGACGTTCCGGTCGCGACGACCGCGGGCCCGGAGCCGGGTGGTGTCCGGCAGCCGGGCCCGCGGTGGGGGAGTGTCGGGATGCTCGTTCCCGCCCTTCTTTCAGGCGGTGTGCGCGCGAGTGCGCGCGTTGCGGCGCTTCAGGGCACGCCGCTCGTCCTCGCTCATGCCGCCCCAGACGCCTGCGTCCTGGCCGCTCTCGAGAGCCCACGTGAGGCACTCGCTGACCACGGGGCAGCGTCGGCAGACGGACTTGGCCTCGGCGATCTGCAGCAGGGCCGGCCCGCTGGTCCCCACTGGGAAGAACAGCTCCGGGTCCTCGTCGCGGCAGATCGCGCGGTGACGCCAATCCATGTTCGCTCTGCTCCTCGTACGTCGCGATCGGGGTCGCGCCGATCGTTAACACGGTCTTCCGCGCTTGTGAATCGTTTCACGAGCGCAGACGTTCTTCAAGGGATTCGGTTGCGGCAGGTGAGCACCCTCACCCTCCCATTGCAACGAGCCGTGACACCAACCGTTACGGTGTCCTGCCCGAGCTGCAATGAGCGATCCGACCCCTGCCCACCGCGACCGGTTACCCGACCGACGTTGGACCATGCGGGAAAGTTCCCCGCCGTCGCTCCTTGTGTCTCCGGGCACTACCTTGGGGCATCATTTCCCCAGGTGCGAGCCCTTAGCAGTTCGACGGTACGCCGCGATCGGCGAACGGACCGGGCTTTCCGGAGATTCTCAGCTCCCGTTCACCCTGCCTGCGACGAACAGCACTCCTGGGGCGACGACATGTCATCGTCAGACAACAACGCGTAGCGCCTCGGGTACGGAGAGGAACTCCACCTCGCTGCGCTCGCCGAGGTGGTCACCGTCGAGCTGCAGCGCCACGGGGGTCTGCGACGACACTCTGACCAGCGGAACAGCATCGTGGCGCAGCACGTGGCGACCCTTCGGGTCGCCGCCGGCGCGCAGGATCTCCCACAGCACGTGGCCGACCGTGCCGACGTCAAGGCTGCGCATCGCGAACAGCCCCAGGCCGGTGGCGAACGACGCACCGGGATTCGTGTGCACCGCCCGCGGTCCCAGGTAGGTCCAGGTCGACGTGTTGCTGACGAACGTCACCCGGACCTCCGTCGGCGCCAGCATCCCCGGCACCTCGACGGTCATCGGCTTGGGCTCGCGCCACTGCCGGTAGTACTGCCGCAGCCCGGTCATGGCGTACCGCAGCGGGGTCGCCGCCAGCCCGCGGAACCGCATCTGCTCGACCTCGGCGACGACGTCGGCGTCCCAGCCCATCCCCGCGTTGAACGTGAACCACCGGTCGTCGGCACGGCCGAGCCCGACGAGCCGGCTGCGGCCCGCGCCGAGGGCGTGCAGGAGCTGGGCGGTCGCCTCCACGGGGTCGCGCGGCACGCCCAGGGCGCGGGCGAAGACGTTGGCCGAGCCGCCGGGGACGACCGCGAGCGCAGGGCCGCCCGGCGCGCGAGGTGATGCCCGGACGCCGGGGGGCTGTGATTCCCTCACGCCGGGGGGCTGTGATTCCCTCACGCCGGGGGGCGGGGACTCCCTCACACCGGGCGGCCGGAGGACGGGGCCGCCCGTGCCCTGCAGCATCCCGTTGACGACCTCGTTGACCGTCCCGTCGCCGCCGTGCGCGACCAGCAGCTCGACGCCGTCACGCACCGCCTGGGCCGTCGCCTCGGCGGCGTGGCCGCGGTAGCGGGTGACCAGGACCTCCAGCTTGAGCTCGCTCGCGAGCGCGTGCGCGAGGACGTCGCGGCCGGCCGCGGTCGTCGTCGTCGCGTTGGGGTTCACCACCAGCAGCGCGCGCACCCCGGCAGCCTAAAGCCTGTCCCGTAGGTCAACGCCGCAGCGCACGGCGGTGGAGTTCCCGCCCGGCCTATCCTCGGCCCTGTGGATCGCGACGAGCGCCCGGCACCGCCCCGAACCCGGGAGGCGCCGCCCGCGCCCGTGCGCGCGGCCGGAGCGCTGGTCGGGCTCGAGACGCTCGCGGCTGCGGCGTTCACGGCCGTGCTCGCCGTCCGGTCGGGTTCGGCGGAGCTCGGTGTAGGCGCAATGCTCGGGGAGGCCGGCTTCTTCCTGCTCGTGGCGGTCGCGCTCGGAGCCGTCGCGGCGGGTCTGTGGACCGGCAGGCGCTGGGCGCGCACGCCGGCGATCGTCACACAGCTCCTGCTGCTGCCGGTGGTCTACTCGCTCCTCGGCCCGTCGCGCCAGCTGCTGATCGGGCTGGTCGCCGGTGCCGTCGTGGTCGCGGCGTTCCTGCTGCTGATCAGTGAGCGGTCGCGGGCGTGGTCGATGGGTGCCGACGACGCCCGGTAGGGCTCGCGCCACGGCCGTCCCCGCTCCTCTGACGCGACACCAGGTCGATCAGGCCTCCCGGCCCAGCTTCTCCAGCGCCGCGCCGTCGAGCCGGAACACCGTCCACTCATCCATCGGCACGGCGCCCAGCGTGCGGTAGAAGCCGACCGTCGGGGTGTTCCAGTCCAGCACCGCCCACTCCAGCCGCGCGAGACCCCGCTCGGCGCACACGGCGGCGAGCCGCGCGAGCAGCGCCCGGCCGATCCCGCCGCCGCGGTGCGCGGGCTGGACGTAGAGGTCTTCGAGATAGAGGCCGTGCACCCCGCGCCAGGTCGAGAAGTTCAGGAACCACAGCGCGCAGCCGACGACCGCCCGGTGCCCGTCTCCCTCGGCCACCTCGGCGACGTGCCCGAACAGCGCAGGCGCCGGCCCGAAGAGCGCCGCGCGGAGCTGGTCGCCCGTCAGCAGGCAGTGCTCCGCCGCCCGTTCGTACTCGGCCAGCTCGTGCACGAGCCCGACGACGGCGTCGACGTCGCGCTCCTCGACTCCCCGGATCGTCGCGGTCATCCCAGGGCGTGCAGGTTGACGTGGTCGAGGCAGCGGAGGTCGGCGTGGTAGTGCCCGAGCACCGACCAGGCCGGCGCGTCCATCATCAGGCGGCCGCCCTCGCACACCGGCAGCCCGACCCAGCGGGCCATCAGCGCCCGGCTGAAGTGCCCGTGCCCGACGAGGACGACGTCGCCGTCGGTCAGGGTCGACGCGACGTCGGCGAGCAGGTCGTCCGCGCGCTTGCTGACCTGCTCGGGCGTCTCCCCGCCGCGCGCGCCGTGATCCCAGATCGACCATCCGGGCTGCTCGGATCGGATCTCGGTGGTGGTCCGGCCCTCGAACTCGCCGTAGTCCCATTCGACGAGGCGGTCGTCCACCCGGTCCGGGTGCAGCCCGACGAGTTCGGCCGTGGTGCGGGCTCGGGCGCGCGGGCTGGTCAGGACGAGCGCGGGGGCGCGCCCGCGCAGCAGTCGCCTGCCCAGCTCGGCGTTCTCCCGGGCCAGCGCGCGGCCGCGGTCGGTGAGCGGGATGTCGGTGCGGCTGGTGTGCTGGCCGCTCGCCGACCACTCGGTCTCGCCGTGCCGCAGCAGCACGATGCGGCCGGGGTCGGACGCGGGGTCGTGGGAGGCCACGGGCCGGACCCTAACGCGTCTCCTGTGGATCGGCCCGGCCCGCGGCGAGGACGGTCAGTCCGCGCCGAACAGGTCGGGCTGCGGGGTGGGTTCAGGCGGTGGCGCTGTGCCGGCCCGCGAGGTGCCGTCCTGCGCGGTGATGTCCTCCGAACTGAGAGACCAGCGCAGCCCGTCGTCGAGGCGCGCGTCCGGGATGGGACCCACGAACCAGTGCCGGGCCGAGAGGAGGTACCAGCCGCCGAACAGCAGCACCGCCGCCCCGACGGTGAGGGGGGCGTAGTTGACCACGTTCCAGTCGAAGTCGGGGGCGCCGGGGATGCCCTGGGGCGAGACCGGCAGCAGGAACAGCACGCAGATCACCGCGATCCAGGCGACGGCCAGCGGTGCGATCCACCTGTAGTGCCGCCCCAGGTTCCAGGCGCCGCTCTCGAACCGCTCCCCGACCCGGATGCGGAGGAAGATCGGCAGGGCGAAGGCGATGTACAGGCCGATCACCGCGATCGAGGTGCCCACCAGGTAGCCGATGGCCCCGTTGATCAGGGTCGGCAGCATCAGCGCCCACGCCAGTACGGCGATGGCCGCGACCGCGTTGACCGGTACGCGGTTGGCGGCCACCGCCCGCCACAGCCGCCAGCCGGGCACGGCCCGGTCGCGGGAGAAGGCGAACAGCATGCGCGAGGCCGCGGTCAGGGACGCCGTGCCGCAGAAGAACTGGGCCACCACGGCGATGAACAGCAGCAGTTCGGCCCAGACCTGGCCGAGCGCGGTGGACCAGATGTAGGTCACGGCATTCGCGCCGGCGTCCACGGTGCCCTGGACGTCCGGGACGGCGAATGTCACGGCCACCAGCAGGATGAAGCCGAGCAGCACCGAGATGACGACGGACATGACCGTGCCCCACGCCGCGGCCCGCGAGGCGGCTTGGGTCTCCTCGCTCATGTGCGCCGAGGCGTCGTAGCCGGTGATCGTGTACTGGGCCATCAACAGGCCGAGGCCGAACACGAACCAGTAGCTGTGGTCGCCGAAACCGGAGTTGTTCAGCGTCTCCGTGAACACGAATGCGACCGACTGGTGGCGGTCGGGAACCAGGGCCAGCACCACGACGATCACGGCGACGCCGAGCATGTGCCACCACGCCGACAGGGAGTTGAGCTGGCCGAGGAAACTGATGTTGATGCGGTTGATCGCGAAGTGCAGGCCCACGATGGCGCTGTAGACCGCGAAGACGGTCACGGTGTCGGTACCGACCACGATCGGGAACCACAGGTTGAGCAGCGCGGTGGTGAAGATCGCGGCGCCGTAGTCGATGGCCGCGGTGACCGCGATCTGGCCCACCAGGTTGAACCAGCCGGTGAACCAACCCCAGGCAGGGCCGCCCAGCCGGCTCGCCCAGAAGTACAGCGCGCCGGCCGTCGGCATCGCCGAGGCGATCTCGCCCATGGCCAGCGCCACGAGGATGCAGAACCCGCCGACGATCAGCCAACCCCAGGTGATGGCCACCGGGCCGCCGTTGTTGAACGCGATGTAGTACGAGGTCAGGCAGCCGGCCAGGATTGAGATGATCGTGAAGGAGATGGCGAAGTTGGAGAAGCCGCCCATCTCGCGGTACAGCACCTGGACGTAGCCGAGGCGCCGGAGAATCGCTTCTTCGGGGTCGAGAACGGGGCTCGAGGCCGGGTTCGGGCTGGGCTGGGGAGTGCCCATCACAAACCTCCAGAGGTCGAGCGGGACCGACGGGGGCCGGCTCTCACGCGGGGGTCACCTCGAATCCTCGAATCGGGGAGCCGGGCGCGGGCGAGCGATCGTCGATCACCCCGGCGCGAATGGAGCAGAACCCCCTGGTATAAGCCGTAGAACAGCCAGTCCTGGGGTCGTTTGTGCCATCGGTCGATCACTCTCTGCAGTATTGGCGACGGTCTGCGTCGTAGACCCGACGGTTACATGCCGAACCGCGCGCGTCGGACCGCTTCGCGCGCCGCGGCCGGCCCGACCACCTCGACCCGGGCTGCGTCGTGACGCCCGAAGAGATAGAGCAGCAGCTCGCCCGGAGGTCCGACGAGGCGGGCGGTGGGATCCCCTCGCCGCGCCCGAACGGTGTGGGCGGTTCCCGTCCACTGCAGCGCGAGTCCTGCACCACGTAGTCGGCGGGCGAGAAACCAGCACCCATGACTGACGTTGCGCCAGAGGGCGTAGTCCATCGCCTGCTCGTTCGTGCGAGGACCGCGACCGTCGGCTCGGCGTACGTCCTCGTGGTGGACGAAGAACTCGTTGAGGTTCGGGAACCGGCGCACCCACTCGATGCGGAAGAAGCCCGGCGGCGGTCCCGCTCGGATCGTCGCGACAAGCCATGCGAAGTCGCTCGACGCGAGCGCGCTTCTTCGTCGTTCAGCGAAGCGGCCCCACGTGCCGGGAAGGACGAGCCCCGGTCCGGCAAGAGAATCGTGCTCGCGCATGACGAGGTGCGCGGCGAGATCGCGAGTCGTCCACGGCGCGAGGAGCGTCGGTGCGTCGGGACCGAGCTCGTCGAGCAGATCGACGAGTTGTGCTCGCTCAGCGGCGTCGAAGTGTGCGTCGGCCATGTGGCCCGGAGCGTAGCCAAACCCGGGGGTTCTGATTCAGGCCGCGGCCTTGGTCTCCCAAAGGCCAGATACGCCGCGCGGCGAGCGGCCATTCCTCGTTCGTGCGACGAGGGCGGTTGCCGCCGGCCCGCCGTTCACGCGCCCCCCTTGCGTTGCCGGGCGATCTCGATGAGGCGTGGGTCGTCCGGGGACCAGTCGAAGGCCGCGTCGTGTTCGAGGTAGGGGGCACGGAACTCCGGGTCGCCGAGCGCGTCGCGCTTGTCGGTGATCCAGATGGCTGCTTCCTTCGGCGCGACCGACCGCATCTGTCTCCTCCCGACCAGCCCACTACCCGGACGTCATGACTTCTCAGCAGTGTGCTTCCGAATACGGTGCCTCAGCCGGACGTCGTCGCAACTCGATTGAACAGCCGGCCGGCGAGGTCGACTCCCACGACCACGCCAGCCTCGTCTCGGGTGAAAATGCCTCGCTGACCCCGCATACCGCCGCCTGTGAGGATGTACTCGTCGGCGTCGCCGGGCAGCAGGCCGATCTCGGCCGGCGGGTAGCCCGGCGGCAGTTCCTTGTCCGCTGCCGCTCGGATCTCCGGTTTGATGTCGACCTCGAGTGTCAGCCGTGCTCCGTCGGTGCGGATGGTGAGGGTCAGGTCGTAGGTCTCGTAGGTCCCGACGATCTCCCGGGTCCGCGCCTCGTCGTAGGGGAGCGGCTGGGGGTCCCGGTCGGTCACCCCCAAGTAGCTGTGAAGGGTCCAACGGACGACGGCCTGGTTGAAGGGGATGCCGTTCGGGCCGGCGTTGGACAGCGACACGACCGCGAAGTCGCGTTCGGGCACGGTGAGCAGTTCGGCGAACTGGCCGTTCGCGGAGCCGCCGTGCCCGACGGTGCGCACGCCGTCCACGTCGCGCAGGAACCAGCAGATACCGAGGGCGTCGCCGAGCGTGCTGCCCCGCAGGGCGACCGTCGGCTCCTTCATGCGGTGCAGCACCTCGGCGGGCAGAACGGGGGAACCGTCGTCGGCGCGGCCGTCGCCGAGATGGAACCGGGCCCACCGGATCTGATCGGCCACAGAGGACGCGAGTCCGCCGCCGGGGTTGTCGCCGCGCCAACGCCGCCACAGCCGCGCCACCGACAGCACTCCGTCCTCATCGAGGTTGTGCCCCACAGCGAACCGCCGCGTCATCACGTCATCGCGGGCGTAGAAGCTGTGCGACAGCCCCAGCGGCTCGAGCACCAGCGATGCAACGGCCCGCTCGTACGTCAGCTTCGTGACCTTCTCCACAATCCGGCCGGCCAGGTTGTAGCCCGCCTGGCTGTAAGAGGCCCGGGCGGCGGGTGGCGCGACCAGCTCCAGCTCGGTCAGCTTCGCCACATAGTCGGCCAACGCGTCGTCGCCCTCGCCGGTGTCGGCGATGTAGCCCACGCCGAGGCCGGAGGTGTGGTTGAGCAAGTTCAGCACGGTGACCTCGGCCGCGGTCCGCTCGTCTGCGAGGCGAAGCTCGGGAACGTACCGACGCACCGGTGCTTCCAGCTCGACCCGGCCGTCTGCCACCAGGCGCATCAGCGCCGTCGCTGTGTAGGTCTTCGTGATCGAGCCGAGCAGGTACAGCGTGTCCTGGTCGACGGGCAGCGGATTGTCGACGCTCGTCACGCCGCGGCACGCATACATCTCCCGCCCGTTGGCCCACATCCCGACCGCAACACCAGGGATGCCGAACTCCTCGGCCTTCGCCGCCACGAACTCCGTGAGCGTGTCACCCGACATTCCAACCCCTCACTTGGCCCACCCGAGCCGCGCCAAGGGGCGCGGTCGTAACGGCGCCACTCACGGACAGTCGGTATCGTGCGGTTCCCTCGGGCCGGTGGATCCGGACCGCTCACGGAGCCGAGACCGACCAGCATGCGACGCCGACCGCGCCCGGCGCCACCGGGCACACCGGCGCACGTTCTGCGATCGCCGTAGCTACTGGCTGCGGCTCGCCGTCAGCGAGCTGCTGACCGGTGACAAGCACCTCGCCACGCCGCCGCTCGGCGGTCCTTCACGTCCTCCGCCTGATGGGGTGGAGGAGCGGAGGCCGCTCCCGCGGGGCGTGAAATCACGCCCGACAACGAGAAACGACGCTGACCGACGGAGAGAAGTTCCCGCTGGTCAGCGCCGCTTCTGGCGCTCGGATCAGGCCGCAGCCTTGGTCTCCCAGAAGATCTTGTCAATCTGCGCGATGTAGTCGAGCAGCTCCTGGCCGGTGGCCGGGTCCGTCGACGCCTTGGCGCCGCCGGGGCCGCCGCCCGCCTTCTTCGTCGCCTTGTTGAACAGCTCGTGCAGCTCGGGGTACTTCTCGAAGTGCGGCGGCTTGAAGTAGTCGGTCCACAGCACCCACAGGTGGTGCTTGACCAGGTCCGCGCGCTGCTCCTTGATCTGCAGCGCGCGCTCGCGGAACTCGGGGTCGTCGTTGCCCTGGTACTTCTCCTGGATGGCCTTCACCGACTCGGCCTCGATGCGGGCCTGGGCCGGGTCGTACACGCCGCACGGAAGGTCGCAGTGGGCGGTGGCCTCCAGGCGCGGGCGGAGGATGTGCGACAGCAGCCGCATGGGTGCTCCCTCGGTTTGATGATCGTCCTGGCCGTTCTGACAGTACTCTTCACGTACCCCACGACACGGAGCCCGAACACCCTCGTCGGGAGGTCATACGTGCGCTGGCGCCGGGTCGCGGTGCGCGGGCCGTCGATGTCGCCCGCGCTGCACGACGGCGACGTGGTGCTGGTCCGGTTCGGGGCGTCGGCGCAGGTGGGCGACGTGGTCCTGGTGCGGTGGGCGGCCCGTCCGGGGCAGCTGTCGGTGAAGCGGGCCGTGCGGGCGGTCGACGACGGGTGGTGGGTCCACGGGGACAACCCGTTCGGCTCGACCGACTCCCGCGACCTCGGACCGGCGCAGGTGGTCGCCGTCGTCCGCGTCCGGCTGTGGCCGCGGCCGGCCCGGATCCGCGCCGGACGCTGACGTTGCGCGACGGACGCGCCGGACCCGGGTAGGATCTCCCGCGTACCCGACAGCCCCACCTCCGCCGGGCCGCGACATCCCGCGGCACGCCCGGAGGGGCCGTCCGGCACCGCGTCCGGCTTACACCCGCGAGCCTCCGGTGCGCCGGCGAGCGGTCCGCGCGAGCGCGCCCGCGACCACCCGCATCGAAGGAATGCCGACCGATGACGATCGACGCCACCCTGCCTGTCACCGCCCCTGCCCCGACCACCGACGAGATCATGGCCGCGCACGTCGGGGGCAAGCTCTCGACCGGGCTGACCGCGCCTCTGCGCGACGACCGCGACCTGGCCATCTCCTACACGCCCGGCGTGGCGGAGGTCAGCCGGGCCATCGCCGCCGACAGCGGGCTCGCCGCCCGCTACACGTGGGCGCAGCGCCTCGTCGCCGTGGTCAGCGACGGCACCGCCGTGCTCGGTCTCGGCGACATCGGCCCGCGCGCCGCGCTGCCGGTGATGGAGGGCAAGTCGGCCCTCTTCAAGACCTTCGGCGGGCTCGACTCGATCCCCCTGGTGCTCGACACGACGGACGTCGACGAGATCGTCGAGACCCTGGTGCGGCTGCGTCCCAGCTTCGGTGCGGTGAACCTCGAGGACGTGTCGGCGCCGCGGTGCTTCGAGCTCGAGCGCCGGCTGATCGAGGCTCTGGACTGCCCGGTCATGCACGACGACCAGCACGGCACCGCGATCGTCCTGCTCGCCGCGCTGCGCGGGGCCTGTGCGGTCGCGGGCCGCGACCTGACGCGGCTGCGGATCGTGATCTCCGGCGCCGGTGCGGCGGGGGTGGCGTGCGCGCGCATCCTGCTGGCCGCCGGCGCCACGGACGTCGTCGTGCTCGACTCCCGCGGCGTGCTGGTCCCGGGCCGCGCCGGGGTGACGGGGGAGAAGGCGGCGCTCGCCGCCGTCACCAACCCGCGGCGGATCACCGGCGCGGTGGCCGAGGCGCTGACGGACGCGGACGTCTTCGTGGGCCTCTCGTGCGCTCGGCTGCCCGAGGAGGTCCTCGCGCTGATGGCGCCCGAGGGGTTCGTCTTCGCACTGTCCAACCCGGACCCCGAGGTGCACCCGGAGGTCGCCGCCCGCCACGCCGCGATCGTCGCGACGGGCCGGAGCGACTTCCCGAACCAGATCAACAACGTGCTGGCGTTCCCCGGCGTGTTCCGCGGCGCGCTCGACGCGGGTGCGCGGCGGATCACCGAGACGATGAAGCTCGCGGCCGCCGACGCGATCTTCTCCGTGGTCGCCGACGACCTCGCCCCACACCGCATCGTGCCGAGTCCGTTCGATCCCCGGGTGGCCCCCGCGGTCGCCGCGGCAGTCGCGGCGGCAGCCACCGGCGCGCCCTGACGGGTGCCGGCGCGGTCCGGCCGGTGCGTCCGATCGGACCGGAACGCTTGCCGTGTCGAGGCCGGACGCTGCGGGTGGTTACGGACCGTGGGCGATGCCCGCGATGAGGTGTAGGCCGATCGGGAGAATCGGGCGGATCGTGGCGGCCGTTCGCTCGTTGAACGAGTGACGGACGACACCACCAGCCCGGGAGATGCCCGTGACCGAGCACGGCAGCCCTTACGTGGACGGACCCCACCCGGATGGCTCCCACGCGCAGGGCGCGGGCCGGCCGGGGCCGGAGCCGATGGACCCGGTGGCGCGGGTGGACCTGCAGCGTGCCCAGCAGGCGCGCTACGGCACCGAGCCGCACCCCGACGCCACTCTGTTCGCCTCCCGGCTGGCGCGGGTCGTCGCCGACTCCCCGGCCGGTTCGGCCCCGGCCGGCCTTCCGACCGGTGCGGGCGCCCCGCCGCCCCCCGGGCCGAACACCGACGGCGTCGCGGCCGCCGGCGTTCCGGCGTCCGTCGGCAGCCCGAAGGCGTCCGCCACAGCCCCGCCGGCGGGGCCCGCGGCGCTCACCGCCCTCCCCGGCGAGCGCGACGAGTCGACCGTCAAACTGCCCCCCGCCGGTCCGTCGCGGCCGCGTCCGCGGCCCTCGCCCCGGCCCCGGGCTCTCGGACTGGTGACCGGCGCCGGCGAGCCCCCGCTGGGAATCGTCGAGGGCCCCGCGTCGGCGACCACGAAGGCGCCGGCCGCCGTCGCGCGGGCTCTGGGCAGGGCCGCTCTCGGCGGCGACCTCTTCGAACCGGCCGGGTTCGATCCCGCCGGCTTCGATCCCGCCGGGCCCGTGGCCGGCGCGCCGCTGCGTGAGCGCGTCGAGCTCCCGCTCCCCGCCGCGGCCGCCGCCCTCGTGCGCGACCGCGCGGACCGGATCGTTCAGGTGAACCCGGCGCTGCAGGGGCTCACCGGCCGCACGGAGGCCGAGCTCCTCGGCACGGCGCTCGCCGCGCTCGTCGTCGGCACGGGCACGGAGGCGCTCGTCCTGGGGCACGACGCCCCGGTCCCGGTGCACCTGCTGCAGTGGGACGTCCCCGACCAGGAGTTGCAGGTCGTCGTCCTCGTCCCCCGGCCCGACCACGGCGGCGAGCGCCGCTTCACCGCCGAGCTGGAGCGCATGGCCCGCGTCGGGACCTGGCGCTACGAGCTGGCCACGGGAACGCTGCACCGCAGCGCGCCGCTCCAGGAGATCTACGGCGAGCGGGGGGTCGAGCCGGACGGCAGCGGCGGCCCCGTCGAGGGCGAGCAGGTCGCGCTGCTGGTCCGGTCGCTGCGCGCCGGTGCCGGCCTGCGTGACCACGAGGCCGAGCTCGTGCTGCCGGGGGCCCGGCTCAGCTGCCGTGCCGAGGTGGAGTTCGGGCCCGACGGCGCTCCGGCCCGGCTGATCGGCGTGGTCCGGGACGTCACGGGGCAGCACGAGCTCGAGGCCCGCGCCCGGCACGCCGCCCGCCGGTTCGCCGACCTCGCCGCGCTGGTTCCCACGGGCGTCGCCATCGTCGATCCGGACGGCGTCGTCCGCGAGGTCAACCCGGCCCTGTGCGCGCTGCTCGACGTCGTCCCCGAGCAGCTGCGCGGGGTCCCGGTCGCCGCCCTGTGCGCCGACCCCGTCTCCGATCCGGGCGCGACTGCGCTGGAGGGACCGCTGCACCCGCCGTTGCCCGGCTGGCTGCGCCCGGTGGCGCCCGGCGCGGCACACCGCTACCAGGTGGAGGCCGTGCCGCTGCTGCGCGGCGACCGGACGACCGTGTGGTGCGAACTGGCCGTCTCGACGACGACGCTGGACGACGACGGCTGGTTCTGGCTGCTGGCCTGCACCGACGTCAGCGAGCAACGCCGCGCGGCGGAGCTGCTGCGCAGCGCGGGCACCGTCGACGAGCTGACCCGCCTGCCCAACCGCGGAGCATGCCTGGAGCTCCTGCACGACCTGCTCGCCCGGCCCGATCGCGACCGGGTCGCCGTCATCTGCGGCGACCTCGACGACTTCCGGCGCGTCAACTCCGCGCTGGGCCACGAGGCGGGCGACGACCTGCTCGTCACTCTGGCCGGACGGCTGCAGCGCGAGCTGCCGGTGGGGTGCACGGCCGCCCGGCTGGGTGCCGACGAGTTCGTCGTGGTCAGCGGCGACTCCGCCGACGCAGGCGGTCCCGAGGCCCTCGCCTCGACCGTCGCCGGCCTGCTGCGCACCACGCTCACGGTGCGGGGGCGCCCGGTCCAGCTCACGGCGTCGGTGGGCGTGGCCGTGCCGCCGGAAGGCGGGGACGTCGCCGCGGCCGACCTGCTGCGGTTCGCCGAGGTCGCGATGCACGACGCCAAGCGGTCCAGCCGTGGCGGGGTCGCGCTGGCGACCGACGGGGTCGTCGGCTCCGCGACGCGCGACCTGGAGCTGGAGGCCGAGCTGCGGGCGGCGATCGCCGCGAACACGCTGGTGTTGGAGTACCAGCCGGTCGTGGGCCCGGACGGCCTGGTCTGCACCGCCGAGGCGCTGGTGCGCTGGCCGCACCCGGAGCACGGCGTCATCCCGCCCGGCGAGTTCCTGCCGATCGCCCAGCGCGGGGGGCTGCTGCGCGAGCTGGACGACTGGGTGCTGCGTACGGCGTGCCGGGAGGCCGCCGGCTGGCCGGAGCACGGCGGCCACCCCGTCGCCGTGGCGGTCAACCTGGCGGGGCTGCTGCCGGGCGATCCGGAGTTCCGGGCCACCGTGACCGAGATCGTCGAGTCCGCGGGCCTGCCCTGGGACCGGCTCGTGCTCGAGGTCGTCGAGACCAGCCTCGTCGCCCTGCCCGCACACGCCCTCGCCGCTATGGAACGGCTCGTCCAGCGCGGCGTCCGGTTCGCCATCGACGACTTCGGTACGGGCTACTCGTCGCTGGCGCGGCTCAAGGAGCTGCCTGCCCAGATCGTCAAGGTGGACCGCGCATTCGTCCGCGGCGTCGCCACGGACCCCGCGGACTTCGCGGTCGCGCGGGCGGTCGTGGACATGGCGAAGGCGATGGGCCGCTCGACGGTCGCGGAGGGCGTCGAGACGACCGAGCAGTACCACGTGCTGCGTGGCGTCGGGGTGGACGCCCAGCAGGGCTGGCTGTTCGCGCGGTCGCTGCCGCCGCGGCAGCTGCGCGAGCTGCTCGCCGGCGGGCGGGTCGCGGTGCCGGCGGGTCGAAGCGACTGACCTCGGCTGCGGTGTGAGTGGCAGTGCTTCACCCGACAGCCGCGTCCCGGTGGGGTAACGACACGGCCATCGGTGTGCCGGGAACTGCCGTCCGGGTTAGCCTCAGCCGGTTCGCGGCGGCCGGCAAGGCGTCGTCGGTGAGCACGGGAGGTCGCCCGGTGATCGAGTTCCGGGGTGTGACCAAGCGCTTCCCCGACGGCACGGTCGCGGTCGACAACCTGGAGCTGCAGGTACGCGACGGCGGGATCACCGTGTTCGTCGGGCCGTCCGGCTGCGGCAAGACGACGTCGCTGCGGATGGTCAACCGGATGATCGACCCGACGTCGGGCACGATCCTGGTCAACGGCACGGACGTGATGAAGACCGACGCCGCGCAGCTGCGGCGGGGGATCGGCTACGTCATCCAGCAGGCTGGGCTGTTCCCGCACCGCACGATCGTCGACAACGTCGCCACGGTGCCGCTGCTGCTGGGCTGGAGCAAGAAGAAGGCCCGCGACCGTGCGATGGAGTTGATGGAGACCGTCGGGCTCACCCCCGAGATGGCGCGCCGCTACCCGGGGCAGCTCTCCGGCGGCCAGCAGCAGCGCGTCGGCGTGGCCCGGGCGCTCGCGGCGGACCCGCCGGTGCTGCTGATGGACGAGCCGTTCAGCGCGGTCGACCCCATCGTGCGGGAGAGCCTGCAGGACGAGCTGCTCAAGCTGCAGGCCGAGCTGGGCAAGACGATCGTGTTCGTCACCCACGACATCGACGAGGCCGTCAAGCTCGGCGACCGGGTCGCGGTGTTCCGGGTCGGGGGCAAGCTGGCCCAGTACGACGAGCCCGGCGTGCTGCTCGCCCGGCCGGCCGACGACTTCGTCGACTCCTTCGTCGGGCGCGATCGCGGCTACCGCGGCCTGTCGTTCCGCTCCTCGGAGCGGCTGCCGCTGCACGAACTGCGCACCCTGCGCTCGGGGGAACGCGCCGAGAAGGGGTGGACCCTGGTCCTCGACGCCGACGGGCGGCCCCTGGGCTGGCACCATGACCGCACCGGGGGCGGCACCGCGGATGCGAACGACGTCGTCCCCGGCGGGTCGCTCTACGACGCGGGCACCGGCTCGCTGCGCAGCGCGCTCGACGCGGCGCTGTCGTCGCCGTCCGGGCAGGGGGTCGCGGTCGACGGCGACGGGCGGGCGGTTGGTGCCGTCGCCGCGGACGACGTGCTGGAGGCGCTCGCCGCCGCCCGGCTCGCCGAGGCGGCCTGAGCGCGCATGGGGTGGGTGTCGGGGAATCTCCCGCTGATCCGTGACCTGACGCTGGAGCACCTGTACTTCGCGCTGCCGCCGGTCGTGATCGGGCTCGTGCTCGCGGTCCCGCTCGGGTGGCTGGCCAACCGCACCCGCACGGGCCGCACGATCACGATCAACGTCGCCGGGCTGCTCTACACGATCCCGTCGCTGGCGTTGTTCGTACTGCTGCCGCCGCTCCTGGGCACGCAGATCTTGGACCCGGTCAACGTGATCGTCGCGCTGACCGTCTACACCGTCGCGCTGCTCGTGCGCACCGTCGCAGACGCACTGAGCGCCGTCCCCCCGGTCGTCGTGAACTCGGCCACCGCGATGGGGTTCGGCCCGCTGCGGCGGTTCGTCGCCGTCGAGCTGCCGCTCTCGGTGCCGGTCGTCGTGGCCGGCCTGCGGGTGGCCGCCGTGTCGAGCATCAGCCTGGTGACCGTTGGGGCGGTGATCGGGTTCGGCGGGCTGGGCCGGATGTTCACCGACGGGTTCCAGCGCGACATTCCCGCGGAGATCGTCACTGGCATCGTGCTGGTGCTCTTGCTCGCGCTGGTCGTCGACGGGCTGATCCTCCTGGTCGGCCGGTTCCTCACCCGGTGGGACCGGGTCGGCCGCAGCGCGGGGAGGCCCGCGTGAACGTCTTCTCCTACCTGTTCGACCCCGCGCACTGGACGGGGACGCAGGGCATCCCCGCCCGGCTCCTGGAGCACATCTTCTACACGGCGCTGACGCTGGTGATCGCGCTCGTGATCGCGGTGCCCATCGGGGCCTGGATCGGGCACACCGGCCGGGGCGGCTTCCTCGTCGTCGGCGCGGCGAACGGGCTGCGCGCCCTGCCGACGCTGGGCCTGCTCGTGCTCATCGTGGGCGCCACCGGGCTCGGCCTGCTGGGGCCGATCACGGCGTTGGTGATCCTCGCCGTCCCGCCGATCCTCGCCGGGACGTACGCGGGGCTGCGCAACGTCGACCCCGCCGTCGTCGACGCCGCCCGCGGCATGGGGATGCGCGGGCGCGAGGTACTGCTCGGCGTCGAGCTGCCCAACGCCCTCCCGCTGATCATCGGCGGTATCCGCAGCTCGACGCTGCAGGTGATCTCCACCGCGACGATCGCCGCGTACGTCGCCCTCGGCGGCCTCGGCCGTTTCATCATCGACGGGCTCGCCATCCGCGACTTCCCCCAGATGATCGCCGGATCGATGCTGGTCGCGCTGCTCGCCGTCACCGCGGACCTGCTGCTCGCCGGGTTGCAGAAGCTGGTGGTGTCGCCGGGCCTGCGTGCCGCACCGCGGCGCCGGCTGCGTGTTGTCCCCTCGAAGACCCCCGACGCCGCACGCGCGGCGTGACCACAGGAGGATCGTCCCCGATGCGCACTTCCCTGATCGCCCGCGGCGTCGCGATGCTGGCGGGCTTCGCCCTCGCCCTCACCGCCTGCGGAGGTGGGAGCGACCCGCTGTCCAGCGGCTCGGGCCAGACCTCGGGCGCCGCGGCGTCGAACAACACGATCATCGTGGGCTCGGCGAACTTCGTCGAGAGCCAGATCCTCGCCGAGATCTACGCCCAGGCACTCACGGCGAAGGGCGTCTCGGTCGAGAAGCGGCTCAACATCGGCAGCCGGGAGGCCTACATCCCGGCGCTGCAGGACGGGTCCATCGACCTCATCCCCGAGTACAGCGGGGTGCTGCTGCAGTACTTCGACAAGACCGCGGACGAGACGGCGCCGGACGCGGTCTACAGCGCCCTGCAGGACGCGCTCCCGGACAACCTGATCGTGCTGGACAAGTCGGCGGCCGAGGACAAGGACGCCGTGGTCGTCACCCGCGACACCGCGACGCGGCTGAACGTGAAGTCGATCGCCGACCTCGCCCCGCACTGCGGGACCCTCGTCTTCGGTGGCCCCCCGGAGTTCCAGACCCGTCCGGACGGCATCCCGGGCCTCCAGAAGACCTACAACTGCACGTTCAAGGAGTATCGCGCGCTGGACGCGGGTGGCCCGCTGACGGTCGCCGCGCTGAAGAACGGCGATGTGCAGGCCGCCGACCTTTTCACCACGGATGCCTCCATCGTGACCAACGACTTCGTGGTGCTCGACGACCCCAAGAACAACTTCGCCGCCCAGAACGTCCTGCCGCTGATCAACAAGGCGAAGGCGAGCGACACGGTCAAGTCGACGCTGAACGACATCTCCGCGAAGCTGACCACCGAGGGCCTGACACAGCTCAACGTCGAGGCCGCGGGTGAGGCGAAGCCGAGCCCGGAGACGGTGGCGAAGAACTGGCTGTCGCAGAACGGGCTGGCCTGATCACGGCGGTCGCCGGTCGTCGGTGTCGCCGCGTCAGAGAAAGCGGTGATGGCGGCCAAGCGGACGGGCGCCGGGGGTGGGTGATGATCGTCCGCTAGGGGTGTTGGTGGTGGCTGATCCCCCGCTAAGGGTCTCCACGGCTCTCCGACGTGCGGTGATCGGCGGATTCGGGTGTTCACGGTGGTGAGGGCAACCCTGAGCACCCGAAACCGCGGATCACGGAGCCGATCGAACTCCAGATCCGTCCAGATCGGGCATGTCGAGCATCCCTCGCACCACTTCCCTGACCGATCTCGCCGGACCATTCCGCGGTTCCACCGCCGTCGCCTCCGGCCTGCTCACTCGTGCCCAGCTACGCGGTCCACGGTTCCAGCGGCTGTTCCCCGACGTGTACGCACCGGCTGCCCTGAAGGTCGATCTCGCGTTGCGCTCGCGCGCCGCCGGCCTGCTCGTCGCCGGCCGCGGCGCCGTGGCCGGCTACGCAGCGGCCGAGCTGTGGGGAGCGTCCTGTGCACCCTCCGACGAACCGGCCCACGTCCTCATGACGGAGCGCTACGGCAGCGACGGGCTGCGCGTCCATCGCGACTACTTCGACTTCGACGAGACGGTGCCGATCGACTCCGGGGGAGTGCTGACGACTCCGGAGCGCACGGCGTACGACCTCGCTCGGTGGGCGCCGCAGCTCGTCGAGCGCGTGGTCGCCCTTGACGCCCTCGCGCATCGCGGCGCGAACCTGGACGCCGTCCGAACGCTGCGGCACCGCTACCTCGGCTCGCACGGCGGAGCGGACATCGCGGAGGCACTCCGGCTGTCCGATGGACGATCCGAATCTCCGATGGAGACGCGGGTGCGCGTGCCGCTGGTCCTCGCCGGCCTGCGACCCGAGGTTCAGTACCCGGTGATCGTCAACGGCCGCCGATACCGGCTCGACCTCGCGTTTCCGGAGCTGTTGATCGCGGTGGAGTACGACGGTGCGGAGCACCGGCTGCAGGCTCGGGCGCGCCACGACCTCGTGCGCGAGGCGGACCTGACCGGCGCGGGATGGCGGATCCTCCGCTTCGACGCTGCTGTTGTGATGTGGCGCCCGGATCGGGTCGTCGCCGAGGTAAACGCCGAGCTGGCGGCCCGGTTGGGTTTCGGGCGCTGATCTAGGCGCAGTTGATCGCCAGCTTCGGGTGTTCAGGGCTGGGTACGCAGCCCTGAACACCCCCTACCGCCGATCACAACCCTGAGCACCCGTAGCGGGGGATCATGCGGCCCGGCACCGGCCCCCGGCCCCGGCCCCGGCCCGGCACCGCCCGGTCAGCTCAGCTGTGGGATCACCGACTTCCCGTACGCCTCGATCGTCGCCTCCCTGGCGTCGTGCATCGCGTAGATCGCGAACTGGTCCACCCCCAGCCCGCGCAGCTCCGCCAGCCGCTCCAGCTGTGCCGCCGGCGGGCCGAGCAGGCAGAACCGGTCGACGACCTCGTCGGGGACGAAGGTCGTCGACGGGTTCCCGGCCTTGCCGTGGTGGCTGTAGTCGTAGCCCTCGCGGTCCTTGATGTAGCCGGTCAGCTCCGCGGGTACCGCACCGCTCTCGCCGTAGCGGGTGACGAGGTCGGCGACGTGGTTGCCGACCATCCCGCCGAACCAGCGGCACTGGTCCCGTGCATGTGCGAGATCGTCGCCGACGTACGCCGGGGCGGCCACGCAGATCGTCAGCGACTCGGGATCCCGGCCGGCCGCCTCCGCGGCCGCCCGCACCGACTTCACCGTCCACTCGACGAGGTAAGGGTCGGCGAGCTGGAGGATGAACCCGTCCGCGAAGCGGCCCGTCAGCTCCAGCGCCTTGGGCCCGTACCCGGCCACCCACACCGGGAGCTTCGCCCCCTCGGGGACCCACGGGATCCGGATCGACGTGCCCTCGACGTCGACGGGCCGGCCCTCGGCCAGCTCGCGGATCACGTGGACCGCGTCGGCGAGCCGCGCCAGCGTCGTGGGCTTGCGGCCCTGCACCCGCACCGCCGAGTCGCCCCGGCCGATCCCGCAGATCGTCCGGTTGCCGTGCATCTCGTTCAGCGTGGCGTGCAGCGACGCGATCACGGTCCAGTCTCGGGTCGCCGGATTGGTCACCATCGGCCCGACGACGAGCCGGGAGGTCCGCGCCAGCACCTGCGAATGGATCACGTACGGCTCCTGCCAGAGCACGTGCGAGTCGAAGGTCCAGCCGTGGCTGAACCCCAGCTCCTCCGCGCGCACGAGGAGGTCGACCACCGCCGAGCCGGGCGGGTCGGTCTGCAGCACGAGCCCGACGTCCATGGTCATCGCCTCACACCAGGTACTGGCACGTGTCGCGCTGGAGGAACCGCCCGTGCCCGGCCGCGCCCCGGTACTCCCCGTCGTCGACCACGACCCGCCCGCGGGACAGCACCGTCCGCACCCGGCCGGTGATCTCCCGGCCTTCGTAACAGGAGTAGTCGACGTTCATGTGGTGCGTCGCCGCCGACAGCACCTGCGTCGCGGCCGGGTCGTAGACGACGACGTCCGCGTCCGTGCCCGGGGCGATCGTGCCCTTGCGCGGGTAGAGCCCGAACATCCGGGCCGGGGTCGCGCACGCCAGCTCGATCCACCGGCGCCGGGAGATGTGCCCGTCGACGACCCCCTGATGCAGCAGGTCCATCCGGTGCTCGACGCCCGGTAGCCCGTTCGGGATCTTGGAGAAGTCCCCCAGCCCCATCTCCTTCTGGGGCTTGAAGCAGAACGGGCAGTGGTCGGTCGAGACCACCGACAGGTCGTTCGTGCGGAGCCCGCGCCACAGCGCCGCCTGGTGCTCGCGGGGCCGCAGCGGGGTGGAGCAGACGTACTTGGCGCCCTCGAACCCGGGCCGGGCGAGGTCGTCGTAGGACAGGAACAGGTACTGCGGGCAGGTCTCGGCGAAGGCGTTGTACCCCTCGTCGCGCGCCTTCGCGACCTCCGCCAGCGCCTTCTCCGCCGACAGGTGCACGATGTAGACGGGCGCGTTCGCGACCTGCGCCAGCTTGATCGCCCGGTGCGTCGCCTCGGCCTCGAGCAGCTCGTGGCGGACGATGCCGTGGTAGCGCGGGTCGGTCTGCCCCCGGGCGAGCGCCTGTTCGATGAGCACGTCGATCGCGATGCCGTTCTCGGCGTGCATGAGGATCAGCCCGCCGGTCTCCGCGCCCTTCTGGAAGGCGCGGAGCACCTGGCCGTCGTCGCTGTAGAGCACGCCCGGGTAGGCCATGAACAGCTTGAAGCTGGTGACGCCCTCGCCGACGAGGGTCTCCATCTCCTTGAGCGAGCCCTCGTTGACGTCGGCCATGATCATGTGGAACGCGTAGTCGATCGCGCAGTTGCCGTCGGCTTTCGCGTGCCAGGCGTCGAGCCCCTCCCGCAGCGAGCCGCCGACCTGCTGGATCGCGAAGTCGACGATCGTGGTCGTGCCGCCCCATGCGGCCGCGCGGGTGCCGGTCTCGAACGTGTCCGACGCCGTCGTCCCGCCGAAGGGCATCTCCATGTGGGTGTGCCCGTCGACCCCGCCGGGCACGACGTAGCACCCCGTGGCGTCGATCTCGGTGTCGGCCGTCCAGGAACGCGCGACGGACGAGCCGGTGGCCGCCAGCGCGACGACGGTCTCGTCCTCGATCAGCACATCCGCGGACGTCTCCTCCGCTGCGGTGATCACCAAACCGCTGCGGATCACTGTCCGGTTCATCGTTCCCCCTCGCCGGGGTGTGTCCTGAAAGCCACGTTCAGGGCGGGAGACGTCCTGAACGTGGCTTTCACGACAACCCGGCCGCGCCGGAAGACGGCCGGCCTCGGTGTGTGAGTCATGGTGCGACCACTTTCCCCTCGGGCGACTCGGCGCGGGGGAGCACCGACGCCGCCTCCTCGATCGACGCGGTGAGCAGGGCCAGCCCCTCGGCCGCCTCCTGCGGGGTGAGCGACAGCGGCGGGGCGATGCGCAGCGCGTTCGCGTACAGGCCGCCCTTGCCGATCAGCAGCCCGCGCCGCTTCGCCGCCTCCAGCACGGCGCTCGCCAGCTCCGGCGCCGGCTCGCCCGGGTTGCCGGTCCCGGGCCGGACCAGCTCCACGCCGATCATCAGGCCCTTGCCGCGGATGTCACCGACGATCGGCGAGTCCAGCTCACGCAGCCCGTCGAGCAGGATCGGGCCGACCTTCGCGGCGTTGCCCTGCAGGTCGTGCGCGAGCAGGTACCGCAGGTTGGCCAGCGCCCCTGCCGCGGTGATCGGCGAGCCACCGAACGTCGAGATCGAGTTGCCGCGGAGGCTGTCCATGATCTCGGCGCGCGCGATGACCCCGCCCACCGACAGGCCGTTCCCGATGCCCTTGGCGAACGTGACGATGTCCGGGGTCGCGCCGCCCTGGGCGTGCGCCTGCCAGCCCCAGAAGTGCTCGCCGGTGCGGCCCCAGCCCGTCTGCACCTCGTCGCTGATCCACAGGATGCCGTGCTCGCCCAGCTCCTTGGCGAACGCGCCGAGCAGCCCGTCGGGCCCGTGGGTGAACCCGCCGACCCCCTGGATCGGCTCGGCGATCAGCGCCGCGACGTCGCCGCCCGCCTGGTCGAGGACCTCGCGCAGGTCCCCGACGCACGCGTCGACGAACTTGGCGTCCGCCAGCCCCGCGAACGGGCTGCGGAAGCGGTTGCCCCCGTGCACGTAGTAGGTCTGGAAGGGCGAGAGCGAGGTGGGTGACCAGTTCCGGTTCCCGGTGATCGCGACCGTGGAGAACGACCGGCCGTGGTAGCTGTTGCGCATCGCCAGGAGCTGGTTGCTGCGGCGGTACGAGCTGGCCAGCAGCAACGCCGTGTCGTTCGCCTCGGTGCCGGACGTCGTGAAGAAGACCTTGGCGTCGGGGATGCCCGAGACCCGGGCGATCTCCTCGGCCAGCTCCACCATCGGCGTGTTGAGGTACAGGGTCGAGCAGTGGAGGATCTTCCCGGCCTGCTCGGCTACCGCGGCGGTCACCTCCGGCAGCGCGTGCGCGGTCATCGTCGTGAGGATGCCGCCGAAGAAGTCGAGGTAGGGACGTCCGTCGGTGTCCCACACGTGCCGGCCTTCGCCGCGCTCGATCTCGATCGGCTCGTCGTAGTAGATCGCGAGCCAGGCGGGCAGGACGGCCCGGGTGCGGGTGAGCAGGTCGTCGGTCATGATGCCGCCTCCGCGGAGATGAGTGCGTCGGCGGTCACGACTGCACCAGCGGCCCGTAGGCGTCGGGCCTGCGGTCGCGGTAGAACGCCCAGGTCTGGCGCACCTCGTCGATCAGGTCGAGGTCCAGGTCGCGGACCAGGAGCTCCTCGTCGTGCGACGACGCGACGTCCCCGACGAACTGGCCGCGCGGGTCGACGAAGTAGCTGGTGCCGTAGAAGTCGTTGTCGCCGTACTCCTCGACACCGACCCGGTTGATCGCCGCGACGAAGTACTCGTTGGCCACCGCAGCAGCCGGCTGCTCGAGCTGCCACAGGTACGACGACAGCGAGCGGCTCGTCGCCGACGGGTTGAACACGACCTGCGCCCCGGCCAGCCCGAGCGCCCGCCAGCCCTCCGGGAAGTGCCGGTCGTAGCAGATGTAGACGCCGATGGTGCCCACCGCGGTCTCGAACACAGGCCAGCCGAGGTTGCCGGGCTTGAAGTAGTACTTCTCCCAGAACCCCTTGACCTGAGGGATGTGGTGCTTGCGGTACTTGCCGAGCACCGTGCCGTCGGCGTCGATCACCGCGGCGGTGTTGTAGTAGTTGCCGGAGCTCTCGATCTCGAACACGGGCACGACGAGCACCATCCCGGTCTCCCGGGCCAGCGACTGCATCCGGGTGACCGTCGGCCCGTCCGGCACGGGCTCGGCCCACCGGTAGTGCTCGGCCTCCTGGACTTGGCAGAAGTAGGGCGCGTTGAAGACCTCCTGGAAGCCCATGATCTTCGCGCCCTGCTGCGCCGCCTCCCGCGCGTAGGTCTCGTGGACCTCGATCATCGACGCCGTGTCGCCGGTCCACTTCGCCTGCAGGATCGCCGCACGCACGACTCCCGACCCGGGCATGGCCAACCTCCCCTGAACTCCTACCGAAGAGATCACCCTGGACCCGTGGGCGGGCCGGGGCAAGTACCCGGTGCGGCGCGACACGGGGACGTCACAACCGAGCCCCGGCTGTCTCTCCGGGAGGGGTGGCGGTCCCGCGATCCGTCACGTCTACTGGAGGCTAGATTGCGTACCGCTCGCGCACGAACCGCGACGTAGCGGTATGTGGATCGATGAAGAACGGGGAGGCAGGCCGACGTGGCCAGCATCGAAGAGGTCCGGGCCGGGATCGCCGCCGCGAACGAGAAGGCGAACGAGGGCCTGGGGGCGGTCCAGCAGGCGCACGCCTCGCTGGAGGAAGCGCAGGGTGCGCTGATGCGGGCGACTGAGGGCAGCGGGCAGGCCGACGTGTCGGAGGCGAACGGGCTGCTGGCCCAGGCCGTCAACAGCCTCGAGGAGGTGCGCCAGCAGGTGTCGGCGGCGATCTCGGCTTCGGAGGGCGTCGCGAACCGCCTGTGAGCACGTGCCGGCGAAGGGAGCACCGTGACCGACTCGCTCGGTGAGCTGCGCGCCGTGCTGGCCGGCGTCGGGGAGCGGCTGGGGGAGGCCTTGGGCTATGCGTCGACCGCCCGCGACCGGTTGTCCGACGCGCTGGGCCTCCTCACGGCCCTGGACGGGCAGCACTCCGAACCGCTGGTACCGCCCGAGCTGCGGCGCGCGGGCGATGAGCTCGACCGCGGGCTGCGCCTGATCAGCAGCGGCGCGGCAGTGGTCGCCGACATCGGTACGCGGCTGTGAGCGTGGGGCGGAAGGCCCGGCGCGAGCGGATCAGCGCGGCCTTCGACACCTTCCACGCGACGGTGCGCGACCTGCTCACCGCGGCCACCCGGCTGAGCGAGGGTGCGGCCCGCGAGCACGCCGAGGCCATGGTCGAGTTCTGGCTGCGTCGGGAGGGGCTGGAGTCCGCCCGGACCGACCCGGGCCTGCAGGGCGTGCTGGCCAACCCCCGGGTCGCGCCGGCGGTGGAGCGGGTCGCCGCCGACGAGGCCGCCGCCTTCGACGAGTGGCTCGCCGACGGCCCTCGCCGGCTCGTCGACCTGATGCACCGCCACGCCCCCGCGACGGCCGGCGCAGAGCAGGGCTGGCTCCCGCGGGAGGGGGCCGTCAGCGCGCGCGAAGGTCCTGACGGGGTGCCGCGGCTGTGGCGGATCGGCACCGGCGCAATCGGTGCGGGTGACGGCTCGGGCGCCCTGCCCAGCCCGGGAGCGGCCCGGTTCCCGGTCGGGGTCCCGCTGCTGGACGAGTCGCACCTCCAGGTCGACACGCGCTCGCGCACCGTGGGGTCGGAGGCCGAGCGGGTCGGGCGGCGAACGGCGGCCGAGGCGCTCGTCGAGGCGCTGGTGCTGCGGGCCGTCGGCTACTTCCGGCCGGGGCTGGTGTACGTGCACGTCTGGGACGTCGGGCAGCTCACCGGGTCGCTGCCCGGGCTCTACCCGCTGACCCGCACCGGCCTGCTCACCGTGCACGACCCCGGCAACCTGGAGGGGCTGCTCGACGAGCTGGCCGACCGGATCCGCCGGGTGCACACCCGCGTCCTCGTCGACGGTCACCCGTCGCTGCAGGTTCTGGCGAGGGAGGCGCATCAGTGGCCCGAGCCGTGGGTCGTCGCGGTGCTCGTCGGCGACGGCACGCCGCTCAAGGACGAGGAGCTGGTCCGGCGGGTGCTCCGCGGCGGGCTCGCCTGCGGGATCTCCCTCGTGCTCGTCGACGTGCCGATGACCATCGGTGCGCCGCTGGAGACGGTGCGGCTGCACTCGGTGCCCGACGGCACGGGCCACGCCACCGTCGCCGTCACCTCGATGACCGGGCGTCACGTCACCGTCGTGCCCGACCCGCCACTGCCCCGTAAAGACGTGATCGGCGCCTGCCGTGCCGTCGCTGACGAGCACGACAGGTGGCGCACCCGGGCCGCCACGTTCGAGCGGCTCCTGCCGGAGGAGGGCGACAAGCCGCGGGACTCGCGCAAGGCGCTCTGCGCGCCGGTCGGGTTCGTCGACGGCGACCCTCGGGAGCTGCTGCTCGCCGACGTGTCCCCGCACGTGCTGGTCGGCGGCCCGAGCGGGTCCGGCAAGACCAACCTGCTGCTGACCATGATCTGCTCGCTGACCACCCGCTACTCCCCTGACGAGCTGGAGCTCTACCTGCTCGACTTCAAGGAGGGTGTGTCGTTCGCCCAGTTCGCCCCCCGCCGCGGACGCCGGCTGCCGCACGCGCGCCTGATCGGCATCAACATCAACACCGACCGGGAGTTCGGGCTGGCCCTTCTGCAGCACCTCGCCGAGGTGATGCGGGAGCGGGCCGAGGCGGCCAAGGCCCACGAGGTCACCAAGCTCGAGGAGCTGCGCGCGGCCGATCCGCACGGCAGATGGCCCCGGATCGTCGCGGTGATCGACGAGTTCCAGGTATCTGTTCGGCGAGCGCGACGCGGTCACCAACCAGGCCGTGCAGCTGCTCGAAGACCTGGCCCGCCGCGGCCGCAGCCAGGGCATCCACCTCGTGCTGGCCAGCCAGGACGTCTCGGGGATCCAGGCGTTCTGGATGCGCCCGGCGATCTTCGAGCAGTTCGTGGTGCGGATCGGCCTGCCCCGGGCACGCCGGGTGCTCACCGAGAACAACGACGCCACGATGCACCTCTCACGCTGGCACGCCGTGGTGAATCACGAGTCGGGGATGCCGCACGGCAACGAGATCCTGCGCATCCCTGAGGCGTCCAAGGAAGCGGTCCACCGGGTGCTGAACACGCTGACCGAACGCCACCGCGGCGACCCGGACACGGTCCGCCTGTTCGACGGCAGCAAGGCGCCGCAGGCCGCGGACCTGATCACGATGCTGGCGGCCACCGTTCCCCCGAGGGCTCTGGTCGGCCAGTGCATCGACGTCCAGGGCCGGCCCGCCGCCGTCGCGCTGCCCGCCGTGCCCGGCCGCAACATCGGTGTCATCGGCGCGGACGGCACGGACGCCGTGCGCGTGCTCGCCGCCGCGGCGTTGTCGCTGGACGCCCAACACGGCCCCGACCGACGGGCCGTCTTCGTACTCGCCCCGCTCGTCGCGGAGGCCTACGACCCCGCCGACGTCCTCGCCAAACGGTTGTCCCACCACCCCGAGATCATCCGCCTGGACAAGTTCGCCAAGCTGGCCGCCGATTGGGCCCGCGATGTCGTCGAGCGGCTGTCGAGCGGCGATCACCACCCCACCTACCTGGTGCTCTACGCCGCTGACGCGGCGGACGCGCTGCAGGACCGCGTGCTGACCGAGAACCTGCGGAAGGTGCTGCGGTTCGGGCCGGAGGTCGGCGTGCACACGATCGGGTGGTGGCGCAGCCCGGCCCGGCTGCGGTCGCTGCTCTCGATGTCGGCGTCACCGGACGATCTGGGTTCGTTCCTCGCCCTCGATGTCCAGGGCGCCGAGCTCGGCACGCTGGCGCCACCGGGCCTGCTGCCCGTCTGGTCCCCGCGCCCCGGCCGGGCGCTCTGGTTCGACCGGGCGCGGCACTCCCGGCCGGAGGTCGTGATCGTCCCGGCCGTCAGCGGCAGGTGCACGGACGAGTCGGCTGACCCGGCATGAGCGGCACCGGTGGCGCACAGGATGCGGTGCGCGCGTACAAGGACGTCATCGGCGAGCTGGACGCCGCGTCCGCCGCCCTGCGGCAGCGGGACAGCGGCCGGGCCGACGTGCTGCGGCACCGGCTCGTCGAGCTCGGCAAGGCGGCCGCCGAGGCCGATCACTACGCCGCACTGGCCAGGTTCGCGGTGGCGATGCAGTGGGACAGCGTGGTCGACGCCCTCTGGAAGGAGGACTGGCTGACGCTGCGGATCCCGCCGCAGCCCGACCCCAGCCCGGACGGAGGGCCCGGCCCGGACGACGTCGAGGCCCTGACCGTCGCCGTCGAGCGGGCCGCCGCTGCGGTGCGCGACGCCGGCCGCCGGTGGACGTTCGGCCCGCGCGGTCGCTGAGCAGGCCCTACTCGTCGTCCGCGCCGTCTGGGGCCAGGCTGTCATCACGGGCGAGAAAGGTGGCCACCCGCTCCACGGCGTCCTCGAACGCCGGGTTGAGGTCGACGAACGTGCGCAGCCGGTCGGCCAGCCACTCCACGCTCACCGTCTCCTCGCCCCGGCGCTCCAGCAGTTCCTCGATGCCTCGGTCCGTCGCGTACATCGGTCCTACGCAGCCCTAACCGTCATGCAAACGCCCTGTCGATGATGTTGGCCTGCTCGACCTCGTGGACCTTCGACGACCCCGGGGCGGGCGCCGCCATGCGGCGCCGCGACACGCGCTGCAGGCCCGAGAGCCGGTCGGGCAGCTTCTCCGGCAGCTCCAGCCCGAAGTAGGGCCAGGGGCCCTGGTTCGCCGGCTCCTCCTGCACCCAGCGCACGGTCGCGGCGTTCGGGTAGCGCTCGAGGACTTCGGCGAGCTGGCGCGTCCGGCAGCGGGTAGAGCTGCTCGATCCGCACGATCGCGGTGTCGTCGCTGTGTCCATCGTTCTTGGCCCTCTTGTCCCGGGCGGCGGCGAGCTCCCAGAAGATCTTGCCGCTGCACAGGAGGAGCCGGTGCACACCGGCCGCTGGGCCGTCGTTCTCGCGGTAGCGCGGATCGTCGATCACCGGGCGGAACCGGCCGCCGGTGAAGTCGGACACGGGTGAGACGACCGCGCGGTTGCGCAGCATCGACTTCGGCGTGAACACCACCAGCGGGCGGCGCACCCCGTCGAGGGCGTGCCGGCGCAGCAGGTGGAAGTAGTTCGCCGGCTCGCTGGGCAGCGCGACGGTCATGGAGCCCTCGGCGCACAGCTGCAGGAACCGCTCGATGCGGCCGGAGGAGTGGTCCGGCCCCTGGCCCTCGAGGCCGTGCGGGAGCAGCAGGGCGACGTCGCTGCGCTGCCCCCATTTGGCCTCACCGGAGGAGATGAACTCGTCGATGACCGATTGGGCGCCGTTGACGAAGTCCCCGAACTGCGCCTCCCACAGCACCAGCGCGTCCGGGTTCGCGACGGAGTAGCCGTACTCGAACCCGACCGCGGCGAACTCCGAGAGCGCCGAGTCGTAGGGCAGGAACCGCTCCTGCTCGGGCGACAGGTGGCGCAGCGGGACGTACTCCTCGCCGGTGCGCCGGTCGATGATCACCGAGTGGCGCTGCACGAACGTGCCGCGGCGGGAGTCCTGCCCGGACAGGCGGATCAGCTTGCCCTGCGCCACCAGCGACCCGAGGGCGAGCAGCTCGCCGAAGGCCCAGTCGACGTCGCCCTCGCGCGACATCTTGAACCGCTTCTCCAGCACCGGCTTCACCCGCGGGTGCACCGTGAAGCCCTCGGGCAGGTTCACGTGCGCGTCGCCGATCCGGTGGACGACCTCGAGCGGCACCGAGGTGTCGAGGTCCACGGGGACCGACTGCTCCTCCTCCACCGACGGCGACGGGGTCGGCGGGGTGCGCTCCAGCTCGCGGACCTCGTTGAACACGTGCTCGAGCTGGTTGCTGAAGTCCTTGAGGGCGTGCTCGGCCTCGTCGACGGAGATGTCGCCCCGGCCGATCAGGGACTCGGTGTAGATCTTCCGGACGCTGCGCTTGGCGTCGATGATGTCGTACATCGAGGGCTGGGTCATCGAGGGGTCGTCACCCTCGTTGTGCCCGCGGCGCCGGTAGCAGAGCATGTCGATCACGACGTCGTTGTGCCAGCGCTGCCGGTACTCCACGGCCAGCTTGGCCACCCACACGCAGGCCTCGGGGTCGTCGCCGTTGACGTGGAACACCGGCGCGCCGATCATCTTCGCCACGTCGGTGCAGTACTGGCTGGAGCGGCTGGCCTCGGGGGCGGTGGTGAACCCGACCTGGTTGTTGATGACCACGTGCACGGTGCCGCCGGTGCGGTACCCCCTGAGCAGGGCGAGGTTGAGGGTCTCGGCGACCACGCCCTGCCCGGCGAACGCGGCGTCGCCGTGCAGCATCAGCGGCATCACCGAGTAGCCGCCCTCGCCCTTGTCGAGCAGGTCCTGCTTGGCGCGGACGATGCCTTCCAGGACCGGGTCCACGGCTTCGAGGTGGCTCGGGTTGGAGGCCAGCGAGACGGTGGTCTCGCCGTCGCCGAACATCCGGAAGTACTTGCCCTCGGCGCCCAGGTGGTACTTGACGTCACCGGAGCCGTGGGCCTGGCCGGGGTCGAGGTTGCCCTCGAACTCGCGGAAGATCTGGGAGATCGGCTTGCCGACGATGTTGGCCAGCACGTTCAGCCGGCCGCGGTGTGGCATGCCGATGACGACCTCGTCGAGCTCGTGCTCGGCGGCCTTGTCCAGCACGGCGTCCAACAAGGGGATGACGGTCTCCCCGCCCTCCAACGAGAAGCGTTTCTGCCCGACGTACTTGGTCTGCAGGAACGTCTCGAAGGCCTCGGCGGCGTTCAGCTTGGCCAGGACGTACTTCTGCTCGACCACCGCGGGCTTCTGGTGCGGCACCTCGATGCGTTCCTGCAGCCAGGTCCGCTGCTCGGGGTCGGCGATGTGCATGTACTCGGTGCCCACGGTGCGCACGTAGGAGTCGCGCAGCAGGCCGAGCACGTCGCGCAGCTTCGTGTGCGCCTGCCCGCCGAACCCGCCGGTGGCGAACGTGCGGTCCAGGTCCCACAGGGTCAGACCGTGGGAGAGCACGTCGAGGTCGGGGTGGCGGCGCTGGCGGTAGTTCAGCGGGTCCGTGTCGGCCATCAGGTGGCCGCGGGTGCGGTAGGCGTCGATCAGCTCGATCACCCGGGCGGTCTTGTCGACTGCTCCCTCGGGGATGTCCTGCACCCAGCGCACCGGCTCGTAGGGCACCCGCAGCGCGGTGAAGATCTCGTCGTAGAACCCGTTGCCCGCGACCGTCGGGCCGCCCAGCAACAGCCCGTGCACCCGGCGCAGGAACTCGCCGGACTCCGCGCCCTGGATGATCCGGTGGTCATAGGTCGACGTCAACGTGATGATCTTGGAGACGCCGATCTCGGCGAGCCGCTCCTCGCTGGCACCCTGGAACTCCGCCGGGTACTCCATCGCCCCGACGCCGATGATCGCGCCCTGGCCCTGCATCAGCCGCGGCACCGAGTGGTTCGTGCCCAGCGTGCCCGGGTTGGTCAACGTCAGCGTGGTGCCTACGAAGTCTTCGCCCTTCAGCGTGCCGCTGCGGGCCTTGTGCACGATCGCCTCGTAGGCCGACCAGAACTGCGCGAAGTTCATCGACTCGCAGCCCTTGATCGACACCACGACCAGCGACCGTTGCCCGCTCTTGCCGGGCAGGTCGATCGCCAGGCCGAGGTTGACGTGGTCCGGGGTGACCACCGTCGGGCGGCCGTCGATCGCGGTGAAGTGCCGGTTCATCACCGGGAACTCGGCCAGCGCCCGCACGACGGCGAACCCGATGAGGTGGGTGAAGGAGATCTTCCCGCCGCGCGTCCGCCGCAGCTGGTTGTTGATCACCAGCCGGTTGTCGGCCAACAGCTTCGCCGGCACAGCCCGCACCGACGTCGCCGTCGGCACCTCCAGCGACGCCTCCATGTTCTTCACTACCATCGACGCCGCACCGCGCAACGGCGTCGTCGTGCCCTCCTCGACCGCCGGCGCCGGGCGCGCGGCCTTCGAGGCGCTGCCCGCGGCGGGCTTCTCCGGCGCGGGCCGGGCGGGTGCGGCGACGGGCGCAGCCCCGTTCGCCTGGGGGTTCGGGCGCTGCGTCACCTCGCCCGAGGCGGCCTTCTTGGTGGCATCCTTGTGCGTGACGTCCTTGTGTGTGATGGACTTCTCAGCGACAGCCTTCTCCGGCGCCGCCGGCGTGCCGTTGCCGACGGGCGCAGCGTCCGCGTCTGCCGGCCGGTAGTCGGCGAAGAAGTCGTGCCACGCCGGGTCCACCGAAGAGGGGTCGTCGAGGAAACGCTGGTACATCTCCTCGACGAGCCACTCGTTGGGGCCGAACTGGCCGGCTTGGCTGGACATACTGCTGCTGGGCACGCTGGGAACCGCCTTGATCGGATCGCATCGTCGTTGCGAGGTTCGTCCCTCAGGCTAGCCCCCGCCGGCCCGACCTGGCACCGCCCTCCGGGCCGTCCACCACGGTGCCCATGTGCCCGAATCGGTGCAGGTGCGGGACTTCGGGGCATTCGAGGCCTGCGGGGACCGTGCTCAGGCGGGCAGGCCACCGAGGGTGTCGACCACGGAGGTCGTCACGGAGGTGCACAGCACGACGGTGCCCGCGGCGAGCCCGAGCCGGGACGCCGTCCGGAGCGTGTCCCGCTCGCCGGCGAACGCGCCGTCCACCGGATCGATGATCAGCTCCGTGCGGGTGGGCCCGTCGTCGTGCACGAGCGCGAGGCGCGCGTTGCCCGCGCAGTCGGTCGCCTGCTCGTCGAGGGTGACCGCCGGCAGCGCGGCCAACGCGGCGTAGAGAGCCGCCCGCAGGTCGGCCGGGACCAGCCCGCTGCGCAGGGTGCCCGTGGCCCGGGCGAAGGGCTGCGAGGCGGTGCGCCCCTCCGGGCCGTCGGCGCGCAGCCGGGCGAGCAGGGCCCGCGGGTCGCGCGGCAGCCCGGCGAGGAAGGTGGTGGTCGGGGTGTGCCACGTGCCCTTCCGCGGCCCCGCGCGCTGGTCGTCGAGGCCCGCGTAGAAGTCGCCGTGCGTGGCGCGGAAGCGGCCGGTCGGAACCCCCGCCGCCGGGTCGAAGCCCTCGTCGTCGGCCTCCTGGGCCGTTCCGGTCAGCCAGCGCACCCGGCCGGTGACCTCGCGGTCGAGCATCCAGTCGCGATCGGGGCGGGCGGGCACCCACTGGCGGATCCACTGCTCGGTCAGGTGCAGCAGCAGGCCGGTGGACGTGCCGAAGCTTCCCATCCACCAGCCGCGCGTCGCGATGTAGCGGTACTGGTCGGGGCCCAGCGGGCGGTCGGCGGTCCGGACGGCCGGCACGAGCAACACGGGCTCCCCACGGGTCGCTGGCAGAGGGTTGCCTCCCAGTGTGGGTGGTCACGCTGGGTGCTCGGTCACGGCCCCCGTTTCACCTGGACGGGGGTGCGGGCGGTGCTGCTGCGGGGTGCCGGTGCCCGACGTTGCCGGGTTCGTCCCCGGGGGTATGACTGCACCGTGCGGACGTACTCGGCGCAGGTCGTACCCGACGGCGCGACCACCGGCCGCGCCGTCCGCACGTCGCTGCGCCGTGGCCCGCACGCCGTGGTCGTCGTGTGCGGCGGGTGTGCCCTGTGGCTCGCTGTCGGTCACCGGCCGGACGACGTGCCGGACGTGCTGCTCGCGTGCTCGTCCTGTGGTGCCCTCAACGACCCCCGCAGGGCGACACCGGTCCCGGGCGACGGGGCGGCGCAGGCCGCCCCCGCGGGGCTGTCGGCGGCCGAGATCTGGGCGAAGTCGGCGGTGGAGCGGGTGCACGCGCTCGCCGCGCAGGAGCGCCGCTGGCCGTGGCGGGGCGAGGCGGGCTGATCGGTGCTTCGAGCGGTCGCCCGTCCGCGCAGGATGACAGGCGTGCGGCGTACGGTGTGCGCGCCCGGTCCGGGGCACGCAGGCTCGACTGCGGGGCACAGCGGCGCTGCGGCCGCTCCGCACCGGAGCCGACGCAGCGAGGGGAGAGCGATGGGTCCCACCCTGCCCCAGCGTGCCGAGCACGCGCTGGCGGTCCTGCATCGCGTCCGGGCGGGCGCCGAGCGGTTCGTCGGCGCGTTCCTGCCCGGTGCCCCGGCGCGCCGGATGCAGGCGGCCGCCCTCGCCGACGAGTGGTCGGCCGCCAACCTGGACGCGCGGCACGCCGGCGGCCCGCTGTGGGTGGTGCTCGGCGACGGCGCGAGCCTGGGCCTGGGGGCGAGCACCCGGGACGCGGCGTACGTCCGGCTCGTCGCCGAGGTCCTGGGTGACGACGGCACGCCGTGGCGGGTGGTGAACCTCGCCTCCGACGGCGCCGACATCGACGACGTGCTGAACCGGCAGCTGCCCGAGCTCGTGGCGCTGAGCGCCCAGCGGCCCGCGGACCTGGTCACGTGCGTGGTCGGGACCGCGGACGTGCGGGGCAGGCCACGCGGCGTCGAGGCCCGGCTGCGCGCGCTGCTCGCCGCGCTGCCCGAAGGCACCGTGATCGCCACCCTGCCGCCGGTGTGGAGCACGCGGACCTCCGCCGCGCGCAGCGCCGTCGTCCGCGAGGAGGCCGCCCGCCGCGGGCTGCGGGTCGCGCACGTGTGGGACGCGAGCCCGCGGCGCGGACGCTGGTGCGGTGCCTTCTACCAGCCCAACGACCTCGGCCACGCGCGGTGGGCCGCGGCTGTGCTCGCCGCCGTCCGCGGCGACGTGGCCGACCGGGACGCGTCGGGCGCCGCGGCGGGTTAGGGCGCCTGATGCGCGTGGACGACGGCAGCGGACGCATCACCGTCCACGACCTGACCAAGCAGTTCGGATCGGTGAGCGCGGTCGCCGGGCTCGACTTCACCGTCGAGCCGGGCGGCGTCACCGGTTTCCTCGGGCCGAACGGATCCGGGAAGACCACGACGCTGCGGATGATCCTCGGCCTCGTCACGCCCACCTCCGGGGAGGCGCGGATCAACGGGGTGCCGTACGCCGAGCTCGGCGCACCCGGTCGGGTGGTCGGCGCCGTGCTGGAAGCGCAGGGCTTCCACCCGGCGCGCAGCGGACGTGCACACCTGCGGGTGGCCGCCGCCGCGCTCGGGGTGCCGGACCGCCGCGTCGACGAGGTGCTGGGGCTGGTCGGGCTGGCCGACGCCGCGGGCCGCGTGGTCGGCGGCTGGTCACTGGGCATGAAGCAGCGCCTGGCGCTGGCGACCGCGCTGCTCGGCGACCCGCGGGTGCTCGTCCTCGACGAGCCCGCGAACGGCCTCGATCCCGAGGGGATCGCGTGGCTGCGGGAGTTCCTGCGCGGGTTCGCCCGGCAGGGGCGCACGGTGCTGGTCAGCAGCCACCTGCTCGCCGAGGTCGAGCAGGGCGTGGACCACCTCGTCGTCATCGACGCCGGCCGGTGCGTCTACCAGGGCAGGTTGGAGCAACTGCGGGGGGCAGGACGGGCTCGGGTGCTCGTCCGGTGCCCCGACCCGGTGCGGCTGGCCCAGGCCCTGGCCGCCGCGGGGGTCGTCGAGATCGACACGCTGCCCGACGGGCGGCTGGCGGTCGCCGGCGTGGACGCCGCCCGGGTCGGTGACGTCGCGCTCGCGGCCGGGGTGGCGGTGCACGGGTTGGTGGAGGAGCGGGTGGACCTCGAGCAGATGTTCCTGCAGCTCGTGTCAGAGGGCCGCCGGTGACGCCGCGGGTCTGGGCGCCGCGAAGCGCGGACGAGCGCGGCGAGGGAGTGCGGTGAGCGCGGTCGTGCCGGCGCTGCGCGCGGAGTGGCGCCGGGTCGTCTCGACGCGGCTGTGGTGGGCGCTGCTGATCCCGGTGGCAGTGCTGGCCGTACTCGTCAACCTCTTCGGCGGCCTGCTGGGCGACGGGCTCGGGGACACCGGCGGGGACCTGCCGGTGCTGCCCGCGTCCGTCGCCTTCACGCTGACGCTGACCGCGGTGTTCGCCGCCGTGTACGGCACGGTCGCGGCCGCGGGCGAGTTCCGGCACCGCACCGTCACCACCGCCTACCTCACCGCCGGTGGCCGGGGACGGGTGCTCGTGGGCAAGCTTGCGGCGGGCTCGGCGGTCGGCGCGCTGTACGCGGTCGTGACGGTGGCCGTCGGGGTCGTCGCCGGGTTGCTCGGGCAGGGGGCCGGGCGCGTGTCCGGCACCGGTGCGCTCGTGGGTGTGGCCGCGGTGGGGGTGGCGGTCGCCGCGCTGTGGGGCGCGCTGGGCGCGGCGGTGGGCGTCCTGCTCGCGAACCAGGTGGGCGCGCTCGTCGTGCTGCTCGTGTACCTGCAGGTCGGGGAGCTGGTGCTGGCGGCGGTGCTGAACAACTCGGGCTCGGACGCCCTGGCCCGGCTGACCCCGTACCTGCCCGGCAACGCCGGCGACGTCGCGATCTACGACCTCCCGGCGCGGGCGCTCGCGGGCCCGGACCTCGCGGACCGGGTGGTCGAGCAGCTGGCGGGTGTGACCGCCCCACCGCCGTGGTGGGGCGCGCTGTCGGTGCTGGCCGGGTGGGCCGCGCTGGCGGCGGTGCTCGCCTGGACCGTCGCCGACCGCCGCGACGTCACCTAGTCCAGTTTGTCGGTCTTGGGCTTTATCCGGCGGGAACGGGTGTCCGGGCGGTATGCCAACCATTTCGCCGTGGACGTCGCAGACGGCAGCGAGGGTGTTGTAGACGATCCCGTAGTTGCGCAGGTTTCGGTGGGCGAGCTGGACCCGGCGCTCTGGTTCGTCCGTGACCACGTGCAGCGTCTAGCGGATCTCGGTGAACTTCGGTGGGCTGTCCTGGCGTCGCGCGATGACCTCCACGTGCGCCTCCTCGTAGCCGAATCCGAGCATGACACCGGAGCGGGCCAGGTTCTTCAGCAGGCAGGCCGCAAACGCGGTCGCGAGGATCTCGGCCGGTCCGGGTAGACCTGTCTGCCCGCTGCCCCACGTGGTGTCCAGGTCGATCGAGGTGATGCCGGTTTCGGCGGCCCCGACGCCACCCGCGCGGGCGTGAGCGGTGATCCGGTACTCCGTCGGTGGGCGGCCGGGACGAGGAGGGACGTCCGGCCGGCTGGTCATGGCGTCATCGTCGCGGTGAGCAGCTTGCGTACCTCCGCGGCGGACGGGACTCGCCCGGTGCACACCAGCTTTTCGTCGACGACGAGGGCGGGGGTGGCCATCACCCCGTAGCCGACGATAGTCGGGTAGTCGGTGACCTTCTCGACGGTTGCGTCGAGCCCGAGGTCGTCGATGGCTTGGCGGGTAGCGTGCTCGAGGTTGACGCAGTTCCTGCAACCTGGGCCGAGGACTTTGACGATCATGATCGTTTCCTTTCCGTGCGTGGTGGCTTAGGTGAGCAGGGCGTTGAACAGGTAGCCCACGGCGACGATGGACAGCCCGACAACGGTGACGAAGACGGCGAGCAGCTGAGGCTTGAGGACCCGGCGCAGCAGTATGGCCTCGGGCAGGGACAGCGCGACCGTGGCCATCATGAACGCCAGCAGGGTCCCCATCGGGAGGCCCTTGTCGTACAAGGCCTCGACCAGCGGAAGGATGCCGGCGGCGTTGGAGTACAGCGGGATACCGATGGCCACGGCGACCAGGACTCCGAACGCGTTGCCCGCCCCGGCGTACCGGGTGAAGAAGTCCTCGGGTGCCCAGCCGTGGATGACCGCACCGAGCCCGATGCCGACCAGCAGGTAGGGCCAGATCTTACGGAGGATGGCGGCGACCTCTTCGGCCCCCATCTGCACGCGCTGGTTGAACGTCAGCCCGGCGGTGGAGTCGATGACCTGCCCAGAGAGCTTGGTCTCGAACACAAACGGCTCGACGTAGCGCTCGAGGCGGAGCCGGCCGAGCACCCAGCCGGCAACAATGGCGATCGCCAGGCCGGCGCCGATGTAGAGGGCGGCGACCTTGACCCCGAACAGGCTCAGCAGCAGACCAATCGCGATCTCATTGACCAGCGGGCTGGCGATCAGAAAGCTCATCGTGACCCCGAGCGGGACACCGGCCGCGACGAAGCCGATGAACGCGGGTACGGCACTGCAGGAGCAGAACGGGGTGATCACGCCGAGGCCCGCGGCCATGACGTTGCCGACGCCCTCACGCCGGCCGCCCAGCATCGCCCGGGTGCGCTCGATGCTCATGTAGGAGCGCAGGATCGTGATCACGAAGATGATGCCCGTGAGCAGCAGCGCAATCTTGATCGTGTCGTAGCAGAAGAAGTGCAGGGTCTCGGTGAGCCGGGCGTCCGGTGCCATGCCGAACACGTCGTAGAGGACCCAGTCCCAGAGCCGTTCGTTGACCCAGTACGCGCCGACCCAGAGCAGCGCGGCACCGGTCAGGGTTCCCCAGCGTCCGCGGGTCGAGGTCGGCATCCGCTCGGCGATGCTCACAGTTCCGCCCTCCGCGTGCCCGGCAGCGCCGCCGTCAGTCGTTCCATCGCGTCGCCGGCGAGTTGGTAGTCGATCCACCGGCCCCGTCGTGTGCACGTGACCAGCTCGGCCTCGCGCAGCACCTTCAGGTGGTAGCTCAACAGGTTCGGCGCCACCGCCACCTCGGCCTGCAGGTCACAGACGCAGGCCTGCCCCGCCGTGAGCCGTCGGAGGATCGTCCACCGGACCGGGTCGGCAGCCGCGACCAGCAACGCGACAGCGCTTTCCGTCGCGGCGGCTGACGAGTCCGAGACTTCAACGGTGTTTGATGCAAGCACACTTGAAATGTAAGACCAGCGTTTGCCGCCGCCCAGAGATGTTCGGCCTTCATGGCAGGTACCAACGGCCCCACCTGCCTCGACCCTGCGCTGCCCGTGCGCTGCCAGCGCCGCTCGTGCAGCGAACCGCAGGTGGGTTCAACCTGGATCCGGGTGGGGCGAACGCCGCCGCGGAGGTTTGCGGGCGCGAGTCGGCACGGAAATCCGGCGGAGCGGGCTTTCCGACGGCCGCGCCGGGAGCGGCCTACCGTGGAGGGGTGCAGTCCCCCCGTTCCCCCAAGGAGCGTCGGGGGTGGATCCGCCGTCTGACGGGCGCCTGTCTGCGCCATCCTCGGGTCACGGCCGCCGCGCTCGGGTCGTCCGTGGTCGGCGTGGGCCTGGGGGCCGTCGGGCCGTTGCTGACCCGGGTCGTCGTCGACGACGCCGTGGCCGGTTCCACCGCCGCGCTCGTCCCCGTCATCACCGCGCTCGTCGTGCTCGCCCTCGTCCAGTACGGCGCCTCGTTCGTCCGCCGCTACTTCGCCGGCCGCCTGTCGCTCGACGTCCAGCACGACCTGCGCCGTCGCGTCTTCGACGCCGTCGCGCGGCTCGACGGGGAACGGCAGGATGCGCTCCGCACCGGGCAGGTGGCGTCCCGGGCGATCACGGACCTGCAGCTCGTGCAGGGGCTGCTGTCGATGGTGCCGTTCACGCTCGGCACCGCCACGCTCGTCGTCACCTCGATCGCGGCGATGCTGTGGCTCTCGCCGCTGCTCACCCTCGTCACGCTCGTCGTGCTGCCGGCCGCGGCGATCGTGACGGTCCGGACCCGGCGGTCGCTGTTCCCGGCGACGTGGTCGGCCCAGCAGCAGCGCGGCGGACGTCGCGCAGCAGGTCGAGGAGACCGTCACGGGCGTCCGGGTGGTCAAGGGCTTCGGTCAGGAGGCCCGCGAGGTCTCCACCCTGGAGGGCCGGGCGCGGCGGCTCTACGCCGAGCGGATGCGCGCCGCCCGGATGACCGCACGGCTCAACCCGGCGCTGCTCGCGCTCCCCACGCTCGGGCAGGTCGGGGTGATCGGCCTGGGCGGGGCGATGGCGCTGTCCGGCTCGGTCACGCTCGGCACCTTCCTCGCCTTCATGACCTACGTCACCCAGCTCGTCGGGCCCGCCCGGATGATGGGCGCGCTGGTGGTGAGCGCGCAGCTGGCGCGGGCCGGCGTCGAGCGCGTCTACGACCTCGTCGACGCCGAGCCGGAAGTCGTGGACCCGCTGGACCCGGTGCCCGTGCCGCCGGGTCCGCTGTCGGTCGAGCTGGACGACGTGGGGTTCGGCTACGCAGGCGGTGCGCCGGTGCTCGACGGGCTGACGCTGCGCATCGAACCGGGGGAGACGGTCGCGCTGGTCGGGCCGCCGGGTTCGGGCAAGTCGACAGTCACCCAGCTGCTCGCGCGCTTCTACGACCCGCAGGTCGGGCAGGTCCGGCTGGGCGGGGTGCCGCTGCCCGAGCTGCGGTTGGCGGACCTGCGCGCCGTCCTGGGCATGGTGTTCGAAGACGCCTTCCTCTTCTCCGACACGATCCGCGCCAACATCGCCTACGGCCGCCCCGACGCGACGGACGAGCAGGTCGTCGCCGCGGCGGAGGCGGCGCAGGTGGCGGAGTTCGTCGAGGGCCTGCCCGAGGGCTACGACACGCTGGTCGGCGAGCGCGGGCTGACGCTGTCCGGCGGGCAGCGTCAGCGCGTAGCCCTGGCCCGCGCGGTGCTCACCGACCCGCGGGTCCTGGTGCTCGACGACGCGACGTCGGCGGTCGACAACACGACCGAGGCCGCCATCCACGCAACGCTGCGCGATCTGACCACGGGCCGCACCACGCTGCTGGTCGCACACCGGCGCTCGACGCTGGCACTGGCGGACCGGATCGCCGTGCTGGACCGCGGTCGGGTGGTGGACGTGGGCACCGAGGCAGAGCTTCTGGAGCGCAGCCCGCTGTTCCGAACGTTGTTCGGCGCGGCGCGCGGGGCCGGGGAGGATGCAGCGAAAGCGGCTTTCGCAGCATCTACCGCACCCAAAGCCGCTTTCGCTACATCGGCGGTCCACCCCGGCGGCGCGGGCCACGGCGACGGAAGCTGCGGCGGCGTCACGCCGGAGCTGTGGCCCGACGTCGCCGATCACGCCCGTTCGGTTGCGCCGGGAGCGCGCGGCGCCGGAGGGCGCGCGGCCGGTGGCGGGCACGGCGCGGGCGCGCCGATGGCCGATCTCGGCGGCATCGCCGCCACTCCCGAGCTGCTCGCCGCCGTCGACGCCCTGCCACCCGCCGTCGACGTCCCCCGCCTGTCCGGCGAGGACCCGACCGCACCCGATCCGGGATTCCGCCTCGCCCGCCTGTTGCGCCCGGTCCGCGGCCTGCTCGCGCTGACGATCCTGCTCGTCGCCCTCGACGCGCTCACGACCCTTGCGTTCCCGACCGTCGCCCGCTACGCCGTCGACTCCGGGATCAGCGCCGGCGCGACCCGGCCGCTCGTGATCGCGGTCCTGCTGGGCCTCGGGATCGTCGCGCTGAGCTGGGTCGTCGTCGCCGTCCAGACGACGGTGACCGCCCGTGCGGGGGAGAGCCTGCTCTACCTGCTGCGCGTGCGCAGCTATGCCCACCTGCAGCGGCTAGGGCTCGACTACTACGAGCGCGAGCTGTCGGGCCGGATCATGACGCGGATGACCACGGACGTCGACGCGCTGTCGTCGTTCCTGCAGACCGGGCTGGCCCAGGCGGTCGTCAGCCTGCTCACGGTCGGTGGGGTGGCGGTCGCGTTGATGGTCACCGATCCGGAGCTGGCGCTGGTCGCGCTCGCCGCGCTGCCGATCCTGGTGGCGGCGACGCTCCGGTTCCGGGTGCTGTCGTCACGGGCGTACGCGGAAGCGCGCGAGCGGGTGGCGGTCGTCAACGCCGACATGCAGGAGAACGTCACCGGCGTTCGGGTCGCGCAGGCGTTCACCCGCGAGCGCCACAGCTCCGCGGTGTTCGGCGACCGCAGCCTCGCCTACCGCCGATCCCGGCTGCGCGCCCAGCGCTACATCGCGTCCTTCTTCCCGTTCGTCGCGCTGCTGAGCGACCTCGCGACGGCGGCGGTGCTGGGTGTCGGTGCCGCCCGCGTCGCGTCGGGTGCGCTGACTCCCGGCGTACTCACCGCGTTCCTGCTCTACCTCGGGCTGTTCTTCGCGCCCGTCCAGCAGCTCTCCCAGGTCTTCGACGGCTACCAGCAGGCCCGCATCGGGCTGCGGCGCATCGGCGATCTGCTGCGCACCCCCACCGCCGTCCCGGACGAGGGGACGCTCGAGGTGCCTCGCCGGCTGCGCGGCGAGGTGGAGCTGCGCGATGTCGGCTTCTCCTACGCAGGCGCGGAGCGCCCCGCGCTCGACGGGGTGTCGCTGCAGGTGGCGCCGGGGGAGATGGTCGCGCTGGTCGGCGCCACCGGGGCAGGCAAATCGACGCTGGTCAAGCTCCTCGCCCGCTTCTACGACTCGGGCACGGGCAGCGTGCTCGTCGACGGCGTGGACGTCCGGCGGTACCGGCTGGCCGCCTTCCGCCACCGGCTCGGGGTCGTCCCGCAGGAGGCGCACCTGTTCACCGGAGACGTCGCGTCGAACATCGCCTACGGGTGCCCGGACGCCACGCCCCCCGAGATCGAGGCCGCGGCGCGCGCGGTCGGGGCGCTCGACCTGGTCCGGCGGCTGCCCGCGGGCTTCCGCACGCCCGTCGGCGAGCGGGGGCAGGGGCTGTCGGCGGGGCAGCGCCAGCTCGTCGCGCTCGCCCGGGCCGAGCTCGTCAGCCCGGACCTCCTCCTGTTCGACGAGGCCACCGCCGCGCTCGACCCGGCGACCGAGGCCGCGGTCCTCGCGGCCGGGGACCGGGTGACGCGCGGTGGTCCTGGTGGGCGGCGCACCGCGTTCGTCGTCGCGCACCGCCTGGCGACGGCGGCGCGGGCTGACCGGGTGGTCGTGCTGCACGGCGGCCGGATCGCGGAGCAGGGTCCGCCTGCCGAACTGCTCGCGCGGGACGGGCGGTTCACCCGCTTGTGGCAGGCAGGCGAGCTGGAACCCACCGGGAACGAGGCGGATGGCGACGTCGATGATCTCGACGGAGTGAACCTCGACACGCGAATCGCCTGATCCTGCCCGAAATCGGGCAGGATCGTTTGGTATTTTCGGAGTCGATCGGGCATCCTTCCCAGGTGATCCCGCGGTTGCACGCCGACCTCGTGACTCACCTGGTGCGCTCCACCCCGCTCACCGAGGGCGAAGCGGACCGGGTGCTGGCCGAGGTCTTCGACTGGTTCGCCGAGCCGGTGCCCGACTTCGTCCGGCGCCGGCACCGCGAGCTCGCGGCGCGCGGGCTCACGAACGACCGGATCTTCGCGGCGATCGCGGCGGAGCTCCCGGCGCGGCTGTTTCCCGCCCCGGGGCTCTCGGCGCGGCAGCTACGCCGCCTCGTGTACGGCTGACTCGGCTCAATTCGGAAGAGGGACAACGCTATGTGCGGCATCGTCGGCTACATCGGGGCGCAGGACGCCGCCCCGATCCTCCTCGAGGGGCTGGGACGCCTGGAGTACCGCGGCTACGACTCCGCGGGTGTCGCGGTCGTCACCAGGAGCGGCCTCAAGATCCGCAAGTCCCAGGGCCGGGTGGCCGACCTCGTCGCCGGGCTGCCCGCCCGGTTCAAGGGGGCGCCGGGCATCGGGCACACGCGCTGGGCGACCCACGGTGAGCCGACCGAGGACAACGCCCACCCGCACACGGACGCCGCCGGCCGGATCGCCGTCGTGCACAACGGGATCATCGAGAACGCGGACGAGTTGCGCGCCAAGCTGATCGCCGACGGCGTCGAGTTCCGCTCGCAGACCGACACCGAGGTCGTCCCGCACCTGATCGCCGCCGCCTTCGCGGCCGGCGCCCCCGACCTCGAGCGCGCGGTCAGCCAGGCGCTGCGCAGCGTCGTGGGCGCGTACGGCATCGCCGTTCTCGACGCCGAGCACCCGGACCGGATCGTCGTCGCCCGCAACGGCAGCCCTGTGCTGCTGGGGATCGGCGAGCGCGAGATGTTCGTCGCCTCCGACGCCGCCGCCCTCGTCGGCTACACCCGCCAGGTGGTCTACCTCGACGACGGCGAGCTCGCGACGATCACCACCGGCGGCTACCGGACCTTCACCCTGGACGACCGGTCGACGGCCAAGAGCCCGGCGACGATCGACTGGGACATCATCGGCGCCGAGATCGGCGACCACGCCCACTTCCTGCAGAAGGAGATCGCCGAGCAGCCCCGGACCATCGAGCGGACACTGCGCGGCCGCCTCGACGACCGGTTCTCCACCGCGCACCTCGGCGGGCTCAACCTGTCGGTGCGCGAGGCCCGCGAGTTCAAGCGCGTCAAGATCCTCGGCTGCGGCTCGGCCTGCTACGCCGGTGACCTGGGCGCGCAGCTGATCGAGGACCTCGCCCGGATGCCGGCCACGTCGGAGTCGGCGTCGGAGTTCCGCTACCGCAACCCGGTCGTCGAGCCCGACACCCTCTACGTAGCGGTCAGCCAGTCCGGCGAGACCGTCGACACCCTCGCCGCCGTGCAGGAGCTGCAGCGCAAGGGCGGCCGGGTGATCGGCATCGTCAACGTCGTCGGCTCGACGATCGCCCGCCAGTGCGACGGCGGGATCTACCTGCACGCGGGCGCGGAGATGTCGGTGGCGGCGACCAAGTCGTTCACCTCGACGGTCGCCGCGTTCGCGTTGCTCGCGCTGCACCTGGGGCGCATGCGCGACCTGTCGCCGAGCAACGGCAGGCGGATCGTCGACGGGCTCAGGGCGCTGCCCGCGAAGATCACGGAAATCCTGGAGCTGGACGACGAGATCGCGAAGATCGCCCGCGACCTCGCGCCGCACCCGAGCATGCTGTTCATCGGGCGCCGCCGCGGCTGGCCGGTGGCCCGCGAGGGCGCGCAGAAGCTCAAGGAGATCTCGTACATCCATGCGGAGGCCTACGCGTCTGCCGAGCTCAAGCACGGGCCGCTGGCGCTGGTCAGCCCGGAGATGCCGACGGTGGCCGTGGTGCCCGACGACGACCTGTTCGAGAAGAACACCTCGACGCTGGCGGAGATCAAGGCCCGGCGCGGCCCGGTCGTGGCGATCGCGCACCGCGAGCTGCCCGAGGAGCTGGCGGACCGCACGATCGTCGTCCCGAAGTCCGAGGACGAGCTGGACCCGATCCTGATGTCGGTCCCGCTGCAGATCCTGGCCTACCACGCGGCGGTGGCCCTCGAGCGGGACGTCGACAAGCCCCGCAACCTGGCCAAGAGCGTCACGGTCGAGTAGCCGACTCGCGGCGGCGAAGGTGCCGACTCGCGGGTCTACGCGTCGGCGGCGAGCAGGCGGTCGTGGTGGGCGGCGAAGTGGGGGCGGCGGCGGTCGTGCGGGCCCATGCGGTCCAGCAGCCGGTCGTGCACCTCGAGGTCGTCGCGGCCCAGGGGGTGGGTGGCGTAGTCGGCCAGCAAGTCGGTCTCGTCCGCCGCCAGCACCGCCCCGCGCAGGCCCATGCACAGCGCGTCGCGCTCCTCGCGGATCTCCGGCGCATCCGAGCGGGGCAGCAGGGGGCCGGCGCAGGCCCGGAGCGCCTCGGCGGGCTTGCCGGCCGCGAGTGCGCGCCGCACCGTCCCGAAGTCGGTGTCGACCGACGCGTCGAGCCGGTAGGGGCGGGTGCGCAGGACGTCCGACCCGATCAACGTGCGCAGCCGCAGCACCTCGCCACGCACGGTGGTCGGGTTGCCGTCGTCGCCGTAGAGCAGCATCGCGAGCCGTTCGGCCGTCAGCCCGTCGGGGTGCAGCGCCAGCGCGGCGAGCAGCTCGGCGGGCCGGAGGGTGACCGGGACGGGGGTGCCGTCGAGCAGCACGGACGGGTGGTCGCCGAGGAACCGCAGCGACAGCGCCCGGCGCCGGGCCGGGGCGGCGGTCCGGTGCGTCGCGTGCAGCAGGTAGCCCTCGGCCAGCGGCTCGACGGCCATCTCCCGCCCGTCGTCGAGCCGGACCCGGTCCGCACCCGGCTCGATCCGCACGCGCACCGGCCACCCGGTGTACGGCTCGCCGGCCAGGATCCGCCCGGTCGGTGTCACCAGCGCGCCCGGCAGGCCGCGCAGGTTCGCCAGGTGCGGCATGTTGCGGATCCGCAGCTGCTCGTCCGCGATGGCCAGCCGCACCCGTAGCTGGTTCTCCGCCAGCTGCGCCGTGGCCGCGACCAGCTGCACCATCGCCGGGTGGGCGGTGTGCAGGGGCCCACTGATGTCGATCGCGCCGAGCAGCGTGCCGGTGTCGGGGTCGTGCACGGGGGCGGCGGCGCAGGTCCAGGAGTGGACGGTGCGCACCAGGTGCTCGGCGGAGTGGATCTGCACGGGCTCGTCGACGGCCAGCGCGGTGCCCATGGCGTTCGTGCCGATCGCGTCTTCCGACCAGCGCATCCCGGGCGCGAGCCCGACCGAGTCGGCCGCGCGGAGCAGGCTGTGCGCGCCCTCGCGCCAGAGGATGGTCCCGTCCGCATCGGTGACGATCATGACGTGGACGGCCTCGTCCGCGATGCTCACCAGCGTGCTGCGCAGCAGCGGGAGGACGGCCCCGAGCGGGTGCGCGGCGCGGACCCCGTCGAGGTCGGCGGCCCGGTGGACGACCGGCGGGTCGTGCCGGTCGGGGTCGATGCGCGCCGCGAGGCTGCGCTGCCACGAGTCGGAGACGAGCGAGCGCGGGACCGACCCGGTGACCACGCCGGAGAGCACGGCGTCGTAGAGCTCGTGCAGCGCGCGGGCCCGCTCGACCGGATCGCTCGGGAGGGCCGGGATCGCCCGGCCCGCGGCCGGCTTCTCGACGGCGACGCCGGCTCGCGTGCGTCCGTCGCGCTGCACGGCCCCCGCATTCGTCATGAGCACCCCAGGCACCGTCGCCGCACCAACCGACTCCCCATCATCACCCCCCTCGTCGCGAGCGGCAACCGAGCCGAGTCGCGTGCAACGTCGGGGCAACGTGGCCGAGGCTACCGTCCCGACGTCGCCCACGAGGACGCCGCCGACGCCGCCAGGAGGTTCCCGTGACCCTGCTCGACCAGCGCCCTGCGCGCACGCTGCGCCCACCGACCGCCCCGCGCCGGATCGCCCGCGTGCTCGTCGTCGACGGCGAGGCGATCGTCCGGTTCGGGCTGCGCCAGCTGTTCGCGGCCGACCCGGACCTCGTGGTGGTGGGAGAGGCCGCGGGCCCGCGAGACGCGCTCGCGCTGGCCGAGCGATGCCCGCCCGACCTCGTCGTCCTCGACGTCGACCTCGGCCGGGAGGGCGCCGGGCTCGACGTCGCCCGCCGGCTGCTGGAGCGCCACCGCGGCGTCCGGATCCTCGTGCTCACCGGCTCGCGCGACCGCGACCTGATGATGCGGGCCATGCGGCTGGGGGTGCACGGATTCCTGCGCAAGACCGCCGACACCGCCGAGGTCATGGCGGCGGTGCGGTCGCTCCGGCGCGGCGAGGGTGTCTTCGACGCCGGCCCTGTGGCGGTCGACGTGCTGCGCCCCGACGAGCCCCGCGGCCCGGTGCTCACCGAGCGCGAGACCCAGGTGCTCAAGCTCCTTGCCGTGGGCATGAGCAACCGGGAGATCGGCGAGCGGCTGCTGATCTCCGAGGCGACCGTGAAGTTCCACGTGCGCAACTTGCGCGACAAGCTGGAGGTGCGGCGGCGCACCGAGATCGTGCACACCGCGACCCGCCAGGGCATCGTCTGAGCGACCGCACTCGGAGCCCCGCTGAGCAGCAGGGCTCCGACGTGCGACAGCGTCAGCCGAAAAAGACCTCGGCCTCGGCGTAGAGCGCCGGGTCGACGACCTTGAGCTCCTTCGTCGCCTCCGCCAGCGGCACCGTGACGATGTCCGCGCCGCGCAGCGCCGTCATCGTGCCCCAGCGACCGGCGGCCACGGCGTCGATCGCGTGCAGGCCGAACCGGGTGGCCAGCCAGCGGTCGCGCGCCGTCGGCGTCCCGCCGCGCTGCACGTGCCCGAGCACCGTGGCGCGGGCCTCCTGGCCGGTGCGCGCCTCGATCTCCTGCGCGAGGTACATGCCGACGCCGCCGAGGCGGACGTGGCCGAACGCGTCCGTCCCCTCGCTGTGCAGCACCTCGTCGCCCTGCTTGGGCTTGGCGCCCTCGGACACGACGATGATCGGCGCGTAGTGCAGCCGGAAGCGGGCCTCGACGTAGCGGCACACCTGGTCGATGTCGAACGGGATCTCGGGGATCAGGATGATGTTGGCTCCGCCTGCCATGCCGGCGTGCAGCGCGATCCAGCCCGCGTGGCGCCCCATCACCTCGACGATCAGCACCCGGTGGTGGCTCTCCGCCGTGGTGTGCAGCCGGTCGATGGCCTCGGTGGCGATGTTCACCGCAGTGTCGAAGCCGAACGTGTAGTCCGTGCCGGACAGGTCGTTGTCGATCGTCTTCGGCACACCGACGACGTTGACACCCGCCTCGTGCAGCTGGGTCGCGACGCCGAGGGTGTCCTCGCCGCCGATCGCGATCAGGGCGTCCACGCCGAGGTTCTGCAGGTTGTGCTTGATGCGCTGGACCCCGTCCTCGATCGCGAACGGGTTCGTCCGCGACGACCCGAGGATCGTGCCGCCGCGCGGCAGCAGGCCGCGCACGGCAGGGATGTCCAGCGGCATGGTGGCGGCCTCCAGCGGTCCGCGCCAGCCGTCCCGGAACCCGATGAACGAATAGCCGTACTCGGGCACACCCTTGCGGACGATCGCCCGGATCACAGCGTTCAGCCCGGGGCAGTCCCCGCCTCCCGTGAGCACACCGACGCGCATGCTGCTCCACTCCTCGCCGTCTATCCCGCAGCTGTCCGACTCCGCACAACCATGCTCCACGCTATCGCCCGGGCATACGCTTGCGTGTCGGGCGCCTCATGCGGACTCCCGGTCTCCGGTAGGCCGGTCCCGGGGACGGTCCCGGGACATCTCCTCGTCGGCCTCCTCGAGCTCGGCGAACGGCGTGACCACTCCGTCGCGCACCGTCCGGACCAGCAGGTGCCGCTGCCGGACGAGCTGGACGACGGCCAGCGCCACGTACACCCCGGACAGCGTGAGGTTGAGGATCCGGTCGGCCTCGACGTCGAGCAACAGGCTGCCGAAGAACTGCACGGCGAACAGCACGAACAGCGCGGCAGCCCCGCGGGTCGTCAACGCAAGCGTGATCAGGATGCTGACCGCGAACAGCGACTGGGCGGCAGTCAACAGGAGCTCGACGCGCTGCTGGGCGTCGAGTGGCAACCCGTCCGTGGTGCCCGCGGAGATCGCGAAGACGATCGGGATCGTCCCGACCAGCAGCGTCCACTGGTTCACCTTGCTCGACAGCAGGGTCCCGAGGGAGTCCGCCGCCTTGAGCCGCCAGGCGAACAGGCACGCGACGATCAGCTCGGGTGCCTCGCTGGCCAGCGGTGCCACCCACTGGACGAGGATGAACGGGTCGACGCCCAGGCCCTCGCCCGTCTGCACCAGCCCCTCCGCGAAGTGCTCCGCGCACGCCAGGATGACCAGCGCGGCGGCGAGGAACAGCAGGCTGAACGTGACCCGGCGCGGCGTCTTCGCCATGCCGCCGACCCACGCCGACGTGCCCTGCAGGTCCGGTTCCTCGGCGGGCGCCTTCGCCAGCCGCCACGCATAGGCGCAGAAGATCGCGACCAGGACCGCGGCGTCGAGGAGCGTGAGCGTGTGCCGCAGCGGCAGTGCCAGCGAGTACAGCGTGGCGATGCCCAGGAACACGACCTCCGCCGAGAGCGCCCGCGGCATCTGGACACAACCCTGGTGGGTGGTCGCGCTGTCGCCACCACCATGGCGCCGCGAGCGCCGGACGGCGAGCGTGGCGACGGCCACCACGAGCGGCCACCCGACGCCGACGAGCACCCGGTTGGCGCCGGTCATGTTGGCCAGTGCGAGCGCGCAGGGCGTGCTCCCGTCCTCCGCAGGCGGACAGGTTCCCTCCGCCGCGTAGATCTGGCCCGCCTGGAAGCTGAAGACGAAGTCGACGGCGTACTCGGGCAGCACGGCCAGGAGCGCCAGCACCGCCAGCGCCAACCCGGCGCTGATGTCGACCTGCGCGGCTTCGGCTGCCCACGACAGCACGAAGGCCGCTCCGATGATGGCGATCCCGTAGACGAGCGCGGCCAGGGGCGGGACGAGCTCGGGATGCGGCAGGCCCAGGTACGTGGCCGCACCGAGGTAGGTTCCGGGGAGGGCCGCGACGAGGGCGATCGGAAGCGGGAACGGGAAGCGCCGAGAGGCGGTCACCCGGGCGGATTCCCGGGGCCCTTCCCGAGGAAACCGATACGCCGGGTGGGTCCGGTGGGTCCGGTTCGTCCCGCGACGTGATCCACCAGGCCGTACGCCCGTGCCTGCTCGGCGTCGAACCAGCGGTCGCGGTCGGAGTCCGTAGTCACGTTCTCCACCGGCTGGCCGGAGTGCCGGGCCGTCAGCTCCGTGATCTCGCGCTTCATCTCACCGAACAGACCGGCCCGAATGGTGACGTCAGTAGCGGTGCCGCCGAGCGAGGCCGAGGGCTGGTGCATGAGGATCCGTGCGTGCGGCAGCGCGTACCGCTTGCCGGGCGCGCCTGCGGTCAGCAGGAACTGGCCCATCGAGCCTGCGAGCCCGACGGCCCAGGTCGCGACGTCCGGGGTCACCAGCTGCATCGTGTCGTAGATCGCCATCCCGGCGGTGACGGAACCGCCGGGCGAGTTGACGTAGAACGTGATGTCGCGGGTCGGGTCGTCGGCGGCGAGGAGCAGCAGCTGCGCGGTGATCCGGTGCGCGGCCTCGTCGTCGACCGTGCCCGCGAGGTAGACGATCCGCTCCTCGAAGAGCCGGTCGACGATGGTGTCGGTGGCGGACGGTGGGCTCAGCGTGCGGGACATGGGGCCTCCTCGGGTCATCCGCGACGCTAGGAGCGCGGCCGGTCCCGAGGGGCGGTGTTCGCCGACGGCGCGTGATGTTCGCCGGGGGCGGACGCCGACCCATGCACGGCGGCGAACTAGGCGTCGAACGTGTGGGCGCGGTCGGGGGACAGGACGGTGGCCGGGCGGTGGTCGACGGGCGGCTGCCGGTCCGGCTCGTCGACCGGCTCCGGGTCGGCGGTCTCGGCGTCGGCGAGTGCGGGAGCGGCCGCGGGTTCGACGACGTCGGGCTCGACCGGTGCCGGGCCCGGGTCCGCCGCGCCCGGGTCGTCTCCGGTGACCGGGTCCAGCTCGGCGTCGACGCCGACCTGCGCGATCCGCACCCGGTCGGCCAGCACCGTGTCCGGCCACGGCCTGCGGTTCGCCGCCGGATTGGCGTAGACCACGAGCAGCCGCGCGTCCGGGTCGAGCGTGTCCGGTCCGAGCAGTGAGATCGCCGAGGCGTGGTCCACGCCCTCCCCGTTGGCCACCACCGTCTCGACGGGCAGCTCGACGTCGCGCACCACCGGCCCACCGCCGCCGGCGACCGCACCCCACCATCGGTGCACCCGGACCGGCCCCGAGAGCGCCATCGTCGGGCCCGCCAGCACCAGCAGGTCGTCGCCGTCCGGGCAGAGGTCGTGGACCCCGAGCCCGCCGAGGTCGAGCACGTGCTTCCGGTAGCGCACGCCTTCCGGGAAGATCCCCAGCGCGAGGCGGCCCGGGTCCGTCGGATCCTGCGCGGGGCGCACCTCCAGCACCACGGCCCAGCCGCGCAGCACCGGGCCGCACAGGCCGACGTAGAGTCGGTCGCCGACGACCGCGAGACCGCCGACGTCGAAGCCGTTGTCCTGTCCCGGGATGGCGAGGAACGGCGCGAGGTGCGTGTCGGTGCGCAGCAGGTCGACCAGGGTCTCCGCATGCGGGGCGCCGACCAGCGCGGAGCGGCGGCCGTCGCGGGCGACGCGCACCGGCTCGGGGTGGCGGTCGACGCCCAGCTGCACGGCGAGACGCACGATGATGAACCGGTTCGGGTCGCGCCGCAGCTTGCCGAGCCTGCGGACCACCTTCGCGTCGTCGTGGATCGGCTTGGGCCGGCGGCGCACCAGCGCGTGCGACCCGATCGCCCACAGCCACCCGCCGCTGCGGGCCAACCCCTGCAGGTCGGTCTCACCCTCCGGTGGCCCGGGCAGCTGGACGAGGTCGGCCAGCCGGAAGCTGCGCTGCCGCCCGGCACGCGTGGGCGCCGTCGCGGAGTCGAGCACGAGGCGGTCGATCGTCGCGGTCTCGTCGCCCGCGACCCACAGGTGCTCACCGTCGGCGCGCACGGCGGTCAGGTCGACGTGGCTGCCACCCCGCACCACGTCGCCGGTGAACCGCAGCGCAACCCGTCCGGCGACGTCCATGACGTGTTTCTACTCGTGCCCCGGCCGGTGGGGCAGTCCTCGGGACCCGCGTCGTGGGTGAGAACGACCGCTAGCAGGAGATCGGTGACCCCGATCCGGCGCCCGGCTCGAACGAGACGTGCACGTGGTCGACGTGGTTCGCGGTCGGGCTGCCGCGGTCGGCCATCGGCCGGAAGCCGCTCCCGGTGTCGATGCGCTGGCGCCAGATGACGTAGCTGACACCCAGTTCCTCGCGGTTGCGGAGCGCGCAGGCGGCCAGCTGGTCCCCTGTCGCCCGGTCCACCATGAAGTCGAGCGCCCGGCCCTTCGGGTGGTCCGAGGCGTTGCTGCGACCGGCGACACCCAGCACCGTCGGCCGGCCGAACGCGCACCCGAGGAAGTTGGCTGCGGTGCGGACGAACGGCTTGACGGGGCCGAGCTGCCCCGTGTTGAGCCCGCAGTCGGTATGCGCCGCCGGGGCCGGGTCGGGATCGGCGAGGCGCCCGACGCGGCGGGCCTGCTCGGCCGCCTCCCGCTCGTCGTCCCTCTTGGCCTCCGCGTCGCGCTGCGCGGCCTCCTTCTCGGCCTGTCCCGCCCGCTCGGCGGCGTCCCTGGCCTGCGCCTCGCGGGCGCGGGCCTCGTCGGCGAGGCGGCGCGCCTCGTCCTGGGCGCGCGTGACGGCGTCGGACAGCACCGAGGTGTCGAGCACCGGGGCGTCGTGCGCCGCCTGCACCGGCACGACCGGCACGGGCACCACGGCCGCGACCGGCGACGGCACCGCACCACCGCGCTGCGTGGACAGGTCCAGCTCGTGCGTGGCACCGGCCGCGACGTCCGGCTCGGTGCCGGTCAGCGCCGCCGCTCCGCCGGTGACGGCGATGGCCGCCACGGTGGCGATGCCGACACCGCGCAGGACGGGCGCGGGCAGAGACGGGGGGACAGGCGATGCGTGCGACGCGCGGCGGGCCCCGCCGCCTCCCGAACTCCCGAACAGCGGGAGCGGGAGGGCCGGGAACTCGCGGCGGCCTCGGGGGGAGCGATGCCGAGCCACGACCAACCTTCCGGATCCGACGGCGGCGGCTGGACGTCCGGTTGGGGAGGACCGGCGGGTGGGGAGTCCCGTGTCCATCGCGTGACCGCGTCGTCATGAATCCGTTGATGAACCTAGGGCAACCCCGGTGCGTCACCACCTCGCGTGCGACGACCGTGCGGCACCGCGCGCCGAACGTCGATCTCCGGGACTTGACGGCGGCGACCCCCACCGGTCTTCATGTGGGGGCAACACGGCGCACCCACCGTGCGGCCCGCAACATGTGACGGCAGGGGGTGGCTCACGACGGTGTCCCCCGACCACGCATACCCGACGGAGCCCTACCGGCCCCGGCGGTCGTCGCCGCTGGCCGCCCGCCTCGTGCCGCTGCGCGGCGAGCCGACGCAGGCGGCCGTGCTCGCCGAGCTGCGCCGGGTGATCCTGGCCGGAGACGCCCCGCCGGGCACCGTCATCCCGCTCGACGAGGTGGCCACGGTGCTCGGGATGAGTGTCATCCCCGTGCGCGAGTCGCTGAAGACACTCATCGGCGAGGGCCTCGTGGAGCAACGCAGTCGCAGCGCGTACACGGTCGCCCGGCTCGCGCGGTCCGAGCTGCTCGAGCTGTACGCGGCGCGCGGGGTGCTGGAGAACGCCGTGCTCGCCGCGGCGGTGGCCGCCGCCGGACCCGACGACCACGCTCGGGCCTGCGTCGCGCTCGACGACCTGGACCGGGCCGTCCGCGAGGGTGATCTGCCCGCCTACCACCGCGAGAGCCGCCGGTTCCACTTCGCGCTGCTGGAACCCGCGGGGATGCGCCGGTTCACGGCGATGGTCGGCTCGGCGTGGAACCTCACCGAGTCCTACCGGCCGATGGCCCGGGTCTCGGACGCCGACCGCCGCCGGCTGCACGCGGACCACGCCGCGATGCTCACGGCGTTCGTCGCGGGCGACACGGCCGGCCTGCTGGTGTGCGCCGCGGAGCACCACGGCCGCCTGCTCGGCGCGCTGGCGACCGTGCCCCCAGGCGAGGAGTTGTTCGCCACCGAGCCCGACGACCGGGAGAACCCGTGCACCTCATCGTGATCAACCCGAACACCACGGCGTCCATGACCCGGCTCATCGGCGAGTCCGCCCTGGCGGTCGCCGCGCCGGGGACGACGGTCACCGCCGTCAACCCGGACATGGGCCCGGCCTCGATCGAGAGCCACTACGACGAGGCGCTCAGCGTCCCCGGGCTGCTCGCCGAGATCGCCCGAGCCCAGGCGGGAGAGCCCGCCGCCGACGGGTTCGTGATCGCCTGCTTCGGTGACCCCGGCCTCGACGCGGCGCGCGAGCTCGCCGACGGGCCGGTCGTCGGCATCGCCGAGGCGGCCATGCACGCCGCGAGCTTCCTCGGCCGCGGGTTCTCGGTGGTCACGACCCTCGGCCGGACGGCGGGGCGGGCGTGGGACCTCGCCGAGCGCTACGGCATGACCCGGTTCTGCCGCAACGTCCGGGCCTGCGAGATCCCCGTCCTCGCCCTCGAGGACCCGGAGTCGGACGCGTTCGCGGCGATCGTCGCCGAGTCACGGCGCGCGGTGGCCGACGACGGGGCGGAGGCCATCGTGCTGGGGTGCGCGGGCATGGCGGACCTGGCGACCCGCATGACCGACGCCGTCGGCGTGCCGGTGATCGACGGTGTCGCGGCGGCGACGAAGACCGTCGAGGGACTCGTCGCGATGGGCCTGCGGACCAGCACCCGTGCCGAGTTCGCCCCACCGTTGCCCAAGGCCTACACCGGGCTCTTGTCTGGTTTCGAGATCGGGAAGCCAGATATATGGACCGGCAAGCCAGATATATGTTGAGTCCGCCGATGCCGCCTCGAACCCCGCGGGTTCACGAGAGGTCGAGCAGATCCCCGACGCCCACCACCCCGCCGGTGTCGGGCTGATCAAGCCCGGCTACGACCCGGCCCTGACGAACGAGGACCTCGCGCCGCTGCACAAGCAGAACTGGAGCGCGTACAACATCTTCGCGTTCTGGATGTCCGACGTGCATTCCGTGGGCGGCTACCTCACCGCAGGCAGCCTGTTCGCGCTGGGCATCGCCGGCTGGCAGGTGCTGATCGCGCTGCTGATCGGCATCGTCATCGTGCAGGTCTTCGTGAACCTCGTCGCGAAGCCCAGCCAGCAGACCGGTGTGCCCTACCCGGTGATCAACCGGGCGATCTTCGGGGTCAAGGGGGCCAACATCCCGGCGATCATCCGCGGGCTCATCGCGGTCGCGTGGTACGGCGTGCAGACCTATCTCGCCGCCGAGTCGCTGAACATCATCTTCCTGAAGTTCCTCCCCGCGAGCCAGGGGCTGACCGAGGTGAGCTTCCTCGGCCTGAGTGCCCTGGGCTGGATCTCCTACGCGATCCTCTGGGTGGCCCAGGCGGCGCTGTTCTGGACCGGTATGGAGACGATCCGCAAGTTCATCGACTGGGCGGGTCCGGCCGTCTACGTCGTCATGATCATCCTGGCGATCTACCTGGTGAGCAAGGCCGGCATCTCCGCGATCGACCTGAACCTGCACAGCGGTGAGTCGCTCGGCTTCTGGGCCTCGATCCCGGTGATGATCACGGCCATCGCGATCGTCGTGTCGTACTTCTCCGGCCCGATGCTGAACTTCGGCGACTTCTCCCGCTACGGCCGCAGCTTCGACGCGGTCAAGAAGGGCAACTTCCTCGGGCTGCCGATCAACTTCCTGTTCTTCTCCCTGCTCACCGTCATCACCGCGTCTGCCACGGTGCCGGTGTTCGGCCAGCTGGTCACCGACCCGATCAAGACCGTGCAGCTGATCGACACGCCGTTCGCGATCCTGCTCGGCGGCCTGACCTTCGTGACGGCGACGGTCGGCATCAATATCGTCGCGAACTTCATCTCGCCGGCGTTCGACTTCTCCAACGTCAACCCGCAGAAGATCTCGTGGCGGACCGGCGGCATGATCGCGGCGGTCGGCTCGGTGATCCTCACGCCGTGGAACTGGTACGACAACGACCAGGCGATCCACTACACGCTCGGCCTGCTCGGCAGCCTGATCGGCCCGCTGTTCGGCATCCTCATCGCGGGCTACTACCTGGCGGCCAAGCAGCGGATCGCGGTCGACGACATGTACACCATGAGCCCGAGCGGCCTGTACTGGTTCAAGAACGGCTGGAACCCGAACGCCGTGATGACGATGGCCGTGACGGGCGTCGTCGCGATCCTGCTCAGCCTGTTCACGAGCATCGGCGACTTCGGCTGGTTCATCGGGTGCGGTCTCGGGTTCGCCATGTTCGCCCTGCTGGAGCGGACGCGGCCGATGATCCCGGTGCCGACGGCGGACGCGGAGAACGTGTCGGACGGCGCGACCGCCTGACCCGGCTTCCCGGAACGAACGAAAGCGGCTTTCGCAAGTTCTGCCCTTGCGAAAGCCGCTTTCGTGTGACCGGTGAGGCGCTCAGTCGTCGTAGTGGCCGTTGCCGCCCCCGCCGACGCGCCCGCCGCCGTCGCCGCGAGCGCCGTCGCCACGGGACGCGCCCCTGCCGCCGTCGGTGGCCATGCCGCCCTCCCCGCCCGCCGCGTTGCCGCCAGTCGCGTCGCCGCCGTTCCCGTTGCCCACGCTGCCCGAGGAACTGCCCGGGCTGAGGATCGGCACGACGACCACCGTGTTGTCGCCGGTGTTGCCGTCGCCCGAGCTCGCCCCGCCGGTGCCCGAGTTCGTCCCGCCGGTGACCGTCCCGCCGTTCCCGCCGGTGGTGGTCCCGCCCGATCCGCCCGTGTTGGTGCCACCGGCGCCGCCGTCGGAGTTCCCACCGGCTGCGCCCGAGCCGCCCGCCCCGGCGGTCCCCCCGTTGCCGCCGTCGCCGCCGTCACCGCCCGTGCCGCCGCCGGAGATCCCGCCGTTGCCGCCGGAGCCCCGGGCGACCACGCTCTCCGTGCCGCTGTACGACTCGCTTCCGTTGTCGCCCGAACTGGTGGAGCTGCTGGTGCCGGTGTTGGTCGTCGTGGTGCTGCCGTCGCAGCCCGGGCGGCGGATCGTCGTCGCGTCGAGGCTCACGGCACCGCTGCGGGAGAACAGCCGCCCGGTGACGTCGGCCCCGTTGCGCGCGGTGATGCCGCTGCGGCCGAAGATCGTGCCGTCGACCGTGGCGTTGTTGCCGGCGAGCCAGTACACGTTGCACGCCTTCGCACCGTTGGTGAGCTTCACGATGGCGCCGTCGGCAGTGGTCAGTGTCGAGTCGGTCTTGAAGAGGAACGTGGCGTTCTCGTCGCCACCGGCGTCGAGTGTGACGGTGCCGGAAACGGTGACGGCGCCGGAGAGCCCGTACACGCCCGAGGTGAGCGTGCCGGAGACGGTCGAGATCTCCTTCGTCACCGTGGCGGAGGCGACCGTGTCGTCGGCCTGGTTCATGTCCGTGCGCGCCCGCGTGAGGGCGTCGCCCGAGGTCGAGATCGTGCCGCTGACCTGGTTGTTGAGGCCGGTGACCGCGCTGCCGCCGACGTCGCCCGTGATCGCCGACGTCCCGGTGCCGGTGACGGAGCCACTGGCGAGCACGGCGAACGGCGCCGCGGTGTCGAGGGCGACGACGGTGGTCTGGGCCGCCGCCCGCTGCACCTCACCGACCCCGACGAGCAGGGCGGTCGCACATCCCGCCACGAGGACGGCGGCCGCGCCGCAGCGTACCGCCGTCCGGGGTATCCGCACCGACCCGATGGACATCGACACCGCTCGCTCCCCCCGCGGCGGCACCGTCCCAGGTACCGGCCGTTCGAGGAGGCGAACGACCCGCCGCACGCGCGGGTGACGGTGTGGGCGGGACCACTCGGCCGCGTGAGCCGGCAGCCGGATCGGGGGACACGGTCACCCGGACACGGCGGCCTCCCCGAGGTAGCGCGCGGAGAGCCGCCGGTAGGACAGCGTGCGGAAGGCGGCGAGCGTGATCACCAGCCCGAGGAGCCCGGCGATCGTGAAGACCAGCGCCAGACCGCGCTCGGGCCCCGTCCCGAACCAGCCGCCGATCAGCTCGACTCCCGCCCCGGTGGTCATGAACGGGATGGCGACGAACTGCGCGATCGGGCTGATGAGGAACGCCGTGAGCGGCGACGCGGCCATCTCGACGCTCTGCGCGAACCCGAAAACCCGACCCTGGCGCTCGAAGGGCACCACCTTCTGCAGGACGGTCTGCTCCGCGGCCTCGGCGAAGGGTACGAGGCAGAGCCAGACGAACATGCCCACCGCCAGCAGCAGGATCCAGGAGCGCAGCGTGAACACGCTCGACACGGCCCACATGACGACGTTGACCAGGAGCAGGGTCCGGAGCGGGTTCGCGCCGAGCCCGCGGCGGGCGACGATGAGGCCGCCGACGATGAACCCGGCGCTCAGCACTCCGAACAGCAGCCCCCATACCTCGACCGAGACGAGCGAGAGCCCGTACGCGTCCAGGAGGGCCATGAAGACCCCGCCGAGGAAGTTGTTGATCGTCGAGAAGGCGATCAGGCCGAACAGGCCCGGGATCGCGGCGACGACAGCGATCGTCCCCCGGAGGTCCAGCCGGTGTGCCCCCGAGCCGTCGTCGGCCGCGGCGGAACGGTCTCCCGGGATGCGGACCACGGCCAGATGCACGATCACGACTGCTGTGGCGGCCACCGCGACCAGCAGCACGTGCAGCATCCCCGACAGTCCGACGAGCAGCCCGCTGATCACCGAGGTCACGAGAAACGAGGCGCCGTTCGTCGTTCCCACGAGTCCATTCGCCCGGTCCCGGCCCTCGGGCGGCACGAGCATGGTCACCGCCGTCGACAGCGTGATGGCCCGCAGGTTGCCGACGATCACCCCGGCCATCAGCAGCAGCACCAGCGCCCAGAGCGCCGGGCTCGCCGGGTCCGTGAAACTCGCCGGCTCCGTCAGCAGGTACACCGCCAAAGCGGCCGCGTAGCAGAGCAGCGACGCCGCACTGGAGCCGAGCATGACCGAGCGCTTGCGGTGCCGGTCGACCAGGCCGCCGAACCAGACGCCGGAGGCGGCGGTGAACACGAGGTAGATCCCCGAGATCACGCCGGTGGCGAACACCGAGCGGGTCTCCAGGTAGACCCAGAACGTGACGGCGAACCAGACCGTGAAGTTCACGACCGACGCCACAAGCGTGTTGACCAAGAGATGGTGGAACGCCCGCCGCGTGCCGCCGCCGGGATGCGGTGCCGGTGGGACCACCTCCGGCACGGTGGGGCCGGGGCCGAACGGGCTCGAGGGCACCGTCGACTGCGGGTCCGGCACGGCTCCTCCTCGGGTCGGGCTCGTCGTGGTCACCCCCATCAGACCGGACAGCACCGACAAAACCATCGCTATTTCCGTTGGCGGATCGCCCGGATCTGGGGATGCTCCCGCTGTCGCCGCGATCGTGGAGGGAGCGGGATGACGCAGGAGCAGGAGACGGCACCGGGGGATGCCGTGGTTGCGGACTCTGCGGTCGGGGGTGATGTGGTCGTCCCGATCGGCGGGGTGGACGTGCTCCGGTGGGCCGCCGACGGCCCGCTGCTCGACGGCGAGCGTGCCGCTCTCGACCTCATCGGCGCGGCGCTCGGTCGAGCGGACGCCGTGGCGGTGCCGGTCGCGCGGATCGCCCCGGAGTTCTTCGCGCTGCGTAGCGGGGTGGCCGGGGCGGTGGCGCAGAAGTTCGTGAACTACCGGCTCCGGCTGGTCGTGGTCGGCGACGTCAGCGACCACGTCGGTGGGAGCACGGCGCTGCGCGACTTCGTGCGCGAGTCGAACCGCGGCGGGCAACTGTGGTTCGTCGCGGATGAGGCGGAGCTGGCCACCCGGTTGGGTGACGCCGCGCCGGGCTCCTGACGCCGCGCCGGGTTGCCGGACGGGGCGCGTGTTGCGGCGGGCGCGGGGTGTGTGCGGGCGGCGCTGGGTCGAGACGGTGGCGCTGGGTCGAGGGCGGCGCCGCGTGGATCGTGCCCGGTGCGAAACGATGCACTCGTGCAGACCGTGACCGTCGTGGGCATCGGCGCCGACGGGTGGGCCGGGCTCGCCGAGCCGGGGCGCGCGGCCGTCCGGGCGGCCGAGGTGCTGCTGGGCGGGGCGCGGCAGCTCGACCTCGTCGCCGGGCACACCCAGGCCGACCCGCGCCCGTGGCCCTCGCCGATGCTGCCCGCCCTGCCCGGGCTGTTCGCCGAGCTGGCGGACCTGCGGGTGTGTGTGCTGGCCAGCGGCGACCCGATGTTCCACGGCATCGGCGCCACCCTCGCCCGCGTGCTCGGGCCGGATCGGCTGCACGTCGTCCCGCATCCCTCCTCGGTGTCGCTGGCGTGCGCGAGGCTGGGGTGGGCCGTCGACGGGGTCGAGGTCGTCAGCGCGGTCGCCCGGCCGCTCGCCCGGGTGCGTCGCGTGCTCGCACCGGGCGCGCGGGTGCTGGTGCTGAGCGAGGATGCGGCGACCCCCACCGCGGTCGCCGGGCTGCTGGTCGACGCCGGGTACGGCGCGTCGGCGATGACCGTGCTCGCCCGGCTGGGCGCGCCGGACGAGCGCACGGAGCGGGGGACCGCGCGCGACTGGGTGCACGCGCCCGGCGACCCGCTGAACGTCGTCGCCGTCGCGTGCGTCGCCGACCCTGGTGCGCCGGTCCGCGCCGAGGTGCCGGGCCTGCCCGACGACGCCTACGACCACGACGGGCAGCTCACCAAGCGCGAGGTCCGCGCCGTCACTCTCGCGCACCTCGGACCGTGTCCCGGGGAGCTGCTGTGGGACGTCGGGGCGGGCAACGGGTCGATCGCGATCGAGTGGCTGCGCGCCCACCGGACCTGCCGCGCGGTGGCCGTCGAGTCGGACGAGACCCGGGCCGGCCGGATCGCCGCGAACGCCGAGGCGTTGGGCGTGCCGTCGCTGACGGTCGTGCGGGGCAGGGCCCCGGACGCGCTGGCCGGACTACCGGAGCCGGACGCCGTCTTCATCGGTGGCGGGATCACGACGCCGGGCGTGCTCGACACCTGCTGGGCCGCGCTGCGTCCGGGCGGCCGGCTGGTGGCGAACGCCGTCACGCTGGAGACGGAGGCGCTTCTCGTCGCCGGTCGAGCCGCACACGGCGGGGGCCTGACGCGGATCGAGGTGTCCCGCGCAGCGCCGCTGGGCGGGTTCACCGGCTGGCGCCCGGCGATGCCGGTGACGATCTGGGCCGTGCTCAAGCCGCTGCCGTGACGGCGACGGGCCCGGCACCATCGGCAGTCCGTGTGATCCGAACCCGAGTCGGGGGCCGACCGCTCCGAAGCAGTGAGCGGTGGGTCAGGATTGGGGGATGGACGGTCCGGGGAGCAGCGGGTCCGGCGGCGGGGCGACCGTGCACTTCATCGGCGCCGGACCGGGCGCCGTCGACCTGCTCACGCTGCGGGCCCGCGACCTCATCGCGGCCTCGCCGGTCTGCCTGTACGCCGGCACGTACGTCCGGCCCGAGATGCTCGACCTGTGCCCGGAGGGCGCGCGGAAGATAGACACCGCGCACCTGACGCTCGCCGAGATCGTCGAGGAGATGGTCGCGGCCCACCGGGAGGGTCTCGACGTCGCCAGGCTCGCGTCCGGCGACCTGTCCGTGTTCTCGGCGCTCGCCGAGCAGATGCGGCGGCTGGACGCTGCAGGAGTGCCGTACGACCTCTGCCCCGGCGTGCCCGCCTACGCCGCGGCCGCCGCGGCGCTGGGCCGGGAGCTGACGGTACCGACGGTGGCCCAGACGGTCACCTTGACGAGAATCGCCGCGATGGCGACCCCCATGCCGGACGGCGAGGGCCTGGCGGAGCTGGGTCGCTCGGGCGGCACGCTGGTGCTGCACCTGTCGGTGCACCGGATCGACGAGGTGGTCGCCCAGCTCAAGGGGGTGTACGGGGCGGACTGCCCGGCCGCTGTCGTCGCGCACGCCACCCACCCGCACCAGGTCGTGCTGCGCGGCCGGCTCGACGCTCTGCCCGCCGCTGTCCACGAGGCCGGCATCCGGATGGCCGCCGTCGTGATCGTCGGGCCGGCGCTCGCCGCCGAGCACTTCCCGGACAGCCACCTCTACTCGGATGCCCGATGCCGGAGCTGATCCCGCGAGCCGACCCGGCCCGCGACGCCGTGGTGTCGACGGCCCCGCGCGCAACGGCGCGGCTTGATCCGGACCGTGGCCGCGTCCTGATCCTCGGCGGCACTGCCGAAGCGCGAGCGCTCGCCCGGGCGCTCGTCGAGGCCGGTCTGAGCGTGGTGTCGTCGCTGGCCGGGCGCGTCCGCGACCCCGCGCTGCCCGCGGGCGAGGTGCGCGTCGGCGGGTTCGGCGGGGTGGACGGGCTGGCGACCTGGCTGCGCGACCACGACGTCGCCGCGGTCGTCGACGCCACGCACCCCTTCGCGTCGACGATGACTGCGCACGCCGTCGACGCTTGCGCGACCACCGGCGTCCCCCTGGTCGTCCTGCGCCGCCCGGGGTGGCCGCCCGAGCCCGGCTGGGTGTGGGCCGACTCGCTCGCCGAGGCCGCCGCGCTGCTGCCGTCGCTGGGGAAGCGCGTCTTCCTCACCACGGGCCGCACGAGCCTCGTGGCCTTCGCCGCGCTCGACCTGGAGTTCCTGATCCGGTGCGTCGACCCGCCGTCCGGGCCGATGCCGCGCCGGGCCCGCGTACTGCTGGACCGCGGCCCGTTCACTGTCGACGGCGAGCGGGCGCTGATGTGCGAGCACGGCATCGACGTGCTCGTGACGAAGGACAGCGGCGGGCCGCTCACGTCGGCGAAGCTGGCGGCGGCGCGGGCGGAGGGCGTGAAGGTGCTGGTGGTGCGGCGCCCCCCGCTGCCGACCGGGGTGGTGGCCGTCGACACGGTGGAGGCCGCCCTGGAGTGGCTGCACGCCGGTTGATCGCCCGCTACGGGTGTCAGCGGCGGTTGATCGTCCGCTACGGGTGGTGGTGGTCGGCCGGGGAACCCTGTGCACCCGCTACGGGCGTCAGTGGCGGTAGTGCCGGGGCGTGAACACCACGTCCCGGTCACCGCGGCGCACGACGCGGGTCGTCGACGAGCCGACGATCACCAGCGTGCGCATGTCGACCTGCTCCGGGTCCATCCCGACCAGCGTCGTCACCGTCACCCGCTCACCCGCGCCGCCGACGTCGCGGCCGAGCACCACCGGGGTGTCCGGGGCGCGGTGCTCGAGCAGCAGGTCGCGGGCGGCGGCCAGCTGCCAGGGCCGGGCCGTCGAGCGCGGGTTGTAGATGGCGATCGCGAGGTCGGCGCGGGCCGCGGCGACGAGCCGCTCGGCGACGACCTCCCACGGCTTGAGCCGGTCGGACAGCGAGATCACGGCGTGGTCGTGGCCCAGCGGAGCGCCGACCGCCGCGGCGACCGCGCTGGACGCCGTCACGCCGGGCAGCACGCGCACTGGGACGTCGACGTACTTCTCCTGCGCCGCGACCTCCAGCACCGCCGCGGCCATGGCGAACACGCCGGGGTCGCCGCCGGACACGACGGCGACACACCGTCCGGAGGCGGCGAGGTCGAGCGCGTGAGCCGCGCGGTCGGCCTCCACGCGGTTGTCGCTGGCGTGCCGGTCCTGGCGCGGGTTCGGCGGCACGCGGGCGAGGTAGGGGCCGTAGCCGACGAGGTCGTCCGCCGCCGAGAGGACGGCGGCGACCTGCGGGGTCAGCCAGTCGCGCCCGGCCGGGCCGGTGCCGACGACGACGACCTGGCCGGGCCGGGCACCACAACCGCCGGGCTCGTCGACTCCCGAGGCGGGCTGCGGTCGAGCGGAAGGACCTCCGCTGGCGGCCGTGTCCCGCGACGGGAGTTCGGGCAGGGACGCGGCGACCGGGCCCGGGAGCAGGGCGATCGCGAAGTAGGGCACCGAGGCGGGGTCGACGTCGTCGAGCGCGGCGGTGCGCTGCCCGTCCATCGTCGCGCGCTCGACGTAGAAGCCGGCGCGGCCGGCGTCGGTCACGGCACCGCGGACGGTGTCGAACGTCCGGCCGAGCTTCATGACGGCCGCGGAGTCGGTGTCGGCGAGCCGGCGGGCCAGCTCGGCGCGCGGCAGGGTGCCGGGCAGCACCGTCAGCACCTCGTCGCGCTCCACCAGCGGTTGCCCGAGGGCGGCCGACGCGGCGCTGATCGAGGTGACCCCCGGCACGACCTCGGCCGGGTAGCGGTGGGCCAGCCGCTTGTGCATGTGCATGTAGGAGCCGTAGAAGAGCGGGTCGCCTTCGGCGAGCACGACGACGTCGCGCCCGGCGTCGAGGTGAGCGGCCAGGCGCTCCGCGGCGGCGGCGTAGAACTCGTCGATCGCGCCCTGGTAGCCGCCGGGATGATCGGTGGTCTCGGTGGTGACCGGGTAGACGAGCGCCTCCTCGATCTGATCGCCGCGCAGGTGGGGGTCGGCGATGCGCCGGGCGATCGAGCGCCCGTGCCGTGCCGAGTGGTAGGCGATCACGTCGGCGGCGCGGATGAGGCGGGCGGCCTTGACCGTGACGAGCTCGGGATCGCCGGGGCCGACGCCGACGCCGTACAGGGTGCCGGTCACAGGATCTCCCGCTCAGAGGCGAGCGCGTTGACCGCCGCCGCCGTGATGGCGGAGCCGCCGCGACGGCCGTGGACGACGAGGTACGGCAGGTCGGTCGCGGCAAGCGCCTCCTTCGACTCCGCCGCCCCGATGAACCCCACCGGGATGCCGAGGACCGCGGCCGGCCGGGCCGTGCCAGCGTCCAGCATGTCGAGCAGGTGGAACAGTGCGGTCGGGGCGTTGCCGATCGCGACGACCGCGCCGTCGAGCCGGTCGCGCCAGAGCTCCAGGGCGGCCGCGGAGCGGGTGGTGGCTCGCTCTGCGGCCAGGGCGGGAACGCGCGGATCGCGCAGGGTGCAGACGACGTCGTTGCCCGCCGGCAGCCGGGCGCGGGTGACGCCCGCGGCGACCATCTCCGCGTCGCAGAGGATCGGCGCGCCGTTCTGCAGTGCCGTGCGGGCCGCGTCGACGACGCCGGGGGAGAAGCCGAGGTCGTCGACGAGGTCGACCTGCCCGCAGGCGTGGATCATCCGGACGGCGACCTGGGCGACGTCCGGCGGCAGGGCCGCGAGGTCGGCCTCGGCGCGGATGGTGGCGAACGAGCGGCGGTAGATCTCGGCACCGTCGCGGACGTAGCTGCGCGTCACGGCGCCAGTCCCGGGCGGGGCACGCCGTCGACGAGGTACCCGCCCCCGGCGAGCGCGACGGCGTCGACATGCGCGGCGCGGGGCGCTCCGCAGCGCCGCTCGCAGCCGGAGACGTGAAGTCGGCCGCCGGGAAGCAGGCCGAGCGCGGCGAGCGCGTCGGCCCGGACGTCGGCGAGGGCCTTCGCGCAGCCCGGCCGCCCCGCACACGCGCTGACGTCGGCGGCCGGACCCGGCTCGACGAGTAGTCCCGCGGCAGCCAGCTCCGCGGCGGGGATGCGGGGCTCGGGCAGCACGACGGTGCGCCACGGCGTGACGACGGCCGTCAGCCCGGTGCTCGCAAGCAGCCGGACCTGGTCGGCGGTCAGCTCACCGAGCAGCGGGGCGACGACGAGCGCGAACCCGCCGCCGTCGCGGCGGACGGGCCCGGGGCGGGCCGCGGGGTTGTCCTGAAAGCCACGTTCAGGGCGCCAGACGTCGTGAACGTGGCTTTCACGACACGATCCGGCCGCGCCGCGCCACCCGGATCCGGCGAGCGCCGTCCCGATCCGCGTGGGCGCACCGGCCAGCTCCACCGCCCGCCACGCCGTCCCGCCGTCGGCCGCCCGCAGCGCGAGGAACGCCTCCGCTGCGTCCAGGAGCGCGTCCACCGCCTCCGCCGCGGTTACCCGTAGACCCGTGTCCACACCGGCCACCAGCAGCCGGTCCGGCGCCTGCCAGCACAGGTCCGGGTCCTCCGCCGCGACGTCCCCCCGCCCGTCGTCGAGCGCGAAGAGGAACCGCCCCGGCAGGTCCGCGAGCACCGGGCGCGCACACAGCCCGCGGTCCAGAGTCGCGGCCATGGCGCGCACGTCCGGTGATCCACGGTTCGGGACGTGCAGCGCTGCCTGCTCGACCGTGGACGTCCTGAACGGAGGATCATCAGCGGCCGGCGCGACCGTGGACACCCGTAGCGGAGGATCAGCGGCCGGCACGACCGTGGACACCCCTAGCGGAGGATCAGCGGCCGGCGCGACCGTGGACACCCCTAGCGGAGGATCAGCCGCGCCACATGTGATCCCCGCGAGCGGCGACGCCAGCACGTTGCGCACCCGCTCGTGTGTCGCTGACGGCAGCAGCCCGGCGTCCGCCAGGCGCGCCGCCAGCGCGCCCGACCGGGACAGCCCCCGTAGCTGCAGGTTCCCGCGGGAGGTCAGGTGCACCCGTCCGTCGCCCAACTCTTGCGCGCAGTCCGCGACCACCCGCAGCGCGGCCGCGCCGATCACGCCGCCGGGCAGCCGGATCCGCGCGAGCGCCCCGTCCGCCGCGTCGTGCGGCGCGAAGACCCCCGGGCAGGCGTCGGAAGCAGTACGGACGGGCACCGCGCCACTGTAAGCACGACCCCGCGCACCCGCGCCCCTGCGAGCGAGCGATCACATCCCGGTGTGGCGCTGCCCGGTCGGGGTTGACGCCGTCGGTCCGGCGCGTGCGACAGTGAGCCGACACGTTCACGAGCCGACAAGTTCACACTGCGAGCGGGGGCCAGGAAGCCGGTGCGAATCCGGCGCGGTCCCGCCACTGTCACCGGGGAGCGGACCCCGTCGACGGCCACGGGGCGCCACCCCGGAAGGCCGGGGCGAGCGCCGATCCGGAAGCCAGGACACTGCCCCGCCCGCCGCGATCATCGATCCGGCCACGACGCGTCCACCCCGCACTCCGTGCGGGGCGGCCGCCCCGCACCGGATCAGACCTGGGACGAGGATCCCGAGGAAGGTCCGCCATGCGCCGCGCGTCCCGCCGGGAGCAGTCCCGGTGATCCTCCTGCTGTCCACTTCGGACACCGACCTGCTCTCCGCGCGCGCATCCGGCGCCGCGTGGCGGCCCGCCAACCCGAACCGCGTCACCGACCTGCCCGTGCTGCTCGCCGAGGCCGACGTGGTCGTGGTCCGCATCCTCGGCGGCCGCCGGTACTGGGAGGAGGGGATCGACGCCGTCCTCGCCGCCGGCCTGCCGGTCGTCGCGCTCGGCGGCGAGCAGGCCCCGGACGCCGAGATGATGGAGCTGTCCACGGTGCCGGCCGGGGTCGCCGCCCAGGCCCACACCTACCTCGCGCAGGGCGGCCCGGAGAACCTCGCGCAGCTGCACGCCTTCCTCTCCGACACCGTCCTGCTCACCGGCGAGGGCTTCGCGCCGCCCGTCGAGCTCCCGAGCTGGGGGATTCTCGACCGCACGGCGACGGACACGGACGGCCCGACCGTCGCCGTCCTCTACTACCGCGCCCAGCAACTCGCGGGGAACACCGCCTACGTCGAGGCCCTGTGCGCCGCGATCGAGGACGCCGGCGCGCGTCCCCTCCCGGTGTTCTGCGCCTCGCTGCGGCAGGCCGAGCCCGCGCTGCTGCGCACGCTGCGCGCGGCGGACGCCATGGTCGTCACCGTGCTCGCCGCGGGGGGCACGAAGCCCGCCGGCGCGTCCGCGGGCGGCGACGACGAGGCGTGGGACGTCGCCGAACTGGCCGCGCTGGACGTCCCGATCCTGCAGGGCCTCTGCCTCACCAGCAGCCGCGCCGACTGGGCGGCCGACGACGACGGCCTCTCCCCGCTCGACGTCGCGACCCAGGTCGCCGTTCCCGAGTTCGACGGCCGGCTGATCACCGTGCCGTTCTCGTTCAAGGAGTTCGACGCCGACGGGCTGTCGGTCTACGTGCCCGACCCCGAGCGCGCCGCCCGCGTCGCCGGGATCGCGGTGCGCCACGCCCGGCTGCGGCGCATCCCGAACGCGGACAAGCGGATCGTGCTCATGCTCTGCGCGTACCCGACCAAGCACGCCCGGATCGGCAACGCGGTCGGTCTGGACACGCCGGCCAGCGCCGTGGCCCTGATCAGGGCGATGGCCGCGGCCGGGTACTCCGTTCAGGACAAGGACGGAGCCGGCTTCCCCGGCGTCGCCGAGCAGGACGGGAACGCGCTGATCCACGCCCTGATCGACGCCGGCGGCCAGGACCCCGACTGGCTGACCGAGGAGAAGCTCGCGGGCAACCCGGTCCGGATCTCGGCCGCGACCTACGCCCGCTGGTTCGACACGTTGCCCGACGACTTCCGCAAGGGCGTCGAGGCGCACTGGGGTCCGGCGCCCGGTGAGCTGTTCGTCGACGGCACCGACATCGTGGTCGCCGCCCTGCGCTGCGGCAACGTCGTGCTGATGGTGCAGCCGCCGCGCGGCTTCGGCGAGAACCCGGTCGCGATCTACCACGACCCCGACCTGCCCCCGAGCCACCACTACCTGGCCGCCTACCGCTGGCTCGCCGCGCCGCAGAGCGAGGGCGGCTTCGGCGCGCACGCGATCGTGCACCTCGGCAAGCACGGCAACCTCGAGTGGCTGCCCGGCAAGACGCTGGGGATGTGCGCCTCGTGCGGGACCGACGCGGCGCTCGGCGACCTGCCGCTGGTCTACCCGTTCCTGGTCAACGACCCGGGGGAGGGCACGCAGGCCAAGCGCCGGGCGCACGCCACGCTCGTCGACCACCTCGTCCCGCCGATGGCCCGGGCCGAGACCTACGGCGACATCGCCCGGCTCGAGCAGCTGCTCGACGAGCACGCCAACGTCGCGGCGATGGACCCGGCCAAGCTGCCGGCGATCCGCCAGCAGATCTGGACGCTGATGCAGGCCGCGAAGCTGGACCACGACCTCGGCCTGGAGGAGCGGCCGCACGAGGCGGAGTTCGACGACTTCCTCCTGCACGTCGACGGCTGGCTCTGCGAGATCAAGGACGTCCAGATCCGCGACGGCCTGCACGTCCTCGGCGCGGCCCCCGCGGGCGACGCCCGGGTGGACCTCGTGCTCGCGATCCTGCGCGCCCGCCAGATGTGGGGCGGCGAGCAGAGCCTGCCGGGCCTGCGTGAGGCGCTGGGCCTGGCCGACGACGCGCCCAAGGTCCGGGTCGACGAGGTCGAGGCGCTGGCGCACGCCCTGGTCGCGGGCATGGAGGCCGCCGGCTGGGAGCCCGGCGCGGCGCCCGCCGTCGTCGCCGAGGTCTGCCAAACCGGCGAACTCAGGCCAGCAAACGTGCCGACTCGCGCGGGTTTTCCCGCGAGTCGGCACCTTTATCAGCCTGAGTTGCACGTTTCGGCCGCATCGCACGCTTCCGGGGTGGACGTCGAGCGGGTGCTCCGGTTCGCCGCGGACGAGGTCGTGCCGCGGCTCGACGCGACCATCCGACGAGCTCCCGCGCGTCCTGCACGCCCTCGACGGCGGCTTCATCCCCGCCGGGCCGTCCGGCTCGCCGCTGCGCGGGCTGGTCAACGTGCTGCCGACCGGCCGGAACTTCTACTCCGTCGACCCCAAGGCCGTCCCGTCGCGGCTGGCGTGGGAGACCGGGCAGGCGATGGCCGAGTCGCTGGTCGAGCGCTACCGCCGCGACCACGACGGCGCCTACCCGCGCAGCGTCGGGCTGTGCGTCTGGGGCACGTCCGCGATGCGCACGTCCGGCGACGACATCGCCGAGGTGTTCGCGCTGCTCGGGGTGCGGCCGGTCTGGGACGAGGCGTCCCGCCGCGTGGCCCGGCTCGAGGTGATCGACCTCGCCGAGCTGGGCCGCCCGCGCATCGACGTCACCGTGCGCATCTCCGGCTTCTTCCGCGACGCCTTCCCGCACGTGGTCGCGATGCTCGACGACGCGGTGCAGCTGGTCGCCGCCCTCGACGAGCCGGACGACCGGCAACTTCGTCGCGCGCCGACACTGCCGAGCCCGGCGAGCGACGGCCGCACGCGGATCTTCGGCTCCAAGCCCGGCACCTACGGCGCCGGCCTGCTGCAGCTCGTCGACTCCCGGAGCTGGCGCGACGACGCCGACCTCGCCGAGGTCTACACGACCTGGGGCGGCTACGCCTACGGCCGCGGGCTGGACGGCGTCCCCGCCCGCGGCGCGATGGAGGCCGCCTACCGGCGGATCGCCGTCGCGGCCAAGAACATCGACACCCGCGAGCACGACATCGCCGACTCCGACGACTACTACCAGTACCACGGCGGCATGATCGCGACGGTCCGCGCGCTCACCGGCAGCGCGCCGGCCGCCTACGTCGGCGACTCGACGCGCCCCGAGGCCGTCCGCACCCGCTCCGCTGCACGAGGAGACGTCGCGCGTGTTCCGCGCCCGCGTGGTCAACCCGCGCTGGATGGAGGCGATGCGCCGGCACGGCTACAAGGGCGCGTTCGAGATGGCCGCGACCGTCGACTACCTCTTCGGCTGGGACGCCACCACGGGCGTCATCGCGGACTGGATGTACGAGAAGCTCACCGAGAGCTACGTTCTCGACCCGGAGAACCGCGAGTTCCTCGCCGACGCCAACCCGTGGGCCCTGCACGGCATGGCCGAGCGGCTGCTGGAGGCCGTCGACCGCGGCCTGTGGGAGGCGCCGGAGCAGGCGACCCTCGACGCCCTGCGCCAGGCCTACCTCGAGACCGAGGGCGACCTGGAGGGCGAGTGAGCCGCACGGAGCTCTACGTCATCGGGATCGGCGCCGGGAACCCCGAGCACCTGACCCTGCAGGCCGTCGCCGCGATGAACCGCGTCGACGTGTTCTTCACGATCGACAAGGGCGCGGTGGACGGGGGAGCGACGGCCGACCTCGCCGCGCTGCGTGCCGAGCTGCTGGCGCGCCACGTCACCCGCCCGCATCGGGTGGTCGCCGCGCCGGAGGTGCCGCGCGACCGCGACCCCGCCGCGTGCGTCGACACCGCGTCGTACGTCGATCTGGCAACGCGCTGGCAGCTCCGCCGCGGCATGCTCTACGAGGCGATGATCGCCGAGGCGCTGCGCCCGGGGGAGACCGGCGCCTTCCTCGTCTGGGGCGACCCGGCGCTCTACGACGGCACCCTGCCCCTGCTCCAGCGGATCGCCGAGCGCACCCACGACCAGCTACGCATCGTGTCGATCCCGGGGATCAGCAGCGTCGCCGCCCTCGCCGCCGCGCACCGGCTGGTCCTGAACCGGGTCGGCGCCCCCGTGCTGATCACCACCGGCCGCCGACTCGCCGACGAGGGCATGCCCCGCGACGTCGACGACGTGGTCGTCATGCTCGACGGCCGCACGGCGTTCGCCGACCTGCCCGACACCGACCTGGACATCTTCTGGGGCGCCTACCTCGGGACGCCCGACGAGCTCCTGGTGTCCGGCGACCTGCTCGCGGCGCGCGACGAGATCGTGCGCCACCGCGCCGACGGCCGCGCGCGCCACGGTTGGATCATGGACATCTACCTGTTGCGCCGCCGGGTCGACCGCTGATCGGCGTCGGCGGGTGCTGAGGGTTCTCCCGACGACCGTGGACGCCCGCGCGCGGCGATCAGCTACGCCCGCGACCCCGCGCGCCGGCCGAACACCGCTCCCGACGTCAGCCCCGTCCCGCCCAGGTAGTTTCGCTGAACAGCCCGCCCAGCATCTCCCCGCACACGAACAGCCCCGGGATCGGCGCGCCGTCGGTGTCGATCACGCGGCCGTCGGTGTCGGCGTGCAGGCCGCCGAAGGTGAAGGTGATCCCGCAGGTGACGGGGAAGGCGAAGAACGGCGCGGTCTCCAGCGGGATCGCCCAGTTCGACTTCGGCGGCTCCACCCGGGCGCCCCGCCCGTCCTTGACGGCGAGGTCCAGCGGCACCCCGCGGTCGATCCCGGCGTTGAACTCCCCGACGGTCCGGGCCAGCGCCGCCGGGTCCACGCCGATGCCGGCGGCGAGCTCGTCCAGGGCCGCCGCCTCGACGACCGACGCCCCGGGCATGTCGTACTCCTCGCTCCGCAGCTGCGGGCGGGTGGTGGCGTCGAACAGCTGGAAGGCGACGCCGCCGGGCTGGGCGAGGATCCGCGCGCCGTACTTGGCGTAGGTGTAGTTGCGGAAGTCGGCGCCCTCGTCGAGGAAGCGCTCGCCGCGGGCGTTGACCACGATGCCCAGCGGGTAGCCGCTGCGGGTGAGCTGGTTCGTCAGCTCGCGGTTGCCCTCGTTGGCCGGGTGCCAGGCGTCCCACGCCACGCTGTGGCAGGTGCTCCAGTCGCCGTACGGGGCCGCCCCGGCGGCCAGCGCGGCGGTGAGCAGGTCTCCGGTGTTGAGCGGGGTGCCGCGCACCTTCGCCCGCTGCCAGCCCTCGCCAAGGTAGCGCTGCCGCAGCCCGGGGTCGGCCTCGAAGCCGCCCGCGGCGAGGACGACCGACTCGGCCCCGACGCCGCCCCCGTCCCCGGCGACGCCGACGACCGCGCCGCCGTCGCGGACCAGCTCGCGGACCCGGACGCCGTACCGGACCTCGACGCCCGCTTTCGCCGCGGCCGCGGTGTGCTGCTCGATCAGCCCTTTCCCGCCGCCGGTGCTGCCCACCGCGAGGCCGCCCCAGAACACGTGGCGCCACTGCGCGTCGGGGTAGGCCTGCCGCTCGTACATCAGGCGGTAGCGCAGGCCCCTGTCGTGCAGCCAGGCGAGCGCGTCGCGGCTCTCGGCGATCAGCACCTCGGTCAGCGCGGGGTCGTTGCGGCCCTCGGTGACCGCGGCCATGTCCGCGGCGAATGCGGCAGCGGGGTAGGGCGGGAGCACCGTTGCCGCGTGCCGGTCGTCGGGGTCGAGCAGCGGAGCGAGGTCGGACAGCCCGCCGTGCGCGATCCGGACGGCCCCTGCCGTGTAGTAGCTGTTCCCGCCCGCCCGCCCGAGCTCGCCGCGCTCCAGCAGCAGCACCCGGCGGCCGCGCTCGGCGGCGGCTGAGCGGCGCTGAACCCGGCGTTGCCCCCGCCCACGACGACGACGTCGACGTGCTCGTCCATGACACTCCCGAATTGTTTCCGACTGCATATCACTGTATACACATGTTCACGCTCGGCGTCGGGGTACAGGACGTCGAGGGGAGACGACCCGCGACCGAGCGGAGGGACGTCCAGGTAGCCCAACAGTCGGTCGAGCACGTCGAGGGCGCCGCACCACCCGGCCGCCGCGGAGCGGCGGCGCGGATACGGCACTGGGCCCCGCTCGTCGCGGCCTTGGCCGCCACCGTGGCCGTGCTCGTCACCGCCCCGGCCGACGAGGCCCACTCCGGATCGGCCGCGCTGGACGTTCTCGGCGGCCGCCAGCTGCGGATCATGGCCCCCGCGGCGCCGGGTGGCGGCTGGGACCAGACGTCGCGGGAGATGCAGGGCGCGCTGCGCGACCTGGTCGGCCGCACCGAGGTCTACAACGTGGCCGGGGCGGGCGGCACCATCGGGCTGAGCCAGTTCGTCCGGCTCGGCGGCGACCCCACCCAGCTCATGACGACCGGTCTGATCATGGTCGGCGCCGTGGAGGCCAACAAGGCGCCCAACTCGCTGGCCGACACCACGCCGCTGGTCCGGCTGACCACCGACTACGGGGTGATCGTCGTGCCCGCCGAGTCGCCGCTGCACGACATGAAGGGCGTCGCCGACGCCATGCGCGCCGACGTCGGCAAGGTCTCGATCTCCGGCGGCTCGGCGGGCGGCGCCGAGCAGATCCTGGCGGGCCTGCTGGCCAAGGCAGTCGGTGCGAACCCGGCCGACGTCAGCTACGTCGCGCACTCCGGCGGCGGCGAGGCGCTCAGCACCCTGCTGTCGGGCCGGTCGACGATCGGCATCTCCGGCGTCTCGGAGATCTCGTCGCAGATCAAGGCGGGCACGGTGCGCGCGCTGGCGGTCTCCAGCCCGCAGCGGCTGCCCGCGCTGCCGGACGTCCCGACGCTGCGCGAGAGCGGCCTGGACATCGAGATGCAGAACTGGCGCGGCGTCGTCGCGCCGAAGGGCATCAGCCCGGAGCAGGAGAAGGCGCTGGAGGACCTGCTGGTGGACATGACCCGCACCCCCGCCTGGCAGGACGCATTGGCGCGCCGCGACTGGGGCGACGCGACCCTGGCCGGGCCGGAGTTCGAGCAGTTCGTGGCGGCCGAGCAGCAGCGCACGTCGCAGGTGCTCCGCGAGATCGGGCTGGGGTGACCCGATGACGACCGAGAAGCCCCCGCAGCGCGTCCACCCCGCCACGGACGCCCCGGACCGGCACATGGTGCTGGCGTCGGCTGCGTTCGGCGCGTTGATGCTGGTCGCCGCCGTGCTCGTGATCGCCGACGCGACCGCGCTGCCCGACACCGGGGCCGTCGTCGGGCCCGCCGCGGTGCCCCTGCCGGTCGGCACGCTGCTCGGCCTGCTCGGCATCGGCCTGCTCGTGCGGTGCGTGGGTCGCGCTGCGCACCGCCGTACCCGGGCACCCCTGGCAGCCGCGCGTGGCTGCGCGTCCTCGGGCTGGTCGCGGCTTTGCTGCTGTTCGCGCTGCTGCTCCCGCTGCTGGGCTACGTGGTGTCGTCCGCGGCGCTGTTCGTGGCCGCCGCGCTGCTGCTCGGCGCGCCGCGCGGGTGGAAGGTCGTCGCCTACGGCTGGGCCCTGGCGGCCGTGGTCTTCCTGATCTTCGACCGGCTGATCGGGCTCACGCTGCCCGCAGGCCCGTGGGGGTTCTGACATGGACCAGTTCGGGCTGCTGCTGGAGGGCTTCGGCGGGGCGCTGACCCCGGCGAACCTGCTGTGGGCGCTGGTCGGCGTGACGATCGGGACGGCGGTCGGCGTGCTGCCCGGCATCGGCCCGGCGCTCACCGTGGCGCTGCTGCTGCCGATCACGTTCCGGCTGGAGCCGTCGGCCGCGCTGATCCTCTTCGCCGGCATCTACTACGGCGGCATGTACGGCGGCTCGACGACGTCGATCCTGCTCAACACGCCCGGCGAGAGCGCGTCGATGATCTCGGCGCTGGAGGGCAACAAGATGGCACGGGCCGGCCGCGCGGCCGCCGCCCTCGCCACCGCGGCGCTGGGCAGCTTCGTCGCCGGGACGATCGGCACGGTCGCGCTGACCTTCCTGGCCCCGGTCGTCGCCGACGTCGCCACCACCTCGGGCCACCGGAGTACGTCGCTCTGATGGCAGTCGCGTTCGTGACCGTGAGCGCCCTGCTCGGCCCGGACCTGCTCAAAGGCCTCTCCGGGCTGCTCGTCGGCGTGACGATCGGGCTGATCGGGATCGACACCCAGACCGGCCAGCCCCGGCTCGTCTTCGGGGCCAACAGCCTGCTCGACGGGATCGACGTCGTCATCGTGGTCGTAGCCCTGTTCGCGCTCAGCGAGTCGTTGGGCACCTGCTGACCGGCACCGGACACTCGACCGTCGAGCCGATGCGCGGGCCCGCCGTGCTGTCGCGGTCGGACCTCCGCCGCTCCTGGCCGGCCTGGCTGCGCGGCACCGCGCTCGGATTCCCGATCGGCAGCCTCCCCGCGGGCGGCGCGGAGGTGCCGACCTTCATGAGCTACACGGTCGAGAAGAAGCTCTCCCGCCACCCCGAGGAGTTCGGTCACGGGGCGATCGAGGGCGGTCGTGCTCTGCGTGCTGGGCCTGCTCGGCCTGCTGATGCGGCTCGCCGGAATCCCGGTCGCCCCCGCCGTGGTCGGGGTGATCCTCGGTCCGCTCGCCGAGCAGCAGCTGCGCCGCGCGCTCACCCTGTCCGAGGGCGATCCGTCGATCCTGCTCTCGGGGCCGATCACGATCGGGCTGTGGACGATCGCCGCGCTGTCCCTGCTGCTCCCGGTCATCCTGCCGATCGCCCGGCGGCGCGGGCAGGCCCTGGCCCACGCCGAGGACGAGGAGGAGGCCGAGCAGACCGCCGGTCGGTAGCCCGGTCAGACCCCGTCGTCCGACTCGCCCGCCATCGCCAAGCGGATCTCGCGCGCCGCGGACATGTGCGCCTCGGCGATGTCCGCCGCCGCGCGCGCGTCGCCGGCGTCGACGGCGTCGATCAGCCGGGCGTGCTCGTCCAGGACCGCCTTCCAGCGGCCCTCGCGGGTCAGGGTGGTGGCCGGGTAGCGAGTCAGGTGGGCGTGCAGGTGGCGCAGGAGGTCGACCAGCGTGCCGTTGTGCCCGGCCAGCCAGAGCGTCTCGTGGTAACGCCGGTTCGCCTCCGCCATCGCCGCGGCGTCCGTCGGGTCGGTCTCGCACATGCGCTCGTGGGCGCGGCGGAGCCGCGCGAGGTCGAGCAGCGTGCGCCGTTCGGCCGCCCAGCGAGCGGCCACGGCCTCGAGGCCGATCCGCACGTCGTAGATCTCGAGGATCTCCTCGGAGCTGCGCACGCGCACCCGCATCCCGCGGTCGCCACGCTCGACGAGGCCGTCCTGCTCCAGCCGGCGCAGCGCCTCCCGGACGGGCGTCCGGCTGACGCCGTACCGCTGCGCGGTCAACACCTCGACCAACGGCGCGCCCGGGCCGAGCGCCCCCGAGACGATGTCGTCGCGGATGCGCGCGTAGACGTCGACCGCCACCGCCCACCTCCGGACACCGCTCTGCATCCCATGGTATCCATGGTGGCCGGGGACGGGACCGACGCGGCCGGCGACCACCGCGCTCAGCCTTCGCGCGCCAGCTCCGGCCGCTCGGCCCCGCCCTGGATGCGCCGCCGCGCCGCGGCGTACACCGGCAGCACCACCGCCAGTGACACGAGACTGAGCACGAGCTGGGAGCGGGTGTCCGCCGCGACCCCCATCGAGATCAGCACGGCCACCATCGCGGCGATGGTGAGCAGCGTGAGTACCGGGAATCCCCACATCTTCACCGGCAGCTCCGCCTCCGGGGTGCGCCTGCGCAGCACGTACTGGGACAGGTAGATGATCAGGTAGACGAAACCGAGCCGCTCTACACCACCGAGTACGCCCGGGGCTTCGGCACGATGTACACCGCCGCCTACCGCCCTGACCTCGGATTCGTCGACTACGTGTGGCCCGGCTCGCGCTGGCGGCGCACGTTCGACTCGCCCGACGACACCCACGTCGCGGTCTACCGCGACGGCTGGGCGGCGTCGCCGTGAGCGGCGCGGGCCGCGACGACCTGGCCGCCGCGACCACCGACGAGCTGGCCGCGCTGGCCGAGGCCGCGATCGACGCGCTCGCCCGCCGCGGCGACCTCGCCGCCTTCGGCCATCTCCTGCGGCTGACGCGGGTCACGGGTGAGGCCGTCGGGACGGCGGCGCGCACCCTGGCCGACCACAGCTCCTGGACGGGCGTCGCGGCGATCGCGGGCACCAGCCGCCAGGCCGCCTGGGAGCGGTGGCGAGGCCGCTGACCGGGCGTCGCCGCACTTTCGCAGTTCCGTGCAGGGCGACGGGCCGAACGTCCCCCGGCCCGTAGACCTGCGGCACTGCCCGCCTCGTGGCGCCGGTGGCTGAATGGATACCGTCGGCGGGACGCTCCGCAACCGGGTCGACGCCGACCCAACGGACGGGAGTGATGATGACCACGACGACTGTCGATCCCCGCACCGTGCGCAGCGCCCTGCAGTTTGCGGCGCGCGCCCCGTCGGTGCACAACACGCAGCCCTGGAGGTGGCGGGTCGGCGACAGCTCCGTGGAGCTGCTCGCGGACGAGGCACGCCGCCTGCGCGCGACGGACCAGGACGGTCGCGACCTGATGCTCAGCTGCGGCGCTGCACTGCACCACCTGCGGGTGGCGCTCGCCGCCGCCGGCGTCGACACGACCGTGCACCGGCTGCCCGACCCGGCCCGGCCGGAGCTGCTCGCGACGATCGACCTGCACCCGGGCAGCGGGCGCCACTCCGGGGTCGACCCGGAGCAGGCCGCCGCGATCCCGGGGCGGCGCACGGACCGCAGGCGGTTCGACGGCTGGGCGGTGCCCGAGGGGGTCACGGCCCAGTTCGTGCAGCACGCCGGCGCGCAAGGGGCGATCCTGCGGGTGGTGACCGACGGGATGGCCCTGCACACGCTCTACGCCGCGATCCGGGCCGCCGCCGCGGAGCACAGCGAGGACGCCGTGGTCGAGGCCGAGCTCATCGCCTGGACGGGGCTGCACGGTACCGACGCCGGCATCCCGGCGGCGAACATCCCGGTGCCCGGCAAGCGCTCCGCAGGCCCGCCCGAGCGGCGGTTCGCCGACGCCGAGCTCACCGAGCGCGGCGCGGTGGCGCCCGACTCGGCGACGCTGCTGGTCATCGGCACCTCGTCGGACGACCGGCTCTCCCAGCTGCGCGCGGGCGAGGCGGCGAGCGCGGTGCTCCTGCAGGCCGCGCTGGCCGGCATGAGCAGCAGCCCGCTGACCGAGCCGCTGGAGGTCGCCCGCACCCGCACGGTCGTCGCGGACGAGGTGCTCGACGGCACGATGTCACCCCAGATCGTGATCCGCGTCGGGTGGCCCTCGGGAGCGGGAACGGTCCCTCCGCTCACCCCGCGGCGCGCCCTGGACGAGCAGATCGAGCGCTGACAGCGTGGAGTGACCAGCGCGGCAGGCAGACCGCGGCCCCCGTCCCGGGAAGGGACGGGGGCCGCGTCGTCTGTCAGCTGGCGTTGGTGTGTCGGTGGGCGGGACCTGGTGTCGTGAAAGCCACGTTCAGGACGTCAGACGCCTTGAACGTGGCTTTCAGGACAAACCCGCGCGCGGACATGCGAGAGCGGCGTCGGCTCGAGTGAGCCGACGCCGCTCTCGCCCGGCCGGACCGGGTCCGCAGACCCCGGGTCCGGGGGTCAGTGCATCAGGCGGTACCCGAGCCGCTCGCGACCTCGACCGCCGCGCGGCCCGCCTCCAGGCGCGCGACCGGCACCCGGAAGGGCGAGCACGACACGTAGTCCAGACCGGCCTCGTGGAAGAAGTGCACCGACGCGGGGTCGCCGCCGTGCTCGCCGCAGACGCCCAGCTCCAGGTCCCGCCGCACCGCCCGGCCCTCGGTGCAGGCGATCCGGACCAGCCGGCCCACCCCGTTGCGGTCGATCGTCTGGAACGGTGAGACCTCGAAGATCCCGCGCTCCAGGTACCGGGAGAAGAACGCGCCCTCGACGTCGTCGCGCGAGAAGCCCCAGGTCGTCTGCGTCAGGTCGTTCGTCCCGAAGGAGAAGAACTGCGCGGCCTCGGCGATGTGCCCGGCCGTCAGCGCGGCCCGTGGCAACTCGATCATGGTGCCGACCGTGGCGCCCAGCTCCACGCCCTGGCGCTCCGCCTCGTCGGCCAGCACGGCGGAGGTCTCGTCCGCCACCGTCCGCAGCTCCCGCACCGAACCGACCAGCGGGACCATGATCTGCGGACGCACCTCGAGACCGCGGCGGCGGACCTCGGCCGCCGCCTGCGCGATCGCGCGGACCTGCATCCCGAAGAGCCCCTTGACCGCGATACCGAGCCGCACGCCGCGCAGCCCGAGCATCGGGTTCTCCTCGTGCAGCCTGCGCACGGCCGCGAGGAGCCTCTCGTCCTTGTCGACGTGCTCGCCGTGGTCGTGTTCGAGCGCGACCTTGACCGACAGCTCGGTGAGGTTGGGCAGGAACTCGTGCAGCGGCGGGTCGAGCAGCCGGATGGTGACGGCCTGCCCGGCCATCTCCGTGAAGATCTCGATGAAGTCGCCCCGCTGCAGCGGCAGCAGCTCGGCCAGGGCCGCGTCCCGCTCGGCGTCGGTCGAGGCCAGCACCAGCCGCTCGACCGTCGCGCGGCGCTCCCCGAGGAACATGTGCTCGGTGCGGCACAGGCCGATGCCCTGCGCGCCGAACCGCCGCGCCCGCGCCGCGTCCTCGCCGGTGTCGGCGTTGGCCCGCACCAGGAGCCGCCGCCGCTTGTCGGCGTGGCTCATGATCCGGTGCACGGCGCGCAGCAGGTCGCTCGCGTCCGCTGCCTCCGGGTCCGCGGTGCCTTCGAAGTACTCGACCACCGGTGACGGTGCGACCGGCACCTCGCCGAGGAACACCTCGCCGGTGCCGCCGTCGATCGAGAGCATGTCGCCCTCGACGACCTCGGTCCCGTCCGGCGCGGTCATCGTCTTGTTCACGACGTCGACGAGCAGCGCCTCGGCCCCGCAGACGCAGGTCTTGCCCATCCCGCGCGCGACGACAGCGGCGTGGCTGGTGCGCCCGCCGTGGCTGGTGAGGATCCCCTGCGCGGCGATCATGCCGTTGAGGTCGTCCGGGTTCGTCTCGCGGCGGACCAGGATGACCTTCTCGCCCTTGGCGGCCCGCGCCACGGCGGTCGCGCTGTCGAAGACGGCGGTGCCGGTGGCGGCTCCGGGGGAGGCGTTCATGCCGACGCCCAGCACGGTGGCACCCGAGCCCGCGTCGAACTTCGGGAACATCAGCTGGGCGAGCTGGTCGCCGGTCACCCGGCGCAGGGCCTCGTCCATGTCGATCAGGCCCTCGTCGACGAGCTGGCACGCCACCACGAACGCCGCGGCCGCGGTCCGCTTGCCCACGCGGGTCTGCAGCATCCACAGCCGCCCGCGCTCGATCGTGAACTCGATGTCGCACATGTCGAGATAGCGCCGCTCCAGCGTCGCCATGATCTCCATCAGGCCGTGGAACGACGGGGCGTCGAGCTGCTCGAGCTGGGCCAGCGCCAGCGTGTTGCGGATGCCGGCGACGACGTCCTCACCCTGGGCATTGGGCAGGTAGTCGCCGTAGGTCCCGCGCTCGCCGGTGGCCGGGTCGCGGGTGAAGGCGACTCCCGAGCCCGAGTCGGGGCCCAGGTTGCCGAACACCATCGCCATGACGTTGACCGCGGTGCCCAGGTGGTCCGGGATGTGCTCGCGGCGCCGGTAAAGCCGGGCGCGCGGCGAGTTCCACGAGTGGAACACCGCGTTGATCGCGAGGTCGAGCTGCTCCCGCGGGTGCTGCGGGAACTCGCGGCCGGCCTGCGTGCGCACAACGCCCTTGTAGGCGGCCACGACCTGCTGCAGGTCCGCCGCGTCGAGGTCCAGGTCGCTGACGGCGCCGCGGGCCTTCTTCACGGCGTCGAACGCCTCGTCGAAATGGCCGCCCTCGATCCCCAGAACGGTCTTGCCGAACATCTGGATCAGGCGACGGTAGGAGTCCCAGGCGAACCGCTCGTCGTCGGCGGCCTTCGCGAGCCCGATCACCGAACCGTCGTTCAGGCCGACGTCGAGAACGGTCTCCATCATTCCGGGCATCGAGAACTTCGACCCGGAACGCACCGAGACGAGCAGGGGGTCGTCCGTGGCGCCGAGCGTCTTGCCCATGGCCGCCTCCAGGGCGGCGAGGTGGTCGTCCACCTGCGCGTTCAGCTCGGCGGGGACCACGCCGGTGTCGAGGAACACGCGGCACGCCTCGGTGCTGACGGTGAACCCCGGCGGCACGGGCAGTCCCATCCCGGCCATCTCAGCGAGGTTCGCCCCCTTGCCACCGAGGAGGTACTTGAGATCCTTGTTACCCTCGGAGAACGCGTACACATACTTCGACATTTTCGACCTCCCGAGAACGGTTTCCGGCGCCGCGCTCGTGTCGTCCGGAGCCGTGGCAGCGTCCGGATTGACCCTAGGAGCGGACGAAGCCGGGCCGACAGCGGACGAACGCCCCCGGCAGGGGCGGGATCGGAAACCGCATCCAGGCCGTTCGGCCCTAGCGCCGGGCCGGGTGGATGCTCTCGGGTCCCTTACCCTGCTCCACGGGAGGTCTGATTGATCAACGACGACGAACGCATCGCGCTGTTCCTCGACTACGAGAACCTGGCCATCGGGGCCCGCGACGGGCTCGGTGTGTCGCCGTTCGAGTTCGGGCCGGTCGCGGACGCGCTGGCCGAACGCGGGCGGGTGCTGTCCCGGCGCGCCTACGCAGACTGGTCGTTCTTCGCCGACGACCGTCGCCTGCTCGCCCGCGCGCAGGTCGAGCTGATCGAGATCCCGCAACGGATCGGCGGCTCGCGCAAGAACGCAGCCGACATCAAGATGGCCGTCGACGCCATCGAGCTCGCGTACGAGCGCGGATTCATCACCACGTTCGCGATCGGCACGGGTGACTCCGACTTCACCCCGCTGGTGCACAAGCTGCGCGAGATGGACAAGCGGGTGATCGGGATCGGCGTGCAGTCGTCGACGTCCGCACTGCTGCCGCCCGCCTGCGACGAGTTCCTGTTCTACGACCGCCTGCCCGGCGTCGACCCGCGCCTGCGCGACCGGCGCCCCTCCGCGCCCGCCCCCGAACCGGCACCCGAGCCACCGGTCGACGGCAACCCCGACGTCGGCCCGCTGGTCGCGCGCACCCTGGCCGGCCTGCAGCGGCACACCGACGGCCCGGTGCTCGCCTCGCGGCTCAAGCGGGCGATCCTGCGTAAGGACCCGACCTTCGACGAGGCGGACCACGGATTCCGCAGCTTCACCGAACTGCTCCGGCACCTCGCCGCCCAGCGGGTCGTCGAGCTGGGCGAGGGCAGCGCGCAGGGCGACCCGCAGGTGACCTTCCCGTCGGCGGCGTCCCCGGTGGACGACGCCTTCCGCCTGCTCACCGAGATCGTCGCGGAGCTCGGATCGCCGGTGCTCAGCGGCCTCAAGAACCAGCTCCGGCGCCGGGAGCCCGACTTCAGCGAGAAGCGGTTCGGCTTCGGCAGCTTCCTGTCGTTCGTCCGCGCCGCGCGGGCGCAGGGGCTGCTGGACATGGACTGGGACGACACGGTGGGGGACTACCGCCTGCACATCGCGGACTGAGCCCGCGCCCGGTCGGCGCCCGTCCTAGCGCAGGTCGGCGGGCAGGTCGCGCTCGAGCCGGTCCAGCAGGTCCTCCAGCGACCGCTCGAACTCCGCGGCCGCGTGGTCCTGCGACAGGCGGTCCTCCAACCGCCGCAGGACCGGGAAGTCGCGCAGGTCGACCGTGCGGCTCGTGGTCGCCCCCGAACGCCCCGCATCCTCGAGGTCGACCGCCGGGGCCGTCCGGTTGCCCAGCATGGCCGCCTCCAGCAGCAGGTGCCCGAGCAGGAAGCTGGAGAACGCGCGGTAGGCGGCCACCGCGCCGTCGTCGGTGAAGCCCCGCGCGACGAGCGTGCTGAGGAAGTCCTCGACCACCTCCAGGCTGCGCAGGGGCGGCCGTAGCCACGGCGCCGCGGGGTGTCGGGTCGCGATCAGCGGAAAGGCGTGCGGGTGCTCCTGGACCAGCTCCCGGACGCCGTGGGCGAGCCACTGCAGGTAGGCCTGCCAGCCGTCGCCCGGACCGGGCCGGCCGCTGCTCGGGTCCAGGTGGAGCTGCGCGACCATCTGGTCCACCATGCCCTCGAGCAGGTCGTCGCGCCCCGCGACATAGCGGTACAGCGACATCGCCTCGACCCCGAGCTCGGTCCCCAGCCGGCGCATGGTCAGGGCGGTCAGCCCCCTGCGGTCGACGAAGGCGATCGCGGCGGCGACGATGCGCTCGCGCGAGAGGGGCGGCCGCTCGCCGGCATCCAGGTCGCCCATGCGGCCACACGGTAACCCCCCTTGACCGGCAACATCACTTACGCCGTAAGGTCCCGGGATCGCGCGTGCCGCAACGGTTGTCGCAGGACGGACTGGGCGAGGAATGGTCGAGGTCGAGGTCGCGCACCAGCCGGAAGGCCATGTGCTCGTCCGGCTCGCCGGCGAGATCGACATGAGCCACCGCGCTGCCGTGCAGCAGGCGTTCCGGCACGCGTTCGCGGCGGCCGGGGCCGCGGTGGTCGTCGATCTCTGCGAGGTGCGGTTCCTGGCGGTGTCCGGTGCGGACTGCGTGGACGCCGCGGTGTGCGCGCTCCGCGACCGGGGGCGGACGGTGCGCGTGGTGTGCACCGATCGGGGCCCGGTGTGGCGGATCCTGTGCCTGCTCGGGCTGGACCGGCAGTGGCCGGTGCACCACGACGTCACCCGCGCGGTCGCGAGCCTCCGGCTCGACACGCAGGAGAGCCGGACCGGTGACACCCGACCACCGGCCCGCTGACAAGGGCCGTTCGCCCTGCGCCGCGCGCCGGACCGGCTGCCTAGCCTCCGAGGTGTTCGCAGGGGCGACATCACACGGGTCGGAGGGCGTCATGTTCAGCAAGACCGTCGTCGTCGGAGTGGACGGCTCGCCGGACTCACGTGCGGCGCTGCGGTTCGCGCTCGAGGACGCGCATCGGCGCGGCGCCGGGGTCAAGGCCGTCACCGCCTACCTCTCGCCCGAGTACTGGGCCGCCTCGTACGGCCTGTCGGCGCTGCCGACGATCGAGGAGGTCGTCGAGGACAACGTCATCGTCGCCCGCGAGGCGCTCCAGGCGGTCGTCGCCGGTGCGCCGGCACTGGCGGACGTACCGGTCGACATCGTCGCGCTGCCCGGCGCGCCCGCGAAGGTGCTCCTCGAACAGGCGCAGGACGCCGAGCTGCTCGTGGTGGGCCACCGCGGCCGCGGCGGCTTCACGAGCGCCGTGCTGGGGTCGGTCGGCATGCACTGCGTGCTGCACGCGACCGTCCCCGTGACGGTGGTGCGCCCGCAGCAGGAGCCGGCCGACGCGCCGCGCGTCGAGGGCGCGTCGGTCCCGGCCTCCGTGTCCTGACAGGACTGCCCGCTACTCCGTCTCCTCCAGGCGGAAACCGATCTTCACGGTGACCTGCCAGTCGGCCACCTCGCCCTCGGCGAGGTGACCGCGCACCTCGACCATCTCGAACCAGTCGATGTTGCGCAGCGTCTGGTTCGCGCGTGCGACGGCGTTGCGGATCGCGGCGTCGACGCCGTGCGGCGACGTCCCGACGAGCTCGGCGATGCGGTAGGTGCGGTCGGCCACGGGTTCTCCTCGAGTCGGGGGGTCGCGCCATGATGTCGTGCTAGATCGGAGCGCGCATCATCCGCAGCCACCGGGACGACCCGACGGCGGTCGCCAGCTCCACCAGCGCCCGCCCGTGCAGCTCCGCGAGCTGCTGCTGTTCGTCGCGCAAGGCCCCGCCGCCCTCGACGAAGGCCGCCGACGGCAGGTAGAGCCCCGGCGACAGCAGCTGCGTGCCGAAGAAGCCGCCCAGGATCCCGCGGACCTTCTCGACCGCGAGGAAGTGGTGGTCGCTCGCACCGGTCAGCACCGTCGCGCAGACCGTGCCGCGCAGCGGGTCGCCCGACTCGTACGCCATCCCGCGCGGGGTGGCGTCGAGGAGCCCCTTGAGCTGGGCGGTGATGTCGGCACGGTAGGTCGGCGAGCCGAACACCACGGCGTCGGCCTCGCCGAGCGCCGCGACGGCGTCCGGTACGGCCGTGTCGGCGAGCTCCACGACCCGCGTCTGCGCGCCCTCCTGCGCGGCGCCCTGCAGCACGGCGTCCACCGCCACCCGCGTGCGCCCGCCCGCGTGCGGCGATCCGATCACGGCCACGATCAGCACGGTCCACCTCCTCGCCGCGCGATTCTGCCAGCAGTGGCCGGCCATCCGTCCACCCTTCGGCCCCGACGGCAAGGTCCTTCGTCCCCTGCCGGCGATCTTGGCGCGGTGGGAGTGTCTGGAGTGTCGGACAGATAGGGGCAAGTTCGGGAGGCGTCATGAACGAGCGGTATGCGGTCGTCGTGGGGGTCGACGGTTCCCGGGAGTCACAGGCCGCGCTGCGGTTCGCCCTCGCGGATGCCGCCCGCCGCCGAGTCGGCGTGCGGGTCGTCGCCGCCTACGTCCCGCCGGAGTACTGGGCGGTCTCCTACGGCCTGTCGGCGCTGCCGACGCTCGACGAGCTCGACCGCGACTCCGAGCAGCTCGCCCGGGACGCCGTCTCCGCGGTCGTCGCACTGGAGCCCCGGCTGGGTCGGGTGCCGACCGAGCTCGTCACGCTCCCCGGGCCGGCCGCGAAGGCGCTCATCGACCAGTCCCGGGACGCGGACCTGCTGGTTCTGGGGCACCGCGGGCGCGGCGGGTTCAAGAGTGCCGTGCTCGGTTCGGTCGGCCTGCACTGCGTGCTGCACGCGACGTGCCCGGTCACGATCGTGCGCCCCGAGAAGGTGGCCGAGACGGTCGAGCGGGCCGAGCAGGACGCCCGCCCCGTCTTCGTGCCGATCTACTGACGCGTCGCCACCCCTAGTGTGCGACGGCCCCGGCGGACGCTGCCGGGGCCGTCTGCCGTACCTCAGGCCGCCGCGGCGGCCGTTCGCCGGGTCAGCGCCGGCCGCAGCGCCGCGTAGAGCCCGAACGCGAGCACGAAGCCGACCTCGAACGTGATGTCCCCGATCGCCGGGAACGCCGAGGCCAGATGTGAACAATCGATGTTGCCTGGGTCAGGCGTGTTACGTACGCGGTCGGGTCTGATTCGTTCCGGTCGTCCGGTTCGGATCAGCGCGCTTCGACCTGCTCCGGTCCGAAAGCCGTCAGGAACCGGTTGCGGAACGACTCCATCGGCCACACCGGTGCCTGGGGTCCCGGCCGCAGGCCCGAGGCCCAGCCCCAGCCCGAGATCCGGTCCAGCACTGCAGGGTCCTTCGCGACGATCGTGATCGGGACGTCGTGGCTCGCATTGTCGCCGGTGATCAGCGTCTGCGGCTGGTGGTCGCCCAGGAAGATCAGTACCAGGTTGTCGTTCCCGTACCGCTCGACGTAGGAGATCAGCGTGTCCAGCGAGTAGGCCGTCGAGTCGCGGTACACCGCGCGCACCCGGTCGTCGTCCTTCCAGACCTCGTCCGTCGGCTCCGCGCCCTCGACCTGCGGGGCGAAGACCGTGCCGTCGCCGACGGCGTCCCACGCCACCGGTTTCGGGAACGGCGTCCACGGCACGTGGCTGGAGGTGAGCTCGACCTGCGCGAACTCCGGCCCGCGATCGGTCCGCCCGTGCTCCAGGCGCTCGAACGCCGACAGCGCGTACTGGTCGGGCATCGGCGAGAAGCTGAAGCCGGGGCCGCGGTAGCCCAGGCTCGGGCCGTCGTGCACGCGGTCGATCCCGAAGAAGGCACCCTCCGGCCAGGCCCGGGTGGTGGCCGGCATGACGCTGGTGGTCGCCCAGCCCGCCTGGTGGAACGCTGAGCCGAGGGTCACCCGGTCGCTGGTGACGAGGCTGCGGTAGCGGTTCTGGTTGTCGATCTTCACGCCGGAGTGGAGCGTCGCGTGGGCCATCCAGCTGCCGCCGCCCGCCACCGGGGACGTCAGCCAGCCGCTGCGCGCGCCGTAGCCGGCGGCGGCGAGCCGGGCCGTCCCGGCGTCGAGCAGCGGGTCGATCACCGCCGCGTACCGCGGGTCCTCGACGGCGCTGCGGCCGTAGCTCTCCACGAAGGTCAGCACCACGTCCTTGCCGCGCAGCCCGGTCAGCAGCTCGTCGGGCGGGGTGGCGCGGAACGCGTCGTCGGCCGCCTGCGCGGCGAACACGCGCTCGTCGCGCAGACTCGCGGGCACCTGGCTGGCCTTGTCGTAGGCGAGCGCGACCGCGCTGCGGGAGGCGAACGGTACGGGGGCGACGAGCTGCGCGCCGAGGGCGAGGCAGGCCACCCAGGCCACCGACAGGACGGCGACGGTCCTGGCCGCGGCTGGCCGGTGCCTGCCGGCGACCCGGGCGACCCGCAGCATGGCCAGCGCCGTCGCGACGACCACGACGACCACCAGCACGACGGCGGCGACCGCCGCGCCGATCGCGCCCGCGGAGCCGAACGAGCCCTCGACGAACTCCCGGGCGTTGCCGAGGAGGACCCAGTCGAACACCGGGTCGAAGGGGCGCCCGAGCAGGGACAGGAAGCCTATGTCGAGCACCTTGAGGATCGTCAGCAGGCCCAGTGCGGCGCCGCCGACCACGGCCGCGGCGTGCCGGATCCGCGGCGGGAGCACGAGCAGGAGCGCGACGCCGAGGAGCAGCTCGACCGGGATGCGCACCAGCGCCGCGGGGGTGAGCTGGTCGAGCTCGCGGGGAAGGGCCAGCGCGAGGTAGACGATCAGGAACGCGACCGCGGTGAGCGTCGCACGGACGGCAGAGTGACCGCCGACCCGGCGGACGCGGTCGCGAGCGGTCATCGCGCAGTGACCGATCCGGCCACGACGCGTCCGCCCCGCACAGTGACCGATCCGGCACCGACGCGTCCGACCCGCACTCCGTGCGGGTCGGCCGCCCCGTACCGGATCACGCGCGCCCGCCACAGCCACGTCACGCTCTTGCCGAACGACCAGAGCAGCGCGGCCAGCGCCACGACGACCAGCGCCGCCGCGATCTGCTGGGCGAGCACCTGCGCCGACGCCACCACCAGCACGATTCCCTGCGCCGCGGCCACGACCTTCGCGGAGTACCGGGTCGGGAGCGACCCCGACAACCACGGCAGCAGCCAGCTCGCCACGACGAACCCGTAGCGCATCGCCCCGATGACCAGTGCGCACGGCGCGACGAGCGCCGCCACATGCACGCTCAGCACGAGCACGAGGAAAGCGTCGACCTCCATGTCGAACCGGGCGCCCAGTGCGGAGACCGTGCGGGTGCGCCGGGCGACCCAGCCGTCGACCCCATCCAGCGCAAGTGCGACCGACGACAGGAGCACGAGCGTCGCGACCGGGTAGCCGTCGCCGCCCAGCCGGTCCGCTACCAGCGCCGTCACGCCGCCGACCAGGCTCGCCCGGGCGAGGGTGACGACGTCGGCGGGCCCCAGCGCGGTGGCGCCTGCGCGCCGCGCGGCCCCGCCGAGCAGGACGGCCAGGCCGAGGGCGTACATGACGCCGGCCAGCCAGCCCACCGGGCCGAGACCGACCTCGTAGGCCAGGGCACCCAGCAGGGCGACCTGCGCCACTGCGGCCGCGGCGAGTTGGTGGTCGACCCGGGCGGGGGTCGTGGAGTAGTCGAGCACGCTTGAATGCACGCACCCGTTGGCAGATAGGTTCACTGGGAGACGAGGTTACGTGGCTCGCACTGCACGCGCCTTCTGGCTCCGTGCCCCCGGCGTGGGGGAGATCCGCACCGTCGACCTGCCCGCCCCCGGGCCGGACGACGTCGTGGTCCGGACCCGCTTCTCGGCCGTGAGCCGCGGCACCGAGACCCTCGTCTTCCGCGGCGGCGTGCCCGCGAGCCAGCACGCCCGGATGCGCGCGCCGTTCCAGGTGGGGGACTTCCCGGCGCCCGTCGAGTACGGCTACCTCAACGTGGGCGAGGTGGAGGACGGGCCCGCGGGGCTGGTCGGGAGGACCGTGTTCTGTCTCGCCCCGCACCGCACCCGGTACGTCGTCCCGGCCGGCGCGGTCACCGTGGTCCCGGACGCCGTGCCCGCGGCCCGCGCCGTGCTGGCCGGCACCGTCGAGACCGCGGTCAACGCCCTGTGGGACGCCGCGCCGCGGGTGGGCGACCGGATCGCGGTGGTCGGCGGCGGGATGGTGGGGTGCTGCGTCGCGGCCCTGCTGGCCCGCATCCCCGGGGTGCGGGTCGAGCTTGTCGACGTCGACCCGGTGCGGGCGGGCGTCGCGGCCGCGCTCGGCGTCGGGTTCGCCACACCCGCCGACGCCGCGGGCGACTGCGACCTCGTCGTGCACGCCAGCGCGACGGACGCGGGGCTGACCCGCGCCCTCGAACTGCTCGCCGACGAGGGTGAGGTCGTCGAGCTGAGCTGGTACGGCGACCGCCCCGTCATGGTGCCGCTCGGGGAGGCGTTCCACTCCCGGCGCCTGACGATCCGCGCGAGTCAGGTCGGCACCGTCGCCCCGGCCCGGCGCGGGCGCCGCACCTACGCCGACCGCATGGCGCTTTCCCTGCGCCTGCTCGCCGACCCGGTGTTTGACACGCTCATCACCCGGGAGATCCGGTTCGCGGACCTGCCGCGGGAGATGCCGCGGATCACCGGTGAACCGTCCGCCCTGTGCGTGCGTGTCACCTACGACGAGGACGACCGGACGCCGGACAGGAGCGAATGATGTTCAGCATCACCGTGCGGGACCACCTGATGGTCGCGCACAGCTTCACCGGTGCGGTCTTCGGTCCGGCGCAACGCCTGCACGGCGCGACGTTCGTGGTGGACGCGACGTTCCGGCGGCCCGATCTCGACGCCGACAACATCGTCGTCGACATCGGGCTCGCCACCCAGGAACTGCACGCGACGCTGGCCGACCTGAACTACCGCAACCTCGACGACGAGCCCGCCTTCGCCGGGACCAACACCTCGACCGAGTTCCTCGCGAAGGTGATCGCGGACCGGCTCGCCGACAAGGTGCACGCCGGCGCGCTCGGCGAGGGAGCGCGCGGCCTGACCGGGATCACGGTGACCCTGCACGAGTCGCACGTCGCGTGGGCGAGCTACGAGCGTGACCTGTGACGCCTCGTCCGACCTCGACGGTCATGACGCGTGAGGTGCACGTCGTCGTCCCCGCGGGCATCGACGACGTCGCCTCGCCCAGCGGGGGGAACCACTACGACCGGCGCGTCGTGCAGGGCCTGGCGGCGACCGGCTGGGACGTGCGCGAGCGCGCGGTGCCCGGCGGCTGGCCGCGCCCGGACGCCACCGCCCGCGCCGGGCTGGTGACCGCCCTCGCCGCGATGCCGGACGGCGCGGTCGTGCTCGTCGACGGGCTGGTGGCCTGCGGCGTCCCCGAGGTCGTCGTCCCGTCGGCGCGCCGGCTCGCGCTCGTCGTGCTCGTGCACCTGCCGCTCGGCGACGAGACGGGGGCGCCGCCGGAGCTGGCGATGCGCGAGCGGGAGGTACTCACCGCGTCCGCGGCGGTGATCGCCACCAGCCCGTGGGCGGCCCGCCGGGTCGTCACCCGGCACGGGCTGGACCCGGCCCGGGTCACGGTCGCGACCCCGGGCGTCGATCCCGCACCGCTCGCCCCCGGCTCGGGTGGAACCGGCCTCCTGTGCGTCGGCGCGCTCACCCCGACGAAGGGCCAGGACCTGCTGGTCGCGGCCCTCGCCGAGGTCCGTGACCTGCCGTGGACCGCCACGCTGGTCGGCCCGCTGCGCGACCCCGGGCACGTCGACGCCGTCCGCGCCGCGATCGAGCGGCACGGGCTGGCCGGTCGCGTCGAACTGACCGGCCCGCTGACCGGCGCGGCCCTCGACGCGGCCTACGCGCGCACGGACCTGCTCGTGGTGCCGTCGCGCGCGGAGACCTACGGGATGGTCGTCACCGAGGCGCTGGCCCGGGGAATTCCGGTGCTCGCGAGCGATGCGGGCGGGCTTCCGGAGACGCTCGGCCGTGACCCGGACGGCCGCGTACCGGGGATGGTCGTCCCCGCTGGTCGCGTTGCGGACCTCGGTGCTGCACTGCACGGTTGGTTGGTGGACCCGGACCGGCGCGCGGGCCTGCGGCGCTCGGCGCAACGGCGGCGAGGCATGCTGGACGGATGGGAGGTGACGTGGCGATGCGTAGCCAAGGCGTTGAACGGAACAGCAGTACTGCCCCGAACGGGTGGGACGCCCGCCTGAGCACCCCCGGATCTCCCGTCTGCACCTCCGACTGGCTGGCGCTGCGTGAGCCCGCCGACGCCGCCGCCCGCGACCTCGAGCTCGCCGCGCTCACCGTGGAGGCGCTCGGCGACGAGCGGCCGCTCGTGATCCGTGATCTCGGCTGCGGCAGCGGCTCGCTGGGGCGCTGGCTCGCGCCCCGACTGCCCGGCCCGCAGCGCTGGGTGCTGCACGACCGCGACGCCGCGCTGTTGGCCCGCGCGGAAGCCAGCCTCCCGACGACCGCGGCCGACGGCACCCCCGTCACCGCCCGCGTCGAGCAGGGCGACCTCACCGACCTCGATGCCGCGCAGCTCGCCGGCACCTCGCTGGTGGCCGCATCGGCCCTGCTGGACCTGCTCACCGCGGAGGAGGTCGACGCGCTCGCGGACGCCTGCACCGCGGCCGGCTGCCCCGCGCTGCTGACGCTCTCGGTCACGGGCTCGGTCGGGTTCTTCCCGGCCGAGCCGCTCGACTCCGTGTTCGGCGCCGCCTTCGACGCCCACCAGCGGCGGACCGTCGTGTCGGATTCTGGGAGCCGCCGCCTGCTCGGGCCCGACGCCGGCGCGACCGCCGAGCACGCGTTCGCGAAGCGCGGCGCCGTGACCGAGGTCCGGTCCAGCCCGTGGCGGCTGGGACCGGGCTGGGCCGGACGCGAGTGGGCCGAGCTGACCGAGGAGTGGCTGCGCGGCTGGGTCGCCGCCGCCTGCGCGCAGCAACCCGACCTCGCGGCCTTCGCGGCCGACTACCTGCACCGCCGGATCTCCGCCTGCGTGGCGGGTGAACTGCGGGTCGTCGTCGGCCACCTCGACGTGCTCGCCCTACCTGGACCACCGCTTCAAGGAGGTACGACGTGAGAGGCCTCTGGCCGCTGGTCAAGACGGCGGCGGGGGTCGGCATTCTCGTCGGGCTCGTCGTGCGGTGGGGCGCGCAGGCGTTCGTCGACGGACTGGCGGCGATCGGCGCCGGGTCGGTGCTCGCCGCGCTCGCCCTGGGACTGCTGACGACGGTCGCGAGCGCGGCGCGCTGGTGTCTCGTCGCGCGCGGCCTCGGGCTGCGGCTGCCGCTGGCCGCCGCGGTGTCCGACTGCTACCGGGCGGTGTTCCTCAACTCCGTGCTGCCCGCGGGCGTGCTCGGCGACGTCCACCGGGCCGTCGGCTACGGCCGCCGGATCGGCGACATGGGCCGCGGGGTCCGGGTCGTCGCCCTCGAGCGCGTCACGGGCCAGCTCGCGATCGTCGTCGTCGGGCTGGGGGTGCTGCTCACCGCCCGGCCGACCCTGCTGATGGCGCTGCTCCCGGGACGGCTCGGCCCAGCCGAGCTGCTCGCCGGCCTCGTCGCGCTCGCCGCGGCGGTGCTGTGGGTGGCCCGCGCCCCCCGCACCGCCCGGATCCGCGCCGCGCTGCGGTCGGCCTGCGTCGACGCACGGTCCGGGGTCCTGTCCCGGTCGGCATGGCCGGGCCTGCTGGCGCTGTCGGTGATCACGCTGGCCGGCTATCTCGCCCTGTTCGTCGTCGCCGCCCGGGTCGCCGGATCGCAGGCGGCGCTCGCCGACCTGCTGCCCCTGCTCGTCCTCGGTTTGCTTGCGATGGCGCTGCCGCTCAACATCGGAGGGTGGGGTCCGCGCGAAGGGGTGATGGCCGTGGCGTTCGGCGCGGTCGGCCTCGGCGCGGCGCAGGGGCTCACGACCGCCGTGGTGTACGGGGTGCTGAGCCTGATCGCCTGCCTGCCGGGCGCCGTGGTGCTGCTCCTGTCCGCGTCCGCCCGACGCGTCCCGGCCCCCGCGATCCTCGAGAGGAGCCCGGCGTGACCGGCTGCCCGACCGTGTTCGACCCCGTCCGCGTGGTGCTGCCGACGCAGTTCGGCGAGTTCGACGTCACCGCCGTCGAGGTCCGACCGGGGCTCGTGTACCTGGCGCTGGCCCGGGGCGACCTGACCGACGGCGCGCCCGTGCTGACCCGGGTGCACTCGGAGTGCCTGACCGGCGACGCGCTCACCTCGCTGCGCTGCGACTGCGGGATCCAGCTCCGGATGGCGCTGCGCCGGATCGCGGCCGAGGGCCGCGGCGTGGTGCTCTACGCCACCGGGCACGAGGGCCGCGGGATCGGGCTGATCAACAAGCTGCGGGCCTACGTCGAGCAGGACGAGGGCGCGGACACGGTCGACGCCAACCTGCGCCTCGGGCTCCCGGTCGACGACCGCAGCTACACCGAGGCCGCGGATGTCCTGCGCGAGCTGGGTGTGGTGTCGGTGCGGCTGCTGACCAACAACCCGGACAAGGTCCACGGCCTCGAGAAGGCCGGGATCGCCGTCGAGCGGATGGAGCCGCTGCGGACCGCCGCTCACGTGCGCAACGTCGGCTACCTGCGCACCAAGGAACGGCGCCTGGGCCACGGCGACACGGCGGGGGAGGAGCTGCCCGGTCCGGCGATCCCGCCCGAGGCCGTCGACCTCATCGGGAACGTCGACGTGCCCCCGGACCGCCCGTACGTCGTCCTCAAGTACGCCCAGACCCTCGACGGGCGGATCGCCACCGGGGTCGGCGACTCGAAGTGGATCAGCGGCGAGGAGGAGCGAGCGCTGTCGCACGCCCTGCGGGCCGCCTGCGACGCGATCATGGTCGGGGTCGGGACGGTGCTGCGCGACGACTGTCGCCTCAACGTGCGGCTGGTGCAGGGCGCGTCGCCGCTGCGGGTGGTGCTCGACTCGACACTGCGCACGCCGTCGGACGCGCTGCTGTTCACCTGCCTCGACGACGGCGCCGCTCCCACGCTGATACTCACCACGGATCGCTCGACCGAGGCCGACCGGTCGCGGGTGCGCGACCTCGGCGCCGGCATCCGGGTACTCCCGGAGGGCCCAGGAGGGGTCGACCTCGCGGCGGCCCTGCAGCAGCTGCGTGTCGAGGGCGTGCACAGCCTGCTGGTCGAGGGCGGTGCGCAGGTCATCACCTCCCTGCTCGGCGCCGGGCTGGTCGACCGGATCGTCGTCGGCACCGCGCCCCGGATCATCGGGGCGGGCACCGAGGCCGTCGGCGACCTCGGCGTGTTGCGGGTGACCGACGGGATCGTCCTGCGCAACCGCTCGGTGCACCTGACGGCCGACGACGTCGTGACTGCGTGGGACGTCGGCTGACGGTGTATCTGCGGCGCCGTTCGGGCCTCTTCACCACGGGAGGTCGCGCGTAGGCGGCGTCCGGACGGCCGGAGGCTGCAATGTTGAGCGGGCAGGAAGAGCAGGCGTTCGCCCAGATCGCCGAGCAGATCGCGGCCGACGACCCGGGGTTCGCGGCATCGATGGGTCGCCTGGAATCGCGCCGGTCGGGCCGGGGCCACCACATCGTCACCGTGGCCGCAGCCGCCACCGCCGTGCTGTGCCTGCTGTTGTCGCTGGTACTGCCCGGCTTCGTGGCGGCGGCGCTGGCATTCGCCGCATACCACTTCCGGCCGAGCCGGCCGTCCCGGCCGAGCCGGCCGAGCCGTCGTCCCGTTCACCGCAGGCGCCGCAGACCCCGCTGAGCAGGGCGTCAATGGGTCAGCGGTCGTCCGCCAGGCGCGCGTAGACGTCGCCGGAGCGGCCGAGCGGGCGGTACCGGTCGAGCAGCGCGCGCAGCTCCGCTTCGTCCAGCCAGCGGTCGCTCGCCCACGTCATGGTCTCGATGGGGGAGTAGTTGTAGCGGTAGGAACCCAGTTCACCCACGCGTTCGAGCACCGTCAGCGCGGCATCGTGGGCCATCGGCAGGTACTCGAACGACAGCGCGCGCACCGGCCGGGTGAGCCCGGCCAGGACCTCCGCCTCGAAGCCCTCGACGTCGATCTTGCAGAACGCCGGCTCGCCGTGGGTGGCGATCAGCGCATCCAGCGTCGTCACCGGTACCTCCACCGACCGGTCCCAGCGGACCTTGGCGAAGCTGCGGTCCGTCGCCACCGTGTCGATCCAGTCGGTCGACAATGACGACACGGTCGGGGTCGCCGTCGAGATGCCCAGCCGGGCCGTCCCCGGCCGCGCCCCGAGCGCCTGGGGCAGGATCGTGACGCCGTCGTCGCGCCCGAAGAACAGCCGCAGGATGCGGGTGAAGTCGGGTTGCGGCTCGACCGCGATCACCCGTGCCCCGAGCGCCCGCCAGGCGCGGACGCGGCTGCCGACGTGCGCGCCGACGTCGATCCCGATGTCGCCCGGCCCGAGGAACTCGCCGTAGAACCGCACCATCTTGCGGTGCCGCCCCGGCACGCCGTGGTACATCACCAGCGACCGGGCGATCCCGTAGGCGCGGCCGAGCATGCGGCGACCCTACCCGCCCGTTCCCCACCGCCCGCCCCAGCGCCCGGCGCGGCCGCTTCGCCCCGACGGCCGCGCTGATCGACGCGCGGTTCCCGCAGGTCGGGCGTAGCGTCGCGGACGTGGGCGAGCGTTGCGTCATCGTCTGCCGGTGCTGCTCCTCGGCGACGAACCCGCTGATGATCCCGTTCCGGTCCTACCGGGAGCGGGCCCTGTGGGCCGTCGGGCACACGGCCCGGACCGGCCACGACACCTGGTTCTGCCTGGACGGCTTCCCGACGATCGCCCAGGCCGTCCAGGAGATCGCGATCGCGGACACCGTCGAGAAGTGGATCGCCGAGCCGGGTTGACCCGGAGGCCTCCCGTCCGCGGCGTCGCACGGCGCCCGCGCCGTCGCACAGCGCGTGGGACCGTCGCACCTGTTGGGAGGGGTGCGCTGGCCGGGGTGGGTGTGCGACAGCCGGGGGGGTGTGCGGTGGCCGAGCCGGAGTGGCCGCGCCACGGTGAGACGTCGGCGGTGCGGCACGGCGCGGGCGGTGTCGCGCGGTGTCCGCACTGCGGGTGGGACCGCCGCACCCGTTGGGAGGGGTGTGCCGGTCGGGGTGGGTGTGCGGCGGCCGCGGGGGTGTGCGGTGGCCGAAGGGGTGGACTACCTCCCGCGACTGTCGCGGGGGTCGGACGTCGCGTGATCAGCGGGCGAACCGGTCGGGGCGGAACGGGTCCAGGAGCGGGTGGGCCCTGCCCGTGACGATCTCGTCGGCGACCAGCTCGCCCGCGATCAGGCCGAGCGTCGCCCCGCTGTGGGTGAACGCGACGTGCAGGCCCGCGATCCCGGCGACCCGGCCCAGCACCGGCTCGTCGTCGACCGGCATCGGGCGCGGCCCGGCGTGCACGGCGTCCGCGATGAGCGCGGGATGGCCGGCGAGCACCGCCGACGCCTCGGCGAGCAGCTCGGGGACGCGCTCCTCGGGCACGGTGCGGGCGTCGTCGGCGAGCTCGGCGTCCAGCCACCCGGCGCCGACGACGAGGCAGCCGTCGGGGGTCGGCCGCAGCGACACGCGCGGCGCGTTGACCACCACGCGGACGCCGACGTCGACCGGTCGTGTGCGGACGAGGGCGGCGGGCGAGTGCTGCGCGCGGATCGGCACGCCCAGCTCGCCGAGCATGTCCGGGACCGCGGCGCCGGTGGCCACGACGACCGCATCGGCGTCGACCCGCGTCCCGTCCGCGAGTCGGGCGCCCCGCACCCGGCCGCCGTCGACGCTGGGCCGGGCCGCGCCCACGCCGGTGAGCAGCCGCCCACCGGCCGTCGTGAACCGGCCGGCCAGGTGCCGGACGAGGGACGGGAGATCCACCCAGCCCTCGCCGGGGTTGAGGTACGCGCCCTCGGCAGGCACCACGATGCCGGCCGCCGCGCGCACCCGGCGCACCTCGTACCCCACCTCCCGGTGATGCTCGACGATGGCGTCGGCCCGCTCGCCCCAGAACAGCCCGCCGTCGAACCGCAGCCACGGCGCGTCCGGCAGGGCCGCGGACAGCGTCCGGTAGCGGTCGATGCCGATCATCCGGAGCCGGTGGTAGGCGGGGGAGCGGGGCGCGGCAGAGTTGAGCCACGACAGCGACCGTCCGGACGCCCCGCTCGCGAGGGCCCCGTCGGTGATCAGCGTGACGGCCACGCCGCATTCGGCGAGCTGGGTGGCGGTGGATACACCCAGCACGCCACCTCCCAGGACGGCGACGTGGCGGGCAGGAACGGGCACGGCTCCACCGTGCACACCGTGGGCTGTCCGTGCACATCGTGGCCGCTGTGCACGGGCACCAGCAGGTGTGCACGAGCCGAGCGCGCTCAGCGCACCCGGACGCCCCGCGCGAACACGGCCCGCACGCTCCGCAGGGCGGCAGGCTCGGTCAGCGGGTCGCCGTCGACCGCCAGCACGTCGGCGTCGAACCCGGGAACGAGCCTTCCGGTGCGGTCGCCGAGCCCGCACACCTCCGCCGCCCGCGAGGTCGTGGCCACCAGCGCGTCGGCCGGGCTCATCCCGATCCGGATGAGCGCCTCGATCGCGTACGGGAGGACGTCGTGCGGCTTGCCCGGGCTGACTCCCCCGTCGGTGCCCGCTGTGATCGGCGCGCCTGAGGCGCACAGCAGCCGGGCGTTGGCCAGCAGCGCCGGCAACCGCACGGCCATCGCTGGGAGTACAGCCGCACCCGGGACCGCGCCGACGGTCAGCCCGAGGACGACCCGCCGCGCGACGATCTCTCCGAGCAGGTCCCGCGGGACGGGATCGACCCCGTCGGCGGTCATGAACGTGACGTGCTCCAGCCCGTCGACACCGGCCGCGACCGCGTCGACGACGGCCTGCCGCCCGTGCGCGTGGGCCGTGACCGGCAGCCCGAACCGGTGCGCCTCGTCGACCGCGGCGCGCAGCTCGTCCGGCTCGAACTGCCCCAGCTCGGGGCGGCTGCCTGGCGTGAGGTTGCCACCGCTGGCCATGATCTTGATGACGTCGACGCCCCGCTCGGCGTGGGCACGGACGGTCGCCCGGACGTCGGTCGACTCGCCACCCAGGTAGTGGCAGTGGCCGCCGGGCGTGGTGAGCGGCGGCCCGGAGGCGACGATCGTCGGCAGGCCCGGTTCGGCGCGATCACGCAGGTCGAGGGCCAGGAAGCAGCGGTCCCCGAGATCGCGCACCGTCGTGATCCCGGCCCGGGCGGCCGTGCGGGCGGCGTCGGTCATGGCGACGAGCGCGGCGGTGTCGTCCCAGGCCGCCAGCGTCCCGATCGGGTCGGCGCTCGCGTCGAAGGCGAGGTGGACATGGGTGTCGACGAGGCCGGGTAGCAACGTCGTGCCGGGCAGGTCGACGACCGCGGCGTGCTCCGGTACCGGAACCCCCACCGCCGTGATCCTGCTTCCGTCGATCACGACCGTGGGTGCAGCGAGCGGCACCGGCCGGGTGCCGTCGAAGAGGCGGGCACCGCGCACGACCGTCAGGTGCGCGCGGGGGACGGCGGTCGTGGCCACCGTCGAAGTGTGGTCCCGACCGGCGCCGAGAGCCATGGACCGGCGACGGGCGGTGGCGACGTCCCGAGTGACCCGGGCTGGGTCAGGCCGGGACGGTCGCCGGCCGTGGACCGAACTCGCGCGCCAGGTCGGCCAGCACGCCGCGCAGCCGGCCGAGCTGGTGGATCGCGACCCGCAGCTGGGTCTCCCCGGCCGCCACCGCCTCGACGACGTCGACCAGCGTCCCCTCCTGCTCGCACGCCCGGTCTGCCAGCGCGGCGGCGGCGTCGGCGTCGCGTGCGGCGACCGCGTCGGCCAGGTCGGCGACGGTGGCGGCGAGCTCGCCGAGCCGTTCCCGGGTGTCCTGGTCGCTGGTGCACGCAGCAGGACCGATCGTTCGGGCGAACCCCCGCGTGGCGGCCGCGCACGAGCCGACCAGCAACCGCCACCGCTCGTAGCGGGCCCGGGCATCGCCGAAGCGGTAGCTGCCGAACGGGCGCGCGCTGACCAGCAGGGCGTGCATCTGCGTGTCGACGTCGCGGGCCTCGGCGGCGAGCAGGCGGATGTCCGCTCCGGCGCGCAGGTCGTCGGCCGCGGCGCGCAGGAGGCCCGCGACCGGGGCGAGGAAGGCTGCGGCCTGCTCCCGGACCACGCCGCGGGTGCGGGTGGGCAGCACGAGCAGCGCCGCGATCGCCCCGGCGATCGCCCCGATCACCGTCTCCAGCAGGCGGATCTCCAGGAACGCGACACTGAACCGGCCGAGCAGCCCGTAGAGCACGCCGAGCATGGTCGTCACGAAGAAGGTCATCAGCCCGTAGGAGATCGGCAGCAGGTAGAACGCGAGGAAGACGCACACCAGCACGACGGCGCCCTGCAGCACGACGTGCCCGGTCACCAGGCTCGCGACCACGACGCCCGCGATCACTCCACCGAGGGTGCCTGCGGTCCGCGACCATGCCCGCACGAGCAGTTCGCCGCGGCTGTTCGCACCGGCGAACACCACGAACGCCGTGATCACCGCCCAGAACCACTGGCCCGGCGCCACCAGGCCGCCGACGAGAATCGCCAACGTGCCGGCGACGGCGACCTGGATCGCGGTGCGGGTCGTCGGCTGCAGGCCGCGCTGCTCGTCCGGCTCTTCCGGTTCGTCGGCGGCCTCCGGCTCGTCGACCGGTTCGGGCGCGGCCGGTAGGTCCATGTCGTGCTGCATCGTGAGAGTGGCGGTGCCGAGGTCCGCGGCCGCCGCGGCCAGCCGCCGCACCGCCATGCCGACCGCGGGGGAACCGGCGCCGTCGAGCTGGTCCGCGATCTCCCGGGACGCCCGCGCCGCCGCCGCGACGTCGTGGTCGAGCGCCGCGGTCACCTGCGCCACCGCCGGCCGCGCCGCCGCGTCCACGGGCCCGTCGACCAGGCCGTCCACCGCGGTCACGAGCGCGCCGGCCGCGAGCTCGACGTCCAGCACGTGCCGGCGCAGCGCGTCCGCCCGCTCCTGCGGCAGTTCGTCGAGCGCCGCGAAGGTCGTGCCCAGCGACAGCGCGGTCGCGTTGAGGCGCAGCAGCTCGTCGTGCACCCGCCTGCGGCGCTGCGCCGAGCCGGGCTCCGCGCCGAGGGCGTCGACGGCGTGCAGGAGCGTGTGCACCCGCGCGCGCAGCGCGCGCACCCCGCTCCGCCACGCCGAGTCCGGCCGCTCCGGCAGCAGCACGAACCGGGCGAGCAGCGCCGCGCAGGCTCCGACCACCGCGGCCCCGGCCATCGCCGGCAGCGCCACGAACGACACCTGCAGGAACAGCGCGAGGAAGTAGCCGAGGAAGCCGGCCATTCCGGCAGCGAACGAGCGCGGTCCGAAGCGCCGCATCCAGACCGCCACGAACATCACGCCGACGAACACCAGCTCCGCGAGCCGGAGCGACCCGTGGACGAGCGCGGCGAGGGTGAACGACACGGTGGCGGCGACAGGCATCACGAGCGTGGTGAGCACGCCCTCCCGGCCTCCCGCGCGCACCGCGAGCATGCTCACCATCGCGACGACGGCGGCGGGTGCGACCGCGGTGACCGGCTGGTGCAGCGCAGTCAGGGCCGGCAGCGCGACCCCGACCGCGAGCACGACGGCGACGATCACCTGCGTCGCGGCCCGGAACCGGCGCATCCCCGGGTCGGCGGCGACCAGCCGGGTCAGGAACGGGCGCCACCACTCCACCGACGCAGCCTATGACTGCAGGCCCGAGCCGGCCCTCTGCAGCTCGTGCGGGGACCGACGGTCGGTACGCCACGAATTGAGCCGCCCGGCGTCATCTGGTACCGACGCGACGTGGTCTCCGCGCCGGTCCCCGCCTCGCCTCCGGCGTCGGCCTGGGCCCCGCTGCGGCTGCACGCGATGTTCCGAGCGCTGTGGATCGCCCAGTTCGCGTCGAACGTGGGCACCTGGATGCAGACGGTCGGCGCCCAGTGGCTGCTGATCGACCGCTCACCACTGCTCGTGTCGCTCGTGCAGGCGGCCTCCAGCCTGCCGATCGTGGTGCTCGCCCTGCCGGCCGGGGCGTGGGCGGACGTCGTGGACCGGCGGCGGCTGCTGCTGGGGGCGCAGGGGGCGATGTCCGTCGCCGCAGCTGTGCTGGCCGCAGTGACCTTCCTCGGCATGACCTCGCCCGCGCTGATCCTCGGCCTCACCTTCGCGCTGGGCTGCGGGTCGGCGATCGCGGCCCCGGCCTGGCAGGCCATCCAGCCCGATCTCGTCGAGCGGACGCTGCTGCCGCAGGCCGCGGCGCTCAACGGGCTGAACATGAACCTGGCCCGGGCGGTGGGGCCGGCGATCGGCGGGTTCGTCGTGGCGACGATCGGCGCGGGCTGGGTGTTCGCGCTCAACGCCGTGTCGTTCGTCGGCATCGTGGTCGTGGTGGCGTGCTGGCGGTCGCCCGCGCGCGACGCGACGGGCCCGCCCGAGCGACTGGTCGAGGCGTTGCGCGCCGGAGGGCGCTACGTCCGCCACGCGCGGATCGTGCGCCGCCTGCTCTACCGGGCGGTGCTGTTCATCCCCGCGGCCTCGGCGGTGTGGGCGCTGCTGCCGGTGGTGGCGGCGACCCGGCTGGGCCTCGGGTCGGGTGGGTACGGCCTGCTGCTGGGCATGGTCGGCATCGGCGCCGTCGCAGGCGCGCTGGTCATCCCGCGGGTGCGGGCGGCGGTCGGCTCCGCGCGGCTGGTCACCGGGGCGATGGTGGTCACCGCGATGGCCCTCGCCGTCGTCGCGACGGTCAACGACGCCGTCGTGGTCGGGATCGCGCTGTTGCCCGTCGGTGGGTCGTGGATCGCCGTGATGTCGAGCCTGAACTCCGGTCTGCAGCTGGCGCTGCCGAACTGGGTGCGCGCCCGCGGCCTGGCCTACTACCTGGTGGTGTTCCAGGGTGCCCAGGCGCTGGGCGCAGTGGTGTGGGGCACGGTCGCGGAGGCCACGGCCGCGCCGGTCGCGCTGCTGGCGGCGGCGGTCGTGCTGGCGGTCGGGGCGGCCGTGGGGCTGCGCAGCCCGATGCCGGACACCGCGGCGCTGGACCGGACCCCGTCGGCGCACTGGCCGGCCCCGCAGCTGATCTTCACCCCGGACGCCATGGACGGCCCGGTGCTGGTCACGCTCACCTACGACGTGCCCGAGGAGAACGTGGTGGCGTTCACCGACGCGATGCGCAAGGTCGGCCGCTCCCGCCGGCGGACGGGGGCGCTGCGCTGGGAGCTGTTCCGCGACGGCGGCGACCCGCGCCGGTTCGTCGAGTCGTACCTCGTCGGCACCTGGGCCGAGCACATGCGCCAGCACGAGGGCCGGCTCACCGGCGCGGACCGCCGGTTCGAGGAGCAGGCCAGCCGGTACGCGACGGGCGAGCCGCAGGTAGCCCACCTGTTCCCGCCGCCGGCGAGCAGCACGCGCTGACGGGGTACCCGTGAGATCGTGTGCCCCGAACGCCGTGAGGAAGGACGCCGACACATGCTGCTGCCCGACGAACGCGCCGCGCTGGTGGAGTACTGCCTGAAGATGCAGGCCGACGACCTGACCGTCGGCACCTCCGGCAACCTCAGCGTCCGCTCCGGCCACCTCGTCGCGATCACGCCGAGCGGCGTGAACTACGACGACCTGACGCCGGAGGCCATCTGCGTGATCGACCTCGACGGCGGCGTGGTCGAGGCCGATCTGGAGCCGTCGTCCGAGGTGCCGATGCACACCTCGGTGTACCGCGCCACCGACGCCGGCGCCGTGGTGCACAGCCACCCGATGTACTGCACCGCGCTGTCGGTGACGATGGACGAGGTACCCCCGGTGCACTACATGATCGCGCTCCTCGGCGGGCCGGTGCGGGTGGCGCCCTACGCCCGGTTCGGCAGCCCCGAGCTGGCGCAGGGCAGCGTGGAGGCGATGGCCGACCGCACCGGTGTGCTGCTGCGCAACCACGGCGCCACCACTTATGGCGACACGCTGGACAAGGCCTACACGCGCTCGATCTACCTGGAGTGGGTGTGCAAGCTCTACCACCAGGCCAAGCAGATCGGGGAGCCGAACCTGCTCACGGCGGAGCAGCTCGACGAGGTCGCCCAGGCGCTCGGCACGTACGGGCAGAGTGTGAAGCGGGAGGGATGAGCGCGGTTGTTCACCCCGACGCCGGTGACGTTCGATACGATTTCGGTTGAGCTCGAACGTGCTCGACTAGCATCGAGTTGTGCTCGGGTGGATGCGATGCTCCGGCGCCCGAGCGCTCCGCATGGGTCGTCGCGACCCCGGATGGCCCAGCCGGAGCGGGGAGTGTCGTTTCGTACGCATGTTGCATCTCAGCAAGGGTCTCCAGCCCGGCGGCCGGTTCGACGACTGGCGCAGGTCGCCGGTCCGGGGGGTCTTCCTCGACGTCGACGGGACGTCCGTGGGGGAGCACGAGGAACCGACCGCCGCCCTCGTGGACGCCTGCCGGGCCGTGCAGGACCGGGGGGCGACGCTCTCGTTCGCCACGGGGCGCCCACCGGCCGGGGTGGACGTCGTGCGCGCGCGCACCGGCTCCCGCGGCGCGGACGTCGTGCACAACGGCGCCCTCGTGCTGCAGGACGGCGGCCAGATCGGTGGCTGGGCCATGCCCGCCACCGCCGCGGCCCGGGTCGCGCGGTGGGCTCTCGAGCGCGGCGTGTACGCGGAGTTCGCGGTCGGATCCGACTTCCTGGTCAGCGACGCCCGTGAGGCGGCCCGTCCGGCCTGGGGCGACATCGCAGGCGGTCCGGACGGTGCGGTGGCCGACGTCGACCTGACGCAGGCGGAGACCTACAAGATCACGATCTATGCCTTCGAGCCGGAGCAGGGTCCGGCCGCCCTCGCCCTCGGCGCGGAGCTCGGCCTGTACGTCGACCCGTCGACCGCGCCGGTCTTCCCCGGGGTGAACATCCTCAACCTGACCGCGGCCGGGATCAGCAAGGGCCGCGGCGTCGAGTGGGTGGCCCGCCGTGCGGGCATCCCCGCGCGCGACCTGCTCGTCGTCGGCGACAGCGGGAACGACGTGTCGATGTTCGGCGTCGCCGGCACGGCGGTCGCGATGGGGCAGGCGTCGGCCGAGGTCAAGGCCGCCGCGCACCTGGTGACCGAGCCCTTCGACGACGACGGGTGCGCGCTCGCGCTGCACGCGCTGCTCGACCACGTCGAGACGATCGACACCGACGCCGTCCCGGAGGCCGCGGCCTCCTGACGCGTGTCCGCCAGGATCACCGCGGCGCGGCGTCGACCAGCTCGACGCCGTGCCGTGCGCACAGTTCGGCCAGCCCGGGCGGGGCGTCGGCCGTGACCACCGTGTCGACCACGTCGAGCGGTGCGACGAGGGCGAAGTCGCTGATGCCGATCTTCGAGGCGTCCACCGGTACGACGACCCGCCTCGCCCGGTCCAGCACGGCCGCCTTGAGCTGGGCCTCGTTGTGGTCGGCCACCGTGATGCCGTCCGCGGTCAGGCCGGTGACGCCGATGAAGGCCGTGCTGACCGTGAAGCGCGCGAGGTTCTCGACGGCGAGTGCCCCGGCCACCGCACCCGCGGACGGGCGCAGCACCCCGCCCAGCAGCGTGTGCCGGACCGTCGGCTTCTCGGCCAGCGCGGCGGCCACCGCGATGCCGTTGGTGAGCGCGTTGACGTTGCGGGCGTTGAGCAGCTCGGCGATGCGCAGGGTCGTCGTCCCGCTGTCGAGGTAGATCGCGTCGCCGTCAGCCACCAGGTCGACGCAGACGCGAGCGATCGCGGTCTTGGCCTCGGCGTCGCGGCCGAGCCGGTCGACGAACGACCGCTCGGCCGGGGGCCGCAGCGCCAGCGCGCCGCCGTGCGTGCGCCGCAGCAACCCCGCCCGCTCCAGCAGCGCCAGGTCCTTGCGCACGGTCGGCTCGCTGGCCGCGACCTCCCGGGCAAGCTCGCCGATCCGCACGCGCCCGCGCGCGTTGACCACGGCGACGATCCGCTCCCGGCGTTCCTCGCCGAAGGCGTGCTCCGCGATGGGGCTCGTCACGTCTCCCCCTACCGCCGGTGGCCTCGACGGCACACCCTACCCGCGCGTTCCCGCGCGATCGGTTCCGTTCGGGTTCGGGTGAGACTCAGCGTGCCCGGGCGCCGCGCCCGCGCAGCGGCAGGTAGATCAGCGCGGCGACGAGCGCTCCGAGCAGGAGGCTGACGTCGACACCGAACGCGATGCCCGAGAGTGGGCCGCTGAACAGCTGCGTCTGGATGGTGAGGAGCCCGACGATCGAGCCGACCGCCCAGGCGATCACCGCGCCGACGTGCCAGCCCGCGCTGTACCAGTACCGGCCGCCGGTCTCGCCGCGGTTGAACACCTGCAGGTCGTCGGGGTCGTAGCGGGCGCCGGTGCGCAGGAAGTCGATCCCGACGATCACGGCCCAGGGCGCGCTGAGCTCGGCCAGCACCAGCAGCGCGGCGCCGATGGCGCCCTGGATGGTCGGCGCCAGCAGCCCCAGGTACACCAGCACGACGCCGACCAGTGCGATGATCATCGTCGCGCGGGCGCGGGTGAGCCGGACGACGACGGCCTCCAGGTCGAGCCCCGCGCTGTAGAGCGACTGGGCGACCAGGCCGACCCCGCCAAGGACGGCGAACGGGAGCAGCGGGACCGCGTACCAGAGCGGCGACTCCCCGGCCAGGCTGACCGGGAAGGGCGCAAAGGGGTCGGTGAAGGCGGTCGACACGATCGCCCCGATCGCCGCAGGCACCACGAACCCGAGGAAGAGGGCCACGGCCGCGACGGGCGCGAGCGCGCGCGAGGGGTGGAGGTCCGAGCGGATGTAGCGCGTCCAGTCGCCGAGGATCGTGCAGACGACCAGCGCACCGCCGACCCCGACCGTCGTGGCGACGAGCAGCCACGTGGCCCAGAACGTGCCGAGCAGGTACTCCCCGCCGGCGTAGCCCCACTGGATCCGGCCGCCGAAGGCGACCGGCATGAGGATCATCAGGATCCCGCCGACCGCGAAGATGGCGGCGGTGGCGCGGACCAGCCAGCGGTAGCCCCAGATGGCGACCGCCGCCGACACGGCGGCCACGAGCGCGAAGACGACGGCCTGGGCGCCCAGCGAGTCGGGCAGGCCGAACAGCCGTCCCGCGACCGCGACCCCGGCGGCCCCGCTGGTCCAGACGGTGAGGGCGACCGAGACCAGGCACGTCAGCAGCCCGATCCCGCTCCCGACGAGCCGGCCCCGCACGCCGAACGCCGCCCCCGACGCCGTGGCGTTGTTCGTCGCCGTCCGCGACCCGAGGAGCACCAGCGGGATCAGCAGAACGATCCCGACCGCGGTGCCCACCGCGATCGCCGAGATCGTCGCCCACAGGCCCAGGCCGAAGGTGAGTCCGACCCAGCCGAAGGCGACCGCGCCGAGGCCGACGGAGCCGCCGATGAAGATGACGAAGAACGTCCTGGGGGTCGAGGTGCGGTCACCCTCGGGGATGCGGTCGACCCCGTTGAGCTCGAACCCGGACGGCTCGAAGCCGGGCGGGTCGTCACCCCGGTGGCGGCCGCCTGCCCGTGCAGGGGCCGGGTCCTCCGGCAACCGTGCAGGGTCGATACCCATGGGTCGCGTCCTCCCCGACTCGATACTCCGGCAATCGAGTGATAAATATGGAACGGTGGATCGTGATCGTCACGTTCCGTAGTGCAGGCGCGGACCCTATCGGGGACCCTGCGGTCGTCGGTCCGGCAGGGTGACCACCGGGGCGGCGACGTAACCGTCGTCGATCCCGACATACCGCTTCCACGCTCCGGCCATCGTCAGGCCCGGGCAGTGCTGCGCCAGCGCGGTCACCGTGGCGACGGCAACGGTGCGGGCGTGGTGCAGCCCGGCGCAGCGGTGGTAGTGGTAAAGGTCGAACGCGCCGGTTGCGGCAGGTTCGGCGAGCAGCTCCGCGGCGATGTCCGCGGCGGCCGGAGCGCGGCGCGTGGCCGTCTCCGCCGCGAACCACGGGGCCATCGCGGAGCGCAGAGCCGCATGCCGACCGGGGCACCCGCTCACCGTCCGGCGGTCGGTCGCCCAGACGAAGCTGCTCACCGGGTGCAGCCGGTCGCGCTGTTCGGGGGCGAGCATCTCGCTCACGTCCGACGTCACGCGCTGCGGGTCGCGCAACAGCGCGCGGATCGTCGCGTGGTCGTAGACGTGCACGCCCTGCTCGTCGCGGTGCGGCGGAGTCGTGGGGTCGTAGCAGCGGGGTGGCCGGGGAGCAGGGTCACTGAGCATCGGCCCGCGTCCTCCCGGGGGTCAGAGTGAAACCCTTCGCGACCACCGGTGGGTCCGCCAGGTGGGAAGGATTCCTGCGCGCCTGCCCACCGTACTGTCCCGGATGGCGTTCCGGGGCCGAGCGCTAGTGTGAATCGACCATCAACGGATGGACCAGAAGGCGGGATCACGGATGGCGAACGGTGCGGCCGACGCCCCGGAACTGCGCGACATCGACGCCTCGGTCCCGCACTCGGCGCGCATCTGGAACTACTGGCTGGGCGGGAAGGACAACTTCGCGGCCGACCGGGAGGCGGGCGACGAGTTCCTCGCCGTCTATCCCGGACAGCGGGACAAGGCTCGCGCGGTGCGCCACTTCCTGGCACGCGCCGTGCGGTACCTGGTGGTCGAGGAGGGCGTGCGGCAGTTCCTCGACGTCGGGACCGGTCTGCCGACGGCGGACAACACCCACGAGGTGGCCCAGCGGCTGGCGCCGGAGTCGAAGATCGTCTATGTCGACAACGACCCGCTGGTGCTCGCGCACGCCCGGATCCTGCTCACCAGCTCGCCCGAGGGCGTCACCAACTACATCGACGCCGACCTGCATGACCCCACGAACATCATCGCCGAGGCCGGGAAGACGCTGGACCTCGACCAGCCGGTGGCGCTGCTGCTCATCGGCGTGCTCGGGCACGTCGCGGACACCGACGTGGCCCGCGGCATCGTCGCGCACCTGATGGACGGCCTGGCGCCGGGCAGCTTCCTGGTGCAGTGCGACGGAACCGACACGAACCCGGACTACGTCGCCGCGCTCGAGCGCTACCGCGACAGCGGCGGCGTGCCCTACAACGTCCGCGGGCACGAGCAGATCGTGAGCCTCTATGAGGGGCTCGACCCGGTCGAGCCGGGCATCGTGCAGATCAGCCGGTGGCGGCCCGAGCCGAACGCCTACGGCGACGCGACGGAGGTCGACGAGCTGGGTGGGGTCGCCCGCAAGGCCTGAACGGGCCGGGCGCTTCGGATGCCCGCGCGCGGGACGGAGATCAGAACGCCGCGCAGAGCGGGCAGGGCGCACCCTCGGGCTCGACCATCGCAGCGGCCGTCACCACGTGCCCGCACACCGCGACGTAGCGCCCTGCACCGTCGGCCTGCGGGCCGGCGATCTGGACGTCCGGCACGTGGTGGGCGCGGCCGTCCCGAGCGCAGGTGATCGTCACCGTCGAGACGCCGTGTCGGGCCCGGGCGCGCTTACTCACCGTGTCCCTCCCGTCACTAACGTATGACTGTCGAGTGGTTGACCGCTCCAGTCTGCACACCTGCTCGTTCATCTGCAAAGCAGCCGGTGCAGACAACCGTTCGCGCATCTGCTATTTCATCTGCAAGAACACTTCGGCTATGGTGCACGCACCGTGATCGGGAATATATCCAGAGTGACCGGAAAGCGGAGGACGGGCGTGGAGATCGACAGCCACCGGACGGGTCTCATCGACGAAGTCACCGAGGCGCCCGCCGCGCTGCTCGGCCTTCTGGCCTGGAGAAAGAGTGCTGCGAGCAATCCGAACGGCGACTGCGTGGAGCTCGCGCCGCTGCCGGCAGGAGGAGTCGCGGTTCGGAACTCCCGCGCCCCGCTCGGGACCGTGCTCATCTACACCCGGGCCGAGATCGACGCGTTCCTCCAGGGGGCCAAGGCGGGGGAGTTCGACGACCTCGTCACGTGAACCACCTCAAATCTTGACGGTTCAGGTGGTCCGTATCATCGTCGCCGTACTACCGTGCGGTGGGCTGGCAGTGACAAGCAGCGATGTGAGCCGTGGCGAAAGGGGGACGAGGTGGACGCAGGAACCGCGCGTCGGCGATCCCTGTCGGGTAGCACGCAGCCGACGTCGATCACGGCCGGTGCGGGCCAGAGCGAAGCCCCGACCGTGTCCCGGATTCTGCTGGGCACGCAGCTCCGGCGGCTCCGTGAGGGTGCCGGGATCACCCGCGAGGCGGCCGGTCACCACATCCGGGCCTCCCACGCGAAGATCAGCCGCCTCGAGTTGGGCCGCGTCGGGTTCAAGGAGCGCGATGTCGCGGACCTGCTCACCCTCTACGGGGTCACGGACGATGTTGAGCGCACGGCGATCCTGGACCTCATGCGCCAGGCGAACATGCGCGTCTGGTGGCAGAAGCACAGCGACCTGCTGACGAACTGGTTCGAGACCTACCTGCGGCTCGAGCAGGTGGCGAAGGTCGTCCGGACCTACCAGCTCCAGTTCGTCCCCGGGCTCCTGCAGACCGAGGAGTACGCTCGCGCCGTCATCGGGCACGGCCACAGCCGGTCCGCGGAGGAGCTGAACCGCCGCGTGGAGCTGCGGCTGGAGCGGCAGGAGATGCTCTACAAGCCCGAGGCGCCGCACCTGTGGGCGGTCATCGACGAGGCGGCGCTGACGCGGCCCTTCGGGCCCGTCCGCGTGATGCGGGACCAGCTGCGGCACCTGCTGGAGGTCAGCGCCGCGCCGAACATCCACGTGCAGGTGCTGCCGTTCCGCAGTGGGGCGCACGCCGCGGCGGGTGGGTCGTTCTCGATTCTGCGGTTCGCGGAGCCGGACCTGCCGGACGTCGTGTACCTCGAGCAGCTGACCAGCGCGGTGTACCTCGACAAGCGGACGGAGGTCGAGGACTACATGCTGATCATGGAGCGCGTCACGGTCCAGGCCGAGACCCCGGCCCAGTCCCGCGAGACCCTGCGCCGGTTGCTCGGCGAGCTGTAGCGCGGGGCGGCGAACCGCCCCGCGCGCGCCGTCACGTCAGCCGGTCCACCGCGGCGAGCAGGTCGGCCACCTGGCTCGTCACGCTGAAGTTCTCCTTCACGTAGACCTGCGCCACCGGGCCCTTGGTCTTCTTCCAGTCCTCGTCGACGGCCGTGGTCACCGCTGCGGCAAGGGACCGCGCCAGTTCCTGCCGGTCGTCGGTCTCGGGCACCAGCGTGCCGACCTCCGGGGTCACGAAGTCGCGCGGGCCGCCCGAGTCCGCGCCGATCACGGGAGTGCCGCAGGCCATGCACTCGATGAAGACCAGGCCGAAGGGCTCCCGGTAGGACGGGAAGCAGCCGACGTCCGCGCAGTTGAACAGCGTCGTCAGCTCGTCCTGCGGGCGGGGGCCGACGAAGTAGGTCCGGCGCAGCCCGAGCTCCGCGGCCAGGTCGTGCATCGCTACCTGCGCCTCGTGCGGCCCCGACCCGATCACCAGGGTGAGGATCTTCTTCTCGTGCTGCTCGTAGATTGCCGCCGCGCGCAGCAGGGCGTCGAGCCGCTTCCAGTCCGCGAACTTGCCGCAGAACGCGACGACAGCGTCGAACCCGTCCGGCGGAGCGACCGGCTCGGGCTCTCCGTGGCCCTCGGGCGGCGCCGTGGTGAACCCGGCCAGCACCTCGGCGCGGTTGGGGTACACGTCCGGCAGCTCCTCGAAGACCTGCTGGTTGTAGCCGTTGTGGGAGAGCACCGCGCGCTCACGCGGAAACTCCGGGAACACCGCGGTCAACGCGTCGATCTGCTCCGCCGAGATCGATGCGACGACGTCGACGCCGTGCTCGGGGTCGGCGTAGTCGAAGATCTTCTCGCCCTGCATGAACGGCAGGAAGCGCAGCGGGAACTCCGCGGGGTTGTCGCCGCGCTTCTCGTTTGCGTACATCTTCAGCTCCGTGCCGTGCGCGAAGCACAGCAGCGGCATCGTGCCGCGTCCGGCTGCCGCCCGGCGGCGGATCACGTCGCGCATAACCACGGTGTTCATGAAGCCGTGATGGGCGATCCCGAGGACGAACCGGTCGCCGGTGCCGTCCTCGATCTCGTCGATCCACCCGGCGACCTCGTCGGTGAGCCGCTTGCGGTAGGCATCGACCTCGTCGTCACTCATGCTGTGCCAGCGGTAGTTGCTGGTCGGCGAGATCGACTCGCAGATCGGGATGTCGTGGTCCAGCGCGAACACCCGCACCTGCTCCTCGCGGAAGCGCTGGCGTCGCGACGGGTACATCGAGTAGCAGCGCAGCCCGGGCAGCGCGTTGTAGGCGTGGTGGTGCGCCTCGTGCAGGATCCCCGAGCCCGGTGCGAACTCCCCGCCGCGCTGCCAGTTGTTGGTGCCCAGCTGAAAGATCAGCCTGTCGCCCATCCTCGCCCTTCCGTCGCCACCCGGCGTCTCTTACCGGTCCGCCGGAAGGCTAACGCGTGCCGTGAAGACCACCGCGCGTGATCGTCGCGAGCGTCGCCCCGCGGTGACGTGATCGTCGTGAGCGTCGTCCTGCGGCAGCGTGATCGCGATGAGCGTCGCTGGGTGGTCGTCGTCGCCGCCCTCGGGTGACGGTCGCGGTGATCTTTACCGGCCCAGCAGGGCCCGCCCGAGCAGCGCGACGAGCAGCACCGTGCCAACGACGAGCGCGGCGACGGACGCGACCCCCGCGACCGCCACCACCGACACGACGCCCGCGATCGACAGCGCGACGACCTGGATGCGGTTCAGCTCGGCGAACCCGCCGGTGAGCGGGGCCAGCACGGCGAGGACGGCGAAGCCGACCAGGGCCAGCCACAGGACGACGAGGTGATGGCCGCCCAGGGTGATCACCGAGGTCACGCGGGACGCGTGGTCGAGCCAGTCGCCTGCGGAAATCATCCATGCCGCGGCCATCACGTCGAGTCCGGCCAGCGCCCACGGCAGCCGCCGGGCCCGGTCGGGCAGCGACACCTGCGTGTCGGGCTTTTGCTGGAGCATCGTCACCACCTCCACGCCACCAGCGGCTGCCAGACGCTGGGCACACCGTGAGCCAGCGGCCACGGCGCGACGATGCCGAACACGACGGGATCGAGGAGTCGGTCCAGCATCCGCGCGGCGCGGGCCGAGGCGTCACCGCGAACGAGCGACGCGAGCACCTCGACCGCCCGAGCGACCCCCGGATGCGCCGGTACCGGGCCGACGAGCTCCCGGGCCACCGTCTCGCTGCAGGTGCGCGGCCCGTCGACGAGCTGGGGAAGCAGGTCCTTGGCCGGTCCGTCCGGGTCCAGCTCGTGGGCGACGCCGATCGCGTCGAACCGCGCCCCGGTCGCCGCCAACCGCGCGAGCTGCCGCCGCTGCCGGCGGGGTAGCACAGCGGGGCCGCGTTCGCCCATCAGCGGGTCCGTGTTCGCCGGTCCATACAGCCAGGGCCTGCTGCGGTCGAGGGCGACTGCCTGCTGGTCGCTCCACGGGAGCACGATCGGCGGCGGGAGCTGCGGAAAGCGGCGCTCGAGGTCGGCGGTCAGCCGGGCGAGCTCGTCCCGGGTAGCGGTGTCGATCGCCAAGTCGTGCCGGATGTCCAAGGTCTCCATGTCAGTCCCGATCGAGGAGGAGTACGAGAGCGACGGCGCCCGCCAGAGCGAGCAGCACGGCGAGCGCGACGACCGCCACGACACCGAGCATCGAGACGACCCCGGACGCGGTGGCGACGACCATGAGCGCGAGTTCCGGCCCGCCGGCCTCGGTCAGGCCGCGTGTCAGCGGCGCGAGAACAAGCAGGGCCACGACGCAGATCGCAGCGAGGACCGCGAGCAGGCGTGGACGATCTCCCAGTGTGGCGATCGTGCACACCACGCCGTTGCACGGCGCCCGGTGCATGAGTACCGCGGTCGCCCAGCCGCCGACGGCCCCGGCTCCGGCCGCGGTGAGCCAGAAGGCGCACGTCACCGGTACCGGCAGTGGAATCTTGTGCCGGCCCCAGGATAGGGACCTCGCGACGAGATCCTGGACGGCGTCGCCTTCCGGCGCGGTCGCGCCCGGGGTGGGCAGACGGGTGATCGGTGGCCGGAACAGGCTCGGCTGCACCGGCCCCGCGAGAGGCGGGCTGGTCATGGGACCAGGTTCCGTGCCGCCTCCGCGTACGTCACCGGATGGTCCCGCTGCGGTACCTCAGCCAGGGGCCGTGAAGGAACAGCCTGGTACGGCCTGGTTGAGCAGGCCTCAGCAGCGGCACGATACTCGGCGGGCGTGGACCGCGACGACCGGAGGAGAACACCTCCCGACCGGCTCCCGCGGGAGGTCCGGGTTCTTGTCGGAGCCGGCTTCGTCGTCGCCCTCGGCTACGGCATCGTCGCCCCGGCCCTGCCGACCTTCGCTCGCAGCTTCGGCGTAGGCCTGATCGCAGCGTCCACCGTCGTCAGCGTGTTCGCTGTCGTCCGGATCGCGTTCGCGCCGGTGAGCGGGTGCCTGGTCGGCCGGCTCGGGGAGCTTCGTGTCTTCTGCGGTGGCCTCGTGGTCGTCGCCCTGTCCAGCGCCGCCTGTGCCGCCGCCGGCAGCTTCCTCCAGCTGCTCGCCTTCCGCGCCGCGGGCGGCGTCGGCTCCACGATGTTCACGGTGGCGGCCGGGTCGCTCATCGTCCGGCTCGCACCGCCGAGCCTTCGCGGACGGGCGACCGGAGCCTGGGCCGGCGGGTTCCTCCTGGGCACGATCGCCGGGCCGGTGGCCGGCGGCGGGCTCGCCGCGGTCAGCCTGCGCGCACCGTTCCTCGTCTACGCCGGCGTGCTCATGGTGGCAGCGGTGGTGGCGGGTCTCCTCCTGCGGGGCCGGGCTGGTCGGCAGACCCCGGACCGGTCCGGCTCGCCGGTCACCTTCGGGACGTTGCTGCGGCACCGGTCCTTCCGGGCGGCGCTCCTCTCGAACATCCTCAACGGCTGGACTGTCTACGGCGTGCGGGTGGCTCTCGTCCCGTTGTACGTCACCGAGGAGCTCAGGCAGCCGAGCACCTGGTCCGGCGTCGCGCTCACCGCGTTCGCGGTAGGAACCGCCACCGCACTGCAGATCGGCGGGCGGTGGTCCGACCGGAGCGGCCGCCGCCCGGCCGCCGCGGCGGGATCCGCCGTCGTCGCCGTAACCGCGCTCTGGCTGGGATTCGCCACCAGCCTGGCGGGATTGGTGGCCGCGGCGCTGCTCTCCGGCCTCGGCACCGGGCTGATGAGCCCGGCGGTGAACGCCTCGGTCGGCGACCTTGTCACGAGGCGTGACCGTGACGCCGACAGCGGCCCGGTGCTGGCCGGATTCCAGATGGTGGGCGACCTCGGCGCCGTGGTCGGCCCGGTCGTGGCAGGTCTGGCCGTCGAGTGGAGCGGCTATGCCGCAGGGTTCGCGACGGTATCGGTGATCGCCACGGTGTCGTTGGTCGCTTGGCTGACGGCCCCCGAGACGTGGTCGCGATAGCGATCCAATTCACGGAAGGCTCGCAATCCGTCGCGGAGTCAGGAATCGTGGTCAGGGACGGGGAGGGGGTCCACCGTCGGTGGACATGACGAGTGGGAGCGGATGGCGAGAGCGCTACTGGACGTCCGACCGCTGGAACCGGGCGACTGGCACGTGCTGCGGACGATCCGGCTACGCGCTTTGGCGGAATCGCCCCGCGCGTTCACCTCGCACTACCATCGCGAATCGCGGTGGAATGAGCATCAGTGGCGGCGACGCTTCGACACGGCGCACTGGATCGTGGCGGTCGAGGGCGATCGGTTGATCGGCTTGGCGGGTCTGGTGGACTGCCATCCGGAGGAGCAGCACATCGAGTCGATCTGGGTCGCGCCGACGCACCGCAACCGCGGAGTGTTCCGGTCCCTCCTCGACGGCTTGATCGAGATCGCGCGACGCGCCGGACTCAGCGATCTGTGGCTGTGGGTGCTGGAGGACAACGTGTGCGCTCGGAGCGCGTACGAGCGGCTGGGGTTCGAGTGGACGGGGGAGCGGCAGCCGATCAGACCGGGACACTGGCGCAGGGAGCTGCGCCTGCGGCGGGCGATCTGACGGTCTTCTCGGCGGTCAACCGAACAGGCTCCCAGTTCGTGATGCCCAGTCGATCCAAGGCGTCGTTGGTCGTGCGGACGTTACTGGTGCGCTGGTAGATTTTGTTCCACTGGTCGATGTCGCGTTGCAGTGCCTCGAGAAAATCGACGCAGTGCTTCGGGGTGATCCGATCGGTTGATGATTCGCGGTACCTCTTGTCCGCCTCCTCCAGCGACTTGAGTGCGGCAAAAACCTGATCGCTGCAGTTGCCTCGACTCGTAAATCCTTCCAACTCAGACTGGGTCTCGGCCAGGCCGCGTCGACGGACGTCGATGAAGGTCTCCCAGTACTTCTCCGTGGCAAGCTTGCCGATCGCATGGAAGAAACCCTTCGAGCGGCGGAGGTCCGTTTGCGTACAAAGGCCCTGAATCACTGAGTAAAGACCCTCGGCGATGAGGTCGCCGAACTCCTCATGGCTGGCACGGGTAGGTTCAGCGTACGGATCGTATTCCGCCTGTTGCGCATCGCCGACCTTGGTCAGTCGGCGGTAGGCGACAGCCTCGGCAAAGAAGAACCAGTCTTCATTGTAGATGTCGGCGAAGAACGGCAATGGCAGGTCGCTGCAGTTCACTCCGAGTACTGCGCCGGTGATGAAGACGTCCTGGGGCAACTGGGCAAGCCTGCGAGCGTGGCAGAACACAGAGTTGTCCGGGAACTCCCGGCACACCATACCGGTTATCTGATGGTAGTCCAGCTGGTGAGCGAGCCGGGAGATGTCTTGCTTGGATACGGTGATGTCGTCGTCAACGAAGGCGATCTTGCGCCACCCGTGGAGCCGTGCCAGTAGTAGGCCAATGTTTCGTTTGACACTCAAGTCGCTCGAACGCCCGCCGCTTGCAGCGGCAAAAGAGCCGTCCGAGGTCTCGAAGGTGAGGTCCGGAAGCATGTACCGTTCGTCGACCTGTACAGCGATTCCACGAGCTCCCAGCACGCGGTTGATGCGCTCGGTGACCTGATCGACCTTTGCCTGCCTGCTGCACAGGACCACGATGAGAATCTCCAGCTGAGCAGCCAGCGCGATGATCCCGGCCAGCGCTGAGGCGGGCCGGGTTGCCGGAACGACGATCGCGTCGAGACGTCCTCGGCGTGACCGATCCGGCGGAGCGGTTGTGATGGAGACATCGCGCATGAGTCGTGCGTGGGAGTACAGCTGTTGGATCGGACGGCCTCGATCGACCACGCTCGTGTGCGATAGGAAGATCGAATACTTCATCGGCGCGCGCCGTCTCGCGGCGGCCATTCGTGCAGCCGCATATACGGATTCTGCAGGTCCGGCGACAAGGTCTCGTTGCCGACCACCGGGACTCGAAGCAGCAGTGCGTACGGCCCGGCGGAGAACCGCTCGGCGAGATACCGCTCGTTCGCGTCCCGCACGCGGGCGTCCGTCAGGCAGCGGACGGCGCCGAGGACGCCTCGGCTGTGAATGCCGTTGCAGATCGTGAGGGTGCGACTGATCTTGAACGGATTGGGCAGCCGCGCAAGGAAGGCGACGTCTTCGATCAACTCGCGATCGCCGTCCTGCGTGGCCGCATCGTCCCACTTGGGGTAGAATTGTTGCGGCTTCTCGGAGCCCACCTGGAAGATCTCGCCGGTCTTGAGGTCGTCGACTTCAACTTGGGTGATCGGAACCTGCCCTATCGCTTCCTGAAACCTCTTGGTCACGTGGTTCCAGGCGATTCCACCGAGCAGTATGACGTGTGTGGACAGGTCGTCCGCCACAACTTCGTTGGGAAGTCGATGGAAGACGTCCAAGGTAGGATTGGAAGCGCGCAGGTGCCCGAATATTTCAATGAGCGCGTCCAGGTCTGCGTACTGCTGCAACTTCGTGTAGTTCGGCTCATTCTGCCGGGCGAGCGGCCCCCGGGCGTTCAGCGGTGCCTCCGGGCAGATCACGGTCACCGGGCCGTCCTCGAAGGTGAAAGTGCTGCGGTGTTCTTCGACGTCGCCGTGCAGCAGGCTGAGCAGCTTCTTCTCGATCGCTCGGGCGGTTTCCCGCTCGTCGGGAGTCAACTCGCTCGACGGCAGGAGATGAGGTTCTCCGTCGAGCGAGCGCCGAGTGGCGAAGAAGCGTGCGTACGCACTGAGTCGAGCGGCTGTCGGCGTCTTCGGGTTGACGGGCGACTCCCATGAGCTGATGGTCGGTGCCGCAACCTTGGTCTCCATGCTCAGCGCCTTCGCGAGCTGGACCTGGGTCAGCTCGGTTGCGGGCCAGTGAGACTCGCGAAGATCTCGGAGCGCGCGCGCCAAGCGGACGGCCTGGCTCGCCTCAAGTGCCACCCGTCACCCCCTTTCGCTCGGCAGAGTCTGCCAGCTCTGCTCTGTACACCCTCGCGCGGGCCAACCCAGGCGTTAGTCGATAGACGAGGTTGTGTCTGCGCCGAGTTCGGGCTCGGAGGGCAAGGGTTGGGGCAGACTGATGTGTTGACCACCACATTGCCGTAGACCTATCCTGGAGGTAGCTAAGTAGATCTCTACTCTACCCAACTTGCGGCAAGTTGGGTAGAGATCGATTAGGCGGTGATCGGAAGATGATCTCTTGCGTGCCCGCTCAGCGGTTCACAGGTTTGACCGAGCTCTCGCGAGTGGCTCGCACGGGGCCTCACCAGCTGTCTTGCCGACCGGCTCATCAAGTATCCGACGGGTAGCCGTCATGTGCACCGGCGGAGCGGGAGGGGACCTGCGACGCGTTCTCTGGGACGTCGTTGCCGCTCTTGAGGTCGGGAGTTGGCGGTCGGTCCTGCGGCCTCCCGAGTTTGCGGGTTGTGCCATGGCCGGGCCGAAGCCGCTCGTTCGGTGGGCAATAGCCCTACGCCTCGTGGCTCGAAGCATGCAGCTTCAGGCCCAGGGGCGGGTTCATGACGCCTGGGACCGGTTGGGCGAGGCCGCCGGACTGCTGCCATCGCAGCTGCGTCGCCGGATCGCGTCGGCGGACACCGTGCAGGCTGTGCTTCGACCGTTGCCGCAACGCGGCGAGCCGGCGGATGTCGGACTGGTGCTGCGCCTCGCCCGGCTGATCTGGCGTGAGCAGTTCGAGCTCCGGGATCTACGAGAGCGGTTCGCTGCAGGAAAGATGAAGCCGCGCGACGAACTGGTGGAGGCCTACATCCACTATCTCAGCTGGGTCGACTTCGACCCGTCCACCTTCTATTGCAGCTCCGCCGGCGAGTCGACGTGGGACGACGGGGTTCCGCTCGACCGTTCCCGCACCGTGATGTGCCTGTTCGGCACGGAGATCCGGTGGTTCGCGAACCCGATGCAGACGATCAAGCTGAGTCAGGCGCCCTGGCAGGACATCAACGGGCTCCGGGGCCTCGCCGCCGAGGCACTCGATCGGCTCGCGGATCGAACGGTGCCTGCCCCGTGGTGGGGTGTCGACGGTACGTCCGGTCTCGTCGTGCGCCTCGGCCGCCTCCGAGCCTGGCAACATGCTCGTCAGCGACACGAGGATCTCGATGCTTATCGATCCCTGATGTTGGAATAATGGTCCCCAGGTGCAATGATGCGATGAGCCCGGGCGCTCGCCACCCGGCCTTTTGGCATGTCGCTATGCTTTGAGGGCGGTTTCGGCGGTCGCGAGTCGCGAATGTGAGGCGATTCGATGATGGTCTCGGTTCCACGCTCCACCGAGTACGGCGCTGCCTCCTCGAAGGGTCGAGCCATCCCGAGCGCCGCGTCCGGCCCGCTCGTCCATGGCACGCACCTCGTGGCAGGCGTGCACGTCGATGTCGATCTGATGTCTCCCTGCCGCTGGAACGGCGTCTCCTACCCGGCGTCCGACGTCGCGACGGCCCCGTTGCTGCGTGCCCTGATCGGCGACGACGTGCCGGACGGGATCCCCGCACCGGGGTTGACGCATCGGCCGTCGATCAGGCTTCCCGGGACCACCGCTCCGCCGAGCGCGGCGCCGTGGTTACGTGTCGCCGTCGTCGACGCGCTCGACCGCTGGCTCCAGGTGCCGCTCACCCAGGCGCTGGTCGACGCCGAGCGCGGCGTCGCCCGGGGCCGCGCGGCGCGCACGCTGGCGCCCGGGCCGGCGCGCGCCGTCCTCACCGGCGATGCGGTGCGATTGGCCAGACGTGCTTCGCGCGATTTCGCGGGATTCCTGCGCCGATTGACGCGACATTCCCCCTCGGTTTCCGAGAGTCTTTCTTCCGCCCTGAAAGAGTTGGTCGACGGATATTCCGAGTTGATCGAGGAGGTCGCAGGGCCTGACCGTGAGCTGAAGTCGGTTGTCGACGGTTGGCGGCGGCTGTCGCGCCGGGCCCGCAGAGTGGAACGGCCGCCGGCGGCGCCTGGGCCACCACGTGGCCTTCGGGGCCTGCCGCATTCGATGATCGACCCGCGGCAGGTTCGGGCGCGGGTGCTCGCACTGTCGGCGGACCCCGCGTCTCCCGAGGTCACCGTGCAGCCGACTTCGGAGGCCTCGGACACCGTGGTGGTCCGTGTTCCGGCTTTCGCGGACGCCGTCGACCCGGACCTCGCCGCTCGGCTGCTGGTCCGTCTCGTCGACCGGCGCTCCGCCGCACCCGCTGCGCACGCCATCCTCCGGCCGTCCGCACCGGCCGCAGGCGACCTGCCGTTCTTCGAGGCGGTCGTCCCCCTGTGCGGGAAGAACTTTACGGACGTGCGGGCCGACGTGGTGGACGCGCTGAGCGACCTCGACCCGGCCCCGGACGACATGGACGGCGGTCTTCAGGAGGCGCGCCGCGCGGTGATGTTCCTGGCCGAGTGGCGCCGGCTCGTGGGTGGTGCACAGCTCGGCGTCGTGGCCGCCGCGCCGGCCCGCCGGCTGCGTGAGTTGGCGGCATGCCTGCAGCCGAATCGGGCCCGGGCCGCCGATCCGCTGTTCCCGGGCGGCCCCTCGCGCACAGAGCTGGACGCCCTCGCCGACCTCGGCGACGACGAGCTGCTGCGCCGCCTGCGCGGCGACGGGCCGATCGGTGCAGGGCTCCGCGCGCTCACGTCCGGAGCTGCAGGCCTGCTGGTCGCGGAGGTGGCGGCGTTGCTCCTGGGCCCGCAGGCATACGCCCGCTCCGCGGCCACGCACGGGGCTGGGACTGCAGCCGGGTCTCGCTCGAACCGCTCGCGCCGCGCGCTGCTCACCAGCAGCGACACCGCGCTGCCCGGCGCTACGTTTCCCTGGGGCGTCTGGCCGACGACGACCCCGGCCGGTTGGGTCGACGGGACGGGTTGAGTCGTGGGTCGATAACCCGCCGCCGTCACTGCCGCCGTCGCGGCGTCCTGGCCGGCGCCGACCTCGTACGGCACCGTCGGATGCGGGGCTCGCCTGCAGGTAGGCCGGGTCCGGTCCGGGCACCGGGGTGTCCGGGGTGCCGGCGAGGAGCTTGCTCATCGTGGCGAAGAACGGCGGCGCGGCGACCGTGCCGCCGAACGCGCCGTGCCCGCAGTCGTCGAGGTGCACCGGGGTGCCGGGGCAGATCTCCCGCGGGTGGGTGCCGTCGGCGAAGACCATCGACGACGCGGCGTACCCGGTGGGCCCGCCGACGCCGCCGACGTAGGCGACCGACTCGCTCGCGTTCGTCGTGCCGGTCTTGCCGATGTCCGGCCGGGTCCAGCCCGCGTTCCGGGCCGCCGCCGCGGAGGTGCCGGAGATCGTGTCCTGGCTCAGGCCCGCGGCCAGGGTGTGCGCGAGGCCGGGCGCGACCACCTGCTCGCACGCCTGCTGGGGCACGGCGACCGGGTGGCCGTCGCGGTCGGTCACCGACTGGATGGGGTTCGGTGGGCACCACATGCCGTCGCTCTCGATGGTCGCGGCGACGTTGGCCATCTCCAGCGTGCTGACCGGGCTGACACCGAGGGTGAACGAGAGCAGGTTCTGGAAGTACCGCGACTGCGGCTGGTCGTACTGGGGGTTCTTCGACTGCGGGTCGGCCGGGTCGGTGACCGGGGTGCCGCCGGCGTCGTTGCTGGCCAGGGACTCGCGCAGGCCGAGCCGCTGGGCCATGGCGAGTACCGCGGGCAGCCCGGTGCGGGACTCCAGCCCGACGAACGCCACGTTCGGCGACGTGGCCAGCGCGTCCTGGAGGCTGATCGGGTCCGGGTAGCTCGTCCCGTCGTTGGCGACCGGGTAGCAGGAGGTGTAGCGGTTCGCGTTCGGCGGGGTGAAGCAGTCGGAGCCGGGGTTCGGCAGCGTCGACTCGAAGCCCACGGTGCCGTTCTCCAGGGCCGCCGCCGTGGTGAAGATCTTGAACGACGAGCCGGCTCCGAACACGTTGCTCGGGTCGGCCACGATGTCCGTGGCGCGCTCACCCTGGGCTGCGTCGGTCCCGTAGTTGCGGTTGGCGACCATCGCGACGACCTCGTGGCCGTCGTGGCCGGGCCGGACGATCGCGAACGTGTTGGCGACGCCGTCCTGGCGCGTCGGCACGTTGGCGTCGACCGCGGCCTTCGCCGCCGCGCTCGCCGCCGGGTCCATCGTCGTGCGGATGGTGTAGCCGCCGGTGGCGAGCCGGTCGGCGGTCATGCCGGCCTTCTCGAGGTAGTCCACGGCGTACTGGCAGAAGAACCCCGCGTCCGGCCCGGCGGCCATGCAGGTACCGCCGGGCACGACGGGCCCGTCCGGCCGCACGTCCAGTGGTGCGGCCGTCGCGGCGGCGGCCTGGGCGGGCGTGATGGAGCCGACCTGGGCCATGGCGGCGATGACCACGTCGCGACGGTCCTTCGCCTGCTGCGGGTGGTCGTACGGGTCGTAGAGGTTGGGGTTGTTGACCATCCCGGCGAGCAGGGCGGCCTGCGGCACCGTGAGCGCGGCGGCCGTGGTGCCGAAGTAGGCGTGGGCGGCGGCCTCCACGCCGTAGACGTTCCCGCTGAACTCGACGACGTTGAGGTAACCGTCCAGCACGTCGTTCTTGGACATCGAGTGAGCCAGTCCGGTGGCCAGCTCCGCCTCGCGGACCTTGCGGCCGAGGGTGTCGGACCGGTCGGCCCGCTGGTTGGCGGGGTTCTTGCGGTCCACGACGTTGATCAGGTAGTTCTTGACGTACTGCTGGGTGATCGTGGAACCGCCCTGGGTCGCGCTGCCGAGGCTGTTGCTGACCAGCGCCCGGACGGTGCCGATCGGGTCGACGCCCGCCTCGTCGTAGAACCTCCGGTCCTCGATCGCGACGGCGGCCGCCTGCATGGCCGGGGCGATCGCGTCGATCGACACCGGGATCCGGTACTGGTCGTCCAGCTGGGCGATCGGGTTGCCGTCGCGGTCGAGGACGGTGGTGACGGCGGGCATGTCCGCCTCCGAGGGCAGCGGGTCGCGCGCCGGAGCCGGCGTCCCGTTCGACACGAGCGCGACCCCGGCGGCCACCGGGGCGAGCAGGCCGGCCAGCACCACGCCGCCGGCGACGGTCACCGCGAGCATGCGGGTGGCGCGCGTTCTCATGCACCCGATCGTGCCGGGTCGATCTGTGTCGAAGCTGAGGACGGCCCGCCCGGCGCGGGAACCGGCTGCGGCGCCCGATCATGAGATCGTCGGGACGGCCCGGAGCGAGGGGGTGAGCAGGGGTGATGCGCGCGGCGCGGATCGTCACGGCGGTCGCGTCCGCGCTGGTGCTCCTGGTCACCGGCTACGGTTGGACGGCCTACCGGGAGCTGGGTGCGCGGCTGGTGACCAGCGACGTGCTGACGCGGGACCGGCCGTCGGACGGCGTGACCGACATCCTGCTGGTCGGCCTGGACAGCCGCACCGACGCCGCCGGGAACCCGCTGCCCCGGGAGCTGCTCGACGCGCTCGCCGCCGGTCCCGACCAGGGCACGCTCAACACCGACACCCTGATCCTCGTGCGGGTCCCCGACGACGCGACCCTGCCGACGACGGCCGTCTCGATCCCGCGCGACTCCTTCGTGCCCGTCCCGGGATTCGGCACCCACAAGATCAACTCGGCGTACGTCCGGGGGGCCGACGCCGCTCGCGCGCAGCTCGTCGCGCAGGGTGTGACGGGCGCCGCGCTGGAGCAGCAGGCGGCGCAGGCCGGCCGGCGCACCCTGATCACGACCGTCGAGCAGCTGACCGGGGCGTCGGTCGACCACTACGCGGAGGTCAACCTGGCGGGGTTCGCCGAGATCACCCAGGCCGTGGGCGGGGTGCCGGTCTGCCTGAACGCCCCGGTGCGCGACTCCTACTCGGGCGCGGACTTCCGCGCGGGCCCGCAGACGCTGGAGGGTCCGGCGGCGCTGGCGTTCGTGCGGCAGCGGCACGGCCTGCCCCGCGGCGACCTCGACCGCGTCGTCCGCCAGCAGGCGTTCCTGGCGAGCTTCGCGCACGAGGTCCGGTCGGCCGGGACCCTGGCCGATCCCGCGCAGCTGTCCGGTCTGATCACGACGGTCGGCCGTTACGTGGTGATCGACCCCGGCTGGGACCTGCTCGCGTTCGCCGGCGAGGCGCGCGGGCTCGCGACCGGCGCGATCAGCTTCCGCACGATCCCGACCGGAAGGCCGAACCTGCCCACCCCGGACGACGGGGTGGCCGTGCAGATCGACCCGACGGCGGTGCGCGACTTCGTCGGCACGCTGTCCGAGGGCACGCCCGCGGGGACGCCGCCCGCCGACCCAAGAGCGACAGCGACGCCGGCGGCCCCGCCCTCGTCGTCGTCGAAGGCGGCGCGCCCGGCCCCGGCAGCGCGTACAGGCGGCCGCCCCACCGATCACCGCGACCGGGGTGCGCTGCGTCAACTGATGATCAGTGCGAGCGTCGTCGCAGGGTCTCCCGATCAACCGCGACGCGACGCTGGTGGTGATCGTCGTGTCGATGATCGTCGCGAGCGTCGCATCCGGGCTGCGCGACCAACCGCTACGCGACGATCGCGGCGCTCAACCCCGCGGCGCGGGGCGGACGCGTGTGCGACGCTGGTCGGGACGTCCGATCGACGGGGGGAGCGGTGCAGGCGGAGGCGAACTGGGCCGGAAACCTGATCTACCGGGCCGCCGCGGTGCACCACCCCGCGACCGTCGAGCAGGTGCAGGACCTCGTCGCCCGGCTGCCGCGGGTGCGGGCACTGGGCACCCGGCACTCGTTCAGCGCGGTCGCCGACCGCCCCGGGGGCGACCTCGTGTCCCTGGCCGCGCTGCCGTCCGAGATCACGGTCGACTCCGCCGCGATGACCGTGTCCGTGACCGGCGGCACCCGCTACGGGGAGCTGGCCGCGGCGCTGCACTCCCAGGGTTTCGCGCTGCACAACACCGGCTCGCTGCCGCACATCTCGATCGCCGGAGCAACCGCGACCGGCACCCACGGGTCGGGCGACGCCAACGGGATCCTCGCCACGGCCGTCGTCGCGCTCGAGGTCGTCGGCGCGGACGGCACGCTGCAGACCGTGGACCGCACGCACCCGGCGCTGGCGGCGACGGCCGTCGGCCTCGGGATGTTCGGTGTGATCACCCGGGTCGTGCTCGAGATCCAGCCGACCTACCGGGTGCGGCAGGACGTCTACGTCGGCGCGCCGTGGGACGGTGTGCTGGAGGCGTTCGATGAGATCATGGCGGGCGCCTACAGCGTGAGCCTGATGGGCGACCCCGGTGCCCCGGTACTCGGCCAGGTCTGGCAGAAGACCCGGGTAGGCGACGAACCCCCCGCGCCAGCGCCCCGGTCGCTGCACGGGGGGCGCTGGTACGACGACGCCGACGTACCCGCCGGGATCGGCCTCAACCCGCGTGCGGGCGTCGTCGGGCCGTGGTCGGAGCGGCTTCCGCACTTCCGGCTCGACGCGCCGCCGTCGGTGGGCGGCGACGAGCTGCAGACCGAGTACTTCGTCGCCCGCCGGCACGCCGTGGACGCCCTGCGTGCGGTGCGGGCGCTGGGGGACCGGATCTCCCCGCACCTGCATGCCGCGGAGATCCGCACGGTCGCGGCGGACGAGCTGTGGCTCAGCCCCGCGTACGAGCGCGACAGCGTGAGCCTCGGTTTCACGTGGCGCAAGCACCCGGAACAGGTCCACGCCCTGATGGGCGACGTCGAGGCGGCGCTCGCCGACTTCGCGCCTCGCCCGCACTGGGGCAAGCTGCACCGGCTCTCCGGAGCGGTTCTCGCGCAGCGGTTCCCGCGGTTGTCGGACGCCCTCGACCTGGCCCGTCGCCGCGACCCGGCGGGGAAGTTCGCGAGCGACCTGCTCTGACCGGGCAGCTCGACCGTCCGCTTCGCTGAGAGCAGTTCGTTCTGCGCGAAGGCTATTGTCTCGGGTAACCACGTCGTCAACCTGACCAGGAGGAACGGCGCGATGGCGGACCCGCACCGCGTCGAGCTGCGCACCGTCGCGCTCGATGCCGAACGGGTCGTGGTCACCGCGCACGGTGCCGTGGATCGGGCCACGTCGGCGCGCCTGCTGGACGACCTGGTCAAGCTGCTGGTCGACGGCATGCCGGTACTGCTGGACGTCGCCGAGCTGTCGATCGAGTGGGCGCCGGCCCCCGAGGTGTTCGTCGCAGCCGTCACGTCGGCAGGCGGCTGGCCGTACGCCCGTCTCGTCCTCTTCGGTGCCGACGGGGAAACTGCGGAACGCCTGCGCTCCTGCCGGGTGCCGGAGGCCGTCTTCCTGGCCGGCACGCTGGAGCAGGCAGCCGCGCTCGTCGACGTCCGGCCGGACTGGCTCAGCCGCGGCATCGACCTGCCCGCCCGACCGGAGTCGGTCCACCGCGCCCGCGAGTTCCTCCGTGACACCGACGACCGATGGGGTCTGCCCGATCGCGACGACGTCGCGTCCGTCGTCACCGAGCTGGTGACCAACGCCGTGGTGCACGCGGGCACCGGTTTGCGACTGCGCCTCGTGCTCGACCGCAGAGGTCTGCGGGTGTCGGTGCGCGACCGGCGCACCGGAACCGTCCTGCCCGGAACCGGCCTGCGGGACGTGGCGCGGCTGAGCCGCTCGTGGGGGGTCGTGCACTACGGCAACGGCAAGTCGGTCTGGGCGAACCTACCGTCCGGCCGGACGACCAGGGTCGTGGCCGCCGAGCCGGTCGAACGGCGCCCGGTTGCCGTCAAGGCCCCTCGACGCCGCCGGTTCGCGACGGGTGATCCCGAGCAGGCCCACGCCTTCCTGCGCACCGTCTACGGCCCGCTCACGCTGCACCTCGCCGACGCGGACCCGAACGGCTTCCACCTGGAGTACGACGGCGTCGCCACCCATCGGTTCGCAGTCGAGCGCGTGCGGCACGCCACCGCCGTCGAGAGCCTGTTCGCCCCCGCGGACGCACTGGTGATCGTGCACCCGCTGGCCGGGAGCCTCCGGCTGACCAGCCGGCGCGACGAGCTGCGCGCCGGGCCCGGCGACGTCCTGCTCTGCGACGCCTCCACGGACGTGCGGATCGTATCGCCGCACCTGGACGTGGAGGTGGTCCGGCTCGACGCCGCAGCGGTGGCCCGGGTCGTCACCGAGCTCACCGGGTTCGCCGCCCCCACGATGCCGATCGACCTGTGCCGAGCGGTCTCCCCGGCCAGGGCCGCGCACTGGCGGGCCACGGTGGCGTACCTGCGTCGCGACGTACTGGCCGGCGACGAGGTGATGGCCGGCCCGCTGACCCGGACGGCGTTGTTCCGGACCCTGGTCGCGATGCTGCTCGAGACGTTCCCCAATCCCGCGGTGGCCCACACGGCCCGCGACGGCGCCCGAGCCAAGCCGCCCACGCTGCGCCGGGCGATCCGCTACATCGAGGAGCACGCGGACGGCGACATCGGTCTCGCCGACATCGCCGCCGCGGCGGGCCTGGGTGCTCGGGGCCTGCAGCTCGCCTTCCGCCGCCACGAGGACATGACGCCGCTGGAGTACCTGCGCCGCGTCCGGCTGGACCGCGCGCACCGCGATCTGCAGGCCGCGACACCGCGCGAGATCACCGTCAGCCGGATCGCCGACCGGTGGGGGTTCCCCCACCACGGCAACTTCTCGGCGCTCTACCTGCGCACCTACGGCTGCTCGCCCAGCATCACGCTGCGCTCCTAGGTCTCGGTCGCGGGAGTGCGGCCGTGGTCCTCGATCACCGGTGGCGCGCTCGACCCGCGGTTCTGCAGGCGGTCCAGCAGTGTGTTGGCGGTGCGGGTGGAGCGGTCGGCCAGCCGCCGGTAGCCGTCCACACCCTCGTCGCCGAGGTCCCGGCTGGGCCCCTCTGCGAGGTGCCGGGCCAGCGCCGCGTGCTCCTCCAGCGCGGCCGCCGCCGCCCAGAGCTTGGCCTCCACCGCCTCGCGCTGCGCCGCCTCGAGCGTCTGCGGGCTGTACTGGTGCCCGACGTGGCAGCGGTAGTACCGCAGGCCGCTCACGTCGGCCTCCGCGACGCCCCCGTTGCACTCGGGACACGACATGCGGGTGAGGCGCGCCTCCTCCGCGGACAGGAACCCCGGGTCGTCGCCCTCTCCCATGCGAGTCTCGCGCATCTGCGGACCACCTTCCTCGACCGCGTCGCCGTCACCGTCGATCCGGCCTCGCTCGCGCAACTCGTAGAGTTTCTCCTCGATCAGCTTCCCCATGCGTGCGACCGGGACCGACTCGGCGGCCGGGACCGCGAAGGACGTCGCTCGCGGCATCGACGCGAACTGTGCCTCACCCGGGTCCTGCACGATCACCGTGCCGCCGGCCCGCGCGACGAGCGCGGCGCCGACCGCGCCGTCGTCCAGCACCCCGGACAGCACGACCGCCAGGACCCGGGAATCGGCCCACCGCGCTGCGCTGGCGAACATCACGTCGATCGCGGGGCGGTGCCGGTTCACCCGCGGCCCGCTGCTGAGCCGAGCGAGGCCGTGTGCCGTGAGCAGGTGGAAGTCCGGTGGTGCCACGTAGATCCGTCCGCGCCGCAGCGGTTCGCCGTGCCGGGCGTGGGCCGCGGGAAGGGTGCCCGCGCGAGCGAGGATCCGCGGGAGACTGCTGCGGGTGTCGCCGCGGACGTGCACCGTGACCAGTACGCACGCGGGCAAGGCGGCCGGCAGGCCCGCGACGAGCTCGACCAGCGCTTCGATCGCGCCTGCTGATCCGCCGACCACCAGCACGCCGTCGCCGCGCTCCATCTGCGCAGCGTTCCCCCGCCTCGTGCGGACCAATCCCGCACATCTGCGCCGGTGAGGACCAGATGTGGTCTAGGCTCCGATGCCCCGGTACGCGGCCGGGTGGGTCGGGAGGACAGGGGTGAACGAGCCGGACCCCGCGTTCGAGGCGTTGCTGGAGCATCTGAAGGCGAGCCGTGGGTTCGACTTCACCGGTTACAAGCGATCCAGCCTCATGAGGCGCGTCGACCGCCGGATTTCCCAGGTCGGCATCTCGGGCTATGCGGACTATCTCGACCACCTCGAGCTGCACGGCGACGAGTTCACCGCGCTGTTCAACACGATCCTGATCAATGTCACCGGCTTCTTCCGCGATCCCGAGGCATGGGACCACCTTCGTCACGACGTCCTGCCCGCGCTGCTCCTCGCGAAGGGGTCGACCCAGCCACTGCGCATCTGGAGCGCGGGCTGCGCGTCCGGCGAAGAGGCCTACACCCTCGCCATGGTGCTGGCCGAGCTGCTGGGGCCGGCCAAGTTCCGCGAGCGAGTGAAGATCTACGCCACCGACGTCGACGAGGAGGCACTCGTCTATGCGCGGCAGGCCAGCTACTCCGAGCGCGAGGTACGGGGCATCCCGCCCGAGCTGCTCGACCGATACTTCGACCTCGCCGGTGGCCGCTACCTGTTCCGCAAGGACCTGCGCCGGTCAGTGATCTTCGGGCGGAACGACCTCGTGCAGGACGCCCCGATCTCCCGGATCGACCTGCTCCTCTGCCGCAACACCCTGATGTACTTCAACGCCGAGACCCAGGCACGCATCCTCGGCCGCTTTCACTTCGCGCTCGGTCGGCTCGGGGTGCTGTTGTTGGGCAAGGCGGAGATGCTGCTCAGCCGCGGTGCGCTGTTCACGCCCGTCGACCTCAAGCAGCGGATCTTCCGCAAGGCGGCACGGGACCTTCCCCGGAACGGGATGATGCTCGGCGAACTGCCGTCCTCGGTACTCCGTACCGAACCCGCCGGGCTGGACATGCTGCGCACGGAGGCGTTGCTCGCCGCACCGCTGGCCGCGGTCGTCGTCACCGCGGACGGCGTGGTCGCGGTGGTCAACCGCCAGGCCGAGCAGACGTTCGGCATCTCCCAGACCGATGTCGGCCGCCCCTTCCGCGACCTCGAGCTCTCCTACCGCCCGACGGAGCTGCGCCGCCACATCGAGCAGGCGCAGACCGACCGGCGCACCGTGCGGGTCACCGACGTGACGCTCAGCCGCGGCGGCAAGGTCGCCAACCTGGAGATCCAGGTCAGTCCACTGGTCAAGGACGGAACCGAGGTCATCGGCTCCACTCTCTCGTTCCACGACGTCACCGACTTCCGCAGGCTGCAGGACGAGCTCGAGCAGGCCAACCGCCAGCTGGAGACGGCGTACGAGGAGCTCCAGTCGACGAACGAGGAACTGGAGACCACCAACGAGGAGCTCCAGTCGACCGTGGAGGAGCTGGAGACGACGAACGAGGAGCTCCAGTCCACCAACGAGGAACTGGAGACCATGAACGAGGAGCTCCAGTCCACCAACGACGAGCTCCAGACGATCAATGACGAGTTGCAGGACCGCACCGGCGAGCTGGACGTGGCCAACGAGTTCTTGGAGGCCATCCTCACCAGTCTGCGCGCGGGCGTGGTCGTGCTGAGCACCGAGCTGCACGTGCGGGTGTGGAGCCGGCAGGCCCAGGAGCTGTGGGGGCTGCGGCAGGAGGAGGCCGTCGGGCAGCACTTCTTCAACCTCGACATCGGGTTGCCGACCGACCTGCTCCGGTCGCTGATCCGGCGCACACTGGCCGACGAGAACGGCCCGCAGGAGACGACCGTCCGTGCGGTCGACCGCCGTGGCCGCAGCATCGACGTGCGTGTGCTCGCCAGCGCCCTGCGGAGCACGCCCACCGACGTCAGGGGCATCATCCTGACGATGGAGCGGATCGAGAACGCGGCCGAGCTCCCGGCGGGCCCGGCCCTCCCGCAAGACGGTGCGGCCGCCGGTGACTGACTACCTGGAGAACGCCGACCGCCTTCGTCGGCGTAGCGACGAGATCCTGGAGCGGATCAACGAGCTGCACGAGAGGGCGCGAGAGCTCGCGGAGCACCGCGGTGGAGGGACGTCTCGGGACCCGGACGAGGCCCGGGACCATGCGAAGCGTGCGCGCCGGCACTCCCGGGAGGCACACGAGCGGTCCGCGCTCTGCCACGACGAGGCGGCGGACCTGCACCTGCACGTGGCCGACCTGCTCGACCGGCGCGGCGACGCCGAGCAGGCCCGGCAGCACCGCGCTGCGGCCGCGGCGGACCGGGCGGCGGCGGACACGGCCCGGAGGGCCGCCGAGGCTGACGCGGACGATCCCGACTGACGGGATCTCGTGAGGTTGCCCCCTCGCCGCCGTGGATCGTGCCGTGCCTCACCCGTCGGTGGCGTAGGCGGGGGAGTGGCCGTTGGTGGTGGCGTCCGCGGCCGGCACCACGTTGGCGGGCTGCGGGATCGACTTCGTCGGTGGGCTCTTCGCGTGCTTGCTCGGGACCTGCGCGAGCAGGGTCTCGGCCCGCTTGTCCAGGAACTGGGTGGCGAGCTGCTGGGCGTATCCGAACACCAGCGCGTACGCGAGGATCTGGCGCTGCGAGTCGAGATCGCTCAGGCCGGGTACGAACCCGCCCCCGAGCAGCAGGATTCCGGCGACGGCTGTGAGCGCCCCGCTCGGCACCTTGAGGAGCGCGAGTGCGGCGGGCACGTCGTAGGGCGTCATCCCACCGGAGATCTTGCGGATGCTGACCGCGGAGGCGAGTGCGCCGCCGAGCAGGCCGAGCCCGGCGACGATGCACACGTCAGTAGGGGTGGGTTGCGTGGGCGCACCGCCCACCGCCTGTTCACCGCTCGGGCAGACCGTGCGCCGGGTGCCGGCCGTCGACACGCCTGATCCGTTCGCGGCTCCGGCGGCCTGCGCGGTGGTGATCTCGGGCTGGAAGCAGAACGGCACGCCGCTCGGGTGGGCCGAGATCGCCACAACGAACAGCACCATGAACAGCAGGATCAGGCTGGTCGCGCAGAGCAGGAGGTTGCGGAAGTCGCGGACGTGGGCGTGCGACTCGTCGGAGACGGCGTATCCCATCTGCAGGGCATGGACCAGTTCGGCGCGCTTCCGCCGCGGACACATGTGCGGGTCGGAGAGCCGCTCCACCTCGAGCCGCCGCGGATCAGCCGGCTGCAGGCACGACCCGACCCGCGCGATCGCCCCGGGGACGAGCGGATCCAGCGCGCTGTCGGGGATCAGCTCGACGAGGAACGTGCGCGCCGCGTGCAGGCTGCGGAACGCCTGCTCGATCGACGTCCCGTGCCACCAGTCGAGGACGGCCGCCCGGCGGTACCAGGGGCGTTGCCGGATGACCGCCTCGGCGTCGCACAGGTGCGCCTCGATGGCCTCGACCAGCGCATCGGCGTGGGCGCTCGCGCTGCGTGCACGCGCGATCCGGGTCTGGTGGCGGATGCGTGTCACCTCGACCCGGACCTGCTGCGGCCACGCCCCCGACCGGGTGGGCTGGTCCCGTGGTCGGGCGGTGGTCGGTCGTCCCGGGGCGTCCACCATGACTCACGCACCACCTCTCGCCGACATCACGCCGCGTCACTCGACTGGAGCGGGGAGTGGCCGCGGGTGATACGCCGCGGCGAGGATCGGTCTCAGGTGAGGCGCGGTACCGGTCCGGCCCGCGCGAGAGGTGCACATCGCTACCGGCCAGGAGATCAGAGCCGAGGAGATCAGAACGGGGGCGGGTCCAGACTGGAGTCGTCGCGTGCCGGAGTGGGTGGCGGACTCGGAGGCGACCCGGGTGGTTCGGGGTGGTAGTCGTGTGGCCGGGTGGTGTGCCGGTGGCCGGTGGGAGTGGTCCATCTGAGACTGCCGTCGGGGTGGGCGTGGACGCGCCAGCCATCGGCATGGGTCTTGAGCCGGTGGTGGTGGGTGCAGGTGGCGGCGAGGTTGGGTTCGCTGGTGGTGCCGCCGTCGGACCAGGCGGTGATGTGGTCGAGTTCGGCGTCGGCGGCTTTGCGGCGGCAGCCGGGGAACCTGCAGTGGACGTCGCGGGCGCGGACGTGGTCGGCGAGTGCGGTGGGTGGGTGGTAGGTGGTGCGGCCGTGGTCGAGCAGGGTGCCGGAGAGGGGGTCGGTGATCAGGCGGCGCCAGATGCCGTCGGCGGCGGTTTCGCGGGCGAGGGAGGCGGGGATGGGTCCGACCCCGACGAGTTCGGCGGGGTGGTCGTCGGCGCCGATCAGGGTCGAGTAGGGGATGAGGATCTGGATCAGCGGTTTGCCAGGGGTGACGGGGTGGATCGGTCGGGCTGTTCCCGCGGTCGCAGGGAGGTCCTCGCCGTCGGTGTCCTCGCCGCCGGTGGTCGCGATGTCGGTGGTCGCGAGTCCGGGATCGCGATGTCGGCGGTCGCGCACTGTCGGTGGTTGGTGCCGGTGGTGTCGGGGTTGACGACGGGCCGGCCGGTGAGCAGGGCGGCGAGGATGTCGGCGCGGCGGGTGTCCATGCTGCGGGGGTCGTCGGATCCCAGGCCGCGGGCCAGCCGGGTGAGCCAGGTGAATGCCCCGGCGGCCTGGGTGGCGGTGAGCAGCGCCCACAGCGAGGCCATCCCGTCGGCCTCGGGAGTGATCACGACGCGGCGGTCCCGGCGGGCCTGGCGGTGGCGTTGCTCGGCGCCGTCGGGGTCGGCGGCGAGCACGGCGCGGGCGAGGGCGGCCTTGAGCTGGGCCAGGGTCTGCTCGGGCGCTTTGTCCAGGATCCGGGCCTGCACGGCGCGGGCCAGCTCTGGGGCCAGCATCCAGGTGGCGTCGTCGACCGCCCGCGCTTTCGGGGTGTCGATCCGCCCGGCCTCCCACAGCGCGTGGGTCTCGGGCAGTGTGGTCAGCAGCCGGCAGGCCAGCCCGATCCGCGCACAGGCGGTGCCGCGGGCCAGGTGCAGCGCGACGCCGACCTCGTCGGGGGCGTACTCGCTGCCCACGCCTGCCGACCGCGCCGAGTACGGTGCCCGGTCGGTGGGGCGGCGGCGGGCCAGCTCGGCCAGCAGCCGGGCCTGCCGCGCGGCCGCCCAGGAGGCGAGCCGGTCGAACCCGATCATCGCCTCGATCAGCGTGTCGTCGGACAACCGGGCCGGGTCGGCGGTGGCCGAGTCCAGGTCCAGCGCCAACCACCTCGACGGCTCGCAACTGCCGTAGGCGAGCACCGGCTCGTCCGGCGCGGCATCGTCCCACTCCGGGGGCAGCCAATCACGGACCGCGTCAAGGTCGGCCTCGGCGTCGGCGAGCAGCCGCTCCAGCACCCCGTCGAGATCGTCTTCGGGCGCACCGCTGTCAAGGCCCGCATGGGACTCGCCGATGGCTGCTTCGAACACATGTTCGATGCTACTCGGTGCTCGGCCCTCGCACCAGGACTTTCGGCGAAGAGGGAGAGGCCGTCGGCTCAGCCGGATGACCGCTCGATCGCCTGCAGCGCGATGTCGATCTCCTGGGCCACGGCGGCCGGTGGATCCGTGAACCGCTCCTGCAGAACGGTGAGCAGTTCGCGGGCGCGCCCCCCGCCGATCTCGCCGAGTGCGCACGCAAGACGGACGGTCTCATCTTCGCTCAGGTCGGGCTCGTGCATGACGCGCGCCAGCAGTGGGAGGCCGGCCTGGGACCGGAGCCCTCCGATGACGTCGATGAGGACCGGACGCGCCCGCGCGACGTCCAGCAGCGGTGCGACGCGGGCGAGCGTTGCGCCCTCGTCCCGCCGTCCCACGCCGATCAGCAGCTCGGCCAGTTCGAACTCGACATGGTCCTTGTCGAGTCGTTCGAGTTCCGGAGCCTGGCGAGAACGGTCGAGGACGGCGAGCAACCGATCGACGGCCGAGATTTCCACCGTGTCCATCCACTGCTGCTTCCGCGCATCCCGTTCCTCCGGAGTCTGCAACGGTCCGAGGGACCCGGCGAAATCGGCGAGCACGGCGAGCACGTCGTCGTGCGACATCCTCCCCACCTACACGTCGTCCTCGGGGTCAGCGTCCTCCGGGTCGTACACGCCCATGGCGGCGAGCAGCGCCTCGGGCCCCTGCAGCCGGTCCGAGCGGATCAGCTGCTGGTACTCCGGCTCGAACTCGTCGACAGCGGCGACGGTCTCCTCGGTCAGCCCGGGTCGGATGCCGCGCTCGTGGTGGCAGAACCGGATGAACGCCCGCAGCAGGTCCGGCGCGCGGGTCAGGTGCTCGACGTCTGCGACGATCTTGCGCGGGATCCAGTCGACCAGCAGGATCTCCACGGCCGTCGGGCTCCAGCGCATCGGGTCGCCCGGGCCGTAGCCGGTGCCGAACCAGAGCAGCGACGACAGCAGGTCGTCCGGGTCGTCGACGCCCTCGGCGAACGGGGACGCGCGGAACCGCCGCGCGAGATCGTCGACCGCGTCGTCGGGCCACTCCGGGCGCTCGTAGCCCGTCCCGCCGCCCGGCAGCAGCGAGGTCATCCACTCGACGAGCGGGCGGCACGCCGGCCACGTCTCGGTCTCCGTCGGCGGGATGGTCCGCGCGCCCCGCTCGACGGCCTCGGTGATCCGCACCTTCGCGTCGGCCGGGGAGAGCGGCCGGTCGGCCAGGTCGCAATCGCTCCCGCGGGCAGCGCGGACGGTGGCCACGATCTCGTCGAGCGGGCCGGGCACGACGAAGGCGTCCTGCACGATCGAGCCCGAGTTGTGCTCGATGAAGACCACCGCGGTGAGGGGGTGCCCGCCGGGCAGCGCGACCGACACGAGGACGTCGTCGCCGTCGCCGAGCGCATGGGTCACCTCGACCGCCTCGGGCTCGGCGACGGCCTTCGAGACCTCCGCGAGCCACTCCGGGAGCGCGTGGGCCCGGTCTGCGATCTCGCGCGACACCCGCCGCCGCAGCACGTCGTCGCCCGACAGCGCTGCTACGGCCGTGAGCAGCGCGCTCGTCTCCGACAGTGGCGCGGCGAAGAGCGACTCGAGCAGCTGCTCCCGCGTGGGCCGGTCGGGATCGGGGCGGAACGGATGGTCGGATCGACGGTCGACCACGTCGAGCAACGTGCTAGCCAGCTCGAGCAGCTCGAGCGGGTCGTCCCCGTCGAGCGCATCGGCGATCCGCTCGACGAGGTCGGGTTCCCTGCGCCGCTGTGGCCTGCGCCGTTTCGCCGTCCGCTGCTTCGGCCGGGTCGGGCGGGAGCGCCGAGAGCGCTTCGACATGCGCGGCAGGGTAGTCCGAACCACCGCGCTCGGTCGGCGGGCCGCAGGGCGACGGGCGACCGGTCAGACGCTCTCCTCGGCGAGCCGCAGCGGCGTCACCGTCGCGGTGTGCGACTCCATGCTCGGGGCGAACAGGTCGTCGAACACCCGCGCCCGGTCGAACGCCAGCGCGTGCTCACGCCCACGCCACTCGAGGGCGCGCTTGTCGTGATCGGACATCTCCAGGACGACCCGGTCCAGGGCGTCCCGCAGGGCCGCCACGTCGCCGGCCTCGACGATCACCGCCGTGTCGCCGACCGCCTCGCCCGTGCCGCCGGTCAGCGTGGTGATCACGGGGCCGCCGCCCGTCAGCAGCTTCTCGGCCAGCGCGATCCCGAACGTCTCGACGAAGTCCGACTCCGGCTTCGTGGGCAGGGCGTAGGTCGCGCAGCCGCGCATGAGCAGCGGCTTCTCGTCGTCGTCGACGTCGGTGAGGAAGACGACGCGGTCGTCCCCCGCCGCCAGCGCGCGGACCTCCGACAGCGCCGTGCCCGTGCCCGCGATCACGAGCTTGACCCGGTCGCGCGCCCGGGACGTGGCGTACGCCTCGATGAGGTCGTGGACGCCCTTGGCCCGGGTCACCCGCGACAGGAACAGGACGTAGCCGTCGCGCTCCAGCCCACGCCGGGCGAGTGCGGCGTCCACCGCCGAGACGTCGACGTCGACGTAGGCCGAGGTGTCGATCGGCGGGTAGCTGACGGTCACTCGCCTGCGGCACTCCGCCGCGAACCGGGTGCCGCAGTGGAGGTCGACGGCCTCGGCCGCGAGGACGATCTCGTCCCGGGTGTAGCCGGAGACGGCCACGACCTCGTCGTGCGCGAGGAAGGTGGTCAGCAGGAACGCTGCCGCGCCGAACCGCCCCTCGCGCAGGCAGTTCTGCACCACGTTCGTGATGTCCGACCCCACCGCCTTGGCGATGGTGTGGACGTCCGGGTCGAAACCGGCGGCGCGGGCGGAGGTCACGGCGTCGATGACGACGTTGGCGTGCGGCACCAGGTACATGGCCAGGCACGTGGTCTGCACCGGCTCGGCCAGCAGCTCGACCAGCCGCCCGGTGAGCCCGGCCAGGTGGCGGCCGTCGGGCACCCGGTAGTCGCCCACGGGCTCGGGGCGCTCGACGGTGATCCCCGGGCTGTAGGGCTGCAAGCGGTCGAGCGGCTTGAGCGGCAGCCCGGTGGCCTGCAGCGTGGCGATCGGCCACGTCAGGAGCCGGACGTCGTCGAAGCCCCTCGTCAGCGCGACCTCGGCGAGGTTGCGGGCCTCGCCGGAGTGGCCGCAGATCACCGGGTCCGCCCGGACGACGATGACGAGCCTGCGTTGCGCGTACCTCATGTCGCACCTCCCGGGCGAGCGTCGGACAGGGACGGCGGGCGGGCGCAGCGCCCCCAGGGCGACGGCTCCGGGCCCAGCTCGAGGTGCAGGACGCCACCATTGTGCACATCCGCGGCGCGGATGTAAGTAGTCTCTAGTGGACGGCCGTTCAACGTCGCGGCCTGCACGTAGTGAACGGGAGGTGTCTCCTCGATCCCGTCGGCACCGACCGGGTTCTCCCGATGCCCGGTGGTCTCGACCACGAACTCCCCGCCGTCCACCCGCAGTGCGGAGCGGGCGAAGGCGGGGGCGTTGACGAGGAACATGCTCTGCCCGGCGATCGGGAACAGCCCGAGCGACGCCCAGACGTACCAGGAGCTGAGCCCGCCCGAGTCGTCGTTGCCCGGCAGCCCCCCGGCCCCGGTGCCGAACTGCCAGGTCAACGCCGCATGGACGACGTCAGCGGTCCGGTCCGGACGGCCGGCGTAGTGGTAGGCCCACGGCGCCTCCATGTCCGGCTCGTTGTTCAGCCCCTCGAACCGGTGGAGCCCGTAGCCCGCGGCCATCTCCGTGGGGAGGGGGCGGCGCCCGGGCTGGGTCACCGCGCCGGCGCCGAAGCCGAAGAACTCGTCGAGCATCGCGACGAACGCCTCGTCGCCGCCCGCGAGGGCGATCCGCGCACGCATGTCGTGCAGCAGCCGGAACGAGTAGTTCCACTTGCCGCCCTCGTAGAACTCGGACTCGCGCAGCAGCCCGGTGGTCGGGTCGAAGGCGTTGACCCAGAGCCGGCTTCGTGCGTCCAGGTCGTCGGCCAGGCGCTTGTCACCCAGCGCCCGCGCGACCTTGGCCGTGCAGTGGTGGGCGTAGGCCAGGTCGAGCGTGTGCGTGATCGGGTGCACGACGCCGTGCTCGAAGAAGTCTTCGCCGTACAGGCGCCGCAGGTCCGCCTCCATGTGGACCAGCGCCCAGGTCCAGTCGAGGCCGCCGAGGGCGAGGGAGTGCGCGTCGGCGAGCGCGGTGTGGGCGAGCGCGCTCGCCTGCCGGAAGAAGCGGTCCGCACCGCGGGCCATCCGGTAGCCGATCGGGAAGTTGCCCTCCTCCTCACAGACCCGGATCAGCGACTCCAGCAGGTCCGCGGCCCGGTTCGGCGTGATCGCCATCAGCAGCGGGATCTGGGTCTTGTAGATGTCCCACATCGTGCAGACGTCGAACGCGAACGGCCCCGGCGACGGCCAGAACGGGCTCTCGTCGTCGCCGAAGCACGGTTTGATCAGCGAGTGGTAGAGCGCGGTCGACATGACCTGTCGCCGGGCGGGCGTGCCGCCCTCCACCCGGACCCGGTCGAGGTGGTCGTCCCAGCGGGCCTCGGTTCGCGCCCTGATGACGTCGAAGACCGGCGACGGATCGCCGCACTCGCGCCACAGGTTCTCGCGCGCCTGCTCGCAGCCCCGTAGCGAGAACCCCATGCGTACCTCGACGGGTTGCCCGGCCCGTCCGGGGCCCATGAAGAGCAGGCCGAAGGGACGCAGGGTGGTCTGGCGGATGCTGTCGAAGTCGAGCCGGGTGCCGCCCTCGATCAGGCGGCGGTCGTACCAGAGCATCTGCCGCCAGTTCGGGCTGTGCACCTCGAGGTACACCGACAGCGGCACACCCTCCATCACGACGGTGCCCTGCGCGCGGCCGTACCCCATGCTCTCGACGTGGGCGCGCAGCGGGACCGTCTGCCCGTACTCGATGGCGAGCCCGCCGCACGACAGGTCGAGCACGACCCGGGCACTGCGGGTCTCCGGGAACGTGTACCGGTGGACGGCCACCTTCTCGCCGACGGTGATCGCGCAGCGCACCCCGGTCTCCAGGGTCGCCGCGTAGTACCCGGGCGAGGCCGTCTCGTCGTTCAGCGTCCACGACTGGCCGAGGTCGTCCAGCGGCCCCACCATCGGCGTCACCCGCACGTAGTTGTAGTACTTGCGGATCGCGCCGGTGCCCGACTGCTGGAAGTGCGTGAACCCCGACGCCTGCGCCACCTCGAACATCTCGTCGGGCACCCCTTCGGTGTTCTTGCCGTACCGGCCGTAGCCGGTCGGGTACGCGCCCGAGAACGCGCAGGCGGACACCATGCCGAGCGGTGACGTCGCGCCCGGGTGCGTGTTGCCGACCTGCGGCTTGGGCCACCACCACGTCGCCGCCAGCCCACTGGGGGAGGGAGGCAGGTCGCGGCGGTACCGATGAAGGGATCAACTTCGTCGCGTATGGCCGGACTGTAGGACAGGGGACGGGCGCCGGCGGTTACGGCGAGGTGAACACGTCGGCGGTGATCGGACCATCCGCCGTCTGAGTGGATCACTCCCCCATCGGACGATGGTCGACGCGATCAGCCTGGCCTAGCCTGAGAGGGCATTTCGAGACCCGTAGGGCGTGCCGTCACGCGGCCCGGGTTTGGAAATGTCCTCTCTGACGACGGCGCGAGCACGGTCCTCGGGAGCGGCGTATGCATGTCGTGACGATCTCCGCCACCTACGGGGCCGGGGGTGCGCTCGTCGGCCCCGCGGTCGCCGAGCGGCTCGGTGTGCCGTTCGTGGATCGGGCGATTCCGGCGGCCGTGGCGGACGACCTGGGCATCACCCTCGACGACGCGCTGTCCCGCGACGAGCAGGTCGGGGGATGGTTGTCCCGGCTGCTGACGGCGACGGCGCCGCTCTCGGCCGAGTGGATGATCGGGCCGGACCACCCGCGGACGGTGCTGCTGTCGGACGCCGCGATCCTCCGCTGCACGGAGGGCGTGATCCGCAAGGCCGTCGGCGGGGAGGGCGGGGTCATCCTGGGCCGGGCGGCCGCGATCGTGCTGCGCGACCACCCCGGCGCCTTTCACGTTCGGCTCGACGGCGACCCGGACCGCCGCGTGCGGGCAGGCCATGGCCGTGCAGGGGATGAGCGAGCGCGACGCGCGGGAGGCCATGGACCGCAACGACAGGGCGCGTACCGCCTACGTCCGGCACTTCGACGGCGCGGACGCCGCGAGCCCGCGGCACTACGACCTCGTCATCGACAGCACGCGCGTGCCGATCGAGACGCGCACCGAGACGTTCGTGAGCGCTGCGAAGTCGTTTAGCAGGAGAGGGCTGATGAACCCGGCCAGCTCGGTCCCGGCCCGGCCTCACCCCGTCCCGCTCGGCTGCCTCCACCGTTCAGGTCCGCGCCTCGCCGGCTCGGACCCGACGCCCGGGTTCGGGCTCCACCTTCAGCCCGGTCCCGGGGTCCGTGCCGGTGCCGGTCTTCGGTTCGGTGCCGGTCTTCGGTTCGGTGCCGTCTTCGGTTCGGTGCCGGCTTCGGTTCGGTGCCGGTCTTCGGTTCGGTGCCGGCTTCGTTTTGTTGGGGCCGGCCTCGGGTCCGGTGTGTGCTTCGGTGCCCGGCCCGGTGACGGAGTTGAGCGCAGGGTTGTCGCCGGTCCCGGGCTCCTGGCCGGTGGCCGGCCCACCGGTGGCACCGCCGACGTCCGGTGCACTCACGGCGTTCTGGCCCGTGCCGCCGGG
>CAWHHY010000001.1:0-517614 GCA_963829305.1 uncultured Actinomycetota bacterium | reverse complement strand
CGCCGGTGATGACCTTCGCCCGGTGGCGGGCGGCCATCTTGGAGACGGTGGACTGGTGCTTGACGGCCAGCGTCGTCAGCATCGACGTCTCGGCGTGCCAGCGCAGCGTGCGCAGCCGCCAGACGTCCTGGGCGAGCAGGTAGTAGTTCACGACGCCCCGGTATTCGGCTGCGTAGACCCGGACGATGTCGTAGTCGTCCAGGTTCTGCAGCCGGGACCGGTGCCACGGCTTGCCGTGGCACCGGTAGCGGGCGCACTGGGCCTTGACCACGTCCGGGGGCACCCGCAGCGCGATTCTCCCGTTGACCGATCTGCGGTTCCTGGTGATCTTCGTGCTGGAGTGTTGGACGGTGATGTCATAGCCGAGGAACCGCGCCCGCTGGGTGCGGGCGTGGGTGATCAGGGTCTTGGCCGGGTTGAGTTCCAGTCCGAGGGTCTCCCGGAGGAATTGGGTCAGCTTGGCCTTGATCTGTTCGGCTTCGGCCTTCGGCCCGGTGAATCCCAGCAAATGGTCATCCGCGTACCTCACGTATCGGAGGCGGCGGTAGCCGGGGTCCATCGGGTCGGTGGAGGGGAGACTGCGCATGTGCAGTGCCAGAGACCGCGCCCGTGCCCGGTCTCCGCGCCGCCGTGCCCTCCTGAGCAGGGCGTCCACCTGCCGGTAGGCGGGATTGGCGGCGCGCAGTACTCCCCGCGTGTACTGCGGGATCAGTTCCTGCTCGACGAATGTGTCGAGCTTGTCCAGGTAGATGTTGCTGAGGATCGGGGAAACCACCCCGCCCTGCGGAACGCCGCTGAGCGTGTCATGGTGGTCCCAGTCTTCCAGGTACCCGGCTTTGAGCATGTGGCGGATAAGCCGCAGGAACCGCTGGTCGTGGATTTTCTCCGCCAGTATCCCGAGAAGGATCTCGTGGTCGAAAGACCCGTAGCAGTCGGAGATGTCACCCTCGATAAACCATGTGGTGCCCGTCCAGGTCTCGCGGATCTCCCGCAGTGCGGTGTGACATCCGCGTCCTTTCCGGAACCCGTGTGACCGGTCCGAGAACCGTGGCTCGTAGATCGCCTCCAGCAGGAGGCGGATCACTTCGCCGACCAGCTTGTCGGACCATGACGGCAGGCCGAGGGGGCGGAGTTTCCCGTTCTTCTTGGGAATATAGACGCGGCGGGCCGGGGAGAACCGGTACCGCTCGTGCCGTATCGCCTCGATGATCTGGTCGATCTTGCCCTCGGACATGCCGTCGGCGGTTTCTGCGCTGGCTCCGGGTGTCATCGCTCCCTGGTTGGAGTAGATGTTCCCGTAGGCCAGCAGGTACAGATCCTTGTTGAACATCTGCCGGTAGAGCTGCGTGAGCGGCAGGCCCTTCCTGCCACGCTCGCGGAGAACGCCAAGTACCACTTCGGCTGTCTGCATTCCGCATCCCTCATGGTTCCTTCTCGTTCATCGCCTGTGCCCCTTCACCCTGTGGACCGTCATTAGCGGTCTCCAGATTGGCCGGACGTTACCCCGACGATTACTGTGGGCACTCCGTCGCCATAGGACTCGCGTCCCTTAGGCGATCCCATGTTCACACTGCTGTACGTATCGAGCACGACTTAGGCGTCCCGTCCGTCTCCTTGAATGCCCTGACAGGGCATCGCTCCTGCGCCCCGGAGGATTGCAGCGGGCTAGTCGCCAACCCACCGCAGGGGCCGGTACCGCCGGGTAACCCGGGGCATTTCAGCCCCGGGTCCCCACAGATCCGGACGTGAACCTCTCAGCTCATCCGGCTCGTGCCGTCCAGTTATCAGAGCTAGTAGCGCAGTTCCCAGTGGGCGAATAGGTCAGGCGCCCGTTTCCGGACACCTTTCAACCACACCCGTGCCCGCTTGTCGCTACGTTCCAGTCGCTTGTACTTCTTCCGCGCCCAGCGCTTCAGATGGCGGTCCATGCGCTTGCCGATGGGGATCACCGCGCTCGGGTAGAACGTGGTGAAGTAGTTCAGCCAGCCCCGAAGGACCGGGTTCACGTCCTCCGCGAGGTCATCCAGTGTCAGAGTGGTGCGTCGATGCAGCCGCCAGGACGCTGCCTTGCGGCTCATGTCGGTCAGCTTCCCCGGGGCTACCGCAGGCAGGAAACTGGTGAAAACCTGTCCCTGCTTGGTGTTGAAAGCCTCCCGGGGGCGGAACGCGAATCCGCAGAACGTGAACGCCACCAGCTCGAACTCCTGGCGCCGATTGCTGTCCTTGCAGTAGACGATCCGCGTCTTGTCGGGGTGTAGTTCCAACCCGATATCGACCATCCGACGACCGATCGCTTCCCGCACCTGGCGGGCTTGGCGTTCGGTCACACAGTGGACCACCACATCGTCCGCGAACCTCTCGAACTGGACGCCCGGGTACTCCCGGACCATCCAGCTATCGAAGCCGTAATGAAGGAAAATGTTGGCGATCAACGGGGAGATCGGACCCCCCTGTGGGGTCCCTTTCACCCGAGCGACCAGGCTCCCGTCGGGCATCAGCATCAGGGCCTTCAACCAGCGTTCCACATACAGCAGGACCCATTTCTGGTCCGTGTGGCGCGCCACGGCCTTGAGCATCAGCTCCCAGGAAACTGAGTCGAAGAAGGCTTTTACATCCAGGTCAACGACCCAATCCTTCTTCCAGCACCGCTCCCTGCACATCCCTACCGCGTCTTCTGGAGAACGGCCCGGCCTATACCCGTACGAGTCGTCGTGGAACACCTGTTCCGCGTTCGGCTCTATCACGAGCACCGCCACTGTCTGCGCTATCCGATCGACCACGTTCGGGATACCTAGGACCCTAGTTCCACCTTTCTTGGGTATCTCCACCGCGCGGACCGGACCAGGAAAATAGCTACCCGACGACATTCTGTTCCACAGTTTGTAGAGATTGTTCTTCACGTTCTCTTCGTACTGTGAGATCGTCACACCGTCGGCCCCGGCCGCTCCGCCCTTACTCCTTACCTTCAACCACGCCTTCCACACCAGCTGTTTGGGGATGTCGTACGACTTGCCCTGCAACTTCGGCTCACTCACGCGGTTCCGTCCCTTTCGGTTGACCACACTCGTTCACCAGGACGGCCCCGCCCCTTGGCTCCCCGACCCACTGCGATACGCAGGCGGTTCATAGCTACTACGGGCGAGTCCGCCGGCGCTCCCGCGACGGTACTCAGTCCCTCACGGATTCTGCCGCTTGGGATTCTCCCTGTCGCTTTCCCACACCCCCACGTCTTTGGATGCGGTTCCGCAGTATCGTTCGCGCCTTCACATGTTCCACATGAGAGCCTGGACCGGGCTCATGCTGCCTGTATGCCGGACACCACCTGGGCAGTAAACGGATATCCCCCAGATCCATCCCGAGATTGAAACCCGACCCCGGTTTTGATGTCACCTGAGACGCTTTCGACACGTCAACGACAGAGAACTCATGTTCATCGCTCATCTTCCCGGTCCACACCTGACGCGATCAAGTCGCGCCTTATCCGCAACGTTCAAGACTACGGTCTTCAGCCAAAGCCCCTTGCGGTGGTTTAGAGCCTTCGTCCGTACGACGGCTCTGGAGGGCCAACAACCTCCATCTCCCATGCAGCACCGCAGTCCACGAGACCGCCAGCTACCATCGCTGCCCCGCTTCCCGCGTTCATGTTCACAAGGTTTCAGGCGTCTTTCCGGCAGGCGCCATATTGCACCTTCTGGAGACTAGGCTTCAGGCAATCAGGCTTTCGCCATATCGTGCGGATCTCCCGGCACGCCACCCCGTACGCCTGGGCATGAGCCGCCGGTTTCCTGGCATGCTGTTTTCCCCGGCTACCCTTTCGGGACCAGGTCAGCCATCAGATCCAGAGACATCTCCTCTCGTCCCTGCCCGCTGCGCGGGCGATACAACAGTGCGCCTCATGGCGCACCGACTACTACGGGCACTCTGTCGCCATAGGGCTCGCGCCCCGTAGGCGATCCCACGTTCATCAGCGTTGCACGTATCAGCGTGACTTAGGCGTCCCGTTCATCTCCTTCAATACCCGGACAGGGCATCGCTCCGCGCCCCAGAGGATTGCGGCAGGTTTGTAGTGACCCTGCCACAGGGGCCGGTACCGGTTTCGGGCGTCTTTCCGGCAGGTGTGCTTTTGCACCTTCTGGAGACTGGGATTCAGGCAATCCAGCTTTCGCCATATCACGCGGATCCCCCGGCGCGCCGCTCCCTACGCCTGGACACGACCGCCGGTTTCCTGGCATGCTATTTTCCCCGTTCACCTTTCGGATCACGGGTCAGCCATCAGATCCCGAGACATCTCCTCTCGTCCCTGCCCGCTACGCGAGCGATACAACGCTGCGCCTCGTGGCGCAGCTACAACACGCACCGTCCACACCGATCGCTTGATCAGCACTCGCCCGCAGGGCCCACTCCCCCGCCCTGCGGAGCGACCGTTCGGCCGCTACGACGAGACCGCCTCGGCGGCCTGCTACACGAGTATCTGCAGGTCGCATGACGTGACCGTGTTCTCGGCACCCACAGCACCGCCCTGCAAACCGTCGGGACGACAGGATTTGAACCTGCGACCCCTTGACCCCCAGTGAAACAGGGGCGGTCCGAGAGGTACGCGGTGCGGCTCAGGGTCCGGGGAACCGGCCCTCAACAGGGGGTTGGTCCACCCCGTCGCACACAGTCCGTGAGACGTGTGTGAGACGCCCCCGGGCGCGCGGTAGCAACGCGCGACCCCGGGGACTTGCCGCAGAGGAGACCTGCGACCGTGCCAGATCCAACCGCACAACCGTCCCTGTCCCCAGAACCCCCGACGTCGGCGTGGCTGCTCGGCCCCGACCAGCTGCGCGCGATCCACGCCCACGACGCCCTGCGCGACCGCCTCGGCGCTGGCGAACGACCCGCCGAGGACGACCCCGACCCTGTGGCCGCGGCGCTCGGCGCGTGGCTGCGCGAGGTCGCGAACGGCGGCACCCGGTGAGTGCGGTGAACCTCGACAACACCTCCCGCTGCCCGCTCGGCCACCGCTGCGAGTCGTGCGGCGTCGAGCGTGACGACCTGGCCGTCTGCACGGCCGCGCTGGACCGGCTCGGCGTCGCCTGCCTGACCATGTGCCCCCGCTGCGCCAACTCGGGCGTCCTGCCGCCGGTGGCGATCGGCACCGCGGTTCGGCTGACGATGCAGCACTGCGAGCACCTCGGCATCGACGCCGACCAGATGGCCGCCGCGATGGAGACGGACCTATGAATGCCGACGAGCGGGGCCTGGAACCGCCACGCGGAGCATTGCTTGGGCCCTCTCGGGATCCTGCTCAGCTAGGCGGGTGTTCAAGTCTCGTTGATCACGTCCATCGTCGACAGCCTGCTCGAGCGCCACGATCTTCTGAAGGCCGCCCCCCGTCATGGCGACACGCCGATATACGGCCAGGACGGCCGATCACGACACCCGAGGTTAAACGACAAGCAAAGCAGACAGGCATGGACGATCGGTGGATTCCAGCCAAGTCAAGGACTAGGTTAAAGGTCCTAGTCGCGAGCGCGACGGCCGGGAGGCGGTCCCGATGTCCCACTACCTGCTGCAGGTTGCGTACACACCCGAGGCTGCGGCGGCCTTGGTCAAGAACCCACAGAACCGGCTCGAGGCCGTCCGACCGGTGGCCAAGCGGCTCGGCGGAACCGTGGACAACCAATGGATGTCCCTCGGAGAGTACGACATCGTAGCAGTGATCAACATGCCGGACAGTGTCAGCGCGGCGGCGTTCGCCCTGGCGGTCTCGGCTGGCGGTGCCTGCAGGGCGGTCAAGACTACCTCGCTGCTGAGCGTCGAAGAAGGAATCGCAGCCATGCGGAAGGCGGCAACGGCCGAATACCGCCCCCCGGAGCACTATGATTATAGGGTCGGCTAGGGCCGTCCTCTGCTGACTGGCTGGGCGGTGAGGAATACATTCAGGCCGCTCCGGATCACCGATGGGCAGCGATGCGGGCTAAGGTGCGAGTGTTCTCTGGGGGTAACTGGTCAGGTCGCGTGTGAGGCTTGATCGTCGGGATGCGATGATCATGGGGTGCAGGCTGGGGAGGGGCGTCCGTCGTATGACGAGCTCGCCGCCCTGGTCGCCGAGCAGGCGCGGGTGATCGCCGAGCTTCGTGGGCGGGTGGCCGCACTGGAGGCCGAGAACACCGAGCTGAAGCGCCGGTTGGGGATGAACTCGACCAACTCGTCGAAGCCGCCGTCGTCGGACTCGCCGTTCGTCAAGCCGACGCCGAAGTCGCTACGTCGCAAGAGTGGTCGTGAGCCGGGCGGGCAGCCGGGTCATCCGGGGTCGACGTTGGCGCTGGTCGCCGACCCGAACGAGCGGCGCCGGCACGAGCCCGGCCCGTGCACGGGCTGCGGCGCGGACCTCACCGACGCTGCCGAGGTGGGGGTGGAACGCCGCCAGGTGTTCGACCTGCCACCCCTTCGGGTGCGGGTCGTCGAGCACCAGCTCATCTCCCGCCGCTGTGGGTGCGGGACCACCACCGGCGCCGCGGCGCCGGAGGGGGTGAGGGCGCCGGTGCAGGACGGGCCGCGGATCACCGCGATCGTGCTCTACCTCTACGTGGGGCAGTTCCTGTCCAAGAAGCGCACCGCTCAGGCTCTGGCCGAACTGTTCGGCACCCCGCTCTCGGACGCCACCGTGGCGGGCATGGCCGCCCGCGCCGCGGACGGGCTCGACGGGTTCCTGACCGAGGTCGGCGACCGGATCGCCGCCGCCGAGGTGGCCGGGTTCGACGAGACCGGGCTGCGCGTGGCCGGGAAGCTGCACTGGGTCCACTGCGCCCGCACCGGCAAGTACACGCTGATCACCTGCCACCCCAAGCGCGGCACCAAGGGCATCAACGCCGCCGGGGTGCTGGGCCGCTTCGGTGGGGTCGCGGTCCACGACGCCTGCGCACCGTATGACACCTACGCCGACGTCGAACATCAACTGTGCTGCGCGCACGCGTTGCGCGAGCTGGCCGCCGTCACCGACACCGCGCCCGCGGATGCCGACTGGTGCTGGGCCACCCAGGCCGCCGACGCGCTGGTCGCTGTGCAGAAGCTGGTGGCTGAGGCGACCGCCGCCGGGGCCGACGCGATCGACCCGGACGCCCTGAACGAGCAGGTCCGGCTCTACCGCTCGGCGGTCCGGATCGGGGCCACTCAGACCTCGGCGCGGACCAGCAAGGTGATGCGTAAACACAACGCCCTGGCCCGTCGCCTGCGCGACCGGCAACACGACTACCTGCGCTTCACCACCGACTGGCGCATACCACCGGACAACAACGGCTCCGAACGCGACATCCGCATGATCAAACTCCGGCAGAAGGTGTCCGGCTGCCTGCGCACCCTCACCGGAGCCCGACAGTTCTGCGCGATCCGCAGCTACCTCTCCACCGCGGCCAAACACGGCCGCACCTCCCTCGACACCCTCGTCATGCTCGCCGAGGGCCGACCCTGGATGCCCGAAACAAGCTGATCACCACCCGGCGAGCTGACCAGTTACCTCTGGGGATCCTTTGGCCGCCAGGACTTTGACACTTGGGCAGTGATCCGCTAGGACCGGTTCGGCCCCCCACTGCACAGGCAGTGCCGTGATCCGGGCGTCGCACACGACGATCCGCAGCGCCCGTCCGCCGGCCGCCTCCGGGACGGCGTCGAGCTTCCCGACGACCAGGGCGCGGCCCAGGCCGCCGTCGGGCTGCACGACCTCGACCTCAGGACGGTCGCCAGGGCAGATCTTGTAGGACGGGCGGAACGACGGCAAGGCGCCACCCTGCGCCACCCGCTGTTGTGATCGCCAGCGGCGTCACGGAACCGGTACGGCGCCCCCACCTGCAGTAACAGTGGTGGCGGGTCAAGCTCGGCGGAGTGAGCCTGGTCCTGCTCGGCTTCCCCCCAGGCGGCCTGTACGCCGTGACGGAGGGGGGATCACTGGTCGTCGTGGTGACGACCCGTTCTGCCCAACCGGACCGCCGTCGGGCTGACGCCGTGGCGAGGGCCTGGCCTCGGCGCCCGCACCTGTCTGACCAACCGGTCCACGCGTTATCGGCCCTCGTGATCCGTGCCCCAACCGCCCTTCCCCGCGCCACCGGGTGCGGTTCCCTCAAGGAGCCGCAACACCCCGCGCAATGCCGATCAGCAGACCTGTACGCGCTCTCCCTGGAGGAGGTATTATCTCGCCCGCGCGCCGACGAACAGCGGCAGTGGTAGTAGGCGACGGCCGCAGCAGGTCAGCCCGCTGGTGCGCAACTGCGCCTCTCGACGCAGCGTCTGTCGAACCGTTTCGACACGACGGACGGAATAGGAGGCAAATGCCTGGTACGCGAATATGGCGACGCCGGCGAAGGGCACGATCATCGAAGGCAGCAGAATCGACAGCACGCCGACCGTGAGCGTGTTGACCCCCAGGATGACCAGGGCGAACAACCATACGTTATTGAGCAGCGACACGACCAGATCCGCCGTTCCGTCGTTCTCCAGCGAAGCCACCTGCGTGGCGTTCAGGTCAGGGAAGATCAGCGCCGTGACGAAGCCGGCGAGGGACGAGCCGTACATGATCACGTTCATGATGAGGTAGACGCGGAGATCGGCGCGGATGATCTGGACGGGTTCGCGGAGGAATCGCATGTTCCTGCTCCATGGGCGGGACGAGCGAGGCGCCGACGAGGTGGACGACGGTAGATCCACGGTCGTCACACCAGCTCCGCGTCCCGCGCGGTGGCGGCGTGCACGGCGGGGAGGCGCCCGGCCCACGGGCGGGCGGTCTCCAGCTCGGCGGCGACGTCGAGGAGGTGGTCCTCGCGCAGGCGGCGGGCGGCGAGCTGGATCCCGACGGGGAGGCCGTCGTCGTCGACGCTGAGCGGGAGGGAGACGGCGGGCTGGCCGGTCCAGTTGTAGAGCTGGGTGAAGCCCACGAGCGGGAACAGCGCGAGCATGGCCAGCCCGATCGAGGTGGGGTCGTCCAGGCTGACCGCGTAGGTGCCGGAAGGCGGGGGCAGATACTCGGTGATGGGCGGGGTCCGCTGGGCGAGGGTGGGGGTGAGCAGCAGGTCGAGGTTCTCCTCGTCCCACCACCGGTCGACGGTTACGCAGGTCGCGTGCACGAACTCGGCGAACTCCAGGGCCTGCAGTGCGGTGAAGGAGCGGCCCTGTTCGGCCAGCCACCAGAGCACGGGTCCGACGTCGTCGGGGGTCAGCGGGCGGCCGATGATGTCGGCGACGGCGTCGAGGTCCCGGGCGACCATGGTCGGCGCGGGTCCGGACATGCCGTAGCGCCAGTCGTGCCCGGCCATGTCGTAGCGGGGCGGGTCGACCGGGACGACGGTGTGGCCGAGCTCGGACAGCAGGGTGGCGGTCTCGGTCGCGGCCCGGACGCACGCCGGGTCGGTCTCGAGCCAGGGGATCTCCATGAACGGGGCGGTGGTGATCCCGATCCGCAGCCGTGCTCCGGAGCCGGTCGGGCGCAGTGTTGGGGTGGGCGCGAAGGGATCTCCGGGGCGGCGGCCGCTGACCAGGGGCAGTACCGCAGCGGTGTCGCGCACCGTGCGGGTGAGGACGAATTCCTCGATCCAGGCGTGCCCTACGGAGTTTGTGGCGCCGATCAGGGGGCCGGTGGACACGCGTCCGCGGGTGGGCTTGAGCGTGACCAGCCCGCAGATCGCGGCCGGCATCCGCAGGGAGCCGCCGCCGTCGTTGCCGTGGGCCAGCGGGACCAGGCCGGCGGCGACGGCGGCGGCGGACCCGCTGCTCGATCCGCCGGTGGCGTAGTCGGTGTTCCACGGGTTGCGGGGCATCGTGTGCAGCGCGAGGTCGGAGACGCCGAGCTCCACGCCCTGCAACGCGGTGGTGCTGCGGCCGAGGAACGCGAAGCCGGCGCCGCGCAGGCCCGCTGCCAGGTAGGTGGTGCGGTCCGAGACGTGGCCGCGGTCGCGCATCAGGCGCAGGCCGCCGTGGCCGTACGGGTAGCCCGTCAGCTCCAGTGCGATGTCCTTGACGAGGATCGGCACTCCCGGGAACGGTGCGTCCGGCGACACCGTGGCGGCGTGGTCGAGCGCGTGCTCGAACGTGCGGGTGAAGACGGCTCCCAGCTGCGGGTCGAGCCGTTCGACCGACTCGATCGAGGCCTCGACGAGCTCGGTCGGGGTGACCTGGCCCTCGCGGACGAGGTCGGCCTGGGCGGTCGCGTCGAGGCGGGCGAGGTCGGTGGCGTCCATCAGGTTTCTCCTGGCCGGTCAGAGGGTGCAGCGGGCGTCGGCCGGCGGGTCCGCAGGTCGATGAGGTAGGCGGCGGCGAGGCCGGCGACGCAGGCGTTCTTACCGGCCGCGACGACGGTGTGCTGCTCGCCCTCGACGGTCAGCAGGCTGCCGCCGAGGGCCTCGGCCAGGCGGATCCCGGCGTCGTAGGGGGTGGTGGGGTCGCCAGTGATCGAGACGACGAGCGTCGGCGCCACGGCCTCGACCCGGTCCGGGAAGGGATAGGTCGGCTTGGGCGGCGCGGACCATGTGACCAACGGCTGGGTGAAGAGCCAACCCTGCGCGAAGGCGGTGAGGTAGCAGCGGTAGGAGTTGCGGCTCCAGCGCACCCGCTGCCGGAGGAAGACCGTCCACGAGTTCGGGAACATCGAGTCGGCCTTGGCCCGCCCCTGGTGCACCGTGCGGTAGCCGGCGGCCCGCGTCAGCCAGGTCAGCCGACCGTCGTCGCCCGCCACGCACTCCTTGCCCAGGAAGATCTCGTGCTCGAGGGCGGGCGTCAACGGGACGATCACCGCGCGTCGGTAGGCGGCAGTCCGCCCGGACAGGCACGCCACGCCACCCCGGTGCGACATGGCAGGCACGTAGTCCAGGTAGCGCGTGTTGAGCAGCCAGTACGCGACCTGGCGGCACAGAGCGCTGCGTGGCATGTACACGTGCTGGCGGGTCCCCACGCCTCCGACCTTCGGGTCGGCGAAGGGCATCTGCACCGCGTCGAGCAGGCCGGGTCGCCACGAGGTGTCGGAGTCAGCGAACACCACGACCTCACAGGTCGCGGCCCGCACCCCGACCCCCATTGCCCCGCCCTTGCCCGTGTGCCGCCAGGGCAGCACCTGCACAGTGGGCCGGTTCAGCCGGTGGAGCCGGTCGAGAATGACGTCGTCGAGATCATCGACGACGAGGATGACCTCGGTCGGATCCTGGACGAGCCAGGTGCGCAGGCAACGCTCGAGAACGTCGCCGTCCTCCTTGTAGACTGGCACGACCAACGAGGTGGTGGTGCGGTAGTCGTTGACGATCTCCCGACAGCCCCAGCGCGACCGGAACTGACGCAGTGCCCAGATCGACCAGGACACGATGCCGGTGATCCCGAACGGGACCCACGGGATGATGACCGTCATGCTTCCTCCCGGTTCGGCGCTGCCGCTTGTGTGACCAGCTGACGCCATGCCGCAGCGGCACACTCAACCCCGGTGCCGGGAGATGTTCCATGGATCACACCGCCGAGTGCGGCGAGGACCGCCTCGGCGGCGAGCGCACTCGCCGCCGGTATGGATCACGATGGCGCGTGTCGGGCTGGCGATCACCGGGTTTCGGCTGCTGGATCGCGGGCCGGTTCGGTGGCTCGCCCCCGCCAAGTCGCGATGGGCGCCCCGCTGACCGTCCTGGCGGCGCTGGTCGTCGTGTGGGCCTTCCGGCGGAGCACCAAACGGCTCGTCACGCCTGCCTGAGCCGGACGGAAAGGGCCTGCTGATCGTCCCTTCGTGCGGCTCTGGCGGGGCTACGCTCAACTGTGTCGCTACGGCACCCTTCCGCTGCTATCCGTCCGGCGCGACCGCGTCGATGGAGCCGCTGTCGGTTCGGGGTGACGTGCATGGCCTGGAGCACCCGCGAGATCGCCGAGCTCTCCGGCACGAGCCTGCGAGCGGTCCGGCACTACCACGACGTCGGCCTGCTCGACGAGCCCGATCGACACGGCAACGGCTACAAGCAGTACGGCGTCGCCCACCTCATCCGGATCCTGCGGATCAAACACCTCACCGACCTCGGGTTCTCACTGCACCAGGTCACCACCATGGGCGACACCGACGACCACCCCGAGCAGGCCCTGCGCATCCTCGACGCCGAACTCGCCGCCACCATCGAACGACTCCAAGGGGTCCGCGTCGAACTCGCCTCGATCCTGCGCCATGCCGTGCTGACCGACCTGCCACCCGAGATCGCCCCGGCCGCCGCCGGGGCCGAACTGTCCGACACCGACCGCTCCGTCGTCGCCGTCCTGACCCGGGTACTCGGCCCCAAAGGCCTGAAGGCCTACGCGGAAATGCTCCAGAACCTCCCCGCCGATCCCGTGAACGCCGAGTTCGACGACCTGCCCGCCGACGCCGATCCACCGACGCGTCAGGACCTGGCCGAGCGCATGGCCCCCTACGCCCGCAGGATCCGTGCAGAGAACCCGGGACTGAGCACCCTGGACTCCGACGCCCCGCACGGAGCGCGCTTCGTCGCGCAGACGGTCGGCAAGGCCATGCGGGACCTCTACAACCCCGCCCAGCTCGACGTCGTGCGCCGCACCGAGATCCTGCTGCGCGCTGCGCCGGGCCCCGGGTACCTGTTCGGCCGCAACACCGAATAGGGCACCACGTCGCCTGCATCCGGGCGGTGGGGGTCACGATCGGCGACAGCGCCAGCGACAGCAGCACCTTGCACATCACGATGTCGAACATCGCCGGCGCCTTTCTGTCGGTGCAGGTGGCCAGGAGCCCGGCTCCGGGTGACGGTCACGTCGTGGACGCACTCGACCCAGCTGGACCGCTGCTCCTACTCAGCTTCCGGCGTTTCGGGCGGCCCGTCCGAGGCGGATCGCCGAGATCAGGAAAAACCCCCCGCCGAGTACGGCGTATCCAGCGAGACTCGTCAGCGACGCATCGTCCCGCGACGCCATCGCGATGAAGGACGCGCCGGCCAGCACGGAGATCCCTCCACTGAGGATCATCGCCCACTGTCCTCCGAGCCGGCGCCGTCGCAGGGCGACGATCAGCTGAACGATCCCGGCCAGCACGGCCCAGGCACCCCTGTGGGGTTCCAGAACTCGGTCGCGGCACGTGACCAGCGGTTTCAGGCTGCGGGTTCGTACTGGTTGATCAGCCCACCGAGGACTGGTCGACGACGGATCCTGCCCCGAACTGGCTCGGGGACTGGCGATTCCGGGCGGGGCGGGCGCAGCTGGAGGGCTCGATGTGGCCGCTGCATGTTGTAGTGCGCGGTGTACTCGGCCAGCACCCGGCGGAGGTGCCGCTCTCCGAAGATCAGCATGCGGTCGGTCAGCTCGGTCCGTACCGTCAACACGAGGCGTTCGGCGAAGCAGTTCGCGCGCGGGCATCGGGGCGGGATCTTGACCACCTCGATGCCCGCATCGGCCAAGACCGCGTCGAACGAGGCCGTGAACTGTCCGGCGCGATCGCGGACGAGGAATCGGAACCGCGCAACGTGCTCGTCGAGGTCCATGATGAGGTTGCGGGCCTGCTGGGTGGTCCAGGGCCCGTCGGGATGGCTGGTCACGCCGAGGATGTGTAGGTAGCGGTCGCCGACCTCGAGTACGAACAGGACGTAGAGCCGCCGCAGTGTGACCGCGCAGTCGACGTGGAAGAAGTCGACGGCCAGCATGCTGGTGGCCTGTGTGCGCAGGAACCGTCGCCAGGTGGTGTCGGTGTGCCGTACCGGTGCTGGTGGGATCCGGTGGCGTTGGAGGATCCGGCGGATCGTGGAGGCGCCGACGCGGTGGCCGAGTTTGAGTAGCTCGCCTTGGATCCTCTTGTATCCCCAGCTCGGGTTCTCCCGCGCCATCCGCTCTACCAGCGCGGCGAGGTCGTCGTTGATCGGTGGTCGTCCGGGCCGGTTCGGGTAGGTCCACCGTCTTGCGCACGAGGCGCCGGTGCCAGCGCAGAATCGTGCCCGGGGTGATCAGGCGGTGGTCGCGCAGCCTCGTCGGCAACCGCCGGATCAGGGCGGCGAAGACGGCCCGGTCCGCCCAGTCCAGGCGGGGTCTCGGGTTGGTGCGGCGGAGCACGGCGACCTCGTGGCGCAGCACCAGCAACTCGACGTCCTTGGTGGACGTCGTTCGTCCCAGCAGCATGAGCAGCCTCAGAACCTGCTGGAAGATCAGGTATAACAGCCGCAGCGACACGGCGGCGATCATGCCCGACCGCCGGTGACCGCCGATCACCGCTGGTCAGCAGCGTGTGCCACGTTCTGGAACCCCGCAGGATCTTGGCCGCCTCGATACCTGCATCTGCAAACACTGCGTTGAACGAGGCGGCGAATTGTCCCGCGCGGTCGCGGACGAGGAACCGGAACCGGGCGCTGTGGTCGCCGAGGTCCATCACGAGGTTGCGGGCCTGCTGGGTGGTCCAGGGCCCGTCGGGGTGCGCGGTGACGCCCAGGACGTGCAGCGAGCGGTTGCTGACCTCGATCACGAACAGGGCGTAGAGGCGTCGCAGGATCACCGCGCAGTTGACGTGGAAGAAGTCGACGGCGAGCATGCTGGCGGCTTGGGTGCGCAGGAACTGTCGCCAGCTGGTATCGGTGTGCCGGCCCGGTGCTGTCCGGGGGAAGCGGGCTGGTCCAGCGTAGGTCAGCGGTGCTCGGCTGCAACCCTGGCGGCAGCGTTGATGCGCTCGTGTAGCTCGCCCGGAGGGACGCTGTCGAGTGCTGCGACGACGTCGGCCGGGATGATGATGGCGAGCTCGTCCTGTTCGCCCACGACGGTGATCGAGGTCGACGACTCGTCGAGATCGATGGCTCCCGCGTCGGCTAGTGCGCTGGCCATGAAGAATCACCGGGTGGAAGTCGGCGACACGCCGTCGTTGGTGCGTGATCTTTGGGCTGGGACGGTGCACTCTTGATCTTGTCGGGGTGGATCGAGGTGGGTCATGTCCAGACCTGTCCGGGCACGTCGACTGACCGACGATGAAGGCCAGTTCCTGCTGCGCTTGGTACGCCGCCGGGGTCGTACCGACGCCATCCGGTACCGCCGAGGGTTGATCATCCTGGCGTCCTCGTCCGGGACGGCGGTGCCGGCGATCGCCCGGCTGATCGCCGCGGACCCCGACACGGTCCGCGACGTGATCCACGCCTTCAACGCCCACGGGCTGTCCGTGCTGGAGCCGCACTGGGGCGCCGGGCGCCCCCCGCGGATCACCGACCAGGACGAGGCGTTCGTGGTCGAGATCGCCCGCAGACGCCCGCAGAAGCTGGGTCTGCCGTTCACCCACTGGAGCATCCGCAAGCTCGCGAACTACCTCAGCGGCCGCTACGGCCGCACCGACCCGGCACAGATGCCGCACCGGATCGTGCGGATCGGCCGGGAACGGGTGCGGCGGATCCTGCACTGCCCACGACATCACCTTTCAGCGCACCCGGACCTGGAAGGAGTCCACCGACCCGGCCAAGGAAGCCAAGCTGGACCGGATCGAGGAAGTGATGTCCCGGTTTCCCGATCGTGTCTTCGCCTTCGACCAGTTCGGGCCGCTGAGCATCCGGCCCTGTCACGGCACCTGCTGGGCCGGCACGAAGCACCCGGACCGGCTGCCGGCGACCTACCACCGCTACCACGGCGTCCGCTACTTCCACGGCTGCTACGACCTGGCCCGCGACCAGCTGTGGGGTGTCCTGCACGAGCACAAGGGCGGTGCACACACCCTCGCCGCCCTCAAAAGCATCCGTGCCGCGCGCCCCGACGGCGCACCGATCTACATCGTGCTGGACAACCTGTCGTGCAACACCACCGCGGCGATCCGGACATGGGCAGCAGCGCACAAGGTCGAGCTGTGCCCGACCCCGACGAACGCCAGCTGGGCCGACCCGATCGAGGCGCAGTTCGGGCCCCTGCGCACGTTCACCATGGCCAACTCCGACCACCCCAGCCACACCGCCCTGGCCCGCCGACTACACGCCTACCTGCGCTGGCGCAACGCCAACGCCCGCGACCCGCGCGTCCTGGACGCCCAGCGCCGCGAACGCGCCCGCGTCCGCAGCGAGAAAGGCCACCGCTGGGGCCGGCCCCAGCCCCGCGCCGCCTGACCAACCCGGTGATCCATCCGCGTCAGCGCACTAGACGATCTATTCCGAACCCTTCGGCGTGTCTGCTTGATCGAAAAGGGTTGGAGGGTGTCGATGGCCGCTCGTGACTGCTGACCTCGACACCCTCCTGACCGCACTGTACGTGTTCGTCGATGACCAGATTCTGCCGCCCGAACGTCGTCGGCCAGGACGGCCCAAGCGGCTCACCGACGCGGAGCTGGTCTGCCTGGCCGTAGCGCAGGTGATGCTGGATTGCCCCTCGCAGGCACGCTGGCTGCGTTTCTGCTACTGCCGCCTGGGTGGGATGTTCCCCTACCTGCCCAAGCAGCCCGGCTACTGCAAGCGGATCAACGCTGCCGGGCCGCTGCTGGACAAGGCCCTGCACGCGCTGGCCGCGCAGGTCTCGGTCGACTCTGACGCGTTCCGGTTCATCGACGCGACGCCGGTGCCCTGCGGCACCTCCCGGCCCACCCGACAACGCTCCGACCTGGCTGGCTGGGCCAACTACGGCTACTGCGCCAGCCACTCCCGCTGGTACTGGGGTCTGAAGCTGTATCTGGTCACCACCGCCCACGGCATGCCGGTGACGTGGTGTCTGGCCGATCCCAAACTCGGCGAACGCGAGGTCGCCCTCGAACTACTCGGCCACGCCCGCGACCACCACCTGCTGCCCCCGGTGGTGGTGCTCATCGGCGACAAGGGCTTCTCCGGACACGGCTTCGAGGCCCAGGCCGCCGAGTTGAACGTGCGCTTCGTCCGCCCCGACCGACGCGATGAGACCCGCCGTCACGGCAACCTCGCCGGCATCCGCCAGCTCATCGAGTCCGTCTACGACACCGCGAAGGGACAGCTGTCGCTGGAAGGACACGGCGGGCGCACCCCCGCCGGCGTCTATGCCCGCATCGCCCAGCGTCTACTTGCCCTGGCCGCCGCCATCTGGCACAACCGCATCACCGGCGCGACCACCACCCGGTCCCTGACCGCCTACGACCACTGATCTTAGGAATAGATCGTCTAGCTCGAGGATGCCGACGCGCTCCTGCAGCGGATACCAGGCGTACGCGTCCTCGGGAGTCATACCCGGCTGTATAGCAGGGGCGGGTGTACGGACTTGCCCGGCCGGCCCGTCGGCGCCGTAGGGTCACTCCGCCCACACCACGACCCGGGTCCCGGCCGGCGCGGGAGCGTCGAGGTCGGTGACGAGCTCGCCGTCGACGCGCACCCGCCCGGCGGTCATGTGCTGCTCGATCCGCTCGTCGGACAGCCCGGCCGCGATGAGTCGATCGCGCACGGTCGTCGGGGCAGGGTTGTCGGTCACGGCCTCATGGTGCATCCGGGCACCGACACTTCGTCGCCGTTCGCCGTGCTCGTCACGGTGAAGACGGGGACGGCCAGCTCGTCAGGTTGACGCGCATAACCGTAGGAAGGCGCGCCGTGCGATCTAGCGACACGGGTAGAAATCGGTCCGACGCTGACACAGGGTGGAGCGCATGCCGTTCCGTCCCGCCTACAAGATCTGTCCCGGCGACCGCATCGAGGTCGAGGTCGTCCAGCCCGACGGCGGGTGCGCCCTCGTCGTCGGCAAGCTCGACGCTGTCCCCGAGGTGGCCGGTGGGAAGGCGCTGCGGGTCCGGGTGTGCGATGCGCGGGTGCAGGCGTTGACGGCGAAGCTCTGAAGCGGCCAACCTGCGGTAACGATCAACCGGTCGTCGGCGACAAGAGCGGCCGGCAGCCGGTCCGGGTGCTTCTTGCGCGCCCAGCAGGCGCCGTGGCAGGGCCGGATGCTCAACGGGGGCGAACTGGTCGAACGCGAACACCCGGTCGGGAAACCTCGTCATCACGTCCTCGATCCGCTCCAGCTTGGCGTCATAGGCGGGGTCGGTGGACTCCTTCCAGTTCCGGGTGCGTTGGAAGGAGATGCCGTGCTCGCGGGAGGACCCGCCGCACCCGCTCCCGCCCGATCCGCACTGGGCCGGGACCGGGTCCGGGTCCGGGTCCGGGTCCGGGTCCGGGTCCTTATGGCCTGTAGGTGCCAGAAACGTCGCACACGTCACGCGACCTGCTGATACTCGTGGAACAGCCCACCGAGCCGGTCGCGCCGCTGGACGGGGTTCGGATCGTTCGTCGTTGGCTGGGGGAGTGGTCGGAGGGGAGTGGCCTGGCCGAGCGCGCGGTGTGGCCGGTGGCTGTTGTAGTGCTCGGCGTACTCGGTCAGCGCGGCTGCGGCGTGCCGTGGGTTGATGATCAGCGTGCGGTCGAGGAGTTCGCGGCGAATCGAGCCGACGAAGCGTTCGGCGATCGCGTTGGCTCGCGGTGCCCGCACCGGTGTCTTGATGACGGAGACATCGACGGCGGTGAACACGGCGTCGAAGGCGGTGGTGAACTTGGCGTCACGATCGCGGATCAGGAACCGGAAGCGACTGCCGGCGTCGTCGAGGTCCATGAGCAGGTTGCGGGCCTGCTGGGTCAGCCAGCCGCCGGTGGGATGCGCGGTGACGCCGAGGATGTGTACGCGGCGGGTGGCGTGCTCGATGACGAAGAACGCGTAGAGCCGGTGCAGGGTGATGGTGTCGAGGTGGAACAGGTCGCACGCGAGGATCGCCTGCGCCTGGGCCTGGAGGAACTCGGTCCAGGATGGTCCGGCTCGCCGCGTCGAGGGATCGATGCCGGCGGTGTGCAGGATGGTCCAGACGGTGGAGGCGCCGATCCGGTAGCCCTGTGAGGTTCCAGAACTCAGCCACGGCGTCTGATCAGCGGTTTCAGGCTGCGGGTTCGTACTGGTTGATCAGGGCTCCGAGGACTGGTCGACGGCGGATCCTGCCGTAGACCGGCTCGGGGATAGGCGATTGCGGGCGTGGTGGACGCAGCTGCAGCGCTTGATGCGGTCGCTGGGTGTTGTAGTGCGCGGCGTACTCGGCCAGCACCCGGCGGAGGTGTCGCTCGCCGAAGATCAGCATGCGGTCGGTGAGCTCGGTGCGGACGGTCAACACGAAGCGTTCGGCGAAGCAGTTCGCCCGCGGGCACCGCGGCGGGATCTTGACCACCTCGATACGGGCATCGGCCAGGACGGCGTCGAACGATGCCGTGAACTGTCCCGCGCGGTCCCGGACGAGGAACCGGAACCGCCCGACATGGTCGCCGAGGTTCATGATGAGGTTGTGGGCCTGCTGGGTCGTCCAGTGCCCGTCGGGGTGCGCGGTGACGCCGAGGATGTGCAGGGAGCGGTGGCCGACCTCGAGTGCGAACAGGACGTAGAGCCGGCGCAGCGTGACCGCGCAGTCGATGTGGAAGAAGTCGACGGCCTGCATGCTGCTGGCCTGGGTGCGCAGGAACGGCCGCCAGCTGGTGTCGGTGTGTCGTACCGGTGCTGGTGGGATGCGGTGGCGGCGCAGGATCCGGCGGATCGTTGAGGCGCCGATGCGGTGGCCGAGTTTGCGCAGCTCGCCGTGGATCCGCATGTATCCCCCAGTTCGGGTTCTCCCGTGCCATCCGCACGATCAGCGCGGCGATGATGTCGTTGATCGGTGGTCGTCCGGGCCGGTTCGGGTAGGTCCACCTCTTGCGTACGAGGCGGCGATGCCAGCGCAGAATCGTTCCCGGGGTGGCCAAGCGATGGCCGCGGAGGCCCGTGGGCAGCCAGGCGGGTGAGGGCGGCGAACACGGCCCGGTCGGCCCAGTCCAGGCGTGGTCTTGGATTGGTGCGGCGGAGCACCGCGACCTCATGCCGCAGCACCAGCAACTCGACGTCCTTGGTGGAGGACGTGCGCCCCAACAGCAGGACCAGGCCGAGAACCTGCTGGAGGATCAGGTCCAGCATCCGCAGTGACACGGCGCGATCATGCCTTTCAGGGCGGCCACGGCCGATCACCGCTGCTCAGGGTCGTGCGCCGAGTTCTGGAACCCCGCACGGCAATGCGGTCGAGGTCCATGTCGGTACCAACAGACTCTTCTACCGGGTCGTGCATCTGTAGAGAGGCTGGACTATCGATCTTGATATCCAGAAGTTGAGTCGACCGCAAAAAGTGGGTTGGCCTGCGCGATGAAGAACTGTCGCCACGTCGGGCCGGTGCTCCGCGCGGCGGAATCGGGGATGGATGCGGCGTGGTGCCGTATCTCCGGCCGGCTTTCGTCGCTCAGTCAAGTGCAACACACCGCTACTGCTACGCGTGAGAAGTGAGGTGGGCGGCAATGCCCCTCGTTCCGTTCGGTGTGCCCGGGCCGGCCCTGTCGTCGGGTGACCGCGTCGAACCCTTCGAGACCGACCTGGTGGTGCAGCACGCGCTGCGGCCGGAGGGGCGGCTGGAGATGTTCCTGCGGGAGACCCGTGCCGACCTGCATCCCCTGCTGCGCGCCGTGCCCGTCTGGGGTGTCGCGGCGGGTGATGCCCCCGCGTCCTCGCCGGGGCCGCTGCTGGAGGTCCCGGCCGGTCGGCGGCTGCTGGTCCGCTGGCACAACGCGCTCCCCGCGTCGGCCTTCCCCGAGGTTCCGGGAAAGTCCGCGGCGCAGCTGCCGCTGGTCACCGCGGTGGTGACGAGCGCCGATGATTCCGCGACGGTCCAGAACCGTCTGGGTGCCGAGGGTGGCGCACCGCAGCGTCTGGAGGGGGTGCCGGTGGGCTGGACGTCGGTGCATCTGCACGGCGCCCACGCTCATCCCGATGCGGACGGGTTCCCCGACAACATGGTTCCGACGGGTGGGCACCAGGTCGCGGAGTACACCAACACCTACGACAACCTCGACCTGGGCCTGGCCAAGGTGGGCGAGCACCTCTGGTACCACGACCACGCGATGAACGGCACGCGCTTCCACGTGCAGGCCGGCTTGGCTGGTGGCTACCTCGTGCGCGACCCGCGGGAGGCGGAGCTCGGTCTGCCCACGTGCGCCGCGGACGGGGAGATCCATCTGCTGCTCGCCGACCGCAACGTCGACGTCGACGAGGCGGGGGAGGTCCGGCTGCTGCACAAGACCACCCCGGACACGGCCGAGTTCTTCGGTCCGCTCACCCTGGTCAACGGCCGTGTGTGGCCACGGCTGGCGGCGCGGCCGGAGGTCCTACGGCTGCGGCTGGTCAACGGGTCCAACGCCCGCGCCTACCGGCTCCACCTCGTCGCGGTGACGCCGGACGACGGCTCACCCGATGCCACGGTGACCGTCGAGCACCACCGGCTTCTGCTGATCGGAGCCGACGGGGGGCTGCTCCACAGCGCCGCGCGCGTGGCCGACGCCGACGCGCTGGTCATGGCCCCGGCCGAGCGGCTGGACGTGCTGGTCGACCTCACCGGACTCGACGGCACGTCGCTGTACCTGGTCAACTCGGCCGCGGCACCGTTCGGCGGCGGCTCGACGACCATCGAGGGCCTCACCACGCTCCTGAAGCGGAACCCGGACACCGAGCAGGCCCCGGACCGCAACCCCTACCCGTGGGTCATGCAATTCGACGTCAGCATCGACGCCGCGCAGGGCGGCGCAGGCGATGACCTGATCGCACAGCTCAGCGGCGACGGGGTGGTGCTCAACCCAGCCTTCCGCCGGCTGGTGCACACCGACCGGCCGGGACCCGACGAGCTGTCGGTGGAAGGACACGACCACCGGACGATCCTGCTGGCCGAGACCAACCCGCCCGGCCACCTCTACCTGCAGGAGCTAGTCGAGGACCCGTTCGGGCGGATCGCCCTACAGCTTCCCGGCGAGGTGGTGCCGACCACGTACCGGGTGGACGGTTGGACCGCGGACGACCACGCGCCGTCGAGCACGGAGGCGTCGTTCTACCAGCGGGTCGGGCTGCGCCCGGTGCTGGGGCAGTGGCAGGTGTGGCGGTTCGTGAACGCCACGGGGGACACCCATCCGATCCACATCCACCAGGCCCAGTTCCAGCCGCTCACTCCGTCGGCGGGGGTGTTGGTCGTGCAGGCCGGCGAGGACCCCGACACGGTCAACCTCTACGACCCGACGTTCCGGCGCACGCTGCTGCCGATCGTGCCGCCCCCGTTGCCGCTCCCACCGGACCAGCCACCGGCGGGGCGCAACTACGAGCCGCAGGAGACCGGGGGCTGGAAGGACGTGATCCGGGTCGACCCGGGTGAGGTCGTCAGCGTCGCGGTGCGCTTCGACCTGGCCGGCCGCTACGTCTACCACTGCCACGTGCTCGAGCACGAGGACACCGAGATGATGCGGCCCATCCTCGTGACGCCGGTGCGCATGGCGATGGACATGCCCGGAATGTGACGGGGCAACGGCGACGCCGGCGCGGCCCCACGAATCGGAGGCCGCACCGGCGTCTCCGCCAGATGTCGCGATCATGCCGAACCGCTGGCGGCTGTCGATCACCGCTGCTCAGCGGGGCGTGCCATGGGCTGGAACCCCACAGGGATGAGGCCGAGTTGGTGGAGCAGGCCGAGGTGGTCCAGTTCTCCCCACCGTTCGGTGATCTGGTCGCCGTCGATGCGGAAGATGTTGATGCCGTGGAGCACGAGCGTGCGTCCGATGGCGGGGGCGCCGAGGTCAGGAAGGCCCCGAACTCCTCCAACGTCACCGCGTCCCAGCGCCGGTCGAACGCTTCTAGGTACTGCCACCACAGCGCCAGCGCCCGCGCGTAGGACTTCACCGTGTTCGGCGACGCCTGCTGGGCGCGCAGATACTCCAGGTACTCCTCGGCCGGCTCCACCATCCGATGGTCGGTGCCCAGCACCGTCCACGTGCGCTCACCCGAGGGAAGGGTCAGCCGCTGTGACCGATACGAGCCCGCCGCTACCGTTGCGGTTGTCATGCCCCGCACCGTAAGAACCACAGATAATCAGTCCGCCAGGGACACGCGACGCGACACCCCGGAAAGACCACTCATCCTCGTTAACGGACGGCCCGAGGTCACCCCAGATAAGCGCTCGGCATGAGTCGGCGTATCTCACCAGCGACGGGGTTCCCTCCACCGTTTGGGCGTGTTCGGTGCCCAGTGCGGCAGCGGATCCGGCGGCCTGTTCGCGTCCGACTACAAAGGGCACGATAACGTCAATACGTACATCTGCGCATGACTGACTCTGCTTCGCGTGAGGGCGATCTAGTCGTCGTCGATGGACTGCAGCAGATGTTGATCGTTTTCGGCGGGTAATAACGCCGTCAACATTTCAGCTGCGTGTATCACGCAGTGCACGGACCGTGTCCTCTAGACCGGGCCCGCGACTCATGGCGGACCGGGCGACACGGAGACGGACGAGGTGGGTGCGTTGGCGGAGCGGAGCGGGACGTCGGTACTGAGCGATCTTGGTGGGGGATCGGGCGCGAGAGCGGGAGCGGGGCTGAGGGGCGATGACGCCGCCGCCGAGCTGTTCCGGCAGCCCATGTACATGGTCCGCGTGACCGGGTGGCCGGAAGATCGGCTGACGCCGGAAAAGCCGGTCGACGCCCCTCCGGACGCACGGCTGGCGGTGTGGGTGACCGACCCTGCCGACGGCCGCCAGGTCGCACCCCCGGGGGCGTCCGGGGTGCTCTTCGAGACGGACCGGTTCTCGCTGGTCAACAGCGGCAACCGGACACTGCGCACGCCGAAGCGGTCCTGGAAGGCGGACCTCGACGGTGAGCGACTGGCGGGCATGTCCACCCTCAACCTCAAGTCGATGTTCAACGACCCGTCCCAGCAGCGGGAGGCTCTGGCCTGGCGGCTGTTCGGCTCGGTCGGTGTCCCAGCCTCCCGGCACACCTACGCCAAGCTCGCCATCGACCAGCGGTACATGGGCCTGTACTCGCTGATCGAGCAGGTCGACAAGCGCTTCCTGAAGAGCCGCTTCGGCAAGAACGACGAGGGCAACCTGTACAAGGCCTACTGCGGCGACCTCGGCTGCTCGACGCTCGAGCACCGGGTCGGAGCCGACGGCGACGACGGCGGACGCCAGTACCGGAGCCCGGCGGACTCCGCCGACGCGACCTACCGGCTCAAGACCAACGAGGACGACCCGGCCGCGAACAGCTACGACGACCTCGCGGAGTTCGTGAGAAGGATCAACGGGATCGGCCTGCCCGGAGGGCACGGCCGCTTCGCCACCGACGCGTTCCGCGCCTCGGTGGAGGCCGTCTTCGACGCGCGCGCGTTCCTGCGCTGGGCGGGCGTCAACCTGCTGATCGGGGGCTGGGACAACTACTTCGCCACCCCGTCGAACTACTACCTCTACAACTCCGGGCGCACCGGCGACGAACGCGGCTTCATGGGCTCCCCGTACTTCACGTTCATCCCGTGGGACTACGACAACAGCTTCGGGATCGACTACTTCGGCACCGAATGGCAGAACACCGACCTGCTCGACTGGCCCGCGAACACCCGCGCCTACCGCGGCGGCCGGGGAGTGTCGAGAATCCCGCTGGTGACCAACATGCTCGCCAACCGTGATTTCCGCGCCTACTACCTGGACCACGTGGAGTACCTGCTGGACACCGAGTTCACCCCGGAGGCGTTCGCCGCGCTGATCGGCGACGACGGTGACGGCGGGCTGTGGCAGCGCGTGTCGCAGGCGGCGTATCTGGAGTCCGCAACACCGAGCGGTGCGCCGTTCACCGGTCGCCAGTGGACCAACGACGAGGTCTGGCGCGCCGGGTGTCGACAGCAGGAGCTGCGGCACGGGCCGGCGCACGTGTACGGGATCGTGCGCTACGTGAGCATGCGCCGCGACCGCGCCCGCGAGCAGCTCGCCCGGCTGCGCCGGGACCTGCCGGCGGGCGCCGGGGGCGCGGACTTCCCCGCTGCGCTCGAGCCCCTGCCGGCGCGGGCCTGATCGTGGGGGGGCACCCGCCTGGCGTCCAGCTTCGCCTGGAGCGCGAGGCGAAGCTGGTCGAGCTGGTCGAGCCGCTCGACGGGGCGCCCGGCCGGCGGCTGGAGGCCAGCGGCGTGCTCGCGAAGGACGGCTGCTTCTACGTCATCTTCGACAACCTGCCCGACATCGTCCGGCTGGGTCCGGGTCTGATCGCTGGTGCGCCCGAGAACCGTGTCTTCACCCAGAAGCGCCGCGAGGCCACGGGCTTCGAGGACATCGCCTACGATCCCGGCTCCGATCGGTTCTTCGCGCTGATCGAGGCGCTGCCGGTCCGATCGGGGACCTACCGGGCCAAGGTGCACCAGTACGACGGCTCCCTGCGCTACCTGCGCAGCGACTGGCTGGACTTCCCGCTGGCCGACGCGAACAAGGGCCTTGAGGGGCTGACCTGTCTGCGCCGCAACGGCCGGACCTGTCTGCTGGCCATGTGCGAGGGCAACCGGTGCCGGGGCGGGTCGGCGGGACGACGACCGGGTGGTGGCCGGATCCAGGTGTTCACCGAGGGTCCGCGCGGCGGCTGGGTCCACACCGGCACCATCAGGCTGCCGCGCGCGCTCGAGTTCGAGGACTACAGCGGCATCTCGCTCGTCGGTGACCGCCTCGCGGTGGTGTCCCAGGCGTCCTCGGCGCTGTGGGTCGGCCGCCTGTGGCGAAACGGCGCGGACGTCGTCGACGAGGTCGTCGACGAGGGAACCGTCTTCCGGTTCCCGACCGACTGCCGCGGTCGGACCGTCTACCGTACGGTCGAGGGTGTGTCGTGGCTGGGTGACGATCGGGTGGTCGTGGTCTCCGACAAGGTCAAGCCCGGTTCCGGGGAACGGTCCGGCCGCGCGGAGGACCAGTCGATCCACATCTTCACGATCCCGACCGCGGCGGAGGGTGCGCGCCCGTGACCGGCTCCTCCCCGGCCCTGCGGGCACTGTTCCAGCAGCGGGTGGCGGGTGACGCGGCCCTTCTCGAGCTGGCCCGCCTGCGGTTCGCGCAGGCGGGCATGGCCGCGGAGGTCTATGCGGACACTCCGGAGCAGCTCGAGCACGTTCTCGGGTTCGTCCCGCCGCACCCGCACCTGCCGACCGTGCACCTCAGCCGTGGCGTCAACGTGCTGCACGGTGCGGGCCGGGACGTCCTGGAGGAGTTCGCCACCCGCTTCGCCGGGCGGGTCTGGGGACTCGTCGTCCATGACAAGGCGGAGATGGCCGGGCGGACCGACGAGCTCGTACGCGGCCTGCGCGCGCTCGACAGCCGCCTCAGGGCGCGCCGGGACCGGCCGTTCGTGCTCCTGGAGTACGCGGCGGGGCTGCCGCCGGATTGGTTCGCCGGGGTCGCCGAACAGGTCGCCGACCTCGCGCGGATCAGCTTCTGCATCGACACCGGCCATGTCGGCGTCAAGCAGGCGCGCGACCAGCTCGCCCGGGCAGACCTCGCCGGGCTGCGCCTTGGTGACTCACGCCTGCCCGAACTGGCGGGCACCGTCCAGAGCGCCGTGGCGACCGCCCTCCCGACCGTGCTCGAGCTGATCGGCAGGCTGGGGGCGATCGGCAAGCCGGTCCACTTCCACCTGCACGACGGCCACCCGCTGATCGCCGGGCTGCCCGACCACTTCAGCTTCCTCACCCAGGTGCCCGTCCCCTTCACCTACGAGCACCGCTGGTCGCTGCCGCCCCTGTACGGGCCGACCGGCCTGGCCTCCATCGTGACCGCCGCCGTCCAGGCGTGCGGCGCCGAGCGGGCTTCCCTCACGCTGGAGATCCACCAGGCGGAAGGCCGCTTGCCCCTCGGCGACGCCGCCGGGCTGTTCCGGCACTGGCGCGACACCACCAACGCGGAGCGCATGAACTATTGGCAGGCCGTACTCGCTGAGAACCATCTGCTGGTGCACGCCGCGCTGGAGCAATGAGCTCGGCGTGTGGGGTGCCAGAAGTCGGGCCTGTCGCGTTCCAGAACTTGGCCACGGCTGCTGATCAGCGGTTTCAGGCCGCGGATTCGTACTCGTTGATGAGCCCGCCGAGGATTGGTCGCCGCCGGATCTTGCCGTAGACCGGCTCGGGGGCAGGCGATTGCGGTCGCGGCGGACGAAGCTGTAGCGCTCGATGCGGCCGCTGCATGTTGTAGTGCGCAGCGTAGGTCGTGAGCGCTTGGCGCAGGTGTCGTTCCCCGAAGATCAGCATCCGGTCGGTGAGTTCGGTGCGGACGGTCAACACGAAGCGCTCGGCGAAGCAGTTCGCGCGTGGACACCGCGGCGGGATCTTGACCACCTCAATGCCGGATCGGCCAGGACGGCGTCGAACGACGCCGCGAACTGCCCGGCCCGATCGCGGACGAGGAACCGGAACCGGGCGGCGTGGTCGCCGAGGTCCATGACGAGGTTGCGGGCCTGCTGGGTGGTCCAGTGCCCGTCGGGATGTCCGGTCACGCCGAGCACGTGTAGGTAGCGGTCGCCGACTTTAAGTACGAACAGCACGTAGAGCCGCCGCAGGGTGAGCGCGCAGTCGACGTGGAAGAAGTCGACCGCGAGCATGGTGGTGGCCTGGGTGCGCAGGAACTGCCGCCAGGTGGTATCGGTGTGCCGCTCCGGCGCCGGTGGGATTCGGTGACGCTTGAGGATGCGACGGATGGTTGAGGCGCCGATGCGGTGGCCGAGCTTGAGCAGCTCACCCTGCAGCCGCACATATCCCCAGCGCGGGTTCTCCCGCGCCATCCGCACTACCAGGGCGGCGAGGATTCGTTGATCGGCGGGCGTCCGATCCGGTTCGGGTAGGTCCATCGTCGGCGTACGAGGCGGCGATGCCAGCCCAGGATCGTGTCCGGGGTGACCAGGCGGTGGCCACGCAGTGCGCGCGGAAGCCGCCGCACGAGCGCGGCGAACGCGGCCCGGTCCGCCAGTCCATGCGCGGTCGTGGGTTGGTGCGGCGCAGGATGGCGACCTCGTGGCGCAGCACGAGGAGCTCGACGTCCTTCGTGGCGGACGTGCGGCCCATCAGTAGGACCAATCCGAGCACCTGACAGAAGATCAAGGACACCAACCGCGACGACACGCCGGGATCATGTCCGACCAGCAATCACCGCTGGTCAGCGACCCAGGCACGACTTCTGGCACCCCGCAGGCCGACTACCTCGCGCTACGGCGCGCGCTGGGGAATAGGTGCACCTGCCTCAGCTCGACGACGATCTTCGCAAATCGCATCGTGCCTGGTCAGGGCTACGACCGCGGCCAGGTCCTGGTCGACTTGGGTCTGGATCAGCTGGGCGAGGGCCAGGCGATCAGCGACTTCCCCCATGGGGAATTACGTGATCGCCGGCAGCGGATCAACCGGCGTGGCTGGTTCGGTGACTGAGCCCCGTGGAAGCGCCCTGGCCGAGGGCGTCGCCAGCGTGGACGACGGTGTGCGGTGGCAGGCCCGGAATTCGTGCCGGTGCTGCTCGGCGGCGCACGCGCCACCTCGGTCTCTTGCGCTGCTCCCCAAGGGCTCGTAGCTACCGCTCATTCTGCCCGATTCGGTAACCCGAGCTGCCTGCGCACGTCTTCCCAACGGAGGGGGTTCTGCCCTTCGGGCGTGACGTACTCGGGCTTCAGGCGGCCCTCACGCACCCAGCGGGCGACTGTGCGGCTACTGACGCCAAGCCGCTGAGCGACATCGCTGCTGGTCAGCAGCCCCTCATCGGCCACGACGATCAACGTACGCGGCGCGGACGAGTCGCACGACCGGTTCAGACCACGACGAGCATGATGTGCACGACACGCATGTCGAGCAGGACCGAGCCTGACCAGGCCGCGCCGGCGCAGACCGAGCAGGAGGTCGCGCTGGAGAAGGCTGGAGAAGGAGGTGGTCGGGGGCCAGCCGGATGCGGCGGAGGCGCAGGTGCGGTCCGGCTGACGACGGCGCGCCCCGGGCAACCCCCACCCGCTCCGGAAGAAGGCGTGCGCCCTGGGCCTCGGTACCGCCGCCTACCCAGCCGTCATCCCGCGCCACGCGCCGGGCGGTCGAACGATGACCGCCACCGAGGTGCGACCGGCGGCGCGAGCGCCGAGACTCTGCTCATGCCCGGTACCCGGACCACCCGACGCCCGATAGCGGACCTGCTCGCGCTGGCATGCTTCGGCCTGGCGGTCGCCGTCGTCGCCATCGTCGGCGGGCTGGCGTCGGCCTCGGCGTCGGCGCAGTACGGCGGCCTCGTGCAGCCCTCGTGGGCGCCCCCGTCGTGGCTGTTCGGCCCTGTGTGGACGGTGCTGTACGTGATGATCGCCGTCTCGGGCTGGCTGGTGTGGCGGAGGGCGGGATGGGTCCGGTCCGCGCACGGCATGTACGCGGTGCAGCTGGTGCTGAACATGCTCTGGTCGCCGCTGTTCTTCGGTGCCGGCCTGCTCGGCCTCGCGTTCGCCGACATCCTGCTGCTCGCGGCGTCGATCGTGGCCACCATCGTGCTGTTCGCCCGGGTCAGCCGCCTCGCCGCGGTGCTGCTCGTGCCGTACCTCGCGTGGGTCGGCTTCGCGTCCGCCCTGAACTTCGCGATCTGGCAATTGAACTAGCGCTCGGGCACCTGGTCACTCGCTCGCTCGTCCGATCGGACGGAGCGCGGAACCACGGCCGCCCTGCCCAGTTCGCGTCGGTCTGCACCGGCGCGACAGTGCCGACGCCAGCGGACCTTCGGTCGGACCCGGCTGTCCGCCAGCCGGCCACAATCGTGCTGTGTCGACCCTCGGGGTGCGCCGGCGACACCGATCTCTATGACCTCGGTGATCTGTTCGTCGCTACCGTCGCGTGGGGTGAGGGTGTCAATCTCGACCCGGCCCACACGTCCATGGACAGCCCGGGTGATCAGCATTGGCGGGCATCGCGTGCTTGAGTCGGCCGGGCGCAGCGTCGTCGACGACCATCCCCCTTGTGCATCGTGGCCTTCCGACTCGCCCGCGGCGTCGGGGTCGCGTCGCGGTCACGACGGACGGTTGGGCACCGATCCCTGCCGGGTCGGACGTACCGTCGCTACCGCAATCATTCGGAGATCCGGATAGGGAGCCAGTCGAGATCTGGGCGGAATCGTTCGTTATCGCCGGATGCGGGCGCACACTCCAGTCATGGGCGGTACAGGTGGGGCAGAACCGGCCGGGTCGGGCGGGCAGGACTGGGTCGACCTGGCGCTCAACCCACCCGGCATCGGTATCACTCATGAGGCCGGCCGCCGGCGGCAGACCGAGGGTGCGGGGGCGGACCGGTCATGGCGGGTCGGCGCCGACGGCGAGTTCGCCGTCGCGGCGCTGCTGGCCACCCTGACCGAGGTGTCGCGGTGGGACACCTGGCGCGGCCGCAGCCAGCACTGGTGGGTGCTGCACTCGGTGCCGCTCGGCGACGGCCACGGCCAGGCCCACGGCGACGTCGACCACCTGCTGATCGGCCCACTCGGGCTGGTGTCGATCAACACCAAGCACCACCGCACCGGCAAGCTCTACCTCGACGGCGACCAGCTCGTGCTCAACGGCCGACCCACCGACTACGTCCCGAAGGCGCGCCGTGAAGCCGACCGCGTCAGCGGCTTCCTGCGGGCGGCCCTTGTCTCACACGGGTACACGGAGCTGGCCGGGCGGGTGCCAGTGCGGCCGCTGCTCGCCATCGTCGGCGGCCGGCTGATGACCGACCGCTGGCCGGCCGGGGTGACGGTCGTGATGACCAGCACCCTGATCGAAGCCATCCGCGCCTTTCCCGCCGCCCTCGAGCCCGACCAGGTGGCTGCGGTGTACGAGCTCGCCCGCCGATCGACCACCTGGAACCCGCCCACACCACCACGAACGGCACCGCCTTCGACGGTGCCGGTTGCCGGCGCCGGGGAGCTCGACGATCAGGAGCGCGGGGCGACGTACGCCGCGACCGGCGCACCGTTCAACGTGGATGTTCGGTCACCTCGGGTCGTCGAGCAGGCGCGGACCGTTCGTGGTGGCCGCCTGATGTGAGGAGCTGTTTCGATGTCACCGTCCACGGCAGCTGATCCCGGGCTGGTTGACCTGTTCACGCGGCTGCGCGCGGGAGTGCTGATCACGCTCAAGCGGGACGGGCGGCCGCAGTCCTCGGTCGTCGGGCACACCTTCGACCCCGCGACCCTCACCGCCCGCATCTCGGTCACCGATGACCGCGCGAAGACCCGGAACCTGCGCCGCGACCCCCGGGCCAGCTACCACGTGACGCGACCCGACCTGTACGCCTACGCGGTCGGCGAGGCCATCGCGGACCTCACCCCGGTCGCCACCGACCCCCACGACGCGACCGTGGAGGCGTTGATCGCCTACTACCGGGCCATGGCCGGCGAGCACCCCGACTGGGACGACTACCGCGCCGCCATGGTGGTCGAGCGGCGCCTGCTGCTGACCCTGCGGTTCAACCACATCTACGGCTGGATCCAGCCCTCCTGACCCTGCCCAGCCCGGTCAGCCGGTGGCTGTCACGCGCTGAATCGGGGCAGAGCCGGTCGACACCAGGCGACATACTCGGAATGGCCCGACACACGGAATCCGGATGGCGCGCCGGCGACGGGCTGACCCGTGAGGCGTCGCCCGATGTCGGCGGTGCGGCCGGTGACCGGCCTTCCGCTAGACCCGTCGTGATCTTCGACGTGGCCCGGTTCATGGCCTGAAATGTGGTCAACTGCAGGATGCTCGCTGTGCTTGGTGAACCGCGTGACGTGCGCGCATGGACTCACTGAGCACCAGGTACGCGGTGAGCGGAGTTCACCGGATGCGTAGCTCACCACCTAGCGCTAATCGATCTTCGCGTCTCGTCGCTGGCATGAGTTCTGGCATGACGGATCGCGTTCGCCCAGGTCGTAGGGTGCCCACAGCGCTGTGTGTGGTGCTCTCGGTGCTGGTAGAGCGGGCAGGTATCCGGAGCGACATCCTCGTAATGCGTAGGTCTGGGGTTCGACTCCCCAAGGCGGCTCCACAGTTCACAGCTCCCGCCCGGTCGTTCCGCGACCAGCTGAACACACCGACGCCTCCTGAACACCTGCAACGGACCTCGATCGCCGTTGGAGATGCCTTGGAGGTGCCGGAAGCACGGCGAGAAGCTGCGGCTGGACCTGGGCAGCCGCACCGATCTGCTGCGCGAGAGCGTGGGCAACGGCTACGTGCGCTTCGACATGCCGGTCCCGCCGTGAGGGTCAGCGGTACGGCTTCGGCACGGATCTGATTCGTCTCGGCGGCGGCGGTACCGTCCGCGCATGCGGACCACCCGGCTGCGGACCACCCGGCTGCGGATCACCATGCGCGACGTCGAGCCTGCCGTCGTCCGGGTGATCGACGTCCCGGCAGCGTCGTCGCTCGCGGAATTGCACGAGTTGTTCCAGGCTGCACTCGGTTGGACGGACAGCCATTTGCACCAGTTCATGGCCGACGGTGTGCGCTACGGCGTGCCGGACCCGGACTGGGCCGACCTCGAGGTCCAGGACGAGACCACGGCGCGGCTGCGAGACCTGCCTGCCCGGTTCGAGTACCTCTACGACTTCGGCGACAGCTGGGAGCACACCGTCGAGGTCCTCGGGCGGGGCAACGAGACCCCCGGCTGTGTGGACGGCAGTGGTGGGTGCCCGCCGGAGGACTGCGGCGGTGCGCCGGGTTACGCGCACCTGCGGAGGGTTCTCGCCGACCCTCAGCACGAGGACCACGACGACCTGCAGAAGTTGGTCGGTGAGCTGCCGACGTTCGACCGGGAGGCGACGAGCCTGCTGCTGCGGCAGACGGTCGGCTCAGTTCCGGAGAGTGTCCGGCTGCTGTTGGACCTGCTGGTGGGCGGCGTCAGGCTGACGCCCGGCGGGCGGCTGCCTCGATCGGTCGTGCGGGCGGTGCAGGAGCGGCGTCCGGAGTGGCATCCACTGGGCCAGCCCGCATCCATCGAGGAGGATCTGGTTCCGCTGGCCGTCCTGCACGAGATCCTGCGCAAGGTGGGGTTGGCCCGGTTGGGGCGCGGCGTGCTGAGCCCGACGCGGGCAGCCGCGGACGATCAGGAGGTCGTCCGTCGCCTGCGAACCTGGTTCGAGCCCGAGGGGTTCCGCGGCATCCTCGGCGGCATAGCGGTCGCGATCCTGGCAGTGTCGGGCCCGCTTCCGTCCGCCGAGTTGGTCCGCCGGGTCATGCCGCTGGTGGGGCAGGGCTGGGTGGTCGAGGGGCGCCCGCTGACCGACGCCGACGTCGAACTGATGCTCCACGGGGTGTCGGCCGAACTGCGGGCACTCGACCTGCTCGGTGGGGATTGGAGAACGTGGGAGGCGGGCCCGTCGGCCCGGACGCTGTTGACGCGGGTGACCGCGCTTGCGGACCGGTGGACGCGCGAGCCGACATGGTGACGTGGGTGGACCGGCAAGAACGAACGCGTCGGCTGCGTGCCGCGGTCCGCCGCAAGGACGGCAACGAGGTCGTGGAGATCCTCCGAACGGCCGGCGACTCATCACCGTGGCAGCTCGCGGGCGATGTTGTGGCGGTCGCGCTCGCACAGAAGGTCGACGGGGCGCGGCAGCTCGCCGTCGATGCTGCCGCAGCCCTGCGGGAACGAGGCTGGATCGGCGACGCAGAGCTGGCCGATCAGCTCGACGGACTGGCGGGGGGCGGCCCGACGCCGCTGTTGCGGCCGCTCACCGTGGATCTGGAGATGTTGAGCGAGATACTCGAGGGCGATCCCCTGACCACGGGCGGCGCACTCGACCTGCAGACCGGCGAGGTCTGGCCACGATCCGTCGTGGAGTACGCAGGCGAGGACGGTGCGGACGTCGACGCTCCCGACTTCGACGACGTCGATCGCTTTTGCTGGGTGGACGGCGATTCGCGCCACGGCTACCGTGACATAGTCGAGTTCATCGGCAGCGTCGCCGACGAGCGCCTCGCGAACCGGCTCGACGACGCGATTCGCGGACGCGGTGCCTTCCGCCGCTTCGCCGATATGTTGCGTCGCCAGTCGGAGGACGAGCTGAGCCGGTGGTTCGAGTTCGCAGACGAGCGTAAGCGGGGTCGGGCACGAGCCTGGCTGGCCGACATCGGGTACCGGGTGGCGAGCGGCTGATGCGCCTCGCCGCACCGATCACTCAGTCAGCAGATGCGCTCGCGAGCAGCTCTCACCACGTGCACGCGTGGGACCTGGTGTCCGGAGACGCGTTCGGCCCGCCCCTCGAGGTCCCCACGGGTGGGAACGCGATCACGCGGCGGCGGTCACCGCGGCCGATGGGCGCCCGATTGCCGTCGCGGGCGTCCACCAAGTCGCGATGGCCTGTCCGGTTCCAGAACTCGGCTCTGGGCTCTGAGACGAAACTGGCCAGGCACGTTCTGGGGGCAGGGGTCGGTGACCCGGCGGGGGGTCGGGTTGGTCAGTGATCGTTACGGCTGGGTGGCTATGCGGCGGTGGGTTCGATGGTGACGGTGTGGCCGAGGGCTTCGAGCTGACGGATCAGGTAGTGCTTGCGAGCCTCGGGGTCGGTGTGCCGGTTGAAGTGCTCGGCCCCGAGGTCGTGGTAGTCGCAGTTGTTGGCCAGCAGGTGCCAGGTGATCACGAGGATGCTGTGACCGACGGCGAACACCGCCCGGGTCTGGCCCTTCCTGCCGAACGTGCGCATCAGATGCCGGTACTGCGCGGGCAGGTAGCCGGTCTTGGTGCGGGCCGCGGACCAGGCCGCTTCGCAGAGCGCCGCGCGCAGTGCGCGGTTGCCCTTGCGGGCCTTCCCGGAGCGGCGTTTTCCGCCGGATTCGTGGTTGCCCGGGCACATCCCGGCCCAGGAGGCCAGATGTCCCGCGGTGGTGAAGCGGCGCATGTCGACGCCGATCTCGGCGATGATGACCTCGGCGGTGCGCCGGCCCACCCCGGGAATGGTGATCAAGTGTTGGAGCTGCTCACTGAAAGGGCGGATCACCCGGTCCACCTCGAGGTCGAGGCGCTCGATGGTGGCCGAGAGCTGGTCGAGGTGGTCCAGGTGCATCCGCAGCATCAGTGCGTGATGGGTGCCGAAGCGCCCCTCCAGCGCCCGGCGCAGCTGCGGGATCGAAGACGGCGGTCCGCGAACGCTGCCTCGATCCGAGTGCGTGCACGGTGTCCCGGTGGTGTGCGCCCCCAACGGCATGGAGCTCCTGTCGGCGCTGCGGGCGGCGGTCGGGGTCGAGCCGCCCCGCTCGGGAGAGGCGAGCAATTGGTTTCTCCGCTCCGCGGAACGCGGCAACGATGTAACCCGGCTGCGGGCGTGGACCGAGGGCAACGCAGTGCGCCTCCTGGTGCACGGGGCTAGCTACTTCTCGGTGTTCGCCGAGGTGCTCGCTCGCGCCGGGGCGGGGGACTATGTGCTCTTCGGTGGGTGGCGGGGCGACGGCGAGGAGCTGCTCAGCCCGTGCGGCCCCACGATCGTCCAGGCCCTGGACCGCGCGGCCGAGCGTGGGGCCGTGGTGCGGGGGCTGCTGTGGCGGTCACACTCGAGCGCACTCGGCTGGCACCTGGCGGCGAACCGGAACCTGGCCGCCACGGTGAATGCCCACGGGGGCGAGGTGCTGCTCGACCAACGCGTCCGCGCGCTGGGGAGCCACCACCAGAAAGCCGTCGCCGTCCGCCATCCGCGGCATCCTCGCGACGATGTCGCATTCGTGGGCGGGATCGACCTGGCTCGGGGCCGCCGGGACGACGCCGACCACGCAGGCGACCCGCAGCCGGTGGCCGCGAGCACCCACTACGGTGAGACCCCCACGGAGCACGACGTGCAGGTGGAGGTGCGGGGGCCGGCGGTGCGCGAGATTGACGACGTACTTCGCGAGCGGTGGGAGGATCCGGGTGCGCTGTCGCGGCTGCCCTGGCAGGTACTCGACGACCGGCTGCGCGGCTTGCCCCGGGCGGCCGCCGCCCTCCCGCCTGCGGCCTCCGACCCGCCTCGGGCCGGGACCTGCTCGGTGCAGATCCTGCGCACCTACCCCCGCCGCCGGCCCCGGTTGCCCTACGCACCGCGGGGCGAGCGCAGCATCGCCCTGGCCTACGCGAAGGCGCTGAGCCGGGCGCAGCGTCTGGTCTACGTCGAGGACCAGTACCTGTGGTCGATGGACGTCGCGCGCATCTTCGCCGCCGCCCTGCAGCGCGCGTCGCGCCTGCAGCTGGTCGCGGTCGTGCCCCGATACCCGGACGTGGAGAAGCGGCTCTACCTGGAGGCGGCACGGCTGGGCCACGGCGAGGCGCTGGCCATGGTGCGCGAGGCGGGCGGTGACCGTGTGCAGGTCCTCGACGTCGAGAACCACCAGGGGCGGCCGGTCTACGTGCACGCCAAGCTCTGCGTGGTCGACGATGTGTGGGCTCTGGTCGGCAGCGCGAATCTCAACGTGCGATCTTGGACCCACGACTCCGAGGTGGCGGTGGCGGTGTACGACGACGAGCGGGACCCGCGCACACCGGTCGATCCCGGCGGCCTCGGTGACGGTGCACGCCGATTCGCCCGAGAGTTGCGTCTGCAGCTCATGCGCGAGCACCTCGACCTGCCCGACCTCGCCGACGCCGCCCTGCTCGATCCCGACGAGGCCGCGGCGGAAGTCCGAAACAGCGCCGCGACCCTGGAGGCCTGGTGCCGCAGCGGTGGGCGCGGGCCGCGCCCACCGGGCCGCCTGCGCCCCCATATCATCGGCTCTTCCGACGAAACACCGTCGGCCTGGCACCGCTGGCTCACCGGGCCGGCCTACCGCGTGTTCCTCGACCCGGACGGTCGTCCACTCGGGATGAGACTGCGACGCACGTATTGAGTCGTGCAGTTCATCAACCGGCAACCGAGGCTGCCGGTGTGTCCCTGCACATGAGGGCACGACCCGTGCTGATCATCGTGACGATTCAGGGTGCGTATAGCGGCGGCGACCACGGGTTGCCAACGATGCCGTTTGCTTGACGTGGCGGATGTGGCGCTCGACGTGTGTCCGCTCTCACGGCCGGTCTGCCGCGCGTGAAGCGCTCGGTCAGGCCCGCGAGTTCGACCAGCCTGCGCACCGACGGCGCGGCGCCGGCGATGCGGACCGACGCACCCGTCGCGGCGGCCACCTCCTGCACGTCGACGAGTGCGATCAGGCCGCTCACACCGAACCAGGTGACGCCGGCGAGGTCGACGACGAGCAGCTTCGGGCGCGCGTCGAGCTCGGTCAGCAGCGCGGTCTCGAGTAGCGGCACGGTGATCGCGTCCACGTCGCCGTACACCCGGACGACGACGCCGCCCGCGCGGCGGACGACGCCCAGGTTGAACGGGCCGAGGGCCGACGTGACCTGGGCGGCCCGGTAGCTCTGCCGGTCCGCGCGATGTGCCGACGTGTTCGGCATGCGGCCTCTCCCGTCTGCAGGGTCGACGATGGGTGTGCGCGACCCAATCTGCCGACGCACCCGGGCCGGCGTCGCCGCCCCGCCAGGCCCAGTCCGGCAGGTGCCCTTGCAACTGCGGGGTGGACGCGACCCGTGCCCGACTCGCCAGGGTGAGTACGGATGCCGGACGGCACCGGCACAGAGGTGCTGCGTCACTTCCGCGACCGGTCGGCGCCGATCCGGGTGCCCCGCAGGCTGCGCATGCTGAAAGGGTTGATCTACGAGGCGACCGCGGTGCTGAGCCAGCGCCTCGGCCGTGCCCCGCGTCCGAGCGAGATCGCCGAGGAGCTCGATGTCGACGTCGAGTTCGTCCTGGAGGCACATGCCGCGGAGAGCGCGTCGCACGCGTTGTCCCTCGACGAGCCGGTTCCCCAGGACGACGGGTCCGGCCGCGACCGGGGAAGCTTTGGAGCGGCGGCGCTCCAGCAGGTCGAACCCAGGTATGACCTCGTCGAATACCGCGAGTCGCTCGGCCCCCTGCTGAACGCGCTGCCCGAGCGCGAGCGCACGATCCTCCTGTTGCGCTTCTTCGGCGACCTGACCCAGACCGAGATCGGGAAGCGGGTGGGGGTCTCGCAGATGCACGTGTCGCGCTTGCTGACCCGCACGCTCCAGATGCTGCGGACGCAGCTGATCGCGGGCTGAGGGCCTCGGTTGCGCCGCGGCCCGGACGAGCGTCTCCCGCGCGAATCGGACGATTCGCCGCGCTGATCGGATAGCGCCCGGTGGTGGCCTGCTGATCTACTCGTCGGTGTTGTCCGGGACACGAACGGCGTCGGCGATGGGAGTGGGCAATGCTCGACGGTGCGGGGGGCGGTAGCGCCGCCGCTCCCGAACCGGCCGTGACGGTGCTTGACGGGCCTGTGCCCGGGGTGCGGCTGCTCCGTCCGACCGATGCACTCGACGACACGGCCGGACGGGTGCTGCAGCGGGTCGCGGTCGACGTCCTCGCCTCTGCCCCGCCGTTCGTCCTGGTCGACCTGTCCGCGGTCGACACCGTCACCGGCGACGGCGTCGCCGGTCTCGTCGTCGTCGCCGAGACCGCCGGGGAGGCCGATATCGGCCTCGCGATGGTGGCGCGGGACAGGATGCGCGCCGCGCTCGCCGAGAACGACGTCCACGATCTGTTCGAGCTGTACGAGACCGTGGATGAGGCGTTGGAGGCCATGTGACGGTGTGGGCCGCCGCTCGCTGCCGCATCGGCAACCGAGCCTGGTAGACCGCCCTCCCCGCACAGGTACGGCCCCCCTCCAACTGTGCGGGGAGGGCCCCCGTCTGTGCGGGGAGGGCCCCCGTTCAGGGGCCGCGGCGGGAGAGTCTGCGGGCCGTCTCGATGGGTGTGCAGCCAAAGCGACGGCGGTACGCCGCGGCGAACCGGCCCCCGTGCACGAAGCCCCACCGTGCGGCGACGGTTCCCACGTTGACGCTTCCGGGTTCGGCGGTGGACAGCTCGGCGTGGATTCGGTCGAGCCGGATCGCGCGCAGGTGCGTCATCGGTGGCACGCCGATCGTGCTCGCAAACCCCTCCTGCAGGGTTCGCGCGCTGACCCCGACCCGCGCCGCGAGAGTTGCGGTCGACCAGGGCCGGTCGGGCTGCTCGTGGATGAGCTCCAGGGCCTCCCGCACAGCGCGAGGGCGGCGGGGAGCGGCTCTGGTGGCGAGCGCGTCGCTGTAGTTGTGTGACTGGGCCAGCAGCAGCCCGTCGATGATGAGGCTCTCGAGGTGCGCCGCCGCGAGCGGGAACCGGGTCAGGCCGTTCGGTCGGGTGGCCTCCCGCTCGACGAGCTCCACGGTATCCATCCAAGCCGCTGCCGCGCACGTGGTGAGATCCATTCCGACGTCGAACTCCAACGTCCGATCCAGAGGGTGCCCGAGCAGGCTTTCGAGCTCGCGGTCGACACGGTCGCGGGCGAGCATCATGCAGAGCTGCGCGCTTTCCGCTCCCCACAGGATGTCGGCCGGTTCTCCGGGCATGAACACCGCAGCATTCGATCGCGCGGAATCGACCTCGTCGCGCCGTCCGGACCGGGAACGGACGGCGCCGGTGAGCGCGATGTTGACGTGGTAGTGGCCGGCCCGGGCGGTTCGCATGCGGACCTCGGGCCCGTACCGCAGATAGCCCGCCGTCAGGCAGCCCATGTGCAGGGCGTTCAGCTTCATCTGCAGCGGCGCCGACCGTTCGAGGACTTGCACATCGTGCGGCAGGAAGACGTCGGTAGTGACCCGCAATGCCTCGTCCAGGTCCGTGGTCTCGAGGAGCGGGAGCCCTCGAAGCCGTTCCTCGGTCGTTGTCATCCGCCTCTCCGATCCGCCCGCGGCGCAGCGCGCCGACGGCGCACCGGATGGTATGTCGACACCACCCTGGCCCGCGCTCCTGGCCGCTTCGTCGGGGCTCGTGGAGGTGTCCTTCGACGGGGGGTGGACCATCGGTGGTCGCGGGAACGGCCCTGCTGGGCAACCGACTAACTGGCGATGTTCGTCACGAGGTTGACCGCGACGGCGAGGATTCCGGTGCCGAACAGGTACGACAGAAGGGCGTGTCCGAGTGCCGTTCTCCGGAGGGTGGTGGAGGTGGGTTCGGTCTCGGTCACGCCGTAGGTCATGCCGACGGTGAAGGCCATGTAGGCGAAGTCGGAGTAGGTCGGCGGCTGGTCCTGCTTGAAGTTGATGCCCCCGTCGGGCTCGCCTCGGTAGTACAGGCGGGCGTACCTGAAGGCGAAGACCGCATTGACCAGCGCCCAGGACAGGATCACGGCGAGGACCCCGACGACGACCAGGGCCACGGCCTTCGCATCCCGGTTGCCGCTGGAGCGGATCAGAGCGTCCACCACGGCGCCGAGGCTCGCGACGGCGGCGACGAGGACCCAGGCGCCGGTGGAGCGGGACCGACCTTCCGCCTCCGCGAGCCTCTCGGTGCCGTCGGAGTCCATCCGCCAACAGATGCGCCAGACCCGCGTGAGCAGAACCACGACGGCGACGGTCCAGCTCAGCAACGGAGCGATTTCGGGGGCCGCGGGCGGTCGCCGCGACACCACCGGCTGCGATCCCGAACGCGGCCGAGGAGAGCCCGCGCTGGACGGAGATGATCCTCCGCCCGGCGGCGGAGCGTGCTCGTGTCGTGGTCATCTGCTAGGGAGCTCCATGCTCGTCGCGGGCATTCGAGAGCGGTCTACCGGTTCCCTGTCGAAGTGGTCTCGTCGACGCTGCATCGTCGGGCTCGGGAAGCCGTGGTGTCCTCGTCATCCAAGGGCAGAAAGCAATGGGTCTTCTGCTGTCGCCGGGGCAACCGGGGTGGGTGGTGCACGGTGAGGAGTGTCCGAGGTGGGCCGGTGTCGTCGATCGCGGCGCTTCTCGATCGCGGCGCCGTCCTGTCCCCTCGGGCGCCGAATCACCGCCGTCTGCTGCCCCTCGTGGGTCGGTGCGCGGACCGGCCGAGAGGTATCTGATCAACGCCGGCCCGCGGAAAGGGCGGGGCTCGACGAGTCCCAGGCCTCCATTGCCGCTGCCGCTGTGCTCTCGGTGCTCCGGGACGTCGTCAGCGGCGGTGGTTCCGAAGCAGTTCGGGGCCAAGAACAGCCGTGGTCAGTACGCGGAGGGCAGGACTCGAATGCGAGTGAGGACCTCGGCGAGCAGGTGGTAGCCGGGTGGCAGGCTCAGAATGAGCACACCGGCATGACGAACCAGCCGGAGTAGCGCGGCCACCCCCGGAACGCGACGGCCGTTCGGCGGCTGCCGATCTGACGGCGAACTCTCTACGGTGAGCTGGTGGCCGACTCGCAGACCCCCAAACCGGCTGCGACGGTTCGAGCGGAGCGTAAAGCCGATCAGGCAAGGATCGCCCTCCTCAAGCGGCTGAAGCAGGACGAGAAAGAGGCCCGGGGCAAGCAGAGCTGGCGGGATCGGCAGTGGCTCTCACACAACAAGAAGATGCGCGAGTACGACGCGGAGCTGCGCACGCTGAAGAACAAGAGGTACGGCTGAGGCCGCATTCGGCACTGAGGTGGTGCGCGGGCGGCAAGACGTCCGGCATCTTCGGGGTCGGACGTGTGACGTGTCAGTTCGCGGCCTCGTTCGACGCGGTCCTGGCGGACGCGGGCATCGAGGTGGTCAAGATCCCGCCGCGGTGCCCTCGCGCGAACTGCTTCGCCGAACACTTCGTGTTGACTGTCCGCACCGAGGTCACCGACCGGATGCTGATCTTCGGCGGGCAGCACCTGCGCCGCGTGCTTGCCGAGTACACCGTCCACTACAACCGGCGGCGACCGCACCGATCGCTGGACTTACGTCCGCCATGGCCGAGTTCTGGCACCTGACAGGGTGGAGGGCGTGCCCCAACAGCCCTTCAGGGTGACCTGGAACACGCCGGACGGCTAGGCTTTCGTCGTCCGGGCAACCGGCCAGCGATGCAGGGAGGGCGTCCCCTTGCTCGACGTGAAGCGCTTGCAGGTGCTGCTGGCGGTCGTCGAGCTCGGTTCGGTGACCGCTGCGGCGGAGTCGCTCATGTACACCCCGTCGGCGGTGTCGCAGCAGTTGCGTCGCCTCGAGCGCGAGGTGGGACAGCCGCTGATGCGCCGGCACGCTCGCGGGATGGCACCGACCGACGCCGGGGAGGTCCTGGTCCGGCACGCGCGAAAGGTCCTGCGTCAGCTCGCCGCGGCCGAGGCGGACCTGCGAGAGGTCGCCGGGCTACGGAGCGGCAGGCTCGTCCTCGGCACTTTCCCTACCATCGCCAGTTCGTTCCTGCCGCTGGTCGTGCGCCGGTTCCGGGTCCTGCACCCGGAGATCCGCCTCGACGTCCTCAGCGGACGTGAACCCCAACTCGTGGAATGGCTGGAAGACGGCACGGTCGGACTGTCGCTGCTTTGGGACTACGCGTTCCGGCGGATGGACGGGACGGACCTCGAGCTCACCCACCTGTTTGACGACCCGACCGTGCTGCTGGTGGCCGGTGACCACCGATTCGCCCGCCGCCGCCGCGTGGACATCGGAGAGCTGGCGGACGAGGAATGGATCGTCCGCAGCGATCACCCGGTCGTCGAGGTCCTGCGGCGCAGTGCCCTCACCGCGGGGTTCGAGCCCAAGGTCTCCTTCCGGGCGAACGACTACCAGGAGGCCCAGGCGATGGTCGGCGCCGGCCTGGGTATCGCACTCGCGCCGCGCACCGCCGTGATGAACCGGCTCGCCTCGATCAAAGTCATCTCCTTGGGCGGCACGGTGCCGGCCCGCCGGGTGCTCGTGGGTCAACGCAAGGACCGCGCCGACACACCTGTGGAGGCCGCGTTCCACAAGCTCCTCGTCGAGATCGGCACGTCCTACGACCCGGACTGAGCAGGCCTGAGGCACTGTCTGCTGCTTGTAGCGACGCTTCACACCCCTGTGCTGACTCGTGATGGTGCTTCACGGCTTTGGCGCTCAGGCTGGGTGGTGTTCAGCGTTCCTGGAGTCGCTGAGCTACCACTCGACGAGGAGGCAACCGACCATGGCGACGAACCGGGCTGGCGACGAGGTCGACCTGACCACGTGGATCGGGCGTACGGAGTCGATACGCGACGTCGTGGCACCCACTCCGGTGGCCGCGCTGCACGCGACGCTGGACCACCCGGTCAAGACCATTGAGTCCGGCACCGCGCTGCCTCCCCTCTGGCACTGGCTCTACTTCCTGCCGATGTACCGGCAGTCCGAACTCGGGCCCGACGGCCACGCCGAGCGCGGCGGATTCCTCCCGCCGGTTCCGCTGCCGCGCCGCATGTGGGCCGGCGGCCGGTTCGACTTCCGCAGCCCGCTGCGCGTCGGCGACGACGTGGTCCGCACGTCGACCATCGAGAACGTCGTCCCCAAGCAGGGACGGACCGGCCCGCTCGTCTTCGTCACCGTGCGGCACGAGGTACGCAGCAACGGCGCGAGCGACCCGGCGCTGGTGGAACACCACGACATCGTCTACCGCGCGGAGAAGCAGCCCGGCGACGTCGAACCGCCGCCCACGGCCGCGGCGTCCGACGCCTCGTGGCAGCGGACCGTCGTCCCGGACGACGTCCTGCTGTTCCGCTACTCGGCGCTGACCTTCAACGGCCACCGCATCCACTACGACCGTCGCTACGTCACCGAGGTCGAGGGCTATCCCGGTCTCGTCGTCCACGGGCCGCTGCTGGCCACGCTGCTGCTGGACCTGCTGCGGCGCAACGCGCCGGACGCCGACGTCGCGGGCTTCCGCTTCCGGGCGGTCCGTCCGACGTTCGACCTGCACCCGTTCCAGGTCAACGGTGAGCCGGGCGCCGACGGCACCGTCCGCCTGTGGTCCCAGGACCACGAGGGCTGGCTGACCATGGACGCCGTCGCGACCCTGCGCTGACGCACCTCGACCGAACTGAAAGGGACACCCATGCTGCCGCTCGAGGGCCTCACCGTCGTGACGCTGGAGCACGCCATCGCCGGCCCGTTCGCGACGCGTCAACTCGCCGACCTCGGCGCCCGCGTCATCAAGGTGGAACGCCCCGGCTCGGGTGACTTCGCCCGCGGCTACGACCATCGCGTCCGCGGACTCGCCTCGCACTTCGTCTGGACCAACCGCTCGAAGGAGAGCGTCACACTCGACGTCAAACACCCCGACGGGGCCGCGGCGCTCCGACGCCTGGTTCTGGAGAAGGCTGACGTCGTCGTCCAGAACCTCGCGCCCGGCGCCGCGGCACGGCTCGGCCTCGGCTACGAGCAGTTGGCCGCGCAGAAGCCCGGGATCATCGTCTGCGACATCTCCGGCTACGGCGACGACGGCCCGTACCGCGACAAGAAGGCCTACGACCTGCTCATCCAGAGTGAGGCCGGCTTCGTGTCGGTGACCGGGACGGCGGAGGAACCGTCCAAGGCCGGTCCGTCGATCGCCGACATCGCCGCCGGGATGTACGCCTACACCAACATCTTGGCTGCGTTGCTGCAACGTCAGCAGACGGGCGTGGGCCAGCACATCGACGTGTCCATGCTGGAGTCTCTGACCGAGTGGACGTCCTACCCGCTCTACTACGCCTTCGAGGGCGCGCCGCCGCCGCCGCGTACCGGCTCGTCGCACGCCACCATCTACCCGTACGGATCGTTCCCGACCGGGGACGGCGGGTCGGTCGTCATGGGCCTGCAGAACGAGCGGGAGTGGAAGGCGTTCTGCGAGACCGTCCTGCGGCGGCCCGACCTCGTCGACGACCCGCGGTTCACCGGCAACGCCGCCCGGGTCGCCGAGCGCACCGCGCTCAAGAAGATCATCGACGACGTCTTCGGCGCGCTGACCACGCCCCAGGTGCTGGAGCGGCTGGAGGTCGCCCGGATCGCCAACGCCCGGCTCAACACGATGCACGAGGTGTGGGAGCACCCGCAGCTCAAGGCCCGCGACCGGTGGCGTGAGGTCGGCACTCCGGCCGGACCGGTGCCGGCGCTCTTGCCGCCGGGCAGCCGCACCGACGTGCGGATGGACCCCGTTCCGGCGCTCGGCGAGCACACCGACGCCCTTCTGGCAGAGCTGGGCTACGCCCCCGCCGAGATCACGGCGCTGCACGAGTCGGCGGTGGTCTGACATGGCCGCACCCCCGGACCCTCGGACCTATCTGTTCGTCCCCTGTAACCGGCCCGACCGGTTCGGCAAAGCACTGGCGAGCGGCGCCGACGCCGTCGTGCTCGACCTCGAGGACGCGGTCGCCGCCGACGCCAAGGACGCCGCCCGCGACGCCGTCTGTACCTGGGCCGCCGACGCCACAGCGGCGGAGCGGGCCCGATCCGTCGTGCGCACCAACGACCTCGGCTCGCCTCATGCCGCCGCCGACCTCGCCGCGGTGAGGGCCGCGGGACTGCCCGCGGTGATGCTGCCCAAGACGGAGTCGGCCGGCGACATCGCGGCCGTGCTTTCCGCCGCGCCGGGTGTCGCCGTCCTCGCACTGGTGGAAAGTGCCCGCGGCGTCGAAGCGGTGGAGGAGATCGCCGCAGCTCCCGGGGTCGTCCGGCTCGTCTTCGGCACCCTGGACTATGCGCTCGACCTCGACCTCGAACTGGATGACGCCTCCGACGGGCTGTCCTACGCGGCCGGTCGGCTGGCCGTGGCGTCGCGGTGCGCCGGTATCGCCACCCCGGTCGGGGGAGTCACGCCCCTGCTGGGCGACGAGGCTCGGCTCCTGACAGACCTCGCATGGTCCCGCCGGCACGGTTTCGGCGCGAAGCTGTGCATCCACCCGGCCCAGGTCGCCGCGATCCACACCGCGCTCTTCCCGACCACGCAGGCGGTCGAGCGTGCCCGACGCGTGCTCGAGGCCGATGCCGCCTCGCCCGGCGCCGCGCAGCTCGACGGCCGCATGATCGACCGCCCGGTCGTCCTCGCGGCCCGGCGGACCCTCACCCGCGCCGCCCAATGACTCGGCTCATTCCTCAGGATCGGAGACCCGCCATGCCGTCCACCATCATCGACTCCCACATCTTCCAGGGCATCTTCAGCTCCGACGAGATGCGCTCGGTCTGGTCCGACGAGAACCGGACCCAGTACTACCTCGACGTCGAGGCCGCCCTGGCCAAGGTCCAGGCCAAGCTCGGCATCATCCCGCAGGAGGCGGCCGACGAGATCATCAGCCACTGCCGCCTCGACCAGATCGACATGGTCGAACTCCGCCGCCAGACCGAGCGGATCGGCTACCCCATCATCGCCGTGGTCAACCAGCTCAACACCCTCTGCCGGGACGGCCTCGGCGAGTACTGCCACTGGGGTGCCACGACCCAGGACATCACCGACACCGCCACGGTGTTGCAGATCCGCGAGGCGCTCGACCTGGTCGACGACGAGCTGACCGCCATCTCGGCCGGCCTGGCGCGCCTCGCCCGCGAGCACCGCGACACCCCGATGATCGGCCGCAGCAACCTCCAGCAGGCCATCCCGGTGACCTTCGGCTACAAGATGGCCGGGTTGCTCTCGGCGATCGAGCGTCACCGCGAGCGGCTGGCGCAGCTGCGCGAGCGGGTGCTCGTCGGGGAGTTCGCCGGCGCGGCCGGCACCCTGGCCTCGCTCGAGACCGGCGCGATGGAGACTCAGGCCGATTTGTGCGCCGAGCTCGGCCTCCAGCAGCCCGTCATCGCCTGGCACACGATCCGCGACAACGTCGCCGAGGTCGGCACGTTCCTCGGGCTGGTCGGCGGGACGCTCGGCAAGCTCAGCATGGACATCAAGCTGATGATGCAGACCGAGGTGGGCGAGGTTTACGAGCCGTTCGCGCATGGCCGCGGATCGAGCTCGACCATGCCGCAGAAGCGCAACCCGATCAGCAGCTGCTACATCCACGCGGCCATCTCCGTGGTCCGTCAGCACGCGGCGGCGTTGATGGACGCCATGGTCGCCGACCACGAGCGGTCCACCGGGCCGTGGGAGATCGAGTGGATCGTGCTCCCGGAGGCGTTCTGCCTCATGGCCGGTGCGCTGAAGCAGGCCCGGTCCGTCGTGGAGGGGCTCGAGGTCGACGCCGTGGCCATGCGACGCAACATCGACCTTACCGGCGGGCTCGTGATGAGCGAGGCCGTGATGATGGGGCTCGGCCCGTACATCGGGCGGGAGTACGCCCACGACCTTGTCTACGACCTCTGCCGCGACGCGGCCACGCAGGGCCGCCCGCTGCTCGACCTGCTCGCGGAGAACGACGAGATCACCAAGCACCTCGACCGCGACGCGCTCGCGACGCTGCTCGACCCGGCCAACTACCTCGGCCAGTCCGGCGTGATGGTCGACCGCGTGCTCGACCGGCTCCGCTGACATCCCTTCGGCTCCGCCGTCATGAGCGGCGGGGCCCCCAACTCTCCGGACAGCGTGGCCCGGACGAAACCGCACGACGGACTGGTGGTGGAAGCGATGACCGACTCGACGCCCCGGGTCGTGCCCTGCGTACTCATGCGCGGCGGCACCTCACGCGGCCCGTTCTTCCTGCGTGAGTGGTTGCCCGACGACGACGTCGCACGAGACGAGGCACTGATCGGAGCCATCGGTGCGTCGGACCTGATGCCCGTCGACGGCGTCGGCGGCGGCAGCACGCTGACCAGCAAGGTAGCGATCGTGTCGCCGTCGAGCCGGGCGGACTGCGACGTGGAGTACCTGTTCGCGCAGGTCGGCGTCGGGCAGCGCTCGGTGGACACCCGTCCCAATTGCGGCAACATGCTTGCGGGTGTCGGCCCGTTCGCCATCGAGCAGGGCCTCGTTCCCGCCACGGACGGAACGACGACGGTGCGCGTCTTCAACGTGAACACGGGTTCGCGGATCGACGCGGTGGTCCAGACGCCGGGCGGCCGGGTGACTTACGTCGGGGACACTCGCATCGACGGTGTGGCCGGTACCGGGGCGCCGATCCGGCTGGACTTCCTCGACGCCTGGGGTGCCGTGACCGGTGCGGTCTTCCCGACCGGTCGACGGATCGACGTCATCGACGGCGTGGAGATGACCTGCATCGACGCCGCCATGCCGCTGATGATCGTGCGGGCCCCCGACCTGGGTGTCAACGGGCACGAGACACCGGAGGAGCTCGACGTCCACCCGACCCTCCGGCCACGGCTGGAGTCTCTGCGTCTTCAGGCGGGCCGCGCGATGGGCCTCGGCGACGTGTCCGGCAGCGTCTTGCCGAAACCCGTGCTGGTCAGCGAGGGCGACACCGCCGGTTCCGTGACCTCCCGGTACTTCACGCCGCACCGGTGCCACACCTCGCACGCTGTCACCGGAGCCATCGGAGTGGCGACCGCGTTCGCCCTCCCGGGCACCGTGGCCAGCGCTCGTGAAGTCGCTCCGGGCGCCTCCGAGGTCGCGGTGCTGCACCCGCAGGGCCGGATCGAGGTCGAGGTCGAGGTCTCCGAGTGGGACGGCGAGATCGTGATGAAGCGGGCGTCGCTCGTCCGAACGGCTCGGAAGATACTTCAGGGCGATCTCCACCTGCCGGACTACGTGTTCTCGAGGGATGGGTCGAGCGCCGGCCTGATCGAGGGCTCGGCGGATTCCACGGCTCGCGCCGACCGTGTGCGGCCCGTCAGGTTGATCGTGCCGACTCCGGCTGCGGGAGCGAACGACGTGATCGCCCGTGCGATCGGGCTGGAGCTCGGACCCCTCCTCGGGCGGCCCGTCGTCGTCGACAGCCGAGCGGGCGCGCACGGTTCGATCGCCAGTGAGCACGTAGCCCGTGCGACACCGGACGGCAGCACCCTGCTGCTCGGCTACGTCGCCACCCATGGCATGCATCCGGCGATGCAGAACGTCGGATACGACCCGATCACCGACTTCGAGCCGGTCGGTCTCATCGGGTACTCCCCGACGGTCCTCGTCGCCGGGCCCGCGGTTCGCATGCGCGACGCCGCCGAGCTCGTCGCGCACCTGCATGCGAACCCGGCGGCATACACCTACGCCTCCGCCGGCGAGGGGACCGCACCGCATTTCGCCGCGGAACTGTTCAAGCGTGCAGCGGACGTCGACATCCCGGGTGTCACCTTTGGAGGCTCGTCCGCGGCGATCAGCGACGTCGTCGCAGGACGGACACAGCTCATGTTCTCGAGCTTGTTCACCGCGTTCCCTTGGATCGCGAGCGGCCGGCTTCGTGCTCTGGCGCTCGCCGGCCCCGGACGCGTCGCCGCCCTGCCGGACACCCCGACGCTGCACGAAGCCGGCATCGACGGTGTGGACGTGACCCAGTGGTACGGGCTGTTCGCCCCTGCCAAGACTCCCGCAAGTGTGGTCGACGACGTCAACTCCGCACTGAACAAGATTCTTACCAGGACCGGCTCAGCGGGCCTCATCACTTCCCGCGGGATCGACGTCCGGCCCGGAACACCCGGCGAGCTCAGCCGGCTCGTCGAGCGCGAACTCGCAAAGTGGAGGCAGTTCGTCGACGAGGCCGGTCTCGCTCCACGCCGGTAATCAAACCCCGCCGCCAGTCGAACGCGTACCTCAGTCGACTCGTCCTGGCACGAGTTCTTCGCCGATTACCAGCCCGCTGGTGCGGGGGTGGCCGGGGGAGTGGCAAACCACAGGATCGTCACGCCCGTCGGATCGAACAGCTCTACCCGCTGGCGCACCGCCAGCTCGCCGCGGTGCTCGAGCGCTACCCGAACGCCGCGGACGTGCGCTGGGTGCAGGAGGAACCCTCCAATCAGGGCGCGTGGCCCTACTTCGGCCTGGAACTGCCCGAGCAGCTGCCCGAGCGCCTGTACCGGATCACCCGCGTCTCCCGCAGGCGCATGACGGCGCCCGCGCCGGGGCCGTCGAAGGTCCACGAGGTCGAGCAGAAGGCGATCATCGACCGGGCGCTGGGTCTGTTGCATGTGCTGTGCGCTGATGAGGTGCCAACCACTGCTTGTCCGAATTGTCGAGTATGAGACCCACTACGGCTTGAAGCTCTGCTTCAGGCCGCTGTTCGTTCTCGCGATGGTGGTTCATTCGACGACCGGTCACTCTGGAAGGCACTTCGGCCTGGCAGTTCCGCCACATCGTCAAGGGAGACACCCGCCATGCTGGTCAAGAAAACGTTGAAACTACTCTACGTCCAGGTGCTGATCGGCGTAGTGCTCGGCATTGCGGTCGGCTACTTCTTCCCCGACTTCGGTGCCAGCCTCAAGGTCCTCGGCGACCTCTTCATCCGCGTCGTGAAGATGATGATCGCCCCGATCGTGTTCTGCACGATCGTCACCGGCATCACCTCGCTCACCGACTCCCGCAAGATCGGGAGGACGCTCGGGAAATCGCTCGGTCTGTTCTACGTCCTGACGATCCTGTCCCTGTTCATCGGCCTCGCCACGGTGCTCCTGATCAAGCCCGGTCGGGGTCTGCACATCGACCCGACCCACCTCGACGCTTCCGTCGCCGCCAACGCGACCAAGAGCGCGCCACCGGGCACGTTCGGCGAGTTCATCCTGCACATCGTCCCTGAGACCTTCTTCGGCGCCTTCACCGAGGGAGAGGTTCTGCCGGTCCTGCTGCTGGCCGTCCTGTGCGGCTTCGGGCTGAGCAAGATCGGTCGGGCCGGCCAGCCGGTCCTCACCGGGATCAACAGCTTCTCGCACCTCCTGTTCGCGATCTTCGGCTACCTGATGCGGCTTGCCCCCCTCGGTGCGTTCGGTGCGATGGCCTTCACCGTCGGCAAGTACGGCATCAAGTCCATCGGCTCGCTCGGGCTGCTCATCGCCACGTTCTACATCGCCTGCGGTGTCTTCGTGATCGTCGTGCTCGGCATCCTCGCCCGCACCCACGGCCTGAGCCTGTGGCGGCTGCTGCGCTACTTCCGCGAGGAACTGCTGGTCGTGCTCGGCACCTCGTCCAGCGAGCCCGTCCTGCCCCGCCTGCTCATGAAGCTCGAGCGGCTCGGCTGCAAGCGCGGCGTCGTCGGCCTGGTGCTGCCCACCGGCTACTCGTTCAACCTCGACGGCACCGCGATCTACCTCACCCTGGGCTCGCTGTTCATCGCCCAAGCCTGCGACATCACCCTGTCCTTCGGGCAGATCGCGGCGATGCTCGGCCTGATGCTGCTGACCTCCAAGGGCGCCGCCGGCGTCACCGGAAGCGGGTTCGTCGCCCTGGTCGCCACCCTCGCCGTCTTCCCGACGCTGCCCGTCGCCGGTGTCGCACTGATCGTCGGCATCGACCGGTTCATGTCCGAAGCACGCGCCCTGACCAGCACCATGAGCAACATCGTCGCCAGCGTCGTCGTCTCCAAGTGGGAGAAGGCGGTCGACGAGGAGACCCTGCAGTACGAACTGACGACCGGCTACAAACACACCGAGGAGGTGCTGGAGCACGGCGGCGACATCCTCGAGGACGAGCACGTCGAGGCGACTGCTGAGGCCGAGGACCGGAAAGCCACCCCCGTCGCGGCCCACTGACGGACGGATCCACCCGCCGCACCCGTCAATGCCTCCCGGTCCTGGCACTCCACAGCCTGGGCCGGGAGGCTGTTGTCCGTCTTTATTAGAGCGAGGTGAAGAGTTGTCCACGTCCCGAGCATCCGGTTCGGCGGAGAACGCCGACGACACCAGCAGGTTCTCGTTGCCCCGGGTCGGCGTGTGGACCGGTGCGTTGGACATGGTTCCCGCGACCCGCGCCCGGGACCTGGCCGCCGAGCTCGAGTGTCTCGGGTACGGCGCGATCTGGGTGCCCGAGGTGGCGGGCCGCGACCCGTTCGTGCACCTGGCACTGCTGCTGTCGGCCACTGACCGCATCATCTGCGCCACCGGCATCGCGAGCATCTGGGCACGCGACGCCGTCACGACCGCGTGCGCGGCGAAGACGCTCACCGAGGCGTTCCCCGAACGCGTCGTCGTCGGGCTCGGGGCGAGCCATGCGAACCTCGTCAGGGATCTGCGCGGGCACGACTACGACAAGCCGCTCACAGCGATGCGCGCCTACCTCGACGGCATCGATCGGGCGCCCTACACCGCCCACCGCCCCGAGACTCCGGTGAGATACGTCCTGGCCGCGCTGCGCCGCCGGATGCTGGGCCTGGCCGGCGAACGCACCGCCGGGGCTCACCCCTACTTCGTCACTCCGGACCACACCCTCCGTGCCCGGGACGTCCTCGGCGCCGCGCCGCTGCTATGCCCCGAACAGGCAGTGGTACTTGAGACCGATCGCGACCGGGCGCGCACCATCGCCCGGGCTCACACGAGCGTCTATCTGGCCCAGCCGAACTACGTGAACCATCTCCGAGAGCTCGGCTTCACCGACGACGACCTGACCCCGCCGGGCGGCAGCGACGCCCTGGTCGACGCGCTGGTGGCGTGGGGCGATCTCGACGCCATCGTCGGACGGGTTCGAGAGCATTTGGCAGGCGGAGCCGATCACGTCGCCGTTCAGATACTGCTGGCCGAAAAACGCGGAGTGCCTGACGAGCAGTGGAGGCTGCTCGCAGCACCGCTCACCGAGCTGACGATGTCGTGAAACACCAGGGTCCAGCGATCGTGTCGGAGCGGCGGTCGTCTTCGACGCCGCTCGAATCGGCGCGGCGATCGGCGACACTCTGCCCCTCCTCTCCAACTCGACGCCGTCAACAACGCCGCGTTCGCCGGCGGTCAACGTCACTTCTTCGACGGCGACGAGGGCTGGTGGGACGACAACCTGCCGTCAACCTCAAGAGCCAGTACCTGACCATCGACCGGGCGGCGCGCATCATGGCCCTCAGGTCGACACCCTGCTGCCGGCTGACTTCCCGGCGATCGAGGACATCTGACATCTCGAGTTTCAAGGTCGACCCGGCCCAGCGGCGCGGTCAGCCGGGACCGGGTGTTCCACGACGCGCGAGGTCGTCGACCACCGCAGTGGTGTCCGGGTCCGCGGGCAGGTATGTCGTGAGCCGCACCCCTGCGGCGCCGACGTCGCGCAGCATCAGCGTCGTCAGCGTCATCCGGCCCGCGGGGTGATCGACGGTGAGGGTGTCCGTCCCGGCGCCGCGCAGGTCGTGGGAGTCCCAGAGCGCGGCGAACGCCGCGCTGCGAGACCGCAGGTCCTCGACTTCGGCGACCACCGCCGGGTTGTCGATGTGCGCGTCGGACCGCTCGCGGAAGGTGCGGACGACGCGGGCAGCGTACTCGGCGCGGTCGGTCAACCGCGCCGCGAACCCGGCTCGGTGAACAGCAGCCCCAGCAGCGCGGAGTCGGGCGCCCCGCCATGACCGTCCGTCGGAGGGCTGTGCCCGGTGAGGGAGAACAAATGCACTCGCTCTGCCTCGCCGAGGCACAGGGCCGTCGCGAGGGCGTCGACGACCGCCCGCGAGGGCTGTACCGGGCGCGCCTGCTCGAGCGAGGTGTACCAGGCGGTGCTCACCCCGGCCCGGTCCGCGACGTCCTCCCGGCGCAGCCCCGGCGTGCGGCTGCCCCGACGCGCAGGCAGCCCCACCTGCTCGGGGTGCAGGCGGGAGCGCCTGCTGCGCAGGAACGCGGCGAGCTCGGCCCGGCGGGGGTCGTGCGTCATCGGACTGCACCGCGTCGAACCGAACTGCGGAGCCGGGGACTCACGGTCCCACCTGTGGAGTAAAGCGACCTCGTGGCGCAGGATGAGGATCTCGACGTCCTTGGACGACGATGCACGGCTGAGCGGTTCACAGATCCAAGCGACTCCAACAGTGAAACTGCACGTCAGAGCCACCATCGACCAGCAAGATCAACAACTTGATAAGAGTCAGGTTTGACGCTGGTGACGGAGTCGCGCAGGGTCGTGGCCGCCCTGTTGATCTCCTCTTTAGAGGGTGAGGACGCCGACAAGCCACGCACCGTACTGTCGGACGGCGGACTACGCCGCTCGCACTCTGCAGCGTGGTCCAATCAAGATCCATAGGCCCGTGAGCATCTACCGCCGTCGGCGCACTCTGACCACTGCGGCAGCGACCCCGCCGACCGCCAGCCGGCCACTGCCCACGCCGCGTGCCCGACCACGAACGCGACTACAACCCTGGCAGTGTCACGACCAACCAGAGGGTGACGGCTGTCGGGTCACGGAGAGGCGTCTCACGCAAGCGTCACTCCACCCACACCACGACCGGCGGTCATGTGCTCATCAAATCCGCTCGTCGGACTGACCGGCCGCGGTCAGCCGGGTGCGCACGGTCGTCGAGGCGGGCTCGTCGTCGGTCACGGCTGCATGGGGCATCCAGGCACCGACGGTTTCGGGTAGGTCGGGCCGCTCGTCACGGTGAGAAGACGGCCTGTCACCTCGTCAATCGGCCGCGTAACAGCAGGTAGGCGAGCGATGCGACTCTAGCGATATCGCTAGAATCAGCCGGGGAGCGGGCGCAGGGTGGACCCCATGGCCACTCGCCCCATCTACCGCATCCGTCCCGGCGACCGGCTCGAAGTCGAAGTCGTCCAACCCGACGGCGGCCGGGCACTCGTGATCGGGAAACTCGACGCGGTGCCCGAGGGCGCCGGTGGGCTGGCGCTGCGAATCCGGGTCTGCGACGCGCACATCCAGGCGCTTCCGGCGACGCCCTAGCGTGGCTAGCGTCCCCGGCCATGACCACCACGACGCATCTAGCGGCAGACCTCGGCGTCAACCCCGGTGACGTCGATGTCCTGCTCGAGCTGCTCGACGAGCGCGTACCGGAACTGTCCGACGACCTCGCTGGGTTCCTCCGCAGCGTGCTGGATCCGCACGGCGAGCGCACCGCACCGGCTGGCTTGTACTGGCCGGGCGCCGACGAGGAGGAGCCGCGGCGGGTGTACGGGCTCGGCGGGCCGGATCCGACGGCGCCCTAGCTCATTCCGCCCAGATCGACCCGCGTCCCGGGCGGGCCCAGGGGTAGCCCAGGGGTGTCCAGCGCGGTGACGAACTCGCCGGTGAAGGCGCACATCCCAATCGCGTTCCAAGAACTGCGGCCTACTGTGTTCGCGCCAGGGCCCGGGAGGGGGAGTCTGAGGCACAGCGCCCGCCTTCAGCCACGCGCGAAGGCGGGCGTCACCTCGGCCGATCGGCTGCACCCCGTCGTCCGGCAGCGGACGTATGGGCGCGGTGGGCCGGATCCGACGGCGCCATAGGGGGTTGGGGAGGCAGTCAGGGAGGGCCCGTCCCCTGTTGGGGAGGCAACCGGACGAGCGCCAAGTGGCGCCTGCTACCAGGCCCATCCGGCACTCCGCAGCGGGACTTCGGGGCCTAACGCCCGTACCTGCGCAGCCAGAACCATCCGGTAGCGCGGTCGCGCCGGGAGTCCCCTCCTCGGCGCGGCCGCGCGTCCCCATCTCCTGGCAGGCGGCGAAGATCACGACGCGCCCCGTCCGCGATCCCGGGAGTGGGTGGTTTCGCTACCGCAGTGCCACCTCGTACTCGGCGCCTGGGTCGGGTTCAGTTTCCCGGACACGCGGACCAGGACCGGCCCGTCGAGGTAGGAGTACTCGGTGCCGAAGATCGGTGCTCGAGCAGCTCGTCGCGGCGAGGGCCGCGACGACGATGACGAGGACGGTACGGATCACGTGCATGCCGGGTGTGTCGGTTGTCGCCGTCGGTGCTGTTACCGACACGCTCCGCGGCGAGTCCCGAGCTGGACGTGAGCATCCGGGCGATGACGACGGCGACTCAGCTGCGTGCCCTGAAGGAGGGCGAGATCGACGTCGGGCTCGCCCGCTCCGTCCCGCGCGAGCGTGGGCGGCGGGTCGAGTAGTCGTTTCTGCTGCGCTCCCGGGCCGGGCTCGTACAACAGACGAGCGGAGCGATCGTGGTCGGGCTGGGACATGCCGTCGAGTGAGCCGTCGCCGGGGTGTGGCTGCGCGACGGAGTCGACCGGCTGTTCCACGTCGTGTCGGGTGATGAAGACGACGCGGCTCACGCGAGAGCGGGCCGTCGGTGTGTCATGTCGGACCGAGCAGGGCCGCGTACGTCTCGAGGTAACGCGCCACCAGTCGGGGCAGGGCGGGGGGGCCGTCGAGCCAGAACGAGCAGTAGGCGGCGGAGCGGAGCGCGATGTGGGCGCCCATGTGCTCGGCGACGTCGATGCGGCCGAACATCCGGTCGTTGGCCTCTCGATCCCGCTGCCAGGCCCGGTACACCTCGAGGTCGACGCCGCCGGCCAGACCGGCCTCCTCGACGTGGCGCAGGCCGGTCGACGTCCCCAGGCCGAGCTCGATCACCACGGGTCCGCCGGGCCGGCTCCCCAGGTCGCACACGGTCGACCGCGTAGTGAGCACCGCCGTGTCCGGCCCCAGCTCGCCGGGCTCGATCTCGTCGAGCACCCGCACCTCGGCCGCCGTCTCAACGGCGAGCGCGGCGGCGAACTCGTCGAGCTGCCAGGCCACGCGGAGGGACTCGACCGTGGTCCCCCCGTCGGTCAGCGTGGTCACCCAACCCCGCCCGCCCGCCACCAGCACCTGCCGCAGCGGCCGGCTCACTTGTCCCCCTGCTCGTGGGGCGACGTGATCGGCACCACGGAGGGCTTGGGCTCGGGTGGTGGCGTGGCGGCCTCCAGAGTCAGCTCGATGTCGTAGTTCACGTACATCACGGAGTCGCGGGTCCTGGGGGTGCCGTCGGCGTACGGGTTGTCCTGGAGCAGCTTGTCGTAGCCCGCCTTACGGCTCGGGTCGGCCCGTTCGTAGTGGTCGGTGTAGCGCCCGATCCGCTCTTTGCCGCCGCCGTCGACCTTCGCCGACTTCACCGTCTCACCCGCGCCGGCCAGCGTCCGCTGCGCGTACTTCACCGAGTGCGTCTTCATCACCGCCACGTCCTTGGGCGCCCCTGCCTTCATCTGGACGTCCATCTCGATCAGCGCCCGGATGTTCTGGATCGTGCTCATCTTGACCACCCGCAGCCCGCCGAAGCCGATGCCGAACGCGCGCATCTGCCGGAGGGTGACGTACTGCTGGAGCCGCATCTTCTCCCCGTTCACCTCGACCATCTGCTTGCCCTCGGGGATCGCGTCAAGGAACGCCTCCTCCATGGCGAGCTTGCCGGTCGCGGGGTCGTAGGAGCGCGTGACGTGGCCCGACTCGCCGGTGTCGACCGTGACCTCGGTCTGGATCCTGGTCGGCTTGCCGTCGGGGGTCGCGTTGATGACGGTGTCGACGACGGTCACGTTGGCCGGCTTCGTGGCGGGGTCGATCGCGTCGTAGGTCGCCTTCGCCTTCGCGGTCGCCGGGTCCAGCCGTGCGTCGACGACCCCCTGCTTGAACTTGGCGAACGCCTCGACCAGGGCGTCGGGCAGCACCGCCCGCACGAAGGGCGCGATGACCGTCGCCACCTTGCCCCCGACCCACCCGAGCCCCATCAGGACCAGAGTGACCCCCATCGTGATGACGTTCTCGGCGGCGGTGGCGCCGTCGTGGACCTGCTCCTCCCGGGTCTGGCGTGACGACACCAGGTCGATGACGGACTTGACCAGCGAGAGCGTCTCGGCCGCGATGAGCGAGATGATGAACGCCTCGCCCACCGCAAGGGCGACGGCGAACCCGGCCCCGGCCCCGGCCAGCCCTCCTGTCCCGGCCCCCGCCCCCGCTCCTGGAGCGGCACCGATGCCCAGCCCGAACAGGAAGCCGCCGATCGCGCCGAGAATCGCCCCGCCGGTGGCCCCGCCGAACGCGCCGAGCGCCATCAGCGCCAGGGTGATCACGCCCCACAGGGCGAGAGCGATGTTGTTGAGTCGGCGCCACAGGACAAGCGGGAAGTCGAGCAGGTGCAGGAAGTTCGACCACAGGTCGTGCAGCCAGCCCCAGATCCCTGCCCCGTCCCGGAAGCTGAACAGGCTCCCGGCCGCGGTCTTCCAGTCGGTCCAGAGTCCGACGAACTCGTCCTTGACGGTCGGCCACGGCCACAGCAGCGTCTTGACCGTCTTCCAGAGCATCTCGCCCACGTGGACCTGGGCCCAGCCCTTCTCCAGGCCGGTGCCGATCACGTCGAAGGCCTGGCCGAACGACAGCGTGGAGCGCCCGTCGCCGGCCGCCGCAGGACCCTGCCGTTGCACGGGTAGCGCCGGAGCCGGCGTCGCGACACCGGTCGGGCCGGACGCCGGGGTGACCGCCGGACCCCTGTCTCCGGACGGTGTCGGACCGGCGCCACCCGGGCCACGGGCCGCGGCCTGCTCGGCGAGCTTCTGGTACCCGGCCGCGGGCATGCCGGCTTCGAGCCTGGCGATGATCGGCTGGAGGACCGGCGCGACCGCCCCCTCGGGGTCGGCCACCGCCTTGCCCACGGCCTTCACGAGGCCGGAGATCTTGGAGATCTTGTCGACCACCGGGGCGATGGCGAACCCCCGGAACTTGCCAAGCATCTCGCCGATACCCGACGCGGCCTTGCCCACCGCGCCCTCGACCGCACCCCGTGCTGCGCCCCACGCCCGGCCGATCCCCGACCACACCTCTCCGACCCGGCGTTGCACGGCGTTCCGGGCCCCGTCCAGTTGCTCGGTCACACCGGCGACGACGCGGCCCAGCCCGGCGCGCACAGTCTCGAACCGCGCCTGGATCGAATCCCACAACGCCCGGGCACCGGCCAGCAGCCGGTCGACGGCCGCCGCAGCGAGACGGGCCGCGGCGCCCGCGATGCCGGACATGGCCTCGGCCCGCTTGCGCATGCCGTCCCAGAGGCCGGAGAGACGCTGTCCGGCCGCGTCGGCGGCGGCCCGCAGCCGCTGACTGATGGCGTCGGCCTTGACCCGGACTGCGGATACGGTGGTTGAGAACCCGCGCTCGAGGCCGCCCCACAGGGCAGTGGCTTTCGCTGTCAGGGCCTCGCGACCCTTCTGAAGTACGTCGAAGACTCCGCCCAGCATGCCGGTCAGGCGGTTGTAAGCCGCCCGCAGGGCCTCGCCGTCCATCGCCAGCAGCGCGGCCTTGAGGGAACTCGCCACTCCGCCCAGCTGGCCGACGCTGCGCGTGACTATGCCCATCAGAGACTGCCCGGCACCGGACACGACCCGGCCGGCCTGCTGGAAGCCGGCCTGGAGCCTCCCAGCCGCCTGCGTGCCGAGCCCCACCACGGTCTGCACCCCGGAGCTGATCGCACCGGTGACGGAGCCGACGATCTGTCCGGCCGATCCCTGCAGGGCACCCCACCCCGAGCTGAGGCCGCCGACGACAGACGCGATCCGGCCCTTCACCGCATCGAACACACCGCCGGCCACGTCGCCAACCCCGCGAGCCACCGAGCCCGCGGCTCCCGTGATCGCACCGATCGGGTCGAAATCGAGCTGCACGGCAACAGGCGTGCCGTGTGCCGTGCCGGGCGGAGCCTCGGCGGTCGCCGGCATGTCCTCGATCTCCAGCGCCGGCATGACCGCCTCGCCCACAGGCTCGAAGGCGGCGGGCGCGGCGCCGGCCCCCGACCCCTCGGCCGGATCGGCGAGTTCGGCCACACCGAGCGCCAGGTCGGCCGGCGAGGCGCCACCGGTGGGCGGTGCGGGCGGACCGGCACCGGGCGTTCCTCCCGAAAGGCCGGCTGGATCCCCGGGGCTGCCCGCCTCCGCTTCGGTCGCGGGCGGCGGCTGCGAGCCGGCGGGTGCGCCGACCGCGTCGATTTCCGGTGCGGCGGCCGCGGCGGGCTCGGCGATATCCGGGACGGCCGGAGCCAGCCCCTCAGCGGTGGACGCCGTGACCCTCGCGTCCGACCGCGTCGGGATGGCGGCCACCGGCACGACGGCTCGGGGCCCCGCTGTAGTCGTCCGGGCCGCACCGACATGGCGCCGAACGGCCCGGTTGCCGGCGGCGCGCTGCAGAGCCACCACCATGGCCGGCGTCAATTGGGACGCCCTGGTGCGGGGGAGCTGAGACCGCGCCGACGCCGCGGTCGTCTCGGGACCGACGTGCTCGACCGAGGGATGAGAGCGGGGGCGCTCCGTCTCGCCCGGTCGCGTCGCGGCTGGCCGGTCAACCACGGCTCAGTCCTCGCGCCACCGGTTTAGTCTTCCGGTCACCGGCGCGCCGGCTACCCTCGCCCGAACGAACTTTCGGGCAGCGTGCCGTGCCCGTTCGGGCGGCGCCAGATCGAGGGCGTGAGGGGTCGGGGAACGACTCCGTCCGGCACCCGATCGTGGTCGGGGTGCGGGGGCCGCTGCCGCCAGCCGCACTTGAGGGCGTCGAGCCGGGCGTGCTCGACCACGCCCGCGCCCTGCGCGGTCGGGGCCGGACGCTTGCTGTCGCGGTGCGTCCCCGGAGCCGGACCGGTTCTCCGACCGTGACGGACGACTTCGTGGAGCGCGCGACGAATCAGGGCGTGACCTGGATTGATCTTGATCCGGGGATCCGACCCGAGGACCAGCTCTCCGCCTTCGTCGCGATGCCGTTCGGCAGCAAGCCGAGGGGTGCGGGGAAGGTCGACTGCGACCAGATCTTCGGACGGCTCATCGTGCCGGCGCTCGAGGACGCCGACCTGAGTTGGCAGCGGGCGGACGAGGAGGTGGACACGGGCCTCATCCATGTCGGCATGATCGAGCAGCTCGGCAACGCCGCGGTCGTCGTGGTGGACACGGTGACGCAGAACCCGAACGTCTTCTACGAGCTGGGAGTGCGTCATGCGTTCGCGGACAAGACCACGGTGCTCCTCGGCCCCGTCGGTGACTCACCCCCGTTCGACGTGCGGCCGATACGGCACTTCGCCTACCGGCTCAAGGGCAGCTCGATCGACGAGGCCTCTGCTCTGTCGGCGGTCGAGATGCTGCGGCCGGTACTCGACCTCGACCGGCTAGGGGACGCGCGCCGGGACAGTCCGGTGTTCGAGTTCTTCGACCTCGAGCGGCGGCGTCTGCAGGCCCGCGGGGCCGGTGAGGCGAACGCGTCGCGCGTTCTCGAGCTGCACCAGCAGGTCACGGCGGCCGTCAAGGGCCGGACGGCGTCCGCGCTGCGGTACCTGCGCGGTGAGGTTGACGCGGCGCGGATCGACTCCGACCAGCGCCGCCTCCTGCTGCTCCGGCTGGGTATCGCGCTCCGTGAGTTCGGCGAGTACGACGAGGCCATCGACATCCTGACGCCGCTCGACCTGACGCCCGGCGACGGGTCGTTCCTCCTCTGGGCCCAGCAGCTCGCCCTGGCATGGCGCCGGAGAGGGGAACGGGACCTCGCCATTGGGCTTGACCCCGACCCTGCATGGACCCAAGCGCAGGCCCTGCTCGCACGGGCGATCGAGCTGGGCGACGATCCCGAGTCGTGCGGGATCGCCGCCGGGCTCCTGAAGCGGCGCGCGCTGCGCGCCCTCGCAGCAGGCGATCGGCCACTCGCTCGGGTGCACCTCGACGCGGCGGCCAAGCTCTACGAGCGGGGCTTCCTCGCGGAACCGTCTGACTACTACACCGGGCTGAACGCCGTCACCTCCCTGCGCCTGCTCGCGCAGCACCTGGGTGGGTCCCCAGATCTGCTGGACCGCGCTCGCCGGCTGGCGCCGGTTGCGGAGTTCTTCGCCGACCGAGCGGTCGACACCGGCGGCGACACGTTCTGGGCCTCCGTGAGTGTGGCCGAGCTGGTCCTCACCCGGCACCTCATCGACGGTCGGCCGTCCGCGCAGGACGTGGAAGGCGACTATCTGGCGGCCTCCCTGGCGCCTCCCACCCCCGACCAGGCCCGGGCGGTCCTCGCCCAGCTCGAGCTCTACCGGCGGCTCGGCGACGACCCCGACCTCATCGACCGGCTCGAGGCCCGCTTTCGACCCCTCATCACGTGAGGCGCCGGATGCCAGGGCACGTCGCCGACGGTGAACGGACGGACAGGAACGGATGACATCGGCACAGCCGGGCGTCGAGCTGAGGGACAGCGAACTCTCGGCGATCTACCGGTCCGCGGACCAGGTGTCGGTCGCCGGGCAGCGCATCACCAAGCGTCTGGTGAAGACTGAACTCATCGCGCTGATCGTGGCCTCGCTCGCCGGGGTGACGGTCGTCCGGGTCACGAGCCATCAGCTGGCGATGTTGTTCCTCGACCGGCTGAGGAACGTCGTCAGCTACCTCCAGGACACGAAGCTGCCGTCGCTGAGCTCCGAGGCCCGTGAGCTGACCGAGGCGATGAGACGGGTCCGACGTTCGGACGTCGGTATGCGCCGGCTGGTCTACTGGCGGGACCGCATCAAGGATCAACTCGACTGGTACGCGCGCCGGAGCAGCGACCACGACAAGTCGGCGAAGCGCCCGTCGCGTCATCGGCCATCGCCTGGAACCAGCTCAACCAGCACCGGAACCAGGCGACGGCCTACGCCGTGGCCGCCCGCGAGCTGAACGTCATCCACGACCAGATCGAGCATGTGCCGGACGACGAGTGGGCGGCCTTCGCCGAGGAAGCGGAGGACGCAGTCTCCCGGGAGCACACCCTGTGGGCAGCGCGCCGCGGATACAGCAAGCCTCCGTCGTGACCCGAGCCGTTGGGTGGGCCCCCTGGCGTCGGCTCGGAATCGCCCGAAGACGCGTGGATGCGGGGTCAGCGGCGGCGGCAAGGGCGTGTCCGCTCGCCGACTGGCCGGCGTGAGCGCATCAGTTCCCGTGGTCGTCGGAGTCCGGCGGGACGGTGCCGTCGTTGCGCGCCTTGACCCGCTCGGCGTACTCGGCGATGCAGCGCGTCGCATCGGTGTAGTTCTGCTCCGACCATCCGGGGAATGTGTTCCGGACGTCCTGGCTGATGGCGGGGTCGGTGGCGGCGAGGTCGGCCTGCCCGCGGGCAATGGTCCGGTTGCCGACCTCGACCAGCCGGGGCGCGTCGGCGTCGGTCAGCGGGATCTGGTGGGACCGGACCTCGTCGAGCAGCGCTTGGGCGTCGACGCCGAACGGCGGCAGATCGGGCGCAGGGCCGTCGGGTGGTGCGACGCCGGTCTTCGCGTCCTGCGGGGCGACGGTCGCCGTGTCCACCGGCGCGCTGCTCGGCGCCGGACTCGCGGCACCGGCAGCCGTTGCCGCGTCCGGACTGCCGGGACGCAGGAACGCCAGCATGGCCAGGAACGCGAGCACGGCCACGGCCAGCCCGCCGAGCAAGGCGACAGTCCGAAGTCGGATGTTGCTGGCGCGGTCGAGCAGGTCGCGCCGGGTGTCGTGTAGCGGCATGTCCTGAGACGTTCCCCCTCGCCGTGATCAATACATCGATCATTTCGACGGCCTCTGTAGGCGGGGACGGATTCCGAGCGTGTTCGTGCTACGAGGTCAAGTTCAGCGGTTGCTCGGGGGAGTGCTGTCGGCTGGAGGAAGTAGTTCGACGTGTGCTCGCCACTCCTCCAACGTCGGCCAGATCTCGCGGATGGTGACGAACAGTCGGTGGACGAGCACGTGCCGGGGGTTGGCCGGCTGGTGGAAGAAGACCTGCGTGACCGGGAAGCTCGGTTCGTCTGCGGAGTTCATCGTGGTCTTCCCATCCGGGTTCACAGCGCCGGCAGGAGGGGGCCGATGACCGGCTCCCATTCCGCGGTGGCAGCGTCGGCGATGACGCCGCTGGCGGTGAAGGGGTCCTTGTCAACCAGGGCGTCGACATGAGCCTTGTCGTCGGCGCGGAACAGCAGCAGCGCGCCGGCGGGTTCGTCGGGGCCGAACGGCCCGGACACCAGCAGGAGGCCCTGGTCGGCGAGGCCGCGCAGGTAGTCGCGGTGTTCGGTGCGCAGGGCGTCGCGGGTGGCGACGTCGTCGGAGTACTTGTAGGTGACGGCGAAGATTGTCATCGCAGGTCCTTCGTGGCAGTCAGGCGTGGGGCAGACGGCTCCGGCCGCGGGCAGGTGCCCGCGGCCGGAGTTCCTGGGTGGGTCAGGGGGAGAGTTCTTCGAGGACCTTGCCCTTGGTCTCGATCCCGAACCGGGCGGTGATCAGACCGCCGATGAGTGCGATGACAGCGAAAGCGAGGAACACATACCGGATGCCGACGCCGGCGACGATGAACCCGACCATGACGGGGCCGATGGACGAGCCGGCCCGAAGCCACGCGCTGCCGAACCCGGTTCCGACTGCGCGGAGGCGGGTGGGGTAGAGCTCGGCGGAGTAGAGGTAGAGCGAGAACGCGATGGTCTGCAGGATCGCGTAGGCGATCGGGGCGAGGATAACGACCTGGGTGGCGGTGGTCGCACCCAGCGCGGTGAGGATGACCAGGGGGACGGTGGCGAGCAGGAACGCGATGGCATACCAGCGCTTGCGGCCAACCTTGTCGATGTAGAGCGCGCAAATGAGGGAGGCGACCACGCCGACCGCGGAGGTGATCCAGCCGTAGAGCAGGCTGGTCTCCAGCGGGAGCTTGAACACCTGCCGGTAGAGCGTGGGCAGCCAGGTGACCAGGCCGTTGTTGACGACATAGACGGTGATCCACAGGCCCCAGATCATCAGGGTGCGCTTGAGGTAGAGGCCTCGGAACAACTCGCGCCAGTCGGACTTCGCGGTGGCCCTGGGGTCGATCGGCTGGACGACCGGTTCGGGCAGTGGCTTGCCTTCCTTGCGGGCTTCGCGCTCCAGCATGGAGACGATCTTGTCGGCCTTCTCGATGCGGCCCTTGGAGGCGAGCCAGCGCGGGGACTCGGGCATGAGGACCCGCATGGGGATCATCAGTACGGCGGGGACGAGGCCGACGATGAACAGTGCGCGCCAGCCGTAGAGGGGGACGAGGAAGTAGCCGGCGAGTCCGGCGAACAGCAGCCCAACCGGGAAGATGAGCTCGTAGAGCAGGAAGAACCGGCCGCGCTTCTTGGCGCCGATGAACTCGTTGATGTAGGCCGAGGCGACGGGGACCTCGCCGCCGGTGCCGATGCCCTGGAAGAAGCGGAAGATCAGCATGGAGGCGCCGCTCCAGGCGAACAGGCAGGCGATGTCCATCGAGACGAACAGCAGGATGGTGATCAGCAGGGTGGGCATGCGGCCGATCTTCTCGGCGACCCAGCCGAAGAGGACCGCGCCGATCAGCTGGCCGAGGTAGCCGGCGGAGAGGATGAGCCCGATCCAGGCGGGGGTGAGGCTCCACTCCTCCACCAGCGAGGGCATCGCGAAGGCGATGACCAGCACGGTGTAGGCGTCGAAGAAGGTGGCCGAGCCGATGATGATGCGGATCAGCAGCAGGCGGCGGGTGACTGGTATCCGCTCGAGGCGGGCTACCAGTTCGGCGTTGGCGGTGGCTGCGGATCCGCCCCCGCCGGCGTATGAGGTGGACATATCGTTTCCTCGCCCTCGCGGCGCACACCGGCCGCGGAGTTGGTCGGGACTGTGATCTCGGGACTGCAATGTCACCGGACCCGAGGGCCGCGAAGGTGCGGCGCACAGCGGTGTGCGGTGGAGGGGAGGGGCCGGGCGTCACAGAGACGCTGTCGGCCCGCCTGATCCGGCCGGACGGGATCTCGGCCGGATCAGGCGTGTTCTCGCGGTGCGGCGGAGGTCAGGAACCCTCCAGGCTCCGGACGGTCCGGATCAGGCGAGTCCGGCGGTCTTCATGGCGTCGGCGATTTCCTGCTCGGCCTCGGGGGTGAGGTCGACCAGGGGTGAGCGGACCACCGCGTTGGGCAGTACGCCGCGGGTGCGCAGGGCGATCTTGAGGGCGACGGTGCCTTCCATGTGCGATCCGCGGTGGTAGACGGCCTTGGTGATGGGCAGCATGCGGTCGTGTGCGGCGCGGGCGGCCTTCCAGTCCGCCGGCCTTACCGGCGGCGAGCAGGTCGAGCAGCAGCTCGGGTGCGATGTTGCCGTAGCCGACGAGCAGGCCGTCGATGTCGAACGCGGTGTGCAGCAGGTACTCGTCGTGGCAGGACAGGATCTGCAGGTCCGGGTTCTCGCGGCGCAGCACCGGGATCTCGGTGTCCCAGCGGCGCATGTTCCGCACACCGTTCTTGGTGGCGAACACCCCGGGCTGGGCGGCGATCTCGAGCTGGGTGTCGAGGTTGTAGTTGGCCTTGGTGTTGTCCGGGTACTGGAACAGGATCAGCGGCAGGCCGGTCTCTTCGTAGATGGCCTTGTAGCGGTCCTGCGGTGCGCCCTGCTGATAGCCGAAGCGCAGCCAGCCGTGCGAGGGGTAGACCAGGCCGGCCTTGGCGCCGGCGTCGACGGCGCGCTGGGCCTCCTCGACGGCGACCTTCGTGCCCTCACCGGTGATCCCGGCGACGATCGGTACTGACACCTGCTCCACGAGGTTCGAGATCAGTGCGACCTGCTCGTCCTGGGTGAGGAAGGTGCCCTCACCGGCGTGGCCCAGCACCACCAGGCTCTTCACGCCGTCGAACCCGGCCAGCCACTTGCACAGCCCGGCCATCGCGGCGTGGTCGACATCGCCGTCGGCGGTGAACGGGGTGACCGGTGCCGGGCTCAGACCACGCAGGTCCAGAGCGGAGAGTTCAGAAGTAGACATTCGTTGGCCCTTCTCGGCTGAAGCTTTTCGGTTGTTCACCGACTCCGCGCCCATCTTGGGATCGGTTGCGGGAACGTTCCCAAGTGTGCAGTCCGAACTCCGCAGCGTCAACCCTCCGGCGCAGATCGTTTGCGGGAACGTTCCCAGCAGTCTACGATCAGGACATGGTGACGATCGTGGACGTGGCCCGGATGGCCGGAGTCAGCAAGTCGACCGTGTCCCGGGTGCTCGACGAGCGCCTGCCCCGCGCACACAACCCCACCGCCGAGCGCGTCCGTAAGGCGGCCGCCGAACTCGGCTACGTCCGCGATCCCCTCGCCTCGGGCCTGCGCCGGGTCGGGACCAGCACCATCGGGGTCGTCGTCCCGCACCTGACCGACACCGTCATGGCCATGTTCTACGAAGAGATCGCCGCCGCGGCGATCGCCCGCGGCCTGTTCGCCGTGGTCGCCAGCACCAACGACGACCCGGACACCGAACGCGTCGCCGTCGAATCACTGGTGCGCCGACGCGTCGACGGGCTGATCCTCACCACCGCCCGCATCAACACCCCGATCCCACTCGGGCAAGCCAACCCGTCCCTGCCGCACGTGCTGGCCCTGCGCACCAACGACACCGGCCACGCCTCGGTCGGCGACGACCGGCTCGGCGCCCACCTCGCCACCCGCCACCTGCTCGACTTCGGCCACCGACGCATCGGACTGGTCAGCGGGCCGCCGTACGCCTCCACCGCCCGCGACCGGGAGGCCGGATACCGCGACGCCCTCACCGAAGCTGGCGTGCCCGTCGACGAGGCCCTGATCGCCGGCGACTCCTTCTCCATGCAGGCCGGTGAACTCGCCGGCCGGACACTGCTCGACCAGCCCGACCGGCCCACCGCCATCTTCGCGGTCAACGACAACAACGCGATCGGCGTGATGGCCGCTGCCCACGCCCTGGGCCTGAGCGTCCCCGCCGACCTGTCCCTCGTCGGCTACAATGACATCCCCGTCGTCAGCCGGCTCCCGGTACCGCTCACCACCGTGCGGGTGCCCTTCCCGCAGATCGCCGCGAACGCCCTGGAACTCCTGCGTGAAGCCGGTAATGGCGACCGACCCCGCACCCTCGTCGCCGCGCCGACACTGATCCCACGCAAATCAGCCGTCGCCTGCGAACCGTGAGTGTGAGGGCGCAGGCCACGACGGCGTGACCTGGCGAGAGGCCAGGTTGTTGAAGGCGCACAACAGGGAACGTCGGCGGCATCTTGTGCCTACAGCGGGCGCGTCAGACACCCTTTCAGTATATCGACCAAGAACCATTGAGCCAACAGACGGTGCCAGCGCAGGATGGTGTTTGGGGTGACTAGGCAGTGGCCGCCGGCGTGTCGATCCGCCGAAGAGTCGCACAGCTGTTGGGTATGACAGCACAGCTCACGGGGTTCGGCCGGATATATGTCGTGCCGCGCCTGGATCTGCTTCACGACCTCAGCGTTGGCGATTGTGCGGGCCGAGAATGCCGCAGCCAGTTCGCCCATGTATCCATTGGCTCGCCGAGCAGCAGGCGGCAGGATTCGACGGCCTGCCATTGCACTCTGGAGTCGACATCGGGGAGGGCGGTCGCGAGGACGTCGAGCAGTTCGGCCAGGGCGAGGGCATCGTTTCGGTTCAGGCAGGCAACGTCGGCGCGGTTGGGGTCGTGGCGCAGCCATGCGGCGGCGCGGCGGAGGATGTTCTGGTCGGCGCGGTCGCGTTCGATACGGCGTCTCTCTTGATCGGTCGGCATCGGCGTCCCCTTGATCAGCGGCAGGCCGCCCGGGGGGAAGCCGAGCCCGTTCAGCATGCCTCGGCGGATGTGCGGCTGCACGTTCACCGTGGTGCGAAACGGGCGTGAGGCCTCGACGTCGCATCGGTCGTGACCGGCTCCGCGCGCGGCTGCTTCCCCCCAGCCCGGGAGCGGTCCTACCCTCCGATCGTGAACCTGGCGGAGCTGGGCGGCGAACTCGGGATCGACCCGGAAGACCTCGCTGTGCTGGTGACGGCGTTGGGAGAGCAGGCTGGGGACGAACTTGCGGCCCTGCTCCTCGCCGATCTGCTCGACGTTCTGGACGCCAAGACGCGCCTGCGGGGCTAGCGCGGCGCTGAGGTGCCGTCAGACGGTGGGGGAACCGTCCCGCGGCCGTGGGTGGTCAGCACGTCAGGCGAAGTCCGCGTTGCTGATCGCGAGGGCGAAGTCCTGGCACAGGGTGGGGCGAGTGCCGGTATGGGGAAGGAGACGCCGATACCGTGCACCTGGATCGTCCACACGCCCGTTGGGCCCGATGAACACGGCGCAGGCCGCACTGTGCAGAAGGCCGTGGGCGATGCCGTCGGAGAACCGGGCGCCCGGGACGAGCGCCCACTCGTCGAACCACACCTCGAGATCACGGCGGGCGAGGTGACGCGCGATCCGCTCGACGTCGGCGCGGTCACGCGAGTTGTAGGAGAAGAAGACGTCGAACGTCCGCCGGTGGTCGGGCGCGTCCCCGTCACGGGTTCCGCAGTCGGCCCCACTGTGCTGCACCGACGTCTCCCGTCCGCAGGTGGCTCGGCACCATCGACGCTACTGTCGGCATCCGCCCGCGGGCTCTACGTAGATGTACGTAGCCGCTGCTCTACGGCCGGCGTGAACAGGGGGCCGTTCGCCGGGCACGGGTATCACTCGCGATGGTCATCACCCGCGACTCATACCGAACGGGAACCCCACAGGCGTCGGCGGCGGCGCCGAACGGACCGGGCCGGATAGCCAGACCCGGCGCCCCGGGGCCGGCCCCGGCAGACTGCAGTCATGCCCGACTGGCTGCGCACCACCGTGTGGATCGTCGGCGTGCTGGCGCTGCTGCTCACCCTGGTCGTCGGCTATCTGATGTGGCGCTACCGCATCCCGCCGCGCGGGCTGGTCGCGATGGGCGGAGCGGCGCTCTACCTCATCTCCCCGATCGACCTGGTGCCGGAGGCGATCCTCGGCCCGCTCGGCCTGGTCGACGACGCCGGCGTGGTGGCCGCGGTCGTGCTGTTCGTCTACAAGCTGGTCCAGGCGCGCCGGATCCTCACCGAGGGCGGGATCGAGCTGGGCCGGCCGCGACGGCGCTCGCCGCGGGAGCCCGACCGGCGTTGACCGCTGTGCGGCTCGGTCGAGGCCGACCAGCTCGTACGCCAGCCATGCCCCCGCCAGGCCCGCGTAGACGTTGATCCGGGTGACCCCCATGCCGTGGTCGTGGTACCGGTACATCGGCGCGGCCCCGGACCGGAAGGTCGTGGTGCCCGAGCCGTTGTCGCGCCGGTTCGCCATCGGTTAGCCCTGGGGCCGGCGCGGCGATGCGTGTCTCACGTCGGCGTGGTGTGGCGCCGGTAGTAGCGCGCCTGGCGGACGCTGTGGGCGCAGGTGTCGCTGCAGAAGCGGCGAGCGCGGTGGCGCGTGACGAAGAGCATCGGGCAGACCGACCGGGCGCAGCGCTGTATCCGACCGGCGTCCTCGCCGCCGAGGAAGAGGATGCAGCGAGAGGCGACGGCGGCGAGGAACACGTCGTCGACGTCGCCCTCGTGGTGCAGCTGCCATGTCGTCGGGGCGCCGTCGACGTCGAGCGCGAGGTGACCGGCGGCGCGGCGGGCCTCCTGGTGAAGCAGCTCGGCGGCGTCCGCCCGCGTCGCGGCGCGATGGCGGTCGACGGTCTCTGTCAGGAGCAGGCGGGTGGCGTCGCGGATGCCCCGTACGGCAGCTGCAACCTCCGGCGGGAGGGGAGCGGGGACCACGAGGCCGGCGGCTGCCGGCGCGTGCGCGAACCAGGCCGCGATCTCCTCGGGAGCGGCCAGGAAGTCCCGGTCTTCGTGGCCGGTGCGGTGGTCGCTGTTGGCCAGCTCTACGGCGAACGCCTCTCCGAGGAGGGGCAGGTCATCGCTCATCGCAGTCCCCTTACTGACGCTAAACGTATTGATTTACCGTCAGTCCAGAGTATCGTCCCAACCGGACCGAGCGAAGGACGGATGTGCGACATGACGACCAGGACATCGGCGGACGACAACCCGACCCACGGCGGACCGACGCGCTCGTGGCGGCTGTTCCTCGTGTGTTTCGCCATGCTCATCGTCTCGCTCGACCAGTACATCGTCGTCGTGGCGCTGCCCGACATCGGCCGAGCGCTCGGCTACACGGCTCACACCCTGCAGCTCGTTGTGTCCGCCTACGCGGTCGCGTCCAGTGGGTTCCTGCTCGTGGGAGGCCGCGCGGCCGATCTGCTCGGCCAGCGGCGGATGCTCGCCACGGGCCTGGTCCTCTACGCGGTCGCCTCGTTGGCCGGCGGCCTGGCCACCGGTCCGGCCACACAGCTCGCCGCCCGAGTCATCCAGGGGCTGGGCGGCGCACTGGTCTTCCCCGCGACCCTGGCGGTCGTCACGACGACCTACGCGGAAGGACCCGAGCGGAACCGCGCGCTCGGGATCTGGGGTGCGTCCGGCGCGGCCGGGCTGGTGGTCGGCGTGCTGTTCGGCGGTGTGCTCACCCGCTACCTCGGCGGATCGGGTATAGGCGCCGCCGTCGGTCTGGCGCTGCTCGCCCGACCCGGGCACCGGCAACCTCGACGGGGAGGCGTTGCGGCTCGCGACTGCCGACGGCATCCGCACGGCGGTGTACGCGATCGCTGTCGCGATCGTCGTCACGCTGCTGATCGTGCTCGCCGGCTACCCCCGCCGCCCCAAAGCCGGTCCTGCAACCGGGCCGGATGGATCGGCTACCGACCGGCCTGCCCACGGTCCCAAGGCCGGTGCGACCGGCGAACCGGAGTCGGTGTGCCGCCTGGTCGGTGAATCACGTCCCATACTCGATCGTCACCGAGCGCTGCAGGAGACCAAGTCATGATCATCGGAACGCATGCCATCGTCTACGCGGACGACGCCGACCGCGCCCGGCAGTTCTTGCGCGACGTTCTTGGACTGTGGAACGTCGACGCAGGCGACGGTTGGCTGATCTTCGGGCTGCCACCCGCCGAGGTGGGCGTGCTCCCGGCCGGCGCTCCGGACGCGGGCCGGCACGAGCTCTCTCTCATGTGCGACGACGTCGCCGCGACGGTCGAGGAGCTGGCGGCCAAGGGCGTGGAGTTCGTCGGCGACGTAGCCGCCGTCGAAGGTGCGCCCCATGTCCACCATCATGGCGACGACCTTCTGCCCGGGAGCCAGCCCGCTGCCGGCCGGGGCGGCGTCGACGGTGCCGGCGGCCTCGATGCCCGGCACCCGGGGAAAGGTGACGCCCACGCTCACACCCAGCCGGAGTTTCAGCTCCGAGCGATTGAGGCCGAACGCCTCGACCCGGATGCGCACCCAGCCGTCCCGCTCGGGCGGGAGCGGGAGCATGGTCAGCCGCAGGTTGTCCACGGGGCCGGGGGCGGAGAGCCGGACGGGCATCGTGGTCGGCGAGGACGTCATGGGCCTGCCTTCTTCCAGGGTTGGGCGAGCCGGTCGGCGGTGGTCAGCATCCGGCCGCAGCGGCTTCATTCCCGGGAGCGCCGCTGCGTCAGATCGATCGTGACCCGCCCGTTCTGCACGGTGCCCGAGCGATGGTCCGTGCTCGTTCCCGCGCCTAGCCCGCCCAGGTCAGGCTGCTCCACGCCTTGTCCAGCACCTCCCGGTACGCGGAGGGGTCAATGCCCTGCTCGCGCAGCCACCCGACGTCGCAGAAGGTCGTGTCGTACCGGTCGGATCGGTCGCACATCAGGGTGACGATGCTGCCCGAGAGGCCGTGCTCGTGCAGTTCGCAGGCCAGCCGCAGAGCGCCGTAGATGTTGGTGCCGGTCGACGGCCCGGCGCGGACACCGATCCTGTCGGCGAGAAAGTGCATGGCGGCGACCGATGCCGCGTCCGGGACGCCGAGCATGCGATCGACGACCCGCGGCAGGAACGACGGCTCGACGCGCGGTCGTCCGATGCCCTCGATCCGCGAGCCCGGCCCGCGAGGTGCCTCGCCGGCATAGGCCGGCAGGAAGGCTGAGCCCTCCGGGTCCACGACCGCCAACCGCGTGGCGTGGCCGCGGTAGCGCAGGTAGCGGCCGATGGTGGCGCTCGTACCGCCGGTACCCGCGCCGACGACGATCCAGGCCGGCACGGGGTGTGGTTCGGCCGCCAGCTGGTCGAAGATCGATTCGGCGATGTTGTTGTTGCCGCGCCAGTCGGTGGCGCGCTCGGCGTTGGTGAACTGGTCGAGGTAGTGCCCACCGAGTTCGTCGGCGAGCCGGCGGGCGGTGTCGTACACCTCGCCTGCCGAGTCGACGAACTCACATCGGCCGCCTTCACGTTCGATCAGTGCGACCTTGCCGGGACTGGTCGACCGGGCGACCACGGCCACGAAGGGGAGCCCGACGAGGCGGGCGAAGTACGCCTCGCTGATCGCGGTCGACCCGCTGGAGGCCTCCACCACGGTGCTGCCGCGGTCGATGTCGCCGTTGCAGATGGCGTAGAGAAACAGTGAGCGGGCCAGTCGGTGCTTCAGGCTGCCGGTGGGGTGGGTCGACTCGTCCTTGACGTAGAGGTCCACGGGCGAGCTCGCCGGTGTGGGTAGTCGAAGCAGGTGGGTGTCGGCGCTGCGGCGCGCGTCGGCGTGCAGCCGGGCGACCGCCCAGTCGACCCAACGCCGGTCCGCGGTCGCGGCCTCCACGTCCTTCAGCGATTCGACGGGCACGGCGTGCTCCTCTCCGGGGGTCCGGTTCACCACGTCGATGTCGACGACGATCGGCATCAGATCACCTCGTCCAACTCGGCCTGCATCTGCGCCGCTTCGACGTCGCGCGCGACGGCCTGGGCGAGCAGCATCCGCAGCACGAGCACGATGAGTGCGACCCCGAGGATGGCCACGCCAACGCCGCCCATGATGAGGATGACGCCTGGATCGTCCCGCTGGCCCGGCGCGTTGAGGATCGTGACCGCGAACCAGGTCGAGCCAGCTCCGTCTCCCTGGTAGCGGTGGCGCGCCTGAATGCCGAAGATGCCTGCGACAAGTGGTCCCCTGGCATGACGTCGTGCGCCGCGTCGGTAGGAGGCGAGTGTCATGGTCGAGAACGTGTTCGTGCTCGGGCTCGACGCCCACAACGCAGACATCCTGCACGGCCTGCCCGACGCCGCCCGTTACCGCTTCCACCCCCTGCTGTCGGACGGTGAGCTGGCGGGCGGGGAGTCGATCGACCTGCCCGGGCTCGTGGACGCCGCGCAGCGGCAGGTCGAGGCGTTCGACGGGCCGGTGCACGCTGTCGTCGGGTTCTGGGACTTCCCGGTGAGCACCATGGTCCCGATCCTGTGCGAACGGCTCGGCCTGCGCTGGGCGAGCGTCGAGTCCGTCGTGAAGTGCGAGCACAAGTACTGGAGCCGACTGGAGCAGGCGAAGGTGATCGACGAGATCCCCGGTTTCGGCCTGCTCGACCTGGAGAATCCCGTTCTGCCCGACGGTCTGGGCTATCCCGTGTGGGTCAAGCCGGTCCGGTCGGCGTCGTCCGAGCTCGCGTTCCGCGCCGACGATCCCCTGCAGCTCGCCGACGCCGCCGCTCGGATCGGACGCGGAATCCGGCGTATCGGCGACGCTTTCGGCGCGGTTCTCGGTCTGCTGGAGCTTCCGCCCGAGCTGGCCGGCGTCGGTGGCAGCGCCTGCCTTGTCGAGGAGGCGGTGGTCGGGCGGCAGGTGACGGTCGAGGGTTACAGCCTCCAGGACCAGGTGCACGTCTACGGGATCGTCGACTCCGTCACCGTGCCGGGCGGCACCAGCTTCCTGCGCTACCAGTACCCCTCGACGATCCCCGACGTCGTGGCCGAGCGCATGGTCGAGCTGACCCGGCGGGTCATGCGGCAGATCGGCTACGACGGCGTCACCTTCAACGTCGAGTACTTCTGGGACGAGGAGCGGGACGCGCTCACCCTGCTGGAGATCAACCCGCGGCACTCGCAGAGCCACGCCGAGCTGTTCGCCTGGGTGGACGGCGTCGCCAACCACCACCACATGCTGGAGCTGGCGCTCGGCCGGGACCCGCGGCCGCCACACCGCGAGGGCCGCTACGCCGTCGCGGCCAAGTGGTTCGTGCGGCGTACGGCCGACGGGGTGGTCCGCCGTGTCCCGACCGCCGACGAGGTGGCGCAGGTCGAGCGGGACATCGAGGGGTGCGTCGTCGAGGTGATCGTCGCGTCGGGCGAGCGCCTGTCGGACCGGCACGACCAGGACAGCTACAGCTACGCCGTGGCGAACATCTACATCGGCGGGGTGAGCGAGGACGACCTGGTCCGCAAGTTCGAGCAGGCGGTCGCCGCGCTGCCGTTCGAGATCGACGACCCCGGCGCGGACAGCGCGGAACCGCCTGCATGAGGATCGGTGCATGAGGTTGCCTGCATGAGGGTGGTCGACCAGTTTCCGCACGAGGTCGTCGAGGAGGCGCGGCTGCGGATCCCGATGTCGGACGGGGTGCACCTGGCGGGGCGGCTCTGGCGACCGGCGGACTCCGACGAGCGCCCGGTGCCGGCGGTCCTCGAGTTCATCCCGTACCGGCAGCGTGACCTGACCTCGGTGCGCGACTCGATGCACCACCCCTACCTCGCCGGCCACGGGTTCGCCGGCGTGCGGGTGGACCTGCGCGGCAGCGGCGACTCCGAGGGCGTGCTCACCGACGAGTACCTCGAGCGGGAGCTGCGCGACGCCGAGGAGGTGCTCGCCTGGCTCGCCGCGCAGCCGTGGTGCAACGGGCGTACCGGGATGATGGGCATCTCGTGGGGCGGGTTCAACGCGCTGCAGGTCGCTGCCCGGCGCCCGCCGAGCCTCGGCGCGATCGTCGCGGTGTCGTTCACCGACGACCGCTACGCCGACGACGTGCACTACATGGGCGGCTGCCTGCTGACGGACAACCTGTCGTGGGCGTCGACGATGCTCGCCTACAACTCCTGCCCGCCCGACCCGGAGGTGGTCGGCGAGCGCTGGCGGGAGTTGTGGCACGAGCGGCTGCGCGGCAGCGGGCTCTGGCTGGCGGAGTGGCTGCGGCACCAGCTCCGTGACGACTACTGGCGGCACGGCTCGGTCTGCGAGGACTACGCCGCGATCCAGGTCCCGGTGCTCGCGGCCAGCGGGTGGGCGGACGGCTACACGAACGCGGTCTTCCGCCTGCTGGCCGCGCTCGACGTGCCGCGCAAGGGTCTCGTGGGCCCGTGGTCGCACAAGTACCCGCACCTGGGCCAGCCCGGCCCGGCGGTCGGGTTCCTTCAGGAGCTGGTGCGGTGGTGGGACCACTGGCTCTGCGGCGCAGACAACGGCGTGATGGACGAGCCCATGCTGCGGATCTGGATGCAGGACAGCGTCCCGCCGTCGACGGCCTACGCGGAGCGGCCGGGCCGTTGGGTCGGGGAGGCGAGCTGGCCGTCGCCGCAGGTGAGTCCGGTTGTGCACCCGCTCGGCGACCACCGCATCCTCGATCCCGACCAGCAGCCGGCGGAGGTGCCCGAGCCGCTCAGGGTGTCGTCACCGCTGTCCGTGGGCCAGTTCGCCGGCAAGTGGTGCTCCTACAACGCACCGCCGGATCTGCCCTACGACCAGCGCGAGGAGGACGGCGGCTCGCTGGTCTTCGACGGCGCGGTGCTCACCGAGCGGTTGGAGATCCTCGGTACGCCGGTGGTGGACCTGGAGTTCGCCGTCGACCGGCCGACGGCCATGGTCGCGGTGCGCCTGTCGGACGTCGCGCCGGACGGCCGGGCCACCCGGATCAGCTACGGCCTGCGCAACCTCACCCACCGCGACGGGCACGAACATCCCTCGGCGCTGGTCCCGGGTGAGCGACACCGGGTGCGGGTGGTCCTCAACGCCATGGCACAGGCGTTGCCACCCGGCCACCGGCTGCGGCTGGCGTTCTCGACGTCCTACTGGCCCCTGGCCTGGCCCGCGCCCGAGCCGGTCGTCCTGACCGTGTTCCCCGGGTCGAGCTCGCTCGTACTGCCCGTGCGGCCCGACCCCGGCCCCGCCGAGCTGCCGGTTCCGGACCCGGGCGAGCCGGAGGCGGCACGGCCGATCGACACGACTCCGTTGGTGCCGGGCCGGCGAACGCTGGGTCGTCACCCGCGACCTGGCCGACTACGTGTCGGCGCTGGAGGTCGTCAAGGACCTCGGAGTGGTGCGGATCGACGGCATCGACCTGGAGCTGACCCGACGCGCCGACGAGCGGTACAGCTGGGTGGGCGACGACGTCGGGTCGGTGCGCGGCGAGGTCACGTGGACGATGCGGTTCGCTCGAGGCGAATGGGCGGTCGAGACCCGCACGCGGACCGTCCTGACGTCGACGACCACGGACTTTCGGCTGCATGCACAGCTCGACGCCTACGAGGGCGACGAGCGGGTGTTCGCCCACAGCTGGCGGCTCGCAATACCCCGCGAGCACCTCTGACGACTCAGTCAGGGCGTCGATCGCGGTGCAACAACCCGCCCGGCCGTCCACACGCCTGGGGCAGCGCTCCGGCGGCCGACCTGATCATCCGGTCGCAAAGGACGCTCGGCCGACCCGGTGCGGTGGACGAGCCGGATCACCTCGTCGCGGACACGCTGCCGTTCGCCGGTGGCGGCCACGAACCGACGTTACGCCTTGCAGACCGAGGAGGTCCGATGCGCATCAGCCTCACCATCACCAACTTCTCCTGGCCCGGCGGGTCGGCCGGGCTGGCCGACCGTCTGGGCCGGATTGCCCGGCAGGCCGACGAGGGTGGCCTGGACACAGTGTGGGTGTCCGACCACCTGCTGCAGGGCGAGCCGGGTACCGACCCCACCCAGGAGATGCTCGAGGCGTACACCACCCTCGGCCACCTGAGCTCGCTCACCCGGCGCATTCGACTCGGGGCGATGGTCAGTCCGGTGACCTTCCGCGAACCCGCTCTGCTGGTCAAAGCGGTCACCACGCTCGACGTGCTCTCGGGCGGACGAGCGTGGCTGGGGCTCGGTGCCGGTTACCACCTGGCCGAGGCAGAGATGATGGGCCTGCCACTGCCGCCCACCGCGGAGCGGTTCGACCGCATGGAGGAGACGCTGCAGCTGGCGCACCGGATGTGGGCCGGCGACGACACGGCGTTCGAGGGCACCCACTACCGGGTGATGCGCCCGCTCAACAGCCCGCCGGCGCTGACCCGGCCGCGGCCGCCGATCCTGGTCGGGGGCACGGGGGAGAAGCGCACGTTGCGGCTGGTCGCCCGCTACGCGGACGCCTGCAACGTCTTTGACATTCCCGACGGCGGCGCCACGGTCCGGCACAAGCTCGCGGTGCTGGCCGAGCACTGCGCCGCGGTCGGGCGCCCTGTCGAGACGGTCGAGAAGACCGTGAGCACGCGGCTCGGCGCCGATGAGTCCGCCGCCGCCTTCGCCGACCGCTGTGGCACGCTCGCTGCGCTGGGCCTCGATCACGCCGTCGTCCTCACCACCGGGCCCTGGACCGACGACGGGGTGGCCCGGCTCGTCCAAGCGGTCCCCGCCATCCGGTCCGCCTGATCGGACGTCGTCCGGAAGGACGGCAGGTGAAGCGGGCACCCCCACCCTCGGCGTGTTCTCGACGAAGCGCGGGAAGATCGGAGGTGTCATGACCGATTCGTGCGCATGTGGTGCGGACCGCGACCGCAGCTGTCGCAGGCTGCTGGCGTTCCTCGGTGCGGCGATGGTCGCCACCGGCCAGCCGGTGCACGAGGTCGAGGACGAGCTGCGGGAGGTGGGTCGCCACCTCGGCGCGCCCGAGGTGCAGGTTGCGGCGGGGCCGACGGGCGTGCATGTCGGTCTGGCCAGCGGTGATCCGGCCACCTTCGAGTCGGTCGACGGGCGGCTGCGACTCGACCAGGCCGTCGACGTCCGGCTCATCCGTCACCTGCTCGTCACCGGCCGGATCGATGTGGAGCAGGCCCTGAGCCGGCTGCTGGGCCTGCGTGGCAAACCATCGCGCTACCCGGCGTGGCTGGCCGAGGGCGGTTTCGTGGTGGTGGCCGTGGGAATCTGCCTCATCGTGCAGCCGGGCTTGGCGAATCTCGGCGCGGCAGCGGTGGGTGGCGCCATCGTGATCGGGTTGTCCCGCGCGGCGGGTTTGCACCCTTCTCTGCTCGCACTGCTCCCGACGGTCGCCGGCTTCGTGGTGTCCGCTCTGGTCTTCGCGGCCGCCGCGGCCGGTCTGCTCGACGGGGCGCTGCGAACGGTGCTGCCGCCGCTCGCGGTACTGCTGCCCGGTGCGTTGATGGTGACCGGACTGTCGGAGCTGGCCGCGGGTGCCATGGTCGCCGGGTCGTCCCGGCTGATGTACGGCACTGTCCAGCTGCTGCTGTTCGCCCTGGGTGTCGCCGCGGCGGCCGCGTTGCTGGGGACACCTGGACAGCTGCTCGGCAACGTCAGGGTGAGTGAGTTCGGCTGGTGGGCGGCGCCGCTGGGTCTGGTGGTCATCGGGATCGGCATCACGCTGATGGAGGGCGTGCCCGTGCGGCTGACGCCGTGGGTGTTGGGGGTGTTGGTCGTGACCTTCCTGGTGCAGCTCGCCGGCCAGCATCTCGGCGCGCCTGCGCTGGGCAGCTTCCTGGGCGCAACTGCGGCGAGCATCGGCGCGTCGACCGCAGAGCTGGTCCACCGGCAGCTGCCCCGGCTGGTGGTCTTCCTGCCGTCGTTCTGGTTGCTGGTCCCCGGCAGCTTGGGGCTGATCGGGGTCAGCGAGGCCGCGATTCTGCCGGGAAAGGGTTCGACCGTGGGCGTCGACGTGGTGGGCGTGATCCTGGCCATCGCCATGGGCCTGCTGGTCGGTTCGGTGGTGTCGCGCGCTGTGCGCGAGCTCGTCGGCCGCCTGCTGCGCCCGCCCACTCGTCCATGAGGCGCAGTGCTGGCGGGCGTGGCGCAACGCTCCGAGCGGCCCTAGTGTCGAGGTTCGGATGTTGTGGCGTGAGTCACCCGAGAAGCGGAGGGAGTCGGACATGAGCGGCACGGCCCTCCGTCTCGGGCGCCTGTTCCGTGAGAGCGGACGGTCGTTCGTCACGGCGTTCGACCACGGCACCACGCTGCGCATGCCCATGTCCGGACCGGCTCCGCGCGAGGTCCTGTCCACCATCGTCGAGAGCGGCCCCGGCGGGGTCCTGCTGTCGGCCGGCATGCTGGCGACGAACGCCGACCTGTTCGCCCGGCGCGGTGCTCCGGTACCGGTCGTCCGGGCCGACTGGACCGTCGTCGACGAGGCCTGGAAGGCGGACTCCGGCGAGTTCCACGGGCAGCAGGCACACCGACAAGAAGGATGCGGAAGCCGTCCAGCACATGTGCCGGATCGCGTACGAGCTCGGCGCCGATGCGATCAAGACCGAGTACACCGGTGACGTCGAGTCGATGCGGCAGGTGATCCGGTCGGTCGGGGTGCCGGTGCTGACCCTTGGTGGCGCGCGCGGCGCCGCGGAGGCGGTCGAGGCTGCCGCCCGTGACGCGATCACCGCAGGCGCGAAGGGACTGATCTTCGGCCGCAACGTGTGGGCTGCCGACGACCCGATCACGACCACGAGGAACCTGCTCGACATCGTCCACGGCGCGACGTGAGCAACGAGGGGAAACGATGCGCGGCTTCACGTTCCAGGGACCCGGCAAGGCGGAACTCACCGAGCTCCCCGATCCCGAACCCGGTCCCGGTGAGATCCTTCTCAAGGTCGAGGCGAACACGGTCTGCGGTACCGACCTGCGGATCATGCGTGGAGAGAAGACAAAAGGCGTTCGCCCCGGTGTCGTACTCGGCCACGAGGCGAGCGGCAGGATCGCCGCACTGGGAGACGGCGTCGAGGGCTACGAGGTCGGCCAGCTCTGCGGGGTGAGCCCGATCTTCGCCTGCGGCGTCTGCCGGTACTGCCAGAACGGCCTGCAGAACCTCTGCGAGGACGCCCTGGTGGTCGGCTACGACGTCGACGGCGGCCTCGGCGAGTGGATGGTCATCCCCGCGGTCGGCGTCCGCGCCGGGCGGCTGGTACCGGCGCCGGCCGGGCTTCCGCCCGAGCAGCTCTCGCTGGCCGAGCCGTTGGCCTGCTGCCTCAACGGCCTCGACCAGTACCGCGTCGACGTCGGCGATGTCGTCGTCATCCTCGGTGCCGGCCCGATCGGGCTGTTCCACCTGCAGCTCGCCGTGATCGGCGGGGCCCGCACAGTGATCGTCTCCGACCCGTCGGAGTCACGGCGGAAGATCGCCGCCGAGCTGGGGGCGGACGTCACCGTGGACCCGACGAGCGAGGACCTCGCCGCGGTCGTCGCCGACGCCACGGGCGGGTTCGGCGCGCAGGTCGCCGTCGTCTGCATCGGCCGCCCGCAGCTGGTCAACGACGCCCTGAACCTCGTCGGCAAGCGCGGCCGGGTGTCCGTCTTCGCCGGCCTGGCCGACAAGGGCTGGGCCGAGATCGAGGCAAACCTCATCCACTACAAGGAGATCAGCCTCCTCGGCGCGGCGAACTCCGGGACCGCGGACTACGAGCGCGCGGTAGCGCTGATCTCGTCGGGCCGGATCGACGCCGCCCGGATGGTGACGCACCGGTACCCCCTCGACCAGGCCGTCGAGGCGATCACCTCCGTCGCCGGCGGCGAGGGCATCAAGGTCGCCGTCCTCCCGCACAGTGCCGGATGAGCAGCATCGGATGAGCAGGGCCGGAGAAGGGACGAACGTGGCTGACAACGGACTGCTGATCGGTGTCGACTTCGGGACCGGAAGCTCGAAGGGTGTCCTCGTCCGACCGAACGGCGAGATGGTCGCCTCGGAGGCGCTCGAGCACCGCACCTCCAACCCGCGCCCCGGCTTCTTCGAACACGACGCCGAGGACGTGTGGTGGCACGACTTCACCACGATCGTCGAGGCGTTGCTGGCCAAGGCCGACGGGCCGATCGTCGGCGTGTGCACGTCCGGTATCGGGCCGTGCCAGCTGCCGGCAGACGCCGACGGGAGGCCGCTGCGCCCGGCGATCCTCTACGGCGTCGACACCCGTGCGTACAAGGAGGTCGCCGAGCTCACGGACAAGTACGGCGACGACACGATCGTCGCGCGCTGCGGCAACTCGCTGACCTCGCAGGCGCAGGGCGCGAAGTGGCTGTGGCTGGTCCGCAACCAGCCATGGATCTTCGAGAAGACCCGTTACTTCTTCATGTCGCACACCTTCGCGGTGTTCCGCCTGACCGGAGAGTACGTGCTGGACCACCTGTCGGCGTCGATGTGCGAACCGATGTACTCGCCATCGGCCCGCGACTGGATCCCGGAATGGTGCGAGGACGTCGCCCCCGGCCTGCCGCTGCCGCGTCTGATGTACTCCAACCAGGTGGCCGGGCACGTCACCGCCGAGGGCGCACGGGCGACCGGCCTGCCCGAGGGGATCCCGGTCGCCGTCGGCACCATCGACGCGTTCTCCGAGGCGCTCAGCGTCGGGGTGAAGGACCCCGGCCAGGTCATGCTCATGTACGGCTCGACGATCGTGGCCGACCTGATCACCGAACGCGCGGTCCCGCATCCGGCGCTGTGGTCGCTCACCGGGACCTACGAGGACACGTTCTGCCTGGCCGGCGGCCTGTCGGCCAGTGGCGCGCTGACCACCTGGCTGCGCGACCTCCTCGGTGGGGTGGAGTACGCGGTCCTGACCGAGGAGGCCGAGGAGGTCCCGCCCGGCTCGAACGGCCTGCTGGCGTTGCCCTACTTCGCGGGGGAGCGGACCCCGATCAGCGACCCGCATGCCCGTGGCGTCATCGCCGGCCTGACGCTGGGCACCACACGCGGTGAGCTGTACCGGGCACTGCTCGAGGCCACCGCGTACGGCACCCGACACCTGCTGCAGTCGATGGCGGAGGCCGGCGCGGCCGGCAAGCGCTGCGTCGCGGTCGGCGGCGGCACCAAGGGCGGGGTCTGGACGCAGATCATGTCCGACGTGTGCAGCATCGAGCAGGACCTGCCCAAGTACGCCATCGGCGCCTGCTACGGCGATGCGCTCCTGGCCGCGCAGGCGGCCGGCCTGGCCGATGAGTCGACGAACTGGGTCCAGATCGCGCACACAGTGCGGCCGAACCCGGACAACAAGCAGGTCTACGACGACCTGTTCGCGCACTACCTGGATCTGTACCCGGCGACGAAGGACATCCAGCACCACCTGTCCGGGCTGCACCCCGGGTAGCCGAGCCGCTGCGAGCGACCGGCTGCGGATCGTTCACCGTCGTACAGGCGGTCCGGGCGGCGCAGACGGTGGGTGACGAGGTCATGGCGACGAGTTGCGTGGCGGCCTGCCCCAGTATCCGCCCGGCGCGAACAGCTCCTCGACGATCTCCTCGAGGATTCCGGCTTCGTACGCCAGGTCCAGGGCCGTGTAGCGGCTGCGGATCATTCGCGCCCTGGTGTAGGTGGACTTGAGGTCTTCCAGACGCAGGCCGAGCTCGGCTGGGCTGGTCGGGGCTCCTGCCGCCCGCAGCTGGTCACGCAACTGGTCGGCGCTCAGGAGCTGCCGCTCGATCCGCTCGCGGAGTGCGGGCCAGGCCTCGCCCACCAGGGTCAGCCGCTCGGCGAGCTGGTCGGCGTCGATGTGCTTGGCGCGGCTCTGCTCGACAGCGGCCGTGTCCAGACCCGGTGTCTTGTGCGTCGCCCGTACCGCTTGCTCCATCTCGTCCCAGCTGGGCCAGGCGGCGCGCCGGGCGTCGACGTCGATCTCGCCGAGATCGCGTTGAAGCAGCCTCTCGTAGAAGGCGGCGATCGCGATGGAGCCGAAGCCGACCTTCAGGCCGTGCTCAGGCACTGGCCCGCCGTCGACGCCGTGGGCCAGTCCCTCCAGCTCCCAGAGATGGCTGAAGTAGTGCTCGGCACCCGACGCCGGTCGCGACGATCCCGAGACCTGCATGGCCAGCCCGGACATCATCAGGCCCTCGACGAGTGCCAGCATCGCATCGCGGTCGCCGGCGGCCAGCTCGGCCGGCCGGGCGGTCGCTGCCCGGAGCGGGCCCTGCACCAGATCCCAGACGTGCGGGTCGATCGGGTCGACCCCGAGCTCGTCAGCCACGATCCAGTCGGCCCCGGCCGGGACCTTGCCCAGCAGGTCGCCGTACCCGCTCGCGGTCATGATGGCCGGGGCGGCAGTGAGCGCATCCAGGTCGGCGACGACTGCACGCGGGGCCCGGCAGGTCAGGGTCTGCTTGAAGCCATCCTTGGTGATCGAGGCGCCGAACGAGGTGTAGCCGTCGACCGATGCTGCGGTCGCCACCGCCAGGTAGGGCCGGTCGCACTCGTGGGCGGCGCGTTTTGACGATGTCGTTGAGTGTCCCCGACGCGACCGCGACCGGGATGGCGTTGTGGGTCCGCAGCGATCCGGCCAGCGTGGTGATGTTGCCGTACTCGGCGCGCAGCGCCGGTCGTCCGGGGAAGACGTACGGGTCGACCATGTCAAGTCCGGCCGCCTTCAGTCGCTGGTGCACTTCCTCGCCGGCGACCTTGTAGGTGTTGTCGTCGGCGATCACGACCGCCGGCACGTCGCCGAAGGTCCGGTCGAAGACCTCATCGACCGAGGTGAGCACTCCGGCGGCGATGACGACATCCGTGGTATCGGTGGCGTCACGTAACGCCGTCTGAATTCGCTCGGTACTCACCGTCGCCTCCCACGGCCGCTATCGGTCGGCGGGCGCGGACGCGCCCTTGGCTGCAACGTGACGGGTCATGCGGTGCATCGGCTCCTTCATGCGCTCGTAGGTCTCGGTGTACCTGTCCACGTAGAACTGGTGACGCATCTGGACCGGGAGATCATTAGCAGCGTCCAGTTGTCCGGGGTGCACCCGGGACTGCAGCTCACGCTGCCGGCGGCGGTCCGGGCCTTCCAGCTCGAAGACGCGGAGGAGGCGTTCGACGGCGCCGAAGTCGTGCTGTCCGGCGTCAACTCGTTCGGTGTGCGCTGGGCGGTCGGCACCTCGCGCGGCTGCTACGGCCGGGGCAGGAGGCCCGTCGATCGCGGGCGAGGTCGCCGTCCGCCGCCACACCTGCGTGGTATTCGCAGGTGAGGACCAAGCGGTGATCGACCGTCCACCTACCACGTTTGGAGCGCTGGAGGTGGGCCAGCTCCTGCGCCTGCAGGGCGGGCGTCCCGAGACCGCGTACGGCCTGGCCGGCGTCGGCGACATGTACGTGACCAGCGCCGGCGGCCGGAACATCCGGATGGGGTCGCCTCATCGGTGCCGGCATGACCTTCTCCGAGGCCGACGCGAAGCTCGGGCACATCACGTTGGAGGGCGCAGCCGCGATCCGGGTGATCGGCAGTGCCCTGCCGCAGCTCACCGGATTGACGGGCCAACGACACCCGTCACCGCCACCGCCACCGCGCGTGCGAGCGGCTCCTGCGAGACACTCGCACCCTCGCACCCGCCCCGGGTCAGTCCATCTTCGTGATCGGTTCGCCCATCCCCGATGTGAACATGATGAGCTTCGTCATGTCCACGATGAAGAGCGGTGCGTTCGAAGGATCTTCATCGCCTTGCGAACTGGCGGGCTTCTTGTTCGTGTAGCCGTGAACTCGCGACTGACCGTAGTCGCCCGCCTTCTGGTAGAACAACGTGCTGGCAGAGATGCCCGACTTCTTGAAATAGCCGGGGCCGGAGGTCGGGAGCGGCGTCGTGCCCTGCGACCACGCCCACTCGCAATCATACTTTCCGCCGCCCTTACCGGTCGTGCGGATGAGCGCTTGGTACCGCGTGCCGAGAGAGTAGGACGTCGTGAGGTTGCCGAGAACGGTATCGCCCAGCTTGGCCTCCACCGTGGTCTTGTTTCGGAATCGCACCATGGCGATGTCGTCGTCGGGGTCGTGCAGCTGTGCGACGCAGACCTGCGGCTTGTTCGGCGGAGACTTCATCAGGTAGCCGGCGACGTAGAGGATGGACTGGAAGTCCTTCACGGTCGGGTCATAGCCTTGCTTGTCCACGCCGTTCTCTGCCAGTGCACGGAACTCCACCCGGTCGTAACCGGTATTCTTGGACGTGCGCCCGCCCATTCCGGTGACGGTCATCCGAACGCGCTGCTCGCCGTCGACGGTCACCACTTCGAAGTAGCCCGGGACCGTCAGGCCGTTCTCGAGGTGGGTCAGGTCGTAGTCGATGTGCTCCGCGGTCCCGGCCGGGGCGCCCTCGGGATTCGGCTGCGGGACGTCCCCGGCCTTGAATCCGATTCCGAGATTCGCGCGGGTCATCCCGCCGGCCTTGCCGATGTTCAGCAGGGCCGCGGGGCTCGTGGTCGATCCGCTGCCTGTTCCCGAGTTCGTCGAGATGTAGCCCTGAAGCCACGCCTGCTGGTCCGCGGGGCTGCCATCGTTCGTGTAGAGCACGAGGAGGTTCGGTGCCTCGGTGGTCACCACGGCCGGGCACTCGGACCAGGTCCACCCGGTCGTGATGGCCTGGCCCGACGTCAGCCGATCGATGATGGCCTGAGCCGCCTGCACGCGGGCCGCAACGTCGCCTGAGCCGCCGGAGCCTCCGGCGGCGCCGGAGATGGACTTGCCCGTTCCGTCCGTCCGCGACGTCGCGGCGGGGCCCACGTCGGCCGAGGTCAGGATCGTCAGCCGCGGGCCGTACCCGGTCTTCCGGTAGGCGCCGGACGCAAGCGTGAGGCCCGCCGCGGCCGGGGCGTCATAGCTCGTGTTGTTCGCGATGTCGTTCGTTCCGGTCGGAGCCTTGACGATCTTCACCGCGACGCCGCCCGAGTTGACGATGATGTTGTCCCGGACCTTGATACCCGCGGGCGCCGTGCTGTAGTGCTCGCCGATGACAATGCCGGTCGCGTTGTTCACGCCGACGTTGTTGGAGAACTCACCACCGACGACGTTCTGATGGCCGTTCGTCGGGGACGACGTGTCGCCGCCGTCGATCGTCAGGAACGATTCGTACGAAGAGCCGATCAGGCCCTCGCCGTAGCAGTAGCGAATGGCGTTCCGCTGACCGTAGACGCGGTACCCTCCGCCCTTCGTCCCGCCAGAACCGGTAGCCGGGCCGAACCCGTAGCAGTCCTGGTGGTAGCAGTCGTTACCGTGGCGCAGCGAGAGAACGCCGATGCAGTTCTTGAACGTGTGGCCCCAACTCCACAACTTCGACGTCTTCACCGAAATGATCTCCGGCTCCGTCTTGATGTTCTCGAAGTAGCACCGCATGATGACGGAGTTCGACTGCGTGGCCTGCATCGTCGAGACGCCGAAACGAATCGCCTCGAACTCGTTCGCCACCTCCGTGCCGTAATCGTGGATATAGCAGTGATCGATCAGGATATGCTTCAGGCCGCCGGCGGGCCCGCCGGAGAAGTCGCCGTCGACCAGAATCCCGTTTCCGGGCTTCGACTTGCTCTTCGTCTCGCAGTAGGTGATGAAACAGTTCTCCGCTGTGCCGCCGCCGTAATAGTGCAGCGACTTCGCGGCTGAAGGCTGCGCCGCGCCGAGCGACACCGGGCCGACCTTGCAGGAATCGTAGCCGCAGAACTTCGCCGCACCCTCGAAACTGAACGTCTTTCCGGAGTCGTCAAATTCTTTTACCAGTCCCACGACGAGGATGTATTGACCCGTGAGCTTGATCGAGTTTCCGGAAGCGAGTTTCACGCCGCCGGCGTGCAGCGGTTTGATGACGATCGGCTGCGTCTTCGTGCCCGTCTTCGAGATAGTCACCGCGCCGATGTCGTACGTGCCGTCCGCGAGAACGAGCGTCTGACCCGGCTGCACGATCGCGAGCTTGGATGCGAACTCGGACGCATTCGCGATCGCTACGGCCTGATTGCTCGCCGGTTCGGTGAAGTTCGGGAACGCGGTACCGTCCGGGAACTGCGCCGGGTAGATGGGAGCGCCAGCAAGCGAACCGCCGCCCGAGGGGGCGCCGGGGCCGGCGCCCGCGGTGATCGGTACGCCCAGATTGCCATACGTACCGGCGACCACGTTGTCGCTGTAGTACTTGATGTCCGACGATGCGGACGTGATGGCGACGACATGATCGGAACTACCGGTGAACTTGTTCCGCGTGATGATGGCGCCCTGAACACCGTCGAGCTTGATGCACTGATTCCACGAGTCGCCGAACTCGTTGTCCGAAATGATGATGTTCTTCGTGTCGCCGGTGCCGCCCGTGTTGCCGCCCCGGCCGCGACCCTCGATCATCACGCACTGATGGATGCTGGCGATGCTGTGCAGTCGCGAGGGGTTGGCGGGGCCGGTCGCCTTGTTCCCGCGGACCTCCAGGCCGGTGCTGCCCGTGGGATGCGAACTCGAGATCCACGTCTGGAAGAAATCAGTGTGGCTCTCTCCCGGGTCGCCGGTGACGAAGTTGATCGCGGTGTTGAACAGAACGCGGAGGTTCTCGCCGAACCCGGTGACCGCGTTGAGGTCCTTGTCACCGGAAACCTTCACGTTCGCGATGTCGTTGTTCTGGATCGTGATGTTCTTGCCCTCGGCGTAGACGCCGTATTGCCGCTGCGCGTTGATCCGGAAGTTCTGCACGGTGACGCCATCGGCCTTGACGTCGATTCCGCCGGTGACCTGGAAACCGCCGCCGTCAAAGATCGTGTTCGGGGTCGTGATCGTCAGCTTCGTTGCGCGGTCCGCCGTCGCGAGCACCACGCCGGGGCCAGCGGCCGGGGCCACGATGCCGCCCACACCGAGCGTCTGGGTAAACACGGGGTCGCTCCCATCGTCGCCCCGGTTGCCGGGGTCGGGTATTCCTGGCATGTCGTTCTTCACTGTGCGGCGAGCACGTCGGCGACGGCGTGCTTGATCTCCGCCTCGTCGAGGCCTGCCGCTTTGAGCTGGGCGACCTGCGCGGCGAGCGCGGCGATCGCCTGCTGCGCATCGGCCGTCCGCTTCTCCCCGGCGGTGAGGACCTGCTGCGCCTCGACGGTGGCGCCGAAGCCGTTGCGCACTCCGTAGCGCCAGACGGCGGCGGCGATCTCGTCTGGAGTGGGCATGTCGTCCTCCTCGGTAATCGGGTTCGTATTCCTCGTGAGAGCGGTGAGCACCGTGCGGCAGGTGGCCTCGTCGACGACGATCTCGACGTGCATCTCGTCTTTGCGATCGTGGTAGTCGCCGCCCCAGCGGACGGCGTGGCGGAAGTCGGCGAGGATGCGGCGGATCGCGGCGACCTGGCTTGCGGTGTAGGTTCCCGACCGACCGAGCGGGTGGCTGCGGGCGCGGAAGTCCAAGGCGGTTCCTGAGGCGTGGTTGGAAATGTCCCTGCGTCCTCGGATGGGGCGCGGAGCAAATCCCCAACAGTCCAGCACGCCGTCGGGTGCGAACAAGGGCTCGACCTCGCGGTTCCACCGTTCGGCGAGGTGCAGCAGGAGATCGCCCGGGGCGCCGCGGCGGACCTTGACTTCCACGGTGGTGCCGGGAACGAACGCCCAGCGCATCAGCGACTGGTCGTTTGCGCTGTAGCCGTTCTGTGAGACGGGCATGGGCGTCTCCCTGTCGCGTTCCGGTGGCGTGCGTCGGTGATATGGAGTCGGCTACCCGCATGGCTGATACCGGGTTGCGGCGAAGGACGGCGTCGAGACCTACGCAGATCTACGTACATCGGCGAAATGGCCGCTGAATATCTGACGATCGGCCACACCCAGGCGGAGACCGATGATCAGGCACCGCGGTTCCGTGTGGCCTCTGGTCGGTGAATCATGGCCCACACTCGACCCTCACGATCGCCGCAGGAACCCGAGTCATGATCATCGGAACGCACGCCATCGTCTACGCGGACGACGCCGACCGCGCCCGGCAGTTCTTGCGCGACGTCCTCGGACTGTGGAACGTCGACGCAGGAACTGGCGGCCAAGGGCGCGGCGTTCGTCGGCGGCATCAACGACCGGGGCTTCGGCCTGATGGCCACGCTGCGGATCCCCGAGTAGCACCGCGGCGGCGAGCACGCTGGGGTGGCGAGGTCGTCGCCGCGGACGAGCAGCGGACCGACGGGCTGCCCGACGGCGAACGCGGTGGTCATCGCGGCGACGAGGCGGGTCTTCCCTGGGGCGGCCTGGCGGGCGGCCCGCATCGCGGCGAGGGTGGCGACCATGAAGGTGCCACCCACGGCCACCGCCGCCACCACGACTGCAGGCACGCCCGGCCGCGCGACCGGCGCCAACACCCCGGCGGCCATGACCGTGTGGGCGAGCGCCCAGACCCGCAGCGGGCCATACCGGTGCAGCAGCGGGGCCGCGGCCAGGGTGGACATGGCGGCCGCGACACCGAAGGCCGGCCAGACCCAGCCGAAGACAGCCGGGTCGGGTACCAGATCGCGGGCCGCGGCGGGCACGCCCCGGACGCTAGGTACGCAGGCTCGCCCTCGGCAGCCTCCGGCGCCAACGCGTGCGTCAGGCGATCTGCCGTGCGGAGTACGCGAGGTTGACGAGGTCGTCGAGCACGTCAGCGGCCGACGGCATGGCGGCGATCTCGGACCTGATCGCGATGGCAGCTCTCGTGTAGGCGGGGTCGTCGAGAACTGAGGACACCGCGGCGCGGAGACGTTCCGGGGTGACGTCGTCGGGCAGCAGCCGGATGCCCGCACCGGTGGCGTGCACGCGCTCGGCATTGGCGAACTGGTCGGCGCCGCGGGGCAGGCAGACCTGCGGCAGCCCTGAAGCCAGGGCGCCGAGCATGGTGCCCGAGCCGGTGTGGGACACGACCGCGGACGCCAGCGGCAGCAGCAGCGCCTGCGGGACGAAGGAGGCCGCCGCGACGTTGGCCGGACGCGGGCCGAGGAGCACAGGGTCGGTTCCCGGTCCGGTCGTGACGGCGATCGAGATCGGCAGGTCCTGGATGGCGTCCAGCACGCTGCGCACGAGGTCGGGATCGTTGAAGACCGTGCCCAGGGTGACGTAGACGAGCGGCCTCGCGGGCAGCTCGAGGAACTGCGGGGGGAGCCGCTCCTCGGGAGAGAATCGACCGGGGCCTGGGCGGATCGGCCAGATGTCCATCTCGCCGAGCTGCGGGGACTGCAGACCCGGCGGGCACGGGTCGATGTAGAGGCCGGTCTCGAAGGCGTGCCGCCGGTTCGGGGTGCCGAGCTCGGAGCTGACGTGGTCGAACATCACGCCTACCAGGGCCGAGGTGCCGGGGACATGAGTGCCGAAGCCGTGCGTGACGTACAGCGCCCCGGTCGCACAGGCGGCTTCCCTGCCGGCCAGCTCGGTGATCTCGCTGATCACGATGTCCGGGCGCCAGGCGGTGGCCCGAGGGATCAGGTCCCGTGCGCGACGGACCGAGGGGCGGGCGAACAGATGGACGACGTCGCGGCCGAGTTGCTCCTCGTGACCGGCGGCCGGGACGGCGCTCGCCGCGGTGAGTTCGGCGATGGCCTCGCCGAGGGCCGGCCCCACGGTCCACGTTGTGAAGTCACGGCGCTGCAGGTCCGGCACCATCTCGGCACCGGTGGCCATGACGACCTCGTGCCCGGCGTCGCGGGCGGCGTACATCAGCGGGAGCATCGGGAAGACGTGCCCGACGAACGGGCTGGCGGTGAACAGAATTCTCATGATCGCCATTGAGCCGGTTTCGGGGTCGCCGGGCATCGGTGGTGACTACCGAGATCCCGCGCGGACGACCGGGGGTGATGCGCAGAGGGGCCGGAGCGGAAAGCTCCGGCCCCTCTCGCGCGGTGTCGTCCGGGTCAGTGAGCGGCCTCGAAGGCGTCCACCACCGTCTTCGAGATCCGGCCTCGTTCGGAGACCTGGTGGCCGTTCTGCCGGGCCCACGCCCGGATAGCGGCGGTCTGCTCCCGGTCCAACGGCTGCGGCCGCCGGCCCGATTTCGCGGTCATCTTCGGCGCCCGGCGACCAGTCGCCGGGGATCCGCCGCTCTTGCGGGCGGCAGCGACGAACGACGCCAGCGACTCGCGCAGCCGGGCGGCGTTGTCCTCGGACAGGTCGATCTCATAGGCCCGGCCGTCGATGGCGAACGAGACCGTGCCCGTCGCATCCGATCCGTCGAGGTCGTCGACGAACTTCACGTTCACCCGCTGCGCCATGCATGCTTCCGTTTCAGTCGTGCCGTGTTCTGTCGTCTCCGATTATGCACATTTCGAGCAGCACGGGCAAACTCGCCACGTCCAAAGAGGGGCGCGTAACGCTGGTGAGTGACTATTGAGCAGTTCCTGGCCTACGTCGGAAAGCGCATGTCGACTGTGATACATGGTCTCCAGGAAATCGGCAATCTCAGCACGACCCTCCACGCGCGTGGGGTCGTCACCGGGGCGAGACGACGGGGTGACACACCGTGTGCTCGTCGACACGAACCCGATCTGGCCCTAGCTTGTCGGGCGTGGACGTTCGCGATCTCGTCACCGGCCACTACGGAGCGACCGAGGATCTCGCGACCTCGATCCTTCGAGCGCTTTCCGGTGCTGGGATCGACACCGATCACCTCGGGGCTGCTGACCTGTTTCCGGTCGACCAGCTGCACGCCGGAGGTGCGCCGGCGAGCACGCACGTCCTTGACCGCCTCGGCGTCGCGCCCGGCGTGCGGCTGCTCGACGTCGGGTGTGGGATCGGCGGGGCGTCGCGGATGGCGGCCATGGCCGGTGCGACGGTGACCGGGATCGACCTCACGCCGGAGTTCGTCGAGACCGCTCGCACGCTCAGTGACAGGGTCGGTCTGGGGGATCGCACCGAGTTCCTGGCCACGGCCGGTGAGTCCACGTCCCTCCACGACGGGGCGTTCGACGCCGCCGTCATGATCCATGTCGGCATGAATGTCCCGGACAAGTCGGCAGTGTTCGCCGAGGTGCACCGCGTGCTCCGGCCCGGCGGCAGGTTCGCGATCTACGAGCAGGTGCGCACGGGAGACGGTCGCCTGCCCTACCCGCTGCCGTGGGCCGAGGACGAGCGCTCATCCTTCGTCGAGACCGTCGCGGACTACCGTGCCCACCTCGAGACAGCCGGGTTCGTGGTCGAGGACGAGGTGGACCGCACACCCACGACCCTGGGACCGCCGCCGCAGGGGCCGATCAGCAACGCCGTCATCTTCGGGCCGCCGTTCGTGCACCGCATCGCCAACAACGTCGCCGCGACGAAGGCGGATCTCCTCGGCGCCTGGTTGTTCCTGGCCCGCGCTTGAGCCCCGGGTCACCACGCACCGAAGCGAGGCGGAGATGACGTATCAGGGATTGGTGAAGAGCCTCGTGCTGCCTGCGGGCTTTCGCCCGCCGACCGAGCTCGTCCACGACGACCTGCGGGCCAGCGTGCTCAGCCGTGCGGACCTGGAGGCCGATGTGCGGGGCATCAACGACAGCCTCGAGCTCATCCAGCGGACCCGCGGCGGCGGATGGCCGACCGAGCCGGTCACCGAGGAGATCGACTACGTCGACCTGGTGTGGCACGAGCTGGAGTTCCGGGAGGGCTACTCGTTCTCCTACGCCGTCTACGACACCTCCGGCGGCTACGTGGGCTGCTGCTATCTCTACCCGGTGGGCAGGCGTACGCCGCTCACCGAGACGATGCTCGCCCACGACGTCGATGTGAGCTGGTGGGTGACACCCGCGGCCTACGACCACGGCCACTACGTGACGCTCTACCGAGCGTTGCAGCGCTGGGTGGTGGAGTCGTTCCCGTTCGTCAATCCCCACTACTCGAACCGCGAGATCCCGGGCTGAGGACGGGCCGGGGGAGACGGCCCGATCCTCACGGTCGGCCGGCTACCCGGCCTTCGAGCGAAGACCCGCTACGACGGCACCGGCCAGCGTCCCGATCGCCAGGGCGGGACCGTGGATGTTGCCGGCCGCGATGAGGACGGCGGCGACCGCAACGCTTGCGATCACCGCCCCGGCCGTCCGGGTCGCCGGACGTGTCCGCGCCACGGCTCGGTCGAGCGCGCTGCCGAGGACGCCGACCGCGAACAGTGGCGACCACCAGGTCGCGAGCAACGCACCGAGCCAGAGCGCGACGGTCGAACCTGCCCAGCCCGGCATACGGTCATAGTGAAGCGACCACGCCACGAGCCCGGCCAGTCCGCACACGGCCACCGAGTTCCCCGCGCCGACCGGCTGCCAGAGCGCCCCTGCGACCTGTCCGGTCAGCCCCGCCGTCAGATAGCAGAAAATCATCGTCTTCCGGCCGACGACCTGCTCCGCACCCGCACCGAGAAGAGCGAGGAAGATCAGGTTCGAGACGGTGCCGAGGACGCCGCCGTCCTGGACGAGCAGCGACGAGAGCCAGCGCCACGCCTCGCCCTGGAGGACCGCCGGGGTACGTTCCAGGGTGCCGAGCACGGCAGGTGAGATCAGGCCCGCCACGCTGACGGTGCCGGTCAGGAGGGTGAGACCGACCGCGAGCACCGGGGGCCGTGAGAAGCCGGCGACCCGGCCGAACCAGGATCGCCCACGGAGCACGGCTGCCCGCCATTGCGGGATCACGATCGTGCACGGTAGGTGATGCGCAAGCTCAACCGATGACCGCCGGCGCGCGCCGGGACGCGGAGAGCGCGGCGGTGCTCGGAGGGTGTCCGGCCGTAGAGGTCGAGGAATGCCTGGCGCATGGTCTCCGACGATCCGAAGCCGCACCGGTCGGCCACCCGGGCCAGGGGGAGGTCCGTCGCGGCGAGCAGGGCCGCGGCGGCATCGGTGCGGGCCCGCCGGACGTGCTCGGCAGGGCTGCGTCCGAGGTGAGCGCGGAACAGGCGCACCAGGTGGCGTTCGCTGACCCCCGCGCGTTCGGCGAGCACGGCCGCGGAGAGGTCGCCGTCGAGGTGCGCGACGACGTGGTCGATGACGTCGCGCACGACATCGTTCGCGGGGGCGGGCGCGGCGACGTGCATGCTCATCTGGGCCTGCGCCGCGCGCAGGTGGCCGTATCCGCCGACGACGACGAGCGTGTCGACCGGGCCCGTGTCGCGCTCCAGCGCGCCGTGCGCCTCGAGCCGCAGCCCCGGCCGCGCGGTGAGCGGCCGTCCGCCGGCGGAGAGCAGGCGGACGTCGTATCCGGGGACGGTGCCCGCGGACGCGTCGGGTGGGGGCTCGGAATGAGTGCTGTACCGCCCGGCCAGGAAGTGAGTGGCTGTCGCCAGCGTCGTGGTGACGCAGGCGATGTCGAGGAGTTCGACGCAGGGGGTCCGAACGGACCGGTGTCGCAGGATTTCGGACCACAGGCCCATGAATACCCCCTTGGGGTACGCATCCGCACGATGCTCCTGGCCATGACCACACACACCAGCTCGCCTCCTCCCTCCGTGCGATTCGCCGCGCTGGTCCACCGCTGGCCCAGCGCCGTCGGGGTCCTCGCCGCCGCCGGCCTGTTCCTCGCCGGGGCCGACCAGGTGTCGGTCGCCCTCGTGGTCGCGATCGCCGCGACCTGCTACGTGGCCGTAGCGGCGTTCTCGCTGCCCTGGATGGCGTGGGCCTGGATCCCCTTGTCGTTCGTCGTCGTCCTCGCGGGTGTGCTGGTCGAACTCCACCCGCTCGTGGCGACGGCCGGCGCCGCGGCCGTACTCGTCGTCGTCGGGCTCCTGCGGGGCCCGGCCCGGCCGGCGTTGACGCTGGAGGTCGCCGGGTTGCTGCTCTACGGGTCGATCGCGGTGAGCGCGCTGCTGCTCGCCCCGACGGCCGGCCTGGTCGTGGTCGCCGTGACGCTGATGGCGCACGGGATCTGGGACCTCTGGCACCTGCGCCGGCACCGCGACCTCGTCTCCCCGTCCTTGGCGGAGGCGTGCGTGGCGCTCGACGTCCCGCTCGGCCTGGCTGTCCTCATCGCCGTCCTGGTGTGACTTGCGACGAAGGGGACGGTCACTCCGCGGCAGCGGCGCTGAGCGCGTCGGTGGCCTCCACGAGCGACTCGAGCCGTCCGACCTGCGGCGGGAGTTCCATCTCCGCCCAGCCGGGGCCTGCGACGAAGCGGCGATATCCGGGGCGTGTGCGCGGTAGCGATCGCAGGGTTTGCAGGTCGGCGGTGGATGTCAGCTGGGACCACAGCAGCACCGCGGCCGGTGCGGTGCGCCGGATCGCCGTCGCCAGTGCCGTGGAAGGCAGGTCGGCGCCCAGCGACCGGCAGGACACCCCCCGCTGCGTGAGTGTCGCGGCGAGTACGACCAGGGGCAGTCGGTGCTGATCGCCCGCCATCCCGGCGAGCAGTACCGGGCGTGCGGTGCGTGCGGGCCCGGCGGTGGCTGCCGCCGCACTGAACACGGCGGTCACGCAGTCGCTGAGCAGGTGCTCGACCTCGATGCCCGCGCCGGTCTCGACCCAGCGCTGCGCCACTGCCGCCAGCACGGGCCGGATCACGTCGTCCCAGGTGACCTGCACCCCCGTCTCCGCGATCGAGTCGGCGAGCAGCCCGCGGGCGGTGTCCGCGTCGAGCGCGAGTGCGAGCCGCCCCAGGGCGCGGGCTCGCCGTCCGGCACCGGGCAGGCGCAAAGCCGTCCCGCCGGTCCGGGCACGGAGCCGTTCACTGCCACCCGCGCCTGCGGGTTGCTGTTCCCCGTGTCCGGCGCCGGCCGGGATGACCCCCGTGCAGGGCCCGGCGCCGGGATGGTGCCCGTTGGTGCCCGGTGGCGGTCCTGTGGCGTCGGCGTGGGCCGGCAGTGCGGCGAGGGCATGAGCGGCTGCGTCGGCAGGGGTGACGCCCCGGATCAGGGCGCGGTGCATGAGATCGAGGCGGGCAAGGTCGTCGGGGGAGTAACGCCGGTGCCGTCCGGGGGTGTGGTCTGTGGGGCCGATGCCGTAGCGGCGGTCCCAGGTGCGCAGCGTGGAGGGGGCGACCCCGATTCGGCGTGCCGCCGCTGCCACGTGGAGTCGGGGCATCTCGGCCCTGTGCTCGGTGGTGACGTTCGCGATCCGGGTGGGCACGGGACCGGGCGGCGGCCGAGGCACCGGCTCGGACGCGGCGGCCGGCGTCGGGGGCTGCACGCCTCATCGTGCGGTCCCCGGACAGGTCGGGCAACCCGACCGGTTGCGGTGGCACCCCTCTCACGCTTGTGAACAAGGTTTGGCGCGATTACTATCAGGTTCGAGCCGCCCCGGTTCATCCGAGCACGTGGTGCACGACAGGCGAAGTGGTGGACATGGCAGACACCCGCAGGCTCCCGATCCCGGTCACCGACATCTGGGACTGGCAGATGCGCGGCGCGTGCCGCGGGATGGACAGCGCGCTGTTCTTCCATCCCGAGGGGGAGCGCGGCCCGGCCCGGTCCGGTCGAGAGGCTCAGGCGAAGCAGATCTGCGCGAGCTGTCCAGTGCTGGAGCAGTGCCGCGCGCACGCCTTGGCCGTGCACGAGCCCTACGGAGTGTGGGGCGGGCTCTCGGAGGCCGAACGCGACGTCATCGTGCGCCACACGGACCGGGAGCTCCGCGTCGTCGGTCCGGCCGGTGAGGTCACCGGTCGGCTGCGCGCAGGGCGGGGACGATCCAGGTGAGGGCCTCGTTGAGCATGACCGAGAACCCGACGTCCGGTTCGGGTCGTAGCCAGCGCTCGGCGGCCACCCTGGCTGCGCCGGATACGGCGGCGGCGAGCACCTCGGTCCTCAGTTCGCCCTGATCCCCGGCGCCGGTGCGGGCCGCGATCGCTTCAGCGAGGGGGCGCTCGATCGCGGCGATGGTGTCGAGGAACTCTGCTCGCAGGGCGGGCGCGGACGTGATGAGGGCGAGTGTGTCGCGGTCGGGTTCGCCATCATCGGAGTACTGCTCGATGAGCGCGCCGACGATGGCGTGCTCGAGCGGCTCGTCCGCGGGGCGCCTGCGCAACGACGCTGCGACACCGTGACCGCGTTCCGCGGCGAGGGCGACGACGATCGCCTGCTCACGGCTCGAGAAGTAGTTGTTGTACGTGCGCGGGGAGACCCCGGCGGCCTCGGCGATGTCGTCGACGCGAACGTTCTGCGGTCCGTGTTCGCGAGCCAGGCGCAGCGCGGCGGCACTCAAGGCTCGCCTGGTCGCGAGCTTCTTGCGCTCGCGCATGCCGCCGTCGTTGGTGCCCATACCCCGCATCCTACGGAGAAATGTGCGTGCACGCATAACTGCGCGTACGCAACTTGGGTGTACGCTGGCGATTAGCACTCGCGACATGTGAGTGCTAATCGCAGTGAGCGGCGTCGGGCGAGGAACCGGGCTCCGGTCGGGGTCCGCGCGTCGCGGATGCCGACTACTCGCTGCACGATCAGCTGGAGGACAACACCGCATGGCGAAGATGATCGCTTTCGACGAGGAGGCGCGCCGCGGGCTCGAGCGCGGCATGAACACCCTCGCCGACGCCGTCAAGGTGACGCTGGGCCCGCGTGGCCGCAACGTCGTCCTGGAGAAGAAGTGGGGCGCGCCCACCATCACCAACGATGGTGTGTCGATCGCCAAGGAGATCGAGCTCGAGGACCCGTGGGAGAAGATCGGGGCCGAGCTGGTCAAGGAAGTGGCGAAGAAGACCGACGACATCGCCGGTGACGGCACCACCACCGCGACCGTGCTGGCCCAGGCGCTCGTGCGCGAGGGCCTGCGCAACGTGGCCGCGGGGGCGAACCCGATGGCGCTCAAGCGGGGCATCGAGAAGGCCGTCGAGGCCGTGAGCCAGCAGCTGCTCAAGACCGCCAAGGAGGTCGAGACCAAGGAGCAGATCGCGGCCACCGCCTCGATCTCCGCGGCCGACCCGACCATCGGTGAGCTGATCGCCGAGGCCATGGACAAGGTCGGCAAGGAAGGTGTCATCACCGTCGAGGAGAGCAACACCTTCGGCCTGGAGCTGGAGCTCACCGAGGGCATGCGCTTCGACAAGGGCTACATCTCGCCCTACTTCGTGACCGACGCCGAGCGCATGGAGGCCGAGCTGGAGGACCCCTACATCCTCCTGGTCTCCTCCAAGATCTCGACGGTCAAGGACCTGCTCCCGCTGCTGGAGAAGGTCATGCAGGGCGGCAAGCCGCTGGCCGTGATCGCCGAGGACGTCGAGGGCGAGGCCCTGGCCACCCTGGTGGTCAACAAGATCCGCGGCACCTTCAAGTCGGTCGCGGTCAAGGCGCCGGGCTTCGGTGACCGCCGCGAGGCGATGCTGGCCGACATGGCCATCCTCACCGGCGGCGAGGTCATCTCCGAGAAGGTCGGGCTCAAGCTGGAGAACGCCGACCTGGCGCTGCTGGGCCGCGCCCGCAAGGTCGTGGTCACCAAGGACGAGACCACCATCGTCGACGGTGCGGGGGATGCGGACCAGATCGCGGGCCGGGTCAACCAGATCCGTGCCGAGATCGAGCGGACCGACTCCGACTACGACCGCGAGAAGCTGCAGGAGCGCCTGGCCAAGCTGGCCGGCGGTGTGGCGGTCATCAAGGCCGGGGCGGCGACCGAGGTCGAGCTCAAGGAGCGCAAGCACCGCATCGAGGACGCCGTGCGCAACGCCAAGGCGGCTGTCGAGGAGGGCATCGTCGCCGGCGGCGGCGTGGCCCTGATCCAGGCCGGTGCCGGCCTGTTCGAGGGTCTGGGCCTGGACGGTGACGAGGCGACCGGCGCGAACATCGTCAAGGTCGCGCTGGAGGCCCCGCTCAAGCAGATCGCGATCAACGCCGGCCTCGAGGGCGGCGTCGTCGCGGAGAAGGTCCGCAACCTGGGCCCGGGCGAGGGCCTGGACGCGGCCACCGGCGAGTACAAGGACCTGATCAAGGCCGGCATCATCGACCCGGCCAAGGTCACCCGCTCCGCGCTGCAGAACGCCGCGTCGATCGCAGCGCTGTTCCTCACCACCGCGGTCGTCATCGTCGACAAGCCAGAGAGGAACTCGACCGGCGACCCGTCCGGCGGCATGGGCGGCATGGACTACTGAAGATCGCCCTGCGCGGTCGGTGGGCCAAGGTCGGGATTTCGGCCCACCGACGAGGGCGGGCCTCGCGGTTGTTCTCGAGTTCACGTTTGTTGGTGACGTGTGAATCGAGCTGCGGGAATCAGGTGAGTCTTGATCGGCGGGGGATATCGCGGCCCGCTCTCGCCAGACAGGTCAGGGCGAGGATCGTGGGGGTGTCGGGGGGAATCGCCAGCAGATCCAGGTGCGAGGCGTCGTCGCTTGTCAACCTGATTGTGTGCGCGTCTCCGGTGCACCAGTCCAGTCGGACCTTCGCTCCGCCAATGATCACGAGTTGGTGGGGCCAAGAAGTCCACGCGTCCGCGTTCAATGCGATTCGACACACCACGCCCAGCACGTCGGCTACCGCGGTGGCCAGGGTGGGTAGCTCCGCTGCCGGATCTCGGGTCCGCGGCCACCACCCGCCCTTCAGGACGTCGTCAGTGGTTGATGAAGGCCAAAACGCCAGCCGGACACGAGGCTGTTCGACTTCCGCGCCGGCGTGCGAAATGCCGTGTTGAGGATCGAGGACCAAGATGATGTCGCGCTCCTGCCTCCGGGTCCACGAGGAGACCGGAACCGCTGTGCGCTGACGACGACGCAGACATGGCCGCCGACGCTCGGAATGCCCTCAGCGGAATTATCCTACTCCCGTTTGACTGCACTTGCTCATTCTCCGGCAACCTGGTGCAGCCGACCCTGGCGGGTAGACGCCGGTGTCATCGGGGAGGGACGATGAGGAGGCCGCTGTTGGCGGCGACGACTGGAAGAGGCCCGTGATGTTCATCGACAATTGGAGTTTGCCCCGCTCAACGGGCAATATCGAGGCCGACCGATCAGCCGCGCTCCTGGCCCAACGCACGGCCAGGACCGACGCGCAGCGGGCGGCTGTGGCGCTTCGGCTGGCCGACATCCGCGCTCGGGAGGCGGCTCTGACACCGGCCGGATGACAGCCGTCGGACGCGGCCGGCCTGCCGAACCCCGAGACCGAGACGCGGCGTCCCGGACCAGATCCCCGGGGTTCTCCTGATCCGTGCGGACCCGGGAGGGGGCCAGGGTCGATCAGCTGGTCCGGGCGGCAGCGGCCGGGGACCGGGAGGCGGTGGGGCGGCTGTTGGCAGTGGTTCGGTCGTACGTGGTGCGCTACTGCCGTGCCCGACTGGGACCGTCGAACCGGATGCTGGCGGTGGACGACGTCGCGCAGGAGGTATGCCTCGCGGTGCTGACGGGCCTGCCCGGCTTCCGGTTCGAGGGCAAGCCGTTCCTGGCGTTCGTCTAGCGGCGCTGAAAAACCTGACTACCCGGTCGGCGTGTCGACAACCCGGTGGTTCGGACCCCTGGGATGATCTTTGGGTGCAGGGTGTGGAGGGGCCGGGCCGGGAGTTGTGGGATGCCGGTGAGGTGGTCGGGCACCTGGTCGCGGCGGGCAGCATGTTCGGGTTCTTGGCCGAGCACCGGGCTGATGTGTTCCCGGATGAGACCTACGCGGATCTGTTCGCCCCGCCGGGGGTGGGTCGCCCGTCGCTGCCGGCGACCCGGATGGCCGCCGTGCTGACCTTGCAGGCGTTGCACAGCCTGTCGGACCGGGAGACCGCCGAGGCGGTGCGTTGTGATCTGCGATGGAAGGTCGCGTGCGGGTTGTCACTGCTGGATGAGGGGTTCGACCCGTCCAGCCTGGTGTACTGGCGGCGGCGGATCGCCGACTCGGCGCGGCCGCATCGGATCAACGACGCGGTCCGGCAGGTGATCGAGGCGACCGGGGTGCTTCGTGGGCGGCGGCGTCGGGCGGTGGACTCCACGGTCCTGGACGACGCGGTGGCCACCCAGGACACGGTGACCCAGCTGATCGGCGCCGTCCGCCGGGTCGCCCGGCAGGTGCCCGGGGCGGCCGAGGTGATCGCGGCCGAATGCCGCGGGCACGACTACACCCAGCCCGGTAAGCCGCGGATCGACTGGACCGACCCGCAGGCGAAGCAAGAGTTGGTGTCGGCGCTGGTCACCGACGCGAACGCGGTGGTCGCCGCGCTGACCGGCGCCGGGTCCGACCAGGTGGAGCTGGACGAGACGGCCGCGGCGGCGGTGGCGTTGCTGGCGTTGGTGGCCGGGCAGGACGTGGAACCGGCCGAGGGCTCCGACGGGCGGGACGGGCGGTGGCGGATCGCGCGGCGGGTGGCCCCGGACCGGGTGATCTCCACCGTGGACGAGCAGGCCCGGCATACCCGCAAGTCCCAGCACAACCGCAAGGACGGCTACCGGGCGCACCTGGTCAACGAACCCGGGACTGGGTTGATCACCGACGAGGTGCTGACCATGGCCGCCGGGCCGGAGAACTCCGACGCGGCGATCGCGGCGCGGTTCGTGGCCAACACCGTGCCCAACCCCAACCCCAACCCCAGGACCCCAACGACCAGGACCGCGACGAGCAGGACCGCGACGAGCAGGACCGCAACGAGCAGGACCGCAACGAGCAGGACCGCAACGAGCAGGACCGCGACGAGCAGGCACCTTCTGGTGACGGGCCCATCGCCGCGGACCTCGCCGCGCCCGGCAGCGACGCCGGCACCGATGACGCCGGCACCGATGACGCCGGCACCGATGACGCCGGCACCGATGACGCCGGCACCGATGACGCTGACTGTGTCCTCACCGCCGTCACAGATGATCACGAGGGTGCCGTGGCCGCGGGTGCCGTGGCGGGTAGCAACGGCCAGGGCGAGGGGCTGACCTGGTACGGCGACTCGGCCTACGGCACCGGTGACCTGCGGGCAGCGATCAAACAGGCCGGGCACGACGCGGTGATCAAGCCCAAGCCGGTGCAGCCCGCGGTCCCGGGCGGGTTCACCCTCGACGAGTTCAGTGTGGACGAGGACTCGGGCACCGTGAGCTGTCCGGCCGGTCAAACTCGGCAACTGTCGCCGAACCGGACCGTGACCTTCGGGGTGTTGTGCCGGGACTGCCCGCTGCGGACCCGCTGCACCACCTCGAAGACCGGGCGCAGCCTGGACCTGCACGAACACGACGCCCTGCTGCGCGCGGCCCGGGCCGACTGGGCCGCCGACCCGGCCTTGGGCGAGGACTACCGCCACCATCGGCCCAACGTCGAACGCACCGTCGCCCAGGTCGCCACCCAGGGCGGGCGGCGGATCAAGCTGCGCCACCGCGGCACGGTCAAGAACAACGCCTGGCTCAAGCGCCGTACCGCCGCGTTGAACCTGCGCAACCTCATCGGCCGCGGTCTGGCGCGCCTGGACGGAACCTGGGTTCTGGCCACCTGAACCGCCTCAGGCGCCCCGCAGCCCCGAAAGGGGGCCCAGAGCCCCCGAGGGGGACCCGGATCCGGCGGTCTCACCAGCCCGGCCCGGCAACCAGCCACCCCAACACCGCGTCCCCGCCGAGCACCTGCACAGCTCGGACTCACTACCAACAGGCCCAAGAAACCGGCTTCTTCAGCGCCGTCCTAGACCGCGGCGACGGTCGGGTCCACGCCGGGAGCGGTCCGTGTCGCCCAGCACCAGGCCCTTGCTGGACTCCGCCGGGCGCTCACCGAGGCCGGGACCGGGTGGCGACCGGGGCGAGCAGCCGGGGACGTCGTCCTCTCAGTGGATCTCGAACGGCCCGACGTCGATGGGTGTGACCTGAACCCGCGGGGCGCCGTCGACGTCCGTGGTCGGGCCGCCGCTGTTCGGGGAGGCGCCCTTGTCGACGACGGTCGGGGCGGCCCTGCCCACGCTGTCGCGGTAGAACCTGTTGAAGTCCGTCGATCTGACCGGCGGGTAGGAGACGGTTGTCGGGCTGATGAAGCCGTCATACGACGTCTTGATGGCCGGATCGACGAATGTGCGGTTGGCCGTGTTGTCCGCAGGCGTGCCGTCGATGTATCGCGAACCGCTGGTCGCCCGCACGAGAACGCTGTTGCGGACCTTGTAGTTGGTCGACACCTTGCCGCCGCCCCCGGCGTTGGCGAAATTGAGCACCGTCGTCTGGACGCCGGCGACGTAGTCGTTGTCCATGGTGATGTTCGGGATGCCGGTCATCTCGATGCTCTGCCAACCGTAGGTCTCGCAGACGTTGCCGCGAATGACGTAGTCGTGCAGCTCGGCGGCATTGCGCAGGTCGTTCTGGGCGATGATGCACTGGCCGGTGACCCGGACGCAGTAGTTGTTCTCGTACAGGATGTTGCTGGACAGGCGGGGGGTGCTGCCGGCTTGGTAGGACTGGTAGCAGTCGGAGTGTGGTGAGCCGGCGCTCTTCTTGGCGTTGATGTCGTGGAAGTAGTTGTTGCGGACGACGTGGTTGTCGCCCCACGCGCGTAGGGCGTCGACATCGTCGACGTCCTGGGACTGGAAGAGGTCGAAGACGTTGTTCTTCTCGACGGTGATGTGGTCGCCGCCCCACAGGTAGATGCCGAAGTTGTGCACGCCGGTGATGGTGTTGCCGGCGATCAGGACGTTGCTTCCGCAGCCTGCGCTCTGCTCGCAGCCGATGGCGTACCAGATGCCGCGGCCGCGCACGAGGTTGTTGACGATCTTGTGGCCGGTACCGCTGAACTTGACGGCGTAGTTCGGGTTCCCGAGCGTGCCGCCGACGACGGTGAAGCCGTCGACGACCGCGTTCGAGCCGCTGATGACGATGTTCTTGAGGCTGACCACACCGTTGGCCCGCACGGTCACCGCCTTGTTGACCGTGAGTGTCGAGGTGGAGTAGTTGCCCGGCTTGACGCAGATGATCGCACCGGCGGCGGCGTTGTTGACCGCCGTCTGCGGGTTCGTCGTCGTCCACCGTACAGTCGTCGGTCTTCGGGTTGCCCTGTCCGACCGTCCCGAAGCGGATGGGCGTGGCCAGGCCGTTCGGCGCGCTGTCGACGGCGCTGTAGTCGCTGTAGGTCGGTAGAGGCGTGGCTTTCGGAGCGGCGCGCGCGGCAGTGCCCGACGTGCATGCCAGGTTCGACAGGTCGCGGGTGACCCCGTTGTTGGTCAGCGCCGAGCTCTCGTCGTACGTGCACGTCACGTCGCCCGCGACGACGACCGACCCCGCGCGCGAGAATGCGCCCTGAGAGCCGGCCGACTTCTGGGTCAGATCCATCTCCAGATGTTGTTCCTCGCCCCGCTGCAGGAGCGTGCCGTTGCGCTTCAGATCAGCAACGGTCGTGAGACTCAGTCTGGAGAACGGCGTGCCACCCTGCGGCACGATCCGTTGCACCGTGCCCTTCCCGGACGTACAGAGCTGGTAACCTGCTGCATTGACCGGCGTGCATCCCGCGACGTCGAACGCCTGCATTCCCGGCGGTTGCGCCGCAGCGAGACCAGGAGCACCGAGCCCGCCGGCAAGTATGACGAGCAGGACGGAAAGCAGGCGGATGATGCGGCGCACGGCGAATCCTTTTCGTTGCGGCGTCAATCGGACTGGGTGATTGCCGGCAGTCGTGAATCAGGCCGATGTGGCTCTTGGTGCTGTTACTGCCGTTGCCTGAGTCCTTTCCGGGGCGCAAACCACCGAGCCGTGCGGAGCGAGACAGCCTCCGTGCAGTCTGGGCAGCAGAGCTCGCTGCCGGTATGCCTACGCTCTCGGCTTCACCGGATCGTGGGTGCCACGTACGGGCCGGTGCCGCCGATGGCGGTTCTTGTGCGACCCGGTGACGCAGAGGAGGGTGGTGGGAACCGGCGGCGCCGCCGGGGCGCCACCCCGATCGAGGAGGGGGTGGATCGTGTTCGCACGCTCCACCACGGTTCAGGTTCGCCCGCGGTCTGTCGACGCGGCGGTGGCCCGCGTCCGTGACGACGTGATGCCGGCTGTGCCGGCGACCGAGGGGTGTCTCGGCGTGTCCATGCTCGTCAACCCGACGTCGGGCCGCTGCATCGTCACGAGTGCGTGGCTGACCGAGGAGGCGATGACCGCAGACCAGCGCCTGCAGCCCCTCGTCGACCGCGCCACGACCGGGAGTGCGATACCGGAGGTCGAGGACTGGGAGATCGGGGTCGTGCACCGCGACCACACCTCGGGTCCGGGTGCCTGGGTGCGCGTGAGCTGGGTGCACGTCGAGCCGGAGCAGGCCGACCGGCTGGCCGAGCTCTATCGGATGGTGCTGCTGCCGACGATGGTGGGGTTCGGGGGGTTCTGCAGCGCCAGCCTGCTTCTCGACCGGCCGTCGGGCCACGCCGTGTCGTCGGTGACCTTCGACAGCTACCAGGCGATGCGCGCCACTCGCACGCTCGCCGCCGGTGTGCGCGAGCACGTGGACGGCGAGGTTCTCGAGGTCGACGAGCTGCAGCTGGCGGTCGCGCACCTCCGGGTCTCCGAGCCGGCCTGATCGACGGCCCGGCAGCCCGCGGGCGTCAGTGGTCCAGGAGCGCGGTCCAGGTGAGCAGGGTGCCGCTGCCGGGGCCCGGTTCGAGCACGAAGTCGCCGCCGTGGTTCTCGGCACGGCGGCGCATGTTGGCCAGGCCGCTGCGGCGGGTGGTGTCGCTGACGCCGACGCCGTCGTCCCGGACGGTGAGCGTGACCCGGTCGTCGTGGGCGGTGAGGTCGATCTCCGCGCTGTGCGCGCGGGCGTGCCGGGCGATGTTGCTCAGGGCCTCGCGCACGACGGCGAGCAGATCGTCGCCGAGGCGGTCGGCAAGGGTGTCGAGCAGGCCGGAGAAGCGGACGGCGGGGTCGAACCCGAGGGCGGGGGCGAGCTCGCCGACCAGGTCGAGCACGCGGGCCCGAAGGGTTCGCGCGGTGGTCTGCGGTGTCTGCTGGAGCTGGAAGATGGCGGTGCGGATCTGGCTGATGGTGGCGTCGAGATCGCCGACGGTGGACATGACGCGGTCGGTGGCGCGCCCGGGGCCGAGGGTGGCGGCGAGTGCCTGCAGCGACAGTCCGGCGGCGAAGAGGCGCTGGATGACGTGGTCGTGCAGGTCCGCGGCGATGCGTTCGCGCTCTTTGAACAGGGCGGCGCGTTGCTGGTCCGTGCGGGCTTGGGCGAGTTCGAGCGCGACAGCGGCCTGGTTCGCGAAGCCGGTTGCCAGGTCCAGGTCCTCGGCGCTGAACGCGGCCCGACCGCGCAGTCGGACGAGGTTGAGCACGCCGTGCACGCGGTCGGAGCCGCGCAGCGGCACGACCATGTATCGGACCGGCGTCTATCACCGCCGACCCCGCGTACCGCATTGAGGGCGACTCGTCCGGTGACGTCAGCCGGAGCGGCTTCCCGGTCGTGATCGCCCGCCCGGAGAGCGATGCACTCAGCGGGACGACGAGATCCATGATGCTGTCGGCGTTGTCTCCGACGGCCACGGAGACGCGCAGATCCCCACCCTGGCCGCCGTTCGGGAGCGCGATGGTGACGACGTCGGCGTCGGCGACCTCCCGGCTGCGCTCGGCGATGAGGCGCAGCGGTGCGACGGCGTCGTCGGGGGCGGCCGCCAGGATCCCTCGCGTGATCGCCGCGGTGGCCTGCAGCCATTCGCCCCGCAGGCGGGCGGCCCCGTACAGGTGGGAGTTGTCGATCACGGCGGCGGCGGTGGCGGCGAGGGCGGTCGTGAGCTCCTCGTCCTCGGCGCTGAACTCGCCACGCGTGCTCTCGGTGAGGTAGAGATTGCCGAACACCTCGTCGCGGATGCGGATCGGGACGCCGAGGAAGCTGCCCATCGGCGGATGGTTCTCGGGAAAGCCCGACGAGCGGGGGTCGTCGGCGAGGTTCCGGAGCCGGATCGGGCGTGGCTCGTCGATCAGGGCGCCGAGCAGGCCCTTGCCGACCGGAAGGTGTCCGATCCGGTCGACGAGGGGAGGCGGGAAACCGACGTGGACGAACTCGGCCAGCCCGCCGTCCGGGGCGAGCACGCCGAGCGCGGCGTAGCGGGCGCCGACGAGCTCGCGGGCCGCCTCCACGATGCGGAGTAGCACCTCGGGCAGGGCCAGCCCGCCGGTGATCATGTGGTTCGCGCGCAGGAGGCCCCGCAGCCGGCCCTGGGTCGCCAGGACCTCCTGTGCGCGTTCGACCAGCTGCGTCAGCAGCTGATCGAGCTCCAGCCGCGGCAGGTCCGGAAAGGTCAGATCGCGGCCGTCGGGGTGCTCACCGGATCCGGCGAGCCCGGAGTCGGACCCGAGCCGGTCGTCGAGCACCGGCGCCCCCTTCGACACTTGAGAACGATCACCCCGCTGTCGCGTACGGCGACGTGGGGGTGCCTTTCCGTCGCGTCAGTGAACCACACCTCCGCCTCGAACAGACCTGTTGACAGGGTCACAACGCGGCCGGATCACCCGGCACGGGCGATCTCAGTGCGGGCCCGCGACCGTCGCCTCGGCCTGCGCGGCGATCAGGCCGTAGTGACCGTCGTAGCGGTGGTAGAGCACGCAGCCCCGTCCGTGGTCGCCGTCGAGGTAGAACAGGAACGGCATGCCGGTGAGCCGTAGCCGGTCCACCGCCTCGGTCGTGTCGAGCAGTGGCGGGGACACGGTGCTCACCGTCACCCCCACATCGCCGGGCACCACCTCGCCGGCCCGGCCGTCGATCTGGGCGAGCCGGATCCCCGTGGAACCGGCCCGGTAGAGGAGGCTGTCGACGCCCCGGCCGACCTCGACGAACAGGTGGAAGTCGTGGTCGAGGTCGCCCATCTCGACGACTGCCTCGTCCACCGAGCACGCCGCCGGGCTGACCGTCTTGTGCTGCACGATACGGCGCTCGTCCGGCGGACGGTCGTAGTAGCTGCGGCTCCTCGTCGAGCGGGAGTCGTGGCGCCGCTCGTGCGGCTCCTCCTCGAACCTCCGGGCGTGCCTCGCCTCCCAGCTCCCGGTCACCCGCTCGAGGCGGTGGGCCAGCCGGTCGACGAGGAGATCCACGGCCTCGCGGGGGGTGGTGGCCTCGACCTGCACGCGCACCGGCCGGCCGTTGAGGTCGACGTTGACCTGCGCGACGACCGGCCGCTCCCGGGCCGGGTCGCCGTGGCGGGTCACCCGGACGCGGGAGTGCAGCACGGGCCGGCCGGTGTGGGCCAGGGCGCCCGCGACCTTCCTGCGCGCGTAGTCCACGAGGTCCTCCGCCACACCGCCCCGCAGCTCGACGACCGTGTCGGGCCGGGCGGGTCGCTGCTGTGTCCTGCTCATGCCGTCACGCTGCTCCTCAAGATCAGGGAGCGACAGGGGCCGACCGGACTCCCGGTCGGGGGCGGAGGGCCCAAAGCCCCTCACCACACCGGTCGTTGGCCTCACCAGGAACCGGCGCCCCCACCGCCGGTACCCCCACCGACGCTGACACCGCCCCCGCCACTCGATGCCGACGTAGCCGTGCTCGAGGTACAGCAATGGGTGACGAATATCGGCGCGTAGCCCGCGTAGAGCACGCCGCGGGTGTCGTACGGAAGGCGTGCGGCATCCGAGAGCGCTGACGTCACCTGTGACCACCGCCGCGCCTCGCCGAGCGCGACGGCCCATGCCGTGTAACGCCCGATCTGCCGGGAGGCGATCACCTCGTCAAGTGCGGTCGGCGGCGACTGCGCGAAGAACTGCCTGAGCGACGCGACCTGCAGCCACTCGGCCGACCCCTTCGGTGTGAACACCCGGAGCTCCCAGCCCCGCACGGCGGCCGCCGTACCGGTACCGGCCAGCGCACCACCGAGACCGGCCATCACCGGCGGAATGTCGGCCTGCCGGGAGGAGAGGTAGCCGCCGACGACGGCCAGGACCAGCCCGGCCACCCCCACCAGCGTCCCCATGATCCGGACCCACCGCGCCCGGCGATCGGCGTCGGCGTCCCAGAGACCGCTCTCGCGCTGCCAGTTAGCCAGCTCTCGGCCGAGGGCGTCCCACATCCGCGCGAAGTCCCGGTCGAACACGCCGAGCGTCAGCCGGTCCCGTCCCCGGAAGGCCATGTCCAGTAGCCGGGCGGCGACCTCGTCCCCGGACTGCAGCCGGACCATCGTGATCTCGTCGGCATGCACGCCGTCGGGCGCGAGATCGACGACCCCGTCGACCGCCTGGCCGACCAGCCATGCCGCCTTGTGCTGGTCGAGGACCCGCCCGGTGAGCAGCGCACCACCCTCGGCGGGGCTCAGCCCGGCGGGCAGCGAAGGCGAGGCGACGACGTACCCGGCCAGCTCGGCCAGATCGATCCGCGGCCGCCCGCCCGGTGATGTGGTCACCGGCACGCCGACAGTCGGCGCGTACTCACGGCCGGTCCGCCGGATCACTCCCGAGACGAGGGCCGCGGCCAGCAGGGCGAGCCCACCAGCAAGAACCCCGGGCAGGAACGGGGTGACAGCCGGCGTCGCGGGAGCGGCGACGGGCGGTGCCGGTAGCGCCGACGTGCTCCCGAGAGCAGCTCCGGTCGAGGCGGAGAGGGTGACCCCCTCGCCGGTGTCCAGCGCGTCGATGCGGGCAACCAGGTGGCCGGGCTCGGCCAGCCCGACGGTGCATGAGTCGCGTGAGCCCTCCGTCCCCGTGGTGCACCCGGCGCCGACCAGCGCCATCGGGGCTGTCACGTGCACCTCGACCTGCTCGATCGGCACCTTCCAGGTCGTGCCCACCGCGTTCCAGGCGAGCTGGTCCCCGCTCACCACCCCGTCCAGCGTGTACGTCACGACGTAGCGATGCACGCCGCTGACCGTGCGGCCCGGGTCGCCGATGCGAATCTGCGGGATGCCGGCGGTGTTGACGACGACGTCGTCGGGTGCGTCCGGAGAGGAGACCTCGACCGGCGCGGACGTGCGCAGCCCCGGGACGTCGCGCACGATGCCGTGTCGCTCGGCCGGGCCGAAGTTCCAGTCGATCACCTCGGTGATCCGGGCGCTGCCGTCGTCCGCGACCGTCGCTCCGACCCACAGCTGCACCACCCGCTCACCGCCGGACGCCGCGGCCACGCCGGTCGTAACGAGGCCGACCATGACGGCAACGAACACGAGCAGTGCGATGTCGAGTCTGCGGCGCCGACGGACACCGCCGCCTCGATCGGGTCGGGTGAACACACCTGCTCCTCCGGACGCGGCCCCGGACGGTCCCGTGACCCTGACTCTTCGAGGGTCGGCGCGCACGTCGGCCGGGGCACAGGGCCGGAGGTCCTGCAGGTTCAGCGACAAGCGCCCCACTGCAGCAAAGCGGATCGTCGATGTCGTCCCGGTCGACGGTGTGGGGGCGGGGATCCCGCGTGCCGCGGGGACGCGGTCGTGACGAGCGGTGACGGCCGGGGCCCCGAACGGCCCTGTCCGCGTGGCTCGGGCCGGCGCATCGTCTCTTGTCATGCGTGCGTGGGTCGTCGATCACCCGGGACCGATCGCCACCGGGCCCCTGCGAGCCGTGGAGCGGCCGGAGCCGCAGCCGGGCCCGGGGGAGGTGCGGGTGCGCGTCGCGGCGTGCGGTGTGTGCCGCACGGACCTGCATCTGGCCGAGGGCGACCTGCCCCCGCGGCGTCCGGCGACCGTGCCCGGCCACGAGGTCGTCGGCAGGGTCGACGTCCTCGGCCCGGGCTCGACCCGGTTCACGCTCGGCGACCGGATCGGCATCGCGTGGCTGCGCGGCACCTGCGGCCGTTGCCGGTGGTGCCGCAGCGGCCGCGAGAACCTGTGCCCGGAGGCCCGGTTCACCGGCTGGGACGCCGACGGTGGCTACGCGGAGTACGCGGTGGTCCCCGAGGCGTTCGCCTACCGGCTGCCCGCGGCGCTCGGCGACGGCGAGGCGGCTCCGTTGCTGTGTGCCGGCATCGTGGGGTACCGCGCGCTGAAGCGGGCCGAGCTGCCCCCGGGTGGCCGACTCGGGATCTACGGGTTCGGCGCGTCCGCGCACGTCGTGGCGCAGGTCGCGCTCGCCCAGGGGGCCACGGTGCACGTACTCACCCGCTCGGGGAAGGCCCGCGAGCTCGCGCTGCAGCTGGGAGCGGCCTCGGCCGGGCCCGCGGACGCCGCGCCGCCCGAGCCGCTCGACGCCGCGATCCTGTTCGCGCCTGCGGGGGAGTTGGTCCCGGTAGCGCTGCGGGCGCTCGACCAGGGCGGCACGCTCGCCGTTGCCGGCATCCACCTCACCGACGTCCCCGGCCTCGTGTACGCCGACGAGCTGTTCCGGGAGAAACAGCTGCGCAGCGTCACCGCCAACACGCGGGCCGACGGCGAGGAGTTCCTTCGCCTCGCCGCCGCGCTCGCCGTCCGGCCGACGATCGACCCCCGGCCGCTCGACGAGGCGGACGTCGCCCTCGCCGACCTGGCGGCGGACAAGATCACCGGCGCCGCGGTCCTGATGGCCTGATCACCTGCCGTGATCCGACTCGGGGCGTCCACCCCGCACGGAGTGCGGGGTGGACGCGTCGTGGTCGGATCGATCACGGCCCCGCCGCTCGGGACCGGGTGCGGGAGCGGCCGGCGGCCCCGTCGACTCGGCCAGGACGGCGTCGCGCCGGACCACGAGTACCGGGCAGTACGAGCCACGCAGGACCGTGCGGCTCGTCGAGCCGACGACCAGTCGTCCGGGGGTCTTGCGGGCGCGAGTGCCGAGAACCACCAGGCGTGCCCTCGCCGAGGCCTCCAACAGACAGGCGGCCGCCGCGCCGGACATCAGCTTCAGGTCGACCGGCACGGACGGATGGCGCGACCGCCACGGCCCCAGCCCCTCGAGGAGGGCGTGCTCGAACGCGGCGCCACCGGGGTGGTACCTCGGGTGGGAGCTCTTCGTGGCACCCCCGGCGTGCAGGACGACAAGGTGGCTCGCGTGGCGCTGCGCGTCGGCAAAGGCGACGGTCACCGCGAGGGCTCCCGCCACGAGGTCCTCCAGGCCGAGCACGACCGGCCCGCCGTCGGCGGGCACGAGACCGTGCCGGCAGCGGACGACGGCCACCGGGCAGGGCGCGAGCTCGCAGACCCTCAGCGCGGCGGCATGCAGCAGCACATCGTCGAGCCGGCTCCCCCCAGCCATGCCGACGACGAGCAACTGGGCCCCCGCGCCGGCGTCGGCCAGGGACCGCGGCATCGGACCGCTGAGCCGTTCGGTGACGACGGGGAGGGCGGGCGCGGCCCGGCCGGCGACCGTGTGCGCCACCGTGAGAATCGAGTCGGCTCGGTGCTCGCAGGTGGCGTCGCCGCCGGCGAAAGGGGCTGCGTGCACGATCCGGAGAGGCGCGCCGCGCCGACGGGCCTCCCGGCTGGCCCAGCTCACGGCACGCAGAGCCGTCTCGGACCCGTCCACCCCGACCACGACCGGTGCCGGACGCTGCTTGTCCATGTCGTCCTCCAGCCGCGCTCGACGAGACCGTCCGTCGGCTGCGGGCCGGGCCTGCAGGAGCCACGGGCGGTCATCACATGTTCCCGGGTCCCGCCCAACCATGGCATCGGGCCGCCGGGTGGGGCAGAGGCGGCCGACCGGTCCGCAAGGGTCGTAGGGCCTGTAGACCTCGTCCGCAATGGACGGACAACGATGGCCCGTCCGGGCGGGACCTTCGCCGTGCGCATTGTGCCGAGTGGCCACTGTCCGCGAGACCGGCGCGGCGCCACCGTGGTGTCGTCGGTGACGCCGGGAAGAGGTGCCGAGATGATGTGGCAGTACGGCAACGGCATGAGCGGCTGGGGCTTCGGGCTGATGACCATCGGTAACCTGCTCGTGTGGGCCTTGATCGTCGTCGGGGTGATCGCCCTGCTCCGCCACCTCAGTCGGCGAGAGTCGGGGGTGCCGCGGCCCACTGCCGAGGATCTGCTCGCCGAGCGGTTCGCGCGTGGGGACATCACTGAGCAGGAGTACCGCGACCGGCTCGACGTGCTCCGGCAGTCCCGGGCCCACTCGGACGGCTGATCATCACCTCGGCGATCCCAGCACGACTACCGCGCTCCCTACTGCGTGATCGGCCGGTGGCCGGGCATTCTGCGGCCACGTCTTGGGCCGTTGTGCCCTGCTTCGATGCTGTGCGGGCGCGCACTGTGGGGTCATGAGAACGGACTCCCGCTACGACCCTACGGCGCGGCGTGATCCGCGCCGGGAGGCGCTGGACGTCGAGGCGGCGGTCGGTGCGGCGCTCGCGCGGAACCCCCGACTGCACGGAGACCACATCATCGTCACGGCGGGGCCTCAGGGCCTGGTGACCCTCACCGGCACCGTCGCCACACAGGCGCTGCGCCGCGAGGTCGAGCTGACCTGCTGGACCGTGCCCGCCGTCTGGACCGTTCACGACCAGCTGGTCGTCGGCCGTGCGACCCCGCACGTGCCCATCCGAGGAGCAACATCATGACCACCACGCTCACCGCGGTCGTCATCGTCATCATCGTCGTCGCGGTCGTCCTGGGGCTGGCGGTGCGGATCGTGAAGCAGTACGAGCGGGGGGTGCTCTTCCGGTTCGGCCGGGTGGTCGGGGCCCGCGGGCCCGGCCTGCGGTTGATCATCCCGATCGTCGACGTGCTGCACCGAGTGTCGCTGCGGATCGTGACGATGCCGATCCAGTCGCAGGGGATCATCACCCGGGACAACGTCAGCGTCGACGTCTCCGCCGTCGCCTACTTCCGGGTGGTCGACGCCGTCAAGTCGGTGGTGGCGATCGAGAACGTCTACGTCGCGATCGATCAGATCGCCCAGACCACGCTGCGGAAGGTGGTGGGCCAGCACACGCTCGACGAGACGCTGTCGGAGACGGACCGGATCAACAAGGACATCCGCGAGATCCTCGACGTCGCCACGCTCGACTGGGGTGTGGAGGTGACGTTGGTGGAGCTCAAGGACATCCAACTGCCCGACAGCATGAAGCGGGCGATGGCGCGACAGGCCGAGGCGGAGCGGGAGAAGCGCGCAAAGATCATTAATGCAGAGGGTGAGTCGCTGGCTGCCGCCGCGCTGGGTGCGGCGTCGGACATCATGATGGAGCACCCGCTGGCGCTGCAGCTGCGCAACCTGCAGAGCCTGGTGGAGATCGGCGTCGACAAGAACACCACCGTCGTGTTCCCGGCCCCGCTGATGAGCACGATCGGCGAGCTCGGGACGTTCCTGGCCCGCGAGGCGGCAGCCGCGAACTCGCGGCCCGCCGCTGCTCCCGTCGTCGCCGTCCCCATGCAGGCACCCGCCGTACACATGCCGTCGGGCAACGGCACGCCGCCCATACCGTCGGCGAACTGAGCCTCGCGCACCAGCGTCCGCGCAGGCCTACTGCAGCGGGTGGGAGACGGCCGCGTGGACAGAGGAGACGCGCGCCGAAGGTCCTGATGGGTGTGCGCTTTCGTCCCGAGCCGTTCCGGCGCCCCGCGGCGCAGAGTGCAGCCACGGAACGGCAGGGAAGGGGGCGGCATGCTGAGTGCTCGGGACCTGCTCCACCGCTTCCGGCCAGTCGGCGCTCCCGGTGCGGCGCGCCGGCCGGTGTGCCAGCCGACCGGGTCGCCGAGGTGTCTCGCGAGCTCCAGCCGGTCTTCGACGAGCTGGTCGACGCCTGGCGCACCGGCGAGGGCCGGCCGTTCCGGCCCTGGCACGTCCCCGTCGTCTCCGAGGTGAGGACTCCGTGACCGCCTGGCTGTTCGCCCTGCCCGCCGTCGCCGTCGTGCTCGCCGGTGCCCACGTGCTGGTACACCGGCGGGGTCGGCGTGCGGTCCGCCTGCTCGTCGCCGTGGACGGCGGGCTCCTGGCAGCAGCGGCAGTCGCGTTGCTCTTCTCCGTGACCGGCAATCCAGCTGCTGCCGACACCGGCACCGTGGCGCAGGTGGTGCCGGTGGCGCAAGCCGCGACGACCGGTACCGGCGGCAGCTCCCTGATCGCGGTCGCGGTCGCCGTCGCGGCGTCGATCGGTGCCGCCATCGCCGTGGCCTACACCGGGTCGGCCACGTTGGCCGCAATGAGCGAGCGTCTCGAGCTGTTCGGCCGGGCCACGGTGATCGTCGGCCTAGCCGAATGGATCGCCATCTACGGCCTCATCGTCGCGGTCATGCTGATGGGCCGGGCATGACCGCTCCAGGCGCCGCCCGGGACGGGCCGGATGGCGGCGCTGGGCGAGTAGCTACTCGAGGACCTGACCACGCCGAGGGCATCCGGCTGCGGTGAGCGGCAGGACACCGCCCAGATCGAGGGTGACCAGGCTTGTCGACCCAGGCCTGAATCCCGCGCTCGATGCGTAAGCCACTCACGTACTGGCTGTACTGGCGGCGAGGTGTGGCAAGGCTCGTCGGCGTGGTTGTTGGTCGAAGTCCAACCACTTCGGTGGGATGAACTCCGGTAGCCCGTCGCGGATTCGCACGATCCATTCCGTGAAATGGATCTGGCGGTGATGAACCCGGCACAACATGACCAAGTTCGCGAGCTCCGTCTCGCCGCCGCGTTCCCATTCTCGGATGTGGTGGACTTCGCACCACGACATCGGCCGGCCACACCCGGGATGCGCGCACCCGCGATCTCGAGCCGCCACCGCGCGGCGGAGCCCGTCCGGGATGGTGCGCGTGATGCGGCCGACGTCGAGCGGCTGGCCCTTGCCGTTCAGCACGATCGGCACCACCGCCGCGTCGCAACACAGCATCCGCAGCGACTCCGGCGCCACAGGACCACCGAAGTCCAGGCACGCCGCGCGGGCCCGGTTCTCGAGGTCCTCCAGCCGGATCACCACGTTCACGTGCGGGCGGTGCCCACCGCACTTCGGCACGTCGCCGTGGTCGAGCACGTAGCCGCACACCTCGGCCAGTGCTTCGGCCTGCCGTTCGCCCGTGCTGCGGTCGTCGTCGGCGGTCAGCGGCTTTGCGTGGGCGTCGATCACCGTGGCGATCGCGTCGAACATTCCGGCATCGTCGAACCGGCCCTTGATCTTCCCGCCGCCCTCGGGCAGCCGGGTCAGCTGCAGCTCGTTGATCAGGGCCGGTGGCCGGTCGTCGGGCTGCTCGCCGTCCTGGTCGAGCAGTTCGACCAGCGCCGTGCCCCAGTTCTGCAGCTCCGTCGGGGTGTACAGCTCGGCCTTGGCGGCCAGCTGGGCCTCGACACCCGCCCACTGCTCGGGGCTCAGCCGCCCGGCCGACTTGCCACCCAGCACCCGGGCGATCACCTCGACATGTCGCAACCCCGCGCGCCCCTGCGCGAACACCTCGGCCGTCGCGGACAACCGCGGCGGCAACACGCTCCCGTCCAGCCCGGCCCGCGGCGTCACCTGCTCGGCCGCCACCACCCGGCGGCGGGACTCGCGTCCCTCCCAGCCCAACAAGTCACTCAGCGCCTGCACCGGGGACTTGTAGCCCCGCTCGGTGAACACACCCTCGCGGTCCAGCCCGGCGACGGTCGCCACCGTGACCTGGTCGAGTTGACAGGCCATGGCCGCGCACAGCGTCAGCACCGACACCCGCTCACCCGCCGCGCCCGCCTCGGCGACGCCCCGCAGCGCCTGGACCGCCTCCGCGAACAGGCGCTGCGCGGCGGCGAGCGGGCTCTCGGTCATGCGGTCATTCTCGCGTCACCCCCCGACAATTCCGAGCCTCCGGCGCCCTCTCGCCGAAGATTTGTTCGAGAAAGTCCGGCGCCGAATCCAACGTCGACTACTGCGCCGAACTCGACGAATGAACAATGAAACCTTTCCACTTCGATCAGCCAGTGAGGATCAGTCGGTCAGCGCGCTTCCGGCTCCGGCGCGGGCAACCCGTCGAACCACTCGAGAAGGCAGGCGGCCAGTCGGTCCGGGACCTGCAGCTGGGGCAGGTGACCGACGCCGCTTAGCTCGACGTAGTGCAAGACCTGTCCGGCTCATCCCGGGTGCGCGGACGACGGGGACCGGGGCAGCGGGCCGGCGTGGCTGAACCGGCCCGCGCGGCGCGCCAGCCGGTGCGGGCGACCGCGCCGCCGCTTCCCGGCTCGCGCAGCGCGCACCGCGGCCGCGTAGAACGACCTCTTGGTGACTTCGATCAGGAGCAGGTAGATCACGACGAGCGCGATGAGGACCAGGAAGAACACGACCGGCAGTGGGGTGAAGCCCAGCATCGGACCCAGCGGGGAGAACGGCAGCGCCACCCCCACCGCGACCACGGCGAGCGTGGCCGCGAGCAGTGCGCCCGGGCCTGCTCCGCAGGAACGGTACCCGCCGCGTGCGGATCGCGAAGATCACCAGCGACTGCGTGGCGAGCGACTCGGTCGCGGTGTCGACGGAGATGCCGACGTCTGCGGCGTGCAGGGCGAGGGCATCGTTCACCCCGTCGCCGAGGAAGGGTCAGCGGCGGCGTCGGCGAGTGCGGTGTCGTCGAGCCGCTCGACGTCGGTGCCGGTCAGGATGCCGCCGACGGGCAGGCCGAGGTCCGTGCAGACCTTGCGGGCGACCGCGGGGTTGTCCCCCGTGGCCACCTTCACCGTGATGCCCAGCTCGGCGAGCGCGCGCAGCGCCGCCGGCGCGTCGGCCTTGGGCGGGTCGTGGAAGACGAGCAGACCGGCCACGTCGAGGTCCTGCTCCCAGGCGGGCCCGGGCGGCAGCGCGGCCGTCAGGGACCTGGTGGCGACGGCGACCACCCGGCTGCCTGCGGCGAAGTGCGCGTCGAGCTGCGCGCGCAGCTCGTCCGGAACGCTGCGGCAGCGCGCGAGGACGGCCTCCGGGGCGCCCTTGACGACGACGCGAGGTCCGTCCGGGTCGTCGACGAGCGACGAGGTGAGCAGGCGGTCGTGGTCGAACGGCCGGACACCGAGGCGGCGGTACTCGGGGACGGCCGCGGTCGCGGCACCCGGTGCGGCCCAGAGGGCGACGTCGAGCGCGTTGCTGCCGACCCCGCGGTCGCCCTCGGTGGCGAGCAGGCCCAGCAGCAGCACCCGTTCCGAGGGACGGCCTGCCGTGTCGAGTGCGGCGAGAAATCCGATCCGGCCCTCGGTCAGGGTGCCGGTCTTGTCGGTGAGCAGGACGTCGACGTCGCCGAGGTCCTCAATGCAGACCAGCCGTTTGACCAGCACGTGCCTGCGAGCTAGCGCCCGGGAGCCGGCGGCGAGGCTGCTGCTGACGACGGCCGGGAGCAGCTGAGGGGTGATCCCCACGGCGATCGCCAGCGAGAACAGCACCGAGTCGAGAAGCGGGCGGTGCAGCGCGAGGTTCGCCACGAGGATCAGCACGGTGAGGGCCACCGCGACCTGCAGCAGGAGCATGGAGAACCGGCGCAGCCCGACCTGGAACTCGGTCTCGGGCTGGCGGTCGCCGAGCCCCAGGGCGATCCGGCCGAACTCTGCACGCCCACCCGTGGCGACCACCACCCCGCGCCCGCTTCCGGCGCGCACGACGGTCCCCATCAGCGCGCAGGAGGTGAGATCGGCCAGTGCCGTGCCAGCGGGAACGGGTGCCGGGTCCTTGACGGCCTGATCGCTCTCCCCGGTGAGCACGCTCTCCTCGCACTCCAGACCGGAGACCTCCAGCAGCCGGATGTCGGCCGGGACGACCGCGCCGAGCTGCAGCAGCACCACGTCGCCCGGCACCAGCTCGGTGACGTCGAGCTCCACCGGCGCTCCGTCTCTGATCGCTGTGACCAGGTGACGCACCGACGAGTGCAGCGCCTCTGCCGCCCGCTCGGCCCGGTACTCGTTGGCGAAACCCAGCCCGATGCTCGCGGCGAGGATGGTCCCGATGATCACCGCATCGGTGCGCTCGCCGAGCACGTACGACGCCAATGCCGTGACGAGCAGTAGCACCAGGACTCCGAGGACGCGGCGGCTACATCCCGACCACCTCAAGGTTCCACAAGAGGGGGCATTGCCGGGAACCCGGGAGCACCTGCATCAGCCTGTACTCCGGTGCCCCGAGGACGGGATCGATGCGGCGGCCGGCGCAAGCCACCACCCCGTCCGCGCCGGCACGCGGGCACCGGCCACCCACCGGTCCGTCACAGTGGTCGACAACCTCGAAGGTGGTGTCGTCGAGGATATCGACGCCGTCGTCAGCCATCACGGCCTCCCTAGGAGCAGTTATGCGGGGCCCTCCTCCGTCAGGGCCTTTGGGGCGGGGTAGGTGCGGATCAGGGAGCGGGCGAGGCTCACGGCGGTGAGGCGGGTCTGCGGGTCGACCGCCTCGTCGTCGCGTTCGATGTGCCCGGCGAGCACATCGAGCAGCGCGGCGAGCGGGTCGGCAACCTCCGGATCGAGCAGGTGCGAGCCGGGACCGCGGACACCCGGGTGCGAGGGCGGCGACTCGCTGGGGGAGGGGCCGAACGGGTCGCGGTGGTGCAGCGGCCCCGGCTCGTCGAGCGGGTTCGGCCATCGGTCGGGCGGAGCGGGCCAGAGTTCGTGGCGGGGCACCGGGCCGCTGTCCGGCTGGTCGCCGACGTCGGGGTCGCCCCACCGCCACGGTCCCCGCTGGGCCGCCCGGCGCAGCACGTCAGCTGCGTCGCGCAGCAGCCGGGCCGCGGCCCAGGGTCGGACTGTTGCTTCGGCATGCTCGCTCACGAGCGTCTCCTTCCGGCTGTCGCCCGCCTTGCCAGCCTTGCCCTCGGCGGCGGCGAGCGGCAGGCGCGGAGGACCCGGAAACCCCGGCGACCGCTCCGACTCCGGGACGACCGAAGCTGGACCCGGCGGGTGCGGGCCGCTCGCCGTGAAGGTCGAGGACCGATCGCCCTATCCGGCGTCGTGTGCACCGCAGGAGGCTTCTCGTGACGAGATGGGAAGGACCGGTGGGGAAATGGCTGCCAACGTGTCCACGGACCGTGCCGAGACGACTCCATCCGGCCCGGCGCACCCCGGGCGGGTGCCGGCGGTCGGCCCCTCGACTCTGTGGCGGGTCACGGTCGTGGTGGGCTTCATCCTCCTGCCGCTGGGCGCGATCATCCTTGCGGCTGCACCCCTGCTGCACGCGAGCGGCTGGACAGGAGCGGCACTCGTGCTGAGCGGAGCGGCGGTGCTGGCGGCCGGTATCGGCCTGGTGGCCGCGTTTGCGCACGCCGAGCACCCCAGGACGCGTCTGCGGGTCGACCACCCCGGCCGGCACCGCGGTCACGGCGGGAGAGATTGATCCCGGGCCAGAAGGTCGTCGCAGGGCACGGTGCTGGGGAGACTGACGTGCGGGGACGTTCGAGGGGGTTGCCGTGCCGTTCAGGGATCGGATGGACGCAGGGCGGCGGCTGGCGGTCCGGTTGCGCCACCTGCGGGGCGAGAACGTGGTGGTGCTCGGGTTGCCGCGGGGCGGGGTGCCGGTCGCGGCGGAGGTGGCCCGGGTGCTCGATGCGCCGCTGGACGTGATCGTGGCTCGCAAGCTGGGCGTGCCGTCTCATCCGGAGCTCGCGATGGGCGCGGTCGGCGAGGGCAGTGCGCTGGTCGTGAACGAGCGTGTCGTGCGCCAAGCGCACGTCAGTGAGGCTGAGTTCGGCGAGGCGGAGAGGCGGGAGCGCGCGGAGGTCGAGCAGCGGGCGCTGCAGTTCCGGGGGGACCGGCCCCGGCTGGCGCTGGACGGCCGGACGGCCGTCGTTGTCGACGACGGGATCGCCACGGGATCGACCGCGCGAGCGGCCTGTCAGGTGGCGCGTGCGCACGGCGCCACGCGGGTGGTGCTGGCGGCGCCCGTCTGTGCGCCCGACACTGCGCGCGCGCTGCGCGAGGAGGTCGACGAGCTCGTCTGCTTGGAGACGCCGCGCTGGTTCTCTGCCGTGGGCCATTACTACATCGACTTCCGGCCGACCTCCGACGGCGAGGTCACCGCGCTGTTGCAGCAGGCTGCTCGACGTCCGCGGGGCCGGCCGGTGCGCTGACGACGGTGCCCGCGGTCCTCACGCTGTTTTTCCCGACACGCTCACCGCTCCGCTGGCGCTCCTCGCGACCGATGACATCTCCCCATGAACGTGAACGTGTCGTGGTCGGCGTGGACGGATCCGAGCCGTCCAACAGGCCCTGCGCCGGGGGCTGTTCCTGGCCCAGACCACCGGTGCCGGAATCGACGCCGTCATGGCCTCGATGATCCCCCGCTTTCGCCGGGGCCGGTGGCGAATGGCCCGCCGACTGGAACCCCAAGCAGGACGCGGTAGACGTACTGCACAGCACAGTCACCGACGTATTCGGCGAGCGGCCGCCGGTTCCGGTGCACGAGATCGTCACCGCGGGCATCTGGTGGACCGTGTTCACGCTGGTGCCGCTGCGGACGCGCGACCGCCCGCCGGCGCCGGACGCGGTGGCCGAGAGGTCGTTGCTGACGGCCGGGTTCCGCAGGCTCGCGGCGACCCTGCGGGAGCTGCGCGGCTACCCGCACACGATGTCTTCCTCGCCGCCTTCCTGATCTACAACGACGGCGTCCAGATGGTGATCGCGCTCGCCAGCGTCTACGGCGACGACGAGCTCGGGCTGCCCGACACGGTGCTCGTGCCGACGATCCTCATGACGAGATCAGTGACCGTGGTACGAGCTGGGCGGCGGGCGAGGTCCCGGAGACCTACCCCTTCGCGGTGTAGCCCGCGCGACGGCCGCTCGGGCCACCGGCCGCAGCGCGGTCCATGTCGGCGGAGAGCCCGTGGACCTCAATTGATGATCAGGACGGGGCAGGGCGCGTAGTGCAGGACTGCGTGGCACACCGACCCGAGTGGCGTATCCAGGGTCCCCGCCCGCCCGTGCCGGCCGACGACGAGCAGGGCCGCACCGGCTGCGTGGGCCAGGAGCGCTCTGGCCGGTCGGTCGAGGGTCAGTACCTCGTCGAACCGCACCTGCGGGTGCAGCTGCCGGATCTCGGCCAGCTGTCTTGCGAGCAGCGCCGAACCATCCTCACGGGCCTGCTCGTCGTCGACGTTGGAGGCGATGCCCACGTTTGCCGGCGGTCGAGCCGTCGACGCCGATGACGACCGCCTTCGCCGGGGAGTCGTCCGCGACGTCGCGGATCACCGCGATCGGGACCGTCACGCGTCGGGTGAGTTCCGACGCGCTGGATCCGAGCAGCACCTGAGGGCTGGCCGTCTGCCCGGAGGCTCCAAGTACAAGCATCGATGCTTCGGCGGAGAGCTTCGTGAGCAGTTCGATCGCTCCGCCGGTCAGCACCTCTCCGTGGATGTCGATCTCGGGCGCCATCTGCCGGCACCACGCGACGGCGGCGCTCATGAGACTTTCGCGGCCTCCTGTCAACGGCCCAGGACGCCGCCGTGCGGGCGGACCGCTAGGGGTCGAACGCCGGAAGGCCCTGCGGCCTGCCTCGTCGACTCGGTTGGTCGACGGCCCTCGGCGTCCCATGGTCAGATGCAGTTCGTCGCACGTCTCCACGACGGGCCGACCGTCACGACCGGCGGGAGTCCAACGGCGCCGTCACGGGCACACGCTGCTGCGTCGCCCCGCATGGCGTTCGTGCGGGTGAGACGGGCCTTCCGACCTCTGCCGCCTGCCGCGTCCCACCTCCACCATGGTGATCGGGTTGGTCCGAGGAGCGCGGCAAGGACGGTCGCCGAACCGGCCGGTCGGAAGGATGAGTGAACCGTGATGGCGATACAGCCCTCGGTGCGGCCGGTGGTGGTCGGCGTGGACGCCTCCGCCTCGGCGCGGGACGCCGCGGAGTGGGCAGCAGATCTCGCCGCTGCCTGGAATGCACCTCTACACCTGGTCCAGGTCGTCCTCGGGTATCCCGACGACGCGCCTGTGCCACGACTTCCCGGATGGCTGCGCGAGCTGGTCGATGCTGCCGAGCGCTGCGGGGTCGGCACGGTGGAGGCCGAGGTGGTTCCGGGTGGCATCGTCGACACCTTGCTCGGTCGCGCGGCCGGAGCCAGCATGCTCGTCGTCGGTAGTTACGGCGACGGGGCCTGGACCGGGATGCTTACCGGGTCCCTGGCCGTCACGCTGATCGACCGTGCGCCGTGTCCCGTCGCCGTCATCCGTGGCAGTGGGCCCCAGGTGCCGCCGCCGCGCAGCGGTCCGATCGTCGTCGGCGTCGACGGATCGGAAGCCGACGGCGCCGCGCTCGACCTCGCCGTGCAGTTGGCAGCGTCGATCGGCGCCTCTCTGCTCGCCGTGCGCGCGACCGCCGACACCGTCGCCGCGCGGGCGGAGGCGCAGCTAGCGGCCGTGCGGATCTGCTACCCCGCGGTGTCGATCGACGAGCGCGTGGTCGACGGGTCGGCCTACAGGGTGCTGGCCGAGCAGGCGCGCGACGCACGATTGCTGGTGCTCGGGCGGCATCGTGCCGGACCCGGCATCGATGTCGTGCTCGGGTCCACCGACCACGGCCTCGTCGAGTCGGTGCCGTGCCCGGTACTCATCGCTCGGCCCCAGCAGCGAGACCTGACCGGCTCCGTGTCGGGACCGGAGCACGCGGCCCGCTGACGCCCGTCGGTGGACCGGCGTTGGACCGGCCCGAGCGATCATCCGGGTCGTGGCAGAGGCGCCTCCGCCGCGGGCACAGGGCGCACACCGTGGCCTCCGGCCGGGCGGGAGCCGAAATGGGCTCGTCGGCACCGCGCCGGGGCCTTCCGGCTCTGCCTGACCGGCGGTCGACGGTGTGATCGTGGTGGCAGGTCGTGAGAGGAGGCCTCCATGACGTCCGTCGTCGCCGGCCCGGTCCGGCTCCGCGCGCGGCTCGACACACCGTTGAGCCGCTGGCTGTGGCTGGTCAAGTGGCTGCTCGTGCTTCCGCATGTCGTCGTGCTCGCGCTGCTGTGGGTGGCGTTCGGTGTGCTCAGCGTCGTCGCGTTCTTCGCGATCCTGATCACGGGTCGGTACCCGTACGCGATCTTCACCTTCAACCTCGGCGTGCTCCGATGGACCTGGCGGGTCGCGTACTACACCTACGGCGCCCTCGGGACCGACCGCTACCCGCCGTTCACCCTCGGCGAGGCCCCCGACTACCCGGCCACTCTCGACGTGGCGTACCCCGAGCACCTGTCGCGCGGCCTGGTGCTGGTCAAGTGGTGGCTGCTCGCCCTGCCGCACTACCTGGTCCTCGGGTTCTTCCTCGGCGGCGGCAGCTACGCTGCCTACCAGGCGGCGGACACGGCGGCGTCGGACGGGGGCTGGTCGGCCGGGAACGGCGGCCTGATCGGCCTGCTCGCGCTGATCGCCGGCGTTGCGCTGCTGTTCACCGGGCGGTACCCGCGCGGGGTCTTCGATCTCCTGCTCGGGCTGCACCGCTGGGTGCTGCGAGTGGCTGCTTACGCGGCGCTGATGACCGACGCCTACCCGCCGTTCCGGCTCGACATGGGCGGCGCGGACCCCGCCGACCTGCCGCTGACCGACCAGCCCGTGACCGACGAGGCCGACTCGGCCGGTGGCCCGCTGGAACCGGTAGCCCCACCACCGGCGTCCGGCACCCACCCGTCGGGAACGGGGTGGACCGTCGGCCGGGTGTCCGCGGTCGTCGTCGGCTCGCTCCTCGTCGTGACCGCGATCGGCGCCGCGATCGGCAGCGGGGTCCTCATGGCGGCCGACCGCGGCGGCCGTGACGCCGACGGCTTCGTCACCATCGGCCCGATGTCCGTGAGCAGCCCCGGCTACGCCGTCGTGCTCGATCCGGTGGACCTGCAGACGGGTCCCAGCGGCCCGGACCTCGGCACCACTCTCGGCGACACCCGGGTGTCGGCGACCGGCTCGCGCGACTCCGCCGTGTTCGTCGGGATCGGGCCTGCAGCGGACGTCGAGGCCTACCTCGCCGGCGTCGAGCGCAGCCGGCTGACGGGTCCGCAGGGCAGAACCGGGCGCGAGATCACCCAGGTGACGCCCGGCGGCGCGCCCGCCACGCCGCCCGCGCAGCAGGCGTTCTGGGCCGTGTCCACCTCGGGGCCCGGTACACCGCAGGTGACCTGGACCGCCGCCGAGGGACGCTGGACGGTCGTCGTGATGAACGCGGACGCGAGCCGTCCGGTCGCCGCCGAGCTGACCGCCGGTGTGACCGCACCGGTCCTGCGCGGCCTCTGGACCGGGCTGGGTGTCGGCGCGGTGGTCACCCTGCTCGCGGGTGCGCTCCTGGTCGCGCTCGCCGTTCCGCGCCGGTCCGCGGACAGCACGTCCGTGCCGGCCTGAGGGGATCGACCTGCCCGGCAGGAGATCGGAGGGAGACGTCGTGTTCGACCGGCGGAAGAAGAAGTGGGGCGAGCTCACCCGGAACCAACAGCGGGTGATCCTCACCGGCGCAGCCGTCCAACTCGTCCTGCAGGCGGCGACGCTGTGGGACCTGCACCGGCGGTCCGCCGACGAGCTGTGGGGGTCGAAGCGGTGGTGGACCGCCGCGGCATTCGTCAACATCATCGGCCCGACCGCCTATTTCGCCGTCGGGCGTAGGTGTGGAGACCGGAAGCGGCTGCGGTGAGTGCCCCGATCGGCACGGCGGTAGGACGGGCGCGGTCCAGACGAATGGCACTGCGGATGCGGGTCGTCGGTCGGTGTCGTCCGAGCCCCGGGCGGTCGACAGTTGTCCTGACGCAGTCCATGCCGGACCGATCGAGGTGAGTGTGGTGCAGCCGTCCCAGGAACGTCAGCCGTCGCGGGCGGGCCGGCTCCCTCGCCGGGTCACGGATCGCGTCGAGGACGCCGTTGCGTGGGTCCTGACCGCCGCCGCGTTGTTCGTGCTGCTCGGAGCCGTACTCGGTGGCGTGGGCGTCTACGGCGGCGCCGTTGATGAGGCCCGCACGGCTGCACATGACCGGACTCCGGTGGCCGCGGTGCTCGTGGAGGACCCGGTGCCGAACGGGGCTCCGGGCTCGTTGACAATGCGGTCGGCGCACTACGTCGACGCAGCGGGGGCCGAGCACGACATCGACGTGACGGTGGTCGGGAGCCCCCCCGCCGGGGAGACCGTGCGGGCGTGGGTGAACCGCGAAGGCCGGGTGGTCGCGGCGCCGCTGACCCTCTTCGATGCGGTCGTGGTGGGCGTCTCGGCCGGTGTCGGGATCGCGATCCTCGGATGCCTGGTCCTCGGGTCGGCCTGGCTGGGTCTGCGACGGTGGCTCGACCACCGCAACGCCGCCGACTGGGCTCGCGAGTGGGACCGCATCGAACCCGAGTGGAGCGGTCGGAATCGTTGACCGACGTGCTGCTGTCCGACCGATGGTCGGGCGCCACGCTCCTAGCGGGACACGAAGGAGGACCGGAATGGACGACCACCGGGTTGGGCCAGCGGTCGTGGCGGGTGTCGACGGCTCGGAGCCGTCGCTGCAGGCCGTTCGGTGGGCGGCTCGAGAGGCGGGCCGGCGGCGGGCGCCGCTGCGCCTCGTCGCCGCCGTCGGCTGGGTGACCGCACCCCACCAGTACGGAGATCCCCGGACGGGGCCGGACCTTCGGGAGGTACTGCTGCGGCAGGCGCGGGCCGATCTCGCGGACGCCGCGAAGGCTGCCGCCGACGCCGCGCCGGGCCCGGAGCCGGAGCGTGAGGTGCTCGACGGATTCCCCGTCCCGCGCCTGGCGGACGAGTCGCGCGCGGCCCAGCTCGTGGCGATCGGTGACCGTGGCCGGGGCGGCGTCGCCGGCCTGCTGGTCGGTTCCGTGGCGGCAGGTCTGGCGGCGCACGCGGGCTGCCCGGTGGTGATCGTGCGCGGTCGGTCGGACGCAACCGGTGGACCGGTGGTCGTCGGCGTCGACGGCTCGCCGGTGAGCGAGGCGGCGCTGGCGTTCGCGTTCGATGCTGCTGCGCTGCGCCGTGCGCCGCTGCTCGCCGTACACGCGTGGCGCGAACTGTTCATCGACCCGGTGACGCTGCCGTCGCTGGACTGGGATGCGGTCGAGCAGGAGGAGCAGGCGGAGCTCGCCGAGCGCCTGGCGGGGTGGCAGGAGAAGTATCCGGACGTCGACGTGCAGCGCCTCGTCGTGCGGGACCAGCCGGCGCAGGTGCTGGTCGAGCAGTCGGCGCACGCCCAGCTGGTCGTCGTCGGCTCGCACGGTCGCGGGGGCGTGGCCGGGCTCGTCCTGGGGTCGGTCGGCCACGCCGTGCTGCACCGCGCCGACTGCCCCGTCGCCATCGTCCGTCCGAACGTCGGAGCGGCCGCGCAGTGAGCGGGGCGCGCAGCGACGGGCACGGTTGATCGTCGACCGGGCATGGCCGGGCGGAACGGACCGAGCGCCGGCCGGGCGGTGCGCGTGCCTGCCGGTGTGGCATGGCACGCCACACCGGCCGACGAGGTTCTCGCCCGGCTGGAGAGCCGTCCCGACGGGTTGACCGTCGTCGAGGCGCAGCAGCGGCTGGCCGAGCACGGCCCGAACGCGCTCACGCGACAGCGCGGCCCGTCGGTGTGGCAGGTTCTGCTTCGCCAGTGCACGAGCCCGCTGATCTACGCGCTGCTCGCCTCGGCGGCGGTCGCGTTCGCGTTGGGTGACGTCCCGGACGGGACGGTCGTGCTCGCGGTCGTGGTGCTCAACGCACTCATCGGGTTCGCCCAGGAGTATCGGGCCGGCAAGGCGATCCAGGCCCTGGCCCAGCTCGTGTCCGAGCCGGCGAGGGTGCGGCGCGACGGGCGGTGGACGCAGGCCGGCGCGGATGCCCTCGTGCCCGGGGACGTCGTGTCCCTCGAGGCCGGGGCGCGGGTCGTCGCGGACCTGCGGATCCTGCAGGCACGCGGGCTGCGCGCGGACGAGGCGGCCCTGACCGGGGAATCCGTGCCGGTGGACAAGGCCGCGGACCCGGTCGACGCTGCCGCGGAACTCGCCGAGCGCCGGTCGCTGTTGCACGGTGGCACCCTCGTGACCGCCGGGACGGCCGAGGCCGTCGTGGTGGCGACCGGCGACCGCACCGAGCTCGGCCGCATCTCCGGCCTGCTCGGCACCGTCGAGCCGACCCAGACCCCGCTGACCCGGAGCATCGCTCTGCTCGGGTCGACGCTCACCAAGGTCATCGGGGCGGTCGCGGTGGTGCTGCTCGGCGTGGCACTGCTGCGCGGCTATCCGCTCGCCGACGCCGCCATGGCCGCCATCACGCTGGCGGTGGCCGCGATCCCGGAGGGGCTGCCCGCGATCGTCACGATCGCGCTCGCCGTCGGCGTGCAGCGGATGGCCCGGCGGCACGCGGTCGTGCGCGAGCTGCCCGCGGTGGAGACGTTGGGCTCCACGTCCGTGGTGTGCACGGACAAGACCGGCACGCTGACCCGCAACGAGATGGTGCTGCGCCGCGCCTGGACCCCTCGCGGCGACGAGGCGGACTTCGAGGGCGTCGGTTATGCCGCGGCGGGCCGCATGGTCGTCCGGGCCGGTGACGGCGGTGGCGGCGCGCTCCGCCGGCTGCTGACCGCCGGCGCGCTCGCCAACGAGGCGCACCTCGACAACGGCGGGAACGGCCGCGCCGTGCTGGGCGACCCGACCGACGGGGCACTGCTGGTCGCGGCCGAGCGGGCCGGGATCGACCTCGCCGACCTGTTCGACCGCCACCCGCCCGGCGCGGTGCTGCCCTTCGACTCGGCCCGCCAGTACATGGCGAGCGCGCCGGTGTCGGCCGACGGGGCGACCGGTCCGACGTACCTGAAGGGCGCCCCGGAGGTCCTGCTCGGCCACGTCGATCCTCCCGTGGCCGTGGCCGCGCACGCCGTCCTCGACCGGTACGCCGCCGCCGGGCTGCGCGTGCTCGCGGTCGCCGGGCGGACCGGCCGTGCCGTCGACGCCCCGCTCGACCACGACATCGAACTCCTCGGGCTGGTCGGTCTGATCGACCCGCCGCGCGAGGAGGTGGTCGAGGCCGTCGCGTCCTGCCACCAGGCCGGCGTCGCCGTCAAGATGATCACCGGTGACCATGCCGCCACCGCGGCGGCCATCGGCCGCGAGCTCGGCATTGTCGGGCAGGCGCCGCCGATGACCGGCTCCGAGATCGCCGCCAGCTCGGACGGGGAGCTCCGCGCCCGCGTGCTGGTGACAGATGTGTTCGCCCGCGTCGCGCCCGAGCACAAGCTGCGGCTGGTGCGCGCGCTGCAGGCCGGCGGCGCGGTCACCGCGATGACCGGTGACGGGGTCAACGACGCGCCGGCGCTGCGGCAGGCCGACGTCGGCGTCGCGATGGGGCGGGCCGGCACCGCGGCGGCCAAGGAGGCCGCCGACATCGTGCTCGGCGACGACAACTTCGCGACCATCCGCGCCGCGATCGAGGAGGGCCGCCGGGTCTACGACAACCTGGTCAAAGCGCTGGCCTTCGCGCTGCCCACGAACGTCGGCGAGGCGCTGATCGTGCTGGTGGCCGTGCTGGCGTTCCCCGTCGTCGACGGCCGGCCGATCCTGCCGATCGAGCCGGTGCAGATCCTGTGGATCAACCTCGTCGCGACGGTGTCGCTGGCCCTGCCGCTGGCCTTCGAGGCGCACGAACCCGACCTGATGCGCCGGCCTCCGCGCGACCCGGCCGAGCGGCTGCTGTCGGGGTTCGTCGTCGCCCGCACGATCTATGTCGGCGCGCTGATGGCGGCGGTCGCCGTGGTGTTGTTCCTGTTCGTCATCCCAGCCGGGGCCGTGGGCGGATCACCGGAACTGGCGCGGGCGCAGACCCTCGCCGTCACGTCGGTGGCCTTCTTCCAGATCTTCTACCTGCTCGAGTGCCGGACGCTGACCGCGCCGCTGCGCCGTATCGGCTGGACGTCGAACCCGTACGTGTTCGGTGGGATCGGCGTGCTGCTGGTGCTGCAGGTGGGCTTCGTGCACCTGCCCGTCATGCAGGCGCTGTTCCGCACCGCCGACCTGACCGCGACGGACTGGCTCCTCGCCGCCCTGGCCGGTGCCGTCGTGATTCCGGTGGTGAGCGCGGAGAGGGCGTGGCGCCGATTCCGGGCGGGACGCGAAGCACGACCGCACCGATGAGTTCCGCCGGCGCCGGCCGTCTACTCGACAACTGCATCCCCGGCACGGACGGAGCCCTCCGATGACCACGACCACCGCCACCCCCGCCACCATCCGCACCACCTCCCGCGCCGCCGGCATCGGCCTGTGGACGCTGCAGGTGCTCCTCGCCGCCGTCTACGCCTTCTCGGCGTTCGGCAAGCTCACCGCCGAGGCGCAGAACGTCGCCGGCTTCGAGGCGATGGGCCTGGGCGCTCCCGGCATGTACATCATCGGAGCGTTGGAGCTCGCCGGTGCGATCGCGATGTTCGTGCCCGCGCTGACCGGGCTCGCCGCGACGTGCTTCGTCGCGCTGATGATCGGCGCGGTGACGCTCACCTGGATGATCGGCGGAGGGGCTCTCGTCGCGATCCCGGCGACCGTCGGTGTCGTGGCCGCCGTGGTCGCGTGGGGTCGTCGGGACAGCACGTACCAGCTCGCCGCCCGCCTGCGCGGCACCTCCCACGCCCACTGACCGATGCCGCCGACATCACCGCGGGCACCGGGAACGCCGCCGTGCCGGCTGCGCAGACGGGCGCCGCGTCGCGGCGTCCGACCTGAGCGCCCGAGCTTTTCGCGGCAGTGGTTCCCCGAGAGTCCCGCGGCTCCGCTCCTACGGTTTCCCGTGTTCACAGCATCAGAACACGAGGAGGAGACGGTGACCGACGCCGAGGCGACTGGGCGCTGAAGGCGACGACCGGGCATGTGGGCCTGGGGGACGTCCGTGCCGTGTCCTGCGTCGGCGTCATGTTCACCCCGCACCACCAGAAGGCCGCGGACGAGCTGGTCCGCGTGTGCCGCCCCGGCGGCCTGGATCGGCCTGCTCAACTGGACTCCCACCGGCTTCGTCGGGGAGATGTTCCGGACGATGAAGCCGTACGCCCCGCCGCCCCCGCCCGGGGCGCAGCCCCCACCGCTGTGGGGCGACGAGGACCACGTCCGCGCCCTGCTCGGAGAGCGGGTCACCGACGTCGTCGTCCATCGGCAGACGCTGACCACGGACCTGTTCCCGACGCCCGAGTCGTGGCGGGACCACTGGAAGACCATCTACGGGCCGACGATCGCGGTGTACCGCCACATCGGCGACGACCCCGACGAGGCCGCCGCCCTCGACCGCGACCTCGCCGCTCTCGCCACCCGCTACGACCGCGGCATCTCCTCGACGGTCATGGACTGGGAGTACCTGCTGCTCACCGCCCGCAAGGCGGACTGACCCCGCGACCCGTCTCCGGCCGATCGACGAGGAGCAGACCATGTGGACCACGACTGTCCAACCCGTACTGATCGCCCTGATGGTCGTCCTCGAGGTGGCCGTGTGGCAGGTCCGGGTCGCGTTGGCGACGCGCGGACGCAAGCGGATCGCGGCCGCCCTCGGCGCCGTCAACGCGGTGATCTCGGTCGTCGCCCTCGGCCAGGTGGTGACCAACCTCGACCGGCCCGCGAACGTCGTCGGCTATGCCGTCGGGGTGGCCGTCGGCGTGTACCTGGGAGTCGTCGCCGACGGCCGGTTCGCCGGCGACCCGGTGGAGTACCGGGTCGTCCTGCCCGGCGACGGCGTCGCGTCGGCCGCGGAGCTGCGGGCCCGCGGCTGGCCGGTGACGGTGCAGCACGCCGTCGGGCTCACCGGACCGGCGACGGTGCTGGTCGTGGCGGTCGACGCCGGTCGGACCGCCGACGTGGAGCGCGATCTCGAGCGGTACGCACCCGGTGGGTTCCGGACCAGCAGCCGGTTGCGGTCGGCGGCCTGGATGCCGCTGCCGCCCGAGTACGTCGTGATGACCGCCGGTGCGCGTCTCCCGTGGACGACGCGCAAGGCGGTCGCGGCCCGGAGCGGGTGACTGCGGTCACCCGGGGGCGTCTTGCACGACCCCGAGGCGGCGCGCGACGGCCGCCGCCTCGCCCCGCGAGCGGACGTCCAGCTTGGCCAGGACCGCGGACACGTGATGGTCCGCGGTCTTGGGGGAGATGACCAGCCGCGCGGCGATCTCGGCGTTGCTCAAACCGTCCGCCAGCAGGGCCAGCACGTCCAGCTGGCGCGCGGTCAGCCCGGCCGGGTTGGCGCGGGCGGCAGGCGACCGGCCCCGCGGGACGCCGCTCACGCCCGCCTCGCGCAGCCGGGCGCGGAACCGGGCCGCCACCGCCCGGGCGTCGAGCGCGTCGAGCAGGGGGAGTGCCGCCAGCAGGTCGTCGGTCGTACCGGCGTCCCACCGGGCCGAGCGCCTGCTCGTAGGGCTGGTCCTCGGGAGCCGGGCGGAAGTCCGCCGCCGGGGGGCCGACCTGCTGGACCCCGACGTCGGCGAGGCGCCGGACCCAGCGCCGCAGGGGCTGCAGCGCGGCGTCCCGACCGGCGAACTCCCGGGTGAAGAGCTCGACCACCAGCGGGTCGTCCAGCCGGGGGTCCGGGCGCCGGGTGATCCAGGCGTTCTCGACGAGCGCGGCCGCGGCGGCCGCGACCATGATCGGACTGTCGAGCTTGTTGACCAGCCGCCACAGCTCGTCCAGGTGCGGGTTCGCCGGCAGGCCCTCCCTGCGGGCCGCGAGCATGCCGAGCACGAGGCGGGGCCACAGCTGGCTCAGGGGCAGCTCGCCGGACCGGAGCACGGCGCGGGCGTCCTGCTCGGCCTCGGCGGGGCGCCCCTGGAGCAGCCGCAGCCGCGCCCGCACGCCGAGCTGGAACGCGGTGCAGATCGGGGTGTCGCGCTCCTCGCTGATGCGCAGCGCGTGCGCGACCGACTCCTCGGCATCGGTGAAGCGCCCCTGCTGGACGTCGAGGTGGCAGAGGTTGCTCATCGGTGTCGTCGCGAGGTCGTCGAGCCGGTACCGCAGGCCCACCTCCGTGGCCGCGAGCAGCTCGGCCCGGCCACCCGGGTCGCCGTCGAGCAGCCGGGCCACCGCGACCCCGATCGACGCGGTGCCGCGCAGCACGGTGTCGTCGCCCAGCTCGTCCGCGATCCGCGCCGCCTGGTCGCCGGACCGTCGTGCCTCCAGCGTGTCGCCGCGCTGCGCAGCCAGGAAGGCGTGCCGGGCCAGGGCGCGCGACGCCTCGGCCGCCGCCGCGGGCGCGTACCGCAGCACCCGCGGCACGTCGCCCGCTGCCGCCGCGTGGTGCGCCAGCACGCTCGGCTCCGCGTCGATCGTCTCCAGCGCCTCGATCATCGCCGCGTGCAGCGCCCGCTCGGAACCGGGCACGGCCGCCCCGAGGATCGCCGACCGCGCGATCTCGTGGCGGAACGCGACGGCCCGGCCGTGCCGGTCGATCAGGCCGGTGGCGGCCAGCAGACCGACGGTCGCCGTCGACACGCTGAGCGCGTCCAGCAGTTCGGGACCGACCGGTTCGGGTGTACAGGAGAGCAGCTCGAGGCTACGGCGCACCGCAGGCGCCAGCCCAGCGGTGCGGGCGAGCACGGCGTCCCGGACGCTCGCGGGCATCGGGGCGTCCGGCTGGGCGAGGATCTGGCTGAGGAAGAACGGGTTGCCCGCGGTCCGGCGGTGGACGTCGGCCGGGTCGAGCCCGTGCCCGTCGACGAGCGCGGCGATGGCCGACCTGCTCAGCGGGGTCAGCTGAAGGCGGGACGCGCCCGGCGAGGCGACCAGGTCGCCGAGGACCGGGCTCAGGGGGTGGTCGGCTCCCACCGCGTCCCGGTACGACAGCACCAGCAGCAGGGGCAGCCCCGCGATCCGCCGCGCGAGGAACCGCACGAGGTCGAGCGTCGCCTCGTCGGCCCAGTGCAGGTCCTCCACCACGAACACGCGCGGGCGGGAACGCAGGGCGTCGAGCACCGCCGCGAAGATCTCGTGCTGGGCTGCCGCGGTGCCGCGCAGCAGCGCGGGCACCGGCGGCCCCAGCTCGTCCGCGACGTCGCGCAGCGGGCCGAGCGGGCGGGGCGTGCTCAGCGAGTCGCACATGCCCCACAGCGGTTGCGCCCGGGCCCGCTCGACGAAGGCGCGCAGCAGGACCGTCTTGCCGATGCCCGCCTCGCCGGCGACGAGGACGACGGAGCCGTGGCCGGCGGCGGCGCGGCGGGCCCGCTCCTCCAGCACGTCGAGGGGATGCTCGCGCTCCAGCAGGCGCATTCCGAGATCGTAGGCGAACACCTGGCTGATCCGGGCACGTCCGGAGGCCGACGATCCGCTGATCCACATCGCTGTCGCACAGCGCTCGCGACCGCCACACCCCGTACAACACGTGCGGCGGCCACACCGCCTGTGTGACGGCCGATCAGAAGTGCGACAGCCGCTCTAGACTGCGGGCTGCCGTGTCGCCGTGGACCTCGGGAAGAGCGGGCCGGTCGAGCTCGGAGAGGACGATCGTGGCCGAAACCGCGACCAGCGACGCGCCGCAGTTGCACAGCGCCGTCGACCCGCACGCCGTCGGGTTCGTGCGCAACGCGCAGGCACACCGGGCGCTGGTCGCGGAGCTGAACGCGCAGCTGGCCACAGCCCGGCTCGGCGGTCCGCAGCGGGCACGGGCACGGCACGTCGAGCGGGGGAAGCTGCTGCCGCGGGAGCGGGTCGACGCGCTGGTCGACCCGTCGTCGCCGTTCCTCGAGCTGTCCCCGCTGGCGGCGCACGGGCTCTACGGGGGCGAGGCGCCGGCCGCGGGGATCATCACCGGGATCGGCCGGGTCGCCGGGCGCGAGTGCGTGATCGTCGCCAACGACGCGACGGTGAAGGGCGGCACCTACTACCCGTTGACGGTGAAGAAGCACCTGCGGGCACAGGAGGTGGCGCTCCAGAACCGGTTGCCGTGCATCTACCTCGTCGACTCCGGCGGCGCCTACCTGCCGATGCAGGACGAGGTGTTCCCGGACCGCGAGCACTTCGGGCGGATCTTCTACAACCAGGCGCAGATGTCCGCGGCCGGCATCCCGCAGATCGCCGCGGTGCTGGGGTCGTGCACGGCGGGCGGGGCGTACGTCCCGGCGATGAGCGACGAGGCGGTGATCGTCCGCAACCAGGGGACGATCTTCCTCGGCGGGCCGCCGCTGGTGAAGGCGGCCACAGGCGAGGTCGTGACCGCCGAGGAGCTGGGCGGGGGAGACCTGCACGCGCGCGTCTCCGGGGTCACCGACCACCTGGCCGACGACGACGCGCACGCGCTGCGCATCGTCCGGTCGATCGTCGGGACCCTCGGGCCGCGGGCGGCCCGGCCGTGGGACGTGGCTCCGACCGTCGAGCCGGTCGTGGACCCGACCGAGCTGTACGGGGTGGTGCCCACCGACCCCCGGATCCCGTACGACGTGCGCGAGGTGATCGCCCGGATCGTCGACGGGTCGCGGTTCCACGAGTTCAAGACCCTGTACGGGCCGACGCTGGTCACCGGCTTCGCCCGGCTCCACGGCCATCCCGTGGGCATCGTGGCGAACAACGGGATCCTGTTCTCCGAGTCGGCGCTGAAGGGCGCGCACTTCGTCGAGCTGTGCGACCAGCGGGCCGTGCCGCTGGTGTTCCTGCAGAACATCACCGGGTTCATGGTCGGCCGGGAGTACGAGGCGGGCGGGATCGCCAAGCACGGCGCGAAGATGGTGACGGCGGTGGCGACGACCCGGGTGCCGAAGCTGACGGTCGTGATCGGCGGGTCGTTCGGGGCGGGGAACTACTCGATGTGCGGGCGGGCGTACTCGCCGCGGCTGCTGTTCCTGTGGCCGAACGCGCGGATCTCGGTGATGGGCGGGGAGCAGGCGGCGACGGTGTTGTCGATGGTGCGCAGCCCGGACGACCCCGAGCCGGAGGAGGAGTTCCGGCAGCGGATCCAGGCGCAGTACGAGACCCAGGGTCATCCCTGGTACTCGACGGCGCGGCTGTGGGACGACGGAGTGATCGACCCCGCCGACACGCGCACCGTGCTGGGCCTGGCCCTGTCGACCGCCGCGAACGCGCCGCTCGCCGACCCGGCGTTCGGCGTGTTCCGGATGTGATGGCCGTGATCGATCCGGCCACGACTCATCCACCCCGCGCTCCGCGCGGGGCGGCCGACCCGCGCCGGATCAGTTCGCGCACCGTGCTCGTCGCCAACCGCGGGGAGATCGCGCTCCGGGTGATCCGGACGCTGCGCGCCCTGGGGATCGCCTCGGTCGCGGTGTACTCCGACGCCGACGTGGACGCGCCGCACGTGGGCGCGGCGGACGTCGCGGTCCGGCTCGGGCCGGCGCCCGCGGCGCAGAGCTACCTGTCGATCGACCGGGTGGTCGCGGCGGCGCGGGCGACCGGCGCGGAGGCGATCCATCCCGGCTACGGCTTCCTCAGTGAGAACGCCGCGTTCGCGGCGGCCTGCGCGGCGGCCGGGATCACCTTCGTCGGCCCGCCGGTCGAGGCGATCGAGGCGATGGGCGACAAGATCCGGGCCAAGCAGACGGTGGCCGCCGCCGGCGTTCCGGTCGTACCGGGGTCGGACGGCGCCGGGCTCACGGACGCCGAGCTGGCGCGGGCCGTCGCCCGGATCGGCTACCCGGTGCTGCTCAAGCCGTCGGCGGGCGGCGGCGGGAAGGGTATGCGGGAGGTCCACCGGGCCGACGCCCTCGCCGAGGCCATCGCGTCGGCCCGGCGCGAGGCGCGCGGCGCGTTCGGCGACGACACCCTGCTCGTCGAGCGGCTCGTCACCACCCCGCGGCACATCGAGATCCAGGTCCTCGCCGACACCCACGGCCACGTGATCCACCTCGGCGAGCGGGAGTGCTCCCTGCAGCGCCGGCACCAGAAGATCGTCGAGGAGGCGCCGTCGCCACTGCTCACCCCGGAGCAGCGTGCGGCGATGGGCGCCGCCGCCTGCGCCGCCGCCCGGGCCTGCGGCTACACCGGCGCGGGCACCGTCGAGTTCATCGTCGCGGGCGACTCCGGGGTGGGTGGGGAAGCGCTCGACTGGTTCTTCATGGAGATGAACACCCGCCTGCAGGTCGAGCACCCCGTCACCGAGGAGGTCACCGGCCTCGACCTCGTCGAGCTGCAGCTGCGGGTGGCCGCCGGGGAGCCGCTACCGCTCACGCAGGACGACGTGTCGCTGCGCGGGCATGCCGTCGAGGTGCGCGTCTACGCCGAGGATCCGGCCACCGGGTTCCTGCCCACCGGTGGTCGCGTCCTGGCCCTGCGCGAGCCGCGGGACCTCCCCGGGATCCGGGTCGACTCCGGGATCGCCGAGGGCACGGTGGTCGGCTCGGACTACGACCCCCTGCTGTCGAAGATCATCGCGTACGGCGCGGACCGGGCCGAGGCGCTGCAGCGGCTGGACGCCGCGCTCGGCCGGACCGTCCTGCTCGGGCTCGGCACGAACGTCGGGTTCCTGCGGGCGCTGCTGGCCGACCCGGACGTGCGGGCCGGGACCCTCGACACCGGCCTGGTCGGCCGCCGGATCGCGGAGCTGGCCGCGGCGGACCTGCCCGACGACGTCGTCGGCGTCGCCACCGGTGTCGCGCTGCTCGACCTGGAGCCGCGAGGCGCGATCGTCGACCCGTTCGACGTGCCGGGCGGGTGGCGCCTCGGGGAGCCGGCGTGGACCACCCGTCGGGCGCTCGCTCACGGGCACGAGCCGGTGGAGGTCCGTTCGCGGGGCCGCGCCGCCGACGCCGAGCTGGTGATCGCCGGCGGGCTGCCCGTCCGGACCCGCACCACCGCCGATCACCTGCACACCCAGGGCGGCGTGACGCGCCGGTACGCGGTCGCCCGCAGCGACGACCGGGTGCTGTGGGTGTCGCGCGACGGCCGCACCTGGGCGATCCGGGAGCAGGAGGCCCTGGAGGCGGCCGCCGAGGAGGCCACCGGCGTCGGCGGGCCGGTGCTCTCGCCGATGCCCGGCACCGTGACCGTCGTGGAGGTCGTCGAGGGCCAGCAGGTGGCGGCGGGGCAGAAGCTCGTGGCCGTCGAGGCGATGAAGATGGAGCACGTGCTCACCGCGCCGGTCGACGGCACCGTGCGCGAGCTGCGGGCACGCCCCGGCGCGACGGTCGCGAAGGACGCCGTGCTGCTGGTGGTCGAGCCGGGCGGGTGAGCACATCGGCTGCGCTAGTGCGGTGGCCGGGCGAGTAGGCCGGTTCGTCAGGGGTCAAGGTGGTGGTCGTGGTCGGCCCCAGCGTTGGTGGCGTTCGCTGCGACCCGGCGCGTTCGCGGCGTTGCGCCGCGATGAGTTCGGGTCGCGGTCGTGGTGTGCGCCAGCGCAAAGCCTATCACCCAGGACGACTGGTTGCGCGGGCAGCCTCGAGGTGCGCGTCTACGCCGAGATCCGGCCACCGGGTTCCTGCCCACCGGTGGTCGCGTCCTGGCCCTGCGCGAGCCGCGGGACCTCCCCGGGATCCGGGTCGACTCCGGGATCGCCGAGGGCACGGTGGTCGGCTCGGACTACGACCCCCTGCTGTCGAAGATCATCGCGTACGGCGCGGACCGGGCCGAGGCGCTGCAGCGGCTGGACGCCGCGCTCGGCCGGACCGTCCTGCTCGGGCTCGGCACGAACGTCGGGTTCCTGCGGGCGCTGCTGGCCGACCCGGACGTGCGGGCCGGGACCCTCGACACCGGCCTGGTCGGCCGCCGGATCGCGGAGCTGGCCGCGGCGGACCTGCCCGACGACGTCGTCGGCGTCGCCACCGGTGTCGCGCTGCTCGACCTGGAGCCGCGAGGCGCGATCGTCGACCCGTTCGACGTGCCGGGCGGGTGGCGCCTCGGGGAGCCGGCGTGGACCACCCGTCGGGCGCTCGCTCACGGGCACGAGCCGGTGGAGGTCCGTTCGCGGGGCCGCGCCGCCGACGCCGAGCTGGTGATCGCCGGCGGGCTGCCCGTCCGGACCCGCACCACCGCAGATCATCTGCACACCCAGGGCGGCGTGACGCGCCGGTACGCGGTCGCCCGCAGCGACGACGGGGTGCTGTGGGTGTCGCGCGACGGCCGCACCTGGGCGATCCGGGAGCAGGAGGCCCTGGAGGCGGCCGCCGAGGAGGCCACCGGCGTCGGCGGGCCGGTGCTCTCGCCGATGCCCGGCACGGTGACCGTCGTGGAGGTCGTCGAGGGCCAGCAGGTGGCGGCGGGGCAGAAGCTCGTGGCCGTCGAGGCGATGAAGATGGAGCACGTGCTCACCGCGCCGGTCGACGGCACGGTGCGCGAGCTGCGGGCCCGCCCCGGCGCGACGGTCGCGAAGGACGCCGTGCTGCTGGTGGTCGAGCCGGGCGGGTGAGCACGCCAGCGCGCTACTCCCCGTCCTCGAGCCGGAAGCCGACCTTGACGGTCACCTGCCAGTCGGCCACCTGGCCGTCCGCGAGGTGGCCGCGGACCTCGGTCATCTCGAACCAGTCGATGTTGCGGAGGGTCTGGCCTGCCCGTGTGATGGCGTTGCGGATCGCGTCGTCCACGCCGTCGGGCGAGGTGCCCACGATCTCGGCGATGCGGTAGATGTGGTCAGCCATGTCGGTCTCCTTCGATGTGCAGGGTCACGGGAACAGGCCGGCACGCGGCAGGAGGGCGGGAACCTCGTGGCCGAGCTGCTCGCCGAGGAACGCGGCGGTCGGGATCAGGGCCTTGAGGTCGATGCCGGTGGGGCGGCCCATCCGTTCGAGCATGTAGACGAGATCGTCGGTGGCGATGTTACCCGTGGCCTTCGGGGCGAACGGGCACCCGCCGATGCCGCCCGCGCTCGCGTCCAGCACGTCCACGCCCTCCGTGACGGCCGCGTAGGCGTTCGCGAAGCCGGTGTTGCGGGTGTTGTGGAAGTGGAAGCGCAACCGCATCGCGTCGCCGACCGTGTCGCGCATCCGCGCCGTCAGGTCGGTGACCTGGTTCGGCGCCCCGACGCCGATCGTGTCGCCCAAGCACAGCTCCTCCGCCCCTGCGTCGGCACAGCGGCGGGCGAACTCCGCGACCCGGGCCGGGTCGACCTCGCCCTCGAACGGGCAGCCGAACGCCGTGGAGAGTGTGACCGTGGTGAACAGCCCACGGTCGCGGGCGTCGTCGACGACGTCCGCAGCCATGGTCATCGCCTCGTCCGCGGTGATGTTCTGGTTGCGCGCGCTGAACGTGTCGCTCACGAACACCACGACGTTGACCTCGTCGACGCCCGTTCCGAGGGCTCTGTCGAGGCCCCTGCGGTTCAGGATGAGCCCGGCGTAGGAGACGCCGTCGCGGCGGGGGACCCGTTCCATGACGGCCTCGGCGTCGGCCATCGTCGGGACCAGCCGCGGATGCGCGAACGAGACGGCCTCGATCCGGCGCGCCCCGGCGTCGACCAGTCGCGTGATCAGCTCGACCTTGGCGTCCGTCGAGAGGATCGTGCTCTCGTTCTGCAGCCCGTCGCGGGGGCTGACCTCGACGATCGTGACCTCGTTGTCCACCCGTATCCTCTCCGGATCCGCGCCGCGCTAGCCGAGCTTGAAGGGGTCGCGGGTCGCGCCGGTGAGCTCCACCCACACGGACTTGACCTCGGTGTACTCGTTGAGGGCATCGGCGCCGTTCTCCCGGCCGAGCCCGCTCTGGCCGAAGCCGCCGAACGGCGCGTATGGGCCGAGCACCCGGTAGGCGTTGACCCAGACCGTGCCGGCCTTGATCCCGGCGGCCACCCGGTGCGCGCGCTGCACGTCCTTCGTCCACACCGAGCCGGCCAGCCCGTACGGCGTGTCGTTGGCGAGCTTGAGCGCCTCCTCCTCGGTGCGGAACGTCAGCGCCGCCGTGACGGGGCCGAAGACCTCCTCGCGGACCACCGTGTCGTCGAGCTTGACCCCGGTGAACAGCGTCGGCCGGACGAAGAACCCGCCCAGGTCGCCCGCCGCCTCGCCGCCGCAGGCCGCGGTCGCGCCCTCCGCCTTGGCCTTGTCGAGGTAGCCGAGCACCTTCTCGTACTGCGGCTGGTTCGCGATCGGGCCCATCTCGGTCTCGGGGTCGTTCGGGTCGCCCAGCTTGATCTGGTTCGCGCGTTCGGCGACCAGCCGCACCAGCTCGTCGTGCACGCTCTCGTGCACGATCACCCGGGAGCCGGCCATGCAGGTCTGGCCGGTCGCCGCGAAGACCCCGGCGATGATGCCGTTGGCGGCCGCGGGCAGGTCGGCGTCCTCGAAGACGACCTGCGGCGACTTGCCGCCCAGCTCCAGGGTCACCCGGTTGAGGTTGTCCGCGGCGGCGTGCGCGACGGCCCGCCCGGTGGCGGTCGACCCGGTGAACGCCACCTTGTCGACGCCCTTGTGCCCGGCCAGCGCGGCGCCCAGCTCGCGGCTGGAGCCCGCGACGACGTTGAACACGCCGTCGGGGAACCCGGCCTCGTGCAGCACCTGCGCGAACGCCAGCGTCGACGCGGGGGAGTGCTCCGACGGCTTGACGACGAACGTGCAGCCGGCGGCCAACCCGGGGGCGAGCTTGAAGGTCATCAGCAGCAGCGGGGAGTTCCACGGGGTGATCGCGCCGACGACCCCGACCGGCTCGCGGCGGGTGTAGACGAAGTAGTTCGGTTTGTCGGTCGGGATGACCCGCCCCTCGATCTTGTCGGCGTGCCCGGCGTAGTAGCGGTACCAGGCCCCCAGCCCCTGCAGCTGGCCGATCATCTCCCGGTAGAGCTTGCCGTTGTCGCGCACCTCGACCCGGGCGAGCCGCTCGGCGTTCGCGGTGATCAGGTCGGCGAGCTTGTGCATGAGCGCGGCGCGCTGGAAACCGGTCATCGCGCCCCACTCGCCGTCGAGGGCGGTTCGCGCGGCGGCGACGGCGTGGTCGATGTCGTCGGGACTGCCCTCGGGGATCGCCGCCCAGGGTGCGCCCGCGTACGGGTCCAGCGAGCCGAACGTGCGCCCGTCGGAGGCGGCGACGAACTTGCCCGCGATGTAGTTCTGGAACCGCTCGAGCCCGTTCGTAGTGGTCACGAGTCCAGTCTCTGTCGTGCGGATCACACGGGCAAGCCGCTGCATGCCACACGGCTCGGGCGCGGGGAGATTCCTCGCCTTCCTCGCCGGAGCGCAGGTGGCGGCCTACGATGAGGTGTCTCCGTCGGCACACGACGGTCGAGCCGGGAGACCTCCCGGCGCGGGATGGGGGACGCCATGACCCTCCTGTGGGCCTTGATCGTCATCATGGGCGTGATCGTGCTGGTGCTGGGCTCCAGTGTCCGCGTGATCAACCAGTACCAGCGCGGGGTCGTGCTGCGCTTCGGCCAGCTCCGCGAGGGCCCGCGCGGGCCGGGGCTCACCCTCATCGCGCCGATCGCGGACCGCCTGCACAAGGTCAACATGCAGGTGGTCACGATGCCGGTGCCGGCGCAGGACGGCATCACCCGGGACAACGTCACCGTCAAGGTGGACGCGGTCGTCTACTACCGCGTCACGGACCCGGTCAAGGTCGTGGTCGACGTCCAGCGTTACGACGCCGCCATCGCCCAGGTCGCGCAGGCGTCGCTGCGGTCCATCATCGGCAAGAGCGACCTCGACGACCTGCTGTCCAACCGCGAACGGCTGAACGAGGGCCTCGAAATCATGATCGACAGTCCGGCGCTGTCGTGGGGTGTGCAGATCGACCGCGTGGAGATCAAGGACGTCGCGCTGCCCGAGACGATGAAGCGGTCGATGTCGCGGCAGGCCGAGGCCGAGCGGGAACGTCGCTCCCGCATCATCACCGCGGACGGCGAGCTGCAGGCGTCCCGCACGCTGGCCGAGGCCGCCGAGATCATGGCCGAGCACCCGGCGGCGCTGCAGCTCCGCCTGCTGCAGACCGTCGTCGAGGTCGCCGCCGAGAAGAACTCCACGCTCGTGCTGCCCTTCCCGGTGGAGCTGCTGCGGTTCCTGGAACGGGCGACACCCGGTCCGCCGCCTGCGCGCCCGCCCGGTGCCGCGCCGCTGATTCCGCCGCCGGCCAGCCAGAACGGCCACGAGCCCGAGGCCGTCATCACCGACGGCACCACGCGCCCCGAACTCTAGTTCGCCCGGCGGACGCCGAGCGCTGTAGCCGCGAGCCGGGCCAGGTGCGCGGGCTCGCGAGTGCCGGCCTGACGCAGCTGGGTGCGGCACGAGAAGCCGTCGGCCAGCACCGCGACGTCCGGTTCCGCGGCCCGGACGGCCGGCAGCAGCACCCGCTCGGCGCACGCCATCGACACCGCGTAGTGGCCTCGCTCGAAGCCGAAGTTGCCGGCGAGGCCGCAGCATCCCGAGTCGAGCACCTCGGCCTCGATCCCGAGCGCGGCCATGGCGGCGTGGTCGGCCTCGGTGCCGAGCTCGGCGTGCTGGTGGCAGTGCACCTGCACCAGCGCGCGTTGCCCGGGGACGACGACGGCCGCGCGCACGGCGTCGGCATGGTCGGCGAGCACCTCGGCGAAGGTGCGGACCCCCTGCGCGAGGCGGGCGGCGAGCGGCTCGTCGGGCAGCAACTCGGGCCCGTCGGCGCGCAGGGCGGCGGTGCACGACGGCTCCAGCCCGACGACCGGGACGCCCGCCGCGAGCCACGGCTCGATCGCCCGCAGGCTGCGCCGCAGCACGCGGCGGGCGGCGCCGACCTGGCCGGTGGTGGTCCAGGTGAGGGCGCAACAGACGGTGCGCGGCGGCAGCTCGACGGCGTACCCGAGGGCCTCGAGCACCGCGACGGCGTCGGCGGCGACGCCGGGGTCGAAGTGGTTGGTGAAGGTGTCGGGCCACAGGAGCAGGCGCGGGCGGGCGGCATCCGCGGAAGGCAGCGCGCGGCCGGCCGATCGTCGTGTCCTGAAAGCCACGTTCAGGGCGGGAGACGTCCTGAACGTGGCTTTCAAGACAGAGCGCGCACCCCGGGTGAACGGGCGCGTCGCGACTGGTGGGATCGCCCGTTCCGGGGCGATCCCGCCCAGCCGCTTCGCCGCCGCCCCCAGCGGGCCGCGGGCGGCCGCGTTCAGGGCGTCGACCAACCGCGCCGGCAGCCGGCCCACCAGGTGCAGCCACCGGGGCAGGGCGCCCATCGAGTAGTGCGCCGCCGGGCGCAGGCGCCTGCGGTACCGCTGGGCGAGAAACTCGGTCTTGTAGGCCGCCATGTCCACGCCGACCGGGCAGTCGCGCTTGCAGCCCTTGCACGACAGGCACAGGTCCAGCGCCTCGGCGACCTCGGCCGACCGCCACCCGTCCCCGATCACCTGCCCGTTCGCCATCTCGAACAGCAACCGGGCGCGGCCGCGGGTGGAGTGCATCTCCTCGCCCGTCGCCCGGAAGCTCGGGCACATCACCCCGCCGTGCGCGGTGACGCACTTGCCGACGCCCAGGCAGCGCCGGGTGGCGCGGGCGAAGCTGCCCCGGTCGTGGGCGAACGCGAGCTCCGGGGTGTCGCGGATCGTCGGCAGCCCGACGAACACGCGCAGGTCGTCGTCCAGCTTCGCGGGCCGCACCACGCGGTCCGGGTTGAGCCGGCCGTCGGGATCCCAGATGCCCTTGAACTCCTCGAACGCCCGGATGATCGGCGGCGGGTACATCCGGGGCAGCAGCTCGGCGCGGGCGGCGCCGTCGCCGTGCTCGCCCGAGAGCGACCCGCCGTGCGCGACGGCGAGGTCCGCCGCGTCTTCCAGGAACGCCCGGAAGTTCGCGATCCCGGCCCGCGACGCGAGGTCGAAGTCGATCCGCACGTGCAGGCAGCCGTCGCCGAAGTGCCCGTAGTAGACGCCGCGCCGGCCGTGCCGGGAAAGGACGGTGTCGAACTCCCGCAGGTAGGCGCCGAACCGCTCCGGCGGCACGGCGGCGTCCTCCCAGCCCGGCCAGGCCTCGCCGCCGTCGGGCGAGCGCGTGAGGATCCCGGCGCCGTCCTCCCGGATCCGCCACAGCGCCTTCATCCGCGCCGGCTCGCTCACCACCACCGAGGAGATCGCGTACGGCGCCATCGCGGCCGCGACCGTTTCCGCGGCGGCGTGCGCCTCGGCCCGGGTCGCCCCGCCGGTCTCGACGTAGAGCCAGCCGCCGCCCTCGGGCAGAGCTCGCGATGCTGTCTCGACCGGGTTGGACGCCCGCAGCGCGGCGATCAGCCCGGCGTCCATCCCCTCGATCGTCAGCGGGTTCAGGGCGCGGACGACCATCACGTGGTCGGCCGCGGTGTAGGCGTCGGGGAAGCCGAGCACGGCGAGCGCCCGCACGGGGGGCGCCTCGACCAGCCGGACCGTCGCCCCGGTCAGCACCGCGCACGTGCCCTCCGTGCCGACCAGCGCCTTGGCGAGATCGACCCGACCGGGCAGCAGCTGGTCCAGGTTGTAGCCCGAGACTCGCCGCGTGAGGTCGGGGAACCCGGCGTGGACGTCGGCGGCGGCCCGTTCGCCCAGGGCACGCAGCGCTGCCGGGATCGAGGTCTCGGCGTGGATCGCGCCGGTCCCGTCCGTCCCCAGTGTCAGCCGCTCGCCCCGGTAGGTGAGCACGTCGAGCCCGACGACGTTGTCGACGGTCTTGCCCCAGGCGACCGAGTGCGAACCGCACGCGTTGTTGCCGATCATGCCGCCGAGCGTGCAGCGGTTGTGGGTGGACGGGTCCGGGCCGAAGGTGAGCCCGTGCGGCGCGGCGGCGTCGCGCACCGCGTCGCAGACCACGCCGGGCTCGACGCGGGCGGTGCGGGCGTCCGGGTCGATCTCCAGGATCCGGTTCACGTGCGTGAAGTCCAGGACGACGGCGGTGTTGACGGCCTGGCCCGCGATCGAGGTCCGCGCGCCGACCGGGAGCACCGCCACGTCGTGCGCCCGGCAGACGGACACGGCCGCCTCGACGTCCGCGATGTCGCGGGGGCGGACGACGCCGATCGGGACGCGGCGGTAGTTCGACGCGTCGGCCGACCACATCGCGCGCGCGGCGTCGTCGAAGCGCACCGGGCCGTCGACGGTACGCAAGAGGTCGGCCCGCAGGTCCGGGATGCCCGCCGTGCCGCGCAGAGCGGTCACGTCCCGGGCGCCACCGCACCGCCGCCCGACGGCGGCCCGTGCGTGTGTCCGTGTCCGTGTCCCTGGCCATGACCCGCTCGGAGCGCCGGGTCGCCCAGCCGCAGCGGCGCCTTCTCGTAGCGGCCCTCGTGCGCCAGGATCGGCCGCTGGTCGCCGGCGATCTCCGGGTGGCGCTCCTCCAGCTTCTGCCGCTGCTCCCAGGTTCGGCGCATCCGGTCGACGTACTCGGGGCTGCCGTCGTAGACCCCGCGCCACGTCTGCGGCATCTCGTTCTTCGACAGCCCCGGGCTCGCCCGGCCGCCGAGCGAGAACACCGCCGGCACTTTGCTGGTGTCCCCGCCGCACACGGGGCAGCCCGGTGCGGCGGTGTCGGTCATGGCGGCGAGGTGCTCGAAGCGCACCCCGCACCCGCACCGGTAGACGTAGATCGGCATCTCAGCTGGTCACCAGTTCTCGACGGACTTCGTGAGGATGCCGGCGATGTCGTCCTCGGTCGGCGTCTTCGGACAGGTGGCCAGCAGCCGCTGCTGCTTCATGGTGCCCGGCACCAGGTCCGGCACGTCCGCCTCGGTGTAGCCGACGCCGCCGATCCCGTTCGGGATCCCGACGTCACGCATCAGCGAGACCAGCACGGACGGCAACTGCTCACGCTGGTCGTTCCCCCGGTCCGCCCGCGGGTCCAGCATCTCCGCAGCCCGCAGGTGCCGTTCCGGCGCGCTCTCGAAGGAGAACCGGAACGCCTCGGGCGCCGTCAGCGACACCGACTGGCCGTGCGGGACCATCGGCTCGTCCTGCGGGTAGCCCGCCGGCCGGTAGTCCCTGACCATCCCGGCGATCGGGTAGGCGTTCGCGTGCGGGATGTGCACACCGGAGTTGCCGAAGCCCATTCCCGCGAACGTCGCGGCCATCATCATGTCCGAGCGGGCATCGACGTCGTCCGCGCCGCGGTGCACGGCGTTGCGGAACGACTTCGCGATGAGCGCCATCGACTTCTCGCACCAGAGGTCCGACACGGGGTTCGAGCCGCAGTAGGTGACGCGCTCCTCGGGCTTCTTCCGGTCGAAGGTGGCGTACCAGCGAGCGGTGTAGGACTCCACCGCGTGACAGACGATGTCCATGCCGGCCGAGGCGGTGACCTCGGGCGGCAGGCTCAGCGTCAGCAGCGGGTCGATCACGGCCAGGCTCGGGCGCAGCCGCCAGTGGCTGATGCCCGTCTTGACCTTCATCGACAGGATGTCGAGCACGCACATCGCGGTGGACTCGGAGCCGGTACCCGCCGTCGTCGGCACGGCGACCAGCGGCTTGAGCTGGCCCGGGGGAGTCTTCGCGTTGCCGATCGGCTTGTTGATGTAGTCCATCAGCTCGCCGGGGTAGGTCGTCAGCAGGTTGATCGCCTTGGCGGTGTCGATCGCCGACCCGCCCCCGACGGCGACGAACCCGTCCCAGTCGCCCTGGGCGCGGGCGTACTCGACGGCCTTGTTCATCGAGTCGTCGGTCGGCTCGACGTGCACCCCGTCGAAGATCTCGGCCTCGATGTCGTAGCGCTTGAGGGCGTCGGCGATCCGGGACGGCGCCCCGAGGGCGCTCACCCCGGGGTCGGTGACCACCAGCACCCGGCGTACGCCGTAGCCGGCCAGGTCGAACCCGATCTCGTCCGCGGCGCCCGCACCGAACTTCAGCGGCGGCGCACCCCAGGTGAAGATCGTCTCATCGTGCAGTTGCGGCTCGCTCACGTGTAGAACTCCTTGGGCGCCACGCGGAGCTGGTGGATCTGGTCGGCGTCGTGCCCGAAGACCATCGTCGCGTTCGTGCGCTCCTGGATCCCCCGCAGCTTCTCCACCGACGAGTACCACTGCTCCAGGTTGTTGACGATGGCGGCGGGCGTGGACGGCGGGCCCCAGCTGTCGCCCATGTAGACCGCGTCCGACGTGAAGATCATGGTGCCGCTGTCGGGCAGCTCGACCTGCATCGACATGCAGCCGGTCGTGTGGCCCGGGGTCTCCAGCAGCGTGACGCCGGGCAGGATCTCGGTGTCGCCGGAGACCGTCTCGAACTCGAGGCCCTCGTAGTCCGTCTTCAGGTGCGCGCCGGTGAACAGACCCTCGAAGTTGAAGGCGAAGTCCCTTTCGCGCTGGTGGCAGACCAGCTTGGCGTTCGTGCCCTCGAACATCTTCACGTTTCCGGCGTGGTCGAAGTGCAGGTGCGACAGGACGACGTAGTCGATCTCGTCGAGCCCGACTCCCAGCTGCTGCAGCCGGGAGTCGAGGTACTCCTCCTCGGTGACCTTGTCGTAGGGGAAGAAGTCATGCAGCCCCGTCGGCCCCCAGCGCTCCTCCCAATCGCGCGGGCAGCTGGTGTCCCACAGCAGCCGGCCCTCGGGCGTCTCGACGAGCACGCAGTGCGTGGGGCAGTCGACCCACGGCGCCGGTGAGTCGCGGTGGTTGCGGTCCGTGATGGAGCGGCCGGGTTTGAGCAGGAGCCAGGTCAGGTCGGTCGTCATCGCCCCGCACGGGATGACGCTCAGCTTCGTCGCGGTGGCCATCGAGGTCCCTTCGGCACTGGAGGGTTACGTGCGTCACAGGAGAACTACGATGACCGTGGCATGTAGCATGCCACTCGTCAACGGGTGGGCGCCCGGCCTTCGGTCCACGACAGGTCGACGACGAGCGCGCCGTCCGTGCCGGCCTCCTGCGCGATCAGCAGCTCGGCCGTGTGGTGGATGTGCGCGTGCATCGCCTCCGCAGCGCCGTCGGCGTCGCCCCCCTCGGCCAGCTCCAGGATCGCGCGGTGCTCGCCGACGATGTCGTCGAGGCTGCGTGACTCCCGCGCCGTCGAGACACCGCGCCGCAGCACCATGTCACGCAGCCCGTCGACGAACGCCGCGAGCCGCGCGTTCCCCGCGGCCTCCAGCAGCGCGCGGTGGAAGCGTCTGTCGTGCTCGAACATCGTGAACTCGTCGTCGGCCTTCGCGGCCTTCTCCATCTGCGTGAACATCCGCCGCAGCTCACGGCGGTGGGCCGCGTCCAGCCGGGTCACCGCGCGCCGTACCGCGGGGGGCTCGAGCAGGAGCCGCAGCGCGAAGACCTCCTCCAGGTCGTGCAGGGACGTGAGCAGCACGCGGACGCCCCGGTTGCGCTCGAAGCGCACCATCCCCTGCTGGGCGAGCTTGATCAGCGCCTCGCGGACCGGGGTGCGCGACACCCCGAGCTGATCGGCCAGGGTCTGGACGGAGTACAGGCTGCCCGGGGCCAGCTCGCCGGTGATCACCGCCGCGCGGAGGGACGACAGGACCTGCGCGTTGACGCTCGCGGTCTCCGGGAGCCGCTTCATCGGGTGCCTCCCTCGAGTGACGCGAGCGTGGCATGCCACACGCCACCGGTCAACGCGTCACCCCAGCGTGTCCCAGCGGCGGAGGAGCTCGTCGGCGATGACCAGGTCGTGCGGGTAGGTGATCTTGAAGTTCTGCTCCTCGCCCGCGACGTGGGCCACGGTCAGCGACGAGAACCGCTCGAGGCAGGCCGCGGTGTCGGTTCCCTCGAACCCGGACTCGGCCGCCTGGTGGTAGGCCTCCAGCAGCGGGGCCGCCGCGAAGACCTGAGGCGTCTGGATGCGGACGTGCCGTCCGACGAGCGGGATCAGGACGCCGTCCGCGCCGACCGCCGCCAGGTCGTCCGCCACCAGGCCCGGCACCGCCCCGCCGCGCTCTGTCGCGGTGCGCACGAGGGCGGCCACCAGCTCCGGCGAGCACATCGGCCGCGCCGCGTCGTGGATGAGCACCAGGTCGAGCTCCCCGCCCCGGATGGCGGGTTCGAGGTGGCGCAGGGCCCGCTCCTCCGAGGCGTGCCGGGTGGCGCCCCCGACGACGAGCTCGACGGGCACCGGCGGGTGCGGGAGCTCCTTGTCGAGCGTCCGGCGCGCGAGGTCGAGGTCGTCCGACCGCACGACGAGGACGAACCGCCGCAGGTCCGGCGCCGTGGCGGCGGCCATCGTCCGCAGCGAGATCCCGACTGCGGTCCGGCTCCCCAGGGGCAGGTAGGCCTTGTTGCGGTCCTTGCCCACGCGCAGCCCCGAGCCACCGGCGAGGACGACGACGGCGATCGCCGGCCGCGGCTCGGAGGAGGCTGTGGAGCACACGGCGGAACTGTAGTTCGGCCCGTCGAGCTGCCCGTCGGCACGCGACATGGTGCTCGCCGACTCCGTCCGCCACGGCGACGTAGGTTACGCCGGTGGCCGGACGTGAGCGCGACCTCGAACGTCTCCTGACCTTCATCGACGCGGTGGTCGCGATCGCCATCACCCTGCTCGTCCTCCCGCTCGCCGAGGCCGGCAGCCAGATCCACGGCCGCACGGTGTCCGAGCTGCTGCGCGAGCACGTGGACGACCTGTTCGGGTTCTTCCTGAGCTTCACGGTCATCGCGCGGCTCTGGCTCGCCCAGCACGCGATCCTCGGTTGCCTCACGCGGCAGAACGGTGCGGTGATCCGGCTGCTGTTCTGGTGGAGCCTCACCATCGTGTTCCTGCCCTTCCCGACGACGCTGGTCACCGCCACCTCCAACGACGGCCTCGCGAAGCTGCTCTACATCGGCACGATGGCCGTGAGCTCGGCGCTGCTCGCACTCCTCGCCCGGGTGATCAGTCGCGATCGGACGTTGCGCGACACCGATGCCGGGCCGGACACCGTCATCACGACCGCCGTCACCGTCACGTTCCTGCTGGCGCTGGTCATCTCGATCACGATCCCGGCCACGAGCTACTGGCCGCTGCTGCTCCTGCTGCTGACCGACCCCGTGGTGCGCCGCCTGCGGCGGTCCGGCGCGGCCGGCTCCCGAGCCAGGAACTGACTCACCTCGTTTTCCCCGGTCGCGGCGTACTGTCGACAACCATGCGACCGGTCGGGGCCACGTCGGTCGGCGAGCCCGGCGGGGCGCCGCCGGAACGACCCCGACGTCGCCCTCGGTGGATCCTGATCGTGGCGCTGGCGATCGGCGTCTCGCTCGCGGCCGGGCTCTGGTGGGTCTCGTCGTCAGCGCCCGCCCCGCCGACGGCCGCGGACGTGGACCGGGCCGTGCAGCGGGGGATCGAGCAGGCCCAGGAGGCCGAGCGCAACCTCCCGCCCGAGGCCACCAGCGCGTACCGGACCATCACGCCCTCACTGGTCACCGTGACCACCGAGCGCCCCGGAGGCGGGACCGTCGAGCGCCCCGGGGGCGGGACCGTCGAGACCGGCCTGGGTAGCGGGGTGGTCGTCAACGCGGACGGGTCCGTGCTCACGGCCCTGCACGTCGTCGACGGCGCCGACCGGATCCAGGTCGAGTTCGCCGACGGAACCCAGGCGGCCGCCCGGGTGACGGACAGCCGGCCCGAGCACGACATCGCGGTGCTGGCCGTGGACCGGCTCCCGGAGGTCGTCGTGCCCGCGGTGCTCGCCGGGCCGCCCCCGGTCGGCGACGCCGTGTTCGCCGTCGGCAACCCGCTCGGCCTGCAGCGCAGCCTCACGGCGGGCGTCGTCTCGGCCGTCGACCGCACGATCGCCGCGCCCCGCGGCCCGGCGCTGGGTGGCCTGATCCAGTTCGACGCCGCGGTCAACCCCGGCAACAGCGGCGGACCGCTGCTGAACCGGGCGGGTCAGGTGGTCGGCATCGTCACCGCCCTGGCCAACCCGGCCAACCAGGACTTCTTCGTCGGGGTCGGGTTCGCGGTCCCGATCGCCACCGCGGGCGGCGCGGCCGGCGGGCCCCAGCAGTAGCAGGAACAGCACCGGACGACGACGGGGGACCGGGAGAGAAGATGGATCACGACACCGACCCCTGGTTGCCGCTGCAGGCCACGCTCTACCAGGTCAAGAAGACGATCGTGGGCCAGGACGGCCTGCTGGAGCGCATGCTCGTCGCGCTGCTGGCCCGCGGGCACCTGCTCGTCGAGGGCGTCCCCGGACTCGCCAAGACGATGGCGGTCAAGACCCTCGCGCAGGCGATCGGCGGCGGGTTCCAGCGGATCCAGTTCACCTCGGACCTGGTACCCGCGGACGTCGTCGGCACCCGCATCTACAACCAGCGCGCGGGGGAGTTCCAGGTCTGCATCGGCCCGGTCTTCACGAACCTCCTGCTCGCGGACGAGATCAACCGGGCCCCGGCGAAGGTGCAGAGCGCGCTGCTGGAGGTCATGCAGGAGCGGCAGGTGACGATCGGGCGCGAGACGTTCCCGGCTCCGGACCCGTTCCTGGTGATGGCGACGCAGAACCCCATCGAGTCGGAGGGCACGTACCCCCTGCCGGAGGCCCAGCTCGACCGGTTCATGTTCAAGGTGCTGGTCGGCTACCCCACGGCGACGCAGGAGTACGTCGTCGTCGAGCGGATGACCACGGCGCACGAGCCGCCGGAACCGGTGATCGACGTCGAGACCCTGCTCGGGTACCAGCGCGGCGCGGACGCGGTGTACGTCGACCCGCAGATCATCGAGTACGCCGTGCGGCTGAGCACCGCGACCCGGGACCCGGCCGCGGTCGGCTCGCCCGACCTCGCCCGGTACGTGACATTCGGGGCCAGTCCGCGGGCGTCGATCAACATGGTGCTCGGCGCCAAGGCGCTCGCGTTCCTGCGCGGCCGGGACTACGCGCTGCCCGCGGACGTCCGCGAGCTGGCCCGGGACGTGCTGCGCCACCGCGTCGTCCTGTCCTACGAGGCCCTGGCCGACGACGTCTCGCCCGACGACGTGCTCGGCCCGCTCCTGGCCGCGATCCCCCTTCCCGAGCTCGACCAGGCCGAACTCGACCACACCGGACCCGACCACCCCGGGCGCGGCGCCTCCGCGCGCCGGCCGTGACGGAACTGGCGGCGCTCACGCCGGAACGTGTGCTGCGCCGCCTCGAGTGGCGGGTGCTGCGGCGTCTGGACGGACGCCTGCAGGGCGACTACCGGACGGTGTTCCGCGGCACCGGCGTCGACGTCGCGGACCTGCGCGAGTACCAGTTCGGCGACGACCTGCGCCACGTCGACTGGAACGTCACCGCGCGCACCGACGTCGCGCACGTGCGCGAGTACACCGAAGACCGCGAGGTCACCGCCTGGCTGCTGCTCGACCTCTCCGCGTCGATGGACTTCGGGCCGGTGCAGCGGCACAAGCACGTCGTGCTCACCGAGGTCGCGGCCACCGTGGCGCAGCTGCTCTCGCGCGGCGGGAACCGGGTCGGCGCGCTGCTGTTCGACTCACGCGTGCGCGCGACGATCCCGCCCGCGTCGGGCCGCAACCAGGTGCTCAGGATCCTCTCGCGGCTGCTGCGGCCCGCCGCCCCGGCACCGGGGACCACGGACCTCGGCGCCGCGCTGCGCGCCGCGCTCGGGATCCTGCGGCGCCGGTCGCTCGTCGTGATCATCTCGGACTTCCTGTCCGAGCCGGGCTGGCAGGGGCTCCTGGGCCAGCTCGCGCGCCGGCACGACGTGGTGGCGATCCAGGTGGTGGACCGGCGCGAGTTCGACCTTCCCGCCGCCGGGATGATCTACGTCGAGGACGCCGAGACCGGTGAAGTGATCTTCGTCGACACCGACGACCCCGAGTTCCGGCAGCGGCTGGCGGCCGCGGCCGGCGAGCGGCAGGCGGCCCTCGTCGCCGATCTCCGCTCAGCCGGGCTCGACCTGCACCCGGTCGCCACCGACGACGACCTCGTCCGCGCCCTCTTCCGCCTCGCCCACCTGCGCCGCCGGGCGCGGTCGGGTGGCGGTCGATGGTGACGTTCGCGTGGCCCTGGCTGCTCGTGGCACTCGCGGCCGTCCCGCTCGTCGTCGTCTGGTACCGGCGGTTGCTCCGCACCCGTGCGGCCCGCCGCACCGAACTGGCTGCACTCGGCCTGGCCGCCCCCGCCCCCGGTCGGCGGGCCGCGCTGCCGCCCGCACTGCTGCTCGGCGCCCTCGCGCTGCTCCTGCTCGCGCTCGCGCGGCCCGAGATCGGCGTGCCGCTCCCGCGCCGGGAGGGCACCGTGATGCTGGCGTTCGACGTGTCGTCGAGCATGACCGCCACCGATCTCAGCCCGACGCGGATGGACGTCGCCAAGGCCGCAGCGCGCGCCGTCGTCGAGCGCCAACCGCCCACCGTGCGGGTGGGGGTCGTCGCGTTCGGTACCAGCGGGCTCGTCACCCAGCAGCCGACCGCGGACCGGGCGAGCGTGCTCGCCGCGATCGACCGGCTCCAACCGGGCGGGGGCACGGCGCTGGGCAGCGGGCTGCAGACCTCGCTGAGCGCGATCACCGGGAAGACGGTGCTGGTGAACGCGCCGGGCACGTCCAACGGAGTCGAGGCGCAGGGCCCGGACCTCGGCTACCACGGCTCCGCGGCCGTCGTCCTGTTCTCCGACGGCGAGAACACGGCCGAGCCGGACCCGGTCGAGGTCGCCGACCTCGCGTCCAGCGCGGGCGTGCGCGTCTACCCGGTCGGGATCGGGTCGCCGCGCGGCACCGTGATCGAGGTCGACGGCTTCCAGCTCGCGACCGCCCTGGACGAGCACACGCTGCGCACGATCGCCGAGCGCACCGACGGCCGCTACGTCGCGGCCGCCGACACGGCGGCGCTGGCCGGGGTGGCCAACGCCATCGACCTGGAGTGGAAGGTCGAGACCGAGCACATCGAGGTCACCGGCCTGCTCGCGGCCGCGGCCGGGCTGCTCGTCCTCGCCGGCGTCGGGCTCTCCCTGCTCTGGTTCGGGCGGGTGCTGTGACCTTCACCTGGCCCCTCGCGCTCCTGGCGCTGCTCGCCGTGCCGCTGCTCGCCGGCGCGTACGTGTGGCAGCTGCGCCGCAAGCGCCGGCGGGCGGTGCGGTACTCGAGCGTCGCGCTGATCCGGGCGGCGGCCCCGCGGCGCGCCGCATGGAAGCGGCACGTCCCCGTCGCGCTGCTGCTCGCCGCCCTCGCCGCGCTCGGACTGGCAGCGGCCCGGCCCCGGCTGAGCGTGGACGTGCCCGTCTCGGAGGCGGCCATGATCCTCGCGCTCGACGTCTCGGGGTCGATGTGCGCGACGGACGTCGAGCCGAACCGGCTCACCGCGGCCCAGACGGCGGTGCGCGACTTCGTACAGGGGCAGGACGGCGACACGCGCATCGGCCTGGTGCTGTTCGCCGGATTCGCGCAGGTCGCCGTGGCGCCGACGACGGACCGCGCCGCGCTGCTCCAGGCGATCGACACGTTGACCACGGGCCGGGGCACCACGATCGGTGCTGCGATCCTCAAGTCCGTCGACGCCATCGCCGAGATCAACCCGGACGTCGCCCCCGCCGACTCCGGAGGCCCCGCGCCACCCCGGCCCCCAGGCAGCTACGCACCGGAGATCGTCGTGCTGCTCACCGACGGCGCCAACACCCGGGGCATCGAGCCGGTCGACGCGGCGCAGGTCGCCGCCCAGCGCGGGGTGCGGGTGTACCCGATCGGCTTCGGAACGCGGAACCCGACGTCGATGGTGTGCACGGCGGCCCAGCTCGGCGGGCGGGGCTTCGAGGGCCGCGGCGGCGGCTACGTCGGCGGGGGCTTGAGCGGCCGGAACTACCTCGTCGCGGACGAGGCCACCCTGCAGCAGGTCGCCGACGTCACCGGCGGCCAGTACTTCGCCGCCGCGGACGCGGACCGGCTGCAGCGGGTGCTGGCCGACCTCCCGCACACGGTGCAGACCCAGCACCGCGACGTCGAGGTGAGCGTGTGGCTGGCGGGCCTCGCGGCGCTGCTGTTCCTCGGCAGCATGTGGGCGGCGGCGCGCTGGACCGCGTTCCCCGCGTGAGCGACCCGCGCGAGAAGGGGCGAACCGGGCCGCCCCCCAAGGCGCGACCGTGCGAACCGGGCACCTCGGCTGACCTGCTACGTTGCCGCCTACCTGATGGAGGGAAGCGTGCATGCGCGCGGCGCGAGCCTGTTCACCGTCGCCCTGCTGGCCGTTGCGCTGGTCGGCTGTTCGAGCCCGGACACCGGCACCAGCAGCGCCGCCTCGGTGACCCCTGGGCCCACCTCTGCGCCAGCCGCGCCGCCCCGAACCGGGATCACCGCGCAGCCGCGGTCCAGCGCTCTGCAGGTGCAGGCGCGGGACGTGCGCCTGGTCCGGGTCGGGACGGCCGAGCTCGCTCTGTAGTTCGAGTTCCCGAACGACACCGGGCAGCCGATGTCGCCGGACACGCTGGGCATCGACCAGATCGAGCGGATCATGATGTTGGTCGACCTGCCGCGCGGCACGACGTACGAGATGCTGACCGCGCAGGGCCTGGGCGGGCGGCTCAGCGAGAACAACGGCGACGACGTGCCGCCGGGCGGCGCACTCACGGTGACCGCGGTGTTCCCCGCCCCGCCGGCGGGACGAAGAGGACGGTGATCCGGCTGCCCGCCGACGTGCTGTTCGCCTTCGGCAGCGCCGAGCTGGCCCCGGCCGCGCAGCAGGCCATCGCCGCGGTCGACGACCGAGATCGGCTCCGGCGGCACCGGGACGGTGACCATCGAGGGGCACACCGACGCCATCGGCAGCGACGCGGACAACCGGGCGCTGTCCGAGCGCCGGGCGTCGGCGGTGCGCAGCGCCCTCGAGGCCGAGCTGGGATCGGGCTACAGCTACACGTCGGTCGGCTTCGGGGAGACCAAGCCGGTGGCTCCCAACACCAGGCCGGACGGCAGCGACGACCCGGACGGCCGCGCGCTGAACCGGCGGGTGGAGATCCGCACCGGGTCGGTTGAGCAGGTGCCGGCGACGCTGGAGCCGCTGCCGGTGACCCGGGACCTGGCCGACGCCGGGCTGCGCGCGGAGGTCGCCGGTCTAGAGCGCCACTCCGGCTACCTGATGGCCCTGCTGACCGTGACCAACCCGACCGGGCAGGCGCGTTCTACGCGTTCTACGCGTTCTACGCGTTCTACGCGCGCACCAGCGGCCGAGGTCCGGAGCGTCGACGTCGAGGTCGGCGGCTTCGGGGAGACGGTGCCGACCCCGGTGCCGAGCTGACCGGGCCTGCGCCGGCACACGCTGCACCGCACGGGCCGGCTGCAGGGCGAGCTGGCGGCCGCCACGGCGACGCGCTCGGCGTGAGCGGCCGGCGACCAGACCCCGTACACCGGGTCACCCGACTCGTGTGGCGTACACGATGACGTTGTCGAGGTAGCGGCGGTGCCGCTTGTCGAACTTGCCTCCGCAGGTGATGAGGCGTAGTTGCGAATCCGGGGTGTCGCCGTAGACCGCTTCGGTCGGGAAGTCGTCCTTGTCGTGCCGCTCGATCCGGTCGGTCGCGAACACGGCCTCTGTACCGTCGGCCCGGTCCACGAAGATCGTGTCTCCGCGTGTGAGGTCTCGGAGTCGGTAGAAGACCGCGGGCCCGCGGTAGGAGTCGAGATGTCCGGCGATCACTGCGGGGCCGCGTTCGCCGGGCTCCGGGCCGCCGCTCCACCATCCGGTTCCGTCGAAGGTGTCCGGAGCGGGCAGGACCCCGCTCTCGTCGACGGTCAGGGGTTCGATGGGCGCATCGACTCCGATCACCGGGACGCGGATACGGACCGGTTCGGCGACGGGCCCGTTGATCTCCTCCCGCCATCGGCCGCATCCGCCGAGCAGCCCGATGCAGAGCAGCGCGGCAATGACGACCGTCAGCCGGGTACGCACGATGTCGCTCGCGGCCCGTGTTCTCGTCAGTCGTTCCTGCGGACCGCTCGGCGCCGGACCAGCACCAGGCCGCCCGCGGCGAGCACGGCGCCACCGACGATGCCCAGCGGCAGCAGCGGTCCGGAGCTGTCGTCGGCGGTGTCTTCGGCACCGGCGGCCAGGTCGGCGGTGCCCCCGGCACCGGTTTCCACCCCTCGCGTCGGGGTGGTGGTCGCCGGGGCCGTGCCGTCCTCGTAGCGATCGTTGGGCAGCCACTCGCAAGCCTGACCGTCGTTGTCGGCATCGAGGTTGTACGGATCTGCGCGGTTGCTGTTGTAGACGGCCTGGGCTTGCGCCTGTGTGGCGAACTGGTTGCAGTCGCGATCCTGAGCCGCTGCCACACCGGCCATCGGAAAGGACATGGCGGCCGCCACGACGGTGGCGACGACGGTCGTGCGAACACCCATTCCGCAGCCCCTCTGTGAAGATCGTCACCCGTCGACCGCGGCAAACTACCATCGGGTGATTGCGGTCTTGTGGAACCGGAACAGAGCGTGTCGATCGCCGACACGACGCACCCGGCGCGAATCCGCGAGAACGTCGCCCTGCTCGACGTCACGCTTCCGACGCGGACATGCCGCGCTCGCCGGCTCGACACGGTGGCCTCCTGGGCGCCGCCGCCGACGACTCGGCGGCGGCCGTCAGCCGTCGTGCTCGTCCGCGCCGACGTCCTTCGCACCGGAGCGCGGCCGGCCCTCGAAGTCCGTGGTCACGAAGTCGAACAGGCCCACCGCCTTGTCGATCTCGGGGCTGCCCGCCGCCAGTTTCCAGGCCGGCCCGGTGTCGGTCAGGCCGAGGGCGGACTTGGTGCCCACCGTGTTGTTGGCGAGCGAGCCGCCGTCGGGCGCCCTGACCTGGCGCACGTCGCCCGAGTCGGCCAGCAGGTTGTTCTCCACGACGAGGTTGACCGGTGGCTCGGGGTAGTTCCCACCGATCACGATGCCCGTCGCGTTGTCGACGAGGGTGTTGAAGACGACGACGGCGTTGTCGACACGGTGGTGCTTGTTCAGCGCGCCGCCGGGCCGCGCGTCGCCGCCGTCGATCGACAGGGCCGAGTCGTAGCCCGTGCCGGTCGTGCCCGCGACGTAGTTGTTGAACACGCGGTTGTCGGCGCCGTAGAGGCGGATGCCGCCCGTGCCAGGGCGGCCCTCGCCGAGGACGACGTTGCCGTAGAGGCTGTTGCGGTTGCCGTGCCGCAACGACAGGACGCCCTGCGACCGGCGCACGGTGTTGTTGCGGACGGTCATGTCGCTGGCCTTGACGCTCACGACCTCCGGATCGCCGTCGCACTCCTCCAGCAGGTTGTCCTCGAACACCGTGAAGCCCGAGGACAGGGAGATGCCGCTCCAGCCCAGGCGCACGGCCTCCTTCTCGTTCTCCGCGCGCGGCCCGATCCGCGCGAACCGGTTGTGGTCGATCCGGTCGTACTGGGAGACCTGGGTCTCGGAGCCGTCGAGGGTCAGGTAGTTGCCGGGGTCGGTCTTGTTCTGGAAGGTGTTGTGGTCGATCCGGTTGTGGTGGCTGCCCGCGCCACCGACGTAGAGCCACTTGCTGGAGCTCTCGCCGGCGCCGCCCCGGTCGAACGTGTTGTGCGTGACGCGCACGTTGTTCGACGACTCCAGCTTGAGCAGGGTGCTCGCGCCGCTCCGGAAGGTCAGACCGGCGACGACGACGTGCGCGCCGCCCTTGACGACGAGCGTGGAGCCCGACGCGAGGACCGCCTTGCCCGGGTTCGCCGCGCGGACGACCACGGGTGCCTCGGGTATGGCACTCACCCCGCGCACGGTGAAGTCGCCGTCGTAGGTGCCGTCGGCCAGGACGAGGGTGGTGCCGCCGCGGACCGTCCCGAGCGCGTCGGTGAGCGCGCCGGCGTCCGCGACGTCGACGGTGCGCGGGGTCGTCGGGACCGGGTCGTCGTCGCCGTCGAGGAAGGAGTCGTCGAGCGGGCGGGCCGGGGGACCGGCGGGTGCCGCGGGCGGCGTGGACAGCGGGGGCCCGGCCGCGGGCGTGCCGGTCGGAGCCGGGGTGCGCGGCAGCAGGACCGCCGTGCCGACCCCGGCCGCGGCGAGCACGGCGACCAGCGCCAGGGCGAGGGTGTGACGCGGCGAGAACCGGGTCACCGCTGAACGCCGACGTGACACGACGACCTCCCTCCCGGGCAGTGCGGTCCAGGGCGGCCTGGCCCGGGGGAGGGCCGTCCCGCGTAGGGCGAGCGGGCAGCGCGACACGCAGGAGGTCGGCACGGGGATGGATCTACCCTGGCCGTCCCCGTCGTCACCGGTGGACCCGCCATGATCACCTGATCGCGGTGTCCGCCTCCACCCGTCCGGGACGGTGAACCCCGGACCACAATCACGTCCGCGACGGTACCCCGGCCCTCGGTGCTGCCGTGATCACCGTCGGAGTCGCGCGAGGGTGGGCACACTGGGGGCGAGCGCGACGGGTCCGGTCACTGGTGGAGGCGGGATGACCATCGAGCAGGACGGCGACGACGAACCGGTCGGCGACGCGGTCTGCTGGCTGCACGAGCTGTGCCCGGCCTGCGGGGCGATGCCGAGCCCGCGGGAGCCGGACCGGTGTTGGCGCTGCGGGGGTCCGATCCCGGGCGACCCGGTGCCGGACGATCCGGCCGAGGGCGGCCCGGGACACGGTCGAGCGTGACGCTGATCGAGATCGGGATCGGTGTGGCAGAGTGCCGGCATGGCGCTGCACGGCCAGCCGGTTCCCCGACGGCACCACGAATCCCGTGAGGCCAACGCCTTCCTGGGTTCGGCGAACCCCGCCTTCGAGCGCGAGATCAGCGCACCGCTGCATGAGTTGCCGCCCGGGCCGGTTCCGGCCGACGTCGCCTACCAGCTGATCCACGACGAGTTGCTGATCGACGGCAGCGCGCGGCTCAACCTGGCCACGTTCGTCACCACCTGGATGGAGCCGCAGGCGCAGACGCTCATGGGCGAGGCCGTCGCCAAGAACATGATCGACAAGGACGAGTACCCGCAGACGGCCGAGATCGAGAACCGCTGCGTGGCCATCCTCGCCGACCTGTGGCACGCCCCGGACCACGGCGTCGCCACCGGCTGCTCGACCACCGGCTCCAGCGAGGCGTGCATGCTCGCCGGGATGGCCCTCAAGCGCCGCTGGCAGCAGCGCACCGGCCACGATCCGCTGCGGCGGCCCAACCTCGTGATGGGCGCGAACGTGCAGGTGTGCTGGGAGAAGTTCTGCACCTACTGGGAGGTGGAGCCCCGCTTGGCGCCGATGGAGGGCGAGCGGTACCACCTCGACGCCGCGGAGGCGGTCAAGCGCTGCGACGAGAACACGATCGGCGTCGTCGCCGTCCTGGGCTCGACCTTCGACGGCAGCTACGAGCCGGTCGCCGACATCGCCACGGCGCTGGACGCCCTGGCCGCCGGTGGCGGCCCGGACGTGCCGATGCACGTGGACGGCGCCTCGGGCGCAATGATCGCCCCGTTCCTCGACCCCGACCTCGTGTGGGACTTCCGGCTACCGCGCGTCGCGTCGATCAACACCTCCGGCCACAAGTACGGCCTGGTCTACCCGGGCGTGGGCTGGGCGATCTGGCGCGACGCCGCCGCCCTGCCCGAGGAGCTGGTCTTCAAGGTCAACTACCTGGGCGGCGAGATGCCGACGTTCGCCCTCAACTTCTCCCGCCCCGGTGCGCAGGTCGTCGCCCAGTACTACACGTTCCTGCGGCTCGGCTTCGCGGGCATGCAGGCGGTGCAGCAGGCCAGTCGCGACGTCGCCACCGCCCTGGCCGCCAAGATCGGCGAGATGGGCGAGTACCGGTTGATCAGCCGCGGCGACGAGCTGCCGGTCTTCGCGTTCACCACGACGGACGACGTCTCGGGCTGGGACGTGTTCGCCGTCTCCCGGGGGCTGCGCGAGCACGGCTGGCAGGTGCCCGCCTACACCTTTCCCGACGATCGGACCGACCTCGCGGTGTTGCGGGTCGTGTGTCGCAACGGCTTCTCCCACGACCTCGCCGAGCTCTTCTTCCACGACCTCCGCGCCGTCACCCAGGGGTTGGTGACGGATCCCGAGGCGGCGGGCCGGACCGGGTCCTCCGGCTTCCACCACTGACCTCTCACCCGGACAGCTGCCCCTGGCGCCGGCTGAGGAACGCACGTTCCGCCGGGTTGTCCGTCGCCGCGATCGCCGCGTCGTAGGCCGCGCGCGCCTCGGCCGACCGGCCCAGCCGGCGCAGGAGGTCGGCGCGGGTGGCGTGCCAGGCGTGGTAGCCGGTCAGCCCCAGCCGGTCCACCGCCGCCAGCCCGACGGCCGGCCCGTCGAGCTCCGCGACCGCCACGGCCCGGTTGAGCGCGACCACCGGCCCGGGGTCCACGCCGAGGAGCTGGTCGTAGAGCGCCGCGATCTGGCGCCAGTCGGTGTCGGCCGATGACGGCGCGTCGGTGTGGACGGCGTTGACCGCCGCCAGCAGCTGGTAGCGCCCGGGCCCGCGACCGGTGCGGCGGGCCCGGTCCAGGCACTCGCGGACCAGCGCGTGGCCCTCGGTGATCAGCGCGCGGTCCCACCCGGCCCGGTCCTGCTCCGGCAGCGGCACCAGCTCGCCGCCCGCCACCCGGCTGCGCCTGCGGGCGTCGACCAGCAGCATCAGCGCGAGCAGGCCCGCCACCTCCGGCTCCTCGGGTAGGAGCGCGCGCAGCACCCGGCCGAGCCGCACCGCCTCGTCGGTCAGCTCCGCGCGGACCGGGGCGTCGCCCGCGCTGGCCAGGTAGCCCTCGTTGAAGATCAGGTAGACGACGGTGAGCACCGCGGCGAGCCGCTCGGCGAGGTCGTCCGTCGACGGCACGCGGTAGGGGATGCGCGCGCCCTTGATCTTGGCCTTGGCCCGGGTGATGCGCTGGGCCATGGTCGTCTCGGGGACCAGGAACGCCGCGGCGATCTCGGCGACGGTCAGGCCGCCGAGCAGCCGCAGGGTGAGCGCCACCCGGGCCTCCGGCGCCAGCGCCGGGTGGCAGCAGGTGAAGATCAGCCGGAGCCGGTCGTCGTCGACGGCTCCGGCCGGCTCGGGGGGCGTGTCGTCGTGGATCATCAGGGCCGCACGGTGCTTGGCGTCGCGCTGCTGCTCGCGGCGGATCCGGTCGAGGGCGCGCCGGGCCGCGGTGGTGGTCAGCCAGCCGCCCGGGTTGGGCGGCACCCCGTCGACCGGCCAGCGCTCGAGGGCGACCAGGAGCGCCTCGCCCGCGGCCTCCTCGGCGACGTCGAGGTCGCCGAAGCGGCGCGCCAGCGAGGCGACCACCCGGCCGAACTCCTCGCGGAAGATCCGCTCGATCGCGGGCGTCATCCCGCCTGAAACGCCCGCACCTCGACCCTCGCGCGGCAGGCCGCCGAGCCCTCCTTCGCCCGCGCCAGCGCGGCGTCGAGGTCGGCGGCCTCGATCACCCAGAAGCCGCCGAGGTACTCCTTGGACTCCGCGTACGGCCCGTCCGTGACGATCGGGCGCTCACCGGTGTTGTCGACGGTGGTCGCCTGGTCGATCGGCGTCAGCCCGCCGGCGAACACCCACGCGCCATCGGACTGCAGCTTCTCGTTGAACCGGTCGACAGCCGCGAAGACCGGCTGCATCTCCTCCAGGGGCGGGAACTCGGTGCCGTAGTCGTGGTGCACGGACAGCAGGTACTGGGTCATCTCGGTCTCCTCGGTCGTGGACAGCTGCTCCGGCTGCCGTACCCCCTCCACGAACGGGGTCGCGGGGATACGACAGCGTGGCAGAGAAAATCTTCGGCGGACGGATCTCGCGCGGGTACCGAGGGCAACTCACGCCGCGCTCGGCCCGTCAGTGCCGCCGTGCGGGCCCCTGGCCGAGCGCCTCGAGATCGGTGGCATAGGCCGCAGCGTCGTACGGGCGCCGCTCCTGCAGTGCCGCGTGCACGTGACGGGTGGCGACCTCACCGAGGGCGTGCAAGACGTCGTGGCGGTCCATGCCGGAAGCGAACAGGCGCAGCGCGGCCGGCCAGACACCGGGGGGCTCGGCGTCCCAGAGCTGGTTGGTGACGATCTCGTGGAGCGCGAGGTGCAGCCGGGGATTGACCCCGTCCACCAGTGCATCCCCGATGGGGTCGGCGAGCGCCTCGGCGTACTCGGGGTGCTCCCTGCGGATGGCCAGCGCGCGCTGGTCCGGGTCTGCGGGGTCGATCGTCAGATCCCCGCCGTCGTCGAGGATCAACGGGCCGCCCACGGCGAAGGTGCGCCGGGCCAGGATCTCGTCCATCTCCTCGGGCGTGAGGTCGTCCGGCACGTCGTCGAGCAGCGCCTCGAGGAGCTCTTCCGGCACGTCGGCGGCCAAGCCCTCGAGGAACACGTCTGCGGCCTCGTCGAGCACCGCGCGCGCCGACGACGAGAGCCCCGCGTGTTCGGCCGCCCACCCGACCCAGGCCCGTAGGACGGTCGGCAGGACCTCCCACTCGGGGTCGTCCTCGTCGAGGACCTCCGGGAGGTGCTCGTCCAGCAGGAGCTCGAGCTTCGCGGGGCTCACCCGCCCCGGCTGCCCGTCGATCTCGGCCATCAGCCGCGCCACGAGCCGCGCGCAGGCGGCGACGGCATCGGCGTCGAGGTCGCGCGGTCGAGCGTCGGAGCCGAGGAACGCCTCGGCGAGCGGCTCGGGTTCCTCCGGCCGGCGCGGCAGGACCGCGGGCGGTTCCGGCAGCAGCCGCAGCCGGGCGGCGGCGAGCGCGCGGGTGTCGCGGAAGTCCTCACCGAGGGGGAGTTCCCGGCCGGCGTCGGTGGCGGCGAAGGCGGGGACCAGGAGCGTGGCGGCGTCGACGGCGGTGAGTTCGCGGACCCATGCCGTCTCGTCGGCCATCGCCCGCATGTCGCCGAGTGCCGCGCCCGGGTCGTCGACGACGAAGGCGTCCTTCGCGATGCCGCCGAGGGTGTGGTCGACCAGGACCATCACGCCGTGCGGGCGCCGCGGGCGGTCGAAGGTGAGCAGGACGGTCGTCTGGTCGCCGAAGACGTCGCCGTACGCCCAGCTCCCGGTGTGTCGCACCGTGGGCAGGTCGCCCGCCCACGCCGGGTCGGGCACACCGGCCGCGGCGAGAGCGGCGGCGCCCGCGGCGGCGGCCTCCCGCTGCGCCGGAGTTCCGAGCTCGGCCATCACGCGCAGCAGTGCCAGGGCCGGGCGGCTGTTCCGGCGTCCCGCCGCGTACGCGACGAGCCGCTCGCCGAACTCGACCTCCGGGTCGGCGTCGCCGAGCTCGAGGTCCCACCACGACCCCGCGAGCACGGAAACGGTCAGCTCGGCATCGAGGGCGTCCGTGGCCTCCGCGAGGTCGTGACCGATCTCGCGCAGCATCGCGGCGAGTGGCGCGTCCTCGTCGCGGCGTCGGTTGCGCGGTCCGGCGGCCTTCCTCTTCGGACGGCGCCCACGGCTGGTCGGGCTCATCGCACTCCCTCGCTGCGCTCGGTCGACCCAGAGGGTTTCAACACTGTGCGCAGGCGCTGCGTCGATGATTCGCTCGGAAGCTCGCTCACTCGGGCAGGGTGCCAGACGCGTCGCCCGTCGGGGCCCCGGCCCCGTCTGCCAGCTCCGCGGAGCTGGCGTGGATGCGGTCGGTTGAGCCCGGATCAGAAGGGTGCGGGCTCGTCGGGCGATGCGGGTGGTGGCCGGGCGCCGCTCGGCGACGGTGGGTCGGGCAGGCGGAGGACCGGCCCCTCGATCCACATCCGTCCGGAGTGATCGTTGTCGAGTTCGGGTGGGCGGGGCCGTGGGAACTCGACGCAGGCCGCCGCGGCCGACTCGGGAAGCTGCTCGGCGAGCTGCCGAGCGGCGGACCGAGCAACTCGGAGACACGGCCCCCGGCCGCTGATGCGGCCACTGCTCGTCGCACCACGGGCTGGGCCGACGAGCCGGTCGACGCACCTGGACCTCGCGCAGCGCGGACCGGGAGAAGAGCAGGCCGGCCGGCGAGCTCATGACCTGCCAGGCGTCGTGCCGCGGGCCGCGGGTCGCGCCGAGCTGCTCGACCCAGCACCACCACGCGGAGCTCGCGTTCTGGCTGGTTCCGGCGAGCCCTCGCTGCCGTCGCGACCGCCGGCATGCGGACGCACGAGCGCGTGCACATCACCCGCAACGGCCGGGCCTGAGCTCCGCACCGAGCGGTTTGCCGACCCGACGTGGGTGGGCGAGGAGCGGACCGATGATGAATTCGGCCGCGGCCGCCGCGACGTCGACCGGCAGCTTCTCGGCGAGGGCGCGCCGAGCGGGTGGCGCGGTTCCCAGCTCGTAAGCGGCCGTCACGAAGCGCCGCGCTGGGCTATCAGCGCGCGCACCGAGTCCGTCCCGTACACGACGTCGCCTGCGGCAAGCGCCTCCCGCGCTTCGGCGAGTGCCCGCAGCGCGTCCGCGTCGGCCTTCACCTCGGCTGTCTCGCGAAGGGCGAGGAACGTCTCGACGGCCAGCACGATCGTCTGGTGCACGCTGCGCCGATCTTCCTCCGCGGCCACTCGCAGCTCGGCGTCGAGCTCGGCGGGCAGACGGATCGTCATGGCCATACCAGAATGGTACCAACATGTACCGCGGTGATACAGCGCGCGCCGCAGTCAGTCGGTGCCCGACTCCATCGCGGCCCGGTCGAGCGCGTCGGGCCGCACCGCCTCCGGGCCGTCGGCGGCGGAGATCGCGGCGGCGCCGGCCGCCGGCAGCTCGCCGATGAGCGCGCGCACCGGCGCGAGCTGGTCGTGCGCGGCGTACAGCTCGAGCTTGCTGCGCGAGTCCGCGATGTCGAGGTTGCGCATCGTGAGCTGGCCGATCCGGTCGTCCGGGCTGAACGCCGGGTCCTGGCTGCGCTCCATCGACAGCTTCTCGGGGTGGTAGCTGAGCAGCGGGCCGCGCGTGTCGAGCACCGAGTAGTCCTGGCCGCGGCGCAGCCGCAGGGTGACGCTGCCGGTGATCGGGTAGCCGATCCACCGGTGCAGGCTCTCGCGGAGCATGAGCGCCTGCGGGTCGAACCACCGGCCCTCGTAGAGCAGCCGCCCGAGCCGCCGGCCCTCCACGTGGTACATCGCGACCGTGTCCTCGTTGTGGATCGCGTTGAGCAGCCGCTCGTAGGCGATGTGCAGCAACGCCATCCCCGGAGCCTCGTAGATGCCCCGGCTCTTCGCCTCGATGATCCGGTTCTCGATCTGGTCCGACATGCCCAGCCCGTGCCGGCCGCCGACGGCGTTCGCCTCGTGGACCAGGTCGACCGCGGTCGGGAAGTCGCGACCGTTGATCCGCACCGGCCGCCCGTGGGCGAACTCGACGGTGACGTCCTCGGTCTCGATCGCGACTGCCGGATCCCAGAACGCGACGCCCATGATCGGGGAGACGATCTCCATGGACGTGTCGAGCAGCTCGAGGCGCTTGGCCTCGTGCGTGGCGCCCCAGATGTTCGCGTCGGTCGAGTACGCCTTCTCGGCGGAGTCGCGGTAGGGCAGGTCGCGCTCCTCCAGCCAGACCGACATCTCGTGGCGGCCCCCGAGCTCCGCGACGAACTTCCGGTCCAGCCAGGGCTTGTAGATCCGCAGGTTCGGGTTGGCGAGCAGGCCGTAGCGGTAGAACCGCTCGATGTCGTTGCCCTTGAACGTCGACCCGTCGCCCCAGATGGACACGTCGTCGTCGCGCATCGCGCGGACCAGCAACGTGCCGACCACGGCCCGGCCGAGCGGGGTGGTGTTGAAGTAGGCCTGCCCGGCCGAGCGGATGTGGAAGGCGCCGCAGGCGAGAGCGGCCAGGCCCTCCTCGACCAGGGCGTCCCGGCAGTCGACCACTCGCGCCTGCTCGGCCCCGTAGGCGAGACCGCGGTCGGGGACGGCGCTGAGGTCCGGTTCGTCGTACTGCGCGACGTCCGCGGTGTAGGCGTAGGGGACGGCGCCGTGCTCGCGCATCCAGGCGACCGCGACGGAGGTGTCCAGGCCCCCCGAGAACGCGATCCCGATCCGCTGGCCGACCGGGAGCTCGCTGAGGACCTTCGACATGCCGGTCAGCCTACGAAGCAGCCCCGCGTGCCCTAGATGGGGTCGAGGATGCGGTGCAGGAACTGCCGCGTCCGCGCCTCCGTCGGCTCGGTCAGCACCTGCGCCGGCGGTCCCGACTCGAGCACCACGCCCCCGTCGATGAACAACACCTGGTCCGCGACCTGCTGGGCGAAGCGGATCTCGTGGGTGACGACGACCATCGTCCACCCCTGCTGGGCCAGGTCCTTGATCACGCTGAGGACCTCGCCGACGAGCTCCGGGTCCAGGGCGGAGGTCGGCTCGTCGAAGAGCATCAGCTTGGGCCGCAGCGCCAGCGCCCTGGCGATGCCGACGCGCTGCTGCTGGCCGCCCGAGAGCTGGTAGGGGTACTGGTCGGCCTTCTCCGCGAGGCCGACCTGCGCCAGCAGGGCCACCGCGTCCTCGCGGGCCTCCGCCTTGGGGCGGCGCTGCACCACGACCGGACCCTCGACGATGTTCTGCAGCACCGTCATGTGCGGGAACAGGTTGTGGCTCTGGAAGACCATGCCGCTCTGCGCGCGGAACCGCGCCAGGGTGCCGCGGTCGGGGGTGGTGGCGAAGTCGACGGACACGTCGCCGATGGTGATGACGCCGGCGTCGGCCTGGTCCAGCGCGTTCAGCGTCCGCAGCACCGTCGTCTTGCCCGAGCCCGACGGTCCGATCACCGCGGTGACCGTGCCCGCCGGCACGTCGAACGAGATGTCCTTCAGCACGACGTGGTCGCCGAACGCCTTGCGGACGTCCCGCGCGGTCAGCAGAGCGGTCATCGGAGCACGTACCTTCCCAGCCGGGCCTCCAGCCTGCCCTGGAAGAACGAGAGGATCACGCAGATCACCCAGTAGTAGATGGCCGCGACGCCGTAGAGCGCGAAGAAGTCGAACGTCGGCGCGGCCGCGAGCTGGGCCACCCGCAGCAGCTCGGTCACCAGGATGGTCGAGGCCAGCGACGTGTCCTTGACCAGCGAGATCAGCGTGTTCGACAGCGGCGGCACGGCCGTGCGGGCGGCCTGCGGGAGGATCACCCGCCGCAGCGTCGTCGGGTAGTTCATGCCGATCGTCTGCGCGGCCTCCCACTGGCCGCGCGGGATGCTCAGGATCGCCGCGCGGATCACCTCGGCGGCGTAGCCGCCCACGTTGAGGCTGAACGCGATGACGGCCGCGGGGAACGGGTCGATGACGATGTCGAACTGCGGCAGCGCGTAGAAGACGATGAACAGCTGCACCAGGAGCGGCGTCCCCCGGATCACCGAGATGTACCCGCGGGCCAGCAGGGACAGCGGCGTGATCCGGGAGATGCGCGCGAGCGCGACGAACAGGGCCAGCACGAGGCCGAGCACGAAGCTGACCGCGGTGAGCGGAATGGTCGCCTGCAACGTCGCCCGCAGCATCGGCCACAGGTTCCGCAGGATCAGCTCCCGGGTGGCGTCATCCATCGAGGTCGGTTCCGCCTGTGCCGATCCCCACTACGCTGCGGTGCTGACGTCGGATCCGAAGTACTTCTCCGAGATCTGCTTGAGCGTGCCGTCGGCGCGCAGCTGGTCCAGCGCCTTGTTGACGTCGGCGATCAGCCCGCTGTCCTTGCGGGCGGCGAAGGCCTGTTCACTCGTGTCGCCGGTGGTCCCGGCGATCTTGATGCCAGCGTCGTTGTTGGTGCGCTGGTACTCGCCGACCGCGAGGGTGTCGTTGACGGTGGCGTCGACACGGCTGTCCTTGAGCAGCTGGATGGCCTGCACGAAACCCTCGACCGCCTCGACGTTCGCCCCGGCGTCCCGGGCGACCTGGGCCCAGTTGCTGGTGGCCGACTGGGCCGTCGTCTTGCCCTTGAGGTCGGCGAGGCTCGTGATCGAGCTGTCGTCCGCGCGGGTGACGATCACGCCCTCGGAGACCGTGTAGGGCTCGGACAGGTCGTACTTGGCCTTCCGCTCGTCGTTGATCGTGACCTGGTTCGCGATCAGGTCGAACCGCTTGGCCTCCAGGCCCGCGAAGATCGCGTCCCAGGGGGTCTGGACGAACTCGACCTTCTTGCCGAGCTTGCCGCCGACGGCCTGGGCGACCTCGACGTCGTACCCGGTGAGCTTGCCGTCGGTGCCCTGGTAGCTGAACGGGCTGTAGGTGCCTTCGGTACCGACGCGGAGGGTGTCGGAGTCGGCGGCGTTGCCGCCGCAGCCGACGATCGAGACCGCGGCGAGCAGAGCTGCGGCGGCGGCGAGGAATGCGCGGCGCACGGGATCTCCTTCGGGTGGGGTCGGGCGGGGCGTCCGGCGGCGTGCTGGGCACAGCGTGGAGCGCGGGACGGCCGATGTCGATGTCGGGAGTGCCGCAGGCCCGGTCCGATCGGACGAGCCGGACGGGGCGGCGGAGGATCGGCGTCAGACGAGCGGGGAACCGGGACAGCCGGTGGTGGTGCGCCGGCATTCGTCGATGACCCGCCGGGACACGAGGAAACCGGTGCGCGTGCGCGACCGGGTCCACATGATCAGCCATTGAACACGCCGCTCGTCACGCCGCGCAACCGCACCGACGGCGCTTTCCGTGATCCCTGCGACCGACCTGTGACCGCGGGCGGCATTGTGGTCAGTCGTGGTCCCAGTGCCAGGGTTCTTCGCTGTACGGGTGGAAGTGGTAGACGCCGGCGTGATCCCTGAGCCATCGGTGGAGCCAGGTGTCAAGCCAGGCCGTGGTCTGATCGGAGTTCGGACCGAAGCTCACGCCTGCTTGCGTGGTGACAAGGTCCACGGCGCGTCCTCGCGTGTGGTTGCTGAACCCGGGAACCGCCTTCTTCTTCACCATCACCTTCACCAGGATGGCCACGGCCGCGTCGCCGTGCGGCCCGCCCACAGCCGCGGCCCGCTCGTCCGCCGTCCTGCCGTAGTGCTTCGCAAAGGCGTTCTTCCATGCCGCGAGGTCTCGAGCGGGGTCGCGGTACGCCGACCCCACCCCGATACGGGTCACCCGCAGCGCGAGCCTGTCGCCAGATGCCTGCTGCGCTTCGAGATCCGCGCGGGCGCTCTGCAGCAACTGCCGGCAGTCGGGGGCGGCCTCCACGTGCAGGCGCTCTGATCCGTCCACGGGATCGGGGTCGATTTGCGACTCTGGGAGACCAGGGAAGTACTCCTTCTTCTGCGCGAGCTTGCGTCGCCGCTGCTCATCGAACACCCTGCGGCGAAATATCGTCGCCTCCTCGGAGCCGAACGCGCCGAGTTGCTCGCTGCTCACGTCGCTGCGCTGGGACGAGGGAGCTGGAGTCGGGCCGTCCGGACGCCTTGGGGAACCGGGCGGCGGTGTGGCGGGGTGGCGACGAGCCAATGCCGGCCGGACGACAGTGTCGCGCGCGTCGAGCCAGTCGCGCACCAGTTCGCGCAGCGCGGGGTCGATGCTCCGGCCAACCATCTCGGGGTGCCGTGTCCAGAAAACGAGGTTGGTCAGCTGGTTCTCGTCGCGGTACCCGGCCTCGACGAGGACCGTGACACCCACACGCACACCGGCCGAACGCAGCCGCGCGAGCGCGTCGTCGAGGTTCCACGCACCGTCACGCTGCACCACCGTCTCGGCGCGGTACCGGCCGAGTGCGGCCGTCACCTCGGCGTTGCCGATTGCCCGCTGCAGCATCCGGACGGCGTCCGTACCGGGCAGGCCGCGCCCGGCGAGGGCAGCGTGCACCCGTATCGGGTCCGTCGCGGAGAGCCGAGCGCCGCCCGGAGCCGGGGTCCGGGCGCGGCCGTTCGCCTCCCTGGCGTGCCCCCTCACGATCCCATCCCGCCCTCCGCGCCTATCCGTCGCGGTCGCGCGGGGCGACAACGAGGACCTAGCGTGCCGAAGTTCGCGTTTCTCGTCGCCGGCGCACGGTAGCGCGCCGTGGTCTGCTGGTCACCGGGTTTACGGCGGCGGTTCTTGTCGGCTCACTTCCAGACGACGACGTTCCGCCGCACCGGCACCGAGCCGTCGTCCGTGGCGAACAGCTCCGGCGAGCGCTGCCGGATGCGTTCGACGTCCTCGAACACCGCCCGCAGGTGCGAGCGCATCGTGGCGCGGGCGCGGGGGAGGTCGCCGTCGGTCACGGCCTGGAAGATCTCGACGTGCTGGTCGGCGAACGACGCCGGCGAGGTCTCCCTCAGCCCGAGCCGGCGGGCGCGGTCGAGGTGCCCCTTCGCGGCCACGACGGTCGACCACGCCCGCGCGTGCCCGCTGAGCCGGAGCAGGCCGTGGTGGAACGCCTCGTCGAGGTCGAAGAACTCCTCGAGGCCGATCCCCGGTGCGCGCTGCTGGTCGAGGTTGGCCCGCAACTCGGCGACGACCTGCGCGTCGAGGTCGGGCGGCGGCGGCACGTCGTCGAGGGCGGCGAGCTCGACGGCCTCGCGGAGGAACTGCGCGTCGCGGACCCGGTCCGGGTCGACGCGCGAGACGAACGTGCCCACCTGAGGGAACACCTGCACCAGCCCCTCGTCGGCGAGCAGGATGAGGCTCTCGCGCACGGGCGTGCGGCTCACGCCGAGCGCCGCGGCCAGCTCGTTCTCCGACAGCGCGGCGCCGGGTGGCAGCTCGAGCGCGAGCACCTTGCGGCGCAGCGTCTCGTAGACGACACGGCGGTTCGTGCGTGTCCTCCCCGCGCCAGCCATACCGATCACACTAGTACACAACTACTGGCACATCAGCTATTGACGACCCTACCCGACGGATGCTTGTATACCAGTACTGCTACACCACGTCGGCATGCGAGGGAGTGTGATCCGTGAGCACGATCGAGCGGGCCGAGGTGTTCATCGCCTCACCGGGACGCAACTTCGTGACGTTGCGGATCACCACGTCCGACGGGGTCACCGGCCTCGGTGACGCGACGCTCAACGGCCGCGAGCTGGCCGTGGCCGCGTACCTGCGCGACCACCTCGTCCCCCTGCTGATCGGGCGCGACCCGGCCCGGATCGAGGACATGTGGCAGTACCTCTACCGCGGCGCGTACTGGCGGCGCGGCCCGGTGACGATGACCGCGATCGCCGCCGTCGACACCGCGCTGTGGGACATCAAGGGCAAGGTGGCCGGGCTCCCCGTCTTCCAGCTCCTCGGCGGGCGCAGCCGCGACGGCGTGCTGGTCTACGGCCACGCCAGCGGCACGGACGTCCCGTCGCTGCTCGACGACGTCGCCCGGTTCCGCGAGCTCGGCTACACGGCGATCCGGGCGCAGGCCGCGGTGCCGGACCTGGGCGGCAGCTACGGGGTGCGCAAGGGCCGGATCTACGAGCCGGCCGCCTCGTCGCTGCCCGACGAGCAGCCCTGGTCCACCGAGGCGTACCTGAACTTCGCGCCCGGTTCCCTGCGCGCGGTGCGTGAGCGGTTCGGGTTCGACTTCCACCTGCTGCACGACGTGCACCACCGGCTCACGCCGATCGAGGCGGCCCGGTTCGGCAAGGAGGTGGAGGACTGCCGCCTGTTCTGGATGGAGGACCCGACCCCGGCGGAGAACCAGGACGCGTTCCGGCTCATCCGGCAGCACACGACGACCCCCATCGCCACCGGCGAGATGCTGTCGTCGATCTGGGACGTCCAGCAGCTCATCACCGAGCAGCTCATCGACTACGTGCGCACCACCGTCGTGCACGCCGGGGGGATCTCGCACCTCAAGCGGATCTTCGATCTGGCCGCGCTGTACCAGGTCCGCAGCGGCTCGCACGGCGCGACCGACCTCTCGCCGGTCACGCTGGCCGCCGCCGTCCACCTCGACCTGGCGATCCCGAACTTCGGCATCCAGGAGTACATGGCCCACGCCGACGAGACGCAGGAGGTGTTCCGCACCCACGTCCACCTGGAGGACGGGATGCTGGACACCGCCGAGGTGCCGGGCCTGGGTGTCGAGTACGACGAGAAGGCCGCCGAGCGGTTCCCGTACGAGCCCCGTTACCTGCCCGTCGCCCGTCGCCTCGACGGCTCCGTGCACGACTGGTGACCACCGATCACGCCGCGGCGGCACTCGGCCGCTGCTGAGGGCGTCGCGCCCACCTCGCCCGGTTCCTCCTGCCTCTGCGGGAACCGGTGACCGAGCCATCCCGAGCAGCGGCGGAACCCTGACCGTCCCAGAATCGGTCACCGAGCAACGGAGCACACGATGACGGAAAGCACGCACGCGGCGCCCGGAGGCGTCGCGACGAGGACGACCCGGGACCTCACGAAGGCCGCGGTGTCGGGGTGGCTCGGTACGGCGATGGAGTTCATGGACTTCCAGCTGTACTCGCTGGCCGCCGCCATCGTCTTCAACAAGATCTTCTTCCCCAACGTCAGCCCGGCGATCGGGCTCATCGCGGCGATGGCGACCTACGGCGTCGGGTACGTCGCCCGGCTCGCCGGCGCCATCTACTTCGGCCGCATGGGCGACCGGATCGGCCGCAAGAAGGTTCTGTTCATCACCATCGCGCTGATGGGCGCCTCCACGACCCTGATCGGCGTGCTCCCGACCTACGCGATGATCGGGATCGCGGCGCCGGTCCTGCTCGTGGTGCTGCGCCTGATCCAGGGCTTCGGGGCCGGCGCCGAGATCGCCGGCGCCACCGTGATGCTCGCCGAGTACGCACCGGCGCAGCGCCGGGGCGTGATCGCCTCGCTGGTGTCGCTCGGCACGAACTCGGGCACGCTCGCCGCGTCCGCGCTCTGGGCGTTCCTGCTCGGCGTGCTGTCCGAGGAGCAGCTCCTCAGCTGGGGCTGGCGCCTGCCGTTCCTGCTCAGCTTCGTCCTGCTGATCTTCGCGCTGTGGCTGCGCATGAACCTCAAGGAGAGCCCGGTCTTCGAGGAGCGCCCGGACGTCGTCGACGGCGTCGCGCTGTCCCGCCACGAGGTCGAGGAGAAGGCGGCGGCGACACACGCCAGCGTGCTCGAGGCCGGCCTGAAGCAGCGCAAGGGCAAGGCGTTCTTCCTGGCACTGGGCCTGCGGTTCGGCCAGGCCGGCAACTCCGGTCTGGTGCAGACCTTCCTCGTCGGCTACATCGCCACCGCGCTCGCCGTGAGCAAGTCCGTCCCCACCCAGGCGATCGTGTGGGGTTCCCTGCTCGGGTTCGCCACCGTCCCGATCGTCGGTCTGCTCGGTGACCGCTTCGGCCGTCGCCCGGTCTACATGGTGCTCAGCGCGCTGACGATCGTGCTCGCCTTCCCGCTGCTGCTGATGATCACGAGCGGCAGCATCCCGGCCCTGGAGCTGGGCATGGTCATCGCACTGAACATCGGCGTCCTGGGCCTGTTCTCGCTGGAGAGCGTCACGATGGCCGAGCTGTTCGGTTCGCGCACCCGGTTCACCCAGCTCGCGCTGGCGAAGGAGATCGGCGGCATCCTGGCCACCGCGATCGGGCCGGTGGTCGCCGCGACGCTCACCGCCGTGACCGGCAGCTGGTGGCCGATCGCCGCGATGCTCGTCGTCTACTCGCTGATCACGCTGGTCTCGGCCGCACTGGCGCCCGAGACTCGCGGTCGCGACCTCGTGCGGCTGGAGGACGCGGCATGAGAGCGGTAGTCGTTCACGGTGCCGACGACCTGCGCATCGACGAGCGGCCCGACCCCGTGCCGGGCCCCGGTGAGGTGCTCGTCGCGATGGAGTGGGGCGGGATCTGCGGGTCGGACCTGGCGTACTGGCGCCACGCGGCCTCCGGGACCGCGGTGCTGAGGCAGCCGCTGGTGCTGGGGCACGAGGTCGCCGGCCGGATCGCCGCGGTCGGCCCGGGTGCACCCGCCGAGGTCGGGCTTCCGGTGACGGTCCACCCGGCGGAGCTGGTCGGCGACGGGTGCCTGCCCGAGCGGATCGCCGGCCGGACCAACCTCTACCCGCGGATCCGCTACTTCGGCTCGGCGGCGTTCGACCCGCACACCGACGGCGGGTTCAGCGAGCTGCGGGTCGTGCGCGCCGACCAGATCCGCCCGCTGCCCGCGGGCGTGAGCACGGAGCACGGCGCCCTCGCCGAGCCGCTCGCCGTCGCGCTGCACGCCGTGCACCGGGCGGGCGACGTGCGGGGTCGCGACGTGGTCGTCAACGGGGCGGGACCCATCGGGTCGCTCGTGGTGGCGGCGGCGAAGTACCACGGCGCGGCGAGCGTCGTCGCCGCGGACCTCTCCGACGCGTCGCTCGCCGTCGCCAAGGCCATGGGCGCGGACGAGGTCCGCAACCTCGCCGACGGCGACACCCTGCCCGACGACGCCGAGCTGGTGTTCGAGGCGTCGGGCGCCCCGGCGGCGTTGGGGAACGTCCTGCGCGCGACCGCCCGCGGCGGCACGCTCGTCCAGGTGGGCAACCTGCCCGGCGCCCCGGTCTCGGCGGTGCTCGGCGACCTGGTGACCCGGGAGATCACCTGGGTGGGCGCGTACCGGTTCGTCGAGGAGATCAGCGACGCGCTGGTGGCGATGCGCGACGGCCTCGACGTGGCGCCGCTGATCACCCACCGGTTCGACCTCGCGGACGCGGCGGAGGCGCTGGCCGTCGCGGCGGACCGGACCAGCGGGAGCAGCAAGGTGATGCTGCGGCTGGGGAGCCCCTGATGACCGTCGTGGTCACGGTGGGGGAGTCGATGGTGCTGCTCGACGCCCCGGCCTCCGGCCGCCTCGGGGCGGCGCTGCCGGTGGGGATCGGTGGCGCCGAGTCGAACGTCGCGATCGGCCTGGCCCGGCTCGAGGTGGACTGCGCGTGGGTGAGCCGGGTCGGCGACGACGCGCTGGGGACGTTCCTGGCCCGGGAGATCCGCGCCGAGGGGGTCCGGGTGGTCGCCACCCGCGACCCGGCGGCACCGACCGGCTTGATGGTCAAGGAGCACCGGGGCGGGCGGCCGTCGCGGGTGCGCTACTACCGGGCGGGCAGCGCGGCCTCGCGGCTGTCGCCTGCCGACGTCGACGCGGTCGCCGACGAGATCGCCACGGCGGACGTGCTGCACCTGACCGGGATCACCGCCGCGCTCGGCGCGTCCCCGCTGGCCGCGGTCGAGCGGGCGGTCGCGGTGGCCCGGGCGGCCGGGACGGTGGTGTCGTTCGACGTCAACCACCGGGCCACGCTGTGGTCGGACGCCGCGGCGGGGCCGGTGCTCGGCAGGCTGGCGGCGTCGGCCGATCTGGTGTTCGCGGGGCCCGAGGAGGCCGCGCTCGTGCTCGGCCGCGCCGCGGCGCCGCCCTCGTTCGAGGAGGGTGAGGTGCTGGCGCGCGAGCTGGCGACGCGCGGGCCGGCCACCGTGGTGGTCAAGCTCGGGGCACTCGGAGCGCTGGGGTTGTCCGGGGACGAGGCGCACCGGGCGCCGGCGTTGCCGGTCGCGGTGGTCGACCCGGTCGGCGCGGGCGACGCGTTCGTTGCGGGCTACCTCAGCGAGGTCGTCGCCGGGGGTACCGTGCCCGACGCGCTGCGCACCGCGAACGCCTGCGGCGGCGCGGTGTGCGGCGTGGCGGGCGACTGGGAGGGCCTGCCCACCCGCGCCGAGCTGGCGGACCTGGGCGGCAGCGACGAGGTGGTGCGATGACCCGTTCGACCGTCCAAGACCCGGGAACCGAGGCGAGGAGCGCCATGACCGACCAGACCGTGCAAGCCACCGTTCAGACGGCCCCGTCCCTGCTGCGCCGGTGCCCGGTCGTCCCGGTGGTCGTGCTCGACCACCCCGACCAGGCTGTGCCGCTCGGCGAGGCGCTGCTCGCCGGAGGGATCGACGTCATGGAGGTCACCCTGCGCACGGACGCGGGGCTCGAGGCGATCCGCAGGCTGGCCGGGCTGCCCGGCATGCATGTCGGCGCCGGTTCCGTGCTGGTCCCCGAGCAGGTCGACCAGGTCGTCGACGCCGGGGCCCGGTTCGTCGTGAGCCCCGGCCTGTCGGTCGACGTCGCCGCGCGGTGCCGGACCCGCGGCGTCCCCGCGCTGCCGGGCGTCGCCACCGCGAGTGAGCTGATGACCGCGGTGTCGCTGGGCCTGGACGAGGTTAAGTTCTTCCCCGCCGGGCTGCTCGGCGGCCCGGCCGCCATCCGGGCGCTGGCGGCGCCGTTCACCCGCATGGCGTTCATGCCGTCGGGCGGGGTGAAGGCCGGGAACATGGCCGACTACCTCGCCGTCCCGGCCGTGCCCGCCGTCAGCGGCAGCTGGATGGTCGACCCCGCCCTGCTGCATGCCGGCGACTGGGCCGAGGTCACCGCCCGCTCCGCGGACGCGATCGCGCGGGCGGCAGCAAGCGTCTGATCGACGCACAGCCTGCGCACAGCGGCCACACAGCGTGGGGATGGCCCGCGGACCCACCGTGGTGATCGACGGCGTGACCCCACCACGGAGGCTCCAGTGACGCAGGCGAACGAGCGCGGGACCCGGACCTACGAGGGCAGGCCGCTCGGCGGCCACGGGATCGGCGGCGGCCACGGCGACCGCGGCGGCCCTCACCGAGATCCCGGACGAGACGGCAGGCCCCTATCCGGGCGATGGCTCCAACGGGCCCGACGTGCTCGCCGAGAGTGGCGTCGTCCGCAGCGACATCCGGTCGAGCTTCGGTACGTCCAGTGGCACGGCCGAGGGTGTTCCCATGCGGCTGGAGCTGACCATCACCGATCTCCCGGCCGGGACGCCGTTCGCGGGCGTGGCCGTCTACGTCTGGCACTGCACCCGCGACGGCGGCTACTCGCTCTACTCGGAGGGCGTCGAGGACCAGAACTACCTGCGCGGCGTGCAGATCGCCGACGCCACCGGCCGCGTCGCCTTCACCAGCATCTTTCCCGGCCTGCTACTCCGGGCGCTGGCCGCACATCCACTTCGAGGTCTACCCGGACCAGGCGTCGATCACCGACGCGGCCAACGCCATCGCCACGTCGCAGGTCGCCCTGCCGAAGGACGTGTGCGACCTGGTCTACGCCCAGCCCGGCTACGAGGCGTCGGTGGCGAACCTGGAGGACGTGAACCTCGTGAACGACAACGTGTTCGGCGACGACGGCGCGGCGAGCCAGACGGGCACCGTGACCGGCGACGTCACCTCCGGGTACACGGTCAGCCTCGCCGTCGGGGTCGACACCACCACGGCATCGACGGGCGGGCAGCCGGTCGGCGACGGTGCCCCGTCCGGCGTTCCGGGCGGGCCCGGCGGCCCGCCGCCCGAACAGCGCGCGCCCGAGCGGCCCCCCGCCGTCGCGCTGACGCACCCCGGTCAGCGCTGACGCACCCCGTCCGCGCTGTCGCGCACGCCGGGGTGCTGTCGCACCTGCTGGGCAGGGTGCGCGGGTCGGGCCCGGGGTGTGATGGCGCGAAGAGGGTGTGGCGGGCCGGGCCGGCGGTCGCACGGCGTCCGCGCTGTCGCACCCGGTCCGCGCTGTCGCACCCGGTCCGCGCTGTCACGCGCATGCCGGGGTGCTGTCGCACCTGCCGGGCGGGGTGCGCGGGTCCGGCGCGGGGTGTGACCGCGCGAAGAGGGTGCGACAGGCCCGACCGGCCGTCACACGCCTCCTGCGCTGTCACACATGCCCCGGTGCTGCACCATGCCCCGGTGCTGTCACACATGCCCCGGTGCTGTCACACATGCCCCGGTGCTGTCGCACCTGCCGGACGGAGTGCGCGGGTCGGGCCCGGGGTGCGACAGCGCGAGAGGTGAGCGACCCGGCGCCCTGACCGGGCCGCCGTCAGGCGCCGAGGGTGCGGTGGAAGCCGTCGGGGATCACGAGGTGGTCCGGGGTGAGCTCGTCGATCGACGACAGACCCAACCCGCGCATCGCCGCGTCGATGCCGCCGCGCAGGATGTCGAGGACGTTCTCGACGCCGGCCTGGCCGTTCACGGCCAGGCCCCACAGGTAGGCGCGGCCGATCATTACCGACCGGGCGCCGAGTGCGACGGCCTTGACGACGTCGGAGCCGCGCCGGATGCCGCCGTCGAGGACGACCTCGACCTGGTCGCCGACCGCGTCCGCGATGGGTTTGAGCATCCGGATCGGGGCCGGCGTGCCGTCGAGGTTGTTGCCGCCGTGGTTGGACACCGAGAGGGCGGTCACGCCGGCATCGACCGCACGCTTGGCGTCGTCGACGCGGCAGATGCCCTTGATCATGAACGGGCCGCCCCATTCCTTGCGCATCCACTCGACGTCTTCCCAGGTGGGTACCGGGGTGGTCATCCACTCGTAGTAGGCGCCGAAGAAGGTCGGGGCCTCGCCTCCGGGCGGGGCCAGGTTGGGGGCCTTGAGGTCGGGGATGTGCCCGACCCGGCCGAACTCCCACATCCAGCGGGGTTTGGTGATCACCTGCGGCGCGAGCCGGATCATGGTCTTCAGGTCGATCTTCTCCGGGATCTCCGGGCTACCCCAGTCGCGGCCCATGGAGAACGACCAGTCGAGGGTGGCGATCAGACCTTTGGCGCCGGCGGCGCGGGCGCGGTCCATGCGCTGGATCATGACGTCGCGGTCGCCGGTCCAGTACATCTGGAAGAAGGTGTTCGGGTTGGCCTCCACGACCTCTTCGATCGACTTGCTGGCGAAGTTGGACAGGCCGATCACCGTGCCGCGGGCGGCGGCGGCGCGGGCGACGGCAACCTCGCCCTGGGGGTGCACGGCCTGCACGCCGGTGGGGGAGATGACCACGGGCAGCGAGATGGGCAGGCCCATCACGGTGGTGTTCATGTGGCGTTCGGGCTTCTGCCCGGCGATGTGCGGGGCGAAGCCGAGCTCAGCGAAGGCGGCGGTGTTGTCGTTGGCCGACACACCGCGCTCGGAGCCGGCGAGCAGCGCGCCGTAGACCGACCAGGGCAGGCGTTTCTTCGCGCGGCTCTGCGCGACGGCGACCGTCTCGAACCACGGGTTCCGGGCCCACGGGTTGGAGAGCCAACTGGGACGGGGCATCGTCGCCTCCTCGGGTGGGATGTGCTTCGCCATACAGTAATGGCACCGAGGGACGAAAAGAAGGCCTCCCTTGTCCTGTGGATCGACGCCGCAGCGGGAAGGCGGAGAACCGCGGGCGGACCGACTAACCTCCCAGGTAATGACCATCCAGCACGGCGCCTCCCTGCTCGGGCGCCCGCGCGCCACCAGCCACGCCGAGATCGAGCGGGCGGCGTTCCGGCTGTTCGCGCTGCGCGGGTTCGACGGGACGACCCTCGATGCCATCGCCGGCGAGGTCGGCATCTCCCGCCGGACGCTGCTGCGCTACTTCGACTCCAAGAACGACATCCCGTGGGGCCGGTTCGCCGAGACCCTCGACGGCTTCCGCGCGACGCTCGCCGCGATGCCCGCCGACCTGCCGCTTCACGAGGCCGTGCACGCCGCCGTGCTGGCCTTCAACCGCTTCGATCTCGACGCGCACCCCTCGCATCGGGAGCGGATGCAGCTGATCCTCACGACCCCGACGCTGCAGGCGCACTCGGTGTTGCGGTACGGGGAGTGGCGCCGTGTGATCGCCGAGTACGTCGCGCTGCGGCTCGACCTGCGGCCCGAAGACCTGCTGCCGTGCACGGTCGGGCAGGTGAGCCTGGCGCTGACGCTGTCGGCCTACACGCACTGGCTCGACCGTCCCGACCGCGCCCTGCACGACCTGCTCGACATGGCGATGGCGGGCCTGCGGAGCTACCTCGGATCGCCCTGACCGGACGGTGAGGCCCCCGGTCCGCTAGGGAGCGTCTGCTGGATCTTGGCTGGCGGGTCGGGCGGCCATGATCCCCCGCTACGGGTGTCCAGGGCAGTGATCGCCGGTGGCGGGTGTACATGGTCGTCGCGACGACCACCCTCACCCCCAGCCGGCGATCATGACCTGCTCCTGCTGCCATAGGCACCCTTAGCGGGGGATCACCGCCCTAGCCCCGTGGGGTGACGTGATCGCCCAGCACTGCGACGTCCGCGGCGGCGTCGGCCCAGCCGCCGTCCCAGGCGAGCACCGCGATCGATGACGTGCGCATCTCCCGGCCCTCCCCGCTGAGCAGGTCCACCAGCTCGGCGACGCCGGGGTTGTGACCGATCAGCAGTGCCGTCCCAGCGTCGTCCGGGAGATCGCGGATGACGGCCAGCAGGTCGTCGGGCGGTGCGCCGTAGACCCGGTCGTCGAGCTGCACCGACGGTGGGCCGTCGAGTTCGGCGGACGCGACCGCCCACGTCTCCCGCGTCCGTTGGGCGGGCGAGCAGACCACGGCCCCGAGGCCGTCGACATGCTCACGTAGCCATTGCCCGGCTGCCCGGGCGTCCCGCCGGCCCCGCTTGTTGAGTGGGCGCTGCGAGTCCGGCACCCCGTCGGGCCAGGCGGACTTCGCGTGCCGGAGGAGCACGAGCCGCCGTGCTCCGGAGCTGCCGCCGGTGGTCCCGTCCGCCATGCCCGGAAGCTTGCCACGTCGGCGTCGCGAAAGGTTCAGACGTACGGGTCGCTCGTCGAAGAACGCTCACCGGCGGTCGTCGGGGCGGGCTGCACCGGCGGCACCGTGACCGGACGGGCCGGGGCCGGGGCGGGGAGCGCAGGACTGCCGGCGAACATGTCGACCACCTTGTCCCAGCGGTGGTGGCGGTCTGCGGGGAAGCGGCGTTCGGACCGTGCCCGGCGCCGCGTTCCCGCCCCGTAGTACCGCCGCGCCCACGGCGACCGGGGGCGCGCCAGCCGCAGCGCCGCGACGAACGCCAGCAGCGGCACCAGGAACCCGAGGATGCCGAGGATGATGCGGCCCTTGAACAGCGCGATCACGATGAAAAGCAGGTTCACCCCGAGGGTGATGCCGACCACGGTCGCGCCGTCCGAGGAGTCGACGTCCCACGGAGCGGCCTCCACCAGCATCAGCCCGCCGACGATGACGGCGACCAGCACCGCGTCGACCGACCGCCGCCCCTCGGGGCCCCAGTAGACGTCGTCGAGGTGCAGCCACAGCGCGAACTCGTCGAGGGTGAGCGCCGCGCCGACGCCGAACAGCGTGGCGAGGATCTGCGGGCCGGGCGGGGCGGGCTGGTAGGCGAACTCCAGGGCGCCCGCACCGAGCAGGAGGAAGATCCCGTACACCTCGTGGTGGATGTGCACCCCGCCGACGGTGTTGTCGCGGAACGGGCCGCGCCCCGTGCGGATCATGCGGGTCACGAGCCGGGTGACGAGGAACGTCACGACGAACGCGACGAGCATGAAGAACGTGGGGCGCAGCAGGACGGACGCCACCGCAGCCCCCATGACTGTTCCCTCCCCGTCCGCCCGTGAGCCACTCTGCCATCGGACTGGTCGCTGGCCAACGGGTTCCCTTGGGCCCGCGGAGCCGAGGCCCATGTGCTCTGCCTCGGCTCCGCGGCGTCATCGATGCTGAATGCAGTCGCGCTCGAGGAAGAGAGGAACTCCCGCCATGATCACCCTGCACTCTCACCGTTCCCACGTCGGTCCGCCGCAGGGTCCCGGGAAGTACTCGGCCGACGGGCAGCAGTGGTTCGACGAGGCGAGCGGGCAGTGGTTGCCGGTCGTCGAGGGCCAGGACACCCTGTGCATCCAGCTCGAGGACGTGCACGCCACGTCCCTGCGCGCGGCGGTCGTCGCCCGGCTGCCCCACCACGCCGCGCCCACCAACCGGTTCGTCGGCCACGCCACGAGCGTCGACCCGCGTTGGCGGACCTACGAGGTCGCCAGCGCGACCTTCCCGCGCCAGGCCGCCGAGACGGCCGAGCGCCGCGCGTCCTGGCCGGCCGAGATGACCGAGGCGCTCACGCAGCTGTGCGAGCAGCTCGAGGCCGCCGGCTGGTCGCGCGTCGGCTGCGGCGGGCACCCCTGGGCCTGGCGCTACACGCGGCCGCGGGTGGGCTGGTCGTCGACCGCGGCACCGGCCACCGCCGGGGCGAACCACGCCTGATCGCGCATCGCGGCGGCCCGGGTCCCGACCTCACGTCGGACCCGGGCCTTCGGCATGTCGGGGCCCCATGCCCCTGGCAGAGGGGCCGTCCGCCGCTGCCGTCCGCCGCGCCTCGGCGTCACCCTCAGAGGGGAACCGGGGAGGGCGGGACCGAGGAGGGTCCGATGGACGTGCAGAAGGCGCATCGACCGGTCGTGGTCGGAGTGGACGGGTCGAAAGCAGCGGAGCGCGCCGTGCGCTGGGCGGCGCTGGAGGCGCGGCGGCGGCACGTGCCGGTGCGCGTGGTGCAGGCGGCCGGCTGGGTCCCGCCGTTGCACCAGTACACGGACCGGTCGTTCGGGCCCGACCCGCGCCTCGCACTGGTGGGCGCGGCCCGCGCCGACGTCGCGGCGGCGGCGAAGGTGGCCGCGACCGCAGCCCCCGGTGTCGTCGTCGAGCAGCAGGTGCTCGATGGGTTCCCCGTGCCGCGACTGCTCGACGAGGCCACCACGGCACAGCTCGTCGTGGTCGGCGACCGGGGCCGGGGCGGGGTCGTCGGGCTGCTCCTCGGATCGGTGGCCGTCACGCTCGCCGCGCACGGGGCCTGCCCGGTGGTGGTCGTCCGGGGCATCGAGCCGCCGGGGGGACCCGTGGTCATCGGCGTCGACGGCTCGCCGCTGAGCGAGCCTGCGCTGGCCGCTGCGTTCGAGGCGGCGGCGGCCCGGGCGGTGCCGCTCGTGGCGGTGTACGCCTGGCGGGACCTCCTGCTCGACCCCGGGCTCGCCTCGCACGACTGGGCGGTGGTCGAGCAGCAGGGGCGCGCGGAGCTCGCCGAGCGGCTCGCCGGGTGGTCGGGCAAGTACCCCGACGTGCCGGTGCGGCGGGTGGTCGTCCGCGACGCACCGGCGCGGGCGCTGGTCGAGCAGTCGGTGACCGCGCAGCTCCTCGTCCTCGGCTCGCACGGCCGGGGCGGGGTCGGGGCCCTCCTGCTCGGCTCCGTGAGCCATGCGGTGCTGCACCGGTCCCACTGCCCGGTCATGATCGTCCGGCTCTGACCTCGGTCGTCGCCGCGAACGTGCTACTAACCGGATCACGACGTGGTGTGACGGGGGTCGGAGAGATGAGTACACGGGAGAAGGTCGTCGTCGGGATCGACGGGTCGGACGGCTCGCGGGCGGCGCTGGAGTTCGCGATGGACGAGGCCGCGCGTCGCGGTGCCGCGGTCCGGGCCGTATGGGCGATCCCGGAGACCGGCTACTGGGCGGCGTCCTACGGCATGTCCCCCACCCTGGTCGGGGAGCTGGGCGCGGACCTGGAGAAGGTCGGCCGCCAGATGGTCGACGACGTCGTCGCCGGCCGGGACGGCGCACTGACCGACGTGCCGGTCGAGGTGTGGGCGGTCCCCGGGCCCGCGGCGGCGGTGCTGGTCGAACAGGCTGCCGAGGCGGACCTGCTGGTCGTCGGACACCGTGGCCGCGGCGCGCTGCGCAGCGCCGTCCTCGGCTCGGTCGGCATGCAGTGCGTCCTGCACGCCCCGGGCCCGGTGACGGTCGTGCCGCACGCCGCGCTGGCGAGCTGAGGCCTCGATGACCGCCGACGGTGTCCGCCACCCGGTCGTGGCCGGCGTCGACGGCTCGGAGTGCGCGCTGCAGGCCGTCCGGTGGGCGGCCGCGGAGGCGGTGCTACGCCACCTGCCGCTCCGCCTCATCGCCGCGCACACCTGGCCCGCGGGCGGGCTCGTCGGCGACCCCGGGTTGGGGATCGACCCGCAGGCCGTGCTGCGTGACGTGGTCCGCGGGCAGCTCGCCGCCGCCGAGGCCGTCGTGACCGAGGTCGTGCCGGGTCTTCCGGTCGAGAAGGTCGAGGTCGAGGGCGATCCCGTGGCCGTGCTGGCGGGGGAGTCGGAGCGCGCGGAGCTGCTGGTGCTCGGCGACCGCGGCCTCGGCGGCTTCACCGGGCTGCTCATCGGGTCCGTCGCCGTCGCGCTGTGCACGCAGGCCGGGTGCCCGGTCGTGGTCGTGCGTGGGGCGGACGTGGACCCGACAGCGCCCCGCTGCGAGCCGGTGGTCGTCGGCGTCGACGGGTCTCCGGCGAGCGAGGCGGCCGTCGCGTTCGCCGTCGAGGCTGCCGCGCTGCGCGGCGTGCCGCTGGTGGCGGTGCACGCGTGGCACGACATGGTGGTGGATCCGACGATGGCGCCGCTGGTGGACTGGGACGCCGTCGAGTCCGACGAGCGGGAGGTCCTGGCCGAGCGGCTGGCCGGCCTTCGGGCGAGCCATCCGGACCTCGTGGTGCGGAAGCTGGTCGTGCGCGACCGCCCCGCCCGCGCCCTGGTCGACGAGTCGCGCGGCGCACAGCTCGTGGTCGTCGGCTCTCGCGGCCGCGGCGGGCTGCGGGGCCTTCTCCTCGGCTCGGTGAGCCAGCAGCTGCTGCACCACGCCCACTGCCCGGTGGCGGTCGTCGGCGCAGGTTGAGAGGCCCGCCCGCGGAGGCGCAGAGGTCAGCCGCGCACGGACGACGCCCAGGCCACCGTCGCCTGCTCGACGCCGCGGGCCACTGAGCCCGAGGTGTCGACCGAGCGTGCCTGCGGCCACGGCTCGGAGTCCGCGGCCATCGCGGCCGCGATGGTCGTGGTGGCGTGCGAGATCGAGCGCTCGTGCGTGGCCAACCGTTGGCGGGCGGTGCCGTGCGGCGCGGCGCAGCGCAGGACGACGAGCTCGCTGTGGGTGCGCGCGGCCAGTACGGCGGCCGCCTCGCGGTGCCGATGGTTGATCCACGCGGCATCGATCACCACCGACTCGCCGCGTTCGAGCAGCGCGCCCGCGCGGTGCAGCAGCTCCCCGTACAGCGCGTCGGTGCGCGCCGGGGTGGCGTACCCCTCGCCGTACGCGTGGTCGTGGTGGTGGTTCTCGCGCGGGTCGTGCCCGGCCAGCTCGGTGCAGACGCGGTCGCCGCACAGCAGCGCGGCGCCGACCCGGTCGGCCAGCCCACCCGCGATGGTGCTCTTGCCGGTGCCCGGCAGGCCGCCGACGAGCACCAGCCGCACCGCGCCGGAGCGCAGGTGGCGCAGCGCCAGGTCGGCGTGCGCGTGCGCGTCGGCCACGGCGGCGGGGTCACCCTGGGCCGTGCGCAGGCACGCCGCCTTGGCCTGAGCGAAGGCGCGGCGGGCGACGTAGTGGTGGCGCAGCGCGGCCGGGGCGGGGTCGCCGGAGAACGCGGCGTACGCATCGAGCCACGCCGTCGCCAGCTCGGGCCGCCCGAGCCGCTCGAGGTCCATGGCGAGGAAGGCGGCGTCGTCGAGCCCGTCGGCGAAGCGCAGCCGGTCGTCGAACTCCAGGCAGTCGAGCACGCGAGGCCCGTCGTCGAGACAGAACACGTCGTCCGCGACGAGGTCGCCGTGGCCGTCGACGATGCGGTGGTCCGCGCACCTCTGGGCGATCAGCGGGGCGCGGCCCGCCAGGAACCGCCCGGCGAGCCGCTCGACCGCGGCGACCAGGTCCGGGGCGAGCACGCGCGTCGTGCGCACCTCCGCGACGAGGGCCGCCCAGCGCCGCAGCACGGCGTCGCGGCTGCCCTCGGCCGTCACCTCCGGGTCGTGCGGCGCCGCCGCGTGGAACACCGCGACGGCCCGGGCCAGCGCGCGCAGCGCACCCTCCACCGGCGCGCCGGCGCGGACGAGGTGCGCCAGCCGCCGGTCCTCCGGCATGCGGCGCATGACGACGAAGTGCTCGACGGCCGGCGCGCCGCCCGGGTCCGCCTCGGGGTCGACCGGGTCGGTGATGCTGCTGATCCCGAGGTAGACGTCGGGCGCGAGCCGCCGGTTGAGCTCCACCTCCCGCCGGCACGCCGCCAGCCGCCGTTCCGGGGTGCCGAGGTCGACGAGGTCCGTGGTGACCGGCTTCTTCAGCTTGTAGGCGCGGTCGCCGATCAGGACGACGACGCCGACGTCAGTCTCCCGCACCTGCGCTCCGACAACACCCGCCGCCACGGTGGTGCTCACAGGCGCTGCCGGCGGTCGTGCGGATGTAGTGCCCAGCCCTGCTGCTCCGGGATGTGCGTCACGGGCCGCCCGGGCGCCGGTTCGACGCCGTACGGTGCCGACTCGACCAGCTGAGCGTCGCGGCGCACCACGAGCACGGGGCAGGGCGCGTTGCGCAGGACCGTGTGGCTGGTCGAGCCGAGCACGATGCGCGTGGCGAGGTTCCGGCCCCGGGTACCCACCACGAGCAGGCGGGCCCGGACGGCGGCCTGCAGCAGATGGCTCGGAGCGGGCAGGTCGACGACCCGGATCTCGACCGGGACCGCCGGGTACCGGGAGCGCCACGGGGCGAGCTCGTCGGTGATCGCCGTGAGCGCCGCGGCCCCCCGGCGGGAGTGCGCGTCGTACCCGATCAGGTGGTCCCGGAGCCGGCCCGTGCCCTGCACGGCGTGCACCACGACCAGCCCGGTGCCGTGTCGCTGCGCGTCGGCGAAGGCGACGCTGACCGCGACGGCGTCGTCGTCGACGTGCTCGACCCCGAGCACCACCGGCCCGCCGGCGGGGATGTCGCCAACGCCGCGGACGACGGCCACGGGGCACCTCGCGGACGTGCACACGGACAGCGCCGTCGAGTGCAGGCGGATGTCCTCGTACCGCTCGCCGCCGCCCATGGCGACCACCAGGAGCTGGGCGTCCACGGCGGCGTCGGCCAGCGCGGGCGCCGCGTGCCCGGAGACCCAGGCGCTGGAGACCCCCACCTCGTGCGAGGTCTGCTCGGCCGTCGTCCGGGCCAGGTCGACGATCGACTCGACCCGCCGCACGGCCGCGGCCCCGCGGTCCGCGGAGGGCGCCACGTGGACGATCCGCAGCGGCGCGCCGCGGCGGTGCGCCTCCGCCGTCGCCCAGCGCACGGCCTCCAAGGCGATGTCGGACCCGTCCACACCCACGACCACGGCCGGAGCCGCCGCGCGTTGCTCGTCCACCCGAGTCTCCTTTTCGTCGAAGGATCAGGGCTCATCGAAAGGATCAGGAGCCCGCTCGCCGGCGGCACAGCGCCCCCGGGGAAGGCCGGGCACGGCTCAGGGTGGTCCGTTCGTCCGCGCTGTTCCAGGGCCGAAGGTCCGCGTCTGCGGGGGACCCGGTCGCGACCGGGCGGGACTCCGCGGGGCTGCGGCGAAATGCCCGCTCACCGCGGGCCCTCCGGCCGTGTCGCCGGGCGGGTGATCGGCGTGCAATGGCGGTTGACGAGCCGGCTCAGCGCTGGAGGAGGCCCCCGATGATCGAGATCCTGACGGATGTGCCGGCCGGCGTGGTCGCCGTCCGCGCCCGCGGCACGCTGACCCGCGACGAGTACGACAGCGTCGTCGTGCCGATGCTCGACGAGGCGGAGCGTTCAGGCCGACGGCTGCGGATCCTGTGCGAGGTGGGTGCCGACTACACGGGCCTCACCCCGGGCGCCCTCTGGGAGGACCTGCGGCTGGGCACCCGCGCGCTGCACCTGTTCGACGCGTGCGCCGTCGTCAGCGACGTCACGTGGATCCGGGAGGTGACCCGCCTCGCGCGCTTCCTCATGCCCTACCCGGTGCGCGTCTTCGCCGAGCGCGACCGTGCCGAGGCCGCGGCGTGGCTCGCCGCGCTGCCCGAGACCCCGAGCATCTCCGTCCGCCTCGACGAGCGGACGGGCACGGTGGTCGTCGAGGCCGCGGCACCGCTGCGGGGGGCCGACTTCGATGCGCTCGCCGCGACCGTCGACCCGTGGCTCCAGACCCACGAGACGGTGGCGGGCGTCGTCTTCCACGCCCGCACCGTGCCGGGCTGGGAGAACGTGACCGGTCTGCGCCGACACCTGCAGTTCGTGCGCGAGCACCACCGCCGGGTCCATCGGGTCGCGCTCGCCGTCGACGGTGTGCTGCCGAGCCTCGCCCCGGCCGTAGCAGGTCATCTTGTCGCACCGGAGGTCCGCCACTTCGCGTACGACGCGCTCGACGACGCGGTCGCGTGGGCAGGGGCGGGGGAGGACGACCGTGGGTGACGAGCGGGAGCGGGCGGACGTGGTGATGACGGAGACCGGATTCGACGAGAGGGTGCTGAACGACGCGCTCGTGCGCGCGGTCCGCGCCCCGTCGGTGCACAACAGCCAGCCGTGGCGGTGGCGGGTCGGGCCGCACGGTGTCGACCTCTACACGGACGCGACGCGCCGGTTGCCGCGGACCGACCCCGCCGGGCGTGACCAGGTCGTGAGCTGCGGAGCGGCGCTGCACCACCTGCTGGTGGCACTGGCCGACGCCGGACAGGGCGCCCGGGTCCGCCGGATCCCCGACCCCGCCCGGCCCTACCACCTCGCGACGGTCGAGCCGGCGCTGCACGTCGACGTCGACATCGACGCCGGGCTCGTCGCCGCGATCGACCACCGCCGCACCGACCGTCGCCCGTTCCGGGCATGGCCGGTGCCGCCGGAGCTGACCGGGGAGCTGGCCGGGATCGCCGACCGGTTCGGCGTCGGGCTCGCGGTGATCGCCGACCCGCGCACCCGACACCAGCTCTTCCGGGCGATCGAGGAGGCGGCCCGCACCCAGGACGCCGATCCCGCCTACGTCGCCGAGCTGGCCGCCTGGAGCGGTCGCGCCCCGGGCGCCCGCGACGGGGTGCCGGCCGACCGCGCCCCCACGCCCGGCGGGGTCCCGGGGCGGATGCCGATGCGTCCCTTCGCCGGCGAGGCGGCCCCCGCGCCCACGACGGGCGAGCCCGAGTCCGCCGCCCTGCTGCTGCTGTCCACCGCCGCCGACACGCCGCTGTCGTGGCTGCGTGTCGGCGAGGTGACCAGCGCCGTACTGCTGACGGCCACCCGCATGGGCCTGGCCGGAAGCCCGCTCACCCAGGCGCTGGAGGTCGGCGGAACCCGCACGTTCGTCCGTGACCACGTCACCGGCGGCGCCCACCCGCAGATGCTGCTGCGGCTGGGCTGGCCGTCCGGGAAGCCACTGCCGCCGACACCTCGGCGGCCGCTCGAGGAGGTCGTGACCCGATGACCGAGACTCCCACCCGCCGCGGCGACGGCCTGCGCCGTCTCGGCCTGGAGACCGTCGCTGCCCTCGCGGTGCCGCTGGGCATCGCGGCGGTGCTGCGCTGGCCGTCGCGCACGGGCGGCAAGCGCGCCATGATCGGCCCGAGCGGCTGGGTGTGCACCAAGGGCTGCGCGCGCCGGCCGGGGTACCGCGGGGAGCACTGCGAGCACCACCCGGCGTCGCGCTGATCGGCTGACGCGGTCGGAGGTGCGCGGGCAGGCTCGTCTCAGGAGCGGGCCGTGCAGCTCGACGCCACGGAGACCGGTGCCGGCACCGGTGCGGGGCTCGCCGTCGCGGACGGTCCCCGGGCCGCCGCCGGCCGCGATGCCGGTACGACGGGCGCCGGCCGCGGTGCCGGCACGACCGGCGGCGCCAGCGCGGCGCGGACGACCCGCCGCATGAACGCGACGTCCGGGTCCGCCGGATCGAACCGCCCGCGGTCGGCGACGGGGTCCGGCAGGTCCGGGTCGAAGGCGACGCTGCGCAGCACCGGCCGGTGCTCGTCGGCCAGCGCGAGCAGCGCCGGCAGCAGCGACTGCGGGATGTTCGTGCTGATCGACGCCGCAGCTGCGGCCGTGACCTGCTGGAAGTGGGCGACGACGTCGGCCGGGCTCTTCTGCGCGACGAGCGCGCCGATGAGGCAGCGCTGGCGGCCCATGCGGTCGTAGTCGTCGGAGTTGCGCCGCGAGCGGGCGAACCACAGCGCCTGGTCGCCGTCGAGGTGCTGGACCCCCGCGGGCACGTAGCCGTCGGGGGTGATGTGACGGCCGCTGTAGGTGACGCCGCCGATCGGCAGCGGGTCGGGCCCGACGTCCACCGTCACCCCGCCCAGCGCGTCGATGAGCGTGGCCAACCCGGCCATGTCGACCGCGACGTAGTGGGTCATCGGGAGCCCGAGCATCGTCGTGATCGACGACATCAGCAGGTTCAGGCCGCGATCGGTGGTCGGTCCGGAGGGGGCCAGCGCGGGGTGCGCGCGGCCGTACTCCGCGACGTTGTTGAGCAGGTAGTCGCCCGACGCCGGCGCGCGCGAGTTGTGGAACCCGTCGGGGAACCGGTCCGCCGCAGGCGAGTCCGGCGGGAACGGCGCGTGCTGGATGTTGCGGGGGAGCGCGAACAGCGTCGTGGCCGCGGTCCGGGTGTCGATGCTGGCGACGATCATGGTGTCGGTCCGCGCGCCGGTGCGGTCCGGGCCGGCGTCGCTGCCCAGCAGCAGGACGTTCATGCGGGCCGGCAGCACCGGGCCGGTCGGCACGGCCGCTGCGGGCCCCGGGGCGGGGGCCGTCGGGAACACCCGGTCGAGCAGGGCGCGCTGGGTGTAGGCCAGGTTCGCGGCGGCGCCGAGCGGGACGGCCACGCCGACGCAGAGCGCCATGGAGACCGCGGTGCCGAGCACCTGGTCGCGGGTGCTGCGGGACTGGGGGTCGGTCGCGACGAAGGTCCACATGATGACCGCCATCCAGGCGATCATGACGAGGACGCAGAGGACCGCGACCGCGAGCAGGACACCCGGCGACACGAGGCTGCGCAGCAGGCCGGCGCGGCCGAGATGGGCGGCGGTGGCGGCCAGGGCTGCCGCGCCGACCAGGAAGGTCCCCATCACCCAGGCGCCGGTGCGCCGGTGGCCGAGCACGACATGCCCGAGGCCGGGGACGGCGGCGGCAGCGGCGACGGCGCCCAGGGAGCGGGCGGTCCCGACCGGCCGCGGGCGGCGCGCCGATCCCGACCAGGAACGGCGTCCGACCAGGGCCACGAGGCCGATGTTAGGTCGCCCTACCGCGACATTCGACTCGAACGAGCGAGCGCAGCCAGGCCGTACACGCCGGCGATGCGAGAGATCACCGACGGTGAGCTGCTGGACACCGCGCTAACCCCAGGACGGCAGCGACTCCGGGTAGAGGGCCTTGACGATCTCGCCCCACAGCGCCTGGGACGGCACGGCGATCTCGTCGGCGGCGTTGCTCGCGACGACGACCGCGGCCTGCTCGCTCGGGAGGTAGAACACCATGTTGCTGTAGCCGAAGATCGACCCGTCGTGGCCGACCCAGTCGCCGAGCTGCGTGACGCCCAGGCCGTACTGCAGCCGGACGCCGGAGGTCGTGAGCGGCGTCCAGCTCTGGCGTTGACCGGCGGTGGCCGGGGCCAGACCGGCGCCGGTGCCGAGCTGGGCCGCGTAGCGCAGCATGTCCGGGACGGTCGAGACCATCGCGCCCGCGGTGCCGGCGACCGCCGGGTTGCTCGCGGTGACGTCGCGGTACCCGCCCGGGGGCGGCGGGGTCGTCCCGTCGGCGAGGTAGCCACGCAGGTACGGCTCCGGAAGCGCGTCGCCGGACGGGTAGGAGGTGTTCGCCAGCCCCAGCTCGCGGACCAGGCCGGTGATGTACTGCGGCGCCGGCTGCCCGCTCGCCTTCGTGATCACGTACCCGAGCAGGACGTAGTTGGAGTTGTTGTAGACCGTCTTCTGGTTCGGCGGGGTGAACTCCGCGGCGTGCGCGCGCATGATCGCCAACGAGTCGTCGTCGGTCCACGGCAGCGTCGGCTCGGCCGAGTAGCGCTCGAAGAACGCCTTGTCGTCGGCGAAGTCGTAGGCCCCGCTCCGCATCCCCAGCAGGTCGCGCACCGTGATCGCGTCGCCGTTCGGGATGTCGGCGACGTAGCGCGAGATCGGGTCGGTGAGCGCGACCTTGCCCTCGTCGACGAGCCGGAGCACGGCGTCGGCGGTGAACGTCTTCGTGACGCTGGCGATGCGGTAGTGCAGGTCGGGCGTGATCGGGCGCGCCGGCCGCGTCGGCGGTGCCGTAGGCCCGCAGGACCGTGCCCCGCTTCGGGTCGACGATGCCCACCACCGTGCCGGTGATGCCGTTCTTCAGGCTCGCCGTGGCGGCGGCGTCGATCGCGGCGAGCTGGTCGGCGGTGAAGCCGGCCGCCGGGCCCGCGGAGGGGGCCGCCGACGGAACGGCCGACGGGGCGGCGGGAGTCGACCCGGCCGGCGCGCAGGCGGTCAGCGCCAGCCCGCACGCCACGGCGACAGGCACGATGCGACGGAGCACGGTCATGGCGGTTCCTCCGGAGCTCGGCGGCCGGTGGGACCGCCCCTGCCGCGCCACCAGGCGACGGTAAAGGCCTGATGATCCATTCGGCAACACCCGTCACTCCGGGGAGAGCGCGGCGTACACCGACTGCGGCCTGGTCGACGCCGTCCGCGCGCGGATGGAGGTGCGGCGGCCGCCGTCAGGACGGGCGCAGCCGTCCCGTGGGGTCGTCGACGGTGGGACGTGTTCCGGCGAGGGCCGCGGCCGCCTGGTCGGCGAGCGTGACGGCGACCTCGCGGCGTTCCCGGTCGGGCCGGCGTACCGCGCTGGTCGAGGTCAGCAAGTAGCGCCCGCGCTCGACACCCGCGGAGGTCGCGGGCAGCTCGATGAGGTCGAGCGTCGGCAGGCCCTCCCGCTCCACGTCGACGGCACGGCCCCGCCAGGTGATGCCCCCGCCGGCCTCCAGCCGGGGCCGGCCGGGGTCGGATGGCCCGGGGTCGAAGACGCACGCGTCGAGGTCGAGGACGACGCCGATCTGCCGGCCCACCAGCTCGACGACGTCGGACGGCGAGGTGGTGCCCGAGGCGGCGAGTTGCGCCGCCGCGACCACGCCCTCCAGGTAGCCCGCCCGCGTGCTCGCCCGCGCCTGCTGGCGGCGGCCCCACAGCGCGATCTCGGTGACGGCGAGGCCGATCAGCGCGAGCAGCACGGCGGCCTCGACGTCGTCCCGATCGTTGATCGTGAAGGTGAGGTAGGGCTGGGTGAGGAAGAAGTCGAACGAGGCGGCGCTCACCACGGCCGCGACCAGCCCCGCGAGGCGGTCCCCGGACGCGGCGACCGCGACCACCACCAGGACCAGCACGAGGGCGGCGTTGTTATTCGTGATCAGATCGCGGACCAGGGTCAGCAGCGCGCCCACGACGACGGGGGCCACCACCGCGGCGGTGAGGGCGAGGGTTCGTGCGCGGGTCATGTCTCGATCGTCTGCCCCGGCGTGCCTCCTGGCGACATTCCGACGCCCTTCCTAACGCGGGTCTAACGGCCCGGAAAGCGCCGTGCGGGTCCGGCCGATGATCCGGGACACAGAGCGTTAGGAAGCCGTGAAGATTCCCCCGCGCCGATGTACGGCGGTCGCATCCTGATGGCCGCCCGGCCGCAGTGGCCGTGACGGAGGAGGTCCCTGGGATGGCCGACGTGGCCTACGTGCTGGTGATCGTCGGCGGCTTCGCGCTGCTGGCGCTGATGCTGCGGGGGTTGGAGCGCCTGTGATTCTTCAGAACGTGATCGGCGGGCTGGCCGCACTTGGCCTGATCGTCTACCTGTTCGTCGCCCTCATCCGGCCGGAGAAGTTCTAGATGCCCTCGACATCTCTTTCCTCGACGACGGCCGGGCTCATTCAGCTCGGCCTCCTCCTGCTGCTCCTCGCCGCGGTGTACGTGCCGTTCGGCAACTACCTGGCCGCGGTGTACTCCGACGGTCGGCACTGGCGGGTCGAGCGGGTGCTCTACCGGGTGGCCCGGGTCGACCCGGACTCCGAGCAGCGCTGGACCGGCTACGCGGCCGCGCTGCTGGCCTTCTCGTTCCTCTCGGTGGTGCTGCTGTACCTGCTGCAGCGCCTGCAGGGGCTGCTGCCGCTGAGCCTCGACCGGGGCCCGGTCGACCCCGGGATCGCGTTCAACGCCGCGATCTCCTTCGTCACCAACACGAACTGGCAGTCGTACGTGCCGGAGACCGTCATGGGCCACCTGGTGCAGATGACCGGCCTGACCGTGCAGAACTTCGTCTCGGCGGCCGTGGGTATGGCGGTCGCGGTCGCGCTGGTGCGCGGCTTCGCCCGCGCCTCCACCGACCGGATCGGCAACTTCTGGGTCGACCTGACCCGCGGTGTCACCCGCGTCCTGCTGCCGATCTCGTTCGTCGCCGCGATCGTGCTGGTCGCCCTCGGCGTGACGATGAGCCTGCGGGCGGGCGTCGACGTCGTGGGGGTCGACGGGGACGCGTCGACGATCGCGCTGGCCCCCATCGCCTCGCAGGAGGCGATCAAGGAGCTGGGCACGAACGGCGGCGGGATCCTCAACGCCAACTCCGCGCACCCGTTCGAGAACCCGACCGCGCTCACCAACCTGATCGAGATCTTCCTGCTGCTCGTGATCCCCGTGTGCCTGACCCGGGCGTTCGGTGTCATGGTGCGCGACACCCGGCAAGGCTCGGTTCTGCTCGCCGTGATGGGCGTGCTGTGGGGTGGCATCGTCGCCGTCGCCTGGTGGGCCGAGACCCACCCGAACGGACCGGCGACCCTCGCCGCCGGCGCAGCCTTGGAGGGCAAAGAGGTCCGGTTCGGAATTCCCGCCTCGGTGCTGTTCGCCATCTCCACCACCGGCACGTCCTGCGGAGCGGTGAACTCGATGCACGACTCCTACACCGGGCTGGGTGGCGGGATGCCGCTGCTGAGCATCCTGCTCGGCGAGGTCGCCCCGGGCGGGGTCGGCGCGGGGCTCTACGGAATCCTCGTGCTGGCGGTGATTGCGGTGTTCCTGGCCGGGCTGATGGTCGGGCGCACGCCGGAGTACCTGGGCAAGAAGCTCGGGCGCACTGAGGTGAGCGCCGCGGCGATCTCCATCCTCACCATGCCGACCCTCGTGCTGCTCGGCGCCGGCGCGGCGCTGGCCCAGCCGGGCGAGCTCGACGCCGCGCTGGCGAACACCGGCGCGCACGGGCTGTCCGAGGTGCTCTACGCCTACGCCTCGGCGGCCAACAACAACGGCAGCGCCTTCGCCGGGCTCACGGTGACCAGTCCGTTCTTCCAGACCACGCTCGGCCTGGCGATGCTGTTCGGCCGGTTCGTGCCGATCCTGGCGGTGCTCGCGCTGGCCGGGTCGCTCGCCGCGCAGAAGCGCGTGGAACCCAGCGCCGGCACCCTGCCCACCCACGGCGCCCTCTTCGGTGTCCTCGTCTGGGGCACCGTCGTCCTCGTCGCCGCCCTTACCTTCTTCCCGGCACTGGCCCTCGGGCCGATCGCGGAGGCTCTTGCATGACCGCCACACCCACCATCGACCGGTCGATCGTCGACCGGCAGCACCTGCATGCCGAACGGACCGGGCGCGCGGTCGGTCCAGGCGCCTTCCACCCGCGCCAGATCTGGAGATCGCTCCCCGAGGCGTTGCGCAAGCTCGACCCCCGCACGCAGCTCCGCAATCCGGTCATGTTCGTCGTCTGGGTCGGCTCGGTCCTCGTCACCGGCTCCGCCCTCGTCGACCCCAGCGTGTTCGCCTGGCTGGTCGCGATCTGGCTGTGGTTCACCGTGCTGTTCGCCAACCTGGCCGAGGCCGTCGCCGAGGGGCGCGGCAAGGCCCAGGCCGACAGCCTGCGCCGGACCCGCACCGACACCGTCGCCCGCCGGCTCCGTCAGGACGGCAGCGAGGAGGAGGTGCCCGGCACCACCCTCAAGGTCGGCGACCGGGTCGTCGTCGAGGCCGGTGAGGTGATCCCTGGCGACGGCGACATCGTCGAGGGCATCGCCACCGTCGACGAGTCGGCCATCACGGGCGAGTCGGCCCCGGTGATCCGGGAGTCCGGCGGCGACCGGAGCTCGGTCACCGGCGGGACGACGGTCCTGTCCGACCGCATCGTCGTGAAGATCACCGCGGCCCCGGGCGAGTCCTTCGTCGACCGCATGATCGCGCTGGTGGAGGGTGCGCAGCGGCAGAAGACCCCCAACGAGATCGCGCTGACGATCCTGCTCGCCGCGCTGACGATCATCTTCCTGCTGACCGTCGTCGCGCTGCAGCCGATGGCGGGCTACTCCGGCGCGCAGCAGTCCCTGGTGATGCTCACCGCCCTGCTGGTCTGCCTCATCCCGACGACGATTGGCGCGCTGCTCTCGGCCATCGGCATCGCCGGCATGGACCGGCTCGTGCAGCGCAACGTGCTCGCCACGTCCGGCCGGGCCGTCGAGGCCGCGGGCGACGTCGACACCCTGCTGCTGGACAAGACCGGCACGATCACCTTCGGGAACCGCCGCGCCACCGCACTGATCCCGGCGCCCGGCGTGCAGAAGGCGGAGCTGGCCGCGGCCGCCCGGCTGTCCAGCCTGGCCGACCAGACGCCGGAGGGCCGCAGCATCGTCGAGCTGTGCGCGGCCGAGAACGGCCTTCCGGAGGAGGCGACTCCGGAGGAGGCGACCGCCGAGTTCGTCCCGTTCACGGCACAGACCCGGATGTCCGGGCTGAACGTCGACGGGCGCGCGGTGCGCAAGGGTGCCGGCTCCGCGGTCGCCTCGTGGCTGGCGCGGGACGTGCCCGCAGAGGTCACGGAGACCATCGACCGGATCGGCACGCAGGGCGGGACGCCGCTGGTCGTCGCCGAGCGGGCGAACGGAACCGCGCGGGTGCTCGGCGTCGTCGAGCTGTCCGACGTGGTCAAGCCCGGCATGGCCGAGCGGTTCGCGGAGATGCGCACGATGGGCATCCGCACCGTCATGATCACCGGCGACAACCCGCTGACCGCGAGAGCGATCGCGGCGCAGGCCGGCGTCGACGACTTTCTCGCCGAGGCCACACCCGAGGACAAGATGGCGCTGATCCGCAAGGAGCAGGAGGGCGGGCGGCTGGTCGCGATGACCGGCGACGGCACGAACGACGCGCCTGCGCTCGCACAGGCCGACGTCGGGGTCGCGATGAACACCGGCACGGCCGCCGCGAAGGAGGCCGGCAACATGGTCGACCTCGACTCCGATCCGACCAAGCTCATCGACATCGTCGAGATCGGCAAGCAGCTGCTCATCACCCGCGGCGCGCTGACCACCTTCTCGGTGGCCAACGACCTGGCCAAGTACTTCGCGATCCTGCCGGCCATGTTCGCCGCGCTCTACCCGTCGCTGGCCACGCTCAACATCATGCGGCTGGCGACCCCGCAGTCGGCGATCCTCTCCGCGGTCATCTTCAACGCGCTGATCATCGTCGCGCTGATCCCGCTCGCCCTGCGCGGCGTGCGCTATCGGCCCTCCAGCGCGACGAACCTGCTGCGCCGCAACCTGCTGATGTACGGGCTCGGCGGCGTCGTCGTCCCGTTCGTCGGCATCTTCCTCATCGACCTCGTCGTCCGCTTCATCCCGGGGATCTGAAAATGGTCAGCCTTCTGCTCCGCCAGGGCGGCGCCGCGCTGCGCATGCTGCTCGTCGCCACCGTCGTTCTCGGCCTCGTCTACCCGCTCGCCGTCTGGGGGGTCTCCCGGCTGCCGGGCCTGCACGGCCCCGCCGAGGGCTCGGTCGTCACCGCGCCCGACGGCACGCCCTCCGGCAGCGCCCTCATCGGGATCGACCCGGTTGCGGCCGACCCGGCCGCTGACCCGTACTTCCACACCCGCCCGTCGGCGTCCGCCGAGGACGTCCTCGGTCCCGGTGACCCGTCGACCTCCGGCGGCTCGAACCAGGGCGGGTTCTCCGACAAGCTGCTCGGCCAGGTCGACCAGCGCCTGGCCGCGATCGCCGCCCGGGAGGGCGTCGCACCCGAGGCCGTGCCCGCCGACGCGGTGACCGCGTCGAGTTCCGGGGTCGACCCGCACATCAGCCCGGCGTACGCCGACCTGCAGATCGCCCGGGTCGCCCGGGTCACCGGCCTGCCGGAGGTCCGGGTCCGCGAGCTCGTCGCGGCGGCCACGGACGGGCGGGTGCTGGGGTTCCTGGGTGAGCCAGGAGTCGACGTCACCCGGCTGAACCTCGCCATCGCCGGTGCGCGGGCCGGCACGGGCGGATGATGACGCCATGGGGACGCGGGGCGAGCTGCGGATCTACCTGGGCGCTGCGCCCGGGGTAGGCAAGACCTACGCCATGCTCTGCGAGGCCCACCGTCGCGCCGAGCGGGGGACCGACGTCGTCGTCGGGCTGGTCGAGACCCACGGGCGGGCCAAGACGGCGAAGATGATCGAGGGCCTTGAGGTCGTGGCGCGGCGGACGGTGTCCTACCGCGGCGTCGAGCTGGCCGAGCTGGACGCCGACGCCGTGCTCGCCCGAGCCCCGCAGGTGGTGCTGGTCGACGAGCTCGCCCACACCAACGCCCCGGGCTCGCGGCACGCCAAGCGCTGGCAGGACATCGAGGACCTGCTCGTGGCCGGGATCACCGTGCTGACCACGGTGAACATCCAGCACCTCGAGTCGCTCAACGACGTGATCGAGCGGATCACCGGGGTGCGCCAGCAGGAGACCGTCCCGGACGAGGTGGTGCGCCACGCCGAGCAGATCGAGCTGGTCGACATCACCCCCGAGGCGCTGCGCCGACGGATGGCCCACGGCAACGTGTACGCCCCGGAGCGGGTCGACGCGGCGATGGCCAACTACTTCCAGCCGCGCAACCTCACCGCGCTGAGGGAGATGGCGCTGCTGTGGCTGGCCGACCAGGTCGAGGTCGCCCTGCAGCGGTACCGCACGGACCAGCAGATCACCGACATCTGGGAGACCCGCGAGCGGGTCGTCGTCGCGCTGACCGGCGGTCCGGAGAGCGAGACGGTGCTGCGCCGCGCCGCCCGCATCGCCGAACGGACCGAGTCGTCAGAGCTGTTCGCCGTGCACGTGCTCCGCGGCGACGGCCTCACCGGTGCCCCGGTCGGGGCGGTCACCGGGCTGCGCCGCCTCGCCGAGAACGTCGGCGCGACCTTCCACAGCGTCGTCGGCGACCACGTCCCGACCGCTTTGCTGGAGTTCGCCCGTGGGGTCGACGCGACCCAGCTCGTGATCGGGACGTCCCGGCGGTCCCGGCTCGCCCGGGTCCTGGTGGAGAGCATCGGGGCGCGGGTCGTGCAGGACTCCGGGCACATCGACGTGCACATGGTCAGCCACCCCGAGGCGGGCCGCGGCGTCCGCCTGCCCCGCCGGCTGAGCGCGGTCCCGGCCACTCGCCGGGCCGCCGGGTGGGCGCTGAGCCTCCTATTGCCACTCACCGCCGTCGGGATCGGGATCCTCGGCAGGGGCCTCCTCGGGCTCTCGACCGACGTCGTCCTGTTCTTCCTCGCCACCGTGATCGCCGCACTCGTCGGCGGGCTCGGCCCGGCCCTGCTCGCCGCCGTCGCCAGCGGCCTGCTGCTCAACTTCTTCCTGACCTCACCCCTGTACACCTTCACCATCTCCGAACGCGAGAACGTCATCACGCTGGTGGCCATGGTGCTGGTGGCGGTCCTCGTCGCCCTCGTCGTCGACCGGGCAGCACGGCGGGCGCAGCAGGCCGCGCAGGCCCGGTCCGAGGCCACCCTGCTCTCCTCGTTCTCCCGCACCGTGCTCGCCCGCAGCGAGCCGCTGCCCCGGCTGATGGAGCGGATCCGGGAGGCGTTCGGCCTCACGTCGGTGGCCATCCTGCAGCGCAGGGAGGGCCGCTGGACGGTCTCCGCGTCCGCGGGACCGGCGGGGTGCACCCGCCCCGAGGACGCCGACGTCGACGTCGCGGTCGACCTCGACACCCACCTCGTCGGTGAGGGCCGCGCGCTGGCGGCGGCCGATCGCCGACTGCTCGACGCCGTCGCGGGCCAGGCCCTGCTGGCGCTGCGCAACCAGCAGGTCAGCACCGAGGCGGCCGAGGCGAAGCGCCGCGCCGACGCCACCGAGCTGCGCAGCGCGCTGCTGTCGGCCGTCGGCCACGACCTGCGCACCCCGCTCGCCTCGATCAAGGCCGCTGCGGGCAGCCTGCGGGACCCGAACCTGCGGCTCTCCGAGGCCGACCGCAGCGAGCTGGCCGCCACGGTCGAGGAGTCGGCCGACCGGCTCACCGGCGTGGTCGACAACCTGCTGGACTCGTCCCGGATCGCCACCGGCGCCGTCACCACGGAGCTGCAGCCGGTCGGCTACGACGAGGTCGCGCTCCTCGCCCTGCGCGGGCTCGACGGCACCGACCGCGTGCGGCTCGACCTGGCCGACGACCTCCCGGAGGTCCTCGCCGACCCCGGGCTGCTCGAGCGCGTGGTCGCCAACCTGGTCGACAACGCCCTGCGCCACGGCCGGGGCAGCCCGGTCACGCTGCGCGGCAGCGTCCACGTGAACCGCGTGGAGCTACGGGTCGTCGACGCGGGCCCGGGCGTTCCCCGGGGCGGGTTCGAGCGCCTGTTCGCCCCCTTCCAGCGGCTCGGCGACCGTGAGCCGCGCGGGCTCGGCCTCGGGCTGAGCGTCGCCCGCGGGTTCGTCGAGGCCATGGGCGGCACGCTCACCGCGGACGACACCCCCGGTGGCGGGCTGACGATGACCGTCAGCCTCCCGGCGGCCACCAGTCCCGCACCCGTCGTCGCCCCCGAACCCGCCGAACCCGCCGAGCTCGCGCCGTGATGCGCGTCCTCATCGTCGACGACGACATCCAGCTGCTGCGCGCGCTGCGGATCAACCTCACCGCCCGCGGCTACACCGTCGTCACCGCCGCCGACGGGCGGACGGCGCTGCGCGCGGCGGCCGAGCTCCGGCCCGACGTCGTCGTCCTCGATCTGGGCCTGCCCGATCTCGACGGCACGGACGTCATCGCCGAGCTGCGCACGTTGACGCAGGTGCCGATCATCGTGCTCTCCGCGCGCACCGACTCCACCGACAAGGTGCATGCCCTCGACCGGGGCGCGGACGACTACGTCACCAAGCCGTTCGGCGTCGAGGAGCTGACGGCCCGCCTCCGCGCGGCCGTCCGGCGGGCCACCACCGTTGCCGGGAGTCCGGACGAGGAGCCGCTCCGGGCCGGTGACCTCACGATCGACCTAGCCGCCAAGATGGTGTGCCGGGACGGGCAGCAGGTCCGCCTCACCCCCACCGAGTGGAGCATCCTCGAGCTGCTCGCGCGCAATCACGGCAAGCTGGTCAGCCGCCGTGAGCTCCTGCACCACATCTGGGGGCCCAGCGAGCGCAAGGAGACCAGCTACCTGCGCGTCTACCTCGGCCAGCTCCGGCACAAGCTCGAGGCCGACCCCGCCCGACCGCGCCACCTCATCACCGAGGCCGGGATGGGATACCGGTTCCGTGTCTGACCCCGCGAGTTGCGCGGTCCGGTGCGACGAGGTACAGCGGTTCCGCGCCGACTTGCCCGTGCCGCGCTACCGGCGGGGCAGGCTCGAGAGGATCTGGACCGCGAGCCGCTCGGTGACGCCCAGCCGCGGCGCGTTCTGGCGCGCCCGCTCGGCGATCTGCCACGGGCTCAGTCCCATGTCGTGGTAGAGCCGGACGAGCTTCTCTTGCTGCGGTGTCCACCTGCCCGCGCCCGGCGAGCGGGCCGGCACAGGCCGCCGCGGCGCGGTGCGGCGCGTGCCGCCGGAAACGCCGCGCCGGTAGTCCACGCCGAGCGCGGTGTCCTTCTTCCCGAACTCGCCGGCCTCGCCGCGCCGCCGGATCTCGTCGGGGTCGGCAACGATGACGGCGTCCGCGCTCTTGTTCACCCCGACTGTCGTGATCGTCAGGCCGCGGTGGCGCACCGCCTGGCAGTCGGCCTTGGTGCAGTAGTCGTAACCCAGATCGGCCCGCTCGTCCGGCAGGCTGTCGCCGCACTCGACGCAGGTCACTCGTCGTGTCATGAGCACCTCCACTTCTACTGAGTGGAAAACGCCCTGGTAGAACGGCATGTTCCCGGCGCGCCCCCGGCGGGGCGACCGCCCTCAGCCGCCACGGCCGATCCTGCAGACCACGATCGCCGTTCGCGCGTCCGTGCCGCAGTCGATCGCCGGCTGCGCGTGCCGGCGGTAATTCGATCATCGGCCGAGGCGCCCGACCGGCGATCAGGTCGTCGTGGAGGCGGCCGACCGACGGCCACTCGCGGGCGGGGCCGGCGAGCGCACGCCGCCGTGCTCTCCCGCACCTCCAGCCGGAACGGTGTGACGATTCCGCCGCCTCCGCGGTGGCGGCAGTCCCATCCCGGCCGCCCGCGATCCGCTCGGCGATCCGCGCCACGGCCCGCTCGGCGATCGCCGCCTTGTCCGGGTCGACCGTCGTCAACGTCGGGACGGTGTACGCGCCCTCCTCGCTGCCGTCGAAGCCCACGACCGCGAGGTCGTCCGGTACCCGCCTGCCGTGCTCGGCGGCGGCCCGGAGCGCGCCGACGGCCAGCAGGTCGTTGAAGCAGAACACGGCGTCGGCGGCGTCGGCTGCTCGCAGGGTCAGCAGGGCCCGCATCGCCTCCGCGCCGTCGCGGCGGTGGTACTTCGCGGCCTGGGCCACCAGCTCGGGGACGACCGGCAGCCCGGCGGCGGTGAGGGCGGCCCGGTGGCCCGGGTGGGGATCCAGCCCATCGTCGCGACCCTCGCGCTGCTGGTCGGTGGCCACGGGCTCGCGCTGGTGATCGCCGGTGGGCAGTTGCGGGACGTGCGCACCACCTTCGGCCGTCACCTCGTCGCGGTCGGGGGGAACCGGGCGCGGCGCGGCTGGCGGGCCTGCCGGTCTCCCGGGTGCTGGTCTCGGTGTACGCGATCAGCGGTGCTCGCGGCGACCGCCGGTGCTGGCCGCGGCGCGCCTGGCGCGGCGACCCGGCGAACACCGGTTGCTCTTCGAGCTGTCCGCGATCGCAGCCGTGGTGGTGGCGGCACGCCGCTCTCGGTGGCAGGTGCGCATCGCCGGGACGGTGGCCGGCGTGGTGCTCATGCAGCTCGTCTCGGCCACCCTGATCAAGAACAACCTGCCGAACTCGTCCGCGCTGATGGTGCAGGCCGTGATCATCATTGCCGCGGTGTGGGCGCACGGGAGCGGGCGCGGTGAGCGAGCTTGCGAGCGAATCAGTGTCACAGCGCCCGCGCGAAGCGCCCGACCGAGCGCAGCGAGGGTGAGCGGTGAGCGGTGAGCGAGCTTGCGAGCGAATCAGTGTCACAGCGCCCGCGCGAAGCGCCCGACCGAGCGCGCGAGGGAGAACGTGAGCGCTCCGGTGACGGCGGTGGAGTCGGCGGTGCCCGCAGCCGCGGTGCGCCGTCAGCTCGTGGGCAGCGTGCTGCAGCGGCAGGTGCGGTCGTCGTCCTCGCGCTGGTCGTGGCGGGCCGTGGTGGCGTTGCCGTTCGGTCGGTGGACAACCTCCGCGACGTCGCGTTGCAGAGCTCGTTCCTCGCCGTGATCGCGCTCGGCATGACCTTCGTGATCATCACCGGCGGGATCGACCTGTCAGTGGGGTCGTGTATGCGCTCGGCGGCGTGCTCGCCGCGTACGGGACGCGTTACGTTCGCCCGCGGGCTGCTGCTGGCGCTGACGTCGGAGGGCTCGACGACCTACACGATCGACGACCCCGCCTTCCTCGCGCTGGGCCGCAGCGCCGTCCTCGGCGTCGACACCCCGGTCTGGATCGCGGTGGTGCTGCTCGGTCTCGGCGGGCTGGTGCTGCACCGCACGCGGTTCGGGCAGACGGTCTTCGCGGTCGGCGGGGCCGAGAACTCTGCGTTGCTCATGGGTCTGCCGGTGGCCCGGGCCAAGCTCGTCGTCTACACGGCCAGCGGCCTGCTCGCCGGACTCGCAGGCGTATTGACCGCCGCCTACCTGCAGTCCGGCGTCACCGTCATCGGTGTCGGCACGGAGCTGGACGCCATCGCCGCGGTGGTGATCGGCGGGACGCTGTTGACCGGCGGCGCGGGCACGGTGCTCGGCACCGCGGTCGGCGTGCTGCTGCGCAACGTCATCTCGAACATCATCAACCAGGTCGGCGGGCTGGACAGCAACATCCAGTCGGTGATCAGCGGGGCGTTCCTGCTGGGTGGTCGTGGTGCTGCAGCAGGTGCTCTCGGGCCAGTCGGTGCTCCGGCGGCGGAGGCGGTAGACGTCCGCAGCGCGGCCGCGCACCGACTCGCAGAAGTCGCATGCCGCGAGTTCCGCGTCGGGTGGCAGGCGTCCGATCATCACCTGAGGCGCGCATGCCGCGATCATCCCGCCGGATGATCAGCGCAGCCGCGGCCGTGTTGATCGTCCGGTAGGAATCGGTGCCGGATTCGGGCCCAATACCGCCCGGATGATCAGCTCGCCCGGGGCCGCATTGATCATCCGTTGCATCGGGTCCCGAGTCCCGCCCGTGTTCGCGCCGGACGAGCTCAGCTGATCGTCCGGTCCCGCGCGCCCCGCCCTCGGAGCTGATCCGACGCGATGTCACGGAGGCCGACCGGTCACCCTCGCGGACCCGCCCTCCGTCGCGCCCCCGGACTCAGTACGTCGCCCGACCCCCGCTGATGTCGTACACCGCTCCGGTCGAGAAGCTGACGGCCGGCGAGCACAGCCACGCCACCAGCTCCGCGACCTCCTCCGCCCGCCCGAACCGGCCCATCGGTGTCAGCGCCTGCGAGCGGGCGAGGATCGCCGGGTCGGTGCGGGCGTTCATCGGGGTCTCGACCGCGGCCGGCGCGACGGCGTTGACCAGCACCCCGGTCGTCGCCAGCTCCTTGCCGAGCGACTTGGTCAGCGCGACCACCGCCGCCTTGGACGCCGAGTACGCGCTCTGCGTCGGATTCCCGTCCTTGGCGGCGATGCTCGCGAGGTTGACGATCCGGCCCCAGCCTGCTGCGACCATGCCCGGGGCGAACGCGCGGCACAGCAGGAAGGTGCCGTCCACGTTGACCCGGAACGTCGCGCGCCACTCGTCGGCGCCCGGCGCCAGGTCGGCGGTGATGACCCGGACCCCGGCGGCGCGCAGCCGGGCGGCGGTCGCGGCGCCGATCCCGCTCGCCCCGCCGGTGACCAGTGCGGTGACGTCCGGGTAGGCGCCTTCGGGCACCGGGACGCTCATGCCCGGCTCTCGATGACCTGGGGCCCGGGCGAGGCGTCGGCGGCAGGCGCCGTGTCGACGCCCGCCAGGTCGCGCGCCGCGACGTACCCGAACGTCATCGCCGGGCCGATGTTGATCCCGCCCGCCGGGTAGTGGCCGCCCATCACGCTCGCCTGGTCGTTGCCCACCGCGTACAGGCCGGGGACCGGCGCGTCGTCGGCGTCCAGGACGCGGGCGCGCGCGTCCGTCGCGAGCCCGGCGAACGTCCCGAAGCTGCCGGGCACGATCCGCACCGCGTAGTACGGGCCCTTCTCGAGCGGCGCGAGCGACGGGTTCGGGCCGACCGACGGGTCTCCGCCGTACCGGTTGAACGGGGTTGCGCCCCGGCCGAACGCGGGGTCCTCTCCGCGGCGGGCGTGCCGGTTGAACTCCTCGACGGTCGCGGTCAGGCAGTCCGGATCGATCCCGCACGCCCGAGCGAGCTCGGCGAGCGTCCGGCCCTTCTTCAGGTAACCGCTGCGCAGGTAAGGGAACAGCGGCACGGGCCGGGGCTTGGCCATCCCGAGCGGGAAGCGGCGGACGAACCGGGCGTCGGCGATCTGCCACGCCTGCACCGGCTCGCCCTCCGGCGCGGCGGCGTTCATCGCGGCGACGTAGTCGTAGTAGCCGTTGGCCTCGTTGACGAAGCGCCGACCGGTGGAGAGCACGCCGATGCTGCCGGGCTTGGCGCGGTCCATGATGTGCGGGAACACGCCCGTACGACGCCGATGACGGGGCAGGCCCGACCGGTAGGGCACGAGCGACACGGGGCACCAGGCGGCGGGCGACGCCACGTCCGTGCGCAGCCGGCCACCGGCCGACTCGCCCAGCGTCGTCCCGGCGCCGTCGGCCGTGTCCGGTGCCAGTGACCAGTGCTCGGCGCCCGTCGGGGTGCGCGGGAAGAGCCCACGGCGGCGGTCGACGTCGTGCGGGAACCCGCCCGCCGCCAGCACGACGCCGCGGGTCGCGGTGATCCGCAGCGGGCCGTCCGGGGTCGTCGCGACGACGCCGGTGACCCGACCGCCCTCGCGCAGCAGCTCGGTGACGGGGGACGAGACGCGCACGTCGATCCCGAGGTCGAGCGCCGAGCGCAGCAGGCGGCCGACCAGCGCGGTGCCGTTGACCAGCTGCATGCCGCGGCGCCGGGTGACCAGGTCGTAGGCGTGCCGGGCGACGCGGCGGGTCGCGTGCAGCAGCCCGCGGGGGTTGCCGCGGGAGGCGGACGAGGAATGCGGCGAGGTCCGGCCCCGCCATGACGCCCATGCCGAGGAAGGAGGTCTCGTAGAGCTGGCGACGGAGCTTGCCGAGGACGTCGTCGCCGAGCATGCGGCCGTCGACCGGGGCGGGCCCGACCGAGCGGTGGCCGGTGCCGGCGCCGGGCAGGTCGCCGTAGACGTCGCAGATCTTCGCGCCGGGCACGAACGTCAGCGCGGTCTGCTCGTGGAAGAACCGCACCATCTCCGGCGCCGCGGCGAGGAAGGCGTCGACGCGGGGGGCGAGGTCGTCGCGTGTGCCGACGTCGACGCAGGCCGGGCCGAGTGGTTCGCAGGGACGCACGGGATCCCCGCCGCGGTCACGTCCATCGACGCCCTTCTGGACCTGGGGGTGCACGTGCTGTGCGAGAAGCCGATCGCGGTCGACCTGCCCTCCGCCCGCCGGATGACCGCGGCCTGCGACGCGGCCGGAGTGACGCTCGGCGTGTTGTTCAGCGGCGGTTCTGGCCGGCCGCGCAGCGGATCCGCGCCGCGCTCACCCCCGGGCTCGGCACCGCCGTCCTGGTCTCCGGCCCCGGCGGGACCGCAGCGTCGCCGAGTACCCGGAGGGCGCCGAGGGGGCCAACGACGTCTGGGCCGTCCCGGGAGCCTCCCCTGATGCGATGGCCGTGCGGTCGCCGTTCGGGGCAGGGCTGACCGGTGACGTGCCGCTGTCGGCGATCAACGGGAGCCTCGTGCCGTTCCACACCAGGCAGATCGCCGAGTTCGTCGACGCCGTGCGCGCCGGCCGCGAACCCGCCGTCACCGGCCGGGAGGCGACGAAGTCCCTGGCCATCCTCACCGCGCTCCACGCCTCGGCTCGGTCCGGTCGGCCGGAGCGGGTGCCGTCCCTCAAAGAGACCTTCGCATGAGCCGCACGACAGCCCCGATCGGCATCGCCCACCTCACCCTGCTGCGGCTCGCTCCGCCGGAGCTCGTGACCGTCGCCGCGGCCGCCGGCTACGACTTCGTCGGCATCCGGGTCAAGGGGGTCACCGACGGCGAGCGCCAGTACCCGATGGAGCCGGGCTCACCGATGTCGAAGGAGACGCTGCGCCGCCTGGACGACACGGGGCTGACCGTGCGGGACGTCGAGATCCTCACGCTACGCCCCGACACCGGCCCCGACGACTGGCTACGTAGCGGCGCGGCACGCGGCCGGGTTCTGACCCGTGCCGTCGCATGCCGTCCGCGCCTCCGCGTCGCCGTCCCTGCTGGCGCATAGCGTGTGGGGCTCGCGCACCTGTTGGACGGGGTGTGAGGGTCTCGGTGCGCGTGCGATGACGTGGGCGGGGTGCGGCGGGCCGGCGCTCGCCGTTTGCGGTGTCGCACACGTTCCAAGGTGTTGCACGGCCTCTGCGCCTCCGCGCGTCCTTCGTGCGGGCGCCCGCCTCCGCGGCATCGCCCGCCTTCCGCGGCATCGCCCGCCTATTGCGCCGTCGCGCGGCCTCCGCGCCGTTGTGCGCGCTCGCCGCTCGGCGCACGGCCTCCGTGCTGGCGATAGCGTGTGGGGCCGGCGCACCTGTTGTGCGGGGTGTGACGGACCTCCTGGATGTGCGACGGCGTAGGCGGGGTGCGACGCCCGGGGGGCAAGGGCCCTGATCAGGCCGTCGGCCGCCAGCCCAGGGCCGGGCCCAGCTTCGTCGCGATGTCGGTCAGGATCTGCACCTAGTCGTCGTCGGCGAAGCCGAACGGCAGCGCGAACCGACCTCCGCGCACCAGCCGGAACCCCGGCGTCGCGTAGAGCGCCTCGGCGATCCGGTCGGACGTGCCCACGATGTCGCGGGCGAACATCATCCGCGCGGGCCCCTGCGGCGTCGCGGTCCGCGGGGTGCGGCCCTCGACGTACGCCGCGTACTTCGCCCGCTGCTCCGGCGTCGCGCCGTCGGTCGGGATCACGACGAGCCCCTGCGACGCGCGGGCCGCCCCGCCCGCCGGGTGGTGCGCCCGGAACGTCTCCAGGTGCGACCGCTGGATCTCGGCGAAGTCCTCCGACTCCTCGGCCCGCACGACGTTGCTCGACAGGTAGTTCAGCCCGTTCGCCCCGGCCCACTGCGCCGACCGGAGGCTGGCCCCGCCGTACCACATGCGGCCGCGCAGGCCGGGGGAGTGCGGCTCGATCCGGTCGGAGAAGTCCTCGATGCCGACCCGGCCGCGGAACGGGCTCGCCTGCTCGCCCCCGACGAAGCGCAGCAGACGCAGCACGCGCTCGTAGCTGAAGTCCTCGATGTCGCCGGTGTCGGGGTAGAGCGCGTCGCGGACCTCGTCGTAGCGCATCGGCGGCCCGACACTCACGCCCGGGTTGAGCCGGCCGCCGGACAGGATGTCGACGGTCGCGAGATCCTCGGCCAGCCGCAGCGGGTTCTCCCACCCGAGCGGGATGACGGCCGTCCCCAGCGCGATGCGCCGGGTTCGCTGAGTGGCGGCGGCGAGCACGGCGACGGGGGAGGAGATGCCGTACTGCAGGTGTCGGTGGCGCACCCAGGCGCTGTCGAACCCGAGGCTCTCGCCCAGCTCGATCACCTGGAGCGTCGTCTCGTGCCCCGGCCCGGGATCGGCGCCGTCGAACGAGCCGATGGTGAGGAAGCCGAGCTTCTCGAGCGGTTCCGACGGCGGGGGCATGCGGTGGCTCCTTGGTCCGGGATCACCGCGATCATTCCGCACCGGGCCCGTGGGTGCCTCAGCCCAACGGTCGGGCCCGTGAACCGGTCGCGGGGCCGGAGACGGTGGAGGGCCGGTGCCCGGGGGCAGGGCCGCCTGCGGACCGGTGGGCCTCGGCGGACCTGCGTGATGCGGTCCTCGCCTCGTAGAGGAAGCGGCCCACCTCGATCAAGGTGTCCGCGGTACGAATCGCCGTCGCGAGGTTCGTCACTGCCATGCCTCCTGGGGAGCGGAGCGTGGGAGACGTGCGCGGACGCCGCCGGTGATCATTCCGTGATCCGGGGCATCCGCCGCGTACCGTAGGGCGCCCCCCGGCGGAGGCCGGTCGACCTGCGGCGAGCGAGTAGCTCGCTGCGACGAATGACGCACACCCGCTCGGCCGGTCGACCGGGGGTGCGCGCCGGCGGCGGTCACCACCAGCCCTTGCGCCGTGTCCACTCCAGCAGCACCCCGGACATCACGAGCATGATCGCCAGCAGCAGCGCGAGCGGCCCCACCCGCGTCTCGTCGGAGACGATCACGTTCATGCCGAGAATGGAGGACAGCGCCGTGATCGGGAGTGTCACGGCGGCGATCACGGCCAGCCGCTCCGCGGCGATGGTCATCTTCGTGCCGGTGCGCGTCTGGTAGAACTCGATCACGCCCTGCAGGTAGGTGCGCTGCCCGTCGGCCATGGCGGCGATGCGGCGGAACTGGTCCTCGAGGTCGGTGAGCCCGGCCGCGCCGGCCGCTCCGAAGACCTCCCGGCGCCCCATCCGCCCGTACACCTCGCGGGTCGTCGTCGCCATGGTCGCCACGGCGAGCAGGCCGTGCCGGACGCCGAACAGCTCCTCGAGGAACTGCTCCGCGTCGCCCACGTGCCCGCCCGTGACCTGCTGCTCCAGCGCCCACGCCTGCTGGGTCAGCGCGACGAGGTAGTTGCGCATCCGGTCGGCGAGCACGTTGACCAGCGCGCCCGACAGCTCATACGTCCGGGTCAGGCGGAGCGTGCCCTTGGCGAGCCGCCGGGCGACCGTCGAGGTCTCGACGTAGGCGGCGTCGAGCTCGACGGCCACGTTCATCGGGCCGTGCACGGTGAGCAGCCAGTTGGGCCCCACCACCTGGTCCAGCTCGACGAAGTGCACGTGCCCCCCACGCCCCTGCTCGGGGGCATGTAGTACGACGAAGGTCTGGTCGGGGTAGGTGTGCACCTTGGCCACGGGGTTGCGCACCGCGCACTCGTGCACGGCGCGGTCGTGCAGGTGCAGGCGCTTGGCGAGCACCGCGGCGGTGTCCGCGTCCCAGTACTTGACGTCGATCCACACCAGCCCCGGCCCGTCGAGCAGGGTCTCGAGCTCGTCCGACGAATGCCGCGACACCCCGTCGGCAGTGATGACCCGCACGTCCACCGCCACACCGTCCTCGCTACCCCGCCAGCCCGCGCCCGGGGTGGCCCTGGAGCCGACCCACAACCAGGCCAAACGCCCATCGTGGGACACCGGGTCGGGATAACCCCACCCCTCGCAGGGGGGCCACCCTCCCCCTCGGACGTGTCTTCCCCCTCGCCTGTCGGGGCAACCCGCGGCACGCTTGTCACGAGCGGCCCGTGACGGACGCGCATCGCACCCCGAGGAAGGCGACATGACGTACAGCCTTGGAGTCGATCTCGGTACGACGTTCGTGGCGGCTGCGGTCGCCCGCCCGGTCGGGGTCGCGATGGTCCCGCTCGGGGACCAGTCGGTGGTCGCGCCCGCGGTCGTCGCCGTCCGCCCCGACGGCAGCATCGTCACCGGGGACGCGGCCGAGCGCCGGGCCGTCAGCCAGCCGGCGCTGGTCGCCCGTTCGGTACGGCGCAGGCTGGGCGATCCGGAGCCGGTCCGGCTCGGTGACGTGTCGTACCCGGTGACCACCCTGCTCGCCGCACAGCTGCGCGACGTCGTGGCACGGGCGGCCGACCGGGAGGGGGAGCCTGCAGACCGGGTCGTACTCGCCCACCCCACGACCTGGGCCCCGGCGCGCCGCGGCCGGTTCGAGGAGGTCGCGCGCGCCGCCGGGGTGGAGGCACCGACGCTGGTGACCGATGCCGAGGCGGCCGTGTACCACGCCGCGCCGGGCCGGCTGAGGGCCGGCGGGGTCATCGCCGTGTACGACCTGGGCGGGGGCGGGTTCGAGGCGACGATCGTGCGCACGCGACCCGAGGGCCCCGAGATCCTGGGCACACCGGAGGGGATCGACGGGTTCGGCGGCCTGGACGTCGACGAGGCGATCCTGTCCTACGTCGACGATGCCGTGGGTGGTGCGCTCGCGCGGCTCGACGTGGACGACGCCCGCACGGCCGTGGCGCTGGCCCGGCTCCGCCACGACTGCGTCCTGGCCAAGGAGAACCTGTCGCTGGACACGGAGACCGTCGTCCCCGTCTTCCTCCCCGGCCGCCACTTCGAGATCCGGTTGAACCGGACGACGTTCGACCAGATGCTGAGGTCCCACGTCGAGTCGACGGTCGACGCCCTGTCGCGCGCCGTGCGGTCGGCCGGGCTGACCGCCGCGGACGTCGATGCCGTGCTGTTCCTCGGCGGTTCGTCGCGCATCCCGCTGGTCATGGAGACGGTGACGCGGGAGTTCGGCCGCCCGCTGCTCGAGGGCGTGCACCCGGTGCACGCGGTGGCGCTCGGCGCGGCAGCCCTCGCTGCCGTGCCGGTGCCGGCGGTGTCGAGCGGGTGGAGCGTGGATCCCGTCGGTGCGCAGGCGGCGGCCGTCGGCGTGCCCTGGTTCGGCGCGAACGGTGCCGATCACGCGGAGGCGGCCGCACCGGTCGTCGACGCGGCGCCGTCCCTCGGGGCCGACGCCCACGACGGTCCGACGCAGGTCGTCGACCTGCCGCGGCTCGGTGCGGAGGAGACCGACACCCGGACCGCCCCGCGAGCGGGCGACGTCGCCGACACCCGGCCCGGGTTCTCGCAGCCCCCGTTCCTCCAGTCCGGGTTCCCCCAGGCCCCGTTCCCCCAGGCCCCGTTCGCCCAGGCCCCGTTCTCCCAGGCCCCGTTCCCCCAGCCGCCCGGGAGCGACCCGGCAGCGCCGGACGCCCCGCAGGCGTCGGCCTACGGGCAGCCCTGGCCGGTGCCGCCGCCGGCACCCGCACCCGCGCCGGCCCGGCGGCGCCTCGACGGGGGCATCGTCCTCATGGTCGTGGGCACCGTCGTCGCGCTGCTGGTCCTCGTGCTCGTGTTCGTCCTGGCGTAGCCGCGCAGGGACGGCGGCCCGCCCGGGCCCACACAGCAGTCAGCGGCCGCGACGTTGCCGTCGCGACCGCTGGAGGGGAGACGATCGAGCCGCGCTCACTCGGCGCTCACGCCGCGGCGAGCCGATGCACCGGCGGTGGGCCGAGCCCGACGACGCAGCGTGTGTGCGCGGCGACGAGCTCCTCGCCGAACCAGCCTCGTGTCGCGGTGTCGGCCCCCACCATCCCGCATCGGGCGCAGCGGCCCGCGGCGTCGTCGATGATCTGCAGTCGCTGGAGCGTCCAGCCGCCCTCGTCGTGGTGGGTGAAGGGGACGCTGCGCAGTGCCTGGCTCATGATGTGCCTCCCGGCTGGGCCGGCGAATCACCTCGCCGGTGGATGTGACCGCGATCGCGGTGTGAGAGAAAGAGTCCTCCCGACCGTCGTGGCTATCGATGGTGTCTTCCCGCTGATGCGCGGGGCGGGCCCCCGATGTCAGGTAGGGATATCCCCACCGGTAAACAGGTAGGGATATCCCCACCCCCGAATGGGCGGGAGGCCTCCCCAGTGCGGGGGGGTGGACAACCCCACCTCGATTTCGGGGGGTGGCTTCCGGCGCTGTGGGGGAGGCCTCCATCGTCTGCCGGCGCCCGTCGGCGCAGGCTGTTCGCAGTGCACGGCCGATCGGTACCCGCTACCGACAAGCCGTGGGCACGCCGGCTTCGAAGTCCGTGATGCGGACCTTCGGTCGATTGTGGGGAGCCGCCCGGTGAGGGCGTCCTATTACACAGTCGGGCGGAGCCGACGACACAGGACAGAACCGTGATCCTGCGCAGAATTGCCGGCAGGAAGTGGACCACCGAAAGGCACCGACATGTTCACCGCATACGCCGAAATCGCAACCGACCTGGCCGTCAACATCGCAGCGATCTTCCTGCTGGCCTACGTGCTGTACTTCCGTCGTCACCGCAGAGCGGACCTGCTGCTGGCGTACGTCGCGCTCAACATCGGCATCTTCGTGGCGATCTCGCTGCTGACCACGGTGCGCGTGGACATCGCGCTGGGCTTCGGTCTCTTCGCCATCCTGTCGATCATCCGGTTGCGGTCGACCTCGGTGACCCAGCAGGAGGTCGCCTACTACTTCGTGGCCCTGGTGCTGGGCCTGGTGAACGGGATGGACATCCCCGACCGCCGGCTGGTCGTGATGATCAACGTGGTGCTGCTGGGCGCGATGGCGATCGTCGACAGCAAGGGGCTGCGCGAGCGCACCCGCCGCATGGACGTCCACCTGGACGTGGTCCACGTCGACGACGCCTCCCTGGTCACCGACCTGGAGCGGCGCCTGGGCGGCACCGTGCTGCACCACGAGGTGAACGACGTCGACTACGTGCGCCAGACCATGCTCGTCGACGTGCGCTACCGCGCCGGCACGCACCCCGTCGTGGCACCCGCGGACGAGCGGCAGCTGGACGTCACGCTGGACGTGGTGCACGCCGACGACGCGGCGCTGGTCGCCGACCTCGAGCACCGGCTGGGCGGACAGGTGCTGCGCCACCAGGTCAAGGACATCGACTACGTGCGCGACACGATGGAGGTCGAGGTGACCTACCGCGTCTGGACGCCGGTCGTCCACCCCAACCCTGCTGGGCACGCCACGCACGACGGCACGGTCAACGGCTCCACACAGTTCACCGGGCAGGTCAACGGCCAGGTCAACGGGCACGTGAACGGAGTGCGGTCGTGAGTGTCATCGATCTGGGCAGCGCCCGGTCCGCGCGATCCGCGGAGACCGTTGCCACGCCCGCGGAGCTGGCCGTTGCGTCAGCCGCCGCCCTGGTCGACCCCATCGGGCTGGCCGAGCTGAACGCGCTCGCCGAGCTGCAGACCCGGGTGGACCGCAAGTACTTCGTCCCCGCCGACGTCTTCCGCCGGATGATCGCCGAGCTGGCCGGCGAGCTGCGCGTCCTCGACATGGACGGCAAGCGCACCTTCGGGTACGAGTCGGTCTACTTCGACACCCCGGACCTGTCGACCTACCGCGCGCACGTGCAGCGGCGCAGGCTGCGGTTCAAGGCCCGGACCCGCACCTACACCGACAGCGGCCTGTGCATGTTCGAGGTCAAGCTCACCGGGGCGCGCGGCGAGACCGTCAAGGAGCGCGTGCCGCACCCGGAGCAGTACCGGGCCGAGCTGACCGAGAGCGCCCTGGACCACCTGCGCACCACGCTGTGCCAGGCCTACCACCAGGACCTTCCGGAGGGCATGCAGCCGACCCTCGTGACCACCTACCGGCGCACGACCTTCGTGTCGCGCACCGGTGAGGCGCGGCTGACCTGCGACTCCGGCCTGCGGTGCCTCGACATGCAGCACGAGGTCCACGACACCGGCACCCACGTGCTGGTGGAGAGCAAGTCCGGGGGCCAGGGCGGCAGCGCGGCGGACCGGATCCTGCGCGAGCTGGGCGTCCGCCCGGCGTCGGTGAGCAAGTACTGCGTCGCCGTCGCCGCGCTGCACCCCGAGCTGCCGTCCAACCCGTGGCACCAGACCCTGAGGCGCTACTTCGAGCCGCTCCAGGCTGCGGCGGCCTGAGAGGGGGTGTGGAGAAACCGTTCCGCGGTTTTCTCGACACCCCCTGAGAGGGAGGACCCAGGTGCTTCGCACGCTCACCGCTCTCGTCGCGCTGGTGGCGTCGGCAACGCTCGCGGGCTGTGCCGGGGCGACCGGCGCCGACCCCGGCGCGACCACCGGTGGCGTCACGGTGGTCGCCCCCGCATCGGCGCCCGCCGCCCCGCAGGACATCGTCATGATCATTCGTCACGCGGAGAAGCCGGACGGCTCCGCGCCAGGGCTCGACGAGGACGGGAACGAGGACGACAGCTCGCTCACCGCCGTCGGCTGGCAGCGCGCCCGCGGCCTGGTCGACCTGTTCGACCCGACCCGGGGCGACCCGCGGCCGGGGATCGCCGTCCCCGACAGGATCTACGCCGCGGGCGTCACCGACGACGGTGAGGGGCAGCGGACGCGCGAGACCGTCGCCCCGCTCGGCGCGGCGCTCGGCCTCCCGGTGGACACCGACCTCGGCCGGGGCGACGAGAAGAAGCTCGTGAAGGACGTCCTCGCGCAGCCGGGGACGACGCTGATCTCGTGGCAGCACGGCGGGATCCCCGAGATCGTCGACGACTTCCCGTCCGTCTCACCGGCGCCACCCGATGAGTGGCCCGACGACCGGTTCGACGTGGTCTGGACGCTGACCCGGACCACCGATGGCTGGCACTTCACCCAGACGCCTCAACTCGTGCTGCCCCAGGACAGCGACGGCGTCATCGAGAACTAGAGGAACTCATGTCCACGCTGGTGATCGCGGTCGTCCTGACCGCGCTCGTGTTCGACTTCACCAACGGCTTCCACGACACGGCCAACGCGATGGCCACCTCGATCGCCACCGGGGCGCTCCGCCCCCGGGTCGCCGTGGTGCTGGCCGGCGTGCTGAACCTGCTCGGCGCCTTCCTGTCGGTACAGGTCGCGCTGACCATCTCCAGCGGCCTGGTCGACGAAGCCCGCATCACCCCCGCGGTGATCTTCGGCGGCCTGGTCGGGGCGATCCTGTGGAACCTGGTGACCTGGCTCCTGGGCCTCCCGTCCAGCTCGTCGCACGCGCTGTTCGGCGGCCTGATCGGGGCGACGTGGGTGGTCGCCGGGACCGGGGCGATCAACTTCTCGACGGTGGCGGGCAAGGTGCTGCTGCCGCTCGCGCTCTCGCCGGTCGTCGCCGGCGTCGTGGCGCTGAGTGCCACGTGGATTGCCTATCGCATCGCGGCGCGCGGCGACCGGCGCACGATCACACGCGGGTTCGCGCGGGCGCAGATCGTCTCGGCATCGATGATCGCCCTGGCACACGGCACCAACGACGCGCAGAAGACCATGGGTGTGATCACCCTGACGCTGATCACCGTGGGCCTGCTGCCCGCGCACTCGGCACCCCCGCTGTGGGTGGTCGTCGCCGCCGGGCTGGCCATCGCTGCCGGCACGGCCATGGGCGGCTGGCGGATCATCAACACGCTGGGGCGGCGGATCAGCGACATCGAGAGCCCGCAGGGTTTCGCGGCCGAGACGGCCAGCGCTGCGGTGATCCTCAGCGCTGCGCACCTGGGGTTCGCACTGTCCACCACTCAGGTGGCGTCCGGGGCGGTCCTCGGCTCGGCCGCAGGCCGGCGCGCCGGCCCGGTGCGCTGGCGTGTGGCGGGCCGGATGGTGGCCGTCTGGCTGCTGACCCTGCCGGCGGCGGCCACGGTGGGCGCGCTCGCGGCCTGGGTCGCCGCCCGCGGGACCGCGGGAACGGTGCTGGTCGGCGTCGTGCTGGTCGTCGCCTCCGCCGGTATCTACGCGCTGTCCCGGCGCACGCGCGTCACCGCAGCAACTGTCACCGCAGCCACCGTCACCGAGCTGCCCGCACGGCGCACCCCGGCCGCTCGCGCGGCGGCGTGAGGGAGGAATCGACATGACCGTCCACTGGGATTCGCTGCTCGCCGTGTTCCTCGTGTCGCTGGGGTCGGCTGTGGCGGTCGTCGCGCTGGTCGCGACGGCGCTGTGGGGGCTCTCGGCCCGCGCTCCCGTCATCGACGCGGCGGCGGCGCCGGGACTCGCCCGCAGGGCGGGTGCGGCCGTGGCCGTGGCCTGCCTGGCCGCTGCGACATCGATCGTGCTCTTCGGGTTCTGGGTCATCATCGTGCGATGAGGCCGATCCGGGCGGGGGCCGTCGCGACGGGCGTCGCGGCGGCCCTCGTGCTGCTCCCCGGGACGGCGGCCGCCGACGTCACGGTGGCCGCGTCGCGCGCGGAGGCGGGTGCGCGGGACGTCACGATCACGTTCCGGGTGACCAACGACGACCCCGCCGTCCCCACGACCCGTCTCGAGGTGTTCCTGCCGACCGTCCGGCCGCTGCTGGGCGTCGCGCCGACGGCCCCGACCGGCTGGACGGCGCGAGTGGCCACGGCACCGCCGGCGGTGCCCCTGACGGTCGACGGCGAGCCCGTGCCCCGGATCCCGACGGGGGTCACGTGGGAGGGCGGCACGCTCGCGGGCCCCGGCTACGCGGTGTTCCCGATCGACGTGGACCGGCTGCCCGACGGTGCGGGGCCGCTGCGCTTCCGCGTGATCCAGACCGACGCCCGCGGCGGGACCGTCGAGTGGTCCGACCTCGTGCCCTACGGCGCACCCGCGCCGCAGCACGCCGCGCTCGTCGTGCCGTACAGCGACACCCCGGCCCTCCCGCCGGCCTCGTCGGGGCACCGTCACGAGGCCCTGGACGTCCGCGTCCCGGAGCGGACCCGGTCGCCGTGGTGGACGGCCGGGCTCGCCGTCGCCGGCGCCGGGCTGATCGGCGCGGCGTCGGCCACGTTGGGCAGGCGCCAGCGGCGGCGGTTCGCCGCGGTCAGCCGTCCAGGTTCAGCACCGTGAGGGTGCCGGTGTTGAGGTTGCTGACGTAGCCCTTGGTGCCGTCCGGCAGCACCGCGATGCTGGTGGGCGCCTCGCCGGTGGGGATGGTGGCGGTGACCTTCCAGCCGTCGACGGCGATGACGGTCATGGTGTCGCTGTCGACGTTCGTCGCGTACAGGTGCCGACCGTCCGGCGCCCAGGTGACGTCCTGCGGGTGCGTGCCGACCGGAACCGTCGCGACCACCTTCTCGGTGTTCGTGTCGATCACGGTGACCGAGTTGCTGTCGTAGTTGACGTTCGCGACCAGCGGCTGGCTCGGGTGCACGGCGACGCTGTGCGGGCTCCGCTCCACCGGGATCTCGGCGATCGACCGCGCGCGTGGCGGTGTCGATCACGCTGACCAGGTTCGACTCGTGGTTCGCGGTGTAGGCCCGGGTGCCGTCCTTGGAGAAGTCGACCCAGTGCGGGTTCGGCTTGACGCCGGATGTCGGTGACCAGCGTGTCGCCCTTGGTCTCGATCACCGACACGGTGCCCGAGTCGTGGTTCGGGACGTAGATCTCCGACCCGTCCGGCTTCACGGCCAGCGCGTAGGGCCGGGTGCCGACCTTGATCGTGGTGAGCACGGTGTTGGTCTGCGTGTCGAGCACGGCCACCGCGGTTGATCGAGCGGTCGGGGTCGTTGAACACGCTGACGTAGAGCCGCGAGCCGTCGGGGGCGAACGCGAGGTACTGCGGCGGGCCGTCCGGCAGCGGGATCGTCGCGACCACCTTGTCGATCGCGGTGTCCACGACGGTGACCACCCCGGCCGCGCGGTTCGCAACGTAGGCGAACGAGCCGTTCGGCGCGATGGCGACGTAGCCCGGCGTGCTGCCGACCGGGATCTCCCCGGCGATCGCCGGGATGGGCACGCTCGCGGCGACCGTGAGCTGCTTCTCCGGTTGCTTCTCCGCGGGCGGCGGGAGCAGCACCGGGGTGGGGGCACTGGCAATGGCACCGGAGGTGGCCGACGGCGGCCGGAGAAGGACGTAGGTGACCCCGCCGGCCAGCAGAACGAGCACCGCGACCAGCGCCGCGACGATCAGCGGGCGATGCCGCGACGAGCCCGCGGTCCGACGCGGCGGCGGGGGCGGCGGGGGCCCGCCGGTGCCGGTGAAGCCGGCGGCCGGCGTGACCGATGAGGGCGGGGACCATCCGCCGTTGCCGTTGCCCGGCGCCCCGCCCTTGTACGGGGGCGGGGGGAGGTCGGGGTACGGCGGCTCGCCGGGACGGCTCTCGGTCGCGGGCGGCTCGGCCGCGACCGGCGTGTCGACGGATCCGAACGGTGACGTCCCGAACCCGCCCTCGGGTGCGCGGCCGCCGATCCAGCCGGCCCCGAAGGCAGCGGCCGGGGCGAGCGCGCCGACGGGGGCCGCGTCGGCCGGCTCGGCCGGGGGCGGCGGTGCGGTCGTGGGAGGCGGCGCGGACGGTGCGGACCCGGCCCGCGCCTCCGTGGGCACGGGCGGGGCCGATGCCCGGGCGCCGCCGTCCACCTGCGCGTCCGGCGCGCCGAGCTCGGCGCCGACCGTGGCCGCGCCGAGCGCGACGGCGTACTTGGGGTGCGCGTCGACCAGGGTGGGCCGGTTGAGCGCCGCCGTGATCATCTGGGCGACGAGCGGGATTCGGGAGGAGCCCCCGACCAGCAGCACCGCGCTGAGGTCGGTGGGCTCGACGCGCGCGGAACGCAGCGTGCGGGTCAGCGCGCCGATCGTCGACTCGATCTGGGCGCGGATCATGTCTTCGAACTCGCCGCGCGTGAGGCGGACGTCGAAGTGCCGGTTCGGCAGGAACACCGGGATGGACGCCTCGGTGTCGATCGAGAGCGCCTCCTTCGCCGCGATGCAGTCCTGTCGCAGCCGGGCCAGGGCGATGCCGGTCTGCGGGTTGCTCAGGTCGAGCTCGCTCAGCGCGCCACCGGAGCTGAAGTTGATGTGGGCGAGGATCGCGTCGTCGAAGTCGACGCCGCCGAGCCGCTCGATGCCCTCGGGGGTGCCGAGGATGTCGATGCCGACGGCGCGCTTGCGCAGCACGGTGGCGTCGAAGGTGCCGCCGCCGAGGTCGTACACGGCCACCGTGTCACCGTCGGCGAGGTGGCGGGCCGCCGAGTAGTGGGCCGCGGCCGCCTCCGGCTCGGTGATCATCCGCACCTGCGGGAGGCCCGCGAGCTGCGGGACCTCCTCGAACAGCTCGCGGCGGTAGGGGCCCCAGTTGGCGGGGTGGGTGAGCACGACGTTCGCCGGTGGGGCGCCCTCGGTCTCGGTGACCTTCGCGACGGTCTCGGAGAGGAGCGCGGCGAGCAGCGATGTCACCGCGTGCGGTGTGCCGCCGAGCATCACGGGTGTGGGGTCGCCGAGGCGACGCTTGAACTCCCGGCCGACCCGGTCCGGGTTGCTCACCGCCCGGCGGCTCGCCGCCTCGCCCGTGACGAGCGAGCCGTCGTCGCGGGCGTAGACCACCGCCGGCGCGACCACTGTCCGATCGCCGAGGGTGATCATCTCCACCCGTGATCCGCGGGCGACCGCGGCCGCGACGAAGGTCGTGCCGAGGTCCACCCCCAGGCTGTACGCGCCCACGCCATCCGACACGGTCGTCGCCCCCTTCGGAAGCCCCGATGTTATCGAGAATCGTGAGTCGGATCGAGATACTGCAGCTCAGCATTACCTTATTGCCGTGCTGAGACGAATTCGATACGGATGGCCGCACCCGGTGGTGGGGAAAACCCTACCCCCACGGGGGGGCGACCCCCTGTGACCTGCCGTATGTCACCGCCAGACTCGCGGCATGGCCCTCGACTCCGCGCCGCCCGTGCTCGACCCCCCGGCCGGTGACGACGTCGCGCGCCTCCGGCGAATGGCCCAGCGCCAGTGGGCCGCTCGCCGCGACCTGGAGCGTCGTCTGCACGACGGTGCCGCGCTGCGGGTCTCCGCCCTCACCCTGCGTCTGGGCCTGCTCTCCCACCTGCACCCCGACGAGGCGACGGATCTCCGGGCTGCCGTCGAGGGCCTTCAGGACGAGCTGCACCTGGTGCTGCAGGAGCTGCGCGACATCGCGGGCAGGCTCTACCCGCCGCTGCTCGACGAGGCCGGGCTCGGCCCCGCGCTGCGCGAGGCCGCCGGGCGGTGTGCGGTGCCGGTCCGGATCGACGCGCCCGACGAGCGGTTCGGCCCCGACGTCGAGGGGGCCGTCTACTTCGCGGTGCTCGGGTGCCTGCCCGACGGGACCGCGACACCCGTCGAGGTCGTCATCCGCCGCGAGGCCGACGTGCTCCGCGTGCTCGTCTCGGGCGTCGACGCCTGCCATGCTGGCACCGTCCACGACGGCGTACGCCTGCTCGGCGGCACCGTTGCCATTGGCGAGTCCCCGGCAGGCGATGCCCTGATCACTGTGAGGATCCCATGCGCGTAGCCCTCGCCGAGGACGGCGCCCTGTTCCGTGAAGGCCTGCTGATGCTGCTCAAGGCAGCGGGTCACGAGATCGTCGCATGCGCCTCCGGCGGCGACGAGCTCGTCGCGCATGCTGCGCACACGGCCCGCGGACATCGCGATCCTCGACATCCGCATGCCGCCCGAGCCGGACGGTGGTCTCGTGACGGCCGAGCGGCTGCGGGCCGCGCACCCGGACATGGGGCTGCTGTTCCTCTCGCACTACGCCGAGTCGCACTACCTCATGCGCATCCTGGAGATCGGCACCGATGCCATCGGCTACCGGCTCAAGGAGAAGGTGGGCAGCGTCGAGGTGCTGACCGACACGCTGACCCGGATCGCGGACGGCGAGATCGTGATCGAACCGATGCTGGCCAAGCGCCTCGTCGAGCGGCCGCGCGCCGAACGCAAGGACCTGGTGGCGGCGCTGTCGGAGCGGGAGACCGACGTGCTGAAGCTGATGGCCGAGGGCCGGTCGAACGGCGGGATCGCCGGGCAGCTGTTCGTCACGCCCAAGGCCGTCGAGAAGCACATCGCGAACATCTTCGGCAAGCTCGGGCTGCACGCCGACGTCTCGGAGGACCACCGCCGGGTCCTCGCCGTCCTGACCTACCTCCGCTCCCAGCGCGACGGCGAGTGACGGGGTCCGGTGTGAACCGCGCACTCGTCGCGAGGCTGGTGCGGCTGCTGCTGGTCGCGGGCTGGACCGGCCTGGTGTGGTTGCTGCTGGTGATCGTCCTCGACCCCGTGGTGAGCGACGGGCAGCGGCTGCTGCTGCCGTTCGTCGCGGCAGGCGTGGCGGCGACCGGGATGGTCGCCGCTCGCGAGCCGATCGACCGGCTCGTCCGCAGGCTCACCCACCACCGGCTCACCACGCCGTACTCGGTGCTCGCCCAGACGACGGCGCGGGTCGGGGCGGGCTCGCTCGAGGAGGCGCTGCCCGGGCTCGCGCAGGTCCTGGCCGAAGGCACCGGCGCGCAGCGCGCCGTGGTGTGGCTGGTCGTCGACGACCGGCTGGTCGAGAGCGCCTCGTTCCCGGCGGACGGCCTGCCGGCGGCCGTCGCGGACAACCTCGCGGTGCTGCTCGCCCGGCCCGACACGGACCACGTGGTGCCCGTGCTCGACGGCACGGAGCTCCGAGCCGCGCTGGCGATCGAGAAACCGGACGCCCCGATCACGCCGGCCGACCAGCGGCTCATGCAGGACGTGGCCGACGGCGCCGGCCTGCTGCTGCGCAGCGTGCAGCGGGGCGTCGAGCTGCACGAGCGGGTGCGCCAGGCCGACGAGCTGGCCGCCCAGCTGCGCGAGTCGCGGCGGCGGCTGACCCGGTGCCCGGGAGGTGGAACGCCGACGATTGATCGGGGAGCTGTCGCACGCGACGACGGAGCGGCTCGGTGCGCTGCACGACGCGCTGGACGGCGCCGCGGACGGCCTGGACGCGGCCCCGGAGCCGGACGTCGCGCTGGACGCGCTGGGGCGGGCCCGCGTCGCGCTTGACGAACTGCTGGAACGGTTCCGGGTGATCGCCCGGGGTGTCTACCCCGCGGTGCTGCGTGACCAGGGCCCGGTCGCCGCGCTCGACGAGGTGATCGCGGACCTGCCCCGGACGGTGCGGCTGACCGGCGAGGTCCCGCAGCGGCTGGCGTGGGAGGTGGAGTCGGGGATCTACTACCTCGCGGCGGCGGCGGTGGCGCACCTGGGCGACCGGCCCGCGCGCACCGAGCTGCACGTGCACCTCGAGCACCGCGACGAACGGCTGTCGGCGCGCGTCGACGACCCCGAGCTCGGCCCCGGTTCGGCGGCCACGCTGCGCGCGGAGCTGGCGGGCGACATCGAGCGCCTCGCGGCGCTGGGCGGTGACGTCGAGGTCGCCGAGTACGCGGCAGGCGTCACGGTGGTGGCGTGGCTGCCGGACCGGCTCGAGCCGTTCGTGGAGGTCGGAGCCGGATCCGGGACCGTCGCGTGACGGACGTCGTGTCCGTACCGGGCGCCGTCCCGGGGGCCCGCGGGGCCGGGGCACCGGCCGCGGGCGGAGAACTCGCCGCCCGGGTGGCCCTGGGCGCGCTGTTCCTCGTGAGCACCGCGGTCTCGGTGGGGTGGTTGCTGCTGGGTGCGGTCGCGGCCGCGGCGCAGTACTGGCCGGCCGTGGGCCGGCCCGTCGCCGCGGCGGACGCGGCCGGCAGCACGTGGGCGCGGGCGATCGCCGCAGCCGCCCCGGCGAGCGAGCCCCTGAGCCAGGCCGTGCTGGACTACGGGTTCAGCGTGCTGAACCTGGCGCTCGCCGTCGTCCTGCTCGGCGCCGGGGTGCGCCGGCCGAGCATGCGGACCTGGCCGATCCGGCTCCTGGCCGTCGCGCTCGTGGGGTCGGCAGGCGCGTTCAACCTGCAGGCCCACGCCGCCGCCCGGGCGATCGACACGGCCACCGGGCTGGTCGTGACCGAGCTGCACCAGGTCGTGCTGCACAGCATCGCCTGCGCCGCGTACATCCTCGCGCTGCTGCTGTTCCCCAGCCCGTCGTGGGACGGGCTGCCCGGTGCCCGGCCCGCCCGCGGCGCGCTGGCCGTCGTCGGCACCGTCACCTTCCTGCTCGTCGGGCTGGGCACCGCGCTGCTCCCGCACACCGCGAGCTGCGTGTTGTTCTTCGGCTTCCTGGTGCCGGCGGTGGGGCTGTTCGTGCTGCCCCGCCGGGTCCGCCGCGGGCCCGGCCCCGAGGCCCGCACGCAGGCCCGCCTGCTGTTCAGCACGCTCGTCGGCGGGTTCGCGGTCGCGATGGTGCTCGGGATCGTCACGGTGCTGCTGGACGTGCTCGGTGAGACGCCGGCCCTCACGCTGGTCGACCCGACCGCGCACGGCGCCCCCGACGCCCCGGTCGCGCTGCTGTTCTGGTTCTCCCGGCTGGCGTCGGCCGCGATCGCGGTCGTCGTCCTGGTCGCCACCCGGCACGACCGGCTGTGGACCGCCGAGCGCTGGTTCAGCCGCGGTCTCGCGGTGCTGCTCGTGATGTCGGTCGGGGGCGGCGGGTTCGTCGTGCTGCGCGCGATCGCCGTCGGCGTGCTCGGGACCACGGGAGCGACGGTCGCGGCGACGGCGCTGATCGCGCTGGGGCTCGGACCCCTGTACGTGCGCGCCGAGCGCGTCGTCGACCGGCTGCTCTACGGGACGCGGCCCGCGCCCTACCGGGTGCTCGCCGACATCACGGCTCTCACCCGCTCCACTCTGCCCTCGACGGGGGCCTCGGCGACCGCGCCGGACCTGGCGAGGGTCGCCGAGGCCGTCGCGCGTGGCCTCGGCGCGGGCCTGTGCCAGCTCACGGTGCGGCGGCCGGGCCTGCGCGACCGCACCTACGAGTGGACCGACCGGGTCGCCGGCTTCGGCACCGCCGACCTGGTCGAGGTACCGGTCCGACACGGCGCCGAGCAGGTCGGGCTGCTCGCGGTCGACCGCCAGGCGGTGTCGGGCCTGCATGCCCAGCGCTCCCATCTGCTCACCGACATCGCGGACGGCCTCGGCGTCGTCCTCGAGGCCAGCCGGTCGGGGATCGAGCTGGAGCGCCAGCTGCGCGCCGCGCTCGCGCACGCCGAGGAGATCGCCGTGTCCCGCCGCCGGACGGTCGCGGAGATGGACGGGGAGCGCCGGCGCATCGAGCGCGACCTGCACGACGGCGCGCAGCACCACATGGTGTCGCTGCGGCTCACGCTCGGCCTGGTGGAGCACCAGGTCGGCACCGGCGACCTCGACCAGGCCCGCACGTGGCTCGCGAAGCTCGCCGGTCAGCTGGCCGACACCGAGGCGGTGCTCGCGGCGACCGCGGACGGGGTGTCGTCGCTGGTACTGGCCGAGAAGGGGCTCCTCGCGGCGCTGAGCGCCGATCTGGGTGCTGCTCACCCGCCGGTCGGGTTCGACGACGGCGGGCTCGCGCCGACCCGGCGCTTCCCGGCCGACGTGGAGGCGGCCGTCTGGTTCTGCTGTGCCGAGGCGGTCGGCAACGCGCGCAAGCACGCCCCGGGCGCGCCCATCGAGGTCGGACTCGTCGAGCGGTCCGGTGCGCTGGTGTTCACAGTGCGCGACGAGGGCCCGGGGTTCGTGGTCGACCCGGCCGAGGTCGGTGGCGGGCGGGGCATGCGCAACATGACCGCGCGGCTCTCGGCGGTGGGCGGACGGGTGGTGGTCCGGTCGGCGCCGGGGGAGGGGACGACCGTCGAGGGCACGGTCCCGCTGCCGGCGGAGAGCACGGGCGGCCGGCGAGGCGGTGCCGCCGGTGGTCGGGCCGGCGCGGAGCGCGGGCGCGGTCGAGCCTGCGGTGGTCGCGACGGCAGAGCGGTCTCCCGCCGAGCGCCCTGCCGTCGAACTCCCGGGGGCCGGGCTACCGGCGGCCGGGCCACGTGCAGCCGAGTCCCCCGCCGTCGACACCCCCGTGGCCGGGGCGGTCGATACCAGGACCGTCGACGCTGAGACGGGCGAGGCGGCGCGCGTCGAGCAGGCGACCGTGACGAACCGGACCGACGCCCAGCGCGACCGCCCGGTGCTCGCCGCCGCCGACGAGCCGACGAGCCTGGCCGGGCAGGTCCGGGAGTTGGTCCGGTCGGCGCGCGCCGCCTACCGCGGTAGCCCGACCGAGCGACGTCTCGACGAGCTGGCCCACCGGCTCGACGAACCCCTGCGGATCGCCGTGCTCGCGACTGTCGACGACGGCCGTCGGATGCTCGTGGAGGCGCTGATCGGCACTCCCGACGTCCCCCGCCCGCATGACGGCGGGCGGGTGCAGGTCCGGTACGCCTTCGGTGACGACCAGACGGACTCCCGGCCGGACCCCGGATCGGACGACGTGGTCGTCGCCCTGGCCGCGCCCGCCCTGCGGGCGATGACGATCATCGACGTTCCCGTTCCCGACTCCTCGGATCCGGCCCCGCTCGGCCCGCCCGGTGATGCGCCGATGGCGGACGCCGTCGTCCTGCTCCTGCACTACGGGCGGCCCGCGGACCTGGCGCTGCTCGACCTGCTGGACGCCGCAGGACACCGGGGCGCGATCGCGGTACTGGCGGTGGCCGACGAGGCGGGAGCTGTGGCGGAGCGGGCGGTGCGCGAGTTCGGCGACGACCCGGCCGTGCGGCGCGTGTGTCACGCCGTCGTGCCCGTCGCGCCGGCGACGGCGGTGGCCGCGGCCCGCCTCGGCGACGACGAGCACCGCTGGCTGCGGCAGTGGGTGGCGAGCACACAGCAGCCGCGCGAGGGTGCACCCGCCCGCGCCGGCCGCGTGGGCCACGTCCTCGCCGCGGCGGGCACCCGACCGGCGACGCTCGCGACGGCGTCGGCCACCGAGGCCGAGCCGGAGATCGCCGCCGCGCTGCTCGAGCGCCTCGGTCCGCTGGGCGCGCGCCGCGCCGTGCGGCTGGTGCGGGGTGGTGAGGGGGAGACCCACGCCGAGCTGGCGGGCGCGCTCGTCCGGCACAGCGGGTTGGGGGAGCTGCAGGAGCTGATCGGGTCGCGGTTCCTGTCCCGTTCCGACGCGCTGCGCAGCCGGTCCGTGCTGGCCGGGCTCGTCGCGCTCCTGCAGGCCGCCCCGCCGCCGACCGACGACGGTCACCGGCTGCAGTACCAGCTGGAACGGGTCCGGGCGGGCGCGTACGAGCTGCGCGAGCTCGAGCTTCTCGACGTGCTCCGCTCCGGAGATCTGCACCTCCCCGACGAGCAGCGGTACGCGGCCGAGCGGCTCCTCGGCGCCGACGGTGACGACTCCCGCGCCCGCCTCGGCCTCGGCGCCGACGCCGCGGCCGGGCAGGTGCGCGCCGCGGCGGCGGCGGAGGCGGCCAGGTGGCGGCAGATCGCGGCCCACCCGGTGGTCACGGCGCGCGTCCGCGACGCCGCCCAGGTCGTCGTGTGGACGTGCGAGCGCCTGGAGGCCGAGGCCGCGGACGCGGTGGCCAGGTAGGCCCGACGCGGATGGACGGACCTGGGTGGACGGTGCCCGGGTGGACGAACTGGGGGGAACGACGATGGGGACGTTCGGACGAGGCTTGCGCAGGCTGCGCGGCGGCAGGCTGCTCCTCGTGGCGGCGACCGCGCTCCTGGCGGCGGGCTGCGGATCCGGCTCCGGCTCCGGCTCTGGCCAGGCGGCACCGGCTGCGCCCACAGCGGCGCCGGCAGCCACCACCGCGGCCTCCCCTGCCTCCCCGACGACCGGCGGAAGCGGCGGGACCGGAGCCGAAGGCGTACTCGCGCCGCCCGAGCGCGCCACCACGGCCGTCACGTACAACCCCGCGCTGGCCCCCGAGGGCGCGACGATCAAGGTGGACGTCAACGCTCGCGCCGGGTCGACCGAGGTTCGCCTCGACGTCGGCGGACTCCTGCCGAGCCGGGGGTACGCCGCGCACGCGCACGTCAACCCCTGCGGGCCGACCGGCGACGTCGCCGGGCCGCACTTCCAGAACCAGGTCGACCCGGCAGCGGCGCCGGGCAAGCCCTCCACCGACCCGGCCTACGCCAACCCGCAGAACGAGATCTGGCTCGACCTGCGCACCGACGGCGCCGGCGCGGGCGGGTCGCGGGTGGAGGTGCCGTTCACGTTCACCGGCCGCGCCCCGGCGTCCGTCGTGATCCACGAGGCCGAGATGACCGGTACGGCTCCGGGCCAGGCCGGCTCCGCGGGTGCCCGGCTGGCCTGCATCACGGTGCCGTTCCGGTAGGCGGCGCCCGCGCCCGCACAAAGCTTGACGGGCCGGCACACAGGTCGTGACCTCTGTGCCGGCCCGGATCCTGTGTGCGAGCGGGTCAGGGCAGGACGACCTCGTCGCCGTCGACCGTCACCGAGTAGGTCCGCAGGCCGGTGCGCGCCGGCCCCTGCACCACCGACCCGTCGGTGATGGCGTAGCGGCTGCCGTGGCACGGGCAGTTGATGGTGCCGTTCGCGACGGCGTTCAGCTCGCACCCGTCATGCGTGCAGACGATGCCGAACCCGCGGAACTCGCCGGGGGTGGGCTGAGTGACCACCACCCGGAGGTCGGGGAAGATGCGGCCGCCGCCGACCGGGATGTCCGAGGCGGGCGCGACGGGCCGGGGGGCCCGCGTGGCGGGCACGGGTGCGAGGGATGCTCCGGGGGAGGCGGGGATCGCGGACGGCGGGGCGGCGGGCCCGGCCGCCGGGGCGCAGGCCGCCGTCGCGCCGAGGCCGGCCGCGGCCGCGAGGACCGCCCTCCTGGGCACGGGTCGTGTCGCGTCGGGGGAGCTCACGAGGGGGACCGTCCCACCCCGACCCGAGCGATCGCAAGGCGAGCCAGCGTCCGTCCGACGATCAGCTCGTGCCGGATGACGTGATCATCCGGGCGGTAGCGGGGCCGGACGGGGCCGGCGACGGCGCGCGAGTCACCAGCAGCGCCATGCCGCCGTGCGCCCGCAGCTCGACGTGGAAGCTCGACAGGTCGTCCACCGTCGCCACCAGGTTGTCGTGGAACATGTCCGTCACCGCGCTGCCCGGGATGAGGTGCTCCGAGCGGACGGTGCCGGCGATGGGCTCGTTCGCGAAGTTGAGCACCGTCAGCCCGAGCTGTTCGGGGTCGGCGAGCTGCTGGACCATCACGAGCATGCCCCGGTGCGAGACGTCCGGGATGTCGATCTGGCGGCTGACCGCCACCCCGTAACGCTCGCGGACCGCGAGGATCGCCTGGAGCTGGCGGGCGAAGCTCGTCTCGTCGTCGAGCTGGGCGGGTAGCGGCCCGTACAGGCTGGTGCCGCGCGGCATCCCGGCCGACGACTTCGTCGCGCGCGGGTTCGCGCCCATCAGGTCGTGCGCCGGCCGGTTGATCCAGCGGGTGTCGCCGCTCTCCAGCAGCTCGGACACCTCGTCCGGGGGCAGCGTCAGCATCCCGCACAGGTCCCAGCCCGACAGCGCGAAGACCCCTGGCTGGAGCGCGTTGTACATCGCCAGGAGCAGGTGCGCGGTGCGGATGCGGGCGGTGTCGGACTCGTCGATCGTGCTCAGGTCGGTGATGCCCAGCGACGCGGCGATGACCGTCGCGGTGGTGCAGGCGATGCCGTTCGTGGTGAAGACCAGGTTGTACGGGGCGGCGTCGCCGGTGAGGTGGCGGCACATGTCCTGGCGCACGGCGTCGCCGAGGTCGGCGCCGGTGATCTCGCCGCCGTGGTAGGGGAACAGGTCGTCGCAGTGGCCCTGCGACCAGTGCAGCAGCTCGTAGGTCAGCTCGTCGTGGTTCTGCAGGGCGTGCACGAGCGAGGCGGGGTCGACGCCGACCTCGAGGCACGTCCGCAGGCACAGCCGCAGGAACTCGGTGTCACCGGTGGCGAGCGCGTGCTGGTAGCCGGGCCGGGTGACGAAGTCGTACGACAGGTCCGCGCCGGCCTCGCCGGTGGCGCGGATGTCGTCGATCGTCAGGTTCAGCTCCTGGAAGGTGAACCCACCCACCTTGCGCACCATGCTGGCGATGAGGTGGTTCGCCGCCTCGGACAGCGGATGGCCCTCCGACCACGCCGGCATGTCCTCTGCGCTGCGCTCGGCCCCGAGGAAGCCGTTTGCGTCCAGCCGCAGCGCGGACGAGCCCAGGTCGGCCAGCGAGTGCAGAACGTCCCCGATCACCAGGCGCATCCCCGCGAACGACGGGTCCAGCCAGTTGATCGAGGGCTGGCCCTCCTTGAAGTAGTGCAGGTACACCCAGCGGCGCTCGACGCCGTCCGTGCCGACGACCGGCGCCGTCGCGCTCCAGTTGGTCTCCTTGACGCCCTCGGCGTAGAAGATCACCCGCTGCAGCCGCCCGATGATGTAGCCGGCCTTCTGCAGCGCCTCCTCGCTCGAGACGTCCAGGTTGACCGAGTCCTGCCCGGCCGGGACCTCGGGAAGCAGGTTCCAGTCTTCCGGCTCGATCTCCACCATGTGGTAGATGCCGGGGTAGTCCGCGTGCTTCATCTCGGCGAGCCGGAAGTCGGCGCCCTTGCCGGTGTGGCCGGGCACGACGTCGTCGATGATCGCGCCGCCGTACCAGGTCGCCATGCCGCACATCGCGCGGAACTCGGCCTCGGTGCCGAAGGCCGGGTCGATCTCGGTGCTGATGCGGTCGAAGTGCCCGTCCACGCTGGGCGTGGGCCGCCAGCCGACGAGCCCGCCCGCGCGCTTGACCGGCCCGGTGTGCACGGCGTTGATGCCGATCGTGGCGAACGCCTTCCACAGCTCCTCGTCGCCCAGCGAGGCGAGGAACGACTCGCCGGGACGGGTGATCAGCGAGATCGGGTAGGCGGTGAACCACACCGACGCCGACTCGACCGCGTGCCGCGGGTCCGGGTTCGCGAACGGGTTCTGCCACATGTTGCCCTGGCCGGAGAACTGCCGGCTGATCGTGTTCGCGTCGGCGAGCATCGACTGGCTCAGCAGCCACGACACGTAGGCCGGGTTCGTGCCCTTCGGCTGCCCGTCCGTCTTGACCGTGTGACGCTCGAACGACTGCTTCACTCGGGTGCGGTAGCGCAGGCTCCTCGGTCGCGCGGGATGGAAGTACTCCGCGTACGTGACCTCGCTGGGCTCGTGGGCGTGCTCGTCAGACATCGACTCTCCGTACCGGATCGGGCCCGTCCGGATCCCGATTCTCTGGGCGGAGAGTATCGGTCGCTCGGACGGGCGGCGGCGACGCGGCCGTCCACCGCCAGGTGATACCCGACCGGGCCGGTGCTCAGTCACGCAGCCGCGGCGGGCCCGGCCGACGGTCACTGTCCGTGTCGTTCCATTGCGCCAAGCGTGATGAGTACCGCTCCGTCGCCGGATTGAGCCACGCACGGGGAGGACGTAGGTTCGCCGAGCCCACCGACGAAGGGGGAGCGGTGACCGGAGCGGCGCTCGTCTCCGACACGCTCCTGCACCTCGCCGTCGCCCTGGACGGTGCCGGCCGGCACACGCGGGCCGACGCGGGATCCCACCCGGCCTACTGGGCGGCGCTCGCCCGGACGGCCGAGCGGGGCCTGCTCGACCTCGTGACGATCGGCGGCACCCGGCCTGCGGACGCCGAGCGCCCCGACGCCGCGCTGCTCGCCGCCTACCTCGCCCCGCTGACCCGGCACGTCGGGCTGGTGCCGGTCCTGTCCGCCGAGCGACCGCAGCTCGTCGCCGCCACGCTCGCCCGCCTCGACCAGTCCTCGCGCGGCCGCAGCGGATGGCAGCCGTCGGCCGCGGCCGGACTGGTCGAGGCGGTCCCGGCGGTGCACCGGCTCTGGGGCGCTCGGGCCGGCGCACCGCGCGGGGAGCGCGTCGACGGTGGGGCTCCCGAGCCGTCGGCCGGCCCGCAGCCGCCGGACGGTCGCCCGCCCGTACTGGTCGCCGCCGCGGGCGCCGCGGACCTCGCGGTCGCCGCCCGTGTCGGTGACGTCGTGCTCGTCACCCCGCACGACGCCGCGGACGCCGCGGGCGCGCTCGACGAGGTCCGCGCCGCCGAGGCGGCCGTCGGCCGGACCGGGCCGCGGCTGCGGGTGATCGCCGACCTCGCGGTCGCCCTCGACGGCGCGCGGGAGACGGCCGCCCTGGTCTGCTCGCCCACCGAGCTGGCCGACCTGCTCGTGTCGCTGTGGACCGAGGGCCTCGACGGGGCCCGGCTGCGACCCGCGACCCTGCCGGGCGACCTGCTCGCGATCGTCGATGGCGTGGTGCCCGCGCTGCAGCGCCACGGCGTGTTCCGCACGGCCTACGGGCCGGCGACGCTGCGCGCCCGGCTGGGACTGGGCGAGCGAAAGGACGAGGTCGGCACGGGGGCGCCGGACACGGTGGCCGTGTAGCGCGGCGGGCGGAGGGTCAGTCGAGCGGCCGCAGGCCCAGGTGCTCCCGCAGCGTCGAACCCGTGTACTCGGTGCGGAAGCTGCCCCGCTCCTGCAGGAGCGGGACGACCTTGTCTGCGAAGTCGTCGAGCCCGCCCGGGGTGATGTGCGGGACGAGGACGAAGCCGTCGCTCGCGTCGGTCTGCACGAACTCGTCCATCGCCGCGGCGACCGTGGCGGGGGAACCGATGAAGGACTGGCGGGACGTCGTCTCGACGACGACGTCGCGCAGCGAGAGGCTCTTCGCCTCGGCGAGCGCGCGCCACTCGTTCGCGATCGCGACGGGGTCGCGGTACATCCGCACGCTGGCCCGGCCCTGGGAGATCGTGTTCTCGCCGACGACCGGGTCCTCGGCGGGGAGCGGGCCGTCCGGGTCGCGGTCGGACAGGTCGCGGTTCCACAGCTGCTCGGCGAACTTGATCGCGGTCTGGCCGCTGACCTGCTGGCGGCGGATGACGTGGGCCTTCTCCTGCGCGTCGTCGTCGGTGTCGCCGAGCACGAACGTCGCCGCCGGGAGGATCTTGAGGTCGTCGGGGCTGCGGCCGTAGCTCGCGAGCCGGCGCTTGACGTCGCCGTAGAAGGCGCGCCCCGCCTCGAGCGTGCCGTGCCGGGTGAAGATCGCGTCCGCGTCGGCGGCGGCGAACTCGCGGCCCTCCTCGGAGTCACCGGCCTGCAGGATCACCGGGCGGCCCTGCGGGCTGCGGGGCACGGCGAACCGGCCCGCGATGTCGAACTGCTCCGAGTGCACGGCGAAGCGGCCCGCGTCGGGGTCGGCGAGGAAGGTTCCCGAGTCCTTGTCGGCGACGACCTCGTCGCCTCGCCAGGAGTCGAACAGCACGCGGGTGGTGGCGAGGAACTCGCGCGCCCGGTCGTAGCGCTTCTCCTGCGGCAGGAAGCCGCCGCGGCGGAAGTTCTCGCCGGTGAACGCGTCCCACGAGGTCACGACGTTCCAGCCGGCCCGGCCCGCGGACAGGTGGTCCAGCGACGCGAACTGGCGCGCCACCTCGTAGGGCTCGTTGAACGTCGAGTTGATCGTCCCGGTGAGGCCGATCCGCTCGGTGACGGCGGCGAGAGCGGCGAGCACGGTGAACGTGTCGGGGCGGCCGACCACGTCCAGGTCGTAGATCAGCCCGTTCTGCTCGCGCAGCCGCAGTCCCTCGGCGAGGAACAGGAAGTCGAACTTCCCGCGCTCCGCGGTCCGTGCGAAGTGCACGAACGAGGAGAACTCGATGTGGCTGCCGGCCGCCGGGTCGCTCCAGACGGTGGTGTTGTTGACGCCGGGGAAGTGCGCGGCCAGGTGGATCTGCTTGTGCGGCACGGGATGTCCTCCTTACGCCGGGGCGTAGCGGTTGGCGGGGCGGGGGAGGCCGAGCAGCCCGCGCAGGGTGTCGGCCTCGTACCCGGTGCGGAAGGCGCCGCGCCGCTGCAGCTCCGGCACCAGGCCGCGGGTGATCGCGTTCAGGTCGACGGGGAGGGTGCCGGGCCGCAGCCGCAGCCCGCTCAGACCGGCGGCCCGCCACTCCAGCGCGAGGTCCGCGAGCTGCGCCGGCGTCCCGACGAAGACCCGCGCGTCGCTCACGTACTCGTGCCCGAGCAGCCCGTCGAGCCGCTCCTTGCGTTCCGCGGCCGCGGCGGCGGACTCGTCGAGGAACACCACGACGTCGCCGAGCACGTGCACGGTCTCGCCACCACGCCCCGCGGCGTCCTGCTCGGCGCGGACCGTCGCCAGGATGTCCGCGGCGTCGGCCGCGTCGCGCGGGGTGACGAACCCGAGGTCGGCGGACCGCCCGACGAGCCGGAACGCGACGTCGCGGTGCGCGAGCGCGGCGACGACCGGCTGGCCCTGCGGCGGCCGCGGGGTGATCGAGGGGCCGCGGACGGAGAAGTGCGCGCCCGCGAAGTCGATGTAGTGCAGCTTGTCGCGGTCGACGAACCGGCCGGTGGCCGCGTCGCGGATCTCCGCGTCGTCCTCCCAGCTGTCCCACAGCCGCCGCAGCACCTCGACGTAGTCCGCGGCCTCGTCGAACAGGTCGGCCAGCGCGGCGGGGTCGGTGTCGTCGAGCAGGCCGGTCGCGACCGTGCGCCGCCCGAACAGCGCCGCCTCGTCGGGCCGGTGCGAGATCCGCACCCGCACGCCCGCGCGCCCGGTGCTCACGTAGTCCAGCGTGGCGATCGCCTTGGAGGCGTGGAACGGCTCGGTGTGCGTGACCACCTGGGTCGGCACGATCCCGATGTGCCGGGTCAGGGGGGCGACGCGGGCGGCGACGAGCACGGCGTCGAGGCGGCCGCGGATCTGGTCGGTACGGTCGTCCGGAGCCCGGGGGTTCGACGACTGCAGGCCGAGGGTGTCCTCGATGGTCACCAGGTCCAGCAGGCCGCGTTCGGCCTCGGTGACGAGGTCGGCCCAGTAGCCGGCGGTGAACAGCTCGCGCGGCCGGGCGTCGGGCTCGCGCCAGGACGCGGGGTGCCAGCCGGTGCCGTCGAGCGCGACGGCGAGGTGGAGGTCGGACTCTCCCATGTCCGGGCCAACCCGCTGCACCGGCCGCGGATTCCGCTTTCACTGCGTCGATCTGGCAGCCCGGGTCGTCTCGCCCGTGGTGCGCCGGGACGAGTGGATCGCCGGCGTCACACCCCTCGCGTGCTGTCGCACACCGCGTCGGGCTGTCACAGCTGTTGTGCAGGGTGCGACGGTCACCGATGCCGTGCGACAGCCCGCCACGGGGTGCGCCAGCAGCGCGCTGCGGAACGCCCGCGGCCGGGCGAGGTGTTCCAGACCACTCTCCACGCCGACGACCACGTGTCGAGGCAGCTCCGGCGTTCACCCGCCGCGTCGTCGAACGCGGCGGGCGCCTCGTCCCGTGGAAGGGGCGTGCGCCGGGCTCCGCCGGCGTCCGGCGCGGGGTCCCGCGCCTCCCCGACCCGATCGGCAGGAACCGCAGCCATGCGCAGAACCTCCGTGCTCGTCACCCTGGCCACCGCCGCGGTGGCCGTCGGCCTCGCCGTCCCGGCCCTGGCCACCCCGCAACCTCCGACACCCGCGTCCCTGGCCGATCTCGGCGGATCCGGGCAGCCGGTGATCGACTGGAACCGCCGCCTGATCGCGATCCTGCGCGGTCGGCGCCGCGACGGCGCAGCAGGTCGTCGCGCAGCGCGCCGGTGACGGGTCGGCGACGCCGCCGCCCCCGTTCGTCGCCGGCACCGCGCCGGGCGACTACCGGCCGACACCCCCGAAGCAGGCCGCCCCGATGTACACCGGGTGGGGTTCGGTCACGCCGTTCGTGCTGACCGGTGCGCAGCAGTTCCGGCCGGTCGCCCCGCCCGCCGTCGACAGCCCCGCGTACGCGACGGCGCTCGACGAGGTGCGCACCGTCGGCCGCGACTCCAGCACCGTCCGCACCCCGGACCAGACGGCGGCCGGGAAGTTCTGGAGCTCGGCGCCGATCTGGAACACCTGGAACCAGATCGCCCAGCAGGTCGCCACGGACCGCCACACCGGGCTGGCGGAGACCACCGCCGCGTTCGCGGCGATGGACCTGGCGCTGGCGGACACGACGATCGCGATGTACGACGCGAAGTACGCCGATCACGTCTGGCGTCCGGTCACCGCGATCCAGGCCGGTGACGCGGGCTGGACCCCGCTCACCCCGACGGCGGCCGACCCGTCCTACCCGGGTGCGCACAGTGCGCTGAGCGCGGCGGCGGCGACCGTCTTGACGGCCTTCTTCGATCCGCAGCAGGGGGTGTCGGTCACGTCGGGGCCGACCCGGGTGTCACCCGCACCTTCACCGGCTTCACCGCGGTGGCGGACGAGGCGGGGTTGAGCCGGATCTGGGCCGGCCAGCACACCCGGCTCGACCACGAGGCGGGCCGGCAGCTGGGTGACCAGGTCGGCGGGGTCGTGCTGGACGCCCTGCACGTCCACCGGGCGGGGTGACCCGGGACGCGCGTGCGGCAACGCTGTAACCCCGCCCCCTACCTACAGGGAGGGGCACGGCGTGAACGCCACCGCCTGCTACGGTCCGTGCAAGCAGCAGACCGTCCCCAGCTCCGGAGGTGCCCGATGCCGCTGCCGCGCCGCTCGCGCCCGTTCGGTGACCTGGAGGCCACCGTGCTGGCCCGGCTCTGGGGCGGCGCACACTCCGGCCTGGAGGTGATCGACCTCATGCGCCCGCAGCGGGCGCCCGCCTACACCACCGTGATGACGGTGATGGACAACCTGCACCGCAAGGGCTGGCTGGACCGTCGGCGGGACGGCCGGGCCTGGCGCTACGAGCCGGCGCTCACCCGCCAGGCCTACACCGCCCGGCTCATGCACGAGGCGCTGGCGGTCAGCGACGATCGGGCCGGCGTGCTGGCGCGCTTCGCCCCGGAGATCGACCCCGCGGACGCCGCCGCCCTCGCCGCCGCCCTGCCGGAGGTGCCGGCGAGGACGGGCCCGAGCGGGAGCGGGAGCACGCGGTGACCGTCGGCGGCGCACTGATCCTCTACGCGACGGCGGTCGGGCTGACCGGAGCGGTGGGCTTCCGCCGCGCGCACTGGCCGCTGCGCGCGCCGCGGCTGGGTGCGGCGGCGGTGCTCGCCGCGGCCTGGTCGGTGCCCCTGGCGCTCGTCCTGGCCGGAATGACGATCATCCTTCCGCCGAGCGCGTGTTCGCCGACGTCGGCCGGCGGTGCTGGTGGAGACCTACTACCGCGACGCGCCCGCGGCGGCGCCGCCCGGCTGGTGTCCACGGACCGTCCGCTCGCGTCTCTACTACGCGCTGCGGCGGCCCGCTGGACGACCGAGCACACGGCGACCGCCGCCCCCCCTCTACTCTCACCCCTTTTCCCCCTCCCAGATCCATCCACCGCAACCTACGCACTAGCCTTACCACACGTACCGTCTACCACGATGTTCGCCAGTCGTCTGCCGAGCAGGCTCCGCCCGCCCCGCCGGGCCGGACCCGGGCGATCCTGGCCGCCCTGCCGGCCAACTACCGCCGCATCCTCGAACTGCGCTTCCTCGACTCGTGCTCGGTGCAGGAGGCCGCGGCCGCCCTGGGAGTCAGCACGGCCAACGCGAAGGTCCTGCAGCACCGGGCGTTGCGCCGGGCGGCGCAGCTCGCCCAGGAGGCAGACCGATGACCGGGCGCGGGTTGCGCCGCCACCTCGGCGACCTGCTCGCCGGGCGGCGGCCCCGACCGTTCCGGCCCACGCCCGCCGAGGCGGACGAGCTGCGCGTCGCGATCGCGCTGCGCGTCGCGCGGCCGGGGGCGGACGAGCCGCGCGAGGGGTTCGTCGACGAGCTGCACGCCCGGCTGGCGGCCGAACTCGGTGCGGGTGCCGCCGCCGTCCCCCGCTCCGGACGCCCCCGAGCCCGCGGCGGGGGACGGGCACCCCCGGTCCCCCGGGCGCCGCAGGCTGCTCGTGCAGGGCGCGGGTCTCGCCGCCGCCTCCGCCGCGGTCGGCGCCGCCGTCGGGCACGCTCTCCCGGGCCCCGGCGAGACGTCGGAGGACACCCGCACCGTCACCCCGATGACCGGGGTGTGGCAGACCGTCGCCGCCACCGCCGAGCTGCCCGAGGGCGCCGTGCGACCCTTCGACCTCGGTACCGTCGCCGGGTTCGTGCACCGGATCGACGGCGTGGTGCGGGCGGTCTCGGCGTCGTGCACCCACCAGGGCTGCCGGCTCACCCTCGACGCGGCGCGGAACCTCGACTGCCCGTGCCACACCACGGTCTTCGCCCTGTCCGGCGAGTTGATCCGCCACCAGCTGCCGGTCGCGCCCCGGCCGCTGCCGAGCTTCGTCACCCGCGAGGTCGGCGGCGCCGTGCAGGTGTACGCGCCCGAGGTCTGACGGCGCGGCGGACGGAGGACGTATCCAGGAGGGCTGGTCACCTCTCTTCCCACCGGCAGGGGTGTGTCATGAGCGGGCGAATCGATGTCACAGCGCTTCGCGAAGCGCCGACCGAGCGAAGCGAGGGAGTGACATGACCTCTGTGGTGGTGTGCGGGGGAAGCGTGATCGGGCTGTCGGCGGCCATGATGCTCGCCCGCGACGGGCACGACGTCACCGTCCTGGAGGCCGATCCGGACGGGGCACCGGAGGCGCCGGCGCAGGCGTGGGGGGCCTGGAAGCGTGGCGGGGTCGCCCAGTTCCACCAGCCGCACAACACGTTCGCGCGGTTCCGGCACGTCCTCGACGCGGAGCTGCCGGGGCTGACCGCCCGGCTGCTGGCGGCCGGGTGCCGGTGGGTCGACTACCTCGACCCGCTGCCGCCGACGCTCACCGACACGCGGCGGCGCCCGGGCGACGAGGCGCAGCGGCTGGTGACCGGTCGCCGTCCGGTGCTCGAGGCGGCGACGGCGGCCGCGGCGCAGGACCAGCCCGGCGTGACGGTCCGCCGCGGCGTCCGCGTCACCGGGCTGCTGTCCGGTCCGTCAGCGGTCCCGGGGGTGCCGCACGTGACGGGCGTCCGCACGGCCGCGGGGGAGGAGCTGCGGGCGGACCTCGTGATCGACGCGATGGGCCGGCGGACCCGCGCGGCCGGCTGGATCGGCGCGCTGGGCGGCCGCCCGCCGCAGGTGGAGGCCGAGGACAAGGGCTTCGTCTACTACACGCGCTACTTCACGGGCCGCGCGGAGCCCCAGCGGAGGGGCCCCCTGGTCATGCCGCTCGGCAGCATCTCCGTGGCGACCCTGTACGGGCGACAACGACACCTGGTCCGTCACGGTCTTCGCGGTCACCGGTGACGCCCCGCTCAAGGCCCTGCGCGACGTCGACTGCTTCGAACGGGTCGTGCGCGCCTGCCCGCTCCAGGCGCACTGGCTCGACGGCGAGCCGCTGACGGGCATGCTGGCGATGGCCGGGGTGCTCGACCGCATCCACGGCTACGTCGTGGACGGGCGGCCGGTGGTCACCGGCCTCGCCGCCGTCGGCGACGCCTGGGCCTGCACGAACCCGTCGGCAGGCCGCGGCCTGAGCGTCGGCATGCTGCACGCGCAGGTGCTGCGGCAGGTCGTCGCCCGCCACCTCGACGATCCCGCGACGTTCGCGCAGGCGTGGCACGAACGCACCGACCGCGAGGTCGCGCCGTACTACTGGAACCAGGTGCGGGCGGACCGGCGGCGGGTCGCGGAGATGGCCGCGCTGCAGGAGGGGCGCGAGCCACCCGCCCCGGACCCGATGACGACCCGGTTCCTCGCCGCCGCCCGCACGGACCCCGACGTCTTCCGCGGGCTGATCGAGACGGTCCAGTGCACCGCGCTGCCGCAGGAGGTGCTGGCCCGTCCGGTGGTCGTGCAACGGATGGCGCAGCTCGGTGACGACCCGTTGCCCCCGCTGCGCCCCCCGGACCCGATCGGCAGCAACTGCTCGAGCTGCTCGCCGTCTGAGCCCGCGACCGGGCGGGCCGGGCGCGGTCGCAGCGTCGGGTTCGGCGGGAAGCGGCCGTTCGGCCGTTGCCGCCCGTACCGGTTCTGCGGTGGGATTCCCCGACCTTCCCCCGGTCCCGATCGGTGACCCATGCAGACCCCGTTCAGCCCTGTTCCCGACTGGTTCCCCTGGGAGAACGCCGGCGCCTCGATCGCCGTCGCTGACATCGACGCCGACGGGCGTCCGGACATCGTGCTGCTCATGGTCGACGCGCCCCCGGGGCGCAACGCCGCCTTCTACCGCGTCGGCCGTGCGCTCGACGAGTCCGGCGCGCTCACCGGCGGATGGGACCGACTGGCAAGCAGTCCCCGACTGGTTCTCCGACGAGAACCAGGCCGCCGGTGTCGCGGTCGCCGACGTGAACGGGAACGGTGCGCTCGACCTCGTCGTGTTCCTCCTCGACGCCCCGGACGGCCCCAACCAGGGCTGGTTCCGGGTCGGCTGGTCGCTGGACCCGGCGTCCGGAACGGTGAGCGGCGGATGGACGGACTGGCAACCCGTCCCCGACTGGTTCCCCTGGGCCAACGCCGGCGGGGACATCACGGTCGCGGACGTCGACGGCGACGGCCGTGCCGATCTGGTCGTGCTCATGGTCGACGCCCCCGACGGCCCGAACGCCGCCTACTACCGCAGCGGCCCGCTCGACGCCGACGGCACCGTGACGCACTGGCGGCCCTGGCAGGTCCTGCCTGACTGGCCGTTCTGGGAGAACCAGGGCGCCGGGCTCGCCGTCGCCGACCTCGACGGTGACGGGCACGCCGAGCTGGTAGTCCTCGCCGTCGACAACCCGGTGGCGAAGAACGAGGCGTTCTACAGCGTCGGCTGGCACCTCGACGGGCGCGGGCGGTCACGCGACGGCTGGGGACCGTGGACGAAGATCCCGGACTGGGACTTCTGGGAGAACCAGGGCTGCGGGCTGGCGATCACGCCACTGGGCGCGGCGGGTGAGCCGCACCTCGTCGTGGTCGCTGTCGACGCCCCGGTGGGGCAGAACGCCGCGTTCCAGCGGGTCCTCGACGCGATGACCGACCTCGAGATGGCGCCGGAGATGGGGGTCTGGCGCCTGCTGGAAGACGGCTCGGGCACGCTCGCCGTGCACGCCGCCCTCCTGCACACCGGTGATGTGTTGTTCTTCGCTGGCTCCAGCAACGACCCGGACCGGCACAACGCCCACCTGTTCGGCACCACGGTGTGGCGCTACCCCGGCGCCGAGCAGGAGCAGCCCGACACGCCCGTCGACCTGTTCTGCTGCGGGCACGCGTTCCTCCCCGACGGGCGCCTGCTGGCGGCCGGGGGAACGCAGCAGTACGACCCCTTCTTCGGCCTGACGCAGGCGATCGCGTTCGACCCGGCGACGCGGACCTGGGTGCCGCAGCCCGAGATGGCGGGCGGCCGCTGGTACCCGTCACTGCTGGCGCTGGGCGACGGGCGGGTGCTCGCGGTCTCGGGGCTGGACGGGACCAGCCAGGTCAACCTCGTCCCCGAGATCTACACCGCCGGGGCAGGCTGGGCGAGCCGGCCGCAGTCCGCGAACTGGCCGATGTACGGGCACCTGTTCCTGCTGGCCGACGGGCGCGTGTTCTACAGCGGAGGCCAGTACGGCGCCAACAACGGTGTGCGACCCTCGGTCTGGAACCTGGCGACCAACACCACGACCGACGTCCCCGGCCTGCCCGATCCCGGCAGCCGCAACCAGTCCGCCAGCGTGCTCCTGCCCCCCGCGCAGGCCCAGCAGGTGATGATCATCGGCGGTGGGCCGTTCGACATGCACAACGAGGCGGGCGCCACGGCCGCGACCGCCGTCGCCGATTTGACCGCCGCCGCTCCGACCTACACGCGCACGGCCGACCTGCACATGGGCCGCATGCACCTGTGCGCGACGCTGCTGCCGGACCGCACCGTGCTGGTCAACGGCGGCGCGATGATGGAGGAGACGACCGCGCAGGCGGCGTTCGGCGCCGAGATCTACCACCCGGCGGCGGGGGAGTGGCGCATGGCGGCCGACAGCCGGGTGCCGCGGCTCTACCACTCGGTCGCCGTCCTCCTGCCGGACGGCACGGTGGTGACGGCGGGGTCGAACCCGCAGCGCAAGACCGAGGAGATGCGCGTCGAGGTCTTCTGGCCGCCCTACCTGTTCGCGGGGCCCCGGCCGTCGGTGGTGCCCGCCCAGCAGGAGGTGACCTACGGGACGGTGCTGACGGCGACGGTGCCGGGCGCGGCCTCCATCGCGAGCGCCGCGCTGATGCGACCCGTGGCCACCACGCACTCCAGCGACCTGGAGCAGCGGCTGGTCGACCTGCCGCTGACCGTCACCGGAGCGGACACCCTCGCGCTGACGCTCCCGGCGTCACCGAACATGGCGCCGCCCGGCTGGTACCTGCTCACGGTGCTCGACGCGGCTGGGACGCCGTCACCCGCAGCGTGGGTCCACCTGAGCTGAGGGGAGACGCGACGCGATGACGACCGCAGAGCCGAGCGCGCCGCCGCGCACGGGCTGGGAGGAGAGCACCCCCGTCACACGCTGGACGCTGTGGTGCCGCCCCTGACGGCCACGGCCGCTCATCCCCGGCCGGGCTCCAGCCCGGCGAGGAGCACGGCGAGGATGTCACGGATCGAGACGACCCCGACCACGGTGCCGGCGACGGCGACCGGGACGTGCCGCACGCCCGCATCCCGCATGAGCGCGCCGACCGTGGCGATGCTGTCGTCCGGTTCCGCGGTCACGAGATCGGCCGTCATGATGTCCGCGGCCTGCCGCTCGTCGAGGTCTTCGCCGTCAGCGACGACCTGGACGAGGTCACGCTCCGAGAGCAGCCCCGTCGCGCCGCCGGGGTTGTCGACGAGCACCACGCCGACCTCGCTCTCGTAGAGCTCGCGGGCGACGTCGCGCAGCGACGTCTCCGACGCCACGCCGAGGAGCCTGCGGGCCATCACCAGCCGCACGGGATCGGTGGGGGCGGGACCCGTCCGGGGGATTCCGGCGAGGGCCGCAGTGCCCTCGCCCTCCACGAGTGTCATGGCCCGAGCGTGCTCCGCGGCACTCCGACCGGACAGGGGCCCGACGACCCCGCCCTGCCGGGCACTAGTCCCCCCACCGATGGTCCTTCGCCTTGCTCCGCTGCGGTGTCGACGCCCAGGACACGGGCCGGGTCACGACCTCCAGGTCGGTGATCCGGTAGCGGAAGAACTCGCCCGTGGTGAAGCCGTCGGTGTCGGGGAACCAGCCGATCCGGCCGGCCGTGGGCACGGTGACGCCACGATAAGTCCGGTGCTCGGTGAACTCGCCGCCGAACGGGTGCCAGTCCCACTCGCCGGTGCCCGTCGGGTCACCCCACCGCGCGAAGACGAAGGACAGGGCGCAACCGCGGGTGTCGAGCCGCAGGTGGAGCGCGATCGGCGCGTCGCCGACCGCGAAGCGCGCGGTGATGCACCGGTCCGACTCGGCCGTCCAGCGCACCCCGAACCGGGGCAGCAGCGTCGTCGGCACCCACACGGCCTCGCCGCCGCTGCGGCCGGCCGCGCTGAGCGTGACGTCGCGCCCCTCGGCGTGCATCACCGGGACCAGCCCGGCGAGCCGCCAGTCGGCCAGCCCGGCGCCGTCGACGTAGCGGTCCGACCCCGTGATCACCGCTCCGGCGCGTGCGGACCAGACGAACCCGGTGTGCGGGCTGATCACCTCGTGGGCCCGGAACGGCAGCCAGCGCCCGATTCTGATCGTCCCGTGCATCCGGATCCGGGCCGTGCGCGCCAGCGGTGTGCCGGGCGCGACGGCCGCGTTCAGGTACCGCAGCACCGGCTCCGGCAGGCCGTCGAGCTCGCCCGGCGAGAACACCCCCGGCTGCGCCGGCCGCACCACGCGCCGCTCGGTGTCCGTTGTCGTCCGCACCATGGCCCCACGGTGAGCCGTGGCCGCCGGGTGCGACAGAGGCGGAGGACCCGGCCCGTCCCGAGGGTGCAGGGGCTGCCAGGTGGACCCTCACGGCAGGACCAACGACCGTGGCCCGGCGCCCCGCCGCGGCCCGACAGTGGAGCGCGTTGGCGTGAAGGCGGGTGGGGCATGGACGAGCATGACGGGGACGGATGGGCCGCGGACCCGGCCGCCCGGGCCCGCCTGGCCCACGATCGCCACGACCAGGTGATCCAGCAGCTCTTCGCCACGGGCCTGGCCCTGCAGTCGGCGCTGCCGCGCATCCGCGACCCCGAGGCCCGCGAGCGGGTCATGCAGTCCGTGGTCGCGCTGGACGTGATCATCCACGAGATGCGCGCCACGATGACCGAGTTGCGCACGACGCGCTGACGCGGGTCCGGTCGATCGACCACTAGCCCTTCGCGGGGCGCCCCTGCTGGCGCCGCTCGGTGGCGTACACGGCCGCCTCGGTGCGCCGGCCCAGCCCCAGCTTGTGCAGGAGTGACGACACGTAGTTCTTGACCGTCTTCTCGGCGAGGTACATCTCGGCGCCGATCTGGCGGTTCGTGAGCCCGTCTGCGACGAGCTCGAGGATCCGGCGCTCCTGCGGGCTCAGCGACTCGTAGCGCGGGTCGTCGGGTTCGTCGCCCCGGCGCAGCCGCTCGAGCACGAGCGCGGTGGCCCGTGGGTCGAGCAGCGAGCCGCCGCCGGCCACGGTGCGCACGGCGCCGATCAGGTCCGTGCCGGCGACCTGTTTGAGCAGGTAGCCCGCCGCGCCCGCCATGATCGCGCCGAAGAGCGCCTCGTCGTCGGAGTACGAGGTGAGCATCAGGCACGCGGGCGGCGGGTCGACCGTCGAGCGGATGTCGCGGCACACCGTGATGCCGTCGCCGTCGGGCAGCCGGACGTCGAGGATCGCGACGTTCGGCCGCAGGGCGGGGATGCGGGCCATCGCCTGCGCGGCGCTGCCGGCCTCACCGACGACCTCGATGTCGTCCACGGTCTCCAGCAGCTGTCCGATGCCGCGCCGCACGATCTCGTGGTCGTCGAGCAGGAACACCGAGATGGTCACCGGGACTCCTCCGTGGTGCTGTCGAGACCGTGATCAGGGGATGGCCACACCGTACATCGCACCGTCCGAGGCGGCCTGCCACATCGCAGTGGAGGACCGAAACCGACCGAACCAGGAGCGCGCTGACCCTCCTACGGCCGAATCAGGTCGGCGAGCGGTCGCCGCGGGGTGCGTGTCGTCGGCCAGCCGCGCCCGATCCGGAGTACGGCCACGGGTGGGCGGGCCGCCCCGACGAGCCTGCGCAGCTCCTCGCGCACATCGGGAACCTCCACCAGATGGGAGAGGAACGACACCGCCAGGCCGTCCACGGTCGCGGTGAGCAGCACCCGCTGCATCGCCTCACCCGCGCGGACCTCCGACGACGGGCCGGTCACGTGCGGGATCAGCACGGCGAGCAGCGGCTCGTCCTCGGCGTCGCGGCCCGGCTCCCGCGTCCGTGCGGTGCCGCCGGTGAAGTCGCGCACCACCCAGCGGTCGTGCGGAGCCGGTGCCGGCCCGGCGGCGCGGGCGGGCACGCCGTCCGGCCGGTCGGCCTCGGCCCCGGTCCAGTGCAGCAGCTCGTCGCGGAACGCCGGATCGGCGAGCTGCCTGCGGTGCGCCGCGACCGAGAGCCGGCCGACCTCGGCCCGCTGGGCGGGCGGCACGACGTGCAGCAGCGCCCCCTCGTCGGCGGCGGCCCGGCACAGTGCGTAGCGCTCCGCGGCGCTGACCGCGGCGTCGGTGAACGGGCGGCGGTTGGTGTGGCGGCGGGGTACGGCGTCGAGCAGGCGCGTCAGTTCGGGTGTCGCGTGGGCGGTGCCCGCGCGCCGGACCTCGGCGACGAGGTCGCGCCGAGCGGGGTCGGGGAACAGCGCGACGGCCGGGCGGACACCGCGCGCCGTCAGCGCGAGCCGGAGGTTGAACAGGGCGGCACCGCAGCCCAGCCGCAGCTCCTGGTCGTCGGGGTCGGCCACGGGCATGCGCCGTGTGGGGTCGGCGTACAGCTCGACGACGTCCGGGGCCGTCCGGAAGGACCAGGGCTGCGCGTTGTGCACCGACGGCGCCAGCGCGGCCGTCTCGAGCACGGCCACGGTGTCCGGGACGGACAGACCCAGCGCCGGTCGGACCAGGTCCACCTCGTGCGACATCGCGCTCCTCCTCCGTGCCGTGCACCCTCTACGGTCCTCCGGTGGGCGGCGGGCGGGAACGGGCCGTTCGTCCCGGGGGTGACCGACCACCTGCCCCTTGGATCAGACGTCGCCGACGCGGCACGATCGGGATGCGGGCCGCGGCGGACGGCCCGCCGTACGCGGCCGGGAGGGCTGATGAGCACCTCGCGCAGGCGGGCAGTGGTGGTCGGGGTGGACGCCTCCGACTCGGCGCGGCAGGCGGTCGGTTGGTCGGCCGAGCTCGCCTCGGACACGGGCCGAGCACTGCGACTGGTGCACGTCCCGGCCGCCACCCCGGTGCCCGACGGCATGCTCCCGGTCTGGTTGCGCGAGCTGGTCGACACCGCCGAGCGGCAGGGCGCGGACCCCGTCGAGGCGCTGCTCGTCGAGGGTGGGGTCGCCGATGCGCTGCTCGAGCGGACCACACCCGACGGGTTCCTCGTCGTCGGCAGCTACGGCGAGGGCGTCCGTGCCGGGATGCTCGCCGGGACTCTGGCGCTGGCGCTGCTCGCCCGCGCCGACTGTACCGTGGCGGTGGTCCGGGGAGCCGCACCCGGACTGCCGCCACCCCGCACCGGTCCGGTCGTGGCCGGGGTGGGCGAAGGACCGACCGCTGACGCCGTCCTGGAGCGAGCCGCGGAGATCGCCGCCGCGCACGGCGCGCACGTGCTCGCCGTGCACACCTGGAGCGACATCGTGGTCACCGCGGGCGGCCACAGCGTGCGACGATCCGCGTCGCACGGCTCGGAGCTCGCCGCCGACGCGGTGGTGGCGCTCGAGGCGCGGGTCGCCCGATGCCGCGAGCGCCGTCCGGGTGTGGTGATCGAGTCGCGGGTCGTGGGCGACACCGCCCTGCGGGCGCTGCTGGATCAGGCGGCCGACGCCCGCGCCGTCGTGGTCGGCCGCTGGCGCGGGCCGGAGACCGGGGGCATGCTCGGGTCGACGAGCCGCGGGCTGGTGGAGTTCGCCCCCTGCCCCGTCGTGGTGGTCTGAGAGGGCATCTCGAAACCCGGGCCGCGTGCCTGCACGCCCTGGGGGTGGTGAGATGTCCTCTCAGCGAGCAGCAGCACGACCGCGCACAGCGCGACCCAGGCCGCGCCGAGCAGCCACCCGGTGACGACGTCGGTGGCCCAGTGCACGCCGAGATACACCCGGCCCGCTCCGGCCGCGGTGATCGTGACGGTGGCCGCCGCGACGATCGCGGCGCGCAGCCGACGGCTCGCCGTCCGGGCCACGAGCACGAGTGCGAGCACGCCGAGCACCACGGTGGCGTCCACCGTGTGCCCCGACGGCAGCGAGAATCCGGCCTCGGGGATGAGCTGTTCCGCCGCGGGCGGTCGCGGTCGGCCGTACCCCAGCTTCAGCGTGTCGCCGAGCAGCGTGCTCACGAGCGGCGTGGCGGCCACCAGCAGCGCGTCCAGCCGTCGCCCGCGCAGCACCAGCAGCAGTCCTACGGCGCAGGCGAGAGCGCCGAGCGCGACGATGCCACCGCCGACCCGCAGCGCCGAGGCGATCACCGTGCCGGCGGTGCCGCGGTGCTCGACGGCGAAGGTCCAGACGGCGCTGTCGTAGCCGGTGGGGCCCTTCCCCGCGTCGGCGACGTGGTCGGCGAGGGCCGCGCCCGCCCCGAACAGCAGGGCCGCGACCCCACCCGCGACCAGCACGTCGGCGTGCACGAGGCGCTGCGGGACGGCCCGGCGGCGGGCCGCGACGGTGGTAGCGGCGAGCACGAGCCACGCGGCCGCGACCACGGCGGCGACGAGCTCCATCCGGTCGGCGAACATCAGCGCTCCTCGGCGGGTCGGGTCGTCACGGTGGCTGCTCCCTCCTTGCCGACCCTGCCCCTCCCTCGCTGTGGGGACGCTGAGTGACCCGTCAGGCCCTGCGCGCGCGGTAGGCCGCCACCGCCAGCCGGTTCCCGCAGGCCGCGCTGCAGTAGCGGCGGGAGCGGTTGCGCGAGAGGTCGAGGACGATGCCGTCGCACGTCTCGTCGGCGCAGACGGCGAGCCGGCTCAGCTCGTCCGAGCGGATCACGTCGACCATCGCCATCGCCGTCTCCACCGCGATCCGGTCCGCCAGCGGGGCGGACGGGTCGGTGGCGTGCAGGTGGTAGTCCCAGCCGTCGTGGCGGACCAGCTGGGGGACCGCGCGCCGCTCGGCGAGGATCGCGTTGAGCTGTGCCACCGCCTCGTCGCGGTCCGCGGTCAGCAGCGCGCGCAGCGGAGCGCGCAGCGCGCGGACGCTCGCCAGTTCCGCGTCGGCGTGGGTGCGGTCGCCGCTGTAGCGGTGGGCGACGAAGAAGGCATCGAGCTGGGCCGGGGTGGTCAGCGTGTCCGGCGGCTCGGCCGAGTTGACCAGTGCGACGGCGGCGAGCAGGGACGCCTCGGTGTCATGGGTGAAAACCACTTTGACAGCTTACCGCTCACCACCTAGTGTCATGAGCCATGATGACGATGACTCATGACACCGCCCGCGTCGGCATCCCGGTCTCCGGCTGGCTCCTCGCCGCGGTGTCGGCGGCGTCGTTCGGGCTCTCCGGAGCCGTCGGTCGCGGCGTGATGGACGCCGGCTGGTCGGCGGCCGCCGCCGTCGCGGTCCGGGTGCTCCTCGGCGCGGCGGTGCTGATCCCGGTCGCGGTGGTGCAGCTGCGTGGCCGCTGGCACCTGGTCCGCCGGAACCTCCCGCTCATGGCCGTCTACGGCGCCGTGCCCGTCGCCGGCTGCCAGCTCGCCTACTTCACCGCGGTCAAGCACGTGCCGGTCGGGGTCGCGCTGCTGATCGAGTTCACCGCACCGGTCGCCGTGGTCGGCTGGCTGTGGCTACGCCGTGGGGAGCGGCCCACCCGGCTGACGATCGTGGGCGCGGCGCTCGGCGTCCTCGGGCTCCTGCTCGTCGTCGACCTGGCCGGCGGCACGACGAGCGTCGTCGGCGTGTTGTGGTCACTCGTGGCGATGGTGGGCGCCGCGTTCTACTTCCTGCTGTCGTCGCGCGACGTGGACGGCCTACCTGGCACCGCGCTCGCCGTGGGCGGGCTGCTCGTCGGTGGTCTCCTGCTGCTCGCCGCGGGGATGGCGGGGCTGGTCCCGCTCACGGCGTCGGTCGCGCCGGTCGCCTACGACGGGTTCACCGTCGCCTGGTGGATCCCGATCACCGTGCTCGGCGTGGTCACCGCGGCGGCGGCCTACGGCTGCGGGATCGCCGCCACCCGCCGCCTCGGCGCCCGCCTCGCGTCGTTCGTCGCCCTGTCCGAGGTCCTCGCCGCGCTGGTCTTCGCGGGCCTGCTGCTCGGCCAGGCCCCGGCCCCCGTCCAGCTGGTCGGCGGGGCGCTCATCCTCGCCGGGGTGGTGACGGTCCGCCGCGGCGAGCCGGTGGCCCCGTAAGGCGTGCGACGCCGGGGGCGGTCGCCGCGGCGCCGCAGGCAGCGTGATCCGCAGCGTCGTGCCCGGCGGGGCACCGACGTCGACGTCGCCGCCGTGCGCCGCCGCGATCTCGGCGACCAGGGCGAGCCCGAGCCCGTACCGGCGTCGACCCGGCTCGGCCGCGGACGCGCCGGTGGCGAAGCGGTCGAACAGGTGGGGCGCGACCTGCGGGTCGATGCCCGGGCCGTCGTCGGTGACGGTGACGACGACGTGGTCGCGCACCCGGGTCGCCGCCACCGACACAGCGCTGCGCGCGTGCCGCAGCGCGTTGTCGACCAGCGCCGTCAGGGCGCGGTGCAGCGCCACCACCGAGCCGACGACCTCGGCCGGTTCGGTGGTCGGGACCGGCCCGTGCAGCGCGACGCCCCGCTCGTGCGCCAGGGCACCCGCAGACCGCACCGTGTCGCGGCACAAGACCGTGAGGTCGACGACCCGCTGCGCGCGGCCGGTGCGCGGGTCCGCCGCGAGCAGCAGGTCCTCGAGGATCGCGGTGAGGTGCGCGCTGTCGGCCACGACGCCGTCGACGTCGGGGAGAGCATGGTCGGCGAGGGTGCCGGCCGTGAGCGGGCCGGCGTCCGACCAGGCCCGTGGCAGCGCGCCGCCGTCGCGCACCTTCTGCAGGCGCCGCCGCAGCAGCTGCGCGCGGGTGCCGATCAGCGTCAGCGGCGTGCGCAGCTCGTGCCCGGCGTCGGCGACGAACCGGCGTTGCAGCGCCAGCACGGCCGACAGGGGCTCCAGCGCACGCCGGCTGAGCCACGTCCCGGCGGCCGCGGCGAGCACCAGGCCGGCCGCGCCCGCGGTGAGCATCGCGGCCAGGACCCGGCTCCGGTCGTCCTGCCGCGGGGTCAGGTCCAGCACGGCCTGGACCACGAACCCGTCCGCACGCCGCTCGGTCATGGTGCGGTAGGCGACCCCGCCGACCCGGTGCTCGGTCGTCGTCGGCGGCCCGCCCGCGACGACCGCGGCGAACGCCGCCCGGTCGTCGGCTCCCGCGGGCAGACCGCTGGTGGCGTTCTGTCCGACCGCATTGCGGATCACGAGCCAGGTGTCGAGCGGGGGGTCGTCGACGTCGTCGGCCAGGGCGACGGTCGCGTCCAGCAGCTTCGTGACCGCCCGTTCCTGGTCGTGCAGCAGCACGACGACCGCGGCCGCCGTGACCAGCACGACCACGACCGCCACGAACGCCGCCGCCTGCATCCCCAGCCGGCGCGCCGCCCGGCGTACCAGGACGGACTCGGCCCTGAGCCGGGGCACCGCTCAGCCCCGGCCGAGCCGGTAGCCACGCCCGCGGATGGTGTCGACGACGCCGCGGCCGAGCTTGCGCCGCAGGTAGTGCACGTAGGTGTCGACGGCGACGGGGTTCTCGGCCTCGGGGAAGACCAGCGTGAGCAGATCCGGGCGGGAGAACACCCGCTGCGGGCGGTGGGCGAAGGTGGCCAGGAGCGCGCACTCGCGTTCCGACAGCGCGACCGGCGCGTCCCCGACACCGGAGACCTCGCGGGTGTCGAGGTCCAGGAGCCCGCCGCGCACGGGCAGGGCCCGCGCCCGGTCGAGGTGGCGGCGCTGCAGCGCGCGCAGCCGGGCCAGCAGCTCGTCGACGTCGAACGGCTTGGTCAGGTAGTCCTCGGCACCGGCGTCGAGTCCCTCCACCCGCTCCGCCGGGTTGCCCAGCGCCGACAGCACCAGGATCGGGGTGGTCACCCCGCGGCGGCGCCACGTGCGCACCAGCTCCAGACCCTCGACCACGGGCAGCCGCCGGTCCAGCACGACGACGTCGTAGGTACGGGTCAACCCGTAGTGCAGGCCGGTCTGCCCGTTCGCGGCCACGTCGACGGTGTACCCCTCGTCCGCGAACAGGTCACCCAGCATGCCGGCCAGCGCCGTCTCGTCCTCCACGAGGAGCAGCCGCGGTCCGTCGAGGTGCACGCGACCGATTCTCACCCGTGCCGGGCCCGGTCAGCAGTAGGGGTCGGCAGCGTCATAGAGCTCGTGCAGCCGGACCGGGTACGGGTGGCGGATCTCGTAGGCGGGCAGGTCGTCCAGGGCGTCGACGAGCAGCGCCAGCTCGCGCTCGCGCACGGTGTCCAGCGCAGCGCAGACCCGGTCCGGGAAGGCGAACCGGAACTGCTGGTAGGCCGTCGCCAGCGGGGCGCGCTCGAACTCGAGCGAGCTGACCATGCGCCGCGCGACCGTCTTCGGGTCCGTCGGTACCACGGTCGTCTCCTCGTCCTCCCCGAGCACCGGCAGGAAGACGCGGTCCAGCGGCGCCCGGCCGTGCCAGACCCGGTCGCCGAACAACCGCGCGGGCGGGATCCGGTCGACGGCCTGCCAGGGGCCGCCGCCGTCCGCGCTGGCCTGGCGGAGCAACCGGACCGGCCAGGCGCGCACGTGGTCGTGGCGGGGCAGCGCCCGGTAGAGCCGCCGGTAGCCGCGCCACACCCGCAGCCGGGCGCGCTGCGCCGCCGTGATGCGCTCCCAGTACTCCGGCACCTCCCGCAGGTGCCAGTCCCACAGCCGGGCCACCGCGGACAGCCCGTACATGCCCCGCTCGGCGCCACCGACCACGGTCCACTCGTCGGCGACGTAGTCCGCGCCCGCAGCTGTGAACGGCAGCAGGGTCTCGGTCTTGCCGCCCTTCTGCCAGCCCGTGACGAGCACCCCGCGGCCGCGGTGCACGAACGACGCCGCGTGCAGCAGCACGTGCCGGGCCGCCGACAGGTACAGGCCGAGGATCGGGACGAGCAGCGGGATCCGCGCGATCTCCCGCTCGCAGAGGATCTCGCACGGCTCCCCGAGCCGGGTGAGGTCGACCCGTGCCCGGCGGCGCTGCGGGTCGAGCAGGTAGAAGTGCTCGTCGTCGAACGCCGCGTCGTGCAGTCCGAGCAACCGCAGGTAGCCGCTGGGCGGCACCCGGTCCACGAACCGGACCACCAGGTCCGGCTCGCGCCCGGGGACGGCCTGGGGGGCGCCGAGCTCGCGGGTGACGTCGTCGACGACGTGCTGTGGGGCGTCGTGGAGGCGCAGCGCGACCAGCCCGTGGATGTCGTAGTGCGTGACAGGAGCGGGACTCACCGCCGAAGGCTCCACCCCACTTCTTGGAGATTCCTCAGAGCGCGCCGCGCCGTGGTGGAGGTAGCGGTGGTGGAGGTATCTGAGGCCGCGTTCGGCACTCCTGTTCGATGTACGTCTGCTCCGCACCGCGGAGCGGTGAGGATGAGGGGAGGCGCGCATGCCGCGCAGCTGTGGATCCGTGCAGAACTACTTCCGGCAGGTCGACTTCTACCCGGAGCTGCGGCGCAACCAGGCCGTCCTGGAGGGCATGACGCTGGCGTCGGCGCGATCGGGCAGCGGGGTCCGGCGACGGCTGCCTGCGGAGATCCCGGTGGTGGTGCACATCCTGTACCGCGCCGAGGCCGACGACCTCTCCGACGAGCAGGTCGCCACCCAGATCGCGGTGCTCAACGAGGACTACGCGGCGGCCAACGAGGACCTGAAGAACGTGCCCCCGGTCTTCACCGACCGCGTCGGCAACCCCGGTCTGCGTTTCGCGCTGGCGACCGTGGACCCCACCGGTGCCGCGACGAGCGGGATCACCCGCCGGAAGATCACGACGGCGGCGTTCGGGGTCGACGACCGGATGAAGGCCGAGTCGACGGGTGGGACCGACCCGTGGGACGCCACGCGGTACCTCAACATCTGGGTCTGCCGGCTCAGCGGGGGCGTGCTCGGCTACGCGCAGTTCCCGGGCGGCCCGGCGGAGACCGACGGCGTGGTGATCCTGACCTCGGCGTTCGGCCGCGGCGGCAGCGCGGCCGCGCCGTTCGACCTCGGGCGCACCACGACCCACGAGGTGGGCCACTACCTCAACCTCTCCCACATCTGGGGCGAGGCACGGGTGCCGACCTGCACGGACACCGACTCCGTCGACGACACCCCGAACCAGTGGGGTCCGAACTTCGGCAAGCCCCGGTTCCCCTCGGCGTCGTGCGAGAACGTGCCCGACGGTGATCTGTTCATGAACTACATGGACTACGTGGACGACGACACGATGGTCATGTTCACCGACGGCCAGGTCGCCCGCATGCACGCGGCGCTGGAGTTCGCCCGTCCCGACCTCGGACACCCGGCCGACGTGCCGGTCGACCCATCGGCTCCGACGGTGCGCAGGCGCAAGCGCGCGGTGTCGTGAAGCATCTGGTGTCGTGAGGCATCTGACGGACCGCACCTGGCTGCGTTCTCAGGAGGAGGAGGCGGGTGACGTCCGCGTGTACCGACCCGCGGACCACCCGTTCCCACCGGCGCGCGGCCGGGAGGGGCTGACCTTCCACAGCGACGGGCGCTTCGACTACCGCGCGCCCGGCCGCGGTGGCACCGAGACCGGAACGTGGCACGACACCGGCGACGAGGTGCGCGCGGACATCGCCGGGCAGGTGATCCGGCTGTACGTGACCGAGGTGGGCGACGACGTGCTGCGGCTGCGGTGGCCGCACCCCTGACCCGACGAGCATGGAGGCGACGCCCGTGGTCCCGACCACCCCGACCGGTCCGTCCACCCCGACCGTTCCGCACCGTCACGGTGGCTGCCGGACGGGGCACCGCCCGCCCGGCGCGCAGCAGCTGGTGTCGGTACCGAGCCGGATCGAACGCGCGGCGCGGGCCCCCGACGTCGTCGCGCTGCTCGGCACGCTCTCCCGGGACGCGTTCCTCGCCGATCTGGAGACGCTCGCCGCGCACCACACCCGCCGCAGCGAGAGCACCGGGTTCGACGAGGTGGCGACCTGGGCCCAGACCGCGCTCGCGGAGGCGGGCTACGCGGTCACGGCCCAGCCGGTGCCCCGCGGCGGCGGCCACTGTCGCAACGTGATCGCCGACCGGCCGGGTTCCGGCGGGGAGCCGCGCGACGTCGTGCTCGTCACCGCGCACCTCGACTCGATCAACCTCTCGAGCCCGGCCGAGCCCGCCCCGGGCGCGGACGACAACGGCTCGGGCAGCGCAGGCCTCCTCGCGCTGGCCCGGGCGCTCGCGGGTCGTCCCACGGAGCGCGACCTGCGGCTGATCCTCTTCGGAGGTGAGGAGGAGGGCCTGTTCGGCAGTGTCACGTACGTCGCGGAGCTGCCGGACGACGAGCGGGCGCGCATCCGCGCCGTGCTGAACATGGACATGATCGGTGGCCGCAACACCCCGGAGCCGGGGGTGCTCCTGGAGGGCGCGGCCGTCTCGCAGGACGTGATCGACGCCCTCGCCGGCGCCGCCGCGACGTACACCGACCTCGCCGTGACGACGAGCCTGCACCCCTTCAACAGCGACCACGTCCCGTTCATCGACGCCGGCATCCCGGCGGTGCTGACCATCGAGGCCGATGACAGCGCGAACACCCGCCCGCACACGGCTGCCGACACGGTGGCGGCCGTCGACCCGGACCTGGCGATGGAGATCCTGCGGATGAACCTCGCCTACCTCGTCGAGACCCTCGGCCGTACCTGAGCGGTGGTCACCCATCCCCAATCAGCTCTGCGTAAGCCGGGTTGATCGTCCGGGGGCTACAGGGGCAGATCCGGCGCCAATATGGGCCGGATGATCAGTTCCCGCGTCCTACAGGGGCTGCTCTTCGATCGCGTCGACCCGGTTCGGGTAGAACGCCAACCGGTCCTTGATCTCCGAAACGGCGTCGTAGGGCGCCTCGTAGGTCCAGACGGCGTTGGTCCCCTGCTCGCCGGCCGCGGGGATGCTGTAGTACGCGGCGTCGCCCTTGTACGGGCAGTAGGTCGCGTGCTCCGTCCGCGCCAGGAGCGCGAGGTCGGTGTCCTCGCGCGGGATGTAGAACACCCGTGGGTAGGACGCCTCGCGCAGCGCGAGCGCCGTGCGCGTGTCGGCGACGACCCGTCCGCCGGCCGTCACCACCACCCGCGCGGGGTGCGGTGCGATGGTGATCGGGTGGTCGGGGCCCGGCAGCTTGACTGGCTTGGACATGTCCCGGCCAACCCGCCGATCTTGTCGCCGATTCCGGGCCGGCTGCCACGCCGCATCGACGCCCGCCTACCCGTGCGCCAGCGCCGAGTCCAGCCCCGCGTCCGTCGCCAGCTTCACCGCGAGCTCCCGGGCGTGGGGGAGCAGCGCCGGGATGTCCACTCCCAGCACGCGGCCCTCGGCCACCACCGGCTCGCCGTCCACCCAGACCTGCGCGACGTCCCGCTCCGAGGCGCAGTAGACGAGCTTCTGGTACGGGTCGTGGATGTTCGCCAGCGACGGGCTCCGCTCGAGGAACAGCACGAGGTCCGCCGCCTTGCCGGGCTCCAGGCTGCCGATCTCGTCGGCCATGCCCAGCGCCCGGGCGCCGCCGAGCGTCGCCATCTCCAACACGTCCCGCGCGGTCAGCGCCCGCGCCTGCAGGTGGTGGACCTTCTGCAGCAGCGCCGCGGTCTTCATCGTCTCGAGCATGTTCTGGCTGTCGTTGCTCGCCGCCCCGTCCACCCCGAGCCCGACCGTGACACCCTCCCGCCGCAGGCGCGGGACGGGGCACACGCCGGACGCGAGGATCATGTTCGACACCGGGTTGTGCGCGACGGCGACGTCGTGCGCGCGGAGCAGCGTGACGTCGCCGTCGTCGAGCCACACGCAGTGCGCGGCCAGTACCTGCGCGTCGAGCAGCCCGGCGCGGGCGGCGTGGCCGATCGACGTCGTCCCGCGCGTCATCCGCGACTGCGTGACCTCCTCGCGCACCTCGTTGAGATGCACGTGGAAGCGGCCGTGCGCGGCCACCAGCTCCGCCGTCGCGGCGATGAGCTCGTCCGACGACGTCGGCACGGTCGCCAGCCCCACCCGGAACCGGCTGCGCCGGGATCGCGCGGCAGCCGCCGCCAGCGCCTCGTGCTCGGCGACGACCTGCGAGAGCGGCCGCGGGTTCGGGTCGTCCGCCGCGCCGTACGAGACGTCGCCGCGCAGCCCCAGCCGCTCCAGCCCCTCGACGACCCCCGGTGTCACCGGCTCGGGCCCGGGGGCGATGCACATCATGTCGGCGACGGTCGTGATGCCCGACAGCGCCATCTCCGCGCCCCGCAGCAGCGTGCCGACCAGCGCGATCTCCCGGGTCACGCACGGCTCGAGCGGGCCCGTGACGTGGAGGAACCACTCCCACAGCGTGTGGGTCTCACCGATCCCCGACACGAGCGCCTCGCTGAAGTGCCCGTGGCAGCTGACGAACCCCGGCACGAGGATCCCGGTGCCGTCGCCGACGACCGGGGCCGCCGGGTACGTCGCCCGCAGCTCCGCGAACGGCCCGACGGCCGCGATCCGGGTGCCCGCGACGGCGACCGCGCCGTCGCGCACCTCGCCTGCCGGTCCGGACGTGAGGACGTGGCGCGCCCGCACCAGCGCGACGTCGTCCGTCACGGGGCGGGGAGCCCGATCGACGGGTCGACGAACTCGTTCGTCACCAGCTGGTCGGGCGCCAGCCCGGCCTTGATCGGCTTGTTCTGGCCGGCGAACACCGGCCCGAGGATCTCGATCATGTGCGCGACCCGGGCGGTGTCGAAGTTGCCCAGCGTGGCGTCCGGGCCGTTGCCCACGATGCCGCGCTCCCGCATGGCGTGTGCCGCGAAGTCGGCGAGCCCGGGGGAGTAGCTCCAGACGGAACCGGCGTCGGCGTGCACCGCGGAGACGATCACGCCGTTGGTGCGCGCCGGATCGGTCAGGTAGGCCACCTGGGCGCGCTGCACGATGGGGACGAGCTTCGCCAGGCACGGGGCCAGCGCGGCCTTGTCGGCGGCGCGCACCGACAGCGCCTGCCCGTACATGGGGTAGCCCGTGTCCGCGACGAGCTGCAGGTCGACGTCGTAGCTGCGGCCGTCGCCCAGCTCGTTCTTGTAGATGTAGGGCTCGGACGTGGCGAAGCCCGCCTCGGCGACGTCGCCGCCGGAGGTCACCCACCGCGACGGGCTGCCGTCGTAGCTGCCGTCGACCTGGTCCGCGCGCAGCTGGCCCGTCGCCAGCAGGTACTGCATGTAGGTGTCGGTCTGGTAGTAGAGGACCGGGACACCTCCCCGGCCGAGGTCGGCGATCGTGCGGACGTCGGGGTGCTTCGACCGGTCCCACATGATCATCTGCGGGCTGGTCTCCAGCGGGGCCGCGACGGCGACGGTGGGCAGCTCGGTGGAGTTCTGGATGGCCTCGTCGGTGGACACCAGGCCGAGCGTGATCGCCTTGTCCGCGTACAACTGTGCGCTGACCTGCTGGAAGCCGATCGCCGCTCCGCCGTAGCGGATCTCGAGCCCGACGCCCGTGGGCGCGCCGCCGTCGACGAGCGGGGCGGTCGCCTTCTTCACGTCGGTGTCGAACTGCGGGTTGTCGCCGAGCATCTGGAAGTAGGCGCCGTACTCGGCCTCGGGGAACCAGTCGGTCTGGACGACCACCGGGTCGGGGCACACCCCGGCCAGCGGCCCGCCCGCGGCCGTCGCCGGCGGTGCGGCGGCGTGGGTGCCGCCGCTGCCGCAGGACGTGGTGGCGAGGACGGCCAGACCGGCGGCGAGCGCGCGCCACCTCGTGACCTTCGACATGTGCACGGGCCCTTCTGTGGACAGCGTCGGTCTGTGAACGGGTCGGTCTGTGAACGGGATCGGTCAGCGGGGCCGGTCGTAGGCGGTGGCGCCGTACCAGGCGCCGGTGGTGGCGCGGATCAGCAGGCCGAGCAGGGCGAACGCGGCGACGCCGAGCAGACACGCGAGCAGCGCGGCACCCAGGAGTTGCTCGGTCTGCAGGCGGGCACGGTAGAGGTCGATGAGCACACCGATCCCCGGGGTGCCCTGCTTGAAGAACAGGTCGCCCACCACGGCGCCGACGACCGCGAGCGTGGCGGCGACCTGCATCCCGGTCAGCAGCGCCGGCAGGGCGCTGGGGAACTGCAGCTTGAGCAGGCGGGTCATCCGGCTCGCCCGGTGCAGCGACAGCAGGTCGTGCTGGCTGTGGTCGGCCGACTGCAGGCCGAACAGCGTGCCGCTGATCACCGGGAACAGCGCGATGAGAACGGTGACGATCACCCGGCTCGTCAGCCCGAAGTCGAACCAGAACCCGATCACCGGGACGAGGGCGAGGATCGGGACGCACTGCAGCAGCACCGCGTACGGGTAGAGCGCCCGCTCCACCCAGCGGGCCTGGCTCATGGCGGTGCCGATGGCGACGCCGAGCACGGCGGCGATGAGGAAACCGACCAGCGCGACGGTCGCCGACAGCGCCAGCCCGCGCAGCAGCGGTGCCCGGTTCACCGGATCCAGGAACGCCACCTCGACGACGGCGTGCGGCGGCGGCAGCAGAAAGCGCCGGTCGGCGTCGAGCACCACCTCGCTCACCAGGTACCAGAGCCCGAGGAACACGGCGAGGGCGACGGCAGGCGGCAGCCAGCGGGTGCGCAGCACGGTGATGTTCACGCCGAGACCGTCCAGTCGGCGCTCCCGCCGTCGGCGTCGCGCAGCAGGTCCGACACTCGGGAGGCGAGCCTGCCGAACTCGGGGGCGAAGCGCAGGTGCCCGGGGCGCGGGTAGGGGAACGGCACGGCCACCTCGCCGACGACGTGTCCCGGACGCGGCGACAGCACGACGACCCGGCTGGACAGGAACACGGCCTCGGCCACCGAGTGGGTCACGAACAGCGCGGTGAACGCACCGCCGGTGAACAGCGCCACCAGCTCGTCGTTCAGCCGCTCGCGGGTCAGCTCGTCCAGCGCCCCGAACGGCTCGTCGAGCAGGAACAGCTCCGGCTCGAGCACCAGCGAGCGAGCCAACGACGCCCGCATTCGCATGCCGCCCGACAGCGCCGCGGGCCGCGCGCGGTCGAACCCGGCCAGGCCCACCAGGTCCAGTACCCGCTCCACCCGGCGGCGCCGCTCCGCGCGGGGGATGCCCTCCAGCTCGGCGAGCAGCTCGACGTTGCGCGCCACCGTCCGCCACGGCAGCAGCGTCGGGTCCTGGAAGACGTAGCCGAGCCGGCAGGGCGCGACGTGCACCGCCCCCGTCGTCGCGGGCTCGAGTCCCGACACCAGCCGCAACAGCGTGCTCTTGCCGCATCCCGACGGGCCCACCACGCTCACGAACTCGCCGCGCCGCACCCGCAGGTCCAGGTCCCGGACGGCGGCGGTGCCGTCAGCGAACGTCCGGCCCACCCCGGCGAGTTCGAGCATCGCATCGGCGGGCGAGGGCACGGGCACACCCTAGCTGGGGGGTGGCGCCACCGAGGTGGCCCGAGATGTCACCCGATCGTGGAATGACACGCCGCGCCCCCTGCGGCGGGACAGTGTACCGATACCGATGATGGGTTCCCGGGCACGGCTCGACCGAGGGGTGGCGGTGAAGATGCGTGAATCGGCCGTGCGTGCGGCACTCGTCCTGGGCGCGGTGGCGGTGCTCGCCCTCGGGTGCGGGAGGGCCGAGCCGGCGGCGCCGGCTCCGCCGCTCGCGTCGGTCGTCAAGGCCCCGGATCCCGACCGGAGCGCGGTTCCCGCCGCCCCCCAGAGCAAGCCGCTGTTGACGATCACCGGGAGGATCGGGACGACCAATGCCGACCGCGCGCTCCGCCTCGACCAGACCGACCTGGACCGGCTCGGCCTGCTGGAGATGAGCGTGAACGACCCCTGGGCGAAGCAGCGGATCGCCCTGCAGGGCACGTGGCTGCGCGACCTCATCGACATGGCCCGCCCCGACACCGGGGCCACGAGCCTCCACCTGGTCGCCCTCGACGACTACCAGGTCGATCTGACCCTCGCCGACGTGCGCGACCAGCCGGTCTTCCTCGCCACCCGCACCGGTGACGGCACCGTGCTGCCGATCGAGGACGGCGGGCCCACCCGCGTCGTGTTCGCCGACGGCCTCGCCGATCGCTTCAGCCCCGACATGTGGATCTGGAACATCGAGACGATCGAGGTGCGATGACGGCCGGCACGAGTCGGTGGGAGCGCTGGGCGCGCCCGCGCGTGCTCATCGCCGTCGTCGTCGTCGTGCTCCTCACCACCGTCGGCCTGATCGTCCTGTACTCGCTCCTGCTCGGCCGGATGAGCAAGCAGGTCGAAGAGGCGCAGTCGCGGTCGGCGAACCTGTCCAACGCCGACCGCGAGGTCCTGATCCTGCAGCAGGCCGTCACGCAGCTCGGCCCTGACGGCGACCCCGACGACGTCGGGCTCCACCGCGCCGTCGCGACCCGGCAGATCGTGGTCTCGATCGTCTCGTTCCAGCCGGACAGCCCGCAGGCCCGCGAGTTGCAGGACGTCCGGGCCCAGCTCGGGGCGTTCCCCTGGGACCGGCTCGTCGCGAGCCGTGGACGGGACGACGCCCTGCGCCGCGAGGCGATGGAGCTGATAGCGCGCTCCGAGGAGCGGGTCAACGGCCTGCGCAGCGCGCAGGAGAAGCACTTCTACGCCGTGACGGCGGCGTCGTTGAAGGCGAACCAGCACGGCCAGTTCGCGCTCGCCACGCTGGTGACCCTCGTGCTCGGGCTCGGCATCGTGGGGATCACCGTCGTGCTGCGTCGCAGCCGAAGCGACGTGGAGCGCGCCTACGCCGCACTCAAGGGCGAGGTCGACGAGCGGCGGGTGGCCGAGGAGGCGCTGCGGGCGAGCGAGGGCCGGTTCCGCTCGCTCGTGCAGCGCGCCTCCGACCTCACGATCGTCACCGACGACCGCGGGGTCGTCACGTACGTCAGCCCCGCCGTCGAGGCGCTGGTCGGCTACCGACCGGAGGACTTCCTGGAGCTGCCGCTGCTCGTGCACGTCGAGCCGGCGGAGCGAGCGGACGTCGCCACGGCCATCACGCTGCTCACCGAGCGGCCCGGCCTCGTGCGCACGATCGAGCTGCGCCTGCGCACCCACGACGGCCGCACCCGCTCCGTCGAGGCTGTCTGCCAGAACCTGCTCGACGACCCCGACGTCCACGGCCTCGTCTGGAACGGGCGCGACGTCACCGAGCGCAAGGCCCTGGAGAACGAGCTCAGCCACCGCGCCCACCACGACCCGCTGACCGGCCTGCCCAACCGGGCGTTGGTGCTGCAGCGACTGGCCGACGCGCTGACCTCGCCGAGGTCGTCCCGGCGACGGTTGTCGATGGTGGTCATCGACCTCGACGGGTTCAAGACCGTCAACGACACCCTCGGCCACGCCGCGGGTGACGAGCTGCTGGAGGAGGCCGCGCGGCGCCTGCTCGGCACCGTGCGGGAGGGCGACATCGCGGCCCGGTTGGGCGGCGACGAGTTCGCCGTCCTGATCTCCGGGGTGGATCCGGACGATGCGCTGGTGATCGCCGGTCGGATCGTCGAGGCGCTGCAGGAGCCGTTCACGGTCGCCGGCCACCACGTCACCGTCGGCGCCTCCGTCGGGATCGCCCACGGCGGCGGCTCCGGGTCGGCGGACGGGCTGCTGCGCGACGCGGACATCGCGATGTACGTGGCGAAACGCACGGGCAAGGGCCGCCTCGAGGTCTTCGTGCCGGACATGCGGGTGAAGGCCTCGCACCGGACGCGCCTGCAGCAGGAGCTGGCCCGCGCCGTCGAGCGCGGCGAGATCGACGTCGCGTTCCAGCCGGTGATCGACCTGTGCACGCGGCGACCGTCGATGCTCGAGGCCCTCGCGCGGTGGCGCCGCCCCGGTCAACCCCCGGTGCCTGCGGACGTGTTCATCGCCCTGGCGGAGGAGTCCGGCGCGATCAACAAGATCGGCCTCGAGGTGCTGCGCCGGGCCTGCCGGGCCGCGGAACGCTGGCGGCACCTGCCCGGGTTCCACGACCTCGGCATCGCGGTGAACGTCTCCGTGCACCAGATCCTCGCGGGCCACCTCGCCGATCACGTCGTCGACGTCCTGCGCGAGACCGGCCTCCCGCCGACCCGGCTGACGCTGGAGATCACCGAGAGCGCCGCCCTCGGGGACTCCGACCGGGTGGCTGCCGAGTTCGCGCGCCTGCAGGCGATGGGCGTCTGCATCGCCGTGGACGACTTCGGCGCCGGCTACTCGTCGCTGGGCCTGCTGATGAGCCTCGACGTCGACGCGTTGAAGATCGATCGGAGCCTGCTGGACTTCGACACGACCCGGCGCGGGTCGCTGGTGATGGCGATCGCGGAGCTGGGCCACACGCTGGGGTTGAAGGTGGTTGCGGAGGGCGTCGAGACCCCGAAGCACCTGCGCCGGGCCCGCGAGGCATGCTGCGACGCGGTGCAGGGCTTCTACCTGTCGAGGCCGCTGGAGGAGCCGGCGGTGGGGGACTTCCTGACGACGTGGACCGGGACGCGGCTGGGCGACCCGGTGGGGCAGGTCTGAGAACGCCACGTTGAACGCGTGGGCGCGGTGTGGGCTGCCGGTCCACCTGCGGGGAGGAAGCCGATGCCGAGGACGAGGCCACAGATCCGGCCCCCGACCCTGCGTACGGGGGAGGCGGCGACGGCCAGTCGGCTCGAGCTGTTCTTCGACCTCGCCTACGTGCTGGTCGTGCTGGAACTCGCGAACGCCTTCTACGGCGACCTCTCCTGGCGCGGGTTGGCCGTCTTCGTCGCCCTCTACGTCGCCCTGTGGTTCTCCTGGGTCGGCTTCACTCTCTACGCCAACCGGTTCGACACCGACGACGTCGTCTTCCGGATCGCCAAGCTCGCGGCCACGGCGTCGATCGCGGGCTGCGCCGCCAGCGCGTCGGCGGCAACGGGGGACTTCTCCACTCCGTTCGCGCTGTGCTTCCTGGCCGGCCGCGTGATTCTCCTGCTGCTGCACCTGCGCGCGTGGCGGCACGTGCCGGAGGCCCGGCCGACGATCGTGGTCTATCTCGGCTTCACCGCGGCGAGTACGGCGCTGTGGGCGGTGTCGCCCGCGTTCGACGGTGCTGTGCGGTACGGGCTGTGGGCGGCCGCGGTCGCGATGGACGCCGTCGGCCCGGTGGTCGCGACCCGTCGTGAGGACCGGGCGCCCCTGCACATGGAGCACCTGCCCGAGCGGTTCGGGCTCTTCATCATCCTCGTGCTCGGCGAGGCGGTCGGCGGCGCAGCGACCGGGGTGCACGACGCGAAGTGGTCCGGCTCGGCCGTCGCCGTCGGGATCGCCGGGTTCGTCGTCGCCGCGGCGCTGTGGTGGAACTACTTCGACGTCACCGCCGGTCACAGCGAGGAGGAGTTGCAGGAGAGCGACGACGACGACGGCGAGGAGGGAGGAGTCGCCGACGAGCGGCACGACCTGTTCGTCTACGGCCACCTCCCGCTCTCGGCCGGGATCGTCATGGCCGGGGTCGGTATCGAGGACCTGGTGGCGCACCCGTTCGACGCTCTGCCGTCCGACGGGGGCTGGACCGTCGCCGCCGGGCTCACCCTGTACCTGCTCGGTACGGGATTGATCCTCGGCGGCACGCATCGGACGTGGCGAGGAGCGTGGCCGTGGCCGACGGTGGCGATCCCGGTCGTGCTGGCGGCTGCGGCCGTCCCGCATCGCAACGCGCTGTTCCTGGTCGGGGGGCTCGCGCTCATGACGGTGGCGCTGACGGTGTACGGCGTGCTGCGCGGCGACCCCGAGCGGGCCGGCGGGCGGTAGCGTCGCGCGGGTGGTCGTCGACGACGAGGAGCGCCCGGTCCCGCTGCGCGGCCCGGTGCGGCGGGTGGTGAGCATCGTCCCCTCGCTGACCGAGGCCGTCGCGGCCACCGACCGGAACCTGCTGGTCGGTGCGACGGACTGGTGCACGCACCCGGCCGATCTGGACGTCGTGCGGGTGCGTGGCACGAAGAACCCGGACGTGGAGCGGATCGTCGCGCTGCGCCCCGACCTCGTCCTCGCCAACGCCGAGGAGAACCGCCCGCCGGACCTCGACGCCCTGCGCGCGGCGGGCGTCGCCGTGTACGTCACCGACATCCGCACGCTCGACGGCGCCTTCGCCGCGCTGCGGCGGATGCTCGCCGCCTGCGGGTTCCCGCGCGTGGGCTGGCTCGCCGACGCGGAGGCGGCCTGGGCGGCGGTGCCGGAGCCCGCCGTCCGGCGCCGGGTGGTGGTGCCGATCTGGCGGCGGCCGTGGATGGCGGTCGGCCGCGACACGTTCACCGGCGCGGTGCTCGCCCGCCTGGGCGTCGACAACGTCCTCGCCGACGACGCCGAGCGCTATCCGCGCATCGACCCAGGTGCGCTCCCGCCGCACGACCTGGTCGTGCTGCCCGACGAGCCCTACGCGTTCACCGCCGACGACGGGCCGGAGGCGTTCGCCGCGCCGTCCGTCCTCGTCTCCGGGCGGCTCCTGACCTGGTACGGGCCGAGCCTCGGGGAGGCAGCGCGGATCCTTCCCCCGCTGCTCGTGCGAGATAGTAGGATGTCCAACAATTGACCCCTGACCCGAGGAGCGCCGTCGATGCACGCACCGCAGCACCCCGTCCGCTTCGTGACGGCGGCGAGCCTCTTCGACGGGCACGACGCGTCGATCAACATCATGCGGCGGATCCTGCAGCGCCACGGCGCCGAGGTGATCCACCTCGGGCACAACCGCTCGGTGGACGAGGTGGTCACCGCGGCCATCCAGGAGGACGTGCAGGGCGTGGCCGTCAGCTCCTACCAGGGCGGGCACGTCGAGTACTTCACCTATCTGGTCGAGCTGCTGCGCGAGCGCGGCGCCGGGCACGTGCGCGTCTACGGGGGCGGTGGCGGCGTCATCGTGCCGACGGAGATCGCGCTGCTGCACGAGCGCGGGGTCGCGCGGATCTTCTCGCCCGAAGACGGCCAGCGGCTCGGGCTGCCCGGGATGATCGACCTGATGATCAAGGAGTGCGACGTCGACCTCGCCGTCGCGCCGGAGTCCTTCGACGGGCTCCGCACCGGCGATCCCGCCACCGTCGCCCGCGTGCTGACGCTCGCCGAGAGCGGCCGCCTGCCGGAGGTCGACCTGACGCCGCGTCAGCCGGTTCCGGTGCTGGGCATCACGGGGACGGGCGGTTCGGGCAAGTCGTCGCTGACCGACGAGCTGCTGCGGCGGTTCCGGCGCGACCAGGAGGACAAGCTGCGCATCGCCGTCCTCGCCGTCGACCCCAGCCACCGGCGGGGCGGGGGAGCGTTGCTCGGCGACCGGATCCGGATGAACGCGGTGACTGCCTCGGCGGCCGGCGGGCAGGCGACGGGCGACGTCTTCTTCCGGTCGATGGCCACGCGCGGCGCGGGTGGGCGGCTGCCCGAGCACCTCGCCGCGGCGATCGCCGTGCTGAAGGCCGCGGGCTTCGACCTGGTCGTCGTCGAGACGCCCGGCATCGGGCAGGGCGACGCCGAGATCATCCCGTTCGTCGACCGCGCGCTGTACGTGATGACACCGGAGTTCGGGGCGGCGTCGCAGCTCGAGAAGATCGAGATGCTGGACTTCGCGGACGCCGTCGCGATCAACAAGTTCGAGCGGCGCGGCGCCGAGGACGCCCTGCGGGACGTGGGCCGCCAGCTCGTCCGCAACCGTGAGGCGTTCGGCGCCGCGTGGCAGGACATGCCGGTGTTCGGCACGAGCGCCGCCACGTTCGACGACGACGGGGTCACCGCGCTCTACCACCACCTGCGCGACCTCCTCGCCGCCGACGGGCTGGCCGTGGGCGAGGGACGGCTGGCGCGCCCGACCGGGAAGACCTCCACGCGCCGGGACGCGGTGCTTCCGCCGAACCGCGTGCGCTACCTCGCGGAGATCGCCGAGACCGTGCGGGGCTACCGGGACGAGACGCAGGCGTGGGCGGATCTCGCGCGGCGGCGCCAGCACCTGCGGACGGCGTGGGAGGTCGTCGGCGAGGCCGTGGCGCCCGCGCTGGACGAGGCGGAGCGCGCGCTGCCGTCCGCGGCCGCGGCGTTGCTGGAGGAGTGGCCGCGGACCGTCGAGGAGTACTCGGGTGACGAGCTGGTCGTCACGGTCCGCGACCGCGAACTGCGGACGCCGCTGACCCGCGAGACGCTCTCGGGCAGCCGGGTCCGGCGGGTGGCCCTGCCGCGGATCGCGGACCACGGCGACCTGCTGCGGTTCCTGCGCTCCGAGAACCTGCCGGGCCGCTTCCCGTTCACCGCGGGGGTGTTCCCGTTCAGGCGCGAGGGCGAGGACCCGGCGCGGATGTTCGCCGGCGAGGGCGACGCCTTCCGCACCAACCGGCGGTTCCACCTGCTCAGCGAGCACGCCCCGGCGAAGCGGCTGTCGACGGCGTTCGACTCCGTCACCCTCTACGGGCGCGACCCCGACACCCGTCCGGACGTCTACGGCAAGGTCGGCACATCGGGCGTCTCGATCGCGACCGTGGAGGACATGGAGGCGCTCTACGCCGGGTTCGACCTCTGCTCGCCGACCACCTCGGTGTCGATGACGATCAATGGTCCGGCGCCGACCATCCTCGCGTACTTCCTCAACACGGCGATCGACCAGCAGGTCTCCGTGTTCGTCGAGCGGGAAGGACGCGAGCCGTCCGACGAGGAGCGCTCCGAGCTGACGGCGTTCGCGCTGGCGAACGTGCGGGGCACGGTGCAGGCCGACATCCTCAAGGAGGACCAGGGGCAGAACACCTGCATCTTCTCCACCGAGTTCTCCCTGCGAATGATGGCCGACATCCAGGAGTGGTTCATCCAGCACCGAGTCCGCAACTTCTACTCGGTGTCGATCTCCGGCTACCACATCGCCGAGGCCGGGGCGAACCCCATCTCGCAGCTCGCGTTCACGCTGGCGAACGGGTTCACCTACGTCGAGGCGTACCTCGCACGCGGCATGGAGATCGACGACTTCGCGCCGAACCTGTCGTTCTTCTTCTCCAACGGCATGGACGCCGAGTACACCGTGATCGGCCGGGTCGCCCGCCGGATCTGGGCGATCGCGATGCGCGAGAAGTACGGGGCGACCGAGCGGTCGCAGAAGCTCAAGTACCACGTGCAGACCTCGGGCCGGTCGCTGCACGCACAGGAGATGGACTTCAACGACATCCGCACCACCCTGCAGGCACTCTGCGCTCTGTACGACAACGCGAACTCGTTGCACACCAACGCCTTCGACGAGGCGGTCACCACGCCGTCGGAGGCGTCCGTCCGGCGTGCGATGGCGATCCAGCTGATCATCGGCAGGGAGTGGGGGCTGTCGGCGAACGAGAACCCGCTGCAGGGAGCCTTCGTCGTCGACGAGCTCACCGACCTGGTCGAGGAGGCCGTGCTCGCCGAGTTCGACCGCATCGCCGAGCGCGGCGGCGTGCTGGGCGCGATGGAGACCGGCTACCAGCGCGGGCGGATCCAGGACGAGTCGATGCTCTACGAGCACCGCAAGCACGACGGGTCGCTGCCGATCGTCGGGGTGAACACGTTCGTTCGCGAGATCGCCGCCGCACCGCCGGAGGTCGAGCTGGCGCGGGCGACGGAGCAGGAGAAACAGTCGCAGCTCGACCGGCTCGACGACTTCCACGCCCGCCACGCCACCGAGGCGGCGGCGGCCCTGCGCCGGTTGCAGGACGTGGCGACCGGTGGGGGGAACGTGTTCGACGAGCTGATGCGCGCGGCGCGGGTGTGCTCGCTGGGGCAGCTGACCGGGGCGTTCTTCGAGGTCGGCGGCGAGTACCGGCGCAACGTGTAGGCGGGCGCCGGGGCACGTCGGGGACCGGGGTCGCGCTTGCCAGGCGTCACAGTGGGCGCACCAGTCACAGTGGGCGCACCAGATGTACCGAAAGCGGCGTTGGGTGCGTTGAGTGCACCGAACGCCGCTTTCGCTTCATGCGGCGGCGGTTCCCGGGCGGACGCGGCAGGGCGGGGTGAGGGCGACGGGCGGGGCGGGCCAGGATGGGGCGGTGCCGGACACCCCGCGGGACTTCGACCTCGTCGTGTACGGCGCCACCGGGTACGTCGGGGCGTTGACGGCCGCGCACCTGGCCGCGCACGCTCCGCCGGGGACCCGGATCGCGCTCGCCGGGCGGTCGCGGGAGAAGCTGGCGGCGGTCCGGGCACGGTTGCCGGGCGGTCGGGAGTGGCCGCTCCTCGAGGCGGACGCGACCGACCCGGCGTCGCTCGCCGCTCTCGCGACCTCCACCCGGTCGATCGTGACGACCGTCGGTCCGTACGCCCGGTACGGGCTGCCGCTGGTCGAGGCCTGCGCCCGGGCCGGAACCCACTACGCGGACCTGACCGGCGAGGTGCTGTTCGTCCGCGAGGCGATCGACCGCGTCGATGCCGTCGCCCGGGAGACCGGTGCGCGGATCGTGCACGCCTGCGGCTACGACTCGGTCCCGTCGGACCTGGCCGTCCTCCTGCTGCACGAGCGCGCGGCCGCCGACGGCGCCGGCGGGCTGTGCGACGTGCGGCTCGTCGCGACCGCCCGCGGCGGCCTCAGCGGCGGGACGATCGACTCGATCCGCGCGCAGGTCGACACGATGCGCCGTGACCCGGCAGCGCGCGGCCTGGCCGCCGATCCCTTCGCACTGAGCCCGGACCGTGTCGCGGAGCCGGACGGGCCGCAGCCGCCCGACGCCGGCCGCCCGGCGCGGACGACGGACGGCCGCTGGACCGCCCCGTTCGTCATGGCGGCGTTCAACACCCGGATCGTGCGCCGCAGCAACGCCCTGCAGGGCTTCGCCTACGGCCGCGAGCTGCGGTACGCGGAGGTGATGGGCACCGGGCGCGGGCCGTTCGGGGCGGCGGCGGCGGTCGCCGTCACCGGCGGGCTGTTCGCGTTCCTGACCGCGATGGCCGTCCCGCCGACCCGCGCCCTGCTCGACCGCGTCCTGCCCGCGCCCGGCACCGGGCCGACCGCGACCGCCCGCGAGCGCGGGTGGTTCCGGATGGCCGTCGACGCCGGGACCCCGGGCGGCGCCCGCTATCACGCCGAGGTCCGGGGCCGCGGCGACCCGGGCTACGCCGCCACGGCGGTGATGCTCGGGCAGAGCGGCCTGGCCCTGGCGCTGGACGGCGAGCGCCTCCCGGACCGCGCCGGCTCCCTGACCCCGGCGACGGCGTTGGGCACGGTCCTGGTGGACCGGTTGCGGGCGGCGGGGCACATCTACGAGGTGAGCACGGTCTGACGCGCACCCGCAGACGCCCTCGCACGATGCGACGGCCTGCGCGGCGCCGACCCGCCGGCCGTCGCACCCCGTCCCCGCTGTCGCACGGCGAGTGGGGTTGTCGCAGCCCGCACAGCGGGTGCGCCGGCTCGTGAAGGTGTGCGACGGGGTGCTGGCCGGGCGCGACGCACGCGGGCCAGGGCGTCGCACCCCGACCGCGCACCCGCGCACCGTGCGGGGCTGCCGCGCTCGATGCGCGACCGCGCCGGTGCTGCGGACTGTCCACATCCGGTCGCGCGCATCCACAGGTCGAGCTCGACGGCCCCGGCCGGGCGGGGTGCGCGGCACGCTGAGCCTGTGCTGGACGACATCTCCGATCTGGTGTTCCGACCCGCCCTTCGGGCGGCGGGAATCACTGACGACGAGCTGCGGCGGCTGCGCGCGCAGCGACGGCTGACGGTGGTCCGCCGCGGTGCCTATGTGCCGTCGGCAGACCAGCGGCTCGACGACGCCGTCGCCCGGCACGCCCTCACCGTGCGGGCCGCGATCCGCACCATGTCACCGCACGCGGTCGTCAGCCACGTCTCCGCCGCGGCGCTGCACGGCCTCGTGCTCTGGGACGTCCCTCTGGACCGCGTCCATGTCACCCGGAACCGCTGCTCCGGCGGCCGGCGCACAACGGTGCTGCACGTGCACACGGCAGGGCTGGACGTCGACGAGGTCGTCGAGGTCGACGGTGTCGCGGTGACCTCGGTGGCGCGCACCCTGGCCGACCTCGCCCGGACGCTGCCATTCGAGCAGGCGCTGGTGGTGGCGGACGCTGCGCTGCACGGGCATCGGACCACGCCGGCGGCCTTCGCGGAGGCCGTCGCACGAGCCGCGGGTCGGGAGGGCAGCCCACCGGCGCGACGGGTCGTCGCCGCGGCCGACCCGCGCGCGGAGAGCCCGGGGGAGACGCGCAGCCGTGTGGCGATCGCGCGCGCCCGGATCCCGCCGCCGGTGCTGCAGCACGACGTTCCCGAGCTGGGCGTCCGGACGGACTTCTACTGGGAGGAGTTCCGGACCGTCGGCGAGTTCGACGGGAAAGCCAAGTACGGACGTGGCCTTCGGCCGGGCCAGGACCCGGGCGAGGCCGTGTACCGGGAGAAGCGCCGCGAAGACGCCCTGCGGGACCTCGGGCTGCAGGTGGTGCGCTGGACCTGGGACGAGCTGTCCCCGTTCGACGCTCCGGCGGAGCGTCTCCGGCGGGCCTTTGCACGCTCGTGACGCCCGCCGATGTGCACGCTGGCGCGCTGTCACACGCCCTCATCGCGCCTCTGCCCGCGCGTCACACGTCCTGCATAGCCGGCGCGCGTGTCGTGCAGGGTGCGACGGCCCACCAGCTGTGCAACGGCCGAGTCGGGGTGCGGTCCGCACCGCGGGGTGCGATGGCCGGGTAGGTGCGCGGGCGTGTGGTCGGGGTGCGGCACCGCGGGCGGGGTGCGACGGGGCGCGCGGCCTGCCTGTCACACATCCTGCTGGGTCGGCGCACCTGCTGTGCGGGGTGCGAGGGTCCTACCGGCTGTGCGACGGCGTGCTCGGAGTGCGGGACGGCCTGTCCGGCCTGCGGTGGCTCCTGCGGGGCCGCGCGGTCGCAGCCCGGGGCGTCCGGTTGTCCACCGGACGTGCGGGACCCCGGTACCTGTGCGGCGACGCCCCCGACGCCCCCGACGCCCCCGGCGCTCCGCCGCGTGCCCGCCGCGTGCCGCCGCGTGCGTGCCGCGTGCCCGCCTCGTGCCGCCGCGTGATCGGCTACGGGGCGGCCGGGCGACGGCGCCGTCACCAGCGGCGCTACCCTCCCGAGCGTGACTCCGGAACCCCCACAGCTGCCCGGGTTCCGGCAGCTCGCCCCGCTCCGCCGGGGCCGGTCCGTTGCCGTGTACCGGGCGCGGCAGCACCACCCGGACCGCTGGGTCGCCATCTCCGTCTTCGACGTGCGCCTCACCGAGCGCGCGGCGGTGGAGCAGTTCCGCGCGGAGGCACGCGCGGTCGGGAAGCTCGCCCACCCCGGCGTCCTGCCCGTGCACGGTGCCGATGTGCTGCCCGACGCGCGGCCCTACCTCGTCACCGAGCTGTGCGAGGGCTCGCTGGCCGACCGCATCGCGGCGCGCGGCAGGTTGGATCCGCATGAGGTGACCGCGGTCGGGCTGGTCGTCGGGCGCGCGCTGCTGCACGCCCACGACGCCGGTGTGCGGCACGGCGATCTCACGCCGGAGGGTGTGCTGCTGCGCGACGGCGCCGTGCCGGTGCTGGCCGGCTTCGAGCTGGCCGTGCTCTGCGACTACCGCGACGCGGGCGAGCCCACCCCTGCGCACGCGGCCCCCGAGACCGTGCGCGCTGACGGGGCCGTGGACGAGCGCACGGACGTCTACGGTCTGGGCTCGGTCCTCTTCACCGCGCTCGCCGGTGCGGCACCGTTCCCGACCCGACGGGGGGAGCAGGAGCACGACCGGCTCGCGCGCATCCTGCTCGACGAACCGCCGGCGGCGCCCGGGCCGGCATGGCTCGCGGACCTGGTGCGGGCGATGCTCGCCAAGGATCCTGCGGCGCGGCCGACGCTCCACCGGGTCGTGGACGTGCTCGCCGCCGACGCCGCCGACGCCGAGTCACTGCCAGCAGAAGCCGCTGACGCCCACCCGGCGGTGCCCGCCGCGCGGCCGGACGCCGGACGGCACGCGTCACCGTGGGCGCTCACCGCGGCCTGCCTGGCGGTGCTCGTCGCCGTCGTCGCCGGTGTGCTCCTGGTCTGGCCGGCCGTCAGCTGATCCCGGCACGTTCCTGACGAGCGGACCGGGCCGGACAGGCCGGAGGGATCGACGTCCGCCGGGCTCGGCGCCGCTCGGATGCGCGCCGGTCAGACGCGCGTGTCCCGCACGCGGCTCAGGCCTCGGTAGCGGGTCGCCGCCCGCAGCCGGGCGCCCAGCGGCTGCTCCGCCAGCGCGCCCCGGATGGCCTTCTCGGCCGCCCAGGCCCGCAAGGCCAGGTCCGGGTCGCTGGGCGCTGCAGCGTCCTCGGCCCACAGCGCCTCGTCGACGCAGCGGGCGAGGTTCTCCAGCTCCCCGCCGCTGCCGTTGAGCATTCCCGCGGCCGGGCGCCGCAGGTCGCGGACGGTCATGTCCGTCGTGGCCTCGACGCCGTGGTCGCGCAGCCGGTCGCGGACCTCGAGCCACGCCCCGACGACGGCCCCGCTGCCGCCCGCCCGCCGCCGGCGGATCCGGCGCATGCGCTTGACCAGCGGCACCCCGAGGAGCATCAGCAGCACCGCCCCGACGAGGGTGCCCGCGGCCGTCGGGACGACGACGTCCCACGGGCCCGGCAGCGGCATCGGCTCGTCATCCGGCGGCGCCGCCACGGCTGGGGGCGGTGCCGGTGCCGGGGCGGCGGGTGGCGCGACGGCGCGGCGCCGGGCGGTCTCCGTCGCGGCGTCGGTGGGTGCCGCCGGTCCGGTCACCTCGCGGACGCCACCGGTCGGGTCGAGCGGCACCCACCCGACGCCCGCCACGGCCACCTCCGGCCACGCGAACGCGTCGCCGTTGCGCACCACCTGTCGGCCGTCGGGCCCGGCCGGCCCGGGCCGGAAGCCGACGACGAGGCGGGCAGGAATCCCGACTGCCCGCGCCATCAGCACGTACGCGGCCGCGAACTGCTCGCTGGTGCCGGTCTTCGTGTCGGTGAGGAAGCGGACGAGCTGGACGTCCCCGCTTCCCGTGGGCCGGTCGCCGCCGGCCAGCTGGTAGTTGTCGCGGAACCAGCGTTCGAGCACCAGCGCGGTCGCGAACGACGGCGGCGCACCGTGCAGCGCCCCGGCCGCCGCCGTCGTCACCGCGCCGGGCAGGGCGCCGTCGACGTCGGTGCCGGCGGCCTCGGGATCCATCGCCGCGTCGACGAGCTGCTCCGGCCCCGGCATCGCTGCGTACCAGCTGAGCCGGTACCGGGCGCCCGCGGTGCCGTCGGGGAGCAGCAGGCTGCCGCTCGCCGGGTCGACCGCCGGGCGCAGCCCCTCGACGGAGCGCACCGCGGCCTGCCCGGGCAGCCACGGCCCGCGCAGCCCGTCGGCCACGGCGACGTCCGCGGTGCCGAGCCGGACCGGCACGGTGAGTGTGGCGTCGGGCGGTAGCTCCGCCCCGAGCGGGCGGTACCGCGCGCTGCTGGTGAACCCCGCACCGTCGTAGCCGTCGAGCACGACCAGCGGCCACCGGGTGACGGGCACGTCGGCGCGGGCGGTGAACACGACGTCGTCGGGCCGGTCCAACCGGCCGGCGAGCTCGGCGAGCGGGCTCACGGCACCGCCGGTGACCGTGATCGGCGCGATCCGGTCGGCCACCGTCCACGGCGGGCCGCCGACCGGATCGACGACGGCCAGGACCCACCCGGCCAGCGTCGCGACGAGCGCGAGCGGAAGCGCTGGGCGCGCGGCGTCGGTGAACCGGCGGGTCCCGCCGGCGAGCACGACGGCCGCCCCCAGGACGTACACCACCGCGAGCCCGACCGCGAGCAGCCAGCCGACCGCGGCGAAGACCTGCGCGAGCACCACCACCGCCAGGCTCGGCAGCAGCGTCAGCGCTGGGGCGACGCCGCGGCGCAGCCATTCGGTCCCGACGACGGCGGCGAGCAGCACCAGGGCCGGGACGAACGCGACCAGCGTGAGGTCGGGGTGGGCGGGCAGCGTCGACTCGAGAGTGCGCAGCCAGCCGTGCAGGACGCCGTCGGCGAGCGCCCGCAGCGTCGCGCCGGTGAGCGGGACACGGCCGGGCAGCAGCAGGCCGGCCGCCCCGGCCGTGGCGCCGAGGAGCACCCCGAGCGGCGCGCGCAGGGCGGCGACCCGGGGCCGGCCGAGCGTGAGCTGGTCGGCGGCCGCGACCCCGGCGACGACCCCGAGCACCGGCAGGAGCAGCGCGGACACGGCGAAGGTGCCGGAGAACGACAGTTCGGCGGCGGCAGTGGCGAGCAGCAGCCCGAGGCCGCCCGCCCGGCCGGTGCGGTCGCCGTGCGCCGCCTCCCGGTCGGTCCAGGTCGGCGCCGGCCCCGACGCGACGTCACGCACCCGCCGGCGGCGGCCCGCGGCGGGCGGGGCGTCGACCGCGTTCGCTGCGCTCGATGAGCTCACCGGGGCACCGTCGCGTTCCACCGGCGCAGCGCCGCTGCCGCGTCGCGTTCCCGGATCGTCAGCAGGCCCCCCGCCGGCTCCCCCGTCTCGGACAGGTCGAACGCGATCGCCTCCGCATACCGGGTCGCCTGCACCGCGACCGCCTCGCCCGGTGGTCCGCCGACGTGCACGAACCATCCGTCACCGAGGCGCGCCCCGACCGTCGCCGGATCGAGTGCCGCCTCAGCATGCTGTCCGGCGTCCTGCGCGACCAGGCACAGCTGGTTCGCCGCCGCCCGCAGCCCGGTCGTCCCCGAGCGGACATCGAGCACCTGCCCACCGGTCGTCGCCAGCCGCACCGGCCGGTCCTGCTCGGCGGCCGCCCACAGCACCGAGGCGACGATCTCGACGGCCGCCTCGAACCCGTCGGCGTCCAGGACGTCGCGGCGGGTGTCCAGCACGACGACGCACCAGGGCTGCGCCGGGTCGACGTACTCGCGCACGATCAGCTGTCCTGTCCGCGCCGTGGCCTTCCAGTGCAGGTGCCGCAGCTCGTCGCCGGGCACGTACGGGCGCAACGCGCGCAGGTCCATCGCCCCGGCCATCGGGTGCGGCGGGGGTGCGCCCTCGTGGTGGTGGCGTGCTCGGCCCGCCTCGGCCAGCCGGATGGGGTGGCGGCGGGGATGAACCCACACGTGGGTCTCGCCGCCGGCGGCCTGGCGCCGGCCCACCAGCCCGAGCAGGTCCGTGCGCTCCACGGTCAGCGGCCCGATCGGAATGCGGCCACGCCGGGTGGTGGGCAGCTCGTAGCGGTAGCGCGCCGACCCGCCCGGGGGCAGCGATCGCACCCGGACGGGCCGCGCCTGCGACCCGACCTCGTCCACCGCGGTGAAACCGGGCCGGCGGCTGTGTGACCGGTTGCGGACCACCAGCTCGGCGAAGGCGGGCTGGCCGGTGTCGACGCGGTCGGGGTGGACGGCCCGGGTCACCCCCAGCCGCAGTTGCCCGGCCGTCGGCACGAACGCCAGCGCGACGGCCCCGAGCGCCATCCCGGCGAGCGCCCGCAGCAACGGCAGGTTCAGCGCGACGCCGATCGCGAGGAGCACGACGGCACCGGACAGCACGGCCGCGCCGCGCGTGGTCAACCGCACGGTCAGACCCGGACGGCGGTCGGCTGCGGGGTCGCGCCGAGCACGTCGTCGAGCACCTCCGCCGCCGTCCGGCGGTTCAGCTCGGCCTCCGGGGTGAGCACGATCCGGTGCGCGAGCACGGCGTGCGCGACGGTCTTGATGTCGTCCGGGGTGACGAACGACCGGTCTTCGATCGCAGCGGCTGCCCGCGCCGCGGAGACCAGCGCGACGCTGCCGCGCGGGCTCGCGCCGTAGCGGACGGCGGGGTGCTCGCGGGTGCCCGCCGCCAGCTCCACCGCGTAGCCGGCGACCAGCGGGTCGACGTGCAGCCGCCGCACCTGCGTGATCACCGCGCCGAGCTCGGGGAGGTCGAGGACGGGGGTGAGCGCGTCGGGATCGAGGCCGGTGGCCGCGCCGAGCACCACCCGGACCTCGGCGTCGTGGTCGGGGTAGCCGACGGCGACCCGCATGAGGAACCGGTCGAGCTGGGCCTCGGGGAGTCGATAGGTGCCGTCGAGCTCGATCGGGTTCTGGGTGGCGACGACGAGGAACGGCCGCGGCACCGCGTGCGGCACCGAGTCGACCGTGACGATCCGCTCGGCCATCACCTCCAGCAGCGCGGACTGCGTCTTCGGCGTGCCGCGGTTGATCTCGTCGGCGACCACGACGTTGGCGAAGATGCCGCCGGGGCGGAACTCGAAGCTGCCGGTGCCCTGCTGGAAGACCATGACGCCGGTGATGTCACCGGGCAGCAGGTCCGGGGTGAACTGGATGCGGCTCCACCGGCCGCCGATGCTGCGGGCGAGCGATCGGGCGAGGCTGGTCTTGCCCGTGCCGGGCACGTCCTCCAGCAGCAGGTGGCCCTCGGCGAACAGGGCGACGGTGGCGAGCCGGACGACGTCGGGCTTGCCCTGGATGACGCGCTGGATGTTGTCGGCCAGCAGGGCGGCGGCCCGGGCGGGGGACAGCGGCATGGGGAGCTCCGTGTCATCGGTCGGGGGAGGGGATCGGTAGGGGAGGCGTCGGGGAGGCGTCGGGGGAGGCTCAGTCGGTGGTCACCGACACGGGGTCGGTCCGGGTCGTGGTGCCGTCGGGGTTCCGGGCGGTCAGCACCACGGTGTAGGTGGTCTTGGGGTCGAGGCCGCCGACGGCGATGCGGATGCGGGCGCGGTCGCCGCAGGTGCCGGACCAGCGGATCTCGTCGTCGACGCTCAGCGCGCACGGGCCCGTCGCCCCGCCGCCGTCGCTCGCGACCACGGTGATCGCGTCGTCGCCGTCGGGCTCGGCGTCGAGCGTCATCCGCACGGCGCAGGTGCCGGGCCGCGCGGTGACGGTGGAGGTCGTCGGGGGGCCGGTGAGCAGCCGCCCGCCCGGCGCTCGGGTCACCGCCCGCACCGACACCGTGTACGGGGCTGCGCAGGGGTCGCCGACGACCGCGGCGAGCGACGTGCCGGTGGTCGTCCGGCTGGCCGTCACACCCCTCGCGGAGGTCCAGCTCACCTCGTAGCGCACCAGCGCACCGCCGCCGAGGTCGGGCGGCTTCCAGGACGGCGCGAACGCGTACGGCCGCGGGCCGTCCGGCGCCACGAGCGTGAGCCCGACCGGGGCACCCGGCCGGGCCACGGCGGCGGAGGCGGTGGCGACGGCCGAGAGCGGGCTGGTCCCGGCCGCGTTGGTCGCCGACACCGCGACGCGGACGGGGCGGCCCGCCGGGCTCTGCAGCGTTGCCGACGTGGCCGTGGTGGTCGTGACGACCGCGCGGTTGAGCACGACGGTGTAGTGGTCCACGGCGCCGGCCGAGGCCCGCCACGCCACCGTGAGCACGTCGCCCTGGCGCTTGACCACGACGTCCGTCGGCGCCTTGGGCAGCACGACGTCGGGTCCGTCGGGGGCGTCGGCCGCTGGTGCGGCGGCCGGGCCGGCCGCGGCGAGGGCCGGAGCCGCCCGGGCGACCGTCCCGGGCATCGTTCCACCGGTCGTGACGGTGGTGGCCGACCCGTCGGGGTCGACGACGGTCGTGGCGGTGCCCTGCGGGTCGTCGAGGTAGAGGCGGCCGTCCTCCCCGCGGACGGGGCCGACGGCGCCGGGCGCGAGCGCGGTGGTGCCCAGGAGCGCGCCGTCGCGGTCGAACGTCCGCAGCCGGCCGCTGTCCTGGTCGAGGACGGCGACGACGCCGCCCGCGGCGGCCGGGGCGGCGTAGCGGCCCGGGCCCAGGTCGACGACGGTGGGTGCACCGCCTGCCGGGTCGGCGAGCACGAGCGCGCGGCGGTCGGGGACGACGACGGGCAGGCGGCCTGCGCCGTCGGTGTCGCCCACCAGCAGGACGCCGGTCAGGTCGGCGCCCAGCGCGACCGGGGCGCCGTCGCCGGTCGACAGCGTGCCGGCGGTCGTGTCGAGCCAGGCGGGGCGACCGGCCACGACCGTGAGCGCCCCGGCCGCGCCCGGTGCGGTGCGGGTCACGCAGTCCGGCGTCACGGCCCCGGTGCGCAGGGCGCACACCTCGCCGGTGTCGGCCCGGTGCACCCACACCGTGCCGTCCGGGGTGCGGACCGGGGCGCCCACCGGGCCGCCGATCTCCACCGCCGTGCGCGGCTCGCCGAGCCGCTCGATCACCCCTGCCTGCGGGCGGACCAGGTACGGACCGCCGACGACCTCGACCCCGACCGGGACCTCGTCGCGCGCGGCGCGCTGCGGGTCACCGACGGTGAGCGCGGCGCGCGCGATGGGCGACACGGCGTCACGGGCGACGACGAACCCCTGCCTGCGGTCCTGCAGCACCATCAGCGGGTCGCCCGCGGACGTCGGCACGTCGACCCGGGCGTCGACCCTGCGGGTGCCCGCGTCGACGTGGAACGCCGCGCGCTCGACCCGGTTGTAGACCCAGTGCCCGGGCTCCTGGAAGGTCACCGACGGCGGCCCCGTGCCGGTGGCGACCAGCGCGGCCGCGACGGCGGCGACGGCGGCGAACGTGACGACGAGGGTGACCGTGTGCGGTCGCAGAAGTGCGATAACGCGCACGTACTCCTCCGTTCGGGTGGCCGGGTCGTCCCTTCTCTCGTCGGTATGACGGTTCACGTGACGCAGCGTTGCCAGGCGTTTCACGATCGAGATGTTGCGCACACCCGACCGCGCGCGAGCTGTGCCGGACTCAGTTGTCCGGGGGACCCTGGTTGTCGGGTTGCGCGGTCACCGTCGCCTGCGGGAGCTCGACCCGGGCGCCGTCGGGCAGGCCCGAGCGGACCTCGACGTAGTCGTCGCCCACCAGCCCGGCCAGGAACGGCATCGACACCGGCTTCCCGTCCGGCCCGGCGATCGTCACGGTCGGTTGCCCACCGCTGCGGCGCACAGCCGCGGCCGGGACACGCAGCACGTTGTCGACCGACTCGACCCGCACGTCGGCCTCGGCGGTCTGCCCGTCGCGCAGGCGGTCGGCCCCGCCGTCGACGACGACCGTGGCGTAGTAGCTGATGATGCCGGACAGATCGACCCCGCTGGGTGCGACGCTGACGACGCGGCCGGTCAGGGTGTCGTTGGGCAGCGCGTCCACGCTCACCTGGACCGGTTGGCCGGGCAGGACCCGGGCGGCGTCGGCTTCCTCGAAGGGCACGACGACCTGGAACGAGTCGGCGGCGTCCAGCGTCACGAACGCGCCGGACCCGGGCGTGCTGCCGCCCGTGCTGGTCCCGGTGCCGCCGGAGGTCGCAGGCAGCGGCGCGGTGCCGCCGGGGGCGAGGGCGGTGACGGCCGACGGCGAGGAGACGACCTCGCCCGCGGTGCCGTTGATCGCGGTGACCGTGGCCGCCGCGGGAGCCGTGATCACCGTCTGGTCGACGTCGCGCTGCGCGATGAGAACGGCCGCGCGTGCGTCGGCGACCTGGGCACGCTGCGCCGCGATGTCCTGCGGGCGGTCGTTGCCCGCCGTCGCGAGCTGGTTCTGGGCGGTGACGACGGCCTGCTGGGCGTTCTGGACCGAGACGTCGCCCGAGGCCCGGTCGGTCCGCTCCTTCTGCTCGGCGGCGTCGAGCGCGGTCTGCGACGAGACCACGGCGCCCTCGGCCTGCTGGACGGCCGAACGGTCGGAGAGCAGGCGGCTACAGGCGGCGCCGGTGTGGTCGTCGGCGAGCGCGATGTCGTCCTCGACGTCGCCGTCGAGCGGGGAGGAGGCGGCGCGCAGGACCACCGGCGTGGTCACGACCCGGGCCGGTGCCGTGCCCCCGAAGGTGCCGCCTGACGACCGACTGCGCCGCACGGGCTCACCCGCGGGTGCCGCGGGTTCGGCCGGCGCCACGACGGCGACCGGGTCCGGCGTCCGGGCGGGCACGTGGTTCTGGGCCGTCACCGTGTGCACGGTGGTGGGCACGGTGGTGGGCACGGTGGTGGGCGCGGTAGTCGGCTCCGTCGGCTCCGTCGGCACGGTGGTCGGCTCGGTGGGGACCGTGGTCGGTTCCGTCGGGACGGTGGGGCCCGTGGGGACGGTGGTCGGCACAGTGGGCACGGTCGGCACCGTGGTGGGCGCGGTGCTGCCCCCGCCCGTCCCGGCGGTCGTCGGCGCGACCGCGGCCTGGGTGGGGGTGGCCGTGGCCGTCGTCGCCCGCGGGCTCGCCCGGCACGCGCTCCGGTCGGCGTCGAGCTGCGCCTCGGCCCGGTCCTGCGCCGACTTGTCGAAGTCGACCTGCGTCCGGGCGCGTGCGGTGGCGGACCGGTTGGCGGAGTTCGTCGCGTCCACCTGCCGGCGCGTCGCCCGCTCGATGTCCTGGGCCTTGTCGAGCGAGGCCTGCGCCGCCTCGACCGTGTTGCCGCCGAGCAGCTTGTTCAGCGTCGCGATCTGCTGGTTGAGGGTCGCCCGGCGCTGGGCGAGGGTCTGGCGGGCCACCGTGTCGTCGATCCGGGCGAGCACCTGGCCGGGCTGGACCCGGTCGCCGACGTTGACCAGCACCTGCGTGACGGTCCCGCCGTCGGCGAAGCCGAGGCTCTGCCGGCCGGCCGGGGCGATGGAGCCCGACGCCGACACCGCCAGGGCGACCGTGCCGCGGTCGACCGTGACCGTCGGCGGGCCGGGCTCCTCGTTGCCCATGAAGCTGATGGCCACGATCGAGATCGCCACGATGAGGATCACGGCGATCGCGACGAGCAGGAGCCTGCGGTGACGCCGGAGCGTCGTCGCGACGGCCGGGCTCATGAAATCTCCTTCAGATCTCGGATCACTGGTAGCGCAGCGCCTCGATCGGCCGCAGCCGGGCGGCGCGGTTGGCCGGGTAGCCGCCCGCGACCAGCCCGATCAGCAGGCTGACCGTCAGCGCGAGCACCACCGAGCCCGGGGAGACCGACGGGACGGGGAAGTCGGGTACGAGCCGGGGGAGCACCAGCCCGCCGACGAACGCGATCCCGAGCCCGACCAGCACGCCGATGGTGCCGCCGAGCCCGGCGAGGACGGTCGACTCCAGCAGGAACTGCTGCAGGATCGCCCGGCGGGTGGCGCCGATGGCCTTGCGGATCCCGATCTCGCGGGTCCGCTCCGTGACCGACACCAGCATGATGTTCGCGACGCCGATCCCGCCGACGATCAGCGAGATGCCGGCGATCGCGCTGGTGAACAGCGTGAGGAAGGTCAGGAACTGGGACGCCTGATCGATGAAGTCCTGCTGGGCGCGGGCGTCGAAGTCGCGCTCCGTCGAGTCGGTGATCCGGTGGCGGTCGTCGAGGATCGACGTCACCTGCTGCAGGGCCGCGGGCACGGCCTGGGCCGATCCGGCGGAGACGATGACGCTGTCGACCTCGTCGGTGCCACCGAGCACGTAGCTGCGCGCGGCGTCGAACGGCAGGTACGCGACGTCGTCGTTCTGCGCGGGCTTGGCGACGCCGATCACCCGGAAGGTCGTGCGGCCGATCCGGATGCGCTGCCCGATCGCCTCCCCGGCGTTGCCCTCGAACAGCTCGGTGACCGGCCGGGGTCCGAGCACCACGACCTTCGCCTTCGACCGCTCCTGCTGCTCGTCGAAGAACGAGCCGACGACAAGGTCGAGGTCGGTCACGTCCGCGTAGTTCGCGGTGGTGCCGGTGATCCCGGTGCGGTACCCGACCTGGCCCTGCTGCTGCAGCAGCGCGCTGCCCGTGATCAGCGGGGTGACGCTCGCGACGTCCGGGGCCAGGGAGCGGTCCGTGAGCGCCTCGGCGTCGGCGTCGGTCAGCGGCTGCGCGGACCGGTCGCCCTCGGACGGTGTGACGGTGATCTGCGTGGTCAGCGCGGAGAACTGCTCGGTGAACCCGGCCTGGATGCCGTTGCCCAGCGCGACCAGCACGATCACGGCGGAGACCCCGATGATGATGCCGGTGGTCGTGAGCACCGACCGCAGCCGGTTCGCCCGCAGGGCACGCAGGGCGATCCGCAGCGCCTCGCCGAGGTTCACAGCCGCGCCCCGCGCCGGTGCGGGACGTCGCTGACGATCCGGCCGTCCTCCAGGGTGACCACCCGGGTCGTGAAGCTCGCGACGTCGTCCTCGTGGGTGATGATCACGATCGTCCGGCCCGCCTCGTTGAGCTCGACGAGCAGCTGCATCACGTCGTCGGTCGAGACGCTGTCCAGCGCACCCGTCGGCTCGTCGGCGAGGATCATCGCCGGGTCGTTGACCAGCGCGCGGGCGATGGCGACCCGCTGCTGCTGGCCGCCGGAGAGCTCGTTGGGCATGTGCCCGGCCCGCTCCCCGAGCCCGACGCGCTCCAGCGCCGCCCGCGCGCGGGCCGCCCGGTTGCCCTCGCCCGCGTAGACCAGCGGCAGCTCGACGTTGCGCTGCGCGCTGGTGCGGGGCAGCAGGTTGAACGACTGGAAGACGAAGCCGATCTTGCGGTTGCGGATCGCGGCCAGCTGGTTGTCGGTCAGGCCGCCGACGTCCACGCCATCCAGCCGGTAGTGGCCGCTGGTGGGCGCGTCCAGGCAGCCGAGGATGTTCATCATCGTCGACTTGCCGGAGCCCGAGTGGCCCATGATCGCCACCATCTCGCCCTCGTCGACATGCAGCGAGACTCCGTCGAGCGCGCGCACCTCGACGGCACCGGTGCTGTAGATCTTGGTGACGTCCTCGAGCTCGAGCATCGTCACCGCTGCTTCGAGGTTGCCACTGTCGCGACCCCTTCGTCAGGGCTGAGGACGCTGTCCCGCTACTGCTTCGGATGATTTGGCTGGTGATGACCTTGGGAGACGGTACCTCCCCCGGGTGGGGGACGGGCTGAGAGGCGCCTCAGCGGCCCGGGGTCTCGACGAGCGGGGAGGCGGTGCAGTGGAATGGCCGGGTGGATGCTGTCGCCCCCGACGATGCCGAGCAGACCCCCGCCGTCCTGTGGACCCCCGATCCGGACGAGGCGCGCGGGTCGCGCATCGCGGGCTTCGCGCGGTGGGTGCGGGAGCACCGTGACGTCGGCTCCGACTTCCCCGTCGACGACCTCGACTACGCCGGCCTGCACGCCTGGTCGGTCCGTGACCTCGACGGTTTCTGGTCCGCGCTCGTCGACCACCTCGGTGTGATCTTCCACGACCCACCGACCGCGACGCTGGGCCGCCGCGAGATGCCCGGCACCGAGTGGTTCCCCGGCGCGACGCTCAACTACGCCGAGCACGCCCTGACCCCGGGTCCCGGCCGGGGCGACGACGACATCGCGGCGGTCGCGGTCGGGGAGGACGGGACCGAGCGCGAGGTCACCCACGCCGAGCTGCGCGACCTCGTCGCCCGGGCTCGCGCGGGCCTGGCCGCGGCCGGTGTCGGTGTGGGGGACCGGGTCGTCGCGCTGGCACCCAACTCCGTCGAGACCCTCGTCGCCTTCCTCGCGGCGGCCTCGCTGGGTGCGGTGTGGTCGTCGTGCTCACCGGACTTCGGCCCGCGGGCCGTCCTCGACCGCTTCGGCCAGATCGAGCCGACCGTGTTCGTCGCCGTCGACGGCTATCGCTACAACGGCAAGCGGTTCGACGTGCGGGAGACCGTCTCGGCCCTGCGCGCGGCGTTGCCGACGCTGTCGGCGACGGTGCTGGTGCCGCACCTCGACCCCGAGGCGACGCTCGACGGCACGGTCCCGTGGGCGACGCTCACGGCCACCGCGGCGCCGCTGGAGTTCACGCCCGTCCCGTTCGACCACCCGTTGTGGGTGCTCTACTCCTCGGGGACGACCGGGCTGCCCAAGGGCATCGTGCAGGCGCACGGCGGGATCGTCGTCGAGCACCTCAAGGCGCTCGCGTTCCAGCACGACCTCGGCCCCGGCGACCGGTTCCTGTGGTTCTCCACCACCGGCTGGATGATGTGGAACTACCTGGTCGGCGGCCTGCTGGTGGGCGCGACGGTCGTGCTCTACGACGGCAGCCCGGCCCACCCCGACATGGACGCGCTGTGGGGTGTCGTCGAGCGCCACAAGGTGGGCCTGTTCGGCACGTCGGCGCCCTACCTGCAGGCGTGCCAGAAGGCGGGGCTGACGCCCGGGGCCGCCCACGACCTGTCGACGATGCAGGCGCTCGGGTCGACCGGCTCGCCGCTCTCGCCCGAGCAGTTCGCCTGGATCGCCACCGCCGTCGGCGAGCACGTGCAGATCTGCTCCGTGTCCGGCGGCACGGACGTCTGCACGGCGTTCCTCGCCAGCGCACCCACGGTGCCCGTGTGGCTGGGGGAGCTGTCGTGCGCGGCACTGGGCGCGGACGTCCACGCGGTCGACGAGAAGGGGTGCGACGTCCCGCTCAGCGACGATCCGGTCGACGTGGGCGAGCTGGTGATCAACCAACCGATGCCGTCGATGCCGGTGGCGTTCTGGGCCGACCCCGACGGCAGCCGGCTGCGCGAGGCCTACTTCGCCGACTTCCCGGGTCGCTGGCGGCACGGCGACTGGCTGCGCGCCACGCCTCGCGGCTCCTTCGTGATCACCGGGCGCAGCGACTCCACGCTCAACCGCGGTGGCGTCCGGATGGGCACCGCCGACCTGTACGCCGTGATCGAGGGCTTCGACGAGGTGGTCGACTCGCTGGTGGTCGACACCACCGCGCTCGGCTCGACCGAGGAAGGCGCGCTGCTGTGCTTCCTCGTGCTCGCGGACGGCGCGTCGCTCGCCGACGTCGAGCCCGCCATCCGGGCGGCGCTGCGCAAGGAGCTGTCGCCCCGGCACGTCCCGGACCGGTTCGTGCTGGTCGACGAGGTGCCGCGGACGCTGAGCGGGAAGAAGTGCGAGGTCCCGGTGAAGCGGATCCTCGCGGGCGTGGACCCGGCGAAGGCGGTGAGCAGCGGGGCCCTGCGCAACCCGGAGGCGCTGGCCCCGTTCCTGGAGCTGGCCGGCCGCTCGTAGCCAGCGCTGCCGCCCGCGACTGTAGCGAAAGTGACTTTCGGTGCACTCAACGCACCGAACGCCGCTTTCGCTGCATCACGGGCGGGCGCGGAGCGCGGGTCAGGACTCGGTGAGGTCGGCGGTCGGGAGCGGGCCGAGCATGGCGAAGGCGTCGAGGTAGGGGCGCATGTCCCCGCGCACCGTCCAGCTCGCGAGCTGGTCGGCCGAGCGGCGGGTGACCAGGGCGCGGGTCAGGTCGAACGTGGGTGCCCGCAGCACCACCGCGGCATCGTCAACACCACCGCGGGACACCCACGCCCAGCCGTCGTCACCGACCAGCGCGATCGGCGGCAGGTCGACGACCCGCCCTGCGAGCCGGCCGGTGAACCGTTCGCGGATCGCGGCCCAGCCCTCGGCGTCCTGCCCGCCGGGCACCGCGAGCGCCCCGCGGAGGTCCTGCTCGTGGATGAGCACGTCGTTGAGCGGACGGCCGGTGTTCGCCCGCATCCAGACCCGAAGTGGCTCGGCCACCTGCTGCCACTCGGCGACCAGCGCGGCGACGTCGCGGTCGCGGCGGGTCTCGACCTGGTTCGCCGTCCACGCGGCGTTGTGGTCGTCGGGCTCGTCCCCGGCGACGACGTCGGCGCCCAGCCCGACCATGTGCGAGAGCAGGTCACGCACCGTCCAGTCCGGGCAGGCGGGCACCCGCAGCTCCGCGCGCTCCGGCGGCAGGTCGGCAACCAGGTCGATCACGCGCTGCTGAGCTCGGCTCCACTCCTCGACGGCGTCCACGCGCACACCCAACCACTCCCGGCGCACCGGCGCCGGAGTCAGCACTGGGTCAGCGTGGCGGGTCCGAGTCGAGGGAGTCCGCGCTGATCGCGGACGCCGGCCCCGAGCCGTTGACCTGCGTGCCGGACACGGGAGTGGTCTCCACCCCCGGGGCGCCGGCGCCGAGTGCGTCGACGGCGTCACCCGGGCTCGGGGCGCCGCGCGTGACCGCGGCCAGCAGGAGCTGGGCGACGTCGAGGACCTCGACCTCGGTTCCCCGCTCCTCGCTCTGGCGTTGGGTGAGGCCATCCGACAGCATGACCCGGCAGAACGGGCACCCCGTCGCGATCTTCTCCGCGCCGGTGCCCAGCGCCTCGTCGACGCGGTCCAGGTTGACCCGCTTGCCGATCTTCTCTTCCATCCACATGCGCGCGCCGCCCGCGCCGCAGCAGAACGAGCGGTCCGCGTGCCGGGGCATCTCCGTCAGGCGCACGCCGGAGGCGCCGACGAGCTCGCGCGGCTCGGTGTAGACCTCGTTGTGCCGGCCCAGGTAGCAGGGGTCGTGGTAGGTCACATCCGCGAGCTCGCCGTCGGGCGCAGCGACCGGCACGAGCTTGCCCTCGCGGACGAGCGCGTTGAGCAGCTGAGTGTGGTGCACGACCTCGTAGTGGCCGTTCAACTGGGGATACTCGCGGCCCAGGGTGTTGAAGCAGTGCGGGCAGGTGGTGACGATCTTGCGGGTGCCGGGTGCGCGGCCCTCGAAGACGGCGTCGAGCACCTCGACGTTCTGCGCCGCGAGCATCTGGAACACGAACTCGTTGCCCGACCGCCGGGCGGGGTCGCCGGTGCAGGTCTCCTCCGGGCCGAGCACGACGTAGTTCACCCCGGCGCGGTGCAGCAGCTCCGCCGTGGCGCGCACGGTCTTCTGCGCCTTGTCGTCGAACGCGCCCGCGCAGCCGACCCAGAACAGGTACTCCGTCTCCGGCGCCAGCTCACCGTCGAAGACGGGCACGTCGAAGTCGAGGTTCTTCGTCCAGTCCAGCCGGTTGCGGGCGTTCTGCCCCCACGGGTTGCCCTTGTTCTCGAGGTTGCGGAACAGCACTCCGAGCTCGGAGGGGAACTCCGACTCGATCAGCACCTGGTAGCGGCGCATGTCGACGATGTGGTCGACGTGCTCGATGTCGACCGGGCACTGCTCCACGCACGCCCCGCAGGTCGTGCACGACCACAGCACGTCTGGGTCGATCACGCCGCCCGCCTCGGTCGTCCCGACCAGCGGGCGCGCGGCCTGCTCCGGGCCGGACCCGTGGACCCGGCCGAACCCCGACTCCGGCACTCCGTGGTGACCGTCGCCGCCGGTGGCGGCGAAGTCGATCGCCCCCTCCTCCGGCATGTCCTTGCCGCCGATGAGGTAGGGAGCCTTGGCGAACAGGTGGTCGCGCAGGTCCATGATCACGAGCTTGGGCGACAGCGGCTTGCCGGTGTTCCACGCCGGGCACTGCGACTGGCAGCGCCCGCACTCGGTGCACGTGGCGAAGTCGAGCATCCCTTTCCAGGTGAAGTCCTCGACCTTCCCGCGCCCGAAGGTGGCGTCCTCCGGCGGGTCCTCGAAGTCGATCGGCTTGCCCTCGTGCCGGACCGGCTCCAGCGGGCCGAGCGCCTTCGGCAGCCGCTTGGCCGAGACGTTGACCGGCGCGAGGAAGATGTGCAGGTGCTTGCTGTAGACGATGATGATCGTGAAGGCGAGCATCACGCCGATGTGCAGCAGCAGCCCGACGCTCTCGAGCACCTCCAGCGCGCCCGTCGACAGGTCGGAGAAGAGGTGGCCGACCCCGATCGAGGCCCACGCCCCTGACGTGTAGGGGAGCACGCCCAGCGCCGCACTCGCGCCGCGGAACAGGAACATCGTCCACAGCACATTGAAGATCATGAAGAGGATCAGCCAGGCCCCGCCGGTGTGCGACCCGTAGAACCGGGACGCCCGCGCCTTCCGTTCGGGCGCGTTGCGGATCCGGATCACCGCGAAGACGCCGAGCGAGACCAGAGCCAGCACCGCGATCGTGTCCTGCAGGAACCCCAGCACCGGCCAGCGGCCGATCAGCGGGATGTGGAAGCCGGGGTCGAACAACGCCCCGTACGCCTCGAGGTAGACCGACGCCAGGATCACGAAGGCCCAGAACGTGAAGAGGTGCGCGAGGCCCGGCACGGACCACCGCAGCAGCTTGCGCTGGCCGAACACCTCCACCACCTGCGCGCGCAGGCGCTCGCCGAGCTGGTCCTTGCGGTCGTCGGCCCGCTGGCCGGTCCGGATCAGCCGGTAGAGCCAGTGGGCCCGCCGCCCCGAGACCGCGAGCGCGGCCACCGTCATCGCCAACCCGACCACGAGGCGGATCACGTACACCGTGTCCATCCGGCATCTCCTCCCGCGGCGCTGCAGGCCCGCGCCACCGGTGGACGCGTGCACGGGCCGTCGCCCGTCCTCATACCCTGGGGGAGGCCGCGGCGTCTGTCGACCGCGCCGTGCGTGACCTTTCCCATGCACGTCCGATACATGGTGTCACCTGTCCGACCGTGCAGGAGGAGTTCTACAGCCCCAGCTCACGCGCGATCACCATCCGCTGGATCTCCGAGGTCCCCTCGCCGATCTCCAGCACCTTCGCGTCCCGGTAGAAGCGGGCGACGGGGTACTCGTTCATGAACCCGTAGCCGCCGAAGACCTGGGTGGCCGCCCGCGCGTTGTCCATCGCGGCGTTCGAGGCGACGAGCTTCGCGATCGCCGCCTCCTTCTTGAACGGCTGGCCGCGCAGCATCCGCGCCGCCGCGGCGTAGTAGGCCAGCCGCGCGGTGTGCGCCCGGGCCTCCATGTCGGCGATCATGAACTGCACGGCCTGGTACTCACCGATTCGCCGCCCGAAGGACGTCCGCTCCCGGGCGTAGCGCACCGACTCGTCGACGCAGCCCTGCGCGAGCCCCACCGCGAGCGCGGCGATCCCGATCCGCCCCTCGTCGAGGATCGCCAGGAACTGCGCGTACCCGCGGCCTCGCTCGCCGAGCAGGTTCTCCGCGGGCACCCGCACGTCGTCGAAGAACAGGCCGCGAGTGTCCGACGCCGACCAGCCGACCTTGGAGTACTTCTCGGAGACGGTGAGGCCCGGCGTGCCGGCCGGGACGACGATCGCCGAGATCTCCTTGCGGCCGTCGCGCTCCCCGGTCACCGCCGTCACCGTGATGAGATCGGTGATCGCGGTGCCGGAGTTGGTGATGAAGCTCTTCGCGCCGTTGATCACCCACTCGCCGCCGTCGAGCCGGGCCGTGGTGCGGGTGGCTCCGGCATCCGAGCCACCCGCGGGCTCGGTGAGCCCGAATGCGCCGAGCGCCTTTCCCGTGGCGAGTCGGGGAAGCCAACGCGCCCTCTGCTCCGGCGTCCCGAACCGGTCGATCGGCATGGCGCCCAGCGAGACGGCCGCCTCCAGAGTGATCGCCACCGAGGAGTCGACGCGGGCGAGTTCCTCCAACGCGATGCAGAGCGCGAAGTAGTCGCCCCCCATGCCCCCGTGTTCCTCGGCGAGGGGCAGCCCGAAAAGGCCCATGGCGCCCATCCGCCGGACGAGGTCGTACGGGAACTCGCCGCGTTCGTACAGATCACCGATGACCGGTGCGACGGCGGTCCGGGCGAAATCCGCGACGGTCTCGCGTAGTGCGGCGTACTCCTCGTCCAGCGTGAGGTCCATCAGGGCACAGTCTGCCCTACCGGACGGTCACTGTCAGTGCGCCGAATGGTAGGCCTCGACCACGGCCTTCGGGATCCGCCCGCGCTCGGAGACCTCGTGCCCGTTCTCGCGCGCCCACGTGCGGATCGCGGCGGTCGCCTCGCGGCTGGGCCGGGCGGGCGCCGCGGGGGCCTCCGACGTGCTGCTGCGCTGGCCACGAGCGCGTCGGGCACCGGTGCGGCGCGCCGCGGCGACGAACGCCGCGAGCGAGTCGCGCAGCCGCGCCGCGTTGTCGTCGGAAAGGTCGATCTCGTACGCACGCCCGTCGAGCGCGAACGAGACGGTACCGGACGCCTCGGAGCCGTCGAGGTCGTCGACGAATCGCACGTCCACCTTCTGAGCCATTGCCACATCCGTTTCGATCGATCCCAGCGGTTGGTCGCTGATTGTGCTGCCTCACACCAGGAAAGGCAAATCAGCCGCACGGGAATCGTCGCCGTAACCGCCGGGGGAGCGCCTCGTTGCACTCTGCCAACGGCTTGGGGCATCCACCGGGTACCCGCACAGGCGAGCTCGGCCCCGATGATCGGAGAAATGGCGCTCAGGCCACGACCTGAACCCGGTCGCCCGGAGTCAGCTCGGCGAAGAACGCACGCGCCGCTGATCCGCTCAGGTGGACGCACCCGTGCGACTTCTGGCGCACCGATCCCTGATGGAAGGCGATCCCGCCGTTGAAGAAGACGGAGTACGGCATCTCCCGGTCGTAGATGGTGCTGACGTGGTCCTGGCTCTTGAAAGTGACCCGGAAACTCCCGGGCGGGGTGAGGAAGCCGGTCCGCCCGTGGCTGATCGGCACCGGCCCGGCAACGACCTTGCCGCCGCGCAGCAGCCAGGCCTGGTTCGTCGAGAGCCGCACGCAGGCCCGGGCCGTCGGCGCGCAGGGAACCTTGGCAGCGGCGGCGGCGGTCGAAGGCGCCGCGGTCGCGGCGGTGGCGGTACCGAACAGGGTGCCGACGAGGGTGATCGCTAGCACGAGGGCGCGAAGGATCGTCACCTTAATATGGTCGCCGCTCTCGCCCTGTTCAGTACAGCCGTCAACCGTGCGGTCCGCCACATCACTCCGTAGCGATGCCGATGCCGCCGAGGGTCTGGCAGTGCGAGGGCATGCCGCGCTGGCAGTACGCGCACCGGCCGCACCGGCTGATCGCCGGGACGAGCACGCGGTCGCCCGCGGCGTCGCGGGCCGCCCGCACACGTCGCACAATGCGACGCCCTGTCCCGGTCACTGAACGGAAGAACGTCGCACCGGGACGGATCCGCCTGGTGAGCTGGGACCCGACGACGAAAGGTGCGAGTGATGGCGTCTGTGCTGGTGCTCAACGGCCCCAACCTCAACCTGCTTGGCACGCGCAAGCCCGAGGTGTACGGGCGCACGACGCTTGCAGACGTCGAGGAGATGTGCCGCCAGGAGGCCGGGAAGCTCGGATTGGACGTGGTGTTCCGCCAGTCCAACTGGGAGGGCCAGATCATCGACTGGATCCACGAGACGGGTGCCGCGGTGAAGGCGGGGGACTCGATCGGAGCCGTGTACAACCCCGGCGCGCACACCCACACGTCGGTGGCGATCCGCGACGCGATCGAGGGTGCGAGCCTGCCGGTGATCGAGTGCCACATCTCGAACGTCCACGCCCGTGAGGAGTTCCGACACCACTCCTTCATCTCGCCCGTCGCGCGCGGCGTGGTGATTGGCTTCGGCGTCCTCGGCTACACGCTCGCGATCCAGGGTCTGTACCGGTTGACGCAGTCGGCCGGCTGACCCTGTCGGTCCGCGTCGAGCCACGTCACGGGGACGTCACGAGCACCACCCGTGATCGAGCGTCCCCGACGACGCTTGTATGTTCCATCCATCGGGTGGCGGAGCGTGGTCGGTCCCCACCCGCCGTCGTCGGGGAACTCCCCTCGTCACCCGGTGGAGGATCACGCGTGCCAGAGACCAACGCGCCATCCCCTATGCCGCGAGTCGACCGGTCGCTGTTCGATAAGCCGGCGCCCGACGATCTGGGGGCGGCCGTCCCGGTGGCTGTCGACGCGCCCACGGAGGCCATCTCCGCCGAGCCCGCCCCGCGCACCCGGCACCGCCGATCCCTGAGCCCGCGGGACGTCCTGCTGCGGCGCGTCGCCCGGACGGCCGTGCCCATCGTGCTGGTCGCGGGCACGCTCGTGGCGTGCACGACGTCGTCCGGGCCGCCCAGCCCGCCGACCGCCCGCGTCGAGCGGACGAGCGTGACCACCGCCGTCACGTCGTCCGGCGCGCTGAGCGCGGTCACCGAGCAGAACCTCGGGTTCCTCAAGGGTGGCCAGGTCAAGACCCTCGACGTCAGGGTCGGCCAGAAGGTCACCGCCGGGGAGGTGCTCGCGACGGTCGACGACGCGCCGGCGCGGCACGTGCTCGAGCAGCAGCAGGGCCAGCTCGCCTCGCAGCAGGCCGCGCTGACCCGGCTGGTCAACGCCACCACCGTCACGGGTGCGCAGAACACGACGAACCAGGCGGGGGAGATCCTCGACGCGACGCAGGACCAGGCCAGCGCGACCGTCGACGCCGACCAGTCGGCGGTGGACCGGGCGAAGAAGCAGCTGGACTTCGACGAGGACGCGCGCGACGACATCGAGGACCAGCTCGACCAGGCCGAGAGCGCGTGCGCGGCGTCCGGGGGCAGCCCGTCGAGCGCCTCGGTCGACACCTCGGGCCTGCTGTCGGGGATCCTGGGGCAGTCCGACTCCGACGGCGACGACGACTCCGCGGAGGAGCACAAGAAGAAGCTCGAGGCCGCGCTGAAGGCCGCGGGCAGCCTCGCTGGCTCGCTCGTGTCGTCGGCCGCCTCCTCGGCGAACCCCGCCTGTGCTCAGGTGGCCACCCTGCAGTCGGCGCAGACCCAGGCCGAGCGGCAGGTGGTGGCGGACAAGACGGCGCTCGACGCCGCCCAGAACCGGCGCGACGTCGACGAGGCGGCCGGTCGGGTCCAGGTCGAGAACGCCCGCCAGGGGCTCGTGACCGCGCAGAACAACCTCGACTCGGCCTCGACCGACCGGCCGTCGCTGATCGCGCAGCAGCGCGGGCTCGTGGCGGCGGCCCAGGCCGCGGTCGCCGCGGCGCAGAAGGACGTCGACGACACCGTCCTGCGGGCCCCCGCGGACGGCACGATCGCGGCCGTCAACGGCGCGGTCGACGAGGTCCTCGCCCCCAGCTCAGGCACGACCCCGCTCGCACCGGGCAGCGAGGCCGCCATCCCCGGGGCCACCGGCACGTCGACCAGCGCGACGGCGGCCACCGTCAGCCGGCCGGGTGGGACGCAGTTCCTCGTGCTCGACAACGTCGACACCTTTGAGGTGGTCGTGCCGTTCGAGGAGTCGGACGCGGTGCGCGTGGCGCCCAACCAACGGGTGGACGTGCGCTTCGACGCCATCCCGGACCTGACTCTGCCCGGCAACGTGGTGGCTGTGTCACCGTCCGCGTCAGCGCTCTCCGGGGTGATCAGCTACTACGTGACGGTCGGGCTCAGCCAGTCCGACCCGCGGCTGCGCAACGGGCAGACGGCGCAGGCGTCGGTGGTCACGGACGAGCTGCGGGACGTGCTCGCCGTGCCCAACGCGGCGATCCACCGCCAGGGCGGCCGGACGCAGGTGACCGTGCAGCGGTTCGACGGCCAGCGGGTCGTCGACATCACGCCCGGCGTGGTCGGCGACACCTACACACAGGTGCTCTCGGGGCTGTCGGAGGGCGACGAGGTCGTCCTGCCCACCGGTCGCTGAGCGTGTCCTGTAGATCAACGCCGCAGCGGAAGCAAGGCGATGAATCCCCAGGTAGAGTTACTGAACGGGGGACGGGGAGAGGGAGGCGGGACCATGTCGAGCCCGAACGACGGGTCCCCGTCGGGGGGAACCGCGACGGATCCGAGCGGTCCGGGTGCCGACGGCGCCGGCACCGCCGCGCCGCAGAAGCCGGCAGGCAAGCGCGGCCTCAAGCGGTCCACGCGGGTCGCACTGTTGATCATCCTCGTGCTCGCGCTCCTAGCGGCCGGGGTGTTCGCGGCGAGCTACTTCCTGGACGCGCGCAACTACGTCTCCACGGACAACGCGCAGGTCGACGGGGACAAGATCGCGGTCAACGCCCCGGCGAGCGGGACGCTGATCGACTGGCGCGCGAACCAGGGTGCGGAGCTGACCGAGGACCAGGTGGTGGGCCGGATCAAGGTCAACGGCGGGTTCGTGCAGCCGCAGCAGTCGATCCGGGCGCCCGCGGACGGCACCGTCGTGGTCGACAACGGCGTGGAGGGCGCGTTCGTCACGGCCGGGACGCAGCTCGCGATCGCCTACGACTTCTCGAAGGTCTACGTCACGGCCCGGGTGGACGAGACCGACATCGACGCGATCCACATCGGGCAGCGGGTGGACTTCTCGGTCGACGCCTTTCCCGACAACGACTTCCACGGCACTGTCCGGGAGATCCAGGGCGGCGCGGCGGGGGTGTTCTCGCTGTTCCCGCAGTCGAACTCGTCGGGGACGTTCCAGAAGGTGACCCAGGTGATCCCGGTCAAGGTCTCGATTGACGATCTGCAGGGCCTGAACCTCGTGCCGGGCATGAACGTCACGGTGAAGATCCACAAGAACGGCTGACCGGGCACCTGGGCTCATCGGTCAGGCGGCGCATCCCAGCGCAGCAGCATCGCCCAGGGGGTGACCGCCCACTCGGCGACCGGCTCCGCGCGTCCGGCGCGCCACACCCGCACGGCGTGGTCCCGGCCACCGGCCGCGAGCACGCGGCCGTCGGCGGTCCAGGCGAGGACGCGGGAACCGTAGGGCTGCTGCGGGCTCTCCCACCGGCCCGGGGCCGCGCCGTGCACGGGCCAGACGACGATCCCGGTGCCGTCGGCGACCGCGACGCTGTCGCTGCCCGGGGCCCACACCGGGTTCTGCTGCAGCGCCGGGTTCCCGGGGAAGCGGCCGATCGGGGCACCGGTGCGGCCGTCGAACACGCGCACGACACCGTCCCCGGACGGGCCGCTGCTCACCGTCGCGATCGCCGTCCCGTCCGGGGACCAGGCGAGGGCACCGGTGTAGGCGTCCTGCCGGGCGACGGCCTGCGGCGTGAAGCCCTCGTCCGCGCGCCGGAACAGCACGAGGTGCGGGCTCGCCGCGAACCCGGCGGCCAGCGCCGTTCCGTCCGGCGCCCAGGCGATGCTGCTCACCGGTCCAGGCCCGGCCAGGCGCCGCACCGGGCCCGCGCCGCCACCCGACACCTCGACGACCGCCAGCTCGCTCGCATCGTCGCAGTGCACCGCGACGGCGTCGGACCGCGGCGACCACGCGACGCGGCCGGTGTAGGTCGTGAACACCGGCGTCGCGCCGACCAGCGCGCCGTCCCCCGCCCGCCAGACCTGCAGCGTGCCCGTGCCGTCGACGGCGGCCAGGCGGGTGCCGTCCGGGGACCAGCCCATGCCGGTGGCGCGGAACGAGCCGCGGTAGCCGGCGAGACTGCGCATCGCGGCGAGCGTGTCGGCGGCCCGGAGGGTGAGGCTGCCGTCGTCGTCGCCGACGGCCACGCTGCGGCTGTCGGGGGACCAGGCCAGCGCCGCCGCCGCCGGCTCCTGGGTGCCGTAGCGGTACTCGGCCTCCGTCCCCCCGGTGAGGCTGTTCCAGATCCGCAGCGCCGGGGGCGCCCAGAGCCCGCCGCGCACGATCGCGGCGACGTGCACGCCGTCCGGGGCCACCGTCGGCTCGTCGAGGTACCCGACGCCCTCGACGGCGTCCAGGGCGAGCCGGACGCCGAACGGCGCCAGCAACACGACCGCGACGCCCACCAGCGCGAGGCGGTGGCCCCACCGGGGCCGCGCAGGCCGCACGGCTGGGATCGGCGGGCAGCTCGAGGCGGGTGAACAGGTCCGCGTGCCGGGCCGGGTCAGAGCCTGCGGGGACCGCGACGGGGACCCTCTGCGCCAGCTCGCGCATCGTCTCCGGCAGGTCGTCCGGGTCCGGTGCCGCCGCGCCGCCCACCAGCACCGGGACGGTCGCGATTCCGGCCCGCAGCGCCGTCTCGACTTCGACCCGCACCGGGTCGCGCACGAGCATCAGCCGCCGGCGGCCGGTGCTGTTCGTGCTGGTGATCCAGTCCGAGCCGATCACGACGCAGACGATGTCGCAACCCCGGATCGCATGCCGGACCTCGTCGTGCAGCGAGGCCCCCCAGCGGACGGGGGGCGGCCCGACCACGACCGCGCGGCGTCCGTGCCGGCGGCGCAGCGCCGCGACGACCCCGGCGGCCTCGGCCGCCGAGTCGGACCGCCGGTAGCTCAGGTAGACCCGTGGGCTGCGGTGCAGCAGACGCCCGCGGTGCAGCAGCACCACCACGAGACCCGCGAGCAGGGCGGCGGCGAGCCATCGCGGCGTCCCGGCGTCGCCGGCGAAGAGCACCACGAGCAGCGCGACGTAGAGCGAGCACGCCCAGAAGAGCGCGCGTGCGGAACGCACGGCGCCACCCGTCGCCGCTGCAGGTGTCGCGGTCTTGATGTCGAATAGAGGCGCCGAGGAGCCCTGGTGATACCTCTACGTGGCGATTGGGTGGCGGCGAGTACGCGGCGATCTAGCCCACGTCGACGTGGACGCTCTCGCCGCCCGCCTTGGGCGCCGGGCCGGAGCGCAGGAAGAAGGCGAGCCCGACCCCCACCACGGTGATCACGGCGGTGACCATGTACAGCCCGTCCATGGCCTCGACGAACACCTGGGTCTGCAGCCGGGTGTAGGTGGCGTACATCCCCGCGAGATTGCCCGTGGCGCCGGACCCGAGCACCGGAATGGTGGTGTCCGAGGAGATGAGCGCGGCCCTGTCCGCGGAGAACTGGGCCTGCGACCGGGCCACCATCGCGGTCAGGATGGCCAGGCCCAGTGCGGCCGACGTCCGCTGCACGACGTTGTTGAACGCGCTCGCCCGGCTGACCATCGCGGGCGGGACCGCGGCGATGCCGCCCGTCATGATCGGCATCATGGCGATGCCCATGCCGAACGCGCGCAGGGCGAGGAGCCAGATCAGGTGCTCGTGCGAGGTCTCGAGGGTCAGCACGTGCAGCTCGTAGGTGCCCCACGCGACGATCGACAGCCCGATCACGGCGGGCCAGCGCGGGCCGAAGCGGTCGTACACGCGGCCGGCGACCGGCATGCACACCGCCATGACCAGCGCTTGTGGCAGCAGGAGCAGGCCGGCCTCGAAGGCGCCGAGGCCCTGGGACTGCTGCAGGTAGAGCGGGACGTAGAACAGCACGGTGAACAGACCGACCGACAGCACCGAGATGAGCAGCAGCGAGTTGGTGAACGGCCAGTAGCGGAAGACGTGCACGTCCAGCAGCGGGTTGTCGACCTCGAGCTCGATCACGATGAACAGCGCGAGGCTGAGCACGGCCACCGTGAGCAGGATGAGGACCTTGTAGGACGTCCAGCCCCAGTCCTGGCCCTCGGTCAGCGCCAGCAGCAGCGTGAACAGGCCGGTCGCGATGGCGAGGAAGCCCCACACGTCGAAGTTCCCCGAGCGGACTCCGGGGAAGCGGGGCAGCACCACCAGCGCCGCGACGAAGCCCACGATGCCGACGGGCACGTTGATGAAGAAGATGAGCCGCCAGTCGACGTACTCCACGAGGTAGCCGCCCAGCGTGGGCCCGACGGCCGGCGCGACGATGATCCCGAGGCCGTACATACCCATCGCCGCCCCGATCTTCTCTCTCGGGACGATCCGGTACAGAATGGTCAGCGTCACCACGGGCAGCACGCCCCCCGGGATCGCCTGGATGACCCGGAACACGATCATGCTGTTCAGGTTCCAGGCCAGCCCGCACAGCGCGGATCCGGCGGCGAAACCGAGCAGGGAGAGGTTGTAGACCCGGGTGGAGCCGAACCGGTCGCCGGCCCAGGCACTCACCGGGACGATCACGCCCAGCGCCAGCGAGTAGGCCGTCGCCACCCACTGGATCTCCTCGGTGGTCGACCCGAAGTCCCGCTGCATCGTCGGGATCGCGACGTTGACGATGCTGACGTCGAGCACCGACATGAACATGCCCGTGACCAGCACGACCATCGGGATGCCCCAGCCGCCCTGCGCGGCCGGGGCGGGGGTGGCCGGTGCGGGCGGCGGTGCGGTACTGCGCGGCGTGGGGGACGGGGGTGCGGGTGGTGCCGGCGGTGCGGCCACACGCCCGTTCGCCCGGGGCGCGTCGACCGGGGTCCCGGTCACTGCGGGGCGTTCCACGGCGGGAGTTGCCATAGCAATCAGTCTTGCACGGTGCGCAGATTCCGCTGCCGGTAATCTCGTCCTCGCGGCCACGTCGCGGTGGGCCGCCGGCACGGAGGAGGCCGCATGCGCCGCACGCTCTACGACGACGACCACGAGGCGTTCCGGGCCTCGGTGCGCACCTTCGTCGACAAGGAGATCGCCCCGCACGTCGACCAGTGGAGCGCCGCCGGGATCACGCCGCGCGAGCTGTTCACCACCGCCGGCCGGCAGGGCCTTCTCGGCATGGACGTGCCGGACGAGTACGGCGGCGGGGGAGTGCCCGACTTCCGGTTCAACGCCGTGCTCGGTGAGGAGCTGCAGCGCACCCCGGACGGCGGCGCCGGGCTGGGGATCGCCCTGCACAACGACATCTGCGTGCCCTACTTCCTCAGCTACTGCACCGAGGAACAGAAACAGCGCTGGCTGCCCGGCATCGCGTCCGGCGAGCTGGTCACGGCGATCGGCATGACCGAGCCGGGGATCGGCTCGGACCTGGCGTCGATGACCACCAGCGCCCTCCGTGACGGCGACCACTACGTCGTCAACGGCGCCAAGACCTTCATCACCAACGGGATCCACGCGGACCTGGTCATCACCGCCGTGAAGACCGATCCGAGGCACCGCCACCGCGGCATGTCCCTGCTGATCCTCGAGCGCGGCATGGCCGGGTTCACCCGCGGGCGCAACCTGGACAAGCTCGGCCAGCACGCCCAGGACACCGCCGAGCTGTTCTTCGACGACGTGCACGTGCCGGTCGGGAACCTGCTCGGGCCGAAGGAAGGGCAGGGGTTCGTCCAGCTCGTCGAGAACCTGCCGCGGGAGCGGCTGTCGATCGCGATCGCGGCGGTGGCGTCGGTCCGGTCGGTGCTGGGGATGACGCTGGCCTACGTCACGGAGCGGCGGGCGTTCGGGAAGCCGGTCGGGACGTTCCAGAACTCGCGGTTCGTCCTCGCCGAGATCGCGACCGAGCTCGATGTGGCCCAGCACTACGTCGACGACTGCGTCCGCGCGCTCAACGACGGCGAGCTGACGGCGGTGGACGCGGCCAAGGCCAAGTGGTGGACGACCGAGCTGCAGGGCCGCGCGCTCGACCGCTGCCTGCAGCTGCACGGCGGCTATGGGTTCATGAACGAGTACCCCGTTGCCCGCGCGTACGCGGACTCCCGGGTCACGCGGATCTACGGCGGTACCACCGAGATCATGAAAGAGGTCGTCGGACGGGACCTCGGGCTGTGAGCCCACCGTCGGACCCCGCAGCGGCGCGGACGCAGCCGACGAACGGCGTGGTCACGCGGACCGGGCGGGTGCTGCGCTGCGCCGTGAGCAGCGCGGCGCGGCACGGAACCCTCGACTTCGACCAGCTGCGCGAGGTGACCGCGGCGCTGCGCGCGCCGGATCCCGACGTCGGGGCCGTGCTGCTCGCGGGGGAGGGCCCGCACTTCTGCGTCGGCGCGGACGTCGGCGCGCTCGCGGCGGCGGGCTCGGGAGCGGAGGATCCCGGCCCGGCCGTGCGGGCGCTCGCGGCCGAGCTGCACGAGTTCGTGCGCGCGCTGGTCGAGGTGCCGGTGCCGGTCGTCGCGGCGGTGCGGGGCTGGGCCGCAGGCGCGGGGATGAGCCTGGTGGTGGCTGCGGACGTCGCGGTGGCGGGAGTCTCGACGCGGCTGCGCCCGGCGTACCCCGCGATCGGGCTCTCACCGGACGGTGGACTGACCTGGACGCTGCCGCGGGCCGTCGGCGCGGCCCGCGCACGGCACATCCTGCTCACCGACCGCGTGCTCGACGCGGACGAGGCGCTGGCGTGGGGGCTGGTCGCGACGGTGGTGCCGGACGACCAGGTGGTCGAGCAGGCACTGGCGCTCGCGCAGCGGCTCGCCGACGGGCCGACCGGGGCGCTGGGCCGGACGAAACGGCTGCTGCGGGCGGAGGACCGCGGCCTCGCCGCGCAGCTCGACGCGGAGGCGGACGCGATCGCCGAGTCGGCGGCCGGGCCGGAGGGCCGGGAGGGCATCGCCGCGTTCCGTGAGCGCCGCCCGCCGCGGTTCCCGTCGGCCCCGAGCTGAGCGACCGCGGCGTTCGGTAGGTCTGACTCACCCAACGCCGCATTCGCTCGGTTCGGGCGGGCGCGCGGGCCCGGCAGGTCTCGTCAGGCCAGGTCGCCGCGCAGCAGGCTCACCGTCGAGTGCCCGGGATCGCCGTCGAACCGCTCCGCGGAGACGTCCACCCGGTCGTACTCCCCGTTCGGCAGCCCGGCGGGGATGGTGAACTCGCCGCGGAACTCCTCGCCGTGCCGGGCCAGCGCCCCCAGGGGCAACAGCCGGCTGCCGGTGGAGTCCATCAGCCAGGCCTCGAGGTAGTCACCGCCCGCCAGGTTGGTCACCCCGCGCAGCTCGACGACCATCCGCCGGTCGCCGTCGTGGTCGACCATCGCCGCGGTGCCCGTCGCCGTCGGGTCGGCGAAGCCGACCGGGCCGAGCTGGACGGCGGGGACCGGCTCGGGCTCGTCGCCGGAACCGGACACGCCCGCGCCGACGCCGACCCCGAGCCCGAGGCCGACCACCGCGGCCGCCGCGACGCCGACGAGCCGGCGCCGCCACCACGGGGTAGCGCGCCGGGGTGCGACGGGCCCCGTCCGGAGGGGGCCATCGCCGGACCCGCCGCCGGACCCGCTGCCGGACCCGCTGCTGGACCCGCTGCTGGACCCGTTCTCGGACCCCCTGCGGTCGGTGCCGGCCGGTGCCGGCGCCCGGTCGGCGTCCTCGGCGACCGCCGGTCGGTGGCCGACCTGCCCGTCGCGCCCCTGAGCCGTACCGGCGCCGGCCGGATCATCCGCGATCTCGTCCAGGATCGCCTGCCAGACCCGCGTGGGAGGGATCGGCAACGGCTCACCCACCCCCTCGGCGCGCGCCAGCTCCACGGTGCGGCGCAGGGCGTCTACCTCCGCCCGGCATTGCTCGCACCTGCGCAGGTGGGCGGCCACCTCCGGGTCGGAGTGCTCGGCCGGCAGCGCGGCCAGGGTCAGGCGCTCGGCCTCGGGGTGCGGCGTGCTCATCCTGCCCACCCCCGTCGCAGTCGGTCCAGCCCGCGGCGCAGGTGGCTCTTGACCGTACCGAGCGGCAGTCCGGTGACCGCGGCGATCTGCTGGTGCGTCAGGTCGTCGAAGAATGCCAGCCGCATCACGGCGCGCATCTGCGGGGCGAGCCGGCCGAGCTCGTCGGCCACCACGACCGCGTCGACGACCTGCTCCGACACGGGTACCGGAGCCGGCGGCGGCGCGGCGTGCCCGGCCCGGTCGGCCGTTCGCAGGTCGCGCAGCCGGCCTGCGAGGCGCTCGCTGACCTGGCGACGGGTGATCCCGACGAGCCAGGCGCCGAGCGCGCCCCGCTCGGGGTCGAAGGTGGCCCGGCTGCGCCACGCGCGGACGAACACCTGCTGTGTGACGTCCTCGGCATCGTGGTGTGCCCCCAGGCAGCGCAGCGCGACCGTGTAGACCACGCCGCCGTGCCGGTCGTAGGCCTCCCGCAGCGCGCTCCCGTCGCCGGCGGCGAACCGCTGCTCCAGCGGTGCCGGCGCGTCGGGGCCGGACGCAGAACGGAGCTGGCCCCCGTCGTTCATCACTCGGCCCTCACGGTTCGTCCGGCCGCGCAACCACCACCACGTTCTCCGTGTACGCGTGTGCGTCGTCGTCGAACGGCCCGCCGCACGTCACCAGCGTAAGCCGGGGCGCTCCGGTGCGCGCGAAAACCTCACCGACCGGCAGATCCCCCTTGGGCACCCGAGTGACGGCCTCCACCCGGTAGGACACCACGCCGCCGTCCGCGAGATCGACCGCGACCGGGTCCCCTGGCGCGAGGTCGCCGAGCCGGTGGAAGGCGCCGTAGCCCTGGTCCCGGTCGTCGACGTGCCCGGACAGCACCGCCGAGCCGGTGGTGGCGCCGGGGCCGGGACCGAAGCGGTACCAGCCGACCGTCCGGATGTCGAACGGAACGTCCATGCGGCCGCGGTCGTCGACGCCGACGGGGGTGACGGCGGCGTCCACCGCGAGTGCGGGAAGCCGGACGCGCACGGGCGGCGCCGGCGCGGCGGGCTCCTCCGCGATCCGCGGAAGCGGGACGGTGACCGGAGGAGCGGCGGCGACCGGTGGCGCCGGAGCCGGCACCGGGGTTCCGGCGTCAGCTGCCCACACGCCCGCCGGCCCGACCACGAGCGCGAGGCCCGCGACCAGGCCGGCGAGCGCGCCGGACCGCCCCCTCCGGCCCGGCGCGCCCGTGTTCTGCACGGCCCCGATCAGCGGCGGGCGGCCGCGCGCAGGCGGGTCGCCGACACCGCAGCGATGGCCACGCCGGCGAGCGAGCTCACCAGCAGCCACGCCGGCACGTCACCGTCGGCGGGAGCTCCCGACGGTGCGCCCGACGGCACGCCGGACGGCGAGCCGTGCAGGTCGGACACGGTGAACGCGACGAGCTCCAGCTTGCCGCCGTCGAGCTTGCCGATCGCCTGCACGAACGTCGCGGTGCCCTCCTTCAGGTCGAGGTCCGCCGGGCCGATCACCGGCTTCGTCGTGCCCGCCGCGGCGACGGCCGCCGACACCGAGCCCGCCGGTACCTCGAGCGCCTTCTGGTCTCCGTTGGACAGTCCCTGGACCACCGGCTTGTCGCCGGCCAGCACGTCGACCGCCGGTGCGGCGGCGGTGTGCCGGACCACCAGCCGGGCCTGCCCGGCCGGGACCGACGACACGTCGTTCACGAACGGCGTGATCTTCGGGTTGCCGCTGGCGTCGAGGTGCGCCACCAGCGTGACGTTGCCGCCCGCCGGCAGGTCCGCGCTCGCCGAGAGGACCGGGGTGCCCGACCCGTCGGCGGCGTCGGCAGCGAAGAGCGCGACCTGGTGCGAGCCTGAGGGCAGCTCGACGGGGCCCTGGCTCGTGCCGGGTTGGAAGTCGTCGATCGCCCGCTTGCCGTCGACGTAGACGTCGACGGGGGTGTCCGGGACGCCGTGCACGACGTAGACCGTGCCCGTGTCCTGGGCGAGGGCCGCGGGAGCGGCGACCAGGGTGAGAGCGAGGGCGCCGCCGACGGCGAAGCCGGCGCGTCGGGCGAGGTGATGCAGCCGCATCGGTGCTCCTTGGGAGAGGCGAGACCTGTCACCTCCTCTACGGGCGCGCGCCCTGCCGTGGATGCAATCCGGTCAGACTTTCTTCACTACCTCGAACACGGGGTAGTCCGGCGCGATCCGCGCGAACTCGGCGAGCGGCGCGTGCCGGTCGACCGCGATGTGCGGGCGCGCGCCGGGCGCCAGCGCGAGGAAGCGCCGCAGGATCGGCGCCCGGTCCGCCGTGTCCACCTCGCGCAGTTCGACGTCCACCGGTCCGCCGCGCCGCCGCCGCAGCACGGCGCGGCCGCCGTTCGCGGCCACGTTGCGCACCCAGTTCGTCCGGTGCCCGAGCATCGCGACGAGGTAGGTCGCGCCGTCCTGCTCCACCGCGACGAGGGGGAACGACACCGTCCGGCCCGAGACCCGGCCCGGCACCTCCAGGGTGACGACCCGGGCGGGCAGCAACCCGGCCCCGACCTGCAGGACCGAGAGCCGGTTCAGCGCGCGGGCCAGCCGGTTCGGGCGGCCGCCGGAGTAGAGCCATCGGCCGAGCCGGCGGTGGGTGGAGGCGCGGTCCTCGGTCATGGCCGCCAGCATGTCGGCCCGCCGCACAGCAGGACAGGGGCTGGCAGGCTGAGCCGCAGCCCGGCGGATGCCGGGGCCGTGAGACGACAGGCAGGTGACCGGTGACCGTTCCCGTCGTCGACGCCGTGGTCGCCCGGCGAAACCGGCTCAGGGCCGGCATCGCGGGCGTGCGTGCCCGGTACGAGTGGCTGGACCACCTCTCGCGCACCGGCGAGCGGTACTTCCAGCAACGTGGCAACCATTTCGCCGCCGCGGTGACGTTCTTCAGCGTGCTGACCGCGGTGCCGCTGCTCATGGTGGCGTTCGGCGCCGCAGGGTTCGTGCTGTGGTTCAACCCGACACTGCTCGATGACCTGCGCGACGCGATCACGGCCGCCGTTCCCGGACCGCTGTCCGACGCCGTCATCCCGTTCATCGACGAGGCGGTCGCGCAGCGCAACGCCGTGGCCGGCCTCGGGCTGCTCGCCGCACTGTGGTCCGGGATCTGGTGGACCTCGAACCTGCGCGAAGCCGTCTCGGCGCAGTGGGCGCTGCCCGCGGTCCGCCCGACGTCCGTGGCCCGGTTCTGGCACGACCTGCGGGTGCTGGTGATCCTCGGCGTGACCCTGCTCGGCTCGATCAGCATCTCGGTGCTGGCCACGGGCGCGCTCGACGTCGTGCTGGTCCGGCTCGGGCTCGCCGACGGGGGAGTGGGCGCGCTGGTGCCGTCCGCCGCGGCAGTGGTGCTCGGGCTGGGCACCGGGTTCCTCGTCTTCTACTGGATCCTCACCCGGCTCCCGCGCATCGCGGTTCCCCGGCGGGGGGTGGTCCGCGCCGCGCTGGTGGGGGCGGTGGGCTTCGAGGTGCTCAAGCAGGCGACGGCGTTGACAATCGGCAGCGTCACCGGCACGCCGGGCGGCGCGGTGTTCGGCCCGCTGCTCGGCCTCCTGCTGTTCTGCTACCTCGTGTCGCGGTTCGCGCTGTTGGTGTCGGCGTGGGCGGCGACGGCCCGGGGCAACGAGCTCCCCGCGCCACCGTCCGAGCCGGCCCCATCGCCCGCGTCGGCCCCTGCCGGTGCGCCGACGCCTGACGCCGAGCCGACCCCGCTGCCGCAGCCTGAGCTGCCACCGACCTCGAGTGGCCGGCCCGCGCCCACCGCGTGGCCCGCGCCCGGCGCACCGGGGGCGTCGCGTGGTGCGTTGGGCGTCGCACTGGGCGTCGGCATGCTGCTCGGGGCCTGGCTGAGCGGTCTCCGCCGATCCCGCGACCCCGCGCCGTAGCCCCGACATCGCGCGAGGTCAGCAGCAGCGGCCCTGGGGGTTGCGCTCCTGGTGGTCGGTGCGGGCGCGCCAGAACTCGCGCTCCGTCATCGGTGGTCCCGCGTGCCCGCTGCGGCGGTGGTGGGCGAGGTACTGGTCGTAGGCGTGCTCGCCCAGCACCCCGCGCACCCACCACAGCAGCGCCCGAAGCCGCTCCATCAGAGCCGGCCCACCAGCGCTACCCATTGGCGCTACCCCTCAGTGACACCCACCAGCGGCACCCCATCAGTGATGCACCCGCGCCCGCGGTGGCACCGCCTGCGCCCACTCCTTCTCCAGCTCCCGCTCCGCGGGCACCGGGAAGAACCCGGACGGCGCGTAGATCCGCGACGGCACCGGCGGCTCGTCGGCGCTCGGCCGGCCGCCCGCCCGTAGTGATCGGATGGTGGCGATCAGCGCGGCGCCGATCACGATGACGGTGAGGGTGACGAAGATGATCGACAGGGTGCCCTGGATGAAGGTGTTGCGGACCACGGCCTGCATCGCCGCGACGGTCTTCGCCGTCCCGAAGCTCGTCTTCCCCTCGGCGAGCGCGTTCCGGAACGCCGCGTTCTGCGCCCAGTACCCGATCGCCGGCACGGAGGAGAAGATCTTGTACATCGACGCCGTGACCGTCACGGCGGTGGCGAAGGCCAGCGGCACGGCCGGCACCCAGAGCAGGCCGACCCGGCCCCGGCCCGCCACGATCGCCAGGCACACCGCCAGCGCGATGGCCGCGAGCAGCTGGTTCGCGATGCCGAAGAGGGGGAAGAGCGAGTTGATCCCGCCGAGCGGGTCCGTCACGCCCATGATCAGGATGGCGCCCCAGCCGGCCACCATGACCGCCGTGCAGCTCCAGGCGCCGACGCGCCACGAGGTGTCGCGGAACCGCGGGACGAAGTTGCCGACGAAGTCCTGCAGCATGAAGCGCGCCACCCGGGTGCCGGCGTCGACGGCGGTCAGGATGAACAGCGCCTCGAACATGATCGCGAAGTGGTACCAGAAGCTCATCAGCCCGGTGCCGCCGATGAGCTGCTGCATGATGTGTGCCAGCCCGACGGCCAGGGTCGGGGCGCCGCCGGTGCGGGAGATGATCGACTGCTCGCCGACGTCGCGGGCGGTCTGCGCCAGCAGGTCCGGGGAGATGTTCACCCCGGCCAGCCCGAGCTGGTTGACGAACGTCGCGGCCGACTCGACGGCGCCGCCGGTCGCGGCGGCGGAGGCGTTCATGGCGAAGTAGATGCCGCGGTCGATCGAGAGCGCGGCGACGAGGGCCATGATCGCGACGAACGACTCCATGAGCATGCCGCCGTAGCCGATCAGCCGCGTCTGGCGCTCCTTCTCCACCAGCTTGGGCGTGGTGCCCGACGCGATCAGCGCGTGGAAGCCGGAGAGCGCGCCGCAGGCGATGGTCACGAACAGGAACGGGAAGAGCGGCCCGGACACCACCGGCCCGCCCGCTGGGCGGCCCGCGAACTCGGCCACGGCCGGCGCCGAGATGGCCGGCTGCACGACGACGATCGCCACCGCGAGCATGAGGATCGTGCCGATCTTCATGAACGTGGAGAGGTAGTCGCGCGGGGCCAGCAGCAGCCACACGGGCAGCACCGCGGCCACGAAGCCGTAGATGATGATGGCCCAGGCGATCGTCGTGCGGTCCAGGGTGAACAGCGCGGCGCCCCACTCGGAATCGGCCACCGCGCCGCCGCCGATGATCGCCGCCATCAGCAGGACGAAACCGATGACCGAGACCTCGGCGATTTTGCCCGGCCGCCAGAACCGCAGGTAGACGCCCATGAACAGGGCGATCGGGATGGTCATCGCGACCGAGAAGACGCCCCACGGACTCTCGCCGAGCGCGTTCACCACCACCAGGGCGAGGATCGCCACGATGATGATCATGATCGCCAGCGTGGCGATCAGGGCGGCGAACCCGCCGACGAGACCCAGTTCCTCGCGGGCCATCTGCCCTAGCGAGCGCCCGCCGCGGCGCATCGAGAAGAACAGCACGAGGTAGTCCTGCACGGCCCCGGCGAGGATGACGCCCACGATGATCCACAGCGTGCCGGGCAGGTAACCCCACTGCGCCGCGAGTACCGGCCCGACCAGCGGGCCGGCGCCGGCGATCGCCGCGAAGTGGTGGCCGTAGAGCACACGCCGGTCCATCGGCATGTAGTCCTGGCCGTTCTCGTTGTACTCGGCCGGCGTCGCGCGCCGGTCGTCCGGCTGCGTGATGCGCTTCTCGATGTAGGTCGAGTAGAAGCGGTAGGCGATGAAGTAGGTGCAGACGGCGGCGAAGACGAACCAGATCGCGTTGACCGTCTCGCCGCGGACCAGGGCGATCATCACCCACGCCAGGCCACCGAGCAGCGCGACGCCGATCCACGCGGCGATGCGCAGCGGTGTCCACCGCCCCCGCTGCTCGTCGAGAACCTCCGGGTCGACGGCGGGCGGCGGCAGGTCCGGATCGACCGCGATGCCGCCCGGCTCGTCGCCGGGCCTATCGTCCGCGGACAGTGTCATCGCGCCCTCCGGGGTCCGGGCGCGGCGCTCCCCGACGCGCCCGCGCTCCTTCAAGGGCCCTGAATATAGGCGTATGGGAGGGTTTAAGCAGCCCGGTGAGCCGTCAGAATGTGAGCAGTCCGCGCGACCGGAACGTCTCCTGCACCTGCGTGACCAGCTCGTCACTCGGCGGCATCGCGTGCTCGAGGGGGTAGGGGATCTGCAGCGCCCTCCACTTGTTCTTGCCCATCTGGTGGAACGGCAGCACCTCCACCCGCTGGACCACCTCGCCCAGCGAGGCGGCGTAGTCGGCGACGATGCGCACGTCGTCCTCGCCGTCGGTCAGCCCGGGCACCAGCACGTACCGGATCCAGATCGGCGTGCCGCGGTCGCGCAGGCGCCGGCCGAAGCGCAACGTCGGCGCGAGCTCGCGGCCCGTCACCGTCCGGTAGGTCTCCGGCAGGCCGGCCTTGACGTCGAGCAGCACGAGGTCGACGGCGTCGAGCAGATCGTCGTTGGCCCGCATGCCGAGGAACCCGGACGTGTCGAGCGCCGTGTGCAGTCCCAGCTCCTTGCACCGCTGCAGCACGTTGGTGACGAACGGCCGCTGGATCAAGGGCTCACCACCCGAGAGCGTCACCCCGCCGTGCATGATCTTGAGCGCCGCGGAGCGGCGGGCGATGCGGTCCATCAGCTTGTCCAGGGTGGTCAGCCGCCCGTCGGACAGCCGCCAGGTGTCCGGGTTGTGGCAGTACTGACAGCGCAGGACGCAGCCGGACAGGAACACCGTGAGGCGGGTGCCGGGGCCGTCGAGCCCGGTCACCAGCTCCCAGGAGTGCACCCGCCCGACCGTGCCGGCCCGGACGGCGGCCAGCTCGGCCGACCGCTCGTCCGGGTCCTCCGCACCGGCGACCCCGACGACCTCCGGACCGGTCATCCGAATGGTGCAGTCGAGCAGGGTCACTTGTCAGACCGCCGCGTGGAACGTCCGCGACAGCACGTCGAGTTGCTGTTCGCGGGTCAACCGGACGAAGTTCACCGCGTACCCGGAGACCCGGATCGTCAGCTGCGGGTACTTCTCGGGGTGCTCCATCGCGTCCTCGAGCGTCTGCCGGTTGAGCACGTTGACGTTCAGGTGGAAGCCCGCGGAGACCACGTACCCGTCCAGCAGCCCGACCAGGTTCGCGATCTGCTCCGGCTTGTTCCGGCCCAGCCCCGCCGGCACCACCGTCGAGGTCAGTGAGATCCCGTCGAGCGACTCCGCGTAGGGCAGCTTGGACACGCTCAGCGCGCTGGCGAACATCCCGTGCGAGTCGCGCCCGTTCATCGGGTTGGCCCCGGGTGCGAACGGCTGCCCGGCGCGGCGGCCGTCCGGCGTGTTGCCGGTGGCCTTGCCGTAGACCACGTTCGAGGTGATCGTCAGCACCGACTGCGTCGGCACCGCGTCGCGGTAGGTCGGCTGCCGGCGCAGGTTGCGCATCATCTCGCGGACCAGGCCGACCGCGATGGCGTCGACCCGGTCGTCGTCGTTGCCGTAGGTCGGGAACGCACCCTCGGTGACATAGTCGACCACGAGCCCACGCTCGTCGCGCACCGGCCTGACCTTGGCGTACCGGATCGCCGACAGCGAGTCGGCCGCGACCGACAGGCCCGCGATGCCGCACGCCATCGTGCGCAGCACGTTGTGGTCGTGCAGCGCCATCTCCAGACGCTCGTAGGCGTACTTGTCGTGCATGTAGTGGATGCAGTTGAGCGCGTCGACGTAGGTCTCGGCCAGCCAGCTCAGCAGCGACGAGAAGCGGTGCCGCACGTCGTCGTAGTCGAGCACGTCGCCCGACACCGGCGCCGTGGGCGGGGCCACCTGCTCGCCACTGATCTCGTCGCGCCCTCCGTTGATCGCGTAGAGCAGCGTCTTCGCGAGGTTCACGCGGGCGCCGAAGAACTGCATCTGCTTGCCCACGCGCATCGCCGACACGCAGCAGGCGATCGCGCCGTCGTCGCCGCACTGGCGGCGGACCAGCTCGTCGCTCTCGTACTGGATCGCCGACGTGTCGATCGAGACCTCCGCGCAGAAGCGCTTGAACGCCTCGGGCAGCTCGTCGCTCCACAGCACGGTGAGGTTCGGTTCCGGGGCAGGCCCCAGGTTGTAGAGGGTGTGCAGGAACCGGTACGACGTGCGGGTGACGAGCGTGCGCCCGTCCTCACCCATGCCGCCGATCGCCTCGGTGACCCAGGTCGGGTCGCCCGAGAACAGGGTGTCGTACTGCGGCGTGCGCAGGAACCGCACGATCCGCAGCTTGATCACCAGGTCGTCGATCAGCTCCTGAGCCTCCGTCTCGGTCAGCCGTCCCGCATCGAGGTCGCGCTGGACGTACACGTCGAGGAACGTCGACGTGCGGCCCAGCGACATCGCGGCGCCGTTCTGCTCCTTCACCGCGCCCAGGTACGCGAAGTACAGCCACTGCACGGCCTCGCGAGCGGTGCCTGCGGGCTGGGAGATGTCATAGCCGTAGGAGGCGGCCATCTCCTCGAGGTCGCGCAGGGCGCGCACCTGCTCGGCGTTCTCCTCGCGGTCGCGGATCACGGAGTCGCTGGACAGCGGCAGGTCGAGCTCCGCGCGCTCGTGCTTCTTGGCGGCGATCAGCCCGTCCACCCCGTAGAGGGCGACGCGGCGGTAGTCGCCGATGATCCGGCCGCGGCCGTAGGCGTCGGGCAGGCCGGTGATGATGTTCGACCGGCGCGCGGCCTTGACCCGCTGCGAGTAGACGTCGAACACGCCGTCGTTGTGCGTCTTGCGGTAGGTCGTGAAGATCTTCCGAATGGCCGGGTCGACCTCGTAGCCGTAGGTCTCGAGCGCGTTCTCGACCATGCGCCAACCCCCGTTGGGGATCATCGCCCGCTTGAGCGGTGCGTCGGTCTGCAAGCCGACGATCAGCTCGTTGTCCTTGTCGATGTAGCCGGGTGCGTGCGACGTGATCGTGCCCGGGATGTGCGTGTCGACGTCATAGACGCCGCGCTCGCGCTCGGCCGGGAACATCGCCGTCAGCTTTTCCCAGATCGCCGTGGTGCGCGGCGTCGGACCGGCCAGGAAGGTGCCGTCGCCGGTGTAGGGGGTGTAGTTGCGCTGGATGAAGTCGCGAACGTCGACGCCGTCCTGCCAGGGGCCCGCGACGAAGCCCCGCCACGCGTCCATCGTCTGCGGTCGGTCGGCCCTCGGTGCCGTCGTGGTCATCGCGTCTCTGCTCCTCGTCCCCGATGTGCGGTCCGCCGCGCGCTGCGGTGCGGCTGACGTGCACTTCGACCGTAGGAGCGGGAGGGGCACCGGATGCAGGGACTTACGGCCCGGGCCTCTCTTGCAGAGGGCCCGACCTTCCTCGACGCGGTCCCCTCGGGCGCGCGCCGTCCGGGCACGGTGCTCCCGTGCGGCCGACCGGCACATCACGCGGCCGGCCGGTACCGCTAGCCTCGCCCCCCGACGGTGCCCGCTCGGCACCGCAACGCCAGCGGGGAGGCCGGGTGGGCGGGCAGGGCACGGGCGACGGCTCGCCGCGGCTCGCCCGTGTCGCGCAGCAGGCGGAGGTCCCGGCCGCGCTGGACACGCTGGGCGTGCCGCGGCCGCGCCCGGTGCTCCTGATGGTCGGCGGGGCGGGGGGCATGGATGAGGGAGCCCGGCAGGCGCTGGCCGGGGTCCTCCGCGATGCGGTCGTACCGTCCGTCGAGCGGCACGGGGCGGTCGTCGTCGACGGCGGCACCGACTCCGGGGTGATGCGGATGTTCGGCCGCGCGCGTGCCGCGGGCGGCGGCCGGTTCCCGCTGGTCGGCGTCGCCGCGACCGGCACTGTCCGGGTCCCGGGCGGTGGTCCCGTGATCGACGACGCCGCCGAGCTGGAGCGCAACCACAGCCACGCCGTCCTCGTCCCGGGAGACGCCTGGGGTGACGAGTCGCCCTGGCTCGCCGCCGTCGCGGAGGCGATCGCGGGCGAGCGCCCGTGGCTGACCATGGTCGTCAACGGGGGCGAGATCACCTACGCCGACGCGGCGGGGAGCATCGACCGCGGGCGTCCGCTCGTCGTGCTGGCCGGTAGCGGCCGTACCGCGGACGCGATCGCCGACGCCCGTGCCGGCCGGGACGCCGACCCGCGCGCCGCGGCGATCGCGAGGTCGTCGCTGACCCGGGTCGTCGCCGTGGACGACGTCGCCGGACTGCGCGCGACGGTCGACGCGCTGCTCGCCGGGGAGGACGGCTCCGGAAAGGCCCGCTCCGGAGAGGCCCTGCCGTGAGGAGCATCGGATGAGACGCCCGGCGATGTTGGTCAGGTTCCCGTCGTGGCGGGCGCCACGCCGGTCCTGGCCGCCGATCCACCCCGAGGCGGTGACGGACTACCCGGAGCTGGCCGACGACATCAGCACCGTCGACCAGGTCGTGACCCCCGCCTTCCGCGAGGCCGACCTCGCGGCGCTGCGGCACCAGAACCGCTACCGCCGCCAGCAGGTGGTCATCATCGTCGGTTCGGCGCTGCTGACCGGGCTCGGCGGCCTGCAGGCGGTGTTCCCCGGGGAGAAGTGGCCCGGCCTGCTGCTCGCCCTGCTCGGCGCGCTGCTCGCGGTGCTGAGCAACGCCGTGAACGAGCTGAGCGCGCTGGAGAACTTCATGACCGAGCGGGTGAAGGCCGAACGGCTGCGCTCGGCCTGCTTCCGGTTCCTGTCGGCGACCGGAAGCTACGCGGGCGCGGACCGGGTGAGCGTGCTGCGCCGAGCGGTGCTGTCGATCCGCGCGGGGGAGGAGCCGTGACCGGGCCGCGCACCGACCGCGCGGCGGAGGCCGCGGCCGACCGGGCCCGGCCTTCCACCGCCTCTACCTGCGGCTGCGCATCGACGACCAGCTGCGCTACTACCAGGCCCGGCGCGGCGAGTACGCCCACGCACACCGGCAGGCCGTCGTCCTGCGCACGGCGCTGCTGCTCGGTGCGGCGGCGGCCGGGGTCATCACCCAGTCGACGGCCGGGACGGCGCGGGCCGCCTGGGCCGTCGTCGGCGCGTTGCTCGCCGCGCTCGCCGCCGCCGTCACCGCCTTCGAGACGCTCGTCGGGTTCCCGCAGCTGGAGAAGGTCTACGGCGACGCGGCGCGCAACCTGGAGGAGGCGAAGGTCGACTGGCAGGACGTCGACCCGGACACGGTCCCGGAGCGCGAGGTCGAGCGCGTCGAGGACGTGTTCCGCAGCGAGCGGGGCCAGTGGGGGCAGCTGGTGGTCAAGTCCGCGGCGCCGGCTCCGCCCGCGGTGCCCGCGGCGAAGGAGCCTCCGGCCCCTCGGTGACGGCGGGTTCGGCTTGTTGAGCGATCGCGCCGAGCCGATCACCAGCGCGCCGTGACCGGCGCTGCGCTCGCCGCACCACGGGCCACGAGCTCGCGTTGCACTCGGATCGCGACCGCGCGCGGGGAGAACACCGTTGCGGCGTCGAGCCGGAGTATGTCCCAGCCAAGGCGAGTCACGTAGGCCTCGCGGCGTAGGTCGCGCACTGCACGTTCGGCAGTGCGGTGGTCCCGGCCGTCGTACTCGATCGCCAGCCGGATTTCGGGATAGGCCAGGTCGAGCAGGAACGGGCCGACCGGGAACTGCAGCCACGGCGGCGGCAGCCCATAGCGGTGGATTGCCACCCGGATCCGTGTCTCCATCGGTGAGCCGGAGCGACAGTCGGCCAGCGCGACCGCATCGCGCAGTGCGAGCAGTCCTCGGTCCCCGCGGTGGCCGGCAGCCAACTCGAGCAGCGCGCCCAGCGGGAATCGGCCGCGGGCGAGTGCGTCGATTGCCACTACGGCCTCGGAGCGGTCGGGTCGCCGGCCCAGGTCGTAGGCCGTGCGGACGGCGGTGGTCAGCGCGATTCCGTCTTCGTCGGCCACCTCGCCGGGCGCGGGCCGGAAGCGGTGCACCACCAGGCCGGGCCGGCCGCGGCACCCGTCGGGCACGGTCACCTCGGCGGGCGCGTTCGCTGAGGCGCACGACGCACCGAGCAGTTCGGCGGCCGAGTATCCGACCAACACGCCCCGTCCCCCGATGTAGACCCCGGCGGCTCGCGACCGTAGCAGCAGATCTGGTTCCGCTGCTGCGGGGGCGTAGACGTCGGGGAACAGCCGCCGGAAGCGCGGTCCGTACAAGCGGTCACGGGTCACGAGCCCAGCGGCCAGTCGGGGTACGACCCCACTGGTGACCCGCTCGGGCGAGGTCGCAGTCGATCACGGCACGCGGGTGCGGGGCGGCGGATCGCAATACCGCGCCCGCCGCCCCGACGTCGCATGATCGGCAGGCGGATACGCTGGGGCGCAGCCGCGAGCGGGGGAGGGCACGATGACCGTCCTGGGCATCGACATCGGGGGGTCGGGGATCAAGGGCGCCCCCGTGGACGTGGACGCCGGAGCCCTGACCGAGGAACGGGTCCGGGTCGAGACGCCGCGGCCCGCGACTCCCGACGCCGTGCTCCCGGCGCTCGTCGAGGTGGCCGGCAGCTGGAAGGGCACCGACCCCGTGGGCATCACCTTCCCCGGGGTGGTCCGCCGCGGCGTCATCGGCAGTGCCGCGAACCTGCACCCGGACTGGTTGGGGCTCGACGCGGCGGCGAGGTTCACCGCCGAGCTCGGACGGCCGGTCACGGTGCTCAACGACGCCGACGCGGCCGGGGTGGCCGAGATGGCGTTCGGCGCCGGCCGCAACGTGCGCGGCCTGGTCCTCCTGCTCACCTTCGGCACCGGGATCGGCAGCGCGCTGTTCCTCGACGGCCGGCTGGTGCCCAACACCGAGCTCGGCCACCTGGAGCTGCACGGCGCCGACGCCGAGCTGCACTCCTCGGACCGCATCCGCGACGAGCAGGACCTGAGCTGGCCGGACTGGGCCGTCCGGGTGCAGGACTACATCGCGCACGTCGAGCGGCTGCTCTCCCCGGACCTCATCGTCCTCGGCGGCGGCGTGAGCAAGAAGGCCGACCGCTTCCTGCCCTACGTCAAGGTCGGCACGCCCGTGGTGCCGGCGGTGCTGCAGAACAACGCGGGCATCGTCGGCGCGGCGATGGCCACCACCGGACGGTTCTGACCGCTCGCCGCCGCAGCTGAGGCGCCGTCAGGCCCTGTCCGACGAGGACGGCCGGGACCAGGGCGTGCCGGTGCTGCCGCGCACGACGAGCCGGGTGGGCAGGACCACCTCGGCCGGGCCCGTCGCCGGGTCCGCCAGGGTGTCGAGCAGCAGGCGCGCGGCGACGGCGCCCTGCTCCTGGACGGGCTGGGCGACCGTCGTGAGGTCGACGACCGACGCCATCTCGTGGCCGTCGACGCCCACCACCGACATCCGGCCCGGCACGGCGATGCTCGCCCGGCGCAGCGTGCGAATCGCCCCGATGGCCAGCTCGTCGTACTCGGTGACGACCGCGGTGGGCAGCGTCGGCCGATCCATCAGCGCGGACATCGCCGCCGCGCCGCCCTCGATGCCGTAGGTGTCGGCCGACACGAAGTCGATCCGGTCGGCCAGCCCGGCGGTGAGCATCGCGTCCACGTAGCCCTCGCGCCGGCAGCGGGAGGAGGCGAAACCGAAGTCGGCCTCGTCCTCGACCCCGGTGATCATGACGATGTCCTCGTGGCCCTGGTGCAGCAGGTGGTGCACCGCGGTGCGCATCGCGCCGACGTCGTCGATCCGGACGGACGACACCCCCGGCAGCGCGGCACCCACGGTCACGAGCGGCATGTCGAGGGCACGCAGTGCAAGCGTGTGCTCCTCGGTCAGCGGAACCGTCAGCGTGAGCACGGCGTCCACACGCCGGGACAACGGCATCCGCTCGAAGAAGCGGTCGCGCGCCTGCCCGGTGCCGAGGTGGTAGAGCAGCACGTCGTAGCCGGCCTCGTGGAGCACCTCGTAGGCCCCTGCCACCACGTTGACGAAGAACCAGCGGGTGACGAACGGGACGACCACGCCGATCGTCAGGGTCCGACCCGACGCCAGCCCCGAGGCCTGCGGCGACGCGCTGTAGGACAGCTGCTGCGCCGCCTCCATGACGCGTTGGCGGGTGGCGGCCGAGATGCTCGAGTGACCGCGCAACGAGCGCGACACGGTGGAGGCTGACACCCCCGCCAGGGCCGCCACATCCAGGATGCTCGCCCGCCGAGGGCGTCGGACTCCGTGCGGCGGCGGGTTGGGGACGACGTTCACCAAGAGGCCACCGTAACCCCTCTTCACGGCGGGTCTCAACCGCCGGGCACGGCGGCGACGGCCCAGCTCCGCGGGCTCCGGACGTGGGAGGTCACGCAACGCGACCGGCCAACGGTTGAGCCTCGACCGGCGAGTGATCATCAAAGCGGGGCACGTCGTCGCGATGCGGACGAATTTCGGGCGTACCGGTGCCCGGATGGGGCAAACTGGTTGCACGACGGCCGGTCTGCCCTGAAGGGAGGGTCGGTGAACCTCGTCCTGTACACCGCCCTCGCGTTCCTGCCTGGAGCGATCTTCGCGGTCGCGGCGAAGGCGCTCGAGCGCTGGAGCCGCGGGGAACGCCGGTCGCGCGGGGTCACGGGTGCCGACAGCCAGCCCGTGGGGCCGCCGATCGAGCGGCTCGTCGCGGACCTGCGCAGACTCGGCCGGGACTACTCGCGCATTGCGGAGTCCGACCTTCCGCGCCGCGCACTGCGCTTGCAGAGCGTGACATTGGCGTACGACGACACCCTGTGTGCGTGCTGCACCGCGCTGGAGATCCCGGCCCCCGGACGTCCCCCGTTCGACCCTGTCCAGCGGCTGGAGATCGAGGCGACCCTCGCGCAGCGCGGCCTCACCTGGTAGCGCCGAGCGCGCTCCGCCCCGGCTCCCGCGCGATGTGAAGAAACCGTGATCTGGCGGGCGCCCGTCACGTCTCGCCGTCACCCGGAAGATCTGGCACTGTTCCGTCGAGGATGTGCGCTGCGCCACTTTCGCAAGCGTTTCACCTGGACGGAGGGTCGATGAAGATTCCACGACGGACGGGAGCGCCCCGGCGGTCACCCCGGTGGGCCGCGCTCGTCGGCGCTGCGGCGCTGGTGACCTCGCTCGCGGCGTGCTCCAGCGGGCCCGCAGGCGTCGTCGTCAACTTGTACGGCGGAGCGAGTGCGACGAAGTTCGACGAGATCATCGCCGACTGCAACGCCAAGGCAGCCGGTCGGTACACCATCGTCGGCAACCTGCTGCCCAGCGACGCGGACGGCCAGCGCGACCAGCTCGTGCGCCGCCTCGCCGCCAAGGACGCGGGGATGGACCTGCTGGGCATGGACGTCACGTGGACAGCCGAGTTCGCCGAGGCCGGCTGGATCCGCGAGCTCAACCCCCAGCAGGCCGCCGCCGCCACGAAGGACATCCTCCAGCCGCCGATCGACACGGCCACCTGGAAGGACAAGATCTACGGCATCCCGAAGCACACGAACGTGCAGCTGCTCTGGTATCGCACGGATCTCGTCCCGACGCCGCCGACGACGTTCGACGAGATGATGCAGATGGCCCAGCAGCTCAAGGACCAGGGCAAGCCGTACGAGATCGGGTTCACCGCCGCGCAGTACGAGGGCTACGTGGTGAACATCAACAACCTGATCAAGGGATTCGGCGGCCAAGTGGTCAATGACGACAGCACGGCGCCCGCGCTCGACGACAAGACCGTCGAGGCGCTCACGCTGCTCCACAAGTTGGCCACGTCCGGCCTGACCAGCTCGTCCCTGTCGAACGCGCAGGAGCCCGAGGTGTTCGCGGACCTGCAGAACGGGCGCTCGGCGTTCTCCCTGAACTGGCCCTACGTCCTCGCCTCGATGAAGGAGGCCAACCCGGACCTGGTGCCCAACCTCGGCTACGCGCCGTACCCCAAGGTCACGGCCGATGCGCCGGTCACCACGACGCTGGGCGGGATGAACTTCGCGATCAGCACCTACAGCCAGCACCCGGACGAGGCGTTCGACGCGGCCATGTGCCTGCGCTCGCCGGAGCACCAGCTCCAGCACGCGATCAACGCGGGGGAGCCGCCGACCAACCGGACGGTGTACGACCAGCCGGAGATGAAGAAGGCGTACCCGATGGCAGACGTGATGCTGACCGAGTTGGAGAGCGCCAAGTCGCGGCCGGAGTCCCCCGTGTACCAGAACATCTCGACGGTCCTGTCCACCACGTTGTCCCCGCCATCGGACATCAACCCGCAGGCGTCGGCGGACGAGCTGCGCACCTCCATCCAGAACGCGATCGACGGTAAGGGGATCCTGCCGTGACCCAGACACCGACACCCGCGGCCGCCGAGGCGATCGAGGAACGCGCGGACGACGGCTCCATCGACATCGCCCGCCGACGGGCCAACGAGGCGCAGCGAGCGGAGCGAAAGCTGGGGCTGCTGCTCGTCGCGCCCGCGGTGACCATCATGCTCGCGGTCGCGGCGTATCCGATCATCTACGCCTTCTGGCTCTCGTTGAACAAGGCGGACCTGCGCAGGCCGAACGCCAACCAGTTCATCTGGTTCGACAACTACGTGACGGTGCTGTCCAGCCCGATCTGGTGGCGGGCGTTCGGCGTCACGATGTTCATCACCGTCGTCAGCGCGTCCCTCGAGCTGGTGTTCGGGATGCTCCTCGCGATCATCATGCACCGCACGATCGTCGGACGCGGGCTGGTGCGCACCTCGGCACTGGTCCCGTACGGGATCGTGACCGTGGTCGCTGCGTTCTCCTGGCGGTTCGCCTGGACCGAGGACCTCGGCTACCTGACCCCGAGCGGGTCCGCACCACTGACGGAGTTCTGGCCGTCGATCTGGATCATCATCCTCGCCGAGGTCTGGAAGACGATCCCGTTCATGGCGCTCCTGCTGATGGCCGGTCTCGCTCTCGTCCCTGAGGACCTGCTCAAGGCGGCCTCGATGGACGGCGCGAACGCCTGGAAGCGGTTCTGGATGATCACCGTGCCGCTGATCAAGCCGGCCATCCTGGTGGCGCTGCTGTTCCGCACGCTGGACGCCTTCCGGGTGTTCGACAACATCTTCGTCCTCACCAACGGCGCCAACGGCACCAGCTCGGTGTCCATGGTCGCCTACAGCAACCTGATCCGGGGGCTCAACCTCGGCATCGGCTCGACCATGGCGGTGCTGATCTTCATCACCACGGGGATCATCGCCTTCATCTTCATCAAGGCCTTCGGTGCGGCGGCGCCCGGGGCGGACCCCGGAGGGAGGAAGTAGCCGTGCAGACCGAAACCACACAACGCAAGCTGACCTGGTGGGCCGTCAACGTCCTCGTCCTGCTGTATGCGTTCGTCCCGGTGGTGTGGATCCTCTCGCTGTCACTCAAGGATGCCGCCACGCTCAACGATGGTCGGTACCTGCCCGTCTCGCCGACCGGGGACAGCTACGCGGAGATCTTCTCGAACCCGGAGTTCCTGCGGGCGCTGTTCAACTCGATCGGGATCTGCCTGATCGCGACCCTCATCGCGATCGTGTTCGGGACGATGGCCGCCTACGCCATCGCGCGCCTGACCTTCCCGGGCAAGGCGGCGATCGTGGCCGTGTCGCTGCTGATCTCGATGTTCCCGCAGATCGCCCTGGTGACGCCGCTGTTCAAGATCCTGACCACCATCGGGCTGTTCGACACCTGGCCCGGCCTGATCATCCCCTACGTCACCTTCGCGCTGCCGCTGGCCATCTACACGCTCTCGGCGTTCTTCCGGGAGATCCCGTGGGACCTCGAGAAGGCGGCCAAGATGGACGGGGCCACGCCCTACCAGGCGTTCCGCCAGGTGATCACGCCGCTGGCCATGCCCGGCATCTTCACCACGGCCATCCTCGTCTTCATCTCGTGCTGGAACGACTTCCTGTTCGCACTGTCGCTGACCTCGACGTCGAGGGCGCGCACCGTGCCGGCGGCGATGAGCTACTTCACGGGCGCCACGACGTTCGAGAAGCCGACGGGGCCGGTCGCGGCCGCGGCGGTGGTCATCACGATCCCCATCGTCATCTTCGTCCTGCTGTTCCAGCGCCGGATCGTCGCCGGGCTGACCTCGGGTGCCGTCAAGGGCTGACCCGGTTCGCACACCAATGACTCGCACACCCGAGGAGCTCAGAGAAAATGGCCGAGATCGCTCTGGAACACGTGGTCAAGCGCTACCCGGATGGTGCGCTGGCCGTGGACGACTTCAACCTTGACATCGCCGACGGGGAGTTCATCATCCTGGTCGGCCCGTCCGGCTGCGGGAAATCGACCACGCTGAACATGGTGGCCGGGCTGGAGGACATCACCGCGGGCAAGCTGATCATTGACGGCACCGTCGTCAACGACAAGGCGCCCAAGGATCGTGACATCGCCATGGTGTTCCAGTCCTACGCGCTGTACCCGCACATGACCGTGGGCGAGAACATGGGATTCCCGCTCAAGCTCGCAGGTGTGGACAAGGGCACCATCCAGAAGAAGGTCCAGGAGGCGGCCGAGATGCTGGAGTTGACCCAGCACCTCGACCGCAAGCCCTCGAACCTGTCCGGTGGCCAGCGCCAGCGCGTCGCGATGGGTCGCGCCATCGTGCGCTCGCCGAAGGCGTTCCTGATGGACGAGCCACTGTCGAACCTCGACGCCAAGCTGCGTGTGCAGATGCGTACGCAGGTCTCGCGCATCCAGAAGAGCCTGGGCACCACCACGCTCTACGTCACCCACGACCAGACCGAGGCCATGACGTTGGGCGACCGGGTCGTGGTCATGCGCGGCGGCGTGGTGCAGCAGGTCGGCTCGCCGTCCTACCTCTACGACCACCCCGTCAACCTGTTCGTGGCCGGGTTCATCGGCAGCCCGTCGATGAACTTCCTGCCGGGGCAGCTCAAGGGCAACGGGGTCGTGGTGACGGCGCTGGGGGAGACCCAGCTGAACGACGAGTGCCGGCAGGCCGTGGAGCGGTCGAAGACCAGCGGAACCGTCATCCTGGGCATTCGCCCCGAGCACTTCGAGGACGCGTCGCTGGTGGGCGACAAGCCCGGTGGGACGTTCGACGCGCCGATCGACATCGTCGAGGCGATGGGATCGGACGTCTACGCCTACTTCGTCGTGAAGGGCGAGGGGGCCCACTCCGCGGACCTCGACGATCTGGCCAAGGACACCGGCAACGACATGCACGGCGAGGGGACGCCGATCACGGCGCGCCTGGACGCCGCCTCCCACGTCCGGCGCGGGACGACGGCCAAGCTGTGGTTCGACACGTCGAAGGTGCACGTGTTCGACGCCGAGAACGGGCTGAACCTGGCGCCGGGCGGCCAGGATGAGACGACCTCGAGCGGAGCCCAGCGCGACTGAACAGCACCGAAGGTGGCTTCCGGCGGGTCCGACCCGTCGGGAGCCACCTTCGTCGTGTCAGGACGGCTCCTCGACCCGTGGTATCACAGTGGTATCGTCAGTGGCATGGCGATGACGTTGCGGCTCACCGACGGCGAGACCGAGGCTCTGCGGGCGCAGGCGGAGATCGAGAATCGATCCATGCAGGACGTCGCGCGAGCAGCGCTCCGGGAGTACGTCACGCGTCGAGGCAATGCGGGACTGGTCGACAAGGAGCTGCAGTACGTCGTCACCCGCTACGCCGAGGCGTTGCAGCGTCTCGGTGATTCGTGACGCGCTACCTGAGCCTGGACGATCTGCTGCGGATCGCCGATGCGGCTGCAGGCGTCGAGGTGGTCGTCCGCGACGTCGGGCTTCTCGAATCGGCGCTGGGCCGCCCGCGGGCCACCGTCTTCGGCGAAGACGCCTATCCCGATCTCCATACGAAGGCGGCTGCGCTGCTGCACTCGCTGGCACGCAACCATGCGCTGGTCGACGGCAACAAGCGGTTGGCCTGGGCGGCTGCGGCAGTGTTCCTCGGCATCAACGGGCATCGGGTGAGCGCCGGCAACGACGAGGTCGTCGAACTCGTCCTGGCGGTCGCCGCCGGCGAACTGGACGACGTCGTCCCGGTCGCGGCGCGGCTACGCGAGTGGGCGCCGGGCCCGAGCTGACCTACCGCCTGCGGCCGAGCTCGGCGATGATCTCGGCGTTCCAGTCGTGGTGGTGGAACACCGCGTACCGCTCGCCGGCGACGCGCATGTAGGCGTCGGCCTCCGTCTCGTCCTTACCGAGCAGGTCGCCGTCCTCGATCAGCTTGACGACAGGCGCGAACTCCTCGGTGTACCAGCGTCCCGCGGCCGCCCGACGGTCCAGGCAGATTCGCTCGGCGAACATCAGCCGGGCCGCCCATGCCTCCACCATCTCCGCGAACCACGGGTACTGCCGGGGATCGCTGAGGATCAGTGCGTAGTACGCCGACCTGGGCACCGGGACGCGTTGCAGGAAGAGCTTCCGCAGCTCGCGGGCGGCGAGGTCGGAGCGTGCCTGTACGTCGTCGGGCTCGACGACCGTGCGCACCAGCCGCACATCGGCCTCGATCTCGGGCAGGCCGAGTGCGCGGTGCACCGCCACCCGGTGGTGCCCGTCGCGGACGAAGTAGATGTCGCCGACCCGGTAGGCGTCGATCGGCGGCAGCGACTCGCCGCGTCGCACCGCCTCGTCGATCCGCTCGAACCGCTGCCGGCTCAGCCCCGTACGCGGCCGGAACTTCGGGTCGAACTCCCGTACCCGGTCCACCGAGCCGACGATCTTCTCCACCGGGATCATCTGGCGGCCGAGGGCGACCTCGTCGAGCAGGCCGAGCGCGTCGACGACCTCCTGGAACGACAGCACGTTGCGGTCGCCGCTCTCCTTGCCCAGCAGGCGGGCGGTCAGGGCGGCGATCACCTGCAGCCGGCGGGCGCGCAGGAAGTCGGCCTCGGCATCGGCCCGCGGGGAGCCGGTGTCACCGCGCATCGTCGGCTCCCGCGAAGGTCGGCTCGATCTCGAACATGCGGTAGGGGATCACGTTGCGGATCGTCGTGTCGCCGACCCGCCGGTCGGGCCGCGGCTGCCCGTAGGGGTGGATGTGGCCGTGCAGGTGCCAGCGCGGCTGCAACCGCTCCAGAAGGGGGTGCAGCGCGTCGATGCCGACGTGCGGGCGGTCGTCCTCGTCACCGAGGCCGCGCGGCGGTGCGTGCGTGAGCAGGACGTCGACCGGCCCGGGGCGCCGCCGCTGCAGGCGCCCGACCCGGCGTTGGAGGCGGGCGGAGCGCCGGTGGAACTCGCGCTGGCTGTACTGGTTGGGCCCGGGCCGGTAGCGGACGCACCCGCCGAGGCCGGCGATCCTCAGCCCGGCGGCGTCGACGACCGTGCCGTCGGCGCTGCGGCAGCCTGCCGGGCGCGGCGGCTCGCAGGGCATCCCCGCGCGCAGGAACTGCCCGGACCGGTGCTGCCGGGCGGAGGCGACGGCGGGATCGTGGTTGCCGGGGACGAACACGACCGGGCGGTCGGTCACCGACGCGAGGAACTCGAGGTAGTCCCAGGGCAGGTCGCCGGCCGCGAGCACGACGTCCGGCGCGAGCGCGGCGGCCTTCGCGCCCCAGAGCGCGTCGCACACCTCGTCGGCGACGGCGAGCACACGGACCACGCCGGAACCATAGGCGTCCCGGGCCGGGGCGGCAGGGAAAGCGGCGGCTCAGGGATCGCCGATCCGGGCGAGCGCGTCGACCACCAGGTCCCAGAACCGCGCGTGGTCCAGCGTGACCGCCACCCGGGTGTGGCAGTCGGCGGGCTCCGGTCCGCGCAGGTCGGCCACCGTCATCCCGGTGGTCAAGACCCCGTGCAGCTCGACGTCCAGCGGCGCCCGCCGCGTCGTCAGCACCCCCGGGTCGATCACGAACGCGACCGCGCACGGGTCGTGGACGGGGGGCGCGGGGAAGCCCTGGAGCGTGCGGTAGGTCCCGGCGAAGAACTCCAGCAGGTCCGCGACGAACCGGGCCGGTGCCGTCCCGAGCTCCGCGATCCGGGCGACGACCGCGGGGGTGGCGAGCGCCTGGTGGGTGAGGTCCAGCCCGACCATGGTCACCGGCCACGGCTCCCGGAACACGATCTGCGCGGCCTCCGGGTCGCAGCCGATGTTGAACTCGCTGACCGGGGTGCGGTTGCCGCGCGCGTAGGCCCCGCCCATGAGCACGACCTCGGCGACCCGCTCGACGACCCGCGGCTCCTTGCGCACGGCCAGCGCGATGTTGGTCAGCGGTCCGGTCGGCACGAGGGTGACCGAGCCGCGGCGGATGCGCCAGGACCGTGTCGATGATCAGGTCGACGGCGTGCCGCGGGTCCAGGGGGACGTCGCGCGCGGGGTCGGGCTCGGGCAGCACCGGCCCGTCCAGCCCGGACTCGCCGTGGATGTCGCCCGCCACGCCCAGGGTGCGCAGCAGCGGCCGGGCGCACCCGGCGGCGAACGGCACGCCGGCGATGCCGCCGACGCGGGCGACCGCGATCGCGTTGCGGGTGACCTTCTCGAGGGTCTGGTTCCCGGCGACGGTGGTCACCGCGAGCAGCTCGATCTCCGGGCTGCCGTGGGCGAGCAGCAGCGCGACGGCGTCGTCGTGCCCGGGGTCGCAGTCGAGGAGGATCTTGCGGGGCACGGCGGCAGCCTCTCCGAGGTCGGTGTGGTCGTGGGCGAACCTCCCGACGAGGGTGCCACTCGCGGGGGTCGCGAAGTAGGGTGACCGGTGTGATCCGGCGCGGGGCGGCCGCCCCGCACGGAGTGCGGGGTGGACGCGTTGTGGCCGGATCGGTCACTGAGAGCGCTGTCCCGCGGGGCGGCGGTGACCGGACGACGAGCGAAACCGTGGAGGACCAGCGGCGCCGATGACCAGCACGCAATCGGATCACGGCCCGCTCGGCGGCGTCCGGGTGCTCGACTTCAGCACCGTCTACGCCGGGCCCATCACGGCGATGCTGCTCGGCGACTTCGGGGCGGACGTCCTCAAGATCGAGCTGCCGACCGGGGACCCCGCGCGCACCCACGGGTGGTCGGTGCCGGGCCGGCACGGGATCCAGCACGGCCTGTGGTGGAAGGTGATCGCCCGCAACAAGGACGCGATGACGCTGGACGTCCGCACGCCCGAGGGCCGCGAGATCATGCTGAGGCTGGTCGCCGACGCCGACGTGATGACCGAGAACTTCCGGCCCGGGGTGCTGGAGGGCTGGGGCCTGGGTCCGGACGAGCTCCACGAGGTCAACCCGCGGCTGGTGCTGCTGCGCACCACGGGCTTCGGCCAGGACGGCCCCTACGCCCGGCGGCGCGCGTTCGGCTCGCTCGCCGAGGCGATGACCGGGTTCGCGCACCTGACCGGGCAGCCGGACGGCCCGCCGACGCTGCCGCCGTTCGGGCTCGCGGACGGCGTCGCGGGGGTGACCGGGGCGTTCGCGGTGATGACCGCGCTGCACGCCCGCGACCACGGCGACGGTCGGGGCCAGGTGATCGACCTGTCGCTGTTCGAGCCGCTCCTGGGCCTCATGGGCCCGACGCCCAGCGCGCACGACCAGCTCGGTGTCGTGCCGGCGCGACAGGGCAACCGGTCGCGCAACAGCGCGCCCCGCAACACCTACCGGACCCGTGACGGTGCCTGGGTGGCGGTGTCGTGCGGGGCGACGTCGGTGGCGGCGCGGGTGCTGCGCCTCGTCGGGCGCCCGGACCTGGTCGAGCAGCCGTGGTTCTCCTCCGCGCGCGAGCGGGTGGCGCGCGTCGACGAGCTCGACGGCGCGGTGCAGGACTGGATCGCCGCCCGCGACCTCGACGCCGTCGTCGCTGCCTTCGAGGAGGTGGGCGCGGCGCTGTTCCCCGTGTACGACGTCGCCCAGCTGTTCGCCGACCCGCAGGTGCAGGCCCGCGACGCCGTGACCACCGTGGACGACGAGGACCTCGGGCCGCTGCGCATGCAGAACGTGTGGTTCCGGCTCTCCCGCACCCCGGGCGGCATCCGGTTCGCCGGGCGGCGGCTGGGGCAGGACACGGACGCCGTGCTCACCGAGCGGCTCGGGTACACGCCCGAGCAGGTCGCGGGGCTGAGGAAGGACGGGGTGGTGTGACGACAGTGATCAGCAGCAGGGTCAACCGCAGCTACCTCTTCGCGCCCGGCCACAACGCCAAGCTGCTGCACCGGGTGTTCACCGTGGGCGCGGACGCGGTGATCCTCGACCTCGAGGACGGCGTGCCGGAGGACGCCAAGGACCGCGCGCGGGAGATGGTCGCCGCGGCGATCAAGGAGCATGCCGCACTGGTGCGGGTCAACCCGCCGCGCACGGACGAGTGCGCCGCGGACCTCGACGCGGTCGCGCCATATGCCGCGGCGATCCGGATCCCGAAGTGCGAGTCGGCCGACGACGTGCTGTGGGTCGCCGCGCGGGCCGGTGGGTTGCCGCTCGTGCCGGCGATCGAGACGGCCCGCGGCGTGCTCGCCGCGCAGGAGATCGCGTGCGTCCCGGGCGTCGCGCACCTGAGCATCGGCGGCCTGGACCTGCTGCGCGACCTCTACGCCGGCGATGGCGCCCTGCCGATGCTCTACGTCCGCAGCCACCTTGTCGTGGTGTCCCGGGCAGCCGGGCTGCCCCCGCCCGTCGACAGCGTCTACCCGCTGATCGACGACGACGCGGGGTTGCGCGCCGAGGCGGAGTTCGTCCGGTCGCTGGGCTTCGGGGCGAAGTCCGCGATCCACCCGCGGCAGATCCCGATCCTGCACGAGGCGTTCGCGCCGTCGGCGCGCGAACTGGAGTGGGCGCGGCAGGTGCTCGCGGCTTTCGAGGCCGGGGGCCGCGGGGCGACCCGGCTCCCGGACGGCGAGTTCGTCGACCTGCCGGTGGCCCAGCGCGCGCAGCGGCTCCTGGAGATCGCCGGCCTCCAGCGACAGGATCCCCTGGGCGCCTGACCCGCCTGGCCCGCCTGACCCGCGCCGCTTCACGCGAGTCGGCACCTTTGCCTGCGCGAGTCGGCACCTTTGCCTGCGCGAGTCGGCAGACGAGCGGCACTCTCGTGGAACCGTCTGGGTGGAGTGCCGACCTTGGGGCGGGGCGGCGCGCCATCGCGCCGTGCGGCCGATAGCGTCGATGACGTGCGCATCCCGGCTCGCTTCGTGGCCCGCGGTCTCGCGGCGGCCGCGGTCCTCGCCCTGGCGGCGTGCAGCGGCACCCCAGCCGCACCCACGCCGTTCCCCACCGCCGCCTCGTCGCCCGCGCCCGGCACGTCCGCCGGCGCCGCGCCCCGCGTGCTCGTCACCGGGCTGGAGGTGCCCTGGGGCGTCGCGTTCCTGCCCGACGGCGCCGCGCTGGTGACCGAGCGGGAGTCGGCCCGGCTGCTGCGGGTGGCACCCGACGGCACGATCACGCCGGTGGGGACGGTCGCCGGGGTCGTCGCGCAGGGCGAGGGCGGGCTGCTGGGCGTCGCGGTGTCGCCCGACTTCGCCGCCGACCACGCGATCTTCGTCGCCTACACCTCGGCGACCGACAACCGGGTCGTGCGGCTGCAGGCCGCCGCGGACGGCACGGTGGACGGCGCGGCGCAGCGGGTCGTGGTCTCCGGCATCGTCAAGGCCGGGATCCACAACGGCGGCGCGGTGGCGTTCGGCCCGGACGGCCTGCTCTACGTCGGCACCGGCGACGCCGGGCGGCGGGCGCCCGCGCAGGACCGGGCCGACCTCGGCGGCAAGATCCTCCGGGTGACGCCCGACGGTGCCCCGGCGCCGGGCAACCCGTTCGGCTCCGCGGTCTACAGCCTCGGGCATCGCAACGTGCAGGGCCTCGCCTTCGCCCCGGACGGCACGCTCTACGCCGCGGAGTTCGGGCAGAACCGGTTCGACGAGATCAACCGGATCACCGCCGGCGGGAACTACGGGTGGCCGGAGGTGGAGGGCGTCGGGGACCGCCCCGGCTTCACCGACCCGCTGGTGACGTGGTCGACTGACGAGGCCTCGCCCAGCGGGCTCGCCTACGCCGGCGGCGCCCTCTACGCGGCCGGCCTGCGCGGCGAGCGGTTGTGGCGGGTCCCGGTGACCGGCCCCGGCGCGGTCGGGACGCCGGAGGCGCTGTTCACCGGCGAGTTCGGCCGCCTGCGCGCGGTGACCCCCACCCCGGACGGCGCGGCGCTGTGGACGACGACGAGCAACCGCGACGGCCGCGGCGACCCGGCGCCGGACGACGACCGGATCCTGGTGGTCCCGCTGTCCTGACCCGCCGGATCCTGCTGCCCGGGCCGTCGCCCTGCTCCGGTCGGGGTGCCACGCTGCACGTGCGACCCTCGGCGTGGACCATCTGCACCGTGAGCGAGGGAGCCGCGTGAGCGACGGGCAGAACGGCGCCGGACAGGAGGGCCATCGGCTGCGCCGGTTCGGGTGGAAGGCGTTCCTCCTGGCCGCCGTCGTCGTGGCGATGGTGTGGCTGGTGGTCGCGCAGCGCGAGCGGATCGTGGAGTCGCTCGGCCTGCTCGCGCATGCCGACTGGTGGTGGGTCGGCGCGGCCGTCGTCGCGCAGGCGGTGTCGATGGGCGCGATGGCGCGCCAGCAGCGCCGCCTGCTCGGCGTCGGCGGGAGCCGGATATCGCTGGCCGGTGTCGTGGCGACCACCTACGCCGGCAACGCCATCTCCGTCGGGCTGCCGCTGGCCGGCCCGGCCGCGGCGACGGTGTTCGCGATGCGGCGCTTCGTCTCCCTCGGCGCGGAGGCGTCGGTCGCCGGGTGGGCGCTGGCCGTCTCCGGGGTGTTCTCGTCGTTCGCGCTGGTCGCCGTCGTGGCGCTCGGAGCGGTGGTGTCCGGCTCGGGGTTGGCCGTGTTATCCGCCGCCGTCGGTGTGCTCGGCGGCGCGGTGCCGCTGGCGGTCCTGCTGCTGTCACTGCGGCGCCCGGGACCGCGGCGGCTCCTGGAGCGCCTCGGTACGCGCCTGGTCGAGACGGTGCAGAAGGTCAGTGGCAAGCCGGAGGGCGACCCCGAGGAGATCGTCCAGGAGCAGTTGGAGGAGGTCACGGCGCTGGAGCCGGACCGGCCGACGCTGTGGATCGCGGCGCTGCTCGCGGCGCTGAACTGGCTGGCCGACGCGGCGTGCCTGGCGTTCGCGATCCTGGCCGTCGGCGGCGACGTCCCCTGGGAGGGGCTCCTGCTCGCGTGGGCGGCGGGCACGGCGGTGGCCTCGCTCGGGCTGACCCCGGGCGGGCTGGGGGTCGTCGAGGCGGCGCTGAGCTCGGCGCTGATCGCGACGGGCCTGGTCGGGTCGACGGCGATCGCGTCCGTGCTGGTCTACCGGATCGTGAGCCTGTGGCTGGTGCTCGCGGCGGGCGGGCTCACGCTGCTGGGGCTCGGCGGCCCCAAGCTCGACATGTCGGACGAGACCGACGACCGGGCGGACCCGGCGCGGTCCGGCTGAACGGTGTCCTGTAGATCAACGCCGCAACGGAGAAAGGCGTCAGCGGCGGGCCGCGCGCCGCGTGGCCGCCGACAGCAGGCGCCCGTTGCCGACGGGCAGCAGCCGGGCCAGCTTGTCCATGATCACCGCGTCGCGGCCGACGAGCACGCGTGGACGGCGGCGGTGCACGGCACGCAGGATGGTCTCCGCGGCGTCGGCCGGGGCCAGGGTCAGCAGCTGGTCGAACCGGTCGCGGCCCAGCTCCCACTGCGCGGCCGGAAGTCGGGTGCCGACGATCGCATTGCGGGCGATGTTCGTCCGCACCCCGCCCGGGTGCACGCAGGTCACCCCGACGCCCATCGGCGCCAGCTCGCCCCGCAGCGACTCGAGGAACCCGCGGACGGCGAACTTGCTGGCGCAGTAGGCGGTCTGGCCCGGCGGCGCGAGGATCCCGAAGATGCTGGACAGCGCGACCAGGTGCGACCCGGGGTTCGCGGTGAGCACCGGCAGCAGTGCGCGGGTCATCGTGACCACCGCCTGGAAGTTCACCGCGAGCACCGCGTCGAACTGCTCGGCGTCCACCTGGTCGAACCGGCCGGCGAGCGCGACCCCGGCGTTGTTGACCAGCAGGGTGGTCTCCGGGTGGGCCGCAGCGATCGCCGCCCCGGCGGCGACGGCGGCCGCGGGGTCCGCGAGGTCGGCGACGTGCTCGGCGACCCGCACCCCGCTCGGCACCGCCCGGGCGGCGGCGGCGACCGCGGCGAGGCCGTCGGCGTCGCGGTCCAGGAGCACGAGGTGACTGCCCCGGGCGGCGAGCCCGGCGGCCAGGGCCGCGCCGATCCCGCTCGCGGCGCCGGTGACCACCGCGGTGCCGCCCTCGAACGCGTACCTGCGCATCACGCCGCTCCCTGGGTGTTGTCCTGAAAGCCACGTTCAGGGCGGGAGACGTCCTGAACGTGGCTTTCACGACAACCCCGAGCGGCGGAGAAGCGCAGGTGCCGGTCGGCGATCCGGCCCCACCGCAGGACCCGCAGGTCGCGCGGGTAGCTGTTGGTCAGCCGCCACGGCCCCGTCGACCCGCGCCGGGGCAGCCGGTCCGCCCCGCGCTGCACGTATCCGGACCGCAGGGCGATCAGCGGGGCGAGCCCGTCCGTCGGCGGGTCGACCGGGGTGACGACGGCGTGGCCGTGGGCGCGCATGTACCGCAGGAGCCGGCACACGTACGTCGCCGTGAGGTCCGCCTTGAGCGTCCAGGAGGCGTTCGTGTAGCCGAAGGTCAGCGCGAAGTTCGGCACACCCGACAGCAGCACGCCCTGGTAGACCACGCTCCGCCCGAGGTCGACCTCCCGGCCGTCCACGGTCAGCGTCGCGCCCCCGAGCATCTGCAGCGAGAGCCCGGTCGCGGCCACGACGACGTCCGCGGGCAGCTCGGCTCCCGAGGCGAGCGCCACGCCGTGCTCGGTCAGCGTCGCGATCCGGTCCGTGACCACCGACGCGCGGCCCTCGCGCACGGCCCGGAACAGGTCCCCGCTCGGCACGACGCACAGCCGCTGGTCCCACGGGTCGTAGGCGGGTGAGAAGTGCGGGTCGACGGCGAAGTCGGGGGGCAGCTGGGCCCGGGCGGCGTCGATCAGTTTCCGGCGCATCCAGGCCGGGCGGCGGCGGCTGAGCCGGTACAGGGTGGTGACGAGCGCGATGTTGCGGGCCCGCACCAGCGCGGCCGCCCAGCGCAGCGGCAGCCGCCCGCCGAACAGCTTGCGCGCGAGCGGGTCGCGCGTCGGCACGGAGAGCACGTAGCTCGGGGAGCGCTGCAGCATCGTCACGTGCGCGGCGTCACCGGCGAGCGCGGGCACCAGCGTCACCGCGGTGGCGCCGCTGCCGACGACGACCACCCGCCGCCCGGCCCACTGCAGGTCGGCCGGCCAGTGTTGCGGGTGCACGAGCTCGCCCGCGAACTGCTCCGCTCCGGGCAGCACCGGCTCGTACCCCCGCTCGTAGCGGTAGTAGCCGGAGCAGAAGAACAGGAACCGGCAGGTGAGCTCGACGGTGCCGTTCTCCTGCGTCGTGGCCGTGACCGTCCAGCGCGCCGTCGCGCTGGACCACGCGGCCGACACCACCCGGTGCCCGAACCGCACGGCGCGGTCGATCCCGCGCTCGCGCGCGGTGTCGGCGATGTAGTCGCGGATCGTGGCGCCGTCGGCGATCGCGGTGGTCGTCGTCCAGGGACGGAACGAGTAGCCGAGCGTGAACATGTCGGAGTCGGACCGGACCCCGGGATAGCGGAACAGGTCCCAGGTGCCGCCGATCGCCGCGCGCGCCTCGAGAATCGTCCAGGTCAGGTCCGGGCAGCGGTGCTGCAGGTGGGCGACGGCGCCGACGCCCGAGAGGCCGGCGCCGACCACGATCACGTCGACGTCGACGGGTGGGGATCCCATGGGATCCGAACGTACCCGGGTGTCGACGTGCCCGGTCAGGACGCGACGGCGGCGGCCGCCAGGCCGGGACCCGCCAGCTCGCGGGACATGCTGCGGGCGCTGACGGTGAGGAGCTGCCGCACGGCGTCCGCCCCGGCCAGGTCGGGCACCACGGTCTCCAGCGCCGCGACGACCCGGCCGCCCGGGCCGGCCACCGGGGCCGCGACCGTCGTCTCCCCGGCGATGAGCTCACCGTCGCAGGTCGCGATCCGGGTGAGCCGGGTGACCGAGAGCGCGTGCAGCAGCTGGTCCGCACGGCCCGAGGGTGCGCGGGGTGAAGCGGGGGAGCCCCGTGGCCACGACCGAGCGGGTGACCGCAGCGGGGGCGAAGGCGAGCAGGACCTTGCCCAGGGCGCTCGCGTGCAGCGGGAGCTGCGCGCCCGCGGCGAAGGAGGTGGCGGGGGCGCGGCCGGTCTTCTCGACGAACGCCACCCGCAGATCGCGGAGCACGCCCAGGCGGACAGGGCCGCCGGTGGCGGCGGCGAGATCGTCGAGGACGGCGGGTGCGAGCTGGGTGACGGTCGGCCCGCCTGCGGTCTCGGTCACGCACAGGCGGGCGAGTGCCGGCCCGACGCGGTACCCCTCGGGTGAGCGTTCCAGCAGCTGGGCCGCGACGAGCTCGGTGACAAGGCGGTGCGTGGTGGTCAGCGGGATATGGGTCAGCCGCGCCAACTCCGACAGCGACCACCCGGTGCCGTCGGCGAAGGCCATGAGGATCGCCGTCACCTTGCTGGTGACCGTACGTCCGGCCTCCACCGCATTACCCGCCATCGTCGGCCCTTCCGTCGTCCCTGATCGGAGGTGGTCACGGTCACAGACAAGGACCCTGCGAGTAAAGGAAAGGCTCTCGCTCAGTGAAAGTGTTCTCATTCAGCGAAGATCGACGGCGCGGCGACCATCGCCGGGCTTCTCTGGCAGAGTCGCGAACGGCAGCACCGTCGACCCCTCCGGAGCGTCCCGTGAGCACACCCGCCCCCACCCTTCCGCTGGTCAACGGCGCCCGGATTCCGCACCTGGGGCTGGGCACGTGGCCGCTCGATGACAACGGCGCCGAGAAGGCCGTCGCCAGCGCGATCGAGATCGGGTACCGGCTGGTCGACACCGCGGAGAACTACGAGAACGAGCGCGGGGTCGGCCGCGGCCTGCGGGCGACGGGCGTGCCGCGCGAGGAGCTGTTCGTCACCACGAAGTTCAACCGGCGCTGGCACAGCGTGGACGGTGCGCGGGAGGCGTTCGAGCGCAGCGCCGAGCGGCTGGGTGTCGACTACATCGACCTGCTGCTCGTGCACTGGCCCAACCCCGACCAGGCGCGCTACGTGCAGGCGTTCGAGGGGATCGTCGCCCTGCTGCGCGAGGGCCTGGTGCGGGCGGCGGGCACCTCCAACTTCAGCCCGGCTCAGCTGCAGGAGGTCATCGACGCGACGGGGGTGATCCCGGACGTCCACCAGATCCAGCTCACCCCGTACGTCGCCCAGGTGCCGTGGCGCGAGTTCGCCGCCGAGCACGGGATCGTCGTCGAGGGCTACTCGCCGCTCTGGCGCGGCCGCGAGCTGCTCGACGAGCCGGTGGTCGTCGAGGCCGCCCGCGCGCACGGGAAGACGCCGGGGCAGGTCGTGCTGCGCTGGCACGTGCAGCTGGGCGCGGTTCCGGTGCCCAAGTCCGCCGACCCGCAACGGCAGGCGGAGAACCTCGAGGTGTTCGACTTCGCGCTGACCGACGAGGAGATGGCGGCGCTGTCGGCACTGGACCGCGGCGACGAGCTGGCGACGGACCCGGCGTCGTTCGGGCACTGAAGGTCGGCACTGAGGTTCGGGCGGCGGAGTCGAGCACCGACGCCGGCAATCGAAGTCGGGCGCCGTCGCACCCGCCCGCGCCGCCGCACCCCGCCCGCGCCGCCGCACACCTCGCGGTGCCACCGCACCTGCTGTGACGGGTGCGGCGGTCACACCGGCTGTGCGACAGCGCAGGACGGCGTGCGGACCGAGTTCCCGACCTGAGACGGCGCTCAGCGAAGCGATAGACCTCTATCGTTTTGTCGGTAGCGTCGATGGTGTCGCTCCGAGCGAAGGAGGTACGCCGGTGACGGAGACGCTGCAGGAGGAGACCCGCGAGGCTCCCGAGATGCCGCTGCACATGCGGCGGGAGGGCTTCGATCCCGTGCGCGAGATGACGGCGCTGCGCGACGACGAGGGCGTCCGGCAGGTGGAGACGGCCTTCGGGATGCCCGCGTTCCTCGTCGCCCGGCACGCGGACGTCAAGGCCGTGCTCGCCGACAGCGCCCGGTTCAGCAACGACAGCCGCCGGGCCTTCGACGCTCCCGGGGCCCCGAAGCTGAGCGATGAGGAGCGCGACCGGATGCGGGCGGGCAACCTGCTCGGCGTCGACCCGCCCGAGCACACACGCCTGCGCAGGATGCTCACCCCGGAGTTCACGGTTCGCCGGATGCGCCGGCTGGAGCCGCGGATCGTCGAGATCGTCGACGACCACCTCGACGCGATGGAGAAGGCCGGGCCGCCCTGCGACCTCGTCGCCGACTTCGCGCTCCCGATCCCGTCGCTGGTGATCTGCGAGCTGCTCGGGGTGCCCTACGCCGACCGCGAGTCGTTCCAGCAGCGCACCAGCAAGCTGCTCGACATCTCGCTGCCGATGGACGAGCGCCTCGAGCTGGGCCGGGAGAGCCGCGAGTACATGGCGGACCTCGTCGCGCGTGCCCAGGCCGAGCCGGGCGAGGACATGCTCGGGATGCTCGTCCGCGAGCACGGGCACGACCTGACCACGGACGAGCTGATCGGCATCGCCGGGCTGCTGCTCATCGCCGGGCACGAGACCACGTCGAACATGCTCGGGCTCGGGACCCTGGCCCTGCTGCGGCACTCCGACCAGCTCGCGCTGGTGCGCGACGACCCTTCCGCGGTGGCGCCGGCCGTCGAGGAGCTGCTGCGCTTCCTCGGCATCGTGCACTCCGGCATCCCGCGGACCACGACCCAGGACGTGGAGGTCGGCGGCGTCGCCATCCCGGCCGACTCGCTGGTGATCCTCGCCTTGGCCAGCGCCAACCGCGACCCGCGCTTCCTCGCCGACGGCGACCGCCTGGACGTCACCCGGGACGCCGCCGGGCACGTCGCCTTCGGCCACGGGGTGCACCACTGCCTGGGCGCGCCGCTGGCCCGGATGGAGATGCGCATCGCCTTCCCCGCGCTGCTGCGCCGGTTCCCCGGGCTGGCCCTCGCGGTGCCGTTCGACGAGGTCGGGTTCCGGGCGTTCCACTTCATCTACGGGCTGCGGTCGCTGCCCGTGACCTGGTGAGGGAGGGGTCGTGAAGATCGAGGCGGACCGGGACGTCTGCATCGGCGCGGGAATGTGCGTCATGAACGCCGAGGAGGTGTTCGACCAGGGCGACGACGGGATCGTCGTCGTCCTGGAGGTCGAGGTGCCGCCGGAGCACGCCGACGCCGCCGCGCGGGCGGTCGCGGCCTGCCCGTCGGGCGCCCTGCGCCGGGTCGACGGCTGATCATGCTGTCGGCGCGCTGCTACCGTGCGCGCGTGGCGACCCCGTCCGGTGAAGGTGCAGTGGGTGACGGCACGGCGGGGGAACGCGGCCTGCGTCTGGACGCCGTCCGTAACCAGGAGCGCATCGTCGTGGCAGCCGCGGGGGCGTTCGCGGAGCTCGGGGCGGACGTCACGCTCGAGGAGGTGGCCCGGCGCGCCGGGGTCGGCGTCGCGACCGTGTACCGGCGGTTCCGCAACCGGGACCAGCTGGTCCGGGCGGTCGTCGCGCACGTGCTCACCGCCGAGATCGAACCCGTCGCCGAGATCGAGACCGACGACCCGTGGCGCGACCTCGCCGCCACCCTCGTGGCGAGCGTGGCGGCCGTCGCGGCGCACAGCGAGGTGGTCGCGCTCGCCCACGCCGCCGGGGGGATCGACGTCGAGGTCGTGGATCGCTACCTGCACCGGCTCGACCGGGTGCTGACCCGCGCCCGGGCGGCCGGCCTGGTCCGCCCCGAGCTGGAACCGCGCGACCTCGCCGTGGCGGTGACGATGGTGCTGGCGACGGCGCGCAAGGTGGACCGGGACGGCTGCGGGGACGACGGCGGCGGGTGGCGTCGTTACCTCGCGTTGCTGCTGGACGGCATGCGGCCGGCGCCGCACCCGCTACCCGGTTTCCCGGTCACCTGAGCCGCAGACCGTCCGGGGTCATCACCACCGGCATCGGGTCGCTGATCGCCCCGACGAACGTGTCGTCCGGACCCCGGTGGTGGAACGCGAGCAGCACCCAGCCGCCGTCCCGGTCGCGCACGAGCTTGCCCACGTAGAACCGGTCGTCCAGGAGCAGCTCGGCGGCGGCGACGTCGAACGGGTCGCCGCCGGGCTCGGCCGTCACCACCCAGATCCCGCCGGTGGCCACCGTGGCGGCGCGGGCGGCCGAGAGCTCCGGATGCAGGCAGGAGAACAGCAGCACCGGGCGCCCGTCGACGACCTCCCGCTGCATCACCTCGAGCTGGCCGAACCCCGCGCCGGGCACCGAGCGCGGCGGCCGCGCCGTCCAGCGGCGCAGGTCGGGTGACCAGGCAGCGCCGACCACGCCGCGGTCGTCGTCCGGCCCGGTGCGGCCGCGGGCGGTGACGAGCATGTGCCAGCCGTCGCCACCGGGATCGGGGTAGACCCACGGGTCACGCCAGTTCTCGCCGGGCCAGCTCTCGCCGAGCACCTCGTACCAGCGGGGGTCCGCGCGCAGGACCGGGTTGGCGGGGTCCCGGGTCCAGGTGACGAGGTCGGCGGAGGTGGCGAGGCAGGTGCTCTGCACGGTCTCACCACGGACGTCCGTGGTGCCGGTGTAGAACAGGTGCCATGGGGCGTCCGGGCCGGGGCGCACCACGCAGCCGGTCCAGATCGCGAGGTCGTCGGGCCCGCCCGGGGGTCCTGCCGTGAGGGCCTCGGGCAGCAGCTCCCAGGTGCGCAGGTCCGCCGAGACCGCGTGCCCGACGCCGGCGAAGCGATGGCGCAGCTCGGGGTCGCCGAGGTCGCGGGGGGCGTTGAGGGAGAACAGGTGCACGCGTTCGCCGTCGTCGGCGGTCCAGAAGTCCCAGGCCCAGGCGTCGGGCAGGCTCAGCACGGACGCAGCGTAGGTCCGAGCGCCGCGCGCAGCTGATCGTCGAGGTCGGGGGCACCGCGCCGGTTGTCGATCTCGACGTGCGGGGCCACCGGAGCCTGACCGATCCGCATCGCGGCGACGTAGGCGTCGAACGCCGCGAGCTTGCCGGTGTCCCGGGGGGATCGGCGCCGCACCAGCCGGTCGCGCAGCGTCGGCGCGTCGGTGCGCACCCACACCAGCCGCACCGGCTCACCGCCGAGGGCCGCCCCGAACGCCGCCCAGGCCGCAGGCTCGTGGATCTGGGTCGTGAACGGTCCCGACAGCAGCACCGGACAGCCGTGGTCCCGGATCTCCCGGGCCGTCGCGGCCATCCCCGCGTACTCGTGCAGCTTGACGTGCCGGTCGTACCAGGGGCCCTCGCGCTCCCCGGGCGGGCGCCCGGCGGCGGCCAGCGTCGCGGCGACGAACCCGCCGTACATCGTGTCCTTGTCCAGCAGCGCCGGGACGGGCGACATCAGGGCCAGCAGCCGGTCCGCGACGGTCGACTTGCCCGCACCCGGGGGCCCCGCGACCACCCACACCGTCGCCCGCCCGCCCACGGCACGACACTAGAGCCGCGAGTGCCTATTCTCCGGGCTCCAGGGGAAGGAACATCACGTGGCCCGCAACGTGTACGTCACCGCCCTGGAGCCGGGGACCGGCAAGTCGGCGGTCATCCTCGGCCTCACGGAGATGCTGTCGCGCCGGGCCGGGCGCCTGGGGTTCTTCCGCCCGCTGATCGCCTCGGCGGCCGAGCGCGACGCCGACCTCGAGCTCATGCTCGACCGCTTCCGGCTGCCGCAGGAGTACGACCGCTCGTACGCGCTCACCCTCGACGACCTGCACGACGTTACCGACCGCACCGGGTACACCCGGCTGCTCGAGCGCGTGCTGACCGCGTACCGCGCACTCGCCGACGGCGAGGCCTTCCCGCGCGCCCCGGTGATCGGCGACGGGGTCACCGCGACCGCCGTCGCCGACGCTGCGGCCACAGCGGCGGCCGAGGTCGTCGAGCCGGACGTCGTGGTCGTCGAGGGCAGCGACTTCACCGCCGGGTCGCTCGCCGTCGAGCTGGACTTCAACGTCGACGCCGCGAACCACCTCGGCGCACCCGTGCTGCTGGTCGTGCGCGGACGCAGGCGGACGGCCGACCAGGTGCTCGACTCGGTCGCCTCGGGGCTCACGACGTTGCGCGACCACGGCTGCACGCTGATCGGGGTCGTGGCCAACCGCGTCGACCCCGTGTTGATCGACGAGGTGCGCGGGGGAATGCCCGGGATCGTCGGCGACGACCTCGTCGCCGCCGCGCTGCCGGAGGCGCCGATCCTGGCCGCACCGACCGTCGCCGAGATCGCGCGGGCGCTCGGGGCGCAGTACATGCAGCCCACGAACGGAAGCTGGGCGTTCGACGGCGGCCCGCACCGCGAGGTGGGTCGGCTGGTCGTTGGTGCGATGGGCCTGGACCACTTCCTCGAGCGGATCGTGGACGGTGACCTGGTGATCACGCCGGGGGACCGCGCCGACATCGTCGCGGGCAGCCTGGCCGCCCACCTGTCGGGCACCTACCCGGCGGTCGCCGGGCTCGTGCTTACCGGTGGCCTGATCCCGCCCGCGGTGCAGCGGCTCGTCGACGGCTACGGCCACGTCGGCATCCCGGTGATCGCCGCCGACGACGACACCTACACCGTCACGTCCGCCGTCACCGCGGTCCGCGGCTCCATCACGGCGCGCAGCCCGCGCAAGATCGTGACGGCCGTGGCCGGGTTCGAGGACGGTGTCGACACGTCCGCCCTGGTCGAGCGGATCACCGAGGCCCGGCCGACCCGCACCACCCCGCTGATGTTCGAGCACGCGCTGGTCGAGCGGGCGCGGGCGGACCGGCGCCACATCGTGCTGCCCGAGGGCAACGACGACCGGATCCTGACGGCGGCCGACCAGCTCCTTCAGCGGAAGGTGGTCGACCTGACCGTGCTCGGAGCCGAGCGCGACGTCCGGGCCCGCGCCTCGGCGCTCGGGCTGTCCCTGCCAGGAGTGCGGATCGTGGACCCGCTGACCTCGCCGGACCGTAAGGACTTCGCCGAGACCTACCACGCGCTGCGTCGGCACAAGGGCGTCACCGCGGACCAGGCGTTCGACCAGATGGGCGACGCGTCGTACTTCGGCACCATGATGATCTACAAGGGCCTGGCCGACGGGATGGTCTCCGGCGCGGCGCACACCACCGCGCACACGATCCGGCCCGCGTTCGAGTTCATCCGGACGGCGCCGGGCCGCCGCGTGGTCTCCAGCGTGTTCCTCATGTGCCTGGCCGACCGGGTGCTCGTCTACGGCGACTGCGCGGTCGTGCCCAACCCCGACGCCGCACAGCTGGCCGACATCGCGGTGTCGGCGGCGGACACCGCGGCGATGTTCGGGATCGAGCCGCGCGTCGCGATGCTGTCGTACTCGACGGGGGAGTCGGGCTCGGGCGAGGACGTCGACCGGGTGCGCGAGGCGACGGCGCTGGCCCGCGCGCTGCGCCCGGACCTGCCGATCGAGGGTCCGATCCAGTACGACGCCGCGGTGGACCCGGACGTCGCGCGCACGAAGCTGCCGGGCAGCGCGGTGGCGGGGCGGGCGACGGTGTTCGTCTTCCCCGACCTCAACACGGGCAACAACACCTACAAGGCGGTGCAGCGCTCGGCGGGCGCCGTCGCGATCGGGCCGGTGCTGCAGGGGCTCAACAAGCCGGTGAACGACCTGTCCCGCGGGGCGTTGGTGCCCGACATCGTCAACACGGTGGCGATCACCGCCGTCCAGGCGCAGAACCTGGCCAAGGCCCGGAACGCCGAAGCCGGGAAGGGGGAGCCGGCGTGATCCCCGTCCTCGTGCTCAACGCCGGGTCGTCGTCGCTGAAGTACCAGCTCCTCGACCTGGCGGACGGCGCAGGCGAGCGGGTGTGCGCGTCCGGCCTGGTGGAGCGGATCGGCGAAGACGAGGGCCGGCTCGAACACCGCGCCGCCGGCGCCGAGCCGCTGACCGAGTCGGGGAAGATCCCCGACCACGCCGTGGCGCTGGACCGGGTGCTCGCGGCGTTCGAGCGCACCGGCGGGCTGACCGAGGCGCCGTTCGCGGTGGGGCACCGGGTGGTGCACGGCGGCGACCGCTTCTCGGGGCCGACCGTCGTCGACGACGACGTGCTCGAGGAGATCCGCGAGCTGGTGCCGCTCGCGCCGCTGCACAACCCCGCGAACATCGCCGGCATCGAGGTCGCCCGCGCCCGCTTCCCGGACACCCCACAGGTGGCTGTGTTCGACACCGCCTTCCACGCAGCGATGCCGCCGCACGCGTGGCGCTACGCGCTGCCCCGCGACCTGGCCGACCGGCTGCGGATCCGCCGCTACGGCTTCCACGGCACCTCGCACGGCTACGTCGCCCGCACGGCCGCCGCCCACCTGCGCCGGCCCCTCGACGAGCTCGCGCTGGTCACCCTGCACCTGGGCAACGGATGCAGCGCGGCAGCGGTCGCGGGTGGGCGGAGCATCGACACGTCGATGGGCCTGACCCCGCTCGGCGGCCTGGTCATGGGCACGCGCAGTGGCGACCTGGACCCGGGCATCGTGGCCCACCTTTACCGCGAGGGCGGACTCGACCTCGACGCGATCGACACGCTGCTCAACAACGAGAGCGGGATGAAGGGCCTGGCCGGGTCGAACGACCTGCGCGAGGTGCACGCCCGCGCGGACGCCGGGGACGCCGACGCGGCCGAGGCACTGGAGGTGTTCTCCTACCGGATCCGGTGCACGGTCGGCGCCTACGCGGCGGCGCTGGGCCGGCTGGACGCGGTGGTGTTCACCGCGGGGATCGGGGAGAACGACGTCGACGTCCGCGGGCGGGTGTGCGCGGGCCTGGGCGTGCTCGGCGTGGAGCTGGACGAGGCGCGCAACACCGCGGGCTCCCGCGCGACCCGGACGATCTCCGCGGACGGCAGCGCGGTGGCGGTGCTGGTGGTGCCGACGAACGAGGAGCTGGAGATCGCGGAGCAGACGCTCGCGGTGGCGCGGGCGGCGGGCGCGTGAACGCCGGGTGTGGGCGGACCGGGCCATCCGGGCGGTCGGGTCCGAGCGAACGCGGCGTTCGGTAAGTCAGACCTTCATGGCCCTGGCGGGCCGCCCGGCTGGATGCTCCCCTGATCCGGTGTACCGATCTGAGACAGGCCTTCACCGGCCCCGAATCAACTGATAGGACCACTTGATGACCGTGGACCGCAGCGTGATCCGCGAGCTCGAGGCCATCGTCGGGGCGGAGCACGTCCGCACCGAGCCCGGCGACGTCGAGCCCTACTCCCGTGACGCCACACCGGCGTTCCGGGCCGTGCCCGACGGTGTCGTCTGGCCGCGCACCGCCGAGGAGGTGGCCGCGATCCTCAGGCTGGCCACCGCCCGGCGGGTGCCGGTGGTGCCGCGCGGCGCGGGCTCGAACCTCTGCGCCGCCACCGTCGCCGAGCGCGGCGGGATCGTGATGGTGCTGACCCGGATGGACAGGATCCTCGAGGTCAGCGCGGACGAGCTGCTCGCCCGCGTCGAGACCGGCGTCACCACCGCGGCGCTGTCCGACGCGGCGGCCGCCAAGGGCCTGCTCTACGCGCCGGACCCGGGCAGCCGCACCGTCTCGACCGTCGGGGGCAACGTCGCCACCTGCGCGGGCGGGCTGCGGGGGCTCAAGTACGGCGTCACCCGCAACTACGTCCTGGGCGCGACGGCCGTCCTGCCCACCGGTGAGATCATCAAGACCGGTGGGCGGCTGTGGAAGGACGTGGCGGGCTACGACCTCACCCGGCTGCTCACCGGCTCGGAGGGCACCCTCGGGGTGCTCACGGAGGTGACCGTCGCGCTGCTGCCCATGCCCGCCACCAGCAACACCGGCGTCGCCTACTTCCCGACGCTGTCCGACGCGGGCCGAGCCGTCGACGCGATCATCGGGCACGGCATCGTCCCCGCCACGCTGGAGTTCCTCGACGCCAAGTGCATCGGCGCTGTCGAGCAGTACGCCCACCTCGGGCTGCGCGACGACGCGGGGGCGCTGCTGCTGTTCGGCGACGACGGCGCGCAGGACGTCGTCGACCGCAACCTGGACCGCATCGGGGAGCAGTGCACGGCGACCGGCGCGATGGAGGTGACCCTCGCCGAGAACATCGCCCGGGCCCAGGCGCTGCTGGAGGCCCGGCGGTGCTCGCTGCCGGCGCTCTCGCGGCTGGGGACGATGACGATCCTGGAGGACGCGACGGTGCCCCGGCCTCGGCTGGCCGAGATGGTCGACCGGATCGACGCGATCGCGCACGCACACGACGTGCCGGTGGCCACGTTCGGGCACGCGGGCGACGGCAACCTGCACCCGACGATCGTCGTCGACCAGCACGACGACGCGGCGATCAAGCGGGCCCACGAGGCCTTCGGCGAGATCTTCACCGCGGCGATCAGGATGGACGGCACGATCACCGGCGAGCACGGCGTCGGTGCGGCGAAGCTGCCGTACCTGACCGAACGGCTCGGGGCGGACCAGATGGCGCTGCTGCGCCGGATCAAGGCCGCGTTCGATCCGGCCGGGATCCTCAACCCGGGGAAGCTGGGCTCATGACGGCCATCGGTCGGAAGAAGCCCGGCGCCGGGACCGTGGCGCACGGCAGCCACGGGACCGGGGACCACGCCCACGGGGCGGGGGCGCACGGCGGCAACATCTTCGACCCGCAGCTGCTCGACCGCTGCATCTCCTGCGGGTTCTGCCTGCCCGCCTGCCCGACCTACGCGTTGACCAAGGACGAGGGCTCGTCGCCCCGCGGGCGGATCACGCTGATGCGGGCGCTGGAGACCGGGAAGCTCGACGCCGACGACGACCGGCTGCAGAAGGAGGCGTCGTTCTGCCTGGGCTGCCGGGCCTGCGAGCCGGTGTGCCCGGCGGGGGTGCAGTACGGGCACCTGCTGGAGGCCTGGCGGGACCACCAGTGGCGCGGCGTGCACCGCCCACCGCTGGCCCGGGCGCTGATGATGGTCGTCGACCGCAAGCCGCTGATCCGGCTGATCGGCGCGGTCCGCCGGCCTGCGCGTACCCGCGAGTCGGACGGGGCAGTTCGGCGTCGACCTACGGCCCAAAGGCGAGCCGACAGCGCTGTGACGGCGCCGAACTGCTCCGGGAGTTTGCCGGCGCGAGTCCGCACCTTCGACAGCCCGAGTCGCAACGGCGCGACGCCCGACACCCCGCTGACGCTGATGCTCGGTTGCTTCGAACGGGGCCTGTTCCCCGGGGTGAGCAAGGCCGTGCAGAAGCTGCTCCCGGAGATCGCCGTGCCGGAGAACCAGGGCTGTTGCGGCGCGTTGCACGCCCACAACGGCGACTCCGCGGGTGGCATCGCGCTGGCGGAGAAGCTGGGGGAGGAGCTGCCCGGCGTCATCGTGACGACCGCGGGCGGCTGTGCAGCGCACCTCGCGACGGTGCTGGGTCGCGACCGGGTGCACGAGCTGTCCGAGCACCTGGTCAAAGCCGGGTACGAACCGGTCGGCGAGGTGACCGTCGACGACGGCCACGGCGGCCGCCGTCGGGCCCGCGTCGCCATCCAGGACTCCTGCCACCTGCGCAACGGGCTCGGGGTCTCGGCGGAGCCGCGGGCACTGCTCGGCGCGGTCGCCGACTTCGTGTCCGTCGCGGGCGACGGCTCCTGCTGCGGGTCGGCCGGCACCTACTCGCTGCTGCGGCCCAAGGATGCCCGCCGGGTGCTCGAGCCCAAGCTCGACGCGGTCGAGGCGGCGGACGTCGACTACGTCGTGGCGGTCAACCCGGGCTGCTTGCGGCAGTGGCAGACGGGCCTGGCCCGGCGCAAGAGCCGGATCCGCGCCGTGCACCTGGCAGACCTGCTGGTCGCGGCGGCGGGCGGGCGGCCACTGCCCCGGGGGCTGCCGCTCGCCGCGCGGTTGCCCCAGGTCCGGCTGCCGTCCGGGCAACGGGTGCGGCGGCTGTTCAAACTCCGCAAGGACGCTGCCGCGCGGGGCACCGACGGCTGGAGCGCCTGACCGGCCGGCCTCGACGCGAGCGAACGCGGCGTCGGTGCGTCAGATGCACCCGATGCCGCGTTCGCGAGGCATTCAGATCACCGACATGCTGAGCCAGACCAGGCTGGCCACGATGATCAGAGCGGCAATGACTCCGATGCCGATGCCACCGTCACCGATCGTGGCCCACAGACCCAGCCCGACCCCGAGCGCGAGCCCGAACAGAGCGACCTTCTCGTCATCCTCCACGCGCCCTCCGCCCGTCGTGTCCTCCATCGTGCATCGTGCAGAGTGGTGACGGTCGGCCTCGGATACGTCCAGCCGGGGTCGGCGATTCTCCACGCCATGGGCGACGCGGCGCCGCAGCGGAGGTCCGAAGATTCTTCGTCTGCGGCTCTCGGGAGGGCCGGTTCTTGTCGGTGCTCGGGCATACATTTCTTCCATGACCACGACCGCTGCGCCCGACGCCCTCTTCGGCGCCGTGTCGGCGGTTGCGGCCGAGGTCACCGGGGAGCTGGCCGCGGTGCTAGCCCGGCTCGGTGAGCTGACCGACGCTGCGGTGGCAGCTGAGGCCACCGGCGATCTTGAGGCGGATGCTGCACGCATCGACCAGATCGCAACGCTGGAGCGGATCCAGGCCGCCGCCGCGGCGACACAGGCGGCCCTGATGGTCGGGTTCGCGCGCTCCCAGGTCGAAGCCCAGCAACAGGCGGTCCTGGCCGACCCGCGCGCGGTCGGTCGAGGCATTGCCGATCAGCTCGCGCTGGCCTGCCGGGTGTCGCCGTCGGAAGGGTCGCGGCGGCTCGGGGTGGCGCGGGCGTTGCACGTCGAGCTGCCCTCCACGGCTGCGCTGCTACGCGACGGCCGGATCAGCGCGTACGTTGCCGGGCTCGTCGCGTCGGAATCCCGTCACCTCGACCCTGACCGGCGCCGAGCCGTCGACGGTCGAGTGGCCGCCGAGCTGGCCGACTGCGCTCCGCGTCGGGCGGCGATGCTGGCCCGGAAGTACGCCTACGAGGCCGACCCGCAGGGCTACGTGCAGCGCGGGCGCACCGCCCGTGCCGACCGCCGGGTCGGGCTGCGCCCAGCGCCGGACACGATGGCGATCCTGTCGGGGTTCCTGCCCGTCGAGCAGGGTGTGGCGTGCCTGGCGGCGCTGCGCACGCACACCGACTCGGTCAAGAACACCGGCGATCAGCGCAGCCGCGACCAGATCATGGCGGACACCCTGGTGGAACGGATCACCGGACAGGCTGCCGCCGCCGACGTCCAGGCCGAGGTGGCGATCGTCGTCCCGGTCGACGCGCTGGTGCGGCCCGATGCCGGGAGCACGGCCGAGGTGGTCGGGTACGGCCCGATTCCCGCTGCGCTGGCGAAGGACGTCCTAGCCGGGTCCCGGGGGCGGCGCTGGTGGCGGCGGCTGTTCGCCGCGCCGCACGATGGTTTGACAGGCGGCGACCCGGCTCGACGGTGTTTCGACGGCACACTGGCGGCGTTGGTCGGCTACCGCGACGGCGGTCGGTGTCGGGAACCGTTCTGCGACGCTCCCGCCCGCCAGGTCGACCACATCGTTCCGCACCGGTCCGGTGGGCCCACGACATTCACGAACGGCCGCGCCACCTGCGTCCGGTCGAATCAGGTCCGCGAGATGCCCGGCTGGCAGGTCCGCCTCGTCCACGACGGCCGCGGCGAGCATCCGCACACGGTCGTCACCGTCACCCCGACCGGCCACGCCTATACCAGCCGCGCCGGCCCCGCTCCGTGACTCAGCCGGCGTCGCTCGCGGCCAGCTCGAAGACCTTGAGCACCTCGTCGCCGTAGTGGTTGATCACTTTGACGGCGATCTTCCCCGTCGGCGGCACCGGGAACGGTCGTGACTGCGTGCCGTACATCGTTGTCCAGGCCGCCTCGTCGATGTCGGCCTGCAACGCTCGCTTAAGCCGCTGGTAAGGGTCATTGCCGCCACCGGAGAAGTAACAGTGCCGAACGAAGAATGACTCCTCGTCGTAGTTCGTGTCGACCATCCACAGGGCGATCTCGCTGGTGTCGTTGCTCCGGATGACACCCGTGGTGGGGTTGTAGACGTCGACGCCGTTGATTCGGATCACGACCTCGCCGTCCGTCCGCTCGATCTGCACGTCCGGCTCGCCGAACATTGTGAAAAGGTTCGCCGTGCCGGTCTTCTTCAGTACCGCATCGCCCATCGCCAGCTCGGCGTTCATGCGGACCAGCAAGACCGGAAGCCGCCCTAACCTCAGCTCGTCGTGCACCGAGGCGAAGTCCGTGGCGTTCCCCGCCCCGAACTCCATGGCGGTCCCCGAGGCGTGGGCATCGAAGGCGAACCCGCAGATGACGAGCATGTCGAAGCCCTGCCCGCGCAGGGCCTCCCGGGCGGCGTCCTTGACCCAACCGGCGGTGACTGTGCCGTACTGCGGCCCCACACTCACCGCGACCCGCTGCGGCGTGCCGTTCCCGCCGCCGCGGCGCTCACCGACGAACTGGATCAGCTTGTGACCGTACGGCTCCAACGACGCGAGGATCAACCGCTCGGACCGGCGGCCGTTCTGCACGCCGGCGGCAAGCAGGTTATCGCCGATCGTGCCGAGGTAAGCGTCCTCCTCGGAGCGGTCGGCCGCCTGCTCGCTCACGGGGACGTCGGCGTCGAAGCTCGCGGTGCGGTGCGGCGACACGCTCTCGACGGTGAACGGCCCGGCGACCCGCACCTTCTTCCGGTCCTCGTAGGGCCTGTCGTACAGGACCTCGGTCTCGGCGTGCCGGGCGATCACTGCGTCGATCTCGGCCCGAGCCATGCCCTCGACGATGTCGGGGTTGTTGGCGATCGACTTGAGCGTCACGTGCGGGACGCGCTGGCAGACGAAGCCCTTGCGGATGTCGTCGGCGGTGGCGCTCGGTGGGGCCGGCCTGCCGCTCAGCTCCTGCTCCTTGGCCTTGCCGGCCGGGGAGTCGACGAGCAGGTAGTAGGGCAGCTTCGCACCCATCAGCCGCTGGCGTGCCAGCGCGATGGCGACCCGCGAGGTGTCGATCGTGATCCACCGGCGGCCCCACTGCTCCGCGACGACGGCGGTGGTGCCGGAGCCGCAGGTGGGGTCGAGGACCAGGTCGCCGGGGTCGGTGGTCATGAGCAGGCAGCGCTGAATCGGCGTTGACGACGACTGCACAACGTATACTTTTGGATCGGCCCGACTCTGTACGCTGCCAATGTCAGACCATACGTTGGTAATCGGGTACGCGGCAAAGTCGTCCAGGTAGCGGACGTAACTCAACGAGTTGCCGGTGACGGCAATCCTGTTGGCCAGAACGAGACTCTTCATCCCTCGCGGATGAGTCTTCCACTCACCCGCGGCCGGGAGGTAATCTCGTCCGGCCACTCGCACCGCGAAGTAACCGGTCCGGGCAGTTCGCACGCGTGGCGAGGTCAAATTGTCCAATCGAAAGACCCTGCCGAGCTTCCCGCGACGACTAGCTTCGGATGTGGTAATGCGCGAGCCGTCGACCAGTTCGACCTGGTCATATTTGTCTGCTCCCGCACCTCCGACTTCTTTTGCCGAATAGAGTCGCCGATATTTCATCCGCATCTTGTCCTTGCTGTACCATATGATGAAATCCGCGGTGTTGGGTAGAAATTCAGCCGTGGCGCCGCCCGTCTTGGACATCGTGATCAGACTGACGAAGTTCTCGCTGCCGAATACCTCGTCCAGCAGGCTCCGCACCAGGTGCACGTTCTCGTCGCCGATCTGCACGAAGATCGAGCCCGATTCTGTCAGCAGGTCCCGCGCCACGGCCAGCCGATCGCGCAGGTACGACAGGTAGGAGTGGATCCCCAGCTCCCAGGTGTCGCGGAAGGCCTTGATCTGCTCCACCTCGCGGGTGGCGTCCTCGACCTTGCCGTCCTTGACGTCGCGCTTGCGGGTCGACACCTGCCAGTTGGAGCCGAACTTGATGCCGTACGGCGGGTCCAGGTAGATCATCTGCACCTGGCCGCGCAGGTTCTCCCTCTCCGCCAGCGACGCCATCACCTGCAGCGAGTCGCCCAGCACCATCCGGTTCGACCAGTTGGCAGCGTGGCGGTAGAAGTCGATTGTCTCGAACGGCTCCAGGCCGTCGAAGTCGTCGAACAGCGTGTACTCGGGCTCGTCGGTGCCGTCGGCCGAGGTTTGCCGGAGGTTCTCCACCAGCACACGCGGGTCGATCTTCTCCTGGATGTAGATCGGCGGAGCGTCGGCGACGAGGTCGACGGAGTCCTGCTCGTCCTTCCCCTTCCACACAAGCTGTGGGTCGAGCGACGGGTCGCGTGGGTAGTGGACCTTTTCGACAGTGGCGTCCTCGGGGGAGACGAAGTCCTTGGCATCGGCCGTCGGGATGTTGACCCGTTTATCTGCGTGGTGGACCGCTTCGACCGGGATCGGCCCGGTGGTGGCGCGGCGGGGTGGCATCAGGCGGCTCCTCGGGGTCGGCGGGCCGGAAGGGCGAGGTCACGCAGCGCGGCCATCGCGGCGGTCAGTACGGTCCGCGCCCGGGTGATCTCGGCGGTCCCGATCTCGCAGTAGCCCCACAGCCCGAAGTCGCCGTGATTGTTGACGGCGGGCACCCAGCTCGTGCGGGCGGTCGCAGCCTTCTCCTGGGTCGGGCCGGGGGCCTTCTGGGCGCCGGACACCTCGACGATCAACGTGCGAGCAACGCCGTCGTCGGCGTCCTCGAGCCGGACGAGGAAGTCTGGGAGGTATTGCCGCGTGATGCCTTCGTGGGTGTAGGGGATCGAGAAGCCGAGGTGGTCGTTCTTCACGTACGCGGCCACGCCCGGCAGCGTGTCCAAGGCCTGCGCGACCGCGCGTTCCCAGGCGTTGCCGCCCTTGCCGTCGAGCGTCACGAAGTTGACGTGGCTGCGCGGGGAGGTGCCGAACACGCTCTTCGTGGTGAAGAAGTCGACCTCGCCCGTGCGGCCGACGGCGTCGAACGTCCGCAGGACGGGCAGCACGGTGTCGTACCGGGCCCCGTCCTGCCAGGCGATCGCCCGCATGATCTTCTCGGCTGCCTGGCGGGCCTTCTGCGCAACCCGCAGGAGCCCGGGGTAGGTGCCGTCGTGGTAGTCGACCTGCTCGGCGAGCCATCGGCGGGTCAGCCGGAGTGCCTGGGGAAACAGCCACGGTCGGCGCTGGCCGTTCTCCGTCAGGTAGTCGTCGACGAGCAGCTTCGCCAGCTCGAACGCCACGGTCTGCGCGCGTAAGGACTCCAGCTCGCGCAGCGTGAGGGTGTCTTCGGCGCCGACGACACCGACGACCGTGGTCTCGGTCGGGAAGTCGGCGGTGGACAGGACGAGCCGCGTGTCATCCCCGAACGCGGCGTAGAGCCGGCTCTCGGGGATCTCCACCCGGTAGCCCGTCAACCGCGGGAAGGTGATCTCGGCCGCGGCGCGATCGGGCTCGAAGTGGACGTGGTGACTCCGCGTGATCTTGTCGTTGCCGTGCTTGCCGACCGTGGGGATGAACCGGAACGGCACCCCGACGACGTCGGCGTACTCCGCCGTGAAGTAACCCTGCTCGTCGACCGCGTACGAGCGACGGCGGAGACCGCGGCCCACCACCTGCTCGCAGAGCAGTTGGGTGCCGAAGGCCCGAACACCGAGGATGTGGGTGACGGTGTTGGCGTCCCAGCCCTCCGTGAGCATGGAGACGCTGACCACGCAGCGCACCGGCTCGCCGAGCTTGCCCGGCTTGCCGACGGTGTTCATGACCTCGCGCAGGAGGTCGGTGTCGGAGACGTCGTCGAGGGCCCGCCCCGGGAACCGGAGCGCGTACTCGCTCTTGAAGGCGTCGATCTCGGCGCCGGCAACCTTCTTGAACTCCGCCGACATGCCCTCGCCGGACTCCAGCTGGGCCGAGTCGACCAGGATCGTGCGCGGGCGATGCAGGATCCCGCCCTCGTCGTCGACGTTGGTGAACAGCGGGAGCTCGCCGGCCACCGTCCGGCCGTCGCGTTCGTGGCCGGCGACCCAGTCGAACACCCACTTCGACACCGCGGTGTTGCTGCACACCACGATGAAGACCGGCGGCGTCCCGTCGTCGTCCGCTTCCTGCCAGGCGTCGAAGCGGCGCCGGTAGGAGTCGTAGAGCGCGCGCAGCGCCGTCTCGAGAACCTTGGGCATCTGGTGCGGGTCGAGCGCCGCCCCGCGCCGTCCCTTGGGGAGCTCGTCCCGGACGTGTGACCACAGGTCGAGAAAGGTCACCGTGCGCGAGACCTGGTTGTCGTCCACCGGCATCCGCGGGACCTTGACGATGCCGGACTCGATGGCGTCGATCAGCGAGAAGTCGCTCACGACCCACGGGAAGATCGTGCCCTCCGGATACCCCGAGCCACGGAGGAAGAACGGGGTGGCCGAGAGGTCGTAGACGGTCTTCACCCCCACCTGGTCCGCGACCGCCTTCAACCCGGTCAGCCAGACCCGGGCCTCCTCGTCGCGACGGTCTGGCCCGGCGTCTCGGCGAAGGGGCTCGGGCCGCCGCGGGGGTTGAGCACGTCCTTGGTCAGCCGGCTGACGCCGCGTCCCGCGGCCAGCTCGCGCGGCAGGAAGGCGTGGTAGTTGGTGATCACGATCTGCGCTTGGCCGAGGCCTCCGCGCAGGTCGGCGGGGACCAGGTCGCGCAGTCGGTAGTAGTTGTCCGGGTCGGATGGCAGCAGGACGCGGAGCCGATCCCGAATGGTCAGGCCGGGGGTGACGACCAGGAAGCGGTTCGAGTACAGCTTGTTCCGCGGAGCGGCCGCCTTGTTCAGCACCTGCCAGGCGATCAGCATCGCCATCACCACGGTCTTGCCGGATCCGGTCGCCATCTTCAGGGCAACGCGGTTGAGGTGGTCGTTGTAGGCGGCGTTCGTGGCGGCGAGGTCGTTGCGGATCCAGACGTCGCCGGTGCGCGGGGCCACCTCGGCCAGGTAGATCGCCGTCTCGGCCGCCTCGCGCTGGCAGAACAGGACCTTGTTCTCCCGCTCCGGGTCCGCCCAGTGCTCCAGCAGACGACGGGTCGTGGGCGCGACGTTGTCGTAGCCAGCGGCGCGCCAGACCCCGACGTGGTCGCGGATGCGGTTGGCCAGCTCGTTGGGCTGGATCAGGTCAGCGGTGAGTTCGGTCAGCTCGAGCTGCCGGGAGCCCTTGCGCGAAGCTGGAACCGGGCTGAAGTGCGACGACGGGCGACGACGCGCCGCGACCCGGTTGGTGATGCCCTCGGCGTCGAACTCGAAGTGCCGCGTCGGCTCTTCGTACGGGCGGTTCAGGATCGGGTTCTCGATGACCTTGTCCGCCACGCCGTTCCCCTCGCCGAACTCCGGCGGCGACCCTAGATGAGAGCGGCCGAACGAGATCAGCCGACCTCCTCAACGGCCCCGGCGATCCTCTGCAGCAGGGGTCGAGGCGGTGGTCGACCAGTCGGCGCATCACCAGTGACGTCGCCGTCCGGCCACCGCGTCCAGCCGCCGCTGCGTCACCCGCACCTGCACGAGCGCGGCCAGCGCGAGCACGGTCGCGCGAGGGATCGCCGCGAGCGCGCAGCAGGCGTGCGGCGGTGGCGTCGACGACACCGGCGGCGGAACCGTGCACGGTGCTCACCCTTCTGGACCCCAGTGGGCCTCAGATCTAGCGTTCTGCTGAACCTGAGAAGGAGGCGCCGATGACCACCGCACCCGCCCCCGCGCATCCGGACACCGCCGTCCTCACCGCGGTGGAGCGCCGGGTGCTCTGGCTCGCCACCGCGATCGTCCACCACGCCAACCGCGTCCGCCCCAACCCGTCGGGGCTAAAGGTCGGCGGCCACCAGGCGTCGAGCGCCTCGATCGCCACGATCATGACCGAGCTGTGGTTCCGGCACCTCCGCCCGCAGGACCGGGTGTCGGTCAAGCCGCACGCCTCGCCCGTACTGCACGCGATCAACTTCCTGCTCGGCGACCTGCCTGCGGAGTACCTGGGCACCCTGCGCGAGTTCGGCGGCCTGCAGAGCTATCCGAGCCGCGCGAAAGACCCGGATCCGGTCGACTACTCCACCGGCTCGGTCGGGATCGGCGCGACGGCGCCGATCTGGGGCGCCCTGGCCCGCCGCTACACGGGCAGGTTCGGCGACGTCGGCACGGGCAGGCAGTACTCCCTGTTGGGCGACGCCGAGCTGGACGAGGGCGCCTGCTGGGAGGCGATCCTCGACCCGATGGTCGGCGAGCTGGGTGAGGTGGTCTGGGTCGTCGACCTCAACCGGCAGAGCCTGGACCGCGTCGTCCCCATCCTCGGCGCCACCCGCCTGCAGGGGATGTTCGCCGCCGCCGGGTGGCAGGTCCTGACGGTCAAGTACGGGCACCTGCTGCAGGAGCTGTTCGCCCGCCCCGGCGGGGAGGCCCTGCGGGCCCGCATCGACGAGATGTCCAATCCCGAGTACCAGCGCCTGCTGCGCTGCACCGACGCCCAGCTGCGGGAGCGCCTGCCCGGCGGTGACACGGGTGGGGACCCGGGGCTGCGCGCACTGGTCGACACCCTCGACGACGCGACGCTGCGCGCCGGGATCCGCAACCTCGGCGGCCACGACCTCGACGCCCTGGGCGAGGCCTTCACCGCCATCGACGACACCCGGCCCACGGTGATCTTCGCCTACACCGTCAAGGGCCACGGCCTGGCCACCGAGGGACACCCCCAGAACCACTCGTCGCTGCTGACCACGGCGCAGTTCGCGGAGCTCGCCGAGCGGCTCGGGACCGACACCGACGACCCGTGGGCGCCGTTCGCCGACGGCTCGGCCGAGGCCGCGCTGTGTGCGGAGACCGCCGCCCGCCTGCGCCGCGCCCCGGTCGCGGCCACCGAGCCGCCCGCGGTGCCGGCCGACCTGGGCCGCACCCCGTCCGGCACCGCCACCACCCAGGCCGCCCTCGGCCGCGCGCTGCTCGACCTCACCCGGTCCGCGCCCGACGCCGCTGCCCGGGTGGTCACGCTCGCGCCGGACGTCAGCTCGTCGACCAACCTCGGCGGCTGGGTCAACAAGGTCGGGGTGTGGGCAGCCCGCGAGCGGGTCGACTGGTTCGCCGACGACCCCGAGACGATCCTGCACTGGCGCGAGCGCCCCACCGGCCAGCATCTCGAGCTCGGCATCGCGGAGACGAACCTCGTGGGGCTGCTCGGTGAGCTGGGCGCCACCTGGAGCCGGTGGGGGCAACCGCTGCTGCCGATCGGGGTCCTCTACGACCCGTTCGTCGAGCGCGCGCTGGAGCCGTGGTCGTTCGGGATCTACGCGGGCGGGCAGTCGATCCTGGTCGGCACCCCCTCCGGGGTCAGCCTCGCTCCGGAGGGCGGCGCCCACCAGTCGATCTCGACGCCGTCGGTCGGCCTGGAGCAGCCCGGCTGCACCACCTACGAGCCGGCGTTCGCGATCGAGGTGGAGTGGACGCTGCTGGCGTCGCTCGCCCGCCTCGGCCGGCCGGACGGCACGTCGGCCTACCTGCGGCTGTCGACCCGGCCGGTGGACCAGGCGCTCGCCGCCGTGCCCACCGACCCGGCCGCGCGCGAGCGGCGCCGACGCCACGTCGTGGCCGGGGGCTACCTGCTGCGCCGCGCGGGCACCGGGCCGGCGGTCACGATCGCCGCGATGGGCGCGACCGTCCCCGAGGCGCTGGCCGCCGCGGACCGGCTCGCGGCCCTCGGGCACGCCACCGACGTCGTCTGCGTGACCAGCCCCGGCCTGCTCTTCGACGCCGTGGCGGCGCGCGGCGGGCGGGGCGCAGGAGAGGGCGGCACGGCGGAGAGCTGGATCATCGACGCGGCCTTCCCCGCCCGGCGGGCCGCGCCGCTGGTGACGCTGCTCGACGGGCATCCGCACACGCTCGCGTTCCTCGCGGGCGTCCACGGGGTGCGGGCGGCGCACCTGGGCGTCACGCGGTTCGGGCAGTCCGGCGACCTCGACTCGGTGTACCGCTACCACGGCCTCGACGCCGGCAGCGTCGTCGCCGCGGCACTCGACGTCATGTAACGAGACGACGTATCACGGCCCGGGGTGGTCGGCTCCAGGACAGGACGGGCTCCCGTCATCTCCTGGACTCCTGCCGAGGGGACACCACCATGTCCGTGCTGAACACCCCCACCAGCCGCGAACACGTCAGACCCGCGCCCCATCATGCGCAGCGGGCCGGGCCCGGCGAGGCCGCCGGGTCGTTCGACCGCGGCGACATCGTCCTCGTCGCCGGCACGCACCTCAACTCGCGGTTGATCCGATTCGGCCAGAAGCTGCGCATCCACGGGGCCGACCGCCGGTACGTGAAGTGGACGCACGCCGCGCTGATCGTGGACCGCGACGGCTCGCTGATCGAGGCGGTCGGGGCGGGAGTGCGTCGCTGGCACCTCGACCGCTACCGCGACGACGACTACGTCGTGGTGCACATCCACACCTCTGAGGAGAACCGCGACGAGGTGGTGCGGTTCGCGGAGTGGGCGCTGCAGCGGGGGTCGAGCTACAGCCGGCTCTCGACGGTCAGCATCGCCCTGTCGATGCTGACCGGCAGCAAGCTGACCTTCTTCATCGACGGCCAGTTCGTCTGCTCCGGGCTCGTCGCCAGCGCACTCGAGCGGACCGGCAGCATCTTCGACCGCAGCTCGGCCACCATCGCCCCGGCGGACCTGGCGAAGTACTTCCACGCGCCGTCGGAGGCGTGAGAGCGCAGGTCAAGCCGAAGCCCGGGAGGCCGACAGCACGGTCCGCACGAGCTCGGCCCGCGAGCGGATCCCGAGCTTGCGGTAGGCGTTCGACAGGTGGTACTCGATCGTCTTCGGCGACAGGAACAGCTGGGCGGCGGCCTCGGCGTTGGTCGCCCCGCCGGCGACGACGAGTGCCACCTGCAGCTCCTGCGGGGTGAGCTGCAGGGGCGCCGGCCCGCGGCGCGGCGCCGCGGGCCCGACCGCCGCCGGACCGGCAGGTCCCGTGGTCGACGCGGCCTCCGCACGCCGACGCCCGACCGGACGCGTGCCCGCAACCCGCAGCTCGGCGTCGGCGCGCTCCACCCAGGCCGTCGCGCCGAGGCGGACGAAGCCCCGCCGCGCCGCGGCCAGCGCCTCGCGGGCGGCGCCGAGCTGGCGGCGCCGCCGCAGGTGCTCACCCAGGCACAGCCGGGTACGCGCCTCCTCGAACGGTCGCGCCGCTGCCTCGCCGTGCCGGCGCAGTGCCTGCGTGAAGGCCGGCCCGGCGGCCTCGTCGTCGCCCAGCAGCAGCGCGGAGCACCGCAGGACGACGGCGTCGGCGAGCGGGCGGCCCGGGGCGGCCGCCTCCCGTTCCAGCACGGCCAGCGCCCGCCGCGCCCGCTCCGGGGTGCCCGCGCGGACGTGTGCCTCGACGAGGTCGCCCGCCCACTCCAGGAGCACCGGGCTGCCCAGACCGTGCGCGAGCGCGAACTCGCCCGTCACGGAGAGGTGCCCCACCGCGACGTCCGGACGCCCGGCGCCCAGCTCCAGGAGCCCGAGCGCATGCTCGGCGCGGGCCTCGACGATGCGCATCCCGGTGTCGGCGCCGAGCCGCAGGGCCCGGCCCGCGTGCTCCCGGCAGGCGGCCTCCATGCCGAGCCCGGCCTCGACCGTCGCCAGGATCGCCAGCGCCTGCGGCTCCTCGGTGGCCCAGCCGGTCTCCTGCGCGAGGTCGACGGCGGCGTGGGCGTGGGTCAGCGCGGTGGTCCAGTCGCCGTCGCGCCAGCAGGCCGCGGCCAACCAGGTCAACAGGAACGGCAGCAGCCCGACCGCACCCGCCGCGCGGGTGCTGCGCACCCCGGCCTCGAGCCACCGCCGGGCCGCCTCCGGTTCCTCGATCGACGCGTAGGTGTTCGCCGCGACGACGGGCAGCTGGTCGATCGTCAGCGGGTCCGCCGCCGCCAGCACCGGCTCGCAGGCCGTGAGCAGCGCCCGGGCCCCGGCGGTGTCGTTGGCGAGCGCGAGGGCCAGGGCGTGGATCAGCGTCACCGGCATCCGCTCCGCCGCCGGCAGCCCCTGCACGTCCGCGGCCGCCTGCGCCGCCGCGGCGCGGCCGAGATGCTGGTCGCCGATCGTCAGGCTCAGCAGCGCGGCCTGGCTGCGCATCGCCGCGGACCGGGGTGGGTCAGCCGCCCGGGTCCGGTCGGCCAGGTGCAGCAGCTCGTCGCGGGCCTCGGTCGGCTGGCCGCTCCACATCTGCACGCGGCACTGCAGGTGGCACGCCGTCGTGATCAGTGCAGGGTCGTCGGTCTCGACCAGGGCCAGGTCGAGCAGCGGGGTCGCCGCCGCGACGTTGCCGGCTGTCTGCGCGGTGAGCGCCGCCTCCAGCAGCCTCTTGATGCGCGCCGGGCCCGACGGGCTCAGCCGCGCCGCACGTTCGAGGAGCGCGAGCGCGGTGACGTGGTTGTTGCGGGCGGCCGCGCTGCGGGCTGCGGCGGTGAGCTGCGCGGCCACGTCCTCGTCCGTGCCGGCGGTCGCCGCGGCGAGGTGGAAGGCCCTGCGCTCGGCGGCTCCGAGACCCGTGCGCCGGCCGTGGACGGCGGCGAGTGCCCGGTGGGCCGCGCGCTTCCGGCCCGGCGCGGCGGCGTGGTAGACCGCGCTGCGGATCAGCGGGTGGCGGAAGTGCGGACCGGTACCACCCGTCCGGTCGTCACGGTCGTCGCGGCCGAGCAGGTCGGCCGCTTCGGCCGGCTCGAGGTCGCCGACGTCGAGGCCCTGCTCGGCCAGCGCCTCCGCGACGGCGTCGTCCGCGCTGCCGGCGACGGCGACCAGCAGCAGGGCCCGGCGGGTGGCGTCGGGCAGCCCGCCGAGGCGCCGCTCGTAGGCGCGCACGAGCCGGGTGCTGAGCCGGACCGGTTCGACCGGCAGCGGCGACGCCCCGGCCGTCGGTAGCTCGAGCAGGGCCAGCGGGTTGCCCGCGGTCGCCTCCCAGGTGGCGCGGGACAGCGGGGCCGACGGCCCGAGCAGCTGCCGGGCCGAGCCCAGGTCGAGCCCGCCGACGGGCAGCTCCGGCAGGGCACCGAGCCAACGCTCCACCGCGGGCGACGTGTCGGCGCGGGACCGCGCCGTGAGCAGCACGGCGATCGGTTCGGCCCGCATCCGGCGCACCGAGAACACCAGCGCCTCCAGGGTGGGCAGATCCAGGCTGTGCGCGTCGTCGACGGCGACCAGCAGGGGCCGCTCCTCGGCGGCGTGCGCGAGCAGCCCCAGCGTCGCCACCGCGACGCCGAGCCGGTCGCCCGCCCCGGGCCCGAGGTTCAGCGCCCCCTCCAAGGCCGTGGCCTGGGGCCGGGGGAGGGCCGGGATGCCGTCGAGCAGCGGCCCGAGAAGCAGCGACAGCGCCGCGTAGGGGATCTCGCTCTCGGCCTCGTGGCCGTCGACCCGGATGATCCGGAACGCCCGAGAGATCGCCGGGTCGGCGACCGCCACGTCGAGCAGGCGGGTCTTGCCGACCCCCGGGTCGCCGCGGATCGCCAGCGCGCGCGGTGCGCCGTCGGCCGCGTCGGCGAGGGCCGCCCGCAGACGATCACGCTCTGCGTCGCGTCCGACGAGAACGGTCACCGCGGGCATGCCCGAGAGACTAGCTGCGCCGAGAGATCCGGCAGAGATCCTTTCGGCCGTACCGCGGCATGCCCGTGCCGGTCACCGGGCTCGACCGCCCGGCGGGCTCACCCGGCCAGCAGCGGGCGCAGCTTCGCGATGCAGCGGGCGCGGGTGGGGCCGATGCTGCCGATCGGGACGTCGAGGGCGCGGGCGATGTCGACGTAGGAGTGCTCCCGCTCGTCGCTGAGCAGCGTCATCAACCTCTGCTCCCGCGCGGAGAGCCGCCTGCGCACGGCCTCGCGGAGCGCCGCGAGGTCGGCGCGGCGGATCGCCTCGTCGTCGGGCGGCTGGGGTGCGGCGCCGCGCAGCGCGACGTGGGCGGCCGACACGGGGCCGCCGAGGTGCTGCTCGACGACCGGGATCTCCCGGCTCGCCCGGTTCGCGGCCTTGAGGCACTCCCGGTGCAGGATGCTGCGCAGCCAGCCGGAGAGCGCCGCAGGCTCGCGGAGCGCGGCCAGGTGCGTGACGGCGGAAAGCCAGGTCGCCTGGACCGCGTCGTCGACGGTGGCGGCATCCAGGCCGTAGCCGCGGGCGATCGCGTGCAGCCCGTCGTCGAACCGCTCGACGACGGCGCGCCAGGCCCCGGGACAACCGGCCTGGGCGGCGTCGACCAGCCGGGCGAGGGGCACCTCCGCGGGACTGCGGCAGACGTGGTGGTGCGGCGAGTGGTCGAGGATGGCGGGGGCGACCCGGGCGCAGGACACGGCGAACCTTCCGACGGCGTTTCGGCTGGTGAAGCCCGTGAAACCACCGTAGGAAGGCCCACCTGGAGTCGGATCCAGGAATACCCCGGTCCACCGGGACCGGGGGAACCCCCGGGGTGCGGCGCACCCCGGGGATCCGCCCCTTATCCGGGCCAGACCCAGTCGGCCACGTCCGGGGCGTCCTCCCCGTACTGGCGCGTGTGCTGCCGGCAGCGCAGGCGCTCGTCCACCATGTGCTGGCGCAGGCCGGCGTGGCGCACCGCCAGCCCCGGCACCCGGTCGATGACGTCGATGACCAGGTGGAAGCGGTCGAGGTCGTTGAGCATCACCATGTCGAACGGCGTGGTGGTGGTGCCCTCCTCCTTGTATCCGCGCACGTGGATGTTGGGGTGGTTGGTGCGCCGGTAGGTCAGCCGGTGGATGAGCCACGGGTAGCCGTGGTAGGCGAAGATCACCGGCTTGTCCCTGGTGAAGATCCCGTCGAACTCGCGGTTCGACAGGCCGTGCGGGTGCTCCCGCTCGTCCTGCAACCGCATGACGTCGACGACGTTGACGAGCCGGACCTTCACCTGCGGCAGGTGCCGGCGCAGCAGGCTCACCGCCGCGAGGGCCTCGATGGTGGGCACGTCGCCCGCGCAGCCGAGCACGACGTCGGGTTCCTCGTCGCCGCAGTTGCTCGCCCAGTCCCAGATCCCCAGGCCGCGGGTGCAGTGCGCGATCGCCTCGTCCATCGTCAGCCACTGCGGCCCGGGCTGCTTGCCGGCCACGACGACGTTGACGTAGTTCCGGGTGCGCAGGCAGTGGGCCATCGTCGAGAGCAGCGTGTTCGCGTCCGGCGGCAGGTAGGCGCGCACGATCTCGGGCTTCTTGTTCAGCACGTGGTCCACGAAGCCGGGGTCCTGGTGGGAGAACCCGTTGTGGTCCTGGCGCCAGACGTGGCTGGTGAGCAGGTAGGTCAGCGACGCGATCGGGCGCCGCCACGGGATGTCCCGGCAGGCGTCGAGCCACTTGGCGTGCTGGTTGAACATCGAGTCGACGAGGTGGATGAACGCCTCGTAGCAGTTGAAGAACCCGTGCCGGCCGGTGAGCAGGTAGCCCTCGAGCCAGCCCTGGCACAGGTGCTCGGAGAGCACCTCGGTGACCCGGCCGACCTGGGAGACGCCCTCGTCGGTCGACACCAGGTCGCCGAGGAACTGCCGGTCCGTCGCCTCGAACACGGCCTGGAGGCGGTTGGACGCGGTCTCGTCAGGGGCCATCATCCGGAAGTTGTCCGGGTTCATCCTGATCACGTCGCGCAGCCACGTGCCCAGCACGGCGACGGTGCCGACGGGGCCGGTGCCCGGCTCGGGGACGTCCACCGCGTAGTCGGTGAACTCGGGTAGCCGCAGGTCGCGCAGCAGCTCGCCGCCGTTGGCGTGGGGTGTGGCGCTCATCCGCTTCGTGCCGTGCGGGCTGAGCGCGCGCAGCTCGGGGATCAGCCGGCCCTCGCCGTCGAACAGCTCCTCCGGCCGGTACGAGCGGAGCCACTGCTCGAGTTGGGCGCGGTGTGCGGCGTTGTCGCGGGTCTCGGACAGCGGCACCTGGTGCGCGCGCCACGTGCCCTCGACGAGCTTGCCGTCCACCTCGTGCGGCCCCGTCCACCCCTTCGGTGTGCGCAGGACGAGCGCGGGCCAGCGGGGCCGGTCGACCCGCCCCTCGGCGTCGAACTGCTCCTTGGCGTGGGCCCGGATCCGGGCGATCTCGGCGACGATCTCGTCCAGCGTCGCGGCCATCCGCTGGTGGACGGCCATCGGGTCTTCCCCGTCGAAACCGCCCTCGACGACGTAGGGCCGGTGACCGTGCCCCTCCAGCTGCTGGAGCAGCTCCTCCTCGGAGATCCGGGCCATCACCGTCGAGTTGGCGATCTTGTAGCCGTTGAGGTGCAGGATCGGCAGCACGGTGCCGTCGTTGACCGGGTGGAGGAACTTGTTCGCCTGCCACGACCCGGACAGCGGACCGGTCTCCGCCTCGCCGTCGCCGATCACGCAGGCGACCAGCAGGTCCGGGTTGTCGAAGGCCGCGCCGTAGGCGTGCGAGAGCGCGTAGCCGAGCTCGCCGCCCTCGTGGATCGAGCCCGGGGTCTCCGGCGCGGCGTGGCTGGGGATGCCGCCAGGGAAGGAGAACTGCCGGAACAGCGCCCTCATGCCCTCGGCGTCGTCGGTGACGTGGGCGTACCGCTCCGAGTACGTGCCCTCCAGGTACGCTGTCGCCACCACGCCCGGGCCGCCGTGCCCGGGGCCGGTGACGTAGAGCGCGTCGAGGTCGTCGCGGACGATGACGCGGTTGAGGTGCGCCCACAGGAGCGTCAGGCCCGGGGTGGTGCCCCAGTGCCCGAGCAGCCGGGGCTTGATGTGCTCGGATACGAGCGGCTCGCGCAGGAGCGGGTTGTCCATGAGGTAGATCTGCCCGACGGCCAGGTAGTTCGCGGCGCGCCACCAGGCGTCGAGCCCGTGGAGGTCGTCGGGGGCGGGGGCGCCCGAGCTCGGCGCGGCGGGTGCGCCTGCGGTCGTGGTCATCCGGGCGGCTCCTTTGTGGTCGGCGACGGTGTTCCGCGCGCGGGCGGGTCCACCCCACACCGACGTGAGGTCCGCCGTCCACCGCACGCGCGGTGAACGGCCGGTGAACGGGCCCGATCGGGACCTCGGTCCTCCGCCGCGGGACCGCGCCGCAGTCTACGGTGCGGCGTGACCTCCGATTCGGTGTCCGTGACGTCCGACAGCAGCGCGCGGGGCACCCGGCGCGTCGCGATCGTGGGAGCAGGCAGCGTCGGCGCCACGATCGCCTACGCCTGCCTCATCCGGGGCGTCGCCGCCACGGTCGCCCTGTTCGACCTCGATGCGGACAAGACGACCGCCGAGGTGCTCGATCTCGAACAGGGCATCCAGTTCGTGCCGATGGCGCGGGTCGTGGGCTCCGACGACATCGCGGTGACGGCGGGGTCCGACATCGTCGTGGTGACGGCCGGCGCCAAGCAGAAGCCCGGCCAGACCCGGCTGGAGCTGGCCGGGGTCAACGTCGAGATGTGCCGCAGGCTGATCCCGCAGCTGGTCGAGCAGTCGCCCGACGCGATCATCCTCATGGTGACCAACCCGGTCGACGTGCTCACCTACGCCGCGCAGAAGTTCTCCGGCCTGCCGAAGGAGCGGGTGTTCGGCTCGGGGACCGTGCTCGACAGCTCCCGCCTGCGCATCCTGCTCGCGCGGCACGCCGGGGTGGCGGTGCAGAGCGTGCACGCGTACGTCGTCGGCGAGCACGGCGACTCGGAGCTGCCGCTGTGGAGCACGGCGACGATCGGCCCGATCCCGGTGGCGGACTGGTCGGTGCCGGGAGTGCCCCCGCTGGACGCGGAGGTCCGCGACGGGATCGCGCACCAGGTCGTCACCGCCGCGGAGCGGATCATCCGAGGCAAGGGCGCCACGAACTACGCCATCGGCCTCTCGACGGCGCGGATCGTCGAGGCGGTCCTGAAGGACGAGAAGCGCATCCTGCCGGTCTCGTCGCTGCTCAACGGCCAGTACGGGCTGCACGACGTGTGCCTGTCGCTGCCGACGGTGGTGGACCGGCGCGGGATCGTCTCGGTTCTCGCGCCACCGATTAGCGACGATGAGCAGGCCGCGCTGACGCGGTCGGCGGCGGCGGTCCGCTCGGTCGCGAGCTCGCTGGGCCTCTGATGGGGTGTCCATGATCCTCGACGGCGGTGCGGAAGCCGCAACCGTGCGGCTCCCGCACCGCTCGCGGTGATCATGCCGCCACCGTGAGGGCGTCGAGGACCTCGGCGAGCACCGTGGCGGGGTGCCCGTCGAGGTCGTGCCAGGTGAACCGCAGCGGGTCCCACCCAGCACGGACCAGCGCGTTCTGCTTGCGCCGGTCCGCGCGGAACCGGTCGACGTCGACGTGCCAGGCCCAGCCGTCGACCTCGACGGCCACCTTCCTCTCCGGGAACGCCAGGTCGATCCGCCAGGGGCCGAAGGGATGGCCCAACACCCAGCCGGTCACGCCGCCGTCGCGCAGGATGCGCACCAGCAGCCGCTCGGCGGCGGAGTCGGCCCGGTCGGCCGAGGCGCAGATCAGCGTGCGTGACCGCGCCCAGCCCCGGCGGCCCAGGTGGCGGCAGTAGGCCCGGTACAGGGTCGGGAAGCGGACGTGGCGCTGCAGTGCCCGGTCGAGGAACGTCGAGCCGTCGGGCAGGGTGAGTGCCGTCTCCAGCGCGGTCAACGGCGGCGCCGTCACCCACAGCCCACCGAGGGCGACCCGGTCCACCGGCAGCAGGTCGCAGCGGTGCCAGCACAGCCCCGGCCGGGGACGGCGGTGCAGCGCGGCCGGCACCGTCACGTCCACGACCTCCGGCGCCGTGGACAGCATCCCGTGCCGGAACGCGGCAGCGGGTCCGGACACCGTGCCTCCCCGCCCAGCGTGCAGCGACGCCGCCCACAACCGCGCCTCCCCGGTGAGCCGGTGCCCGCCGACGAGGTAGACGGAGGGGTGCAATCGGGTCCATCGCCCGTCCCGGGCGCGTCGCCGGACGGTGTCGGCCGACAGCCCGCACGCCACCGCCTGGGTGAGGGTGACGACGCCGGCCTGCCGCTCGAGCAGCCTTTCCAGGGACACGGCCACGAGCATGGGCCGGACAGGCGGGCGCCCGTGGCCGTTTGACCGAACTCGTGGTCATGATCGCCGGGCGCGGTACGGAAGCCGCACCGGTGCGGCTTCTGCACCTGTACCGGCGATCTTGAGGGGTCAGGAGTCGCGGAGGCGGTACTCGCCGCCGTGGCCGGCGACCTCGTGCAGGTCGTAGAAGTGGACGATCTTGGGGCCCTCGTGCAGGTGGGTGTGGCGCACCACGGGCGGGGGCGGGTCGTCGGGCTCGCGGGTGTGCACGCGGCCGTCGAGCGGGCCGCCGACGAACCAGTAGACGTCGCGGCCGTCGAGCTCGACGCCCGACTCCGGCGGCGCCTCCCGCGAGGTGACCTCCTCCGGGCCGTCGTTCACGACGGGTGCCCCGCGGTGAGCAGCTCGAGCATCTCCGGCAGCTCGAAGAAGGTGGCTGTCGCGACCGCGGACTGCCGGCCGAGCTGCGGGTCCGCGCCCGCGTCGAGCAGGGCTCGGACGGCGTCGGCGCTGCGCCGGAACGTCGCTGCGGCCAGCGCGCTCTGCCCACGGTCGTTGAGCCGGGCGTGGTCCGCGCCCCGGTCGAGCAACGCCGCGACGGCGGCCGGGTGGCCGTGGTAGGCGGCGAGGATGAGGAGGGTGTCGCCCTTGTCGTTGGTCAGGTTCGGCGGTAGGCCGGCGTCGACGTAGGCGGCGAGCTCGTCCGCCCGGCCGTCGCGGGCGAGGTCGAACATCCGGTGTGCGAACGCCAGCGTCGCGTCGTCGAGCGCCGCGCGTGCGCCGTCGATTTCCGGGGCGTTCATCCCTACACCGTACGACCGCGCGGACGGCCCGCACGTCGGAGCCTCGGTATGCGCGTCTTCCAGCGGCGCACCCGGGTCCGACCGCGCGCCCCGTTCTCGCACGTCGTGCCCGCTGCGGTTGGTTCGGTCCGCTGCCGTTGGCACTGCGCGGGAAGACCCGGCGCTGCGTGAGTGCCGGCGGCGATACTGCCCGGGTGATCGGGAAGCGGCGGCGCCGGGGCGGGGCGGCGGAGCCGGGCGGCGGGCTGCCGCGCGGGCTGGCCCTGCTCGTCGCCGGCGCGTTCTTCATGGAGATCCTCGACGGCACCGTCATCGCCCCCGCCGCCCCGCTGATCGCCGCGGACCTGGGCATCCGCGCCGTCGACGTCAACGTCGCGATCTCGGGCTACCTGGTGACCGTGGCGGTGCTCATCCCGATCAGCGGGTGGGCCGCCGACCGGTTCGGCGCGCGGCGGGTCTTCGCCGCCGCGATCGCGCTGTTCACCCTGGCGTCGGCCGGCTGCGCGCTGGCCCCGGACCTGGCGACGCTCACCGCGACCCGGGTGTTGCAGGGTGTGGGGGGCGCGCTCATGGTGCCCGTCGGGCGGCTGGCGGTGCTGCGCGCCACGGCGAAGGCCGACCTGATCCGGGCGATCGCCTACCTGACCTGGCCAGCGCTGCTCGCGCCCGTGCTCGCGCCCGCGATCGGCGGCGTGCTCAGCGAGTACGCCTCGTGGCGCTGGATCTTCGTGATCAACGTGCCGCTCGGCCTCGCAGGGCTGCTGCTCGTGCGCCGGCTGGTGCCCGACCTGCGCGCCGACGGGCCGCCGCCACGGCTGGACCGGCGCGGGTTCGTGCTGGTGGCGGTCGGGATCGCGGCGCTGATGGTCGCGGTCGAGAACGTGGGCGGCGGGGCGGTCGAGGTGCCGTTCGTCGCCGGGGGAGCGGTGCTGGCGGCCGCGCTGCTCACCGTGGCGGTGGTCCACCTGCTGCGCGCGTCCGCGCCGCTGCTCGACCTGCGCATCCTGCGGATCACGAGCTTCCGGGTCACGGCCGCGGGCGGGTCGGTGTACCGGATGGTGATCGTCGCGATCCCGTTCCTGCTGCCGCTGATGTTCCAGCTCGGGTTCGGGTGGAACGCGGCGCAGGCCGGGCTGGTGATCATCGCGCTGTTCGCCGGGAACGTGGGGATCAAGCCGGTGACGACACCGCTCATGCGCCGTCTCGGGCTGCGCACGGTCCTGCTCGGGTCGATCCCGGCGGGCCTCGTCTGCCTGCTGGGGATGGCCGCCCTGACGCCGACCACCCCGCTGCCGCTGCTGATCGTGCTGCTGGTGCTCAGCGGGGTCTTCCGGTCGATCGGCTTCTCGGCCTACAACAGCCTCGCCTTCGCCGACGTCGAGCCCGCGCGCATGACGCAGGCGAACACGCTGATGACCACGGTGCAGGAGCTCGGCGCCGGGCTGGGCGTGGCGGTGGGGGCCCTGCTGCTGCGCCTGGGCGGGCCGGTCACCGCGGTCGCGGGGCTGCCCGACGACGCCACGAGCCCGTTCCGGGTCGCGTTCGTGCTGCTGGCGGGGCTGCTCCTGCTGCCGCTCGCCCAGGTCATCGGCCTGCCGCGGTCGGCGGGGGCCGCGGTCACCGGCCGGGGCTGACCCGCCCCGAGGCGCGGTGCATACCCGGAGCCGTTCGTGCACATCTTCCACCCTGTGCATGGAGGTGCCGCGGTGTGCACGAACCGCTGCGGACGGCGGTCCTCGCGCCCGGCGCCCGGCGGAGACGGCGTCGCCCCGCGGCGTCGGGTAGAAACAGTGACCATGACCGACCCGGCCTCGCCCGTGCCCGCACCGCCCGACCCGGCTGAGCACGATCTCGAGCTCACCGTCAGCGCCCTGAAGGACGGTCCGGCCGCCCTGGGGATCCCGGGCGCACTCGTCGAGATCCGCCGCTGGCAGGAGCGCATCGACGGCACCGACGCGCCGGCGCTGGAGGAGATCGGCGCCGCGCTGGCCGAGCTGCGCGGTGAGCTGGAGAGCGACGCTCCGGACGACGGGGTGGTCAGCGACCTGATGCACCGGCTCTCGACCATGACCCTGACCGCGGCGGCCGACCAGCCCGAGGGCAACCTGCGCAGCCGACTCCAGGAGCTGGGGCACCTTCTCGGGACCGGGGCGGCCGAGGTCGACTGACCGCCGGTCCCTTCGCTCGTCGGGCAGGGTTGATCAGGCGGGCTCGTGCAGGCCGAGCGTGGCGGTGAGGTCGAGCAGCGCGGCCGTCCGGGCGACGGCGCGCCCGGCGAGGATCCGCATCCGCGTGCCCTCCTGGTGCGCTCGGCTCCGGGCCTGGGTCAGCAGTCCGATCCCGGTGCAGTCGACGAACGAGACGCGGCGCAGGTCGACCAGCACGATCGGCCGGCCGCCGGCCAACCCGGCCTCCAGTGCGCGGCCCAGCAGGGGTGCCGTCGCGATGTCGACCTCGCCCTCGGCGAGCACGACGTAGATCTCGCCCCGCTCCTCGATCGCGACGACGAGCGGGGTGTCGTCGTCGTCGAGTTCGCTGTCGAGGCTGGTGTGGAAGACGAGGTCGGCGCCGGGCGGGTCGCGCGGAAGCGGGACCGCGGGGCCCGGCCGAGCGGGCTGGGGCGGGATCAGGGGGACCGGGAACACGGGCGAGAACATCGCGGGCTCCTCCCGGGTGGCGGGGCAATCGGGGCGCCCGGCCACCGGACCGATGGTGTCGCCGAGCATACGGTTGATCACCGTTCGTCGGACGTCGATCGATCGGGTGCAGTACGGCGTCCTGACACCACCCGATCCGGGGTGGTGCCAGTATCCCGGAAAAGATCGGGGTTTTCACCGGAGACGTATCGCACGGATGCTCCCTAGCCTCCTGCGGTGCAGGGACCACGACAAGAGGGGGCAGGGACATGCGCACGGTGTACCGGGTATTGGCATGGATCATCGCCGTGGAGGTGCTGCTACAGGCCGCCGCCATCACCTACGCCGTCTTCGGCCTGGGGAAGTGGATCCAGGAGGGCGGGGTGCTCGACAAGTCCGTGATGGAGAGCGAGGTGACCGCATTCCCTGAGGAGGTCGGCTTCATGGTGCACGGCCTCAACGGACAGATGATCGTCCCCGTGGTGGCGCTGCTGCTGCTGATCGTCTCGTTCTTCGCCAAGGTGCCTCGCGGGGTCGCGCTGGCCGGCACGGTGTTCGGCCTGGTCGTGCTGCAGGTCTTGCTCGGCATGTTCGCCCACAACGTCCCCGCCCTGGGTGTGCTGCACGGCGTGGTCGCGCTCGGGCTGTTCGCCATGACCGTGGTCGCCGCCCGCCGGGCCGCGCTCCCGGCCGGGCCCGCCGGCGTCCCGGCCTCGGTCGGGCAGGCGACCGCCATCTGACGGAGTTCCCGGACAACGTTCCCCGAGACGCAGAGGCGGCCCGATGTTGATGCGCCGTTCGCCGGGCCGCCGGCTGCGGACCGCCCTGCCGCTGCTCGCCGCGCTCGCGGTGCTCGGGCCGCTGGGCTGGATGTGGGCCTCGAGCTTCGTCCCCTCGGAGTACACGGCCACGGAGATGGGCTACGTCGACGACGGTGGGGTGCCCGTCCCCGGCGGCCACGACCACGGCGACTCTTCGGGTGGGGCGCCCGTCGCCTCGCTGACCGGCGACGTGGACGGGCCCGCCGACGTCGCCGTCACCCTCGTCGCGCGGCAGGAGCGGTTCCGCCTGGCCACCGGCGAGGAGGTCGACGGGTACACCCTCAACGGCACCTCGCCCGGTCCGACCCTGCACGTCGCGCAGGGAAAGCTGCTCGAGGTGCGGCTGGTCAACGAGTCGGTCGCCGGCGGTACCACGCTGCACTGGCACGGGGTCGCCGTGCCGAACGCCGACGACGGCGTGGCCGGCGTGACCCAGGACGCGGTGCCCGTGGGCGGCAGCCACGTCTACCGCTTCCGGCCGGGGCGCGCGGGGACCTACTGGTACCACGCCCACCAGCTCTCCCACGAGCAGGTCGAGCGCGGGCTGCTCGGCGCGCTGGTCGTCGACCCGCCGGGCACGGCCGTCGACGAAGCCACCGATGTCGTCGCGTTGACCCATCTGTACGCCGGGCGCCGCACCGTGGCCGGGCGGACCGGCGACGTGCCGGTGCCGGCCGAACCCGGCACCCCCGTCCGCATCCGGGTGATCAACACCGACAACGGCCCGATCCGCACGTGGGTTGACGGCGCACCGTTCCGGGTGCTGGCCGTCGACGGCACGGACATCCACGAGCCCACCCCCGTCAGCGCCACGGCGGTCGACGTCACCGCCGGTGGGCGGGTGGACGTCGAGGTGGTTCCGCCGGCGACCGGTGCGGTCCGGGTGACGGTCGGCGGGGCGTCCGCGCTGCTCGTCGGGCCCTCGGGCGCACCGGCGCCGCCGCCGTCACGGCAACCGGAGGCCGTGGTGGACCTGCTGCACTACGGCACCCCGGCGCCGCTCGGGTTCGACCCGGCCACCGCGGCCCGCAGCTTCTCCTACGCCATCGGCCGCAGCCCGGGCTTCGTCGACGGCCGTCCCGGGCTGTGGTGGACGGTGAACGGGCACCTCTTCCCGGACATGCCGATGTTCACGGTGGAGCAGGGCGACGTCGTGCGGATGCACATCACCAACACCAGCGGCGAGGTGCACCCGATGCACCTGCACGGCCACCGGATGGTGGTGCTCGCGCGGGACGGGGTGCCCGCGTCGGGCAGCCCGTGGTGGGTCGACTCGCTGGGCGTCGGCGACGGCGAGAGCTACGACGTCGCGTTCGTGGCCGACAACCCGGGGATCTGGTCCGACCACTGCCACAACCTGATCCACGCCCGCGACGGGCTGATCGTGCACCTCATGTACGCGGGGGTCGCCCCGTCGTACCGGATCGGCGGTGCGAACACCCCGGAGTGATCGCCCTCCGGACGGTGCGGCGGTGCGAGGAGGACCGTGGACGGCGACGCGGAGTGGTGGCGGGACACGGTCGTCCTGCAGATCTATCCCCGCTCCTTCGCGGACGCCGACGGCGACGGGGTCGGGGACCTCGACGGCGTCACCGCGCGGCTGCCCTACGTCGCGGCGCTGGGTGTGGACGCGCTGTGGCTGAGCCCGTTCCAGCGCTCGCCGCAGGCCGACCACGGCTACGACGTGAGCGACTACTGCGGCGTCGACCCGCTCTTCGGCGACCTCGCCGCGCTGGACCGCCTGCTGGACCGCGCGCACGGGCTGGGGCTGCGCGTGATCGTCGACCTCGTGCCCAACCACTGCTCGTCGGCCCACCCGCTCTTCGCCGCCGCGCTCGCCGCGGGTGACGTGACCAGTGCGGAGCGGGCGCGTTTCCACTTCGCGCCCGGGCGCGGTGCGGACGGGGCGCAGCCGCCGAACAACTGGCCGAGCGTCTTCGGCGGCCCGGCGTGGACGCGGGCGCCGGACGGTGAGTGGTACCTGCACCTGTTCGCACCCGAACAGCCCGACTGGAACTGGCGCGACCCGCGGACGGCCGCGTTCTTCGACGACGTGCTGCGGTTCTGGTTCGACCGCGGCTGCGACGGTGTGCGGATCGACGTCGCCCACGGGCTGGTCAAGGCCCCGGACCTGCCCGACCTGTCGCCCGCCGAGCTGGCCGCCGCGCGGCCCGGCCGGCTGCGCGCCATCCCGCCGGCGTGCGACCAGGAGGAGGTGCACGAGATCTACCGACGGTGGCGGACGCTGGCCGACTCGTACGGCGGGCCGTCCCGGCGCGCTCTCGTCGGCGAGGTCAACCTGGACCCGGCCCACGCCGCCCGCTACACCCGCCCCGACGAGTTGCACCAGGCGTTCGCGTTCGGCTTTCTCACCGCGCCGTGGGACGCCGGCGCCTGGCGCCGGGTCGCCGCCGAGCTGCTGGCGACCCGGCAGCCCGGCGGCGGTGCGGTGACGTGGGTGGGGGAGAACCACGACGTCGTCCGCACCCCGACCCGGTATGCCCCGCACGATCCGCGGCGGGGCGCGGCACGGGCGCGCGCGGCGCTGCTGGCCGTGCTCGGGCTGCCCGGCGGCGCGTACCTCTACCAGGGCCAGGAGCTGGGTCTGCCCGAGGCCGACGTCCCCGAATCCGCGCGCCAGGACCCGGCGTGGGCACGCAGCGGGCACTCGCGGGACGGCTGCCGCGTGCCGATCCCGTGGCTGCGCGATCCGGCCGGAACGTTCGGGTTCTCCGCGGCCGGCGGCACGCCGCCCTGGTTGCCGGTGCCCGACGGCTGGGGCGCGTACTCCGTCGAGGCCGCCGAGGCGGACCCGGCGTCGACGCTGCACCTGTGCCGCGCGGCCCTGGCGCTGCGGCGCCGCCTGCACGACGACGGCGTGCTGACGTCGGACGACACCGTCGTCTGGGAGGCCGACGGTGGGCGGCTGGTGGCGTGGCGCAGCAGTCCGGCTGCGGAGTTCGTGGACGCCGGCAGTGGACCTGCAGACCTGCGCGGGCGGTTCGCGCTGGTCGTGGCCATGGGCGACGGAGCCGTGCCGCTTCCTGCCGGCGACGTGCTTCTCACCAGCGCACCGCTCGACGCCGGCCGGCTCCCCGCGGACGCCGCGGCGTGGGTGCGCACGCATGCCGACTGAGCGGGGCGGGGTCATCCGCCGACGTGGACCACCGGGCGGCGGCTCACGTCCGGCTCGGCCTGGCGCAGCACCTCGCGTGTGACGGGCGCGGTCTCGCCCTGGCCGAACAGGACGTACCGCGCGAGGTGTGCCAGCGGGTTGCCCTCCGACCACTGGAAGTACAGGTGGGGCCGCATGTCCGTGTCGTCGCGCAAGCGCAGCATGATCGCGGCGAGGGCGTTGGGCACTGCGGGGCTGTCCGCGCGCAGGATCCGGTAGCCGTCGACCGTCACCCCGCGCACGTCGACGTCACCGGAGAACTCCGACGGGTCGCTGATGTTGATCTCCAGGAACAGCGACGGCGCGTGGTGCGGGATGGGGTTGAGCCCCCGCTGCTCGGCGTCCTTGTCGCGGTACTCCGCCAGGTCGCCGGCCTGGATCTTGTTGGCGATGATGTGGAGGTCACCGTTGACGCAGCACTCCTCGATTATCTGCTGGGCGGTCTCGTCGAAGTGGATGGCGTCCGCGCGCAGCTCGGTCGCGCGGGCCAGGCGGGAGATGAAGGAGATGAGCACGATCCCGGCGACGAACGCCAGCGAGATGACGATCCCGTCCGGCTTCTCGACGACGTTGTCGACGAACGCGTAGACGAAGATCAGCGTGACCACCGCGAACCCGATCACCCCACCCGTGCTGCCGCGGCGGCGCGCCGACACGGTCACCGCGAACGCCGCAGAGATCATCATCGCGAGGATCCCCGTGGCGTAGGCGCCGGCCTGCTCGTCGACGTTCGCCTTGAACAGCACGGTGATCAGCACGGCGACGCCCGTGTAGACGAGCACCACCGGGCGCACCGCGCGGGCCCACTCCGGCGCCATGCCGTAGCCCGGCAGGTACCGCGGCACGATGTTGATCAGCCCGGCCATCGCGGAGGCCCCCGCGAACCACAGGATGAGGATCGAGCTGACGTCGTAGACGGTGCCGAAGGCGTCGCCGAGGAACTGGTGCGCGAGGTAGGCCAGCGCACGCCCATTCGCCGCACCGCCGGGCTGGACCGCCTCCGGCGGGACGAAGATCGCGGTGACGAGGCTGGTCGTCACCAGGTAGCCGCTCATGATCGCGGCCGCGGTGGTCAGCAGCTTGCGGGCGTTCGCGATGCGGTTGCGCAGCCGGGTCTCGTCATCGTCCCCGTCGGCGTGGATCAGGGGCATCATCGACACGCCCGTCTCGAACCCCGAGAGGCCCAGCACCAGCAGCGGGAACGCCAGCAGCGCCGCGAGCGCGACCTGCCCCGGACCGCCGACGTCGAGCAGCGCGTCCACCCAGCGCCCCACGTCGACCGGGTGCCCGACGGCGTTCACGGCGCCGACCACCACGACCACGAGGTTCAGCGCCAGGAACACGAGCACCAGCGGCACCGCGACGCCGCCGTCAGGCACATGACCTTCCACCACGGGTGCTCGTCGTGGTGCTCGTGCTTCGCGGCCCGCCCGGCGACGGACTCCACGCGGTGGTGCAGCAGCCACCCACGCATCTTGTGCGCCGCAGGTGCTGCCGGCGCGGCGCCGTCCCGCTCGCCCCCGACCGCCGCCTGCTCGCCGACCGCGCTCATGCCGTCCTCCTCGACCCGGGGCCGCGTCCCGGACCCGTTCGGCCGTTGACCTCCCACGCCGTGCCGCAGCGCCGCCGCTCGCGGGCCCGCACAGCATGCAGGACGGATCGGCGCGCCGCGGCGCACTGCCGGGAATACCCGGTTCCGCAGGTGAACGGCGTCGAACGGCTGACGCGGCGCGCGCACCGGGCTACCCTCGGTACAGCCGGACTCGCCCGGCGCCGGCAGCGCCGCTGACAAGAGCCACCGACACCTGTTCGCCGAGCCCGCGGAGGCACTCGCCATGGCACCGGCCACCCTCACGATCAACAGCCGCAACTACGGGTCGTGGTCGTTGCGCGGCTGGCTCCTGTGCCGGATGGCGGGGCTCGACTTCGTCGAGGAGGTCCTGCCCGCGGGCGACCCGGCCACCCGCGCCGAGTTGTTGCTCCTGTCGCCCTCGTTCCTGGTGCCGCGGCTCGAGCACGCGGGGGTGACGGTGTGGGACGCCCTCGCGATCGCGGAGTACCTGCAGGAGCGCTTTCCACATGCGGGCCTGCTGCCGGACGAGCCGGTCGCCCGCGCGCACTGCCGCTCGATCAGCTGCGAGGTGCACGGCGGGTTCGTGAACCTGCGCTCGGCGCTGCCGATGAACATGACCGCGCGCCACCCCGGTTTCCCCGTGTTCTCCGGGGCGAAGGCCGACATCGTCCGGATCACCGCGATCTGGCGCGACTGCCTCGGAAAGTCGGGCGGCCCGTTCCTGTTCGGCCGCCGCCCCACGATGGCGGACGCGATGTTCGCGCCGATCTGCTCACGGTTCGTCACCTACGACATCGCCGTGGACGCCACGTGTGGCGCGTACCGCGACACCGTGCTCGCGCTGCCGGACGTCGCCGAGTGGGCGGAGCGAGCCGCCCTCGAGCCCCAGGAGCTGGTGGAGCTCGAAGCCGAGTTCTGACCCGCGTCCCGCTTCCCGGCGGCCGGTCGTTACAGTGCGTACCCGCCACCGCGCGCCGGTGCGCCGAGAGAATGAACCCTCGTCGCCCGGAGAGTCGGCCGGGAGGGGACACGCATGGGGCGACATCTGCGGCCGCGCCGTCGGCCGGCGCTCGCGCCCGCGGCGGTGGTCGGGGCGGTCCTCGTGCTCGGCGCCGCGGCGCTCGTGGCCTGGTTCACCGTGTCGCGCGACCGCGGCCCGGCCACCGTCGCGCCGTCGTGCCCGACCGTCCTGCGGGTCGTGACCGCGGCGTCCTTCGCTCCGGTGGTCGCCGGGGTCGCGCCCGCACTGGCCGAGGGCCCCGACTGCGTGCGCCTGGACGTCGCGGTCGCCGACGGGCGGGCGGCGGCGGGCCGCCTCGCCGAGCCGGCCGCCGACCTGTGGATCCCGGACGACGCCGGTTGGGCCGGCGATCCCGGACCGGCCCGGCTCGCCGCGGCGCCCGCCGCCGGTGCGGGGACGGTGCTCGCCGAGAGCCCCTTCTACCTCGTGACCGACTCCGCCACGGCGAAGCGGGTGACCGACGCGGGCGGGGGCTGGCTGAGCCTGGCGGACCTCGTCACCGGCGAGGGCCCGGATCCCGTCCACCTCGCGGTGCGCGACCCGGGCGGGTCGGGCGACGGCATGCTCGGCGCGGGAGCCGTCGCCGAGGCCGTGTGGGTGAAGTCCGGGATGGACGCCTCCGCCGAGGCGCTCGCGACCGCGCTGCCCCGCACGCGCACGGTCACCGACGCGGCCCCTGCGCTGCCCCGGGCGCCGGGCGAGGTCGGGCTCGTCCCCGAGTACGCCCTGCTCCCGGCGGCCGGGGAGGTCCGTGCCGCGGGGTCGGTGGTGCTGGCCCCGCGCGACCACACCGCGGCCCTGCGCTACAGCTGGCAGCCCACCGCGGCCGCCGCCGCGGATCCCGCCCGGGCCGCGGCGCTGGGGCGGTTGTCGGCCACGCTCACCGGACCGGCGGCCGACGAGCCCCTCGCCCGGGCGGGCCTGCGCCGTCCGGGCGGTGGCCCGCCGCCCGGCGCCGACGGGTTTCCGGCCACGTCGGCGCCGCTGTTCGACGTGCTGGGCCCGCACCACGTCGACCACGTGCTCGCGAGCTGGTACGCCGCGGACCGCCGGTCGGACCTGCTGGTGGCCGTCGACGTGTCCGGCTCGATGGGCGCGCGGGCTCCCGGCTCCGACCGCGCCTTGATCGACATCGTGCGCGACGGCGTCGGCGACCTGGCCTCGCTGCTGCCCGACGACTCACAGCTCACCCTGTGGCGGTTCGGTACCCACCTCGACGGCGAGCGGGACTACGAGCCGGTGCTGCGCGCCACGACGCTGGACGGCGAGGGCCGGGCAGCCGTGTCGCGCGCGGCCGGGCAGCTCACTCCGCAGGTGACGGGGACGGGCCTGCACGACACGATCCTCGCCGCGTACGAGGCCGCCCGCGACGCCGCCCGCCCGGACGTCCCGAGCCACGTCGTCGTCTTCACCGACGGGCGCAACGAGGCAGACGCGCCCACCCTGAACCGCGAGCAGCTGCGGGAGCGGCTGGCGGCGGCGAAGGACCCGCAGCGGCCCGTCGCGCTCACCGTCGTCGCGCTCGGCGGGCGGCCGGGGGCTCCCGAGAAGCCCGAGGTCGCGGCGCTCGCCGCGGCCCTCGAGCCGGTCGGCGGCTACCTCGACGCGCTGCAGACCGCGAGCCAGGTGAAGGCGGCGTTCATCCACGCCGCCGCGGGCGGCATCCACGAATGAGCGCGCGGCGTCAGCTGTTCGCCGCGATGAAGCTGCGCACCACCGGGTAGACCTGGCCCTCCCAGCGCCGCCCGCTGAACACCCCGAAGTGCCCGACCCCGGCCTGCAGGTGGTGGCGGCGGCGGTAGGCGGGGATGCGGCCGCACAGCTCGTGTGCGGCCATGGTCTGGCCGGGGCCGCAGATGTCGTCGCGCTCGCCCTCGACGGTCAGCAGACCGGTCCGGGTGATCCGCTCGGGATGGACCCGCCGCCCGCGCCACGTGTACTCCCCGCGGGCCAGCAGGTTGCCCTGGAAGATCTGCGTGATCGTGTCGAGGTACACCTCGGCGGGCAGGTCCGAGACCGCGAAGTACTCGTCGTAGAACTCGCGGGTGGTGCGGGCGCTGCAGGTCGTCCCCCGTGACCAGCGCCTCGAACAGGCTCAGGTGCGCGTCGGCGTGGCGCTTCGGGTTCATCGCGACGAACCCTGCGAGCTGCAGGAACCCCGGGTAGACCAGGCGTCCCGCGCCGGCGTACGGCGGCGGCACCGTGGTGACGACCGTGTCGCGGAACCACTCCGGCGGACCGGAGCGGGCCAGGGTGTTCACCGGCGTGGGGCTGACCGCGACGTCCACCGGGCCGGCCACGAGCGTCATGCTCGCGGGCTGGGCGACGTTGCGGTCCTCGGCCAGCACGGCCACGGCGGCCAGGACCGGCACACACGGCTGACACACGGCCATGACGTGCGAGCGGGGCCCGAGCACCTGCAGGAACTCGACGACGTGGTCGACGACCTCGTCCAGCCCGAACGGGCCGTGCTCGAGGCCGACGTCGCGGGCGTTGTGCCAGTCCGTGACGTGCACGTCGTGGTCCGGCAGCAGCGTGCGGACGGTGTCGGTGAGCAGGGTCGCGAAGTGCCCGGACAGCGGCGCGACGACCAGCACCCGCGGCTGCGGAGGGGCGCCCTCGGGCAGGTCCTTGGCGAAGCGCAGCAGCGTGCAGAACGGGGTCCGCGTGACGACCTGCTCGTGCACGGCGACCGCCCGCACCCCGGCCGGGGTCTCGACGCCGATCCTGTCGATCCCGAAGGGGAGCCGCTCGTGGGTGATGACGCTGTCGACGAAGACCTGGTGCGCGGCGCGCAGCCGGCGGACGGGGTCCAGGTCGGCGATCGGGGGTGGCAGCAGATCCAGCGACCCCAACGCAGCCCGGGACGCGGCGCGCGCGCCGTCGAGCGTGACGCGCTGCGCTTCGTACGCGGCATACAGCATGCGGACTCCCCGGACCGGCCGCGGACCGCCGTCGTGCGGCCCGCGGCGACGTCGGCGATCACACGATAACCCGGCCACCGCCCGCGTCCGCTCAACAGGAGCATTCGCGCAAGGGATTGCGCTGCGTGATGGTTGTCTCATCATGGTTCTGACCGGGTGGCCCTCGCGGCCGGGAGGCGAACGGGTGTCCCATGAGGCGATGTCAGATGTGACGACCGAGCCCTTCATTCCTGCACCCGTGACGGAGCGTGACGGCACCGCTCCCGGCGCGGTGCGCGTCAGGGTGGGGGTCGGGCCGGTGTCCCGGGCGTCGGTGGTCGCCGTCGCCCGCCACGGCGCGGGCGTCGAGCTGACGGCCGAGGCGGAGGAGGCCATCGGGGCCAGCCGGGCCGTCGTGGAGGCGCTGGCCGACGATCCGGTCCCGCACTACGGCGTGTCCACCGGGTTCGGCGCGCTGGCCAACCGGCACATTCCGGCCGGGCTGCGGGCCGAGCTGCAGCGCAGCCTGGTGCGCTCGCACGCGGCGGGGTCGGGCCCCGAGGTCGAGCGGGAGGTCGTCCGCGCCATGCAGCTGCTGCGGCTCTCCACCCTCGCGACCGGCCGGACGGGCGTCCGGCTCGGCACCGCGCGCGGGTACGCCGCGCTGCTCACGGCCGGGATCATGCCCGTCGTCGCGGAGTACGGCTCGCTGGGCTGCTCGGGCGACCTGGCGCCGCTGGCGGCCTGCGCCCTTGCGCTGACCGGCGAGGGCATGGTGCGCGACGCGGGAGGCCTGCGCCGGCCGGCAGCGGACGCGCTGGTCGCGGCCGGGATCGAGCCGGTGACGCTGCGGGAGAAGGAGGGGCTCGCGCTGATCAACGGCACCGACGGCATGCTCGGGATGCTGGTGCTGGCCTGCCACGACCTGGAGATGCTGCTGCGCACCGCGGACATCACGGCCGCGATGAGCGTGGAGGCGCTGATGGGGACGGACGCGGTCTTCGCCGCGGACCTGCAGGCGCTGCGCCCGCATCCCGGCCAGGCCGCGAGTGCGACGAACCTGCGTGGGCTGCTCGCGGACTCCGCGGTCGTCGCCAGCCATCGCCATCCGGGGTGCACCCGGGTGCAGGACGCGTACTCGCTGCGCTGCTCGCCGCAGGTCCACGGGGCCGTCCGGGACACGGTGGCACACGCCGTGATGGTTGCGGAGCGTGAGCTCTCCGCCGCTGTCGACAACCCGGTGGTGCTGCCGGACGGGCGGGTGGAGAGCAATGGCAACTTCCACGGCGCGCCCGTGGCCTACGTGCTCGACTTCCTTGCAATCGCGGTCGCCGACCTCGCGGGGATCAGCGAGCGGCGCACGGATCGTCACCTTGACGTCGCGCGCAGTCACGGCCTGCCGGCCTTCCTCGCCGACGACCCCGGTGTCGACTCCGGCTACATGATCGCCCAATACACCCAGGCGGCTCTCGTGTCCGAGCTCAAGCGGCTGGCCGTGCCGGCGTCGGTCGATTCGATACCGTCGTCGGCCATGCAGGAGGACCACGTGTCCATGGGGTGGGCGGCGGCCCGCAAACTGCGGCGCGCGGTCGACGGGCTGACCCAGGTCGTCGCGATCGAGCTGCTCACCGCCGCCCGCTCGCTGGATCTGCGCCGCCCCCTGGAGCCCGCGCCCGCGACCGGCGCGGTCCGCCAGGTGCTGCGCGGGAGCGTCCCCGGCCCCGGACCGGACCGGCACCTCGGTCCGGAGATCGACGCCGCGGTGGAGGTCGTCGCGTCCGGGCGGGCGTTAGCCGCGGCCGAGTCGGTGATCGGGCCCCTGTCGTGACGTGCACCGGCATGACCGGGGCGCGGCCCGTGCGGGCCGCGCGGGGCACCACGCTGACCGCACGCTCGTGGCAGACCGAGGCCCCGCTGCGGATGCTCCAGAACAACCTGGACCCGGATGTCGCCGAGCGGCCCGACGACCTCGTCGTCTACGGCGGGACGGGGCGCGCGGCGCGGGACTGGGCCTCGTACGACGCGCTGGTCCGCACGCTGACGACGCTGGAGGGCGACGAGACGCTGCTCGTCCAGTCGGGCCGGCCCGTCGGGGTGCTGCGGACGCACGAGTGGGCGCCGCGGGTGCTGATCGCCAACTCGAACCTCGTCGGCGACTGGGCGACCTGGCCCGAGTTCCGCAGGCTGGAGCGGCTCGGGCTGACGATGTACGGGCAGATGACCGCCGGGTCGTGGATCTACATCGGCACCCAGGGGATCCTGCAGGGCACCTACGAGACGTTCGCGGCCGTCGCGGACAAGCGGTTCGAGGGGACGCTGCGGGGCACGCTGACCGTCACCGGCGGGTGCGGCGGCATGGGTGGCGCCCAGCCGCTGGCGGTGACGCTCAACGGCGGGGTGTGCCTGGTCGTGGACGTCGCGGAGTGGCGGCTGCGGCGGCGGGTGCAGACGCGGTACCTCGACGAGCTGGCCGACTCGCTGGACGACGCCGTCGAGCGGTGCCTGCGGGCGAAGGCGGCGGGCGAGGCCGTGTCGGTCGGGCTCGTCGGCAACTGCGCCGCGGTGCTGCCCGAGCTGCTGCGCCGCGGGGTCGAGGTGGACATCGTCACCGACCAGACCTCGGCGCACGACCCGTTGGCCTACCTGCCCGACGGCGTCGACCTCGACGACTGGGACGACTACGCCCGCACCAAGCCCGACGAGTTCACCGACCGGGCGCGAGAGTCGATGGCCCGCCACGTCGAGGCGATGGTCGGGTTCCTCGACGGCGGTGCCGAGGTGTTCGACTACGGCAACTCGATCCGCGACGAGGCCCGCCAGGGCGGCTACGACCGCGCCTTCGCCTTCCCCGGCTTCGTGCCCGCCTACATCCGGCCGCTGTTCTGCGCCGGGAAGGGACCGTTCCGGTGGGCGGCGCTGTCCGGGGACCCGGCGGACATCGCGGCGACGGACGAGGCGGTGCTGGAGCTTTTCCCGGACGACGACAAGCTGCAGCGCTGGATCCGCGCGGCGCGGGAGAAGGTCGCGTTCCAGGGCCTGCCGGCGCGGATCTGCTGGCTGGGGCACGGCGAACGGGACCGGGCGGGGCTCCGGTTCAACGAGCTGGTGGCATCGGGTGCGGTGACGGCGCCGATCGTGATCGGGCGCGACCACCTCGACGCCGGGTCGGTCGCGTCGCCGTACCGGGAGACCGAGGCCATGGCGGACGGTTCGGACGCCATCGCCGACTGGCCGCTGCTCAACGCGCTGGTCAACACCGCGTCGGGGGCGACATGGGTGTCGATCCACCACGGGGGCGGGGTCGGGATCGGACGGTCGATCCACGCCGGGCAGGTGAGCGTGGCGGACGGCACGGCACTGGCCGCGGAGAAGCTCGCGCGGGTGCTGGCGAACGACCCGGCGATGGGCGTGCTGCGGCACGTCGACGCGGGCTACCCGGAGGCGCAGGAGGCCGCACTGGCGGGGGGCCTGCGGGTACCGATGGGCGAGGCCGGGAAGCTCTGACGCGTGCCCGCGCCCCGCGATCCCGCCCGCCCGGCCGCTCCTGTTGCGCGTGAAAGCCACGTTCAGGACGTCTCCCGCCCTGAACGTGGCTTTCAGGACAACCCCGCGGCCACTGGGGCGGCCGCCTTCGACCGGATGTGGGCCGATCTCGCGCCCGTCGGACGGCATCCCGGCACCGGCGGCTACCGGCGGTTCGCCTGGACCCGCGAGGACGCCGACCTGCGCGAGTGGTTCACCGGGGAAGCCGCCGCGCGCGGGCTCGACGTCGTCGACGACCGGGCGGGCAACCTCTGGGCCTGGTGGGGCGACCCCGACCGGGCGCTGGCCGACGGCGCCGGCCCGGGTGTCGTCCTCGGCTCGCACCTGGACTCCGTGCCCGACGGCGGCGCCTTCGACGGCCCGCTCGGCGTGGTCTCGGCCCTCGCCGCGGTCGACGCGCTGCGCCACCGCGGATTCACCCCGGCCCGTCCGCTGGGGGTGGCGCTGTTCGGCGACGAGGAGGGCGCCCGGTTCGGCGTCGCCTGCGCCGGGTCGCGGCTGCTCACCGGAGCGCTGACCGCGGACCGCGCGCGCGGGCTGACCGACGCGGACGGGGTGAGCATGGCCGAGGCGCTCACGCGGGCGGGCCGCGACCCCGGCCGGCTCGGGCGCGACGAGGAGACGCTGCGCAGGGTCGGGACGTTCGTCGAGCTGCATGTCGAGCAGGGCCGCGGGCTGGACCAGCTGGACCGCGCCGTCGCCGTCGGCAGCGGCATCTGGCCGCACGGGCGCTGGCGCATCGAGCTGCCGGGCGAGGCCAACCACGCGGGCACCACCGCGCTGGACGACCGGCACGACGCGATGGTCACCTTCGCCTCCGCCGTCCTCGCCGCCCGCGGGTCCGCCACCTGGCACGACGCGCTCGCGACGTGTGGAAAGGTCGTGGTCGCGCCGAACGGGGTCAACGCGATCCCGTCGCGGGTCACGGCCTGGCTCGACGCCCGCGCCCCCCGCGCGGACGCCGTGCGGGCCGTCGTCGAGGAGGTGGCGGGTGTGGTGCAGGTGCACGGCGGCACGGTCACCGAGGAGTCCTGGACGGACCGCACGGCCTTCGACGCCGGGCTGGCACAGCGCCTCGCCGCGTTGCTCGGCCCGTCCGGGAACCCCGTTCCGGTGTTGGCGACGGGCGCCGGGCACGACGCGGGGATCCTGGCCGCGGCGGGTGTGCCGACGGCGATGCTGTTCGTCCGCAACCCGACGGGGATCTCGCACTCGCCGGCCGAGAACGCCGAGCGCGACGACTGCCTGGCCGGGGTCGAGGCGCTGACGGCCGTGGCGGCCGAGCTCGCGGGCGCGCGCCGCACGGGACCATGAGGCGGTTCTGGGCGGCGCACGCGCTCCTGCCCGGCGGGGCCGCGCGGGACGTGACGTTCGTCGTCGACGAGGGCGGGTTCACCGCGGTCACCCCCGGCACCGCGCCGGGTGACGCGACCCGGTTGCCCGGCGCCGTGCTGCCCGGGTTCGCCGACGCGCACTCGCACGCCTTCCACCGGGCGCTGCGCGGGCGGACGCACGACCGGGGCGGGACCTTCTGGACCTGGCGCGACCGGATGTACACCGTCGCCGACCGGCTCGACCCCGACTCGTACCTCGCGCTGGCCCGCGCCGCCTTCGCCGAGCGCGCACTCGCCGGTGTCACCGCCGTCGGCGAGTTCCACTACCTGCACCACGCCCCGGACGGCCGCCCCTACGCCGACCCGAACGCCATGGGCCACGCCCTGGCGCAGGCGGCCGCCGATGCCGGGATCCGGCTGACCCTGCTCGACACGTGCTACCTCGCCGCGGACGTCGACGGCCGCCGGGTCGAGGGCGTCCAGCGGCGGTTCTCCGACGGTTCCGTGGACGCCTGGGCGGAACGCGTCGCCGCGCTGCACGACGGGCCGGGGCTGCGGACCGGTGTGGCCGCGCACTCCGTGCGGGCGGTGCCCCGGCCGGCGCTGCACGTCGTCGCCGAGGTGGCGGCGGGGCCGATCACCACGCGTCCCGTGCGGGTGGCGCGCGTCGGCGCAGGTCCGGGCGCTGCTGTAGCCGACCGGGTGGACGCCCGGCCCCTGCACGTGCACCTCTCCGAGCAGCCCGCCGAGAACGTGGCCTGCCTCGCGGCGCACGGCCTCACCCCCACCGGCCTGCTCGCCGCCGAGGGCCTGCTCGGCCCCGCGACGACGGCGGTGCACGCCACCCATCTCGCCGCCGCCGACGTCGCCCTGCTCGGGGGCAGCGGCACCACGGCGTGCCTGTGCCCGACCACCGAGGCCGACCTCGCGGACGGCCTCGGGCCCGCCCGGGCACTGCGCGACGCCGGTTGCCCGCTCGCGCTCGGCGGCGACCAGCACGCCGTCACCGATCCGTTCGCCGAGGCACGCGGGCTGGAGATGCACGAGCGCCTCGCGTCCGGGGAGCGCGGCCGCTTCACCCCCGCCGACCTGCTCGATGCGCTGACCGCGCACAGCGCCCTCGGGTGGTCCGACGCCGGGCGGCTGGCGGTCGGGGCCCGCGCCGACCTCGTCGCCGTCCGGCTCGACACACCCCGGACGGCCGGAGCAGACCCGGCCCAGGTGGTGCTCGCCGCGAGCGCCGCCGACGTCGACACCGTGGTGGTGGACGGCAACGTCGTCGTCAGCGGCGGCCGGCACGTGCTCGGCGACGTCGGTGCGCTGCTGCAGGCGGCGATCGAACCGCTGTGGGAGGACACGTGAGCGGCCCAGCGCGCGGCTCGGAGCCGCCGCGCGCGCGGCACGACGCACCCGGGCCGGCCCGCGGCAGCGTCGTCGTCACCGGGATCGGCGAGCTCACCACCCAGGATCCGGACCTCGGCACGGTGCGCGACGCCGCCGTCGTCGCCGAGGGCGACGCGATCGTCTGGGTCGGCCAGGCCGCGCGGGCCCCCGCGGCCGACCGGCGGATCGACGTCGGCGGCCGCGCCGTCGTCCCCGGGTTCGTCGACTCCCACACCCACCTCGTCTTCGCCGGCGACCGGGCCGCCGAGTTCGCCGCCCGGATGCGCGGCGAGCGCTACGACGGGGGCGGCATCGCCTCGACCGTCGCCGCCACCCGGGCGGCGGACGACACGGCGTTGCGCGAGCTGCTCGGCTCCCGGATCGCCGAGCTGCACGCCCAGGGCACCACGACCGTCGAGATCAAGAGCGGCTACGGCCTCACCGTCGCCGACGAGGAGCGCGCGCTGCGCCTGGCCGCCGAGGTGACGGCGGAGACGACCTTCCTCGGCGCCCACGTCGTCCCGGCCGGCGCGGCCCGGGACGAGTACCTCGCGGTGGTCATCGGTCCGATGCTCACTGCCTGCGCGCCGCACGCCCGCTGGATCGACGTCTTCTGCGAGCCCGCGAGCCCGCACGCCTTCGACGGAGACGAGGCCCGCGCGGTGCTCGAGGCCGGGCGCGCGGCGGGGCTGGGCCTGCGGGTGCACGGGAACCAGCTCGGCCTCGGACCGGGGGTCGCGCTGGCCGTCGAGCTGGGCGCGGCGAGCGTCGACCACTGCACGTACCTGACCGACGCCGACGTGGACGCGCTCGCGGGCGGCGTCACCGTCGCGACGCTGCTGCCGGGCGTCGAGTTCTCCACTCGCTCGCCCTACCCGGACGCCCGCCGGCTGCGGGACGCCGGTGTGCCGCTCGCGTTGGCGACCGACTGCAACCCCGGCACGTGCGCGTCGTCGTCGATGCCGCTGATGATCGCGCTGGCGGTGCGGGAGATGGGACTCACGCCGGGAGAGGCACTGCACGCGGCGACGGCGGGCGCGGCGCGGGCGCTGCGTCGCGACGACATCGGCGTGCTCGCCCCGGGTCATCGCGCCGACCTGACGGTCCTCGATGCCCCGACCCACGTGCACCTCGCCTACCGCCCGGGCGTCCCGCTCGCCCGCGCGCTCGACCTCGGAGCGACCTGATCGTGCGGGCGTTAGCGCGCCGGTGGGGGGCCGGGTAGTTGCCGCACGATCAGCTCGGTTGATCGTGCGCCCGAAAGGCCGCCGCGTCCGGCACTGCGCCCCTCGCGGAGTACAGCGTAAGGTCCGGGGCGCACCCACCCGTCGAGGACCGCGGGAGGAGCAGCTCGTGGGACTGCCCGGACCCGGCCGACTCGCCCGCCTCGCGGCGGGAACGGCCCTCCATGTCACGGCGACCGGGATCGGCCTCGCCGCGGGCACCGCCTCGCTCGCCGGATCCCTCGTCGCGCCGCCTGTCCGGCACGCGCGCGCGACCGCGGGCGCGGTCGCCGAGTCCGCCGTGTACACCGCCACGGTGCTGGCCAAGGCCGGCGCCCGGGCCGCCGGCGCGGTGGTCACCGTCGTCGACGACGCCACCGACGGCAACCTGGCACGGCTCACCGAGGCCGGGAAGGCGATGTTCGAGCCCCCGGCGGCGCGGCGCAGCCGGCGCGTGTGGGTGTCCCGCGGGCGGGCGCACCTGGAGCTGGCCGCCCCGGCGGTCGCGGGCGGCCCGTCGGTGCGACGCGCGCTGCGCCGCCAGCTCGAGCGCCTCGACGGCGTCGAGTGGGCCGCCGTGAACGACGCCGTCGGCCGCGTGCTGGTGACCTTCGACGAGCGCCGCGTGCGCGTCGACGACGTCGTCGAGGTCATCGCCGCGATCGAGCAGGCCCGGGGCGGCACGCGGGTCTTCCCGCTCAACCCCGAGCATCCCGCCGACCTCGAGCCGCTGGTCGCGGCGCTGGTCACCCTCGCCGTGGACACTGTCGGCATCGGCGTCGCCTACGCCGGCCGGGTGCTGCCGGTGCCCCGGCTCACCCGGCACGCGACCCTCGCTCTGGCCGTCCTCGACAGCCAGCAGTGGATCAGGAAGGCGCTGGTCGCCCGGATCGGCACCACCGGCACGGACCTGACGTTCACCGGAGCGAGCGCGCTGCTGCACGCGCTGACCCAGAGCCCGGCCGTGCCCGCGCTCAACGCCGCGGCGGCCGCCGCACGGGTGTGGGAGATGCGGGCGCGCCGGGACGTGTGGCGGCGGCGCGAGCCCGAGCTGTGCCGGCCCGGCATCGAGGTGGCCTCCGGGCCGCTCACCCCGCCCGGTCCCCGGCCGTGCCCGCTGCCCCACGGTCCCATCGAGGGCTACCGCGGGAAGCTCGGTCCGACAGCGCTGGGCGCGGCGCTCGGCCTGCTGCCGCTGACCTTCGCGCCGTCGCGGTCGGCGGACCTGCTCAAGGCGCTGACGCCGAAGGCGGCCGTCCAGGGCCGGGAGGCCTTCGCCGGAGTGTTGGACGTGCGGATGTGCGGGCGCGGCGTGCTGCCGATGGACGGCTCGGCCTACCGCCGGCTGGACCGGGTCAGCGCCGTCGTCGTGGACGGCGCCACGCTGTGCACCGGGCACCCGGTGGTCGTGGAGGTCGCCCTCGACCCCGCTGCGGAGGCCGCCGGCTGGGACGCGGTCTCGCTGTGGACCGGGACGTCGCGGCTGCTCGGCTCGCAGATCGACGGCGAGACGCCGGGGCGGCTGCGACTCGGCCCCGCCGGCGCCGATCCCGACCGTCCCGGTGCCCGGGTACACGCCGTGCGCGTCGCCGACGGCGAGCGGATCGGCACCGCCGTCGTCACCGACGAGCTCGACCCGCACGCGGAGGCTCTGCTGCGCGCGGTCGCGGAGGCGGGGCACCGGCTCGTGCTCACCGCCCACGCCGGGGTCGCGGACGTCGCCGGCCTCGCCGACGAGGTCGCGCCGCCGGAGGAGACCCTGCTGGAGACCGTCCAGCGGGTGCAGGCCCAGGGCCACGGGGTGCTTCTGGTCGCCTCCGGGGAGGGCAGCCTCGACCTGCCGGGCCGCGACGGCGCGGGGGCCGGCGCCGCGGACGCCGGGCCTGCGCTGCTCGCCGCGGACGTCGCCGTCGCGCCGACCGTTCCCGGGCGGGCGCCGTCGTGGGGTGCGGACCTCGTGACGGGGCCGGGCCTCGCCGACGCCTGCCGGATCGTCGCCGCCACCGTCGCCGCCCGCGCGCTGAGCCGCCAGTGCGTGGAGACGTCACTGACCGGCAACGTACTCGGCGGCCTGCTCGCCTCCGTCGGCAGCGCCGAGCGCGGGCAGCGCCGGGCCACCCGCCCCGGCAAGTCGGCGGCGGCGTTCAACCTGGCCTGGGGTGCCTGGTCGGCACTGCGGTTCGACGCCCGCCCCGAGCCCGCCGCCACCGTGCACACCCCGTGGCACGCGCTGGACCCGGACCAGGTGCTCCGCCGGGTCGAGGCCCGCTCCACGCAGGAGCGGACGGCGGCCTCCGGTGTCAGGAAGGCCACCTTCAGGACGCCTGACGTCCTCAAGGTGGCCTTCCTGACCGTTCGGGCGAGCCCGGTCGTCGCCGGGCCGGTCCGCTACGCACACACGGTCGCGGCCGAGCTGGCCGACCCGCTGACGCCGCTGCTCGGCACGGGCGCCGCGGCCACCGCGGTGCTCGGTGAGGCGACGGACGCGGTGCTCGTCGGCGGCGCGATGGTCGGCAGCGCGCTGATCAGCGGGTTCCAGCGGCTGCGCGCGGAGACGGTGCTGGAGTCGCTGCTGCTGGAGCAGGCGGTCGTCGCGCACCGCGAGATCCGCGGGGGCGCCGACGACGGCGGCCGCGAGGACGTGCCGGCAGGCGCGCTGCGGGTCGGCGACGTGATCTGCGTCGAGTCCGGCGACGTCGTCCCCGCCGACGCGCGCCTCCTGGAGTGCGGTGACCTCGAGGTCGACGAGTCGGGGCTCACCGGTGAGTCGCAGGCGGTCGCGAAGGATGTACCGGCGACGCCCGGCGCGGTGCTCGCCGAACGGACCTGCATGCTGCACGAGGGCACGTCCGTCGTCGCCGGGCACGGCCGGGCCGTGGTCGTGGCCGTCGGAGCGGCGACCGCGGCGGGTCGGGCGAGCGCCGCCGCGGGTGTGGCCGCGCCCCCGGCGGGCGTGCAGGCACGGTTGGGCGAGCTGACCCGGGCAGTGCTGCCGCTCACCCTGGCCGGCGGCGGGGCCGTCGTCGGGCTGTCGTTGCTGTGGCGCCGTCCGCTGAAGGAGGCCGTCAAGGCGGGCGTCGCCGTCGCCGTCGCCGCGGTCCCCGAGGGGTTGCCGCTGGTCGCGACCGTCGCGCAGCAGGCCGCTGCGCGCCGGCTGTCGCGCCGCGGGGCCGTGGTGCGCAACGCGCGGGTGCTGGAGGCGCTCGGTCGGGTCGACACCGTCTGCTTCGACAAGACCGGCACCCTGACCGAGAACAGGCTGCGTGTGGTCCAGCTGGTGCCGCTGGACGCGGGGGGTACCGACGATCTGCTGGTGCTCGCCGCGGTCGCCGGTGACCCGGCCGACGCGCACGTCCACGAGGTCGACCGGGCGATCGCGGCCGCCGCGGGCGACCACCCGGGTCCGGAGAGCTGCCTGCCGTTCACCGCCGGGCGCGGGTTCTCCGCGGGCCTGCGCGCCGGTCGGCTGGTGGTGAAGGGCGCACCGGAGGTCGTGCTCGACCGCTGCGCGGACGCGGCGGACGGCCGGGAGCGGGTGGAGCGGCTGGCCGCCGAGGGGCTGCGGGTGATCGCGGTCGCGGACCGGTCCGTCGCGGGCGGCCCGGACGATCTCACCGCGGTCGATCTGGACGAGGCGGCCCGCGACCTCACGCTGCGCGGGCTGGTCGCGCTCGCCGACGGCGTCCGCGAGTCGACGAGGCTCGCGGTCGCGCAGCTGCGGGCGGCGGGCGTACGGGTGCTGGTCGCGACCGGTGACCATCCCGAGACCGCGTCGGCGATCGCCGCCGAGGCCGGGATCCCGGACGCCGACCGCGTCGTGACCGGCGCGGAGCTCCTGCGGGCGTCGGACGCGGAGCGGGTGCGCCTGGTGCGGGAGACCGCGGTGTTCGCCCGGCTCTCCCCGGAGCAGAAGGTGGCGCTGGTCGCCGCGCTGCGCAAGGCCGGGGCGACGCTGGCGATGACCGGGGACGGGGTGAACGACGCCGCCGCGATCCGGCTCGCCGACGTCGGGGTGGGCGTCGGGGGCGCAGGCGGGGCGCAGTCGCCCGCCGCCCGCCGCTCGGCGGACCTGGTGCTCACCGACGCCGACCTGACCCGCCTGGTCGACGCGCTCGCCGAGGGCCGGGCGATGTGGGCGCGGGTGCGCGACGCCGTGGCGGTGCTGGTCGGCGGCAACGCCGGCGAGGTCGCCTTCACGGTGCTCGGCACCGCGCTCGGCGGCCGGTCGCCGCTGGGCACCCGCCAGCTGCTGCTGGTCAACCTGCTCACGGACATGTTCCCGGCGCTGGCGGTCGCGGTCGCGGCGCCCCGCCGCCGGGCGACGGTGACGACCGACGGGGACGGCACGCTCCCCGACGACCCGCTCGCCGACCACCCCCACGCCGAGGAGCTGCGCGCCGGCCCGCACCGCGGCTTCACGACCGCGGTCCGCCGGCTCGTGCTGGTCCGGGGTGCGGCCACGGCCGCGGGCGCGACCGGCGCGTGGGCGACCGGCCGGGTGACCGGCTCACGCAGCCGCGCGGGCTCGATGGGCCTGGCCGCGCTGATCGGCACCCAGCTCGCGCAGACGGCATGGACGGGGCGCCGCAGCCCGCTGGTCCTGCTCACCGCCGCCGGGTCGTTCGCCGTGCTCGTCGCCGTCGTGCAGACCCCGGTGGTGAACCGGTTCTTCCGCTGCCGCCCGCTCGACCCGTTCGCGTGGGCGGCCGTCCTCGGCTGGTCGGTCGCCGGTGCGGCGGGGGCGGAACTGGTGCCGCGCTGGTGGTCGCTGCGGTCCGCTCAGCCGGCCGACGACGTCCCGACGCGCACGTCGACCGGGACCCGGGCGCCCACCACGGCGGAGCCGGCCGAGACGACGACCGGGGCGGGCGTCGAACGGGGCGTACCCGCGGGCGAGCCCAGGTAGAGCAGCCGGTCGGCGGTGTCGCGCCGCCCGCGCACCACGCCCGCCGTGGCCGAGCCGAGCAGCCGGTCGGCGACCTGAGCCGGGGTCAGCCCGGGATCGGCACCCAGCAGCAGCGCCGCCGCGCCCGCGACGTGCGGGGCGGCCATCGAGGTGCCCGACAGCTCCTCCGTGGCGGTGTCGCCGGAGTTCCAGTCGGAGACGATGTCGACACCCGGTGCGAAGAGGTCGACGCACGACCCGCGGTTGGAGAACGACGCCCGCCGGTCGTCGCGGTCGGTCGCGGCGACGGTCAGCGCGGTGGGTTCGCGGGCGGGGGAGGAGTCGCAGGCGTCGTCGTCCTCGTTGCCCGCCGCGACGGCCACGGTCACGCCGTCGTCGATGAGGCCACGGATCGCGGCGTCGACGTTCTCGCCCGCCGGCCCGCTCAGGCTCAGGTTCGCCACAGCCGGGGTGCCCTGTCGGTGGTCGCGCGCGGCCCAGTCGATGCCGGCGATCACCCCGGAGGTCTCGCCGCCGCCCTCGCAGTCCAGGGTGCGCACCGCGACCAGCGCGACGGCCGGCGCCACCCCGTACGCCCTGCCGCCGATCGTCCCGGCGACGTGCGTGCCGTGCCCGGCGCAGTCGCGGGTGCCGCGCCCGTCGTCGATCGCGGTGAAGCCGGACCGCACCCGGCCGCCCAGGTCGCGATGGCCGTCCGCGATACCGGAGTCGATCACGTAGGCGGTCACGCCCGCACCGGCCCGGTCCGCCGCGGGCGGCGTGTAGGTCCCGGACAGCGGCAGCGCCCGCTGGTCGACGCGGTCGAGCCCCCACGGCGCCGCCGCCCGCGCGTCCGTGCCGGGCATCCCGTCGCGGGCGCGGACGGGCACGTCCGGCTCGACGGTGACGACGTCGGGCCCGCCCTCGACCCCACGCCGCCCGCCGGGCGGCAGCACGGCGGCGTAGCCGGGGAACACGTCGTGGTAGACGAACCGGATCCGGGCGCCGCGTCCCGCCGCGTCCCGCGCGGCCGCGTCGGGGTCGGATCCGGGTCCGAGCCGGACGATCACCGGCTCGCCGGGGTCCGGGGCGGCCATGGCGGGTGCGGTGCCCATCAGCATCACCGCGACCGCGGTCCCGACCGTGAGCCCGACCCGCACGGTCCTGCAGGTCGCGGGGGAGTCGGCCATGCCCTGCCTTCCGCGGTTCCGGGGAGCGGTCGAGCCCGCCGGGGAGGAGCGGGCGCGACGAGGATGGCGGCCCATCGCAGCGCCGCTCCACCGCAGCGGCGTTACTCCACCCGGCTGAGTGGAGTTGATCACGCTGTGGCGCACCTCCCACCGGTGCGCGGCGTCCGGCCACCCGTCCGGGACCGGCCGGCCGTCACCGATCACCCGCCGCAGTCGCCGCCCGTCCGCGACCCGGGTCGCGATTCCGATTGCCCTGCACCGCGGTCGAGGTTGCAGCATGGAACCATGACGGAACCGACCGCGCCGGGCACCACCGCAGCACCCGAGGCGGTCACCGAACCGGTGCGGTCCGCGCTCTTCGGCCCCGGGCGGCGGGCGACGACCGTCGGTCTGGTCCTGCTCACGCTCGTGACCGCCTTCGAGGCCATGGGGGTCGGGACCGCCATGCCCGCGGTGATCGCCGACCTCGGGGCCGTGTCGGCCTACGGCTGGCCGTTCTCGGCGTTCCTCGCCGCGTCCGTGCTGGGAACGGTGCTGGGCGGGCGGTGGTGCGACCTCGCGGGGCCCCGGCCCGCGCTGCTCGTCACGCCGCTGCTGTTCGCCGCCGGGCTGATCGTCGCCGGCACCGCGGGCACGCTGGCCCAGCTGCTGGTCGGGCGGGTGCTGCAGGGGGCGAGCGCGGGGACGCAGTTCGTCGCGGTCTTCGTGACGATCGCGGCGATCTACCCGGAGCGGTCGCGGCCCGCGGTGTTCGGGCTCATGTCGGCGGCCTGGGTGGTGCCGTCGCTCGTCGGCCCGCCGGTGGCGGCGCTGGTCACGGAGCGGTTCTCGTGGCACTGGGTGTTCCTCGGGCTCGTCCCGTTCGTCGCGGTCGCGTTCGCCCTGGTGGTCCCCGGCGTGCGCAGGCTGAGCCGCTCCGGCCCGCCTGCGGGGACCGGACGCGGCCTCGTCGTCGCCGCTGCCGGCGCGGCGCTCGGCGTCACCGCCGTGAGCTGGGCGGGCCAACACCCCGGGGCGCTGGGCGCGGCGGTCGCCGCCTGCGCGCTGGCCGCGCTGGTGCCCGCGCTGCGCCGGCTGCTGCCTGCCGGCGTCTTCCGGGGCCGCCGCGGCGTCCCGACCGTCGTCGCCGCGCGCGGACTGATCGCCGGGGTGTTCTTCGCCGGGAACTCCTACCTGCCGCTGATGCTGACCGCGACGCACGGCTGGTCGCTGACGGCTGCGGGCGTCCCGCTCGTCGCGGCCGCGCTGGGCTGGGCCGGGGCGTCGGCGTGGCAGGGCCGCCACCCGGACCTGTCCCGGGCGGCCCTGCTGCGCATCGGGTTCACCGCCCTCGCCATCGGGGTGGCGGGCCTCCTGGTCGTCGCACCGTCGTGGGGCGTGGCCTGGCTGGCGGTCCCGGCGTGGACGGTGGCCGGCGTGGGCATGGGCGTGGGCTACTCCGCCGTGTCCTACCTGTTGCTGCACCACTCGGCGGTGCACCAGGTCGGGGCGCACACCGCGGCGGCGCAGGTGGCCGACCAGCTCACGACCGCGACGCTCGTCGGCCTCGGCGGCGCGCTGCTCGCCCTCCTCGCGACGCCGGCCGTCGCCCTGGCCGTGCTGCTCGCCCCGCTGGTCGCCTTGGCCGTACTGGGTGCGCTCCTGGCGCCGCGCGCCGGGTAGCAGCGGTGCTCGGTGCTCGGTGCGCTGTCGCCGCCGTCCGGCCGTGGGCGTGATCGTCCGGAGCGCCGACCGGGCCGGGAGGAACTACGGTTGGCCGCGGTCCCAGCGGCAGGAGGGCGGATGAACCTCGAGAAGGTCGTCTTCGGCTTCTTCGTGCTGCTCGCCGCCACGCTGAACTTCGGCTTCTTCATCGGCGACCTCGGCGATCCGGAGCTGCACAACAGCTACGAGCTCTACGCCGCAGTGGTCGTCAACCTCATCGCCACCGTGCTCAAGTTCGGCGATCGCACCCAGATCGGTGCGGTGCACCTGGCCACGAGCCTTGTCGCGGATCTCCAGCTGATCTCCGCCGCGCTCGTCTGGGGCTACGCGAGCTACGTGAGCGACGGGCTCACGCGCGAGTCGACCGCGAGCGTCATCTCGCTGTCCGGTGGCGCCCTGCTGGCGAACATCGTCTCGGTGGTGCTGCTGGTCGTCGAGACCGTCTCGTTCCACCGGCGCTGATCGGCCCTGCAGAATCGGCCGCGACGCGGGACGGGGGACGGCATGGGCAATCCGCTGCTGGTGTTCTGGTACCGGCTGCTCACCGGCGAGGAGCAGACCGAGCGGCGGACGCGCCGCTGGCGGGTGCCGACCGTGTCGTCCTCCCAGGCGTCGGCGACGATCTTCTTGGTCCTGCGCCGGATGCGGGCGCCGCTGATCGTCCTGATCGTCATCTTCGCCGTCGGCACGCTCGGGCTCACGCTGATCCCTGGCCAGGATGCCGCGGGGCGGCCGTGGCGGATGGGCTTCTTCGACGCCTTCTACGTGATGAGCTACACGGCCTCGACGATCGGGTTCGGCGAGATCCCCTACGCGTTCACCTACAACCAGCGGATGTGGGTGACCATCTCGATCTACCTGACGGTGGTCGGCTGGGCCTACGCCATCGGGTCGCTGCTGGCCCTGGTGCAGGAACGCAGCTTCCGCCAGGCACTGGCGCTGCAGCACTTCACCCGCAAGGTCCGGCGGCTCGGCGAGCCGTTCCTGCTGATCGCCGGCTACGGGCAGACCGGTGAGCTGCTGGCCCGCTCGCTGGACGCGCTCGGCCGCCGGTTCGTGGTGATCGACAGCGACAGCGGCCGCATCGACGACCTCTACCTCGACTCGTACCACGCCGACGTCCCCGGGCTCGTCGGCGACGCGGGCGACCCCGGCCACCTGGCCGTCGCGGGCCTCGGCCACCCCCGTTGCGAAGGGGTACTGGCGATCACCGACAACGACGAGGCGAACCTCGCGGTGACCCAGACCGCGGCGCTGCTGCGCCCCGACCTGCCGGTGATCACCCGCACCGTCTCCCCGGCGATGGCGGCGCGCATGCAGGTCTTCGGCTCGCCGACCGTGGTCAACCCGTTCGACCGGTTCGGCGACCACCTCCGCATCGCCCTGCGCGCACCGGCGTCCTACCAGCTGTTGACGTGGCTGGAGAGCGGGCCGGGCGCCCCCCTGCCGAAGCGCGGCGAGCCGCCGTCGGGCGGCCACTGGATCGTGTGCGGCTACGGCCGGTTCGGCCGGGAGGTGACCCACGACCTGCGCGCCGAGGGCTACGACGTCACGATCGTCGAACCCGGCGAGGCGGCCGAGAACGACCCCGACGCGATCGTCGGCTTCGGCTACGAGCCGCACGTTCTGGCCGCCGTGGGGATCGAGCGCGCTGCCGGTTTCGTGGCCGGTACCGACAACGACACCACGAACCTGTCGCTCGTCGCCGCGGCACACCGCGCGAACCCCCGGATGTTCGTCGCCGCCCGGCAGAACAAGCCGACCAGCGCACCGCTGTTCGCGGCCGTCGATCTCGACACGCTGCTGGTACCGGCGGAGGTGGTCGCGCACGAGGTGTACGCGCAGCTGTCGACCCCGCTGCTCTGGCGGTTCCTGCGCGAGTTGCCCGCCCGGGGCGACGACTGGGCCGACAGCGTGATCGGGCGGCTGACCGACCTGTGCGGCACGCACCTGCAGTCGCTGTGGAAGGTGCGGCTCAGCGCAGCCGATGCGCCCGCGTTGCAGGGCGTGCTCGCCCGGGAACCGCTGCGGCTGGGCGACCTGCTGCGCAGTCCCGACGACCGCGACGACCACCTGCACGCCGTCGTCCTGCTCGTGGCCCGCGACGGCGACGTGCACCTGGCGCCCCCCGACGACTTCACGCTGGACGCCGGCGACGAGATGCTCCTGGTCGGCGAGCCCGCTGCGCGCCGGCTGCTCGACTCCACGCTACTCATCGACGCGACCCGGGAGTACGTGCTGCACGGCCGCCATGTGCCGTCGAGCTGGATCTGGCGGCTGGTCACCCGACGGTCTGCCTGACCTCAGACCGGTTTCCGGTGGCCGGGAAGCGGCGCCGAAGTGGAACGCGGATGCCCCGTCGTGCGTTCCCCTGGGCATGGCAGGTGCCGCGGGGATCATGCGCACCCCGGGAGGGGAACGGACGTGACCGGGACCGGACCGGAGGCCGCGTCGGTGGCGGCGCCGGCGGTAGTGGTGCTGTGCCACGAGTACGCGGCGCTGGCGGGCGTCGCAATCGCCGGCGTGGCCGAGTTCCTGGCCGACGCCGCGGCCCTCGCGGTGCGGCTGCTGCCGACCGCGCAGTCGGTCCGCATCCGGGTGCGGGTCCCGGAAGTCGTGACCGCGATCGCGGACGCCCCCGACGCCGAGCTGCCGGCCGACGCCGACCACCCCGGCCGGGCCGGGCAGAGCGAGGTGTTGGCGATCCCGCTGGTCCGCGGGGGCGACCTCGCCGGCGTGCTGGAGCTCGACCCGGGCGCCCGGGCCGGCTTCCCGGCGGACGAGCGCGAGCTCGCCGAGGTGCTCGCCGTCCTGCTCACCCTCAGCCTGGGCCCCGCCGCCGCCTGACACCCCGCGAGCCGCGAGTCGGCACCTTTGCCGCCGCGAGTCGGCACCTTCGCCGCCGCGAGTCGCCACCTTCGCCGCCGCGAGTCGGCACCTTCGCCGCCGCGGGTCGCGGCCCGCCGTCCGTCGCCATACCGCTGGCCGGAACCGTCCAGCGGCACGTCGATCGCGGTCGCTAGCGTTCGGCGGGTGACCGTCCCTACGACCGGCGAGCCGACCGTCGTCCTCGACGCCCGCGCCGAGCTGGGGGAGTGCCCGGTCTGGGCCGGGGACGAGCAGGCCCTGTACTGGGTCGACATCCGCGGCAAGGCGCTGCACCGGTTCGATCCCGCCACCGGCGCCGACCGGGCCTGGCCGTTGCCGCAGCAGTGCGGATCGTTCGCCCTCCGCGAGTCGGGTGGGGCCGTCCTCGCGCTCGTCGACGGGTTCTACTCGTTCGACTTCGCGACCGGCGACACGACGTTCCTCGTCGGTCCCGACGCCCAGCCCCCCGGCACGAGGTTCAACGACGGCAAGGTCTCCCCGGACGGCCGGTTCTTCGCCGGAACCATGGACGAGAAGTCGCTGCGCGAGCCGATCGCGTCGCTCTACCGCCTCGACCCGGACGGGAGCCTGCACGAGGTCGTCGACGGGCTGATCGTCTCCAACGGCCTGGCCTGGAGTGCCGACGGCGCGACGATGTTCCACTCCGACAGCAAGGGTCAGGTCATCTGGACCTACGACTACGACGCGGCGACCGGGACGGTCGCGAACCGCCGCGTGCTCGCCCGGCCCACGGAAGAGATCGGCCGGCCCGACGGCGCCGCCGTCGACGTCGAGGGCTACTACTGGAGTTCGGGGATCTCGGCCGGCGTGCTCAACCGCTGGGCGCCCGACGGATCGCTCGACCGCAGCATTCCCCTGCCCGTGTCGAACCCGACCTGCCCCTGCTTCGGCGGCCCGGACCTCACGACGATCTTCGTGACCTCGCTGCGCCACGACCTGCCTGCCGACGTGCTCGCCGCGAAGCCGGCGTCCGGCGGGATCGTCGCGCTGGAGGTCGACGTCGCCGGGGTTCCCGTCGCCCGCTTCGCGGGCTAGCCCGCAGTCACCGTCAGGAGAGGAACCATGCTGAACGTCTGCATGATCGGGCACGGGATGATGGGCATCTGGCACTCCGAGGCCCTGCAGCGGACGCCCGACGCCGTGCTGCACACCGTCGTCGGGCGGCCCCCGAACCCGGCCGCCGACGATGCCGCGCCCACCGTCGGTCGCGCGCAGAGCTCCACCGAGGCGTTCGCCCAGAAGTACGGCTACAAGAAGTGGACGACGAACCTCGACGAGGCCCTCGCCGACCCCGAGGTCGACATCGTCATCATCGCCGGGCCGAGCGAGACGCACGCCGAGATGTCGCTGAAGTCGATCACGGCGGGCAAGCACACCCTCGTCGAGATCCCCATCGCGATGAACCTGGAGGGGGCGGAGGCGGTCGTCACGGCGGCCCGGGAGAAGGGCCTCTTCCTCGGTGTCTCGCATCCGATGCGCTACCGCGCCGAACGGCACGACATGGTGCGCCGGGTCGCCGAGGGTAAGGAGAAGATCCACAGCGTCCAGGGCCGCTTCTTCATCCATCGCCTGCAGAACGTGGGTGCCACCGGCCTGCAGCGCAGCTGGACCGACAACATTCTCTGGCACCACACGACCCACCTGGTCGACATCGGGCTGTGGACCATCGCGGGTGGTGACATGGCCACGGTGGAGGACCGCATCCGCAACGTCTACGCGGCCTACCCCGCGGTCGAGCCGCGCACCGGCCACCCGATGGAGCTGGTGCTCGTCGTCGAGACCCATGACGACCAGACGATCCTCTGCAACGGCTCCTACTACGCCCACAACCGGATCTACGACGTCCTGCACGTCACCGACCGCGACGACTACCACGTCGACGAGCTGACCTCGCTGATCACCACAGCCGACGGTGAGCGGCCGATCCCGACCGAGCAGGAGAACGCCGAGCTGATCGCACCGGAGTTCGTGGAGGCAGTGCGCGACGGACGCGAGCCGTTCGTGCCGGGCTGGTCGGTGCTGCCCGCCATGCGGGTCCTGCATCGTGTACAGGAGGAATGGGACGCCAAGCACGGCAAGCAGCTGATCCCCGGGCGGCCGGTCACCTGAGGACGACACCTCCGGACGAGATTGCGAGAGTGAAGTGCCCCGCAAAGAACCCGAACAGCTCCGCTCCCACCGCTGGTACGGCGTGAAGGACCTGCGGTCCTTCGGCCACCGTTCCCGTACTGCCCAGATGGGCTTCGACGCCGCGGACTACCGGGGCAAGCCGGTCATCGCGATCGTCAACACGTGGTCCGACATCAACCCGTGCCACACGCACTTCAAGCAGCGCGTGGAAGACGTCAAGCGCGGGGTGTGGTCGGCGGGCGGGTTCCCGCTGGAGCTGCCGGCGATGTCGCTGTCGGAGCCGTTCCAGAAGCCGACGACCATGCTCTACCGCAACCTGCTGGCGATGGAGACCGAGGAGCTGCTGCGCTCCTATCCGATCGACGGCGCGGTGCTGATGGGCGGCTGCGACAAGACCACGCCCGGCCTGCTCATGGGTGCCTCGTCGATGGACCTGCCGTCGATCTTCGTGCCGGCCGGTCCGATGCTGCGCGGGCACTGGGGCGGCACCACCCTCGGGTCCGGGTCCGACACCTGGAAATACTGGGCGGACCTGCGCGCCGGGGCGATCACCGAGGACGACTGGCAGGAGATCGAGAACGGCATCGCCCGCTCGCCGGGGCACTGCATGACGATGGGCACCGCGTCCACGATGACCAGCGCGGTCGAGGCACTGGGCGTGACGCTGCCCGGCGCCGCGTCGATCCCGGCCGCCGACTCGCGGCACGCGGTGATGGGCGCGCACAGCGGGCGCCGGATCGTCGAGATGGTGTGGGACGACGTCAAGCTGTCCGACATCTGCACCCGGACGGCCTTCCGCAACGCCATCGTCTGCGTCCTCGCCCTCGGCGGGTCGACGAACGCGATCATCCACCTCATCGCCATGGCTCGGCGCCTTTCCGTCGAGCTGTCGCTGGCCGACTTCGAGGAGCTGGCGCGGGTGACCCCGCTGCTGGCGAACATCCGCCCGTCGGGCAAGTACCTGATGGAGGACTTCTTCTACGCCGGTGGCCTGCCGGCGATGCTGAACAACCTCGGCGACCTGCTCGACACCTCCGCGCCCACGGTCAACGGGTCGACCCTCGGGGAGAACATCGCCCGGGCCAAGACCTTCAACGAAGACGTCATCCGCACGGCGAACGACCCGATCGTCGAGAACAACACCCTGGCCGTGCTGCGCGGCAACCTCGCGCCGGACGGCGCGGTGATGAAGCCGGCGGCGGCGGAGGAGCGGCTGCACCGGCACACCGGGCCCGCGGTTGTCTTCGAGAACTACGACGACATGGCCGCCCGGATCGACGACCCGGACCTCGACATCGACGAGAACTCCGTGATCGTCCTGCGCAGCGCCGGCCCGCAGGGCGCGCCGGGCATGCCCGAGTGGGGGCAGCTGCCGATCCCGAAGAAGATCCTGGAGAAGGGCATCCGGGACATGGTGCGCATCTCCGACGCGCGCATGTCGGGCACGAGCTACGGCGCCTGCGTGCTGCACGTCGCGCCCGAGAGCCACGTCGGCGGCCCCCTGGCGCTCGTGCAAACCGGCGACCTCATCGAACTCGACGTGCCGGGCCGCCGCCTCGAGCTGAAGGTCTCCGACGAGGACCTGGAGAAGCGCCGCGCCGACTGGCAGCAGCCGCCGGCGAAGTACGGCCGCGGCTACGGCGCGCTGTACCTGCAGCACATCACCCAGGCCAACGAGGGGTGTGACTTCGACTTCCTGGAGGCCGGCGAGCCGGTGCCGGAGCCGGAGATCCACTGAGGTCCGGGGTTGTCCTGAAAGCCACGTTCAGGGCACGACGCGTCCTGAACGTGGCTTTCACGACACCCAGGGAGCCGGCGTGAGCGCAATGATGATCATCGGCGGCGAGCGGCGGCCCGCGGCGTCCGGTGCGGTCGACGAGATCACCTCGCCCTGGAACGGCCGCGTCGTCGGCACCGTGCCGCGCGCCGGGCCGGCCGACGCCGATGGAGCCGTCGCGGTGGCCGTCGAGGGCGCGGCCGTGTGGCGACGCACGCCCGCCCACGAGCGGCTGCGCATCCTCCTGCGCGCGGCAGAGCTCGCCGACGAGCGCACGGCGGCGGTCGCCGAACTGATCAGCGCGGAGAACGGCAAGTCGATCCGTGAGGCGACCGTCGAGGCCTCCCGCTGCGGCGACGTGATCCGCACGTCCGCGTTCGAGGGCGCCCACCTCTACGGCGAGTCCCTACCTCTGGACGCCGCCCCCGGAACCGGCTTCGACAAGATCGGCTTCACCGTCCGCCAGCCCTGCGGGGTCGTGCTGGCGATCACCCCGTTCAACTATCCGGGCCTGCTCGCGATCCACAAGATCGCGCCCGCGCTCGCCGCGGGCAACGCCGTCGTCCTCAAGCCGGCCGAGCTCACCCCGCTGACCGCGCTGGCCCTGGCCGACTGCTTCCTCGAGGCGGGCCTGCCGGGATCCGTGCTCTCGGTGGTCACCGGGCACGGCGGCGAGATCGGCGACGCGCTGGTGGCCGACCCGCGCGTCCGCAAGGTCTCGTTTACGGGCTCGACGGCGGTGGGCGAGCGGATCTCCCGCACCGCCGGGGTGAAGAAGCTGTCGCTGGAGCTGGGCTCCTCGTCGCCGGTGGTGATCCTGCCGGACGCGGACCTGGAGGTGGCCGCGGCGGCCGTCGCCGCCGGCGGCTACGCCAACGCCGGTCAGGTCTGCATCTCGGTGCAGCGCGTGATCACCCACCCGGCGGTGACCGGCGACTTCCTCGACGCCCTCGTCCCGCGGGTGAAGGGCATCCGCACGGGTGATCCGGCGGCGCAGGACACGACGATGGGCACCCTGATCAGCGAGGGCGCGGCCGTCCGGGTGCAGCGCATGATCGACGACGCGGCGGCGTCCGGGGCGCGGGTGCTCGTCGGCGGCTCCCGCGAGGGCGCGGTGGTCGCGCCCGCGGCCGTCGCGGACGTCGACCCGGCCTCGCCGCTGCACCAGGAGGAGCTGTTCGGGCCCGCGGTGGCGGTGAGCAGCGCGGCCGACTGGGAGGCGGCGATCGCGCAGGCCAACGGCACCCCGTACGGCCTGTCGGCGGGGATCTTCACCGGCGACGTCGCGGGTGCGGTGCGCGCGATCCGCGAGATCGACGCGGGCAACGTCCACATCAACTGGACGCCGCTGTGGCGCGCCGATCTCATGCCCTACGGCGGCCTCAAGGGCAGCGGGATCGGTAAGGAGGGCCCGCGCCGGGCGGTGGCGGAGATGACGGAGGAGAAGACCGTCGTCCTGCACGGCCGGCCGTGGTGACCGGGTAGCGCCGGGATCTGGGCCACGCGGGCCATCCGCCGTCGGCACACACCTCCGGGGCTCGGCACACAGGGCAGAACCTGGGTGCCGAGCCCCCATCCTGTGTGCGAGCGCTCTGACCTCGGGAAAGGCGCTCCCGCCCCCGGTTCTCGTGACGGAGGTCGTTCGGTGATCAGACTCTCAATCACCGGTTTCGCGGCACCTCTGGTGCGATTGGGATAGTTAACTCTCCTGACAGGTCCGCCGTCCGAGGCGGATCCCGACGAAGGAGAGCGATGTCCACGGACACGGAACGGCGTGAGCTGATCCGTCCGGGCGCAACGATCGCGTACTGGGTGAGCGGGCCCGAGCGGGCCCCCGTCGTGCTGCTGTTGCACGGCGCCACACTCGACCACCGGGCCTGGGACGCTCAGGTCGACGAGCTGACGCCGCAGTACCGCGTCGTCGTGCCCGACCTGCGCGGGCACGGGGAGTCGACGCTGGACGGTGCGTTCCGGTTCGACGACGCCGTCGACGACGTCGCGGCACTGCTGGACGCGGTCGACACCGGTGCACCGGTCGCCCTCGGGGGCCTGAGCCTCGGTGGCAACATCGCCCAGGAGATCGTGCACCGCGACCCACAGCGGATCGATGCGCTGGTCGTCGCGGACTCCACGTGCAACACCGCATCGCGCCACCCGCTGGCCGCGCCGCTGACGATCGCCGCGCTGTCGGCGATGGCGCTGGGCGGCCGCGAGCGGTTCATGCAGCACGCGGCGGCGGTCACCTCGCCGCGCGATGACGTGCGTCAGTACGTCCTGGACGCCAACGAGGAGCGCACGACCCTCGAGGTCCTGCAGATCCTCACCTCGTTGCTGGACCAGGCCCTGCACCCGGAGCCGGACTACCGCCTGCCGGTCCCGACCCTGCTGGTGAACGGCGCGGACGACCGGGTCGGCGACATCGCCACCGGCAACCAGGAGTGGGCGGTCCGTGACCCGATGGTCGAGCTCGTGGTGATCCCGGGTGCGGGCCACGCCAGCAACCAGGACAACCCGGCGGCGTTCACCGCGGCGTTGAGGGCCTTCCTGGACCGCGCGCTGCCCGTACCCGCCCGGCCCAGCATGCTGGGCCTGTTGAGCGGGCTGCGCGGGGACTGACCGCCCTGCCCCGAGGTGCGGGCCCGCCGGCACAGCGCCCGGCGGGCCCGCACCGTTCATGCGGCGTTCACGACCCGGCCGGCCCGCGGTCGTCGGGGTCGTGAGCCGCCTCTCAGAGTGCCGATTTCTGACACGATTCAGTGATCGGGATAGTTGACTGAGGTGCAGGCCGTCGACACGCGACGGCCCCGACACACCCGGACGACGACGTCCTGTCCGACGCCCGGAGGAAAACTCATGTCGCGCCTGGCCGGCTCTTGCGCCGACCGCATCCGTTCCACGCTCTTCCGCCGCGGTCGCACGCCTGGCCTGCGCACCGCCAAGGTGACGCTCGCCGTGGTGGCCGCCTACCTGCTCGCCGAGGTCCTGCACCTGTCCGAGCACCCGATCGTCGCGCCACTGGTGGCGCTGCTCGTCGTCCAGCTGACCCTCTACCAGAGCCTGGTCCACGGCCTGGGCCGGGTCGGCGGCGTGCTCGCCGGGGTGGCGGTCGCCGTGCTGGTGGCCCACTTCGTCGGCCTGACCTGGTGGAGCCTCGGTGCCGTCGTCGCCGGCTCGATCGTGGTCGGCAAGGTGCTGCGGCTCGGTCCGCACCTGTTCGAGGCGCCGATCAGCGCGATGCTGCTGCTGGAGGTCGGCGGCTCCGGATCGCTCGGGGTCGCTCGCGTCGAGGAGGCCGTGCTCGGGGCGCTGGTCGGCGTCGCCGTGAGCATGCTCGTCGCGCCGCCGCTGTACCTACAGCCCGCGGGGGCGGCGATCGGTGAGCTGGCCGAGCGGATGTCCCGCTTCGCCGCCGGGTTCGGCGCCGGGATCCTGGAGCCCTGGTCGCGGCACGCGGCCGACCACTGGATGGGCCAGGCGCGCGCGGTCGCCGACGAGGTGAACCGGGCAGAGCTGACCGTCGCCCGTGCCGAGGAGGCCGCGCGGCTCAACCCGCGCGGGCGCCGCGGTCGCGACGCCCACCCGCGTTTCCGCGCGGCCCTCACCGCCCTCGAGCGGTGCCACCTCACCCTGCGCACCCTCGCCCGCGCCGTGCTCGACCGCACGTACTTCGTGCCGGCAGGCGAGCAGGCCACGGCCTACTCGGCGCCGCAGCAGGCTGCTCTGGGAGACCTGCTCGCCACCGCGGCGGGCGCGATCAAGGCGGTCGCGCCGATCGCCGCCGGTGGCGAGGCCGCCGACGCGGCCCGCCTGCTGGTCGAGGAGCACCTCACCGCACTCGACGAGCGCCGTACGCGGCTTGCCCGCGTGCTCGCCGTCGACCCGCTCGTCGACGAGGCCGCCTGGTCGCAGCACGGTTCCCTGCTCGCGGCGGTGGACCGACTGCGGGTGGAGATCGCCGCCGCGGCCCGGGAGGTCGAGCCGCCCGAGCAGCCCGAGGCGCCGCTGGCGAAGCAGGTCCGTCGCTGGGTCGACTCCATGGAAGCGGCGACCTCCCGCCTGGCCGACTGACCCCGAGGGTCGGTCCGGCATGTAGCGAAAGCGGCGTTCAGTGCACTCAACGCACCGAACGCCGCTTTCGCTACGTCCGCCGCCGCGCTCTCACACGCGCAGCTCGGAGGTCACCCGCTCCAGCATCCGGCGGTGGATGTCGTCCGCCTCCTCCTCCCAGCCGAACACGCAGACGGTCGCCACGCCGTCGAAGCTCATGTCTCGCAGGGTGGAGAAGAACTCGTCCCAGTTCACCTCGCCGTTGCCGATCTCGTTGTGCTGGTGGATGCGGGCGTCGACGCCGGGCGGGTTGATGATGTAGCGGTTGCCGATGTTCGCCCGGTGGTTGTAACAGTCCGCGATGTGCAGGTGCTGCAGTTTCGACCCGGCGTACTCCATCATCCGCCGCACGTCGCCCGCCCCGTCCGAGAGGTGGAAGGCGTGCGGCGCGCAGAACACGTAGTTCACCCACGGCTTGTTGAGACCGCGGATGATCTGCACGGCGTCGTCGTTGGTCTCCGAGAAGTCGTACGGGTGCGCCTCGAGGTTGAGGCCGATCCCGTGCCGCTCGAACTCGGGGATCAGCTCCTCCATGGACGCGTAGAACGCGTGCTCGGAGGCGCCGGGCCGCTTCGGGTCGCCCGACAGCTCGGAGTTGACGATCGGGCACTCCAGGTCCGCGGCGATCTCCAGCAGCCGCTTCCAGTTCCGCACGTGGGCGCGGCGTTCCACCTCGTCCGGTGACGACCAGTTGTACACCGGCACCAGCGTGTGGATCTTCACGCCGGTCTCCGCGATCGCCTTCTTCGTCTCGGCGATCAGCGCGTCGTCGGCCTTGGGGTAACGGTGCCAGAAGAACCAGTCGGCCCGCGGGGACAGCTCCACGTACTCGTACCCGAGGTCGGCGGTCTTGCGCAGCTGGTCGGCCACCGACATCGAGGCGTGGTACATGTGCGTATCGAGCGCGATCTTCACCATGGGTCAGTCCGTCCCGGTCGGGCCCTGACCGCTGGCCTGGTACAGGTCGGGCTTCTGCCGCAGGGTCACCTCGACGCGGTCGCCGGACTCCATGGCCTTGAGGCCCGCGTCGCAGACGACGGTCGCGGCGTAGCCGTCCCAGGACGACGGCCCCGTCGACTCGCCCTTCGACGCGGCGTTGATCCACTCCTGGAACTCGGTGTCGTAAGCCCGGATGAACCGCTCGCGCCAGTCCTCGGGCACCCGGCCGCCGTACTGGCCGCCCTTCTTGACGACGACCGTGTTGGTCTCGGCCAGCTCGACCGTGCCGCTCTCGCCGACCACCTCGCCGCGGATGTCGTAGGCGTACTGGATGTTGATCGAGGCCTCGACGTCGACGAGCGCGCCGCCCGCCATCTCGAAGATGAACAGCACCGGGTCGGTCAGGTGGTCGCTGGCGAGGGAGTTCTTGCGGGCCGTGAGCACCCGCGCGGCCACGATCTCGTCGTTCAGCAGGAAGCGGGCGACGTCGACGTCGTGCACGCAGGTGTCGTTGATGATCATGTCGCTGGTGTAGTGCGGCGGGACCGAGGGGTTGCGGTGTCCGGAGTGGAACATCAGCGGTGCGCCGATCTCCCCGCTGTCGATCGCGGCCTTCATCGCCCGGTAACCGTCGTCGTAGCGGCGCATGAACCCGACCATGACGTGCCGCTTGCCGCTCTTCACCTCGGCGTCGAGGATCCGCTCGCACGCCTCGCGGGTGGTGGCCAGCGGCTTCTCGCAGAACACCTGCTTGCCCGCCGCGATGGAGGCGAGCACGTACTCCTCGTGGGTCGGGCCCCACGAGGCGACGACGATCGCGTCCACCTCGGGGTCGTCGATCAGCTCCTGCCCGGTCTGGAGCGCCTTGGCCGCCGGCAGGTCCGCCGCGACCGCCTTGGCCCGGTCGAAGTCCACGTCCGTCACGGCGGAGATGCGCGCACCCGAGACGACGTGCGTGATGCGCCGGATGTGGTCCTGCCCGATCATGCCCACGCCGATGACGCCGACGTTGAGGGTCATGGGAAGTCCTTTCAGCTCAAGGAGAAGAGTCAGTAGGGCCAGCGCCGGACGGGGCCCAGCCCGCAGGAGCGCATGTAACCGGCCGCGCGGGCCTGGATCGGCAACGGGATGTGCGGTTCGACGGGGTAGAGGTCCTGCTCGATGACGGTGTAGATCTCGCGGTCCAGCTTCGCGAGCGCCTCCAGCAGCGGGGGGAAGCTCGGCTCGCCGAACGGCGGCTCGCACATCACCCCGAGCGGCACGGCCTCGGCCAGCGACAGCTTCTCCCGCCGCACCCGCTCGCGGACCTCCGGCTCGACCTGCTTGAGGTGCACGTAGGTGATCCGCTCCGGGAACCGCTCGATGATCTCGATGTTGTTCCCGTCGCAGTAGGAGATGTGCCCGGTGTCCAGGCACAGGTTCACCAGCTCCGCGTCGGTGTCGGAGAGGAACCGCTCCACCCGCTCCTGGGTGTCGACGTGGGTGTCGGCGTGCGGGTGGAACACCAGCTTGACGCCGTACTCCTCCAGCAGGTACCGCGCCAGCTCGTTCGTCCCCGAGATCAGGTTCTGCCACTGCTCGGGGTCGATCTCGGCCGACTCGGTCAGCGCGCCGCCGTGCATGTCGGTGTACTGGTCGGGCAGGTGCACGAGGTACTCGGCGCCGACCTCGCGCAGCAGCGCGGCCTCGCGCCCGAAGTCCTCCTTGCCCTTGTCGAGGGCTTCCTTGCCCTTGTGCAGGCCGGCGAACACGGTTCCGCCGGTGACGGTGAGGTTGCGCTTGGCGAGCTCGTCGCGCAGCTGGCCCGGGTCCTGCGGCAGGAAGCCCTGCGGGCCCAGCTCGGTGTAGAGGTAGCCGGCGAGGGCGACCTCGTCGAGGTACTGCTCCCAGCCGACCTGGTGGGCGTCGCGCGGGAACCAGACGCCCCACGAGTCGGGGGCGGTGCCCAGGCTCAGCTTGGCCAGATTCGGGGACGAGGCGGAGTGGTTCGGGACGGTCATCGGTCGGTTCCCTCCGACGGCGCGAGGTAGGAACGCTGGCGGGCCTTGTGGCCCTCGTAGGTCTTGAAGGCGGCCTGGGTGCTGTCGAGGTCGGACACCTGGGAGACGGGGACGTCCCACCAGCTCTCGCTGGAGGGGACCGGGGCCAGCGGATCGCTCTCGATGTGGATCGCGACGGTGTGCGGGATCGACTTGACCCGCTCCACGGCCTCGCGGAACTCGTCCATGCCGTTGCACCGGATGACCTCGGCGCCGAGGCTCTCGGCGTTCGCGGCCAGGTCGATGGGCAGCTTGTCCCCGTCGAGCAGCCCGGACTCCTCTCGCCGGTATCGGTAGTACGTGCCGAACCGCTGCGAGCCGAGGCTCTCGGACAGCGAGCCGATCGAGGAGAACCCGTGGTTCTGCACGATCACCAGCACCAGCTTGATGCCCTCGGACACTGCGGTGACGATCTCCTGGGCCATCATCAGGTACGAGCCGTCGCCGACCAGCGCGTACACCTCGCGCTCCGGTGCGGCCATCTTGACGCCCAGCGCACCGGCCACCTCGTAGCCCATGCACGAGAACGCGTACTCGACGTGGTACTGCTTCGGATCCTGCGCGCGCCAGAGCATCTGCAGGTCGCCGGGCATGCTGCCGGCCGCCTGGACGACCACGGCGTCCGGGCCGACGAGCTCGTTGAGCGCGCCGAGGATCTCGGTCTGGGCCGGGAGCGGCTGGTGATCGAGGTGGAAGGCCTCGTCGACGACGCCGTTCCAGCGGTCCTTGTGCGCGGTGTAGCCCTGCACGTACGCGTCGTCGACGCGGTGGCCCTCGAGGCCCGCGGTCAGTCCTTCCAGCCCGAGGCGGGCGTCGGCGACCAGCGGAACCGCGGACAGCTTGACGGCGTCGAGCGAGGCGACGTTGAGGTTGACGAACCGCACGTCCGGGTTCTGGAAGGCGGTCTTGCTCGCCGTCGTGAAGTCGCTGTAGCGGGTGCCGATCCCCAGCACGACGTCCGCGTCCCGGGCCAGCGCGTTCGCGACCGGCGAGCCGGTGGAGCCGACCCCGCCGACGGCCTGCGCGTGCTCCCACAGGATGGAGCCCTTGCCGGCCTGGGTGTCGGCCACCGGGATGCCCGTGGCGTCGGCGAACCGGCGCAGCTGCTCGGTGGCCTCGCTGTAGAGCAGACCGCCGCCGGCGACGATCAGCGGCTTCCGTGCGGAGCGGAGCACCTCGACGGCGCGGGCGACGGCGGCCGGGTCGGGTGCCGGGCGGGTGATGTGCCAGACCCGCTTGGCGAACAGCTCCTCGGGCCAGTCGAACGCCTCGGCCTGCACGTCCTGCGGCAGCGCGACCGTCACCGCACCGGTCTCCGCCTGGTCGGTGAGCACGCGCATCGCACCGAGCAGGGCGCCCTGCAGCATCTCCGGGCGCCACACCCGCTCGAAGAACCGCGACAGCGGCCGGAAGGCGTCGCTGGCCTGGATGTCGTAGCCGGTCGGGTGCTCGAGCTCCTGCAGCACCGGGCTGCCGACCCTCGTGGCGAAGATGTCGCTGGGCAGCAGCAGCACCGGCTGGCGGTTGGTGGTCGCCACGGCGGCACCGGTCAGCATGTTCGTCGAGCCCGGCCCGATGGACGCGGTGCAGGCCATCGCCTGGAGCCGGTTGAGCGTGCGCGCGTACCCGGTGGCCGCGTGCACCATGCCCTGCTCGTTGCGGGCCAGGTAGTACGGCAGGTCCGCCTCACCCGTGGTGGCCGCCTGCAGCAGCGCCTGCCCGACGCCTGCCACGTTGCCGTGGCCGAAGATCCCGAAGGCCCCCGTGATCAGCCGCCGTTCCACGCCGTCGCGTTCGCTGTACTGGTTCGCGAGGAACCGCACCACCGCCTGCGCGACGGTCAGTCGCACCGTTGCCACCTGCCTGACCTCCTCGGGTCGTCCTCCGCCCGGGCGGTCCGCCCGGGTCGGCCTGCTTCTGGGCGTGTCCCGGCGTGTGCCGCCTGCCGGCGGCCCGGTCGGCGCACCGGCGGGTGTGCCGGAGAGGGTCGTGAGAAACCGACGGGCGCGCCGGGCCGCGGGACCCGGTTTCGAGGCTCTCTGTTGACCCGGATCGGATCGACACTCGCACCCAGCGCGCCCGGTAACCGGTTTCAGATGGGTACCTCCCGCTGAGCGAGAAGGGGACGGCTGAGTCCGACGGCGCCGTCACGGCGCCGGGTCCTCAGGTGGCGGCTTCTGCCCCCACGACGGCCTTTTCCTCCGCGACGGCCGCTCCTCGGGCGGTGCGCCCTCCGGGGCATCCGTCCCGGCGGCGGACTCGTCTCCCCGCCGTGACCGCAGCCGCTCGAACAGGTCGGTGGCGCGGTGCCGGTCGAGGACATCCCGGCGGTGGTCCTCCCAGAGCTTGGCGTGCGCCGCGGTGTCCAGCTCGAGGAGCATCCGGTCGACCAGCGCGACGAGAGCGCCGTCGAGCTCCCACAGGTCGGGGTGCTCGCGCGGGTTGGCGAGCAGGTATTCGGCGTGCGAGACCCGGTGGAGCCGGAGCCGGTCCAGCGCGTCGGACAGGGCCGCCTCCTCGGCCGCCGCCCCGCCCTCGACCTCGGCCCGCAGCAGCGCCCCGAACGCGCGGACCACGACAGCGAGGTCGGCGAGCAGTTCGGCCCACGCGGTACGGGCCCGGGCGGCGTAGGCCGCATCCGGCTCGATCATGCCGTTGCGGACCCAGTCGTCGATCGAGCGGAACAGGCTGCGCACGGCCACCGAGCACAGCTCGAGGGCCTCCAGGCCGCCGCGCAGGCTCCGCGCGCTCTCCGGGCTGCCCAGCGCGCGGACGTTCATCCGCCTGCTCTCCTCGGCGTGGGTCAGCGCCCGGTCGATTTGGGGCACGTGCCGGTTGAGTCGCCGCGCGTCGCCGAGCCAGCGTCGGGTGGCTTCGGCGGTCAGACCCTGGTCCCCGGACGTCCGGTCGACTGACGGGATGGTGAACCAGCCGGTGCCCGTGGGGAAGAAGTTGCCGGAGTCGGTCGCGCGCACCTGTCCGGGCGCCGGGGTGGAGATGGCTCCCAGCCCTTCCGTCGCCTCCTCGAGCAGCGCCGCGATCTCGTCGGCCAGCCGCTGCACGGCTTGGCCCGCGTAGCGGCTCCGGACGGCGGGCGGGAACAGCACGTTGACCAGCACGCCGACCGCCGCGCCGATCAGGGTCTCGACGACCCGGCCCATCCCGGTCGCCTCGGCACCGGCCGTGTACCCGACGCCGAGGACGAGCATCGCGCTGATCGGGACCTCGATCAGGTTCGGCCCCAGGCGGAGCAGGTGCCCGACCATGATCGAGGCGGCGACGAGGATGCCGAGGCTCCACCAGGTGAGGCCGACGACCGAGACGAAACCCAACGCCAGTGCGACCCCGGCGACGACGCTGAGCACCCGCTCCACGCCGCTGAACAGCGTGCTCGACGCCGTGGCCTGCACGACGAGCAGGGCGGTCAGGGCCGCGACCAGTGGGGGCGGGTCGACCAGGCCGAACCCCTCGGCGGCCAGGAAGGCCGCGACCGAGGCACCCGCGAGACGCGCGGTGCGGAAGACCGCCGAGCGCCACCGCCGCCGCATGCGCAGGGCGGCCGTCCTGATCCGGCCTCGCAGCCGGCGTCCGAGGGAGCGCCACGTGGCCACGCGCGCATCATTCCCCGCCTCGGCGACCGACGGAAGAACGATCTCCGTGCCGCGCGGATCGGTCGGGACCTCGGGCTGCATCGCACCTCCCCTTGACTGTTTCTGAAACCGGTTTCATACTCTAGGTGTCCCCGACGAGGAGTGCAATGACCATTCGGGAGTGCAATGACCATTCGCGATGTCGCAGCCCGGGCCGGCGTGTCGGCGGCGACCGTCTCCCGCGTGTTCTCGCGGCCGGAGTCGGTCACCCTCGAGACGCGCCGGCGCGTGCTGACCGCCGCCGAACATCTGCGGTACACGCCGCACCCGGTCGCCCGGTCGCTGGCCCGTGGCGACACGGGCAACCTGGGCCTCGTGGTGCCGGACATCGCGGTCGCCTTCTGTGCGGTGGTCACGAAGGCGGTGTCGCAGCGGGCCCGGCGCGACGGTTACGCGCTGTTCGTCGCCGACTCCGACGAACCGTCGACCGGGCTGACCATGGACGACCTCCGGTCGGCGCACGCCATGGCCAAGCAGGTCGACGGGCTGTTGCTGCTGTCACCGACGGCTCCCGACGACGACCTGCGCGCCCTCGCTGCCACGGTTCCGCTCGTGGTGATCAACCGTGAGCTGGCCGAGGTACCCACCGTGCTCATGCCCAGTGCGGACGGCGCGGTCTCGGCCGTCGAGCATCTGCACGCCCTCGGGCACCGGCGGCTCGCCTACCTCGCGGGCCCCGACAACTACTCCAATCGCATCCGGACGGCGGCGTTCACCCGGACCTGTCGCCGGCTCGGCGTCGACGGCATCGTCATGGGCCCGTTCGCGCCGACGTTCTCGGGCGGTGTGCGGGCGGCCGACCTCGTCCTGGCCGACGGGGTGACCGGCGTGCTCGCCTACAACGACGACGTGGCCGCGGGGGTGGTCGGTCGGCTCACCGACCGGGGCGTGCCCGTGCCGGCCCGGCTGAGCATCGTCGGGTTCGACGACACCGCGCTCGCCTCGATGATCACCCCGCGCCTGACGACCGTCCGGCTGCCCATGGCGGATGCGGGCGAGGTCGCGGTCGGCCTGCTCGTGGACTCCCTGCGCGGGGCACCGGCCCGGAACGGGCCGGTGGAACTCCCGGCGGAGCTGATCGTGCGGGGGAGCACCGGACCGGTCGCGGCGGTGCCGAGCGTCAGCGAGGCAGCGCCGTGACCGACTTCCTGGCCGGCACCGAGGCCGGGGCGCAGCGTCGTGCGTGGGTGCTGGCCCGCCTGCGCGAGATCGGCGTCCTCTCCGTCGCCGACCTGGCCCGCGAGCTCGGCGTCTCGCACATGACGGTGCGCCGCGACCTGCAGCGGCTGGAGACGACGGGCCAGGTCCGCACGGTGCACGGCGGCGTCGGCCTCGCCGTCGGCGACCCCCATCTCGCCATCGCCGGCACGTCCCGGGACCGAGCCGGGCCCCGGCGGGTCGCGCGCCGCGCGGCCGAGCTGGTGAACGCCCAGGACTCCGTCGCGCTCGACGCCGGTCCCGCGGCGTACGAGCTCGCCCGGGCGCTACTCGACGACTTCACCGGATCGGTCATCACCCACTCCATGCCGGTGATGCAGCTGCTCGCCGAGCGCGGCGCGGACTCCGCCGGGCCCCGGCTTGTCGCGCTGGGTGGCGAGCTGACCGGGAACCGGCAGGCACTCGTCGGTCCGACGACGCTGGACGTGATCGCCGGGCTGCGGGCGCGCACGTTCTTCCTCGACGCCGCGGCGGTCGACGTGCGCGGGACCTACGCCTGCTCGACCGCCGAGGCACGGGTCGCCCGCGGGCTGACGGAGATCGCGGACGAGGTGGTGCTGCTCGCTCCTGCGGCGGCGTTCACCGGGTCCGCCCCGGCGCTGGTGACGAGGCTGGATCGGCTCACCGCCGTGGTGACCGACGGATCCCCGCCTGCCTCCGTGGCCTCGGTGCTCGAAGGGGCGGGCGTCGCGCTGCACGTCGCGGGCTGAGCACAGCGCGGGCCCAGCCACCCCCTAGGCCTGCATCCGGATCGGGACCGGCACCTCCGTGGGGTCGTGCCGCTCGTCTGCTCGGCACAGGTGCACCGCGGGTGTGATCTCCCGTCGGAGGCAGCGCGCGGCCATCAGCAACGCGGGAACGGCGAGCTCGACCGCGGCGCGGCCGGGGGTCACCTCCACCTCGATGGCGGCGATCGACCTCCCGTGGACGTCGAACACGGGTACCGCGACGGCGCCGGAACCTGGCTGGAGCTCGCTGTCCGCGAGGGCGAAGCCGTGGGCCCTGGTCCTCTGGAGGTCACCCTCGAGAGCGATCGGGCCGACGAGGGTCCTGGGGGTGTACCGCGGGAGGTCGCCACCGCCGAGGACCCGGACCAGCGAGCGTGACCCGAAGGCGAGCAGCACCTTGCCGACGGCCGTGGCGTGCAGCGGCAGCCTGGCCGGATTGGGGAACAGCGTGCCGGGTTCCGGCCCGGGCCTCTTCTCGACGTAGGCCACCTCGAGGCCGTCGACGACCCCCAGGCGTGCGGTCGTGTGCAGCGACGCCGCCAGGTCCTCCACGACGAACGGCGCCCGCTCGCGCAGCGTCGGCGGCTTGACCACGTACGGCAGCTCGCGGAGGGTGGGTCCGGGCCGGTAGATGCATCCGTCGGGTCGCTCGATCAGCGAGGTGCGCACGAGGTCGCTGAGCAGCCGGTGAACGGTGGAGACCGCGAGGTTGGTCTGCATCGCGAGTTCGGACAGCGTGTAGTCCCTGCCATTCGTGAATGCGACCAGGATGGCCGCAAGCTTGCTCGTGACCGTCCGGCCCGGCTCGTTCGAGTTACCGGCCATCCATTCCTCCGTCCTCCGTCACCGTCGACTCCGGCGGAACTCTAGGCGAAGAAGCGGCGGATGGCGCCGGTCGAGACCATATCGATCGCCATCGTCGATCGAATGTGCGAATTGCGACATCAATTGTGCGTTCTTGCACTAATGCGGGGCCGACGACGTCGGCGGGATCGTCGGTCAGACCGGCGCGGGTCCAGTGCTGCCGCGCACGATCAGCTCCGACGCCAGCTCGCTCCTGCGCGCGCTGCCGTTGTCGCCCCGGAGGCGCGTGATCAGCATCTGGGCGGCGGTGACCCCGGCGAGGCCTGCCGGGATGTGGACCGTCGTCAGCCGTGGGGTGACCATCTCGGCGAGCGCGGTGTCGTCATGACCGACGACGCTGACCTGGTCGGGGACCCGCACCCCGCGGTCCGCGAACCGGTTCAGCAGCCCGGCGGCGATGTCGTCGTTGAACGCGACGACCGCGGTCACCCCGGCTGCGAGGACGAGGTCGGCGGCCCGGACTCCTGAGGAGAAGCGGGCGGCGAACGGACCGAGGACGGCGGGCCGGAGCCCGAGCCGATCGGACGCGCCGCGCAGACCGGCGATCCGCCGGGAGTTCGAGTAGCCGTCGGGCCCGGCCAGGTACGCGATGTCGCGATGGCCGAGGGCATGCAGGTGCTCCACGGCGTGCCCCGTCGCCTCCGTGGAGTCGGTCAGCACTGCCGGAATGTCGTCGGCGAGCCGGTTCGTCACCACGATGGGAACGATCTCGGCGAGCTCTCGCAGGCAGGCGTCCGACGCGTGGGGGGACGTCAGCAGCAGGCCGTCCACCTGGGGTGCCAGCGCCCGGGCCGCGCGTTCCTCGTCGTCGACGACTTCCTCAGACGCTGCGACGAACAGTGCGTACCCGGCGCGCCGGGCCTCCTGCTGGACCGCCTTGATGATCATTGCGGAGAACGAGTTGGCGATGTCGGGCACGACGATGCCGAGGTTGCCGGTGCGGCGGCGGGCCAGCGAGCGCGCGACCGGGTGCGGCGTGTACCGCAGCTCCTCGGCGGCGTCCAGCACGCGCTGTCGAGTGTCGGGCGCGACCGCGTCTGGCTGGGTGAACACTCGGGACACCGTGGCGGGAGACACGCCGGCGCGCGCCGCCACGTCCCGGATCGTCATCGCGCCTCCCACGGTTGTGACGACTGTGTAACCGGTTTCGTTGCGTTTCTCAAGTTGGCCGACCCGCGGGTCGGTTCGACGGATCCGGATCGGCTGTCGACCCGCGGGGTCGATCACATGGTGCGACGTCACGTGGGACGCCGTCGCCAGACCATTTCCCGGGCGATGTGCCGTGGTGCAGATCGCACGCCGGATGTGCATTTCCGCGCATGACGCGATGGCGGCGAGCCCGCTTCCGCCTCATGGCCGGCTTGACTGTTCGGGCGTAGCATGAATGCCAGGATTCGCGGCGCCGAGAATGGGGACCGGACGGGCGCTCCGCTGCTCACCCAGCGGGAATCGCTGCGGCGCCACCCGCCAGGGTTCTACGCTGCGAACTCGACGGTCGGGAGCCCGACGGCCCGGGCCGACCCGCCGACAGAGGACGCGCGCAGGCGCGTGCAACGAGGAGGTCCGCGTGACCGCTCCTGAGCTGGAGCCGCTGCCCGAGGGTGTGCTGGAGACGCTACGGCGGGTGAGTACGTCGACGATCGCGACGCAGTTGTACAAGCGCGGGTTCCGGCAGCCGCAACTGCTCGGCGTGAGGCCGCTCAGCGAGGTGGTCGACGGGTTCGTCGGTGAGGCGTTCACGATGCGGTTCATCCCGATGCGGGAGGACGTGGACGGGCTCGACCCCTATCGCAGCGGCAACACGTTGCAGTGGGACGCGTTCGAGGCGCTGCAGCCCGGCCAGGTGCTGGTGGTCGACTCCTACCGCACCGCGACCGCCGCGTCGGGTGGGGACATGTTGATGACGCGGGCGTGGAAGCGTGGCGCGGCGGCGGTGGTGACCGACGGCGGGCTTCGCGACGGGCAGGTGCTGGCGCAGCTGCCGTTCCCGACCTACGCCTCCCAGATCACGATCACGACCCGGGCCGCGCAGCACCACGTGGCAGACCTGCAGGTGCCGATCGGCTGTGCGGGGGTGGCCGTCTACCCGGGGGATGTGCTGGTCGGGGACCGGGACGGGGTGCTGGTGATCCCGCGGCACCTGGCAGCGGAGGTCGCGGAGCAGGGGTGGGAGCAGGAGCAGCTCGAGGCGTTCGTGAGCACGAAGATTCACGCGGGCGAGCCGTTGTGGGGCAACTACCCGCCCGGTGAGGAGCTGAAGGCCGAGTACCAGGCCTCCCTCAAGGAGGCCGACGGCGCGCCGGGCGCGAACCCGACCTGAGCCATCGACGTGCAGGTCGTTCCACGCCGGGGTAGGACGGTGTCGACCAGTTCGGCGTCGACGAGGAGGAGTGCGGCATGACGATGGAGAGCACTGCCGGACGGCGGCACCGCGTGGTCGTGGTCGGCGGTGGCTTCGGCGGCCTGAGCGCCGTCCGGGAGCTGGCCGACGCCGACGTCGACGTGACGTTGGTGGACCGGACCAACCACCACCTGTTCCAACCGCTGCTCTACCAGGTGGCCGCCGGCATCCTGTCGCCCGGCCTCATCGCGCCGGCGCTGCGCGGCATCCTCAAGACCCAGCCCAACGTCCGCGTGCTGCTGGCCGACGTCCACGAGCTGGATCTCGACGCCAAGGTCGTGCACGCGAAGGGCCCGGACGACCGGCCGGTCGACCTGCCCTACGACACGCTGATCGTCGCGGCCGGCGCCACCCACTCCTACTTCGGCAAGAACGAGTTCGCCGAGTTCGCCCCGGGCATGAAGACGATCGAAGACGCCCGGTTCACCCGCGACGCCATCCTCTCGAAGTTCGAGATGGCCGAAGAGGCCGCGGACCCGGCCGAGCGCGCCGAGTGGCTGACGTTCGTGGTCATCGGCGCAGGCCCGACCGGTGTCGAGCTGGTGGGGCAGATCGCCGAGCTCGCGCACACGGTGCTGCCGCGCGACTACCGCTCGATCAACACCCGGGATGCACGGATCGTCCTGCTGGAGGGTGCGCCCTCGGTGCTGCCGCCCTTCGACAAGAAGCTGCAGGCCTACACCCGCCGCGTGCTCGAGGGCATCGGAGTGGAGGTTCACACCAACTCGCTCGCGACCGCGATGGACCACGAGTCGATCACCTTCAAGAGCCCGGAAGGTGAGCAGACGATCCGGGCCCGCACGCGGATCTGGGCCGCCGGAGTGGCGGCGTCCCCGCTGGCCAGGCAGCTGGCCGCTAAAGTCGGTGTGGAGACGGACCGGGCAGGCCGTATCCCGGTGAACCCCGACTGCACGCTGCCGGGACATCCCGAGGTGTTCGCGCTCGGTGACATGGTGTCGCTGAACAAGCTCCCGGGGGTGGCGCAGCCGGCGCTGCAGGAGGGCCGCTACGTCGGCGAGGTCATCAAGAAGCGGCTGGCGGGGTCGGAGGACATCCCCCCCTTCAAGTACTTCGACAAGGGCACGATGGCGACCATCAGCTACCGATCGGCGGTCGCAGATGCGTTCGGGCACAGGTTCACCGGCCTGATCGGCTACGTCATGTGGGCGTTCGTCCACGTCTGGTACCTGATCGGCTGGGGAAACCGGATCGGCACCATCTACCAGTGGTTCCGCAACCTGGTGTTCACCAAGAACCGCAACCACCGGATCATCACCTACAGCCGGGCGAAGAAGGACATCAACACGGGCCGCCTCCCGACGGGCCGCCTCGCGGCGATCCTTCCCGCGGCGTCTCGGCCGGAGGACATGAGCCGCCCGCTGGCGGTCCCGGCCCCGACCAAGCCGGCCCCCTCCGAGACGCAGCCGGGGACACCCTCGGGGACGCGCTCGGGGGCATGACCGGGGGAGCGGGGGCTGGCGGCCCCGTGCAGGTCTTCGTCGACCTCACGCGGTTCGCCGCCACCGCCACGCGCGCGCAGCTGCGCGACCGGGTCCGCGAGCTGGCGGACGTGGGCGCCACCGGTGTGAGCGTGTCGGACCACATCTTCTTCACCTCGGGTGGCCGTCCCCGTACCGACGGGGTCGGCCACGGGTGCGATCCGGGGACGTGGCCCGGCGGGCGCACACCACCGTCGACGACCTCGCCGGTCGCATCGGGCTGGTTCGGGATGCCGCGGAGGCGGCCGGCCGCCCTCGGGATGCCGTGGGCGTGGCGACGCAGATCTGGTACGTCGCCTTCGGCTCGCCCGCGGATGGGCGTCAGCTTGTGCGCAGGAACGCGCCGATGGCGGCGATGGAATCGTCGTGCATGATGATCGTGTAGTGATTCGCGTCGATCTCCGCCACGCGCGCCGAGGGCACCGCCGCCGCGAACCGCTCCGCCTCCGCAGCGGGCAAGATGAACCCGAACCCCGGCATTATCTCCTGCTGGGCGCGCATATAGCCAGCGCCGGCATGGTGACCGCGTCCCACAGCGCGTGGACCGGAGCCTCCGGGCCTGACCAGTACATCGCGTTGCCGTACCCAAGGTCCTCGAGCACCGCGCCCCGGTCGGTGGCCGCCGCCACGCCGCCGTTGACCTCGCACAGCTCGTACCCGAAGTAGCGATCCCAGTAGTCATCCCACCCGGGGATGATGCCGAACTGCTTGACCTGTTCGATGGCCGCCTGCGCCGACGGGTACACCGTGCCGAGCCGGCTCACCGAGGCGACCACGGGCCCCAGCGCCCGCCGGTCAGGACTGCCCGCCAGATCGACCAGGACCAGCCGCCCGATCCGCGACGGCCGAGCTGCGCGCAGGTCATGGCGATCGCCGCGCCGCTGGACTGGCCTATGACCGCAAACGACGATATACCGGCGGCGTCGGCAGCGGCGAGCACGTCACGGGCGTGGTTGCGCCAGCCGTAGGTACCCGGCCCGGTCACCTCGCTGCGGCCGCGGCCGCGCAAATCGATCGCCAAAAGCTGCAGACTGTCACCGGCGAGCCGTTCGGCGAGGCGGTCAAAGCCGCACAGGTTCGCCGACAGACCCGGCACGCACACCACCGCTGGCGCATCGGCGGCACCCCACCGCCGCACCCGGAGCCGTCCGGAGTCCAGCGCGATGTCGGAGTCCTCGTACCCCACAGGCTGCAGCGTCACGTCGGCACCCCCTTGCGCCTCGGTCCGTTCGAGGATAGCCCGGCGATCACCGCTGAACGTCGGCTGTGACGGCTGGTGGCGGCGGTACGAGGCGGAGCAGCCCGGCCGGCCGGGATGTTCTCGATGCGCCGGCTGGCCCGCCGGGCCTGTGCGCGCGTCCGTGCTCTCCGCCTCGGTGACGTCGAGCCAGCCTGCCCTGCGCCGGTGCCCACGGCAGCCGATCCGATTAGGGACTTCCGCCCCTGGCGATCCTGGCCGTCTGTGGCCACGTTCGGTCACTGAAGACATGGCCGTAGCACGCCCTGGCCAGGCAGAGCGGAGGTAGAGATGATCAAATCCAAGGCAGCGAAAGGGATGGCTAGCATCACATTCACGGTGGATCCCCAGGTGGGCGCCCAGGTCGCGGCGGTGTGCGGGGATTGGAATGACTGGTCGCCCGGCGCCGATGTGATGAGCCCCGACGGCGAGGGAGGGTTCAGCCTGACGGTTGAACTGGCCGCGGGGCGCGCTTATCGGTTCCGGTATCTCCTGGACGGCCACCGGTGGGAGAACGACTGGGCCGCCGACGCCTACAAGCCCAACGACTTCGGCGCTGACGACTCCGTGGTGGACCTGACCGCGCTGCCCGCAGCAGCACCGCGGGCTGCGCCAGAGGCGCCGACGGCCAGGAAGGCGCGGGCTTCAACGAAGGCGCCGGCTTCAACGAAGGCCGGCTCAACGAAGGCGCCGGCTTCAACGAAGGCGCCGGCTTCAACGAAGGCGCCGGCTTCAACGAAGGCGCCAGCTAAAGAAGGAGGCGCCAGTAAAGAAGGAGGCGCCAGTAAAGAAGGAGGCGCCAGTAAAGAAGGAGGCGCCAGTAAAGAAGGAGGCGCCCAGTAAAGAAGGCGCGAGTGAAGAAAGAGGCGATGAAGAACGAGACGGCGGCCCCTGTCAGCAGGAAAACCCCGCCGGTGGCCAAGCCGCCCAAGGCGCCCGAATCGAAGCCGTAGGGCGGCAGGAAGAAGCTGGGCGGAACGGGGCAGAGCTGGAGCGGGTGTCAGGGTCGCCAGAGGCAGGGATGGAAGCGGGCTGGCTCATTCATGAAGCGGCCCAGCGCACGAGGCCCCCACGTCTCGCCGCTCGTGGCTGCCTGTACCCAGGGCAACAAGGTGAATGTTTCGCAATACTTGCCCGCCGCCTGCCTGCAGGGCTGCCAGGACGATTCCGACCAGGCCACCGACTTCTTGGATCAGGCAGTGGCGCGTATCACCGTGATCCCGCATGATTACGCCCTGCCGGCGAACTGAACGGAGCCTCACAATGGCGAAGACCGGACAGATAACCCTCAGATGCGGCCATCCGGACTGTGTGAATGAGCCTCGGTCGGAGCAGGAAGGGTCGGCGCAGCCGGGTTACTGCGGGCGGCCAGATCCGGTGACCGGGGAGCCACATACAGCACTGACCGCGTTCCGGCGGCGCCAGATGCTGGCCGAACAAGGCGGCGGGGAGCCCGGGCCGGACGAATCGGGCCGTGCCGGGTTCGCGCTCTGGGGGCGCCGTCGGCGGGCTGAGGCTGAGCTGCTGGAAACGCGCATGGCTGCATTTGAGGCTGATGCGCGGCTGGCTGAGGCGGTGGCGGGGAAGGCTGCGGCCGTGCAGGAGGTGGCGGCCGCGGAGTCCCGGGCTGGTGAGGCTGAGCGGGCTGGCCGCGGAGCGGGTGGCCGCGGTGCGGCGGGACGCTGTGCGGGAGCAGGCCGAGTTGCGGGCCGGGCTCGAAGCTCAGATCGCGGTGGCGGAGGAGGCCCGGGCCGGGCTTGTGGCTCGTGTCGAGCAGGCTGAGGCCGAGGCTGGGCAGGCACGTAGTGCCGTGGCGGAGGCTGATGCGCGGCTGGCTGAGGCGGTGGCGGGGAAGGCTGCGGCCGATGCAGGAGGTGGCGGCCGCGGAGTCCCGGGCTGGTGAGGCTGAGCGGGCTGGCCGCGGAGCGGGTGGCCGCGGTGCGGCGGGACGCTGTGCGGGAGCAGGCCGAGTTGCGGGCCGGGCTCGAAGCTCAGATCGCGGTGGCGGAGGAGGCCCGGGCCGGGCTTGTGGCTCGTGTCGAGCAGGCTGAGGCCGAGGCTGGGCAGGCACGTAGTGCCGTGGCGGAGGCTGATGCGCGGCTGGCTGAGGCGGTGGCGGGGAAGGCTGCGGCCGTGCAGGAGGTGGCGGCCGCGGAGTCCCGGGCTGGTGAGGCTAGCGTCCGCGAGCGGGTGGCCGCGGTGCGGCGGGACGCTGTGCGGGAGCAGGCCGAGTTGCGGGCCGGGCTCGAAGCTCAGATCGCGGTGGCGGAGGAGGCCCGGGCCGGGCTTGTGGCTCGTGTCGAGCAGGCTGAGGCCGAGGCTGGGCAGGCACGTAGTGCCGTGGCGGAGGCTGATGCGCGGCTGGCTGAGGCGGTGGCGGGGAAGGCTGCGGCCGTGCAGGAGGTGGCGGCCGCGGAGTCCCGGGCTGGTGAGGCTGAGCGGGCTGCCGCGGAGCGGGTGGCCGCGGTGCGGCGGGAGCAGGAGGGTGCGGTGGTGGCCGCCGAGGCTCAGGCGGCTGAGGCTGCGTCTCAGGCGGCTGAGGCCGAGTCCCGGGCCGACGAGACCGGGCAGGCCGCGGCCCGGGCGAGGGAGGCGGCCGAGTCCGCCAACGCAGAGCACGCCGAAGCTGAGCGGCGGGATGCCGATGCCGACCGCGACGACGTGGCCAGGCCGGCCGCCCGGCAACAACCCAAAGCCACAACGCGCCGCAGCCGACGCTCGCGGGGTACGTGAGCGCGGCGCTGTCCGCGAGCGAACTGCTTCGCCGAACGGTTCGTCGTGATGCTCGTACTCGCCGAGCACGGCGTGCCGTTGGTTGATGACCAGGGTGCGGTCGAGGAGTTCGCGGCGGATGCTGCCGACGAAGCGTCGAACGCCACGCGCCTACAAGCACACACGGTATCTAGTACCCCAATCGCTACGCACTGCTTGCCTTCTACGAAAGGGCCGAAGAAAACAGGGGCGCAACACCAACGAAGACAAAAAAAATCCCCACCCCATCCTGCGGTCGCGGCCCGGCCCCCGCGGTCATCGTCCAGTGCCTCGGGCCTCTGCGCATCTGGATCGATGGACGGGACTGCGGATTTCTTGCGAACGGCGGGCCCGCTCGGTCCTCATGTACCTGCTCTTGCACCGAGGACGACCGACTCCGAAAGAACTCTCATGTACCTGCTCTGGCCGACGGCTGCTCCGGAAGCGGCTCGCAACAATCTCAATGTCGCCGTGCACCGCCTGCGCCGCTTCCTCGCTGGGGACGGGCCGGTTCGCCATGTGGTGTTCAGGCGAGGCGGCTACGAGCTCGACCCGGCGATACCGGTGTGGCTGATCTGGACAGTTCCTGAACGAGTCGCCGCGCACGTGCATGTGCCCGGGTAGGCGACCGCGTCGGGGAGCTCCGCGAGCTGGAGGCGGCCGAGTGCTCTACGGCGGCGCGCTGTTCGAGAACGACCCGTACAGAGTGGACCTTCGGCCGCGTCGATGGTGGTGGACCGCTACGTCGACGTGCTCGACGGCCTGGCCCGGCGCCATCTCGACGACGACGATCTGGACGCCGCCGCCGCGGCGGCCCGGAAGATCCTCGATCTGCAGCCTGCGCACGAGTCCGCGCACCGGATGCTGATGAGCACCTATGCCGGACTCGGCCAGCCCCACCTGGCGATCCGGCAGTTCGAGGACTGCACGCACGCGCTGCGCGCCGAGCTCGACCTGACGCCCGACGTCGAGACCCTCGCGCTGTACGACGGGCTTCGGGCAGGCCGCACCGCTCAGATGCAGACGATGAAGGGCTCGCTGCGCGCCAATGAGTAGTTGGTGTGGACGCCTGCCATGACCTTCAACGTCGCGAGGACCTCGAGGACGTCGCCGTCCTCGGCCGACCAGCCCGCGCAGATCTTCGCGCGCAGACTCTTGTGCAGGGTGGGCGCACCGGCAACCTCTTCGATGCGCGTTCGCCACATCGACCGGCAGCCCACACCGCGGACTGCGACGAACAAGTCGCAGCCGGCCGGCACGGCCATGAGGCTCTCCCGACGCACGCGGTCGCCACGACGTCGAAGCCCCACCGGCGGTGACGACGTCGATCGGAGCGAAGACCACACCGCCCTCGACTGCCTGGATCTGCCGGATGCTCGCGTCCCAGTGCCCGGACAAGGTTCACCTCCGACGTACGTGGCGCCCGGGGCCGCCCCCGACGTTGTCGGCTTCAGGACACCACGAAGGTGACGCTCTGGGCCGTGGAGAAGTCGTGTTCACGCCGGCGATGACCGTGTAGGAGGCGATCGCCTGCAGGACGTCGCCGACCTCGCGTCGGCGTCCCAGCCCCCGGGATGGGACCCGCAGCTCGCCAGCAGCGGCACGTTGTTCGCCGGCGCCACGGCGGTGTCGAGGATCTGCGGCAGACCCACGGGCTTGGCCTGGGTGAGGTTGACGATGCCCACCCTCACCTTATGGCGGTCGATGACCTCGTTCAGGTCCTCGCCCACCTCCACGTTGGCGACGACGTCGAACTCCTGCGCCGGCCGATTCGTCGTTCGTGAGAAGCTGTTCTTGTCGACGGTAGAGCAGCTTGATGTTGCTCCATGTCGTTGACATTGGTTCCCTGGTTCTCGATTCGTCGCACGTTTCGTGACCGGAACCAGGAGTACCGACCCCGCTTATCCCGCACTTAGCCGCTGCTGTCCGATGCCGGTGGCCATCGCTCGCCGCACTCGTTCGGTGCGGCGGATCACCGCCGCGCTCGCCCGTAACGAAACGCAGTCAGGCCCGCGACCCACCGCCCCGCCGCAACAGTCCAGTGCCGATAAGCCGTCGCGCACCGACGCAGCGTAAATACGTACGCGACATGACGAGCATCGACCGCGACTACGAGAAGACCGCACCGACAGCAAAACCTCGCCAAACCTGCACCGGCCGCCATACACAAATCTTTCGATCAGACGTAAGCAGTAGGGTGCGTGCTCATGCATGCGTAGCCGCAACAGGGCCGAGGCAGCAGGCGCGAAGCGGTGCGCGGAGATCGAGTACACATGTCTCTTAAGGCCGATTATAACGGTCGTTATGATTCCAGCAACCGCAGGAGCGGGGTCGCCACCGGCGAATCCAGTAATCACCCGCACCCGCACCCGGAGCGGAGTGCGATGACCAGGCCGGACGCGCTCAACTGGAACTGGCCGGCCGCGAACCGCTCCTCCAGCTCCTCCAGGGAACGGTCCTTCGTCTCGGGAAGGAAGACCTTGAGGAAGGCGATCGCGATCAGTCCGAGGACGACGAAGACCAGGAAGGCCCCCTCGATCCTGATGGCCTCGACTATGATCGGGAAGAGGAACGCGACGACCGCGTTGGCGATCCACAGGCACAGCACGCATACGCCCATGCCAAAGCCGCGCAGCCGCAGCGGGAACATCTCGGAGATGATGACCCACACCGGGACGTTGAGGGCCGCCTGCATGCAGAAGACGAACAGCACCATGAACACCAGGATCACGAACGCCTTGGTGAGGCCCTCCGGCAGCAGGTACGCCGAGATCACGATGAGCGCGTGGGCCGTGGTCGTGGCGATGAAGCCGCCGATGATCAGCTTGCGGCGCGGCACCCGGTCCATGAGGAAGAACAAGCAGATGGCCGAACCGACGACAGCCAGCACGCCGTTGGCGACGTTCGCGATCAGCGCCCCACTCGACGAGAAGCCCGCCTGAGTCAGCACCTGCGTCCCGTAGTACATGATCGAGTTGATGCCGGTGGCCTGCTGGGCGATGGCGACGCCGATGCCGGCGATGAAGAGGCGGCGGACCCACGGCACCGCGAGGTCCCTCCAGCCCCCCATGTGCGACTCTTGCTCCTCCTCGTTGAGGAACTCGACCTCCTCCATCTCGGCACGGGCCCGTTCATCGGACCGGACCTGCTGAAGGACCTCGAGGGCGTCGTCGTGGCGGCCCTTCGAGATGAGCCAGCGCGGCGACTCCGGCATCCGCATCATGCCGACGAACAGGGCGATCGCGGGGAGGGCGGCGACTGCGAGCATGTAGCGCCAGACGCCCGGGTGGTCACCCCAGATGGTGCCGATGACGGCGTTGATGGCAAAGGCGAGCAGCTGCCCGATGACGATCGCCAGCTCGTTGCGACCGGCGAGGCCGCCCCGGCGCTCGGTGGGGGCCAGCTCGGCCAGGTACACCGGCACGGTCACCGAGGCGCCACCGACCGCGAAGCCGAGGACCACCCGCGCCGGGATCATCACCTCGAGGTTCGGGGCGAACACACCGCCCAGGGTGCCGATGAAGAAGAGGACGGCCAGCATGGTCAGCGTCTTCTTCCGACCGAGAACGTCGTTCAGCTTGCCGCAGACGAGCGCGCCGATCGCAGCCCCGACCAGCAGGGTGCTCGTGACCGCGCCCTCGCCGGCCGTAGTCAGCCCCAGGTCCGCCTTCATCGGCTCCAGGGCACCGTTGATCACACCGGTGTCGTAGCCGAAGAGCAGACCGCCGAACGTCGCGACGATCGTGATGAGGTCGAGCCGCCGCTGATGCGGACCGGCTGTCAGTGGTGGCAGCGTGACGCTGCCGGGCCTATGCATGTCCACAGATGCCTCCGTTGGCGTTGCCCACCCCGACGAGCAGCCCTCTCGGTGAGAATCGTGATCGATTACCTGCCCCTGGAATGCCGCGATGCTACGTCGGCTCATTTCGCCTGGTTGGGCTGATCCTACTGAGTGGGAAGGAGCCGGTTTCGGAATCTGATCACGGTCCGCGCCTTCGGTGGATCGAGAGGATTTACACATTCATGTGTGAATTCGAACAGCCACTTCTCGGCGAGAAGGACGGCACCCTGGGATCAGGCCAGCCAGCCGGGAGGGGGTCCGGTCGTGCCGCGCACCACCAGCCGCGGGCGGACGACGACCTCCCGGTGCTCGGTCCGGCCGCCGTCGAGCCGCTCGATCACGGCCGCGACGGCGTGCTCGGTCAGCTCCGGGATGTTCTGGCTGACCGTCGTGAGCGCGATGTGCGCGAGCCGCGAGAACGGGCTGTCGTCGTAGCCGACCACCGACATGGCCCCCGGGACGTCGACACCGGCCCGGACGAGCGCGTCGAGCAGGCCCATGGCCGCGCGGTCGTTGAAGGTGAGTACCGCGGTCGGTCGGGGGTCGACGCCGAGCAGGGCGTGCGCCGCCGTGACGCCGGTTTCCTCGGTGTTGCCGCCCCTGATCACCCGGATGAGGTCGCCCAGGCCGTGCGCGCGCATGGCCCGCTGGTATCCGCGGCGGCGCAGTGACGGCATCACGCCGCGTCCGCCGTCGACGTAGGTGATGTTCCGGTGACCGAGCCCGGCCAGGTGGTCCACGGCCAGTGCGACGCCCTCGTCGTCGGCGGCCCGGACGACGTCCACGTCCGCCGACGGCACAGGCCTGCCGACCGCCACGACGGGGAGCTGACGGTCCAGCGCGGCGAGCTGCTCGGCCGGCGCCTGCGGGCCGAGCAGGACCAGTGCCTCGCACCGGGAGTCCAGCAGCGTCTCGATCGCCCGTCGCTCGTCGCGGCCGCGGGTGACGGCGCTCAGCACGACGTCGTAGCCCTGGCGCTCGGCGGCCTCCTGCACGTCCTCCACCAGCTGGGCGTGGAACGGGTTGGCGATGTCCATGATCACGCCGATGAGCCGGCTGCGCCGGCTGGCGAGGAGGCTGGCCGCCCGGTCCGGCCGGTAGCCCAGCTGCGCCGCCGCCTCGAGGACGTGCTCGCGGGTGCTGGCGCTCGGTCCGGCCACCCCGCGCAGCACGAGCGAGACCGTCGCGGGCGACACGCCGGCCGCGGCGGCGACGTCGTCGAGCCGCGGTCGGCGGCCGGCCGTTTCTCCTGCGCTCAAACGATCACGCTCCACGTCTTGACGGGGACGGGCAGAGTTTCTCATACTCATTTCAAACGCTTTAAAGCGAGCGTCGCGGAGCGCGCCGAGTTGCCTCCAGGCCCACATCCAGGGCCCATCCCTCAGTGACGAGTGAAGGGTTTGACGACATGCCGGAGCAGATCTCCGTCGCGGTCATCGGCGCCGGAATGGCCGGCCGCAGCCACGCGGCGGCCTACCGGATGGCCGGCTCGGTCTCCGGGCCGGGCCTCCCGCCGATCCGACTGGCTGCCATCGCGGACGCGAACCTCGCGCTGGCCGAGGACGGCGTGCGGCGCTATGGCTACGAGAAGGCGCTGCCGAGCTGGGAGGCCGTCGCCGAGGACCCGTCGATCGACGCGGTGAGCATCGTGGTCGGCAACGCCCTGCACCGGCCGATCGCCGAGGCGCTGGTCGCCGCGGGCAAGCACGTGCTGTGCGAGAAGCCGCTGGCCGGGTCGATGGAGGACGCCCGGGCCATGGTCGAGCTGGAGAAGCAGGGCACGGTCGTCACCGCGATCGGCTACTGCTACCGACGCTCGCCGGCGATCGCCGCGATCCGCGACCACATCCGCAACAACGAGCTCGGCGAGCTGACCACCCTGCACGCCCGCTACTGGTGCGACTACGCCTGCGACCCGCGCGGCCCGCTGTCGTGGCGGTTCAAGGGCGGCATGGGCTCCGGTGCGCTCGGCGACATCGGCGCGCACATCATCGACCAGGGCGAGTACCTCTGCGGCCCCATCGCCTCCGTGTCCGGCGGCGACGTCTCGATCCAGATCGCCAAGCGGCCGCTGCCGCTCGGTGCGGTCGTCGGCCACAACGCCGCTCCGGTCAGCAGCGAGATGGGCGAGGTCGAGAACGAGGACACCGCCACGTTCACCGCCCGGTTCCAGTCCGGTCTGGCGGCCACGTTCTCGGTGTCGCGCACCGCGTTCGGCATGCCGAACGGCCTGGGCTTCGACGTCTACGGGACCGCGGGCCGGTGCTCGTTCGACTTCCACCGGCCGGCGGAGTACGAAATCGACGACGCGCAGCCCGAGGCCCGCACACGGGGCCTCCGGCGGGTGATCGTCGGCCCGCAGATGCCGTACTTCGCGGGCGGCTACCCGATGGAGGCGCCCGGCGTCGGCATCGGCAACCAGGAGCAGTTCAACTACCAGGCGCGGGCCTTCCTCGACCAGATCGCCGGTGTCGCCGACCCGCTGCCGCCGAACGCATCCTTCGCCGACGGCCTGCGCAGCATGGAGATCATCGACGCGGTCGTGAAGTCGGCGCAGTCCGACGGCGCCGCCGTCGCCGTCCCGGCCCCGTCCGTCTGACCCTCGCCCCCCTCGACCCGGAAGGTTCTCCGCAATGGCTCTCAAGCTCGGCGCCTACACCGCCTGCCTGCACGACCGTCCCCTGGGCGAGGCCCTCGACGTGCTCAAGGGCAACGGCCTGACCTCGGTGGAGGTCAACACCGGCGGGTTCATCCCGTCCCCGCACTGCCACGTGGACCTGCTGCTGTCCTCCGAGCAGGCCCGCGCGGACTACCTCGGCGAGTTCTCCTCCCGCGGCATGGAGCTGACCGGCTTGAACTGCAACGGCAACCCGCTCAACCCGCTGCCCGGCGTCGGCCCCAAGCACGCCGACGACATGCGCCGCTCGATCGAGCTCGCCGGCGCATTCGGGATCAACAACATCGTGTGCATGTCGGGCACCCCGGGCTCGGACCCCGACGCGAAGTACCCGTCCTGGGTGGTCAACCCGTGGGACGGGGTCTACATGGACGTCCTGGACTACCAGTGGGACGTCGCCGCGACGTTCTGGACCGAGATCGACGCGTCTCGCCCGGGCCAACAACACGCGGATGGCCATCGAGATGCACCCGCACAACCTGGTGTTCTCCCCGGTCACGCTGAAGAAGCTGGTCGACCTGGTCGGCGCCACGAACGTCGGTGCGGAGATGGATCCGTCGCACCTGATGTGGCAGGGCATGGACATCGTGGCCTCGATCAAGTGGCTGGGCCCGCTGGTGTTCCACGCCGCGGCGAAGGACGCCGCCATCACCCCGGGTGTCGACATCCGCGGGGTGCTGGACACCTCGTTCGGGCGGGTGCCCGCCGAGGCGGAGGGCAAGGTGCCCACCGGCTACGGCTTCTGGTGCAACTCCTGGCCGGAGAACCCGGGCTGGCGGTTCGTCGCGGTCGGGGTCGGCCACGACGTGGAGTACTGGACCGAGTTCCTGCGCGCCCTCGCCGAGGTCGACCCGGACATGGCGGTCAACATCGAGCACGAGGACGCCGACTACGGCCGGCTCGAGGGCCTCGCCCTCGCCGCGGAGAACCTCCGCGCCGCCGCCGCCAAGATGTAGCAACCGGGTTCAGCTCGCACCGATTGACGTGCGCGTCGCCGAGGGGCTGCGGCAACGGCCGCTCGACGACACTCACGCCGATCACACCCCCCGGATGCCGCGGGCCGTTCCGCCTGGAGGTCACGGGTGCAGCGTCGCGCCCTTGACGATCTTGTCGACGGCGTTGCGGGGTCCGTGGATGGCCACGCCCACCAGGTCGAGGTCGGCCCCGCGGACGGCCGCGACGACGGCCCGGTTCGCCTCGTCGTGCCCGGTCGAGAACATGTCGCTGGTGAACACCGCGGTCGGCACCCCGCGCCGGACCGCCCGCTCGCGGGCCGCTGCGACGACGTTCTTGTCGCCCTCCATGACCAGCACCGGCTGCCGGAACAGCGGCAGGTAGCGGGTGCCGTCGGCGTCGGCGTAGGGCTCGCCGTGCAGGTCGGGGTTCGCCGCGATCCCGCTGGCGAGGAACGCGGTGACGTTCAGCCGCTGCCAGTTCTCCAGGTCGTCCCGGACGACCACGACGATCTTCGTGTCGAAGCGCATGGTGTCCAGCGTGCTGGGGGAGCCGCCCCGGTTCTTGTACGTTCGTGACGTGAGCCAGGTGCGCGCGTGGGTGCCCGGTGTACCGGGCATCGCCGAGGCCTTCCACGCGCGCTTCACCGACCACGTCTACCCGCCGCACGCCCACGACACGTGGACGCTGATGATCGTCGACGACGGCGTGGTGCGCTACGACCTGCACCGCCACGAGCACGGCGCACCCACCGGGACCGTGCTGCTCCTCCCGCCGCACATCGCGCACACGGGCCGGTCGGCGACGGCGCACGGCTTCCACAAGAGAGTGCTCTATCTCGACGCCGACGTCGTGGACACCGCGCTGGCCGGGCGGGTCGTCGACGAGCCGACCCTTCCCGACGACCTGCTCCACCTGCGGCTGGACCAGCTGCACCGCGTCCTGGAGGACCCGGGCGCGGTGCTCGAGGCCGAGAGCCGGTTGGCCCTGATCACCGACCGGATCGCCCGGCGGCTCGACCGGCCGGCGCCACCCGGCCGGCCCGGACTGGCCGGCGCGCTCCGCGACCTGCTCGACAGCCGGCTGACCACGGGGATCACGCTGCGCGAGGCGGGTGCGCAGCTGCACGCCGACCCGGCCCACCTCGTCCGCAGCTTCGGCCGGGAGTTCGGCCTGCCACCGCACCGCTACCTCGTCGGCAGGAGGGTGGAAGCGGCCCGCCGCCGGCTGCTCGACGGCGAGCCGATCGCGGACGTCGCCGCCGCCGTCGGCTTCCACGACCAGTCCCACCTGCATCGGCACTTCACCCGCCTGGTCGGGACCACCCCGCGCCGGTTCGCCACCGGCGCGTGAACGGCTACGGCGACGATAGGTCGACCACCCGGTTCTCGGCGGCGCTGATCCGGGCGGCATCCAGCACCTCGAGCGTGTGCACGGCCTGCGCGGCCGGCACGGGGAAGTCGCCGTCGCCGCGCAGCGCGGCGGCGAACCGGGTGTAGTAGTCCTGGTAGGCACCCCGTTCGGACGGCACCGGCGTGGACCCGGCGGCCGTGTGGAGGGTGCCCCAGTGCTCGGGGGCGTCGTACCCCCAGCTGTCGCCCTCGTCGACCGGCCGCCTGCCCGCGAAGACGGCCTGGGCCTGGACGTCGGTGCCGTGGGCCACGTAGGAGCCGGCGCTGCCGCAGGCGCGCAGCTCGCGGTCCTCGATATGATTGATCTTGCTGGCGGACACCCGGGACCGCACCCCATCGGCGTGGGTGAGGGACAGCGTGAAGCGGCAGTCGGTGCGGCCGCCCGCGGGCTCGACGTAGTCGAGCTCGGCGTACACGGTGCGGGCCGGGCCCAGCAGCCAGAGCATCTGGTCGACCAGGTGGCTGCCCAGGTCGCGGAGCAGCCCGGCGTCCGGGCCGACCTCCAGCGTGGCCGCGTTGGCCTGGTCCATCCGGGACTCGACGACCCACGGCTCGCCCAGCTCGGCGCCCTCCAACACCGCGGCCAGGGTCTGGATGTCGGCGTCCCACCGACGGTTGTGGAACACGTTCAGCGGGACACCCGCCGTCTCCGCGGCGGCGACGAGATCGCGGCCGCCCCGCGCGTCCGGGGCGAACGGCTTGTCCGCGATCGTCGGCACGCCTGCGGCGATCGTCTGCAGCACCAGCGCGCGGCGCGTGTGCGGCGGGGTGGTGATCGTGACGGCGTCGACCCCGGCCGCGAGCAGGTCGGCCAGCGAGTCGTAGGCCGGCACGCCGGGGAAGTCGGCGGCCAGCTCGGCGCGCCGGTCCGGCGAGCGGGTGACCACGCCGGCCAGCTCGACGCCCTCCGCCGCGACGACGAACGGGGCGTGGAAGTACCGCCCGCCGACCCCGTACCCGACCAGTCCGAGCCGCACGTGTCCTCCCGAATCGTCCTTCGGAACGTACGCGGTGCGCGAGGACGACGTGGGTGTTGTCCGGCCAGCGGTGATGTCCCGCTCAGAACGATCACCACTGACCGTGAAGCGCAGGACCGTCCGGGCCCTCTCCGCTGAGGTAGGCCTGCCGGGTGAGGTCCCGCAGGGCACGTTCCTGGGTGCGGTGGTTCTTGCCGTCGTACTCGACAGCGAGCCGGATCCGGGTCTCCATCGGCGAGTTCGACAGCCGGTTCGCGACCACCTCGGTCAGGTACGCACTACCCCGGGCACCGAGATGCCGACGGCGTACGTCGTCGATGACAGTGGGCTCGAAGCGGTGGGCGTTGGCCAGCGCGTCCACGGCGACCACCGCCCCGACCAGTGAAAGGCGGCAGGCCAGGTGAGTGTCGTGGCGCGCGCAGCCGCGTGCGCTCGGGTCGATCACCGACCGCCCCGGGTTGCGGCGCGCCGAGATCATCGCCGCGCCGCGGGGTCTCAGCGGCCTTTGAGCTCGTGGGAGAGTTCGGCGAGTTCGCGGCCGCCGGCCATCTCGCTGGTGAGCTCTTCGAGGGTGACCTCGTCGCGGTTCTTGTCCAGCACGCGGCGGCCCAGCTTCAAGATGATGAAGTGGTTGCCCACCAGGAAGGCGTGGTGGGGGTTGTGGGTGATGAACACGACGCCCAGGCCCGCGTCGCGGGCGGCGGCGGTGTATTTGAGGACGACGCCGGATTGTTTGACCCCGAGTGCGGCGGTGGGTTCGTCGAGGATGAGTACGCGGGCGCCGAAGTAGACGGCGCGGGCGATGGCGACGCATTGGCGTTGCCCGCCGGACAGGGTGCCGATGGGCTGGTTGATGTCCTTGACGACCACACCCATCTTCTTCAGCTCGGAGTCGGCGATCTCGCGCATGGCCTTGATGTCCATGGGGGCGAGGGGGTAGTTGCCCTTTCGCATCTCGCTGCCGAGGAAGAAGTTGCGCCACACCTCCATCAGCGACACGACGGCCAGGTCCTGGTAGACGGTGGCGATGCCGTGGTCGAGTGCCTCGCGCGGGGAGCCGAAGGTGACCGGGTTGCCGTCGACCTTCAGGGTGCCTTCGGTGTGCGGGTGCAACCCGGAGATGATTTTGATCAGCGTGGACTTGCCGGCGCCGTTGTCCCCGAGGACGCAGGCCACCTCGCCGGCGTTCACGGTCAGGTTGATGCCCTGCAGGGCGACGATGGGACCGAAGGACTTGCCGACGTTGTTCATCTCGACCAGCGGTTGGCCGGCGTGGAGGGTGGGGTCGGCGTGGTCCGCGAGCGTGTCAGTCATGGGTGTGTCTCGTCTCGTCGTGGCCGGATCCAGTTACTGCTCAGCGGCGGGTGGCGGCGTAGTTCTTGATGTAGAGGTTGACCAGCACGGCGAGCAGCAGCATCGCGCCGAGGAAGGTGTAGAACCAGTTCGGGTCGAACCCGGCGAACACGATGCCCTGGGTGGTCATGCCGAAGATGAACGCGCCGACCGCGGCGCCGACGATCGAGCCGTAGCCGCCGGTGAGCAGGCAGCCGCCGACGACGGCGGCGATGATGTAGATGAACTCGTTGCCGATGCCCAGCCCGGACTGCACGCTGGAGAAGTTGAACAGCAGGTGCATGCCGTAGAACCAGCCCAGGAACGACACGCCCATGAACAGCCCGATCTTGACCTTGGGGACCGGGACGCCGACGGCGCGGGCGCTATCGGCGTTGCCGCCGGCGGCGAAGATCCAGTTGCCGACCTTGGTGCGCAGCAGGATCCAGGTGCCGATGGCGACGAACAGCAGCCACCACAGCACGGTGATCTTGACGGTGATGAACCCGAGTGGGATGTCGGAGGCGAAGACCGCCTTGGCGGCGAGGAACCCGTCGAGGCCGGAGACGTTGTCGGTGGCCACGGTGCCGGTGGCGGCCTTGGTGACCCCGAGGTTGATGCCGCGGAGCATGAAGAACGTGGACAGGGTGATCAGGAAGGACGGGATCTTGGTTTTGACGACCAGGTAGCCGTTGATGAACCCGATCCCCAGCGCGACCAGCAGGGACACCAGCACCCCGACCCACATGTTCAGCGACAGCTGGAAGGTGATCAGGGCGGCGCACAGCGCGGCGGTCACCACCGTGACCCCGGAGGACAGGTCGAACTCCCCGCCGATCATGAGCAGGGCCACCCCGACCGCGACGATCCCGATCGTGGAGGAGGCGTAGAGGACCGTGGCGAACGAGGGCAGGGTGCGGAACGCCGGGGCGATCGCGAAGAAGAAGATGAAGATCGCGATCGCCGCGGCCACGGCGCCGATCTCCGGGCGGGTCAGCACACGCGCGAACAGCGACTTCCTGACCGGCGCGGGCGCGTCCGAGGTCTTCTGCGGCTGGGTGGCCGGCGTCGTAGCGGGAGAGCTCATGATCTCACTCCAGTGGAGAGGGCGGACCGGGAGAGCCGGATGCGGTGACCAGCGGTTGCGGTGACCAGGCGGAAACGCACACCGGCTCCCCCGGCGGTGCGGCTAGCGCCGGTTGTTCTTGGTGTAGGGCAGGATCTGGTCGATGTTGGTCGAGTCCACGATGGACGGTCCGGTCAGCACCGGCCCGCCGCCGCCGAGGTCGTTGCCGTTGGTGATGTTCATCCACAGCATCAGCACCGACTGGTAGCCCTGCACGTAGGGCTGCTGGTCGACGGCGAACTGCGATCTTGCCGTCCTTGATCGCCTGCGCGGCGTCCTGGTTCAGGTCGAAGGTGACGATCTTCGCGGTGCTCCCGGCGCTCTGCTCGGCCTGCAGCGCGGCCAGGGCGATCGGCGCGCCGAGGGTGACGACATTGGTGATCGACTTGTCCTCGGCCAGCTTCGACTGGATCGTCTGCTGGACCGACGGCAGGTCGGCGCCGTTGACCTGCAGGTTCTCGGTGCTGGCGTAGCCCGACTTCACCCCGGCGCAGCGGGCCTCCAGCGCCACCGAGCCCTGCGCCTGGATCACGCACAGCGTCTTGCCGCCCGGGTCCTGCTGGGCCAGCTTCTCGCCGATGGTCTTGCCGGCCAGCGTCTCGTCCGACCCGAAGTACATCTTCGCGCCGGCCTCCTTGTAGTCGGTGATGCCCTGGTTGAACGCCACCACCGGGATGCCCGCCTCGACGGCCTTCTTGGCCACCGGGATCACCGCGTCCGCGTTGGACAGGGTGACCGCGATGCCCGAGACCTTCGCTGTCGATCGCGTTCTGCACCAGCGTGGCCTGCTCGGGGCCGTTCTCGTTGTTCGCGTACTGCAGCTTGATCCCGTGCGCCTTCGCCGCGTCCTCGGCGCCAGCCCGGATCTTGTCCCAGAACGTGTCGCCCGCCTGCTCGTGGGTGATCATCTGGATCGTCAGGTTGCTGCCGCTGGTGTCGCCACCGCCGCTGCTGCCTCCGGACTGGCTCTGCGCGCCGCCCTGGCTGCTGCACGCGGCCAGCGCGGCCGACGCGGCTGCCACGACGGCCAGTACGCGGAGGGTCTTCCGCGAACGGTCGATCTTCATCGATCATTCCCTTTCTCCTGGCAGCCGGCCGGGAGGCGGACTGCGATGTCCTGCGGGGTACTGCCCTGGTAGTGCGGGGATTGCGGGCGTATCAGGTCGGGCCCGGGGACCGGGGGCCTCGTGCGCACCCCGGCCCGGGTCTCCCGCGAGGGTGAGCACGAACACGGTATGAGGATTCGAACCGGTCGCAGACGATCGATACGTGATCGTCATGGGTGCGTCAGTTCGAGGTGGGGAAGTGGAAGCTGGAGCCGCTAGCGCCCTCCACGTGGGGCCAGCGTGCCGTCACGACCTTCGCCCTCGTGTAGAAGGCGACACCCTCCGGCCCGTGGATGTGGCTCTGCCCGAACAGCGAGTCCTTCCAGCCGCCGAAGGAGTAGTAGGCCATCGGCACCGGGATGGGCACGTTGATGCCGATCATCCCGACGTTCACCCCGCGCTGGAACCGGCGCGCCGCCTCGCCGCTGGAGGTGAAGATGGCGGTGCCGTTGCCGTACGGGTTGGAGTTGATCAGGTTGATGGCCTCGTCGACCGAGTCGGCCCGGACCACCGACAGCACAGGCCCGAAGATCTCCTCCTTGTAGACGTCCATCGACGGGGTGACCTCGTCGATGACCGTCGGGCCCACCCAGAAGCCGTTCTCGTGGCCGGGGACGGTCAGCCCCCGCCCGTCGACGGCCAGCCGCGCGCCCTGCTCTGCGCCGGTGCCGATCAGGCCGACGATGCGGTCGCGGGCGGCGGAGGTGACCACCGGGCCCATCTCGCTGTCCGCCTCGCGGCCGGGGCCGACCTTGACGGCGCGGGCCTTCTCGCTGACCGCCGCGATCAGCTCGTCACCGGCCGAACCGACCGTGACGGCGGTCGAGATCGCCATGCACCGCTCGCCGGCCGACCCGAAGGCCGCGGCGACGAGGTGGTCGCTGGCGTAGTCGATGCCGGCGTCGGGCAGGACGATCGCGTGGTTCTTGGCGCCACCGAGGGCCTGGACCCGCTTGCCGTTCGCGGTGCCCGTCTCGTGGATGTAGCGCGCGATCGGCGTGGAGCCGACGAACGACACCGCTGCGACGTCAGGGTGCGTGAGCAGCGCGTCGACGGCCGTCTTGTCGCCGTGCACCACGGTGAAGACACCGTCGGGCAGGCCGGCCTCGGCCCACAGCTCGGCGATCAGCATCGACGCGCTGGGGTCGCGCTCGCTGGGCTTGAGCACGAAGGTGTTGCCGGTCGCGATCGCCACCGGGTACATCCACATGGGCACCATGGCCGGGAAGTTGAACGGCGTGATGCCGACGCACACCCCGAGCGGCTGGCGGAACGAGTAGACGTCCACGCCGGTGGAGACCTGGTCGGAGAAGTCACCCTTGAGCAGGGTCGGGATGCCGCACGCGAACTCGATCACCTCGAGGCCCCGCTGCACCTCGCCGCGGGCGTCCGAGACGACCTTGCCGTGCTCGTCGGAGATCGCCTCGGCGAGCCGCTGGATGTTGTTGTTGACCAGCTCGCGGAAGTTGAACAGGACCTTGGTGCGCTGCGAGAGCGACGACTGCCCCCAGCGCTCGAACGCGGCCTTCGCCGTGCGGACCGCGGAGTCGACGTCCTCGACGCTCGCGAGCGCCACCTCGGCCTGCTGCTCGCCCGTGGCCGGGTTCCAGACCGGGCTCGTACGGTCCGAGGAGCCGGCGACGGGCTTGCCACCGATCCAGTGCGTGATGGTCCTCAACGGACCTCCTCCTTCTCTTCGGTGCTGGTCAGCGGGAGGCGAGAGTCGATCTCCTGGCCGTCCCAGAGGGTGCGGACCCAGGCGTGCGCCGGGTCGTCGCAGATCTTCCAGACCCGCTCGGGGTCCGGGCCTGCCATGACGTTGAGGTAGTAGAGGTCGTAGCCGGGCGCGGCCATCGCGGGGCCGTGCCAGCCGTAGGGGATGAGGATCGCGTCACCCGAGCGGACCTCGGCGCAGACGTCGATCTCCTTACCCGGGCCGGAGCCGTACACCCGCTGGTAGCCGCAGGCACCGGCGTGGCCTGCCGGGTACGGGGAGTCGGCCTCGAAGTAGTAGACCTCCTCCAGGCGCGACTCGTTCTCGCCCGCCTCGTCGTGCTTGTGCGGCGGGAACGACGACCAGTTGCCGCCCGGGGTGATCACCTCGACGGCGATCATCTTGTCGGCCTCGAACGTCGCCGGGGTGCAGAAGTTGTTGACCTGCCGGCTGGCCTGCCCCGCCCCGCGGAGCTCGACCTGCACGCCCTCGGCGGGGCCGTAGCGGGCGGTCAGCCGCCGGTTGGCGCGGGCCCCGCAGAGCGCGAACCGGCCGCCCGCCTCGGAGACCACCGTCGCGGTGGCGTCGCGGGGGACGTAGGCGAAGTCGGTGACGCGGGTGAAGACGCCGCGGCGCCCGGCGAGGGCGAACGTCTCGCCGTCACACGCCACCGTGCACGACCCGGACAGCGGCAGGACCACCCACTCGCTCTCGCCGGTCTGATAGGTGTGTGTCCCGCCGGCGGCCAGCTCCAGGATGTTGAGGCTGCTGTGTTCCCAGCCGGCGCGTTCCGGGGTGATCGAGAGCGCGTAGCCGCCCTCGCCGCCGGTTCCGGCCGGGATGACGATCTCCAACTTGTCCACTGTCACAAGCAGACCCACCGCTGTGTCGACGGCCGCCGCGACGTCGTCGCCGGGCGGGTAGAGCAGCGACCGGCCGATGACCAGGCCCTGCACCGTGGGCAGGGCGAGCGCCTTCTGCCAGTTCGCGAACGCGGCCTGCTGGTCTTCGGCGACCTCACCGCCCAGGATCAGCGCGGGCAGCGTGGTGGCCGCCATCGCCCGCTCCATCTCGTCGACGATCGGCACCTTCAGCCACGTGTAGGCCGAGGTCGTGCCCAAGCCCGCGGCGATGGCGTTGGCGCGCACCATGGCGTCGGCGGTGAGCTCGTTGCGGACCCGGCCGTCGGAGCGGTGGGAGATGAACGGCTCGACCATGGCCATCAGCCGGTGCCGGGCGAGGTCGCTGACGGCGTCCGCGCACGACTCGAGCGTCGCGACGGTGGCCGGGTCGTTCGGGTCGATGCGGGTGAGCATCTTGCCGCCCTCGAAGCCGGCCTCCGCGATGGCCTGCGCGTCGTAGCCGGTGAACCGGTCGTCCAGCTCGAACACCGTGCCCGCCAGGCCGCCGCGGTTCATCGAACCGATGACGACCTTGTCGTCCAGCGCGCCGAGCAGCAGCAGGTCCTCGAGGATGTCCGGTGTACCGAGCACGCCGTTCACCCCCGGGCGGGACAGCGCCAGCACGAGGCGGTCGAGGAGGTCGACCCGGTCGCCCATCGCGAATGGGCGGCTGCCGGCGGCGAGCGCGCCGCGGGCCGGGTGGTCTGCGGCGATCATCATCAGCCGGCCGTGGTCGCCCAGCAGGGAGGTGGGGCGGCGGCGCTTCGCCGCGGCCTCGGCGATCGCGGCCGGGCGACCCACGCGGGTGGCGACCAGGTCGCGGAAGCGGTGGTCATCCACGTGCGGCCTCCTCGATCTTGGCCTCGACCTCGTCCGCGGTCGGCATCGCGTCGGCGCACGCCAGGCGCCCCGCGACGATCGCACCGGCCGCATTGCAGAAGCGCATGCTCCGTTCGAGATCCCATCCAGCGAGAAGGGAGTGGCATAGGGCCCCGCCGAACGCGTCGCCCGCGCCGAGGCCGTTGACCACCTCGACCGGCACCGGCGGCACCTCGACGTGTGTCTGGCCGTCGTGGGCGAGGACGCCCTTCGGGCCCTGCTTGACGATCGCCAGCGGGACGCCCCGCTCGTGCAGCGCCCGCGCCGCCGCGTAGGGCTCGCGCTCGCCGACCGCGGTCTCGCACTCGTCGAGGTTGCCGACCGCGACGTCGACGAAGGGCAGCGCCTCCTGGACCCACTTGCGGGCCTCCTCGCGGGACGACCAGAACATCGGCCGGTAGTCCAGGTCGAGGACGGTGTAGCCGCGGCCGGCCCGGGCGCGCAGCGCCGTCAGGGTGGCGTCCCTGCTCGGCTCCTCGGACAGCCCGGTCACGGTGACCCAGAAGATCTTCGCGTCGCGGATCGCGTCGAGGTCCAGCTCGTCGGCGTGGATCTGCATGTCCGGCGCGCTCGGGCGGCGGTAGAAGTAGAGCGGAAAGTCGTCGGGCGGGAAGATCTCGCAGAACGTCACCGGCGTCGGGAGGTCCGCGACCGGGGTGACGAAGCGGTCGTCGACCCCGAACCCCTGCAGGGCGTCGTGCAGGAACTCGCCGAAGGGGTCGGCGCCGGTGCGGGTGATGACCGCGCTGCGGCGCCCGAGCCGGGCCGCTGCCACGGCGACGTTGGCCGGGCTGCCGCCGAGGAACTTGCCGAAGCTCTCGACGTGGCGGAGCGACGTCCCGACCTGGAGGGGATAGATGTCGACCCCCATGCGGCCCATTGTGAGCACCTCGTCCACGGTGCGGCGCGGCTCCTTCGTCGGGGCGGTCATCGCTGCATCAGCCTCTCCAGCCTCGTCGCCATGCGGCTCGAATCGCGTCGTCTCGGCCGGATCGGGTAGTGACCCCGGCCACGGGTTAAAGGTGTACCGTCCTGGTTACAGGGACGTCAATACTTTGTCCTGACAAGGTGTCAAAGTCACGGGGGTGTGTGGTGTCGGACCAGCCGCTGGATGGTGTGCTCGTCCCGAAGGTCGCTCTCGACCGATCCAGCCCCGTTCCCCTGTACTTCCAGGTCGCAACGCGTCTGCAAGAGCAGATCGAGGGCGGTGAGCTGCCGGTGGGCGGCCGCCTCGAGAACGAGGTGGAGCTCGCCGACCGGCTTGGTGTGTCCCGGCCCACCATGCGAAAGGCCATCGGCTACCTCGTCGAGCGTGGCATGTTGGTGCGCCGCCGTGGCGTCGGCACCCAGATCGTGCACCCGAAGGTGCGCCGGCCCGTGGAGCTGACCAGCCTCTACGATGATCTTGCGAAGACCGGCCGCGTACCGCGGACGGAGCTTCGCTCGCTCGAGGTCGGGCCCGCCACCGACGCCGTCGCCGACTCGCTGGGCATCCCGACCGGCACGCTGGTCACCACCTTCGAGCGGATCCGCTACGCGGGCGACGAGCCGCTGGCGATCATGCACAACGCGGTGCCGGTGGACGTCGTGGCGCTGCAGGCAGAGGACCTGGAGCAGCGCGGGCTCTACGAGATCCTCCGCTCGGCCGGACGGGTGCCGCGGATCGCGAACCAGGTGGTGGGAGCGAAGGCGGCCACTGCGACCGAGGCGCGCCTGCTCGGCGACCCGCGCGGCGCCCCGATGCTGACGATGACCCGCACGGCCTGGGACGAGAGCGGGCGGGGCGTCGAGTACGGCTCCCACGTCTACCGGGCGAGCCGCTACTCCTTCGAGCTCACGCTGACCTGCTGACACCCGTTGCGCCAGGGCGCCTCGGCACCTCCGAGTGCGGAGCGAGGCTGCCCAGCCTGGCCGGGGTGCGGCGGCGTGGTCGGGGTGTGGCGGCGTGGTCGGGTGCGGCAGCGTGGCCGGGGTGCGGCAGCGCGCTCGCCAGCGACCGGCCGACCGTGGACGCGGCGCCGTCGCACATGTCGGATCACCGGTGCATAGCTCGCGTGACCGTCGCACCCCGCACAGCAGGTGCGGCAGTTCCGCGCGGTGTGCCGTGGCGTGCCCGGTGTGCGGTGGCGTGGCCGGTGTGCGGCAGCGCGCCGGCCGACCGCGGACGCGGCGAACGCGGCCCCGTCGCACATCTCGGTTCACCGGCGCACAGCTCGCGTGACCGTCGCACCCCGCACAGCAGGTGCGGCAGCGCATCGCGGTGTGCGGTGGCGTGGCCGGGGTGCGGCGGCGTGGTCGGTGTGCGGCGGCGTGGTCGGTGTGCGCCCGGTGGACGGCGGACGTGCCGCCGTCGCACGTCTCGGGTCGTCGGCGCACAGCTCGCGTGACCGTCGCACCCCGCACAGCAGGTGCGGCAGCGCATCGCGGTGTGCGGTGGCGTGGTCGGTGTGCGCCCGGTGGACCGCGGACGCGGCGCCGTCGCAGGGCTCGGGTCGTCGGCGCATGGCTGGCGTGACTGTCGCACCCCGCACAGCAGGTGCGGCAGCCCTACGCGCGGTGCGCGAGCGCGGCTGGGGTGCGACAGTTGGCTGACGCTGATCCGCCCCCACCGCGAGCCGCCGAGCCGCCGAGCCACCGGGCCACCGGGCCGGGCCACCGGGCCACCGATCCGCCGCGCCGAACTCCGTCGAGAGGACCGCGGCCGGCTGCGGGTCGAGACGTCAGAAGCCGGCGGGGACGGGGCCGGCCGCCCAACCTGCCGGATCGGTCCACGCCTGCAGGGCGCGGCGGGTGGTGAACCGCTGCACGACGCCGGTCACCGGGTCTGGGATCTCCAGTGTCGTCGCCAGCAGTTGCAGCGGGCGCGTCCAGTCGTCGAGCGCCGTGTCTTCGGGTTCCGGGTCCGAGGTTTCCGGGTCCCAGGGTTCCGGGCCCGACGCCTCACCGGACGGCCTGCCGTAGAACCGATCGCCCAGGATCGGCAGGCCGAGGCCGCGCAGGTGCAGCCGCAGCTGGTGGGTGCGGCCGGTCAGCGGGGTGAGCCGGTAGCGGGCCAGCCCGCCGCAGTGCTCCAGCAGTTCGACGTGCGTCTCGGCGTTCGCCGGCCCGGGCACCTCCTGGGCGAGGATCACGCCGCGCTCCTTGACGATCCTGCTGCGCACCGTCCGCGGGAACTGCAGGCCAGGGTCGAACGGGGCGACGGCCTCGTAGGTCTTGCGCACCCTGCGGTCGCGGAACAGCGTCTGGTACGCCCCGCGCCGTTCGCGGCGCACCACGAACAGCAGCACGCCGGCCGTCACCCGGTCCAACCGGTGCGCGGGCGACAGCTCGGGCAGGTCCAGGTCGCGGCGCAGCCGCACCAGCGCGGTCTCGACGACGTGGCGGCCGCGCGGGATCGTGGCCAGGAAGTGCGGCTTGTCCACGACGAGCAGGTCGTCGTCGCGGTGCAGGACGTCCACGGCGAACGGCACCGGCACCTCGTCGGGCAGGTCGCGGTGGAACCACAGGAACTCCCGCGGCCGAAAGGGATCGTGCGGCCCGACGGCGCCGTCCCGGCCGACGATCCGGCCCTCGCGCAGCATGGCGTCCAGCCGCGCCGCGGGCAGCCGCGGCAGGCGGGCGACGAGGTGATCGCGCATCGTCGCCCACGGGCCGTCGTCGGGGGTGCGCAGCCGGACGGCGTCGAGGCCGTGCCGCTGGGGCAGCGGCGAGACGGGGGCCACGGAGGGAGCGTACGTGCCGGGTGTTCGGCTTCCGATGAGCGGGAGCAAACGTGTGCATCAACGTTCCGCCCGGCGTCCGGGGCCCTCCTGTGCCTACGGTCGCTGGGATGGCCGGGAGGCGACGAAGGGAGTCCGATGGCGGGCAACTCGACGGAGCCGGGTCGGTCGGTCACCTCCAAGGTCGCCGCCATCCTCATGTCGTTCACGAACGGCCGGGGGCACGCTCTCGTCGATCTCGCGCGGCAGGCGGGGCTGCCGACCTCGACCGCGCACCGCCTGGCCCGCGAGCTCGCCGACCGCCACCTGCTCGAGCGCACCGAGGACGGTGAGTTCCGGGTGGGCCTGCCGTTGCGCATGCTCTGCGGGGAGGTCGCCGAGCGGCCGACGCTGCGCGAGCGCGCCCCGTTCATCGTCGACGACCTGTGTGAGGCTACGCGGACCACGGCCCGCCTCGGGGTGCTCGACGACCTGGAGGTCGCCTACATCGAGCGCCTGCCCGGGTACCGGCCGGTCAGCACGTTCTCGACCGCGGCCCGGCTGCCGGTGCACGCCACCGCCCTGGGCAAGGCGCTGCTGGCCTTCGCGCCGTCGCAGGTGGTGCGCATGGTGCTCACCCCGGCGCTCCAGGCCTACACAGCGGCGACGCTCACCGCCCCCGAGCAGCTGCACCGCGCGCTGCAGTGCGTGCGGTTGCACGGCATGGCGACCAGCTGCGGGGAGCTGCAGGCCGGGCACTGCGGCGTGGCCGTGCCGGTGCCGGGCCCGTGCGGCACGGCGATCGCCGCGGTCGGGGTCGAGGTGGCGGACCTGGAGCCGGCGACGCTGGGCCGGGTGGTGCCGGCGCTGGTGCTGGCGGCCCGCGGGCTGGCCCGGGAGCTGGCCGTCGACCCGCGCGAGCGCGCTACGGCGGCGGCGGTCGGCGCCGCCGGGAGCGGCTACGCGGCCGGCTGACGGCGCCCAGCTCGTCGGACCGGGCCGCCGCCTGACGCGTGGCACGGCTCCGACGAGCCGTGACTGGCCCGCGCCCTGGAACGGTGATCCCCCGCTACGGGTGCATATGGCAGCAGGAGCAGGTCATGATTGCCGGCTCGGGGTGAGGGTGGTCGTCGCGACGACCATATACACCCGCCACCGGCGATCACCGCCCTGGACACCCGTAGCGGGGGATCATGGCCGCCCGACCCGCCAGCTAGATCCAGCAGACGCGTCCTAGCGCCCGGCGGCGTGCGGGTGGCGCAACATCGCGTCCACCGCGGCGCGCATGGCCGCGGCCCGGGCGATCTGGGCGGGAACGTCGAGGCGGACCGCGTCGTCCGCCCTTCCGGCCCCGATGGCGACCGGGACCTGCGGGGGGAGCGTCGCGAGCAGCCCGGGTGCTCCGGTGTGGGTGAGTGCGTGGACGGGAACCCGGACGTAGCCGAGCAGGCTTCCGAGCTCGACGACGGTCTCGTCGACGGTCGTGGGATCGTCCCGGCCCGGCACGACGTCCATGACGATGCCGCCGCCGGTGCCCCCGACGGCCGCGACGGCCTGCTCGAGCGTGGCCACGGCCGTGCCGGCGGCGGGGGAGAGCAGGGGACGCAGGTGGTAGCGCGCGGCCAGTTCGGCGAGCCGCGCGAAGAACTCGGCGGGGTCGTCGGCCGGCTCCCCGGCGCGGACGGTGACGAACTGCGCGCCCAGGCGGGTGCCCACCTCCAGGACCCGGCCGTAGGGGTGGCCGATGTCCATCACGCACAGCTCGGGCCCGAGCGGCACCCGGCCGACGTCGAGAACCGTCACCCGGTGGGCCAGCAGGGCCTCGATCAGGTCCGGCAGCATGGGAGAGCCGATCCCGCGCGACCACCACGCCTCGACGTCGGCGACGGCAGCGACCCGCAGGCCGATCGAGTCCAGCCCGGCACCGCGTGCGACCTCGACCAGCGCCACCGGATCGAGCGGGTGGACGGTGGACTGGTGCAGGGCGATCCGGTTCACGCGGACACGCTATCCGCCCGGTCCCGAAGACACGTGAACGCGGCGTCGGGTGCTGAAGACACACCGGACGTCGCGCTCAGGCGACAGTGCCGAGATCGTGCTTGGCCGAGGTGGTGCTTGGCCGTGCGGTCAGGCCGACCGGCGACTCTGCTCGCGCTCCAGCGCGTCCTTACGGACACGCTCGACGGCGTGCAGCACGTCAGCCAGGCTGCGGAACCGCACCGCCGGGAGGGCGTGTAGCTCCGACTTGGTCAGCGCATCAGCGCCGTAGAGGTCGGCGACGACGATCAGCTCCCACCGTTCGGCGGGGAACTCCTGGGCTGCCAGGACCTGTTGCAAACGCAGCCTCGGGTCCATCATGGTGGCCTCCCGACGTCGATCGTTTCGCTTGGTATAGTACGCAGTGTAGCGCGCGTCACGTTCCATGGCGAGCCCCGATTCCAGACGATTTCGGGGCGGCGAACGCGACGTCGCCGGCCCCGACTCAGACGAGGATCCCGAGAAAGAGACCTAGCCCACCAGAGGCGCAAGTCCCGGTTTCTCGGCGCCTTTGTCAGGCGGAGACGCCGTTCCGAGCGGCGGTGGCGGCGCGCCGGGTGGTCTCGGCCGCGAGGTCGATCACGCGCTCGGTGGCCTCCTCGGTGCGGGCCTTGATCGTCTCGCCTGCGGCCGAGGCCTGCGCGGTCGCGGCCTCACCGGCCTCCTTGACGAGGGCGATCGCGGCGGTGGCGAACGCGCGCTGCACCGTCAGGAGCGTCCCGGCGAGGTCGAACGCGGCGGCGGTGGCGGCCTGCGGGTCGAGCTGCTGGGCGCCCTGCGGGATGACGATGTCGGCGTAGGTCTTGAACGCACCGGCGTAGCCCTCGGCGGCGGCGGTGGCGATCTCCTGACCCCGGCGGGCGAAGGCGACGTACTTCTCGGTGGCGGGGACGGCGGCAGTCATGTTCTCTCTCCTTGCGTAGTCTGGCCGTGCAACTGCTCACTAAGCTACGCAACTGTGATAAGTATGTCAAGCGCTTCTGCGGTGTGCCGCGCATGACGTGTCCGCTGGCCGGACGACGACCGGCCGCATCCGGGCCGACGTGGCAGGGTGGAAGCGCCGGGGGCGATCCGCCCCGCCGGGTCACGGGACACACGGAGGTGGACGTGGCATCCCTGCAGGTCGTGCTGGCCGAGGCTGCGGAGAACCTGTATCCCGCCCGGATGCAGATGGCGGTCTCGCTCGGCTGGCACATCGTCTTCTCCTGCTTGGGCGTCGCCTTTCCTGCGATGGTGATGTTCGCCGAGTGGCGCGGGCACCGCACCGGCGACCCGGCGCTGCACGAGCTCGCCCATACGTGGGCCAAGGCCATGGGGGTGCTGTTCGCCGCGGGCGCGGTGTCGGGGACCCTCCTGACCTTCGAGATGGGCATCCTGTGGCCCGGCCTGATGAACACCTACGGCGAGATCTTCGGGTTCCCGTTCGTGCTCGAGGGCTTCTCGTTCTTCATCGAGGCGATCTTCGTCGGCATCTACCTGTTCGGCTGGAGCCGCCTGTCGCCGCGCGCGCACATCCTGTGCGCCGTGCCGATGATCCTCGCCGGCATGGCGGGCACGTTCTTCGTCGTCGCCGCGAACGCGTGGATGAACAACCCCGTCGGCTTCGACGTCGCCCCGGACGGCTCGCTGACGAACGTCAGCCCCATCCGCGGCATGTTCGCCCCGTCGATGCCACCGCAGGTCGCGCACATGTGGATCGCGGCGTTCATGGTCACCGGGTTCGGCATCGCGTCGGTCTACGCCGTCGGCACGCTGCGCGGGCGCAGGGACGGCGGGCACAGGGACCGCTACCACCGGATGGGCATGCTCATCCCGCTGACCGTGGGAGCGATCTTCGCGCCGATCCAGATCGGGGTCGGCGACTGGATCGCCAACACCGTCGCCGAGCTGCAGCCGGCCAAGCTCGCGGCGATGGAGGCTCAGTACGAGACCCGCGCGGAGGCGCCGCTGTCGCTGGGCGGGATCTACTACGACAACGAGCTGCACTACTCCCTGGAGGTCCCGTACGGCCTCTCGCTGCTGATCCACCACGACCCCGACGGCGTGGTGCCCGGCCTGGAGGAGACCCCCGAGCAGAACCGGCCGCCGGTCAACGTCGTGCACCTGGCCTACAACACGATGGTCGGCGCCGGGTCGGCGCTGCTGCTGCTCGCGCTCGTGTACGGCTTCGCGATGTGGAAGCGGCGCCACTGGATCGAGAACAGGTGGTTCCTGCGGGCCGTGGCGGTCTCGGGGGTGCTCGCCGTGGCCGCGCTCGAGACCGGCTGGGTCACCACGGAGGTCGGCCGCCAGCCGTGGATCGTCTACGGGCACCTGCGTACCGCGGACGCGGTGAGCCCCGCGCCGGGACTGTTCCTCGGCTTCTACGCGGTGGTGGCGATCTACGCGGTGCTGACCGTGTTCACGGTGTACGTGCTGCGCCGTCTCGCCGGCCGGCACGACGTGCCCGCACCGTACGAGGGCGGGGGAGAGGCCCCCGCGGACGACCGGAAGGCGGGCGTGCGATGACGCTCCCGGAGGTCCTGCTCGGCGTCATGTTCCTCGGGCTCATCGCCTACGCCCTGTTCGGCGGCGCCGACTTCGGCGCCGGCATCTGGGACCTGCTCGCAGGCGGCACGAAGCGCGGTGCCCGCCAGCGCGCGCAGATCGAGCACTCGATCGCACCGGTGTGGGAGGCCAACCACGTCTGGCTGATCTTCGTACTGGTCGTGCTGTGGACGGCGTTCTCCACCGGCTTCGCCGCCGTCGTCACCACGCTCTACATGCCGCTGACGCTCGCGGCGTTCGGCATGATCGCCCGTGGCGCCGCGTTCGCCTTCCGCAAGAGCATCAGCTCGCTGGCGATGCGCCGCTTCTTCGGCGCCTGCTTCGCCGCGTCGTCGCTGGCCACGCCGTTCTTCCTGGGCACGGTGGTGGGCGGGGTCGCCTCCAGCCGGGTGCCCCCGGGCATCGCCACAGGCGACGTCGTCACCTCGTGGCTCAACCCGACCTCGATCCTCGGCGGCGTGCTCGCCGTGCTGGTGTGCGCCTACCTCGCCGCGGTGTTCCTCTGCCTCGACGCCCGCCGCGAGGGGCACGACGACCTCGCCGACCAGTTCCGCATCCGGTCGCTGGGCACGGCGGCGACCACCGGCGCCGTCGGCCTGGTGGGCATCTTCGTGCTGCGGGCCGACGCCCCGCTGCTGTTCGACGGCCTGGTCGGGCGCGCGCTGCCGGTGCTCGTGGTGTCCGTCGTGGCCGGGCTGGCGTCGATCGTGCTGCTGGTCGTGCGCCGCTACGGGCTCGCCCGGATCACCTCGTCCGTGGCCGTGGCGACGATCCTCATCGGCTGGGCCGTGGCCCAGTACCCGTACCTGCTGCTGCCGTATCTGACCATCGAGGACGCGGCCCGCAGCCGGGGGACGCTGGTGGCCATGACCGTCGTCCTGGTGCTCGGCTCGCTCGTCCTGGTGCCCGCGCTGGTCTACATGTTCGTGCTGTTCTCGCGGCCGCCCCGGCCCGACGCGGCCGAGCCCGAGGCCACAGGCGGGCCGGATCGCGAGCGCCCGAGGACGCCGATCGGACGAAACCCGGGAGGCATGCGGTCGAGCGCCACATGATCCTGCGGTGAAATCTCGCCGTACCGATGGATCGGGGCGGGTCGAGGGGTTCCGTCACGGGGCGCCACCAGTCACACTGAAATCCGGCACCATTTCGGTCAAGTGAGCCGACGTCCACGAGTCGGCATGACCGGTCCCGCCGGCCGTCCGCACTCGTCCGCCGTCGCTGTACCGCAGACCAGTACCGCCGACCTGCACTCCGTCACCGTGCCGCCGCTGTCACTGTGCCGCCGTCGCTTCGAGAGGCTCAGAATCGCAATGCCCTCCTTCGCTCTGCCTGTCCTCGCCCCGTTCCTCCCGGCGGCCCGGAAGCCCGCCGCTTCGCAAACCGCCTACACCCGTGACGCCTCGGCGTACGACACGCGCACATCGGCGTTCGAGTCCTACCGGCGCCGCCTGGTGGACCTGCTGCCGCTGTGCCGCGGCGACGTCGTGCTCGACGTCGGATGCGGCACCGGCCTCTGCTTCGAGCAGGTGCGCAGCCGGGTCGGGGCGGAGGGCGTGGTCGTCGGCGTCGACGCCTCGCGCGAGATGCTCGCCGTCGCCTCCCGCCGGGTGGCCGATCGTGGATGGCGCAACGTCCTGCTCGTGCAGGCGCCGATCGAGGAGGCCGAGCTGCCTATCGTCGCTGACCACGCCATGTTCTGCGCCACCCACGACGTGCTGCAGTCCACAGCGGCGCTGGACAACGTCCTCTCGCACGTCCGCGACGGGGGCACGGTAGCCGCGGCAGGCGGCAAATGGGCGCCGGCCTGGGCGCTGGGCCTCAACGCCAGCATCCTCGCGCTGCACGCGCCCTACGTGCGCGACTTCGCCGGCTTCGACCGCCCCTGGACGCACCTCTCGCCGCGGCTGAACCGCATGCGAGTACAGGAGGTCGCGATGGGCGGCGGCTACCTCGCGTCGGGCAAGGTCCCGCCCCGCGAGGTCCCGCTCTCCGCGGGACCGATCGTCCGCGACGACGACCGGGCCGACGGCACCGACGGCTGACCCCGGCCCGAGAACCGGGCGCGGGATCAGGGGCGGCGGTCGCCCGCGGCGGCCGCGAGGGCCGCCGCCATCGCCTCCGTGGGGCCCGGGAGGCCCGTCATCAGCTGCACCTGGCCGACGGCCTGGTGCAGCAGCACCTCGAGCCCGCCCGCCACCCGGCAGCCCGCGGCCGCGGCAGCGGCGGCCGGGGCGGTGGGCCACGGCACGTAGATGACGTCGAGGAGCACCGCCGCGGGGTCCCAGACGACGTCCGCGAGCACGTCCGCAGCACCCGCAGGCACCGTGGAGATCACGACGTCCGCGGGCGGGAGCGGCGTGCTCGGGAACCCGCTGACGATCCGGGGTGTCACGCCGAGGCGCTCCGCGGTGTCGCGCAGCGCACCGGCCCGGGCCGGGTCGCGCACGAGCACCGTCGGGGCGGTCTCGCCGAGCCTGCGCAGCGCCGCCAGTGCGGCCTGCGCGGTGCCACCCGCACCGACGACCACCGCGCTCTCGACGGCGGTCACCCCTACGGCCCGCAGGGCCTGCTCGATCCCGACGACGTCGGTGTTCGTCGCGAGCCAGCCCGGGCCGCGTGGGATGGTCGGCTCCCGGCCGGGCTCCGCTCCTCGGTCGCTGACGCTCCCTGCGATGCTCGCCCGGCCTTCGCCTCCGCGGCGCACCAGTGTGTTGGCCGCGCCGATGGCCGCGGTGTCCGGCGTGACCTCGTCCGCCACCTCCAGGGCGACCCGCTTGAGCGGCATCGTCAGCGACAGCCCCACCCACTCGGGGCCCAGGCCGGCGACGAACCCGGGCAGGCCCGCCTCGTCCACGGCGTACCGCCCGTAGTCCCACCCGGACAGGCCCAGCTCCGCGTATGCCGCGGTGTGCAGGACGGGGGAGAGGGAGTGCTCGATCGGCATGCCGAGCACGGCGGCGCGGTGCGTCACCACCGCGGCACCGGTGTGCGGGGCGGACGCGGGAGCGAGTCGGGACCGGATGAGCGGCTCGGGCACCGGGCCAGTATGACCGCCGCGGGCGCACCTACCCGGCGGCCGGTACCGCGCCACGGCGACCGGTGGTAGCAGCACGTCATCGATCAAGTACGCTCCGCCGCCGTCGGGGCGGGGGCCCCTGATCCGGGTCGGGGCGGCCGCCTCGCACGAAGTGCGGGGTGGACGCGTCGACCCGGATCGATCACTGGTTACTGCTCGGGGGGACAGGATGGACGTACGACGCGACCGGCGGTGTGCGGCGGTCGTCGCGGTTGCGCTCGGGGTGCTCGCGGGGTGCGGCGGTACGGGCGCGGACGACCGGACGGCGGCCGCCCCGTCACCCCCACCCGCGCGGACCGCCGAGCCCGAGCCACCCGCCGTCGCACTGCCGAACCTCGTCGGCAAGGGCCTCCAAGCGGCCGAGGACGAGGCGCAGGCCGCGGGGTTCTTCGCCCTGGCCTCGCACGACGCCCTCGGCCGGCGCCGGGACCAGGTCCAGGACCGCGAGTGGACCGTGTGCTTCCAGGACCCGGCACCGGGGCTTGCGGCGGGCTCGACGCTGGTCGTGCTCGGCGCGGTCCGGCTGGGCGAGGCCTGCCCGGCGACCGACCAGGGTGCCGAGACGGCGGTCGAGGGCGACGAGCCCGCCGACGCGACGGGGATGCCGGACGTGGTCGGGCTCAGCGTTGCGCAGGCGACCCGGTCGCTGGGCACGGACGCCGTGACGCTGCGGGACGCCACCGGCGCCGGGCGCAGCGTGGACGCCGCGCGCAGCTGGCAGGTGTGCGGCCAGGAGCCGGCCGCGGGCGCGCCCCGCGGCGGCCCCGTCACGCTCGCCGTGGTGACGCTCGCCGAGGACTGCTGACCGCCGGGGTCGCCGTCGACACCGTCGGCTCCCGCCGTCAGCTCCCCCCGGCGGGCCCACCGGGCCCGGCCGCGACCACGGGAGCCCGGTCGGACCGGTCCCGGACCAGCAGCGCGCGTTCCTGAAGTTCCCGCGACACGGAGATCGCCGCGGTGTGCACGGCAGGACCCAGGCGGCGCAGGTCACCCCGTCCGGAGCGGAGGGTGACCGACAGCGCCCCGACCGGGGCCCCGTCGGGATCGAGGACCGCCGAGGCCACCGACAGGGTGCCGACCGTCAGCTCCTCGCGGGTGTAGGCGATCCCCGTGCGGCGGATCTCGGTCAGCGCCCGGCGCAGATGGCCGGGCGCGATGATCGTGTGTGCGGTGTAGCGGTCCAGGCCCGCCTCGACGGTCGCACGGAACAAGCTCTCGGGCGCGTAGGCCAGCAGCACCTTGCCCACCGCGGTGGCGTGCAGCGGGAGCCGCCCGCCCCGGCGGGTGCGCACCGGCATCGCGCGGCGTCCGGAGAGCTTCTCCACGTACAGCGCCTCCGTGCCGTCGAGCACGGCCAGGTGGACGTTCTCGTGGGTCGCGTTGTACAGGTCGTTCATGTACGGCAGGGCGACCTCGCGCAGCGTCTCCCCGCGGGGGGCGAGCGAGCCGATCTCCCACAGCCGCAGCCCGATCCGGTAGCCACCGCCCTCGACCCGCTCCAGCCCGCCCCAGCCCACCAGCTCCGAGGCCAGCCGGTAGGTCGTCGACACCGGCAGGCCGGTCAGCGCGGCCAGTTCGTTCAGCGAGAGCTCCGGCGCGGCCGGGGTGAACGCGTCCAGCAGGGCGACCACCTTGCTGATCACCGACCGGCCCCGCCACTCGGTGCTGCCTCCCGCCATCGCGACCCCCATGCGCAGCCGTGCCCGGGCGCGGACCGTGCCCCCGGCCATCCCCCGGGGTGCGCCCCATCGTGACCCGCCGCGCCGCGCCGTCGCCACGGCCCTCGCCGGCACTCCCACTCAGCAGGAAACCCGGACCGGCGCGTAGGAGGCCACCCCCGCGCGGTGCTTGACTCGCCGCAATGGAGGACCGGGCCGGTACCGGTGCCCGCCGCGGTGCGTGCACCCGCGACCGTCCGGTTCGTACCGCCCGGACGGGCGGCCAGATGCAGGTCCCGATACACCCCGATACACAGGGCCCCGATGCAGAGGAGATGCAACCCGTATGACCGAGCCCAGTGGTGACGGCGTCGGCACGACCCAGACCTCCGGACCGGTCGTCATCACCGGCCTCGAAGGACTCGAGGCCCACGTCGGGCAGAAGCTGGGTGTCAGCGACTGGAAGACCGCCGTGCAGGACGACATCAACACCTTCGCGAAGCTCACCGGGGACGAGCAGTGGATCCACGTCGACCCGGAGCGGGCGGCGAAGACCCCGGTCGGCTCGACGATCCAGCACGGGTTCCTGACCCTCGGCATGTCCGCCAGCCTGCTGTGGCAGGTGTGCGTGGTCGAGGGCTTCGGGATGATCCTCAACTACGGGCTCAACAAGGTCCGCTTCCCGTCCATGCTGGCAACCGGCAGCCGGTACCGCGCGCATGTCGAGCTTCCGGAGGCGAAGCCGCTCAGTGCGGACAGCGTCGAGGTCGTGTGGCGACTGACCTACGAGGTCGAGGGTAAACCGAAGCCGTGCTGCGTGGCCGACCTCGTCTTCCGCTACTACAGCTGAGAGTGCGGCCACCTGCGCATCCCGGACACGACCACGAACCAACGACGTACGCCTGGCGTCGGGAGGAGACAGCGGCATGACCAGCACGCAGGACACGGACACGGGGACCCAGGACCCGGCCGCCACGAACCCCGCCATCGGCAGGGACGTCGAGGCCAACGGCATACGGACCAACTACCTGGAGGCCGGCTCCGGGGACCAGACGATCGTCTTCGTCCACGGCTCGGGCCCGGGCGTGACGGCCTACGCGAACTGGCGCGGTGTGCTGCCGGTGCTCGGGGAGAACTTCCGGTGCGTCGCCCCCGACATGGTCGGGTTCGGCTACTCCGAGCGCCCTGAGAAGCCGGACTACAGCCTCGACACGTGGGCCGACCAGACCCTCGGGGTGATGGACGCGCTGGGCATCGAGAAGGCGCACCTGGTGGGCAACAGCTTCGGCGGCGGCATCGCGCTGCGGCTGGCCACCAAGCACCCGGATCGGGTCGACAAGATGGTCCTGATGGGCTCCATGGGGGTTCCGTTCGAGATCACCGAGGGGCTCGACAACGTCTGGGGCTTCCAGGGGACGTTGGAGCACATGAAGTCGGTCATGGGCTACTTCGCCTACGACAAGTCGTTGACCAGCGGCGACCTCGCCCAGGCCCGCTTCGAGGGGGCCACCCAGCCCGGCTTCCAGGAGTCGTTCTCGTCGATGTTCCCGGCGCCGCGGCAGCGCTGGGTGGAGTCGATGACGGTGGCGGACGACGAGATCCGCTCCCTCCCGCACCGGACGCTGATCGTGCACGGGCGCGAGGACCAGGTCATCCCGCTGGAGACGTCGCTCAAGCTGTTGCAGCTGCTCGACAACGCCGACCTCTCGGTGTTCTCCCACTGCGGCCACTGGTCGATGATCGAGCGCCGCGACGACTTCAACCGCCAGGTCCGCGACTTCTTCTTGAGCAACTAGAGAAGGGCAGGGGGCGCCGCGATGAGTAAAGAGAAGAAGGGCGCAGGCGACTCGCTCGAGGGCAGCGACCCCGAGCTGCTGCGCCGCGTCTACGAGGTCATGGTCCTCACCCGGGCGGTCGAGGACCGCATGGTGGCCATGTACCGCGGCGGCGACCTGCTCGGCTCGCTCTACACCGGGCACTGGCACGAGGCGATCTCGGTCGGGGCGGCCTCGTGCCTGCGGTCCGACGACTACATGGCGCCCATCCACCGCGACCTCGGCGCGCACCTGTGGCGCGGCATGGAGCCGTGGCAGGTGATGGCGAGCTTCATGGGCAAGGCGACCTCGCCGACCGGCGGCCGCGACGGGACGCTGCACTACGGCCGGCTGGACCTGGGCATCTACAACCTGCCGAGCCACATCCCGGCGAACTTCCCGGTCGCCACCGGGATGGCCTTCGCCGCGAAGTACCGCGGCGAGGACAAGGTGTGCCTGGCGTTCTGCGGCGACGGGTCGACCTCGCGGGCCGACTTCCACGAGTCGCTGACGATCGCCAGCGTGCAGAGCCTGCCCAACGTGTTCGTCATCGAGAACAACCAGTACGCCTACTCGACGCCGCTGCGACTGACCTCGCACTCCGACACGTTCTCGGTCAAGGCGGCCGCGTACGGCATCCCGGGCGTCACCGTCGACGGGACGGACGTGCTGGCGGTGCGCGACGCCGTCGACGAGGCGGTGGCCCGGGCCCGCGCCGGCGACGGCCCGTCCATCGTCGAGGGCGTGACGATGCGCATGCACGGGCACGCCGAGCACGACCCGGCGGACTACGTCGTCAAGGAGCTCTTCGAGGAGTACAGCAAGAAGGACCCGGTCGAGCTGTTCGAGAACGTGCTGCTCAAGGCCGGCGTGCTCGACGACGACACGGCCAAGAGGGTTCGGGACGACGCCCGGCAGGCGGCCATCGCCGCCCGGCGCAAGGCGCTCGCCGACCCGATGCCCGAGCCCAGCAACATCGAGGAAGGTGTCTATGCCGACTGACACTGCCCCTGCGCCCGTGCTCAGGTCCGGCCCGGCGCAGGAGCTCTCCGCGAACCCCACCTACCTCGAAGCGGTCGGCGCCGCGCTCGACCACGAGATGGAGCGCGACCCGGACGTCTTCATCATCGGCGAGGACGTCGGCCAGTTCGGCGGCGCCTTCAAGGTGACGAAGGGCTTCCTCGACAAGTACGGCCCGCGGCGCGTCGTCGACGCCCCGATCGCCGAGACCGGCTTCACCGGGCTGGCCGCCGGCGCATCGCTCGTCGGGCTGCGCCCCGTCGTCGAGTTCCAGTTCGCCGACTTCATCTCGTGCGCGTTCGACCCGATCATCAACGTGCTGGCCCGCCACCACTGGCGCACCGGCGACCCGATGCCGGTGACGATGCGCGCGCCGTTCGGCGGCAGGCTGCGCGCCGGGCCCACCCACAGCCAGAGCGTCGAGTCGTACTTCGCGCACGTCCCGGGCTTGAAGATCGTGATGCCGGGGACGCCGGAGGACGCCGCAGGGCTGTTGATCAGCTCGATCCGCGACAACAACCCGACGCTCTACCTGGAGAACAAGTACCTCTACCGGCGGCTCCGGGCGACCGGCCCGCTGTCGATGGAGCCGATCCCGCTGGGCGTCGCCAAGGTCGTCCACGAGGGCCGGGACGTCACGCTGATCACGTACTCGGCGGGGGTCCACCAGGGCGTGGAGATCGCCCAGGAGCTCGACAAGGAGGGCATCTCCGTCGAGGTCGTCGACGTGCGGACGCTCGTCCCGCTGGACGTCGAGACGATCGTGAACTCGGTGCGGAAAACCTCGCGCGCGGTGGTCCTGCACGAGGCGGCCAAGCGGCTGGGGTACGGCGCGGAGATCGCGGCGACGGTCCAGGAGGAGGCCTTCTGGCACCTGGACCACCCGATCGTCCGGATCGCGGCGAAGAACACGCCGACGGCGACCAGCCCACCGCTGGAGGACGCGATCATCCCGCAGCCCGCGGAGATCGCCGAGACGCTCCGGAAGGTGGCGAAGGCGTGATCACCGACGACGCACTCGTTCCGGGGGAGGCGCACTAGACATGGCCGACTACGACATCGTCGTCCTCGGCGGCGGCCCCGGTGGCTACGCGACGGCGCTCTACGCCGCCTCCGCCGGGCTGTCGGTCGCCCTGGTCGAGGCGGACAAGGTGGGCGGCACCTGCCTGCACCGCGGCTGCATCCCGGCCAAGGCGCTGCTGCACGCCGCCGAGGTGTTCCGGACGGTGAACCACGCCGCCGAGCACGGCGTGAAGCTGCCCGGTGGCGGCGTGCCCGAGCCCGACTGGCCCGCGGCGAACAAGCGCAAGGCCGGCATCGTCGGCAACCTGCACAAGGGGCTGTCCGGCCTGCTGAAGCGGCGCAAGGTCAACGTCGTGTTCGGCTGGGGCCGGCTCACCGCGGACGGCGCCGTGTCGGTCACGGCCGAGGGGGGCGGCACGCAGACCCTGTCCGGCCGGGCGGTGATCATCTGCGCGGGGTCCGCGCCGCGGGCGATCCCGGGCATGGACGTCGACGGTGCCACGGTCATCACCTCGGACCAGAGCACCAACAGCGACGCCGAGAAGCTCCCGGAGCGGGTCGCCGTGATCGGCGGCGGCGTGATCGGCGCGGAGTTCGCGTCGGTCTTCACGGACCTGGGCGTGAAGACCACGCTGCTGGAGGCCCTGCCGAACCCGATCCTGCCGCTCGGCCCGGACCGCGACGTCGCGAACGTGCTGGCGCGCTCGCTGACCCGCCGCGGCCTGACCGTGCACGGCGAGGCCCGGGTCGGGACGCTGGAGCACACCGGGTCCGGGGTCGTCGTGCCGTTCGAGACCCCCAAGGGCTCGGACAAGATCGAGGTCGACCAGGTGCTCGTGTCGATCGGGCGCCGCCCGGTCACCGAGGACATCGGCGCGGCCGAGGCGGGCGTGCGGCTGACCGACCGCGGGTTCGTCGACGTCGACCCCACCACGATGCTGACCTCGCGCCCCGGCGTCTACGCCGTCGGTGACTGCGTCAACACCCCCGGCCTGGCCCACATCGCCTACGCCGAGGCCGTCGTCGCGGTGGAGCACTTCCTCGGCGAGCACCCGGTGCCGGTCGACTACGGCAAGGTGCCGTGGGTGGTCTACACCCACCCCGAGGTGGCGTGGTCCGGCATGACCGAGGCGTACGCCAAGGAGGCCGGCTACGACGTCGAGGTGCACAAGCACTCGCTGGCCGGCAACGGGCGCGCGATGATCCTGGGCGAGACCGACGGCCTCGTGAAGATCGTCGCGCAGAAGGGCGGCCCGGTCCTCGGCTTCCACATGGTGGGGCCGTGGGCGAGCGAGCTGATGCACGAGGGCTACCTCGCGGTGAACTGGGAGGCGTTGCCGGCGGAGGTCGGCCACCTCATCCACGCACACCCGAGCCTGTCCGAGGCCATCGGCGAGACCATGATCACTTTCTCCGGCCGTTCCCTGCACGGCTGAGCGACGAGGCGGGAGACAGAAGTCGTGAGCGAGCTTGCGAGCGAACCATTGACACAGCCGATCCGCGAAGCGGCATCCGAGCGAAGCGAGGGCGGCCAGTGAGCGAGACGTGGACCGTCACCATGCCCAAGCTGGGCGAGACGGTGACCGAGGGCACGGTCGGGAGCTGGCTCAAGCAGGTCGGCGACACCGTGGCGTTCGACGACCCGCTCTTCGAGGTGTCCACGGACAAGGTCGACTCGGAGATCCCGAGCCCGTACGACGGCGTGATCCTGGAGATCCTCGTGCCGGCGGGGGAGACGGTGCCGGTCGGCTCGCCGCTCGTGCGCATCGGTGAGCCCGGGTCGACCCCGGGTTCCTCCGACGGCGGCCCGAGCCCGGCTGCAGGCGGCCCTGCGCTGTCCGACCCGGCGGCGCCCGCGACGGGTGGCTCGGAGGCGATGCCGGCCACCGCGGCGCCGGGTGACTCGGCCCCCGCGGGCGAGGTGCACGACATCACGATGCCCAAGCTCGGCGAGACCGTCACCGAGGGCACCGTCGGCACCTGGCTCAAGCAGGTCGGCGACGCCGTCGCGTTCGACGACCCGCTGTTCGAGGTGTCCACGGACAAGGTCGACTCGGAGATCCCGAGTCCGTACGACGGCGTGATCCTGGAGATCCTCGTCGCGTCGGGGGAGACGGTGCCGGTCGGCACGCCGGTCGCCCGCATCGGCGAGCCGGGCGCAGCCCCGGCGGCCGGTGGGGGAGTGCCCGCGCCCGTGGCGTCGGCCGCCCCCGCGGCGGCTCCGGCGGCACCCGCTCCGGCCGCGGCCAACGGCAGCGGCGGTGGCACGCCGCTCTCGCCGCTCGTGCGGCGGCTGGCGGCGGAGAACAACCTGGACCTGGCGAAGGTGCCGGGCACGGGTGCCGGTGGGCGCATCCGCCGCGAGGACGTCGAGAAGGTGATCGCGAGCGGCGGCGCCGCAGCCACCGCTCCGGCTGCCCCGGCTGCCCCGGCTGCCGCCGCCCCGGCGACCACGCAGCCGCGACCCGCAGCGGCCCCAGCGGCCGCGGCGGCGCCGAAGGCCGGCGGCGACCCGCGCGACCAGGTGCAGCCGCTCTCCCGCATGCGCCTGGCGCTGGCCGGCGGGCTCAAGGGCTCGCAGATGCTCGCGGCCAGCGTGTGGACCTCCATCGAGATCGACTACGACAACGTCGACAAGGTGCGGGCCAAGCACAAGGACCGGTTCAAGAAGGAGACCGGCTCCTCGCTGTCGTACCTGCCGTTCGTCTCGCGGGCGGTGGTCGACGCGCTGCGGGCGTTCCCGACGGTCAACTCCTCGATCGACGTCGAGGCCAAGACCATGACGCTGCACCCGTACGTCAACCTCGGGATCGCGGTCGACCTCAACCAGCAGGGCCTCGTGGTGCCGGTGGTGAAGGACGCCGACCAGCTGAACATGCGGGGGATCGCCCAGGGGATCACCAAGATCGCTGCCGCGGCCCGCTCGGGGAAGGCCACGATGGACGACATGCGGGGGTCGACCTTCACGATCACCAACCCCGGCCCGTTCGCCAGCTACGCCTCGGCGCCGATCATCAACCAGCCCAACGTCGGCATCCTGTGCACGGACGGGGTCAAGCGGCGGCCGGTGGCCGTCGGTGACGCGATCGCCATCCACCCGACCGGCGTTCTCGGCCTGGTCTACGACCACCGGGCGTTCGACGGCTCGACGGCGTCGATGTTCCTCATGCACATCCGCGACAGCCTGGAGAAGCGCGACTGGGAGGCGGAGGTCGGCTGAGCGGTCCTGGTGGCGGCGAAGGTGGCGGTCCCGGTGACCCGATCACCGTCACCGTCACCGTCGCCCGGCGCGTCGGCGAGGCGTGGCACGTCGTGTTCCGCTTCGACACGCCCGCGCACCTGGACGCGTGGGAGCGGTCCCCGGCGCGGGTCGAGCACCTGGACGCCGGCGACGAGTTCGTGAACGCCACGGGCATGCACCGGGTCAGCGGCCTGGAGACGTGGTTCGCCCTGCCGGGGCGGACCGCGCCCGCGCCGCCGCGATGGAAGATGTTCTTGGTCTCGCTCGTGGCGATCTACACCCTCCAACTCGCGTTCAACGTGCTGGTGGGGCCGCTCGGGCTCGCCGTGCCGCTACGGGTCGGTCTGGTCACGGTCGGTGTGACTTTACTCATGACATGGCTGGTGATGCCCTGGGCGGCCCGAGTGTTGCAGGATTGGCTCTACGCGCCACCCGCCGCCATTGATCATGATCACCGATGAGTGACGGCGCCGCCGCGACGACGACGTCCGAGGAGAAGAAGCTTCATGCCGACCAATGTGCTGGTGTCCGGAGCGCCGGAGCGCATCGCCCCGGTCTCGAAGGTGCTGCGCGACCATGACTGCACCGTCGTCGAGGTCGACCACCTCGTCAACGTCCCCGCGGCGTGTGCGGAGGCCGGCGCGAACGCGTTCGACGCCTACCTGCAGATGCCCGCGTACTTCGCCATCGAGGGAAAGACCGCGCTGGAGCGGCTGCACCACTTCTACGCGAAGGGCGTGATGGCCCGCTTCCCGGCGATGAACGCCGCGGTGCCGTCGCTCAAGCCGGGCGGCCGCATCACCATCGTGGCCTGGCCGCTGCCGGCCGAGGTCGCCACGGATGACGACATCGAGGCCCGGCGCGCCCTGTACCGGGTGCTCGCCCACGGCGCTCAGGCCGACGCGGGCGACGATCTCATCGTGCGCGTGCTCGGCTCGAGCACCTCCGCCGAGGACATCGTGCTGGCCGCGCTGGGCAGGGAGTCCATCCACACGGCCTCGGTCGAGTCGCTGTCGGGCGTGTCGTACGCCGACTGGCGGGTCGAGCTGCTGGGGCTGATATCGGTCGAGTCCTGACGGCGGCGTTCCCGCGAGCGGTACCGCCCGGATCGGGCCAGTATGGACGGACCGCAGCGGGGAGCCGCGCCGACGGGCGCTGACGCGCCGAAGAGCGACGACCCGAAGAGCGACGACCCGAAGAGCGACGACATGGTCACCGACGACACCGGGAGGTCCGCATGGCCGCCGACGACGAGGCTAGGCGGCCGGATCCCGCCGGAGCCGCGGCCCGGTCCATGACCCACCTCGCGCAGCAGATGCGGGACATGGCCGAGCGGATGCTCAGCGGGGCCCTGCCCGGCTGGCCGCTGCCCGGCGCAGCCGGCACGGGAACCACCTCCGGGTCGGGCGGGGCACCGACCGGCAGCGGCCCGGGCACAGCGGTCGGCCGCGCAAGTTCGGGTGGTGGGGGTGCCGGCGCTGCCCGGCCCGCGATCCCCGGCTTGCCCGCGATCCCCGGCATGCCGCCGATGGCCGGCATTCCGCCAATGCCCGCGACCATGTCGGCGCGGCAGCTGCAGGCCGTCGTCGACGACATTGCCGCCCGCCGGTCCCAGGTGCAAGCCTTGGTCGCCTCGCTGACGGTGTTCGACGAGCAGCTCGGCACGCTGGAGACCTCCCTGCGCCCGCTGCTGCAGTGGCTGCGCACGTGGTCCGACCTCGAGGGCGCGGTGGCGGACTTCTGGACTCCGCGGCCGCCCCGCTCCTGATCCCCAGTCCTGACCCGCAGCCCGTCTCAGGACCGGGCCAGGGTCGGGACGGTGTGCCCTCCGGGCCCCGGGGGTCGTGGAGCGAGGGTCGCGGCTGGGCCGCGCTGACCACCGAGGCCGTCCCTGCCCCGCGCGGCTGCTGAGCTCCTACGACCGGGCGGAGGCGTCCACCGGCAGCCCGAGCAGCGACGCGGCGTTGTCCCACAGGATCGCCCGGGTCGCGGCCTCGTCCAGCTCCAGTGCCTCGACCGTCTGCACCGGCGTGAAGTCCGCCAGTTCGAAGGGGTGGTCCGTCCCCATCATCACGTGGTCGGCACCCACGTCCTCCACCAGCCGCCGCAGCAGCGTGGTGTTGAACACCGCCGTGTCGTAGTAGAGCCGGTCGGCGTACGCGCTCGGCGGCAGCGGCGTGGTTCGGGCGACCTCTTTGCGCTCCCAGCCCATGTCCATCCGCCCGCGCAGGGCCGGCAGGCAGCCGCCACCGTGGGCCAGGCACAGGTGGATCGGGTGACGCTCCAGCGTGCCGCTGAACACCATCCGGGCGATCGCGATGGCGGTCTCGGCGGGGTACCCGACGAGCTGAGGCATGTACCAGTCGCCGACCCGCTTGGGGTCCGGGACGCCGCTGGGGTGCAGGAAGACGAACGTCCCGCGCTCGGCGAGCAGCGCCCACAGCTCGCCGTTCACCGGGTCGTCGAGGTCGCGGCCGCCGCCACGGCTCCCGATCGCGATGCCCGCGAGCCCCAGCTCGTCGAGACAGCGTCGGGCCTCCTCCGCCGCGTCCGGGGTCCCGAGCGGCACGGAACCCAGCCCCAGGAGGCGGTCCGGCCCGTCGGCCACGTACACGGCCAGCTCGTCGTTGCCCGGCCGCACGACGTCCGAGACGAACTGCCGGTCGTCCGAGGTCGAGGCGAACAGGAACGGCGGAAGCGACACCGCGTGCCGTTCCACCCCGGCCCCGTCCATCTCCGACAGGCGCACGGCCACGTCGTACTGACTGCGCGCCAGGGGCAGCGGCGCCCACGGCCCCACGCCGCTGACCCGGGAGTCCAGCCGGATGATCCCGTCGGGCACACCATCGAGGTCCGCGAGCCCGCGGTCGGCCAGGCGTGCCAGGAGTGGCAGCGGCATGGCGTGGGCGTGGACGTCGATCGCTCGCCGTCCGCCGGATGGAGAGAGCATCGGTGAAGCCCCTTTCCTCTCGCTGCTACTCTGTCGCGGCCTCGCGGGCGCGACCACCGCCTCTCACTGGTCGGAATGGCACCACGACGGGAGCGACGGCGGCACCCGGACGTGTCAGTCTGCGACCGGGAGGAAGGTGATGTGACGTCGTGAGCCTGTATCAGCTGAACCGGGCGGTCTACGACTGGATCCGCGCGGGCGAGGTCAACAGCGATGCGGAGGGTGACGGGCGCGCCGGATTCGACGTGTCCCGCTACGACCTGACCGACGATGAGCGGAAGGCGTTCGACGGCAAGGACGTCGCGGCCTTCTACCAGATGGGCCTGCACGAGGTGCTCATCAATCGTTACGCGCGCGCCGCCGGATACGCGCGGGACGACTACCGCAAGATCCTGGAGCCGTTCGGCAAGCCCGAGGAGAGGAGGGGTCGGTGGCAGAAGTAGTTCTCGCCTACTGTTCCTCGCACGCCCCGATGATGTCGTCGGCGCGCGAGGCCGCGCCGAAGGAACAGCGCGACAACTTCCTCGGCTCCCTCGAGGCGATCAAGCAGCAGGCACAGGAGCTCGACGTCCAGGCGTGCGTGTTCCTGTCCAACGAGCACTTCACCAACTTCTTCCTCGAGAACTTCCCCCAGATCTGTGTCGGGGTGGGGGAGCGCAACTGGGGCCCCACCGAGGAGTGGCTGCCGATCGACAAGGTGTGGATCCCCGGGCACGAGGGCCTGGCGAACCACATCATGCGCCACACCCTCGACAACGGGTTCGACCCGGCCTTCTCCCATCAGCTCGAGCTCGACCACGGGATCATGACCGTGTACTACGAGCTCGACGAGGACATGAAGCTGCCGCTCGTGCCGATCGTCATGAACTGCGCGGTGCCGCCGCTGATGCCCGTGTGGCGCTGGTACGAGTTCGGCAAGCAGCTCGGTGCGGCCATCCGTTCCTTCGACGGGCTGGAGCGGGTCGCGGTCGTGGGCTGTGGCGGGCTTTCGCACTGGATCGGGAATCCGCGCGTCGGTGACATCAACGAGGAGTTCGACCGCTGGTTCTGCGAGCGGCTCGAGCGTGGCGAGATCGACCAGGTGCTCGACATGCCGGACTCCGAGATCGAGCTCGCCGGCAACGGCAACCACGAGATGCGCACGTGGGTGGCCGTCGCCGGGGTCATGGGCGGGGCGCCCGCGGATGTGCTCGCCTACGAGCCGATCGCACCGTGGATCACGGGCATGGCCGTGGCACAGTGGGACACCGGGAGGGGGACCGGCCGCCGTGCCGGGAACACCGCCGGTGCAGCGCCGAATTCTCCCGTGACCGCGGGGGACTGAGCCCTTCTCGGCCGTACGCTCGGCTCGGGTGAGGCGTCCGCCGATCCCGGAGGTCGATCAGGGTCTCTGAACACTGCAGTATCCGACCAGAGGAGTGCACCCGCATGACCACCCCCGATGTGAGCGCCGAGATCGAGGCCGCCACCCAGCGCGTCCGTGAGCTCGGGGAACAGGTCGCCGAGCAGGCCCGCAAGAACGGGCTGACTTGGCTGGAGGGCTACGAGACAGTCCTCAAGAACATGCTCGATCTCGAGGAGCAGGCCGCCAAGGGCACCGGAGCCGAGTGGGCCACCACGCTGGCCACCACGCACGCCAACTTCGTCCGCTCCACGTCCGAGGTCGTCCTCGGAGCCCTGCGTCAGCAGCTCAAGGCCGGCGGCGAGTAAGGCTGCCGTCCGACCACGACGGCCCCGGTGCGGATGCACCGGGGCCGTCGCATGTGGAGCGGCCGCGTCTGCTACTTGTGCTGCGGGTAGTCGAAGAACCCGTGGCCGGACTTGCGGCCGACGAGGCCCGCCTCGACCATCCGCATCAAGAGGGACGGCGGCGCGTACAGCGGCTCCTTGAACTCGGCGTAGAGCGACTGGGCGACGAACTGGATGGTGTCCAGGCCGATCAGGTCGCACAAGGCGAGCGGGCCCATGGGGTGGTTGCAGCCGTCGACCATGCCGGTGTCGACCTCCGCCGCCGAGGCGAAGCCGGACTCGACCATCCGGATCGAGGCGAGCAGGTAGGGCACCAGCAGGGCATTGACCACGAAGCCGGCCCGGTCCTTGCAGTGCACGATGTGCTTGTCGAGCTGCCCGATGCAGAACGCCTCGGCCCGCGCCACGGTCTCGGCCGAGGTCAGCAGGCTCGGCACCAGCTCCACGAGCCGCAGCACCGGGACCGGGTTGAAGAAGTGCATGCCGATCACCCGGTGCGGCTGGGGCGTGACCGCCGCCAGCTTCATGATCGGAATCGACGACGTGTTGCTGGTGAGCAGCGCGTCGGGACGTGCGACCTTGCCGAGCGCCTGGAAGATCGCGATCTTCTCGGCCTCGTCCTCGATGACGGCCTCGACCACCAGGTCCCGGTCTGCGAGTTCCGCGATGTCCGTCACGGCGCGGACCCGACCCTCGGCGGCCTCCCGGTCCGCGGTCGTCAGCTTGCCCGTCTTCTCCGCGCGCGCGAGCGACTTGCGGACCCGTCCCAGCGCGCCCTCGGCGTAGGCCTCGTTCACCTCGCAGATGATGACGTCACATCCAGCCCGTGCGGACACCTCGGCGATGCCGGTGCCCATGATCCCGCCGCCGATGACGCCGACGGTCGACACCTGCTTCGTGGTGCTCACGTCCTGTTCCGCAGCTGCTTCCGCAGTCATAACGCTCCTGTTCGTCGACGGCCCGGGACAGGGATCCCATCCCGGGCGCTTGGCGGGCCCCTTGAGTCCGCATGCTTCCCGAACACCGTGGTACCGCGCCGTCGACTCCCGCTCGACGGCGAGTGAACCAGATCACGGACGAGCCGCGGCGCATTACGGGCGATGGTCTCGCTTCCGCTGGACGAAAGGCCCGCCGTAAGAGGGTCATCGACCGACGGCAGGGGTCGAGCATGGGACGTCAGGGCCACGGGAAGGGACCGTCCATGATCAGTGGGAAGACCACGCTCGTCGCGCACCTGGGCTACCCGACGTTCGCCTTCAAGGCGCCGCTGATCTACAACCCGTGGTTCGAGAAGAACGGGATAGACGCGGTCGTCGTCCCGATGGGCGTGCAGGTGCCCGACTACCCGGACTTCTTCCGGGCCCTGTTCCACCTGACCAACATCCGCGGTGCGCTGGTGACCATGCCGCACAAGGTCACCACGATCGAGCTGGTGGACGAGCTGACGCCGACCGCGCGGGTGGCGGGGGCGGCCAACGCCGTGCTCCGCCGGGACGACGGGACGCTCGTGGGCGACCAGTTCGACGGCGCGGGGTTCGTCCGCGGCGTGGAGCGCAAAGGCTTCCCGCTGCAGGGCACGAAGGTGCTGGTGGTCGGCAACGGCGGGGTCGGCTCGCCGATCGCGGCGTCGCTGGCCGCCGCGGGCGTGGCGTCGATGAGCCTGTTCGACCCGAACGCCGCGGCATCGGAGAGCCTCGGCGGCCGGTTGCGGGAGGCCTACCCCGACCTCGAGGTCCTCACGGGCTCCCAGGATCCCGCCGGGCACGACCTGGTCGTCAACGCGACCCCGCTGGGCATGAAGGACGACGACCCGCTGCCGATGGACGTCGGCCGGATCGCCCCGGGCACCTTCGTCGGCGAGGTCGTCATGAAGCAGGAGATCACCCCGTTCCTGCGCGCCGCGCAGGACAAGGGCTGCCCGATCCAGGTGGGCAAGGACATGCTGTTCGAGATGATCCCCGCCTACCTGGAGTTCTTCGGCTTCGGCACCGCCACTCCCGAGGAGCTGCGGGCCGTCGCCAAGGTCGAGGGCTGAGTTGCGCCGCCCGGGGCGGAGCGTGATCGTTTGCCGGTGACGGAGATGGTGACCGAGGTGGCGCCCGGGCTGCACCGCATGGCGCTGCCCTTGGGCATCCACGGCGTCGAGACCGTGAGCGCCTACCTGCTCGCCGGCGGCGACGGGCGCGACACGCTCGTCGACTGCGGGATCGCCGCCGCGACCACCCCCGACGGCGACCCGGGTCCGGACGGCACCGCGGCCCTCGAGGCGGCGCTGCGCGCCTGCGGCAGCGGGTTCGAGCGGATCGAGCGGCTCGTGGTCACCCACGCCCACATCGACCACTTCGGGTTGGCGGGCGAGGTGGTGCGCCGCAGTGGCGGCGAGCTGTGGATGCACCGGAGCACCGAACTGGACCTGGCCAAGTACGAAGACCCCGACGAGGCCGTCGACCGGCGCGAGCTGATGCTGGCCGACCACGGCCTCTACGGCCCGGAGCTGACCGAGACCTCGCGCGGGCTGTGCGACTGGATCCCGGTGATGCCTTCCATCGGCAGGCCCGGCACGGTGCTCGACGGCGGCGAGCGCCTCACCGTCGGCGACCGGACGTGGGAGGTCGTGCACACGCCGGGCCACTCGCCGGGCCACATCTGCCTGTGGAGCGCCGCGGACCGGTTGCTGTGCTCGGGCGACCACCTCCTGCAGCTGGTGTCGCCCCCGGTGACCTTCGAGCGCGGCTTCGAGACCGACCCGATGGGGTCCTACCTCGCGTCGCTGGACCGGGTCGCCGCGCTCGGCCCGGAGCTCGTGCTGCCCGGCCACGGCCCGCCGTTCCGCGACGGCGCCCGCAGAGCCGCTTCCATCTCACGGAACAAGCTGCGGCGGCTGACGCAGATCCGCGAGATGGTGGAGGCGCGCGAGCGCACGGTCACCGAGCTCACCGCCGAGCTGTTCCCGACCGTCACGACGGGAGCGCAGCGGCACTTCGCCATGGCGGAGATCCTCGCCTACCTCGCCCACCACGAGGTGGGCGGCGTGCTGGCCCGGGCACGGCGGCCCGACGGGGTCTTCGTGTGGAGACCGGCGGGGGTCTGAGGCCGGTTCGGGGTACGGGTTCGTCGTACGTGGTTGTTGTCAGAGGTGGAGTCGGACGAGACCGGGAGGGTCCCATGACCGAGCAGGACGCTGCGGCAGGCGCCGTTGCCACCACGGGTGCGCGCCCCCGCGTGGTGGTGATCGGCGGCGGGTTCGGCGGCCTGAACGCCGCCCGGGAGCTCGCCGATGCCGACGCCGACGTGACGCTGGTCGACCGGACGAACCACCACCTGTTCCAGCCGCTGCTCTACCAGGTGGCCGCCGGGATCCTGCCGCCCGGGCTGATCGCGCCGGCCCTGCGGCACATCGTCAAGGATCAGATGAACACCCACGCGCTGCTCGCCGAGGTGACGAACATCGACCTCGCGAAGCGCGAGGTCCGCACTGAGGCACCCGACGGGCGGACGCTCACCCTCGGCTACGACACGCTGGTCGTCGCGGCCGGGGCGACACACTCCTACTTCGGCCGTGACGAGTTCGCCGAGTTCGCACCCGGTATGAAGACCATCGAGGACGCCCGGTACCTGCGCGACCGGATCCTGTCGGCGTTCGAGCTCGCCGAGCTGTCGACGGACCCGGTTGAGCGGGCCGAACTGCTGACGTTCGTGGTGATCGGGGCCGGGCCGACCGGTGTGGAGACGGTCGGGCAGATCGCGGAGCTGGCCCACACCGTGCTGCCGCGCGACTACCGGTCGATCAACACTCGCGAGGCGCGCATCATCCTGCTGGAGGGCGCGCCCGCGGTGCTGCCGCCGTTCGACAAGAAGCTGCAGGCCTACACGCACCGGGTCCTGGAGAAGATGGGGGTGGAGATCCACCTCAACTCGCTGGCCGTCGGCATGGACGACGACTCGGTCACGGTGAAGGGCCCGGACGGGGTCGAGACGATTCGCTGCCGCACCCGGATCTGGGCGGCGGGCGTCGCGGCGTCACCGCTGGCGACGATGCTCGCCGAGCAGGCGGGCGTCGAGACCGACCGCGCGGGCCGCATCCCGGTCAACCCCGACTGCACTGTGGCAGGGCACCCGGAGGTGTTCGCGATCGGCGACATGGTCTCGCTGAACAAGCTCCCGGGTGTGGCGCAGCCCGCGCTCCAGGAGGGCCACTACGTCGGCAAGGTCATCAAGGCGCGGCTGGACGACAAGCCGGCGCCCCCGCCCTTCAAGTACTTCGACAAGGGTTCGATGGCCACCATCGGCTATCGCGCGGCCGTGGCGGACGCGTTCGGCGTCAAGGTCACCGGCGTGCTCGCCTACCTCATGTGGGCGTTCATCCACGTGGCCTACCTCATCGGCTGGGGCAACCGGCTCGGGACGCTCTACACGTGGGCCCGGGCCCTGGTGTTCACCAAGAACCGCGGCCACCGGATCATCACCTTCGAGCAGGCGCACTCGCAGGTCGAGCACCACGCGGCGCCGCCTGCGGGCACTCCCGCGATCGAGCGGACGACGCCGCCCGCCGCCGGCTCGGCGCCGTCGGGCACACTGCCGCCCGGCGACCGCTCGGCCGAGCAGGTGCCCACCGGTGGGCGGGAGGCCGGCTGACCCATGGCGGCCATCGTCGTCAGTGTGGCGATCATCGCGGCCGGACTCTGGCTGACCTTCAGCCAGAACACCGCGGACCTGGGGTGGTTCGGCGCGACGCTCCTGGTGGTGGGGACGGTGTCCCTGGCGGTGAACCTCTACCTGCGCCACAGGGGCTTCCGCACGCCTCGCCGGCGCCCCTGAGGGTTTCGCGCAGCGTTGGGTGAACATCGGCTAAATGTCTGATTAAGTCTGTTTGGGCGGTTAGACCACTTTCTTCGTGCCATTGAGCGGAAAGCGATCCAGGCGGAATTGACCGCACCTGCCCAGGGCGATGCACTTGCCCGATCCGCCGACGTCCGAGTTCGTGCGGTCGGGAGAGGGTGAGATGAGCGACCAGATCCTTGAACCATCCGGCTCGCATGAGCCGTCCGAGCACGCGAAGACGCCGAAGAAGGCCGCGGCGAGCGGCTGGATCGGCAGCGCGCTCGAGTACTACGACTTCTTCATCTACGCGCAGGCCGCAGCGCTGGTGTTCCCGAACATCTTCTTCCCCTCGGACAATCCGCAGGTCGCCATCGTCGCGGCGTTCGCGACCTTCGGTGTGGGGTACGTGGCGCGGCCGATCGGCGCCTTCGTCCTGGGGCACTGGGGCGACACGCACGGGCGCAAGACGGTGCTGGTGCTGTGCATGCTGCTGATGGGCGGTTCGACGTTCCTCGTCGCACTGCTCCCGACCTATGCCGTGGCCGGCGTATGGGCACCAATACTGCTGGTGACACTGCGTCTGATCCAGGGCTTCGCGGTCGGGGGGGAGATCTCCGGCGCGAGCGCGATGATCCTCGAGCATGCCCCGTTCGGTCGGCGCGGCTACTTCGCCAGCTTCACGCTGCAGGGTGTGCAGGCCGGCCAGATTATCGCCGCCGCGGTCTTCCTGCCGCTCTCCGCGGCGATGTCGCCCGCGGCCTTCCAGTCCTGGGGCTGGCGGATCCCGTTCCTGCTCAGCGCTGTCGTGGTCGTCGCGGGGTACATCATCCGGCGCAAGGTCGACGAGACCCCCGCGTTCCAGGAGGAGTCCGAGCACGGCGAGGTGCCCGCGGCGCCCATCGTCATGGCGGTCCGCGAGAACGGCTCCGACATGCTGCGCGTCATCTGCATGGCGCTGATGAACGCGATCCCCACCGCGGTGACGGTCTTCGGCGCGACGTTCGCCACGAACGCCGGCTACGGCGTCGGGCTGACCACCACGAACTACCTGTGGATCTCGGTGATCGGCAACGTCGTCGCCGTCATCCTGATCCCGTTCGTCGGCAACCTCACCGACACCCTCGGACGGCGGCCGGTCATCATCGTCGGCGCGCTGGGGTCGGGGATCCTGGCCTATCCGTACCTGTACTTCGTCGCCCAGGGCAACCTCGTGATGGCCTTCATCTTCGCCGTCCTGATGTGGGGCATCGTCTACCAGGGCTACAACGCGGTCTTCCCCGCGTTCTACCAGGAACTCTTCCCGACCAAGACGCGGGTCACGGCGTTCGCGGTCTCGCAGAACATCGGCACGCTGATCACGGCGTTCCTCCCGGCGATCTACGCCGGGCTGGCCGGGCCGACGCCCGCCGCGTGCGTGGTCAGCAAGAAGTTCGCCCCCGACGTCGTGCTTCCGAGTGGCCAGAGCTGCCGGGCAGCGGCGGACGCGATCGAGAGTGACGTGGTCTGGACGGTCGGCACCATCACGTTCGGCCTGGCCATCATCGCGTCGATCGCGGCGTTCACGGCTCGTGAGACCTACCGGGTCCACCTCAACGACCTGGGTGACAAGAACGCGCAGCCGGTGCCCAAGGAGGCGTACGACCAGATGCGGCGCGCGGGGACGAGCACGGCGGTGTGAGGGAGCGAGCTCGGCGCAGGTGATCGGGGCGCCCGGGCTGCTATGCCGTCCGGAGGGCCGGGCCGACTCGACGTCGGTCCGGCCCTCCGGCCCACCACGCGGGTAAAGCGGACCAACCGCGGTTTCCGCTGGCAGGAAGGCCGGTGCCCGGTACCCAACCGGTGCCGCTGGACGAGTACAACCGCATCCGCGCCGAGGCCATGGCCTCCTGACAGGTGCCGGTCATGGGACGGGGTCGCCCAGGTCGACGCGCGGCGGCGGGAGCCGCATGCTGCGCATCCGGTGCGCGCGCATGAAGGCGTACCAGCCGGTCCGCAGGGTGTCGACCGGTATGCCGGGGAACCGGGCGCGGGCGCTGCGGGCGGCCGTCCGGCCGAGCAGCGCGGCATCGACGACCGCGGCGGCGAGCAGCACCGCGCATCCCAGCAGCAGCCAGCGCTGCAGGCTCGACTCCGGGCCGAGCGCGGCGCGTAGCCGTCATCGCCGGACCGACACAGCGCATCGCGGGAGACGGCGCCGCGCGTGCGGCGCCTCGTCCACGGCCTCGCCGACCGGCGTCACCGCAGGCGCAGGCGGCGGTGTGCGGCCATCCGGATCGGGGCGTTGACCTCGCCGTAGCCCTGGTAGCCCCCCACCCGCTGAACGACCTCGAAGAACACCCGCCCGCCCAGCACCTCGGTGTAGAAGTGCAGGAACTCGCCGTGCCCGTCGCGGTCGAGCAGCACGCCCAGCTCGCGCATGGTCGCGAGCTGCTCGGGCGGTGGGGCGAGCCGGGCGTCGAGGTCGTCGAAGTAGTTGTCGGGGATAGGCAGCAGCGGCGCACCGGCCGCACGGGCCGCACGGGCGCAGGCGAGCACGTCCGTGCAGCCGAAGGCGACGTGCTGGGGCTCCGCGACGCCGGGCGCCCACTCGCCCCGGCGCAGCACGGACACGCTCAGCCCGAGCCGCAGCGTGCGTTCGGCGTCGGAGACCGTCCGGTTGCGCACGAGACCGAACGGGGCGGCGACCTCCGAGGCGTGCTGCGTCTGCAGGCCCAGCACGCTGCGGTAGAACAGCGCCGCCTCGTCGAAGTTGTCGAAGGGCTGCGTGAGCGCGACGTGGTCGATGTGCGTGACCGTGACCGATCCGGCTGCGCCGTCACCGGGGAAGTCGGTCAGCCACCCGTCCTCGGCACCCGTGCGGCAGAAGAACACCGAGGTCCCGTCCGGTGCGGCCACGGCCGACAGGTCCGCCTCGGCCGGGCCGCGGGTGCGGGGGAGCACCGGTGCGAGCAGTCTCGTCGCGCGCTCCGCGGCGGCCTGCGGGTCGTCGACCTCGACGCCGAGCGCGGCGACTGCGGCGCCGTGTCCTGAGGAGTTGGGCGCGGTCGGCTCGGCGTTGAGCAGCACCCGCGCCTGGCCGTGGCTCCACAGCTGCACCGGCTTGCTGCGGTGGGTGCCGGAGTGGCGGAACCCGAGCGCGGTGAGGGTGCGCGCGATCGCGGGCCCGCACTCGTCGTCGACGGCCAGCTCGGCGAACGCGAAGCCGTGCAGCCCCGGCGTGGGCGGCAGGCTCCGCCCGCCGACCTCGACGCCGGCCGGCAGGTGGCCCTGGACCGGGTCCCGGACCGCCTCGGTCAGCGCGAGCAGCGAACGCAGGGCGTCGACCGCGGCCCGGCGCGGGTCGGCCTGGCGGAACACGTCGTTGAACACCTCGAGCGACAGCGGCCCGTCGTAGCCTGCGGCCAGCACGTGGCCGAGGAAGGCGGGCAGGTCGAAGGCGCCCTGACCGGGGAAGAGGCGGTGGTGACGGCTCCACTGGAGCACGTTCATGTCCAGGTGCGGGGCGTCGGCCAGCTGCAGGAAGAACAGCTTCTCCCCGGGGATGTCGCGGATGCCGGCCGGGTCGCTGCCGCGGGACAGGATGTGGAAGCTGTCGACGCACAGGCCCAGCGCCGGGTGGTCGGCGCGGCGCACGATCTCCCACGACCGGTCGTAGGTGTTCACGTGCCGGCCCCAGGCCAGCGCCTCGTACGACACCCGCATGCCGCGCGCGGCGGCCCGCTCGGCCAGGGTGTGCAGCTGCTCGGCGATGCGGCCGTCGTCGTCGACGGCGTCGGGGGAGACCGAGGAGCAGACCAGGATCAGGTCGGTGCCCAGCGCCTCCATGACGGCGAACTTGTGCTCGGCGCGCCGCAGGTTCGCCGCCAGCCGCTGCGGGTCGGCCGAGTCGAAGTCGCGGAAGGGCTGGTAGAGGTCGATCGTGAGGCCCAGGTCGGTGCAGCGTCGCCGGACCTCCTTCGCCGACGAGGGCGAGGCGACGAAGTCGGGCTCGAAGATCTCGACGCCGTCGAAGCCCGCCGCGGCGGCCGCGGCGAGCTTGTCGTCCAGCGTGCCGGACAGGCAGACGGTGGCGACGGCGGTGCGCGGGGGAGCCAGCCCCGGCCCCGCGTGCGGATCGACGGCCCTCGCGGACCCGGCGGACACGGACATCCCCGTTCCCCTCTCGACCAGGTCAGCCTCGCCGAGCCCGTACGCCGCCGGTAGGCGCCGGCGGGCTGTTCCCGGCCAGTGGTTCACCACCAGCCCTGGCGGTGCGCCCAGACCAGCATCGCCACCGACATCGCGGACATGAACACCAGCAGGCCCACGAGCCAGCCGACGTGCGTGCTGTCGTTGACGATGACGTTCATGCCCATGACCGACGACACGGCGGTCACGGGCAGGGTCATCGCGGCGATCACGGCGAGGCGCTCCGCCGCGATCGTCATCTTCGTGTTGGTGCGGGTCTGGTAGAACTCGATCACGCCCTGCAGGTACTCGCGCTGCGCGTCGCCCATCTGCGCGATGCGCCGGAACTGGTCCTCGACGTCCGCGACCAGGGGGCGCGGGCCGTCCCCGACCGCAGGCAGCGCGGCCATCCGCCCGTACACCTCCCGGCTCAGCGCCGCCATGGTGCGCACCGTGAGCAGGCCGTGCCGGACCTGGAACAGCTCCTCGAGGAACTCCTCCGCGTCGCCGTGGTGCCCGGCGGTGACCTGCCGCTCCAGCAACCACACCTCCTCGGTGAGCGCGCTGAGGTAGTCCCGCAGCCGGGCCGTCAGCGCCGCAACGACGGCGAACGACAGCTCGTGCGCGGTCGTGGGGCGGAAGCGGCCGTCGAGGAGGCGGCGGGTGACGGCGCCCGTCTCGACCCGTGCCGCTTCGGGGGCGACCTTCGGGTTCAGCGGCCCGTGCACGGTGATGTACCAGCCGGGGCCGATGAACTGGTCGAGCTCGACGTAGTGGACGTGCCCGCGGGCGCCGCGTTCCGGTGAGTGCAGCACGACGAACAGGTGGTCGCGGTAGACGTGCACCTTCGGCACCGGGTTGCGCTTCGCGCAGTCGCCCGCGGCCCTCGGGTGGATGCCGAACCGGCTCGTCAGCGCCTCGGCGGTCGCGTCGTCCCACGCCGGGACGTCCACCCAGACGACGCCCCGTCCGGCCGACACGTCGGCGAGCAGCGTGTCGAGCTCGTCGGGCGAGCGCCGTTGTGCACCGTCCGCGGTGATCAGCAGAACCTCCACTGCGTGGAGTCTGCGTCGTGCGCAAGTGTCTGGCGTGTGAACTTCCGGTCAGCGGCAGGGGGTGCGGAGTGGACGGTTTACCACGCAAGATGGTGGCATGGTGGATGAGTCGTCGCGCGAGGTTGCCGAGCGAGCTGCCGGGGTGCTGGCGCCCGAGTCAGACCTGTTCGAGGACCTCGACTCGGCGGGGTTCGGCGAGGCGCTGAACGCGGCCCTGCAGTCGAGCCTGGCCAACCCGGACAGCACGGCACGGGCCACCCTGCAGTGGGCGACGGACCTCGCCCGCATCCCCATGGTGGCCGCCACCCGGTGGTTCGGCCGTGAGATCGAGTCGCCGGTGCCGGTCGACCCGAAGGACCGGCGCTTCGCCGACCCGGCGTGGAGCACGAACCCGGTGTTCTACGGCATGCGGCTGGCCTACCTGTCGACGTGCCGGTACGCACGCGACGTCATCGCCGCCGCGTCGGTCGAGGAGGCGGTCGCCCGCAAGGCCGAGCTCGCGCTCAGCCTCGCCCTGGACGCGGTGGCGCCCACCAACTTCCTCGCGATGAACCCGGCGGCCCTGAAGCGGGCGTTCGACACCGCGGGCGCGAGCGTCGTCAAGGGCGCGATGACCTTCCTCGACGACCTGGCCAACAACAACGGCCGGCCGCGCCAGGTCGACGCCAGCGGCTTCGAGGTGGGCCGCAACCTCGCGGCGACGCCGGGCAAGGTCGTGTTCCGCAACGAGCTCATGGAGCTCATCCAGTACGCGCCGCAGACCGAGCAGGTGCACGCCCGGCCGCTGCTGTTCAGCCCGCCGTGGATCAACAAGTACTACGTGATGGACCTCGCGCCCGGGCGCAGCTTCGTCGAGTGGGCCGTGCAGCACGGCCGCACGGTCTTCGCCATCAGCTACCTGAACCCGTCCAAGGACATGGGCGGCACGACGATGGACGACTACCTGCTGAGCGGTCCGACGACGGCTCTCGACGTCATCTGCGACATCACCGGCGCCGAGACCGTCGACTTCGTGGGCCTGTGCATGGGCGGCGCGCTGACCGCGATCACCGCCGCCTTCCTTACCCAGGCCGGCGACACCCGGATCGGCTCGCTGACCCTGCTCAACACCATGCTCGACTACGCCGAGCCGGGCGTGCTGGGCAACTTCACCGACGAGAAGACCGTCGAGAAGCTGATCAAGAAGATCTCCCGCTCGGGCACGCTCGAGGGCGCGTCGATGGCCGGGACGTTCGACGTCCTGCGGGCCAACGACTTGATCTTCAACTACGTGGTGAGCAACTGGCTGATGGGCCAGGACCCGCCGTCGTTCGACATCCTCGCCTGGAACTCGGACAGCACCCGGATGCCGGCCGCGATGCACGCGTTCTACCTGCGCAACTTCTACGTCCGGAACAGGCTGGCGGCGGGCACGATGGAGATCGCGGGCCGCACCATCGACCTGAGCGCGATCAAGTCGCCGACCTACGTCGTCAGCGCGATCAACGACCACATCGTGCCGTGGGAGTCGGCGTACAAGACGACGTCCCTGGTCAGCGGCCCGGTGCGGTTCGTGCTGAGCAGCGGCGGCCACATCGCGGGCATCGTCAACCCGCCGAACCCGAAGGCGTGGTTCCTCGCCCACGACGAGGAGGCCGCAGCGGGGCCGGCGGAAGCGTGGCGGGCAACCGCGCAGCGCAAGGCCGGCACGTGGTGGGAGGACTGGACCCGCTGGTCGAGCGAGACCGCGGGCGACATGATCGACCCGCCGCCGATGGGCAACGACGAGCACCCGGTGCTGGGCGACGCGCCAGGGCTCTACGTCCACACCTGACGGTCCGCGTGGGTCAACGGACGCTCAGCATCCGCTGACCCACGGCGCGGATGCGCCGCGGCTCGGTCGCCAGCTCGCGCGAGAGGCTGCGGGACGCCACGGCCAGGGCGGCGGTCATCGACGGCAGCTCGCGGCCGAGGTCGGCCGCGGCCAGCTCGATCGCGGCGACGACGTCGCCGCCGGGCCCGAACACCGGCATCGCCACGCCGGACACACCGGGCTCGAACTCCCAGCGGGTCACCGCGACTCGGGTCAGGCGGGTGACCGTGAGCGCCCGGCGGAACCGGTCCGCCGCGGTGATCGTGTGCCGGGTGTACGCCCGCAGACCACCGGCGATCACGGCGTCGACGGCGTCGACCGACGAGAAGGCCAGCAGCGCGCGACCCAGCGCCATGGGGTGGGCCGGCAGCATGGCCGTCGGGCAGAACGACGACACCGGGCGGTGGCCGGGCTGCTTCTCGATGTAGGCGAACTCCGTCCCGGCCAGGACACCCAGCCGGGCCCGGCTCCGGGTCGCGGCCGCAAGGTCGTCCAGCACCCACGGCGCGCGCTCGGCGACGCTGGGCGGCGTGACACCGCCGGCACCGATCATGCGCAGCGGCAGCCCCACCCGGTAGTGGCCGCACTCCGTGCGCTCCAGCAGGCGCCACGACGCGAGCTCGGCGGTCAGCCGGTGCGTGGTCGAGACCGGCAACCCGGCCAGGCGGGCGATCTCGGTGAGCGAGTGCACGCTGCCCTGGGTGAAGGTCATGAGGATCGAGGTGATCTTGCTGGTGACTGATCGCCCGGACTCGGTCGAGTTGCCCGCCATCTCGCGTCGCCTCCGCGTCCTCGCGGGCAGGGAGAAGATCCGGACCCCGCCGCATCGTGTGATCGGTACCGCACTCCTAGGAAACACGGGGGCGTCCCCGGCACTCAAGCGCGCAGAACGCTACACATCATTCGTTCGACGGATAACCCTGCGAACCCGGCAGACCGCCACCCGATCCCGGATCCCGGATCCATACCCCGGGATCCACCCGGGCGAACCCCCGGGTCGTTCATCGGGGCGGCCGGCCCCGGCGCACCGGCATGCTCGGGACCGTGGAGCTCGACTGGTTGCGGACGTTCCTCGCGGTGCTGGACCGCGGGGGCTTCACCGCAGCCAGCGAGCAGGTGCACCGGTCGCAGTCGCGGGTCAGCGCCCACGTCGCCGCCCTCGAGCGGGAGCTGGGCGTCACGCTGATCGACCGCAGCCGCCGGCCCGCCCGCGTCACCCACGCCGGTGAGGTCCTGGCCGATCATGCCCGCGAGATCCTCGCCGCGGTCGGATCGGCACGCTCGGCGGTCGGCGCCGCCCGTGGCCTCGACGAGGGCCGCCTGACGCTGCTCACCACGCCGTGTCTCGGTGCAGCCTTCCTCCCCGGCCCGCTGTCCCGGCTCGCCGCGGCGCGCCCGGAGATCCGCTTCACCGTGCTCGAGGACGGCCGCCCCGACGTCGAGCGGCGGTTCCTGGACGAGGGTGTCGCCTTCGCCGTCCTGTCGACGCTCGCGGCACCCGCAGCGCCGGGCCTGCAGGAGCGGGTCCTCTGGCACGAACCGGTGTGCCTGCTCGCCCCGGCCGCACACCCGTTGGCCACCCGGCCGGACCCCGTTCCGCTGCGCGACCTGGTGCGTGAGCCCCTGGTGGTGATCGGCGCCCCCGGCGAGGGGGTGCCCGAGGTCGTCGACCTGCTCGCCCGGCACGGGGCGGTGGTGATCCCGACGGCGACGGCCGACTGTCCGGCGACCGTGGCGGCACTGGTCCGGGCGGGGATCGGACGCACGTCCCACGTGGGCTGACCTCCCTCTGCACCGGCTCGACACACGCCTTGACATTGTGGACCGGCTCGCCTTCACGCCACCGCATCTCTGAGCACCATCCGGCTGTCAGACGCCGGGCCGTGGCGGCGCCCGGCCGGGACAGGCCCGACCTGAACGTGCTGGCCCGCGATCGACGAGAACGGGGCGGATCAGCAGCCGGAAATGCGCCGCAGCAGGAAGTACGCAGACCAGGTGTCGGTCGCGTGCAGTGGCGAGCCGGGCGAAGTGGATCAAGCCGCGCTCGCTACTCTGCCGTCGGCCTTCGGCCCTTCAACTGGGTGGAACTCGTCCGCCGCCCGGTTGCCCGTGCGAGCGGCGCTCGACGACGCTTCGCCCATGCCTGAACAGCGCCGGATCGTCGTCGGGGTGACCGGAGCGGGAGGCACCCGCCTGGCGGGGGTTCTGCTGAACAAGCTGGTGGACGACGAGCGGGTCGGGCACGTGGACGTCATGGTCTCGCCGAACGGCCCCAAGCTCGTCGCCTTCGAGCACGGAGCGGACGAGACCGCCGACGCGGTGGCGCTGCTGCTCGGGCGGCAGTCCGACGAGGTGTGGCGGGACAAGGTGACGGTCTACGACCCGGAGGCGGACCAGGCCGGGCCGCCGTCGTCGGGCAGCTACCGGTTCACCGACATGATCATTCTGCCGTGCGCGCTGGGCGCAGCGGCGCGGATCGCGCACGGCACGGCGAACACCCTGCTGGAGCGGGGCGCGGACGTGTGCCTGAAGGAACGTCGCAGGCTGGTTCTGTGCATCCGCGAGACGCCCCTCAACCTGATCCACCTGCGGAACCTCGTGCAGCTCACCGAGGCGGGCGCCGTCGTCTACCCGATGATCCCGACCTACTACAACGTGCCGCAGAACCTCAAGCAGATGGACGAGGAGTTCGTGCTGCGCCTGCTCGGCTTCATCGGCCTGGAGCAGCCGACTACTACGAATGGAAGGACTCGAGCGGGACACCGGCGCTGCACGACCACGTCGACCAGGCCGGGCAGACGGTGTCGTGATCGCGGCTCGCGCAGGACGGGGAGAGCGGTGCGGTTGATCGTCGGCATGACCGGGGCAACCGGCGCCCCGCTGGGCGTCCGGCTGCTGGAGGTGCTCCGGGATCTCGCCGACGTGGAGACCCACCTGGTGATGAGCCGGTGGGCGCGGACGACGATCGAGATGGAGACCGCCTACAGCGTCCGGGCGGTCGGCAAGCTCGCGGACGTCGTGTACGGACCGGGTGACCAGGCCGCCGCGATCTCGTCCGGATCGTTCCTCACCGCGGGCATGGTCATCGTGCCGTGCAGCATGCGGTGACGCTGGGCGCGGCGGATCGGCACCCACTGGACTCATGCATGTCTTGAGTGCCCGTACCATTCTCGTCGAGCGCGGCGTGGGTGGCGATGCTGCGGGTGGCGGCCCGTTCCACCGCTACAGCCCCACGAACCTGCTCCTGTTGTGGATGCGCACGGCGCGGTGATCAAGAACGCGACGGGACCTCTGCTAGCCCCAGTTTCCTGGCTAGTTCGATCTTGACAGCGTGAAGCCGGTTCGGCACCCGGGCTGATCTGGGGATCTCCGGTGTGTCGGTTACTGTTCGATCTTGAAAGCGTGTATGACCTAAAGATGTGGCGAGCCTGTACAAGAAGGTGATCAACGGAAAGCCGTACTGGTACCTGCGGGAGATGGCCCGGGTGGACGGCAAGCCGAAGATGGTCAGCGAGCGCTACCTGGGCTCGGCGGCAGACATCGAGGCGCTGCTGGACGCCCGCGAGGACGCGGTCATGCCGGCGCGGACCCGGCACCTGGCATTCGGGGACGTGGCCGCGGTGTGGGGATTCATGCAGCGGCTGGGTGTGGTCGAGGTGATCGATGAGGTGGTCGGCGCCCGACGGTCGGACGCCGGGGCCTCGGTAGGCACCCTGTTGGCCCTGGCCGCGGTGAACCGGCTGGTGGACCCCTGCTCCAAGCGGGCGTTCGCGGACTGGTGGAAGACCACCGCCGCCGACCGGTTCACCAAGATCGGCGCGTCGGTGCTGGACCACCACCGGTTCTGGGACGCGATGCACCAGGTCAGCCTGGATGAGCTGGCCGCCATCGAGCAGGCCCTGGCGCTGCGCACGGTCACCGGTTTCGGCGTGGACATCTCCGCGTTGGCGCTGGACATGACCAACTTCGCCACCTACATCGACACCGGCAACGCCAAGGCGCCGATCGCGGCGCGGGGCAAGGCCAAGCAGAAGCGCAGCGACCTGCGCCTGGTCGGGCTGGGCCTGGTGGTCACCCGCGACGGCGGGATTCCGCTGGCCTCCCACGCCTACCCCGGCAACCGGCCCGACGTCACCCAGTTCGCCACCATGATCGACCTGCTGGTCGCCCGGCACGCCGCCCTGGCCGAACGCGTCGGCGCGCCCGCCGCACCAGACACCCCGGCCGAGATCACCCCGGCCGAGATCACGGTGGTGTTCGACGCCGGACAGAACTCGGTGGTCAACTTCGACCACCTGACCCGGTCGGGGCTGGCGTTCGTGGGCTCGGTCCCGCCGTCGGACTGCGCCGACCTGCTCGCCCAGCCAGCCGATGCCCGGGTGGTGGTCGACGCCGACCGGTTCGGCGGGCTGACCGCGCTACAGACCCGCCGCGAGGTCTACGGCCAGCAGCGGCGCACCGTGCTCACCCACTCGCCCACCCTGCACCAGGCCCAGTCCCGCGGCTTCGACCAGACCCTGGCCAAGGCCGGAGCGAAACTGTCCGAACTGGCCGACACCCTGGCCCGCGGCCGCACCCGCCGCACCCGCAACAAGGTCACCGCCGCGATCGAGCAGATCCTCCACGACCCCTGGGTACGTCGCGTCATCGCCTGGCAGCTGACCGGCGACACCCCACCCGAACACCGGCTCACCTGGCGCATCGACCACACCGCCCGCCGGGACCTGGAAGACGAGGTGTTCGGCAAGCGCGTGCTGATCACCGGCCGGGAGGACTGGCCGATCGCCGAGGTGGTCGCCGCCTACCGATCCCAGTCCGAGGCCGAGTTCGCCTTCCGCCAGCTCAAAGACCCGCACCTGGTCTCGTTCTCCCCGATGCACCACTGGACCGACCACAACATCCGCGTCCACGTCTTCACCTGCGTGCTCGCCCTGCAGATCGCCCACCTCATGCGCCGCCACGCCGCCCAGGCCGGGCTGACCCTCTCCGTCCGCGAACTCCTGGACCAGCTCGCCGGCATCCAGGAGACCGTGCTGATCTACCCCTCCACCGGCGGACGACCCAAGGCCCGACGCATGCCCACCGAGACCACCCCCACCCAGGACCAGCTCATCGAGATCTTCGACCTGAACCGCTGGACCCCCCGCACTTAGGTCATACACCCAAAACAGATCACGACCGGCCCTGACCAGCAAAAACTGGCTAAAGATCAAAGTAGCCCGGAAACTGGGGCTAGGTGGGTCGGACCCTTCAAGATCTTCCCCGACATCCCAGAGGCCCCGTTGCCCCCGCAGTCTGACACGACGATCCCTGCTGTCCCGCCCACCTCGCCCACCGCACCGCCCGCCACGGTGACGATCACCCGGACGGTGACCGTCGCTGCCGGGGTGTTCGCCCCGGGCCATCTCGGCGGGCTGACCCGCTACCTGCCCTTCGAGCTGGTCGACGACGTCCTGGTCCAGACCCGCACCGTGCAGCGCCGGCTCCGCACGCTGCCGTCGAGGACGGGGGTGTACTTCGTGCTCGCGCTCGGGCTGTTCCCAAACGTCGACGCCGCGCCTCGGCGAGATCTCCGCCAAGCCTGTCGCAGTCGCGAGACCCCAGTCGTAGAAGTGCTGCGACCGTGCAGAGAGCAGCCACTCTCGCGCAGCTGTGGGTCGAACGTCGCCTACAAGATCTACTTTGGCGAACGCCCGAGGGTTATTGCCGGCAGCGAAGGTCTCCGGGGGTTCCGGTGCCGCTGGCCGCGCTGTACTCGGCCGGATCGAGGTCGCGCCCGGCGGTTCGGCAGGCGATGTTGATCCAGTCTTCGGGGGAGATCGACCAGCGTTGCACGTCGCCGTAGGGGTAGCCGGGCGAGGCGATCACCATCGTCGCGCCATCCGGGGTGAACGTGACGCCCGCCTTGATGCTGTCCGGCTGCGGGGGGATGGGGAAATTGGCGATCTCCGTGCCGCTCTCGTTGTCTGTGAGCGACACCCGACTGTCGGACATGACCCGTGCGGTCAGCGTGCTGGTGGCCCCCCACTGGTTGCTCAGGGTGCCGCCCTGGTCGTTGTTGTGGCCTGCCAGCAGCGCCCCGCTGGCATCCCGTACGTCGAGCGTGCCGTCGTCGTGGCGGACGAGCAGGATATTCCCCGCGAACGCCATCTCCGAGACGCCGCCGTCCACGACTTGTCGTGCCTGGCCTGTCGTGAGGTCCTCGACCCACAGCGCTCCGCCGGTGGTGAACGCCGCTTGCGGACCGTCCGGGTTGACCAGCAGTCCGTCGACCAGGCCCGCCCTCTCGGTGGCCCGAATGGTCTGCTGGCTCGCAATCCTGACTCGCACAGCGCCCGACACGCCGTCCCGGACGGCGACGTTCCCGGCTGGGTCGACGTCGTATACCTGGCCGTCGGGTGCCCGTGCCAAGCCGGCGCTAGGTGTGGGGTTACGAGGCCTCGACTCGTCACCCTGGTGCCGTCTGCGGTGCGGACCTCGGTGTCGGCGTCGGCATCCGACGATCGCAGGACGAGCCTGCTATCCGATGTCCACAGTGCGTCGCCGTATGCCGAGCCGTCGTGCTTGATGTCGAACGGCGAAGGGACGGGGCCGTTCAGATCGAGGACGAGAACGTTCGGGCCGAACGATGCTGCAGGCCCGTTGACTGCCACCGCCTGGCTGTCAGGCCTGGTCGCGATACGTAGACCGGTACACGCGGAACACGACGTCGGCACGTCGAATTGCGCTCCCTCGTAGGACACACCCAGCCTGGAGGTCCGCGTCAGGTCCCACATCACGACCTCGTCACCGGCCGCGGCGACGAGATGGTCCTCACCGACGAATCGGAGCAGGGAGACCTGCTCGTTCCCGCCGAGCCGGATCGCCGACGTGCTCGGGCCCGGAGTTGAGGAGATCGGAGCGACGTAGACCGATCCGGTGTCGGCGACGGCCATCCTTGCGCCCGCGGGTGAGATACCAGGTCATCACGGCTGACCCCCGGCACACGCACGGAGCGCTGATTCGTCGTGGTGTCGAAATCTCCGGCGACGACGTCCCACACCGGGATGTTCTCGGCACCGTTGGAGAAGCTGAAATACCGCCCGTCGGGCGAGAGCGTGGAGACCTGCTCGTGGACGCCGACGTAGGCCGAGCCGCGTAGCATGACCGCGTCGACCGAACGTCGCTCCCACTTCCCGTCCTGGCTGGCTAGGACCAGTTCGTTGGCGCCCGCCGCGACCATCGCGGACCACGATCCACTGGCGTCGGTGAAACGGCTCGTGGACGCCTGGACGTCGACGGTGACGAGGGTGCCCGGCGGGTCGTTCGAGGACGTGTAGAACGTGGACGTGGCCTGGAACAGCGCGGGGCCTCCAGACGGGGTGACCGCCGCCAGGTTGGGCAGGAGGCCGCCGGCTTGTCGACGCCGCGCAATCGTCCCGCGTCCCCAGCATCGCGGTGGAACCGCCGACTTCCGCTCACCGAACCGTCCGCGCTGATCCCGATCGAGTCGACCGGCCCAGCCAGCCGCGCGATCGGCTCGCGCCGCCCGTCGACCCACCGAACGACATCGCCCGATTGCGTGCCCGCCACTATGACAGGCGAGCCCGTGGCGGCGGCTTCAGCCGTGACCGCGCCTCCCGCGGGCAGGTAGGCAGTGATCTGCGGGAACGCGCTGCGCTCGGAACAATGCCGTCCGGGTCTGGCAGTGGCCTGATGTGCGGTAGGCATTCTCCGCCAGCAGTTGAGCGAGCCCGAGATCAGTGCCCAGGTGCGATTCGGACGCCGCGGCCAGCCGCCCGGCGGTCGTTGCGGTGGTCTGCTGGTTGAGCAGGAACGTTGCGATCAGCACACCCACGAGAAGGACTACGCCCACTGCCCCGGCCACGCCGACGTGCCGACGAGTGCGGCGTTGCTGGCGGACGTGCAGGCCGATCATCTTGTCCTTGCGGATGCCCGTGATCGCCGCCGCGACCGTCACCACGCGGTCGGTGAACTGCTCGTTGTCGCCGTCCACCCCTCGCATGTCGACCCAAAGAGGTTCGTCGGTGAACGCTGTGAGCAGGGCCCTCGGAAGCGCGGTGCTGGCCGCGAGGTCCCAGCCAGAACCGTCGTCCGCCCACTTCAGCTCACCTTCGACCAGCACGAGGATGATCGTGGTTGCTGGGTGCTCCACCAACCATGTCGCGATCTCGCGATCGACCCAGTCCGACCGGGCGGCCTCCGGTGAGGCGACGACGATCAGCTTGCCCGACATGGTCAGCGCCTCGACGATGGTCCCCCACAGCGCAGTCGTTGCGGCAATCGCGGTGCTGTCGCGGTAGATCCCCGCGAGCGGGCTCGCCACGAGGTTTACCGAACCGCTCCCGCTCGGCGTGCAGCCTGATCACCAAGTCACTGTGGGCGTCGTGGCTGTAGGAGATGAAGGCGTCGTAACGACGCAGGGCCTCGTCGGTGGTCGCGGTCATGGGACGAAGACCTCACCGATCGTCGCGACGTCGCCCAAGGCGTCCGCCGCGATCTCGAACAGCTTTCCTTGGCCGGCAAGCGGGTCGAGATCGTGCACGCCGCCCGGCGGCTTGGTCGCCATGGCGTCTGCACCGTCGTTGCTCAACAACAACACGACAGCGCCCGGCGCAACCTGGTATCGCCGGATAAGCGCGTCATCGTTGCGGGTCGTGTACCCGTCGAGACAGTCTCCGGTGGTGCGCACCGGCGCGCTCTCGATCGAGTCGATCTCCGCCTGTGAGCAGACATGAAAGGCGATCCGGCCCCACGCAACACCGGCGGCGGGCCACCGTGGTGATGTCGACGTGAGCCCGATGTCGTTCACTCGAGGCATCCACGGACCGGCGGGTAGGCGTCCGCGCCCCAGGATCGCTGTCGGTGTTTCGTTCTCACAACTCCCGCTGCACCCCGGTCGGATCGTATTGACGACGGGTGTAGCCGGGCCAGCGGACACCGGCAGCCTCTGCATGTCTGCGCTATCGCCGAACAAAATCGCGGACAAAAGGACAATGAGCTCCCCAATCGCGCCCTCCGTTCGCACACCACCGCAGCTCCTCCGGTGGTCCGCCCAGCCTGCGGCGGAGCGGCCGTCCCTCTCCGAATTGTTGCGCTGTTGAGAAAGGCTGCCCGTCCGCCTGCCCGTCCGCCCGCCACCCGCTGGGGACCCCATGAGGGCTGTCGCGACTTCCCGGCCAGCTCCAGTAAGCCAGTGGCAGAGTCGTCCCTCGACTCGCGATTCCGAGGCGCGGACCGTACAGCTGCCGTCGCCAGCGCTGAACGGACAGTCGCTATTGTCTGTCGTTCACCTCGCGTCACATCTTCGCAAGTAGAAGCCTCGTCCAAAATTCTTTGTGCTTCGTCCCGGTCGCTGTCAGGCCCACTGAGCGATGTGTAGCGCTGCGCCAGGATGGCGGCGAGTCGATCTTGGGCCGGACGATACTCCGCATCGCCAACACTGAGACCGCCCAGGACTGCAGCGAGGTCGTCGATCTGTCGAGCGATCCTGGAACCGATAGAAGACACAGACCTCCAATCGTCCGAACTGTAGTCGCACTGGCTTGCATCGGAGTACATCGATGCCGACACGTTGTCGGTCGGCATCGCAGCGAGGGCCGAGGCAAAGTCGCGTTGAGCGGTAGCTGACTTGCGGCGACACACCCATGATCGGTACCAGGACGGGCACGGGCCCGACGTGATCATGAGGGTGTGTAAGTCCTGGACCACGTCAGGAAGCCCGTGCCCGCAGCAGTGTCCCCGATAGTTGCCGCCCTCGATCATTGGGAGGTCACCCTCGACCGTGAGTCGGTCCCTAGTGCGGTGGCCGGGCGAGTAGGCCGGTTCGGGTCAGGGGTCAAGGTGGTGGTCGTGGTCGGCCCCAGCGTTGGTGGCGTTCGCTGCGGACCCGGGCGCGTTCGCGGCGTTGCGCCGCGATGAGTTCGGGGTCGCGGTTGTGGGTGTTGCGCCAGCGCAGGAAGGCCTGGATGGCGCGGGCCAGGACGACATGGTTGGGCTGGTCGGAGTTGCCGATCACGAAGCAGCGCAACGGACCGAACTGCGGTTCGATCGGGTCGGCCCAGGAGGCGTTGGTCGGAGTGAGGCACAACTCGACGTTATGCCGGGCGGCCCAGGCCCGGATCGCGGGGGTCTTGTTCGCCGACAGGTTGTCGAGGATGACGTAGATCGGCTTGTCGTCGGGTCGGGCCGCCCGGATGCTCTTGAGCGCGGCGAGGGTGTACTTGCCCCCCTTGTGCAGCCGGGTGATACCCCACAACCGGTCCTGGGCGAGGTCGTAGCAGCCGTGGAAGTAGCGGATCCCGTGGGTGCGGTGGTAGGTGGCGGGCAGCCGGTCGGGATGCTTGTGGGCCGCCCAGCAGGTGCCGTGGCAGGGCCGGATGCTCAACGGCCCGAACTGGTCGAACGCGAAACACCGGTCAAGCCAGTTCGACATGACCTCCTCGATCCGGTCCAGCTTGGCGTCGTACTCCGGATCCGTGGAGGTCTTCCAGGTCCGGGTCCGCTGAAAACGAGATCCGGTGGGCGTGCAGCAACTGCCGCAGCTGTTCGCGGCCGAGCCGGATCACGGCCACCGAGTTGTCGGCCAGATAGGCGGCCAGCTTGCGCACACTCCAGTGCGTGAACGGCTGGCCCACCTTCGTCGGGCGGGTGGTGGCCACCGCCACGATGTACGCCTCGTCGGTCGGGGTGATCCGCCGCCGCGGGCCCGGGCCCCAATGCGGGTCCAACGCGGTCAATCCGTTGGCGTTGAACCCGTGGATCACATCCCGGACGTGGTCGGCGTCGGCGTCGAGCACCCTGGCGATCAGTGGGGCCTCGATCCCGCCGGCGGACGCCCGCACGATCAGCGCCCGCCGCAACCGGACCGCGTCCTGACGCCCGACGCCCCGCACGACCCTGAGCAGTTCCCGGTCCTCACCCTCGCTGAGGGGACGCACCATCACCGGCCCGGCCATTGCACTCGCCTCGACCCTGGTAGGAGCACCTGCAAGATCAAGTATCTCGCGCCAGATCACCAGATGCACGCACCGACCTCGGCGTGTCGCCAGATTGGACCCGGTTCACTCCACCGGCCAGCGCACTAGCTAGGGTGGCGTTGGCTGGTCGAGGCGGTCGCTTGATCCCGACCCGCGTCATGCTCGCGGGATACGCCACGGTGTGCTGGCGATCATGCTGCGCGTCCGCGGTGCTAACCAGGGCGCGGTCGTGCGCCGCGATCTTCGAGTCGCCCACGACACCGGCCGCGCGATCCTCGACCGGCTCGGCGTCGGCGCGGTGGTGCCGCACTCCCTCGACCATCCGCCGGGTATGCCAAGACCTCGACCCCGACGCGGTCGATGCCCGCGATGCGCCCCTGGGCGCTGGCCCAGCTCGCCCGAGCCGACCGGCGCCCGAGGTGTCCGGATGCGCGAGCAGCGCCAGATGTTCGCCCTGGACCCACGGTGACCGTCTACGCGATCACCTCGCTGACTGCGCGCCAAGCCGACCCCGGTGCTGCTGGCCCCTGGCTACGCGGGCACTGGGCCATCGAAGTGCGACATGAAGTCGCGTCCTGCATGGTGTCCTCCTCAGGCGGCATCGCCGACCAGCGTGTGATCGGTCGCACCACGGTCCTCGGGCAGGTCGAGGGGTCAAGCGCGGCGCCGGTGCTTTCCGCTGGTCGGAGCAGGCCGTCCCGAACACAGGCGATCCGGGGCTCTCGTGCGGCGCGGTGAGCGAAACCAGTTCCCACTTCGCCGGAACCAGTGCGCGGCTTGGTTGCCGACGGGGACTCCGGCGGACGAGTCTCGTACTGTGCAGCCCGCCCTCCATCAGGACCTCGCCGACGAGCTGTGGGAGGCCGATCGCTCGGCCAAGCCCATCGCTCCCCTCACCGAGCGCCACGAAGGTCTCGACATCGAGGACGCCTACGCGATCCAGTCGATCAACATCGAGCGGCGCGTCGCCGCGGGCCAGAAGGTGATCGGCCGCAAGGTCGGCCTGACCAGCAAGCCCATGCAGACCCTGCTCGGGGTGAACGAGCCCGACTTCGGCGTGCTGACGGACGAGATGTTCGTCGAGGACGGCGACCCGATCGCGATGTCGCGGCTGGTCCAGCCGCGTGTCGAGGCCGAGCTGGCGTTCGTGATGGAGCGCGACCTCGCCGGACCGGGCGTCACCACCGCGACGGCGCTGACCGCCATCGCGGGCGCGCTGCCGGCCGTCGAGATCGTCGACAGCCGCGTCGCAGACTGGAAGATCAAGCTCGTCGACACCGTCGCGGACAACGCCTCGTCCGGGCTGCTCGTGCTGGGCGGTCGGATGCGGAAGGTCGAGGACCTCGACCTGCGGCTCCTCGGCGTGGTGGTGTCCCGCAACGGCGAGATGATCGACACCGGCGCGGGGGCGGCTGCCCTGGGCAACCCGGCGCGCTGCGTCGCCTGGCTGGCCAACAAGCTCGGCAGCCTGGGCGCCGGTCTCAAGGCGGGTGACGTCGTCCTGCCCGGGGCCGTGCACAAGATGGTGCCGGTGAACCCGGGCGACGTGTTCCGTGCGGAGTTCGCCCACCTGGGCCCGGTGACCGTGCGCTTCTCGAAAGGAACGGACTGACCGTGGCCATCACCGCGCAGGAGATCGCCGACACCCTCATCGGGTCGGAGCGCGAGCGCAAGGGCATCGCGCAGTTCAGCGACGAGCACCCCGACATCCCGGTCGAGACGGCGTTCGAGGCCCAGAAGCTGTTCGTGCAGTCGAAGCTGGACGCCGGGGAGAGCTTCGTCGGCTGGAAGCTCGGTCTCACCAGCCGCAACAAGCAGCAGGCCATGGGCCTGAAGGCGCCGCTCTACGGCCGCGTCACCAGCGGCATGCTCTTCGCGCACGGCGAGCCGGTGCGTCTGGACCGGTTCATCCACCCGCGCGTGGAGTCCGAGATCGCGTTCCTGCTGGCCCGCGACATCACGGGACCCGCCACCATCGCCTCGGTGTTGGCTGCGACCGAGGTGGTCTTCGGTGCGGTCGACGTGCTCGACTCCCGCTACGAGAGCTTCAAGTTCACACTCTCCGACGTCGTGGCCGACAACGCCAGTGCCGCGGGTTTCTACCTCGGCCCGATCGCACGCCGGCCCGACGAGCTCCCGGACCTGGCGCTGCTGGGCGCCGTCGTCAGGGTGGACGGCGAGGTCGTCATGACCGCCGCGGGCGCGGCCGTCATGGGCCACCCCGCAGCCTCGGTGGCCTACCTCGCCAACGAGCTCGCGGCGAAGGGCGAGGACGGCCTCAAGGCCGGACAGCTGGTCTTCTCGGGCGGTGTCACCGCCCCGGTCCCGGTCGTCGCAGGGCGCAGCGTCACCTTCGAGTTCGATCAGCTCGGCGCCATCGAGGTCTTCGGCGCCTGAGAGGGGCCTGCGAGATCCGCCCGCGCGCCGGTTCCGGTTCTCGAGCCCCCGGAAAGGGGAGGGTGCGGTGCTCACCTCCACGGCGGTCGTGCCCACGGACGCGGCGTCGCGCTACGCGAAGCAGTTGCTGTCCCACCTCGGCCGGAAGGCCGGGGTGGAGCCGGTCGAGGGCGACCCCGAGGCCGGCCTGCTCCGCCTCTCGTCCGGTGTCGGCGTCGTCCGGCCACGGGCGGACCACCTGATCCTCGAGGCGTCGGCCGCGGACGACGAGGCGCTGGGGGCGGTCGAGGACGTTCTGCGCCGCCACCTCGAGCGCTTCGGTGCCCGCCGCGAGTTGACCGTCACCTGGCAGCGGGACGGCGGCTGAGCGGATGTCGGGCGACCGCCGAGCGCGCCCGGCGTGGCGCCCGGCTCCCCGGAGTCCTCCGACACGGCGCGCCGCCCGGTCCGGCGCCCAGCGCTTGGTAAAGTTAGCGCCCCGACCGGAGACCCGGTGGCTGTCGCCCCGGGTCGGGCCCCGAGAGGAACCATGCCGCGTCGCCGATCCACCCGAGCGTTCACCTCCGGACTCCGCGCGCTGCTGCCGGACCTGCGCCGCCGGCCCACCGCCACGCGGGTGACGCCCGTGCGGAAGTCCCCCCGGCCGGCCGTGGCGGGAAGCTGGGTGGCCGGTACCCACGTCGGCGCCGCAGGCGGGCGCTCCTACGACGTGTACGTCCCCGCCGGGCTGCGCCGGCGCACGGCGGCGCCACTGGTCGTTCTTTTGCACGGCTGCGGCCAGACGCCCGCCGAGTTCGCCGACGCGACGCGCTTCACCTCTGCCGCCGACCGCAACGGCTTCCTGCTCGTGCTGCCCCACCAGCAGACCCGCCACCACCCACAGCGGTGCTGGCGCTGGTACGAGGCCGCGCACCAGCAGCGCGGGGCGGGGGAGCCCGCGGTCGTCGCCGGGATCGTCGCGCAGGTCGCCGCGGAGGAGCTCCGGTGGCGCGTGGACCAGCGCCGCGTCTACGTGGCCGGGCTCTCTGCCGGCGGAGCAATGGCACTGACGGTCGCTGCGGCCTACCCGGACGTCTTCGCCGCCGTCGGGGTGCACTCCGCCCCGGCGTACCGCTCGTCGGCCCGGCCGGCACAGGCGCTCGCCGCCATGGCGGCGCGGACGGAGGTGCCCCCGCCCGAGCCAGGCGCGGCCGCGCTGCCGCCCGCGATCATCGTGCAGGGTGGGGCGGACTCCGTGGTGCGGGCGCTGAACGGGGACCGCGTCGCCGACCAGTGGCTCGCGCACCGGGCGGTGGCCGTCGGCGACGACGCGGTCGGCCGCAGCCGCTCCGACACCGGGCGCACGACGGACGGCCGGGCCTATCACGTGCTGCGCTGGTACACCGGGCGTGGCCGCAAGGTGCTGGAGTACTGGCTCGTCGACGGGCTGGGACACGCCTGGTCCGGCGGGCGCAAGGACGGGTCGTTCAGCGATCCCCGCGGTCCCCGCGCGACCACGCTGATGTGGGCGTTCTTCCGGTTGCACGCCCTCGACCGGCGGTCCGGCCGCCGGCTGGCGCGTGCGACGGGGGCTTAGGCCGGGTCCTTCGGCCCTCCCGGTCAGTGCCGGGTGCGCCGCCGCAGCGCCAGCAGCGCGGCGGGCAGCAGCAGGGCGGTGGCCGCGGCGGGGATGAGCCACGCCAGGTCGTCCGACCGCGACGTGCCGGTGGGGCCCGCCGCCGGGTCGACCGCGAAGCCGAACGTCCCGCGCTGGACGTGCCCGGCGCGGTCGACGACCTGCACGCCGACCGTGTAGTGCCCGGGCGCCAGCGCCGGGAGCGGCGCCACCACCACTGGTCCGTCGATCACCGGCTGCCTGGGGAGGTCGACCAGGAGGCCGGTGTCGTCCGGGGCGATCGCGACGTCGGCGCCGCCCGGCACGAGGTCCTGGTCGAACATGATCTCGACGTGGTCGGGGGCAGTGGCGAGGACGGCGCCGTCGTCGGGCAGCAGGTGGTGGATCTGCAGCCCGGCGGCCGCCGCGAAGGCCGTCCCGGCGCCGGGGACCAGCAGCGCAAGCCCGGCCAGGACGGCAAGTGCGATCCGGACGAGCCGGGACGATGCGGACATCGCCGCCTCCTTCCGCACGGGCGCGACCGGCCCCAGAAGACCAACGGTCGCTGGGGTCGACCTTGGGGAAGCGCCGCCACCTGCACGGACCCCACGGGTTGGGGGTGGTCTCCGGTGTTTGTGTACGGCTCAATCAATGGGGTCGAGGGTCGTCGGGGACCGACACGCAGGAGGGGGCCACCGCATGCAGCACACCGGACCGGACGGGGGTCGTGCCTTCGGCGTGCACCTGTTCGGCCACACCACGGTGCACACGCCGGACCGGACCCTGCGCACGTCGGACTTCATGGGCGTCAAGCCGCGGCAGATCCTCGAGCTCATCGCGCTGGGCCGCGGCGAGCCGGTGCGCAAGACCGCGATCGCCGAGCAGATCTGGGCCGGCCGGCCGCCGCGACGGTGGCAGGTCACGCTGGAGAGCTACGTCGCACTCCTGCGGCGCGCGATACAGCCCGGCGTGCCCGGGCGGGCCACCGTCCTGTGCACCACACCGGGCGGGTACCGCGTCGACACCGACCGCGTCGGCATCGACCTGCACGACTTCGGCCTGCTCGTCCGCCGTGCCGCGCACGCCGCTTCCGAGGAGGCGCTGCCGCTGTGGGAGCGCGCAGTGGAGATCGCCGACGGTGCGCTGCTCGCCACGGAGCCCTACGCCACGTGGGCGGTGGACGCGCGGCGCACCCACGAGCGGGGGTTGCACGCCGCCGCTGCGGCCGGTGCGGAGGCGGCGCTGACGCTGGGCGCCCCCGAGCGGGCGGTCCCGCTCGCCCGCCGCGCCACGGAGCTCGACCCGCTGGCCGAGCACGGCTGGCAGCTGCTGATCCGCGCCGAGCTCGCCGCCGGTCGGCGTGCCGAGGCCGCCCACGCGTTCCACACGTGCCGCGCGAGCCTCCGGCGCGACCTCGGCCTCGAGCCCGACGCGCGCACCCGGGAGCTGTTATCCGGTGTGCTCGCCGGGTAGCGACGTCGCCCCGAGTCGAGCGCTTCTCTCACCGCGCGTAACCTGATCGACACCCACGCAGCCGGCGCGCAGATCTCCGCACGCCGATCCGGCGACGGGAGGGTCGCGTTGGTCGAGCAGGGGCAAGACGTCGACACGCACGGGCCGGTCACCCCGGCGCGCCCGGCGGACGACGTGCGCCCGGCCCGGCGGACCCTGGCCGACCAGCTCCTGGACGGGGCCGGGAGCGGCATCCTCGCCCACGACGACCAGGGCGTGATCCGCTTCGTGAACGCCACCGCGTCCGCCCTGCTGCCGAACCTGCGGGTCGGCGAGCTGCTCGTCGGCGCGCTCGATCCCCGGGCGGTCGATCCCGCAGACGGTCGCGCGACCTCCGGTGCTCACGCGCCGTGCGAGGTCGAGCTCACCGCGGGCGGTAGTCGGTTGCACGCGCGGCGGCACATCCTGTCCGACGGCTGGGCCGCCTGGTACGTCGACGACGTGACCGAGCAGCACGGGCGACCGGACACCCTGCTCGTCGAACGGTCCCGGTCCCGGTTCCTCGCCTCGGCCAGCGGGAAGCTCGGCCTGTCCCTGCACCCCGGGCGGACGGCGAGGACGGTGGTCGAGCTGGCCGTCGCCGAGCTGGCCCAGGCGGTTGCGGTCGTGTGGCCGTCGTCGACGGGCGGGGACGTGGTCGAGTGGGCGGCCGGGGAACGGTCCGGCTCGGTGCGTTCCGGCCGTGCCGGACCCGGGGAACTGCCCGCACCGGTGGTGGCTGCGCTGCGCGGTCAGGAGACCGATGCACCGCTGCTGCCGGACCACCTGGCCGACGCACCGTGGGCGGACACCGCGCCGTGGCCTGCCGGTCCGGGGCGTCCCGGGGCGTCGACGGCGGCAGTCGGCGCGGTCGTGTCGCTCCCCGGCAACGGAGTGCCCGCAGGCGCCCTCGTCCTGGTGCGGGACGGCGCGGCCCGAGCCACCGCGACGGCGCGCGACGCCGCCCTGGTGGACGAGTTCGCCCAGCGTGCGGGCATCGCGATGGCGGCTGCAGCGCTCTACGCCCGCCAGGTGCGCACGGCCGGCGTGTTGCGCTCCAGCCTGCTGCAGCCGTCGCTGCGGCGGGTGCCCGGCCTGAGCCTCGGCGCCGCCTACCGGCCCGCCGACGAGGGGTTGCTGATCGGCGGCGACTTCTACGACGTGCTGCACCGGCCCGGCACCGCCACGACCTTCCTGCTGGGCGACGTGTGCGGCAAGGGCGTCGACGCCGCGGACGGGCCGCGTCCGCCAGTCGGTGCTCGCGCTGCGCCGCGTGGAGGACGACCCGGTGCGGCTGCTGGAGCTGCTCAACGCGACGATGCTGGACGCGGCCCCGCCCGACCGCGCCCCGCGGTTCGTGACGCTGGTGTTCGGCACCGCGACACCGTTGCCGAGCGGCGGCGTCCGCCTGGTGCTCGCCGGCGGCGGCCACCTCCCGCCGCTGGTGGTGCGCGGCGACCGGGTCGAGCAGGTGGACATCGGCGGCATGCTGGCCGGTGCCGTGCCCGACGCGCGGTTCCGGGCCCGCACCGTCGACCTCGCCCCGGGGGAGTCGTGCGTGCTCTACACCGACGGGGTCACCGAGGCGCTCGGTGGCGTCGACGGTCGGCAGGTCTTCGGGGAGGAGCGCCTCGCCACCGTCCTCGCCGGATGCGACGTGCTGCCCGCGCCGGGGATTGCGGACCGGGTCGTCCAGCACGTCACGCAGTGGCTGGCCACCGGTCACCACGACGACATCGCCGTGCTCGTGGTGCAGGCTCCCGTCCCTGTGCACCGGCCGGCGGGCCGCCACCTGCACTCGGTCCAGACTGCCCGTACGGGCGCTGCCCTGGCGCACCCGGGCGAGCCACACCTCGATGTCGACCCCGTTTCCCCCGAGGAGGTTCCGTGACCTCTGCCCCGCCGTCGGCACCCGCCCCGGCCGCGTCCGTGGAGGCCGTCGCCGACGACTATCTCGACGCGCTCGGATGCGGCGACGAAGCGCGTGCGGTCGCCCCCTGGCCACCGGCCTCGTCGACGCCGGCTGCCCCGCCCAGGAGGTGCTGCTGCGGCTCGTCTCGCCCGCGCAGGTACGCGTGGGGCAGCTGTGGCAGTCGGGTGGCTGGAGCGTCGCGCAGGAGCATGCGGCGACCTGCGTCGCCGAACGCGTCGTCGCCGCCCTCAGCGCCACCCCGAGCCGATGCGCGGGTGGCCGCGGCCACGTCGTGCTCACCTGCCTGGACGGGGAGTGGCACGCGCTCGCCGCCCGCATCGTCGGGGAGGTGCTGCGCCTGCACGACTGGCGGGTCACGTTCCTCGGGGCGAGCGTGCCGCCCGTGCACCTGGTGTCGTTCCTGCACCAGCAGGGGCCCGACGTCGTCGCGCTCAGCGCCGCACTGCCGACCCGCCTCCCGGCGGCGCGCCACACGGTCGTCGCCGCGCAGCGCACCGGGACGCCGGTACTGGCCGGGGGCCGACCTCGGCCAGGTCGTCGAGTTCCTCGCGGCCGCGATCTACTTCGTGGACCGCGGGCTGTTCGCCAACCACGTCGGCTGGCTCGCCGAGGTGGCCGCCGCGCGCGGGGCACCCGGGACGGCGCTACCGGACGTCCTCGACGCCTTCCGCGCCGAGTTGCACGACTTCCCGTTCGCCGCGGCCTGCCTCGATGCCGGCCACGAGGTACTCCGACGCCCGGGGAGAAACGGGGCGGACCGCTCGCCGGAAGGACCGCGATGACCGACCCGCTGCTCACCGAGACGTCCCTCGAGGGCCGGTCGGTGTACACCTGGCCCTGTGCGGCGAGCTGACATACGGCACGGTCCCCGTGTTCGACGAGCACGTGGCGCACGTGATCGGCCCGACCCGGCCCCGGCTCGTCCTCGACGTCGGTCGCCTGCAGTTCTGTGACTCGCTCGGCCTCTCCGCCCTGATCGGTGCGCAGCGGCGCGCCGACCTCGCCGGTGGTCGGATGATCCTGCACGGCGTCCACGGCATGCTCGAGCGGATCCTGCGGATGACCGGCGCAGGCGTGCTGTTCACGATCGTCGCCGGCGGCACGCAGGACTGCGCGGACCAGGCCGAGGACGCCGAGCGTGCGGGCGAGCCGGCCTGACCGCGGCGAGTGCGGTGTCCACAAACGTTCGCCGGGTCCTCGCGGGCCCAGGCGGCGCCTCGCTGCGTTGTCGTCGCCGCCGACCCGGTATCGGCGGCTCCTCCGCCTTGCGATGCATCCACCTGGATCCCGCGAACACCCCGACAACGTTCATGGACACCGCACTAGGGCTGCCACGCGCGCAGTACGGCGGCGACGAGGTCGTCGGGGGAGACGTCGATGTCCTCCCCGCGGGCGAGCAGCCGGTAGTAGACCGGCCCGACGAGCATGTCGACGGCGAGCTCACGGTCGAGGTCGGCGGTGAGCTCCCCGCGCGCCACGCCGCGCTCCAGCGCCGCGCGCACCGAGCGCCGCCGGGGCTGGAAGTAGCGCTCGTGGAAGGCGGCGAGCAGCGCCGGGTCGTCGTGCAGGTCGGCGACCAGGGCCGGCAGCACGCGACCGGCCGCCGTGGTGGCGAACCCGTGGATCACCTCGCGCAGGCCGGCGACGAGGTCGGACCGGACGTCACCGAGGTCGGGGAAGGGGTCGGCGGACATGACGCGGACCACGGCGTCCGCGACCACTGACGCCTTGCTCGCCCAGCGCAGGTAGAGCGTGGGCTTGCCCACGCCGGCGTTGCGCGCGATCGCGGCGATGGTCAGTTCGGAGTACGACATGCCCTCCAGCAGGCGCAGGACAGCCGCGAGGATCTCCTCGTCGCGGCTGCTGTCGCGGGGGCGTCCAGGGCGGCTCGGCGTCGTTGCCGTCATGGGTCTCATCTGGTGAGCGCGCTCATCGCCGCCTTCGTCTGAGCGCGGCGGCGACCGCCGGTCGGTCCGGCGGCCGCCGCCGCTGCCGGGCTCAGCCGGCGGGCGGCACCTCGACGACCGCGATGTGGTTGCCGTCGGGGTCGCGCAGCATGAACAGCAGCGGTGCGCCCGGCGCCCGCATCGGCTCCGGGTCGACGTCGACGCCCAGCGCGCTCAACCGCTTGTGCTCGGCCAGGACGTCCGGCGTCTCCACGCCGATCCCGCTCCCGCCGGGCTGCCCGCCGCCCATCGGCGGGTTGAGGGCGAGGCGGGCCCGCGAGCCGGGAGGGGCGACCTCCAGCCAGCGGTGCTCGTCATGCTCGCCGAACCGCGAGTCGCCGCGCACCTCGAAACCGAGCTTCTCGGTGTAGAAGGCGAGGGCGGCGTCCTGGTCGGCGACGGTGAACATGGTCACGCCGATGTTGTTGACGGTAGTCGGGGTTGCGGTGGTGGATCGAGTCATGCCCGGGTGGACGGCGCCGGCGCACGAAACTCATCGCTGCCGGCGCGGAAATCTCCACGCCACCCACGGTTCGCCGGGTTGGGGTCGGGGGAAGTACCGACGTATGGAGCGCCAGAAGGGCGAGTACCTCGACATGGACGAGGACAAGCGCCAGCAGCTCGACCGGCAGGCCGAGGAGTACGTGGACGACGTCGCCGAACAACCGGCGATGAACGCGGAGCCCGACGCCCACCATCTCGCCGACGGTGCCGACCCGGCCGACAGACCCGAGGCCGTGGAGTCCTGACCAGGCCGTTCGGGGCCCGGCTCGACCGGATGACCTCCCGGCCGTGCAACGATCTCCACGTGCCGGCCCGACATCCGTCTCGAGGTGCTCTCGTCGCCGCGGTCTTCGGAGGCGCCGCCGTGGTCGTGCTCCTGCGCCCGCCGAGCATGCTGCAGCCCGTGGGGGCGCTCGCGGTGAGCCGGCCTCTGATCGGCACCGTGCTCCCGGTGTCCCCGCAGACCGCGACCCTCCCGCCCGGTGACGCACCCTTCTTCACCGCGACGCCGCCTCCGACGTCCGTCGCCGCGGACCCCGACGCCCCCACTCCCGCCGACCGTGCGGCCGGTATCCAGCGGCGGACGGTCGCACAGACCGGCAGCGGGGAGTTCGACGTCGTGCCCGGCTCGGTCCCGGCGCCCGGCCGCGGCGAGGTGCACACCGTGCGTGTCGAGGTGGAGCGCGGCCTGCCCGTCGACGGGGCGCGGTTCGCCGGGTTCGCCCTCGCCACCCTCAACGACGACCGCAGCTGGGGCCGCGACGGCGCCATAACCTTCGCCCGCAGCGACGGCGACGCCGAGATCGTCGTGGTCCTCGCCAGCCCGGACACCAGCGCGCGGCTGTGCGACGACCGCCGTTCGCGCGGCCTGCTCTCGTGCCGCAACGGCCCGCGCGCCGTCCTGACCTTCCACCGCTGGGTCAACGCGACGGACGAGTACGCCGACAACGTCACCGGCTACCGCCAGTACGTTGTGAACCACGAGGTCGGCCACGCGCTGGGGCACGGTCACGAGCGCTGCCCCGGCCCGGCCCGGCCCGCACCGGTGATGCAGCAGCAGACGCTCGGACTCAAGGGCTGCGCGCAGAACTCGTGGCCGTATCCCGCCGACCCGCCGGCGGCGAGGCCACCCTTACCATCGGCGAGGTGAACGCCCTGCTCCCGCGCCTGCGCCGCGGCACCGTCGTCGCCGTTCTCGCCCTGGTCCTCGCGGGGGGCTCCCTCGCAGGGTGTGGTGGGGGAGGGAACACCTCGTGCGGCACGGACGGCTGCACGGTCACGTTCGCCCGGTCGGGCTCGTCCGAGGTGAGCGTGCTCGGCGTGTCGGCACGGCTGGTTCGGGTGGACGCCGACATCGCCCAGATCGAGGTCGCCGGCCAGACCGTGATGGTGCCGGTCGGCGGGCAGACCGAGGTGGGTGGCCTCGTCGTGCGGGTCCAGGAGGTCACGGACCAGCAGGTGATCGTGCGGATCTCCGGGGCCTGACGGCGGCGCCGGGGAGGAGCTGGGGATCGCCGTCCGGTACGGAGGAGGTAGGTCGATCACGTCGCGCGGGTGCCCACGGTCATCGGAGGAGCCGGGAGCACCCGCGCAACAGGATCAGGGTGCCGAGCGCAGCCAGCGGTAGCCGTACGGCGGCAGCGTCAGCGTGAGTGTGGCGTCGTCGCCCACCGTCACCGTCGATCCGTCCGCGGCCAGCACGTCGTACAGGTCGCGGCCGTCGAGTCCGGTGAGCGGGAGGGTGGCGGTGACCTTGCGGTCCGCGAAGTTGTGCAGCGCGACGACGGAGATGCCGTCGGCGTCCGCGCGGTGCGCGAGCACCGGCCCGGCCTTCGGCCCCGGGTCGACCACCGCCACGGTGCCCCAGGCCAGCTCCGGGCACGCGCGGTAGGACTCGACGAGGTGCCGGAAGAACGACAGGAGCGAGTCGGGGTCGCGGGACTGGTCGCGGACGTTGACCTGTTCCGGCCCGAACGCACCCTCGGCCAGCGGCTCCGGAAACGTCGACGGGTCCGCGGTGGAGAACCCGCCGCCGGGTTCGCCGGTCCACTGCATCGGCACGCGGACGGCGAGCCGCCCCTCCGCCTTCAGGTTCTCGCCCAGGCCGATCTCCTCGCCGTAGAACAGCACCGGCGTGCCGGGCAGCGCGAACAGCAGGCTGTACACCAGCCGGATCCGGCGCTGGTCGCCCTCGACCATCGGTGGCAGCCGCCGCCGCAGGCCGCGGCCGTAGACCTGCATGTCCTTGTCCGGGCCGAACGCGTCGAAGATCTCCTGGCGTTGCGCCTCGGAGAGCTTGTCCAGGGTCAGCTCGTCGTGGTTGCGGACGAACGTCGCCCAGTGCGCGTCCTTCGGCGGCTGCGGGCGGTCGCGCAGCGCCTCGGCGATCGGGCCGGCGTCCCCGCGCACCAGTGACAGGTACATGCTCTGCATGCCGATGAAGTCGAAGCACATCGTCAGCTCGTCGTCGCCCTTGCCGAAGAACTGCATGGTGTCGGCGTAGGGCAGGTTGACCTCGCCGAGCAGCACGCCCTCGCCGTTGCGACGGTTGAGGAACGAGCGGAGATCGGCCAGGTACTCGTGCGGGTCGGGCAGGTCCGCGGCGTCGGCCTGGCCGCTGGTCTCGAGCAGGAACGGCACGGCGTCGACCCGGAAGCCCGACAGGCCCAGCTGCATCCAGAACCCGATGATCCGGGCGATCTCGTCGCGGACGGCGGGGTTCGCGACGTTGAGGTCGGGCTGGAACTTGTAGAAGCGGTGCAGGAAGTACTGGCCGGCCTCCTCGTCGTACTGCCAGAGGCTGGTCTCCTTGTCCGGGAACGTCACGCCCTGCGGGCCGTCGGCAGGCGGCTGGTCCGCCCACACGTACCAGTCGCGGTAGGGGTTGTCCGGTGCGCTGCGGGCCTGCTGGAACCAGGGGTGCTGGATCGACGTGTGGTTGACGACCAGGTCCGCGATCACCCGGATCCCGCGGTCGCGGGCGGTGCGGACGAACTCGACGAACTCCCCGAGCGTGCCCAGCCGCGGGTCGACGCCGTAGAAGTCGGTGATGTCGTAGCCGTCGTCACGGTCCGGCGAGGGGTAGAAGGGCATCAGCCAGATGCAGGTGACGCCGAGCCGGTGCAGGTGGTCGATCTGCTGGATGAGGCCGCGGAAGTCGCCGCACCCGTCGCCGTCGCCGTCGGCGTACGTCTCGACGTCCAGGCAGTAGACGACGGCGTTCTTCCACCACAGGTCCGAGGTCTGGGTCAGTCTCATGCCGCGCTCCGCAACTGGGGGAGGACCTTCTGACCGAAGGCGTCCACGAACGCCTCCTGTTCCTGACCGACGTGGTGCAGGAAGATCTTGTCGAAGCCGAGCTCGGCGTACTCGGCGAGCTGTGCGGTGTGCGCGCCGAGGTCCGCCGAGACGTTGACGGCCTGCTCGACGCGCTCGAGCGGGACCTCCTCGCTGACCGCGTCGAACGTCGCCGCGAGGTCGACGTCCCAGCAGACAGGGGGTGGGAACACGTTGCTGCGCCACTGCTCGTACGCCAGCGCCTGCGCCTCGCGCTCGTCCGGTGCCCAGCTCAGGTGCACCTGGAGCGCGAGGTCGCCGCGGCCGCCGGCATCGCGGTAGGCGCCGATCATCCGCCGGAGCGTCTCGACGGGTGCGTTGACGGTGATCAGCCCGTCCGCCCACTCCGCGCACCACGCGGCCGTCGCCTCGCTGACCGCGGCACCGACGAGCAGCGGCGGTGTGTCGGGTCTGGTGTAGACGGTGGCCCGGTCGACCGTCACGAGGCCGTCGTGGCTGACCTCCTCGCCACGCAGCAGCGCCCGGATGATCTCGACGCACTCGCGGAGGCGGGCGTTGCGCACGTCCTTGCGCGGCCAGCGTTCGCCGGTGATGTGCTCGTTGCTGGCCTCGCCGCTACCCAGCGCGGCCCAGAACCGGCCCGGGTACATCGCGCCTAGGGTGGCGATGGCCTGCGCGATGATCGCCGGGTGGTAGCGCTGGCCCGGCGCGTTCACGACGCCGAACGGCAGCGATGTGGCCTGCAGCGCCGCGCCCAGCCACGACCAGGCGAACGCCGAGTGCCCCTGACGGCTGCTCCACGGCGAGAAGTGGTCCGACGACATCGCCGCGTCGAAGCCCGCCGCCTCCGCCTGTTGGACCGCGGCGAGGAGCGCGCGGGGATGGACCTGTTCGTGTGAGCAGTGCAACCCGAATACCGGCATGTCGGGCAGTACCCTTCCGGGTGACGGTGTGACACACCGAACTTGCGGGACGTGATCGCGGGAGAACGGGTACCGAGACCGAGTGATCGCGTTTTTCTCGAGCCGTCTCGGTTGCCTGGGCTCCCTGCTGGTGTCGGCGCTGCTCACCGCGCTGGTGATACTGGTGCTGTACAGATAGGCCCGCACACCCGAGGAGCGCCAATGACGGACCCCCTCCCGGACACCCCGCCCCGGGTGGACCCGGACACGAACGGCGGCACCCCGTCAGGTGATGCCGCGAGCAACGGCGCCACCTCCCGGGCCGCCCGCAGCACCACCGGCACCCGCCGCACCGGCACTACCCGCGCCCGCGCCGCGACCACCCAACCCGCGGCCGGCGAGCGCGGGCCGGCGGTCGGCGACCGCGGGCCGCGAGGCGCCCGGGGACCCGCGGGACCGCAGGGCGAGCCTGGCACGCAAGGACAGCCGGGCGACCCGGGTCCCGCCGGTGAACGCGGTCCCGCCGGCGAGCCGGGCCCGACCGGCCCTGCCGGTGAACGCGGTCCCGCCGGTGAGCCGGGTCCCGCAGGGCCGCCCGGTCCTGAAGGTGCGCGCGGTCCGGCAGGTCCCGCCGGCGAGCGCGGTCCGGCAGGCCCAGCAGGTGTCGCTGGGGAGCGTGGTCCCGCCGGTCCTCCTGGGCCGCAGGGCGAGCGTGGCCCCGCCGGGCCTCCCGGGGCGCCCGGCCTCGCGGCACCCGTCCCTTCCCGCTTCGAGGACCCGCTCACCCTCGTCGCCGACTTCGCGCTGATGCCTGCCCGCATCGGCCTCGCGCTCCTCGGGCACGGCGTCACGCTGTCTCGCCGGGTCGCGAGCGCGCTTGCCCGTCGGGCGCACTGAGACAGCAGCCGCCGGCGCGCGCCTCGCCATCGTCGAGGCGCGCGCGGGCCGACCGTGCTCGACGTCCGCGCCGGCCGTCGAGACGCGCGTCGATAGATCAGGCCGGCTTGCCGCCCAGGTGGTTCTTCAGCTCTTTCATCACCGTGTTCGGCCCGTCCACCTCGCGCAGCCCCTTCAGCGCGTCGACCAGGTCGCCGTCGGCGCCGTTCTTCGTCGCGAGCGCGGAGAGCGCCTTCCCGTCCATGGGGTAGTCGGCGCCCTTGAGCGCCTTCTGGACCTCGGTCACCTGGAATGCCATGCGGCGGAACTACCCTCCGAGCCGACCGTCACGCATCGATCACCGCTCCGGTGCGGCCGCCGGTCCCGGGGGCGTCGCGAGGTCGTCGGCCGTGGGCGTCGGCGGGGCGATGCGCACCCTCGCGACCCGCCTGCCGTCCATCTCGGTGACGGTGAACCGATGCCCGTGCGCCTCGAACCCGTCGCCCACCGCGGGCACCCGGCCCAGCTGCGTCTGCACGAATCCGGCGAGGGTCTCGAACGGACCGTCTGGCAGCACGATGCCGGTGGCCCCGGCCAGCTCCTCGCGGTGCAGGAGGCCGTCGAACTCCGAGCTGTCCGAGCCGGCCCGGGCGGCCGGGTCGTACTCGTCCTCGATCTCGCCCACCAGCTCCTCGATGATGTCCTCCATCGTGACGATCCCGTCCGTGCCGCCGTACTCGTCGACGACCACGGCGAGGTGGGTGCGGTTCGCCCGCATATCGGTCAGCGCCGCGAGCACCGGCTTGCTGCCCGGCAGCAGGGGGACGGGGCGGGCGATGTCGCCGACGGTCCGTGCCGCCGCCGTGCCGCCCCCGGTCATGTCCTGCCGGTCCATGAGCACGGTGGTCAGGAGGTCGCGCACGTGCACGACTCCGACGACGTCGTCCACGGTCTGGCCGGTGACCGCGTAACGGGAGTGCGGCTTGTCGAGCACGTGGCGGACCGCGTCGGCGAGCACGGTGTCCGCGGAGAGGAACTCGACCTCGGTCCGCGGCACCATCACCTCGGTGAGCTGTCGGTCCGCGGCACCGAACACGTCGGTGAGCACGCGGCGCTCCTCGGCGTCCAGCTCCCCGTGCGTGCTCACCATGTCGCGCAGCTCCTCCTCGGTGACCTCGTCGCCCCCGGCCCGCGGGTCCATGCCGAGCATCCGCACGACGGCGTTGGTCGACGCCGACAGCAGCCAGACGATCGGCCGGGTCAGCGTGGCCACGCGGTCGAGCGCCGGGGCGACGAAGAGCGCGACACCCTCGCCGCGCTGCAGGGCCAGCCGCTTGGGGACGAGCTCACCGAGCACCAACGACAGGTAGGAGATGAAGGCCGTCACGGCGATGAACGCGACCGTGCCCGCGATCCCGGCCGGCACGCCCCACCCGACCAGCACCTCGGCCAGCGGCTCCGACAGCGTCGACCCGCCGTATGCGGAGGCGAAGAACCCGGCGAGGGTCACGCCGACCTGCACGGAGGCGAGGAAACGGTTCGAGTCGGCGCGCAGCTTGCGTACTCGGTCCCCCCGCTTGCCGGGTAGCCGGTCGACCTGGCTGTCACGCAACGAGACCAGCGCGAGCTCGGACGCGGAGAAGTAGCCGCCGATCAGCACGAACACCAGGACGAGCGCGAGGCTGGTGAGGACGCCGTTCACCGGTCCAGCATTCCGCAGCGGGGGTGCGCGCCCGGAACGACCCGGGCGAACGGGACGGCGGGGGAGGGGCAGACTGGCGCCATGGCGACATGTACCCACCTCGACACCCTGAACGCGGTGACGCCCAGTGACGACGGCTGCCACGAGTGCCTGGCCGCGGGCGGGCGCTGGGTGCATCTGCGGATGTGCCAGGAGTGCGGGCACGTCGGCTGCTGCGACAGCTCGCCGAGCAGGCACGCGACCGCGCACTTCCACGGGACCACGCATCCGATCGTGCGCTCGTTCGAGCCCGGCGAGGACTGGTTCTACTGCTACGCGGACGACCTGGCGTTCGAGATCGACGGCGCCGGGCCTGCGCCGTCGCACAGCTGAGCCGGCTGTCGAGCTCGGGCTCATCTCGGGAGCCGGAGGCGGTCGGGTGAAGGTCCTGCTGGTGTCCGACCTGCACTACCGGCTGCGGCAGCTCGACTGGTTGCTCCACCGGGCGGCCGCCGTCGACGCGGTGATGATCGCCGGCGACCTGCTCGACGTCCGCTCGCAGGTCGCGCTGGACGTGCAGGCGGTGGCCGTCCGCGCGGCACGGGCCATCAGGGGTGCCCGTCGAGGAAGCCCTGGGGATCGTCGGTGCGGCGCAGCCGGCTGTCGCGGACGGCGCGGACGGTGGCGGTCGCAGCGCTGCCGAGCAGGGCGCTCATCTCGCCGAAGATGGCGCCCGGAGCGTCGACGACGGTGATGAACGTGCCGGCACGGCTGATCTCCAGCGCGCCGTCGAGCAGCACGAACAGCTTCCCTGTTGCCGCCAGATGAACAGAAGCGCTGTCGACCTCACGGCAGAGGTCAGGCCTCCAGCTCGGCGAGCGCCTTACGTGCCTGCTCCAGCTCCGCCTCCAGCGCGGCGACCCGGGCGGCCCGCTGCTCGCGGGCGGCGCCGATGGCGGCCTCGATCGGCTCGGCCAGCTCGGGGTGCAGCTCCTGGGCGGCCCGCAGTACCGACGCGGCGTTGATCGGGAGCCCGCGCGAGATCCACGAGGGGCCCTGCTTGAGCTCGGCCTGCCACTCGCCGTCCGCCCCGCCGGCCACGGTGAGGGTCAGCTCGACGACGCGCGTGGTGCGGGCCGTCGAGGTCGAGCCCTTGGGACGGCCGCGTCGGCGCATCTGCGGCTCCGCGGTGTCGACTCCGGCGGCGGAGCCGGGCGGCGGCACGGTGGGGTCGCCCGGAGGGGCGGTGTCGCTCGGGGCCGCGGGGGAGCGGGAAAGGTCGTCCTCGGTCACCGGTCGATAGTAGGAACGCCGCCCCGTCACCCGATCGGGGTGGGTGGCCAGAGCTACGGAGCGCCGTCAGGGGCGGGTGGACGGGGCCGGGTCGGACGACGTGTCGTCGTGCTGGTGGTAGCGGTGGGCTGCCCGGCGGGTCAGCGCCGTCAACGAGTCGAACCAGCGTGCCGGCTTCTCGACGGCGTGTCCCGGGCGCATGGGCCGGGGCGTCTCGTCGCCCGGCAGCAGCCGGTTGACGGCACTGACCAGCCGTATCGTCGTCGACGGCGCCAGGCCGTGCACCCGCATACCGATCTTGGCCAGCGGCGTCGGCGCCACCTCGGGCTTGCCCTTGAGCGCCGCGCCGACGAGCTGGCGGGCGGCGCGCTCGGCGTCCATCGACACCAGCGGCAGGCTGTCGCCGAGGGTGAACCAGCGGTGTTCGGCGGCCTGGTCGCCGGTGAAGAGCGCATTGCGCGGCGAGCCGGTCCGCATCAGGCCGGGTACCGCGCACGTCACGGTGATCCCGTGCCGGATCGCCTCGACGCGCAGCCCCTCGGCGAAGCCGACGGCCGCATGCTTCGCCGCGACGTAGGGCAGCAGGTGCGGCGCGGGCAGCTTCCCGCCGATCGAGCTGATCACCAGGATGCGCCCGGCGCCCTGCTGCTTCATCACCGGCAGCGCGGCCAGCACGGGGTGCAGCACGCCGTAGAACATCAGGTCCATCGCGTTGACGAAGTCCTGGGCGCGCATGGCGAACGCGGGCCCGACCTGGATCGAGCCGGCGTTGGTGACGAGCACGTCCAGCCGGCCGAACCGGGCAGTGGCGGTGTCGACGAGCTGCTGTCCCAGGGCGGGGTCGGCGACGTCGCCGGGCACGGTGACGACCGCGGCGCCGCGTTCCTGCAGTGCCACCGCGGCAGTGGCGAGCCCCGACTCCGACCGGGCGTTGACCACGAGGTCGTGGCCGCGGTCGGCGAGCTCGCGGGCCAGCAGGAAACCGAGCCCACGGCTCGCCCCGGTGACGACGGCGACGGGCCTGGCGTTCATCGGGCACTCTCCATGAGGACGGGGGCGCCGGGCAGCGGGACGCGCAGGGTGGAGCGGCCGTGCTCCCAGCCGTCGAGCAGCACCTCGGCGAGGCGGTCGCCGAGGAACCCGCTCCCGCGGATGCCGAACAGGACGTCGTCGGCCAGGTGCGGCTCGCCGTCCAGCAGCGGGGCGATCACCCCGTGCCGGACGACCTGCTCGTGCACGGCGTCGGCCTCGACGTGCTCGTCGTAGAACGCGATCGCCCGCTCCGGGCAGCCGAGCCGGCGCATCGCCCGGACGAGGCGGTCCGAGCCGGGGGACGAGGTCAGCTCCACCATGGCGAACTGCCCCACGAGTGCCCCGCGCAAACGGCGGTGCAGGCCGCACAACGACATGAAGTTGACCTCTGCGAGGGTCGCGGCGGGCACCACGTCGAGGTAGTGGCCGTAGGCGGTGGACAGCCCGAGTGCGGCCATCATGTCGGCGAACAGGCGGGCGTGCATGCGGTCGGGGTCCCCCGCGCCGTACTCGTCGTGCTCGATGCTCACCAGCGCGGCCTTGGCCGGCCCCTCCAGCCGGGCGATCACCCAGGCCTGGGGGTCGGCCTCCTTGAGGTGGTAGAGCGAGCGGTGCACCACGTACTCGCGCAGCTGCCAGAGCGCGCCGTCGCGGCGCAGGTGCCACGACGGGCCGCGGCCCTCGACCGGCTCGACGAGCAGGGCGTCGAGCTCGCGCACCACACCCTCCGCCGTGCCGTCGCCCGCGGGGACGTCGGCGCGCAGGGCCGCCTCGAACACGCGCTCGACCTCGCGGCGCAGCGCGAGCAGCCCCGGCGCCCACTCGCGGTCGTCCGGGATCCCGGCGAAACCGCGGTAGTGCAGTTCGTAGCAGCAGTAGAGGGCGAGCTGGAGGTCGTCACCGTAGGGGTCGGCGTCAGCCGGATCGGCCCGCAGGGGCGGCTCGTCGCGCAGGGCCGCGAGCACGGCGGCCGAGACCGGCCCGCGGGCGTGCGGGAGCGGTGGCGGATCAACGCGCGGTGGTGCGGTGCGGCTGAGCACGGTTCTCCTCGTCGTTCCCGGTCTCGGTGTCCCCGGTCCGTCCTCGGTGTTCTCTGGGCATCGCGGACCTTGCGGCGGTGGCTGGTGTCGCAGAACGGTGCCCTGCGGCTGCGCCGGCACACGCACAGCGCCGTGACCGGCCGATCGGAACGCACGCGGCGGCCGTCGGGCAGGACGACCTCGACAGGGCCGGTGACCAGGACCGGACCCTCGGCCGTCACGATGACCTCGCGCACCTCACTCATCGCGGAACCCGTCCCGCGACCCAGCACGCCGTCCCGCCACGACCACCAGCTCCTCGGACCGCTGCCCGCGCCCGACGAACCCGCGTGCCTCGAGCAGCCGCGCCCGGGAGTGCATCACCGGCCCGAAGGGGACGGTGACGCGGGCGAGCTCGCGGGCGGCGAGCCCGGCACGGCGCAGCGCGTCCAGGGTGCCGTCGGTGTCGCAGACGGCGGAGTGGACGAGCAGGACCGTGCCGTCCGGGGTGAGGACATCGGGGACGCCTGCGCAGATCCGGTCCAGCAGCGCCCGGCCGTCGGGCCCGGCGTCCCAGCAGCGCGCCTTGCGGTGGCGAGGCAGCGCGTCGGTGGCCGCGGGGACGTACGGCGGGTTGGACAGCACGAGGCCGAAGCGGCGCCCGGTCACCGGGGCGAACAGGTCCCCGCGCCGCACATCCACCCGCGCACGGGAGAGGCGGCTGTTGACCCACGTGGCGGCGACCGAGCGCAGCGACAGGTCGACGGCGGTGACGGAGCGGGCGCCGGCCTGTGCGGCGGCCACGGCCAGCGCGCCCCCGCCGGTTCCGACGTCGAGGACGTCGCGGCCACGGGCGAAGTCGCCCTGGCGCATGACGCCTGCGAGCAGTTCGGTGTCGGTCTCGGCGCGGTAGACGCCGGGCGGATACAGCATCACGGCGTCGTCTGTGCCCGCCGCCGATCGCGCCAAACCCGGTTCGTCATCCGCCCGTAACGCACGCGTGGGCACCGTCAGCCCGCGCCGAGGGCCGCGCTCCGCAGGCGAGCCGCCGCGACGACACCGGGCCGGTTGCCGTGCTCCTGCTCGAACTCCAGCGTCGCGGCGACGTCGCGCGGGTCGTCGAGGGTGCGCAGGGCGGCGACGGCGGCGTGCGCGGGCAGGTCGGCGAAGTCGGGGATCGGCGGCGCCATGGGCTCGGGATCGGGGGCATCGACAATGGCGTCGACGGGGGGGCTTTCGGCACCCGGCAGGCGCCGAGCGAGCCCCGCCGCGACGTCGCGGCCGGTCGTGACCGCCGCGGCGGCGGCCTCTCCAGCGATGTCCGCCACCTGCGCCCCGGCGACGGTTCCGACCGCCCGCTCCACGGTGACCGAGACGGTCGCGGCCGCCCCGCCGAGTGTGGTGCGGGCGGGGGTGTTCGCCGCCCGGGTGACCTGGGCGGCCAGCCGCTGCAGCGGCGACGCCTGAAGCGCCGCCTGCCCACCCGCCAGGTCCGCGAGCACCCCGGTCAGCCACTCCACCGTCTCGGTGTGCGCCGCCTCGAGATCGACGGCGAGCTCGTGCACCGCGGGCTGGTCGGCGGCCCCCGCGAGCTCCGCGACGTAGCGCGCCCGGTCGCGGAGCTGGTGCTCCAGGGCCAGGTCGCCCAGCAGCGCCTCGTCCAGCGGCTGCGCCTGCTCCATCGCACCGCGGACCAGCGAGGCCACCCGGCCGACCAGCGGCGTGACCGGATCGGGGAGGGCGCCGAGCTCATGCAGGAGGCCGCCGATGCGGGCGGCACGCGCGTCCGCGTCGCGGCGTTGCGCCGCAGGTCGTCGCGGACGTCGTCGGTGCTCGCCTGGGCCTCCCGCGACCGCGCGACATGGGCCTCGGCGCGGGTCAGCTGCGCGAGGACGCGGAGCTGGGTGATCAGGGTGGCGGTGTCGGTCATGGGCTGCCTTTCGTCCGTTCACGGAATGCCCACGTCGCGGCCGCGGCACGCCGCGGTGCGGGTGTGACATGTACTGCGGCACGACGGCCGGCGCCGGAGAACGTGCCGACTCGCGGCAGCAAAGGTGGCGACTCGCGCGGCGAACGTGCCGACTCGCGGCGGCAAACGTGCCGACTCGCGGCGGCACGCGGCGGGCCGCGGGCGGCGCCTCGGGGTCACCCGGTGGGGAGCTGGTCCAGGCGGGCGCGGGCGCGGGCGGTGCGCACGGCGGCCGCGGAGGCGTCGCGGGCCGAGTCACGGGCGGCGGTCGCGGCGGTGCGGAAGGCTTCGAGGGCGGACTGTTCCTCGTCACGGGCGGCGTCCAGCGCGGCGGCGAGCTCGGCGACCCGGTCGCGGGTGGCGGTGTGCCGCTCGTCGGCGCGGTCGCGCTCGGCCTCGTCGGACTCCTGGCGGGACCGGGCCGCGGACTCCTCGGCCTCGGCGTCGGCGAGCTCCCGTTCCCGGGCGGCCCGTTCCGCGGCGAGCTGCTCGCGTCTCTCCCGCTCGGCGCGTTCCCGCTCGGCCCGCTCACGGGCGCGCTCGGACCCGGCGCCGTCGTCCGACCCGACCTCCGCGTCGCCCGGAGCGCCTGCACCGTCGTCGCCATCGCCGCTGCCGTCCGGGCCTGCGTCGCCGGTGCCGTCGCCAGGCTCTCCGGCACCGCCGGGACGCCGGGCGTGGCGTTGCGGCGCCGACGCGGCCCACGCGGCCATGTCCTCTCCGCGGTCCGCGCCTTCGGCGGGCCCGAAACCGGAGTACCGGACGGTCTTGGTCAGGCGCCCGGCCCGTATCTCCTCGGCGACGGCGGGATCGGCGAGGGCGGCGTCGAGGATGCCGGCCACCTCGCGGACGAGCCCGTCGTTCACGGTCTCGCCGCGGCGGGCGGCCAGGCGCCCGGCGTCGCGGGCCATCGCGGCGACGACGCGGTGCCGCTGGCCCGACAGCGCGCGCAGCGCGCTGCCGTCGAGCTCCTGCTGGGCCTGCGCGAGGCCGCGGGCGAGGGCGACCAGGCCGTCGAGCTGCTCGGTGCGGTGGCGGGCGAGGAGGTTGGCCAACCAGGCAGCCTTCGTGGGGCGGCGGAGCCGGCCCAGGGCGCGGGCCAGGTCGCGGTCGCCCGCCTCCTTGGCAGCGGCGACCCGGTCGTCGCGGGCGGGGACGAACTCGTCGGGAGGCAGCGCGTACAGCTCGTCCGCGATGGTCTCGAAACTGACGTCGTCGGGCTCCGGGCCGCCCGCCTCCGACGTCGCGGAGCCGTCCGGGTGCGCGACGTCGGGCTGCGGATCGTCCGTGGCTGTGCGTTCCGGCACATCCGCCAGCCTAGAGGTCCGGACCGGCCCTGCACCCGTTACGTGCGGGGTTACGGTGAGGGGCCGCGCCGTCGCGGGCGATCCTCGCGCGGCGCGGCTTGTGCGCCAGCGTGATTCGGCGCGGGGCGACCGCCCCCCACGGCGTGGGGGGCGGACGCGTCGTGGCCGGATCGGTCACAGCCGCCCCAACCCCTCAGGCGGCCGCCGGCACCCTCAGATCGGTGCCGACTCCTCAGTGCCAGTCGTTGGCGACGTCGAGGTCGTGCTGGGCGCGCTCCATCCCGTCGTCGGACAGCTCCTCGACCGGGGGCCCGGACCGCGCGGGCACGTCGTCGTCCGCCGGAGGTTCCGGGTCCACCCACTCCTCCCGGTTCGAGCCGCCGGGGCCGAGCGTGCCGCGCAGTTCCGCGGCGAGCATGTCGTCTTCGCGCGGGCTGTGCTTGGCGTTGCCGCGTTCCACCGTGGACACCTCCGTCAGGCGTTCTTCCTCTTCCGGCTGGTCACGATGAGCAGTACCACCAGCGCCACCACGACACCAGCGACGACGCCGGGCTTCTCCCGCAGCGTCCGCTCGACGGGCGGGGCCTTCTGCGCGAGCAGGGCGTGGCCCTGGGCCACCTTCTCCTGGACGACCGGCCGGGCGTCGGCGACCGCCTTGTTCACGTGCTGCTGCACGACCGGAGCCTTCTCGGCGTAGACGGCCTTGCCCTTCTCGACGGCCTGGTCCACCTTCTGCTGGACGGCGGGCGGCGCCTTCTCGGCGTACACGGCCTTGCTCCTGGTGACGGCGTCGTCCACCTTCTGCTGGACGACCGGTGCCTTCTCCGAGATGGCGGCCTTCACCTTCTCCGTGCCCTCGTGCACGCGGCGGGATGCCTCGACCTTCGCGTCCTGCAGCTTCGCGAGGGTGTCGTCCTTCTTCGCTTTCACCTGCGCCGGGACGTCCACGCGGTGCGCGAGCTCCTCGACGGTGTCGCCGAGCTGGGCGCGCTTGGCGGCCAGCTCGGCGCGCAGCTCCTCCGGACTCTTGGCCGCGGAGTTTGCCTCGGTCATCGCTTGATCCTCTCGCTCACGGTGGCGACGTCGCGCTTGACGCTCTCGACGGTGTTCTCCGGCACCGGCGGGGTCGCCCGCTGGATCTGGTTCTTGCCGAGCAGCCCGAGCACGCCGGCGACGATGAAGATCAGCACCGCGACGATGAGGGCTGCCGCCCACACCGGCAGGACCAGCGCGAGGGCGGCGATCACGGTGGTGATCAGCGCGCCGACACCGTACAGGGCGAGCAGCCCTGCGGTGCCCGCAAGGCCGGCGCCGATGCCGGCCCGCTTGCCCTTCTGGGCCAGCTCGGCCTTGGCGAGGGCGAGCTCGCCACGGACGAGCTCGGAGATCTGCGCGGACAGGCGGGTGACCAGCTCACCGGTGGTCGCGTCGGTCGGGCCCGAGGAGGGAGCCGGATCTGAAGACAGGTGGGCCCCCGTCGGGGTCGCCTGCGAGGGGGTGTGCGCCGTCATGGACGGCCCGTACCCTCACCGACCTGCTGGTACACGCCCTGTGAGGGTTCCGTGACCCGCACGGGCGATCCCGCTGCGCGGGGCGACCCGGTAAGAACACCCACGGGCGCATTCGGCTTGGCAAGATGTGGGCGTGATCACGCTGCGCTCCGACTCCGAACGCCGTCGCCGCGCAACAGCAGCCCTGCAACGGTTGCGGCCCGTCGTCGCCGAGGAGGCCGAGCACGCACTGGGCCGGGCGGAGGCCGTCAGTTTCCTGGCCCGGCTCGACCTGTGGTTCCTCGACCTGCACGGCCCGCTCGAGGCGCTCTACGGCGACGATGAGGCCGACGAGCTGGTCGGGCGCCTCGTCCGGCTCACGCTCCGGGCGGCGGCGGAGCGGCCGACGGAGCTGCGCGAGACCGACCGGCGCCGCGAGGTTACGCCGCGCTGGTACCAGGAGCCGAGCGCGCTAGGCTACGTCGCCTACACCGACCGCTTCTGCGGCACGCTCGACGCACTGCCCAAGCGGCTGGACTACCTCTCCGAGCTGGGCGTGAGCTACCTGCACCTGATGCCGCTGCTCAAGCCGCGGCCGGGGGAGAACGACGGCGGCTACGCCGTCATGGACTACCGCGCCGTCGACCCCCGGGTCGGCACCATGGACGACCTGGAGGCCGCCGCCCGGGCGCTGCGCGAGCGCGGGATGAGCCTGTGCGTCGACCTCGTGCTGAACCACACCGCCCGCGAGCACCCGTGGGCGAAGGCCTGGCTGGCCGGCGACCCGGCGTACGCGGACTTCTACTTCGCCTTCCACGACCGGAACCTGCCCGACGCGTACCAGGCCACGATCAGCGACGTCTTCCCGGACCGCGCGCCCGGCTCGTTCACCTGGGTCGGCACTGCCCGCCGCGGCCGCGGCGCGTGGGTGTGGACGACGTTCTTCGGCTACCAGTGGGACCTCAACTACGCCAACCCCAACGTCTTCGCCGCTGTCCTCGACACGGTGCTGTGGTTGGCCAACCGGGGGATCGAGATCTTCCGGATGGACGCCGTGCCGTTCATGTGGAAGCGGCTCGGCACCTCGTGCATGAACCAGCCCGAGGTGCACGACCTCATGCAGGCCCTGCACGCGCTCGTGAAGGTGGCCGCGCCGGCGACGATCTTCAAGGCCGAGGCGATCGTCTCGCCCGAGGATCTCGTCCCTTACCTCGGCGGCCACGCCCGCTACCGGCCGGAATGCGAGCTGGCCTACCACAACCAGCTCATGGTGATGCTGTGGTCGAGCCTCGCGACGAGGGACGCGCGGCTGGCCGTGCAGTCGCTGCGCCGGATGGCGACGATCCCGGCCGACACCGCCTGGGCCACCTACGTGCGCTGCCACGACGACATCGGCTGGGCCGTCAGCGACACCGACGCCTGGGCCGTCGGCTGGAGCCCGGTCGCCCACCGGCGGTTCCTCAACGACTTCTACTCCGGCGCCTACCCGATGAGCCACGCTCGCGGCGCCCTGTTCCAGGACAACCCCGAGACCGGCGACGCCCGCATCTCCGGGTCGTGCGCCGCGCTGTGCGGGATCAGCGATGCCCGGGAGCGTGGCGACGAGGCCGCGCTGGAGGCGGCTATCCGCCGGCACGTGCTGCTGCACGCCGTGACGTTCGCGTGGGGCGGGGTGCCGCTGCTCTACATGGGTGACGAGCTCGCGCTCGACAACGACCTCAGCTACCTCGACGACGCGGCCCTCGCGCAGGACAACCGGTGGATGCACCGCCCGTGGTTCGACACCGAGGCGGCCGCCCGCCGCGACGACCCCGACACCGTCGAGGGCCGCGTGTTCGCCTGGATCCAGCGGCTCGCCCAGGTGCGGCGCGAGCTCCCCGCGCTGCATGCGGCGGGGGAGTCGGAGCTCTTGACCGTCGACGACCCGCACGTGCTCGCGTGGCGCCGCCGCCACCCGCGGAGCGGCCACTTTGTGAGCCTGGTCAACTTCGCCGAGCACCCGGTGTCGGTGGACGTGCGCGCGTTCGAAGGGCTCGGCGAGCTGGAGACCGTGCTGTCGGCCGACGGCGACCTGGTGGTCCACGACGGCCGGGCCGTACTGCCGGGGTTGGGGTTCGTCTGGCTCGCGGAGGCGTGACGGGGCTGGAGTAGTTGGTCGTCGAGTCGGGGGCCTGAAAGCACCGCGTCGGCGACAGACGCACTGTCGCCGCCCGCGGGTACAGGGCCGCTCAGCTGATCAAACGGTCAGATCTTGCCGCTGGGGGCGGCTGGAGGTTCGGCGGACAGGCGACCGCGGATGGCCTCGACGGTGATTCCTTCGTTCGCGGCGTAGGTCCCACCGGCCTTGTTGAGCTGCGGTATCCGATCTCCGCCGACGTGATGCAGGCCGATCAGCCGCCACTCGTGGTCGAAGACCGGACTGCCGGAGCTGCCTCGCTCGGTCGGTGATCGGTAGTGCAGGACGCGCTGGTCGTAGTCGAGCAGGATGTTGTCCTGCAGGGAGAACTGAGGTTGGGCCAAGCCGAGTGGATGGCCGATGACGTACGCCCGCCGGTGACGCAACGGCTTGTGGGGTAGTGCACGGGCCAGCGGGATCGGGATGACGTCCTCGCGGGTATCCGGCCAGTTCCAAGATGGTCGTGTCGAGTCCGTTCCCCGCTGAGGGCTGGTACCACCACTGGCGGGCCACCCGGAAGCGGGCCTGTCGGCCCGGATCATCGTCGAGACCATGGAACGCCACCACGGCTTCGGCGGGGTCTATGTCCTCGGGAACGACGTGGCCATTGGTGATCACCACGAGTGGCGGCAGGGCCTGGTGCAGATCGGGCCCTGCAACGAGGAATCCGGTGCCGATGGCCTCGTCGTCGTCCGTCTCGATCCGGGCCACAGCCCGGCAGCGCTGCAGCCCCGTGCGGTACCAGGTCAGCGGCACGATAGCTCTGCTCTCCGAGGATCTTCTCCAGCCGTCCGCGGCCGAAGTCGGCAAGGCGTGCAGCGCGGACGTCGGCCGAGCCCACCGTCACCTCGCCCCCGTTGATCCTCAGCAGCGTGGAGCGCAACACGGGAAGCAGCTCACCGCCTGGGCAACTCGTGGTGGTGAGCTGCCACACCCTCTGCAACTGGCGAAGGAACGTTGCGACCGTGAATCCGTCCGGGTTCGTCTCGATGAACGCCCTCGCCCGTTCGACGGCCTCGTCGTACCGGCCGAGGGCGATCGCAGCCTCGCACGCCGTGACTTCGGTCCATGCATTCGGCATCGGGTCCGTGTCGACGCTGTGCAGGATGCGCTCGGCCAGGACGTCCGAGTTCGGCGCTCCCGGCGCCAGCGTGATGCCCTCGCGTCCGGCGCGCGCGAGCAGCGCCACGGCGTTGATCCCGTGCCAGGTGTTGTGCTCGTCTTCGTGGTAGGCGGCCAGGTACGCGTCGAGTGACCGTGTGATGTAGAGCCGCCGCCGGTCCGGTTCGCTGCAGGCGAGGAACATCTCCTTGTAGCAGCGACCGATCCCGCCGCGCGCTTCGACACGGTCTCCGATTGGAACCGTCTCGTCGGCGTCCAGCTCGCTGTAGAGCCGCAGGGCGACGGCCCGGTTAGCCGCCGTCCACCAGGGCCTGCGCGTACAGCCGGCGGACGACGGGGGCGTCGAGCCCGTGTGCGAGCGCGGCGTCGGCGACGAGCTCGAGATCCTCGTACTGCAGGCACTGCCGGAGCACCAGCAGAACCTGGCGCACGTCCTCGGGTAGGTCCGGGACGGCGTAGAGGTTGTCGGCGTACCCGGATGCGAGCTCGTGCAGTGCCGACCAGTCGAACGTGGAAGCGGCCGCACGGAACTGCCTGACCCAATTCCGCCGAGTCATGGGAACACCGTCCGGGCCGTTCCTGCGCGCGCTGTCTCACCGTTGTCTCCTCCACTGAAGGTCTCGCGGTCCGCTTCGATCGACCCGACCCGGAGCGCGCAATCGCCGCCCTGCGCATGTCGGTCGCGATACCCTCTCGGTGCATCTGCCGGTGCCGCAGGAGATGGATCGGCCGCTCGTGGGCCGTCGGGCAGCAGGGGGCGCCATGAGCGAGCAGGCTGGCGGCATCCACGCCCCCCGCATTCGGGTCGCCGGCACCGATGACATCGCCGCCGCGCTCGACAGCGCCGGGCTACGCCGGAACCGGGCGGTGATCGTGCTGGTGGGTGGCGCCGGGGGCCTGAGCGCGAAGGATTTCGAGATCGTCGCCGCGGTGCTGCGGGACGAAGTGGTGCCCATGGCCGAGCGCCTGGGCGCAGCGGTGGTCGACGGCGGTACCGACTCGGGCGTCATGCGGCTCGTGGGGCGCGCACGCTCGGCCTCGGGTGGTCGGTTCCCGCTCATCGGGGTGGCCGCCGAAGGCACGGTCGTCGACCGGGAAAGCGCGTCGTCCTCGGACGCGGTCGAACTGGAGCCGAACCACACGCTCTTCCTCCTTGTGCCCGGAGAGCAATGGGGCGACGAGGCGCCATGGATCCCGGAGGTCGCCCGGATCCTCGCGGGCGACCGGCCCTCGGTCACGGTGCTCATCAACGGCGGGCAGATCGCCTACACCGACGTCGCCGAGAGCCTCGGCAGCGGCCGTCCCGTGGTGGTCCTTGCCGGAAGCGGTCGAACCGCCGACGCCATCGCCTCGGCGCGAGCGGGCAACGATGTCGACGACCGCGCCGTCCGGATCGCTGCGTCGCCCCTGACGAGCGTCATCGAGGTCGGGGAACCGGGCGCCGTCGCCGCCGCGATCGCGGTGGCCCTGGACGTCGGCTGAGCCGGTCGACCACCGATTCACCGCTGCCGCGGTTCGGCTCAACTTTCGGTGGAGCCGGTGGCCCGGTCGTCGGGGGGTCGACGGGTTGCGGCCTGCGCGCTTTCCGGGATCAGGGCAGCCCAGGCGTCGGCCAGGGACACGCCTTGCCGACCGGGCGCCCTCTCGAGCGTCGGCTCGGCGTGCCAGTCCATTCGGCGTTCCAGCGCTCCGGCGGTCCATGACCCCGGCTTGTACACGCCGCTCGCCTGGACGATCTTGACGAAGGGGAACAGCGACCGTCGCGTGTGCTGAAGGTAGCGGTCCGGATTCTTCGCGGCCAGGTGCTTCGGAAGGATCTGCATGAACCACAGCACGGTGAAGCCCGTCCACGTGAGGTTGAAGATCCCGAGCGTCAGCGTGCTCGTGATTTTCGTCGACGAGAACGGAATGGCGATCGAGTCCCGGCCCGCGAGGATCGTGGCGGCGGTGACGATCAGAGCCACGAAGAGTTGGCGAGCGGCGAGCCACCCTGCGAGCACCGAGGTCGTGCCCCCCGGAAACAACTCGCGCCAGCGGTCGATGACCGCGACTTCCAAACCTTCCATGCCGGCAAGGAGGAGCATCAGCAAGATCGCGACCAGTGCCCTGATCGCCGGGCCGGCCTGACCTTCGATCAAGGTGTGGAAGGCGTCGTACACCCAGAGAATTGTCTCTACTCCCCAGGCGATGAAGAGCACCACGCCGAAGGTCGTTCGCAAACCCGAGCCGAGCCCGGATGTACCTTGCGCCGTCGTCATCTCGCCCCCCCACAGCGGCGGCCCGGCGGCGCAGAGTGACGGCGACGGGCCGGCCGACGTCGAGTGTCGACTTTCTCAGAATTAGCGGACCCGGTCAATCCGCCGACGGCGCGCTCGTCGATCTCCCTGATGGTCTGCCCGGCGTAACGCACTTCCGCAACGATGGGGTGATCGTGGAGTTCCGTGTCGCTTCCACCTTCTGACATATACTTCCTCCGTGAGCTGCCCCGCCCGCTCGGCTTCATGATGACCTAGGGAGAAGTCGTTGGACACCACGTCGTGGATCATGGACGAGCGGAAGGCTGCCGAGTCGGAGCTCCGGGCGCTGCTCGGGAACGAACCTCTTCTCGACCGCCAGCAGGAGGGCTTGGTCGATCCGACCATCGTTCTCGTGCTTCATCCCCTGATCGGCGTCATTTCCGGGTTTCTCGGAAGGCACCTGTACGACAAGTGGAAGGAATGCACCACCCGGCGACAGCTCACTGAGCTCGCCGGCGAGATGGCGCGGGCACCGGCCTCGACCGAGGCGGTCGACGAGCAGGTGATCCGGCGCGACGTCGTCAAGGTGTTGACACAGGAGGGTCTCAGCCTGGCTCACGCGGAATACCTGACCGAACGGGTCGTGACGAGAGTGAAGAGCAGGCTTGCCAAGGGCCGCTCCTCCGGAGGTGAGTGCTGATCTCCCGAGCAGCCGAATCGATCGCAATGACAACGACTCTCTGTGTGACGGCCTTGTCGCGGTCTTCCTCTGTTCGCGATCATCGAATGAGCGGCAATCAGCGCGAACCGGACTTAAATCACGGAGGCGACGGCCTGAACAGGGGCGGTAACGTGGGAAGGGTGACGCCGTCCGAAGCGGCTGCGATCGGCGGCCACCACCGCACCGGCCGGGCCGGACAGCAACACTGTTTTCGACGGCGATCCCACATGGCAGGACGACTTGGGCATGGACTCTCTCGCCGACTTCGAACGCGAGTGCTTCTTCATCGCGCCCCTGGGTGAGGAAGGTGGTGGCGTACGGACCAGGTCGGACTTGATTCTCGAATTCATCGTCCGCCCCGCCGCCCAGGAGCTGGGCCTCTGGGCCGTCCGTGGCGACGAGCTGGCCGCTCCCGGGCAGATCACGCATCGCGTCATCGACCACCTTCTCCACGCTCGGACGGCAATCGCCGATCTCACGGGCCGGAATCCGAACGTCTACTACGAGCTGGCGGTTCGCCACATGGCACAGCTTCCGGTCGCACTGATCGTTGCCGCGGACGAGCAGTCGCTGCCGTTCGACATCCAACAGATGAACGTGATCCGCTTTGATCACAGGGACCTCCACAGCGCCGACCAATGCCGGCGAAGCATCGTCCGGCATCTGTCAGCCGGACTCAGCGGGGTCGTGGACTCGCCCATCACTGGAGTTCGGGAGATGACTCAACTCAGCACCGAGAACAAGATCGACCAGGCGGTCAGCGAGCTGCTCGGCAGGATGAAGGAGACGTTCTTCGATCGTGCGACCTCCGGCCCGGTGATCGCCGAGCTGATCAAATCGGTCGACCTGCCGCAGACCACGAGGACGGAACGCAACGTCGGAGTCGCCCTGGAAGCGGCCCTGGACAAGGCGGCCGAACAGACCCGCAACGCTGTGTTCGTGGAAGTGGACCCCAGCTCTCTTGTCGGGCATTCCGCAGAGGCTTGGCCCCTTCGGTACGACGGGAAGCAGACCGTAACGGCCTTCCTCAAGAACATCCTGTTCAAGTTGACCAAAGAGATACCGCTCGCGCTGCACAGCTACGGCTCCGCCTGGGTGCTCCGCGACTCCGTCACTGGCGAGGAGCTGTTTCCACAGGGCCGTGACAAAGGGACGGCGGGCCCGCACCAGGACGAGCGGCCGATCGAGGAGGCTGGGGTGCGTCCCGGCATGTGCATTGAGGCGGTGCAACCTCGGAGGCCGACTTGAGCCTGAGGCTCGGAACGGTCGGCCCGTACATCCCGTCCGGCCGTCATCTGTCCTGCGTCCACGACCGTCCAAGTCCGGCCTCTCGTGCGCGAACGATGGCCTCGGCTCGATCGGCCACATGTAGCTTGCCGAAGATGTTGGAGACGTGGTTGCTCACGGTCTTCGGACTGACCCGGAGTTCCCGAGTGATCTCTCGATTGCTCCTGTCCTGAGCGATCAGCTCCAGCACTTCGCGCTCCCGGTCGGTCAAGTTGGGTAGGGTCGGTGTCAACTGGTGGTGTGACACACCCCCGAAATAGCGGAGCAGCCGGGTGGCGATTCTCGGCCCGAAGATCGCCTCGCCGCGCGACACGGCCTCCACCGCGCCCAGTATCTCGGCCTGGTCAGCACCCTTCAACAGGTAGCCGCGAGCGCCGGCGCGGAGCGCAGCGAACACCGATGCGTCGTCGTCGTACATGGTCAGTATCAGGATGGCCACGCGTGGGCTCGCCGACACGATCGCCCGGGTTGCGTCGACTCCGTTCAGCTCAGGCATATGGATGTCCATGATGATGACGTCGGGTTGCAGCGCCGCCGCCATCTCGACTGCTGCGGTCCCGCTCACCGCCTCGCCGACGACCTCGGCCTGAGGGAGATCCAGCAACGCCATCCGCAGCCCGTCGCGCACGATGGGGTGGTCGTCTGCAAGGAGAATGGTCAATGGTTCCATCGTGTTACCGCCAATGGACGGGAAGCTCGGCGTGTATGACGGTGCCTCGGTCGAGCGCCGATTCGATGCGAAGATCGCCGCCGAGCTCGGCTGCCCGCTCACGCATCGACGTCAGCCCGACCCCGCGAGGCTTGTCCCGAGGAAAGCCCCGCCCGTCGTCGCGTATCTCCAGTACGAGCATGTCCCGGCACTCGAGGTGCAAGGCGCAGTTCGTGGCCTCCGCGTGCCGCACGACGTTCGTCAGCGCCTCGGCGGCGATCCGGTACGCCGCCACCTCCACGGCTGCCTGCAGGGGAGGCAGCGAGGTGGGCGTCTCGACAGTCATGTTCAGACGCTGGTCGCGCTGTGGGGAACCGACGGACGCGCTGTCCGTGAGGCGCGACACAAGCTCCTGAATCGCCGCGACGAGCCCCAGCTCGTCCAACTGCGGCGGCCGGAGGTCGTAGACCAGCCGCCGGATGTCCGTGATCGCGTCCTGCACCTCCACCCGCAGCTTGTCGAGCAGTTCCGCGGCGGCGTCGGGATCGCGGACGAGCAACGTGCGAGCGGCGCTCATCTGCAGCACGACGCCCGCCAGCGCGGCGCCGAGGCCGTCGTGGAGGTCGCGGCGCAACCGGCGGCGTTCCTCCTCCCGTGTCGTGACGAGCCGCTCCCGGGAACGCTGCAGGTCCGCGGTCAGCCGGACGGCATGGGCCGCGACACCGGCCTGGCGAGCGATGTCGGCGAGCAAGCGCATATCGACACCGGAAAAGGGCTGATGCGTTCCGCGATGCCCGACCACCATCCGGCCGACCTGCTCGCCCTGGTACGTCAGTGGGAGGAACAGCGGATTTTCGCGCGGCTTGCCGGCGGCGGCCGCCGGCGCGTACGATTCGCCGTCGCGCAGCTCGATCGCCACGTACGGGACCTTGAAGGCGTTCGCGATGGTTTCGACGACGACCGGTAGTACGTCGTCGGCAGGTACGGTGCCTTCCAGACGTTTGCCGAGCCGGGACAGCACCGCGTAGGGGTCGTCGCGCTCCCCGTACATCATCCTGTTCACTGCTCGCTGGAGACGGTCGCGAACCGGCTGGAACACCACCGCCACGGTTCCGGCGGCAATCAGCGGGACCGGGATCCGGTGGTTCTGGAGCACGATGCCCACGATCGTGACCGCGCCGACGTACACGCCGAGCACCACAGCCGTGAGTCCGCCGTAGACCAGCGAGCGGTTGATGATGGGGTCAATCTGGTACAGCCCGTACTTCATGATGGCGACACCTACGGCCACCGGAAGGGCGCTGACTATCACCCAGGCCTCGGGAAGGCCCCAGGCTGCATCCAACAGTCCGGCAACCGGCACCATCACGCCCGCGACGAGGACCCACTTGAGTTGTTGGCGTTCGTCTCCCGACGATGCGCGGAAGCGGAGGACGAGGGCGATCAGGGCGAGAAGCGCGGCCAGCAGAGAGGCAAATATGCCGAGCTCGGCGACGGTCAGCAGCAGCAGTGCGCGGGGCAGCCGCGCCGCTGCCCTCTGGCGAGTACGCCCGGCTGCACGATTGCCGCCAAGGCGAGGGCGAGCGCCGGAACGACGAGGCCGAAACTCGAGATCCACAAGGCTAAGCGCCACCGGTTTGAATTTAGATTCCCATCCGGAAAGAGGAGGAACGTGAATGGCAGGAGGCCCATCGATGGCCACCAGATCCACTGTGCGAGCCATGCCAGGGCCGAGTTCGTCGGCATGTAGGTGCCGCTGAAAAGGCTCACGGCGCTGAGCACGCCGATCCCGAGCAGGAGCCAGGCAACCCGGTTGTGGACGCGGACGGCGGCGACCACCCCGCCGACCGCTGTGCAAGTGACGCCGGCTACCCACGCCAACACGTTCCCGCCTCGCGGGCCGTCCACCGCCGGAACGAGGACGAGCCTGGCGAGCGCAGCGATCATCAGCGCACCCGCCAGCCCGACCAGCGCCCACACGACTGCCGTTGCGAGCCGAGCCTTCCTGCTCGGCAAGCCGCTGACGGCTGCCGCAGGCGCCGGCGTCACCTCTGCGCTCGACCACTCGCGCCGCTCGGGGGGCCAGCCACTATACGCATCTTGACCGCTGGTCA